>NZ_FOXK01000040.1 GCF_900115695.1 Ectopseudomonas toyotomiensis
AATACTCCCCGCGTAATATGTAAATACTCCCCGCATTATATGTAAAATACTCCCCGCGTAATATGTAGCATTATAGTGCTATTCGAATACTCCCCGCGTAGTTCTATTGACTTATATAAAATATATGGTTTGATATATCTATATAATCAATAAAAGGATGCCATATGGATTTAATATTTAATCAATTTCAAACTTCAAAAAGTATTTATGCACAAGACAAGTATATGACTTTTGCAAAATCAATCCTTCATCTTCCAATTTTTCAATCTGTAAAGAATTCAAAGAAAGAAAGGGTAACTATAAAAATAGACAAATTCTATTCTTATGAAGATGTTGAAATGGACTTTATACCTTTGTCTGTGAATTTCGATTTTGATGTTTTCTATTACATTCTTCAAAAGAAATTGAAGTCAGACAAACTCACATTCACAATAAATATGAAGCACTTTATGAAATTTCATAAAGTCCACCCAAGCAATAAAAAGGTGTATATAGAGAAGTTAAGAAAGTCATTAAAGAATATGATGAAATTTTATCTTGAATTTAGATATGACTCTATTACTTACAAGTGTCATTTGCTGAATAATATCGTTGAAGATGCTAACGATAAAGAAAATACAGTCATTACATTCAATAAAGAATTTGAGAATTTTTACAAACACGACACTGACCTAATCTTTAATTTTAAGTTCGATAAGTTCAAAGAAATTGAAGGGGATTATGCAAGGGTTCTATATATGTTCTATCTAACTAATCACTACGCTGATAGCGTTAGATTTAAGATTTCCGACATATTAGATAGATTGCAAAGCAATTTTTCAACAAAGACAAAAACATATGAGTATATAAAGAAAGCTCACGAAGAACTAATTAAAATAGAGTTCTTGAAATCTGTTGAGCCTATCAAGGAAGGTAGAGAATTAACTGGTTATTTGGTTGAGTTTGAAAAAGTAAGAAAAGGGTTTTTGCCAGCAGTAGCAGAAAAACCTAAAAGCAATACTGATGAATTATCTATCTGTGATGAAGAATTACCATTTTAATTAACAACATAAGGACTATATGAGAAATGAAATTAAAGCAATATTAGCAGCAACAATGATGATT
>NZ_FOXK01000037.1 GCF_900115695.1 Ectopseudomonas toyotomiensis
ATCTGCAGCAGCGCGATGGACGGGGCGAAGCGGCCGTTGTCGAGCTTCACGGCCAGGCCTTCGGCGATCAGGGTGTTGATGGCGCGGTTGATGTTGGCCGGGCTCTCGCCGAGCCCCTTGGCCAGCTCGCCGTTGCTGATGCCGGTGAGGCTGTAGCCCTTGAGGGCCTTGAGCACGCGCAGGATTCGCGCGCCGCTATCGGAGGTGCGTGGGGTGGTCATGCTTGGGCTCCGGTGGAGGTGTAGAACGGTTTCATCTCGGCGCTCACCTCGGCTGCGATGTCCTGCAGCTCGCCAACGGTGAGGTCGCGCAGGGGCTTGCCCAGCGCCATGGCGCGCTCTGCAAACAGCTTCTGGCGCGAGCCACACCACCAGTCGGTGAAGCCGGCGAACGGCTCCAGGGCTTCGTGCATGTCCATCACCTGAGCCAGCTCTACGGCGTTCATGCCTGCTCTCCTAGGTCCAGTTGCGGGTTGGCGTGCTGCTGCACGTTGGTGCGGTGCCAGGCCAGGCTGGTGAGGCCGGCCTGCAGCGCTGCCTGGGCAGCGTCGGCATCGACCTGGCCCTGGTAGAAGGCGATCAGGGCGCCGGTGGTGGCGTTGAGTACGGCCTGCAGCTCGTTTACGTCCTGGGCGGTGCAGGTGCGGCCGGACGGAATGTCGATCAGCAGCTTGCCGCTGGTGGAGGCCAGCCAGCGGCTGACCAGGGCGATGCCGCAGGCATGCTCGAAGGCCGGGATCAGCACGGCAGGCATGCGCCCTTCTGTTAGCCACTTGTAGAGGGCCCAGTGGTTGGCCTGGCCCATGCGCTCAGCAATGCGCTCGACGCTGAGGTTGTGCCGCTCCTTGGCGAAGTCCAGCGACCACTCCATGGCCTGGCGGATGCTGCTGGGCTGGGCGTTCTTCCAAGAGCGGCGCGTCATTGGAAGGCCCTCCCGGCGTGGTTGGAGGCGGCGTGCAAACAAATAGGCTTTTTGCCCATTGGCAATGCTGTTACCAAAAGGCCAGCCTGTTGGGGTACATTCACAGGCATGGGGAGTCACCCGATGGAAGAGGTTCGGTTACTGCAGGTTGAGGGGCAGCTTCAGGCGCTTGCGCGGTGCTGGCTTTACCTGGCTGCGCAGCTGGAGCTGCAGGGCGTTGACCCGGCTCCGCTGGAGCGCTCGATGCTGGTTGCTGACTGGCAAGGCGCTCCGTATGAGCCACATGCCCAGCGGACGATGCGAGAGCTGGTTGAGCAGCTGACAGCCGCCCGCGAGAACCGTGAGCGGCAAAGTCGATACCAAGCAACGG
>NZ_FOXK01000036.1 GCF_900115695.1 Ectopseudomonas toyotomiensis
CTGCGCAGCAATGACAACTGGCTGAACGCTTACTGCTACCCGTGGGGCAATGCGCAGATCGCCGGCACCAACCAGATCCGCGATACCGGCGACGTGTATCACCCTCTGCCGATCGAGCTGCACGACAACGTCAATAACCTCTGGGGCGCCCTGGACGGGATCTTCTATATCAGCGGCTTCAACAATGCCGTTGAGAACACATTCACCCTGGACAGTCACGACTACGTGGTGATCCAGGACGTCGCCCGCAATGGCTTCACCGATTACTACGCACTGAGGCTCGACAACTGATGGCTTATTACAGCGGATCTGCCGTCGATATGGCTGCTGTACGCACCGCCTTGGTCTCCGCGTGCACGGCTGATGGCTGGAGCTGGGATTCCTTTGCGGAGGTTCTGAGTAAGGATGGCGTCTTCGTGCGATTGCGCGTGCAAGACGGATATCTGGAGCTGCTTGGACGGACCTCTGCGAGTGGAGGTGCCGCCCCCGGCGTTGTTCGCATGGGCCCGATGATTGCCGATGCGATGACGTACCCGGTTTCGTACGACGTGTTCGTATTCGAGGCCGAGGTATACATGGTGATTAACTATTCTGTTGATCGTTTCCAGTTCTGCGGTTTTGGCAAATCGACTGCTCAGGGGTTACCTGGTACCGGTAACTGGGTGATGGCCACTCAAGGGAATACACCACCCAATGTTGGCTTTACGATAGACGCAACGTCCGGTGGTTCAAGCGGTTATATCACCGCCACGCCAATGCCCTTCTGGGGGACAATCCGTGGGTCACTCAGTTCCGGCGCCAACGACAACTGGTGGCTTCATGCCGACTTGGATGGTATGGGTTGGTTGCCAGCGACGAACGCAAACGCGAGCGCTGTCGGTGTGAGTGCAGCAGCCCCGCTGATTGGGCTGCTGCCCAATTCGTGGAACAGCGAAGCCGTATTACTTCCGATTCGGGTGTTTCAGCAGCGCACTCCTAACAAGAACTCCCTGACTGCTGAGCTGCTCAACGCCAGATGGACCCGGAATGACAACTATGACCCTGGTCAAGTAGTCGACATTGGCGGCGATCGCTGGAAAATCTTTCCTGGGTATGTGAAGAACATACTGGCGCGCAATGGAGTTAACCGGGGCTTTCACTCGGGCACCTTTGCCTGGGCAGTACGGTATGAGGGGCCATAAAAATGGCCCTGCTCTCTGCACAACGCGTCCTACCAACGCTGGGTGGTGTTAGTAACCCATATATTACGGTCGGGATTGATTCGTTCGGTTGGGCTGTTATTCCAGGCGCGAGTACTGCCCAGGC
>NZ_FOXK01000038.1 GCF_900115695.1 Ectopseudomonas toyotomiensis
AACACGCGGGTCAGGTAGGTGCCGCCTGATTTCTTCGGTACGCAGCCGTACTCTTCCTCGGCCGACTCGATGTTTGGGGCGTTCTTGTACAGGCCGTCGCGCCACTTCTTCTCGGCCTCGGGGGACCACTCTTGGCCGGTGACGTAGCAGATGCGCTTGTACAGACCCTCGGCGATCGCATCATCCAAGGTAATGCGGTGGACGCTGTAGTCCTTGCGCCCCTCTCGGGCATCCTGGATGTAGGTGTTAAACGGGTTATCGACGCCATTGTGGGTGCTGATCAGGCGCACCTTGTTGCCCCACATGGTCAGCGCCAGGGCGGCCTTCAGCAGCTCTTCCAGCGACTCATGGAATGCCGCCTCGTCGATTACTACGTCGCCCTGCAGGCCGCGCAGGTTGCTCGGCCGGCTGCTCAGTGCCTGGATCTTCCGCCCCGTTTTCGGGAAGCGGATCATGTAGGTGAGGATTTCTTCCTTCTTGCCTTCATCCCAGAAGGTTTGCTCGTAGACGTCGGCCTCGGCCAGCTCGTTGAACGCCTTGGCGAACAGCGCGCAGGCGGCGATGTACTCCAGCGCCATCTCCTGCTTGCTACCCACGTAGAAGGTGTTGCAGCCGCCACGACGGCGCGGCTTGGCGGCCTTGACCACGTTACGCCCAGCCTCGGCCCAGGTGATACCAGTTCGACGGGACTTCTCGCCGATCATGATCTGGCTTTCGTCCTCGAACCAACGGCGCTGGTAGCCCAAGAAAACGGGCTCGTTGGCCGGCTGGGCCTCGGCGATCTGTTGCGGAACGTCGACGCCGAGTAGCTCCATCTCCTCTGCGAGATCGATCTTGCGCGGCGCGCTGGTGGCAGTGAGCCCCTTACCCAGGTTGGCCGTGGTGGTTTGCATGGCCATCAGGCTTTCCCCAGCAGAATGCCGCGAATGCGCTCTTCGAGCTGCTCGCTCATACCATCGCTGCCGCGCATCTCTTCCAGGCGCTGCTCCTGTTCCGCGATCAGCGCCTCGCGTGCCTCACGCTCGATCGCCTTGCGCTCCTCGCGGCTGGCCTTGCTGGCCTGCAACACATCCTTGGCAGCGCGGGCCAGCTTGCGCACGTCGTCGATGGTGGTCTCGTCGTCGATCTGCGCGCCCAGGGCGGCGTGCGTGGT
>NZ_FOXK01000035.1 GCF_900115695.1 Ectopseudomonas toyotomiensis
TTGAGGGCAGATTGTTTGGGTGTTATATGGTCAAGCCTCACGGGCAATTAGTATGGGTTAGCTCAACGCCTCACAGCGCTTACACACCCCACCTATCAACGTCGTAGTCTTCGACGGCCCTTCAGGGAGCTCAAGGCTCCAGTGAGATCTCATCTTGAGGCAAGTTTCCCGCTTAGATGCTTTCAGCGGTTATCTTTTCCGAACATAGCTACCCGGCAATGCCACTGGCGTGACAACCGGAACACCAGAGGTTCGTCCAACCCGGTCCTCTCGTACTAAGGTCAGCCCCTCTCAAATCTCAAACGTCCACGGCAGATAGGGACCGAACTGTCTCACGACGTTCTAAACCCAGCTCGCGTACCACTTTAAATGGCGAACAGCCATACCCTTGGGACCGGCTTCAGCCCCAGGATGTGATGAGCCGACATCGAGGTGCCAAACACCGCCGTCGATATGAACTCTTGGGCGGTATCAGCCTGTTATCCCCGGAGTACCTTTTATCCGTTGAGCGATGGCCCTTCCATACAGAACCACCGGATCACTAAGACCTACTTTCGTACCTGCTCGACGTGTCTGTCTCGCAGTCAAGCGCGCTTTTGCCTTTATACTCTACGACCGATTTCCGACCGGTCTGAGCGCACCTTCGTACTCCTCCGTTACTCTTTGGGAGGAGACCGCCCCAGTCAAACTACCCACCATACACTGTCCTCGATCCGGATAACGGACCAGAGTTAGAACCTCAAGGTTGCCAGGGTGGTATTTCAAGGATGGCTCCATGAGAACTGGCGTCCCCACTTCAAAGCCTCCCACCTATCCTACACAAGCAAGCTCAAAGTCCAGTGCAAAGCTATAGTAAAGGTTCACGGGGTCTTTCCGTCTAGCCGCGGATACACTGCATCTTCACAGCGATTTCAATTTCACTGAGTCTCGGGTGGAGACAGCGCCGCCATCGTTACGCCATTCGTGCAGGTCGGAACTTACCCGACAAGGAATTTCGCTACCTTAGGACCGTTATAGTTACGGCCGCCGTTTACCGGGGCTTCGATCAAGAGCTTCGCTTGCGCTAACCCCATCAATTAACCTTCCGGCACCGGGCAGGCGTCACACCCTATACGTCCACTTTCGTGTTTGCAGAGTGCTGTGTTTTTAATAAACAGTCGCAGCGGCCTGGTATCTTCGACCGGCATGGGCTTACGTAGTAAATACTTCACCCTCACCGGCGCACCTTCTCCCGAAGTTACGGTGCCATTTTGCCTAGTTCCTTCACCCGAGTTCTCTCAAGCGCCTTGGTATTCTCTACCTAACCACCTGTGTCGGTTTGGGGTACGGTTCCTAGTTACCTGAAGCTTAGAAGCTTTTCCTGGAAGCATGGCATCAACCACTTCGCATTCTAAAAGAACGCTCGTCATCAG
>NZ_FOXK01000034.1 GCF_900115695.1 Ectopseudomonas toyotomiensis
AATCATCATTGTTGCTGCTAATATTGCTTTAATTTCATTTCTCATATAGTCCTTATGTTGTTAATTAAAATGGTAATTCTTCATCACAGATAGATGATTCATCAGTATTGCTTTTAGGTTTTTCTGCAACCGTTGGTAAAAAACCTTCTCTTCTTTTTGGAAAAGACACTTTATAACCTTCAATTTCTTTTTCAGGTTTAATCGTCTCAACTGCTTTAAGGAATTTAAGGTCTATCAATTCTTGGTGTGCCTTGTTGATTTTTCTCAATACTTCATTTTTAACTTGGCTCTCAGCTTGAAGTCTTTTCAATATTTCGCTCAACTTAAATGTTGAATTATTGAATTGGTTTGTTGTGTAGAACATAAAAAGTATTTTGGCGTAATCGCTCTTTATTTTCTTGTAGTCGCTCAAACAAATGTTAAAGATTAGATTTGCATCATATTCATAAAACTGTTCAAAGAATTTACTGAAAGTAATTTTTATTTCTTCTCTGTTTTCTTTATTTTCTTCTACATGTGTAAGTAAATGGCATTTATATGTTTTTGGGCCATAACTAAACGCAAGATAGAAATCAAGCATATTCTCCAATGACTTATGTATCTTTTCTATGTAAATTTTTTTGTTGCTTGGATGCACTTTATGAAATTTCATAAAATGATTTAAGTTAATCGTGAAAGTCAATCTATCACTTTTTAACTTCATTTTGAGCAGATAATAAAAAACATCAAAATCGAAATTTACAGATAATGGATAGAAACGCATTTCCACATTGTGGAAACCATAAAATCTATCAATGATTATTTCTTTTCTTATTTTCTTTCCAGTAGTCACGGACTGGAATATTGGGAGATGAAGAATTGATTTAGCAAAAGAAACAAAGTCATCTTGTGCGTATATTTCTTTTTCACTTTGTAAACTGTTAAATATGTATGTCATATTGCTCCTTATTTGATTATATAGTTATATCAAACCATATAATTTCAATAAGTCAACAGAACAGCACTACATATACCGCCCAGCATTATAGTGTTTCATATAGCCATACATATACACATCATAGAGCCACCCCCATATCCATCATATGGTCATACATATATCTATCATATAGCCATACATATAAACATCATAGAGCCATACATATATGACCCTAAATTTTGGCTTAAAAACAACCTTAAATAACTGTCCTAAGTATCTTTTAAGTATTTATAAGAAGACTTGAAAACTTTTTCGAGTGCAGCAGAGCACGCCCTAACGGGCTAAAACCACTGGAATAAGCGAACGAAGTTCGCAGATTTGAAGAGCGAAGCGAAGCAAATCATAAAACGAAGTTTTTCAGTGCGTTTTGCATAATGGTTATTTACACTTAACCATTGAAAATATATTTAAAAAGTTCCTCCGACTTTCTTGACATTATATATTTATATGGGAAAATATAA
>NZ_FOXK01000031.1 GCF_900115695.1 Ectopseudomonas toyotomiensis
CGCGCGTATGCAAAAGCATAACGCAGCTTGTGACCTTGGGCACCGTAAAACAGGGACGGATAACTAGACATGAGTCGCGTAAAAACATTGCGGGACACCCGCACCTTCGATCTGTTCGAGATCCCACAGCCGCTGCTGGCCATCCCCGGCCAGGGCAATTACTCGGTGCAAGTGAGCGAGATTGTCGGCGAGATGCTCAAGGGCGCCTCCGTTGACCGCTACGAGATAGCCACCTGCATGTCGCGCCTGTCCGGCGATGACGTATCGAAAGCCATGCTCGATGCCTGGGCCAGCCCTGCCCGTACTGATCACAACCTTCCTTTCTATAGAGCGGCGCTGCTTGAAGAGGTATGTGCGAGCCATCTGCTGACCAACTGGCTGGTCACCCAGCGCGGTGGCCGTGTGGCCTATGGGCGTGACGCGTTGCTGGCCGAACTGGGGCGCCTGGAGCGTACCCGCGATGAAGCGGGACGCCAGGCGCGTGAGCTTAAACGTCGAATTGGGGGTGAGGCATGAAACCGGAAGAACTCAAGCAAGGCGACTGGCTGGTGATTCGCGACCCGCTTGCTGACCGGGAGTATCGCGCGCAGTTCGTGGAGCGTTTGCCGTCCCTCGGTTATGGCGATTCGGCGTTGAACCGTCTGTCCTGCGCCGACTGGATCGGCCAGCCCGGAGCAGATGCTGCAGGTCGCTGCACATTCACCGACTCAGAGTTGGCCCATCACGGGCGGGTGCTGCTCGACGATGAAGACACACCCGTAACGGTTGAGAAGCCCGACGTCATCAACATGGCTCTTATCGAGGCTGCTCATAACCGGCGAGAAGAGAACGCAATTCGTCGGCTAATCCAACGAGCTCAGCGTGTTTATCCGCATCTGACTCCTCTGCCTCATTTGCCAGCCGGCACAGGAAGCGAAGTGAGTGATCTGGAGTCAGCCCCGGAATCTTTTGCACCTGCGCCAGGAGCCATGCAATGACGATGTCCTGCGCTTGTGCTCTTTCGGCCAACTGTTCAATGCGCAGCCTTACAAGCGGCGGCAGGCTGGCCATTTGCCGTTCGTACTCCAACTTGTACTCATCTTCTGTCATGGGGGCTCCCTCGGTTTGTGTTGGTTTGGTTGGCGCCGATCACGCTACCCGAGAACTGAGCCCCCGCCTATATAGAGGTGGTGACCATGCGTAAGTGGTTCACCGCCCAGGAATTGGCCGGGCTGCCGGGGATGCCAGGGACAGTACAGGGAGTACGCCTTGCTGCTGCGCGCGAGAGCTGGGAAGGCCAGCGACGCCTGGGCTCCAAGGCCATCGAGTACAGCTTCGCAGTCCTGCCCGCCGAAACCCAGGCCGCTCTGGTCGCGCGCATGGTGCAGGCCGAGCAACCTGCCGAGGCGCCGAAGCCGACCGCCCCACACACGCTTACTTCACCGCAGCGTGACGGCATTTCAACGTCACGCCTTAGTGATGATCAACGCGACGTCATGAGCGCGCGGGTTTCGATCATCCGTGAGGTGGAGCGCATGAGCCAGATGGTCAGCCAGCAGCGGGCCATCCTGGCTCTGGTCGGCCTGGCGCGTGATGGTCAGCTCAGCCCGTACCTGGCCGAGCGGGTCGAACGTGCCAACGACCGCAAGACCCCTGACCGCACCTTGAGTGAGCGCACGATCAAGCGCTGGCTAGCGGACTTCCGCAAGCATGGCGAGATTGCCCTGGCGCCGATTCGCCGCAAGCCAGACATGACCCTGCCGGTGTGGGCGCCCGTGTTCCTCAAACACTACCAGCGCCCGCAGAAGCCGAGCGCCGAAGCTGCCTATGCCGCCTTTCAGGCCGAGTATCCGGGGGCGCCGAGCATTCATGCGGTGCGGCGGATGCTGGCCAAGATGCCGCCGCAAGCGCGGGAACAGGGGCGCATCGGCGCGCGGGAAATCAAGTCGCTCAAGGCGTTCCACCGCCGTACCGCCGACATGCTCTGGCCCAACGACGTCTGGATCGCGGACGGCCATACCTTCGACGCGGAGGTGATGAACCCACTCACCGGCCAGATTTTCCGGCCCGAGGTGACCATGGTCATCGACTGGGGCACCCGTCGTATCGTCGGCTTCTCGGTCAACCTGGCCGAGTCGACCATCGCCACGCTGGATACCCTGCGCGACGGCGTCAGCCGGGTCGGCATGTACAAGGTGTTGTACGTCGACAACGGCAGCGGCTTCGATAACGCCGTGGTCTACGAGGTCAACGACCGCCTGGGCGGCACCATCACTCACTCGCTGCCCTACAACTCGCAAGGCCGTGGCGTGATTGAGCGCCCACACAAGACCATCCTGGTGCGCCTGTCGAAAACCTACGACAGCTACATCGGCAAAGACATGGACAAGGAAGCCGCCACCCGCGTGCATCGCCTGTCGCGTCAGCAGTTGTCCATGGGACTCCAGCCCAAGCAGATACCGACCTTCGACACGTTCTTCGCGGATCTGCAGAACGCCCTGGATGCCTACAATCATCGGCCACACCGGGCGCTGCCGAAAATCCGCGACATCGAGACCGGCAAGCTGCGCAACCAAAGCCCGATGGAGTCCTGGAAGTCGGCGCTGGCCGACGGTTGGGAGCCGCTCAAGGCCGAGGCCCATGTGGTGGAGGCGCTGGTGCGGCCGCAGGTGGTACGCACCACCAACCGCGCCGAGGTTCGCATCTTTGGCGGCATCTACTTCCTGCAGGCGCTGGAGGGCTACCACGGCCAGGAAGTGCGCGTGGCCTACGACTTCCGCGACGCCAGCCGCGTATGGGTGCACACCCTCGACGGCGAGCTGATCGGCGAGGCTGTACTGGGCGGCAACGCCAGCCCAGCCATGCCGCAGAGCCTGATGGATAAGGCCACCGAGAAGCGCGAGAAGGGCCAACTGGCCCGCCTGGTCAAGAAGGCCAAGACCGTTACCGGCCAGGACGTCGAGCTGCATGTTGTGCCAAAGGCCGCGCTAAGCGCCGAACTGACCGAGCAGCAGCTTGAGGACGCCCGCGAGTATGCGGCGCTCACCCTGGAGCGCCAGGCGCCCACCTTCACCGTGCCCGACAACGACATGACCCGCTACGACCTGTGGCAGGAGCTGGAGGCCCGTCGCCAGCGCGGCGAAGCGCTCTGCGAGGCCGAGGCCAACTGGCACGCCATCTACCCGAACAACCCTGGCTTCAAAGCCATTCAACGCATGTACGACCACTTCGCGGCCGCTGAGGCCACTGCCTGACCTGGGGGAGAACCACCTATGAG
>NZ_FOXK01000028.1 GCF_900115695.1 Ectopseudomonas toyotomiensis
GGCTTCAAAGCCATTCAACGCATGTACGACCACTTCGCGGCCGCTGAGGCCACTGCCTGACCTGGGGGAGAACCACCTATGAGCGTTTCCAAAATTATCCCGTTGACCAATGTCGGCCTGCTGGCCGGCGCCATCGAGCGCGCTATGCAACGTCCCCTGGGGCTACCGGGCCTGGTGGTGATGTACGGCCCGAGCGGCCTGGGCAAATCCGTGGCCGCAGCCTGCTCGGCCAACCAGCACCGCGCCTACTACGTCGAGTGCCGCGACACCTGGACAAAGAAGGCCTTTCTCCTGGCGGTGCTGCGCGAGATGTCCGTCACCCCGGCGCGCACCCTGAGCGAGATGGTCGACCAGGTGGCCGAGCAGCTCAGTCGCAGCGGTCGCCCATTGATCGTCGATGACGTCCAGTACCTGCTGGAGAAGGCAGCCGCCAACGTGCTGACCGATATCTACAACGCCAGCCAGGGCACCATTGTCCTGATCGGCGAAGAGAACGTGGCCACCAGCCTGGCCAAGCTGGAGCGCCTGCATAACCGCGTGCTGGAGTGGGTGCCCGCCCAAGCCGCGACACTGGCTGACGTTAAGCGCCTGGCGACTAACAGCTACCCACACCTGCAGATCGCTGACGACCTGCTGGCCGACCTGGTCAAAAGCGTAAAGGGTTGCCTGCGCCGCGCAGCGGTAAACCTGTACCGGGTCAGCAGTGAATGCACGGCCAAGGGGCTGCGCGAGGTCGACCTGGTCACCTGGACGGCCGGATGGTTTACCGGCGAGCCGCCGCGTCGGGGGGCCAAGTAATGCGCTCCGGTAAGAAACCGATTCACCTGGCCATGACCGGGGGCAAGCTGCCACGCCAGCGCATGTGGGAAGCCATCCGCGAACTGGGCCGCGATGGCGCCGAGTTCACCACCTACAGCGTCGCCCGCTGTTCTGAGGAAGAAGACGAAGCCGCGCGCAGCTACCTGCTGAGCCTGGCCAAGGCCGGCATCGTGGAAAAGCTCAAGGTCATGGGCCGCGATGCCCTCTGGGAACTGGTGAGAGACGAAGGCGCCGAAGCGCCGCGCGTGAACAAGAAAGGTGAGCGCCTACCGCTCGAGGCCGTCGAATGCATCTGGCGAGCGCTGCGCATCCTGGGCGAGCTGACAGCCGCCGAAGCGGCCAGTCAGGCTGCGGCCGGTGGCGCGCCTATCAGCGAGAACGGCGCGCGGATCTACCTGCAGGGGCTGGCCCTGGCTGGGTACACCGTGCGAGCGGGCGGCACGCCTGGCATCCCTGCCAGCTACCGCCTGCTGCCAGGGCGATACAGCGGCCCCCTGCACCCGATCTACCAGCGCTCCAGCTATGAGCAGGTCTACGACCCGAATCTAGACGCGGTTGTGTGGGCCAAGGGCGCCAAGCTTGATGCATCCGAGCTGGCCGGGCTGCGCCTGGAGAAGGCAACGCTCGTTAAGCAACTGACCGAGTTGTGCGAAGCCATCGGCCCGATCAAGGCGCTAGCAGGCCGCGCTGTTGCCCAGTTCCACCCCGATGACCGCGAGCGGGCCGAGGGTGTCGAGGTGCTCGCACGCTTGAACAGGCTGCTGCTGGAGGTGCGCCCATGAACCAGACCGCCCGAGTAGACCTGTCCGCCTGGGGCGAGCAGCCGCCGCTGTGGGTCAGCCTGCTGGCCCGCGAGGTTGAGCAGAGTAACCGCACCAAGACCGGCGAGCGCGTTGGCGTCAGCCGCACCGCCGTGACGCTGCTGCTGCAGAACCGCTACCCGTCGCCCAGTACCGAGCGCATGGAGCGCCGGGTGATGGACGTCCTTGGCCGCATCGACTGCGTGGCCCTGGGCGAGGTGATCACCGCCGAGCAGTGCCAAACCTACCGCGAACGCCCGGCGCCTACCCACAACCCGCATGCGATGCAGCACTGGCGCGCCTGCCAGCACTGCCCGCAGAACCCTCGCTGTGCAGCAAAGGAGCAACGCCATGGCAGCCACTGAGCAACGCCCGCTGAAAGTCCTGAACGCCGCGCTGGCCACCAGCCTGCGCGACTTCAACGCCGCCGCCCGCCACCTGCAGGCCATGGGCGTGCGGTTGCTGCAAATCAAGCCGACCGAGAACCGCCTGGTGATCAGCCCGGAGGATGGCGAGCGCCTGCAAGGCAAGCGCCTGACCGAGGGCTACCAGCGCCACGCCTCGGCAGGCAGCGACCGCATCACAGTGCTGTTCGAGGGCGTAACCCTCGAATGGCGCCGCCCCATCAGCTACCGCGACCTACAAACGACCATCCACTGAGGAACCCAACATGACCGCACAACAAGCCATCCCCGCCGGCTACCGGCAAGACGCCCAGGGTCGCCTGATTCCTGAGAGCATGATCAAGCCCATCGACATCGAGCGTGACCGCCTGGTGCGCCACCTGATCGACCGGGCCAGCGAGCTGAACAGCCAACTGGCGGACTTTAAAGCCGCCGCATTTGGCGATGTGCGCGCTTTCATCGAAATGAGCTTCGAGGAGTACGGCGCAAAGTTCGGCGGCAAGAAAGGTAACGTCACGCTGCTCAGCTTCGATGGCCGCTACAAGCTGCAGATTGCGGTACAGGACTCCATCAGCTTCGACGAGCGCCTGCAGGCCGCCCGCGCCTTGATCGACGAGTGCTTGGCTGAGTGGACAGAGGGCGCCCGCCCCGAAGTCGTCACCCTGGTGAATGATGCATTTCGCACCGACACCAAGGGCGAGATCCGCACCGCCCGAGTGCTGGCGCTACGTCGGCTGGAGATCGTAGACGAACGCTGGCAACGCGCGATGAAAGCCATCGGGGAAGCCTGCCAGGTGACCAGTTCCAAGGAATACCTGCGCCTGTACGAGCGCGTGGGCGATACCGACGAGTACCGCCCGATCAGCCTCGACCTGGCAGCGATTGCGCTGCCCGCCGAGCAGCCCCTGCAACCGGCGCCGGGGGTGCATTGATATGAGCAAGATCATTGCCTATTGCTGGGCCGGTGGCCTGATCCAGTTCGGCCCGAGCGTGCCGGACGGGGCTATCGGTATCGCCAGGGGCGAGGAAGCGAAGGTGCGCGACGTGATTGAGGCGACCGCCCGTCACGCGAAGGACAACGAGCGGCTGCTGGTGCCCGGTGTACCCGAAGCGCCAAGCGAGCGCGAAGGCCTGGCAGCCCTGGCCCGCTACATCCAGTGGTTGGGCGAACGCAACGGCCCCGGCTTCCGGGCAATGGGGGCGTGACATGCAGCGCTATCACGACGCCAGCCGCGACCCGCTGCCGATTCGCTCGCCCTACCACGACCAGGAACGCCTGAACATTGCCAAGGCTACCGAAGAGTTCCTGGCCAAGGGCGGGCAGATCGAGCAGGTAGGCCACCAGATGCAGGCCACCAGCCCGACCTTCGTCATCAACCCAACCCGAACGCCGGTCTACGCGCATCTGTTCGTGCGCCCAGAGGACGAGCCGGTGCGCGCAAAGCCCGCCGTGAAGCCGAACACGGCCCCGGCCAAGCCGGAGATCGAGGCCGAAGCGCCCGCAGCCTCGCCAGAGCAGGCAGCAGCACCACGCACCGACATTGTCCAGGAGTTGCGAGAGCTTTCCATTGCCGCCCGCTTGATGGTTCAGGCGGCGCTGGGCGCATCACCGAGCATCGCCGCGCGGGCAATCGGCATCAGCGAAAAGCAAGCGCGTCAGGTGGCGCGCGACTTCCACATCACCTTCAAACGCCAACGCTAGGGGGTTCCATGGTCGAGCACAGCTTCACTGTAACGGTCGTCGAAGGCGACAGCGGTATCAACATCCAGGTGAGTGGGATACAGCCCTTTGAGGGCGTTGATAGCAAAGCCCTGGAACTAACCAAGGCTCTGCGCCTAGCCATGCTGCATGACACAAACCGTTTAGCCGATTGCATCGCAGCAGCTCAACATCAGCACATCCACCCCGAGACAAAGTCCGTCCACTGAGCGAAACCGCCCCGGCCTAGCCGGGGATGGTCTGCCCAGCGTGGTGGCTGGGTACTGACGAGCAGCCACTGGAGAGAACATGGATCGCAAGAAAGCCCTGGATAAGGTCAAGAAGTGCCTGGCCTTGGCCAATAGCAGCAACCCC
>NZ_FOXK01000027.1 GCF_900115695.1 Ectopseudomonas toyotomiensis
GAAGGCCTGGCCGTGAAGCTCGACAACGGCCGCTTCGCCCCGTCCATCGCGCTGCTGCAGATCGCCCAGGCCCACGCCAACGAGATGGGCGCCGCGCAGCACCGCATCAACGAAATCAACCAACGCGTGCTGGCCGGTGCCAGCCGCTAACAACAAGGAGCACCACATGGACTTCAACCAACTGTCGATCGCTCTGCTCAGGGGCGAACAGAAACACAGCGAGCCCTTCATGCAAGGCATGACAGCAGTGCTGCGCAACCGCATCGACCAGACCCTGGTCACCAGCCCCTACCAGGCCGGCACCGTCGAGGCCGACGCCTTCGAGCATGGTCGCCTGCGCGGCCACAACGAGTTCCGCAACGCCCTGATCGAGGCCGACAACAACCGCTTTCAAGCCATCCTGCGTCTGCAGCAGCTGGCCGAGAGCCGCACGCAGGAGGCCGCGTAATGCCTCGTAAAGCCGCCACCAGCGCCGAGCTGGTACAGGACGCCCCGGTCAACGAAGAAGCCGTCAACGTCATCCAGAACCTGGGCGCCATCGCCCAAGGCATGGACGAAGAACGCGACCTAGTTAATCAGCTGCTGGGCCAGGCTCAGATGGCCGAAACCTTTGGCAAGTTTTCCCAAACGGTTTGGGCTTCAAAACTCGCATTCGTTAAAGAAAACAAGCTCTACAGGGCTATCAAGGGCAAAACCGCACCAAACGGTTTGGTTTTTTCGGGTACCTGGGAAGAGTTCTGCAGCCTGCTGGGCGTTTCTGATGAGAAGGCGAACCAGGACATCGCGAACCTCCGCGCCTTTGGCGAGGAAGCCCTTGAAGCCATGACCCGCATGGGCATCGGTTACCGCGACCTACGCCAATGGCGCCGCCTGCCCGACGACGCCAAGTCCGCCCTGATCGAAGCCTCCAAACAGGGCAACCTCGACGCCGTGCAGTTCCTAGCCGAAGAGCTGATCCACACCCACACCAAGGAAAAGGACGAGCTGCAGAAGAAGCTCACCGACACCCAGGCCGACTACGACGCCCTTGGCGAGGTGCTCAGCAAGAAGAGCGCCGAGCTGGATCGCACCAAGCAGGATCTGGAGAAGGCCAAGCGCCGCATCGAAACCATGTCGGCCGACGACGCCGCCAAGGAGCTGCGTCAGGAGGTAGTCGGCATCGCCTTCGAAGCCGAGGCCGACATCAGCGGCAAGCTGCGCGCCGCCTTCGAGAGCCTGGAGCAGCACGCGACCGAGACCGGCAGCGACCACCGCGGCTTCCAGGCCCAGCTGATCGCCCACCTGCAGCGCCTGCTCGGCGAGTTGAAGGCCGAGTTCCAGCTGCCCGAGGTGGGCGAAGAGGAGGACTTCTCCTGGATGCACCAGGAAGGCGTCAAGCCCATCACGGATGCCGAGGCCTAACCCATGAGCGCCGTCATTACCCAACGCCTGGTCGACCTGGACCGCTCGCTGCAACGCGCAGCGCGCGGCCAGCGTACCGCCCTGTGCCGGGCTGCGGCGCAGGAGCTGGGCCTGAGCCTGGCAACCCTATACCGCAAACTGGAGGAAGTGACCGTGGCCGCTGCTCCCCGTAAACGCCGCGCTGATGCCGGCCAGAGCGCGCTCACCCGCGAGGAGGCGCTGACCATCAGCGCCACCTTGATCGAGTCCGCCCGCCGCAACGAAAAGCGCCTCTATTCCCTGGGTGATGCCGTCGAGGCGCTGCGCGCCAGCGGCATGATCCGCGCCGAAGCCATCGACAAGGTCAGCGGCGAGATCCGCCCGATGTCGCTCAGCGCCATCAGCCGCGCCCTGTATGCCTACAAGCTGCACCCTGACCAGCTGCTGGCCCCGGCGCCGGTGACCGAGCTGCAGAGCCTGTACCCCAACCACATCTGGCAGGTGGACGCCTCGCTGTGCGTTCTCTACTACCTCAAGCCAACCGCCGAGAAGAACGCCAACGGCCTGCGCGTGATGGAGGCGGACCAGTTCTACAAGAACAAGCCCAAGAACCTCGCGCGCATCGCAGCCGACCGCGTCTGGTCGTATGAAATCACCGACCACGCCAGCGGCTGGATCTACCTCCAGTACGTGATGGGCGCCGAGAGCGGCGAGAACCTCAACAGCGTGCTGATCAACGCCATGCAGGAGCGCGGCGGCGCCGACCTCATGCACGGCCGGCCCTTCGGCCTGATGATGGACCCCGGCTCAGCCAACACCGCCGGCATGACCAAGAACCTCTGCCGCAGCCTGGGCATTCAGATGATCGTCCACGCACCGGGCGCCGCCCGCGTCACCGGCCAGGTCGAGAACGCGCGGAACATCATCGAACGCAAGTTCGAGGCCGGCCTGCGCTTCCAGCCGGTGGCTGACCTGGACGAGCTGAACGCCCTGGCAGCCAAGTGGCGCATGCACTTCAACGCCACCGCCAAGCACAGCCGCCACGGCAAGTCGCGCACCGACGTGTGGCTGACCATCCGCCAGGAACAGCTGATCAAGGTGCCCAGCGTCGAAGTATGCCGCCAGCTGGCCGTGGCCGAGCCCGAGAGCCGCAAGGTCAACACCAAGATGCGCGTCAGCTTCCAGGGCCGCGAGTTCGATGTATCGGTGGTGCCGGATGTCATGGTCGGCGACAAGATCATGGTCACCCGCAACCCCTGGAACGATCAGGCCGCCCAGGTGGTGACCGTCGATGCCCACGGCCATGAGGTGTACTACGTCGTGCCGGTGGTCGCCCGCAACGAGCTGGGCTTCGACGTAACCGCCCCGGTGATCGGCGAAGCCTTCAAGCGCATGGCCGACACCCCGGCCCAGGTGGCACGCAAGGAGGCCGCCAAGCTGGCCATGGGCGCCGAAACCGAGGAAGACGTGGCAGCGGCCCGCAAGGCCAAAGCCATCCCGTTCGGTGGCCAGCTGCAGCCCTACAAGCACATCGACGATGCCCAGCTGCCCACCTTCATGCCGCGCCGTGGCACCGAGCACGAACTGGCAGCACCCACCGTCGTCGCGCCACCGCTCAGCATCTTCGCCGCCGCCAAACGCCTGCAGGCGCGCTTCACCGACTGGAGCCCGGAGCACTACGCCTGGCTTAGCCAGCACCACCCGGCCGGCATTCAGGAAGAAGCCCTCGACAGCGTCGAGGCCAGCCTGCGCGCCGCCTTCACCCGCCGACCAACCCTTTCCGTCGTAGGAGGTGCGTGATGCTCAAGCTCAAAGCACTGCTGCGCTACCACAACCTGGGCCAGGCCGACCTGGCCCGAGACCTGGGCCTGAGCCGCCCGACCATTTCCCAGCTGATCAACCACAGCATGTGGCCCAAGACCATCCACCAGGACGACCTGAAGACCCGCATCGTCGCCTGGCTGGAGAGCTTCAACGTCACCGGCATGCAGCTGGTGGGCATTTTCGAAGAGGAGGAGAACCAGGAGCAGAACACCAAGGTGGCCGCTGGGCGCTGCAACGCCCAACGGCCTGAGCACCGCAATTCCAAGAAGCCAATCGAGGAGCCCGACACAATGCTACTACGCGCAACCAAACTCACACAGCAGGCACGCCAGCACTTCGGCATGTTCGGCGACCCGTTCGCAGACCCGCGCACCAGCGCTGATCTGTTCGTTTCGCCGGATATCCGCTACGTGCGCGAAAGCCTCTACCAGGTCACGCGCTACGGCGTGTTCCTGGCGATCCTGGGCGAGTCCGGCTCGGGTAAGTCCACCATCCGCAAGGATCTGCACGAACGCCTGCGCACTGAAGACAAGCCGGTGATCGTCATCGAGCCCTACGTCATCGGCATGGAAGACGACGACTTCAAGGGCAAGACCCTCAAGGCCATGCACATCTGCGAGGCGATCCTGGCCACCGTGAGCCCCGGCAGCAAGATGCCGCGCGGCCTGGATGCCCGGTACCGCGCCGTGCACAACGTGCTGCGCGAGTCGCACCGCATGGGCAACCGCCACGTCCTGGTGATCGAGGAGGCCCACGCCATCCCGGTACCGACGCTCAAGCACCTCAAGCGCTTCTTCGAGCTGGAGGACGGCTTCGAGAAGCTGCTCAGCATCGTGCTGATCGGCCAGACCGAGCTGGCCAACAAACTCAGCGAGAAGCGCGCCGACGTGCGCGAGGTGGTGCAGCGCTGCGAGGTGGTGAAGCTCAACCCGCTCGACCAGCACCTGGGCGACTACCTCAAGCACCGCTTCAAGCTGGTCAACAAGCCGCTGGAAGAGGTGATGGACGAACCGGCCATCGAAGCCCTGCGCAGCAAGCTAACCGGCACCGGCTCCAAGGAGAACGGCTCGGTGCTGTACCCACTGGCCGTGCACAACATGCTGGCCGCCGCCTTCAACCAGGCCGCCCTGGTCGGCGCCACCCGCCTGTCGGCGGACATCATTGCGGAGGTGTGAGCCATGGCCAACCTGCAGAAATTCACCCTGAGCGACGACTGGAAGGACTGGTCGATCACACTGGAAGTTGACCTCGACATCCTCACCACAGAGCGCGCCACCGAGATCAATGAGTTCTGGAGCAGTCACGATGATCGCCTGAGCGATGCGGATGGCGATGTGATCCGCGCATTAGTCAAGCTGGCTGCCGAGCGCTTTGTTTTCGCCTTCTTGGAAATCGGCGGCGCCTTCGTCGAAAAAGACGGTTGGAA
>NZ_FOXK01000026.1 GCF_900115695.1 Ectopseudomonas toyotomiensis
ACACCAGGCCCTGTTCGCCAAGCCAAACCAGATCACCCTTAACCTGGTCGCGGCTCGGGTGGTGCCCGAACTGGCCCAGCAGGTTGGCGATCACCGAGGAGTTGGAACGGTACTGCGGCAGCTCAGAGAGGATGCGCAGCATCACCAGGCGCTGATCCTGGCGCAGAAAATCGGCGAAAGGTTGGTTGATCATCGCAGCCTCACTTGCTGTGTAGGAGGTAATCGTTAAGGCGATCGACCGAGCGATTAAGCGGGTCGAGGGAGCGGTTGATGCCTGCCACGTCGGACTTGATGCCCTTCATGTCGCCACCCAGCTCGGCCAGCTTCTCGGCCAGCTCGGTGAGTTGTTCGCTCCTGGGCAGATGCTTCATCTGCTGCTCCAGGACCAGCAGGCGGTTGTCCTGCCCGGTCAGGCGGGTGGCCAATGCTTCGGCCTCTACCTTGGAGCTGGCCTTGCGTGCCGACATGTACGAAAACAGGCCCACCACCACGGTGAACAGGAACTGGCCGAGGCGCAGCAGGTAGTCAAAGTCCATCAGGGCTTGTCCTTGTCGTGTAGGTCGATCAGCGCGTTCAGCTGCGCAAGGTTGGCGAGCGCCCAAGCGCCGTAGTCACGCGCATGGGCCAGGATGTCCGCTGCGGTAACGCCGCTTTCCAGTAGTTCGGCGTCAGAGCCGGGGGCGGGCCAGGCCGCTTCTTGAGAGCCGGCGTAGGCTCGGCAGCCGGCTGGAGCTGGGGCAGTGGCTCCAAGCGCTGCGTTGAAGTCGCGCAGCCAGCCACAAGTGACAACGAAGCGAGGAGCAGCCACAGGGGCAGCGCCGCGCGCCGGGGCGTATTGAGTCGAGACACGGTTGATGCGCTCCTGTGTGAGTTGCTGCTTGAGCCGGCCGATCTCGTCCTGAGCATCCAGGAACACCAGCTCGGCCTGGTTGGCGCGCTCCACCTGCTGGCGGTAGAGCACCAGGTTCTGTTCGGCGGCGTCGGCGCGTAGTTTCTGGTGCTCTTCGCGCAGGTCAGCCAGGGCCTTGTCGCCCTTGGCCTGGGCGGTGCTGTGCCCCAGGTCGTACTGGCTTTCGCCGTAGGCCCACATCAGGTACATCAGTGCCACGAAGATCGGCACATACCAGTGGTCAGCGATCCAGCCGATGACGTTATTCATTACCGCCCCTTACGCTTGAGCCGGCGCCGCAACCAGCGCGGCATGGGTGGTCGTTTGTCCGCGCGTTCGGGTGGCCAGAGCTGGGCCGGGCGAACTCGGGGCGGTGGCGATACGTTCAGGTCTGCGGCAGCCAGCCAGTTCCGGGAGCAAGCGGCAGGCGAACTGGTGGTCAACGTGGCGAGCAGAAACAGCGTTGGGATCTTCATGGCGGCTATACCTGTCGGCGCACACGCCAGGCCCCCAGCCGGCAGCCGCATACATGGGCTCCCAGCGCAGCAGGATGGCGCGCGGGTAATGGCGGTTCTCGCGGAAGTTGGCAGCCGAGCGGCCAGCGTTGTGCCGCTCGACGGAATCGAACCAGGCCAGCGGGTCGGCACCCTTAGCCGAAGCCAGCCTACGGTCACGATTCACCCAGCCATTGCCACCGTTGTAGCCGGCCAGCACAAAGGCCCAGCGGTCACACTCGCTCACGGCCTGGTTGCGCTCGTACAGCCAGCGGTCGAATGCCACCATGGCGCGCAGCGCCCAGCCAGGGTTGTACGGCTGCGCCGGGCCCACGCTGCGCGGGTAGATCTCGGCCATCCAATCGGCAGTTGCGGGCATGAACTGCGCCAGGCCTTCGGCGCCGACCGGCGAGCGGGCATTGGAGCGCCAGGCGCTCTCCTGGTGAACCTGCGCGGCGAACGTCGCCACAGGGGCGCCCAGGCCCCACTCGGCATGGGCGGCGCGTACCAGTGTGCGGCGGTGCTGCTCTGCAGCGGTTGGAATGCTGGCGGCATCTGCCTGGCTGAAGAATCCGCCCCAAACCAGCAACAGGCCTACGACAAAAACACGGACGAAATAGATCGAGGCCGATACTTTGATGGGCTTTCCGTGGCTCACCAGAGCGGCACCAAGGCCAATGGCTGCTAGCAGCAACCAGATAATCTGCGGGGTGCCCATGATCAGAGCCCCAGCGTCAGGCCGAGGATGCACGCCAGCACGATCAGCGCCTTACGTAGCCAGGCCAAGCCGTGATCGATGAAGTTGTCATGCTCCTGGGGGCATGCCTCGCCGTAGAAAATGGCGTAGTCAACCCAGTACCCCAGCACACCGCCGATGGTGACCAGGCTGATCTTGTACAACACAACCTGTAGCTGTTCCGGTCGCACGAACCAGATTGCGACCAGCAACATCAGGGAGATGACGGCCAGGACCGTCATGCGCGGCAGACGGCGCTTGGGCTTGCAGGCTTGAGACATGATTGCGCTCCGAGTTCGGCCATTCCATGGCCTGTTGCTGTGCTCATACCGGCAGTCCGACCGGGGGAGAGATCACAGCTTCGCCTCGCGCGCGCGGGGGGTCTTTTCGGCTAGCCGAAAAACACAAAAGGCGCCGTTGCAGCGCCCTTGTTTCAATAGCGGATCGACCTACTCGGCCGCTCTAATAACCTTCTCAGCAAAAGCCAATAGCTGGCTCTCGACCATTTCCCTGTTGGCATATTCAATCGAACCTTTTACCGGCGCGTGGCTGAAAGGTGTCTTGCTTTTCCTACCCCATACCTCGCCAGTGAACTTAATCGTGTCCAGGCAAGCAATCCTCAGCGAAGAGGCCTGCCACTTTACAGAACGATCTGTGCTGGCAACCAGCATAGAAACCCAGCCACCCACGACTGGGGAAACGTTATCGATGCCGGTTTCTACCTCCACGCCCTTAGCTGTAAGGGTGCGGGCGAAGTCCTTCAAGGCCGGTTCAAGGGTTGTATTGATGAACGTCAGCCAGGCATTGCGGCGGGCGGACTCAGCCGATGCCTTGGTATCCGCTTCATCCTTCTTCGCCCGCTGCCTGGCTTCGCGCTCTTCAAACATCTTGTCCAGTTGCTGCTTCATGTCCATTGATCACTCCTAATTACTGGCATCTCACTGGCCGTTGATCGCCTTGTACCGCCGCTGATACTCGTCGTAGCTCAGACCCTGGGTGTTCTGCAGCTCTTGCAGCTGCTGTTCACGAGATACGCCCGGCTGAGCCTGAGAAGCTGGCACGGAACTGGAACTCGCTGCAGGAAGCACCATCAGCCGGTGCCGATCAGCCTGAGACAGATCAATGTTCTGCAGCTGCAGAATCCGCACAAAGGTGCCACCAGGTGTGAACACCAATCCGGCCTCCGTGATGCTGGTATTACCCGAGAATCCATTGACACGAATGAAGCGCCAATAGCTCACGCTATTACCGCTAGGGGCCAGTACCGTCTGCACAGGAGGAGCCCCCAAGAGCTGACGCGTCTGATCGAAGGTTGTACGTCCTGGTTCAAGCTGCGCCAGATTTTGAGCATTGAAATTCCGGCCACTCGACGCACAACCAGCTAAAACCGCCACCAACAAACAAACCACAATCAGGCGCATCATCGACCTCCATAGTCATCATTCGCCGCTAGATATTGGCTAAAACACCTTCCCAAGCAATGCACCCACCGCAAACACCGCAGTGAAGTGCCAGGGGTGCCGCACGGCAAGCATCCGAAAGCCCGCCACGGACAGTGGTGCCACCAACGGCGCCGGTGGCTGGTACTCGTCGACGTAGCGTAGCGCCTGAGTCAGCTGCTTGATGCTCAGCCCGGCCAAAGACTGCTCACCGAACTCGCGCAGGCAGTAGCGCGCAAGCTGCTTGGCCAGGCCGCGCTCAGCCGCGGCCTGGTCCAACTCGGCGATGAGCGTGCGCGTGCGTATTTCCCTGCGGTAGTTATCGCGATAGCAGACCAGCGAATCCTGAGCTTCCAGGTACTTCTCCTTGAGGATCTCGCCAATGCGCTCCACCCCAACTCGGGCATGCACTACTTCACGCCAGAGGATTCTCGCTTCGACCTCGCACTCGACACTGACCTCCGCGACGAGGGCATTCAGTGCCTGTCGCTGAGCAGATGACAGGTACTCCTTCTCGACCTTGGGGGCCTCGATGAAATTCTTGATATCGCCCGCTGCGACCTGCTCCACCGCCCCATTGAACTGCTGTTCGCTCATTCCTTCGACTTCCTCTGGTTCACGACATCGCCGCTGGTGACAGACCCCACCGGACCATTGAACTGTTGAGAAACACCCTTCCTGACAGTGGCTACGTTCTGCGCCGTGGACACTCCAGCCTTACCAGCAGCAAGCATTGCGGCCTTTACCGCGAGGGGAGCCTCACGGAAGTGAGTCAGAAGGTCATTTTCGTCAGGGGTCAGCGATCCAGGGCAGCGCTCCCCCGTAACGATGTACTGGATATCAGCACTAACCCTAGCCACTGCCTCTAGGTAACCAGCATCAGGCTGGCGCTCTCCCTTCTCGTATTTCAGTTGCGCCTGCTTCTGGACTCCACCAATCGCCCCAAACGCCGTTTGGTTGAAACCCAGCCGCTCACGTTCCTCTCGCAGACGCTCGCCGATAGAACTCATAGGCGTACCAATCCTTATTGACAGGTACGCATTTGCGTACCATCATGAACCCCACAAACAACAAACATTTTTAAAAACCTTCAAACATCCGCCGAGGAGCCACCGCCATGGCAACCCAGCAAAAACCCAAGACCGTCGACCAAGTAAAGGCCGAGTTCCGCGCCAAGGGCCTGACCGTCAACAAGTGGGCCGAAGACAACAAATTCCCGCCCGGCGCCGTTTACCAAGTGCTCAACGGCTTCTCCAAGGGCAACTACGGCCAGTCGCATGACATCGCCGTTGCCCTAGGCCTCAAGGCCGGCGAAGCCGTGGCCGCCTAACCCCCCCCAACCACAACAGCAGCGAGGGACACCGCCATGTCCGATCAGCCGCAAATTGCGCTCGAAGAGATCGAGCTAACTCCACACCCCATGGACGCCTGGCGCGCCGCGCTAAACGCGCTGATCGCCTGCGCACCTGGTGATGGCCCGGCCATCGCCGCACACCTGGCCGAAGCCCGCCAGCAGGCCCTGGTGTTCGTCGATCGCACGCCGGCCAGCGCCGGTACCGCAAAGCTGATCGATCGCCTGATGCTGCTCGGCGCCGGCCAACTTGTTGGGCAGAAGCTGAAGGCCAAGGCCTGGCAGGATCTGCGCAACGAGCTGGGCTTCAGTCATCACGCCCCGTTGCTTGGTATCGACTTTGCCGCTCACGGTTCTCGCGGGCGGCTGTCAGCTGCTCAACCAGCTCTCGCATCGTCCGCTGGGCATGTGGCTCA
>NZ_FOXK01000006.1 GCF_900115695.1 Ectopseudomonas toyotomiensis
TCGAGGTTGGCTTCGATGCGGTCGGCGATCTTCAGCAGGATGTGCGAGCGCTCCTGCACGCTGGTGCGCCCCCAGGCATCGGCCGCAGCGTGGGCAGCATCCAGCGCCTTGTCGATGTCCGCAGCGTTGGAACGGGGGAATTCGGCGATCACCGAGCCATCGACCGGGCTGGTGTTGCTGAAGTACTGGCCGCTGAGCGGAGCAACGAACTCACCGCCGATATAGTTGCCGTAGCGTGGTTTGAGGGTGACGACGGCGCCTGCGGTACCCGGTTTCGCGTAAATCATGATGCTGACCTCTCTTGTTGTCGGAGCCCGCTGCCAATCGGGGAAGCGAGTCATGGTTCGATCTTAGGAAGCCCCCAGAAACCTCGGTATGCACCCATGGCATAGATCACCTAGTCATTTGGTAGTAGAGCGGTCTGGCACGGGCCTTTGGCAGCGAGGTACGAGGCTATGGAAGCTAAAGGCTAGACCCGTTGGCCTGGTCTTGCGTTCCAAACCAGGAAATTTCGCCCGTGGCATTTCGCAGCGGCTCGGCGCTGGCAGCCAGACGCCAGAAACGACGATGGCCGGACAGAGTCCGGCCATCGTCTGCCACATCAACCGATCAGCGCTTGGCCACCAGCTCCTTCGGCAGCTTGAAGGTCCACAGCATGCCGCCCTGGTTCAGATTCTTGACCCGTTTGGCCACCTCACCGCCCCACAGCGGTACCGCACCGCCCCAGCCGGACAGAACGGAGACGTACTGCTCGCCGTCCATTTCCCAGGTCACGGGCGAGCCGATCACGCCCGAGCCGGTCTGGAACTCCCAGACCTTCTCGCCAGTCTTGGCATTGAACGCCTGCAGGTAGCCTTCCGGGTTGCCGGTGAACACCAGGTTGCCCTTGGTGGTCAGCACCCCGCCCCACAGCGGCGCGTAGTTCTTGTGGCGCCATACTTCCTTGCCGGTCTTCGGATCGATGGCGCGCAGCACACCGATGTACTCCTCGTTGAGCGGCTTGATGGTGAAGCCGGCACCCAGGTAGGCGGCGCCCTTCTTGTAGGCGATGTCCTCGTTCCAGATGTCCATGCCCCACTCGTTGGACGGCACGTAGAACAGACCGGTGTCCTGGCTGTAGGCCATGGGCATCCAGTTCTTGGCGCCGAGGAAAGCCGGTGCGGAGAACACGCTGCTGCCCTTCTCCTTCGCGCTCGGCGAGCCCGGACGGTTGCTGTCGTCGTAGATCGGCCGACCATTCTTGTCCAGCCCCTTGGCCCAGGTGATCTTGTCGACGAAGGGGAAGCCACGGATGAACTTGCCGTTGGTGCGGTCGAGCACGTAGAAGAAGCCGTTACGGTCGGCGGTCGCAGCTGCCTTCACGGTCTTGCCGCCTTCCTGGTAGTCGAAGGAGATCAGCTCGTTGACGCCGTCGAAGTCCCAGCCGTCATGCGGGGTGGTCTGGAAGTGCCACTTGATGCTGCCGTCGTCCGGGTTCAGCGCCAGGCGCGAGGACGAGTAGAGGTTGTCGCCAGGACGCAGGTGCGAGTTCCACGGCGCCGGGTTGCCGGTACCGAAGAACAGCAGGTTGGTGTCGGCGTCATAGTAGCCGCCCAACCAGGGCGCGGCGCCGCCAGTCTTCCACAGATCGCCCGGCCAGGTCTTGCCGGCCTCGCCACCACTGATACCATTCTCGACGGCCTTGCCGTCCTTGTAGACGTAGCCCATGTGACCTTCGACGGTCGGGCGGCTCCAGAGCAGCTCGCCATTCTTCGGATCGTAGGCTTCGATCTTGCCGACCACGCCGAATTCGCCACCGGAAACGCCTGTGATCAGCTTGCCGCCCACCACCAGCGGCGCCGCGGTGATGGAGTAACCCGCCTTGTGATCGGCGACGTTCTTGCGCCACACCACCTTGCCGGTGTCCTTGTTCAGCGCCACCAGCTTGGCGTCGAGGGTGCCGAAGATCACCAGGTCGTCGTACAGGGCGACGCCGCGGTTGATCACGTCGCAGCAAGGGCGGATGTCGTCAGGCAGACGTGCTTCGTACTGCCACAGCTCACGACCAGTGCGCGCATCGACGGCGAATACCCGCGAGTAGGAGGCGGTGACGTACATCACGCCGTCCTTGATCAGCGGCTGCGCCTGCTGGCCGCGCTGCTTCTCGCCACCGAAGGACATGGTCCAGACCGGGCGCAGTTCCTTGACGTTCTGCTCGTTGAGGATGTTCAGCGGGCTGTAGCGCTGGCCCTGCAGACCGAGACCGTTGGTGACGATCTCGTCGGTGGTGGTGGCGTCCTTGAGAATCTCGGCGTCGGTGACCGCCAGCGCGGCGGCGGACGGCAACAGCATGGCGGCACAGAGTGCGGTGAGGAGGAAAGGCTGGCGAAGACCGGCGTGTTTCATTGCGGCTACCTCTGCGGGTTCATTGTTATTGCCGGGAAATTTTCCCGGTCTGCCGCGAATTCTTGGCTCACCCAGGCCACCCAACAATTACACCCCCAGCCGATTTTCCTCGTTCCTTGGTAGCAATACCTGCTCCACAGGCCATGATCATGGCGATTGCGGCGGCCCTGGCTTTGCCCGACACTTGGCCGCCCGCACATTCTGATCGGAGACGCCCGTGCCCCATCCTCGCCAGGAAATTCTCAACCATCCCGATGCACTGGACTGCACGGTCTATCGCCCCGACGAGCAGGACCCGGATGCCGAAGAGCAGGACTTGGGTGACGGCAAGGTGCTGATCACCGGCGCCTTCGAGCCGCCGCAGGACTGGGACGCGCACCAGCGCGAGGACTACTACGGCGAGGAAGACCCCACCCACTTCGTCAGCGCCCATATCGAATGCCTGGCCAAGCCGGCCACCCGGGAATTCTTCATGCCCGACAGCGGTGACTACGTGGCCGTGCAGTCCAGCCTGGGCGAAGTGGTGATGTATTACGTCTACGACCACGAAGAAACCGAGCATGGTCGCCATTACGTGCTGATTCGTGATGACGAAGAGCTTTAGGCCCAGACGTACTGCGGGAGGCGCTTCAGCGGCGACGTCTTCATTCGCGGGTCGCGGCTAAAGCCCCTCCCACAGGGTATTTCCAGCACAAGCTGGTGCGCGCGGCGCACCCTACCAAGCCGAGACGACGTTCGCGTAGGGTGCGCCATGCGCACCGATGACTCCGCAAGTCTCTAATCCTGGCGATCCACCCGCACCATGGCGTTGCGCTCGTAGTGCGGGTAGAGGTGGCTGACGCTGCGGATCAGCTCGTAACGACTCAGGTTGACCTGGGCAAAGCGCTCAGGGATCGGCGCGCGGATCAATTCGTTCATCTCCGCGCCCTGCTCCGCTCCCTGGCGCAGCAAGTCGTCGAGCCAGCCCAGGTAATCGCGCATCTGCGCAAAGGGCGCCGCGTCCTTAGTCACCGGCCCATGGCCGGGCACGATCTGCTTCCATGGCATTGCTTCGAGCCGATCCAGGTCGGCCAGCCACACGTCCAGCCCCGGGCTGTTCGGGGTGGTCAACGCACGCTGGTAGAACAGGATATCACCGGCGAACAGCACGCCCGTGCGCTCATCCAGAATCGCCAGATCGGCACCGGTATGCCCGCGTAGCGCCAGCAGTTGCAGGCGCCTGCCGCCTATTTCCAGCGTGCCTTCCTGCACCTCCTCGGTGGGCAAGACCACTTCGGTACCGCGCATCCAGTCGCCGACCAGGCGGTACATGTTCTCCGCCATGGCGTCGCCCTGTTCGGCCAGCAACCGGGTGGTCTCGGGTAGCGCCGCGATGGGCACCCCGGCGAAAGCCTGGTTGCCCAGCACATGATCGGGGTGATGGTGAGTCAGCAACACATGTAGCACCGTTTTGCCGGTGGTTTTCTCGATGCTCTGGCGCAGCGCCTCGCCATAGCGACGCGACGGGCCGGTGTCGATCACCACCACACCGTCCGCGGTTTCGATAAAGCCGACGTTGACGATATTGCCGCCATTGTCCGCAGCGAAGTTGTCGGTGCTGCCCTCCAACAGCCAGACGCCGTCGGCGATCTGCCGGGGTTGCAGATGGTAATCGAGCGCCTGCGCCAGACTGGCGAACAGGCAGGTCAGCAGTAGCACCCAACGCATGGAGGCCTCCTAGATGGGGGTTGGTGCGCACGGCGCACCCTACCGGCCGGTCGCGTTCAGAACGCGGCCTGGAATTCGTTGCCGTTGTTGTCGCGCAGCCAGACTTCGGCCTGCCGGTCGTCACGCAGGTCGAAGGTCAGCGTCGGGTTCTCGCTGACCGCGGGGAACAACTCGATGCGCCCCAGCACCTGGCCATCGGCACCGCGCAGCTCGGCTTCTTCGATGTAGAACTCGGGAATGCCGCCGACCAGGCCGTTGTCCATCGGGTGCGACACCTGCAGGCGCAGGCGGCTGTCCTCACCGCGTACGAAGCGCTTGCCCAGCACCTGGCCCAGACGCTCTTCCCAGCCGGCCTCGGCGCGCACCACGCTGGGCGCAGTACAGCCGCCACCCGCCGCTTCGACGCGAGCCGAGCCGATATGCCAGACGCCATCGTCGGTGAGCACCGCCGCGCGAATCGGCGTGGCCTGCTCGACACGGATGCGAATCGCCAGACTCGGCTCCAGATGCTCGCCGGGAGCGAAGTCGAGAATGCGCGGGATAGGGTTGAGTTCGGCCCAGGCCAGAATGCGCTTGACCTTGCCGCGATAGGCGCTGGCGTCGATCTGGATCGGCACCTGGCGCGCATCCTCGGCGAATGGAGGCACCTCAAGGCGAACCTTGTCGTCGAAGACGAAGGCTTCTCCGTTGAGCAGACGCTGGTGGTAGTAGTCCCACATCACCGAGGTGACCGGATCGGGCGCGGCGGCCCGCGCTTCCCAGGCCCAGGCAAACAGGGCCAGCAACATCAGGCTACGCCAATCCATCGCCCACCTCCGGCTCGACTCTTATTGGTATTGTTCTGGCTTCTCGTAGCGCAGCCCGTAGCGCGCGTACAGGCGCTCGAGTGAGCCGTCGAGGATCATGTTTTCCAGCTGTTCTTCCAGGGCATAGGCCAATTGCCGATTGGTTTCGTGTACCGCCATGCCGATTTCCCAGATCTGCCGGCCCATGTCCGGGTAGGCGTTCTCGGCCAGCGCCAGCTGCGGGTCATCGGCCTCATGCACCAGCCAGTCCACCTCGCCACGCAGCGCCATCACCGCATCCACTTCACCACCCTGCATGGCAGCAAAGGCCAGCTTCGGCGTTGGGTAATGGCGGGTTTCCTGGCTGAGCATGCCGCCCTGCACCGAACTCAGGTAGAACGAGGGCACACTCTCCACTTCGACGCCGACTGGATGCTGGCGCAACGCAACGATGCTCGGCACTTCGGTCAGACGACGACGGTCGAAAGCCAGTTGCCAACGTTCGCGCTGATAGGGGCCGAACATCACGACGAGTTCGTTGACCAACTCGCCCAGCTCGTTGCGCATCTGCGCGTAGTCGCGGTCGTATGGCACACGCAACATCACATCGGCCAGTTGGCCCTGCGCGGTCACCCGACCACGCCAGATGTAGTCGCGCAGGTCGTCGTCGAGTTTTTCACCCGGCGGCGCCCACATCACGTCCAGCTTCAGCCCAAGCCCTTCGGCCAGCGCCTTGGCCAGCTCGTAGTCGACGCCACGCGGCTGACCGTCCTGCTCGTAACTGTAGGGTGGGAAATTCTGGTACAGCGCCACGCGCAGGATGCCCGACTCGGTGATGCGGTCGAAGTCGCGCACCTGCGCCTGGGCAATGCCCAGGCCTAGCAGCAGGCCAAACAGGAGGATCAGCAGGCGCATGAATTACTCCTCGACGTGCACGCTCTCCAGATAGGTACGCACCGCCCACAATGCTTCCTGGCTAAGGAAGTCGGCCATCTTCGGCATGTACACGCGGCCATCGCGCACCGCGCCGTTGATTACCCGCTCCTTGAACCACTCGTCACCACTGGCGCCCAGCTCCAGCAGACGCAGATCCGGGGCGATACCGCCGGATTTGGCTTCCAGGCCATGGCAGGCGGCGCAGTTCTGGTTGTAGGCCGAGGAGCCAATTTCGATGGCGCGCGGATTGTCGCGATAGGGATTCTCCTCCAGCCACTCTTCACCCAGGGGTTCAAGACCGTCGGTATTGACCGCCTGCGGCACCACATCGCCATGCGCCCAGAGCTGGGTCGAGGCTGCCAGCAATACCAGGGCCAGGGTGGAATTGAGTTTCTTGTTCATGGCTAGGACCTCATCGAATGCACGCAAGACAGCTCATACGGAGCTTGTGGGGCCATCTTAGAAAGGCCGCGCAAGGTGCCGAATGCTGCTTTGGTGGTCGCGTTCTAGTCCCTTGGTAGTAGGGCTTGTGAGGGAGTGTTGGCGATGCCTTGGCAGCAAGGCCAAGTCATGCCCCGACCGGGAAATACTCCCGGTGAAGGCGGGAGTTTTTCCGTAGGCGCAAAGGTGGCCGGGTACCACCATCGACTTGCCACTGCGGCGATCACTTTCTTCAACGGGAAGGACAACCATGACAACAAGAAACCTACCCAGCACCCCGCGCCCCCTGGCGCTCGCCCTGATGCTGGCCGGCGGCCTGGCGCTGGGCCAGGCCGCGTTGGCCAAGCCGGTCACCTGGGAAGACATTGCCAACGACCACCGCACCACCAGCAACGTGCTGCAGTACGGCATGGGCACCAATGCCCAGCGCTGGAGCCCCTTGGCCCAGGTGAACGCCGACAACGTGTTCAAGCTGACCCCGGCCTGGAGCTATTCCTTCGGTGACGAGAAGCAGCGCGGCCAGGAGTCCCAGGCCATCATCCACGACGGCGTGGTCTACGTGACCGGTTCGTACTCGCGCGTCTTCGCCCTCGACGCCAAGACCGGCAAGCGCCTGTGGACCTACAGCCATCGCCTGCCCGACGACATCCGCCCGTGCTGCGACGTGGTCAATCGCGGCGCCGCCATCTATGGCGACAAGATCTATTTCGGCACCCTCGACGCCCGCGTCGTGGCGCTGAACAAGGACACCGGCAAGGTGGTCTGGAACAAGAAATTCGGCGATCACTCCGCCGGCTACACCATGACCGGCGCGCCGACCATCGTCAAAGATGGCAAGACCGGCAAGGTACTGGTCATCCACGGCAGCTCCGGTGACGAGTTCGGCGTGGTCGGCAAGCTGTTCGCCCGCGACCCGGATACCGGTGAGGAAGTCTGGATGCGCCCCTTCGTCGAAGGCCACATGGGCCGCCTGAATGGCAAGGACAGCACCCCGACCGGCGACGTCAAGGCGCCGAGCTGGCCGGATGATCCCAACCACCCGACCGGCAAGAAGGAAGCCTGGAGCCAGGGCGGCGGCGCGCCGTGGCAGAGCGCCAGTTTCGATGCCGAGACCAACACCATCATCATCGGCGCCGGCAACCCGGCCCCGTGGAACGGCTGGGCACGCACCGCAGACGGCGGCAATCCCAAGGACTACGACAGCCTGTACACTTCCGGCCAGGTCGGCGTCGACCCCACCACCGGCGAAGTGAAGTGGTTCTACCAGCACACCCCGAACGATGCCTGGGACTTCTCCGGCAACAACGAGCTGGTACTTTTCGACTACAAGGACAAGGACGGCAAGGTCACCAAGGCCACCGCCCACGCCGACCGCAACGGCTTCTTCTACGTGGTCGACCGCGCCAACGGCAAGCTGAAGAATGCCTTCCCCTTCGTCGACAAGATCACCTGGGCCAGCCATATCGATCTGGAAACCGGTCGCCCGGTCGAGAACGAAGGTCAGCGCCCGCCGAAGCCCAAGGCCGGCGAAACCAAGGGTCAAGTGGTCGAAGTCTCCCCGCCCTTCCTCGGCGGCAAGAACTGGAACCCCATGGCCTACAGCCAGGACACTGGCCTGTTCTACGTGCCGGCGAATCACTGGAAAGAGGACTACTGGGCCGAGGAAGCGCACTACAAGAAAGGCTCCGCCTACCTGGGCATGGGCTTTCGCATCAAGCGCCTGTACGACGACCACGTCGGCATCCTGCGGGCGATGAACCCGACCACCGGCAAGGTCGCCTGGGAACACAAGGAGCGTCTGCCGCTGTGGGCCGGCGTACTGGCCACCAAGGGCAACCTGGTGTTCACCGGCACCGGCGACGGCTACTTCAAGGCCTTCGATGCCAAGAACGGCAAGGAGCTTTGGAAGTTCCAGGTTGGCACCGGGATCATCTCCCCGCCCGTCACCTGGGAACAGGACGGTGAGCAGTACATCGGCGTGACCGCCGGCTACGGCGGCGCCGTACCGCTGTGGGGCGGCGACATGGCCGACCTGACCAAACCGGTCGCCCAGGGTGGTTCCTTCTGGGTGTTCAAGCTGCCGAGCTGGGACAAGACCACCGCCAAACGCTAAAGGCTCACGCATGGCGCACCGTAGGGTGCGCCATGCGCACCGGCCTTTTGCATCTTCACCTGGACCATCGCATTCACCTGCGGTGCGCACGGCGCACCCTACCCGAGACGCAGTGTCGTCTTCCCGTAGGTACCGCTGGGCGGCATTCCGCTTCAGCCGCGAAGCGAATCAGGCAATCACCCCGAGGACTCGCCATGAACTACTTGCCCCTGCTTATCCCGGTCCTGCTGCTGGTAATCGGCAGCCATGCCATCGGCGCCGAAACCGAGAACAACGGCGTACTGCAGATCAACGGCTGCCGCATCGAACCCGACAGCAAATGCCCCAACGCCAACCTGCGTGGCGCCGACCTGCGCAATCTGGACATGCGCCGCATGGACCTGTCCGGCGCGGACCTCTCCGGTGCCGACCTGCGTCACGTCAACCTCGACCTGGCCATTCTGGAAAAGGCCAAGCTGCGCGGTGCCAACCTCAACCGCGCCAGCCTGCAACAGAGCAACCTGCGCCTGGCCGACCTCTCCGGCGCCAGCCTGGTCGCCATCGGCGGCTGGGGTCTGTTCGCCCAGGCCGCGCAATTCGAAGGCGCCGACATGCGCGCCGCCAACCTGGAGTTCGCCCGCCTAGCGGGCGCCAAGCTGCACAACGTGCAACTGCAGGCCGCCAACCTGGAAATGACCTGGCTGAGCAAGGCCGACCTCAAGGGCGCACACCTTGAGGATGCCAACCTGCAGGAAGTGAAGCTCGGCGGCTCCAACCTGGAAAACGCCAACCTCACCGGCGCACGCACCCGCTTCGGCAACTTTCAGGACGCCAACATGCCCGGCTGCGTGCAATGTCCCAAGGGTTGGGACTGAGTCCGATCCAGCAAGAACAGCAACACCCCGTAGGAGCGGCTGGGCGGCATTCCGTTTCAGCCGCGAAGCGATCATGAACATCGCGGCTAAAGCCGCTCCTACGGTTCATACAAGCCCTTCGCCCCCTACCTCGGTCGCCTTCCCGCCTGACAGCAAAACAACCTGAACCATGCCGGCACAAGGCAATCCCTTTTTAGGAACAGTCGGATCGAGGCCACTGCGAGTGAGCCGCCATCAGTCATCGACCCAAGAGGGATCTGCCGTGACCACCACCACTGCAACTCCACACGTCTACCCCAACATCCTCAGCCCCTTGCACGCCACCCTGCTGTGCGGCCAGGTGCCGCTGTTTCTCGGCGCCCTGATGGCTGATATCGCCTACTACCGCAGCTACCAGATCCAATGGAGCAACTTCGCCTCCTGGCTGATCGCCGGCGCCCTGGTATTCGCCGGCCTGGCGATGCTGTTCGCCCTGGTCGGGCTATTTCGTCGACGCAATCCGCGCCCACTCACCTACTTCCTGCTGCTCCTGGTTACCTGGGTGCTGGGCTTCATCAATGCGCTGGAGCACGCCAAGGACGCCTGGGCTGTGATGCCCATGGGCCTGGCCTTGTCGGTGGTCGTCACCTTGCTGGCCGTTACCGCCACCTGGGTCGGCATGGCCCAGCCACGCACAGGAGATGCCCGATGAAAACGCACCTAGCATTGACCGCCCTGCCCCTCGCCCTGCTGCTGGCCGCCTGCGGCGAAGAGCCCGGCAGCAACCAGCAGTTCTACGGCGCCCAGCCGGACTTGCCCGAGCCCGAACGCGGCATCCTGCCGAGCATGACCATTGCCGAACCGACGCCCTGGGGCGATCAACGACCCACCGTGCCCGAAGGCTTCAGCGTCACCGCCATCGCCACCGACCTGAAGATCCCCCGGCAAACCCTGGTGCTGCCCAATGGCGACATCCTCGTTGCCGAAGGCCGTGGCGGTAACGCGGCCAAGCTCAAACCCAAGGACGTGATCGCCGGCGTGATCAAGGCACGCGGCAACACCTCGGTGGAGAGCGGCAACCGCCTGACCCTGCTACGCGACGCCGATGGTGATGGCAGCTACGAGCTGCAGACGGTGTTCGCCGAAGACCTCAACGCGCCCTACGGCCTGGCTCTGCACGAAGGCAACCTGTACGTGGCCAACCAGGACTAGCTGGTGCGCTTTGACTACGAGGAAGGCCAGACCAAGGCCAGCAGCCCGCCAAGCAAGGTCGCCGACCTGCCGTCGGAGATCAATCACCACTGGACCAAGGCGCTGACCATCAGCGAAGACGGCCGCTACCTGTACGTCGGTATCGGCTCCAACAGCAACATCACCGAACGTGGCATGGAGGCCGAAGTCGACCGCGCCATGGTCTGGCAGGTGGACGCCGAAACCGGCGCCTACAAGCCCTACGCCACCGGCCTGCGCAACCCCACCGCACTGGCCATCCAACCGGGCACCGGCACTTTGTGGGCAGTGGTCAACGAACGTGACGAACTGGGCGAAGACCTGGTGCCCGACTACCTCACCTCGGTGCAGGAAGGCGGCTTCTACGGCTGGCCCTACAGCTACTTCGGCCAGCACGTCGACCCGCGGGTGAAGCCACAGGACCCGGACAAGGTCGCCAGCGCCATCGCCCCGGACTACGCCCTCGGCGCCCACGTCGCGGCACTGGGCCTGGACTTCTCCAGCGAAGTGATGGGCGAGCAATATGCCGACGGCGTATTCGTCGGCGAGCACGGCAGCTGGAACCGCAAGAACCCGGTGGGCTACAAGGTGATCTTCGTGCCATTCGAGAACGGCCGCCCTGCAGGCGACCCCATCGACTTCGTCACCGGCTTTCGCACCGAAGACGGCAAGACCCGTGGCCGCCCGGTTGGCGTGACGGTCGATCCACGCGGCGCACTGATCGTGGCGGATGATCTGGCCAACACGATTTGGCGGGTGGTGCGCGAAGGCAGCGAGTGAGGCTAAGGGAAGCGATCTCACCTATGGCTCCCACACTCCGCGTGGGGAGGAAGCCCATGACGCTCTGCGTAGCCAGCGGATGCATATGCGCCACGACATACAAGCGGACGCTGAGCGTCTAGGGCTGCATTCCCAAGCAGAGCGTGGGGAAGATCAATCTGATCCGACTAACGCTTGAGTTCAGTTGCCCGCTTTAGCGGGTCCGCTGGAATGATTGGTTAGGGCTGTACGAATGAATGCCAACGCACCTTGAAAGACTTCGTGCCACTCTGAATGGACTGGCTTGGCAAGAGGATGCCAGAAAAACTTGAAATCATGCCCACCATCGTCGCCAGTGTGATGAACCCATTTATCAGGAGTTTCTTGCCCAACCTTACAGAGATGAAATGACCAGATTTGATCCTGGTAACCAGACGCCCAAAGACCTAGGTCAGATGTAACGTCTGCTGCCAGGATGCCAGCCTCTTCCGCGAGTTCGCGTACCGCTGCTTCCCTTGGATTTTCTCCCGGTTCAATTGTGCCTTTTACCAACTGAAGACCAGCAATCGGATGCTGGAATGCAAGAATTTCCACCTCATCGCCATTACGCAGAACCACGGGACAAGATTTCGTTGGTGTCATTTCTGTGCCCCTAACAGTGATTAGATTGCTGTCCATGCTAATCCAATAGCAGAGAGGGCGGTATAACTCCGCACACCCACCACAACAACAATCGCTATAAAATCAATATGTTGCAAGCCATCCCAAAAAGGCGAATGTATTCGCTGGGCCTCCTTTCGCTCACGCATTGCGGCGCCACAAAGAATCAGGCCGAAAGGCGGGATGCAAATACCGCTGCGCCAACGAAAGTCCCCGCGAGTGCGGGCAAATAAGGGCAGCCAGAATAGGATCGGCCTTCCGGCGTTCATACACGGCGTCAACAGGCATCACCCTGCTCAAGCACTCTCTAACCCCACCCTTACCACCCCACTATCAATCGCCAAATACACCAGCTCCGCCTGCGAGCTGATCTGCAGTTTGTTCTTTACCAGGGTCTGGTAGTTGGACAGGGTCTTGGCACTGATACACAGCTTCTCGGCGATTTGCCTCGGTGGCAGGCCACGGGCGAGCATGACGAAGATTTCGAACTCGCGCTGGGTCAGTTCGCGCAGGCGTGGGTCCAGGCCGTCGCTGCTTGCGGGGTTGCAGGCCAGTTGGGTGGCCAGTGGCTGTTCGATATAGGCGTGGCCGGCGGCAGTGCGTTTGACTGCTTCCACCAGTATTTCCGGCGACGAGTTCTTGGTCAGGTAGCCGATGGCGCCAGCGTCCAGCGCCTGGCGCACCAGGGGCAGTTCATCGTGCATGCTGAAGAACAGGATGCGCAGTTGCGGCAGGCGCTGGCGCAGGCGGCGGGTGGTTTCCAGACCGCTGATGCCGGGCAGGCCGATATCCATGATCACCAGGTTGGGAATCTCTTCCTGCACCCGCTGCAACGCCTGCTCGCCGTCACAAGCCTCGCGCAATTGCACCTCGGGCAAGAGGGCGCGCAGCAGACTGGCGTAGCCCTGGCGCACCACAGCGTGATCGTCCACCAGTAGAACCTTCATCGCGTTGCCTCCAGAGGGATGTTCAGGCACAGCGCCCAACCGGCTTGCGGCCGGCTGTGCAGGCGCAGCTCGCCACCGAGGCTGCGGCTGCGTTCGCGCATCGAGCGCAGGCCAATGCCGGGGCGTAGCGGTAGCGCAGTGCCCTGGCCGTTGTCGCGTACCAGCAGGCGCAGGCCCTGGCCACGGCGTTGCAGGCGAATCCGCACTTCGCTGGCATCGGCATGGCGGGCGACGTTGGTCAGCGCCTCCTGCACCAGGCGATAGAGATGGGCCTTGCTCGCCAGCGGCAGGCTCGGCAGTTGTTCGCTCAGTTGCAGTCGGCAGCGAATGCCTTGCGCCTGCTGCCAATCGGCGGCCAGTTGCTGCAGCGCCGGGCCGAGTTCCAGGCGCTCCAGCACCACCGGGTAGAGGTCGCGGATCAGGCTGCGAAAGCCCTGCTGCAGTCGCTCACAGTTGTCGTCGAGCAGACGCGCGGTGTCCTGCACCTGCTGCGGCCGGTCGGCAATCACCTTGAGCAGGCAGGCCTGGGCGCGAATGCCGCTGAGGTATTGGCCGAGGTCGTCATGCAGGGTCTGACCGAGGCGCGTGCGCTCGCGCTCCTGCAGTTCCAGCAGCGCCTGGGTCAGTTCGGCGTTGTCCGCCTGCACCTGTTGCAGGGTGATGGCCATCTCATTGAAGTGCGCCGCCAGGTGCTTGGCCTCGGCCAGGCCGTGGTCATGCAAGCGCGTATCGAAGTGACCGGCGCTGACTTCGCGCAGACCGGCGAGCAGTTCGTCCAGCACACGCCGAGCCCGCTGCACGGCAAAGCGGATGGTCAGCAGGCTGAGGATCAGGGCGAAGGCGCTGAGGAGCAGCAGTTGCAGCAGCGAGTCCTGGATTTCCTCGATTTCATCATAGGGATCGAGGGCGATACGCAACTCGCGGCCATCCTCCAGCGGCCAGGCATCGGCCACCAGTGAGGCCGAGCCCAGCAGGCGTTCGGCGATCCAGTGCTCGATGACGCTTTCGGTCTGCTGCTCGGGCTCTTCGCCCGGTCGCAGCCAGCTCACGCGGATATGTCGCAGGTTTTCGGTCAATTCCGGGCGCAGGCTGCCGGGGTTGCTGCGCGCCACTTCGCCAAGGTATTCCACCACCGCTTCGGCGGCCTGCAACTCACGCTGCACATCGTGGCTGGCCTGGCGCAACAGCAGCGCCAGCCCGGCCAGGGTCACCAGCCCGAACAGCAGGCTGACGCCGAGATTGATGCGGCCCAGAGCAGTCATCTACTTGGCCACGCTACTTGACCACGAAGTAACCAAGCATGCCCTTGCCTTCCAGGCCCTTGGCGTAGAAGCGGTATTTGCCTGGCTTGACCGGCAGGAAGAAGATCTCCGCCTCGCCGGCATCCTCGAATTCCAGTTCGGTGAGGGTGACCGCCTTGATCTCCACACCACCCGCCTCGACCTTGCGCAGGTAGATGGAAGTGGCGAACTCCGGCGCCTGGAAGGCGTATTCCTTCTGCCCACTGGAAATGACCTTGAGCTGGTAGGCCTGACCGGTTTCCAGCTGGTATTCGGTCTGCGACATGAAGTAGTCGCTGTCATCGTTACCCAGCACCAGGTCGGGCAGCGCAACCGGGCGGCGGGTCATGTCACCGGCGGCATGCAGGCTGTCAACTCCGAGTAGGCTGAGGATCAGCAGCAGCGGCAACGTAAGGACTTTGATGATGCGCATGGAAGTTCACCTGTTGTTTTTATGGGCCTGGTGACCATGCTAGGGAGCGGGCGACCGTTGCGGTCTACTACCTTGGTACGGCCCCGCTGGTACTTTGGGCATATTTCCCAAGGCGGGGGCTGTTCCTATGCTGGGGCCATCCGACCGGGAGCCGCCCCATGCGCCAGATTCGCCAGTCCGCCCTGCTAGTTCTCGCCCTGCTCTACACCGGCGCCGCCTGCGCCAGCGAGCTGCAGGTACGCATCGGCTACCTGGCCCACCTGCCGCCGCGCGGCCCGCTGCTGTCCAACGTCATTCCCGAGCCGCTGGACGCCGGCCGCCGCGGCGCCGAGCTGGCGATTGCCGACAGCAACAGCACCGGACGTTTTCTCAAGCAGAGCTACAGCCTGGAGAGTGCCGAGAGCGACGACGCCGCAGCCGTGCTCGCTGCCGCCGAACAGCAGCACCAGGCCGGCATCCGCCTGTTCGTGGTCAACGCCCCGGCCGCCACTCTGCGCCAGCTCAGCCAGCGCCTGCCAGACAGCCTGCTGCTCAATGCCGGCAGTGCCGACGACGGCCTGCGCCGCGCACACTGCCTGGGCAACGTGCTGCACACCCTGCCCAGCCGCGCCATGCTGGCCGACGCCCTGGCGCAGTTCCTCGCCGTACGCAAATGGACACGCTGGCTGCTGGTAACCGGCAGCACCGAGGACGACATCGCCTACGCCGACGCTCTCAAACGCGCCGCCAAACGCTTCGGCCACAGGATCGTCGCCGAGAAGCCGTGGAGCTTCGACACCGATCAGCGCCGCAGCGCCCAGGCCGAGATGCCTCTGTTCACCCAGGCCAGCGAGTACGACGTGGTGCTGGTGGCCGACGAGCGCGGCGACTTCGGCGAATACCTGCCTTACAACACCTGGTATCCGCGCCCGGTGGCCGGCACTCAGGGCCTGAGCCCGACCGCCTGGCACAAGACGGTGGAAACCTTCGGCGCCGCGCAGTTGCAGAAACGCTTCGAGGCACTGGCCGGACGCTGGATGAACGACCGTGACTTCGCCGCCTGGATGGCCGTGCGCAGCGTCGCCGCCGCCGTGACCAAGCAGCGCGCCGCCGAGCCACAGGGCATTCGCCACCTGCTGTTGAACGAACAACTGCCGCTGGACGGCTTCAAGGGCCGCAAGTTGAGCTTCCGGCCGTGGAACGGTGAGCTGCGCCAGCCGATTCCGCTGGTACACCCACGCGCCCTGGTCAGCACCTCGCCGCAGGACGGCTTCCTCCATCCGAGCAACGAAATGGACAGCCTCGGCTATGACCGGCCTGAGGTGAGCTGCGATCTGGCGGAGACCGCTAACTGATGGTGCGCACGGCGCACCCTACCCAAACCGAACCGTAGGGTGCGCCGCGCGCACCAGTCCAAGATAACAACAAGAGGATCACCCCCATGCGTCTGACCCGTATCGCCTGCGCCGTCGCCTTCGGCCTGGCCTGCCAATCGGCCTTCGCCGCTACCGCCTACGTGTCCAACGAGAAGGATGACAGCATCAGCGTCATCGACCTCGACAGCCTGGAAGTCACCGCCACACTCGACGTCGGCATGCGCCCGCGTGGGCTGCTGCTGTCCTCCGACAACGAGCTCCTGTACATCTGCGCCAGCGACTCGGACCGCGTACAGGTGATGGACCTGGCCACGCGCAAGATCATCAAGGAGCTGCCCTCCGGCGCCGACCCCGAGCAGTTCGCCCTGCACCCCAACGACCGCTGGCTGTACATCTCCAACGAGGACGACGCCCTGGTCACCGTGGTCGACGCCCAGAGCGACGAGGTGCTGGCGCAGATCGAAGTGGGCGTAGAGCCCGAAGGCATGGCCGTGAGCCCGGACGGCAAGTGGGCGGTCAACACCAGCGAAACCACCAACATGCTGCACTGGATCGACACCAGCACCCAGCAACTGGTGGACAACACCCTGGTCGACCAGCGCCCGCGTCACGTCGAGTTCGACAAGGACGGCAAGCGCCTGTGGGCCTCGGCCGAGATCGGCGGCACAGTGACGGTGCTGGACGTGGACTCGCGCCAGGTACTCAAGGTGCTCAACTTCGCCATCAAGGGCGTGCACCCGGACAAGGTGCAGCCGGTGGGAGTCAAACTCACCGACGACGGCAAGTACGCCTTCGTCGCCCTCGGCCCGGCCAACCATGTGGCGGTGGTGGATGCCAAGACCTACGAGATTCTCGACTACCTGCTGGTGGGCCGGCGCGTCTGGCACCTGGCGTTCACCCCGGATCAGAAGCGCCTGCTGACAACCAACGGCGTCAGCGGCGATGTGTCGGTGATCGACGTCGATGCCCTCAAGGTGACCAAGTCGATCAAGGTCGGCCGCTACCCCTGGGGCGTGGTGGTGACGCCATGAATGCACTGGAGGTGAGCGGCGTTGGTTTCGCCTATGGCGCGCGCCAAGCACTCAACGACCTGGCCTTCGAGCTGGCGCCAGGGCGTTTCGGCGCCCTGCTCGGCCCCAACGGCGCCGGTAAGTCCACCCTGATCGCCCTGCTCACCCGCCTGTACGACCTGCAGCAGGGCGACATCCGCATCTTCGGCCACAGCCTGCGCAATGAGCCGCGCCAGGCGCTGCGCCAGCTCGGCGTGGTGTTCCAGCAAAGCACCCTGGATCTCGACCTGTCGGTGCAGCAGAACCTCACCTACCACGCTGCACTGCACGGCATGCCGCGCCGCGAGGCACAGGCGCGCATCGACGAGGAACTGTTGCGCCAGGATCTCGCCGAGCGCCGTCACGACAAGGTGCGCACGCTCAATGGCGGCCACCGCCGCCGCGTGGAAATCGCCCGCGCCCTGCTCCATCAACCGCGCCTGCTGCTGCTCGACGAAGCCAGCGCCGGACTCGACCCGGCCAGCCGCCTGGCGCTGGGCCGGCATGTGCGCAACCTGTGCCGCGAGCAGGGTCTGTGCGTGCTGTGGACGACCCACCTGCTGGACGAGATCGAGTCCAGCGACGATCTGCTGATCCTCCATCGCGGCGAGCGCGTGGCCTGGGGCAAGGCCAGCCAGTTCGGCGACGACCTGGCCATCAGCTTTGCCCGCCTCACCGGCGACGAGGCGCTGGGCCGTGGGCATGTGCGTGAGGCGCTGCGGCCGAAGCGGGCCGACGACGTTGGCGATGATGAAACGGCCCCGGTGCGCAAGGCGCACCCTACGCGAGGTGCTCGCTGATGACCGCCTACTGGGAATGCCTGCGTGGCATCGTCCTGCGCGAATGGCTGCGCTTCGTCCTGCAGCGCTCGCGTTTTCTCAGCGCCCTGGTGCGCCCGCTGCTGTGGCTGCTGGTGTTCGCCGCTGGCTTTCGCGCCGCGCTGGGCATCGCCATCATCGAACCGTACGACACCTACATCACCTACGACACCTATATCGTGCCGGGCCTGGCCTGCATGATCCTGCTGTTCAACGGCATGCAGGGCTCGCTGTCGATGGTCTACGACCGCGAGATGGGCAGCATGCGTGTGCTACTCACCAGCCCGCTGCCGCGCGCCTTCCTGCTGGTGGCCAAGCTGCTGGCCACGGCGCTGATCTCGCTGCTGCAGGTCTATGCTTTCCTCGTCATCGCCTGGGTCTATGGCGTGCAACCGCCGGCCTGGGGCCTGCTCGCCGCACTGCCGGCGCTGCTGCTGGTGGCGCTTCTGCTCAGTGCGCTTGGGCTGCTGCTGTCCAACGGCATACGGCAACTGGAAAACTTCGCCGGGGTGATGAATTTCGTCATATTCCCGATGTTCTTCCTGTCGTCGGCGCTGTATCCGCTGTGGAAGATGCGCGAGTCCAGCGAGTGGCTGTACTGGCTCTGCGCGGCCAATCCCTTCACCCACGCCGTGGAGCTGGTGCGCAATGCCTTGTACCTGCGTCTGCACCTCGACGCGCTGCTGATCTGCGCCGGCCTCACCGTGCTGCTGACGCTGCTCGCCGTGGCCAGCTTCAACCCGCAGCATGCCACGCTGCGCAAGGCGGGATAGGCAACGAACAAATGCAACGAATCGCGACGCCAACCGCGTAGGGCGACCCGTAGCACCGACCGTAGGGCGAACTCGGGAGCGAAGCGAACAGTCCGCCAGGCATGGCATGGCATGGCATGGCATGGCATGGCAGCACAACGTTCCAACGAAACTCCATCGGCGTACTGCTTCGCGAGTACGCCCTACGACAGATTCCAGGCACGCCCCACCAGCCACCTCTACTACTTTGGTACTGGTTTTCCTCTCCAACGTAGAATTCCCAAGCCTGCGACCATGGCCTGTAATACCGGCACAACAATAAGTAGAGACCTTGCCATGAAGTACCGTCTGCCCGTGCAAGCAGGCCTGATGCTCGCCTCGGTGTTATTGGCCTGCCTTGCGCACGCCGAAGAGCTGTTCGACGCCGATGGTTATCGCAGCAGCCAGTACCGCAGCCCAACGCCTTCCAGCCTGGAAGGCGTACAGATCGTCGATACCCCCGCCCTGCAGAAGCTCCTTGCCGAGCGCCCGGACACCCGCCTGATCGACGTTTATCGCCGCCCCTTCGTGCAGGGGCGCTTCGTCGAGGACGCGCCCCACGCCAATCTGCCCGGCAGCCTGTGGCTGGCCAATGCCGGCGACGGCAACCTGGCCCCGCAATGGCAGCGTTACTTCACCCACTACCTGCACCAGCAGAGCCGTGGCGACGTTCGCCAGCCTTTCGTCTTCTACTGCCGCTCCGACTGCTGGCTGAGCTGGAACGCCGCGCGCCGCGCCCATGCCATGGGCTATCGCCAGCTCTACTGGTACCGTGACGGCGTCGATGCCTGGGAACAGGCCGGTCTGCCGCTGGTGCCCGCCCAACCTGCCGAATTGCCTGCTGCTTTCCTCACGCCCACCGCCACACCATAATCACAACAACGAGGTGCAAGGCCATGTACAAGATTCTGATTGCCGACGACCATCCGCTGTTTCGTGAAGCCATCCATAACGTCATCGCCGATGGGTTTCCCGGCAGCGAGATCATGGAAACCGCCGACCTGGACAGCGCCCTGGAGCTGACCCAGAGCCACGACGATCTGGATCTGATCCTGCTCGACCTGAACATGCCCGGCATGCACGGCCTGGGCGGGCTGATGAACCTGCGCAACGAGGCGCCAACCATACCGGTGGTGATCGTTTCCGCCGAGCAGGACAAGCAGATCGTGCTGCAGGCCATCACCTATGGTGCGGTGGGTTTCATCACCAAGTCCTCGCCGCGTGCGCAGATGACCGACGCCATCGCGCAGATTCTCGACGGCAACGTCTACCTGCCGCCGGACATCATCCGCTCACAGAAGAGCGGTAGCTCGCGCCAGCACCACGACAACCACAGCATCGCCCCGGAGCTGCTGCAGGCCCTGACGCGCAAGCAACTGCTGGTGCTCGAGCGGATGACCAAGGGCGAGTCGAACAAGCAGATCGCCTACAGCCTGGATATCGCCGAAACCACCGTCAAAGCCCACGTCTCGGCCATCCTGCGCAAGCTCGGCGTGCATAACCGCGTGCAGGCGATCCTCTCGGCTGGCGATATCGACTTCGCCTCCTACCTGCGCCGCTAGCGCCCGATAGGTTGACTGTCATTCCCGCGCAGGCGGGAAGCCAGAACCCAAGAAGCACCTGGGCTCCCGCCTTCGCGGGAGTGACGAGCGAGGTTGTCCTGACTCCCGTCATCAAGCCGTGCTAAAACGGCGGCCTCACCGATTGGAGTCCACCATGCACATCCGCCCCTTCCGGCTCGCTGACGAAGCCGCCGTCGTCGATCTCTGGCAACGCTGCGACCTGACCCGCCCGTGGAACGACCCGCACAAGGACATCCAGCGCAAGCTGCAAGTGCAGCCCGAGCTGTTTCTGGTGGGTGAGATCGACGGCAAGCTGGTGGCCTCGGCCATGGCCGGCTACGAAGGCCATCGCGGCTGGGTCAACTACCTGGCGGTGTGCCCCGAGCAACGCCAGCAGGGCCTGGCCCGTCAGCTGATGGCACATATCGAAGAACAGTTGCTGGCCCTGGGCTGCCCCAAGCTCAGCCTGCAGGTACGCGACACCAACGCCGCGGCATTGGCCTTCTACGAGCGGCTTGGCTACAAGGTCGATGCCTCGGTCAGCCTGGGCAAGCGATTGATCGCGGATGATTGACGGCGCGCCCGCATCATAGCCCGGATGCAATCCGGGGCAGAACGGCATGATCCTTCCCGGATTGCATCCGGCCTACGGGCCAGCTTCGGTGCGCGCAGCGCACCCTACGGGATCGAGGCCGCCTGCGCGGTTGGCGTCATGCGAGTACATCGTAGGGTGCGCCGTGCGCACCGGGTTTCAAGCCCCCGCCCCGCGCTCCATCAGGTGACTCATCGCCGCCTTCAGCTTCATCGGCCGCACCGGTTTGTGCAGCAGGCTGTGGCCCAGCTCGCGCATCTGCTGCTTGAGCTCGTTGCTGTAGTTGGCGGTGATCATCAGCGCCGGTAGCGGCGTGCTACGTCTAGCATTGATCTGCGCCACGGCGTCGACGCCATTGCGCTCGTCATCCAGGTGGTAGTCGGCGATCAACAGGTCGGCTTCGGCGTGGTAGTTGTCCACCTGGCGCGCCAGATCTTCTTCGCTCAGCGCGGTAACCACCCGGCAGCCCCAACCTTCGAGCAATGTACGCATGCCCGCGCAGATCGCCGCATCGTTATCCAGCACCCAGACCCGCGCACCGCTGAGGCGTTCGAGCAACTGATCCGGACTGTCCTGCACAGTGCGCACACGCGGCGCGCGGCGGGTCAGCGGCACCTCGACGGCAAACATCGAGCCCCTGCCCTGCTGCGATGCCACGCGAATACGGTGACCGAGCATGCCCGCAATCTTGTCGACGATCGCCAGGCCCAGGCCCAGGCCGCGATCCTGCTTGCGCTGCACGTTATCGCCGCGTTTGAACTCCTGGAAAATCTCCACCAGCTTGTCCTGAGCGATGCCGATGCCGGTGTCCCAGACCTCGATGGACAGGCTGTTGCCGCGCCGCCGGCAGCCCAGCAGGATGCGCCCGCTGGCGGTGTAGCGAATGGCGTTGCTAAGGAAGTTGCGGAGAATCCGCGCCAACAGCTGCACGTCGCTGCGTACCAGCGCCGAGCTGGGCAGGTAGTCCAGACGCAGGCCCTCGCTACGGGCGATCTGGTGGTACTCGGCGGCCAGATTTTCCAGCAGCTCGCTGACGGCGAACGGCGCGATATCCGGCTTGATCACCCCGGCATCGAGCTTGGAGATATCCACCAGTGTACCCAGCAAACTCTCGACGTCTTCCAGCGAGTTGCTGACATTACGTACCAGCGGCGCGCAGCCGGAAAGATCCTTCTTCTCCAACAAGGCACTGGTGAACAGCCGCGCCGCGTTGAGCGGCTGCAACAGATCATGGCTGACCGCCGCGAGGAACTTGGTCTTGGACAGATTGGCCTGCTCGGCCTCGCCCTTGGCTTCGCGCAGGCGCGCCTCCATCTGCGTGCGCTCGTCGATCTCGCGGCGCAGTTGGTCGTTCACCGTGGTCAACTCGGCAGTGCGCTCACGCACGCGCTGCTCCAGATGCTGATAGGCCTGGTGCAGCGCCTCGGCGGTGCGACGGCGCTCGGTAATATCGCGGATCAGCACGAAGATACCGACCACCTCGCCGCTGGCCTGACGGTTGGGCACGTAGGAACGCAGCATGTAGCGTTCCTGGCCGTTGTGGTTGGTTTCGGCGAATTCGAAGGTCACGCTCTCACCGGACAGCGCCAGTTCGACGTAGGGCTCCAGGCGCTGGCAATGCTCCTCGCTGTGTACTTCGCGCAGGCTCTGGCCGAGCATGGCGCCGCGCGGCCAGCAGTACCATTCCTCATAGACCTTGTTGGTGAATTCGTAGACCAGGTCGGCCGACAGATAGGCGATCAGCGCCGGCACGTGGTCGGTGATCAGTCGAATCCAGCGCTCGCTGTCGCTCAGCGCCTGGGCCTGGCGATGACGCTCGGTGATATCGGTGAAGGTGTTGACGAAGCCGCCGGTAGGCAGCGGATGGGTGCGCACTTCCAGCATGCGCCCGTCGAACAGGCGCACCTCTACCTGGCGCAGCGGTTTGCCGGCGGCATCGCGGCTGTCCGGGGTCAGCGGCTCAAGCTCGCTCTCCGCCATCACTTCGGCGAACGGCCGATGGGCGTTGATCGGCGCCAGCCCGCAGAGTTCGAGGAAACGGTGATTCCACAACTCCAGCGAGCCTTCGGCATTGACCATGGCCATGCCCTGCGACAGGTTGTCGACCGCGCGCTGCAGCAGCCGCGACTTCTGCGCCAGGGCCTGTTCGCGGCGCAGCGCCTCGCTCTGCTTCACCTCGGTGATGTCGGTATAGAGGATTACCAGCCCGCCCTCGCGGGTAGGTCGTTCGCTGACCTGCACCCAGCGCCCGTCCTGCAGGCGGAACAGGCTCGGCTCGCCCTCCTTGCCCAACTGCGCCTCCACCACCAGGCCGGTGCTGCGGCTCAGCCGGCGAATCTCCTCCAGCCGCGTGCCCGTGCCGATGCGCGCGCGGCTGCGAGCCCACAGCGCCTTGAAGCGGCTGTTGAACAGGACGATGCGCTGGCGATCATCGAACAGCACGAAGGCGTCTGAGATGCTCTCGATGGCATCGATCAAATGCTGGTGTGCGGTCTCGGCCCGCAACCGCGCATCGCTGAGCAGCTGGTTGCTGGATTTCAGTTCGGCCATCGCCTGGTTCAGCGCATCGGTGCGTTCGCGCACCTGCTCGGACAGCACCACCGAATGCTGGAAGGCCGCGTAGGCATCATCGCCACGGGAATGGATCGACTCGACCCGTTCGATCAGCGCGGCGTTGATGCGCCTGAGCTTGGCGTTTTCCTGCTCCAGCGCTGCACAGCGTGCCTGCAGCTCAGCGCTCGCCACGCCCAACAGGTCGGCCAATGGCGACACCGGTGAAGGTCTGGTTGATGTGCATGCCATTGAACTGCTCTCCGTAGGTGTTGAAGCCGATCACCCGCTGCTGGCGCAGCAGTGTGGCGACCGACTCGACGCCGCCATCGTTCTCGATCTCCAGGCGACGCAGGAAGCAGTCGCAGCCGATGGTCAGCAGCAGCGGCCCGAGGCGCTGCTCCAGCCCGGCGAACAGCTGCGCAAGGTTCGGCAGCAAGGGGCCCGGGCGCATGGCAGTGAGGACAATGCCGTTCTCCACCGCGCAGTAGAAGGTCAGGCTGAGGTCGTCGTGCACCTGCTGGATCGAGCGCACGTAGTAGTGATCGCTGATCCGCACCGCCAGCGGATAAGCGGCGAACGCCCGCAGATCCAGCGCCTCGACCGGCACACCGATCAGCTCGGCATATTCCTGCGCGGCCGGTGCGGCATTGAGTTCGTACACCCGGCGCGTGGCGCTGTCGGCACGGGTCACCACCAGCTTTTCCGCGCTGGGCTGGATGTGGTGGGTGCTGAACACCTCGAACTCCAGCCAGGTGTTGAACAGCACCACAACGGCGGCGCCGCTGTGGAAGCGGCCGCCGTGGTAGACGTGGGTGTGGGTCAGGTGGTTGTCGTCGCCGGCCGAGCCACCGAAGTGCGGGATGCTGCCGAGTGCCGCGCTGAGCGCGCCGAGCACCAGTTCTTCGCGGCTGGAAAGGCCATCGAGCAGGGTCAGGGCGAAGCTGTGGCCCTTGATCGAGGCCAGCTCGTTGCTGCGGCAATCCTTGACCAGGCCATCGACCAATTGCTGCGCATCGAGCAGATTGAAGCGCTCCATCTCGTCGATCAGTACGCTGGCGATGGAGAAGCAGCGCAGATCGAAGCCCAGCGCCACCACGCAGCCACGACCGTAGCCCTGGGGGGTGATCTCGCCGGCGCTGGTACAGCCGACCAGGCTAACGCCACCGAAATGCGCCTCCAGCGCCTGACCGAGGCCGTCGAGATCGTATTCGGCCGAGCAGAAAAACAGCACGAAGCCGAGATAGGGATGGATCAGCTGACGTGCCAGTTCCTGGGCGGCCAATTCCACATCCTTCGTGCTGGAGACGGCGCTGAGCACGCCCTCCGACTGTTGCAAGGCCATATCACGCCCCAAATGCACCTGCCGATCATGGGGAAATTCTACGAAGGAGGCCGCAGGCGCCCCATGCTACTTGAGTACTGGATAGCCGACCCGTAGGGCGTACTCGCGAAGCAGTACGCCGGACGCCAAGTGAGACTCAGGGGAACGGTAATCGCTGGTGCGCGCGGCGCACCCTACGGGTCGGCGTAAGTAGCCCAGGAAGCCATAGAACAAAAAAGACCGGGCAGAGGTCGCCCCCTGCCCAGCCTTGTGCAACGGCGCTTACCAGCTGAGTACCGCACCGACGGCGAAGGTGTCGGTGTCCTCGTTCAGACCGCTGCCGGCGGCGGCGTCGATCTGGTACTGGTTGTACTCGGCGACCAGCTTGAGGTTGTCGTTGATGGTGCGGAAATAGGCGATGCCGCGGGTCTCGTAGTCCGCCGCCACGCCCAGGCCGTTGCCGTCGTCCTCGGTCTTGCCGTAGGACAGCGCCACGCGGTTCTTGCCCCAGGTGTAGGAGCCCTGCAGCAGATAACCGTCGCTATCGATGTCACGCAGGGTCGGCTCGCCCAGGTTGTTGGTGAAGAAGGGGTTGATGCCCTTCGCCTGGAAACCCGAACCGGTCAGCGACAGGCCGCCGAACTTGGCCTGCACGCCATAGCCAAGGCCCTTGGAGGTGACCTTGTCGACGGTGTCGTCGGTGTTTTCGGAGGTCTGGTAGGCGCCGTTGACCCAGGTGTAGATGGTCGAACCGCCCACATCGAACTGGTAGCTGACTTCCGATTCGAAGCGCGGGTTTTCCTGGTAGGCCTTGCCGGTGGCGCTGTCGTCGTTGGTGTCGACCGGGTCCATGATGCCCACTGCGACGCGCAGGCCTTCGGCCAGGTTGTTGTTGCGGTAGGTGATCTGCGAAGTCGGGAACGGGTAAGGGTAGCCGGTGCCGATGTTGCCGAAGGACACGCCGTTGCCGTCCACCAGGCCGAGAGTGTCGGAGACGTTGCCGTAACCGGCCAGCAGCTCGTCGAGGAAGATGTTCGAGCGCGAGAACAGACCGAAGTCCTTGCCCACCAGCACCTCTCCCCACTCCGGGCTGGAAACGGTGCCATAGAACTGACGAACGTCGATAGCGGTGTCGGTGCCATTGGTTTCGCTGTCGTTGATGGTGACCCAGAAGGACGAGCGGCCGGTCAGTTTCAGATCATCGATCTGCTTGCCGAAGTTGAAGCCGATCCAGTTGGGCAGAAAGCCCATCTTCACCCGCGACTGGCGACGGTCGAACTGCTCGCCATCACGGTCCACGTCGCTGTTGACGTAGAAGGCGTTGATGTAGCCGTCGGTGGAGAAAGTGGTGTCGTCCTTGTCGTACAGGACGATCTCGGCGGCGGCCTGCTGCGCGGTCGCCAGGGCAACGGCCGTAGCCAGAGTCAGGGGCAGAAATCGAGTGATGGCGATCTTGTTGTTGTGCATAACGCTCTCCGCTTGAGTGGCGACCGCCAGGGCAGTCGTGTCGGAGGCGATTATCGAAAGCGGGTCCGGCGGGCCATACGCTGCCTTGGCAGCGATTCGCTGCTGCTTTGGCCGGGCGCTACCGTCGCGCTTCCGCCGGATCGCGACCGACCTGCTACCGGTAGCGGGAGAAAGGTATTAGTACCGGGCCAGCCCTAGGGTGTAGAAATGCGCCGGCAACTAAGCGGCAGGCGTCGCACACCGCAACGAACGGCGGCGGCGCGGCTGCACAAGGCTTCGCCCCGGGTCGGGGCTTCTACAGAAAAAGGGCGTTGGAAATTCGAGCGCAGTCGCGCGCAAAGAGCACTGAAGAGAAAACAGCCTAGACCGTCGACGGCGCTCCGCTGGCCAGCACGCGCCAGTCGCAGGCACTTAGCAGTTGCTCATGTGCCTGGAGCAGATCGTTTGCGGTCAGGGCCACCAACGCCTGCTGCACCCGTTGCAGGTGCACCTCGGGCAAACCTGCCAGATGCAGCCGCCACAGCTGCTCGGCACGCGGCAAGTTGGCCTCGGCCGGGCTCAGCGCTGGCAGCAAGGCATCGCGATAACGCGACACGGCCGTATCGTCCAGTGCTGCGAGCAACTGCCGCTGCTCGCCCAGAAAGGCGCGGATATGGTCGAAGATGCCGGCCGCCTCGCACACCGGCGACTGCAGGGCAAACAGCATCCCTCGACAGCCTTCCACCTGGCGAAAACCGGCAAACAGCGCGTATCCCAGCTGCAGCTCACCACGCAGGCGCTGGTAGAAACACCCCTGCAACACCTGCCCAAGCAGACGCCAGGCAGCCTCGGTACAGGCATCGTCGGCAGGCAAGGGGCAGAACAGCAGCAACGCAGCATCCGTACCCGGCTGCACGACCTGGTGCCAGTCGATCCCGGTCTCGATGCGGGGCACTGGCGGCAGATCCGCAAGCGCCTCGACAGCCGCGCACAGCTCGGCCAACTGTGCCTGTTCGCTCGCCCCGAGCCCGACGCTCAGGCCTTCCAGCCGTGAGGCCTTGGGCCGTTCGCAGAGCTGCGGCAAACGCTGCAGCAGCGCCCGCAACAACATGCCCTGGGAAGCGGGCTCCGCCGGTTGATCGAGCTCGGCCAGCAGCAGCGGCACCAGCAAGGCACTGAAGGCCGGCAACAGCGCTGCCGGCCCGCGCAGTGAAAGGCTCCAGCCAGCGGCTTGCACGCTCAGTTGGCTGACGATGCCAAGCCGCTCACCGCGCCAGCGCAGATCGGCGCTACGCAGCAGCAATCCTGCTTCGATGGCCGCCGTGTCGCCCGCGCCTGAACAAGGGCCACGCCAGTAAAGCGCGGCCGGCCCACCCTCGGTCTGCCCCGGATGATGTCGCAACGCGGCCAATGGCAAAACGGCCGATACCACGGCAGCGCCGGCCAGCAGCGGATCATTGCCAGGCAGCCGCCACTGGTGGCTCGGAATTGGAGTTGGCAATGACATCGACAGGGCCTGCAATGGCAAATCCAATCCGATCGCCGGCCACAGGGGGCGCACCTGTTCGCCGCACCGCAATTCGATCAGCCCGTCACCGCGAGCCACACAAACCAGCAAGGCGTTCAGATCGCGTAAGGTATGGCTCTCGTCCTGAACAGACGACTGCAGCTCCCTGGCCACCGCCAACGGACTGAGCCCAAGCAACCTGAGCGCTGCTGCCTGCTGTTGGTGCTGCAGCCGCAATGACCAATCTGCATGGCCCTGCAGCTGCGCGGCCCAACTCTGTACGACCGCGCGCACTGCGGCGCCCTGCTCCGCGGTGGCGCCAGGAAAGTCCAGGCGCAATAGGCATTGTCCCCCGTGCTGATACAGCACCCGCGCCTGCAACTGCCGGCACAATTGCAGTGCGCGCAGGCCGTCGAGCAAGCCGCCGGGCGCAGGGTCCTGCAAGGCATCCAGTAACAGATCCAACGATGCGCTCAGCTCACGGGTGTCGAGCTGTACGGCAAGGCCCAAGTGCACTCCAGGGCGACTGTACTGCAGGTGCAGGCACGGCGCTCGCAGCGGTAGCAGGTCGGCCGGCGGCGCGAAACAGACGGCACCCTCGCCTGCTGGTAACGTTCCAAGCAGCGCCTCGGCGATATCCAGCAACTGCTCGGCCGGTTGTGGCCCGACCAGGGTCAGGCGCATATGTCCGGCGTGGTAGTGGCACTGGTGATAATCACGCAGCGCCTGCTGAAATTCCGCAGACTCCACCGCCAGCGTGCTTCGATCCCCTGCCAGGAATGCGCCGCAGCGGTGCCCGGCGGCGAGCGCCTGGCCCAGGGCATGATCGATGCGACTGTCGGCATCCTGGCTGCGCGCCTGATATTCGGCGTGCAGCACCTCGCGCTCGCGCAGCTGCGCGTCGATCTCCAGCAACGGCTGGCAGAGCATATCCAGCAGACGCGTCAGCGCCGGCTGCAGCAACTCGACCGGTACCTCACAGACGAAATCGGTGTGCCGTGCCTGAGTCGAGGCATTGACGAGCCCGCCATGGCGCTGGACGAGAGCCATCAAGCCCTGGTCGCCCGGGTAATCGCGGCTACCGAGAAACAGCAGATGTTCGAGAAAGTGCGCCAGACCAGGATAGGCCGGTGGCTCGTCATGACTGCCCGCCGCCACACGCAGGCACAACCCCAACTGTTGCGCCCAAGGCTGTTGCTGCGCACGCAGCTCGGCGCCATTGGCCAGTCGCCGGGTAACGGGAGCTTGATCAGACATCGATGGTTCTCTGGGCAGCTTGCCGCCAAGCTTGCCCCTTGCGCCACGGTCCGGCAATGCTGCTTTGGCCGAGACAAGCCGATACGTTGGTGCAAAGCCCTCCTATGGCCGGCAACAAAAGCCCGTCCCGCGCGGGCATGCTGTTAGAATACGCAGCCTTTTCAGCCCGTCACAGCGTCCCATGTCCCAGGATTCCAACCGCCTCGCCCTGTCCCGCCGTTTCTCCGTTGCCCCGATGATGGATTGGACAGCATTTTATTTTTTACGCTTAAAAATCAATAGCTTATATAAATAGATCTTAGCATTTAGCAAATTTTTAGCATCTCATAGCTCGCCCTCGGCGGCATTGAAATAGCTGGGCTACAGAAGACCATAGAACAAACACGTGCCACTTTTTTACCACTGACTGCACCGCTAACCTCCCTAGCCCTTCTATTGCCCGCAGCATGCTGAGGCAGCGCCTCGCTAGTGATGGGTTTCGCGCTGTACTACCCATCCACGATCGCTGTTCTGCGCACACCTGCATCTCATCACGCCCCTGGATTGCACCCGGGATACGGAAAGTCGGCGCACACAACGCGTCGTATCGATATTGAGCTCAGCGAGGAGTGTGAGTGAGCCACTCGCCTCTATGCTAGGCGATAACACTTGCCGGTGACCTTGGAAGGTCTGCACGCTGGCTCAAGTGGCAGTGCAGGCTCACCCGTAGCACCCAGCGACCTCATACGGCACATGCGGTATTTTATGACTTCATCTACAGGACTAGCACATGAGTAGCAGTAACGAACTCGATGCCACATCCTTCAAAGGACAACGAGGACTTGCGCGCGTCTCGCGAGCGGCCGGGTATTCAATCGCTGGGCTACGCGCTGCCTTTATCGGCGAGGCCGCCTTCCGGCAGCTGCTATTGCTCAACGCAGTGCTGGTCCCCCTGGCATTCGCCATGGACGTGAGCCGTATCGAGCGCGTCTTGCTGGTGATCGTGCCGATGATCACCCTTATCGTGGAGTTGCTGAACTCCGCAATTGAAGCAGCAATTGACCGGATTTCGACAGACCTGCATCCCCTTTCGAAACAAGCCAAGGACATGGGTAGCGCTGCGCAGATGCTGGCACTGGCGGTAGTGGCGACGACCTGGGCGATCATCTTGATCTGAAAAATCTCGAAACACCCGTTAAGCACGACACGGATCGTGCCTGAAGAGGCGGCATCCTTCGAATGCGCGCCCCTCCTCCTGATCAGTCTTTTCTGACGTTCTGATAGAGCATCAGGCGCGAGGTTTCGTGTAGCCCCCGAGTAAGCTCGGCCAGGCGACGAAACTCCTCAGGATGCTGGTCAGCGACGTTATCCAGCGGTGTCTGCGAGGCCAGATCGTGCAAGGTTGGCTGGCTGCCGTCATGCTGCATCTGTAGCAAGAAGTCTTTCGTGACCCCACCGATCAACGGGAAAGTGCCTTCTCGCAGCACTAGCGGGACCACGCGCTCCCCTTCCGGGGCGGGCTGCTGGATATCGCGGCCCAGCGCGCCGTTGCGAAACTCCATACCGGCCATGCCCAGCACGCTGGGCAGCAGATCGACCAAGCCCACAGCCTCCTCGATCACCCGCGGTTCCAGTAGCTTGGGGGCATGGATCAGCAGAGGCACGTGATTGCTCTCCAGCCCCAGCTTCTCGAATGCTGGTGGCATATGGGGAATCTGGCTGATACGAGTGTTGTGGTCGCCAAACATGACGAAAATGGTGTTGTCGTACCAACCGCCCTCCTGAGCGATCTCCATCAAACGACCGATATTGAAGTCCAGCAAGCGTGCAGCGTTGTATTGAGCCAGGCTGCGCGAGCCGGCGTTCTGCACGGTTTCCAGAGGCAGATCGAGTACTTCGAAACCGTCATTTTCCTTCGGGATAGTGAAGGGACGATGATTGCCTGCGGTCTGGATATAGGCAAAGAATGGCTTTCCTTCGGCCTGCTGGCGCAGGATTCGGTCGCTTTCCTTGAACAAATCGAGATCCGAAATACCCCAGACATCGACCATGGGCGAAGTCCAATGGCGCTCTTCGAACAGCTGGACATCGTCGATGCTTTGACGAATCAGCGCGTTCATATTGGCCCAGCCGGAGTTGCCGCCAATCATGTAGTACTTGTCGTAGCCCTGCAGCGCATTGACCAGGCTGTGCTGGCGGGTGATCAGCGGGTTACGTGTAGCCGTTTCTTGACGTGAAACGTCGGGCACACCGGAAATGCTGGCCCAAACGGTTTTTGCGGTACCGGTGACCGGCACATAGAAGTTTTCGAAGAACCAACTCTGCTTGGCCAGTCGGTCGATATTTGGGGTTGGGTTCAGTGGATTGCCATAGGCACCCACGGCGCTGGTACCGAGGGATTCGAGCATGACGAACACAACATTAGGCGGCTGACTCCCGGCAATTGCATAGGATTGCGATGCCTGTTCACGGCTGAAATTCAAGCTCTGCGCATCCGGCTGGTCCACCCCCAGATAGCGACTGACAACATCGTAATGCTCAGCAACCTGTTCCCGATCATAGGGCTGACTGGGGACCTTCAGGGTGTCGTAGAGGAAGATCACCGGGTTCAGGCCGAGCGCCGAGATCTGGTTGTCCCCCGAAAAGAATGCGTCACTCCAGCGCAACGGCACCGGGTTTTCCAGATTGATGTTGTCGACGCGACCGAGAATGCCGAGAAAGACCACGACAACCATCAGCGCGCTGCCCCAAGTCAGCGAGAGACGGCTGATCGGCTTTGCCGGGCGCGCCAGGGTAACCCGCTCCAGGCGCAGCAGCAGCCACCAAACCAGGGCGGTTGCCGCCGCCCAGCCAAGGCTGATCCACACCACAGGATAGGTTTGCCAGACCATGTCGGTGGAGATTTGCGCGTCTTCAAGAAAGCGCAGAACGGTGGCATTGATACGCACACCCAGGTAGGCGTAATGGCCAAAGTCGATGATATAGACCAACAGCACCGCGCCGAGCGCCAGCGCCAGATACAGCCGCGCCAGCCAGCGCAGGACGCGCGAGCTGGTGAGATTCCACACCGGCAACCATGCCAGCAAAGCGACTGGCAGCATCAGCAAGATGGCCAAGCGAAGGTCGAATCGCAGCCCTATCCCCAGGGTTTCCGGTACTGCCTCGACCTCACCAAGCGCGCTGGCCTCAAACCCCGAGAACCCCACGAAGAACAGTCCGCGCAAGGCCGCGAGCACCAAGAACAGGATCGCTACCGCACCAAACCAGTAGTGCAAGCGCCGCGAGTGAAGCCAACCCATCATGCCAAACCTCAATTTATAGAATCGTCAAAATAGTGCGGCGCCCCGCCATCAAGGGCGTATCGGCAGTTTCAACTCTCTCGGTGCGTTCGACCGGCGCACGACCAACTTGATCGCGTAGCCAAGCAAGGCTCCCCAGCAGTACAGAGCAATAAAGGGATCGAGCAGATAGTCCCAATAATTCGGAGAGGGCTTAAGGCCCAGGCTGAATGCCAAGGTAGCAAAACCCAGCATGCAGGCCCCCAACCAGTTCCTCAGCATCAACAGCCCTAAAGCCAGCAGACCAATGATCAGGATCAGAGGCCGCGGGTTATAGCCCAGCCGATAGGGGTCAAAGTAGGAAAGTCCCATCGTGGCGGGATAGAGGAATAGCGCCAAAGCCGCAATCAGGACCAACACCTGCAAGCGGATAGTGCGATCCAGCTGCTTCACTAGCCCCATTCTTACCGCCGCAACGAACGTCAGTGCCACCAACGAGGTGATGGCCACGTCATCCGTGAAGCTGCGCATATAAGCCGCCAGCGAAAGTCCTTCCACGGGAATGAAACTGATCCCCAGCAGCACGAGCAGGCGGACAAACTGCATGGCCGGGCTGGAGCCAAGCGTCGGAATAACGGCGAATGCGAGTAGCGCAAAAGTCAAATGCGCTTGCCAAAGTTCAGGCATTAGAGCTGCTCCTCAAGCCAGGCGTCATTGAAGCTGATGTGTTTGATGAAGGTGTTGTTCCAGGAGTAGACCAGGTGATAGAGCCCATCGCCGCTCTTGATGAAGTACGGGTATTCATATTCGAAGTCGCAGCCGTGATCCTTGCACACCCGCTGGTCCAGATTTGCCAGAAACTCATCGACAAGGCTCTCTCTGCGCGGTCCGCTGGAACGGAGGAACTTGTCGCCGATAATTTCTCGATAAACCTCGGGACTGAATGGGTTGCCGTACGGATCAGGAGACTCGTCGAGATCGATCACCGGCTTCCACAAATCGAGACCGGAATCGGTACCCATCAGCCGGAGGCGAAAACGTCCATCTTCCAGATCGTTCAGGGCAACCAGCAATCCATGATCAGGCGTGGCCACTGCTGCAAGCGAGGAGTTTGGGTTGGCGGGATTGATTGGATAAGGCTCGCTCCATGTTTGCCCCGCGTCCTCGGTTCGACTGGCAAGTACCTTGTGATGGATGTCACCCGCGTAGCGCAACATCGCAACGGCGTTGTACTCGTCCATCGGTACTATCGTGGGTTGCAGGGAATGCTTACCCCTGCTGATACGGGTCTTATCGACAACATCACCAGCCGGACTGATGTACAGATACTCGGCAAACTTGCCGAGAAATTCGTGATAGACCGGCAGGCCGATGGTGCCGTCGCGATGGAACACCGGCGCGTTGCGCACGAGCGTGCTGATGTTCAAGAAAGGAGTCGTAATCAACTGCTTGGGCGCAGACCAGTTTTCACCAAGGTCATCCGAGTACATGGCGTTGATCGCGCTGCCAGCCCAGCCACCAATGGACACCGAAACGTAAAATAGCCACAGCCGGTTATCGGGAGCCAGCGCGATAACAGGGTTGCCCAGTTTGCGTATGTGTTTCTGGGTCGCACTCTCGGTAGATTCCCGCGTAGCGAGAACTATCTCCTCTCCCCACTCGGCTTCTTGGGCGTCGTAACGCGAGCCGCGAACCTGAACATCTGCGGCGCCCTCTCGGGAGCCGGCAAACCAGACTGCCATCAGCCCGCCGTCAGGCAGAGATGCTACTGAGGATGCATGAACGAACTCGTCAAGATCCGAAGAGGCAAAACGGCTGCTGTAGAAGGGAGCCTGGACGCTACCAATCAGTTCACCGGAACGTTCCGCCATGGCAAAACCGAGCACGTGACGATCAGGATTCAGCCACCAGGCGGAAGCAAAGACAGCGAAGAGGGAGACAACAGCCAAGCGAGAAGGCAGAGAACCGAATTTCTGAGAGCGCATTGAAAAACCATATGTTGCATAAACACATAAAGCCTCCTGCGGATAGCAGGAAACGACCAGACACCAGCCTCAGAGACAAGGCGTGGCAAGAGGGAGTGTTTGGCTGGTTTTTACAAGGGTCTGACTCGACTGCAAATAGACTGGGAATAGGCCAATTGACATGCAACGGCAGCCCGGGATCATGGCGCAGTGAGTTCGCGGATGCAACCGCGAACGCAAATGTTCAACTAGCGGAAGATCGTGCCCACCCCGACTCTACTCAACTGAAGCCCCATATGACATGGGCTCCAGGCCAAGCCTGGAGGTTCATAATTGGACAACCACGCAACATTTGGTCAAAAAAACACCCACAACCTAGCAGTTGCTGCTAAGATGTCGCCCCGCCCAACGACCCGATGCCTAAAAGTATCCCGTAGCGATGATGAATTTCTGTTCCCTCCCGGCTGTTACGCCGCCATAAGTTACCCTTCCGCTTTTTAGCGCCCTTGCCTGTTGCCGCTCCGCTACAGGCCACAGGTGTGCACCGTCGACCATGCACGACGGTTCTTCTTATCACTTATCGCTAGCCCTGCTGAATTTCGGCCTGATCGTATTCGTTCGCCTGCATTTTCTGGGTTGTGGTGTTGCGCCGATTTCATTCGCAACGACTAGAAGAGGCTTCCATGCCCCCAACAACAACCGCTGCCTTTGCGCACAATGCCCTTGATCATGCGCCAACTTGGCACAAACAGCTGACTGTCGAGTTCATTTTCACCCTGATCAACGGCGTACTGTTGACGATCAGCGACAACGTGTTCGTTGCCACCGTCTATATCAGCGAAATCAAGCAGGTGCTGGGTGTCGGCACCATCGACCGGGACTTCGAGCGCCTGGCCATCAACACCGGCACCTACCTGCCCAGCGTAGCTACCGCCAATGGCCCAGCAGCCCTCCTCCTCCTGTTGACATCTGCCAACGCATCGCCAGCACGACTGCACTACAGACGCATGGCGGTCATGGCATTGCCCTATACCTTGGCTATGGGCGGAGTAGGCCTACTGTCAGTGATCTTTCTCGTTTAACCCGACTTGGCGCCTCTATTGCTAGGCACCCCGTCATAACCTTCAACCTACGGACATATACATGCTTCAGAAACTCAAGCAAGACTGGTTCTCAAACATACGCGGCGACTTGCTCGCAGGCATCGTCGTCGCTCTGGCCCTCATTCCCGAAGCTATCGCCTTCTCCATCATTGCCGGCGTCGACCCCAAAGTGGGTCTGTACGCCTCGTTCTGCATATGCGTGGTCATTGCATTTATTGGCGGTCGGCCCGGCATGATCTCGGCTGCTACCGGCGCCATGGCACTGCTGATGATCACACTGGTGAAGAACCACGGCCTCGAATATCTACTCGCGGCCACTCTGCTCTGCGGCGTACTGCAGATCATCGCCGGCTACCTCAGATTGGGCTCACTCATGCGATTCGTTTCGCGGTCAGTGGTTACCGGCTTCGTCAATGCACTAGCCATCCTGATTTTCATGGCCCAGTTGCCCGAGCTGACCAACGTCACCTGGCATGTATACGCCATGACCGCCGCAGGTCTAGGCATTATTTACCTGTTCCCCTATGTACCGTGGGTAGGCAAAGTCGTTCCCTCGCCGCTAGTTTGCATCGTAGTGCTGACGGCCATCGCCATGTATTTCGGCATGGATATTCGTAATGTGGGCGACATGGGCCAACTGCCGGACACTCTGCCTATCTTCCTTTGGCCGGACGTACCTTTGACCTTCGAGACCCTGGCCATCATCTTCCCCTACTCCGCTGGCCTAGCGGTGGTCGGCCTTCTGGAATCGATGATGACCGCGACTATTGTCGATGACCTGACCGATACCAACAGCGACAAGAACCGCGAGTGCAAAGGACAGGGCGTAGCCAATATCGCCTCCGGTTTGTTGGGCGGCATGGCCGGTTGCGCCATGATCGGTCAATCCATCATCAACATTAAGTCCGGTGGCCGTACCAGACTTTCAACGCTCTCGGCGGGTGTATTGCTGCTGCTGATGGTGGTGTTCCTGGCCGAATGGCTGACCCAGATCCCAATGGCTGCCCTGGTCGCCGTGATGATCATGGTATCGATCGGTACCTTCAGCTGGGATTCGCTGCGCAACCTGAAAAAACATCCGCTGTCGACCAATATCGTCATGGTGGTCACCGTCATCGTCGTCGTGGCCACGCACAACCTGGCCTATGGCGTGCTGGCCGGCGTACTGCTGGCGGCCATGTTCTTCGCCAACAAGGTCGGTCATTACATGCATGTAGGCTCCACCGCTGAAGACGACGGCATGAGTCGAATCTACAAAGTTACCGGCCAGATCTTCTTCAGTTCGGCGGACAAGTTCATCGCCGCATTTGATTTCAAGGAAGCCTTGGAAAAGGTCACCATCGACCTTACGCATGCGCATTTCTGGGACATCACTGCAGTGGCAGCGCTGGACAAGGTAGTCGTCAAGTTCCGCCGCGAAGGTACTGAGGTCGAAGTGCTCGGTCTGAACGAGGCAAGCGCCACCATCGTCGACCGCTTTGGCGTACATGACAAACCAGACGCCGTGGACAAGCTGATGGCCCACTAGGCCTTCATTAAGTCCAGATAGCCGCTCCCATAAGGAGCGGCCCCTACAACTCACGCTCTCCATTCCAAATGGAGGCAACGAGGAACTCTCATGACAGCTGTCATTTCCTGTATTGACGGATCGCCGTCTTCAGCCGCCGTGTGCGACTACTCCGCCTGGGCCAGTGTGCGCCTCGCCGCCCCCCTGACCCTGGTTCATATCCTGGAAGAAACGCCGCAAGTCCCTACCGACTTCACCGGCAGCATTGGCCTGGGTAGCCGCGAGCATCTGCTGCAAGAGCTGGCGGAACTTGACGAGAAACGTGGCCGCCTGGCGCGCGAGCACGGCCAGCATCTGCTGGACGCAGCCAAGCATCGCCTCGACCGACTCGGGATCATGCATCCCAAAGCGCTGCAACGACATGGCAACCTGGTCGACAGCCTGAAAGAAATGGAAGACGACATCCGACTGCTGGTCATCGGTCGCCAGGGCGAGCAAAGTGGAAGTCTTTTCGAGCACATCGGTGGTCACATCGAGAACGTCATTCGCACGCTACACCGCCCCGTCCTCGTAGTACCGACCGACTTCGCAATGCCACAGCGCTTTCTGATCGCTTTTGATGGCAGTGCCAATGGCCGTCGCGTGGTTGAGCGCCTAGTGCAAAGCCCGCTGCTCAAGAGCCTGGACTGCCACCTGCTGATGGTCGGCGAGCCGTCGGCCGAACAGCAGGCACAACTCGACTGGGCAACCAGCCAGTTGCAGCAGGCCGGCTACACCACATACTCGAAAACCTGCCAGGGTGAGGTCGAGGATGCCCTGGAAAGCTATTGCCAGGACCAACTCATCAGCCTCCTGGTCATGGGAGCTTACGGTCACTCGCGGATCCGCCAGTTCCTGGTGGGCAGCACCACCACCAACATGCTACGCCGGGCCAAACTGCCCCTGCTGATGCTGCACTGATCCTCAAACTCAAACTGACGGGTCGAACCAAAGAGGGGCTCGCCACAACGGGCGCCTCTATCGGCTTTGGCTGGGTGCAGCCCGATGCGGTTTGCCGTCAGCAGGCCAGACCGGTGATGCCGCGGACAACCGTAGTCGAGGATCTGTATCACTTCGACGCGGACTTATGGCCGTACGCTCACGGCCTAGTAAGAGAATTTCGAACTAGCCTGGCTTGGTTCTCTGACGAATTCGGCAAGCGTTTCTATCGCATGTAGCGTTATAACCTGCTGCCGTGCGCTGGAGCCTTTCACGCGCGACATCCAACTTTGGCAGTGAGTGATGAGCACAGAGGGTGTCCCTGGAAGCTACTCGCGCCCTGTGATGTAGCACCGAGATTGCGGGATGCCATTAACCGATAGCTCTGGTAGGTTTGCGGCATGGGGCTGCCAATTCGCTGCGGCTTCTGACCGCGCGCCCCCATGACGCAATGCACCAATACAAGGAAAACCTTATGACCTATGTGATGGCTTGCATCGACGGCTCTCCCTCTGCGACCGCAGTATGTGACTACGCGGCCTGGGCCAGCCTGCGACTCGATTCGCCCCTGGCATTCCTGCATGTTCTCGATGAGAACAGCTACCCAACCAACAGCAACCTCAGCGGCAACATAGGCCTCGGCAGCCGCGAGATATTGTTGGAGGAACTCGCCGAGCTGGATGCTCGGCGCAGCAAGCTCGCCCTTGAAGAGGGGCGCATCATGCTGGAGGCTGCGAAACAACGAGCCCTGGAAGACGGCATCGATAGTCCGCTGATCAAGCAACGTCATGGCGACCTGGCTGAAACCCTGGTGGAGCTACAAGAAGAAATTCGCCTCGCAATCATCGGTAAGCAAGGCGATCACGCCAGTGCCGGCGCGCAGGTCGGCAGTCACCTGGAAAGTGTATTGCGTACACTCAGCCGTCCGGTGCTGGTGACCCCCACCGCCTTCAAACAGCCTGAAAGCGTGATGCTCGCCTATGACGGTCGTCCGACCATGGATAAAGCTGTTCAACTGATTACAGCAAGCCCATTGTTCAAGGGCTTGCCCATTCATCTCGTGCAGGTCGGCGCAGATACCAACGACGCCTGGGAGCAACTGAAGTCTGCGAAAGAGAAACTCAAGGCTGCAGGCTTCGATGCTCAGATTGCTATTCGCGCGGGCGAGGTGGAACCGACCCTGCATGCCTATCAGAACGAGCACGCCCTCGACATGGTCGTGATGGGTGCGTATAGCCGTTCTCGCATTCGCGAATTCCTGGTCGGCAGTACCACCACCAAGATGCTCAGCACCTCACGCACGCCTATACTGCTCCTGCATTGAGGGGTTGCAGCCATGAGCGATGAGATCGACCTGGCACACTTCCACAGCTCGTTACAGGCGCGCCTGGCGGAACTGGATAGCCTTGATTCCGCAGCGCAATCGCGAGACTCCATCGAGCTGGATCAGAGCAAGGTAGGTCGACTCTCACGCATGGACGCTCTCCAGCAGCAAGCCATGCTGGATGCCAACCGAGCACGCGGCAGACGGGAGCGGTTACGCATAGAGGCCGCACTACGCCGTATTGCCGAAGGCGATTATGGCTACTGCACCCAGTGTGACGAACCCATAGCGCTCGGCAGGCTAAATTTCGACCCGGCGACGCCTCTGTGCATTGAGTGCGCGAATAACGCCAATCACGACGATTAGGCCCTCACTATCCTCCCCTGAAATTACCGGTTCCTGAGTCTCTCGGCGCCTGAACCAGTTTGATCTGACGACCCCATGCAACTAATTACCGAACTGATCCATCCCGAACTCACATCCACGCAGGGCAGAGTATTTCGTCGACACGCCGCTCGCGGCATCGTGCTGCGAGAAGAACAAATCCTGCTGTTGTTCACCGAACGCTACAACGACTTCAGCTTCCCCGGTGGCGGCCTCGATGCCGGCGAGGACATCATCGCCGGCCTCACACGCGAGCTCGAGGAAGAGACTGGCGCCCGCGATATACAAGTACTCCAGAACTTCGGCTACATCGAAGAGTACCGACCTTACTGGAAGCCGCAATACGATCTGATGCACATGACCTCGCACTTCTATGTGTGCGAGATAGCACCTCAGCTGCGGCCGGTCAGAATGGAAAGCCACGAGGTCGCCAATGGTATGCGTCCCATCTGGGTCGATCTGCATGAAGCCATTGCGCATAACGAGGCAGTCATGCGACGCCAGGAATCCTCGATGGGCCAATCCATCCAGCGCGAGACCTTCATGCTAAGAAAAGTGGCTACAGAACTCTCGACGACCTGCTGAGCACCTCTGTTTCAGTTGACTGTTAAAACAGGCCAGGAAGGAGGGTGCTGGGCTAATGGTGTTGCACAGGGGGGTCGACACCCTGCCGATTCGCACTTCGTTAGCCCAATGTTCGGAGAGCATTTCGTTAGCGGCCATCTGCCAACCTTTCAAGCAGGGAAGTCTCAGAATAATACCTTTTAAAACAATAACTTGCCTCGCTACCTGTTCCGCAATCGACCGGCACCAGGCTCACTGCAGCCCCCAGATTTCGGGGGGCTGCAGAAAATTGCGGAACGGTCGTGATGCTGCTTTTTAGGCAGACCCTCGATACGGCCGGGCTAAAATATCGACTGGCCAAGCGTCAATCTTCACCCTTAGCTGTATGCGCCATCGGAGGGGCAGCTATTTTCCGCACGAGGTCTAGGAAGCTTCGACCTACATGCCTGCTTGGCATCCTTCCTCTATGACACTTAAGCGGCACCGACGAGTCCAGGCGAATGCGGCTACATCATGAACAACAGCGTACTTGCCTTGAACTAGAGCCTGTCCTCAATTCGGGGCGGCACGCGTCGAGCTAATTGTTATTGGAAACCTTTGAGCAAGCGGGATAAACGTCTAGAGCACCACTACGCTCAAGAGACCTCCGCTTCCCGATGCACTCGAACAGAAGAGATATCCAGCTCCTCCACTAGCGCTTCTTGATCCCGCTGGCCGGTTAGTTGGCCGACCAGCTCCCACTGCTGATCCAGCTCTTCATTGATAGCCTGCATGCGCTCGATCATGCGCTTGGCTGAATTCTGCAACGCTGCATCCTGGCTTCGCAGCTGTTCGAAGGCCATAGCGGTTATGGATGCGGTCATGTGGGTCATGCTGCGAGCCATGAGGCCTAGCAACTGTATCAACTGCTCGTCCTTGGCAGACATGGTGTACTCCTCCAGAGGCTGATTATCAGAGTAGCTGGTGGGTTCGCTGATTCCGAAGGTAGGGCTGTAAGCCAATAACCATAGCTGGAGTGAGATCTCTGCCCTCCTACCCCATAAGCCTCTAGATTGACGGGCTCGACACCTCACTAACTACGCCACAGTAGGTTGCCATCCTGAAACCCTCGGGCTAGAGTGCGCCCGTCGTGGTAAATCCCACGGCCGGGAGTCGAAACCCGCTTTGTCTGAGGGCGCGGCAGCGTTCATAGCTGTGTAGCAGGTACCTTGTACCCTGCTACTGCATTCTATGGCGGGCCGAGAGTGAGCCTCCTCTCGCTGCGCTGACGCAGCGTCCTTGGCTTTCTGAGCCTTTATCCTGTAAACATTCTGCACATACCTCATGTCAGGGTACACAGCCATGCCCACGGGGCGTGCCACTGCTCAACGTACTCTCGCTGAAATCCGAAACTACGCCACAGTAGGTTGCCATCCTGAAACCCTCGGGCTAGAGTGCGCCGGTCGTGGTAAGTCCCACGGCCGGGCGTCAGAACCCGATCAATCGAGGGCGCGGTTGCGTCATAGCGAAGCGGCAAATGCCCCAGTATTTGCTATCGCTTTCTATGGCAGGCCGTGCGGGGCAGGCTTTTGCCTGGCCGGTTCCCTCGGTTACCGGTTTCTGACCCCCGTACGGTCTGCCACCATACTGCGTCAGAACAGTGGGTGGCAGCTCCTTAATCAAACCGAGGAGCATAAGGAAAATGCGCTACCCCTTTTTTACCCGAGAGCTCCGCCTTGGGCTTCAGGTCTTGCTGTCCACCTCTGCTCAGGAGGTGCACCATGGCTGAGTTCGAATCCTGCGTTGTACCTTTTCCGTTGCAGCGAAGCCCGCTGCATGAATCCGAACGCTCTCCTCTACCCTCTGAAGCTGCCGCTGAAATGCGCGGCGTCATGCTCGGCAATCTACTCGATCAACTGGCTGAACCTGAAGGCTTGCATCCCGCGGATCTGCGCGTGCGCATCGCTGCTTATTCAGCGCTGGCTCTGCTCGATGAGATGGTCGTGCTCTATCGCCGCGCCCTCTCCGAAGTGCGGGGAGGTGCCAGATGAGCAATGGCGTCATGACGTGCCTTCCACCTAATGACGGCCATCCAGGTATGGAGATCACCTGGGCTGCCGATTGCAGAGAGGCATTCGACCAGGGCGTGAAGCTGGCCCAGACCTGGCTCGATAACGCTCGCAGTGGATGGCTTTGGGCAGTGATGATCGCGGAGCGCGATCTGCTGCCCTGCGCTATTGAGAGGCGAGCTTTTGAGGTGGGTTTCCTGAGTCGTATCCACCAGCGTATGTGCTCGCATCTTCGCTGCGGTGAGCAGGCCGAGATCTATACCGCGGGTGATTGTTTTGGCCACAGAAAGACCCTGACGCTCGCCGAACCGAGCTGTCAGGGCTGACCTGAGCCATGGCAAATGCCAATGAAGTGGTCTGTTTACACAGACCAGGAAGGGAGGTTCTGAGCTAACGGAGTGCAGGGTCAGAGTACTGACTGTTTGCACTTCGTTAGCCCAGAGACCGGAGAATATTTCGGTAGCGGCCGTCTGCCAATCGTTTTGATGGGCACTGGCCACAAGTGGCGACCAGCCTCGTTCCTTTCTCGTTGTTGGTGCAGGCCATATCTGCAGCTCTACTGCTCGCCAACAACGCCTCTGAGCGTTTTAGGCTGTACCGATAGAGCCTGCGCGCTGCGCTTGCTGGTGTCGCCTGTGAGATCGGCGGAATGGCGGTCTTGCTGTTTCCTCTCACCGTATCACGGCGTTCTCGCCGTCAAGGGCTGCATGCGCTTCGCGCATTTGCGGCGGGGCCGGCTAACGCCCCCTGACTGCTGCGCTGCGCCGTGCTGGGCCGGTTCCGGGCAATTCCGCCCGAGCAACTGGAGCACGATCATGTCTCAGCTTTCTCTCGCCTTTGACGCTTCTCTGATGATTCACGACGAGCAAGGTCGCTATCTGCCTGCCACTGCAGAACAGATCCTGGACGCTGCTCGCAAGGTGATCGATCAGAAGGTTCAGCGAGGCGCAGCCTTCACGTCTTCGGAGCTGGTCAAGGAGTACCTGATCGCGAAGCTGGGTGGCTTTGAGCACGAGGTTTTCGCAGCGCTGTTTCTGGATACGAAGCATCGCCTGATCCAGTACGTCGAGATGTTCCGCGGCACCATCGACAGCGCGTCAGTGTACCCGCGGGAGGTAGTCAAAGAAGCACTGCGCCTGAATGCGGCTGCAGTGATCTTCGCGCACAACCATCCAAGCGGAAATCCAGAGCCAAGCCAGGCTGACAAGGTGCTAACACAACGCTTGAAAGAAGCCTTGGCGCTAGTAGATGTCCGTTCGCTGGATCACATCATCGTTGCGGGCCAACGCACGGCGTCTTTCGCTGAGCTTGGACTGTTATGAAACAAGGGGGCTGAGCCCCCTTTTTGCTGCGCCCTTTCAGGCGTGCGCAGCATGTTCAGCCGGTTCCTCATCCTTCGCTGCCAGCCCCACCGTCAAGTGACCGCCGTTATCTTGGATCAGATGCAGCAGGTCGTAGGTTCTGATCTGTCGAGAAGGCTGGAATGACGGTAACCGATATAAATTCAGTCCACCCCTTGCCCCAGCATCACGCCGTTGATGACCTTGCCATACAGGTTTACACCATCATCGGCGTGGTACTTGTCGCGGGTTTTCTCGATGGAGCCGTCGATCAGCCGAGGGTCCTGCGGGCGCTCGTGGCTGTTCATGTAGGCCGCCACATGCCAGGCATCGGCATCGCTGAGCGTACCGCCCTTGCCCAGCGGCATGTTGTGAAGGATGAAGCCGGCGGCGGTGTTGATACGGTGCATGCCCGCCCCCCAATTGTAGGAGTCCTTGCCCCATAGCGGCGGCAGGACATAGTCCTTGCCGACTTTCTGCCCCTCTCCGTTATCGCCATGACAAACCGCGCATTGCTGCTGATAGACCTGCTCGCCACGGGCCAGGTCATAGCCACCCGCCGGTTCCTGCACCACTGGATATAGCCGCCCCGGTAGCGTCTTGCCCACCGGGGCACCGGTCGCCAGCCAGTACGAATAGGCCGTGATGGCGTTGATGATGTGGCTGTCCACCGCTGGCGCGGTGCCGTTCATGCTGAACTGGAAGCAGCCCTGGATACGCTCGGCGAAGCTGTTGACCTTGTCGTTCTTCTTTCGATAAGCCGGATACATGGTGTAGGCACCCCACAACGGCGCCGAGTTGGCCTTGCGCCCCTGATCCAGATGGCAGTTGGTGCAGTTCATGCCGTTGCCGACATACTCGCTCGCCTGGTTGCGGGTATCGACGAAGATCGCTCGTCCCTCACGTACCAGCTGGCCGAATCCATCGTTGGGCAGGTCTTTCTCATGCGGAGGCTGAAACCACTCGCTGTGTTCGGCCTTGGCCGGCGCTGCGGATAGCTGACTCTGGTCCTCCATGGCGATGGTCGCGGCATGGGCGGTGGCAGCGTTGGCCAGGCAAAGCGCGAACGGGATCAGGTGTTTCATCGGGCACCTCCGACAGGCAGGCCGGCAAAGTAGTCGGACACGGCTTGGATTTCTTCTTCGTTGAGGGCCTTGGCGATATGCCCCATCAGATCGTTTGGATCATTGCGACGCACGCCCTTCTGCCAGTCGCGCAACTGGTTTACCAGATACAGCGCCGGCTGCCCGGCCAGCGGCGGGAAGGTATTGCCAACACCTACGCCGCCTGGCCCGTGACAGGACACGCACTCGGGGATATTGCGTTCCCAGGCGCCACGTAAAGCCAGACGCGCACCAAGATCTTCGGCCGCTGAGGCACGGCTGGGTCTTGCGTATTGTGTCGTTGGTAAAGCGGCGAAGAACCTTGTAACAGACTGAATATCCTGATCACTCAGCCCGGCCGCGAACTGCTGCATGTATGGGTTAAAACGCTTGCCGGCCTTGAAATCATAAAGCTGCTTGCTTAAGTAATCAGCAGACAGCCCGGCCAGCCGCGGAAATCCGGCAGCCGCAACGCCCATCAAAGCCTCGCCGTGACAGCCCGTACAGGTCAACATCACCTGACTGACACCACCATGCTGCGCAATCGGCAGTGGCTCGGAGGCGAACGCGCCGCCACTCAATGCGATACATAATCCCAACAGGTTTAAACGAGAGACTCTCATGGGCATTCTCAACAATTGTTGTTATCAGGCTTTTCTAGGCGCACAACCCAGGCTGCACGCCGACACTCAGGGCTTGGCAGAGCCCATGATGGTTTCCAGCATGTCCGGACGTGGCGCACCGTTCTGCTGCTGCAGACGGCCCGCATCATCGAGGTAGTAGATGGCCGGCGTCGCGGAGGCACCCATTTCGTCCATCAGCTCCATGTTGGCGTTCAGTTGCTCCGTGATCTTTTCGGGGATCTTGCCCAGCGGTTTGAGCGTGCTTTCGCGTCCGGCCGATTCATGCTCGCCGAGCGCCTTGCGCTGATCACTGGCAGCGAGCAGCGCCGCCGCCTTGCCGGGGCTGTCCGGGCGCAGCATGCCGACCATGACGTGGCGTACCTGCACACGCCCGGCCTCGACCCAAGGCCGCGCCTGACGCCAGAACATGTTGCAGTAAGGGCAGTTGGGGTCGGAGAACATGTAAACGACGCGTGGTGCCTTGTCGTCGCCGTCAGCGATCCAGGTGCTGTCTTGCAACTGCTGCCACATCTCCTGCCCCAGCGGCTGATAGACCAGACGCTCCAGTGGCTCCTTGGTCAGGTCCTCACCCTTGGCATCGAGCAAGGTACCGATCAGCACATGCTCACCATCGGCCGTCAGGTACAGCGCCAGCCCCTGGCCGTTGTAGCGCGCGGCATAGCCCTTGAGTCCACCAGGCGCGTCGAAGCTACCCACTACCTTGGCCCCACGGCCTTCGACAGCCTTGATCGCCGCAGGCAGCTCATCGGCCTGGGCCAGTGGCGTCAGCAACAAGCCGAGCAAGGCTAGAGACTTGATTGAGTTCATGATCATTCGTCCGTCTTCAGGGTTTCCAGGGCCCGGGCCAGGCTGGCGCGGGACAGTTCACCGAGGTGGCTGCCAACCTGGCGACCCTCGGCGTCGTAGAACAAGGTGGTGGGCAGCGCCCGTGAGCCGACCAGTTGCCCGAGGCGGCCGCCACTGTCGAGCAGCACGTTGTCCAGTTGCAGCGCCTGGCTAGTGAGAAAGGCACTGACCTCTCCAGCACCCTCGCCCTGGTTGGCGAAGACGAAGGTCACACCCGGATGCTCACGCTGCGCCTCGGCCAGTAGCGGCATCTCCCGCCGGCAAGGTGGGCACCAGGTCGCCCAGAGATTGATCACCATGGGTTGGCCAAGCTGTTCGCGCAGCAGCACCGACCGCCCCTGGACATCGCGCAGGGCCAGTTCCGGCAGCCGTGTGCCCTGCTCCAGCGTGTGCAGCACCAGGCTGCCCATGCCCCAGATCAGCAGCCCCGTGGCCATGCCACCGCCCAGCGCCACACGCAACTGCGCGTGACGCCACAGATACCAGGCGCCCAGCAGCCCAGCCGCCAGCACACCGCCCCAGGCGATGAAGCCACCATCGCGGATGTCGATCACGCGCCAGGGTGCATCCTGGTAATGCTCGAAATACAGCGCAACGAAAGCCAGGCGCGCCCCCAGCAAGGCGGCCAGCAGCAAGCGAAAGATCAGTTTTTCCGGATTGACCTGGCGCTTGCGCCCCAGCCACCAGCCGACCAGGGTCGCCAGCAGCAGGCTCACCAACAGCAATACATGGCCGACGCCCAGCGCCAGCGGACCTACACCTATCGTCAACATCAACCACGCTCCATCGTGCTATCCCAGACCCGCAGAAACTGCTGTGCATCCGCCTCGCCGGTGATGCGCTGCTGGCGCCTCTCCTCGCCGTCCGGGCCGATCAGCAGCAGGGTCGGCGGCCCCAGTACCTGATAACGGCTGAGCAGTTCACCGCTCGCCGACCCCGGCGCGGTGACATCCAGACGCAGCTTGCGCGCATCGGCCAGGCGCGCCTGCACCTCGGTGTTGCCGAATACCTCGCGCTCCATGACCTTGCACGACACGCACCAGTCCGCGTAGTAATCCACCAGCACCCATTGTCCCTGCGCCTTGGCTTCATCCAGTTCGCGCTGCAGGTGTTCGGGCTCGCGCACATCGACGAAGCTGGCCGTGCGTACCTCGCCCTGGGGCGCAGCGACAACAGTGAACACCCCCAACGGGCGCAAAGGATCGCTGCCGCCGGCAGCCGCGCCCAGCAGCATCGCCACGCCCCACAATCCGAGTAACGCCGCACCGGCATGGGCCAGCGCACGCTGCGCCTGTAACTGCACAGCCAGGTGCACGAGGCTGCTAGCCGCGAGGATCAGCCAGGCGCCGCTCAGCGCCAGCCAGATCGACTCGGCCAGCAGTGGTCGCAGCAGATAAAGCGCCGTGGCCAGGAAGAGAAAACCGAACACCGCCTTGACCCGCTCCATCCACAGCCCCGGCTTGGGCAGCAGGCGATTGCCCAGCGTTACCAGCAGCACCAGCGGCGTACCGATGCCCAGCCCCAGCGCGAACAGCACCAGGCCGCCCTGCAACAGGTCGCCACTCTGCCCGATGAACAGCAAGGCAGCCGCCAGCGGTGCAGTCATGCAGGGGCCGACCAGCAGACCAGAGAGCACGCCGAGCAAAGCGGCCCCCACCAGGCTACCGCCCTGCTGCCCGCGCCCGACCCGCTCCAGGCGATCCCGCAGCGCAGCCGGCAATTGCAACTCGAAGAAACCGAACATCGGCAGCGCCAACAGCACGAACAGCGCCGCGAACGAGGCGATCAACCAGGGTTGCTGCAACAGACTCTGCAGATTGGCGCCGAGCGCTGCCGCCAGTACGCCGAGCAGCGCATAGACCAGCGCCATGCTCAGCGCATAACTACCCGCCAGGGCAAAGCCACGTGATGGCGAAGCGCGGCTACCCACCACGATACCCGCAAGAATCGGCAGCATCGGCAGTGAACAAGGGGTGAACGCCAGCAGCAGGCCCAGGCCGAAGAACACTGCCATGCTCAGCCACAGCGCCTGCTGCTGCAGACCATCGAGCAAGGCCAGGTCATCGGCCCGACCGGCTTCGGTGGCGCCAGTACCACCAAGATCGAGCATCCGGGTCTGCGGTGGGTAACACAGACCGGCATCGGCACAGCCTTGCCACTGCACCTGGATACGCCCGCGCGCCTCGGCTGGCAGGGTCAGTTGCAGGCGCTCACGATAGATCTGCGAGGCACCGAAATATTCGTCCTCATGAGCCAGGCCCGGCGGTAGCTCTGGCGCCTGCTCATCGGTCAGGCCAGTGAACTTGAGCCGTTGCTGATACAGGTAGTAACCAGGCGCTATGTCCCAGCTCAGCGTCGTTTCACCTTCGCTCTGCTGCTGCACGTCGAGCACGAATGCCTGCTCGGCAGCGAGAAAGTCATCGCCCGAGCGCAGGCCGTCGATGGGCAACGAGGCAAACGCGGCGCTACAGAACAGACTGAGGAGAACAACGAGCAAACGCATGACGACACCGCGCAACTGAGGAGATGTCGAGGATGCCAAAGTGCAATTAACAGCCGATTAACAGCCCGCCAATCAGCGCCAATAATCCTGCCTTAATCGCGATGAGCGATACTGTCGACTCGCCCTCTGCCGCCACTACCGCCCATGCATGTTCTGCTTACCGAAGACAACTCGCTGATCGCCAGCGGCGTGATCGCCGGCCTGCAAGCCCAGGGGTTCACCGTCGCCCATGCGGCCAGTGCGGCGGCGACGCAAAGCCTGTTGCAGCACAGCCATTTCGACCTGCTGATTCTCGACCTCGGCCTGCCCGACGAAGACGGCCTGGCCTTGCTGCAACGCCTGCGCCGCGACGGCATGGCACTGCCGGTACTGATCCTCACCGCACGCGACGCCATCGCCGAGCGGGTTGCTGGTCTGCAGGCCGGCGCCGACGACTACCTGACCAAACCCTTCGATCTGCGCGAGCTGGCTGCCCGCCTGCACGCCCTGCTGCGCCGCGCCGCAGGCCGGACCACGCACCTGATCGATCACGGGCCATTGCAGTACGACCCGACCACCTGTGCGGTGAGTCTTTGCGGCCAGCCCATCGATCTTTCGCGCCGCGAACAGGCGCTGTTGCAGGCGTTGCTGCAGAATCCGGGGCGCATCCTCAGCAGCGAACACCTCAAGGACTCGGTCTACGGCCTCGATGACGAGGTCGAGAGCAACGCCCTCAACGTGCATATCCATCACCTGCGGCGAAAGCTCGGCAACGGCATCGTAGAAACCGTGCGCGGCCTGGGCTATCGCCTCGGCCCTGCCGGGCATGAGGGGCAGCAGCCATGACCTTGCGTCTGCGCCTTACCCTGGGCCTTGGCGCCGCCTTCGTCCTGCTCTGGTCGCTGGCCGCGACCTGGATGCTCTATGACTTGCGCAACCAGCTAATGCAGTCGCTCGACGAACGCCTGGCCGCCTCCGCGCGCATGGTTGCGGGCTTGCTGGTGCAACTACCGCAGGCACGCACGGCCAATGATGGCGTGCCACATTTGAGCGCAGAACAGTTGGGTATTCCCAACGGTCTGGCCTGCCAGATCAGCTCGCTGCGCGGCGAGGTACTGGCGCGCAGCCATTCGACCCCGGACGACCTGCTCGACGCGGGTCAGAAAGGTTTTCGCGACCAGATCATCGGTGACCGCCCCTGGCGCAGCTTCACCCTGATCCAGGGTGATCTGCGCATTACCACGGCCGATCGCCTGGATGAGCGCGCCACGCTGAAACGCTCGATCCTGCTGGCTGCGGCGCTGCCCGTCGTAGTCGCCCTGCTCGGTAGCCTGGCCTTGCTGTGGATCGGGCTCGGTCGCGGCCTGGCGCCACTGGAACGCATCCGCGCCGCACTCGCCGGGCGCAGCGCCAATACCAGCGAGCCGCTGCCCTTGACCGGTCTATCGGCAGAACTGGCGCCCCTGGTAGAGGCGCAGAACCAACTGTTCCAACGCATCGGCGACACCCTGGAGCGCGAACGCAGGTTGACCGACGACGCCGCACACGAACTGCGCAGCCCGCTGACGGCGGTGAAAACCCATCTGCAAGTGGCGGCAATGACCGAGGGCGACAACGCACGCACGGCCATCGCCATGGCCGAACAGGGCGCCGACCACCTGCAACGCATCCTCGAACAGTTACTGATGCTGGCACGGGTCGAGGGCAACCTGCCGTTCGATGAAGGCCTACCCTGCCGGCCGTTGCAGATCGCTCGTCAGGCCATCGCCGATGCCACGCAGAAAAGCGGTGCGGCAATCGAGCTGAGCTGCGCCGACGATCTGCCCGAACGCTGTCTGGCGATGCCACCGGCCCTGGCCATCGCGGCATTGCGCAATCTGCTGGAAAACGCCCGCCGCCACACCAAAGCAGGAACCTCGGTGTCTCTGCACATAGCCCTTGATGGCCCGCATGGCGTGCTGTTCAAGGTACGCGACCAAGGACCAGGCATTACCCCTGAACGCCTGCAGCGTTTCACCGAGCGCTTCTGGCGCAGCGCCGACAGCGACGGCAGCGGCCTTGGCCTTTCCATCGTCAAGGCCATCGCTGAACGTTGCGGCTGCACCCTGCAGTTCATCGCCCATGGCGATGGCCTGGAAGTGCAACTGGGCGCAGCGCTACGCCGCGAAACACCCTGAGCCCTCACTTGCGCGGCTTGGCCCGCGCAGTGGGCTCGGCAATCAAGGGATCGTCCGGCCAGTAGTGCTTCGGATACCGGCCTTTCAAATCCTTCTTCACATCCAGATAGGTGTTGGCCCAGAAGAATGGTCGTTGCTTCGTTGAAATACTCCAAGTGCCAGAAGTGCTGTGCTGGCACTTCTGGCACGGGAAAATATACTCGGAGTGAGCAGCACTCGCTGCCGGCGATGAATATTCTAGCTCTACGGTCTGCTGCTAAAGCCGGTGCTGGTGCGCATCAGCAGGCTGCGTTAAAGGCAACACGATACTTAACGTGCTGGCTTGTCCATCGATGAAAGCAACGCGGCCACCGGAGTTCTCCACGATACGGCGCACGATGGCCAGGCCAAGCCCCGTCCCCTCACTGCCCTGGCGCCCCTTGCTGAAACGCTGGAACATTGCTTCCCGCTGATCTTGTGCGACCCCCTCACCCTGATCGCAAACCTCAATGACGACATTCCCGGCGGACTTCCGCCCCCGCACCCGGACTGTCCCTGCGCCATGCAGCAGGGCATTCTCCAGCACGTTGAGCATCACCTCGCGTAATTCATCGTGATTACCCCGGCAAACCAAGCCATCCTCAACGTCAACGCTCAGCTCACGATCCCTGGCCTCGAACAAGGGCAGCATGCTCGCCACCGACTCACGGATCACACGTGACACGCGACTCGTCTGCTCGCCCCTCTGCTGCGTACCCGCCATTCCCTCCTGACGCGCCAGTTCGAGCAGTTGCCCGACCAAACGACGCATCTGACGCATTTCACCCTCCAAGGCCGGCCAATCCGGGCGTTCACTCTCGCGAGCCTCCTGCATGCGCAGGTCGAGCACCGTCAGTGGCGTGCGCAGTTCGTGAGCCGCATCCGCCACGAAACGACGTTCACCAGCAAAGGCCTCAGCCAGACGATCGAGTGCTCGATTGGCCGCTTCGGCTAAGGGCCGGATTTCCACGGGCAAATTGGTGAGAGGGATGCGTCGGTTCAACTCCCCGGGCCCAATGGAAGCAGCCAGATCGGCAGCACGCCTCACCGGGCGCAACGTCCAGTTGAGTAACCAGAGGATCAACAGCACTGACAACAGACCCAGCGGCAGCATGATCAAGAGGCTCTGCCGTAGACGTTCGAGCAGCAGACGATCAATCGTCCCGCGCTCTTTCGCATCGTTGCGCGTCACCATCAACGTCGCACCATCAGGCAGGCGCACCGGAACATTGATCACACGCCCACCGATTGGGCTCCAGCGCCACCAGCGACTTCCCTGCTCCAACATGGCAGTACGCAAACGGCTTGGTCGATCCAGGTTTTCCGAGAACCACAGCACTTCTCCCTGCGCCGAATAAAGGGTGTAGCCCAATGGCTCTCCGGCATAACTGAGCGGCAGCCGGCTCATGTCTCTCTCGTCCCGTATCCCCTCTGTGACGGCATGCGCCTGAAGCTCCAGCATCGTCCTTCGCAGCTCGTCACGGGTGCCATAGAGGTGAATCGCCAGGTTGCCGAAGCCCAATGCGAACACCAGCAACAGAGCAACCAGGATGCGCAGGCGCAAGCTTCTCCGCGTCGGATTAGTTCTCTCCCCCGTCAGGTTGGCGTCAGCGATCGCTGGCATAGTCGCCGCCCACAATAATGAGATCACTTATCATTTGTATTATCCATTAAGGGGAGTTCAGCAATAATGTCTATGCGACATGCCAATCGTCTACTGGGTTTTCGTCCTACGGTTCTCGCCGCGGCCATTTCGCTGGCACCAGCAATCGGATACGCCGCTGAGGGTACAGAGGCGCTGAACCTCAAAGACGTAGTCGTCACAGCATCTGGTTACGAGCAACAGTTGATCGAGGCCCCAGCCTCGATCACGGTCATCACCAAGGAGCAACTGGAAGGTAAGTACTACCGCGACGTCACCGACGCCCTACAGGACATTCCCGGCGTATCTATCGAAGGTGGCGCAGGCGGAAAGCTGGAGAGCACGTCGATCAACATCCGTGGTCTGGGTGAGGCCTACACGCTGTTCATGGTCGACGGCAAACCACTGGGTTCCTCAGGTGAGGCCTACTACAACGGTTTCGGCAGTGCGACTCAGTTCGGCTGGCTGCCGCCGATGTCGGCCATCGAACGTATCGAGGTGATTCGCGGCCCGATGTCTTCTTTGTACGGCTCCAGCGCCCTGGCTGGCGTGATCAATATCATTACCAAGAAGACCACAGCTGCGAGTTGGTCCGGCCAGATCAGCTATGACCACCTGCTACATGAAGATGACGCCGCCGGCACGGCGGGACAGACTCGCTATTACCTGAGCGGTCCGCTGGTCCAGGAGCATCTGGCCCTGAGCCTCTATGGCTCGCGCTACAAGCGCGACGAGGACGACATTGTCGGTGGTTACCCCGAGAAGACCAGCGAGAACAATACCGCCAAACTCGATTTCGTCCTGAACGACATGCACAGCTTCCAGCTGGAAGCCGGTCGTGCCAAGAGCGACAACCTCAAGACCGAGATCAGTGGTGCCCCTGGTGAGATGAACAATGACCGGACCCACTACGGCATCACCCATGATCTGAACTGGGGCAACGGCTTCCGCACCACCACGTTCGCGACCCAGGCTCGCGAACAGATCGAGAACGGCAGCTCGGAATCCGAGTACAGCGACGACCTGATCAACAGCAAGACCTTCATCCCGCTAGAACGCCACACCATCACCCTGGGCGGTGAGTACAAATGGGAAACCATCGATCATGACCAGGGCCGCTTTTACGGTGCCGATATGACACTGGAGCGTTGGCAGCGCGCCCTGTTCGTTGAAGATGAGTACGCACTGACCGACGCATTCTCGGTAACAGCTGGTCTGCGTTTCGATGAGAACGAACACTACGGCGAAGAAATCATTCCTCGCCTCTATGGCGTGTACCGCCTGAGTGACGAGTGGGTGCTCAAGGGCGGAGTCAGCGGTGGCTACAAGGCGCCTTCATTGAAGCAGGCCGACTCCAGCATTGTCGAGAATGCCGGCCGTGGCCGCTCTTATGACATGGGCAACTCGGATCTCAAGCCGGAAAGCAGTATCAACTACGAGATGGCTTTGATGTGGGATGCGGACAACGGTATCCAGTCCGGCGTCACCGTGTTCTTCACCGAGTTCGAGGACAAGATCGGTAAAAAATTGTGGTGCACCAGCCCGGCCAACAACCCGAGCTGCACCGTCAACGGCATCGCGCCGCGGCAGACCATCAACCAGTACGTGAACCAGGATCAGGCCGAATTGCGCGGCATAGAAGCATTCTTCAACGTGCCATTGAGCGCCTCAGTGGACCTGCGCACCAACTACACCTTCTCCGACAGCGAGATCACGGAGTCCGAAGCCTCGCCAGAGGACGTCGGCAAACCCTTCAACAACCTGCCCAAGCACATGTTCAACGTTGGCCTGGACTGGCGTGCCACCGATGCCCTGAACTTCTGGACAAAGGCCCGCTACAAGAGCGAGACCGTTTCGGACGAAGACCTGGAGCGACGCCCAGCCTATACCCTGGTCGATCTCGGCGGGCTGTACCGGGTCAGCAAGCACATGAACGTCTATGCCGGTCTGTACAACGTCTTCGACAAGGAAATTTCCAGCGAGGAATACGGCAAGACCCTGGACGGACGTCGTTTGAATCTGGGCGTCGCGCTGAGCTTCTGAGCAGTCACCCTGCGTTAAGAGTCAGGCGATAGCCCAGCCCACGCAGGGTCTCGATGCCGCTGTCGGCACCGGCATCCGCCAGCTTGCGCCGCAAGCGTGAAACCAACGCCTCGATGGCATTGGGTGTGACGGCCTCGCTGAGCGCATACAGGCGCTCCTCGAGGTGGTCCTTGATCACCACGCGCGGCACATTACGCAATAACTCCTCAAGCAGGGCCAGTTCACGTTTGGACAACAGCAAAGGGCATGTCCCCACGCAGACGTCTCGACTGTCCTGGCACAGGCTGAGATTTCCCAGTTGCAGGCGGCGCTCGCGGCGCGATCCAGGGCGTCGAAGAACAGCGCGCAAGCGCGCCTGTAACTCAGCCATCTCGAACGGCTTGAGCAGGAAGTCATCGGCTCCCGCATCAAGCCCGGCAACGCGCCTTTCAAGCGCATCGTTGGCCGTGAGGATGATGCAGGGCAGATCGTTGTTGCGGGTCGCAGAACGTGCAGCCAGGAGCGACAGGCCATCCATGTCGGGCAGGCCGAGGTCAAGAATCATCGCGTCATAGCGGCTCAGCTCCAGCATCGCCTGAGCCTGCCGCCCGCGCTCTGCGATATCGACCACAAAGCCGGTGCGCTGCAGGTGGCGCTGTAACAGTTCACCCAACGCCGGATGGTCTTCAACGACAAGCAATTTCATGACATGCACCGTGCGCTTGTCAGCCTTCGGTCAGCAAAGGCTGGGATAGTGAGAGCATCTTAGGACTAAATCATTATGATTAGCATTATCATAAATATACAAACGTATTTCGCTTCCCAAGGCCTCACAATCAGTCGGTGGGGCTGCTAATGGCACGTACTCATTCGTCTGAGAACGCCTTCCGCTATCGTCTGACGATTGCAGCCCGAACACTGCTCGCAGTCCTGGGGGGCTACGGCTTTGCCGCTCTGTGCTGCGCCAGTCTGGCCCTGGCACTGCCCCTGCCAAAACCGCAGGCGGTGCTCGCCGCCACGCAGCTGTCCTTCGCGCTGTACTGCGCCTTGGCGATATGGGCCTTCAGCGCCAAAAGTGTGCGACGTGCCTGGTGCGTGGCGACGCTGCTGTGTGCCATCCCTGCCGCACATCTGCTGATGCGGAGCGCCAACGTATGAAGCCATTGGCCTTCCGCCAGGCGAATGCCTGGCTGCACACCTGGACCGGCCTGCTGCTTGGCTGGCTGCTCTACGCCATATTCCTCACCGGAACGCTGAGCTTCTTTCAGGAAGAGATCAGTTACTGGATGAAGCCTGAGCTGCACACCGCTGGCCCAAGGGACGACAGCGCCAGACTTGCATTGGCGCAGTTGGAGAAGCACGCGCCTGATGCCGCGCAATGGAACGTAAGCCTGCCCGGACCACGCAATGCGGCATTGCAGATCCAGTGGTTCGAGCCGGGCGAACGCATCGGCAAGGGCGGCGGGCAGCGCCTGACGCTGGATACGAGCAGCGGCGAACCTGTGCAGGTGCGCGAAACACGCGGTGGTAGCTTCCTCTACCGCTTTCACTTCGAGCTCTACGCCATGCCTCGCGAGGTGGCGCGCTGGATAGTCGGTATCGCGACCATGCTGATGCTGGTCGCCATCGTCAGCGGCGTGATCACCCACAAAAAGATCTTCAAGGACTTCTTCACATTCCGACCAGCCAAGGGACAACGCTCCTGGTTAGATGCTCACAACGTAACCGCGGTGCTCGCCCTGCCCTTTCATTTCATGATCACCTACAGCGGCTTACTGCTGCTGATGTTCATGCTCATGCCCTGGGGCGTCGAAAGCGCGTACCAGGGTGATCGTCAGGCGTTCTTCAGCGAAGCCGGTGGTCGCGGAGGCGGTGGTCGGGGAGCCCCAATCGATGCGCCGCGACAACCAGTCAAACCGGCGCAGATGACCGATCTCGCTCCCCTTCTTGCCCATGCTCAACAGCGCTGGCCGCAGGGTATCGCCAGCCTCTCGATCTCCGCCCCCAATACCGAGCGAGCCGTGGTCGAACTGCGACAGCGCGGTGGCGACAGCCTGCTCGAACGCGGCAATGGCGAGCGTTTGCGCTTCAACGGCGTGACTGGTGCAGCCATGAACGCCCCCAAGGCGACACCAACGCCAGCAGCAAGCGCTGTCTACAACGTATTTACCAGCTTGCACCTGATCCGCTTCGCGGGGCCACCGCTGCGCTGGATGTTCTTTCTCAGCGGCCTGCTGGGTACGGCCATGATAGCCACCGGGCTGGTGCTATGGGTGGTAAAACGCCTGCCTGAGCGCAAGAAGCTGAGCGGTACCCCGTTCGGTCATCGCCTGGTCGAAATGCTCAACGTAGGCTGCATTGCCGGCCTGCCAGTGGCTATCGCCGCCTACTTCTGGGCCAACCGCCTTTTGCCAGCAGGGCTGGAGCAACGGGCCGACTGGGAGATTCGGTGCTTCTTCATCGCATGGGCCCTTTGCCTGCTGCATCCCCTGCTGCGCTCGCACAAGCGTGCCTGGCTCGAGCAGACCAGCTTTGCCGCATTGCTGTTCGGTGGCCTGCCCTTCTTTGCTCTGCTCCAACCAAGCAGCAGCCTGATAACGACAGTGAGCCAGGGCCACTGGTTACTTGCCGGTATGGATCTGGCCCTGCTGGCCAGTGCTGCCCTGCTAGCCCTGGCGACCTGGCATATCGCCCGTCACCAAGCCATGCCGAGCAAACTGCGCCTGACGCGCAAAGTAACTCAGGAGGCCGCAGCATGATCGTGCTTTGCCTTGCCTTGTGCTTCAGCGGTTTCGGCTCGCTGTGTCTTGGAGTCGATCGTCATCATGAGCAGGTATACGGACATAAACCTGCTCCCCTCAGGCGCCAACTGCTGCGCCTGCTTGGCTGGCTGCTTTTGGCTAGTGCTGCTGTACCCGCGATCTTCGCGCTCGGCACCTCGATAGGACTGGCGCTGTGGGCATCGGTGCTGAGCCTTGCTGCCTTTGCCCAGATAACGCTGCTCAGTTATCGACCCAACCTGGTCCCGGCGCTGAGCATTGGTGCCCCGCCGCTCGCCCTTTTCCTACACCTCATCTGATGGAGTTTCCCAATGCGTATCTTTTTACTCGCCAGCCTTTTGCTGGCCCCCCTCGCTGCCCAAGCACACACCTTTCTGGTCAAGCCCGAGCAAACGGACGATCAGCTATCGATAGCGGTGCTGATGACGGAGAAACTCTTCCAGGGCGAACGCCTACTCAGTAGCGGCGATGTCAGCCTGCGCTTACTTAGCGCAGAAGGACAACAAGACATCACCTTACACGCCGACGAAACAGCCAAAGCCCTCATCGGCGAGATCCCGGCGCCGGCCAGCAGTGCCATCGCCGTCGCACGTAGCGCCCCGCGCTATCGCGCCATTGAGAAAGGTCAACAGACCAAAGACCCGGCCAAGACGCTGCGTATAGAAGCCTTCGCCAAGGCGCTGATCAACCCGCAAGGTTCGGGAGAGGCCTACACCATGCGCGCGGGTGATCGACTGGAACTGGCCCCGCTGGATAACCCTGCACACCTGAGCTCAGGCGATACCCTGCGCGTGATAGTGCTGTTCGATGGCCAGCCATTGGCCAATGCCCGAGTGGCTGCCATGGCACCACAGCAGGATCGCCTGGTGGCGCATACCGACGCCAATGGTGTCGCCAACCTGCAATTGCCTGCAGCTGGGTCGTGGGTCATTCGCAGTAGGCATCATATCGATGAAGTAGATGCGCGTAGCATACGTTACGAGGCCAATACCAGTATGCTTATTAAAATAAACCCAGAAGACACACTAGTTTCACAATGACCATCTTATCCAACCACTTCGCCTATTTACTGCCAGTTAAATAGGCCACACACTTTGCGGTCAAAAAAATAGGCAGCCATATGAATGGCTGCCTGCCTGAATTGCTTTCTGAATAAGACTATGGAATCAATTCAAGTCAAAGCGATCAGCATTCATAACTTTCGCCCATGCAGCAACGAAATCACTGATAAACTTTTCGTGGTTATCATCCTGAGCATAGACCTCAGCATAGGCACGCAGAATCGAATTGGAACCGAACACCAAGTCTGCACGCGTTGCTGTCCATTTCAACGCACCTGTTTTGCGATCACGGATCTCGTACAAATTGCGACCTGCCGGTTTCCACACGTTTGCCATATCGGTCAGGTTGACGAAAAAGTCATTGGTCAGCTGGCCTTCGCGGTCAGTAAATACTCCATGCTTGGTTCCACCATGGTTAGTACCCAGCATACGCATGCCACCAACTAGCACGGTCATTTCAGGCGCAGTCAGACCTAGTAGTTGGGTACGATCAAGCATCAACTCTTCCGCACTCACCGTATAGTCTTTCTTCATCCAGTTGCGATATCCATCGGCAACCGGCTCCAGCACCTCAAAGGATTCGACATCAGTCATCGCCTGGCTGGCATCACCACGGCCCGGCGTGAACGGTACGCTAATCGCAAAACCAGCCGCCTTGGCAGCATGCTCAATCCCCACATTACCCGCCAGCACTATTACATCAGCAACGCTAGCCCCCGTTTGTGCAGCGATGCCCTCCAGCACGGTAAGCACCTTAGCGAGACGCTCAGGCTCGTTGCCTTCCCAATCCTTTTGCGGAGTCAGGCGAATGCGTGCACCGTTTGCACCGCCACGCTTATCAGAGCCCCGGAAGGTTCGCGCGCTGTCCCAGGCGGTGCTGACCATTTCACTGATACTCAAACCACTGGCTGCAATCTTTGATTTTACTAGAGCAACGTCATAATCACGCCGACCAGCAGGAACTGGATCTTGCCAGATCAGATCTTCTTGTGGCGCCTCCGGTCCGATATACCGACTTTTCGGGCCCATATCTCGGTGAGTCAACTTAAACCAGGCACGAGCAAAAACATCCGAAAAGTACGCAGGATCCTTGTAGAACCGCTCGGAAATCTTGCGGTATTCAGGATCCATTTTCATGGCCATATCGGCATCAGTCATGATTGGGTTGTAGCGGATCGTTGGATCCTCCACGTCTACCGGCTTATCTTCTTCTTTGATATTAATGGGCTCCCATTGCCATGCTCCAGCGGGGCTCTTCTTTAGCTCCCAGTCATAGTTGAGCAGCAGATAGAAATAACCGTTATCCCACTGAGTAGGATGGGTGGTCCAAGCACCTTCAATACCGCTGGTCACCGTATCGCGGCCAATGCCCCGGGTAACATGGTTGTTCCAACCAAGGCCTTGCTCTTCAACATCTGCGGCTTCCGGTTCAGGACCAAGATTCTTGGCATTACCGTTACCATGGCATTTACCTACAGTGTGCCCACCTGCAGTAAGCGCAACGGTTTCTTCATCGTTCATTGCCATGCGAGCAAAGGTAACACGGACATCATGGGCGGTCTTAAGTGGATCAGGTTTGCCATCAACACCCTCAGGGTTGACATAGATAAGTCCCATCATGACTGCAGCCAATGGATTATCTAGGTCACGCTCGCCAGAGTAGCGGCTACCTTCACTACCAGTGGGGGCAAGCCATTCCTTTTCTGAGCCCCAGTAAGTGTCCTGCTCGGGATGCCAAATATCCTCACGACCAAAAGCAAAACCGAAGGTCTTCAGGCCCATGGACTCATAAGCCACGTTGCCAGCCAGCACGATCAAATCAGCCCAACTGATCTTGTTGCCGTACTTTTTCTTGATAGGCCAAAGTAGCCGACGCGCCTTGTCCAGATTGGCATTGTCCGGCCAAGAGTTCAGTGGAGCAAAACGCTGGTTACCGGTGCCGGCACCACCGCGCCCATCCGCAATCCGATAAGAACCTGCCGCATGCCAAGCCATTCGAATCATCAAACCGCCATAGTGCCCCCAATCAGCCGGCCACCAGTCCTGGCTGTCCGTCATCAGTGCGGTGAGATCACGCTTTAGAGCCGCCACGTCTAGTGTTTTGACGGCTTCTCGATAATCGAAGCCTTGCCCCAGCGGATTGGTCTTAGTGTCATGTTGGTGCAGGATTTCTAAATTCAGGGCGTTCGGCCACCACTCCATGTTCGACTTACCAACAGATGTATTGCCTCCGTGCATCACAGGACATTGACCTGCAGATTTCTGACTTTTCGGATCCATCTCATACTCCCAGGCTTTGTGTAAACCAGCACGCAACGTACGCCGCAAGCTGATCGGGTTCACAGTTGGCGCTTGGCCAACTGTTCATGATCGCCACTAACCATAGCTGAAAACGAGCGCATAGGTACTCCCCAGGGTATTCATACTTTCTATAAGCGCTGTAGGTTTTTTTATTACTTCGCCTACTGGCGGCGTCATTTGAGGAAATACTGCAGGCGAGAAAGCATGGCTTCTGGAATGCTGTGCCAGAGTAGGGATCATCGCGAGGGAAGGCCGATTGTGGCGGTTTTACGCTCTTTTGCAGCGGTGCTGCCTCGCGAATAGTCGCTCAAATCAACAAAAATGAGCGGAATAATTAAAACTCCGGGTTTCCGCAGTAGGTGTGTCTGCTCTCGCACAGCCCCCTAGGCCCGTCCCGCCAGAGCCATTCGTACACCGAAGCCAATCAGAATGGACGCAAACAGCCAGCGCTGGAGGGTTTGGGCCAGTGGTCGCTGTGCCAGCCAGCGGCTGAGCGCGGCGCCTGCAGAGGCGTATAGCAAATCGAAGCACAGCCCCGTGAATACCAGCACGATACCGAGAAGGGCAAATTGCCCGGCGACTGCGCTCTCCTCCGGGCGAATGAACTGCGGTAATAGAACCGAGCAGAACAGTAGTGCCTTGGGGTTGCTTATGTTGGTGATCAATCCCTTACACAATGAAGCGCGCCAGAGTTGCACATCACTGCGGCTGTTTCCTACAGGGCATGCTGCTATCAGTGACGGCGCCCGAAAGATCCTGATAGCCAGCCAGACCAGATAGGCGGCGCCCATAAGGCGCAGCACCTCGAAGATCTCGGGCGAAGACTTGAGCAACGCCCCCAGCCCCAACGCAGCTATCAGCACATGCGCGCCTCTGGCCAATCCCAGGCCAGCGGCAACAGCCATGGCATGAGCACGCCCTTGGGTAGCCGCAGTCTGCAACATCAGCACCATATCTGGGCCCGGTACCAGATAGACAACCACCAGCGCCCCGACAAACATCCATAAATCAGCCATCACGCCTCCCGCGACTTTCGCCTAGCAGCCAGATAAGTCATTACATATCAATCAGTTACAGATATTTATTGCGAGTCGCAAGATCATCACTTCTTTATATTCTTTTTTATTCTAAGCATAGAACCAAATAACAGTTACGCTCTAGCTTAAATGAATACCCCCACGGGTATAGCTCCGGAGTGTAATCATGCAGCCTCATGTAGAAGCTTTTTTCGACCCAGCAACTTACACCTACAGCTACGTCGTGACCGACCTGGCGAGCAAGCACTGCGCCATCATCGACTCGGTACTCGACTACGATCCCGCCGCGGGGCGTACTTCCTACAAGAGCGCGGATCGCCTGATTGCCTATGTGCGCGAGCAGCAACTGCAGGTGGACTGGCTGTTGGAAACCCATGTACACGCTGACCACCTCTCCGCTGCTCCCTACCTGAAACGCGAACTGGGCGGGACGCTGGCCATCGGCGAAAACATCACCATAGTTCAAGACACCTTTGGCAAGCTGTTCAACGCCGACGCCGAATTTGCTACCGACGGCCGTCAGTTCGATCACCTGTTCAAGGATGGAGATACCTTCAATCTGGGCAGTATTGAGGCCCGCGTCATCCATACCCCGGGCCATACCCCGGCGTGCATGACCTACTTGATCGGTGATGCCGGCTTTGTCGGCGATACCCTGTTCATGCCCGACTACGGCACCGCACGTTGCGATTTCCCCGGGGGTGATGCGCGCACGTTGTTTCAGTCGATTCGCAAGCTGTTTACCCTGCCCGACACAACGCGCCTGTTTATGTGCCACGACTACAAGGCACCGGGGCGTGATGACTTCCGCTACCAAACCAGCGTTGCTGAACAACGCGAGCTGAACGTGCATGTGCATGAAGGCATCAGCGAGGCTGACTTTGTTGCCATGCGCAGCGCCCGTGATGCCACCCTGGGCATGCCGACCCTGATTCTTCCGTCAGTGCAAGTGAACATGCGCGCCGGCCAATTGCCTCCCGCCGAGGACAACGGGACCCGTTACCTGAAAATCCCCCTCGACGTGCTCTGAGGAACTGCCCATGGATACCCTAAAGCACCTGAGCCCATTTATCGCCGTAGCCGCGCAATTGCAGCCAGCGGACATGGGCACCCTGGCCGCTGCCGGCTTTCGATGCGTAATCAACAACCGTCCTGACGCTGAAGGGGAAAACCAGCCCAGCTCCGCCGAGATGCAAGCGGCAGCCTTGGCCAGTGGGCTGCAGTACCATTACTTGCCGGTGCTTTCCGGGCAGATCAGCGATGAAAACATCGCCGCGTTTACCGCGCTGCTCAACCAGGTTCGTGGCCCGGTTCTGGCCTTCTGTCGCACCGGCACCCGTTCCACAAGCCTGTGGGCGTTGAGCGAGGCACATCATCTTGACCCGCTGGTACTACTCAATACTGCGCGGGGCAATGGCTACGACCTCAGCGGCTTGGCCCCACGCCTTGAACAGCGTTGGCAGCAAGCGCCCGTCAGCCAGCCGCAGAGCAGCGCATCAGCCACCCAACGCTACGACGTCGTAGTGGTGGGCGGCGGTGCGGCAGGTTGTGCGGTCACCGCCAGCTTGTTGCGCCGATCGCCAGAGCTGCGCATTGCCGTGGTTGAACCCCGCGACCAGCATTACTACCAGCCTGGTTGGACGTTGGTGGGGGCTGGTATTTTTGAACGCGCCCGCACAGAACGCGCAATGGCTCGTTGCATCCCCAATGGAGCGCAATGGATTCGAGCAGCTGTGGCTGGCTTTGAGCCCGAGAAGCAATGCATCGTGCTTGAAGATGGCAACCGCATTGGGTACCGCGCCCTGGTGGTATGCCCAGGCTTGAGCCTGGACTGGGATGCGGTCGAGGGCCTCAAGGCGACCCTAGGCAAGAACGGCGTCACCTCCAACTACCAGTTCGAACTTGCCCCCTATACTTGGCAACTGGTGCAGAACCTGCGCCGCGGTCTCGCCCTGTTCACCCAACCACCGATGCCGATTAAGTGCGCCGGTGCACCGCAAAAAGCGCTGTACCTGTCCTGCGACTGGTGGCGCAAAGAAGGCGTGCTGAAGGATATCGAGGTGGAGTTCTCCTCGGCCGGCGCCGTGCTATTCGGCGTACCGACCTTCGTGCCGCCGCTCATGAAATATGTCGAGCGCTACAACGCCCGTCTCAATTTCAACACCACCCTTACGGCAGTGGATGGCCCTGCACAAAAAGCCTGGTTCAAACAAGTCAATGCGGCCGGCAACAGCCAGATCATCGAAAAAGACTTCGACTTTCTGCATGCCGTGCCATCTCAGCATGCACCGGACTTTATACGCCAAAGCCCTCTGGCCAATGTCGACGGCTGGGTTGAGGCCGACCATGAAACCCTGCGCCACCCGCGCTACGGCAACATCTTCAGCCTGGGCGATGTGTGCGCCGCACCCAATGCGAAAACGGCAGCGGCAGTTCGCAAACAGGCCCCGGTGGTGGCCGAGAACGTGATCGCCGTGCTGACCGGCAAAGGGCCACGTGCCCTCTATGATGGGTATGGCTCCTGCCCGCTCACTGTTGAGCGCGGCAAGGTGGTACTGGCCGAATTCGGCTACGGCGGCACGCTTTTGCCCACCTTCCCACTTGATCCCGCTGTGCCGCGTCGCCTGGCCTGGGAGCTGAAGGTGAAGATGATGCCGAGTATCTACTTCGACATGATGTTGCGTGGCCGCGAGTGGCTGGCAGAACCCAAGCACCTACCCCATGAACCCATGCCGGTGGAAGCCACAGCGGCCTGCAACTTCGAGAAGGACGCCGGCCAATGAAACTAAGCCGCTGGCTGCCATGCCTCGACTGGAGCCAAAGTTACGACCGCAGCAGCGCCGCCCAGGACGGTCTGGCGGCACTGATCGTGACACTGATGCTGATTCCCCAGAGCCTGGCCTACGCCATGCTTGCCGGGCTGCCGCCGGTAACGGGCCTGTATGCCAGCATAGTGCCACTGCTGGCCTATGCCCTGTTCGGCTCCAGCCGCACCCTGGCGGTCGGACCCGTGGCCGTAGTCTCGCTGATGACCGCAGCATCACTGGCCCCGCTATTTCCTGCTGGCAGTGCCGAGTATATCGGCGCGGCCATGTTGCTGGCCCTGATGTCCGGCTTGCTGCTCGCACTGATGGCGGTATTGCGCCTAGGCTTTCTCGCCAACTTCCTCAGCCATCCGGTGGTTTCCGGCTTTATCAGTGCCTCGGGCATTCTGATTGCCGTAGGCCAGCTCAAGCATCTACTGGGGGTATCGGCCTCCGGGGAAAGCCTGCCGCAAATCCTGCCGCAGCTCTGGCAGAACCTGCCGAAAAGCCATTGGCCCACCCTGCTGATCGGCCTGCTCAGCCTGGCCTGGCTGTGGTGGTCAAGGGCCCGGCTGAAGGCGCTGCTGCAGCGCCTAGGGCTATCGGCACAGAGCGCTGGCAACCTGGCCAAGGCCGGGCCGGTGCTGGCAATAGTGGCGGCCATAGTCGCCGTCACCTTACTGCAGCTGGACCAGCTTGGAGTCAGGGTGGTCGGCGCCATTCCCCAGGGCCTGCCCGGCCTGACCCTGCCCACACTCGACCTGAACCTGGCCTTGCAACTGCTGCCGGCAGCGGTACTGATAAGCCTCGTGGGCTTTGTCGAATCGGTCTCGGTTGGCCAGACTCTGGCCGCCAAACGCCGCCAGCGCATCGAGCCGGACAATGAGCTGCTCGGCCTCGGCGCAGCCAACCTCGGCGCTGCCTTCAGCGGCGGCTTCCCGGTTACTGGCGGCTTTGCCCGTTCAGTGGTCAACCATGATGCCGGCGCACAGACGCCCATGGCCGGGGTCTTCACCGCCGCCGGCATAGCCCTGAGCGTAATGCTCCTGACCCCGCTGCTGCACAACCTGCCCCAGGCCGTACTGGCCGCCACTATCATCGTCGCGGTGCTTAGCCTGGTCGACCTGAGCTCGCTGCGCCGCACCTGGCGCTACTCGCGCCAGGACGGCACTGCGCAACTGGCCACCCTGCTCGGCGTGCTGCTAATTGGCGTGGAAGCCGGCATCCTGATAGGTGTGGCGCTCTCGCTGCTGCTATTTCTCTGGCGCACCAGCCAGCCCCATATGGCAGTGGTCGGCCAGGTACCGGGTAGTGAGCATTTTCGCAATGTCGAACGCTTCGCCGTCATCGAGTCTCCCAGCGTGCTGTCGCTGCGGGTCGACGAGAGCCTGTACTTCCCCAACGCCCGCTACCTGGAAGACCGTATTGGCGAACTGATCGCAAGCCGCCCCCAGGTTCGCCATCTGGTGCTGATGTGCTCCGGGGTCAACCTGATCGACGCTAGTGCCTTGGAGTCGCTGGAAGCCATAGTCGAACGCTTGCATACGGCAGGTGTGCAGTTGCACCTATCAGAGGTCAAGGGCCCGGTGATGGATCAATTGCGCCGCTCCAGTTTTCTCGAGCAGTTTGGCGGCCAGGTATTTATCAGCCAGTTCCAGGCCCTAAAAGCCCTAGCCCCACAGATCGCTTTTGAGACACTTGGGCAAGGCTCATACAGAGCAGATTCAACCGTTCAGTTCACAAGGAAAACCCCATGAAAAGTGCGCATGACTTGGTCACCGAAGCCAAGGCCCGCATCCACGAAATCAACATTGATGCCGCTGACGCCGCAATCCACGAAGCAGACGTTCTGCTAGACGTACGAGAGGCTGACGAGTTCCACGCAGGACACATACCTGGCGCGATAAACATTCCGCGCGGCTTACTGGAATTCAAACTGAGCAACGATCCGAAGCTATCAGCTCGTGACATGAAGATTGTGCTGTACTGCAAAACGAGTGGCCGGGCAGCCTTGGCTGCTTGTTCCTTGCACGATATGGGCTACCTACAGGTGCAATCAATCGAGGGTGGTTTTGATGCTTGGTTCGCTGCCGGCAAGGACTTGACTACACCTAGCCTGCCGACCTTTGACTGAGAGGAAGAAATAAATGAAACGATTGTTGCTATCTACTGCATTGAGCTTGCTCGCTCTTACTGCGCAGGCCGCTGATATTGGCGTCACCGCCCATGAGGTACATGCTCGAGTCCAGCAGGCTGACGCCAAAGTTCTGTTCGTCGACGTCCGCGACCCAGTTGAGATCATGTTCGTCGGCTTCACCGACGCCGTGCATATCAATGTTCCCTACCTTCTGGTTGACCGCAGCGCCTGGGACGAACAGCGTGGCACTTACAAAATCGCGCAAAACCCAAACTTCATTACCGAAATCCGTGCCGAGTTGAAAAAACGAGGCCTCGATGAGAATGCCGAGATCATCACCATGTGTCGCTCCGGCAGCGAACGGGGCGAACCAAGTGCGGCTTTTCTCCGTGAGAACGGTTTTCCCAATGCTCGTTATGTAATCAATGGATTTCAGGGCTCGGCAATTAAGGAAGGCGCACATGCAGGCTTTCGTTTGCAGAACGGCTGGCAAAACTCCGGCCTGCCGTGGAGTCCGAAGATGAACCCGGAAAAGATGTACCGCCCATAACGTCGGCACCAAAATAACCATCACACACAGAGGGAATACATCATGAAATCAAACGTTGGCGGCATCGACAAGATTGCTCGAATCGTGGTTGGTATCGCGCTGATCGTATGGACATTCTTTGGCGGCCCAGTATGGGCTTGGATCGGTGTCCTGCCATTGGCCACCGGCCTACTCGGGTGGTGCCCGGCTTACACTCTACTTGGCATCAAGACCTGCCCGATCAAGAAATAGACCTACTGCCGGGCCGTCTTCTCAGGTCGTCCGGCCTATCAAAGTGATAGTAAGTCTCAGGTTTTCTTTTCACGGAGAGTTGTTAGCTCGCCTGAAACCGGGTAGGAAACTTAGTCATTAAGAAATTTTAAACTTGGTGCGATTCTCAAAGACCTGATAGCCGCCCCCCACCATCACTCTGCCGACCTTGCTACGGGCAAGTGTATTTTTGTGCTGACTCAACTCACATTTACTAGGAAAAAAGAATGACTACAGAAACCAATGAATCAATGCCCATAAATATCGGCATTAGTGCCGATGACCGTAAGAAAATTGCTCACGGCCTATCTGGGCTGCTGGCTGACAGTTACACCTTGTATTTGATGACCCATAACTTTCACTGGAATGTAACCGGACCACAATTCAACGGGTTGCATCAGATGTTTATGACGCAATATACCGAGCAATGGAATGCTCTGGACATGATTGCGGAACGCATCCGTGCACTCGGGCATCCCGCACCGGGAACCTACAAAGCGTTTATCCAACTCGCGTCCATTGCTGAAGTTGAGGGAGTACCGAAGTCTAACGATATGGTTCGGCACTTAGTCACAGCGCACGAGGCAGCCGCACGAACCGCACGCAAGATGTTCCCTCTGGTCGATGCTGCAGATGATCAGCCGACTGCTGATCTACTCACCCAGCGAATTGAAGTTCATGAGAAAACAGCATGGATGCTGCGTAGCCTTCTGGAATAGTAAAAATGGACGCCCTTAGCCTAAATAAGGGTTAAGGGCGACTACTTTCAGGTTGAGCCGGCTGCTGAAGTGCTCAAGCTTGGTTAAAAGCTGAATACCTTGCGCTGCTTTTCAAGCATGGCGCTTGCCATGGCGTCAGGCTTGGCGACTGAGACACCCTCCTTGAGTTGCGCCTGGGTATAACCGGTGTTGGGCAAATAGAGCGCACAGACCGACGCAGTGGCACCTTTTTGCATGGCGGCATTTAGCAGTTGCGCCGGAGTCACATCATTGGGTTTCAGGGCTTCACCTCCTGCCTCCTTGAGCGCCAGAGCACCCGCCTGGTCGCAAAGCAGAATATCCACCTGAGCCCCCTGCGCCTGCATCTGGTTGGCCAGTACCATGGCCATACCCTGGGTCATATTGCTTGCGTCACTGACTATGACTGTTACCGCTTGGGTTTCGGCCATGGCCATGGTGGTGAGACCAGACAAGGCAATAGCTGTTAGTAATTTTTTCATGTGTTTCTCCTTGATCAGAAAAAGATGCGGTGGCGTCAGTCAGACCAGTTGCTGTAACTAACCACACAATACCCCCGTGGGTATATTGCTCATCCTAGACTTTATGCTGCCCCGTGCCCAGTAACGCAGCCGCGACATAATGTCCGAAGTTCTTGTATGAGCCACCACCTAGATCGAGCGTAAACATCTTCTCCATAATTAGAGCAACACATGCCTGCTCTCCAGTTGATGCCAGCGCAGCAGTCGATCAGCCGTAGGCAATGCGTCGGCACTATGACCGAGCAGCAACACCGTGCGCCCCTGCAGCCAGGTATCGAGGCCTGGTTTGATGCGCTCGCGGGTGACCTGATCGAGGCCAGAAAAGGGCTCGTCAAGGATCACCACAGGCACAGTGCGAAGCAGCACCCTAGCCAGGGCAAGGCGTCGTCCTTCGCCACCGGACAACTGCCTACCGCTCTCCCCGACCCAGGTATTCAGGCCAGCGGCAAAGCCTTCCACCGTATCGGCCAGGGCAACCATCTGTAGAACCTGCCAAAGTTGTTCATCACTGGCATTTGGGTTACCCAGCAGCAGGTTATCGGCGATGCTGCCATGCAACAGCTCGGTTTCCTGAGTCAGGTAGGCCACCTGGCTACGCCAGGCGTCCAGATCGAACCGGGGCAAGGGGATACCCGCCACGCTGACCTGGCCGGAATCCGGGTCAATCAGACGCGCGGCCAGCGCCGCCAGGGTAGATTTGCCGCAGCCTGAAGGCCCGACTACAGCAAGGCGCTCACCGGCGGACAGGTGCAGATCGAGCTGGGCAATGCCGGCATGATCGACTTCAACCGCCTGCCAGCTTAGGCTGATTTTCTCAGGAATGGGATCCGGTTTATCTGGGCTGTGCAGGCGTCCGGCCAGGGCCACCTGCTGGTTAAGGCGGGCCGCCGCTGCACAGGTGCCCCCCCATTGGCCAAACGCCGCCGGCAACGACGCAAAAGCTTCGTTAAGGGCCATCAATGCCAGGGCAATCAGCACCACAAACGGCCCGCTGAGCAGCCCCTCCTGATAAGCAAAAACCCCGGCAAACAGACCCAGCAGACTCGCCCCCAGCACACCGAACAGCACCAATGACTGGGCCAGTAACACACGCCCCTGCAAGGTCAGCTGTTCATCCAGCAGTTGCTGGCTTCGTTCCAGCAGGGCTTGCCGATGCAGCCCCAGGCTCGCGGCGGCCGACAGTTCAGCTAGCCCCTGTAACTGCTCGATGCACTTCACGCGTAAGCCATCAAGCTGCTCGACACGCCTGGCACTCAGGCGCAATCCGGCCACGGCCATACCAACCGTCACCAGCAGTAACAGCGACAGCAGGAGTAGCAGCAGGGTCAACGCTAGCCCAGGGTGCGCCAGCGCCAGCAAGGCGCAGACCAGCCCAATCGCTAACAGCGCCACGGCCGGAGGTGCCAGTAGGCGCAGGTAGAGGGTGTCCAGGGCATCGATATCGGCGGTTAGGCGATTAAGCCACTGGGCGGCCCGCAGCTGCCCCAGGGTGGCACCATCCAGCTGCGCCAGGGCGCTGAAGTGACGCACGCGCAGATCCGCCAGCAAGCCAAGTACCGTGTTGTGGTTGAACACCCGTTCGCAGTAGCGAGCTAGGGTGCGCGACAGGGCAAAAAAGCGGATACCGCCACCCGGCACATAGATATCGAACAGCACCTTCTCCCCTGCAGCCCAGAGCAATGCGGTGACCCCAGTTGCAGTGATAAACCAGCCCGACAGAGCCAGCAAACCAATGGCGCTGAGCACAGTCAGCAACATCAGCAGCGCGCCCACCAGCAGCCGGCCACGCCATTGGCGCATATGCTGCAGCCAGGGCCATAACTCACGCATCGGTCAGGCTCCCGTTGCTCAGGCGCAGCACCCGATCGGCCATGCCTATCAGAGCCGGGTGATGGGTGGCCATGATCAGGGTGCGACCGGCGGCGGCCAGGCCCTGCAGGGCCTCGACCACTTCCGCTTCGCTCTGTTCATCGAGGCTGGCGGTGGGCTCGTCGAGCAACAGCAGCGGCGAATCGCTCAACCACACCCGGGCCAGGGCCAGGCGCTGGGCCTGGCCTCCGGAAAGCCCACGCCCACCCTCACCCAGCGGGCTGTCCAGACCACTGGGTTGAGCCGTCAGCAGCTCAACCAAGCCAACCGCGGCCAGTGCCTGATGCATGGCGGCTGGCTGCGCATCCGGAGCGGTCAGGCGCAAATTTTCGGCCCAGCTGCCCTTGATCAAAAACGGCCGCTGCCCCATCCAGGCCAGCGGCTGCGCACCGGGGGTATGGCCAAAGATGCTGATAGTGCCGGCATCCGGCTGCACAAAGCCGGCCAGGCAATGCAGCAGGCTCGACTTGCCCGAGCCCGAGGGGCCGACCAGGGCAATCACCTCCCCCGCCGCCACATGCAGATCAAGCCCGCGCAGAATAGAGCCACGCCCGACATAGCCAAGACTCAGCCCCTGCACATGAATACCCACGCAGTCACCGGTCCGTAGCTCAGCCGGCAGCTTAGTGGCGGGCGCCTCCAGTCCTTCCAGTTCGGCCAGGGTATCGGCCGCCGCCAGGGCCGCTGCGCGGTCGTGGTAATGCTGGGCTAGGCTGCGCAGCGGCTGAAAGAACTCGGGGGCCAGCAGCAGGATAAACAGGCCACTGAACAGGCTTAGCGCAGGCGAAGGGCCATAGCTGATATAGCCAAGCAGACCGAAACCGATATACATGGCCACCAAGGCAATGGCCACCGAGGCAAAGAACTCCAGCACCGCCGAGGACAGGAACGCCACCCGCAGCGTCTCCATGGTGATGGCTCGATAACGCTGGGTAGCCTGCTCGACACTGGCAATCGAGCGTCCGACCTGACCGAACAGCTGCAGGCTGGTGAGGTTACGTACCCGGTCGAGAAACTGTCCGGCCAGACGCCCAGCCTGAAGTACATGACGCTGGCTGATGCGCTCCGCACTCATCCCCACCAGAGCCATAAACAATGGAATCAGCGGCGCGGCGAACAGGAGAAATAAGGCCGCCAGCCAGTCGAGCCAGAACACCACGGCCAACAGGCACAAAGGCACCAGCAGGGCCAGCCATTGCTGCGGCAGGTAGCGGGCATAAAAACCATCCAGGGCGTCCACCTGCTCGACCCACTGGTTACTCAGGCTGGCACTGGGCTGAGCTGCCAGGCGCACCGGCCCGAGCCTGGCCCAAAGGGCACTGAGCTCAGCGCGTACCCGCTGCCGCACACGGGCACTGGCATACTGGCCCAGGCGCTCCTGCACGGCCTGGGCCAGCACCCGCAACAACACCGCCAGTACCAGCCCAAACATCATCGGCCAGAGGCTGGCCGGCGCGGCGGCCTTCATCAACAGAGCGTGCACCAGAGCGGCCATCAGGCCCATCTGCAGGATAATCGCCAGTGCTCCCAGCAGGCCCGCCGCTACGGCCCCCAGCAGTAGGGGGCGTACCGCTCGCTGGTGGCGGGCCAGCCAGCGACGGCTGCGCTGTTTACGCGCGCGGTCAGTGATAGCCTTCACCCGCCCGCACCTTGCCGCGGAATACCCAGTAGGTCCAGGCGGTATAGGTCAGCACGATGGGGATAACAAACAACAGGCCCAGCAGCAGGAACAGCTGCGATTCCGGCGCCGAGGCTGCATCCCAGATGGTGTGGTTGGGCGGGATGATATAGGGCCACTTGGTTACCAACAGGCCCAGATAGGTGAAGACAAACAACCCCATGGTCGCCATAAAGGGCATGGCCTCACGACGCTTGCGCAGGCTGCGGAAAATCTGCAGCGCACACAAACCGGCCAGCAGCGGGAATATCCAGATCAGACCGATGGACGAGAACCAGCGGGCGTAGGCGGACGGATCGACCCAGGGAGTCCAGACGCTGATGGCAACAAACACTGTCAGCACGGCGGTCAGCAGCTTGGGGGCCAACTTATAGGCCCAGTCCTGGATATAGCCTTCAGACTTCATGATCAGCCAAGTACAACCTAGCAGCGCATAACCGGCCAGAAGCCCCAGGCCGGTGAGTACCGTAAAGGGCGTGAGCCAATCCAGGGGGCCACCCACGTACACCAAGCCTTCGGTATTGAAGCCCTGAATATAGGCCCCCACCACAGCACCCTGGGCAAAGGAGGCGACAATCGAGCCACCAGCAAAGGCCCAGTTCCAGAGGTAGCGCGAGGTATTGGCCTTGAAGCGGAACTCGAAAGCCACGCCGCGGAAAATCAGACCCGCCAGCAGCAGGAAGACACCGATATACATGGCTGGCAGCAGCACCGAGTAAACCAGCGGAAAGGCCGCTAGCAGCCCGGCGCCGCCGAGCACCAGCCAGGTCTCGTTACCGTCCCAGACAGGTGCCACCGAGTTCATCATCACATCGCGGGCCTGCTCGTCCGGGGCGAAGGGAAACAGAATACCCACCCCCAGGTCGAAGCCATCCATCAGCACATACATGATGATGCCGAAGGCGATGATCACCGCCCAAATCATGGAAAGATCAAACGGCACCATATCAGTGCTCCCCCTGTTCCAGACGTACGTGGGTTGCCGATAGCGGACGCGATGCCCGCTCCACCTCATGGGTTGCCTCGGCGCTCAGGTCTTCTTCCAGACCGTCCTGCAGCACGCGCATCAGGTAATACAGGCCGGCACTAAAGACCACGGCATAAACCAGGATGTAACCGATCAGGGTAAACAGCGCCATGCCCCCGGTCAGCGAGGGCGTCAGGCCCTCGGCATGGGTCATCACCCCATAGATCAACCAGGGCGCCCTCCCCGCTTCGGTCACCACCCAACCGGCCAGCACTGCCAGGAAAGGCGTGATGCTCATCCAGCGCATGCCATTGAGGAACCAGGGGGTTCGCCAGTAGCGGCCACCTCGGCGCAATACCAAGCCGGTCAAGCCGAAGGCGATCATCAGCAGACCGATACCGACCATCACCCGGAACGACCAAAACACGATCCACACCGGCGGCTGTTCTTCGTACGGCACCTCGGCGATACCCGGCAGCTCACCTTCCCAGTCGTGGGTCAGGATAAAGCTGGCCAGCTTGGGGATAGCAATCTCGAAGTGGTTGGTCTGCGCCTCTTGATCAGGCCAGGCGAACAGCAGCAGCGGCACGCCGGATCCACGCTGCCAGTTGCCCTCCATCGCCGCAACCTTGGTTGGCTGATGTTCTAGGGTATTTAGGCCGTGGTAATCCCCTACCACTGCCTGGGTCGGGGCAATCAGCAGGATCAGCCACAGGCTCACCGACAGCGCCTTGCGGTTCAGATCCACTTCACGCTGGCGCAGCAGATACCAGGCACTGACCCCGGCCACCACAAAGGCACCGGTCAGGAAGGAAGCCAGGGCCATGTGCATGAAGCGATAGGGGAAGGATGGGCTGAACAGCGCCTCTGACCAAGAAAGCACATGGATCATACCGTCACGCAGTTCGGTACCCACAGGGGTCTGCATCCAACTATTGGCAGAGAGAATCCAGAACGACGAAATAAAAGTGCCCAACGCCACCATGCAGGCAGACAGCAGATGCATGCCCTGAGGCACCTTGCCGCGACCAAAGAGCAGCACGCCAAGGAAGGCCGCCTCAAGGAAAAAGGCCGTAATCACTTCATAGCTCAGCACCGGGCCGAGGAAGTTCGATGCCGCATACGAGAAATTGCTCCAGTTGGTGCCGAACTGGAAGGCCATGACGATGCCAGAGACCACACCCATGCCGAACACCACAGCAAACACCTGTATCCAGAACTTCGACAGGCGCTCCCAGGCAGGGTCACCGGTACGGAAGGACATACCTTCTAGAAATGCAATAAAAGAGGCCAAGCCGATGGTAAATACGGGAAAAATCGCATGAAAGCAGACTACAAATGCAAATTGCAGCCGGGAAAGGAAAAGCGGGTCTAATTCCATCTGAGCATGCCCTGTAAGTGGAAGGGACGGGGTAACGAAGCTAGGCACAGCCTTTGCTTACGCGATCTAGGCTCTGTACGAAAAGTGCCTGTGCTCGGTGATGCTTCATTGAAAATGGGTTCGGAATGCTCATCTGCCGATTGTAAACTCTGGTGCGAGCCCGATCCGTTCCACACCCGTTTTTACGGAGCCACCATTCGTATCGTCTGACCTACGTTCTGCGACTTTTCGTACAGATTCTAGTGTAGCTCAGTAAACCCCCGGGGGTATGTAGGCCAATTGCCGCACCCAGGTAACAACGCAACAGCACTATCGCGAACACCTTAGCCCATTCAAAGCAAGAAGCCTGATAATCACACCATTAGGAAGCATCTTTTCAGCAGAATCACCGCTGGTTATATCTGCAGAAAAAATGAGAGAGACCTATGCAAGATGCCTCAGGTGTACTTTGTAAAGATGTCGCGCACCTGAGCCAGTTTTTCACTGTTGCTATGATCAGGGCTGAGAATGGCATCCTCGGCCAAACACACCAGCATCTGTTGGTAGGCCTTGTCTAGGGCCTTACGTGCTGCACTGAACTGTTGAGCAATACCCTCGCATTCGTCACCTCGACGGATCATTGCCTGAATACCCCGTATCTGCCCCTCCACCCGAGCGAGTCGTTTGAGAATGGCATCGCGACTTTTAAAATTTTGCTCTTGCATACCCTGCTCCCGCAATAAATAGCCCCTGCTTTGAAAAGGGCATTTCGCCTAAACCAGAGCAAATACGCTGGCCAAACCATTGATGAAGAGTTTGCCTCAATCCGATCACCTGGGACGAGGTCTTCCCACAAAGATTTTCTTTGTAGAGGGCGAAGAATTTTTCGATCGCGCCCAGTTTCCTTCACCGAGAACATATTCAACACTGAAGAATAAGCTTCGTCCCAGTGTCGGAGCGGGACACCACCTCATCCAACCCCGACTACCCTGGTGGGGCTCAGTAACAGGCCAAGCCATGACTCCAGAACGATTGAATGACGATCTTTTACTACCGGCGATCATGCACGGTGCTAGCTTGCAGTGGATATCCAGCCCTATCCCTGGAGTAAAACGACGCCCGTTTTATCGAGTTGGTGGAGAACAGGCCCGCGCTACCAGCCTGGTGTGCTACGTGCCAGGTAGCCACTTCAGCGCGCATCAGCACTCAGGAGGCGAGGAGTTCTTGGTCATCGAGGGTGTGTTTGAGGACGAGAATGGCCGCTATCCCACTGGCACCTATGTGCGCAACCCACCAGGCAGTGGTCATACGCCGGGGGCTAGTGAGGGATGCATGATCTTCGTGCGACTTCGCCAATTCCATGTTGATGATCGCAAACAGCTCGTCACTAGGATAAATGTTCAAGGCGACCAGCTATTGTTCGAAAATCCCCATGAGAAAGTCTGGATACAGTCTGTGCAATCCAACTTGCGCATAAAAATACTCAATCCTCGCGGACTGGAACTGCTGGTTCTTGACGGCACACTTGTAGGTGAGGATTTCCTTCTGCAGCCACTGAGCTGGATGCGGCTGCCATCGGGCATGACCTTCGAAGCCGAAGCAGGCGTGGACGGTGCGCGTCTGTGGTTGAAAGATGCAGCACCAACTCTAGGTTTCTGACGCCTTATCTACTTCACTGAGCAACCAGTCGCGGAAAGCCTGCACTTTCGGCAACTCGCCACTTTCCGGGCGATAGACTACGTAATAGGCCTGGGTCAGCGGGCAATCCAGGCCTTCGTCGGCAAACGGACGAATCAACCGACCCGCAGCCAGATCGTCTTTGACCATGACGCTGCGTGCCAGTGCCAATCCTTGCCCATCTATCGCTGCCTGCAGCACTGCAGCTGAGTTGTTGATGCGCAATCCGTGCTCGGTTTTCACGTGCCCATATCCAGCTGCATCCAGCCACATTCTCCATGTGGGATAGTCGGCGTAGTTGGCCATTGAAAGATCATGGATAAGCATACAGCGCGCTACCACCTCAGGCCGAAGGCGGTCTCCATCTAGCAGTGGATAGCCGGGTGAACAGACCGGGAAAATAACCTCATCCATCAGGTGAATAGCGCTAAGGCCAGACCAATTACCAGCACCGTAACGTACTCCGACATCAATCCGCTCAGCCTGGAAGTCCACCGACCGCGAATTTGTATCGAGTAGCACATCCAGATCCGGATAGGCCTGCTGGAAACGTTCGATACGTGGCAGTAACCATTTCGAGGCGAATGCCGGGCTCACGGTGACCGTTAGCTCCGCATTCCCCCCGGCGTCTTTCAATCTTGCCAGCCCTAGGCTCAATCGCTCGAAGCCTTCTCGGATATCGGGCAGAGCGGCTCGTGCTGCATCGGTCAGTAACAGTCGTGCCGAGCCGCTAGTAGCGCGATAGAACAGCGGGATACCGAGCCACGATTCCAGATTACGTACCTGTTGCCCCACAGCGGCTGGGGTAACGTTCAGCTCGGCTGCGGCGGCAGAAAAGCTTTGGTGGCGGGCGGCGGCTTCGAAAGCACGCAGAGAATTGAGGTAAGCGGGTGTAGTCATTGAAAGAAATTCTATCTTAACAGACAAAAACATATGCGTTGTTGGTGGTGTCTGCCAAATCAACAATACACATCAGCTTTGGAGCCATATATAACGAATTTAGCATATTTTTGGTTCCTTCGAGGCCTTTGGCATTATCTATTTCTTGCGTTCAATAGGACTGAGGAGATCAGAATATGAAAAGTTTTTCTAACAAGGTTGCCATCGTTACCGGCGGAGGTTCAGGTATCGGTAAGGAAGTTGCAAGGCGTCTGGTCGAGGCAGGAGCGTCGGTTGTAATTGGTGGTCGCGACGTCGCCAAACTGACGCAAGCAGCCCTTGATATAGACGTCATTGGTGGCCATGTCCGTACACTGGCTGGTGATATCGCTCAACCTTCAACCGCTCAGGCGCTGGTCGACTTGGCTGTGAGCGAATTCGGTGGCGTGGACATCCTGGTCAATAATGCAGGTGTCTTTAATCCGAAGCCCTTCCTAGAGGTAAATCCAGACGAGTACGACTGGTTCCTTGATACTATTCTGAAGGGCAAGTTCTTCATGGCTCAGGCGGCGGCCAAAGCCATGCAGCAACGTGGTGGTGGTGCCATTGTACAAACAGGTTCGCTCTGGGCTATCCAGGCTATCGGCGCTACACCCTCGGCGGCCTACTCCGCTGCCAATGCCGGCGTACATGCACTCACCCGCAACTTGGCCATCGAGTTGGCCAGTTCGAACATCCGCATCAATACAGTAGCTCCGGCTGTGGTAGAAACTCCTGTGTATGGCACCTTCATGGATGCTGAGCAGATCAAGGAAGTGCTGCCAACCTTCAACGCTTTCCACCCGCTAGGACGCAATGGCCAACCTGCTGATGTAGCTTCGGCAATTCTCTTCCTCGCATCACAAGACGCGTCTTGGATTACCGGAACCATACTGCCAGTAGACGGCGGAGTCACCGCTGGACGGAACTGAGGGGCGGCTAAGCAAGAAATTGCCGAGGCTCTCTGGTCTGGTTATCCCAATGAACCCCGGAGCGGCGTTAACGCGGACGCCTTAAGGCGTCCGCTGTGTTTGCTGGAGCCCATATATGTACAAGAAGAAGATTGCCATCGTCGGCGGCGGCTTAGCCGGTGTCTATGCCGCCTACCGTCTAGACCAAGCTGGTATCGAATTTGATCTATTTGAGGCCCGCAATCGTCTAGGTGGGCGCATCCTTTCGACTGAGACTGGTTTGGATCTGGGGCCAACCTGGTTTTGGCCTGACGTCCAACCCCGGATGTCTGAGATAGTGACTCAGCTGGGTTTAGTCGCATTCGCCCAGCACGAATACGGAGACGCGTTGCTAGAGCGAGGTTTTGGACAAGTATCGCGCCGCCAGGGCTATCGCTCGGGCAATACTACAATGCGAATCGAAGGCGGTACGACTCGTCTGATCAGCACGCTGTCTGCCAGCTTACCAGCTAATCGAATCCACCTCGGTACCGAGGTGGTCGCAGCCAATCTTGATGAAAACGGCGTGGCACTTCGTCTGGGCGCCAATCATTCCGAGCTGCATTCGTACAGCCACATTTGGTTAGCAATACCTCCGCGCCTCACACAGCGCATTGCCTTTGATCCTGTGCTTTCAGAACACTGTGTTAGCCGCCTGTACTCTGTTCCAACTTGGATGGCAGCACATGCCAAGTATGTGGCGCGCTACTCTCATCCGTTTTGGCGTGAGCAGGGTCTCTCGGGCGATGCCTTCAGCTCCACGGGCCCGCTTGGAGAGATCCATGATGCAAGCAATGGTGAGACTTCTGCGCTGTTTGGATTCTTCGCCATAAGTGCCTTGCAGCGTGGGCGATTCGGTGATGCAGAACTCCGCAACCACTGTCGAGAACAGCTTAACCGCCTATTCGGTGACGAGGCAGGCAATCCTTTGGAAGACTGGATTCAGGACTGGGCCGCAGAACAGTTTACTGCTTCAGCGGATGACCAAACGCCTCCTCGCTGGCATGGCCTCTACGACTTAACAAATGTGATTGATAACACTTGGGATGATCGACTGGTCCTGATCGGGAGCGAAGCTGGCGGTGAATACGGAGGCTATATGGAAGGGGCACTTCTGGCGGTAGATGTAGCCCTAAGTCGGGTACAGGAACCACGCCCGGCGCCGATCTGAGTGATCACCTCTGGTCGGCTCCAGTCAGAAGCTAGCTGAAGAACCATGTTGCAATCACCACACGTGGTTGCTATCCACGGAGCAAAAGCAGGGGTTCTTGCCCCCTCAAAATCAAGAAAAATAGACGGTTTCCACCCGGCCGCTGCGCTGGGTGGAGCCTCCGCGATTTTTCCTGATTTTTTCACGACCGCCTTAGTCGCCCTAGTCGGCAGGGGTTCATGCGCAGCGCAAGCGCAGAACCCTGAAGACGAAGGAGCGAAAGCCATGAGCGAAGAAATCAGGATCTACGTTGCTGACCTGGCCGCCTACAACGCCGGTCATCTGAATGGCGTCTGGATCGATGCCACCTTGGAGCTTGACGATATCCAAGCGCAGGTCGACGCCATGCTGGCGGCCTCGCCGGTCGAGGGCGCGGAGGAGTATGCCATCCACGACTTCGAGGGCTTCGACGGCTACCGACTTGGCGAGTATGAGGGCCTCGAGAACGCCCATGAGATTGCGTGTTTCATCGAGGAATACCCCGAGTTCGGCGGCGCCCTGCTCGCTCACTTCAATGACCTGGAGCAGGCGCGCAAGGCGGCCGAGGAGGATTACTGCGGCTGCTACAGCTCGCTGGCCGACTACGCCCAGGAGCTGACCGAGGAAACCACCAGCATTCCGCCGCACCTGGCCATGTACATCGATTACCACGCCATGGCCCGCGATATGGAATACAGCGGCGACCTGTTCACTTTGGAGACCGGCCTCGAGCAGGTGCATGTTTTCTGGAATCGCTAAACCAGCGGAAGGCACCGGGGCGACCCGGTGCCTTGTTTTTTGCGCCCCTGTCCTGCCAGCCACCCGCGCGCCCCACCCGGAAGGCTGATGCACGGGGGCGCGCCCCCGGCGATCAGCCTGGAACAACCACGTTGTGCCGCCAGCTGATTGAGACCGTTACGGTCTTACGGTTTTACCCAAATCCGTCGATCCGTATCCACGGATTTACGGATTGGTGGGGAAGCGGATTTACGCTTTCACGGATTTACGGAAATCCGCCGATGCGGTTTTCCGGTTTTGTGGAAAGCCGTAGGCCCGTAAATCTGTAGGCTTCGCGCGTGGAGCTTGGCGAGCTTGGGCACTGTGGCCAGTGAAGCGCGTAAATGGGCGTACACGGTCAGCGTCCAGACCTTCCCGGTATCAATCCTCGCCCCTCCTGCCTGCGCATTCGCCCAGACCCAACCGGGCATGATCGAGCGCGATGGCTGCCGCACGGTGCACCTCCCACGTCAACGGAGGACACACCATGTCGCACTCAACCAATCTTTCCCATCACCCGCGTCGCATCGATCTCGGTGCCCCGCTGCACCGCAAGGCCGGGCCGACGACGCATGCCATGCGACCCGTGGAGGGAGCTATTGATGCGCAAGCGCCACAGGCCAGCCCTGCCCCTCGCTACCTCACCAACAACGAAGCCGCGGCCTTCCTGCGGCTTTCGCCGCGCACGCTGGAGAAGCAGCGAGTGATCGGCGGCGGGCCGCGCTTTCACAAGTTCGGCCGGCGGGTGATGTATGCGCTCACTGATCTCGAAGCCTGGGCCAGTGAGCGCAGCTTCGAGACCACCTTCGATCCCGAGTACATCGACCGCCACCCGGGAGCGCAGCGTGATGATCAGTGAAACCTTCGCCTATGAACTGTCGGCATCTCGATTTGACTTCGCAGAGCGAGCAACTAGATCTGTTCCGTGCCCTGCCGGGCGACATGGCGCCGCGCGACGCCCAGGACCTGATGGCGCATCCGTTCTTCTCACTGGCCAAGTCGCGACGCACCGTGCCGATCGACTTTCGCTCGGGCGAGGTGACGGTGCGTGTGGAAGGCACGTTGGAGCATGGCATCGCCACGATCTGGGATGCCGATATCCTGATCTGGGCGGCCAGCCAGCTTGTCGAGGCGCGCGATGCCGGCATCCCCACTTCGCGACTGATGCGTGCGACGCCCTACCAGATCCTGCGCTTCATCGGCCGCGGCACCTCGCTGCGCGACTACCAGCGCCTGAAAGCGGCGCTAGATCGGCTGCAGTCGACCAGCGTGGCCACCTCGATTCGCGAGACCACGGGCCGGCGCCTGCATCGTTTCTCCTGGATCAACGAGTGGAAGGAGCTGGCCGCGGCGGATGGCCGGCCACTGGGTATCGAGCTGATCCTGCCGGACTGGTTCTACAGCGGGGTTCTGGATCAGGCCCTGGTGCTGACCATCGACCCGGCCTACTTTCGCCTCACTGGCGGCATCGAGCGCTGGCTGTACCGTCTGGTGCGAAAGCACGGCGGCAAGCAGGAGGACGGCTGGCAGTTCGACTTTCGCCACCTGTACCGCAAATCCGGCAGCTCTGCGCGCTATTCGGACTTTGCTTTGGATCTGCGTGCTCTGGTCGCCCGGCAGCCACTTCCGGGGTATCGCCTGGAGATCGTTCATCTTCGTCCATCGACAGAGTTGCTAGCCTTCCGGCCGGTGCCGTAGACGGCACGGGGATAACTTGCGGAAAAGCTGTGAATGCAGTCGTGCTATCAGGCGCAACCGGGCTCGTGCTATCAGGCGCATCCCCATCGTGCTATCAGGCGCACGAACTCCGCTGCAGGCTACGACTGGCGGGCCTTTCAGCTCCTCTTAACTTAACTAACTTAAAAGCTCTAACTTGTTATTGGGACAGCGCCGCTGTGTGGACAGGTGCTGAACGGGGCAGTTTGGTCGGGGAGGTCCGGCCATGATCGTCGCTCTGCTCAACCAGAAAGGCGGGGTGGGCAAGACCACCCTGGCCACCCATATCGCCGGCGAACTGGCCCTGCGCGGACAGAACGTCATCCTGCTCGATGCCGACCCGCAGGGCTCGGCGCTGGACTGGACACAACGGCGCAGCCAGCAAGGTTTACCGAGATTGTTCAGTGCTGTCGGCCTGGCGCGCGAGACGCTGCATCAGGAAGCCCCGGAGCTCGCCCGTCGTGCCGATCACGTGATCATCGACGGGCCACCGCGCATCGCCGCCCTCGCCCGCTCGGCGTTGCTGGCGGCCGATCGCGTGTTGATCCCGGTGCAGCCCAGCCCCTACGACCTGTGGGCCAGCGCGGAGATGGTCAACCTGATCCGCGAGGCGCAGGTCTTCAGGCCCACGCTGCGCGCGGCGTTTGCCATCAACCGCCGCGTCAGCACCACGGTGATCGGCCGCGAAGCGCGCGGCGCCTTGGCCGACCAACCGCTACCAGCACTGCAAGCCGAAGTGCGCCAACGCATCGTCTTCGCCGAGAGCGTGGCAGCCGGTCGCCTGGCACGCGAACTGGCACCGGATAGCGCTGCTGCACGCGAGGTCAGCAGCCTAGTCGACGAGTTGCTGAGGTGGTCGCCATGAGAAGCAAGCGCATCGGTATCGGTGCACGTCCACTGGCCGATCCGCAGGCCGAAGCCTGGATACGCCAAGGCGCTGGAATCGACAACGGCAAGGTCGAGCGCTATAGCGCCCGCCTGACATTGGACGTCACGCCAGCACTACGTACGCGGATCAAGCTGGCGGCCTTCGACCGCGGCGTGACCATGGCGGAGATGCTGCGCGAAGTGCTGGAGCGGCAGTTTCCGGAGGCTACGACATGACGCTGGGTGCTCTCGGCGTACGGTGGCCACTGGCGCTGTTCGCCTGCAGCTTGTTTGCCCTGGGTTGGGCAGCAATTGCGACGTCGCCACCACGACTGGTCTACAACGCATCCGACAGCGTGCCTGTCGGCTGGTACCGCATTTCGCCGGCCAACTCGTTGGCGCCGGGAGATCTGGTGTTGGTAGATCTGCCATCGGAGATGAGGTCACTGTCGGCGCAGCGCGGCTATCTGCCGGCGAACGTGCCGCTGTTGAAGACCGTGGCGGCGATGGCACCGCAGCGGGTATGTGCTCTGGGCAGTCAGGTGCGTATCGATGGCGTCGTGGTTGCCAGGCGCATGAGGTGGGATCGACAGGGGCGCGCGCTGCCAAGCTGGCAGGCCTGTCGGCGCCTGGTTGGCGATGAGCTGTTTCTGCTCAGCAGCAGCAACCCGGCGTCGTTCGACAGCCGCTACTTCGGCCCGGTGTCTGCCGACGCGATGATTGGTCGGGCGCAGCCCTTGTCGCTGGAGTCGCGTCGATGAACAGACCCTCTCCGTGTCGATCCACCTGCCGACTGCATGCGCTCGGTGTGCGCACTCGCGCGCCGCCAGGCTGCAGATACCTCTGCCCTCGCCTGCCGGCCAGGAGCTTTGGAAGTCGTCGTCCCGCCTCTCCTGATTACCCAACTCAGCAGCGCAAAGGCACGAAAAAAGCGGAGGGCAAGATAAAAGGGGGCGGCACTTCGTTGGCCCGAAGAGCAGTCTGCACGGGGGTTGGTGGCAACACAGAGCCTACGTCGCTAGGTGCCGAAATCGTGTTCGCCCCACAGCGACACTGGCTTAGAAGCGTGCCTGACACGCCGTACTGCGATCAGCTTGGAGGAGTCTAAACATGACCAAGGGAAGCCGTCCGGACGACGAATTACGCTTTCGCCCGCAGCCAGGCAAGCCGCAGCAACGCGGCCAACCCTTCGTCAACCAGGTGCTGCGCCAGGCCAACAAGGCCGGTACCGGCAAGCCGCGCAAGGCAGGCCACCAGCCCGGTGCCCGCCTCGGCCGCGGGCATGTCGCCGCCCGTTTCAGCGCGCAGCAACTGCCGTCCAACGCCCGTCGCGTCACCATCAAGACGCGCCTGGTGAACCTGTGCCAGGCCGGCAAGCGCTCGACGCTCAGCCACCTGCGCTACATCGAGCGCGACGGCGTCAGTCGTGAGGGCGATCCGGGCCAGGCCTACGGGCCGCTGACCGACCAGGCCGACATTAATGCGTTCGAGGAGCGCGGCCGGGACGACCGCCACCAGTTTCGCTTAATCGTCTCGCCCGAGGATGCCGAGCTGCTCGATGACCTACGCACCTACACCCGCCACCTGATGAGCCGGGTGGAGGCCGACCTCGGCACCCGCCTCGACTGGGTGGCGGTCGACCATTGGAATACCGACAACCCGCACACCCATATCGTCCTGCGTGGCAAGGACGACACCGGCAAGGACCTGGTGATCGCCCGCGACTACATCGCCGAGGGCATGCGCAACCGCGCCTCGGAGCTGGCCACCGAATGGCTCGGTCCGCGTACCGAACTGGAGATCCAACAGAGCCTGCAGCGAGAGGTGCAGCAGGAGCGTTTCACCAGCCTGGATCGCACCCTGCTGCGCGAACACCAGACCGGCGTGCTCAGCCTGAAATCGCTCGCCAACCATCCGCGCCGGCAGTTGCTGATCGGCCGCCTGCAGCAATTGCAGAAGCTTGAACTCGCACATGAAGTTCGGCCAGGACAATGGATCCTGCGTGACGACGCCGAGGCCACTCTGCGTACCATGGGCGAGCGCGGCGATATCGTGCGTACGATGCAGCGGGCCATGGGTAGCCTGCAGCGCGAGCTGGCGGTCTTCGAGCCGGGCAAGGATGGTTCTGTTGTGGTCGGTCGGATCATGGCCAAGGGCCTGGCCGACGAGCTAAACGACCGTGGCTATCTGGTGGTCGATGGACTCGACGGCAAGGCCCACTACCTGAGACTGCATGCCCGCGCTGAGCTGGCCGACTACCCCATTGGCGGCCTGGTGGAAACACGCAGTCCGAGCGAACCACGTGCGGTGGATCGGTCGATTGCTTCGCTGGCTGCGGGCGGCCTTTATCGCACCGATCACCACCTGGCCCTGGCACGCTCGCAGTCGAGCGACGGGCATGACACCGAGGCATTGGTCGAGCGCCATGTACGGCGTCTGGAAGCCCTGCGCCGGGCCGGTATCGTCGAGCGGTTGGCCGAGGGTGTCTGGCGGGTGCCGGCCGACCTGCCCGAGCAAGGCCGGCAGCATGATGCTCGCCGCCTGGGCGATGTCGCCGTCCAGCTGCGCACGCCGCTGCCCCTCGAGCAGCAGGTGCGCGCCGTCGGTGCGACCTGGCTGGACCAACAGCTGATCGGCGGCAGCCGAGAGCTGGTCGACACGGGCTTCGGCAAGGAGGTGCGCGAAGCGTTGCGGCAGCGCGCCGACTTCCTGGTGGTACAGGGACTGGCCCAACGCCAGGGCCAACGCGTGGTGCTCGCACGCAACCTGCTGGCCACCTTGCGCGGAAGGGAGCTGACCGCGGTAGCGCGCGAGATCTCGGCGCAGACGGGCCTGCAGTACCGCCCGGCAGTCGATGGCCAGCGCGTCAATGGGATCTACCGACGTAGCGTGCAGTTGACCAGCGGCCGTTTTGCCCTGCTCGACGATGGCATCGGCTTCAGCCTGGTGCCGTGGAAGCCGGTGATCGAGCAGAGGCTCGGGCAGAGCGTGTCGGCGCTAATCCAGGGCAACAGCGTCTCCTGGCAACTGGGTCGCCAGCGCGGGCCGTCGATTGGTTGAGCAACAGGCAGCGGGGCCTACACCAGCGACGGCTCCTGCTGCAGCCACTGCTCGAAGGATTGGCTGTGCGGCTTACCCTCCTTGGCCGCATAGTAGACCAGGCGCAGGTGGCGGTCCTCGTCGATGGTCAGCGTGGTGTGTTCGAACACCACCTGGCCAACTGCTTCGATGTACAGGTGACGGATCCCCTGGCACGGGCCGTGGATGTCCTGCTGTCGCCACCATTCTCTGAAGTCCGGCGAGGCCTTCTCCAGATCCTTCACCAGCGCGGCGATATCCGGATCCTGGGTCGCCCGCACGAAGTCACGGCGGAAACTGGAGAGGATCTGCAGCGCCTGCTCATCCCAAGGGTTGAAGAGCTCGCGCATGGCCGGGCTGGTGAACAGCATCCACAACAGGTTGCGGCGGTCCGCCGGCAGCGCGGAGAAACCGAACACCCGATCTGCAGCGGCGTTCCAGGCCAGCACATCCCAACGCAGGTTAAGCACGTAGGCCGGACGTGACGTCAGATCCCCCATGAGGCGATGAATCAGCGCCGGCACCGTGCACCAGGTCTTCCCTGGCTCTGGCGGGAGGCGCTGGTGAGCGAGCAGGAACAGGTGACGACGCTCGGTGGCATCCAGCTTGAGCGTGCGCGAAAGGTTGTCGAGGAAGGTCGCGGAAACGCTGATATCCCGGCCCTGCTCAAGCCAGGTGTACCAGGACAAACCCACCCCGGCCAGGGCCGCGACCTCCTCGCGACGCAGCCCCGGCGTGCGCCGTCGACTGCCGGCGGGCAGACCCACCTCCTCCGGCGAAATTCGTTCGCGGCGACTACGCAGGAATTCGGCCAGCTCTACCCGAGTGCGTTCGGCTGTGCGAGGCGCGCTCATCCGGTTACCTCCAGTACTAGGATAAACAGTCAAATTGTAACCCCTATAAATCCCGAGAAGAATAGCCCGACCTGGCCGCAATTACCCGTGCCAGGGCTCTCGCTTGATGAGGAACCACACAGAGACGTGTCATCAACTCGCTAAGGAGATAAACGGATGTACCAAGCACTTCTTCGGGAACAACTGGAGACATTGAAGTCCTCCAACCAGTACCGCACCTTCACCACCCTCAGCCGCATCTGCGGCCAGTACCCGCTGGCCAAACTGGATGGCCGTGAGCAAGAACCGGTGGTGGTCTGGTGCAGCAATGACTACCTCGGGATGTCGCAACATCCTGCAGTGCGCGAACAGATGCACGATGCGTTGGAGACCTACGGAGCGGGCTCCGGCGGATCGCGCAATATCGGCGGCTCGCACGAGGTGTATTCCAGTCTGGAAGCTAGCCTGGCCGACTGGCACGGCAAGGAGGCGGCGCTGGTTTTCCCCACCGGCTTTGGCTCCAATGATGCCACCCTCCAGTGCCTGCTGCGGCGCATCCCCGACTGCGTGGTGATCAGCGATGAGCTGAACCACGCCTCCATCGTCAACGGCATTCGCTCCACGCCCAACGAGCGCAAGATCTTCCGCCACAACGATGTTGCGCACCTCGAGCAGATCCTCGCCAGCTACCCGCTGGGTCAGCCGAAGATCGTGGTGTTCGAGTCGATCTACTCGATGGACGGGGATATTGCCCCAATCGCTGAAATCGTTGCGATCGCCAAGCGCTACAACGCCCTCACCTACCTCGACGAGGTGCATGCGGTGGGCATGTACGGCCCACGTGGCGCCGGTATCGCCGCCGAGCTGGGTGTAGCTGATCAGGTGGACATCATCCAGGGCACCATGGCCAAGGCCATCGGTGTAATCGGCGGCTATATCGCCTCGACCCAGGTGATCGTCGATGCGGTGCGCTCCTTCGCCACAGGTTTCATCTTCACCACCTCACTGCCGCCGGCAATCACCGCAGGCTGCCTGGCCAGCGTCGAGCACCTCAAGGCCAGCAGTACCGAGCGCGATCGCCTGCATGCCCAGACCGCCAAGCTGCGCGAGCGGCTCAAGCACCATGACGTGCCGGTGATGCCCTGCTCGCAGACCCACGTGCTACCGGTGCGGGTAGGTGAAGCCAAGCGCTGCAAGGCAGCGGCCGAACGCCTGCTGCATAACTATGGTGTGTACCTGCAGCCGATCAACTATCCATCCGTGCCGGTAGGGACGGAGCGCTTCCGCGTCAACGCCACGCCGAACCACAGCGACGCGCAGATCGAGCACCTGGCGGTGTCGCTGAGGGAGACCTTCGACCACTTCAGCATCCCGCTGGCGTCCGAGGTGTTTGCTGCGGAGGTGGCCTGAGATGGACCAGTCCTTCCTCACCGTGCGCCCGGCGACCCAGGCCGACCTGGCCAGTTTGGTGGAACTGCGTGCGTATCTGCTGGACGGCACCAACGCCAGCTATTCGAGCAAGACACCGGAGGACGCGGCGCGCTGGCGGGCGGCCTACCGCACCTGGCTGAACAGCCGCCTGAACGACAGTGACTGCGTGCAAATCCTCGCCGCCGAGCACAGGGAGTCCGGCCAGGTGCTGGGCTGCGCGACGGCCATCATCGACCAGCGCGCGCCGGCGCCGGGCTGCCTCAACGGCCTATCCGGCTGGGTGCAATCGGTGGTGGTGGAGCCGCAGTGGCGCGGCCGCGGCATCGCCAAGCAACTGATGCAGCACCTGCTGCGCTGGTTCGCCAACCGCGGCGTCGGCTGCGTGGTGCTGCAGAGCACCGAGGCCGCCGGCACGCTGTACCAGGCCCTGGGCTTCACCGCCAGCGACGAGCGCCTGCTGATCCGTCAGGAGGCCTCGGCATGAAGATCCTGATCATCGGCCTGGGCTACGCCGGCAACCGTTACCGCCGGGCCTTCGAACATATCGCCACGAGCACCGGCCTGCCGCTGTCGCTAGCCTATGTCGGGCGCCGGCGGAAGGCGACTGAGCTGCCCTACTTCGACAGCGTCCCCCGCGCGCTGGAAGTCTTTGCGCCGGACATCGTGGTGGTCAGCGTCAACGACCACAGCCATGCGCCCGTGCTCAAGCAACTGGCCGGCTACCGTGGCTTCGTGCTCTGCGAGAAGCCGCTGGTCACGCCGGGCGACGACCTGGACGAGCTGCTCGGTGCATTGGATCAGGTCGGCGGCTTTGCCCTGGATCTGGTGGAGCGCTACTCGGACGCAACCCAGCAGTTGCGCGACTGGGTCGGGCGTCACGACTGGCAACTGGTGCGGGCCAGCTTCCACTGGGGCAAGGACCGCATCAACGACTACCGCCCGACCTGCGGTGTGACCAGCGAGGTGATCCATGCCCTGGATCTGGTCGGCTGGATCTGCCCGCGCGCCGGCCAGCTCCAGCTCGGTGGCGTACTCGGCGTGCGTTCGGACTTCTCCATCTCCGGCGCAGAGGTACTCGACACCGTGCAACTCACCGCCAGCATGGGCGAAGCACGGGTCACCGGTTACGCCAGCTTCGTCAACATCGTGCGCCAGCGCACCCTGGACTACAGCTTCGTCGACCACGATGCCCGGCTGATCCATGCGCGCCTGGTGTTCGACACGCCGCGCTGGGATCAAGACCAGTTGCGGATCTGGACGCGCGGCGCCGACGGCGCCGAGGAGCTGTTGCACGAGTTCGCCACCGCCCCCGACGAGCCAGGCCTGGACACCCTGCACAAGCTCTCGCGGCTGTGCCGGCAGGTGGTGCGCGCCGTGGCGCTCAAGGAGCCACCCCGTCAGCCCTTCGCCGGCCTCGACACCGCAGTGACATTGCAGCGCCTGCTCAACGAGCTTGAAACCCATGCCCAAACCCCAGCACCGGCGCGCTACGTCCTTGGTGAGACGCGCGTGCTGCTGGCCGAGGACAGCGACCTGGAAAGCCTCGGGTAACCCAATCACAAGGAGAACGACTATGTGTGGAATCGCTGGATGGCTGTCCTACAGCCAGAACTTGGAAACGCAACGCGACACCCTGCAGCGCATGACCGACACCATGGCCCTGCGCGGCCCGGATGCCGGCGGGCTGTGGATCGACGGGCCGGTGGGCCTGGGTCACAGGCGCCTGTCGATCATCGACCTGGAGGGCGGTCGTCAGCCGATGACGGCTATGCACGGTGGCCCGCGCGAGGTCGCCGCCATTACCTACAGCGGCGAGGTCTACAACTTCCGCGAGCTGCGCACCGAGTTGCAGCGACTCGGTCATCAGTTCAAAACCCGCAGCGACACCGAGGTGGTGCTGCGCGCCTATGTCGAATGGGGCGAGGCCTTCGTCGAGCGGCTCAACGGCATGTATGCCTTCGCCATCTGGGACCTGCGTTCGCAGGAGCTGCTGCTGATCCGCGACCGCATGGGCGTCAAGCCGCTGTATTACTTCCCCACCGCGGACGGTGTGGTGTTCGGCTCCGAACCAAAGGCACTGCTGGCCAACCCGCTGGTACCGCGCAAGGTGCGTGCCGACGGCCTGCGCGAGATCCTGGAGATGGTGAAGACGCCAGGCCACGCCGTGTTCGATGGCATGCGCGAGGTGATGCCGGGCGAGATCGTGCGTATTAACCGCCAGGGCCTCGGTCGCCGCCACTACTGGAAGCTCGAGGCGCGCGAGCACGAGCACACGCTGGACGAGACCATCCGCCATACCCGCGACTTGCTGGAGGACATCGTCGACCGCCAGATCGTCGCCGACGTACCGCTGTGCAGCCTGCTCTCGGGCGGTCTCGACTCCTCGATCATCACCGCGCTGGCGTCGAAGAAGCTGCTGGCCGCCGGCAAGGAGAACATCCGCTCCTTCTCCGTCGACTTCGTCGACCACGGCAGCGGTTTCACCGGCGATGCCGTGCGGGGGACGCCAGATGCGCCCTTCGTGCGCGACCTGGTGGAGAAGATTCGCTCCAGCCACCAGGAGATCGTCCTCGACAGTCGTGAGCTGGCCGATCCAGCGTTGCGTGCGCAGATCGTCCGCGCCCTCGACCTGCCACCGGCCTTCTGGGGCGACATGTGGCCATCGCTTTACCGACTGTTCCAGGAGGTCCGCAAGCACTCGACGGTGGCGTTGTCCGGCGAGAGCGCGGACGAGGTGTTCGGTGGCTACCGCTGGTTCCACGATCCGGAGGCGATCCAGGCCGACACCTTCCCCTGGCTGACATCGGTCACCGGCAAGTACTTCGACGGCAAGACCCTGTTCGACCCGGGCCTGCTGGCCCAACTGGACATGCACAGCTTCCTGCGCGACAGCTACGCCCAGGCCATTGCCGAGGCGCCGGTACTGCCGGGCGAAAGTGCTGTCGACCAGCGCATGCGGCAGATGAGCTACGTCAACCTGACACGCTTCGTGCAGACCCTGCTCGACCGCAAGGACCGCATGAGCATGGCCGTCGGCCTCGAGGTGCGTGTGCCCTTCTGTGATCACCGCCTGGTCGAGTACGCCTTCAACATCCCCTGGGCGATGAAGGCCTTCGACGGGCGGGAGAAAAGCATCCTGCGCGCGGCGACCCGCGACCTGCTGCCCGAATCGATCAGCGAACGGGTCAAGAGCCCCTACCCCTCGACCCAGGACCCGGCCTACGAGCAGGCGTTGCGTGACGCCCTGGCCGCCATCCAGGCGGATCGCAATGCGCCGGTGACGCCCCTGCTCGACAGCGGCCGTATCCAGCAGACCCTGGCCAAGCCGCTCGGCAGTGTCTCGCCCATGTACGAGCGCATGGGCATGGAGCTGGCAGTCGGCCTCAACACCTGGCTGAACGAGTACGACGTCAGCCTCGAACTCTAGTCCCCCAACCGGATGCGGCCCCGTTGCGGGGCCGCATCCCTCCGCTGTACCACCCACGCGTTCTTGCAACGCAAGCGAGTCCGAGCATGCACACACCTAACCAATCCCCCATCTACCTCATAGCGCTGGGGGCCTTCGCCCTCGGCATGGCCTCCTATGTCACCGCCGGGCTGATCCCGATGATCGAGGCCTCGTTCGCGGTCTCCGTTGCGGTGGCCGCCCAGCTGGTTACCGCCTTCACCCTGGCCTACGGCCTGGGTTCGCCGATCTTCGTCGCCCTGACGCCGGCGCATCGCCAGCGTGCCGGCCTGCTGCTGGCCCTGGGCCTGTTCGTCATCGCCAACGCCGCCAGCGCGCTGGCCGAGAGCTTCACCGCGTTGATGGTCTGGCGCGCCATCGCCGGTATCGGCGCCGGCGTCTACCTGGCCATGGGCATCGGTGCCTCGGCCGCCGTTTCCACCCCGGAACGCCGCGGCAAGGCCATCGCCATCATCATGGGCGGCATGGCCAGCGGCGTGGTACTGGGCGTGCCGCTCAGCCTGCTGATCGCCGAACAGCTCGGCTGGCAGGCCGCCCTGTGGCTGGTCACCCTTCTCGGCTTGGTGGCCTTCTCCGGCCTGCTGCTGAAGCTCCCTTCCCTGCCGGCAGCCACCGCCACCACGCTGGGGCAGAAGCTGGCGATCCTCGGCGACGGCCATGTACTGGTCATCCTGCTAGTCTCGCTGCTGGCCGCCATTGCCAGCCTGGGCATGTATACCTTTATCGCCCCGCTGCTGGCTGACCCGGCCTACGGCGCGGTGCGCTCGGTCACGCCCTATCTGTGGGTCTGGGGCATCGGCGGTGTGCTGGGCAGCTTCCTGATCGGCCCGCTGGTGGATCGCATCAAGGGCCCGGTGCTGACCTTCGCCATCATGCTGATCCTCGCCGTGTCGCTGTTCGTGCTGCCGCTGGCGGCGGCCATCAGCACCTGGCTGGTGATGCTGCCCATCGCCCTGTGGGGCGCGGTCGGCTGGGCGCTGCAGGTGCCGCAGAATAACGAGCTGATCTTGGCGCGTCAGGCACAAGGCGACGGCAACCTGGCCATCGCCCTCAACGAGTCGGCGCTGTACCTGGGCAGCGCCATCGGTGCCGCGGCCGGCGGCTTCGTGCTGCTGTTGCAGCTGCCCACCTGGACCCTGGCCGCCAGTGCCGGTGGTGTCGCCGCGCTGGGCGCCCTGCTGCAGATCGTCAACCTGCGTCGCCAACCAACCTGGAACGGCGACGTGCAAGCCGAACCCTACAACTGACGGAGGAAAGGCCGTGGAACTGCGCCACCTTCGCTGTTTCATTGCCGTCGCAGAAGAACTGCATTTTGCGCGTGCCGCCGCGCGCCTGCATATCGAGCAGTCGCCCCTGTCGCGGATCATCAAGGAACTGGAGTACCGCCTGGGCGTGCAGCTGTTCGAACGCACCACGCGGCGCACGCGCCTGACCTGGGCCGGCAAGGTGCTGCTGGAAGAAGCTCGCCGGGTGCTGGCCGTGGTCGACCAGGCCAAGGCCAGCGTCAAAAGCGCGGCGGCCGGCTACCGCGGGCGCATCCGCGTCGCACTGTCCGATGGCATCCCGCAGTCACGCCTGGCCGCCCTGCTCGCCCAGTGCCGCGAGGAGGAACCGGAGGTCGAGATCTGCCTGTCGGAAGTCACCTTCAGCGAACAGATCAGAGGCCTGAACGATGACCTGTTCGATATCGGGCTTGCACAGTCCGACGAGGTCGGCGATGGGCTGGTGGCCGAGCCGGTCTGGTTCGATCCACTGGTAGTGGCGGTGCCGGCTCGCCACCCGCTGCTGACCTATCGACGCGTGCCGCTCGACGAAGTGGTGCGCTACCCGCTGGTGCTCTGCGATCCGCAGGTCTGCCAAGGCTTCTGGCAACAGTTGCAGCGGGTTCTGGGCGCCGTGGATACGCGACTGACCATTGCCGACCGCGTTCCCACCCTGGATCTGATGATGGCGCTGGTAGCCGCGGGTTATGGCCTGGGCTTCTCCAGCCTGGCGCGCATCAACGAACTCAACAATTCGGACGTCGTGGCCAGGCCGCTAGACGGCTGCGCAACCATGCTAACCACTTACTTGGTGCGGCGCGAAGGCGATCCGGCCGAACAACTGGCCCGGTTTATCGGGCGGGTGAGTCCGGCGGAAAGCCAAGCGTTGCTGCCGGATCACACATCACAGAAGGAAATCGCCTGATCGCCCCAGGCACTAGATCTCCCCGTCGCGGCGAGCCCTCTCAGAAGAGCGTCTTAGCGGCAGCCCAGCCAGGCTGCCACATTTCTTATATCTGGCCACCTGCTCATTTCTTGACAAGAAGACACTCACCATTAAATATACGCAAATAGCGCATACATATGAAAGCATTGTTCGTTGAGCTGTCACCCTTGAGCGCAACCGAAAAGTCCACCTGGATGACGACGAGTACTCGCTATTCCAGCAGATGCTCTTGGCCAACCCGGAGGCAGGCGCAGTCATCGCCAACAGCGGTGGTCTACGGAAGGTCCGTTTCGGATCGGTCAGGCGCAACAAGGGGAAGCGAGGTGGCGTTCGGGTGATTTACTACTACTGGCTCCGCGGTCTGCAGTTCTGGCTCTTCACCCTGTATGACAAAGACGAACTCGATGACCTGAGCAGTGACCAGCGTAGGCAGCTGAAAGCGCTCCTTGAGCGCGAAGTGAAGGCGAGGCAAGCACCATGACCAAACGCGATATTTTTTCCGAGCTGATCGAAGGCTTCGACGACCTGGCCGCAGCACGTGAAGGCAAGCGTACGCTGCGTACCCACAAGGTCGAATACACGCCAATCGAGCCCGCGACAGGCGCGGAAATCGTCGCACTGCGCGAAAAGCTGAAGATGTCTCAGGGTGTATTCGCCCAGGCCATTCACGCCAAGCCAGCGACTCTCAAAAACTGGGAACAGAACCGCTCAAAGCCCAACGACCAGGCTACTGTTCTCATCCGTATCCTGAACAAGCATCCGGACCTCATACGCGAACTGGCGTAGATCACCAGAGCGCAGATGGTCCCTGTAACAACAGCAAACGGGCAGAATCACTCGTCGGGTACTCAAATAGATTGGGAAGCGATGTGAGGCGAGCCGCATGCACAGCCCTTCACCACAACTCGTTCGCCCTCCGTCAGCGTCTACAGGACACTGATGGCTCTGCGCGCTGTCACCTTGATCATCCAGCCTACCCATCTCGATGATGATCTGGAGCGGAAAGCAATCAGAGTCAACCGGCTTACAACGTTGCTAGCCGAATAGTTCCCAGCGCTGAGAGTGAACCCTACAATCAGGTAGGGAGCGACCTCCGGCCACGGACTGCCGATCACAACCGGCAGAAATCGGCCAGAAGCGGACGTTAATAGCCGTCGGCCTAGGCAGCGCGTCTATGTTGCAGACGACTGCCTGAGTGTCTGGATCAACAGGCTGTGAAGTCTGTCGACAGCCGCCGATGCTTGTGAGGCCCTGCTTCGATAGACCGCCACTTCCATCGGTTCAAGCGGCCCCAGCCCGTGCTCAGCACCCAAGGTTTCCAGGTGGGCAGGCGCACTGCATTGGGTCAGCACCGCAATGGCCAAACCGCTCTCAACCGCTGCGAGTTGCCCAGCCAGGCTGGAGCTGTTGTAGACCACCTTGTAGCGGCGCCCCTGCAAAGCGAGCGAGTTGATGGCGCTGCGCTTCGCCAGGCTGGTGCTTTCGTAGACGGCAATCGGCAGCGGGTCGCGCCGCCATGTCTGGAACTGCGCCGAGCCAACCCACACCAGTGGTTCATGAAACAGCAGGGTTCCGTGCCGGGGATGGTCGCGTGATACCAGCGCGAGGTCGAGTTCCCCTTTCTCGACACGAGGAATCAAGGCGGTCGACTGTTCGCAATTCAACTCGATTTCCACACTGCCATGGTGCTGTGCGAAACGTTTGAGCACCGGCGTGAGATAGCGGGCGGCGTGATCATCAGGAACACCCAGACGAATCTGCCCGGTCAGCTCCTGGCCATGAAAGGCAGCCTGAGTTTCTGCATGCAGGTCGAGCATGCGTCGCGCATAGCCCAGGAGTAGTTGTCCTTGTGGCGTCAACTGATGCTGCCTGGGGCCGCGCCTCAGGAGCTGACAGTTCAGCGCTGCCTCCAGTTTTTTCAACTGCATGCTGACGGCAGATTGAGAGCGATGAACCTCGGGCGCTGCGCCTGACAGCGAACCGGCATCCACCACGGCGACAAAGCATTTCAGCCAGTCGATCTGAAGATCCTGATAGTTCATGGTCTCGGCGTATGGATTCGATTAGTTGATAGCTTATAACCGAATTATTCGTTTTTCTTTAGCTGATGCGCGCCGCATATTGCCGCCGAGATAAAACCTGCGAGCTTGGAGCAAGTGTGGGATGCAAATAAAGTTTCATCCTAACCCTAAAAACAGAGAGAAACGTCGCGCGCTCTCCTATTCATAAAAAATCCCTTTTATATCAGTATGTTGTGAGCACTTACACCCGAGACTGGATCGTTTTGCCTTTCATGGGAGAATGATTAAGGGCGCTAAAGTATCATCCTAATTTTCGCCCAGGCTCGAAAAATACGGTAAATGGTGAGAATAAAGATTCATCCTTTTCCGATGTTGCCCGTTCCAACACGTAAGCAGTCAGTCAGAAAAAACACATAGATCCAATCCCTAGCGAGCATTGAGCTCTCTCATCCGTGCCAACTGCTCCAACCCTTGGACGCCCTAAATGCTTACCCAAAAAAATCAACACCTTCTTTTAAAAACACAATCAAAAATGACTCCCTTATATCCATTTAACCTAAACAGCCTTCTCCCCACTGCACTAGCTAGGGCTCGTAGTTCGGCGCAAGGCTGAAGTCGCTTGGCTGCTTCGCTGTGCAGATCCATGACCCACTTTCCATCAAACTCCCGGTTGTAGTTCCACAAGCATCTCGCGAGTCTTGCCGGCCCGCTCCACTAACAAGACCACAACATCTCCAACGTTCTTGTCGTCTAGCCGGGCCTGTAATGTGGTGACGTCGTCGACGGCGATACCGTCGATGCTGATAACGCGATCGCCGGGCACGATGCCGCCTGCGGTGACCTCGACGCCGACGAGCCCGGCCCTGTGCGCCGCCGAGCCCGGCGTCACGCGCAATACGAATACGCCCTTACTGCCGGTCAGCGCCTGCAGACGCGCGTTGAGCTGCTCATCCACCTCGATGCCCAGCGCCGGACGGATGTACTTGCCGGTCTTTATGAGTTGCGGCACCACGCGCATGACGGTATCGACCGGCACCGCAAAGCCGATGCCGGCCGAGGCGCCAGACGGACTGTAGATGGCGGTATTGATGCCGATCAGCCGCCCAGCCGAATCGAGCAGCGGGCCACCGGAATTGCCGGGGTTGATAGCGGCGTCGGTCTGGATCAGGTGGTCAATGGCCGGGCCACTGGCGTCGCCGGAAAGGGTGCGGTCAAGCGCCGAGACGATGCCGGTGGTGAGCGTCCAGTCGAGCCCGAAGGGATTGCCAATGGCAAAGACCTTTTGCCCCACCTTGAGATCGGCACTGGTGCCCACCGGCACCGCCGGCGGGCGCTTGAAGCCGACGCCAATCTTGAGTACCGCGATGTCGTGCGCAGGACTGGCGCCAACGAGCGCAGCCTGATAATCGCGACCGTCGGCCAGTTTGACCGTGGCAGACGATGCCCCCTGGATCACGTGGAAGTTGGTCACCACGTGGCCGGCATCGTCCCAGATGAAGCCGGAGCCGGTGCCGCGCGGCACGGAAAAGACATTGCGCGACCAGACGTCACGCACTAGTTGTGCCGTGGTGATGTAAACCACCGACCCGCGCGATTTCTCGAACAGCTCGATGGTGGTTTTTTCGTCGGCGGCCAGGTCGCCGCGCGGCGTCACCGTGCGCTCCTGCGTTTCGTGGGGACTGAACCAGGCTTCGATGGCGGGCAGGAACTGCCACAGCAGCATGAGTGCGGCGATGCAGCCAGTGATGACGAGCCAGCGCCGGATGAATCGATCCGGCGCCGGGCGGCTGTAGGGGTCGGGGTAGGTCACGTCATTCTCCATGTTGAAATCAGCGCCAAAGGCCGCCGGTGCGCCAGCGTGGCGGACGTGGTGATACGGTCACCTCGGGGGCGAAACGGGCCGATGGAAACGGCGGCATCGCGGGCGGCGGAGCAAGTTCCAGCAAGCGCTCAATGCGTTCAGCTGTCGCCGGATGCGTGCGCAACCAGGAGGGTTCCGGATTGCCCCATCCGGGCAGCAGCCAGGCGCGCCAGGAGCGGCTCACCCGCTCGATCTTGGCGAGCGCCGAGGCCAGCCCGTGCGGGTCGCCGGTCAATTCGGCAGCGAGCCGGTCGGCGTCGAATTCGCGCACCCTGGACAAGCCCAACTGAGCCAGCAAGGCCAGCTGTGGCGCGACCGCCAGTAGAAGCAACGCGGGCCAATTGACTTCCGTGACTCCAAGCAATAGCGCTGGCAAGCTGAGCACGATCGCAAGCTGCCCCAACAAGGCCAGAAGATGGGTGAGCCGACTGATGGAATCGGCCAAGCCCATGACACGCATATCCTCGTTCGCAATATGCGCGATTTCGTGGCCGAGCACGCCGGTCAACTCGCGGGGCGTGAGGCTACGCAGCAGGCCGTCGGTCAGCGCGATGGCCGCGTGATGCTTCGAACCGGTGGCGAAGGCGTTGACGACCCCGCTGGGCACGTAGTGCGGTACCGGCACGGCAGGCAGCCCGGCCCGCGCCGCCAGTTCGCGCAACACAGCCCAAAGATCGGGCGCTTCATCCGGGTGCAGGGGGCGTGCGCCATACAGCCGCAAGGTCAGCCCGGAGGCGGCCGCCGGTTCGAGCAGCAGGGTGAACCCCGCGGCCGCAAGCGCCAGCCAAAGCCCGCCGTCACCCAACAGCAGGCTGCCAGCGACGGCGGCAATCCCGAGCAGGGTCAGCACCAACAGCGCGGTTTGCAGGCGATTGAGCCAGCGATGCCGCGCGCCGACATTCTGCGCGTGGCGCAGATCACGACTGATCATCTGAGCTTTCCCCGGCTGTCCGGTCATCGCGCTCGCGCAGCAGCCAGTAAGTCGCCCCGAGGGCCAGTGTCGCGCCTGCGAGCGCCGCGACCTTGGCGGGGCCGGTCTCCGGGTCGAGGATCACGAATTTACGCGCCAGGGCGATCAGCCCGATCAGGATCACCGTCTTGACCTGGATGATGCTGTCGCGCCGCAAGGCCACCCGCACGATGGAATGCTTGAACTCCATGGCGATGAGCAGCGTCATGATCATGCCGAACACGGTCTGGAAGACCTTGTGATCGAGCGGATTGAACGCATCAATGATCAGCAGGCTGAAGACGATCGAGATCAGCTGCAGCAGCGAGACCACGATGATCACGGCAATGATTGCGGACAGCGCGAGCGCGATCACCTGTTCGAAGCGCTCGTAGAACGTCATCACTGCCCATTGGGCGCGAAATGTTTTGATCGGGTCTGCTTGCTTTTCCTTCATCGCCACTCCTCTCAATTCTGAAATACTTGTGCACCCACAACTTAGTTGCGCCCTTGTCTTTTTGCCTGGTAGAGCGCGCTGTCCGCCTGCTGCATCACCTGCTCGACAGAGCGCAAACGGGGGTCAAGGAGAGCCACCCCCATGCTGGCGCTATAGCTGATCGACACATCTCCACACACCACCGCTGTCGCCGCAGTGTCCTGACGAAATCGCTCCGCCCATACTTGGGCGTCTTCTATCGATGCCGCTTCCAACAACACAGCGAATTCCTCCCCCCAATCCGGGCAGCCATGTCGGTTGCGCGAACATGTTCCCTCAACCGTGAAGCAAAGTGCTTGAGCACCTCATCGCTGCATCCGTGTCCATAGGTGTCATTGATACGCTTGAAGTGATCGATGTCGCAGAGCACAAGTGCTGCTTGTATCTCGGGGCTGCGTTTGAGGCGCTCCCATTCCAGCTGTAATCGTTCGTTAAAAGCCCGCCGGTTCGACAAGCCGGTCAAGGGGTCGGTGATCGCCATACGCAGCAACTGCTGCTCCATTTCCTTGCGAGAAGAGATGTCGAGCAGAGTGCCGACTATCAGTTGCCTGCCCGCGTCACCCAGCCAACGGCCGCGATCCAGCACCCAAATCCAAACGCCAGATCGATGACGAACGCGGTACTCGCACTCCAATCGCTCCGACGGGTTTTCTTGGTAAGCGCGCACCTTTGCCAGAACGACCGGTAAATCCTCCGGGTGAATACGCGCTTGCCATGCGGCATGGGTGGCGCCAACCTCCTCGTCGGAGGTCAAGCCGAACATCGCCAGACTGCGGGCAGAAAGCCTGAAGCTGTCGGTAGCGATATCCCACTCCCAGAATCCCAGCCCTGCGCCCTCCAGGGCGATGGCGATCCGTTCCTTGTCATCGATTTGCGCTTGTTGGCGATGCTTCAGCTCGTCACGCCTCTGGCGATTGGTACGAACAAAACGCCATATTGCAACCGCCATGCCAATATTGGCAAGTAGCGACACCATCAGCCAAATGGTCGGCCCGTTCATGGTCTATCCCCACCTGACTCACTGAGTGTCTGCCGTAATTCCTCGATCCGGTGGTCGACTTGGTCGGCGTTGATGCCCAACATCAACAGTACCTGCTCGGCCAGTCCCAGTCCCGCAGCCAGGTACAACGGGTACAGTCTGACATTGGGCAGATTACGCAAAAGCTGGGCATCCGTTACGCGCTCAGTGGCCACCACCACGGACAAGCTCAGGCGGCGGCCAGGGTGTCGAGCCGACTGGCATCGCCATACGACACCGGCGCCCCCATCGCACGCCCCGCTTCGACCCGTTGGCGGTCCGATTCCAGCAGCAAATGCGGTATGCCTGCCAGGCGCAGCGTTCGGCTCAGCAGCAGCCCGACGTCATCCGCCTCACAGATGATCACATGGTCGCGCAACGACCGCGCCCGCTCGGCGACTTCGCCTTCTTCGGCCTGCGGTGGCTGACCGAGTGCGCCCGAGCAGCTGAAAGCCCGCGCCCATCGGTCATGGTGTCGGATCAGGAGCGGTGCCAACCCCATGCTCAACACCAGCGCCACCAGCATCGGTTGCACCATGGTGGCGGCGATCAGGTGCTGCTGCATGACCATGCCCAGGAGCAGAAGCGCAAACTCGCCGCCATGACCCAGCACGATGCCTGCGCGCCAGGCGGGTTGCGCGCAGCGCCAGAAAGTTCAGCCCCATCTTGAGAGGCACCAAGGCCAACAGCCAACCCAGTACCGCCAGCGGTGCGGCCACGATCTGCGCGGTGTCCAGCTGCAGGCCAATGGTCACGAAGAACAGGCCCGACAGCACATCACGAAAGGGCTTGAGGTGGTTTTCCATGTGGTACCGGAAATCGCTCTCCCCCAGCACCATGCCGGCAAGAAAGGCACCGAGCGCAGCCGACACACCCAGTGCATGGGCCGCTGCCGCAGCCGCCACCACCAGACTCAGCGAGACCAGCACGAAGGACTCTTCGTGCCCCTGCCGCGCCACCCAGCCCAGCAAACCATGCAACAGGCGGCGCGACGCAACCGCCGAGACGGCAAACAGCAACAGCACGCCCGCCACCTCCCCAAGCACACGGCCAAGCCCGGGAGCATCGCCGCGCGCCCAGATCGCCAGCAGCGCCAGCAAGGGCACACTGGCCAGATCCTGGAACACCAGCACGGCAATGGCGCCGCGGCCGTGGCGTGTGGTCAACTCGCCCTGATCGGCCAGCTGCCGGCTGACCAGCGCTGTCGACGACATGGCCGCCGCCGCGCCCAGCAGTGCGGCGCTGTCGAGCGGCAGCCCCAGCCACAGCAAAGCCAACGCCACCGGTGCGGCGACCATCGCCAGCTGCAGTGTCCCGGCCACCAGCACGGTCTTGCGGGTGAGCCAGAAATGGCCGAGCGAGAACTCCAGCCCGACCATGAACAGCAGCAGCGCCACCCCCAGCTCGGACAGGAAATTCAGCGCCGGTCCCGGCATGATCCAGGCCGTGACCGGAGGGCCCAGCAAGACACCGACCAGCAGATAACCCAGCAAGGTCGGGATATTCAGCCTGGCCGTCAACGCAGCCGCCAGACTGCAGGCGACCAGCAGAATCAGCGTCGTACCGAGCAAGTCCTGCATCGGCCCTCAACTCACCACAGCCGAGGATGCCCAGCGCACGATGTCCTTTGCCCCCATGGCGCCGGCCTGACGCGCGATCTCCCGCCCGCCCCGGAACAGCGCCAGGGTCGGAATGCTGCGGATGCCGAAGCGGGTGGCCAATTGAGGCTCTGCCTCGGTGTCGACCTTGGCCAGCCGTACCTTGGGTTCCAGCAGGCGCGCGTCCTGCTGGAACTGCGGCGCCATCATCTTGCAGGGGCCGCACCAGGGGGCCCAGAAATCGACCAGCAGAGGAATGTCGCTGCGCTCCACGTGGCGCGTGAATGTCGCCGTGGTCAGCTCGATGGGCGCGCCCGTGAACAAAGGTGGCTGGCAACGGCCGCAGTTCGGTTGGTCGGCGAGTTTGGCCGCCGGTACGCGGTTGACGGATTGGCAATGCGGGCAAACATGTGCAGGCTGTCGCTCATGTCGAGACTCCGGGATGGGTTGTAGATGCGGGGGGGGCCGGCTCGGCCGCCGTAGCCGAGGTGGCGCGCTGGAGCCCCTCGGTCAGGCGACGGATATCGGCTTCATCCAGCGTTTCCCGCGCCAGGAGCTCGCGAGCACAGCGCTCCAGCACCGCACGATTGGCATCGAGAATCCCGTAGGCGCACTCGAACACGCCCATCACGATGTCGCGGATGGCCTGATCGATGCGCGCCTGGGTCGATTCGGCCACCCGGCAGCCACCGCTGGCCAACTCGGGCGTGTCGAGGAAGCGCGGTCGCTGCGCTTCGAAGGCGATGTAACCCAAGCCTTCGTCCATGCCGAAGCGAGTGATCATGTCGCGGGCGATGTCGGTGGCCCGCGACAGGTCGTCGGCCGCCCCCGTGGAGAGTTCGCCAAACACCAGCTTCTCGGCCGCGCGTCCGCCCAGAAGCACGGCGATCTTGTGTTCCAGATCCCTGCGCGTCATCAGGAAACGATCTTCGGTCGGACGCTGCAGGGTGTAACCCAAGGCGCCGATGCCACGCGGGATGATGGAAATCTTGTGCACCGGGTCAGTGCCCGGCAGCGCCAGCGCCACCAGCGCATGGCCCATCTCGTGATAGGCCACGGTCTCGCGCTCTTTGGGGTTGAGCACGCGGTTTTTCTTTTCCAGGCCGGCCACGATGCGCTCGATGGCGGCAGTGAAGTCCTGCAGCTCCACGGCCTGCGCGCGGCGGCGGGTTGCGGCCAGCGCCGCCTCGTTGACCAGATTGGCCAGATCCGCGCCCGAGAAGCCGGTGGTCAGCGCGGCCACCTGTTCGAGGTCGACCTCGGGTGCCAGCGCGACTTTCTTGACATGCACCTTCAGGATGTCGAGCCGGCCCTTCTTGTCGGGTCGGTCCACCAGCACCTGGCGATCGAAGCGGCCGGCGCGCAAGAGCGCCTGATCGAGGATTTCAGGGCGGTTGGTCGCGGCCAGAATGATGAGCCCCACGGAGGCATCGAAGCCGTCCAACTCGGTCAGCAACTGGTTGAGCGTCTGCTCGCGCTCGTCATGGCTGCCGATGGGGCCTCCGACACCCCGCGCCCGGCCCAGCGCATCCAGTTCGTCGATGAAGATGATCGCCGGCGCCTGGCCGCGTGCCTGCTCGAACAGGTCGCGCACGCGCGCCGCGCCCACCCCGACGAACATCTCGACAAATTCCGAACCCGAAATGGAGAAAAACGGTACGCCCGCTTCACCCGCCACAGCCTTGGCCAACAAGGTCTTGCCGGTGCCGGGCGGACCGACCAGCAGCACGCCCTTCGGAATGCGCGCCCCAAGACGACCATAGTCCTGCGGGTTCTTCAGGAAATCGACGATTTCGACCAGCTCCGCCTTGGCCTCATCGACGCCGGCCACATCGGCAAAGGTCACACCGGTGTTTTTCTCCATGAACACCTTGGCGCGGCTCTTGCCGATGCTGAGGAACCCGCCCATGCCCTGCTTCTCGGCGAAGCGGCGGAACAGGAAGAACCAGACGCCGAAGAAAGCCACCGCCGGCAGGATCCACGACAACACATCGCGCAGCCAGGTGCTCTCCACCACGCGGGCATAGGGCACGTCGTACTTCGACAGGCGATCGGCAAGATCGGGTTCGACCCGGGTCGCCACGATCGTCGTCTTGCCCCGGCTGTCCGGCGACTTCAGACGCCCGGTCACGCTGCGATCCGACACCAGCACTTCCGCCACTCGACCCTCGGCCAGCGCCTTCTCGAACTCGCTGTAGGGCACGGGCTCGACGGTCTTTGCCGTTTGCCAGTAGTTCTGCAGCGTCAGCAGCAGCAATACGGCGACGATCCAGTAGCCGGTGTTCCATTGATTCTTCTTTTCCATGACGCGTTGCTCCTCGACAAACTGTCGTTAGAGAATGGGTGTGAACAGGCGTGCCAAGCCATCGCGCAATCGCACCGCCAGCGGGCGCTCCCGCAGCATCCTGGGCAACACCGGTACCGATGCATTGCGGACCCCGTCGAACAGCGCCTCCAGCTGCGTGCACAGTGCAGTGTCATAGACTTCAACGTTGAACTCGAAGTTGAGCCGTAGGCTGCGCGCGTCCCAGTTGGCTGACCCCAGGCAGCACCAGAGACCATCGACCAGCATCAATTTGGTGTGATCGAAAGGCCCGGGTCGCTCAAAAATGCGGGCACCATGTTCCATCACCTGCCAGTAATGGGCGCGCGCGGCCCACTGCACGCCCGGGTGATCACCATTGGCAGGCGTCAGCACCTCGATGCGTACCCCCCGCAAAGCGGCTGTGTTCAAGGCGGCGATGATTGGCTGATCGGGCACGAAGTAAGGCGTCCAGATGCGCACCGAATGTCGCGCCGCGCTCAGCGCGCCCGTGAAGATCCACCGCATGCGGTCCAGGGTTTCATCGGGACCGGCCTCGATGCCTCGCGCCAGACTGCCTCCAGCCTCCCCGACTGACATGGGCTCATTGGCCCAGAAACGCTCATCGAGCTGCTCGCCCGTGGTGTCGCACCAATCCTTGGTGAAACAGTGCATGAGCTGCACCACTACCGGCCCTCGCAGCCGAAAATGCAGATCACGAAAAGCCTGCGCGGGTGCATCGGGCTGCCAATAGGGACAGGCGATGTTCATGCCGCCGGTGAAGCCCAACGCGCCGTCGATCACCAGCAGCTTGCGGTGGTTGCGCAGGTGCACTGCATGCAGACGGGCAGGGATCAGCGTCGGGTTGAAAGCGGCAACCGTCACGCCGCAACGCTGCAATCGCTTGTAGGCGCTGTGACGCGCCCATCGGGCGTAGACATCGTCGATCAACACCCGTACCTGTACGCCACGCGCACGCGCCCGGTTCAGGGCATCGACGAACTGCTCGCCGATACCCACGCCGTCAAAGATGTAGGAGGCCAGCACGATGCTGTGTCGGGCCGACTCGATGGCGGCGAGCATGGTCGGGTAGGCCTGTTCGCCACCCACCAACGGATCGATACGGTTGCCACGCGTCAGCGGCTGGCCAGTGGTGCGGCCGACCAATGCAGCCAGACCGGCAAGCGCCGCCGGCTGCGCGTCGTCTCCCTGCGCCGGGCCGGTCGCCCGGGTTGGATGGCTGGCGCTCGGGTAAAGCCGTCGTGCCCGTCGCTGGTAGCGGTTGATGCCGAACAGCAGGTACAACAGCGATCCGAGCAGCGGCAGCATCCCGATCAGCAGCACCCAGAGCGTGGCCGACCGCGGATCACGCTTGTAGACGACCGCGTGACCCGCGGCCACGACCGCCACCGCGATCGAGGCCAGGGAGGCTGCCCATGCCAGGCCGATGGGATCGGACACGGCAGCCTCTCCCAACATTAAGACGCGTCGCTCGCCGACTTCTTCTTGCGCGAGCCCTTACCCGCGTCGCCATGCGGCGCCTCGGCCGCCTTCGCGGCATCCGGCTGCTCTGGCTCGGCCGGCTTCGCGGGTGGCTCCTGGCGCTCGAAGACCACCCGTTCGGCCTTGTCATCCCAGCGGGCGCTGGCGTGATCGCCCTTGCCGATACCGCCACCCAGCATCTCGCGCGCCAGTGCCGTCTCCAGCTCGCTGCGGATCAGCCGCTTGAGCTCACGCGCGCCGAACTCGGGCTTGTAGCCTTCCTCCGCGAAGTGATCGATCAAGGTCTGATCGAAGGTCAGCGTCACGCCCTGGCTGGCGGCGTTGCGGGCCACACGATCGAGCTGCAGGCCGACGATATGGCGGATCTCCTCCTTGCCCAGCGCATGGAATACGATGATCTCGTCGATGCGGTTGATGAACTCGGGGCGGAAGTGTCCGCGCAGCACGTCCATCACCTCGGACTTGGTCTTCTCGTATTCCTCGCCGGCGGCGCTACGGGCCTTCAGCCGACGCTGGATGATGTCCGAGCCCAAGTTCGAGGTGGCGATGATGATGGTATTGGTGAAATCCACCACCCGGCCCTTGCCGTCGGTGAGCCGCCCGTCGTCGAACACCTGCAGCAGGATGTTGTAGACGTCGGGGTGAGCCTTCTCGATCTCGTCCAGCAGCAACACGCTGTAGGGCTTGCGACGCACCTTCTCGGTGAGCTGGCCGCCCTCGTCATAGCCCACATAACCCGGAGGCGCGCCCACCAGGCGTGCCACGGTATGGCGTTCCCCGTACTCGGACATGTCGATGCGCAGCAGCGCACCTTCATCGCCATAGATGGACTCGGCCAGCGCCTTAGCGAGCTCGGTCTTGCCCACGCCGGTCGGCCCGAGGAACAGAAAAGTCGCCACCGGCTTGCTGCCCTCGCGCAGGCCCGCGCGCGACAACCGCACGGCATCGGCCACCGCGCGCACCGCTTCGTCCTGGCCCACCAGGCGCTCGTGCAGCCGCTGCTCCAGATGCAGCAGCTTCTCGCGTTCTTCCACCGTCAGCTCGTTGACCGGAATGCCGGTCAGGCGCGAGACGATCTGCGCGACATGCTCGGCCTTGACTTCGGCGCTGCCCGAGGCGCGCTCGCGTTCCCATTCCTCGACGAGCTTCTTGAGTTCAGTCTCCTTGGTCTCGATGCGCTTGCCCAGCTCGGCGGCCTTGTCGTACTGCTTGCGCGAGGCCATATAGTCCTGCTCACGCCGCAGCTGGTGCAGTTCGGACTCCAGCTCTTGCACCGCCACCGGGCGGGCTGTGGCCGACAGTTTCACGCGTGCGGCCGCCTGGTCGAGCAGGTCGATGGCCTTGTCAGGCAAAAAGCGTGCGGTGATGTAGCGGTCCGACAACTCGGCGGCGGCGATGATCGCATCCTCGGTGATGCTGACCTTGTGATGCGCCTCGAAGGTGTCGCGCAGGCCGCGCAGGATCATCATGGTCTGCGCTACCGTCGGCTCGGGCACCATCACCGGCTGGAAGCGACGCTCCAGCGCGGCGTCCTTCTCGATGTACTTCTGATACTCGTTGAGCGTGGTGGCGCCGATCAGGTTCAGTTCGCCGCGCGCCATCATCGGCTTGAACACGTTGGCCACGTCCAGCCCGCCTTCGCCGCCACCCTGGCCGGCACCGACGATGGTGTGCACTTCATCGATGAAGAGAATCATCTCGCCCTGGTGCTCGGTCACTTCCTTGAGCACCTTCTGCACGCGCTCCTCGAACTCGCCCCGGTACTTGGCGCCAGCCACCATTGCGTTGATGTTGAGTTCCACCAGGCGCTTGTCGCGCAACGTCTCGGGCACTTCGCCCGCCACCATGCGCTGCGCCAGCCCCTCGACGATGGCGGTCTTGCCCACGCCCGGCTCGCCGATCAGCACCGGGTTGTTCTTCTTGCGCCGGGCCAGCACCTCGATGGTGGTCTCGATCTCCTGCGCGCGGCCGATCACCGGGTCGAGCTTGCCGTCGCGCGCCATCTTGGTCAGGTCACGCGAGTACTTGTCGAGTTCCGGCGTGTTGGTCGGCGTCTCGGCGCGACCATCCTCGGCGCCCTTGCCGACCACCTTGCTGACCTGTTGGCGCAGCGCCTGCGGCGTCAGGCCGTAGCGGCGCAGCAGGTTGGCGGCCAGACCTTCGCCTTCCTCGGCCAGACCGACCAGGAAGTGCTCCGGACCGACATAGGAATGGCCGAGTTCATTGGAGGCCACGAAGGCGCGGCTGAGCGCATCCTTCACGCGGGGCGACACGCCGATCTCGCCCTCGAATGGCTTGTCTCCGCGCTTGGCCTCGGACTCGATCTGCCGCTTGAGGTCATCGACCTTGATCTTGAACTGACCCAGGATGGTCTTGACCACGTCGCTGTCGGCCAGCGCCAGCAGCAGATGTTCGGTATCCACCTCGGAGCGGCCAAATTCGGCAGCGTGTTTGGCGGCCTCCTGCAGCAGGGCTTCCGACTGTTCGCTGATGCGGCTGGCCAAACCACTGCCGCGACGGCGCGGCGCACCCGAACCTGCGGCGGCGGGCTCGCCGAACGAGGCATCGACCACGTCATCGGTATCGGCGGCAACGGGCGTCGCGTCGTCGCCGATGCGGAAGAAATCACTGCCGAGGAAGTCCTCGAACAGGCCGCTGCGCGAGCCGAACAAGGCTTCCAGCGGCGAGACGGTGCGCTTTTGCTGGCGCACCAGTTGGCGGTAATGGTCGTCACACAACAGCATGGTGCTGTGACGACCGTTGAGATTGGCTTCCACCCGCACGGTGGCGGGTTGGCCACAGACCTGGCATTGTTTTCTGGCCATGCTGATGCTCCTGAGAAAGTTGAGGCGACGAGGCATCGCGAGCCGCGACACCTCGTCTCGTACCGGGTTTTTCTTGTGACGAACGAGCCGGCGACGTCAGCTGTTGATCTGGATCGAACGTCCCTGCTTCGGCGCGCTGACCTCGCGCTTGTCGATCGTGACCGTGAGCACCCCGTTCTTGAACGATGCCTTGATCGAATCCTGGTTGGCGTCGTCAGGCAGGTTCAAGGCACGCTGAAAGCTGCCGTAGGAGCGCTCCACACGGTGGAAGCCACCTTCCTTCTTCTCCTGTTCCTGGCGCTTTTCGCCACGCACCACCAGCACGTCGTTGTCGAGGGTGATCTGGATGTCCTTCTCCTCGACACCGGGCACTTCCAGGGCAATCTTGTACTGCTTGTCGGTTTCCTGGATATCCAGGGCCGGCTTCAGCATGCCCGACCAATCGGATGGCAGCCGCGGCATGGCCAGCGCCGGAAAACCGAAGCCCCGGAACGCGTCATCGAACAGCCGGTCGATCTCGCGATGCAGTTGCAGGATCGGGCTGACTGGCCCGCTCGCCGCTGGCAGGTCATTGCGCTGCACCGGCAGGGAAGAGGCGGTCTGCTGCTCTTGCTGCTCGTTCTTGAACCAGTTCCAGGGAGCCAACTTCTTGAAATCAATGTCCATGTCATACCTCCAGAAAAATTGAAAAACGAGTTACTCAAGCCCTTTGCCTGCTGCGACGGGCAGTGCGCCCAGGCGACACGGGCTGCTCGGATGACTGCTGCTGTTCACGCTTGCGCATCACCTCCTTCTTTGCTCCGGCTCGGGTCTGATCATTGATCCACTGATCGATTTCACTTTGACGAAACCGCCACGTCCCGCCCACCTTGAAAGCCGGAATTTCCCCGTGCGCGCGAGCCGATAAAGCGTCCGCTTGCCGACTTTCAAGTACGCAGCCAATTCATCGAGCGTGAAAATCACCTGTAGGTGCGCTTTCATCTCACCCTCTCCAATCGCGTCGCTTTGCGGTTCCGGCCAAGGAAATCCTTACAAGACTTTGCAAGATATTGCGCCTACCAGGACAAACATCAAGAGTCAATGTACAGCGATCTCCCGCCCCATTGATGCAGGTCAACTGCTCAGGCAAGGCGCAGCGGGGCGGCCTGATCAGGCCATGGACAGCGCCTGGCTCGTCAGCCTGCGTGTGCCACAGGCGCCTCGATCAAACACCGATCCTCACGTTGTAGCCGAGTGCCCGCAGCCCCTTGCTCGTCTGCATGTTCCTTGGCGGAAACTCGTCTGGGCGCGCCCAGCCGACGATTTCCCCGAGGCTGCTCAGACCAACGTGCGGAATTGCCCAGTCGTCGCTGCGGATCGCGTTCCAGAGTCGGGCCGAAACACTTCCGTTGCCCCAGACAACGTAGTTCAACAGTATCCGTCCGGCCAACACACCTTCCCGACACCGCCGCCGAAGGCCATGGCCCATCAAGCGGATTTTCCATGCCCCCTCAGCGCCGTACCTACAGCAAATCTTTCAAGGCCCAGGTCATTCAGGAGTGTTCTGAACCCGGTGCCTCCATCGCAAACATCGCCTTGGGCTACAGCCTCAATGCCAACCTCGTCCACAAATGGATTCGGCTGCATACCCAGAAAACCACGGCTATCCAGCCAGCGTTCATCCCGTTGCCTTCTCAAATGCTCGGCGCGGGATCGCATGCTCAAGTGCGCTGCTGCGATCATGAGTTTGATCCAGTCGGCCCGTAATAATGGGCACGATCCGTATGCCTATCTCAAGGATGTGCTGACACGGTTGCCGACGCAGCGGGCGCCTCAGACTAACAATGCCACCCCTGCGTCGCTGCGCTCCGACTGCCTGTCCGAATGATCGTGGAACAGGTGTCCGGATCAGCGTGGGCTGAGTGTCCGAATGGCGTGGAATCCGCACTTCTTCAGCGGCCAATACAGTTCGGCTGGGCTATAAAGACTCCCAGGTTGGCGTCCAGAGCCAAGCAACAATTTGATCTACACGAGGAAGGAACCACATGGCCCTTAGTGACTATTGGAAGGGACCTGAGCACCGGAGGCGGGCCGATGATCTTGACCTGCAACTGACTGACCTTCAGGCGCGCTATCAGCAACTTCAGGCACTCACCAGGCAGATCGGCGCCATGGAAGTCGTAGAGGTCAAAAATCTGATCGCTCAGGAGAAAAGAAAGCTGGCGGCCGTGCACCAGGAGGTTCAGCGAGCTGAGCAAGATGCAGCTGCGCTCGCGCAACGCTCCTCTGACTTGCAGAGGGAGATCCTCGTCTGGGAAGAGACACTGCTTCTTGAAAGCTTTGCGCTCTACGAGCCCAAGTTCAAGTTGAACTCCAGCCATGAGTACAAAGCCCGACTGGTCGGGGTTCGCGAGCAGCAGAAAGCCTTAATCAAAAGTGGAACGGCAGCGAGTGGAAACACTAACTGGGAGGTGAATGGGAGCAAGGTAGAAGGTCGGAAGCTGGTCAACGACATGATCAAGTTGGTGCTCCGATCATTCAACAATGAAGCTGACTACTGCGTCGACAATGTAAAATTCGACAACGTAGAGCTGGGCGAAAAGCGCATTCTGAAGTCCTTCGAAACCTGCAACCGTCTCGGCAGAGTGATGTCCGTTGAGCTATCTCGGAAGTACCTGAGCCTCAAGATTGACGAACTGCACCTTGCCCATGAGTTTCAGGTTAAGAAGCAAGAGGAAAAGGAAGATGCCAAGCGCGCCCGAGAAGAGCTGCGGGAACAGCAGAAGCTAGAGCAGGAGATTCGCGCCGCTCGGGAGAAGATCGCTAAGGAGCGCAAACACTTCGCGACCGCAATGCGCGAGCTACAGGCTCGCTTGGAAAAGGCACAATCGGAGGAGGAACGCGCGCCGCTTGTGGCCAAGTTGGCAGAGATTGAAGCAGGTCGCGCTGCGCTGGAAAGCGAAGAGAAACTTATCGACTATCGCGAACAGAACGCCAAAGCTGGCTACGTTTATGTGATCTCCAACGTCGGAGCATTCGGGGAAGGAATTTACAAGATCGGTATGACCCGCCGCCTGGAGCCAATGGATCGCGTCGATGAGTTAGGTGATGCGTCGGTGCCATTCTGGTTTGACGTACATGCGATGGTTTTCTCGGATAACGCCCCAGCATTGGAAGCAAAGCTTCATGAACGTTTTGCGGCCGGTCGGTTAAATAAGGTTAACGGGCGCAAGGAGTTCTTCCGCGCCGACATTGCTGAAATAGAGGCGGTCATTCGAGAAAACTACGATGCTGCTGTCGAGGTCACTCACGAAGCTCCAGCAGAGCAGTATCGAGAGAGCCTACGGATGGAATCACCCAAGGCTACAGTTCAGCAATTAGAACCAGCTGCAGCACAGAGCTGAATCCCCGGTTTCGTAGGTACCTTCAAGCCTTAAATGGAAGTCCTCTAAGTCTCTGCATGATCGGCCGCTTCTGGCCGAAAGCAGAGGATACGGCAGGTTGCAATCGGCCAGAAGCGGACAAACGCCCTTTCAGGGGCTCACCAGGTATATGGCTGCCAGGTGACCTGGATAGAACCAGTATCCCCATCGTCCAACAGGCCAAGGACGGAGAGAGCTGGATTGCCGCAACAGGGCAAGGCCAAATGGCGCAGCGGCACCAGCCATAACGAACATCGCCACCGTCTCCGGTGTGACCCCCCAGCCTTCCAACCAGCGATTACGACTGTTGGCCAGAATGGCTAGTACGGCAGGCAGCCACCACCAACGCATGCCTCGCAGCCCAAGCATAAAGGCAGCAGGCAAAATCACACCGACTAAGCCGTACATCAGTTGATGATGGAAAAGTATCGCAAGGACCAGCGCTCCAGTAGCCAGTAGCAGGCTGTTCCGGTCCGCGTGATGGACGCCCCAAGCGACCAGCAGACCAAGTAACAAAGTCGGCATCACGTTGAGCGTCGCACTTTCCGGTGAGAGTTCACGGTACGGCAATTCCGAAATCAGGGAGAACACCAGCAACCAGCCGAGGTAGCGCGCATTTCCTTCGCTGAATAGTTCGCCGGGGCGGGTTCTGGTGACGTTGGCTGCGATGCTCAGACAGAACAACGGAAAAGCGAGACGACCTATGATGAACAGGCCGTAAGCGTCAGGCCACAAATAGCGCAGGTGGTCGATCAGCATGCTGAACATGGCCAACCACTTGACCAGATCGAGCCCCGCATCGCGCCTCACCCCAACACCCCGAACGCCAACGCCGCCAGCGCCAGGTAACGCCCCGCCTTGGCCACCAGTACGATCAGCAGAAAGCTCCAGAACGGCTCACGCAGCATGCCGGCAATAACGGTCAACGGGTCGCCAATGATCGGCGCCCAGCTTAGCAGCAGTGACCAGCGCCCATAGCGGTGGTAGGCCCGCTGAGCACGTAGCAACTTGTCATCCGCTACCGGGAACCAGCGTTTATGGCGGAAGTGCTCGATGTAGCGCCCCAGTAGCCAGTTGATGATCGAGCCAAGTACGTTGCCAACCGTAGCCACTACCAGCAACAAGGCCGGAGATTGCTTGCCTGCCAGCAGCAAGCTGGTCAACACCGCTTCGGACTGCATTGGCAGCAGAGTGGCGGCCCCAAAGGCTGCGACGAACAACCCCAGGTAGGCTGAGAAGTCCCACATTTCAGGTATTCAACCCTGCCCACCCGTGCAGGCCGACATAGATGCCCACTCCGATGATCAGCAGGCTGGACAGGTACGGAGCGCGGCGCGCTACCGCACCCAACCAGGGCCAGCGGTTGGAGGCATGACGCGTGCCAATGGCTGCCGCTACACCCACAGCCACCAGGGTCAAGGCCAAACCGACACTGAAGCTGAGCACCAACACCGCACCAAGCGTGACTTCCTTGACCTGTAGGCAGAGCAGTAGCACGGTGATAGCCGCAGGACAGGGAATCAGTCCTCCCGTCAGGCCGAAGAGAATGACCTGCCCAGTACTCACGTTGCGGCTGGAGAATCGCCGACGAATATCGTTGGCATGGGCTCGCTCATGGGCGTCCTGATAGCCATCCAGTGACAGCTCCAAGCCGTCCAGGTCTGCATGGGCATGTTCATGAAACGCCAGGTCATAGTCGTGGGAGTGGCCACCATGACCGAGGCTCAATCGCACGTCGAATTCGTGCGGTTCTGGGATCTCATCCACGGACTCCAAATAGCCATCGCGCTCGGTAAAAGCGAAGCGCCGCATGCGGCCGTTGGCGCGGGTCGTCTGTAGCCAGGCATCTGTGGCCTTCCAGGGCTGACCGCTGATCGTACGTAATCGCCAACGCGGAGCGACACCTTCCTCGAAAATTGACAGCTCGATGCGCCCGTGACCGGTGTCGATACGTCGCGTTTCGTCGTGCGCATGGTCATGCGAGTGAGGATGATCACCTTCCTGTTCGAAGCGCCACATCTGCTCTCCACGCCAGGTGCGCCAGAGCATCCACAGGGCGATGCCGATGATCAGAACCGCCGAGGCTAGCTGGAAGTATGGCTCGGTCGTCTGGGCGTCGAGGTTTTGACCCAGATACATACCGCCGATGGCAACCAGCCAGACCACCGCTGTATGCGAGGCCGTCGCAGCCAGACCCAATAGGATGGCCTGACGGACAGAGCCACGGATCGCCACGATGAACGCCGCCATCATGGTTTTCGAGTGCCCAGGTTCCAGGCCGTGCAGGGCACCTAGCAGGATGGCGGTGGGAACATACAGCCAAGCCTGGCTGGCCCCCTGTTGCAAGAGTTCGGCAAAGGACGACATGGCGGGGGCTCAGAGGTACTTGGTGATCTGCTTGAATTCTTCAAGTGGCGCCCGCTCACCGTTGGTGAGAGCGCCGACCGTGTGCTCCAGGCAGTGGTCGATGTGATCCTGAATCAGCGTGCGTTTGGCCTGACACACCGCTTTCTCAACCGCATGCAGTTGCTGGGCAATGTCAACGCACGCGCGTCCATCTTCGATCATGCCAACAATGCTGCGCAGATGGCCTTCGGCACGCTTCAACCTTTTGATGATTTCCTTATGACTTTGGTGCTGATGTTCGTGTTCGTGCTTGCTCATCGCGGAGCCTCGTGCAAGGATAATCGCCATCGCATCCTATCCCCCTGGGGGGGATGCGTCAAACCAGGCAATCCTCCTGTCGAGTCGCAATCAGTCCGTCGATGCTGAGCCAAATTGCTACATGCCGATTTCTTTCCGCTCTGGCACTACTGTCGATGTTGCTGTGGGCGGGGCATGCGTTTTCCGGCTACGGAAAAATTGCGCAAGTGGGCACCATCTCTCATCAGCACAGCCATGATGAGGACCTGAGCGAACAAGATTTTCAGCTCTGGGGAGACCATCAGCACTCGTCGTTGATGGCCGACCATGTCCATGAAACCCCGCACCTCTCGGCCTGGCTGCCGACGCCTCAATACCTAGCGGCGGAGCAGCCATTGACTGCCGGCCCACTGCGCTTGCCCAGTGGCCACAGCACGCGGATAGAACGTCCCCCTCGATTCTGAGTATCTCTTCGACTCTGGCCCTCGTGGCCCAGACTTCATCAACTCAGGATCTACCTATGCATTCGCTATCTCTTCGCGGTAATGGCGCCTTGCGCCGACCGTTCCTGCTCCCCCTATTGGCATTCGTTCTGTTGCTGATAGGCATGCCAGAGGCTCTTGCCCATGGTGTTCCCGAAGGCGACAAAGGCTTCATCCAGGAAAGCACAGGGGTGTTGCTGGTGCCGTTCGTGTACATGGGCGCCAAGCACATGATCACCGGCTACGATCACCTGCTGTTCCTGTTCGGGGTGATCTTCTTCCTCTACCGCCTGAAGGACGTGGGGCTGTATGTCACGCTGTTCGCGGTCGGCCACTCGATCACTTTGCTGTTCGGAGTGCTAAGCAGCATCAGCATCAGCCCCTACGTGATCGACGCCATCATCGGCTTTTCGGTGGTGTACAAGGCACTGGATAACCTGGGTGCCTTTCAGCGCTGGTTTGGCTATCAGCCCGATACCCGTGCGGCCACGCTGATATTCGGCCTGCTGCATGGCTTCGGCCTGGCGACCAAGATTCAGGAGTTCGAAATCTCGCCGGATGGCCTGATCGCCAACCTGATCGCCTTCAATGTCGGCGTCGAGATCGGTCAACTGCTGGCCCTCGGCACCATCCTCATTCTGATGGGCTACTGGCGGCGTACCGCCAGCTTCTGGCGCCATGCCTATACCGCCAACGTTGCCATGATGAGCGCCGGTTTCCTGCTGATGGGTTACCAGCTCACCGGCCTGATCGTCTCTCAGTAAGGAATTTCCATATGTTCAATAGCAAAGCCCCAAGCCTCAACGAACTGCCGAGCAGTCAGCAGTTGCTGCGCTCCACCGTCATTGCCCTGATTGTCGCCATCGTCCTGTTGGTCACCGTGGTGATGCCTTCGGAATATGCCATCGACCCGACTGGTGCGGGACGCATGCTGGGCCTCACTCAGATGGGCGAGATCAAGCAGCAGCTGGCCGAAGAGGCCGCTGCCGAGGTCGCCGCGCTGGTCGTGCAGGCGCCTGCGGTGGTTCAGCCCAGCACGCAGCCAGCCCCCGAGGTGACAACCGAAGTTGCTCAATCGTCCGCGCCCGTAGCGCCGGCAGCGCCGGAAGTGGCAGGTCTGAAGCACGAGATGAGCATTGACTTGGCTCCCGGCCAGGGCGCCGAAATCAAGCTGGAGATGATCAAGGGCGCCAAGGTCAACTACTTCTGGACGGCCAATGGCGGCCAGGTCAACTACGACACCCACGGCGACCCCTACAACGCACCGCGCGACTTCTACCACGGGTACGGCAAAGGGCGCTTCACCCCGGAAGACAGTGGCGTTCTGGAGGCGGCTTTCGACGGCAAGCACGGCTGGTTCTGGCGTAACCGAACAGACAAGTCGGTCACCGTCACTCTGCGCACCCAAGGAGATTACATCGCCATCAAACGCGTGATCTGAAAACAAAACCGGCCCCTCATGGGGCCGGTTCTGCCAGCGTCGTGCGATGATCTTAAAGCCGCTCCAGGCAACCGGCCAGATTGCTCCCCAGCGCCTCCAGTAGACGCTCATAGCCCAACGCGTCGACCTTCACGTCATAGCCAAGCGGATCAAGCTCGGCCAGCCTTACTGGCAACCCTTCGCTGAGCGTCTGCGCCAGACGAGGCGGAATGGGCGGCTCGCTGAACACGCAGCTGGCTCCTGCCAGTTCCAAGCGCTTGCGCATATCGGCAACTTTTCTCGCACCTGGCTGAACATCGGCGCTTACAGCGAATACCCCTGCATGCCTCAGGCCGAATGCCTCCTCGAAGTAGTCGAAAGCTTCATGGAAGACGAAGAAGGGTTTGCCGGCCAACGGTTTGAGGCGATCCTCGATCTTTTCGTCCATGGCCGCCAGACGTTGATCGAATGCTGCCAGATTTGCCTGGTAGCGAGCAGCGTTCGCAGGGTCGATGCTGGACAGATCGCTCGCCATACGCGAAGCGATCTTGCGTGCATTGTCGGGATCAAGCCAGAGGTGAGCATCAAGTGCCCCTGGGCGATGTAGTTCGTCGTGCTCGCCAGCCTCTGTCCCTTCGTCATGCACATCAGTGTGCTCCTCTTCGTGCTCGTCAGCGGGTTCTTCGTCGTGCCGATGTTCTTCACCAAAGCGACGCAGGTGCAGCCCACTGATGTCCTGGACAGCCAGAGTCATTGCCCTACGGCCTTCCAGAACTCTTGGCAGGAACGTTTCAAGATCCGGCCCGATCCAGTAGAGCAAGTCTGCCTCTCGCACGTTGCGAATGTCAGAAGGACGCAGTGTGAAGTGATGGGGAGATGCCCCTGGCGGCAGGAGTACACCGGGTTTGCCGACTCCGTCCTGTACGGCAGCGGCAATCAACTGGAGAGGCTTGATACTGGTCAGTACGCGGACTTCTGCAAAGGCAGGCGCAGCGAACAGCAATCCCAGCATCACGCTGGAGAAGTGGGTCAGTAAGCGGTGCATTGAGGCTATCTCGCAAGGATATCGTTACGGAATAACATATCAAAATTACTTGCAGTCTTCAGCCATCCCTGAATGACATGGCGATCTCACAGAACCCCAAAACCTTTCAATCGGGCTAGCTCCAAGGACCGCTTGTGGCCGGTTTCTGCCTGTCGCCAGGCGCAGCTTCGGATAGACATCTACCTCGTGTACACACCCTGCTGAGCTTTTCCACCGACCGCCCCAGCCTGCTGTGTTGCCCCTACCTTCTTAGTCCTCGCCGAAACGGTCTTTGACCCCCTTCCTTCCCAGTACCGAACCTCTCGCCCGCGGCACATCCGCGTGCCGTGCGTTTTGTCTGGGAGGTTGGGTTCGGGGATGCATGCAACAACGGTGCTGTACGGCCAAGTAATTGTGGTGTTGGCCATTACCCTGTCCGGGGTATGGGGTGCCACCCAGCGGACGGCAGCCGCGCTCGGTTACCAGGCTCGCCTTGGCGCGCCCTGGTTCGAACTACTGGGCACGCCGGTCTATCATCCCTGGCGTCTGTTTGAGTGGTGGTTCGTCTTCGATGCCTACGCGCCGGACGTATTCAATGTCGGCGGTAGCATCGCTGCTTGCAGCAGCCTGCTGGCGTTGGTGGTGGCCATTGGCATGGCGATCTGGCGGGCGCGCCAGGCACGCCGAGTCACCACCTACGGCTCGGCGCGCTGGGCCGACGCGGATGAGGTGCGCAAGGCTGGCCTGACCCAGCCTGCGGGTGTGTTCCTCGGCCAATTCGACAATCAGTATCTGCGTCACGAAGGCCCCGAACATGTGCTGACCTTCGCGCCGACGCGCTCGGGCAAGGGCGTCGGCCTGGTGGTACCCACCCTGCTCACCTGGCCGGCCTCGGCGGTCATCCACGACATCAAGGGCGAGAACTGGAGCCTGACTGCGGGATGGCGCTCGCGCTTCTCGCACTGCCTGCTGTTCAACCCCACAGACCTGGCCTCGGCCGCCTACAACCCGCTGCTGGAAGTGCGGCGCGGCGCCCACGAGGTGCGCGACGTGCAGAACATCGCCGACATCCTGGTCGACCCGGAGGGAGCGCTGGAGCGGCGTAACCACTGGGAGAAGACCAGTCATGCGCTGCTGGTCGGCGCCATCCTACACGTGCTCTACGCCGGTCAGGACAAGACCCTGCGCGGCGTCGCCAACTTCCTCTCAGATCCGGCCTGCACCTTCGAGCTGACCCTGCACCGGATGATGACCACGCCGCACCTGGGCGATGCGCCCCATCCAGTGGTGGCCTCGGCCGCGCGGGAGGTGCTGAACAAGAGCGACAACGAGCGCTCTGGCGTGCTGTCCACTGCAATGTCGTTCCTCGGTCTGTACCGCGACCCGACAGTGGCCGAGGTCACCTCGCGCTGCGACTGGCGCATCGCCGACCTGATCTCGGCCGAGCATCCGGTGTCGCTGTACCTAGTCGTGCCGCCCTCGGATATCAGCCGCACCAAGCCACTGATCCGTCTGATCCTCAATCAGGTCGGCCGACGCCTGACCGAGTCGCTCGACGGCTCCGACGGCATCGAGCGCCGGCACAAACTGCTGCTGATGCTTGATGAGTTTCCGGCGCTGGGACGTCTGGATTTCTTCGAGACGGCCCTGGCCTTCATGGCCGGCTACGGGTTGCGCGCCTTCCTGATCTCGCAGTCGCTGAACCAGATCGACAAGGCCTACGGCCAAAACCATTCGATCCTCGACAACTGCCATGTGAGGGTGACCTTCGCCACCAACGACGAACGCACCGCCAAACGCATCTCCGAGACCCTCGGCACTGCCACCGAACTGCGCGCGCAGCGCAACTACGCCGGCCACCGTCTGGCGCCCTGGCTGGGCCATCTGATGGTGTCGCGCCAGGAAACCGCTCGCCCACTACTGACTCCAGGTGAGGTGATGCAACTGCCCAGCGACGAGGCCGTGGTGATGCTCTCAGGTCTCGCACCGATCCGCGCGAAGAAGCTGCGCTACTTCACCGACACCAACTTCCAGAGCCGGGTACTGCCGGCGCCGCGCTTGCAGCCGGGCCGCTACGCAGACGTACCAGCGACACGCCCAGACGACTGGAGCGGCCTGGCCGTGCCTGCGTCCGTTGCTGTGTCGACGACCGATCTGGACGACGACGAGACCGTCGAGGACGGCGGCCCACGCCGTCAGCCCGAACTGGCGGAACTCGCCCAGTTGCCAAATCACGACGAGCTGACCAGCGACCTGCTGTTGCTCGACGAGGACGACATTCCCGCCCCCTTCCCCACCCAGCCGGACCCACGCCTGCAACGCGTGGCGCGGCTGGCAGCCCTCGACCCTGACGATGGAATAGCCCTATGAGCCGAGCCCGCCTCAACCTATTTATCCAATCTGAGCATGCCAAGCGCCTGAACGAATTGGCGATCACCAAGGGCGTGTCGAAGTCCTCAATCATCGCCGCGGCGCTGGCCTCCTGGCTGTCGCCCGAGTCCGGCGAGCAGCGCGAGGTGGCCATGGCCAAACGCCTGGATCGCCTGTCAAGTCAGTTCGAGCGCCTGGAGCGCGACCAGCACATCCTGATCGAGACTGTGGCGCTGTATGTGCGCTACTACCTCACGGTCAGCACGCCGATACCAGAGGCGCATCAGGAAGCAGCACGCTCGCAGGGCAAGCTGCGATTCAGCCAGTTCGTAGAACAACTGGGGCGTCACTTGCAGCGCGGACGCAGCCTGGTCAAAGACGTGCACGAAGAGGTTCAGGCAGAGGCCCAGGTCTCGGGAGAGCGTCCATGACTGTCGCCTCGTCCCCTTTGCTGAGTGCAGCGGCAGCTTCTCTGGATCGGCGCACGCGTATGTTGCGCACGGCGATGGGCCCGCTGATTGCCGCGGCCCTGGATGATCCGGACGTGGTCGAGGTGATGCTCAACCCCGATGGCGCGCTCTGGCTGGATCGACTGTCCGCTGGCCGCGCCCATCTAGGCACGCTAGCGGCTGCCGATGGTGAACGGATCATCCGCCTGGTGGCTGCGCATGTCGGCCAGGAGGTACATCGCAACAAGCCTCTGCTGAGTGCAGAGTTGCCAGAGACTGGTGAGCGCTTCGAAGGTGTACTACCGCCCGTAGTGGCTGGGCCGACCTTCGCTCTGCGCAAACGCGCCGCCGGCGTCATCCCGCTACAGCAGTACGTGGCCGACGGCATTCTCAGCGCCGCGCAGGCCGAGCACCTGCGTGTGGCCGTAAGTGAGCGGCAGAACATCCTGGTGGCAGGCGGCACCAGCAGCGGGAAGACCACTCTGGCCAACGCGCTGCTGGCCGAGGTGGCCGGTAGTGGTGACCGCGTGCTGGTGCTGGAGGACACGGTCGAACTGCAGTGTCCGGCCTTCGATCACGTCGCTCTGCGCACCAAGCCCGGCGTGGTCTCCATGGCTGATCTGGTGCGCAGCACGCTGCGTCTGCGCCCCGACCGCGTGGTGGTCGGCGAGGTGCGCGGCGGTGAGGCACTGGATCTGATCAAGGCCTGGGGCACCGGCCATCCCGGCGGTATCGCCACCATCCATGCCGGTTCCGCGCAGGGGGCGCTGCTGCGCCTGGAGCAACTGATCCTGGAGGTCGCCCTGGCCGCGCCGCGGGCGTTGATCGCCGAGGCGGTCAACCTGTTGGTGTTTCTCGCCGGACGTGGCCGCACGCGCTATGTCCAGCAGATCGCCCGCGTCACCGGCTATGACGAGCGCGGCTATCAACTCACTTCCATCGCCCCCGCATTCATTCCTTCACTGACTCAGGAAAACAGTCATGACTGCCTGCCATCCCCGCGTTGCTAATCGTCGTCGCCTCGTCGGCGCCTTGATGCTCGGCGCCCTCTGCTTGAGCGCCTCCCTGCCAGTGCTCGCCGCTGGCTCCGGAATGCCCTGGGAAGGACCACTGCAATCGATCCTTGATTCGGTACAGGGGCCGGTGGCGCGCATCATCGCGGTGATCATCATCATTACCACAGGCCTGACGCTGGCCTTCGGCGACACCAGTGGCGGCTTTCGCAAGCTGATCCAGATTGTCTTTGGCCTGTCGATTGCCTTCGCCGCGTCGTCGTTCTTCCTCAGCTTTTTCAGCTTTGCCGGCGGGGCGGTGATCGCATGAACGGCGAGCGCGAACTCATCCCCGGTTTCGAGGTGCCACTGCACCGCTCGCTGGCCGAGCCGATTCTGCTCGGTGGCGCGCCGCGCAACGTGGCGATCCTCAACGGTACTCTGGCGGCGGTGGTCGGTCTGGGCCTGCAGCTGTGGCTGCCTGGCTTGGCGCTCTGGTTGGTCGGCCACACGCTGGCGGTGTGGGGCGCACGTCTGGATCCGCAGTTCCTGCAGGTATTTGCCCGGCATATCAAGCAGCCGTCGCTGCTGGATGTGTGAGGAGGCCGCCATGCTGAACCTCACCGAATACCAGCGCCGCCCCGCACAGTTGGCCGACTGGCTGCCCTGGGCCGGTCTCGTCGCACCCGGCGTCGTATTGAACAAGGACGGTTCTTTCCAACGCAGCCTGCGCTTTCGCGGGCCAGACCTGAACAGCGCCACCCAAGGCGAGCTGGTGGTCACCTCGGCGCGCCTGAACAATGCCCTGCGTCGCCTTGGATCGGGCTGGGCGCTGTTTGTCGAGGCCGAGCGCCTGGCGGCCGCCGACTACCCTGACAGCGATTTTCCCGAGCCGTTGTCCTGGCTGGTGGACGAGGAGCGCCGTGCTGCCTTCGAGGCGCACGGAAGCCACTTCGAGAGCAGTTATCACCTGACGCTGCTCTACCTGCCACCGGAAGAATCGCGCTCGCGCGCCGCCGGCCTGCTCTACGAGCACCGGCCGCAACGCGGAGTCGACTGGCGCGAACGGCTGACCGCCTTTGTCGCCGAGACAGATCGTCTCTTCGACCTGCTGGACGGAGTGATGCCAGAGCTCGCCTGGCTCGATGACAGCCAGACGCTGACTTACCTGCATGCCACGATTTCGCCCCATCGCCAGCGGGTGGCTGTACCCGAGGTGCCTTTCCATCTCGATGCTCTGCTGGCCGACAGTCCTTTGGCCACTGGCCTGGCACCGCGCTTGGGTGAGCAGCACCTACGCGTGCTGTCGGTACGTGGCTTTCCCACCTCGACCTGGCCAAGCGTGCTGGATGACCTCAACCGTCTGGGCTTCGCCTATCGCTGGTCGACCCGTTTTATCTGCCTGGACAAGGTTGAGGCCGAGAAGGAACTGGTGCGCCTGCGCCGGCAGTGGTTTGCCAAGCGCAAGGGCGTCCTGGCGCTGCTGCGCGAAGCGATCTTCCAGCAGGAAAGCCCACTGCTCGACAGCGACGCCGCGAACAAGGCCAGCGACGCCGACGCGGCGCTGCAGGAACTCGGTGCCGACCAAGTCGCCTTCGGCTATGTGACGGCCACGGTGACGGTGAGCGATGCCGACGCCCAGATCGCCGACGAGAAGCTGCGCCGGGTCGAGCGGGTGATCCAGGGCCGCGGCCTCGTCACCATCGCCGAGAGTCTCAACGCGGTGGAGGCCTGGCTCTCGTCGATCCCCGGCAACGCCTACGCCAACGTCCGTCAGCCGTTGATCTCCACCGTCAACCTGGCGCACCTGATGCCGGTCTCGGCAGTCTGGGCTGGCCCGGCACGCAACGAACATCTGGATGCCCCTCCATTGGTGATCACCCGCACCGATGGCGCAACACCGTTTCGCCTGGTCACCCACGTTGGCGACGTCGGCCACACCCTGGTGGCTGGCCCTACCGGCATGGGCAAATCGGTGTTGCTGGCGACCCTGGCCCTGCAGTTCCGACGCTACCCGGGCGCGCGCCTGTTTCTCTTCGACATGGGGCGCTCGCTGCGCGCTACGGTGCTGGGCCTGGGTGGCGAGCACTACGCCCTCGGAGGCGACGGCGACCTGGCCTTCCAGCCTCTGGCGCGCATCGATCAGCCGGGATACCGAGCCTGGGCCGCCGAGTGGCTGGAGGCTCGCCTGCTGCAGGAAGGTGTGGCCGTCGGCCCCGAGCAGAAGGCCGCGCTGTGGACGGCGCTGGACAGCCTGGCCGGCGCACCGGAGACGCAGCGCACACTGACCGGCTTTTCGGTGCTGCTGCAGGACAACGCCCTGCGCCAGGCGCTGCAACCCTATGTGCTGGGCGGCGCGCATGGCGCATTGCTGGATGCCGACCAGGATCGTCTGGGCAGCGCCGACGTGCAGTGTTTCGAGATGGAGGAGCTGATGCACAGCAAGGCGGCGGTAGCCGCCGTGCTGAGCTACCTGTTCGCCCGCTTCGAGGAACGCTTTGACGGCGCGCCGACCCTGCTCATCCTCGACGAGGCCTGGCTGTTTCTCGACGACCCGTTGTTCGCCGCGCGCATCCGCCAGTGGCTCAAGACCCTGCGCAAGAAGAACGTCAGCGTCATCTTCGCCACCCAGTCACTGGCCGACATCAAGGATTCCAGCATCGCTGCGGCAATCATCGAGAGCTGCGCCAGCCGCATCTTCCTGCCCAACCCACAGGCGGGCGAGCCGCAGATCCGCGGCATCTACCATGGCTTCGGCCTCAACGACCGGCAGATCGAGATCATCGCCCAGGCCACGCCCAAGCGTGATTACTACTATCAGTCGCGCCTGGGCAACCGCCTGTTCGACCTCGATCTGGGGCCGGTGGCGCTGGCCTTCGCCGCCTCGGCCAGCCAGGTCGAGCAGCGTGAGATCGACCGCATCCTGCTGGCGTACGGCACCGCCGGTTTCGCCCCTGCCTGGCTGCGTCACCGCGGCCTGGACTGGGCTGCCGACCTGCTCACCGCTTATCCCTCGTCACGCAAGGAGTGCCTGCCATGAGATCCCCTTCCCACCGCTTTCCCGGCGCAACGCTGCTGGTACTGGGCCTGCTGGCCGTGAAGCCGGTAAACGCCTTCACCGTAATCGATCCGACCAACTTGGTGCAGAACACCCTGACTGCAGTACGCACCCTGGAGATGGCGAACAACCAGGTTCGCCAGTTGCAGAACGAGACCCAGATGCTGCTGAACCAGGCACGTCACCTGCAGCGCCTGGACTACAACGTCGTCAGCCAGTTGCGCGCGAGCTTGGCCAATACTGAGCGGCTACTCGCCGAGGCGCGAGGGCTGGCCTACGAAGTGCAGCGCCTGGATCAGGAGTTCAGCCGACTCTACCCGAGCGAGTACACCGGCGACGTCAGCAGCCAACGCCTGGCAGAAGAAGCACGCGAACGCTGGCAACAGGGCCTCGACGGGCTGCATACGGCGCTGCGTGTACAGGCTCAGATGAAACAGAGCCTGGCCGTGGATGAAAGCGCCTTGGCCGCGCTGGTGCAGCAGAGCCAGTCCGCGGGTGGCGCCTTGCAGGCTGCCCAGGCCACCAACCAGTTGCTGGCCTTGCAAGCCAAGCAGTCGATCCAGTCGCAGCAACTGCAGATCACCCAGAACCGCGCCGTCGCCCTGGAGCTTGCCCGTCAGGCTGCCGCGGCCGAGGAGGCACGGGAACGGCGGCGTCGCTTTATGGGTAACGGCACGCCCTATACCCCCTACCCCGTGCAGTTCTATCGATAGGGAGGTCGCCCCATGAAAATCCTGGTACTGCTGCCGCTGCTCGCGCTGGCCGCCTGCGGACATGGCGACGATGGCGTCGTGGCACGGCAAGACGATTCGGCCGAGCGCTTCTACTCCGGATGCGCCCGGCCCGGCGAGTTTCTCCGGCCTACCGACTTGCCCGCGATCCCGCCGAGCTTCGATGAGGACGTGCGATGAACGACGTCAGCGTGATCGACCGTTTCCTCGAGGTGTTCGGGCTCTATATCGACACCGGCTTCGGCTTGCTCGGCGGCGAGGTGGCCTTTCTCACCATGACCCTGGTGGTGATCGACATGACCCTGGCCGGGCTGTTCTGGGCCATGGGCGGTGAGGATGTCAGCGCCAAACTGATCCGCAAGACCCTCTATGTCGGTGCCTTCGCCTTCATCATCGGCAACTTCAATGCCCTGGCGAAGATCGTCTTCAACTCCTTCGCCGGATTGGGTCTGCTGGCCTCAGGTTCCGGGTTGAGTCATGCGGAGTTTCTGCAGCCAGGGCGGTTGGCCGCGATTGGGGTTGATGCCGGAGGGCCGCTGCTTGAGCAGATCAGCAAGCTCAGTGGTTTTCCCGAAGTCTTCGGCAACCTGCACAGCATCCTGGTGCTGTTTCTGGCCTGGCTGGTGGTGATCGTCAGTTTCTTCTTCCTGGCCATTCAGCTGTTCGTGACCTTGGTCGAATTCAAGCTGACCACCCTTGCTGGCTTCGTGCTGGTGCCCTTTGCGCTGTGGAACAAGACCGCCTTTCTCGCCGAGAAGGTGCTGGGCAACGTGGTTGCGTCCGGCATCAAGGTGCTGGTTCTGGCGGTGATCGTCGGCATTGGCAGCGGGCTGTTCGCCGAGTTCCAGGCCATGCCGGACGAGCCCTCCATCGACCATGCGCTGGTGGTCATGCTCGCCTCGCTGGCCCTGCTGGGCCTGGGCATCTTCGGGCCGGGCATTGCCACCGGGTTGGTCTCCGGCGCACCGCAACTGGGTGCTGGTGCAGCAGCCGGTACCGCGCTAGGCGCGGCGGGCATGGCTGCTGGTGCTGCTGCAGTCGCCACAGGTGTCGGCGGCGCGGTATTGGCCGGCGCACGCATGGCACCCGGTGCAGCGCGCTTGGCAATGGGCGGCGCTCGCTCTCTGGCAGGAGCCCCTTCCGGCGCTGCAACTGGTGGAGCATCCGACACCGCTGAACCTTCAACTGGCCCAGCCAAACAGCCCGACTGGGCCAAGCGCCTGCAGCGCAGGCAGCAACTCTCACAGGCTACCAGCACGGTCGCCCACACCCTTCGTGGCGGCGATGGCGGTGGCTCATCACCTGGGCCGCAGATCCGCGACCCATCGAATTCGTAAAGGAGGACGAAGATGCGATTCAGACGCCCACTGGTGCGCTACAGCGACACCCCTCAACCGGTCACCCCTTACCAGGCAGCGGCACAGACCTGGGACCTGCGCATGGGCAGCAGCCTGGCGCAGGCACGCAACTGGCGGCTGATGGCCTTCGGTTGTCTGGGCCTGGCGCTGCTGATGGCCGGCGGGCTGGTCTGGCGCTCGGCGCAGTCGACGGTGACGCCCTACGTGGTGGAGGTCGACAACCTCGGCCAGGTGCGCGCTGTCGGCGAAGCCGCCAGTCCCTACCAGCCCCAGGATGCGCAGATCGCCCAACACCTGGCGCGCTTTATCGAGCAGGTGCGCTCGCTATCTATCGATCCGGTGGTGGTGCGACAGAACTGGCTGGAGGCCTATCACTCCACCACCGACCGAGGCGCCGCCACCCTCAACGACTATGCCCGCGCCAACGATCCCTTCACCCGGGTCGGCAAGGAGTCGGTATCGGTGGAAGTCACCAGCGTGGTGCGTGCCAGCGACAGCTCGTTCCAGGTGCGCTGGATCGAACGCCGTTTCGTGAATGGTTCAGCCGCCGACCTGGAGCGTTGGACCGCGGTGATCTCGCTGGTACTGCAGCCTCCACGCACCGAGGAAAAGCTGCGCCGCAACCCGCTCGGCATTTACGTCAACGGCCTGTCCTGGAGCCGTGAACTGGACACTACGGAAGGAGCCAAGAAACCATGAAAACCTCCCTTAGCCTCTGTATATGCCCTCTGTTGCTGAGCGTGCTGGCCGGCTGCGCCAGCCAGGAACCGCCAGTGATAGCGCTGGATGAACCGTTAGAAGCGCAGCGCCTGCCGGAGCCGCCCAAGCCCATCGAGGTAGTGGAAGTACCCAAGCCCCTGGCCCTGCCCGCACAACTCAAGCCACTGCCGGAAACTCAACCCAGCAAATCGGCCAAGGAGCCGGCCGATGAGCGCGTGCGGGTCTCGCGTGCCAATCGCGAGGCTCGAGTCGCGCCGAGCCGCGAGGGCTATATCAACGCCATCCAGATCTGGCCCTACTCCGATGGCGCGCTGTATCAGGTGTACGCCAGCCCGGGTCGGGTGACGACGATTAACCTGCAGCCCGGCGAAGAGCTAATCACCGTTGCCGCCGGCGACACCGTGCGCTGGATCGTCGGCGACACCACTAGTGGTAGCGGCGACGATCTACGCACCAGCGTGCTGATCAAACCGACGCGGGTCGATCTCAAGACCAACCTGGTGATCACCACCACGCGCCGCACCTACCTGATCGAGCTGAGTTCCACCGATCAGGCATGGATGGCGTCGGTGTCCTGGGACTATCCGAAGGATCGCATGCTCGCTCTGCAACGCCACGCCAGCGCAGCGCAGGCCGCAACACCGGTGGACGTAGGCCTAACGCTGGAGAAGCTGCGCTTTCGCTATGCAATCAGCGGCAGCAATCCGCCCTGGAAACCGCTGCGCGCCTTCGATGACGGCCGCAAGGTGTATATCCAGTTCCCCGCCGGTATCGCCCAAGGCGAGCTGCCGCCGCTGTTCGTAATTGGCCCCGAAGGTGACGGGCAGCTGGTCAACTATCGTTTCCGCTCTCCCTACTACATCGTCGACCGCCTGTTCGGCGCGGCCGAGCTGCGCCTGGGCGCCGACAAGGGTGACGTGGTGCGGATCGAGCGCACCGATGGCGTGGCACGGAGGCGCTGAGCATGACGGGTAAGGACAACGACCAAAATGCGGCAACCTCGCTACCGCCCAAGGAGGCGCCGGAATCGCTGGAGCTGCGCGCCAAGCCTCGCCCGGTCACCCGCCTCAACCCACGCATGCTGGCGGTAGTGGTCGGCAGCCTGTCGGCTGCGGTATTGGGTGCCATGCTGTGGTCGCTGCAACCGCAGCAGCGCCGCCAAGGTGCCGAGCCGAACGAGCTATACAACGTCGACCGCGTGGCACGATCCGAGGGGCTGGAGCAGTTGCCGGCAGACTACTCGCAGCTGCCGCCTCCACCTGCGCCCGAGGTACCGCAACTGGGGCCGCCGCTGCCCGGCGATCTGGGCGGACCAATCCTCAGGGCCGAACAGCAAGCGCAAGGTTATGGACATGGGCCAGATGCCGCCGAAGCAGAGCGCCTGGCCCTGCTCAAGGAAGCTGAGGAAGCAGCGCAGTCCTCGGTATTTTTCCAGACCAGCAGCGCGCGGAATTCGAATATCGCATCTGGTGGTGGCGCTCAACTCGATTCCCCTGCTCTGGGTATGGCTTCGTCAGGCGCAGTAGCCGCCGCAGGAACACCAACCCAGCAGGAACGGAACGAGGCGTTTCTCAGTAAATCCGTAAATGCACAAATCCGTAATTCCGGATTGCTGCAGATGCCTGAGTCGCCCTACCAGGTGATGGCCGGCACCATCATCGCGGCGGCGCTTGTCACCGGTATCAAGTCGGATCTACCCGGCGACGTGATCGCCACGGTGACCGAACCGGTCTACGACAGCTCCACCGGCCAGCATGTGCTGATTCCGCAAGGTGCGCGCCTGCTGGGTCGCTACAACAGCCAAGTGAGCTACGGGCAGAGCCGCGTGCAGGTGGTGTGGCAGCGGGTGATCTTGCCGGACACCTCGTCCTTCCAGCTCGACAACCTGGTGGGTACCGACGCCGCCGGCTATGCCGGCCTCAAGGATAGCGTCGACTGGCATTGGGATCGCATTGTCGCCGGCGCGGCCATGACTAGCCTGCTGGGCATCGGTGCCGAGCTGGCGGCACCGGCCAGCCGCACCGACGGCGACCGCGTCATCATCGCCGGCCGCGACAGCCTGCAGGACACGGTGAACCAGGTCGGCCAGGAGGTCACCCGCCGCAACCTCGATATCCAGCCCACGTTGACCCAGCGCCCTGGCCTGCCCCTGCGCGTAATCGTCAACCGCGACCTGGTGCTGCGTCCCTATCAGCCTTTCTACACTCAACAGAGGAACCTGCAATGAGCACGACCAAGCTGCGTCTCGGCCCACTGCCGAAAACCGAAAACATAAAGCTGACCTTCACCTGCCCCGCCAGCCTGAAGGCCGACCTCGAGCGCTATGCGGCGCTTCACTCGCAAACCTATGGTGAAGAGATCGATGCCCTGAGGCTCATCCCGCAGATGCTGGAAGCTTTCATGGCGAGGGATCGGGTATTCAAAAGAACTAACAAGCCTGCACTACCCGCTGCGCCACAAACCACCGATCCACGCTAAACGCGGAAAGTGGATTTCTTCATGCGCCAGACTGAATTGATAAAAATCCTCAAGATCGTGATGTTTCCGATGCTATCTATGGTCCACCACCATTAATCCTCACGACCATGCGGATTTATGGCTAGAATAGAATTACGACAGCATAATCCGCTCGATCATGAGGATTTAGGCATGCAGTTTCAGATCGACACACCCGAGAAAATTGGCATGGTGATTCGCTCAAGCCGCAAGGCCATGGACATGCGCCAGGACGATGCCGCGGGCAGCATAGGCGTGTCCGAGAACTTCCTCGGCAAAGTGGAGCGTGGCGGCGAGTCTGTTCATTGGGGAAAGCTTTTCCAGGTCCTGCGGGAGCTGGGACTTCAAGTCTACGTTGATGTCCCGGATGAAGTCGCGGAACAAACTCAACAGAATCTGGAAAGGCTTCTCGAAAAAGCTGAACAACAGCAATCTGCCCAGAGATAGAAAACTGCAATGGATCGCCAATTAAACGTCTGGATCAACCACACACTGATCGGCACCTTATCCGAACAGAACGGGCTTTGGAGCTTCGCCTACACCCAGCAATGGCTACGCCAACCGGGTGCCTACCCTCTTTGCCCTAACCTGCCCCTGCAGAATGAACCGCACATGGATGGCGCCTCGGTGCGTCCAGTACAGTGGTACTTCGACAACCTGCTGCCCGAGGAAGGCCAGCGACAGTTGATCGCTCGAGCCGCGCATACATCAGTAGCCGATGCCTTTGGCTTGCTTACCCAATTCGGAGCTGAGTCGGCCGGCTCTATCACCCTCCTTCCACCAGATCAGCAACCTACACCTGGTGAACTTCGGGCATTACCTGATGAAGTACTGTCGCAGCGCATTAGCGATATGCCCCGCGTACCTCTAGCTGAGCAAGCTGCCAAGCGTATGTCGCTGGCAGGCGCTCAGCACAAGATGGCCATCATCTTAGATGGAGAGCAACTGCTAGAGCCCACCGGCAACATGCCATCGACCCATATCCTCAAGCCTGACCACCCAGACTTGACCTACGCACATTCGGTAATTAACGAGTGGTTTGTCATGACTCTGGCAAAAAGAATGGGCCTTCAAGTTCCAGAAGTCACTCGCAGGTATGTTCCACAACCGGTCTACCTCATCTCCCGTTTCGATAGGCGGCAAACACCAAAAGGCTGGGAGCGGCTGCATTGCATTGATGCCTGCCAATTGCTTGGACTCGACCGAGCCTACAAGTACGATCAAGGCAGCGTGCAACGCCTGCTGGATATCAGCAAGATGTGCAACATCCCGGCAAAAGCTCGCCTCGAGCTATTCCGCTGGCTAGTGTTCAACATCTTGGTGGGCAACGGCGACGCCCACCTGAAAAACCTCAGTTTCTTGGTCACGGCCAAGGGAGTAAACCTTTCCCCCTTTTACGACTTGCTGAGTACCGCGGTGTATACCACTCGTGCGTTTGACCAGAATGGCTGGCCAGAACAGGTCAGAATGGCCTGGCCAGTAGGAGAAGAGGATCGGATTACGCACCTCAATCGCAAAAATCTCGTTGCCGCTGCCGAGGCCATGGGTATAAAAGCCAGCGCAGCACTGGCATCAATCGACAAAATGACATCGGGGATCCAGGCCACTGCAAATCAGTTGCTTGAACAAGTCGTCCGCGACAATCAGGAACTGGCGCAGAAAAAGCCAAATCTTCAAGCAACTCTTGCAGGTGAAACGCGTTGCCTGAGAACTATCGTCAGCATCGTGATTGGCGAAATGTGTAAACAGCTTTCCTAATATCCAGACGGCAACTGCCGAGTAGCATTCCCCCGCATAGTTATTGAAGCTATAGTCGGGAATCCAACCTACCACTCATAAAGGAAAAATTACAGCATGTCGAAACTTGCCGAATTCCGTGCCCTTGAACAGCAACTGGCCGCTCAACTGGCAGAACTGGACGCTCTCAAGAAAGATGATGGACTGAAAAAAGAGATGGAGTTCGAGGAAAAGCTCCGCGCCCTGATGTCGAAGTATGACAAAGACCTGCGCGAAATCATCGCTATCCTCGATCCTCAAACCAAAGCCGGCAAGCTCAGCAAACAGGACTCTGGAGCACGCCGCCCTCGCCAAGTAAAGCGCTACAAGAATCCCAAGACCGGCGAAGTTGTTGAAACCAAAGGCGGCAACCACAAAGTCTTGAAAGCTTGGAAAGAAGAGTTCGGCGCTGACGTCGTCGAAAGCTGGCTGCAATAACGATTTACAGAACCGTCGGCGCCGTTTCACTAACGGCGCCGACGCCGTCCAAGGCGTCACCCGCTCCCCCCCGCCCATCTACGACTTAGCTTGTTTGCCATCAGACCAAACGCCAATAGGCTGACTTCAATTGAAATGGCGCTATGGCATGGAGCAATGAAGACACTGTTTTTGCTGATGGCTCAGTATGACGGACAAGCCGTAATTCCTATCGAATGGGTGTGCCGAGATTTCCTCGGCCTTTCAGTGGACAAGTTCAAACGCAAGCGCTTGATGGGAGAAATAGACCTTCCCGTGATGCGACTGGGAGCTAACTCGCAGAAAGCCAACCTCGGCGTGCATTTGGAAGATCTCGCTGCCTACATCGATAGACAGCGCGAGGCCGCAATCAGAGAGCAGGATCAGTTGATGGATCGACGGCGCCTGGCCTGAAGCACACCCCTTCTATTTTCTGCGGACTCAGGCTCTACACGTGCCCCGAGCGCCACAGGGGCCCTGATTATCTTCTCCAACCAAGACCAATCCTTGTAAGGATCTCCTCGCCCATTCAGATGCGTATAACGACGCAAAGAGTTCCAGTCGCGATGACCTGATACGCTCGCAACCCTCGGTATATCCCACTCCATCTCGAATAGCCGGCTAATGCCGTCATGGCGCAGATCGTGGAAATGCAAATCCGTGATAGCCAAAAACTTACCAGCACGAGTGAACGCCGCAGAAATTGAGTCAGAATAGTAAGGGAATATCTCTCGGCAAGACTTAGGCATGCTCTGCACAATCCGCCAGGCCTCATCCGGCAGATGGCACCAGACATCATTACCAATCTTTTGTCCGGGATTTTTCATATCTCGAACAAGCACCGCCTGCCGCCGCTCATCCAGATCCTCCCAGCGAATCCGAGTGATCTCTTCCTGCCTGCGTGTAGAGAAAATCGCGAAAGCTATGACCTTAGGCATGTGAATAGCGCTTGGCCTACGCGCCTGGAGATCAAAAAAGTAGGTGAGCAATTTGTCCAATTCATCCTTGCTAGGTCGCCGATCACGCTCTCGACTTCGAGACACCATGCCCAGTTTACGCAGCACCTTGCGCGCATCAGCCATGGCGCTCGCGTCGACCTCATATCCCCAGGCAGGCTTAGCGACTGACAGGACAGCGCCAAGATGTGCGAGATCGTTTCCAACCGTCTGAGCCTGAACACCACCTCCCTCCTGGCTCATCCGCCATTGCGCGTACTCGACCAATTTCTGGCTCGTCAGATCGACATCAGCAATTTCACCTAGCCAGGTTTCGCTGATCGCTTTCAACGTAGCTCGCTTGGTTTTTCCGAGCGGACGCATCAGCTCGTATTCATCAAGATAGCGCTCAATGATTTTCTTGAGCGGCACATCCTCCCGCGAAGCCTTCTCAAGAGCTCCGGGCAACGCCAGCTCAGCCTCCCTCCTCATCATCCAGGCGCGAGCAACCGGCTTACGGTCGAAGGACTGGCTTTCTTGGTAGACTATGACACCCTTACGGCGCAGCCGAATCTGAACCGTGTACTTGGTCTGCCCGCTTTTGTTCACGCGCCGAGTGATCGTTCCCACATCGTTCACCATCAGTGCTAAAAATGCATTTAACAGTGCTAAATTTTAGCACCACATGCGCAAAAACGGGCAAAAACAAGCCTTTTTGGCCTCTAACCGACCTAAACAAATGCCTCAAGAATCAGCTTCAAACCCAGCAACTACAGGCCCTATCCTGTCCCGCCGCTTCTCCGTGGCGCCGATGATGGACTGGACGGATCGTCACTGCCGGTTCTTTCTCCGTCAACTGTCGCGCCATGCCCTGCTTTACACCGAGATGGTCACCACCGGCGCGCTGATCCATGGCGACCGCGAGCGTTTCCTGCGTTACAGCGAGTGCGAGCACCCCATCGCCCTGCAGTTGGGCGGCAGCAACCCGCAGGACCTGGCGAGCTGCGCGAAGATGGCCGAAGAACACGGCTATGACGAAGTGAACCTGAACGTCGGCTGCCCCAGCGACCGGGTGCAGAACAACATGATCGGCGCCTGCCTGATGGGCCATCCCTCGCTGGTGGCCGACTGCGTGAAAGCCATGCGGGACGCCGTGAACATCCCGGTGACGGTCAAGCACCGCATCGGTATCAATGGCCGTGACAGCTACGCCGAGCTGTGCGATTTCGTCGGCCAGGTGCGTGATGCCGGTTGCCGTAGCTTCACCGTGCATGCGCGTATAGCCATCCTCGAAGGCCTGTCGCCGAAGGAAAACCGCGAGATCCCGCCGCTGCGCTATGACGTGGCTGCCCAACTCAAGCAGGACTTCCCCGACCTGGAGATCATCCTCAACGGCGGTATCAAGACCCTTGAGGAATGCGAGCAGCACCTGCAGATCTTCGATGGCGTAATGCTCGGCCGCGAGGCCTATCACAACCCCTATCTGCTGGCGCAGGTGGACAGCCGCCTGTTTGGCGCCGAATACCCGGGCATTTCCCGCATGGACGCCCTGCTCGCACTCAAGCCCTACGTCGAGCAGCACCTGCGCGAGGGCGGCACGCTGCATCACGTCAGCCGTCACGTGCTGGGCCTGGCTCAAGGCTTCCCAGGTGCGCGGCGCTTCCGCCAGTTGCTGTCGGTGGATATTCACAAGGTGCAAGACCCGCTGGCGCTGCTCGACCAGGCAGCAGAGCTGCTACGCGGGCATTAATCCGGCGCGCTGAGACGGTAGCGGCTACGCCCCGTCGTCTGCACCAGACCGTTTTCCTCCATGCGGCGCAGCACCTGGCGTACGCTGACCAGCGATAGCGGTTCGCCGGCGTCGCTCAGTTGCCGATGCAGCTCGCGCGCGGAGATACCCGCTTCGTCATTGGCGCTGCACAGCGCCTCCACCACCTTGAGCCTGGGCATGCTGAAGCGCAGCCCGGCGGCCTGCAGCCACTCACGGCACTGACGCGTATCCAGGCCTGCGGAAACTGAACGAGAAAGCAGGGTTTGGGTCGACATGTTCGGGCTCCTTGGCAGCTCGTCTAAAGTCGGACTCCACCGACTTCGGTACGTTCTCACGTACCGTCATTACTAAAGACGTACGAGCCAGCGAAAAGCGCAGCCCGAAAAGGTAAATTTTGTCAGTGACCCGACCGTTGAGCGCTTGCGGCGCCTCGGGTAAGGTCATGCCATCTGCAACGACAAGGCCTCGTCATGACCTCCAAGCTGGAACAACTCAAGCAGTTCACTACCGTAGTCGCCGACACCGGTGACCTCGACGCCATCGCCCGCCTGCAACCGGTGGATGCCACCACCAACCCCTCGCTGCTGCTCAAGGCGGCGGCCCTGCCCCGCTATGCCGATCTGTTGAACCAGGCAGTGAGTGCCGGCAAGGGAGACCTGGGGCTGGCCTGCGATCACTTCGCGGTGGCCGTCGGCCAGGAGATCCTCAAGGTCATTCCGGGGCGCATTTCCACCGAAGTCGATGCGCGCCTGTCGTTCGACACCGACGCGACCCTGCGCCGCGCCGAGCGCCTGATCGGCCTTTACGAAAAAGCGGGGATTGGCCGCGATCGCGTACTGATCAAGATCGCTTCGACCTGGGAAGGCATCCGCGCCGCCGAGCAGCTGGAAAAAGCCGGCGTGCAGACCAACCTGACCCTGCTGTTCGCCTTCGCCCAGGCGCAGGCCTGTGCCGATGCCGGCATATTCCTCATCTCGCCGTTCGTGGGGCGCATCTACGATTGGTACAAGAAGGCCGAGGGCCGTGATTTCGTAGGCAACGATGATCCTGGCGTGCAGTCGGTCAAACGCATCTACAACTACTACAAGGCAAACGGCTACGACACCGTGGTAATGGGAGCAAGCTTCCGCAACCTCGGTCAGATCGAAGCGTTGGCCGGTTGCGACCGCCTGACCATCAGCCCCGACCTGCTGCAGAAACTGGCTGAGGACGATGGCCAGCTCGGTCGCCAGCTCACCCCTGGTGCTACCGGCGAACCTCGCCAGAGCCTCGATGAAGGTGGCTTCCGCTGGGCGCTGAACGAAGACGCCATGGCCACCGAGAAGCTGGCCGAAGGCATCCGCCTGTTCGCCCGCGACCAGGAGAAACTCGAAGCCCTGCTGGCCGCCAAGGCCTGAATGACAAAGGGGCGCCAGCCAAGCTGACGCCCCTTTTCATTGCGAGTTCGAAGGTAGGGTGCGCTGTGCGCCAAGGATTTTCTCGGCAGATATCGGTGCACGCAGCGCACCTACAGAAAAGCGGGAGATCAGTGCCGCTCGAGTGCGCTGACCAAATCGTGAAAGGCCTCGCGATTGGAATCGTTGAGCCCCATCAGGATGCGGTGCGCTTCCAGCACCTTGGCCTTCACCACCTCTTCGGACTGATCCTGCGAAGGCAGATCATCCAGACAATCCGGACAGGGAATCGGCCGATCGACGATGTTGAACACCTGATCGAAACCCATGGACTCCAACAAACGGGTGATGTCGTCGTGGGTGGTGACAACGGTCGGCAACAGTCCCACCTTCTGCCGCGACAGAATGGACAACTTCGCCAGCAAACCGAGAGTCGTGCTGTCGATACTGCGCGTTTCAGTCAAGTCGATGACGATGGCCGAAAAATTCAACGCGGTGAAAATCTTTTCAATCGTGGCATCCAGAGCTGAACACAGCGTCAGACGGACTTCACCGACAAACTTCAGGACGAAGGTTCCATCCTGCTCGGCGAATTGGATGCGACCGGGGCTTATCCCAGGATTCATGCAAGGTTCCTGCTCAACACCAGCAAGGCGATATCATCCGGCATCTCGCCCAGATTGGCCAGACCGAGAACTTGACGCAAACCGCCCAGCGTACCGCCAGCCTGGCTAACCAGTTGTGGCAGCGCCAATTCCTTCTCTTTCAGCGTGTCGCCCGGCAACAGGTCGAGAATGCCGTCGGAGAGCAGCGTCAGGCTGAAAGACTCAGGCAACTGCATCACCAGATCGCCGTATTCGGCTTCTTCGAAAAGGCCGACCGGCAGGCCGCGGCCTTCCAGGTAACGCGCCTGGCCATTCTCGAACAGTATCGGCAATGGCAGATGCCCGCCGATGCTGTAGGTGAGCATGCCGCTCTCCTCGTCGATCACGCCGCCGAGCATGGTCACGTGTTTGCCCAGCTTGCAGTTGATCAGGCCGCGGTTGATGTGACCGAGCACATCCGAGGGCTTGAACTCCGGCAGCGTACCGCCACGCCGCCACTCGTAGAGCAGGCGCGTGGTCATGAACTTGAGCAGCACGGTGACGAATGCCGAGGACGCCCCATGACCGGAGACATCGGCCAGATAGAACGCGATGCGTCGCTCGTCGATACGGAAGTAATCGACGAAGTCACCGGACAGGTACAGCGACGGAATGATCTGGTGCGCGAAGTTCAGGCCATCGGCCTGCCAGGGCGTCACCGGCAGCATGTTCATCTGCACCTGACGGCCGGCGTTCTGGTCTTCCTGCAACAGATGCAGGCTGGCCTGGAGCTCACGATTGGTCGCTTCCAGCTTCTCGCGATAGAGCTGGTTCTCGACGCGCAGACGCGCACGATCCAGCGCGCGGCGCACCGAATGCTCCAGCACCGCCAGGTCTTCGAGAGGTTTGATCAGGTAGTCGGCAGCACCGAGACGCAGGGCTTCGACGGCATCGTTCATCACGCCGGCGCCGGAAACGACGATCACCGGCACCTCTACACCCAGCGCGTTGATACGTCGAATCAGTTCAAGACCGTCAACCTGCGGCATGCGCAGGTCGCAGATCATCAGGTCGGGGCCTTCCTGCTGGAACACTTCCAGCCCCTGCAAACCGTTGTTGGCCTGCAACACCTTGAAGCCGCTGTCCTCAAGGTAGGCCGCGAGGCTTGCACGTACGACATCGTCGTCGTCGATGATCAGCAGAGTGGCACTGGTTTTGTGCATGGGGTATCCAGGCAAACTGCGCCAGGGCAATTTTGGTCACTGCCCATGGCGCGGCGCCGCATCTATGGCGCCAGGGCGATTTCAAGGGGCAGACGGTACTCCCATCTGCCAGCCGATTCAAGCCGGGACCGGTCGTCGTTCGGCGGCTTTACAGGTCAAATCGACGAGGGTTATAAGAGCCGCGGGAGAGCTCATAAGAAGAGGACAGGGTCCATGAGTCAGAATGATCGAGCGTACAGCGAGAAACGTGACTACATCCGCATGCGACTGGAAGCTGCAGTCGTCCTCCATCACGCTGGCCGGGAAATCCCTGCAGTGTGCTTGGATCTTTCCAGTACCGGCATGCAAATCGAGGCTGAAGCTGCCCTGAGCATGGGCGACAAGGTCAAGGTCCATATCCCCTCAGAGCACAGCGAACTCGCCGGGCTCGACGCCCAGGCCGAGGTGGTGCGAATAGGCGATCTGGGCGACGGTCGTCAGTCGCTGGGCCTGGCAATCATCTCCATGAGCTGAAATCTGCATTTACGAAAAAGGCGGCCCAGAGGCCGCCTTTTTCGTATCTACAGGGCTTAGAAATCGTCTTCGACCTGCCCATCCTTCACCTTGAACTCACGGCTCTGCAGGTAGGCGTTGCGGATGAAGATGTACTTGTCGCCGCTGACCAGTCGCTCGGCCTGCAGCAGGTTGGCACGGGTGTCGACCACCTGTACGCCACGGGTGACGTTGCGCGTCGGTACGTGATCCATGTAGGGATACAGCGTCAGGAAGCTGTCCGGCACTCGACCGGTGGCATCACGCACGGTGCTTGGGCCGAGGAGCGGGATGACCAGGTAAGGACCGCTGTTCAAACCCCAGACACCGAGGGTCTGACCGAAGTCTTCGTCATTCTTGCGCAGGCCCATGTGTTTGGCCACGTCGAAGAACCCCAGCACACCGAAGGTAGTGTTGAAGATCAGGCGACCGGTATCGACGCCGGCGTTGTGCAACTTGCCCTGCAGCAGGTTGTTGGCCAGGTTGCCGACGTCGCCGATATTACCGAAGACGTTGTGCACGCCATCCTCGAGAAACTGCGGCGTGACAGCCCGGTAACCCTGGGCGATCGGCTTCAGCGCATAGGTGTCGACGGTATCGTTGAAGCGGAAGATGGGGCGATTGAAACTTTCCCAAGGATCTTCTTCCGAAGCTGCCTGACTCATCGCAGGCAGCAGGCTGAGGCCGACGAGGGCCATCAGGCCACCCAGGCGCGCGATCCAGCGAGCACCGATCACATGCATTTAAATCTCTCCTTGAGGAAAATAATGTGGCCACCGCCAGCGGGCCGAATGCCGCGTAGTATAAAGCCTGGAGCCCTGATTGGGCAGCATAGCGAAGAAAAGCGATGACCGACGAAACCTTGCTGCACACGGCACACATCCCCGTACGCTGGGGCGACATGGACAGCTACGGGCACGTCAACAACATCATCTACATGCAGTACCTGGAAGAAGCCCGTGTCGCCTGGTTCGAGCTGGCCGGCGTAGCCATGAGCAACGTGCCGTTCGGTCCGGTGGTACTGCAAACCCAGCACACCTACCTGAAACCGGTGATCCACCCCGCCACTGTGGTGGTGGAACTGCGGGCTGGCGCGGTGGGACGCAGCAGCCTGGTGATCGCACACCGGCTGACCACCGCCGAAGACCCGCTCACGGTCTACGGTGAGGGTTACTGCAAACTGGTGTGGATCGACCACGAAAGTGGCAAATCGGTAGCCCTGCCGGAGCATGTACGCGGCCTGTTCAACGTCACCTAGCAGTCACATTACGGTCATCCGTCGGCGTTAGATTGGCCTAGGCCAATGCCACGGATGATCCCATGCCCTCCCCCTGCACCGCCCTGATCTTTCAACTGTCCGGCTGCCTGGTCGACTTCGGCGCCCGCACCCTACCTGTCGCGCTGCAACGGCTGCATCCCGAGTGCACAACCGCGAACCCGACCGGTACGCCGCAACAGGCACTGGATGCATGGTTAGGCAAGTCGGCAACCAGCGCACAACTGCAGGCGCTGCAACAGAAGCTGAGCGAGGTGGCCGGAGAACATGCCGAACTGACCCCGGGTGCTGCACAGTTGCTGCAAACCCTGCATGCCAGCGGCACGCCCTGCGCCTGGCTGGATGACCTGCCAGCCGACGCCAGTCTGCGCCTGGCCGAAGCGCTGCCCACACCCATCGAAGCGGTGCTGGCGCGTCAGGCCAGGCCATGGCCGGCGCCAGACAGTTGCTGGCAGGCCCTGAGCCAGCTGGACGTCGAGCGCCTGGACGGTTGTGTAGTCGTCAGCGGTAATCCGCTACTGCTGCAAGCCGGCCTCAATGCCGGCTGCTGGACTATCGGCCTGGCTGCCTGCGGGCCACTGTGCGGCTACGCCCTGGCCGACTGGCAGGCTCTGAGCGCGAGCGATCAGGAACACCTGCGCGCTGAGGCCACGCTGCAGCTCTATCGTCTGGGCGTGCACTCGGTGGTCGATCATCTGGGAGAAATCGAGGCCAGCCTGGACGATATCGGCGTGCGCCGGAGCAAGGGCGAAAAGCCCTGAGCCTTTGACTCGGATCAGGCAAAGCCGGCCCGCTTGGATTAACCTTCAGGTACGGGTTGAAAACTTCCAGCGCAGCTGGGGGTCAATGCCTAAGCTGATTTGATAAGGAGAACTCTATGCCAGCAAGCGACCTGCAGCAGCAACTGGAAGCCCTCCAGCAACACCTGGCCCAGGACACGCCGCTCAGCGAGGAAGAACGCGCATCGCTTTACCTGCTGACCCAGGAAATCGAAGTGCAATTGGCTCGTGAAGCCGCCTCAGCGCCTGACGCTACGCTGGTCGATGGCGTCAATCTGGCGGTGGAACGTTTCGAGGCCAGCCACCCTACCCTCGCCGGCACCCTGCGCAACATCATGCAGAGCCTGGCCAATATGGGCATCTGAATGCCCCGCCCCGGCTAACATCGAGCAACTCAAGAAAATGCCGCCATTTGGCGGCATTTTTTCATGGGTTACTGGCGCGCCAGGCGACCATTTTCCGACTTGAGCGCCTCGGTGCTGCGATACGGATTGATATCCAGCCCACCACGGCGCACGTAGCGCGCATAGACAGTCAGCGACTGCGGCTGCAGCAGACGCTGCAGATCGAGGAAGATGCGTTCGACGCACTGCTCGTGAAAATCCGCGTGCTGACGGAAGCTCACCAGATAAGCCAGCAAGCTGGCATGATCCAGCGCCGCGCCGCGGTACTCGACGACCAGGCTGCCCCAGTCCGGCTGACCGGTAACCGGGCAGTTGGACTTGAGCAGATGGCTGTGCAGGCTCTCTTCCACCACCCGACCAGCGTCGCAACGCAGCAGCTCTGGCTGCGGGTGATCGTACTGGCTGACACTGATGTCCAGTTCGTCGATGCACTGACCCGGCAGCGTCGCCACGCCCTCCTCAGAAACTTCAACCAGCGAGCGCAGGCGCACCGCCACCGGCTTACCAGCCACTACCGACAGGTCACGCACCAGTGTCGCTTGCAGCTCGTCCCAACTGGCGAAAGCGGACTGGTTCAGGGAGTTGAGGTACAGCTTGAAGGACTTCGACTCGATGATGTTCGGCGAGTCTGCGGGGATGGCGAACTCACCGATGGCCACCACCGGTTTGCCGGACGGCAGCAGCCAGGACAGCTCGTAGCAGTTCCAGTAGTCCACGCCCTGATACGGCAGGCTGGCGCCATCCAGCCCCAGCTCCGCCCACTTGGTAGTGCGCGAGATGGGGAACAGCAGCTCTGGGCTGTATTCGGCGATGTACTGGCTGGACTTGCCCAGCGGGGAATGTTCGGCGGGGTGCTGCATGACGGGCAATCCAGAATAGCGAAAACCGCGCGAGTTTAACGGGTTAACCACCGCGCCGCACGCGCAGCGGGCTGTGGGTTTGCTCGGTGCGCACAGCGCACCCTACTGCCGCTGATCTTTCCATCTTGCTACACACGTAGGGTGCGCCGCGCGCACCGCAGTGCCCACCGGCACAAGCCAGTCAGACCGCCACCGGCTCCTCCTCGATCTTGCGCAGTGGCGCCCAGCGCCTCAGCAGCAGGTACAGCGTCGGAATCACGTAGAGGGTGAAGAAGGTGCCGACCAGCAACCCGCCGACGATCACCAGGCCGATCTGCTGGCGGCTTTCCGCGCCGGCTCCGCTGGCGATGGCCAACGGCAGCGAACCCAGCACCATGGCGCCGGTGGTCATCAGGATCGGCCGCAGGCGCTGCACCGAGGCCTCGATCACCGCCTCGCGCAGGGCCTTGCCATCACGCAGCAGGTGGTTGGCGAACTCGACGATAAGGATGCCGTGCTTGGTGATCAGGCCAATCAGAGTCACCAGGCCGATCTGCGAATAGATGTTCCAGGTGCCGCCGAACAGCTTCAGTGCCAGCAAGGCGCCGGCCATCGACAAGGGCACACTGAACAGGATGATCAGCGGGTCACTGAAACTCTCGAACTGCGCCGCCAGCACCAGGAAGATGAACGCCAGGGCCAAGGCGAAGATCAGCAGAATGCCCGAGCTGGATTCCTTGAAGTCACGCGACGTGCCGGTGTAGTCGTATTGCGTCTCTGGCGGAAATACCTCACGGGCGGCGACTTCCAGATGATTGAGCGCCTCGCCCAGGGTGTATCCGGTGCCGACGTTGGCACTGATGGTCACCGCACGTAGCTGGTTGAAGTGATTGAGCTCGCGCGGCGCCACCGTCTCGCGCACCTCGATCAGGTTGGACAGCTGCACCATGCCGCCGTCGCGATCACGCACATAGACACGATTCAGGTCCCGCGGGTTGCTGCGGTCGATATCCTGCAGCTGCACCATGACGTCGTACTGCTCGCCATTCTGCTTGAAGCGGGTCACCTGGCGGCTGCCGAACAGGCTTTCCAGGCTGCGCCCGATCACCGATACATCGGTGCCAACCGCCGTTGCCTGCTCGCGATTGACCGTGATCTTGAGCTGCGGCGAGTTGAGTTTGAGGTCGCTATCCAGCCCCTCCAGGCCCGGATAATCACGCATGCGTTCCATCAGTTGATCGACATAAACCTGCAGCTCGGCGTATTCCATGGACGAGCGCACGACGAAGTTGATCGGCTGGTTGCGCGCGCTCTGCCCCAGCGGCGGGCGGTTGACCGGGGTCACGCGCATGCCGGCGATGTCCTGCAACTGCGGCAGCAGTTCATTGCGAATCTCGAACTGGGTACGCGAGCGGTCGCCCCAGTCCTCCAGTTTCATGAAGGAGATGCCCTGCGCCACGGTAGGGAAACCGGCGATCATCAGATAGCGATTGGTCTCCGGAATACTCGCATAAGCGGCCTCGACCTCACGGCCATAGCGCGCCGTATAGTCGATGGTGGCGCCGTCCGGACCATTGAACACGCCAACGATGGTGCCGGTGTCCTCGGTAGGCGCCAGCTCCGAACGCAAGCCGCCGAACAGCCAGGCGCACATCACGAAGGCCCCCAGTAGCACGCCAAGTACCAGCGGCCAGGCACGCAGCGCACGGTCCAGGCTGTGCTTGTAGCTGTAGGTCAGACCATTGAGGAAGCCTTCGATCAGGTTGTACACGCGGCCATGGCGCTGCTCGTGCTGGTGCGATCGGAGCATCACCGCGCACATCATCGGCGTCAGCGTCAATGCCACGAAACCGGAAACCAGCACGGCGCCGGCCAGGGTCCAGGCGAACTCGGTGAACAGCTTGCCGGTGGTGCCCTGCATGAAGCCGATGGGCGCGAATACCGCAGCCAGGGTCAGGGTCATGGCAATCACCGCGAAGGCGATCTCGCGGCTGCCCTTGAAGGCCGCCTGCATCGGCTTCATCCCCGCCTCGATATGGCGGTGGATGTTCTCCAGCATGACGATGGCATCGTCCACCACCAGGCCGATGGCCAGAACCATGGCCAGCAGGGTCAGGGTGTTGATGGTGAAGCCCATCAGCGACATCAGGGCAAAGGCGCCGATTAACGATACCGGAATGGTCACCAGCGGAATCAGCGTCGCGCGCAGCGAACGCAGGAAGATGAAGATGATCAGGATGACCAGCGCCACCGCTTCCCAGATGGTGGTGAAGACGTTGTCGATGGACTCGCGGATGAACTGCGAGTTGTCGTTGGCCACGGTCATGTTCATGCCGTCGGGCAGCAGAGCCTTGACGTCATCCCAGGCCGCTTCGAGGCCATCGGAGATATCCAGCGGGTTGGCCGTGGCCTGCTTGACCAGGCCCAGGGTTACAGCCGGCAAACCGTTGAAGCGCACCACGGTACGCTCGTCGCGCGGCCCCACTTCGGCACGGCCGACATCGGACAGGCGCAGCAGGTAGCCTTGCGAGTCGTCGAGGATCAGCTCGTTGAACTGCTCCGGGGTACGCAGATCGGTCTCCGAGAGCACGCTGAACTCACGTTCACGCGACTCGATGCGCCCGGCCGGAATCTCCACGTTCTGCCGGCGCAGGGCATCCTCCACGTCCTGCACGGTGAGGTTGTGCGCAGCGAGCTTTTCCGGGTCGAGCCAGATACGCATGGAGAACGTCCGCGCACCGCGTACCTGCACTTCGGACACGCCGGGAATGGTCTGCAGACGGTCCTTGATCACCCGTTCCAGCAGGTCGGTGATCTCCATGGCGCTGTGCTGCTGGCTGTGAAAGGCGATCCAGATCACCGGCTGGGCGTCGGCCTCGACCTTCTGCACGATGGGTTCGTCCACCTCATCCGGCAGCAGGTTGCGTACTCGGCCGAGGCGGTCACGTACGTCGTTGGCCGCCTCGTCGGCGCTGCGGCCGAGACGGAATTGCGCGGTGATCTGGGTGTTTTCCGCGCGACTGATGGAGGTGACGAAGTCCAACCCCTCGATGCCGGAGAGTACGTCCTCCACCGGCTGCGCTACCTGCGACTCCATGATCTCCGGGCTGGCCCCTGGATAGGTGACCTGCACGGTGACGATGGGCACGTCGATATTGGGGTATTCACGCACATTGAGGCGGTCGTAGGCCATCAGCCCCAGCAGCACCACGATCAGCGACAGAACAGTGGCGAATACCGGCCGGCGAATGCAGACATCGGAGAGTGTCACGGCTGACGCTCCCCACTCTTGGTGCGTACGGCCAGCCCTTCGCGCACACGCTGCCAACCGGCGCTGATGATGGTTTCGTCGCCCTGCAGGCCTTCACGCACCTCGACCAGGCCGTCGAAACGCTTGCCCAGAGTCACCTCACGGCGTTCGACCTTGCCATCGACCACCAGGTTGACCAGCAGCTTGTCACCCTGCGGCATCACCGCTTCCTCGGGAATCACCAGCGCATTGGACCGCTCCTCGAGAATTACCGAAACGCGGACGAACTGTCCCGGACGCAGGCGGCGGTCATCGTTGCCGATATGCGCGCGGATCGCCTGGCTGCGCCCGGCTTCGTCGAGGCGCGGATTGATGGCAAAGATTTCGCCGCGAAAGCGCTCGCCGGGGAAGGTATCGAGGGTGATTTCCACGGTCTGGCCGAGGCGCACCTGGGCCACGGCCTTCTGCGGAACACGGAAGTCGACCTTGAGCGGGTCGAGCACTTCCAGGTTGACGATGTTCTGCCCGGCACTGAGGTAGTCACCGACGCTGGCCTGGCGCAGGCCGAGCGTGCCGTCATGAGGGGCCTTGATCTGGGTCTTGTCGAGCCGCGCCTGGGCCAGGGCCTGACTGGCACGGGCGGCCTGCAGCTGGCTCTGCGCCTCGTCCAGCGCCTGGGCGTTGCTGGCACCACGCTGAAACAGCATCTGCGCGCGCTGGTGGTTTTTTTCGGCCAGATCAAGATTGGCCCGCGCCTGGGCAAATTCGGCGCGGGCAATGGCATCATCGAGGCTGATCAGCAGGTCGCCAGCGGTCACCGCCTGGCCTTCACGAAAATGCAGGGTGGCCAGGCGCCCTTCCACTTCCGGACGAATCATCACCGATTCGTCGGAGCGCAGCGAACCGAAGGTGATCAACTCGTCACGCACCTCCATCTGCCGTACCGGCACGATCTCGACCATTGGCCCTTCGGCAGCCAGCGCAGGCGTCGTGAACAAGCCCAGACACAGCCATGGAAGAGCACGCAACAGCACGGTCATGATCAGCCCCTTTTTCTTGGTAGAGGCGGAGTCTAACCGGCTGCTGCGTTACTGACAGGGGCGCAAGTTATTTCGCTATGTTTTTTCGGTCGCCGCCACATTCTGTAGGAGCGGCTTTAGCCGCGAGAATCGCGGATAAATCCGCTCCTACATGAGCGGCAAACGTCACTGACGCATACCACGACCGCTGACCAGCAGGCGGATGCACAGGGTATAGAGCACAGCGGTGGCCAGCAGCATGAAGCCGATGGCCACGCCGATACGGATGTCGGACACCCCGAGAATGCCGTAACGGAAGGCGTTGACCATGTGCAAGATGGGGTTGCCCAGCGACACCGTCTGCCAGAACGGCGGCAGCAGGGTGATGGAGTAGAACACACCGCCCAGGTAGGTCAACGGCGTCAGCACGAAGGTCGGGATGATCGAGATATCGTCGAAGTTGCGCGCATACACCGCGTTGACGAAGCCACCGAGGGAGAAGATGGTCGCCGTCAGCAGCACCACCAGCACGGTCACGCCCAGGTGATGCACCTGCAGGTGGGTAAAGAACAACGACAGCAACGTGACGATGAAGCCCACCGCCAGCCCACGCAACACGCCACCGACGACGAAACCGATGAGGATGGTGTGCGGTGACACCGGCGACACCAGCAACTCCTCGACGTTGCGCTGGAACTTGCTGCCGAAGAAGCTCGACACCACGTTGCCGTAGCTGTTGGTGATCACCGACATCATGATCAGCCCCGGCACGATGTACTCCATGTAGCTGAAGCCACCCATGTCGCCGATCTGCCGGCCGATCAGGTTGCCGAAGATCACGAAGTACAAAACCATGGTGATCGCCGGCGGTAGCAGGGTCTGCGGCCAGATCCGCACGAAGCGGCGGATCTCACGGTGAACGATGGTACGCAGGGCCACCAGGTTGGCGGCGAATTCGCTGTTGAGGTACTGAGAAGTCATTGCGCCACCTTGGCCAGGTTCTTTTCCACCAGGGAGACGAACAGCTCCTCCAGGCGATTGCTCTTGTTACGCAGGCTGAGCACCTCGACCTGCTGCTGCGCCAACTGCTGGAACAGCGCATTGAGGCCCTGGCTCTTCTCCACCTGCACCTCCAGGGTGTGGTGGTCAACCAGACGCGCCGGATAGCCCTGCAGCGTCGGCGCTGAGCTGTAGGAGTCCTTGAGGTCGAAGAGAAAGGTCTCCACGTGCAGCTTCTTCAGCAGATCCTTCATGCTGCTCAGCTCGACGATACGACCGTGGTCGATGATGCCGATGTTGCGGCACAGCTGCTCGGCCTCTTCCAGGTAGTGGGTGGTCAGAATGATGGTGGTGCCCTGCTTGTTCAGCTCGGTGAGGAAGCTCCACATCGAACGGCGCAGCTCGATATCCACCCCGGCAGTCGGCTCGTCGAGGATCAGCAGGCGCGGCTGATGCACCAGAGCGCGGGCGATCATCAAGCGGCGCTTCATGCCACCGGACAACTCACGTGAAGCCACGTCGCGCTTGTCCCACAGGCCGAGTTCGGTCAGGTACTGCTCGGCGCGCTCCTTGGCGATCGAGCGCGGAATACCGTAATAGCCGGCCTGGGTGACGACGATGTCGAACACCTTCTCGAACTGGTTGAAGTTGAACTCCTGCGGCACCACGCCCAGGCAACGCTTGAGCGCGTAGGGTTCGCGGTCGAGGTCATGGCCAAACACACTGACCGTGCCACTGCTCTTGTTAACCAGCGTGGAGAGCACGCCGATAGTGGTGGATTTGCCGGCACCGTTGGGGCCAAGCAAGGCGAAGAAATCCCCTTCGGCGACGTCCAGATCGATGCCGTGCAGGGCCTGGAAGCCGTTTCCGTAGGTCTTGGTCAACTGGCGAATGGTCAGGGCGGAGCTCATGAAGATGGGGTTTCCCGCGCGAGAGTGAGGTCGTTATAGATGAGGGCGAAGACGCTCGATTGCAACTGCGTGTTTCGCCCGCTCATTGCTGGCATGCACCCTACCGACCCTGACGCGCGGAGAAAAGGCCGTCCTGCCGATCTTGATTATCGACTCAGTCGATAACACTGGCCTCACGCTGCATATCGCCACTGAGCTGCAGCGCACCGGTCTCGAACAGGTGCGGATAGCAGACGCGCAGATGCTCGAAGAACAGTTGCTCGGGCAGATCCTCGAACTGACCGTGGTCATGCAGATACTCCATGTAGCGCTCGCCCTTGTCGTTGTAGGGATGGAAGACGCTGTCATGCACGCCGTCGAACTCCAGCGGCGCCACCTTGAATACCCGGCACAGCGCCTCGTTGAACGCCGGCGTGGCCTTGACCCAGCGCCCGTTCAGGTGCAGTTCGGTGTAACCGTGCATGGCGAACACCTCACTGCGCAGCAGTTCCAACAGGCGCGGCGTAGACAGGTGATTGCGCACATCGGCCAAACCGATACGCGCAGGAATGCCGCAATGCCGGGCGCAAGCGGCGAGCAGATTGGCCTTGGGTACGCAGTAGGACTCACCGCTCGCCAGCGCATGGCTGGCCTTCAATGTCTGCGCATCGAGACTGAAGGCATAGGGGTTGTAACGAATCTCGTCACGTACCGCGAGATACAGGGCAACGGCCTGACTGATCGGTTCTCGTGAGGCGCCACGCCAGGTTTCGGCGAACTCGACTACCGCGGGATGGTCACTGTCAATGAAGCGGCCGGGACGTAGACAGGTCTGCATGACGGGGACTCCTGAAGTTCGCTTCAGTCTAATCCCGTCGATTGCGCCACGTTCACGACGATCCGGCCAAGCTCACCGCCCCTGCCGCCATTTATGGCTATGCTCGGGGCGTCGCCCGCTCGAATCATGGAGGAATGCACATGCTCGTCATCTGGTTGCTGGTTCTGCTGCTTGGGGTCGCCTACCTGGCCCATAGCCGTACCGCCGCCCTACCTGCCCTCGGCATCACCGCAGCCTACCTGGTGGCCATGGCCTTGTTCAGCCCGGTACCGGGCTGGTTGCAACTGCTGCTGTGGATCGTCACCGGCGCCGTCGCCGCCTTCATCCTGCTCGGCGATCTGCGCCGGCAACTGTTCACCAGCCCGCTGTTCGCCTGGTTCCAGCGCGTACTGCCGCCGATGTCGGCGACCGAGCGCGATGCCATCGAAGCCGGCACCGTGTGGTGGGATGGCGAGCTGTTCAGCGGCAAACCGGACTGGGACAAACTGCTGGCCTACCCCAAGGCCAAGCTGAGCGAAGAGGAACAGGCGTTCATCGACGGCCCCACCGAAGAACTCTGCGCGATGATCAGCGACTGGCAGGTCGGCCAGCAGATGGATCTGCCGGAGAAGGCCTGGGAGCACATCAAGCAGCACGGCTTCTTCGCCCTGATCATTCCCAAGGAATACGGCGGCAAGGGCTTTTCCGCCTATGCTCACTCGCAGGTGGCGATGAAGCTGGCTACCCGCAGTGGCGATCTGGCCTCTACCGTGATGGTGCCCAACTCCCTCGGCCCGGCCGAATTGCTGCTGCACTACGGCACCGACGCCCAGCGCCAGCACTACCTGCCGCGCCTGGCGCGGGGTGAGGACATTCCCTGCTTCGCCCTCACCGGCCCGCTGGCCGGCTCCGACGCCGGCGCCATGCCGGACACCGGGATCATCTGCAAAGGCCAGTACAACGGCGAGGAAGTGATCGGCCTGCGCCTGAACTGGGAGAAGCGCTACATCACCCTCGGCCCGGTGGCCACCCTGCTCGGCCTGGCCTTCAAGGCCTACGACCCGGATCATCTGCTCGGCGACAAGGAAGACCTGGGCATCAGCCTGGCGCTGATCCCCACCGATACCCCCGGCGTGGAAATCGGCCGTCGTCACCTGCCGCTGGGCGCTGCCTTCATGAACGGGCCGAACTCGGGCAAGGACGTCTTCATTCCGCTGGAGTACCTGATCGGTGGCCAGGAGTACCTCGGCAAGGGCTGGATGATGCTGATGAACTGCCTGTCGGTCGGCCGCTCCATCTCGCTGCCGGCAGTCGGCACCGGCGCGGCCAAGTTCACCAGCCTCGCCACCGGCCAGTACGCCCAGTTGCGCGAGCAATTCAACGTGCCGCTGGCCGCCTTCGAGGGCATCCAAGAAGCCCTGGCGCGCATCGGCGGCAACGCCTGGCTGATGGACAGCGCGCGTATCCTCACCGCCAACGCCGTCGACCTGGGCGAGAAGCCCTCGGTGCTATCGGCGATTCTCAAGTACCACCTCACCGAACGCGGCCGCGAGTGCATCGGCCACGCCATGGACGTGCACGGAGGCAAGGGCATCATCATGGGCCCGAACAACTACCTGGCCCGCTCCTGGCAGGGCGCGCCGATCTTCATCACCGTCGAGGGTGCCAACATTCTCTCGCGCAACCTGATGATCTTCGGCCAGGGCGCCATCCGCTGCCACCCCTACGTGCTCAAGGAAATGGCCCTGGCCGACCGCGAGGACAAGGATCAGGCACTGGCCGAGTTCGACTCACTGCTGATGAGCCATATCGGCTTCGCCGTCGGCAACGCCGCCAGCAGCTTCCTCTTGGGGCTGACTCTGAACCGCCTGGGCCAGGTGCCCGGCGACGACCTAAGCCAACCTTACTACCGCGCACTCAATCGCCTGGCGGCGGCCTTCGCCCTGTGCGCCGACAGCAGCATGATGCTGCTCGGCGGCGACCTGAAGCGTCGCGAGCGCCTGTCCGCACGCCTTGGCGACGTGCTCAGCCATCTCTATCTGGGTTCGGCTGCGCTCAAGCGCTACCACGACCTGGACTACCCAGAAGCGATCCGTCCACTGCTGCGCTGGGCCATGGAGGAAAACCTTTACCACGCCGAACAGGCCCTGGATGACCTTCTGAGCAACTTCCCCAACCGCCTGTTCGGCTGCCTGCTGAAAGTGCTGGTGTTCCCGCTGGGTCGCCGCCATCACGGCCCGAGCGACGCACTGGACGCCGAAGTGGCCGCGATCATTGGCCGCCAGGCCGGCGACCCGGCGCTGGAATCGGTGCTGGAAGGCTGCTACCGCCCGCAGGCGGACCAGGATTCAGTAGGAGCCCTGCAACATGCGCTGAACCTGGTGCAAGCCAGCCAGGATGCGCGCAAGCGTCTGCACCAGGCGCTCAAGGACGGCAGCCTGCAACCGGCGCCGGGCCAGGACGCCATCGAGGCGGCGATCGCTGCCGGCATCCTCGACGGCGAACAGGGCCAGCGCCTGCAAGCCGCCGAAGCGGCGCGCCGTCGGGTGATCGATGTCGACGACTTTGCCAAGGAAGAGCTCAAGCTGAGCCGCGGCAAGGTGCGCTGAGTCGAACCACTTGTGGGAGGGACTTTAGCCGCGAGCTTCTTGCGTCGCGGCTAACCCCCCTCCCACGAAAGTCAGCTATGCAGGACAGCGGGCGCCAGGAACTCTATACTCCTGCGCCCGTTTTACCCTTCAGGAACCTGCACCATGGCCAGCCATCTCGAACACCACCTCGCCCTGCTCAACCACCTGCGCGGCATCCTCGTCGCCCTGGGCGAAGCCGAACAGGTGCTCGACGACAGCCATGCCCTGTTCCTCGAGCGCTACGATGAGCTGCTCGCCGAACTGCCAAGCGACCCGGTGTCCAGCCAGTACCTCGGCCAGGACCTGATCAGCCAGGTGTTTCACCGCTACCCGCAGATCGCCCATCTGGTACCACGTGACCTGCTGTGGTTCTTCGGCGGCGACTGCCTGCACTTCATGCCCGACGAGGAAATCGCTCTGTACCAGACCCTCGACGAGCGCCGCTTCGAAGCCGAAGAGAACGACGAACCCTTCGACTGGAACCAGGAAAAACAACTGCTGGCCCTGCCCACCGACAGCTCCAAGCACTGATCTGCCAATAAACGAAAGGCCCGCACGGTAAACCGGCGGGCCTTGTTTTGTGTCTGTACAAACGACAGAAACGAAAACGCCGCTCAATTGAGCGGCGTTTTCGTTTATTTGGAGCGGGAAACGAGACTCGAACTCGCGACCCCGACCTTGGCAAGGTCGTGCTCTACCAACTGAGCTATTCCCGCGGTACAACTTGAAGTGGCGTCCCCTAGGGGACTCGAACCCCTGTTACCGCCGTGAAAGGGCGGTGTCCTAGGCCACTAGACGAAGGGGACACACCCCGGAACATCAAGCAACTTTCCGGCTTCCTTCGCTCTGTTTCTAGCATTGCGCTGGAAGTGGCGCGCATTCTATGGAGCCTTTCGAGGGTCGTCAACCTCTCTCTAAAAAATTTTTAAAATCAAAGACTTCAGCCCATAAATCGATATGCCACTAGGAGCCATGCAGCCAAGCCACTACACTCGGTCGAAAAGTCGATTCTCGAGAGGTCCCAAGCAGTGTCCGCACTCGTGATAACCATGCTGATCGTCGGCGGCATCGCCCTACTGATGGTGATTGCCTACATCAACCACGCCGTCGAGAACAGCAAGCTGGAGAAAGCGCGCCAGCGCGCTGATCTGCTCGACCGCATTCGTCGCTGCCAGGATATCTCCGAACGCATGCCTGGACAGCTGATGACACCGCAGCTGAAGCTGCTGCTGAGCCAGTTGCAGTTGCAAGTCAGCGAACGCCTGCTGCCGCTGGACAAGCACAACGCCAAACTGAAGACCGATATCGACACTCTCAAGACCCAGATCGCCCAGGGCGAATCCATCCCGGTGAAGAACCCACCACAACCCATCGCCAACGAAGCCAAGGCCAAGGATGTACGTTTCCTTCTGGAAAACCTGCACGCCCTGATCACCAGTTCGGTACAGGGCGGCCTGCTGCCCGCCAACGATGGCAAGCATTGGCTCAAGCAGATTCGTCAGATGCTGGTACTGGTGCATATCGAGTTCTTCAGCACCCTGGGCCAGACGGCCATGCAGCAGAATCAACCCGGCCAGGCACGCCTGGCCTTCGAACGCGGCGTGCAGTACCTGCGCAAGCAACCTGACCCGACCCCTTACCAGACGCAACTCAAGCGTTTCGAAGAGCAATTGGCGCGCGCCAATGCCATGGTGCTCAACAACAGCGTACCCAACGCGGATGAACCCAGCCAGTTGACCGAAGGTCTGAAGGACCTGGAAGACGACTGGAAGAAGAAGAACATCTACGACTGAGCAGACGACCGCCTTCGCTCAGTCAACCACGTTGACCGCCGATAGGAGCTGTAATGAGCCTGACCGTTTACGGAGCACCCCTGTCTCCCTTCGTCCGCAAACTCTGCCTGTGCCTGATCGAAAAGGGCCTGGATTACGAGCTGGAGGTGGTCATGCCCTTTGGCCAGCCGGACTGGTTTCGCGAGCTCAATCCGCTAGGCCGGATTCCCGCCTTTCGCGATGGTGACCTGAAGCTGGCGGACTCCAGCGTGATCTGCCAGTACCTGGAAGAGCGCTACCCTGAGCACATGCACCTATATGGCGACGGTGCGGAGCAACGTGCCAGGGTGCGCTGGCTGGAAAAATACGCGGACTACGAGTTGGCGCCGCTGTGCACCTTCACCGTGTTTCGCAACCGCGTGCTGAAAGCCACCATGGGCCAGCCATGCGATGAGGAAAAGGTGCAGCAGACGCTCAAGGACAAGCTGCCCAACCACTTCGACTATTTCGAGGCCACGTTGGGTAACGCGCCCTACTTCCTTGGCGAACAACTGTCCATGGCCGACCTGGCACTGGCCAGCCAGTTGCTCAACATGGAGCACGGCGGGGAAACCCTGGATGCCGGCCGCTGGCCGAACCTGCTGGCGCACTACGAGCGTATCAAGGCCCGCGCATCCACACAGCAACTGCTGCCGCGTGAACTGCGCACACTGGAGAAGATCGGCGCCATGCGCTGAACACGCCTGCTTCGTAGGGTGCGCCGTGCGCACCTATTGCGAAATCAGCTTCGGCGACGTCTCAAGCCAGCGGTGCGCGTGGCGCCCCTAGCGGATCGAGTCTCCCTGCATCGCCAAAGGCGTACTCAGCAGTCGCTGGCGGCCAGGAATATCGCTGCCAGCGCTTCGATACCGGCCTGATCCACCTCGGTGAACCGCCCCACCGACGGGCTGTCCAGATCCAGCACGCCGATCAGGCGCCCCTCCTTGACCAGAGGCACCACCAGCTCACTGTTCGATGCACTATCGCAGGCAATATGCCCCGGGAAGGCATGCACATCCTCGACCCGCTGCGTTTGCAGGCTGGCCGCCGCCGCGCCGCAGACGCCACGACCGAAGGCGATGCGCACGCAGGCCACCTTGCCCTGGAATGGGCCGAGCACCAGCTCGCCATCCTTCACCAGATAGAAGCCGGCCCAGTTCAGATCGGCCAGCTCGTGAAACAGGAAGGCGGAAAACTGCGCAGCATTGGCGATGAAGTCGCGCTCGCCGCTAAGCAATGCCTGCAATTGTGCACTCAGCAGCGGGTAACCGTTGAGATCACCACCAGCCTGAGAAAGATCGATCATGCCTGTTGCTCCAGCAGTTGCAGCCCGACCCAGTGGCGGGCGAATTGATAGGCGCAGCGGCCATTGCGGTTACCGCGACCCAGCGCCCAGCGAATGGCGGCTTTCTCCAGCGCCTCGTCCCAGCTCCAGTCGAGCCCGACCTGACGCGCCTGCACCTCTACCCAGTGACGCACGACGAGCAGGAAATGATCCTGGCTGAAGGGATAGAACGACAGCCACAGGCCAAAACGGTCGGACAGCGCGATCTTGTCCTCCACCGCCTCGTTGGGGTGCAGCTCGCCGTCGACCCGCTTCCAGTTCTCGTTATCGCTCTGATGCTCGGGCACCAGATGGCGACGGTTGGAGGTGGCGTACAGCAGCACGTTGTCCGGCGCCTGCTCCAACGAGCCGTCGAGCACGCTCTTGAGTACCCGGTAGTCACCCTCGCCCGCTTCGAACGACAGGTCGTCGCAGAACAGCACGAAGCGTTGCGGCAAGCCGGCCAGCAGCTCGACCACGCGCGGCAGGTCGGCCAGATGATCGCGCTCGATCTCGATCAGGCGCAGGCCGGCCTTGGCGTGCTCGGCGAGCAGGGCACGCACCAGCGAAGACTTGCCAGTGCCACGCGCGCCCCAGAGCAAGGCATGGTTGGCCGGCATGCCGCTGACGAACTGACGGGTGTTACGCGCCAGTTGCTCGCGCTGGGCGTCCACACCCAACAGATCGCTCAGCGACAGGTCGAGGCTGACATCCAGCGGCAACAGGTAGCCGCTGCGGCCATCACGCACCCAGCGTGCCGCCACGCACTTGCTCCAGTCCACCTCCGGACGTAGTGCAGGCAACAGGGGTTCGATGCGCTCCAGCACCTGCTCGGCGCGGGCAAGAAAATCCAGTAACCGGGAATCCACGATCTACTACTCCTTTTGCGCAGAGCCGCACGTTGCAGGCTCTGCCGGTATGGGGTCGCTATCAGCTATGCTTGGCAGGCGCCCAAGGATCAGAGACCACGCACGCATTTATGGACATTTCGCTCACCAATCGCCTGTCGTTCAAACAGGCCGGCCTGACCGTCCTGGTGGCGTTTATCCTTGGTACGCTGCTGAGCGTCACCCAGGTGGCGGTCGATTATGCCAGCGAAGAGGCCTCCATCAACCGCGAGATTCGCGCGCTGCTGGAAATCAGCCACAACCCCGCCGCCCGTATCGCCTACAACATCGACGCGGAACTGGCGCAGGAGCTGGTCCTCGGCCTGCTGCGCTCGCCCGCGGTGACCCGCGCCGAACTCATCGACAACAACGGCCTGGTGCTGGCCAGCGTCAGCCGCCCACGCCGGGAAAGCCGCTACCGGGTCTTCAGCGACAGCCTGTTCGGGGCCCAACGGCAGTTCCAGGACCCACTCCACGTCAGCCATGCCCCCAACGAAGCCCTGGGCTTTCTACGCCTGGAAGTCGACACCTACGCCTTCGGCAGTCACTTTCTCAGACGCTCGCTGCTGACTCTGCTCACCGGCTTCGCGCGCAGCCTGCTGCTGTCACTGATCCTGCTGGTGCTGTTCTATTTCATGCTGACCAAGCCCCTGACCGGGGTGATTCGTGCACTCAGCGAACGTAACCCGCAAGACCCGCAGCACCGCCCCGTGCCCTGCCCCAAGGGCCACGAGCGCGACGAGATCGGCACCCTGGTGGAGGTCACCAACCGCCAGCTGTCGAGCATCGCCCAGGAGATCGAACAAAGGCGTAACGCCGAAGACCGCCTGACCCAGTACCTGAATGAACTGGAAAACATCGTCTCGGCGCGCACCGCCGAGCTCAAGGCCACCAACGCCCGCCTCAGCCAGTCCAACCGCGAACTGGAGGTGGCGCGTACCACCGCCCTGAACATGGCGCAGGCGCGCTCGGCCTTTCTGGCCAACATGAGCCACGAGATCCGTACGCCGCTCAACGGCCTGCTGGGCATGCTCGCGTTGGCCCTGGACGGCCCGCTCAGCGCCGAGCAGCGCCAGCAGCTGGGCATCGCCCATGACTCCGGCAAGGTGCTGGTGGAGTTGCTCAACGACATTCTCGACCTGTCCAAATTCGAAGCAGGCCAGCTCGAACTGGAGGAAATTCCCTTCGACCTCGGCGCCATGGCAGAGGATACCGCCAGCCTGCTGTCACAGAACGCCGCCAGCGCAGTCGAGCTGACCTGCCTGATCGACCCGGCACTGCCGACCCATGTGCTGGGCGACCCGACACGGGTGCGCCAGATCGTCAGCAACCTGCTGTCCAACGCGCTCAAATTCACCCGTTTCGGCCGTGTCGACCTGATCGTCGCCTGCGGTAAGGACGGCATCAGCATCCGCGTGCGCGATACTGGTATCGGCATCGCCGAAGATGCCCAGGCGCGCATCTTCCAGCCCTTCGCCCAGGCCGAAGTCGGCATCACCCGTGAGTACGGCGGCACCGGGCTCGGCCTGGCGCTGACGCGGCGCCTGTGCGAAGCGATGCATGGCAAGCTGACCCTGCAGTCGAAAGAAGGCTTCGGCAGCGAGTTCTGCGCGCAACTGCCGCTGCCGGCCCATGCGCAAGCCAGCTCCCAACCCTCACTACAAGGCCGCATCGTGGCCATGACACCGGCCAGTAGCGGCCTGCAGCAGATGCTCAGCCAGTGGCTGCCAACCTGGGGCCTGGGTTATCAGCGCCTGGATACCGATGCCAGCCTGCACGGCGTGGATGCCGACCTGCTGATCAGCGATTGCCCGGAATGCCTGCTGGGTATTCGCCCGACGATCAGCACGCCGATACTGCTGGTCACCGCCTATGGCAACTTCCTGCCGCACGAGCAAGCGCAGCGTCTCATGCCGCTGCTGCAGATCGCCCGCCCGCTGGCGCGCAATGGCCTGTTACAGATGCTGCGGCACATTCTCCACAGCGACGACGGCGACCTGCACAACAGCGCCCAGACGCAAGCTGCGCGAGAAAGCACAGCGCGCGTGCTGCTGGTCGAAGACAACCCGGTCAACCAGATGGTCGCCAAAGGCATGCTGGCCAAGCTCGGCTACCAGGTGCTGGTCGCCGCGCACGGCGCTGAAGCATTGGAGGTGCTGGAGCAAGAGCCAATCGATCTGATCCTGATGGACTGCAACATGCCGGTGATGGATGGCTACGAAGCCAGCCGACGCATCCGCAGCAATGGCCGCTGGCCGGAGTTGCCCATCGTCGCCCTGACCGCCAATGCGCTGTCCGACGAGCGCGAGCGCTGCCGCGCCGCCGGCATGAACGACTACCTGGCCAAACCCTTCCGCCGTGAAGAACTGGCTGTCATGCTCGACACCTGGCTGCCCGATGAGGTCAATCGCTGAGCCGAGCCAGTAGCCGATCCAGGCTGCGCCGCAGCCCTTCCATCTCCAGCAGATCCTGATCACCGAACTGGCAGAGCAACTGCGCCTTGAGCGGCAGGACCTGCGCCTGCAGCGCCCTGCCAGCCTCGCTCAGGGCCAGATGCACCTCGCGTTCATCCGTCTGCGCGCGACGACGCTGCACCAGGTCCATCTGCTCCAGACGCTTGAGCAGCGGCGTCAGGGTGCCGGAATCGAGCTGCAGGCGTTGCCCGAGCGCCTTGAGCGTCGGCTGCTCGGGCGCCCGCTCCTGCCATTCCCACAGCACCAGCATCGCCAGATACTGCGGGTAGGTCAGGCCGAGGGCGTCGAGCATCGGTTTGTAGGCGCGGATCACCGCACGCGAGGCAGCGTAAAGCTTGAAGCACAGCTGGTTGTCCAGCTGCAGCCCGGCGGTATCGAAAGCACTCATTTCAGCAGGGCTTCGATCTCGCTGCTCAGTTCTTCGGGCTTGGTGGTCGGGGCGAAGCGCTTGACCACCTTGCCGTCGTCGCCAATCAGAAACTTGGTGAAGTTCCACTTGATGCCCTGGCTGCCCAGCAGGCCCGGCGCGCGCTTCTTCAACTGGACGAACAGCGGATGGGCATCGGCGCCGTTGACGTCGACCTTCTTGAACAGCGGGAAGCTGACGCCGAAGTTCAGCTCGCAGAACTCGGAGATCGCTCCCTCGTCACCCGGCTCCTGCTTGCCGAACTGATTGCAGGGGAAACCGAGCACTACCAGCCCTTTGTCCTTGTATTGCTGCCAGACGCTTTCCAGCCCTTTGTACTGCGGGGTGAAGCCACATTTGCTGGCGGTGTTGACCACCAGCACGGCCTTACCGCCGAAGTCAGCCAGGGTCTTCTGCTCGCCCTTGATGGTGGTGACCGGAATATCGAAAAGTGCGTTGCTCATGGGAAATTGTCCTGAATGGGCTTGAAGTGACGAACAAAGTAGCGAGCAATTAAATTGCATGCAATTTAATTGGCACCCAATAAGTCGTGCAGATATCGCGCTATCCGTAAGGTGGGTTACGCCGCACCGGGCTTAGCAAACTGTTCTGCAAGCGTGACAGGCGGCTAACCCACCCTTGTATCTACGAAACGGTGGCGCCCAGGGCTCGCACCAGAGCAGCCAGCGGCGCTGAATCGCCCTGAATACGTACGCGCAAGCCATCGATCTCGCGGCGCATGGGGTAATGCTTGCGCAGGCGGTCGAAGCCGGCGCGACGGGTATCGGCATCGCCAACCAGGCTGCGGCGAAAATCCGCATCGTCCCGGCGCGGGTCATAGACCGCGCGGCAAATGCTGGCCAGCGCCCAGGCAGGATCGGCGCTGCCGTCGATGCTCAGCTCACTCAACCAGGGCGCCGGCAACAGATCGGTCAGGCTCACCTGCTCGGCCACGCCCAGCGCCTGACAGCTGGCCTGGTAAATCTGCGCCGTGCCGCGCAGCTTGCCGTCCAGGCTGTAGCCGGCAATGTGCGGCGTGGCCAGTTGGCACAGCGCGGCCAGCTCGACATCGGCCTGCGGCTCGCCTTCCCAGACGTCCAGCACGGCCTTCAGATCAAGCCGCTGTGGCAACAGGTTGCGCAGCGCGGTGTTGTCCACCACAGCACCGCGACTGGCATTGATCAGCCAGGTGCCAGGCCTGAGTGCATCCAGACGCGCCGCATCGAACAGGTGACGGGTCGAAGCGTCCAGCGGCGTGTGCAGGCTGATCACGTCGCATTCTTCGACGATCCGCTCCAGGCTGACGAAATCGCCGCCCTCGGCAGCTTGGCGCGGCGGATCGCACACCCGTACCTGCCAGCCGAGACCACGCAGCAGATTGACCAGACGCCCACCAACCTGCCCCGCCCCGACCACGCCATAGACACGCACAGCCGGATCCACACCCTCACGCTCGGCCAGGGTCAGCACGCTGCCCAGCACGTAATCCACCACGCCACGGGCGTTGCAGCCCGGCGCGCTGCTCCAGGCGATGCCGGCCTCGGCGAAGTAATCGAGATCCAGATGATCGGTGCCGATGGTGCAGGTACCGACGAAACGTACCCGGCTGCCTTCGAGCAAGGCGCGGTTCACCTGCGTCACCGAGCGCACCAGCAGCAGATCGGCATCACGCACATCGGCCGCCGTGATGGCGCGCCCGGGCAAGCGGCGGATGCTGCCGAACGCAGCGAAGAACTCATCGAGCAAGGGAATGTTTTCGTCGGCGACTATGTGCATGAGAGGCTCCATCGGGCAGGTCACCATTCTAAGTTAGCCGACACCTCAGCGTCGCCCCACAAGCCGCCAGACAGGGCATCAGATCGTCCTTTCCTGACCGACACGTCAAAGCGTAGACTACGCGGTTTCCTGCTATCCCGAAGAATCGAAATGTCCACCGACACCCGCCTTGGCCGCGTGCGCACGGAACTGCGCAGCCTGCTCATTCTGGCCACGCCGATCATCATCGCCCAGTTGGCGCACACCGCCATGGGCTTCGTCGATACGCTGATGGCCGGGCGCGTCAGCCCGCAGGACCTGGCAGCGGTGGCGCTGGGCAACTCGATCTGGGTGCCGGTTTTCCTGCTGATGACCGGCATCCTGCTGGCTACCACGCCCAAGGTGGCGCAGCGCTTCGGCGCTGGCGAAGAGGCCGATATCGGCCCGCTGGTGCGTCAGGCACTCTGGCTGGCACTGGCCGTGGGCGGCAGCGCGGCGGCGCTGCTGTGGAACGCCGAGTTCATCCTGCGCACCATGAACATCGAGCCAGAGCTGATCACCCCCGCCATGGGTTATCTGCGCGCGGTGGCCTGCGGCTTCCCGGCAGTGGCGCTGTACCACGTGCTGCGCTGCTTCAGCGATGGCCTCGGCCATACCCGCCCGGCCATGGTGCTGGGCATTCTCGGTCTGCTGCTGAACATTCCTGCCAACTACATCTTCATCTACGGCAAATTCGGCCTGCCGGCCATGGGTGGCGTTGGCTGCGGCTGGGCGACCGCGCTGGTGATGGGCTTCATGCTGATCGGCATGCTGGTCTGGGTGAAGTGGGCGCCCTACTACCGTGCCAGCGCGCTGTTCACCCGCTTCGAATGGCCGCAGTGGACAGTGATCAAACGCCTGCTGAGCATCGGCGTGCCAATCGGTATCGCGGTATTTGCCGAATCGAGCATCTTCGCGGTGATCGCCCTGCTGATCGGCGGCCTCGGCGCCACCGTGGTGGCCGGGCACCAGATCGCGCTCAACTTCAGCTCCATGGTATTCATGATTCCCTACTCATTGGCCATGGCCGCCACCGTGCGCGTCGGCCAGGCGCTGGGCCGTGGTCAGCCACGCGAGGCGCGCTTCGCTGCCGGGGTAAGCATGGCCGCGGCGCTGGGCTACGCCTGCGTATCGGCCAGCCTGATGTTCCTGCTGCGTGAGCAGATCGCGCAGATCTACACCCCGGACAAGACAGTGATCGCCGTGGCGGCAACGCTGATCGTCTATTCGGCGCTGTTCCAGTTCTCCGATGCCATCCAGGTGACGGCGGCCGGCGCGCTGCGTGGCTACCAGGACACGCGCATCACCATGTTGCTGACGCTGTTCGCCTATTGGGGCATCGGCCTGCCGGTGGGTTATGCGCTGGGGCTGTCCGACCTGTTCGGCGAACCCAGCGGCCCCAGTGGCCTGTGGCAGGGGCTGGTGGTGGGGCTGACCTGCGCCGCCGCGATGCTCACCGTGCGCCTGGCGCGCAGCGCGCGCAAGCGCATCCGCCGGGCCGTCTGAGTCATTGGATAGGCAGGAAATCAGCTCTAGACTGAGCGCATGATTCGACCTGCCCTGCTCCTCTGCTTCCTTCTGCTCGCCGGCTGCGGCCCGGCCAACGATGGCCTGGCCCTGCAGAGCGATTACCTCGAACGCCTGCAGCGCTCGCTCGATGCTCCGAATGCCAGCTCGCTCGATCAGCGCAGCATCAGTCAGTACCGCCTGCCAGCCCGGCGCGAGCGGCTTTCGGATATCCCCGAACTGCGCATCGGCCTGCTCGATCTGGTGATCGACGCGCGGCGCTGTCCGCACCTGCAGCAGTTGATCAGCCAACGCAACAGCAGCCTGGGCAAACAGTTGATGCTCAGCCAGCGTCTGGGCTACGAAGGCGATCTGCTACGCGCCATCGACGACTGCCTGCCCCATCTGCAGGACGACTCCAGCCTGAAGGCCACCCTGCAACGCCTGGCCGACGACAAGCGCCAGCAACTGCCTGCAGTATTCTGGAATGCGCTGAACGGCAGTCCGGAGTTCGAGAACTACCTGCGTTTCGCTGATAAAGCCTTGCCGGTGGACACGCTGGAAGACAGCGCCGCGCTGGACGCATTGCAGCGGCTGGCCAGCATCGGCGCCGCCCTGCCCGCGCAACTACCACCGAGCGCCAGTGAGCTGGAACCGCAGTTCTTCGCCCTCTACGCCAGCGAGCAAGGCGGCCAGTTGATTACCAGCCTGGCCAGCCTGCGCCACACCCTCGACGCTGGCAGCGAACTGCTGGAGCAACGCCAGCGCAATCGCCCACTCTGCCCGCTGGGCCAGGCGACGCCACGCGGGCGCATCCTGCAGAACATCTTCATCAAGTTCTACGCTGGCGGCCTGCAACCCTACCTGGCACAGGTCGACCAACGCGGCCAGCAGTGGCAGGCGGCGCTGCTGCAATTGCAGCGCATCGACGGTATTCCCACCACTACCCGCGAGCACCTGCAGAGACTGGCCGGCGAACAGGATTCGTTATGGCAGGATTTCCGCACAGCCACGGCGCGTCACGTCAAAGCCTGGCAGGCTTTGCTAAACAGCTGCGGCCTGGCGCCGGGACAGGCGGGATGGCACAGCGAAAGCTAGCAAACCGTAGGGCGGGTGTAACCCGCCATCGCGACCAACAACATCCGCTATTTGGCGGGTTGCACCCGCCCTACGAGATAACTGTCTAGTCGGCCTTCTTGCGAATCCAGTACAGGTAGGTGCCGTCTTCCTCGGCCTGACCGAGCAGCTCGTGGCCAAGAAACACGCAGAACTTGGGAATATCACGACGGGTCGACGGATCGGTAGCGATCACCTTGAGCAGGCCGCCCGGCGACAGGTCGCGCACCTTGTTGTGCAGCATCATCACCGGTTCCGGGCAATTCAGGCCGCTGGCGTCGAGCAGGTCATCGTGATTGAGGGTCAGGGCTTCGGACATAAGGGGCTCCACAAACAGGCGCGCATTGTCGCGCAAAGCTGACCTTCAGGTCACCTGCCCGCACAATCCTGAGACCTGCGCGCAGATCATCACTTGCCATGCCGACGCAGATGACAGGTCACTTCCTCACGGTCGTGATACAGCTGCTTGCAACCGATGCTGACCTTCAGACCGCGCTCGGCCAGCCCGGACTCGATGCGATCGAGCAGGCGCCGCACTTCGGCGTAACGCTGCTTCATCGGCAGCTTGAGATTGACCACCGCCTCGCGACAAAGCCCTTCGCCCAGCCAGGTTTCGATCATCGCCGCCGTGCGTGCCGGCTTCTCGACGATGTCGCAGACCATCCAGTGCACCGGATGCCGTGGACGGAAGGTGAAGCCATCGGCGCGCTGATGCACGACGAACCCCGAGTACATCAGGCTTTCGGCCATTGGCCCGTTGTCCACGGCGGTGACGCGGATTTCCCGATTGACCAGTTGCCAGGTCCAGCCGCCCGGCGCAGCGCCCAGGTCAACGGCGGTCATCCCCGGCGCCAGGCGCTGATCCCACTGCTCGCGCGGGATGAAATGGTGCCAGGCCTCCTCCAGCTTGAGCGTGGAGCGGCTCGGCGCCTCGCGCGGAAACTTCAGACGCGGAATGCCCATCGGCCACATCGCCTGGTTGTCCGCCTCGGCGATACCGGCGAATACCTCACGGCCGCTCTTGAAGGTCAGCAGCAGGCGCGGCTTCTTCGCGTCGTCCACCAGCTTGCCGGCCTTGAGCAAGGCCTTGCGCAGCGGCGCCTCGAACTTCTTGCAGAAGGTCGAGAGCTCCTTGCCGTCGTTGGTATCCACCACTTCCAGCCACAGGCTGCCGCACACCGGATAGTCCGCCAGAGCGTCGAGCAGCACACTGATGCGATCGCTCTCCGGCAACATGACGAAACCACCGCGTGCCCATTGCCTGGGGAAAATCAGGCTGTTGAAGCGCACACTACGCATCATGCGCTCGCCATCGGCCGCCTCGCTGTAGACGAACTCGGCACACGCGCTGCCAGGCTTGGTCCTGGAGTAGCCCGGTACATCCAGGCGTGCGGCGAGGTCGCTGATCTCGGCGCAAACCTCCCCTTCGAAACCGGGGCGGCAATGCAGAAACAGGGTATTCATCAAAGGATCTCCTCGAGGCGCGCATGATACCCGAGACCGGAACCCAGAGCCGCTAAACCTGTCCAGCTACATATGCGCTGCCCACAGATAGGGAGCCGCCAGCCATCGCGTTTCGATGACCTCCGGCTCCCCAGGACAGGCAGCGCATAGCAACCGATAAAGGATATGCGCTAGCCAGACTGCTCAAGCCGAACTAGCTTGAAGGTCTGCCGCCATCAGACACAGCCCGAACCGTGCGGGCCCAAGGAGATGTGCAATGCCCTCCCTCGATAGCCTGAACTGCCGCCGCGAACTGAAAGTCGGCGACGCCACCTACCACTACTTCAGCCTGCCCGAGGCCGCCCAGCGCCTCGGCAACATCGACCGCTTGCCCAAGTCGCTCAAGGTCCTGCTGGAAAACCTGCTGCGCAACGAAGACGGCCAGACCGTGCAGCCGCAGGATCTGCAAGCCATGGTCGACTGGCTCGACCAGCGCGCCTCCGACCGCGAGATCCAGTACCGCCCAGCGCGCGTGCTGATGCAGGACTTCACCGGCGTGCCCGCGGTGGTCGACCTGGCTGCCATGCGCGACGCCATGGCCAAGGCCGGCGGCGACCCGCAGCGGATCAACCCGCTGTCGCCGGTGGACCTGGTCATCGACCACTCGGTGATGGTCGACCGCTACGCCTCCTCCAGCGCCTTCCACGACAACGTCGAGCTGGAAATGCAGCGCAACGGCGAGCGCTACGCCTTCCTGCGCTGGGGCCAGCACGCCTTCGACAACTTCAGCGTGGTGCCGCCGGGCACCGGCATCTGCCACCAGGTCAACCTCGAGTACCTGGCGCGCACCGTGTGGACCAAGGAGGAAGACGGCGTCACCCTCGCCTACCCCGACACCCTGGTCGGCACCGACTCGCACACCACCATGATCAACGGCCTCGGCGTGCTCGGCTGGGGCGTCGGCGGCATCGAGGCGGAAGCGGCCATGCTCGGCCAGCCGGTGTCGATGCTGATTCCCGAAGTGATTGGCTTCAAGCTCAGCGGCAAGCTGAAAGAAGGCATCACCGCCACCGACCTGGTGCTCACCGTCACCCAGATGCTGCGCAAGAAGGGCGTGGTGGGCAAATTCGTCGAGTTCTATGGCGACGGCCTGGCCGACCTGCCGCTGGCCGACCGCGCCACCATCGCCAACATGGCCCCCGAGTACGGCGCCACCTGCGGCTTCTTCCCGGTGGACGAGATCACCCTCGGCTACCTGCGTCTATCCGGCCGCCCGGATGCCACCGTGCAGCTGGTCGAGGCCTACAGCAAGGCCCAGGGGCTATGGCGCGAGCCAGGCGCCGAGCCGCTGTTCACCGACAGCCTGAGCCTGGACCTGGGCAGCGTCGAAGCCAGCCTGGCCGGGCCCAAGCGCCCGCAGGACCGCGTCTCGCTGGGCCAGGTCAGCCAGGCCTTCGACGACTTCGTCGGTCTGCAGCTCAAGCCGAGCGCCAAGGAAGAAGGTCGTATGCTCAGCGAAGGCGGCGGCGGTACCGCCGTCGGCGGCGACAAGCAAAGCGGCGAAATCGACTATGAGGACGACGGCCATACCCATCGCCTGAAAGACGGCGCCGTGGTGATCGCCGCCATCACCTCCTGCACCAACACCTCCAACCCCAGCGTGATGATGGCCGCCGGCCTACTGGCCAAGAAAGCCGTGGAAAAAGGCCTGCAACGCCAGCCCTGGGTGAAGAGCTCGCTGGCCCCCGGTTCCAAGGTGGTCACCGAGTACTTCAATGCCGCCGGCCTGACGCACTATCTGGAGAAGCTCGGCTTCGACCTGGTGGGCTACGGCTGCACCACCTGCATCGGCAACTCCGGGCCGCTGCGCGAGCCCATCGAGAAAGCCATCACCCAGGCCGACCTGACCGTCGCCTCGGTGCTTTCCGGCAACCGCAACTTCGAGGGCCGCGTGCACCCGCTGGTGAAAACCAACTGGCTGGCCTCACCACCCCTGGTGGTCGCCTACGCCCTGGCCGGGAGCGTGCGCCTCGACCTGACCCGCGACGCCCTCGGCACCGGCAAGGATGGTCAGCCGGTCTACCTCAAGGACATCTGGCCGACCCAGGCCGAGATCACTCAGGCCATCGCCCAGGTCGATACCGCCATGTTCCGCAAGGAATACGCCGAGGTCTTCGCCGGCGACGAGAAATGGCAGGCCATCGACGTGCCCAAGGCCGACACCTACGCCTGGCAGGGCGACTCCACCTACATCCAGCACCCGCCGTTCTTCGAGGACATCGCTGGCGACCCACCACGTATCACCGATATCCGCGAGGCGCGCATCCTCGCCCTGCTCGGCGACTCGGTGACCACCGACCACATCTCGCCGGCCGGCAACATCAAGGCCGACAGCCCGGCCGGGCGCTATCTGCGCGATAACGGCGTGGACAAGGCCGACTTCAACTCCTACGGCTCGCGCCGGGGCAACCACGAAGTGATGATGCGCGGCACCTTCGCCAATATCCGCATTCGCAATGAGATGCTCGGCGGCGAGGAAGGCGGCAACACCCTGCACGTGCCCAGTGGCGAGAAGCTGGCGATCTACGATGCAGCCATGCGCTACCAGACCGAAGGCACTCCGCTGCTGATCATCGCCGGCAAGGAGTACGGCACCGGCTCCAGCCGCGACTGGGCGGCCAAGGGCACCAACCTGCTGGGAGTCAAGGCGGTGATCGCCGAAAGCTTCGAGCGTATCCACCGTTCCAACCTGGTGGGCATGGGCGTGCTGCCGCTGCAGTTCAAACCCGGTACCGACCGCAACAGCCTGAAACTCACCGGCAAGGAAGTGCTGGCCATCGAAGGCCTGGAAGGCGTGGAACTGCGCCCGCAGATGCCACTGACGCTGATCATCACCCGCGAAGACGGCACGCATGAGGAAGTCGAAGTGCTGTGCCGCATCGACACCCTCAACGAGGTCGAGTACTTCAAGGTCGGCGGCATCCTGCACTACGTGCTGCGCCAGATGATCGCCAACTGATGCACCTGCCCTGCCGCGCCATGCGGCAGGGCCTCACCGTCGGGCCAAGGACGGCTCATGCCGTGACAAAAATGTGACGCCATTCAAAAAGCGATTAAACTCGCCAAAAACGGATTCAGCCCTCAACTTCGCCGCTCGCCGGCCGATGACAGGGCATTACAACGACGGATACCTGCCATGCGTAACAACCAGCCGGTCACTCAGCGTGAGCGCACCTTTCCTGCACAACAACGCCTGATATCCACCACCGATCTCAAAGGGCAAATCACCTACTGCAACGACGCCTTCATCGACATCAGCGGCTTCAGTCGTGAAGAACTGATGCGCGCGCCACACAACATCGTGCGCCACCCGGACGTTCCATCGGCCGTGTTCGAGCATATGTGGACGACCCTGAAGAAGGGCCGCCCGTGGATGGGCATCGTCAAGAACCGCAGCAAGAACGGTGACCACTACTGGGTCAACGCCTACGTCACGCCCGTGACCGAAAACAACCAGGTCGTCGGTTACGAATCCGTCCGCGTCAAACCGACCGCCGAGCAAGTACGCCGCGCCGAAACGCTGTACGCCCGCATCAACGCCGGCAAGTCGGCCGTTCCGGCCAGCAATCAGTGGCTGCCCATCGTCCAGGCGTGGATGCCCTTCATCCTGGTCAGCCAGATCGGCTTCATGATCGGCCACTGGATGGGCAGCAACTGGGGCTTCATCCTCGCTGCCGTGCTCTCCGTGCCGCTGGGTCTGGCTGGCATCGCCTGGCAGACGCGCGGCGTCAAACGCCTGCTGCGCCTTGCCGAGCAAACCACCTCCGACCCGCTGATCGCGCAGATGTACACCGACAGCCGTGGCGCCGAAGCACGCCTGGAAATGGCCATGCTCAGCCAGGAAGCGCGCCTGAAAACCTGCCTCACCCGCCTGCAGGACACCGCCGAACAACTGACCCTGCAAGCGCGTGAAGCTGACAAGCTGGCGCACAACAGCTCGGCCGGCCTCGAGCGCCAGCGCAGCGAGACCGAGCAGGTCGCCACCGCCGTCAACGAAATGGCCGCCACTACTCTGGAAGTGGCGAGCAACGTCGCCCGCACCGCCATCGCCACCCAGGAAGCCAACCGCCTGACCAGCGAAGGCCGCACCATCGCCGCTGAAACCCGCGAAGCCATCCAGCGCCTGTCGCAATCGGTGGGCGATACCGGCGAAACCGTGACTCGCCTGGCCCAGGACAGCAGCGAAATCGGCGGCGTGGTCGACGTGATCAAGGGCATCGCCGACCAGACCAACCTGCTCGCCCTCAACGCCGCCATCGAGGCTGCCCGCGCCGGCGAAATGGGCCGCGGCTTTGCCGTGGTGGCCGACGAGGTTCGCTCACTGGCACAACGCACCGCCGAGTCCACCGAACAGATCCACGCCCTGATCGCCAAACTGCAGCGCACCGCCGAAGAGGCCGTGCTGACCATGGAAATCGGCCGCAAGCAAGCCGACGAAGGCGTCGAGCGCGTGCTGCAGGCCGATCAGGCGCTGTCCGGCATCAGCGACTCGGTGGCCAATATCGCCGATATGGCCAACCAGATCGCCGCGGCGGCGGAAGAGCAAAGCGCAGTGGCCGACGAGATCAACCAGAACATCACCACCATCGCCCAACTGGCCGACCAGACCGCCGGCGAAGCGCAAAGCACCGCCAAACTAAGCGAGGCCCTGACCAATACCGCGCAGGGCCAATACGCCCTGGTCGAACGCTTCAACCGCTGAAACAGAAGGCGCAGCGGCTCACCGCTGCGCCTCCTCTCCTCCCCGCCCTGCTTTTGTAGGAGCGAGCTTGCTCGCGATCTTCCCTACGCCCTTTCCAACCGCCCCCGCTTTCGCGTAATTGCCACTTGCCAGCAGTTATCCGACATGGTGTATAACCTGCCAATCACCCCATCGCCTCGCTACCTCCCGCGAGCTAGAGAAGGATCTTGAAAATGACCAGGAAGGTTATCCACCAAAGCCACACGCAGGTTATGCACCATTTGGTGTCTATTTATAGTTAGGTATCACAATGCAAAAATTGCCGAACACTGAACTTTTGGCAAAAAGAACCATTGAGTTATTGGGAGGACCCGAGGAAGCACGCCGGAAAATTGATTGTGAGTTCAACGACATGAAAAATCGATGGGAGCAAGATACCGTCTCCATCGGCCGAATACTTCGAGCTCATTTATATGTCGAGCATTACCTAACAGAATATTTAAAAAATGCCAATCCACGGCTTGCCGACCTAAACAAAGTCAGAATTTCGTTCTCACAGAAAATGGATCTTCTAGACCCAAACGATCATCTGATCAGTGACATAGTCACTGGAATACGTCACTTGAACAAAATCAGAAATCGCCTTGCACACAACTTATCTGCTGATGTCACAACTGAAGATTCGAAAAAATTCCTATCTATAGCGGCATTTAAGGCACTGCAAAATGCAAGTTCAAATCCCGACATTTCAAATGCAGACCCTATGCAGGTACTCGAAGAGTTTGCACAATACGCCGCCTCGACTCTAAATCACCAAGTTAGCAGTTTTGGAAGTGCATTCACTCAAGCCTTAAATGAAGCAAGTAGTAATGCGCCACCTAACTAGTGGCTCAAATCGTTCGCTTCGCTCACTGGGACGGGCTAAAGCCCGCCCCTCAACCAAAGCGCGGTAACAACCCCTATGCCCTTCCCAACAGAAGAACACCAAGCCCTTCTAAAAGTTAAAGGCGTAGGCCCTACCGTTGTGCAGCGACTCGAACAGATCGGCATAAACTCCTTGCAGGAGCTGGCCCAAGCCAGTGTCAGCGATATCGTCACCGCAGTAACCGGTCAGTTGGGCTCCACCTGCTGGAAGAACAGCCCGCAAGCACGCGCGGCTATTCAGGCGGCCATCGATCTGGCCAAATCGTGTCAGTAAGCACCACCTTCATTACCAAGGAGTCCGGTATGCCTGCCCACGAGAAGATCAACTACGTCGAATACCCCACCCGCGATCTACCGGCCACCAAGGCCTTCTTCCATGCCGCTTTCGGCTGGCGGTTCACTGACTACGGTTCCGATTACGCCGCCTTCGCCGACGAAGGCCTGGATGGCGGTTTCTTCAGTGCCGAGATGTCCGCGCGCAGCGATAACGGCAGCGCGTTGATCGTGTTCTACAGCGCACAGCTGGAAGCCACCCAGGCCAAGATCGAGGGTGCCGGTGGGGAAATCGTCAAACCGATCTTTGCCTTCCCCGGCGGCAGACGCTTTCACTTCGTCGAACCGGGTGGCAACGAGTTTGCCGTATGGTCGCAGCCGGACGGTCGATAGTCCGTCCCCGGAATCCGTAACCCCTGCTGCAACCGTCGTTCCCGCGCGGGCGGGAATCCAGAACGGCTCTCCGGGCTCCCGCCCAAGCGAGAGTGACGCTGAGGGCAACCCCTCACACAATGAGTGCTGGCGCAGCATATCCCGTTTGACCCACTGCCAACTCCGCCATTAACGTCCCAGTCTTTCCTCTCTCGGGCGAGCATCACTCTCGCCTGAGCCATGGAAGAACCCTGCATGAATCAAGGAGGTACAGGATGCGCATCATGGTGATCGGCGCCAGCCGAGGTCTCGGCCGTGCGCTGGTAGAGGGTTTGGCGCCAAGCCACGAGCTGATCGGGATTTCACGCAGCCGCCCGGCCGATCTGGCCACGGACATACAGTGGATCGAGGCGGATATGAGTGATCCGCTGCGGGCCGTGGACGCCATCGAAGCACAGTCGCCTCAGCGCCTGGACGCGATCATCTACAACCTGGGGATCTGGGAAACTCGCGCGTTCGAGGATGACTACAGTTTTCTGCAGGACGACGACGCGCAGATTCTCGAGATGGTCAGCGTCAATATCGGCGCGACCTTGCTGCTGCTCAAACGCCTGCTACCGCGCCTGCTCGGCGGCGCCAAGCCGCAACTGATCCTCACCGGTTCCACCTCGGCCCTGCCGCAAAGTGGCCGCCCGGAAGTCACCTTCGGCGCCAGCAAGTTCGCCCTCAAAGGCATCGCCGAGACCCTGCGCGAAGGTTTTCGCGATCAGCGTCTGGCCGTCACCTGCCTGCAACTGGGCTACCTCAATACCCAGGATGGCTTACAAACGCCAGTGGAGCAGGCGGCGCAAAATGGTGAAGGTCAGCTGATTCCACTGCACGATGTCGTCGCTCTGGTGCGAACGCTACTGAACCTGTCCGATGCCAGTTACGTGCGTGAGCTGGTGCTACCGGCCATTGCCGACGAGCGTTTCTGAAAGGACAAGAACAGGTATTGGCCATGCAGAGAACCGACCATATCCGCCTGATGGCACGCTACAACAGCTGGATGAACGAACGGCTCTACACAGCCGCTTCCAGCTTGTCCGACGAGGCGTTGAGCACCGAGCGCGGCGCGTTCTTCGGCTCGATCCTCGGCACGCTCAATCATCTGCTGGTGGCCGACCGTATCTGGCTGGGGCGCTACACCGCGCACCCGGCGAACTTTCAGGCATTGCAAACGCTCGCAGAGCTGGAAATGCCGACACGCCTGGATCAACTGATGGGTGCGGATATACGCGAGCTGGCCGCACTGCGTAAACAGCTGGACAGTTGCATCGAAGCCCTGGCCGCCGAGATGGGCGAAGAGCAGCTGGATCAGCCGCTGAGCTACCGCAACATGAAGGGTGCGGCCGCGCAAAAGCACTTCTTCGCCCTGCTGATGCACCTGTTCAACCACCAGACGCATCACCGCGGGCAGGCAACGACGCTACTAACCCAGGCGGGCGTGGATGTGGGTGTGACCGATCTGCTGGCGTTGATCCCTGACGAGCCTTGAGCTGCGGCCAAGTGCCGATCACACCTCGCCCTCTCCAGGCTCAAAGGCCAGCCAGTTTCAGCCAGTGTGCGTAGAAACCTTCGGCAACCTGGTTCAATGCCCTGACCTTCCCACTCAGGTCGTCACGCATCTCGGCGATGCTCTGCTGGCTGGGATGGCTGGCATCGAGCAGGTGCGCCCAGTCGTCTAGCCAGAGCGCGATCAGATCTTCGGTCATCTCCGGGTGGCCCTGCAGCGCCAGCACCTTGTCACCCCAGGCGAAGGCCTGATTGTCGCACCAGCGGCTGCTCAGCAGGGGTTGAGCACCTTCAGGTAGCGAGAAGGTGTCGCCATGCCACTGAAAAATGCCGAACGCTGCAGGCAAATGCGCCAGCCAGGGGCTATCGGCTGCTTCTGATCGGCGCTGCATGCGCTGCCAACCCGCTTCGGTGTAGGGCATGCGGTGGATGGTGGCGCCCAGTGCCTTGGCCAGCAGTTGGCCGCCCAGGCAGTGGCCGATGATGGGAATGTCACGCGCGATAAAGCACTGCAACGCTGCCACTTCATCGGCGATCCAGGGCAACGGGTCATTGACGCTCATCGGCCCGCCCATCACGGCGGCCGCCTTGGGCCGCTCCAGGTCGTAACCGTGCAGTTCACCCAGGTCGACGCGCAGCACGTCGAAACTGCAGTCACGCGCCTGCAGCACCTGCGCCAGATGGGCTGGCGGGCAATAATCGATATGAGTCAGGATCAGAACATCGGCCATAGCTACCTCCGTCGCGCAGTCTGCGCGAGAAGGATGGGCAAGTCGAGGTGGGCTGGGAGTTGAAGCCATCGGCCGGACAGCCGGCCGATGGTCTGTACTGGCGAATACCGCTGCATTCACCTCTAACGCATGGCTGACGCTTTCACCTCCTGGGTAACGCCCCAACCATCCATCTTGCCGCCCAGCGGGACGACGATGGACTCCAGGTCATGTTCGAACTCGCCGATACCGGCATAGGTGGCGTACATCACTTTGCTGATTTGCAGGTGCCAGATGCCGTCCTCACGGGCGGATATCTGAGCGTTGAGCGACTCGCCGCGAAAGTTTCTGGCTGCCATTCTGGCCCGTTCTTCGTCGGGAAAGATGGCGTAGAACTCGATCGGGTGAAACTGGGCGAAGTCGAATCCCCCTTCTTTCATCCGACGCAGCACCGAGGTGCTGGAGTCTTCGTGGAAGGCTGTGCTCATAAACGACCCCCTCTCAGGCTATGGATGGATTAACCGCTTTCCCAATGCGACCGTCCTGCGGACGGTGTCGCGGCTCCTACCGGAAACCTCTGAAAACGCCCTGCGTTTTCAGAAGCACCCAAATGGCGCCGCCCCGAGAATCGAGCAGATGCTCGATGTGTCTACTGCAAGCGTATCGACGACTGCCCGGCAGAACGCCGGACTGAAAACCGTCTTCTCTAGAGTAGTCGCTGAGCGAAAGATTCGCGTGGTGCAGAAAGCCCTTGTGACAAAACCGGCGACCAGCGGCAATTGGCCAGCCTGAAAGTTTCGCCCGAGCTCATGGGCGACTGAGCCAACCCATCAGCAACCTGTTGATCCAGCCCGGCGTGATCTGCCCAAAGGTGAACAGCAGCCCGAACTGCAGCCCTACCGGGCGATGCACGGTACTGGCATGGGCCTGCTTCCAGGCCGCTTCGGCGATCTGCTCGGCCTCCAGGCGCACGCCCAGGCGACGCATCACAGGCGGACGCTGCGCCTGACTTCGCACCATCGGTGTGTCGACGAATGGCGGCATCAGGTCTCCCACGCGGATGCCGTGCTCGCGCCACTCCAGTTCCAGCGCCTCGGTCAGGCCGCGTACAGCGAACTTGCTGGCCGAATAGCTGGCCAGTTGTGGCACGCCGTAAAGCCCCGAGGCCGAGCCCATGTTGATCACTTGCGCCTCTGGTGTGGTCTTGAGATAGGCGAAAGCCGCATGGCAAAGATTGAGCACGCCGAGCACATTGATCTCTACCAGGCGTGCATGCTGCTCCAGCTCAATATCGGCAAAGGCGCCGGTACGCAGGATGCCCGCACCATTGAACAGCAGGCGCAACTGGCCGCCGCTCTGCGTGCAGAAGTAGGCCAGCGCGGCCTTCACCGCTGCGGCATCGACCACATCCAGCGGCGCATGCCAGGCGCCGCCCAGCTCGGCGGCCAATGCGGACAGCGCCTTTTCATCGACGTCGAGCAACCCGACGCGCCAGCCCCGCGTGTGGAACAGCCGCGCGGTGGCAGCGCCAATGCCCGATGCGGCGCCGCTGATGAGAATGTTGTTCATCACACACCCCGCTCACGGAGAAAGGCCGCCACGCGGGCGATGGCGTAATCCGCCGCGCGCAACATGCCGACATGCGCCTGGAACACATGCCACAACCCCGGATAACGCTCCAGCCGCAGGTTCACCCCAGCCACCGTGGCGCGCTCGGCCAGGCGCAAGCTGTCGTTGAGCAACAACTCGTCTTCGCCGACCTGGATCAGCGTCGGCGGCAGGCGGCTGAGATCGGCGAACAGCGGCGACATACGCGGATCGTTGCGCGGCAGGTCGGTCGGGCAATACAGCTGCGCAGCCTGCTCGATCCAGCTGGGGTGGAGCAGCGGGTCGCCTGCTGGCGGCTCGTGCATCTGCTCGCCGGTGAAGTCGGTGACCGGCGAGAAGCACACCAGTGCGGCAGGCACAGGTAGGCCGAGTTCGATGATGCGCAGGCAGCCGACCAAACTCAGGTTGCCGCCAGCCGAGTCGCCACCAATGGCGATCTGTTCGGGCCTATAGCCGGCCGCCAACAATGCCTGGTAAGCCGCCACCACATCATCGCGCGCTGCCGGGTAGGGATGCTCAGGCGCCAGGCGGTAGTCCAGCGCACAGACTTCCAGAGCAGCGCGTTTGGCCAAGCTGGCGCAGATGCCACGGTGCGTGTCCGGCCCACCGATCATGAAGGCGCCACCGTGCAGATAGAGCAGCACGCTACCGCTGCTGACAGGCGGCCGGTGCCATTCGCACGGGCGCCCGGCCAGGGTATCGGCGTTGCGATTGACTCCGCGGGGCGTCAGGGTGATGGCGGTGAGTGCACGCAACACACGACGCTGCCCGGCCACCGGCATCGGTGGCCGTACCAGGCCACGGAAGAACAGGCGCAGAAAGCCGCGCAACAGGCCGCGCAGCAGCATCTGCTCGGCAGCGGGGGCATTGAAGTCAGCGGACGCAGTCATAGTCGGCAAGCTCCGGAGTACGGGTCATGAGGCGATAGGTGAAGGTGAACCCCGGCCAGTTGTTGGTGTTCTTGCCGGTAGCGGTCTTGTACCAGCTGTCGCAGCCCTGTTCCCATATCGTTCGATGAGTCGCCTGCTGCAGCTCGGCGTTGTAACTGCGCTGCACCGTGGGGCGCAGGTCGAGATAGCGTAGCCCCTGTTCGCGCAGCACCTGCATGCACCCCAGTACGTAGGCGTACTGGCTCTCCAACATATAGAGAATGGAGTTGTGGCCGAGGTTGGTGTTCGGCCCGTAGAGCAGGAACAGGTTGGGAAAACCGCTGACGCTGATGCCCTTGTAGGCCTCGGCGCCCTCCTTCCAGGCCTGATTCAACTCCAGCCCATCGAGGCCACGAATGCGCATCGGCGCAAGGAAATCGGTGGCAGTGAAACCGGTGCCGTAGATCAGCACATCGAAGGGATGCTCACGACCATCGGCCGTCACCAGCGACTGCTCGCGCACCTCGCGAATCGCCGAGTCGACGACCTCGACATTGGCCTGCGCCAGCGCCGGGAAGTAGTCGTTGCTGATCAGGATACGCTTGCAACCCATGGGGTAATTCGGCTGCAAGCGCTCACGCTTGCCGGCATCGGGCATCTGCCGCTGCAGGTGACGGGTGAAGCTATGGCGGAACAGGCGCATCAGCCAGGGGAAGCGGATAAAGGCCAGCGCCCGGCCCTCGTGATGCAGGTATTGCAGGAGGCGGTCGGCACGTTGCAGCAGGGGCAAACGCTGTTTTAGAGCAATCTCCCAGGGTCTATAGGCGCGATCCGGCTTGGCCAGCACATAGGCAGCCGAGCGCTGGAACAGGCTCAGGCTGGCGACCTTCGGCTGGATCTGCGGCACGAACTGGATCGCCGAAGCGCCGGTACCGATTACCGCCACGCGCTTGCCGGTCAGATCCAAATCATGGCGCCAGCGCGCCGAATGGAAAGCCTCGCCGCGAAAATGCTCCAGACCGGGCAGTTTCGGGTAGGCCGGCCGATTGAGCTGGCCGCAGGCACTGACCAGCGCCTGCGTCTCGATCACTTCGCCCCCTGCCAGCTCGACACGCCAGATACCGCGCGCGGCATCGAACTCGGCGCCGAGCACTTCGCTGTTCAGACGGATGTGCGGGCGCAGCCGGTGTTTCTCCACGCACTGCAGGATGTAGGCGTGGATCTCCGCCTGCGGTGCGAACTTGCGCGACCAGTCGTGCTTGGGCTCGAAGGAAAAGGAGTACAGATGCGAGGGCACATCGCAGGCGGCGCCCGGATAGCTGTTGTCGCGCCAGGTACCGCCTACCTCGCCGGCCTTTTCCAGCAACAGGAAGTCGTCCTCGCCGGCCTTGCGCAACTGTATGGCCAGGCCCAGACCGGCAAAGCCGCTGCCGATGATCAACACGCGCCAGGGCGCGTTCGTACGGGGGTTGTTGTGCATTGTAGTGACCCGTGTATGGCGATGAGCAAATGCTACTTGCGCCCCCGCGCCCAGGTTATGGCATAGTCGGCCAGGATATTGTGATTTTCGGACAATCTATGTCAGCGCCCTGGCCCGCACGCCGCAGCATCACCAGCATTCAGTTGCTCACCCAGCTGGGGCTCGATCTGGGCCTGAGCCTGGACAGGTGCCTGCATGAAACGGGGCTCAGCCCGGTGCAGTTGGCCAGCCTGAACGGGGAGATCGAAGCGCAGCGTGAGCTGCAGCTGATCGCCAACCTGGTCGAGGCACTACCCGCAGTCGAAGATCTTGGCCTGCAGGCCGGCCGGCGCTACCACCTGACCACCTACGGCGCCTGGGGTTACGCCATTCTCAGCAGCGCCACGGTGCGCCAGGCCGCCGAACTTGGCCTGCGCTATCACGGCCTGACCTATGCCTTCACCCGCATCACTCTGAGCGTGGATGACGCCATCGCCAGCCTGAATTTCGACGACAGCGCTCTGCCCCCGGCGCTGCATGATTTCATCGTGCAGCGCGATATGCTCGGTGCCCTGGTGGTCGTGCGCGAGCTGCTGGGCAGCACGCTGCAATTGCTGACCGTGGAACTGCGCCAGCCTGCACCGGCTGACGCTTCACCCTTTATCGCCGCCTTCGGCCAGGTGCCGCGCTTCGGCGCGGCGCGCAATCGCCTGGGTTTTGCCGCCGACTTGCTGGACAACCCACTGCCACGAGCCAACCCGCAACTGGTCAGCGCCTGTGAACAGCAATGCCAGACGTTGCTGGCGCGCCATCAATGGCATCAGGGTCTGGCCGGGCGGGTGCGCCAGCTTCTGTTGCAGTCGCCGGGGCAGATCGCCGACATGGAACAGGTCGCAGAGCGCCTGCACCTGAGCAGCCGCACCCTGCGTCGACGCCTGATCGAAGAAGACACGAGCTTCCGTGCCCTGCAGGACGAAGTGCGCCAGGCGCTGGCCGAAGAGCTGCTGGCCGCCGGCGGCCTGAGCCTGGAAGAGATTGCCGAGCGCCTGGGTTATGGCGAACTGTCGAACTTCATCCACGCCTTCAAGCGCTGGAAAGGCATCACGCCCGGGCGTTATCAACGGGAAGCGTTGGTGTAGGGCGTACCGGGACGCCGGCCGCTCGGAAGCAGTACGCCATCACGGTAGGCACTATGTGTTGACTGTTCGCTGGCGCTCCTGAGTCCACCCTACGAGCTGCCATGTATGGCCGCTGGCTCCCCTGGTGCGCGCGGCGCACCCTACGACTTGGCTCTCCGACACACGCCTCATGTAGGATGCGCCATGCGCATCGAGCCCCCGCACAAAGGCAAGGTCTGTCGTAGTTTGAAAGTCATCTTCACGCTGACAAGGCGCAAACGCCGCGCTAGGGTGCCAGCCATGAACATCATCACGCTGCTTCTGCCCTACCAACCGCCCTGGGACTGGCAACAGTTCCACAGCCATTTCGCTCTGCGCGCGATTCCCGGGCTGGAGTCACTGAGCGCGAACAGCTACAGCCGCGGCTTCAGCATCGACCGCGCACCCGGCTGGTTTCGGGTTGCCCCGCTGCCAGGGCAGAACGCGCTGGAACTGCGCTGCCGCCTGGCCTCGCCCGCACATCTCGACCAACTCGAACAGCGCGTGCGGCGCATGTTCGATCTCGACAGCGAGCCCGAGGCAATTGCCCTGCACCTGAGCGCTGACGAACTGCTCGCGCCACTGCTGCAGCGCAACCCCGGCCTGCGCCTGCCGGTGGCGTTCGATCCGTTCGAACAGGCGGTGCGCGCCATCGTCGGCCAGCAGGTCACGGTCAAGGCGGCGGTCACCATAGTCGGGCGCCTGGTACAGCGTGTCGGCACACTGATCGAAACGCCGGAAACACTGGGCATCAGCCATCTGTTCCCCTCACCGCAGGCGCTTGCCGAGGCCGACCTGACTGGTATCGGCATGCCCGGTAAACGCGTGCAGTGCCTGCAGCATTTCGCCGCGCGCATTGCCGATGGCGGCCTGAAACTGCATCTGGCCGATGGCAGTGCAGCACTGATCGAACAGCTATGCGCCCTGCCAGGCATTGGCCCGTGGACTGCGGAGTACATCGCCCTGCGCGCATTCGGTGAGGGCGACGCCTTTCCCGCCAGCGACCTGGGGTTGCTCAAGGCGCCGGTATGGGGAACGGAAGGTATCGATGCGCGCCGCCTGAAAGCACGCGCGGAAGCCTGGCGCCCGTGGCGCGCTTATGCGGCGGCGCATCTCTGGCATAACTATTCGGGAGGCTGAGTCATGCATTACCGCTACCACGACAGCCCCGTCGGTCCGCTGCTGATCGCAGCCGACGACAGCGGCCTGCAACTGTTGCTGATGGAGCTGGACAGCCGGCCCTGGCGCATCGAAGACCATTGGCAGCCCGCTGGCCGTGAGCTGGACGCCGTGTGCAGCCAGCTCGATGAATACTTCGCCGGCAAGCGCCGTCAGTTCGAACTGCGCCTGGCGCCGAGGGGCACGGCATTCCAGCAGGCGGTCTGGCAGGCGCTGTTGGCCATTCCATACGGTCGCACCTGCAGCTATTCGGAGCTGGCCAATGTCATCGGCAGACCGCAGGCCGTACGCGCGGTGGGGACAGCCAATGGCGCCAACCCCATCTCTATCATCGTGCCCTGCCACCGCGTGATCGGCCGGGACGGCAGCCTGACCGGCTATGCCGGTGGCCTGCCGCGCAAGCAGCAGTTGCTGGAACTCGAGGGTGTATTGCAGCCAACGCAGGCGCAACTGGCTTTGTAACCAGACTCTTTACGAAAAGTGCCTAGGGCGCGGGTATGCGCGCCAGAGGCTCTGCACGCGGACGTAGGGGCAAAGCCAGAATCAGCCCTTCGCCCGAAGCGGGAAAGATACCGGTCAAGGCGGTGATATTGACCTGATGGGAAACCAGCACCAACGGCGCGCCAGCAGGCAGTTGGTTGATCGAGCGAATCAGCTCGGCGGTCTGCTCGGCACCATCCGTGGGCTGCCCGAAGAATGAATCCAGCGCTGCCAATGGTTGTACCGGGCCGCGCTGCATGTTGCTGGCCGTGTCCAGCGCGCGGCACCAGCGACTGCTGAGAAGCCGCGGCTGTTCGATCCCCTGACGCGCGAGCAACTCGCCCCAGCGCCGGGCCTCGGCACGCCCTTGAGCGTTGAGGTTGCGCTGGGTTGCGCATTGTCCCAGGCGAAAGTTCGCCGGGTCGCCCGTACCCGGCGCGGTGGCGTGACGCATGAGTATCAGCGCGCGACCTTCGCGCAGTGCCTGCCAGGCGTCGGCGTTATCTGCCGCCACACTGAACAGCGGCAGCAGCGCCAAGGCCAGCAGCCACAGGCGAGTCATATTCTGACGTTGCCGCGCGGCCCCATCAGCGCCCAGATGATCAGACCGATAACCGGCAACAGCACGATCAGCAGAATCCATAGAATCTTGATTCCAGTTTCCGCGTTGCTCTTGACCACGTTGATGATGGCCCAGATATCCAAGGCCAGGATGACCAGGCCGAGCAGCCCATTGAAGGTAGAACCCATGACGACACTCCTGTCTGAAAGGTTGCCTGCATAGGATAGTCGGTGACTGGCGCGGGTTCCCTCAATCACCCAGGCGCGGAAAACGGCTGGCGATATCGTCGCCCGTCCGCTCTGGCGTCTCGTCGCCAAGGCTCAGGCGCAGCGCCAGCACGTGCGGTTCTTCACCCAGGTCGAACCAGTGACGAGTGCCGGCCGGTAGCGTCAGCAGGTCGCCACGCTCACCCTGCAGCACATACACGTAGCCATCCAGATGCACGCTGAGCTGGGCGAAACCACCCAGGAACAACCAGGTACTGGCGCTAGACTGCACTTGCTCGTCCAGATAACGCGCGCGCAGCTCCAGTTTCTGCGGATGATTGCGTTGCAGGTTGAACAGCTCCTGCTGCACATGCCCTTCCTTGCCCATGAATGCCTGCAGCCACAGACCATAGGCCGCATCGAACTCGGCTTGCTCGCAACCAGGGCGCAACGCAGCCGGCAATTCCAGCTGGCGATAGTCGATTCCCGCCGCGGACAGGGTGCTGGCGATATCATCGGCGTGGTTGAGAACCTTGTTCGGCAGTTCCGGGGAGGTGTGCAGGTGGACGGCGAGGCTGCTCATGAAGGGTTCACTCGATTCAGGGCCGCTCGGGCGGCAGACGGGTGGCAATGATGAAGGCTGCCAGCAAGGCTACCAGACTGGCGATGGCGAAGGTCCAGGCCGGGCCCAGGCCCTTCCAGCTGTAACCGGCATACAGCGCGCCCAACGCACCGCCGATGCCAGCCAGGCTGACATACAGCGCCTGGGCCTGGCCCTGCTGGCGATCGGCGAAACTGCGCTGCACGAAGTGGATACAGGCGGCATGGAACGCGCCGAAGGTGGCGGCGTGCATACACTGCGCCAGCAACAGCACCGGCAGGTACTCGGGCAGACTGCCTAGCAGCAGCCAGCGCACGGCGGTGATCAGGAAGCTGGCCAGTAACACGGCGCGCAGCGAGTAGCGCTGCAGCAGCCGCGCCATGACCAGAAACAGCAGGATCTCCGCCACCACCCCCAACGCCCAGAATAACCCGATGGCGCCACGGCTGTAGCCAACACCCTCAAGATGCAGAGTGAGGAAGGTGTAGTACGGGCCGTTGCTCAGTTGCATCAACCCGACGCAAACGTAGAACGCGAGGATGCCGGGGCGGCGCAATTGGCGCACAAAGCCCTCCGACTCCAGCGGACTAGGACGCAGCACAGGCTGTGCATTGGGCACCCAGAAACTGCTGATGACGATACCAGCCATGATCACCAGCAACGCTGCCGGATACGCATCCAGGCTCAGCCACTCGAACAGCAGGCCGAGGCCGACCACGGCGACGATGAAGCCGATGCTGCCCCACAGGCGAATCTGGCTGTAACGCGCCGCCTGCTCAAGCAGGTGGGCCAGGGTGATGACCTCGAACTGCGGCAGCACCGCATGCCAGAAGAAGGCGTGGGTGGCCATGATCAGCGCCAGCCAGGCGTAGCTTTGGCTGAAGAAGATGCCGGCGAAGCAGACCAGGGTGCACAGCGCGCCGAAACGCACGATCAACAGGCGCTGACCGGTGTGGTCACCCAGCCAACCCCAGAGGTTCGGTGCCAGGCAGCGCATCAGCATGGGAATGGCGATCAACTCGCCGATCCGCGCCGGGGAAAAGCCCAGATGGTCGAAGTACAGCGCCAGGAACGGCGCCGTACCCCCGAGCAGAGCGAAGTAGAAGAAGTAGAAACCGGACAACCGCCAGTAAGGCAGGGCCGCGCTCATGCCGCCGTCCGGCTCACAGTTGTGGCAGCACCGGTGTGGTGACGCGCACGTCGGCGTTCTGCGCGCGATGACGCAGCAGATGATCCATCAGCACGATGGCCATCATCGCCTCGGCGATCGGCGTGGCACGAATGCCCACGCAGGGGTCGTGACGACCCTTGGTGATTACATCCACCGGGTTGCCGTCGACGTCGATGGAACGCCCCGGTGTGGTGATGCTGGAGGTCGGCTTGAGCGCCAGGTGGGCGACGATCGGCTGGCCGCTGGAGATGCCACCGAGAATGCCGCCGGCGTTGTTGGAGAGGAAACCTTCCGGCGTCAGTTCGTCGCGGTGTTCGGTGCCGCGCTGGGCGACGCAGGCGAAACCGGCGCCGATCTCCACGCCCTTGACTGCGTTGATGCTCATCAAGGCATGGGCCAGTTCGGCGTCGAGGCGGTCGAAGATCGGCTCGCCGAGCCCTGGCATCACCCCTTCGGCAACCACGGTGATCTTCGCGCCGACCGAGTCCTGGTCACGGCGCAGCTGGTCCATGTAGGCCTCGAGCTCCGCTACCTTGTCCGGGTCGGGGCTGAAGAAGGCGTTCTGCTCGACGCTGTCCCAGGTCTTGAACGGAATCTCGATAGGGCCGAGCTGGCTCATGTAGCCACGGATGACGATGCCCTGGCTGGCCAGGAATTTCTTGGCGATGGCGCCGGCCGCCACGCGCATGGCAGTTTCGCGCGCCGAGCTGCGGCCACCGCCACGGTAGTCGCGGATACCGTACTTGTGGTGGTAGGTGTAGTCGGCATGCGCCGGACGGAACAGATCCTTGATCGCCGAATAGTCCTTGGACTTCTGGTCGGTGTTGCGGATCAGCAGGCCGATGGAGCAGCCGGTAGTCTTGCCCTCGAACACGCCGGAGAGGATTTCCACCTCGTCGGCTTCCTGGCGCTGCGTGGTGTGGCGACTGGTGCCGGGCTTGCGGCGGTCGAGGTCGCGCTGCAGGTCTTCCAGGGAGATCTCGACACCGGGCGGGCAACCGTCGACGATGGCGACCAGCGCCGGGCCATGGCTTTCGCCAGCGGTGGTGACGGTGAACAGCTTGCCGTAGGTATTGCCGGACATGGGAAGACGCTCCGCGAGATTCAGCTCAGGCCCGGCGCTGCGCAGGCCCGATTCACAAGGTGGGCGAGTATACCTGCCACCTTCTTGCAGTTCACCCCGAACCTTGCCCCGCAGTCAGCGTCCAATGCCAACCTGCCACTACCCTACCCTCATCATGCTGCGAGCCCTGCTCTTGACCCTCACCCTGATCACCAGCCTGGCCCAGGCCAGCACCACCCGACAACTGCCCATCAGCCTCGACACCGACCAGGGCACCCTGTACGGCAGCCTGCTGGTGCCGCAGAGCGACAAGCCGGTGCCGGTAGCACTGCTGATCGCCGGCTCAGGCCCCACCGACCGTGATGGCAACAACCCCGAGGGTGGCCACAACGATGCACTGAAGAAGCTGGCCCAGGTCTTGGCGCGTAATGGCATCGCCAGCCTGCGCTATGACAAGCGCGGCGTCGCCGCCAGCCGCGCCGCCACGCCAGACGAAAAGGACCTCAGCGTCGAGCGCTATGTGACCGACGCCGAAGGCTGGGCCAGGCTGCTCAGGGACGATCCGCGTTTTGATCGACTGATTCTCATCGGTCACAGCGAAGGCGCAATGATCGCCAGCCTGGCCGCCCCCGCTAGTCAGGCCGATGCCCTGGTGTCCATTGCCGGCCCCGCCTACCCCATCGGCCAGGTGCTGGATATGCAACTGGCCATGCGCCTGCCGCCATCCTTGCTGGCCGAGAGCCGGCACATCCTCGCCAACCTGATCCGCGGCAAACTACAGCCGCAGGTGCCAAAAGAGCTGCAAGCGATCTATCGCCCCAGCGTGCAGCCCTACCTGATCAGCCTGCTGCGCCAGGACCCGGCGGAAAACTTCGCCGCGCTGCAGGTTCCCGCACTGATCGTGCAAGGCACCCACGACGCCCAGGTCAGCCCGGACAACGCCGAAGCTCTCAAGCAGGCCAAGCCCGATGCCGAACTGGCGATGATCGCCGGCATGAACCACGTCATGCGCATCACTCCGGCGCCCTGGAACGAACAGCTGGCGTCCTACGACGATCCGCAGCTACCCTTGGCCCGTGCGCTGGGCGAACGGATCCTCTCCTTCATTCGCTCCAGTGCTGAGGAAAATGGCCGATAACGCATCGAAGGCCATCGAACAGTACACAGGACGCCCATGAGCGAAAACCCAGCCCCGCAGGCACCAGCGCCAGATGCCGAAGCTGCGACAAGCGAAACGCCTGCCGCGCCGCATCCCTGGGCGGACCTGCCAGCCGAGCAATTCAGCCTGCTGCGTCTGGCGCCACTGCCCGTCGACCGGGAAACCGGCCCGCGGCCACTGCGCTTCGTCCAGCTTGGCCGGGTAGAACGCCACGCCAAAGACACGAGCCTGTTGCGCCTGACCATTCAGGTGCCCGGCCAGCGCCTGCATCGCCACAATAACCTGCTGGAGGTGTGGGCCGACCACCAGCGCAAGGAGGTTCGCTTCGGCCCCGACAAGGGCCTCAGCGTAGAACCGGCCAATCGCGGCCTGGGGCGCTTTCTCATGGCGCAGGGCATTGCCTGGGCGCGCAAGCAGTACGCGCACTATCAGGTCGAGGGCGCCGCCCTGCCGACCAAGGACAATTTCAACGACGCCGCCCGCGCCCGCCGTGACCACGCGCTGAAGGCGCAGGGTTTCACCATCGAGTACAGCGACCCGTTGCAACTCAAGCCCTTCTACAGCGCACCGCGAGTCAGTTCGCTGCATGGCGACTGGCATGCCGAGAAGGTGCAGATCATCGAGTTGCTGGACGCCGCGGCGATGCTGCAGCAGGCCGACCAGACGCTGCAGGAGCAGGACGTCAAACTGCGCAAGCTGGAAGATCGGCTCGAGCGTCTCAAGCGTGAAGACAGTGGCCTGCGCTTCACCATCACCTGCCTGGTGGCGTTCAGCCTGTTTCAGGCCGGCCTGCTGATCTGGATCGCCACGCGCTGAGAGCCTATTTACGATCATCTGCGCGTCGGCGCTACTGCGTTGAAAACAAGCTCGAAATGCTCATGTACAAAAGTACACTCCGCTTTCTCGCTTGTTTTCGCCTTGTATCGCTCTAGCTCGAAAGATCGTAAACAGCCTCTCCTGGCGGCTCACACGACCTAACGTAGCGCACCGCGTATCAACCTTCGATGCGCGAACGAAACAGTTGCTGATGCTCGCGGCACTGCTTGGCCGCCAGCAGGAACACGCCATGGCCACCGCGCTGGAAGTCCAGCCAGGTGAAATCCACTTCCGGGTACAGCGCTTCGACATGCACCTGGCTGTTGCCCACCTCGACGATCAGCACGCCACGCTCGGTGAGGTGATCGGCCGCCTCGGCCAGCATGCGTCGCACCAGATCCAGGCCATCATTGCCGCAGGCCAGGCCCATCTCCGGCTCGTGCTGGTATTCGGCCGGCATGTCGGCGAAGTCCTCGGCGTCGACATAGGGCGGGTTGGAGACGATCAGGTCGAAACGCTGCCCCGGCAACCCGGCAAAGCCATCACCCTGCACGCAGTACACGCGCTCCTCCAGGCCGTGGCGCTCGATATTGAGGTTGGCCACCTCCAGCGCGTCGAACGATAGATCGCCCAGCACCACTTCCGCCTCGGGGAATTCGTAGGCGCAGGCGATACCAATGCAGCCGGAGCCGGTGCACAGATCGAGAATGCGCGCCGGCTCGGTAGGCAGCCAGGGGGAGAAATGGCGATCGATCAGCTCGGCGATCGGCGAGCGCGGCACCAGCACGCGCTCATCGACGACGAAGGGCAAACCGCAGAACCAGGCCTCACCGAGCAGGTAGGCGGTGGGTACGCGCTCCTCGATGCGGCGCTTGAGCAGCGTCTGCAGGTGAACGTGCTCGTCGTCTTCCAGACGGCAATCGAGATAGGCGTCGGAAATTTCCCAAGGCAGGTGCAGCGCGCCGAGCACCAGCTGACGCGCTTCATCCCAGGCATTGTCGGTGCCGTGGCCGAAGAACAGTTGCTCGGCCTGAAAACGACTGACGGCCCAGCGGATGTAATCACGCAGGGTACGTAAACGGGTAGTGAGAGCGGTCACGGGCGGCCTCCGGAAGAAAAGTGCGGAAGTTTAGCCCAGTGCGGGTGGCCAGCGCATGAATGACCGGTTAACGAGCGTTCATGAGCGCTCGCGCTTCTTACGCAGTGCATCGTCATCGGGACGGCGTAGCTCGCGCAGAACGGCGATGGCCACGGCGATGGAGAACAAAAGCCAGAAATGCGGGGAAAACTGCGACAAAAGTGACATGGCAACTCCTTTTGCGTACGACCCTGAGTCCTTCAGGGCAGTTCCGATTCTGCTCCGGCAAAATGCACCGAGCAAGCCTTGGCGCAGATAGAGGTTCACAGAGCGCCCTGGCAAGCGGACAATGGCACATCATCACCATCAGCCAGGAGCCCGAGATGTCCCATCCGCAAACCATGTTCCAGCTCACCGGTCGTGGCCACGCACCGGCCAGCCTGAACAATGCGACCCTGCTGATCATCGATGCCCAGGAAGAGTACCGCAGCGGCGTCCTCGCGCTGCCGGGCCTGGACCCCGCACTGGCAGAGATCGCCAGTCTGCTGGCAGCAGCGCGCAGTGCCGGTGCCGACATCGTTCACGTCAAACACCTCGGCATTCCCGGCGGCCTCCTCGACCCCAGCGGCCCACGTGGCCGCCACCTGCCGGAAGCAGCCCCGCTGGCGGGCGAGATCGTCGTTGAGAAACGCCTGCCGAACGCCTTTGCCGGTACCGAGTTGCATGATCGTTTGCAAGCACTCGGCCATCTCGATCTGATCGTCTGCGGCTTCATGACCCACTCCAGCGTCAGCACCACCGTGCGCGCAGCCAAGGACTATGGCTACCGCTGCACCCTGGTCGATGCTGCCTGCGCTACCCGCGACCTGCCTGCACCGGATGGCAGTGTGATTGCCGCCGCCGAGGTACATCGTATCGAGATGATCGCGCTGGGCGACAATTTCGCCACTTTGGTGCCACACGCCAAATCGCTGGTGTGAAACCTGTAGCAGTATCGCCAGCGCTGCGGAACCCGGACACGACCAGCCGGTCATACCGGCGATAAGCCAAAGGAAATCGGAATGAAGCTGTCCGACGATTTCGATGCACGCCGCTTGCGCCCGCGCCGGCCGAAAAACTGGCGCCTGCGTATCGGGGCCGGCCTGGGCGCCCTGCTCGCCGCCTTCGGCATTCTGCTGGCGATGGCGGGCGTCGCCTCGCTGGCAGGCCGCGCGCCGGTACTGGGTACGCTCAACGACTCCACTGGCGAGGCCACCGTCCTGCTGCTGCTCGGCCTGTTCCTGTTGTGGGCCGGCATCGCCTTCTGGCGTCGCTGCCGCAGACGCCTGCGTCGCCCCAGCGATCTGAGCCTGTCGCCATCATTGATGAAGAAGCGTGACTGATCACCCGAAAACACAGCGCGTGCAACTGTAGGAGCTGGCGTGCCAGCGATGTTTTGCACCGACAGGATCAGTGCTGGCTCCTACAAATTCGTCTTTCTACGCTTACACGGCTGGCATTTGGGTAAAATGCCAGCCTGTTTCGCGGAGCCACCGATGCAAGACGACGACTTTTCCCTGTTCCAGGCCGAGCTGCGCGGCGTCAAGCCGATCAAGCACGACCGCGCCGATACCGGCAAACCCAAAACTGATCGTAAACAGTTCAACACCCTGCGCCAGGCTGCGACCATCAGCCAGGGCGAGATCAAGGTGGACGGGCTGTCCGACCAGTTCGTCATCGACGTTGGCGCTGAAGACCCGCTGTACTGGGCCGGCAACGGCGTGCAGGACGGTCAGATGCGCAAGCTCAAGCTGGGCCAGATTCCGTTCGACGGCAGCCTCGACCTGCACGGCATGAGCGTCGAGAAGGCGCGCGACACGCTGTGGGAGTTTCTCGCCGAAGCCACCAAGTTGGAGATTCGCTGCGTACGCGTCACCCACGGCAAGGCGGTGCGCATGGATGGGCGCAAGCCGATGATCAAGAGCCATGTGAACACCTGGCTGCGCCAGCACCCGCAGGTGCTGGGTTTCAGCTCCTGCCTGGCCAAGCACGGCGGCACCGGCGCGGTGTATATCATCCTCAAGCGCACCATGATGGATGGTCGCGACGAGTAATCAGAGAACCTGGCACTCTTGCCAGGCCCCTGTCGGCGCCCTACCCTGCGCCCATTCGATACCCAACAGGATTTTCCATGTCCCTGGAACAACAGTACACCGCGATCCTTGGCCAGCTTGGCGAGGACGTTTCCCGCGAAGGCCTGCTGGACACGCCCAAGCGCGCCGCCAAGGCCATGCAGTACCTCTGCCGTGGCTACCAGCAGACGCTGGAAGAGGTCACCAATGGCGCGCTGTTCAGCTCCGACAACAGCGAAATGGTGCTGGTCAAGAACATCGAGCTCTACTCGCTGTGCGAGCATCATCTGCTGCCGTTCATCGGCAAGGCTCATGTTGCCTACATTCCCAACGGCAAGGTGCTCGGCCTGTCCAAGGTGGCTCGCATCGTCGACATGTACGCCCGCCGCCTGCAGATCCAGGAAAACCTAAGCCGGCAGATCGCCGAAGCGGTCGAGCAGGTCACTGGCGCACTGGGTGTGGCAGTGGTCATCGAAGCGCAGCACATGTGCATGATGATGCGCGGCGTGGAGAAGCAGAACTCCTCCATGGTCACCTCGGTGATGCTCGGCGAATTCCGCAACAATCCGGCGACCCGCGGAGAATTCCTCAATCTGGTTCGTTGAGCCAAGCCCCAGACGGCGGCCGCTCACTTCGGTGAACGGCCGTCGGCATTTCAGGAGTTAGAAACATGTTGCTCAAAGCCCTTCGTATCGGCCTGGGTCAGTTGGTCGTGTTCGCCGACTGGATCAGCCGCCCGCGCAAGCTAAAGCGCAGCCCCGAGGCGCAAGCCGAGGTCGAACGCGCCACGGCCAATCTGGCGCTTTACCAGTTCCACGCCTGCCCGTTCTGCGTCAAGGTCAGGCGCAGCCTGCACCGCCTGAACCTGCCAGTGCAGCTGCGCGACGCCAAGAACGATGCCGAACACCGGCAGGCGCTGGAGCAGCACGGTGGCCGCATCAAGGTGCCGTGCCTGCGCATCGAGGAAAACGGCCAGAGCACCTGGCTGTACGAATCCAAGGCGATCATCGCCTATCTGGATCAGCGCTTCGCGAGCTGACGCTGGTGGAAGCGAATCAGGTGCCATCGATCCACCGTTGCGCTGAACCGTAGCCCGGATGCAATCCGGGAGCCTTGGAGCTACCCTGCACCGGTCATTTCGCGGCTGAAGCCGCTCCTACAAGATCGGCGTATCTTCGCCTGTCTCTGTAGGAGCGAGCTCTGCTCGTGAACAGCGCCCTAGGGCTCGATACCGTAGACCTTGAGCTGGTCGAGGAACTGCGCTTCGTCCAATACCTTCACCCCCAGCTCGCTGGCCTTGGCCAGCTTCGAGCCGGCACCTGGTCCGGCCACCACGCAGTGGGTCTTGGCCGAGACAGAACCGGCCACCTTGGCGCCCAGGCTTTCCAGCTTGCCCTTGGCCACGTCGCGACTCATCACTTCCAGAGTGCCGGTGAGCACCCAGGTCTGGCCGGCCAGAGGCAGGCCTTCGGCAACTTTCTTCTCGCTTTCCCAGTGCATGCCAAAATCACGCAGTTGCTGCTCGATCGCGCGCGCGAGCTGGGCGTTATCGGCATTGTCGAAGAACTCGCGTACAGCCTTGGCCTGTTTCTCCGGCAGCGCCTGACGCATGTCCAGCCAATCGCCGCCAAGCACGCCCTCCAGGCTGCCGAAACGCTCCGCCAGCTTCTGCGCCGCGCCTGGGCCAACAGAGGGAATGTTCAGTTTGTCGAGCATGCCGCCAAGGGTGGCGACGGCCGAGAACTCGGCGCTCAGCTCTCCCTCTTCCTGCAGTTCGAGACCGCATTCGCCCAGCAAGGCGCTGATCACCTGCTGATTGTGCTCATCCTCGAAGAAGCTGTGGATCTCGTGCGCAACTTCCAGACCAATATCCGGCAGGTAGGTCAGCACCTGCGGTAGCGCCTGACGCACACGCTCCAGCGAGGTCAGGGAGCGCGCCAGCACCTTGGCAGTCTCCTCGCCCACATCGGGGATGCCGAGGGCATAGATGAAGCGCGCCAGGGTCGGCCGCTTGCTGTCCTCGATAGCCTTCAGCAGCTTGTTGCTGGACACCTCGGCGAAGCCTTCCAGGCCGATGATCTGTTCGAAGGTCAGCTTGTACAGGTCGGCCGGTGAAGCGATCAGCTTCTCGTCCACCAGTTGCTCGATGGTCTTGTCGCCGAGGCCTTCGATATCCATGGCACGGCGCGAGACGAAGTGGATGATCGCCTGCTTGAGCTGCGCCTGGCAGCTCAGGCGACCGACGCAGCGATACACCGAACCTTCGCTGACCGACTCCTTGCCCTTGCTGCGCTTGACCAGTTGCGTGCGCTCCACCGCCGAGCCGCACACCGGGCATTGCTCGGGGATATGCACGGGGCGCGCGTTCTCCGGGCGACGCTCGGGCACCACGGCCATGACCTGCGGGATCACGTCGCCAGCACGGCGAATGATCACCGTATCGCCGATCATCACGCCGAGGCGCGCCACTTCATCCATGTTGTGAAGGGTAGCGTTGGCCACCATGACGCCGGCCACCTTGACCGGATTCAGGCGCGCAACCGGCGTGACCGCACCGGTACGGCCCACCTGAAACTCCACGTCGAGCAGCTCGGTCAGCTCTTCCTGCGCCGGGAACTTGTGGGCGATGGCCCAGTGCGGGGTACGCGCACGGAAACCCAGCTGTTGCTGGTCCTCGATATTGTTGACCTTGAACACCACACCATCGATGTCATAGGCCAGGCTCATGCGCCGCTCACCGATATCGCGGTAGTAATCCAGGCAAGCCTCGACGCCCTTGGCCAGCTTCAGTTCGCGACTGATGGGCACGCCCCAGGCCTTGAGCTGCTGCAGCATGGCCACCTGGGTACCCGGCAGCTCGCCGCTGACCTGGCCGACGCCGTAGCAGCAGAACTCCAACGGGCGGCTGGCGGTGATCTTCGGGTCGAGCTGGCGCAGGCTGCCGGCAGCAGCGTTACGCGGGTTGGCGAAGGTCTTGCCGCCACTCTCGGCCTGCCGCGCATTCAGTTCCTCGAAACCAGCCTTGGGCATGAACACTTCGCCGCGCACTTCCAGAACCTGCGGCCAGCCCTCGCCCTGCAGCTTGAGCGGCACGTTGCGAATGGTGCGTACGTTGCTGGTGATGTCTTCACCGGTGCTGCCGTCGCCACGCGTCGCACCGCGCACCAACTGGCCATTCTCGTAACGCAGGCTGACGGCCAGGCCGTCGAGCTTGGGTTCGCAGCTGTACTCGATTTCGGCGCCGCCGCCGAACAGATCGCCGCTCGAAACGCCCAGGCCGTTCTGCACACTGCGATCAAAAGCGCGCAGGTCGTCTTCCTCGAAGGCGTTGCCCAGGCTGAGCATCGGCACCTCATGGCGCACCTCGCCGAAGGCGCTGAGCGCCTCGCCGCCGACACGCTGGGTCGGCGACTCGGGTGTGACCAGCTCCGGATGCTCGGCCTCCAGCGCCTGCAGTTCACGGAACAGGCGGTCGTACTCGGCATCGGGCACGCTCGGCTCATCCAGCACGTAGTAACGGTAGTTGTGCGCGTCCAGTTCGTTGCGCAGTTCGGAAATACGTTGGGCGGCGTCGGTCATGCTCGGTCTCTCAAACGAAAAGAGCAGCCTTGGCTGCTCTCTTTCGACTTCGTGTACGGGTCAGCGTTTCTGGGTCAGTTGCCGACGCTCGAATTCGACGATGCGCTGGCGATAGTGTTCGATGGTCTGCGCGGTCATCACGCTGCGCTGGTCATCCTTCAGCTCGCCACCCAGTTCGTGGGCCAGCTTGCGCGCGGCCGCGACCATGACGTCGAAGGCCTGCTTCGGGTGACGCGGGCCAGGCAGGCTGAGGAAGAAGCTCACCGCGCGGGTGCTGAAGCCTTCGATATCGTCGAGATCGAACGTGCCCGGCTTGAGTGCGTTGGCCATGGAGAACAGCACCTCGCCATTACCCGCCATACTCTCGTGACGATGGAAGATGTCCATCTCACCGAAGCGCAGGCCGCTTTCGAGGATGTTCTGCAGCAGTGCCGGGCCCTTGAAGCCGAAATCGTCGCGGGCGACCACGTTGATCACCAGCACCTCTTCTACCGGTGCGGCATCGGCAGCCAGCTTGGCGGTTTTCTTCGGCTCGACGGGTTCGTCATCGACCGGGTTGAGCAAGGTCGGCACCGGCTCGTCGACAGCCAGATTGAGGTCGCCCTGTTGCGGCTCGTTGCGTGGACGACGTGGCAGGTCCTTGGCAGTCATCGACGGCAGATCGTCTTCATCCAGCTGCGGTTCGTGGTCGCGCTGCACCACACGCGGTGTACTGAGCAGATCTGGATCACTGTCGTCGTCCGGCATGTTGGCGAAGCTACGGTCCAGCTTGAACTTGAGCTTGCCCTTGCCACCGCGCATACGGCGCCAGCCGTCGAAAAGAATGCCAGCGATAACGATGATGCCAATAACGATCAGCCACTCGCGCAGACCGAATTCCATGAAATACCTGACCCTTAAAAATTCTGGTGAAAAAAAGATCCAATCAACCGGATCACAACTCGACTATAAAACGCGGCGCCAACTTCATGTTCTGTCTGACGTTTTCCGCGTGTAACAAAAGTGGGCAATAAGCTAGCACGACGAAAGGCAACTTTACACAGGGAGCCACATAACGTTTTGCCTGTATTCAGTTAATCTCGCGGCGCTCTGCCATCACGCCTCCACCATCGCCAGCGCCTCCTCGACATCTACCGCCACCAGACGCGAGCAACCCGGCTCGTGCATGGTGACCCCCATCAACTGATCGGCCATTTCCATGGCAATCTTGTTGTGGGTGATGTAGATGAACTGCACCGTGGCTGACATCTCCTTGACCAGTCGCGCGTAGCGCCCGACGTTGGCATCGTCCAGCGGTGCATCCACTTCGTCCAACATGCAGAACGGCGCCGGATTGAGCTGGAAGATGGAAAACACCAGTGCCAAAGCAGTCAATGCTTTCTCTCCACCGGAGAGCAAATGAATGGTGCTGTTCTTCTTGCCCGGGGGCCGCGCCATGATGGTCACACCGGTATCGAGTAAATCTTCGCCGGTGAGTTCCAAATAAGCGTTGCCGCCACCGAAAACTTTTGGAAAGAGTGCCTGCAAACCGCCATTGATCTGATCGAAGGTGTCCTTGAAACGATTGCGCGTTTCCTTGTCGATCTTGCGGATGACGTTCTCCAGGGTTTCCAACGCTTCGACCAGATCGGCGTCCTGCGCATCCAGATAACGTTTGCGTTCGGACTGCTGCTGATACTCGTCGATGGCCGCCAGGTTGATCGGCCCTAGACGGGCGATGCGTGCGGCCATGCGCTCCAGTTCTTCTTCCCAGGCGCTCTCGCTGGCTTCGGCCGGCAGCGTGGCGATCACCCCGTGCAGGTCGTAGTTGTCCTCGGCGAGCTGGTCGGCCAATGCCTTGCGCCGCACGTTGAGCGACTGCCAATCCATGCGCTGTTGCTCCAGCTGGCTGCGTAGCAGTTGCGCCTGTTGTTCAGCCTGGGTGCGGCGCTTCTCGGCATCGCGCAGTTCGCGATCGGCGTCCTCCAGCGCCAAACGCGCCTGACGCAGTTCGTCGTCCACCGCCATGCGCCGCTCGAGCAATTCCTCGAGCTTGATGCGCAGCTCTTCCAGCGGCGCCTCGCCCTCTTCCAGGTTCAGCGACAACTGCTCGCGCCGCTCATGCAGGCGCTCGGCCTGCACCTCCAGACGCTCCAGCGCCTGGCGGGTGGAGTCGTGCTGCGCCTTGAGCGAGCCGACGCGCACCGCCAGTTGATGGGCATGGTCCTTGTGCTGACGCGCGTCCTGACGCACACGGTCGAGGCGCTCGCGCAGACTGTCGCGGCTGGCCAGCAGGCTTTCGCGCTGCTCGTTATCCAGGGCCATGGCATCCAGCGCATCCTGCAACTGCAGACGCGACTCGCCCAGTTGCTCCTGCTCGATCTCCCGCTGCTCGGCCGCTTCCTGCAGTTCGTCCTGCAAACGGCGGCGACGCAGGCCCAGTTGCTCGGCCTTGGCCTGGCTGGCGGACAGCTTTGCCTTCAGCTCGCTCAGCTGGCGCGCCAGTTCCTGGCCCTGACGGCGTTGCTGCTCACGCTGTTCTTCCTGAAGACGTTGCTCGTCGCGCAGCGCCAGCAGGCGTTCATCCAGTTGCGCCAGGGCTGCTTCACGTTCCTCAAGCTCCAACTGCAAGCGCTCCAGCTCCTGGCCACGAGCCAGCACACCGCTGTCGGCCTCGGCGGCGCGACGCACGCGCAGAAAATGCCGGCCGACCCAGTAGCCGTCGCGGCTGATCAGGCTTTCGCCGTCCGCCAGTTGCGCACGGGCGGCCAGCGCCTGCTCCAGTGATTCCACCGGGCGCACACCGCCTAGCCAGGGCGACAGGTCGTGGCTCGACTCGATCTTGTCCATCAGGCTGCCGGCACGCCGCGCACCGCCCGAAGCCGGGCTGGCCAAGCGCAGTTCGCCCTGCTCCAGACTGGAGAAGTCCAGCCCGGCAAAATCGTCCAGCAGCACCGCCTGCAGATCGGCACCAAGGACAGTCTCAACCGCCAGCTCCCAGCCGGACTCGACGCGCAGCCCTTCAGCCAGGCGCGGACGCTGCAGCAGGTTCTGCTCGCGCAACCACTCGCCGGCGCCCTGCCCTGGATCGAGCGCCGCCTGTTGCAGCGCCTCCAGCGACGCCAGACGGCCGTTCAGGCGCTGCAGCTCACCTTGCGCCTGCTGCTGGGCCTGGCCAGCCTGCTGCAGTTCCTCGCGCAGTTGCTGCAGGCGCTCGGCCTGCTGCTCTTCGGCCTGTTGCAGCGCTTCGTGCTCCAGCTCGCCAGCGGCAAGCTGTTCGTTCAATTCGAGAATGGCGGCGTCTTCCGGGTCGGCCGCCAGTTGCTGCAATTCTTCGTTCAGGCGGCGCTGACGCTCGGCCAGGCGTTCCAGGCTCTGTTCCAGCTGGGCGATGCGCGACTGCTGCACTTCGGCCTGACGACGCGGTTCAGCGCTGCGCTGGTTGAAGCCGTCCCACTGCTCCTGCCAGCCATGCATGGCGGCCTCGGCCTCTTCCAGGCTGGCGGCAGATTCCTCGGCAGCAGCGGCAGTCATCTCCTGCTCGGGCAGGAGCATTTCCAGTTCTTCACCGAGGGTGGCCAGCAGGGTGCGGTCGTGGCCCAGATGCGACTCGGTTTCCAGGCGCGCCTTTTCTGCCTCGCGCAGGTCATCCTGCAACTGGCGCAGGCGCTGCTGGCCATGCTGGATGCTCTGCTCGACGCGGGCGATATCGCCACCCACGGAATAGAAGCGACCCTGCACCAGGTTGAAGCGCTCGCTCAATTCGTGATGGCCATCGCGAAGGCGCTCGATGCTGGCGTCGGCGCTGCGCTGCTCGGCCACCAGGGCCTCGAAGGCCACTTCCTGATCGCCGATCACCTGCTCGCGGCTGCCAACCTGCTGGTTCAGGCTCTGCCAGCGCAGGGCCAGCAGTTGCGCCTTGAGCTGGCGCTCCTCGGCCTTGTATTCCTGGTATTTCTCCGCCGCCTGGGCCTGACGGTGCAGACGCTCGAGCTGGCGCTCCAGCTCTTCGCGCAGGTCACTCAGGCGCTCCAGATTCTCCTGGGTACGGCGGATGCGGTTTTCGGTCTCGCGGCGGCGCTCCTTGTACTTGGAGATGCCGGCGGCTTCCTCGATGAAATTGCGCAGCTCTTCGGGCTTGGCCTCGATCAGCTTGCTGATCATGCCCTGCTCGATGATCGAGTAACTGCGCGGCCCCAGGCCGGTGCCGAGGAAGATATCGGTGATGTCGCGGCGCCGGCACTTGGTGCCGTTGAGGAAGTAGGTGTTCTGCCCGTCGCGGGTCACCCGACGGCGGATGGAAATCTCGGCGAAGGCCGCGTATTCACCCACCAGCGAGTTGTCGCTGTTGTCGAAAATCAGCTCGATGGAGGCCTGGGTCACCGGCTTGCGTGTGTTGGAGCCGTTGAAGATGACGTCGGTCATCGACTCACCACGCAGGTTCTTCGCCGAGCTTTCACCCATCACCCAGCGCACGGCGTCGATGATGTTCGACTTGCCGCAGCCATTGGGCCCGACCACCGCCGCCATGTTGCTGGGAAAGCTTACCGTCGTCGGATCGACGAAGGACTTGAAGCCCGCCAGCTTGATGCTCTTCAGGCGCATCTGGGCTTAGCGCTCGGCCAGGGTTGCCAGCACCAGCTGGCAGTTGTGCTGACCGTAGGCTTGCAGCACTTCGCGGGCACGCTCGTTGTCACGGGCGATGATCGCCTGCAGCAGGCTGGCGAAGGTGCCCATGAACTGGCCCATCTCGCCTTTGCGCCGCTCCAGCGCCAGGTGGTAGGTGCGGCTGATGGCCGGCAGCAGGTTCTCCAGGGTTTCCTGCAGGTACGGGTTGTCGGCGAAGGGAAAGGCCGCACGCATCACGTCGAAGCTGTTCTCGACGAAGGCGCCGATATCGCCACGCTCCAGGCTGGCCAGCAGGCGCTGCTGGATATCGATGAAGGGCGCCAGGTCGGTCTCCACCTTCCAGCGCTCGATCACCGCGCGCGCCAGCATGATGTAGAGCTCGATGCTCAGTGCGTAGAGGCTGGTGACGTGGTGCGGGGTCAGTTCGCTGACCTGGGCGCCTCGGCGCGGCAGGATCACGATCAGGTGGCGGCGTTCGAGAATCAGCAGCGCTTCGCGCACCGAGCCACGGCTGACGTTGAGGGCCTGGGTAACCTTCTGCTCCTGAATGCGCTCACGTTCCTTGAGCTCACCGCGAATGATGCGTTCGGCCAGGTAATGGGCAATTTGCTCGGCGAGGCTGTCCGGGGCCTTGAACGTCATGACATTCCTTATTTGCGTCGATCCAGGGGCAGGCGGTCGAGTCTGGGAGCCCCGCCACGGCTGGGCGGGAGCAAGAAAATCTGGCGGCGAGTGTAACACAGGGTGTTACCCCGCCAAGCGTCCCCGCGGGGCACTTTCCGTTCTAAAGGTTGGCCGTGGAAGTCTGGCCGCGAAAATGGATTGTCCTACAATCTGAGGTAAAACCCAGAACAATAATGACTTGGAGAATCCGATGTTCGAACGCCTGCCGTCGCGCTGGATGCTCGCCCTGAAGAAGGTCGGCTACTGGATCTGGCTGATCCCGGTACTGGGCATCCCCCTCAGCTATTACTGGTCGCAGGGCAGCGCGCACGCCGACGCCTGGCCCTGGCTGGTGATCAGCGTGGTGTTCGGTGTGATTCCCTTGCTGGACTTCATTGTCGGTCGCGACCCGGCCAACCCGGATGAGTGCGACGAAGTGCCGGCCCTCGAAGCCCAGGGCTACTACCGACTGCTGAGTCTGGCCACGGTGCCGCTGCTGCTGGCGATGCTGGTGTGGAGCGGCTGGATATTCGCCAGTTACGAGGGCTGGAGCTGGGTCGGCCAGCTCGGCTGGGTGCTGTCGGTCGGCACGGTGATGGGCGCCATCGGCATCACCGTGTCGCACGAGCTGATCCACAAGGACCCGAAACTGGAGCAGAACGCCGGCGGCCTGCTGCTGGCAGCGGTGTGCTACGCCGGCTTCAAGGTCGAACATGTGCGCGGCCATCACGTGCATGTATCGACGCCCGAAGATGCCTCCTCCTCACGCTTCGGCCAGAGCCTGTACGCCTTTCTGCCGCATGCCTACAAGCACAACTTTCTCAACGCCTGGAAGCTGGAAGCCGAGCGTCTCAAGCGGCGCGGCTTACCGGTCCTGCATTGGCGCAACGAGCTGATCTGGTGGTACGCCATCAGCGCACTGTTCCTGCTGGGTTTCACCCTGGCCTTCGGCGCGCTCGGCGCGCTGTTCTTCCTCGGCCAGGCGGTTATCGCCTTTACCCTGCTGGAGATCGTCAACTACGTCGAGCATTACGGCCTGCACCGGCGCAAACTGGACAACGGCCGCTACGAGCGCACCAATGCGCACCACTCCTGGAACAGCAACTTCCTGCTGACCAACCTGTTTCTCTTCCACCTGCAACGCCATTCCGACCACCACGCCTATGCCAAACGCCGCTATCAGGTGCTGCGCCATTTCGACGACAGCCCGCAGTTGCCCAATGGCTATGCCGGAATGATCGTACTCGCCCTCTTCCCACCGCTGTGGCGCGCGGTGATGGATCCCAAGGTCCGCGCTTACTACGCCGGCGAGGAACATCAGCTAAGCGAGTCGCAGCTGACGTAAGCCCTGAGCCGCCCTCCCCATCCCAACCCCGGCAGCGCAGGCTCCCGGGGTTTTGTTTTGGCTATGTCGTATTTGCTTGTTGATGCAGCGATTTGGCCTTGTAGGGTGCGCCGTGCGCACCTGCTGCTTAGGTGAACAACGGTGCGCACGGCGCACCCTACCCTCTGGCAGCGCCTACGCTGGCATGAAAGTCGCTACGCTGAACGCATGGCGGCCTCATAACCGATTTGCATGACAAGCAGCTGACCACAGGGTCAAATATTTGTTGACCCAAAAGTCAGAAAACTCTAGATTGACCCCATGGCAGCCCGCGCCAGGGCCCTGCAGTGCGTGCATCACCTGGCCAGCCAACCGATTCATAACAATAAAGTGCCTGGAGGTCGTCCTTGATCCAGTTTTTACTCAACCGGGAGCTGCGCACCGAGCATGCCCTGGACCCCAACGTCACCGTGCTGGGCTACCTGCGTGAACACGTCGGCAAGACCGGAACCAAGGAAGGCTGCGCCTCCGGCGACTGCGGTGCCTGCACCGTGGTGGTGGGCGAGCTCGATGGCGACCGCGTTCGTTATCGCACCCTCAACTCCTGCCTGACCTTCGTCTCCAGCCTGCACGGCAAGCAACTGATCACCGTCGAAGACCTCAAGCATCAAGGCAAGCTGCACAGCGTGCAGCAGGCGATGGTCGACTGCCATGGCTCGCAGTGCGGCTTCTGCACCCCCGGTTTCATCATGTCGCTGTTCGCCCTGCAGAAGAACTCCACGGGGTACGACAAGGGCCAGACCCTGGAAGCCCTGGCCGGCAATCTGTGCCGCTGCACCGGCTACCGGCCGATCATCGACGCCGCCGAGCAGGCCTGCTGCCAGAAGCAGCCGGACCAGTTCGATGCCTTCGAAAGCGACACCGCGGCCCAGCTCAAGGCCATCGCCCCGCGTGAAACTGCCGAGCTCAACAGTGGCGACAAGCGCTGCCTGGTGCCGCTGACCGTGGCCGACCTGGCCGACCTCTATGCCGCCAACCCCGAAGCCCGCCTGCTGGCAGGCGGCACCGATCTGGCCCTGGAAGTCACCCAGTTTCACCGCGAACTGCCGGTGATGATCTACGTCGGCCATATCGAAGACATGAAGCGCATCGAGGTGACCGACAGCGCCATCGAGATCGGCGCGGCCGCGGCCCTGTCCGACTGCTACGAAGCGCTGTCGCGCGAGTACCCGGACTTCGGCGAGCTGCTGCACCGCTTCGCCTCCCTGCAGATCCGCAACCAGGGCACCCTGGGCGGCAACATCGGCAACGCCTCGCCCATCGGCGACGCCCCGCCGCTGCTGATCGCCCTCGGCGCGCAGATTGCTCTGCGCCAGGGCAACACGCGGCGCATCCTGCCGCTGCAGGACTACTTCCTCGACTACAAGGTGACCGCGCGCCAGGAAGCCGAATTCATCGAGAAGATCATCGTGCCGCGCGCCCAGGCCAACCAGGCGTTCCGTGCTTACAAGGTGTCCAAGCGCCTGGACGACGACATTTCCGCCGTCTGCGCGGCCTTCAACCTGACGATCGTCGACGGCGTGGTCACCGAAGCGCGCATTGCCTTCGGCGGCATGGCCGCCATCCCCAAACGCGCCAGCGCCTGCGAAGCGGCTCTGGTCGGCTCGGCCTGGTATCCGGGCGTGATCGAACGTGCCTGCGAAGCGCTGGGTGAGGACTTCACCCCGCTGTCGGATTTCCGCGCCAGCAAGGAATACCGCCTGCTCACTGCCCAGAACCTGCTGCGCAAGTTCTTCCTGGAGCAGCAGTCGCCCGAGATCGAAACCCGGGTCACGGCCTACGCCTAAGCGCAGAGATTTTTGGAGACGAAGATGTCCAGTCATATCGAACACAAATCCCAGGAAGAGCTGGCCGCCCTGTTCCGCGCTGGCATGACCAGCGGCGTCGGCCGTAGCGTCAAGCACGAGAGCGCGGACAAGCACGTGTCCGGCGAAGCGGTCTATGTCGACGACCGCCTGGAATTCCCCAACCAATTGCACGTCTACGCGCGCCAGTCGGATCGCGCCCATGCGCGCATACTGCGCATCGACACCCGCCCATGCTACGAGTTTCCGGGCGTGGCCATCGCCATCACCAAGGATGACGTGCCGGGCCAGCTGGATATCGGCCCGGTGGTCGCCGGCGACCCGCTGCTGGCCGACGGCAAGGTCGAGTACGTTGGCCAGGTGGTGCTGGCGGTAGCCGCTGACAGTCTGGAAACCGCGCGCAAGGCGGCCATGGCCGCCATCGTCGAATACGAAGACCTGGAGCCGGTGCTCGACGTCGTCGAGGCCTACCGCAAGAAGCATTTCGTGCTCGCCAGCCACACCCACCGCATCGGTGACTCGGCCAGCAAGCTGGCCAGCGCCCCGCGTCGCCTGCAGGGCACCCTGCATATCGGCGGCCAGGAGCACTTCTACCTGGAAACCCAGATTTCCTCGGTCATGCCCACCGAAGACGGCGGCATGCTGGTCTACACCTCGACGCAGAACCCCACCGAGGTACAGAAGCTGGTGGCCGAAGTGCTCGGCGTGCCGATGAACAAGATCGTCATCGACATGCGTCGCATGGGCGGCGGTTTCGGCGGCAAGGAAACCCAGGCCGCCGGCCCGGCGTGCCTGTGCGCAGTGATCGCCCATCTCACCGGCCGGCCGACCAAGATGCGTCTGCCGCGCATGGAAGACATGAGCATGACCGGCAAGCGTCACCCCTTCTACGTCGAGTACGACGTCGGCTTCGATGACGACGGCCTGCTGCACGGCATCGAGATGGACCTGGCCGGCAACTGCGGCTACTCGCCGGATCTGTCCGGCTCCATCGTCGACCGCGCCATGTTCCACTCGGACAACGCCTACTTCCTCGGCAACGCCACCATCAACGGTCACCGCTGCAAGACCAACACCGCGTCGAACACCGCCTACCGTGGTTTCGGCGGCCCACAGGGCATGGTCGCCATCGAGGAAGTGATGGACGCCGTCGCCCGCAGCCTGGGCAAGGACCCGCTGGAAGTGCGCAAGCTCAACTACTACGGCAAGACCGAGCGCAACGTCACCCACTACCACCAGACCGTCGAGCACAACGTCATTCACGAAATGACCGCCGAACTGGAGCAAAGCTGCGAGTACGCCAAACGCCGTGAAGAAATCCGCGCCTTCAACGCCAACAGCCCGGTGCTGAAGAAAGGCCTGGCCATGACCCCGGTGAAATTCGGCATCAGCTTCACCGCCACCTTCCTCAACCAGGCCGGCGCGCTGATCCACATCTATACCGACGGTTCGATCCACCTCAACCACGGTGGCACCGAGATGGGCCAGGGCCTCAACACCAAGGTGGCGCAGGTGGTGGCCGAGGTGTTCCAGGTCGATATCGAGCGCATCCAGATCACCGCCACCAACACCGACAAGGTGCCCAACACCTCGCCGACCGCGGCCTCCAGCGGCGCCGACCTCAACGGCATGGCGGCGAAGAACGCGGCCGAGACCATCAAGCAGCGCCTGGTGGACTTCCTCGTACGCGAATACAAGGTCACCCCAGAAGACGTCGAATTCCGCAACGGCCAGGTGCGCGTGCGTGATCACTTCCTGTCGTTCGAAGAGATGATCCAGAAGGCCTACTTCGGCCAGGTCTCGCTGTCGTCGACCGGCTTCTACCGCACCCCGAAGATTTACTACGATCGCGACAAGGCAGCCGGCCGCCCCTTCTACTACTACGCCTACGGCGTGGCCTGCGTGGAAGTGCTGGTCGACACCCTGACCGGCGAATACCGCATGCTGCGCGGCGACATCCTGCACGACGTCGGCGACTCGCTGAACCCGGCCATCGACATCGGCCAGGTCGAGGGCGCCTTCGTCCAGGGCATGGGCTGGCTGACCATGGAAGAGCTGGTGTGGAACGCCAAGGGCAAGCTGATGACCAACGGCCCGGCCAGCTACAAGATCCCGGCCATCGCCGACATGCCCATCGACCTGCGCGTGAAGCTGGTGGAAAACCGCAAGAACCCGGAAGACACCGTGTTCCACTCCAAGGCCGTCGGCGAGCCGCCGTTCATGCTCGGCATCTCCGCCTGGTGCGCCCTCAAGGACGCCGTGGCCAGCCTGGCCGACTACAAGGTGCAACCGCAGATCGACGCCCCAGCCACGCCTGAGCGCGTGCTCTGGGGTGTGGAGCAGATGCGCAAGCTGAAGACGACGGCCAAGGCTGCCAGCGCTGCCGAGGTTGAACCGGCGTAACACGATCGGCCCCCTCTCCCATTCATGGGAGAGGGGTGAACAGCCATGTAGTTCGAATTAAACAGGTGTACAACAATGACAAAACACACCGAACCGAATAATCCACCCGCTCGCCCGGCGCCGGAGCCGATTCTCGATCCGTCGCCGAGCAACTGGCGCCTGCCGCGCCCGGGACAGACCACGCCTTCCTGGAGGCTGAGCAAATGAGCTGGATCAGCGCCCTCGCCGAGCTGCAGCAAAAAGGTGAAGCCTGCGTTCTGGTGACCATCATCGAGGAACGCGGCTCGACGCCGCGCAATGCCGGCTCGAAGATGGTGGTCACCGCCGAACGCATCTTCGAGACCATCGGCGGCGGTCACCTGGAATACAAGGCCATGGAACTGGCGCGCGAGATGCTTGCCACGCGCAGCCAGGACACCCGCCTAGAGCGATTCTCTCTCGGCGCCAGCCTCGGCCAGTGCTGCGGCGGCGCCACCGTGCTGCTGTTCGAGCCGATGGGCCAGCCACAGGCGCAGATCGCCGTATTCGGCGCCGGCCATGTCGGCCGTGCACTGGTGCCGCTGCTCGCCAGCCTGCCGTGCAAGGTGCGCTGGATCGACTCGCGGGAAAATGAATTTCCCGAGCACATCCCCGCCGGCGTGGAGAAGATCGTGGGTGACGAAGTGATCGACGAGGTGGAGAACATGCCGCCCGGCAGTTACTACATCGTCATGACCCACAACCACCAACTCGACCTGGAGCTGACCGCGGCGATCCTCAAACGCGGCGACTTCGCCTACTACGGCCTGATCGGCTCGAAGACCAAACGCGTCAAGTTCGAGCACCGCCTGCGCGAGCGCGGCTTCGAAGAAACCCTGATGGCGCGCATGCGCTGCCCCATGGGCCTGGCCGAAGTGAAAGGCAAACTACCGGTGGAAATTGCCGTGTCCATCGCCGGCGAGGTGATCGCCACTTACAACGCAAGTTTTGGTCAGGACGTTAAGAAGGGTGAATCCAGCGTCGCCAAGCTGCTGCCGGCCTCGCGCCGGTCCTGACTCTGCCTAATTCGCGGCGCGCCCAGTAGGGTGCGCCGCGCGCACCGATAACACCGCATTGCCCGTGGTGCGCACAGCACACCCTACGCACTGCCTGCCCCAATCGAGACGTAATAGATGACCACCAACATCAAAGCCTACCGCGCCGCCATTCTGCACAGCCTCGCCGACCCCGCCGCGGTCGGTGTCGAGCAGTCCTACGAATATTTCGAGGACGGCATCCTGCTGATCGAAAACGGCAAGGTCGCTCAGGTCGGCGCAGCTGCCGAGCTGCTGCCGAAGCTGGCCGGCGTGGAGATCCAGCACCATCGCGACGCGCTGATCACCCCCGGTTTCATCGACACTCATATCCACTACCCGCAGACCGGCATGATCGCCTCCTACGGCGAGCAGCTGCTGGACTGGCTCAACACCTACACCTTCCCCACCGAGCAGCAGTTCGAAGACAAGGCCCATGCCAGTGATGTGGCGGCGATCTTCCTCAAGGAACTGCTGCGCAACGGCACCACCACCGCCCTGGTGTTCGGCACCGTGCACCCGCAGTCGGTGGACGCCTTCTTCGAGCAGGCCGACAAGCTCAACCTGCGCATGATCGCCGGCAAGGTGCTGATGGATCGCAACGCCCCGGACTACCTGACCGATACCGCAGAAATCGGCTACGCCGAGAGCAAGGCATTGATCGAACGCTGGCACGGCAAGGGCCGCCTGCACTATGCGGTCACCCCGCGCTTCGCCCCGACCAGTACACCGGAGCAACTGGAGCTGGCCGGCAAGCTGCTGGGCGAATACCCGGACCTGTACATGCACACCCACCTGTCCGAGAACCGCAAGGAAATCGAATGGGTCAAGGAACTGTTTCCCGAGCGCAAGGGCTATCTCGACGTCTACGACCACCACAAGCTGATCGGCCCGCGCGCGGTGTTCGCCCATGGCGTGCACCTGTGCGACGACGAGTGCAAGCGCCTCGCCGAAACCGGCTCGGCGGTGGCCTTCTGCCCGACCTCCAACCTGTTCCTCGGCAGCGGCCTGTTCGACCTGAACAAGCTGGAGGCGCATGGGGTGCGCGTCGGCCTGGGTACCGACGTCGGCGCCGGCACCAGCTTCAGCCAGCTGCAATCGCTGAACGAGGCGTACAAAATCATGCAGCTGCAGGGCAAGAAACTCGACCCGTTCAAGTCGCTGTACCTGGCCACCCTGGGCGGCGCCAACGCCTTGTACCTGGACGACAAGCTGGGCAACTTCCTGCCCGGCAAGGACGCCGACTTCCTGGTGCTGGACTACAACGCCACGCCACTGATCAGTTACCGCATGCAGCAGGCTCGGAGCCTGGAAGAACGCCTGTTCGCCCTGACCATGCTCGGTGACGATCGCGCCGTGAAAGAGACCTTCGCCGCGGGCGTGTCGGTGCACCAGCGCGACTGAGGCCGACGGTCTAACCGCTTTCGTAGGAGCGGATTTATCCGCGATCAGGCTGTAAGCATGCTTGACAGCTTCGCGGCTGAAGCCGCTCCTACACAAACGCGCCCTGCCTCAGCCACATCATCTCCACATCGAAAAACCCCGAGGCGCGAGCATCGGGGCTTTCTTGTTACACGTTGAATATCAGCGATTAGCAGCGCTGCGCCCGGGCTTCTTCTTGGTCTGCAGCAGGTGCGAGAACACTGCGTGCAGGTCGTCCGAGGCGCTTTCTTCGTCCAGGTTGAGCTTGCTGTCGATGTGATCCATGTGGTGCATCATCAGGTGCACCGCACGCTCAGCGTCGCGCGCTTCGATGGCGTCGATCAACTGGTTGTGTTCGTCGTAGGAGCAATGCGAGCGGCTGCCACTTTCGTACTGGGCGATGATCAGCGAGGTCTGCGACACCAGGCTGCGCTGGAAGCTTACCAGCGGCGCATTGCGCGCGGCCTCGGCCAGCTTCAGGTGGAACTCGCCGGACAGGCGAATACCCGCACCACGATCACCACGGGAGAAACTGTCCTGCTCGTCCTTGACCATCTGCCGCAGCTCGGCCAGCTGCTCGGCTGTCGCGTGCTCGACGGCCAGTTCGGTGATGGCGCGCTCGACCAGGCGGCGTGCATAGAAGATCTGCCGAGCTTCTTCGACGCTCGGGCTGGCGACTACCGCACCGCGATTCGGGCGCAGCAGTACCACACCCTCGTGGGCCAGTCGTGACAGGGCGCGGCGAATGATGGTGCGACTGACGCCGAAGATCTCACCCAGCGCCTCTTCACTCAGCTTGGTGCCGGGCGCCAGACGCTGCTCGAGAATGGCATCGAAGATATGGGCATATACGACATCGTCCTGAGTCCCGCTGCGGCTGCTTTTGCCCACGCGCGGCTGCTTCTTGAGAGGCTGCAATTGATCGTTCATTCTGGCTCGCGTCAATGAGAGTCGGCGACACTGCGACTCTACTGTGTTCTACCCGGTAGCTGACAAGCTCCGAGCGAAAAAACATCAGAAAAAAATTCGGGCAATTGTACACAAGTCAATCAGCCATCACACCATTCGTTGTATGACGTCATAGCTGACCCTCGCCCGCATATCACCCACCTCTGAGCGCAGAACAACAAATTCTTTCTTTATATACAGCCGTCCTCTCAGTTCATTAGCGGCTAAGAACCCAGCCAGTCTGCCGAGACGACACTCGATCGAGCGTCGTCCTCAATCGAGCAAGAATCCCATCCATTTGTTTTATAAGCATTTTATTTAAATCCCTGAGGGGATTGTCGCCAAATCCATCCGCTTTTCCACCCGCAGGTTCGACTGGTGCGATTAATGCAACATTAAAAACATTAATTGCATTTTTTGTATACAACCGCATAATCGCGCTCGAGTGACTTCTTGACCGCTAGGTCAACAACTTAGCCAGGAAGCACCACCGAAAACACCGCCTGCCTCAGAGAGCATTGTTCTTGCGCAAGGCTCTGGGCGGTACACAACAAGAGAGATGAGGAGTACCCGCTGTGGAAAGCGTCAAACAAGAACAACACGCGAATCAACTGGCAAGAGGTGGCCTGCTCGACCGCTTCTTCAAACTGACCGAGCACCGCACCACCATCAAGACCGAGCTGCTGGCCGGCCTGACGACCTTCGTCACCATGGCCTACATCATCTTCGTCAACCCCAACATCATGGCCGGCGCCGGCATCGACCACGGCGCCGCCTTCGTCGCCACCTGCATCGGCGCAGCCCTGGGTTGCTTCCTGATGGGCCTTTACGCCAACTGGCCAGTCGGCCTGGCACCGGGCATGGGTCTGAACGCCTTCTTCACCTACACCGTAGTCGGTGAAATGGGCTATAGCTGGCAAATCGCCCTCGGCGCGGTATTCATCTCCGGCGTGCTGTTCATGATCATGAGCCTGTCGAAGATCCGCGAATGGCTGCTCAACAGCATCCCGATGAGCCTGCGCTTCGCCATGGGCGCCGGGGTCGGCCTGTTCCTCGGCCTGATCGGCCTGAAGACCGCCGGTATCGTCGTCGACAGCCCGGCCACCCTGCTGACCATGGGTTCGTTCAGTAACCCTTCGGCGCTGCTCGCCGCCGTGTGTTTCCTGTTGATCGCCGTGCTCAGCCATCGCAACGTGTTTGGCGCCATCCTCTTCAGCATGCTCGGCGTGACCGCCATCGGCTGGGCCCTGGGCCTGGTGGAGTACGGCGGCCTGGTGTCGATGCCGCCGAGCCTGGCGCCGACCTTCCTGGCCATGGATATTGCCGGCGCGTTCAACGTGGCGATGATCAGCGTGATTCTGGCCTTCCTCTTCGTGAACATGTTCGACACCGCCGGCACCTTGATGGGCGTGGCCCATCGCGCCAACCTGGTGGATGAAGACGGCAAGATTCACAACCTGTCCAAGGCACTGAAAGCCGACTCCACTTCCAGCGTGGTGGGCGCCATGGTCGGTTGCCCGCCGGTAACCAGCTACGTGGAAAGCGCCTCGGGCGTCGCCGCCGGCGGCCGCACCGGGCTGACCGCAGTGACCGTAGGCCTGCTGTTCCTCGCGGCGATGTTCTTCGCCCCGCTGGCCGGCATGATCCCGGCGTACGCCACCGCCGGCGCGCTGATCTACGTGGCGATGCTGATGATGAGCGGCATGGCGCACATCGATTGGAAGGACCACACCGACACCATCCCAGCCATCGTGACCGTGGTGATGATGCCGCTGACCTTCTCCATCGCCAACGGTATCGCCCTGGGCTTTCTTACCTACGCGACGCTGAAGCTGCTGACCGGCCAAAGCGACAAGGTCTCGCTGAGCCTGTACGTGCTGTGCGTGATCTTCATCGCCAAGTTCGCCTTCCTCTGACGGCAAACACCCCGCGCTGATCGAAGCCCCGGCCCTGTGCCGGGGCTTTTCGTTTGGCCCGTCAACCGCAGGCAGGCAAGCTCGTCGCAAGCATATCGCCGGCCCCGACTTTCATCCGGGCCACGGTTCGCTCGTAGGGTGCGCCGCGCGCACCAGCTTCGAAGCGCTGCACGGTGCCACGTGGGGCTACGGTGCGCACGGCGCACCCTACACGCAGACGAAAAAAAGCCCGCAGTGTGAGCGGGCGTAAGGACTCAAACGAGTCTGAGGGTGACAAGCATTCGTCTGGCAGGCGTCTGGCCCGCCAGTCACTCAGCTACCGCGGTAGGTGGAGTAGCTGTAGGGAGAAATCAGTAGCGGCACGTGGTAGTGCTCCTGGCCGGCATCGATGCCGAAGCGCAGGACCACAACATCGAGAAATGCCATATCCGGCAGTTTCACGCCACGGGCGCGGTAGTAGTCACCAGCGTGGAAATGCAGTTGGTAGACGCCTGTGCGGTAGTCATCACCCTGCAGCACTGGCGCATCGCAACGGCCATCGTGGTTGGTGGTAACGCTGTTGATCAGTTCCAGCTGCGCGCCTTCGACGCGGTACAGCTCGACCTTGATGTCACTCCCTGGGCAGCCGTGCGCGGCATCCAGTACATGTGTAGTCAAACGTCCCATGGGTCTCGGATGCCCGCGGCGCCTGGCGCCCTACGAACACCACACCTCCTCTGCTCTGTTGAAATCGGATCGTCGCAGTGCTCCGACGCAGTGGCAGGATAGCACGCAGATCGAATATAAAACATTTTTCCAATAAATTGTACACAATAAATTCAATTGGAATGCTATCCATGCACCAAACCGGATCACTGCTCACATCATCACCAGCCAGCAGCCACGGCATAACCAGCGCGCATTGCTGACCACCTCGGCAATTTTTTCGCTGTGGCACGCAGAGAAGAAAATGATGAAAAGTCGATTTACAAACGGCAACTAACTTTGTATACAATTACTCATCCCGGTCGCGTAGCCGTCGATTACCCGGCACGCAGAGACCGCAACGTTCCAGATAGGAAGACTGCAGTGAACGCTGATTACCCACGCGATTTGATCGGCTACGGCGCAAACCCTCCCCACCCGCACTGGCCGGGCGATGCCCGCATCGCCCTGTCTTTCGTGCTCAACTACGAAGAAGGCGGTGAACGCAACATTCTTCACGGGGACAAGGAGTCCGAGGCCTTCCTCTCCGAGATGGTCGCTGCTCAGCCACTGCAGGGTCAGCGCAACCTGTGCATGGAGTCGCTCTACGAGTACGGCAGCCGCACCGGTGTCTGGCGCCTGCTCAACCTGTTCAAGAAGCACGACATCCCGCTGACCATCTTCGCCGTGGCCATGGCCGCCCAGCGTCACCCCGAGGTGATCCGCGAGATGGTCACCGCCGGGCATGAGATCTGCAGCCATGGCTATCGCTGGATCGACTACCAGAACATGGACGAAGCCACCGAGCGCGAGCACATGCTCGAGGCCATCCGTATTCTCACCGAGCTGACTGGTGAACGCCCGCTGGGCTGGTACACCGGGCGCCTGGGCCCGAACACCCGACGCATCGTGCGCGAGGAAGGCGGTTTCCTCTACGACTCCGACACCTACGACGACGACCTGCCCTACTGGGACCCGGCCAGCACCACAGAGAAACCGCACCTGGTGATCCCCTACACCCTGGACACCAACGACATGCGCTTCACCCAGGTACAGGGCTTCAACAAGGGCGACGACTTCTTCGAATACCTCAAGGATGCCTTCGATGTGCTCTACGCCGAGGGTGAAGCCGGCGCACCGAAAATGCTGTCGATCGGCATGCATTGCCGCCTGCTCGGCCGCCCTGCGCGCCTCGCCTCGCTGGCGCGCTTCATCGACTACGTCAAAAGCCACGACAAGGTCTGGTGCGCCCGCCGCATCGACATCGCCAAGCACTGGCATGCCACCCACCCCTTCCGCGCGACCGAACAAGAGAACCGCCCATGAGCCGTTTCCAGACCCTTACCCCTTCCCAGCTCAGCCGCGAGGCCTTCGTTGCCGCCTTCGCCGACATCTACGAGCACTCGCCCTGGGTCGCCGAGAAAGCCTATGACCTCGGCCTGGACGAAAGCGTGGACGACATCGACAGCCTGCAACAGCGCATGGCCGATATCCTCCTGTCCGCCAGTCATGAGGCGCAGCTGGCACTGATCAACGCGCACCCGGACCTGGCCGGCAAGGCTGCAGTACGTGGCGAATTGACCGCCTCCAGCACCGCCGAGCAATCCGGTGCAGGCATCCACGAATGCACCGCCGAGGAGTTCGCCCGTTTCACCGAACTCAACGACGCCTACAAGGCCAAGTTCGGCTTCCCCTTCATCAAGGCCGTCAAGGGCAGCAACCGCCACCAGATCCTGGCCGCCTTCGAGGAGCGTATTCACAACACGCCGGAGCAGGAGTTCACCACCGCCCTGGCCGAGATCAACAAGATCGCCATGTTCCGCCTGCAGCAGCTGTAAGCGCTGCAGTCCCCCACCCGAACAGAACAAGTAGAACAGCCATGCGTAGCCTGACCATCGAGCCCCTGAGCAAAGAAACCTTCTCCCCTTTCGGTGACGTGATCGAAACCGACGGCAGCGACTTCTTCATGATCAACAACGGTTCCACCCGCCGCTATCACAAGCTGGCCACGGTGCAGACCGCACAGCCGGAGGACCAGGCCATCATCAGCATCTTCAGCGCCGAGTCGCTCGAGATGCCGTTGACCATCCGCATGCTGGAACGCCATCCGCTGGGCAGCCAGGCTTTCATTCCGCTGCTCGGCAACCCCTTTCTGATCGTGGTCGCGCCAGTTGGCGATGTACCTGTATCAGGGTCCGTCCGTGCCTTCCTAAGCAATGGCAGGCAGGGCATCAATTACCATCGCGGCGTCTGGCACCACCCGGTGCTGACGATCGAAAAGCGGGATGACTTCCTGGTGGTTGATCGCAGTGGTTCCGGCAACAACTGCGATGAGCATTTCTTCAATGAGGACGAGCTCCTTCTCCTCAACCCCCACCAATAAGAGAAGCCCGGGGCTGGCGTGCCTCCCCCGGGAAAGAGGTACAGATCGTGGAAGCACATTTCACCGAATGGCTAAACCTGGGCATCCGCTGGATCCATATGATCACCGGTATCGCCTGGATCGGCGCATCGTTCTATTTCGTCTGGCTGGAGAACAACCTCAACCGGAGCAACCCACGCGAGGGCCTGTCGGGCGACCTCTGGGCGATTCACGGCGGCGGTATCTACCACCTGGAAAAGTACAAGCTGGCTCCGCCGAAAATGCCGGAGAACCTGCACTGGTTCAAATGGGAGGCCTATGCCACCTGGCTGTCGGGCGTCGCCCTGCTGCTGGTGGTGTACTACCTCAACCCCAGCCTGTACCTGGTCAAGCCGGGCGTAGAGCTGTCCCCGGCAATGGGCATCGCCATCGGCCTCGGTTCCATGGCGCTCAGCTATGTGATCTACCACTTCCTGTGCGATTCGCCGCTGGGTAAACGCCCCGCCCTGCTCGGCGCCGTACTGTTCGTGCTGATCATCGCCGCCGCCTATGGCTTCAGCCAGATCTTCAGCGGCCGCGCGGCGTACATTCATGTCGGTGCGATCATCGGCACCATCATGGTCGGCAACGTGTTCTTCACCATCATGCCGGCCCAGCGCGCGCTGGTTAAGGCCATCGAAACCAACACCACGCCCGATCCGCTGCTGCCGGCCAAGGGCCTGCTGCGCTCGCGCCACAACAACTACTTCACCCTGCCGGTGCTGTTCATCATGATCAGCAACCACTTCCCGAGCACCTACGGCAGCCAGTACAACTGGGCGATCCTGGCCGGGATCGCGATCCTGGCGGTGTTGGTACGTCACTACTTCAACACCCGCCACGACAGCAGCAAGTACGTCTGGACCCTGCCGGCCGCAGCCCTGGGCATGATCTGCCTGGCTTACGTCACCGGCCCGCAAACGAAATCGGTCAGCGCACCGGCAACGGCTCAAGCCCCGGCGATCAAGTACGCTCCCGTTCCTGCTACCGGCCGCCCTGGCAACCCCTCCACTACCAGCGAGCCTGCTGCAGAGGAAACCCAAGCAAAAGCCGATGCCAGCGAGGATTCAACCACTGCCGCTGACAGCGCGACACCTGCTGCCAGCACCGATTTTGCCCAAGTCGAAAGCGTGATCCACGAGCGTTGCACCGTGTGCCACTCGTCCAGCCCCACCAGCCCGATGTTCAGCACCGCACCGGCCGGTTTCATGCTCGACACCCCCGAGCAGATGAAAGCGCAGGCAGCGAAGATCCACGCGCAAACCGTGGCCACGCAGATCATGCCGCTGGGCAATATCACCCAGATGACCCAGGACGAACGCGACATGATTGGCAGCTGGATCGCCAAAGGCGCTCAGATCAACTGATTGCCACACATGTCGCGCCCATGAGTGGGCGCGACATCTTTTTACACCCATGAACCGCCGGCAGCGTAAGCTGACCGGCGGTTCAGTTTTTGTGCACAATCCATAAATAAATTGTTTTTAACCATGTCCACAAGTTGTATAGTCGGCACATCCTGACCGATCGGACAATTTTCGATTGATCGGAGCAGAGGTGCCGTGAAGCCTCGTGTAAGCCCATGACCATATAAAAACAACTGGCAGGCTATGACATGACCACAGACAGCAACACCCAAGCCCCAGCTGCGCCCGTCGGCAACAGCGACCTGATCTATCAGCTGGACGACACGCCAGCTTTCGCCCCGGCCATCTTCGCGGCGCTGCAGCATGTGCTGGCCAGCTTCGTCGGCATCATCACCCCTACCCTGATCGTCGGCAGTGCTCTAGGCCTCGGCGCCCATGTGCCTTATCTGGTGAGCATGGCGCTGTTCGTCTCCGGCCTCGGCACCTTCGTCCAGGCCAAACGCATCGGCCCTATTGGTTCCGGCCTGCTGTGTCTGCAGGGCACCAGCTTCGGCTTTCTCAGCGTGATTCTCAGCGCCGGCTTCATCGTCAAGGGCCGTGGCGCCAGCGAGGAGGAGATACTCGCTACGCTGTTCGGCATCTGCTTCTGCGCCGCCTTCGTCGAGATTGCCTTCAGTCAGTTCATCAACAAGCTGCGCAAGGTCATCACACCGGTGGTGACCGGCACCATCATCTGCCTGATGGGGCTGTCGCTGATCAAGGTGGGCATGACCGACCTCGCCGGCGGCTATGGCGCGCCGGACCTCGGCGCCCTGCACCACCTGGCCCTCGGCGGCCTGGTGCTGGGCACCATCGTCGTGCTCAACCGCGCGTCCTCGCAGGTATTGCGCCTTTCTGCGGTGATCATCGGCCTGACCCTGGGCTTCGCAGTGGCCTGGTTCACCGGCAGGGTGGACTTCGCCAACATGGCCGAGGTACCGCTGATCAGCGTGCCGCAACCGTTCAAATACGGCTTCGGCTTCGACTGGATCGCCTTCGTGCCGATTGCCGTGATCTTCCTGATCACCCCGCTGGAAACCGCAGGCGACCTGACCGCCAACTCGATCATCTCCAAACAGCCGGTCAAGGGTCCGCTGTACATGCGCAGGATCAAATCCGGAGTGCTGGCCGATGGCTGCAACTCGGCGGTCGCCGCCATGTTCAACAGCCTGCCGATGACCACCTTCAGCCAGAACAACGGGGTGATCCAGCTCACCGGCGTGGCCAGCCGTCATGTGGGTTTCTACATCGCCAGCATCCTGGTGCTGCTGGGCCTGTTCCCGGTGGTCGGCGCGGTGCTGCAGCTGATGCCCAAGCCGGTGCTCGGTGGCGCCACCCTGATCATGTTCGGCACCGTCGCGGTGGCCGGTATCAAGATTCTCAGCGAAGCCGGCCTGCACCGCCGCAACGTCCTGATCGTGGCCATTTCCCTGGGCCTGGGCCTGGGTGTAGCCGGCGTACCGGACGTGCTCTCGCACATGCCGGACGTACTGAAGAACATCTTCGGCTCTCCCATCACCATCGGCGCCTTCAGTGCCATCGCGCTGAACATCTTCCTGCCCGACGAGAGCCACGAAGTCGAGGAAGATGACTACGACCCCGAGGCGCACCTGCACACCGTGCTGCAGAACCGCCCGGACGATGCAGCCATCGACGACAACAGCCTCAAGACCCTCAGCCGCGACCTCGACCCGGCAGCCCGACCGAGCTGACCCCTGGTGTAGACCCAACTCCCGGCGGCACGCCGCCGGGAGACGCACGCTTGCACTCCAACAATAAGGAAAACCGATGAAACTCAAGCATCTGCCCCACTGCCTCGCCCTGTCAGCCGGACTGTTCTCCGGCCAGCAGGCACTCGCTGGCGACCTGCTTTACTGGCAGGACAACAGCCTGTCTTATCTGTACGGCGAGAACTTCCAGCGCATGAACTTCAACGGCGAAGAACAGCGTACCCAGACCACCTTCACCTTCGAGCACGCCAGTGGTTGGGCCTGGGGCGACGTGTTCTACTTCCTCGACTATGTCCGCGCCGACAACGTGCAGTCGCGCGGCAGCTTCGACAACGGCACCTTCCGTCAGCATGACAAGAATTCCTTCTACTACATGGAGTTCTCCCCGCGCATCAGCCTGAGCTGGCTGACCGGGCAGAAGCTGGCCGCCGGCCCGATCAAGGACGTGTTCGCCGCCTTCACCTACGAGAAAGGCGAAGGCGGCCCAGGCCCGGAGAACTACCTGTACGGTGTCGGCCTGGACTGGGAAGTGCCCGGCTTCACCTACTTCAAGACCAACCTGTATCAGGTGAAGATCAACAACCACACCTTTTTCGCCGACAGTGACAGCAACGGCTACGCCACCCAGCTGACCGTCAGCGCGGCTTACCCGTTCAGCCTCGGCGACCAGGACTTCGCCGTCGACGGCTTCCTCGACTGGCGTTCGCCGTCGCGTGACGCCGGCACCCAGACCTCGATCGGCTCCTCGATCCAGGTCAAGTGGGATGCGGGCAAGGCCCTGTTCGGCAAGGAACGCCAGCTCTACGTGGGCACCGAGATCAACATGTGGCGCGCCAAGTACGGCGTGAAACCGGTGGATGGGTCGGACGATCGTTTCGACCAGACGGCTGTGCAGGCACTGGTCAAGTATCACTTCTGACCGCTGCCGCAACGCACTTGGCCGACGTCGGGTAGGGACAGCGGCCGGGTAAAAAGGGGGATGGGCGCTCGCGCCCTTCCCCCTTTTTCTTTGCGCCGAACGGAAAGGCTGGTGCGCACGGCGCACCCTACGGATGCGCACCCAGGTAGGGTGCGCCGCGCGCACCAAGCCGACCCACTCGAATCAGATCTGGCACCGCATCGGTGCACAAGCCAGTTGCCTATCCGGGTTTTTCATCAACGACTTGCAAGCATGCAACTGACCGCAAGGTCAAGTTTTTGATCACAATATTTCTATTTTTTGTGTGCAATTTGTCCGAAAGCCATATTCAGCAACGGATTTTCTGTGTACAAGACAAACAGGTTCCTACCGAAACACTGTCGAAATGGCTGTATACATCGACTCAGTCATGACGCGAATACAAAATCGGAACGGAACCTGCAGACAAATCTCCTCATACGCCGCCGCGGCGCAAGAACAAAACTGGGAGCTGTCCATGTCCAACACCGAAGATTTTCGCATCAAGAACATCGATCCCTCATTACACAACGAGGATCTCGCCCCCCTGGCTCCCGAGAAGCGCACCTGGGGCTGGTTCGAGATATTCAACGTCTGGTCGAACGACATTCAAAGCCTGTTCGGCTACACCCTGGCAGCCACGTTGTTCATCTCCTACGGGCTCAATGGCTGGGCAGTGCTGGCCGGTATCGTCCTCGCCGGCTGCATCGTCATGGGCCTGGTGCAGCTGACCGGCAAGCCCAGCGTCAAGTACGGCATCCCCTTCCCGGTGTTCGCCCGCGCCAGCATGGGCGTGCGCGGTGCCAACTTCCCTGCGCTGGTGCGTGGCATCGTCGCTATCTTCTGGTACGGCGTGCAGACCTACTTCGCCTCCACCGCCGTGGCCCTGCTGCTCAACTCGCTGTTGCAGCCGCAAGACCCGGCCGTATACATGGGACTGACCGCCATCGGCTGGTTGTCCTACGTTATCGTCTGCCTGTTCCAGGTAGGTCTGTTCGTCTGCGGCATGAGCTGGATCACCCGTTTCCTCAACTGGGCCGGGCCACTGGTCTATGTGGTGATGATCGCGCTGATGGGCCTGATCTGGTATCAGGCCGGCCCCAGCCTGCTCAGCGAGCTGGGCAATATCTTCAGTGGCACGGGCGAGTACAAGGCCGGCCCGGTGGCCGCCTTCTTCGCGGTGGTCGGTACCATGGTCGCCTACTTCGCCGCCGTGGTGATCAACTACGGCGACTTCGCCCGCTTCGTCAAAAGCGAGAAGCAGATGACCATCGGCAACTTCCTCGGCCTGCCGGTGAGCCTGGCGATCTTTTCGCTGATCGCCTTGGTGATCACTGCAGGCACCGTGGTGGTATTCGGCGAGACGCTGACCAACCCGACCGATATCGTTGCCCGGGTAGACAACCTGACCCTGACCATCATCGCCGCGCTGACCTTCTTCGCCGCGACCGTGGGCATCAATCTGGTGGCCAACTTCATCCCGCCGGCGTATGACCTGGCCAACCTGGCCCCAGCACATATCAGTGCGCGCACCGGTGGTTTCATCACCGCCGGCATCGCCTTCTTCATCGGCGCGCTGTGGGTCGCCTTCATCAGCAACGTCGGCATCGCCGCCTTCGTCGACACCCTGGGCGCCGTGCTGGCGCCCCTGTACGGCATCATCGTCGTCGACTATTACCTGGTACGCCGGCGCAAGCTCGATCTGCAGCAGCTGTTCAGCGCCGAGGTCGGCTCGGCTTACTACTTCGACGGCGGCTGGAACCGCAAGGCGCTGATCGCCTTTGCCATCGCCTCGGTGTTTTCCGTCGCCTCGGTGTGGGCGCCCGTTCTTAGCCAGCTGTCGGGCTATTCCTGGTTGCTCGGCGCCCTGCTCGGCGCGCTACTGCACTACGGTCTGATGCACGGCCAGGCGCAGGCGCTGAAACGCGCCAACGCCAGTATCTGAACGATCACGGACGAGACGAAGCCGGCGCCTGTGCGCCGGCTTTTTCTTTCTGCCGTTCGAGAAAGTCCACCTTCCACTGTTCCAGACCGATGTAGTCGCTATCGAGATTGGCCTCGACGCGATAGCTCGCCTTGAGAGCGGCAACCTGAGCCGAGCGCTCGGCAAGAAAGCGATCGAAACGCGCGATCAGCTGTGGATGACGAACGCTGGAGAGGTGAAAGCTGCCGCGGGTATGCGGCAACTTGGGATCAAAGACCAAAGCGCCCGGTCGCGCCCGGATGTTGTCCAGATAATGGGTGGCCACCACCACGTTGAAGTAGGCGCCATCGGTGTCCTGCTTCAAGGCCAGGCGAATCATCTGGCGCAGGTCGTCGCTGTAGCTCAGCTGGATCTGCCCACTGTCGATGGCATCTTCGTATCCACGTGGTGTCCAGCCCTGCACCATGGCCAGACGACGGATGTTCTCCCGCGCCTGCCCCTGGCGCTGCGGCGCCACCAGCACGCCGTCGACGTAATCGACCACCGCCTGGCTGTAGTGCAAGGTCATGCCTGCTTTCTGCGCGCCGGCCCAGTACGGGCTGTCGGGATACTTGAGATCGATCTCGCCACGCTGCAGGGCCGGCAGCAACTGATCCACGGGTAGCGCCTTGTAGCTCAGGCTAACCCCGCTATCGACGGCGAAAGCGTCCAGCACCTCACGAGCGAAGCCACGGTACTGACCTTCGCCATCAAGGTTGTAGTGCGGGGCGAATGGCAGGTCCTCGACGCCAACCACATAGGTCTGCGCCAGGGCAGCGGGCGTCAGCACGATGGTGGAAAACAGGCACAGACGAACGGGCTTCATTGAAAGCCTCCTTATTGTTGTTATGGAATCCGATCAGACGGCTCAGCCGCCGGTCATACTCATGAAGCGCACCACCTGCACCTGCTCGTCGGTGGCGAAGTGGTGCCGCTCGGGCTTCAGACGCAACGCCTCGATCAGCGCCTGACGCAGGCGCTCGCCGTCGCCCGGATGGGCGCGCAGCAGGCGCTTGAGATCCAGCGCGTTGTCGTGGCCGAGGCAGAGCACCAGCTTGCCCTCGGCGGTGACCCGCACACGATTGCAGTCGCCGCAGAAGTTGTGGCTGTGCGGCGAGATGAACCCCACCTGGGTCTGCGTACCGACCACCTGCCAGTAGCGCGACGGCCCACCGGTGACCTTGCTGCTACGCACCAGCGCATGGCGCTGCTCGATGCGCTGGCGCACCTCGTCGCTGGAGCAGAAGGTCTGCTCGCGGCTGTGGCTGACCACGCTGCCCAGCGGCATTTCCTCGATGAAGCTGATATCCAGGCCGCGCTCGATGGCGAACTCGACCAGATCCAGCACCTCGTCGTCGTTGCGCCCGCTCTGCACCACGCTGTTGAGCTTGATCCTGTCAAAGCCTGCGACACGCGCGGCGTCGATGCCAGCCAGCACCTGGGCGAGCTTGTCGCGCCGGGTGAAGGCGGCGAAGCGCTCGCGCTGCAGGGAATCCAGGCTGATGTTCAGCCGGCGCACACCGGCTGCGCGCAAGGGCGCGGCCATCTCCGCCAGTTGCGAGCCATTGGTGGTAATGGCCAGGTCATCCAGCTCGTCACGCTCACCCAGGCGCTGCAACAGGCTCAGCAGATTCTTGCGTACCAATGGCTCGCCGCCGGTGATGCGAATACGCCGCACGCCCAGCCCAATGAAGGCATCGGCCACGGCGTAGAGTTCTTCCAGGCTGAGAATCTGCGCACGCGGCGCGAACTGCATGTCTTCGCTCATGCAGTAGGTGCAGCGAAAATCGCAGCGATCGGTCACCGACAAACGCAGGTAGGTGATGCGCCGACCGAATGGGTCGACGAGCTGATGGGTATTCACGGTGGGTCTCCTGCAGCGTCACGCGCCGAGACTTTTTGTCATGGATAACGCTGTGCGCGATAGAAACAGAAAAGCGAATTCTTGTATACAGAAATTTGACCCAAGAGTCAGTTAAGCGCTGAGCAGCCCGTGGCCTCTGGCTTGAGCCTCGCGCAAAGCCGGTGCTACCATGCCCGACCGCCGCCCGGCGGCAGAGCAAACCACAGGGCCTTATGACCAGCATTCGCGAGCGTAACAAAGAGCTCATCCTGCGCGCAGCCAGCGAAGAGTTCGCCGACAAGGGCTTCGCCGCCACCAAGACCAGTGACATTGCGGCCAAGGCAGGCCTGCCCAAGCCCAACGTCTACTACTACTTCAAGTCCAAGGAAAACCTCTACCGCGAGGTCCTGGAAAGCATCATCGAGCCGCTGCTGGCCGCCTCTGCGCCCTTCAACCAGCCGGGCCACCCGAGCGAGGTACTGACCGCCTACATCCGCTCGAAGATTCGTATTTCCCGCGAGCTGCCGCATGCCTCCAAGGTATTCGCCAGCGAGATCATGCACGGTGCCCCGCACCTGTCGCCGGAGCAGACCGAACAGCTCAACGACCAGGCCAAACACAACATCGCCTGCATCCAGCGCTGGATCGACCAGGGCCTGATGGCCAAAGTCGACCCACACCACCTGCTGTTCAGCATCTGGGCCGCGACCCAGACCTACGCCGACTTCGACTGGCAGATTTCCACCGTCACCGGCAAGGCCAGCCTGGACGACGCCGATTACGAAGCCGCGGCGCAGACCATCATCCGCCTGGTGCTCAAGGGCTGCGAAGTCGCCCCGGCGCCGTCGACGGCGTCCGAATTGGTCAGCAGCGTCTAGCGGCTGACCATCGTAGGGTGCGCCGTGCGCACCAAAGGCTTCCCGAACGTCCGCGTCATAAGTCGGTGCGCGCGGCGCACCCTACGGGCCGCAGCCCGGATGCAATCCGGGGCATAGGGCGCACCGGCGGTAAAGCCGGTGCGCACGGCACACCCTACACCCCGGCATCCGCCTTCAGGCCGAGCGACTCCAGCGCACTCACCGCGCATTGCTCATCGATGTCCGAGGTGTCGCCGGTGATGCCGACGGCGCCGATCACTTCGCCGCGTTCATCGCGAATCAATACCCCGCCCGGCGCGGGTACCAGACTGCCTTGAGCCAGGTTATTCACCGCCCCGATAAAGGCCGGGCGCTGCTGTGCGTCGGCAGCGATCAGGCGCGAGCCCTTGCCCAGGGCCAGCGCGCCCCAGGCCTTGCCGATGGCGATCTGCGGGCGTAGCAGGCTGGCGCCGTCCTCGCGCTGCAGGCAAATCAGATGCCCGCCAGCATCCAGTACCGCGACGGTCAGCGGCGCCGCCTTTATCTCGCGCCCCACGGCCAGCGCGCGGTTACCGATGGCATTGGCGGTTTGCAGGTTCAAGTGGCTCATGGTGATGACTCCTGAAGTGACAAAGGGAACGAAACACCCGTAGCGAAGCCGGCACTGCGCACGCCGACAGCCCTGGGCAATCCAAAGCTCACCTTCACTATCCCACCAGAAACAAAAAATTCAACTACTACATACAATATTATTTTTTATTGTATACAGTTATCGCAACACACCTCTTTGTCTGCGCTGCCAGCCCCGTCAAACGGGCGTTTCAAAAGAATTTGGCCCAGGCGACAGGCTGCACCGGAAAAATTGTTGACCGCGAAGTCATGGCCTGCATAGAATCCTAGCCAGGTGTTTTGTATACAATCTGATAACAAAAGAGGCACAAGATAATGGCCAGAATGAGAGCAATCGAGGCAGCCGTACTGGTGATGCGCCGTGAAGGCGTCGATACCGCGTTCGGCGTCCCCGGCGCTGCCATCAACCCCCTGTATGCCGCACTGAAGAAACTCGGTGGCATCGATCACGTCCTGGCCCGTCATGTCGAAGGCGCTTCGCACATGGCCGAGGGTTACACTCGTACCAATGCCGGCAATATCGGCGTGTGCATCGGCACCTCAGGCCCGGCCGGCACCGACATGGTCACCGGCCTGTACTCGGCGTCGGCCGACTCCATCCCGATTCTGTGCATCACAGGGCAAGCGCCGCGTGCACGTATGCACAAGGAAGACTTCCAGGCAGTCGACATCACCAGCATCGTCGGCCCGGTGACCAAATGGGCCACCACGGTCATGGAGCCCGGCCAGGTACCGCGCGCCTTCCAGCGTGCCTTCCATGAAATGCGCAGCGGCCGCCCCGGCCCAGTGCTGATCGACCTGCCGTTCGACGTGCAGATGGCCGAGATCGAATTCGATATCGACGCTTACGAGCCGCTGCCGGTGGCCAAGCCGACCACCAGCCGCGTCCAGGCCGAAAAAGCCATCGCCATGCTCAACGACGCCGAGCGCCCACTGCTGGTCGCCGGTGGCGGTATATTCAATGCCGATGCGCAAGACAAGCTGGTGGAGTTCGCCGAGCTGACCGGTGTACCGGTGGTGCCGACCCTGATGGGCTGGGGCGCGATCCCCGACGACCACAAGCTGATGGTCGGCATGGTCGGCCTGCAGACCTCGCACCGCTACGGCAACGCCACCCTGCTCGCTTCCGACCTGGTATTCGGCATCGGCAACCGCTGGGCCAACCGCCACACCGGCTCGATCGACGTCTACACCGAAGGCCGCAAGTTCATCCACGTCGACATCGAACCGACTCAGATCGGCCGCGTGTTCAACCCAGACCTGGGTATCGCCTCCGACGCCGGCAACGCGCTGGACGCCTTCCTCATCGTTGCCCGCGAGTGGAAAGCCGCCGGCAAGCTGAAGGACCGCAGCGCCTGGGTCGAGTCGTGCCGTGAGCGCAAGCGCACCCTGCAGCGCAAGACCCACTTCGACAACGTGCCGGCCAAGCCGCAGCGCGTGTACGAGGAAATGAACGAAGCCTTCGGCAAGGACACCTGCTACGTCAGCACCATCGGTCTGTCGCAGATCGCCGGCGCGCAGTTCCTGCACGTGTACAAACCGCGCCACTGGATCAACTGCGGCCAGGCCGGCCCGCTGGGCTGGACCATTCCGGCGGCCCTCGGCGTGGTCAAGGCCGATCCGACTCGCAACGTGGTGGCGCTGTCCGGCGACTACGACTTCCAGTTCATGATCGAGGAGCTGGCCGTCGGTGCGCAGTTCAACCTGCCGTACATCCACGTGCTGGTGAACAACTCCTATCTGGGCCTGATCCGTCAGGCGCAGCGCGGCTTCGACATCGATTACTGCGTGCAGCTGGCGTTCGAGAACATCAACGCGCCGGAGCTCAATGGGTATGGCGTCGACCACGTCGCCGTGGTCGAGGGCCTGGGCTGCAAGGCGATCCGCGTGTTCGACCCGAACGAGCTGCAGAACGCCTTCGCCGAAGCCAAGCGCCTGATGGCCGAGCACCGCGTGCCGGTGGTGGTAGAGATCATCCTGGAGCGTGTCACCAACATCTCCATGGGCACCGAGATCAACGCCATCAACGAGTTCGAGGAACTGGCCGAGCGCGGCGTCGACGCCCCGACCGCCATCTCGCTGCTGGATTGATCCGTAGGGTGCGCCGCGCGCACCGCAAACGCCGCGACGCATCCATGGTGCGCACGGCGCACCCTACGCAGACCGCAATTGCACCACGACAAGGAGCACACCATGCCCCGTTTTGCTGCCAACCTGTCCATGCTGTTCACCGAAGTGGACTTCCTGGACCGTTTCGCCGCCGCCGCCGAAGCCGGTTTCAGCGGCGTGGAATACCTCTTCCCCTATGACTTCGCGGTGGAAGAGATCAAGGCCCGCCTGGACGCCAACAAGCTGGAACAGGTGTTGTTCAACCTGCCCGCCGGTGACTGGGGCAAGGGCGAGCGCGGCATCGCCTGCCATCCGGATCGCGTCGAGGAATTCCGCGCCGGCGTCGACAAGGCCATCGCCTACGCCAAGGTGCTGGGTAACAAGCAGATCAACTGCCTGGCCGGCATCCGCCCGCAGGGCCTGGACTGCGCGACCGTCGAGAAGACTTTCGTCGACAACCTGCGCTACGCCGCTGACAAGCTGGCTGGCGCCGGTATTCGCCTGGTGATGGAAGCCATCAACACCCGCGACATTCCCGGCTTCTACCTCAGCACCACCAAGCAGGCCCTGGACATCCGCGACAAGGTCGGTAGCACCAATCTGTACCTGCAGTACGACATCTACCACATGCAGATCATGGAAGGTGACCTGGCCCGCACGGTTGAGAGCAACCTGGCCGCCATCAACCACGTGCAGCTGGCCGACAACCCGGGCCGCAACGAGCCGGGCACCGGCGAGATCAACTACCGCTTCCTCTTCGAGCACCTGGATCGCATCGGCTACCAGGGCTGGATCGGCTGTGAATACAAGCCGGCAACCACCACCGCTGCCGGCCTCGGCTGGATGAAAGCGCACAACGCAATCTGAGGAGAATTTCCCAATGGCTAAAATCGGATTTATCGGCACCGGCATCATGGGCAAACCCATGGCGCAGAACCTGCAGAAGGCCGGCCACACCCTGTTCTTCTCCGAGCACTTCGACAAGGCTCCGGCCGACCTGGTTGGCGACAACGGCATCGCCCTGGCCAACCCGAAGGAAGTCGCCCAGGAAGCCGAATTCATCATCGTTATGGTGCCGGACACCCCGCAGGTCGAAGACGTGCTGTTCCGTGACAACGGCATCGCTCAGGGCGTCGGCGCCGGCAAGGTGGTGATCGACATGAGCTCGATCTCCCCCACCGCGACCAAGCAGTTTGCCGAGAAGATCAAGGCCACCGGCGCCGCCTACCTGGACGCCCCGGTGTCCGGCGGTGAAGTCGGCGCCAAGGCCGCTACCCTGTCGATCATGGTCGGTGGCTGCCCGAACGCCTTCGAACGCGCCCTGCCGCTGTTCCAGGCCATGGGCAAGAACATCACCCGCGTCGGCGGCAACGGTGACGGCCAGACCGCCAAGGTGGCCAACCAGATCATCGTCGCGCTGAACATCCAGGCGGTGGCCGAAGCCCTGCTGTTCGCTGCCAAGAACGGCGCCGACCCGGCCAAGGTGCGTGAAGCGCTGATGGGTGGTTTCGCCGGCTCGAAGATTCTCGAAGTGCACGGCGAGCGCATGATCAAGGGCACCTTCGATCCGGGCTTCCGCATCAGCCTGCACCAGAAGGACCTCAACCTGGCGCTGTCCGGCGCCCGCGAGCTGGGCCTGAACCTGCCCAACACCGCCAACGCCCAGCAGGTGTTCAGCACCTGCGCGGCCCTCGGCGGCAGCGGCTGGGACCACTCTGCCCTGATCAAGGGTCTGGAGCACATGGCCAACTTCAATATTCGCGGCGAGTAAGCGCTGCCCTCTCGGGAAATCCGTGGGAGGGGCTTCAGCCGCGACTGTCGCCGCTGAAGCGCCTCCCACAGATCCCGAAGGCCCCGAGCTTCGCCCACCCTTTCGACCTTCCTGGCAGGAGGTGTCACGGCCCGATTGCCAGGTCGGTCGATTCCACTCCCCAGGCGCTGCCACGCGGCGCCTGCGGACTGGAATCGATCCAGCGTCACCCTAACGGGCATGCCGCGCAGGCACCCCGATTCATCGAATCCTACGCGGCACGCCCGCCTCCCTCATCCGGCGCTTCGCGCCACCTTCTCCCAACGGGAGAAGGGCATAAGGAAGGCGTCGCTACGCGACTTTCACGCCAAGAACAAGAGAACATCGCCATGACCTTCGACCCGCAACGCCTGCTGCGCGACCTGTTCGCCACCGCCATCGCCGCCGCCCATCCGCGCCAGGTGCTGGCCGACCATCTGCCCGCCGATCGCAGCGGCCGCGTCATCGTCATCGGCGCCGGCAAAGCCGCAGCGGCGATGGCCGAGGTGATCGAGCAGGAGTGGCAAGGCGAGGTCAGCGGCCTGGTGGTGACCCGCTACGAGCACGGCGCCGACTGCAGGAAGATCGAAGTGGTGGAAGCCGCTCACCCGGTGCCGGACGACGCCGGCGAGCGCGTCGCGCGTCGTGTGCTGGAGCTGGTGTCGAACCTGGCCGAAGACGACCGGGTGATCTTCCTCCTCTCCGGCGGCGGCTCCTCGCTGCTGGCGCTGCCGGCAGACGGCATCAGCCTCCAGGACAAGCAGGCGATCAACAAGGCGCTGCTCAAATCTGGCGCCACCATCGGCGAGATGAACTGCGTGCGCAAGCACCTCTCGGCGATCAAGGGCGGCCGTCTGGCCAAGGCCTGTTGGCCGGCCACCGTCTATACATACGCCATCTCCGACGTACCCGGCGACGAGGCCACGGTAATCGCCTCCGGCCCCACCGTGGGCGACCCGACCACCTCGGCCGATGCCCTGGCGATTCTCGCTCGCTACGAGATCGACATCCCGGCCAATGTACGAACCTGGCTGGAAGATCCACGCTCGGAAACGGTCAAGCCGGGCGATCCGGTGCTGTCGCGCAGCCACTTCCAGTTGATCGCCACCCCGCAGCAGTCGCTCGACGCTGCTGCCGCCAGGGCCGAAGCGGCCGGTTTCCCGGTGCTGATTCTCGGCGACCTGGAAGGCGAATCGCGCGACGTGGCCAAGGTGCATGCCGGCATCGCCCGCCAGGTGCAGCTGCACGGCCAGCCGATCAAGCCGCCGTGCGTGATCCTCTCCGGCGGCGAAACCACCGTTACCGTGCGCGGCAACGGCCGTGGCGGACGCAACGCCGAATTCCTCCTCAGCCTCACCGAGAGCCTCAAGGGCCTGCCCGGCGTCTACGCGCTGGCCGGCGACACCGACGGCATCGATGGCTCCGAAGACAACGCCGGCGCCATCATGACGCCCTACAGCTACGCCCGCGCCGGCATCAAGGGCCTGTCCGCCCGCGACGAGCTGGACAACAACAACGGCTATGGCTACTTCGCCGCCCTCGACGAGTTGATCGTCACCGGGCCGACCCGTACCAACGTCAACGATTTCCGCGCCATTCTGATTCTCGAGAACGACCAATGAACGCCGACAAGAAAGTAAAGATCCTCGCCACCCTCGGCCCGGCCATCCGCGACGCCGCGCATATCCGCCAGCTGGTGGAGGCCGGGGTCAACCTGTTCCGCCTCAACTTCAGCCACGGCGAGCACGCCGACCATGCCCAGCGCTATCAGTGGGTGCGCGAGGTGGAGCGCGAGCTGAATCAGCCCATCGGCATTCTCATGGACCTGCAGGGGCCCAAGCTGCGCGTCGGCCGTTTCGCCGAAGGCAAGGTGCAACTGGTCAACGGCCAGAGCCTGCGCCTGGATCTGGACGCCTCGCCCGGCGACGCCAGCCGGGTCAACCTGCCCCACCCGGAAATCATCGAAGCCCTGCAGCCGGGCATGAGCCTGCTGCTGGACGACGGCCGCCTGCGCCTGAAAGTGACCGGCAAGCAGGCCGATGCGGTAGACACCTGCGTGATCGCCGGTGGCGAGCTGTCCGACCGCAAGGGCGTCAACGTTCCCGAGGCGGTGCTGCAACTGTCGCCGCTGACCGAAAAGGATCGTCGCGACCTGGCCTTCGGCCTGGAGCTGGGCGTGGACTGGGTGGCGCTGTCCTTCGTGCAACGCCCCGAGGACATCGTCGAAGCCCGTGAGCTGATTGGCGGCAAGGCCTTCCTGATGGCCAAGATCGAGAAGCCCTCGGCGGTGCAGCATCTCGAGGAAATCGCCCGTCTGTGCGACGCCATCATGGTGGCGCGCGGCGATTTGGGCGTGGAAGTGCCGGCCGAGAACGTGCCGCGCATTCAGAAGGACATCGTGCGCACCTGCCGCCAGCTCGGTCGTCCGGTGGTGGTGGCCACGCAGATGCTCGAATCCATGCGTTTCTCCCCGGCGCCGACCCGCGCCGAAGTCACCGACGTGGCCAACGCCGTGGCCGAAGGCGCCGATGCGGTAATGCTGTCGGCCGAGACCGCCTCCGGCGACTACCCGCTGGAAACCGTGCAGATGATGAGCAAGATCATCCGCCAGGTGGAAAACGGCCCGGACTACCAGACCCAGCTCGACGTCGGCCGCCCGCAGGCCGAGCCCACCGCCAGCGACGCCATCAGCTGCGCCATCCGCCGCATCAGTTCGATCCTGCCGGTGGCCGCCCTGATCAACTACAGCGAATCCGGTGCCAGCAGCCTGCGCGCCTCGCGCGAGCGACCCAAGGCGCCGATCTTGAGCCTGACGCCGAGCCTGACCACGGCGCGGCGCCTGACCGTGGCCTGGGGCATCTACTCGGTGGTCAACGAGCGCCTTCGTCGGGTCGAGGAAGTCACCAGCACCGCGCTGGAGATCGCCCAGGCCCAGGGCATGGCCAAGCGCGGCGAAACCGTGGTGATCACCGCCGGCGAACCCTTCGGCCAACCTGGCAGCACCAACAGCCTGAGGATCGAAACGCTGCATTGAGCCGCACTGCTCTCCTGTAGGGTGCGCCATGCGCACCGAAAGCCATACGCACGAATAAAAGGTGCGCACGGCGCACCCTACAAAGCTCCGCCAAGCGACACGGAAAGCTCCCCTCTCCAGCTTGCGGGAGAGGAGCTGGGGGGAGAGGGCTCTCTTGGCACATACATCATGCCTCCACTACCAACCTCACACCCTGCCCGGCAAAGCTTGCGCGCCCTGCTCTGCGGCTTCGCCCAGATATTCCTGCAACAGAGCCCCGGCTGCGGCCTGCTGGTACTGATTGCCATCCTTATCGGCGCGCCCGACCTGCTGCCCGGCGCCTTGCTCGGCGGCCTGACGTCGATGCTGATCGCGCAACACCGCGGCTACCCACCTGCCGACATCGCCATCGGCCTGTACGGCTACAACGGCATCCTGCTCGGTCTACTGCTCAGCCTGAAACTGCCATGGACACCGCTGCTGCCCGTGCTGATCATCACCAGCGCCGCCCTGTCCAGCCTGCTGCTGGCCCCATGGATGCGGAGCATGCGCAAACATGGCTGGCTGCCCGCCTTCACCTTTCCCTTCGTGCTGCTGGGTTGGCTGTTGCTGGCTCTGGTCACCCAGTTGCAGCTGCCACTTGCAGCACCCACCAGCTCGCCCAGCGCACCGGAACTGAACTTCCTGCAACTGATGCTCGCCGTGCTGCGCGGCCTGGGCCAGGTCATCTTTCTCGACTCGCCACTGGCCGGTCTGTGCCTGCTGATCGGCTTGCGCCTGGCCGATGGCCGCACGGCGCTGTGGGCGCTGCTGGGTTCCAGCGGCGGCTTCGCCCTGGCGATCTTCTCCGGCTGGCCCGGCGAGGGTGCGCTGGCCGGTCTCTACGGCTACAACGCCACTCTGGCGGCCATTGCCCTGGCCCAGGTACACCGTAGCCCACTGATACCGGCCCTCGGCATTCTACTCGCCCTGCTGCTGCAACCCGGTTTCAACGCCCTGGGTCTACCTGCCCTGACCATGCCCTTCATCCTCGCGTGCTGGCTGATCAGGGCCGGTACACAAAGTTGGCAAAAGGCAGTCAAGGACAGCACCCCGAGAGTCTAGAATCGCGCAACAGACCGCAAAGGGAGCGCGCGGAACATGGACAGACGAATTCTCGGCCTCAGCTTGCTATTGGCAACCGCTGCGACCTACGCAGAGTCAAACCCGAGCCTGATCGGCCCTGTCAGCGATATCGTGGTGATCGCGGATGGACTCGGCTCGGAGCAAGAAAACTGCCAGAGCTTCAAGGTCAGCGAAGCAATGGTCGCCGATTTCCTGCGTCATGCCATCCTCATCACCCACCGCCAGGAGCACGACTGGTACCTCCACGGCTCCTGCCAGGCCCATGGCACCTTGAGCACTCGCTACGGTAAATGGCAGTGGCAGCTACTCAATCTGGGCACCGCGCGGATTACAGCGGTCACCGGTGATACCTTTGTGCTCGGTGATCCGCGGGAGGAGTCTTCGCTGGAAGGAGATTGAGAACAGAGCAGCAAGCACAACCACGGCCTTGCCCTCACTCCGCCTTCCTGCCTAGGCTGTGCCCTTTCGCTTAATTCGGACCTTGCCATGGAAAACCGGCAGACTTGGCGTCAACGCCTCTACATCATCATCTTCGAAACCAGCACGCCGGCCGCTCAGCGCTTCGACAACTGGCTGCTGGTGTCCATCCTCGCCAGCCTGGTGGTGGTGATGCTCGACAGCATCGAGCACTTCCACAACCAGTACGCCGATGTGTTCGGCGCGCTGGAGTGGTTTTTCACCGCACTGTTCGCCATCGAGTACGGCTTACGCCTGTACAGCTCGCCCAAACCGATGCGCTATGCCTTCAGTTTCTTCGGCCTGGTGGACCTGCTGTCGGTGCTGCCGGCCATCCTGGCGTTGATGTTCGCCGATGCGCAGTACCTGATGATCGTCCGTGTCATCCGCATGATCCGCGTCTTCCGTGTGCTCAAGCTGCGCCAGTACCTGACGCAGGCTAACTTCCTGCTGGTGGCGCTGCGCGGCAGCAAGCAGAAGATCGTGGTGTTTCTGGTGAGCGTCTCGACCCTGGTCACCGTTTATGGTGCGCTGATGTACGTCATAGAAGGCCCGGCCAACGGCTTCACCAGCATTCCTACCGGTATCTACTGGGCGGTGGTGACGCTGACCACCGTGGGTTTCGGCGACATCACCCCGCAAACCCCCGTAGGCCAGATGCTCGCTACGCTGGTGATGATCACCGGCTACTCGATCATCGCCGTGCCCACCGGCATTTTCACCGCCGAACTGGCCAACGCCATGCGCCAGGACGGGCTGATGGAGCACGACTGCCCGCATTGTCGGAAGAATCGTCACGAATACAGCGCGGCGTTCTGTAGTCGCTGCGGTGGACCGCTGTTCAGCAGACAGACCGAGCCGTCATCGTCGGCGCAAAGCACGCCTGAAACAGACTGAAGCAAAACCGATTGGCCACCGCGTGGTCATAAAGTCGCCCTGTGGGCTATAAAGCCCGACTTTTTAGCTGAAGGAAGCGCGCCATGGCCGTTACCACCAATGAATCCACGGCACCTGCCAAGGCCGCCTGGATTGGCCTGATTCTGGGCCCCTTGCTACTGCTCGTCTGCCTGGTCACCGAGCCGCCAGCCGGTCTCTCCAGCACCGCCTGGGCCACCATCGGCCTGACCCTGCTGATGGCCACCTGGTGGTCGACCGAAGCCATTCCGATTCCGGCCACTTCGCTGCTGCCAATCCTGTTGATTCCGGCGCTGGGCATCGACAGTCTCAACGCCGCGACCGCGCCTTACGCCAACCCGACCATCTACCTGTTCCTCGGTGGTTTCGTCCTGGGCCTGGCCATGGAGCGCTGGAACCTGCACAAGCGCATCGCGCTGATGACGCTGCTGGCCATGGGCAGCAGGCCCAGCAGGCAGATCGCCGGGTTCATGATGGCCACGGCCTTTCTCAGCATGTGGGTGAGCAACACCGCCACCACCATCATGATGCTGCCCATCGGTCTTTCGGTGATCGGCATGCTTACCAGCGAGCAGAGCACCGGCGAAGCCGACCGTGAACGCTTCGCCACCGCCCTGCTGCTGGCAATCGCCTACGCCGCCAGCGTCGGCGGTATCGCCACGCTGATCGGCACCCCGCCGAATGCCTTGCTGGCCGCCTTCCTCGCTGACAACTATGACGTGCAGATCGGCTTCGGCCAGTGGATGCTGCTGGGCGTGCCGGTGGCGATGATCATGCTGGCGTTCATCTGGTGGTGGCTGACGCGCGGCGGTTTCAACCTGGCCGGGCACGACAGCACGCAGCTGATTCGCAGCGAACTGGCCGAGCTCGGCCCGCTGAGCCGTGGCGAGAAGCTGGTGGCGTTGGTATTTGTCATTACCGCGCTGGCCTGGGTATTCCAACCGCTGATCTCCGGCTGGGTGCCCGGCGTCAATGACACCAGCATCGCCATCGCTGCGGCGCTGGCGTTGTTCATGATTCCGGTGGACGTCAAACAGCGCGTGTTCCTGATGAACTGGGAAAGCGCCAGCAAACTGCCCTGGGGCGTGCTGCTGCTGTTCGGCGGCGGCCTTTCGCTGGCTGGGGTGATTCGCAGCACCGGTCTGGCCGAATGGATCGCACAGAGTCTCGGTGCGCTGGGCGCCCTGCCGGTGATCGCGATGATCGGCGTGGTGGTGCTGGTGATCATCTTCCTTACCGAGGTCACCTCCAACACCGCCACCGCAGCCGCCTTCCTGCCGCTGCTGGGGGCACTGGCCGTATCGCAGGGCATGCCGGCAGAGCTGTTGGCGATTCCAGCCGCCATCGCTGCCAGCTGCGCCTTCATGATGCCGGTGGCGACGCCGCCTAACGCCATCGTGTTCGGCACCGGGCATATGAAGATACAGTCGATGATCAAGGCAGGCTTCGCCCTCAACCTGTTCGGCGTGGTGCTGGTGACGCTGATCTGCTATGTGCTGGTGGGCATGATCTGGGCACATTGAGCCTGGATCGCACCAACAAGAACGGCGCCTTCGGGCGCCGTTTTCATATGCGGTTGTAGGGTGAGTGCATCCTGCCAGGTCGATCGGCGGGTTTCACCCGCACTACGCGATCAGCGGTGCTGATACTGGCGGAACAACCCCGGCGGAATACCCGAGCTGTCGGTTTCCTTCCACGGCCCGCCAGCTTGCGAAGACCAGCTCCAGCCGCCGTCCCAGCGGTAGAAGATGCGCTCGCGGTAGTACAGATCACGCGCACCTTCGACTACATAGACGCCCAGCCCCGGGTTCCAGTGGCTCTTCACCCCAGGCGGCGGCGCGTAGCGCGGGTGCGACGGCTGCTGCACCGGCGGCAACTGGCCAACCGGTGTACTCGGTTGCTGCAGTACGCAGCCGCTCAGGCCAAGCCCGAGCGCGCAGGCCAGCACCAGACGCTTCACTGGGCCTGCCCGTCGCGGCTGTCGATCAGCAGCGCCTGAACGTCACGGGCGGTGTTGGCAACCGGGCCGGTCTGGCCGGTCCATTCGCCCTGGGTGGCGTTACCCGCACGGGATACACGCGCCACCAGTTGCACCTGGTCGAATCGGGAAATCTTCAGTTCGGGCATCATCGCATCCACATCGGAAAGGCTGATCTGCACCGGCAGGTCGGAAACCTTCAGGCGTTTGACCGCCAACGGCATCGGCGGGCCACTGAGCGCGCGGGCGAAGACGAATACGGCATCGTCCGGCTGCACACTCTGCTGCACTTCAGGCGACAGCGATACGCTGACCTCCAGCGCATGCACCTTGGCGCCTGGCTCGGCGGCAGCGCTGGGCTGCTCCCCCTCGCCCACCTGCTGACGAGCGCGTTCGATACCGCCGGCGATGGCCGCACGCGACGGGTCCTGCTCCGGCAGCACGGCGACCAGGCGCTCCCAGTAGCGCACCGCATCAGCATAACGCTGGCTTTCATAGGCGGCGATACCGAGCAGGCCGAGGCTGGTGACCTCTTCCGGATCGGCCTTCAACGCTTCGTCAGTGAGCGTCTGCATCTGCTCGCTCCACCGCTTGCCTTCGGCGAAGTACAGCGCCTGCGCCCATTGGCCGAGCAGCTCCGGGGCACGCCCGGCGATCTCCACGGCACGCTCAAACGCCTTGGCGGCATCGCCGGCACGCTCCTGCGCCATATAGGTACGACCGAGGAAGTACCAGGCCTCGGCAGACTCCGGCTGTTGCTGCACGGTCTGCTCCAGGCGCGCGGTCATCTCCTCGATGCTTTGCGGCTGTGCAGCGGCCAGTTGGCGAGTCTGTACGACCTCATCGACAGCGCCCCAGTGCAGGTACAGGGCCACGCCCAGCACCGGCACCAGCAGCGCCGACACCAGCGGAATCTTGCCGCCGAGCACGCTGCTGCGGCGCTGCACGCCTTCGGTGTCATCCAGCAGCTCGCGCGCGGCCTCGGCGCGACCGGCCTCCATTTGCGCTTCATCGAGCACGCCAGCCTGGAGCTGGGTTTCCAGCTCCTGCAGGCGCTCCTGATAGAGGGTGACGTTGAGTGCGGTACGGTCTTCTTCGGCCTGCAGCTTGCGAATGCGCAGTACCGGAATCAGCAGAAACGCCAGGGCAGTCAGCAACAGCAGCCCGGCGGGCAACCAGAAATCGATCATCGGTCTTTCTTGTCCTGAGAGTTTTGCTCGAGCAACGCGGCGAGACGCGCCTGCTCATCGACGGAGAGGCCAGCAGCAGAGCGGTCCTTGTTCTGGCCACGGCGACGCAGGACGATCACCCCGAGCACACCGAAACCTATCAGCAGCAGGCCGGCCGGGCCGTACCAGAGCAGCAGCGTGCGGCTGGTCAGCGGCGGTTTGTAGAGCACGAAATCGCCATAGCGCGAGACCAGGAAATCAATGATTTCCTCGTTGCTCTTGCCCTCTTCGAGCATGCGGAAGATCTCATTGCGCAGATCCATGGCGATCGGCGCGTCGGAGTCGGCGATGTTCTGGTTCTGGCACTTCGGGCAACGCAGCTCTTCGATCAGGTTGCGATAGCGCTGACGCTCGGCCTCGTTGGCGAACTCGAAGGTATCGATGGCGGCATGGGCGCTGGCCAACAGCCCCAGTGCCAGACCGGCACACATCAACAGGCGCTTCATGGCTGGGCCTCGTCAACCAGTTGCTGGTAGATCGGCGCCAGCTTCTCGCGCCAGACGCGCTCGTCGATGGTGCCGACGTACTTGTGACGGATGATGCCCTTGGCATCGACGAAGAAGGTTTCCGGCGCGCCGTACACACCCAGGTCCAGACCGAGGCTGCCCTTGGCGTCCTCGATGTTGAGCTGATACGGGTTGTGCAGGTCGCGCAGCCATTTCTGCGCCGGCTCGCGCTTATCCTTGTAGTTGACCCCATGGATCACCACGCCGGCCTCAGCCAGCTTGTTCAGCACCGGATGCTCGTGGCGGCAGGCCGGGCACCAGGTGGCCCAGACATTGACCAGCGCAGGTCGGCCCTTGATGTCGGCCTCGCTGAGGGTGCGCTCGGGATCATCCAGCGACGGCAGGCTGAAGGCCGGGAACGGCTTGCCGATCAGCGCCGAGGGCAACTCGGAGGGGTCGAGAAACAGGCCGCGATAGAGGAATACGGCGATCGCCAGGAAGGCCAGCAGCGGCAACAGCAGGAGCAGGCGTCTCATGCGCTGGCCTCCTGCATGCCCAGGGCTTCACGCACGCGGGTTCTGACCTTGATCCGGTAGCGCTTGTCGGCAGCAGCGAGGAAGCCGCCGAAGCCCATCAGCAGCGCGCCCAGCCAGATCCAGCGGACGAACGGCTTGATGTGAATGCGTACGGCCCAGGCGCCCTCCTCCAGCGGCTCGCCGAGGGCGACGAACAGGTCGCGAGTGAAGCCGGCATCGATGCCTGCCTCGGTCATGGTCGCCTGCTGCACGGTGTAGAGGCGCTTCTCCGGGTGCAGCACCTTGATCTGCCGCTCGCCGTCGAATACGCGCACCGTGCCCTTGTCGGAAATGAAGTTGGGGCCTTCGTGATGCACGGCACCGTCGAACTGGAAGCGATAGCCGCCCAGCTCCACGGAGTCACCCGGCGCCATGCGCAGATCGCGCTCGTAGCTACCGAGGCTGGTGAGTACCACACCCAGGGCGCACACGGCGAAACCGAAGTGCGCCATCTGCATGCCCCAGTAGCTGCGACCCAGGCTCGGCAGGCCCTTGAGCAAGCCCTTGTGGCGCGTCTTGTCGAGGATGTCGCGCACGCCAGCGAGGATCACCCAGAAGGCCAGCAGGCAGACGGCCAGCACCGCCCAGTGGAAATCGCCGTGCAGGAAGGTGGCGACTACCGCCAGCACCACACTGGCCACCAGCACCGGCGTCAGCATGCCGCCCAGCCATTTCAGCGGGGTGTCCTTCCAGCGCACCAGCACGCCGACGCTGATCACCGCCATCAGCAGTGCCATCAGCGGCAGGAACAGCGCGTTGAAGTAAGGCGGGCCAACCGACAGTTTGGCGCCGGTCAGCGCGTCAAGCACCAGCGGATAGAGCGTGCCGAGCAGGATCATCGCGGCCGACACCACCAGCACGATGTTGTTGACCAGCAGCAGCGTCTCACGCGACCACAAGCCAAAGCCGACCTGGCTCTTGACCACCGGGGCACGCACGGCGAACAGCGCCAGCGAACCACCGACCACGATCAGCAGGAAGGCGAGGATGAACACGCCGCGCTCCGGGTCGGTGGCAAAAGCATGCACCGAGGTCAGCACACCAGAGCGGACCAGGAAGGTACCCAGCAGGCTGAGGGAGAAGGCGGCGATGGCCAGCAGCACGGTCCAGCTCTTGAACACCCCACGCTTCTCGGTCACGGCCAGCGAATGGATCAAGGCAGTGCCCACCAGCCAGGGCATGAAGGACGCGTTCTCTACCGGGTCCCAGAACCACCAGCCGCCCCAGCCCAGTTCGTAGTAGGCCCACCAGGAGCCCAGGGCGATACCGATGCCGAGGAAGGCCCAGGCGACGATGGTCCAGGGACGCGACCAGCGCGCCCAGGCGGCGTCCAGCTTGCCGCCGAGCAGCGCAGCAATGGCGAAGGCGAAGGCCACCGAGAAGCCGACATAGCCCATGTACAGCATCGGCGGATGCACGATCAGGCCGAAGTCCTGCAACAAGGGGTTGAGGTCGCGGCCATCAGCCGGCGAGTTCGGCAGCAGGCGCTCGAAGGGGTTGGAGGTGACGATCAGAAACAGTAGAAACCCGATGCTGATCATGCCCATCACTGCCAGCACACGGGCGAGCATTTCTTCCGGCAGGTGGCGCGAGAAGATCGCCACGGCAAAGGTCCAGCCCGCCAGGATCAGCGCCCACAGCAGCAAGGAGCCTTCGTGCGCACCCCATACCGCGCTGAACTTGTAGTACCAGGGCAACGCACTGTTGGAGTTGTGCGCCACGTAGGCGACGGAGAAATCGTCGACCATGAAGGCATAGGTCAGGCAGATGAAGGAGAACAACAGAAAGGCGAACTGACCCCAGGCGGCCGGCTGCGCCAGGCTCATCCACTGGTGGTCACCGCGCCAGGCACCGATCAGCGGCAGCGTCGCCTGTACCAGGCACAGGCACAGCGCCAGGATCATCGCCAGATGGCCGAGCTCGGGGATCATTGTGCACTCTCCTGCTGATAGCCCTGTTTGGCGGCTTTGGCCTCATTGTGCTTCTGCATCATTCCGCTCTTTTCCAGCGCCTGCATGACTTCAGGCGGCATGTAATTCTCGTCGTGCTTGGCCAGTACCTCGTCGGCCACCAGCACGCCCTCTGCATTGACCCGACCCAGGGCGACGATGCCCTGCCCTTCACGGAACAGATCCGGGAGGATGCCGTGGTAGCGAATGGTCACGCCGTGAGCGCCGTCGGTGACGACGAAGTCGACTTCCAGGGTGTCGGCGGAACGCTTGACCGAGCCTTCCTCGACCAGGCCACCGGCACGAATGCGAGTATCGACCGGGGCTTCGCCGTTGGCGATCTGACTCGGGGTGTAGAACAGGTTGATGTTCTCCTGCAGCGCGGTCAGCGCCAGCGCCACGGCGATGCTGACGCCGCAGAGGATGGCCAGAACGATATACAGGCGTTTCTTGCGAACCGGATTCACTTCGACTTCTCCCGGCGCAAACGGCGCGCCTCGTCTTGCAGGTAACGGCGGCGCGCCAGGATTGGCAGCACCACATTCAACGCCAGGATCGCCAGGCTGATGCCATAAGCGCTCCAGACGTAGGGGCCATGAGTTCCCATGGCGAGAAACTCGGAGAACGACGCGAAACTCATGCCTTGCCCTCCACCAGCGTCTGCACTTCGGCTTTCACCCAGCTGCTGCGTGCTTCACGCTTGAGCACTTCCAGGCGCATGCGATAAAGCAGCACGGCGCCGAAGAAGCAGTAGAAACCCAGCACTGCCAGCAGCAACGGCAGCCACATTTCCATCGGCATCGCCGGTTTTTCGGTGATCTTGAAGGTGGCGGTCTGGTGCAGTGAGTTCCACCACTCCACCGAGTACTTGATGATCGGAATGTTGACCACACCGACGATGGCCAGCACGGCGCAGGCCTTGGCGGCGCTGTCGCGGTTGCTGATGGCGTTGCCCAGGGCGATCACGCCGAAATACAGGAACAGCAGAATCAGCATCGAGGTAAGGCGTGCGTCCCAGACCCAGTAGGTGCCCCAGGTCGGCTTGCCCCAGATGGCCCCGGTAAGCAGCGCGATGGCAGTCATCCAGGCACCGATGGGGGCGGCCTGCTGCACGGCGACATCGGCCAGTTTCATCTTCCATACCAGGCCGACCAGGCCGGCAATGGCCAGGGTCACGTAGATAGACTGGGCGAGGAAGGCCGCCGGAACGTGGATATAGATGATGCGGAAGCTGTTGCCCTGCTGGTAGTCCGGCGGCGCGAAAGCCAGGCCCCAGATCAGGCCAGCGGCAATCAGCAACACGGCAGCGATACTGAGCCAGGGCAGCCAGCGGCCGCTCATCTCATAGAACCACTTGGGCGAACCCCATTTGTGAAACCACGTCCAGTTCATGCTCGACTCATTATTCAGGCCTGATCCGGCGGTTACCCGGTCAGATGTCAATCACGGTTCGTTGTTATTCACCGACGCTGATGGTCAGACCGGCGGCAATCGCAAAAGGTGTCAGGGTCACCGCCAGGGCGGTGAGGCTGGCCAGCCACAACAGGTGGCCGCTAGCCGGCAGTCCTTGCAAGGCCGCCTGCAGCGCCCCGCTGCCAAGAATCAGCACCGGGATGTACAGCGGCAGGATCAGCAGCGCCAGCAGCAGGCCGCCGCGCTTGAGACCAACGGTGAGCGCCGCGCCCACCGCGCCGAGCAGGCTCAGCACCGGGGTGCCGAGCAGCAGGGAAATCAGCAGTACCGGCAGGCAACGCCCAGGCAGACCGAGCATCAGCGCCAGCACGGGCGCCAGCAAAACCAGCGCCAGACCACTGAAAAGCCAGTGTGCCAGCACCTTGGCCAACACCAGAAGAGGCAGGGGGTGCGACGAAAGGACCCACTGTTCGAGCGAGCCATCCTCGAAATCACTGCGGAAAAGCCCGTCCAGCGAGAGCAGCACGGCCAAAAGGGCTGCGACCCAGACCAGGCCCGGAGAAAGGGTTTGCAACAATTGCGTCTCTGGCCCCACCGCCAGCGGGAACAGCGCAATGACAATGGCGAAGAACACCAGCGGATTGGCCAGGTCGGACGGACGACGGGCGAGCAGACGCATTTCGCGCGACAGCAGTTGAGTGAAAACGTTGCTCATGCCGCGTACTGCCCCAGATCCAGATCGCGATAGGTCGCTGGTGTGCATTGCAGGCTGTGGTGAGTAGTCAGCACCACGACGCCACCACGCTCGCAATGGTCGGCCAGGTGTCCTTCGAGTTGCGCCACACCGCTCTTGTCCAGCGCAGTGAAAGGCTCATCGAGCACCCACAGTGGCGGCGTATCGGCCAGGTACAGACGTGCCAGGGCGACACGGCGCTGCTGGCCGGCCGACAGGGTATGGCAGGGAACATCCTCGAAACCGCGCAGGCCGACCGCCTCCAGCGCCTGCCAGATCGCCTCGCGATTGGCCGGGCGATGCAGCGCACAGAGCCAGGCCAGGTTCTCTTCGGCAGTCAGCAAGCCCTTGATGCCGGCGGCATGGCCAATCCACAACAGGTTGCGCGCCAGCTCGCTGCGCTGCTCGGCCAGGGCCTGCCCCTGCAACAGGATGTCGCCGGAGGTCGGCTGACGCAGGCCAGCGATCAGCCGCAACAGGCTGGTCTTGCCACTGCCGTTGGGGCCGCTGATCTGCAACATGTCGCCTGGCTGCAGGGCGAAGTGCAGTTGCTCGAAGAGCATGCGCCAGTCCCGCTCACAGCTGAGCGCCACGGCTTCGAGAAGGGGAACGGGACGGGTCATCGATACCTGGCAGGGTTAAAGTCGACGGTGCTCCGGCCGCTATACTGACGCGTGCCGGAAGTGCGCTGCGCAACGGGCCGGCATTATACATGTCGCATCACTGTCCCCGCAGTCAGCATTTTCGACAGGGTGTTAATCTGTCGCAGACAAATCGGCCGTAGGCTGTACTCGCGAAGCGGTACGCCATCAGATACGTGAGAGCCCATGAGCGAAATCAGCAGCCCACGCCCGCTTCCCCCTTCCGTGCCGGTGATGCGCAACACTGCGACCGCCGCAGACATGGCCGTACGCCTGTTGCAGCCGCTGGAAGGCATGCTGGCGGCCGGCGAAAGCGCCAAGGCCGAAGTCGTGGCGATTCGCGAGCAGGCGCAAAGCTTCCAACTGCTGCTCAAACTGACCCTCGCAGGCGGCAAACAGGCGACTTTGCAGGCTGAAAGCCCCAGGCCACTGGCCCAGGGCAGCGCGCTGGTGGTCACCGCACTGTCGGACACTCGCCTGGCGCTGGCCTTGCAGGCAGGCGGCGACAAACCGCTGACCAGCCTCGACCTGCAGCAACTGCCGCCCGGCACCCTGGTCCAGGGCAAAGTGGTCAGCCGCGACGTTTTGCCGCCGCAGGGTGCGCAAACGATCTATCGCCTGGTGGTGAACCTGCTCAATACCCCCCTCGCCGGCAGCCAGTTGGCGCTCGACAGTCCGCTGGCGCTGCCGCTCGGCAGCCTGCTCAGCGCGCAGGTGCAGGGCAGCCAGAGCCTCGCCTTCCTGCCGCTCAGTGGCCGCCTCGATCAATTGGTGCTGGGCCAGCAACTGGCCGCCCAGCAGAATCGCCAGGCATCGCTGGAGGGGCTGTTCAAAGGCTTGCAGAAACTGAGCGGCGGCGATGAAGCCCTGCGCGGCAGTATCGACAAGCTGCTTGGCGCCCTCCCCGACAGCGCACAGCTGAGCACCGCCAAGGGCCTGGCGCAGGCGCTCGAAGGCAGCGGTGTGCTGCTCGAAGCCAAACTGCTGCAGGGCCAGACCGGCACATTGCCGCAGGACCTGAAGGCCAACCTGCTGCGCCTGATCGCTCAACTGATGCCGCAACTGCCAGGTGTCTCCGGCCCCCTTGCCGGCCTGCAGAACGCCCTCAGCCAGAACCTGCCCAACCTGGCCCGGCAACTGCTCGGCGCAGGCGCACCCGGCTCGGCGCGCCAACAGGCGCTGACCTTCCCATTACCTTCGCGCCTGTTGCAGAACATGGATGGCGAAGCCGACCTGGAAACCCTGCTGAAGCTCGCAGCAGCGGCCGTCTCACGGCTGCAGACCCACCAGCTATCGAGCCTTGCGCAAACCCAGGTCGACGCCAACGGCAACCTGCTGACCACCTGGCAGTTGGAGCTGCCCATGCGCCATCAGCAGGAGGTGATTCCGCTGCAGGTCAAACTGCAGCGTGAAGACAGCGGCAAGGCGGAAAAGGCGGAACAGAAGGAAACGCTCTGGCGCGTGGAACTGGCCTTCGATCTCGACCACCTTGGTCCTCTGCAGGTTCGGGCTCAGTTGCTACGCGGCAGCCTCTCCAGCCAGTTATGGGCCGAGCGCGCCGATACCGCATCGCTGATCACCGCCGAACTGGGCAACCTGCGTGAGCGCCTGCAAGCCGCGGGCCTGGAGGTGGGCGAGCTGGCCTGCAGCCAGGGCATGCCGCCGCAAGGGCCGAAGACCTCGCTGGAACAACGCTGGGTGGACGAAACCGCATGAGCCGCAAACCGCAGTCCGAAGCGCGTCAGGCCATCGCCCTCAACTATGACGGGCAAAACGCGCCGATACTCAGCGCCAAGGGTGATGACGAACTGGCCGAAGCCATTCTCGCCATCGCTCGCGAATACGAAGTACCGATTTACGAAAATGCCGAGTTGGTGCGTCTGCTGGCGCGCCTGGAACTGGGCGATGCCATTCCGGAAGCGCTGTATCGCTGCATTGCCGAGATCATCGCCTTCGCCTGGCACCTGCAGGGCAAGGCCCCGCCGGGTTTCGAGGCCGATGCCGAACGCGACGTCACCCCGCCGCTGCCCTTGCTCAAGGGTCCGGCGAGCTGAGCGCCAGCCGCTCGTTGGTGCTGCCCTTGCTGCTTGGCATATCGAACAACTGCCAGGCGAAGTAACCGCCACGAAAATAGAACACACGGGTAAAACCCCAGCCAACGGCCTGCTCGACCGCGACGGCACTCTGCGCACACACCTCACTGTCGCAATAGATGACCAGGGGCACCTCGCGCGGCCAGGGCACCTGCGCCAGAGATGCAAAGTGCCAGCGCAGATCCAGATGAATGGCACCCTCGACATGCCCCCAGCCCCATTCTCGAGCCGGCCGCACATCGATGAACAGTGCGCCATGGTCGTGCAAGTGCTTGGCCTGCATCACGTTGACCGTGGTCGCACCCGCGACCTGCAGCGGCGCCTCCTGAGCAACCAGGGGCTGGCAGAGCAGCCAGCCAAAGAAAAACACAACAAGACGATGCATGACCAATCCCCCGTGACGACCACAGCCGGACGAACCACTGCCTTCTATCAGCGTAGATGGGCGCACAGGGACGCTAGGATTGATTGCGCAGGCGGCAGGGCCTGCTAAGAACGCGCTCGACTATGCGTCAAGGCGTGAGGAAGGCTATTGCGACTGGCCTGCCTTGGGTGTGTGCAGGCGGCTGATCAGCTCGGCCTCGGCCTTGCTCAGACCGCAGGACTGGGTCAGGTCATCGACGCTGGCGCCCATGCCCACCAGGCGAGCAGCCTGAGTGAACGACAGGCTGCTGGGGTCACGCTGTTCGATCTGGCTGACCTTGTCCGGCAGCGGCGCCACCACACGGCGCAGCTCATGCAGCTCTTCGCCCATGCGAATGCTGCCGGTCAGGTAGGCGTCGAGACGCTTGCTCAGCTCCCTGATCCGCGCATCGCGCACAGCGTCACGCTTGGCCTGCTCGGCCAGCAGGCGCTGCTGGTTGCGGTACAGGCCTTTGCAGACGATGCCCAATGCCACGCAAAGCAGCGCCACGAAGGCCAGGGCCGCGGCAAGCATGGCGAACTCGGACATGGCTCAGATGCTCTCCAGCTCCGACCACTCTTCCTCGGACATCATCTTGTCCAGCTCGACCAGGATCAGCAGCTCGCCGTTCTTGTTGCACACGCCCTGGATGAACTTGGCCGACTCGTCGTTGCCGACGTTCGGGGCAGTCTCGATCTCGGACTGACGCAGGTAGACCACTTCGGCCACGCTATCGACCAGAATACCGACCACTTGCTTGTCCGCTTCGATGATGACGATACGGGTGTTGTCGGTGACCGGCGCCGAACCCAGGCCGAAACGCTGGCGGGTATCGATCACGGTGACCACATTGCCACGCAGGTTGATGATGCCCAGCACATAGCTCGGAGCACCCGGTACCGGGGCGATCTCGGTGTAACGCAGGACTTCCTGCACCTGCATCACGTTGATGCCGTAGGTCTCGTTGTCCAGGCGAAAGGTCACCCACTGCAGAATCGGATCTTCGGCACCTTGTGCAGAACTTTTCTTCATGTCCCTAGCCTCATCAAAAACCGCTCAGTGCGGCATGCGCGGGTCGACCCGCTTGTCATCAACTATAGAGCCCGTAGGCACAGGCTCACCAATTCTCAATGCAGTTTTCCGCCATTGAGGCGTTTCGCCCCGCCGCTGGCGATCAGCTCGGCCAGTGCCGCCACGTCGAGCAGCGCGCACATGTGCTCGATCACTGTACCGGCCAACCAGGGGCGCTGGGTACGCTGACTGCGCCACTTGACCTCGCTCGGGTCCAGGCGAATCGAACGGCTGACCTGATGCACCGACAGCCCCCACTCGTAGCCCTGCACCGAAATCACGTACTGCAGGCCTTCGCGGAAGTCATCTCGGTAACGGTCCGGCATCACCCAGCGTGCAGTGTCCAGCACCTTGAGGTTACCGGCCTGGCTCGGCAGGATACCGAGGAACCAATCCGGCTGACCGAACAGCGGCGTCAGTTCCTGACCTTCCAGTGGGTAGATCGACCCCAGGCAGATCAATGGCACGGCCAGGGTCAACCCGGCAACGTCGAACAGCAGGCATTCGAACGGCTCCTCGGCCCAGGCCGGGCGACCATCGGCCAGCAGCGCAGCCGGCTGCGGCGCCAGCTCGGCAGTGGGAGCAAGCGCTGGCGGCGCCTCATCGATGAGCGGAGCCTGTGTCGGTGCGAGCAATTCAACCGGCGCGACGTCCACCTGTACCTGCGGTTCAACCACGGTAGCGAGCACAACCGGCTCGACCAGCCGCGCATCGCGCACCTGCTCCTCGAGCACTGCGGCCTCGAACTCGTCGAGGCTGACGGACATCTCCAGTTCGGCGGCGGCCTCCTGCAGCAGCCCGTCAAGGTAGGACTGCAGGGCCAACTGGGAACGCGTGGCGGTGGCGAGGTTACGACTCATGACTGGAACCCGGAATAAGATCTTGACAGCCTATCGGCCGCTGCATGCTCCGACTTGAGTGTCGCAGTTCAACACAGACGCTCATTTCAAGCCACCTGCGCCGCCGGCTGATGACTCAGAAGATGCTTCAACAGCGCACGATAGGCGATCACCCCACGGCTGCCCGCATCGAACTGCGAGGGCGTGCGCCCTGCCCGGCTGGCATCACGCAAGCGCGTGTCGACCGGGATATAGGCCGGCCACAGGTGCTCGGGATAGGTATTGCGCAGTACCCGCAGCGTACTCATGGACGCCTGGGTACGACGGTCGAACAGCGTCGGCACGATGGTGTAGGGCAAGGCCTGCTTGCGCGAACGGTTGATCATCGCCAGCGTGGTGATCATCCGCTCCAGGCCCTTCACCGCGAGGAACTCGGTCTGTACCGGAATCACCAGTTGCTGGCTGGCTGCCAGGGCGTTGACCATCAGCACGCCGAGCAATGGCGGGCTGTCGATGACGGCATGATCGAAATCTTCCCACAGCTGCGCCAGGCTCTTGGCGATAACCAGACCCAGGCCACTCTGCCCCGGCGACTGGCGTTCTAGCGTGGCCAGCGCGGTACTCGACGGCAACAGGGAGATATTCTCGTGACTGGTACTGTGCAGCAACTGCTTGGGCAGGCCTTGCGGCACATTGCCCTGGTGCAGGAACAGATCGAAGCAACTGTGCTCCAGCGCATCGGGGTCATGACCGAAATAACTGGTCATCGACCCATGCGGATCGAGATCGACCACGACCACACGCTTGCCGGCATCGGCCAACAGGCCTGCCAGAGCGATGGAGGTGGTGGTCTTGCCGACCCCACCCTTCTGATTGGCTACTGCCCAGACTTTCATTTTCTCTCATCCTCCCGGCAAGAGGCGCTCAGGCCGAGAATGGCTGTCGCACGCACGCAGCTGGCGACTGGGATTTGACGGCTCACGACTGTGGAACCCCCGACGCAGACGCTGGTGCAGGTTGCGTGCCAGCCTCCGACTGCTGGGTCGCGGCACTGCCAGCGCCACGTCGCGTGTCGAGGTTGCGCGAAATCACCAGCACCACCCGGCGATTACGCCCCCTGCCCTCGGCAGTGGCATTGTCCGCCACTGGCTGGAACTCACCGTAGCCCACGGCCGCCAGACGTGAAGGGTCGACGCCATCCATGGCCAACATGCGCACGATGCTCGCCGCGCGCGCCGAAGACAACTCCCAGTTGGTTGGATATTGAGCGGTCTGGATCGGCAGGTTATCGGTGAATCCTTCCACCTTAACCGGATTCTGATAAGGCGCCAGAATCTTGGCGACCTTCTCGATGATGTCGAACGCCTGATTGTTCGGAATGGCATCACCACTGGGAAACAGCAGACTGGAGCTGAGCTCGATCTCGATCCACATCTCGTTGCCGCGCACGGTCAGCTGATCACTCTGGATCAGCTCGCCAAACACCTCGCGCACGCTGGAGGCGATGCTTTGCAGGGTCGAATCCGAGCTGGGGTCGTCCATCGAGGTGTTATCAGGCTCACTGGTGCGCGGCCGCTCCTCGCCAACCGGAATCGGCTTGATCGAGCGATCGGGCTGATTGAACACGCCCGTCAGCGACTCCGAGAGGATCTTGTACTTGCCTTCGTTGATCGAGGAAATCGAGTACATCACCACGAAAAAGGCGAATAGCAAGGTGATGAAGTCGGCATAGGAGACCAGCCAACGCTCGTGATTCTCGTGCTCTTCATGATGCCGCCTGCGCGCCATGCCATACCTCCATCAGTCCATGAAGCCTTGCAGCTTCAGTTCGATGGAGCGCGGGTTCTCACCCTCGGCGATGGACAGGATGCCTTCGAGGAGCATCTCGCGGTAACGCGACTGGCGCAGCGCGATGGACTTGAGCTTGTTGCCCGCCGGCAGCAGCAGCAGGTTGGCGAAACCGACGCCATAGATGGTGGCAACGAACGCCACGGCAATGCCGCTGCCGAGCATGCTCGGATCAGCCAGGTTGCCCATCACGTGGATCAGGCCCATCACCGCACCGATGATACCGATGGTTGGTGCATAGCCGCCCATGCTCTCGAACACCTTGGCGGCCTGGATATCGCGCGCCTCCTGGGTATAGAGGTCGACCTCCAGAATACTGCGAATGGACTCAGGCTCGGCGCCGTCGACCAGCAACTGCAGACCTTTTCGCGCATAGGGGTCAGGCTCGGCATCGGCCACTGCTTCCAGGCCGAGCAGGCCTTCCTTGCGCGCCACCATGCTCCAACCGGTCACACGATTGATACCACCGACCAGATCGATACGCGGTGGGAAGAAGATCCAGCGCATGATGCTCATGGCACGCTTGAACACCTGCACCGGCGCCTGCAGAAAAGCCGCGCCCAGCGTACCGCCGATGACGATCAGCGCCGCCGGACCGTTGAGCAAGGCGCCAGCGTGCCCGCCTTCGAGATAATTGCCGCCCAGAATGGCAACGAACGCCAGGATGACGCCAATCAGGCTCAGTACATCCATGCGCATGTTTCCGACTTAGCGTTCGTCACTGGCAGGCCTCGGTCAGGTGCCGGCCGATGTCATCCAGGCCGTAGACCGCATCCGCCAGATTGGCTTTGACCACGGCCATAGGCATGCCATAGATCACGCAACTGGCCTCGTCCTGCGCCCACACCTGGCTACCGCCCTGCTTGAGCAGGCGCGCACCCTCACGGCCATCGGCGCCCATGCCGGTGAGTACCACGGCCAGCACCTTGTCACCGTAGGACTTGGCGGCAGAGCCAAAAGTGATATCGACACAGGGTTTGTAATTGAGGCGTTCGTCACCTGGCAGGATTTTTATCGCGCCACGCGCATCGACCATCATCTGCTTGCCACCAGGCGCCAGCAGCGCCAGGCCTGGGCGCAGGATATCGCCATCCTCAGCTTCCTTGACCTGAATGCGGCAGAGCTTGTCAAGGCGCTCGGCAAAAGCCTTGGTGAAGGCCGCCGGCATATGCTGGATCAGAACCAACGGCGCCGGAAAATTGGCCGGAAGCTGGGTCAACACGCGCTGCAGCGCCACCGGGCCACCGGTCGAGGTACCAATAGCCACCAGCTTGTAGGCCTTGCGCTTGGGCGCTGATGACGTAGGGGCTGCGCCACCGGCCGCTGCTGTCGGACGCGCAGGGACAGCGGGAGCCGGTGCAGCAGGTCGCGTCGAGACAGCAGGACGACTGGTCGGCGCCGCGCTCGGACTAGCCGCAGTCGGCGCCGGAGCCACCGCGGCCGCACTGAAACGGCGATTGCTGCGCGCGATGCTGTGCACCTTCTCGCACAGCATCTGCTTGACCTTCTCGGGGTTGCGCGAGATGTCTTCGAAATTCTTCGGCAGGAAATCCACAGCACCCGCATCCAGCGCATCGAGCGTGACACGGGCGCCTTCATGGGTCAGCGAGGAGAACATCAGCACCGGCGTCGGACAGCGCTGCATGATATTTCGAACCGCAGTGATGCCATCCATCATCGGCATCTCGTAATCCATGGTGATCACGTCGGGCTTGAGCGCCAACGCCTGATCGATGGCTTCCCGCCCATTGGTGGCCGTACCCACGACCTGAATACTGGGGTCAGCAGACAGAATTTCCGACACGCGCCGACGGAAGAAACCGGAGTCGTCTACCACCAAGACCTTGACTACCATACACACTCCTAGACGGCGTGGACCTCGGGTCCACGCCGCGAAACATCAGAAACGTCGAGCGTAGCGCTTGAGCATGCTCGGTACGTCGAGAATCAACGCGATGCGTCCGTCACCCGTGATCGTGGCGCCGGACATTCCGGGCGTGCCTTGCAGCATCTTGCCCAGTGGCTTGATTACCACTTCTTCCTGCCCGACCAGTTGATCGACGACAAAGCCGATGCGCTGACTGCCAACGGTGAGAATCACCACATGGCCTTCGCGCTGACCTTCATGGAAGGCCTGCGGTACCAGCCAGCGCTTGAGATAGAACAGTGGCAGCGCCTTGTCGCGCACGATCACCACTTCCTGACCGTCGACCACGTTGGTGCGCGACAGGTCGAGATGGAAGATCTCGTTGACGTTGACCAGCGGGAAAGCGAAGGCCTGATTCTCCAGCATCACCATCAGCGTCGGCATGATCGCCAGGGTCAGTGGCACCTTGATGATGATCTTCGAGCCCTGCCCCTTCTGCGAGAACACGTTGACCGTACCATTGAGCTGGGAAATCTTGGTCTTCACCACGTCCATGCCGACACCGCGACCGGACACGTCGGAGATCTCGGTCTTGGTCGAGAAGCCCGGGGCGAAGATCAGGTTGTAGCATTCGAACTCGTTGAGACGATCGGCCGCGTCCTTGTCCAGCAGGCCCTTCTCCACGGCCTTGGCACGCAGCACGTCGGCGTCCATACCCTTGCCGTCATCGGTGATCGACAACAGGATGTGATCGCCTTCCTGCTCGGCGGACAGCACCACGCGCCCAGCGCGAGCCTTGCCGCTCTTCTCGCGTTCTTCCGGGGTTTCCACGCCATGGTCGACGGCGTTGCGCACCAAGTGCACCAGCGGGTCAGCCAAGGCCTCGACCAGGTTCTTGTCGAGGTCGGTTTCCTCGCCCACCAGCTCGAGGTTGATTTCCTTCTTCAGGTTACGCGCCAGATCGCGGACCAGACGCGGGAAGCGGCCGAAGACCTTCTTGATCGGCTGCATGCGGGTCTTCATCACCGACGTCTGCAGATCCGCCGTGACCACGTCGAGGTTCGACACAGCCTTGGACATCGCCTCGTCGCCGCTGTTGAGTCCCAGGCGCACCAGACGGTTACGCACCAGCACCAGTTCGCCGACCATGTTCATGATCTCGTCGAGGCGCGCAGTGTCGACCCGTACGGTGGTTTCCGCTTCGCTCGCGGCCGGCGCCTTGTCGGCAGCCGGCGCAGGCGCGGCGGAAGCACGAGCGGCAGCAGGCTCAGCCTTGGCTGCTGCGGGCTTGGCAGGTGCGGCGGCCTTGGGCGCTGCTGCAGGTTTGGCCGCGGCGGCAGGCGCGGGCGCCGGCTCAGCGGGCGGCACGAATTTGCCTTTGCCGTGCAATTGATCGAGCAAGGACTCGAACTCGTCGTCGGTGATCTCATCACCCGCCGGAGCGGGCGCTGCAGCAACGGCTGCAACCGGAGCAGCGGCTTCGGCGGTGGCCGAGAACTGACCTTTGCCATGCAGTTGATCGAGCAGCGCTTCGAATTCGTCGTCGGTGATCTCATCGCCTGCCGCTACGCCAGCAGGCGCAGAAGCGCCTACCGCAGCGGCAGGCGTTTCGACCGTGCCGGCGAACTGCCCCTTGCCGTGCAACTGATCGAGCAGCGACTCGAACTCGTCATCGGTGATCTCATCGCTGGCACTGGTCTGCGCACTTGGGGCGGCAGCCGGCGCGTCACCCAGGGCATCGAGCAGTTGCTCGAATTCGCTGTCGGTGATGTCGCCCGCGGCAGCGGACGGCGTAACTGGCTGAGACACCGGCACGGGTTCCGGCTCGGCCTGCTGCACCGGCGCAGGAGCCGCTTCGGCGCCGCCCGGTTCGGCCAGGCGTGACAATGCCGCCAGAAGTTCAGGCGACGCGGGCGTCGGCTCGCGGCGCTCACGCACCTCGCCGAACATGCCATTTACTGCATCAAGAGCCTCGAGCACCACATCCATCAGCTCCGAATCGACGCGACGCTCACCCTTGCGCAGGATGTCGAAGACGTTTTCGGCGATATGGCAGCACTCCACCAACTCGTTGAGCTGGAGGAAACCCGCTCCGCCCTTGACGGTATGGAAACCGCGGAAGATGGCGTTGAGCAGGTTCATGTCGTCCGGTCGGCTTTCCAGCTCGACTAACTGTTCGGACAACTGTTCGAGAATCTCGCCGGCCTCTACCAGGAAATCCTGGAGGATCTCTTCATCGGCGCCGAAGCTCATATTGTGTGCTCCTTAGAACCCTAGGCTGGACAGCAGGTCGTCGACATCGTCTTGGCTGGAGGCGACGTCATCACGCTTATCGGCATGAATCTGCGGACCTTCACCCCGCGATGGCTCTTTTGATTTTTCCTGTTCGGTACGCAGCGCTTCGTGGTCGTGCTGAATACCGGCAAAACGGTCGACCTGGCTGGCCATGAGCATCAGCTTGAGCAGGTTGCTTTCCACTTCGGTCACCAGCTGGGTGACACGCTTGATCACCTGGCCGGTAAGGTCCTGATAGTCCTGAGCCAACAGAATGTCGTTGAGGTGGCCGGAGAGCTTGGCGCCATCTCGTTCACTGCGGGCGAGGAACAGCTCGACACGCTTGGCCAGCTCGCGGAAGCCGTCGGCACCGATTTCGCGGCGCATGAAGCGGCCCCACTCAGCGCTGAGGCTCTGCGCTTCGTCACTGAGGTCGTTGACCAGCGGCGCACTCTGCTCGACCAGATCCATGGTCCGGTTGGCGGCCTTCTCGGTCATGGTCACGACGTAGTTCAGGCGCTCGGTCGCATCGGCGATCTGCGACAGCTCCTGGGCATGCGGCATACGCGGATCGAGCTGAAAATTGACAATGGCGTTGTGCAGTTCACGGGTCAGTTTGCCGACCTCGTGATACAGTCCGCGATCGCGGACCTTGTTCAGCTCGTTGATCAGTTGCACCGCGGCGCCGAAATTACCTTGTTCAAGGCTATCGACCAGATCGCGGGCATTGTTTTTCAGGGTCGACTCGAGGTCACCCAGCGTGGAGTCATCGTGTTCCATAGCACCCTCGCGGCTGACATCAGCCGTTGACCCGCTCGAAGATCTTCTCGATCTTTTCCTTCAACACCTGAGCGGTGAAGGGTTTGACCACGTAGCCATTCACACCGGCCTGGGCCGCCTCGATGATCTGATCGCGCTTGGCTTCAGCAGTCACCATCAGCACCGGCAGGTGCTTGAGGCGCTCGTCGGCACGTACGGCGCGCAGCAGGTCGATGCCGGTCATGCCAGGCATGTTCCAGTCGGTCACCAGAAAGTCGAAACTGCCGCTTTGCAGCATCGGCAGCGCCGAGGTGCCGTCATCGGCTTCCGCGGTGTTGGTGAAACCCAAATCCCGCAAGAGGTTCTTGATGATCCGTCGCATCGTCGAGAAATCGTCAACGATGAGGATTTTCATGTTCTTGTCCAAGTCGACCTCCGTACAGTCCCAAACGTATTGCGCTTGCAACTACGCCCTTTAATCGTGAAACCGTTTGCGCCTGCGAGTACGCCGCGTTCAGCCAGCGCGCCATTCACTCAGCCGCGAGCGCAAACGCGCCGCGCACTGGCTGTGCAACTGGCTAACACGTGACTCGCTAACCCCCAGCACTTCACCGATTTCCTTCAAGTTCAGTTCTTCATCGTAATACAGCGCCAGCACCAGACGCTCGCGCTCCGGCAAACCGGCGATGGCATCGGCCAAGGCCGCCTGGAAGCGTTCGTCTTCGAGGTCCCGCGAAGGTTCGAGGTGAGTGTGTCCGGCGTCTTCGCGCAACCCGCCATGTTCACCGTCCTGCAACAGGTCGTCGAAACTGAACAGGCGGCTGCCCAAAGTGTCGCCAAGAATGCCGTAGTAATCCTCCAGACTCAATTGGAGTTCGGCCGCAACCTCGTGATCTTTAGCGTCCCGTCCGGTTCTGGCCTCCACGACACGAATGGCATCACTGACCATCCGGCTGTTGCGGTGCACCGAACGCGGCGCCCAATCACCCTTGCGCACCTCGTCGAGCATGGAGCCGCGAATACGGATACCGGCGAAGGTCTCGAAACTGGCACCCTTGCTGGAGTCGTATTTGCGCGAGGCTTCGAGCAGGCCGATCATGCCGGCCTGGATAAGATCATCGACCTGCACGCTGGCCGGCAGACGAGCCAGCAGGTGGTAGGCGATGCGCTTGACCAGCGGCGCATAGCGCTCGATCAGCTGGTGCTGGGAGTCCTGCGCCTGAGCCTTGTTGTACATACGAAGTCCAGAAGCTGCTGTCATACGGCCGAGTCTGCGGTCGGTTGTTGCACCAGACGCTCGACGAAAAACTCCAGATGACCACGGGGATTGGCCGGTAACGGCCAGGTATCTACCTTCTGAGCTATCGCCTTGAACGCCAGGGCGCACTTGGATCGAGGGAAGGCTTCATAGACGGCGCGCTGCTTCTGCACGGCCTTGCGCACACACTCATCGTAGGGCACGGCACCGACATACTGCAGGGCGACATCGAGGAAACGATCCGTCACCTTGGTCAGCTTAGCAAAGAGATTGCGTCCTTCCTGCGGGCTATGGGCCATATTGGCCAGTACGCGGAAGCGGCTAATGCCGTGATCGCGATTGAGCAGCTTGATCAACGCGTAGGCGTCGGTAATCGAGGTGGGCTCATCGCAGACCACCACAAGGATCTCCTGCGCCGCACGCACGAAGCTGACCACCGCATCACCGATACCGGCAGCGGTGTCGATCACCAGCACGTCAAGGTTTTCACTGATGTCACTGAACGCCTGGATCAACCCGGCGTGCTGCATCGGCGTGAGGCTGACCATGCTCTGCGTACCGGATGCTGCCGGCACGATGCGCACGCCACCCGGCCCCTGCAGCAGGACATCACGCAGATCGCATTCACCCGCGATGACATCGGCCAGGGTGCGCTTGGGCGTCAGGCCCAACAGAACGTCGACGTTGGCCAAGCCAAGATCGGCGTCCATCAGCATGACCCGACGGCCGAGATCGGCCAGGGCCATGGACAGATTGACCGACACATTGGTCTTGCCGACGCCACCCTTGCCGCCAGTCACCGCAATCACCTGTACGGGATGCATACCCATGTTCTTTCTACACCTTGTCTAACTTCGACTTGGCCTTACAGGTCGTTGGTAAGCACCTGTTGAGGCCGTTCACTCCCGCACCACGTGGCGAGAGGGTGCAACATTCTCGCTGCGTCAACCGGCTCGCTTGGCCGGATTGTGATAGAGGCCGGCGAACATCTGCGCCATGGCGTCCTCACTCGGCTCCTCGGCAGCCTGCAGCCCAACGGCACGGCTGACCAGCTGATGGCTACGCGGCACGTGCAGATCGTCCGGAATCCGCGGCCCGTCCGTCACATAGGCTACCGGCAGTTGCTGGCCTATAGCCAGACCTAAAACCTCACCCAGACTCGCGGCTTCGTCCAGTTTCGTCAGTATGCAGCCTGAAAGACCACAACGCTTGTAACTATGGTAGGCCGCCTTGAGCACTTGGCTCTGACTTGTTGCGGCCAGTACCAGATAATTCTTCGCCTTGATGCGTGCCGAGGCCAGACTCTCCAACTGCAGACGCAGCGCCGGATCGTTGCCTGGCAGGCCAGCGGTATCGACCAGCACCACGCGTTTCTTGGCCAGCGGCGCCAGAGCCTGCAGCAGAGACTGACCGGGGTCGATCTGAGTCACCGACACACCGAGGATGCGCCCCAGGGTCTTGAGCTGTTCCTGCGCGCCAATGCGGAAGCTGTCCATGCTCACCAGAGCGACCTGTTGCGAGCCGTACTTAAGCACATAACGCGCAGCCAGCTTGGCCAGGGTGGTGGTCTTGCCCATGCCGGCCGGACCGACCAGCGCGATCACACCACCCTCTTCCAGCGGTTCGACCTTGGGCGTAGTGATCGCGTGAGCCAGGTGCGCCAGCAACATACGCCAGGCCTGACGCGGCTCGGCCACACTGGCTACCTTGCTCAGCAGCGCCTGCGATAGCTCGGCAGACAGCCCCATGCGCTGCAGGCGGCGCCACAGATTGGCCTGCTGCGGACGACGGTTCTGCAGTTGCCCCCAGGCGATGGACCCCAGTTGCACTTCGATCAGCTCACGCAAGCCGTGCAGCTCGAAGCGCATGGCTTCCAGTGCGCGCGGGTCGACCGCAGGCGTAACAGGTACAGGGGCCTCGACCGGGCGCTGCGGCTTGACCAGGGTCGCGGGTAGCTCGGGCGCCAGCAGCGACTCATTGGCGAACAATTGACGGTCCTTGCCGGCATCCTGCTCGGCACGCGTGGTCAGCTCGGCCTGAGCGCTGGCGATGCGCGCCTGGGTCTTGCGCAGCTCGGCTTCCAGCGCCGGGTTCGGGCGCACCGGCGCCGGTGCCTGATAATCCAGCGCAGCGGTCAGCTCGACACCACCGGCAACCCGGCGGTTGCCGATGATCGAGGCATCGGCGCCCAATTCATCACGCACCAGTTTCATGGCGGTCCGCATATCGGCGGCGAAGAAGCGTTTGACCTGCATGACCCTTTACCTCAGTTCTGGCCAACCGTAGCGACTATGGTGACCTGCTTGTTGTCCGGAATTTCCTGGTAGGCCAGCACATGCATGCTGGGTACCGCCAGCCGCGCGAAGCGCGACAACATCGCCCGGACCGGTCCGGCCACCAGCAGAATCACCGGCTTGCCGAGCATTTCCTGGCGCTGCGCCGCTTCCACCAGGGAACGCTGCAGCTTCTCGGCCATGCCCGGTTCGAGGAGGATGCCATCCTCACCGCCCTGACCGGCCTTCTGCAGACTGTTGAGCAAGATCTGTTCCAACCTTGGTTCGAGGGTTATCACAGGCAGCTCCGGCTCTAGTCCCACGATGCCTTGCACGATGGCACGGGCCAGCGAGACGCGTACTGCAGCAACCATCGCGGCGGGATCTTGACTCTTCGGCGCGACGTTGGCGATGGCCTCGGCGATGGTGCGGATATCGCGCACCGGCACCTGCTCCTGCAGCAGCGCCTGCAGCACCTTGAGCAGGGTCGACAGCGATACCAGCCCCGGCACCAACTCTTCGGCAAGCTTCGGCGAGCTCTTGGCCAGCAACTGCATCAGTTGCTGCACTTCCTCGTGCCCCAGCAGCTCGTGGGCATGCTTGTGCAGGATTTGATTGAGGTGAGTGGCCACCACGGTACTGGCGTCGACCACGGTGTAGCCCAGCGACTGCGCCTGATCGCGCTGAGTGGGGTCGATCCACACGGCCTCCAGACCGAACGCCGGATCCTTGGCGGCGATGCCATTGAGCGGGCCGAACACCTGGCCGGGGTTGATCGCCAGTTCGCGATCCGGATAAACCTCGGCCTCGGCCACGCTGACGCCCATCAGCGTCAAGCGGTAGGCGTTGGGCGCCAGATCGAGGTTGTCGCGAATATGCACAGAGGGCATGAGAAAGCCCATTTCCTGCGACAGCTTCTTGCGCACACCTTTGATCCGCGCCAACAACTGGCCACCCTGGTTGCGGTCCACCAGCGGAATCAGGCGATACCCCACTTCCAAGCCGACCATATCAACGGGGGTGACGTCGTCCCAACCCAGTTCCTTGACCTCCTGGGCCTTCTGCGCAGGCAGCAGCTCCTGCTGGCGCTGCACTTCCTTGACCTCGGCCTCCTTGATCTTGCGCTGCTTGTTGGCGATCCAGTAGGCGGCGCCAGCGGCCACCAGGCCCAGGCTGATAAAGGAGAAATGCGGCATGCCGGGCACCAGGCCCATGGCAATCATGATCGCCGCCGCCACCGCCAGCGCCCGCGGCGAAGCGAACATCTGCCGGTTGACCTGGGCACCCATGTCCTCGGAGCTGGAAACACGGGTCACCATCACCGCGGCGGCGGTGGACAGCAGCAATGAAGGAATCTGCGCCACCAGGCCGTCGCCGATGGTCAGCAGCGTGTAGACCTTGCCCGCCTCGGCGAACGGCAGGCCGTGCTGCAGCACGCCGATGGCGATACCGCCGATGAGGTTGATGAACAGGATCAGCAGGCCGGCGATGGCATCGCCACGGACGAATTTGCTGGCACCGTCCATGGAGCCGTAGAAATCTGCCTCCTGCGCCACTTCACTGCGGCGTTTCTTGGCTTCGTTCTGATCGATCAGGCCAGCATTGAGGTCGGCGTCGATGGCCATCTGCTTGCCTGGCATGGCATCGAGGGTGAAGCGCGCGCTTACCTCGGAAATCCGTCCGGCACCCTTGGTGACCACTACGAAGTTGATGATCATGAGGATGGCGAACACCACGATACCAACCACGTAGTTACCGCCGATCACCACCTCACCGAAGGCCTGGATCACCTGCCCCGCCGCACCATGCCCCTCGTGGCCGTTGAGCAGCACCACGCGGGTCGAAGCCACGTTCAGCGCCAGACGCAACAACGTGGCCGCCAGCAGAATGGTGGGGAACACGGCGAAATCCAGCGGTCGCAGCGCATAGATGCTGACCAGCAGCACGACGATGGACAGCGCGATGCTGAAGGTGAACAGGGTGTCGAGCAGAAACGGTGGGATCGGCAGCATGACCATGCCAAGCATGACCAGCAGCAGCAGCGGAATGCCCAGGTTGCCATGGCGCAAACCTGCAAGGTTGCTGCGTACGTCACCGATTAGCTGTGCGCGATCTACTGCCACGTCCCTACCCCAGACCATTCAATCTTTTGACGCGAAAGTGCGTCCTGAAGGGGTAATGGCAAGAAGCGTTCCATAAATGACAGGGCAGTGCCCAAGAGGCACGTTACGAATCGCGGCGCAGGTCCGCCGGGATCGGAAAGTCGGGCAACGGGCCCGGGCGTTTGCCCTTGCCGGCCTGATATTGACGAAGCTGATAGACGTAGGCCAGCACCTGCGCCACGGCCAGGTAAAGGCCAGCGGGAATTTCCTGATCCAGCTCGGTGGAGTAATACACCGCACGGGCCAATGCCGGGGACTCCAGCACCATCACCTTGTGCTCCTGGGCAATCTCGCGAATCTTCAGCGCCAGGAAGTCGCCGCCCTTGGCCAACAATAGCGGTGCGCTACCCTTCTCCGGGTCGTACTTGAGCGCTACGGCGAAGTGCGTCGGGTTGGTGATCACCACATCAGCCTGCGGCACGGCTTGCATCATCCGCCGTTCAGCCATCTCACGCTGCAATTGACGAATACGTCCTTTGACTTCGGGCTTGCCCTCGGTGTCCTTGTACTCGTCGCGCACCTCCTGCTTGGTCATCATCAGCTTCTGCTTGTGACTCCACAGCTGGAACGGCACATCCACCGCGGCGATCAGGATCAACCCGCAGGACAACCAGAAAGCGCTCCAGCCGACGACCTTGAGGCTGTGCAGGATGGCGGGCTCGACCGGTTCGTTGGCAATGGCCAGCAGATCGTCCTGATCCACCGACAGCACCACCAGCGCCACCGCGAGAATCACCAGAAACTTGGCCAGCGCCTTGAGCAATTCGACCAACGCCTGAACCGAGAACATGCGCTTGAGGCCGGCCAGGGGGTTCATCCGGCTGGCCTTGGGTTGTAGCGCCTCAGCAGAGAACAACCATCCCCCCAACGCGATGGGACCGACGACGGAGGCGATCAACAGTGCGATCAAGAAGGGTTGCACGGCCAGCAATGCCTGCTTGCCAGACGTCAGCAGATAAAGCGCCATGCTGCCTTCGTTCAGCAGCACATCACGTGGCAGGCTGAAATTGCCGCGCATGATGTCCATCAGCGCATTGCCCATGTAGGCGCCGAAAATGATCAGAGCTACGGTGCCGGTGAGCGTCACCGCCAACGTATTGAGCTCCTTGGAGCGAGCGATCTGGCCTTTCTTGCGCGACTCTTCAAGCCGCTTGCCTGTGGGTTCCTCGCTCTTGTCAGCACCGCTCTCGCTTTCGGCCATCGCTACCTCACAAGAGCGAATTCGCTTAGCTGTTGCAGGGCTTCGCTGGCCAGCGCCTGGAACAGATTGCCGAAATCGGAAAGCCCCACCCAGAAAATCACCAGGCCCATGGCCAGGGTCAGGGGGAAGCCGATGGAGAAGATGTTCAGCTGCGGCGCAGCGCGGGTCATCACACCAAACGCCAGGTTGATCACCAGCAGCGCGGTGACCATGGGCAAGGTCAAAAGCAGGCCGGCACCTATCACCCAGCTCAACTTGCCGGCCAGTTCCCAGTAATGATTGACCATCAAGCCTTGCCCGGACGGTAGCGTGACGAAGCTTTCCGCCAGAATTTCCAACACCACCAGATGGCCGTTGATTGCCAGAAACAACAGGGTCACCAGCATCAGCATGAACTGGCCAAGCACCGGCACCGACACACCATTGGTAGGGTCGACCATCGAGGCAAAACCCAGGCCCATCTGCATGGCGATGATCTGCCCGGCAACGGCGAACAGATGGAAGAACAACTGCAGGATGAAGCCGAACATGGCACCAATGAGCACCTGTTCCAGGATCAACAGCAGACTACGCAGACTCAAGGCATCGACTTGCGGCATCGGCGGCAGCGTCGGTACCAGCACCACGCTGATGGCCAGAGCCAGATAGAGGCGTACGCGGTTCGGTACCAGTTGGGTACCGATGATGGGCATCACCATCAGCATCGCGGCGATACGAAACAACGGCAGCAGGAACTGGCCGACCCAGCCGCTGATCTGCTCGTTGCTCAATTCCAGCATCGCGCGCAGCCCCTCAACCTATGAGGTACGGAATGTTCTGGATCAACGTCTGGGTGTACTCCATCAACTGACTCACCAGCCAGGGACCGGCCCAGATCAGCGTGATCAGCATCACCATCAGGCGCGGCAAAAAGCTCAGCGTCTGTTCGTTGATCTGCGTGGCAGCCTGGAACATCGCCACGACCAACCCCACCAGCAGGCTGGGCACCACCGCCAGACCGACGATCAGCACGATCAGCCACAGCGCTTCGCGAAACAGGTCAACCGCAACTTCGGGAGTCATCAGAGGCCTCGCTATATCGTGCCGAAACTGGCGGCCAAGGTGCCCATTATCAGCGCCCAGCCGTCGACCAGGACGAACAGCATGATCTTGAACGGCAATGAGATGATCAGCGGTGACAGCATCATCATACCCATCGCCATGAGGATACTGGCGACCACCATGTCGATGATCAAAAACGGAATGAAGATCATGAAGCCGATCTGGAACGCGGTCTTCAACTCGGAGGTGACGAACGCTGGCACCAGAATGGTCAACGGCACGTCCTCGACGCTGGCCAGGTCAGTGCGTTTGGACAGCCGCACGAACAATTCCAGGTCGCTTTCGCGAGTCTGCGCCAGCATGAAGTCGCGGATCGGCCCTTCTGCCCGCGTCAGTGCCTCCTGCGCGACAATCTCCTCGTTCAGATAAGGCTGCAACGCATCGGTGTTAATCCGGTCGAAAATCGGCGCCATGATGAACATCGTCAGAAACAGCGCCAGGCCGACCAGTATCTGATTCGAGGGTGTCTGCTGCAGGCCCAGCGCCTGACGGAGGATGGAAAAGACGATGATGATCCGGGTAAAGCTGGTCATCAGCATGACGAACGCCGGGATGAAGCTCAGCGCCGTCATGATCAGCAGAATCTGCAGGCTGACCGAATACTCCTGTTGCCCCTCTGCGTCCGTCGACAAGGTGATGGCCGGGATCGACAGCGGGCTGTTGCCCTGCTGAATCAGCGAGCTGGCGCCAGGTGGGTCTTCGGCGAACGCCAGCGATGCGGCGAGACTCAGCACCAGCACCAGCAACAAACGCAGCATCAGGATTTGTCCTTCTGATCCTTGCCCAGCAGCTCCATCAGGCGCTGAGCGAATTCTGGTGTGGCCAGCTCGGCGTCAGGCAGGTGCACGGGTTCCTTGAGCACGTGCAGCGGGGTGATCCGCCCGGCGGACAGGCCCAACAGAATCTGCTCACTGCCCACTTGTACCAGTACCAGGCGATCACGCGGGCCCAGCGCCTGAGTGGCCAGCAGCTTGATCACCTGATTACCGCGCGGAGCCAGTTGCTGCATGCGGCGTAGCAGCCAGGCGAGCAGGAAGATCAAACCGATCACCAGCAGCAGGCCGAGCAACAACTGACCAAGCTGGCCGGCTATGTCGCTGCCGGCCATGGGCGTCGCCGCCTTGCCGGCAGGTTCGGCAGCCATGGCCATCAGGGGCATGCTCAGAAACAGAGCGAGAAGACGAGCCATGGTCAACGCAGCTTCTTGATACGTTCGCTGGGGCTGATCACGTCGGTCAGGCGAATGCCGAACTTCTCGTTGACCACCACCACTTCGCCATGGGCGATCAACGTGCCGTTGACCAGCACGTCGAGCGGCTCACCGGCCAGACGATCCAGTTCGATCACCGAGCCCTGATTGAGCTGCAGCAGATTGCGGATAGTGATATCGGTGTTGCCCACTTCCATGGAGATGGACACTGGAATATCCAGAATCACGTCCAGATTGGGCCCATCCAGATTGACCGGCAGGTTGCTGGGAGACGGCGCGCTGCCGAACTCTTCCATCGGTGCACGCGGCGCTGCAGGTTGTGCCGCCTGAGCGGAACCGGCCAGCATGGCATCGATGTCGTCCTGATCTGCATCACCTGCCTCGGCCAGCGCCGCAGCCCATTCATCGGCCAGTGCCTGCTCCTCGGGGGAGGTGTTCTCTTCGTCTGCCATCGTCGTTCCTCGCCTGGCTTCTGCTATTCGTTCGCTTCGGGCCCAACGGCCCTATGGAGTTGCCAGCGCCTCAGCGTTGGCGTTCGATTGGTTCCAGTACCTGCAGGGCCAGATTGCCCTTGTGCGCACCGAGTTTGACCTTGAAGGTCGGCACGCCGTTGGCGCGCATGACCACGTTGTCCGGCAATTCCACGGGGATCACATCACCCGGCTGCATATGCAGGATGTCGCGCAGCTTCAGTTGGCGACGGGCCACGGTGGCGGCCAGCGGCACGCTGACGTCGAGGATGTCCTCGCGCAGGGCCTTGATCCAGCGTTCGTCCTGGTCGTCGACATCGGACTGAAAGCCAGCATCGAGCATCTCGCGGATCGGCTCGATCATCGAATACGGCATGGTGATGTGCAGGTCGCCGCCGCCGCCGTCCAGTTCGATGTGGAAGGTGGACACGACGACCACCTCGCTCGGGCTGACGATATTGGCCAGCGCCGGGTTGACCTCGGAGTTGACGTACTCGAAGTTGATGTCCATCACTGCGTGCCAGGCTTCGCGCAGGTCGACGAAGGCTTGGTCGAGCACCATGCGCACCACGCGCAGCTCGGTGGGGGTGAATTCACGGCCTTCGATCTTGGCATGGCGCCCATCTCCACCGAAGAAGTTGTCCACCAGCTTGAACACCAGCTTGGCGTCAAGGATGAACAGACCGGTGCCGCGCAGCGGCTTCATCTTCACCAGGTTGAGACTGGTCGGCACGTACAGCGAATGCACGTATTCGCCGAATTTCATCACCTGCACTCCACCGACGGCAACGTCAGCCGAGCGGCGCAACAGGTTGAACATGCTGATGCGGGTGTAGCGGGCGAAGCGCTCGTTGATCATCTCCAGCGTCGGCATGCGCCCACGGACGATACGATCCTGACTGGTCAGGTCATATTGCTTGACGCTCCCGGGCTCCGCGGCGTCCTCGGTCTCGACCAGACCGTCATCGACGCCATGCAACAGCGCATCGATCTCGTCCTGGGAAAGCAGGTCTTGCACGGCCATCTTCGGCTCCCGCTACTGCAACACGAAATTGGTGAACAGCACCTGCTCGACCACGGTGCTGCCGGTTTCTTTCTGCGCGAGCTCCTGCACGCTGGCCAGCGCCTGCTGCAGAAGCATTTCCTTGCCCAGCGGGGTTTGCAGCGCGGCAAAATCCTGACCGGACAGCAGCATCACCAGACGGTTGCGCAATACCGGCATATGCACCTTGAGCTTTTCCATGCCGGCGGTATCGCGGCTCATCAAGGCCATGCTGACCTGCAGGTAGCGGGTACGATTCTGGTGATTGAAATTGACCACGAAGGCCGGCATCAGATCCTGGTAGATGGCCGGCTGACGCACTGGCGCCGCCGGTGCCGCGGCCTCTGCCGGCTTGGCCTCCTCGCTCTTGTCGCCCTTGCTGAGAATGAACCAGGTACCGCCCACGGAAAGGCCAACGGCCAGCAGCAGGCCCACCACGATCAGAATGATGAGTTTGAGCTTGCTCTTGCCGGCGGGTTGTCCGTCGGCAGTCGGTGCCGCTTCTTTCTTAGCCATGCCAATAATCCGTCAGTACCTACGTTCTTTCCGCATTCAAAGGGTTAAGAGCAAGTGTTATGCCAGCATATGAGCAGACTTGTCTAACTCTGGGCTGCGGATTTAACAGCTCCAGCTGCCTGCTGTCACCCAAATTGCATTCGCCCGAGCACCTTTCGGCAACCCGGGCGAATGCAAGTCTAGCGGAGGAACACCGATCGTCGGGCATTGCCCAGTGTCGATACAGGCTTAACTGCCACTCACGCGTAGTAGTCGACCAGCCCACGGCCAGCGGTCAAGCGCTCGCTACGCACTTCCTGATGGACACCAGGCTGCAACTCGTCACTGGCAAGCAGATCATCACGCGAGCCGGAACCACCGCGCCCGCCCTCGCCCTGCCCCTGCCAGCCACGGTTAAGCGACTGATCGGAGACGTTGGCATCCGCCAGGTTCATGCCTTGCTGCGCGAACAGCTCACGCAGACGATGCATCTGCCCTTCCAGCGCTTCACGCACCCCGGCATTGGGGCTGGCGAACGTCACCTGCGCCTGATCCTGCGACAGGTTTACGCGCACTTCGAGACGCCCAAGATCTGCAGGGTCCAGCTGAATTTCGGCCGACTTGAGGTTCTGGCTGGAAAGCCACATGACACGATCCACCACCGCCTCACTCCAGCCGCCCTGTTGCATGGCGACCGGCTGACCGGGTACCAGTGGCAGGCGTTGCGCGGCGCCAGCCTGATGATTGAGCGCCTGCGTCAGCGCATTGAGCTTGCTGACGAACTGATCGGGTCGAGTGGGCTGAGCGCTGTCCTTGAGACTCTCCAGGGCGTCCTTGGGCAGACTTTCAAGCGGCAGGTCCAGGGTCGATTCTTCAGTGCTCGCGCCTGACTCCTCGCCTTTGCCCATGGCTACCATGGCTGCGGCGAAGTCCGTGCTGGTCGCCACACGCGCGCTCTTGATCGCGGCATCCTGCGGGGCCTGGGCCTTGATTGCCTCTTCCGCCGGCTGTTTGAGCAGCGCCAACGGGTCGAGCGCCTCCTCCTCCAGTACTGGCTCGGCATTCTCAGCGGCATCGCTGCCTGCGCCGGTAATCACCAGCGCCGGCAGTGCCGACGACTCCTCGGTTAGCGGAGCATCGTCTACCTGAGCCTGGATACCGCCCAGCGCCATTGCCAGCAACGGATCGAGCTCTTCTGCAGCGCCCTCCGGCGTCGGCAAGGAATTGCCGGGGGCGGCAACCGCAGGCTGCTCGGCGGCAGTTGAAGCGGCATCGGGCTCCCCTGCTGATGACGCAGACTTCTGTTCCTGGCTGGTTTTGTCGGTACTGCCAGCGCGCTCGCCAGGCTTGGCCTGACGCTCCTTGGCATATACCTCGGCAAAGCTGGAAGCACCGTTCTTGCTGGGTTCCGGCGCTTTGGCCGGCTGCTTCGCTTTGCTCTTCACCTCAGGCGTAGCCTGCAGGCGTAGGTCGGGCAACGCGGACATGGACGCTCTCCGTCTGATGGGTCGTGACAGGATCAGAGCAAAGGGCGGGCCAACTCGTGAAAGGCGTCAGACGCGATAGCGCTGACGCTCGGATTTGAACAGGATGCGGACGATGGCGAACTCGCGCTCGATCTGCTCGATCAGGGCTGGAGCCGGCTCCAGGGCCTCGCGCCGCCCCGCGTCCTCGAGCTCCTTGCACAAGCTGGCCAGAAGCACCGCTCCCATGTTGCTGCAGCTGCCCTTGAAGCTGTGCGCAGCCAGGCGCAGGCCCTGCGCATCACCTTCGGTCGCAGCTACATGCAGCAGACGCAGACGCTCCTCGGAATCGGCCACGAAGGTATCGAGCAGAATCGGGTATTCGTCCTCCATGACGTCCTGCAGGGCCGCCAGGACGGCTTCGTCGAGATGGATATCGGACACCGGGTCACTCCCTGAACAACAGCGTCGCATTATGCCTCAGAGGACCAGCAAAACTCCACGCTGACTCCCTGGCCAACCGGGGCAATCTGGAAACCGTCGCTGAGCTGACGAACCAGGGCAAGACCGCGACCACACAGGGCTTCGTCACCAAGCGCCATAACGGTGACCGGATCGAATCCGGGACCACTGTCCTCGACCCGGACGATCAGTCGCCCTCCCCCTTCTTCCGGCAGCATCTGCAAATGAAATCGTACATAGCCATCCTGCAAGGACGCCAGACGTAGACGGCGCTCCCGATAATATTCGGCAAAGCCACTGGCATCCTGCTTGAGCGAGGAATCCAGTCCCATTACCCCATGCTCCAGGGCATTGGAATAGAGCTCGGCGAGCACGGTATACAGCTCGCCCCCACGCGGCCGCAGCGCCCGCACGTCCAGCAGCAGCTGCAGCAAAAATGGCAGCGGGTTGAAGTGACGCAGGCTCAGCGCTCGAAACTCGAAACTGGCCGACCAATCCATCACGCTGCTCTGACCGCTGTCGGCAAAGGCCAGTGGGCGAGGATGCTCGTCGTCTTCGGCCAAGCCGACCTGAACCATGCTGACGTCATCTTGTTGCTCGCCGCGGAACGCCGCCAGCGCCAGCTGGATTTCCTCGAACAACGCCTGCGGTTGACGATTGGCGTCCAGAAGCTCGAGCAGGCGCGCCTCGCCGAATAGCTGGCCTTGCTGGTCACTGGCCTCGAGCACGCCATCACTGAGCAGGAAAATACGATCTCCCGGCGCCAGCGGATAGACCTCACAGCGATCACTGAACGCCGCTGGTTCGAGGATTCCAAGGGGCAGATGGCGTGACACCAATGACTGACGCGGGCGACCATCGCCATGTAGCAGGTAGCCATCTGGCAACCCACCACTCCACACCTCGAGCAAGCCGCGCTTGCTGCTGATATTGAGCACGGTGGCGCAGCAGAAAACGCCCACCGGAAGGATGCGCTTGAGCTTGGCGTTGATCTCGCGAAGGATCTCCGCAAGGGCATGACCTTTGGCCGTCATGCCGTAGAACACCTCGGCCAGCGGCATCGCGCCAATAGCCGCCGGCAAACCATGACCAGTGAAATCGCCCAGCATCACGTGCATGCCGCCAGACGGTTTGTACGCCGCCAGCAGCAAATCACCATTGAACAGCGCGTAGGGCGACTGCATGTAACGGATGTTTGACGCATCCAGGCAGCCGGAATGCGCCACCTTGTCGAATACCGCCTTGGCCACACGTTGCTCGTGCAGCAGATGCTCGTTGTGCTGGGCGATCAGGTCGCGCTGTTGCAATACCGTGTCGTGCAGACGGCGCAGACGATCCATCGCCCCGATCTTGGCCTCGAGTATCACCCGGTTATAGGGCTTGGCGAGAAAGTCGTCGCCGCCGGCCTCAAGACAACGCACCAGCGCTTCGCCCTCGGTCAACGACGTGAGGAAGATGATCGGCACCAGCGCCTCGCCGGCCTGATCCTTGATCCGCCGCGCCGCCTCGAAACCATCCATCACCGGCATCAGCGCATCCATCAGCACCAGATGCGGACGCTCCTGCTCGAACAGGGCCACCGCCTCCAGGCCATTGCTGGCGGTCAATACGCGGTGGCCCTGACGACTGACGATGGTGGACAACAGCATGCGGTCGGCCGCGTTGTCCTCGGCGATCAGAATGGCAAGTCGGTCAGGCATGCTCAGCTGATCTTGAACAACTGCTCGAAGTTGGAGATGGCGAGGATCTTGCGCACGTCACTGCTGCAGTTGAGCAGGCTGATCTGCGCCGAATCGCCGCCAGCATGGTCACGCAACAGCAGCAGCATGCCCAGTGCCGAACTGTCCAGATAGCTGGTGTCGCGCAGGTCGACCTGATAACGCTTGGGTGTCTGATTGACACGCTCATAGGCGTCACGAAATTCCTGGTGGGAGGCGAAGTCGAAGCGTCCTCGAATCACAATGGTCAGCTCTTGCCCGTCGGCCGAGGGCTGCGAGGTAATGGCCATGTCTACTCCTTTGTCGAGACTCTGCCAGATAGGGCAATTCACGTTTGAAGGTGTAGCATCTGGTCGGCGACGAAACAACCTCTATTCAGGGTTCACCACGGTCGATCAGGCGTTGCGCCAGCTCGTCGAGCAGTTTCTGTTCGCGCTTGTCCTCGGCCAGTCGGGCTTCGTCAATGTAGCGCTGGACCAGTTTGCGCAGTCCCTCGAGACGCGCATAGCGTTGCTGCCAAACGGCGCGCACCTTCTCCAGATTGGCGCGATGCCACTCCAGACTTTGCTGCTGTTGGCCGACCGCCGTCTCCAGCTGCGACAGAAAGCGCTGGTAGTTCATCAGCCACTGGCCGGAAACGCCCTTGCTGCCCTCACTGATCCACTGCTGCTGGTAATCGCCACGGAAACGTTCCAGCTCACCCAGCTTGGCTTCGGCCTGGCCGACCAGTCCCTGGCAATGCCCGAGCTGGCGCGCGGCCTCGCGCTCGGCCTTTTCTGCCATATCGACGACCGGCTGCAGACGCTTTGCGCGACTGAGACTCATCGATGCACGACCTCAGCGATGACGAGAAATATCCTGATCAACGCCATCATTGCCCCAGCACGGCAGCCAGTTGCTCACGGCTCTGCGGCATGCCCACACTTTCATCCAGCCCCTGACGCAGGTACTGAGCCATGACCGGCTGGCGGGCGATGGCCTGATCGGTATCCGCGTCGCCGCCCGGAACATAGGCACCCACACTGATCAGATCGCGACTCTGTTGATAGCGCGACCACAACTGCTTGAATCGCTGCGCCTGCTTGAGCTGCTCCGGCGGCACCACTTGCGGCATGACCCGACTGATCGAGGATTCGATATCGATCGCGGGATAGTGCCCCTCCTCGGCCAAACGGCGTGACAGAACAAAGTGCCCGTCAAGCACACCGCGCGCGGCATCGGCGATGGGGTCCTGCTGGTCATCGCCCTCGCTCAGCACGGTGTAGAACGCGGTGATCGAACCGCCGCCGGCCTCGGCATTGCCGGCACGCTCGACCAGCTTGGGCAACTTGGCGAACACCGATGGCGGGTAGCCCTTGGTCGCTGGTGGCTCACCGATAGCCAGAGCGATTTCACGCTGGGCCTGGGCATAGCGTGTCAGCGAATCCATCAGCAGCAGAACGTTCTTGCCCTTGTCACGGAAGTACTCGGCGATGCGTGTGCAGTACTGCGCCGCACGTAAACGCATCAGCGGCGCTTCATCGGCCGGCGAAGCCACGACCACGGAACGCTTGAGACCCTCTTCGCCGAGGATCTCGTCAATGAACTCCTTGACCTCACGCCCGCGCTCACCGATCAACCCGACCACGATGATCTCGGCCTCGGTAAAACGCGTCATCATGCCCAGCAGCACCGACTTGCCCACACCGGTGCCGGCGAACAAGCCCAGACGCTGACCACGGCCAACGGTGAGCAGACCGTTGATCGAGCGAATGCCGACGTCCAATGGCTGGCTGATGGGGTCGCGGTTGAGCGGGTTGATGGTCGGGCCATCCACCGGCACCCAGTCCTCGGCCTTCATCCCGCCCTTGCCATCCAGGGCACGACCGGTGCCGTCGAGCACCCGGCCAAGCATGGACATGCCCATGGGCAAGCGGCCGGCATCGGGCAACGGCACCACGCGCGCGCCAGGCGCAATACCCGCCAGACTGCCCGCCGGCATCAGGTAGATCTTGCCTCCGGAGAAGCCCATCACCTCGGCCTCGACCTGAACCGGGTGGTAGCTGTCTTCGTTGATGACCAGGCAGCGGCTGCCTATGGCCGCGCGCAGCCCTTCGGCCTCCAGGGTGAGACCGACCATACGCAGCAGGCGGCCTTCGAGTATGGGCTGGCTGGGCAGGCTGATCGCATCGCTGTAGCCCTCCAGGCGCCGGGCGAAGCTCACGCGATCAACGCGCATCGTCGCGGTCCAGATCCAGATTGATGTCCGCTTCCGGCGGCTGGGTGCTCTGCGCGCGCTGCTGTTCGAACAATTGCTTGAGTGCCTGCGCCATGCGCGTCTCGACGCTGGCGTCGATCTGGCTATGCTCCGACTCGATGCGGCACCCACCTGGCAGCAGGCTGTCGTCCTCAAGGATGCGCCAGCTTTCCTCATGACGCTCGCGCAGTGCCTTGATCGCCTCGAAGTCCTGGGGGTTGACCTGGATACGCACGTTGCCCGCCCCCATCGGCAGCAGCTTGAGCGCTTCGCGCAACACCTGGCGAATCTGACTGGAGTCGGTGCTCAGTTCGCGCTGGATCACCTCGCGCACCATATGACTGACCAGACGCACCATGGCCACTTCCATTTGCTGGTCCTGCTCGGCAATCGGATCGAGCAACTGCGTCATGAGCTTTTCCAGGCTGCCGACCTTCAGCGCCAAGGCCGCGTCGGCCTCCTGCTTGGCCTTGATCTGGCCGGCATGAAAGCCGTCCTTTTCGCCGGTGGCGAAGCCTTCGTTGTAGGCATCCTGGCGGATGGCTTCGAGTTCATCGAGCGTCAGAGGTTTGACATCTTCGAGTGCGACCTCTTCGACCTGCGCTGTGTCCTGCGCCTCGACCTCGGCAGAAGGCTGCACCTGTTCATCAGCAGCAGCTTCGGCTTCTTCCGGTTCTTCACCCGGCGCATCGAAGCTGGGCAACGCCCAACGGTCGAACGTGCCGAGATCCTTGGCGCGAATCAGCTCGCTCTCAGACTCCTTGGCAGCCATGGCTTAAACCATCTCCTCGCCACCCTTGCCGCCAAGCACGATCTCTCCGGCTTCGGCCATACGCCGGGCGATGGTGAGAATTTCCTTCTGCGCCCCTTCGACATCGCTGACGCGCACCGGCCCCTTGGCCTCCAGGTCGTCGCGCAGCAGCTCGGCTGCACGTTTGGACATATTCTTGAAGACCTTGTCCTTGATCGCGTCGTCGGCGCCCTTGAGCGCCAGTACCAGCACCTCGGAAGAGACCTCGCGCATCAGTGCCTGGATGCCACGGTCGTCGACATCGGCCAGGTTGTCGAAGACGAACATCAGGTCTTCGATCTGTGTCGACAGGTCTTCGTCCACCTCGCGAATGGAGTCCATCAGTTGACCTTCCACCGAGCTGTCGAGGAAGTTCATGATGTCCGCCGCACGCTTGACGCCGCCCATGGTGGCGCGCGTGGTGTTGGCGCTGCCGGAGAACTGCTTCTCGAGGATCTGGTTGAGTTCCTTGAGCGCGGACGGTTGCACGGTATTGAGCGAGGACACACGCAGGATGATGTCCAGGCGCACCTTGTGGTCGAAATGGCTGAGCACTTCACCGGCCTGGTCCGGATCGAGATAGGCGACGACGATGGCCTGGATCTGCGGATGCTCGTAGCGGATCACATCGGCAACGGCACGCGGCTCCATCCACTTCAGGCTGTCCAGGCCACTGGTGCTGCCGCCCAGCAGGATGCGGTCGATCAGATTACCGGCCTTGTCCTCACCCAACGCAGAGGTGAGCATCTTGCGGATGTAGGCATCGGAACCCACACCGAGGCTGGTCTGGTCACCGACGATATCGACGAACTCGGCCATCACCTGCTCGACCTGCTCGCGATGGATATTGCGCATGCCGGCCATGGCCACACCGACGCGCTGCACTTCCTTCGGCCCGAGGTGACGCAACACCTGTGCGGCATCGGTCTCACCCAGCGAAAGCAGCAGAATCGCAGCCTTGTCGACCTTGTTCAGCTTGGTAGCGGTACGATTGTCACTCATCGGCGTTGATCCACTCTTTGACGACCTGGGCGACGCGGCCAGGATCTTCCGCTACCAGACTCTTGATAGCGTTCAGCTGTGCATCATACCCCTCGCTGGGGCTCGGCAACATGATGCTCTGCGGCCCGCCGAGGCTGACGCGATCGTCGGACAGCTCGCCGTCCAGACCTGCCATTTCGCCCAGTTCCACATCGCCGGAACCTGCCAGCTCCTTGCCCCTGCCGCCGGTGATGTTGTTGAGCACCGGACGCAGCACACCGAACACCAGCACCAGTATGAACAGTACGCCGAGCACCTGCTTGACGATGTCCCAGAACCAGGGCTGGGTGTAGAACGGAATATCGGGGATCTCTTCACCCAGCGAAGCGGTAAAGGCGGTATTGATCACGCTGACGCTGTCGCCGCGGCTGGCATCGAAGCCCACCGAATCCTGGACCAGACGGGTAAAGCGCGCCAGGTCATCGGTCGTCCACGGCACCCGGCTGCTCTCGCCAGTAACCGGATCGACACGTACCTGGTCATCCACCACCACCGCTACCGACAGGCGACGCAGGCGCCCCTGCTGCTGACGGGTGTAGCTGATGGAACGATCCAGCTCGAAGTTGCGGGTCGACTGCTCACGCTTGTCTGCCGGGTATGGCGCCAGCATCGGCTGGCCGGTTACCGGGTCCATGATCTGCTGGCCATTGGCGTCGACCAGCGGCTGACCCGCAGCAACCGGGCCGGCCGGGGCGGCAGCGCCTGCGGCCTGCTCTGGCGCGGCAGCCGGACCAGGTGGCTGGTTGGACAACGCACCCGGCACGCCCTGCGGCGGCAGGCTGCTCTGACGCTGTTCGTTGACCTGTTGCTCGCTGCGCAGCGCGGGCTGATCCGGGTTGAACATTTCGGAGGTGGACTCAACCGAGCTGAAATCCACGTCAGCCGAGACTTCCGCCTTGTAGCGACCAGTGCCCAGCACCGGCTGCAGAATGTTGTGCACGCGCTGGGTGAACAGCGTTTCCATGCGACGGGTGTAGTCGAACTGCTTGCCAGCCATGGTCAGCTCGGACAGCTCCTGCTGATCGGAGAGCAGATTGCCCTTCTGGTCGACCACCGTGACCTGGCCCTTGTCCAACTCGGGCACGCTGGTCGCCACCAGGTTGACGATCGCCATGACCTGGCTGGGCTCCAATGCGCGCCCCGGATAGAGTTCGACCAGCACCGAGGCAGACGGCTTGCGTTCGTCACGCACGAACACCGAAGCCTTGGGCATGGCCAGGTGCACACGCGCCGCCTTGACGTTATTGAGGCTGGCCACCGTACGTGCCAGCTCGCCCTCAAGACCGCGGCGATAGCGGGTCGCCTCCATGAACTGGCTGGTGCCCAGGCCCTGCTCACGGTCGAGAATTTCGAAACCGACGCTGTTGTCGGTGGGCGCCACGCCAGCAGCCGCGAGGCGCATGCGCGCACGCGCCAGATCGTCAGCCTTGACCAGTAGCGCGCCGGAGTTGGGCTCGATGGTGTAATCGATGCCGGAAGTGGTCAGGGTATCGACCACCTGAGAGGCATCCATACCGTTGAGGCTGCCATACAGCGGACGATAGTCCGGTTGCTGTGACCAGAGCACCACGGCAAAACCGATCGCCACGCTGGCAGCCAGACCGACCAACAGGCCGAGCTGACGCAGCACCGACATCTCCGCGAGGTTTTCCAAGAAGCTAAGGCCCAGCAGGGGCTTCTTCGGCTCACCTGGCTCGGCCTTGGCCGGTACATTTGCTACTGCTGCTTCAGCCATGAATCAACCCTCAGACCGGCATCTGCATGATGTCTTGATACGCCTGGACCAGCTTGTTACGCACCTGGGTCATGGCCTGGAAGGATACGCTGGCTTTCTGCGAGGCGATCATCACGTCGGTCAGGTCGACCCCGCTCTGCCCCATCTCGAAAGCGGTCGCCAGTTTATTGGAAGCCTGCTGGGTCTCGTTGACCTTGTTCACCGCCTGGCCGAGCATTTCCGAGAAACTCGGCGCCCCTTGCACTGGCTCGCTCACTGCAGGTTTCTGACGCGCCATGGCCTCAGCCTGCATGGAACGCATTTCCAGCATCAAGCGATTGAATTCGACACCTTGGCTCATGACTTCCTCCACTGCCCGCTTTTTGACACTAGCGGCGCTATGCAGGGGTATTTGCAACAAGAGTGCCAAAAGAGCAGCCACAGGCTACAAGCTTCAGGCAGCAAGGAGAGGCAGCCCGAAAACGGACCTCTCGAAGGGTGAAGCGAAGACAGCAAACCAGGCGCACAGAAGTGGCCCGGCTTGCCCAAGAAGGTAGGACTCTGGCAGAGCCGGATCAGCTGGCGTACAGATAAGCCTCGACATCCATGCCGGCATCACGCATCTGCGCCAGCTTGTAGCGCAGGGTGCGCGGGCTGATACCCAGGCGCTCGGCGGCTTCCTTGCGGCGACCGCGTTCGGCACGCAGGGTATCGATAATGACCTGAAACTCGCGACGGCGAAGATCCTCCCCCAGCGCGCCGGTATCGACCGCACTCGGCGACTCGACCGGTTGCGCCATTGGCGGCGCAACGCTCGGTACCACGGCCAGACGCGGGGCCGTACCCTGCACCGATTGGCCGATGGGCGCATGCAGGCATAGATCCTGCGCCTGAATCACCCCCCCCTGCTGCAGGATCAATGCGCGTTGAATGGCGTTGTCCAGTTCGCGCACATTGCCCGGCCACTGATGCTGTACCAGGCTCTGCGCGGCCGACTCGGACAGACGCACCGGCACCTGATTCATTTTCTTGACGTGTTTGGCCAGCAGTCGTTCGGCCAGCGGCAGAATGTCGGCAGGCCGCTCACGCAGCGGTCGCCAGGCCAGGGGAAATACCGACAGACGATAATAGAGGTCCTCCCGGAAGCGCCCCGCCGCCACCTCACTGGCCAAGTCACGGTTACTGGTGGCCAGCACGCGAATATCCAGGTTGATCGGTTTACGCGCCCCGACCCGCTCCACCTCACGCTCCTGCAACACACGCAACAACTTGGCCTGCAGCCCCAGCGGCATTTCGGAAATCTCGTCGAGCAGAATGGTGCCGCCATCAGCCAGCTCGAACTTGCCTGGCTGCGCGTTGACCGCACCGGTGAATGCGCCCTTCTCATGCCCGAACAAGGTGGCCTCGAGCATGTTGTCGGGAATCGCCGCACAGTTGATGGCGATAAAAGGCCCGGAGGCGCGCGGTGACTGCTGATGGATATAACGCGCCAGCACTTCCTTACCGGTGCCGGACTCGCCGGTGATCATCACCGTCGAATCACTCTGCGCCACTCGGGACGCCAGCTCCAGCAGCTGCACGCTGGCCGGCTCGAGCGCCACCGGACCGTCACGATCTCCCGCCGTCAGTTTTCCGAGTGCATGTCTGGCCACCAGCTCCAGCAACGTGCGCGGCTCGAACGGTTTGACCAGGTAATCGGCCGCCCCCTGGCGAATCGCATCCACCGCCCGCTCCACCGCGCCGAAGGCCGTCATCAGCAATACCGGCAGTTGCGGATAACGACTACGAATCTGCGCCAGCAGTTGATGACCATCCATGCCCGGCATGTTGACGTCACTGACCACCAGCCCGAACGGCTCTTCGGTCAACGCGACCAACGCCGCCTCGGCGCAATCGACCGCCCGATAATCATGCCCGCCCAGGCACAGGGTATCGGCCAGAGCTTCGCGCAGCGCGCGATCGTCTTCAACCAGCAGGACTTTGGCAGCCATGGGTTACTCCTGATTCGAGTGAGGCGCTGCACCTTGCAGCGGCAGAGAAACGATGGCGCAGGTACCACGACCCACACGCGATTGCAGCAGCAGCCGGCCCTGATGAGCACGGGCCACTGCCTTGACCACCGCCAGGCCGAGGCCGGTACCGGTAGTCTTGGTGGTGAAGAAGGGCTCGCCCAGGCGCGCCAGGGTTTCCCGGCTCATGCCTGGCCCGTTATCGCTGACGCACAGGCGCAGCTGGCTGTCGCGGCGATAGAGATGAACCTTCAGGCGCGCATCACGCCCGGCAGCCTGAATGGCGTTGTCGATCAGATTGAGGACGGTGCCGACCAGCGTGTCGCGATTGCACAGCAACTCGCCGTCGCGCACATCGCACTGCCAGCGCACGGCCATATCGCCCACATGCGCATCGGCAGCGGCACGCAGCGCGTCGAACAGGACCGATGGCGACAGGCGATCCGGCAACGGCAGCTCGCCCCGGGCGAAGATCAGCATGTCGCGCACCTGGTTTTCCAACTCGTGCAGCCGCTCCTTCAAGCGCCCGGCGAAGCGCTGCTGCTGTTCGGCCGGCAGTACCTGCTCGTTCAGGTGGCTTGCATAAAGCAGCGCAGCGGAGAGTGGCGTACGGATCTGATGCGCGAGAGAGGCGACCATGCGCCCCAGCGCCGATAGACGCTCATGGCGAGAGAGCTGATCCTGCAGGCGACGGGTTTCCGTCAGGTCGGTCAGCAGCACCAACTGCCCCGGTTCCCCGTGCAGAGAACGGGTGGCAATGGACAGACGCCGGCCGTCGCGCATGGAGATTTCGTGACCATCGTCTTCGCGCGGCGCGAAATTGCGAGCAATCACCTGGCGCCAGAGCATACCCACCAGTGGCTGGCCGAGCAGCGCACGCGCGACTGGGTTGGCCTCGCGCACGACGCCCTGACCGTCGATGACGATCACACCACCAGGCAGCAGATCCAGCAGGCTTTGCAGGCGATGGGCCAGACGTTCCTTCTCCGCCAGTTCCTGCATACGCTGAGCACTGACCAGCGCCAGTTGCCCCTTCAGCTCATTGATCCGCGCTTCCAGCAAGCTGTAGGACTCGCTGAGCTGATTGGACATCTGATTGAACAGGGCAAAGGCCTGCTCCAGTCCTGCCCGGCTGGCTTGCTCGAGCGGCGCCGGAACGCCTGGCTCGGCTGACTCGGTAGGACGACGGTTAGCTTCCATCTGCTTCTCTCATACGACGCACCGTCAGAAGACGGTCGGATACAAGAGCTTTAGCAATCCCCGTGCCTACTTTTTTCTATTTATTTATCAAGTACTTGAAAAAACAAAGCCGGAGCTCGCGTCAAAGCTCCGGCTTTCGGGTCAGCAATTACTCGTAGGGCGCGCCGTGCGCACCAGCCCTACAGAATCATGGCCTGTGCCACTGCGCGGCCGCCCCCAGACAAGTCAATCCTCGTCCTGACCATCCTCTTCGCGGCGGCTCATGCCGTACTTGCGCATCTTCTCGACCAGCGTGGTACGACGAATACGCAGGCGCTCAGCCGCACGCGCCACCACGCCACCCGCATCATCCAGCGCCTGCTGGATCAGGCCCTGCTCCAGATTGCCGAGGTAATCTTTCAGGTCCAGCCCCTCCGGCGGCAGCATGGCGGGCGTATCGAGGCCCGGCAGACCGGCCATGATCGCAGCGCGCTCTTCCATTTCATCACGCAGGCTGGCGGCAAGCTGCTCATCCTCGTCATCGACATGACGGAACTTCTTCGGCAATTCGCCCACCCCGATCACACCGTAGGGATGCATGATCGCCATGCGCTCCACCAGGTTGGCCAGCTCGCGCACGTTACCTGCCCAGTCATGACGGCACAGCGACATGATGGCGGCCGAATTGAAGCGAATGGAGCCACGCTTCTCGTGCTCCATGCGCGAAATCAGCTCATTCATCAGCAGCGGAATATCTTCGATACGCTCGCGCAGCGGCGCCATCTCGATAGGGAAGACGTTGAGGCGGTAATACAGGTCCTCACGGAAACTGCCGTCCTCGATCATCTTCTCCAGGTTCTTGTGCGTGGCAGCGATGATGCGCACATCGGCGGTCTGCGTCTTGTTGCTGCCGACACGCTCGAAGGTTCGTTCCTGCAGCACCCGCAGCAACTTGACCTGCATCGGCAGCGGCATGTCGCCGATTTCATCGAGAAACAGCGTACCGCCGTTGGCCAGCTCGAAGCGCCCTGCCCGACTGGTGATGGCTCCAGTGAAGGCGCCCTTCTCATGACCGAACAACTCGCTTTCCAGCAACTCGGCCGGAATGGCACCGCAGTTGACCGGCACGAACGGTGCCTCGCGACGCTTGGAGTGGTAATGCAGATTGCGCGCTACCACTTCCTTGCCGGTTCCGGACTCACCGAGGATCAACACACTGGCCTCGGTATCGGCGACCTGCTGCATCATCTGCCGCACCTGCTGAATGGCACGACTGGTACCGACCAGGCTGCGGAACAGATTGGGCTCGCGCTGCCGACCACGATCACGGGCCTGGTCGTACATCTCGCGATAGACCTGGGCACGGTGCAGCGAATCGAGCAGCTTGTTATAGCTGAGTGGAGTTTCCAGGCTCGCCAGCACACGCCTGCGCAGATCTTCCGGCCACTCGACAATGCTGGAGTCGCCAACCGTCAATAGCGGCAGGAATTCATCCCAGCCAGCAATCTGCTTGGTCAGCTCGAGCGCCCCACCCTTGGCCTCGACATCGCCCAGCAAGACGCTGAGCACTTCGCGACTGGAAGCGAGCTCGGCCACAGCATTGCGCCAATCCTGGCTGGTACAGGCCAGATGCTCTTCCCCGAGAAAACTCAGAATGATCGCCAACTCGTGGCGGCGCGCAGCATTGTCATCGATCAACAGGATTTTGGTTTCACGCCACATCTTGTGCTTGTCTGACCCGAGAAGTGAGGGAAATTGCGCGCCAGATCTTCGACACGCACCGGCAATTAGCCACTAGTAAAGTCAAAAAATTGAAGTCAGTCAATTTTATGGCGTAACTTTTTTGCCCGCCAATGGAATTAGCTAAGCACCTGTTTGCAGAGCCGGGTAGTGGCAACCGAGAAAAAAGAAAGAGAAACGCAAGCGGAGAGAGGGACAACCGAGCCGAACCTGCTGGTTAAACTCGGTAAACATCAGGTTATCAGCCGAAAAGCTGATAAACCTTGGCCCCCTGGTGGGATTGATTGAGCTGCACCAATTCGCCTGCCAGACGCCGCTGCTCGGTCTGACAAACGGTCACCAGCTCACGGTAAAGTGACAGTAGATTTTCCAGGCCACTGCGCAGTTCTTCTTCGTCGTGACTATCGACCATAGCAGCATCGACTACCATGCGGCACTGCAGATCGAGCTCGCCAATCGCGGCCCAGTCCTGTTTGGCCAGAGCATCACGCAGGGCCGAGCCGGTCGCTTGCAAACGCTGGACGGATGAACTCATTCGCTTCTCCTCCGATGCTCGCTACTGAGCGATAGCATCCCAACCCTGTTTGACGTTACGCAGCAGCCCCGAAACTTCTTCGAGAAGCTCCGGCTCGTTGCTCACATTGGCTTCGGTCAAACGGGCGATCATGTATTCATACAGGCTATCGAGGTTACCGGCCAGCTCGCCACCTTGCTGGTGGTCGAGACTCTCGCGCAGTCCCGCGATGATGGCAATACTCTTGCCGATCAATTCACCTTTTAGCGCTGTCTGTCCGCGCTCCATGGCACCACGTGCCTGAGCGATGCGAGACAAACCACCCTCCATCAACATCTGGATCAGTCGATGAGGGCTGGCCTCTGCGGCCTGCGCTTGGTTGTTGACGGTCTGATACTGCTTGAGGGCCGCCATTGCGTTCATAGTCGCTCTCGCTCTACCGATGGGCTGATACTCCAGGTATCGGCCCTGCGATTCAAAGCTTTAACGCTTTTGTCGCTGAAACGGCCCAGCCAAACCGAAAAGAAACGATTGGTCAGCCAGCAGTCGCCGGCTCGACCTCTGGCCCAATGGCATCCCAGGCACTCTTGATATCACCCAGCAGCGCCTGAACCTCTTCCAGGGTGCGCGGCGTATCGTCCAGAGCGACCCCCGCCAAGCGGCGAGTCATATAGTCGTAGAGCGCATCCAGGTTCTCGGCGATTTCACCGCCCAGCTCCTTGTCCAGAGCCGCTTGCAGCACACCCAGAATGGTGATGGTGCTCCCCACCGCCATGCCGCGAATCTCGGTATCACCCTCGGCCTGGGCCTGCTTGGCCAGCATCACACGTTGCAATGCACCTTCGAGCAACAGCTGTACCGTGCGATAAGGTGACACTTCCTGGCTGGTCTTGACCTGCTTGTAGGCGTCTATCGGATTCTTACCCATTACTTAATCCTTTTTCACGAAACCAGGAAGGTTGGCGAGCATGCCACTCAAACTTTCACTGGTACGGGTGAGCTGCCCTACCAGGGAGTCCATGGCGTTGTACTGGGCATAAAGACGGGTTTGCAGGCTTTCGACACGCTTGTTCAGGCTTTCGCGCTGAGAGTCAACGCTCTTCAAGGTATCGCGCAAGGCACTGTCACGCTGTTTCAATACACCATCGGTCGCCACATAGCTGGATACAAAGCCAGACAGACGCCCCATCAAACCGTCACTGCCAGTGAGATAAGCACCCACCTGTTCGAAATTGGTGTCGAGTGCCTTGGTCAGCGTGGCATCGTCGAGAGACAACTTGCCATCTTTGCCGGTAGTGATACCCAAGTCGGCCAGAGCACGCACACCGGCGTCTCCGCCACCGGTCATCTTGACAATTTCATTGCGCAAGCCAGACAGAACGCTGCGCACCGTGGAATCACCAACCAGAGGGCCTGCCACAGGCTTGGAACCTTCCACTTCGACGACCGCAGTGAGCTGCGCCGAGGAAGTGATCAAGGCGTTGTAGGCATCGACAAACTTCTGCAGGTTGCTCTTTACGCTCGACTTGTCGACACCAACGGTGAGATTGATGGTCTTGCCATCGGTCAGATCGGTAGCACTCTGGGCCGCGACAAGATCAAGCGTAACGCCTTCGAGCGCATCCTCGATCTTGTTGCTATCACGCACCAGTTGTAATCCGTCGATGGTGAGCTTGGCCGACTTGGCCTGACTAATCACCCCCCCCGCGCCAGTGTCCGAGCTGGGCTTCAGGAAAGAGCCAGCATTGTCGGGGTCTGCGACAGGCGAGAACGCCTGAGTCGTCAAGGCATTGCCGCCGGTCGTTTCACCATCTTCGGTAACCGCTACCTGAATGTCATTGCCTGCGCCAGTCTTGGTCGAGCTCAGCACCAAGCGGGAACCGGAATCATCGGTAATGATGGTGGCACTTATACCGCTGTCTTTCCCGGCTTCGTTTATCGCGTCACGCATACCAGCAAGCGTGTTGTTGGCGGCGGTTACATCGACACTGATGCTGGTATTGCCAGCGGAAATCTCCAGCGTACCGCTGTTGAAAGTAGCCGGGGCGTTACCCACACCCGAGACAGACTGCAGGGCAACCTTGCTGCTGGCAGCCAATTGCTGAACCTGAACGCTGTATGTGCCTGCAGGCGCAGTTGTGGTAGCAGTAGCCTTGAGCACGCTGCTATTGGAGGTGCTTGCAGTGCGGGACTCGAACAGAGAAGGCTTGTTTAGGGCGTCGAGGGCCGTCTTGAAGGAGTTCATCGCACCAGTGAGGGTGCCAATTGCAGAGATACGGGTAGTGGTCTGCTTCTCAAGATTGTCGAGCTGGTTGGTCTTCGGCGCTTTCTCGGCATTGACCAACGCAGTGACAATCTCGTTGATGTTGAGACCCGAACCGATTCCCGTAATACCCGCCATGATCTTGCACCTCGTCAAAAATCCGACTGCACCCTGTCGTTTGAAGAGTATCAGTCAAAAATCATGCCAAGACGTTTTATGCCTCGGCTTGAAACAAAAGGCTGCGCACCTCTGACAGATTTTCTGCCAATTTCAACGCTTCCTCCGATGGAATCTGTCGGATCACATCGCCCGACCCGGCATCCGTTACCTTGACAACCACACGTCCAGAGCCGTCATCGACTGCAAAGTTGATACTGCGACGAACCGACTGCACGAACTCCTGAATGGTCGCTACCGCATCCTCGACCTGTTCACGGCTCACCTCCTGAGCGGGAGTGACCGCGCGCGCAACAGACTGGTCATCAGCAGGCGAAACCGCTGTGAGATTGGAAAACCCTTGTTTCTGCCGAGTTTCGGCAGCATTGGAGACGCCACCATCACGGACAACAGTAGAATTGACCTGGGGCTTTATTGAGCTGACGTCCATAAATTACTCCTCAGAATGAGGTAACGGGGAGAAGAGCCAGGCCCTTCCCCCCGTAGTCTAGCGCCTTTGACCTTAGCCCAGCAGGCTGAGTACGGCCTGCGGCAGCTGGTTGGCCTGAGCCAGGATCGCAGTGCCGGCCTGCTGCAGGATCTGATTCTTGGTCAGTTCCGAAGTTTCGGCAGCAAAGTCAGTGTCGCGAATCCGGCTACGAGCCGCCGAAGCGTTTTCTCCGATATTCTGCAGGTTTGCGATGGTGTTCTCGAAGCGGTTTTGTACAGCACCCAGCTGAGCACGCTGGCTATCGATATTGGAGATCGCGCCATTGATGATACCCAGAGCATCTTGCGCACCGAAGGCAGTGCTGATGTCTATGGTATTAACCGCATTCAGTACGCTGAAGGCAGAGCCACTAGCAACTTGGCTCTCATTATCGATGATCTGGAAAGCATCAGCCGCTTCGAAGCGAACCTCGCCATCTACGCGGAAGCCCTGACCGCTTGTGACAGTACCGCTGCCGTAGGCGGTTTCACCAGTAAAGTCATAAGCGGTGATGGACGCACCACCCGAGGTAGTTGCGAGTTCACCGAGCACGATGGCATCACCACGCGAGCTGACCAGCTCAATCTCGTTACCTTTGGATATTGCAGAGATGCCTGTTTTGCCAGTCTCTTTGTTGATAGCGTCAGCCAAAGCAGACAGATCAGTTGGATCCTTGATCGTAGCGGAGATGCTCACCCCATCCTTTGCAGTAGTCTTACTGTTAGCTCCAAACAATTTGAAAGAAATCGTATTCAAACCATCAGGGTTGCTAGCACCACTGGCCGCCGCCTCAAAGCCTCCCAGGCGTGCCACAGTACGCGCCTGAGCAGTAACACCAGTTTCATCGCTCTTGCTGTTAACCGAACGAGCAATCTCGCTCGCGGAACCACTGGCAGTGCGAATGATATCCGTACGGCCGTTGGAGAACTTGGACTCAATCTGGAAGGCGCCCGACGCAGTGTAGACGCTACCAGAGGTATTGGCAGTGAAAGAGCCGGAAGCAAAAGCACCGCTACCAATACCGGTGGAAGGTGTATAACCAGACCCACCCGCTTGAGTGGTGTGACGGTTGATACCAATACGATCAGTAGCTGCCGAACCTACAGAAACATTGATGGTTTCGAAGGCATTTGCACCAACCTGGAAGCTTTGCGAACCGAAGGAGCCGTCAAGAATCTTGCGACCGCCGAAGCTGGTAGTTTCTGAAATGCGGTTCAGCTCTTGCTGAAGCTGAGCAACTTCGCCTTGCAGTGCTGCACGCTCGGTAGCGCCATTAGAGCCGTTAGCGGCTTGCAGAGCCAAATCGCGCATACGCTGCAGGATGCCAGTGGACTGCTGCAAGGCACCTTCTGCAGTTTGCGCCAGGGAAATCCCATCGTTGGCGTTACGGGTAGCGACACCCAGGCCATTGATCTGACTGGTCAGGCGGTTGGAAATTTGCAGACCGGCAGCGTCATCCTTAGCGCTATTGATGCGAAAGCCGGTGGACAGGCGCTGGAGAGAAGTATCCAGACCTTTAGATGATGCTCCAAGGTTACGCTGAGTGTTGAGGGACGCAACGTTAGTGTTGACTGTAAGGGCCATGGTATTGCCTCCAGATGACCGTAAACCGTTTGTCTGAGCTTGCGAGCTCGGGCCTGCATGCTCAGACGCCCAGAGAGTTCGCATTCAGCCTTTGTATCGGCGGCATCTGGAACAGCTTTAGCCTTTTTTAAGGTTTCACTTTATTTTTTTATTTCTATGAAAATCATTGAGTTGCGAGCGTACGCCAGAAAAAATCAGGCATATGACACCAATTTGTCTAGCAGACATGGGTGCCATGTACCAGGCATTTCGTCAGTGACGAGTCTTGTGCAGATAGAGCTGCCCCAGCGGAGCTCTGATCACATCCATTTTTCGATAGTTGATGTTCACGAAGGAATCAATGGCGAGCTTGGGAGATCGCAGGATGTCCTTGCCATACGGCAGATTCTCATACCAAAGGTAATCATCGAAGATCAGCACCCCTCCAACCTTCAGTAGCTTAAAAGCCAGAACTGCATCACTGAGCACATCTGGAGCCTGATGAGATCCATCTACATAGATCATATCGAAGTAACCGCTCCACCCTTCAGCGACGAGCTTCGCCAACGCAAGATCGGACATGCTCTTGTGCAACGTGAGATTGACGTTGTGCTCCACCGTAGAAGCCGCCAACTCGATATTGTGTAGAAAATTCTGCTCGATCACCGACATATCCATCGGCGCCGCACCACCAGGCTGGTGCTCAATTCCGCCCTCCCAAGAATCGACGCAATGCAACTCGATATCTTTCTGGCTCGCCACGCTTTCAATGATGTAGCAGGCGCTACGCCCCTCAAACGAGCCAATTTCCAGGAAACGAGCAGGATTCAATTGGCGAAAGATATCGTCCCAGATGTGCTTTTTCGAGCTGAACCAGTCAACCGTGAACCGATAGCCTTCTTCAGCATTAGACCTATTTGTCATTCGCTACTCTCCAATCAGTGAGCCTGATCTACAGGCCCAGCCATCAATCGGCAGTCCAAGCGGAATGCCAGGCTGCAACGTTGTGTTCTTCCAGCATCCAATCGCGCAGGACCTGCTCGCGGAGCAGATCCCCCCGGCGAGCGGTTTCATCCAGATCATTTATGTGCTGGCGAATTGCATCAACCCAGTCCTTGAAGCGGTTCTTGACACGAGTAACAGGCAAATCTCCACGGTAGCAATGCAGGTCACTGCAGATAACTGCAAAGCCACAGGCACCGTACTCCAGCAAGCGCAGGTTGCTCTTGCACTCGTTGAACAAGTTCTGCTCTACCGGCGCCAGCGCCAGATCCAGATCCAAGCTTGCCAGCATGGCAGGGTAGCGATTTATCTCCACCCCGGAGTGGAACTCATGTACATAGGGTCGAATAGCAGGCGGACACATGCCGAAGAAGACCCACTCGACTTCATCAGCCAGTTCTTTCACCACATCGCTGATCAGCTCCAGATCACCGCTATGACTGACACCTCCCGCCCAACCGACACGAGGCTTACGACCTCGACGCCGCTGGCTGGAAAGCCCCTGCCACCATTCGACAGGCAACCGGTTCTCGATGACCCGGATATTGTCATGCAAACCCGAGAATGCATCAGCCAGACGATCCGTCGAGACGACAAAGCGATCAACGAAGCTCAACCCCTTGCGTAAAGACTTGAGAATGTCCTTCGGCATGTGCTCACGATGCACACTCTTCATGGGCAAGTTGGGCAGGTAGTCATCGAGCTCATAAATCTTGAATGCATGAGAGAACTTCTTGATCCGCCTCATGGCCTCGAGGCGCTCATCACCAATCTGTCGTTGTAGCACGATGACATCCGGGTCATAGCGCTCCAAGTCGACGACCTGCAAAAGGCCGGGCGACAGCATTCCGTCGATTAACCCTGCCTCCTTCTGAGCCTTGAACGGGCGAATGATCCGGTAGTTGCCACACCCATGAGGGTCAGCAGGGTGAGCCAATACCACTGGAAGTGGACGCCAAGTCAATGGACGCCAAGTCAGTTGAACATCTGGTTCAACCTCAAAACCTTTTCCGTTGACTGAGAAGTTACGGTTGTAGGCGGAGTCGTTAGCCAAAAGACTCAGCCAGCGCTCATACATCACATCCTGCTCTGCAATGAAGCGCTTACGCTTGAGCTCGAAAGCAGCAGTGTCGACCTTGGTCTGACTGACGCTACCTTCGTGCAGTACCACAGCATGTGGCGTCCATACCGTCAGGTATCCTGACTCACGGGACTTTAAACATAGATCAACATCGTTATAGGAGACTTTAAATGCCTCCTCATCCATACCGCCGACCTCGTCATACACCTCTCGACGAATCATCAAGCAGGCAGCGGTAACCGCATTGTAATTCTGCGTGACCTGCAGGCGCTGCATATAACCCGAAGCATCAGAAGCTTCGCCAATGAATGGGTGATCAGCGGGGCCGCGTAGCCCCAGGATGACACCTGCATGCTGAATGCGGCCATCAGGGTATAGCAGCTTGGCACCAACGATCCCGACTTCAGGGCGCTGAGCCTGATTCAGCATTTCCTCAAGCCACTGTTCCTGAACTATTGCAGTATCGTTATTCAGCAACACCAGATATTCGCCACGAGACTCCCGAACAGCCATGTTGTTGATGGCTGCATAATTGAATGGATGTGGGTAACGCAGCACCCTCAGTTTTCGCTCGTCGAGTTCGGAAATAGCTTGGAGCCACTCACGAGCTTCAGGGGTTTGACTGTCATTATCGACAATCAGAATTTCGAAATTTTGATAATGGGTCAATTCCAACAACGACTCGACGCACCGCTGCACCATCGGTAACTGATCCTTGGTCGGGATAATTATCGACACAAGCGGATGATTAGAGTGTCGATAATCGATGCGATAGCGGCCCGGCAAGTGAGCTAGCAATTCTCCGTCATAGCCACGCGCCCTCAGATGTCGAATGAGGGTGGCCTGCTCGTCACTGTTGTCTTCCAGACGCGGCGCGTCGGTGATCAGTAGCGGCTCATCCAGATGAGCCAAACCGGCAACGCCATCTTTCTCGATAAGGCGCAATAACAAATCAAATTCGATGGCATCCGGTATTTCCAGTGAATAGCCGCCAAGCGCAACAAACAAGTCTCGGCGAATCAACCAGTGGCGTGCCATCGCCGTTGGGAAACTTAGCAAATAATCCAAGTTGAAGCCGGGACGGAAGGCCGCGCCCAGACTACCGTCAGCCTGGCGGTACAGCTCATCACCATAAAGCGCGCGACAGTCAGGTTGGCGGATCAACTCTAGAGCCGCCATCATCAAGCCACTCGCCGTGAACTCTTCACCTGAGCGAACCAGCATGAACCAGTCAAAATGGCTCTCGATCACCACCTTGTTGATTACTGCCACTGGGTTATTCGACTCAAGCTGAACAAAGTGGAGCTTGTCCTCCACTGTAGTTTTTGGCACATCACACGGTGTCAGCGCGATTATCTTCAGAGTTGCGTATAGCCCTCGCTCCAACCCCAAGCTCTTGATCGTGCTCATCAGCTTGCCCGTATCGCCTTCGCGATCCAGCACGACTATTCCCAGCGTGGGGCCTCCAGCATGCTGCTGAAGGTATTCATCAATCAGATGGTTCTCGATCTGCGTAGGCAGTCGGGCTGCAAGCCATTGAGAGAGGAACTCGGTCTTCTCTGCTCCAAGCAGGGTATTTGCCGCCAACACGGGCGAATCAATCGGGAGCCCTCCTTTCAGATCGGCAATCGTTTTCTGAGCCTGTTGCAGCGCCTGCCGCAAACGCGTGGGAGACATACGCACTTCCAGCTTCGAGGCCTTGAGCGACTCGACGCTAGAGTTGTAGATCAGGACTTGCCGCTGAAACTCAACTTCCTTGGCCAAGCAGGCATCGACATCGACCTCCTGGCCAATCAATCGACTCACCACCTGACCAGCCAGCTCTGCGACTCCCAGTGGCGTTCCGGTTTCGGGCTGCACGACAGTGCCGACTCGCGCTAGGCTGTGAAAAACCCCGCGGAACAGTGGCAACGTCAGATCAATCTCCGACCAGAGTTCCCACTCCAGATCAAACAGAACCCCATTCCCCTTTGCATCAATTATCAGGTTGAACGGCGTCGCATCGAAAAAACGTCCTGGCAGCACGGAATGGGGACCATTCTTGCGTACATGCTGGAGCAACGTCTGCATCATGGGCCTCAGCCAATCGGCCAGACGCGCACTCCCCCACCCCTCGCGATTAACCAAGGTCAGCAGTGAGTTGAACAAGATTTCCCCGTCTTGAAGGGGTTCTATCTCGGCAAACTGCATCCATTTGGGCCGCGTGGAGGCACTTGCCAGCAAACGGCGATGAACCTGTAAGGTATCATCCTCGCAACGGATACTGACCTCCTTACTCAATGCACGACGGCGCCCCTGAGAGTAGGTGTATGCGACCCCGTGCCTATCAGATGTCCAGTTGCCTGCCCCCTTTTTTGCAACGATGAAGAATGAGTTGGCCATGTCCCCAACCAAACCGTTCTCCACCAGGCCACGGTAGGCCGCGCCTTCGGAAAAGGTCCTTTGGTAATTGGCATTCTGGACAGGTGCAAAGGCGCTGGACAGGAGATTGATCAAGACAGCCGGAGGCTGCTGCAGAGCTAACTCACTCAACACCAGATTGGGTAATTTGTAATCTGGATATGGGTAGTAGAACTCAAGGTTGGAGAACTCCGCCTGTTCAAGAATCCTGGCCAGATCGCGGCGACCGAAAGTCACGGCTTCCCCATCACCATACAGACTCTCAATCCCATAGAAAGGGATGCCCTGATGATCTTCGTAGGCTCCAGCCCAGTACTTCAGCCCCAACTTGTTTTCGATAGCGATCAACAAAACGCCATCAGGCTTGAGGAACGAACGAGCCAGTGCCAATGCTGCGCCCACCGGATCAGGCCCACCGATGAACTTTCGGCTGTACTCCAACACGCCTATTAGCGTTACGACATCAAACTGCTCGTTGGTCTTGAAGTCTTGAAAATTGTCGTTGTAGACCCTGACGTTTGGCAGGTCACGGCAACGCGCAGCAGTAATGCCTGCACGGCGCCTGCTGCCTTCTACACAGGTCAACTCACACCCGAGCTCACCTAGAAAGCGGCTTATTGCCCCGCACCCCGAGCCCAACTCAAGCACCTTCTTACCGCGTAAACTATTTTCTATTGGCCGAAAAAGGTTCGCTCTTGCCGGACTCAGGTGATATAGCGTCGGCCAATTCGAGATATATTGCAGCAACTCTTCAGAGCCAGTCGAGATATCACGGCTTGAGCTAATGGCGTTATAAAGAAAGCCCTCAATAGCATCACCATCGCTATAGCCGAAATGGGCATTGCGCTCGCGGCAATACACCCGACTCTGCGTATCGTAGCTATAAGGACTGGCCTCCGACTCCGAGAACGCAACAGAATTGGCGCCACCTGCCAGAAGCCGATCTCGACATTGGACAATGACGTCATCCTCGACGCTATTGAGCCGTGAGTCACGTAACGCGAACTCCTCCCAGCTTCGTTTACCATGAGAGTCAGCCTTGCCTTTGGCAAACTTCTTCCGACATTCCTCCAGCGATTTGCTCCAGTAATGGTTCAGGCGCAAACGCTTGACAGAAACAGAAGACGTGAAAGGCCCTGGCACTGGACGGCGCAGCTCATCCACTGCACACAATCCCGCCCTATAGATAAAGAAATGCGGATTTATGCAATCAACTACGAACTCAGGCTGAACGATACTCTTGACGTGGCAGTTGATAGGTACATAACCCTGCCCAGGTAAGCGTAGATGCTCGTACGGAATCACGACATCCAGCTCGCCGCGAAGCTGATAGCTATCCAGAACACCAGCCTGGGGAGCACTCTCATGACCAGCCGAGCCAAACATAACCCAGTTCACAGCAACGGCCGGATGTTCCGCATATTCGTTCAGAACGTCAGATACAGACTGCTGACCAGGAGAGAAGAGAAATTCATCGAGATCAATAAACGCCAGCCACTGACTCTGCGCACCGAAACGACTGAGGCAGTCTTTGTATGCAGATAGCTGCCCAGGTGTTTGCGGCCACTCAACCAATGTCACTACCCCGTCGGCAAGGGGTTCACGCAACCGCTCAAGGTAGTCATCAGTGCTGTTGTTGTTATAGAGGAAAAAGTGCTCGACCCCTATCAGGCGATGGAAATCTATCCATTCACCCAGGTACTCCGCTTCATCCTTGAACACAGCACAGATTGAAAGCTTGTATCCCATACCTACCTCTAAAATTTTTGGCTCTGAAGCCGCTCTCCTCAAGACAAACCTAATCATGTTTGTCCGACAGCGCAGTCAGAATTCTGGCTCTATGACCTGGCAAGCAATTTACCAGCCAACTGCGACAGCAGCGACTAGGTCGAATTACTGATTCAGCGATAGGAAATATGTTCGGGCAAGGCTACGCCACGCAAAGCCAGCATAGGCCGAACCGAACGCAAGAGAAAAGAATTTGCTACTGGCAGATCACGTCAAGGAGATGAACCCTCAACGCAGTTGATTGAACAGATTCAGCCCGGCGATCTTCACGTAGCTCTGCTGCGCCGCCTCGAGAATGATGGTCTGGAACGACAGCCGCGACAATGCCTCGGCATAGTCGAGTTCGCGTAACTCGGCCTGCACGGACTTGTTCACCAGTGTCACGTCCTCATTGTCGACGCTGGTGGTGTCGATCATGTTGAGGCGCGCGCCGATCTCGGTCTGCACTTCCAGCACGTTGCCCATGCCGTTGTCGAGATTCTTCAGGGCGATGGCCACTTCATCGCGCACGCCCAGGTTGCCCGCCGGCGATGTCGGCGAGGACTCCAGTGCCTGGCGCAAGCGCGAAATGGTGTTGAGGATGCTGCGTTGTTCCTGAAACTGCGGTTTCACACCGAACTCGTCGCCGCCAGCGGCGGCAGCTGGACCGGAAAGGGTGAACTCGGCGCCATAGACGGTGAAGCTGGCCGGATAAGGGCCGGTGACCGTTCCGGTCGTCAGCACAGGGCTATTGGGGCCCACCGGCTGGGCGTACACCTCGTAGTTGCTGTCGTCGGTGAAACGCAGCACCACACCCGAAGTCGGGAACTGGCTGTCGAAAACAGCCTGGTTGACGATGTTGCCCCCTGCTACAACAGCGGCAGAGCCATTGGTGGAAGCGCGGGTAGCAGCGAACTCGGTGGGCGCCGACTGCAGCGTGAAACTATGGGTGCCGATACCTGGCGAACCCGCCGTCGCAGGCGGCTGGATATCGGCCAGCAGATTGTCCAGATCCAGGGCGTTGTCGCCCTCTTTCAAGACAACATCGAGCTGAAAACGCATGCCGCGGAAGTTGATGACGTTACCGCCATTGACCAGCGGATCGATCTTGCCGCCGCCGGGAATCTCGGACGTGACATCGGCACCACTGGCGTCGTAGATGCGGAACTCGGTGCCACTGACGAAGGCCAGCGAATAGGGCTCGCCGCCGCGGAAATCGGAGTTGAATGCGCGGTTGTCCTCGACCAGGCCCGGCGAGATGAATACTCGCTGTTCATCGGCGGGCACCGCCGGAATGGTGGTCGCAGGCAGGGGCGGCGACGGCAGTGCCGGGTTATTGACTCCATTGCCGTTGGCCACACGATTGGCGTTGGTGACATCCTCGAACAGGCGCTTGCCATTGTCGTTGATCGCCACGTTGGTAGAGCTGGCCACCTGCAGCGTCCGCTGCCCTTCGTCGCCGAAGTACGAGTAGGTGCCATCCGGGTTACGCACGAACGGCTCGTTCTTGCCTAGGAACCCGGAGAACAGATACTCGCCACGGGCGTTGCGGCTGTTCATCAGATTGAGTAGCTCGGCCTCACGCTCGGCAAGCTCCTTGGCGATGGAGTTGCGATCCTCCGATGAGAGCGAACCGCCACCGGCCCGCACCGCCAGCTCACGCACGCGCTGCAACACGGTATTGACCGAATTAAGCGTGGTCTCTTCCTGAGTCAGACTGTTCTTCGCGGCTGTCAGGTTGTCGCTGTATTGCTTGAGCACCGCCTGTTGCTGCTCGAGCTGCAGCAGGCGCACCGAGGCCACCGGATCATCCGCCGGGGTCAGGATGCGGTTGCCGCTGCTGATCTGCTCCTGGGTGCGAATCAGGTTCGAATAGTTGCGACCCAGGCCGGAAACGCCGTTATTGAACGCCTGAATGGATGAGATGCGCATGACCATGGGGCTTGCCTCTTGCAACGCCTGTCATCTGTACAGGCCGCGCCTTCCCGAACTCGGGAAAGCGACTATCAGAATGTATTGATCAGAGTATCGAACAGGTTACGCGCAACTTGAATGATCTGCGCGGATGCCTGGTAGTACTGCTCGAACTGGATCAGTTTGGCCGCTTCTTCATCGAGATTGACCCCGGAAACCGAGTCGCGGTTATCGGTGGCCTGCTTGAGAATTGCGCCGGTCGCCTCGCCGTCCACTCGTGCCTGGCTGGTGAGCGTACCGACCCGTTCCACCAGGTCGCCATATGAGTCGGAAAAGCTCGAGCCCGTGGTATCGGGCGCCGCCGGATTAACCCCGATAACGGCTTTGTTCTGCAAGTTGACCAGATTCAGCGCATTACGGTTATCCGATACGCCGTTGGTATTGAACGATACCGAGAAGTTGTCGCCGCCAGAGGGTCGACCACTGATGGTCACCTGATAGTCGAAAGCCGCGGGAACCGCAGGTGGGTTGGCCGGTACGCTGATGGTCAGCGCGTTATCCTGCCCCGGAACGATGCTGCCGGTGTCGATCACGTTGCCGTTGATATCGACCACGTCATAGCTCTGCGTCGCTCCGCCGCCCGCCCCCATCACGATGCGCAGCGGCGGCGCGTTGCGCAGGCTGGTCTCCAGATCCGCCTGTGCGGCCGGATCGTAGATGTTGATTTCGGTCAGCAGCTTCGGCTGAGTGATCTTGCCGGTGCCGATGTTGGCCGGACTGGTTTCGGCCTTGAGCGGCGCAGCGAAAGCCAGTTCCTCGGGATTCTTCATGTCCGCACGAACATCACGGCCGGCGTTGCGGGTCGGCATCACCAGGAAGCGATCACCGGCAGCGAAGGTGCCACTGGCCACGCCGAGGGAGAAACCGTCCACTTCAGGCGCAGGTACGGTGGTGATGTCGAACGTCGCCGGGGTCGGCGGAAACAGCGTGCCATCGGACGTTCGGCGAATCACGTACTCGGTGGCACTGGTGAATTGCACCTCGTAGTCACTGGTGGTCAAGCGCGAGGTATCGGTGAGCGTGACGTTGAGGTTGGCGTTGGGGTCGCTGTTGCCAACCCGCGCCAGGCTGCGCTGACTGAGCAGCGCAGGGTCATTGATCGAACGGAACAGCTCGTTGCCGAACTGACCGTTGAGATCCAGCCCCTGCCCCAGTTGCCGGTTGATCTGGTCGGCGACCGACAGCGCCAGGCGCCCTACGGCATTGAGCGAAGTATCCAGCACGTCCTCGCGGTAGCGCAGCAGGCCGCCCATTTCACCACCTGTGATCAGCGAGGTGACGTTCTGCCGCGAATTGCCGCTGACGAACTGCACCTCGTGCCGCAGCGGATCGGCCTGCCCTGGCACCACTTCGAGCCGGGCGGCCTGCTTGCCGACGACCAGCGGCTGGCCGGAGCCGATGAACAGGTTGTAGCTGCTGTCGTCCTGCGGAACCACGGTCACGCCAACGAACTCGGAAAGCTTGCGCACCGCCTCTTCACGCGCATCGAGCAGATCGTTCGGCGCCTGCCCGTTGGACGCGGCTACAGCGATCGCGTCGTTGTATCCCGCAATAGCGGTGGCCAACTGATTGACCTGATCGGTAACCGCCGACAGTTGCTTGTTGATGAACGCGTTCTGCTCGTTCAGGCGGTCGTAAACGGTATTGAAACGCTTGGCCAGCCCTTCCGCTTCCGACAGCGCCAGCTGCCGCGCAGGTATGTTGGCCGGGTCTTCGGCTGCGGTCTGCAGGGCCGAGAACAGTTTCTGCAATCCCGGGGTGATCCCGGTGTTGCTGCCAGCGAGCAGAGAGTCGAGCTGGTTGATCTGGCTCAGGTACGCCTTGGTGTCGCTGTTCAGCGCGGTGCTGCTGCGCACCTGGGTATTGAGGAACTCGTTGTAGATGCGACGAACATCAGTCAGGGTCGTACCCGAGCCGATATAGCCCGCGCCACTGAATTGCGGCGTGCGTGTGGCCTGAATCGTCTCCTGACGGGAGAAGCCAGGCGTATTGACGTTGACGATATTATGGCCGGTAACAGCCAGCGAAGTCTTGTTCGCCGCCAGGCCCGAAAGGCCTATGTTCAATAGGTCAGCCATGATTCAACCTCAAGTCCTTGTGGTGGCGCTATCGGCAGCGGCGATTGCTTGATAGGTCTGCATCTTGCGAGCGATCTGCGAGATCTTGCGGGCATAGTTCGGATCGGTGGCGTAACCAGCCTGCTGCAGTTCCTTGACGAAACGCTCCGGATTTTCGGTGACGTTCAGCGCTTTCTCGTAGCGACCGTTGTTCTGCAGGAAACTGACGTAATCGTCGAAGCTCTGCGCATAGGAGTCATAGGCACGGAAGCTGGCCGCTTCCTTGACCGCCTTGCCACCCTTGTATTCGGTGGTCAGCACGCGGGCCGATTCGCCCTCCCAGCTGCCATGGGACTTGATGCCGAACAGGTTGTGACTGCTCTCGCCATCACGGGTGCGGATGATCGACTTGCCCCAACCGGTTTCCAGCGCGGCCTGGGCCACCAGGTAACGCGGGTCGACACCGATCTTCTCGGCAGCGGCTTCCGCCATCGGCAGCATGGTGGCGACGAATTCCTGCGGTGAGCTGAATGCAGCTTTGCCCGGCGCCAGCGGCGGTTGAGCAATACGACGGCCCGTCAATGCATCGCTATTGCCAAGACTAAGGCCGCGATCTTTGGGCGCGGCGCTGGCCTGCGCCGGAATCCAGTCACTGCCGGCCAGGGTCTTGCCCTCGCCCTCTGCAGCCGATGGCACGATACCGGCCAACAGGCGGTCCGCCAATTTGCCCGGCACGGAGAGGCGACGGCGATTGAGCAGCGCCACGTCATCACGGAAGCCTTCGCTAGTGGCGACCTTGTCAGCCTTCGACTCGCTCACTGCTGCGACCGGTTGCTCGATCTGCGCGAAGGGGTTTGGGCGGCTCGACGGCTGCTTGATCTTCGACATCTGCCGCACCAGCACATCAGCCAGACCGATACCGCGCCCTTCCTTGGAGAGCGTCACCGCCAGCTGCTGGTCGTGCATGTCCTGATAGGTCTTGCTCTCGTTGCTGTTCATGAAATTGCCCTCGCCGAACGCGGCGTTGGCCGAACGCATGGCCTTGAGCATTTCATTCATGAACAGCGATTCGAACTCCTGTGCCACCTTGCGGATGTTCTGCTCGGTGTCACCGCCCACCTTGAACTGGTTGAGGCGGTTCAGGTCGGTGAAGGCGCCACTGTCGATCGGGCTTTTACCGCCTGCCAGCAGACCGGCTGAGAGTCGAGAATCCATATCGGCAATCCTCCTCAGATCACGATCAGGTCGGCCTGAAGAGCGCCGGCTTGCTTGAGCGCCTCCAGGATGGCCATCAGGTCGGAGGGCGCTGCGCCCACCTGGTTAACCGCGCGGACAATCTCGTCCAAGCTGGTACCAGGGCCGAACTTGAACATCGGTTTGGCCTCTTCCTCGGCGCCCACGCGCGAGCGCGGGACCACCGCGGTCTGTCCGCCGGAAAATGCCTCGGGCTGGCTGACGATGGGGTCTTCGGTAATGGTCACGGTCAGGCTGCCGTGCGTCACTGCAGCCGGCTGTACCTTGACGTCCTGACCAATGACGATGGTGCCGGTACGCGAGTTGATGATGACCTTGGCCACCGCTTTACCTGCCTCGACCTGCAGGTTCTCGAGGATCGACAGATAGTCGACGCGCTGATTCGGGTCGAGCGGTGCGCTGACACGAATCGAGCCGCCATCGATGGCCTGGGCCACGCCAGGGCCAAGCAGGTCGTTGATCTGATCGACGATATTCTTCGCCGTGGTGAAGTCAGGACGGTTGAGGTTCAAAGTCAGGTAATTGCCCTGATCGAAACCACTCGGCACCGGACGCTCGACGGTAGCCCCCCCGGGGATGCGCCCGGCGGACGGCACGTTGACGGTGATGCGCGAACCGTCGGCACCACTGGCATCGAAACCACCGACCACCAGGTTGCCCTGGGCGATGGCGTAGACGTTACCGTCGATGCCCTTGAGCGGCGTCATCAACAGGCTGCCACCGCGCAGGCTCTTGGCGTTGCCGATGGAGGAGATGGTGATGTCGATGGTCTGTCCCGGCTTGGCGAACGCCGGCAGATCAGCATGCACCGATACGGCCGCGACGTTCTTCAGCTGTACGTTGCCGCCTGGCGGCACCTTGATGCCGAACTGCGCCAGCATGTTGTTGAAGGTCTGCACGGTAAAGGGGGTTTGCGTGGTCTGGTCGCCGCTGCCATTGAGGCCAACAACCAGGCCGTAACCGATCAACTGGTTGCTGCGCACACCCTGGATCGATGCCAGGTCCTTCAAGCGCTCGGCCTGAGTCGGCAAGCTCAGCAACAGGCACGCCAGCATGGTTGCCAGCAATAGCCAGTCGTTGGCACCACGGCGGCGATAGCCGCGATGAGCGACGGCAAACTGTCGACGGCACGCCCCGGCCTGTGCCGACTCACTGCCATGAACTCGCGCACCTCGCTTGGTAGCCGTGCTCACAGCGAAGGCCTTGCGCGCCGAACCGCTGGTCGTCACTCGCGCGTACCAGTTGGACAGGTGCTCGAGTAACAGGGACGGCGAATGAGTCAGCCAGGTTTTCATCTACAGTTCCCCGCGATCAGAACGGCCACAGCGGGCTCATGAAGAAACGACTCATCCAGCCGGGCTGACTGGCGTCGGCGAAGGCGCCAGTCCCGGAATAGGTGATGCGCGCATCGGCAACCCGCGTGGAAGACACGGTGTTGTCAGTGGAAATGTCGTCGGCACGCACCAGCCCGGAGATACGCATCAGCTCATCGCCGGTATTGAGCGTCATCCACTTCTCGCCACGCACGGCCAGAATGCCGTTGGGCAGCACTTCAGCGACGGTCACGGTGACCGAGCCAGACAAGCTGTTGCTCTGCCCTGCCTGACCAGAGCCTGTGGCGTCACGCTGGGAATTCCAGCTCGAATCCAGGCTCAGGTTGTTGTTGGTCATACCCAGGGCGCTGAGGCTGCGCAGCGGGTTGTCCGGGGCGACGGCCATGCCGAACAGGTTGGGCACGCCGAGGGTTCCGCTGCTGTCTTTCTGCAGATTGCTGTTGGCGTTCTTGCTGGCCTGGGTGCGCTCATTCAAGGTGATGGTGATGATGTCGCCCACGCGGAAAGCCTTGCGGTCGTCATACAGGCCATTTTCGAAGCCAGCCTGGTAGATCGAACCATTGTTCTGTGCAGCCGGCAGCGGCGTACGTGGCAACACTGGCGCGTAATAGGGATCGTCCGGCTTGGCTGTCGGTGCCATGCAGCCGCTGGAGAGCAGCACGCCAGCCAACAGAGGGAAACAGAGAATTTGCCGGTTCATAACCACTACCTCGCGGCGTTCAAAACAGTGTCAAAAATCAGAGGTTCTGCGTCACGAACGACAGCATCTGATCAGCGGTGGAAATCACCTTGGAGTTCATCTCGTAAGCGCGCTGGGTGGTGATCATGTTCACCAACTCTTCCACCACGCTGACGTTGGAGTTTTCCAGGGTGTTCTGCAGCGTGGTGCCAAGGCCATTGAGGCCCGGGTTGCCCACCTGCGGCGCGCCACTGGAGCCGGTCTCCAGGAACAGGTTGTTACCGATGGCTTCCAGGCCAGCAGGGTTGACGAAGTCGGCCAGCTGGATATTGCCGATGATCTGCGGCTGCGGATTGCCGGTGGTGGTCACCGAGACAGTGCCGTCCTCACCGACGGTGAAGGTGCGCACTTCGTTCGGCAGGACGATCGCCGGTTCCAGGGCAAAGCCTTGGGAAGTGACGATCTGCCCATCGGAATTCAGATGAAAGCTGCCATCACGGGTATAGGAAACGGTGCCATCGGGCTGCAGGATCTGGAAGAAACCACGGCCATTGACCGCCATGTCCAGCGGCTGCTCGGTCGTTTGCAGGCTGCCGGCGGTGAAGATCTTCTGCGTACCCACCACGCGCACACCGGTGCCGAGCTGCAAACCTGAGGGCAACTCGCTGTCCTGGCTGGACTGGCCACCTGGCTGACGACGGATCTGATAGAGCAGATCCTCGAACTCGGCGCGATCACGCTTGAAGCCGGTGGTCGCCACGTTGGCCAGGTTGTTGGAAATGGTGGTCAGGTTCATGTCCTGAGCGGACAAACCGGTCTTGCTGACCCACAGTGCCGGAAGCATATCGATTCTCCTCGGGCGCCGGTTTTACGGCGCCGCGTGCTGGTAATTAGCTAATTTGCAAAACCCGCGCCATGGCCGACGAGTTGTCCTCGGCGGTGCGCATCATCTTCACCGACAGCTCGAACTGACGGGACAGGGAAAGGATGGCGGTCATCTCTTCAACGGCGTTGACGTTGCTCGCCTCGAGGAAACCCGACGTCACCTGAACGGTCGCATCGGCCTCTATCTCGGGCTGGCCCTTGACGCGGATCAGGCCATCGGTGCCCTTCTCCATGCTTTTCGGATCAGGGTTGACCAACTTGATACGGTCGACTTCAGCCAATACGTTGGGATCTTCACCAAGCGCACGAATACTGATGGTGCCGTCCTGGCCAATCTCCACCTTCTGCTCTGGCGGCACGGCAATCGGCCCGGCATTGCCCATGGCCGGCAAACCATTGCCGGTACGCAGTATTCCCAGAGCATCGATGTTCAGGCTGGCAGTGCGTACGTAGGCCTCACCGCCATCGGGCGCCTGCACGGCGATCCAGCCCTTGCCACCAATGGCAACATCAAGATCACGACCGGTTTCCTGCAGCGAGCCCGGGCGAAAATCCGTAGCCGGACGCTCGCTCATGGCGAATACACGTGCCGGATAGCTCTCACCGAACAGCGGCATGGAGCGCGCCTGCTCGAAATCGCGACGAAAACCCGAGGTGGAAACGTTCGCCAGGTTATTGGCGTGGGCGCGCAGAGCCAGTGTGTTGTTCTGCGCTCCGGTCATGGAGACGTACAGCATCTTGTCCATGGTAATTCTCCGAGTGGGCGACACGCCCTTGGCTCTTTGCAGTGATTACAGCAAGCGCCGTGCCAGTCTCTGAAAATTAACGCAAGATACTGATTTAAAATGACTTTATAAATAAGTCAGGATCACAAAGGAAAGCCGGCGGCGGGGTTTTGCCGGCCCTGAAACGGCAAAAGCGGCAAGCCAGGCTTGCCGCTTTGTTTCAGCCCAAGCCCATCAACGCAGGTTGATGATGGTCTGGGTAATGGCACTTTCGGTTTCGATGGTCTTGGCATTGGCCTGGTAGTTGCGCTGCGCCACGATCAGGTTCACCAATTGATCCGACAGCTCGACGTTGGAGTCTTCCAGCGCACCTGCCTGCAGAGCACCCAGGGTACTGCTGCGCGGCGTGCCAATCACCGGCTCACCGGATTCGAACGACTGCGCCCACGCCGTCTTGCCTACCGGAGTGAGCCCCTGGACGTTGGCGAAGTTCGCCAGCAGCACCTGCCCCTGCACCTTGGACTGGCCGTTGGTGTAACGGGCGAAGATCACCCCGGTGTCATCGATCTCGATACCAGCCAATTGGCCCGTGGTGTAGCCATCCTGACTGACGGCGTTGACTCCAAAGGAGGCGGCGTACTGGGTTGAGCCACGCATGTCGAAGGTGAAGGCCTCACTGTCAGCACCGTTGGGCACCATGGTCCCGGGGTTGACCGGATCCTTCTCGGCCGGCACCCAATCGGTATCCGCCAGCGCGAAGATGCCATTGGGCGTACCCACCGGAATGGCCGGTGCATCCAGCGCCGGGTTGGCCGGCGTGCTGGCCAGCGGCGTGATGGCCGGCGTAGCCAACTGACCTGCGGCATCGTAGTTCACCGCATAGCTGTAAGGCTGAGTACTACTCGGATCACGCGGATTGACCCCATCGATCAACACATGCATGACCCAGCCGTTGTTGGCCGGCGCTTCGTTCTTGACAAAGTATTGGGTCATCACGTGGGCGTTGCCCTGAGAGTCGTAAATATTGGTCGAAGTGGACCAGTTGAAAGACTTCGAATCGCTCGGGTCGAAGGTCGGCGCCGCCATGGTTCCTGCGTTAGCAGGCCGTACCGCATTGGAGTTCAGGTTGAGGCGCTGGGTAACACTGGTAGTAGCCCGGGGCTCTTGCTGACCGGCACTGATGCGCAGATCAGACTGCACCGGCAGGATGTTGCCGCTGTCATCAGCCGCGTACCCCTGCAGGCGGTAACCGAAGTTGTTGACGATGTAGCCATCGCGATCCGTACCGAAGTAACCAGCACGGGTATAGCCAATCTCGCCATTGTTGCTGGTCACAAAGAAGCCGTTGCCATTGATGGCCAGATCCAGAGCGTTGTTCGTGTAGTTGACGTTACCCTGGTTGAACAGCTGCGATACGTCTGCCAGCAGCACACCACTACCCTGCGCATTCTTGCCGGTGCCCAGAACGGAAGCGGCATAGACATCGGCGAACTCGGCACGCGACTGCTTGAAACCTGCAGTACCGGCGTTGGCGATGTTGTTGCCGGTGACGTTGAGGTCGCTGGTCGCGGCACGCAAGCCGCTGAGACCAATATTGAACGACATGGAAGACTCCTTTGCCGGAACTGCCGGCGGCAATAGTTATTGGCCGATGACCTGCACTTGAGAAAGCGGAACGCTGCCCAGACCGGCGAGGTTGAGCATCAGCTCACTGCCGCCCAGGGTGACGCTGTCGACGTTAGCCGGCAGCAGGGTGTACAGCCCCTTGGTTTCACTACCGTAGGTGGCCTGCGCCTCGAACTTGTAGGTGCCCGGCGGCGCCACGTTGCCGTCGGAATCCTTGCCGTCCCAGATGAAGCTGACGTTGCCGGCAGCCTGTTCGCCAAGGTTGATACGGGTAACCAACGCCCCCGAATTGTCATAGACGTTGACGTACACGTTGCTGCTGCTGACCGGCAAAATAGTGCTGGCCTTGAAACTTTCACTGGTATCGACCACCGCCTTCTCGCTCGGCACGATCACTTTGCGGCCGACCAGAGAAGACGCCTGCAATGCCTGCGAAGACTGGAAGCTGGAAAGCATCGAGCCCATGCTGGTGTTGAGCTTCTCGATGCCTTCGACCTGGCTGAATTGCGCCAACTGGGCGATGAACTCACCATTGCCCTGAGGCTCCAGCGGGTTCTGGTTGTTGAGTTGGGCCACCAGCAAGTTGAGGAACTCGTTCTTGCCGAGGTCATTGCTCTTCGGTGCGTCCTGTTTGTGCTGGTACTGATCCAGTACCGAGCTCGTGCCGTTTACGGTGCTCATACCCTGATTTCCTCGTCTCGTCTTACTGACCCAGGGTCAGCACGCGCTGCAGCATCTGTTTGGCGGTATTCATCATTTCAACGTTGGTCTGGAAGGCGCGGCTGGCAGAAATCATGTCGGCCATTTCCTCGACCACGTTGACGTTCGGGTAGTAGACATAGCCGTCAGCGTTGGCCATCGGGTGATCAGGCTCATAGCGTGGCATCAGGCTGCTCTGATCCTCGATCACGCCCAGCACCTGCACACCACGCCCGGCCTCATCCTGTTCAGCGAACAGCGAGCCGCGGTCGCCGCCTTGAGCATTCTGAAATACGGTGGCGAATACTGGGTGGCGAGCGCGGTAGGTCTGATCCAGGCTCGAGGAAACGGTCTCGGCGTTGGCAATGTTGCTGGAAATGGTGTTCAGGCGAGTGCTCTGGGCGCTCATGCCGGTTCCGGCGATGTTGAAAACACTGGCAAGGGACATGGTCGCGCTCCTTATTCGCCGCGCAGGGCACTGGTCAGCCCTTTGAATTTGCTATTGAGAAAGGTGAAGCTGGCCTGAAACTGCACCGAGTTCTCGGCGTAGTTCGATTGCTCGATCTGCAGGTCGACGGTGTTCTGATCCAGCGACGCGTGGAACGGCGTGCGATAAGGCAGTTCAGCGTCACCGCTGCTGACGCCTTCGGCCGGAATGTGGCGGCTATCGGTGCGGTTCAGGGAAACGCCACCGCGCTGCATGCGATTGCTTTGCTCGGCCAGGACGCTGGCGAAGTCCAGATCGCGAGCCTTGTAGTTCGGCGTATCGGCGTTGGCGATATTGTTGGCCAGCACCTCGGCGCGCTGGGCGCGAAAGCCGAGGGCCTGTTCGTGAATGCCGAGTGCTCTGCCGAAGTTGATGCTCATGTTCCGAACCTTTGCCGCTTGGGCCATGTGGTCACTGTTGTGAGCTATTCAGCAAAGGCTGTGCCAATTTATTTAATTCAATAAAATCAATACTTTAATAGCAATCAAGCGGAAAAATAACGGCAAAGCGGCAAGGCTTTACCGCCTACGGGCAAGCAAGCGGCAAAGCCAACCGGACAGATTGCCGCCCCGCCGAACCCTGGGGTGCGCGATGTGTTCAGCCGGGGGACATGGTTTTCAGAGCACAGAAACGCAAACGGGAGGCCAAAGGCCTCCCGTTGCTGATACCAAACATGCCTTGTGCCTATTTGGCCTTGTAGATGATCCCAGGACTGCACTGCACCATCTGGTACTTGTCCGGCAGGCCATTGAGCGCTTCGGAGGCGCCGAGGAACAGATAACCGCCCGGTTTCAACGTGGCGTGGATGCGCGTGAGGATGTCCTTCTTCACTTCTGCCGAGAAGTAGATCAGCACGTTGCGGCAGAAGACGATGTCGAATTTGCCCAATGCCGCGTAGCTATCCAGCAAATTCAGTGGGCGAAACTCGACACGGCTCTTGATCGGCGCCTTGACCTGCCAACGCCCTGGTCCCTTGGGGTCGAAGTAGCGTTGCAAACGCTCCTGCGAAAGGCCTCGCCCCATGGCAAGGCTGTCGTACTCGCCGGATTTGCAATTGGTCAGCATCGACGGCGAAAGGTCGGTGGCAACGATCTGCACACCTGCCTTGAGCTGACCGAGGTTGGTGCGCTCGAACTCATCGATGGACATCGACAGCGAGTAAGGCTCCTGGCCGGACGAGCAAGCCGCCGACCAAATACGCAGGCGCTGGGCCGGGTAAGCCTTGATCAATTCCGGCAGCACGCGGTTCTTGAGAACCTCGAAGGGATAAGTGTCACGAAACCACAGGGTCTCGTTGGTGGTCATGGCATCTACGACCTGCTCGCGCAGCCCTCCGCGCGGCTGGCTTTGCATACGCTGCACCAGCTCACCCAGGGTCTTGATGCCGTTCTGTTCCATCAGCTTGTTCAGACGGCTGGAGACCAGGTACTGCTTGTTGCTGCCAAGCAGAATACCGCAGGCCTTTTCCAGGAAAGTCCGGAACTGCTCGAAATCCAAATTACCTGAAGACACTAGTGCCGCCTCTGCAACCATAACGTTCGCCGAAGGTTACCCTTCAGCCCCCATCCGATACACGAATGCGATCGACCACACGCGCCGCCAGATCATCTGGCTTGAACTTGGCGAGGAAGTCATCAGCGCCGACCTTCTTCACCATCGCCTGGTTGAACACACCGGAAAGCGAAGTATGCAGGAGGATATGCAGCTTCTGCATGCGCGGATCGCTACGAATCTCCGTAGTCAGCGTATATCCGTCCATCTCGGGCATCTCGATGTCGGAAATCAGCATCAGCAGTTCCTTGTCGGGATTACGCCCCTCGTCCGCCATTTTCTTGAGGTAATTGAGTGCCTCGCGGCCATCGTTCAGCGCCGTCACCTCGACGCCAACAGTCTGCAGGCAGCGCGAAACCTGTTTGCGCGCCACCGAGGAGTCATCGACGATCAGCACATGCTTGGTCACCGCCTGACTCTGCACCTGATCATCGATGACGCCAGCGGAGATCACCTCCGAGGTCGGCGCGACTTCGGCAAGAATCTTCTCGACATCGATGATCTCTACCAACTGCTGGTCGAGCCGCGTGACTGCTGTCAGGTAGTGATCGCGTCCGGTGCCCTTGGGTGGCGGATGGATCTCCTCCCAATTCATGTTGACGATACGTTCGACCGAACGCACCAGAAAACCCTGAACCTTGGTGTTGTACTCGGTGATGATCACGAAGCTGGTCTTCAGATCTTCCAGCGCGGTACGGCCGGTAGCGATGGAAAGATCGAGAATCGGAATGGTACCCCCACGAATGTTGGCCACCCCCCGCACCACCGGACTTGATTTGGGCATGATGGTGAGATTCGGGCACTGCAGCACCTCTTTCACCTTGAATACATTGATACCGTAAAGCTGTGGGCCTTCCAGGCGGAACAGCAACAACTCCAAGCGGTTCTGTCCCACCAGCTGAGTGCGCTGGTTAACCGAATCCATCAACCCGGCCATGCCCGGACTCCTTCTTGTCTAGTAACGCCTACCCCATTGAGCCTAGCAGGCGGCACGGGGCTTGCTTTGCATTGCTCATGAAGCAGAGAACGTCATCATTCCGTCAGCTACTGGCAAAGTGCCTTACCCCTTTGCCCGTTTTACTCGCTTTGCCGACACTCGGCTACAGCGCTACGGCGGCCGCCACCTTCACCAGCACTGAACAGCTTATCGGCGCCACCGAGGCCTTTCTTGAGCAGGCGACCACTGAATATCTACAGCGTAGCGAAATTCAGGGCCGCCATGAGATTCGCGTCAATCGTCTCGACCCGCGGTTACGCCTGCCCCTGTGCGATCAGCCGCTGACCACCACGCTGGAAAGCCCGGCGCAACCACTGGGCCGCGTCACCACTCGCGTGCGTTGCGACGGCAGCGCCCCCTGGACCGTATTCGTGCCGGCTGAAGTGCGGTTGTATCGGCCAATCGTCGTGCTGACTCGCCCCCTCAAGCGCATGAGCGTAGTCAAGGCTGCAGATTTGAGCCTGGTGGAACGCGATATCGGGCAACTGGGTCAGAACTTCCTGACCGACCCGACGCAGGCAATCGGCAAGAAATTGACACGACAACTCGGTAGTGACCAGATTCTTCTTTCGACTCATCTGCAAGTAGCCGAGGTCATTCGGCGCGGCGATCAGGTGGTGATCAGCGCTCGCGGCGCTCGCGTGAGTGTCCGTATGCCCGGCGAAGCCCTGACCGATGGCGCTCCAGGCGAACAGATCAACGTGCGCAACCTGCGTTCGCAGCGAGTCGTTCGAGCCCGCGTGGTCGGGCCTGGTCAAGTGGAAGTACCCATGTAGGCATGTTTCTTGTAGCGCAAAGACGTGGCGATTCCCTACACTGTTCAACGACGCGATGAAATTAATCCTAAAGTTTTTCCGGCAGCAGCCGAGAAGCATGGCAAGCGTCCACCATATCGTCCGAGGTTCTGCATCATGGTCATCGACTTCAACCGGCTGAACAATGCCAATACGCCCGCCAATGCGGGACGTACCGGCGCAACTCAGGCTGGCAATCGCAATGAGTCGGCACAACCGAACAAGGCGCCTGTCACCGGTAACGATGAACAAACCAACGCCAAGAGCGGCGAATCGGTGCAACTGAGCCGTGAGGCACAACAGTTGCAAACAATCGGCGAGAAGCTGCGTGATCAGCCCATCGTCAACAAGGAGCGTGTGGCCCAGCTGAAACAGGCCATCGCTGATGGCAGCTATCAGGTCGACAGCAAACGCGTCGCCCAGAAACTGCTCGACTTCGAATCCCAGCGCTAGTCTCAGGGCTGCGCTGGGGGTGTTGGACGCCCGACCCCCAAGAGCCCGCCATGAATGACACAGCCTTGCTTGACCTCTTCACCAACGATATCGGCACTGCCGAGCAATTGCTTGAGCTGATCGATAACGAATTCCAGGCACTCACCGAGCGCGACCTGCCGCGCCTCGATAGCCTTCTCAACGAAAAACAACCTCTGCTTGCCCTGCTTCAGCAGCATGGCAACGACCGCAGCCGCCTGCTGCAAAGTGCCGGCCTGAGTGCTGATCGCGAAGGACTCAACGCGCTGGCGAGCAAGTCCTCCGTGGGCGATCAACTGCTGGCGCGCAGCGAGGAGTTGTCCGCTCTGCTGCAGCGTTGCCAGGAGGCCAATCTGCGCAATGGGCGTTTGATTCGCGCCAACCAGGCCTCGGTCGGCAGCGTCCTCGGCATTCTGCGTGGCGGAGAGACCCCGGGCCTCTATGACAGCCGCGGCAGTGCCGCTAGAATCGCGCAGCAAAGGCCGCTCAGCCAGGCCTGAGCCATTCCCCCAACAAAAAGCACAGGGACATGCAGGCACTATGCCAGTATGCTAGTGCCGTTGTAGTCCATGACTCGGAGAGTTCCGAACTGTGTCCAGCGCGTTCAACGACGAGAGCGGTCCTCAACCGCCCAAGGTGCTCAAGACATCCGTCGAGATCATTGCCACCCTACGTCAATTGCAACAGAACCATGACCCCCTGGTTATCCAATTCAAGGATCGTGGCCAGCGTTTTCAAAGTTACCTTGTCGAAATCGATAAAGACCGTGCGCGCTTAGCGCTGGACGAGATCATCCCTACCGATGGCGAACGTTTTCTCAAGCAAGGCGAAACCTTCAACGTCGAGGCGTTCCGCGACGGGGTGCGAGTAGCCTGGACCTGTGATCACGACGTGCAGCTTGGCGAACTCGAGGGAGCCCCCTGCTACTGGGCACCGCTGCCCACCGAAGTGATCTATCACCAGCGCCGCAGCGCCTTCCGTGCGCAGTTGAAGCAAAGCGATCTGGTCAAGGTCGTACTCAGCGGCGACAAGCTGCGCGAACCGCTGTCAGGTCATCTGCTGGACATCTCGGCCACCGGCTGCAAACTGCGTTTCGCCGGCAACCTCAGCCAGCAATTGAACAATGGCCAGGTACACGAGCGACTCACCGCCTATCTGCCCTTCGGCAACATGACCTGCGCCGTGGAGTTACGCCACGTGCAATACGAGGACAAGGTCGACATGACGTTCGTCGGCACTCGTTTTCATCGCCTGAACGGCCTGGAGCAACGCCAGGTCGAGCGCTTCGTCTATCAGCTGCAACGCGAGGCGCGTCGCACCGAGAGCGACGGCCCCTTCTGACCCGCGCAGCCTTTACTGGTCCGCCTGCGTTTTCTGCTGGTCCTCTTCAGCCGCCGCTGCCGCAGCGGTGGCTGGTTCCTGCATCTGCTCCTGCACCGTCTGCTCATCGACTCTCGGGTCGAGCGCAGCGACCAGCGGTGAGCTGGTGACGTTACCCGGCATGGCCATATGGTGCAGCGGCGCATCGTCGACCTGATGCAGATGGGTCACCACTTCAGGACGAATGCGCCAGACCAGAATCAACGCGCAAACGCTGACGAACACATAGAGCATGTTGGCGCCGTAGAAACGCATCAGCACACCGGCCAGCAGCGGGCCGATGCAGGCACCCACGCCGAAGGTGACCAGCAGCATGGCCGTCAGTGACACGCGGCGCTCCGGCTCCACATGGTCATTGGCCAAGGCCACCGCCAGCGGATAGAGACTGAACTGCATCAGGCTGACCAGAAAGCCGACACCGAACAGTAAGCCGAGGAATACCTCCGGCAGTGCCGCCAGCGGCAAGGCCGCCAGTAGCAGCAAGACCGAGCAGCCGCGAATCAGGCGCACGCGGTCATGTCGATCGGAAAGCCAGCCCAGCGGCCACTGCACCAGCAGGCCGGCGAGAATACAGCTGCCCATGAACAGGCCCACCTGCTCGGTCGACAGGCCCATCCGCGTGGCGTACAGCGGCGCCAGACCGTAGAACGAGCCGATCAGCAGACCGGCCACCGAGATGGTGGTCAGCGACAGCGGCACACGACTGAGGAAGAAACGCAGCTCCAGCGGCGCCGGGTGCAAGGGGGCCGGGTGCAGGCGCCGGGTCAGCGCCACCGGCACCAGGCACAGCGCGAAGCACAGCGCCACCAACATCAGCAGCTCCAGCCCCAGCGTCGGGTGTACGACCAAAGCCAGCTGGCCAAGGATCAGTCCCAGATAGGAGGCCGCCATGTAGCCACTGAACACCAGACCACGCTGCTTGGCTTCAGCCTGCTCGTTGAGCCAGCTCTCGATGACCATGTACTGGCACATCATGCCCAGGCCCACCAGCATGCGTAGGAACAACCAGAACGGCAGCCACTCCACCAATCCGTGGCCGAGCACCGCTGCGGTAACCACCCCCGCGCAGGCCACGTAGGCACGGATGTGCCCCACCCGACCGATCAGTCGATGCCCCAGCTTGCCACCCAGCACCAGGCCGAAATAGTTGGCCGCCATCAGTGCTCCGACCCACAGACCATCCACGGTATCGGCCAGACGCAAGGCCAGATAGGTACTGAGCAGACCGGAGCCGAGCAGCATCAACAGAGTGGCAAAGTACAGCGAGCGGAATGACTTCCAGATCAATCGCATTGGCGGGTAAAGCTCCTTGTGCGGTAACCGGGTAAGCGTCACGCCTGTGCGGCGAGAACACGACGCTCCCAGGGCGTAATTTCATCGTAGAAGCTGGTCAGCTCCAGGGTCTTGCTGGCGATGTAACCTTCGATGAATTCCGCACCGAACAGTTCGATTGCCAACTCGCTGCGTTTCAGACGCTCGATCGCAGCGTGCATGGTACAGGGTAGCGCCAATTCTTCCGGCACCTCGAACTCACCCTGGATCGGCGCGCTGGGTTGTAGCTCACGCTCCAGACCATGCAGCCCAGCCGCCAGGCTGGCAGCGAGAGCCAGATAGGGGTTGGCATCAGCACCCGGCAGACGATTTTCCACCCGCCGTGCCACCGGGGCACTGGCCGGAATACGCAGGCCGGCGGCGCGATTGTCCACCGACCAGCAGGCATTGTTCGGCGACGCATAGGGATGACACAGGCGCTGATAGGAGTTCACATGCGGTGCGAAGAGCAGGGTGAAATCAGCCATTGCAACCTGCTGACCGCCGATGAAGTGATAAAAAGCCGCTGTCGCCTCGCCATTGTCAGCGCTGAAGATATTGCGGCCACTACCCTGCTCCACCACGCTCTGGTGGATATGCATGGAGCTACCCGGCGTATGCGCCAGCGGCTTGGCCATGCAGACCACGGACAGTCCATGCTTGAAGCCGACCTCCTTGAGCAGGTGCTTGAACAGGAAGGTCTGATCGGCCAGCTGCAACGCGTCGCCATGCAGTAGGTTGATCTCGAACTGGCTGACGCCCATCTCGTGCATGAAGGTGTCACGCGGCAGCCCCAATGCCTCCATGCAGCGATAGACCTCGGCAAAGAATGGCCGCAGGCCATTGCCGGAACTGACGCTGAACGCCGAGCCACCGTCCTCACGACGGCCATCCAAACCCACCGGCGGCTGGAACGGCTGCTGCGGGTCGGGGTTGGCGGCGAACACGAAGAACTCCAGCTCGGTCGCCACGACAGGTTGCCAACCATGCTCGGCGTAGCGCGCCAATACCCTCTTGAGCAGACCGCGCGTGGAAAGCCCGGAGCTGCGCCCGTCCAGTTCGTCCGCGTCGCAGATGGCCAGTGCGCGCGGCGACTCGCTCCAGGGCAGACGATGAATCTGGCGAGGTTCAGCGCTAAGCAGCAGATCGCCATCGTCACCGCCGTAGAAACGTGCCGGCGGATAGCCGCCCATGATGCATTGCAACAGTACGCCGCGAGCGAGCTGCAGGCGCCGTCCCTCAAGAAAACCGCTGACCGTCATCACCTTGCCACGGGGGACTCCATTGAGGTCCGGAGTTACACAATCGATCTCATCGATACCCTGCAGCAGGGTTTCCAGTGCCTGGCGGCTGGCAGTGCTCATCTTTTGTTGTCCTTGAATGACGCGGATACCGCCTGACGGCGACGATGCGTACAAAATACGCACCAGTCGTTCGATATTTCAAGCAGGCAAAGCTTGCCGAGATGCGACACCGGCTTGCACCCTGTCGTCCAGATACCAGTGGCTGGCACGAAGCGCTATGAGGCTGTGCTAGAGTCGCGCGCTATTTTTTCGGCCGACCTGTCACAGGCTGCGCTGAAAGCCCTCTCGCCCCAGGCGCGAAGGCCTTTGCCACACGCCCAGCAACCAGAGAACCACGCGATGTCCCAAGCCATCCACCCTGCCCTGCAGCTACTCAACCGCACCAGCCTGGTGACGCAGATCATCATCGGCCTGCTCGCAGGTATCGCCCTTGCCGTGATCGCCCCACAGGCAGCGCTGTCCGTCGGCTTCATCGGCAACGTGTTCGTCTCGGCGTTGAAGGCGGTGGCGCCGGTACTGGTGTTCATCCTGGTGATGTCGTCCATCGCCAACCACCAGCAAGGCCAGCAGACCCACATTCGCCCGATTCTGCTGATGTACCTGATCGGTACCTTCAGCGCCGCCCTGGTCGCGGTGGTGGCCAGCTTCGCCTTCCCATCGTCGCTGGTGCTGAGCAGCCAGGCCGCTGAACTGACACCCCCCGGCGGCATCGGCGAGGTGCTCAAGACGCTGCTGATGAATGTGGTCGACAACCCGGTCAACGCGCTGCTGCGCGGCAATTTCATCGGCATTCTGGCCTGGGCCATCGGCCTCGGCTTCGCCTTCCGAAACGCCAGCGCCAGCAGCAAGCAGCTGCTGGGCGACCTGTCCAGTGGCGTTACGGCCATCGTCAAGCTAGTGATCCGCCTGGCACCGCTGGGTATCTTCGGCCTGGTCGCCGCGACCCTGGCCGAGTCCGGTTTCGACGCCCTGCTCGGCTACCTGCACCTGCTGGTGGTGCTGGTCGGCTGCATGCTGCTGGTGGCCCTGGTGGTCAACCCGGCGCTGGTGTACTGGAAGATCCGTCGCAACCCTTATCCGCTGGTACTGACCTGCCTGCGCGAAAGCGGCATCACCGCCTTCTTCACCCGCAGTTCGGCCGCCAACATCCCGGTCAACCTGCAGCTGTGCCAGCGCCTGGGCCTGCACGAAGAGACCTATTCGGTCTCCATTCCGCTGGGCGCCACCATCAACATGGCCGGTGCGGCCATCACCATCACCGTGCTGACCCTGGCTGCAGTGCATACCCTGGGCATCGCCGTCGATCTGCCCACCGCCCTGCTGCTGAGCGTGCTGGCCTCCATCAGTGCCTGCGGCGCATCCGGTGTCGCCGGTGGCTCGCTGCTGCTGATCCCGCTGGCCTGCAGCCTGTTCGGCATCCCCAACGAAGTGGCCATGCAGATCGTCGCCATCGGCTTCATCATCGGCATCGTTCAGGACTCGGCGGAAACCGCGCTGAACTCTTCTACCGACGTGCTGTTCACTGCCGCCGCGTGCATGGCGCAAGAACAGCGCAAGGGCTGAAACGAAAGAAGGCTTGTGCACTGCACAAGCCTTCTTTCTATCGCAAAGAGCAAGAGCTCAATCCTGTCGAGCGCGACTCACTACTGTGCAGCCAGAGCGAACCCCTGGACGGACTGGGCAGCCTGATAGAGGATCTGCCCAACATGCTCGACTTCAGCCTCGCTGATGATCAATGGTGGCAGGAACCTGACGGTTGCCCCATGGCGCCCACCCAGCTCCACGATCAAGCCACGTTCCAGACAGGCGCGCTGCAGTTTGCGCGCACGCTCTCCATCGGCCACGGGACGACCAGCACCATCATTGCGGGACGGATCGACGATTTCCATACCTAGCATCAGGCCGCGCCCACGCACGTCACCAACCCAGTCGAACTCAGCCTGCAATCCCTGCAATAACGTGTTTAGTCGAGCACCAACGCTACGCACGTGGCCCGTAATGCCTTCGCGTTGAATGAAGCGCAAGGTGGCATCACCAGCAGCCATGGCCAGCTGATTGCCACGGAAGGTGCCGGCATGGGCGCCAGGCTGCCATTGATCGAGCTCACCACGATAGACCACCACGGAGAGCGGCAAACCGCCGCCGATGGCTTTCGACAGCGTAACCACATCTGGGGTGATGGCGCTGCGCTCGAAGGCAAAAAGATCGCCGGTGCGCCCGATACCGCATTGGATCTCATCGAGGATCAGCGGAATGCCATGCTCACCGGTGATAGCCCGCAGCCCCTGCAGCCAGCGATCCGGCGCGGGAATCACACCACCCTCGCCCTGCACCGTTTCCAGGATCATGGCGGTAGGCTGGGTCACGCCACTTTCCGGGTCGCTGAGCAGATGGCGAATGTAATGCAGGTTGGCATCGATCGATTGCTCGCCGGACAACCCGAACGGGCAGCGGTATTCATGCGGATACGGCAGGAACTGTACGCCGGACAGCAACCCACCCAACGCGCTCTTCGGCCCAAGATTGCCGCTGATCGAGAGCGTGCCAAGGGTCATACCATGGTAAGCACCATGGAACGCTAGAACACTTTGCCGCCCGGTTGCCGTGCGCGACAACTTGAGCGCCGCCTCCACTGCATCCGCCCCGGTCGGGCCGCAGAACTGGATGCGCGCGTCCTTGGCTAACGCACTCGGCAGCAGATCGAACAGGGTCTGCACGAAGGCATCCTTGATCGAGGTGCTCAGATCAAGGGTGTGCAATGGGATACCCGATGCCAGGGTTCGCTGGATCGCCTCGACCACCACCGGATGATTGTGCCCCAACGCCAGCGTACCGGCCCCCGCCAGGCAATCGATGTAGACCTGCCCGCGCGAATCCTCGACGTAAACACCCTGTGCCCGCTTCAACTCCAGCGGTATGCGCCGCGGATAGCTGCGCGCATTGGACTCGCGCTGTGTTTGCCGTTGCAGCAATGGCGTGCTGTCAAGGCAGTAGCGCTGGCTTAGCCCAGTATGTCGATGCTTTAGTTCGAGAGGAATGTTCGTTGTCGGGGTAATCACGCTCATGATGGCCTCCTCGCTTCACACAAGTAGTGCGTTCTCTGACGGCACCCCTTCGAACACGTCGAAAGGAACGAGACAACGAACCTTGAATAAGTCGTAGGCGGCGACACCTTTGTCGCCGCCCTCCCTACCTGGTTTTACTTCCTTTAGAAGTCGTAGCGAGCGGCTACACCCAGGGTCATTGGCGCACCAACATCGAGCAGGTCGTCGCTCTGGTTGTTGGTGATGTATTCCTCATCGAAGAGGTTGTGCACATAACCGCTGAGGGTCAGGTTGCCAATAGGCAGCTCAGCGTTCAGATTTACCAAGGTCACGCTGTCATTGCGGCGTACCTTGGTGATTTCACGTGCGCCATTGGCATCGAAGTTGGAGATGCTCCGCCCCTGGTAAACAACATTGCCACCTATCATCAGACCGTTGTTGAAGGTGTAGTTGGCTCCCAGGTTGGCCATCTGTTTTGGCGCATAGACGAATTCGTAACCACTGAGATCCACGCCATCGCGGACGAACGACTTGTACTTGGTGTCGTTGTAGGCGAAACCGGCATTGACCAGCAGCTGCGATGTCACCAGATACTCGGCAGAGAACTCCAGGCCCACCATACGGCTCTCGGCCGCGTTGGCTACCTGAGTAGTGCCATCGGCGATATTGCGGAACGACACCTGCTGGTCCTTCCACGTGGTGTGGTAGAGGTTGGCCGTGGTACGCAGGCGGCGGTCCAGCCAGTTGCCACGCCAGGCCAGCTCATAGGTACTGGTGAACTCAGGATCGTAGCTATCGTGGCGAGAGCGGCTGCGAATGTTCACACCACCACTGCGATAGCCGCGCTGCCAGGTCAGGCCAAGCACCTGATTATCGGTCAGGTCATGGCTGATACCGATTTTCGGTAGCAATACGCTGGAACTGAGATCACGATCAACCGAAGGGTCGGTAGCGAGGCTCAGCACATCGATGGGGTAATTGATCTTGGTGTTGTTCTTTTCATGATCCCAGCGCAGACCCGTGATCAATTGCCAGTCGTCCACGAACTCCCAATTGAGTTCGCCGAACAACGCGTGGCTGTTGATTTTGGTCTCACCCTTCTGATTCAACAACACCGTCCCGTTGTTGACCAACTGATCGTCGATCTCGCCTTTTGAACGACCCAGGTATACGCCAACTACACCATCGAGCCGATCCGACGCATAACCCATGCGTAGCTCCTGGCTACCCAAAGTCTGTTCGTGATGGCGGGGAGATGTCTGAGTCACGCTCGTCAGGCGATCGAAGTCGAGAATGGAGTCGTACTTGGACCAGGTGCCAGAGGTGACGCTGGTCAGAGTCCAGAAGTCGTCCAGACGATAATCGACTTTGGCGGTGGCAGTGTTCTGGTTCAGCGTGTTGTAGGTCTCGGTGTTCTCGTAAATGCTGTAATAATCGGGCTTGCCGTTAGATGCGGCCGTCGCATTGAGGCCACTGCGCTGCTTCGTGCGGCTGAAGGTGAGCAGCACATCCATGTCATCCGACGGCAAAATAAGGAACTTGCCTCGAATATTGGACGAGCGCAGCTGGTTGGCGTCCATGTCCAGGAATTCGTTCTCGATATAGCCGTCAGACGTCTGGTAATCGACAGCCAAGCGCCCGGCGATGATGCCATCGACCAAAGAGCCGTTGGCCATGGCCGACGCCCCACGCTCACCATACTTGCCTGCGTTGCTTCTCACCGAGAACTCTGGATCGAAAGTCGGATCCTTGCTCTTCATGATGATGGCACCTGCCAGAGAGTTACGTCCCTGGGTGGTCGACTGAGCCCCCCGATAAATCTCTACCTGCTCCATGTCCCAGAGCTGCATTGGATTGTGAGTGAGCAGACGATTGACCTGCAGTGCATCGTCGACATAGACCGACACGGCACCGTTCATCGCAGCGGGCCCCTGGTCATCGAACCCACTCACCGGAATACCGCGAATACCCCAGTTCTCGTTCCCCGACTGAGCGTAAACGCCCGGAGTGCGGTCCAGCACACCCTGAAGATCCTGATCGCCATGGATACGCATGTCCTCACTGGTCACCACCGCAACGCTGGAAAGCGTTTTGTCCTGGCTGCGTTGAATCTTTTCCCCTGTGATGACCACTTCCTTGAGCTGCAGGGTTTCCTCTTTCTTGGCCTCTTCGGCTGCCAGCAGCGGAGTCACAGCCATCAGACCGGACGCTACAGCCAGCGCCAACGTGTTCTTCTTGAAATTGCTCATTTGCCCCTCGGCTCCTTCGCTCTTGCTTATTTTTCGAAGCGAAACGGATGGTCGCTTCTACTCCTCCCCAAGCTTCGACGGCAGAAGCCAGAAGCTCACAGGTGCGAAATATTATCGAGTGCAAGAATATTTGCAATCTTTACGATAGTGATTATCATTTGAAACCTTCTTGCACGCAGAGCAGTCATGCAAGAAGCCGATGCTGCATTACCGCCTCACCCCGACATAAACCTCTTGAATGGAGGGATGGACCATGGTCCTTCGTCTACACGGAAGCCCAGCTCACACTGCTCCACTCATCGAGTGCCCCGCCGCGATCTGGCCGCGTTCTGCCGCAAGGATCGCCCGCTTATGAATCAGGTTGTCAACGCGCTTCGTTCGTCTTGTGTGCAGGATGGCTGCACTATCACCTCACTACTGGACGACCACCCGCTCCCTCTACTAATTGCCAGCCAGGAAGGTCAATCGATCCACACGTTGAGCGATACATTGCGCGCCATTGCCCTGGACACTCTAGGAACGACCGGTGGAGTCCTGTTTCGCAATTTCAAGGTGCCGACGCCGCTGGACTTCAAGCGCTTCGCAGCCAGTTTCGGCATGCCGCTGGGTACCTACGAGTTCGGTTCCACGCCGCGCAGCAAGGTGTTCGCCGGCGTCTACAGCTCCACCGAATACCCCGCGCACCAGAGCATTCCCCTGCACAACGAGCAGTCCTACACGCGCCAATGGCCATCGCGTATCTGGTTCCACTGCATGACGTCGAGCCAGACAGGCGGAGAAACTCCCATCGCCGACAGTCGCCAGGTGTACCAGGCGATCGACCCGGCCATTCGCGAGGAATTCATCTCCAAGGGTCTGCTCTACGTTCGCAACTACAGCAGCGCCCTCGACCTGCCCTGGCAGCAGGTGTTCAACACCGATGACCGCAGCAAGGTCGAGCAGTACTGCCAATCCCAGGGCATCGACTGGAGCTGGTCGGAGGCAGGCGAACTGAGCACACGGCAGCTATGCCAGGCAGCGGTTCGCCACCCCGTCAGCCAGGAGTGGGTGTGGTTCAATCAGGCGCACCTGTTCCATATCTCCGCCATGGCGCAGGATCTGCGCCAGACCCTGATCGAGGCGGTCGGCGAAGCGCAGTTGCCGCGCAATGTCTATTTTGGCGACGGCACGCCGATTCCAGACGCCACTCTGGACGCCATTCGCGCCGTCTATGCCAATACCAGCGTCGCCTTCCCCTGGCAGGCCGGCGATGTACTGATGCTCGACAACCTGCTGGTCGCTCATGGCCGTAACCCGTTCAGCGGCGACCGCAAGGTCATCGTGGCGATGGCCTAGGAGCATACATGGACACTCCAACTCCGCCGCTGCTGCCCCTGAGTGAGCTGGCTGCTCGCTGCGTGCGTCAATCCTTCGCCCAGAGCCGCCTGTGGTTCCTGCATCAATTGGAGCCCGAACGCGCCCAGCACAACATTCTGGTGCGCATGGTGCTCCAGGGAGAGCACCTGCAGACAGCCCGCCTCAAGCGCGCGCTCGACGCACTGAGCCTGCGCCACCCGGTACTGCGCGCCTGTTACCGCACGGCCGAGACCGGCCCGGAGCAGTGCCTCGCCGCCCCGCCATCCATCGCCCTCGACTATCGCGACCTCGGCGGCCTGAGTGCGAGCGAGCGCCGCGCCGTGATCGAGCGCCTGTTGCACGACCAGCAGAACACGCCCTTCGATCTCGAAGCCGGCCCGGTCATGCGCGCCTGCCTGTTGGATCTCGACGCAGCCTCGCAGGAGCTGATCATCGTCATCCATCACATCGCCTTCGACGGTCGTTCGGGGGAAATCCTCCTGCAGGATCTGGCTCACTACTACGACAGCGAAGAGACCGGCGCGCCACTGCCCGGACGCTTGCAGTACGCCGATTTCGCGGCCTGGGAACCTGGCTACGTGACCCCACGACTGATCGAAAGCGAGATCGTCTTCTGGCGCGACTACCTGGCCGGCATGCCGCTGCAACTGGAGTTCGATCGGCGTGTGCGCAGCGAGGGGCCGGCACAGGGCGGTCGCCATGCATTCACCATCCAGGCAGAGCGGGTCGAACGGCTCAAGCGGGTCTCTCGACATCTGCGCCTGCCCCTGTTCGTGACGCTGACCGGGCTGTTCCAGATCTGGCTGCATTACCTCAGTGGCCAGCATCGCTTTCTCGTCGGCACCGATGTGCACGGCCGCGACCTGCCCGCCCTACAGGACATCTTCGGCTTCTTCGTCAATCAGCTCACGCTCAAGTGCGAGCTGGAGGATGAGCTGAGTCTTGGCGAGCTGCTGGCACGCACTCGCCAGGCCATTCGCGTGGCCCATGGGCATCGGCAGTTGCCATTCGACCTGCTGGTGTCCCACCTGGCGCCACAACGCAAGTCGGATCGCTCGCCATTGTTCCAGGCCAAGCTCAACTACCAGCGTGACCGCTTCAGCATCGAGAGTCTCGGCGCGGCTCGTCTCGTCAGTACTCAGGTGATCCAGGATCTGGCGGGCTTCGATCTGGTGCTCGACCTGATGCACCGCCACACCAGTATCGAAGCCACGCTGGAATATGACCGCCGCCTGTTCAGCAGCGACGAGATCGAGCGCTTCGCCAGCCTCTGGCAGGAACTGCTGGGCCAGGTCGACGACCTGCTGGAGCATTCGCTCAGCGATCTGCGCAGCCGCCTGCGGGGCTGGGACGACACCTACCTGCAGCAGCAACAGCACGCACACCTCGATCAAGGACGCGCACGCCTGGGCAACACCCGGCGCCGCGCCATCAGCCTGTAGCGACAAGGAGCCCGCATGACCGCCATTCCTCCGTCCGGCAACCGTCCCGCCGCCGGTATCCCCCGCCGCAAACCCATCATGGTTTCGCAGCAAAGCATCGTCAGCGAAGGCCTCCTGGCAGCGGACTGGGATCTGCCCTGGCGGGTCGAACCGAGCCTGCCTGGCGTCGACCTGGTGCAATGGGCCACGCAGAACCGCGAACATCTGGAGAAAATGCTGCTGCAGCATGGCGCCATTCTGCTGCGCGGCTTCGACGTACAGAGCACCCAGCATTTCAATGCCGTGATCGACGCCCTGTCGAGCGGCGCCCTGGAATACATGTTCCGTGCCTCGCCGCGCACCCGGGTAGGCGGCAACATCTATACCTCGACCGACTACCCGGCCGACCAGGTGATCTTCCCGCACAACGAGCACTCCTACTCGCCACGTTTTCCGCTGCGTCTGTTCTTCTACTGCCACCTGCCTTCGGAAACCGGCGGGGAAACCCCGATCGGCTCGGTACGCCGGGTCAAGTCACTGATCCCGCAGGAGATCGTCGAGACCTTCAGGCGCAAGAAGATCCTCTACGTACGCAACTATGGCGACGGCTTCGGCCTGCCCTGGCAGTCGGTGTTCCAGACCGACGACCGCGCCGAAGTGGAGGCCTACTGCGCCTCGGTGGGCATCGAGGTGGAATGGAAGGACGGCAACCGTCTGCGCACCCGTCAGGTCGGCGCCGCCCTGGCGCGCCACCCACGCACAGGCGAGGAGGTCTGGTTCAACCACGGCACCTTCTTCCATGTCAGCACCCTGCCCGCCGCCATCCGCGACTCGCTCGGCGCCGGCTTCTCAGCGATGGATCTGCCCACCAACACCTTCTATGGCGACGGCAGCCCCATCGAGCTGGAGGTACTGGAAACCCTGCGCGCCGCCTATCTGGGATCGCTGGTGAAGTTCCGCTGGCAGCGCGGCGATGTCCTGCTGCTCGACAACATGCTCGCGGTGCATGGCCGGGAACCCTACGCCGGCCCCCGCAAGATCTACACCGGCATGGCCGAAGCCACCGCTGGCAGCGACGTACAGCTCTGATACGTCTGTTCTCCAATTTCGCTCACGAGGAAACGCCATGTCGGCTCTGACAGGTTTTCGCATCTCTCCACAACAGGCCCGGGCCTGGCGCGACGCCCGGCACAACGCAGCGGACAGTGCCGGTAGCTGCCTGGTCGTCGAGGTGGCCCAGGCTCCATCGGCCGCCAAAATCGATGCACGCCTGCAGGCCCTGGCCGAACGCGAAGAGATTCTGCGCACGGTGCTGCATGCCGTGCCCGGCATGGCTCTGCCGATCCAGGTGATCGAGGAACAGCCGCGTGTCACCTTCGCCGCCGAAGACTGGCGCGACGCAGACGCGGCGCAACGCGCTGCCCGCCAGAACAAGAGCACGCTGCAAGCGGGCAGCGTACTTTCGGTGCGCTACATCCGTATCGGGGATGAACGCTGGTGGCTGTGCCTCGAGGGCGCCGCCAGCGCCCTGGATCTGAGCAGTCTGGCCCTGATCGCCAGCGAACTGCTTGGCGCGACCCAAGCGGAACGTCTGCAGTACGTTGACTACGCGGAATGGAAGAACGGCCTGCTGGAGGATGAAGCCGACGGCCAGGCCGTGCGCTTCTGGCAGCAGATGCGCACGGAAAGCGCCCCCCTTGAACTGCACGGCCTGCAGATGGCCGGCAATGGCCAGGCGTGCCAGCCGACATTGCACGCCCTTGCCGGTTTGCCAGGGCACGCCGAACTGCAAGCGCTGGCGTCTCGTGCGGCGTTGAGCCTGGACGAGCTGTTGTTCGCCGCCTGGTGCGTGCTGCTGGCTCGGCTGAGCGGGCAGCAACGCATCCAGCTCGGCTGGCAGGATGTCGGCCGTGGCGAGGGTCTGGAACAGGCCCTGGGATTGTTCGAGCAGTTCCTGCCGGTACAGGTGGAAGTCGATCTGCAAGCGCCATTGACGTCCCAGGCCGCCACCCTGCTCGCCCCCCTTCGCCAGGCCAGGGGCTGGCGCGATCATTACGACAGCGAGCAGCCCTGTGCGCTTTATTTCGCCTGGTGCGAACTCGACGTGCCCGGAAAACTCGGCACGCCGGTCATGGCCACCGGCTTCCAGCCGCCCTTCGCGCTCGGTCTGGAATGCCATGCCGGCAGCGACACGACGCTGGAGCTGCGCCTGGCCTATGACCGCACGCGCTTCGACGCCGCGGCCATCGCCTGCCTGGAAGAACAATGGACCCGACTGCTACAGGGATTGTGTGCGCAAGACGCCATCCTCGGGACGCTGCCCCTGCTCGGCCCTCGCCAGGAACAGGGCCTGCAGGCCAGCGCCAAATCGGCAGAAGTGCGGGATGCAAGCGTGCTCACGCTGCTCGAAGAACGTGCCCTGGCCAATCCCGAGGCCCCGGCACTGGTCGATGCTGGTGGCCTGACCCGCTATGGCGAGCTGCTGGCCCAGGTCGACACCCTGGCTCGGCGGCTGCGCGCCGCGGGCGTGCAACCCGGCGACGTGGTCGGCATCCTCATGCGCCGCGAGCGCCAGGCCATCGTCGCCATGCTGGCCGCCTTGAAGGCCGGCGCGGCCTACGTGCCCCTCGACCCGGCCTATCCAGGCGAACGCCTGAGCTACATGCTCGACAACAGCTCGGCGCGCCTGCTGCTCACCACCCAGGCCCTGCAAGGCAATGTCAGCAGCGCTGTGCCCAGCCTGCTGCTGGACGCTGCCGGCGAGGCGCCCAGCGCCGATGCCGAGCCATTGCAGGCGGTCAACGGCGAGCAAACCGCCTACCTGATCTACACCTCGGGCTCCTCCGGTCAACCCAAGGGCGTGCCGATCAGCCATGCGGCCCTGAGCCGTTCGACCCAGGTGCGCATGGCCTTCTACCCTGAGCCGGTGCGGGCCTACCTGTTGCTTTCGTCATTGTCCTTCGACAGCTCCGTGGCGGGCATCTACTGGACGCTGTGCCAGGGCGGTCTGCTGGTGCTGCCGGCCAGCGGCGAGGAGCTGGACCTGGAGGTGCTGGCCGCGCTGATCGAACGCCATCGCGTCAGCCACAGCCTGTCGCTGCCATCGCTCTACGAGACCTTGCTGGACTACTGCGATGCCACCACCCTGGCCCACCTGCGCACCTGGATCGTGGCCGGCGAGCCCTGCACACCGCGGGTGCTCGACAAGCATCGCAACAAGGTGGGGCACGCCCGACTGGTCAACGAATACGGGCCGACCGAGGCAACCGTCTGGGCCACCGCCGAGGTACTCAGCGATGCAGCCTCCGGCACGGCCACCATCAGCATCGGCCGGCCCATTCCCGGCATGGGCCTGTGGCTGCTGAACGAATACGGCCAGCCGGCCGCCATCGGCGAACCCGGCGAGATACACCTCGGCGGCCCGACCCTGACCAGCGGCTACCTGGGCCTGCCCGAGCAGACCGCCAGCGCCTTCGTGCATTACCCGCACATCGCTGCGGGCCAACGCCTGTATCGCACCGGTGACCTGGCCCGACGCCATGTCGACGGCCGCCTGGACTTCCTCGGCCGCCGTGACCAGCAGATCAAGATCCGCGGCCACCGCGTCGAGCGCGGCGAGATCGAGCGCGTGCTGCAGAGCCATTCGGAGGTGCGCGAAGCCGTGGTGATCGCCCAGGTTCACGAAGGCAGCGCCCGCCTGATCGCCTACTTCACCGACCGCCATGGCTATGTTCCCGAGGCCCAGGCGCTGAGCAGTTTCATCAACGATCGCCTGCCAAGCTACATGGTGCCGGCCGCCTTCGTGCATCTCTCAGCGCTGCCGCACACCCCCAACGGCAAGCTCGACCTCAACGCTCTGCCCAACCCGGATGACCTGGTCGCGGCCAGCGCCGCCTACGTGGCCCCGCGCGACGAAATGGAAGCAGCACTGGCCGATATCTGCCAGCAGGTGCTCAAACGCGAACGCATCGGGGTACAGGACAACTTCTTCCAGATTGGCGGCGACTCGATCCTCAGCCTGCAGATCGTCTCGCGCGCCAACCAGCAAGGCATCCGCCTCAGCGCCAAGCAGATATTCGAGAGCGAGACCATCGAGCGCATGGCCCAGGTCGCCACCCGTGGCGCCCCCGAGAGCGAAGCGCCAGTGGCCACCGCTGCCGAGGACACCAGGGCGACCCGCACGGCCGCCGACTTCCCCCTGGCCGACCTCGACGATGCCGCCTTCGGCGACCTGCTCGCGGAACTCAATTCGACCGACTGAACCGGGGCCCTGCCTGGCCGCCCCCTTCACCCACTTAAAGCCTCGAAGGTCAACCGGATGACGAACAAGACCGCACACCACCTCGAAGATGTCTACCCGCTGTCACCGCTGCAGCAGGGCATGCTGTTCCAGAGCCTGCTGCACCAGGAATCCGGGGTGTACCTGATGCAGGACCGCTACCGCATCGGTGGCGAGCTGGCGGTGGAGGCATTCCTCGAGGCCTGGCGGCAAGTGATAGGGGCCCACCCGGCATTGCGCACCAGCTTTCTCTGGAAGACCCAGAAACAGCCATTGCAGGTGGTGCACCGCGACATCGGTGACCCGGTCGAATACATCGATCTCGAAGGCCTCGCCCCCGAGCAGCAGGAGGCCCATATCCAGGCCCTGCTGCAACAGGAGCAGCGCAACGGTTTCAACCTGGCCAAACCACCGCTGATCCGCGTGCGCCTGGTACGCCTGGGCGCCGGGCGCCACGAAATGATCCGCAGCTTCCACCACATCCTGATGGACGCCTGGTGCATCTCGCTGATCATGGTCGACTTCATCGACGCCTACGCGGCCTTGCGCCAGGGGCGGGCAGCGAGCGTGCGCAAGCCGCGTCCATACCGTAACTACATCGCCTGGCTGCAGCAACAGAGCCTGCCCGAAGCGCAGGCCTTCTGGCAGCAGCAACTGCAGGGCCTGGACGCACCGACGCCGCTGGTGATTGAACGCCACACCCGGCAGAGCCAGTACCGCGAAGCGGTGCTGGTCGACGACACCCTGATCCGTTTCGACGCCCAGCAGACCCGTGACCTGACGCACTTCTGCCAATCCCGCCGGATCACCCCCAACACCCTGTTCCAGGGCGCCTGGGCCTTGCTGCTGAGCCGCTACAGCGGCCTGCGCGACGTGCTCTTCGGCGTCACCGTGTCCGGTCGCCCGCCGCAATTGGCCGGCGTCGAGGACATGATCGGCTTGTTCATCAACACCCTGCCCTTGCGCGTGCGCATCGACGAACAGCAAGATCGCACCTCCTGGCTGCAGGAACTACAACGCCACAACCTGGCGCTGCGCGAGTTCGAGCACAGCGCCCTGGTGGACATCCAGGGCTGGAGCGATTTCCCGCGCGGCGAGGAGTTGTTCGACAGCATCCTGGTCTACGAGAACGCCCCTATCGACGACAAGCTGTTCAGCGGCGAGCTGAGCTTCAGCCTGGACGACATGGAACACAGCGTGCACACCCACTACGGCCTCACCGTCGTGGTCATGCCCGGCGAGCGTCTGACCGTACGCATCTCCTATGATCGCCGGCGCTTCGCCCGCAACAGCATCGAGCGCCTGCTCGGCCACCTGCGCCAGATCGTTCTCGGCATTCTCGCCGAGCCCACTGCCAGCCTGGCCTCGCTGCAACTGCTGAGCGCAGAGGAGCGCCAGACGCTGCTGCTGGACTGGAACGACACCGCACACAGCTTCCCTCTGGATCGCACCTACGCCAGTCTGTTCGCCGAACAGGTGGCGCGCCAGCCGGACAAGGCCGCCGTGGTCTGCGCGGGCGAGTCGCTCAGCTATGCCGAACTGGACGCCCGCGCCAGCCGCCTCGCCGCTGCGCTGATCGAGGCCGGCGCTGGCCCCGACCTCCCCGTGGCGCTGCTGGCCGAACGCGGCCTGGCCCATCTCACCGCGCTGATCGCCATTCTCAAGGCCGGCGCCTGCTACCTGCCGCTGGAGGTCAAGCACCCGACGCAGCGCCTGGCAGAAATCCTCGAACTGAGCCAGGCACCGCTGATGCTGATCGGTGACAACCAGGGGGCACTGGCCGACGAGCTGTGCAGCCGCCTCAGCAACGCAGCGCCACAGTGTCTGGCCATCGAAACACGCTGGCTGCAAGGTGAGGCCCCTACCCTCGCGCCACGCGGCACGCCGGACGACCTCGCCTACGTGATCTTCACCTCCGGCTCCACCGGCACGCCCAAGGGCGCCCTGGTGGAACAACGCGGCATGCTCAACAACATGCTCGGCAAGGTGCCGACCCTCGGCCTCGGCGAGCATGACCGCATCGCCCAGACCGCCTCGGTGGCCTTCGACATCTCGGTCTGGCAGTTGCTCGCCGCGCCGCTGCTCGGCGCCACCGTGCATATCCTGCCGGATGCCGTCAGCCATGATCCCGAGCGCCTGCTGCAAGCCCTGCAGGATGAGCACCTGACTCTGTGGGAGGCAGTGCCGGCGGTGATTCGCGGCGTGCTCGCCGCCAGCACGCCGGCCACCGACCTCAGCGCCTTGCGCTGGCTGCTGCCCACCGGCGAGGCCCTGCCACCGGCCCTGTGCCGCGACTGGTTCGCCCGTTTCCCCCATGTGCCGTTGATGAATGCCTACGGCCCGGCGGAGTGCGCGGACGACGTGGCCTTCCATGCCATCAGCGCAGCGTCCGACGAACAGGCCCAGGCCATGCCCATCGGCCGGCCGACGCCGAACACCGAGCTGTATGTGCTCGACGATGCCCTGCGCCCGGTGCCGGTGGGCGTGCCTGGCGAAATCTGCGTGGCCGGTGCCGGCGTCGGCCGTGGCTACCTGCACGATGCCGAGCGCACCCGCGCCGCCTTCGTCGATCACCCGCTGCGCCCCGGCGCACGCTTCTACCGCACCGGCGACCTCGGCCGCTACCGGACCGACGGTGTGATCGAATTCCTCGGCCGCCGTGACCAGCAGGTGAAGATTCGCGGCCATCGCATCGAACTGGGCGAGATCGAGGCCAAGCTGCAGCAGCACCCGGCCGTGAAAGCCGCCGCCGTGGTGGTGCAGGCCGATGCCCGTGGCGAGGCGCAACTGGTGGGCTACTGGGTCGCGCACGAGGGTCATGCCCTCGACGCCACGGCGCTGAAACAGACGCTCAACGGCCAGTTGCCGACCTACATGGTGCCGCAGCACCTCGTCCAGCTCGACGCCCTGCCCCTCAGCGCCAACGGCAAGGTCGACCGCAAACGCCTGGCCCAGCGCGAGCTGGACTGGAACATGGCGACGAGCGAAGCCACGCCGCCGGCCACGGCCACCGAACAGGCGCTGCATGGAATCTGGCAGGACATCCTGGCGCTGGAGCACTTCGGCGTCACCGACAGTTTCTTCGCCCTCGGCGGCCACTCGCTGCTGGCCACCCAGGTGCTGTCGCGCATCCGCGCCGCCTTCGCCGTCGAGCTACCGCTCAAGGCCCTGTTCGAGTGCCCCAGCGTGCGCCAGTTGGCCCAGGCCATCGACCAGCAGAAGCGCCTCCAGAACGGCGAACAACCAGGATCCGACGACATCGTGGCGCTGCCACGGCCCGAGCGTCTGCCGCTGTCCTTCGCCCAGCAGCGCCTGTGGTTCGTCGAGCAACTGAACCCCGGCAGCGCCCATTTCAACATTCCCTTCGCCCTGCGCCTGAGCGGTGATCTCGATGTCGAGGCCCTGCGCGCCAGCTTCCAGTGGCTGATCGAACGCCATGAAGTGCTGCGCACCGCCTTCCCCAGCGAGGGCGGACAACCCTGCCAGCGCATCGTCGAGGCATTGACCTTCGAGCTGCCGCTCACCGATTTCGCAGACACCAGCGAAGCTGCCGTGCAACGCGAACTGCAAGCCTGGTTCGCCCAGCCCTTCGACCTGCTGCAGCCCCCCCTGCTGCGCGCCCGCCTGCTGCGCCTGGGCGCGCGCGAGCATGTACTGGCCATCACCCTGCACCACCTGGTGTCCGATGCCTGGTCGGCCACCCTGGCCCTGCGCGAGCTGACCCAGTTTTATGCCGCCCTGCACGCCGGCCAGGCGCCGCAACTGGCGCCGCTGCCGCTCCAGTACGCCGACTACGGCCTGTGGCAAAAGCAGCGCCTGCAACCGGCGGCGCTGCAACCGCACCTGGACTACTGGCAGAGGCAACTGGCCCGCGACGACGACAGCGACTACCTGCTGGAGCTGCCCACCGACCGGCCACGTCCGGCCGCCCAGTCGCACCGCAGCGGCCTGCTCGCCACCGGCCTGTCGCCGCAGGCCAGCGAGCGTGCCCACGCGCTGGCGGCACGCCTGCAGCAATCCACCTACAGCCTGGTATTCGCCGCTTTCGCCACCTTCCTGCACCGCATGAGCGGCCAGGACGACCTGATTCTCGGCACGCCGGTGTCCAATCGCGACCGGGAGCAAACCCAGTCGCTGCTCGGCATCCTGCTCAACAACCTGCCGATCCGCGTGCGTTTCCAGGGCCAGTCGAGCTTCGCCGAACTGGCCCGGCAGGTCAGCGAAACCCTGCTCGAGGCCCAGCATCACCAGGATCTGCCCTTCGAGCGCCTGGTCGACCACCTGGCGTTGCCACGCCGCCTCAGCCATGCCCCGCTATTCCAGGTGATGATCGCCCAACAACTGCCAATGGAACGCCGGGTACGCTTCCCCGACCTCGACTTCGAGGTGCTGGACACACCGCTGAGCCATTCGGAATACGACCTCGACCTGCACATCGTCGCGCCAGCGCAGGGCGCCATCGAACTCAACCTGATGTTCGCCCTCGACCTGTTCGAGCCGGCCACCGCCGAGCGCTGGCTGCAGCGCTTCGTGCAGCTGTTCGAGAGCATGCTCGAAGCTCCCGAGCGGCCGCTGGGCGAGCATCGCCTGCTCGATGCGCGGGAATGGCAGCGCACCCTGCACGAGTGGAATGACAGTGCCTACGAACTGCCGCCTACGCCGAGTATCCTCGATGCCTTCGAGGCGCAGGTGGCCCGTTCGCCGCAGGCAATCGCGGTGCAACAGCGCGCCCTCAGCCTCAGCTACGCCGAGCTCGATGCCCAGGCCAACCGCCTGGCCCACCATCTGCGTGGGCAAGGCATAGGCAGCGGCCACTGGGTCGCCCTGTGCCTGGACAAGACCCCGGAGCTGGCGGTGGCGATACTCGCGGTGCTCAAGTGCGGCGCGGCCTACGTGCCGATCGACAGCGCCTATCCGCTAGAACGTATCCGCTACATCCTCGAGGATTGCGCAAGTAGCCTGTTGCTCACCGATGGCGAGCTGGCGGCCCGCCACGCCGACCTGCCGGTACGCCAACTGGTTCTGGAGCACCTGCAGGCGGAGCTGGCCCGGCAACCGAGCAGCGCCCCCGCACGCCGCCTCGACGGCGCTGCGCCCTTCTATGCCATCTACACCTCCGGCTCCACCGGCCAACCCAAGGGCGCGGTGGTCACCCATGGCGGCGTGCGCAACCTGCAGCACTGGTACCTGCGCACGCTGGGCTGGCGCCAGGGCGACAAGGTGCTGCTGGCCAGCGCCACCGGCTTCGACCTGACCCAGAAGAATATCTTCGCGCCCCTGCTGTCCGGCGCCACGCTGGTCATGCCCAGCGCCCAGGGCTACGAGCCGCAGACGCTGCTGCAGGACATCCGCGAGCAGCGCATCACCCTGCTCAACGGCGCCCCCAGCGCCTTCTACCCGCTGCTGGACCTTGCCGCAGCCGAGCACTGGCGCGACCTGGCCAGCCTGCGTGCGCTGGTACTGGGTGGCGAGCCGATCCGCATGGAACGGCTGCGGCCCTGGCTCGACAGCGGCAATGGCCATTGCCGGATACTCAACAGTTACGGCCCCACCGAATGCACCGACGTGGTCGCCTGGCACGAGGTGGACAGCGAGGCGGTGGATGCGCCGCTGCCCATTGGCCGCCCGGTGGACAACACCCAACTCTACGTCCTCGACCGCTACGACCAGCCGTTACCGGTGGGCGTGCCCGGTGAGATCTGCGTAGCCGGTGCCGGCGTCGGCCCAGGCTATCTGCACCGTGAGGCGCTGACCGCCGTCAGCTTCGTCGCCAACCCCTTCGGCCCAGGCCGCTTGTACCGCACCGGCGACCTGGGCCGTTACCTGGCCAACGGCGAGCTGGAATTCCTCGGCCGCAAGGACTTCCAGATCAAGCTGCGCGGTCTTCGCATCGAGCCTGGCGAGATCGAACAGGCACTGCTGCGCCTGGATGGCGTGCGCGACAGCCTGGTGCTGGTGCGTGACGAACGCCTGCTGGCCTACGTGCTCACCGAGGGCGGCGCGGCAGTGCAGGATGACTGGCGTGAACGGCTGGCTCGCTTCATTCCCGCCTACATGCTGCCGCAGGCGTTGCTGGCCCTGGCCGAGTGGCCACTGAGCGCCAACGGCAAGATCGACCGCCGCGCCCTGCCACAGCCCGAAGCCGAGCACGACGCGCTGTTGCAGGCGCCCCAGGGCGAGCACGAGCAACGCCTGGCCGCGCTGTGGGCCGAGACCCTGCAAGTGCCCGTGGAGCAGATCGGCCGGCAGTCCAACTTCTTCCACCTGGGCGGGCACTCCCTGCTCGCCACCGTGCTGCTGACCCGTATCGCCGAGGCCTTCGCCAGCGCGCCGAGACTGCGCGAGCTGTTCGAGCGGGCGACCCTGGCCGAGCAGGCCCAGTTGATCGCGGCCGCGAGCGAGCAGCCAGCCTCGGCCTTGCCGACGCTGCAGGCCGGGCCACATCCGCAGCGTCTGCCGCTGTCCTTCGAGCAACAGCGCCTGTGGTTCCTCGAGCAACTGGCACCGGGCTCGGGCGAGTACAGCATCAACACTGCGCTGACACTCATCGGCACGTGCGACAGCGAAGCACTGCGCCAGGCCTTCGACACCCTGGTCGAACGTCACAGCCTCCTGCGCAGCCGCCTGCTCGAAGATGACCAGGGCGGGCAGTTGCTGATCGATGCCCCCAGCCCTTTCCACGTGGACGTGGAAGACTATGCTGGCGCTCCCAACGACTGGGACGCGTATCAGCGCACGGCCGCCGAGACCGAATCCAAACGCGCCTTCGACCTGAGCAAGGAACATCCGCTGCGCGTCCGCCTGGTACGCCATGCCGAGGCCAAGCAGGCCCTGCTGCTGTTGACGCTGCACCACTGCGCAGGTGATGGCTGGTCCGTGCAGGTGCTGCTGGACGAACTGGCCAGCAGCTACCAGGCAGCCCTGGAGGGTCGTAGTGCCGAGCTGCCGACATTGCCCGTGCAATACGTCGACTATGCCCTGTGGCAACGCAACGAGGCTCGCCAACAGCTCTATCGCCAACAACTGGAGTACTGGCAGAGCAGGCTGGAAAACGGCGACTACCGTCTTGAACTGCCCACCGACCTGCCACGCCCGGCCAACCTCGACAACCGCGCCGGCACCTGCTTCGCCCAGCTGCCGAGCGCGTTGGCCGAGCGCCTGCGGCAGTTTGCCCGTGAGCGCGAGGTCACGCCGTTCATGCTCCTGCTGGCCAGCCTCAAGCTGTTCCTCGGTCGCTACAGCGGGCAGCAGGACCTGCGCATCGGCACGCCGGTGGCCAACCGCCGCCTGCACGCCGTGCAGCCCTTGATCGGCTGCTTCGTCAATACCCTGGTGATCCGCTCCGAGCTCACCCCCACGCAGCGCTTCGGCGCCTACCTGGCCCAGCTCAGGAAAACCGTGCTAGACGCTCAGGAACATCAGGACGTGCCCTTCGAGCAGGTGGTCGAACACCTGGCGCCGGAACGCGACCTGGCGCACACGCCTCTGTTCCAAGTGGCCTTCGTCATGCAGAACAGCACGCGCGCCTCGCTCGACTGGCCAGGCCTGCGCCTGCAGCCCCTGGACATTCGCTCGCCAGCAGCCAAGTTCGACCAGAACTGGGAAGTGCACGACGACGGCGAACAGCTCTCGGTGATGCTGGAATACCGCGCCAGCCTGTTCCACGAATCGACCATGCAGGCCTGGCTGGGCCAATGGCTGGCCTTCCTGGAACAGCTACCGCAAGCCGTGGACACACCGCTCGCGCAACTCACGCCCTTGAGTGAAGCGGATCGCCAGCGCCAGTTGCAGCACTGGAACGACACCGCGCGCCACTACCCCGGCCCCGCCACCCTGAGCGAGGCCCTGGCCCGCCAGGCGCGGCACAGCCCGGAGGCGCCAGCGCTGGTCTACGAGGGCGAAACCCTCAGCTACGCCGCCCTGCACCAGCGCGCCGACCAGTTGGCACAGGCCCTGGTCGCCCAGGGCATCGACCGCGAACAGGTGGTCGCCGTATGCATGGAGCGCAGCATCGACCTGGTGGTGGCCCTGCTGGGCATCGTCAAGGCCGGCGCCGCCTATCTGCCACTCGACCCGCACCTCCCGCCGGCACGCCTGGCCTTCCTGCTGGAAGATGCCGCCTGCCCGCTGGTGCTGACCCACGCCACCTGGCGCGAACGCCTGCCCGAGGCAGTGCCGGCCTGGTGCCTGGAGCAACCGCTGCCGGTGCATGGCGCAATGGCGCAGCCAGCGGCCAACCAGCCCGGTGATCTGCTGTACGTGCTCTACACCTCCGGCTCCACCGGCCAGCCCAAGGGTGTGCTCAACGAGCACGGCGCCCTGATGAACCGCCTGCACTGGATGCAGGACGCCTTCGCCATCGGCGCCGGTGACCGCGTGCTGCAGAAGACCCCGTACGGCTTCGACGTGTCGGTGTGGGAGTTCTTCTGGCCGCTGATCAGCGGCGCCTGTCTGGTACTGGCGCGCCCCGGCGGGCATCAGGACAGCGGCTACCTGATGGAGCTGATCCAGCGCGAGCGCATCACCACCCTGCACTTCGTGCCCTCGATGCTGCAGGCTTTCGTCAGCGAGCCAGGCCTGGAAGGCTGCACCTCGCTGCGCCAGGTCTTCGCCAGTGGCGAGGCCCTGCCACTGGCCCTGCAACAGCGCTTCCAGGCGCGTCATAAGGCACGCCTGATCAACCTCTACGGCCCAACCGAGGCAGCCATCGACGTCAGTTGCTGGATCTGCGACCCGGCCTCGACCCTGGACTTCGTGCCCATCGGCAAACCCATCGCCAACCTCAGGCTGTACATCCTCGACCCGCACCTCAACCCGCTGCCGGTGGGCGCGGTCGGTGAGCTATACATCGGCGGTGTCGGCCTGGCCCGTGGCTACCTGAACCGTCCCGAGCTGACCGCCGCGGTCTTCGTCGACAGCCCCTTCGCGCCGGGCCAGCGCCTGTACCGTACCGGCGACCGCTGCCGCTTCCTGGCCGATGGCAATATCCAGTACCTGGGTCGCCTCGACCACCAGGTCAAGCTGCGCGGCCAGCGCATCGAACTGGGCGAAATTGACGCCGCCCTGCTCGCCCAACCCGGCGTACGCGAGGCCGTGACAGTGCTGCGCGACGACCTCGGCACACCACAACTGGTGGCCTACCTGGTGGCCAGCGAAAGCGGGCTGGACGTCGCCCGGCTGCAGGCCGAGCTGGCGCAGACGCTGCCGGCGCACATGCTGCCGAGCGTGCTGGTGGAACTGGCGGCATTGCCGCTCAACCAGAACGGCAAGCTGGATCGCAAGCAACTGCCACGACCACAGCTGGAACAGGCCGAGGCAGCGCTCGAAGCGCCGCTGGGTGATCTCGAGCGGCGCATGGCCGCACGCTGGGCCGAGTTGCTGGAAGTGCCGCTCGAACTGATCGGCCGCGACAGCCACTTCTTCCGCCTGGGTGGGCATTCGCTGCTGGCCACCCTGCTGCTCGCCCGGCTGCGCCAGGAATACGGCCAGGCGCCGGCCCTGCGGCAGTTGTTCGAGCAGCCGACGCTACGCGCCTTCAGCGCCCTGATCGACACCTCGGCCACCCGCGCGGCCGCCGAGCTGGCGCCACAGCCACGCCCCGAGCGCCTGCCGTTGTCCTATGCCCAGCAACGCCTGTGGTTCCTCGAACAGCTCAACCCGCAAGCCGCCGAGTACAACATCACCTCGGCGGTGGAACTCAGCGGTCCGGTACGCCTCGACTGGCTGCAGCAGGGCCTGGCCGAGATCGTCGCCCGTCACGAGGTGCTGCGTGGTCGCCTGCTGGAGCGCGGCCAGGGCGCCGAGCTGCTGATCGATGCTGAGAGCCGCGCGCACCTGGCCATCGAAACGCTGACAGAAGCGGACTGGGATGCCCAGGTCGCCCGGTGTATCGACGAAGAAGCCCGACGCCCCTTCGACCTGGCAGCCGGCCCGTTGCTGCGTGGCAGCCTGTTGCACGCCAGCCAGCGCACAATGTTGCTGCTGACCTTGCACCACACGGTCGCCGATGACTGGTCGATGCAATGCCTGATCGATGAGTTGGCCGAGCTTTATCGCGCCCGCAGCGAGCAGCGCGAGGCACGCTTGCCGGCCCTGCCGGTGCAGTACGTCGACTACGCGCTCTGGCAGCGCCTGCCGGCCCAGAGCGAACGTTACCGCCAGCAATTGCATTACTGGCAGAGCGTGCTCGGCGACGGTGACTACCAACTGGAATTGCCCACCGATCATCCGCGTCGTGCCGAACTCGACACCGCCAGCGGCTTCCACGCCCTGGTGCTGCCCGATGCCCTCGCCCAGCGCCTGCGTCAAGCCGCACAACAGCAGGGCGTAACGCTCTATGTACTGCTGCTGGCAGCGACCCACGTATTACTCGGTCGCCTGGCCGGGCAACGCGACGTGCGCATCGGCACCGCCGTGGCCAACCGCGACCTGGCACAGACCCAGGCCTTGATCGGCTGCTTCGTCAATACCCTGGTGATTCGCGCCGAGGTCGACCCGAACCAGGCGTTCGAGGCGTTCTTGCAGCAGGTCGCTGAACAGGTATTGAAAGCGCAGGAGCACCAGGAAGTGCCCTTCGAACAGATTGTCGATGCACTCGTCAGTCAGCGCGACATGACCCGCACCCCGCTGTTCCAGGTGTTGTTCTCCATGCAGACCGCACGCCTGCGTACCGACGCCTGGGCGCCGCTGACACTGCGCGAAATGGAGGTACCGTCCAATGCATCCAGTTTCGACCTGAGCTGGGAAGTGCACGACGACGGCCAGCGTCTGTCGCTACGCCTGAAGTACAAGCGCCAGCTATTCGAGGCCGACACCATCGCCCGCTGGAGCGACGCCTGGCAGCACCTGCTAGCCGAGCTGGCCGAGCAACCGCTTAAGACACTGTGCCAGCTGGATCTGCTCGGCGCCACCGAGCGCGAGCGACAGATGCAGTGGAACGCCACAGCCAAGGCCTATCCTGGCCCACACAACCTGGCCCAGGCCCTGGCCGAGCAGGCCGCGCGCAGCCCCGATGCCCCGGCACTGGTTTGTGCCGAACAGCGCCTGAGCTATGCCGAGCTGCAGGCCCGCACGGGTGCCGTGGCTCGCGAGCTGCGCGCACGCGGTGTGGGGCGCGAGCAGGTGGTCGCCGTGTGCATGCAGCGCTCGGTGGAAATGGTCGTCGCCCTGCTCGGCATCATCCGCGCCGGCGCCGCCTACCTACCACTCGATCCAGAACTGCCAACGGCACGCCTGGTACTGATGCTGGACGATGCCAGCCCGGCCCTGACACTGGTGCAAGCGGACACGGCGTCCTGCCTACCGGTAGGCACACCTCACTGGTGCCTGGATGTCTCGACGCTTGAGGACGGCCCGCAACCCGAGCCGATCAACCAGCCCGGCGATCTCGCCTACGTCATCTACACCTCAGGCTCCACCGGCCTGCCCAAGGGTGTGCTCAACGAGCATGGCGCGCTGATGAACCGCCTGTACTGGATGCAGGATGCCTTCGCCATTGGCGCGGATGACCGCGTGCTACAGAAAACGCCCTACAGCTTCGACGTGTCGGTATGGGAATTCTTCTGGCCATTGATCACCGGTGCCTGCCTGGTGGTCGCCAAGCCCGACGGCCATCGTGACAGCCATTACCTGGCCGAGCTGATCCAGCGCGAACGCATCACCACCCTGCACTTCGTGCCCTCGATGCTGCAGGCCTTCGTCGGCGAGCCGGCGCTGCCACGCTGCACCTCGCTGCGCCAGGTGTTCGCCAGTGGCGAAGCCTTGCCGCTGGAGTTGCAGCAGCGCTTCCAGGCGCGTCATCCGGCACCTCTGATCAACCTCTACGGCCCCACCGAAGCGGCCATCGACGTCAGTTGCTGGGTCTGCGACCCGGCCTCGACCCTGGGCTTCGTACCCATCGGCAAGCCGATCGCCAACCTCAGGCTGTACATCCTCGACGAGGCGCTGGCGCCGTTGCCGATCGGCGCGGTGGGCGAGTTGTACATCGGCGGTGTCGGCCTGGCCCGCGGCTACCTGAACCGGCCGGAACTGACCGCCGAGCGCTTTGTCGACAGCCCGTTCGAGGCCGGCCAGCGCCTGTATCGCACCGGCGACCGCTGCCGCTTCCTGGCCGATGGCAACATCCAGTACCTGGGTCGCCTCGACCATCAGGTCAAACTGCGCGGGCTGCGCATCGAGCTGGGCGAGATCGATGCCGCCCTGCTCGACCAGCCTGGCATCGAGGCAGCGGTCACCGTACTGCGCGAGGACCTGGCCACGCCGCAACTGGTCGCTTACCTCTGCGGCCCCGAGGCCCTGGATATGGAAACGCTCAAGCAGCGCCTCGGCCAGCAGCTCCCGGCGCACATGGTGCCGGCGTTCATGCTGCAGTTGCCGGCCCTGCCGCTGAGCAGCAACGGCAAGATCGACCGCAAGGCCCTGCCCAAGCCGCAAGTGGAACGCCAGGCCCGTCAGCAGCGGGCACCGAGCAACGCCACCGAAGAAGTGCTGTGCCGCCTGCTCGGCGAACTGCTCGGCATCGAAGCCCCGAGCGTCGACGATAACTTCTTCGCCCTTGGCGGCGATTCCATCCTGGGGTTGCAGTTCATCGCCCAGGCCCGCGCCCAGGGTATCGGCCTGACGCCGCGTCAGTTGTTCCAGCAGCGTACCCTGGCCGACCTCGCCCTGGTCGCCAACCCGGTCGAACAGTGCCAGGCCGAACAAGGCGTGCTGGACGGCGAGGCGCCCCTGCTGCCGATCCAGCACTGGTTGCTGGAACGCCACCTGGCCGAGCCCGGCCACTGGAACCAGTCGGTTCTGCTCAAGCCCAGCCGCCCCCTGCAGGCCGAAGCGCTGCAGAGCACCTTGCAACTGCTGGTCGAGCAGCACGACGCGCTGCGCCTGCGCTTCACCCGTGAAGGCGGTCAGTGGCGCCAGCACTATGCCGATGCTCAACAGGCCGTGGCTTTCGCCCAGGTTCGCCTGGCCGAGCCCTGCACGGCGCAGGCCCTGCGCGACTGCATCGCCGAACGGGTCGAGGCGACCTTCGACCTGGCCAATGGCCCGCTGATCCGCGCCTTGCTGATCGAGCTGGCCGACGGCCAGCAGCGTCTTTATATGGTCGCTCATCACCTGGTAGTGGATGCGGTGTCCTGGCGCCTGCTGCTGGAAGACTTCAGCCAGCTCTACCCGCGCCTGGCCGCTGGCCAGAGCGCCGAGTTGCCGGCCAAGACCAGTTCCTACCGGCAGTGGGGCCAGCGGCTCTGGCAGCAGGCCGCCAGCCCGACCGTGCAGGCGCAACGCGACTACTGGCTGCAACAGATACGCCCCGGGCAATTGCCGGCCGATCAGCCGCAGGCCGACAACCGCGTGGCCGACGAAGTGAGCCTGAGCGCCATGCTGAGCGTCGAGGAAACCCAGGCACTGCAACAGGCGCAGGGCAGCTACCGGACTCAGGGCCATGAACTGCTGCTCGCCGCCCTGGTCGGTGCGCTGCACCAATGCTCGGGCGCCAGAGCCATCGGCATCGACCTGGAAGGCCATGGCCGCGATGCCGCGTTCGCCGAACTGGATGTCAGTCGCACGGTGGGCTGGTTCACCCAGCTCTACCCGGTGCGTCTGGAGCTTCCGCAGGGCAGCGACACCGGCGCCCTGATCGTCGCGGTCAAGGAGCAGTTGCGCGCCGCCGCCGACAAGGCCATGGGCTACGGCCTGCTGCGCCATCAGGCCGAGGCGCCGCTGCCGGCGCACCGCCATTCGCTGCTGTTCAACTACCTGGGCCAGCTCGACGGCGTCGAGGGCGGCGGTCTGCTGCAACTGAGCGACGAACCGCTGCCGCCGACCGTCTCCGCCGACTCACCGCGTAGTCACGACCTGGAAGTGGTGTTAGCGGTCATCGGCGGGCGCCTGCAGGTGGAAATGAAGTTCGCCGGCCTGCGCTATGCGCCGGGCAGCCGCGAGCGCCTGTTGCAGGCCTACCTCGCGCATCTGCGCACGGTCATCGACCACTGCCAGGGCAACCAGGCAGGGCAACTGTCGCCAACCGACTTCCCGCTGGCCAAGGCGCTGAACCAGAAGAACCTGGACACCCTGCTGAGCAAACTCAAGAGCAAACCGATCTCGCAGAGCTAGCAGGCGTTGCGCCGGCCGCCCCAGGGCGCCGGCGCCCGCCCTGCACTCCACACGTTTTCACGGCCTACGGACTGGAACCAGAATCATGAGCAACATCGAGGACATTTACTCCCTCTCGCCCACCCAGCACGGTCTGCTGTTTCACAGCGTCTATGAACCGGACTCGCGCGTGTATTACCAGCAGCTCAGCCTGGACATGACCGGGCCGCTCGACACCGGTGCCTTCCGCCGTGCCTGGCAGGCGCTCATGCAGCGCCATGCGGTACTGCGTACCGCCTTTCTCTGGGAGGATCTGGACGACGCCTACCAGGTGGTGCAACACGAAGTCCCCCTGCCACTGAGCGAGCTGGACTGGCGCGACCGCGACGAGGTCGAGGAGGCGCTGCGCCAGTGCGCGCGGCAGGAGCGCGACCAGGCGCTGGAACTCAACGACGCACCGCTGATGCGCCTGTGCCTGGTGCGCCTGCCGGAGCAGCGCTGGCACCTGATCTGGACCTTTCACCACATCCTCATGGACGGCTGGAGCGTCGGCGTCGCCATCCAGGAATGGCTGGCCCTCTACTATCAGCAGGTGCGCGGCGACAATGCCGGCCTGCCGCCAAGCCGCAGCTACCGCGACTACATCGCCTGGCTCGCCGAGCAGGATGTCCAGGCCACCGAGAATTTCTGGCGCGAACAACTGCAAGACTTCAGCGAACCCACGCCACTGCCGAGCTTCGCCGCACCGCCCGAGGCGCCGCAGGCGCACCCGTACGCCGAGCGCGAAACATGCCTGGACGCCGCCGAGACCGAACGCCTGAACCAGTTCGCCCGTAGCCAGCACCTGACCGTCAACACATTGATCCAGGGCGCCTGGGCGCTGCTGCTGGGGCAACACGCCGGGCGTGACGAGGTGGTCTACGGCGTCACCGTCGCCGGTCGCCCGGACGGCTTGGCCGGTGTCGACAACATGGTCGGCCTGTTCATCAACACCCTGCCGCTGCGTGTGCGCCTGGACGACAGCCGCACGCTCAGCGACTGGCTGCAGGATCTGCAGCGTTGCAACAGCGACCTGCGCCAGCACGCTTATCTGCCGCTGAGCCGCCTCAAACCGTTGAGCCAGGTGCCGGCCGAGCGCGCCCTGTTCGATTCGATCCTGGTGTTCGAGAACTTCCCCGTCACCGATGCGCTCAACCAGGATGCCGAAGGCCTGCGCTTCAGCGCCCCGCCCGAGCAGCGCCGGGCCGATGGCATCCGCCTGACCCAGGGCCGCAACCATTTCCCGCTGTCGCTGATCGTGGTGCCCGGTGAATGCCTTCAGTACCTGTTCAGCTATGACCGCAGCCGCTTCAGCGACGCCGAGATCGCCCTGCTCAGCGCCCAGTTGCGTGCGCTGCTGCTGGCCATGGCCGAGCAGCCGCAGGCCAAGGTGCAGGCGCTGGACTGGCTGAGCGAAGAAGAACGCCTGCGCCTGGAGGCCCATGGCCAGGGCGCGCACCTGGCGGTCGCCGCCAGCACCCTGCAGCAACGCTTCGTCGACGGAGTGAAGCGTCATCCCGAGCGCCTGGCGGTGCAGGATCGTTCCCGTGCCCTGAGCTATGCCGAACTGGATGTCGAGTCCAACCGCCTGGCCCATCGCCTGCAAGCCCAGGGTCTCGGCAGCGGCCAGTTGCTCGCCCTGGCCCTGGAGCGCAGCGTCGACTTCGTGGTGGCGCTGCTGGCCACCCTCAAGTGCGGCGCCGCCTACCTGCCGCTGGATCTCAAGCAACCAGCCGGGCGCCTGGCGGACATTCTCCAGGACAGCCGCGCCGACCTGCTGATCAGCCAGCGCACGCTGGAATCGCGCCTGCCCCATGGCGAAAGCCCGGTCCGGCTGTGGCTGGACGATGAGGCAAGCGCCATCGCCGCCCTGCCCAGCATGGCGGTACAGGCAGGCAACGATGCGGATGCCCCGGCCTACGTCATCTACACCTCCGGCTCCACCGGCACGCCCAAGGGCGTGGTGGTCGAGCACCGCGCCATCGTCGGCTACCTCGCTGCCGTCACCGATCTGATCGATCCGCCTCCAGCGGCGCGCTATGGCCTGCTCTCGACGGTGGCGGCCGACCTCGGCCACACCCAACTGTTCGGCGCGCTGTGCAACGGCGGCAGCCTGATCCTGGTCGACGAAGACACCAGCTTCGATCCGCTGGCCCTGGCCGACTTCCTCGGCGAGCACCCGGTGGATGTGCTGAAGATCACTCCCGGCCATCTGCAGGGCCTGCTCCAGGCCCACCCCGATCCACGCCTGCTGCCTCGCCAACGCCTGGTATTCGGTGGCGACGCGCTCAAGCCCGAACTGCTGCGCCAGGTAGGCGCCCTGGCGCCGACCTTGCGCCTGTTCAACCACTATGGCCCGAGCGAGGCCACGGTGGGGGCGCTGGCCACCCCGCTGGCGGCCGACATCGGTCTGGTCGCCCTCGGTCGTCCCCTGGCCAACCGCCGCCTGCGGGTGGTCGATGGCAATGGCTGCCAAGTGGCCATCGGCGTTCCCGGCGAGCTGTGGATCGCCGGCGATCTGGCCCGTGGCTACCTGCACCGCGCCGACCTCAGCGCCGAGCGCTTCGTCGCAAGCGACGGGCAACGCTGGTACCGCACCGGCGACCGTGTGCGCTGGCTGGCCGACGGCCAGTTGGCCTTCCTTGGTCGCGTCGACAACCAGGTCAAGATCCGTGGCAACCGCATCGAGCTGGGTGAGGTGGAGGCGCAGATCCGCCGCCTCTCGCCGCTGATCGAGCAGGTGCTGGTGCGCGTGCTGGAAGTGGATGGCACGCCGCGCCTGGTGGCCTACGTGGTGGCCAGCCAGTCGCTGTCGGCCAGCAAGCTGTGCGACGACCTGAGCCGCCGCGTGCCGGACTACATGGTGCCGGCCCACGTCATCACCCTCGACGCCATCTCCCTGACCGCCAACGGCAAGCCGGACCTGCGCCAGTTGCCGCTGCCCAGCGCACCGGCCGCCGATAGCGCCAGCCATGTCGCGCCGCGCAACGAGGTCGAAGCCCTGCTCGCGCGCATCTGGCAGGAGGTGCTGAAGGTCGAACGGGTCGGGGTGCACGACAACTTCTTCAGCCTCGGTGGCGACTCGATCCTCAACCTGCAGATCATCGCCCGTGCCAACCAGCAGGGCTTGAAACTGACACCCAAGCAACTGTTCGAGAACCGCACCATCGCCGACATCGCCCAGGTGCTCGGTGCTGGCGCCGAAAGCGCCGCCGCCCGGCAACAGGGCGACGGTTTCGTCATACCCCTGAGCGCCGGCCAGCGTGCACGCCTGGAAAGCACCGAGTTGCGGCCGAGCTGGCGTTGCCTGCGCATCGACGGCGAGCTGGCAGCCAGCCACCTGTCCCAGGCCCTGACGGCGCTGCAAGGCCATCACCAGGCATTGCGCCTGGCCCTGCAACGCAGCGCCGATGGCGAGTGGCAACAGCAGGTACTGAACGCGCCCGCCGCCATCGAAGTCAGCGAGTGCAGGCACCACGACGAGCCCCTGCAGACGCTGGCCGAGGCCGCTTTCGCCCGCCTCGACCTGGCCGCCGGGCAGGGCCTACAGGCCAGCCTGCTGCGCAGCGCGGCAGGCGACCGGCTGCTGCTGGTCGCACATCCGCTGTGCCTCGACGAAGCGGCCTGGCCCGTGCTGCTCGCCGACCTCAACCTGGCGCTCACGCAACTGCGCTACCAACGGCCGCTGCGCCTGTCCTACAGCGGCGGCGAACTCGGCGCCTGGTGCGAACACCAGCAGCAGGACGCCAGCAGCGAGCGCCTGGACGAGGTCTGGGAACACTGGCTGCAATTCGCCGGGCTGGAGCTGCCCGCCCTCGATCTGTCCGGGCAGCAGGATGGACAGGCAGAAGAGCACCTGGACGCGGACACCTCGACACGCCTCAAGCGCCTGGTCGACACCCTGCAACTGGACTGGAATGCCCTGCTGGTCAGCAGCCTGGTCGACCGTCTGGGGGTTGAAAGTGGCGCACCGCTGGCCCTGACCGTGCAGGCCGGTCGCCCGGACGCCAACCGCCTGCCGCTGCAGGCGCCGATCGCCCAGGCAGACCTGGATCCGGCACGGATGCTGGGCACGCTGGCACTGTCGGTGCCCTTCTACCTGCAGGCCCCGAGCGGTGACGCACTGGCTCGTCTGCAAGACCTGGCCGCGCAGTTGCACGCCTATCCGCAGTTCGGCGCGGACTATGGCACCCTGCGCCACCTGGCGGACAATCCCTACCTGCTGGAACCCCTGCGCGAGCTGCCGACGCCGGCCCTCGCCCTGCGCTGGCTCGGCGACTGGGACGCGCACCGCGAGGAGCAGGCGGTGCTCGCCGACATCCAGGCCGCCAGCCATGAACCGACCATGGCCGAAGGGCTGACCCTCGACGCCTGCTGGCATGAGAACAGCCTGCATCTGCGTGCCAAAGGGCCGTTGGCCAATACCTGGCTGCCTGGCCTGGTGGCACATCTGCGGGCCCTTGCCGCGCTGGCCGACAGCGCCGAGCTGCGTCCGGCCAGTTCGGCCTTCCCACTGTGCCATGGGCAGGCCGCAACCCTGGCCAGCGAGCCGCTGCCCTGGGCACGCCTGGAAGATCTCTACCCGCTCTCGCCCATGCAGCAGGGCATGCTGCTGCACACCTTGCTGCAACCGCATAGCGGCATCTACCTGATGCAGCAGCGCTACAGCTGGGACGGTAAATTGCAGCGGCCGGCCATGGAGCGTGCCTGGAAGCTGTTCCTCGAGCGCCACCCGATGCTGCGCACCGCGTTCTGGTGGCAGGAAGACCATGAACCGCTGCAGTGCGTCTATCGCGATACCGAGTTGGCCTTCGAGTGGTATGACTGGCGTCACCTCGATGCCGAGCGTCAGCGCGAAGCGATGGATGCCGTGCTGGCCGACGAACGCCAACGCGGCTTCGACATGAGCCGTGCGCCACTCACCTACCTGCGCGTGTTCCAGCTGGCCGAGCAGCGCTTCAGCATGGTGCGCAGCTTCCATCACATTCTCACCGACGCCTGGTGCTTCGGCCTGCTGATGGAAGACCTGCTGGCCATCTACCAGGCCCTGGCGCGCGGCGAAGCGGTGGCGCGGCCGCGCTGGCGCCCGTTCCGTGGTTACATGAGCTGGCTCACCCGCCAGGACATGGACGGCGCGCAAGCCTTCTGGCGCCACCAACTGGCGGGCTTCGAGGCACCCACGCCGCTGCAGGTCGATCTGCCCGTGGCCCAGCCGGATCGCGCGCCGGACGTGGTCGGCGATTGCAACACCACCCTCAGCGTGGCCCTCACGCAGCGCCTGCAGCAGCTCTGCCAGACCCACCAGCTCACCCCCAATACCTGGATCCAGGGCGCCTGGGCCCTGCTGCTGTCGCGTTACAGCGGCAACCGCGACGTGCTCTTCGGCGTCACCGTGGCCGGTCGCCCCACCGCGCTGGCCGGGGTCGAGGAGATGGTCGGTCTGTTCATCAACAGCCTGCCGCTGCGGGTCGACGTCGACCCCGAGCGCCCGGTGATCGACTGGCTGCAGGCGCTGCTGTCGCACAACGCCGAGCTGCGCGACCACGAGTTCGCGCCGCTGGTGGAGATCCAGCGGGGCAGCGAGATTCCCCGTGGGCAACAGTTGTTCGACAGCCTGGTGGTGTTCGAGAACGCCCCGCTGGACGTCGCCAGCGTCCGCCTCGACGGTTTCAGCATCGACATCTACGAAGACCGGGTGCACACCAACTTCCCGATGACGGTGGTGCTCTATCCCGGCGACCGCCTGGGCATCCGCCTGTCCTACGACCAGGGCCGATTCACGGCGGACAGCGTGCAACGCATGCTGGGCCACCTGGTGCAACTGCTCGGCGGGATGCTCGAGCAACCCGAAGCGCCGCTCGGCCACCTGCAGATGCTGCCCGAGGCCGAGCGCCGGCAACTGCTGGTGGACTGGAACGACAGCGCCGTCGACTTCCCGCTGCAGCGCAGCTACGCGGCCCTGTTCGCCGATCAGGTGCGCGCCCACCCGCAACGCCCGGCTGCGGTCTGCGCCGGAGAAAAGCTCAGCTACGCCGAACTCGACCGGCGCAGCAACGCCATCGCCCACGCCCTGCAACAGGCCGGCGCCGGCCCGGATACCCTGGTGGCCCTGGCCGCCGAGCGCGGCCTGGCGCTGCTGTGCATGATGATCGCCACGCTCAGGGCCGGCGCGGCCTTCCAGGCGCTGGACATCCAGCACCCGCCGCAGCGGCTGGGCGAACTGCTGGAGCTGAGCGGCGCGCCGCTGCTGCTGGTGGACGAGAAGGCCAGCGGGCTGCTCGACAGGGTACTGGCAGGCGTCGGCCGGCAGCCTGGCTGCCTGGTGGTGCAGGAGCTGTGGCAAGGCGATGCGGCGCCGGTGCAGTACGCCCATCGCCCCGACCAGCTCGCCTACGTGATCTTCACCTCCGGCTCCACCGGTACGCCCAAGGGCGCCCTGGTGGAGCAGCGCGGCATGCTCAACAACATCTTCGGCAAGGTGCCGACCCTGGGCCTGTGCAGCGAGGATCGCATCGCCCAGACCGCCTCGCCGGCCTTCGATATTTCGATCTGGCAGTTCCTCGCCGCACCGATCGTCGGCGCCACCGTGCACATCCTGCCGGACGCCGTCGCGCACGATCCGGCTGCCCTGCTCGATGCCATCGAAACCCAGCGCCTGAACCTGCTCGAGGCGGTGCCCGCGCTGATCCGCGGCCTGCTGCAGGAAGCCGGCCCGCAGCACCAGCTCGGCAGCCTGCGCTGGTTGTTGCCGACCGGTGAGGCGCTGCCACCGGCACTGGCTCGCGACTGGCGCAGCCGCTTCCCCGGCACCTCGCTGATGAACGCCTACGGCCCGGCCGAGTGCTCCGACGACGTGGCCTTCCATGCCATCCACGAGGCGCCGCAAGATGACTGCGCGCACATGCCGATTGGCCGGCCAACCGCCAACAACCAGCTGTACATCCTCGATGCCGACCTGCGCCCGCAACCCATCGGCGTGCCAGGCGAGCTGTGCGTCGCCGGTGTGGGGGTCGGCCGCGGCTACCTGGGCGATGCCGAGCGTACCCGTGCGGCCTTCGTCGATCACCCGTTCGAGCCGGGCGCGCGCTTCTACCGCACCGGTGATATCGGCCGCTACCGCGCCGACGGCGTGATCGAATACCTCGGCCGCCGCGACCAGCAGGTGAAGATCCGTGGCCACCGCATCGAACTGGGCGAGATCGAGAACCGCCTGATGCGCCACCCGCAGGTCGACAGCGCCGTGGTTCTGGCCCTGCCGGACGCCCGCGGCGACCTGCAACTGCTGGCTTGCTACGTGCTCCGCGACGCGGCGCTGGACGCCAACACGGCGCAGGCGCTGCTGGTCGAGCACCTGCGCGGGCAACTGGCGAGCTACATGGTTCCTGGCCACTGGCGTCACCTGGAAAGCCTGCCGCTGAATGCCAACGGCAAGGTCGACCGCCGTGCACTGGCCGCCCTGGGTCTGCCCAGCGAGGCATCCGCCCAAGCCCAGGTGGCCCCACGCACGGCCACCGAGCAGGCCCTGGCCGAGCTCTGGCAGGACCTGCTCGGTCTGAGCTCACTGAGCGTCGACGACGACTTCTTCGCCCTTGGCGGTCATTCGCTGCTGGCCACCCAGGTGATCGCGCGCATCCGCCGCCGGCTCGCCGTCGAGCTGCCGCTGCGCGCCCTGTTCGAGCATCGCACCGTGGCCGAGCTGGCCAAGGTGGTGGATGCCCAGGCACCCAATGCAGCCGCCGCCATCGAGGAGATCGTGGCGGTGCCGCGCAGCCAAGCGTTGCCGCTGTCCTACGCGCAGCAGCGCCTGTGGTTCCTCGACAAGCTGGAAGGCCCCAGCGCAGCCTACAACCTCTCCACCGCGGTACGCCTGGATGGCGAGCTGGATGTCGAGGCGCTGCGCGCCGCCCTGCAGCATGTACTGGATCGCCACGAGTCGCTGCGCACCGGTTTCATTCTCGAAGGCGACACGCCGCGCCAGGTCATAGCGGATGACGTGCGCCTGGAACTGCCGTTGCAATCGCTGGCGGCGGATGACGACGCGCAGGTGCAGCAGTGCATCGACGAGGAAGCCGCGCGCCCCTTCGACCTGCAGTGCCCACCCATGCTGCGCGCGCGCCTGCTGCGCCTGGGCGAGAAACGCCATGTGCTGCAGTTCACCCTGCACCATATCGCCACCGATGCCTGGTCCATGGGCATCCTGGTCGAGGAAGCCATCGCCGCCTACAGCGCTTACCGCACCGGGCAGGCACCGGCACTGGCGGCCCTGCCCATCCAGTACGCCGACTATGCCCATTGGCAGCGCAGCCCCGCGCAGCAGCAGCGCCTGGCGCGCGACATCGACTTCTGGCGCAGCCAGTTGCAGGGCGCACCGATGCTGCTGCGCCTGCCGCTGGATAAGCCGCGCCCGGCGCAGGCCGACTATCATGGCGCGGCGCTGCGCCAGAGCCTGCCCAGGGCCCAGGCCGAACGCTTGCAAGCCTATGCGCAGACGCAGCGCGCGACGCTGTTCATGGTGCTGCTCAACGCCTTCAACTGCCTGCTGCAACGGGTCACCGGCGATGACGACTTCCTGGTCGGCACCGACCTGGCCAACCGTGAACAGCCCGCCCTGGAGCACTTGATCGGCTTCTTCGTCAACGTGCTGCCGCTGCGCGCGCGCCTCGACCCGGCAGAGGATTTCAGCGCCCGCCTGCAGCGTCTGCGCGACGAGACCCTGGCCGCCTTCCAGCACCAGCAGGTGCCGTTCGACAAGCTGGTCGAGACCCTGCAGCCGCCGCGCCAGGCCGGGGTCAACCCGCTGGTGCAGGCGCTGGTCGTCCTGCAGAACACGCCCCGCTCGTCCGCCGAACTGCCCGGCCTGCACGTCGAGCACCTGGCCCCACGCCAGGAAACCAGCAAGTTCGACCTGGCCCTGTTCGCCGAGGAAGACGAGCAAGGCCTGACGCTGCGCTGGGTGTACCGCACCAGCCTGTTCCAGCCAGACACCATCGAGCAATTGCAACGCGGCTTCGACGAACTGCTGCAACGGGTCATCGAGGCCCCCGAACACGCCTTGCAAGGCTGGGGCTGGCGTCTGCGCAGCCCAGCCGTCACGGAGAACAGCCCCATGTACGATGCATCCACCCAGGACGAGGCAAGCCGCGCCTCGCGCAAGCTGTCCAAACTGAGCAAGCTCAAGCAGGCCCGCGCCACTGCCGTCAGCCAGCACCCCGAGGAACAGGTGCGCAGCGCCCCCCTGGCAGCCGAGCGCGCCCTGCCGCTGCTGATCGAGCCACGCCTCAGCGAGCTGGACCCGGTGACTTGGGCGCAGCAGGCCCGTGGCTGGATCGGCGAACAGCTACGGCGCCACGGCGGCCTGTTGTTCCGAGGCTTCGACCTGCCGGACGCCAGTGCCTTCGAGCAGTTCGCCCAGGCCATCGAACCCGACCTCTACGGCACCTACGGCGACCTGCCGAAGAACAACTCGGGCAAGAACATCTACCACTCCACGCCCTACCCGGAGCAGCACATGATCCTGTTCCACAACGAGAGCTCGCACCTCGCACAGTGGCCGCGCAAGCAGTGGTTCTACTGCGAGAAACCCGCGCTGCAGGGCGGCTGCACCCCCATCGTCGACTGCCGCGAGGTGCTTGCCTACCTGCCGCAACCGATCGTCGAGAAGCTGCGCGTCAAAGGCCTGCTCTACGTTCGCCACTTCACCGACAAGCTCGATGTGCGCTGGCAGGACTTCTTCAAAACCGAACAGCGCGAAGAGGTCGAGCAGCGTTGCCGCGAGGCTGGCACTCAGTGGCAATGGCTCGGCGAAGATAGCCTGCGCATCGCCCAGCGCTGCCCGGCCATCGTCCACCACCCGGACACCGGCGAAGCGTCCTTCTTCAACCAGGTGCAACTGCACCACCCGGCCTGCCTGGAGCCGGAGGTACGCAGCAACCTGCTGGAACTGTTCGGCCCCGAGCACCTGCCACGCAACGTCTGCTATGGCGACGGCAGCCCCATCGAAGACGAAGTGATGGCCGAGATCGGCCGGGTCTACGAGGCCTGCGCCGTACGCTTCGCCTGGCAGAAGGGGGATGTGGTGATGCTCGACAACATGCTGGTCGCCCATGCCCGCGACCCCTTTGAGGGCGAACGCAAGATTTGCGTCGCCATGGGCCAGATGATGCGCCGCGAGGCACTCGATGCACTCGAGAAAAACACCACGCGCGCTGACCTGGAACTGGAGGAGAGTCTCTGATGGAGCAGTTCCAGCTTTCACCGCAACAACGCCTGCGCTGGCAGTCGGGTCTGCCTGCCGCCTCGCTGATCCTCGATCTGCACGGTGCGGTCGATCTGTCGGAGCTGCACGGTCGCCTGCAGGCTCTGGTGGCACGCCATGAGGTACTGCGCCTGCGGCTGTGCCCCTCGCCGGGGCTGCGCGTGCCGTTGCAACGGATCGTTTCGCCGAGCGAGGCAGTGCATGCCGAAACCGGCGTGCACCTGCAGTGCCAGGTGCTGGGCAGCGGGCACCAGCGCCTGCACCTGCAGTTGCCGGCACTGAGCGCCGACCGCGGCACCCTGCTGCGTCTGGCCAGGGCGCTGGCGGGCGAGGCGCAGGCCGATGACGAGGACATGAGCTACACCCAGTACAGCGCCTGGCTATACGAACTGCAGGACGAGGAAGACGCCGAACTGGGCCGCCGCTACTGGCGCGAACAGGCCTTGGGCGAGTACGAGGCGGGCGAACTGCCTTATCGCCAGGCACGCCTGCACGCCACGGCAGGCCATCTGATAGCCCAACTGGATGCGAGCCCGGAACTGACGGCGCGGCTAGAGACCTTCTGCCGCCAGCATCAGGTGACTCCCGCCGAGGTGCTGCTGACGGCCTGGTGCGCCCTGCTGCAACGTCTGAGCCCGGGGGAAACGCCGGCCCTGACGATGAACTGGGTGCATGATTGCCGCGACGATTACGACGAACTGGCCGGCTGCTGGGGCGCGTTCGCCAAGTCCCTGCCCCTGGCCTGGCGCTTCCCCGCGCAGAGCCGCTTCAGCGAGGCCCTCAATGGCGTGCAGCGCCTGTGCGACCGCGCACGCGAATGGCAGGAATACTGCGACATCACCAGCGACCCATCGCCAGATGCCAGTCGCTACGGTTTCGAGTGGGGCGGTCTGCTGCCCCAGGCGCTGCCGGTGGCCGGCATGCCGGGCACGACGCTCTCGGTAGTGGAACTGAACTCGGCGGCCCAGGCCTTCGACCTGTTGCTCACCCCGGAGGCCTTCAGCGACGCACAAGGCGCCATCGCCTACCGCTTCAACCTCGCCTTCGCCAGCAGCGGCTACAACCTGCAGAGCGCACGGGTGCTGCTGGAGCAATACCGCTCCCTGCTGCTCGCCGCCCTCGATGATCCTGAACAACAGTTGCAGGCTCTGGCGCTGCACAGCCCGAGTTTCGACACCACCCTGGCCGCAGTGCAGAGCCAGCGCAGCGAACGGCCCGACACCGCCTTCATGGCCTTCCCCCTGCGCTTCAGCCAGCAAGCATCGCGCTTCGCCGAACGCCTGGCGCTGTGCGACGCCCGCCAGCAGTTGACCTATGCGCAACTGGAGGCGCGCAGCAACCAGTTGGCGCGCTTTCTCAACGCGCGCGGCATCGGTGCGGAGGATCGTGTGGCCCTGCACCTGGAGCGCAATGCCGACGCCATCGTCGCCATGCTCGGCGTGCTCAAGATTGGCGCGGCCTTCCTGCCCCTGGACAACCAGCAGCCGCTGGCCCGCAGCCAGGCGATCCTGGCTGCCGCCCGGCCGGCCTTCCTGCTCGTCGACGGCAGCGCCCCGGCACCGACGCAAGCCGGCCTGGAAAGCCTCGACCTGGATGACCTGCCATGCTGGCAGCACCTGCCGGACAGCCCACTGGAGCTGCCCATCGCCGCCCACAGCGCCGCCTATGTGCTGCATACCTCCGGCAGCACGGGCACGCCCAAGGGCGTGGTGATCGAACATCGCCAGCTCGGCAGCTACGTGGACAGCCTGCTCCGGCGCCTGGCGCTGGCGCCCGGCGAGCGCAGCGCACTGGTCACCTCGCTGGCCGCCGACCTCAGCTATACCCTGCTGTTCCCGGCCTTGCTCAGCGGCGGTGAGCTGCACGTGGTAGACAAGGCCACCAGCCTGGATGCGGCAACCTGGGCGGCCTACCAGGCACGTCATCCGATCGATCATCTGAAGACCGTGCCCTCGCTGCTCGACGCCTGGCTCGCGCACAGTGCGGCCGCCGCCACCCTGCCACGCAGGCAACTGATCCTCGGTGGCGAGCACAGCCCGCAGCGCCTGCTGCAAAGCCTGCGGCGCCTCGCCCCCGAATTGACGGTGTACAACCACTACGGCCCGACCGAAACCACCATCGGCGTGCTCATGCATCGTCTCGACCCGTCCATCGACTACCACCACCTGCCCCTCGACGACCGTCTGGACGGCATGCGCACCTATCTGCTCGACGAGCAGGGCAACCAGGCCGCACCCGGCCAGGCCGCCGAGCTCTACCTCGCCGGGCCGCAACTGGCACGGGGCTACCTGGACGAACAGCAGACCCGGGAGCGCTTCGGCGACCACCCGCAGCTACCCGGCGAGCGCCTCTATCGCACCGGTGATCGCGCGCGCTACCGCCCGGACGGCAGCCTGGAGATCATCGGCCGTGTTGATCGCCAGGTGAAGATTCGCGGCTTTCGCGTGGAACTCGACGATATCGAGGCGCAGCTTGCCCGCCTGCCCGGCGTGGCCCAGGCCGCCGTTACCTGCGTGGCAAGCGGCCCGTTCGACCAGCAGTTGTTCGCCTTCCTTACCCTCGAGCACGGCCAGGCCAGCACGCTCGCCCAGCTTCAGCGCCAGGCGCAGGAGCGTCTGCCGGAGCACATGCGGCCGGCCTTGCGCCTGGTCGATGCCCTGCCGCTGCTGGGCAACGGCAAGCTGGATCGCAAGACCCTCGCCCAGTGGGCCGAGCAGACACTCGACCAGGTCGGCGACAGCCTGCCGCGTACACCGCTGGAGCAGTTGCTGGCAGATATCTGGGCCGGGGTGCTGGGTCTGGAACGAGTCGGCATCGAGGACGATTTCTTCGCCCTCGGCGGCCACTCGCTGGCCGCAGTGAAGCTGGCCAGCCGCCTGCAGAACGCGCTGGGTACGACGGTGCCGGTCAATGCCGTGTTCGATGCGCCAAGCGTGGCGCGTTTCGCCGAGCTGGTGCAGGCACAGATGCAACTCTCGCCACTGGTACCGCTGTCGCGAGCCGATGGAGCGAAAGGCAACCTGTTCTGTTTCCACCCGTCCACCGGGCATGTGCAGGACTACCGCGTTCTGAGCGACCTATTGGGCGACTGGAACCTGTGGGGCCTGCAGGCCACCTATCTGGCCGAAGGCAGCCCGCAACCGGGGCGCGACACGCTCGAGGCCCTGGCCGCAGTGTATGTGGAGCAATTGCGCCGGCAGCAACCGCAGGGCCCGTACCACCTACTCGGCTGGTCGCTCGGCGGCCTGCTGGCGTTCTGCGCCGCGGCGCAACTGGAGCAGGCCGGCGAGGAAGTCGCGTTTCTCGGCATCGTCGACTCGCAGACCCAACGCAGCACAGCGACACAACGCCTGGAAGCGTTGCTGCAATCGGCCGCCGAACAACTCGATGCCGACAGTCAGCAGCGGCTGTCGACGCAGGCCGAGGCAGCGCGCGCTCACCTGCTCGAGCACAGGCCAGAGCAATGGCCACTGGCCCTGGCGCAATGGGCTCGCCAGCAGGGCCTGCACCTGGCAGGCGACAGTTGGGAGCAACTGGAATACCGTTTGCGCCAGCATGCCCACACCCAGACGCTGATCGGCACCTTCCGTCCTGCCACGCTACGCTGCCCACTGCACCTCTGGTGGGCCAGTGCGACCCTGCAGGCCGAGGACTTCAACGCGCCGGACTGGCGCAGCCTCAGCCAAGGCCCGAGCCGCGAGCAGACCATTGCCGCGCAACACCTGGACATCCTGCGTCAGGATGCCTGGCAACGGGCCCTGGTCGAGAGCCTGGCCAATCTGGGTACGCCACGGCGTGAACCTTTGAACCACGAGATGACTTGAGATGGATCTGTTACTGCTACTGGCGCGACGTTCCTGGCGCACCCTGCTGATCGCCACCGCCACCGGTCTGGCCTGCGGCCTGGCAGCGGCCGGCCTGATCGCCAACATCAACCACTCCCTGGCCGGCTTCAGCCAGTTGCGCCCGGCCGATGGGCTGCTGTTCGCCGGCCTGGTGGTCCTGGTGGTGAGCACACGCATCGTCTCCGACGTGAGCCTGCTGCGCCTGGGACAAACCGCGATCAGCGACATGCGTCTACACCTGAGCGGCAAGCTGATCGATACGCCCTATCCACGCCTGCAACGCCTGGGCAAGCACCGCCTGTTGGCGATGCTCACCGACGATACGCAGACCATCAGCCAGGCCGTGGAGCTGGTGCCGGTGATGTTGGTCAACAGCGGCATCGTGCTGGCCTGCCTGGCTTATCTGGGCTGGCTCAGCCTGCCGTTGCTGGGCCTGACCGCGGCCCTGATCCTGCTCGGCGCCGCCAGCTTCCACTGGCCCCAGCGCAAGGCCCTGACCTCCATCGGCAAGGCCCGCGAGCTGAAGGATCAGCTATTCGACCAGTACCGCCTGCTCACCGATGGCAGCAAGGAGCTGCAGCTCAACCACTCGCGGCGCCTGCAGTTCTTCGAGCGCCTGCTCTACCCCATCAGCCAGCAGTACCGCCGCGACTTCGTACGCGGCATGAGCATCTACGCCCTGGTGCTCAACTGGGGCAACGGCATCTTCTACCTGCTGATCGGCACGGTGCTGTTCCTGGCGCCCCAGTTCATCGATCTGGGGGCGACGCTGGTGACCGGTTACATCCTCGCCCTGCTGTACATGATCACACCGCTGTCCGAGCTGATGAATGCCCTGCCCATCCTCGGCCGGGCCAGTGTCTCGCTGCGCAAGATCCGCGCACTCGAAGGGCAGTTGGAAGTCACCGGCACCCCGGCCGATACCCTGTCGCCGGCCCGGCACGTGGCACGCTTGCAGTGCCGCGAGGTGCGCCACAGCTATTACCGCGAGGGGGAGGAAGGCCGTTTCACCCTTGGCCCGTTCGACCTCGAACTACGCGCTGGCGAGGTGGTCTTCATCACCGGTGGCAACGGCAGCGGCAAGACCACACTGGCCTTGCTGCTGACCGGGCTCTATCAACCCGAAGGCGGCGACCTGCTGCTCGACGAGCAGGTGTCCGCGAGCACCCAGAATCATCTCTACCGCCAGCATTTCTCGGCGATCTTCACCGACTTCTGCCTGTTCGAGCACCTGCTCGACGGCGATGACCCACAACTGATGCAGCAAGCCCGTGACTACCTGGCGCACCTGCAACTGGCGCACAAGGTCAATATAGAAGGCGGTCGCCTGTCCACCCTCGATCTCTCCACCGGCCAGCGCAAGCGCCTGGCCCTGCTGGCCGCCTACCTCGACGACCGCCCCTGCTACCTGTTCGACGAATGGGCGGCGGATCAGGACCCGGTGTTCAAACGCTTCTTCTACACCAAGATCCTTCCTGATCTGCGCCAGCGTGGAAAACTGGTGATCGTGATCTCCCACGACGACGCCTACTTCCATTTGGCCGATCGTCTGATCAAGGTGGATCAGGGCGCCGTGTCCGAAACCAGCACCGAGCCGCTCGCGGCTGCGGCCTACTGAGGAGACCGGCCATGCATGCCCAGGTTCTGTACGAGCAACGCCCTGCTGACTCGGCATGGATCCAGACCCGCCCACTGCCCGGCGCGCGCCTGCGCCTGTTCTGCTTCCCTTTCGCCGGTGGCAGCGCCGGCAGCTTCATGCCCTGGTTCGCCAAACTGGCGCCGAGCATCCAGCTTTGCGCCATCCAGCTACCAGGACGTGGCGCACGCTTCGGCGAGCCGCCGCTGCACGACTTCGCCCAGTTGCTCGAGCAACTGGGCCAGGTCATCGCCCGTCACGACGACCGCCCCTATGCCTTCTTCGGCCACAGCCTCGGCGCCCTGGTCGCCTTCGAGCTGGCCCATCACTGCGTCAGACGCGGCCTGGCTTCTCCTCGCCATCTGTTCGTCTCGGCCAGCGGCGCGCCGCGCCACCGCGTCGGTGCACCGCGCTACGACCTGCTGAGCGACGGTGAGCTATTGATCAAACTGCGCGACTACGCCGGCACCCCGCCCGAAGTGCTGTCCAATCAGGAACTGATGGCCTTGCTGCTACCGGCCATCCGCGCCGATTTCGCCCTGTTGAGCCGCTACCGCTACCAGCAGCGCCCACGACTCGACGTGCCCATAAGCGTGCTGGCCGGGCATGACGATGCCCATGTGGGTGAGGAAACGCTGCACGACTGGCAGACGGAAACCAGAGCGGGCTGCGAACTGCACGGCTTCGAGGGCGGGCATTTCTTCGCCTTCGAGCAGCCGGATCCGGTGCTGGAGCTGGTAAGGCGTCGGTTGGGGGTTGCCAAGACAGTTTCGTAGCCCGGATGCAATCCGGGAGCAGCCCTCAGGCGCCGGACGATTTCCCGAATTGCCGGAGCGGTACTAGCCCTCGGCCCCGTAGATATAACGCAGATAGCTCGCCTGCTCCGCCTGCGGCAGGCGATGCAACTTCGGGCAGGATTCGCACAGCACCTGCGGCTTGCCGGCTACCGGGGCATGCAACTGGTAGTGCAGGCAGCAATGACGGCGCAAGGGGATGCGAGCACAGACCTCGGGCGCCGGCGAGTCGACCATCCACTGCAGGCTTCTGGGCTTCAGACGTCCCTCAGCCACCACGGCACGCTCCAACCAGCGGTGGGCCTCGGCGAATCCCTCACGCTCCAGGTTGGGGTCGATGCGAGAGAAGGCGCCATCCCAGATAGCGGCGAAGTTACCCCATAGCACCTTCGGCGCCAGCCCACCCCAGGTGGCAATGCTGGTGAACAGCGGTTCCAGATGCTCATGCAGCAGTCGTGCCCAGTAGTCATCGCGCTGCCCGGCGGCCAGTGAGGCCTGCGGCGTCGGCAGCCACAACGCCCGGGGCTGGCCAGCCTCGTGTAACAAGGCGACCTCCCGCTCCCAGAAGGCAATGGCCAGATCACGGGTCAACACCGCCGCCAGCGTGGCTGGCAGCATGATGCTGAGGTAATTCATCGACCATTGGGAGGCGACTGGGGGGCCTTTGATCCCCGGATAGAGCTCGGCGAAACGCTCGAGCATGGGGTACAGCACACTGGTATCGGCCAGGTCGGGCAGCGGTACCGCCGCGCGCCCCTGGCTCTCGACCTGCATCACGCGCTGGATGGGTGGCCATGCTTGGCACAGCCAGTCCGGAAGTTCGATGGCCTGCCTCCGCCGCGTCGGGTCATAACGATGAGAACGATTAGCGTTGATGGTATAGCCGCCCCTCTATAAACTCAACGCGTTTCACGCCGGGCAACTCGAGGCCACATGCAGACATTACGTGATTTCTGGTTGCTCGCCCGGCCGTTCTGGTCCTCTGCCGAAAGACGCCCCGCGTTCCTGCTGCTGTTCGGCACCATCCTGATGAACCTGTGCCTGGTCGGGGTCAACCTGCTCTACAACTTCTGGAACCTGCACTTCTACAATGCCCTGCAGGCGCTGGATTACGACGCCTTCCTGATCGGTGGCGTGCAGTTCCTCTTCCTGCAACTGGGCCTGGCCACCTTCACCGTGGCCGCCTTCCATTTCCAGCAGAAACTCACCCTGCGCTGGCGCCGCTGGGCTACCGAGAACACCCTGCAACTCTGGCTGCAACGCCATCGCTATCTCAAGCTGCAGCTTACGGTTCCGGAAACCGACAACCCCGACCAGCGCATCGCCGACGACATCAACCTGCTCATCACCCTGTCGCTGAAACTCAGCCTGGGCCTGCTGACCGCCCTGCTGTCGCTGTTCTCCTTCCTGCACATCCTCTGGCAGGCGTCGAGCCTGGTGCGCATTCCCTTCGCGGGCGAAGAACTGGTGATCCCCGGCCTGCTGGTATGGGCAGCGCTGCTCTACTCCATCCTCGGCACCGGCGGCGCCTTCTGGCTGGGGCGCGCATTGCCACGTCTGAATTTCATCCAGCAGCGCCGTGAAGCGGATTTTCGCTTCGCCATGATGCGTCTGCGCGAAAACGCCGAAGCCGTGGCCCAGTACCGGGGTGAGAGCGAAGAGCACGCCCGTTTCAGCCAGCGCCTGGGAGCGGCACTGGAGAACTTCTGGTCCCTGGTGAAGCAGCAAAAAATCGTGCTCGGTTACTCCACCTTCTACATGCGCAGCGCCATGATCATCCCCATGTTCATCATGGCGCCCCAGTTCTTCGCCGGCGCCTTCCCCCTGGGCCGCCTGACCCAGCTCAGCGCCGCCTTTGGCGAGGTTCACGAAGCCATGGCCTATCTGGTCAAGGTGTTTCCCGAGGTCGCCGAATGGAAAGCGGTCGTCGATCGTCTGATCGGCTTCCAACGGCGCTTGGGAAGCGTTGGTGATGAGAACGGGGTATGCCTCGAGCACAACTCCGATGGTTTTGAAGTCAAGGACCTGTCGCTATGGCTACCGGAAGGGAGGATGCTGCTCGATGGCTTCGACCTGCATCTGCAGCCGGGCGAAAGTCTACTGATCCGCGCCCCCTCGGGTTTCGGCAAATCCACCATGATCCGCGCCCTCACCGGCGTCTGGAGCCATGCAGCCGGTGTGGCACGCTACGATCTGGGCAACACGCTCACGCTCGCGCAAAAACCCTACCTGCCCCTCGGCACCTTGCGCGACATGCTCTGGTACCCCTCCGCACCGCACCCGGAAGCAGATCCGCGACTGCTCGAGGCGATGCAGCAGTGCGGCCTCGGCCACCTGAGCGAACGACTCGACAGCGAACTGGACTGGTCGCAGACCCTGAGCATCGGCGAACAGCAGCGTTGCGCCTTCGTGCGCGCCCTGTTGCTGCAGCCAAGGATATTGTTCCTGGATGAAAGCAGCTCCGCACTGGATGAAGCGAGCGAAATGAGCTGTTACCGGCAATTGCGCCGTGCTTTGCCGGACGCCATCGTGATCAGCGTCGGGCATCGCGCCTCGCTGGAAGCCCTGCATACCCGCACGCTGGTTCTGCTGCCCGCACAACGCTCGGAACAGGCACTGGAACACGCCTGAACCGGCCCTACGCACTCGCGACACCTGGCTTCGCACCTGACAGGAGGCCATCTACGACAAAGCCGGCTGCAAGAGCCGGCTTTGTGTTGATCAAATCGATGGCGTCCCCTGCTGGAATCGAACCAGCATCTAGCCCTTAGGAGGGGCTTATTCTATCCGTTGAACTAAGGGGACACGGCCGTATTGGCTACGGCCGGGCCGCATCTTAGCGGCGGCGCGCGCATTTGTCATGTCGTGCCCCGCTCAGCGTCTAGCGCTGCCAGCCCTGAGCCACAGCCTTGGCGGCGGTTGCAGCACGCACTGGTTGCAGGCCACCGCGCAAGCGCTCCAACGCCATGCGGTCGGCAATCGCAGTGGTGGTCGCGCCCTCGCGCTCGGCGCGCTGGAATATTTCCGTCAGCGTCGGACCAATCTCTTCGATATGTGCTTTGAGCTGCGCGGCGCTGCCACCAGTGCGCTCGTAGCAGACATCGATGATGCCGCCGGCATTGATCGCGTAGTCCGGCGCATACAGGCACTCACGACGACGCAGCAGCTCGGCCAGACTGGCGTCTGCCAGCTGGTTGTTGGCCGCGCCGGCGATGATTGGCGCGCGCAGGGCTTCCAGCGTTTGCAGGTTGATGATGGCGCCTAGCGCGCACGGCGCGAACACGTCCACATCGAGGCGGTAGATCTCATGCTGGCCGACCGCAGTGGCGCCAAGCTGGCTGACGGCGCGCTGCACGTTGGTCTCGACGATATCCGTCACCCACAGGTGCGCACCGGCTTCCTTGAGCAGCTTGGCCAGGCCGAAACCGACCTGCCCTACGCCCTGGATGGCCACGCGGATGCCGGAGAGATCCTGGCGCCCCAAGCGATGCGCCACGGCCGCCTGAATACCGATGAACACGCCATAGGCGGTCGATGGAGACGGATCACCGTCACGGCTGCCACCGCCGAATGCCTCACGCTGCCCGGCGCCAGCCACGTGGCGAGTGCGCTCGGCCATGATGCGCATCTCGGCCACGCCGGTGCCGGAATCCGCTGCGGTGACGTAGCGCCCGCCGAGGCTGTCGACGAAATCGCCCATGGCCTGGAACAACGCCTCGCTCTTGCCGTGATGCGGGTCGCCGATAATCACCGCCTTGCCGCCACCGAGCGGCAAGCGGGCCAGCGCCGATTTGTAGGTCATGCCGCGCGAGAGGCGCAGCACATCGCGCAGCGCCTCCTCGTCGCTGCTGTAGTTCCACATGCGGCAACCGCCTAGCGCCGGGCCGAGCGTGCTGTCGTGAATGGCGATGATGGCTTTCAGGCCGCTGGCTTTGTCGTGGCCGTAGACCACCTGTTCGTGCTGATCGAAGTCGACGTGAGTGAAGACGGACATCGGGTTACCTCGGATGTAAAAGGCCGCCCCTCTCCGCGTGGGAGAGGGTGGCAAAGGGGATGGGTTTGCGGCTCAGGCTGCCGGTTCGAACAACTGCACCGCGGCGATCTCGCTGACGGTCAACCGCGCCTTGAGCTGCGTCGCCTGCTGACGCGCCTTGGCCAGTGCCGCTTCCTTGACGTGGCCATAACCGCGGATCTGCTCCGGAATCTCGGCCAGCGCCACTGCCGTGCGGTAGTTGTCAGCGTTGAGCTCGGCGAGCAGGTAGGCCACGTTGGCTTCGTATTCCTCGATCAGTTCGCGTTCCAGGCGACGTTCTGCACTGTGACCGAAGGGATCGAGGGCGCTGCCACGCAGGAACTTGAAGCGCGCCAGTACGCTGAACGCCTTGAGCATCCACGGACCGAAGCTGCGCTTGCGCGGCTCACCAGTCACCGCATCGGGCTTGCTCAACCAGCTCGGCGCCAGGTGGAACTGAAGCCGGTAGTCACCTTCGAACTGGGCTTCGAGTTGCTTGCGGAAGGTCGAATCGCTATACAGCCGCGCCACTTCATACTCGTCCTTGTAGGCCAGGAGTTTGAAGTAGTAACGCGCCACGGCCTTGCTAAGGCGCTGCTCGGCATCGGTATCGACCTTGCGTACGCGCTCGACCAGCTCGCGATAGCGCTCGGCATAGGCCGCGCTCTGGTAGGCAGTCAGACGCTGCATACGATCGGCGACGATTTCCTCCAGCGTGCTGCAATGCGGCGCCTCGACCACCTTGGGCGCGGCGACTTTCTCCACCGCGGCCAGGTCATGCGCGGCACGACGCCCCCAGAGAAAAGCCTGCTGATTGAGCTCGATGGCCACGCCATTGAGTTCGATGGCCTTGTTGATGGCCTCGGCAGAGACCGGGACCAGTCCTTTTTGGTATGCATAGCCGAGCATGAACAGGTTGGTGGCGATGCTGTCGCCGAGCAAGCGAGTGGCCAGGCGGGTGGCGTCGACGAAGCGGGTCTTGCCCTCGCCCACCGCCTCGCTGATCGCCTCGCGCATGGCAGCGCCGGGCACCTGGGCGTCCGGATTGCGAGTGAACTCGGCAGTGGCCGCCTCATGGCTGTTGATCACCGCGTGGGCGATCTTGTCGTTGAGCTTGGCCAACGCCTCCTCGCTGGAGGACACCACCAGGTCGCAGCCCAACAGCAGATCGGTCTCCCCGGCGGCGATACGCACGGCGTAGATGTCGCTCTGCTGCGCGGCGATGCGGATGTGGGTGATCACCGGGCCGAATTTCTGCGCCAGGCCAGCCTGGTCGAGCACGGTGCAGCCCTTGCCTTCGATATGCGCAGCCATGCCCAGCAGCGCACCGACGGTGGTCACACCGCTACCGCCGACACCGGGCAGGAGGATGTTCCAGGGGCGACTCAGGGCTGGTTGCTTCGGCTCCGGCAAGGCGATGAACAGCGCGCTCAGGCCAACGGCCTCGGGCTTGCGCAGGCTGCCACCGTGGACGGTGACGAAGCTTGGGCAGAAGCCTTCCAGGCAGCTGAAATCCTTGTTGCAGGCGCTCTGGTCGATCTCGCGCTTGCGCCCCAGCTCGGTTTCCAGCGGCAGCACCGACAGACAGTTGGATTTGACGCTGCAATCACCACAGCCCTCGCACACCGCCGGGTTGATGAAGGCGCGCTTGGCCGGGTCGACCAGCTTGCCGCGCTTGCGCCGACGGCGTTTCTCGGTGGCGCAGGTCTGGTCGTAGAGGATCACCGAAACGCCCTTGAACTCGCGCAGCTCGCGCTGTACGGCGTCCAGCTCGCGGCGGTGATGGAAGGTCACGCCCGGCGCGAAGGTGGCGCGGGTCGGGTACTTGTCCGGCTCGTCGCTGACCAGGGCGATGCGCTTGACGCCTTCGGCATGCACCTGCTGGCTGAGCTGGTCGATACGCAGCTCGCCGTCGATGGGCTGGCCGCCGGTCATGGCCACTGCGTCGTTGTAGAGAATCTTGTAGGTGATGTTGACCCCGGCGGCCACGGCTGCGCGCAGGGCCAGGTGGCCGGAGTGGAAGTAGGTGCCGTCACCGAGGTTCTGGAACACGTGCGGCGTATCGGTGAACGGCGCCTGGCCGATCCAGGTGGCGCCCTCGCCGCCCATCTGGGTGAAGGTGTCGGTGCTGCGGTCCATCCACTGGGTCATATAGTGGCAACCGATGCCGCCGAGGGCGCGGCTGCCTTCCGGCACCTTGGTCGAGCTGTTGTGCGGGCAGCCGGAGCAGAAATGCGGTGTACGTATGGTCTTGTGCTTGGGCGCGGCCAGGGCCTTTTCCTTGGCATCGAGAAAGGCCAGACGCTCCTCAATGGTCGGGCTGCTGTAGATCGGCGCCAGGCGCTTGGCGATCACCCGGGCGATCATCGCCGGAGTCAGCTCGCCGAGGTTCGGCAACAGAGAATTGCCCTGCTCGTCGAACTCGCCGACCACACGCGGACGCTTGCCCACCGGCCAGTTGTAGAGCTGACCGGTGAGCTGGTCTTCAATGATGCTGCGTTTTTCTTCCACTACCAGAATTTCATCCAGACCTTCGGCGAACTGGTGCACCGACACCGGTTCCAGCGGCCAGCTCATGCCCACCTTGAGCACGCGCAAGCCAACCTTGGCGCACAGCGCCTCGTCCAAGCCGAGGTCATCCAGGGCCTGGCGCACATCGAGGTAGGACTTGCCGGTGGTGATGATGCCCAGACGCGGGTTGGGCGAGTCGAGCTTGACCTGGTTGAGGTTGTTGGCCAGGGCGAAGGCGCGCGCGGCATAGATCTTGTAGACATTGAGGCGCTTTTCTTGCGCCAAGGGTGGATCGGGCCAGCGGATGTGCACGCCGTCTTCCGGCAGTTGGAAATCCTCGGGAATCTTCACCTGGATACGCAGCGGGTCGACGTCCACCACGGCCGAGGAATCGACGTTCTCGGCGATGGTCTTCAGCGCCACCCAGCAGCCGCTATAGCGCGACAGCTCCCAGCCGATGATGCCGTAGTCCAGCACTTCCTGGACGTTGGCAGGGTTGAGCACCGGGATCGACGCGGCGATGAACGCATGCTCGCTCTGGTGGGCAATAGTCGAGGACTTGCAGCCATGGTCGTCGCCGGCCAGCAGCAGTACACCGCCGTGCTTGGAAACGCCGGCCGAGTTGCCGTGCTTGAACACGTCGCCACTGCGGTCGACGCCCGGCCCCTTGCCGTACCACATGGCGAACACGCCGTCGTAGCGCGCCCCAGGAAACAGGTTGGCCTGCTGGCTGCCCCACACGGCTGTCGCGCCCAGCTCTTCGTTGACGCCGGGCTGGAAGTGGATGTGGTTTTCCTTGAGGTACTCGCGTGCGTCCCACAGGCTCTTGTCCAGGCCGCCCAGGGGCGAGCCGCGGTAGCCGGAGATGAAGCAGGCGGTATTGAGTCCGAAGGCGGCGTCACGCTGCTTCTGCAGCATGGGCAGGCGGGTGAGCGCCTGAGTGCCGGTCAGATAGAGGTGACCAGTAGCGAGGCGGTATTTGTCATCCAGGCGGATTTCGGCCAGTGACATGGAGCGCTCCTTTTATTTTTATGGCGAGCACGGGGAGCGCGACGGTAGACACGCTCCGTTGAGTCCTGCCGCAGGATCACTGCGACGGATTTGCCTAAATCATGACCGGAGGGTTCCGCTTTTTTCTTTCTATTTTCGAGTATCGAAGGCGATACTTCGCATGATCCTTCCAACAATGACAATAAATTGGAAACAATCATGCAGGACAAGCTCAGCCCCATCGACCGCCGGATTCTCCGCCTGCTGCAACACGATGCCGACCTCTCGGCCGCCGAGGTAGCCGAGAAAGTCGAGCTGTCGCAATCGCCCTGCTGACGACGCATTCATCGCATGCAGGAAGAAGGGCTGATCGAGCGCAAGGTCGCCCTGCTCAATCACAAGCGCCTGGGCTTCGGCATCACGGTGTTCGTCGACATCAAGCTGTCGGCCCACGGCCGCGGCAATCTGGATGAGTTCGAGCAGGCCGTGGTCGGCTACCCGCAGGTGCTGGAGTGCTACAGCATGGCCGGCGGGTCGGACTACCTGCTCAAGGTGGTAGCCAAGGACATCGCCGATTACGAGCGTTTCCTGCGCGACCACCTGCTGCAACGCCCGCACGTGCACGAAGCGCACTCGCATATCGCCATGAGCGAGGTCAAACGCACCACCGAGCTGCCGCTGGATTGAACCCTGCCCTGCAGGAAACACATGCGTAGGGTGCGCCGCGCGCACCGGGATACCGGCGCCAGCGTCACAGGTGCGCACGGCGCACCCTACAAGAGACGCACAGCCTTAAATGATCGGCATCAGGCCAGGCGCCTGCCCTTGCGCGCCCGCATTGCGGCCATCAGCGATGGGCCGAGCGCGGTGAGCGCCGAGCCCAGCACCACCACCACGGCGCCGGCGTAGGCGATCCAGTTGACCTGCTCGGGCAGCACGCGGTCCGGCCACCAGGTCGAGGCCAGGGCCACGGAGACGAAGGTCACCAGCGGTGTCAGCGCCAGGGTCGCGCTGACCCGCGAGGCTTCCCAATGCGCCAGTGCCTCGGCGAAAGCGCCGTAGGCGACCAAGGTATTCAGGCAGCAGGCCAACAGCAGCCAGCCCTGCAGCGGGCTCAACTCCAGTACCTGCATTGGCTGTGCCCAAGGTGTCAGCAGCAGCGCACACGCCAGGTAGATGACCATCATCACCTGCACCGAATTCCACGCCGTCAGCAGTTGCTTCTGCGCCAGGCCGTAGAAGGTCCAGACGAAGGCTGCCGCCAGCACGGTCAGCACCCCGGTGGTGTAGGCGGTCAGCGAGGTCAGCAGCTCACCCAGGCGCTGATTGAAGAACAGGCCGAAGCCCAGCAGCATGACCATCAGGCCAAGCGCCTGGCCCAGGCTGAAGCGCTCGCGGAAGACGAACAGACTGCTGATCAACAAGAGTATCGGCGCCACCTGGATCACCAGTTGCGTGGTCCCGGGGCTGAGCAGGTTGAGCCCGACCAGATACAGCACGTAGTTGGCCGTCAGCCCGCCGATGGCCAACGCCAGCAGCCAACCACCCTTGCGTCCCAGCGGCCGAAAACGCGGTAACCGGCGACTCGCAGCGAGATAGGCAAATAGCAGAGAACCGGCCACGGCCAGGCGATACCAGGTGACCGTTACCGGGTCCATCACCTGCAGGACTTCTTTCAGCTTGATTGGCAGGATGCCCCAGAGCACGGAGGTGATCAGGGCGAGCAGCAGGCCGTACATCCAACGGCCGGAAGAAATGTGCATGGCAACCTCTGGCAGGCGGCCAACAGAGCATGTCGACCGCAGCAGAGCATTCTAGGAGAGGCATGCACACCTACACAGCGACAGTTCAGCCCGGTTGCCGAGCGAAACTGTACTGCTCAGCATCGGCAGGACGCCAGCCGACCGGCGCCAATAATCCATAAAATCCGCCAAAAGACGCTAACAGGCTGCCAAAATCTACCATCTGTCGTTTTGCCAAGCATGTCGCATTGACCACAGTAGACTCAGATTATCCAGAACCTGCAGATGGAGCTCTCACCATGTTCGGCCAACGCGATATCGACCCCCAACCGGGCACGCATTACCGCAGTTCACGCCTGAGCGCCGTCAACGGCCAATACTTCTTCGCCACTCGCGAAGGCACGCTGGAAGGCCCCTTTATCTCCCGCCATGACGCCGAGCAGAGCATCACGCGCTATATCGAGCGCATGACCATGGCCGACAAACTGCTACGCCACAGCAGCGAGCACATCGACAATCTGCAGCGCCGCGAAGCGATCAAGCACAATCAGGAGCTTTGAGCGCTCACCCATTACAGATGCGCCAGGCCCAAGTCGCCCCGATGCGCTGCGAGATGCGGCAACACCGCGGCCAGCAGAGGCTCCTTGAAGGCATCCTGAAAGCGATGCGCCAGGCCTGGAATCAACTTGAGCTCTGCACCCTTGATATGCGCCGCCACGTGTACGCCATGCATCACCGGCAGTAACGGATCGGCCGTACCGTGCACCACCAGCGTCGGTACTTTCAGACGATTGAGCAGCTCGACCCGACTCGACTCGGCAAGAATCGCCAGCAGCTGACGCTGCACCCCTTCGGGATTGAAGGCGCGGTCATAAGCCTGTTCGGCCTGATGCAGGAGCAAAGCACGATCATCATGCACCGTCGGGCTACCGAGGGCCGCGAGCAAATCTGCCTGCTGTTGCAGCGCAGCCTCGCGACTCACTGCCTCGCGCCTTGCCAGCAGCGCCACCAGCGCATCGCTGGGTGCAGGCAACCCTTGAGCACTCGAGCTGGTCATCACCAGCGTCAGACTGAGAACGCGCTGCGGCGCCAGATCGGCCAAGTGCTGGGCGATCATGCCGCCCATGCTCGCGCCCAGTACATGGAAGTTGTCGACGCCCAGACGGTCCATCAATCCCAGGGCATCGCCAGCCATGTCGCGCAGGTGATACGGCGCGCCAAGCGACAGGCCCAGGCGATAGCGCAGCACTTCATAAGGTAGGTTGATGCTTGGCGCTGGTCGCCGCCAGGTGCTCAGCCCCACGTCACGATTGTCGAAGCGCACGACGCGAAAACCCTGCTGACACAGGCGCTCGACCACCTCGTCAGGCCAGTGGATCAACTGTCCGCCCAGCCCCATCACCAGCAGCAGCGTCGGGTCGCGCTCGCTGCCGATGCTTTGATAAGCCAGACGCACCTCACCGACATCCGCATAACGGGTCGGCTCGGACAGGTCGCAACGATTGGCCGCAAAAGACGGCAAGCCGCAAAGCAACGCGGCCAGGAAAATTAATGCACGCATGGAAACACCAGAAACGCAGAACCCCACTGAAACGCGAGTCTGATGAAAGTCGTTCGACGGCGCTGCCACACAAGCGTGACAGTTTGATGAAGGGGGACGAACGGTTGCCCGAGTGGTGACCAGAGGTAGGATCCAGAGCGTCGCGAACGCCCCTCACTTACCTGTGAAAGGGGCTTCAGCCGCGACCACCGGGGAATCAGGCCAGCTCGGTGCGCAACTGCCTGGCGGCGGCCACCATGTTCACCAAGGCTGCCTCGGTTTCCGGCCAGGCGCGGGTTTTCAAACCACAGTCGGGGTTGACCCACAGGCGCTCGAGCGGGATACGCCGCGCTGCCTTGCGCAACAGCCCGGCCATCTCGGCGCTGTCAGGCACACGTGGCGAGTGGATGTCATAGACCCCCGGGCCGATTTCGCTGGGATAGTCGAAGCGCTCGAACGCCTCCAGCAACTCCATATCCGAACGCGACGTCTCGATGGTGATCACGTCGGCATCCATCGCCGCAATGGACTCGATCACATCGTTGAACTCGCTGTAGCACATGTGGGTATGGATCTGCGTCTCGTCACGCACACCGCTGGCGGTCAGGCGGAAGGCCTCGGTGGCCCAGTCCAGGTAGTGCTGCCAGGCGGCCTGGCGTAACGGCAGCCCTTCGCGAAACGCCGCCTCGTCGATCTGGATGATCTTGATGCCGGCTGCCTCCAGGTTCACCACCTCGTCACGAATCGCCAGCGCCAGTTGCCGCGCCTGCACTTCGCGGGACACGTCCTCACGCGGGAAGGACCACATCAGCATGGTCACCGGGCCGGTCAGCATGCCCTTCATGACCTTGTCGGTCAGGCCCTGGGCGTAAGTGATCCACTCCACGGTCATGGCCTGCGGGCGGCTCAGATCACCGACTATTACCGCCGGTTTGACGCAACGTGAGCCGTAGCTCTGCACCCAGCCGAAGCGGGTGAATGCATAACCATCGAGTTGCTCGGCGAAGTACTCGACCATGTCATTGCGCTCGGCCTCGCCATGCACCAGCACGTCCAGGCCCAGACGCTCCTGCACCTGCACCGCATGGCGAATTTCGCTGTGCATGGCCTCGGTGTACTCGGCCGCACTCAGCTTGCCCTGCTTGAACGACTGTCGCGCCAGGCGAATCGCCGAGGTCTGCGGGAAGGAGCCGATGGTGGTGGTCGGCAACAATGGCAGTTGCAGGCACTCACGCTGCTGTTCGATGCGCTCGGCGAACGGCGACTGGCGCTGGGCATGACGCGGACGAATCGCCGCCAGGCGCGCCTGTACCTCAGGCTTGTGAATACGTTTTGAAGCTGCGCGAGCGGCCTGTACTGAGCGGCTCGCTTGCAAAGCGGCTTGCACAGAGGCGTCCTCCGGCGCCTCCAGGGCCTTACCGAGCAACGCGACCTCCTGGCATTTCTGCACGGCAAAGGCCAGCCAGCCTTTCAGCTCGGCATCGAGCTGGTCTTCACGAGCCAGGTCCACCGGGCTGTGCAACAGCGAGCAGGACGGCGCCACCCACAACCGCTCGCCCAGGCGTTCGTGAGCGTGACGCAGCACCTCGAGTACCTTCTCCAGATCGCAACGCCAGACGTTGCGCCCGTTGACCACGCCCAGCGACAACACTTTATAAGCTGGCAGGCGATCGAGAATGGTCGGGTACTGCTCCGGGGCACGCACCAGGTCGATATGCAGGCCGTCTACCGGCAGGTTGGCAGCCAGCCCCAGGTTGTCTTCCAGGCCGCCAAAATAGGTGGTGATCAGCTTCCTGCACGGCTCGCGCTGAATCAGGTTGTAGGCGCGCTCGAAGGCGTTCTTCCACGCTTGCGGCAAATCCAGCACCAGGATCGGTTCATCGATCTGCACCCACTCCACGCCCTGCGCCGCCAAACGCTGGAAGATCTCGCCATAGACCGGCAGCAGGCTTTCAAGTAACTCAAGCTTGTCAAAGTCGCCACCCTTGGCCTTGCCCAGCCATAGATAAGTCAGCGGGCCGATCAGCACCGGCTTGACGTTGTGACCGAGGGCATGCGCCTCAGCCACCTCCTCGAACAGCTGCTCCCAGCTCAGGGCGAACTGTTGATCCGCACTAAATTCCGGCACCAGGTAGTGGTAGTTGGTATCGAACCACTTGGTCATTTCCTGCGCGTGGGCACCACCGCAGCAACTGCCGCTGCTCTTGGTCGCAACGGCCCCACGGGCCATGGCGAACAAGGTATCCAGCGTCGGCTTGCCGGCGGCCGGGCGAAAGCGCTCAGGAATCACTCCGAAGGCCAGCGAATGAGCGAGCACCTGGTCGTACCAGGCGAAGTCGCCCACCGGCAGCAGGTCGATACCGGCATCCTTCTGCAATTGCCAGTGCTCGGCGCGCAGACGCTGGCCGACGGCACGCAGGCCGGCTTCGTCCAGCTCACCTTTCCAGCGGGCTTCGAGGGCTTTTTTCAGTTCGCGGTCGCGGCCAATGCGCGGAAAACCGAGGGAATGGGACAGGGCCATGTCGTGAAACTCCAGAATCAATCGAGATGGCGCCATTCTCGGCATCGATACCGAGTGAGACAAACTCAAGATTTTCGCCTTGATCTATAGAATTACTCATGTAGGCTGTATGAACCATTTTCATCCAGCCCTGGCATTGGATGAGCGAAACCTTCGTAGAGACCCGCCATGCTCGAGCTGCGCCACCTGAAAACCCTGCACGCCCTGCGCGAAACCGACAGCCTGGTGGAAGCCGCCGAACGCCTGCACCTGACCCAGTCAGCGCTGTCGCACCAGTTCAAGGAGCTGGAAGAGCGCCTCGGCCTGCAGCTGTTCGTGCGCAAGACCAAACCCGTGCGCTTCACCAGCGCCGGCCTGCGTCTGCTGCAACTGGCCGACGCCACCCTGCCCCTTCTGCGCGGCGCCGAGCGTGATTTGGCGCGCCTGGCCGGTGGCACCGCTGGCCGCTTGCACATGGCCATCGAGTGCCACAGCTGCTTCCAGTGGCTGATGCCGACCATCGACCAGTTTCGCGACGCCTGGCCGGAGGTGGAGCTGGACCTGGCCTCGGGCTTCTCCTTCGCCCCGCTGCCGGCCCTGGCCCGAGGCGATCTGGACCTGGTGGTGACTTCGGATCCCATCGAGCTGGCCGGCATCACCTATGTGCCACTGTTCACCTACGAGGCCATGCTCGCCGTCGCCAATCAGCACCGCCTGGCGCACAAGGCCTACATCCAGCCTCAGGATTTGGCCACGGAAACCCTGATCACCTACCCGGTGGAACGCGACCGTCTGGATATCTTCACGCGTTTTCTCGAACCCAACGATATCGAGCCGGCCCAGGTGCGCACCTCCGAACTGACGGTGATGATGATGCAGCTGGTGGCCAGCGGCCGTGGCGTGTGTGGCCTGCCCAACTGGGCGCTGCACGAGTACAGCTCGCGCGGCTACGTCAGCGCCAAGCGCCTGGGCGAAAAAGGGCTGTTCGCCACGCTCTACGCGGCGATTCGCACCGATATGCTCGACGCGCCATTCATGCGCGACTTCCTGCTCACCGCCAAGGACACCTCCTTCGCCAGCCTCGAAGGCGTCAGCGTGGCGCGCTGAGCGTCGCCACATGGGGCGGGGATCGAGCAAATGTCGTAGGGCGGGTTAGCCGCCTGCCACCTTCCGCAATCCCCCCTGCAATGTCTGTCGCGGCGTAACCCGCCATCGGCGCAACGCGTTTCATCGCCTGGGGGTTAGAAGCTTCGCCCCGGGGCGGGGTTCCTACACTCATGTATCCCCTGAGGCCGCCGCGCCTCACGGCGAATGAGGAGTGAACGGCTACCCGCCAATTGCCTTGTTACAACTCCCGTCTTGCCGCATCGTGACCAACAGTCATAGAATGACCACCGGTCACGAAAACCGGAACCGTCATGCGCTACCAGGATCAACTCTTCCAGCAACGGGAAAACGCCCTGCTGCAATCCGCTCGCCAGCTGTTTCAGGAGCAATCCTGGGATCGCGTCACCATCGCCGAAGTGGCGCGTCACGCCGGCATCGGCAAGGGCACGGTGTACAAGCACTTTTCCAGCAAGGAGGCGCTCTACGCGCGTCTGGTGCTGGACTGCTCGCGCCAGCATCTGAGCGAACTGCGTGAGACCGCAAACCAGGCGCCGCCTCGCGAAGCCATGCGCCATGTGATTCGTCGCGCCTTCGAACAACTGCTGGCCGACCCACTGCAAGCCCAACTCTGCCTGCTGTGCGACCGCCCCGCCTTCCAGGAACGCCTGGACGCGCCCTACCGTGAACAGTTCCTCGAGCTGGAAGGTCAGTACATGGCGCTGTTCAACCAACTGCTGCAAGGCAGCTTCAGCGAACTGCAACTCTCCCCCACTGATTGCCAACGCCTGCTGTGGGGTGTGGAGGCTTGCGTCAACGGCGTGATGGCCCGTATCGCCTCCGGCGGCTTCGCCCATTGGGCCGAACCCATCGAGCTGGACGCCTATTTCCAGCGCGTCACCGATTTCATCATTGCCGGCCTGCAAGGCCAGGCCGCCGCGCTGCACGCAGCGCCTGTACTCAGCGAGTAAACCCACATGTTCGCCCAACTCAGCAAGCGTCCCTGGATCATCGCCGTCGTCATCGCCGTCCTGCTGCTGGCCTGGCTGTTCAGCGGCGATCGTTTCGTCGCTCGCGACTATGTCGAGCCCGACCAACCCGCCACCACCAACGATCTGGCACGCGTCGAAATTCAATGGCTGGAAGCGCAACCCATGCAGCGCCAGCATGTGGTGCAGGGGCAGATCGAAGCCTGGCGCCGCGTGGAACTGCGCGCCCAGGTCAGTGGCAGCGTGCAGAACCTGGATCAGGACAAGGGCAACCGCGTCGCGGCCGATCAGTTGCTGCTGAGCATTTCGCCTGACGACCGCCCAGCCCAGGTCGCGCGCAGCGAGGCCGATGTGCGCCAGCGCCAGAGCGACGTCACTGCCGCCAAGCGCCTGCGCGAACGCAGCCTGGTGTCGGCCAACGAGCTGATGCGCCTGGAAAGCGAACTGGCCAAGGCCCGCGCCGAACTCGACAGCGCCCGCCTGCAGCAGCGCAACACCAAGATCAAGGCACCGTTTGCCGGTATCTACGACCAGCGCATGGTCGAACTGGGCGATTTCGTCCAGCCCGGCCAGAGCCTGCTGACCCTGGTGGATATCGACCGCCTCAAGGTCAGCGCGCAGATCGCCCAGCAGCAGGTCACCCAGCTCGAACTGGGCCAACCGGTAAAAGTTGAACTGCTCGACGGCCGCACGCTGCAAGGTGAACTGCACTTTATCGCCGCCGCCGCCGACCCCGGCTCGCGCAGCTTCCGCATCGAGGTCAAGGTGGACAACCCGGACGGCCTGCGTCTGGCCGGCGCCAGCGCCACCCTGCACATCCAGACCGGCGAAGCCATGGCCCATCGCCTGTCCCCTGCCCTGCTCAGCCTGGACGAAACCGGCCGCCACGGCGTCAAGTGGGTCAACGAGGCGCAGCGCGTGGAGTTCACCCCAGTGCAACTGATCAGCGTCGACAACCAGGGCGCCTGGGTCAGCGGCCTGCCGCCGAAGGTGGCGTTGATCACCCTCGGCCAGGGCTTCGTCCAGCCCGGTCAGCAGGTACGCACGCAACTCGCGGCCGAGGGCAGTTGAGATGCACGCACTGATCGCTGCCGCACTCGACCGTAGCCGTACCACCATCCTGGTCCTGCTGTTCCTGCTCTGCGGCGGGCTGGTGGCCTACATCGCCATGCCCAAGGAATCCAACCCGGACGTAGTCATTCCCATCATCTATGTTTCGGTGACCCTCGAAGGCATCAGCCCGGAAGACGGCGAGCGCCTGCTGGTGCGCCCCCTGGAGCAGGAGTTGCGCAGCCTGGAGGGCGTCAAGGAAATGCGCTCGGTATCCAGCGAAGGACACGCCTCGGTGACCCTGGAGTTCGACGCCGGCTTCGACGCCAAGGTGGCACTGGCCGACGTGCGCGAGAAGGTCGATACCGCCCGAAGCAAGCTGCCTGAAGAGGCCGACGAGCCGACTGTCACCGAGGTCAACGTGGCGCTGTTCCCGGTCTTGTCGGTGGGGCTGTCCGGGCCGATTGCCGAGACCGAGCTGGTGTACATCGCCCGGCGCCTGAAGGAGAACATCGAAGGCATCGCCGAAGTGCTGTCGGTGGAGATCGGCGGTGACCGCGAAGACCTGCTGGAAATCGTCGTCGACCCGCAGGTACTCGACAGCTACGGCATCGACTACAACGAGCTGTTCAATCTGGTCAGCCGCAACAACCGCCTGGTCGCTGCCGGCAGCCTGGATACCGGCGCAGGCCGCATGAGCATGAAGGTGCCCGGCGTTATCGAAGACCTTGAAGACGTGATGCGCATGCCGATCAAGGTGGTCGGTGACAGCGTGGTCACCTTCGCCGACGTCGCCACCATTCGCCGCACCTTCAAGGACCCCACCGGCTTCGCCCGCATCAACGGCCAGCCGGCCATCGTGCTGGAAGTGGCCAAGCGCAGCGGCGCCAACATCATCGAGACCATCGACCAGGTCAAGGCGCTGATGGAGCAGGCCAAACCCCTGCTGCCGCCGGGCGTTGAAGTCAGCTACATCATGGATCAGTCGCAGGAAGTGCAGAGCATGCTCGGCGACCTGCTCAACAACGTACTCACCGCCATCGTTCTAGTGCTGATCCTGGTGGTGGCGAGCATGGGCATGCGTTCGGCGCTGCTGGTCGGCCTGACCATTCCCGGCGCCTTCCTCAGCGGCATCCTGCTGATCTGGATGCTCGGCTTCACCCTCAACATCGTCGTGCTGTTCAGCCTGATCCTGGTGGCCGGCATGCTGGTCGACGGCGCCATCGTCGTCTCCGAGCTGGCCGACCGCTACCTGCATCAGGGGCAGACGCCCCGTCAGGCCTGGGCCAACGCGGCCACGCGGATGGCCTGGCCGGTGATCGCCTCCACCGCCACCACCCTGGTGGTGTTCCTGCCGCTGCTGTTCTGGCCCGGGGTGGTCGGCCAGTTCATGAAGTACCTGCCGGCCACGGTGATTCTCTGCCTGCTGGCCTCGCTGGCCATGGCCCTGATATTTCTGCCGGTGCTCGGCGCCGTCACCGGCGGTCAGGCACGCCCACAGGCCCCCAGCGCCAGCCGCGCCGGCAACGCCTACCGCAATCTGCTGGTGGTGCTGCTCAAGCGCCCGGGCCTGACCCTGCTCGGCATGCTGGCGCTGATCGCGCTGATCTACGTCGGCTATGGCCGCTTCAATCATGGCGTGGAGTTCTTCCCCGACGTCGAGCCGGAAAGCGCGCAGATCTGGCTGCGCGCACGCGGCGATCTATCTGTGCAGGAGAAGGACGCCCTGCTCCAGCAGGTGGAAAAGCAAGTAATCGGCATGCGTGAGGTAAAAGCGCTGTATGCGCGCTCCCTGGCCCAGCCGGAAGGCCAGCAAGGCCAGCTCGGCGCAGACGTGATCGGCACCCTGCAATTCCAGTTCGTCGACTGGCACCAGCGCCGCCCGGCCAAGGACATCCTCGCCGAAATGAGCCAGCGCACCGCCGGTATTCCCGGCGTGGTGCTGGAGTTCCGCAAGCAGGAACAAGGCCCCACCGACGGCAAGCCGGTGAAACTGCAGATCAGCTCGCTGGACCCGGCACTGGGCGAGCAGTGGGTCGAGCGTATCCGCGGGGAAATGACGCGGCTCGGCGGCTTCGCCGATATCGAGGACGACCGCGCCCTGCCCGGCATCGAATGGCGGATCAAGGTCGACCGCGAGGCCGCCGCGCGCTTCGGCGCGGACGTACTCAGCGTCGGCAACGCGGTGCAGATGATCACCAACGGCCTGAAACTGGCGACCTACCGCCCCGAGGATGCCACCGACGAAGTGGACATCCGTGTGCGCCTGCCCGGTAACTGGCGCTCGCTCGACCAGCTCGGCCGCCTGACGCTCAACACAGCGGCCGGCCAGGTACCGCTGAGCAACTTCGTCGACCTGCAGCCTGCGCCCAAGGTCGGCACCCTGCGCCGCGTCGATGGTGACCGCACCATCACCCTGCAGGCCGACCTGGCCGAAGGTGCGCGCCTGGACGAACGCCTCAAGGCGTTGCGCGAAGCGCTCGGCGATGTACCGGCCGAGGTCAAGGTGACGTTCGCCGGCGAGGATGCCGACCAGCGCGAGGCGGCCACCTTCCTGATGTCCGCCTTCGTCGTCGCCATCTTCCTCATGGCGATTATCCTGGTGACACAGTTCAACAGCCTCTACCAGGCGGCGCTGGTGCTGTCAGCCATCGTCCTCTCCACCGCCGGCGTGCTGATGGGTCTGCTGGTCAATGGTCAATCGTTCGGCATCGTCATGGTCGGCATGGGCCTGATCGCCCTGGCCGGCATCGTGGTGAACAACAACATCATCCTGATCGACACCTACAACCAGTTGCGTCGCCAGGGCCTGGAACCGCGTGAAGCGGCGCTGGAAACCGGTAGCCTGCGCCTGCGTCCAGTGTTGCTGACGGCCGTGACCACCATCCTCGGCCTGATGCCTATGGTGCTCAGCATCAACGTCGACCTGGTGACCCCGAGCCTCGGCTTCGGCGCCCCCTCGACACAGTGGTGGACGCAGCTATCCAGCGCCATCGCTGGCGGCCTGGCCTTCGCCACGGTGCTGACCCTGCTGCTGACGCCCTGCATGCTGGTGCTCGGCGCCCGCTTCGAGCGGCGTCCACCGCCGCTGGAGACCTACGACACCGACCTGCTCGACCTGCCGGAGCACCTGATCGCCACCAAGCCCGACAGGACGCACCTACAGCGCAGCGACTGATACTGGAGTCCGCCTGGCAGGGGCAACATGGCAAAACGCCAGATATCGCCTAGGCTAACCAACAACGGTGCTTAGGGCGGGAATGGAAAGGCAGCAGGGATGCTTTTAACAGACAGCAGACGCGCAAGGCGTCTTGCAGAAACGACAAAGCCCTCTCTCGGAGGGCTTTGTCTTTTCCGCTCGCCTCGCATAGGCCAGCGCAAGCAATGAACACCGAGCTAACGAAGTGTATGGGGTCGGCATCCTGCCTGTTGATCACTTCGTTAGCCCGGTGACCGGAGAGTAGTTCAGGCGGTGGCGTTGTGCCAAGCCTCAATTACGCGGCGTGTTTCACAGAGCGGAGTGCTCCCCTGGCAGCTCTGGCACTTCGAACTTCCCCAGAATATTCGCGTGATGGCAAATATCGTGACGCTTGAAACTATCACTCACAACGCCCTGAGCTAGAGACAAAGATGATGACTCATGCTTTCCAGTGCAGCGAGCATTGCTTAGCATGCATACAACGTATATACGTTGTAGTTACAAATCGACCGATAGGTGACGACCATGGCCAAAGAAGCCGTTTTCAACCTGAAGCTTGAGTCTGAACTGCGCGAAGACTTCATGGCAGCCGCTCAAGCGGCACACCAGCCGGCCTCCCAGGTTATGCGCGACCTCATGCGCGACTACATTCGCCAGCAGCAACAGGCCAAAGAGCATGATGAGTTCGTGCAACGCAAGGTCGCTGCCGCCAGGGCATCGGTAGACGCTGGTCGTGGCCGCTCCGATGATGATGTAGAAGCTGAATTCGCCGCTCGCCGGGCCAAGGCTCTGGGTCACTGATGCAGGTTATTTGGACACCTGAGGCCCTGCAGGACCGTCTGGATATCTGGGAATACATCGCCACTGAAAACCCTCGTGCTGCCGTACATATGGACGAGCTATTCAGTGCTGCTGCCGCCAGTCTGGCTGACTTTCCAGATAAGGGCAGGCTGGGAACGGTAGTAGGTACTCGCGAGCTGATCCCCCACGAAAACTACCACCTCGTCTATCAGGCTGAGCATGATGCGGTCTGGATTCTTGCCCTGGCGCACGTCGCCAGGATGTGGCCACCGGTTCAGAGCTAGCTGCAGTCCCCAGCCGCTTTCTATACTTCTTCGACACCTTGCATGCCGTAGAAAGCAAAAACCCCCGAAGCTCTGGGAGCTTCAGGGGCTTTGGCTTGGATATGGCGGGAAGATAGGGATTTGAACGCTGCTTACTGCACGCCCACACCGCTCCAAGCACAGCTACAGGTGCCAACCCTAAGACCTTAAACAATCGCCTCGGCTACCTGCGCTCCGTCTTCAACGTGCTGCATCAGCTAGGCGATATTGACTATGCGAACCCGCTGGCGCGCGTCCGCCCTCTCCGCCTGCAGGAAAAGGAACTTTCGTACCTGACAGATGAGCAAGTTACGCACCTTTTCCAGACCATCCATGATCGATGCAAGACACCTCACGTCGCCATGGTTGCGGCTATTTGCTTAGCTACTGGGGCACGCTGGGGAGAAGCACAGGCACTAACACCGGGCAGGGTCAGAGGTGGGCTGGTCACATTCATCAACACCAAAGGCAAGCGTGTTAGGGCCGTTCCGATAGACGCCACGCTAGAAGCTCGAATTCAAGACCACTTTAAGCGGCACGGCTTGTTCAGCAACTGCCTCAACAGCTTTGACAAGACCCTCGGCGCATCAAAAATACCTATGCCTGCTGGCCAGTCATCCCACGTGCTGCGGCATACATTCGCCAGTCGTTTCGTGATGAACGGTGGAAACATACTGACCTTGCAGAAGATCCTGGGTCACACGTCACTGGCCATGACAATGCGCTACGCACACTTGGCACCGGATCATTTGCAGGATGCTCTGCGCTTTGGGCCTATTGCTGATTTTGAACAGTTTTTCAGAGAGTGGCCGAGCGCTTAGGGTTTTTGCGCACGTTTAGCCCCTTCTTTGAACGCTTCTTTGAATGCCTCTGCCATCAAGCCTGAGCAAACCAAAATACCGGCACCTTTAGAAAGGCACTCATAATTTTTCTGATCCTCGCCTGAGCTTGTAATGCAGTCCTGCATGGTTATCTGCTTATTAACGTCATCCAGACCTTTTATGCCTTTGTCATACTCAGCTGCTGATGCCTGTCCGGATTGCTTCTTCTCTCTCGCAATGCCCTTCAGGTTATCGATATCGATAGCAGTCCAACGCATAGCGCTGCTGCACATTTCTTTTTTCGATGACTGAGCTGAGGCAGTGGGTTTGCTTTCTGAAGACGCAGCTTCCGTCTGCGTAGCAGGTCGATCGTCACCAACATAGCCTTGGTTGATCTTTACCGGCTCGACGTTTGGCTGGGCAACTGGGGGCTGGGTGCTGAAGTGTTTTTGGCCTTTCTCATCAACCCATTGGTAGATCTGAGCTTGGGCTGTCGTAGCCGCACACAGAAGCAAAAGAGGAAGCAGTTTGCGACAGAGCATCCGTAAGTCCTTTTATGATGAGTAGGGACAATCTAGAGATTCGACATCCGGCGGCCAAGCATCCTACAGGTCGTTTACCTGTTCAATCTCAGGCAGACATTTTACCTGCTCTCGCTTTCGACACTTCTTCGACACTTGCCCAGCCTGAAACGAAAAAGCCCCCGAAACTCTATGAATTTCAGGGGCTTAGACTTGCAATATGGCGGGAAGATAGGGATTTGAACCCTAGGTGCCATTGCTGACACAACGGATTTCGAATCCGTCCCGTTCGACCACTCCGGCATCTTCCCAAGCGGCGCGAATCATAACAGCTGAATGCGCTTTGGCGAAGCTTATTTTGAAAATTTTTCGTGTTCTATCAGGCGCTTGTGAAAAAGCCGGGGGCTGCCCGGCCTTCTCTCGCAGGGCTCAGGCAGTCAGGCGGGTCAGCGCTTCGCGGTACTTGTCAGCGGTTTTCTGCGCGACATCTGCCGGTACGGCCGGGGCCGGGGCTTGCTTGTTCCAGCCGGTGGATTCCAGCCAGTCGCGCACGAACTGCTTATCGAAGCTCGGCGGGTTGCTGCCTTCGGCGTAGCTGTCGGCCGGCCAGAAGCGACTGGAGTCCGGGGTCAGCACTTCGTCCATCAGGGTCAGGGTGCCGTCTTCGTCCAGGCCGAATTCGAACTTGGTGTCGGCAATGATGATCCCGCGGGTAGCGGCGTACTCGACAGCCGTGGTGTACAGCTTGATCGCCGTGTCACGCACCTGGGCAGCCAGTTCGGCGCCGATGATGGCTTCGCACTGCTCGAAGCTGATGTTCTCGTCATGATCGCCCACGGCGGCCTTGGTCGAGGGGGTGAAGATCGGTTGCGGCAGTTTGGCCGCTTCCTTCAGGCCAGCCGGCAGGGCGATGCCGCAGACGGTGCCGCTCTTCTGGTATTCCTTCCAGCCGGAGCCGACGATGTAGCCACGCACGATGGCTTCCACGGCGACCGGCTTGAGGCGCTTGGCGACGACTGCACGGCCTTCGACCAGTGGCAGCTCGGCGGCGGACACGACGTCCTCGACCTTGTCACCGGTGAAGTGGTTGGGCACCACGCCAGCCAGCTTGTCGAACCAGAAGTTGGAGATGGCGGTGAGGATCTTGCCCTTCTCCGGAATCGGTTGTTCGAGGATGACGTCGAATGCCGACAGACGATCGGTGGCCACCATCAGCATGCGCTTGTCGTCGATTTCGTAGAGGTCGCGGACCTTGCCCGAGTAGATCTTCTTCAGGCTCAGGGTGGTGGGTGTGCTCATGTCGGCATTTCCGTTTCTGGCAAACAAAACAGGCGAAACCTTTGCGGGTTTCGCCCATCGATTAACGGCTGGAGCGCACTGCAGGCCGTTTTCCAACGGCCTGCAGGCGCCGGTCAGCCGAGATTATCCTGGATCAGGCTCAGCACGCGGCGCGATACGTCGGCCGGGGCAACGGTGTTGAGGTCTTTTTCCACGGTGACCTGGACGCCATCGCCAACCGGAGTCAGGCGCACCTGGTAGCGCTCGGCGCGGGCTTCGATCTCTTCCTTGCTCGGCGCGCTGCCGAACATGCGACCGAAGAAGCCTGGCTTCTCTTCGTTGATCTGAGCGCCTTCGGCCATGTTGATGTAGTACAGGCCAAGGCTGCGGTTGAGGTCGTCGACGCGCACATTGCCGAGTTCCAGCGAACGGCCGACGCCGGACCAGGCGCGGTCGAAATCGGCACCGAGGTTGAGCACCGGGTTGCCGTTGCCGTCTTCGCTCAGGCTGACGCGGCTGGGCGCATCGTAGTCGCGTGCGGCGAGCAGCGATACCGAGCCGCCCTGCTCCACGCCACGGGCCATGCTCACCAGCATTTCGTCGAGCAGTGCAGCTTCGAGGCTGGCATTGCCGCTACGGGCAGCGAAATCAACATCGGCAGTGCTGCCGGCAGAACGCTCGGCGCTGGTGACGAAGACTTCACTGGTGTTGCGCTGCACGCCCGGCTCGATGCGCACGCGCACGCGGGTTTCGGCATCCGCCGCAACGCCGGAAACGCGGCTGCTCAGACTGCGCGCCATGCTCGTGGAGAGCTCATCGAAACGCTGCCAGGAGGTGATGAACTCACCGGTTTGCGGACGCTCGCTGGCGATGCGGAAACCGTTGTCCTCGAAGAACTGACGCACCAGCGGCCAGACTTCGGCCGGCACGCGCTGGGCCACGACCCAACGCGAATCGCCACTGCGCTGCAGACTGAACTCGCGCTCGTCGGCACGTACCTGCAGGCCCTGCGGGCGCGGCACTTCGAATTCGGCCGGGGTCGCGGTGCTGCTGGCCACCTGGGCAGGCACCGGCAGCAGCGGATCGAGACGCTTGGCCTGGACATCGGCCGGCAATTGCATCGGTGCAGTCTGGCGCGCTTCCAGGTAGTCGCTGCCGCGATCACGGAAGTAGCCATTTTCACCCCAGAGCCAGCCGCAACCGCTGGTGCTGGAGACGATCAGAGCAAGGGCGGAAAATCCGGCCAGTCGCTTCATGCGTAGAATCCTTGAGTTAAGCCAATACACCGCACTGGCGCATGGCCTGGCGCAGCGGTTCGTGACAGCGCGGGCTGAGCCAGGTCAGCGGCAGACGAATACCGTCGCCCATCAGCCCCATTTCGTGCAGCGCCCATTTCACCGGAATCGGGTTGGATTCGAGGAACAGTGCCTTGTGCAGCGGCATCAGACGGTCGTTGATGGCGCGGGCGATGGCCGCCTCGCCACGCATGGCGGCGGCGCACAGGTCGCTCATGGCACGCGGCGCAACGTTGGCGGTGACGGAGATGTTGCCCTTGCCACCCAGCAGCATCAGTTCGACGGCAGTGGCGTCGTCACCGGAATAGACGAGGAAATCCTTGCTGACGCGATCCAGCACGTCCTGAGCGCGCTGCAGGTCGCCGGTGGCTTCCTTGATGCCGATGATGTTGTCGATCTTCGACAGGCGCTCGACGGTCTCCGGCAGCATGTCGCACACGGTACGGCCCGGCACGTTGTAGAGAATCTGCGGGATCGAGACGGCTTCGGCGATGTGGCGGAAATGCAGGTACAGGCCTTCCTGGGTCGGCTTGTTGTAGTACGGGGTGACCAGCAGGGCGGCGTCGGCGCCGACTTCCTGCGCGGCACGGGTCAGCTCGACCGATTCACGGGTGGAGTTGCCGCCGGTGCCGGCGATCACCGGCATACGGCCGGCAACCTGCTTGACCACGCGCTTGATCACTTCGATGTGCTCGGGCACTTCCAGCGTGGCGGACTCACCAGTGGTGCCGACCGCGACGATGGCATTGGTGCCCTCTTGCAGGTGGAAATCCACCAATTTGCTCAGGGCCTCCCAATCCAGACCACCCTGCGCATCCATGGGCGTGACCAGTGCCACCATACTGCCCGCAATCATGCAACCGCTCCTGCCGGAAAAATTGAGCCGTAATGGTACTGGTGCCACCAATCCGGCACAAGCAACGGACACGGGCTTATCAGGTCGTTTGAACACTACCTGCGTTTTTCCACGACCGGCTATCGGCGCAGGCCATCGTCCGATGCACAAGGCTTCGCCATTCCCCTCGGCGGTGCTTTTCGCTAACCTGCTGTCTTTGGTCTGCGGCTTCTCGTGCGTGGACCGTTCATCGCTTTAGGAAGGCTGCATGTCCACCCCCCCCGTTCGCGAACAATTCCTCGTCATCAGCGCTCTTGGCCGCGATGCCATGGCCCTGACCAACCTGCTCAGCCGCACCAGCCATGAGAACCGTTGTGCGGTGATCAGCACTCGCCTGAGCCGTCACGGTGAATTCAGCGCCCTGGTGCTGCAGGTGTCCGGTAGCTGGGACGCACTGGCGCGCCTGGAGTCGAGCCTGCCGCTGCTGGCCAAGAAGCATGATTTCAGCGTGGACCTGGCGCGCAGCGCCGCCGCCGAAGTGCGCCCACAGGCGCTGCCTTATGTGGCCTACGTCAGCGCCGTGTACCGCCCGGACATTCTCAACGAGCTGTGCCAGTTCTTCATCGACCACCGCGTCGAGCTGGAAGCCCTGACCTGCGACACCTACCAGGCGCCACAGACCGGCGGCACCATGCTCAACGCCACCCTGACCGTGACGCTACCAGCCGGCACGCAGATCAGCTGGCTGCGCGACCAGTTCCTCGATTTCGCCGATGCGCTGAATCTTGATGCCTTGATCGAACCTTGGCGCCCACAGAATCCCTGATAGCCGCATGCAAGGAGTTTCCATGCCCGTTGAACTCGACAAAGCCGTTGCCGACTTCCAGGCCGAGGCCACCAGTGGCCAGCAGGTAAAGCTGTCCGCCCTCAAGGGCCAGCAGGTGGTGCTGTATTTCTATCCGAAGGACGCGACCCCGGGCTGCACCACCGAGGGTATGGACTTCAGCGCTCGCTTCGAGCAGTTCAAGGCGGCCAACACGCTGATCTTCGGCGTGTCGATGGACAGCCTGAAGAAGCACGAAAGCTTCAAGTGCAAGCAGGCGTTTCCCTTCGAGCTGATCAGCGACGAAGAGCACCAGCTGTGCGATCTGTTCGGCGTGTACCAGTTGAAGAAGAACTACGGCAAGGAATACATGGGTATCGTGCGCAGTACCTTCCTGATCGACAAGGACGGCGTGTTGCGTGAAGAGTGGCGCAACGTCAAGGTCGCCGGCCATGTCGACAAGGTGCTGGCGGCCGCCGAAGCCCTGAACAAAGGCTGAGCCCCTGCCCTGCAAATGAAACGCCGCGACGGCCAATGGTGGCAGTCGCGGCGTTTTTGTTGGGAGGTGGCCTGGCTTGCCGCTCAGCCAAGCATCGTTGCAGCACATGTGTAGGAGCGGCGCCCCACCGCAAACATGGCCATTGAAAGCTTCGCCCCGGGGCGGGGCTCCTACGCAAGGCCGCGTCGGAACCCAGGCACGGCCTTTGCCATCGACGCCTTATTCGGCGGACACCGGCTCGGTACGCGGCCAGGCGTTGATCACGGCCTTGAACAGGGTCGCCAGCGGAATGGCGAAGAACACGCCCCAGAAGCCCCACAGCCCGCCGAACAGCAGCACGGCGCAAATGATCGCCACCGGATGCAGGTTCACCGCCTCGGAGAACAGCAGCGGCACCAGCACGTTGCCATCGAGCGCCTGGATGATGCCGTAGACCACCATCAGGTAGAGAAACTGATCGCTCCAGCCCCACTGGAACAAGCCGATCAGTGCCACCGGCACGGTCACCACCACCGCGCCGATATAAGGCACCACCACCGACAGGCCGACCAGCAGCGCCAGCAGCGCGGCGTAGTTGAGGCCCAGGTAAGCGAAGGCGATGTAGGTGACCACCCCGCAAATGATGATCTCGATGAACTTGCCACGGATGTAGTTGGCGATCTGCTGGTTCATTTCCTGCGCCACCTGGGTAATCAGTGAGCGCTCGCGCGGTAGGTAGCTGCGAAACCACTGGCCGATCTGCTCGCGGTCCTTGAGGAAGAAGAACACCAGGATCGGCACCAGTACCAGGTAGATCATCACGCTGACCAGCATCGGCAGGCTGGACAGGGAGAACGACAGCGCCCACTGGCCGAACTTGCCAGCTTCGCCGCGCATGCTGTCGATCAGTTGCACGACCTGCGCGTCGGTGATCAGGTTCGGGTAACGCTCCGGCAGCAGCAGGAACACCGATTGCCATTCGGCGGCCATACGCGGCAGTTCATTGAACAGCGTGCTCAACTGCTGCCAGAGCAGCGGCATCAGCACCAGCATAAACACCGTCAGGCCGCCCATGAACAGGGTGAACACCAGCCAGACCGCCGGCACCTGCGGCACCTTCAGGCGCTCCAAACCGTTGACCAGCCCCTGCATGAGAAAGGCCAGCACCAGGCCGGTCAGCACCGGCGCGAGCATGCCGCCCAGCGTCAGCACCACGGCAAAACCCAGCACCAACAGCACCGCCAACACCACCGCCTGTTCGTCGGAGAAGTAACGATGCAGCCAACTACGCAAAACCTTGACCATCAGAATTCCTTAACGCAGAGAAATGCCGGTTCTTTCACTACGCCCGCCATATGAAAAATGGCGCACGCCGCGCATGAATGACTACGGGGATATGTTTCAAGCTGCAACAGCTGTTCAGGCCTTGCGCAGCCAATAGCGGTAAATGCCTGCCTCGAGCTCTTCATGCAGCAGCGCATGCCCGGCCAGGCTGGCGAAGGCGCGAAAGTCGCGCTGCGAGCCGGCGTCAGTGGCGCTGACCTTGAGCACCGCGCCACTGGCCAGGCGATTGAGTTCGAGCTTGGCCTTGAGCAAGGGCAGCGGGCAGTTCAGCCCACAGGCATCGAGTTCAGCATCGAAAGCCGGTACGTCTGTCATCATCTACTCCTGATAGGTCGGCTAGGATACCCAAGCCGCCACAACCCTGGCCAGCGCGGTAGCTGGCCGGCTACAGTAACGCCTTTGCCTCCCGAGAGCCCTGAGTGCATGACTTTTCTGCGCCCCACCCTGCTGACGCTGGCCTGCCTGTTCGCCGCCCACACGGGTGCCAGTGACCTGCCGTCGCTAGGCGACGCCAGCTCCTCGATCGTCTCGCCCCAGCAAGAACACCAGCTCGGCCGTGCCTGGCTCGGCCTGCTGCGTGGACAGGTTTCACAACTGGACGATCCGCAACTGAAGGATTTCGTCGAGACCAGCGTCTATCGTCTGTCGGAAACCAGCCAACTGCAGGACCGCCGCCTGGAGTTCGTGTTGCTCAACAGCCCGCAGCTCAACGCCTTCGCCGCCCCCGGCGGGATCGTCGGGGTCAACGGTGGCCTGTTCCTTTATGCCCAGACCGAAGCCGAGTACGCCTCGGTCATGGCGCACGAATTGGCGCACTTGTCGCAGCGCCACTTCGCCCGTGGCGTCGAAGCCCAGCAACGCATGCAACTGCCGCTGATGGCCGCCATGCTTGCCGGTATCGTCGCCGCTGCTGCAGGTGCTGGTGATGCGGGCATCGCCACCATCATGTCGACCCAGGCCGCTGCCATTCAGGAACAACGGCGTTTCTCCCGGCAGAACGAACAGGAGGCCGACCGCATCGGCCTGGTCAACCTGGAAAAGGCGGGCTACGACCCACGCGCCATGCCGCTGATGTTCGAACGGCTGATGCGTCAGTACCGTTACGACGCCCGCCCGCCGGAATTCCTGCTCACCCACCCGGTGTCGGAATCGCGTATTGCCGACACCCGCAACCGCGCCGAGCAGTACCCGGCCACTGGCCGCGAAGATAGCTTGCGCTACCAGTTGATGCGCGCCCGCGTGCAACTGACCTACGAAGAGACGCCGGGCGTTGCGGCCAAGCGCTTTCGCGCCATGCTCGACGAGAACCCTGGCCTCGACGCCGCACGCTACGGCCTGGTACTGGCGCAGATGAAAACCGGCCAACTCGCCGAAGCCGGTGAAACCCTGGCGCCGCTGCTGAGCAAGACCCCGGACGATATCACCTACAACCTGGCGCAGATCGAGCTGGATATGGCGGCCAACCGCCTGGACGCTGCCGAGCGACGTCTGGAGCGCATGTTCACCCTCTACCCGAGCAACTACCCATTGCAGCAGGCTCGCGTCGATCTGCTGCTCAAGCAGCAACGCATCGCCGATGCCGAGCGCGCCCTGGACAATCTGCTCAAGACTCGCGCAAAGGACCCGGACGTCTGGTACCAGGTCGCCGAGGTGCGTGGCCTGAGTGGCAATACCATCGGCCTGCACCAGGCACGCGCGGAGTTCTTCGCCCTGGTCGGCGACTACAACCAGGCCATCGAGCAGCTGGACTTCGCCAAGCGCCGTGCCAGCAACAACTTCCAGCTGGCCTCGCGCATCGATGCCCGTCAGCGCGAACTCTCCGAAGAGAAGCGCCTGGTCGAACAGATGTTGCGCTGATCCGGAGCATGGCGGTGCGCACGGCGCACCCTACCCGTCGCCCATGGCAGCACCGTAGGGTGCGCTGCGCGCACCGATAACGGCGTGGTATCCCGGATGCAATCCGGGAAACGGCGCCCCCGGAATTGCATCCGAGCGACGAAAGCCTGCGAATACCGCCCCACAAAAAGAAGCCCCGCACTTGGCGGGGCTCTTTTATTTAAGCGCACGGCTCAGGCGCTTTGCGCCAGGTCCATCAGCTCGCGGTTGGCCACCGCGTACATGGCGTAGTCGGTGCCGGTTGCCGAACGCAGCTCGGCCAGCATCGCCTTCCAGCGGTCGACCAGGCGTTGATGCTGGTCGAGCCACAGGGCCACGCGCGCTTCGATTTCCTGCGGACCATCGGCCATCTGCAGCACCGACACGGTGATCGCACGCTGCTGCCAGTCCAGATCATCACGGAAGGCCTCGCGGGCCAGCGCCTGCCAGTTGTTCTCCACCGGCAGATTGGTGATCTGCTGCAGGTACCAGGACAGCTCCAGGGAGCCGCCAACGGCGAAGTAGGCAGTCGCCACTTCACTGGCATCCTTGCCAGTGACGTCCGCTGCTTCGATGATCGGCAGCAAGGTGTACAGATGACTGGTGCCGGCGACCACGCGGGCCAGCTCTTCCGGCGTGCCGGCTTCGACGAAGCTCTGATAGCGCGCCAGCCACTGCTCGCGGGCCGGGCCTTCGAGCAGTTCGTCCAGGCGGCCGACCAGCGCTTCGATGCGCGGTGCGAAATGCGCCACGTCGCGCGCGGCGTCCAGCTCGTTACGGCGGCTGCGCAGGAACCAGCGCGTGGCGCGGCGGCCCAGGCGCATCAGCTCGTCCATCAACTGCAGTTGCAGATCGGCCGAGACCTTGTAGTCCAGCGCCTCGATCTGCGACCACCAGTGCGGCAGGCGGAACAGATCACGCACTATGACGTAGGCACCGGCGACGTTGGCCGCGCTCATGCCAGTGGACTCCTTCAGACGCTGCACGAAGGTGATGCCCATGTGGTTGACCAGGTCGTTGGCGATCTGCGTGCTGACGATTTCGCGCTTGAGGCGGTGACGGCGCATGGCGTCGCCGAACTTCTCAGTGAGGATTGGCGGGAAGGCGGTCTCCATCTCGCGCGCCAGGTAATCGTCGTCCGGCACCAGGGACTTGAGCAGCGACTCCTTGAGGTCGATCTTGCTGTAGGAAATCAGCACCGACAGCTCCGGCCGGGTCAGGCCCTGGCCGTTGGTGGCGCGCTCATTGAGCTCCTCGTCCGACGGCAGGAACTCCAGGGCGCGGTCCAGCTTGCCGGCGCTTTCCAGCGCGTTCATCAGGCGCTTGTACTCGCCGACGCGCTCGCGGGCGCGGCGCTCGGCCAGGGACAGCGCCTGGGTCTGCTTGTAGTTGTTGCCGAGCACCAGCTCGGACACATCGTCGGTCATCTCGGCCAGCAGCTTGTTGCGCTGCTTCTCGGTCATGTCGCCACCAGAGACGATCTCGCCGAGCAGGATCTTGATGTTCACCTCGTGGTCGGAGCAGTCCACACCACCGGCGTTGTCGATGAAGTCGGTGTTGCTGGCGCCGCCATGCAGGCCGAACTCGACACGGCCAAGCTGGGTCATGCCCAGGTTGCCGCCCTCGCCCACCACCTTGGCGCGCAGTTCACGTCCGTCCACGCGCAGCGCGTCGTTGGCCTTGTCGCCGACGTCGGCGTGGCTTTCCTTGCTGGATTTGACGTAGGTGCCGATACCGCCATTCCACAGCAGGTCGACCGGTGCCTTGAGCAGCGCGTTGAGCAGCTCGGTGGGCGCCAGCTTGTCGGCGGCGATATCGAAGCGCGCCTTCATCTGCGGGGTGATGGCGATGCTCTTGGCGCTGCGCAGGAAGATGCCGCCGCCCTCGGAGATCAGCTTGCTGTCGTAGTCGGCCCAGCTCGAACGCGGCAAGTCGAACAGACGCTTGCGCTCGGCGAAGCTCTTGGCCGCATCCGGGTTCGGATCGATGAAGATGTGCATGTGGTTGAAGGCGGCCACCAGCTGCAGCTTGTCCGACAGCAGCATGCCGTTGCCGAACACGTCGCCGGCCATGTCGCCGATGCCGATCACGGTGACGTTGTCCTTCTGCACGTCGATGCCGCGCTCGCGGAAGTGGCGCTGCACCGAGACCCAGCCGCCCTTGGCGGTGATGCCCATGCCCTTGTGGTCGTAACCGGCCGAACCGCCGGAGGCGAAGGCGTCGCCGAGCCAGAAGCCGTACTCGGCAGCGATGCCGTTGGCGATGTCGGAGAAGGTCGCGGTGCCCTTGTCCGCCGCCACCACCAGATAGGGGTCGTCGGCATCATGGCGCACCACGTTCTGCGGCGGCACCACCTCACCTTCCTTGAGGTTGTCGGTGATGTCCAGCAGGCCGCTGATGAAGATGCGGTAGCAGGCGATGCCCTCGGCCATCACCTCGTCACGCGAGCCGCCGACCGGCATCTTGCGCGGTACGAAGCCGCCCTTGGCGCCCATCGGCACGATAACCGCGTTCTTTACCTGCTGCGCCTTGACCAGGCCGAGCACTTCGGTACGGAAGTCCTCTTCACGATCCGACCAGCGCAGACCGCCACGGGCCACGTCGCCGAAGCGCAGGTGCACGCCTTCGACGCGCGGGCTGTAGACGAAGATTTCGAACTTCGGCACCGGACGCGGAATCTCCGGAATCAGGCGCGGGCTGAGTTTGAAGCTGAAATAGGACTTGGCCGCGCCGCTGGCGTCGGTCTGGAAGAAGTTGGTACGCAGGGTGGCTTTGATCAGGTCCAGATAGCGACGCAGGATGCGGTCTTCGTTGAGCACGGCGACGTTGTCCAGCGCGGCGAGGATGGCCTGTTCAAGCTTCTGCTGCTTGTCTTCCAGATCCTCGGCGGCGAGCTTGCGCGCGAGGTAGAAACGGGTGCGGAACAGGCGCACCAGCTCCTTGGCGATGTTGGCGTGGTTGATCAGAGTCGCAGCGATATAGCTGAGGTCGAAGCCCAGGCGGATCTGCTTCAGGTAGCGCGCGTAGGCACGCAGCAGCGCCACTTCACGCCAGGGCATGGCGGCGGTCAGCACTAGGCGGTTGAATGCATCGTTCTCGGCATCGCCGCCGACGATGTGAATGAAGGCGTCCTGCAGGGTGTCGTTGAGCTGCTGGATGTCGACGTCCAGGCCTTCGGCGTAGGTGAAGGCGAAGTCGTGAATCCAGAACTCGCGGCCGTCATTGCGGCGCAGCTTGTAGGGGAACTCGCCTAGCACGCGCAGGCCGAGGTTCTCCAGAATCGGCAGCACGTCGGACAGCGGCAGCGGCGTGTCGGCGTGATACAGCTTGCAGTGCAGTTGCTGCCCTGCCTGGGCCAATGGCTGGTAGAAGCTCATCACCAGCGGTTTGTCATTGCTCAGGCTGAGCAGGTGCTGCATGTCCACCACCGCCGAGTGCGGGGCGAAACGCTCGCGGTAACCGGCCGGGAAGCCGCCGGGGAACTCGGCCAGGACGTTGGTGCCCTGGGCTTCGCCGAGGCTTTCGACCATCAGGCTGGCGTAGTCGTCCTTCCACGATCGGCAGGCCTGGATGACTTCCTTCTCCAGACGCACCGGGTCGATCTGGGTCTTGTTCTTCGGGTCGACGCGCAGGATGAACTGCACGCGCGCCAGCACCGACTCGGAGAAGAAGGTCCAGAACTCGCAATCGGTGGCCTGCAGGCGCTCCATCAGCACCTGCTGGATCTTCATCCGGGTTTCGGTGGAGTAGACGTCGCGCGGCACGTAGGCCAGGCAGTAGCAGAAGCGGCCGTAGGGATCGCGGCGCAGGAACACGCGAATCTTGTTGCGCTCCTGGATCTGCACGATGGACAGCGCGGTATTGAACAGGTCGTCCACCGGGGTCTGGAACAGGTCGTCACGCGGCAGCACTTCCAGTACCTGGGCCAGTTCCTTGCCCAGGTGGGCACTGCTGTCGAAGCCCGAACGCTGCTTTATCACGTCCACCTTGCGGCGGATATAGGGGATGTTCCATACGCTCTCGGCATACACCGCCGAGGTGTACAGGCCCATGAAGCGGCATTCCTTGACCACGTTGCCCTTGGCATCGAGCTCGCGGATGGAAACGAAATCCGGATAGGCCGGACGATGCACACGGCTCGGCACTGCAGCCTTGGCGAAGGACAACAGCTGCGGCTCGCGCAGGTAGGCCACCGCCTCAGGCTCGATGTGCAGCTCCTCGGCGGACAATCCGGTGCGCAGGCGTTTGGACAGGCCCAGCAGGGATTTCTCGTCGTAGACCATGCTGCCGCCATCGGCGGTCGGGGCGACGGTAAATTCCTCGTAACCGAGGAAGGTGAAGTGGTTGTCCAGCAACCAGTTCAGGTAGACCTTGATTTCATCCAGTTCGGCCTTGTCTACCTTGAGCTTGGCGCGATCCAGCCAGGCCAGCAGCTCGCGCGCCTTGGCCTTCATCGGCTGGAAGTCAGCGACGCTCATGCGCACATCGCTGAAGACTTCGTGGATGGCCCTCTCCAGGGTTTTCAGTTCGGCGGAGCTGGAGCAACGGTCGATTTCCAGGAACATCAGCGCTTCCTGCAGCACACCCTCGCCCTGGGTACCACGCGGGAGAATTTCCAGCAGTTGGCCATTCTTGTCACGGCGCACGCTGAACACGCTGTTCTGCAGGGTGTGGATACTGTAGCCATGGCGATTGAGCTCCATGCGCACCGAGTCGACCAGGAACGGGATGTCGCCATGCAGGATTTCCACCGCGGTGTGGGTGGACTGCCAGCCGTGCTTCTCGTAATCGGGGTTGAAAGTGCGCACCTGCGGCTTGGCGTGATCGAAATGCTCCAGCATGTGCCAGGCCGACAGGGTGCAGCCGACCAGATCAGACAAACGCCGCTGGGTCAACTCCTCGAGGGCGATGATGCCGAAGAACTGTTCGGCGAATAGGGCTACTTGTGGCAGCGCCTGCTCACTCACGTGCTGTGCCAGGGCCGCTTGCAGTTGGTGCTGGAAGTCGGCTTTGCTGGCCGCCGTAAAGAACGCCATGGTTTTGCTCCATTGGGCTGGTGGTTCGACAGGAGGTCTGGATCGCTGTCGTAAGGTGTTAGTTCAACGTTAGTCCATGAAGCGACGATGACACTTGCAAGTCGCATGCGGACCGGCGTGAAGGGAGCGACCGACTGGTCACATATAGCCAGCGAGCTTAACGAGGGATGACCCGCAACCGCTTGCGGCGCTGCGACATTTTCTTTCAAGGCTGCACCGGCACGGTGCAAAAAGAAAAAGCCATGGCCCGCCAGCGCAGCGCGAGCGGGCCAGGGAGAGAGATCAGGTGCCGCGCATCGCTTGAGGCAGCGCCAGCACGATCTGCGGGAACAAGGTGATCAGGATCGCCGCCAGCACCAGCAGGAGGAAGAACGGAAAGCTGGCACGCGCCACCGCGCCCAGGTTGCGCCCGGTGAGGTTCTGGATGACGAACAGGTTGAAACCCACCGGCGGGGTGATCTGCGCCATTTCCACCACCAGGATGACGAAGATGCCGAACCACAGCAGATCGATCCCGGCAGCCTGCACCGCCGGCAGAATCACTGCAGTGGTCAGCAGGATGATCGAGATGCCGTCGAGAAAGCAGCCCAGGGCGATGAAGAACAACGTCAGCGCCAGCAGCAACAGGTACGGCGACAGCTGTTTGGCGATGATCCAATCGGCCAGCGCCGCCGGCAGGCCGGTGAAGCTCATGGCCGAGGTCAGGTAGGCCGCGCCGAGCAGGATGAAGAAGATCATGCACGAGGTGCACACCGCGCCCATCAGGCTGGCCATGAAGGTTTCCCGGGTCAGCGACCCCGAGAGCAGCGCGATCAGCAGCGCACCGACCACCCCCACTGCCGCTGCCTCGGTGGCCGTGGCGATGCCGCCGTAGATCGAACCAATCACCGCGACGATCAGGCCCAGCACCGGAATCAGCAGTTTGGCTCGGCGCAGTTTTTCCATGAACGGCAGGCGCTCGCCCTCCTCCGGCAGCTTGCTGCGATTGCAGGCAGACCAGAGCATCAGATAACCGCTGAAAATCGCCAGCAGCAGCAGGCCCGGCAGAATGCCGGCGATGAACAGACGCGAGATCGATACCTGTGCCGCCACGCCATAGACGATCATCATGATCGACGGCGGAATCAGCAAACCTAGCGTGCCGGCACCAGCCAGCGAGCCCATGGCGATGGATTCCGGGTAGCCGCGCGACTTCAGCTCGGGCAGAGAGATACGGCCGATGGTGGCAGCGGTGGCAGCGGAAGAGCCACTGACCGCGGCGAACAGGCCGCAGCCGAACACGTTGACGTGCAGCAGCCGCCCAGGCAGGCCCCGCATCCACGGCGCCAGACCGTTGAACATGTCTTCGGAAAGACGCGTGCGATAGAGAATCTCGCCCATCCAGATGAACAGCGGCAGCGCCGTCAGTGTCCAGCTGGCACTGGAAGCCCAACTGATGGAAGCGAGGATCGAGCCGGCCGGCGCACCGCCGAACAGCTCCATGCCGATGATGCCGACGCCAAGCAATGACAGGGCAACCCAGACGCCGCCGCCAAGCAGAACGAACAGCGCCAGCAGCAGGGTGATTGTAATAATTGTGTAGTCCACGGGTTCACTCACGAATGCAGTGCGGCGATGGCCGCAATTAGGGGTCGAGCCCGCAGGCTCACTCGCTCATCGCCGTACCGGCTTCGGCAGCTTCGAAGCGTTTGCCCTGACAGCTCAGCACCAGGCGCTCGGCCATGGCCACCACCAGAATCAGCGTGCCAAGCAACATCGGCAGCTGCGGCAACCACATGGGAATCGGCAACAGACCGGACGACACTTCCTTGAACTCGTAGGACTCCAGAACGAACAACGCGCAGTACCAGGCCATATAGGTGGCGATCCCCAACCCGACCAGCGTGGCCAATACATCGACTACACGGCGACCGCCAGCGGGCAGCAGGCGCAACAGCAGTTCCACACGGATGTGCGCGCCGCGCTGCAGTGCATAGGGCAAGGCGAGAAAGCCCGACGCAGCCATCGCGTAGGCGGCGAACTCATCGGCGGCGGGCACCATGGTGCCCAGTTGGCGGGCGACGATCTGTGCCACGACGAGTACACAGATCAGGACGAGAAACACGCCGGACAACCATCCGGACAGGGTGTAGAGCTTGTGCAGTGGGGTCATTAACAACGGGCTCCCTGGTCAAGCCACGAGAAAAGCCCGCCGCAACCAGCGCGGCGGGCAGCAGAGTCACGGCTGGTAGGTGTCGAGAATCGCCTTGCCATCGGCACCAGCACGCTTGAGCCACTCATCGGTCATGCTCTGGCCGATCTGCTCGAAGCCGCTCTCCACCGCCGCCGGGGCCTGCTCGGATACCTGCATGCCATTGTCGGCCAGGGTCTTGACCAGCTCACTGGTCTTTTCCTGGGCAATCGCCCAGCCACGTTTTTCGGCACGCTCAGCAGCAGCCAGTACGGCCGCCTGGGTCGCTTCCGGCAGGCGGGCGAAGGCACGCGCGTTGACGATGACGAAGTTCTTCGGAATGAACGCCTTGACGTCATAGTAGTAGGAGGAGAAGTCCCAGGCCTGGGAGTCCACACCTGTGGTCGGCGAGGTGAGCATGCCGTTGATCATGCCGGTGCTGAAGGCTTGCGGTATTTCGCCGGTCTGGATCACGGTCGGCACTGCGCCCATCAATTCGGTCATGCGCGAAGTGGCCGGGTTGTAGGCACGAAACTTCATGCCCTTGAAGTCATCCATGCTCGCGATCGGCGTCTTGGTGAAGATGCTCTGCGGCGACCAGGGCATGGCGTACAGCAGCTTGATGCCCTGTTTGGCCAGGCGCTCTTCCACAGCCGGGCGGCTCGCGTCCCACAGGGCCTGGGCCTGCTCGTAGTTGCGCACCAGAAACGGCACGCTGTCGATTTCGAAGATCGGATCTTCGTTACCCAGCACCGACATCAGTACGTCGCCCACCTGCACCTGGCCGGTCTGTACGGCACGCTTGACCTCGGGGCGCTTGAACAGCACCGAGTTGGCGTGCACGCGAATAACCAGTTCGCCGTTACTGGCTTTTTCCACATCCTGCGCGAACTCCTTGGCCACGGTGGTGATGAAGTTGCCATCGGGATTCTCGGCGGTCATGTTCCAGCGCTCGGCGGCCTGGGCGCCGAAGCCCAGTGCGCAAGCCAGAGCGGTAATGGCGAAACGCGATGCGATGCTTTTCATGGTGCTCTCCTGTTCATTATTTTTTGTGCGCCGCAAGGCGCGGCTGGAAGACGATTTCGAGTCTCAGCGCATCGCCCTACCCTGTCCAACTAGAAAAACCGGAGGCGCATGATCGGAAATCGTTATGGGATGAAAAGGGGCGTTTTCGCGACAAACGCACCAGCAGCGGGCAGCCATTGAAGGGCCCGCAGACAGCTGAGTGGAGGTAATCAGGCGCTCTGCTGTTCCGGGGCTGGCGCGACTCGCGCCATGCAGGCCTCGCCCATTTCCTCGGCGTAGACATCCAGTGCCTCGCAGGCCAGGGCGATGATGTCTTCGCTGAGTTCCAGCCCCACGCCTGTACGCCAGGTGGCGACCACCGGCAAGGGCGGCGGCTCGGGAACCTCGTCGAGAATGGTCAGCAGGCCTTGCTTGAGTTCGTCATGCACCAGCGCTGGCGGCAGCGCGCCGATACCGAACCCGTCGCGCACCAGACGCGTCATCGCGGCGATGGAGTTGACGCAATTGATGCGTGGCGCACTGACGCTGCCGGCATGCAGCAGGTTGAGAATGTCCTGATGCGGCCGCGAATTCTTCGAGAAGGTGATGATGCGCTCACGCGCCAGCTCCTCCATCGAAGCGTAGCTGCGGTGGTACAGCGAACCGGTCGGGACGATCCAGCGCACCGGAAAGGCAGCCAGTTCCAGATTGCGCACGCTGTCGCCGTTGACCATGTCGGTCTGGAACACGATATCCAGATAGCCCTTGAGCAATTGCTCGTTGAGGTTGCGCGCGGTGTCAGCGGTCAGTTCGATCTCCACCGCGGGGTAGCGCTCCATCACCCGTGTTACGAACGGACTCAACCAGGTGTGAATGACGGTATCCATCGCGCCGACGCGAATACGCCCCTGGATGTTGCCAGTATCGCTGATCGACTGCTTCAAGGCCTGCATGGTGTCGATCATGCGCTCGGCATATTCGAGCACCTTCTGCCCTTCCGGGGTCAGCGATACGCCCTTGGAATCACGCAGAAAAAGACGTGTGCCGAGTTCATCCTCGAGCGCAGCGATACGGCTGGAAATGGACGCCTGGGTGCTGAACAGCTTCTCGGCTGTCAGGCGGAAGCTCTTGAGCCGTGCCACCCAGACGAAGGTCTCGAGAAATCTCAGATTCATGCCGTAACGCCTCTTCGCAATGTTCTTCTCAGGGGCTGATTGGCAGCGCCCACGCAGCCTCAGGCGTAGCAGGTTGTATGCCAGAGGTTTTTCGCCCAGCCGATGAATTTTCCTATCGCTGGCCCCCTGTTTTTTCTCGTTGGACGCCGCCGAACAACGCTTTGAAGAATGGCGCCGCGCTCTGCGCAGACCACAACAACATCATTCAAAACGCGCTCTGCCAAGCAGCTGCTCTCGTCGGCTGCGCGCTCCCAACAGGAGACACTGCACCATGAAACCCCATTACCCATTGGCATCCGCGCTGCTGCTCGGCGGCGGCCTGCCGAGCATCGCACATGCCGATTTCATCGCTGACAGCAAGGCCAGCGTCGAGATGCGCAACTTCTATTTCAACCGTGACTTCCGCCAGAGCGGCGCCCGTGACAAGGCCGAGGAATGGGCGCAGGGCTTTCTGCTGCGCATGGAGTCCGGCTACACCGAGGGCACCGTCGGTTTCGGTATCGATGCATTGGGGATGCTCGGTGTGAAACTCGACTCAGGTGATGGCACCGCTGGCAGCGGCCTGCTGCCGGCCGATGGCTCCGGCGGCTCGCAGGATGAGTATTCCAAGCTCGGCCTGACCGCCAAGGTGAAGGTCTCCAACAGCACACTGAAAGCTGGCGCCCTGCACTTTCGCAGCCCGATCGTCTCGGCCAATGACTCGCGTCTGCTGCCGCAGACCTTCCAGGGTGCACTGCTGAATGTTCAGGAAATCGACAACCTGACCCTGCAGGGCGGCAAGATCAACCGCATCAAGGCCAACAGCTCCACCGACTACACCGAGATGACCGGCAACCGCATCGGCGGCAGCAGTGATTCCTTCGTGTTCGGTGGCGGCGAGTACAAGATCACCCCGCAACTGACCGCCGGCCTGCACTACGGCACCCTCGAGGATATCTACCAGCAGTACTACGGCACGCTGGTGCACGTAATGCCGCTGGGCGATGGCCAGTCGTTCAAAACCGACCTGCGCTACTCGCAAAGCCGTGAGGACGGCAACTTCCGCGACCTCGACAACAAGGCCTTCGGCGCCATGTTCACCTACAGCCTGGGCGGCCACGCCGTCGGCGCCGGCTACCAGCGCATGAGCGGTGACGATCCGTTCCCGTACATCGCCAGCAGCGATCCGTTCCTGGTCAACTTCGTGCAGATCAACGACTTCGCCAACGTCGAAGAACGCTCCTGGCAGGTGCGCTACGACTACAACTTCGCCAGCATCGGCATCCCCGGCCTGACCTTCATGACCCGCTACATCTCCGGTGACAACGTCGAGGTCGCCGGCCGCAACAGCGAAGGCAAGGAATGGGAACGCAATACCGATATCGCCTACGTGGTGCAGAACGGTCCGCTGAAGAACCTGGGGCTGAAATGGCGTAACGCCACCGTTCGCTCCAATTTCGGTAACGATCTCGACGAGAATCGCCTGATTCTCAGCTACACCCTGGCGCTCTGGTAAGCACTTCAACCAGATGACGGGGCCATTACGGCCCCGTTTGCATTTCTCGGGAAGCAAGAAGGCCATAGACTTTTAATCAAGTTGTATGACAACTTGCCGATTCCTGAGAATCATCCTGAAGAAGATGGCGAGGCGTTATCGTGAGCTTTTTACTGTCCTGGCAACAAAAATTCCGCGCCCTTATCGCGCTCACCCTGATCAGCCTGATTCTGATGGCGGCCGCCTCGTTATGGGCCAACCATCGCGTCAGCAGTGCCTTACAGGCGAGGGAACAGGCGGCAGCCTATGCCAGCGCCAGTACCCAGTTGATGAACCACTGGTGGCAACAGAACGCACTGCGCCAACAGATCACCCCCGACCTGCAAGCAGCGTTCGACAACGGTCTCAATGAGCTGCAAGAACTCATCGGACAACTGTTGACGCAAGCCCAGGCACTGGAAGACGACGCCACCTTGCAACACGCCCAGCAGATCCAGGCCGTGCTACTGGAGGAACTGACCCAACAGCGCCAGTGGCTGAGCTTCAATCAAGCCCTGGGTCTGACCCCCTTCGAGGGCCAGCGTAAAACCCTGACGGAAAGAGGCAAGGCCCTGGAGGCGATCAGTTTCGACCTGATCAAACCCTTCATTACCAGTGCCCTGAGCAGCCAGCGTGACTATCTGTCGACCTTCGACCCGGCGTTCGCCCAGATTGCTCTGACGGCCATCGGCAAACTGCAGGAACAGATCGCGGATCTCGAATGGCAGGACACACCGATCGGCAAGAACGTGCAAGGCTATGCCCAGGCGTTCACTGATATCCATGGCAACATCGAGCGCATCAACGCCACCAATCAGCGCCTGCGCCAACTGGGCGAGCAACTGCAGACGCGCATCGACGAACAAGCGCAGGCGCTGCAGAGCGGCCTGTTGTTGCGCCGCACCCAGGAAGCCGAGCAGGCCCGCCTGTCCGCACTGTGGATGATGGGGCTGAGCTTCCTCGCCGTTGCCGCCCTGCTCTGCTTCACCCTGCTGCAGGCTTCGCGCACTCTGGTCAGCCGCCTGCGCAACGTCATTCAACTGCTCACTCAGGTCGCCTCCGGCGATCTCACCGGCAAGCTGCCGGTGGGCAGCAACCCGCGTGACGAATTCAACCAGTTAGCCGACGCCGCCAACCGCATGATCCAGGGCATCGGCGGTATCGTTGCCGAAGTGGTGCGTGCCAACGGCGAGCTGAGCCGCCTGCACCATCACCTGGGCGATGCCATGCGTCAGTTGGGTGACAACAGCACCCAGGTGGAAATGCAGACCGAGCAGGCCGCCTCGGCCTCGCACCAGATCAGCGCCACCCTCAACGACATGGCGCAGCGTACGGCGCAAGTCGGCACTGCCACCACCAGCGCCTACGATGCCGCGCGTAACGGCGGCGAAGTGATCGCCGCCAGCGTCGACAGCATGAGTCGCCTGGCGCAGCTGATTCAGGACACTCACAGCCAGGTCGATGCCCTCGGCCAGAGCAGCGCGCGGGTCAACGGCATCGTCGATGTGATCAACAGCCTCGCCGATCAGACCAACCTGCTCGCCCTCAACGCGGCAATCGAGGCAGCCCGGGCGGGTGACGCTGGCCGCGGCTTCTCGGTGGTGGCCGATGAAGTGCGCTCGCTGGCGCAGAAGACGGTCTCGGCAACCACCGACATCAGCGCCATCGTCGGCGAGTTCCAGCAACAGACCCGACACATGCACCAACTCATGAGCAATGGCCTGAACCTGGCCGCCGACAGCGAGCGACATGCTGCTCAGGTGGCCGACGCCATCAGCTCCATCACCTCGGCGATGGAGCGCCTGACCGGCGAGATGAACCAGGTCGTGGTGGCCATCGAGGAAGTCTCCACCACCACCGAGGACATCGCCGACAAGATGGAAACCATCAACGTGCACACCGGGCAGAGCAAGGACCTGCGCCACACCCTGGACGGCCATACCGATGGGCTGTCATCCCAGGTCGATGCACTGGGGCGCAGCGCCAGGCAGTTCCGCCTGGCCTGAGTGCTGTGAGAGCCCGGTCGCGATGCCGACCGGGCATTCGCGCAGGCGGCCTAACGTGGCTGCCCGTCGAGATACGCCTCGATGATCTGCGCATGCTCATCGCCGGCACGCGCCAGCCACTCCTCGGTAATCTGCTGGCCGACTTCGGTCAGCTTCCGGCGCAATTGCGGGTCAATGTTCTGCACCACGGTCATGCCGTGCCTGGCGAGCATCCGCGTCTGATAACCGGTCAAGGCCCACGACAACTCCCACCCTGCCCGCTCGGCCCGTTCACCGGCATGCAGCAAGGCGCTACGCTGGGCTTCGGGTAGACGCTGGAAGGCACGCTCGTTGACGATAACGATGTTCTTCGGGATGAAGGCGCGTACGTCATAGAAATGCGAGACGAAGTCCCAGGCGCGCAGGTCCATGCCTGTAGCGCTGGAAGTGAGCATGATGTCCACCTGGCCGTCGCGGAAGGCTTGCGGTACGTCCTCGGTATTGATGGTCGTCGGCTGCGCATGGAGCAAATGGGCCAGACGCGAGATGGTCGGGTTGTAACTGCGAAAACGCAGATCGCGAACATCCTCCACAGTCTGCAACGGCCGATTGCTGAACAGGCTCTGCGCCGGCCAAGGCACCGCGTAAACCAGGCGCGCTCCATCGGCCAGCAGGCGCTGCTCCACCGCTTCACGGCTCACCGCCCAGAGCTTGCGCGCCTGCTCGTAGTCGGTGGCGAGAAACGGCAGGCTGTCCAGCTCGTAGATCGGATCTTCATTGCCCAGCGCAGACATGAACACATCGCCAATCTGAATATCGCCGCGGGTTACTGCAGGCTTGACCTCAGGGCGGCGATACAAGGTGGAGTTCGGGTGAACGCGTATGTTCAGCTGGCCATTGGTGGCATGGCGAACATTCCTGGCAAACTCCACCGCCACGCGGCTGATGAAATTGCCGGCCGGCTGTTCCACCGACATCGACCAGCGTTCGCCGCCGTACACGGGTGAAACCATGGGTATAGCGACAAGCAAGGCGCAGAGCGCGGACAGACAGGGTGCGGTCTTCACTGGGGTTCCCCCGTAGACTGGTAGCCAAGTACTGAGTCGACTCGAAAGGAACGCAAAAGCCCCCGGGTACGGGACACACCGGGGGTGCACCAGAACGGCGCCAAGGAGCGTTCACCCGACTCACTGTCGAGCGCGACGGCCGGCACTGTCCAACGGGAAAAACCGGCGTCTGGCGATCAGAAAATCCGATGCCCGACACCATCAGCTTTTCCTATCTCCGGCGGATGCTTTTATTAGTTGGACGCCTCTGGGCGGCGCCGGAAAAATGAGGCCAACTCCCAGAACAGCTCAAAGCTGTCCGGCCATATCCATGCACCTCATGATTAGGATGCTCACTTGAACAGCCTGCTTTTGAATTGCGACATCGGCGAAAGCTTCGGCGCCTGGACCATGGGCCTGGACGCCGAGGTCATGCCCTACATCGACTGCGCCAACATCGCCTGCGGCTTCCACGCCTCGGACCCCAGCGTGATGCGCAAGACCGTGGCCCTGGCCGTGGCCCACGACGTGCGCATCGGTGCGCACACTGCCTATCAGGATCTGGTCGGCTTCGGCCGTCGCTCGATGGACTGCACGCCGCAGGAAGTCGAGGACCTGATGCTCTACCAGATCGGTGCACTGGAAGGCATTTGCCGCAGCCAGGGGACCCGTGTCAGCTACGTCAAACCACATGGCGCGCTGTATCAGGACATGATGCGCAAGCCCGCCACCCTGCGTGCGGTGATGAGCGCCGTGGCCAAGTACGACCGCCAGTTGCCGCTGATGCTGATGTGCACCCGTGACAACAGCGCAGCCCAGGCACTGGGCGACGAATTCGGCCTGACCCTGTGGTTCGAAGCCTTCGCCGACCGCGCCTACGACGCCGCCGGTTTTCTGGTCAGTCGCAGCCTGCCGGGGGCCGTGCATCACGACAGCGAGGTGATCGTCGGCCAGGCAGTCACCCTGGCGCGTGGCGAGGCCCTGCAGGCCAGCGACGGCAGCGCACTGCACCTGGCCGCGCAGACACTGTGCGTGCATGGCGACAACGCCAGCTCGGTGGCTGCCGTGCAACGCATCCGCCAGGCCTTCGACAGCCTGGTTCAGGCATGAAGGCGCCTAACGCCCGGCTGGAAGTCGCCGGCATCGATAGTGTGATCCTGCGCCTGTTCGACTTTATCGATGAAGCCAACATGCCGTGGATGCTGGCCGCACGCGCGCGCCTGCAGGAAGTGTTCGGCGGCGCGCTGATCGACCTCGTGCCCTCCTACACCACGCTGTTGCTGCACTACGACCTGTGCCAGCTCGACAGCGAGCAGGCACGAGCGAAGGTCGCCGAAGCACTCGCTGGCTTGCAGCCTGCCGATCTGCAAGACGGTCGCGAACACCAGTTGCCCACCTGGTACGACCGCAGCGTCGGCCCGGAGCTGCAACTGCTGGCCCGGCGCAGCGGGCTCAGCGAAGCCGAGGTGATCACCCGACACAGCAGCCATGCCTATCAGGTATTCGCCCTGGGCTTCGCCCCCGGCTTCGCCTTCATGGGCCTGGTCGAGGAAATCCTCGCCGCGCCGCGCCTGAGCACGCCGCGCAAGCGCATCGCCGCCGGCAGCGTCGGCATCGCCGAACGACAGACGGCCACCTACCCGGTGGTTTCGCCCGGCGGTTGGAACCTGATCGGGCGCACGCCGAGCCGCCTGTTCGGCAGCGATATCGAAGGCTACAGCCTGCTGCAACCCGGTGATCGGGTGCGTTTCGTGCCCATCGAGCGCGCCGAATTCATCCGCCTGGGTGGCGACGACAGCCCGCTGGAGGCCAGCCAATGAGCGCTATCAATGGCGGCCTGCGCGTATTGCGCAGCAGCCCGTTCATTCAACTGCAGGATGCTGGCCGTTTCGGCGTACGCCACCTTGGCGTGACCCAGTGCGGCGCCCTGGACTGGATCGCCCATCGCTGGGCCAACTGGCTGCTGGGTAACCCGCTGACTGCCGCTGTGGTGGAGATCACCCTGGGCAACGCCGAGTTCGAATGCAGCCGTGACGCCACACTGGCGCTGACCGGTGCCGATCTCGGCGCGCGTCTGGACGAGCAGCCGCTGGCGCCGTGGCGTAGCTTCGCGGTGCGTCAGGGCCAGCGTCTGAGCTTCGCCCAGCCGCGTCAGGGCGCCCGCGCCTATCTCGCAGCGCCAGGTGGATTCCAGGCTCCGCTGGTGCTGGGCAGTTGCGCCAGCATGCTCCGTGAGGGCCTTGGTGGCCTGCAGGGCGATGGCCGCGCCATCGCTGTCGGCGATGCTCTGGGCTGGAGCGGCAACGCCAATGAAACGCGGCAGATGCCCAGCGAGTTCATTCCCGAGTATCAGGATGCGCCGCGCCTGCAGTTGGTGTTGGGTGCGCAGATCGGTGACTTCCGCGGCCAGAGCCTGTTCGACGCCTTCAACAGCCAATGGCTGATCGATCAGCGCGCCGACCGCATGGGCATTCGTCTCAACGGCCCGCAGCTGCAATGCCAACGCAGTTCGATGATCTCCGAAGGCATCCCGCTGGGCGCCGTGCAGGTGCCGCCGGATGGCCAACCGATCATCCTGCTCAACGACCGCCAAACCATCGGTGGCTACCCGCGCCTCGGCGCGCTGACGCCACAGGCCGTGGCTCGGCTGGCGCAATGCCTGCCGGGGCAGACCATACAGCTTGCTCCCACCACGCAGGACAGCGCCCTGCTCACCCAGCGCCGGCTCCTGGCGCAGTGGCAATAGCGTCGCACCTGGCTACATGACCCGCCCTCGTCGACGGCGGGTCATTTCAGCGCTGGCGACATCCTCGCATTTCTGTTGCCAGACTGTTCATGACCCGCGCCGCACATAGCGGCCGAAGCCGCAAATGCATTAAAGTCGGCGGTCTGCACGCGCGGCAGTAAAAGCCCCGCCCATCCGCCAGAAGAGCCCTACGATGGAACACCGTGAAGCGCTGGTCGCATTACGCCAATTTCTCTCCACCCAGATTCTCGGCCAGGAAAAGCTCATCGAGCGCCTGCTGATCGCCCTGCTCGCCGACGGCCATCTACTGGTCGAAGGCGCCCCCGGTCTGGCCAAGACCAAGGCGATCAAGGAACTGGCCGAAGGCATAGAAGGCGAGTTCCATCGCATACAATTCACCCCCGACCTGCTCCCGGCGGATATCACCGGCACCGAGATCTACCGCCCGGAAACCGGCAGCTTCGTGTTCCAGCAGGGACCGATCTTCCATAACCTGGTGCTGGCCGACGAGATCAACCGTGCCCCGGCCAAGGTGCAGTCGGCGCTGCTCGAGGCCATGGCCGAACGCCAGGTGTCGGTCGGCCGCAGCACCTACGACCTGTCGCCACTGTTCCTGGTCATGGCCACGCAGAACCCCATCGAGCAGGAAGGCACCTACCCGCTGCCGGAAGCGCAGCTCGACCGTTTTCTGATGCACGTTAAGATCGGTTTTCCCGACGCGGCGGTGGAGCGCAAGATTCTCGCCCAGGCCCGTGGCGATGCGCTCAACGGTGAGGCCAAGCCAGAGCACCGGGTGAGCCAGCAGGCGGTGTTCGCCGCGCGCAAGGAAATCCTCGGCCTGTACATGGCCGATGCCGTGGAGGAGTACCTGGTGCAACTGGTCATGGCCAGCCGTACCCCGGCCAAGTTCGACGCCGAGCTGGCCGACTGGATCGCCTATGGCGCCAGCCCGCGCGGCTCCATCGCCCTGGACCGTTGCGCCCGCGCCCACGCCTGGCTGGCCGGGCGCGACTTCGTCAGCCCCGAGGATATCCAGGCGGTGCTGTTCGACGTGTTGCGCCATCGCATCATCCTCTCCTTCGAGGCGGAAGCCTCGGGCGTCGATCAGGACCGCGTGATCCAGCGCATCCTCGACGTGGTAGCGGTGGCTTGATGCAGCGCAATAGGCTTGTCTCCCCTCTCCCGCTTGCGGGAGAGGGGTCGGGGGAGAGGGCAGCGAAACGCCCCACCCTCTCCCCAGCCCTCTCCCATAAATGGGCGAGGGAGCACGGCAAGATGGCGTGAGACCAATATGTCCAGCCCAGCCCCGACACCCGGCATCCATATCGCCCTCGGCGAGCTGATCGACATGCGCCATAAAGTGCATGAGGTGCCATTGTTCTCAACCCCGGCGCGACGCAGCCCGCTGATCGGCCTGCATCACTCCAAGCTGCGCGGCCGTGGCGTGGACTTCGACCAGGTGCGCGTCTATCAGCCGGGCGACGACGTGCGCACCATCGACTGGCGCGTCACCGCACGTACCCAGGAGCCGCATACCAAGCTGTTCCATGAGGAGCGCGAGCGCCCCATCTTCATCATCGCCGAACAGAGCCAGCGCCTGTTCTTCGGCTCAGGCCAGTGCTTCAAGTCGGTGCTGGCCGCGCGTGCTGCAGCGCTGATCGGCTGGGCTGCGCTGGGGCATAACGACCGCATCGGCGGCCTGGTGTTCGCCGATAACGAACATCACGAAGTCAAACCACGGCGCAGCAAGCAGAGCCTGCTGCAACTGCTCAACCTGCTGGCCCGTGCCAACCAGGCACTCGGCCCGGAGAGCCAGGCCAACACCGGCCGCGACAACTTCGGCCTGGCCCTGCGTCGCGCTCGCGAAGTACTGCGCCCAGGCAGCCTGGTGATCGTACTGTGCGATGAGCGCGCCCTCAGCGATAACGCCGAGCAGCAGTTGACCCTGCTCGCGCGCCATACCGATCTGTTGCTGCTGCCGCTGTCCGATCCGCTCGACCACGCCCTGCCGGCCGCCGGCCTGCTGCGCTTTACCCAGCACGGCGCTCAGCTGGAGCTCGACAGCCATAACGGTGATCTGCGCCAGGCCTATCGCGCCCAGGCTCAGGCCCGTGAGGCACGCTGGCAGCGTCTGGCGCAGAAGCTCGGCGTGCCGCTACTGCCGCTGAGCACCCAGTTCGAACTGGTCGAGCAATTGCAGGAGCAACTCAGCGCCCTGCATTCGAGAAAGTCGCTATGAACCCCATCGACCAGTTGCAGCCACTGATCGACCCGCCCCCTGTTCTCTGGTGGCCGCCGGCTCCAGGTTGGTGGGTGCTGGCCGTACTGCTGCCATTGCTCGGCTGGGGACTGTGGCGTTTGCTACGCAACTGGCGCCGACGTGCGCCCAAGGTGGCGGCTGAGCAAACACTCGATCCACTGCGTCAGGCCGCGCTCGATGAGCTGGCACGCTTGAGCAAACCCTATGACGGTGCTCCGGCTGGCCCCTGGCTGCAGCAGCTCAACGCCCTGCTCAAGCGCCTGTGCCGCGAGCGCTATCCAGAGAGCGCCAGCCATACCCTGAGCAGCCGCGCCTGGCTGGCGTTTCTCGACAACCGCTGCCCGGCAGCCGGCCTGACCCGCTGGATGATCCTGGTCGACGGCAGCTACAGGCCGCAATGCACCCTGAGCGACAAGGCCATCGTGGAGCTCGATCAGGCCATCGCCATCTGGATTCGCAAGCATGTTTGAGTTCGCCTGGGCCTGGGTCTTTCTGCTCGCGCCGCTGCCCTGGCTGCTACGCCTGCTGCTGCCGCCCGCCGATAGCGGCGATGCGGCGCTGCGCGTCGGTTTTCTCGACGAGCTGCAGGCCCTGAGCGGGCGCCGCGCCCGCGCCGCCCTGCCCAGCTGGCGCCAACAAGCACCGCTGGTGCTGCTCTGGTTTCTGCTGCTGTGCGCCGCCGCACGCCCGCAGTGGGTCGGCGAACCGTTGCCGCTGCCGGCCAGCGGCCGCGACCTGCTGCTGGCGGTGGATGTCTCCGGCTCCATGGATTACGCCGACATGCAGTGGGACGACGAGCCAATCAGCCGTCTGGAACTGGTCAAACGCCTGCTCGGCGATTTCATCGAAGGTCGCCGTGGCGATCGGGTGGGCCTGATCCTGTTCGGCAGCCAGGCCTATCTGCAGGCACCGCTGACCTTCGACCGTCACACGGTGCGCACCTGGCTCGACGAAGCCGTGATCGGCATCGCCGGCAAGAACACCGCCATCGGCGATGCCATCGGCCTGGCGGTCAAGCGCCTGCGCCAGCGCCCAGCGCAGAGCCGTGTGCTGGTGCTGATCACCGACGGCGCCAACAACGGCGGCGAGATCGACCCCATGGTCGCCGCGCAACTGGCCGCCGATGAAGGCGTACGCATCTATGCCATCGGCATCGGCGCCGATCCGCAGCAAAGCGGTGCATTCGGCAGCTTCGGCTTCAGCGCCCTGGATCTGGACGAAACCAGCCTGCGCGCGATCACCGACGTGACTGGCGGTGAGTATTTCCGTGCACGCAATCAGGCCGAGCTGGAACAGATCGAACTGACCCTGGACCGCCTCGAGCCGGTCGCCCAGCAACCTACCCTCGCCCGCCCGGCCCTGGCCCTCTATGCCTGGCCGCTGGCGCTGGCGCTACTGGGCTCGCTGCTGCTGGTCGGTCAGGTACTCTGGCCCGACCTGCTGCAGCGGCTGCGGAGGCGTACATGAGCCTGCTCTGGCCGGAATGGCTGCGCCCACTGTGGCTGCTGGCAGTGCCTGTGTTGGCCTGGCTGCTCTGGCGCCTGTGGCATCGCGAGCGCCAGAGCGGGCGCTGGCAACTCCTGTTGCCGGCGGCCTTCCATCAGGCGCTGCTCAAGGGTGGCAGCGGCCGCTCCAGCAAGCTGCCCTGGCTGGCACTCGGCCTGGCCTGGCTGCTGGCCGTACTGGCGCTGCTCGGCCCCAGCTGGCAGCGCGTCGAACAGAGCAACCAGAAGCCTGCCGATCCGTTGGTGGTTCTGCTCGAACTGACGCCGCAGATGCTTGCCACCGACGGCCGCCCCAACCGCCTGGAACAGACTCGACGCAAGCTACTCGATCTGCTCGAAGCGCGGCGCGATGCGCAGACGGCGATCATCGTCTATGCCGGTAGCGCACACAGCCTGGTGCCGCTGTCCGATGACCTGGCCACCAGCCGCAACCTGCTCGAAGCGCTGAAACCCTCGCTGATGCCGGAGCCGGGGCGTCGCGCCGATCTGGCCGTGGCCCGTGCACTGCAGCTGCTCGACCAGGCGCAACTGGGCCAGGGTCGCCTGTTGCTGATCACCAGCGCCCTCGATGAAGCGGAACGCAGCGGCATCCAGCAAGCGCTGCAAAAGCGCTCGGTACCATTGCTGATTCTCGGCGTGGGCAGTCGCGAAGGCGCGCCGGTGGTGCAGGAAGACGGCAGCTTCCTCAAGGATTCGCGCGGCGCCATCCTGATTCCGCGCCTCGATGCGCGCGGCCTGCGTGAAACCGCTGAAGCCCATGCCGGCCGCTACACAGCGAGCCGCCTGGACGACGAAGACCTGCGTCGCCTGGGCCTGCTCGACGGCCCGCAGGCCATGCGCGCAGCGGGTGAGCCGACACAGCTCGACAGCCATATCGACCAGGGCTACTGGCTACTGCTACCGCTGCTGTTGCTCGCCGCCTGCGCCGGTCGTCGCGGCTGGCTGTTCTGCCTGCCACTGCTGCTGATGCTGCCGCCACAGAGCAGTCATGCCTTCGAACTCGACGACCTCTGGCTGCGCCCCGATCAGCAGGGCCAGCGCCTGCTGCAGGCGCAACGCCCGGCCGAGGCCGCGCAACGCTTCGTCGATCCGCAGTGGCAAGGCAAGGCACTCTACGAGGCCGAGGATTATGCCGCCGCCGCAGAACGTTTCGCCAAGGGCGACAGCGCCATCGATCATTACAATCGCGGTAATGCCCTGGCCAAGGCCGGCGAACTGGAGGCAGCGCTGGATGCCTATGAGCAGGCCCTGGAGCGCCAGCCGGAGCTGGCCGCGGCCCAGCACAACAAAGCGTTGGTGGAACAAGCACTGCGTCAGCGCGAAAATCAGCAGCAATCCGGCGAGAGTGATTCGGCCGAGCAGCAGGAACAGGCCAACGAGCAGTCACAGCCGAATGAATCGCCGGCCGGCCAGCCCGCCGAGAGTACTGCCGCACAGCCTACCCAGCCGGGTAGTAGCGGTGAGAACAGTGAAAGCAGCGAGGTACAGGGCAGCGCCAATGGCGCCGGGGAAGACCCCCAGCCCAGCACCAGCAGTGAATCCCCGAGCGACGCCGAGCCGGTTGTGCCACCCCGTACGGAAGCCGATCTGGGTACGGCGGCGGAACGCCGACAAGCGCTGGAACAATGGCTGCGGCAGATCCCGGATGACCCGGCCGAACTGCTGCGGCGCAAATTCTGGTATGAACAGCAACAGCGTCAGGACTCGAATCAATGAAGCGTCTGGTCTTCCTGCTTCTTCTACTGCTCGCGGGGCAGGCCCATGCCGAAGGCTTTTTCGCCAGCGTCGACCGCACTCGCCTGAGCGAGGGCGAAACCGTGGTGCTGACGCTGGAGTCGACCGACCCGACCCGCTTCGGCCGACCCGACCTGAGCCTACTGGATAAAGACTTCGAGGTGCTTGGCAGCCGCCAGGTCAATCGCCTGAGCAGCATCGGCGATACACCACGCGCCAGCACTCGCTGGATCCTGACCCTGCAGCCACGCCGCAACGGCGAGGTGACGATCCCGGCGATCCGCCTGGAAGACGCCGAAACCCTGCCGATCACGCTGAACGTCGAGGCAGCCGTCAGCGCCGGCAACGGCGAACAGCTGGCACCAGTATTCATCGATGCCAGCCTCGATCAGGAGAACGTCTACGTTCAGGCCCAGGCCGTGCTGACCCTGCGCATCTACCACTCGGTGTCCATGTACGACGACAGCAGCCTGACGCCCCTGCGCATCGCGGATGCGCGTGTCGAGCAACTGGGCGAACCACGCACCTACGAGAAGAGCATCGGCGGCGTGCTACACGGCGTGATCGAGCTGCAATACGCCATCTACCCGCAGCGCAGCGGACAACTGGTGATCCCGGGCCAGACCTTCAGCGCCACCCTGGTCGACCGCTCGCGCAACAATGATTTCCTGCCCTTTGGACCCCGCACCGGCAAGGTCTCGCGGGTCAAATCACCGGACATTCCGCTGCAGGTCAAACCCAAGCCGGCCGACTACCCGGCTGACGTGCCCTGGCTACCGGCGCGCGCCCTGGGCCTGGCGGAAACCTGGAACCCACAACCGGAGCAGAGCCAGGTTGGCGATTCCCTGACCCGCCGCCTGATTCTCAAGGTCGACGGCCTTTCCAGCGCCCAGCTGCCACCATTGCCGGCAACCCAGGTCGACGGCCTGCGTCGCTACCCGGATCAGCCGCAGATGAGCGACCAGAAGAGCGAAACGGGCATCATCGGCACCCGCGAAGAACGCGAGGCGCTGGTACCCAATCGCAGCGGCAGTTTCGATCTGCCGCCCCTGGAAGTGTTGTGGTGGAACACCCAGACCGACACGCTGGAACGCACCACCCTCTCCGCCCGTACGCTGCAGGTCGCGGAAAACCCGCAACTGCAGAACGATGAACAACCCAATACGCCGATGGTGACGACCCAGGTGATCGAGGGGCCGGAACTGTGGCCCTGGCAGTTGGCCTGCGCAGTGCTGAGCCTGACCACGCTGCTCGGCTTCGGCTTGTGGTGGCATGCCCGCCGGCAGCCGGCGATCCAGCGCGCGGCGCAGAGTGGCCCGAGCCCGCGCACGCTGCTCGACGACATCAAGCGTGCCTGCCAGGCCGGCGATGCCCAGGCCACTCGTCATGCCCTCGACGCCTGGGCTCGCCAACAACCGGAAACCCTCGCCGATATGGCCGCACGCTACGTGCCGCTGTCGGACGCCCTGGACGGTCTCAACGGCGCGCTGTACAGCGAAGTTGGCCAGCAATGGCAAGGCGAGGAGCTGTGGAAGGCGATTCGCAACCTGCCCGATGTGCAGGAACCGACTGCTACGCCGCAAGACAGCAGCGCGCTCCCCCCCCTGTATCCGCGCTAATCCCGGGATACGCCGCGCACCGCCCAATCGATCATGGCACTGTCCCCGCCAGAGGGGTCGCTCTGCTGTGGCCAGTAGCCGGGCATTCTCGGTGCTTGGTAGTCGCGAATGCGCTCGCGAAGCCTGGACCAGGCATCGTGGATATGCTTGTCGAGCAAGCCCCAGATTTCATCCGGGCTACATAAGGCAGAACATTGGCGGACGGGGCAAACGCCATGAACCAGACGCGTCCCTTGTAGGAGCGGCGCCCCGCCGCGAATCTGCACACCCATAGCAGCTTGCCTGACCTCAGCTGCAACGGTCGGGGGCCATACACGCCGGCAACAAAAGCATTCGCCCCGAGGCGGTGCTCCTACCCCAGGCAGCCATCCAGCAGTCGGCTTGCCATCTCGTATACCGGCGCTACGCACATAAAAAACCGCGACCCAAGGGCCGCAGTTTTCGTTCTACGTGATAGGCATCAAGCCTTGGCGCGCATTTTCTCGGTGTTGATCAGGAAACGCGCCAGAGCCGGCAGCAGCCAGATCGCACCGATCATGTTCCACAGGAACATGAAGGTCAGCATCAAGCCCATATCGGCCTGGAACTTGATCGCCGAGAAGATCCAGGTCGCCACACCGATTGCCAGGCAGACACCGGTGAACAGCACAGCCTTACCGGTGGACTTCAGCGTTTCGTAGTAGGCTTCCTGCAGCGGCATGCCCTGACGCAGATAGGTCTCTAGACGGCTGTAGATGTAGATGCCGTAGTCGACACCGATCCCCACACCCAGCGCAATCACCGGCAGAGTGGCGACCTTCACGCCGATGCCCATGAAAGCCATCAGTGCGTTGCCCAGCACCGAAGTCAGCACCAGCGGCAGAATCACGCACAGGGTCGCCGCCAGCGAACGGAAGGTCAGCAGACACATGATGCTCACCGCCGCGTAGACAGCGATCAGCATGGTGGTCTCGGACGCCGCGATCACTTCGTTGGTAGCCGCCTCGATACCGGCGTTACCCGCCGCCAGTACCACCTGCAGCTGGTCAGTGGTGTGCAGGGCGGCGAACTCTTCGGCCGCAGCCACGGCGCGCGACAGCGTCTCGGCCTTGTGGTCTTCGAGGAACACCAGTACCGGCGCCACCGAGCAGTCGGCGTTGTACAGACCTTCAGCGCGGGCGATGGAGTTGTTCAATACGTCCTGGTTGCGCGACAGGGTTTCCCATTTCAGGTTGCCCTCGTTCATGCCCTTGATCACCTGTTTGGACACGGTGACCATGGAGATGGCCGACTGCACGCCCTCGGTGTTCTCCATCTTCCACATCAGCTCGTCCATCGCGGCCAGGCTGTCATAGGTAGAGCAGCCTTCGGGGCCGGTCTTGATCATGACTACCAGGACGTCGGAGCTGGTCGAGTAGTTGCGGATGACGAAGTCGTTATCGAGGTTGTAGCGCGAATCCGGATGCAGCTCCGGCGCCCCTTGATCGAGGTCACCAATCTTCAGGTTCTGGCCGTACCAGACACCACCGGCCAATGCCACCACGGCAACGACAACGGAGATAGGTGCCACCATCGGGTGGGCGAAGTTGGAAATGGCGCGCCAGACCGGATGATCCTTGGCGGCCTCCTCGCGACTCTTCTTCACCGCACGCTTGCCGATACCGATATAGGAAATCACCACCGGCAGCAGGATCAGGTTGGTGAGGATGATCACCGCCACACCCATCGATGCGCCGATGGCCAACTCGCGGATCACGCCGATATCGATCAACAGCAGGGTGACGAAGCCAACGGCGTCAGACAGCAGCGCCACCAGGCCGGGGATGAACAATTGACGGAAGGCCATGCGCGCAGCAGACAGGGCATCGGTCGCCTCACCCGACGCCATGGCGATCCCGTTGATCTTCTGTACCCCGTGAGAGATACCGATGGCGAATACCAGGAACGGCACCAGCATCGAGTACGGATCGAGACCAAAGCCCAAGGTATGCAGCAGACCGAGTTGCCAGATCACCGCGATCAGGGTGGTGATCACCACCGCCAAAGTACTCTTGACGCAGTGGGTGAACCACAGCAGCAGCACGAAGGTGATGCCAATGGCCACGGCAAAGAACAGCGCCACACCGATCAGGCCATCGATGAGATCACCGACCTTCTTGGCGAAGCCGATGATATGCACCTTGACGTTGGGATTCTGCGCCTCGTACTTCTCACGAATCTTTTCTTCCAGCTCGTGAGAGAACTTCTGGTAGTCCAGCTTGATCAGCTTGCTCTGATCATTCGGGTCCGGGTAGGACTCGAGCAGCGGAATATCGACGATGCTGGACTTGAAGTTGTTCGCCACCAGGCGACCGATCTGACCCGACTTGAGGATGTTGCTGCGTAGATCCTCGAGGCTGTCTGCAGAACCATCGTAGGTCTGCGGGATCACTTCACCGCCGGCGAAACCCTCTTCGGTCACTTCGGTCCAGCGCACGCTCGGACTCCACAGCGATTTCAGACCGGAACGGTCGACGCCGGGAATGTAGAACGCCTCGTCATGGATCTGCCGCAGCGTTTCCATGTATTCCTTGCTGAAGATGTCGCCGTTGGTGGCCTCCACCGAGATGCGCACCGTGTTGCCCAGGTTGGCCAGGTCATTACGGTGTTCGAGCATCTTCTGGATATAAGGGTGCCCCAGCGGAATCATCTTCTCGAAGCTGGTCTGCGGACGTACCTGAGCAGCCTGATAGAACAGGAAGATGCTGATCAGCAGGCAGATCAGGATCACCGCCGGGCGATTGTTGAAAATCAGCCGCTCAAGGAAGGAAGCAGGCTGTTGTTGATGCTTGGTCATGCAAAGGCTCCCGGCTTGTTATTGTTGGCCCAGATCGACGCCAGTCGAGGCGGCGAGGTGAACGCCGCCCTGCCCCACCAGGATCAGGTTGCCGTTATCCAGTGCAGCTACCCCGGCCAGCGAAAGGCGGTCGGGACGGTTGATCAGGCTGAAGGTCTGGCCGTGATCCTTGCTGCGCAGCACGGTGCCACCGTGCCCGACTACAGCGACGCTGCCATCATCGAGCAGTGCGCCATCGGCCAGACCGAACTCCAGCGGACCATTGTTCGGGGTGTTGAGCGTGATCTGCTGCCAACTGTCACCGAAATCGGTGGAGCGGAACAGGTGGCCGCGCAGGCCGTAAGCCAACAGAGTGGCTGGCTGGTCGGTACCGATCACGCCGAACAGCGAACCCTCGTAGGGCAGGTCCTCGATGCGCTCCCAGGTCTCACCCCAGTCAGCGGAACGGAACATCTGGCCCAGCTCACCAACGATGAACAGGCCCGAGTCCTTCACTGCGGTGATGGCATTGAGGTGATAGGCATCTTCGTTGTCGAGACGGTCGCTGACGTCTTCCCAGTTCTGGCCACCATCGGTGGTTTCCAGCAGCGCGCCATAGGCGCCCACGGCGTACCCGGTCTGAAGATCCTTGAACCAGATATCCAGCAGCGGCGCCTCGCGCTCAAGATCTTCGAACTGCTTGGTCCAGGTCAGGCCGCCATCGGTGGTCGTGAGAACCTGCGCATCGTGACCGACCACCCAGCCATGCTGGGCATCGACGAAGAACAGCGAAGTCAGCATCTGGCGGGTCGGCACCTTGGCCTGCTGCCAGCTTTGCCCCTGGTCGTTGGAATAGAGAATATGGCCACGGTCACCAACGGCAACCAGGCGCTCGCCGGTGTTGACCACATCGAGCAACAGGCTGTGCACGGCCTTGGGCGACTCGATGGCGTAGCCGGCATCAGCCGCAGCCGAGGTCTCGGCCTGCAAGGGTGCGGCAGCGAAAGCCAGAATGGAAAGCACACTGCACAGCGAGAGCGCTTTAGCCAGCGGCGAATGAACACGGAGCGCCGACTTGCGCGCCAGGATGGGCGCCAGACCGGACTGGGTGCGCCGCATGACGGGCTCACTCATATACCTTCCCCCTTTCTTGTTATAGGCGGTACTGCTGATTAGCAGGCCGCTCATCCTAGCGAGCTTCGGAAAGCCCTGACAATTGGCGCGACGTTATGTTTTGTTAAGGCAAAACCCGCGTGATAGAAGCCTATTCGCCAAGCTGATACGAAAAGGCCGCTACTACTGTAGCGGCCTTCGCGTGAGACTACACGACTATTATCGCGTACCGCGGCGACGCAGGGCGGCCGGTTTGAAATAACCGTCGTCGGGAGTGGCCTGGGTGAAGTCGATGGTATTGCTCTCTTCGTTGTCCAGGTTCTGCACGTGGTAACGACGCGCCTGCAGATCATGGAACACATCGAGCGCGGACCAGGTGGTCGGCAGGTCGTAGTAGTTCTTCAGGTAGGCGATGGAAACGCGCCACAGCTCACCACGGCCGTCGTACTGATCCACCACCGCAGCCTGCCAGCTGTCCTCGTCGAGGAACAGGGTACGCTTGGAGTAGATATGGCGGGCGCCGGACTTCAGCGTGCCCTCGACGACCCACACACGGTGCAGTTCATTACGGGTCAGAGCCGGGTTGAGGTGACCGACCTGCAGCAGATCCTTGTACTTAACGTCAGGGCTGGTGACCTTATAGTTGTTGTACGGGATGTAGATTTCCTTCTTGCCCACCAGTTTCCAGTCATAGCGATCCGGGGCACCGTTGAACATGTCGGTATCGTCGGCGGTACGCAGACCGTCAGCCGCGGCGATCGGGGTGTCGTAGGCCAGGTTCGGCGCACGACGCACGCGGCGCTGACCAGCGTTGTAGCCCCAGGCCTGACGGGGTTCCTTGACCTGATCCAGGGTCTCGTGAACCAGTACCGCACCACCGGCCAGACGCGCCGGGCTGGTAGTGAAGGACAGGTAGTAGAACATGATGTTGTTCAGGTCGGCGAAGGAGCCGTTCTGCAGGTAGTACTTGAACAGCGCTTCCTGCTGGGAAGTAACCAGCGAGTAGGCGCCATTGCGCTGTACTGCCACTTCCGAGGCACGACGCACGATGTAGGTACCGCGATAGCGGGCGATGTGGTTCCACAGCGCCTCGACACCATTTTGCGGAATCGGGAACGGGATACCGCCGTAGGCATCGGAGAAGCCGTTGCCGCCATCGACCAGCTTGGCGCTGGTGGCGTTCTTGACGGTGTTGTCATAGACCCACTGCGGCGCGGAGCCGGAGCGGCGGGTCTGGTAGACCGGCATCTGATAGGTTTCCGGGTAAGCCTTGAACATGGCGATCTGACCCGGCGTCAGATTGGCCTCGTACTGGCTCAGGTTGGCCGCAGTAATGGTGAACAGCGGCTTGTCTTCCGGGAACGGATTGACGTGGTGCTGGCCCGAACGGGTATAGCCAGCCGGCGCCTGAGTGATGCCACCGGTCCAGGCCGGAATGGTGCCGGCAGCGTTGCCAGCCTTCTCGGCGCCGAAGGGAGTCAGGGTATCGCCGAGCTTGGCGGCTTCCTGCGGGGAAACGGCAGCCAGCGCGGAACCGGCAGAAAACGCCAGCGCAACGGCTACAGCCATCAGCCTGTGCTTGTTCAGCATGGGTAATTCTCCGTGAAGAGTATTGCCGGGCGCCCGAGGGCGCCCGGCGTTTTTCTGATTATGGGTATTAGAAGGAGTACTTGACGTTCAGACCGATGTTGTCGCGGTCACGCGCACCGTTGTTCTGGCCCGCGCCGTAGAACTCGGTGTACTGAATCTCGGCTTCCAAGCTGTTCAGGTAGCTGGCGCGCATACCGAGGGTGTACGCCTTGCGACCTTCGATGAAGTTGCCGGTCTGGTGCGAGTTACCTTCGAAGTCATGCTTGAACACGGCGAACGGCGACAGGTTCACACCGGCGTAGACGTCGTTCCAGGTACCGGAGAGCACCAAGGTGTAGCCGTAGGCGTTCTTGTTGACCTGGTCGTCGCGATCATAGCCGGAGATATAGGAGCCGTTGCCACGGCCGGCGTAATAGCGATTACCGGTAGGCGAGCTGTACTGCAGACTGTCGCCACGCAGATGCTCGGAAGCCAACTCCGCTACACCGAACAGCGAGTCGAAACCAAGGCTCGGGCCGAAGTTGTAGATTGTCCCCAAGGAAGTATTGAACGCTTCAACGCGGGTGTAGTTGTGAATCTGGTCGCCTAGCTGCACTTGCTGACCACCGATATTCACAACACCACCGCCAGCCAGCTGGGGTGCCTGGGTCAGCAGATCGCCGAGCAGGTCGTTGGTAGCGGCGATGCCAACCGGCAGGTTGGGGCGGTAGGACAGCTCACCAAACACCGAAGCGTTACCCACGGTGGTGTTGAAGCTAAAACCGTACATGCGGATATCTTCGACATACTCACGACGAGCGTTGACTTGGTTAGCTACGTCGATGGTGGCCAAGCCGCCCGTTGCATTGGTAACAGCACTGGTCAATGCGTTGGAGTATGCGGCAGCCAGTGTAGGGTTGAGAGTCGGATCAGCCAACACAGCCTGCAGAGCAGCAACAGAAATACCTGCTTGCGCAGCTACCGCCTGCTGCACTTGTGGAGTAAGCGCTCCCTGAGCCTGAGCCGCAATTGCTCCAAGATCAAGACCAGTGTATGCGCCCAAATCCGCATAAATGGTTGGCTCTTTCGCGTGATAATTGACGAAGTAGAAACCAAACTCGGTAGAATTCAGTTCCTCAGCGATGTAACGGAATGCGACACCGAACTGACCATCGTTCTTGGCATTGATATCCGATCCCACACTGGCCACTTTGATGTTGCCGTTGCCGTCAACGGAGCGACCACCTTGCAGGCCACCGATACCCGCAGCACTCAAGCCGGAATACAGGCCGCCCAGCGGAATGAGCGCAGCCTGAGTCGAGTAGGCAGTATTACCACCATCAGCAAACAGGTCGGTCTCGGAGAAGTAGGTACCAACCGGATCAATCGCGGTTTCTTTCCAGTTGAACTGATAGAAGGTTTCCATCGACAGACTGTCGGTCAAACCGATATTGAAGCTCAGCGCCTCCACCGGAACCAAGACCTCCTTCACTTCCGAACCCGGGAGGCGGAACTTGGCAGCGTCGACAGGGTTGGTGGTGTTTACACCGTTGCGGTAGAACAGGCCTTCACCCCAGTTGAATACCTGCTTACCCAAACGTCCCGAAACCGGCATGTTGCCGACATCCCAGTTGCCATAGACGTAGGCGTCGAGTATCTGCGCGTCACGGCCGGCCTTGTGGCGGGTTTCACGGGTGAAGCTGTTATCACGCGGCGCACTCTGGCTCGGCTGTGCCGGGGAGTTGTTGTCGTAGTAGTCGTTGCGCTTGTCCATGATCTGAGTGTCATAGAACGCAGTACCGCGAATGAACACCCCGTAGTTCTGGTAGGACGCTTCAAGATCGGTAGTGATCTTGAACACCTCGGAAACCAGCCCAGTATCGAAGCTGCGGTTGCCGTCGTTGGTGTTGATGTCGTCGTTGGTCTTGTCCTGGCCCTGTACGCGCCACAGTTGACCGTAGGAGACGGTGGTATCGATGGAACCGGTGATTTCGTTATCGGCGAAGCTGAACTCCACCGCTTGAGCCTGGGCGGCGACCAGCAACGGCAGAACGCCTGCGAACGCAAAGCCGGCCTTGGCCGGGGCAAAACGTAGAACGGGCTTGCGGGACTTAATTTCCATCGAGACTCACTCCGTGGACAGATCATTCTTTTGAGCGATCCCGTATCCGGGTCGCGATTGCCGTACTGACGACGGCTTCTGTTTTTATTTGCAGCGACATGTTCCAACGACCAGCGTGCGCTCGCCCGTGGTCAGATCCCGCTCGGTACTGCAACCATGGTGCCAATTCAAACAGGTGTATCAGCGCAAACAGGCTTGGAAGAGCTGTTGGCCAGTTTCTTTTCGTGACTGATCAGCCACTGACCAATACGTCAGAAAAACTGGCGCACTTTGTCCTACGATCCGACGCTTTATGCCACTCACCACGCGACTCGCAGCGCAGCTGGGTGACGAATATCACCTCGCTGTCAAGCGACGAAGCCCGAACTTAAGTGTGCAAAGGCATAACGGATCGAATGCATATTTCATTGGGTAACAAAAAAGTGTTACCAACCGGAGGCCGGTAACACTTTTTTTGTGGAGCAAAACCCGTTTCAGGCCTAAAGCCAACCAGTCAAGCGTCGACGCGCCGAGTGTGTAGGAGCGGCGCCCCACCGCGAACCGGCGATCGCCCCGAGGCGGGGCTGCTACCAAGGCTGCTTCGGGAGCCCTATCTGATCGGCATCAGTCTTAGGCCAGGCTCTTGCTCACCACTTCATAGACATCGCTGGACAGCTCACCGGAGGCGAGGATGCGCTCCAGCTCGGCCTTCATCAGTGCCTGACGCGCCGAACCGTACTTGCTCCAGCGGGTCAGCGGCGCCAGCAGGCGCGAAGCGATCTGCGGGTTGAGGGCGTTGAGAGTGATCACCTGGTCGGCTAGAAAGCGATAGCCCGCCCCGTCTGCGCGGTGAAAGTTGATCAGGTTCTGGTTGGCGAAGGCACCTATCAGCGCACGCACCTTGTTCGGATTCTTCAGGGTGAAGGCTTCGTGCTGCATCAACGCATGCACACGCTCCAGGCCTCCCGGCAGCGGGCAACCGGCCTGCACGCTGAACCACTGATCCATGACCAGCGGATTGTCCTTGAAGAAGTCGGCGAACATGGCCAGGGCCTTGCCCTGCTCTTCCTGGAATGGCGAATTGACCAGCACTGCCAGCGCGGCAAGGCGCTCAGTCATGTTGTCAGCGTTGTCGAACTGGTCGACGCAGGCCGCCGACACCTCGGGCTTCTCGCTGAGCATCAGATAGGACAGCGCGATGTTCTGCAGGCTGCGGCGAGCGAAGTGCGCTGCCTCGGCCACGTAAGGCGTGGCCTTGGAGACTTCACGGTTGGCCTGGTAGCGCGCCCACAGTGGAGCGAACAGCGCGCTGGCCAGTTGCTGGCGGGCGAACTCGCGTGCGGCATGGATGGCCTCGACATCGGCCACTTCACTGACCTCGGTGAGATAGGCCTCACCCGGCAGCGAAAGCATTTCCGCGACCATGGCCTGATCCAGCGACTCGTCTTCGAGCAGGGTGCGCAGCGCAGTGACCAGGCGCTGATCCAGCACCAAGGTCTCGCCACGCTGGTGCTGCCCGATCAGTTCCTGCAGTACCTGAACAGAAAGCTGCTGCCCCGCTTCCCAACGATTGAATCCATCGCTGTCGTGCTGCATAAGGAACATCAACTGGTCGCGGTCATAGGGAAAGCTCAGCTTGACCGGCGCGCTGAAGCCACGCAGCAGCGACGGCAGCGGCTTTTCGGCAACGCCCTCGAAGGTGAAGATCTGCTCGGCTTCAGTCACCGACAAAACGCGACTGGTGCCCTGCGCCGCGCTTTCGCCCTGCAGGCGCAGCGGCAGCTCAGCGCCCTGGGCATCGAGCAGGCCGAGCGCCACGGGAATCACGAACGGCAGCTTCTCGCTCTGCCCCGGCGTCGCCGGGCAGCTCTGGCGGAAGGTCAAGCTGTAGGTCTGCGCCGCCTCGTCATAGGCTTCGCTGACTTCCAGGCGCGGCGTGCCGGCCTGGGTGTACCAGCGTTTGAACTGGGTCAGGTCAATGCCACTGGCATCCTCCATGGCCTTGACGAAATCGTCGCAGGTCACGGCCTGGCCGTCGTGACGCTCGAAGTACAGGTCCGAGCCCTTGCGGAACAGTTCGGGGCCAAGCAGGGTGTGGATCATGCGCAGCACTTCCGAACCCTTCTCATAGATGGTCAGGGTGTAGAAGTTGGAGATCTCCATGTACGCGTCCGGGCGCACCGGGTGAGCCATGGGGCCGGCGTCCTCGGCGAACTGGTGGGTGCGCAGGTAGGCCACGTCTTCGATGCGCTTGACGGTGCGCGAGTGAGTATCGGCGGAGAACTCGCTGTCGCGGAACACGGTGAAGCCTTCCTTGAGCGACAGCTGGAACCAGTCGCGGCAGGTCACGCGGTTACCCGACCAGTTGTGGAAGTACTCGTGCGCCACCACCGCCTCGACGCGCTGGTGGGCGGCGTCGGTGGCGGTCTCGGCCTTGGCCAGCACGCAGCTGGAGTTGAAGATGTTGAGGCCCTTGTTCTCCATGGCGCCCATGTTGAAGTCGTTGACCGCGACGATCATGAAGATGTCCAGGTCGTACTCGCGGCCATAGACCTCCTCGTCCCATTTCATCGAGCGCTTGAGGCTGTCCATCGCGTGCTGCACCTTGTCGATGTTCTCCGGCTCGACGTAGATGCGCAGTGCCACCTCTCGGCTGCTCATGGTGGTGAAGCTGTCCTCCACGCACCAGAGGTCACCGGCGACCAGGGCGAACAGGTAGGCTGGCTTCTTGAACGGGTCTTCCCACGTGGCCCAATGACGACCGCCCTCCTCGCTGCCGCTGGCAATCGGGTTGCCGTTGGACAGCAGCACCGGGTAGGCATGCTGTTCGGCGCTGACCGTGGTGGTGAACTTGCTCATCACGTCCGGGCGGTCGAGGTAGAAGGTGATCTTGCGAAAGCCCTCGGCCTCGCACTGGGTACAGAACATCGTGCCGGACTTGTACAGGCCTTCCAGCGCGGTGTTGCTCTCCGGGTGGATGCGCACGCTGCTGTCGACCACGAAGCGCTCCTGGGTCGGCTGCAGGGTCAGGTGGCTGTCAGTCAGGCTGTAATCGCCCGCGTTCAACTCACGGTCGTCGAGCTTGAGCTCCAGCAGCTCCAGTTGCTGGCCATCCAGTACGAGCTTCGGCAAGCCGGCGCCCGCCTCCGGGTTGCGACGCATGACCAGTTGCGCATGCACCAGACTGTGATCCTCGAACAGCTCGAAGGTCAGGTGGGTTTCGTCGATCAGGTAGTCGGGAACCTGATAGTCCTTCAGATAAATGGTCTTGGATTGTTCGGTGCGCATGGCTCTTGGCCTCTCGTCTGCGGCGCCCCGGGCGCCGGTGGCAATCGGGTGTCAGGCGGCGATCTCGTGGACGGCCAGCTGATAGGCGGTGTACTTGCGGATATTGATCACGCCGGTGTCGAACATCAGGTACTGGCCCTTGATACCGAGCAGAGTACCTTCGGCCAGGGGCTGCTTGTCCAGATTGAAGCTGGTGATCTTGGCCGGGTAGGCCTCGATGGGGTAACGAATCTCCAGCACTTCGGCAGCGGAAAGCGGCTGGATGGCCTGCAGGCCGAAGCGCTGCTGCAACTCGGTGATGCCCGAACCGCAGCTATCGAACAACTGCTCGCGAATCGCCAGCAGATCGACCGGTACGGCGTCGCCCTTGAGCAGCGCACGCCAGTTGGTCTTGTCCGCCACCTGGCTGCGCAACAGGTCTTCGACGAAGCCGGACTGCTGCCGGGTAGCCACGCGCAGGATGGGCAGCGCCTGGGTCGCACCCTGGTCGATCCAGCGCGTCGGCACCTGACTGGCGCGGGTGATACCCACCTTCACGCCACTGGAATTGGCCAGGTAGACGATATGATCGGTCATGCAGAACTGCTCGCCCCAGCTCGGCTCGCGGCAGGTGCCTGCATCGTAATGACATTTCTCCGGACTCATGATGCAGATGTCGCATTGCGCCAGTTTCTGCATGCAGGGGTAGCAATAACCCTGGCTGAAACTGGTCTTGGTCTTGCGCCCGCAGTGCGTGCAATGGATGGCGCCGAGGTATTCCAGGCGCAGGTGCTTGCCGACCAGCGGGTTGACCGGCACTTCTTCGTCGCCAAGACGGAAGGCGTATTGCACCGGCGCATCCAGATGCGCCCTCATCTTGCTCAGCGAGCCACGTCCCAACTCGCTCATCAGTGCAGGGTATCCGAGGACTTGAACAACAGGTTGGGTACCGGCTCGGATTTGCTGCTGCACTCCTGCGGGCCCATGTAACCGGTGCGCTCTTCCTCCGGCAGATTCTGCATTTCCCAGGCGATCATCGCCTGCAGGCTCAACTCTTTCTGTTCCTGGGTCAGCTTGCGGCCGTCCGGCCATTTGCCGATTTCCACGGCCAGCTTGAGGCTCTCGTAGATTTCCGGGGTGATGTTTTCAATCGCATCGAGAAAGGACGACATACAGGTCTCCAAGTAAATCGTAGGGTGGGCCGGGCGGCGTTCCGCTTCAGCCCACCAAATAAATCAGCGTTTTGCCAGCATACCGCCAAGCAGGCCGGTCAGGCAGCCGGTGAGCAGACCGCCGACATGCGCAGCATTGGCAATGGCGCCAATACCCAGCGTTTCGAAGATGCCGGTCATACAGACCACCAGCCAGATCAACATCATCACCAGCACGCCAGGCGGCAGCCGATAGACAGCGTTCGGTGCCAGGCGCTGGTAGATCCAGCAATGCCCGAGCAGACCATAAAGTACGCCGGACAAGCCGCCGAACAACGACGGCCCGGCCCACCAGTATTGGGCGAAGTTCGACGCCAGACCAAACAGCAGAGTCAGCCCCAGCAGACCGATGGCGCCCTGGCGAAACTCGATTCGCCGTCCCAACTCCCAGTACCACAGGCTGTTCATCGCCAGATGCAGCCAGCCGAAGTGAATCAGCATCGGCGTGATCAGGCGCCACCACTGGCCACTATCGAGCGTGGCATCCAGATAGGTCAGATAGATGTGCTCGCCGTCGATGCGAAAGTCGACGAAGCTCAGCCAGCGAATCGCCGAGAAATTCTCACCCGCCAGGGTCACCGCAAAGACGATGAAGGTGGCCAGCAACATCAGCGCCGTGACCGGGCTGCGCCGTAGCTGAGTGGCGAAGCTCTCGCGCACCGGGGCAACGCTTGGCGGCAGTTCTCCGGCGTCATCGCCCTGCGGATGATGCGCATAGAGCTCGCGCACCTGCTCTGCAAGCTCCTGCCCCGGCACCCAGAGCACCTGCTCGCCGCCCTCTTCCGATACCCGGTGCGGCACGTTCAAACGCTGCAATAGCCCCACAAAACCGCTTAGATCGGTATCCAGCGGCAAGCGCAGCACTTCTACTGCCGTCATCGCGGCGCCTCCTGCGGATCGACATCGACCCAGACGAATTTCCCCGCGTCCAGACGCGTTTCCTGATCCAGACGATAAGCCACCAGACGGCCACCAACCACCGCGCTGTAATCCAGGCAGGCCAGGTTGGGTCGTATCGGCGCCGGCTTGCCACGCCGCCAGTAGTGGCCGACGAACAACAGCGGCTCATGCGCGCCGTACCTGAGCAGCTCGTCCTTCTGCAGTTCGGTCAATGGCGTCTGCGCCGCCAGCTCCGGCAAGGCATCGGGCTGGAAGACGATATCGCCATAAGTCTTCGGGTCCTCCTCCCAGAACTTGGTGCGGAAGTACGAGCGGGTAAAGCCATCGCCGCTGGTCAGGGTCAGACCATGCGGCAGACGCATGTCGGTCCCGCGCAACAGGCGATCAAGCGCCATGTTGGCGAAACTGCCGGGCACCGCCGAGGCCTGCAGGAAATGTTCATCGATGCAGCCATTGGGGAATTGCGCCTTGAGCGGCGTGATCAACTCGTCATCCCAGCAGGCGTGTACTACGCGGAAGCGCCCGGCATCGATGAACAGCGGCATCTCGTAGAACCAGCGGAGGAACTCACGCCACTCCTGCGGATGATCTTCGAACTGCGCCAATGTCTCGCGCATCAGGCGCTGGTGGCGCGGACTGTGTTCGCGTACGTACTGACGACCACTACCCGGCGGCGCCGGCGTGCTCCAACCCAAGGCATTGAACTCGTGATTGCCCATGATGCACAGCGCCTGGCCGGCGCGAACCATGTCATACACCAGATGCAGGGTTTCGCGGATGCCCGGGCCGCGGTCTACCAGGTCACCCAGGAAGATCACCATGCGCGTCGGATGGCGCCACACGCCACCTTGGCGGCTGTAACCCAAATGTTCGAGCAGGCGTTCGAGGGTTTGCGCACAACCGTGGATATCACCGATCAGGTCATAGCCACGATGGGGGTCGAGGGACATTCAGTCCTGCCCTCCCAGGCGGCTGCCCCATCCAAGCTTGGTGCGGCAGACCTCATAGTAGTTGTGATCCAGCGGGTGGATCAGACGCAGCTTCTGTGCCTTCTTGGCCACGTGCAGGGTGTCACCCGGCGCACAGGTGAAATGGTTCTGGCCGTCGCAGGACACCTGCGGATAGATGGTCATGTCCGCCGACACCACCACCTTCAGCTCGCTGTTGCCGTCGACCACGATGGGCCGGCTGGACAGCGTATGCGGGTACATCGGCACCACCACGATGGCGTCGAGCTTGGGATGCATGATCGGCCCGCCAGCGGACAACGCATAGGCGGTCGAGCCCGTGGGCGTGGCGACGATCAGGCCGTCGGCCTTCTGGCTGCAGACGAACTGGCCGTCGATATACAGCTCGAACTCGATCATCCGCGTCGACTTGCCGGGGTGCAGCACCACGTCGTTGAGCGCGTCACCCTGGCCGATGGCCTCGCCCTGACGACGCACCTCGGCTTCGAGCAAGAAGCGATTCTCGGTCAGATACTGGCCTTCGAGCACCTGCGCCACCTTGAGCTCCAGCTCATCAGGGCGAATATCTGTGAGAAAACCCAGGCTGCCACGGTTGATCCCCAGCACCGGCACCTTGTGCCGCGCCAGGGCGCGGGCGGCGCCAAGCATGCTGCCGTCGCCACCGACGACGATCACCAGGTCGCAGACCTCGCCAAGCATCTTGCGCGAGGAGGTTTGCAGGCCGTGTCCCGGCAGCACGTCGGCGATGGTGTCCTCGAGGATCACATGCAGGTGACGGTCGATCAGAAAACGCTTGAGTCGCCGCACGGTTTCCAGCACCCGCGTGCTGCCCAAGCGCCCGATGATGCCGACATTGCGAAATTGCTCCATGGGACTCCCGCCAGACAGATAAGAAACGAAGAGAGATTATCGGCCAAAGGTCTGGGCGGCAGCAAACCAGCACTGTTACTCGCAGGCCGTTGAAAAACTACCTGCGTTGCCATTGCTGCGTTAAAAACAGGCTCAAAATGCTCATTTACAGCTCGTAAACTCCGCTTTTTCGCCTGTTTTTGCCTTGCACTGGCTGCCTCGCCTACGTTTTTCAATGGTCTGCTGCGCTATGTGTGCAGGCTTGAGAAAAATAACACAGGGAAAGCGCGATAAAGGCGGGATATAAAGGAACGAAGGGGAAAATAGCGGGACGGGTTTTGTAAGACCGTTGCCGTAGGTGAAACGGCGGCGACCGCTAGGAAGGGTCGTCGCCGAGGTCTAGTTTCTGCTGGTCTCGGTTTGCGTTGCGGCGCTGGTGCTCGCGCAACACTGAGTAGATCCAGTCCTCGGTGATGCTGTACTTGCGCACCAGCTCGTCAGCGTTCGATCCATTGTACTCCTTGACGACATGCAGCTTCAGCCGCTGATGTGCCAGCTCGTCCCTGGTCGGGAATGTGAAGGTGATCCCGCGCCAGCGGCGGTGAAGCTGGAAGCACAGATCCTCGGCTTCGTTCTTGGCCTTGGCCTCGTCCGCACCGTTGCGAACCAAGGCGACGGTCACCATCTCGCTCAGCTCTCGCAGCATCGAGTTGCGCCGGCGGATTTGCTGTGCTCTGACCTTCATGCGTTCCCCCTTGCCGCTGCAATGCGGCGTTCGGCTTCCTCTTCATTAATAAGGCCCAGGCGGCGATCGGCTTCGATGCGGCCGAGGGCGTCCTGCAGGATCTGTTGTGTGGTGGCAGCCGCGCGGGCCGGCTTGGCCGGCGCGGCGGCTTGGGCCTGGGCGGGGTCGCTGGCTATGCCAAAGACCACCACGCGCAGGTAGTTGTGGTTTTCCAGCGGCAGCGACAGGCGCTCGCGGCCGATCAGCATCTGCTCGATGCCGGCCACCCACAGCCGTGGCGGCGCGGGCTTGGTGTCGCTCTTGCGAGCGTCCTTTTGCACGGTGCCGGCGTTGACCAGGTCGAGCAGCTCCTCCAGCAGCTTGATGGCGCGGGTCATGCGCAGGCCGCGCTTGGCCGGGCTGAACAGGCGCAGGTAGTTGAGCACCGCCCGGCCCAGCTTCGGATCGAGGCCGGCGAGCATTGCCGCCAGCTTCTTGCCGTCCGCGTCTGCGAAGCCGGCCTCGATCGGAAACTGCTCACCGCAGCAAGGGCATTGCAGCTGCATCAGTCGCCCCTCCGCGCGATGACCAGGTTATTGAGGGCATCCACCAGGGCCTTGAGGATTGGACGCTGCCGCTTCCACCCCTTCGGCAGGGCTTCCAAACCGTCAATGCGTTCTGGATCGCTAACGCCCAATGCCTTACACAGCTCTTCCACCTGGTGGAGCAGCTCGCGCTTCTCCTGCTCGACGTGCAACGCCGCTAGTACCGCCGTTAGCTGCTTGGGCGTTTTCAGCCATGCGACCTTTTCTACGCCGAACTGGCGCTTGGCGATCGCATCGGCATAGCTCCAGGGCAGGCCCATGTTAGTGAGCTGAGCCTCGATCACCTCGATCTCGCCAGACAGCTGGGCGAAGTTGTGCGGCTTGCCCTTCGCCTTGCCGCTGGGCTTCGGTTTGAAGCCCAGACGCTCCAGCTCGACCATCAGCCGGCCGGCCTGGCGTGTGTTGAGGTCTTTTGCAGACTCGACGCCGGCCACGCGGCGCAGCAGTGCGCGATAGCTGTCGTCATCCATGCCCAGTTGGCCCTTGGCGATGTGGATCTTGCCGAGTACGCCTTTCGAGATACTCATGCGCGACCACCCATGGAGCAGCTCAGGCGATTAAGGCGGCGGTTGATGGCTGCAGTCTGCTTGCGCAAGGCGCGCAGCTCGGCACTGAGGTCGATAGTAGCCACCACCACCGGTTCGGCTGGCACCTCCGGTACCGGCTTGGCCTTCACCGGTGCAGCAGGCTTGGCCGGCTTTGCCTTGATGGGCGCAGCCTGGACGGGCTTCTGCTGCTCGGGATTGATCGACTTCGAGCGCCACGGACCACTCTCGACCTGGCGGCAGAGGTTGTCATAGGCCTTGATCTCGCCGCCCTTGGCCAGAAACTCAGCGATCTGCGCATTCAGCTCGTCCTGACGCTCCTGGGGCTTGGTCATGTCGGTGGACGGTGCGTCCCTGAATATTGGGTGGCTCATCGGATGGCCTCCCCTGGAACGATCAACCATTTGCTGTGCAGCCGGCCGACAGGCGAGCACGGCTGACGCTCAATGGTTTTATGGAAGTCAGGGAAGAGCTTGTCGGCCAGCCGCTCAACAGCCAGCTTGGCGTCATAGGTGCAGGATGCCTTCTTACCCTTGATGGTTTTGGTCCTGTAGCCGGAGTGATCCAGATGTACGAAGACCTCTACTGTGGTGTTGGTAGCCATCTCACACCTCCCACTCGATCAGGTGGCCAGCGAAGGTCTGGCCGTGCGTTGCGGCGAAGTACTCGAAGAAGTCGGCAGCAGTGGCGAAGCCGTCGGCCTGTGCAAGGTGATTGACCTCTTCCGCGTCCAGCTCGCCCATGACGTCGCCGGTCTGGACGCGAACGCGCCGGGCGGCCAGATCCATGGCGATCGGATAAACAGCCTTGCAGGGTGCGGTGCGCAGGAGGCGGCAGTTGCGCGTGCGCATGCCCGTGTACAGCTGCAGTTGCTCGCCACGACGTGGCGGACGACGCTTGCCTGCAGCGCGTATGGTTTGGCGCTTGGTGCCGTCCTCTACTGAGGGTGCGAACCGGGCCATAAAGTTGAAGGCGACCATCTCACACCCCCGCGATATCGAGCAGGATGGTCCGGTATGCCTTCTCGCCGACGCGCTCCTGGACTTGGATGTACACGGCCTTGCCGTTGACGATGATGCTGTCCTTCACCGCTTCCATGGCCTTCTTCCAGTCCTCATCGTCGATATCGACGCGAGTCATCTCCTGGACGCGGGACAGGCTGATCTCGCCTTGCCTGGTCAGGCGGAACGCGTTGGTGGCCAGAGTGAACAGGTGCCTATGCGCATCCTCACTGACGGTCTTGCCCCAGCGGCTGATGCACTCGAACACCTTGACCTTGGCCACTTCCATCTCTTCGGTGAAGGTCTGGACGTTGGAGTAAACACGCTTGACCTTATAGCGGCCATCGAAGCTGATGAGGCTGACGTTGCCCTTCGGCCCGCCCAGCTTCATGTCGAACTTCTCGCCAGCGATCGTGACTAGGTCATCAATCTCTTCCAAGGCGCGCTTCTTCAACGCCTTGAGTTCCTCATGCAGGCGGACGGCATCCTTGACGATGCCCATCACAACCATGTCGCGCATCTTGTCCTGCTCGCGGATTTCGCTTTCATGCTGCAGGCCGCCAGCGGCATTGCGCAGCCAACCTTCAGGGACTTGGATTTGCTCAGCCATGGGTTTCTTCCTCGGCTTGTTGGGTGGCGTTTTCGAGTTCGGCCTGGACGACTCGGCGGAACTCAACGATCTCGATGCTCAGCTTGTGGCCGCCGATGCTCGGATAGGCTGATGCGTAGCCGGCGCCGCGCTTGAGCAGCTCCAGGGCTTCGCGCAGGCGCCGTTCGACGGTTAGCTGTACGGCGGACTTGGCCATGGTGTTCATCAATGCACCCTCCGTTCGACGGGCTTGTTGTTCTGCTGGTACGCCGTGGCGAACCGGCCGATGCCGTTCAGCACGGTCTCGGTATCGCCGGCCAGGTAGGCTTCGCAGATTGCGGCGAGGTCATTGCCCAGGCGGTTGTTCCAGTAGATGAGGTTGGCCAGGCGCAGCGTGATTTGGGAGTTGAGCCGGCATTGCGTCTGCAGGTTCTCGTTGGCCTCCTGCAGCTCGCGCTGCAGGGATGCGATGCTTTCCTCAGGGGTCATGACGGCAGCCCCTTTGCCGGCGTCAGCCAGCAGACTTGGCAGCCGCCGAGGCGGACGCAGTTGATGTTGTGGACGCCCTTGGTGCTCCAGACCGGGCTGCGCCATTCGCTGCGGAACGATGCGGCGAGCTGATCGGAGTCCTCGGCGTTGATGAAGATCTTGGCGTCTAGCGGCGATGCGGCCTCGATGCGCACGCCCACCGCGCGCAGGCGGCGGGTCATGTCGTTGAGGGCGCGCAGCTTGTCGGCCAGTTCAGGGGTCAGCACGGTGCACATGGGCAGCGCGTGCTGGATGGAGATCTCGGCGGCGATCTTGGCGCTGAGCGGGATGACGTTGGGTGCGCGCATGGTCATGCCCCCTTGAACTCAAGATCGAGGTCGACTTGCACATCGGCATCAACCAGGCGGATGCCGCACCAGCCGAAGGGGTTGCCCTCTTCGCTGCCGCCCCAGCCTTCCTCTTCGTGTAGCGAGCGCTTAGTCCAGTGGCCTGCGTTCCAACCGTCTTTTTCGACGAAGGCGCCGCCGATTTCCAAGAAGGCGAAAACAAAGCGCTCGGCAGCCAGCTTGACTAATGCGCGGATCACATCGCCATCCGCATCGCTCAGGCGATCATCGTGACTGCTCCAGAACTCATTGATCTCGGTGGCGCGCTCTGTGGTGAGGATGTCGAGGTCAACTTCCAGTGTGATCGACCAGTCCTTCCAGTCGTCGCTCAGGGTGAATTTCTGCAGGTTGGCCATGGCTCACACCTCCGCAATGATGTCCGCCGACAGGCGGGTGGCGCCGACCAGGGCGGCCTGGTTGAAGGC
>NZ_FOXK01000024.1 GCF_900115695.1 Ectopseudomonas toyotomiensis
CTCGGTGAGCGGCTTCAGGCCGGTTTCGCCACCGCCGAAGACGATCGGATCTTCGGCCGGCGCCTCCTGCTCGTTGATCAGCCGGTCCGCCTCGGCCTGGGCTTCTTCCTTGCTGCCAATGAACTCACCGACGCGCTCGCCTGCAGCGTTCTTCACGCCATAGCGGCCGCCAGAAATGTGGTAGGCGACGAACGCCAGCACGGCTTGATCTTTCGACATGGTGCACTCCGCAGGCGGCCGGATCGGCCGCCCTTGTCAGGTGGTCGGTCAGTTGGCGACGGCGTTCTCGAAGAAGTAGCCGAGGTCAGGCGCGGTGATCAGCTCCTTGACCGACTCGCCCACCCGCACACGCTCGCCACCGCGAAGGCCGATATCGCCATCGAACTGCGAACCGCAGATGCGGCCACCCCACTGAGCGGTAAAGCCGAAGGTGGTGCCGCTCCGCGCGTCAGCCAGACGATCACGGTAGATGAACGACGCATGCGGCCCCCAGGCACGAACCAGGTTGGCGGCCTGACCAGGGCGAGCGATATTCAGCCGGGCCTCACCGACATAGATCGCTTCCAGCTCCAGCAGGTCGGCCAGGAAGGCCATCGGCACCATGCCTTCATCGCCCACAGTGCCGTTGTACGCCTTGACCACCTTCGGGTGGCGACGCAACCAGGTACTGGTACGCCGGCCCAGCACACCGATGTTCGGACGCATCACCACCCAATCCAGCGCATCGGTGATCACCGGGATCGGGTTGCTGGCAGCGTCACTCCACTGGCTGGAACCGCTCAGCGTGGTCCGGTTGCCGGCGGCATAGCTGGCGTTGCTGAAAACCGCACCGCAACAACGCGCTTCGCGATCCAGCAGGATCAGGTTGCTCACCAGCTCAACCGCACGGCCCAGCGGGTCGTAATTCGCCGCAGCATTCTCGATATCGCCCTGCGGTACCGGAGCATCCAGGCCGTAATCCTCGGTACTGCAGGTTACTTCGGTACCCGAGAACTCGACCTGGTTCGGCGCCGACTTACGCCCCACCAGCGTGGACGGCACGGTGAAACCTTCACGCAGGTCGTACTTCAGGTACTTGAACGCCTGCAAGCCCACCGGCACACGCGGCAGGACGTCATCCGCAATCATGCGGGTATTGCGGTAGGCGATAGCGATCGCCGTCAGCGCCGGAGCAATCGGAAAAGATGCCTTGCTCATATGCTGCTCCTTAAGCGGAAAGGGCCAGGAGACCCGGCACAACGTGAACGGAACCGATATCGCCCAGTACACCGCTCACCTCGGCAAAGCCGATGATGTAGGTGTCAGCGGCGACCGGAAGGGTGGCAGCGATGGCGCGGCCGCTCGAGTCAGCCGTCAACGCGTCACCACGGGCCACCGTGCCGCCATACACAACAGCAGCCAGGCCACCCCGAACGGCATCGACGACCCCACCCGAGGCGCTGTCGATATCGGTGCTAACCCCCAACAGGCGCGCACTACCGCCAGCGGCCTGGATGGCAACACCATCAGCAGCACCATCAGTGAGAATGCGGCGCGCGAGGATCGCGCCACCGGCACGGAATGCGGTCGTAAGTCCAGGAATGTTCATTTCGCCCCCTGGGTGACATGGCTCACCGCCTGGCTGATGCTGATCTCGCGGCCAGCCTGGCGTTGCTCGGTTTGATAGGCCGTTGCCTTGGCGGCAATGGCGTTGGCGTCGTCGACATCGAGGTCACGACCGGTCCAGCGACTCTTCTCACCGAACTCAACCTGCGGCGGCAGGCTGTCCAGAAAGTCGCGCAGGACTTCCTCGCCACCCTTGGTCACCTGCTGGTCGCCCTCGGCGAACTCCAGCGGCGCCGACGGCAGGCTGAGAATCAGCTCGACCATCGGAAGTTTCTGGCGCGGCAGCAGCTTGCCCTGGGCCACCAGGCCCTCGGCGAACTCGGTCGCGTTGGTGCGTTTCTCGTCAGCCTCACGCTTGGCGATCAACGCCTCGCTTTCGGCCACCTTGCGTTCGCGCGCGGCGAGCTGCTCTTCGCGTTCAGCGTCGGACATGGTTGGTTCCTGCTGGGTGGGTTGATCGAGCACGTCGGCATCCGCCGCCGACGTGGCCTTGCCACCCCCTGGAGAGGCGTTGTCGGGCTCGACCGCAGCGGCGGCAGATGCCGCTGCGGCTTCAGCGCCAGCTTCGGTGGGTTGTTCTGAGAATGAGGTGAAGCCGCCGGCGCCCAGCTTGTCGTCGGCGCGGCGGCGAGCGTCTTCTTCGATGCTCTGCAGCTGCCAGTTCGGGATCAGCTGATCGGCACGCTCGGCACCCTCGCGCTCGACGAAGTAGTCGCGCATGCGCCGCAAGATGTCGGTGACACCCGTCAGGGCGTAGGGCGGCTCGGCGAACTCCAGGGCAAGGCCACCATCGTCCTCGGCGAAGTTCAGCTCGGCATCCGGGATGCCTTTGATGGCCGGCGGCATGGCGCCCAGGAAGCCGATATGGCGCAGGTAGTGTTTGCCCGGTACCGGGTTGCCCGGTGAATCCGGCAGGTACACGGACGCCGAGCGCTTCTTGTACATCTTGCGGTTCGCGGCTTCGGCGAACTCCGGCACCACCTGGTGCGGCTCGGCGAACAACATGCCGTCGCGCATTTCCAGGCTCTTGGCCCAGCCATACGCCGGGCCGTTGAGCTTCGGGTGACCAATGACGAGGGGAGCCTCGTGCAGGGCGGGATCGTAGGAGTCCACGATCTCCTGCAGGATGGCTTCGGTAAATTCCACCGGGCGGCCGTCGAGAGCGGTGTGACGACCGGCGGGCAGAATGGGCAGCGTTGCGGTTGGCTTGTTCATACCGCCAGATTGGGGCGGTATCGCGCGGGAATCTTTTCGGCTAGCCGAAAAAGAGAAGCCCCTCGGTTTGGATGCCGAAGGGCCTTTTCTACGAGAACACGGCAAGGGTGTCGGTGGCAATGCCCTCAGGCGTGTTTATAAACGCCCAAAACGCGCTGACAAGGCCGCTGCTCGATGCGCTGAGTACAACGCCAGCAGTAAAACGCCCTCTAGGGCCTCCTGGCGCGTTTCTGGCGGTTTTAGATTTTCACCCGGAAAACTGGCTGATGTACTTCAAAACCCGCTGCAGGATCTGCTCATCGTCTTCGGGTGACGTACCCAGCCATGGCCGTGCCGGCATGTTGATGGTGTACGGACCCACCTTCACGTCCTGGGCGAAGTTGCTCTTGTCCTTGCGCACGAACTGACGACCGATCTCGCCACCCTTGCCCTGGCGGAAGTAGACCGTAGCCGCGCGAGCCTGGCGCTCGATCTTGCCACCGAAATGATGGATGGCCGCATAGGGCCGGTCGCTACCGAACAGCAGGTCATCGCCGTCGGTCTGGTAACGCAGGCCACCACTTAGGCTTACCGCACCGGCACCGAGTACCAGGATCTTGTCTTTGTTCTTACGCTTGCGCTTCAGATAGCCGGGGCTCAGCGCCTGCCAGGCCGCCCCATCGGGTGACTCTTGGGCCCGGAAGCGCCGCTGGTGGATGATCAGCAGCAGCTCACCGATATCACGCTGCAGCGGCGTTGGGTCGGCCAGCGCCGCGCCCATGGCCTGCATCGCGCGTAGCGCATCACCGGCGACGTACTCCAGCGTTACCCCAGCCATCAGAGCGAGCCCTCCAGCAGTTGCAGCGTGCCGGCGGCGATATCGCCAGCCAGATCCGCCGTGTTCACCATCGCCGCGCCCACAACGCTGGGCCCGGTGCTGGCCACCGCCACGCGCACCACCTCACGCTGCGCGCTGCCTCCAGTGCTGGCCACGTACAGCAGCAGCTGCTGCAGCGGGTCTAGCAGCACCGCTGCAGGCCGCGCCAGGATGATCGGCAGGCGGGTCAAGGTCGCACGGGTGACGCTGGCCGCAGCGTCCTGCAGCACGCTGCGGGCGAACGCGGTACCGGCGCGCACCAGCGGGCTCTGCAGCTCGACCAACGCCAAGGCTGCCTCGGTGGCGGCCGGTGCCAGTGAGCCAACCACCAGTTGCCGATCGACCACCGGTCCGGTCGCCCTGGATGCGACATCGAGCAGCTTCGACCAGTCGTCACGTAGCGCCACCGTCACTGCAGGGCGCTGCAGCAGCTGCTCGTTCATCCGCGCCGCCGGTTCGGCCGGCAGCCGGGTGGTCTTCTCCAGGGCGCCTTGCACCTGTTGCTCGAACACACTGCGCCCTGGTGCGTAGCCCCAGCCTGGGTCGATGCCTTCTGGCACCTGCACCACTTGGCCCTTGAACACGATGCCGCGCACGTTGCTGGCCGGCGGCTCGTCCGGGCCACTCTTGCCCAGGTAGCGCTGCAGTTCTTCCAGGCTGTAGGCCGTGACGAAACAGCAGCAGCCCCAGCCGTTCGGCGGGTAATGCAATTGCCACCAGGGGTTGTCCGCATGGATGGCCAGGCCATTCCACAGCAGGTGCAGCTCGCGCGGCGTCTCTACCGCGTCGCTGTGGTTGTAGACCCAGAACGGCCGCTCGGCCTTCACCGCCTGCAGCTGGGCATAGCGGCCGGCTGCGTAACTGGTGCGCAGGTTGGTCTCGTAGATCACCCGCGCACGCCACTCCCGACCGCCATCCGGCTCCCACCCGTAGTTGTCCAGGACGGCGAAGTAGTCCTCGCGAAAGTCCTGCAGGGTGGTGCCATCGCTGATCGCGCGGTTGATGATCGCGTGCAGATCCGCCACCAGGTCAACGCGATGCGCACCGGCACTGACAAAGCTCTGATCATGCGCAGCGCCCTGAACCCGCCAATAGTCGACCACGGGCTGCTTGGCCCGCATGAAGTCGATCTGCTCGCGAAACGACAGGCTCCCGTAGCTGGCGGCGGTGGCCATCAGCTGTTACCTCGGGCCGCCAGCTCGTCCTGGACGTCGTTGCGCCCGGCCAGATGCGCGGCCTCTAGGGCCAGGCCCATCACCGCCGCATACTCGTCCATGCCCAGCTCGGGCGCAGCGGCCAGCAGCTTCTCGCGCAGATCCTCGACGCTGGTGGCGCTTTCGAAGATCTCCTGCAGGCGCGTACCCCAACCACCAACAGCCGCTCGCAGATCCTGCGCCAGGCGCGGCGCCATGGCCGCAGCCGGGTCGCGCGGCGTCTTGCCCTCGGCGAACTCGGCAGCAGGCGACTGGGCCCCATTGGGTGGCGTCTGCTCCTGAAGCTCGATGCCATAGGTCTCCTGCACGTAGCCCAGGGTCGGCTTGTAGCCAGTCATGCGCGAGATCTTCTCATCGCGGCTAGCGCGCGCGTCCATATCCTCGGGCTCCTCGACCACGCGATACACGCGCGGTGGCATCGCATCCGGGAAGTTCCAGGCAGTCAGCCAGCGGGCCGGTCCCATGTTGAAGCTCTCGCACACCAGGTCGGCATCGGCCTTGATCAGATCGAGGCGCACGTCGCCTTGCAGCTCATCGTTGCCCAGTCGCCCCGGCGTGCCCTGGCTGCTGGCAGTCTGGCCCAGCACTACCTTGGCGATCGCTGCGTCCCAGGTGTCATGGTTGGCCTGGTAATC
>NZ_FOXK01000005.1 GCF_900115695.1 Ectopseudomonas toyotomiensis
CCATTGAAAATATATTTAAAAAGTTCCTCCGACTTTCTTGACATTATATATTTATATGGGAAAATATAAGTAAGAGAATAAGAAAGAGGAATATATGAGTGAAGATAATAAAAAGTTTGATAAATATGTTGGTGAAATAAACGACCTTTTAGTTTCTTATGTCAATAAAGAAACTGCTTATGATGTTTGTAGTGTTTATTTGGTTGATGATTATGACGCTTATTTGTCAATCATCGAAAAAGTAAAAGAGATTGAAAGCAAATATTCATTTGCTAGGAAAGTCTCTTTTATTGAAGTGCCTAGTAAAACCTTCGCAAAGATAAACGCAACGAATTTCCCATCATTTAAACTTATTAAGTCAAAGAAGTGCTCTGCTCTTCTTCTTAATAGTTATGTGAGTGAAAACCCTAATCTTGCAGAAATTTTCACAATGGAAAATGTGAGTGCAGGGAAAATCAAATTATATGAGAAAGTTTTCCAAGATTGTCTTTATCTCTCATATAAAGATTATGCAACTAAAGAAACAGTAATAATCAAAAGAAATATTGGAATTGGAACTGTGATTTTCTCCAATAATCATTTTGCTACTGAAAGAAAAGCAACAATGATGAGAATTGATAGAAAAGAAAATCAGCCAAATGTCATCAAATACAGGGATTGGTATTTGTTAGAAATGGACGATGACATACAACAATTGGTCAATATGGTTGAGTGCTGACGGCTGGTCATTTAGAACGCTTGAACGAGTTCAACCGTCCTAAAAGACCTTGATGTGTGAGATTCACCCCTACCATTCGAAAGCGGCCACATCGTCATTGCCCGGGCGCGCGACAAGGTACGTTTTCCCGCGCGCTTTCAGCTCGTTGCCGCCATGAACCCCTGTCCTTGCGGCTATCTCGGCGACCCGAGCAACCGCTGTCGTTGCACACCGGAGCAGATCCAGCGTTACCGCGCCAAGCTGTCCGGGCCACTGCTCGATCGCATCGACCTGCACCTGACGGTCGCCCGCGAAACGACAATATTGAACGCCCCAGCGCAAGATGGCGAAAGCACTGTGCAGGCGGCATCCAAAGTGGCGCGGGCTCGTGAGCGACAATTGCAACGTCAAGGGACGGCCAATGCCTTTCTCGACTTGCCAGGCCTGCGTCGGCACTGCGCCCTGAGCGACGCGGATCGCCAGTGGCTGGAGAGCGCATGCGAACGCCTCGGCCTGTCGCTACGCGCCGCGCACCGAGTGCTCAAGGTGGCGCGCACGCTGGCAGACCTGGCGGAGCAGCAGCAGATCAGCCGGGAACATCTGGCCGAAGCACTGCAGTATCGCCCCGCCGCGGGATGAATCAGCGGAAGCGCTCGACCTCCTGACGCAGCTGAGCGGCGAGGCGATCCAGCTCGCGCGCGGTATCGGCCAGGTTGGCCACCACTTCACGCTGCTCGCCATTGGCCTGGGCGATGCTCTGCAGGTTGGCGCTTAGCACGGTCGCAGTGCTGCTCTGCTCGCTGGTAGCGGTGGTGATGGCGGCGAATTGCTCGCCGGCCTCGGCGCTCTGCTCACTGATCTGCGCCAGCGCCGCAGCCACCTTGGCGTTACGTTCCAGGCCGTCCTGCATCAACTGTCGGCCGTGCTCCATGGTGGCGATGGCGCTGCTGGTCTCGCTCTGGATGCTGCCGATCATGGTGGAAATCTCGTTGGTCGCCTCACGGGTGCGTCCAGCCAGGTTGCGCACCTCGTCGGCGACCACGGCAAAACCGCGGCCCTGCTCGCCGGCCCGCGCTGCTTCGATGGCAGCGTTGAGCGCCAGCAGGTTGGTCTGGTCGGCGATCGCGGTGATGACGCTGACGATACCGCCGATCTCCTGGGAGCGCTGGCCGAGGCCGTTGATCGCCGTGGAGGTTTGCTCAAGTGCTTCGGCGATCTGTACCAGCGCTTCGGAAGCCTGATCCATCGAGGTACGCCCGATGCGGGTCTGCTGGGCATTGTCGCTGGCCAGACGTTCGGTGCTGCGCATGTTGTCGGCGATGTTCTGCGAGGTGGCACTGAACTCCTCCACCGCGCCGGCCATGCTGCTGATCTCGCCGGATTGCTGATCGATGCCCTGATAGGCGTCACGCGACAGCATGGACATCCCCTGCGAGCGCGCGCTGACATCCTGAGCTGCGCTGCGAATACCTGCCACCATGCTCGCCAGCGCCTCGCCCATGCGGTTGAAGCTGCGCGCCAGCTCACCGATTTCATCGTCGCTGGACTGCGCCATGCGCGCGCCGAGATCACCGGCACCGAGCGCCTGCGCCTGCTGGACCAGATCGCCCAGCGGGCGCAGTTTGCGTCGCAGCAGCCAGACCACGGCGATCACCGCCAGCAGCAGGGTCAGTGCGCTACCGATGGCCAACTGGGTACCGACACGCCAGGTAACGGCCTGAATTTCCTCGCGCGGCATGCTCGCCAGCACCACCCAGGGTCCGCCGGTAAAGGGCATGGCGACGCTGTAGAATTCATTCTGGCCATCGTTCCAGAAACCGCCGTCCCCCGAGTGTGCGATCAGATCGCCGAGGGCTGCCGGCAGTGTATCCAGAGCGCCAGTACCAGCAGGCTTGACCAGCCACTTGCCCTGCTCGTCGAGCAGGGCAAGTGAGCCCGTTTCGCCAATGCGAAATTCGCTGAGTTTGTTGAATTGCAGCTTCTGCGCGTCGGTGTAGTCGAAGCCGACGAACAGCACCGCAATGACCTGCCCACTACCATCACGCACTGGGGTGTACTGGGTCATGTAGTTGCGGTCGAAGAGCAAAGCCCGGCCCACGTAACTCTGCCCGGCCAGCAGGCGCTGATAGGCCGGGTGCTGGTGATCAAGCGCCGTTCCCAGAGCACGAGCGCCATCCTGCTTGGTCAGCGAGGTGGTGATGCGGATGAATTCGCTACCGTCACGCACGAATACCGTGGCCACACCCGCAGTCATGCGCGTGAAGTCATCGACCTCGGTGAACTCGTTGTTCAAGCGCGTAGCCCCCAGGTAAAGCGCAGGTGTCTGCAGGCTGCCGACGCTCACACGCTCTTCACTGCGCACCTGCAGCCCCGTGCTGAAGCGCTGTTCGAACAATCCAGCCAGACGCTGCGTGCTCTCACGCAGGCTGCCGTGGAAGGTTTCGAGCTGGTCGGCCAGCAGCCCCGCCTCGCTGCCCAGGTGCTTTTCGCGAGTGACCAGATTGGCCTCGTTGAGTGAGCGCAGGGCAAACAGGGTGCTGACACTGATCAGCAACACCAGCACCAAAGCCAGCATGGCAGCCAGTTGCAGGGCTATACGAGAGCGAGGAGGATTCATGAGGACTCCAGATGTGCGCCCACGAGCATATGGGCAGATAACTCAGGCAATTTCGATACCACCCAGTCGTCATATGACTTGGCGAAAGGTCGCGAGGATACTTGAGCACTCCGCTCGGTCAATATCAAAGCGCCATACGGTCGTCATTTATTATCAAAACAGTGTGACGGAGTGATTTTTGATAGGTTTTATCGATCACTCGATAGATGATGGCACTCATGCCCATAGAGAGCAGCCTGCCCCCACTACAGTCGGCCTGCCCGGTCCTGGATGGCTGTCAGAGCCCTGAGCGGTGGCCATGACCGTTCAGCGCAAACGCTCGACCCCAGGTAGTGCCAGCGCGGCGACCTCCGCCAGCAAGTAGTCACGCAAACGCTGCAGACGTGTCTGCGCACGATGTCCACGCGGCCACACCATATAGTAGCTGTCGCCACTGAATACCGCCGTCGGCCAGGGCACCCCGAGCCGGCCGGCATTCACGTCCTCGGCCACCATCAGCAGATCACCAATGGACACGCCATAGCCGCGTGCCGCCGCAACGATGCCCAATTCGAGCATGTCGAACAGCTGCCCGCTCTTCAGCGGCACCTGTTCGATCAGGCCTGTAGCCTGCAACCAGCGCCGCCAGTCGCGGCGATCCGGCGTCGGGTGCAGTTGCTCCGCCGCGCGCAGCCGCGCCAGCGACCAGGGGCCGGCCTCGGAATCGCCGGCAGCGCACACCGGAATCAGCCACTCCTCGAACAGCAGCACGCTCTCCCACTCATCCGGAAACTGGCCATCGGACAGCAGCACCGCGCAGTCGAAGGGTTCATGGCGGAAGTCGACCTTGTCCACGTCCATCCAGGCGCTGGTGAGCTGCACTTCGCTGTCCGGGTTGGCCAGACGAAAGTGCGACAGGCGTGCCAACAGCCAGCGCATGGTCAGGGTCGAGGGTGCCTTCAGGCGCAGCACCTCATCGTCGGCGCGCAAGACAGCGCTGGCACGCTCCAGTGCATCGAAACCCTCACTCAGCCCCGGTAGCAGGGCACGGGCCGAATCGGTCAGGTGCAGGCTGCGGCCACGGCGTTCGAACAGACGGCAGGCGAAGTACTCCTCCAGCGTACGGATATGCCGACTCACCGCGCTCTGGGTGATTGCCAGCTCTTCGGCGGCGCGCGTGAAGGAGGCGTGCCGGGCTGCGGCCTCGAAGGCGCGCAGAGCGTAAAGCGGTGGTAAACGACGGCTCACCGCATCGAACCATGAGTTTTAATCATGCCTGGCATGGCTATTTTCCTTTTGTGAGCAATCGACAAGAACCACAGAATAGCGGTCATTGCTCATTCCCCGACAGCCTGGGGATGCTTACCCTGCCGAAGTATTACTCATCATGAAGAATTCCCTTGGCCACGAGCTGGGTGCGCTGCTGCGCCTGGCCGGCCCGCTGATCTCCGCACAGCTGGCCCACGCGTTGATGATTTTCACCGACACGCTGATGATGGCCATGCTCGGCCCGCAGCAGTTGGCCGGTGGTGCATTGGGCGCCACCTGCTATTTCATCTTCTCGATCTTCTGCACCGGGGTGATCGCCGCGGTGGGCAGCCTGATCGCCATCCGCCATGGCGCGGACGATCCGCGGGGTATCACGCGCCTGATCCAGAATGGCTTGTGGCTGGCCATGCTGCTGGGCGTGGCCAGTGCGCTGTGCCTTAACAGTCTGGGCCCGCTGCTGCCGCATCTGGGTCAGGACCCAGGCGCGGCCAGCCAGGCCATGGAGTTCCTGCGCCCACTGTCATTGGCCTTGCCTGGCTACCTGTGCTTCATGGCGCTGCGCGGCTTCACCAGTGCCATCGGTCATCCCGGCCCGGTGATGGCCATCAGCATCGTCGGCACCATCGCCAACTTCGTCATCAACTACGCGCTGATCAAGGGCTGGTTCGGCCTGCCCAGTCTGGGCCTGAGCGGCATCGGCATGACCACTGCGCTGGTCAGCAGCGCCATGGCACTGGCATTGGCGCTGTACATCCTGCTCTCGCCAACCTACCACCGTTACAAACTGCGGGGCGGTATGGGCCGCCCACAAATGGCGGAAATGCGCGCCCTGCTGCGCCTGGGCCTGCCCATTGGCGGTACCTACGCCGCCGAGCAGGGGCTGTTCACCTTCGCCACCCTGTGCATGGGTGCGCTTGGCAGTGTGCAACTGGCGGCACATCAGATCGCCATGCAGACCGTGGCGCTGGCGTTCATCGTGCCGCAAGGGCTGTCCTACGCGGTGACCTTCCGCGTCGGCCTGCATTACGGTGCCGGGCACCTGCACCTGTCGCGCCTCAGCGGCCATCTGGGCATGGCCCTGGGGGCGGCGTTGATGCTGCTGTTTGCCCTGCTGTTCTGGCTGCTGCCGGAGTGGATCATCGGTCTGTTCCTCGACCGCCACGACCCGGCGTTCGCCGATATCGTCACCCTCGCGGTGAGCCTGCTGGCGATCGCCGCCTGGTTCGAGCTGTTCGATGGTTTGCAGAGCATCGCCATGGGCGCGATCCGCGGGCTGAATGACGGCCGCACCACCCTGCTGATCGGTCTGACCGGCTACTGGTGCGTGGGCGCACCGCTGGTCTGGCTGTTCGCCTTCGCCCTTGGCTGGGGCGCACAGGGCGTCTGGTGGGGCTTGGCTGCCGGCCTGGCGGTAACGGCGAGCGGTCTGGTGCTGGGCTTCCAGTGGAAGACCGCGCGCCTGCAGCAACCACCTGTAGTGGAAGGCGAGACCTGCCTGTCGTAGCCCGCATGCAAGCCAGGTCGTGTGCCGCATATTAACCAGCTTGCGTCCGGGCCAGAATCAGCCGCCGCCGAGCAGCGGCTGGCGCAGGCCGAACACCAGAAAGCGTGCCAGCTCCGCCAGAGGTATGGCCTTGCTGATCAGGTAACCCTGTACCTGATCACAGCCAAACTGGCGCAGCATGTCGAGCTGCTCGATGTTCTCCACCCCTTCGGCCACCACCTCGAGATTGAGGTTGTGCGCCAGATTGATCATCGCCCGCACCAGTTGACGGTTCTCGGCGCGCTCGCCCATGCCGCCGACGAAACTCCTGTCGATCTTCAGCAGGGTGATCGGCAGGTTGTTGAGATGAACGAACGACGAGAAACCGGTGCCGAAGTCGTCCAGCGAGAAACGCACGCCGAGCCGTCCCAGCGCCAGCATGGTCTGCTGCACCTGATCGCTGCGGCGCATCACCGCGGTTTCGGTCAATTCGAACTCCAGCCACTGCGCATCGACCCCACGCTCCTCGATCAGGCGGCTGAGGGTCGGCAGCAACTGGCTGTCCTGAAACTGGCGGAACGACAGGTTGACCGCCATGTGCAGTGCCGGCAGGCCGCGCCCACGCAGCCACTGCATATCGCGCAGGGCACGGGAAATGACCCAGTAACCGAGCGGTACGATCAGCCCGGTTTCTTCGGCCAGCGGTACGAACTCATTGGGCGAAAGCAGCCCACGCTCGCTGTGCTGCCAGCGCACCAGCGCCTCCAGGCCGACGATGCGCCCGCTCTTCAGGCACAGCCGGGGCTGATAATGCAGCTCCAGTTCGTCACGGCGTAGAGCGCGGCGCAGCTCGCCTTCCAGATCGGCCTGGCTACGTGCGCTGCGGTTCAGGCGTTCGTCATAGACATGAAACACGCAGCCTTGCTGATTCTTGGCCTGTTGCATGGCGATATGCGCGTGCCACAGCAGCGGATCGGCGCCCTCGCCCGCGCGGGCATGGGCCAGGCCAAGGCTGCAACCGATCAGCAGACTCTCGCCATCAACCCAGTATGGCTCTCCCAATACCTCGGTGACGCGCTCGGCCAGGCGCTCCACGCGCTGCGGATCGCGGCGTACATCGAGCAACAGAGCGAATTCGTCGCTGCCCAGGCGGGCGATCTGATCGCAGGGCTGCAGCAACCCCTTGAGCCGCGCCACCACCTGCAGGATCAGGCGATCTCCGGCCTGGTAGCCGAGGGCATCGTTGGCGTGGCGGAAGTTATCCAGATCGAGGTGACCCAGCACCAGGCCACGGCCGCCACACTCGGCCAGGCGCGCCGCGAGCAGGGTCTGGAAACCCTGGCGATTGGCGATGCCGGTCAAAGGGTCCTGTTCGGCCAGGCGCTGCAGGGTGTGCTTGAGGTTGCCCTGCTCGCGCACGTAGCGCAGGCAACGACGCAGCACGTCGAGGTTGAGGCTGCCGCGCACCAGCCAGTCGCTGACGCCGGCGGGCTCTTCGATTGGCTCCTCGTCAAGCAGCAGGACGATGGGCAAGGGGCACTGATGGGGCTCGGGAAGGCGATCCGGGGTACTCAGCAACAGACCACTGGCGTGATCATCGAACAGGTTGCTGGCCGCTTCCCATGACGGCGCGGTAATCAGCGGGGATGGGCTGCCCAGGGCGCTCAACTGCTCGCGCAACAATTCGGCCCAGTCCGGCGTTTCCGCCAACAGGACCAACCGCAAGGGTTCGACGAGCGTGGACAAGCAACCTCCCCCAATGACCACAAGAATGATGGCGAATCGCGTCGCCTGAACGCGCCGTAATCGGCGTCTAATCAATCACATCCGTGCGAAAGGTAGTGCAGATCCTGAGGTATAGCCAGTAAACCGACAAGTGGGACCAGAGTACTGGAATAAAGTGATTAACCAAGTGCATGGCTATGCAATTTCGTGCGCTAGGCCACAGTTCCGGACGGTCGCGGCAGAAGTCGCCAGGCCTGTTAAAATGCGCGGCCCTTTTTCTGCGAACGATCCCATGTCCCGACTGAACCCCCGGCAACAAGAGGCCGTGAACTACGTCGGCGGCCCGCTTCTGGTGCTCGCCGGTGCCGGTTCCGGCAAGACCAGCGTGATCACGCGCAAGATCGCCCACCTGGTGCAGAACTGCGGCATCCGCGCCCAGCACATCGTCGCCATGACCTTCACCAACAAGGCCGCGCGCGAGATGAAGGAGCGCGTCGGCACCCTGCTCAAGGGCAGTGAGGCGCGTGGTCTGACCGTGTCCACCTTCCACAACCTGGGCATGAACATCATCCGCAAGGAATACGCGCGCCTGGGCTACAAGCCCGGTTTCTCGATCTTCGACGACGGCGACATCAAGGCGCTGCTCAGCGACATCATGCAGAAGGAGTATTCCGGCGACGACGGTGCCGACGAGGTAAAGAACCTCATCGACAGCTGGAAGAACGACCTGATCCTGCCCGACGAAGCCCTGGCCAAGGCGCGCAATCCCAAGGAACAGACTGCCGCCATCGTCTACCTGCACTACCAGCGCACGCTCAAGGCGTACAACGCGGTGGACTTCAACGACCTGATCCTGCTGCCGGTGAAACTCTTCCAGGAGCACGCCGACATCCTGGAGAAATGGCAGAACCGCATCCGCTACCTGCTGGTTGACGAATACCAGGACACCAACGCCAGCCAGTACCTGCTGGTGAAGATGCTGGTGGGCATGCGCAACCAGTTCACCGTGGTCGGCGACGACGACCAGTCGATCTACGCCTGGCGTGGCGCGCGCCCGGAAAACCTGATGCTGCTGAAAGAGGACTATCCGTCGCTGAAAGTGGTGATGCTGGAGCAGAACTACCGCTCCACCAGCCGTATCCTCAAATGCGCCAACGTGCTGATCGCCAACAACCCGCACGTGTTCGAGAAGCAGCTGTGGAGCGAGATGGGCATGGGCGACGAGATTCGCGTGATCCGCACCCGCAACGAAGACGCCGAGTGCGAACGGGTGGCCCTGGAAATTCTCACCGAGCATCTGCGTACCCAGCGTCCCTACAGCGAATTCGCCATCCTCTATCGCGGCAACTACCAGGCCAAGCTGATGGAGCTGAAACTGCAGCACCACCAGATTCCCTATCGCCTGTCCGGCGGCACCAGCTTCTTCGCTCGCCAGGAAGTGAAGGACCTGATGAGCTACTTCCGTCTGCTGGTCAACCCGGACGACGACAACGCCTTCCTGCGCGTGATCAACGTGCCGCGCCGCGAGATCGGCTCCGCCACCCTGGAAAAACTCGGCAACTACGCCAACGAGCGCAAGATCAGCATGTACGCCGCGGCTGGCGAGATGGGCCTCGGCGAGCATCTCGACGCGCGCTTCACCGAGCGCCTGCAGCGCTTCACCCGCTGGATGGATCGGGTGCGCCAGGAGTGCGCGCAGAACGATCCGATCGCCGCCATCCGCAGCATGGTCATGGACATCGACTACGAGAACTGGCTGCGCCAGAACGCCTCCAGCGACAAGGTGGCCGACGCGCGCATGGGCAACGTCTGGTTCCTCGTCGATGCGCTGAAGAGCACGCTGGAGCGTGACGAAGACGGCGACATGACCATCGAAGACGCCATCGGCAAGCTGGTGCTGCGCGACATGCTCGAGCGCCAGCAGGAAGAGGAAGAAGGCGCCGAGGGCGTGCAGATGATGACCATGCACGCCTCCAAGGGCCTGGAGTTTCCGTCGGTGTACATCATCGGCTTCGAGGAAGAGATTCTCCCTCACCGTTCCAGTATCGAGGCCGACACCATCGAGGAAGAGCGGCGCCTGGCCTACGTCGGCATCACCCGCGCCAAGCGCAACCTGGCGCTGACCTTCGCCGCCAAGCGCAAGCAATATGGCGAGGTGATCGACTGCTCGCCGAGCCGCTTCCTCGACGAACTGCCGCCGGAAGACCTGGTGTGGGAAGGCCTGGAAGAGGCGCCGGTGGAGGTCAAGGCGGCGCGCGGCAATGACGCCCTGGCCAATATGCGGGCGATGCTCAAGCGCTGAAGCGCGGGGCTTGTTGTCTGGTGGGCTGAAGCCCACCCTACTCATGCACAGCGCCGGGTGGGCTGGGCGGCGATCCGCTTCAGCCGACCACTTCAACTGGCACCCTCGCCATATTTGCCAGTCAGAAAGAAGACATCGTTCGGAAACAGGGGCTGAAACCATGCGCAAATTCACGCTCGACCTCGACGCCCTGACTCGACTGATCAACGGTCGCGAACAACAGGAGAACTGGCTGGATCTGGAGAGCGGTAGCGTGCTGAGCCTGCCTGCGGAAGATCACTACAGCGACGAACGCCAGCAGATCGAACTCGATCCCGAGCGCTACAGCCAGGTGCCCAACCTCGACATTCCCCAGCGCGTGGCCATGCGTGAATCCTTCCTGTTCACCCTTGACGATCCGCATGCCCACCCGCTGCTCAGCGCCGCGCTGACTGGACGCAGGCCGCTGCGCGCGTTCGACTACGAGATCGAGGCCTTTCCAGCGATTCGCGAACAGTGGCAAGCCTACGAGATCAAGCAACTGCGCGAGTACGCCCTAAACTGGCTCTACGAACTGGGCATAGAGCCCGCGCCGGACAAGCTGCCGCTGGATACGCGCGGAATTCCCAGGGACATTCTGCGTCGGCTGAGCAAAAGCGCCTGAGCAGAGTGCGCCCCCGGATTACATCCGGGCTACCAACCTGTCCAAGCGGTCAACTGGCTACGACTATCGGGCAGGCTGCGGTTTTGCTACACAATGCAGGTCGTTTTGAGCGAAAATCCGCAGCTTTTCTGCTCAACCAGAGGATCGACCGTGGAGTCGTTGAAACAGAAGATTCGCAGCGAAGGCATCGTGCTGTCCGAGCATGTACTCAAGGTGGACGCCTTTCTCAACCACCAGATCGATCCGCGCCTGATGCAGGAGATCGGCCACGAGTTCGCCCAGCGTTTCGCCGGCCAGGGCATCACCAAGATCGTCACCATCGAGGCTTCGGGTATCGCCCCGGCGGTGATGGCCGGCCTGGAGCTGGGCATTCCGGTGATCTTCGCGCGCAAGTTCCAGTCGCTGACGCTCAAGGATGACCTGCTGATCTCCAAGGTGTTCTCCTTCACCAAGCAGACCGAAAGCACCATTGCCATCTCCGCCCGTCACCTGACCGCAGCGGACCGCGTACTGGTGATCGACGACTTCCTCGCCAACGGCCACGCCGCCAAGGCGCTGATCGACCTGATTCAGCAGGCCGGCGCTCAGATTGCCGGTATCGGCATCGTCATCGAGAAATCCTTCCAGGACGGCCGCAACCTGCTGGAGAGCGAAGGCTACCGCGTCGAGTCGCTGGCCCGTGTTGCCGCACTGGAGAACGGCCAGGTCCGTTTTCTCGATTAAGCCCCGCGGGTGGCTTGCAGCCCCGCCAGCAGCAAGCGCTGGCAAAGGGCTTCACGCACCCCGTCCGGCGCCTCCAGGCTCATGCGTCGCAGATGTTCGACATAGGCGGCCGGCTCGGGCGCATCGAGCGTGGCCTTGCCCAGTTCCAATACCTCGGTCAGACGCAGCTTGCTCTTGAGCCAGCTCAGCGCCCGCAGCAGGTCCTGCTCCACCACGCTGAAATCGCTGCCCAGCGGGTATTCAGCGAACAATGCTGAATGCTCAGCACGCAGTGCCTGCAGACGCTCGGGCAGGTTGTTGCAAAAGCGCTCATCGAGCCGGAAATCCGCCGGCAGCTTGCCGGCCTGCTGCGCCTGCTCGATCAGCTCGTTCTGAAAACGTGAATCGCTGATCTTCAGCAGTGCCTCGATGACCTGGGCGTCAGTCTTGCCGCGCAGATCGGCGATGCCGTATTCGGTCACCACGATATCGCGCAGGTGCCGGGGGATGGTAGCGTGGCCGTATTCCCAGACGATGTTCGAATTCACCTCACCGCCTGACTCGCGCCAGCTGCGCAGCAGCAGGATCGAGCGCGCATCCTCCAGGGCATGGGCCTGGGCGACGAAGTTGTATTGCCCGCCTACGCCGCTAAGCACCCGACCGTCCTCCAGTTGATCGGCCACGCCCGCACCGAGCAGGGTCATGGTGAAAGCCGTATTGATGAAGCGTGCATCACGGCGCTGCAGACGCTTGAGTTCCTCTTGGCCGTACAGCTCGTTGATGTAGCGGATGCCGGTCATGGCAAAGCGCTGCCGTTCGCTGTCATTCAGCTCGCGCAAACGCCGGTAGAAGCTTTCCGGACCGAGGAAGAAGCCGCCATGCAGCACCACACCGCCCTGCGCGCTGCCGAGACAGCATTGCAGGCGAGCCTGCGTCTGGGGATCACCGAGATCCGCTGCGACGCGACTACCGTCATACAACTGCAGCTCGCCCTCCTCCAGTTGCATATCGCCCTGCAGCAGACCGCTATCGCGCAGCCAGGCCAGATCGCTCGGCTGCAACTTCGTCGGCAGCCCCGCATCAACCAGCGCCTGAACGCTATGGGGCCGACCCTGTTCATCCAGCGCACCACTAGACGCCAGACGCTGCAGGCGCAGATCCGGGTAGACCCGACGCCGCAGCAGACCAGCCTCGGCCAGTGCCAGCAAGCCGTTGACGAACATTTCGCTGCAGCCATAGAGACCATGATGGAGCGGCTCGAGACCACCATAGGCGGCAATCACGCCGGTCCAATCATCTGCACTCAGCGCCTGCAACAGCGCACGGTAACGGGCATTGTCGTTCTGCCTGGCCATCAAGGCCGACGCCAGGGCATCGCCCATCGCACCGATGCCGATCTGCAGGGTGCCGCCATCGCGCACCAGGGAGCTGGCGAACAGGCCGACGCAATGATCCTGCAGGGTCACCGGCATGTTCGGCGTGGAGAACAGCGAGGTGCGCTCGTCCTCGGCGATATGGATATCGAAGGTATCGCGCGGCACCTGGGCATCGCCGGCCATGTAGGGCAGGTCGCTGTGGACCTGGGCGACACTGAGCACGGTCTCGCCAGCTTCCCGGCGCTTATCCAGCAGCGGCAGCAGATCGAGGGTGACGTCCGGGTTGCAGCTCAGGCTGAAATGCTCGGGCTGCGCGGCGTCGACGGCAACCAGTTGGGCGACCAGATTCAAACCCTTGGCATTGAGATCACGAGCGACATGGCTGTAGTTGCTGCTGATGTAGTCCTGCTGCGCCGGCTCGCATTCGAGCAGGCTGCCCGGCTGGAAGAAGAACTGCTCGACACGCACGTTGGGCGGCAGCTTGCCGCCGTGCAGGTCGGCGAGAAAATCCAGCTCGGGATAATCGCCGTAGACCCGATCGACGAAAGGTTCTAGAAAGCGCCGCTGCAAGTCCTGGGCGGCACGCGGACGCGCCAGGCACAGCGCGGTGTAGATGGTCAGTTGCCGCTCGGGCATCTCCCGCACCCGTGCATACAGCGCGTTGACCCAGCGATTGGGCTTGCCCAGACCGAGCGGTAAACCCAAATGAATCGGCCCGGCGATCTCGCTCAATACGCGGTCGACGGCTTGTTCGAGGGTACAGGTGTGCGGCATCTGACGCTCCTCGCGACATCCATGACGAATGCAGCTTGGACTGTATAGCCGCCGGCATGGTTGCGTGCAGCAGGCAGAAACGAAAAAACCGCCCGGAGGGCGGTTTTCAGGGAAGAGACGAGCCTTACAGACCAGACATCTTCTTGATCGCTTCGCGCAGTTCGTCGTCCGAGCAATCAGCGCAGGTGCCTTTCGGCGGCATGGCGTTGATGCCGGAAATGGCCTTGGCCAGGATGCCGTCGAGACCGCCCTGGTGGTCGGCACGCTCTTTCCAGGCAGCGGTGTCGCCGATCTTCGGTGCATCCAGCACCCCGGTGGCGTGACAGGCATTGCAATGCTTGGCGATGATGTCGTCAGCGGTACGTGCACCACCACCGGCGGATGCGGCGACGGTTTCGACGCCCTTGCACTCTTCGCCCATGATGCACACGTCGCCTACAGGCTTGAGACGCTCGGCGATGGCTTCATCAGTCGTGGCCTGAGCAGTCACTGCCCACAGGGCCAATACGGCAGCCGGTACTGCCAGCATTTTCTTCATCAGATTCACGGTACACCCTCTTCGTGGCTAGTCACGCCCGCGGCCACGGTTTCGCGAGCGGGCGACAGTATAACGGCAAGCGGGCCTGGCCGAAACAACCCATATTGTCGCAGGGTTATTGATCAGAAGTTCGCTGGTGTGGTGGCACTGATCAAACGCGCCGGTACATCGAACGGATTGCGAAAACGATGCGGCTTGCTGCTTTCGAAGTAATAGCTGTCGCCCGGCTCGAGGATGAACACCTCGTTGCCAACGGTCAGCTCCAGCTTGCCCTCGACCAGCATGCCAGCCTCTTCGCCTTCATGGGCGTACATTTCGTCACCGGTGTCGGTGCCGGCCGGGTAGGTTTCGTCGAGAAAGGAAATGGCGCGACTCGGATGGGCCTTGCCAATCAGCTTCATGGTGATGGCACCACTGCAGATATCGGTCAGCTCGGCGGCACGATAGACCACCTGGGTCTGGTTCTCCTGCTCCATGTCGAGCGAGAAGAATTCCACCAGCGACATGGGAATGCCGCCAAGCACCTTTTTCAGCGAACTGATCGAGGGGCTGACGCTGTTCTTCTCGATCATGGAAATGGTGCTGTTGGTGACGCCCGCCCGCTTGGCGAGTTCACGCTGGGATAGGCCTTTGAGCTTACGAATCGATTGCAGTCGAACGCCGACGTCCAATGCTGGAATCCCCCTTGGGATAAGAGACGGAAAAGTGTCCGTATCATGGCATAGCGTTCGGAATTTACAACACTTGCGTTCACCCTTCGCCTACACCCCCCAGCAAACCCGTCAAAAGGCCTCGAGCTGAAGCCGCAAGGCGCAACGACCCTCGGGAGTAACAGCCGAAGGCTGGCCCGAAGGGAGAGCGCCCGTGAATCACATAGGGGAGGATCGGTCGGAGTCGCGCTCGACTGTACGGTCTGTACATGAGCAATACTCGCTTCGCTCGCCCCTTCGGGGCCGCACTAGAGTGCGTTAGCCGCAAGCGGCTTCCGACCGGGCTGGCGAACCAGCCTGTTTTTAACGCAGCAGGACCGACGCGCAGCAGTCTTTTAAAGGGTTTCAGCCCCCGACATAGACCAGCGGCACTCGCCGCAGGTTGCAAAAGATCTGATAGGGAATGCTGCCAGCAGCCATGGCCACGTCGCTGGCCAGCACCTGCTTGCCCCATAGTTCGACACAGCTGCCGAGGCCGGTCTGCGGCAGATCGGTCAGGTCCACGGTCAACATGTCCATCGACACACGGCCGATCAGCCGGGTCAGTTGGCCGTCCACCAGCACCGGCGTGCCGGTCGGTGCGTGACGCGGATAGCCGTCGGCATAGCCCATGGCGACCACGCCAACGCGAGTCGGTCTCTCGGCCACGAAGCGCGCGCCATAACCCACCGGCTCACCGGCCGGCAGCTCACGCACGCTGATGATCTTCGATTCCAGCGTCATTACCGGCTGCAGGCGCGCAGCCTGCTGCTGAGCCTGCTCGAACGGCGTGGCGCCGTACAGCATGATGCCTGGGCGCACCCAGTCACTGGGCACCTGTGGCCATCCGAGCACGGCCGGCGAGTTGCGCAGGCTGACCTCGGCGCTCAGACCGTCGCGAGCCTGCTGGAACACCGCCAGTTGCTCGGCCGTGCGCTCGCACTCGGGCTCGTCGGCACGGGCGAAGTGACTCATCAGCACGATTTTGCTGACCTTGCCGCTGGCCAGCAGGCGACGATAGGCATGCTGATAATAGGCCGGATGCAGGCCGACACGGTGCATGCCGCTGTCGAGTTTGAGCCATGCAGTCAGCGGCTTGCTCAGCCGGGCCTGCTCGATGGCCTCGATCTGCCACTGCGCATGAATCACGCACCACAGGTCATGCTGGTCGATCAGCGCCAGCTCGTCAGCCTCGAAGAAGCCTTCGAGCAACAGAATCGGCGCAGCAATCCCCGCCTCGCGCAGTACCAGCGCCTCTTCGATGCAGGCCACAGCAAAGCCGTCGGCCTCAGCTTCGAGTGCCTGCGCACAGCGCACCGAGCCATGCCCGTAAGCATCGGCCTTGATCACGGCGAGGGCGCGGGCGCCGCTCATTTCGCGGGCCAGGCGGTAGTTGTGACGCAGGGCGTCGAGGTCGATCAGGGCACGGGCAGGACGCATGGTCGTTTATCTCTCAATCATTCGCTTAGACGACAGATTTTCGTAGCCCCGATGAAATCCGGGGCCATGCCGACGCATGGTTCCCGGATTGCATCCGGGCTACACGCAGGCAAATCGTCATTCAAAAAAAACCCGGCGGGGGAGCCGGGTGAAAAGCCAACACAAACAGAGGCTGTGACCACCTCAGACGGCAGCCACCACACACATTTCCACCAACACTTCGGGCTTGTACATCTTCGCTTCGACGCAGGCCCGGGCCGGCGCATTGCCATCGGCAACCCAGGCGTCGTACTCGGCGTTGAGGCCGTCGTAGTCGGCCATATCCTTGAGGAAGATGGTCAGCGAGAGGATCTTGCTCTTGTCGCTGCCACCCTCGGCCAGCATCTTGTCGATATTGGCCAGGGTCTGGCGGGTCTGCTCGCGGATGTCACCGGCGAAGTCGTCAGCCAACTGGCCGGCGAGGTAAATCGTGCCGTTGTGGATCACCACTTCGCTGTAGCGTTTGGCCACATGCAGGCGCTGAATCGACATAAAGCTAAAGCTCCTTGGAGTGCGAAAGCGCGAAGGCTATCAGGTGCGCAGCGGCTGCGGTGCAGCTTGCACTTCACGCGCCTTGCGCGAGTAACGCGAGATATCCAGTCCATCGGCGCTGATCTGCGGACGCTTGTTGGCCATCAGATCGGCGAGCAGACGACCGGAACCGCAGGCCATGGTCCAGCCCAGGGTGCCGTGGCCGGTGTTGAGGAACAGGTTATGGAAGGCGGTGCCCCCTACGATCGGCGTGCCGTCAGGCGTGGCCGGACGCAGGCCGGTCCAGAAATCGGCACGTTGCAGATCGCCACCTTGCGGGTAGAGATCGGCGGTGATCATCTCCAGGGTTTCGCGACGACGCGGGTTGAGCGACAGGTCGAAACCGGCGATCTCGGCCATGCCACCGACGCGGATGCGGCCATCGAAGCGGGTGATGGCGACCTTGTAGGTCTCGTCGAGAATGGTCGAGGTCGGCGCCATGTCGGCGTTGACGATAGGCACGGTCAAGGAATAACCCTTGAGCGGATACACCGGTGCACGCACGCCCAGCGGCTTGAGCAATTGCGGGCTGTAGCTGCCGAGGGCGAGCACGTAGCGATCGGCGGTTTCCAGCTTGCCATCGATCCACACGCCATTGATGCGGTCGCCCACGGCATCCAGGCGCTGGATGTTCTGGCCGAAACGGAACTCGACGCCGAGCGCCTTGGCCATGTCCGCCAGCTTGGTGGTGAACATCTGGCAGTCGCCGGTCTGGTCATTGGGCAGGCGCAGGGCACCGGCCAGCTTGTGTTTGACACCAGCCAGGGCCGGCTCGACGCGAGCGATGCCATCGCGGTCGAGCAGCTCGAACGGTACGCCGGAGGCCTCCAGCACGGCGATGTCCTTGGCAGCGGCATCGACCTGGGCCTGGGTACGGAACAGCTGGGTGGTACCGAGCTGGCGGCCTTCGTAGGCGATGCCGGTCTCGGCACGCAGCTCATCGAGGCAATCGCGGCTGTACTCGGACAGGCGCACCATGCGCTCCTTGTTGATCGCATAGCGGCTGGCGGTGCAGTTACGCAGCATCTGCGCCATCCACAGGTACTGGTCGACGTCACCAGTGGCCTTGATCGCCAGCGGCGCGTGCTTCTGCAGCAGCCACTTGATGGCCTTCAGCGGCACGCCCGGGGCGGCCCAGGGCGAAGCGTAGCCCGGAGAAACCTGGCCGGCGTTGGCGAAGCTGGTTTCCAGCGCCGGGCCGTTCTGACGGTCGACCACCACCACCTCGAAGCCCTGACGGGCGAGGTAGTAAGCACTGGCGGTACCAATCACACCGCTGCCGAGAACCAGAACACGCATGTTTTTCTCCCCGCCGCGCCCAAGGCGCGTGCGTTACAGGCCATTGTTGTCGATGGGCGCAGTATAGGAAGAGCCGTGCAGTGCTTTTCACCATATACACAGCTATATTTGGCGAGAATTCTTGGCAAAAAGCCGTTTTGCAGAGGCGGATTCCCCATGAGAACCCAGCATCAAAGCCGTCGTGAACTGGACAAGATCGACCGTAACATCCTGCGCATCCTGCAGGAGGACGGGCGCATCAGCTTCACCGAACTGGGCGAGCGCGTGGGGCTGTCGACCACGCCCTGCACCGAGCGCGTACGCCGTCTGGAGCGCGAAGGCATCATCATGGGCTACCACGCCCGCCTCAATCCGCAACACCTCAAGGCCAACCTGCTGGTGTTCGTCGAGATCAGCCTGGACTACAAATCCGGCGACACCTTCGAGGAGTTTCGCCGCGCCGTGCTCAAGCTGCCGCACGTGCTGGAATGCCACCTGGTCTCCGGCGACTTCGACTATCTGGTGAAGGCACGCATCAACGAGATGGCCAGCTACCGCAAGCTGCTCGGCGACATCCTGCTCAAGCTGCCGCACGTGCGCGAGTCGAAGAGCTATATCGTCATGGAAGAGGTGAAGGAGAGCCTGGCACTGCCGGTGCCGGAATAACCCCCACGCAATGGAAAACGCCCGCTGCACAGCGGGCGTTTGTTTTTCGGCTGGGAACAGGCTTACCAGAAGGTACCACGCAGGGTCAGCATGTAGTTGCGTGGGTCGCCGTAGTAGTTACCGTAGGTCGCGCCGCCAACCGTCTGGTAGTACTTCTTGTCGAGCAGGTTGTTGCCGTTGAGGGTCAGGTTCCAGTGCTCGTCAATGCGGTAGTCGACCATCGCGTTCCAGATGGCATAGCCACCCTGCCTGTATTCGAACGGGACATTGGCCTGCACTACAGCGCCCAGGCTGTCAAAGGTCGACGCGCTACCACTGACGTAGGTGGCGCTCTGGATGTCCACACCGCCACCAACGCGAAAGTCCTCCAACTCACCTGGCAGGCGGTAGGTGGTGAACAGCTTGGCCACATGCTTGGGCGTGACGGTGCTCAGCGCCGAGCCCGTGTCGCGGTTCTTGTTGAGGTTGAGGGTGTAGCTGGCCATCAGCATCCAATCGCGCAGCAGCTCGCCGGAAATCTCCATGTCGATGCCCTTGCTGATGGTTTCACCGCCATTCAGGTAGCAGCAGTTGCCACCGAAGAGCACCTGGGTAGCCGGGTAGTTCGCATCCTGCACGGACTGGTCTTCGCGCTTGGTGTAGTACAGCGCGATGCTGGTGTTGACCGCGCCGCCGAAGAGCTCACCCTTGATCCCCGTCTCGTAGGTCTTGCCGGTCATCGGGTCGAGCGGAGAACCGGCGCTGGCCGGGCCGCTGAGCAGGTTCTGTTGCGGCTTGAAGATCTCGGCGTAGCTGGCGTACGCGGCCCACTCGTCGGTCAGGTCGTAGACGATACCGCCGAAGGGCGTGACCTTGGTCGGCTCATGCATGTCAACGCGCGATTGCTGGGCCCAGACCATCCCGGTGGCGTCGGCGACCTGATAGGTCTGGTCGAACTTGTAGCGCTGCACGCGCGCGCCAAGGATCAGGTGCAGCGGCTCGGCCAACTGCAGGCGCAGGTTCGAATACAGGCCGTACTGCTCCTGGCTGTTGGGGCTGTAGTTACGGCTGAATACTGGCCGAGCGCCTGGATCGTCCCAGGGCGTCGAGTTCGGGTCGAACACGTTGACCGCACCACCGGCGGTAGTGAAGCGGCCGGTACCCAGCCAGCGGCTGTCGATCTCCTGATAGTCCGCACCCACGACCAGCTTATGGTCGAGACCGAACATGCTGAAGTCGCCAGAGAGATTGGCATCCCAAAGGTTCTGCTCGCTCCACTGGGTAACATAGGTGCCATAGCGAGTCACGCCGACGCCAGTGACTGGGTTGACCGAACCCAGGGTGGTGGCGTTATTGGTGTCGATGGTGTCGTAGATGTTGGTGTAGCTGAGATTGAGCTTCCAGTCATCGTTCAGGCGATGATCGAGCTTGGCGAAGTACTCGCGGGAAAAGCCGTCGGCATAGGCCCAGGTGGTGGACAGGCCGGTGTGACGCGGCAGGCCCAGGTCGGCACCATTGCTGTAACGCGGCAGCTGCGAAGCGGTGCCGGTTTCGTGCACCTTGTTGAAGCGCAGACCGGCGGTGAGCATGGTGTCGTCGCTGACATCCGCCTCCAGCACCCCATAAACCAGCGGCTTGTCAGTCGCACGGTTGTCGACGAAGTACTGACGGTCCTGATAAGCCACCACCATACGCCCACGCAGCCTACCGTCGAACCCTAGCGGGCCGGTCACATCCAGCTCGCTGCGGTAGTTGTCCCAGCTGCCGGCCGAGGCGCTGAACTTGAGCTGGTAGGTATCCAGCGGGCGCTTGCGTACCAGATTGATGATGCCGCCGGGGTCGCCGGTGCCACCGAACAGCGCGCTGCTGCCGCGCAGCACCTCCACATGGTCGAACTCGGCCAGGTCGTAGATATTCGACGAGTAGAAACTACCGGCAGTAGTTCCAAGAGCCATTGGCGCAGCACCGTCGAGTTGGATGTTCTGGATGGGAAAGCCGCGCGAGTAGAAATCCTGTATACGGAAGGTGTTGCTCTGCACCGTAATGCCCGGCACCGCCTTCATGGCCTCGTTGATGTCGGTGATCTGGCGATCCTCGATGACCTGGCGAGTGATCACTGATACCGATTGCGGGGTTCCCTTCAGCGACGTGGGACTCTTCGAGCCGACGCTGATAAGGCCAGGCGTGTAGGAGCCCGTGTTTTCGGTGGTTTCGCCCATGCCTTGCCCCTGGATGGTGATCACCCCCAGATCCAGCGCGGCGTCGCTCGCTACCGGGGCAGCAATCACGAAGCTGCCGTCACTGGTTTGCTGCACCGTCAGATTAGAGCCTTTCAGCAGGCGCTCAAGCGCCTGCTGCAAAGTCATCTCGCCCGCCACCGCCGGAGCACTCAGACCCTCGGCGATATCGGTGGCGAACAGAATGCGACTATCAGTCTGCCCAGCCAGCGCATTGAGGGCCTGATCCAACGGCTGTGCCGGCAGGTTTAGCGCATGCGTGGTGTCCTGCGCGTGCAGCGTCGTGGTCAGCACGATGCCGGCGGCCAACAGTGAAAGACGGCTCAGCCGCGAGCGGCGCGATGGTGTTCTAGTGTCCATGAAGCTCCCCGTGACACGATCAGAAATGGCGTTCACAGGGAGTGGCGGATGAGAGGTCACCGATGTTGAGGGTGAATGCAAAAAATTCTCGTTTATTTTTTTCAACGCTCGCCCGACCAGCTCCTACGAGCACCGGTGACTCACGCTCAGAGCCCGCTGATCACCACGCTGCCATCCCCGCCGCGAACCACGAGTACCGGCAGGATGGCCGGCAGCAGTTCAATCAGTTCCTCGATGGCAGCGCTGTCGAACTCGCCGGATACACGCAATTCGCCGAGGCGCGGATCAGCCAGGCGCACCGGCGCCAGACGGTAGCGCTGGATGTCGATGACCACCTCACGCAGCGGCGTGCCGTCGAAACGCAGCTTGCCCTGCTGCCAGGCGGTGACGCGTACCCTGTCGACCACACCACCGGCACCGATCCGCCCACCTGTGGCCAGCACCTGCTGCCCGTTGTAAAGACGCTGCGGCGGCGACTGCGTGCTGGACACCTCGACCTCGCCTTCGAGCACCGCAACCGCCACACCGCGTGCGTCACTGCGTACATTGAACACCGTGCCGATGTCGAGCACGGACACACCCTGGCTGCGCACGATGAAAGGGCTATCGGCGTGTTCGACAGTGAAGGTGGCCTCGCCGGCCAGCAGTTCGATCTGCCGGCTGCGCAGGCGCCGCTCGACGCGCAAGTGAGTGGCACTGTTGAGCAGTACCTGGCTGCCATCGGCCAGCGTCAGGCTGTCACGCTGGCCAACCGCGGTACGCACTTCCTCGCTATGCCAGGCCGGATCGGCCATCCACAGTGCAACAGCCATCAGCAGTACCGACAGCCCGCCACCGAGCGCCTGCTTGCGCCGCCGCTGCCGTGCCGTCTGTGCCTTGCCCTCTGTCAGCAGCGCCTCGCGGGACGGCACCCGATCACGCAGGGCTTGCTCGAACGTCGACAGCGGGTCGGCACCGGTGCCGCGTCGAGGATCATCGGGGCGCTCCAGCATTTCAGTAGCGTCCCGCCAGCGCTCGCCGCGCCGGCTCCCAGTCGCTGGCGATGCTGCGCATGGCGCGGGAGAAATGCTGGGTCACCATGTTGGTGGAAATGCCCAGCTCGTCGGCGATCTCACGCTGCTGCATGCCATGGATGCGATGCAACAGGAATACCTGGCGGGCACGTGCCGGCAAAGCATCGATGATTGCCAGCAGGGCTTCGAGCTGTTGTTCAAAATCCAACGCGACGGCGCCATCGAGTTCGTGTACGTGCCAGTCCGGCACCTCGGCAGTCACTTCGAAGTAGGCGTCGCGGGTGTTATCAGCACGACGGCGGTCGATAGCGCGATTGAACGAGGCGCGACGCAGAAAGGCAAAAGGCAGGCTGACCGGCTGCTGAGGGGGTTTTTCCAGCAATTGCACGCAGACGTCGTGTACCACTTCACGGGCAAATTGAGAGCCCTGGAAACGTCGTCGGACGTACTCCACCAGATCGTCGTAATGCAGCGCGAGCGCGCCAATCAGCTCGACGCTGGGGGAGGACTTGGTCATGGTAAGGGAATACAACTAATTGATAGTGAGTCGCATTATATCCACGCTTCGATAAATCCACTACACCAACCGCTGCCGCGTCGTGGCGATCAGGCGGTGTACCTGACGCTCCACCGCAGGCTCGATCGGCTGCTCCGGTCCACGGCCATGTGGGCAGGGGAGATTGGGTGTGGTGCCGAACAGGCGACAGATCAACGGGCGCTGGTCGTACACCTCGCAACCATTGGGCCCCAAGTGCACGCAGTTGTACTCGGCCAGCGCCGCGTCATGCTCGGCCTCGCTTTTCACCGGCAGGCGCGCCAGCTCTTCGGACGAAGCCGTAACCGGCCCACAACAATCGTGGCAACCGGGTACACAGTCGAAGCGGGGGATCTGGCGGCGCAGGTGATCGATCTTGCGGTCGGTGCAGCTCATGTTCGGGCGCCCTGATACGAAGTTGGCAGTCTACAGCGCCCCAGCAGACCAGGCGTAGCCCGGATGCAATCCGGGAACTGTTGCGAGATTGTGATGCGCAGGACCTTGGCGATCCCGCGATACCTGGTGGGAAATCCCGCTTTTTTCCGCTGGCCTCTTGGCGTCGGACGGATCACGCGCTTATGCTGCGTTGAATTTTCCACACAACAAAATCAGGATTTCGCACATGAACGCCCGCGTTCACCAGCCCGTCCACAGCCCGCAGCATGCCGCTTCCTATTACGCCGCCAGCGTCAATCGCCAGCAGGCCTACCCGCCCCTGAGCGGTGAGTTGCAGGTGGAGGTGTGCATCGTCGGTGGCGGTTTCAGCGGCCTGAACACCGCCATCGAGCTGGCCCAGAAAGGCCTGTCGGTGGCGCTGCTGGAGGCGCGCAAGATCGGCTGGGGCGCCAGCGGGCGCAACGGCGGGCAGCTGATTCGCGGCGTTGGCCATGATGTCGAACAGTTCGAATCGGTGGTCGGCAAGGACGGCGTGCGTCAGTTCAAGCTGATGGGCCTGGAGGCGGTGGAGATCGTGCGCGCACGCGTCGCCCAGTACCAGATCGATTGCGATCTGACCTGGGGCTACTGCGACCTGGCCAACAAGCCGGCGCACATGGAAGGCTTCGCCGAAGACAAGGCCGAGCTGGAAAGCCTCGGCTATCGTCACGAGCTGCGCATGGTGCCGAAGGAGCGCATCCATGAAGTGGTCGGCTCCGACAACTATCACGGCGGCATGATCGACATGGGTTCGGGCCATCTGCACCCGCTCAACCTGGCGCTCGGCGAAGCTGCCGCCGCCCAGTCACTAGGCGTGCAACTGTTCGAAGATTCGCCGGTGAATCGCATCGACTATGGCAACGAAGTGCGCGTGCACACCACCAACGGCCAGGTGCGCGCCAAATACCTGGTGCTGGCTTGCAATGCCTACATCAACGGCCTCAACCCGACCCTGAGCGGCAAGGTGCTACCGGCCGGCAGTTACATTATTGCCACCGAACAGCTCTCCGAAGAGCAGGCGCATCAGCTGATCCCACAGAACATGGCGCTGTGCGACCAGCGCGTGACCGTCGACTACTACCGACTCTCCGCCGACCGCCGCCTGCTGTTCGGCGGTGCCTGTCACTACTCGGGACGTGACCCGGCCGATATCGCCGGCTACATGAAGCCGAAGCTGCTCAAGGTGTTCCCGCAGCTGGGCGACGTGCGCATCGACTACCAATGGGGCGGGATGATCGGTATCGGCGCCAACCGCCTGCCGCAGATCGGCCGACTCAAGGATCAGCCCAACGTGTTCCACGCCCAGGCCTACGCCGGCCACGGCGTCAACGCCACGCACCTGGCCGGCAAGTTGCTCGCCGAGGCCATCGCTGGGCAGGAAAGCCGCGGTTTCGACCTGTTCGCCCAGGTACCGCACATGACCTTCCCCGGCGGCAAGCACCTGCGCTCGCCGTTGCTGGCCATGGGCATGGCCTGGCACCGGCTGAAAGAGCTGCTGTAGGGATTCGCGGCTGAAGCCGCTCCTACGCCAGTCGATGCGACGACCCAACCCGGCATGCATCCGGGCTACAGCTTCCAGAACGGCAGGCTCGCCTCGCGCTCGGTCTGGGCGCGGCTGAGGCCGATATCACGCAGTTGCTGGTCGTTGAGCTTGAGCAGTACGCGGCGGGTATTAAAGCGCCGCCAGAAGGCCGGCCAGTCGCGGCCGAAGTAGCGAACCTCGCCCTTGTGCGTCGCAATACGCGCGGCCTCGCTCACTGTTACGAAATCTGTATTGCTGAACCCGGTCATGGCTCTCTCCCGCTGTCTTCTGTCATGGGAGATCAGAATGCCGTGAGAAGAAAAGTCATGACAGATTCAAAAAACTCTTATTAACTCCATACAGACTTCGTCGAATTTCCCCTGAATGGGAATTTTCGCGCCGATCTGTACTGGTCTCAGTTCACTCACCCGCACAAGCCGGACGACTGTCATGACGCTCTATCTGAACCTGGCCGAGCTGCTCGGCACCCGCATCGAGCAGGGGCTGTACCGCCCCGGCGACCGCCTGCCCTCAGTACGCAGCCTGAGCCAGGAACATGGCGTCAGCCTCAGCACGGTGCAGCAGGCCTACCGCCACCTCGAGGACATGGGCCTGGCCTCGCCACGGCCGAAGTCCGGCTACTTCGTGCCACTGGGACGACAGATGCCCGCACTGCCGCAGATCAGCCGTGCGGCGCAGAGGCCGGTGGAAGTTTCGCAGTGGGATCACGTGCTGGAGCTGATCAGCAGTTCACCGCAGCACGACATGCTGCAGCTCGGCCGCGGCCGCCCGGATATCAGCAGTCCGACGCTCAAACCGCTGCTGCGCAACCTGTCGCGCCAGGCGCGTCGGCAGGACCCGGACGTGCTCACCTATGGCAGCATTCGCGGCGACATTCGCCTGCGCGAACAGATCGCCCGACTGATGCTCGACTCCGGCTGCCAGTTGGAAGCCGAAGACCTGGTGGTCACCACCGGTTGCCACGAGGCACTGTCGGCGGCGGTGCGCGCCATCTGCCAGCCCGGCGATATCGTCGCGGTCGACTCGCCGAGCTTCCACGGCGTGATGCAGGCGCTCAAGGGTTTCGGCATGAAGGCGCTGGAACTGCCCACCGACCCGCTCACCGGGATCAACCTCGACGCCCTGGAAATGGCCCTGGAACAGTGGCCGATCAAGGCCATCCAGCTCACGCCCAACTGCAATAACCCGCTCGGTTACATCATGCCCGACGCCAACAAGCGCGCCCTGGTGGCCCTGGCGCAACGCTTCGACGTGGCCATCATCGAGGACGACGTCTACGCCGACCTCGCCTACAGCTACCCACGCCCACGCAGCATCAAGTCCTTCGATGAGGACGGCCGCGTACTGTTCTGCAGCTCCTTCTCCAAGACCCTGGCACCGGGCCTGCGCGTCGGCTGGATCGCCCCTGGGCGATACCTGGAGCAGGTGGTGCACATGAAATACCTGGGCACCGGCAGCACCGCACAGCTACCGCAGTTGGCCATCGCTGAGTACCTCAAGGACGGGCACTACGAACCGCACCTACGGCGCATGCGCGCGCAGTACCTGCGCAGCCGTGACCTGATGGTGGATTGGGTCAGCCGCTATTTCCCGGCCGGCACCCGGGTCAGCCGTCCGCAGGGCAGCTTCATGCTGTGGGTGGAGATGCCGCAGGGCTTCGACAGCCAGAAGCTCAACCGCGCCCTGCTGCCGCACAAGATCCAGATCGCGCCGGGCAGCATCTTCTCGGCGGCAGGCAAATACCGTAACTGCATCCGCCTCAACTACGCCGAACCGCCGAGCGATGTGATCGAGGCGGCAGTGAAGCAGATCGGTGCGACCATCGCCGAGTTGATCGACGAGGCCGACCTGCAGCACACGCAGGCGCTCGGGCAGTGGCGCTGAGCCGATTCAGGAACGCGCCGCTTCCATCTCGCTGAAGGCCCCGCGCTTGCTCGCCAGGATGATGAACACGAAGGCGCCAGTGGCCATCATCAGCGGCAGCGCATGGCCGCTCAGCCACTGGCTGACGGCGCCTGTAGTGAGTGGCCCGATCAGGCAGCCCAGGCCCCACAGCTGGGCGACATGGGCATTGGCGCGCACCAGTTCGTCGTCGCGGTATCGCTCACCGATCATGATCAGTGACAGAGTGAACAGGCCGCCGGCACTGGCACCGAAGGCCACCAGCACCGGCCAGATCACCGGCGTATGCAACAGCGGCGGAATCGCCAGGCTGGACACCAGCAGCACGATGCCACAACCACGGAACAGCAACTGCCGCGACATGCGGTCAGCCAGCCAACCGATGGGCAGCTGCAGCACCGCATCGCCAACCACCACCACGCTGACCATGAACAGCGCCACCTCCTGGGTGAAGCCCTGGCGCAGACCGTAGATCGGTAGCAGGGTCAGCATCATCGCTTCGAAGGCAGCGAACAACATCACCGCCCAGGCAATCGCTGGCAGCTTGCGACAGAACACCAGCAGACCACGCCCAGAAGCGCTGTGCGCATCCACCTTGGGTGCGCCGGTGCGCCCGAGCAGAACCAGTGAGCCGCCGATCAGCAGGCACACGCCCGTCCAGAAACCGGCATCGGTGGCGGTACCGAGCGCCGTCAGCAGCAACGGGCCACTGAGCTGACTGAGGGCATAACCGGTGCCATACAGCGCCACCAGGCGACCACGCCACTTCTCCACCGCCAGCTGGTTGATCCAGCTTTCGCCGAGGATGAACACCACGGTCAGGGCCACGCCAATGAACAGGCGCAGACCCACCCAGACTGCGTAGTTCTGCACCAGCGCCAGCCCCGCCACCGATATCGCACCCAGCAGCAGACACAGCTGCATCAGCACGGTGGTGCCCAAGCGCGCCGCCAGACGCCCGGCCAGCAACGCACCGAGCAGCACGCCGACGGCCGGAGTCGCCGCCATCACGCCGATGGCGAAGGAGTCGTAGCCCCAGCTTTCCAGGCGCAGCGACACCAGCGGCATGGTCACGCCGAGCGCCAGACCGATACTGATAACCGCCGCACAGACGGCGAAGTAGGTGCCCCAACGCATTGCCGAATTCCTTGGTTAACGAGTGGCTGCAAAGACAACGGCCGGGTTCCTCGGGAACCCGGCCGTAGGTTTCAGGAGCGAGGTAGCCGGCAGTTTCTCTGCGTTCTCGGCCCTCTCCCCAGCCCCTCTGCCATAAATGGGAGAGGGGAACCGATTACCTGGCCGACGAGCGGGAGATCGCCCCGCTATCGTTACAGTTTGATCCAGGTGGACTTCAGCTCGGTGTACTTGTCGAACGCGTGCAGCGACTTGTCGCGGCCGTTGCCGGACTGCTTGAAGCCGCCGAACGGCGCGGTCATGTCGCCTCCATCGTACTGGTTGATCCACACACTGCCGGCACGCAGCGCCTTGCCCACCAAGTGGGCACGCGACAGGTTGCTGGTCCATACTGCCGCGGCCAGGCCGTAGACGGTGTCGTTGGCGATGGCAATGGCTTCGTCCTGATCGTCGAAACCGATCACCGACAGCACCGGGCCGAAGATCTCTTCCTTGGCGATGCGCATGGCGTTGTTCACGCCGTCGAAAATGGTCGGCTCGACGTAGGTACCGCCGGTCTCTTCCATCACCCGCTTGCCGCCGGCCACCAGCTTGGCGCCGTCGTCATGGCCGGCCTGGATGTAGCTCAGCACATTGTTCATCTGCGTGGTGTCGACCAGCGCGCCGACGTTGGTCGCCGGGTCCAGCGGGTTGCCCGGCTTCCAGGCCTTGATCGCCTCGACCACCATGGGCACGAAGGTGTCCTTGATGGCGTTCTCCACCAGCAGGCGCGAACCGGCGGTGCAGACTTCGCCCTGGTTGAAGGCGATGGCGCTGGCAGCCGCTTCGGCAGCGGCCTGCAGGTCCGGCGCGTCAGCGAAGACGATGTTCGGGCTCTTGCCGCCTGCTTCCAGCCAGACGCGCTTCATGTTCGATTCACCGGCGTAGATCATCAGCTGCTTGGCGATCTTGGTCGAACCGGTGAACACCAGGGTGTCGACGTCCATGTGCAGAGCAAGGGCCTTGCCGACGGTGTGGCCAAAGCCTGGCAGCACGTTGAACACGCCCGCCGGAATGCCGGCCTCGATGGCCAGCTGGGCGATGCGGATACCGGTCAGCGGCGACTTCTCGGACGGTTTGAGGATGATCGAGTTACCAGTGGACAGCGCCGGGCCAAGCTTCCAGCAGGTCATCAGCAGCGGGAAGTTCCACGGCACGATGGCGGCGACCACACCGACCGGCTCGCGGGTGACCAGGCCCAGCTCGTCATGGGCGGTGGCGGCGACTTCGTCGTAGATCTTGTCGATGGCCTCGCCGCTCCAGCGGATGGCGTTGGCGGCGCTGCCGACGTCAATACTCAGCGAGTCGCTGATCGGTTTGCCCATGTCCAGAGTTTCCAACAGCGCCAGCTCCTGGCCATGCTCTTCGATCAGCTCGGCGAAGCGGATCATCACCTTCTTGCGCTTGGCCGGGGCCATGCGCGACCACACACCGGATTCGAAGGTGGCGCGGGCATCCTTGACCGCCACGTCAGCGTCAGCCTGGTCACAGCTGGCCACCATGCCGAGCAGACGGCCGTCGACCGGGCTGATGCATTCGAAGGTAGCACCAGACTCGGCGGCGCGGTACTCACCGTGTACGAACGCACGGGTTTCGATGGTCAGGGTCTTGGCACGCTGTTCCCAGTCGGCACGAGTCAGGCTAGTCATTCCGGCATCCTCTCAATGGGTGGAAGCGGCGCCCGCGAGGGCGCGCACTGTCAATAATTCTGCAAGGCCAGATCGCTGGCCAAATCCTGTCCGACACACTAAACCAGAGGGCTGTGGCTTTTCAATATTTTTGACACAGGCTGGCAAAAGCCCTTGTCATGTTCGTTTTTTTAAACATAGACTGCTGCCACGACTTTTCCGCGAAGGCCTTGCTGGTCGCGCGGTTGCCGCCACCGAAACCACGGAACAGCCAGATGAACATCGAACAGATCGTCGACTTCGCCCAGGCCGGCACGGCCGCCGAACACTATCGCCCAGCGCCGGAAAAAGTGCTCAAGGGCGACCCGGAGCAAAGCGTGCGCAACCACTACAGCAGCCCGTGCGGCCAGTTCAGCACCGGCATCTGGGAAGGCGCCGTGGGTCAGTGGACGGTGAGCTACACCGAGCACGAGTACTGCGAGATTCTCCAGGGCGTGTCCGTGCTGCGTGACGCCGACGGCAATACCAAAACCGTACGCGCTGGCGACCGTTTCGTGATACCTGCCGGTTTTTCCGGCACCTGGGAAGTACTCGAAGCCTGCCGCAAGGTCTACGTGATCTTCGAAGCCAAGTAAGCACTTGACTGGGAAGTGCCTGGCAGGTTCCCGCCACCCCGAATCCTGTTGTTGCTTGTCACCCTTTGGCCCGTCTAGTACGGGCCTTTTTCTGGGCAACCGACGGGGCTCGAACGCATCGTGTCACCGACGTTCGAGCGCATCACTCCGGCAGCCAATGCCAGCAACGCGAACAGACCCACAGCGTGGTCCATGCTCAGCCAGCTCATCAGCAGACCGAAAATCGGCGCCCCCAGCGTCTGACCGATGGCGATGCCGAGAAAGGCGACGGTGAGCCCGGTCGCGGGCCGCTCGGGAAGCGCCGCTACACCCCAGACCAGATAGATGCCACTCAGGGTAATGTAGGCCGCTCCGAACAACGCGCCGCCCAGCAGCGCCAATGCCGGCATGCTGCCCATGCCGACCAGGGCTATGGCTGCCGCCAGAGCGCCAAGACACAGACGATTCGCCCAGTCCACACCCAGCCGAGCGATCAGGCTGCCGGCACCCGCGCCGGCGATGCCGGCAGCACCAATCACCACCCAGAGCAACCCGGAACCAGCGCTACCCCACCCCAGGCGCTGGGCGACGATCTGACTACCGAACGACCACAACGCCGTGCTTGCCGCTCCCATCAGCAACGAAGCGACGACGAGGCGCTTCAGCGTCACGCTGAACAGCGGCCCGGCCTTGTCAGCCCGCACTCGCGAACCCGTGGCACTCGGCACGCAGAAGCTCGCAAACAACGCCAGGGCCAGTGCCGAGCAGGCGAACACGGCGTAGGCCAGGCGCCATTCAGCGCCTAGCAACAGCGCGACAGGGCCGGAGAGAATCACTCCGCCACTGGTACCGGCATTGATCAGGGTGTTGCTGGTGTCCTGCCGCCGCGGCTCTATTACCGCCGCCACTGCTGCAGCCATGGGCGGGGACGCCAGCCCCGTGCTCATCCCCGCCAACAATACTGCAGCAGCGAGCCACGCAGCTGAAGGCGCCAGGGCGATACCCAGCATGCCCAGGGCGGCAACCAGCGCAGCGCACACCGCGACCGCCCGAGCACCGATGCGCTCAGTCAGTTGCGCGGCGACGACAATGGCCAGACAGTAGCCAAGAAAGGAGCCGCCGGCGATCAGGCCACCGACAGCATCCGGCAATACGAGGTCAGCTTCGATCTGCGGCAGGAACAGGCCGAAAGCGAAGCGGGCGAAACCGTAGCACACCGCGATCAGGCCGAAGCCCGTGGCACCTAGATGCAATGCGCGGCTCACGCCCGCGCTCGCTCGACAAGTAATGTCGCGGCCCGGCCCGCCGTGGCCACCGCCGCAAGGCCGCGGTAGCTGGCAGCCGCCGTCGCACCCTCGAAGAGAATGACCACCTGTTCGATCAGTTCCTCGTCAGGATCGGCGCCCAACTGCCGAACGAGAATCCGCCTGACCGTCTCGCTGAAACGTGCCTTGTAGGCCGTCAGGGCATCGGTGACTTCCGTCACCGCGCTGCCAATCTCGCCCTGGGCACGCAGGAACAGGCAACCGCGCGTACCCTCCTCGCTCATCCAGCATGCAAGTGCATCGAACAGCGCCTCGACGCTGTCCAACTCCAGTCGCTGCAGGAAGCGCTGCCCGCGTGTCATCAACACGGCGGCAATCAGTTCGTTCTTGCTGCCCGCGTGCTTGTACAGCGTACGGCTGGACATCCCGGCGGCCTGAGCCAGGCGGTCCATGCCGGTTGCATTGAAGCCCTGGCGGTCGAACAGCCCTTCGGCCACGGAAATGAGTTTGGCGTTTACATTCATAAAGCCAAGGTAAAACGATCATTTTACCTCGTCAACCAATTATCGGGTATCAGACAAAAAAAGACCCGCACAGGGCGGGTCTTTTCATCAGCACGCAAAGGCGTGCTCAGCGTCCGGCTCAGGCCAGCTCGTCGAAGCACTCAGCGACGATGGCGATGCCTTTTTCCAGTTGCGCGTCAGGGATGGTGACGGGCATCAGGAAGCGGATGACGTTGTAGTAGGTGCCGCACGACAGCAGGATCAAGCCCTTCTCGCGCGCACGGGCGACGATCTTGCCGACCAGCTCGGCAGCCGGCTTGCTGTGGTCGCCGCCTTCGAACAGCTCGATGGCGACCATAGAACCCAGGCCACGCACGTCACCGATCACCTTGTGCTTCTCGGCGATGGTCTTCAGGCCGGCCTTGAGCTTCTCGCCCACGGCGTTGGAACGCTCCAGCAGCTTCTCTTCATCGAACACCTTGAGCACGGCCAGGGCCGCGGCGCAGGCGATCGGGCTGCCGGCATAGGTGCCACCCAAGCCACCGGGGGCGATGGTGTCCATGATCTCGGCCTTGCCGCACACGCCGGAGATCGGGAAGCCACCGCCGACGGACTTGGCGAAGGTGGTCAGGTCCGGCACCACGCCCAGTTGCTCGGTGGCGAAGAAGGTACCGGTGCGGCCGGCACCGGTCTGCACTTCGTCAGCGATCAGGAGGATGCCGTGCTGGTCGCACAGGGCGCGCAGGCGCTGCATGAAGGCCGGCGAGTTGACGTAGAAACCACCCTCGCCCTGCACCGGCTCGATGATGATGGCGGCGATGTCCTGCGGCTGCGCGTCGTTCTTGAAGATGCGCTCGATGCTGGCGATGGACTCGTCCTCGCTCACACCGTGCAGCGGGCACGGCGCCTGGGCGCGGTAAACACCAGCCGGCATCAGACCCATACCGGCGGAGTACGGTACGACCTTGCCGGTCAGCGACAGGGTCATCATGGTGCGGCCGTGGTAGGCGCCGGTGAAGGCGATCACGCCGGCGCGGCCGGTGGCAGCGCGGGCGATCTTCACGGCGTTTTCCACGGCTTCAGAGCCGGAGGTCACCAGCAGGGTCTTCTTGGCGAAGTTGCCCGGCACGCGCTTGGCGATCTCCTCGCAGAGCTCGATGTAGGGCTCGTAGGCCAGCACCTGGAAGCAGGTGTGGGTCAGCTTGGTCAGTTGCTCCTGAACGGCAGCGATCACCTTCGGATGCAGGTGGCCGGTGTTCAGCACGGCGATACCGCCGGCGAAGTCGATGTACTCGCGGCCTTCGACGTCCCACACGGTGGCGTTCTCGGCGCGCTCGGCGACGATCGGGTGGATCTGGCCTACACCGCGCGGTACGGCAGCGGCACGGCGTTGCAGCAGGGATTCGTTGGTCTTGCTCATGGTGTCCTCATGGTCGTCCCCGGCGGGAGGTCGGTTCAGCATGCGATGATCGACTGAACCGAGCCCGCGAGGGACTCAATAGGGTTACGACTTACAACCGGGGCGCCGCACGCTCTTTCGCACCTTGCCCCGTCTTGGCATCAGATGCCGCCCAGGCACATGTACTTGATCTCGAGATAATCCTCGATCCCGTACTTGGAGCCTTCGCGGCCCAGGCCGGAAGCCTTCACGCCGCCAAACGGCGCGACTTCGTTGGAGATCAGGCCGGTGTTGATGCCCACCATGCCGTACTCCAGCGCCTCGGCCACGCGGAACACGCGGCCCAGGTCACGGGCATAGAAGTAGGAGGCCAGGCCGAACTCGGTATCGTTGGCCATGGCGATCACCTCGGCCTCGTCCTTGAAGCGGAACAGCGGCGCCAGCGGGCCGAAGGTCTCTTCCTTGGCCACGGCAGCGGTTTTCGGCACGTCCACCAGAATGGTCGGTTCGAAGAAGGTGCCACCCAGGGCATGCGGCTTGCCGCCCAGGGCCAGCTTGGCGCCCTTGTTCACCGCGTCGGCGATGTGCTCCTGGACCTTGGCCACGGCCTTCTCGTCGATCAGCGGACCGGTGGTGGTACCGTCTTCCAGACCGTTACCGATCTTCAGCTTGCCCACGGCAGCGATCAATTTCTCGGCAAAGGCATCGTAGACACCATCCTGCACGTAGATACGGTTGGCGCAGACGCAGGTCTGGCCGTTGTTGCGGTACTTGGAGATCAGCGCACCTTCGACAGCGGCATCCAGGTCGGCGTCGTCGAAGACGATGAACGGCGCGTTGCCGCCCAGCTCCAGCGATACCTTCTTGATGTCCTGCGCGCATTCGGCCATCAGTTGGCGACCGATCTCGGTGGAGCCGGTGAAACTCAGCTTGCGCACGATGGGGTTGCTGGTCAGCTCGCCACCCACTTCGCCAGCGCTGCCGGTGACCACGCTCAGCACACCTTTAGGAATACCGGCACGCTCGGCCAGCTCGACCAGGGCCAGGGCGGAGAACGGGGTCTGCGAAGCCGGCTTGATCACCATGGTGCAGCCAGACGCCAGCGCCGGGCCGGCCTTGCGGGTGATCATCGCCGCCGGGAAGTTCCACGGGGTGATGGCCGCAGTGACGCCGATCGGCTGCTTGATCACGATCAGGCGCTTGTCCGGCTGGTGGCCAGGGATCACGTCACCGTAGACGCGCTTGGCTTCTTCGGCGAACCACTCGATGAAGGAGGCGGCGTAGGCAATCTCGCCCTTGGCTTCGGCCAGCGGCTTGCCCTGCTCCAGGGTCATCAGGCGACCCAGGTCGTCCTGATTTTCCATCAGCAGCTCGAACCAGCGGCGCAGCTTGTTCGCGCGCTCCTTGGCGGTCAGCGCACGCCAGGCCGGCAGCGCCTTCTCGGCAGCCTCGATGGCGCGGCGGGTTTCAGCTCGGCCCATCTTCGGAACGTGGCCGATGATCTCGCCAGTCGCCGGGTTGTTCACGGCAATGGTCTGACCGCTGTCGGCGTCCAACCACTGGCCATCGATATAAGCCTGTTGGCGCAGCAGCTGGGGGTCTTTCAGTTGCATGGCAGTCTCCTTCAGTTCCGACACCCGGGCGTCGGCGTAAGTCGTTGGAGTCACGGGCAGAGCCCGCAGGCCGAAATTGAGCCGTGCGGGGCCTGGTAATGGATTCAGAGCCGTTGAACGTGCGAGGGTTCAGAATGACCGAACACGCCGTTTGAAATCTCAAACGAATCCTAGGATCGGCAAGGGTAAAGGGCAATAGGTGGCCGGGCAAAAACCTTAAAATAATGGCAGAAACTTCTGAAATACAGGTTCTGGCAGCCAGAAAGTGTAAAGTCCGTTCTGAATAATGCACACTCATGCAGAATGGACGCTAACCGCCGAGATGCGTATGATTGCGCCCCGCAACGCACTCGTAGCTCAGCTGGATAGAGTACTGCCCTCCGAAGGCAGGGGTCGTGGGTTCGAATCCCGCCGAGTGCGCCATTTTAGAAGCCCGTCAATGTGCGGGCTTCTGCGTTTCTGCGCTTCCCTCAGCCTTACCTCGAGTGTTATTACCGCCTAGGATGAGCGCCAGGCAATGGGGGGAATACGCATGGATATTCTGCTACTGATCGCCGCCGGATTCGTGGTGATCTTCATCTATTCGTGGCGACGCTCAAGGCCCAGACAACCTCCGGGCAAAAGGAAGCGCAGCGGCCTGACCGGACAGGACTCCGGCTCAGGTTTCAGTGACGGGGGCTTCGACTACAGTGGAGGCGGCGATGGCGGCGGTGGAGGTGATTGATCCACCGGCCTCGCCTCAGATCACCCCCAAGGTCAGCGCCTTCAAGGTTGCCGCCGCGCGCGTCGAACACTGCAGCTTGCGGAACACGCTCTCGACGTGGGTGCGCACCGTGCTCGGGCTGATGCCCAGGTCGCGCGCCACTTCCTTGTTGCTGGCTCCGCTGCTGATGCGCTGCAGAATCTGCGTCTCGCGTTCGCTGAGCAGGCCGTTGCCGGGTTTGCTGACCAGTGGAGCCTGCTCGCCATGCGCGGCGCTGATCACCGCCTGGCAGGCGCGTGGGTCGAAGCGCCCCTGCTCGGCTTCATCCAGCAATACGTGGGCGGCCTGCTCATCGCTGAAGGCAGCGCGCCAGGGGCGTTCGCCACGCAGCGCCAGCCAGGCCAGCGCGGCGCTCAGCAGACGGTGTTCGGCCTGTAGGGCGTCGCCACTCAATGAGCGGAAATAGCCGCTGCCATCCAGTCGTTCGTAGGCATGCGCAGCCAGTTGTCCGGCTTCGTTCAGGCCGCCGATCTGGCTGCAGGCGCGGTGCGTCCAGTAGGGCACCAGGCGCACCGCTTCGAGATCACCATCGAGCAGCGGGCCGGGCGTGCTCCAGATTCGATTGGGCACGGCCGCCCGGCCCAGGCCATGGATCAACGCGGCCTTGGCCAGCAGTTCGATACGCGCTTCGGGCAAGCCCCAGAGACGAGCAGCGTCGCGCACCAGGCTCGCGGCCTGGCGTGAATAGCCGGCCAGCCAGGGCAGTTTGAGGTCGATCACGTCACCCACCAGGGTCAGGGAAACCTCCGACCCGCCGACAGGCTGCGCGCCCTCGGGTATGCGCAGCGCTTGCAGCCAATCCGCTGCATGGCGGCTGAGCAGGTCGACGAGAGCAGCGGGATAACGACGATCACCCTGCGCGCCGATCCACTCCAGCGCCGCGTCCAGGCCGTGGGCCCGCGATAGAATTTCCAGATCGCCCGCCAACACGACCTGATACACCACCGGCGGGACATCGGGGTGGCGTAGGCCCAGCGGGCGGCCGCTACCGTCGAAGCACTCGAAGATATGGCGCAGACCTCGCTCGACTTCCACGCCCAGCGCCAGGGTGCGGGCGATATCGCCGGCAATCTCGCAATGCACTTGGGCCAGCGGCGTGGTACGCAGCATGGCACGTTGGCCGGCGGCATCCAGGGTTTGCGCCAGCATGGCGCGGCGGCCGCCGACGTCGTCACCGAGCAGACGCATGAAGCCGTCGGCGTTGGCGGTACAGCCGGACCAGCGCAACAGCGCCACCTGCCGAGCTGCATCGATTTGCGCCTGATCACCGCCACCGGCCTGTACCAGCCATTGCGCCAGGCGCGCGGTACGCCGCGACTGATCGATGGGCTGGCCCATGCTCAGATCGCCGACCATGGCCAGTGCCAGCATGACGTCTTCCAGCGCGACGGCGTCATTCACCTTGCAGCTCTCCTTTATTTGCAGGCCTCGGATAAACGACCGATACCGGGACACCGGCGCATTATCGACACTGAACTCCCCCAAGCACAGGAGATTCAATCATGTTCAATACCAAGCCGCTGATCCTCGCCCTCGCCATCGCCAGCCCCTTCTTCGCATTCAATGTCCAGGCCGCCGACGCCAAGCCTTCGGTAGTTATCGTTCACGGCGCCTTCGCCGACGGTTCCGACTGGGCCAAGGTCGTGCCGCTGCTGCAGGATAAGGGCATCAAGGTTACCGTGGTGCAGAACCCGCTGACCTCGCTGGCCGACGACGTCGCGGCCACCCAGCGCGTGCTGAACAATCAGGATGGCGACGTGGTACTGGTCGGCCACTCCTGGGGCGGCACGGTGATCAGCCAGGCCGGTAGCGACGACAAGGTGCGCAGCCTGGTCTATGTCGCGGCTTTCGCGCCGAATGCGGGCCAATCCACCGGCGAGCTGTACGGCGGCTATCCCACCGCGCCGGGCTCGAGCCAGATCGCGGCCGACAAGAACGGCTTCCTCTACCTGACGCCACAGGGCATGGCCGCCGACTTCGCGCAGGATCTGCCTGCCAAGCAGACGGCGATCATGACCGCCACGCAGGGCCCGATCCGCGCGGCGGCGTTCGATGACCGCACCAGCGTCGCGGCCTGGAAGCAGAAGCCGTCCTGGTACCTCGTCGCCAGCGACGACCGCATGATCGTGCCGGAAATGCAGCGCGACTTCGCCAAGAAGATCGGCGCGCAGACCACCGAGGTCGCCGCCAGCCACGTGCCGCAGCAGTCTCGCCCGAGCGATGTGGCCAAGGTGATCATCCAGGCGGTGGAGAAAACCCAGGCCGCTGCCAAATAAGGACGCAGCCGCCTGAATGAAAAATGCCGCACCCTAACGGGTGCGGCATTTTTCGTTGCAGCGTGCCGATCAGCTCAGCGCGTCACGACTGTGCACGCCGTCGACCAGACGCTGGATACCCAGCGGGTTAGCGTTCTGCAGCGCCTCCGGCAGTACCTCGTCCGGGTAGTTCTGGTAGCAGACCGGACGCAGGAAGCGGTGGATCGCCAGGGTGCCGACCGAAGTACCGCGAGCGTCGGAAGTCGCCGGGTACGGGCCGCCATGGACCATGGAGTCGCAGACTTCCACACCGGTCGGGTAACCGTTGAGCAGTATGCGGCCGGCTTTGACTTCCAGCAGCGGCAGCAAGTCGCGGAAGGTGGCGAGGTCTTCACGCTCGGCGATCAGGGTCGCGGTCAGCTGGCCGTGCATGCTCTGCAGGGCACGGGTCAGCTCGGTGCTGTCGGCGACTTCGACGACGATGGTGGTCGGGCCGAAGACTTCTTCCTGCAACAGGTGGTCGCCTTCGAGCAGCATGCTCACGTCGGCCTTGAACAACTGCGGTTGCGCCTGGTTGCCGGCCTGCTCGTTGCCTGCCAGGCGGCTGACCTTGGCATGGCCGCTCAACTGCGCCACACCGTTGGCGTAGCTGCGCAGGGTGCCGGCGTTGAGCATGGTCTGTGCCGGTTGCGCGCCGATGGCGTCGGCCAGGCCGGCGACGAAGTCGCTGAACTCGGCGCTGCGAATGCCGATGACCAGGCCCGGGTTGGTGCAGAACTGGCCGCAACCCAGCACCACGGAAGCAGCCAGCTCCTTCGCCACGGTGGCGCCACGCGCCTTCAGGGCGCCCGGCAGGACGATCACCGGGTTGACGCTGGACATCTCGGCGAACACCGGGATCGGCTGCGGACGGGCAGCAGCCATGTCGCACAGGGCACGACCGCCTTTCAGCGAACCGGTGAAGCCGACGGCCTGGATGGCCGGGTGCTTGACCAGAAGCTCGCCGACACCGCCACCAAAGATCATGTTGAACACGCCCTTGGGCATGCCGGTTTTCTCGGCCGCGCGGATAACCGCATCGGCTACGCACTCGGCAGTAGCCATATGGCCGCTGTGCGCCTTGAACACCACCGGGCAGCCGGCGGCCAGGGCCGACGCGGTGTCACCACCGGCGGTGGAGAAGGCCAGCGGGAAGTTGCTGGCACCGAACACGGCAACCGGGCCGACACCGATCTGGTACTGACGGATATCCGGACGCGGCAGCGGCTGGCGATCCGGCAGGGCGCGGTCGATGCGCGCACCGTAGAAGTCGCCACGGCGCAGCACCTTGGCGAACAGGCGCATCTGGCCACTTGTACGACCACGCTCACCCTGGATGCGGGCAGCCGGCAGTGCGGTTTCGCGGCAGACCAGGGCAACGAAGTCGTCACCGAGGGCATCGATCTCGTCGGCGATGGCTTCGAGAAACTCGGCGCGGCGCACGGCCGACAGGTTGCGATAGATCGGATAAGCGGCAGCGGCAGCCTGGGCGGCAGCGTCGACTTCTTCCGGCGTGGCCTGGATGAAGGTGTACGGCAGCGCTTCACCGCTGCTGGCGTCGAGGCTCTTGTGGAGGGCGGTGCCGGCGGCGCGGCGCTCACCGCCGATGTAATTGTGGCCAGTCAGACTCAGCATGGCGTTCTCCTGTCAGTGGATGGCGAACAAGGCGCCACCGGGACATTGAATGAGACCCGGCTGCGGTGCCGGGATCCACAACCGCCTGCGCAGTTGTAGGACGTATGATAAGTGACAACTTATCCTTTTGTCCTCCCATACGAACGTAGAAGCCGGGCTTAAGTTGAAAATCTTTTTCGGGAATCCGCGGCGGGCCGTTACAGGTGAGCGCGTTCATCACGCAGAAGAGCGGCAGGTGCAGCAGACGAGGGGGCCGACCAGCAAGGCGCTGACTCAGCGCTCGAACCTGTTCGATCGGCAGATCAGGTATGGATAGGGATCACCCAGTCAATCGACTACAGCGCCCGTCACCAGAGGACGTGCATGACTCGCTGACCACCAGAAGCAGCAATACGCACTGCGCGATGGTGAGCCGGGGATCCCCGGCTCACGTGAAGGTCTTGCCCAGCCGCCATCAGCGGCTGAGCATGAAGGTTTCGAACTCGAGATCGTCCAGCGCCTCGTTGAGACGATACAACCCCAGGAGCACGCACAGCAGCAGCGACAGGGTGAAGCCATAGCCGAAGAATGTCGGGCCAAGCATCTGGCTGAACAGGGTCAGCGCACCGTTTGCCAGGACGAAGAGAACGCAGAGTTCGAGGACGATGGCGCGCTTGTCCAGATAGAAGAACACGTTGAGCAAGGCCATGAATACCACCTGAATGCTCACGCCGATCACGTCGATATAGAACAGCGGCAGGTAGTAGTGCGAGATGCCGAGCCAGGACAACAACTGCGGCGCCAGCAGAAACAGCAGAACCAGGGTCAGCCCCTGGACCTTGCAGATTTCCATCAGACCCTGGCGAATCGCCAGGATCATCTGCTCCTTGAGCCAGCCGATGTGCTGCAGGGTTTCCCCGCCGCGGATCGCGTCATAGACCCGCTCGTACCACTCGGCGAAGTCGGTTTCGATACGTACCAGAAACACCGCCATGCCGGGGATGATCGACAGATAGGCGAGGAAGATCGGCAGGTCATAGAGGATCGATGCGCGCAATGGGCCGATCACGGCTTCGGAAGTCGAGGGGTTGAACCAGAAGATGAACTTGTCGATCCAGATACCCAGGTTGTAGCACAGCCCTGTCAGCAGCAGGCTGCCGAATACCTGACGGCGCTTGAGGAAATCGAACGCGACCAGGCGCTCGGCCGGGTACTCGCGAAGGATGTCGAAGAGGAAGATGAACAGCAGGCTGGAGTGACCGATCAGCAGGCCCAGCAGCAGGCCGTCGATATTGAGAAAGCGCAGCAGATAGGCCGAGGCGACCATCAGCGAGTAGCCGAGGAACATCACGCCGAGAATGCGGTTGTAGGCCTTCATCCCCGACAGGAAGATGATCACCAGCCACAGGTTGCACAGCACCACGAAGTTGGCCATCACCAGCAGGCGATAGGAAAACGACTGATCGAACAGCAAGCCCAACACGCAGATTGCCAGCAGCCCCGAGACGATCGTTACCAGCAGCAGTATGCCCACCAGGTTGGGCAGGATCAGGTCCAGGCGTTTCTCGAACAACCGGTCGGAGACGAAGCGGGTGAAGAACAGCTGCAGCCCGCCGGTGAGAATCAGCGACGTGGCCATCAGGTAGGTCACGGTGACCAGGAACTGGCCGATCAGCGTTTCCGGCAGCACCGCCCCCAGGCTCAGTACACCGATGAGCATCACGCTGATGATCGACAACACCCAAGGGCCGGAACTGATCAGGCCGGCATACAGGTAGGCGCGCATCGTCGATGTATAGGAGTCCTTGGACAGGATCTTCCTCAGTTCAAAGCCTATACCCGCCATTACGCGCTCTCCGTGCCTTCGCGATACAACTCGCGATAGCGCGCGAGCATCAGTTCTTCGGTGTAGTAACGCCGCACACGCTCAAGGCCGACAGCCTGCGCAGCCTTCCAGCGCTCCGGGTTGCGCAACAGCGAGAGAATGGCGCGCGAGGTGGCCTGCGGGTCGGCAATTGCTACCACCTCCCCCGCCGTACCGAGCTGGCGATCCTCCTGCGTGGAGCCTTCGACCAGCTCGCGACACGAGCCGACGTCACTGGTCACCACTGGCGTGCCGGCCGCCCAGGCCTCAAGTACCACCAGCGGCTGCGCCTCACTGATCGACGTCAGCACCATCACGCCCAGTTGCGGTACGACTTCGCGCACCTGGCGGAAGCCGAGAAAACGCACCTTGTCCTGCAGCCCCAGGCTGGCCACCAGGCTGTGGCACTCGGCCGCGTAATCCGGATCTTCTTCTTCCGGCCCGACGATCCAGCCCTCGGCTTCGGGTATGACGCTGACCACACCACGGATGGCGCGGATGAAGGTTTTGACGTCCTTGATCGGTACCACCCGCCCAACCAGGCCGGCCACCGGCGGCACGCCTTCTGGCCGGCTGAGCAGCGCCTGATCCCAACTGGCCAGATCGATGCCATTGGGAATGACCCTAGTACGCTCCTCAGGAGCGCCATCGAGAACCTGACGCCGCCTGTTGCCCTCGTACAGCGCGATGATGGAGTGCGCAGATCGGTAGGTGATCAGCCCAATACGCTCGAAGAAGCGGATCCACAATCTACGGATGTAGCTGACCTCCGCATCGAGGCCGGTGCTCAGGCGCTCGTCGGGGCTTTCGGCGATCCAGCCCGCCTGCGCCAGATCGATCTTGCGTTCCTTGGTATAGATACCGTGCTCGCTGAGCAGGTAGTAACAACCCCAACGGCGCTGCAATACGCTGCCCAACATGCCCGCATATCCGGTAGAGATGGAATGCAGCATGCGCGCGCGCGGTAGCGTTTTGGACACCTCCGCAAGCATGAACAGCGGCGCCTGCATGGAGCGCAGCGTCCAGAAGTAATTGACGAACGACGGATCGGCGCAATGCTGGGTATAACCATCGACGATGGCGTCCCAGCTGGCACGACTTTGCAGGAAGGCCTCACGGCCGATGCGTCCGGCAGCCAGGGTATCGACGAATGCATCGCCCTGCTCAGTGCTGGGTTCCTCCGGGTTGTGCAGGAAACGGTGCACATCCAGCATCAGCTCGGCCAGCTCAGCGCTCGCACGGGTACTGGTGGTGGGAATCGAACTCCAGGAGTCTTCGAGGAAATGCTCCTGAATGTGCACCACGTTGTCCGGGATAGCGTAATGGCGCTTGCCGTAGGCCTCCTTCTGACCGCCGATGAACAGCACCGAGAAAGTCAGCTCAGGCAGCCCCAGGATCAGCTGGTTGATCCAGCTAGACACGCCCCCACGCACATAGGGCCAGGTCCCCTCTAGCAACAGACAGACATCGACGCTCTGTACGTCAGGAACAGCGGATTTCTCACTCATAACCAGTATCTTGCCAAAGCCGCGAAGGGGGGACGTTGCAACAGCTCGGCCGGCATCGTCGCCAACATGTCTGGAATTTCCTCATAGCGTTGACGCAAAAACGCGATCTCGGCCCGATACGGCGCCAACTGCACCGCATCCATCCCGGCCTGTGCCGACTGGTCGAACTGCGCCAACGCCTCGTCGAGATTGCCCTGCTCCATGGCGATACGCCCGGCCAACAAGTGCAGCTCACCACCCGAGTTGCCCTGCAGCGCCGCCATCACATGGCTCCAGGCCTGCTGCAGCACGTGCTCCAGAACACTGCCCTGGGCCAGGCCGACATAGGCAAGCTCCCAGTACCAACGCGCCAGTTGCCCATGCAGGGCGAACTGGCGGTCCGTGCTGGCGCTCTCCATATCTGCCAGAGCGCGCTCGATACGCTGGTTGATTCGGCTTTCACGCTGATCGAGCATCGAGTAGGCCAGCAAACGCACGTCGTCAGATGGATCGCGCAGCGCCAGCTTGAGAATCGGGATGGCCTCCTTGCTGCGCATGCGTCGTGTGGCGAAGATCGCCGTCAGGCGCTGATCGGGGTCACGCGCATGACGCAACACGTCCTGAAGGCCACCATCGCTGAACATCAACTCCTGCTTGCGCTCACGCGGTCGGAAAGGCAGCTCGGGAACGGCGGTCGCCTCCCAAGACTGCACCTTGCGCTTGCGCGGCAAGTAGAGGGCGGGAAACAACGCCAGCGCCACGCCGATCATGCCGATCAGGGGGATGAAGAACGAGATGCTGAAAATGAACAGCAGGCTCCAAGGCAAGGGGTAGCGATAGCGGCGCGGCAGCAGCAGCCAGATCCCGGCAGCCAGCATCGCACTGCCCAGGCCATGCGCGGAGGCATAGAGCAACGCGGCCTGATGAATCGGGAGATCGCTGACCGCACTGGCCCAGCTCCCGACCTCGAGCAGCGCAGCGCCGCTAAACAGCCACTTGCTGATCATTCAATGCGCACTCGTTGAAGAGGAAGTGTCTCAAGGCATCCCGCTCATCACCGCCCTCGAACAGGAACTGGTGCATCTGCACCCCCAGCGAATCAAGATCTCGGCCCTGGCCAAAACGTTCTGCGAAAAGCTGCCGGATACGCACCAGGTATCCCTGCGCGCCCTCACCCGAGGTCAGCGGCAGCAGCACCAGCACCAGGCGACTGCCGCGCCCGTTGACGACCTTGAGCTGGACATCAAGACCGCGCTGGCTGCCTTCCAGCAGGCGCTGAACCTCTTCTCCATTTTCCTCGGAGAGTTCGAACGCATACAGGCTGGCCGGCAGGTCGTGGTCGCGCGCATCGGACAGCGAGCGCTTGAGCAGTTGCGAGTAGTGCTGGGCATCGGCATCTGGCAATTGCAGAGCCTGCGCATCGCTCATCAACAGATCGGCAATGTGCCCGGCGAGAATCGCCAGCAGGCTGAAACTGCGTTCATGGAACATGAAGAACGGCATCTGCTGAATCGCCAGCACGGCCAGAATGCGGTCTTCGGTATCGATCAGCGGTACACAGACCTGCAACGCGGAATGCCGGACGCCTTCGCCACGATCCAGCACCTCGGAGCGCACACTGACCAACTCACCGCGCTGCAGGCACTGGCGCAACAGCACATCGTTGCCGTTCAGTTCGCCCATTTCCCCCAGTGTGGCCAAAGGCCGAGGGTCGACTTGAGCGTTGTCCGTGACCCGATAGAGCCCTGCCACTCGCAATGAGCCGTATTGGGCAAGCAGGGAGATGACCGTATCGGCCAGGGTCTTCAGGGCGTCGCGATCACCCGGCAAGGCACGCAGCTGTTCGCGCAAGCTGAGCAGTGAGCTGCGCAAACTCTGATCGTTGCCCGCTACACGTTGCTCCAGGCGATCATGCGAGATGCGCAGAATATGGTGGGAGCGGGTGAATTCATCGAGCCGCAGCTGGCGATACTCGTTGGCCAGACTGAGCCGCTCGAGGCGGCGCTCCCAGATGTCGCGGAACTCTCCGACCAGCATGCTGCAGAGCAACATGCCGACGATGAAGGACGCCGGGATGTCCAGATAGAGCGCCCACCCCGACAGCCGAAACACGAACAGCGCAGCAATCAGCAATGCGGCGCTGAACAGCCCCTGCAGGAATCCGTAACGAACGCCGAGCAGGATCGGTACGAGAATCATCCAGGGGAACGACGCCACCACGAGCAGGGGGTCGTCCGGCGATAGCCAGTAGCCGAAACCTAGGGCGAGGAGGCTCAGCAGACAGGTTTCCCACCAGGAAACACGGCCACTGGCCCTCGGCGCAAGAATGAAATCCTTGTGGGCAGACTGCATCGTCATTACTCGAAGTCGAGGTTACCGACCAGCTCACGCAGCACCTTCTGCGCCGCCCCCGCCAGACTCTCACGCGACCAACCCGCACGGGCGCCGCTCGAACTCCAGACCACGCGCCCGGTAGCCGGCTCCAGCACCTGCAGGCTGATGCCCACGGCGGGTTCGCCATCGAGGCCATTCTTGTACTGCCACTCCTCGACGCTGCCGGTGATCACGTAAGCCAGACGCTGTTGGCGCGCCCAGTCGAGCGCCTGGATCTGGCGCTCACGGTCGTCCTGCAGCAACAGGTCCTGCCGCGGCGCCTGGGGATACATGAGCGGACGCACGCCCTCTTCCGCCAGGATGCTGATCAGTATCTGCTCTGCGCGCTCACCGGCCTGCGGAGTCTGGGCGTAGTTGACCAGCGGCGCCACGCCCCAGGAGGCGTTGCGCGGCAGCGTCTGGCCACTTTCGCGGGTGAAGCTCGAGCACCCGGTCGCGAGTGCTGCAATGACCACCAGGGTCAGGCAACGGATGATTTGCATCGTCATTCCTCCTTTGAGAATCCTTGCTTAGCGCCCAAAGCGGGTGCTGTAGGTAATACCCATGGACCCGCCGGCATCACCCTCTCCACCACGGGGAGCGGATTGATAGCCGAGGGTCACCGCCAACTCGTCATCACCGAACAACTCGACGCCAACCCCCAGGTTGATGCCGTAGTTGAACTGCTTTTCCGTCCACTGCCAGCCGGCAATGGTGTCGACCATCCAGGTGAACTGTGGACGGGTTCGATTCAGTGCACCGGGGAAGCCTCGGCGCCAGGTGCTGGCGACGTACACCTGGCCGTAACGATCCTGCATGAGCTCCTCGCCCGGGATCGTCGCCCCCGGCGTGGTATCGAAGGGTATGTAGGCACCTCCGTTCGTACTCAGCAGCTCACCGGGAACCTCGCTCTCGACACTGTTCTTCTGGTAATCGAGGCCGGTACGCAGCAGCCAGGAAGGATCGTCGAAGAACAGCATGTGCCCCCACTCGACGGATACGCCATTGCCCGTGCCGAGCGCATCGCCGCTTCTCGAGCTGTAGCGGCTGTGCGTGATCGACCAGCTCAGCTGGTCACGCGCGGAAAAGCCGTGCTGACCTCTCAGACCCAGTCCGTCACGCTTACCCAGGGCGCGCAACAGCCCGGTGTCATCGGCTTGCCTGTGCCAATCCACGGCGACGCCCAGCTCGTCGCGCGAGCTCAGGCGCCAGGTCCGCTCAACGCCCAAGCCATGGCGGTCATCGTCATCGCGCAGACTGCTGTCGAGGTACAGGCTGAGGTCGCCATCGGACAGCTCTCGACGGGTATGCAGCTTGAGATTGCGCTCATTACCCATCACCGCGCTGTCCAGGTTGGCGCTGTCATAGCGCATCTGGTCGAGTTGCAGATCGGCATACCAGTCGTCGCCCAGATTGCGCGCGACGCGCAAGCGAGGCCCGGAGATATCCAGGTCGCCGAAGTCCATCTTGTGCCACCCCAGCTGGATACCCTGCGGTGAGCGCTCCAGCATGCCGGTAGCCTGATAGAGCAGTTGCTGGCGAATGGACACCGGCTGCTCGTCGCCCTGGGCGCTGAGCGCGGTGGCCAATGCCTCGCCGTCATGCCCCAGGCGAGCAAGAACCTCGACCTGATGCGCCACGTCCAGGCCGCCGCGCTGCAGAAGACGCTGCATCTGCTCACGGTTATCGCTGCGTAGCGCCTGCTGAATCTGATCATAATTGCCTGGCTCGAGGCCGCGTGAAGCCCCCCACGCCAGCCAGTCATCCTTGAGCGCCGCCTGGTTGCCCGCGTCCAGCCGCTCGAGGAAATGCTGGAACCAGAGTTGCAGCGTCGCCTGCTCGCCGTTCCACAACTGCCTGGCCTGCGCCAGCGAAACCAGCGAGCCCTGGCTACCGGCGAGCAGGCGCAGGTACATGGCATAACCTTCCGGCGTCGCGATGATGCGCGTGCGGTCCATATCCTTGAGCAATTGACGACGCAGGCGCCAGGCCAAGTCGGCATAACCCGCCGCCTCGGCAGCATCGGCATATGCAGCCAGCGCCAGCCGATCCGATGGATTGGACTTGAGGTGCTGGCGGAACCAGAGCAAGGCCTCGCGTGTGTTGTTGAGCATCATGTGGCCGGTCGCATAGGGCAGCCACAAGCGACTGTCAGCGACAGCTCGTGAGCGCCATTGCGGCAGCAGCGCGGCAAGGACATCGCGCTGAGCATTGTCGATGTAGAACCAGAGCATGCGCTGCCGCACCAGGTTGTCTTCCGGGAACTGGGCCAGGGCCTGCTTGTAGAACGCGTTGGCCTGCTCGTATTGCCCGTCCTGGGCGGCGAGCGCAGCACGGGCGAGCCAGTACTGCGAACTGCCACGGCCCGCTGACGACTGCTCTGCCTCAGACAGCAGCGCTCTGAGCGTATCCCAGTCACGCAAGGTCTCGGCCAGCTGCAATGCCACGGTCAACCGCGCCACTCTGCCGGTACGCCGCCAACTTTCGACGAGGATCTGCAGGGCACGGCGCGGCTCTTTGTCCCAGTAGATGCGTATCAGGCGGTCTTCATCATCCCTGCCCAACGGCACGTCGAGGCTGACCAGCCGCTCGTATGCCGCGCGAACGTCGGCATCCCGCTCGAGCTTCCAGGCAAGGTCAGCGCGCAACTGCCAGTATTCGGGATCATCCACCTTGCTCGCATCCACCGCGGTCAGTACCGCCCAGGCCTGATCCGCCTGAAAGAGGTTCCAATGCACCTTGGCCCAGCGGATACGATCTTCGGTGCTCAGGCTCGTGCGCTCAGCCATGCTGGCCCAGAGCTCAGCTTCCTTGTCGAGCTGCTGGGTGTTCTCCAGCAGCATGCGCAGGCGCTTGCGAGCAAACAGATGATTGGGGTAACGCTGCAGATAAGCCCGTAGCCAGGACTCCGCATCTTCAGGCGTGCCGCGGACCTCATGGCTGTATACCAGCGTGTCCACCTCCTGATCCGTCATCTGCCGCTGACGATCGATGGCCGAGAGCGTACTGACCACCTGATCGAAATCGAACAGCTGCAATGCATAGCGCCAGACACGCTCACGCATTGCCGGGTCTTCCTGATGAGCGAGCATCTGTACCCAGTAGTTCAATGCCTGCTGGGTATGTCCGGTCCATTCTGCCAGGCGTGCCAGTTCAGCCATCAACTCGAAATCATCGGGGGCCTGCGCCAACAGTTGTGGCCCGAGCTGCCAGGCACGCTCGATGGCACCGGATGCCAGACTGAGGCGGAAATCGGCATTGAGTGCCCGATGATCATCGGACTTCAGGCTCAACCAGTGCTGAACGAAGGTCTCGGCAAGATCGAAGCGCTGCGCCGCCTGTGCAGCGTCCACACCCTCGGCAAGCCAATCCAGCGATTCCTGCTCGGCATTCAACTCACCAAGATGCTGTGCCAGCAGCTCCGCGGCCTGCGCGGAGTGGTTTGCGGCGCGCAAGGCATTGAATGCCTCACGCAGGTGCTCGACACGCTTTTGCGCATCCGGCTCCGCCGCGGCCAACTGCAGGTAGAGTTGCGCAGCGCCGCTTTGGTCATTGTTCGCCAGGCTCCACAGGGCGGCTTCGCCCAGCCAGTGAGTGCGTCGCTCGGCATCACGCTCGGCGAGTGCCCTGTAGGACGTCACGGCCACATCCAGGCCGCCGATCTCCAGCGCGTAACGCGCCGTGCGCTCCAGCATGGAGTTATCCAGATCAGCGATGTTCAGCGCCCGCAACTCCTCGATCAGCTGCGCACGCTGCGCCTCGCTGATACCGTTCGGATCGGCCTGAGCCCTGAGGATATCCAGCATCACCACATAGAACGGCGTAATGGCCAAAAGGCGGCCTTGCAGTTGTTCGAGGTACTCGCGGGCACGCTTGAAGTCACCGACCTGAATCAACTGATCGATCAGCCTCAGCCGCAGCTGGTCATCCTCGGGGTGTGCCTTGATCAGCAGCTCGGTATAGCTGATGGCCACAGCGTCAGGCGCCGTATCAGCGGCCGGAAGAAATACATCCTCGCTCTTGTAGGACAGGGCCAGCAACGCAATCACGAAGAGCGCGACAAGCACGATCATCCATGGGTTGAGCAGGCGCGTCTGACGCTCACGTTTACTGGTTGCAGATAAGCTTTCCATCTCTCACCCGCTTCATTGGCAACTCGAAGTGCCAGATCCCCTTATCAGCCTTCGCCTGAAAGCGACTGCCCCCCACCTGTACCTGACACGCCCTGTCCGAGCGAACGCTGAATGTCAGCGGAAATTCCCCCTCGAAGGAAAACGTGACGTTTCTGTCATCGTTGTAACGCCAGGCAGTCAACGGGATGTTGGCCTCTTCCAGAGACGGACGCGGATCACGCGTTTCGCGCAGCGCCAGCACGGCCGTAGGCCCACTGAGGTGCACGTATCGCCCCTGCGGCAGATCTCGCACACCCGCAACCCCCTCGGAACGCGACAGATCGGGCCAGCCCAGAGCCGGGTCGAGACGCAACGTACGCATGCCCACCAGCCCCCTGATCAACCACGCGCCATCGCTACGTTTGGCCAGGCTCGCTCGGTAAAGGCCCTCTACGCGCTGAATGTAATCGCTCATCCACAGCGACAGCGGCTGGCTGTCGACCATGGCCTGATAAGTCTGCTTCATCACCCGAATGGAGGCCTGCTTGGTCCCCGAGTAGAAGTGGTAATACAGGTGAAAGCCACGTAGCCGGCGCGGGCTGTCGGTCAGCGCGAAGGTTTCCTGCACACCACGGAAGCCGTAGTAGGGCCCCGTCCATAGATTCGTATAGACGTTCTCGTTGATCACCGGCGCATAGAAGTGCAGGCCTCCGGGGGTCGGGCGAATCAACGGATAGAGGCCGGTCAGCGAAGGGTGGGCATTGGTCAGAACCGTGTTGCCGCCGTTGACGTTGGGCAGACCGCTGTCATACGCCAGCTTGAGCGTCTCGGCACTGGGCATGGCATCACCCGACCAGAAGATCATCTTCACCGGCTTCTCAGGCGTGGTCAGGCGCTGGTTGATGTAGTCGCGCGCGCCCACGACCTCGCGCGGCATATCCAGCGTCTTGTAGCCCGGAATGGCCATCATGTAGCCGTACTGCGCCTCGAAGTCCTCACGCTGCGACGACTTCTCCGGCTGCCAGAAGAACGGGTGACTGAAGGTGTGGCTGGCGACCTCGACCTTTGGGTCGGCAAATATCTTGCGGGCGATCGGCTCCAGCTCGCGAGCCAGGTGCGGATACATGCCCTTGGGGCCGACCTCGCCTTCGATCACCGAAACCGAAGTCAGCAACGGATAAGGGGTGATGAAATCATCCAGTACCTGGATACCGGAATAAGGCGTACCGGTTACTTCAGCGCGGGAAACGAAACCATCGCCATCGAGGTGGACGGTGGCGATCCGTCGGCCGTTTTCCGTCGTCGTGTCAGGTCTGGGGATGGGAGGCAAGGCGAAGGCGCGCTGGAGGAAAGCGAAGGGGTCGACGATCCAGCGACGGTGATCCAGCCCCTCTTCGAACACATAGGGCGTCAGCGCAAAACCACCCCAACTGCCCGTCGCAACCGGTACATAGCGTCTCTCACCGCTACGCAGAGCCACAGCGGCCTGGGTCACGTCAGGATTGGTAACCGTCAGCGCGGGCAGCTCCCGGGTACGCAAGCGCATGGGCGCCTCGAACCCACCGACCAGCGCGGCATCATGTGATTCCAGTACGGCGTCATCGGCAATCGGCTGCGACAGGGTGCGAATACCAAGACGGCTGAGCAGGCTGTCGTTGTCCAGCGGTAGACCGGAAAAGAAAGCCAGCGGTACCTGTTCATCGAGCCGCTTGTTCAGCCAATCCTCGAAGATGTCGCGCTTCTCCGGGGCACCACTGGTCATCCATACCACGACGCCGGCATACAGTCCCTTGAGAGAACGTTGCGGCAGCGACGCATCGGCAGGCCAGTAGTCGACGCGATAGCCTAGGTACTCGAGCAGCCCGCCAAGATAGATATGGCCCGGGTTGTCCTCGACCTCGCCTTCCCGAGGGTCGTAGACCAGACCGATACGACGTGGCTGGACCTCGATGACGCTCATCCCCAACGCATTCAATTCAGGCGACGTGATGTAGGGAATGAAGCCCTCACGAACCAGGCGCGCAGCAAGCTCGCGTGACTCCTTGCGCTGCTCTGGGGGCAGGTATTCGATCGCCACGACCGGAATGCCTTTTGACCGTGCGTCATCGAGGTGCGGCAACAACCAGTCGCGATCACTCTGCGGCACCTGGCGATAACCGCCCCCTGCAGCGTCCCACCCTGCATAAAGGGACTCTACGGCCACGGCAGAAGCGACGCCCGGCAGCTCGGGTAGAACATCGAAGCCGCGATTGAAGAACAACTTGAGTTCGGGCTCGCGGCGATGCATCTGCTGCAGAAGACTTTTCAGGGCCAGGCGCTGCGGCTCCTGAAAAGCTTTGGGTTGGAGATGGAAACTGTCCAGCGTATCGAGAAAAACGCCGTCGTAACCTTGCCCTTTCAGAGCACTGGCTCGACCAAGAAGATAGTCGCGCCAGGCGGATGCCTCAAGATCCATGACCTGACTGTTCCAGGCACTGTTTCTGATGCTGCTGGCGGCGTCCTTCAAGCCGGCCGCGGTGAGATCACCATGGTATTCACCGACCGACAGATAAGCGAACACCGTGCGGCCCTGGGCCTTTAGATAGGCAAGGTCGGAAGCGGAGACATGTCCGGGCTCAACAACCACCCACTCGAACTGCGAAAGCTCGGGGAGCGGCGGCTCATCTGCGTACCAGAAAGCCACGCTGGAGGGCTGGGCAAGTGCTGTACTAGCGAAAAACGCAACGGCCAGGCTGAGAAGCCCGGCTATTCCCTTTGAGAATTTCAACTGATCAACCCACTGAACTGAAAAGCGCTTGCACGCCTACTTCTCTCAGAAACCTCTGGCGAGGCGTCCCCCCGTCACTTGCTGAAACTCTAGTCGACCCCTGGACCTCGAGCACAATCATGACGCTTGTATGTATCGGCATTGAATCAGCACGACCAGCAAACTGTCAATTTTCCGATACAAAGCTCAGACAAGCGGCAATTACACCTTGGGAAAGTCAATTAAATGACTAAAACAGAGCAATATGCGCGCCAGAATAATAGCCTTTTGGCATCATGCCGAGCAATCTTGCGCCAGAGACTCGACAATCCTCGCTTCGCATCTCAACGCAGGGATGAAACTCACCCCCTCAGCACTGCCACACTCTCACACCGGCGCGCTGGCCAGCATGGAGGCGCGCTGGGCGAAGGTCTGCTGGAAGGCGGCCAGACCAGGATGAGCGGCGCGCCAGTCGAGGTCGGCGAAGCGGAAGTCCAGGTAGCCCAGCGCGCAGGCGACGCCGATCTGCCCCAGGTCGAGCGGGCCCTGTAGTCGTTCGACCTGGCGCTCCAGCTCCGCCAGGGAGCGCTGCACCTTGCCTAGCTGGCCATCCAGCCAGGCCGCCCACTGCAGCTCGGCCGGGCGCACACCGCGCTCGTAACGCGCGAGCAGGGCCGCGTCCATCAGGCCGTCGGCTAGTGCGGCCAGGCGCAGCACCTGCCAGCGCGCAGCACCGCTCGGCAGCAGCTTCGCCCCCGCGTGCAGGGTGTCGAGGTATTCGCAGATCACCCGGCTGTCGTACAGCACCTGGTCGTCATCGGTCAGCAGCACCGGTATCTTGCCCAACGGATTGAGGGCATTGACCCGTTCGTTGAGCGTGGTCGGCAGCACGGCGGTGTCGAGCAATTCGATTCGATCCAACAGGCCGGTTTCCGCGGCCAGCACGCGAACCTTGCGGGCGAAAGGTGAAGCAGCAGCGTAGATCAGTTGCATGTGCATGTTCCTGTGTCGTGTTGTGAGGGGCGGGTGCAGGCCTTAGGCTGTGCGTCACTTCAATCCGCGTGAATATCCCATGGTCATCGAGAAAAAGATCAATACGGCGTCCGTGAACCTGAAATCGCTGCACCCACTGGACCATAGCCTCGAGCTGCTGCACTTCGGTTTCCGCGGCCTGACGGTGGAGGCCGACCGTTTTCTCGAGGCGCGCGGGCTGTCCCGCGTGCACCACCGTATTCTGTATGTGATCGCCCGCGCCGATGCAATCAGCGTCGGTGAACTGGCCATCACCCTGGGCGTCAGTAATCAGGCGCTGCATCGTCCGCTGTCGCACCTGTTCGAGCAGGCGCTGGTGCAATACAGCCGCGAACCGGGCCGGCATCGCTTCAAGCTGCTGGCGCTGAGCGAGGCAGGCACGGCGCTGGAGGCCGAAGCCACCGAGCTGGAACGACGTACCCTGCGCGACGCCTTCGCCACCACCGACGCCGACGGTCAGGACGCCTGGCGCCGGGTGATGCTGGCGCTTGCCGAGCATCTCAACTGAGCCGTCTCAGGTGATGCGCTCGCGCACCACGATGCACTTGGTCAGCGGCTGAATCAGCGCTTGCGGCGCATCCTCGCAGCCCACCACCTGCGGATTGACCAGCAACGGATCGCAACGGCCGCTGTGCACCAGATCCAGTACCTTGGGGATGTGCTGCTGCACGCTGCAGGCGCCGACCGAAAAGGTGACGTCACGCAGGTACATGTCGAACAGCGGAATCTTCGGATCGTCGAAGATGATGCCGATGCACGAGCAATGCCCACCAGGTGCCAGCGCCAACAGGCCACGGCGCAGCGCCTGATGATCGCGCGTGGCGGAGATCACCAGGTCGTAGCTGCGATCGAGATCGCGCCCCGCCAGGTCGACACCCGCACCACTGCATGCGGCAAGCTGCTGGCGCAGTGGATGCTCATCGAGGTAGTCCACGCTGGCCGCACCAGCGGCCCGCGCCATTTGCACGGCGAGCACGCCGAGGCTTTCCGTGCCGCCGACCACCAGCACACGGGCATCCTGCCGTGTGGCCAGCGGCCGGCTGGCGGCCACCCAGGCATCGGTGAGGTTGTCGCTGGCACTGGACACGGCCACGGGGTCGAGCCCGGCAGGCAAGGGCACCAGCATGGCGTCGGCGAAGGGCACCAGCACCATTTCCGAGAACAGACCGCCCCAATGCCCGCCGGCCGGCACGCCGTAGGCGGCCATGCGCGGTACTGCCGTGCAGGCGCTGGAGCGCCCGACCAGGCATTGAGCGCAACTGCCGCAGGCGATCTTCCAGGGCACTGACACCAGATCGCCACGGCGCAGGTTACGCACGGCCGACCCAACCTCCAGCACCTCGGCCACACATTCATGGCCCAGCGCGAACGGCGGTTTGAACGGTGTGGTGCCGGCGATCAGGCGTCTATCCAGATCACAGGAGGCCGAGGCGATGGGCCTGACCAACGCACTGGCTGGAGTAGCCAGTTGTGGATCGGGCGCCTCGACCCAGGCCAGTTGGCCGGGGCCCTGAACGATGAGTTCCTTCATGCCTTGGCCACTCCGATGACGAAGGTGGTAGTGGCCTTGGCGCACAGCTTGCCCTGCGCATCGAGGATGTGCGCGTCGCAGATCGCCAGGCTACGGGTGCGCTCGACCACCCAGCCGCGCAGCTGATAGACCTCGCCGGGGCGCAGCGGACGCACGTACTTGACGTTGAGATCCACCGTCGAGTGCGGCACGTCCGCCTCCAGGGTGGAGAACAGCGCCAGCGCCGCGGCGCCGTCCAGGCAGGTGGCCGCGAAGCCGCCATGCACGGCGCCGGCTGGGTTCAGGTGACGCTGATCCGGACGGCCCTCCAGGGTGATGCTGCCTGCCTCCACCTGCACCGCATGGATACCCATGGTCTCGCCGATGGACGGCGCCGGCAGTTCGCCGCGGATCAATGCCTGCAGGGCTTTTAGGCCGGAGGTCGCGGGCAGTGAAGCGAAATCGTTCATGGCGGTACTCCTCGAACAGCAATGGCGCTTGGTGAAGGCGCTGGCCTTTACCAATGCGGGACTGCTTCTACGGTAGTGCCTGCGCGGCAATCATATCAACACTATTGAAATGACAAACAAGGGGGCATTCCAGACATCGCCGCCTGCAACCAAAGTCGCACCGAGCGATCACCGCTGACCGGCGTGGATGCGGCACAATGGCTCATCGCGTCTCGGGAAATGCACGATGCTGATCGATGAAGAACTGACTCTGAAAAAGCTGGAGGTCTTTCTCGCCTTCATGCGCAGCGGCAACCTGGCGCGTGCCGCCAGCGAGCTGCAGACCAGCAACGTCAGTGTGCACCGCGCCATCCATTCGCTGGAAAGCGCGCTGCGCTGCCCGCTGTTCAAGCATGAAGGGCGCAACCTGATCCCGCTAGAGAGCGCCTACGTGCTGGAAGAAAAGGCGCAGAAGCTGATCCAGGACGCCCAGGAGATGGTACGTCTGACCCGCGAAGCGGCGGGTTTCGGCGCCGAGCGTTTCAAACTCGGTGCGCTCTACTCGCTGACCGTGAAGACCGTGCCGCAACTGATCATGGGCCTGAAGCTGCGCCGTAGCGAGCTGAACATCGACCTGGTGCTCGGCTCCAACGTCGACCTGCTGTACAAGCTGAAGAACATGGAGCTGGACGCCATCCTCATTGCCCTCGACGACAGCGTCAGCGATCCGGATTGCGAGCAGCTGGCGCTGTTCTCCGACGACATTTTCCTCGCCGCACCGAACGACTCGCCCTTCGCCGATCACGCCGAGGTGGACCTGGCCGCTCTGCGCGATTCGACCTTCATCACTCTGACCCAGGGCTACGCCACCTTCCGCGACGGCGAACGGGTGTTCAAGCAGGCCGGCTTCGAGCCCAAGGTGGCGATGCAGGTGAAAGACATCTTCACCCTGCTCAGCATGGTCAGTTCGGGCGTCGGTTATGCCCTGCTACCGGGACGCGTGGCGGCGGTGTACGAGAACCGCGTGAAGCTGATCCCGCTGCAGGCCAAGTATCACCTGCAGCAGCATATCGGCGTGGTCTTTCTCAAGGCCAAGGAGCGCGACCCGAACCTGCTGGCGTTGCTGGCCGAATGCCGGATGTATAGCCGGCAGTCTTAGAACCTGTTCACGATCTGCTGCGCGTCGGCCCTACTGCGTTAAAAACAGGCTCGGACTGCTCATTTACAGCTCGTAAACTCCACGTCCTCGCCTGTTTTTGCCTTGTATGGCTCTAGCTCGCGAGATCGTGAACAGGTTCTTAGTCGCAAGCGTCGCCGCTGAAGCGCCTCCCACAGGGCAGCGCGTTCAGCCCGAAGAAAAAGCCCGCCACAAGGGCGGGCAAAGGTCAGCCTAGAAGGCCTCGCATCAGAAAATAGAGCAACGACGGGCCAAGCAGACAGCCCAGTGCGGTGTAGAACGCCGCTGTCAGACAGCCGTATGGCACCAGCTTGGGATCGGTTGCCGCCAGGCCGCCGGCCACGCCGCTGGAGGTGCCCATCAGGCCGCCGAAGATCACCGCGCTACGCGGGTTGTTCAGACCGATATAGGGCGCGATGAAGGGCGTCGCCACCATCACCAGAATCGCCTTGATCAGGCCGGCAGCAATCGACAGCGCCATTACGTCGGAGCTGGCGCCGATGGCTGCACCAGTTACCGGGCCGACGATGTAGGTCACCGCGCCGGTGCCGATGGTGGTCAGGCTGACCACATCGGTGTAACCAAAGGCCATGGCCACCCCGACACCCGCCACGAAGGAGGCGAAGACGCCGACGAACAGCGCCAGCACCCCGGCGAAACCGGCGCGCTTGAGTTCTTCGGTACTGACGCCAAAACCGGTGGCGACGATAGCGAAGTCACGCAGCATGGCACCGCCGAGCAGGCCGATGCCGGCGAACAGCGGGATATCCACCAGACCTTTCTGGCCGCCGGTGTAGGCACCGCCGATATAGGACAGCAGCAGGCCGAGCAGGATGGCGATAGCCGAGCCGTGCAGACGGCCCTTGGTGAATTTGTCGGAAATCCAGTACGACACCCACATGGTGATGCCGATGATGGCGAAGCCGCTGAGCAGGCTGTAGCCGGTAATGACCTTCATCAAAGATTCGTACATGGCAGTCACCGTGGCGCTTTGTTCAGGGAGGGGGCTACGTCGGGTTCAGGCTTCTTTTGCCCAATACGGCTCAGTGCGGGGACCAGCGCAAAACCGATAGCGACGGCAGCGGTGCCAGCAAGAATCGCCATTGGGCCGCCTTTGAGGGCACCGTAGACATTCTGCTGGGCGGCCATGGCGACCACGATGGGGATGTAGATGGCGCTCCAGAACTCCACGCCCTGTTCCGACTTGCCGGTGAACAGGCCGCGCTTTTTCAGGTAACTGCCGAGGAAGATCAGCAGAATCATGGCGATACCGACACCGCCAACGTTGGCGGGCACGCCGATGAGTTTGCCCAGCAGTTCACCGATGAAGATGCCTGCCAGGGTGCAGAACGCCAGGAAGGCGACACCGTAGATGATCATTGTTGTTGTCCTCGTTTCGTATCGAAGTTGTTGTTCTTGTGCTTCGGTAAACGCTACGGCTCAGCGGTCGCGGCTTACCTCCTGACGCAACATGGCGTCGAGTGTATCCAGACGTGCGCCCTCGAAGGCGATTGCCTGGCCGGCGTCGAAGACACGCCGGGCGAGCCCGGTCAGCACGCCGCCGGGTGGCAGTTCCAGGTGCAGGCGCACGCCGCGCTCATAGGCGGTGACGAGCGTGGCCTGCCAGTCGACAACGCGGCTCATGTTGTAAGCCAGGTCGTCGCGCAAGGTTCCGGGATCGCGGATCAGGCGCGCCGAGCTGCTGCTCAGGTAGCGCGCCTGGGGGGTACGCAGCTCGACGCCAGCGAAAGCCTCGGCCAACTCACGAGCCGGTGCATCGAGCAGTTCGCAGTGCGACGGCACGCTCATGGCCAGGCGTTTGGCCATGCCGGCGCCAAGGGTGCGAGCGCGCTCGGCCACGGCGGCCATGGCGGCATCGCTGCCAGCGATCACCAGTTGGGTTTCAGCGTTGATATTGCCCAGGTACACCGGGCCTTCGGCTTCGGCCAGCAGGCGTTCGACGCTGGCCTGGTCGAGGCCGAGAATGGCGGTCATGCCGTAGCCACTGGGATAGGCGCGCTGCATCAGCTCGCCACGCAAGGCGACCAGGCGTACGGCATCGGCAAACTCCAGCGCACCGGCTACCACCGCGGCAGCGTAGGCACCGATGGACAAGCCGGCGACATAGTCCGGGTGATGCCCGCGTTCGATCAGCAGGCGCGAGGCCGCCACGCCGGCAATCAACAGGCAGAGCTGCACGGCGCGGGTACTCTGCAGCGCCTCGGCCGAATCCAGCAGGCGTACGTCCTCATCCAGCGCAGCGCTGGCTTGCTCGATACAGACCCGCACCACCGGCGCATCGGGCAAGGCGTGGAGCATGCCGGGCTGCTGCGCGCCCTGGCCGGGGAAGCCCCAGAGCGTGCTCATGCCGCCACCTGTTGCAACTGCCACGGGTCGCTGACCAGCAGCGGGCCGTTCTGGGTTTTCAGCAACACGCGTGGCGCCTCGCTGGCCCATTCGCGCAGCGCCACGGCGCCGTATGGGGTTTCCAGTTGCAGGTCGATACGGCCCGGCGCGTCATCCACCAGCACACACAACGTCCGCGCCTTGTCGCGCGGAAGCTGATGGGGCACACGTAGCGACAGGTCGAGATCGCTGTCTGGGTGCGCGGCGCTGATACCGCTGGCCAGCTCGAAGCCGAGGCTGCCGGTCACGCCCCAGGCCAGGCCGAGGGCATCGAGACGCGGCGCCAGCTGACTCAACGCGTGCAACGCCGGCCACTGCGGCTGAGCGTGGCTGCGCCAGCGCCCGGCCCTGGCCACCGCCTGCGGACTGACCAGACGGCTGATATCGCTCACATGCATCCAGGTGGCATGTCGCTGTTCACGCGCCGCGCCACGGATACCGACCGCGACCCAGCCGGGCTCAGCGGGAGCACGCCGCACCACCACCGGCACATGCCCGCCCAGGGCGGCACGAGCCCAGGCCGGCGTCTCCTGTGGCAGGTGCTCGGGGCGCAAGCCCCAGAGCAGATCATGTGGACGGGGGGTGTGAAGCATCAAATGATCCTCGGACGTAGGGTGCGCCGTGCGCACCGGGTTATCGAAGAAAGCTCTGGTGCGCATAGCGCACCCTACGGTGGCCGTGAGCGACCTGTTCACCACTGCGCGCGCAACGCCTCGCGCACCTGGCTGGAGGCCGCGCGATTGGCGGCGCCCAGACGGTTGCGCAGGTCGCGCGGGGCCTCGGCGATATCGGCCAATGTCCGGCTCAGGGCGTCTTTTACCCGCAACAGGTCGGCCGTCGTCGGCTGCGTCACCTGTTCCACATCGAGCACCTCAGAGAGCAGGCCAAGCGAGGCGTAGTTGTCCAGGTCATAGGCCATGGGCGGCACGCTGGCAGCCAGCGCCTCCAGCTCGTCGACGCTGCGCAGGGTGATACGCGCGGCAGCGGCCTTGCCCATGGCGTGCACCATCACCCCGGCGTCGCGCAGGGCGATCAGGCGGTTGGCCTGGTAGCCGTGCGCGAGGAAGGCGCCGGACATGGCCTTACCGACCAGCAAACCGACCACCGCATGGCCGGCCAGGCGAGCACGGGCATAGGCGTCCACCGCGCCGGCCAGCGCCTGATGAATGCCGTAGGCTTCCTCACGGCGACCATAGGCTTGGCTCGGCACATCGACGATGGCAATCAGCGCACGCTTGTGCAGGTTGTTGCGATCCGCCTCGATAGCGTCGTCCACGGCCTGGGCCAGGCCCCAGCCTTCGAGCAGGCCGACCTCGCCGTTGCGGGCGCGGGGGAAGGGGTTGTCGGCGTCAGCGATCACGACGATGTAACGCACCGCCTGGCCGGCTAGCTCGCAGTCGGCCACGCGCAGCGAGGCAGGCAAACCTTGCAGCGGTTGAGCAGCTCCGGTCAGGGCCTGAAACCAGTGCAGACCGCGTTGTTCCTGTGCAGTTGTCATGTTCATGCTCCCTGGTAGGCGCTGCGCACGGCAGCGGCATCGGCCTGGATCGAGGTGTCGACGTCACGCAGGCGCTCGAGAAACCAGGCGTGGCGACGGCTGCGTTCCAGCGCAGGTTTGCCCTGGGCGAACAGCCCGTGCAGCTCGCTACGAATGGCGTCCACGTCATCACTCACGTAGCCGTCGACCAGACCGCTGGCGTGACGCTGCTCGCCGCCGGTCAGGCTCCAGATAAAGGGACGGTCGCGCGAGTCGTATTCGTCCAGCCCGGCTTCCTGTTCGATCACCTGCGGGCCGTTGAGCCCCAGGCGTGCCTCACGGGTCACCAGCAGGTAGCTGCACAGCCCGGCGGCGATGGACATGCCGCCGAAGCAGCCCACCGGGCCGGCGACCAGGCCGATCACCGGCTGATACTGGCGCAGCTCGACGATGGCAGCCTGGACCTCGGCGATTGCCGCCAGGCCCAGGTTGGCTTCTTGCAGACGCACGCCGCCGGTTTCCAGCAGCAGCACGGCGCGGGTCGGCATGCCGTTACGGTTGTCTTCGGCGGCCAGCTCCAGGGCACCGGCGATTTTCGCCCCGCCCACTTCGCCGAGGCTGCCGCCCTGGAAGGCACCTTCGATGGCGATCACCACCGCAGGCTGACCGTCGATCAACCCCTTGGCCACCACCACGCCGTCATCGGCCTGCGGCACGATGCCCTGCTTGGGCAGCCAAGGCGACATCAGCCGGGCGAACGGATCGAGCAGCTCGCGGAAGCTGCCGGCATCGAGCAGTGCGCGGGCCCGCTGACGAGCACCAAGCTCGGTGAAACTGCGCTGCGCCAGCAGGCGCTTGATGTTCTGCTCAGCCATGGTTCAGTTCCTCCAGGCCCTGCTCCAGGCGCAGGCGGACCACGCCCGGCGTGGCGCCGAAATCATGAATGGCGATATTCAGCGCGGGCAGCTGCTGCTCGCGGAACATGCGTTCGAACAGCAGTTGCCAACGCGGCGCGCTGCCGTTCACTGAGGTCACCACCTGGATCGCCAGGGTGCCGGCCTGGCCGGGTTCGAGCAGCACTTCCAGGTCGCCGGAGCCGACGCAACCCACCAGCGCGCGACCCTGGGCCGGTTGCCCGGCGGGGAATTGAAAAGACAGGGTTTCCATTTCAGTGACTCCCAAGCTGCGCCGGCAGGCCATGCTGCAGGCGGTCGAGGAACAGGGTGGCGGCGAGCAGATCGGCAGCGCCGCCAGGCGAGGCACGCAGGCGCAGCATGTCGCGTTCGAGGTCACGCAGCAGGCGGCGACCGTCGAGGCTGGCGCAACCGCCAGCGGCGAGCACTGCGCGGGCGCCGCTCTGCATGCAAGTCAGCCCGGCCATGCCGGCGCGATACAGCACGCAGGTGTCGGCTAGCTGAGTCATGATCGCCAGCAGCGCATCGAGGCGAGCGTTCTGCTCCCCCGCCCCGGCGGCGCGGCTGCGAGCCAGTTGCGGCAGCGCCTGCTGGATGACCGCGGGGAAGCCAAGCTGCGCTTCCTCGCGGGCGCCATGCACGCCGTACAAACGGCAAACCTGGGCGCCATGGCTGTCGCCAGTGACAGGCGCGGCACGGTCATTGAGCAGGGCCAGACGTGCGGCGCGCAGGGCAACCTGTTCGGGCGCCAGCATGTTCACGTCCAGCGCCGCTGCGGTGCTGAGCAAGCCGAGCGCCCAGATCGCGCCGCGATGGGTGTTGACGCCGCCAGTGACGCGCAGCATTTCCTGCTCGCCTTCGCGGCCGATGCGGCCTACATCTTCACGCAGTTGCAGAGCGATCTCGCCACGCTGCTGCGCGGCCTCGGCCATGGCCTTGAAGCTTGGCCACAGGGCCAGCGCCGAAGCGTGCATCAGGCCCAGGTGCAGGTCGGTGTGCGCGCCACTGCCGCGACGGTCGACCAGGCCCGGCTTGGGCGACAGGTCGGCCTCGTCGATCAGCGCGTCCACCGCCAGATCGGCCAGCCAATCCCCTAAAGAAAGCTTCGGCTGAATTGCAGTCAGTGCATTCATCACCAGCTCCTGAATTTGGCGGGCGGGTTGTACAGGCTGCCCGACCACTCGACCAGCTCAGCGATGCTCTTGGCCGCGAGCAGTTCGCGACTGGCGTCGGTGCGGCGGATGCCGAGATCTTCGGGCAGGGCGATCAGCCCTTCGCGGCGCATGCGTACGGTTTCTTTCGGGTCGTGGCGCAGGCCGATGGCGGTGACGCCGGCCACTGCGGCGATCATCGCCTGGCGCTCTTCCACGGTGCGCGCCTTGTACAGGTAGGCGATGCCTTCCTCGGTGAGCAGGTGAGTGACGTCGTCGCCGTAGATCATGATCGGCGCCAGCGGCATGCCGGCTTTCTTCGCCACGTCGACGGCATCGAGCTGCTCGACGAAGGTGGGTTTGCCGCCCTCCTGGAAGGTCTCGACCATCTGCACCACCAGCTTCTTGCCGCGCTCGAGCAGCGGCGCTTCACTGTCGCCTGGGCGCATGTCCAGCCAGGCGGGTGTCGAGTGACGACGACCGCGCGGGTCATGGCCCATGTTCGGCGCGCCGCCGAAGCCGGCCAGGCGCCCACGGGTCACGGTGGAGGAATGGCCATCGCCGTCCACCTGCAAGGTGGCGCCGATAAACAGGTCGACCGCGTACTGCCCGGCCAGCTGGCACATCATGCGATTGGAGCGCATCGAGCCGTCACGGCCGGTGAAGAACACGTCCGGGCGCTGGGCGATGTAGTTCTCCATGCCCAGCTCGGTACCGAAACAGTGCACGCTCTCGACCCAGCCGGTCTCGATGGCCGGGATCAGCGTCGGGTGTGGGTTGAGGGTCCAGTTGCGGCAGATCTTGCCCTTAAGGCCCAGCGATTCGCCGTAGGTCGGCAGGATCAGCTCGATGGCGGCGGTGTTGAAGCCAATGCCGTGATTGAGCGACTGGACGTTGTGTTTCTCGTAGATGCCGCGGATCGCCATCATCGCCATCAGCACGTGCACCGACGTGATGTGGCGCGGGTCGCGGGTGAACAACGGTTCGATATAGAAGGGCTTGTCCGCCACCACCACGAAATCGACCCAGGAAGCGGGGATGTCCACGCGCGGCAGCTCGTCGACGATCTCGTTGACCTGGAAGATCACGATGCCGTCGCTGAACGCCGTGGGCTCGACCAGCGCCGGGGTGTCCTCGGTGCTCGGGCCGGTGTAGATGTTGCCGTGGCGGTCGGCCTGGAAGCCTGCGACCAACGCGACGTTGGGGATCAGGTCCACCAACAGGCGCGAATAGAGTTCGATGTAGGTGTGAATGGCGCCGACTTCCATCTGCCCGTCTTCGAGCAGTTGGCCGATGCGCAGGCTTTGCGGTCCGGCGAAGGAAAAGTCGAGCTTGCGGGCGATGCCGCGTTCGAACAGATCGAGATGCTCGGCGCGGCTGACGCTGGGCATGATCATGTGCAGGTCGTGCAGTCGGCCGGGGTCGGCCTTGGCCAGCGAGCGAGACAGAAAATCCGCCTGCTTCTGGTTGTTGCCTTCGAGCACCACGCGATCACCCGGGGCGATCAGCGCTTCTAACGCCGCGACGATCTTGTCGCTGGGCAACACCACGCCATCGACAAGATTGCGCACCTGATCGAGTCGCCGGGCTTTTTCAGCGCGACGACGCGACCACTGCGGCGGTGGGGATATTGTTGTTGTCATTGAAGACTCCACGAGTTCCGCTGTCGTGGAGGCACATTAGGAGCGTGACCTTGTGGTCATCAATCAAGCAGCCCGCGCTATCGTTACGCTCAGGTTAACGATTGCTCAAGCGCGGGCGTCAGCGGCACCATCCAGCGTCGAACAAGCAGGTGCCTTGGCCACTTCCGCGCGGTCGCGACCGCGCTGCTTGGCCTGGTAGAGCAGCTTGTCGACGCTGTTGAGGAAGTCCAGCGGGCGATCGTGGGCGCCCGGCACGATGGTGCCGACACCGAGGCTGATAGTGAGCAGGGACGACACGGCAGAGCGCTCGTGGGCAATGCGCTGCTGGCGCACCTGCTGGCGACAGCGCTGGGCGATATGCCGGGCGGCGGCTTCATCGGTGTCCGGCAGCACCAGCACGAACTCCTCACCGCCAAAACGCCCGACGAAATCCCGTGGCCGGCTGGCCGCGCGGCTCAGCGCCTGACCGACGCTCTTCAGGCAGTCGTCGCCCTGGATATGGCCGTAATGGTCGTTGAACTGCTTGAAATGATCGATATCCAGCAGGATCAGCGACAGTGGCTGCTGGGTGCGCTGGGCATTGGCCCATTCGCTGGCCAGCACCGTGTCGAACATGCGCCGGTTGGCGACGCCGGTGAGGCCATCCTTGTAGGAGTATTCCTCCAGCTGCTTCTGCAGGGTCAGCAGCTGCTCCTCGGTCTTCTTGCGCTCGCTGATGTCGAACATGAAGCCGATCAGTGAATCCACCTCGCCGTTGTCGTCACGCACCACGTGCACCACGTCGCGAATCCACACGTAATCGCCGGCGGCGGTCAGCGCACGGTAGTCGGCCTCATGATCGACGCCGTTCTGCGACTGCGCGATGCAGAATTGCACCACTTTCTCGCGGTCGTCCGGGTGCATGCGCGTCGCCCAGTCTTCGGCGCTGACCCAACTGGCCTGCGACCAGCCCAGCAGCGTCTCGATCTGCGGGCCGATGTAGGCGAAGGTCATGCTCTTCCAGTCGATCTTCCAAGGGATCGCCCGGGTGGACTCAAGCAGGGTCTTGTAGACCGCCTGATCAGTTGCTTCGCTCATGTCCGTCACCTCTGCCCGAGTAGCGCTTGTTTATAGCGTAAAAACAGGTGGCCAAGGTGACGGAACGGCGAATGGCTATCAGGCCTCTTTGGCCTGCAGGCCCGCGTAGAGGCGGGTCAGTTCGTTGAGATGGCGGAACAACGAATCGGTGCTGATGGTGATGGCAGTACCGACGAAACCCTGACTGGCGTGCAGGTCGATACCCTTGAGGGTGAAGCCCCAGTTCGCCCTTACCCGACGCTGGGTCGCAGCGATTTCCTCGCTCGGTGCACCGCGGGCTTCCAGCTCCTTGAGGATGGTTTCAAAGTCGCTTACCGCCTTGTCCAGCTTGGCATCCAGATCCGGTGCCTGCACTTGCCAGGACTTGGCCATGTAGAGCATGGCAATGCGCTGGGTCTGCACGCGCGCCCAGCCGGTGCGGTGCACCGATGCGCCCATGGCGCCCAGGTGCTTGCCCATCAGGTCACTGACGGTCTGCGTCTGCTGCAGCAGTTCCTCACTGGTGGCGAGCATCTGGGCGGCCTTGGCCTGCTCCGGTTTGGCTTCCAGCTGCTGACGGTAGGAGGCCCAGGTGCCATCGATCCTGGCCAGCGCGGCCTTGATCTCGGCAGTCGGCGCGTAAGCGGTCAGCGCCTTGTGACTGGCATCGAAACGCTCGATGGTTTCCTGCAGCTGACGCTGGGCGGCATCCACGCGCACATCGGCACCCAGCATCAGGTAGTTCTTGGCCATGCGCTGGGTCAGCGAACGCTGCAGGCCAGTCATGTTCATGGCTTCGGAATCGCTCAACTGCGCCAGGCTGGGCACGCTGACCAGCGCGGTACAGGCAAGCAGGAGGAGAGTCAGGTACTTCTTCAACACGTCGGTACTCCAAAATTCGAGAACGAGGCAATGCACCGGAAGCACAAGCCACCGGAACGGGTTGAACCCTTTGAATGCGGGGTTTTTATTGGAATGCGAGAGGGCAGATATGACGGGCGCCAGGCCCACACCCTGCGGAGAGGGGGCGATGATAGCTGTTAAAACGCCATCATTCTGTGCGACCAGTCAAAAAGCGGATCAATGGTCAAATCAGCTGGCTGGCATCAGGTTCGGATGTCCTTTTCCTGCAAGCCCACAACCCGGCAGCAACCATGCCTGCGCTCGGCGGCCGGCCGCGCTCGAATTAAAAAAGCCGTCAGTCGCCAAAAAAGGGGGAGGGCGACCGACGGCTGAGGAGAGGAAAACCATCAGGACAACAGGCTGACCACGCTGGAACGGCTGATATTGGCCTGGGCCACCACGGTCTGAGTCACCGCCGCGTAGCTGCTGGGGCTGCGGCGCATCAGGCTGAACACTTCACCGGCAAAATCCTTGGCCCACTCACGCTCGTTGTGATCGGCATGGCGAGCGAGAAAGTCGCGGATTTCTTCCTGACGGTGGCTGAGTTGCTCACGCAGCGTGCCAATCCGGTCCAGCGCCGCCACCACTTCGTCCAGTGCTCGGCGTAGCTCGCGGGCACCATCGAGGCGCGCCGCCTCGGGCAGGCGCAACATCTGCTCCTCGTGACTGACCACGGCCGCCTGAGCCTGGCTCGCCAGCTTGCCTTCGCCCTGCACGCGCAGTTCGCCCTTGAGCTGCTGCCATTCGCTCTCGCGGGCGCTGAACTTGAGCGCCCCGCCGTGATCGACTTCAGCACGGATGCCCGCCGGACCCAGGCCGGCGTTGAAACGCCGGAGAATCTGCTGCTCGCTCAAACCCTCGTCGAGCACCACCGCCAGCGGCTCGGCCAGCTTGCGTCCGGCGCTGAACAGCAGGGTTTCCTTGCCAGCCTGCTGCACCGCGGCGATGGAATCCAGCCCTTGCAGACTGAAGCGGCTACGCACCGGCTCGCTGAGACGCAACTTGAAGCTGGCATCCAGGGTTTCACCGGAGCGCTGGCTGCGTTCGGCGAGCAGCTTGCGCACCTGCTCCAGCTCACGCTTGATGCCGTCGCGTTCCCCAGCCTGGGCATTGCTCAACTCGCGACTAAGACTGAGCTTGAGCTGACCGAGGCGCCCGGCCAGTTCGCCGAGGTAACTGTCGGCCGCCTGCATCGAGGTCAACTGCTGGTTGAGCTGCAGGTTGAAGGTGGCACTCTTGCCACGCGGCGGTGGCGCCGGCTCAGCGGGCAGCTGCTTGCGCTGGCGCTGCAGGGACTGCTCGCCCTGCACCGGACGGCGCGCCTGCGGATCGAGCGCGGTGACGACCGGGAGCTGTGTATCGACCTTGATCACCAATGTCACTCCTTACAGCAGGCTGAACAGCGACATCTCATTGATCTTCAGGTAGGTCTTTTGCGTCGCGCCAAGAGCCAGCTGGTAGTTGTTCAGGGCAATGGTGGCGCCAGCATAGTCCAGCTGCGACAGCTCGCCTTCGATCTTCTGGTTGACCAACGACACATCCTCGTTGCTGTCATTGAGCAGGCTCAGGGCGTTCTGCCGGCCGCCCAGTTCGGTGACCGAGCCGAGAACGCGGCCATGGGCATCATCCAGGGCGCCGAGGGTGTCGGTGATCTGTTGGCGTACGGCCGGATCGGTGGCGTCCAGCGCCGGGTCCTGCAGGGTGTTGATCAGGCCACGCAGCTCGTTGAGCATGCCCACGCCAGCGCCGAAGACGCTGGCCGCGGTGACGTTCTCATCGACCAGCACGCCGTTGGCCACGGCAGCCTGACGGTGCTTGTCGTTGCCGGTGATGCTGTAGGTCTGGGTCGCCGCATCGAAACTCAGCGCCGGGGTGTCACTCAGGGTGCCGGAGAACAGGTAGCGCCCCTCCTCGTCGCGCACGTTGGCGAAGCTGACGATGGTGTCTTCGATGATCGACAGCTCACCGGCCATGGCGGCCAGGTCTTCGCTGGTGTTGGAGCCGTTGGCCGCCCATAGCAACAGATCGCGCACGTTGAGCATGGCGTCGGAAGTGGACTTGAGGTTGGCTTCCTGGGTCGACAGGCTGCCGGAGACGTTGGCGATGTTCTTGCGAAATTGCTCCAGGCTCGCCTCTTCACGCTGCACCCGCAGCACCCGCACGCTGGCAATGGGATCGTCGGACGGCAGCAGGATGCGCTTGCCGGTGGCCATCTGCTGCATCAGCTTGCCCAACTCGGCAGAACTGGTGTTCATCGAGTTGTGCATCAGCGAAGTGATCTGCGAGTTGGTGATGCGCATCATGGCTGAATCTCTCTGGAAAGCGCGTCAGAACGCGGCAAGCATGTCGTCGAACAACTGGTTGGCGGTACTGATCACCTTCATGTTGGCCTGGTAGGCCTGCTGGTAGGTCATCAGATTGACCGCCTCCTCGTCCAGGCTCACGGCGCTGACGCTGTCGCGCTGCGATTGAGCCTGCTGGGTCACGGCGGTGGCGGACTTGAAGTCAGCCTGGTTCTGCCGACTGTCGCTGGCCACTTTACCGAGCAGGCCGGCGTAGGCGTCGTTGAGGGTGACCTGGCTGCCACCCAGGGTGATGGTCTGGTTCTTCAGTCCGAGCAGATCGAGCAGCACCTCGTTGTTGCCGGTCTCCCCCGCCGCCGATGAGAACGCCAGCTGTTCAGCGGTCAGCGGCTCGATACGCAGCAGTGCGGTGGTGCTGGTGGGGTCGTAGACGAACAGCGGCTGGCCGGGGTCGCCATTGAGGTCAAAACCCGTGGCGAGCACATCGTTGACCATCTGCGCCAACTGGCTGGCCATGTCGTGCAGGGCCTCCAGGTTTGGCCGCAGGCTGTTGTACTCGACATCGTAAAGACCGCCGAACGCGCCGCCGAAACCATCCTGACGCAAGGGGAAGCTGGTGCCGGCGAAGGCCAGGCTGACTTCCTGCTCACCCGTGGCGGTCATCGCCACCTTGAGCTGGCCGGCGGTGGGACCGGCCACCAGCGGCTGGCCGTTGGCCAGGGCGACGCTGACCGAACCGTCCGGGGTCTCGTTGACGCGCAGCTTGGCGAACTGGCTGAGCTCGCCGATCAGACTCTCACGGTGGTCGCGCAGTGCGGTGCTGTCACCCTTGACCGACTCGGTTTCGACGATCTTCTTGTTCAGCAGCGCAATGTTCTCGGTCAGGCCGTTGATCTCGGTGGCCATGGCGGTGCGCTGCTCCTGCAGTGCCTTGACCTGCGCGTCGATGTTGCTGCTCAGGCCATTGAAGCGCTGCGCCAGGTTACCGGCCTCGCTGATGATCTGCTGACGCAGGGCGATGGAGCCCGGTGTGGCGCTGGCTTCACTGAGCGCGGCGAAGAACTGGTCGAGGCCGGCACTGATACTCGAACCGGTACCGGACATCAGCGCTTCCAGCGCGGTCAGGTACTGCTGCGAGGCGCCGTAGAAGTTCTGCTCGGTGGTCGCGCGCCATAGCTGCTGGTTGTGGAATTCGTTGGTCATGCGGCGAATGCTGATCACCTCGACCCCGCCGCCGACGCTCAAGCCACCCTGCCCCGCCAGCGAACCGGTGATGGTCTGCAGACGGCTGAAACCGGGTGTATTGACGTTGGCGATGTTCTGCCCGGTAGTGGCCAGGGCCACCTGGCTGGCACGCACACCGCTGTAGGCGATCTGGTTGAGGATGGTCACGGCTTAGGACTCCTGACGCTCGAAGCGCATCGGCTGAGCGAAGGCCGCCAGACGTGGCGCTCGGGCGTCGTCGGCAGCGAATTGGGCTGTTACTGAAGACAGGGCGACGGAATCGGCGGCGGACTTAAATTCATCGCGTTTCATGACCTGTTTGCCGGCAACGGCACCGAGCAGCAGACCACTGTCGGCACTCAGGGCACTGGCCAGTTGCTGGCGGGTCTGCGCGCTGAGCGAGGTCTGTTGCTGCACTTCGTCCTTGACCGGTGTTTCACGGCTGGCCAGATCGCCGAGAATCTTGCGCGTGTAGTCGCGGGTTTCCTGGAAGGGGATGCGCTCGATCCAGGCACCGGTGGCGATCTCGCCATTGCGCGGATCGCCATTGACCTTGAGCCACTCGTCGACGCGGCCGGGGCCGGCGTTGTAAGCGGCCAGCGCCAGCGCCTGATGGCCGTCGTAACGCTGCAGCATCTTGTCCAGATAGGCACTGCCCAGGCGCTTGTTGTAGTCGGCGTCGCTGGTCAGGCGGGCTTCGCTGAACGGCAGGCCGAGTTCGGCGGCCATCTCCCGCGCGGTATCCGGCATCAGCTGCATCAGGCCGCGCGCGCCCTTGGGCGATACGGCGTCGACACGACCGGCCGACTCCTGCTGGATGACCCGATCGACCAGGGCGAGAAAGCCTGCCGAGCCCTTGTCCCAGACCTTGCCCAGACCATCGACGCCGCGCTGCCAGGTCGCGCGCAGCGGCTCCAGCAGACTGCTGGAGGAACGCTGCGGCAGTTCTGCCGAGCGGGCAACAGCTGCGGCCGCTTCCAGATCCACTGCGCTATCGCCACCGCCGGACAGTTGCTTGACCAGCATGTCGGCGATGCCGGTCTGCTTGCGCCCGGCCAGGGTTTCAGCCAGCACCTCGTCGTAGAAGTCGCGCATGGTGTCCATCTCGCGGCTACGCATCGGATTGCCTTCGGCGAGCACGTCGCTGGCCTTGCGCATCTGCTTGAGGATCTGCTGCAAAAACAGCGCCTCGAACTGCTCGGCGGCGGCCTGCAACTGCTGCTCGCGGGCGGTACCGATACCATCGGCGCTGCCGCGGTGGCTGTTCATGTGTTGGGCGAGGGAAACGATGCTCATGGCTCAGATCACGATCAGTTCAGCGTTGAGGGCACCGGCCTGTTCCAGCGCCTGAAGGATGCTCATGACATCGTCCGGGGTGGCGCCGAGGCTGTTCACGGTGTTGATGATGCTGTCCAGGCTGGCGCCATCGGGCCACTTGAACATGGCGTTCTTGTCCTGGCTGACGGCGACGTCGGAGCGCGGCACCACGGCGGTCTGGCCACCGGAGAAGGCATTGGGCTGGCTGACCTGAGGGTTCTCGCTGATGGTCACGGTCAGCGTGCCATGGGCCACCGCGGCGGCCTTGACGCGCACGCCCTGGCCAACCACCACGGTGCCGGTACGGCTGTTGAACACCACACGCGGCCGTTCGCGGCCCTCTTCCACCTCCAACCCTTCGAGCATGGCCATGAAACCGATGCGCTGGGTGCTGGTGATGGGCGCGCGAATGGAAATCTTGGTCGAGTTCAGGGCACTGGCGGTGCCACTGCCGAAGCGGCCGTTGACCGCTTCGACGACCCGCGCGGCAGTCTGGAAACTGGGCTGGCGCAGGTTGAGCATGACCTCGTCACGGGTACTGAAATCGCTGGGGATCATGCGTTCGACAGTGGCGCCGTTGGGCACGCGACCGCTGTTGGCAGAGTTGATCGCCACGCTGGAGCCGCTCTGCCCGGTGGCATTGAGACCACCGACGACGATGGCGCCCTGGGCCAGCGCATAGGTCTCGCCATCGACACCCTGCAGCGGGGTCAGCAGCAGTTGGCCGCCGCGCAGGCTCTTGGCATCGCCCAGCGAAGCGACGGTGATATCCACGGTCTGCCCCGGGCTGTAGGACGGTGGAATTTCTGCGGTCACGGTCACCGCCGCGACGTTCTTCAGCTTGGGGTCGACGTTCGGTGGCAGGTTGATGCCAAACTGCTTGATCATGTTCGCCACCGACTGGCTGGTGAAGCGCACCTGGTTCTTGTCACCGGTACCATCCAGGCCGACCACCAGGCCGTAGCCGATCAGTTGGTTGCCGCGAATGCCTTCGATGTCCACCAGATCCATCAGCGGTACGGCCTTGGTCGACAGCGGCCAACCCAGGACACAGGCGACGAGAATACGTTTGATCATGGTCTGGGCCTCAGAGCGGGAACAGCGGGCTGGTGAAGAAGCGCGTCAGCCAACCGGCCGAGTTGCTGTCACTGAGCACACCGCGACCGGCGTAGGAGATGCGCGCGTTGGCCACGTTCTGCGAGGACACCTGGTTGGCGCGGTTGATGTCGTCCATGCGCACCAGGCCGACCAGGCGGATGTATTCATCACCCTGGTTCAGGCGCAGCGCCTTCTCGCCCTTGATCAGCAGCGTGCCGTTGGGCAGCACCTGATGCACGGTCACGGCGATGGAGCCGCGCAAGGTGTTCTGCTGCGAACTGCGCGCTGAGCCGTTGAAGTCACGCTCGGCTTCGGCGGAGCTTTCCAGACGGTCGTAGGTCTTGCCCAGCACCGTGGGAATACCGACGGACACGCCCGAGCTCTTGCCGAAGCTGGTGCCGGCGCTCTTGCTCGACTGGGTGGACTCGTCGAGCACCACGGTGAGGATGTCGCCGACCCGCACCGCACGCTTGTCGCCGATCAACGAGCCGCTGTAGCCGCTGCGAAACAGCCCGCCCCCGCTGGTCGGTGGCACGCTGTAGTCCAGTTGCAAGGGTTCGTAATGGCTCGAGTCTTCGTCGGGCAGCATCTCGTTGAAGCTGGCACAACCACCCAGGGTCAGCAGCAGAGCGAGCGGGATCAGGCGCTTCATGGCAATCACACAGTCTGGTTGAGGAACTGCTGCATGCCCGACGCGGCGTCGAGCACCTTGGCGTTGGCCTCGTAGGCGCGCTGGATGGAGATCATCGCCACCATCGCCTCGACCACCTGCACGTTGGAGCCTTCCAGCACGCCCTGCTTGAGGTTGCCCAGGCCTTCTTCGCCGGGCACGCCCTCGACCGGCTCGCCGCTGGCCACGGTTTCGCGGTAGAGGTTGCCGCCGAGCGCTTCGAGGCCACTCGGATTGGTGAAGCTGACCAGGGTGATCTGGCCCAGCTCGGAAGGCAGGGTATCGCCGGCCAGCACGGCGGTGACGATGCCGTCGCTGCCGACGGTGAAGCGGCTGCTACCGGCCGGCACTTCGATGGCCGGCGTCAGGGGCAGACCCTGGGAGTTGACGATCATGCCTTCGGCATTGAGCTGCAGCTGGCCGTTCTCGGTGTAGTAGATGTCGCCGTTGGGCGCTTCCACCTGGAAGAAGCCGGCGCCGATGATGGCCAGGTCCATCGGCTGGCCGGTGGTCTGGATGCTGCCTTCGGTGAACACCTTCTGCGTGCCGGCCACGCGCACACCGCTGCCGAGCTGGATGCCCGACGGCACGGTATTGACCTCATCGGCCTGCGCACCCGGCTGCAATTCGATGGCGTAAAACAGGTCCTCGAACACCACGCGGTCGCTCTTGAAGCCGTTGGTGTTGACGTTGGCCAGGTTGTTGGCCACGGCGCTCATGGCCTTGTCCTGGGCGGCCAGGCCGGTCTTGCTGACCCAAAGTGCGGAACTCATGTGCGTTACCTCGTTTGTCTGTAGCCCGGATGCAATCCGGGGAAATCGTTCCCGGATTGCATCCGGGCTACCTAATCGTCAACTGCCGCGAATCATCCGGTTGCCGGCTTCGGACAGGTCCTCGGCGGCCTTCATCATCTTTACCTGGGTCTCGAACAGGCGGTTCAGGCTCATGGTCGCCACCAGTTGATCGATTGCACCGACGTTGCTCGCCTCCAGGTAACCGGAGACCAGTACCGGCGCTTCCATGTCTTCGGCCGGCTGACCGTCAGTGCGCGCCAGCAGACCGCTGGCATCCTTGGTCAGGTCGGCGGCATCGACATCCACCACGCGGATGCGATCGACCTCGGCGGTGACGAAATCGCCACGCGGGATCACCGACACGGTGCCGTCGCGACCGATGTGCAGGCTGTCGTACTCGGGCAGCACGATGGGGCCACCCTCGCCCATCACGGCGCGGCCGTTCAGGGTCAGGCGCAGGTCGGCATCGACCTGTAGCGCGCCGTTGCGCGTGTAGCGCTCGGCGCCGCCATCACCTTCGACGGTGAACAGGCCGCGGCCCTGGATCGCCACGTCGAGATCACGGCCGGTGGCCATCAGCGCGCCGGGTGCCAGGTTGACGCCGTTGTTCTTCACCCGCGCCAGGTGCCGGCTGTCGTAGCCATAACCTTCCACGGTGACGGCTTGGGCTTGCTCCAGGTCGGCACGAAAGCCGGGAGTGTTGACGTTGGCCAGGTTGTTGGCACGCACCGTGAGCGAGCTCATGGTGCGGCTGGCGGCGGTCATTGCGGTGTAACCGAGACGGTCCATGGGTCAGCCTCAGATCGCGCCGAATAGCACTTGGGTGAGTTCCTTGTTGGTGGTCAGCACCTTGGTGTTGGCCTGGTAGTTGCGCTGGCCCTCCATCAGGCCGACCAGTTGCTGGGTCAGGTCGACGTTGGAGTTCTCCAGCGAACCGGCCACCAGCGCGCCGAAGGGGCCGACACCGGGCACGCCGATCAGCGCCGCGCCGGATTCGGCGGTTTCCACCCAGGCGGTGCCGCTGATGTTCTTCAGGCCACCGGCATTGGCGAAGGTGGCCAGCGCCACCTGGCCCTGCAGCATGCGCTGGCCGTTGCTGTAGTTGGCGTAAACCATGCCGTCCTTCTCCACCGACAGACCGGTCTGCTCGCCCGCCGCATAGCCGCTGGCGCGGTTGGTGGTGACGACGAAGTCGGAGCCGTACTGGCTGGAATTGCTGTAGTCGATGGCGACGGCCATCGGGTCGACGCCCGGCAGGGCGAAGCCGACGTTGACCGGGCCGACCGGCCCGGTGAGCGTGCCGTTGGTGCCGAAGGTCAGTGCCTGCGGGCCGCCGACGGCGGTGTTGCCCTGGTAGTAATAGGCATCCCAGGTGTTGTCGCCAGTCTTCACGAAGTACTGGGTCAGGGTGTGTTCCTTGCCCTGAGAGTCGAACACCTTGGTGGTGTAGGTGGAGTTGTAGGTGTTCACGTCCGCCGGATCGAACGGCGCGGTGGCCGGCACGGTCTGGTTGGAGTCCAGGTTCATGACGAAAGCCAGGGTGTCGGTGGCGCGAGCCGGCAGGTTGGCGTTCTGCAGTTGCAGGTCGCCCATGGCGCCGACCAGCAGGTTGCCGGCGGCGTCCACCGGATAACCCTGCAGGGTCTGCCCGGCGGCGTTGACGATGTTGTTGTTCTTGTCGGCGCCGAACACGCCGGCGCGGGTGTAGCTCAGGTCGCCGTTGGTATCACGGGTGACGAAGAAACCACCGCCGGAGATGGCCAGATCCAGGCTGCGCCCGGTGGTCACCAGGGAGCCGCCCTGACTGATGCTCTGGGTGGTGGCCAGCACCTCCACGCCCATCGCCTGGCTGTCGGCGTAGATGCTGCCGAACTCGGTGCGCGAGGACTTGAAGCCGGTGGTGCCGGCGTTGGCGATGTTGTGGCTGATGGTGTTGAGCTGTTCGTTGACGGCGCTGAGGCCGGTCATGGCGATGTTGAAACTCATGGCGACTGGACCTTTGAATTGAACGAGTAGGAGGGTTCAGAGCAGACCGGCGGTCTGCGTCTGGCCGAATTCGGTGATGTTGTAGAAGGGCACAGCGCCGACGCCGATGACCTCCAGCACGGGGCCCTGGGCGCTGACGCGCACCTGGGTGACGCGGCCGGCCACTTCGACCTTCGGGTACTCGCCGCTGTCGCTCTTGACCTCGACCTTGTAGCTGCCCGGCGCCAGGCCCAGGGCCTTGGGATCGAGCTCGAAGGGCACACGCCCCGGCGCCTGGGAACCGAGGTCGATTTCCTTTTTCACGCCATTGCTGTCGGTGACCACCAGGGCCAGCTTGCCGGCGGCATGCTCCAGGTTGATCTCGCCCTTGACCTTGTCCGCGCCCAGCTCCAGTTGCTCGGTCGCCACCTTCACTTCCTGGCCGACCAGGCCAGCGGCGGTGAGGGTCTGCAGGTTGTCCAGCAGCACCAGGTTGCTCTTGCTCAGCGAGGCCATGTTTTCCAGGCTCTTGACCTGGCTCATGGCGGCGAACTGGTTGAGGAACTCGGTACTGTCCACCGGTTTGGTCGGATCCTGGTTCTGGATCTGCGCGACCATCAGGGTGAGGAAGTTGTTTTCCAGCTGGGTCGCGTCACTGACGTTGACCGACTGCTTCACCGCCTCGTCGATGCTGTAAGCGGGATTGTTCTGGCTGTTGTTGCTGACCGTGGTCATCAGGATTCTCCGAGCTTGAGCAGGCCCTGCTGCATGCTTTTCAGGCGATTGAGCACTTCGACGCTGGTCTCGAAGCTGCGGGTGGCCGACATCATGTCGGTCATTTCTTCGATCTGGTCGATGTCGGCGTAGAACACGTAGCCCTGGTCATCGGCCAGCGGGTTGTCCGGCTCATAACGGCGCACCGGCTCACGACCGGCAGTGACCACGTCGAGCACCTGCACATGGGCGCCGCCCATGCCCACGCTGCGGGTCAGCTGGTCGTTGTTGTAGACGGCGGCGAACACCGGCTTGCGCGCCTGGTACACGTCCTCGGCGTTGGCCGCAGCCGAGTCGGCGTTGGCCAGGTTGCTGGCCACGGTGTTCAGGCGCACAGTCTGTGCATTCATCGACGAGCCGGCGATGCGGTAGATGGAGTCGAAAGCCATGATCAGCGCCCCTCGATGGCCTGTTTCAGGCCCCTGAATTTCATGCTGAGAAAGGTCAGGCTGGTCTGGAAGTCCATGCTGTTCTTGGAGAATGCAGCCTGCTCCACACTCAGCTCGACGCTGTTGCCGTCCTGCGACGGCTGGGTCGGTACGCGGTACTTGAGATCCGCGCTGCTGGCAGCGAAGGCCTGCTGCGGATCGACTCGCTGCATCTCGCCAGCGAAATCGATGTCACGGGCGAGAAAGCCTGGCGTGTCTTCGTTGGCCAGGTTGGCAGCGAGGATTTCGCTGCGCTGCATGCGCAGTTCAAGCGCTCGCGAATGCACGCCCACCACGTCATCAATCCGTATACTCATTTACCGGTACCCTTAACCCAAGGTTGTGCCCAGGTGCCTTCAGCACAAAGCGTGCCCAACCCAGAAGAGAGCCGTATCACATTGATTTTCAAGGTATTCACAAGATCGAAAGACAACTTCCGCGTCGCCTTCCTTCCGCATCGAAGCGCGGCCTGGAGGAAAAGCGGAAAGGTTTTTTCCGCCTGTGCGTCGATGCTTTTCCTCCTTGCTCTGCTGCCGCTGAGCGCTGCGCACGGCGAGACCGATGCCGCCAGCCAGATCGACCAGGCCGTGGCGGTACACATGCAGCAGATGCTGGCCGAGGAAGCCAAGCGCCAGGCCTGGCAGGGGCAGCGCCACAGCCTCAATATCACCCTGCTCAATAGCGCCGAACGCCTGTCGGCCTGCAGCCAGGCACTGAGCGTGACGGTCGCCAGCGACGATCCCTCGCCCCTGTCACGTCAACGCCTGGACCTGAGCTGCGCAGATGCGCCCGGCTGGAGCGTCACGGCCCTGGTGCAGGCCAGCGTGTTCCTGCCAGCCGTGCATGCCGCACGCGTGATCGAACGCGGCCAGACCATCGCCGCCGAACAGTTGCAATTGCAGGAAGTGAACGTCGGCAGGGCCTCACGCGGCTTCTATAACAGCCTCGACGAGGTGATCGGCCAGGGCGCCAAGCGCCGCGTGCGCGCCGGCCAGTTGATCGCGCCGAATCTGCTCACCGCGCCGCTGCTGATCCGCCGCGGCCAGCAGGTCACCATCATCGCCAGCCAGGACGGCATCTCCGCCTCGGCCACCGGCGAGGCCCTGGCTAATGGTCGCGAAGGCGAAGTGATCCGCGTGCGTAACCTTGGCAGCCAGAAGGTGATCGAGGCGCAGGTGGTGGAAGAAGGGGTGGTGACCAGCACCTTCAGGTAGGGTGCGCCGAGCGCACCAACGCGCCGGTTGTAGGGCGGGTGCAACCCGCCACCGTCATCAGGCGAGTTTCACCCGCCCTACGCCCAGCCCTCCAGGCGCATGGTCGCGCGCACCAGGCGCTGCTCTTCCTGCTCGATCTCCTGCAGGTTGTCGCGAATGCTGTTGATATGGTCACGAGCGGCGCGCTGAGCCTGTTCCGGCAGGCGTTCGATTACCGCGTGATACAGCCGTGAATGCTGACGGTCGATCTGCCGTTTCTGCGCCGGGCGGTGATAGAGGTTGTTCACCGAGGCGAACACGGTGCTGAGCATCAGGTCGGTCAGCGACTGCAGGGTGTGCACCAGCACCGGGTTGTGCGAGGCCTCGCAGATGGCCAGGTGAAAGGCATGGTCGAGACGCGCATGTTCACGCGGGTCGACCGGATTTTCCTGTGCATGAGCCGCCAGCATCTCTTCGTAGCGCCGGGTCAGAAGGACGAAATCCGCCTCGGTGCCGCGCAGCGCCGCCAGTCGCGCCGACTCGCCTTCGAGCAGGCCGCGCACTTCCAGCAGGTCATACAGGGTGCGCGGCTGCGAGTTGAACAGGTGCATCAGCGGGCTGGCGTCGCGCTCGCCGCTGAGCTTGGCCACCCGTGAATCGCGGCCCTGGGCGGTGTCGATGATGCCGCGCCCGCGCAGCACCTTGAGCCCTTCACGCAGCGCCGAACGGGAGATGCCCAGTTTCTCGCACAGGCGCCGCTCCGACGGCAACGGCTGGCCGACCTTGAGTACGCCATCGACGATCAGTCGCTCGATGCGCTCGGCCACCACATCACTGACCTGCCGCCGTGCGACGCCCTGTTGTCCGTCCATTCGCCACCTCCGCAGCACTGGTCGTACCAATTTTTAAAGGCCACCTTAGATCGCATGCCTGTCGACAGGCAAGCCGCAGCGCATGAGACCTTAGGCCAATCCATGGCGAAAGCCTGATGAAAGAAACTGGTCCTACCAGCGCTAAAGAGAATGGACGTAAAGAAGCAGGCAGCCTAAACATGCGGCCAAGGTCGCGGCATGACCGCCAATAACAACAACGTCCACGATTGAGCCTGCCATGAGCATTCTGTACGACGAGCGCGTCGACGGCGCGCTACCCACGGTCGACAAGGCCGCCTTGCTGGCGGAGTTGCGCCAGTGCCTGCCCGACCTCGACATCCTGCACACCCAGGAAGACCTCAAGCCCTACGAGTGCGATGGCCTGTCCGCCTATCGCACCACACCCATGTTGGTGGTGCTGCCCGAGCGTATCGAGCAGGTGCAACAGTTGCTCCAGCTCTGCCACGCCCGTGGCGTACCCGTGGTAGCACGCGGCGCCGGCACCGGTTTGTCCGGCGGCGCGCTGCCGCTGGAAAAGGGCATCCTCTTAGTAATGGCGCGCTTCAACCAGATTCTCGAGATCAACCGCGAAGGCCGCTTCGCCCGGGTACAGCCCGGCGTGCGCAACCTGGCGATTTCCCAGGCCGCGGCACCCTTCGACCTGTATTACGCGCCGGACCCCTCGTCGCAGATCGCCTGCTCCATCGGCGGTAACGTCGCCGAGAATGCCGGTGGCGTGCACTGCCTGAAATACGGTCTGACCGTGCACAACCTGCTCAAGGTGGACATCCTCACCGTCGAGGGCGAGTTCATGACCCTCGGCAGCGACGCGCTGGACGCCCCCGGCTTCGACCTGCTGGCGCTGTTCACTGGCTCCGAGGGCATGCTCGGCATCGTTACCGAGGTGACGGTCAAGCTGCTGCCCAAGCCGCAGGTGGCCAAGGTGCTGCTGGCGGCCTTCGACTCGGTGGAGAAGGCTGGCCGCGCGGTCGGTGACATCATCGCCGCCGGTATCATCCCCGGCGGCCTGGAAATGATGGACAACCTGGCGATTCGCGCCGCCGAAGATTTCATCCACGCCGGCTACCCAGTGGAGGCCGAAGCCATCCTGCTCTGCGAGCTGGACGGCGTAGAGGCCGACGTCGCCGACGATTGCGAGCGCGTGCGTGAGGTGCTGGAAAAGGCCGGCGCCACCGAAGTGCGCCTGGCTCGCGACGAGGCTGAGCGGGTGAAATTCTGGGCCGGGCGCAAGAACGCCTTCCCCGCAGTCGGACGCATCTCGCCGGACTACTACTGCATGGACGGCACCATCCCGCGCCGCGAGCTGCCCGGCGTACTGCGTGGCATCGCCGAGCTGTCCGAGGAATACGGCCTGCGAGTGGCCAATGTGTTCCATGCCGGCGACGGCAACATGCACCCACTGATCCTCTTCGATGCCAACGTACCCGGCGAGCTGGAGCGTGCCGAGGCCATCGGCGGCAAGATTCTCGAACTCTGCGTCAAGGTCGGCGGCAGCATCACCGGCGAGCACGGCGTGGGCCGCGAGAAGATCAACCAGATGTGCGCACAGTTCAACAGCGACGAGATCACCCTGTTCCATGCGGTGAAGGCGGCGTTCGACCCCAGCGGCCTGCTCAATCCGGGCAAGAACATCCCCACCCTGCACCGCTGCGCCGAGTTCGGCGCCATGCACGTGCATCACGGCCAACTGCCCTTCCCGGAACTGGAGCGTTTCTGATGTCGCATGATTTCGACGCCAGCGCCGCGTTGCTGGAACAGGTCAACCACGCACTGAACAGTGCCACCCCGCTGCGCATCCAGGGCAGCGGCAGCAAGGCCCATCTGGGTCGCTCCACCACGGGTGAAGTGCTGGATACCCGCCAGCATCGCGGCATCGTCAGCTATGACCCCACCGAACTGGTGCTCAGCGCCCGCGCCGGCACGCCGCTCAGCGAAATCGAGGCAGTGCTGGAGGCCAATAACCAGATGCTGCCGTGCGAGCCGCCACATCTGGGCGATGGCGCCACCCTGGGCGGCATGGTCGCCGCCGGGCTGTCCGGCCCGCGTCGGCCCTGGGCCGGCTCGGTGCGCGATCAGGTGCTTGGCACTCGCGTGATCACCGGCCAGGGCAAGCTGCTGCGCTTCGGCGGCGAGGTGATGAAGAACGTCGCCGGCTACGACCTGTCGCGCCTGATGGCCGGCAGCTTCGGCTGCCTCGGCCTGCTCGCCGAGGTGTCGCTCAAGGTGCTGCCCAAACCGCGCCAGGTACTCAGCCTGCGCCTGGAAGTGGACGCCCTGCATGCCCTGAACAAGCTCGCCGAATGGGGCCAGCAGCCGCTGCCGATCAGCGCCGCCAGCCACGACGGTGCGGCGCTGCACCTGCGCCTGGAGGGTGGCGAAGGTTCGGTTTTGGCCGCGCGCCAACGCCTCGGTGGCGAAGAGATCGACAACGGTTACTGGCAGCAACTGCGCGAACAGCGCCTGCCGTTCTTCAGCGCCAGCGGCACGCTGTGGCGTCTGTCGCTGCCAGCCAACAGTGGTCTGCTCGACCTGCCCGGTCGCCAGATGATCGACTGGGGCGGCGCGCAGCGCTGGCTGAAGACCGACGCCGATAGCGAGCTGATTCAGCGCGTAACGGCCAAGTTAGGCGGCCATGCCACCTGCTTTGCTGCCGGCCAGGCACAACCTTTCCAGCCGCTGGCCGCCCCACTGCTGCGCTACCAGCGCCAGTTGAAGAACCAGCTCGACCCCCAGGGTATTTTCAACCCTGGCCGCATGTACGCCGAGGTATAAGACGTGCAGACCAATTTGAGTGAACAGGCCAAACGCCTGCCGCGCGCCGAGGAAGCCGAACGCATCCTGCGCTCCTGCGTGCATTGCGGCTTCTGCAACGCCACCTGCCCGACCTATCAGTTGCTCGGCGACGAGCTGGACGGCCCGCGTGGGCGCATCTACCTGATCAAGCAGATGCTCGAAGGCAACGAAGTCACGGCCAAGACCCAACAGCACCTGGATCGCTGCCTGACCTGCCGCAACTGCGAAACCACCTGCCCCTCCGGCGTGCAGTACCACAACCTGCTGGATATCGGCCGCGAAGTGGTCGAGCAGGCGGTGCCGCGGCCACTGAACGAACGCCTGCTGCGTCAGGGTCTGCGCGCCGTGGTGCCAAGACCGGCGCTGTTCAAGACGCTGACCCAGACTGGCCTGGCCCTGCGCCCGCTGCTGCCGGCCACGCTCAAGGCCAAGCTGCCGCGCGAGATTCGCCCGGCCAAGCCACGCCCGACGCAGCAGCACACGCGCCGCGTGTTGATGCTCGAAGGCTGCGTGCAGCCGGGGCTGTCGCCCAACACCAATGCCGCCACCGCGCGCGTGCTCGACCGCCTCGGCATCAGCGTCACGCCGATCCGCGAAGCCGGCTGCTGCGGCGCCGTGGACTATCACCTGAACGCCCAGGACGCGGGCCTGCAACGCGCCCGGCAGAACATCGACGCCTGGTGGCCGGCCATCGAAGCCGGCATTGAGGCCATCGTTCAGACCGCCAGCGGCTGCGGTGCCTTCGTAAAAGACTACGGCCATCTGCTGGCTGGCGATTCGGCCTATGCGAGCAAGGCGGCGCGAGTCAGCGCCCTGGCCAAGGATCTGGTCGAGGTGCTGCAAAGCGAGCCACTGGAGCAGTTGCAGGTACGCGCTGAGCAGCGCCTGGCCTTCCATTGCCCCTGCACCTTGCAGCATGCGCAGAAGCTCGGCGGTGCGGTGGAGGGCGTGCTGACGCGCCTCGGTTTCGGCCTGACCGCCGTGCCGGATGGCCACCTGTGCTGCGGCTCGGCCGGCACCTATTCGCTGACCCAGCCAGAGCTCTCGCGGCAGCTGCGCGACAACAAGTTGAACGCCCTGGAAAGCGGCAAACCCGACGCCATCGTCACCGCCAATATCGGCTGCCAGACCCATCTGGACGGCGCCGGGCGCACGCCGGTGCGCCACTGGATCGAGATCATCGAGGAGGCGATGGCGTGAAGCCTGAACCCTCTCCCCCGGCCCCTCTCCCGCAAGCGGGGGAGGGGAAAAAAGCCACGAACACGAGGTATGCCATGCACAGCAAAGCCGTACTCAGCCAGAACGAAGTCAGCCAGATTCTCCAGGCGGCCCGCAGCGAAGCGCAGCAACAGGGCTGGGCTGTGGCCATCGCCGTGGTCGACGACGGCGGTCATCCGCTGGCACTCGAACGCCTCGACGGCTGCGCGCCGATCGGCGCCTACATCGCCACCGAGAAAGCGCGCAGCGCCGCCATCGGTCGTCGCGAAACCAAGGGCTACGAGGACATGGTCAACGGTGGCCGCACAGCCTTTATCAGCGCGCCGCTGATTACTTCGTTGGAGGGTGGCGTGCCGGTGCTGGTGGACGGCCAGGTGGTGGGTGCCGTGGGCGTATCCGGGGTCAAGGCCGAGCAGGATGCGCAGGTGGCCAAAGCAGGGATAGCAGCCCTTTAAACATGCGGCGCAGCCGCCAACTGATGCCCTTCTCCTTCCAGGAGAAGGTGTCACGAAGTGACGGATGAGGGCAGTGCGGCGCGATACCTGTAGGAGCCGCGCCTCGCGGCGAACAAAACATTAAGCGCTTCGCCCCGGGGCGGGGCTCCTACAACACATTGATTGACCCGCACCACCATGGGCGGATGCAGACAGGAGAACAGAAAATGACCGAACGCGTGCAATGTCAGCGCCTGCAGGTAGCCGCCGAGCTCAAGCAATTCATCGAAAGCGAAGTGCTGCCGGGCAGCGGTGTCGAGGCTGCGGCCTTCTGGAGTGGTTTTGACGCGCTGGTGCATGACCTGGCACCACGCAACCGTGCCCTGTTGGCCGAGCGCGACCGTCTGCAGACCGAGCTGGATGCCTGGCACCGCGCCAACCCCGGTCCGATCCGCGACATGAACGCTTACCGCACCTTCCTCGGCGCCATTGGCTATCTGCTGCCGCAGCCGGAGAAGGTCAAGGCGACCACCGCCAACGTCGACAGCGAAATCGCCACCCAGGCCGGCCCACAACTGGTGGTGCCAGTGATGAATGCACGTTACGCGCTGAACGCCGCCAACGCCCGCTGGGGCTCGCTGTACGACGCCCTGTACGGCACCGATGCGATCAGCGAAGAGGGCGGCGCCAGCAAGGGCCCGGGCTACAACGAAGTACGCGGCGCCAAGGTGATCGCCTTCGCCCGCGCCTTCCTCGACCAGGCCGCACCGCTGGCCCAGGGCTCGCATGCCGATGCCAGCGCCTATGCCGTGGTCGCCGGCCAGCTGCAGGTGACCCTGAGCAGCGGCGCGCAGACCTCACTGGCGCAACCGGAGAAGTTCGTCGGCTTCCAGGGCGAGGCCGCCGCGCCGAGTGCCGTGCTGCTGAAGAACAACGGCCTGCACTTCGAGATCCAGATCGATGCCAGCAGCCCCATCGGCCGCACCGACGCCGCCGGGGTGAAGGACGTGCTGATGGAAGCAGCGCTGTCGACCATCATGGACTGCGAAGACTCCGTGGCCGCCGTCGACGCCGCCGACAAGGTGGTCGTCTACCGCAACTGGCTGGGCCTGATGAAGGGCGATCTCGCCGAGGAGCTGGAAAAAGGCGGCAAACGCATCACCCGTCGCCTCAACCCGGACCGCCTGTACACCGCAGCCGATGGCAGCGAACTGACCCTGCACGGCCGCTCGCTGCTGTTCGTGCGCAATGTCGGCCACCTGATGAGCAACCCGGCGATCCTCGATGGCGAAGGTCATGAGATTCCCGAAGGCATTCTCGATGCGGTGGTCACCAGCCTGATCGCCCTGCATGACCTCAAGCGTCGCGGCAACTCGCGCACCGGCAGCGTCTATATCGTCAAACCGAAGATGCACGGTCCGTTCGAAGTGGCCTTCGCCAACGAGCTGTTCGGTCGCGTCGAACAGCTGCTGGGTATGCCAGTAAACACCCTGAAGATGGGCATCATGGACGAGGAGCGGCGCACCAGCGTCAACCTCAAGGCCTGCATCGAGGCCGCCAGCGCGCGCGTGGCCTTCATCAACACCGGCTTCCTCGACCGCACCGGCGACGAGATGCACACCGCCATGGAAGCGGGCGCCATGCTGCGCAAGGGCGACATGAAATCCAGCGCCTGGATCCAGGCCTACGAGCGCAACAACGTGCTGGTCGGCCTGGCCTGCGGGCTGCGTGGCAAGGCGCAGATCGGCAAGGGCATGTGGGCCATGCCGGATCTGATGGCGGCCATGCTCGAACAGAAGATCGGCCACCCGAAAGCCGGCGCCAACACCGCCTGGGTGCCGTCGCCGACCGCCGCCGTACTGCACGCCCTGCACTACCACCAGATCGACGTGCAGGCGGTGCAGAGCGAGCTGGAGCTGATCGACCTGGCCAGCCAACGCGACAGCCTGCTGAACGATCTGCTCAGCGTACCGGTCAGCGCCGAACGACCCTGGAGCGCCAGCGATATCCAGCAGGAACTGGACAACAACTGCCAGGGCATCCTCGGTTACGTGGTGCGCTGGGTCGAGCAGGGCGTCGGCTGCTCCAAGGTGCCGGACATCCACAACGTCGGCCTGATGGAAGACCGCGCCACATTGAGGATCTCGGCTCAGCATATCGCCAACTGGCTGCACCACGGCGTGGTCAGCGAGACCCAGGTACGCGAGACGCTGCAGCGCATGGCGCAGGTGGTCGACGGGCAGAACGCCAGTGATCCGGCCTACCGCCCGATGGCACCGAACTTCGAGCAATCCCACGCCTTCCGCGCCGCCAGTGATCTGGTGTTCAAGGGCCGCGAGCAGCCATCCGGTTACACCGAGCCGCTGCTGCATGCCTGGCGTTTGCGCTTTAAAGAGGAGGTTTGAGCATCTCACCGATTATGTAGGAGCGGCGCCCCGTCGCGAAGCTGGAGAAAAGCTTCGCCCCGGGGCGGGGCTCCTACATAAGCGAGTTCACAACCGTGGATGATTCTTGACGCCTCCACGGAGCAGTAGCAAGCCCTGACGGTTTCTGACCGTCGGGGTTTTCGAGCATGAGCGCGGCGATGGGGAATCCCTGCCGTCGCGGCTCACGGAAAGGCCGGTGCCGTGGCGCCCGGCCCTTCCAGATGCGTGGCGCCGGGTGTCCCCGGAAAACTGTGGTTCACAAGAAAAAGAAGGAACCAACCCATGAGTCAAACGCTGCTGTCCATCCTGGCCTTCGTGCCACTGGTGCTAGCGGGTGTACTGCTGATCGGCTTTCGCTGGCCGGCCAAGTACGCGATGCCGCTGGTGTTCGTCCTCACCGCCCTGATCGGCCTGCTGGCCTGGGACATGTCCCTCAACCGGGTCATCGCCTCCAGCCTGCAGGGGCTGATTCTTACGGCCTCGATCCTGTGGATCATCTTCGGCGCGATCCTGCTGCTGAACACCCTCAAGCACTCCGGAGGCATCGCGGCGATCCGCCGGGGATTCTCCAATATCAGCCCGGATCGCCGCGTACAGGCGTTGATCGTCGCCTGGTTGTTCGGTTGCTTCATCGAGGGCGCCTCCGGTTTCGGTACCCCGGCTGCCGTGGCCGCACCGCTACTGGTAGCCCTGGGCTTCCCGGCACTGGCCGCGGTGGTACTGGGGATGATGGTGCAGTCCACACCGGTGTCCTTCGGTGCGGTCGGTACGCCGATCCTGGTGGGTGTCGGCGCCGGCCTGGATAGAACCGGCATCACCGAACAACTGGTGGCCACCGGCAGCACCTGGGAAACCTTCTTCCACCTGATCTACTCGCGGGTGGCCATCACCCACGGCCTGATCGGCCTGCTGATGCCGCTGATCATGGTGATGATCATGACGCGCTTCTTCGGCAAGAATCAGAGCTGGAAGGAAGGCCTGGCCATCGCGCCGTTCGCCATCTTCACCGCCTTCGCCTTCTCCCTGCCGTACATGGCAGCCGGCGTGTTCCTCGGCCCGGAATTCCCCTCGATGATCGGCGCCCTGGTTGGCCTGGCCATCGTGGTACCGGCCGCCAAGGCCGGATTCCTGCTGCCGAAGGAAAGCTGGGACTTCGCTGATCCCAAGGACTGGCCGTCCGACTGGATGGGCAAGATCGAGATGAAGCTGGATGAGGTGGCCGGCAAGGCGCCGATCTCGGTACCCATGGCCTGGGCGCCGTACCTGCTGCTGGCGGTGTTCCTGGTGATCTCGCGTACCTTCCCCGAGGTGAAAGCGGCGCTGATGAGCCTGAGCTTCGGCTGGAAGGACATCCTCGGTGAGACTGGGGTATCCGGCACCATCGAGCCGCTGTATCTGCCAGGCGGCATCCTCTGCATGGTGGTACTGGTGACCTTCTTCCTGCACCGCATGCGCTTGCCCGAACTCAAGGCGGCGGTGGGCGAGTCGAGCAAGACCCTGCTCGGCGCCGGCTTCGTGTTGATCTTCACCATTCCCATGGTGCGCATCCTGATCAACTCCGGGGTCAACGGCAGCGACCTGATGTCGATGCCGGTGGCGATGGCGCAACTGGTGGCCGACAGCGTCGGCGGCGTATATCCGTTCTTCGCGCCGGCGGTCGGCGCTCTGGGCGCCTTTATCGCCGGCTCCAACACCGTATCCAACCTGATGCTGTCGCAGTTCCAGCTCAATGCTGCCGAGCTGATCGGCGTATCCGGGGCGATGATGGTGGCGGTGCAGTCGGTCGGTGCCGCGGCGGGCAACATGATCGCCATCCACAACGTGGTAGCGGCCTCGGCGACCGTTGGTCTGCTCGGACGCGAAGGCATCACCCTGCGCAAGACCATTCTGCCGACGCTCTACTACCTCGCTGCAGCCGGCCTGATCGCGCTGGTGGCGATGTACGGCATGGCGCTGACCGATCCGCTGATGACCAGTCGCTGACCTCTGACGGGTCGTGCGCTGCGCGACCCGACTTTGGTTGGTCCCTGGCTGGCGGCGATTGCCGCCGGCCGGCTTGGCGCGTCAGTGCAATTGCGGTAGCTTGCGTCGCGCAACACCGTGAGATTGGCCTGAGGTTTATATGAAAAAGTGGCAATGCGTGGTCTGTGGACTGATTTACGACGAGAGCCAGGGCTGGCCGGATGACGGCATCGCTCCCGGCACCCGCTGGGAAGACGTGCCAGAAGACTGGCTATGCCCTGACTGCGGCGTCGGCAAGATGGATTTCGAAATGATCGAAATCGGCTGATCACGCCTGGTTTTCAAAAAACGGCGACCCTCGGGTCGCCGTTTTTCATTTCACACCCGCATGCCAGAGCGACTCCTGAGCCAGGATCGAAAAAATCTTCAGCGCCATTTAATCAGCGTCAGAAGCCGGTCGCCCTTCACTTACAGCAGGCAATCACAGCCAGCTTCACTCAACTGAAGGAATATCATCATGGCTCTGTCGATTCATACCAACTACTCCTCGCTGATCACCCAGACCAACCTGGGCAAGACCAACAACGCCCTGGGCACCAACCAGCAGCGTCTGGGCACTGGCTTCCGCATCAACTCCGCTGCCGACGACGCCGCCGGCCTGCAGATCGCTACCCGTCTGAACGCCCAGTCCCGCGGTATGGACGTGGCCATGCGCAACACCAGCGACGCCGTATCGCTGCTGCAGACCGCCGAAGGCGCCTTCAGCGAAATGACCGATATCGTTCAGCGCATGAAAGACCTCGCCACCCAGTCCTCCAACGGCACCAACGCCCAGGCCGACCGTGACGCCCTGCAAGCCGAATACGACGAGCTGGGTAAAGAGCTGGCCAACATCATGACCAACACCAGCTACGCTGGCGACGCCCTGTTCGGTCTTGACGGTACTACCGGCAAGTTCGGTGCCGCCGTGACCTTCCAGATCGGCGCCACCACTGCCGAAACCCTGGAGCTGGACGCCACTACCCAGTCCGCTGCCCTGGGTACTGCCCTGGACGGCCTGTCCAGCAACTACACCACCCCAGGCACTGCCGGCACCGAAATCGCCGACGCCGCTGGCGCCAATGCCATGATCGATACCATCAATACCGCTCTGGACGACATTGGTGCCATGCGCGCCGCCTTCGGTGCCAACATCAACCGCCTGAACCACACCGCCAACAACCTGGCCAACATGAAGGACAACACCGACATGGCCAAGGGTCGCATCATGGACGCCGACTTCGCCAAGGAAAGCGCCAACATGAGCAAGAACTCCATGCTGATGCAGTCGGGCATTTCCATGCTCAAGCAAGCCGGCCAGATGCCGGGCATGGTCATGTCCCTGCTGGGCTGATCCCGCGTCATCCAGGCGCAAAGGATTGCGCCGATCCCTCCCAACGCCCCGCATCCGCGGGGCGTTTCTTATGGCCTGCGGCCACTGCTGCATCCCGCCTCATCAGCCAAATTGATCAACTGTCATCAAGCTCAGGCATGATCAATACGGCTTCGGCGAATCTCGGCGATATCGTCGACTTCGCCCACAGACTGGCTAGTATTGAGTGAGTGCCCCCAGCGAACGGCAACCTGCTTCCAGCAACAAGCAGCTGGCACAAGACTTGCCAGTGCATTTCCCTGGCGCCAGAATGCCGACCGTCTGTCGCCGGGAAATTTCCCGCATGGAATTGCCGCTCGCCTCAAGGACCGCATGAACACCAGCCCCGAAACGCCGCTAGCCGAGCCGGAAAGCAACATTGCGTGCCTGATCATCAGGACCGGACGCAGCGATTGTTACGCGCATTTCTACCCGGCGCTGTATCAGCTGACCCTGGTAAAGAGCGGCATCGAAGAGAAGATCGATCTGGGCTACTCCGGCAGCCGCCTGCTCGAGCGTTTGCTGCGTGAGCCTGGTGAAGTGGTTTCGCGCGAGGAACTGATGAGCCACGCCTGGGCCGACCGGGTTGTCGGCCAAGGCAGCCTCAACCAGCAGATCTACACCCTGCGCCAGGTACTGGGCGACGAGAAGAGCCGCGAGATCATCCAGACCCTGCCGCGCCGCGGCTATCTGCTGAACCCCAACTATCTGGTCTATCCACCGAGCATCGACGATATCGGCGCAGTCAGCGAAGCACGCGATACGCCGACGCCACAGCCAGCCTTTCTACGCCGCCACAGTCGTCAGCGGGCATCCTGGCTGCTTCTGCTGAGCCTGTTCAGCATCATCGGTATCGCCTTGTTCACGGCGCTGTACACCATCAGCCAGCCCAAGGACCTGCACAGTAGCGAAATGAATCTGGGCTCACTGCAGGTGCGCTACATCGATCAAGACCCACAAAGGCTGCAGCAGCTGATTCTGCAGACGCACGGCCTGACCAGCCGGCTTACGGTACTGGCCAGCAAACCGGCCAATCTGGTACTGAGCCTGCGCGGAGGTTTCTATGAACTGCTGTGCTTGCAGGCCAACGGTGGTGCACGCTCGCTGATGTTGCACGAAAGCCAGCTGAATCAGGTGGCCGATGCCCAACTGAGCAGGTGCCTGCCATGAGCCAGGGCAAACAGTGCGGCATCAGCGGCGGCTGGTTGCTGACCATGCTCGCCACGGCCTTGGCGATGCTGCTGAGTATGCTCGTGCTGTGGCTGAACTTCATTTCCAGCGCCGAGCTCGACGGTCGTTACCAGTCCACCGGTCAGGTTCATCTGAGCAACGGCCAGGTGTTGGAAATCAGCCACAGCCTGCAGGTCAACAACAGTCGTTTCTACGCCATGACCCGCCAGGGCGACAGCATCCTGGAGACGTCGGGGGTGGTGGAGTACGGTTTCCTCGGCAACTACCGGCTGCGCGTCGAAGACGGTCAGGTCACCGGGCTGGCCAGCGAAATCGACGACGAACTGGTGTTCAACCTGCTCTACGGCCGACACAAGGGTTCGACCATTCGCCTGACCAGCCTCGATGGCTGTCTCTATGCGCTGGAGACTCGGCAGATCTACTGCCCGGCGCGCAATCTTTAGAGCGAAGCGGGTCACGACTCAGGACTCCGGCGCGCTGAGCTGCGCACCCTCGGTACGGTACTCCACGCGCACCTGGGCCTCGCCGAACAACTCGCGGTACAGGCCTTCGGCCTGACTGGTCAGCAACAGCAGCTCGATACGCCGGTTGGCGCCGTTCTCCGGATCACTGGGCAACAAGGGCATGCCATCCGCCTGAGCAGCGACCTGCAGCACGTTGCCACTCGGCAGGCCAGCCTCGACCAGCACGTTGCGGGCACGCAGCGCGCGGTCGCCGGAGAGGTTCCAGTTGTTGTAACCACCGACCACGCCGCGATAGGGCATGGAGTCGGTGTGGCCGCTGATGATCAGATGGTTTTCCACCCGCGCCAGAATCCCGGCCAGACGCTGCAGCAGCTTTTCGAAGTGCGGATTCAGGTGGGAACTGCCGCGGTTGAACATGAAGCGCTGGGCATCGTCCTTGACCAGGATACGCAAGCCCTGGGGCACGACCTGCACTTCGATATTGGCCTCGGCATCCAGTTGTAGCGCCAGCGTCTCCATCAGCTTGGCCAGATCCTGCATCTGCTGCGACTCGGCATAGTGTGGCCGGCGAGCTGGCCCCGGCTGTCCATCGCCCTGTTCCGCGCCCGGATCTTCCTCGGGAGTGCGGGCCTGATTTTCCCGGTCCTGACGTGGGCTGACCTGCACCGGCACACCATCGAGATCCAGCGGCGTGGTGCTGGTGCCGTCGAAGATACCGGCACCGCCATCGACCAATGGGTTGTTCAGCTGGTCGGCATTGGCGCGGCTGGCGTCCTGAGTCTGCGGCTGGATGATCCACAGCACCATGAACAGCGCCATCATGGCCATGGTGAAGTCGGCGAAGGCTACCTTCCAGGCACCGCCATGCCCGTCGTGGCCACCCTTCTTGCTACGACGTTTGATGATGATTTCATGGCCTTCACCGGCACGCGGTTTCATGCCGCGTCCCTTTCATCTTCGTAACGGTTGACCCATATCTCCAGCTGCTTGAACGCCGGTTTGACGTCCTGCTCGATCAGCTTGCGCCCGGCGTCCACCGCCAGCAGCGTGGGTTTGCCGGCGACGTGAGCAACCAGCGTGGTGCGCACGCACTCGAGCGCCGACATCTCGGTCTTGATGCACTGGCCCATGGCACTGGACAGCGGGTCCATCACGCAATAGCACATGAAGATACCGAGGAAGGTACCCACCAGCGCCGCCGCCACGTGCGCGCCGATCTCGGCCACCGAACCACCGATGTTGCCCATGGTGATGACGATGCCGAGGATCGCCGCGAGGATGCCGAAGCCCGGCATGGCCTCGCCGATCTTGTGCAGCGAGCGCGACGGTTGCATCAGCACATGCTCCATCGCCTCCAGCTCCTGCTCGAGAAAGCCTTCGAGTTCGTGGGCGCTGATCTTGCCCATGGCCATCAGGCGGAAGTTGTCGGCGATGAAGGCCATCAGGTTCTTCTCCTGACGGATCAGCGGGTACTTGGCGAACAGCTCGCTCTGCTCGGGCTCCTCGATATGCGCGTCGAGCACCTTGAGGCCGCCGACATCGACCATCTCCAGCAACTCATAGAGCAGCATCAACAACTGGCGCTGGAATTCTTCACCGCGCTTCTTGTAGACGAACACGCCTTTGATCTGATGCAGCATCTCGATCAGCACGTCCTTGGGGTTGGCCACCACCAGAGCACCAAAACCCGCCCCGACGATGATGATCACCTCGGCCGGCTGCCAGAGCATGGCCAGCTCGCCATGGGCCATGACATAGCCACCGAGCACGCAGGCGACGATGATCAATGCACCTAATAACTTCTGCACCCTAGCCTCTCTCGTTCAGGTAGCGACTGGCCTTGGCGATCGCCTGCTTGCTCAACTGGCAGACGCGCGCGTCGCTCAGCTCCAGCACCAGGGCGATTTCCTTGAGGCTCAGCTCATGTTGGTAGTAAAGGGTCAGCACCAGTCGTTCGCGCTCGCTGAGCTGGCTCAGTGCCTGAGTCAGCAGGCGCTCCTTGAGCACGCGGTCCTCGACCGCACTGCTGCCACAGGCGAAGCCCTCGTGGCCGTTCTGCAGCAGCTCATCGAGGCTTTCGATGGCCTCGCAGGCATCGGCCTGGAGAAACTCCTGATAGTCCTTGGCGCTGATCCCGGTCGCCTGGAGGATCTCTTCTTCCTGCGGTACACGACCCAGTTGCCGCGCCAACTGGCGAATGGCGTCGCGAATCCTATGGGTCTGCTGGCGCACCTGGCGCGGCCGCCAGTCCTGGCGGCGCAGTTCATCGAGAATCGCACCACGGATGCGCAGCGCGGCGAAGCGACCGAACTGCTCGTCCGGTGTGCCATAGCGGCGCAGGCATTCGAGCAAGCCCATCAGACCGATCTGCTCCATGTCTTCGCGGTCGAGCACCTGGTTGGCCTGCAACGCCAGCTGACTGACGATGCGCTTGACCAGCGGCAGGTACTGCAACAGCCATTTCTGCTCGGCCCCAGGCGCGAACAGCGCAGCCCCGCCCTGTTCGGCGGCGTAGCGATAGTCAATGGCGCAGTTGGCGTTCATGGCAAAGGTACCTACTGGACGATCAGTTTGCTGACCAGCACATTGGCGAACGGCATCGCCAGCTTCTTGCTGGCGAAGTCATCGAACAGCGCGCTTTCCAGCGTGCCCTGCAGCTCTGGAATGGGCATGCCGCGCAGCTTCTCGAAGGTCATGGCAGACAGGTGAGCGACCACTGAATTGCGCACCATCGGGTCGATCTGCTCGAGCTTCTTCGGATCGGTTTCGAGGTCGGCCTGCAGCACCAGGTCGAGCACGAAGTAGTGCTCGCGGTGTTCGCCCTTGAGGCTGACGATAACCTTCTCGATGGGGAAGAAGCGGTATTCGCTGTTGGCTTCCTCCGCTTCGCTGCCGGCATTGCCAGCAGAAATGCCGAGCACGGCCTGGCCGGTCTGCATGGACTTGAGCGTGGCGTAATTGAAGATGGTGCCGCCAACCACCACCAGGGTGTTGAAGATAACCAGCAGCAGGAGGACGCGCGGCATTGTCATGACTACTCTCGATTCACTAACGGGAAATTAAACGGTGACCAGCACGTCGCTGGTCGATTGCGCGCCATTGCGCTCGCCACCGGCGGGTAGCGCGACGGCAGCGGCCACCTCATCCTCGGCGAGCCAGCGCTGGGCCTGCGCCTGTTGCTGCTGTCGACCGCCCTGAGCATCGGCGGAGACCTGCACGTTGACCTGCACGAAGTTCTGCCCGACCAGCTCCTGACGCAGGCGCTCGCTGGTCTGCTGCAACAGGCGGGCGACATCGGCGTTGGCGGCCGAGAGCTGCACGCTGAGGCGGCCGGACTCATGACTGAGGAAAATTTCCAGGCTGCCCAACTCAGGCGGATCGAGGCGGATGGTGGCGTTCTGTATGCGCTGGTTGATCTGCAGCTCCACATGCTCGCGCAGGCTGGCCAGCATCTGCTCGCCCCACTGCGTCTGTGGTGCATGCAGCTTGAGCGGACGCTCGGCCGTCAGCGGCGTTGCAGTCGCGGTGGAGGATGTTGCGCTGCCGGGAATGGTTTTATCTGCGTCCGTGCTGATGCTCGGCAGGCGTTCGAGCTCGCTCGTCTCGATGACCTCGGTCGCCATTGCCGGCGCCGCAGTCTGTATCGCGATCTCGGCCGCCATCTGCGGCATGGGCGCCGCTACCTGGGGTGACAACGATTGCTGGCTGAGCACTGGAGCACTGGCGCTGTGGGACGGCTGAGCTGGCATTGGCTCACGCGGCTGCGCCTGACCGAGGAGCTCGGCAGGCAACGCGGCAGCCTGTTCGATCTGTTCCGAGCCGTCCTGATGCAACGGTTCGTGCAGCGCCTGCTCCTCGGGTGCTTCACGCGCCTCGATACGCACGGCCTGCTGATCCAGCACGCTGGCCAGCCACTGCTCGGCATCGGCTTCGCTGAGGGTGACCTTCACGGCAGCAGCCTCTTCACTCAGCGGTGCCCCTGGCTCGGCGGCGATGAAGCCCTGCACGGCCATCTGCAGATCGAACGGCGCAGTCTCACCGCCAGCGCCGCGAGCCTGGGAAAAGCCGGCCGGCAGGGTTTGCCCGGCGGAGTCCGTCAGATTCACCTGAGCATTGGCATTGATCAGTTGCAGCACCTTTTATCTCCCACCTTGATACAGATCGACGCGCATGTAAGCGCTGCGCCCTTCGGCGTATTCCAGGTGCGTCAGCAATAGCCGACGCACCCGCTCACACTCTTCGGCGCAGGCGATGCGCGCCTGTCCGTGCAACTGCTGCAGATGCCGCTTGGCCTCGCGCACTTCGTCGCTCAGCGTCGGTAGCCCGGCCAGCAGCTGCAGGCACGAGCGGATCAGCGCATCGATCTCGCCGATGCGCGTCCAGTCGCCCTGCTCCAGCGCCTCGGCCAGCTGGCCATGCAGGTGCTGCAGGGCGCGCAGTTCACTTGCGCGTTGCATTCACGCCTTCCCAGCCTTCGCGCAGCACACCGAGCAGGCCAACCACTTCGTCCAACCCCTCCAGCGACAGGCTCACGCTGACATCGGAGAGGCGATAGATGCAGTAGTCGTAGAGCCGCGCCAGCCCCTGCACCAGCTCGCCGCCGTTCTCGTAATCAAGGGCACCATTGAGACCGCCGAGGATGTTCAGGCATTTCTCCAGGGACTGGCCCTTCTGCTGGTAACGCTTGGCCTCGATATGACCACGGGCACGCGCCAGCTCGTCGAGCAGGCCGTCGAACAGCACCAGCACCAGCTCGTAGGGCGAGGCCGCAGCAGCGCGCGCCTCGAGGTCCACGGTGCGATAGCTGTCGTAACTTTCGTTGAGGTTGTAGGCACTCATCAGAACATTCCGTAGGTCTGCTCCATCGCCGCCATGGTCTGCATGAGACCGGTGTACTGACGGAGATAGCGGCTGTAGTAGGAGTCGTACTGCTTCTGGATGTTGTCGAACTGCTGATCGACACGGCGCAGCTGGGTGTTGAGGGTGTCCTTGCGATTGGTCAGCAGGCCGCCGGCGCTGCTGGTGTAGACCGCCAGGTTCTTGTCCAGGGTGTCGAGCAGGTTGCCCTTGTCGGTAAACAGCTTCTCGAAGCCTTCCGGGTTGGCTGCCACGGCCTTCTCGAAGCGGGCGTTGTCGATGGTCAGCTTGCCGTTGCGGTCGGCGACGATGCCGAACTCGGTGAGGCTCACACCGCCGAACGAGGTACGCACCAACTGGTTGAGCATGGTCTCGATGGCGCGCACGCTGGCATCGCCAGCCAGAGGCCCGCGACCGCCACTCTCGCTACCGCTGGAGGTGAGCGAATCGAAACTGGTCATCAGCGCATTGAAGGCGCTGACGAAGGTTTGCGCCTTCTCCTTGGTGGCTTTCTGGTCCTGGCCGACTTCCATGGTCAGCGGCGCGTCACCGCTCTTGTGCGCCTTGTTGAAGGTCAGGCTGACGCCGTCGATGATGTTGTCGAAGGTGTTGCTGGTGCTGGTCAGTTCGATACCGGTCTCGCCACCCAGGCGCACGATGGCGTCCTTGGCCACGGACAGCTCTTGCCTGCTGGCCACCGCACCCTCAACCGCGGCATTGCCACTGGCGCTCAGGCTGATGGCCTGGTCGGCGCCGGTTTTCTCGCTGGTCAGCACCAGGTTGACCTGGCCATTGCTGCGTACCAGGGTCGCCTTGACGCCATTGTTGTCGCTCGCGCCGTTGATCGCTGCGGCCAGCTCATCGAGCGTGGCGACGGCGCCGAGGTCGACATTGAACGCGTCACCGCCCTGGCCGATGGTCAGGCTGCCACTGCCGAGGTCGCCGTCCTGCAGCCCTTGCAGGGCAACCTGGCTCTTGCTGGCCAACTGCTGAACGAAAAAGTCGTAACTGCCGGCCACGGCCTTGGAGCCCACTGTAGCGCTGGCATAACCTTCCTGGCTGAAGCTCGCACTGTTGACCAACATGCTGCTGCCGGCCAGCTTGAGGCCGCTGGCGGCAGTCTTGAAAGCCTTCAGTGCGGTATCCAGGCTGGTCAGGGCACTAAGCTGCGCCTTGTATGCGGCCTGGTTGCGGTTGGCCTTGGCCAACTGGCCCTGAATTTCGTATTGGGCCAGTTGGGTCGCCATGCTTTGAACGTAATCTGAATCGATAGCCATAGTCGGACACCCGTTTTCCTGTGAGATAGCAATAGCGGTGCCAACAGCTGAAACCCTTGATTTAGAAGGCTCCAGGCATTCCGCCAGGTGAAAGATCCTTTCCGCTTGCACACTGCTGAACGACGAGCGGAAGGCCAACTTCCGCCTGCGTCGCGCTGGTGGCAGACGTACCGATTACAAAGGCGACAGCACAGGAGGGTGACTTAAGGAAAACGCCGCGGGGAGCGGGCAAACCACCGCATCAGCCGTGACGCGGTGCGCGCAACAGGAGAAGCGCCAGGAATGCGCGGGCGCGCAAAAACGCTGGGACGATATCCGGGGAAAGAACGTAGCCGGCAGGCCTTGCCGAGCTATTCGCCGCCGACGGCGAAGTTCGGCAGGCTGTTGACCGGCTGACGGAAGTTGAAGGGAATGGACTCGACGGCCAGACCGACGTTGCGCTGCACCACGAAATGCAGGTGCGGGCCGGTGCTGTTGCCGGTGTTGCCGGAGCGCGCCAACAGGCTGCCGGTTTCCACCCGCTGGCCTTCACGCACGCTGACCGAGCCCTTCATCAGGTGCAGGTAGACGCCCATGGTGCCGTCGTCATGCAGAATGCGCACGAAGTTGCCGGCCGGGTTGTTGCCGCGGCCGCTCTGCTGGTTCTCGGTCTTGACCACCACACCAGCGCGCGCGGCGACGATGGGCGTGCCCTCGGGCATGGCGATGTCCACCGCATAGCGGCCCTTGGGTGTGAAATGGCTGTAGGTGCCGTTGGCACCCTGGGTCTGACGGAACGGACCGCCACGCCAGGGCAGCGGATAACGGTGGATGCTCGGCTGCAGACGCGGATCACCGAGGGCGTAGCGCAACCTGGGTTTGTAGCGCAGCGGCTTGGAGGCGTCCTGCGCGGTGAGGGTGGCCAGGCGGATATTGCTGCGCGGTGGCAGTACCCAGCGAATCGGTTTGTCCGGCGCGCCGATGGCGTTCTGTACCTGTTCCAGCCGCAGTTCGATTTCCACCGGGGCATACAGGTCATTGCGAATCAGCAGGGTCTCGCCGGCTTCGTGCTTCTTGGTTTCCAGCTTCACCTGGTTGTCCAGACGCTCGACCATGCGGTCGTTGAACACGAACACCTGCGCGCCAGGCGCAGCCTGATCGCTATAGGTCACCACGCCGTTCTTGTCGACGTACTTGTAGATGGTCAGCGCAGCGACCTGGCCGCAAAAGACCAGCAGACTGCAGAGAATAATCAGACGCCCTAGCATAACGACTCGGATCTTATGGCTTTTTGATATCCGGGTTAGCAAGACTAGCAGCGCAGCACGGAGCGCGCGAGACACCGACCGTCAGGCTGTGAACCGGCTCACCGCCATTGGTCGGCATAGCGCCCTGGATTGCCCCGGGCTACGGGTTGGCAAGCCCAGCAGCGTGTCGGCGAGGAAGATAACGGCGTAAGCCGAGGCGATACGTAGCAGAAGATGGTTCGGGGACAGCGCCGGGCGACCCGCGCCACCCAGAGCCACCGAGCAGATACGGATGAGCGCTGTCGTGGCACTACGCGCCGGGGCTGAAATGCTTCTGCGCGGTGCCACGGGCAATCAGCCGCGACAGGTAGTCGAGCTTCTGTGGATCGCGGTCGACGAAGCGAAAGGTCAGTTGCAGCCATTCGCTGTCGGATTTGGGTTCGAATGCCGCCACCGCGTGCAGGTAGCCATTGAGCCGCGCGGTTTCCGCTGCTTCGCCCTGTTCCAGGTCGAGCACTGCACTCTCCAGCACCTGCGGCAGCTGCTCGGTGCGCTTGACCACCAGCAGTGCCTCCTTGAGGCTCAGCGCCTTGATCACGCAGGCCATGCTGCCCGCCGGTAAACGCAGCTGACCCTGGCCACGACCGGCCGGCGACTTGCTTGCGGCGGCCGGGGCAGGTGCGATGCTCGGTGCCGCAGGGGCGGCAGCTGCCGGCGTTGGTGCACTGGTCTTTACCACCTCGGCCTTGCCGCCGGTAAGTGCGGCCAGCGAGTCGTTGGCGAGGCCACCCGTGCTCAGCATCTTCGACGGCGCACTGGACATCAGCGCCTGCAGCTTGCCAGCGCGTTGCAGGGCCTTTTTGACCTTGGTCACCAGCTGTTCGTTGGAGAAGGGTTTGCCGATGTAGTCGGAAACACCGGCCTGGATCGCCTGCACCACGTTCTCCTTGTCACCGCGGCTGGTCACCATGATGAAGGGCGTGGTTTTCAGGTTGTCCTGCTCGCGGCACCAGGTCAGCAGCTCGAGGCCGGACATCTCCGGCATTTCCCAGTCACAGAGGATCAGGTCGACCACCTGACGACTCAACATCTGCTGGGCCTTGCGGCCATTGATCGCTTCCTCGATCTGTACGCCGGGGAAATTATCGCGCAGCCCTTTCTTGACCAGATCACGGATAAAGGTCGCGTCATCCACCACCAGCACACTGACTTTGCTCATCGGCCACTCCTGTACGAATGGCAGTAAGCATAGTCATGGCCAGTGGCCTAAGGCCAACGGAAAACGCCGGACGTGTAACAAATCGCGCAAACGAAACGGCCCGGGAAGTCCCGGGCCGTCAGCACGAAGCAGGCGTCAGTCGTTGGACTTGCCCTCGACTTCTTCACGCATGCGGGTCAGGCCGATATGGCGCACATCGGTGCCACGCACCAGGTAGATCACCAGTTCGGCGATGTTGCGCGCATGATCGCCGATGCGCTCCAGCGAGCGCAGCGCCCAGATCACATTGAGCACACGGGAGATCGAACGCGGATCTTCCATCATGTAGGTGACCAGCTCACGCAGTGCGGTCTTGTACTCGCGGTCGACAGTCTTGTCGTACTGCGCCACCGACAGGGCCAGGTCGGCATCGAAACGGGCGAAGGCGTCCAGCGCCTCCTGCACCATCTTGCGGACCTGATCGCCGATGTGACGCACCTCGACGTAGCCACGCGGCGACTCACCCTCTTCGCAGAGCTGGATGGCGCGCTTGGCGATCTTGGTCGACTCGTCACCGATGCGCTCGAGGTCGATCACCGACTTGGAGATGCTGATGATCAGGCGAAGGTCGGAGGCCGCCGGCTGACGACGGGCGAGAATGCGCACGCATTCCTCGTCGATGTTGCGCTCCATCTGGTTGATCTGGTCATCGATCTCGCGCACCTGCTGGGCCAGACCGGAGTCGGCCTCGATCAGCGCGGTGACGGCGTCGTTGACCTGCTTTTCCACCAGGCCGCCCATGGCCAGCAGGTGGCTGCGCACTTCTTCCAGTTCGGCGTTGAATTGCTGGGAGATGTGCTGAGTAAGGTTGTCTTTATTGATCATGTTTCGCTCCGCGAAAGCTGCCGGCTTGGATGGCCATGGTGCGAACGGCGCACCCTACACGTTGAGTTTCAGCACTAAGGCCCTTGGAAAATGCTCTCTGGCGCGAAGGGCGCACGCTGACAGTACGGCGCCCGACAAAGCCAGGGAGTATTTGCCATGACCTTAGCCGTAACGACCGGTGATGTAGTCTTCAGTCTGCTTCTTGGCCGGGTTGGTGAACAGGGTATCGGTGTCGCCGAACTCGATCAGCTTGCCCATGTACATGAACGCGGTGTAGTCGGAGACGCGCGCCGCCTGCTGCATGTTGTGGGTGACGATGACGATGGTGTACTTGCTCTTGAGCTCGTAGATCAGCTCTTCGACCTTCAGCGTGGAGATCGGGTCCAGCGCCGAGCAGGGTTCGTCGAGCAGCAGCACTTCCGGCTGCACGGCCACGGTGCGGGCGATGACCAGACGCTGTTGCTGACCGCCGGACAGACCGAGGGCCGAGTCGTGCAGACGGTCCTTGACCTCATCCCACAGCGCGGCGCTCTTCAGTGCCCATTCCACCGCCTCGTCGAGTACGCGCTTGCTGTTGATGCCCTGGATACGCAGGCCATACACCACGTTCTCGTAGATGCTCTTGGGGAAGGGGTTGGGCTTCTGGAACACCATGCCGACGCGACGACGCAGCTCGGCCACATCCTCGCCCTTGCGGTAGATGTTACGCCCGTCGATGTTGATCTCGCCTTCCACACGGCAACCGTCGACCAGGTCGTTCATGCGGTTGAAAGTGCGCAGCAGGGTCGACTTGCCGCAGCCGGACGGGCCGATGAAGGCGGTCACGCGCTGCTTGGGGATCTCCATCTTGACGTCGAACAGCGCCTGCTTCTGGCCGTAGTACAGGTTCAGACCCGGCACTTCGATGGCCGTGGTCTCGTTGGCCAGGTTGAGGCTCTGCTTGTCGCGGCCGAGGGCGGCCAGATCGATACCGTGGGTATGGGTTTCGTGTTGCATAAACTCACTCCGTTCGTAGCTACAAGCTGCAAGCTGCGCACCGGCGGTGCGCGACTCGTAGCTGCGTTAGTGATCCAGCGCCTTGTACTTCTCGCGCAGGTGGTTACGGATATAGACCGCGGTCAGGTTGAGCAGGGCGATAACGATCACCAGCAGCAGCGCAGTGGCATAAACCAGCGGGCGTGCGGCCTCGACGTTGGGGCTCTGGAAGCCGACGTCGTAGATATGGAAGCCCAGGTGCATGATCTTCTGATCCAGGTGCAGGTAAGGGTAGTTACCGTTGAGCGGCAGGGTCGGCGCCAGTTTCACCACACCCACCAGCATCAGCGGCGCCACCTCACCGGCGGCACGTGCCACGGCGAGAATCAGGCCGGTCATCATCGCCGGGCTGGCCATCGGGATGACCACCTTCCACAGCGTCTCGGCCTTGGTCGCGCCAAGCGCCAGCGAACCTTCACGTACTGCACGCGGAATACGCGCCAGGCCTTCCTCGGTGGCAACGATGACCACCGGCAGGGTGAGGATCGCCAGGGTCAGCGAGGCCCACATCAGGCCCGGCGTGCCGAAGGTCGGCGCCGGGGCGGACTCGGGGAAGAACAGCTGGTCGATCGAACCACCCAGCACGTAGACGAAGAAGCCCAGGCCGAACACGCCGTAGACAATCGAAGGTACGCCGGCCAGGTTGTTCACCGCGATGCGGATCACCCGGGTCAGTGCGCCCTGATGCGCGTATTCACGCAGATAGACCGCGGCGATCACGCCGAACGGGGTAACGATCACCGCCATCAGCATGACCATCAGCACGGTGCCGAAGATCGCCGGGAAGATACCGCCTTCGGTGTTGGCCTCACGCGGCTCGTCGCTGACGAACTCCCACAGTTTCATGGCATAGAAACCGAGCTTGTCGACCGTGCCCATGGCGTTCGGGCGGTAGGCGCGGACGATCTTGCCCAGTTCGATTTCGGTCTGGCGTCCATCGCTGGCGGTCAGGGTCACGCTGTCGCGGTTGATCTGCTGGGTCAGCGCCACCATGCGCTCTTCGAGCACCTTGTACTCGCCATTCAACGCATCGCGGCGGGCATCCATGCTGGCCTGGGCAGCGGCGTCCAGCTTGTCCTGCAGCTGCAGCTTGCGGCCTTCCAGACGGATGCGCTCCAGGCCATGGTTGATACGGCCGATGTCCTTCTTCTCCAGACGCACAAGCTGTGCGTGCAAATCGTCGACGCGATCCAGGCGCTCCTGCAATGCAGCCCAGGCCGCATCACCCTCGGCGACCACCTGGCCGCTTTCCTTGACGTTGACCAGGTTGCCGTAGAAGTTGCCCCACTCGCGGCGCTCCAGCACGGTGATGCCGGCCGGCTTGCGCGGGTTGCTCAACCACTCGCCAACCACCCAGGTGAAGTCGGCACCGAACAGCTCACGGTTACCCACCTTGAGCAGCTCGCGGGTCATGAACTCACCGCCTTCTTCGGCTACCGGCAGGCCAGCTGCGGCGAGACGTGCACGTGGCACTTCCTCGACCTGCACCACCTCACCCAGCATCACCCGGGCTTCCTGGCCAGGCACCTGGTAGTCGGCTTCGAGAATATCTGCCGGCCAGAAGTGGCCGAGGCCGCGAGAGGCAATCACTGCCAGCAGACCGAGGGTCATGATGATGGCGATGGCAACGGCGCCTCCGCTCATCCACACGCCCGGGGCACCGCTCTTGTACCAGGATTTCAGGTTGTTCTGTTTCACGGCATCACACCTTGAATGAAATCATTCTTTACCTCCCCTCTCCCGCTTGCGGGAGAGGGGCCGGGGGAGAGGGCTCGTGATTTCACACAACCTTCTCCCGCCCTGCGGGCACCCTCTCCCATGAATGGGAGAGAGTCATCAGATGGCCTGCTGCGCAGGCACTTTTTACAGACTCGAATACTTGGTACGCAGGCGCTGACGAATCAGCTCGGCCAGGGTGTTCATCACGAAGGTGAACATCAGCAGCACCAGCGCCGCCAGGAACAGCACACGGTAGTGAGTGCCGCCGACTTCCGACTCGGGCATCTCCACCGCGACGTTGGCCGCCAGGGTGCGCATGCCTTCGAAGATGTTGATGTCCATGATCGGCGTGTTGCCGGTGGCCATCAGCACGATCATGGTCTCGCCCACCGCGCGGCCCATGCCGATCATCAGCGCCGAGAAAATGCCCGGGCTGGCGGTGAGAATCACCACGCGGGTCAGGGTCTGCCAGGGCGTGGCACCGAGCGCCAGGGAACCGAAGGTAAGGCTCTTGGGCACACTGAACACGGCGTCTTCGGCAATCGAGTAGATGTTCGGAATCACCGCGAAGCCCATCGCCAAGCCCACCACCAGGGCGTTGCGCTGGTCAAAGGGAATGCCCAGGTCGTTGGACAGCCACAGGCGCATGTTGCCGTCGAATAGCCAGTTTTCCAGATGCCCGCTGATCGAGATGGAGAACCAACCCACCGCGACCACCACCGGGATCAGCAGTGCCGCTTCCCAGCCTTCGGGAACACGGTGGCGGATGGACTCAGGCAGCTTGGTCCAGAGGAAACCGAACAGCAGGATGCCCACCGGTGTCAGCAACAGGAGGCTGAAGATGCCGGGTAAGTGGTTCTCCAGAAACGGCGCGAGGAACAGGCCGGCGAAGAAACCGAGGATCACCGTCGGCAACGCTTCCATCAGTTCGATCACCGGCTTGACCTTGGTGCGCATGCGCGGCGCCATGAAGTAGGCGGTGTAGATCGCTGCAGCCACGGCCAGCGGCGCGGCCAGGAGCATGGCGTAGAACGCCGCCTTGAGGGTACCGAAGGCCAGCGGCGACAGGCTCAGCTTGGACTCGAAGTCGGTGTTGGCCGAAGTGGACTGCCAGACGTAGTCAGGCTCAGGGTAGCTTTCGTACCAGACCTTGCCCCACAGCGAGCTCCAGGAAATTTCCGGGTGAGGGTTGTCGACCACGAAACGCTGCAGCTTGCCGTCCGACTCGACCAGCACACGACTGGCACGCGGCGACAGGGCGGCGATGGCGCTGCCTTCGGCGACCTGCTCCTTGAGCAGGGTACGGTGCGCGGTGCTGTGGAAAATGCCCAGGCGACCGTCGGCGTCCAGGGCCATGAAGCCTTTGCGGCGCTCTTCGGGAAGAATCTGGGTGATCGCGCTGTCGCCGAGCTGGAAGCTGCGGATCCACTGGAAGGTGGACTTGCCATCCTGGTCGCGCACCATGAACCACTGCTGGATGCCACCCTTGGCATCGCCGATCATGATCGAGATGCCGCCGAGCAGGCTGGTGGCGCTGGTCACGCGGTTGGAACCACCCTTGAGCAGTTCGTAGCGGCCGTTGAGGCTACGCTTGCGCAGATCGAAAACGTCGGCGCTGGAATCGCCGTTGAACACGTACAGCCACATCTGCCGCGGGTCGAGAATCAGTTGACTGATCGGCTCGCCGATCTGCGGCAGGTTGATGCGCTCCTCGCTGACGCTCACCTCGCCAGTGAACAGGTTCTCCTCGCGAGCGAGGCTGATCAGGTGCAGCTCGTTGCCCGTGGAGCCAGCCAGCATCAGCGTGCCGCTGTTGAGATTGACGGCGATGTGCTCGAGCGGACGCCCCTGCGGATCGACCTCGATCGGCGCTTCGCCGTAGGGGTATTCGATCTGCGGCGCGATGGCCCGTACGTTATCCGGGTAGGTGATCTTGTAACTGTGCTGAATGATCAGCGCCTGGCCGTTGGACAGGCCCAGTACCACGCGGCGCGTACCCGGCTGATCCTGGCCGACGGAGGCGACACTGACACCTTGCGGCAGTGGCAATTGCAGACGCTGCAGGGCTTCGCCACTCTTGAGTTCGAAGAACTGCACGGCGCCGGAAGTATCCAGGCGCATGGCGACCTGGTTCTGCTCTTCCACGGCGAGAAGCAATGGCGCCTGGGCCTCGGCCAGCCAGGCCGGTTGCTGAGCCTTGCGCGACTCGAGCTCGGCGCCCTGGAACATCGGCAGCACGACATGGGCGAGGTAGAAGAAGATCAGGGTGATGGCACCGAGCACCGCCAGACCACCGACGGAGACGTACCAACGCGCCATGCGGTCCTTCAGCGCGCGCAGGCGGCGCTTGCGTTGCAGGGCGGGCGTATTGAAGTCGATCCCCAGAGGGTTCTGCGAACGGTTCATGGATTCGTTTGCCAAGTCATTCATGCGAGAAGTCTCTGCGCGGGCTTGATTGCAGCGCATACGGCTGCCCAGGCTTGTCAATTTAGCGGGCTTGTATGACAGAAAGATTACAGTCTACTGACATGACGAAGCCCGCCACCCATGGGGTGGCGGGTTCATCGAATGGCCTCGCTAGCTAGAGCCAGGCCATCAGGCTGGAAGCCTTACAGGCCCAGGTCCTTCATCGCTTTCTCGGCGACCTTGGACGGCAGCGGGATGTAACCATCCTTCATCACGACCTCCTGGCCCTGCTTGGACAGCACCAGCTTGATGAACTCGGCATCCAGCGGGCTCAGCGGCTGGTTCGGCGCCTTGTTGACGTAGACGTAGAAGAAGCGAGCCAGCGGGAACTTGCCAGACAGAGCATTCTCTTCCGAAGCTTCGAAGGCTTCACCGCCCTTCTTCGACAGCGGCACGGCGCGGACACTGGAGGTCTTATAGCCGATACCCGAGTAACCGATGGCGTTCAAGGTGCTGGAGATCGACTGGACAACCGACGCCGAACCCGGCTGCTCGTTGACGTTGGATTTGAAGTCGCCTTTGCACAGGGCTTCTTCCTTGAAGTAGCCGTAGGTGCCGGATACCGAGTTACGACCGAACAGCTGCAGCGGCTTGCCAGCCCACTCGCCGGTCAGACCGAGGTCACCCCAGGTCTTGATGTCCTTGTCGCCACCGCACAGGCGGGTGCTGGAGAAGATCGCATCGACCTGCTCGATCGACAGCGACTTGATCGGGTTGTCCTTGTGTACGAACACGGCCAGGGCGTCGATGGCAACCGGAACGGCGGTCGGCTTGTAGCCGTACTTCTCTTCGAAGGCCTGGATTTCGCTGTCCTTCATCGGACGGCTCATCGGGCCCATGTTGGCGGTGCCTTCGGTCAGCGCGGGTGGCGCAGTGGAGGAACCAGCGGCCTGGATCTGGATGTTGACGTTGGGGTAGTTCTTCTTGAACTCTTCTGCCCACAGGGTCATCAGGTTGGCCAGCGAGTCGGAACCGACGCTGGACAGGTTGCCCGACACACCGGAAGTCTTTTCGTAGTTCGGCAGAGCCGGGTCGACGGCGGCTACAGCAGATACGGCGCTTACGCCAGCGGCGGCGAAAGTCAGGGCCGCCATCAAACGCTTCAGTTTCATGCCTTGCTCCTAGCAGGATAGTGTTGGATGGAACGGGCCCAAGTATCTGCAGGCCACGTGACCACTCTATGAAACGAATGTGACAGTTAAATGAACGTCGACGAGTTTCGGTTGCGGCAGCGAAAAGACGCTTCGGGTGTGGGGAAAATGTGGGTGATACCGGACTGGCCAGCCCCAATAAAAAGCCCCCGCACGCAGTGAGTGCATGGGCTCGTAACAGCGCCGCAGTGATTACTGCATGTTCTGCTTCAGCGCCCGCATGCGGTCGTGGCAGGCCCGCACCTTGGGCATCTCCACGGCGAGCAGCACACGGACATCATTGTCCGCACTTTCCAGCGCATCCTCGAAGGCATGCAGAATGCGGTCTTCCGCTTCCTCCAGCTGCGAGACGTAGGTGGCGTCTTCATCCTTGGCCAGGGTCGCGCGGGTGTCGGCGTAGAACTGGCGCAGTTTGCCCAGCATGGTGCCGCCGGATGCCGGGGCACTCTGGTTGGCCGCGACCTTGACGCTCAAGGCGTCGATCACTTCGGTCTTGGCGCGCACCATGTCGCGGAACAGCGCCTGCAGGCGGATATCCTTGACCTCTTCGTGGGCATGCTCATAGAAGCGCTTGCCGTCACGGGTGATTTCGATCAGTTCATTGAGTTGTGCGGTCTTGCTGCTCATGGATTCACTCCTTGGCGATGGGACTTGCGGGTTGATGGCCATTCCAGTGGCCGGGATTGCTTGAGATTCAACTGCTGATGCGCAGGGCGTCGGCGTCGACACCCCGCACACCGCGAATGTTGCGGGCGATCTCGACCGCCAGGCGCTTCTCGGCACTGCTCAGCACGCTGCCGCGCAGGCTGACCAGACCGTCGTCAGTGTTCATAGCATCCAGGTTGCGGCTGTAGAGGAAGCTGGCCTTGACCTTGCTGGTGATCCAGCTGTCACTGATGTCCTCGCGCGCTTCGTCGAGTGTGGTTTGCACTTCGCTGCTACTGCTGTCGGCAGTGCTGATGCTGAGGTGGTTGAACACCTCGCGCACGCCATCGGTATTGGCTGCCAGCTGGCCTGCCAACTCCTTGGCCGCTGGCGTCTGGGCATGGCCACTGAGGGTGATGTTGCCGGTTTCGCTCTTTACCTGAATGTCCAGGCCGCGGGTGTTGCTGTTCCACAGCAACTTGGACTTCACCGTGGCGGCGAGGCTGGCGTCCTCCAGACGCTGCACCATGCTCGGCGCGTCGCCCTCGACTGCGTCACTGCTGACCTCGATGCGATTGTCCACCGACTCGATGCCATCTATGCTCAGCGCCACCTGCTCGGCCAGCTCTTTCTGAACGTTATTCTCGACCTTGCCGTTGAGAGTGGCCGCACCATCCTCAACGTCGATATCGAGCTTGAAAGGGTTGAGGTGCCGATTGAGCGCGAAGGCTGTCCAGATCGAACCTTCCTGGCGGGCCGCATCCAGCTGTGCTGATAGCTGACCTTCGGCAGCGTGGCTGGCCACAGGCGTCAGGCCGATCATCAGCGCGGTGCCGGCGGCCAGTAACAAAGGTTTGAACGGGGGCATGAGTTCACTCCTGTTCGTGAGACGATACAGGCAATATCGCAAGCCCCGTGCCAGCCAGAATAAATTAAAATCCCCTTTTAAAACAAATATTTACCAACAATAAAGGCACCCTGCCTGCATGCAGGGTGCAGTATCGGCACAGTCGAGCCGTGCAACTTGCATGGTTTTTACCTGACTAAGCTGCATTGACCCGTCAGATGGAGCACATACATGGCAGTTGCAGAGCAAACCAGTGGACGCATTCTGCTAGTGGACGACGAAGCGGCAATCCTGCGTACCTTCCGTTACTGCCTTGAAGACGAAGGCTATGACGTCGCCGGTGCCAGCAGTGCGACCCAAGCCGAGGCGCTGCTGCAGCGACAGGTGTTCGACCTGTGCTTTCTTGACCTGCGCCTGGGCGAGGACAACGGACTGGACCTGTTGGCGCAGATGCGCATCCAGGCACCCTGGATGCGCGTGGTGATCGTCACCGCCCACTCGGCCGTGGACACCGCGGTCGATGCCATCCAGGCCGGCGCCGCCGATTATCTGGTCAAACCCTGCACCCCCGATCAACTGCGCCTGGCCGCCGCCAAGCAACTGGAAGTGCGTACGTTGGCCGCACGCCTGGAGGCTCTGGAAGGTGAGGTACGCAAGGCCAAGGACGGCCTCGACTCGCATAGCCCGGCGATGATGGCGATTCTGGAAACCGCACGGCAGGTCGCTGCTACCGACGCCAACATCCTCATCCTCGGCGAATCCGGTACCGGCAAGGGCGAGCTATCGCGCGCCATCCACGGCTGGAGCCGCCGTGCCAAGCGCACCTGCGTGACCATCAACTGCCCATCGCTGACGGCCGAGCTGATGGAAAGCGAGCTGTTCGGTCACGCCCGCGGCTCCTTCACCGGTGCCAGCGAAAGCACCCAGGGCCGCGTCAGCCAGGCCGACGGCGGCACCCTGTTCCTCGACGAGATCGGCGACTTCCCGCTGGCCCTGCAACCCAAGCTGCTGCGCTTCATTCAGGACAAGGAGTACGAGCGCGTCGGCGATCCGGTGACCCGGCGTGCCGATGTGCGCATCGTCGCCGCCACCAACCTGGACCTCGACGAAATGGTACGCGAGGGCCGCTTCCGTGAAGACCTGCTGTACCGCCTCAACGTCATCACCCTCAAGCTGCCACCGTTGCGCGAACGTCACGAAGACGTGATGGGCCTGGCCGAGCGCTTTCTCGCCCGCTTCGTCAGCGACTACGGGCGCCCGGCGTGCGGTTTCAGCCCCGAGGCTGCCGCCGCCCTGCAGGCTTATCACTGGCCAGGCAATATCCGCGAGCTGCGCAACGTCATCGAGCGCGCCAGCATCATCTGCCAGAGCGACGTGGTGGAGGTTAGCCATCTCGGCCTGGGCGGCACCGGCGAAGCGCCGAACAATGCAGTGCGTGTCGGCGCAGCGATGAGCCTTGAAGAGCTGGAGAAGGCGCATATTGCCGCCGTGCTGGCCAGCAGCAACACCCTCGACATGGCGGCCAAGACGCTGGGTATCGATACCTCGACCCTCTATCGCAAACGCAAGCAGTACAACCTCTGACCACGGGATTTCCATGAAGCTGTCGATGAAGCTTCGCACGCGACTGTTCCTTAGCATCTCCGCGCTGATCACCGTTGCACTGCTGGGCCTGCTGCTCGGCCTGTTCAGCGTCACACAGATGGCGCGCAGCCAGAGCGACCTGATCCAGCGCGGCTTCGACGCCGTACAGATCGGCCAGAAGCTGCGCCAGCACCTGGGCGACGAACTGATCGTGCTGATCGCTCAACAGCCCGATGCGCAGCGCCTCGAAGCCATCCGCCAGTCGTTCCGCGCTACCTTCGACGAAGGCCTGAGGGCCAACCTCGGCAAAGACTACGCCAGCGGACTGGAGCGAGCGGCAGCGCTTTACGACGAGATGGAACAGGCTGCCAGTAGTGCGATGCCGGACGGCCAGACACCCCATAACCTGGGTGCTCACAAACCCTTCACCGAGGCCTTCCAGCGCCTGCGCAACCATCTGCTGGAACAGCAGGATCAGGTCGTCGACTGGGTCATCTCGGCCGAAAGCAAAGCGGGCGAGCGCTCTCAACTGATCGCCGGGCTGCTGGTGCTCATCGGCCTCGCGGTACTGGCGATCGGGGTACTCACTGCCCACGGCATCGCCCGCCGCTTCGGCGCCCCCATCGACATGCTGGCACGAGCCGCCGACCAGATCGGCCAGGGCAAATACGACGTGGTGCTACCGGTATCGCCGGTTCTCGAACTGGCCGTGCTGAGCCGCCGCTTCGGCCTCATGACCGAGGCGCTGCGCGAATACCATTCGAGCAACCTCAACCAGTTGCTCAGCAGCGAGGGCCGACTGAAGGCGGTGCTCGACAGCATCGATGATGGCCTGGTCATTCTCGACACCCAGGGCAGCATCGAACACGCCAATCCGGTGGCGCTGCGCCAACTGTCCTGGCCGGCCGAGATCGTGGGCCAGCCCATCGGCCCGCTGTTGCCCGAGCATGCGGTGGACGAAGCACTGCGCCGGGTGCTGGCAGGCGAACTGCTGCAGGAGCCGCCGGCCGACCTGCAGATCGACCGCGACGGCGAGACCAGGCTGCTGGCCTGGGCCCTGACTCCGGTGCAGGTACGCGAGGGCGGTAGCGCGGGGGCAGTGATGGTACTGCGTGACGTCACCAAGCAACGTGCCTTCGACCGGGTGCGCAGCGAGTTCATCCTGCGCGCCTCCCATGAACTGCGCACGCCGATCACCGGTATTCATATGGCTTTCAGCCTGCTGCGCGAACGTCTCTCACTGCCGCCAGGCGGACGCGAGCAGGAACTGATACGCACCGTCGACGAGGAGATGCATCGACTGGTGCAGTTGATCGACGACCTGCTCAACTTCTCGCGCTACCAGAATGGTGTGCAAACCCTGCAGCGCCGCCCCTGCGACCTCGGCGAAATGATCCAGCAGCTGTCTCACCGTTTTACCGAGAGAGCCGCAGAACGTGAGGTGACGGTGCTTTGCGAAGTCCACGAGCCCCTGCCGCAGCTTGAGCTCGATGCCGCGCAGCTGCAGCGACTGCTCGATAACCTCACCGACAACGCCCTGCGCTACAGCAACCCGGGTGACAAGATACGACTACAGGCGCGCCGCCATGGCGAACAGGTGATCGTCAGCGTGCAGGACGAAGGCGAAGGGATCCCCTTCGAACAACAGGCGCGGATCTTCGAACCCTTCGTTCAGGTCGGCAGACGCAAGGGTGGCGTCGGCCTCGGCCTGGCGCTGGCAAGGGAGATCGTGCAGTTGCACGGCGGCCAGCTGAGGGTTCATTCGCGCCCCGGCGAAGGCGCCAACTTCTATTTCAGCTTGCCGGTCTGAGGTAGACGACCGCGGTACCGGCCTATTCACACGCAATAAAAAACGCCACGATCTTCGTGGCGTTTTCTTGTTTCCTTGGCGCGGGACCAGCCTCAGCGCAGCACGGGGTCGAACTTGATCCGGCGCCCGGCCATCAACGCGACCAGAAAGCCCGCACCAAAGACGACGCTACCACCCTTGAGCAGCAGGGCGATACCCTCGTCCAGAGCGGGGCTCAGCCACAACACCGCCAGGCTCGACAGGCTCATGATCAACAACAGGACGGCACTTCTGGACATGGCAGGACTCCTTGTCGGTCAGAACACCCAGCGCGGGGTGCTATTGGCAGGGCGTGGCTCACGGTTGGCGGTATCGGTGTCGCCCTCGTTGGAAATGCGCAGCCACTGCGCATCATCACCGATGGCACCGACAGCGCGGGTGGGCTGAGTACGCAGTTCGGCGGAGCCTTCCTGCTGTGCAGCGGCACGCGATTGCCACACCGGCGAGTTGGAAAGGGTGAACTCGGCCGTTTTCGCAACGGCTCCAGCCGAACCACTGAAATCTTTGGCGTAAGCCCCGTTGACCAGCAGTGCAGCTACGCAAAACAGGCTCACTCGGACGATGTTCATGACGCTTCTCCATCAGCAGGTCAGTCGGGGGGCTTACATGACTGATTCTGCAGCGCTCATGCCAACATCAATCCCTCCAAAATATCCTTATAAATCAATTACTTAAAAACAAAATCAACACCTTCTCCCATGCACTTTGCAAGATGCATGAATTACAACACGTGCAATTTGCACGATCAGCTGCGTAGTGGCAGCAGGATGCTGAAACAGGAGCCTTCGCCGAGACGACTGCTGAGCTCGATGCGACCGTCATGAGCCTGGACGATCTGCTCGCTGATGAACAAGCCGAGCCCAAGCCCCTGCGCGACGCTGGTTCCGGAGACGCGTTCGAACTGCTCGAATACCCGCCGCTGATCGGCCTCGGAGATACCCAGGCCCTGGTCCCGCACCTCGGCGCGGGCCATATCGCCCACCACCCGTACACGCACCGACACGGGTTTACCATCACCGTAGCGCAGGGCGTTGGTCAGCAGGTTGGCCAACACCTGCTCGATGCGGAACTCGTCCATCATCACCGGTGCCGGACCCTCGACGTGCAAATCGATATGGCTGCCAGTATGGGTGAACTGCGCGGCCAGGCTCTCTACCACGTTGCCAGCCAGCACGCCGAGATCGCCGGGTTCTGGACGCACGGAAAGCTTGCCGGTGCGAATGCGCGAAACATCCAGCATGTCGTCGATCAACCGGCTCAGGCTGCGGATCTGCCGCTCGTCGCGGCTGACCATCTCCTGCAGCTTGTCGGGGGTGAAGGCATCCATGCGCCCCTGCTCCAGGCGCAGCCGGCGCAGTTGCACGTCGAGGATCAGACCGTTGAGTGGCGTGCGCAACTCGTGCGAGGCGATAGACATGAACACGTCGCGCATCTGCACCGCTTTCTGCAATTCACCCTGAGTCTCGCGCAACTCGGCGAGCAGTGCCTCCTGCTCACGACGCGCCGCCTCGACCACCTCCAGCTGCATGCTCAACGCCTTGCGATGGCGGTACAGCTCGACGAACATCGCCACCTTGCTGCGCACCTCGAAGGGCGACAGCGGCTTGTGCAGGAAGTCCACCGCGCCGCTCTCGTAGCCGCGGAAGGCGTAATCCATGTCGCGGCCGACCGCGCTGACGAAGATGATCGGGATATGCTTGGTCTTCTCCGTGCCGCGCATCATCTCGGCCAGTTCGAAGCCGTTCATGCCCGGCATCTTGACGTCGAGAATGGCCAGGGCGAACTCGTGCTCGAGCAGCAGCGACAGCGCCTCATCGGCGCTGCTGGCCTGGAACACGGTGCGATCCTCGCTCTGGATCAACGAACGCAACGCCAGCAGGTTTTCCGGCAGGTCGTCGACGATCAATACCTTGGCTTCAATCTTCCTCAGCATGGCAGGGCATCCAGTTCGGCCAGCAGCAGGCGCATGGCATTGATAGACAGGAGAAAATCCGGTTTCAGCAGGGCCAGCGCGGCATTCGGCATGGTGGGCACCTGCGCATCGGCAGGCTCCTGCACCAGCGTCAGGCCACCAGCCTGTTTGATCGCCAGCAGGCCGGCCGCGCCATCCTCGTTGGCGCCAGTGAGCAGCGCGGCAGCCAGCTGCTCGCCATAGGCGTCGGCAGCGGACTCGAAAAGAATATCGATCGATGGCCGGGAGAAATGCCGCGGCTCCTCACGACTGAGGGAGAAGCTACGATCAGTTTCGATGGACAGGTGGTAACCGGCGGGTGCCACGTAGACCACGCCCCCACTGAGGTACTCCTTGTCCTCGGCTTCCTTGGCGGGCAGCTTCAGGCGGCGCTGCAGCAGATCGGCCAGCAGACTGTCGCTGCGATCCGGCTGATGCAGCAGGCAGACCACCGGCAGCCGGTAGTCCGGCGGCAGGTCTTCGAGCAGGCTCAACAGCGCCTCGACACCACCGGCCGAGGCACCGATCAGCAGGGCCTGCAGCGGCGCATGCACCTGGCCGCGGAGGTTGATCCATTGGTTGCTCATCGCTTGCGGAAAATCCGCTCGGGCCGTGACACCGCTTCGAACTGCCGGGCATAGGCGGAGAAATCCAGGCTCTCCTTGCTGCCCAGACCGAGAAAACCGCGGTGGCAAAGGGAGTCGTGGAACAGGCCCAGCGCACGGTCCTGCAGGTCGCGGTTGAAATAGATCAGTACGTTGCGGCACGACACCAGATGGGTTTCGGCGAACACGCTGTCGGTGGCCAGGCTGTGATCGGCGAAGGTCACGTTGGCGCGCAACGACTTGTCGAACAGCACCCGATCATAGGCCGCCGAGTAGTAGTCGGAGAACGCCCGCTTGCCGCCGGACAGCTGGTAGTTCTGGGTGTAAGTGCGCAGGTTGTCGAGGGCGAAGATGCCCTGCTCGGCCTTCTCCAGCGAGTGCGGATTGATGTCGGTGGCGTAGATCATGGTGCGTTCCAGCAGGCCTTCCTCGTGCAGCAGAATAGCCAAGGAATACACCTCCTCGCCCGTGCTGCAGCCAGCCACCCAGACCTTCAGCGAGGGATAGGTGTGCAGCAGCGGCACCACCTGCTCGCGCAGGGCGAGGAAGTATTCGGGGTCGCGGAACATCTCGCTGACCGGGATGGTGAGGTACTGCAGCAGCTGCATGAACGCCTGTGGCTCGTGCAGGATACGCGCCTGCAACGCCGAGATGGTCGGGCAATCCAGCTGGACCTGCGCCTGGCGAACACGGCGCTTGAGCGAGGCTTTCGAGTAGTCACGAAAGTCGTAGCTGTAGCGCAGATAGATCGCCTCGATCAGCAGGCGCAGCTCGATTTCGTCAGGCATCAAAGACGCTCCAGCTTGGGCATCCACACGCGGATCAGGGAGAACAAACGATCCAGGTCGATGGGTTTGGCCAGGTAATCGTTGGCACCGACTTCGCGGCAACGCTCCTGGTCATCCTTCATCGCCTTGGCCGTTACCGCAATGATCGGCAGGTTCTTCCAGCGCTCTTCCAGACGAATCTGCCGGGTGGCTTCGTAGCCGTCCATCTCCGGCATCATCACGTCCATCAACACCAGGTCGATGTCTTCACGCTCGCGCAACTTGTCCAGTGCTTCGAAACCGTTGCGCGCGACTTCGACCGTGGCGCCCTTCTGCTCCAGCGCGCTGGACAGGGCGAAGATGTTGCGCACGTCATCGTCGACCAGCAGCAGGCGCCGGCCCTCGAACAGCTTGTCGCGGCTGCGCGCGGTCTTGAGCATGCGCTGGTGCTCGCTGGATAGCTCGGCCTCGACCTTGTGCAGGAACAGGGTGACCTCGTCCAGCAGACGTTCCGGCGAACGCGCGCCCTTGATGATGATCGAGCGCGAGTACTTGAGCAGCTCGGCTTCCTCGTCGCGGGTCAGGTTACGCCCGGTGTAGACGATCACCGGCGGGAAGGAGCAAATGTCCTCCTCGGCCATGCGCCGCAGCAGCTCGTTGCCCTGCATGTCGGGCAGCTTGAGGTCGATGATCATGCAGTCAAACACCGTGTCGCGTAGCTTCTCCAGCGCATCGCCAGCCAGTGCGACGGCGGTGATCTCGATGTCTTCGTCGCTGATCAGGCGGGCAACGCTGTCGCGTTGCAGCGGGTCGTCTTCGACCAGCAGTACGCGCTTGACCTGCTGATTGAGCTTGGCCTCGAGCCTGCCGAAGACTTCCTTGAGCTGATCGCGACTGGTGGGTTTGAGCGCATAGCCAACCGCCCCCAGGTGCAGCGCGGCCTCGCTCTGATCCTCCACCGAGACCACATGCACCGGGATGTGACGGGTCTGCGGGTCGTCCTTCAGCCGTTGCAGCACACCAAGGCCTGAGCCGTCGGGCAGGCGCATGTCGAGCAGGATGGCATCCGGGCGGTACTGCCGCGCCAGCTCCAGGCCTTCATCGGCGCAGGTAGCCACCAGACAGGCGTAGCCCAGCTCGTGAGCCAGATCGAAGAGGATACGGGCAAAGCGCACTTCGTCCTCGACCACCAGCACGCGGCGGCCGCCACGCTCGTCGAGGTGCTCGCGGTCATCGGCGAATGGCGCTGGCGCTCGCGGCATCGCCGGGGCGGCAGCGGCAGCGGCGACCGGCAGTGGCGGCTCAGCCACCGCCCGAGGCGCGGCAATCGGCTGGCTCGGAGCAGCGCCCTCGACCAGGCGCTCAGGCAGCAGCAGGGTGAAGGTGCTGCCCTCGCCCGGTACGCTGCTGACCGTGATCGAGCCGCCGAGCAACCCGGCCAGGTCACGCGAGATGGACAGCCCCAGGCCGGTACCGCCATAACGGCGATTGGTGGTGCCATCGGCCTGGCGGAAGGCCTCGAAGATCGCCTGCTGCTGGTCCGCAGCGATGCCAATACCGGTATCGCGCACGGCGAAGGCCAGGTACTGGTCATCCTGCCGCGACACGCTGAGGGTCACGCCGCCGCGGTCAGTGAACTTGAAGGCGTTGGACAACAGGTTGCGCAGGATCTGCTCGGCGCGCTGGCGGTCAGTGAACAGCACCTGCGGCAGCTCGCCCTGCTGTTCGATCTCGAAACTCAGGCTGCGCTCGCCCGCCAGCGGTACGAACACATCACGCAAGCCTTCGAGCAGGCTTGCCAGCGGCGTGCGCTCGGGGCGTATCTCGAGCTTGCCAGCCTCGACCTTGGCGATGTCGAGAATGTCGTTGATCAGGTTGAGCAGATCGTTGCCGGCCGAGTAGATCGACTCGGCGAACTTGACCTGTTCGTCATTGAGATTGCCGTTGCCGTTTTCCGCCAGCAGCTTGGCCAGGATCAGCGAGCTGTTGAGCGGCGTGCGCAGCTCGTGGCTCATGTTGGCAAGGAACTCGGATTTGTAGCGGCTGGCGCGCTGCAGCTCCTCGGCACGCTCTTCCAGCTGCGCCTGAATACGGCCGAGGGTGGTGTTGCGCTGATCCAGCTCGTCGCGCTGGTCGGCCAGTGTCTGCGCCTGCTCGGAGAGCTTCTCGTTGGTCTGCTCCAGTTCGGCCTGCTGGGTTTCCAGGTGCGCCTGAGACTCCTTGAGCACGCGCGCCTGCTGCTCCAGCTCCTCGTTGGCGGCACGCAGCTCTTCCTGCTGGGTCTGCAATTCCTCGTTGAGCTGCTGGGTCTGGCCGAGCACCTCTTGCAGGCGCTGGCGATAGCGCGCCGCTTCAAGTGCCATCCCAACATTGCTGGCGATTGCCTCGAGGAACTCGCGCTCACGCGGCTCCAGTACACGCATGAAGGCCAATTCGACCACACCGTTGACGCGATCTTCGGACTGCAGCGGCACCAGGGCAACGCTCACTGGCTGGCCTTCGCCGAGACTCGAAGCGACCTTGATGTAATCCGCCGGCAGATCATCGAGGCAGACCAGACGACGGCCGCGAGCAGCCTGTCCGATCAGGCCCTCACCGCGGTAGAAATGCTCCTTGAGGCTGGCGTCCTCGCTGAAGCCATAGCCCGCAACCCGCGTGAGGTCGCCAGTATGGGCATCGCGCAGATACAGGGCGGCGACCACGCAATTGAGATACTCAGCGAGAAACTCAAGGGAGCGGTCGGCCAATTCCTGCACCTGAGGCTGGCCGAGTAGACGCTCGGCCAGCAGGGTCTGGCCACCGCCCAGCCAGGCACGGCGACGCTGCTCATCGGCGTAATCGGACTGCTTGGCCATCGCCTGTGAATAGGTTTGCGAAAGGTTCATCAGCTCACGGCGACCGAACAGTGCCAACAGGGCACTGAACAGGATGCTGACCACCAGATAGATGCCGGCCCCCCAGAGCGTGGTGCTGCTCACCTCGGCATTGCGCTGCTGACGCAGTTCACGCTCGCTGTTGATGAAGGTATCCAGCTCGCGGCGCATGCCATCGGTGAGATTCTTGCCACGGCCACGTCCGACCTCTGCCATAAAGTTGCCGCCATCGCGGCGGCTGCCAATCACTTCCTGAGCATAGAGATCCCACTGCTCCTGCAACGCCAGCAGGCGTTCAAGCCGCTGCACCTGTGGTGGGTTGTCGCCGACCATGCCGATGATCTGCTCGGTCAGCGGACGATACTTGCCGCGTGCTTGCTCGTAGGGCGCGAGGTAGTCTTCCTCACCGCTGAGCAGGAAGCCGCGCATGCCGGTCTCCAGGTCCAGCGTCAGCTTGTACACCTCGCTGGCCCGGTTGAGCACCTGGTCGGTGTGCTCGACCCAGCGGATCACGTTGAGCAGGTAGCCGATCAACAGCGCGAAGAACAGCGCGCCGACCAGCCCCAGGCCGAGCGGCAGTCCGACATTACGGTTGAGAATCCGGCGAAACCCTTTTTCGTCCATTGCGGACTCATTCGACATTGGGACGTCCATTCGATGATTGTCTCGCTCGTTCTTATCTGTCCGGGGAAGGCGTATGGCACACTGACCGTGCACCGACTCCGAAGTTTGCCAAACATTCGCGCATTCTGCGCGCTGAAACAGAGAACCCCATGACCGAAATCGACTGCGCCAGTACCAAGACCATCCTGCTGGTCGAGGATGACGATGTCGTACGCCAACTCACCGCTGAAGTCCTCGGGGAGTTCGGCTATCGCGTCCTTGCCCTGCGCGACGGGCACAGCGCCCTGGAGCGGCTGCGCAGCGAGCAGCACTTCGATCTGCTGATGAGCGACATCGGCCTGCCCGGGATGGACGGACGCGAATTGGTGGAAGCCGCGCGCCAGTTGCGACCGACCCTGCCGGTGCTGTTCGCCAGCGGCTATTACGAACGCGAACTGCTCGAAGAGGTGCGCGCCCGCGACAGCGCGGCAGCCACCGAGAGCATCGTAAAGCCCTATGACTTCAAGCTTCTTGCTCAACGATTGAGCGAACTGGCGGGCTGACGAAGCGGCATCTAGGCTGATTGCAGGTCCCTGGACAGGAGAGTCCGCCGATGCGTTACGCCAACCCGCTTTGCCTGGCTCTACTCACTGCGCTGCTGCTCAGCGGCTGCGCCAGCCAGACCACCAAACCCACAGAGTTCTCCGGCTACCTCGCCGACTACTCCCAGCTCCAGCCAGCCACTTCAGCTACCGGCGCACCGGTACTGCGCTGGATTTCGCCGCAGTTCAGGAACGAGCGCTACACGGCGGTGTATGTGGAGAAGCCGACCTTCTATCCAGAACCAGTTCCCAGCGATCAGGTCAGCGCGCAAACGCTGGAAAGTGTCCGTGATTATCTGCATCAGGCATTGATCCGTGAGTTGCAGGGGCGCATGACGGTGGTCAACGAACCGACCATGGACAGCCTGGTGTTGCGTAGCGCGATCACTGGCGTGACGGTTTCCACCGAAGGGCTCAAGGCCTATGAGGTGATTCCTGTCGCCCTGGTGCTGGCGGCGGCAACCACAGCAGCAGGCACCCGTGACCGCGACAGCGCCATCTTCATCGAACTGGAGGGCCTCGATGCCCGCACCAGCGAACCGGTGCTGCGCGTGGTGCGCAAGGGGCACGGCCTGGCGCTGGAGAACAGCAGCACGCAACTGACCCTGGAAGATCTCAAACCGGTGCTGGATGTCTGGGCGCGTGATGCGCGTGATTTCCAACCTGGCCCGCGCTGATCGGCCTGCCGGTACAGCAACCGTAGCGCAGCACCATGCTGAGCAGATGATCGGCTATCAGGCGGATCGATAGCACTTGCTGCACTCGGCTTCAGGCGAGAGGCTCAGGGAAAACGCCAGCCGAGGAACGTATATGCCGAGCATCAACCCTGCCCGCGAGGATCTGCTGGCGTTCGCCGAGCGCATGCCCAGTGATACACCGATTCTGATGCTCAATCTGCTGCGCTTCAACAGCCAGGCTGCGTACGGTGCAGACAGTCCCCATGCGCCCTGCAGCGGGCGTGAAGCCTATGCGCGCTACAGCCGCACCGCGCTGAGCAAGGTTCGTGGGGTGGGCGGTGAGGTGCAGGTGATGGCAGACGTCCACCTGGCGCTGATCGCACCGAAGGAAGAGCAGTGGGATCTGCTTCTGCTGGTGCGTTATCCCTCGTCAGCAGCCTTTTTGAGCATGCTCGCGGACCCCGAATACCAGGCCGCCACCGTTCATCGCAGCGCAGCGCTGGCCGACTCTCGGCTGATCGGCACCACGCCTAGCTGAGCTCTATCCAGCCGCCTGCAGATTGAGCACCAGTAACCGCGCTGCAGTTTCGGCGTCCGGCTGGCCGTCGTAGTTGGCCGGGCGATACTTCATCTGGAAGGCGGCAATGACGTTGCGCGTCGCCTCATCCAGCTCACCGTGCTGCGGCACCGTGTAGCCATTTTGCGCCAACTGCTCCTGGAACCACTGCACGCTGGGCAGGCTGGTGCTGAACAGCGCCTGTTGGCGCGCCACGGCGTCCTCGTTCGGCCAGGGCACCAGGCCCTCGTCGGCCAGACGCTTCCAGGGAAACAATGGGCCCGGATCGACCTTGCGCTGCGGCGCCACATCGCTGTGCGCGATGATCGAGCCCAGCGCTAGCTGGTGACGCTTGACGATGTCCTTGAGCAGCACGATCAGGGTATCGATCTGCTGCGGCGCGAAAGGTTGCCAGTAGCGCCCCGCCGGCGTCTGGTAGTACCCCTGGTTGACCAGCTCGATGCCGATGGTCGAAGCGTTGAGCCAGGTTCGCCCCTGCCACTCGCTGACGCCGACGTGCCAGGCGCGGCGGTTCTCGTCAACCAGGCGGTAGACGGTCGGCGGTGCATCACCGATCAGGTAGTGGCTGCTCACCTCGGTCTGCGTCAGCAGATCGAGCGAGCGTTGCAGGTCAGCAGAGGTGTAGTGCAACACGACGTATTGCACCCGGCTGTTCTGGCCGGTCGCGGTGTGACTGTCATCGATACGTAGACCACCGGTGCAACCGGCGAGCAGAACAAGGACGAGGGCAAGGCAAAGAGACTTCATGCGTGACCGAATACGCTCTGCAGGTTGTCCAGCAGCATGTCGACGCTGAGCATGATCAACAGCATGCCCATCAATCGTTCTACTGCCATCAACCCGCGATTACCGAGAAAACGCTGCAGGAACGAAGCCTGCAACAGAATGAATGCCGTCGCCGCCCAGGCCAGGATGACCGCCAAGTAGAGCTCCCAGAGCGGCCCGGTGTGGGTATTGCGCAGAGTCATCAGCACCGCAAGCGCTGAAGGTCCGGCAACCGCTGGCGTGGCCAACGGCACCAGCATCGGCTCGCCATCCGGCACGTCGCCGAGCAGGCCCTGCGGGCTGGGGAAAATCAGGCGCATGGCGATGACGAACAGGATGATACCGCCGGCAATCGCGGTTGCCTCGCGTGACAGCCCGAGGCTGGTGAGGAATTTGTCACCAAAGGTGAGAAACAGCAGCAACAGGCCAAGGGCGAACAGCAGTTCGCGCGCGGCGATCCACAATCGTCTGCGCGGCTCGACGTTCTTCAGCGCGGCAATGTAGATGGCGATATTGCCGAAAGGGTCGGTGACCAAAAAGATCAGCACGGCGATGCTGAAGATGTCCATGGGCGTCTCCGGTGGCTAGTGCGCATAGTCTAGGGCCTGAGGGGGTCGCCTCGCGAGTCGGGACCACGGTCAGATTCGGGCATCTTCAGCGCGCGTGGAAATTTTATGACCAGTAGCGCCGCAATGGTTCCAGGAAACAACACTCGAAAAAATGTATACAAAGTAGTAGCCAATGTGACAACAAAATGTCTACATTGACCGTACAAGAACAACAGCGAGTAGCTTGCCCCATGACCTCCACCTCTCAGCGCCCCGAGGACGAGAACCTCGGTATCGGCTCCAATCTCCTCTATGGCCTGCAACACGTGCTGACCATGTATGGCGGCATCGTCGCGGTGCCCTTGATCGTTGGTCAGGCGGCCGGCCTGTCGCCTGCGGACATCGGCCTGTTGATCGCCGCCTCATTGTTCGTCGGCGGCGCGGCCACCCTGCTGCAGACCCTGGGTCTGCCCTTCTTCGGCTGCCAGTTGCCGCTGGTGCAAGGCGTTTCCTTCGCCAGCGTCGCCACCATCGTGGCGATAGTCGGCGCCAACGGCGGTGAAGGCGGGCTGCCGGTGGTATTCGGCGCTGTGATAGGCGCAGCGGCGATCGGGCTGCTGATCACGCCGATCTTTTCCAAGATCACCAAGTTCTTCCCACCGCTGGTGACCGGCATCGTCATCACCACCATCGGCCTGACGCTGATGCCTGTAGCCGCGCGCTGGGCCATGGGCGGCAACAGCAGTGCAGCTGACTTCGGCAGCATGGCCAACATCGGCCTGGCCGCCTTCACCCTGACCACCGTGCTGCTGCTGAGCAAGGTCGGCAGCGCCACCATCTCGCGCCTGTCGATCCTGCTGGCCATGGTCATTGGCACTCTAGTAGCGGTGGCATTCGGCATGGCCGATTTTTCCAAGGTCAGCGAAGGGCCGGTGCTGGCCTTCCCGGCACCGCTACATTTCGGTATGCCGGTGTTCGAGGTGGCAGCGATCATCTCGATGCTGATCGTGGTGATGGTGATCCTGGTGGAAACCTCGGCCGACATCCTCGCCGTCGGCGACATCATCGACACCAAGGTCGACTCCAGACGCCTCGGCAACGGTTTGCGCGCGGACATGATCGCCAGTGTCGTTGCGCCGCTATTCGGCTCCTTCACCCAGAGCGCCTTCGCCCAGAACGTCGGCCTGGTTGCCGTTACCGGCGTGAAGAGCCGCTACGTGGTCGCCACCGGCGGGCTGATTCTGGTCACCCTCGGCTTGCTACCGATCATGGGCCGAGTGATCGCCGCGGTGCCGACCTCGGTGCTTGGTGGTGCCGGCATCGTGCTGTTCGGCACCGTCGCCGCCAGCGGTATCCGCACCCTGGCCAAGGTCGACTACCGCAACAACATGAACCTGGTGATCGTCGCTACCTCCATCGGCTTCGGCATGATCCCCATCGCCATGCCCAGCTTCTACCATCACTTCCCGGCCTGGTTCGAAACCATCTTCCACTCCGGCATCAGCTCGGCGGCGATCATGGCGATCCTGCTCAACCTGCTGTTCAACCACTTCACAGCCGGCAACTCGGATCAGCAGTCGGTGTTCGTCGCCGGCACCGAGCGCAGCCTGCGCTACCGCGACATCGCCGCCCTGCACGATGGCGACCACTTCATCGGCGGCAAGCTGTATGACGCTCAGGGCAATGAGGTGCCGTTGCAGGACGAGGACGATCACGCACCACGGGCACGAACCGCTGGAGCAACCAGCAGGGACCCGGCCGAGGCAACATCCTAGAAGGAGTGAGTGGTTCGTACGGGAGCCGCGGCGCCTGCCGCTGCGGCTCGACGTAGACGGGATCAGGCAGCCTGCTCGACTCGGTTACGCCCCGCGCCCTTGGCGCGATATAGCGCCTGGTCGGCACGTTCGAAGGTGACCTCGGTCGCCTCGCCATTGCGAAACTCGGCGATACCGGCGGAGAAGGTGATGGTCACCGGCTCACCCTTGAAGTGGAACGGGCAGGCCTCGATTGCAGCGCGCAGGGTTTCCAGAAGCTGGACACCGCCTTCCAACGGCGTTGCAGGAATCAGCAGAACGAACTCCTCGCCACCAAAACGGGCGATGAAGTCGGTCTTGCGCAAACGCTTGCTGAGCTCCCCGGCGATGATCTTCAGCACTCGATCACCTGCCAGGTGGCCGTAGCCGTCGTTGATCCGCTTGAAGTGATCGACATCCAGCACCGCCAACAACAGCTGGCCGCCATAGCGTTGGCGACGAGCGACTTCCAGGTCGAGACGCTCGCTCCAGGCGGCACGGTTGGGCAGCCCAGTCAGGGGGTCCAGCAAGGACTTCTGTCGCTGCTCCTCGATATGCTCGCGAAATTGCTGCGCTTCCTGCTCCATCTCGGCGACACGCTTGACCAGGCCCTGTAGCCGCTCAGCCACGTCATCGCTACCACTGTCGCGTTGACGCTGATGACTGCTGACACTTTGCAAGAGCCCTTCCAGACGCTGTTCCAGAGCCTGCTTGAGCGATTCCAGATCGGCAGCTTCCTGCACGCTGTTCTGCAGATCGCTGACCTGATCCCGCAGCTGCTGGTTGAAACTGCGCGCATTCTCCACTGAAGCGCTATAGCCCTCGTGCGCCTCGCTGAGGGTTTCGATGAAGGCAGCCAGGCGCTCGTTGAGTTGCTTGAGATAGCCGGCGAACTCACGCTGGCCGCTATCGGTGACGGCCAGCACCAGCACGGCCAGGTCGTCCAGCACCGGCACCAGCTCGTACCAGTTGAGATTGCCCTCCAGTCGCAAACGCAGCGCTTCGCCTTGCGGCAGATGGCGCGCCGGCAGTTCGAGCTCGTCGAGCAGATTACGCAGACTGCTGGCGATATGCGGCGCCACCGCGCTGTACCCGGGTTCGCTGCTAGGCAACGAGAACGGGCTGTCGCCGGCTTGCTCCTGCCGTACCAGACCCGGCGGCAGCGGCAGGCTGTCGAGCATAGGCGAGACATCTTGGACCTGGTGCCGGGCCGGCACGCTGGCCACGTTGGAGACACTGGGAGGTGGCTCGTTCGCCACCGCTACGGCCGTTGGCGTTGGCGTTGGCGTTGGCGTCAACTCTGCTGCGGGCTCCTCGGCAACGCCAGTGGCCTCGGTGACAATGCCCGGCACCTGCGCATTGCTTTCGCTGGTCTCGCCGCGCGAACCGAACAGGCGCTGGAGAAGGCCCGGTTGCTCCTGCACCGGCGCCTGCAGAACGGTCAGCGCCTGCCCCTGCAGGTTGCTCAGCTGGCTGAGCAGCGCCGGCAGCAGATACTGATGAGTGGTGGCGTCCTCTAGCTGTTTGCCCAGCGATTTGAGCGCCTTGCGCACCTCACGGGGCGGCTGCAGACGCTGCAGTTGCTCGATCAGGGCGGCCAGTGCGGCCGCCGCCTCGCCAGCGCGCTGCTGACGGCGCTGCTCGGAATCCAGCACGGCCTTTTCCAGACGCGGAATGAGGCCGCCCAATGCCGAGTCCATATCATCGCGACGAAGGATTTCGCGCATTTCCTGCATGCATTGATCGACCGCCTTGTCCGCGCCCTCGGCGGCCAGGCTGCTGCGCACCAGACCACGGCGCAGCAGATCCAGGCGCGACTCCCAACGGCGGTCGAGCTTTTCCTGCTGCTCCAGGCTACTCAGGTATTTGTCTTTCCAGCGTTGCGCGTCATCGCTCATACGGCTTACTCGGGAGATGGCGTGTTCAGCATAGGCATCTGCGCAGCATTCTGTGCTTCCGGCAGGCGGATTTCCACGGCCACGGGAAGGTGATCGGAAATCGGCTGACTGAGCACATCGACACGCCCCAGTTCGAGCTCGGAACTGAGCAGGATATGATCGAGACAGCGCTGCGGTCGCCAGCTGGGGAAGGTTGCCTCGACCTGCGGCGCGATCAGGCCGAGGTCACGCAGCGGGGAGTTTTCCAGCAGATCGACAGCATGGGTGTTCATGTCACCCATCAGCACCAGGTGGCGAAACTCACTGACGCGCTCACGAATGTAAGCCAGTTGCCGCGTACGGGTGCGCGCTCCCAGCGCCAGATGCATCATCACCACACCCAGCGCGTGCTCGCCTTCACCGAGACGCAGGAAAATCGCACCACGCCCGGGCGGACCGGGGAGCGGATGATCTTCCAGCAGGGTCGGCCGCAAGCGGCTGAGCACTCCATTGCTGTGCTGGGCGAAGCGCCCGAGATTGCGATTGAGCTGTTGGTACCAGAAGGGAAAGGCGCCCTGCTGGGCCAGGTACTCGACCTGATTGATGTAGCCCGAGCGCAGGCTGCCGCCATCGACCTCCTGCAACGCCACCAGATCGAAGTCGGCGAGCAGATCACCGATGCGCTGCAGGTTGCCGGCACGCCCGGCATGGGGCAACAGGTGCTGCCAGCTGCGGGTCAGGTAGTGATGATAACGCTGGGTATTGATGCCGACCTGGACATTGAAACTGAGCAGACGCAACAGGCCGTCGGCTGGCCAGTCGCTCTCGGGCGAGCAGTGCGGGTTGATCTGTGGATCGCACAGACCAACCGCACGTGTCTTTCGCCAGCGGCGCAGCATGCTTCGCGCCTGCGGCCGCTTAGAGCGCCTCGCGCTCCTTGGCGATCAGATGGTCAGCGACCTGCAGGGTCTGCTGCGGGCCACCGGCCGAGCCCAGATCGAAGCGATACTTGCCACCGACAACCATCACTGGCACGCCAGTGATCTGGTAAGCCATGGCCAGTTTCTTGGCCTTTTCCATCTGGCCTTTGACGGCGAAAGAATTGAAGGTCTTGAGGAAGGCATCGCGATCAACGCCCTGGGTGGCGACGAAGTCGGCGAACTCTTCAGCCGAGGCCAGCTTCTTCTTCTCCTGGTGGATGGCGGTGAACACGGCGTCATGCACCTTGTGCTCGACCTTCATGCTTTCCAAGGTGATGAACGCCTGGCCATGCACGTTCCAGATGCCACCGAACAATGCCGGCACGCGCACGAAATTGACGTCTTCCGGCAGCTTCTCGACCCAGGGGTTGAGGGTCGCTTCGAACTGATAGCAGTGCGGGCAGCCGTACCAGAACAACTCCACCACTTCGACCTTGCCAGGCTTGGACACCGGCACCGGGCTCTTCAGCTCGACATACTGCTGGCCGGCTACCGGTTCGGCATGGGCAGCAAGGCCGAACAGGCTGCTGATCGCCAGAGCGGCGCCAAAAATCAGGTTACGCATGGGGGTACTCCTCGACTGGATAAGCGTCGCCCTAGTGGCGATTCGAGACTATGACTCGCTACCGTTGGGCCGGTTCCGCCCATTGTAGCCATGGCGCACATGAAAAAGGGTGGCCGTGGCCACCCTTTGTCTTACCAACTGCAACAGTGGTCGCTTAACAAAACTTCTTAGTGCAGACCCTGGATGAAGCTGGATACCGCTTCGATATCCTTGTTGCTCAGCTTGGCAGCGATGGCACGCATGATCATCGCGTCACCATCGTTGGTGCGGTCACCCTCGCGGAAGTCGGTCAGCTGCTTGGCCACGTACTGAGCGTGTTGACCACCCAGGTGCGGGAAGCCAGCGGCGGCCAGACCAGCGCCATCAGGCGAGTGGCAACCAGTGCAGGCCGGCATGCCTTCTTCCAGCTTGCCGCCGCGGAACAACGCTTCACCACGCTCGACCAGCTTGGGATCGGCAGCACCAACGCTCATCTTCTGGCTGGCGAAGTAAGCGGCGATGTCAGCCATGTCCTGATCGCTGAGGTTATCCAGCATGCCGGTCATCTCGACCACCGGACGGGCACCGGACTTGATGTCGTGCAGCTGCTTGAGCAAGTAACGCTCGCCCTGACCGGCCAGCTTGGGGAAGTTTGGCGCAGGGCTGTTGCCATCGGCGCCATGGCAGGCACCACACACAGCAACTTTGCCCTGACCGGCTTCGGCATCGCCAGCAGCCTGTGCCACGCCAGTGAGGCCCAGGGTCAACAGCAGACTCACGAGTACTTTGTTCATCAGCTAATCCAATTACGGCTAAGAGAGAAAGGGTTATCGAGCGGGCTTACTCACTCGGTCATCAGCTTGATGACCGCCTGGTAATCCTCGGCCGAGCAGTCCATGCACAGGCCGCGCGGCGGCATGGCATTCAAACCATTGGTGACGCTCTGCACCAGTGTATCCATGCCCTTGGCCAGACGCGGCTCCCATGCGGCCTTGTCGCCCTTCTGGGGCGCCGTGGGAATCTGGCCGTTGTGGCATACACCACAGGAACGGTCATACACAGCTTGCGGATCCTGAGCAGCATAGCCGTTGAACGACAACATCATAACGGCAGCAGCAAGCAGCATTTTCTTCATCAGATCAACCTCATCAGGGTTGGGAGCGTCCTGCTTTCTATCGAGCAGAGATGTAATCGCTCCCGGCAATTGGGTTCCTGCGGGTGGGACAAAGCGCACACAAAATCTGCGGCATTATATACTGGCAACACTGAAACGGAAACGACGCCCCCTGCCGCCCCCTCTGGAGCGCAGCAGGTGCGCGGAAATGTCGCAAGCCCTCGAACCACTGAACAGGAATCGAGGCATCCACCGGATACCCCCATGCTCCCGAAAAATCCCATTATCGGTCTGTGCCAGCAGGCCAGCTTCCTCATCAGCGCCGCCAAGGTCGATCAGTGCCCCGAGGACAGCGGCCTGGAGGTGGCATTCGCCGGCCGCTCCAACGCTGGCAAGTCGAGCGCGCTCAACACCCTTACCCACGCCAGCCTGGCGCGCACCTCGAAAACACCGGGACGCACGCAGTTGCTCAACTTCTTCCGCCTGGACGACGAGCGTCGCCTGGTCGACCTGCCCGGCTACGGTTATGCCAAGGTGCCAATCCCGCTCAAGCAGCACTGGCAGAAACATCTGGAAGCGTATCTGGGCAGCCGCGAGAGCCTGAGCGGCCTGGTGTTGATGATGGATATCCGTCATCCGCTGACCGAGTTCGACTGCATGATGCTGGACTGGTCGGTGGCCAGCGGTATGCCGCTGCATATCCTGCTGACCAAGGCCGACAAGCTGGCCTTCGGCGCGGCGAAGACCACCTTGCTCAAGGTGCGCCAGGAAATTCACAAGCAGTGGGGCGAGGGCATCAGCATCCAGCTGTTCTCGGCGCCCAAGCGCATGGGCGTGGAAGAGGCGCAGATGGTACTGGCCGGCTGGTTGGATCTGTTGCCGGAAGAGGATGAGGAAAGCGCTGAGGAGGAATGAGGCGCAGGGTGCGCTGTGCGCACCGAGATCGTAGGGAGTATTCGGTGCCCACTACGGAACAACAGGAGCAAGCCCCACCCTCTCCCGCCGTTCGGGCACCCTCTCCCGCAAGCGGGAGAGGGTCATCAGATCGCCGCTAGCGGCCTTTTTACAGGCAAAAAAAACCCCGAGCTTCGTATGGGGAGGGAGAAGTTCGGGGTTCAAGGTCTGAACCGCTAGGGCGGGGTTCAGATGTCTGCCAACACTTAACACAACAAAGGAGCATTGAAGGGCTTTGCGGCCATTCATGAACTCTGACCGGGTGGGTTTGCGGAAAGTTCATCGCCTTCTTAAAAACCATTTGCAATAAGAAAGCGCCTTTTGATTCCCTGGAACCCCAAAGCTAGAGCGGCCGCGGCTTTACGCCGCGGCGACGGGGCTTAATGCGCTTCGTCCCAGTTGGCGCCGACACCCACTTCCACCAACAGCGGTACGTCCAAGTCGGCGGCACCACTCATCAGACTCTTGAGTTTGGCGCTGACCTCGTCGATCAGTTCCTCACGCACCTCCAGCACCAGTTCGTCGTGCACCTGCAGGATGATGCGCGCGTCGATGCCGCTGTCCTGCAGCCAGCCGTCCACTTTGATCATGGCGCGCTTGATGATGTCAGCCGCCGTGCCCTGCATCGGTGCGTTGATCGCCGCGCGCTCGGCGCCCTTGCGCATGGCCTGGTTCTGCGCATGGATTTCCGGCAGGTACAGGCGACGGCCGTAGACCGTCTCGACATAGCCCTGCTCGGCTGCCTGCGCGCGGGTGCTTTCCATATAGGCCAGCACGCCGGGGTAGCGGGCGAAGTAGCGGTCGATGTAGGCCTGCGCCTCCTTGCGCTCGACGTCGATCTGCTTGGCCAGACCGAAGGCACTCATGCCGTAGATCAGGCCGAAGTTGATGGCCTTGGCCTTGCGCCGCTGGTCGCTGGTCACCTCTTCCAGTGCCACACCAAACACCTCGGCAGCAGTAGCCCTGTGCACGTCCAGGTCATGGTGGAAGGCATCGAGCAGGCCTTTGTCCTTGGCCAGGTGGGCCATGATGCGCAACTCGATCTGCGAGTAGTCCGCCGCCATCAGCTTGTAGCCCTTGGGCGCGACGAACGCTTGGCGGATGCGCCTTCCTTCGGCGGTGCGGATCGGGATGTTCTGCAGGTTCGGGTCGCTCGAGGACAGGCGGCCAGTAGCGGCCACTGCCTGGTGATAACTGGTATGGATACGCCCGGTGCGTGGGTTGATCTGCTCCGGCAGCTTGTCGGTGTAGGTGCTCTTGAGCTTGCTCAGGGAGCGGTACTGCATCAGCACCTTGGGCAACTCGTAGTCCTGCTCGGCCAGCTCGGCGAGCACCGCCTCGGCGGTGGAGGGCTGACCCTTGGCGGTCTTGCTGATCACCGGATAACCGAGTTTCTCGTAGAGGATCACGCCCAGCTGTTTGGGCGAGGCGAGGTTGAATTCCTCGCCAGCGATTTCGAAGGCCTTGCGCTCCAGCTCCACCAGTTTTTCGCCCAGCTCGACACTTTGCTCGCCAAGCAGCTTGGCGTCGACCAGCGCGCCGTTGCGCTCGATGCGCGCCAGCACCGGCACCAGCGGGATCTCGATTTCGCGCAGCACGTTGGCCAAGGAGGGCACGGCTTCGAGGCGTCCCCAAAGCTCCTGATGCAGACGCAAGGTCACGTCGGCATCTTCGGCGGCGTAGGGGCCGGCCTGCTCCAGCGCGATCTGGTCGAAGGTCAGTTGCTTGGCGCCCTTGCCGGCGATGTCCTCGAAGCGAATGGTGCTGTGGTTCAGGTACTTCAGCGCCAGGCTGTCCATGTCGTGACGGGTGGCTGTCGAGTCCAGCACATAGGATTCGAGCATGGTGTCAAAGGCCACGCCCTGCACCATGATCGGTGTGCTGGCGTTGGCCAGGACATTGATGTCGTACTTGGCGTGCTGGCCGACCTTGGCCTTGGCCGGGTCCTCGAGAATCGGCTTGAGCGCCTTGAGCACCGCATCGCGGTCGAGTTGCTGCGGCACGCCCATGTAGGAATGCGCCAGCGGGATATAGGCCGCTTCGCCCGCCTTGATCGCGAAGGACAGGCCGACCAGCTGCGCCTGCTGGGCGTCGATGCTGGTGGTCTCGCTGTCGAAGGCGATCAGCTCGGCCTGCTCCAGCTTCCGCAGCCAGGCATCGAACTGCGCCTGTTCCAGCACAAGCTGGTAATCACCGGTGCTTGCCGGTGCGGGTTCAGCGGCCTCTTCGGCGGCTTCGCCAGTCGGTTCGGCGAACAGATCGCCAGCCGGCGCAGCGGCCTTGGCCGCCAGCGACTTGTTCTGCCGCAGCAGGTCGTCCAACCAGTTCTTGAACTCCAGCTGGCCGTACAGCTCGACCAATGCAGCCTGATCCGGCTCGCCGGGATGCAGCGATTCGATCTCGATATTCAGCGGTACGTCGGTCTTGATGGTCGCCAGCTGATACGACAGGTAGGCCATCTCGCGGTGTTCTTCGAGCTTGGCCGGCAAGCCCTTGGCACCACGGATCGGCAGCTCGGGCACCTTGTCGAGGTTGGCATAGAGCATATCGAGACCGCCGCCAACGCCGACCAGCAGGCCGAGGGCGGTTTTTTCACCGACGCCGGGTACGCCTGGGATGTTGTCGACCTTGTCACCCATCAGCGCCAGGTAGTCGATGATCAGCTCAGGGCCGACACCGAACTTCTCCTTTACGCCATCGGCATCGTAGACGCTTCCAGTCATGGTATTGACCAGCGTAACGTGCGGGCAGACCAGCTGCGCCATGTCCTTGTCACCGGTAGAGATGACAACGTCACGCTTTTCCCCGGCCGCCTGGCGCGCCAGGGTGCCGATCACATCGTCAGCCTCAACGCCTTCGACGCACAGCAACGGCAGCCCCAGGGCGCGCACGCTGGCGTGCAGCGGTTCGACCTGGACGCGCAACTCGTCCGGCATGGATGGCCGATTGGCCTTGTACTCGGCGAACAGCTCGTCGCGGAAGGTACCGCCCTTGGCGTCGAAGACCACGGCGAAGGGGCTGTTCGGATACTGCTTGCGCAGGCTCTTGAGCATGTTCAGTACGCCCTTCACCGCTCCGGTGGGCATGCCCTTGGAAGTGGTCAGCGGCGGCAGGGCATGGAAGGCGCGGTACAGATACGAGGAACCGTCGACCAGAACGAGGGGGGCTTGGCTCATGCGCGGGATCAACCTTTTCGGCGGGTGCAGCGGTAGAATGGCTGCATCGGTAAAAACGAAGGAGCAAGATTACCATGGGTACAGTCAATCGTTTGTTGCTGGTCGGCCTGCTGGCCTGTGTCCCACTTGCCGCGCATGCCGAGGATCCGGTCTCCGGCGATCCCGACGTGACCATCCGCCAGGACGGCGACCGCACCATTCAGGAATACCGGGTCAATGGCTTCCTCTATGCCATCAAGGTCATCCCGAAGAACGGTAAACCCTACTTTCTCGTTCGCGCCGATGGCAGCGACGGCAACTTCGTACGTTCGGACGATCCGGACATGCTGATCCCCTCGTGGGAAATCTTTAGCTGGTAAGCGATTAAGGTCTGATATGTCGGTATTCACCCCCCTGGAGCGTCATGAGCTCGAAGTCTTCCTGGCGCCCTATGGGCTTGGTCGGTTGCGTGATTTCCAGGGCATTGCTGCAGGCAGCGAAAACAGTAACTTCTTCGTCAGCCTGGAGCAGGGCGAGTACGTTCTGACCCTGGTCGAACGCGGCCCGGTGGCCGACCTGCCGTTCTTCATCGAGCTGCTCGATGTGCTGCACGATGCCGGTCTGCCGGTACCCTACGCCCTGCGTACGCGGGATGACGAGGCGCTGCGCAGCCTGGCGGAGAAACCGGCACTGCTGCAGCCGCGACTTTCCGGCAAGCATGTGCGCGAAGCCAACGCCCATCACTGCCAGGAAGTGGGCAGCCTGCTGGCCCGAGTTCACCTGGCTACGCGTGACGCGCCAATCGAGCGGCGCAGCGACCGTGGTCTGGACTGGATGCTGGCCGAAGGCCCGAGCCAGGCGCTGAAGCTCGATGACGAGGCATTGCCGCTGCTGCGTGATGCGCTGGCCGAGATCGCCGAGCTGAAGCCGCGCATCCTCGCCCTGCCGCGGGCCAACCTGCATGCCGATCTGTTCCGCGACAACGTGCTGTTCGACGGCAACCATCTGGCTGGGGTGATTGATTTCTACAACGCCTGCTCGGGGCCGATGCTCTACGACCTGGCCATCACCCTGAACGACTGGTGCTCGCACGAAGACGGCAGCCTCGATGGCGCTCGTGCCCGTGCGCTTCTCGGCGCTTATGCAGCGCTGCGGCCCTTCACGGCTGCCGAGGCGGAGCTGTGGCCGGCCATGCTACGCGTGGCGTGCGTGCGTTTCTGGCTGTCGCGCCTGATCGCCGCCGAATCCTTCGCCGGGCAGGAGGTGCTGATTCATGATCCGGCCGAATTCCAGCGGCGCCTGGCGCAGCGCCAGCAGGTCAACCTGCCGCTGCCGTTCGCCTTGTAGGGTGGATCACGCTTCATCGATCCACCATGGCGCGCACTGCGGTGGATGAAAAGAGCGTCATCCACCCTACGCAGACACGGGCGTGCTGTTAGCTACCCGAAACCAGTCCCGGCAGTTGCGCCGCCAGTTTGGCGTTGTTGATCGGCGCGCGGATGAAGCCGCGCTGAGTACCATCCGGGCCGATGATCACCAGGTTGCCGCTGTGGTCGACGGTGTAGTTTTCCTTGCTGGTGTCAGCCGGGATGTAGGGAATGCTCACCGAGTTGGCGAATTTCTGCAGGGTTTCCTCTTCACCGGTCAGGCCTTTGAAGCCGGCATTGAAGAAGCCCAGGTACTTGCTCAGTTGCTCCGGTGTATCGCGATGCGGGTCGACGCTGACCATCACTACATTCAGCCGCGCACGGGTCTCCTCGGGCAGTTGAGTCTGCAGCTGACGCAGCTGGGCGAGGGTCGCCGGGCAGATGTCCGGGCAGAAGGTGTAGCCGAAGAACAGCAGCGTCCAGTCGCCCTTGAGCTGATCTACCACGACCTCCTTGCCGTCCTGATCGACCAGGGTCAGCGCCGGCAGGCTGCGGTTCTGTGGCAGCAGGACGATACCGGCATCGAGCAGCGCCGCCGGATCGCCCTGGCTCTTGCTGCTCAGCACCTTGTTGACGGTTAGGCCCAGCACCAGGGCCACGATGGCGACAAGAACGAAAACCGTAGTGTGGGTACGCGTCATGAAGAGCCTTAGATATTCAGCAGCAGGTAATGGTCCGCGAGTAGCGCGATAAACAGCAGGAACAGGTACCAGATACTGTACTTGAACGTGTTGATCGCCGCGTGCGGTTTGCTGTCACGGTACAGCACCCAGGCCCAGTGCAGGAAGCGGCCGCCCAGCAGCAAGGCGCAGGCGAGGTACAGTGGCCCGCTCATGTGGATGGCGTAGGGCAACAGAGTCACTGCGAACATCACCAGGGTGTAGAGCAGGATATGCACCTTGGTGTAGTGCTCGCCGTGGGTCACCGGCAGCATGGGGATGTCGGCCTTGGCGTATTCGGCCTTGCGGTGGATGGCCAGCGCCCAGAAATGCGGCGGCGTCCAGGCGAAGATGATCAATACCAGCAGCAGCGGCTCGGCACTCAGGTGACCGGTGACGGCAACCCAGCCCAGCAGCGGTGGGGCAGCACCCGCCAGGCCGCCAATAACGATGTTCTGCGGCGTGGCGCGCTTGAGAAAGCCGGTGTAGATCACCGCATAACCGAGCAGTGAAGCGAGGGTCAGCCAGGCGGCCAACTCATTGGTGAACACCATCAGCAGGCTCATGCCGGCGATGGCCAGCAGCAGCGCGAAGGCCAGCGCCGCCACCGGCGAGACACGTCCGGCGGTGACCGGACGTTTGTGCGTGCGCGCCATGATCGAGTCGATGCGCCGATCCACCACATGGTTGACCGCAGCCGCCGCGCCGGCGCACAGGCCAATGCCGAGGTTGCCGAACAGCAGCACGGTCCAGGGCACACCGGCTCGGGTAGCGAGGAACATGCCGACCAGCGAGGTGATCAACATCAACATCACCACCCGCGGTTTGGTCAGCTCCAGATAGTCGCGCCAGGTGGCGTGTTCGGAGTGAGCTCGCAGCATTGTAGCCATGGCATTGCTCCTTGATTCGTTATTTACCGGCCTTGAACCAGACCGTTGGAAACCAGAGTCGTGCGCCTGCCCGCCAGACCGGATGCTTCGCGAGTCGCCGCAGAAACAGCCCTCAGGCGATAGTTGATCAGCACCATCACCAGTAGTAGAGCCGCGCCACCTGCGTTGTGCGCCACCGCCACCAGCAGCGGCAGATGGAAGATCACGTTGCTGATGCCCAAGCCAACCTGCACGGCCAGCGCCAGCAGCAACAGACCGGCCAGGCGCGGTAGCTTGGCAATGCGCAGTTGCCAGGCCAGTGCCAACAGCGCCAGCGTTACCAGCAGCGCCCCGATGCGATGGCTCATGTGAATGGCGGTGCGCGCATCACTGTCGAGTTGTCCGCCCAGGTAGTTGGGGCCGATATGCTGGGTCAGATGAAAGCCCTTGCCGAAATCCATCGCCGGCCACCACTCGCCGTGACAGGTGGGCAGGTCGACGCAGGCGACAGCGGCGTAGTTGGAGCTGACCCAGCCGCCGAGGGTGATCTGCCCGATCACCAAAAGCAGGCACGCCGCCGCCAATGTCCGCAGGTGTCCTGGCAGCTGCAGCGGGGCGAATCGCCCAGACAGACGCAACGTGAGCAAGGTCAGCAGGCTGAGCGTGGCGAAGCCGCCGAGCAGATGAGCAGTGACCACCTGCGGCCAAAGTTGCAAGGTGACCGTCCACATGCCGAAGGCGCCCTGCAGGATCACCAGCGCCAGAATCGCCAGCGGCAGCTTGAGCGGCTGGGCTGGCTCCGCACGACGGCGCACGGCCTGGGCAGCAATGACGAGGATCACCAGGCCCAGGGCGCCGGCGAAGTAGCGATGGATCATCTCATACCAGCCCTTGGCGACCTCCACTGGGGCCTCGGGAAAACGTGCTTCGGCGATGGCCTGCTTGTGCTCGCTCATCGGCACGCCGAGAAAGCCGTAGCAACCCGGCCAATCCGGACAACCCAGACCGGCATGGGTCAGTCGGGTGTAGGCACCTAGCAGCACCACCACCACGGTCAGGAGGGTCGCGAACAACGCTAGACGGTAACCGGGCTTGTGCATGTCTACTCCTTGGGCACTGGGCCTGACGCTCTGTCGATATGGACAGAGCGCGGCGTCAACCGATCAGGGAAATTTTCAGCAGGTAGCGCAGATCATCGAGAATGGCCTTGCCCTTGCTGCCGGCCGGATAGCGCAGCACCAGGTTACCGTGTGGATCGACCAGCCACAGCTGTGCACCCGGTACCGCCTCGGCGGCCTTGTCGTAGGCCTGCAGATCCAGCTGATAGCGTCCAAGCTGCGGGTACTCGCGCTTGAGCGTGGCGTCGTACTCGGCCGGCAGTGGTTCGGCCAGCGCCAGACCGTGACTGGCGCGGGCGGTCTCGCGGTTGAGGCCGATCTGGATCTGCCGCGCCAGATAGACCAGCTGCTGGCAGTCGGCCTCACAGGCTCCCGGCGCCGTCACCAGAATCTGCCAGCGCGGCTCGACTTCACCCTGTACGCCGAGGTCGGCGAGGGTGCGCCCATCGCCGATCAGCACGCCGTGGTAGCTGCGCGTTTCCGGTACCCAGAAGCGCCACTGGTACATGGCGCTGGCCAGGAACATCGGGCCGATGGCAATGGCCAGGATCAACAACAACTGCAGGCGACCACGCCCCTTGCGCGGTGCCTCAGGCATGGCGATGGCTGGGTTCATGACGACGCTCCCGTGCATTGTGAATTCCGAGATAGATGAACAGACCAAGCAGCGCGGCAGCCAAGGAGAACCACTGCACCGCATAGCCCAGATGCTTGCTGGGACTCATGGCCACGATTGGCCAGTCGACGCGATAACTGGCCGGCCCGGACTCCAGGCGCACCTCGAAAGGCAGGCCACCACGGCCCAGCTGGCGCCAGAGGCTGTCGGCCTCGACCTGCGTGATCAGTCGCGGCCAGCCTTCGGATGCCGCGCCAGATCGCAAATTCAAACCGCCAGAAGGCGCCACGTAGACCCAGGCCGTGAGCTGCAGCATGCCGTCGGGCGTATCGAAGTGCGGCGGCGTGCGCCGGTCCGGCCAGGGTAGCCAGCCACGGTTGAGCAACACCCAGAGGCCGCTGGACTGATCGTAAAAAGGCTGCAGCAACTCGATACCGGCATGGCCATCACGAATGCGGCTGTCCAACAGCAGGCTGTGCTCGGTATCGAAGTGCCCACGCAGGTGAACGCGACGGTAGGCGGGGTCCGGCATGGGCTCGAGCTGCTCGAGACTGATCGGTTCGGCCTGGCGCCGCGCCTCGAAACTGGCCAGCAGCGCGCGCTTCTCATCGCCACGCTGCAGCTGCCAGAGGCCCAGCCAGAGCAACCCCGGCAGCAGCAGGGCAACCAGCACGCTGGGCAACCAACCAGGACGGAAGGCGCTCATTGCGCCCTGCCGTTACGATCGGGGTTGCTGGCTATACTGCAATGCATCACGTCAATCCCCCGGAGTCTCACATGCTCAAGGCCGCGATCGTCCTCATGCTGCTGGCAACCATCGCCAGCCTGTTCAGCGGCCTGTTCTTCCTGGTCAAGGACGAGGGCCATGGTTCCCGCGTGGTTGGCGCGCTGACTGTCCGTGTCGGCCTGACCGCCATTACCGTCGCCCTGGTCGCCTGGGGCTTCTACTCAGGGCAATTGGTGTCCCACGTTACGTGGTAGCCCCCGCTACAGTACGTAGACGAAGACGAACAATCCCAGCCAGACCACATCGACGAAGTGCCAATACCAGGCGGCCGCCTCGAAGCCGAAGTGCTGATCGGCGTCGAAATGCCCGCGCGTGATGCGCACCAGCATCACGATCAGGATGATGGTGCCCAAGGTCACATGCGCGCCGTGGAAGCCGGTGAGCATGAAGAAGGTGGCGCCGTAGATGCCTGAGCCCAGGGTCAGCCCCAGCTCGGTATAGGCCTCGATGTATTCCTCGACCTGAAAGAACAGGAACGCCAGGGCGAGGACGATGGTCGCCGCCAGCCAGGCCTTGAGCGGGCCACGGTGGTTCTTCTTCAGCGCGTGGTGAGCCAGGGTAATGGTGAAGCTGGAGGACACCAGCAAGATGGTGTTGACCAGCGGCAGATGCCACGGATCGATCACTGCGCTGGGTGGCGGGAACAGCTTGGAGTCGGGGTTCTGCAGCAATGGCCAGGTGTATTCGAAACCTTCCCAGAGCATGTTGGACACGCCCTTGTCACCCTCGCCGCCGAGCCAGGGTCCGGCCCACATGCGGATATAGAACAGAGCGCCGAAGAAGGCGGCGAAGAACATCACCTCGGAGAAGATGAACCAGCTCATGCCCCAGCGAAAGGAGCGGTCCATCTGCGCGCTGTACAGACCGCTGCGACTTTCCTTGATGACGTTGCCGAACCAGCCGAACAGCATCCAGGCCAGAATCAGCCCGCCGACGAAGAAGATCAGCGGCCCGTTGGAACCGTCGCGACCTGCCGACAGATCGTTGAACCAGGTGCCGACACCGTAGAAGCTGACCAGCAGGCCGATGGTGGCGACGATAGGCCACTTGCTCTGCGCCGGTACGTAATAGTTCTCGTGACTTTCGTGACTCGACATTGTTGTTCTCCTTATGGAGCCTGTGCCACTGGCGGTTTGCGCGCGGTGATATCGAACAGGGTGTAGCCCAAGGTCAGGTGCTTCACATCCTTGGGTAGATCCCTGTCGACGATGAAGCGCACCGGCATTTCGATGCGCTCGCCCGGTTGCAACACCTGCTGGGTAAAGCAGAAACACTCGGTCTTGTGAAAGAAGGCCGCCGCCTTCGAAGGCGAGACACTGGGAATCGCCTGCGCGCTCATCGGCTGGTCACTGGGGTTGTAGGCCACGAACAGCATGTCGCGCGCCTCGCCCGGATGGACCAGTATCTCGTCAGCCTGCGGGCCGAACTCCCAGACCATGCCGGCGGCGTTGGTGGCGAGAAACTGCACGCGTACCTGGCGCTGCTCATCCACCATTTGCTCACCCTGATAGGGCCCGGCGGTCTTGCCGTTTATCCCGAATACGCGGCACATGGCGTCATAGAACGGCGGCAGGACGAAGACGCCGAAACAGAACATCACCACCACCACGATCAGCAGACGGGTAACCAGGCGACGCGTCGCGATGACCTCGCTCACGGCAGATCTCCTATTTCACTTCCGGCGGCGTGCTGAAGGTGTGATAAGGCGCCGGTGACGGCACCGTCCATTCCAGGCCTTCGGCACCGTCCCAGGGCTTGGCCGGAGCCGGTTTGCCGCCGCGGATGCACTTGATGACGATGAACAGGAACAGCAACTGGGTCGCGCCGAACATGAAGGCGCCGATGCTGGAAACCATGTTGAAGTTGGCGAACATCAGGTTGTAGTCGGGAATCCGCCGCGGCATGCCAGCCAGACCGACGAAGTGCATCGGGAAGAACGCCAGGTTCATGCCGACGAAGCTCATCCAGAAATGCAGCTTGCCCAGGGTTTCGTCGTACATGTGGCCGGTCCACTTCGGCAGCCAGTAGTAGGCCGAGGCGAAGATGCCGAAGATCGCCCCAGGCACCAGCACGTAGTGGAAGTGCGCCACCACGAAGTAGGTGTCGTGGTACTGGAAGTCCGACGGGGCGATGGCCAGCATCAACCCGGAGAATCCGCCGATGGTGAAGAGGATGACGAAGGCCACCGAGAACAGCATCGGCGCCTCGAAGGTCATCGACCCCTGCCACATGGTGCTGGCCCAGTTGAACACCTTCACCCCGGTGGGCACCGCGATCAACATGGTGGCGTACATGAAGAACAGCTCGCCGGTCAGCGGGATGCCGACGGTGAACATGTGGTGCGCCCAGACGATGAACGACAGGAAAGCGATCGACGCGGTGGCGTAGACCATCGAGGTGTAGCCGAACAGCGGCTTGCGCGCGAAGGCCGGGATGATCGAACTGACCGCACCGAAGGCGGGCAGGATCATGATGTACACCTCGGGGTGGCCGAAGAACCAGAACACGTGCTGGAACAGCACCGGATCACCGCCGCCGGCGGCATTGAAGAAGCTGGTGCCGAAGTGGATGTCCATCAGCATCATGGTCACGCAGCCAGCCAGTACCGGCATCACCGCGATCAGCAGGAATGCGGTGATCAGCCAGGTCCAGACGAACAGCGGCATCTTCATCAGGGTCATGCCGGGGGCACGCAGGTTGAGGATGGTGGCGATCACGTTGATCGCGCCCATGATCGAGCTGATGCCCATCAGGTGAATGGCGAAGATAAAGAAGGTGGTGCTCTCCGGCGCATAGGTGGTCGACAGCGGCGCGTAGAAGGTCCAGCCGAAGTTCGGCCCGCCGCCCTCCATGAACAAGGTGCTGACCAGCAGACCGAAGGCCGCCGGCAGCAGCCAGAAGCTGAAGTTGTTCATCCTTGGCAGGGCCATGTCGGGCGCGCCGATCATCAGCGGGATCATCCAGTTGGCCAGGCCGACGAAGGCCGGCATCACCGCACCGAAGACCATGATCAGGCCGTGCATGGTGGTCATCTGGTTGAAGAATTCCGGCTGCACGATCTGCAGGCCCGGCTGGAACAGCTCGGCGCGGATGACCATGGCCATCGAGCCGCCGAGCAGGAACATGCAGAAGCTGAACCACAGGTACATCGTGCCGATGTCTTTGTGGTTGGTGGTCAGCACCCAACGCATCAGGCCCTTGGCCGGGCCATGGTGGTGGTCAGTATGACCGTGGTCGATCACTGCACTCATGTCCTTACTCCTGCGCCTTGGAGAAATCGAGAATGTCCTTGGGCGTGACCATGTCACCGACATTGTTGCCCCAGGCGTTGCGCTCGTAGGTGATGATGGCGGCCAGGTCGACCGGCGACAGTTGCTTGCCGAAAGCCGCCATGGAGGTGCCCGGCTTGCCGTGGAAGACGATGTCGATATGGCCCTCGGCCGGCCCGGTGGCGATGGACGAGCCCTCGAGTGCCGGGAACATCGGCGGCAGGCCTTCACCAGTGGGCTGGTGGCAGGCGGCGCAGGTGGTGTTGTAGGCCTTCTCGCCACGCGCCATCAGCTCTTCCATGGTCCATTCCTTGCTGGTCAGCTCGCGCTCGGCAGCAGCCGCCTGCTTGCGCTCGGCCAGCCAGGCGGCGAAGTCTTCCTTGGACTTGGCCTCGACCACCACCGGCATGAAGCCGTGATCCTTGCCGCACAGCTCGGTGCACTGGCCACGGTAGATGCCGGGCTCCTCGATGCGCGTCCAGGACTCGTTGATGAAACCGGGAATGGCATCCTTCTTCACCGCCAGCGCCGGCACCCACCAGGAGTGGATCACGTCGGCCGCGGTGATCAGAAAGCGCACCTTGGTACCCACCGGCACCACCAGCGGCTCATCCACTTCGAGCAGGTAATGTTCGCCCTTGGCTTCGCGGTTGTTGATCTGCGAGCGTGGCGTGGTCAGGTTGCTGAAGAACTCGACATCCTGCCCCAGGTACTTGTAGTGCCACTTCCACTGATAACCGGTGATCTGGATATCCAGCTCGGACTCGGTGGTGTCGTAGATATCGATCAGCGTCTTCGTTGCCGGAATCGCCATCACCACCAGAATCGCCAGTGGCACGACGGTCCAGAGAATCTCGACGGTGGTGCTTTCGTGAAAATGCGCGGGTTTCTGGCCGGTGGAGCGGCGGTGCATGATCATCGACCAGAACATGGCGCCGAAGACGATCACACCGATCACAACGCAGATCCAGAAAATGGTCATGTGCAGATCGAAGACGGAGCGGCTGACGTCGGTTACACCGGGCGCCATATTGACCGTCCACTGCGCGTGCGCCGAGCCTAATGCCAGCCACAGCAGGAGGCCCATCCAGACTCGTGGATGTCGCATCATTGCGGGTTCCCCTTGATTGTTCTTTTTATCCCGCCGGCTGAGCCTGCGGCTAAGGGATCGACTGCCATAGAGCGACAAGGCGGACTCACTGTCCGCGCACCGCGCTCAACTGCTGGCGACTACTGCCGAAACCTCTCCGTGCCTGAGCTCGTCCGGTTCCATCAGGTACTGCCTTTCGAACTCGAGTATAGACGGCGAGTTTCACCTCGCAACGTGCGTGCAAAAATGGCCGAAGGCGCGCAGGCCTTGTCCTAAACGCCCCGACTGACGCGGGGTGTAGCCGTTCTGATACATGTCGTTATAGCTAACTCGCATAAGTATGAAAAAATTATGACAATCGCGTCTTAGCCAAGCCGAACGGCCGGCTAATGTTCACGCCCATGTCCTGAAATGTAGGAGCCGTCATGAACACCGCTGCCCTTCGTCAATTGATCGCTCAGGCTCGCCAGCAGGAAAGCGGCAGCCAGGCTCTCTCGCGCTTGCTGCAGACTCAGCTGGAGCGCCTGCACCCGGCCATCCGCCTGCCTGAGGAGAATGCGCCAGGGGCACTGAGCGCATTCGTCATCGCCTATATCGAGGAGGTGCCGGATGTGCTCGACGCCGCTGCCGAGGTCGCGCGCGAAGCGGGAATCGAGGCTGCTGTGAAACCGGTGCTGAAGATCGCCGAGCATTTCTTCCTGCAGCCACCGGCACTGATGGAGGGGCACGAAGGACTCGAAGGCCTGCTCGACGAGGCCTATCTGGCTCATCGCCTGGTGGAAGAGGTCAATGACCGCTATATCGCCCACCTCGGCCAGCCGCTGATCCCGCTGGATACCACCCGCGCCAATCTGATCGCCCACCAGCTGATTGGCGAACCCTTTGCCAACCAGCTCGACGAAGCCGTGCATCATGCCCTGACCGGTATGCTCGATGACGCCAGCTTCGACCAACCCTCGGTGCAGGCCTACCGCGAGCGCCTGGCGGCGCCGGACACCGCATCGGCCTGGCAGCGCTGGCCCTGCTTGTCACAGCAACTGGGCGTGGAACTGCAGCTCAAGGGCTGATCGCCAGCAGGATCAGCGACAGGGTCAGCAGTGAGCCGAGGGTGGAAAACAGGATCGCCCGCGACACCAGCGCCGCCTGGCGCTGGTAATACTCGGCCAGCATGAACGGCCCGGTGCCCGTTGGCAGTGCGCTGAGCAGCAACGCGGCATGCGCCCAGAACGGTGGCAGGTCGAGCAGCACAAAAGCGATGAACCAGGTCACCAACGGTTGCAGCACCAGCTTGAGCGCCACCAGCGGCCAGGCGCCTTCGCTCGGCCCGCTCTGCCGCTGCGCCAGGAACAACCCCAGCGACACCAGCGCACAGGGCACCGTGGCCGCGCCGAGCAGACGCAGAAACTCGTCCAGTGCCGCGGGCATCTGCACGCCACCAAAGGCCCAGGCAGCACCGAGTAGTGGCGCGACCACCAGCGGGTTCTTCAACAGCGCTGTGACCACCTGAACGATGGCGCCGCCCAAACCCTTCTTGCTCTGCAAGCCCACCTCGATGCACACCACCGCCAGGCCGAACAGCACGCAGACCACCAGCAGCGAGGCGATCAGCGCGGGCGCCATGCCGTCTTCACCCAGTACCAGCACACACAGTGGAATGCCGATATAGCCGGTATTGGCATAACCGGCACTGAGCCCATCGATGCTGGCGTCGACCAGGCTGCCGGTGGTTTTCCAGCGGTATGCCAGGGTGACCAGAAACACCGCGAGCATGCCGCCGGTGAAGGCGAGCAGGAAACCGGGCTGCCAGATCTGAGCCCAGTCGGCCTTGGCCGTGAGGCTGAAGAGCAGGGCCGGCAGGCCGAGCCAAACCACGAAGCGATTCATCTCCGATGCCGCGGTCGGCCCCAGGCGATTGGTTCGCCGGCAGATGTAGCCGACCAGGATCAGACCGAAGATCGGCAGCAGCACATTGAGAACGGTGGACATCGAACTACGCCAACGACAGGGGAGGACCGAGCCTAGGGGGGCCGGCCGCTCAGGGCAAGTCATGGGCTGTGATTCGTGTCCGTCAACGGGCGTCTAGCTCAGACTGCCGGGCAGTGCCCGACGCCCTCGCGAGCCTGAACATGCAAGCGTTGTTGAACGAAATTCTCGATGAAGTCCGCCCACTGATCGGCCAGGGCAAGGTGGCCGACTACATTCCCGCACTGGCCAGCGTGGCGCCCGACCAATTGGGCATCGCCGTGTATGGCAACGACGGCCAGGTGCATGTCGCCGGCGATGCGCGTACGCCCTTCTCGATCCAGAGCATTTCCAAGGTGTTCAGCCTGGTACAGGCCATCGGTCATAGTGGTGAAAGCATCTGGCAGCGCCTCGGCCACGAGCCGTCCGGGCAGCCGTTCAACTCGCTGGTGCAGCTGGAATTCGAGCGTGGCAAGCCGCGCAACCCGTTCATCAACGCCGGCGCCCTGGTGATCTGCGACATCAACCAGTCGCGTTACGCCGCACCGGCGCTGTCGATGCGCGACTTCGTCCGGCGCCTGTCGGGCAACCCCGAGGTCACGGTAGACAACCATGTCGCCGAGTCGGAGTACCAGCACCGTGCGCGTAACGCGGCGGCGGCCTACCTGATGCAGTCGTTCGGCAATTTCCACAATGAAGTCGAGGCCGTGCTGCGCAGCTACTTCAGCTGCTGCGCGCTGCGCATGAGCTGCGTCGACCTGGCGCGTGCCTTCGGTTTTCTTGCCAATGAAGGCTTCTGCCAGCACAGCGGCGAGCAGGTGCTGTCGCCCAGGCAGACCAAGCAGATCAACGCCATCATGGCCACCAGTGGGCTGTACGACGAGGCCGGCAACTTCGCCTACCGCGTCGGCCTGCCGGGCAAGAGCGGCGTCGGCGGCGGTATCGTCGCGGTAGTACCAGGGCAGTTCAGTGTGTGCGTATGGTCACCGGAGCTCAATGCAGCAGGTAACTCCCTGGCCGGGATAAAGGCGCTGGAGCTGCTCAGCGAGCGCATCGGCTGGTCGGTATTCTGATTCGATAGGGTATGGTCGCAGCAGGCCGCGCTGTCGTGCGGCCACTGACTCGATGACCAGGAGTGCCCATGTCGATGCCCGAATACCACATGTTCGCCGCTGCGCCCGCGCCGGTCGCACCGTTCTCCCACGCTTGCGAAGCCGATGGCTGGGTGTTCATCACCGGCCAATTACCCATCGATCCGGGCAACGAAGCGGCGCCACTACCCGAGGGCATCGAGGCGCAAACCCACAAGACCTTCGACAACCTGCTGGTAGTGCTCAGCGGCCTCGGCCTGGGCCTGGAAAACGTGGTCTCGGCGCGCGCGTTCCTCACTGACTTCCATGGCGATTACGAGCGCTTCAACGCGGTTTACGCCAGCTATTTCCCTGAAGGCAAACGCCCGGCGCGTACCTGCATCGGCACCACCGGGCTGGCGCGGCATGCGCTGGTGGAAATCGACTTTATTGCGCGCCGACCATAGGTTTACAAACCGCAGACGCTGCCGTCGCTACGCGGGTCCGCAGCGCCTTCGAGCACGCCGCTGGGGTGACGCAGCAACGCGCCGGCGTGGCCCATGGTGTCGCTGAAGGCTTCGTCCAGCACCTCGATCACATGGCCGGCGGCGCGCAACTGCTCGACCAGCTCGGCGGAGAAGCGATTCTCCAGCTTGAGGCTGGTGCTGACGTCGCCCCAGGTGCGTCCCAGCAACCAGCGTGGCGCGGTGATGGCGGCCTGCAGGTCGCTGCCCAGGCGATAGCGGCTGAACAGCGCGGCCTGGGTTTGCGGCTGGCCTTCGCCGCCCATGGTGCCGTAGCTCAGCACGCGGCCGTCGTCGAACAGTGCCAGCGCCGGGTTGAGGGTGTGGAACGGCTTGCGCCCCGGCTCCAGCGCCTGCAGCGCGGCCGGGTCGAGGGAGAAGCTGATGCCGCGGTTCTGCCAGGCCACGCCGCTGGATGGCAGCACCATGCCAGAGCCGAACTCCCAGTACACACTCTGGATAAAGCTCACCGCGCGGCCTTCGCTGTCGATGCAGCCCATCCAGATGGTGTCGCCGGGGGAGGTCGGGCGCGGCCATTCCAGGGCGCGCTCAGGGTCGACCGCCGCCGCCAGAGCGTCGAGGTTTTCCGGGGCGAGGAAGCCTTGCGGGTCGGCCGGCACGCGGCGCGGGTCGGTGACCACACGATCACGGATCATGAACGCCTGCTTGGTCGACTCGACCAGGCCGTGCACATGGGCGAAGCCTTCGGCCTCGGCGACCTTGAGGCGCTCGAACACGCCGAGGATCAGTAGCGAGGCCAGGCCCTGAGTCGGCGGCGGCATGTTGTACAGGGTGGCGTCGCCCAGACGTACCTGCAGCGGGGTAACCACCTGCGCCTGGTAGGCCTGCAGATCGGCCAGGCGCAGCGGGCTGCCCAGTTGTTCCAGCTCGGCAGCCATGCGCGTGGCCAGCTCACCCCGGTAGAAGTCATCCAGGCCTTTTTCTGCCAGATGCGCCAGGGTATCGCCCAGAGCCGTCTGCTTCATCAGGCTGCCCTCGGCCGGCACCTGGCCGTCGCTCAGGTAAACGTCGGCGAAACCCGGCACGTCCTTGAGTTCATCGAACTTGACCCGCGTCAGATGCGCCTGGCTGCGGCTGACGACGATACCGTTGCGCGCCTGGCTAATAGCCTCGGCGAGCAAGTCGTGCAGCGGCAGCGGAGTGCCCCAGCCGGACGCCACTTCCAGGGCCTTGGCCCAGCCGCCAATGGTCCCGGCGACGGTAAGCGCGGCCGTCGGACCACGGCTGGGAATCGCCTCAAGACCGGCGTAGAACTCGCGATCAGCCAGGGCCGCGCTGCTACCGCAAGCGTCGATGGCCACCGGGGCCTTGCCCGGCTCGTGGATCAGCCAGAAGCCGTCACCGCCTATGGCGTTCATATGCGGATAGACCACCGCGATGCTGGCAGCGGCGGCGACCATGGCTTCGACGGCGTTGCCGCCGGCCTTGAGCACGTCACGGCCGGCCTGGGCGGCCAGGTGATGGGGGGCGACGAAAATGCCGCGGGTGGCGTGGGTACTTTTCAGCATGGTCGATCCTCAGAGGGCAAAGGCGCCGAACAGCATGCGTACTGCTGTAAGGGCCAGAAACAGGGCGAACAGGCGGCGTAACAGGCGCGCGTTGATGGCATGAGCGATGCGTGCGCCCCAGGGCGCGGTGAGCATGGTCACCGGCACGATCATCGCCAGACCGAGCAGGTTGACGTAGCCCAGGGTGGCCGGTGGCAGGTTGTCCGCACCCAAGCCGTTGATCAGGTAGGCCAGGGCGCCGGGCAGACTGATGACCACGCCCAGTGCGGCACCGGTGCCGACGGCAATGTGCATGGGCGTGCGGCAGGCATTGAGGATCGGCACGCTGAGGGTGCCGCCACCGATGCCCATCAGGGTCGACAGGCTGCCGATAAACACCCCGAGCACACCGGTACCGGCTGTGCCGGGTAGCCCGTCGCGCAGGCTCAGGTTGCGCTCCACCGCCATGTTCAGCGCCACCAGCAGGGCGATCACGGCGAAGATTGCCGCCAGCACCTGGCCGCTGAGGTAGCCGCTTAGCAACGCACCGATCAGCACGCCGACCAGGGTGCCGGGGATCAGCGGCTTGAGCAGTTCGGGCTTGAGCCCGCCGCGCTTGTAGTGCGCCCTGGCGGAGATGATCGAGGTGGGCACGATGGCTGCCAGCGAGGTGCCGACGGCCACGTGCATACGTACTTCAGGGTCAATGCCGAGCAGGGTGAACAGGTGATACAGCACCGGCACGATGACGATACCGCCGCCGACGCCGAGCAGGCCGGCAAGGATGCCGGCCACCGCGCCGGTCAGCAGCAAGGCGCAGACCAGACCGGCCAGCCACAGCGGGCTGTAAGCAGAGAAAAAATCCATAGGCGTTCTCTTATGAGAGGGTTACCAGCCGATTGCCTTGGGCAACCAGGTGGCGAGCGTGGGGAAAGCGAACACCAGGGCCACGGCGAGCATCTGCAGAGCCACGAAGGGCAGTGCGCCAATGTAGATGTCCTTGGTGCTGATGCCTGGTGGCGCTACGCCCTTGAGGAAGAACAGCGCCCAACCAAACGGTGGCGTGAGAAACGACATCTGCAGGTTCAGCGCCACCAGAATCGCCAGCCAGACCATGTCGGTGCCATAACCCATGAACACCGGCAGGAACATCGGCAGGGCGATGTAGGAGATCTCGATCCACTCCAGAAAGAAACCGAGCACGAACAGCAGCACCATGAGAAACAGGATCGCGCCCAGTTCGCCGCCCGGTAGCAGGCTGAACAGATCATGCACCAGGGCTTCGCCGCCCAGGCCGCGGAAGGCCAGGGAGAACGGCTGCGAGCAGAGCAGGATGAGGAAGATCATCGCGCTGATGCTCAGGGTGCCGTGCAGGGTCTGCTTGAGGGTGTCGCGGTTCAGACGTCCGGCGCAGCCGGCGATGACCAGCGAGCCAAGGGCGCCAACGGAGGCTGCTTCGGTCGGTGCGGCCAGGCCGCCGATGATCGAGCCGAGCACACAGATCACCAGCAGCAGCGGCGGCAAGACCGATTTGGCGATGTTCTGCCACAGCTGTTTGCGGCTGATCAGCGCGCGCTCTTCGGCAGGAATCGCCGGCACCCACTGCGGGCGCAGCCAGCCGAGCAGCAGCATGTAGGCGATGTAGACGCCGGCCAGCATCAGGCTGGGAATAAAGGCGGCGGCGAAGATCGAACCCACCGACTCACCAAGAATATCCGCCAGCAGAATCAGCACCAGGCTCGGCGGAATGATCTGCCCCAGGGTGCCGGAGGCGCAGATGGTGCCGCAGGCCACGCTAGGTTTGTAGCCGCGGCGCAGCAGCACCGGCAGGGTCAGCAGGCCGATGGTCACCACGGTGGCACCAACGATACCGGTCGAGGCACCGAGCAGCACGCCGACCAGCACGATGGCCAGACCCATGCCGCCGTTGAGGCCACCCATGGCCTGGCCGACCGTCTCCAGCATGTCCTCGGCGACCCTGGATTTCTCCAGCATCACCCCCATGAAGGTAAACAGCGGAATCGCCAGCAACGTGTAGTTGCTGACCACGCCAAACATGCGCGCCGGTAGCAGGCTGAACAGCATCGGGCCGAAACCGATCAGGCCGGCGGCGAAACCGGACACAGCCAGGGAGATGGCCACCGGTACGCCGACCATCATCATCGAGAAAAAGGCGAGCACCATCAGAATTGCCAGCCATTCATTGGGGCTCATGGCAAGGCCTCCTCAGGTGTCGGGTTGGATGCAAGCAGGCCCTTGAGGGCACGCAGGGTGTCAGCAATGCCTTGCAGGGCAAACAGGGCAAAGCCCAGCGGCAGGAAGGCCTTGACCAGGAAACGATGGGGCAGGCCGCCGGGGTCCGGCGAGCCTTCGCCGATGGCGTAGGACTGCATCATGTAATGCCAGCAGACCCAGGCCAGGAACGCGCCGATCAGGCAGGTCGCCAGGGCACTGAACAGATCCACCGCAGCCTGGGTGCGCGGCTGGAATTTCTCGTAGATGAAGTCCACCCGCACATCGGCGCGGTGTTTCAACACGTATGAGATGCCGAGCAGCGCGATGGGCGAAATCAGAAACCATTCAAGCTCCTGCAACGCCACCGGGCTCACGGAAAAGCCATAACGGATCAGCACGTTGGCCGATACCAACAGGACCAGCACCAGCACGCAGCTGCGTGCCAGAGCGCCCAGGGTCTCGACCAACTGCTCGATGCGGTTGATCACGGCATGCATCGCCTCACACCCCCAGGTCCATGAAGCCTTTCTCGCCGGTGGCCGACCAGGTGCTGTACTTCTTGCGGAACGCCATGAAGTGGTCATGCACCTTGCGTGTTGCCGGGTCGGCGGCAGCCATGCTGGCCAGGGTGTCGTTGGTCACCTCGCGCAGGCGGGTGATGATGTCGGTGGGCAGCGGTTTGGCGATCACACCTTCATTGGTCACCAGGTCCTCCAGGGCATCGGCGTTGACCGCATCGGACCAGGCCAGGCTCTCGGCATTGCAGGCCTGGGCGCAGATGCGCACGATGGCTTGCAGGTCGGCCGGCAGGCTGTCCCAGGCCTTCTTGTTGATGATCAGCTCGGTGACGTTGGTCGGCTCGTGCCAGCCGGTGGTGTAGTAGTTCTTCGCGGCTTTATGCAGGCCCATGCGGCGGTCCTGATAGGGCCCGACGAATTCGGCAGCGTCGATCACTCCGCGCTCCAGCGCCGGGAAAATCTCGCCGCCGGGCAGCAGCCTTACCGCCACGCCCAGCTCGCTGTAGACCTTGCCGGCCAGGCCCGGGACACGCATTTTCAGGCCCTTGAGACTGTCGACATTTTCCAGTGGCTGACGGAACCAGCCGGTCATCTGGGTGCCAGTATTGCCCATTGGCATCGGCACCAGGCCATGAGGCTCGTAGAGTTCTTCCCAGAGTTGCAGCGCGCCGCCGTTGTACAACCAGGCGTTCATACCCTGGGTATTCATGCCGAAGGGCACGGCGGTGAAGAACTGCGCGGCGGGGATCTTGCCGGCCCAGAAGAAGGCGTTGGCGGCGTTCATTTCCACCATGCCGCTGGACACCGCATCGAAGCCTTCGAGCGCCGGGATCAGCTCGCCAGCAGCGAAATGCTGGATCTTCAGACGGCCATTGGACATGGCCTCGACGCGCTTGCAGAAATCGGTCGGGCTGCCCGGCCCCTGCACATAGAACGGTGAACCGGGCGCGTAGGCGTTGGTCATCTTCCAGTTGAAGGTTTTCTCGCTGGCAGCGGCGATGCCGGAGGCACCCAGGGTCAGGCCTGCGCCTGCGGCAACGGCTCCAGCACCGAGGAATTTACGACGGTTAAGGCTCATGGGGCGGTCTCCAGTTACACAGTGGCTCCGATCAGCGGGATGGCCTATCGGATGTAAAGTGGTCTGGAAGCCCTAGAGCAACACGCGTGCCAGTAGAAAAATATATATAAATTATTGTTTTATAAGGATTTATTTATTTTTTGAAGAATATGGCCGTTAGCCAGACTGCACAAAAAATAAGCACCTCTGGGCTGTCGCTCGCGACGAATCGTCAATACGCTGCGGGGAATGAATACATTTGTCAGCAGTGCCAAACCATTTGCATACGATCGGTCCGCTGACCTTGCCTTCAACTGACGAATGTCAGTTATGCACTAGATGAGCGCACTGAGCGCTCTTTTAAGGCGCCGACGCCTACAGAACAGTGAGAAATAACTCGATGTATCAGGATGTTACAGACGGGCACCGCCGCGCCGGTGCTTCACCCGCGTCATCAGTGCCTTGCAGTCAACCGTGAGAATCTCCGGGTGGTTGAAGATATGCTCGCGCACGAAGGCATCGAAGGTCTCGTAGCTGTCGGTCAACGTGTGTATGTGCAGGCTTTTCAGGTCACTCATGATGTACAGGCTGACCACCTCCACGGTGGCCGAGAGTCGCTCGGCGACGGCTTCGATAGCATGCGGCGCGACAGTAAGATCGACGAAGGTGGAAATACCCTTGCCGAGCTTTTCCGGATTCACCACCGCGGTGAATTTCTCGATGACGCCAGTATCGACCAGGGCCTGTACCCGAGTCCGTGCGTGGGCTCTGGATATATTGAGCTGGCGAGCGATATCGGCAAAAGAGGTGCGCGAGTCCTTGATCAGGATATTCAGCAGAGCATTGTCGAGCTTGTTCATGGCTGTCAGCTTGAAGACGAGGGAGCACTGGCGATGCGCAATGCATGCCAACCTCCCTCTCTCGCCCCCACCTACAACAGCTTGCGGTACTGCACGAATCCCGAGCGCTCACCGATGCGCTCATACAGCAGCTTGGCCTGGCTGTTGCTCTCGTGAGTCAGCCAGTGCACCCGTGAACAGCCGGCAGCACGCGCCTGCTCGTAGACATGCTGGATCAGCTGACGACCAACGCCGCCACTGCGCTGGCCCTTGGCGACGAAAAGGTCCTGCAGGTAGCAATAGTCGCCGGTGGTCCAGGTCGAGCGGTGGATGACCCAGTGCACCAGGCCAATGGCCTGGTCACCCTGCCAGGCCAGGGCGGCGCCCATGGGCTCGGCGGGGTCGAGAAAGCGCTGCCAGGTAACGGCGCTGGTCTCGGCTGGAATCTCGGTCATATAGAAGCGCTGGTAGCCCTGCCACAAGGGCAACCAGGCTGGGTGATCGGCAGCGACTACAGGGCGAATTTCGATGCTCATCGTCCTTCCTCTGTTCGGGCAGGTGGATCAGTCGCTCATCTCACCACAGAGATCGCGCGCCAGCCAGTGCTCAACCTCGGCTTGTGGCAAACCGGCGCCGAGCAGGGCGAACAGCTTGCCCAGTGCCGCCTCGCGGGTCATGCCGCCACAGGACACCAGGCCGACCTCGGCCAGACGGCTGCCGGCCGCATACACACCGAACTGCACATGGCCTTGCGGGCACTGGCTGATTGCTGCCAGCACCACGCCGCGCTGATGCGCTTCACGCAGCACGCTCATCAATTGCGCATCGCCGGCCGGGCCGGTGCCACTGCCGTAACACTCCAGCAGCAGCCCCTGCACGCCGCTGGCCAGCAGAGCTTGCAGTTGCCCGGCCTGCACCGCCGGATGCAGCGGCAGCACGGCAAGATTGACCGGCTGGCGCGGCTGGCGGAAGTCGATCCGCGCATCGACCGTGGCTCGTTCGGCCTGACGCTGACGCGGCAGCACCTGGAAGGCGTCGAAGGCGTCGCTGCGCAACTTCGAGCAACGTGCGCCATGCAGCAGCTGGCCGTTGAAGTACAGATGCACGCCAGGTGCGACACCGCGATACAGCGCGCGCATGGCGCCGAACAGATTGGGCCAGGCATCGCCACCGGCCACACCAGCCGGCTGCATGGCGCCGGTCAGCACCACCGGTACGTCGAGGCCGAGCAGCAGGAAGCTCAGCGCGGCGGCGCTGTAGGCCAGGGTATCGGTGCCATGCAGTACCAGCACGGCGTCGTGACCGTCGGCCTGCACGGCGGTGACGATCTCGTCACGCAGCGCCAGCCAGTGGCCGGTGTTCATGTTGGCGCTGTCGATCAGCGGCAGCAGCTCGCGAAAGCTCCACTGCGGCAGCTCGCTGGCGTTCTCGCTGGCTTGTTGGGTGCGCATGCGCGCCTCGAAACCCGAGGCCGGCGCCAGACCGTCTGCGCTCATCTGCATGCCGATGGTGCCGCCTGTGTACAGCACCAGTAGTCTTTCCGGGGTCGCCATGGGCTCTCCTCACAAATCACGGGCCTGCGCGACATTCACAACGTCGCTTACGACTGCCCGAACAATGGCTGCCAAAGCTGGCAGGCAAGAAAAAGGGGGCCTCGCCCCCTTCTTCCATCTGAGTCAGATCAACGCTGGTAGACGCGATCACCGATTTCCGCCTGGTCGGCGGTTTTACCCGGCTGACTACCCCAGACGGCAGGGTCGAGGTCCAGATCAGCGAACTGCTTGGCGTCCAGCACCGGCGACTCAACACCCGCCTTGATCTGGCTATCGTAGTCGCGCATCAGACGCAGGCCCACCTTGAACAGCAGCGCCAGGGCAATCAGGTTGGCGATGGCCAGCAGACCCATGGTCACGTCGGCGAAGGCGAACACGGTGCCCAGATCCTGCACCGAACCCCACAGCACCAGGCCAACCACCAGCACACGGTAGATCATCACCGGGCCGCGCTTCTGGCTGAAGAAGCCCAGGGCGTTCTCACCCAGGTAGTAGTTGTAGATCAGGGTGGTGAAGACGAACAGCAGCAGCGCCAGGCTGACGAACACCCGGCCCCACTCGCCGACCACGGCCGCAACGGCGCTCTGGGTCAGCACCACACCGGCCTGTTCCATGCCCGGCTGGTACACGCCGGACAGCAGGATGATCAGTGCGGTGCAGCTGCACAGGATCAGGGTGTCGATGAACACGCTGAGCGACTGCACGATGCCCTGCGCAGCCGGGTGCTTGACCTCGGCGACCGCAGCCACGTTCGGCGCACTGCCCAGGCCGGCTTCGTTGGAGAACAGGCCGCGCTTGACGCCCATGATGATGGCCGCGCCGATGCCGCCAGCGAAGGCCGGCTCGAGGCCGAAGGCGCTCTTGAAGATCAGGGCGAAGGTGGCTGGAACTTCGGCAATGTTCAGACCGATCACCAGCAGCGCCATGGCCAGGTAGGAGAAGGCCATCACCGGCACCAGCACGTCGGCGAACTTGGCGATGCGCTTGATACCACCGAAGATGATCAGACCGATTACCACGGTCAGGGCAATGCCGCTGGCCAGGGTCGGGATGCCGAAGGTGTCGTGCAGCGAGCTGGCGACGGTGAACGACTGCACGGCGTTGAAGCCGAAACCGAAGGTCACCAGCAGCAGGATCGATACGACGATACCCAGCCAGCGCTGGCCGAGGCCGTGCTGAATGTAGAAGGCCGGGCCGCCGCGGTAGCCGCCATCAGCCTCGCGACGCTTGTACAGCTGCGCCAACGAGCACTCGAAGTAGCTGGTGGCCATACCGACCAGGGCCACGATCCACATCCAGAAGATGGCGCCCGGGCCACCGAGCATGATCGCCACCGATACACCGGCGATATTGCCGGCGCCCACGCGGCCAGCCACCGACAGCATCAGCGCCTGGAACGAGCTGAGCTGGCCCGGCTGACGCTGGAATGCCTCGCTGAAGATACGGAACATGCTGCCGAAGTAGCGGAACTGGACGAAGCGTGAGGCGATGGTGAAGAACAGACCAAGGCCGATCAGCATCACGATCAGCAGCTTGCTCCAGATGAGGTCATTGAGAAGATCGAGCATGGAGGCTTTCTCTCTTGTTGTTCTGAATGGGAATGCGCCGCGCCGGGCGGGTGGCGCAATCTTTGGTGAAGGCGCCGTGCGGGACAATTTCGCAGGTCGCGGCGACCTGATGCGAGTTGATGCTAGAATCGCGTCATTCGCATCAGCTGGAGCGGCCATATGTCCGATTCCCTCGGCAGCAATCTGAAATTGCTTTGCAGCCATTACCGCTCGATTGCCGAGGTATGTCGCAAGCTGTCGATCAACCGCGCGCAGTTCAACCGCTACCTGGCCGGGCAGAGCCGACCGACCACGCACAACCTCAAGCGCATCTGCGATTTCTTCGGCGTCGAGCCCTTCGAACTGGCCATGCCGGCCGAGCAGTTCACCCGCCTGATCGGCGCCCGCAGCGGCGATGCGCAGCAGCACAGCGGCAATGACCCACTGCTGGACCTGTTCGCCCCACTGCGCCGTCAGGCCAGCCCGATGGAGCGCTACTGCGGCTACTACTTCGAATACTCCAACTGCATGTCGGTACCGGGGCACGTACTGCTGTCACTGGTGCACCTGCGCGAGGAGCGCGGCAACTACCTGTTCGAGCGCCAGGAACGCCAGGAGCGCCAGGAACCCACGCGTGGCGGCAGTGAGGACTGGGTGCGCTGTCGCTACCTGGGCACGGCGTTCTTCCTGCAGGACCGCCTGTTTCTGGTGGACTACGAGTCGCTCACCGGCAACGAGATGAGCCAGACCATCCTGATTCCCAGCTTCAAGAGCCGCATCATCCGCCTCAACGGCATCAAGACCGGCGTCTCCAGCGGCGACCGCCGCACGCCGGCCTGTACCCGCGTGGTCTGGCAATACCTGGGCAACGAGATCAACCGGGTCAACGCCTATCGCCAGCTGATGCTCTACGCCCCCGACGACCCGCGCATCGACGACGATATTCGTCAGCGCCTGGGCGGTGCGCAGCTGCGTGATGGGTTGTTCGAGATGGAGTAGGGCGTTACCCCCGCAGCGCCTCCAGGCGCTGCTTCTGCTGCCCCGCCTCGTCGAAGTTATCCACAGCCAGCCAGCGCTCGAAGGCCTCGCGGCGTGCCGGCCATTCCCCGTCGATGATAGAGAACCAGGCGGTATCACGGTTGCGGCCCTTGCGCACCATATGCTGACGGAACAGCCCTTCCTGGCTGAAGCCGAAGCGCTCGGCGGCACGCAGCGAGCGGGCATTGGCCGCGTCGCACTTCCATTCGAGGCGGCGATAACCGAGGTCGTCGAAGGCATGGCGCGCCAGCAGATAGACGGCCTCGGTCGCGCCTGGCGTACGCTGCATCGGCGCGCCGAAGGCCACATGACCGATCTCGATGCTGCCGTCCTGCGCGGTGATACGCAGGTAGCTGAACAGCCCCAGGGCGCGGTCGCTGGCCAGGTCGACCACCGCATAGAACAGCGGGTCGCGGCTCTGTGCATTGCCGGCCAGCCAGGCATCGAAGACGCCTCGCTCGGTGAAGGGGCCGTAGGGCAGATAATCCCACAGCGCCGGGTCCGGTCCCTGTAGCGCGCGCCACAGATCATCGCCATGCCGCACGACATCGAGTGCTTCGAGACGAACAAAACGGCCTTGCAAGGTGCGCTGATCCGGTGTTGGACGGGGTCGCCAGTGAGCGAGATCACGCGTCATCAGAAGAGCTTCCTGTATTGGATGAAACCGGAGCGGTCGCCGATGCGGTCGTAGAGCATACGCCCCTGGTAGTTGCTTTCCTGGGTCAGCCAATGCACGCGGCTGGCGCCAGCAGCGCGTGCCTCGGCGTAAACATGCTCGATCAGCGCGCGGCCGATGCCGCCACCGCGAATGTGCTCGGCGACGAACAGATCCTGCAGATAGCAGTAGTCACCATTCGTCCAGCAACTGCGGTGATAGATGAAGTGCACCAGGCCGACCGCCTCGCCGTCCTGCCAGGCCAGGGCGGCGTGCATCGGCTCGGCCGGATCGAGAAAGCGCTGCCAGGTGAGGGCGCTGGTCTCTGCCGGGATCTCGGCCTGGTAGAAGCGCTGGTATGCCTGCCAGAGCGGCAGCCAGACGGCGTGATCAGCAGGGGTGACGGGGCGGATGTCGAGCATGATGGCCTTCCTTTGGTGATCAGTCGGTGTGATTCATTCGCGCCGCCAGTTCTTGGTCGCGCGGGTTGTTGGACGTTGCCAAGCCGGTACGCACGCCGGCCTGGTCGCTGGCTGAGCGGTTCTGGCTGAGCTTCCACTTGCCCTCAATTCGGCGTATCGGCAAAGCAAAACCGACAATGGCGCGCAACATGCTGTCGATGTAATCGCGTGGCGCATCGCTGACCGCCCATGGCTGCGCGCGGCCCCGTTCGTGGCGCTCGCTGAGGCGGCTGACCAGCTCGAGCAGGCGCTCGGGTTCGTCGAACACCTCGGCCTGACCCCAGGCGTGCACGGCGATGTAGTTCCAGGTCGGCACTACCTTGCCGTGCTCGGCCTTGGCTGGATACCAGCCAGGGTGCACGTAGGCGTCCGGCCCATTGAACACCACCAGCGCCTCGGCCCCGTCGGCCAGATCGCGCCAGTGCGGATTGGCCCGGGCGAAGTGGCCGTAAAGGGTGCCGAACTCGCCCTCGCCAGGCTCGAGCAGCAGCGGCAGATGGCTGGCTTGAAGGCCCTGTGCGCCAGTGCTGGTCACGATGGCCAGTCCACTGGCCTGTATCTGCGCGTGCAGGCTGGGCAGATCGTTCTGGCGAAAGGCAGCGGGGCAGTACATGGCGGTTTCTCCTAGCGTGATGGAGCCATGCTAGGCAGGATATTGGCCTGACGTAAGATCCATTGTCGACGACTTTGATAGAGCCAATTTACCCATCATGAAACGCTCGCCTGCCCTGCCATTCGATCTTTCCGGCATTCATCTACAGCCCGGCCAGGGGCTGGCGCGCCAGCTCTACCAGGCCTTGCGCGAACGCATCCTCGATGGCCGCCTGGCCAGTGGCACGCGCCTGCCGGCCAGCCGTGAGCTGGCCACCCTGCTCGGCATCTCGCGCAATACCGTGACCCGCGCGCTGGACCAGCTGTATGCCGAGGGCTATGTGGCCGGGCGGGTTGGCGATGGCACCTATGTCGCCGAGCTGGCGCGCAATCGGCCTGCTCCAGTGGCAGCCGTAGCCCCAGCAGCGGCCAGCCCGGCACTGCAGCTGTTGCAGAGCCACCATCTGGCGATGCCCACCGAGGGCGCACCGCGCGCCTTTCGCATCGGCGTGCCGGCTTTCGACCTGTTCCCCTTCAAGACCTGGGCACGCCTGCAAGCGCGCTTCTGGCGCAAACCTTCGCTGGCACGGCTGGGCTATGGCGACCCTGCCGGTGACATGCAGCTGCGCGAATTGATAGCCGCCTACCTGCGCACCAGCCGCGGCCTGACCTGCGAGGCGCAGCAGATATTGATCACCTGCGGCTCGCAGCAGGCCATCAGTCTCTGCGCTCAACTGCTGATTCAACCGGACGACCGCGTGGCCATCGAAAACCCCGGCTACCGCGCGGCCGGCCATGCCTTCGCCGTGGCCGGTGCGCAACTGTGCGGCATCACAGTGGATGGCGAAGGCCTGGACGTCACCGCCCTGCAGCGCCTGGAAAACTGCCGGCTGGCCTATGTCACGCCCGCGCACCAGTACCCCTCCGGCGTCACCCTGTCGCTGCCCAGGCGCCTGGCCTTGCTGGAGTGGGCCAAGCGCGTCGACGGCTGGATCATCGAGGACGACTACGACGGCGAGTACCGCTACAGCGGCACCCCGCTCGCACCTCTGGCGGCGCTGGATGACCAACAACGGGTGATCTACGTCGGCACCTTCGGCAAGCTCGCCTTCCCGGCGCTGCGCCTGGGTTATCTGCTGCTGCCGCCAGCGCTGGCCGAAAGCTTCGCCAGGCGCCAGGCACTGGAGATGCGTCACTCGGAGGTCGGCACCCAGGCGGTGATGGCCGAATTCATCGCTGCCGGGTACTTCCAGCGCCATGTGCGGCGCATGCGACAGGCCGCGCGCAGCCGTCGCGATGCCCTGCTGCAGGCCTGGCCAAGGGCGATTCCAGGGTGCTTGCCGCTGCCGGCCGTGGAGGCCGGGTTGCATCTGAGCATCAGGGTCGAGAGTGTCGCGCGTGAACGCGAGCTGATCAGTGCCGCACACGCTGCCGGCATCGAGATGAATCCCCTGAGCGACTACTGGCTGCCAGGCAGCGAGACGGCCGAGGACGCTCGAGCCGGCCTGGTGCTGGGTTTTGCCGCGGTGCCCGAGGCGCAGATCGTCGAGGCGGTGCAGACGCTACGCCGAGCGTGGAGGCTGTAACGCAGGCCAACCGGCGGCGCGCGCGGCGCACCCTACGGCAGCCACCCTTGAATGGCAGGCAAAAAACTGCCGTGAGCAGTTCTTGACGTCGCTTGCGACGGCCCGAAGGGGGCGCCTCTAAAAACGTTGGCGAGGCAGTCAGCGCAAGGCGAAAACAGGCGAAGAAGCGGAGTTTACGTGTTGTAAATGAGCATTCTGAGCCTGTTTTCAACGCAGCGAGACAACGCAGGTAGTTTTTAGAGGCGCCCAAGGGTGGCTGCCAGGGACGGCAGGCCACAAAAAAAGGGATGGCCGAGGCCATCCCTGAAGGTTGAGGCTGGTGAAGGCCTCCTATGAAAACGGTTGCTCAGGCAGCGTTGTCGCTGTTGTAGACCTCGCGATCCAGCTCCTTCTCGCTGCTGCCCACCAGGGTGGTGGTCATCAGGTCGCCAGCGACGTTCACCGTGGTGCGCGCCATGTCGAGGATGCGATCGATACCGGCGATCAGCGCCACGCCTTCCAGCGGCAGGCCAACCGAGGTCAGCACCAGGCCGAGCATGATCAGACCGGCGCCGGGTACACCGGCGGTGCCGACCGAGGCCAGGGTGGCAGTGAGGATGATCATCAGGTACTGGCCGGCATTCAGGTCGATGCCGAAGGCCTGGGCGATGAACAGCGCCAGCACGCCCTGGTAGATCGCGGTGCCATCCATGTTGATGGTGGCGCCCACCGGCAACACGAAGCCGGCCACACCCTGCGACACGCCGAGGTTCTTGCGCGCGCACTCGATGGACACCGGCAGGGTGCCGGAACTGCTCGAGGTACTGAAGGCCACTGCCAGTGCCGGGGCGATGCCGCGGAAGAAACGTAGCGGGCTGAGGCGCGCCAGGCCGCCGATCAGGCCACCATAGATCAGCAACATGTGAGCGATGCTGGCCAGGTAGATCACCCCGATCACGCCGGCCAGCGGCAACAGCACTTCGATGCCGTGGGAGGCGACCACGCCGGCGATCAGCGCGAACACGCCGATGGGGGCGAAGCGCATCACCAGGTCGGTGAGCTTGTAGAAGACCTCGGCCAGGCTGTCGAACAGTTTGACCACCGGCGCGGCCTTGTCGCCGATCAGGTTCATGCTCACGCCCAGGGCGATGGCGAAGACGATGATCTGCAGGATGTTGCCTTCGGCGAAGGCCATCACCGGATTGGTCGGCACCAGGCCCACCAGGATCTGTACCAGCGAGGGCGCCTGCTTGGCCTCTTCGCTGCCGCTGGCGACCATGTTCATGCCTTCGCCGGGGCTGAACAGGGTGCCGAATGCCAGACCGATGCTCACCGCGAAGGCAGTGGTAAGCAGGTAGATGGCGATGGTCTTGACGCTGATGCGACCGAGCTTGGCGCTGTCGCTCATGGCGGTGATGCCCGCCACCAGGGAGACGAACACCAGCGGCACGATGAGCATCTTGATCGCGTTGAGAAACAACGCGCCGACCGGCGCCAGTGCCAGGGCGAGACTCTTGAACAGCATGCCGACGACCACGCCGAGCACCAGGCCGACGAGAATCTGCTGCCACAACGGCACGCGCGCAAGGAAGGAAGAGGAAGCGGTGTTGCTCTGACTCATGTGGTTGTACACCCGGATTGTCGTTGTTGTGGGGCCGTCTGCGCGGCCTTCAGCGGTGCCGCCCCATGAACAGGCTCGAGGGCGGAAATGAGCACGCCGCCCAGAGGGGCGGCGCGTGTCATTCGATCAATCAGCCCTGCAGCGGAACCAGGCGCGGGGCGATCATGTTCTCGGGGCGCAGGATGTCGGCCAGGGTGGCCTCGTCCAGCAGCTGCTCCTCGCGCACCAGCTCCAGCACGCCGCGCCCGCTTTCCAGGGCGACCTTGGCGATGCGGGTGGCGTTCTCGTAGCCGATGTAGGGGTTCAGCGCGGTGATCAGACCAATGGAGTTTTCCATCAGTTCACGGCAGCGCGCCTCGTTGGCGGTGATGCCGTCGATGCACAGCTCGCGCAGCATGTCCATGGCGCGGGTGAGCAGGCGGATCGAGTCGAAGATCTTGTAGGCGATCAGCGGCTCCATCACGTTCAGCTGCAGCTGGCCACCTTCGGCCGCCATGGTCAGGGCCAGGTCGTTACCGATCACTTCGAAGGCCACCTGATTGACTGCTTCGGGAATCACCGGGTTGACCTTTCCCGGCATGATCGAGCTGCCCGGCTGACGCGCCGGCAGGTTGATCTCGTTAATGCCGGTACGCGGGCCACTGGACAGCAGACGCAGGTCGTTGCAGATCTTCGACAGCTTGACTGCGGTGCGCTTGAGCATGCCGGAGAACAGCACGAAGGCGCCCATGTCGCTGGTGGCCTCGATCAGGTCGGCAGCCGGGGTCAGCGGGTGACCGCTGATGATGGCCAGGCGCTTGACCGCCAGGGCCTGGTATTTCGGGTCGGCGTTGATGCCGGTACCGATCGCGGTACCGCCCAGGTTGACTTCGGTGAGCAGGGTCGGCGCCAGCAATTTCAGGTGCTGCAGGTCTTCGCCGAGGGTGGTGGCGAAGGCGCGGAATTCCTGGCCGAGGGTCATCGGCACGGCGTCCTGCAGCTGGGTGCGGCCCATCTTCAGCACGTGGCCGAACTCCAGGCCCTTGGCGGCGAACGACTGGATCAGCTTGTCCAGCGCACCGAGCAGGCTGTCGTGGCCGAGCAGCAGGCCGAGGCGGATGGCGGTCGGGTAGGCGTCGTTGGTGGACTGCGCCATGTTCACGTCGTTGTTCGGGTGCAGGTGCTGGTACTGGCCCTTCTCGTGACCCATGGCCTCGAGGGCGATGTTGGCGATCACCTCGTTGGCATTCATGTTGGTCGAGGTGCCGGCGCCGCCCTGAATCATGTCGACCACGAACTGCTCGTGGAACTCGCCCTGGATGATGCGTGCACAGGCGGTACTGATCGCCGTGTGCTTGGCGGCGGACAGGTGGCCCAGCTCACGGTTGGCGTCCGCCGAGGCCTGCTTGACCATGGCCAGGCCGATCACCAGCTTCGGGTAGTGCGACAGCGGCACGCCGGACAGGCGGAAGTTCTGCACGGCGCGCAGGGTCTGGATGCCGTAATAGGCATCAGCAGGGACTTCGAGGGTGCCGAGCAGGTCTTTTTCGACGCGAACAGATGCAGCAGAGGACATGATAGCGATGGCTCTTGGGAAGTACGGCGAGTGCCGCGATGCCCATAGAATATGGGCTCCGACCGTCTCGCTACCAATGCCGTTACTTGCTGCCCCATGCACAATCGGCATAATGTGGATGTGACTGCGAGATAGCGGCAAACGTAGGGTGGGTTAGCCGCATGCTGCCATTGCCGAACATCACGTCGTTCGAGACGCGGCGTAACCCACCATCGGCGCAACGATGATCCATCGCCTGGTGGGTTACGCGACGCACCATGGCAGCTGCGTCTGCCGAACCGCGTTCAGCGTCGCTAACCCCCCTACGCCTCGTGCAAGCCTCGGGAGCCTGCGATGAACCTGGAAACCAAATGGCTGGAAGATTTCGTCGCCCTGGCCGGCACCCGCAGCTTTTCCCAGGCCGCGGAAAAGCGCTTCGTCACCCAGCCGGCTTTCAGCAGACGAATCCGCAGCCTGGAAGCCATGCTCGGTCTGACCCTGGTCGACCGCTCCTGCACCCCCATCGAACTCACCGAGGCCGGGCGGCTGTTTCTGGTCACCGCGCGCAGCCTGGTCGAGCAGCTCGGCGAAGTGGTGCGTCATCTGCACAATCTGGAGGGCCAGCAGGGCGAGGTGCTGTCGATCGCCGCCGCCCACTCGCTGACCCTGGGCTTCTTCCCCGAATGGATCGCCCGCCTGCGCCGCGAAGGCCTGCCACTGACCACCCGCCTGGTGGCGACCAACGTCGGCGAGGCGGTGCACTCGCTGCGTGAAGGCGCCTGCGACCTGATCCTCGCCTACTACGATCCCGACGCGGCGCTGCAGATGGACCCAGAGATCTTTCCCTCGCTGCACCTGGGCACCACCTCCATGCTGCCGGTGTGCGCGGTTGGCGAGGCCGGCGCGCCGCTGTTCGACCTCGACGGCGGGCAGAGCGTGCCTCTTCTGGCCTACAGCGCCGGTGCCTTCCTCGGTCGCTCCGTCAATCTGCTGCTGCGCCAGCGCGCCCTGCGCTCGACCACGGTGTACGAGACCGCCATGGCCGACAGCCTCAAGAGCATGGCCCTGCAGGGCATGGGTGTGGCCTGGGTGCCACGGCTGTCGGTGACGGCGGAGCTGGGCCGTGGCGAGCTGGCGATCTGCGGCGGCGAACACTGGCAGATCCCGCTGGAAATCCGCCTGTACCGCTGCGCCCTGGTGCGCAAGGCGGCGGTGCGTTTGCTGTGGCGCAAGCTGGAGGGTGGCCTGGCCATGTAGATGAGCGGCGGGAGCCGGATAGCTGGTGCGCGCGGCGCACCCTACGGCATGGCGCCTAGGTCGCGGCAGCACGCTCTCGTAGGGTGTCGCGGGGCCGCCTAGGCCATGCGCACCGCAGGCGACCGGGATACACGCCCCGGACTACGCCGCCGTACAGGCGGAACCTGCCGCGGCGCCCAGTTGGCCATCGAGAAACTCCAGCACCCGCCGCGCATAGGCCTCCGGCTGGGCGACATAGGCCAGGGTATGATCGGCGCCCGGTACCTGCCAGAACTCGCAATGGGTGGCGGCGGTCAGCGCCGCGTGCAGTTGCTGGCCGTCCTCGAGTGGGGTGTGGCGATCCTCCTCGCCGTAGATCAGCAGCAGCGGCGGGCGACCGACTAGGCGCTGCGCGGCATGCAGCGGGCGCAGGCGACGTTCGCCGGCCGGATAGACCAGGCGGCTGAGCTGGATGCCCAGGCGCGGCAGCGGATAGGGCCGCCAGAAGTGCAACAGGGTGGGAAAGGCCGACTCCAGCACCGCCGCCTTGAACGGATGCTGCGCCAGCGCCAGGGCGCACAGGCCCATGGCCGCGCCCATCGAGGCGCCTAGCAGCGCCACCGGTAGATCCGGGTAGCGCGCCTGCAGCGTCTGCCCGGCGGCGAGCACGTCGAGCGGGTAGTCCATGGTGGTGGAACTGCTCTCGCCGAAGCCGTTGAGGTCGAACAGCATCACGTGATAACCGGCCGCGCGCAGCAGCTCGGCATGTCCGTGCTTGAGCCAGAAGCCCTTGGCCGCGGTGCCCATCGGGTGGCACAGCAGCACCGCACCGCGCACCTGCACCGCGCACGCCTCACCCAGCAGCGCGGCCAGGCTGGCCCCCGATTCGCTGGTCAGCGACAGGCGCTGCCAGCGTGCGGCATCGACCTGCTCGGGCCAGCGCCAGGGCTTCATGAAACGTCCGAAGAAGGGTTTTTTGAAGAGCCGGTAGGCTGTATGTTTCATCGCCGCTGTTCTCCTGCCTGATGGGTCGCGGGCCGCCAGTGGCGACCGGGTGAGGCCATGCTAGGAAGCGCAGCGGTGCCTCACCATGGGCAAAAACGACCAATAACAGGCGGATAATTCCGCCAGCGGGGCGGGAAGGATGAAGGTCACGGTGGTGATGGCCGAGCGCTGTTCGGCCACCAGCGTCTCGGCGGCACTGGAGTTTCTCGAATGCGCCAACGTGCTGCAGCGCTTTCTCACCGGCGACCCGGCGGCGACGCCGTTCGAAGTGCACAGCGCCTCCCTCGACGGCGCCCCCGTCGAGTGCACCGGCGGCCTGCGCCTGACCCCGCAGCGGGCGCTGAGCGAGGTGCCGCACAGCGATCTGGTGATAGTGCCCGGCTTCATGTTCAACATCCTCGGCGTGCTGCCGGCCCTGGAGCCGCTGAGCGCCTGGCTGCGCGAGCGCCATGCGCAGGGCAGCTACATCGCCAGCATGTGCACCGGCACCTTCGTCACCGCCCAGGCCGGCTTGCTCGACGGTCGCCGCGCCACCACCCACTGGATTTTCAGCGAGCAGTTCGCCCGGCGCTTTCCGCGGGTACTGCTGCAGGCCGAACGCAGCGTCACCGACGACGGCCAACTGCTGTGCTCGGCCGGCTCCACCACCGGCAGCGACCTGCTGCTGCACATCATCCGCCGCTTCGCCTCGCCGCAGTTGGCCATCGAGTGCTCGAAGAAGCTGCTGGTCGACAGCGCCGAGCGCCTGCAGACGCCCTACATGAGTGCCTCGTTCAACAAGGCGCATCAGGACGCCGAGGTGCTCAAGGTGCAGATCTGGCTGGAGAAGCACAGCGCCGAGCGCATCGGCCTCGACGAGGTCGCCACGCGCTTCGCCCTGAGCCCGCGCAATCTGATCCGCCGCTTCAAGGACGCCACCGGGCAGACGCCGGTGCAGTACCTGCAGAACCTGCGCCTGGAGCGGGCCAAGTACCTGCTGGAGGCAAGCCAGGAGAACTTCGAGCGCATCACCCAACAAGTCGGCTACGAGGACGGCAGTTCCTTCCGCCGCCTGTTCAAGGAACGCGTCGGCCTGTCGCCGGGCGCCTACCGGCGGCGCTTCAATCGGCCGACCTGAACGCCCCGCCTGTGGGGCGCCCGACCACCGTTCACTTGCCCGACTTGATCGACGTCCAGGCCCGCGTACGCACGCGCTCGATCTTCTGCGGCAGCGGCTGCACCACATACAGCGACTTCTGCAGCTCAGGGGTCGGGGTCAGGTCGGGGTCGTCGGCGATTTCCGCGCCCACCAGTTCCATGCCCGGTACGTTGGGGTTGGGGTAGCCGAGAAAATCGCTGATCGGGGCGATGACCTTGGGTTCGAGCAGGTGGTTGATGAAGGCGTGGGCTTCGTCGACGTTCTGCGCGCTCTTGGGGATGGCCCAGGTGTCGAACCAGATCGGTGCGCCTTCCTTGGGCAGGCGCCAGTTGATCACCACGCCGTTGCCGGCTTCCTTGGCGCGGTTGGCGAACTGGTAGAAGCTGCCGGAATAACCGATGGCCACGCAGATGTCGCCGTTGGCGATGTCGGTCATGTACTTGGCGGAATGGAAGTAGGCCACGTACGGGCGCACCTTGAGCAGCAGTTCGGTGACCTTGTCGTAGTCGGCCGGGTTGGCGCTGTTGGGGTCCAGACCCAGGTAGTGCAGGGCGATGGGGATGATCTCGGTGGGCGAGTCGAGCATGGCCACGCCGCAGGATTTCAGTTTCTCCATGTACTCGGGCTTGAACACCAGGTCCCAGCTGTTAACCGGCGCGTCTTCACCGAGCGCGGCCTTGACCTTGTCCGGGTTGTAGCCGATCAGCACGGTGCCGTACATGTAGGGCACACCATACTGGTTGCCCGGATCGTTCTTCTCCAGCAGGCCGAGCAGCACCGGGTCGAGGTTCTTCCAGTTGGGCAACTTAGACTTGTCCAACGGGGCGAACACGCCGGCCTTGATCTGGGTTTCGAGGAACTGGTTGGAGGGGATCACCAGGTCATAGCCGGAGTTGCCAGTGAGCAGCTTGGCTTCCAGCGCTTCGTTGGTCTCGAAGGTGTCCCAGGTGATCTGGATGCCGGACTCCTTCTGAAAGTCCTTGGGCACCTCCGGGAGGATGTAGTCGGCCCAGTTGTATACGCGCAGCTCCTTGGCCTGCACCGCGCCGCTGAGCAGGGTGGCGCCGCACAGGGCGGCGCCGAGCATCTGTTTGATGACTTTCATCGTTTCTCACCCCTGAAATGTTGCTCTTGTTTGGCAGATTGATCGCCGATCAGGCGCCCTCGAAGCCTTCCAGCACGTTGACTGCGTTGACGCCGATGGCCTCCACGGCGTAGCCGCCTTCCATGATGAACAGCGTCGGCAGGCCCAGCGCGGCGATGCGCCGGCCCATGGCCAGGTAATCCGGGCTGTCGAGCTTGAACTGCGAGATCGGGTCTTCCATGTAGGTGTCCACGCCCAGCGACACCACCACGACTTCCGCGCCGTAGTCGGCGATGCGCTGGCAGGCCTGTTCCAGCGCCGCGCTCCAGGTCTCCCAGGAGCTGCCCATCGGCAACGGGTAGTTGAAGTTGCAGCCCTCGCCAGCACCCTCGCCCAGTTCGTCGGCGTAACCGAGGAAGAACGGGAATTCCTCGGCCGGGTCGCCGTGGATCGAGGCGAACAGCACGTCGCTGCGCTGGTAGAAGATGTCCTGGGTGCCGTTGCCGTGGTGGTAGTCGACATCGAGGATGGCGACTTTCTTGCGGCCCTGGTCGAGGAAGGCCTGGGCAGCGATGGCGGCATTGTTCAGGTAGCAGTAGCCACCCATCACGTCGCCGGCGGCGTGGTGGCCTGGCGGACGGCACAGGGCGAAAGCGCTGTGGGCACCGTTGGCAATCTCCTGCTGGGCGCTTAGCGCGACTTGGGCAGCGCTGTAGGCGGCCTGCCAGGTGCCGGCAGTGATCGGTGCGCCACCATCGAAACTGTAGTAGCCAAGCTGGCCGTGCAGGTCACTGGGGATCATCCGCCGCAGGGTACGTGCCGGCCAGGTGAACGGCAGCAGGTCACCCTTGCCGCCCTGCTCCTGCCAGCGAGCCCAGGCGCCCTTGAAGAATTCCAGGTAGGCCTTGCTGTGGATCCGCTCGATGGGCGCCAGGCCGAAATCCTTGGGCGCGCGGACTTCGCCGAGCTGGCGAGCCTTGACGCGCGCAAGGATATGGTCGGCGCGCTGCGGCTTCTCGAAGCAGGGCATCAGTTGCCCGTCGATCAACTCGCATTTGCCATGGTGCAGGTGGTGGTCATCGCTGTAGTAGGTGAGCATGCAAAGCGCTCCAGGCTCGTTGTTGTGCCTGCATTGTTCGCCCGCTGGCAGCGAATCGAGAACGCTGGCAACGGCCAAAAGGGGATCGAAATGGCCAAAAAATGGCCGAGAGCGATTTTTTAACAGCGCGCAGCGACGCTGCCTGCCAGGTCGCCGCCAGGGAGGACTGGCCATGAATCTCCCCACCACCACGGCAGACAAATGTAACAACCCGTGATGCTTAAGCTTTTCTTAAGCCTGACGGCCGATGGTGGCAACCTGCCTGGGGCCAAGCCCCGTACCATCAGCCACGCCAAAGGATGCCGAGCATGTCGACACCGGCCCGCCGCCCAGTTCGCGCCCTGACGATGCTCGCACTGCTTGCACTATCCAGCGCCGCACTCGCTGATACCGACTGCGCTCGGCAAGACCGCAGCGCCTGGATGCCCGAGTCGCAGTTCCGCGAGCAGATGAAGCGCCAGGGCGTGCAGATCACCAAGTTCCGCATCACCCCCGGCAATTGCTACGAGATCTATGGCTTCGACCGTGACGGCCGCAAGCTGGAGATCTACTACGACCCGGTCGATGCCCACCCGGTAGAAGAAGTCGCCAGCTCGCACCTGGCTTCGCCCAGCCATCCCTGAACCACCGAACATGACCTCGAGCCTCAAGACCTGCGCCCTGCTGCTGGGCGCTGCCACGGTGTTCGCCTGCGCCTGGTTCGGTGCTGCCCCGCACGCACTGGCGCCCTTCGTCAGCCAGCAACCAGCGCCAGCCTATGCGCCACCGGCCATGGCCGCACACTTCGCCTCCTCCGATCTGGAGGATTTCGTTCATTCCGCCTCCATCACCGGCCTGCCCGGCGGCGATCTGATGGCAGCCTGGTTCGCCGGTACTCGCGAAGGCGCCGCCGACGTACAGATTCGCGCCGCGCGCTTCGATGCCGCCAGCGGCCAGTGGAGCGCCGAGCGTGTGCTGGCCAGTCGCGAGTCGACCCAGCGCGCGGTCGGCAAGCACATCCGCAAACTGGGCAATCCGGTCATCAGCCTGGCGCCGGACAACCGCCTGTGGTTGTTCTACGTCTCGGTGTCGCTCGGCGGATGGGCCGGTAGCGCGGTCAATGCCATGGTTTCCGACGACCTTGGCGAAACCTGGTCGGCGCCCCGGCAACTGGTCACCAGCCCCTTTCTCAACATCAGCACGCTGGTGCGTGCCGCGCCGGTGTTCCACGCCGATGGCAGCATCGGCCTGCCGGTGTATCACGAGTTTCTCGGCAAGTTTCCCGAATACCTGCACCTGAGCGCCGCAGGCGAAGTACTGGGCAAGTACCGCATCGGCAAGGGGCGAGACTCCCTGCAACCGACCGTGGTGGCGCTGGGCGAACGCCGCGCCGTGGCCCTTTTGCGCTATGCCGGCGAGGAGCATCACCGCGTGCTGGCCAGCTACAGCGAAGACGCCGGGCGCAGCTGGAGCCATCCGCAGCCGGTCGAGCCGAGCAACCCCAACTCGTCCCTGGCGGCGGTCGGTCGCCCAGACGGCAGCTTGCTGGTGGCGATGAACGACCTCGAAGACGGGCGCTTTCGCCTGACCCTTTATGCCACCGACGCCAACCTGGCCAACTGGCGCACTCTCGGCGAACTCGACGAAAGCCCTAACCCCTGGGGCGAACCGATTGCGCAAGATGAATTCCCGGCCGTGGTCAGTGAAAAATTCCGCGCCAGCGGCGGCAAGCCGGAGCAGCAGGCGCAGTTCCTCGAACGAGTGAGCGCGCGCATGTGCAGCGCCAAGGGCTGCACCTTCGACTACGAATACCCCTACTTCACCCGTGACCGCAAAGGCGCCTACCACCTGGTGTATTCGTGGAACGACATGTTCATCAAGCACCTGAGCTTCAACGAGGCCTGGCTCTCGGAGCGCCGCCCACATGACTGATTTCTGGCTGCCGCATCTGGCCTTCACCCTGCTCGCGTTCCTGATCTTCGCGCGCCTGACGCGCACTGCGACGCAGCGCGGCATCCTGCTGGCGGGTTGCCTGCTGCTCAGCCTGGTGCCGGTCCAAGGCATCAGCCTGGCGCTGCAGTTGCGCACCTATATCGGCGACCTGTCGGTGGCCAGCCTGGTGCTGCTTGGCTGGGCGACGCTATGCCGTTTTGGCCTGTCGCACGCCGGCGCCCGTGATCGCCTGGCCAGCCTGGCGCTGTTCGCCGGCCTGGCCATGCTGCTCTACCCGGCGGCGCTGGGCCTGAACTATGCCGACCCTTACCAGCTCGGCTTCGAACCCCGACCGATGCTGCTGGTACTGGGCCTGTTGTGCGCGGTGCTGATCCTCCAGCGCAGCTGGCTTGGCGCCCTGGCGCTGGTGTTGGCGACCCTGGCCTTCGCCCTGCGCCTGGGTGCCTCGGAAAACTACTGGGATTACCTGATCGACCCCTACCTGGCCCTCTACAGCCTGGGCGCGCTGCTGAGCGCCGCTGTGCGCTGGCTGCTGGCCAGACCGACAAGGAAACTCGCATGAGCTGGCTGAAATCACGCCGCCTGCATTACCTGGCAGGCCTGACGGCGCTGCTGTTCGTACTCTTCGCTGCCCTGCGCGGGCTGTTTCTGCTGGGTTTCTCCGCTGTCGAAAGCATCAGCGAACCGGATGTGCTGCCTACTCTCGGCATCGGCCTGCGCTTCGACCTGCGCCTGGCCCTGCTGTTGATGTTGCCGGTGGGCCTCCTGTTGGCACTGCCCAGGCTGCGCCTGGCGCGTTTTCGCGCTGTGCGCTGGCTGCTGCGCGGCTATCTGCTGCTGACCGTGGCCGCGCTGGGCCTGCTGTACATCATCGACTTCGGCCACTACGCCTACCTGGGTGTACGACTCAACGCCACGGTGCTGCGCTTTGCCGGTGATGCACAGATCTCCGCCGGCATGCTCTGGCAGACCTACCCAGTGCTGTGGATAACCCTGGCCTGGCTGGCCGGTGTGGCGCTGTGGGCCTGGGCGCTGCTGCGCCTGGAGCGCGTCACCCTGGATCGACCGCAAGCACGACGAGTCGGCGTGTTGCCGGCAATCGGCGGTGTGGCGGTGGTGGGCGTGCTGGTGTTCTTCGGCCTGCTCGGCCGCGCCAGCGCGCTGAACCTGGAGAACCCGGTGCCGCTGCGCTGGAGCGACGCCTTCTACAGCGGCAACAGCCAGATCGGCGCGCTCGGGATCAATCCGGCGCTGTTTCTCTTCGACACCCTCAAGCTCGAACCCGCCGCCTTCGACGAGACCGCCACGCGCGAGCATTACGAGGTGGTGGCCGATTACCTGGGCGTCAGCGAGCGCGATGCGCAGGCGCTGAACTTCTTCCGCAACCAGCCGCTGCATGCGCACCGCATCCAGGCCGAGCGCCCGCCCAACGTGGTCTTCGTCATGCTCGAGTCTCTCGGCACCAGCGCCGTTGGGGCCTACGGCAACCCGCTGAACCCGACGCCGAATCTGGATCGTCTGGCCAAGGAGAGCTGGTTCTTCCGCCACTTCTACGTGCCGGTGACCGGCACTGCCAAGACGGTGTGGGCGAGTATCACCGGCATCCCCGATGTGTCGCGCCAGGAGACGGCGACGCGCAACCCGCTGATCGCCCGTCAACGCACGCTGATCAACGCCCTGCCAGGCTACGAGAAGTTCTACATGATCGGCGGCAACGCCGGCTGGGCCAACATCAATGCGCTGATCCGCCAGAGTATCGACGGCGTGCAACTCTATGAGGAACGCCACTGGCAGTCGCCGCAGGTGGACGTGTGGGGTATCTCCGACCTGGATTTCTTCAAGGAGAGTTCGCAGATTCTCGGCGCCCTGCCCAAGGACAAGCCGTTCTTCGCCTACCTGCAAACCTCCGGCAACCACCGGCCCTTCACCATCCCCAAGGACAACGACGGCTTCGAGTCGCTCGACCTGCCGCTGGAGCAGGTGCAGCAGGCCGGATCGCGCAGCGTCGAGCAGTACAACGCGGTGCGCCTGCTGGATTTCAATATCGGGCGCCTGATGGAGCTGGCCAAGGAGCAAGGTTTTTACGACGACACCATTTTCGTCTTCTTCGGCGACCACAACACCCGCATCAGCCAGATCCCGCACATGGCGCCAGCCTTCGAGCAACTGGGGCTGGAGAGCAACAACGTGCCGCTGCTGATCCACGCACCGAAATGGTTGGCGCCGCGCGAGTTCGACAAAGCCGTGGGCCTCGCCGACCTATTGCCGACGGTGGCCGGGCTGGTCGGTGTGCCCTTCGACAACGGCGGACTCGGTCGCGACCTGCAACTGCCAGCGCCGGAAGGCGAACGCGTGGTGCCGCTGGTGCTGCAGGAAGGCACCTTCCCGGTGATCGGCGCGGTAACCCGAGATTTTCTCGTGCAGATGCAACACCACGGCAGCTCGCCAACCCTGCACGACCTGCGCTCGCCGACCCCGCGAGATAACGTTGCCGAACACTACCCCGAGGAATTCCAGCGCCTGCTGGCGCTAAGCCGTGGCTTGCATGAAGCAGCGCGGCTGCAGATGTACCGCAACGTGCAGGCGGAGGAGTAAGGAGTCGGTGTGCCGTGCGCACCAGCCCGGTAGCCCGAATTACATCCGAGCTACGCGCGAAAGCGGCTCGGCGGCACGCCGCTCCAGCGCTGGAAGGCGTGGCGGAAACTGGCGGTTTCGCTGAAACCGAGCACTTCGGCGATACGGTACACCGGCCATTGCTCCTCGCTGAGCAGCGCCTTGGCGCGTTCGAAGCGCAGCTCGTCGAGCAAGCCCTGGTAGCTGGTACCCAACTCCTGCAGGTGACGGCGCAGGGTACGCGGCGAGCAGTGCATCTGCTGCGCCAGGTTCTCCAACCCCGGCGGCTCGGCCAACTGCGCGGCGAGCAACTGGCGCACCCGCTCCAGCCAGGCCTGACGGCTGCTGAACTCGGCGTTCAGACGGCGGCAGCGTTCCACCATGTCGCCGTGGGTCACGCTGTCGGCCAGCGGTAGCCGGCGCTCAAGCAACGCGGCGGGAAAGGCGAAAGCATTGCGCTGCGCCTCGAAACGCAGCGGACAGGGAAAGCTCTGCGCATAGCGCGAGACGTAGTCTGGCCGAGCGTAGGTGAACTCGGCGCCTTCCAATGACAGCGGCTGGCGTAGCAGTTCGTCACCGATCAGCTTCAGCGAGGCCAGGCACATCTCCACGTTGAACACTTCCAGCGCCTCGGCATCACGGTAGCCGCTGGCGCAGATCCAGGCCAGCTCGCCTTCCACCTGCATGTCGAGGCGAAAATAGGTACCGAGTAGCGCCGGGTACTGCAGCAACAGACGCCAGGCGTCACCAAAGGTGGCAGCCGACAGCGCGGCGTAACCCAGCAGCCCATAGGAGGAAACATGCAGGCTGCGCCCCAGGTCGAGCCCCAGATCAGCACGTAGGGCCAGGGCATTGGCGCACACCTGCAGCTCCTGCACCCGGGTGATGCGCGCGTCGGCATTGTCCAGATCAGCCGCACCGATGCCGCTCCCAGCCAGCAATTGCGGGCGTAGCTCGGGCTGCTCGGCGAAGCGCTGGAGGATCAGGGAAACCACATGCAGGGTGGTCAGTGGGGCGTGCAGCATGATGCGTTCCGTCAGCGTGATAACGCAAAGGAACGCAAGAAATATGCCGCGAGGCGGCGGGCCGTGGCCCGCCCGAGAGGATCAGCGATTACGCAGAATGGCGTTGATGAAGTCGCCCTGATTCGGTTCATCCTTGAGGGTGGTGAACTGCAGTTGGCCGTCCTGCTCGCGCAACTTCATGCTTTCGCCGAAACGGCAGTCGACACCCTTGAGGGTCTTGGCCTCTGCCTTGTAGCGGTCGTCCTTGCCACACAGGTAGGCCATCTGGTTGACCACCTCACCGCAGAAACTCGGCACGCTGAGGCCGATCAGTTGCTCATCGGACATCGCGCTCCAGTCCACCTTGGTGCTCAGCGGGGTGGCGCAGGCCTTGGAGGCTTCGCCGTCGATCTCCTGCAGGCGCGCGCTGTAATCGGCAACACGCTGCTTGCGGTCGAAGGCGGCGAGGCGCGCCTGCAGGCCATCCTTCTCCTGCTTCTGGTAAATCGCCAGGAGGTCCTTCGGCTTCAGTGCCTTGGTCTTGTCCTCGTTGTAACTGAGCTCGAAGCCCTGGGTGTTCGGCAGGTTGAGCTGGTAGCTCTCGCCGCTCCAGGCGCGGCGCTTGTTCAGCAGGTTGTAGTCGCGGCCATCGAGGCGGATGCCATAGTCGCGCTGCTCGTTGCCCAGCTCGCGAACGTCGGTAAGAAACACCACTTCGTCGAGCGGGTGATTGATGCCGCGCACCTGCACCAGCGCCTGCTTGCCGTCGGCAGAAGGGGCCAGCGCCAGGCTCACGCCCTGGCCGGCATCGAAGACTTGCGGGTGCTTGGCCAGATCCAGCGCAGCGGCTTGAAGGGAAAGCACGGAGAGGGCAACGAGCGAAACGTACTGTTTCATGACGACACGTCCTTGTTCGGATGAAGAGCGCACAGTATAGCCCGCTGCCTGGCGGCGATCTGTGCGCCCGTCCGCGTCCGTTCTGTAGGAAAGTTGCCAATCCGTGGCCTTGCTCGAATCAGAACTGCAGCACCACCCGCCCCTCGATCTGCCCACCGCGCATTTGATCGAAGATGCCATTGATGTTGTCCAGGCTGTCGCTGTGCACCGTGGCCTTGACCAGCCCCTCGCCAGCGAAATCCAGCGCTTCCTGCAGATCGGCGCGAGTGCCGACGATCGAGCCGGTGATGGTGATGGCCTTGAGCACCACATCGAAGATCGGCGTAGGGAAATCACCCGGCGGCAGGCCGACCAGGGCCACCGTACCGTGTCGGCGTGCCATACCGATGGCCTGGCCGAAGGCGGCGTTGGACACCGCGGTGACCAGCACGCCGTGAGCGCCGCCGATATCGCGCTGCACCACCTCGGCAGGGTTTTCCTTGCGCGCGTTGATGGTCAGGCTGGCGCCAAGCTTGCGCGCCAGTTCCAGCTTGGCGTCGTCAACGTCCACCGCAATCACGTGCAGGCCCATGGCGCGGGCATACTGCACGGCAACGTGGCCGAGGCCGCCAATACCGGAGATCGCCACCCACTGACCGGGGCGCGCCCTGGTTTCCTTGAGACCCTTGTATACCGTCACGCCGGCGCAGAGGATCGGCGCGATCTCGAGGAAGTCGACGTTCTTCGGCAGAATACCGACGTAGTTCGGGTCAGCCAGCACGTATTCGGCGTAGCCACCGTTGATCGAGTAGCCGGTATTCTGCTGGCTCTCGCACAGGGTTTCCCAGCCGGTCAGACAGTGCTCGCAGCAGCCGCAGGCGGTGTACAGCCAGGGCACGCCGACGCGGTCGCCCTCCTTGACCCGCGTGACGCCGCTGCCGACCGCCGCCACGTAGCCGACCCCTTCGTGGCCGGGAATGAATGGCAGGCTCGGCTTCACCGGCCAGTCGCCTTCGGCGGCGTGCAGGTCGGTATGGCAGACGCCCGAGGCCTCGATCTTCACCAGAATCTGCCCGGGGCCAGGCAGCGGGGTTTTCACCTCCTCGATACGCAGCGGCTGCCCGAAGGCGTGGACGACTGCGGCTTTCATGGTCCGGTTCATGCGCGGTTCCTCTTGCATGCGAGTGTCTGTCCAGTGTGCGCGCGCAGCCCGCACCGGCATTGCTCCAGAGCAAGGTTTAGGCGGTTTTCATCCTCTGCCACAGCTTGCATGACAAACGGTCATCGCCACTGCCCGCCAGCAGTGGCTTTGCGTTATACTGCGCGGCCTCCGGCCGGCAGCACCCGGCCAACGAATCATGACAAGCCACGCTGGCCCGCCCGCGTGGCTTGTTGGTTTTTGATGCGCCGCGAGGCGCCCGAGAAAAGAGGCACGACGATGAGCGCACTGGTTGGCGTGATCATGGGCTCCAAGTCCGATTGGTCCACCCTTAGCCACACCGCCGAGATGCTGGACAAGCTGGGCATCCCCCACGAGGTCAAGGTGGTCTCCGCCCACCGCACTCCGGACCTGCTGTTCCAGTACGCCGAAGAGGCTGAAGCACGCGGCATTCAGGTGATCATCGCCGGTGCCGGTGGCGCCGCTCACCTGCCGGGCATGTGCGCGGCCAAGACCCACCTGCCGGTGCTCGGCGTACCGGTGCAGTCGTCGATGCTCTCGGGTGTCGACTCGCTGCTGTCGATCGTGCAGATGCCGGCCGGCATTCCGGTCGCCACCCTGGCCATCGGCAAGGCCGGTGCGGTCAACGCCGCCCTGCTGGCCGCCAGCATCCTCGGTCACCAGCACCCGCAGTTACATGCGGCGCTGAAGCAGTTCCGTCAGGAACAGACCGATACGGTACTGAGCAATCCGGACCCGCGCGAGGCCTGAAGCCCATTCCATCAGGGGCTGCGACACGGCGCATTTGAACGCCGTGCGCTGCTCGGAATGCTCATTTACCGGCGTAAACTCCGCTTCCTGCGCTGCGCGCAGCGTTCAAATGCTTGGTCTCGCCACCTGCTGAAAAGGGGCTTTGTTATGAAAATCGGTGTGATCGGTGGCGGCCAACTGGGCCGCATGATGGCCCTGGCGGGCACCCCGCTGGGCATGAACTTCGCCTTCCTCGACCCGGCGCCGGACGCCTGCGCCCAGGCGCTCGGCGAGCATATCCGCGCCGACTATGGCGATCAGGATCACCTGCGCCAGCTGGCCGACGAGGTCGACCTGGTCACCTTCGAATTCGAGAGCGTGCCGGCCGAAACCGTCGCCTTCCTCTCGCAGTTCGTGCCGGTCTATCCGGGTGCAGAGGCGCTGCGCATCGCCCGCGATCGCTGGTTCGAGAAGTCCATGTTCCGCGAGCTGGGCATCCCCACCCCCGAGTTCGCCGACATCCAGTCGCAGGCTGATCTGGACGCCGCGGTGGCCAGCATCGGCCTGCCGGCGGTGATGAAGACCCGCACCCTGGGTTATGACGGCAAGGGCCAGAAAGTCCTGCGCAAGCCCGAAGACGTCACTGGCGCCTTCGCCGAACTGGGCAGCGTGCCGTGCATCCTCGAAGGCTTCGTGTCCTTCACCGGCGAGGTGTCGCTGATCGCCGTGCGCGCCCGTGACGGTGAAACGCGCTTCTACCCGCTGGTGCATAACACCCACGACAGCGGCATCCTCGCCCTGTCCGTTGCCAGCACCGATCATCCTCTGCAGGCGCTGGCCGAGGACTACGTCGGCCGCGTGCTGGACAAGCTCGACTACGTCGGCGTGCTGGCCTTCGAGTTCTTCGAGGTGGACGGCGGCCTCAAGGCCAACGAGATCGCCCCGCGCGTGCACAACTCCGGGCACTGGACCATCGAAGGCGCCGAGTGCAGCCAGTTCGAGAACCATCTGCGCGCCGTCGCCGGCCTACCGTTGGGTTCCACCGCCAAGTTGGGTGAGAGCGCCATGCTCAACTTCATCGGCTCGGTGCCGCCGGTGGACAAGGTGATCAGCGTTGCCGACTGCCATCTGCACCACTACGGCAAGGCCTTCAAGGCCGGACGCAAGGTCGGTCATGCCACCCTGCGTTGCGCCGACCGCGCCAGCCTGGATGCGCGTATCGCCGACGTTCAGGCGTTGATCGCCGCAGACTGACAGATCGATTCGCAGCTAGACTCTTGAACGACGGTGGTCGTTCAAGAGCCCCCCATGAAGCGTCTTCTTTCCTTACTGCCTCTACTGTTCACGCTGACCTGCGTTGGCGCGCAAGAGGTGCTGCGCGTCGACTTTCGCGAACGGCCACCGGAGATGCGTGCTGTCGACGGCCTGCCCAGCGGCCCACTGATCAGCGTACTGGAAACGGCCGCACACCGTGTCGGGGTAGAGCTGCAGTGGCGTGAAGCGCCCTTCCTGCGCAGTCTTGACGACCTGCGCTCCGGACGAGTCGACCTGGTACCGCGCGTATTGCTCACTCAACAACGCCGCGAGTACATCCATTTCCTGCCCAGCATCGGCAATCAGCAACTGAACGTTCGCTTCGTCGTGCGCCCGGGGGAAGAGGCCAGACTGAGCCGCTACGAGGATCTGTACGACCTGTCTCTGGGTGTCAAACGCGGTACGGCCTATTTCGAACCTTTCGACAGCGATGACATGCTCGGTCGCGCCTATGCCAGCGACGATGCGCAACTGGCCGCGATGTTCCGGGCTGGGCGCCTGGACACCATCGCAGTGCTCGACGCCGTACCGATGGAGGCGCAATTCCAGGCCATGAACTTTCGCGCCTACAGCTATGCGCACTACGCCCACCAGCAGGTACTGGGCAACCATTTCGGCGCGTCGCTGAAACGCTACCAGAGCGACCGGCGCGAGCTCTACGACCACCTGGGCGCTGAGCTGCAACGCATGCGTGAAGAGGGCGAAGTTGCCCTGATCTACCACCGCTATGGCGTTCTGCCGCCAGACGAGGCGAACCGATAGCCCCATTGACTTGTCCCATGACGGGCCTGCCGCACGAGCGGCACTCATCAAGGAGACACGCCAATGGGCATTATCGGCACCATCTTCATCGGCCTGATCGTCGGGTTGATCGCACGTTTTCTCAAACCTGGCGATGACAGCATGGGCTGGATCATGACCATCCTGCTCGGCATCGGCGGCTCCATCGCCGCTACCTATGGCGGCCAGGCGCTGGGCATCTACCAGGCCGGACAGGCCGCCGGTTTTATCGGCGCAGTGATCGGCGCCATCGTTCTGCTGGTAATCTACGGCGCGATCAAGAAGGGCTGACAAGCCCAGGTCAGGAGCCGAATGCCGTTCACTTAAGGTTGCAAACGCTTGGCTCCCCTCTCCCATTTATGGGAGAGGGGCTGGGGGAGAGGGCTGAAAACACCGCAAAACTGCCAGTTTTCCCCTCTCCCTAACCCTCTCCCCAAAGGGGCGAGGAGACTAATCGCGTCCGACCATTGCTTATGTGAACAGCATTACGGGCAGGAGCCGACTTGTCGGCTCCTCGTTAACGCCGCCACGAGATGCCATACCCCATGCGCCACCTGCTGCTCGCCCTGCTCTTTTTTACCGGCCTGGCCCACGCCGAACTGCCGGAAACCGACTGGCTCGACCTGATGCCACCCGAAGACCGCAAGGCCCTCGAGGAAATGCCCGAGATCAGCCACGACAGTCCTGAAGGCGACAGCACCTTCTACAGCGAGGGCGGCCTGCGCCAGCAGGATCAGGATCTGCCGGCAGTGATGTACTCCGCCAAGACCGTGCCCGAACTCGACGGCAAGGCCATTCGCCTGGGCGGCTACCCGGTACCGCTGGAGAACGACGAGAAAGGCAACAGCACCCTGTTCTTCCTGGTGCCCTATCCGGGCGCCTGCATCCACGTGCCACCACCGCCGCCCAACCAGCTGGTACTGGTGCGCTATCCCAAGGGCATCCCGCTCGAGGACATCTACGCCCCACTGTGGGTCAGTGGCGAGCTGAAGGTGGAGCAGGTCAGCAACGACCTGGCCGACGCCGCCTATGCCATGGAAGCGGGCGAAGTGCGTCTGGTGACCGACGAAGACCTCTACTGATCGCTCTGGAGTCTGCGCATGAAAGCTGCCGCCCTGTTGTTGCTGTGCCTGCTGTCTACCGCCGTACTGGCTCTGGAGCCCGGCGAACGCCTGGCACCCTGGACGCTGCTGGATCAGCATGACGTGCCCTACACCCTGAATGACGAGACCCGCATCCTGCTGGTCGCCCGCGACATGGACGGCGCCAAGCTAGTCAACGCTGCACTGGAAGGCAAACCCAAGGGCTACCTGGACGAGCGCCAGGCGGTCTTCCTCGCCGACATCAGCCGCATGCCCAGCGTCATCGCCACCCTGTTTGCCCTGCCGAAGATGCGCGACTACAACTACCGCATCCTCCTCGACCGCGACGCCCGCATCGCCCCGCGTTATCAGGCTAGCGAAGGTGAAGTGCTGTGGTTGCAGTTGGAGGATGGGAAGTTGGAAGAGCAGAGGGCGTTCAAGGAGGCTGGGGCGTTGACGAATGCGCTGGAGGCGGTAGGTAAATAGCGCTCTTTCAAAAAATATTGAGCAGCTTCCTTTCTTTCAGAAACCTCTTGAGGAATCGTCAATCAGTCTTGATACGCACAAACTTGTTATCAGTGAGTTTAAAGTTACGAATTCGGTTTTTGGCTGGAAGTAAGTTACCACCCACATTCGCCTCCGAATTTGCGACAACACTGGAAATCACTCATAGGTAGCTTTCAGGAAAGACTTTGCGCCATAAACTGTTGCTTGATGCTTTCAGCGTATGCGCTTATTACAGCCACGCAAAACACTAATGCAATCAACAGTAGCTTCCGAAAAACAATTGTTATTGAGTTTACTTTGCACATTTCACAGCATCAGAAACCTTAATAAAATACCACAACCGGGAAACTCATATGAAAACAGGATTGCGATAGAAAACCATCAGCTTGCACAAATATAGCACTCACGCTAATCCGCGTAGTGCTGCTCAAAAGCCAAAGGTTACGACTCTTCTAACTCAGCCGAAGTGTTAAGCAACTGGTGATTCTAAATATCGTAGTACGCCCAGCCGATAGCGCCAGAGCCTTCGACATTAAAACCGAGCGGAGCAGAATCCACTGCTGCTCTGATCATCATCAGTTAGCAAATTTACATTATTTTAGATAAAGGGAAAGCTGCTGCTACGCACCAGCCCAGCATCATAGCCATAGCACTTGCCTTCGATATTTTTTAGCATGCCGGCGGTATGCTTAGTATGTATTGATTGACATTGGCATCAACAAAGCTACGGTATAGAATATAACACACTATAAAATCAACAGGCCTTATTGAAAAGCAAATTTGTCACTTTCAGCGCACTGTACTATTTGCAATATTCAAGACTATCGCATATCACCCATGCCTTTATTTCTTTCCCTTTATTGGTAATATATTTCACCTTATACCAATACCTAGTGCTACTTTCTGTCTCCCTGAAATCAAGAAGCGCGACACTGTCATTTTTTATTAGGTACATTTTAGTTTTTTTGCTTGCATCAGGCCCTCCATATAGCGCAGCCCGATCCGCAATAATTTTACTAAAGATAGGCTTTCTGAGTGTATAGTCCGCATCACTTGAAACCATCATTTTTTCTGTCTCGCCATCAGGTAAATAGATAGTTCTATTTACCTCGTCACAACCTATGCAGCTATCTGAAAGCTCCAAAGCAATTTTATCGCCTGATACCAAATAAACGTCTTCATGCCATTTCGCCTCACTTCGATAGCTGCTGATTAGACGACCATTCTTAATCCGGTAGTTACATATTTGATGCTTAAATCCAGTTATTTCTTTAAGCTCTCCCCCCCCTCCATGGTAGATATATATTTTAGAGCAAATATTAACTACCCCATGCTCAGGGCCAGTTAATATTACTTCTGGATGGCCGTCAGATGTTACATCTTCTATGTATATATTTGAGTAGCCCTCATTAAAGGATTTCAAAAAACTAGCGGGCAATCTTACATCTTTACACTCTGAAAAATCACAGTCTTGGATTGAAAGTAAAGATGATTCTCCAGTGATCTGCAGCTTTAAGTTATTCCTAGTATCTGAGACCTCAGTTTTTCCTTCTGCATAAGCATAGACCCCAACTGAAAGAAGAAGAGAAACAAATAGGGAGCCAGCAGTACATTTAAGCTTCACATTAAAACACTTAAGAAAGCTTTCTATTCTTCTCACTTTAGCCCCCATTCTTTTTTTATTTTTTCAAAAATGGATTTTCTTTCAATCAAACCATTATCGCCGCCATTGACGGCCAACGTCACCAAGGAAACATTATTTTTTTCATGCTCTATTAGCACATTAATATCCCCTTTGGCATCATACTTTTTGTAAACCCCACCATTGTTACGCCAAAACCAGCAGGAAGCATCTATCGCATTAAACATATCAGATGCGATTAAATCTGGATTGGCGACAAAGTCTACGCCTCGATAGTCAGAGTATCTCCCGTAATTATTTTTCCAAGTAAGCTGTATTAGCCCTTTACCCTTATATTTTGGGCCGTCACCAATAGCGGTGTTCCCATTCAATTCCGCCTTCGGGTGCACCCCAGGGTTGTACCCCTCCCCAGAGTCAAACTCAATTGTGGTCTCGAAATGTGCAGATTCATGAAAACATTGGGCCACAAAGTGAGCTTTCTGATAGCCAGTTGTAATCTCATACTTTGACAAAGCCGCATTTAGCATCTTCACAAACTCATGCTTGTCGAACTTATATATACCGGGGTAGTTCTCTTCAAACATTTTAGCAAACCCTCTCGGCCCTCCTCGACCAGTAAACCAGTCGCCAGTTTTACCGAGCATTTTCTCAAGAAATGGAACTGTTATTTCCTCTCCTGCGGAGGTATAAAAGTTACTTGTAAGTCCTATCGGCTGGAAATGCCAAGCCACCCCATCCGCCGCTATCCCTGGTTGCCCTGCAAACTCCTTCCACCAGCTAAGCGTTTTAATCCGCTCCTTCTCGCGTACCCACTGAGGATTCGGATCTTCCGGCGTGTGCTCCATCAGCTTGTCTAGCTGATTCCATTTGCTCTCGTTCCAGAACCATTCACTTTCATGCTGGCTGATCAACAGGGAAAGCTGCTGTGCCAACCAAGGTTTGGCGAGGGCAGCCTTAAATTCCTCTGGAGTGAGCTTGTTATCGCGGACGCCCTTTTCATCGGGCTGATCAATGATCTCGTATAGCTTGCTGAGGATGGGGCCGCGCTCGGCTTCTTCGATCAGTGCCGCGTAGCTTGTAGTTTCCTCTTCCTTGGCGCGCCCGGTGGCGTCGAGGGTTCTTGCCAGGTGGGCGTCCAGCGAGAGAGTGTCTTGCAGGGTGCTGAAGCCTGGCCATTCCCAGGGGGAGTGACGTGTGACGATCAGGTCTTTTTCTGGCGCCCAACCGGAGATGTCGTTGCCTTCCATGTCACCGACGGTGACGTACCACCAGCGTGCTTGTTCAGCGTCGATGGCTTTGCGCTCATCGGGCAAGGCGTCCCAGGAACCCGCGGGCAGTATGCGTACGTAACCACTGGCTTTACCTTCCAGACCGCTATGCAGGGGGAACTCCGTCCAGGCATCGAGCGAGCCGGCTGTATTACTGCGCTGGCCCTGGGCGTTCAGTGCAGATCGTTTGACCCAAAAGGGTTTTCCGACCACAGCACCGATTTTGCGCCATGGATGGGTCGTGGGGATGTTGCCGCTCTCGTAATCGTGAGGGTCGCCCCCTTCGACCGAGTTGGAATACACCTTGAGAAAGTCGACCTGATCCGGCATATCCGCTGCATCAACACCCATTCGGGTTGCCAGGGTTGTCTTCTGCGCAGCGCCTAGCGTGTAGGTAAGCTTTGTCGAGTTATAACTGCCCAGTTCGCTGTTCTTGTCGGCGTTGCAGATGGCGTACTTCTGCACCTTGGCCCAGCAACCGGCCTTGGGGGAGTCGCTGCAGAGGCGCACGTCCACGTTCGCTTCAACCTGGGTATCGGCGGCGGCGGGCTGGGCGATCTTCGAGCCCTTTTCCACCTTGATCAGGGTCTTCTGTTCATCCGGCAGCTTTTCCCCGATAGCACGGCTTTTTTCGATAAAGGCCGGGACGTCCTCACTGGTGAACACTTCCAGGTGCAGGCGTTTCTTGGCTGTGCCTTCGTCTTGGTTCTGGTACTTGCCTATATGCCCTACCAGTTCACCGGCGTTGATCGCGTAAGGCTTGGGCAAAATGTGAACACTGCCTATAACGCTCGGGGCACCGTGCTGAGTTTCGAGTTCATCGAAGTACACATAGCCCTGCGGTTTGCCGTCCGGCCCGTTGGGCAGTACAGGTACGCCCCGATAGTCCATGACCTCCAGCACCTTGCAATAACCGCTTCTCTGTTTCTCGCCCACCTTGAGTGTTGCACCACGCGGCAATACGCCAATGATGGTGCCGGTACGGTTACTTTCGCGGCGCACATTCAAGCCCTGATGGCTGAGGGCAAGCGTAGGTTCGGTGTCCGTTGCTTTATCCGCCACGGTGTTGCCGGTCAGTTCAGGCTCATACACCCAGCCGACAGTATCTGCCGGTAAGGCGGGTATAGCCGAGCCTTCATCGATGCTAAGTAGCCTTTTGTATTGGGACTTTATGCTGTGCGTTTCACCCAGCGTGACTTTACAGCCCTTGGGGAGCAAGGCGAGCACCTCGCTCGTTCCATCCTCGGTCAAAGCACGTATCCGCAAGCCCACAAGTGAATCATTGGTGGTGGACTTGACCGCATAACAGGTCGGCGCGAGGAACTCGGCGGGTTTAGGGGCACTGGTGGCCTGATAGCCGACCCAGTCGAGCAGGTGCATGTACAGACTGTAAAAAGTCAGTCCTTCGCTGGCCGGTGCGGTTTCTGCGACCGCAGCGGCTGGCGAGGCGGTGTTTGTAGGCGTTGCTGCCGTTGTGCTGTCGCTTGTCTCCCCGCTAGGAGCGCTAGGTGTAGGTACAGGCGGCAGCACCAGGTGATGCCTGACCAACACGAAACCCGTTGAATACTTGGCGCCCACCGGCTCTGGCCCCATGCCAGGCTGGCTCGTGGCTGCGTAGGGCGTCTCGGGATACTTGTCATCGATGCGATAGGCAATCACCTCGCCATCGGCAATGCAGCGGATTGCGCTCTGATCGAGCAGTGCGGCGCTACCTGCGTCGAAATGCACGCCACCATGCCAAAGACCATTGGCCCCCATGGGATAGAAGCCATCTTTGGCTTTGGCCAAGGCATCGATATATATCTGCGGATCGCTGACTTCTTTACTGTCTTCGCCGGCGGTCTTGAACGGATAGGCCCAATTGATCGGTTTGTTGTCTGCCATGGTGATAATCCTTATTCACGGGCGTGAAGATGACCCCGTGCTTGTCCCTGTTAACCGGAGAAATTCAGCGTGCGTTTGGGTTTTGCCTTGGGCGTCAGCGCATTACCAACCGCCTGCTCCAACAAACTCCCCGCCTTGTCGCTATCGGCCGCGCCCGGCAGCACGGGCGGTTTGATCTTGAGCCCCGAGCCCTTGCCTGGCGAACCGCCGGCGTTGATCCTGGCCAGCGGGCCGGAGATGGTGATGCCGCCGGGGTCGAGTTTGATAAAGCTGCCGCCGGCCTTGATGGTCAGTTCGATGCCGGCTTCGATGACCATTTTCTGTCCGGCCTTGAGGTGGATCTCGCGGCCGGCCTTGGTCAGTTGTGCGGTGCCGAGTTTGATGTGCTGGTCGGTGCCCACCGTCAGGTGATCCTGCGGTTTGACTTCGACCTTGCGGTCGGCGATGACGGTGAGGTGTTCCTCAGCCATCAGCTCGGTGTAGCTGTTCTTCTCCACGGTGTCGTGGCGCTCGTTACCGACACGGATCTTCTGGTCGTGCTCGATGTTTTCGTCCCAGTCGCGCTGGGCATGCACGTAGATCTGCTCGGCGCCCTTGCGATCCTCGATGCGCAGTTCGTTGTAGCCGCCACCGCCGGGGCTGCTCAGGGTTTTGAACACGCTGCGGGTCTTGTTTGCCGGCAGGTCGTAGGGCACGACGTGTTCGGCGTGGTACAGACAGCCGGTGACCAGGGGCTGATCAGGGTCGCCTTCGAGGAAGGTGACCAGCACTTCCATGCCGATGCGCGGGATGGTGATGGCGCCGTAGCGGTCACCGGCCCAGCTGGAACTGACGCGTAGCCAGCAACTGGTTTTCTCGTCGGCCTGACCTTCGCGATCCCAGAAGAACTGGACTTTCACCCGGCCATATTCGTCGCAGTGAATTTCTTCGCCGGTAGGTCCCGTGACCACGGCGGTCTGGCTGCCCAGTACCTTGGGTTTGGGGTGTTCCAGCGGCGGGCGGTAGGGCACGGCCCAGGGGGTGGCGAGGAAGCGGTTGCGGTAGCCTTGGGTGAAGTCATCACCATCTTTTGTCGAGGGCTGCGCTTTGCCAGTCATGTTGTGCAGCAGTGTGTTCAGAGCCTTGCCAAGCATTGAATCACTGGTGACCGACTCCTCCAGCACCTGCGGCTGTTTGCCTTCGTGCAGCACTTCGGTGAGCAGCCAGAGGTCGTTCCACTCGCTTTGCGGGTGTTCGGAGATTTCCAGCAGGTGGCCGCTGACCAGGCGCGGCTGGTCGCTCTTGCCTTCGAGTTGCTGGTAGTCGGCGCGGTGGCGTTCCAGGGCGCGTTTGGCCAGGTGCTTGCCGCGCGTGCGGTCGGTGTAGCGGCCAGGGTAGTCGTAGTCTTCCAGGGTCGGCAGGCTGTCGTTTTCACCGGCCTTCTCGCCCTGGTAGGTGGCCTCCAGCAGCAGGCGCGGTTGTTCGAAGTCGTAGTCGCGGCGAGTGGTGTTGCGCGTGCGGGTTTCCAGGCGCAGGGCCAGGCGCTTGATCACCGGGTCGTCGGCGGTCATGCCGCTGTCCTGGATATAGGGTGTGGGCTGGCCAAGCTTGGCGAAGGCGGTCTGGTCGTCGCCGAAGGTCAGCACGTGGCCGCTTTCGCTGTGCTGGAAGTGGTAGTGGATGCCTTCTTCTTCGCACAGGCGCTGGATGAAGTGCAGGTCGCTCTCGTCGTACTGCACGCAGTAGTCGCGCTCGGGGTAGACGGTAGGGCCGAGCTGGAACTGGTAGCCGCCTTCGACAATGCCGTGCTCTTCGAGCACCTGAGCGACGATCTGCGGCACCGTCAGGTGCTGGAAGATGCGCTGGTTGGTGCGGTGCGTGAGGTAGGCAAGCTGCGGCACGATGGCCAGGCGGTAGCGGGTCAGGCGCTTGCCGGATTCGCCCTGCTCGACCCGGTGGATCAGCCCATGGATACCGTCGCCATTGGGGCTGAAGGCGAGGAACGCACGCTGGTGCAGCAGGCTCGTCAGGTCGAGATCCGGGCGCTCGCTGATCAGCTCGACGTCGAAGCGATAGGGCTGGCTGATGGCCTCACGACCGCTGAATTCGAGCACCTGCAGGTCGTGCTCGACGCCCTCGATGCTCAGGCTGAAATGGGTTTCGTTGGCCGGGTTGAACATGTGCGTATCCTTTCGATTGAGTCCTTTTCAGGCCGTTGAAAAACTACCTGCGTTGGCAATACTGCGTTAAAAACGGCCTCAAAATGCTCATTTACAGCACGTAAACTCCGCTTTTTCGGCCGTTTTCGCCTTGTCTTGCCTGCCTCGCCTACGTTTTTCAACAGCCTGTTATGCCTTCTTGCCCAGCCAGCGGCGCAAACGCGAAGCCGGTGGCCGGCAAAACGCATCGAGTAGCTCGCTGCAGCCGATCTGCCGCTGGCTTTCCTCAAAGGCCAGCGCAGTGCGCAGGGCCTGCCAGCAGTGCAGCGGAACCTGCGCCGGGCGTTGCAGTTGCCTGTCCAGTTCCATGCTCCTGGCCTGCTTTGCACTGAGCCGACGGAACGGGTGTTGTCCGCTGGCCAGCTCGACCAGCACACAAGCCACCGCATAAACGTCGGCAGCAGCCGACAGCGCGGCGCCTTCGAGCAGCTCCAGCGCGGCGTAACGCGGTGTCCAAGCGGCAATACGGTTGCGACACAGGCGTGGCAGACCAGGCAGCAAGCCCTCCACAGGCTGGCCCAGACCATAATCGAACAGGCGCAGGCCGTCGTCGGCCAACATCACATTGCTGGGCTTCAGGTCACCGTGCAGCACACCCAGTTCGTGGGAATAGGCGAGGGCGTCGAGCAGGGGGATGGCGATATCGCGCAGTTCCTCCCAGGGCAGCCCCTCCGGGCGTTCGCAGAGCAACTGATCCAGGGTCAGGCCGCGCATCAGCTCCAGGGTGATGAAGGCGCGCTCGCAGGCAGTGTCCACTTCGAAGCCGAACAGGCGCACCACATGCCGGTGGTTGAGCCGCGAGGTGAGGGCGAACTCGCTGTAGAGCAGTGCGTTGGCGTCCGGGTACTCGGCGAAGTCGTCGCTGAGAGTCTTCAGCGCGACATAGGGCTCGGGGTCGCCGAACTGTTCGCGCAGCAGATCGCGCGCGCGATATACCGCCCCCATGCCTCCAACGCCGAGCAGGCGCTCGATCTTGTAGCGCCCACCAAGCACATCGGGCAGCTCGCCCGGCGCCTGGCGCGGCGTTTCGCGCACAGGTTCCTTGGCCGCGGTGGCGGCCAGGGCGAAGTAGGTGAGGTCGCTGGCTTCGGCGGCTTCGATCATTGGCGGATCACCACGGCACTGAGGTTGTCACGGGCCGGGCCGTCGAGCACACGCTGGAACAGGCGCTCCACGGCCAGGTGCGGTGAGGGCAGGTTGAGGCAGGCACCCAGCTCGTCGGCGGAAACGCCCTGATAGAGGCCGTCACTGCACAGCAGGAAGACATCGCCAGGCAGCACGTCGAGTTCGAGGATGTCCAGTTGCAGGGTTTCGCTGGCGCCGATGGCACGGGTCAGGGCATGCGCCGCCGGATGGCGCGCGGCCTCCTGCGGCGTCAGGCCCTGCTCGTCGATCAGTTGCTGCACCAGTGAATGGTCGCGACTGAGCTGATACAGCCGCGCGCCGCGCCACAGGTAGCAGCGGCTGTCACCGGCCCAGACGCAGGCGGCGCGGTCCTCCTCGAGCAACAGGGCGACTACGGTGCTGCCGATCACCGTGTCCGGGCGATCGGCGGTGACGGTCAGCTCCTGGCCGAGCCGATGGTTGAGCCGGTGCAGCGCCTGGCGCAACTCCACCAGCCGCTGGGCGAGGCTGCCTTCCGGCAGCTCGGCCAGATGCTCGACGATCAGACGGCTGGCCAGGGCACCGTTCTGATGCCCGCCCATACCGTCGGCCACCACCCACAGGCCCTGCTCGGGCAGGGCCAGGAAGGCGTCCTCGTTGCGCGCGCGCACCTTGCCGGTGTCGGTGCGCGCGGCGCTGCGCCAGGCGCTGGCGACTGCAGTCATCAGAGCGTCGCCGGCAGCTTGAAGCTGCGCAGCAGGCCGATGTCGAACGGGTTCGGCGAGCGCTGACTGTGCAGCAGGTAGTTGGCGTGCAGACCGCCCAGGTTGGCCTTGAGGATCAGCACGTCTCGACCGCTGTGGTAGTCCACGTCCATCAGGTCGAGCAGGCGGAACAGCGACCAGGGACCGGTGTTCTTCTCGATGCCGACGCGACGACCGCCAAGCTCTTCGACCACCAGGCTGGTGCGATCCTCCTCGCTCGCCGCTGGCCAGCGGAAAGACGTGGCAACGATCGGGCCGTGGCGGTATTCCAGCTGCTGCTTGCCGAAGCGGAAGTCGGCGCGACTCAGGCTGGAGTCCAGCGAGTAGGGCTCGAGCTTGAACAGCACCTGCGGCTCAGCCGGGTTCTCGGCGAAGAAGCTGCGGCGGATCACCTGGGCGCGACTCATCTGCAGGAGGAACTCGCGCGACAGCGGCAGGCCGCGGCCATCGACTCGGCGCAGGCGGTATTCGTCGGCGCTGCCACTGACGAAGGGGCGCAGGTACTGGTCGAAGAAGCGCTCGGCGATGCCCTGCGCCTTGAAGAACTCGCGGAAGTCAGCCACCGCCACGTCGCTTTCGCTGTGCGCGGTGAAGGGGTAACGCTGTTTCAGCGAGTTGTCGTAGGCGGCGTATAGCTCGCTCTGGTAGCGCTGGTTGAGGAAGTGGTAGGCGTCATTGAGCACCAGCGTCCAGCTGTCCTCGGCCAATAGCGCCAACCAGTTGCCAATGGGCTGCGGCAGGCGCGCGGCGGCAGTGCGTACCTGGTTGATCGCATCACGCTTGCCGCCCATGCGTGCCTTGGCCATCTCGAATGCAGCCTGGTCGCTGGCGCCGGCATTGGCCAGGCTGGCCAACTGGCGTTGCAGCTCGTCCAGAGCCTGCAGGCTGGCCGCCAGGTCGACACCGGCACCGCCGCTATCGTCGAGTAGCTTGTGCAAGCTCTCGAAGCGGCGTTCCAGCGTCTTGCGCGCCGTATCCGGGGTGTTCTTGGCCAGCGCCTGCTGCGCCTGTTCAGCGGCGGCACTGGCCAGCTTGGCAGCTTTGCCCAACTTGCCCTTGGCGCCTTCCAGCGCTTCGGCGGCGGCACCAGCATCATCAGCTGCCTCAGCCAGCCCCTTGAAGCGGGTGTTGTCACGCACTTCCACCAGCAACTGCAGCAGCGGCGAGTTGGCAGCGGTCAGGCCGTTAAGCAGGGCAGCACCGCGACCGGCACTACCGATCGGTTCCAGGCCAAGCTGAGCGATGGCCTCGCCCCAATAGTTGCCGTAATCGCGGAAGTACAGTTGCTCCAGCTCCACCATCAGGCGACCCAGGTCCCCTGCGCTGAGGGTTTCGCCTTCGCCCAGCACCCAGTTGTCACGCAGAATCTCGCGCACCAGATTGCCGCCCTGAGCGGTGAAAGTCTTGCTGTAGCCGTTCTGGGTGTAGAAGCCGGGAATGGCGTAGTCGCTGCCACTGATCAGCCCACCCTGCGGGCCAAGTTTCTGGCTCAGACGGTACTCCGGCAGATTGCGCGCCTGTTCCCGCAGCATGCGGTAGACCACGTTGGCCAGCGACTCGCTGCGCAGCACCTGACGTGCCTGGGCAACCAGCTGGGCGTTGAGCGCGTAAGGCGCGAAGGGCTCATCGAGCAGACGCGCGAAATGGGTATTGAGACCATGCTGCGCCGGGCTGTTGCCGGCATATCGCAGAGACCAGTCGGCGGCGACCCATTCCTTGAGGAAGTCGGCATCGCGACGTTCTTCCAGGTTGAGCATCAGGTAGGCACGCAGGCTACCGAGCAGACGCTCGCGGTCGCTGAGGTTGGCGCGGATCTGTGCTTCCAGTTGACGGGCCACGCGCGGCAGCAGCAGGTTTTCCAACTCGGCGCGATAGGTCGAATACACCGGAGGATTGACGGCCTCACCCTGGAACAGGCCGGTACGCTGTAGGTAGGACACCTCGCCCTTGGGCGGGAACACCAGGGTCGCGGCGTAGCTGCTGTCCAGCGCCTTGAGGGTTTGCAGGGCATCGTCCTGCGCATTGATCGAACCATGCTCGCGGGTAAGCTTCTGGGCGATCTCGCGCAGCTCTTCCAGTCGGCCGTGGTTGGCCGAGAAGCCGCTGGCCCAGAGCACACCGAACAGCGCCAGCACGGCGAAGGCGGTGGCGTACATGGCACGCTGACCCCAGTCGATGCGACGCACCTCCTTCTGGTCCAGGCCGGCCAATTCGGCCTCGGGGAAGATCACCCGGCTGAGCAGATGATTGATGAACCGTGCACGACCGCTACGGAAGGTCGGCAGGGCGCTGTCGGCCAGGCCGAGGTTGCGGCCGATGCCGGCGGTCAGCGGGTCGAGCTGTTCGTTCAACTGCGGTGCACTGGTCAGGTAAAAGCCGCGCAACTTGCTGGCCCGCTGGTAGCGGTTGCCGGCGAAGGCCAGTTCGATGAACAGACACAGGCGCTCGCCGATCTGGCCGAGCTGGTGTGGGAAGTCGAGGATGCGGCCACGGCGCTGGGTGTCGCGCTCCTGGTGCATGCGCAGGATCACCTGGCTGTTGAGGCGGCGCAGCAGTTCTTCGAACTCCTGGCGTACGACGCCCACATCGCTGGCGTTCTGCTCCTTGCGGAAGCTGGCGCCGAGCACCTGCTCGCTTTCTTCGCGTGACAGCTGGTCGAAGAACTCGTCGAAGCCCAGCACCTTGTCAGCCTTGCTCAGCACCAGATAGACCGGCACATCGGCGCCCAGGCGCTGGTGGATCTCGTGCAGGCGCTGGCGGGTCTGACGGGCCAGAGTTTCCAGCTCCACTTCGCTACCGCCCTGCAACTGCTCGACCGGAATGCTCACCAGCACACCATTGAGCGGGCGCGCACGGCGCTGGCGCAGCAAGCCCAACAAGGTGCCCCAGGCGCGGCCGTCGACCTGCGCGTCAGGCTGGGTCAGGTAGCGCCCGGCAGTATCGATCAGCACCGCATGGTCGGCGAAGTACCAGTCGGCGTAGCGGGTGCCGGAAACGTCCTTGGTCAGGCGCTGGCTCTCGCCGCGGTTGAGCGGGAAGTCCAGGCCGGAGAAATCCAGCAGGCTGGTCTTGCCACTGCCCTGCGGGCCGAGCAGCAGGTACCAGGGCAGGTCGTTGCGCCACTTCTCGCTGCGCCCGCGGTACAGACTGGAGCGCTTGAGGGTGCGCAGGGCGTCCTTGAAGCGATGACGCAGTTCGTTCTGCTCTTCGCTGATCTGCTCCTCGCGACGCAGGCGCTCCTGGGCGTCGGCGTCACTTTCCTCGGCCTTCTTGCGCGCGGTGGCGCGCCAGCTGGCGAATACCATGCCCAGGCCCCAGAGCAGGAACAGCAGGCTGATGGTCAGCAGACGGCTGGTGGCCGACTCCCAGAACTTGTAGTCACTGACGGCCAGCAGCGGGCCGACGAACCACACCAGCAACGCGAGAATCAGAACCAGCAGCAGGCTCCAGACCCAGGTCTTGCGGAAAAAGGCGCCAAGTTTGGCGAAGAAGCTCTTCATTTCACGTCATCCATGCTGACACCCGAGGCCGGGTCGAGTTGCTGATACGGCTTGAGCACTGTGTCGCGCTGCTCGCCCAATACCCAGGCGAAGCCGCCATACATCATCACCAGGCACATCAGGGTGAACAGCGCTACCAACCACCAGGGCACGATGCGCACCAGGCGTCGGCGGGTGTCCTTGAGGCCCTGCCAATGCGGCGAGACTTCACGCGGCACATCGCCGCGCAACTGGCGGATCTGTCGGTAGAGGCTGTCGCGCACCGCTTCCAGTTCGAGCATGCCGCGCTGCAGCACGCGGTACTTACCCTCGAAACCGAGCGACAGGCACAGGTACATCAGTTCCAGCATCGGCAGGTGCTTGACCGGGTTGCGCGACAGGCGCTCGAGCAGCTGGAAGAACTTCTCGCCACCGAAGGTCTCGTTGTGGAACGAGGACAACAGGCTCATCTGCGACCACTGGCTCTCGTTGCCCCAGGGCGTGGTCACCACCGCTTCGTCGACCACGGTGCACAGCACGTAGCGTGCGGCCATCACCTGGCTGCTTTCGGCGCCATCGTGCAGAGCACGGTGCTCGAACAGCTTGATCTCGCGGGTCAGGCGCTGGTTGAGCGCATCCATGTCCTCGCTTTCGAAGCTGTGCTTGAGCCGCACCACTTCCGAGAGCAGCGTGGAGGCTGCCGCCACCAGCGGGTTGAGGCTGATGTTGAAGCTCTCCGCCGGACGCAGGCGCGCGGCGAAGATCATGCGCTCCTCAAGCTGCTCGAATTTCGGTGGCGCGCTGAAATCGGTCAGCGGGCTTTCGGCGCGGGCTTCGCCCTTGCGGTTGAGGATGACCGTCTTGTCATCCTGGCCGTATTCCATTTCCTTGGTTGTCATGGTCAGTTCCTGATCGCCCAGAATTTCAGCTCAAGCCCGGTGAATTCGCCGGACACGTGGAAGGCGAAGCCGCCGGAGCGTTCCAGCTGCGCCAGTTCCTCGGAGCTGAGCTCCAAGGCGAAGTAGGTCTTGCCCGAATGGAAGGGGATCTGCCGCGGCGCCACTGGCAGCGGTTTGACCTTGATCCCCGGCAGGTGCAGGTTGACCAGTTGGCGGATGCGCTCCACCGGGCCAACCTTGAGGTGCGCGGGCAGGCGCTGGCGCAGCTCTTCGGAATCGCACTGGGCGCTGGCGGCGAGGACGAAGCTGGAGGTGCCGAGCAGCTTGTGGTCGTGCAGCGGCGACACCTGGATGCCGTACTGGCGCTGCTGCAGGAGCATCTCGATGGCGTGCTGCTCGAGCACCATCGACAACACCTGGCGAATCGCATCCATCAGCTTGCGGAAACTCATGCCCTGGTCGCTGTGCAGATAGCGGCCTTCCAGGCGCGGACGCTTGGTCTCGCTGGAAAAGGTGGCCAGCTCTCCGAGCAGGCCGACCAGTTCGCGGTAGATCTGCTCCGGGTGCACCTGTTCGACGCCCAGGTGGTGGCGCAGGATCGGTTCGTAGCGGTTGATCAGCTGCAGCATCATGAAGTCGCCAACCTCGGCGCCGCCGACCTTGCCGGTGGCGCGGATACGCTCGGCGAGTATGTCGCCACGGTGAGCGAGCATGCTGATCACTTCCTTGAGGCAGCTCAGCAAGTAGCCGGAGGCCTGGAAATTGACATAGGTGGGGCTGAATTCCGGGTCGAGGCTGATCACCCCGTCCGGTGTGGTGTCCAACACTTCGCACAGCTTCATCTTCACGTAGCCCTGGTCGCTCTGCTGCTCGCCAAGCAGCAGGCGGAAGTCCGGGCGACCGGTGCTGACCTGGCTGACGCTGCTGTCGCCGGCGTTGCAGTCGGCTACTTCCTCGTCGAAGGCGACGTAGCGCGCCAGCACGTCGCGCTGGTCCGGGCGACGGCTCTCGATGTGGTTACCGGTGACCAGCGGCAGCGCCAGGTAGACGGGGGTGTTGCCAGTGTTCGGCGGTACGTCCAGGCCCAACGGCTCGCGCTCGGCACCGAGGTCGAACAGACTGCCGTCAGGCAGCACCCCACTGGCCTTGCTCACCACCAGCTTGCCCATGTTGAGAAACTGGCGGTCGATCTCCAGTTCGAAGAACCCCCAGGCGTAGCTGTCCAGTTTCTGCGTACGCACCTTGAGCTGGTGATCGAAGTAGCGATCGTTCTGCTGGAAATGCTGTGGTCGCAGCAGCATGCCTTCTTGCCAGACGACTTTATGCTGGCTCATCGGTTGCGCTCCTGCTCGTCATCCAGGTTGCGAATACCGCGCTCGTCGAGCCGCAGGTTGGCTGCGTTGCGTTGCTGCTCGTCAATGGCAATGACGTAGCGCCAGCTGGCTTCCGGCAGGTCGCGATAGGCGGCGAGCACGCCGACATAGCGGCTGCCCTCCTGCACCGATACTTTCAGTTCGCGGGTTTCGCCCGGGCGCAGCTCCAGTTCTTCCTGGGTCACCAGGTCCGGCGCCAGCGCTTCTTTCGGACGCTGGTAGAGGGAGAAGAAATCGGCATTCTCGAAAGCCACCGGGTGCTTGAGCTCCATCAGGCGGATCACGATAGGCGAAGGACGACCGTTGAGGTCCGGGTTGAGCTGGTCGCTGCCGGCCAGGCTCAGGTCCAGCTTGGTCATGGTCGAGTAAGGCGACATCGCGGCGCAGCCGGCGAGAGTCAGGAGTGCGGCGCATAGGGCCAGGGAAAGCAGACGAGGCATGGTGTTCATCCTTGAAGGTCGGTATTGAGGGTGGCGATCAGGCGAACCTGCTCTTCGTAGGCACTGGCAAAATCACGGGCGAACAGACGATCGCTCCAGTCATCGTTCTGCGCCAGCGCCGCATGCAGGCGACGATAGGCACGCCAGCGGCCGCCATCGGTCGGCAGCAAAGGCTTGCGACCGTTACGCTCGAAACGCAGGGTCAGTTGCTCCGGGGCAAACTGTTCGAACATGCCCTGAACGGCTGCACGGCTGGCGGCGAGCAGTGCCACTTGGTGCGCCTGCAGGTCGCGGAAGCTGCGATTGATGGCCTGCTCGGCCGGCAGTTGGCCGGGCTTGCCGCCACGCAGCAGGGTGCTCAGGGTTTCGCTGGTGTCCAGGCCATGTTTGAGCGGGTTGTTGCCGGCGCTCTGCACGGTGGTAAGAGCCAGGCGCAGTTCATTCTTCAGCTCGCTGCGGGTACGCAAGGCCTGCTGCAGGCTGCCAACACTCTGCCGGAGCAGCTTGGCGGCGTTTAGCGCCAGCGCCTCGCGGGCATCGTCGTCGAGGTCGTCGAGGCGCACGCCGAGGGCATCGGCGAACTTCTCCCAGAAAGTCGGCGGCAGGCGCTCGGGCTCCGGGGCGGCTTTCGGCTGCGGCGCGGGCGTCGGCATCACTAACTCGGGCACCAGCAGGTTTTCCTCGTCGATCTGCGCGTAATCGCGCTGCTGCGCCTGGGCCGTACTTGGGCGCAGTACGGCAGTCAGATCGTCCACTTCGGCGTAGACGCGCTCCTGCTGTTCCAGGGCGGTGATCGGGTCGAGGTCGAGGAAGGCGTCATCGGGGATGATGCTCCCAGCGGCCTGCGGCAGACCGATATCACCCTCGAACATGGCCGGGTCACGCACCAGGCGCGCACGGATCTCGAAGTCTCCCAGGCAGTACACGCTGCCATGCTCGATGCGCTGCGGACTGCCCTTGGCCAGACTGGCGCCACTGTCCTTGAGCTGGATACCGTTGCTGCTGGTGTCGGTCAGGTAGAAGGCGCCATCGCGATAGCTCACTTCTGCATGCCGACTGGACAGGATGCGCTTGCGATCCGGGATCACCCAGTCGCACTCGTCGGCTCGACCGATCACGCCGCCGGCCTGCTTGAATGTCTTGGTGGTCAACAGACCTGGCACGAACTGCTGCGCGCTGACCACATCGAATACCAGTTCCATGGTGAACCTACTCCTTGCGGTCAGTGGCCGCGTTTCTCGGCTTGCGGGTCGCCCAGCGGGCGGTATTGGTCGTCGCTGAACTTGTAGTTGCCTGTGCAGCCGGCCAGGGCAATGGCCAGCGCGAGCAGGGCGGCGGTCCGATAGCGATGCAGCATGGAATGCGCTCCTTGGGTGGAAGTGAATGAAAGATGGGCAGGCATGCTCAGACCTCGCTCGGGCTGATCTTCAGCCGTTGCATGCGGTACAGCAGGGTGCGCCGTGGCAGACCCAGCTCGTTGGCGGCGTTGGTCTGGTTGCCGCGGTTCTTGCGCAGGCAGTCGAGCAGCAGGTTGCGTTCGAGCCGGTCCATGCGCTCGCGCAGGCTCAGCGGCGCGCTATCGGGGTGTTGCGTCTGCTCCAGGTTGAAATGCTCGGGCAGCAGCTCGCCACCTTCGCACAGCAGCACGGCGCGCTCGACCAGGCCCTTGAGTTCGCGCACGTTGCCGGGGAAGGCGTAGCCGGCCAGGTGCTCCAGGGCGGCGTCGCTCCAGCGGCAGGCATCGCGCTGCAGCAGGCCGCTGGCGGTGCTGGCGAAGTGGCGGGCGAGCAGCAGGATGTCCTCACCCCGCTCGCGCAGAGCCGGTAACTCGATGGGGAAATGCGATAGGCGGTAGAACAGGTCTTCGCGGAACCGTCCTTCCTCGACACGCTTGCGCAGTTCCTGGTGGGTGGCGGCGACGATGCGTACGTCGACCTTGTGCGTCTCGCTGCAGCCCAGCGGTCGCACTTCGCCTTCCTGCAGCACGCGCAATAACTTGGCTTGCAGCGTCAGCGGCATATCGCCGATCTCGTCGAGGAACAGCGTGCCGCCGTCAGCGGCGTCGAACAGGCCGGGCTTGTCACGGTCGGCACCGGTAAAGGCACCCTTGCGATAGCCGAACAGTTCGCTCTCCAGCAGGTTCTCCGGCAGCGCCGCACAGTTCTGCACGATGAACGCTTTGCTGCGCCGCGCGCCGCAATCGTGGATGGCGCGGGCAACCAGTTCCTTGCCGGTACCGGTCTCGCCAGTGAGCAGCACACTGACCGGGCTGTGCAGCACCTTGCCAATCAGCTGGTAGACACGGCGCATGGCCTGACTCTGACCGAGCAAACCGTAGCCGCTGGCACAGGGCGTGCCTGGAACAGACGAGACGCTTGCAGCACTGGCGGCACCGTCGACAGCCGGTGCACGTAGACGCTGCAACAGCTGCAGCTGAGCCAAGGCGAAACTGCCAAGCTGGGCGAAAGAGGCGGCAAAGCCCTGCAGGATTCGCCGCTCATGGCTGGCCACCAGCAGCAGACCACGAGTACGACCAACGCCGTCATGCAGCGGCAGGCACAGCAAGCTGCGCCAGGCACGGCTACCTTCCGGCAAACAGGCGATGCTGTGCAGGCCGCTGTCGAGTTCGTCGATACACAGCACCTGGTTCTGGCACAGGCAGTACTGCAGCAGCTGTTCGCCGTCGTAGTCACTGGGCAGGCTGGCTGACTCGCGCGGTTGCAGCAGGCCGTCGAGCCACTCGGCCGAGAGGGTCAGGCGGGTATTGGTGTGGTCCAGCAGATACAGCTGGCCCAGCGCACAGTCGGCAAGTTCGGCCGTGGCACGCACCAGGTTGGCGAGCAGGCGCTCACTGCTGGCAGCGCCGGCCAGTTCGGCATAGCGGCCAAGCAGGGCTTCGGCGTAGCGAAGCGGTTGCGGAACTTCGGCGAACATCGGCGGCACCTCAGGCGAACTCGCAGGTCACGGCCGCATCGCCATCCAGCGTGGCGTGCACACGTTGCAGGCTTTCGCCAGCGGCCATGGCATCGAGCAGGCGATCGACCACCAGTGGCTGCAGGTGCTGGTCGATCAGGTGATCGATCAGGCGAGCGCCGCTTTCGCCATGGGTGCAGCGCTCGGCCAGGTGCTCGACCAGACCGTCGCAGTGACTGAAGGCGAGCTGACGACGGGCCAGGCGCTCGCCGAAACGGGCCAGCTTGAGGCCGACCAGCTGGCGCAGCAGTTCGCTGTCCATCGGGTAGTAAGGCACCACGCGCATACGGCCGAGCAGGGCCGGCTTGAAGTGCTGGCTCAGCTGCGGGCGGATGGCCAGCTCCAGGTCCTCGGCGGCCGGGCGCTCGCCGCCGGCACAGAGGCTGGCGATGCGTTCACTGGCCAGGTTGCTGGTCATCAGGATCAGGGTGTTACGGAAGTTGATCTCGCGCCCTTCGCCGTCGTTGGCCACGCCCTTGTCGAAGATCTGGTAGAAGACGTTCATCACGTCCGGGTCGGCCTTCTCCACCTCGTCGAGGAGAATCACCGAATAAGGCTTCTGCCGCACCGCTTCAGTGAGCATGCCGCCTTCGCCATAACCGACGTAGCCGGGCGGCGCGCCGATCAGCCGCGAGACGGTGTGTTTTTCCTGGAACTCGGACATGTTGATCACGGTGAGGAAGCGCTCACCGCCGTACAGCAGGTCGGCCAGGGCCAGGGCGGTCTCGGTCTTGCCGACGCCGCTGGGGCCGACCAGGAGGAACACACCCACTGGGGCATCGGCCCGGTTGAGGCCGGCGGCGGTGGCACGCATGGCCTTGTCCAGCGCCTGGATCGCCTGCTCCTGGCCGCGTACACGCTGGCGCAGGTCGTCGGCGAAGGTGATGACCTTGGTGTTGTGCTCACGGGCCAGCTGGCTCAGCGGCACGCCCGTCCAATGGCTGATCACTTCGGCCACCAGGCGCGGGCAGACCTCGAAGCTGACCAGGCGCTCGCTGGCCTGGGCGGCGGCCAGCTCGGCCTGGATGGCGCGCAGTTCGGCTTCCAGCTCTTCCAGGCTCGGGCGGGGTTCGTCGCTGGCCTCTTCATCGTTACCCAGACGCGCGGCGGCGCATTGCTTGCGCTGCTCCAGCAGGCGTTCGGCCAGCTCGCGCTGCACGGCCCAGCGGGTTTCCACCTGCTCCAGCTCGGCGCGGGCAGCGACCAGGCGGCTTTCCAGGGTATCCAGGGTTTCGCCGTCGATAGCCAGGCCGGCGTCCAGGTCACGGCGCATGGCCTCACCCTGGCGCTCGCCCTCGGCAATCTCGCCGCGCAGGCGCTCCAGCGCCTCGGGCGCAGCAGCCAGGCTGATGCGCACACGGGCGCAGGCGGTGTCGAGCACATCCACGGCTTTGTCCGGTAGCTGACGGCCAGCCAGGTAGCGCGCCGACAGCTCGGCGGCGGCGACCACCGCGTCGTCGCGCAGGTAGATGCCGTGGCTCTTTTCATACACCGGCGCCAGGCCGCGAAGAATGGTCACCGCCTCGTCGACGGTCGGCTCATGCAGTTGCACCGGCTGGAAGCGACGGGCCAGCGCCGGGTCCTTCTCGAAGTACTTCTTGTATTCGCTCCAAGTGGTGGCGGCGATGGTGCGCAGCTCGCCACGTGCCAGCGCCGGCTTGAGCAGGTTGGCGGCGTCGCCGCTGCCGGCCTGGCCACCAGCGCCGATCAAGGTGTGGGCCTCGTCGATGAACAGGATGATCGGCTTGGGCGAGGCCTTGACCTCGTCGATCACGCCCTGCAGGCGGCGCTCGAACTCGCCCTTGACGCTGGCGCCGGCCTGCAGCAGGCCGAGGTCCAGGCACAGCAGCTCGACGCCCTTGAGCACCTGCGGCACCTCGCCGGTGGCGATGCGCAGGGCCAGGCCCTCGACGATGGCGGTCTTGCCCACGCCGGCCTCGCCGACCACGATGGGGTTGTTCTTGCGCCGGCGGGCGAGGATATCGACCATCTGGCGGATCGCGCCGTCGCGGCACAGCACCGGGTCGAGCTTGCCGTCGCGGGCCTGCTGGGTGAAGTTGTGGGTAAAGCGCGCCAGGTTGGATTCACCACCGGCTGCCGGCCTGCCACCTGCGGCCTGCGGCTGCTGGCTGAGGGCGAAGTCGCGCAGACGCTCGGCATTGAGCTTGCTCAGCAGCGTCTGATAACGGCTGCCGGCGTAGCGCATGGGGTTGCGCAGCAGGGCGAGGATCAGCGCGGCCTGGTCGATCTGGCTGGCGCCCAGCTCCAGGTTGGCCACCAACAGGGCGTCCTGCAGCCACTGCACCAGTTCGGCAGAAAATACGGGGTTGCGCGACTCGCTGTGCTCGCCGCGCGGCTGCAGCGCCTGGGCCAGCTCGCCGGCATCGATCTCGGCATCCTGCAGGGCACGCGCCAGCAGGCTTTCCGGGCGCTCGAGCAGGCCCAACAGCAGGTCTTCGACGAGGATCTTGTTGCCGCCGCGTACCACGCAGCGTTCGGCGGCCATCTCCAGGTCGCGCTTGCTCGCGGCGTCCAGGGCTTGAACCAGTTGTTGCAGGTCGACGTTGATCATTTCATCTGTCCTTAATGAATCTTGCTGCCGAGGGTGACCAGACCGTCGGCGTTCTCACGGCCGAGCCAGGTGGTCCAGCCCAGCAGGCAGGGGTTGCCTTCGCCGATGCGCAGGTCGCGGATTTCGTCCTGACGCAGCTCCAGGCGGATGTCGTAGTCCAGCGGATCGCGCAGGGTGAAGCGCACCAGCGCGCAGAGCGGCTGGTAACCCGTGCCGATCGGCAGGAACTCGTGAAAGCGCGTCCAGCCCAGCTGGCGCACGTGGATGCGGAACTTGCCGCCGCGGTCGCGGACGCGCTCGCCGAGTACGGTGTCTTCGCCGAGCAGGCTGTTGGCGCGGCCGAGGCGGTTGCGCTGTTCTTCCAGCACCACCACCTGGCGCTCCAGGCACTGCTCGATGAACAGCTCGGCGTGCTTGAAGTAGTAACGCAGCACCGACTCGATCAGCGCCGCCGAATGGGCGCGCAGGCTAAGCAGGCCGAGGTAGGGCAGCAGGCGCTTCCAGTTCAGCTCCTGGGCCTGACGGATCTGCTCGCTGCCCAGGCCGATCAGAGCGAACAGGTGTGCGGAGAAGGCGTCCATCGCCCCGCTCTGGAAGCTGGCGCGGTAGCGGTACTTCTGCCAGATCGGCAGCAACAGGCGCTGCAGACGGTTGTTGAACAGGTCGAGGAAGTCGCGGGTCGGGTTGCCGTCCTCGCTGTCGCCCAGAGCCTGCTCGCTGTAGAAGGCAGGTAATGGTGAACCGCCGCCGAACAGGCCGACCAGATTGATGCGCATGCGCGCGCGCAGCTCGCCGTGCTCCTCGAAGAACTGCACGCGATCGATATCGCTGCCGGGGAAACCCAGGCTCGGGTTGGCCTGGAACTCCAGGTACTCGTAGAGGCGCTCGTCATCCAGTTGCGGGTGGGCAACCTTGAGGCGCTCCAGCACCAGCTGTACGGCCTGGAACAGGCTGTACTCGCGGATGCCTTTGCTCAATCGAGTTAGAGCAGGGGCTGCTGCCCCATACGTGGCGTCCATTTGTACAACTCTCCCTGTGTGCTCTGTACGTGCAGCTCGTGGTAGCTGTTGAGGCTGGCGTAGAGGGCGAAAAATTCATTGAGTACCGAGGCGAAGAGGAACAGGTCGCCCTCCCCCAGATACCCTTCCGGGTTCATGGTCAGTTCGGTGCGTACGCCGCGTACCGGCAGGCCGCGGTGCAGGCGGTCGACGTGGCGATGGCCAATATTCTTGAGGCCCCCGAGCAGGCGCTTGCTGACGCGCTCGGCGTGCTGGTCGTAGTAACGCGGCAGGTCGTAGGTTTCGAGGATCACCTTGAGCGCCTCGACGTTGGCCAGCGACAGGTAGTTCAGCGACATGTTGGAAATCAGCTTCCACAGGAAGTCGCGGTGCAGCGGCGGCGCGTAGCACGGGGTGACCGCGCTGATGTTGCGGAAGCTGAGAAAATCCGGGGTGTCCTCGCTGGGCAGGCAGATATCGCCCAGGCGCAGCTGACGCGGCAGATTCTGGTTGGTGCAGGTCAGTTCGATGGACAGCGTCTCGTGCTGGTCGAGGTTGCGCAGGCCGAAGCTGAGCCAGGTTTCCAGACCGTCGCCGAGCATCGAGGGTTGCTGGCGCACGCTGTAGTGCGGGCGCGCCACCGGTACGTCGAAGCTGGGGTCATGCTCGAACGACTCGAACGGCACGTACTCCTCGTAGCCCATGCCGCCCGGCTTCCAGCCGGTGACGCGGTCCACCGAGAACACACCGCAATGCTGTGAATCGAACTCGGCCGGCAGCAGCAGGTATTGATCCTGCTTGCCATCGAGGCGGATCGGAATGGCGTCGTGCTGGAACAGGTTGACCACCGGCGTGCAGTACAGGCGCACGTTTTCCAGGGTCGGGCGGATACGCTGCACGCCTGCCTTGTGAATATCGAAACGTAGCTCCAGGCCGCGCGCCTGCTTGAGTAGATCCTCGGGCAAGCTGTGAATGGCCTCCAGGCCGAGCAGGTCGACGAAGAGGAACTTCTCCTGGAAGGCGAAGTATTCCTGTAGATAGCGGTAGCCGCGGAAGGTATTCAGCGGGTAGGGGATCAACGCCTCGTCTTCGGCGAAACCCACCGGCTGCACCTTCTCGGGCTTGAGCTGCAGCGTGCCCAGGGTCTGGCCAAAGGCATCCTGCATCGGTTTGCCAGCAGCATCGAGCAACACTAACTGGATGCCGCCGAGGTTGCGCAGCAGCGCCAGGTAGAGCATCTGGCCGATATAACGCTCCCCCGCCAAGTGCAGACGCAGCTTGTTTAGGCCGATCTCGCCGATATGACCGTCGGCGCTCATGGCCAGACGCAGGCTGAGCAGCGCACCGTCACCCTTCACCGAGTAGTCCAGGCCGCTCAGCGCCAGCGGCAACACCTCGGTGGGGTAGCAAGTGCGAAAGCGGCAGGTAACGCCCTCGATGGCCTTGGCTTCCACTGGCGTGCCACGACCAACCGGCAGCGCCGGACCGGGGCGGGTCAGCGGGTCGAACTGCAGCATGCTGAAAGCCGGCAGCGGGCGCATGTAGTTCGGCCACAGCAGATGCATCAGCGAATGGGTCAGCTCCGGCAGCTCGTCGTCGAGCTTCTGCCGCAGGCGCCCGGTGAGGAAGGCGAAACCTTCGAGCAGGCGCTCGACGTCCGGGTCACGCCCGGCCTGCCCGAGAAACGGCGCCAACGCCGGGCTGCGCTCGGCGAAGCGCTTGCCCAGTTGGCGCAGGGCAGTGAGTTCGCTTTGGTAGTAGTGGTTAAAAGACATGCTGTTTGCTCATCCCTGGGCGCATTGCCGTTATGGACACAGAGAGGTGTCGTTGATCGTCCATATCGTTATGGCATTGCCTTTTTGTTCAATTGGCGAGTGCTTCAGATGAGCAAGCAGGCGCTGCTTGTCGAGCGATACCGACTTGCCATGTGCCGCGATATCCAGGCGATAAGTGCCTGGTACGCTGTCTTCCAGTGTTTCGTTGAACACGATGTAGGACAGCACCTCGATGGAGTCGTCAGCGGCCAGCCGCTGTCCAGCAGGGAATGAGCCTTTTCCGTTGGAGTAGTCATGGGTGGAAACTTCGACCGTGTAGCCACACACATTTTCGAAGTTGGCGATAAAGACGCTTTTCGGCTGGCTGCTGCAGCCAGCAAGCAGAATCGAAAGTAGACACAGCACGTGCTTAGTCATCGAATTTCACCCGGGTAAGCCACAACAGGCCCTTGACGTCGTTCTCCGAGGCGATGGAACGCTGCCAATAGTCCTGGTAGTTGCGTGGGCTGTGGGAGTGGTAATGCATAAGGTCTATCTCCCCTGCCGCTGGAATGGGGTGATTGTCCACAGGCGCCTGAGTGAGGATCGTGGAAGTCGACTTGTGGCTCCACGAGTACGCAGGTATCAAGCCACCATCGCCGTACTCGTTGAGGATGAGGTGACCCACCTCATGCGCAGCGGTGTGCGCGAAATCCTCATCGGCAAAATTGGCGGGATAGTTGGCAGCCGCCCACATGCCCAAGTTGTGGTAAATTTTTTTGAACATCGCGAAGCTAGTGGAACGACCGAAGTCATCACCGATTGAAGCAATGAGCGGGAAATTCTTGGCGCTGGGCTTGGCATTCACATCAGCGATGACCTTCACCTGAAACGCGCCTTTGGCTGTCTGAATCGGCTTGTCGATGCCGCCTGCACGACTGCCCTCACGCGACCAGTAGTATTCGACCCCCGCCTTGGCCAATACCTTCAGCTCATCGAATGTGCGGGCCGTCAATTGGTTGTTCCTGCCGGATACACCACCATCGGAGAAGCTGAGGCGCAGGGTGATCTCGACGGAGCCAGCGTTGCGATCAACGCGGGTATCGACCCACGGTGCGGCTGCAGCGGTATTGTCCAGCCGCAGCTCCGATACCTGCTCTTCAGCACCTTTCTTCACGGTCAGACGCACAAGCAGGTTGGGGCTTTTCAAAACACGAGTATCGAGAACGCCAGATCGGTCGTAGCCGTCCCACTGCCACTGGTGCTCACCTGTCGGAAGCAGCGCCGCTGTATCCGCTTCGCTATGGAGCAGCGTCTCGCCATCGTATACCTCCAGGGTCAGGCTATCGGCCGGCTGTTTGCGGTTATGGATCTGGAAATCGATGGTCTCTCGATTGTTCGTTGTGCCTTGTCCAATCTCCTCGTAATCGGGAATCCGCAGAGGCGTGAGCATACGATTGCCTCCACGCTGCAAAGCAATGGTGTAATCCAGCGCGCGCTCTTCGGCCGCTTGAGCCGGAGGCACCAGAACATTGATGACGCTAGCTGCAGCAGCCACCAGCGACAGCGGCGCAACCGGGCTGAACGCCGCCCCACCCCCACTCGTACCGATCAACACAGTGCCCGACCCACTCACCACCACATTGCCGTGGCTCCCCACCGAGCCCACCACCGCCGCTGGTTTACCGTTGATCAGCACGGTGGGAATCACCGCGCCGGCCATGGCGCCGCCGCAGGCGGAGGCATCGCCCATGCGCGCAGCGGGCAGGCTGTCGAACAGCACGTCGGGCGAGCCGGCGGCGATCGGGTTGGTACCGTGGCCGGGGATCGGGCAGGCAGTGGGATCGCTCAGGCGGGCGGCGGGTTTACCGGACATGTGACGCTCCAGGGTTGACGTTGACCTGACCGCTGCCATCCAGGCTCGCGGAGAAACTGACCTGACGCTTGATACCGTCCATTTCCAGCATGGCGTTGATGGCGAAGGCCTGACGCAAAGGGTCATGAGTGCGCGGCAGGGAAATCACGCGCACCTGGGTCAGTCGTGGTTCGTACGCTTCGATGAAGCGTTCGATGGCGATACGCGCCTGCTGCAATGAGTCGTGCAGCGACAGGCGCATATCGTTCAAATCGGGCAACCCGTAGTCGGGCAGCGTTTGCACGCTGCCCGCACGGGTGCTGAGCATCTTGGCCAGATGGGCAGCCACCGAGGCCATGGCGGCGACCTCGCGGCTCCAGCCGGCACGTTGGCCGACCTCGCCACCGAGGCGCTCGAACAGGCTGCCGTAGGCCATGCGTGCTTACTCCTTGTCCAGCTTGCCGACCAGCGACAAGGTGAAGTCGGCACCCATGTACTTGAAGTGCGGGCGCACGTTCAGGCTGACGCGGTACCAGCCCGGCTCGCCTTCGACATCGCTGACGATGACCTGGGCGGCGCGCAGCGGGCGACGGCTACGCACTTCGGAGCTGGGGTTCTCCTGGTCGGCCACGTACTGGCGGATCCACTTGTTCAGTTCCAGCTCGAGGTCGGTACGCTCCTTCCAGGCGCCGATCTGCTCACGCTGCAGCACTTTCAGGTAGTGGGCCAGACGGTTGACGATGAACATGTACGGCAGCTGGGTGCCCAGCTTGTAGTTCAGCTCGGCGGTCTTGCCTTCTTCGCTGATGCCGAAGAATTTCGGCTTCTGCGCCGAGTTGGCGGAGAAGAACGCGGCGTTGTCGCTACCCTTGCGCATGGTCAGGGCGATAAAGCCTTCTTCCGCAAGTTCATATTCGCGACGGTCGGAAACCAGCACCTCGGTAGGGATCTTGGTCTCGATCTCTCCCATGCTCTCGAAGTGGTGCAGCGGCAGGTCTTCCACCGCGCCACCGCTCTGCGGGCCGATGATGTTCGGGCACCAGCGGAACTTGGCGAAGCTGTCGGTCAGACGGCTGGCGAAGGCGTAGGCGGTGTTGCCCCACAGGTAGTGCTCGTGACTGTTGGCCACATTTTCCTTGTATACGAAGGTCTTCACCGGGTTGTCTTCCGGGTCATACGGGTTGCGCAGCAGGAAGCGCGGTACGGTGAGGCCGACGTAACGGGCATCTTCCTGCTCGCGGAAGCTCTGCCACTTGGTGAATTGCGGACCTTCGAAGTGGTCTTTCAGATCCTTCAGATCCGGCAGGCCGGTGAAGGTCTCCAGGCCGAAGAATTTCGGGCCGGCGGCGGCGATGAACGGAGCGTGGGACATGCAGGCCACCGAAGCGACGTACTGCAGGGTCTTGACGTCCGGAGCGCTCGGATCGAAGAAGTAGTTGGCGATCAGGGCACCGACCGGCTGGCCACCGAACTGGCCGTATTCGGCGGTGTAGATGTGCTTGTAAAGGCCGGACTGAACGATTTCCGGGCTGTCTTCGAAGTCATCGAGCAGATCCTGCTTGGAGGCGTTGAGGATCTCCAGCTTGATGTTCTCGCGGAAGTTGGTGCGGTCCACCAGCAGCTTGAGGCCACGCCAGGAGGATTCCAGGGCCTGGAACTGCTCGTGGTGGAGGATTTCGTCCATCTGCCGGCTGAGCTTGGCGTCGATCTCCGCGATCATGCGGTCGACCATGGCCTTCTTCACCGGCTCGTTTTCGTTCTGCGGCTTGAGCAGCTCTTCGATGAAGGCCGACACACCACGCTTGGCGATGTCGTAGGCTTCGTCGTCCGGAGTCAGCTTGGTTTCCGCGATAATGCGGTCGAGGATGCCGAGGTCGGCGGCGCTACGGCCACCTTCTACTGCTGCGCTAGTCGTGCTCATGAATATGCGTCCTTGTCAGTGAGAATCAGGAATCGAGCTTGCCTTGGGCGGCCAGGCCCAGTTCGCCGAGCACGCGGTCGCGCGAGTCGTCGTCGGAGAGCACGCTCTCGATGGCCTTGCGGAAAGCCGGGGCGTTGCCCAGCGGGCCTTTGAGGGCGACCAGAGCGTCGCGCAGCTCCATCAGTTTCTTCAGTTCCGGCACCTGATCGACCAGGTTGGCCGGATTGAAGTCCTTCATGGAGTTGATCTTCAGCTGTACGGCCAGCTCGTCGTCGGTCTCTTCGTCCTGCAGACGGTTCGGCACGGCGAAGGTCAGGTTCAGTTCCTGCTTGGCCAGCACTTCGTCGAAGCTGTTCTTGTCGATGCTGATGGGCTTGCGGTCTTCGATCTTGCGATCGTCGGCACGCTGGGTGAAATCGCCGAGCACCATGAGCTTCAGGGGTAGTTCGATTTCTTCCTGGGCACCGCCAGTGGCGGGTTTGAAAGTGACGTTGATGCGTTCCTTGGGGGCTACCGAGCCTTCTTTGGCCATGGGTGTTCTCCTTTGCGTTGATTGGCCCGGAGGCCTTGATTGGGCGTGTTGGCGCCTTACTCCAGCACCACCTCGAGGTCGAGGTGGCACAACCTGCGATAGATCTCGTCCTTGCTGTCGCGCACCGCATGGTTCTGCGGCAGGAGCTCGCAGCAGTTGTGCAGCAAACGCAGCACATCCAGGGCGAGATCGGGTTCCCACTCGCCGAGACCGGTGGCTTGCAGCGTCTGGTCGAGCGATTCGAGTTGGGTCTTGGCCAGGTCGTACTTCTTCGCGGCGAAGCACAGGCGGGCCAGGGTCAGTTGCCAGAAGAAACGTTCGCGGCCGCCACGGGCACGCGACATGCCTTGCTTGAGCTGTTGCACGGCGGCCTTCAGGCCGTCCTTGCGCAGACCGGGTAGCACCTGCTGCAGGGCTTCCTCCCAGGGCGGTGTGGCGCCCTGCTCGCTGGCAACTGGCTTCTTCTCCACTTCCGGCGCCTGCAGGTGTGGCAGCACGTGGGCGCCGATCCAGACACGGGTTTCGGCGTCGGCGAAGGGCACACCGTCGTGAAAACGCAGCTCGTCCAGACCGGGAACGCGCTGCAGGAACAGGGCGAACTGGATTTCCACCTCGCGCATGGCCTGTTCGGCCTTGAGCTCCTGCAGGCACTCCCAGACCAGGCGCTGGCCGTCGAGCCAGAACGGCGCGCGAGCGATGCTGGCTTCCAGATCGGCGAGCAGATCGGCGTAGGCGCCCTGGGCGAAGCGCTCCTTGTACGAGGCCAGCTTGTCGGCCGGCAAGCCACGCAGGGCGGTGATCTGTTCGGCATTGCGCTCGGGCAGGGACTCGATGGGCAGCCACAGCAGGGTGCGCGCCAGGCGCAGCGGCTTGAGGTCGGTGGCCTTGTTCTTCAGCCACCAGGCGCACAGCGGGCGAGCGGCGTCCTGCTGGCTGCGCAGGGCCTTGTGCGCATCCTTCTCGTTTTCGATGGGGCCGCTGCCGGTGATGATCTGGGTAGCGACTTGCTTGACCTGGGCGATGGCAGCGCCAACTGCGCCCGGCTCGGCCTGGCCCTGGCTGGCGCGCTTGATCTGCTCGTCGAGTCGACGGCACAGCGGCAGCAGCAGCGGCGAGTCCTCGCCGAGGTGGCTCGACAGGGCGGCTTCCAGACCGTGCAGGTGTTCGGCCAGACGGCGAAACAGCGGCAGCTGTTCGCTGATCGGCACGTGTTCGGCCAGCGCCTGCTCCAGGCGCGGCAGCAGCCAGTTGATGGCGGCGGTGCGGGTCCGCGCCTTGCGCGGGTGCAGCTCGTGCCAGTGGTATTCGCAGAGGTAGTGCAGCAGGTTCAGACCGGCCTGCAGGCCGGCGAAGGATTCACGTTGGAACAACCCCCAGGTCAGCCAGGTGGCGGCGCGCAAATCCTTGGACTGGGTGGTCAGCAGGTTCTCGCTGCCCTCGCGTACCTTCTGCCAGTCGATAGCGCCGGTTTCATGCAGCGACGAGGCCTTGCCCAGCTCGGTTTCCAGCATTTCGTATTCGCTGGAATAACGTACGTCTTCACCGGCAAAGTTCCCTTCATTAATAGGGGATTTGGCCAGATTGAGATAATGAGCGGTGAGCTTGCTGGAGTACGTCATTCCATGACTCGACTATTAAAGTGGGCAACTTCCGCGAAACCTCATATCGCCACTATGGCTTAGAGAAAACATCGCAGTGCGCAACTTTTTGCGCAGTTGTTTGTGCAACAAATTGCGCAAGATCCTTATAAGTCGGGCATCCTAGCCCCATGACCGGAGGTGAGCAACCGCCCAAAGTGTGAAACGCCTAACATTCGTCGACATCTTTCAAATTATTACCGGAACGCCAGTGCCGATTATTTGTCTCGCACTCAGGACAAGTTGTTATCGATGTTTTGCGTTTCAGATAAGTCCTTGGATAGTTGTAAGAAATCACTTACTAGCAAATTAGTGGCGCATCACACTTGCTGGCGCATTGATATTATTTTTTGTGATGCCAGCCACTGTCCAGAGAGCGGGCTTTATGCCAGGGCAGCCGGCCAGCTCAGCGCCTGTCAGCTCACCAGAGGCTCGCTGGACAGGCGCAGCTCCAGACGATGCCGCTCGTCGGCTTTCAGCTGCACGACATCCTCCAGCACATTGGCCGTCTCGATGCAGAGCATGTTCTGCCAGGCGTCGTCGGGAAATTGCGAGAGGCGCTTGGCCTTGTCGATCCAGGGATTCCACAGCACGGCCGAACGCGAACCACGGGCATCCAGATGGATGCGCCGGCCCCAGCCGGGGTCGACGATACTTAGCCGCGCAGGGGTATCGAGGTAGATGCGATCCGTCTCGGCGCTGAATCCCAGTTCGTCCTGCTGACGCAGCTCCTGCCAGTCCATCAGGGTGTCGATGTAGCGACAGGCCTGCAGCCCCTCGACGCTGACCTGGCGCACGTCGCTGACGGCGAAGTAGCTGTGCAGCGCCTGGCTCAGGGTCAGGGGCGTGTCACCGCGATTGTGGGTTTCCAGGCTCATGCTGAGATCCTGCGCCAGACGCACGACGAAAGTCAGGCCGACGTCCCTGGGCCAGCCCTCCAGCGGCTGAGTACGCGTGTCATAGACAAAGCGCAGAGTGACGGTATCGTCCTCCTCGTCGATGCCCAGCAGCTCCCAGTCCAGCGCTCGCACCAGGCCGTGGGCCGGCGCCTGCTCCTGATGATAGTGCGCCTGTACGGCCTGCGGATTGCGCCGCAGGTCACCGAACCAGGGCCAGCAGACCGGCACACCACCACGCACACTTTGACCGCGCTGGTAGGCCGCATCCGGGCTTAGCCAGATCAGCGGCGGCTGCTCGCCCTGCTGGTAACTGAGAACCTGCGCCCCCTGCTGGGCCACCAGCAATTCGCTGTCAGCGGCACGGATGCGCCAGCAGACCAATTGATCCAGTTCCACGCGTTCGACTTGGGCGGTGCTCATGACGACCTCTCGCTGAGATAGATGACAGATAGTGTGACAACGCAAAAAGCAAAACGCCCATCACAAGGACGGGCGTTTTGCCAAACCAGGCCAGCGATGCTTACTTGCCGTAGACCTGCTCCGGCAGCCAGGTAATCAGCCCGGGGAACATGTAGGCGATTACCAGCAGCAGAATCTGGATCAGGATGAACGGCACGACACCCTTGTAGATGGTGCTGGTGGGAATGCTCGCCGGCGTCACGCCACGCAGGTAGAACAGGGCGAAGCCGAATGGCGGAGTGAGGAAGGACGTTTGCAGGTTCAGTGCGATCATCACGCCGAGCCAGATCGGATCGAGGCCCATGGCCAGCAGCACCGGCCCGACGATCGGTACCACCACGAAGGTGATCTCGATGAAGTCGAGAATGAAGCCGAGCAGGAAGATCACCACCATCACCAGGAAGAACGCACCCAGCACGCCGCCTGGCAACTGGGCGAACACGTCCTCGATCAATGCCTCGCCACCGAAGCCGCGGAACACCAGGGAGAACAGCGAAGCACCGATCAGGATCATGAAGACCATGGCACTGATTTCGGTGGTGCCGTAGGCCACTTCCTTGAGCTGGCCGAAGTTCAGCTTGCCCTTGCTGAAGGCCAGCAACATGGCGCCCACGGCACCCAATGCAGCAGCCTCGGTAGGCGTGGCATAACCGGCGAGGATCGAGCCCAGCACCGCGCCAATCAGGATCAGCGGCGGAATCAGCGCCTTGCCCAGTTTGCCCCACTCGATCGGACCCAGTTCCTCCTGCGGCAACGCCGGCAGTTTCTTCGGCTGGAAGATGGCCACGGCGATGATGTAGACGATGTACAGGCCAACCAGCAGCAGCCCGGGAATCAGCGCACCGACGAACAGGTCGCCGACCGATACGGTCTTCGGCGAGAAGATGCCCATCTTCAACTGCGCCTGCTGATAGGCGCTGGACATCACGTCACCCAGCAGCACCAGCACGATGGACGGCGGGATGATCTGACCCAGGGTGCCGGTGGCGGCCAGAGTCCCGGTGGAAATGGCCGGATCGTAACCGCGACGCAGCATGGTCGGCAGCGCCAGCAGGCCCATGGTCACCACGGTGGCACCGACGATACCGGTAGAAGCAGCCAGCAGAGCGCCGACCACGCACACGGAAATTGCCAGGCCGCCACGCAGGGTGCCGAACAGGCGCGACATGGACTCGAGCAAGTCCTCGGCCACCCGTGAACGTTCCAGCATCACGCCCATGAACACGAACAACGGCACGGCAAGCATGGTCTGGTTGTTCATGATGCCGAACAGGCGGTTCGGCAGGGCGCTGAGGTAACCGGGGTCGAAGGTGCCCGTGACAACACCGATAGCGGCGAACAGCAGGGAAACGCCGGCCAGGGTGAACGCCACCGGGAAGCCGGCCATCAAGGCCACGCAAATACTGACGAACAGCAGAATCGCCATCAACTCAGCCATGTTTCACCTCCGGAGCCGGCAGGCGACCGCTGAAGACGTAGAGCGCCTTGATCAGATTGGAAATACCTTGCAGTACCAGGCTGATGACCAGCACCAGGATGATGCTTTTCTGCAGATAGACGAACTTGAGGCCGCCGGACTCGCTGGAGGCTTCGAGCGTTGACCAGGCATTGCTGACGTAGTCCCAGCTGGCCCAGCCGAGGAACAGCGCGACCGGCAGCAGGAACAGCAGGTTACCGAAAATCTCCACCAGCGCCTGACGGCGGCCGCTGAACTTCTGGTAGAAGATATCCACGCGCACGTGTCCGTTGCGTTGCAGCACCCAGGCCGCCGCGCCCATGAACACCAGTGCGTGAGCGTAAAGCACCGCTTCCTGCAGGGCTGTCGCACCGATACCGAAACCGTAACGCAGTACCACGACGATGGCGGTACCGATCACCAAAAATACCGTCAGCCAGGCGCAGGCCTTGCCGAATAGGGCGTTGCACGCATCGATGAAGCGTGCCAACCCGAGTAAAGGGGGGAGATTGGGCATGGCAGGACCTTATTTTTATAGCCAAGGGGCTCGGGATTCTAGGGGGCCGCTCAAGAGCGTCGCAACCCGCAATACTACGTACGTAGTCGCTGCGCTTGAGTGATGCTACTGCCTATGATAGTCAGAACGCTCCGAATACTGGCGATCCTGGTGTTCGGGTAACTAGTACAACAACAAGGAGCATTGCATGAAACGTCGCGACATACTCGCCGCAGCGGGCGTAGGCCTTGCAGCAACCGCACTGGCTGGCTGTAAAGAAGATTCCAAGAGCGCCGCAGCACCCCAAGAGGGTTCGAGTGCTCAGACCTTCAACTGGAAAATGGTCACCTCCTGGCCAAAGAACTTCCCGGGCGTCGGCGTCGGGGCCGAGCGCTTCGCCAAGCTGGTCGACGAAATGAGTAACGGCCGCCTGAAGGTCAAGGTGTACGCAGCAGGTGAACTGGTACCGGCACTGGAAGTGTTCGATGCGGTCTCCCGCGGTACCGCCGAGATGGGTCACGGCGCACCGTATTACTGGAAAGGCAAAGTCCCGGCTGCGCAGTTCTTCTGCGCCTCGCCATTCGGCCCCAACGCCCAGGAAATGAACGCCTGGCTGCACCGCGGTGGTGGTCAGCAGCTGTGGGAAGAGGTCTACAAACCATTCGGCGTGCTGCCGATGGCCTGTGGCAACACCGGCGTGCAGACCGCCGGCTGGTTCAACAAGGAAATGAACTCGGTCGACGACTTCAAAGGTCTGAAGATGCGCACCCCAGGCCTGGGCGGCGAAGTGCTGACCAAGATGGGCGGCACCGTGGTCAACATGCCGGCCGGTGAAATCTTCACTGCCATGCAGACTGGCGCCATCGACGCCACCGAGTGGATCGGCCCATACAATGACCTGGCCCTCGGCCTGCACAAAGCAGCCAAGTACTACTACACCCCGGGCTGGCAGGAGCCGAGCGTGCTGTTCGAACTGGACGTCAACATCAAGGCCTGGGAAACCCTGCCGCCAGACCTGCAGGCCATCGTTCGCGCAGCCGCCCGTGACGTCAACGGCGACATGCTCGACGACTACAACGCCAAGAACATGGAAGCCATGGAGCAACTCAAGGCCGACGGCGTGGAAGTTCGCCGCTTGCCGGATGAAGTCCTGGCGCGCCTGAAGGAAGTGGCGGCCGAGGTGGTCGATGCCAGCGCAGCGGCCGACCCGGCAGCAACCAAGGTGTGGGAACACCAGAAGGCCTACCTCAAGCGCCTGTACGAATACGCGGAAAGCAACGAGAAGGACATCTACAACATCCGTGGCTGATTCCCGAGCCACGAAAATGTCGGCATCGCACTGCGAGCCGTTCGCCTAGCCTGGTGAATATCGAAGACCCGGTGAAATCACCGGGTCTTCGGTTTGACCCAAGGCAGGTGACCGGTGTCCGTACCGCTCGCAGCAAATCGAGCGATTTCTCAACTCGATTCGCTGTATGCCAACCCAGCCGCTTCATGCGCGGCCAGTCCCACTTGGCCAACAGACTACGCAGCAGAAGCGATTGCGCCCATTCAGTCAGATGACACCTCGCCTTCACCAGCTCATGGATGTCTCCAGCACTCAACGCGTCAAGTGAGAGCCGTCGCGGATCTGCCCTGATCGCCGACGAAGTGCGCGTCTCGGCCAGCCGCACGCCACAAAGCACGCTGAAAATCCGGGTATGATCGACTGCCTGCAGACACGCCCCCGAAGACACATGGATGCGATGCGCCGTTTCATGCCACTGGGCAGGCGAGTCAGGCCAACGCCTCTCGGACCCGCCAGACTCGGCGATGACCCAGGTACTCTGCTACGCCAATTTCGCATTCAGTTGGCTGTGTTCTTTCTGGAATGACCTGACCCATGCAGCTCAAACACAAGATAGTCGCACTCAGCGTGCTGCCGTTGCTGCTGGCCGTGGCGGTGGTCTGCGTTCTGGTGTTCTTCCAGAACCAGCGCCTGGGCGAACAACAGGCGCGCCTGATCGAAGACAGCATCCTGGCGAGCAAGCGCGTCGAGCTCAAACACTATGTCGAGATGGCCCTGAGCATCATTTCGCCGTTGTACGAAAGCGGCCGCGACGATGCCGAGATCAAACAACAGGTGCTGGGAGTGCTGGCCAGAATCAGCTTCGGCAGCGATGGTTACTTCTTCGTTTATGAAAGCAACGGGCGCAACCTGATGCACCCGCGTCAGGGTGAGCTGGTCGGTCAGGATCTATGGAACATGACCGACCCTCGCGGCCTACTGGTCATTCAAGCCCTGATGCAAAGCGCGCACAACGGCGACGGCTTCCAGCTTTACGCCTGGCAGAAACCATCGACCGGCGAGGTGACCGACAAGCTGGCCTATGTGGTTATGCTCGAGCGCTGGGGCTGGATGCTTGGCACAGGGATTTACCTGGAGGACGTCGACCAGGCGATTGCCCAGGTGCATGACGAGGCCTCCAATGGCATCCACGCCACCATGCTGGCGATTGCCGGTCTGGCCCTGGTCGCGGTGTTGCTGGTATTCGTCGGCGGCCTGGCGCTGAACCTCAGCGAGCATCGCCTGGCTGATCGCAAGCTGCAGTTGCTCACCCAACGCATCGTCAACCTGCAGGAAGAGGAACGCTCGCGGGTTTCGCGTGAACTCCACGATGGCATCAGCCAGCTGCTTGCCTCGATCAAGTTCCAGTTCGAATTGGCCAGCCTTGAACTTGCATCAGGCAATGATCAGGGCCTGGAAACGCTATACAAAGGCACCGAGCGGCTAGCAGGTGCTATTGGCGAAGTACGGCGGATTTCTCACGACCTGCACCCCTCGCTGCTCGACACCCTTGGCCTGCCCGCAGCGATTGGTCAGCTGGTTGCCGAGTTCGAGCAACGCAGCGGCCTGCTGATCGACTACAGGAATGACCTGGGCGATATATTACTCACCGATGGGATGGCGGTTGCGCTGTTCAGGATTCTGCAAGAAGCGCTGACCAACATCGAGCGCCATGCGCAGGCGAACACCGTTGCCATTAGCCTCGACGGCAGGGCACGACGGGTACGCTTGCGGGTTCGTGACGACGGCGTCGGTTTCAGCTCCCGGCATTTCGACACCCTCACTGGAGGTATCGGCCTACGCAACATCCGTCAGCGTGTCGAACATTTTGGCGGGCGCTTCGCCCTTACATCACAACCCGGCCACACGGAGCTGATGGTGACGCTGCCGCTGTCAACAACCTAGCCCTCTCGACCGAAGCAACCAAAACAACAAGAGCACGCACGAATGACCGCTGCCATACGAATTGCCCTGATAGATGACCATGCCCTGGTGCGCGAAGGTATTCGAGCACTGCTCGAGGTGGTGCCTCATTTCGAGGTCGTCGGGGAGGCGGGCAGCGGTGCCGAGGCATTCGACCTGATACAGAGCACCCAAGTCGACATCCTGCTAATGGATGTTGGCTTGCGCGACATCAATGGGCTGGAGCTGACCCGACAGTTGCGCGAGCGTTACCCGGCCATAAAGGTGCTAATGCTGAGCATGTATGACAATCAGGAGTATGTGAGCAGCTCGCTGGCGGTTGGCGCCAGTGGCTACGTTCTGAAGGAAGCGCCTTCCCGCGAAATCGTCGCGGCTATCGAAGCCATTGCCGCCGGTGGCAGCTTCTACAGCGGCGATATCGCACGCAAGCTGGTCAAGCCGGCTCCGAGCGAAGAGGAGCTGACGCCGCGCGAACGCGAGGTGCTGCTGATGCTCGCCCAAGGCCTTAACAACAAGGTCATGGCCCGCACCCTGCATATCAGCGTACGCACCGTCGAAACCCATCGCCTGAGCATCAGGCGCAAACTGGCTATCGACAAGCCGGTGGACCTGCTCAAGCACGCCCTGGCCCATGGTTGGGTGCCCTACGACTAGCGGGCCGTTACAACCCCGGGAAATAGCGTGGATACAGCCCTGTAGCGTCTGATCGCTGAGACGCAGCAATTGACGGCGGGTGGCTCAAGCCCTTGTCAGCTCAGGCCAAGGCATTCGTTGCGGTCTCAGCGTCGCGGCGGGACCGGACGAGTGCGGCCACTACCATCGATGGCGACGAACACGAATACCGCTTCGGTGACCTTGCGCCACTCGTTGGACAGCGGATCGTCGCTCCACACCTCGACCATCATCTGAATCGAACTGCGGCCGATCTCCAGTGCCTGGGTGTAGAACGAGAGCTGAGCACCTACCGATACCGGTACCAGAAAGGCCATGCGATCGATGGCGACGGTCGCCACGCGGCCACCTGCAACCTTGCTCGCCATCGCAGTGCCGGCGAGATCCATCTGCGATACCAGCCAGCCACCGTAGATATCACCGAAACCATTGGTCTCGCGCGGCAACGCAGTGATCTGCAGGGCGAGGTCACCCTGGGGAATCGGGTCTTCCTGTTCGTAGTCGTTCATCGGTTCGAGACTCGCGGCGCGGTTGTTGTTCTGGGCGCGGAACCCGCATGGCACACGGGCGCAGCGAGTATACCGACTGTGCAGTCGACGAGCGACCACTCTGGCGGGGCGTAAAACGTCACAACCCATGCCGGGTCGGGCAAAACGCACGACCGGGCAAACCTCGTTCGGGCAGTATGCCTGCCTCCCAAGACCTTATAGAAAACATAAGCCAATGATTTAAAAGGTTTTTATAAAAACAAAAAGTCTGGCACGGGTGCTGCAATGTTCCCAGTGGGTGACCGGTCATGCACCGGTTGCAATGCAGAACAAGGAAGAGACGGATATGCCACGAACCCGAGCTATTCGCCTCCAACGCAACAGGAGAATCGCCATGTGGATAGTTGCTCTGGTGCTCGCCACCTTGCTGCTTCTGCTCAGCCTGACGCTCGCCAGCGTTGTACTGATTGGCCAGACCCTGTGCGCGAGCCGCAATACCGCCGAGCTGGAGCTGCCCACGGGCGCTGCGCCCCAGCCTCAGGACCCGAGCAACGCGCAAGACCCCTGGCCTGCCTGGGCCATTACCCACTGATCCATCGAGGAGAAACATCATGCTTAGTTGGGCAGTCACTTTCCTGATCATCGCCATCATCGCTGCAGTATTGGGCTTCGGTGGTATCGCCGGCACTGCTGCAGGTATCGCCAAGATCCTATTCGTGGTGTTCCTGGTGCTGTTCATCGTCTCGTTCGTCATGGGCCGCCGCCCGCGTCTTTAGGGAGAGATAGATGCAGTCGATTCACGCCATTGCTGCCGCCCTGCTGATGGGCGGCGCCCTGGCGGCTCAGGCCGCCGACCGCGACACCAGTTTCCATCCAGGCGAGTTGCTGACCAGCAACGACGAGTACCGCCAAGCCTGGCAGGACCTGGTAAAGGATGAAGAGCGCCTGCCGGACTGGCTGATCAATCTCAGCGGCCTTTCTACCCCCATGCAGGCAGTGGAAGCCGACAGTGATCGCTATCTGGTCGGCCAGATCTGCGAAGCGCACAGATGTTTCGGACAGCGCGCCTATGTCGCCTTCGAATGGGAAGACGACGAAGCCTATGCCCTGTACTTGCAGGTGCCCGATGGTCTGCCCGAGGATCGCGCGCCCAGTGAACACGCCAGCCTGCGCTGGTTGGGCGACCCGGACGAGGAGGTCCAGCAGATGCTGATGGAACAGCTGCGCAGCGATCCAAACTGGTATTGAGTGACGACAGTTTACCGGCTGTCCCATAGATACTGCCGGCACGTTATCATCCCCCGCCATAACGGCATGCCCTCCTTCATCCGGCGCTTCGCGCCACCTTTCCCGCAGGGAGAAGGACACCAAGGAAGGCGTCGCCGGCCAATCTAGGGGGATTGCAATGCTCAATGGCCTGTGGCTGAGCTTTTTTCTGCTGGGAGCCGCTGCAGCTCTGGCACGCTGGCTGATCGGCGGCGACGCCACGGTGTTTGGCGCCATGGTCGAAAGCCTGTTCGCCATGGCCAAGCTCTCGGTGGAGCTGATGGTGGTGCTGTTCGGCACTCTGACGCTGTGGTTGGGGTTGCTGCGCATCGCCGAGAAGGCTGGACTGGTCGATCTGCTCGCACGCCTTCTGGGCCCCTTGTTCGCCCGCCTGATGCCGGAAGTGCCACGGGGCCATCCGGCGCTCGGACTGATCAGCATGAACTTCGCCGCCAATGGCCTGGGCCTGGACAACGCCGCCACCCCCATCGGCCTCAAGGCCATGCGCGCCCTGCAGGATCTCAACCCCAGCGCCACCACGGCGAGCAACGCGCAGATCCTCTTCCTGGTACTCAACACCTCATCGCTGACCCTGCTGCCGGTATCGATCTTCATGTACCGCGTGCAGCAAGGCGCCGAAGATCCCACCCTGGTGTTTCTGCCCATCCTCCTCGCGACCAGCGCCTCGACCCTGGCCGGCCTGCTGGCAGTGTCAGTGATGCAGCGCCTGCGCCTGTGGGACCCGGTAGTGCTGGCCTACCTGATTCCATCCGCGCTGCTGCTGGGCGGCTTCATGGCCTTGCTCGCCGGCATGAGCGCCACGGCCCTGGCGGCGCTGTCATCGCTGCTCGGTAACCTCACCCTGTTCGGCCTGATCCTGCTGTTCCTGGTGGTCGGCGCACTGCGCAAGGTGGCGGTGTACGAGAGCTTCATCGAAGGCGCCAAGGAAGGGTTCGATGTGGCCAAGAGTCTGCTGCCCTATCTGGTCGCCATGCTCTGCGCCATCGGCGTGCTGCGCGCATCCGGCGCGCTGGATTTCGGCCTCGACGGCATTCGCTGGCTGATCGAAGCGCTGGGCTGGGATACCCGTTTCGTCGACGCCCTGCCCACTGCGCTGATGAAACCCTTCTCCGGTGGTGCCGCACGCGCCATGCTGATCGAAACCATGGAGAACTTCGGCGTCGACAGCTTTCCGGCGCTGGTTGCGGCCACGGTGCAGGGCAGTACCGAGACTACCTTCTACGTGCTGGCGGTGTACTTTGGCGCGGTCGGCCTGCAGCGCGCCCGCCATGCCGTGGGCTGCGCCCTGATCGCCGATGCGGCCGGAATCATCGCCGCCATCGGTGTGTGCTACTGGTTCTTCGGCTGATCGTCTTCGCGCTGGGGCGGCTCAATCGGCGCCCAACCCCAGCTTGTCACCCGCCCAGCTCAGCAACGGATCGGTGTGCTGGTATTCACGCAACGCCAGCAGCTTGGGCGCGATGAACGCTTCGAAGTCCTCGGGCTGCTCGAAATACACCCCGGTGAAGATGGTGAACATCGACTTGTTGCCGACCGTGGCATAGAACAGGTTGCCCACCGGTTCACCGTCCTGGGTCAGCAGCTTGAGGCTGGCGCGACTGGCCAGCTTGGTTTCCAGCGGTAGATCCTGCTGCACCAGCCCGCTGTCACGCAGGCCTAACGAGGCGCCGAACGTCTCGGCGTAACTGGTCATCAGCGCATCAGCGGCGCGCGGATAGAGAGAGACACCGCTGTAGAGATAGAACCAGTCGCTGCCCTCGCTCTCGAAACTGAGGTCGATGCTGCGCGCAGCGTAGGTCACCAGCTTCTCGTAGTGCCCTTCGTCCGGCGCCTCGTAAACGGCGAAATCCTCACCGCTGAGCAGCAGGCGGCGTTCCTCGGCAAGTGGCGGTTCGTTGTCGATGCAGCCGCCAAGCGACAGCGCGACGAACAACACCAGCAGCATCCTGAACATGACTATCCTCCCTGAATAAGCGCGGCCAGCTTGCCTGATCCTCGCCTCTGTGGCCAGCCGCAACCCCTCGTGGCTGTGCGCAGTACCACAGCCTCCGTGCGCCTGGCGTAAATCGCCACGGCCGCTGGCGACTTCTGCCATTGTCAGCTGGCGGTCGTCTGCCTAGCCTGGCGTCGGTAAAAACCATAATCACAAGGCCCGCTTCTCAAAGGGCCACGTCCGTCGTACCGGCGCTCTTCCGGTATTTGAACGGACCGGGGCGGATATCAGTATCCGCCGGGAGGCAATCATGCGCGTTCTGATCACCGGTGCTGCCGGCTTCATCGGCCATCAGCTGCTCGACGAACTGGCCATCCAGCACCCCGAATGGACACTGATCGCCGCAGACATCCGCCCCCTCGCCAGCCAAGGGCTGAAAGCCAACGTCGAGCCGGTGCTGCTGGACATGGGCCGCCCGGCACAGGTGCGTGCCTGCATCAGCGGCTGGAAACCGGATGCAATCGTCCACCTGGCCACGGTGATCCGCCCACCACGCCATATGAGCGAAGCCCACCTGCACGCCATCGAGGTCGGTGGTACCCAATGCCTGGTCGATAGCGCACTCGCCAACGGTGTGCGCCAACTGGTGCTCACCAGCTCCGGCGCAGCCTATGGCTATGCCGCGGACAATGCCGAATGGATCGACGAAGACCAGCCGCTACGTGGCCACCCGCATTTCGCCTACGCCAAGCACAAACTGGAAATCGAACAACTGTTGGCGCGCTGCCGCGAGCAGCACCCGCAACTGCGTCAACTGGTGCTGCGCCCCGGCACCATCCTTGGCAAACGCCTGAATAACCCGATCAGCGACTTGTTCAAGAAACGCACGGTTCTGGGCGTGCTCGGCCACAGCAGCCGTTTCGTGTTCATCTGGGAGCAGGACGTGGTCGGCATCATCCGCCAGGGCCTGGAAGAGAACCGCGAAGGCATCTACAACCTGGCCGGCGATGGCGCGTTGAGCCTCAAGGAAATCGCCGAGATCCTCGGCAAACCCTACCGGCCGCTACCGGCGCCGCTGCTCAGTGGCGCGCTGCGCCTGCTCAAGCCACTGGGGCTGAGCCAGTACGGCCCGGAGCAACTGGATTTTCTGCGCTACCGACCGGTGCTGGCCAACCAGCGCCTGAAGGAGGAGTTCGGCTACCAACCGCGCTATTCAAGCCGCGAAGCCTTCTACGCCTTCCTCGCCGCCCAAGGCATCAGCTACCACTCAAGCGAAAGCCAATCTTGAGCGTGACCTGGTAGTGACCCACCTTGCCATTCTCGATATGGCCACGGGTGTCGACGACCTCGAACCAGTCCATGTTGCGCACGCTCTTGGCGCATTCGGCCAGGGCGTTCTCGATGGCCTCCTCGATGCTGGTGCGGGACGAGCCGACGATCTCGATCTTCTTGTAGGTGTGGTGGTTGGACATGTCATTGCTCCACTGTGGCTTTACTACCAGCCTAGACCAGCAGCCAGAGCACGCGCCGAAATGACCTAACCCCGTAGCTCGCGCTCCAGCCAGCGCGCCAGTTGCTGGGCGCGGCCGTCCCGCGCGCGACCAGGCACCCACAACGCCAGGCGCGCCGGCGTTTCGACGAAGCCCCAAGGCGCGACCAGGCGACCAGCGGCCAGGTCGTCGGCTACCAGCATCTGCGGGGCGATAGCCACACCGAGGCCCGCCGCGGCGGCCTCCAGCAGATAGTAGAGATGTTCGAAGCCCTGCCCATGCTGCAGCTTGTGCGAGTCGAGCCCTTGCGCAAGGGCCCATTGCGGCCAGGCCTGGGGGCGCGACGCGGTATGCAGCAGCGGCTCATCCAGCAAGGCGGCCGCGGGCGCCGAACCGAGCTGCTCATAACTGGCGTAGCGTGGGCTCAGCACCGGGCCGATGCGCTCTACGCCCAGCTCGTATACCTGCATGTCCACCGGCCAGGGCGGGCTGGCGAAGCACAGGGTGGCATCCACTCCAGGGCGACGCGGGTCCAGTTCGCCCTCGCTGGCGGATAACTGCAGGCGCAGTTCCGGTAACTCGCGATTGAGTCGATCCAGACGTGGGATAAACCAGCGTGCCAGCAGGCTGCCGGGGCAACCGAGGACGAAGGGTGCATCGTCCTGGCGCTGGCGCAGCTCGGCACAGACGCCGCGCAGGCGCTCGAAGGCATCGCTTGCCGCATCACGCAGGCGCACTCCGGCATCGGTGAGTTTCACGCCGCGACCATCCTTGTCGAACAGGCTGACCCCAAGCTGTTCCTCCAACGCACGAATCTGCCGACTGATCGCGCCGTGGGTAACATGCAGCTCCTCGCCCGCACGGCTGACACTCTGGAGGCGTGCGGCGGCTTCAAAAGCGCGCAGGGCGTTCAGCGGGGGCAGTTCTCGGCTCATTTACTTGTGACTTTTACTGACATGTCAGGGCAATCTAATCGCTTTTCAGCCTGTCCGCCAGGGGTAGAATGGCGCCATTGCCAATCCTCCTGCCCGCTTGTGGGCAGAGGAGCCCAGACAGGAGCTCGATCATGACCTCATTTCGCACCGGCCCCGACGCTCGCGGCCTGTTCGGCCGCTTCGGCGGTCAATTCGTCGCCGAAACCCTGATGCCGCTGATCAACTCGCTGGCCGCCGAATACGAGAAGGCCAAGAGCGATCCGGCCTTCCTCGACGAACTGGCCTACTTCCAGCGTGACTACATCGGCCGCGCCAGCCCGCTGTATTTCGCCGAGCGTCTGAGCCAGCACTTCGGCGGGGCGAAGATCTACCTCAAGCGCGAAGACCTCAATCACACCGGCGCGCACAAGATCAACAACTGCATCGGCCAGATCCTCCTGGCCAAGCGCATGGGCAAGCAGCGCATCATCGCCGAGACCGGCGCCGGCATGCACGGCGTGGCTACCGCCACCGTGGCCGCGCGCTTCGGCATGCAGTGCGTGGTGTACATGGGCACCACCGACATCGACCGCCAGCAGGCCAACGTCTTCCGCATGAAGCTGCTCGGCGCCGAGGTGATCCCGGTAACCGCCGGCACCGGCACCCTCAAGGACGCCATGAACGAGGCCCTGCGCGACTGGGTGACCAACGTCCACAACACCTTCTACCTGATCGGCACTGCCGCCGGCCCGCATCCGTACCCGGCCATGGTGCGCGACTTCCAGTCGGTGATCGGCAACGAAGTGCGCGAGCAGATCCTCGAGAAGGAAGGGCGCCTGCCCGATTCGCTGGTGGCCTGCATCGGCGGCGGCTCCAACGCCATCGGCCTGTTCCACCCCTTCCTCGATGACCAAGGCGTGCAGATCGTAGGCGTCGAGGCCGCCGGCCACGGCATCGACACCGGCAAGCATGCGGCGAGCATGGCTGGCGGCGCGCCGGGCGTGCTGCACGGCAATCGCACCTTCCTGCTGCAGGATGACGACGGCCAGATCACCGATGCCCACTCGATTTCCGCCGGCCTCGACTACCCCGGTGTCGGCCCGGAACACGCCTGGTTGCACGAGATCAAGCGCGTCGAATACGTGCCGATCAGCGATGACGAAGCCCTCGCAGCCTTCCACCAGTGCTGCCGCCTGGAAGGCATCATCCCGGCCCTGGAAAGCGCCCACGCGCTGGCCGAAGCCTTCAAACGCGCACCCAAGCTGCCCAAGGATCACCTGATGGTGATCAATCTGTCCGGTCGTGGCGACAAGGACATGCAGACCGTGATGCACCACATGCAGGACAACCAGGAGAAGCACGCATGAGCCGCCTGCAAAGCCGTTTTGCCGAACTGAAAGCGGAAAACCGCGCCGCGCTGGTGACCTTCATCACCGCCGGTGACCCCGACTACGCCACCTCGCTGAGCATCCTCAAGGGCCTGCCGGACGCCGGCGCCGACGTCATCGAGCTGGGTATGCCCTTCACCGACCCGATGGCCGATGGCCCGGCTATCCAGCTCGCCAACATTCGCGCGCTGGCCGGCAAGCAGGGCATGCAGCAGACGCTGCAGATGGTTCGTGAATTCCGTGAAGGCAACCAGAGCACGCCGCTGGTGCTGATGGGCTACTACAACCCGATCTTCGTCTACGGCGTGGAGCGTTTCATCGCTGACGCCAAGGCCGCTGGAGTCGACGGGCTGATCGTGGTCGACCTGCCGCCGGAGCATAACGACGAGTTGTGCGAACCGGCGCAGAGCGCAGGCATGGACTTCATCCGCCTGACCACCCCGACCACCGACGACGACCGCCTGCCCACGGTGCTGGCTGGCAGCTCCGGCTTCGTCTACTACGTGTCGGTGGCGGGTGTCACCGGCGCCGGAGCGGCGACCATGGATCACGTCGAAGAGGCAGTGGCGCGCCTGCGTCGCCACACCGACCTGCCCGTGTGCATCGGCTTCGGCATCCGCACCCCGGAGCACGCCGCCGAAGTGGCCAAGCGCGCCGAGGGCGCGGTGGTTGGCTCGGCGCTGATCGACAAGATCGCCGCAGCGCAAAGCCCGCAGCAGGCCATCGACGGCGTACTCGGCCTGTGCCGCGAACTGGCCGAAGGAGTGCGTGGCGCGCGGCGCTGATCGTCCTCGATGCAAAGAAAAACCGCTGCACCTGGCGACAGGGCAGCGGTTTTTTCGTTACGGCGCCAGCCGTCTACTCGCCCGCGCGCTTGAGCAACTGCTTGCAACGCTCGGATAGGTGTACCACGCGCAGGTGCTTGCCGGCGCGCTCGTAGCGTTCGCGCAGGGTCTTCAGCGCGGCAATGGCCGAGTAGTCGACGAAGCTCAGGTGGCGGCAGTCCAGGGTCACCTGCTGCGGGTCGTCGGCCGGCTCGAATTGCGCGAGGAAGGTGGTGCAGGAGGCAAAGAACAGGGTGCCGTGCGCGCGGTACAGCTTGCTGCCGTCGGCCTGCATATCGCTGTCGGCATAGAGTTCGCGGGCGTGCTGCCAGGCGAAGTTGAGCGCGGCGATGACGATGCCGCAGAGCACCGCCGTGGCCAGGTCGGTGGCGACGGTGATGGCGGTCACCGCGATGATCACCAGCACATCGTTGGCCGGCACCTTGCCGGCGACGCGCAGCGAGCCCCAGGCGAAGGTCTGCTGCGCCACCACGAACATCACACCCACCAGTGCCGCCAGCGGGATACGTTCGATCAGTGGCGAGAGGAATAGCACGAAGAGCAGGATCATCACCCCGGCGACCACCCCGGACAGTCGCCCGCGCCCGCCGGAGCCGAGGTTGATCACGGTCTGGCCGATCATCGCGCAACCGCCCATGCCGCCGAACAGGCCGGAGGTCATGTTGGCCACGCCAAGGGCTACACACTCACGATCCGGGTGGCCGCGGGTGGCGGTGATCTCGTCGGTCAGGTTCAGTGTCAGCAGGGTTTCGAGCAGGCCGACCAGGGCCATCAGCACGGCGTAGGGGGCGATGATGGCGAGGGTTTCCAGGTTCCAGGGGATGTCCGGCAGCACCAGGCTCGGCAGGCCGCCGGCGATATGCGCCATGTCGCCGAGGGTGTGGGTCGGCAGCTCCAGCAGGTAGACCAGCGCGCCAATACCGAGAATCGCCACCAATGCCGGCGGCACCGCGCGGGTCAGGCGCGGCAGCAGGTAGACGATGACCATGGTCAGCGCTACCAAGCCGAGCATCAGGTACAGCGCCTTGCCCTGCAGCCAGTGGCCGTCGTGCTGAAAGTGCTCGAGCTGAGCCAGGGCGATGATGATCGCCAGGCCGTTGACGAAGCCCAGCATCACCGGGTGCGGCACCATGCGGATCAGCTTGCCCAGGCGCAACAGGCCGAACGCCAGCATGATCAGGCCGCCGAGCAGCACCGTGGCCAGCAGGTACTGCACACCGTGCTGCACCACCAGGGCGACGATCACCACCGCCATCGAGCCGGCTGCGCCGGAGATCATCCCCGGTCGGCCGCCGAACAGCGCGGTGAGGGTACAGATGATGAAGGCGCCATACAGGCCCATCAGTGGATTGACCTGAGCCACCAGGGCGAAGGCGATGCACTCGGGCACCAGGGCGAAGGATGAGGTCAGGCCGGCCAGCAGGTCGGCGCGAAGGCGTGCGGGTTTCATGGCGTCTCGGCAAGCCGGCGGGGCCGGGCGATGGCAGCGGAACGAAAAGGGGCGCGCATGGTAGCGCCTGAGCACCTGTTCGTCATGCCTGAGGTCAGATTCGCCGCAGTTGAAAACACCAGCATCTTCTATAGGGCACACTCATGGCGGCTGTGGGATAAATTCGGCAACCAGCCCCCAGAAAAGGAACCCAGTCATGAACAAGAACCTGCTGATCACTGGTGCCAGCCGCGGCATCGGTCGCGCTACCGCTCTGCTGGCCGCCGCCGACGGCTGGACGGTCGGAGTGAACTACCGCAGCGACCGCGCTGCCGCCGACGAGGTGGTGGCGCAGATCGAGGCCATGGGGGGCCAGGCCATCGCCCTGCCTGGCGATGTCGCCAATGAGGAGGATGTGCAACGCCTGTTCGCGGCCATGGACAAGTTCGGCCCGCTGCACGGTCTGGTGGTCAATGCCGGTATCGTCGCCCCGCCCATGCCGCTGCTGGAGATGAGCGGCGAGCGCTTGCAACGAATGTTCGACGTCAATGTGCTGGGCAGCTACCTGACTGCTCGCGAAGGCGCCCGGCGCATGGCCCGCAGCCGCGGCGGCGAGGGTGGTTCGATGGTGCTGGTGTCGTCGGTCGCCGCCAGTCTCGGCGCGCCGTTCGAGTACGTCGACTACGCCGGCGCCAAAGGTGCGATGGACGTGCTGACTCGCGGCCTGGCCAAGGAGCTGGGCGGCGAAGGGGTAAGGGTCAACGCCGTGCGCCCGGGCCTGATCGACACCGAGATTCACGCCAGTGGTGGCCAGCCGGACCGTGCCGAGCGCCTGGGCAAGGCGACACCATTAGGCCGCGCCGGGCGTGCCGAGGAAGTCGCCGAGGCCATCGTCTGGCTGCTCGATGACAAGGCCAGCTACACCACTGGCGCGCTGATCGATATCGCCGGCGGGCGTTGAGGCGACACCGAGCCCGGTGCGCTATGCGCACCGCCAGCGATCCAGACGAATTTCCGGGTGCTCAATCCCAGCGCGGCGCAAAGCCTGGGTTGGCGACGCGCTCGCCACGCTCCAGAGCCTCGATTGCAGCCATGTCTTCGGTGCTCAAACGCAGCTCGGCGGCGACCAGGTTGGCGGCCAGATTGTCGCGCTTGGTCGAGGACGGAATCACCGCGTAACCCTGCTGTAGCGACCAGGCCAAGGCCACCTGCGCCGGGCTGACGCCATGGGCAGCGGCGATGCGCTGGATCACTGGCTCGGCCAGCACCTTGCCGTAGGCCAGCGGCATGTACGCAGTCAGATGGATACCCTGCTGACGGGCGAATTCCACCAATTTGCGATTCTGCAACAGCGGATGGATTTCCACCTGATTGGTGGCGATTTCGTCCACTCCCACGGCTTCGATGGCCTGACGCAAATGAGCGATGGTGAAGTTGGACACACCGATGGCTGCGGTCAGACCCTGACGCTTGGCTTCCAGCAACTCGCCCAGATACTGCGCCACGGGAATCTCATCGTTCGGCGACGGCCAGTGGATCAGCGTCAGATCGACCCGCTCCAGGCCCAGACGCTGCAGGCTTTCCTGCAAGCTGGCGATCACCCGGCCGCTGCCGAGGTTCTCGGTCCAGATCTTGGTGGTGACGAACAACTCGTCGCGCGCCACGTTGCTGGCGGCGATGGCCTGGCCGACCGCGGCCTCGTTGCCGTAGATCTGCGCCGTGTCGATATGCCGGTAACCCAGCTCCAGACCGGTACGCACCGAGTCGATGGCGACCTGATCCTTGAGGCGGAAGGTGCCGAGACCGAAGGGGGGAATGAATTTCATGACGGATGTCCTCATCAGGTCGTGAATGGATGGCCGATCAGCAGACCGACGCTGGAACTGAATGGTTCGGCCTGACTCAGCGGATAAAATTTGCAGGCCGAAGGCAAAGGGCGGGCCGCAGGCAGGCTTGCTGGGGAGCAGTATCCGCGCCAGACTCATGCGAAAAAACCTGACAAGCCAGCAAACACCTTTGACTGAAGATCAACAATGAAGACCAGCCTGGAAGAAATGCTCGCCTTCGTCAGCGTGGTCGACTGCGGCTCGATCAGCGCCGCCGCCGAGCAGCTGGAGCAAACCGCGTCCGGCGTCAGCCGTGCCCTCAGCCGGCTGGAGGAAAAACTCGCCGTTACCTTGCTACGCCGCACCACGCGGCGTCTGGAATTGACCGAGGAGGGCGAGGTGTTCCTGGCCCAGGCGCGGCGCATCCTCGCCAGCGTCGAGGACGCCGAGGAGCAGATGACCCTGCGCCGCCAAGCACCGGCCGGGCGTTTGCGCATCAACACCGCCTCGCCCTTCATGCTGCATGTGATCGTGCCGCTGATCGGCGAGTTTCGCGCGCTTTACCCGCAGATCGAGCTGGAACTGAACAGCGACGACCGCATCATTGACCTGCTGGAACGCCGCACCGACCTGGCCATCCGCATCGGCAACCTGCCGGACTCCAGCCTGCATGCCAGGCCCCTGTGTCACAGCCGCCGCCGCGTATTGGCAAGCCCCGATTACCTGCGCCGCCATGGCACGCCGGCGCGTACCGAGGATCTGACCGGGCACAGCCTGATCGGCTTCACCGAGCCGGACAGCCTCAACGAATGGCCGCTGCGTCACGCCCTCGGCGAGCGCTGGCGCATCACCCCGAGCCTGCGCGCCTCCAGCGGCGACACCATTCTCGAACTGGCCCTGGCCGGTGAAGGCCTGGTGTGCCTGTCGGACTTCATGACCGATGCCACCCGCGCCAGCGGCGCACTGGTGGAGGTGCTGGCCGAGCAACGCGTGGAGGTGCGCCAGCCGATCAACGCGGTGTACTACCGCAACACCGCGCTGGCGTCACGCATCACCTGCTTTCTCGATTTTCTCAGCGAGCGGCTGGGCTGTCCGAGCTGAGACACCACGAAAAAGGGCGACTCACCGAGTCGCCCTTTCTGTCACGCCTGCATCACTGCGCGGCCTGCAGACTCCACTCAGCCAGCTTCTGCTGCTTGTAGCTGAGCGCCGCAGCCGGCACCGGAGTGACCTTGCCAGTCTCCATCCAGCGCTTGAGGCGGTTGGCGTCGGCCATATGGGTGTACTTGCCGAACGCGCCGAGTACCACGAAGGCCACCGGGCGGTTGGCGATGGTGGTGGCCATCACCAGGCAGCGGCCGGCGGCGTTGGTGAAGCCGGTTTTGCTCAGATTGATATTCCAGTCGGGCTTGCGCACCAGGGCGTTGGTGTTGCGAAAACCCAGGGTGTAGTTGGGCTTGCGGAAAGCCACGGTGGCTTCGGAGTCGGTGCTGAACTGGTGGATCAGCGGGTACTGATTGGCTGCCTTGACCATCAGCGCCAGGTCACGCGCCGTGGCGACGTTCAGCTCGGACAGACCGGTGGGTTCGACGAAGTGGCTGTTGTGCATGCCCAGCGCCTTGGCCTTGGCGTTCATGGCCGCGACGAAGGCGGCGTGACCACCCGGGTAATGGTGCGCAAGACTGGCGGCAGCGCGGTTCTCCGAGGACATCAGCGCCAGGTGCAGCATTTCGCGGCGCGTGATTTCACTGCCGATGCGCACGCGGGAGAACACGCCCTGCATCTCCTGGGTGTCGCGGATGGTGATGGGCAATACCTGGTCCAGCGGCAACTTGGCGTCGAGCACCACCATGGCGGTCATCAGCTTGGTGACCGAGGCGACCGGCAGGCGCAGGTCCGGGTTGCTGGAATAGAGTTCCTGGCCAGTCTTCAGATCGATCAGCAATGCACTACCGGCGGCCAGCTCCTGCTTCGGCTGGGCAGGCGCGGCCTGGAGGTTCGAAACAACAAGGCTGCCGCATAGCAGCAGGCCCAAAATCGAATGACGGAGTTTCACGGTTCACTTCACCGGTTGGAGTGTGGGGGCCGCTGGCAGACGTGGAAAACGACCGGCTAGAGCGGCGGCGATCAGTATAAGGATCACGCTTGGCTATTGCAGTATGGCCCGGTCAAACGGTTGCTGCCGGCGAATCCAGCTCGGCCTGCAACCAATCGACGAAACGTGCGGTCAGGCGCTGGCGACGCTTGCGCTCGGGTAGCACCAGGTAATAGCCAAGCGCCGAATGCGCCTCGGCCTCACCCAGACGACAGAGCAGCCCCTGAGCCAGAAGTTCATCCACTAGATGGCGCCAGCCGATGGCCACGCCCTGCCCGGCAATCGCCGCCTGGATCAGCAAGGTGTAGTTGTCGAAACGCAGCGCGCCGGGCGTTGGCAGGCTGGCGATACCCAGCGCGCGAAACAACCCCTCCCAGTCAAACCAGCGCGAACGGTGCTCCGGGCGTAGGTGCAGCAGCGGCAGCTCGGTCAGAACCTCCGTCGGCAGCGGTAGCTGTCGCTCGCCGAGCAGACGCGGGCTGCACACCGGAAACACCTCCTCGCGGAACAGCAGGTGCGCTTCGCCATGCTTGAAACGACCATCGCCAAAACGGATCGCCACGTCGATGTCGCTGGGCACCGTGGCCGGGTCGCGCTCGCTGGTGATCAGGCTGACGTCCACTTCCGGGTACAGGCGATTGAAACGCTGCAGACGCGGCATCAGCCAGTAGGCGGCGAAGGCGAAGTCGGTGGCCACCTGCAGCACCTCATGCTGCTGACGCGCGGTAACGGCGACAAGCCCGGCATCGAGGCTGGCCAGCCCTTCCTGCACATGGGCCAACAACAGCTCGCCGGCTTCGGTCAGTACGATGCCGCGATAGACGCGATCGAACAGGCGCGTGGCCAGTTGTTGCTCCAGGCGCTTGATCTGCTGGCTGATCGCTGGCTGGCTGCTGCCCAGCTCGCTGGCGGCAGCGGTGAAACTGAGCTGGCGGGCGGCCGACTCGAACACCCGCAGCGCGTCGAGTGACAGCCCATCGATGGCTTTGAACATAAGTTCTGCTTATCCGAGGCATGTTCTACAGCCGGGTTTACCCTGCTGCCGTTCTACCGGAATCATGGAGCCAGCACTGTCGCATAAACCAACAGTATGGAATAGCCGCCACCATGAAGCGCCCGAACATCCTCTTCATCATGGCCGACCAGATGGCCGCGCCGATCCTGCCGCTGCACGACGCCGCCTCGCCGGTGCAGATGCCCAACCTGATGAAGCTGGCCGAGCAGGCCGTGGTGTTCGACTCGGCCTACTGCAACAGCCCGCTCTGCGCGCCGTCACGCTTCACTCTGGTCAGCGGCAGGCTGCCATCGAAGATCGGCGCCTACGACAACGCCGCCGATTTCCCCGCCGACGTACCGACCTATGCCCATTACCTGCGCCGCCTCGGCTACCGCACTGCGCTGTCGGGCAAAATGCACTTCTGCGGCCCGGACCAGCTGCACGGCTACGAAGAACGCCTGACCAGCGACATCTATCCGGCCGACTATGGCTGGGCAGTGAACTGGGACGAGCCGGACGTACGCGCCAGCTGGTACCACAACATGTCCTCGGTGCTGCAGGCCGGCCCCTGCGTGCGCAGCAACCAGTTGGATTTCGACGAGGAGGTGGTGTTCAAGGCCCGCCAGTACCTCTACGACCATGTGCGCATGACCCCGGAGCAGCCGTTCTGCCTGACCGTGTCGATGACCCACCCGCACGACCCCTACACCATCCCCCGCGAATACTGGGATCGCTACGAGGGCGTGGACGTTCCCCTGCCGCGCCAGCACATCGAGCAGAGCGAGCAGGACCCGCACTCGCAGCGTCTGCTCAAGGTCATCGACCTGTGGGACAAGCCACTGCCCGAGGACAAGATCCGCGACGCCCGCCGCGCCTACTTCGGCGCCTGCAGCTACATCGACGACAATATCGGCAAGCTGCTCAAAACCCTCGAGGAATGCGGCCTGGCCGAGGACACCTTGATCGTCTTCTCCGGCGACCACGGCGACATGCTTGGCGAGCGCGGCCTCTGGTACAAGATGCACTGGTTCGAGATGTCCGCCCGCGTGCCGTTGCTGGTGCACGCGCCCAAGCGCTTCGTCGCGCACCGGATCAGCCAGTCGGTCTCCACCCTCGATCTGCTGCCTACCCTGGTGGAACTGGCCGGCGGCCAGATCGAGCAGGGCCTGGAGCTGGAAGGTCACTCACTGCTGCCGCACCTCAAGGGTGAGGGCGGGCATGACGAAGTGCTCGGCGAATACATGGCCGAGGGCACCGTCAGCCCGCTGATGATGATTCGTCGCGGCCCATGGAAATTCGTCTACTCCGAGCAGGATCCGCTGCTGCTGTTCAACCTCGACAGCGACCCGCAGGAGCTTCACAACCTGGCCGACTGCAGCGAGCACAAGGGCATCCTCGCCGGCTTCCTGGCCGAGGCCCGCGAACGCTGGGATATCCCGGCCATCCACGCCGCCACCCTGGCCAGCCAACGCCGCCGCCGATTGGTGGCCGAGGCGCTGAGCCAGGGCAAGCTGACCAGTTGGGATCACCAGCCCTGGGTCGACGCCAGCCAGCAATACATGCGCAACCATGTAGATCTCGACGACCTGGAACGCCGCGCTCGTTTTCCCCAGGTATGAACCTTTTCCCACTGCCGCCCCCAAACCAGAAGAAAAAAGGAGAGACGCCATGAACCGATTCAGTGTGCTGTTACTCGCGGCAGCGCTCACCAGCGCCGGCAACGTCTGGGCCGAGGACGCCGCCTGTGCCACGGTCAAGCTGGGTGATCCGGGCTGGAGCGACATCGCCGTGACCAACGGCATCGCCAGCTTCCTGCTCGACGGCCTGGGCTACAAGGCGCAAACCCAGACCCTGGCCGTGCCGATCATCTTCGCCGGCCTACAGAAGGGCCAGGTCGACGTCTTCCTCGGCAACTGGATGCCGGCGCAGCAGAGCAACTACGACAAGTTCGTCGCCAGCGGCGAGGTGGACAAGCTGGCGCAGAACCTCGAAGGCACCGAGTACACCTTGGCGGTACCGACCTATGCCTATGAGGCCGGGGTGAAGACCTTCGCCGATCTGGACAAGCACGCCGACAAGTTCGGCAAGAAGCTCTACGGCATCGCGTCCGGCTCACCCGCCAACGAGTCGATCAGGCAGATGATCGCCGCCGACGAATTCGGCCTGGGCGACTGGACGCTGGTGGAGTCCAGCGAACAGGCGATGCTGGTGCAGGTCGGTCGCGCGGTGAAGCGCGATCAGTTCGTGGTGTTCCTCGGCTGGACGCCACACCCAATGAACGTGCAGTACGACATGAAGTACCTGAAAGGCGGCGAGAAGTATTTCGGCAACAGCGGCCAGGTCAACACCCTGGCGCGCAAGGGCTACGCCGCGCAGTGCCCCAACGTCGGCAAGCTGCTGAGCAACCTGACGTTCACCCAGGAGATGGAGAACAACATCATGGACCAGGTGCTGAGCAAGCAGGCCAGCAACGACGCCGCGATCAAGGCCTGGCTCCAGGCCAACCCGCAGGTACTCGATGGCTGGCTGCAGGGCGTCAGCACCCGCGACGGTGGCGACGGGCTGGCTGCGGTGAAGGCGCGGCTTTGAATTAACCGCCGCAAGTGAGTAGGGTGGAGTCGCCTGCGGCCCACCCTCGACCCAAATCATGCGCCTACCCGACCGACAGACCCTGCTGCCGTTTCTCCGCTGGTTGCCTGGCACCAGCCGCAAGACCCTCGGCAACGACCTGCTGGTGGGCCTGACCGGCGCCATCCTGGCCCTGCCGCAATCGCTGGCCTACGCGCTGATTGCCGGCCTGCCCGCCGAATACGGCCTGTACGCCGCCATCGTACCGGTGATCATCGCCTGCCTGTGGGGCTCGTCCTGGCACCTGATCTGCGGGCCGACCGCCGCGATCTCCATCGTCCTGTTCACCAGCGTCAGCCCCATGGCGCGCATCGACAGCGACGAATTCATTGCCCTGATCCTGCTGCTGACCTTTCTCGCCGGGCTGTTCCAGTGGCTGCTAGGTATGCTGCGCTTCGGCGCCCTGGTGAACTTCGTCTCGCAGTCGGTGGTGCTCGGCTTCACTCTTGGCGCGGCGCTGGTGATCGCCATCGGGCAGATGCCCAATCTGCTCGGCGTGGAGGTCGCCAGCCAACCCACGGCCCTGACCAGCCTGCTGCAGATCGGCCAGCACCTGCCCGAAGCGCACTGGCCGAGTCTGGCCCTGGCGGCCTTCACCCTGCTGCTCAGCGTGGCCGTGCGCAGGCTCTGGCCAAAGGCACCTGCACTGCTGATCGGCCTGGTCTGTGGCAGCCTGCTGGCCTGGTTGCTGCCTGCGCGCTTCACCGCTGACATTGCCCTAGTCGCACCATTCGCCGGCGGCCTGCCACCGCTGACTATGCTGAGCTTCGACCTCGACGACGTGCTGCGCCTGCTGCCGGCAGCGGTGGCCTGCGGCATGCTCGGGCTGGTCACCAGCCTGTCCATCGCCCGTGCGCTGGCGGTGAAATCGCACCAGTTCCTCGACGCCAACCAGGAGGTACGCGCGCAGGGCCTGTCGAACATGCTCGGGCCTTGGTTCTCCGCCTCGCTGTCGGCCGGTTCATTCACCCGCTCGGCGCTGAACCTGCAGGCTGGCGCGCGTACGCCATTGGCCGGGGTGTTCTCGGCGCTGCTGGTGGCGCTGTTCGCGGTGTTCGGCGCAGCGCTACTGACGCATATCCCGCTGCCGGTGATGGCGGCCGGCATCCTGCTGATCTGCTGGGGCCTGGTGGATCTGCCGGCGATCCGTGCGCTGCGTCGGGTCAGTCGCTCCGAGTTCATGGTGATGCTGCTGACCTTCGCCGCCACCCTGGTGCTGGAGCTGCAGACGGCGATCTACGCCGGCGTGCTGGCCTCGTTGTTCTTCTACCTCAAGCGTACCTCGCAGCCGCGCGTGCGCCTGTGGCAGGACGGCGACGACGAGGTGCTGCGCATCGAGGGTTCGATCTTCTTCGGCGCCTGCCAGTACATCCAGCAGTTGCTGCAACGCAGCCGCGGGCAACGCCTGGTGATCGACGCGCGGCACATCAACTTCATCGACTATGCCGGCGTGGAGATGCTGCACCAGGAGGCGCGCCGCCTGCAGGCGCTGAAGCGCAGTCTGGTGCTGCGTCAGGCACGGCCGCCAGTGGTGGAGGAAATCCTCAAGCTCGAAGGCGCCGAGCGCTGCCCGGTACTGTTCGAAGACTGAGTGAGACCGCTCGTCCTAACCCTCATTCGTCTGCGAGCGTGCTCAGATCCAGCGGGCGCACCTGACCGAGCCATAGCGGCCAGTCGCGGTGGTCGCGCAGCTCGTTGTCAGTGATCGGGTGCACCAGCACGTTAAGGCCATTGCGATGTTGCATCAGCCAGGGCACCAGCTCACCGAACAGCTCAGGACGAAAGGCCAACTGACAGCTCCAATCCGGGTGTGGCCCGACTGGGCGCTCGTGCATCCGTCCCATCTTCAGAGGGAAAAGCCGCGCGGCTTCTTCGCACAGCGCACGGGCCTGATCGAGGGTGCTGGCGTCAAAGTAAACATGGGCGTGATAGCCCCTGATCCTCGGCAGCGCTTGCTCGTCCATGCCCGCTCAGCCCGCCAGTTGACGGCGCAGCTCAGCCAGCACCGGCGCCGTATCAGGACGCACGCCACGCCATAGCTCGAACGCCTCGGCCGCCTGCTCGACCAGCATGCCCAGGCCGTCCAGGCAGCGCGCCGCGCCCTGTTCGGCAGCCCAGCGGTTGAAGGCGGTCGCCTCACGGCCGTACATCATGTCGTAGCAGACAGTATGACCAGGCAGGATCAGGCTCGGCGCAATCGGCGGCAGCTCACCACCGAGGCTGGCGGAAGTACCGTTGACGATCAGGTCCACCGGTGCATCGATCCAGTCGAAGCCAGCGGCGACCAGCGGGCCGAGGTCGGCAAATTCACGCACCAGTTGTTCGGCCTTGGCCACGGTGCGGTTGGCAATCACCAGCACCGCCGGCTTCTGCGCCAGGAAGGGTTCGAGCACACCGCGCACGGCACCGCCGGCACCCAGCACGAGGATGCGCTTGCCGGCCAGGCTGAAGCCAGCGTTGTCCTGCAGATCACGGGTCAGGCCGGCACCGTCAGTGTTGTCGCCAAGCAGGCGGCCGTCGGCCAGCTTCTTCAGGGTATTTACCGCGCCGGCGCGACGGGAGCGCTCGGTGAGTTCGTCGGCCAGGCGAAAGGCCTCTTCCTTGAACGGCACGGTGACGTTGCCGCCCAGGCCTTCGGCGAAGAAGGCGCGGGCATCGCCAGTGAAATCGTCCAGCGGTGCCAGGCGCGCATCATAGGTCAGCGCCTGACCGGTCTGCTCGGCGAACAGGCGGTGGATCAGCGGCGATTTGCTGTGGCCGATGGGGTTGCCGAAGACGCAGTAGCGGTCCATGGAAAGTCCTGTAACGGTAGAAATCTACGAAACTGACGCCGTCCTGTAGGAGCCCCGCCTCGGGGCGAAGCCTTCGCTTTGCCTCGGTAGCACACGCCGCCGTCATTCGCTGCGGGGCGCAGCTCCTACATAGAGAGAATGGAAGCTAGGCCTGCGCCAGCCAATCACGATCAGTCAGGAAATACTCGGTCAGCCGAGCTTCCTCGCTGCCGGGCTGCGGCTTCCAGTCGTAACCCCAGCGTACGTGCGGCGGCAGCGACATGAGGATCGACTCGGTACGCCCACCCGACTGCAGGCCGAACAGAGTGCCGCGGTCGAACACCAGATTGAACTCCACGTAACGGCCACGGCGGAAGGCCTGGAATTCGCGCTCGCGCTCACCGAAGGGGGTGAGCTTGCGGCGCTGGACGATGGGCAGGTAGGCCTGGATATAGGCATCGCCGATGGCGCGCATGAAAGCGAAGCTGGTGTCGAAATCCCATTCGTTGAGGTCATCGAAGAACAGCCCGCCGATGCCGCGCGGCTCGCCGCGATGCTTGAGGTGGAAGTAGCGGTCGCACCAGGCCTTGAACTTGGGATAGACCTCGGCGCCGAACGGCGCACAGGCGTCATGTGCGACCTGGTGCCAGTGCACGCAGTCTTCTTCATTGGCGTAGTAGGGCGTCAGGTCGAAACCGCCGCCGAACCACCACACCGGCTCCTCGCCTTCCTTCTCGGCGCTGAAGAAGCGCACGTTGGCGTGCGAGGTCGGCACGTAGGGGTTTTCCGGGTGAATCACCAGCGACACGCCGAGAGCCTGGAAGCCCCGTCCAGCCAGCTCGGGACGATGGGCGCTGGCCGACGGCGGCAGGCTGTCGCCGAACACGTGGGAGAAATTCACCCCGCCTTTCTCGATCAGCGCGCCGTTCTCGATCACCCGCGTGCGACCGCCACCACCGGCCGGACGCTGCCAGGCGTCCTCGGCGAACACGGCCTGGCCGTCTTCGGCTTGCAGGGCGGAGCAGATGCGATCTTGCAGGTCGAGCAGGTAGGCCTTCACGGCCTCGGTACGGTCAGTCACGGCGGCACCTTGAACAGGGAGCAGGTCGAAATCGGCGGGCAGCATAGCATTCACCCAGGCACATCCGCAGTTGACGTCGGTCAATCGGGACGATTGGATAGGCTCTTTCGCCGCTTGCAGCGGCGCCGATCAGACAAGGAATCCGAGATGGCCAAGCGTATCGAGTTCAGCCAGCACGGCGGCAGTGACGTGCTGCAGTACCGTGACTACCAGCCGGCAGCACCTGGCCCGCGCGAGGTGCGCGTGGCCAACCGGGCCATCGGCCTGAACTTCATCGACACCTACTTCCGCAGCGGCCTGTACCAGCCGCCCGCGCTGCCTTCGAGCCTGGGCACCGAAGGTGCCGGGGTGGTCGAAGCGATTGGCAGCGAGGTCGAAGGCATCAAAGTCGGTGACCGCGTCGCCTACGCCACCGGCCCGCTCGGCGCCTACAGCGAACTGCACGTGCTGCCCGCCGACAAGTTGGTGAAACTGCCGGACAACATCAGCTTCGAGCAGGCCGCTGCGGTAATGCTCAAGGGTCTGACTGTGCAGTACCTGTTGCGCCAGACCTATGAACTCAAAGGCGGTGAGACCATCCTGTTCCACGCTGCGGCCGGCGGCGTTGGCTCCTTCGCCTGCCAGTGGGCCAAGGCGCTGGGCGTGAAGCTGATCGGCACCGTCAGCTCGGCGGAAAAGGCGGCGCGGGCCAAGGAACAGGGTGCCTGGGCGACCATCGACTACAGCCATGAAAACGTCGTGCAGCGGGTGCTGGAGCTGACCGACGGCGGCAAGTGCCCGGTGGTCTACGACGGCGTTGGCAAGGACACCTGGGAAACCTCGCTGGACTGCGTGGCACCGCGCGGCCTGCTGGTCAGCTTCGGCAATGCCTCCGGCGCGGTCACCGGGGTCAACCTGGGCATCCTCGCGCAGAAGGGCTCGCTGTACGTCACCCGCCCGACCCTGGCCGGTTACGCCACCAGCGCGCAGCGCCTGCAGGCCATGGCAGACGAGCTATTCGGCATGATCGCCAGCGGCAAGCTGCTGGTGGAAATCAGCAACCGCTATGCGCTGAAGGACGCCGCTGCTGCACAGGATGCGCTGAGCTCACGGCAAACCACCGGTTCGACCATCCTGCTGCCGTGAGGACTGATAGATATTGATGGTGTCGCGATTCTTTCGGACAGGGTGTGGCGAAAGCCGGTGCGCGCGGCGCACCCTACGAAAGATGAATCACCCCATGCAGCGGCACAAACCCGTAGCCCAGTTGCAATCCGAGCTACGACGCTGCAAGCAGATCTGAGTGACGGTGCATAGCCGAGATGGCGCACCCTACGGCAATGACTTGCAGCTTGAGCCGCTCTTCTAGGACGGCCGAATCACATCGCCCGTGCGCAGATCTCGAATCAGGCTGGGATTCTTGCGCCCGCCCAGCGCGCCACCAAGGACCTTGTCCAGTTCGCCCGGGAAGTACTGCTCGACGCGCAGGCGCGAACGCGCCGAAGGGCGCCCCGCCGGATTGGCCGAGGTGGAGATCAGCGGCCCGGTGTAGCGACATAGCGCACGCACCAGCGGATGATCACTGACGCGCAGGGCAACGGTATCGTGCTGGCCTGTGACCCACTCGGGCAGGCGATTCTGATGCGGCACCAGCCAGGTATTCGGGCCTGGCCAGCTGCCAGCCAGGCGCTCCTGCCAGATCTCTGGCAGATCATCGAGCAGGAAGTCGAACTGTTCGATGTCGTCGGCCACCACGATCAGTCCCTTGTGCATCGGCCGCTCCTTGAGCGCCAGCAGGCGATCCACCGCCGCTTCGTTCCAGGGATCACAGCCCAGGCCCCAGACTGCCTCGGTCGGATAGGCGATCACGCCCCCCTCACGCACCACTCGCGCCGTTTGCTGTATCTGCCAGTTGCTGGCCATCGACTGTCTCCCGCGGAATCAATGGGCGGCAGTCTATCCAAGCCAATCGTTGCCTGCCACGGGCCTTAACGGACTGTTATCGACTGCGCGCCAGCCAACGCCCGGCCTCGCTACACACCAGGCCATCGAGTTCCAGCTCGGTCAACGCTGCCAATACCTGTGACAACGGCCAGCCGCTAGCCTGCACCAGCGCCTCGGTGCTGTGCGGCGCGGCATGCAGCAAGGCCAGCAATGGATGCTCGACACTAGCGAGCGGCGCCGATGTGGGCTGGACGGCCGGTGCCTGCCAGCCACGCAGGGCTTCGAGGATATGTTCGATGCTTTCCACCAGGGTGGCGCCATCTCGGATCAGTTGATGGCAGCCTCGCGCGCCAGGATGATGGATCGAGCCAGGAATGGCGTAGACCTCGCGCCCCTGTTCGGCGGCCAGGCGCGCGGTGATCAGCGAGCCGCTGGAAGGGCTGGCCTCGACCACCAGTACACCCAGCGACAACCCGCTGATGATCCTGTTGCGCCGCGGGAAATTACTCGCCTGCGGCGGACAGTCCAGCGGCAACTCTGACACCAGCGCGCCACCTTGCTCGATGATCTGCGCCGCCAGCCCCACATGACGCCGCGGGTACAGGCACTGCAAGCCAGTGCCCAGCACGGCGACCGTTTTGCCGCCGCCGTCCAGCGCCCCCTGATGCGCAGCACCATCGATCCCCAACGCCAGACCACTGGTGATGACAAAACCACCGCCCGCCAGGCTGCGGGCAAAGGCTCGTGCGTTATCCAGGCCGGGCCGCGAGGCGCGCCGACTACCGACCATGGCCAGTTGCGGCGCCTCCAGCACATCCGGATCGCCCGCCACGAACAACAACGGCGGCGCATCCGTCAGCTCGCCGAGCAGAGCCGGATAGGCTGGATCGTCCCACATCAGCACATGCTGACCAGGCTTATCCAGCCAGTGCAGGGCAGCCGCCGCTCGCTCGCGGATCTGCGCACTGCGCCGGGGCTCGGCGCAGGCAGCCGGCAAGCCCAACGCACGCCAGGCAGTGGCCGGCGCACTGAGCGCAGCCGAGGCGCTATCGAAAGCGCTCAGGAGTTTGCGAAAGCGCCGTGGCCCCAGCTCCGGCAATAGATGCAGACGCAAGCGGGCTTCGAGCTCGGCAGGAGAAACGGCGGGGGAAAGCGAGGAGGATGCAGGCATGACGATTCTTCCCTGAGCAGTTGCACCGCCATCCTGGCGGCCAGAAAGCACGAGCCCCGCTAGTGCGGGGCTCGTCGGGTATTACGGGTTGCGGACCTTGTCCATCACCGCCAGTTGGCGGCTGGCCTGCAATACCAGGCCGTAGCTGAGCTTGTCATAGGTGCGGAACACCATCAGCAAGCCGGATCGCTCGTCCGGAATTTTCACGTTTTCGCCGGTAACACGGTCACGTACGGTCTCGCCGGTCTTGAACACCGCCAGCACGTTGCCGATTTCCAGGCCGTCACGCAGCCCCTTGTTCAGGGTGACAACGTCGAACTGACCGATCTGGCTGACGCCACGCGGCACGTCGAGGATCAGGCCGTCGATGTCGGTGATCGGCTCGCTGGGCATAAAGGTGGAGTTGATCGCACGCTCCTCCGTGGGGAACAGACGGTCGCCCAGGCGCACTTCCTGAGTCGAGCGTTTGAGCAGCAGCGTACCGACATCCCCTTCTTCGGCCACGATCTCGCCAGAGCCGACGTCATCGGCGTTGATACCGAGGAATTCCTGAGTCTCAGGGTCCACGTAGGTCTTGCCCTGACGGAAGATGCCGTAGATCGGATTCTGTTCGTCGAACGCACCCCGCGCATAGACACGATCACCAGCACCGCTGACCACGCGCTCGGCGTTGCCGGCAACGATATAAGGCTTGCCGTTGAACTCTTCCGGCGTATCGACGATGCGGTTGCTCAGCAGGAAGCTGTTGATCGCCTCCAGCGGGATGGTCGGAATCGCCTCGGCCATCGGCGTGCTGCGCACCTGCGGCGACAGTTTGATGGTGCCGCGCGACTCGCCGCGGTTGAGCATCAGGCGCGGCTGACCGTCAACGTAGACCAGATTGAGGGTATCACCGGGGTAGATCAGGTGCGGGTTGGCGACCTGTGGGTTGGCGTGCCAGATCTCCGGCCATTTCCACGGCTGGCGCAGGAACTTGCCGGAAATGTCCCAGAGGGTATCGCCCTTGACCACTGTGTAGCGGTCCGGGTGACCGTCCTTGAGTTGCACTTCGGCCTGAGCCAAGCTGGTCAGGGCCAGTCCGCCAGCTGCGAAGAGCAGGGCGAGTAGTGATTTCCTCATACGGTGAATCCCTTTATTATGTGCCTTCACGTGAAGCGCCCTAGCGCCGCGTGCCAAACCCGCTGAATACGCGGCGTGAAGCCGTTTTTCAATGCTGTTCATCATCTTAGCAGCGGATTTTGACTTTATTCCACAAGTGCATCACAAACGCATATGGCGATCCTGAATATCCTTGAATTTCCTGATCCACGCCTGCGTACCATCGCCAAACCGGTGGACGTTGTGGATGACTCCATCCGTCAGCTGGTCGACGACATGTTCGAGACCATGTATGACGCTCCTGGTATCGGCCTGGCGGCGACGCAGGTCAACGTGCACAAGCGCGTGGTGGTCATGGACCTGTCCGAGGACAAGTCCGAGCCGCGGGTATTCATCAACCCCGAGTTCGAGCCTTTGACCGATGAGATGGACCAGTACCAGGAAGGCTGCCTGTCGGTGCCTGGCTTCTACGAAAACGTCGACCGCCCGCAGAAGGTCAAGATCAAGGCGCTGGATCGCGATGGCCAGCCCTATGAGCTGATTGCCGAAGGCCTGCTCGCCGTGTGCATCCAGCACGAGTGCGATCACCTCAACGGCAAGCTGTTTGTGGATTACCTGTCCAACCTCAAGCGCGACCGCATCAAGAAGAAGCTGGAAAAACAGCATCGCCAACGCGCTTGACCTCCGTTTACCCGAAAGGCTTGCCATGGCAAGCCTTTTTCTTTGGTAACTGCCCTATGCGTATCGTCTTTGCCGGCACCCCGGAATTCGCCGCCGAGCACCTCAAGGCCCTGCTGGCCAGCCCGCACCAGATCATCGCCGTCTACACCCAGCCGGATCGCCCGGCCGGCCGTGGTCAGAAGCTGATGCCGAGCCCGGTCAAGCAACTCGCCGTCGAACATGGCATCCCGGTCTACCAACCGGCCAGCCTGCGCAACGAAGAGGCCCAGGCCGAGCTGGCCGCACTGCAGCCGGACCTGATGGTGGTGGTTGCCTATGGCCTGATCCTGCCGCAGGTGGTGCTCGACACCCCGCGTCTGGGCTGCATCAACAGCCACGCCTCCTTGCTGCCGCGCTGGCGCGGCGCCGCGCCGATCCAGCGCGCGGTGCAGGCCGGCGACGCCGAGAGTGGCGTGACCGTGATGCAGATGGAGGCCGGCCTGGACACCGGGCCGATGCTGCTCAAGGTGAACACCCCGATCAGCGCCACTGACACGGGCGGCAGCCTGCACGACCACCTTGCCCAGCTCGGCCCACAGGCCGTACTGCAAGCCATCGATGGTCTGGCCGCCGGCACGCTGAAAAGCGAAGTGCAGGACGATGCCCTGGCCAACTACGCGCACAAGCTGAACAAGGACGAAGCACTTCTGGACTTCAGCCGCCCGGCCGTCGAGCTGGAGCGCCTGGTACGCGCCTTCCATCCCTGGCCGATCTGCCACACCACGCTGAACGGCGATGCATTGAAAGTGCATGCGGCCGAGATCAGTGAGGGCAAGGGCACCCCAGGCACCATCCTCGCCGCCGACAAGCACGGCCTGACCGTGGCCTGCGGCGAGGGCGCACTGCGCCTGACTCGCCTGCAATTGCCCGGCGGCAAGCCGCTGGCCTTCAGCGATCTGTACAACAGCCGCCGCGAGCAGTTCGCGCCCGGCCTGGTGCTCGGTCAATGAACCCACGCCTGGCCGCGGCCCGCGCCCTGACCGTAGTGCTGTCCGGCAAGGCCTCGCTGGGCAGCAGCCTGCCGCCGCAGCTGGACAAGGTCGAACACCACGACCGCGCCCTGGCGCAGGACCTGGCCTTCGGCGCCGCGCGCTGGCAGCCACGCCTGCAACTGCTGGCCGACAAGCTGCTGGAAAAGCCCTTCAAGACCGCCGACAAGGATGTGGAAGCGCTGCTGCTGATCGGTCTCTATCAGTTGCTGCACAGTCGCATCCCCGAGCACGCCGCCATCGGCGAGACGGTCGGCTGCGCCGGCGCGCTGAAGAAACCCTGGGCCAAGGGCTTGCTCAATGCCGTGTTGCGCCGTGCCCAGCGCGAGCACGAGGCGTTGTACGCTGAACTCGATCGCGACCCGGTGCTGCACAGCGCGCACCCACGTTGGCTGCAGAAGGCACTCAAGGCGCATTGGCCGGAACACTGGCAAGCCATCTGCGCCGCCAACAACGCGCACCCGCCGCTGATCCTGCGGGTCAATCGCCGCCACGGTTCACGCGATGCCTATCTCATTGAGCTGCGCAGCGCTGGCATCGAAGCCAAACCCTGCACCTTCAGTCGCGACGGCGTGCGCCTGCTGCAGCCCTGCGATGTGGCCGCACTACCCGGTTTCAGGGACGGCCGCGTCAGCGTGCAGGACGAAGCCGCGCAACTGGCCGCTGACTTAATGGAGCTGGCACCAGGCCAACGCGTGCTGGATGCCTGCGCCGCGCCGGGCGGCAAGACCTGTCACCTGCTGGAAGTCGAGCCGGGCCTGGGCGAAGTGGTCGCCGTGGATCTGGAAGCCAAGCGCCTGGCGCGCGTACGCGAGAACCTCGAGCGCCTCGGTCTGGAGGCGCGCCTGATCGCTGCCGACGGCCGTGCAACCAAGGTCTGGTGGGATGGCACGCCGTTCCAGCGCATCCTGCTCGACGCCCCCTGCTCGGCCACCGGGGTGATCCGCCGTCATCCGGATATCAAACTGACGCGCAAACCCGAGGACATTCCCGCCCTGGCGCAGTTGCAGGGCGAACTGCTCGATGCCCTGTGGCCGACCCTCGCGCCTGGCGGCATCCTGCTCTACGCCACCTGCTCGGTGCTGCCGACGGAAAACAGCGAAACCATCGCTGCCTTCCTCGCCCGCACCCCCGATGCCCGAGAAATAGCCATCGAGGGCGACTTCGGCCTGCAGCCCGTCCACGGTCGCCAGTTGCTGCCACAGCTGGACGGCCACGACGGCTTTTACTATGCCAAGCTGATAAAGACCGCTGTGACCAGCCACAGCTAACGGAGCGATCAGTGAAAATCATCATTCTCGGCGCCGGCCAAGTGGGCGGCACCCTGGCCGAACACCTGGCCAGCGAGGCCAACGACATCACCGTGGTCGACACCGATGGTGATCGCCTGCGCGACCTTGGCGACCGCCTGGACATCCGCACCGTTCAGGGCAAGGGCTCCTTCCCCACCGTGCTGCGCCAGGCCGGCGCTGACGATGCCGACATGCTGGTGGCGGTGACCAACAGCGACGAAGTCAACATGATGGCCTGTCAGGTGGCCTACACCCTGTTCCACACGCCGACCAAGATCGCCCGGGTACGCGAGGCGGCCTACCTGACCCGTGAGGCGCTGTTCGACAACGAAGCGATTCCGGTCGACGTGCTGATCAGCCCCGAGCAGGTGGTGACCAACTACATCAAGCGCCTGATCGAATACCCTGGCGCCCTGCAGGTGATCGACTTCGCCGAAGGCAAGGCGCAGCTGGTGGCGGTCAAGGCCTACTACGGCGGCCCGCTGGTGGGCCAGCAACTGCGCCAGTTGCGCCAGCACATGCCCAACGTCGACACGCGCGTCGCGGCGATCTTCCGCCGCAACCGGCCGATCATGCCCAAGGGCGACACCGTGATTGAGGCCGATGACGAGGTGTTCTTCATCGCCGCCAAGGCCCACATCCGCGCAGTGATGAGCGAGATGCGCCGCCTCGAGGACAGCTACAAGCGCGTGGTGATCGCTGGCGGCGGCAATATCGGCGAACGCCTGGCCGAGGCCATCGAAAGCCGCTACCAAGTGAAGATCATCGAGATGAACCCGGCGCGCTGCCGCTACCTGTCGGAGAACCTCGACAGCACCATCGTACTGCAGGGCAGTGCCTCGGATCGCGACCTGCTGGTGGAAGAGAACATCAACGATGCCGACATCTTCCTCGCCCTGACCAACGACGACGAGGCCAACATCATGTCGTCGCTGCTGGCCAAGCGCCTGGGTGCGCGCAAGGTGATGACCATCATCAACAACCCGGCCTATGTCGACCTGGTGCAGGGCGGCGAGATCGACATCGCCATCAGCCCGCAGCTGGCCACCATCGGCACCCTGCTGACCCACGTGCGCCGCGGCGATATCGAAAGCGTGCATAGCCTGCGCCGCGGCGCAGCCGAGGCGCTGGAGGTGATCGCCCATGGCGATGCCAAATCGAGCAAGGTGATCGGCCGCGCCATCGAAGACATCGCCCTGCCACCCAGCACCACCATCGGCGCCATCATCCGCGACGAACAGGTGCTGATCGCCCACGACGACACGGTGATCGAGTCCGGCGACCACGTGATCCTGTTCCTGGTCGACAAGAAGTACATCCGCGACGTCGAGCGCCTGTTCCAGGCCGGGTTGACGTTTTTCTGAGTCCCGGATTTCATCCGGGCTACGACTGACCCTCTTCTAACGATTTCAAAGTCTCGCGAGCTAGAGCAATGCAAGGCAAAAACAGGCGAGGACGCGGAGTGTACGAGCAGTACATGAGCAGTCCGAGCCTGTTTTTAACGCAGCAGTGCCGACGCGCAGCAGACTGGGAGCCGAGATGAGCACCGAGGCACTGGAAAAGATGCTGGCCAAGGGCATGGACAACGCCCTGCTGCGCTTCGGCCTGGGCAAGGCCCATCTGGATGGTGGTAACGCCACCCAGGCGGCCGAGCACCTGCAACGCTGCGTAGAGTTCGACCCCACCTATTCAGCGGCCTGGAAGCTGCTGGGCAAGGCGCTGCAGGCCGAGGGAGACCACGACGGCGCGCGGCAGGCCTGGCAGCAGGGCATTGCCGCGGCACAGGCCAAGGGCGACAAGCAGGCCGAGAAGGAAATGACCGTGTTTCTGCGCAAGCTGGACAAGCAACGCTGATCGACTCGGTGCGCACGGCGCACCCTACAGTTCGCAACGGTGTTGTAGGGTGCGCCGTGCGCACCGAATTGGCGAAGGGCTTCGACTTTCACGCTGAAGCCCATTGCAGCGGTTCGCCTCAAAGCACCTCACTCGCCACCGCATCCACCGCCGCCTTGGCGATACCCACCACTTCATCCGCTTCGGCGCGGGTCAGCACCAACGGCGGGGCGAAGCCGAGGATGTCGCCGTGCGGCATGGCGCGGGCGATCATGCCGCGCTCCAGGCAGGCAGCGGAAACCCGCGGACCGACCTTGAGCGCCGGGTCGAATGGCGTGCGCGCCTCCTTGTCGGCCATGAACTCCAACGCGGCGAGCATGCCGACACCACGCACTTCACCTACCAGCGGATGGCCTTCGAAGGTCTGGCGCAGTTGCTGGTTGAGGTAGGCGCCGACGTCGGCGGCGTTGGCAGAGATATTTTCCTTTTCGAGAATATCCAGGTTGGCCAGCGCAGCGGCGGCGCAGATCGGATGGCCGGAGTAGGTCCAGCCATGGCCCATGGCGCCGTCACGGCTGGAGGCCTCATCGATCACGTTCCACACCTTCTCGCCGACAATCACCGCCGACAGCGGCGCGTAGGCACTGGTCAGGCCCTTGGCGGTGGTGATCAGGTCCGGCTGCATGCCGAACATCTGGCTGCCCATCGGCGTGCCCAGACGGCCGAAGGCGCAGACCACTTCGTCGGCGATCAACAGAATGTCGTACTTGGCCAGCACGGCCTGGATCGCCTGCCAGTAACCGGTGGGCGGGACGATGATGCCGCCGGTGCCCATCACCGGCTCACCGATGAAAGCGGCCACGGTCTCCGGGCCTTCGGCCAGGATCAGACGCTCCAGATCCTCGGCGCAGTGGCGCACGAAAGCCGCTTCGTCCATGCCGGTCGGTGCCTTGTAGAAGTGCGGGCAGGCGGCGTGTTTGATGTCCGCGTGAGGCAGGTCGAAGTGCTGATGGAAGCTGGCCAGGCCGGTGAGGCTGCCGGTCATGATGCCCGAGCCGTGGTAGCCGCGCTGGCGGGAGATGATCTTCTTCTTCGCCGGGCGACCGAGCACGTTGTTGTAGTAACGCACCAGCTTGATCTGGGTCTCGTTGGCGTCCGAACCGGACAGGCCGTAGTAGACCTTCTTCATGCCCTTGGGCGCCCAGTCGATGATGCGCGCCGACAGCTCGATGATGGCCTCGGTCGAGTGACCCACGTAGGTGTGGTAGTAGGCCAGTTCCTTGGCCTGCTTGTAGATCGCCTCGGCCACCTCGGTGCGGCCGTAGCCGATGTTCACGCAGTACAGGCCGGCAAAGGCGTCGAGCAGCTCGCGGCCTTCATGATCCTGAATGCGGATGCCCGAGGCGCCGGTGATGATACGGCCCTTGAGCGCGCCGCTGGCGTGGTCATGGGCGTGGGTGGACGGGTGCATGAAGTGGGCACGGTCCTGCTCGAACAGCTCGTCGTAATGGCTCATGGGTAATCCTCCGGATGGGCTCAGTAGCGCTGGCCCTGGTGATGAATGCAGAAGTACTTGGTTTCGACGAAGGGCTCGAAGCCTTCCGTGCCGCCCTCGCGGCCGAGGCCTGAGGCTTTCATGCCACCGAATGGGATCGGGTGGCCGGTGAACTTGGTGCCGTTGACCGCCACCATGGCGTGGTCGAGGCGGCGGATCAGCGGGTGGACGACGTCCACGCGGTTGGAACAAATGTAGGCGGCCAGACCGTATTCGGTGTCATTGGCCATGGCCACGGCTTGCTCCAGGGTGTCGAAAGCGCGCACACCGGCGATAGGGGCGAAGTTCTCCTCGCGGTAGATGCGCATGCTATCGGTAACGTCGGCCAACAGCGTCGGCTGCCAGAACCAGCCGCCCAGCGCATGGGGCTCGCCTCCGGCCAGCAGGCGCGCGCCCTGTTCGATGGCATCGGCAACCCGGGCAGCTGTTACGTCCAACGCAGCCTGGTGCATCAGCGGACCGATCTGGTTGCGCGCGTCATGGCCAGGGCCGACGCGCAGGTCGCGCACGGCCTTGGCGAAGCGCTGTAGAAATTCTTCGTACACCGGTCGCTCGACCAGAATGCGGTTGGCGGCGCAGCAGTCCTGGCCAGAGGTCTGGAACTTGGCATCCAGCGCCACCTGCACGGCGTGATCCAGGTCGGCGTCGGCGCAGACGATCAGCGGCGCGTTGCCACCCAACTCCAGCGCCACTTTCTTCACATCCTCAGCGGCAGCCTGCAGCACCAGCTTGCCGACGCGGGTCGAGCCGGTGAAGCTAACCGAGCGCACCCGCGTGTCCTTCACCAGGGTTTCCATGGCCATCTGCGGCTCGCCCAACACCACATTGAACACGCCAGCCGGCAAGCCGGCTTCCTCGGCTAGTTGCGCCAGGGCAAAGGCTGAATAGGGCGTCTCGTGCGCTGGTTTGACCACCACGGTGCAGCCAGCCGCCAACGCTGCAGCGGCCTTGCGGGTGATCATCGCGCTGGGGAAGTTCCAGGGCGTGAGCAGGGCGCAAACGCCGACCGGCTCCTTCAGCGTACCGAGCTGGGCACCGGGGATATGACTGGGAATGGTCTGGCCGTAGAGCCGGCGCGCCTCCTCGGCGAACCAGGGGATGAAACTGGCGGCGTAGCGGATCTCGCCACGGGCTTCGGCCAACGGCTTGCCCTGTTCCTGACTGAGGATGCGCGCCAGATCTTCCTGATGCTGCAGGATCAGCTCGGCCCAGCGCCGCAGCAACGCCGCGCGGGTTTCCAGGCTCTGCTCGCGCCAGTCGGCGAGCGCGCGCTGGGCGGCGTCCACCGCGGCGACGATCTGCGTCTGACCAAGCATCGGCACATGGCCGATCACACTCTGGTCGGCCGGGTTGTGCACGGCGATGCTGGCGCCGTCGTCACTGTGCAGCCAGTGACCGTCGACGTAGCACAGCGATTTGAACAGCAGGGGATGGTCGAGGGGCATGGCGATGTCTCCGGGCCGATGGGCATGGGAGACATGCTAGGGAAGGGTGGCTTGGCGTTTTTTCCAAGCCGGTGCGGCGTGACAGCAGTTTTTTCTGAAGGTGATCGGCGAACAGGCGGTTTTTCTGCTCACATCCGAAACCGCCGTGCTCCTTCTGTAGGGTGCGCCGTGCGCACCGCTGCCCCCGGATTGCTAAGGTTTGACTCAGGCGGTAGCGGTGCGCTGCGGCAACGCCCGCACGATGGCGCTGAGTAGCATGCCGTACAGCGGCACGAAGAGGATCAGGCTGATGGCCAGCTTGATCACGTAGTCCACCGTGGCGATCTCTACCCAGTTGGCGGCCATGAAGGGATCGTCGCTGCGCCAGAAGGCCACCGAGAAGAACAGGAAGGTATCGAGCAGGTTGCCGAAGATGGTCGAGGCCGTCGGCGCGACCCACCACTGGCGCATCTTGCGCAGGCGGTCGAACACCTGGATATCGAGCAACTGGCCGAAGGCGTAGGCCAGGAAGCTGGCCACGGCGATACGGAAGACGAACAGGTTGAAGTCGCCCAGCGTCGCCAGGCCGCCAAAAGCACCTTCGTGAAACAGCACAGACACCACATAGGAGGCGACCAGCGCAGGCAGCATCACCCGGGCGATCACCACGCGTGCGGCATGCTTGCCGATCAGACGCACGGTGAGGTCGGTGGCCAGGAAGATGAACGGAAAGCTGAACGCACCCCAGGTGGTATGCCAGCCGAACAGGGTGATCGGCAGCTGCACCAGGTAGTTGCTGGCGATGATGATGAGGATATGGAAAGCGATCAGGCCGGCCAGCACGGGCCGACTGACCGACGCAGGAATCAGGGTCATGTCGATGTCCTTTTTCATGAAGTGGGGTGAGGGAACCCACTGCCGCAGCCGGCATGACCGCGAGCGGCGCGCATTCTAGCGCGTTGTTGACCCGCGGGATAGGTTTTCCCGCAGATGTTCAGACCGCCCGGATGAAAGGTCGCGCCGTCGCTGACTCAGGCCTCCGGCACCACCCGCTTGGCCAACTGGAAATGCCGCTGCCAGTACGAATTGTTGAGGCGGTCGATGCGCACCTTGGTGCCGCGCCGTGGCGCGTGGACGAAGCGGCCCTCACCGATGTAGATGGCCACGTGATCCACCGAGCGGCTGCGAATGCGGAAGAACAGCAGATCGCCCGGCTGCAGGTCGCTGCGTTTCACCGAGGGCGCGTCCAGGCGCGACAGGGCGCGGGAGGTACGCGGCAGGTCGAGGTCGTCCTGGGTCTTGAAGGCGTATTGCACCAGGCCGCTGCAATCGAAGCCGTGGCGCAGGCTGGTACCGCCCCAGCGGTAAGGCGTGCCCAGTGCACCAAGGGCGCGGTCGATCACTTCGCTGGCCGGTTTGGGCGCGGCCGCTGGCGCAGTGGCAGGAATGGTGTGAATGCGAAAGGTAGCGGAGGCTTGGGTACAAATTCCCAGTAAAAGAGCGCCTCCCAGGCAAAGTGACATGAAGAACTTATTCAAACCCAGTGACCCTGGTGATTGGCCTTTGCGCGGAAGCCCTTCCGAATCAAGGCATTGCATCGGAAACGGACCTCCTGCCCGTCCCGGAGACGGACTCCCGGGAAAAGTCTTTGGTTCAGTTCCAGGGGGTAGTAGTCGACGAACGGTTTGCCGCTTATGCCTCCGCATTCCCGACCATTCGCGCCCAATTACGCCTCTGCAGCTGAGCCGCCCCCACAGGCCGTTAAGGTCAGGGCGATGGCTTGGCGGCGGTGAAGGTGAAACGCTCGGTCACCTCGGCAGGCGGCTAATCCACCCTACAGATGCCCGACATCTCATGGTGGCGTACGTTAGTCGTCCAGTTCGGCGGGCGCGCCCGACGTGTCCGCCTTGATGGTCTTGGTGACGATATAGGTGAAGTAGCGCTCGATGCCGAGGTCTTCCAGCAGCAGCTGGTCGATGAAGCGCTGGTAGTGGTCGATGTCGCGGGCGCGGATCATCGCGATGTAATCGACACCGCCGCCGGTGGCGTAGCAGAAGCCCACTTCCGGCGCCTCGTTCAGGCGCTGCTCGAAGCGGCGCATATCCTGCGCGGTGTGGCGGGCCAGGGTGATTTCCACCAGCACCCGCTGGCTGCGAAACAGCGCAGCCCAATCGATCTGCGCGCGATATCCCTGAATCAACCCGGCGCTTTCCAGCTTGCGCACCCGTTCCCAGGCCGGCGTCACCGAGAGGTTGATCGCCTTGGCCAGGGCCGACTTGGTGATCCGCCCATCCTCGGCAAGGATGCGCAGAATCTTCAGGTCATAGCGGTCGAGCTTGTGCATCGGCAGTACGCCTATCCTGGGAACGATGCGAGGCCTGTAGGAGCGAGCTTGCTCGCGAAGCTCTTGCCTTATCGGTGTTCACGAGCATGGCCAGGTACTCTCACAGCAGCTGCAGGTTGACTTTCTCAACCTACCACCTCGGCGATGACTGCGAGGGTATCACCACCTTTCACCAGCCCCGGAAAATGCCGGGCAGCGAGCAGGCCGCTGCGTTTGGCGCGGTATTCGGTGGCCGGCTCGCCAGTACGACGCGCACTGTGCACCCGCGCGATCACCTCGCCCTTCTCCACCCTGGCGCCGAGATCTCGGCACATCTCCAGCAGACCGTCATCCTCGCTGGCGACGAAGCAGTCGCCGTCGGGCATGTCGAGCATCACCGACTCACCCGCCTCGATCTCGCCCTGCAGCAGGCCGAAATGGATCAGCAGGTTGCGCACGCCACGCTCGGCGATGGCCAGGCTTTTCGCCGTGCTGCTGCCACCACCACCCAGCTCGGTGGTGACGAACACCTTACCCTGCTCCTCGGCAGCGGTGTCGTACATGCCCACTGCGTCCAGCTCCAGCATGCGCATGCAGTAGGGCGCGGCGAAGGCGCGCATGCCGGCGGCGCAAGCGGCGTCCTGGGCCTTGTCGGGCAGCACGTGGCAGGCGGCGAATGGCAGGAAGTCGAGGGTCTTGCCGCCGGAGTGGATGTCCAGCACCACGTCGGCCAGCGGCAGCAGGCTGCGCTGGAAATAATCGGCGATCTTCTGCGTCACCGTGCCGTCCGGCTTGCCGGGAAAGCTGCGGTTGAGGTTGCCCTTGTCGATGGGCGAGGTGCGGGTGCCAGCCTGCACCGCCGGGGTGTTCATGAACGGCACGATGATCACCCGACCAGCGACGTCCTCGGCGCGCAGACGCTGGGCCAGCTTGCTCAGCGCCAGCGGGCCTTCGTATTCATCGCCGTGGTTGCCGCCGGTAAGCAGCGCGGTGGGGCCGCTGCCGTTCTTCACCACGGTCACCGGGATCATCACCGCGCCCCAGGCCGAATCGTCACGGGAATAGGGCAGCTTGAGGAAGCCGTGTTGCACACCGTCACGGTCGAAATCGACCGTGGGGCTGATGGGGTTGTCGCGCAGAACGTCGGTCATGGCGTCAGTCCTTCACGAACAGCTTGCGCGGCACGTCGCAGAAGGTTTCCACGCCGCTGTCGGTGATCAGGATCGACTCGGTGATTTCCAGGCCCCAGTCGTCCAGCCACAGGCCGGGCATGAAGTGGAAGGTCATCCCTGGCTGCAGCACGCTCTCGTCGCTCGGGCGCAGGCTCATGGTGCGCTCGCCCCAGTCCGGCGGATAACTGATACCGATGGGGTAGCCGCAGCGGCTGTCCTTGTGGATGCCAAATTTCTCCAGCACCTTGAAGAAGGCGCGGGCGATATCGCCGGTGGTATTGCCCGGCTTGGCCGCTTCCAGGCCGGCGGCGATGCCTTCGACCACGGCCTTCTCGCCGTCGAGGAAATGCTGCGGCGGCTTGCCCAGGTAGATTGTGCGCGACAGCGGGCAGTGGTAGCGCTTGTAGCAGCCGGCGATCTCGAAGAAGGTGCCGGCGCCGCTGGTCATCGGCGAATCGTCCCAGGTCAGGTGCGGCGCGCTGGCATCGGCGCCGGTGGGCAGCAGCGGGACGATGGCCGGATAGTCGCCGCCATGGCCGTCTGCACCGAGGATGCCGGTGCGGTAGATCTCGGCCACCAGCTCGTTCTTGCGCAGGCCCGGCTCGATCTTGTCGAAGATCGCCGCGTGCATCTGCTCGACGATCTTCGCCGCGATGCGCATGTAGCCGATCTCGGTGGACGACTTGATCGCCCGCTGCCAGTTGACCAAAGCAGTCGAATCGACGAAGCGCGCGTTGGGCAGATTGCGCTGCAGCGAGGCGTAGGCGGCAGCGCTGAAGTAGTAGTTGTCCAGCTCGACGCCGATGCTGAGCCTGTTCCAGCCACGCGCGGCAATGACCTCCTTGGCCAGGTAGTCCATCGGGTGGCGCTCGGTGGACTGCACGTAGTGATCGGGGTAGCCGACGATGTTGCTCTGCTGCATGAACACCGTGCGCTTGGCGCCGTTGGCGTCCTGGCCGCGGCCGTACCAGACCGGCTCGCCATCGAGCGCCAGCAGCACGCACTGGTGCACGTAGAACGACCAGCCGTCATAGCCGGTGAGCCAGGCCATGTTCGACGGGTCGGTGACGATCAGCAGCTCGATGCCCCTGGCCTGCATGGCGCTACGCGTCTTGGCCAGGCGCTGGGCATATTCCTCCCGAGTGAAGGGGAGGTTGACGACGATTTCGGACATTGCGTTGCCCTCGTGATGGAACAATTATTCAGGCGCGGCGTGCCGCGCCCGCAGGTTTCAGGAATCGAAACTGAGGCCTTTGCCGGCCGCGACGGCGCGCTGATAGGCGAGGCTGGCGATGGCGGTGTCCTGGGCGCCGGTACCGGTGAGGTCGCACAGGGTGATCTGCTCGGGCGCGGTGCGACCGGGGCGCTGGCCGGCGATCACCTGGCCGAGCTCGGCGAAGTCAGCATCGGCGGCAACCAGGCCGGCGGCGATAGCGTGATTGAGCTCACCGAGCACGCGGGTCTGGCTCAGACGATCGGCGACATAGGCATCGACCCGCGCCAGCACGGCCGGGGCGATCTCGTTCTTGTGCTCGGCATCCGAGCCCATGGCGGTGATATGCAGGCCGGGGCGCAGGTGCTGCGGCTGGATCAGCGGCTCGCGACTGGGCGTGGTGGTGATGGCGATATCGGCGCCATCCAGCGCCGCGTCGACGCTGTCCTCCGCGCGCGCATCGTCCAGCTCGGCGGCCATGGCCTGGGCCTTGGCGGGGTCACGGGCCCAGATACGCACCTCGCGCACCTCACGCACCAGGCGCAGAGCCTGCAACTGCAGGCGCGCCTGCTCGCCGGCGCCGAGGATGGCGACCACCTTGGCGTCCTCGCGGGCCAGCCATTTGGCGGCGACGGCACCAGCGGCGGCGGTGCGTACGGCGGTGAGGTAGCCGTTATCCAGCAGCAGCGCATCGGCCAGGCCGGTCTGTGCCGAAAACAGCATCATCAGGCCATTGAGGCTGGGCAGGCCGAGCTTGGGGTTATCGAAGAAGCCGGGACTGACCTTGATCGCGAAATGGGCGACGCCTGGCAGATAGGCGGTCTTCACGTCCACCTCGCCGTTATGCTCGGGCACGTCCAGACGCAGGATCGGCGGCATCGCCACAGCGGCCGTGGCGAGCAGGCGGAAGGCGTTCTCCACCACCGCGAGGCTGTCAGTGTCTAGGCCGACGCACCCACGCAAATCGGCCTGGTTGAGTATCAGGGTCTTGGCCATGGGAGTTCCTCAGGCGTCGGCGCCATTGAGCACGCGCAGGTGCTGGTCGATATCGATGTTGCGGCCGCTGATCACCACCACCACCGGGCCGCGTGGTTCGATCAGGCCGTGGAGCAGGGCGGCGATGCCGACGGCAGCTGCGCCCTCGACCACCAGCCTTTCTTCGCGATAGGCGTGACGAATGCCACGGGCAATGGAAGCCTCGTCGAGCAGGTGCAGCTGGTCGCACAGCTCGCGAGTGATGGAATAGGTGAAGCGGTTATCCAGACCGATACCGCCGCCGAGGGAATCGGCCAGGGTTGGCAGTTCCTCTACCTCGACCGGTTCGCCGGCCTGCAGGCTGGCGTGCATCGCCGCGCCCAGTTGCATGCTGATGCCGTGGGTGCGAATGGCTGGACTGGCCGCCTTGATCGCCAGCGCCACACCGGCGAACAGACCACCGCCGGACAGCGGCACCAGCACTTCGCAGACGTCCGGGCACTGTTCGAGAATCTCCAGGCCCAGGCTGCCCTGACCGGCGATCACGTGCGGGTGGTCGAAGGGCGGGATAAACGCGGCACCCTGTTCGCGAGCGATGCGCAGGGCTTCGAGTTGGGCATCGTCCTGACTGCGGCCGCTGATCACCACCTCGGCGCCCAGCTCGCGAATCGCACGCACCTTGTTCTGCGGCACCAGCTCGGAGAGGCAGACGATGGCCTTCACACTCTGCTGCGAGGCGGCGTAGGCCAGCGCGCGGCCGTGGTTGCCGGTGGAGGCAGTGACCACGCCGAGGCGTTTCTGCTCGGCATCCAGCTGCGCCACCGCATTGCTCGCGCCGCGCAGCTTGAAGCTGCCGGTCGCCTGCTGCGACTCCAGTTTCAGCCACACCGGCACACCGGCCAGGCGGCTCAGGCTGGGCGAGTGCTCCAGCGGCGTCTGGCGCACCAGGCCGGCGATACGCTGGCGGGCCTGCAGCAGTTCATCGAAGGGGATGGAAGACATGGCACACATTCCGTGAAGGTGTGCGGCCGAGTGTATGAGCGGGAAATTGAGCGGCTGAATGTACTAGGACGATTTTTTATTCGGGCACTTCAAGAGGTAAAAAATCGGTGCGTTTGCGTAGGGTGCGCCGTGCGCACCGATGTAACCCAGAAGCATTGGTGCAAACCGCTCCCGGATTTCATCCGGCTACAAGAGCCCCTCTCCCCAACCCTCTCCCGCAAGCGGGAGAGGGGGCTGAGTCCGCGCACCGTCGGGCACGTAGGGTGCGCCGTGCGCACCAACCCCAAGCCATCACTCAGAAATCATGCACCTTCGGATACTGCTCGAACACGTCCCGCACGATCTGCACGCCCTGGCGCATCTTCGCTTCGCTGCATTCGGCGCCGACGCACAAACGTACCGCGCGCGGCCGCGGCATGCCGGGCGGGACGAAAGGGTCGGGCAGGGTCAGCGCGACGTTGCGCCGACGCAGCTCGCGCAGCAGGCCATCGGTTTCCCAGCCTTCGGGCACGCGCAGCCAGCTGTTGAGCGAATAGGGGTGGTTGCCGATCAGGTGCTCTCCCAGCTCCTGTTCCACCAGCGCCTGTCGGTTGGCCAGCAGCTGCCGCTGCAGCTGCACCAGGTCCTCGGCCTCGCCGGAGTCGATCCAGCGCGTGGCGATTTCACCGAGCAGCGACGGCGCCATCCAGCTGTTGACCCGCAGGATGCTCTCGGTGCGCAGGGCCAGGCGCTTGGGCATCACCAGGTAGCCGATACGCAGGCCGGTGAGTACCGACTTGGTCATGCTGGTGCAGTAGAACGACAGCTCCGGCGCATAATGGCTCAGCGGCCGGGTGCTCTGTTGGCCGGCCAGCAGCGGGCCGTAGACGTCGTCCTCGATGATGTACACGCCATAGCGGCGGGCGATCTCGGCGATCTCGCGGCGGCGCTCGTCGGGCATCAGCGCGCTGGTGGGGTTGTTGAGGTTGGGCGTGCAAACCAGCGCGGTGATGCGCTCGTTGCCGCACATGTCCTCGAAATGCTCGGGGTTCAGGCCGTAGCGATCCATCTCCAGGCCCTTGAGGGTGAAGCCGAGCACCTGCGAGCTACCGATGGCGCCGTGGTCGGTCAGCCCTTCGCAGAGCACCACGTCATCCGGGCCGGCCAGGGTAGCCAAGGCGAGGAAAATACCGTGGGCGGCGCCGCTGGTCAGCAGCACGTCCTCGGTGCCCACATCCATACCCAGGCGCGCCAGCCAGCGCACCGCGGCCTCGCGCTGGTGCTGCATGCCGGCAATCGGGCGGAAGGCGTGAATCCACGGTTGGTCCGGCTCCTGCGCCAGCTCCAGGCAGGTCTGCCGCCACAGGCGGTCGTGATCAGCCGTATGCAGGATACGCGCATTGGAAAAGTCCATCAGCGCCTGCTCGGTTTGATCGAGCATGCTGGTGGCCACACGCTCACTGGTACGCCGCGAAACGAAGCTGCCACGGCCCACCTCGCAGCGCACCCGGCCCTGGCGCTCCAGCTCCTTGTAGGCGTTGGTCACGGTCTGCACGCTGATGCCCAGGGCATCCGAAACCTGGCGTTGCGGTGGCAACCGCTGGCCGTCGAGCAAGGTACCCTGTTCAATGTCGGCGGCGACCGCCTGGACCAGCAGCTTGTATTTCGATTCGCCCGGACGGGCGTTGGCCAGGGCCTTCTTCCAGTTGTGCATCGATGGCTCCTCTGGCGATTGCGCTCAAGCATCCCGCGCGAGGCGTTACGATTCAATTGTCCTAGTGCAATGCCGTAGCGAAAATAGCCTTTGTATGCTCGGGCCAAGGGTGGAAAACAGTGCCTTGGCACCTCAGAAGAATGACCACCTGGCGCGAACAGCGCTCCAACGCTCTTGATTTACCTGCCTCCTAACACAGCACGCCGCCGTTGGCGGACTACAAGAAACAGGAGAACACCAAGATGAGTAGCGTTATCCCCTCCCGCTTCGGCCACCTCGCACTGGCCTGTGCCCTGCTCAGCGGTCTCGCCGCCGGCGCCCAGGCCTCGACCCTGGACAAGGTCAAGGACAGCAGCAGCGTGCGCATCGGCTACGCCAACGAAACGCCGTTCGCCTACACCGCCCTGGACGGCAGCGTCACCGGCGAGTCGCCAGAGATCGTCAAGAAGATCTTCGAGCGCATGGGTGTCGAGAAGATCAACCCGGTGCTGACCGAATGGGGTTCGCTGATCCCCGGCCTGCGCGCCAGCCGCTTCGACCTAATCGCCGCCGGCATGTACATCACCCCCGAGCGCTGCAAGCAGGTGCTGTTCACCGACCCGCACTACCAATTGCCCGATACCCTGCTGGTGAAAGCCGGCAACCCGAAGGGCCTGCACAGCTACGAAGACATCGCCAAGAGCGGTGCCAAGGTGGCAATCATGTCCGGCACGGTGAACCTGGGTTATGCCCGTAATTCCGGTATCACTGACGAGCAGATCCTCCAGGTGCCGGACACCACCGCACAGCTGCAGGCCGTGCGCGCCGGTCGCGCCGACGCTGCAGTCGGCACCCAGTTGACCATGAAGGGCCTGGCCGACAAGGGTGGCGACAGCGTCGAAGCCATCGCCGAATTCAAGGACGATCCAGCCCACACCGGCTACGGCGCCCTGGCCTTCCGCCCGGAAGACAAGGAGCTGCGCGATGCGGTGAATGCCGAGCTGAAAAAGTGGCTGGGCAGCGAAGAGCATCTAGCCACGGTGGAGCCCTTCGGCTTCGACCAGTCCAACATCACCGACAAGACCGCCGCCGAACTCTGCGGCCAGTAATGCACGGGTTACGCCGCGCACCCAGGTGCGTGGCGTATTTCCCTGCATAGAGCGGTAGACACCCATGACCGATCTTCTCCCCCTGCTGCTGCAAGGCGCCTGGGTCACCGTGCAAGTCACCTTCTGGGGCTCGCTACTGGCCATCGTCAGCGCAGTGATCGCCGCCCTCGGCCGCCTGTCGCCGATCGCTCCGCTGCGCTGGCTGGCGATCACCTACATCGAGATCTTCCGCGGCACTTCACTGCTGGTGCAGCTGTTCTGGCTGTACTTCGTGCTGCCGATGCCGCCGTTCAACGTCGAGATGAGCGCCTTCGCCGTGGCCATCGTCGGCCTCGGCCTGCACATCGGCGCCTATGGCGCGGAAGTGATGCGCGGCGCCATCCGCTCAGTGGCCAAGGGTCAGTATGAGGCCTGCACCGCGCTGAACATGCGTCCCTCGAAACGCTTCCTGCGCATCATCCTACCGCAGGCGCTGTTGGCGGCGATTCCGCCGGGCACCAACCTGCTGATCGAACTGCTGAAGAACACCTCGCTGGTGTCGCTGATCACCCTGTCCGACCTGGCCTTCCGTGCCCGTCAGCTGGATCAGGCGACCTTCATGACCCTGGAGATCTTCGCCCTGGCCCTGGTGCTGTATTTCCTCATGGCCCAGGTGATCAACCTCGGCATGCGCCTGCTGGAAAAACGCCTGAGCCGTGGCCGGATGCGCGGAGGCCTGCAATGAATTTCTTCGACTGGGATTTCGCCCTGAGCATCCTCCCGGACCTGCTCAAGGCCTCGCTCAACACCCTGCTGATCACCTTCGCCGGTTTTGCCATCGCCATCGTCGTCGGCCTGCTGCTGGCCATCGCCCGGCGCAGCAAGCACCTGTGGTTGTCCTGGCCGGTGGCCGGGCTGATCGAGTTCATCCGCAGCACGCCGCTGCTGATCCAGGTTTACTTCCTGTTCTACGTGTTCCCCAACTACGGGCTCAACCTCACCGCGCTGCAGGCGGGTATCCTCGGTATTGCCCTGCACTATGCCTGCTACACCGCCGAGGTGTACCGCGCCGGCCTGGATGCGGTGCCGCGTGGCCAATGGGAGGCGGTGACGGCGCTGAACATGTCGCCGCTGTCGGCCTATCGGCAGATCATCCTGCCGCAGGCGCTGCGCCCGATCCTGCCGGCGCTGGGCAACTACCTGGTGGCCATGCTCAAGGACACCCCGGTGCTGTCGGCCATCACCGTGGTAGAGATCATGCAGCAAGCCAAGAACATCGGTTCGGAGAGCTTCCGCTACCTCGAGCCCATCACCATGGTCGGTCTTTTCTTCCTGCTGCTGAGCCTGGCCCTGGCCTGGTGCGTGCGGCGCGTGGAAGATCGGCTGGAGGTCACTGCCCGATGACTGCTTTTATAAACTCTAAAGACGCCGCAGGGAGTTCCTCCATGACCCAGCCCATCGTCCGCTTCACCGACGTGACCAAGCGTTACGGCAACCTCACCGTGCTCAACAAGCTCAACCTGGACGTCGCCCCTGGCGAGAAGGTGGCGATCATCGGCCCCAGCGGCTCGGGCAAGTCGACCTTGCTGCGCGCGCTGATGACCCTTGAGAGCATCGACGAAGGCGTGATTTGCGTCGACGACGAGCCGCTGACCCACATGCCGGCGCGCGATGGTCGCCTGGTGCCAGCCAGCGCCAGCCACCAGCGCAAGGTGCGCGGCAAGATCGGCATGGTATTCCAGAGCTTCAACCTGTTCCCGCACATGTGCGCGCTGCAGAACGTGATCGAGGCGCCGATGCAGGTGCTCGGCATGGGCAGGAAAGAAGCGACAGAACGCGCTGAAGACCTGCTGGCGATGGTCGGTCTGGGCGAGAAGCTGCGCCATTTCCCCTCGCAGCTCTCCGGCGGTCAGCAGCAGCGCGTGGCCATCGCCCGCGCCCTGGCGATGCGCCCCAAGGTGATGCTGTTCGACGAGGTGACCTCGGCGCTCGACCCGGAGCTGTGCGGCGAAGTGCTCAACGTGATTCGCCGACTCGGCAGCGAGCACAACCTGACCATGCTCATGGTCACCCACCAGATGGGCTTCGCCCGCGAGTTCGCTGACCGCGTGTGCTTCTTCCACCAGGGCTGCATCCATGAACAGGGCACGCCGGATCAACTATTCGGCAACCCGCAGCAGGAGCGAACCAAGGCGTTTCTGAGTGCGGTGAACGAGGCCAATTGAGGCTGGTTCACGCCCTGCTGCGCGCAATCTTGTAGGAGCGGCTTTAGCCGCGATTTTTCGCGGATGAATCCGCTCCTACAGAATCACGGCAATTCATTAGCATGCGTCACGGCTGCCGCGCCTTTATCGCCGCCAGCATCTTCTGCGCCAGCGCAGCGTAGTCACCATTGAAGTGGTGGCCGCCCTCGATCATCAGGTGCTCGCCCGGGGCACCGGCTTCGGTGCAGCCGCTTTCGGGCGCTTCCTCGCTGCCGTAGATGCAATACACCTTGGCTGCCGGCACCTTGCGCAGTTCGGAGCCAGTCGGCGCCTCCGCGCCATCCTTGCCGAGCCAGCCGCTGACGGCGATCTCGAAACTGCCGCTGCGGGCGAAGGCCAGCAGCAGCATGGTGTCGACCTGCTGCTGATCACTGGCCGGCAAGCGGTTGTAGATCGCCGGTAGCACGTCGGCGCCAAAGGAATAACCGGCCAGCACGAAGCGCTGCACATGCCATTTGTCGCGGTACTGCTGCATCAGCCGCGACAGGTCGGCGGCGCTCTGTTCCGGGCTTTTGTGCTGCCAGTAGTAACGCAGGGTGTCGATACCCACCACCGGATAACCGGCAGCGGCCATGTGCTCGGCGGAAGCGCGGTCGAGGTCACGCCAGCCGCCATCACCGGAATAGAACAGGGTCAGGGTATCGGCCGGTTGCGCCGAGGGATGCTCGATCACCGGCATCGCCGCGCCCTGGCCAGCAAGCAGGTGTTGCAGCTGGTCAGCCAGCAGTGTTGGCAGCGGCGTGCCCAATGCGCCGATGCGTGGCTCGCCGTTAGCCTGTTCACGCAGGAAGCGGGCGTTGTCGTCACCCGGGTTGTCGTTCCACAGGGCGATCCAGTGACCATGCTCGGCCTTGCTCGGCAGGGGCTCAGCGCAATCGAGCTTGGCCAGGTCGAAACCGACCGACAGCGCCTGGGCCTGATCATCGTGCTGCGCCGCCAGCCAGCGCCAGGCCGAGGCCGCCGCCGGACCGATACCGGCCACCAAGGTCGGCGCGCCACCCAGGCGCTCACTGGCCAGGCTGAGCAACTGCTGCTGCGCCTCGCAGTCGCCCGCGACGAAGGGCAATTGCAGCAGGCGCAGATCGCCGGCTTCGCCAAGACGGCGCAGCGTGGCTGCATCCAGCGTCTGCTCGGCCGGCGCGAGCAGCAGCACGCGCTGACGTGCCTCGCCCTGGCTGAACAACTGCGCCGACTTACCCTGGATCTGCACCGTCTCGAACTGCGTGGCCGCGCGCATCGACCACCACCAGCCTGCCGCTCCCGCTGCCAGCGCCACGACCAGCAACACCGCGCCCAGCCTCCTTGTCATCCTGCTCATCTCAGCGCCTCACCAGTCCACCCAGGCCGCCAGCGATCAGCGCAGCGGTGTCGGCCAGTGCCACCCAAGGATCGAGCCCGGCCGGCACGGCCAGGTAACGCGGCTCCCACTGGGGCAGGAATTTGTCCTTGAAGCGGCGCAGACCCTGGAAGTTGTAGAAGTTCTCGCCACGATCGAACACCAGTGCACCGAGGCGCAGCGGCAGTGGCGCCCCCTTGCGCGTCTGCAGACCGGCCAGCGGCACCATGCCGAGGCTGAAGCGCGCGTAGCCCTCGCTCTGGAACTGCTGGATCAGGCCGAGCATGAGAAACTCCATGGTCGACTTCGGCGCATCCGGCAGCACGCGCATCAAGTCGAGGCTGGCCACCGAGCGCGTCTCGCACTCCAGCAGATTGGCGAAGGCCACCGCGCGACCTTCGAAACGCACCACCACGACACGGAAGTGCGCCAGGTACTCGGGGCTGAAACGGCCGAGGGAAAAGCCTTTCTCGCGTACGTTCTTGCCCTCCAGCCAGGCATCGGAGATCGCCTGCAGCTCCGCCATCGGCACCTGGCCGGGGGCATGGAACTCCAGGCTCAGGCCGTCGCGCTGACCGCGGTTCCAGGTGTAGCGCAGCGCTTTCATCTCCTTGCCATTACTGGCCAGGTCGAAGGTTTTCAGGTCCACCAACGCCTCTTCGCCGAGCTTCAGCGCGGTCAGGCCGATGTCGATGTAACCGGGCAGGTTCTCCGCGCGCACCTGATAGAACACCGGCCGCGCATGGTGGCGGTCGCACAGGTCACGGAACTGCCAGATCAGCTCGGCACGCGCCGCCGGCGGGCCGATCGGGTCGAACAGCGCCACCAGGCTGCGGCCGCGCAGCGCGTACATCAGAAACGCTTCGCCATCGGGGTGGAACAGCAACGCCTTGTCGCCACTCAGTGCCAGACCGCCTTCCGGCTGGCGCGAGGCCTGGACGATGGCACGGGCACGCAGCAATGCATCCTCGTCCGGCAGGCTGATACTTGGCGGCGTGGCGCGCAGCAGCCAGGTCAGGCTAACCGCCAATAACACCAGGGCACTGCCCAGCGCCGCCCGCAGGCCACGCGGAGCGTTGGCATCCAGCTCGAACTGCCACCACAACTGATGGCTGTAGGCGACATCCTGATAGGCGAACAGCAGCAGCCACACCGAGGCGGCGATCACTCCGGTCGTGGCCGCCAGCGCCAGGCCGGATGCCGGCACGTCCATCAGGCGGCTACGCCGATAGAACTCGCGGCGAAACAGCGCCAGCAGGCCGGCGATGGCCGCCAGGGCCAGGGCCTCCGGCCAGTCGAAGCCCTTGAGCAATGACAGCACTACGCCCAGGCAAAGCAGCACCAGGGTCAGTGCCCAGGCCGCCGACAAACGACGACGCAGCCCTTGCGCCAGCAACAGGCAAAGCGTGCCGACCAGGCTGGCCGCCAGGTGCGAGGCAGCGATCAATTGCGGTGGCATGAGAAAGCCCAGGGCCTGCAGATGCTCATCCACAGTGGGGGTGACACCGGAGAACAGCAGCACCATGCCGGCGCAGAACACCAACAGCGCCAGCAGCGGCACCGCCATATCACTGGCCACCCGCGCCACTTGCCGTGGAAACCACAAGCGGCGCGCCTCGGCAGCCAGCAGCAGGAGCCCGGCCGCCACCAGTGGCAGCACCACATAGAGCAGGCGGTAGAGCAGCATGGCGGCGACCAACCCGGCCGGGTCGATGCGCGAGGAAAAGGCCGCCAGCAGCACTGCCTCGAACACCCCGACACCGCCCGGTACATGGCTCAGCACCCCGGCCGCCAGCGCCAGCATGTAGACCAGCACGAAGGACGAAAAAGGCGGTGCCTCGGGCAGCAACAGATACAGCACGCTGGCGGCGATCAGCACGTCGAAGCTGCTGATCAGCAGCTGCGTCAGGCCTATGCGTAGGCCTGGCAGACGCAGACTGAAACGTCCCAGATCGACCTGCCAGCAGCCAGGGGCGGGGCGCTCGGCCAGGCGTTTACGGCTGACCAGCAGCACCACGGCCGCGGCGGCGACCAGCACGGCGACGGCCACGACTGCCAGCACCGGCTCGGACAGGCGCAGCGCGGCCGAGGCATCCTCGAGATCGAACAGCGCCGCCAATGCTGCGAGGATCGGCAGGCTGACGCCCAGCGACAGGCTGGCGAACAGGCTCATGCGCGCCACATCGCCCGCCCCAAGGCCGTTGCGCCCATACAGACGGTAGCGTACCGAGCCGCCAGACAGCGCCGAGAGGCCGACGGCATTACCGATGGCGAAGGCGCAGAAGCCGCCCAGCGCCAGGGTCGGCGTCGGCAGCTCGACGTTGGCGTAGCGGCTGGCCGACCACTCGTAGGCGAGCATCACCGCAAAGCCCAGCATGGTCGCCAGCAGGGCACCAAGCAGCGCCTGCGGCGGCACAGCTGCCAGGGATTCGCGCACCTGGTCCGGGTTAATTTCGCGTACCAGGTGCCAGCAGGCGACCAGCGCGACGCCGAACAGCAATAGCGAGAGACCGAGGCCGATCAGCTGGCGGTTGCGTTGCAACCAGCCGGGTTGTGAAGGAGGAAGAAGATCAGGCGCATCAGCGCCCTGGACGGGGAGTTCGGATACCGCTCGACTCATGTCGAAAACGCCTCTGATGGACGCCACCTCGGAGTGAGGCCTAGATCAGAGTGTAGATGTAACAAAATGTTCCATTGAGCCGAAACGCTCGTTGCGAATGTCTGAACTGGCTGACGCCGTTCAGGCCTCGCCGAGAAACCTCAGGCCGGCCCCTTCGGGATCCACGCGCATCACTTCCATCTTCAATACCGGGGCGGGGAAAGGCAGATCCTGTACCTGGCCGATCACTTCGGTGCCGACCGACAAGCTGGCCATGTCCGGGTGCTTCACGTAGACACCGCTATCGGACAGATCACGAGTCTGCGCCAGCAGCTCGCCGAAGCTGGGGTGGCTGATCTTGATCCGGCACTTCATCGGGGTACGCACCTGCTGGCGCTGGTTCGGCATGGAGGCTCCGGGGGTAGGCGGACGATGCAGCCTTTAATAACGCAAAATCGAAACAATTCCCAACGCTCGACAGAAAAAAGGCGCCATCGAGGCGCCTTCGTTCATCATCATGCTCAGTGGCAAGTACGTCAGTACCACTTGGCCTCACCCTCGGGCCGCTTCTTGAAGCGCTTCATGCTCCACATGTACTGGCTCGGGTAGTTGCGTACGTAGCGCGATACCACTTCGCTCATCGCTGCCACGCCTTCTTCGACGTTCTCGCTGTACATGCCTTCGGGGGCCGCCTCGAGGATCACCTTGTAGCCGCTGCCATCCGGCAGACGCAGCGCATGCAGGAACACACCGACCGCCTTGCCACCAGTGAGCATGCCCGGCACGAACTTGCTGGTCAGCGCGGTGGTACCGAGAAAGGGCACGAACACACCCGACGAACGGCTCGGCTCCGGGTCGGCCGGAATACCCACGGCGCCGCCCTTGCGCACTTCCTTGATGACACTGAGGATGCCTTCCTTGGTCGACGGCGCCACGCGGTTGCCCATCTGCACGCGCTGCTGCTGCAGCAGCTCGTCGACCGCCTTGAGCTTCCGCGGGCGGTAGAAAATGATCGGCTTGCACTGGTTGCAGTAGAAATGGTTGAGCACTTCCCAGTTGCCCAGATGGCTGGTGATGCCGACCACGCCCTTGCCGGACGCCAGCGCCTGCTGCAGCACCTCCAGGCCCTCCACTTCGTGCACCAGCTTGAGCGATTTCTGCGCCGGCCAGATCCAGGCGCAGGCACTTTCGGTCAGGGTCTTGCCGATGTCCTTGAGACTTTGACCGACCAGTTTGTCCAGCTCGGCCTCGTTCAACTCGGGGAAACACTTGCTCAGATTGATGCGCACCACGTCGCGCGAGCCGTTCGGCAGTTTCCACATCAGCCAGCCGATGGCATTGCCCACGGCCTGCACGGCGCGCCAGGGCAGCAGTGCGAACAGGCGCAGGAAACCCACCACCAGGGCGCCCTTGAGTTTTTCCACGAGAGACTCCAAGCGTTTATGCAAAGCGCCCAGTTTAACAGGACGTTCAAAAACGTTGGTGAGGCAGGCAAGACAAGGCGTAACGACCTGTGCCGACCCAGTCAGTAAAGGCTCGTCCGCAGCCGCTGCTGCAGATCGCGCTCGTAGGCCTCGACGTCGAATTCCTCATAGATGCAGCGGAAGATATCGCCCGCGCTCGGCAGGCTGGCGCGTTCGACCTGACGCGAGGCATCCCACAGGCCCGAGCGCACCGCCGCCTTGGAGCACTGGAAGTAGCAGGTATCGATATGGATGCGCAGCACGCTGCGCGGCAGTTTGCCCTGGGCACGGCCCAATTCGAGCAGTTCGGGGTCGAGGGAAATTTCTGCGCGGCCGTTGATGCGCAGGCTCTCGCCAACGCCCGGAATCAGGAACAGCAGCGCCATCTGCGGGTTGAGCACGATATTGCGCAGGCTGTCGATGCGATTGTTGCCGGGGCGATCCGGCAGCAGCAGGGTCTGGTCGTCGAGAATCTGCACGAAGCCCGGCGCATCACCACGCGGCGAGCAATCCAGGCCATCCGGGCCAACGCTCGCCAACACCACGAAGGGCGAGGCTTCGATCAGCGCACGGTAGGGTTCGATCAGCCGCGGCAACTCCTTGCGCCGCGAGCGCTCATGGCTTTCGCCGTACAGTACCTGCAGTTCATCCAGCGTGGTGATGGTGGTCATGAGCCCTTCAGTTGCGCATAGCGGTCGCAGTCGGTGGTGTGGTCCATCACCATACCCGTGGCCTGCATGAAGGCATAGCAGATGGTCGGTCCGACGAAGTTGAAGCCCGCCTTGCGCAACGCCTTGCTCATCGCCTCGGCTTCAGGCGTCACTGCCAGCATCTGGCTGCGGTCGCTGAAATGGTTGATCTTCGGTGCGCCGCCGACGAACGACCAGAGCCAGGTCACCGGATCCTCCAGCTGCAGCCATGCCTGGGCGTTTTGCCGCACGGCCTTGAGCTTGAGGCGGTTGCGGATGATCCCGGGGTCCTGCATCAGCACCTCGATCTCTTCGTCAGTGAGGCGGGCCAGACGCTCGGGATCGAAGCCATGCAGCACCTGGCGATAACGCTCGCGCTTCTTCAGCACGGTGATCCACGACAGGCCGGCCTGCGCGCCCTCAAGCAGCAGCATCTCGAACAGATGACCGGCATCGCGCTGCGGCACGCCCCATTCCTCGTCGTGGTAGGCCTGGTAAAGCGGATCGTCGGTACACCAGAAGCAGCGGGGCATGGCGGTAAGCCTCGGTCGGGGTCGAAGCGACGACTATAGCGGCAAAATAACTGGATATAAATACAGTCAACATCAACCGCGAATGATGCCGATATGCCGTACCCTGCGGCCTGCGTCGAGTTTCGATATACTCCCCGGCTTTCCCTCGCAAGCCTCCACAGGTGATTTTTTCGTGAGCCAGACCAAGCCTGCCGTGCGCACCTTCCAGGACCTGATCCTGGCCCTGCAGAACTACTGGGCCGAGCAGGGCTGCGTGGTGCTGCAACCCTACGACATGGAAGTGGGCGCCGGCACCTTCCACACCGCCACCTTCCTGCGCGCCGTCGGCCCGGAGACCTGGAACGCCGCCTACGTGCAGCCTTCGCGTCGCCCCACCGACGGCCGCTACGGCGAAAACCCCAACCGCCTGCAGCACTACTACCAGTTCCAGGTGGTCTTGAAGCCCAACCCGGAGAACTTCCAGGAGCTGTACCTGGGTTCGCTCAAGGCCATCGGCCTCGACCCGGAAGTCCATGACATCCGCTTCGTCGAGGACAACTGGGAATCGCCGACCCTCGGCGCCTGGGGCCTGGGCTGGGAAATCTGGCTCAACGGCATGGAAGTCACCCAGTTCACCTACTTCCAGCAGGTCGGTGGCATCGAGTGCTACCCGGTGACCGGCGAGATCACCTACGGCCTGGAGCGCCTGGCCATGTACCTGCAGGGCGTCGACTCGGTCTACGACCTGATCTGGACCGACGGCCCGTTCGGCACCGTGACCTATGGCGACGTGTTCCACCAGAACGAAGTGGAGCAGTCCACCTACAACTTCGAGCACGCCAACGTCGAGAAGCTGTTCGAGCTGTTCGATTTCTACGAGAGCGAAGCCAACCGCCTGATCGAGCTGGAGCTGCCACTGCCGACCTACGAGATGGTGCTCAAGGCCTCGCACACCTTCAACCTGCTGGACGCCCGCCGCGCCATTTCGGTGACCGCGCGCCAGCAGTACATCCTGCGCGTGCGCACCCTGGCCCGCGCGGTGGCGCAGAGCTACCTGCAGGCGCGCGCCAAGCTCGGCTTCCCCATGGCCACCCCCGAACTGCGTGACGAAGTACTGGCCAAGCTGGAGGCACAAGCATGAGTGCGAAAGATTTCCTGGTCGAACTGGGCACCGAAGAGCTGCCACCTAAAGCGCTGAAAAGCCTCGGTGACGCCTTCCTCGCCGGTATCGAGAAAGGCCTCAAGGCCGCCGGTCTGAACTACGCCGCCAGCCGCGTGTACGCCGCGCCGCGCCGCCTGGCGGTGCTGGTCGAGCAGCTCGAAGAGCAGCAGGCCGACCGCAGCATGAACCTCGACGGTCCGCCCATCCAGGCCGCCTTCGACGCCGACGGCAACCCGACCCAGGCCGCCCTGGGCTTCGCGCGCAAGTGCGGTGTGGACATCGCCGAGATCGACCGCAGCGGCGCGAAACTGCGTTTCGCCCAGCACATCCCTGGCCAGCCGGCGGTGAACCTGCTGCCGACCATCGTGCAGGACTCACTGAACGACCTGCCGATCCCGAAACGCATGCGTTGGGCCGCCCGTCGTGACGAATTCGTGCGTCCGACCCAGTGGCTGGTGATGCTCTTCGGCGACGCCGTGGTCGACTGCGAGATCCTCGCGCAGAAAGCGGGTCGCGTGTCCCGTGGCCACCGCTTCCACGCCAACCGCGACGTGCGCATCAGCAGCCCGGCCAACTACGCCGAAGACCTGCGCAGTGCCTTCGTGCTGGCCGACTTCGCCGAACGCCGCGAGCTCATCAGCCGCCGCGTCGACGAACTGGCCGCCGCCGAGCAGGGCAGCGCCATCGTGCCGCCAGCGCTGCTGGACGAAGTCACCGCCCTGGTCGAATGGCCGGTGCCGCTGGTCTGCTCCTTCGAGGAACGCTTCCTCGAGGTACCGCAGGAGGCGCTGATCAGCACCATGCAGGACAACCAGAAGTATTTCTGCCTGCTCGATGCGAACGGCAAGCTGCTGCCGCGCTTCATCACCGTGGCCAACGTCGAGTCCAAGGACCCGGCGCAGATCGTCTCCGGCAACGAGAAAGTCGTGCGTCCGCGCCTGACCGACGCCGAGTTCTTCTTCAAGCAGGACAAGAAGCAGAAGCTCGAAGGCTTCAACCAGCGCCTGGCCAACGTGGTATTCCAGGCCCAGCTCGGCTCGGTGTTCGACAAGGCCCAGCGCGTCTCCGCCCTGGCCGGCTTCATAGCCCGCGAAGTCGGTGGCGACGCCCAGCGCGCTTCCCGCGCCGGCCTGCTGAGCAAGTGCGACCTGGCCACCGAGATGGTCGGCGAATTCCCGGAAATGCAGGGCATTGCCGGCTACTACTACGCGCTCAACGACGGTGAGCCGCAGGACGTCGCCCTGGCCCTGAACGAGCAGTACATGCCGCGCGGTGCCGGCGCCGAACTGCCAAGCACCCTGACCGGCGCAGCCGTGGCGGTGGCCGACAAGCTCGACACCCTGGTCGGCATCTTCGGTATCGGCATGCTGCCGACCGGCTCGAAAGACCCCTACGCCCTGCGCCGCGCCGCCCTCGGCGTGCTGCGCATCCTGATCGAGAAGGGCCTGGATCTGGACCTGGCCGCTGCAGTCGACTTCGCCGTCGCCCAGTACGCCGGCAAGATCAAGACCGAAGGCCTGGCCGCCCAGGTGCTGGAGTTCATCTTCGACCGCCTGCGTGCGCGCTACGAGGACGAAGGCATCGAAGTGGCCGTGTATCAGGCCGTGCGTGCGGTGAACCCGACCTCGCCGCTGGACTTCGACCAGCGCGTGCAGGCCGTGCAGGCCTTCCGCAAGCTGCCGCAGGCCGCTGCCCTGGCCGCTGCCAACAAGCGTGTGTCGAACCTGCTGAGCAAGGCCGAAGGTGGCGTCGCCGCCCAGGTCGAAGCGCACTACTTCGACAACCCCAGCGAGTTCGCCCTGCACGCTGCCATCCAGCAGGCCGACCAGGCCGTACAGCCCCTGGCCGCCGCCCGCCAGTACAACGAGGCCCTGGCCAAGCTGGCTGGTCTGCGCGAGCCGGTGGACGCCTTCTTCGAGGCGGTGCTGGTCAACGCCGAGGATGCGCGCGTACGCGCCAACCGTTACGCCCTGCTGGCCCGCCTGCGCGGGCTGTTCCTCGGCGTGGCGGACATCTCGGTACTGGGCTGACGCCCGGCGCTGGCCGCGAAGGTTTTCGCGGCCAGCGGTCGTTTCCATCTCTGCCTCTGGCGTGGCTGCATGAAACTGCTGATCCTCGACCGCGACGGTGTCATCAACCAAGACTCCGACGCCTATATCAAGACGCTTGACGAGTGGATACCGATCCCTTCGTCTATCACTGCTATCGCGCGCCTGTCGCAAGCGGGCTGGACAGTGGCCGTGGCTACCAACCAGTCCGGCATTGCCCGTGGCTATTACGATCTGGCGACCCTGGAGTCGATGCACGCGCGCCTGCGCCAGCTGGTGGCGGAGCAGGGCGGTGAGGTCGGCCTGATAGTCCATTGCCCGCACGGGCCGGATGACGGCTGCGAATGCCGCAAACCGAAACCAGGCATGCTCCGGCAGATCGCCGCGCACTACGCCACGGATCTGGCAGGAATCTGGTTCGTCGGCGATACCAGCGGTGACCTGCAGGCCGCGCTGGCCGTCGATTGTCAGCCTGTGCTGGTGAAAACCGGCAAGGGCGAACGGACCCTGGCCAAGCCACTGCCGCCAGGAACCCTGGTATTCGATGATCTGGCGGCTGTCGCCGATCAATTGCTCTCATAAGGTGTGAAGGTTCATGGCGCTAGTGCAGGCATTCAGAGTCACGCTTTTCTACCTGCTGCTGTCGTCCAGCTCGTTCTTCTGGTGCCTGATCAGCCTGGTGGTCGCCCCCTTGCTGCCGTTCCGCCAACGCTACCGCTTCGTCGTTCAGGCCTGGTGCAACTGCGCCGTGTGGCTGGCCAAGGTGATCGTCGGCATTCGCTATGAAGTGCGCGGCCTGGAGAACATCCCCGAGCGCCCCTGCGTGATCCTCGCCAACCACCAGAGCACCTGGGAGACCTTCTTCCTCTCCGGCTTCTTCGAGCCGCTGTCGCAGGTGGTCAAGCGCGAACTGCTGCGCGTGCCGTTCTTCGGCTGGGGCATGGCGCTGCTCAAGCCCATCGCCATCGACCGCAGCAACCCCAAGGCGGCGCTCAAGCAACTGGCCAAGCAGGGCGACGAACGCCTCAAGCAGGGCGCCTGGGTACTGGTGTTCCCCGAAGGCACGCGGATTCCGCCGGGCCAGATCGGCAAGTTCTCCCGAGGTGGCACTGCCCTGGCAGTGAATGCCAGCCTGCCGGTATTGCCCATCGCACACAACGCCGGTGAGTTCTGGCCCAAGGCTGGCTGGGGCAAGCGCCCGGGCACTATTCAGGTGATCATCGGCCAGCCGATGTACGCAGAAGGCGAAGGGCCGCGTGCCATCGCCGAGCTCAACGAACGTGCTTTTCAGTGGGTACGCCAGCAACAGACCGAACTGCGTGGCGAAGAGCCGCAGCTGAGCCGTCTGGGCGAAACCGCCTGATCTGTGGATAAGCTGTGCAGGAAATGCAATCAAAGCGCCATCAACCCCTGCATCGAACTGATTTTACTGGCGAATCACCAGCGCTAGGAAAATCCCGCAGCGGGGTATAAGTTGTGGCTCAGATGTAGGAAAGGCCTAACCGCCATTTGGCTTCCAGCGGGCACCAGCCGTCGATAAAGCCGCTTCTACCTCGATGGGTTCACAGTCTCGCCCGCGGCAATGGCCGAAGATGAGACACGAAAAGGAATTCGCTGCCATGCCGTCGATCTACCAGCTCAAACCGGCCTTCCAGAACCTGCTGCGTCCCGGCGTCGAACGCCTTTACGCACACGGCGTCACCGCCAACCAGGTCACTCTGGCCGCAGCCGCCGTCTCCGTGCTGCTCGGCGCCCTGCTCGCTGCTTTCAGTCACATCACCTGGCTGTTCGCCCTGATTCCCCTGTGGATGCTGCTGCGCATGGCGCTGAACGCCGTCGACGGCATGCTCGCCCGTGAATTCGGTCAGCAATCGAAGCTAGGCGCCTATCTCAATGAACTCTGCGACGTGATCGCCGACAGCGCCCTGTATCTGCCCTTCGCCTTGCTGGCAGGCGTCTCGCCGCTGCTGGTGATCCTGGTAGTGGTGATGGCGGTGATCAGCGAATACGCCGGCGTGCTCGGCCCCATGGTCGGCGCCTCACGGCGCTACGACGGGCCGATGGGCAAGAGTGATCGCGCCTTCTGCTTCGGCGTGCTCGGCGCTGGCGTCGCCAGCGGCCTGCTTCCGGCTTTGTGGATCAATCTGCTGCTGGGTCTGATCCTCGCCCTGCTGCTCTATACCCTCTACAACCGCGTTCGCCGGGGTTTGGCCGAAGCGGTCTGACTCGTCCTAAGGAATAAGGAGATTCCATGCGCCCCGTACAGCTTCACACCTTCACCACGCATGACGGCGTCGAGCTGAGCTATCGCCACTGGCCGGCGACTGCGCCCGCAGACGGCCCACGCCAGGCCGTCGTGCTGTTTCATCGTGGGCATGAGCACGGTGGGCGCATGACCCACCTGGTGGACGAACTGGAGCTGCCGCACTGCGACTTCTTCGCCTGGGATGCCCGTGGCCATGGCCTGTCGCCCGGCGCACGCGGCGACAGCCCAAGCTTCGCCACCAACGTGCGTGACGTGCAGACCTTCGTCGAGCATATCGGCAGCCAGCACGCCATTGCCGAACAGGACCTGGCGGTGGTTGCGCAGAGCGTCGGTGCGGTGATCGTTTCCACCTGGGCCCACGACTACGCGCCCAAGGTGCGCTGCCTGGTGCTCGCCTCGCCGGCCTTCAAGGTCAAACTCTACGTACCCTTCGCCCGCCCTGGGCTGAAGCTGCTGCACGCCTGGCGTGGCAACTTCTTCGTCAACAGCTACGTGAAGGCGCGCTTCCTTAGCCACGATCCCGAGCGTATCGCCTCCTTCGAGAACGACTCGCTGATCGCCCGGCCAATCTCGGTGACCATGCTGCTCGGCCTGTACGAGGCCGCCGAGCGCGTCGTCGCCGACGCCCAGGCGATCCAGGTTCCGACCCAACTACTGATCTCCGGCGCCGACTTCGTCGTCCATCGCAAACCGCAGGAAGACTTCTTCGAACGCCTCGGCAGCCTGCGCAAGGAAAAGCACCTGCTGCCCGGCTTCTTCCACGACACCCTCGGTGAACGCGACCGCGCCCATGCCCTGAGCCGCGCACGGCGCTTTATCCTGCGCAACTTCGAGGAGCCGCTAGCGCGTCCCTCGCTGCTCGATGCCGACCGCCTGGGCGCCACCTGCGCCGAGGCCGAAGAGCTGGCCGCACCGCTGCCGAAAAACTCGCTGCGCGATCTCTACTGGCGCGCCACCCGTACCGGCATGCGCCTGGGTAGCACGCTATCCGAAGGAGTGAAGCTGGGCTTCGACACCGGCTTCGACTCCGGCAGCACACTCGATTACGTCTACCGCAACCAACCGACCGGCAAGGGTGTACTGGGCCGGCTGATCGATGCGAACTACCTGGATTCCATCGGCTGGCGTGGTATCCGCCAGCGCAAGCTGCACGCCGAAGAGCTGCTGCGCCTGGCCATGGCCAGGCTGCGCGAAGCGGGCAGGGCAGTGCGCATCGTCGATATCGCCGCCGGCCATGGCCGCTACATCCTCGAATCGCTGGAAGGCCAGGAGCAGCGTCCCGACTCGATCCTGCTGCGCGATTACAGCGACATCAACGTGCGCGACGGCAATGCCCTGATCCAGCACAAGGGCCTGGGCGACATCGCCCGCTTCGTCAAAGGCGATGCCTTCGACCGTGAAGACCTGGCCGCGCTCGACCCGAAACCGACCCTGGCGGTGGTCTCCGGCCTGTATGAGCTGTTCGGCAGCAACCAGATGGTCGGCGACTCGCTGGCTGGCCTGGCGGCCGCCGTCGAGGAGGGCGGCTACCTGGTCTACACCGGGCAGCCCTGGCACCCGCAGCTGGAACTGATCGCTCGCGCCCTGACCAGCCATCGCGATGGCCAAGCCTGGGTCATGCGCCGGCGCAGCCAGGCGGAGATGGACCAGTTGGTAGAAGCAGCCGGCTTCCGCAAGGTGGCTCAGCGCATCGACCAATGGGGCATCTTCAGCGTGTCCCTGGCACAACGGGTGAAGTGATGGACAACACGCGCGAACAGGGATTGTGGAAGCGCGGCGTACTCTGGCTGCTGGTGCTCGGCCCGCTGTTCTTCGCCAGTTACGGCTTCGCCAACTGGTTTACCGGGCAACGCGAGGATGTCGGCAGCCTGGTCTTCGCCTGGGAGCCGCAGATCCCGCTCTGGCCCTGGACCATCGTGCCGTACTGGTCGATCGACCTGCTCTATGGCCTGTCCTTCCTGTTGCCGGCCTGCCGCCGCGAGATGGATCGCCACGCCCTGCGCCTGCTCGCCGCTCAGGTCATCTGCGTCGCCTGCTTCCTGCTCTGGCCGCTGCGCTTCACCTTCGAGCGGCCGCCGCTGGACGGCACCTTCGGCCTGATGTTCGACGTGCTGATGGGCTTCGACAAACCCTTCAATCAGGCGCCGTCGCTGCATATCACCTTGCTGGTGATCATCTGGGCGATGTTCGCCAATCACACCCGCGGCCCGTTCTGGCGTGGCCTGCTGCACGGGTGGATGGCGCTGATCGGCATCTCGGTGCTGACCACCTGGCAGCATCACTTCATCGACCTGCCCACCGGGGCGCTGGCGGGCTTCTTCTGCCTGTGGCTGCTACCGCTGCAGGGCGCTACGCCGCTTACGCAAATACGCCTGGCCAGCGATCCGCGGCGTTGGCGCCTGGCGCTGCGCTATGGGCTTGGCGCAACGCTGTGCGCCGTGCTGGCCGTCAAGCTGGGCGGTGCCTGGCTATGGCTGTTCTGGCCGGTGGTTTCACTGGCGCTGGTTGCGCTCAACTACCTGCTGTTCGGTGCTGGCGGTTTCCAGAAGCAGGCCAATGGGCGCCTCAGCCCAGCCGCCACGGCATTGCTCGCCCCCTATCTGCTCGGTGCCTGGATCAATTCACGGCTATGGACATACCGCCAGCCAGCGCCGAGCCACGTCGTGGAGGGCATCCACCTCGGCCGCCTGCCCGCCATGGGCGATCTCGATGGTTATGCCGCCCTGGTCGACCTCTGCGCCGAGCTGCCGCTGCAGTACATGCCACAGAACTACTGCAGCCTGCCTTCACTGGATCTGGTGGCGCCGGATGCGCTCACTTGCCAACACGCCGCCGAGGCTATCGAACGACTACGCCACAAGGGCCCGGTGCTGGTGTGCTGCGCACTGGGCTACTCGCGCAGTGCCACCGCCGTGGCGGCTTGGCTGCTGTATAGCGGCCGCTGCCAGAGCGTGGATGCGGCCGTGGCACTGATCCGCCAGGCGCGGCCACAGGTCGTGCTCGGCCCACAGCATCTGGCCGCGCTGCAATCCATGGTCGATGCACAACCGGGGTTGGAGGTCGCCCATGCAGGCTGATCTGCTGCTGGTCGCCGCGCTGCTACGACGTGGACGCAGCCTCGATCACTTTTCCAGCACGCTGAGTTTGGTTGCCGTGCTCTTCGGCCTGGCGCCATGGCTTGGCACCCCGCCAAGCCTGATCCTGGCGCTGCTCTGCGCAGCGCTGCTAGTCGCCGGCCTGGCCGAAAAATACTGGGAGCTGCGCGTGGCGCTGGATGCCGAACTGTTCCAGCGTCTGGCCGAAGCTGGCGAACAGCTCGACAGCCAGACTCATGCGCTGGATCAGGCACTGCAGAAGCTGGGGCTGCAGAATGCGCAGCAGGCTGGCCGCGACTGGAGCCTGCGCGCTCAGGGTGCGCTGGGCCTGCTACGTAAACAGGCACTGTGCCTGCTGCTACAGATCGTCATCGTCGCACTCGGGTTCTTCATCGTTTTCGCTTAAGGAGTCGCCATGCTCGCCGCATTGACCGCTTTCGCCATCACCTCGGCAGCTCGCCTGCTGACCGGTGCCCGAGCCTTGTGGCTCGGCAGCACCGCGCAGGCGACGCAACGCCTGTACTACGCCAACCACAGTAGCCACGGCGACTTCGTCCTGCTCTGGGCCTCGCTGCCGCCGGAGCTGCGCAAGCGCACTCGACCGGTAGCCGGTGCCGACTACTGGCAGAAGCCGGGCATACGCAGCTTCCTGATCAACAAGGTATTCAACGGCGTGCTGGTAGACCGCGAGCGCAAGGAAGGCGCCAACCCGCTGCAGGCGATGCTCGACGCGCTGGACGGCGGCGACTCGCTGATCATCTTCCCCGAGGGCACGCGCAATCTCGGCGATGAACCATTGCTGCCCTTCAAGAGCGGCCTTTATCACCTGGCTCAGGCGCGCCCGGATGTGGAACTGGTACCGGTGTGGATCGCCAACCTCAACCGGGTCATGCCCAAGGGCAGGGCGCTGCCGCTGCCGCTGCTGTGCACCCTGAGCTTCGGTGCGGCACTGGAACCCATCGAGGGGGAGGGCAAAGACGCCTTCCTGGAACGCGCGCGTAACGCCCTGCTGGCACTGGCACCCGAGGAGGCCTGAGATGGATAACAACACTTTGCTGCTGTTCGCCGGTATCGGTGCCCTGTTGTTGCTGGCCAGCCTGGTCGGCTTCGTCCTCAAGCGGCGCAGTGGCGATCAGCCGAACCCGGTGATCGACAACCTCAACGCGCGGATCAACGCCTGGTGGGTGATGGTGCTGGTGATCGGCATCGCCTTCCTGTTCGGCAACAACGGCGTGATCATGCTGTTCTATTTCGTCTCCTTCTACGCCCTGCGCGAGTTCATGACGCTGACGCCGACCCGGCGCAGCGACTATCCGGCGCTGGTGGCGGCCTTCTATTTCGCCCTGCCGATGCAGTACCTGCTGATCGCCTTCGGCTGGTACGGCCTGTTCGCCATCTTCATCCCGGTCTATCTCTTCCTGCTGTTACCGATCCTCGCTTCGCTGGGCGGCGACACCACCCGCTACCTCGAGCGTGCGGCCAAGGTGCAGTGGGGCCTGATGATCGCCGTTTACTGCATTTCCTCTGTACCCGCTCTGCTGACTTTGGACATTCCCGGCTATGAGGGGCGCAACCTGCTGCTGATCGCCTGGCTGATCATTGTCGTGCAGCTCTCCGACGTACTGCAGTACGTCTGCGGCAAGCTGGCCGGCAAACACAAGATCGCGCCCAACCTGTCACCCTCGAAAACCGTGGAAGGCTTTGTCGGCGGCGTAGCGCTGGCCACGCTGATCGGCGCCATGCTGTGCTGGATCACGCCATTCGCCTTCTGGCAGGCCGCACTGTTCGCGCTGCTGGTGTGTATCCTCGGCTTCGCCGGCGGCCTGGTGATGTCGGCGATCAAACGCGACCGCGGGGTGAAGGACTGGGGCCATATGATCGAAGGCCACGGTGGCATGCTGGATCGCCTGGACTCGGTGTGCTTCGCCGCGCCGGTTTTCTTCCATATGGTGCGCTACTGGTGGGCCTGATCTGGCGCAAGTACTGGGGCAGAGGCTTGCACTAGAGTTAAGCAACTCCAGAGAACAAGAAGGCCGACATGATCGCCCACACCCAGACACTGTTCGGAGCCGTCGCGCTGGTCGCCGTGATCATGGGCAGCTGTCTGATCCTGGTCGGCCAATTGCGTCATCGCGACGGCATGCTCACCACCGGTCTGGGCATGCTGTCCCACTCGCTGGCCTACATCGGCTTCACCCTGTTCGGGCAGGTGTCGATGTGGTTCAGCTATGTGCTGGCCAACACGCTGCTGTCCACCGCGCTGGCGTTCTACACGGTCAGCCTGCCGCTGATCCACGGCCGCCGCCCACCATGGCGGCTGGCCTTCGCCTTCCCGCTGCTGCTGGGCGTGCTGCTCAGCGTGCTGATCGATACCCAGGAACCCCGCCAACTGGTAGCCTGCCTGCTGCTGTTCACGCAATGCCTGGTCATCCTGCACCTGAGCCGCCTCCATGCGGTGCCCGGTGGGCGTGCCCATCGAATCCTGATGATCGGTGCAGGCATCAGCCTGTTCGGCCTGGGCATCCGCGTGGTAGTGATCCTCAGCGGTGCGCCGGCGGAGATGCATTACGACGTCAGCAACCTGAAACAGACCGTATCGGTCGCCCTCGGCGCCGCCACCATCATCATGTTCTCTTTCGGTCTGGTGCTGCTGTCGCGCGAGCGCATCGAATCGGAGCTGCGCCAGACCGCTCTGCGCGACACGCTTACCGGATTGCCTAATCGCCTGGCGATACTCGAACAACTCACCGACGAGCTGGAACGCGCTCGCCGCCAACACACGCCGCTGTCCATCGCCATGCTCGATCTGGATCACTTCAAGCAGATCAACGACAGCCACGGCCACCTGGTCGGCGATGCCGTGCTCAGGCACTGCACGGACCATCTTCAGCAACGGCTACGGCGTAACGACAGCATCGGCCGTTATGGTGGTGAGGAATTCCTGCTGATTCTGCCCGGCACCGACGCTGACGGAGCACTGGAGCTGGTCGATCAGCTTCGCCAATCCCTCACCCAGCACGCGGCGCAGGTTGACGACAAGAACATCGCCTTGAGCTTTAGCGCCGGTGTTTACGGCAGCACCAGCCCCGTCGCCGAGGACATCACCGGCATGCTGCTCAAGGCCGACGCCGCGCTCTATCGCGCCAAGGATGCCGGGCGTAACACACAAGTCCTGGCTACGGCGGACTGATAGGAGGGGCTCGGATTTACCGGCAGACCTGTATCATGCCTGGCTACCAGCGTTCAGCGTCGCCTGACTTTCCTGCAGGCAACAAAAAACCCGCCGAAGCGGGTTTTTCATGACCTTCCGACATCCTGTCGTTTGCCGTCCTGGCGCGGTCTGTCTTCCGTGACCCGGGACATCCAGTTCCCAGTAGGTGTGTGTAGATTAACCAGCCTACGCAGGCGACGGGAGAGGCCCGTTGCGCTTCGACGTGTAAGTCTTTTGCCATAGAGGCAGACATAGAAAACGATGCGTGAAGGCCTAACACGGTTCACGTGGCAGCGACACGATCAGCTCCCCTCTCCCATTTATGGGAGAGGGGTTGGGGGAGAGGGACGATAACACCATAAATTACCGGTCTTACCTTTCCGAACGCAGCCACCCTCGCCTGTGAGAGAAATCGACCTAAGTCGTGGTCTGCTACTCGAAGGCAGTATTGCGGTGTTCGATTACGGAATATCCGAATGTCTTATTCGTTTGCTCGGCGAGGCAGAGGTACTCCTCTGAATACAAAATCTTTCGACTCATCCCAATTTATTCCGCTCTCAATGAAAACTTGTATGCGCTTCCTTATCTTCTCCGGGTCTCCGTACATTCCACATAGCTCATGCGAATAAATAATTTCGAGGTCATCCTTCGTTGACAGGTTCGGTCTTATTACTTTTTCTGGAAGCTGAGAATAATCATCTGTTAGCTCTATTAGCTTGGCACCTCCATATAGGCCCTGCCCAAGATTGGCACTAAGCATCCTTTTTATGATTGGCCTGGAATTTGGTATTACCGTCTCACTCTCAATTATTGATGAGTAAAGCGGCTTTAGTCTGTTTTCTGCGACAAATAGGCAGAATAGAATTTGTTCTTTGTTGAGATCGACATTTTCCCACTTGTCTTCATCTTGAAACAACCCGAAGAACTCCATCAGATGATTCTTTCGCATTTGCGCTAAGCCATATTTATTCTCTGATATTTTAAGGCTTAAAATTCTGTCTTCAACCCATCTAACAGACTTCAACATCTACTGATTCCTTTGGATGACGATTTGCTTTTAGCGGCTGACGCAGCTCTATGAGAGTCTGCGGCGCTCAAGTACGTTGTTCTGTTTTTATTTCCGAGCCCTACGGGGTTTTGTTTATTAGACGTCCCCGCTAGTCCGCCTCGATCCTCGAAAATTCTTTGTTCCAATCCTCGGGCAATATTCTTTCCTTCTTGACCATCACCAACAAATACCACTTGTGGAGCAATATCAAAATGACTGGTACTAGGATAGCGATACCGCAGCACGTCTTCTGCAGAGTGGCCTAAACCGGGCTTACTCGCATATCCAATATATGGTTTTCCATTTTTTACTCCTTCGTAGGTGATATGGGTAGCATTCGCAGGATTTCCAGCCCAACCCCACGGATCCACCCACCCAAACGGCTCCGGCGCGTACTGAAACAGATTGATCCCACCCGCCAACCCAATCGGATCCGGGCTGATAAACCGTCCGATATCCGGATCGTAGAACCTGAAGGTGTTGTAGTGCAGCCCGGTTTCGCGGTCCAGGTATTGGCCCTGGAAGCGCAGGTTCTGCTCTTCGACAAAGAAGCTTTCCTGCTGTTCGGCCAGGGTGTTGCCCCAGACCTGATAACGGGCCTGCCAGATGCAGCGGCCGTCCTCTTCGGTGAGTTGCTGCGGCAGGCCGTTTGGATCGGTGTGGTAGTAGCGCAGGCGTGCGTGTTCACCCTGACCGTCGACGCGCGCCAGCGGGTCGTAGCTGCCTTCGTCGTAGAGGTAGAGGCTGTGCCGGCCGTTGCGGGTTTCGCTGAGCAGGCGCAGGCCGCTCCAAGCTATGGGATAGTCATACGAAGGTTTACCAGTCGAACATAGCGGTGTAGCTCTTCTGATCGCCGACACCGCGCAGGCAACTGGCGCTCTGAGCCAGCACTGATGGCTCCAGCTGGCCCTTCATCAGTCGAATTGCCTTGTATTGCGAACGACACTCCGGCTTGCTATCCGCCATGGGGGCTACATGCAGCACCATGACGATAGGCACATTCTGAAAAATTTCCACATGTGCCTGGCCGTCCTTGCCAACACTGAAATGACACGGCGAGGGAATGTCCAGCGTCAGTACGCTCTGGTCTGGCTTGCGCAATATGCAGGCCCGCCTGGCGCTCTCCAGTATGTAAGTCTGCCCTGCCAGAGCTACTTGCTCCGGGTAGCTGGATTTGTCTTTGGCAAGCGGTGGTGTCGATTCGGCGTATACACAAAGACTGGTCAGCATACCGAGCATCAGTAGAAGTATACGAAGATGCTTGCTCATGTCGGCTCCTTGACTAGGTAGAGAAAACTGTCTCGAACAGCACTTAATCTACGCATTAATCGATTGATCTAGAAGAAAGGCTGCCTTTTCACTTTAATCAAAACTAAAAGAATAAACATTTACCCGTCTTTTTCTTTCTTTTGTCTCCTTAAAAATATTTATGTATTTCAGGTTGATATAGCCGTCTTTCCCTATTTATTGGATATTTTAGATATCTAATACTTTGGCCCTAGGTAGCTCAGAGTTTTTCATTCCTAGCCATCGATTTTTCGGCGCCGAATGTTAAACCCAGACAAAGATCAAAATTTGTTGATCATAGGAGTTTCACGCTGGGAACCTCCAATCAAAAATATCTGAGATGATCTCCATCTTTATGTCCATTATTATTTGCTACGGCTGTCCATCATCACGATAAAGGAACGGCAATAAGCGTAAACTATGCAATAGACATTAGGACTATTCTTGAATGGAGCTCACAAAGAGGTGAATCAGTCTTTAGACTTCTTAACAATTCTGCGCCGGCACTTTCCGGTTTTCATCGCTGCTTTTTTTCTAGCGCTGTTTTCCCTGGCGATCAGTCAGATTCTGCTGCTGGAGGTCTATCCACCCAGCCTGGATGACTATGGCATCTACATGATGTTGGGCAGCTGCGGCATATCCTTGTACCTGTGTGGCGCAAACCTTCTGGTGATTCGAGGTCGTCCCTGGGCGGTATGGCTGATCGTCGCAGCCATGGTGATCTGTATGTTGCTGGTCATCGGACACTGGGGCAGGCGTGCACCTTACCTGCTGTATTCCATTGGCCTGCTGCTGCCGTTGAGTACCCTGCTGACCCTCAATAGCAAGCGCTACCGCGCCATGCTTGTGGCCATGGTGGAAGTAAGAGGGCAGCGGGCGGCGTGGCGTCAGCGCTTCAAGTAAGAACGCCAGCGTTAACTCCAGAAGCTCCGCTCAAATTAAAAAGCCCCTGCCAACTCGCATTGGCAGGGGCTTTTCATTTCACGCCAGCTAACAGTTCAGCTAGCAGGCCATCAGAAGTCCAGATTCGACACCGCCAAAGCGTTGGACTCGATGAAGTCGCGGCGCGGCTCCACGGCGTCGCCCATCAGGGTGTTGAAGATCTGGTCGGCAGCGATGGCGTCTTCGATGGTTACCTTGAGCATGCGGCGCACTTCCGGGTCCATGGTGGTTTCCCACAGCTGATCCGGGTTCATTTCACCGAGACCTTTGTATCGCTGGATGCTGTGACGCTTGGTGCTTTCGGTCATCAGCCAGTCCAGCGCTTCCTTGAAGGTGCTGACCGGTTTCTTGCGCTCGCCACGCTGCACGTAGGCGCCTTCTTCCAGCAGGTTGTTCAGCTGTTCGCCCAGGGTAGTGACGGTCTTGTAGTCATTGCTGGCGAAGAAGTCGCGGTTGAAGGTGGTGTAGCTGGAAAGACCGTGAGATTTGACCTCGACCTCCGGCAACCACAGGTGACGCTCGCGGTCTTCACGCAAACTGGCACTGTAGGTCTGGCCAGACTTCTCGGTCGTCTTCAGACGTGCAGCGAAGCCTTCCAACCAGTTCTGCATGAAGGCCTGATCAGCGAGCTGTTCCACCGAAATGCGCGGCAGATAGACGAAGTGCTCGGTGATGTCCTTGGAGTAGACGCGCGAAAGGCGGTCCAGGGTCTTCATCACGCCACGGTATTCACCGACCAGTTTCTCCAACGCGCTGCCAGAAAGACCTGGAGCGTTCTCGTTGACGTGCAGGCTGGCATCCTCCAGGGCCGACTGGGTCATGTATTCATCCATGGCCTCGTCGTCCTTGATGTACTGCTCCTGCTTGCCTTTCTTCACCTTGTACAGCGGCGGCTGAGCGATATAGATGTAACCACGCTCAACCAGCTCCGGCAGCTGGCGGAAGAAGAAGGTCAGCAGCAGGGTACGGATGTGCGAACCGTCGACGTCAGCATCGGTCATGATGATGATGTTGTGGTAGCGCAGCTTGTCGATGTTGTACTCCTCACGACCGATACCGCAGCCGAGTGCAGTAATCAGCGTGCCGACTTCCTGCGAGGAAATCATGCGATCGAAACGCGCACGTTCGACGTTGAGGATCTTGCCCTTGAGCGGCAGGATCGCCTGGGTCTTGCGGTTACGGCCCTGCTTGGCAGAACCGCCCGCGGAGTCGCCCTCCACGATGTAGAGTTCGGACAGCGCCGGGTCTTTTTCCTGGCAGTCGGCCAGCTTGCCGGGCAGGCCGGCGATGTCCAGGGCGCCTTTACGGCGGGTCATTTCACGCGCTTTACGAGCCGCTTCGCGGGCGCGAGCGGCATCGATCATCTTGCCGACCACGGCCTTGGCTTCGTTGGGGTTCTCCAGCAGGAAGTCGGAGAAGTACTTGCCCATCTCCTGTTCGACTGCGGTTTTCACCTCGCTGGAAACCAGTTTGTCCTTGGTCTGCGAGCTGAACTTCGGATCCGGAACCTTGACCGAGATGATCGCAGTCAAGCCTTCGCGGGCGTCATCACCGGTGGTGGCAACCTTGAACTTCTTCGCCAGGCCTTCGGATTCGATGTAGTTGTTCAGGTGGCGGGTGAGGGCAGAGCGGAAGCCCGCCAGGTGAGTACCACCGTCGCGCTGCGGAATGTTGTTGGTGAAGCAGAGCAGGTTCTCGTTGAAGCTGTCGTTCCACTGCAGGGCAACTTCGACACCAACGCCGTCTTCTTCGCGCTGAACGTTGAAGTGGAACACCTGGTTGACCACTGTCTTGTTGGTGTTCAGGTACTCAACGAAAGCCTTCAGACCACCTTCGTACTTGAACAGCTCTTCCTTGCCGGTGCGCTCGTCGCGCAGCAGGATGCCCACGCCGGAGTTGAGGAAGGACAGTTCGCGCAGACGCTTGGCCAGGATGTCCCAGCTGAAGTGGATGTTGGCGAAGGTTTCTTCGGACGGCTTGAAGTGGATCTGCGTACCGGTACCGTCGGTATCACCCACAGCGGCCAGAGGCGCTTGCGGTACACCATGCACGTAGGTCTGTTCCCAGATCTTGCCGCTACGGCGGATGGTCAGCACCAGCTCCTTGGAGAGGGCGTTCACCACTGAGACACCCACGCCGTGCAGGCCGCCGGACACCTTGTAGCTGTTGTCATCGAACTTACCGCCGGCGTGAAGCACGGTCATGATGACCTCGGCCGCCGAGACGCCTTCTTCCTTGTGCATGTCGACCGGGATACCACGGCCGTTATCGCGCACACTGATCGACTCATCCGGGTGGATGGTGATGGTGATTTCGCTGCAGTAGCCTGCCAGCGCTTCGTCGATCGAGTTGTCGACCACCTCGAACACCATGTGGTGCAGACCACTACCATCGTCAGTGTCACCGATGTACATCCCGGGACGTTTGCGTACGGCGTCCAGTCCTTTCAGCACCTTGATGCTGGAGGAGTCGTACGTTTGGTTCTCGCTCATGCCTTCACTCCCGATGGTCTTGGGTCTGGGTGATACGGCCATGTTCCACGTGGAACATGGCAACCGGCGTATCCGTCTGCCAGCCTTCCCTCAACAATTCATGATCTACACAGGTGATGAACACCTGGCAGCGCAAATCTTCCAGCAGCCGGCACAATGCCTGACGATGCTGTTCATCCAGCTCCGACGGTAAGTCGTCCACCAGATAGATACACTGGCCACGCTTGGCTTCGTTGACCAAGTGGCCCTGGGCGATGCGCAAAGCGCACACCACCAATTTCTGTTGTCCTCGCGACAGGATCTCTGCCGCGTTGTGCCCCGCCAGTCGCAGACGCAGATCAGCGCGCTGCGGTCCGGCCTGGGTATGCCCGAGTTGCTGGTCGCGGAGGAGGGAGGTGGCGAGCACTTCGCTCAACTCACGATCCTTATCCCAACCGCGGTAGTAACTCAGGGTCAGTCCTTCCAACTCCAGCAGCTCGGCCAGGGTCCGTTCGAACACCGGTTTCAGGGCCTGAATGTAGGCGCGTCGGTAGGTGTCGATTTCCTCGCTGGCACTGCACAGTTCACGGTCCCATGCGGCCTGCGAAGCACCGTCAAGTGTACCATGGCGCAGCCACGAGTTCCGCTGCCGCAGGGCTTTCTGCAGGCGTTGCCAGGCGCCGAGAAAGCGATGTTCCACGTGGAACACTCCCCAATCGAGAAACTGCCGGCGAATCTTCGGTGCACCTTCAAGCAGGCGAAAACTGTCGGGGTTTATCAGCTGTAGTGGCAACAGATCGGCTAGCTGCGCAGCACTACGCGCGTTCTGCCCATCGATACGAATCTGCAGCTCACCCTGACGATCACGAGATATACCCAGATTGCTCGAGCCGCCCTCGGCCAACTGCACCTGACCGAAAATGGTGCAGGCGGGTTGTTCGTAATGGATAACGGGCTGCAGGCGTGTGCTGCGGAAGGAACGGGCGAGGCCAAGCAGATGGATCGCCTCGAGCACGCTGGTCTTGCCGCTGCCGTTGGCGCCGTGAAGGATGTTGATGCGGGAGGAGGGGGAGAGGGTCACCGGGTGCAGATTGCGCACCGCGGTGACCGTGATACGGCTTAGGGACATTAAAGACGCATCGGCATGACAACGTAGGCAGAATCGTCATTGTCGGCTTCCTGCAGCAGGGCACTGCTGTTGGAGTCGGAGAGGATCAGGCGCACCTGCTCGGTGCCCATCACGCCCAGCACATCCAGCAGATAGCTGACGTTGAAACCGATCTCCAGGCCGCTGCCCGCATAGTTGACAACGATCTCTTCCTCGGCCTCTTCCTGTTCAGGGTTGTTGGCTTGAATCTTCAGCAGACCAGAAGCCAGGGTCAGGCGAATGCCGCGGTACTTCTCGTTGGACAGAATCGCGGTGCGACTGAAGGCTTCGCGCAGGCCCTGACGATCCGCCAGCACCAGTTTGTCACCACCACGCGGCAGCACGCGCTCGTAATCCGGGAACTTGCCGTCGACCAGTTTCGAGGTGAAGGTGAACTCGCCGGTGTTGGCACGGATGTGATGCTGACCAAGAACGATGGCGACTTCGGCGTCCTGCTCGGTGAGCAGGCGAGCCAGTTCAAGAATACCTTTGCGCGGCACGATGACCTGATGCTTGCCCTCCTGCTGGATGATCGCTTCCATGGAGCACATGGCCAGACGGTGACCGTCGGTAGCAACCGCTCGCAGCAGACCACTCTGTACCTCCAGAAGCATGCCGTTGAGGTAGTAGCGCACATCCTGCTGGGCCATGGCGAAGCTGGTGCGTTCAATCAGACGGCGCAGCTTGGCTTGCGGCAGGTTGAAGGTCAGCGACCCCGGACCTTCCTCGACGGTGGGGAAGTCGTTGGCCGGCAGAGTCGACAGGGTGAAACGGCTGCGCCCGGCCTTGACCAGCAACTTCTGCTCGTCGACGCGAATGTCGATCAGCGCATCGCTCGGCAGGCTTTTGCAGATGTCCATCAGCTTGCGAGCCGGCACGGTGATCTCACCCGGCTCGGCGGCATCTTCGAGCGTGACGCGACCAACCAACTCGACCTCGAGGTCAGTACCGGTGAGCGATAGCTGCTGGCCTTCGACCACCAGCAGGACGTTGGACAGAACCGGCAGCGTCTGGCGTCGTTCCACGACACCGGCGACCAGTTGCAGGGGTTTCAACAGGGCTTCGCGTTGAATAGTGAAATGCATGGTCTAGTCCCTTGCCTCGTGGAGCTGCATTGATTTGATCAGGTAGTCAGGGTGCGCAGCAGGTTCTTGTAGTCCTCGCGGATGTCCGCGTCGGATCCCCTAAGTTCAGCAATCTTACGGCATGCGTGCAACACCGTGGTGTGATCGCGGCCGCCGAAGGCCACACCGATTTCCGGCAGGCTGTGATTGGTCAGTTCCTTCGACAATGCCATGGCCACCTGACGTGGCCGGGCGATCGAACGCGAACGACGCTTGGAAAGCAGATCGGTGATCTTGATCTTGTAGTACTCAGCGGTGGTGCGCTGAATATTATCGATGCTGACCAGTTTATCCTGCAGGGCCAGCAGATCCTTGAGCGACTCGCGGATCAGCTCGATGGTGATGTCGCGGCCCATGAAGTGCGAATGGGCAATCACGCGCTTCAGCGCGCCTTCAAGCTCCCGCACGTTGGAGCGAATGCGCTGGGCGATGAAGAACGCGGCATCGTGCGGCAGATCGACCTTGGCCTGATCGGCCTTCTTCATCAGGATCGCCACGCGGGTTTCCAGTTCCGGCGGTTCCACCGCTACGGTCAGGCCCCAGCCAAAGCGCGACTTCAAGCGCTCTTCCAGACCTTCGATCTCTTTCGGGTAGCGGTCGCTGGTGAGAATCACCTGCTGACCACCCTCGAGCAGTGCGTTGAAAGTGTGGAAGAACTCCTCCTGGGAGCGCTCCTTCTTGGCGAAGAACTGGATGTCGTCGATCAACAGCGCATCGACCGAACGGTAGAAGCGCTTGAATTCGTTGATGGCGTTGAGCTGCAACGCCTTGACCATATCGGCGACGAAGCGCTCGGAGTGCAGGTACACGACCTTGGCGTTAGGATTCTTCGCCAGCAGGTGATTACCCACAGCATGCATCAGGTGAGTCTTGCCCAGGCCAACGCCGCCATACAGGAACAGCGGGTTGTAACCGTGCTTGGGATTGTCCGCCACCTGCCAGGCGGCAGCGCGCGCCAACTGGTTCGACTTGCCCTCGACGAAGTTATCGAAGGTAAAGGTGCGATTGAGGTAGCTGGTGTGCTTGAGGCCACCTTCGACCTGTACGGTACGTTCGGTGCGTGGCGCCACCGCGGGGGTCGGCGGTTGTGGCGCGGCGCCGCCCATGGAGTCGAAGCTGGCACGCGACGGCTCCTGCTGTGCAGGCGGCGGCACCGGCTTGCTGACGGATGCGGCGGCCTGAACCTGAGCGGCACGCGCAGCAGCAGGCAAAGGGGCCGTTGGCGCGACACGGGCAGTCGCTGCACGCTTGCTGCCTATTAATAAGGAAAGCGCAGGAACCAGACCCCCAGCGCGCTCACCGAGCAACTCGAGCAAACGGCTCAGGTACTTCTCGTTGACCCAATCGAGTACGAAACGATTCGGCGCATACACGCGCAGCTCGTCGCCTTCGGCTTCGACCTGCAGAGGACGGATCCAGGTGTTGAATTGCTGGGCCGGCAACTCGTCGCGCAAAAGCTCGACGCATTGCTGCCATAGTTCCACTGACACTGACTATCCCCTATCCAGGCGGCGATGCAAAAACAGCCGCCATTGTAACGGCCAACGACCGAGTTATCCACACAGCAGGGACTAGATGGCCAAGCAAAATCAAAGCCTTAGTTCCATTCACCAGACTTATCAGTAGCGGCATGAGCCTTGTGGATAAGCACCCCATAAGCTTCTGTAAAAGCCTGGGGATGAACGGGCGGATAACCCTGCTGTGGGTAACACGGCATTCTATCCTCAGGCTGTCTGCAGGACACGCACAGAGGAACCACGCCTTTTGGACAGACTTATCATCGCCGGATGAGCAAGCAGGGCGCTGCAGCCAAAGGGTTGTCCACAGACGCTGGCAGCACCATTCAACATAAACATAGAAAAAGAGCTTTAAACCCTTTTTCTCCTTTCTATTTCTATCTAGCGAATAAGGTTGGTTGGAAATTGACCTACCGCGCGGCTTTCTCTAGAATTGCCGGTCTCTTTAAACCAGGGTCATTCCGACCCTAGTCGATCACCCAGGTAACGCACCATGAAACGCACTTTCCAACCCAGCACCATCAAGCGCGCTCGCACCCACGGTTTCCGTGCCCGCATGGCCACCAAGAACGGCCGTGCCGTCCTGTCGCGTCGTCGCGCCAAGGGCCGCAAGCGTCTGACTGTCTAATTCATCCTGACAGGTGGTGAGTCGAGGCTTCGGCCGGGAAAAGCGACTGCTGACTCCCCGGCAATTCAAGGCAGTCTTCGACTCCCCAAGCGGTAAAGCTCCGGGCAAAAGTGTCCTGCTGCTAGCGCGCGATAACCAGCTTGATCATCCCCGCCTAGGTTTGGTGATCGGCAAAAAGAGCGTCAAGCTCGCCGTCGAGCGCAACCGCATCAAGCGTCAAATCCGCGAGTCCTTTCGCCTCAATCAGGACAACCTGACAGGCTGGGACATCGTGGTGGTCGCCCGCAAAGGGCTAGGTGATCTAGAGAATGGCGAACTTGCTCAGCAGTTCGGCAAACTCTGGAAACGCTTGGCCCGAAGCCGGCCCAGTCGCGACGCAGACTTATCCCCCGGGACAAGCGACAATCCCCATGCGTAAAGCGGCTCTAGCCTGTATTCAGGTTTATCGCTACGCCATCAGTCCGCTGATGGCCAGTCATTGTCGCTTCTATCCCAGCTGCTCCTGCTATGCCTACGAAGCCATCGAACAACATGGCTTCCTGCGTGGTGGCTGGCTGACAGTGCGCCGTCTCGGTCGCTGTCACCCCTGGAATGCCGGCGGTTTCGATCCGGTTCCACCCGTTAAAAAATCCCGTTCCCCTTCGATGGCCGAATAATCATGGATATCCAACGCTCGATCCTGATCGTCGCCCTGGCAGTCGTGTCCTACCTCATGGTCCTGCAATGGAACGAGGACTACGGCCAGGCTGCCTTGCCAGCCGAGGTTAGTACCTCGACCGCTGCGACGCCTGCCCTGCCCGACACACCTGCTGCAACCGCCAGCACTGGCGGCGACGACATTCCCACTGCCGTGGCCGAGCCGACTGCTGCTGCCGTTGCGCCTACCGCCGCTGTCAGCGACGAGCTGATTCGCGTCAAGACCGATGTGCTGGACCTGGCCATCGACCCGCGTGGTGGCGATATCGTGCAGCTGCGTCTGCCGCAGTACCCGCGTCGTCAAGACCGCCCGGACGTTCCGTTCCAGCTGTTCGACAACGGCAACGAGCGTACTTACCTGGCGCAGAGCGGCCTGATCGGTCAGAACGCGCCGGACAAATCCAGCGGTCGTTCCCTGTGGAGCAGCGAGAAGCAGAACTACGAACTGGCCGAAGGCCAGGACAGCCTGGTGGTCGATCTCACATTCAGCGAGAACGGCATCAACTATATCAAGCGCTACAGCTTCAAACGCGGCCTCAACCCGCAGTGCTCGGCGCGTGAGCAACAACTGAAGAAGCCTGGCTGCATCGATCCCTCCGCCTATCAGGTTGACGTGCGTTACCTGATCGACAACCAGAGCGAGCAGGCCTGGAGCGGCAACCTGTTCGCTCAGCTCAAGCGCGACAACAGCGGCGACCCGTCCTCGACCACCGCTACCGGCACCGCCACCTATCTTGGCGCGGCACTGTGGACCACCGACGAGCCGTACAAGAAGGTGTCGATGAAGGACATCGACAAGCAGTCCTTCAAGGAAACCGTGCAGGGCGGCTGGGTCGCCTGGCTGCAGCACTACTTCGTCACCGCCTGGGTGCCGAACAAGGACAGCACCAACCTGGTACAGACCCGCAAGGACAGCCAGGGTAACTACATCGTCGGCTTCACCGGCCCGTCCGTGCAGGTCGCTGCCGGCGCGCAGGGCGAAACTGGCGCGATTCTCTATGCCGGTCCCAAGCTGCAGGAGCACCTGGGCACCCTGTCCCCGGGTCTGGAGCTGACCGTCGACTACGGCTTCCTGTGGTTCCTGGCGCAACCGATCTTCTGGCTGCTGGAAGTGATCCACGGCGTGCTCGGCAACTGGGGTTGGTCGATCATCGTCCTGACCATCATCATCAAGCTGATCTTCTTCCCGCTGTCGGCTGCCAGCTACCGCTCCATGGCGCGCATGCGTGCCGTATCGCCGAAACTGCAGGCGCTGAAAGAGCAGCACGGAGATGATCGCCAGAAGATGTCCCAGGCGATGATGGAGCTGTACAAGAAAGAGAAGATCAACCCGCTGGGCGGCTGCTTGCCGATCCTGGTGCAAATGCCGGTATTCCTCGCCCTGTACTGGGTGCTGCTGGAATCGGTCGAGATGCGTCAGGCGCCCTGGCTGCTGTGGATCACCGACCTGTCGATCAAGGATCCGTTCTTCATCCTGCCGATCATCATGGGCGCGACCATGTTCATCCAGCAGCAGCTCAACCCGACGCCGCCGGACCCCATGCAGGCCCGCGTGCTGAAGCTGATGCCGATCATCTTCACCTTCTTCTTCCTGTGGTTCCCGGCTGGTCTGGTGCTGTACTGGGTGGTCAACAACTGCCTGTCCATCGCCCAGCAGTGGTACATTACGCGCAAGATCGAAGCGGCAGCGAAACCGGCCAACGCCTGATTCGCCAAGGCTTCCAAGCATCAAGCAAACGCCCCATGATTGGGGCGTTTTGCTATCCAAACATTTGTCGTAGGAGCGAGCTCTGCTCGCGAATCGCTGTTATCCACAGCTTCTCCCTCGCGCCTACTAGCCCCGTAAACATCGAGTAAACCGCCATGAACCATGCCCGAGACACCATTGCCGCCGTCGCTACCGCCCAGGGTCGTGGTGGTGTGGGCATCGTGCGGGTATCCGGTCCACTGGCCGGTCAATTGGCTCAGGCCATCTGCAGACGCGAGTTGAAGCCACGCTTTGCTCATCACGGGCCGTTCTATGGCGAGAGCGATCTGACTCTGGACGAAGGCCTGGCCATCTACTTTCCCGGCCCCAACTCCTTCACTGGTGAAGACGTCCTGGAGCTGCAGGGCCACGGTGGCCCGGTGGTGCTCGATCTGCTGCTGCGCCGCTGCATGGCGTTGGGAGCACGCCTGGCGCGCCCCGGCGAGTTCAGCGAACGAGCCTTCCTCAATGACAAGCTCGACCTGGCTCAAGCCGAGGCCATCGCCGATCTGATCGAAGCCAGCTCCGAACAGGCCGCGCGCAATGCGCTGCGTTCGCTGCAGGGCGAGTTCTCCAAGCGCGTGCACGCGCTGACCGAGTCGTTGATCCAGCTGCGCATCTACGTCGAGGCGGCCATCGACTTTCCCGAGGAGGAGATTGACTTTCTCGCCGACGGCCATGTACTGAACCAGCTCGACAGCGTGCGCGCCGACTTATCCACAGTCTTGCGCGAAGCGGGCCAGGGCGCCCTGCTGCGTGACGGTATGACCGTGGTCATCGCCGGCCGGCCCAATGCCGGCAAATCCAGCCTGCTCAACGCCTTGGCCGGGCGCGAAGCGGCCATCGTCACCGATATCGCCGGTACCACCCGCGACGTGCTGCGCGAACATATCCACATCGATGGCATGCCCCTGCATGTGGTCGACACCGCCGGCCTGCGTGATACCGACGACCAGGTCGAACGCATCGGCGTGGAACGCGCGCTCAAGGCCATCGGCGAAGCCGATCGCGTGTTGTTGGTAGTGGACTCCACCGCGCCGGAAGCCGCCGATCCTTTTGCCCTGTGGCCAGAGTTTCTGGAGCAGCGCCCGGATCCGGCACACGTCACCCTGATCCGTAACAAGGCCGATCTCTCCGGCGAGGCAGTAACACTTGAAACCAGCGCCGATGGCCACGTCACCCTCAGCCTGTCAGCCAAATCTGCCGATGGCCTCGATCTGCTGCGCGAACACCTGAAGGCCTGCATGGGTTATCAACAGACCGCCGAGAGCGGCTTCAGCGCCCGCCGCCGTCATCTTGAGGCGTTGCATCAGGCCGAGCAGCACCTCGAGCACGGCCGCAACCAACTCACCCTGATGGGCGCGGGTGAACTGCTGGCCGAGGACCTACGCATGGCCCAGCAAGCCCTGGGCGAGATCACCGGCGCCTTCAGCAGCGACGACCTGCTGGGGCGCATCTTCTCCAGCTTCTGTATTGGCAAGTGAAAGCAAATACTCAGGCACTCTGCACTCACCGCCCTCTTATCCACAGCTAGCCTGTAGGAGCGGATTTATCCGCAAAAAGAGCATAGGTCGCGCCGTCAATACGCCTCTTCCTGCCTACCCGGATTTCATCCGGGCTACGAAATGCAGCCCAGACACCGGCTGCGTCTCGGGCTGACACCGATGGCAATCGTCGGCTCGCCCAGCCCACCTTACATAAGCTTGAGGCCCCTTGAGGGCTAACACGGCACCGTGCCAATGCCCGGTTTTCAGCCGGATTGCGGGTGTTCCGAAGAGTTATTCATAGCGAAATAAACCCTGTGGAAAACAGGCCCTGAACCCTGCCCATAACCCTATGACAAAGCTGGGCGTAACTGCCCCTGTGGGTAACCTGCACTTTCATCCACAGTGATTCAGCAGCTTGCCCAGCGGAACCGAGCAGGAATAACACAGGCTTATTATTCGCTGTACACCAGTAGCCGCAGGGCTTGTAAAGCTTTATCCACAGAAAAGGCTCCCTCTATACATAAACATAAAGAACAAGCTTTATAAAAAATCTCTCTTTTCTATTCTTTATAAGCCTGAGCGTACTTTTCATCAGGAAGGGGTCATCAGGTAAAGGCTCGAGGAGAGAGGAACACAGCCAATCTGCTGGCTATTTTTTGTGCAGAAGGCTTCATTCAAGAGGCTTAAGTCCCTATACTTGCCGCCTTTCTTTCAGACCCCTTCTCAACAGGCACGAGGTGCGTGGTGGATTTTCCTTCCCGTTTTGACGTGATCGTGATCGGTGGCGGTCATGCCGGTACCGAAGCAGCCCTGGCTGCGGCACGCATGGGCGTGAAGACCCTGCTGCTCACCCACAATGTCGAGACCCTCGGCCAGATGAGCTGCAACCCGGCCATTGGCGGGATCGGCAAGAGCCATCTGGTCAAGGAAATCGATGCCCTGGGTGGCGCCATGGCCATCGCTACCGACAAGGGCGGCATCCAGTTCCGTATCCTCAACAGCCGCAAGGGCCCAGCCGTTCGCGCCACGCGTGCACAGGCTGACCGCGTGCTGTACAAGGCTGCGGTACGCGAGATTCTGGAAAACCAGGCCAACCTGTGGATTTTTCAACAGGCAGCCGATGACCTGATTGTGGAAAACGCCGCAGTCAAAGGCGTGGTCACCCAGATGGGCCTCAGGTTCCATGCGGATTCCGTGGTTTTGACCACAGGCACATTCCTCGGCGGACTTATCCACATTGGTCTGCAGAACTACTCCGGCGGCCGTGCCGGTGATCCGCCCTCCATCGCTCTGGCGCATCGCCTACGTGAGTTGCCACTGCGCGTCGGTCGCCTGAAAACCGGTACGCCACCACGCATCGACGGTCGTTCGGTGGATTTCTCAGTGATGACCGAGCAACCGGGCGATACCCCCACGCCGCTGATGTCCTTCCTTGGCAAGCGTGAACATCAGCCCAAGCAGATCAGCTGCTGGATCACCCACACCAACGCGCGTACCCACGAGATCATCGCCGCCAACCTCGATCGCTCGCCGATGTACTCTGGAGTGATCGAAGGGGTTGGCCCGCGTTATTGCCCGTCGATCGAAGACAAGATTCACCGCTTCGCCGACAAGGACAGCCACCAGGTGTTCATCGAGCCGGAAGGCCTGACCACCCATGAGCTGTATCCCAACGGCATCTCTACCTCGCTGCCGTTCGACGTGCAGCTGGAGATCGTGCGTAGCATCCGTGGCATGGAGAACGCGCATATCGTGCGTCCCGGTTACGCCATCGAATACGATTACTTCGACCCGCGCGATCTCAAGTACAGCCTGGAAACCAAGGTCATCGCCGGCCTGTTCTTCGCTGGCCAGATCAATGGCACTACCGGCTACGAAGAAGCCGGTGCTCAAGGCCTGCTGGCGGGCTGCAACGCTGCCCTGCGCGCGCAGGGCAAAGAAGCCTGGTGCCCCCGTCGTGACGAAGCCTACATCGGCGTGCTGGTCGACGACCTGATCACCCTCGGCACCCAGGAGCCGTACCGCATGTTCACCTCGCGCGCCGAATACCGGCTGATCCTGCGCGAGGACAACGCCGACCTGCGCCTGACCGAGAAAGGCCGCGAGCTGGGCCTGATCGACGATGAGCGCTGGGCCGCTTTCGAGGCCAAGCGTGAAGGCATCGTGCAGGAAGAGCAGCGCCTGAAGAGCACCTGGGTGCGCCCGGGCACGCCGCAGGGCGATGCCATCGCCGCACGTTTCGGCACGCCGCTGGCCCACGAATACAACCTGCTCAACCTGCTGGCTCGCCCGGAGATCGACTACGCCACCCTGGTCGAGCTGACCGACGCGCCGGTTGTGGATAACCAGGTGGCCGAGCAGGTCGAGATCAAGACCAAGTACGCCGGCTATATCGACCGCCAGCAGGACGAAATCGCCAAGCTACGGGCCAGTGAGGACACCAAGCTGCCGGATGATCTGGACTATGCCTCGATCTCCGGGCTGTCCAAGGAGATCCAGTTCAAGCTCGGCAACACTCGCCCGGCGACACTCGGTCAGGCCTCACGTATCCCTGGGGTCACTCCGGCGGCTATTTCCCTGCTGCTGATTCACCTGAAAAAACGCAGCGCGGGACAGAAGCTGGAGCAGAGCGCCTGATGTCGGTCACTCAGCGTCACGCCGAAGAACTGCTGCAGGGTGCCCGCGAACTGGGTATCGAACTCAGCGCGCAGCAGCAGGAACAACTGCTCGCCTATCTGGGCCTGCTGATCAAGTGGAACAAGGCCTACAACCTCACCGCCGTGCGCGATCCCGACGAGATGGTGTCGCGCCACTTGCTCGACAGCTTGTCGGTAGTGCCGTTCGTGGCCGAGCTTGGGGATAACTGGCTCGACGTCGGCAGTGGCGGCGGTATGCCCGGCGTGCCGCTGGCGATCATGTTCCCCGAGCGGCGTTTCACCCTGCTCGACTCCAACGGCAAGAAAACCCGTTTTCTGGTCCAGGTGAAGCTGGAGCTGAAACTCGCCAACCTCGAGGTTGTCCACAGCCGGGTCGAAGCCTATCGCCCCGAGCAGCCGTTCGATGGCATCAGCTCGCGCGCGTTCAGCAGCCTGGAAGACTTCAGCAACTGGACGCGTCACCTTGGCAGCGTCGACACCCAGTGGCTGGCGATGAAAGGCGTGCACCCGGATGACGAATTGCAGGCCCTGCCGACGGACTTCCGTCTCAGCGCCACGCATGTGTTGCGGGTTCCCGGTTGCCAAGGCCAGCGCCATCTGTTGATACTGCGTCGCTCGGTCTAAGGGGAAAGAAGATGGCCAAGGTATTCGCGATCGCCAATCAGAAAGGCGGCGTGGGCAAAACCACGACGTGCATCAACCTGGCCGCTTCTCTGGTGGCGACCAAGCGCCGCGTGCTGCTGATCGACCTCGACCCGCAGGGCAACGCGACCATGGGCAGCGGTGTCGACAAGCATGGTCTAGAGCACTCGATCTACGACGTGCTGATCGGCGAATGCGACCTGAGCCAGGCCATGCAGTTCTCCGAGCACGGTGGCTACCAGCTGCTGCCGGCCAACCGTGACCTGACCGCCGCGGAAGTCGCCCTGCTGGAAATGAAGATGAAGGAAAGCCGCCTGCGTTATGCCCTGGCGCCGATCCGCGAGAACTACGACTACATCCTCATCGACTGCCCGCCATCGCTGAACATGCTGACCATCAACGCCCTGGTCGCCGCCGATGGCGTGATCATCCCCATGCAGTGCGAGTACTACGCGCTCGAGGGGCTTTCCGACCTGGTCAACAGCATCCAGCGCATCGCCCAGCTGCTCAATCCCAAGCTGCAGATCGAAGGTCTGCTGCGCACCATGTACGACCCGCGCATCAGCCTGACCAATGACGTCACGGCTCAGCTCAAGGAACACTTCGGCGACAAGCTGTATGACGCCGTGATTCCGCGCAACGTGCGCCTGGCCGAAGCACCGAGCTTCGGCATGCCGGCGCTGGTCTACGACAAACAATCCCGTGGGGCCATCGCCTACCTGGCTTTGGCCGGCGAGCTGGTGCGCCGTCAGCGCGCCGCCGCGAAAACCGCTACCGCTTAAGGAACATCCGCATGGCTGCGAAGAAACGAGGTCTGGGTCGAGGTCTGGACGCACTGCTCGGCGGCAACTCCGTCAATGCACTGCAGGAAGAGGCCGCCCAGGTCGACACCCGTGAACTGCAATACGTGCCCCTGGAGCTGATCCAGCGTGGCAAGTACCAGCCGCGTCGTGACATGGACCAGACCGCTCTGGAAGAACTCGCCGCCTCCATTCGCGCCCAGGGCGTGATGCAGCCCATCGTCCTGCGCCCCATCGGTGGTGGTCGTTTCGAGATCGTCGCCGGTGAACGCCGTTGGCGTGCCAGCCAACTGGCCGGTCAGGACAAGATTCCGGCCATGGTCCGTGAGCTGCCGGATGAAGCCGCCATCGCCATGGCGTTGATCGAGAACATCCAGCGCGAAGACCTCAATCCGATCGAGGAAGCCGTGGCCCTACAGCGCCTGCAGCAGGAATTCGAGCTGACTCAGCAACAGGTCGCCGATGCCGTGGGCAAATCGCGCGTCACCATCACCAACCTGCTGCGCCTGATCGCCTTGCCGGAGGAGATCAAGACCCTGCTCGCCCATGGCGATCTGGAGATGGGTCATGCTCGTGCGCTGCTCGGTCTACCCCTCGAACAGCAGGTCGAAGCCGCGCGACATGTTGTCGCACGTGGCCTGACCGTTCGTCAGACCGAGGCCCTGGTGCGCCAGTGGCTGAGCGCCAAACCTGCCCCGGCCAAAGCCAAGGCCGACCCCGACATCAGCCGCCTGGAGCAGAAGCTCGCAGAGCGTCTGGGCTCGCCCGTGCAGATCAAGCACGGCAGCAAGGGCAAAGGGCAGTTGGTGATTCGCTACAGCTCCCTCGACGAATTGCAGGGTGTACTGGCGCACATTCGTTGAAACAATTCAGTCTGTAGTCCTACTTCACTCCTACTACAGCACGGTTGATCGGGCGCAGGCTGAACCCTATACTCCCCGCGCAATTTTGTCGGCTACGGGCCGAGCTTCGGCACCTTGCAGGGAGAGGTCGATGGGCATCCCCAGTAAGGTCCCGTTTCATCGTCAGCCAGGTTTTCCGATCCTGATTCTTCAGGCCATCGTGACGGCTGTGATTGCAGTGATTTTTGCCGTCAGTGGCGGATGGGTTGCGGCCTATTCGGCATTGCTGGGAGGGCTGATCGCCCTGCTGGCCAACGCGTATTTCGCATTCAAGGCCTTTCGTTACTTTGGCGCGCGTTCGGCCCGAGCCATCGTCCAGTCGATCTGGGCCGGGGCCATGGGTAAATGGATTATCACGGCGGTGCTGTTTGCACTGGCGTTCGTAGGGGTTGAACCACTTGCACCGATGCAGCTGTTCATCGGTTATCTGCTTGGCCTTCTGGCAGCAGCCTGTGCCCCCCTACTCATGAAAGTTTTCTGAAGCATTGGACCGTTTGAGGCGTTTATGGCTGATACCCCAGCAGAATATATCCAGCATCACCTGCAGAACCTGGTCTACGGCTCTCATCCGGATAAGGGCTGGATCATTGCCCAGACCCCGGAAGAGGTGAAAGCGATGGGCTTCTGGGCTGTCCATGTGGACACTCTGGGCTGGTCCCTGTTCATGGGCCTGATCTTCATCACTTTGTTCCGCATTGCCGCCAAGCGCGCCGTCACCGGCGTACCGACCGGCCTGCAGAACATGGCCGAGATGTGCATCGAGTTCGTCCAGGGCATCGTCAAGGACACTTTCCACGGCAAGAACCCGCTGGTTGCGCCGTTGGCCCTGACCATCTTCGTCTGGGTGTTTTTGATGAACAGCCTGAAGTGGATCCCGGTCGACTACATTCCTGGCCTGGCCCATGCCATGGGTCTGCCCTACTTCAAGATCGTCCCCACCGCCGACCCTAACGGTACCTTCGGTATCTCCCTGGGCGTGTTCCTGCTGATCATCTTCTACAGCATCAAGGTCAAGGGTATCGGTGGCTTTACCAAGGAACTGTCGTTCACCCCCTTCAATCACTGGGCGCTGATTCCTTTCAACCTGTTCCTGGAAATCATCGGCCTGCTGACCAAGCCGCTGAGCCTGGCCCTGCGTCTGTTCGGCAACATGTATGCCGGTGAAGTGGTGTTTATCCTGATCGCGCTGCTGCCCTTCTACGTTCAGTGGGGTCTCAACGTGCCATGGGCTATCTTCCACATCCTGGTCATTCCGCTGCAGGCGTTCATTTTCATGGTGCTGACCGTGGTTTATCTGAGTGCTGCGCACGAAGATCACCACTGATCAACATCGAAAAACCCGAAAACCCCTAACTCGTAACCTTAACCTCTAAAAACTCTGGAGCTAACTATGGAACTCGTCTACATCGCCGCTGCCATCATGATCGGTCTGGGTGCCCTGGGTACCGGTATCGGCTTCGCCCTGCTGGGCGGCAAGCTGCTGGAATCCACCGCTCGCCAGCCTGAGCTGGGCCCGCAGCTGCAAACCAAGACCTTCCTGATGGCCGGTCTGCTCGACGCCGTTCCGATGATCGGTGTTGGTATCGCGATGTACCTGATCTTCGTTGTCGCGGGTTAAGAGTTCCTGAGTTCGAGGCAGCATGATGAGTGCTGCCTCTTCAGGCTTTTCTTCCCTGAACACGAGATAGCACGAGGTAAATCGCTGTGAACATTAACCTGACCCTGTTCGGTCAAACGATTGCCTTCGCTATTTTCGTCTGGTTCTGCATGAAGTTCGTATGGCCGCCGCTGACGCTGGCCATGCAGGAACGCCAGAAGAAAATCGCAGAAGGTCTGGATGCTGCCGGGCGCGCTGAGCGCGATCTGCAGTTGGCCCAGGAACGCGCTGCCCAGATGCTTCGTGAAACCAAAGAGCAAGCTGCCGAGATTCTCGATCGGGCGAACAAGACCGCCAACGCAATCGTCGAAGAAGCCAAGGCCCAGGCCCGCTCTGAAGGTGAAAAGCTGATCGCTGGCGCCAAAGCCGAAATCGATCTGGAAGTGAACCGTGCCAAGGATCAACTGCGTTCGCAGGTAGCAGCTCTGGCTGTCACCGGCGCCGAGCAGATCCTGCAGTCCTCCGTGGACGGCGCTGCGCACAACGATCTGGTCGCAAAACTGGCCTCTCAACTCTAAGCGAGGCTCGCGATGATCAATACCAACACGCTCGCTCGGCCCTACGCGAAAGCTGCGTTTGAGTTTGCCAGTGCTGCACAGCAGGCCGATGCCTGGCTGAACATGCTGTCGCTGTCCGCGGCCGCGGTTCAAGCGTCGGCCATGGCTCAGCAGTTGGTCAACCCGGCGTTGACCGATGAGCAGAAAGTCAATGTGCTGGCGCAGCTCTGTGCCGGTCACATCGACGCTTCGTTCAGCAACTTCCTGCGCTCGCTGGGCAGCAACGACCGACTGTCGCTGCTGCCGGTAGTACGCGAACAATTCGCAGTGCTGAAGGCTGAAGCCGAACGCGCCCTCGATGTCGAGGTCGAGTCGGCTTTCGAGCTCAGTGCTGAGCAATTGCAAACTCTGGCTGCCGCCCTTTCCAAGCGGCTCGATCGCACCGTCCAGCCCACGCCCGTGGTCAATCCCGCCCTGATCGGCGGTGTTGTCATTCGTGCAGGTGACCTGGTCATCGACGGTTCGGTCCGCGGCAAGCTGAACAAGCTGGCCGAAGCGTTGAAATCCTGATTTGAGGGAACTGGCATGCAGCAATTGAATCCTTCCGAAATTAGCGAAATCATCAAGCAGCGCATTGAGTCGCTTGATGTATCCGCTCAAGCCCGTAATGAAGGCACCATCGTCAGCGTTTCCGACGGTATCGTGCGCATCTACGGCCTCGCCGACGTCATGTACGGTGAGATGATCGAATTCCCTGGTGGCGTGTACGGCATGGCCCTGAACCTGGAGCAAGACTCCGTAGGTGCCGTAGTACTGGGTGGTTACCTGACCCTCGCCGAAGGCATGAGCGCCAAGTGCACCGGTCGCATCCTGGAAGTTCCGGTTGGTCCGGAGCTGCTGGGTCGCGTCGTTGACGCACTGGGCAACCCGATCGATGGCAAAGGCCCGATCAACGCCGCCGCTACAGACGCCGTTGAAAAGGTTGCGCCGGGCGTGATCTGGCGTAAGTCGGTCGACCAGCCGGTGCAGACCGGTTACAAGTCGGTCGATGCCATGATCCCGGTAGGCCGTGGCCAGCGCGAGCTGATCATCGGTGACCGTCAGATCGGTAAGACTGCTCTGGCCGTCGACGCCATCATCAACCAGAAAGACAGCGGCATCCGTTGCGTCTACGTCGCCATTGGTCAGAAGCAATCGACCATCGCCAACGTGGTACGCAAGCTGGAAGAAGCTGGCGCCCTGGCCAACACCATCGTGGTTGCAGCTTCGGCTTCCGAATCGGCTGCCCTGCAGTTCCTCGCACCGTACTCCGGTTGCACCATGGGTGAATACTTCCGCGACCGCGGTGAAGATGCCCTGATCGTGTACGACGACCTGTCCAAGCAGGCCGTTGCCTACCGTCAGATCTCCCTGCTGCTGCGCCGTCCGCCAGGCCGTGAAGCCTACCCGGGCGACGTGTTCTATCTCCACAGCCGTCTGCTGGAGCGCGCTTCCCGCGTTTCCGAAGAGTACGTCGAGAAGTTCACCAATGGCGCCGTGACTGGCAAGACCGGTTCCCTGACCGCTCTGCCGATCATCGAAACTCAGGCCGGTGACGTTTCCGCGTTCGTTCCGACCAACGTGATCTCGATCACCGACGGTCAGATCTTCCTGGAATCGGCCATGTTCAACTCGGGTATCCGTCCGGCCGTCAACGCCGGTATCTCGGTATCTCGTGTAGGTGGCGCGGCTCAGACCAAGATCATCAAGAAGCTCTCCGGTGGTATCCGTACCGCTCTGGCTCAGTACCGTGAGCTGGCGGCCTTCGCCCAGTTCGCATCTGACCTGGACGAAGCCACCCGCAAGCAGCTCGAGCATGGTCAGCGCGTAACCGAGCTGATGAAGCAGAAGCAGTATGCGCCGATGTCCATTGCCGAAATGTCGGTGTCTCTGTACGCAGCCGAGCGTGGCTTCCTGCAGGACGTCGAAGTCGCCAAGATCATCAGCTTCGAGCAGGCCCTGATCGCCTTCTTCAAGCGTGATCACGCCGACCTGATGGCGAAGATCAACGAGAAGGGTGACTTCAACGACGAAATCGACGCTGGCCTGAAAGCCGGTATCGAGAAGTTCAAGGCCACCCAAACCTGGTAACCGCAGCGGGGGCTTCGGCCCCCGCCTGCTTGAACCAAAAGGTGTGAAATGGCAGGCGCAAAAGAGATTCGCAGCAAGATTGCGAGCATCAAAAGCACGCAAAAGATCACCAGCGCCATGGAAAAAGTGGCGGTCAGCAAAATGCGCAAGGCTCAACAGCGCATGGCTGCCGGTCGCCCCTACGCCGAGCGTATTCGTCAGGTGATCGGTCACCTGGCCAAGGCGAACCCGGAATACCGCCACTCGTTCATGGTGGAGCGTGATGTAAAGCGCGTCGGTTATATCGTGGTGACCTCGGACCGTGGTCTGTGTGGTGGCTTGAACATCAACCTGTTCAAGGCGCTGCTCAGAAGCCTGAAGGAATGGCGCGACCAGAAGGTCGAGGCTGATTTCTGCGTGGTGGGCAGCAAGGGCGCGAGCTTCTTCCGCAGCAACGGGGGCAACGTGGTTGCCGCCATCAGCAAGCTGGGTGAAGAGCCGTCCATCAACGACCTGATCGGTAGCGTCAAGGTCGTGCTGGATGCCTACGCCGAGGGCCGTATCGACCGTCTGTATCTGGTGTCGAACAAGTTCGTCAACACCATGACGCAGAAGCCGGAAGTGCAGCAGTTGTTGCCGTTGGCCGCGAGCGATGCGCAAGGCGTACAGAAAGGTCTGTGGGACTACGTGTACGAGCCGGACGCCCAGCAATTGCTGGATGCGCTGCTGGTACGCTACGTCGAGTCGCAGGTCTATCAGTCCGTGGTCGAGAACAGCGCGTGCGAACAGGCTGCGCGGATGATCGCGATGAAGAACGCAACCGACAACGCCGGTGAGCTCATCAAAGACCTGCAGCTGGTTTACAACAAGGCACGTCAGGCAGCGATCACCCAGGAAATTTCGGAAATCGTCGGCGGCGCTGCCGCGGTTTAAGAACGGTTCAAATATTCAGAGGAACCAAAGATGAGTAGCGGACGTATCGTTCAAATCATCGGCGCCGTCATCGACGTGGAATTCCCGCGTGACAAGGTGCCGAGTGTTTATGAAGCGCTGAAAGTAGTTGGCGCCGAAACCACCCTGGAAGTTCAGCAGCAGCTGGGCGACGGTGTGGTACGTACCATTGCGATGGGTTCGACCGAAGGCCTCAAGCGTGGCCTGGACGTCAACAGCTCTGGCAAGGCCATCTCCGTACCGGTCGGTAAAGCGACCCTGGGCCGGATCATGGACGTGCTGGGCAACCCGATCGACGAAGCCGGCCCCATCGGTGAAGAAGAGCAGTGGGAAATCCACCGCCCTGCGCCGAGCTATGCCGAACAGGCTGGCTCCAACGAGCTGCTGGAAACTGGCATCAAGGTTATCGACCTGGTCTGCCCGTTCGCCAAGGGCGGTAAGGTCGGTCTGTTCGGTGGTGCCGGTGTCGGCAAGACCGTGAACATGATGGAACTGATCCGTAACATCGCCATCGAGCACAGCGGTTATTCCGTGTTCGCCGGTGTGGGTGAGCGTACTCGTGAGGGTAACGACTTCTACCACGAGATGAAGGACTCCAACGTTCTCGACAAGGTAGCCCTGGTTTACGGTCAGATGAACGAGCCACCAGGCAACCGTCTGCGCGTCGCACTGACCGGCCTGACCATGGCCGAGAAGTTCCGTGACGAAGGTCGTGACGTTCTGCTGTTCGTCGACAACATCTACCGTTACACCCTCGCCGGTACCGAAGTATCCGCACTGCTCGGCCGTATGCCGTCGGCAGTAGGTTACCAGCCGACTCTGGCCGAGGAGATGGGCGTTCTGCAGGAGCGTATTACCTCCACCAAGAAAGGCTCGATCACCTCGATCCAGGCTGTATACGTACCTGCGGACGACCTGACCGACCCGAGCCCGGCGACCACCTTCGCTCACTTGGACGCCACCGTCGTTCTGAGCCGTGACATCGCTTCCCTGGGTATCTACCCGGCCGTTGACCCGCTGGACTCCACCAGCCGTCAGCTGGACCCGAACGTGATCGGCCAGGAGCACTACGAGACTGCTCGTGGCGTTCAGTATGTTCTGCAGCGCTACAAGGAGCTGAAGGACATCATCGCGATCCTGGGTATGGACGAACTGTCCGAAGACGACAAGCAGCTGGTATCGCGTGCTCGTAAGATCCAGCGCTTCCTGTCCCAGCCGTTCTTCGTGGCTGAAGTCTTCACCGGTGCCCCGGGCAAGTACGTGTCCCTGAAGGACACCATTGCCGGCTTCAGCGGCATTCTCAAAGGCGACTACGACCACCTGCCGGAACAAGCGTTCTACATGGTAGGCGGCATCGACGAAGCCATCGAGAAAGCCAAGAAACTGTAAGTAACGGGTGCGCCCTCCAGAGGGCGTCCAGGCCGGAGCGGGCAGCAGCCCGATCCGGCCTCTCAACCGAGGCATTGTTATGGCTATGTCAGTCCACTGCGATATCGTCAGTGCGGAAGAAGAGCTGTTCTCGGGGCTGGTGGAAATGGTCATCGCCCACGGTCACCTCGGTGACCTGGGTATCCTGCCGGGCCACACCCCGCTGCTGACCGATCTCAAGCCGGGTCCGGTGCGAGTGATCAAGCAGGGTGGCACCGAGGAGGTGTTCTACATCTCCGGTGGCTTCCTGGAAGTCCAGCCGAGCATGGTGAAGGTTCTTGCCGACACCGCCGTTCGTGCCGGCGACCTGGATGAGGCCGCTGCCATCGAGGCGCGCAAGGCTGCCGAGAAGGCGCTGAGCGAGAAGGGTACCGAGTTCGACTACGGCAGTGCTTCGGCACGCCTGGCCGAGGCTGCTGCCCAGCTGCGCACCATCGAAGAGATGCGCAAGAAGTTCGGCGGCCGCAGCCGCTGATCGCGTATCGCGGTATCACGCAAAGGGGCGACTTAGGTCGCCCCTTTGCGTTTCTGGCAAAATAGCGCTTTCTTCGCGCGGCTCTCTGGCCGCGGCCAACTCTTGCCCAGCAAGGAGCTTTCTATGAGTCTGGATATCGTCATTCTTGCCGCTGGCCAGGGCACGCGCATGCGTTCGGCGCTGCCCAAGGTGCTGCACCCGGTTGCCGACAAGCCCATGCTCGGGCATGTCATCGACACCGCGCGCAGCCTGCAGCCGCAGAGCATCCAGGTGGTGATCGGGCATGGCGCCGACAAGGTGCGCGAACGGCTGGCCGCCGATGACCTGAATTTCGTCATCCAGGCCGAGCAGCTCGGCACCGGCCATGCCGTGGCCCAGGCCCTGCCGCAGCTAAGCGCCGAGCGCGTGCTGATCCTCTATGGCGATGTGCCGCTGATCGAAACGGCCACCCTGCAGCGCCTGCTGGCCCTGGTCAGCGATGATCAGTTGGGCCTGCTTACCGTCGAGCTGGCTGACCCGACGGGCTATGGCCGTATCGTTCGTGACGCCGATGGCGTGGTGCAGGCCATCGTCGAGCACAAGGACGCCAGCGAAGCGCAGCGGCAGATCCGCGAGGGCAACACCGGCATCCTCGCCGTACCGGGCAAGCGCCTGGCCGACTGGCTGGGCCGCCTGTCCAACAGCAATGCCCAGGGTGAGTACTACCTGACCGACGTGATCGCCATGGCCGTGGCCGATGGCCTAGTGGTGGCCACCGAGCGCGCCGCCGACGAGATGGAAGTGCTGGGTGCCAACGACCGCATCCAGCTGGCTCAGCTCGAATGCCATTACCAGCAGCGCCTGGCCCGCCGCTTGATGGCCCAGGGCGTCACCCTGCGCGATCCGCATCGCTTCGATGTACGCGGCGAGGTGAGCGTTGGCCGCGACGTGACCATCGACATCAACGTCATCCTCGAAGGCAAGGTAGTGATCGAGGATGATGTACAGATCGGTCCGAACTGCGTGATCAAGGACTCGGTTCTGCGCAGGGGTGCCATCGTCAAGGCCAACAGCCACCTGGAAGGTGCCGAGATGGGCGAGGGCGCCGACTGTGGTCCGTTCGCTCGCCTGCGTCCAGGGACCAAACTGGGTGCCAAGGCCCATGTGGGTAACTTCGTCGAGCTGAAGAATGCAGTAATGGGTGAAGGCGCCAAGGCCGGCCACCTGAGCTACCTGGGCGATGCCCAGATAGGTGCGCGGACGAATATCGGTGCCGGCACCATCACCTGCAATTACGACGGTGCCAACAAATTCCGCACGGTAATGGGCGAGGACGTCTTCATCGGCTCCAACAGCGCCCTGGTCGCACCGGTAACGCTGGGTGACCGCGCCACCACCGGTGCCGGTTCGGTAGTGACCAGCGATGTGCCGGCAGATACGCTGGCAGTGGGTCGGGCCAAGCAGCGCAATATCGAAGGCTGGAAGCGCCCCACCAAGAAGTGAACCCGATCCAGCCTGGGTGACCAGGCCTGTGGATAACCTGCCGGAGGCAGTCCTGTATGTTCGGTGTGACGGATTACGCCGCCTTCGTGGTGGCCTTCATCATCCTGCTGGCTATTCCTGGCCCAGGTAACCTGGCGCTGATCCTGTCCACCGGCAAAGGCGGGATTCGTGGTGGATTGGCCTCTACCCTGGGGATCATGCTTGGCGATCAGGTACTGCTGTGGTTGGCGGTGGCCGGCGTCGCCGCGTTGCTCAAGGCCTATCCGGCAGCCTTCCATCTGGTGCAGTGGCTTGGCGCGGCCTATCTAGTCTACCTCGGCCTGCGCATGATCCTGGCCAAGCCGGGGGCGGCGCCGACGCTGGACATCAAGCCGCGCCAATACCTGTGGCAAACCTTGGTGATCACCGTCTTCAACCCCAAGGCCATCATCTTCTACATGGCGTTCTTTCCGCTGTTCATCGATCCGCAGCGCCATCAGGGTCTGATTACTTTCGGTTTCATGGCCGTGACCATCATGGCGCTGACCTTTCTCTACGGCCTGCTGATCGTGCTGCTGACGCACTTTCTCGCCGAGCGCATGCGCGCCAACCCACGTATCGCGCGGGGACTGGAGAAACTGGGCGGGCTGTGCCTGGTCGGCTTCGGGGTCAAACTGACGTTGAACTGATCGACGGACGCTTGCGGGTTTTTTGATCATATGTTTTGATTCGCGCCATTATCTTTCGAATCGAAACTTAAGCATGTCGAAGCGCAACACGCCGCAACGTCGCCACACCATCCTTGCCTTGCTCGCCGAGCAGGGCGAAGTGAGCGTGGACGCCCTGGCGCAGCACTTCGCCACCAGCGAAGTGACCATTCGCAAGGATCTCGCCGCCCTGGAAAAGAACGGCCTGCTGCTGCGTCGCTACGGCGGCGCCGTGCCGGTGCCGCAGGAGCTGATCAGCGAGCCGAGCCAACCCATTTCGCCGTACAAGCAGGCGATTGCCCGCGCCGGGGTGGCGCGTATCCGCGAACACGCACGCATCATCATCGACAGCGGCACCACTACGGCGGCGATGATCCCGCAGCTTGGCCACAAGCCTGGTCTGGTGGTGATGACCAACTCGCTCAACGTGGCCAACGCCCTGCGCGATATCGAGCACGAGCCGGTTCTGCTGATGACCGGCGGCACTTGGGACCCGCATTCGGAATCCTTTCAGGGCCAGGTGGCCGAGCAGGTGCTGCGCTCCTACGACTTCGACCAGCTGTTCATCGGCGCCGATGGCATCGACCTGGAGCGTGGCACCACCACCTTCAACGAGCTGCTCGGTCTGTCGAGGGTGATGGCCGAAGTGGCACGCGAGGTCATCGTCATGGTCGAGAGCGACAAGATTGGCCGGCGCATTCCCAATCTGGAGCTGCCCTGGAGCAGCCTGAATACCCTGATCACCGACGAGCGCCTGGATGCCCAGGCGGCCGAACAAATACGCGCGCGCGGCATCCAGCTGATCCTCGCGCCGCTGGAAACTTGAGGAGACAACCATGTGTGGAATCGTAGGCGCTATCGCGGAGCGCAATATCACCGCTGTTCTGGTAGAAGGCCTCAAGCGCCTGGAATACCGCGGCTATGACAGCGCTGGCGTGGCGCTTCTGACCGAGCAGGGTGCACTGGATCGCCGTCGTCGTGTTGGCAAGGTCAGCGAGCTGCAGGCTGCGCTGCAGGCCGAGCCACTGGGCGGGCGTCTGGGTATCGCCCACACCCGTTGGGCCACCCACGGTGCGCCGAGCGAGCGCAATGCCCACCCGCATTTTTCTGGTAAAGAGCCCGGGCACGAGCTCGCCGTGGTGCACAACGGCATCATCGAGAACCACGAAGAGCTGCGCGAGCGCCTCAAGGGCCTGGGCTACGTCTTCACCTCCGACACCGACACCGAAACCATCGTCCACCTGCTCGAGCACAAGCTGCAGCAGTTGGGCGACCTCAGCGCCGCGCTCAAGGCCGCGATACCCGAGCTGCATGGCGCCTACGGCCTGGCGGTGATCAGCGCCAGGCAGCCGGACCGCCTGCTCGCCGCGCGCAGTGGCAGCCCGCTGGTGATCGGTCTGGGCCTGGGCGAGAACTTCCTCGCCTCCGACCAGTTGGCCCTGCGCCAGGTCACCGACCGCTTCATGTACCTGGAAGAGGGCGATATCGCCGAGATCCGCCGAGACGGCGTGCAGATCTGGGACGCCGCCGGCAATCCGGTGCAGCGTGAAGCCGTGCAGTACCACGAAGGTGCCGAGGCAGCGGACAAGGGCGAGTACCGCCACTTCATGCTCAAGGAGATCCACGAGCAGCCCAAGGTGGTGCAACGCACCCTGGAAGGCCGTCTGGGCAGCGACCACGTGCTGGTGCAGGCCTTTGGCCCGCAGGCCGCCGAGCTGTTCGCCAAGGTGAAGAACGTGCAGATCGTCGCCTGTGGCACCAGCTACCATGCCGGTATGGTTGCCCGTTACTGGCTGGAAGAGCTGGCCGGGATTCCCTGCCAGGTCGAAGTGGCCAGCGAATTCCGCTACCGCAAGGTGGTGGTGCAGCCGGACACCCTGTTCGTCAGCGTCTCGCAGTCCGGCGAAACCGCCGATACCCTGGCCGCGCTGCGCAATGCCAAGGAGAAGGCACCGGGGCAGGGCGGCTACCTGGCCAGTCTGGTGATCTGCAACGTTGGCACCAGCTCGCTGGTGCGCGAATCCGACCTGTGCCTGCTGACCCAGGCCGGCCCGGAAATCGGTGTGGCCTCGACCAAGGCCTTCACCACCCAGCTGGTCGGTCTGATGCTGCTGACCCTGGCCCTCGGCCAAGTGCACGGCAGCCTGGACAAGACGCTGGCCGCCGAACTGGTGGAAGAATTGCGTCGCCTGCCGACCCGCCTGGGCGAAGCCCTGGCCATGGACAAGACTGTGGAGAAGATCGCCGAACTGTTCGCCGAGAAGCACCACAGCCTGTTCCTTGGTCGTGGCGCGCAGTACCCGGTGGCCATGGAAGGGGCGCTCAAACTCAAGGAAATCTCCTACATCCACGCCGAGGCCTACCCGGCCGGCGAGCTCAAGCACGGCCCGCTGGCCCTGGTTGACGCCGACATGCCGGTGGTCACCGTGGCGCCGAACAACGAGCTGCTGGAGAAGCTCAAGTCCAACCTGCAGGAAGTGCGCGCCCGTGGCGGCGAGCTGATCGTATTCGCTGACCAGCAGGCTGGCATGAGCAACGGCGAGGGCACCCACGTGGTGGCCATGCCGCATATCCACGACCTGCTCGCGCCGATCCTGTACACCGTGCCGCTGCAACTGCTGTCGTACTACGTCGCTGTGCTCAAGGGCACCGACGTCGACCAGCCGCGTAATCTGGCCAAGAGCGTCACGGTCGAATAAGACCGCTGACGAAGAAAAGCCCGTCCATCTGGACGGGCTTTTGCGTTTCCATCACGCCGAAATCCTGCTCAGGTGCAGCTCTTCGGGGCGCAGTGTAAGCACGCGAACGCCGTCGCGGGTGACCGCCACGGTATGTTCGAATTGCGCCGAGAGCTGACCATCGCGGGTCACCACCGTCCAGCCGTCGCGCAGGGTGCGTACATCCTCCGTTCCCCGGTTGAGCATGGGTTCGATGGTGAAGGTCATGCCTTCGCGCAGCGTCAGGCCGGTGCCGGCTTTGCCCCAGTGCAGCACTTCGGGTGGTTCGTGCATTTCCCGGCCGATGCCGTGGCCGCAGTACTCTTTGACCACCGAGTAGCGATGGGCGCGAGCGTGCCGTTCGATGGCATGGCCGATATCGCCGAGGCGGGCGCCGGGTTTGACGGCTTCGATGCCCTTGCACATCGCTTCATAGGTCACTTGGGCGAGCTGACGAGCCTGGTCCGACACCTCGCCGATCAGGTAGGTCTTGCTCGAATCGGCGATGTAGCCGTTCTTCTCCAGGGTGATGTCGAAATTCACCAGATCGCCATCGCGCAGAATATCGTTGGCGCTGGGTACGCCATGGCACACCACTTCGTTGCGCGACGTGTTCATGGCGTAGGCGAAACCATACTGCCCCTTGCTCGCCGGACGCGCCTTGAGTTCACCCACGATGTAGTTATCCACAAGGTCATTGACCTGCAGAGTCGACATGCCGAGCAGATCCAAGCGATCCAGGTAGCCGAACACGGACGCGAGCAACCTGCCGGATTCCGCCATCAGGGCGATCTGTTGCGGCGTCTTGCTCATGAGGCGTCCGCCATTCTTGGCGGAATCACCACGCCGGCTGCACGCATCTCGGCGACCATCAGTTCATTGAAACTCAGCGTCGGGTTCATCTCGCAGAGCATGCCGATGCGAATCCAGAAACCCGCCTGTGCATTGATCGAACGGCCCGAGACGGCGCTCGCTCTGCGAATCTGGTCGTGCAGTTCGTCATCGATATTGACGATGCCCATGGAAACTTCCTCATATATGTTTCGTATATAAATCATATAGAGCTTCCCCGGGAATTTCATCCTGCGGTCGCTAAGTCTGATCGTCGCCAGCGCCGGTAAGTGTTCCGATCCCTTAAACTGGGCGGCAAATCCGCTGACTGGCCCAGTTCAGGTGCGGGTCGCATGGAGTCATGTTGGTAGAGGAGAGAGGATGAAGCGCGTAGATGTGAAACGCAGAACAGACGAAGGGGTGCTGTTCGACACCCAGGTCATGGTCAACCCGGCCAATACGTCCGAATGGATCGTATTCTTCAAGAAGGACGCAGGGCGCAGCTTCTTTCTGGTGGACGAAGCCGAGCAGGTGGAGAGCTTCTCCAGCCTGAACGAGCTGATGGTGGAGTTGCGGGCATTGGGTATCAAGCGGGTCGAGGTACAACTCTGATCCACAGTTGCTAACAATTGGCGTGGATCATCCTGTGGATATCCTCGTTATACTTGGCTACAGCCCCTTAATAATGGGTCTTTCAGTCAATTGTACAAAAACTGATCCTCATCGAATGGCTATCCACAGTAGGCTGGGATAACGTCCCGCCTTTCTTGTTGATAAGTGGTCGAAAGCCTCTGAATACAAGGCTTTCAGCGATGTGCTCAGTTTATCGCCAGGTCAATCGCGCCCGGGACGGTAGAGATGCCGATGGGTAGCGTCGTACAGTGCCGACTCGGCGAAAGCACCCGCGTCGAGCACCCGCCCAACGAGGATCAATGCCGTGCGGCGAAAGCCCTTGGCAGCGACCTTTTCTTCGATATCGGCCAGGGTGCCCAGTACCCAGTCCTGATCCGGCCAGCTCGCTCGGTGGATAACCGCGATGGGACAATCGGCGCCGTAGTGCGGCAGCAGTTCTGCGATTATGGTCGGCAGATGGCGTACGCCGAGGTGGATGGCCATTGTTGCGCGGTGCCTGGCCAGGTCATGCAGCTGCTCGCCCTCGGGCATCGGCGAGGTGGTGCCGTAGCGGGTAAGGATCACCGTCTGGGCGATGCCGGGCAGGGTCAGCTCGGATTCCAGCAGGGCTGCGCAGGCGGCAGTGGCAGTGACGCCGGGAATGATCTCGAAGGGAATGCCCAGGGCACGCAACTCGCGAATCTGCTCGCCGATGGCGCCGTACAGCGACGGGTCACCGGAATGCACCCGGGCTACGTCCAGGCCACGCTCATGGGCCTGGCGCAACAGCTCGATGATCTCGCCCAGGTTCAGCTCGGCGGTGTTCACCACTTGCTCGGCGCTATGGCCTTGTAGCACCGCTTCGGGTACCAGCGAGCCGGCGTAGAGGATCACCGAGCACGAACAGATCAGGCGCTGGCCCTTGACGGTGATCAGCTCGGGGTCGCCGGGGCCGGCGCCGATGAAGTAGACGGTCATGCTGCGGGTTCTCTATCGAAGGTGGCCAACGCGCAGGTGGCGTTGGCCGTGCGGGTTTTATCGCCCAGCAGGCGAGCTGCCTTGCCCAGTCGTGAGGCCAGGGCAAGGGCGCAGGGTTCAGCCACTGCGGGGCTGCCGGTTATGGATCGGATGAGGGGACTGCCGGCTTTCTCTGGCTGGTGGAGCGTGAGCGCTTCGGGAGTGAAGAATGTCAGCTGCAGATTCACGTGCATGGCCAGTTCACGCAGCCCCGGTTCGTCGAGCTTGTGGGCGATGCTGGCCAGTCCAACGAGGTTATCCACAGTCAACTCATGTTGGGCCAGGCTGTGGGTCAGCAGGGTGAGCAGCTCGTCCTGTGCACAACCGCGCCGGCAACCCAGGCCGGCAACCACCTTAGGGGGGGCAGCGGGGTGATCGAGGTGGCTGGCGGTCATGAGCGGTATTCGTGTCGGAGGGTGATGTAGCTCATCATGGCACCTGCCAGCGGTCAACCGCGATTGACCGGCCGCCGCGGCCTGCGTAGCCTTCTCGCTTTCGAGGTTCTTCCCGGCAAACCGCCGGGGAGCTAAGAGGGAACAGGGTCGATGCCCTGGCTGCCCCCGCAACTGTAAACGGTCTTAAACCCTTCGATACGCCACTGCTCAACAGCGGGAAGGTGAAGGACGCGCAACGCGCAGACCGTGAGCCAGGAGACCTGCCTCGAATGACCAGCCATATGCTCGGACGGGGTGATCCGACGCGGCCAGCACGCTCCTGCGTGTCCGCCTGCGCGTACCCGTCCGCCGAACTTACCGACGCCACGGGGCCATCCATGAAAACCCTCGCCAAACTGCCTGTCACCATCGTCACCGGTTTTCTCGGTGCCGGCAAAACCACTCTGCTGCGCCACCTGCTGGCCAATGCCGGCGGCCGCCGTATCGCGGTGATCGTCAACGAGTTCGGCGAGCTGGGCATTGATGGCGAGATCCTCAAGCAGTGCTCCATCGGCTGCAGTGAGGAAGAAGCCAATGGCCGCGTCTTCGAGCTGGCCAACGGCTGCCTGTGCTGCACCGTGCAGGAAGAGTTCTTCCCGGTGATGCGCGAGCTGGTGGCGCGCCGCGGCGATCTCGACCATATCCTCATCGAGACCAGTGGCCTGGCTTTGCCCAAGCCTTTGGTGCAGGCCTTCAACTGGCCGGAAATCCGCAACGCTTGTACGGTCGACGCGGTGATCACCGTGGTCGACAGCCCGGCGGTGATCGCCGGCACCTTCGCCGCCTTCCCCGATCAGGTGGACGAGCAGCGCAAGCTCGACCCCAACCTCGACCACGAATCGCCGCTGCATGAACTGTTCGCCGACCAGTTGGCCAGCGCCGACCTAGTGATCCTCAACAAGGCCGATTTGCTCGACGCCGAGGCGCTGGCTGCCGTGCGCGCCGAGGTGGCCGAAGAGCTACCGCCGGCAGTCAAGGTGATCGAGGCGCACGGCGGCGAGCTGCCGCTGGACGTGCTGCTCGGCCTGAACAGTGAAGCTGAGCTGCATATCGACAGCCGCCGCACTCATCACGACGATGAAGATGAAGACCACGATCACGAGGAATTCGACTCGTTCCACGTGGAACTACCGGAAGCCCAGGAGGCGCGCCTGCTCGCCGCGTTGAAGGAGGCAGTGGCCAAGTACGGCATCCTGCGCGTGAAAGGCTTCGCGGCGATCCCTGGCAAACCCATGCGCCTACTGGTGCAGGGCGTGGGCCAGCGCTTCGACCGCCACTTCGACCGCGCCTGGCAGGCCGACGAGCCGCGCCTGAGTCGCCTGGTGGTGATCGGCCAGCAGCTTGACCGCGCGGCCATCGAGGCCGAGCTGAAAGCGTCGCTGGCCGGATACGGAGCGTAGGACGTACTCGATCGTAGGGCGGACTCAGGAGCGAAGCGAACAGTCCGCCGGATAACTGAGTCCACCCTACGGCGCTACCACCAGTCGCGGTTAAAGCCCCTACCACGGAACGAACATGCACCTATTGCGCACCCAACCCGGCGCCCAACTGCCGGCCGACAGCATCGCCGACCTTGGCCAGACGCCTGCCGAGCTGGTGCTGCTGTGCACGGGTGATTCGCACCTCTCCCTGCTGGCCGAGGCCGCTCGGCAATTGCCGGACGACTACCCCAGCCTGCGCCTGGCCAGCCCGGCGCAGCTGAGCAACAACGCCTCGGTAGACTTCTATTTCGAGCAGGTGCTGCAGTACGCCAAGGTCATCCTGATCTCGGTGCATGGCGGGGTCAGCTACTGGCGTTATGGCGTCGAGCGTCTGGTGGAGCTGGGCGCGCGCGGCGCCACGGTGATCATGGTGCCCGGCGACGACAAGCCCGACCCGGAGCTGAATGCGCTCGGTAATGTCAGTGAAGAAGATAGCCAGCGCCTCTGGAAGTACCTGCGCCAGGGCGGTTTGGACAATGCCCGGCAGTTGTTTCGCTGCATCGGCAGCCGCTGGCTGGGGCGTGACGACAGTTGGCAGGAGCCGCAGCCGCTACCGCGTGTCGGCCTCTATCACCCGCAGCGTAGCCCTGCTCAGTTGGCTGACTGGCAGACGCAGTGGCTGCCGGAGGCGCCCGTGGTGGCGCTGCTGTTCTACCGCAATCATGTGCAGTCGGCGAACACCGCCTTCGTCGATACCTTCTGCGAGCACCTGTTCGGCCACGGCCTTAACCCGCTGCCTATCGCCGTGGCCAGCCTCAAGGAATCTGCCTGCCTGGATCAGGTACAGACCTGGCTGGACGAAACCAACGCTGCGTTGATCATCAACACCACCGGCTTCGCCCTTTCCAACCCCGAGGCGCCACAGGCGCGGGTGTTTCGCCGTGATATCCCGGTGCTGCAGGCTATCTGCTCGCTGGACAATCACGCGCAATGGCAGGCCAGCGCCCAAGGTCTGGGCTCGCGTGACTTGGCCATGCATGTGGTGCTGCCTGAGCTGGATGGCCGGCTGATTGGTACCGCCATCAGCTTCAAAGGTCTGGCCTGGCGCAGCGAGCGTAGCCAGAGCGATGTGGTGTGCTACCAGGCGCATGAACCGGGTATGGCTTATGTCGCGGAACTGGCGAGGAACTGGTGCCAGTTGGCGATCAAAAGCAACGATCAGAAGCGAATCGGCCTGATCCTGGCCAACTACCCGACCCGCGATGGCCGCATCGGCAACGGCGTCGGCCTGGATACACCGGCTGCCGCGCTGAATATCCTCCGCGCCCTGCAGGCCCATGGCTATCCAGTGGATAACCTGCCGGACAGCGGTACCGCACTTGTCCACAGCCTGCTCGGTGGCGTCACCAATGACCTCAATGGTCTGGATACACGGCCCTGCGCGCAGAGCCTGGCGCTGGACGACTACCTGGGGTTTTTCCACAGCCTGCCAGCGGCCAATCAGCAGGCGGTGCGCGAGCGCTGGGGCGAGCCGCAGAACGATCCGATGTTCCGCAGTGGGCGGATGATGGTTGCCGGCCTGCGCTTCGACCTGACCTTCGTTGGTATCCAGCCGGCGCGCGGCTACCAGCTCGACCCGGCAGCGGTTTACCACGACCCCGACCTGGTGCCGCCGCACGGTTATATCGCCTTCTACGCCTGGCTGCGCACGGCTTTCGACGCCGATGCGCTGATCCACGTCGGCAAGCACGGCAACCTGGAATGGCTGCCGGGCAAGAGCGTCGGCCTGTCCGAGGGCTGCTGGCCGCAGGCGCTGATTGGCCCGCTGCCGAATATCTATCCCTTTATCGTCAACGATCCGGGCGAGGGCGCGCAGGCCAAGCGCCGCACCCAGGCGGTGATCATCGACCACCTGATGCCGCCTTTGACCCGCGCCGAAAGCTACGGCCCGCTGCGCGATCTGGAGCGCCTGGCTGACGAGTATTACGACGCCAGCCAGCTCGACCTGCGCCGCGCCGTGGAATTGCGTGGCGAGATACTGGCCAAGGTGCGCGAGGCCAGCCTTGACCGCGAACTGGGTCTGCAGCTAAACGACGATGCTGACAGTTGGCTACCGCAGCTCGACACCTATCTGTGCGACCTCAAGGAATCGCAGATTCGTGATGGGCTGCATGTGTTCGGCGAATCGCCTGCCGGGCAACTGCGCCGTGACACGCTCCTGGCGCTGCTGCGCATTCCCCGTGGCGATGGTCAGGGTGCCAATGCCAGCCTGCTGCGCGCGTTGGCCCGTGGCCTGGAACTGGGCCTCGATCCGCTGGATTGCGATATGGGCCAGTCCTGGCAAGGGCCATGTCCACAGACGTTGCAGGTTGTGGATAACAGCCTGTGGCGCACGGTCGGTGATACCCGCGAGCGCCTGGAGCTGCTGGCGCTGGGGCTGATCGAGCGGCGTCTGGCCGGCGAGCGCATCGAAGATTTCGGCACCGAGGTGGCGCTGATCCTCGATGGCCTGGCTGAGCATATCGCGCCTTTGCTGGATGCTTGCGGCGATGCAGAGATGAACGGCCTGCTGGCGGCTTTGGAAGGGCGTTTCGTCTCCGCCGGGCCGAGCGGCGCACCGAGTCGTGGTCGCCTCGATGTGCTGCCCACCGGGCGCAACTTCTTTACCGTCGACGTGCGCCATCTGCCTACACCGACTGCCTGGCGTCTTGGCGTGCAGGCCGCGGATCGCCTGCTGGAGCGCCATCTGCAAGACGAGGGCGACCACCTGCGCCAGCTCGGCCTGTCGGTGTGGGGCACGGCGACCATGCGTACCGGCGGCGACGATATCGCCCAGGCACTGGCGCTGATGGGCGTGCGGCCGGTGTGGCAGCCGGGCAGTCAGCGCGTCGAGCGCTTCGAGGTGCTGCCGCTGGAACAGCTTGGTCGACCCCGGGTGGATGTCACCCTGCGCGTCTCGGGCTTTTTCCGCGATGCCTTCAGCAACCTGATTCGCCTGTTCGATGACGCCGTGCAGGCGGTTATCGAGCTGGACGAGTCGGAAGACATGAACCCGCTTTCGGCGCAGGTCTGGCGCGAGTCGCTGGCGCTCAAGGATGGTGGCCTGGATGAAGCCGAAGCGCGGCGTCAGGCTGGCTGGCGGGTGTTCGGCGCCAAGCCGGGGGCCTATGGCTCCGGGGTGCAGAACGCCATTGAGGAGCGTCTGTGGCAGAGCCGTGCCGATCTCGCCGAGGTCTACCTGAACTGGGGCGGCTACGCCTACGGTAGCGGCGCCGAGGGCGCGCCCGCACGGCAGCGCTTCGTCGAGCGCCTGGAGCAGATGCAGGCGGTGCTGCACAACCAGGACAACCGCGAGCACGACATCCTCGATTCCAACGACTACTACCAGTTCCAGGGCGGCATGCTGGCGGCAGTGGAAACCCTGCGCGGGCTTAAGGTGGCCAGCTATCACGGTGACAACAGCCACCCTGATACGCCGCGTATTCGCACCTTGAAGGAAGAACTCAACCGCGTGGTGCGTGCCCGCGCCGCCAATCTCAAATGGATCGCGGGCATGAAGCGCCACGGCTACAAGGGCGCCTTCGAGCTGGCCGCGACCATCGACTACCTGTTCGCCTTCGACGCCACCAGCGAGCTGGTCGATGACCACCAGTACGCGCTGCTGACCGATGCCTACCTGCTCGATAAGGACACTCGCGACTTTATCCAGCAGCACAACCCCGGCGCCCTCAACGACATCCTCGAACGGCTGCTGGAAGCCCAGCAGCGCGGCCTGTGGGAGAATCCCGGGCCTTACCGCGAAGCGCTGGAAAACCTGCTGCTCGATAGCGAGGAAGCATGACGCGACACGTTCCCGTAGGGTGGGTTAGCCGCCTGTCATGGTTGCTGGCCAACTCGCTGAAGCGGGTGCGGCGTAACCCACCATCGGCGTCACACGGAGTATCGCCTGGTGGGTTACGCGGCGCGCCGAGTTTTTCTGCAGATATAAGGCCGGCGTTCAGCGCCGCTAACCCACCCTACGGATCGCGAGGCACCCATGACTCTCGGCGTACTTAACCGTTTACAGCTTTGGTGGCGAAGCCCGATCACCCGGCGCGAGCGTATTCGTTCGGCCTGTATTGGTGCTGTGGCTGGAATATGGGTCGGTTTGCTGATGTGCGTACTGCTGACCAGTGAGCCGGTTGGCCTGGGAGAACTGGGCATTTGGGCTTTGCTGGGGGCATTGGTCTGCGCCGGATTGGGAGCCCTTCTTCCCCGTGTCGTCGGGATCATCCTGTTTCCACTGAGCATCTGCGGTATTGGGAATTGAGCGTGGGCCATAAGCAATCTGGTGCGCGCCACCCATCGTCATTGATCTGAGATAAGCCATGACCGAACATCACTTCCCCCTCGCCGCTGTGGTCGGTGCCGATTCGCTGAAGCTGGCGCTGTGCCTGGCGGCCATCGATCCGGCCATCGGCGGGGTGCTGATCGAGGGGCCGCGCGGCATGGCCAAGTCCACCCTGGCCCGTGGCCTGGCCGATCTGCTCGATGGTGGACGCTTCGTCACCCTGCCGCTGGGGGCGAGTGAGGAGCGCATCGTCGGCACCCTGGATCTGGACGCAGCGCTGGGCGAAGGCCGGGCGCAGTTTTCCCCTGGGTTGCTGGCCCGTGCCGATGGCGGCGTGCTCTATGTCGATGAGGTCAACCTGCTGCCCGATCATCTGGTCGACCTGCTGCTCGATGCCGCCGCCAGCGGGGTCAACCATGTCGAACGTGACGGCATCTCCCATCGGCATGCCGCACGCTTCGTGCTGATTGGCACCATGAACGCCGAGGAGGGCGAGTTGCGCCCGCAACTGCTCGACCGTTTCGGCCTCAACCTGGCCCTCGATGGCCAGCCGCAGCCGTCCGAGCGCGCTGAGATCGTGCGTCGCCGGCTGGCCTTCGATGCCGACTCTGCTGCCTTCCTGCAACGCTGGCAGGGCGAGCAGGATGCCCTCGCCGAGCGCTGCCGCAATGCCCGCCAGTGCCTGGTCGATATCCCGCTGGATGACGCCGCCCTGGGCGAGATCAGTCAGCGCTGCTTCGCTGCCGGCGTCGATGGTCTGCGCGCCGATCTGGTCTGGCTGCGCGCCGCCCGAGCACATGCCGCCTGGCGTGGCGCGGCGGGCATCGAGCCTGTGGATATCGACGCGGTGGAGGACTTCGTCCTGCGTCACCGCCGTCGCCAGCCACAACCGCCTGCTGTCACGCCGCCCGAGCAGAACCAGGCGCCGCAGCAGGCGCAGGAACAGAATCAGGCTGAAGGTCAGTGGGGCGAACTGCCGGCGCAGCCGCAGGCTATGGGTGAGCGGCGCGTTCCGCCACGCTGGCCAAAAAAGCCCTGAGCATCCGCCCGCGCACAGCCACAGGCGCGGATGCCCGTAACCGGCCCGGACGACTCGGCGGCGGCCTGCGTGGTGCCGCCCGCAGCGGTGCGGACGGGCGTATCGATTGGCCGGCGACCCTGCGCCAGGGCCGGCCGCAACGCCGTGAACAACTGGTGCTGCGCCCGCGCAGCCAGCAGGCCGACGAGCTGTGGCTGGTGCTGGTCGATGCCTCTGCCTCCACCCGCCGCCATGGCGCCCTGAGCCTGGCCAAGGGCGTGCTCGCCGAAGTCTTCGACAGCGCCTATCGCCAGCGCGCGCGACTGGCCGTGCTGCAAGCCGGGGGCCGTGAGGCGCAATGGTTATGGCACGGGCGCAAGGCCAGCGCGGAGTTGCATCGATGGCTTCAAGAATTGGGCGCCGGAGGCGGCACGCCGTTGCTCGATGCGCTCAATCAGGCGGGTGACTGGCTGCTGCGTCGGCAACGAGCGAAGCCGAGCGAACGCCAGCGCCTGCTGATCCTGACCGATGGCCGCTTGCGTGACCTGCCGCCACTGGCGCCCTTGCCGTGCCCAACCCTGCTGCTCGATACCGAGCTCGCCCCCATCCGCTTGGGCCGAGCCCGCCAACTGGCGCAGGCGTTGGAAGCCGACTACCACCATATCGACGACCTGGCGCCCGGCGTGCTGGGGCGCACCTGGAGAACCTCATGAAAACCCTGCTGCTGGTCGGCATTGGCGCCGGCGACCCGGACTACATCACCTACCAGGCGATCAAGGCACTGCGCCGTAGCGATGTGATCTTCCTGATGGACAAGGGCGCGGCCAAGCACAAGCTCAACGCCCTGCGCCGCGAGATCTGCGCACGTTTCCTCGATGGTCACACGCCTCGTTTCGCCGAAGGCCTGCAACCGGAGCGTGAACGCGAGGCGGCGGACTACCGCGCCAGCGTCGACGAACTCAACCGCGACAAACAGGCGGTGTTCGAGCAGCTTATCGACGAGCAGATGGCCGATGGCGAGACGGCGGCTTTCATGGTCTGGGGCGACCCCTCGCTGTACGACAGCAGCATCCGCATCATCGAAGGCATCGCCGCGCGGCGTAGCGATTTCGTCTATGACGTGATCCCTGGCATCACCAGCCTGCAGGCGCTGACCGCGCGCCACCGCATCCCGCTCAACAGCATCGGTCGCGCCGTGGAAATCACCACCGGCCGCCTGCTCGCAGAAGGCTGGCCGCAGGGCGTAGACAGCGTGGCGGTGATGCTCGACGCCAAGGACACCTACCGCCGTTTCGTCGGCCAGGGCCTGCATATCTACTGGGGCGCCTACGTCGGTACTGCCGATGAAATCCTGATCGCCGGCCCGCTGGACGAAGTGGCTGAACGCATCGTCACCACCCGCGCCGAGGCGCGCGAGCGCAATGGGTGGATCATGGACAGCTATCTGCTGCGCAAAGAGGGTGTGGCGGGGGCGTAATGTGAGGGGCGGTGGACAGGAAGAGCGCTGTCCACCCTACGTGCTGGGCGATCACCCCCCGATGATGCAGCAGTATTGGAAGCTGGGTAAAAGTCTTCTTTAGCTGGATATATCGCAGACTTCTTCCTGATAAACCCGCATACCACGCGCCTGATAGTTGGCCAGGGCCGCCGGATGATCGAAGGTGCAGGTGTGCACCCAAACGCGCTCAGTCCCCGGCCACTGCCAGGCCGAGTGAATGGCATGGCTGAGCAATGTGCCGCCGAAGCCGCGGTCTAGAAACTGCGGAGCCAGGCCGAAGTAGCGGATCTCCGTGCTGCGACCGTCAGGACGGAATAGCTCGTAGTAACCAGCGATGGAGCCACGGTGATAGGCGACCCAGGTTCGGTGCGCTGGGTTTTCCACCACGGTGCGCCATTGTTCGTCGCTCCAGTCGTCCAGATCACCCCATTCCCAGGTCGAGCCGACCAGTTGGTAGAGAAAGCGATTGAGTTCAGGTTGCGGTTCTTCGCATTCGACGATCTGCAGATCGCTGCGCTGAGGCTTGGCTTTCAGTTGATCCGGCGAGGTCATCTCCAGGTAGTACGTTGTGTAGGTCTGTGCCATCAGAGCCAACTCCAGGACAGTCCGGTATACACCCCAAACCCTTCCCCAGGCGTGGATCGCGCCACATCGGCGCCATTGTCGTCATAGCCCGGTGTAACGGTGGCGGCATAGCGTTTGTCGGTCAGGTTGCGCAGGTCGAGCCAGGCTTGCCAGTCGTCTTTGGGCGAGGCGTAGCCGAGGGTGGCGCCGAAGGTGGCGTAGGCGTCGGCATAGTAGGAGTTGGCGTAGTCCACCGCCACCTTGGAGGCGTACTGGCTGTTGAGGCCTGCGTAGAAACCGCTCGGGTGGTCGTAGCGTAGTTCGGCCTGGTAGTAGTGGCGCGGCAGGCCGGGCAGGCGGTTGTCGCCGAAGGCATCGTCGTCGCGGTAGTGGAAGTCGCTGAAGGTGTAGGCCTGGCGCAGGCTCAGGGCGCCGGCGGCGCCACCTTGCCATAGCGGGCTGGTCAGGCCGGCTTCGATGCCCTGGTGCACGGTGGGGCTGGCGTTGGATTCGGCGAAGACGTTGGGCTCGATCTCGACTGTGAGCAATTCGTGGCGCACCTGTGAGTAGTAGTAGGTCAGCTCCCACTGACCCAGCGCGGAATTGCCGCGGCCGCCGACCTCGAAGGTGGTGGCGGTCTGGTTGTCCAGGCTGATGGCAGCGCGCTGGCGCGCGGCATAGGGCTGCGTGGTGGTGCTGGAGAAGCGTAGCGGCGAGCCCCAGAGCATCGACCAGGCATGTGGCGGTTCCACCGAGCGGCTGATATTGCCGAATAACTGCACATCAGGATTGAGCTGGTAGCGCAGGCCGATGCGCGGGGCGTAGTCCCAGGTGTGTTCGCTGAGCCTGTCGTCGGTGGCCGGCCAGGTCACTTCGGCTTCACGGCAGGTGTAGATCAGCGCCAGGCCGCTGGTCAGCCACAGATCGGGGGTCAGCTCCGTGTCGTTGCTGAAGTGCAGCACGTTGTCCGAACCCAGGTGCTCGTAGTCGCGCATCAGTGTGCCGGCCGGATAGGGTGTGCCGTTGACGTTGATCGGCAACGCCGCGGTCTCTTTCGCTTTGCTGCTCGGCAGGTTGGTGGTGCTGCGCCAGCCGATGGTGGTGCTGCTATTGAGGCCGAACAGGGTATGCCGGCGCGTGTAGTTCAGGGTGCCGCTGATATCGCTGTAGTCCACGCGGATACGGTAGGCGCCGCCGCGATAGGCGGTCTCGGTGATATCCATGGGGTAGTGGTGATAGGCCAGGCCGGCGACCAGGGTGGAGTCATCGTCGATGCGCCAGGTGGTCTTGTTCGCCAGCCAGGTGCTGCCGGGCTGGTCGCGGTGGGCGTCGATACTGCGATTGGCCGCAGCGGCCTGGCGCGGGTCGTCCTTGAGCTGGGCCTTGGTCAGGCGGCCGGGCGTTTCGTGCTCGGTTTCGCGGTAGCGCAGGTAGAAGCGCGTCTCCAGATTCTCGTTGAGCTGATAGCCGAAGTTGGCGGCGATGCCTTTGCCCTTGCCCGATGAGTGATCCTGATAGCCGTCGGTGCGGCTGTCGGTGAGGGCGAGGTAGTAGTCGAAATCGCCCAGCACCTGACCGGAGGCGATGTTGCGCTTCTGGTAACCGTAGCTGCCGGTTTCATAGCGCAGTTGCAGCTTGGGCGCGGTGTAGCCGGTGTGGGTGATGTAGTCGATGGCGCCGCCGAGGGCCAGCGAGCCGCGGTCGAAGCCATTGGCGCCACGCAGCACCTCGGCGCGACTTATCCACAGGGGCTCCAGCAGTTCGTAGGGCGTGCCGCCGGAGCCGGTCAGCGGCAGGCCGTCGAGCATGATGTGGGTGCCGGAGGCGTGCGAGCCGGGGCCTCGGTTGATGCCCGAGCCACGTAGGCTGATCTTCACCCCTTCGTTGCCGGGGGACTGCGCGTAGACGCCGGGCTGGTAGGCCAGCACGTCGGCGACGCCGGCCACGCGGCCCTGCTCGACCTTGTCCATGTCCACCAGGTTGGTGGCGCCGGGGACCTGTTTCAGCTCTTCCTGCGCGGCCTCGATTTCGCTCAGCGGTGCGCCGCTGACTTGCATGGCGTCCAGCTGCATAGGCTGCTGAGCCAGGGCGATTGGCGCTGCCAGGCAGTTGAAGGTCAGCAGGGCCAGGCGGGCCGGTCGAGCGTATAGCGGCTGGGGCAACATGCGAAGGTTCCATTGAGCGGGCTACGAGTCTGTCTGATGGATGACGCAGGCTATTCGTCACCATCGTCCGCAACCCTACAGAATCCTTCGCTCAGACGCCTGACATGTTGTCAGCCGTTTCACTCGGCAGAGAAGAACGCGGCTACCTGTGACTGCGCCATGGCGCGGGCCTCCAGCAGGGCCTGCTCACCTCTGGCGGTACCCTCCACACAGAAGAAGTGCATGTTCCTGAGGCCCACCGTGGCCAGGGCCGCCTGCAGGTAGGGGCGCAGGAAGTCTGGCTGCCGCGCCTGCTCGCCGCTGATCAGCCCGCCTGAGGCCAGCGCCACGTACACCGGACAATCACGTAGCAGGCCAACCTTGCCTTGCGGTGTGCCGTTGAATGTCATACGTATGCGCACGATGTGATCGACCCAGGCCTTGAGTGTCGAGGGCACGGTGTAGTTGTGCATGGGGGTGGCGATCAGCAGCACATCCGCTTCGTCGAGCTGACTGATCAGCTCGGCGGAGCGCTGCAGGGCACTGCCGGGCTCTGCCTGGTCAGCGTCAGAGGGGGACGCTAGAGCCATGGCATAGTCGCGGTCGACATGTTGCAGATCGTTGAGGTCGACGTCCTGCACCTGCAGTGAGTGCTGGCCAGCGAGGCCGTCGAGCACCAGGTGAGACAGACGCAGGCTTTCTGATTCAGCGCCACGCGGGCTGCTGATCAGGCGCAGCACGCGGATAGCTGCAGACATGGGCGTAACCTCTCTGAGATCGGGCTTCAGGCCAGGTCGGCCTTGTCCAGGCCGAACTGCTTGTCGGCGGAGCCCGGCACGTTACGGAAGGCCACGCTCAGGCGATTCCAGCCATTGATGGCGACCACCAGGAAGCTCAGGTCCGACAGTTCCTGCTCGGAGAACTGCTCGCGCACGCTGGCGTAGATAGCGTCGGACACGCCATGCGGCGACAGCTGGGTCAGGGCTTCCGTCCACTCCAGCGCGGCGCGCTCCTGCGCGGAGAACAGCGGCGATTCGCGCCAGACGGCGACATGGTGCAGGCGCAGCTCGCGCTCGCCATGGATCTTCGCTTCCTTGACGTGCATGTCGACGCAGAAGGCGCAGCCATTGATCTGCGAGGCACGCAGCATGACCAGATGAGCCAGCGGTGCGAGGAACGGGCTGCGGGTCAGCAGTGTGGAGAATTCGGCGTACTTGCCGGAGGCCTTGGGGGAGAGTGCGAAGTAATCGAGGCGCTTGCTCATGGTTTTCATCCATATGCGAGTTGAGAAGAAACCGATGCCCCTCTGCAACTGGCAGTACCACTGCGGCCCGGTGAGGACGAATGTACGCACCAGTGGTCTAGCCACATAGATCCATTTTTGTGGATTTTTACTGGTCCACTTTGCGCAACTGAGTCCTTCGTTATGTGGCCATCGATGACGGCCAGCGCCAGCCGGGGTGGTAGGAGGTAGGCTGCGACCTGTGTGCCGCAGCCGAGACTCGGCGAGGCCTCAGGCCGGTTGATAGTTCAGCGGCCGCCTTGACGACTCGGGCAGTGCCAGGCCACCCGCCAGGGCCAGCAGGGCGATGACGATCAGATAGTAGGCCGGCGACATGCGATTACCGGTTGCCTCGATCAGCCAGGTGGCGATCAATGGCGCGGTACCGCCGAAGATGGTGTAGGCCAGGTTGTAGGTGAACGCCGAGGCGGTGTAACGCACCCGGGTGGGGAACTGCTCGGACAGCAGCACGGCGGTTACCACGCCGCAGATCACCGCACCCACTGCCAGCAGCATGGCGCCCAGAGCTGAAGCCAGCAGGGTGCCCGAGGCGGCCAGGGCAAAGGCCGGATACACCGCGACGATCAGCGCCACCCCGGCAGTCAGGATGGTGCGGCGGCGGCCAACGCGATCCGAATAGCGACCAACGAAAGGGCACAGCAGGGCGGCGAAGAACAGCGCGATCAGGCTGGCCAGCAATGCCACCGGCCGTGCTGCGCCACCGACCACCTGCATGTAGGTGGTCAGGTAGGTGGTGAACATGTAGAACGACAGCGCCGTGGCGGAGATGAACGCCGACAGGCAGAGCACGGTGCCGCCGTGCTCGCGCAGGGTTTCGCGCAGCGGCGAATGTTCCGGATGAGGTTGCGCGGCCAGGGCCTGGAAGGCCGGTGACTCGTCCAGACGCAGGCGCATGTACAGGCCGACCAGGCCCAGCGGTGCGGCGATCAGGAAGGGCACGCGCCAGCCCCAGGCCTGCATCTGCGCTTCGTCCAGCCACAAGCCCATGCCGAATACCAACCCGGCGGCGCAGGCGAACGCCATGAAGGTCGAGACCGGCACGAAGCTGCCATAACGGGCCTTCTGTTCGGTGGGCGCGTGTTCCATGACGAAGGCGCAGGCGCCGGCATACTCGCCACCGGCGGAGAAACCCTGCAGGCAACGCGCCAGCGCCAGCAGCAGCGGGGCGAACAGGCCGATGCTGGCGTAGGTTGGCAGCAGGCCGATCAGCGTGGTGGCGCCGGCCATCAGCAGCACGGTGATCGACAGCACGCGCTTGCGTCCGATGCGGTCGCCGAGAATGCCGAAGACGATGCCACCGAGCGGGCGCAGGGCGAACGACACGGCAAACACGGCGAAGGTCTGCAGCAGCGCCAGGGTCGGATTGCCCGGTGGGAAGAACAGCGAGGCGATGGTCACGGCGAGAAAACCGTAGACGGCGAAGTCGAACCACTCGACGAAGTTGCCGATGGCCGAGGCGGCGATCACCTTGTGCAAGGTGGCCGGGCTGACCTGCTGGCCCGTGTTGATGGCATTCATGCGACGCTCCTGATCCCTGATTTAGACGGCTTCAGGCAGGTTACGGAGCGATAGCCGGGGCGGGCGCTTCGCAGGCGACAGTGGCGTTGCCGTGAGCGACCTCAGCCCTGGGGAAACTGCGCCGGATCGCAGAAGCAGGCGCGCAGGTGATCGAACACCAGGCGCACCCTTGGGGGCACCGGGCCCTGCTGTGGGCGGTAGATGAACAGCTGCCAGGGCTCGGGCGCCTGCTCCGTCAGCACCGCCTGCAGGTGGCCGCTCTGCAGATAGGGCTGCGCCAGGTAGGCGGGTAACTGGCCGTAGGCCAGGCCGGCGAGCACGGCCTCCAGCTCGGCTTCGGGGTCGTCACACACCAGCGCTGGCGTGGGCGGATGCAGGCTGGGGCCATGGGCGAAGGTCCACGGCCAGGGGCGGCCGTTCTTGCGGTCGATCAGCACCGACAGCGGCCGCTGCTGCAGCTCGTCGAGGGTGTGCGGCTTGCCGGTGGCTTTGATCAGTTGCGGCGTGGCCACCACCTGCAACGGCACCGGTGCCAGGGCGCGGGCGACGTAGCGGCTGTCACGCAGGAAGCCGACGCGGATGCCGATGTCGATCTGCGCTTCCACCGCGTCGGTGATCTCGTCCTCCAGGCGCAGGTTCAGCACCAGTTGCGGGTGCTGCTTGAGCAAGGGTTGCAGGAACGCCACCAGAAAGCGCTTGCCGATGGCTTGTGGTGCGGTGATGCCGATGCGCCCGGCGATGGCCGATTCGCCCTCGGCGCGGTGGCCACGAAACAGCGCGTCAAAATCCTCCAGCATCTGCCGGGCGCGCACCGCATAGGCCTCGCCGAAAGCGGTGATATGCACCTGGCGGGTGTTGCGGTGAAAAAGAATCTCGCCGAGTTCTTCCTCCAGCGCCTTGATCGCGCGGGCCACCGTCTGCGGAGAAACCCCCAGGCGAGTCGCTGCCTCGCGGAAATTGCTGCAGTCGGCCGCGCTGCAGAAGATGCGGATCATCTCCATGCGGTTGAGCATGTCGGGGCGCCTCTGTATTCCAGAATGTGGAATAGCCTAATCCAAACTCTTCCATTCATTGAAACTTAAATCGCCTCTAACGTGAGCCCATGTCCAGCGAGCGACGCCGGACACTCCAACGAATCGAGAGGGCATCACCATGAGCAACAACATTTCCGGCAAGGTCGTGGTCATCACCGGCGCCAGCAGCGGCCTGGGCGAAGCGACCGCCCGTCATTTGAGCAAGTTGGGCGCCAAGGTGGTGCTGGCCGCACGGCGCAAGGAGCGTCTCGAGCAACTGGTCAGCGAGCTGGTCGCCGCTGGCGGCGAGGCCGTGGCCTACCAGACCGACGTGACCCGTGCCGATGAGGTGAAAGCGCTGATCCAGGGGGCGCTGGACACCTTCGGCCGCGTCGATGTGCTGGTCAACAACGCCGGGCTGATGGCCATCGCGCCGATGAGCGACGTGCGTGTCGAGGAGTGGGAGCGCATGATCGACATCAACATCAAGGGCGTGCTGTACGGCATCGCCGCGGCGCTGCCGGTGTTCCAGCAGCAGAACGCCGGGCATTTCATCAACATCGCCTCGGTGGCCGGGATCAAGGTGTTCAGCCCGGGCGGCACCGTCTACAGCGGCACCAAGTTTGCCGTGCGGGCCATCTCCGAAGGTTTGCGTCACGAGGTCGGTGGCAGCATCCGCACCACCACCATCGAGCCGGGCGCGGTGGACTCCGAGCTGAAGTTCGGCAGCGCCCATCAGCAGAGCCGCGACTTCGTCGTCGACTTCTACAAGCAGGCGATTCCGGCGGAATCGGTGGCGCGTGCCATCGCCTACGCCATCGAACAGCCGGCCGACGTCGACATCAACGAGATCGTCCTGCGCCCGACCGTGCAGGAATTCTGATCCGCGCCTGCCGCGTCTGCGGCAGGTTGGCCCCTTTCCAGGCGCTTGCGATACCGGGCTGCACTAGGCCAGGATGCAGGCGCCGTTTCGTTCAAAGGAGAGGGGGCAGTATGTTTTCCCATATCTGCATCGGCGTGAGCGATTTTCCACGCGCCCTGAGGTTTTACCAGCCGCTGATGGATCTGCTGGGTGTCGAGTTGCGTTTACTCGATGCGGAAAAGCCTTGGGCGGTCTGGCAGTCGAGCCCGGAGCCCCGGCCTCTGTTGCTGATCAGCACACCTTACGATGGCGCAGCGCACCACTCCGGCAACGGGCAGATGGTGGCGCTGCTGGCGCAGAGCCGTGCACAGGTCGATCAGGCTCACCGGCTGGCGCTCGCTCAGGGTGGGCGTTGCGAGGGCGCTCCAGGCCTGCGCGTGCACTATCACCCGGATTACTACGGTGCCTATTTTCGCGACCTCGATGGCAACAAGCTTTGCGTGGTATGCCACCGCCCCGAGTGAGAGGGGCCTATCCCTGACGCGGTGGTCCAGCGCTCGCTTAACGCGCCAGCGGTAGCGCCACACCGATCAGCACGAAGAGCACGCCGCAACCGCGGTTGAAGGTGCGGCCGCCGCGCTGCAACCAGGGGCGTACGCGAAACGCCAGTAGCGCCAGCAGCAGTTCGACGAGGAACTCGACCGCGGCGAAGGTCGCTGCCATCACCACGAACTGCACGGCCAGGCCGCGTTGCGGGTCGACGAACTGCGGCAGAAAGGCGCCGTAGAACAGGATCACCTTGGGGTTCGACAGCGCCGACAGCAGTCCCTGGCGAAACAGCCGGCTGGCGCTGGGGCGGACGCCGCTGTCGGCCAGAGTCAGGTTCATCGGTGGCGAGCGCCACAGCTGCACGCCCAGCCAGATCAGGTAGGCGCCGCCGATCCACTTTAGCGCCAGCAGCGCGTTGGGCGCGGTCTTGAGCAGGGCGCCGAGGCCGAACATGGCCAGGGCGATCAAGGTACTGAAGCCGACCACGCCGCCGAGGATGGTGGCCATCGCCATGCGTGCGCCATACAGCCCGCCGTGGGTCAGTGCCAACAGGCTATTGGGGCCGGGCGTGAGTGCCAGGCCGAGGGTGGCGACGAAGTAGACGAGCCAGAGTTCGAGGGCCATGCGGGTCTCCTGTTTGGGCGCGGCCAGTCTAGTCAGCGACAGGCACTTGAATGAGGTAGATTCTGGGTATTTAACGGTTGATTCTGGACATCACATGGCCGAAAACCCCGACCTGCATTTTCTCTTGCTGCCCCTGCCGGAATTTGCCCTGCTGCCGTTCGGTGGTTTTCTCGACAAATTACGCTTCAGCGCCGACGACGAGGACTACAGCCGCCAGCGCTATTGCGCCTGGACCATTCTCGGCCTGCAGCCGGGGCATGTGCTGTCCAGCAGCGGCGCGGCGCTGAGTATCGAGGCCACGCCGGAGGAAATCGCTCTGGCCGACTTCGACTATCTAGTGTTGTTCGGTGGGCGCAACGCACAGGCCACCGCGGGGCTGGCCCCGGCCTATCGGTCGTTGCTGCGTCGTGCCGCGCGCGCAGGGGTGAAGTTGGTGGCGATCGACAATGCCAGCTTCCTGCTCGCCGCCTGCGGTCTGCTCGACGGCCATCGGGTGGCGGTGCACTGGCGTCATGAGGCGGAATTCCGTGCCAGCTTCCCGCACCTGCGTCTGGCCCATGAGCGTCTGTATTGCGTCGATGGCGCGCGGATTTCCTGCGCTGGCGGCACGGGAGCCATCGACCTGGCGGTGGAGCTATTGGCCCAGGGCAGCGGCCGGGCGCGGGCGCTCAAGGGCCTGGCCGACATGCTGGTGGACGAGACGCGCAGCGGCCAGCACGCGCTGCGTTCGCTGCACACCATGCCGAGCGGCGAGCGTCACGTCGACCGCGCCATCGCCCTGATGCACCACGGCCTGGCCAGTGCCGACGGCATCGAGCAGTTGGCGACCAGCGTCGGTATCAGCCGGCGTCAGCTCGACCGCCTGTTTCACGCCAGCCAGGGCATGAGTGCGCGCGAATACTGGAACGAGCTGCGCCTGCAACACGTGCGCTGGCGCCTGCTCAATTCCAGCCACAGCCTGGCGCAACTCGCCGACGAGATCGGCGTCAGCGATGCCAGCCATCTGGGCAAGCTGTTCCGGCAGCGCTTCGGTGTGGCGCCCGGCACCTTCCGTCGTCAGGGCGGAGCGTTTTAGGAGCCGCCCCCCGCGGCGAATGCTGCGAATAATGTAGGTATCGCTGCATCGCCATAATCGCTTCGCGCCGGGGGCGGCGCTCCTACAGGCTTGCCAGCAGCGGCAGCCAAACCGAAGCCAGCAGCAGCGCGGCCATGCAGCGGTTGAACAACAGCAGCCTGGTCGGTTGCCGCAACAAGTGTGCACTGCCGATGCCGAGCAGGCCCCAGGCCAGCAGGCAGGGCGTGGACACCAGCAGGAATAGCGTCGCGTAGCTCGCTACCGCGCCGAACGAGGCCTGGCCGTCGAGAAAGATCGCCGTGACCGAGACGGTCATCAGCCAGGTCTTGGGGTTGATCAGTTGCAGGCCGGCGCCCTGGGCGAAGCCCTGGCGCCGGTCGACGCTGCGTTGGTCCAGGCCGGCTGCCTCGGCGCGCATGAGCTTGCAGGCCATCCAGCTGATCCAGGCCGCGCCGGCCCAGGTCATCGCCGTCTGCAACAGCGGGGCGCGGGCCAGTATTTCGCCGAGGCCCAGGCCGACCACCAGCAGCATCAGACTGGCAGCGAGGCTGGCGCCCAAGGCGATGGCCAGGGCGATGGACAGGCCGAAGCGCGCGGCGCTGCCGAGGATCAGCAGGTTGGTCGGGCCGGGGGTGATCGACGCCACCGAGGCGAAGAGGATGAAGGGCAGCCACTGGTTCATGGCCGCGCTCGTTGAGCAGTGAAGGGCATCGGGTATCGCTCCATATCGGGTATGGCGCGATTGTCCGGCTGGCTGATTCAGTGGTCTTGAAGCTTTGTGCAGAGGCTGCGGTAGGCGCCCGGGGTAAGGCCGTTGGCGCGGCGGAACCAGCGGCCCAGGTGACTCTGGTCGGCGAAGCCCAAGTCGCTGGCGACATCCGCCGGTGCCGTGCCGAGGGCCAGCAACCGGCGTGCGCGCACCAGACGCAGCTGGATCAGGTAACCATGCGGAGCGATGCCGAAGGCCGCCTTGAACGCACGGCTGAGGCGGAAGCGGTCGACGCCGCAGACTCGCGCCAGTTCGTCGAGGCCGACGTTCTGGTGAAAGTGTGCGTGCAGGTAGTCGCGGGCACGCAGGGCCACACTGGGAATCTGCGGATTGCCCGGCAGGCGCTGGCGCCAATAAAGACTGCGTGAGATGCGCTCCAGCAGCGCATCCAGCGCGGCGTCGCGCACCATGCGCGGCTCATTGTCGTTCAACGCCTGCAGGGCATTGGCGATACAGGGCAGCAGGCCGGGGTCGTCCGGTTGGGTGCGCGGCACGCCGGGCAGGCAGTCGGCAGGTGCCTGCTCGAACAGCGCCGGCAGCGCGCGCTCCAGCCAGGCCGGCTCGAGATAGAGGGTGGAGTAGGTGAAGCCGCCCGGTGTCGGCGCATGGCCGTCGTGGATATCGCCGGGCTCGAGGAAGAAGGTCTGTCCCGGCACGCTGCTGAACAGCGCACGGCGGCAATGGAACTGCTGCACGCCCTGCTCGGTGAAACCGATCAGGTAGCTGTCGTGCCAGTGCGGGTCGTAGGCGTGGCCCTCGAAATGCGCACGGATCACCTCGATGCCGGTATCGGCATCCTGCTTGAGGTCGACCCATGACTGCGTGTTCATCGCCTGCTGCCCGCTTGTGCTGTGAACGCTTGAGCTTACCGCGTTCGGCGAACAGGACTAGAAGGTTTGTGCACGCGCCTTTCGTAAGAGCCGGCTTGCCGGCGATCGATGTGTCCGGCGGAGCTGCATCGTCCGCAAGCGGGCTCCTACAGATCGGGATACCAGCGCGGCGTATAGACCCACTCGCCGCCATCGGCACGGGGGAAGCGGCGGGTCTGGCTGGAGCCGATGATCACCAGGGTGCGCATATCGACCATCTCCGGGGTCAGCTCGCCTAGGGTGAGGTTGCGCAGGGCTTCGGCGGGGCGACCGATATCGCGGCCGAGCACCACCAGGGTCTGCGGTTCGCGGTGCTGGCGCAGCAGCTCCAGCGCGCGGCCGAGCTGCCAGGGGCGCGACTTGGAGATCGGGTTGTAGAAGGCCATGGCCAGGTCGGCGGCGGCGGCGTGCTGCAGGCGCTTTTCGATCACTGCCCAGGGCTTGAGGTTGTCGGACAGGGAGATCAGGCAGAAGTCATGGCCCAGCGGCGCGCCGGCCTTGGCGGCGGTGGCCAGGGCGGCGGAGACGCCCGGCAGCACTTCCAGTTCGACACCTTGCCAGGTCTCGCTTTGCGGGCTTTCCAGCGCCTCCATCACGGCGGCGGCCATGGCGAATACGCCGGGGTCGCCGGAGGAAATCATCACCACGCGGCGGCCGCTGGCGGCCAGTTCGAAGGCGTGGGCAGCGCGCTGCAATTCCTCGCGGTTGTCGCTGGGATGCAGGCACTGATCGGCTCGCAGTGGGCCGGCCATTTTCACGTAGGTGTCGTAGCCGAGCAGATCTTCGGCCTCGTTGAGGGCGCGGCGCACGGCGGGGGTCATATGCTCGGCTGCGCCGGGGCCGAGGCCGACCACGCTGAGGCGGCCACGGCGTTGGCCGAGGCGGTCGATATCGATGGGCTGCTCGGCCAAAAGCAGGCTCAGGCCCTCGCCTCGGTGGCATTCGGCGGGTAGCTGGGAGTCGCTGTGGATAAAACGCAGCGGCAGCTTCAGTTTGTTCGCTGCGGCGTGCAGCTCGGTATTGGCCATCCAGCCTTTGTCGGCCAACAGGCAGGCCAGTGCCTGCGGCGCCAGCTTGGCATCGCCCAGCGCCTGTTGCAGACGTGCCGGCAACTCGGCATCCGGGCGTTCGATCAGCGCAGCGGCGACGCGCGGGTGGATCAACAGTTCGTCCGGTTGCGCCGGGCGCGCCTGTGCGGTGATGTGGATAACCCGGCTGGCGGTGTTATCCACAGGCAGTTGCGCGGTTTCCAGCCAGGGTGCCTGGCCTTCGATGCGTACCGTCTCGCCGCCGAGCAGATCGCTGACGAAACGCTTGCCCTGTTGCAGGTCCGCCAGGGCGTAGCCGGCCGGCGGCTCCAGCAGGCAGGTGCCGAAGCGCAGCTCGCCGCTGGTAGTGATGGCCGGCGTCACGCCCAGGTGCGCGGCGATCTCGCGGGCCAGGCGATTGACCCCGGCCAGCCCGCCGAGCAGCGGCACCACGGCGCTGCCATCTTCGGCCAGGGCCAGCACCGGCGGCTCGGCGCCTTTCTCCGCTAGCAGCGCGGCCAGGCTGCGGATGACGATCCCGGCGGCGCATAGCACCACAAGCGGCTGGCCGGCGCGGTACAGGGCGCGCAGGGTTTCACCGAACTCATCGTAGTGGCGCTCGGCGCCATCGGCGCGCCCGCGTAGGCCATGGATCAAGGCCTGTGGATAAAGCGCCTTGAGGCGTTGTGCAGTGGCCAGTGCGCTGGCGCCGAGGATGACGATATTCATGCGGCATATCCTGTAGCCCGGATGCAATCCGGGGAATGGGGCGCGATCCGTGGGAGGCGCTTCAGCGGCGACTGTCGCGGCTGAAGCCCCTCCCATGCACCCTACAAACTGATTCGAACGAGCTCGCGAGCTAGAGCTCTACAAGGCAAAAACAGGGGAGGAAGCGGAGTGTACTTTTGTACATGAGCAGTACTCACTTCGTTCGCCCTACGGGCCGCGCTAAAGCGCGTTAGCCGCAACCGGCTTGCCGAGCCTGTTTTTAACGCAGTAGGGCCGACGCGCAGCAGCTCGTTCACCCCCGCCATTTTTGGCCGGGCACCAGAATCATGGAAAAGTACGGCGAATCCATCGGCTCCACCTCGTCCAGCGGCACGATCTTCTGGCTGGCCATAGTGGCACGTTCGACGTAGTGGGCGCGGCCATCCAGGCCGAGCTTGCGCAGCACGCGGCGCACCTTGTCGAAGTTGCGTCCGAGCTTCATCACCACCGCCGCTTCGGCGTCGCGCAGGCGCTGTTCCAGCTCGTCTTCCGGCAGCACGCCGGAAAGCACGCTCAAGGATTGGTTGCGGTACACCAGCGGAGTACCGAGCACCGAGGCGCAGCCGAGCATGGAGCACACGCCGGGCACCACTTCCACCTCATACCGGCCGGCCAGGCGGTCATGCAGGTACATGTAGGAACCGTAGAAGAATGGGTCACCCTCGCAGATCACCGCCACGTCCTGGCCCGCGTCCAGCAATTGGGCGATCTGCTGCGCGCAGGTGTCGTAGAAATCGGCGATCACATCCTCGTAACTTAGCGGCGGGGCGAGCTTCTCGGTGGTCACCGGGTAGACCAGCGGCAGCCGCTGTTGGGTGGCGTCCAGATGGGCCTCGATGATGCCGAAGGCATTGCCGCCGTGGCCGGCATTATGTTTGGCCTTGGCCACGAAGTAGGCCACCACCGGCGCGCCTTTGAGCAGGCGTAGGGCCTTGAGGGTAAGCAGCTCAGGGTCGCCGGGGCCGACACCGAGGCCGAGCAGACGACCGGCCATCATTCCACCTCCGAGGCGAGGGCGTTGACCGCCGCTACCGCCATGGCGCTGCCGCCACGGCGGCCCCGCACGATCACGTAGGGCACGCCACGGCTGTCTGCGGCCAGGGCATCCTTGGATTCCGCCGCGCCGATAAAGCCCACCGGCATGCCGATGATCAGTGCCGGCTTCGGCGCGCCGGCGTCGAGTATCTCCAGCAAGTAGAACAGCGCCGTGGGGGCGTTGCCGATCACCACCACGCTGCCTTCCAGGTGTTCGCGCCAGTGCTCCAGGGCCACCGCCGAGCGGGTGTTGCCCAACTCGCGGGCCAGCTCCGGCACGCCAGCGTCGTGCAGGGTGCAGATCACCTCGTTGTTCGCCGGCAGGCGCGGGCGGGTGATGCCCTCGGCGACCATGCGCGCATCGCAGAGAATCGGCGCGCCAGCGAGCAGCGCCGCACGGCCGGCCGCGCCGGCACCGGGGGAGAAGCGCAGGTCTTCCACGACGTCGACCATGCCGCAGGCGTGGATTACCCGAACGGCGAGTTTTTCCATATCGGCGGGGATGCCATAGAGGTTGGCCTCGGCGCGAATGGTGGCGAAGGAGCGGCGGTAGATTTCCTGGCCGTCGCGGATGTAATCAAGCATCGGGTGTTCCTGCGGGGTGTTGGCGGGCGAACCAGGCGCCGGCCTCGTCGATGGTCATGGCTGGCGCCAGCAGACGACCGAAACCGGGCGCCTCGGGCATGCGTTGGTAGAGCTGGTAGTGATCGGGCGTACTGGCCAGCAGGGTGTAGGGCTGCACGCGTGCGCTGGCGCAGCTGCGCGGGCAGGCGCTGAGATGCACTTGTGGGCGGACGCCGCTTTCGCGCAGCAGCTCCGCCAGGTGCAGGGCGTGGTGCTTGCTGTCGGCCAGGCCGCGCGCGCAGGCTGCCGAGCCGGTGCAGGCGACCAGGCCAAGCAGCGGCTCGTCGGCGTGAATTAGCAGGCCCAGATCGTTCAGCGCCGTCAGCAGCTCAGCGGCCTTTGCCTCGGGCACGTTGCCCAGCAGCACGCCTTGCCAGGGCGTCAGGCGCAGCTCGCCATCGCCGTGGTGCTCGCTCAGCTCGGCCAACGCCAGCAGTTGTTCGGCGTGCAGGCGGCCGAGTCGGGCGCCGGCTACCACCATGTGCAGGCCATTCTGTGCCTGTGGATAAAGCCCAGCCGGCGTGCGTTTGATCGTCGCGGCAGGCTGCCAACTGGCCGGTGCCGGCTGCAGGGGAAAATCCAGACGCGTCTGCAGGCGTTGCAACAGCTCGTTGGCCGGGTTCTTTGCCAGTAATTGGCGCATGCGTGACTGCTCGGGCGTGGCCAGTTCGAGGAACAGCAGCAGAAGCTGACGCACCAACTCGACTGCCTGGGTCGCCTCGACTCGCGCCAGCGGCGCGTCGACGGGGCAGCCGGCCAGGCCCAGCAGCAGGTGCTGTTCGTCTTCGGCGGCCAGCCACAGGTCGTGCGGGTGTTCGCGCACGGCCAGGGCTTCGCCGCCGTCCAGTTGCAGGGCGAACTTGGGCGACAGCGCGTGCAGCGCCGGGGTGTCCTGCAGCAGGTCGAGCAACTGACTGGCCAAAGGGCGCACGTCCATCCGCGCCTGCGGGTCGAGGCCGGCAGCGGGGCTGAGCAGCAGGTTGCGCACGTCGTCGGCGCTGGCCACGCGCGGGCCGAGGCCGGTGCCGAGCAGGGCGTCGATCAGTGTGCTTTCCTGGCCGGGCAGTACGCCACGAATCTGCAGATTGCTGCGGTTGGTCAGCTCCAGCACGCCGCTGGCATGCTGCCGCGCTGCTTCGGCAATCGCTCGCGCCTGGGCACTGCGCAGCACGCCGCCGGGCAGTTTGACCCGGCAGATGCCGCCATCCAGCGCAGGCACGATGCGTAGCAGGCCGGGGCAGGCGGAAGGACGGACGGATGTGGGCAAGCGGTCACCTGTGGATAACGACGCGGCGACCGAACCAGCGAAATCCCATAGGGGACTCCATGGCATCGGTACACCCCGCCCGATGTTGGCACTCGCGACCAGCGTTCGTCGGCAGGTCTCCTGGCTGACAGGTCTTCGTCCGCCGCGCCTTCCCGGTTACCCAGTGGCCGATTGCATTGGACTCGCTGCTTACAGTTGCGGGGGCAGCTCGGTGGCGATCGATGATCGTTCCGGATTCCCTCTTAGGCCCGTTATCGAGCCTGATCCAGGGGGTTAGCGAGCTAGAGCCAGGCAAGGCGGAAGTGGCTGAGAACGCGGAGTTTACGAGTAGTAAATGAGCAGTTCGAAGCCACTTCCAACGCAGCATGGCCGACGCGCAGCAGACACCTGTTCAGGCTCTTGGGCACCGACGAAGGTTGTATTATGCCCGCTTTGCCCGGAGCGCGGACAGGCGGTCCGTCGGGCCTGTGCGAGGACATTGGATGAAACCCTGGTTGACCCTGGTCGGTATCGGCGAAGACGGCTACCCCGGCCTGGGCAAGGCCGCGCGTCGCGCCTTGCTGGCAGCCACGCGCATCGTCGGTGCGCCGCGCCAGCTGGCGCTGTTGCCGCCGTGCATCACGGGCGAGCGGGAAGCCTGGCCCAGCCCCTTCGACTTGCAACCGCTGCTGGCGCGGCGTGGTGAGGCGGTGTGCGTGCTGGCCAGTGGCGACCCGATGTTCTACGGCGTGGGCGCCAGCCTGGCGCGGCAGGTGCCGGCCGACGAGTTGCAGGTGTTGTCGGCGCCGTCCTCGGTGTCGCTGGCGGCGGCGCGCCTGGGCTGGCCGCTGCAGGAGATGGAAGTGGTCTCCTTGGTCGGGCGGCCGCTGGCCATGCTCAATGGCAAACTGTTTCCCGGCATGCGCCTGCTGGTGTTGAGCGCCGATGGTGACACCCCCGCGCAAGTCGCCGCAGCTCTGTGCGTACGCGGTTTCGGCGCCAGTCGCCTGACCCTGCTGGAACACCTTGGCGGGCCGGATGAGCGCCGCATCGAAGGCCTGGCCGCGAGCTGGGACTTGCCGCGCGGCGCCGACCTCAACCTGCTGGCGGTGGAGTGCCTGGCGGACGCCGGGACAACGCTGTTGCCGCCCACCTGCGGCCTGCCGGACGAGGCCTACCGCCACGACGGCCAACTGACCAAGCGTGACGTGCGCGCAGTGACCCTGGCGCGGCTGGCGCCGCTGCCTGGCGAGCTGCTGTGGGATGTCGGCGCTGGTTGTGGCTCCATCGGCATCGAGTGGATGCGAGCACACCCGGCCTGCCGCGCCATCGCCATCGAGGCCCACGAAGGCCGTCAGGATCATATCCGCCACAACCGCGATGCCCTCGGCGTACCCGGTCTGCAACTGGTCGCCGGGCATGCACCTGAGGCGCTGGTCGGATTGCCGGCACCGGATGCGATCTTTATCGGCGGCGGCGTCACCGTGCCCGGTGTGCTGGATGATTGCTGGGCCGCGCTCAAGCCGAATGGGCGCCTGCTGGCCAATGCCGTTACCCTGCAGAGCGAGGCGGCGCTGGTGGCCTTCCGTGAGCAGCAGGGCGGCGAGCTGCTGCGGCTCACCGTGGCCCAGGCGCAGCCGCTGGGCGGCTTCGACACCTGGCGCGCGGCGCTGCCGATCACCCTGCTGGCGGTGCGCAAACCGTGAGCGCACGCATCCTGTTGCTCGGTGGCACCACCGAGGCGCTGCGTCTGGCGCGTCGGATGGGGCCGGAAACCATCTACAGCCTGGCCGGCCTTGGTCGCGTGCCGGATGACCTGGCTTGCCGCGTGCGCGTCGGTGGCTTTGGCGGTGCCGAAGGCCTGGCGGCCTTTATCGCCAGCGAAGGCATCGAGCTGCTGCTGGATCTGACCCACCCCTACGCCGCACAGATCAGCCATAACGCCGCCCGCGCCGCCGAAATGGTAGGCGTGCCCTGCTGGGCCCTGCGTCGCTCCGGCTGGCAACCGGGCCCGGGTGACGACTGGCGCGAGGTGGACGGCTGGGATGAACTGACCCGTGCGCTGGCGCCTTTCGAGCGGCCATTCTTCACCTCCGGGCGCGAGCCGCTGGCGCATTTGCACGAGATTCCCGCGCACCAGCACTGGACGGTGCGCTGCCTGCAGGCCGAGCCGGCACCAACCCGCGCCGAGATCATCGGTGCCCGCGGGCCGTTCTCCCTGGAGGAGGAACGCGCGCTGTTCGCGCGCCTGCGCTGCGACGTGCTGGTAAGCAAGAACAGCGGCAGCGCCTCCACCGAGCCGAAGTTGCAGGTCGCGCGTGAGCTTGGATTGCCGGTTTTGCTGTTGCGTCGCCCGCAGTTGCCGGCGGTAACGCATGAGTTCGCGGAGTTGGACGCTCTCTACGAGGCGCTGTCCCTGTAGGGCAGGTGAAACCCGCCAACGCCGGCCTGGCGGCCTTACGCCTGCGCTGATTCCGTAGGGTGCGCCGCGCGCACCGGGCCTTCTATTACCCGCCGGATTGCCTCCGGACCACGACGCGCTGCTAGACTGCCGGCCCGTTCTGGAGACCGTCATGAGCCAAGCCCCCTACGCCCGCGTTCTGTTTATCGGCCCCGGCCTGGGTCGTGGTGCCTCGGCCGAGCGTCTGCAACAGCGCATCGAAATGCTGCTTGGCGAGGCGCATCTGCATGACAGCGAACAGGACGGTTTCTGGCAGGCCATCGATGAGGCGCCGCGACCACTGCTGGTGGTCGATCTGGAGCCGCGCGCCGATGCCGCGCACCGCGACTGGCTGCGCGAACGTATCGCCGAGCGGAGCGACGGGGCAGGAGTGTTCGTGGTCTGCACGGCGCTGGAGGACACCTGGCTCGATGGCCTCGGCGCGTTGCTCGAAAGCCGCGAGGCACATATTCCCTGCAGCGACGTGCCGCCGGTGCCGGCACATCACGCCTGGTCGCAGATCCCGCCGCATGCGCAGCGCCTGCTGCTGTGCAACGGCCCGCGCTGCACGCGCAAGGGCGCGCTGGGCCTGTGGAAAACCCTGCGCCAGCGGCTCAAGGCCGCCGGCAAGCTTGAGTGCGAGGGCGGTGTGCATATCACCCGCAGCCAGTGCCAGTTCCCCTGCGATCTGGGCCCGACTGCGAGCCTTTATCCACAGGGTGAGTGGTACGGCCTCAAGGACGAGTCGGCGGTGATTCGCCTGGTCGACGAGCGCCTGGTAGCGGGCAGGGCGTTGCCGGATTTGCGTATCGATGAGCAGGGCAACAATTAGCAACTCGGATTACGCCTGCGGCCAATCCAGGCTACGAGCAATCGCCGCTAAAGCGCCTCCCGCAATTGCCACCGCGCCTTGACTTGAGCGGGTGTGGGTGGTCATATCCGCCCCGCTTCAGGTGTCTCACGCCGCCGCGCGTGAGGTGAAACGGGAAGTCGGTTGAAGTCCGACGCTGCCCCCGCAACGGTAAGCGAGCGACCGCATCGATACGCCACTGTGCGCCACGCGCATGGGAAGGCGATGCGATCATGACCCTCGCAAGCCCGGAGACCGGCCTGGAGTCGTTTGTGTCTGGCAACCCGCGGTGGGCGGGCGTTGACTCCAGTAGGGCGCCGCCGTGCCCCTGTCTGCTGTTGCGCATTTCCATCGGATTGCCGTGCCTTTTCTCTTTGCGATGGAAGCAATATGGCGCGCCATTTCCGCTACAAGAACCTCTCTTCTGCATGCCTGAACGAAGGGCGTGAGCCCGTTTCCGGCTACCTGCGAAAAACGATAATGTTATGTTATAACAATAACATTATTGCCTCAGGCACTGGCTGCGAAGCGTCAAGGCTGACCGCCTTCAACTCGCACACCCGGAGCCTGGAGCGTCCTGACGACTCTCCTGGAAGCTCCGGAATCACTCACGTGCAGCACCTTCTACGCCTCTGCTCCCTGCCATTCGCGCTGCTGGTCGGCGGTGTGGCCATGGCCAGCGAATCTCCTGTCGATCTCCCTGACGTCACCGTCCAGGCGTACGCTGCCGAGGAAGGCGAGAGCGATCTGCATACGCCCACCGCGTCCGGCTCGCGCCTGGAGCTTTCGGCCCTGCAAACGCCGGCCAGCACCAGCAGCCTGAGCGGCGCCGATGTACGCGGGCGCAACAACCTCACGGTGCAGGACGCCGTGACCCGCACGCCGGGTATCAGCAGCATCGGCTCGCCCGGCAATGGCGGCACCGCGCTGTCGGCGCGCGGCTTCACCGGCCATTCGGCGACCATGCAGCTGTACGATGGCACCCGCCAGTACGTCGGCGCCGGCACCGTGACCTTCCCGGTGGACGCCTGGTCGGTGGCACGTATCGACGTGCTGCGCGGCCCGGCCTCGGTCCTCTACGGCGAGGGTGCCACCGGTGCGGTGATCAATGTGGTGCCGAAGAAGCCCTTCGCCGGCGAGATCCGCAACCAGCTGCGCCTCGGCTATGGCAGCGATGACCGCCGCCAGGCCGCCCTGGACAGCGGCGGTTCGCTGAGTGACGAACTGAGCTACCGCTTCAACATCAATCAGCAGGCCAGCAATGGCTGGGTCGACCGGGGTGATTCGGATAGCCTGGCGCTCAGCGCCGCCCTGCGCTGGGACGCCAATGATGATCTGAGCTTCACCCTGTCCCACGATCATGGCGATCAGAGCCCCGAGCGCTATCTCGGCACGCCGCTGGTGGCTGGTAAGTACCGCGAGAGCATCCGCGAACGTAACTACAACGTCGCCAATGCCGACATTCGCTACAACGACCAGATCACCCGCCTGGTGAGCGACTGGCGCATCAACGACGTGCTCAGCGCCAGCAACCAGCTCTACTACATCAAGACTCAGCGCTACTGGCGCAATGCCGAGGCCTATCGCTGGCAGCCGGGCGATAGGGTCGAGCGTGGCGAGTTCTACGAGATCAAGCACACCCAGGAACAGGTCGGCGACCGCCAGACCTTCACCCTGGATCACACCCTGTTCGGCCTCGATAGCCGCACGGTAGTCGGGGTGGATTACAACCGCATCCACTTCGCCCGCCAGCACGATTTCGCCAGCAGTTTCAGCGACAGCGTGCCGCTGGCCGGCTCCGGCGGCGGGCAGTACCAGAGCACCGATCCGCTCGGCTACGGCCCGCGCGAGCGCAACCTGGCGCGGCAGTTCTCGCTGTTCGCCGAGAACCGCACCCAGCTGACCGAGCGCCTGTCGCTGGTCACCGGTGTGCGCCGTGATCAGGTGCATATTCAGCGCGACAACCTGATCGATGGCAGCAGCGCCGACCGCAGCCTGAGTGGCGACAATTGGCGCGCCGGGCTGGTCTTCGCCCTGACCCCCGAGCTGTCGCTGTACGGTCAGTACGCCACCAGCACCGAGGGGGTGAGCAACCTGCTGACCCTCAACCCGACTCAGCAGCAGTTCGACCTTAGCGAAGCCAGGCAGAGCGAAATCGGCCTCAAGCAGATGTTCTGGGGCGGGCAGGGCGAGTGGACGCTGGCCGCCTACCATATCGTCAAGAAGAAGCTGCTCAGCCGCGCAGCCCCGACCTCGCCCACCGAGCAGATCGGCCAGCAGTCTTCCGATGGTCTGGAGGCCACCCTGGAATTGGCGCTGGGTCGGGGCTGGCAGGTGTCAGCCAACGCCGCTTTCGTGCGTGCCGAGTACGATGACTTCATCGAAGGTGGTGGCGACCGTAGCGGCAATCGCCCGACCAACGTGCCCAAGCGCACCGCCAACCTGTGGCTAAACAAGGCGCTTGGTGGCGGTGTGGATGCCGGCATCGGCGCGCGTTATGTCGATGCGCGTTATGCCGATACGGCCAACACCGCCAAGGTGCCTGGCTACACCGTGGTCGACGCCAACATCGCCTGGCAGGCGTTGCCGGACGTGCGCCTGGGTCTGGAACTGAACAACCTGTTCGACCGCCAGTACGCCACCAGCGCCAGCAGCGATGGCGAGCAGTGGTACCTGGGGGCGCCACGTTCGTTCTTCGTCACCGCGGATTACAGCTTCTGATGACTCCGCGTTTGCGTATTCAGGCACTGGCCTGGTCGCCCGACGGCCAGCGTCCGTTGCTCGACGGCATCGACCTGGACGTCGGCGACGGCGAACTGCTGGGGCTGATCGGCCCCAACGGCAGCGGCAAGACCAGCCTGCTGCGCTGCGCCTATCGCTTCCAGCGGCCCAGCGCCGGCCAGGTCAAGCTGGACGGCGAGACGCTGTGGCAGCGCCCGCCGCGCTGGAGTGCGCAGCGCGTGGCCGTGGTGCTGCAGGAATTTCCGCAGGACTTCGGCCTGCGCGTGCACGAGGTGGCGGCCATGGGCCGTACGCCGCACAAGGGCCTGTTCGATGGCGACGACGCCGAGGATCTGCGCCTGGTGGATGAGGCGCTGGCCTGTGTCGGTTTGAGCGGTCTGGCGCAGCAGCCCTTCGCCTGCCTCTCGGGTGGCGAGAAGCAGCGCGCTCTGCTCGCCCGTGCCCTGGTGCAGCAACCGCAAGTGCTGATCCTCGACGAGCCGACCAACCACCTCGATCCGCGCTACCAGCTCGAACTGCTGGGCCAGATCAAGGCGCTGGGCCTGGCGACGCTGGCCAGCTTCCATGACCTCAACCTGGCGGCGGCCTTCTGCGACCGCCTCTGTGTGCTCGACCAGGGCCGTCTGGTGGCCATCGGTACGCCCGCCGAAGTGCTGACCGCCGAGCTGCTGCAGCAGGTGTTCGGCCTGCAGGCGTTGGTCGATACCCATCCACTGGCGGGTCATCCGCGCATTACCTGGATTGTTTGATGAAGCGTTCATGCACGGCTGAACCTGTAGGAGCGAGCTCTGCTCGCGAATCGTGGAAAAAGGCAAAAGCTTCGCGAGCAAAGCTCGCTCCTACAGTGGTCGGTGCGATCCTGCTGGCGCTGATCAGCCCCGCCTGGGCCGTCACCGTCACCAGCTGCGATCGCCAACTCACCATCGAGCGACCGCCGCAGCGTGCGGTCAGCCACGACATCACCCTGACCGCCATGCTCCTTGACCTCGGCCTGAGGCAGCGCATGGTCGGCTACAGCGGCATCAGCGGCTGGAAGACCGTCGAGCCGGCCATGCAGGCGCAGCTCGATGGGCTGCCCGAGCTGGCCGCGCGCTATCCGTCGCTGGAGAATCTGCTCGATGCCGACGCCGACTTCTTCTTCGCCGGCTGGAACTACGGCATGCGCATCGGCGGCGAGGTCACCCCGGCCAGCCTGGCGCGCTTCGGCATCCCGGTGTACGAGCTGAGCGAGTCCTGTGCGCACGTTATGCCCAAGCGCGTCGCCAGTCTGGACGATGTCTATACCGACCTGCGCAATCTCGGTCGCATCTTCGCCGTCGAGGCTCGTGCCGAGACCCTGGTACAGGGCATGCAGGCGCGGGTAGCGGCGGTAAGTGCGCAGCTCGGTGAGCAACCGACGCGACCGCGGGTGTTCGTCTACGACAGTGGCGAGGACCTGCCCTTCAGTGCCGGCCGCCTGGGCATGCCGCAGTCGCTGATCGCCGCGGCCGGTGGGCGCAACGTGATGGACGGCGTAGCGGCCAACTGGATGCAGGTGGGCTGGGAAGCCGTGGTCGAGCAGGACCCGGAGCTGATCCTGATCGTCGATTATGGCGAACGTACGGCGGCGCAGAAGCGCGACTTTCTCCTGCAGCACCCGGCGCTGCAGGGCGTCACGGCGATTCGCCAGCAGCGCTTCGTGGTGCTGTCCTATCTCGCCGTCACGCCGAGCCTGGACAACGTCGCCGCCATCGAAACCCTGGCGGCCGCGCTGCATCCCGAGGCCTTCGCGCAGTGACGCGTTTTCGCTTGCTGCTGCTCGGCCTGGCGGTATTGCTGGCGCTGTCCTGTGCGCTGTCGCTGGTCTTCGGTGCGGCTCAGGTGCCGCTGGAGCGTGTGCTGGCAATACTCGCTCGGCAGTTGTTCGGCATCGAGCCCGCAGTGGCGGTGAGCGTCGGCCAGGACAGCATCGTCTGGCAGCTGCGCGCGCCACGGGTGTTGCTCGGTGCGCTGGTCGGCGCCGGGTTGGCCCTGGTGGGTACGGCGCTGCAGGCGGTAACGCGCAACCCGCTGGCCGACCCGCACCTGCTCGGCGTCAGCTCTGGCGCAGCCTTCGGTGCGGTGCTCGTGGTGCTTTACCTGGGCGAGTTCGCCGGGATGCTCAGCCTGCCGCTGGCGGCCTTCGTCGGCGCCATGGCGAGCATGCTGCTGGTGCTGGCCATCGCCAGCCGCGGTGGTCGGCTGCACAGCGAGCGCCTGCTGCTGGCCGGCGTGGCGGTATCCTTCGTGATGATGGCGGCGAGCAACCTGTTGCTGTACCTGGGCAACCCCCATGCGGCCAGCTCGGTGCTGTTCTGGATGCTCGGTGGCCTCGGCCTGGCGCGCTGGGAACTGCTCTGGTTGCCGGTGCTGTGCCTGGCGTTGGCGCTGGCGGTGCTGCTGGGCATGGGCCGCGCGCTGAACGCACTGATGGCCGGTGAGCAGAGCGCGGTGAGCCTGGGCCTGGAGCCACGGCGGGTGCGCCTACTGGTGTTCGTGGTGGCGTCCTTGCTCACCGGGGTGCTGGTATCGCTGTCCGGCGCCATCGGTTTCGTTGGGCTGATGCTGCCGCACGTGGCGCGCTTTCTGGTCGGTGCCGAGCACCGTCGCGTGCTGCCGGTGGCGGCGCTGCTGGGGGCGCTGTTCCTGGTCTGGGTCGATGTCGCCGCGCGCACCTGGCTGGCGCCGCAGGATCTGCCCATCGGCATCGTCACCGCCGCCATCGGCGGAGCGTTCTTCGTGGCCCTGCTCAGGCGCCGCTAGTCGCCAGGATCGAACTGCTGCAAGGGCGCAAAGGTCATCTAAGCTAGTCTCTGTAACACAGACTCCTGGCCAGGAGGAATGCCCATGCTCGCGCAACTGCCCACCGCACTTCGTGATCTACGACTGCCGCTGCGCCTGAAACTGTGGGACGGCAAGCAGATCGACCTTGGGCCCAAACCCAGGGTGACGCTGGTGGTGAAGGACCCCAGCCTGGTCACGCAGCTGGCCCATCCCAGCCTGGATGCCCTGGGCGCTGCCTATGTCGAGGGACGGGTGGATCTGGAAGGCCCCATCGAAGAGGCCATCGAGGTTGGCGATGCCCTGAGTACGGCTCTACTCGGGGATGAGTCCACACCAACTGAGCATTACGTCGCCCACGACAAACGCAGCGACGCCGAGGCCATCAGCTATCACTACGACCTGTCCAACGAGTTCTACCGCCTGTGGCTGGACCGCGACATGGTCTACTCCTGCGCCTACTTCGAAACCGGTCAGGAAGACCTGAACCAGGCCCAGCAGGCCAAGCTGCGCCACCTGTGTCGCAAGCTGCGCCTGCAGCCGGGTGACAAGCTGCTCGACGTCGGCTGCGGCTGGGGCGGCCTGGCGCGTTTTGCCGCGCGCGAGTTCGACGTCGAGGTCTACGGTATCACCCTCAGCCAGGCGCAACTGGAGCTGGGCCTGCAGCGCGTAGCCGAGGAGGGCCTGGAAGGGCGCGTGACCCTGGAGCTGCTGGATTACCGTGACCTGCCGCAGGACGGCCGCTTCGACAAGGTGGTCAGCGTCGGCATGTTAGAGCACGTTGGCCACGCCAACCTGCCGCTGTACTGCCAGCGTCTGTTCGGCGCGGTCAAGGCCGGCGGCCTGGTGATGAACCATGGCATCACCTCGCGCTTCACCGACGGCCGTCCGGTCGGTCGTGGCGCCGGTGAGTTCATCGACCGCTACGTTTTCCCGCAGGGTGAGCTGCCGCACCTGGTGACCATCAGCAAGGCAATCAGCGAGGCCGGGCTGGAGATCGTCGATGTCGAGAGCTTGCGCCTGCACTACGCACGCACCTTGCAGCTATGGAGTCAGGGCCTGGAGCGGCAGCTGCAGAAGGCCGCGCAGTGGGTACCGGAAAAGTCCCTGCGTATCTGGCGCCTATACCTGGCCGGCTGCGCGTACGGCTTCCAGCATGGCTGGATGAACCTGCATCAGATCCTGGCGGTAAAGCCGCGCGATGACGGCGCTCATGATCTGCCGTGGACCCGTGCCGACCTGTATTCGTGATGGAGTAACATGCGGCTCGTACTGATCCCGCGAGCCGCCCATGCCCTTGCCGCAACAGCATCGTTACCGCGTACTGTTCACCGTTCTGGCGATTCTCGCCGGTCTGCTGCTGAGCCTCTGGCTCGGTGGACGGCATGCCGAGCAGCGCGCCTGGGACGAGCGTAGCGTCGAGGCGCGCGGGCAGTTGCAGCTCTATGCCCAGTCGATTCGCACCCTGGTCGAGCGCTTCAGCTCGGTACCGGAAGTGCTGGCGCTGGACAGCGATATCCGCAGCCTGCTGCGCGCGCCGCATGATCGTCAGCTACGCCTGGCGCTGAACCAGCGCCTGGAGCGGCTCAACGCGGCCGCCGGCTCCACCGTGCTGTACCTGCTCGATGCCCAGGGCGAAACTCTGGTGGCCAGCAACTGGCGCGACTGGAGCAGTTTTGTCGGCAACAACTACGCCTTCCGTCCCTATTTCCAGAACGCCCTGCGCGATGGCGGTGCACGCTATTTCGCGGTGGGCGTGACCACCGGTATTCCCGGCTATTTCCTCTCCCACGTGGTGCGCGATGCCCAGGGCGAGCTGCTCGGCGTACTGGTGGTCAAGCTGGAGCTGGAAGACCTGCAGCGCGAATGGGTCGGTCAGCCCGGCGTGCTGCTGGTCGCCGACAGCTATCAGGTGGTGATCCTCAGCAACAAGCCGATCTGGCGCTTCCGCGCCTTGCAGCCACTCGACGAACAGGCGCGCGCCGAACTGGTGGAGGTGCGCCGCTACGCCGAGCAGGCGCTGCAGCCGCTGGCGCATCAGGTGCATCGGCATATCGACGACGATGCTGACTGGGCGCGCGTCGATGGCCCCGACGGTAATCGCGACTATCTCTGGCAGCGTCTGCACATGCCCGAAGAGGGCTGGACCCTGCATCTGCTCAGCGAGCCGGTCGGTCTGGCGGATAGCGTACGCAGCTATCGCCTGGCTGCTGCCGGGGTTTGGATGACCTTCGCCTTCCTGCTGTTGTTCCTCGCCCAGCGCCGCAAGAACCAGCGTCTGCAGGCCGGCATCCGCGAGCGCCTGGAGCGCGAGGTGGCGCTGCGCACCGCCGAGCTGCGCGAAGCCCAGGACGGCCTGGTGCATGCCGCCAAGATGGCCGCGCTGGGGCAGATGTCGGCGGCGCTGGCGCACGAGATCAACCAGCCGCTGACCGCCCTGCAGATGCAGCTCGGCAGTCTGCGCCTGCTGCTCGACAGTGGTCGGCCGGAAGCGGTGCGCGACGGTCTGCAGCGCATCGATGGTCTGCTGCAGCGCATGGCGGCGCTGACCGGCCACCTCAAGACCTTTGCCCGCAAGACCCCGGCCGGCCTCAGCGAGCGCCTGTGCCTCGGTGATGTGCTGGAGCAGGCCCTGCAGCTGTTGGCACCGCGCATGCGCAGCGAGCAGGTGGAGCTGCGCACGCAGATCGACGACGAGGCCGAAGTGCTTGGCGATGCCATCCGCATCGAACAGGTGATCCTCAACCTGCTGCACAACGCCCTCGACGCCATGGCCGAGAGCGAATCACGCATCCTGCTGGTGCGCATCGCCCGTGAAGACGATGGCTGCCTGCTCAGCGTCGAGGACAGTGGCGGCGGCATCGCCGAGGAAACCCTCGGTCGCGTATTCGAACCCTTCTTCACCACAAAGCCGGTGGGGCAGGGTTTGGGGCTCGGGCTGGCGGTGTCCTACGGTATCGTGCGCGATCTCGGCGGCACGTTGGAGGCGCATAACGGTGAGCTGGGCGCGGTGTTTACCCTGAGGCTGCCGGCTGCGCCGTAGCTCCCTTCACAGTGGTGTCGCGGCTGGTGCGCATGGCGCACCCTACGAACTGCGCGGCCGGCCGTAGGGTGCGCCGCGCGCACCGGGTTTCGCCAGAAACTGGCGCTCGTCGCAGTCTAGGGTGGGTTAGGCGTGTCACCGATATCACGATGACTTCGCAACTTTATGCCGCGCCGTAACCCACCATTGGTGTCTCGCGGGACGATCGTCCGGTGGGTTACGCGTCGCAGCACTGGCGGAGGTGTGTTGAAGGGAGTGGTTCGCGGCGCTAACCCACCCTACACTGCGGCCGTTCTCAAGAGGAGGTACCATGAGCGCTCAGGTCATAGTGGTCGACGACGAAGCGGCGATTCGCGAGGCGGTGCAGCAGTGGCTGGAACTGTCCGGTTTCGAGGTGCGTACCTGCGCCAGTGCGGCCGAAGCCTTGGCTCTGGTCGACCGCGACTTCCCCGGCATCGTCGTCAGCGATGTGCGTATGCCCGGCAGCGATGGCCTGCAATTGCTGGATAAGCTGCTGCAGGTGGACACCGACCTGCCGGTGATCCTGGTCACCGGTCATGGCGATGTACCCATGGCGGTGCAGGCACTGCGTCAGGGTGCCTATGACTTCATCGAGAAACCCTTCACCCCCGAGCGTCTGCTCGACAGCGTGCGCCGTGCGTTGGACAAGCGCCGGCTGGTTTGCGAGAACCGCCAACTGCGTCGGCAGGTGGCCGACAAGGGCCGTATCGAGAGCCAACTGATCGGCATTTCGCGGCCGATGGAAAACCTGCGGCGGCAGATCCTCGAACTGGCCGGCACCTCGGTCAATGTGCTGATCCGCGGCGAGACCGGCAGCGGCAAGGAGCGCGTGGCGCGCAGCCTGCACGATTTCAGCCCACGAGCTAGCAAGGCCTTCGCCGCGCTGAACTGTGCGGCGATTCCCGAGACCATCTTCGAAAGCGAGTTGTTCGGTCACGAGAGTGGCGCCTTCACTGGCGCCCAGGCACGGCGCATCGGCCGTATCGAGCATGCCGATGGCGGTACCCTGTTCCTCGACGAGGTTGAGAGTCTGCCGCTGGCGCAACAGGTCAAACTGCTGCGCGTGCTGCAGGAAAAGACCCTGGAACGCCTCGGCTCGAACAAGAGCATCCAGGTCGACCTGCGAGTGATCAGCGCGGCCAAGCCGGATCTGCTCGACGAGGTCAAGGCCGGGCGTTTCCGCGAGGACTTGGTATACCGCCTGAACGTCGCTACCCTGCATATTCCGCCGCTGCGCGAGCGCCGCGAGGACATTCCGCTGCTGTTCGAACATTTCGCCCATGAGGCGGCGCTGCGTCATGGGCGCGAAGCGCCGCCACTGGCGCCGAGCGAACTGGCTCGGTTGCTCGGCCATGACTGGCCGGGCAACGTCCGTGAGCTGATCAACGCCGCCGAGCGCCATGCCCTGGGGCTTTCCAGCCCGCCGCCGGCCGAACGCTTTGCCGGCCAGGCGCTGGCGCAGCAGATGGAAGCCTTCGAGGCGCAGTGCCTGCACAACGCCTTGCTGCAATGCCAGGGCAATATCACCGCAGTGATGGAAATGCTGCAGCTGCCGCGCCGCACTCTCAACGAGAAGATGCAGCGCCATGGCCTGGCGCGCGGTGATTACCTGCCGGGGGGCGAAGAGTAGGGCGTCGCAGGGCCGCTTAGGTCGTGCGCAGCAAATTTTTGGACCGCGGTACTCTCGGTGCTTACGGCGCACCCTACGGGTAAGCAAGTCTGATCGCCTTGACCTGTGGGGCTCCGCCCCAGGGCGAAGCTTTTGGGTATGAGCTTGGTATTGCGCGATGGCCGTCATTCGCCGCGGGGCGCGGCTCCTACTGAGCGCGTGACGCGATAAGCGGAATTTTGCCGACCCTGTCACAGATGTAGGCGATTTCCCGCTCAATGACCCATCGGTCTTTAGATGTAACCCCTCTATCTCGGGCTTTTCAGGCCCTGGCACGGCATCTGCTATGACAGTTACAGCCGCGCAGCATCTTGCCGACGTGGCGACCATAACAACGACAAGAGGTCAGCCCATGAACTGCCATGCCCCTCGCGCCATGCCGCACTCGCTGCCGTGCATGGGCCGCCTTCCTACCGCGCCCGCCGCGGCTCTTGTCCAACGTTGCACCCTGCGCTGCTGATCGCGCAACGTCGACGCCGCCTGCGTGGCGTCGTCTAGAGTGAAACTCTGCATACAGCCAATAACAACGACGGAGATACTTCCATGCGACTGACCAAGAAACTCAGCCTGTTCGCCGCTGCCGCGGCCATCACTGCCAGCACCGCAGTGCTCGCTGCCCCGACTTTCATCAACGTGCTCACCGGCGGTACCAGCGGTGTCTACTACCCGATTGGCGTGGCTCTTTCGCAGCTCTACAGCAACGGCATCGAGGGCTCCAAGACCTCGGTCCAGGCGACCAAGGCGTCGGTGGAAAACCTCAACCTGCTCGAAGCCGGTCGCGGTGAGCTGGCCTTCGCCCTCGGTGACTCGGTGGCCGATGCCTGGAACGGCGTCGAAGACGCTGGCTTCAAGGCGCCGCTGAAGAAAATCCGCGCTATCGCCGGTACCTACCCGAACTACATCCAGATCGTTGCCAACGCCGAATCCGGCATCAAGACCCTGGAAGACCTCAAGGGCAAGCGCATCTCCGTCGGCGCGCCGAAGTCCGGCACCGAGCTCAACGCTCGCGCCATCTTCGAAGCCGCTGGCCTGACGTACAAGGACATGGGCAAGGTCGAGTTCCTGCCCTACGCCGAGTCGGTCGAGCTGATCAAGAACCGTCAGCTGGACGCCACCCTGCAGTCCTCCGGTCTGGGTATGGCCGCCATTCGTGACCTGGCTTCGACCATGAAGATCAGCTTCGTCGCCATCCCGGCCGAAGTGACCGCGAAGATCGACAACGCCGCCTACGAGGCAGCCACCATCCCGGCTGGCACCTACGACGGTCAGGACGCTGACGTGCCCACCGTTGCCATCACCAACATCCTGGTCACTCACGAAGGCGTGTCCGACGAAGTGGCCTACCAGATGACCAAACTGATGTTCGACAACCTCGGCCGCCTGGGCACCGCTCACTCCGCCGCTCAGGACATCAAGCTGGAGACCGCCACCCAGAACCTGCCGATCCCGCTGCACCCGGGTGCCGAGCGCTTCTACAAGGAAGCCGGCGCGCTGTAATGACGGCTCGGACCGTGGCGCTTGCGCCGCGGTCCGGTCTTCACAGAATCGCGAATAAAACCGGCGTTCATGGACGGTAGGTTTTGTTGGCGACTCTGTCCCGTATCGAAGTAGTCATGAGGTTTGCACTCCATGAGTGAGCAGAATCAGGGTATGGGCGCCAGCCCGTCCGACTGGCCGAAGGCGTTGTTCGCCGTCGCGCTGCTGTTTTCCATCTTCCAGATCGTCACCGCGGCTTTCCACCCGGTATCTACCCAGGTGCTGCGTGCGGTGCACGTCGGCTTCCTGTTGCTGGTGGTGTTCATCAGCATCCCGGCTTTCGGCGCCAAGCGCCCCTGGCAGCCGCTGGCCTGGCTGCTCGGCCTGGCCGGTATGGCCACGGCGGTCTACCAGTGGTATTTCGAGGCGGACCTGATCCTGCGTTCCGGTGACATGACCACCAGCGACATGATCATCGGCATAACCCTCATCGTGCTGGTGTTCGAGGCCGCGCGCCGGGTCATGGGCATCGCCCTGCCGATCATCTGCGCGCTGTTTCTTGCCTATGGCATGCTCGGCCAGTACCTGCCGGGCGACCTGATGCATCGCGGCTACGGCTTCGACCAGATCGTCAACCAGCTGGCCTTCGGTACCGAGGGCCTGTACGGCACGCCGACCTACGTGTCGGCTACCTACATCTTCCTGTTCATCCTGTTTGGCGCCTTCCTCGAGCAGGCCGGGATGATCAAGCTGTTCACCGATTTCGCCATGGGCCTGTTCGGCCACAAGGTCGGCGGCCCGGCCAAGGTGTCGGTGGTGTCCTCGGCGCTGATGGGCACCATCACCGGTTCCGGCGTGGCCAACGTGGTCACCACCGGCCAGTTCACCATTCCGCTGATGAAGCGCTTCGGTTATCGCCCGGCTTTCGCCGGCGGGGTCGAGGCCACCTCGTCGATGGGCAGCCAGATCATGCCGCCAATCATGGGCGCCGTGGCCTTCATCATGGCCGAGACCATCAACGTGCCGTTCTTCGAAGTGGCCAAGGCCGCACTGATCCCGGCGTTGCTGTACTTCGGTTCGGTGTTCTGGATGGTCCATCTGGAGGCCAAACGCGCCAACCTGCGCGGCCTGCCCAAGGAAGAATGCCCGAACCCGTGGAAGGCCGTGCGTGAACGCTGGTTCCTGCTGATCCCGTTGTTCATCCTCATCTACCTGCTGTTCTCCGGGCGTACCCCGCTGTTCTCCGGCACCGTTGGCCTGGCGTTGACCGCCATGGTCATCCTCGGCTCGGCGATCATCCTGCGGGTCTCGTCCAAGGTCATGCGCTTCGCCTTCTGGATTGCCCTGGGCGTGCTCTGCGCCGGCTTCTTCCAGCTTGGTATCGGTGTGGTGTTCGGCGTCATCGCGGCGCTGGTGGCGGTTTGCTGGTTCGTCAAGGGCGGCCGTGAAACCCTGACCCTGTGTCTGCACGCGCTGGTCGAAGGTGCGCGCCATGCCGTACCGGTGGGTATCGCCTGTGCCCTGGTCGGCGTGATCATCGGTGTGGTGTCGCTGACCGGGGTGGCGTCCACCTTCGCCGGCTACATCCTCGCCATCGGCCAGGACAACCTGTTCCTGTCGCTGGTGCTGACCATGCTCACCTGCCTGGTGCTGGGCATGGGTATCCCGACCATCCCCAACTACATCATCACCAGCTCGATTGCCGCGCCGGCCCTGCTGGAACTGGGCGTGCCGCTGATCGTCTCGCACATGTTCGTCTTCTACTTCGGCATCATGGCCGACCTCACGCCGCCGGTGGCGCTGGCCTGCTTCGCCGCCGCGCCGATTGCCAAGGAGCGTGGTCTGAAGATCAGCTTCTGGGCAGTGCGTATCGCCATCGCTGGCTTCGTCGTGCCGTTCATGGCGGTCTACTCGCCAGCGCTGATGTTGCAGGGCGACAGCCTCCTGGCGACTTTCTACGTGCTGTTCAAGGCGGCACTGGCCATCGGTATCTGGGGTGTGGTGTTCACCGGCTTCCTGCAGGCCAAGCTGACCTGGTGGGAGCGCATCCTGGGCCTGGCCGCTGGTGCCAGCCTGATTCTCGCCACCCCGATCAGTGACGAAATCGGCTTTGCCCTCAGTGCCATCTTCATCGCTCAGCACCTGTGGCGCGCTCGTCGTGCCGAGGCGGCGACGGCGTGATCGGCCTCTGCCTGGGGTTGGCCGGCGCGGTATGGGCAGAGTTGCCCACGCCGTCCTTCACCCTGGCCTGGACCCACACCATCGAGAAGGTGCGCTGGGAAGAGGATTACCGTGTCACCGCCGAGGGCCTGGTCCTCGGCGAGGCACGGGTCAAGGGTTCCGGCGCCGGAATGGAAATTCCCGACGGCGCCGAACTGCGCAATGGCAGCTGGCACTACCAGCGTCAGCTACCGCCTTTGCAACCCCTGCGAGTCGGGCGTACGCCTGAAGCCGGGGATTACCAACTGTGTTTCAACCAGCGTTGTCGCCCGATGAGCGATTGGCTCGGCCCGCCACAAGCGAGCCAGCCGACGTTGGAACTCTGGAGCTGTGAGCTGAGCTCCCCTGCGGCTGACGCGGGCTAGGTTCGCCAGAGCGGACTCAGGCTTCCGGCGCCACAAGTGCCGGATCAAAAGAAGGAAACCCCCATGCGGCGCGAGCCTGTGGGGGTTTTGTTCATCTAGGGCCTGCTAGGCTTAGCTAACCACCTGCCCAGGAGACCTGCCATGCGCCCTCTGTTTCGCTTCGCCCTCCCGCTTGCTCTCTGCCTGTCGCCCGTCATGGCCAGCGCCCTGGATCTCCAGCCCGGTGTCTGGGAAGTCAGCTCGCACAACATGCAGGTGGGTGGCCAGGCCATGCCCGGCATGGAGGAAATGCTGGCGCAGATGCAGAACCTGCCGGCCGAACAGCGGCAGATGATGGAGAACATGATGGCCGAGCAGGGCATCAAACTCGGTGCCGGTGGCGTGCAGATGTGCCTCACCGCCGAGCAGATCAAGGCTCAGGAAATCCCCCTGCACGACCCTGACTCCGGCTGCAGCAACGAGATTCTCGAACGCAGCGCGACGCTATGGAAATTCCGCTTCAACTGCCCGGATGCTCAGGGTGAAGGGGAGACGCGTTTCGTCAGCGACAAGGAATTCACCACCCAGGTCAAAGGCACCTACAACGGCCAGCCGAGCAGCATGGAAAGTCGAGCACGTTGGGTCGGGGCGGATTGCGGCACCCTCAAAAGCAAATAAATGCAGCTGTAGATGTAAATTATTCGTATTGACTAAGGGGGTGCCTGCTGCGAGAATTTTGTCGCTAATTGTTTGCATTTGCGATTGGCAAATGCCTGCCAGGGAGGCACTCGGCTGCGAAGGGACTATCTGCGGCTATCGACAGCGCATCAGGAGATCGTCCCTTGTTCAGCAGAAAAACCCACCTGGCCGTGGCGGTTGCGGCCGCCTGCAGTTTCAATCAAGCCCTGGCCGAGCAGGAGCAGATCGAGCTCGATGCCCAGACCGTGGTTGGCAGCAGCAGTACGGTGGCCGAGGTCGATAGCTACAAATCCACCCCCAGCAGCGCTGCGACCAAGCTCGACCTGACTCCGCGGCAGACGCCGCAGTCGATTTCCACCCTGAGCGGCGCCCAGCTGCGCGACTTCAAGCTCACCAGTGTCAACGATGCGCTCAAGGCCGTGCCGGGCGTGCAGGTACAGGAAGTCGAAACGGATCGCACCTACTACACCGCCCGCGGCTTCGACATCACCAACTTCCAGTACGACGGCATCTCCGTGCCCTTCGTCTACGGCAACGTCGAGGGCGATCTGGACACCTCGATGTACGAGCGCGTGGAAGTGATCCGCGGTGCCAACGGCCTGATTTCTGGCACCGGCAACCCGTCGGCAACGGTCAACTTCGTGCGCAAGCGACCGACCGCCGTGCCGCAGGCGCGCGTGGACCTGACCGCCGGCTCCTGGGACAAGCGACGTATCGATACCGACGTATCCGGCGCGCTCAACGATGCCGGTACAGTGCGTGGGCGCGTGGTGTACGCCAACGAAAACAAGAACTCCTACCTCGACCGTTACTCGCGTGAGAAGAACGTGTTCCATGGCGTACTGGAGTTCGACCTGGACAACCGCACCGTCTTCACCCTCGGTCATACCCTACAGACCAGCGATGCCAACTCGCCGATGTGGGGGGCTTTGCCGCTGAACTACAGCGATGGTTCGAAGACCGACTATTCCCGTTCGACCAGCACGTCCTCCGATTGGGCCTATTGGGACGTCAAGGAAAACCGCACCTTTGCCGAGCTGGCGCACACCTTCGACAACGGTTGGCAAGCCAAGACCGTACTGACGCGAGTGGAAAAGAAGGGCGATGGCTCGTTGTTCTACATGTACGGTACGCCGGATCGGAATACCGGCCTCGGCCTGTTCAGCTATCCGTCCGAGTATAAGGACGAGAACAAGCAGCTGATCGTCGATGTGCAGGCCAGTGGACCATTCAACCTGGCTGGCCGCCAGCATGAGGCCGCCTTGGGCGCCAGCTGGTCGCGTTCGGAATTGAGCGATATTTCCTACTATGACTCCACGAGAGGTACAGCTCTGCCGCCACTGGAGGAGTGGAATGGCGACATTGGCAGGCCGCTGAATGATCTGCCCACCAATGGCAGTGACTTCACCGACCGCATGACGAGCATGTACGGTGCCGCGCGTTGGAGCCTGACCGATAACTTGAGCTTGATCACCGGTACCCGTGTCGTCGACGTGAAAAGTAACGGTACCAACTACGGTGTAGAGAAAAACTCGAAGAACAGCGGCAAGGTGGTGCCCTACGCGGGCGTGGTCTACGACATCACCGATCAGTATTCGGTCTATGCCAGCTATACCGAGATCTTCGATCCGCAGACCAAAACCAATGCTGCAGGCTCGCGCCTGGCGCCGGTAGAGGGTGTGAACTACGAGGTGGGCATCAAGGGCGAGCTGTTCGACGATAAGGTCAACGTGGCGCTGGCCGTATTCCGCACCGAGCAGGACAACTTCGCCCAACAGGCGGGCACCATCGGTGGCCGCGCCTATTACCGCGCGGTCGAGGGGCTGACCAGCGAAGGCTACGAGATCGAGATTTCCGGCCAGCCCATTCAGGGGCTGGAGCTGAATGCGGGCTACACCTTCGTCGACATCACCAATGCCGATGGCTCGCACGGGGTCACCTACTCGCCCAAGCACATGGTCAAGACCGCTGCCACCTATCGTGTTCCAGCGATGGACAAACTCAAGGTTGGCGCTGCTGTGCGTTGGCAGGACGACACTCACAACGGTATTGCCGAGCAGGATGCCTACGCCGTGGTCGACCTGATGGCCAGCTACGATATCGACCCGAACTGGAGCGTGTCGGCCAACCTCAACAACCTCACCGACGAGAAGTACCTGAGCAGCCTGTACTGGACTCAGGCCTACTACGGCGCACCGCGTAATGCCAGCGTGAGCGTCAGCTGGAAGTACTGAGCCGCCGCCACGCCACGGGCCGACTCACAGCCCGTGGCGGCGGCGAATTTCCCCCACCAGCTCTGCCCGTTCTTCGAGAAAACGGTTGAACGCCTCGATCAGTTGCGGATGGTGGATGCTCGACAGGTAGTAGTGATCTTCCACGTGCGGCAGTTGCGGGTCGAACACCAGGCTGTCGGCTGCCATGCGCATCTGCCTGAGTTGGTGAGCCACTACCCTGGGGTTGAGGTAGACAGCGTCGACGCGGTCACTGCTTGCCATGCGCAGCAACGAGTCGATCTGGTTGGCCTGGATCAGGCGTATGTGCCCGGCGCGGATGTCCGGCAGATAGGGCCAGGGCGTGAAGCCGTTCTGCGTGCCGAGCAGTTCGATACGTTGCTGGCCCTGACCGAGGTGCTGCGGCTTGACCAGGATGCCATCTACATAGGGCGCTGCCGGGGCGCTGTAGTGAATGTCATGGCCGGCCTTCTGGTCGGCGTTCCATTGCGGGTGATCGGGGAACTTGAGGTCGACCCGGCCGGACAGAAAGTCACCGAGCAGGCGCCTGACCGGCAGCGGCATGTAGACGAAGCGATAGCCATGCTCGGCGGCGAAGGCGTCCAGCAGATCGCGCGCATAGCCACGGTATTCGCCGTTCTCCACATCCGAGTAAGGCTGATAGGGCTGCAGTTCGACACCGACGTGAATCTCCTCCTGCGCCAGAGCGGGCAGGACGAACAGGCAGAGCAGCAGGGCAAAGCACTTGGTCATGGCGTGCAGGTTCTCGCTGACAGCTAACAGCGGTTGGCACCCTAACCATAGCCGTGCCTCAGAGAATCGGCGAGATCAGCCGCGCTACGCGCATGCCCAGTTGCTGCAGGCGGTGCAGGTTGCGCCGGTCGGCGTTGACCAGCTCGCGTGAGAGGCTGAAGTCTTCCTCCAGCATGTTCGCTACCAGGGCGTTGAAGCCCTCGTCGAAGGTCAGCAGGCTGGCCTCGAAATTCAGGCGGAAGGAGCGGTTGTCCAGGTTGGCGCTGCCCAGCATGCTGACATCGTGGTCGATCAGCAGCGCCTTCTGGTGCAGGAACCCCGGTTGGTAACGGAAGATGCGCACGCCGGCGCGCAGCGCCTCGAAGGCATACAGGCTGGAGGCGGCATAGACAATGCGGTGATCGGGGCGTGACGGCAGCAGCAGGCGCACGTCCACGCCGCGCATCACCGCCAGGCGCAGTGCGGCGAACAGCGCCTCGTCGGGCACGAAGTAGGGGCTGCTCAGCCACACCCGCTCGCGCGCTGCATGAATCGCTTCGACGAACAGCAGCGAGCAGGTTTCCTGCGGATCGGCCGGGCCACTGGCGATCACCTGGCAGAGCAGGCCGGGCTCGTCCTGCTTGCTCGGCATCAGCAGCGGTGGCAGCTTCTGGCAGGCCCAGTACCAGTCCTCGGCGAAGGCTTCCTGCAGGCTGGCCACCACGGGCCCGCGCACTTCGACGTGGGTATCGCGCCAGGGGGCCAGCGGTGGTTTCTGCCCGAGGTATTCGATGCCGACGTTGAGTCCGCCGAGAAAGCCGATCTCGCCGTCGACCACGACGATCTTGCGGTGGTTGCGGAAATTCAGCTGAAAGCGATTGAACAGTCCGGAGCGCGTGGGGAAGGCGTGTATCTGCACGCCGCCGCGGCGCAGGCGATCAATGAAGGCGGCGGACAACGAATGGCTGCCGACGCCGTCATACAGCACATGCACCTGTACGCCTGCGGCGGCGCGCTCCAGCAGTACGTCTTGCAGGCGCCGGCCGAGGCGGTCATCGCGGATGATGAAGAATTGCAGCAGGATCACCTGCTGGGCGCTGGCCAGGGCTGCGAAGATGGCGGCGAAGGTGGCTTCGCCGTCGATCAGCAGTTCGACGCGGTTGCCGATCAGGCCGGGCAGATGCGACAGGCGCGGCAGCGCGCGCAGTCGGTCGTAGGCCGGCGACAGGTGCGCCGCCTTGGCTTCCTCGACCCAGGGGCGCCAGTCCTGTTCGGCCATGGCGTGGTGCATTTCCTTGTCGGCCTGGCGCCGCGCCTTGACGTAGGCATCGAAGCGGCTGCGGCCGAACACCAGGTACGGCAGCAGCGTCAGGTAGGGCATGAAGAACAGCGACAGACCCCAGGCCAGCGCGCCTTGGGCGGTGCGCACGGTCAGCACGGCGTGGATCGCGGCCAATACGCCAAGGGCGTGAATGGTGGCGATCAGGTAGGCGAACAGATGGGGAATGCCGAAATCCGCAGGCATGCAGGGTCTTCCTTTGCACAGGCTGTGTGCAGCTGACCACGGGGGTTATGCAGCGTTCGCGAGCATCCTGCCATGGCTACCTGGCGAATGGCAGTGTCGGGCAAATTGCCACCTTTCGAGGAATTATTCAGGACTCTCATGTGTCTGTGAGTCTGAGTGAGCGGAATTCATGTGTTACCCTTTCCGGTTCGACCCGTTTGCAGGTCGTCTTTAATTGGAGGAGGGCATCCGTCCTGTTCACGTTCGGCTTAGCGAGCCCAAAACACATCAAGGAGTACGCCTCGTATGGGAAACGTCCCTTCGCATGACACGACCCCGCCATCCGCAGCGGAAACCCACGAAGGCATCCCGGCACCGACCGGTGAAGCCAATCTGATCGACACCGATTACGTCATCGGTCAGGACAACATCAAAGGGCAGTTCGTCTTCGCCCTCGACATTCATGGCAAGGTTTTCACCATCTCCGCGATCGTCGCGGTGATTTTCGTGATCCTCGCCCTGGCCCTACAGAACCAGATCGAGCCGCTGTTCAGCGGGCTGCGCGACTGGCTCACCCACCACATGGCCTGGTTCTTCATCGGCGCCGCCAACATCTTCGTCATCCTCTGTATAGGTCTGATCCTTTCGCCACTGGGCAAGGTGCGTATCGGCGGCAAGGACGCGACTCCCGACTACACCTACATGGGCTGGTTCTCCATGCTGTTCGCTGCCGGTATGGGTATCGGTCTGATGTTCTACGGTGTGTCCGAACCCATGTCGCACTACAGCTCGGCGATGGGCGGCATCACCGTGGGTGAGGACGGTGTGCGCACCGACTGGGCACCACTTGGTGGCGCCGCCGGCAACGCCGAGGAAGCCGTGCGCCTGGGCATGGCCGCGACCATCTTCCACTGGGGCCTGCACCCCTGGGCGATATACGCCATTGTCGCGCTGGCGCTGGCGCTGTTCTCTTTCAACAAGGGCCTGCCGCTGTCGATCCGCTCGATCTTCTACCCGATCCTCGGCGAGCGCGTCTGGGGCTGGCCAGGGCATATCGTCGACATTCTCGCGGTGTTCGCCACCCTGTTCGGTCTGGTCACTTCGCTGGGTTTGGGCGCGGAGCAGGCGGCTGCGGGTGTGGAGTACCTGTTCGGCATCCCGGCCACGGACACCACCAAGGTACTGCTGATCGTCGCCATCACCCTGATTGCCCTGGCCTCGGTGGTTGCCGGCCTCGACAAGGGGGTCAAGCGCCTGTCGGAGATCAACATGGGCCTGGCCATGGCCCTGCTGCTGTTCATCATCATCGCCGGGCCGACCCTGGTGATCTTCACCGACTTCTTCAAGAACCTCGGCGCCTACCTGCAGTACCTGCCGGCGTTGTCCAACCCGGTCGGCCGTGAAGACGCCAACTTCAGCCAGGGCTGGACCGCCTTCTACTGGGCCTGGTGGATCAGCTGGTCGCCGTTCGTGGGCATGTTCATCGCCCGCGTCAGCCGTGGTCGCAGCGTGCGTGAATTCCTCGTTGCCGTGCTGCTGGTGCCGTCGCTGGTCTCGGTGCTGTGGATGACCGCCTTCGGTGGCACCGCCATCAACCAACTGCTGGTCGATGGTTTCACTGGCGCGCAGGAAGCCGGCCTCGAGCTGAAGCTGTTCAGCATGCTCGGTGAAATGCCGCTGACCGGTATCACCTCGTTCATCGGCATCGTGCTGGTGGTGGTGTTCTTCATCACCTCGTCGGACTCCGGCTCGCTGGTGATCGACACCATCACCGCGGGCGGCAAGGTCAACGCGCCGGTACCGCAGCGCGTGTTCTGGGCCAGCATAGAGGGCGTGATCGCCATCGCCCTGCTGCTCGGCGGCGGTCTGGTTGCGCTGCAGGCCATGGCCGTGTCGACGGGCCTGCCGTTCACCATCGTGTTGCTGGTGGGCTGTATCTCGATCGTCAAAGGCCTGATGAGCGAGCCTCGATAGACGCGACGCGGTCTGCCCCCCTCTTTCATTGATGGGAGAAGGGAGCGAGCCACAAACAAAAAACGCCGCGAACCTGTCAGGGTCCGCGGCGTTTTCGTATCTGGCGGTCGTGCATCAGCACTCGATGATATTCACCGCCAGGCCGCCACGGGCGGTTTCCTTGTACTTGGTCAGCATGTCTGCGCCGGTCTCGCGCATGGTCTTGATCACCTTGTCCAGGCTTACGTAGTGCGAGCCATCGCCGTACAGCGCCATGCGCGCGGCGTTGATGGCTTTGACCGAAGCGATGGCGTTGCGCTCGATGCAGGGGATCTGCACCAGGCCGCCGACCGGGTCGCAGGTCAGGCCCAGGTGGTGCTCCATGCCGATTTCTGCGGCGTTCTCGACCTGCTCCGGGGTGCCGCCAAGTACCGCGCACAGCGCGCCGGCCGCCATCGAACAGGCCACGCCGACTTCACCCTGGCAGCCGACCTCGGCGCCGCTGATCGAGGCGTTTTCCTTGTACAGGATGCCGATGGCGCCGGCGGTGAGCAGGAAATCGATGATGCCGCGCTCGCTGGCGCCGGAAATGGCGTTGGCGTAGTAGTGCAGCACTGCCGGGATGATGCCGGCGGCGCCGTTGGTTGGCGCGGTGACCACGCGACCACCGGCGGCGTTCTCCTCGTTCACCGCGAGGGCCCAGAGGTTCACCCAGTCGAGCATGCGCAGCGGGTCTTCCAGGTAGCTGCGCTGGAAACCGCCCAGCTTGCGCGCCAGGATTGCGGCACGGCGGCGCACCTTGAAGCCGCCCGGCAGGATGCCCTCGGTGCGGCAGCCACGGTCGACGCAGGCCTGCATCACCTTCCAGATTTCCAGCAGGCCGGCATCGGTCTCTTCGTCGCTGCGCCAGTGGCGTTCGTTGCGGCGCATCACCTCGGCGATGCCGATGCCGTTCTCGCGCGCCAGGCGCAGCAGGTCGGCACCACTGCTGAACGGCAGCGGCAGGCTGGTGGCATCCGGGGCGATGACCTTGTGCTTGGAGCCGTCGGCGAGAATTGCCTCGCTGACCACGAAGCCGCCGCCCACCGAGTAATAGGTGGCCTCGTGCACCTGAATGCCAGTGGCATCGAAGGCGGCGAAGCGCAGGCCGTTGGCGTGGAGCGGCAGCGCCTTGCGGAACATCTTCAGGTCAGCCTTCTCGTCGAAGGCGACGGAGTGCTTGCCGGCCAGGAGGATGCGCTTGTCGCGGCGAATGGCCTCGATGTAGCCGGGCACCTGATCCACGTCGACGGTGTCCGGCTCGTAGCCGCTGAGGCCGAGCAGCACCGCCTTGTCACTGCCGTGGCCCTTGCCGGTGGCGCCCAGAGAGCCATACAGCTCGGCGGCGACACGGGTCACCTGCGGCATGTGGCCGTGGTTTTCCAGGGCGTGGGTGAACAGCGCGGCCGCCCGCATCGGGCCGACGGTGTGGGAACTGGAGGGGCCGATACCGACTTTGAACAGGTCGAAAACGCTGATAGCCATGGCGAGATTCTTCTTCTGTGGGCACGGCTGAAAACCGGGTTTTCAGCGATGCCTTCATGTGGGTGAACCACGCGCCCGGTTCAGCGCGTGTGGATATCTCTATCTAAGGCCGGCCATATCATTATGTATACTGATTTATTTTTAACCTATTCGTTAGCGACCCTTAACTATTGAGATCGCGCCATGGACATCACCCGCCTGCGCACCCTGCGTGAACTGGCCCGCTGCCGCACCATGGCGGCCGCCGCCGAGTCGCTGCACCTGACGCCTTCGGCCGTATCACAGCAGGTTGCCCAGCTCGAACGCGAGGCGGATATGGAGCTGATCGAGCGACGCGGGCGCGGCGTGGTCCTGACCCCGGCTGGCGAACGGTTGGTGGCGCATGCCGAGCGCATCCTCATGGTGCTCGACGAAGCGCGCTCGGAGCTGGCGCTGCTGCGCGGCGAAATCGCCGGTGAACTGCGCGTGGCAGCCTTCCCTTCGATCGCCGTGGCGGTGATCGCGGAAACCGTGCGCGCGTTGCGTAGCGCCTATCCTCGGCTGAACGTGGTGGTGCTGGAGCTGGAACCGCAGGAAAGCCTCAGCGCCCTCGGCGCCTGGCAGATCGACGTGGCGGTGATCGATGACCTGGCCGTGCAGCCCGACGAGAACCGCGAGAACTACGCACTGATTCCCCTGACCCAGGATCAACTGCACGTGCTGCTGCCCATCGACCATGCACTGGCCCGGCGCGACAGCCTGACCATCGCCGAGCTGCGCGACGAAGCCTGGGCGCTGGACTCCACCGGCAGCTCCTTCGGCGAATTCATCACCAACCTGTGCCGCCGCTCGGGCTACGCGCCGCGCATCAACGCGCACTGCGCCGGCTTCGAGATGGTCGCGGCCATGGTCGCTTCGGGCAACTCCATCTCCATCGTCTCCGGCCTGCGCCTGGTACGAACGCTACCTGGCGTCACCGCCGTTCCGCTGCTGCCGGATATCCAGCGCGGCGTATTTCTCGCCTACCGCAAGGGCGAGCGTGATCACCCGGCGGTGAACGTGTTTCTCGACGAGGCGGTGTACACCGCCGACAAGGTCCTCGGCTAACGCCATCCCGCCGGGCAGGACCGGCTGGGCGGCAGTCCGCTTTAGCCGCAAGGCTTTTGCTAGCCTCTCCCATTCATGGGAGACGACTGCATGGATGCAGGAGATAGAGCAACGCAGGATGCCCACGCCGAGGGGCCGGGGGAGAGGGTGCTTGTGATGGTACCCACGCTCTGCGTGGGAACGATCAAACTGTCCGTTTGCCGACTTCTACTCAGCGGGAGTGACAGGCTCTTGAGCCGCTTCAGCCTCCAACTTCGCCCTGTCAGCTTTGCTGACGTACTTGGGTTTGTTGCTTTTGGGTGCGAGCTTGGCATTGGCCTTCTTGGCGTGAGCTTCGAGCAGTTGTTTGATCTTCTTGCGGCGATTCATGGGCGTGTGCCTGTGCTGCCGTGAATGAATGGCGCTCACTCTAGCTGCGCAAGCGCCAATAGGTGTACCAACCGTTATTGATGACCTGGCTGTTCTTCGGGGTTCCCAGCAGCACCGCGAAAAAACCGAACAGATCGACGCTGGACGCGACCGCATTCCCCAAGATCAGCGCTCCCACCCACCATGCATTCGTCTGGAAGGCGATTGCCAGGAGCATGGGAACTACCGAAAGCAGCAGGAAAGGGCTGACCAGGCCGAACAGGAAATTGGCGCGGCTTCGTTCACCGTCATAATGGGCGTAGAAGACCAGATGAGACGGCCAGAAGCCCAGCGTGGTTAGCGCAGATGTACCCCGGTCGGGTTGCATTATGGCGTGTATCGCCTCGTGAGTGATGACAAGCCCTGTATAGAGCAACAGCAGCTTGTAAAACGTCAGGCCCTGAAGATCGATGGGGGTGAGCCTGAATAGCATCACGGCAAAGCTGACCGCCAGCAGAAGGCTCAGGGGAACCGCAATGAGCCAGGTTGATACCCACGGCTTGGGTTCCTTGCACGGGGTCCAGTTGCCGGCGAGAGGATCGAAGTTCTCGTTCACCGGTATCGAGCCAATTCTGAGTCTCACCATGACGCGTGCCTGCAACGAAATGAACGCGGGGCGCAGTGCTGCCCGGGCTGACGACGACAGGGAAACTGCATCGGCCGCCGTCTTCGGGCACTCAATGCCTTCCGTCAGTTCTCGATGTATTCGGAGTTGACCAACTGCGTGTGCCTCGCGGTCAGCGTTTGCCGGTTGCTATCGGAATAGATGCTGGCGATCACGGCGTAATTCGTGTGTGCAGAGATGCTCTGTACGGCGGGTGAGGTCAGCACCCACACGTTGGGGTAGGGCGATGGCGTTATTTTCTTCAGGTCTTCGAGGGGGCCCGCCAGGACAAACGGCTGCAAGCTGTCGGCTGGGTTCTGGAACTCGACCACCGCGTAGGCACTTTCCGGCAGGGTCTTGGTGATGACCAGGTTTACCCCGTAGCGATAGGTGGGCGGATTGCCCAGCGTGATCACGAACCCACCGCCGAGGGTCGTGAAATATTCGCTTTGTTCCGGCTTTGGCAGGTTGGAGAGCGATGCGCAGGCGGCCAGGAGAAAAGACGCGAGGATGATGACGGGCAAGGTTTTTTTCATGAAGTCCCTTTGATGAGCAGTCCTGTGGCAGTGCTTGGCGCAGCACTCGAGCTGCGCTTCAGCCGGGACAGACGCTAGAGCATTTGCCCTGACGTGTCCATGCGATGAGATCGGCCCGTGCGCCAGCAGCGCCCGGCATGCGCGAATACGCGAATAGAAGCGCCGCGCCGGGGCAATCAGCTCCAGAGCTCCCCAACCGGCGTATGCGCCGGGCAGTGCCTCGCCACCTGCGCTTGCAGCAGTTCTCCACAGGCCAGCGCGTCGGTCAGCGCATGGTGTGCGGAGTAGAGCGGAAGGCCATAGCGCAGGCGGCTGTCGGCCAGGCGGATGGAGGTGGGCTCACGACCGCGCAGGCGATCCCACCAGCTTACGGTGCGTTTGGGATGCAGGCGGGCTTCCAGCTCCATGGTGTCGATGATGGGGAAGATCAGCCCTTCGCCCAGGTGCTGGCGCACGGCCTGGTCAAGGAAGCTGCGCTCGATATTACGGTAGTGCGCCACCACCACCTTGCCGGCCAGGGCTTCGAGCAGTTCGTCGAGCACACTGGCCAGGCGTGGGGCGTGGCGGATGTCGCTGTGGGTAATGTGGTGGAAGGTGACCGATTCGGCGTTCAACTCGCCGGTGGGCTTGACCACCCAATAGCGCGCCTCGCTGCAGCGTATGCGTTGCAGGCTCAGCGGTACCAGGCCAAGGCTGACGATGGCGTGCTCACGCGGGTCGAGGCCGGTGGTTTCCACGTCCAGTGCCACCAGCGGGACATCCTGCAGCGGCGTATCGGCCGCGACGCAGCCGGCGCCGTAGTAGGCGCGCAGGCGCGGGTCGCGGCTGCTGTCGGCGAGGCTGGCGAACAGTTGCGGCCAGTCTTGGGCCGCGCGCTCACTCATCGTGGACGGCTCGCCGGTTGCGCCGGGTAGCGAAAGCGCAGGAACTTCTGCGCGTTGCTGATCACCTGGAAGGCTTCCTTGAGGTGCTGGCGTTCGCTGGCGCTGAACTGTTCCGGCTCGATGTAGTTGCTTGGCGCGTTGCCGGCCTCTACTTCACGGGCCTGGTGGCGCACGCGCACCAGGCTGAGGAACTCGAAGGCGTAGCGCAGGTGCTCCAGCGCTTCCTTGGGCAACAGTTTGGTGGCGGCGATGGCGTCGAGGCGATCCAGCGAGTTCTGTGCCTTGGAACCACAAGCCAGGGCGTGTACGCGGATCAGGTCGGTAAGCGGCGCAGTACCGCGGCCCTTGAGGTTGATGATGTTGCGGTGGCGGCCGTCGGTTTCCATCACGAAGGTGCGGAAGAAGCCCAGCGGCGGCGTGCGGTTGAGCGCATTACGTGCCAGCGCGGCGAGGAAAGCGGGACTGGCGCTGGCCTTCTGTGCCAGCAGGTCCTTGAGGTTTTCCACCAGCTCGGTTTCGCCGGAGAGGCCGTCGAGGTCGAAGAAGATGCTGGCGTTGAGCAGGGTTTCCGGGTTGGGCCGCTCGATCCACTCGCTGAAGTACTGCCGCCACACCTTCAGCGGCTGCCGCCATCTGGGATTGGTGGCCATGATGCCGCCCTTGCAGTAGCTGTAGCCGCAGGCGGCCAGACCGTCGCTGACGAACTGCGCCAGTTCGGCGAAGTAGGCGTCGTGCTCATCTGCATCGAAGCGGTCGTCGAGCACCAGGGCGTTATCCTGGTCGGTGAGCAGCAGTTGCTCGTCGCGGGCCATGGAGCCGGCAGCCATGAAGCAGTAGGGCACCGGGGGCGGACCGAGCTTCTGTTCGGCCAGCTCCAGCAGGCGCTGGCTGAAGGCGCGGCCGATACCGCTCATGGCGCTGCCGACCATGTGCGCGCTGGCGTCGTCGGCGACCATGCGTACGAAGGTGGCGCGCAGGTCCGGCAGCAGGCTCTTGAGGCCGTCCACCGAGGTCTTGTTGAAGATGCCGTTGACCAGATACAGGCTGCTGCGTGACTCGTAGCGGATGATGTCGGCCAGCGCCACCACGCCCACCGGGCGGCGGCGATGCAGCACCGGCAGATGGTGGATGTTGTTGCGCAGCATGCACAGCATGGCCTCGAACACCGAGTCGTCGGCCTGCAGGGTGATGGGGTTGGGCGTCATGATCTGGCTGACCGGGGTATCGCTGGGCAGGCCGGCGGCGACCACGCGGGTGCGCAGGTCGCGGTCGGTGAGGATGCCGGCCATGACCTGGCTCTGCTGGTCGGCCACCTCCACCTGACTCGGGTCGGGCCAGCGCGTGCCGGGGTCGACGACGATCACCGAGGATACGCTGTGTTCGGTCATCACCTGCGCTACCTGCTGGATCGGCGTATCCAGCGGCACGCTGATCGCACTGCGCGAGATCAGCTTGCGCACCTTGATCTTCATCAGCTCGCTGGCCTTGCCGTGGCTGTCTTCCAGGGCGGATTTCAGACGCGACTGGCCTTCGGCTTCGACGAAGTCGGCGAAGCTGTCGAACTGCTCGCAGAGCTGATGGAACAGCGCGCCGGGGATGAAGTAGATCAGGCTGTCTTCGATCGCGGTGGCACCCAGGCGTACCTTGTTGCCGCGCAGCAGGCCGGCCTGGCCGAAGATGTCGCCCTCGGTGAGGCGGTTGTGCAGTTCGCCGCCACGCCGGTGGATTTCCACCGCGCCGCTGCGCACGTAATGCAGCTCGTGGATCGGCGCACCGACGGCGAGGATTTCGCTACCGGCCTTGAAGTAGCCCACCTGCACCTGGCGGGCGATCTCGTCGAGAGTTTGTTCCGGCAGGTTGTCGAAGGGGGCGTAGCGATTCAGGTGGTCGCGGATCTCGATCAGTTCGATCTGCATGCGGTGTCCTTTACAGCGTGGGCGTCTATCTAAGCACAGACGCCGCCGGCTTTGCCCGGTTCCAGGCCGATCAAGCAGCCGCTCCGGGAATGGCCGTTACCCGCTCAGGATAGCCACAGCGCCCACCGCATGCCTGTTCAACACCAATTCCAGCTGCTTTCGGCCACCGCGTCGTGGGCGTGCAGGCTTTCCGCGTGGACGACCTTGAGGCGGAAGGCGCTGGCCTGCGGCAACTGGCGCAGGGCGCGGTGCAAACGGCGTGCGGCGTCTTCGCAGAACATCAGGTTCTGTCCGTTGGCAAGGGCAAAGGCCTGTTCGTCGGCGCGTTTTACAGCCGTTTGTACCGGTGTGCCGAGGGCGTGTTCGGCGCTATCGATCAGTGCCAGCACGGGCAGTTCGATGCAGTCGGGCGCCAGGCGCAGTTGCAGGGTCGCCGTGCTGCGCTGGCTGTGCGGGGTGGCGACGATACCCTGGGTCGAGCCGAGCCAGTCGAGCACGCTGGAGTAATCCACCTGCTGGTCGGGAAAGTCCCAGGCGAAGCGTTGCTGGATCAGCTGCCGTGCCAGCGCCGCCGAGCAAGGGCAGGTGGAGGAGTAACCGACCTCGACCTGTAATTCGATGTTCACGCCGCGACCGTCCTGACGAGCACGTACCTCGAAGGGGTAGCCCTTCCAACCGTTCAATGGGCTGACCAGCGCCGGACGCTTGAGTGGTACCTCGCCGCGCAGAGTCAGGGTGGCGCTGTCGGACAGCTCCTGGTGACTGCTCAGGCAGTCGTCCAGCACCTGCAACACCGCCGGCACGTTCAATGGCTGATGCACCAGCCGCTGCGCCGCCAGGTATAGGCGCGACATGTGGATGCCGCGCGCGCCGGCATCGTCGAGGCTCACGCCGATATCGACGCTGGCGGTCACGGCGGCGTCCGCCAGACGAATGGGCAGGGCGATGCCGGCCATGCCGACCCAGTCCAGCGGCAGCTCATGGTGGGTGGCTTGGGCGGCAATATCCGGCAGAGGCTGTTCGTTCATCGCAAATCCGTGGGTTGCTTTCAGAAATAAATGTTATGTTATAACAATTAAAACAAGCTAGCCGATTTGCCATGACCCTGACCGCGACCACCGAAGCCGAACTGCTGGCCCAGCCAGCCAATGACTACATGAACGATGCCCAACAGCAGTTCTTCCGCGAGCTGCTGCTGACCCAGCGTGCCGAGTTGCAGGCGCGCATCGACGAGGAATTCACCGAGCTGCGCCAACCCGAGATCAGCAGCGACGTCGCCGATATCGGCGCCGCCGAGGAACAGCGCCAGTGGCAGCTGCGCCTGCTGGAGCGGGAAAAGAAGCTGCTGGACAAGATCGACCAGGCGCTCGAACGCCTGGCGCGTGGCGAATACGGCTGGTGCGCCGAGACCGGCGAACCCATCGGCCTGAAGCGCTTGCTGCTGCGCCCCACCGCGACCCTGTGCATCGAAGCCAAGGAGCGCCAGGAGCAGCGCGAAAAACATCAGCGTGACCGTGACTGAACGAGGAACACCCCCATGAATCAGCGTCTACCCGTTACCGTGCTGTCCGGCTTTCTCGGCGCCGGCAAGAGCACCCTGCTCAACCATGTGCTGAAGAATCGCGAAGGCCGCAAGGTCGCGGTGATCGTCAACGACATGAGCGAAATCAACATCGACGGTGCCACCGTCCAGCAGGACGTCAGCCTCAACCGTGCCGAAGAGAAGCTGGTTGAAATGAGCAACGGCTGCATCTGCTGCACCCTGCGCGAAGACCTGCTCGACGAGGTCAGCCGCCTGGCCAGCGAAGGCCGCTTCGACTACCTGCTGATCGAGTCCACCGGCATCAGCGAGCCGCTGCCGGTGGCCGAGACCTTCACCTTCCGCGACGAGCAGGGGCGCAGCCTGTCCGACCTGGCGCGGCTGGACACCATGGTCACGGTGGTCGACGGGGTGAACTTCCTGCGCGATTTCCATGAGGCAGACAGCCTGGCCAGCCGTGGCGAAACCCTGGACGAGGAGGACGAACGCTCGATCACCGACCTGCTGATCGAGCAGGTGGAGTTCGCCGACGTCATCCTCATCAGCAAGATCGACCTGATCAGCCAGGCCGAGCGCGAGGAGTTGATGGCCATCCTGCGCGGGCTCAACACCCACGCCGACATCCAGGCCATGAGCATGGGGCAGATCGCCCTGGACAAGATCCTCGACACCGGCCGCTTCGACTTCGACCGCGCCTCGCAGGCACCGGGTTGGCTCAAGGAACTGCGTGGCGAGCACGTGCCGGAAACCGAGGAATATGGCATCGCCTCCAGCGCTTACCGTGCGCGCCGGCCGTTCCATCCGCAACGTTTCTTCGACTTCCTCTCTCAGGAATGGCGCAATGGCCGCCTGCTGCGCTCCAAGGGCTTTTTCTGGCTGGCCAGCAAATATCAGGAGGCTGGCAGCTGGTCGCAGGCCGGCGGGCTGATGCGCCATGGTCTGGCCGGGCGCTGGTGGCGCTTCGTGCCCAAGCAGCACTGGCCGCAGGACGAGGAAGGTCTGCAGACGATCATGAAGCACTGGAGTGCCGAGGTCGGCGACTGCCGTCAGGAGCTGGTGTTCATTGGCCAGAACATCGACTTCGCGCGGCTGACCGCCGAGCTGGACGCCTGCCTGCTCAGCGACGAGGAAATGGCCGGTGGCCCGGAAGCCTGGCGCCTGCTCGCTGACCCCTTCGGGGCCTGGCAGCAGGAGGCCGCCTGATGTTCGCCCTGCAGTTGCCGAAAGTGTCCCGGCAGGTGCTGGGCGAGGATATTCAGGTGCTCAGCGAGGTGCTGCATGACGGCGTCAATCTGGCCGTCTGGCAGCGCCGCCTGCCGGCGCAGATCGCCGACTTCGCCGACGGGCTACTGGCGCAAGGTGAACCGCTGGCGCAGTCCATGACCCTGGAGCTGCCGCGCGCGGACAGCGAGCCGAACCTCGATGGTCTGGTGGCGCAGTACGCCGATCTGCCGGGCCAGGCGGCCTTTCTCGCCGACGTGGCCTGGCTGGTGCGGGCCTACGCCTGTCTGCTCGATGCCGAGCGCATCGGCCTGCGCTTGCGCGCGCTGGACAAGGCCATGTGCCCGCGTTTTCACGTCGACCATGTGCCAGTGCGGCTGATCACCAGCTATGCCGGTGTCGGCAGCGACTGGCTGGAGGAGGGCGCTATGCCGCGCAGCAAGCTCGGTCAGCCGGATGAAGAGCCGCAGGACGAGGCGTTGATCCAGCGTCTCGACGCCGGCCATGTAGCGCTGGCCAAGGGCGAGAAGTGGCGGGGTAACGAGGGGCGTGGGTTGATTCACCGTTCGCCGCAACCACCTGCCGGGCAGCGACGCTTGCTGTTGACCTTGGACTGGTTGGCCTGAGTCGCGCGAAGCCGCGTTGCGTAGGGTGCGCTGTGCGCACCGTGAACACCGAGGCGTTTGCTGGTGCGCACAGCGCACCCTACGGATAGCGGGGAACCACTAAAAAATAGGCCGGAGCGACTGCCCCGGCCTTAAGCACCAAGAGATCATGTCGACGCGTGACTCGACATGAGGGTTACGTGAGGTACCCGCAGCCATTAGGCGCTCTTTGGATGACGCTTTGATGTCAGCAGTGGCCTGTTTTCTCGCTGGGCGAGTGTTCAGGGTTTGATCCACGTGCCCTGATACTGGCTGGTGCAGGCCGGCTCCAGGTACAACGCGTCGCTGGCCACGCCGTAGTAGTGGATGTCCTGCAGGTACATACCACTACCGGCGCGCGCGTTCTGGCAGACGCCGTGGGCACCCTTGGGGCACTGCTCGACGAACTCCACCTCGACCGTCTGGCCTTGCAACTGCGGCTGGCAGAAGCCCTCACGAAACAGCGTGGCGGGGATGTTGCGGTTCTCCTGGCAGACCTTCACATCCAGACGCTCGGCCTGACTATGCACCACGCAGGCTTCGGCCAGGGCCAGGCCCGGCAGCAGGGAAAACAGCAACAGCCATGCACGCATCGTTTCGACTCCCGAAAAACTGCCGGCGAATCTAACATGCCGCTTCTTTGCAGTCTGTGCTGGCACTTGTCTGGCGAACCACCGAACATACCTTCATGCTCAGTCAAATCCCTACCCACCTCATTGCCGGCCCGCTCGGTGCCGGCAAGACCACGTTGATCCGTCACCTGCTGGCGCAGAAAGCGGCGGGCGAGCGCTGGGCGGTGCTGATCAACGAATTCGGCCAGATAGGCCTGGACGCCGCCTTGCTCGAGCAAGGCGACGACGGTATCGCCATGGCCGAAGTGGCAGGTGGTTGCCTGTGCTGCGTCAATGGCGCGCCGTTTCAGGTTGGCCTCGGGCGCCTGCTGCGCAAGGCCAGGCCCGACCGTCTGTTGATCGAGCCGTCCGGCCTGGGGCATCCGGCGCAGTTGCTGGCGCAATTGCGTCAGCCGCCCTGGCTCGGTGTGTTGGCCGTGCAACCGGCACTGATGGTGGTGGATGCTGCCGCGCTGGCTAGCGGTCAGCCGCTGCCGGACGTGCAGCGTCAGGCGCTGGATGAGACCGGCTTGCTGCTGTTGAACAAGAGCGAAGGCTTGGACGCCGAGGCGCGAGCGCGGATTGCTACCGATCTGCCATCCATGCCGCTGCACTGGACCGCGCAGGGTCGGCTCGACCTGGCCCTGTTGCCGGGACTGGCGGCGCAGGCCTCGCCCATCGAGGTGAGCGCCGAGTTACCCGCAGCTGCACCTGGCCTGGCGCAGATCTGGCGCAATGCCGCCGAGCCGATCTGCCTGGTGCAGGATCAGGTCGAGGGCTGGAGCATTGGCTGGCGCTGGCACCCGAGCCAATGCTTCGACCTCGAGCAGGTCCGCCGCTGGCTTCAGAAGCTGGGTTGGCGCAGAGCCAAGGCCGTGCTGCACGGCGCAGAAGGCTGGCACTCGTTGAATGCCTTGCGGGGGCAAGCGCCGGAGGCCTGGGGCGCAAGTGAATGGCGCAAGGATTCGCGGCTGGAGTTGATCTTCGATCAGGCACAGAACGTCGACGTGCTGACTGCCTCCTTCGCCACCTGCCGAATCCCTGCGACAGACTGATAAACTCGCCGCGCTTTCGTCGCTGTGGATAACCTCAATGCAACTGCTGTCCTGGTCTCATGACACCTCTGCCGGCTTCACCCTGCGCGGCTGGCACACGCCGCCGTCGGGCAAGCCGCTGCTGCATTTCCTGCACGGCAATGGCTATTGCGGGCGTGTCTACACGCCGCTGCTGGCGCTGCTGGCCGAGGACTTCGACCTCTGGCTGAGCGATTTGCAGGGCCATGGTGACAGTGACCATGGCGGCCGCTTTCACGGCTGGAACCGCAGCGCCGAGCTGGCGGTGGAAGCCTTTGCTGCCCTGCGTGGGTCGTTCGGTGAAGTACCGCACTTCGCCCTTGGCCACAGCTTTGGCGGCGTGCTTACCAGCTTGATTCTGGCGCGCCATCCCGAGCTGTTCCGCCGTGCTGTGCTGCTCGATCCGGTGCTGTTCAGCCCGGCGATGATCGGCGTGATGGCGCTGTCCGATGTGGTCGGTCTGGCGCAGCGCACCGGTATGGCGAAAAAGGCGCAGAAGCGTCGCCGGCAATGGCCGGATCGTGCCAGCGCGCATGCCGCACTGCATGGCCGTGGCATGTTCCGTGGTTGGGACGAGGCAGCGTTCGACGCCTATATCGAGCATGCACTGAAGGATGTCGAGGGCTGTGTCGAGCTCAAGTGTCGACCCAGCCGCGAGGCCGATATCTTCGGTTCCTTCCCGCGGCGCCTGTGGCCTTCGCTGGCCAAGGTGACGACGCCAACCGAAGTGATTCACGGCTCGCGTACCTACCCCTTCGTTGCCAAGTCCGTGGCGCGCTGGTGCGCGAGCAACCCCCATGTGCGCAGTCAGGTGGTGCCGGGTGGGCACTGTTTCATGCAGGAGCAACCGGCAGACAGCGCCGAGCGCGTGGCCGACTTTCTACTGCAGCGCAGTTGATAGGTTTCTACATCATGTAGGCGCCGGCAAGCCGGCTCCTGCGGTTGAGGCTGCACACTGCTCTACTGCGCCTTGCGCCGCCAGTCTTCCAGGCGGATGACGTTGCCTGGCTGCTGCACCGCAACCGGCTCGGGTTGCGGCTCCAGTATTGGATGGGGCTGCAGTTCGATGCGGCCGAGGTGCGGGCCGAACATGCTGATATGCCCGCGCAGGCGCTGCTCGCCAGTGACGGTGAACTCGAAGTCATAGAGTCGCGCCAGGCGCCGGTGGCCCTTGCTGTCGCGCTGGATGGCCAGGCGGCGCAGCGCCACGGCACCGTCGAGCAACTCCACGTCGAGCTTGGCGCAATGTTGCTTGGCGAACGCCAGTGCACGCTCGCGAATACCGTGGCCGCGCCACAGCCAGGCGCAGACGGCAGCGAACAGCATCAGCAGGAAGACATCGAACAGGTTGATCATGGCGACTCCGGCTTCGGGAGACAGAGCTTAGCTTATCTGCCACGTGCTTCTCAGCACAGTGGCTTGCCCATGCGTCGGCTCTGCATTAGCGTTCGCTCTCTTCAGATGAAAAGGACGTCACCATGCATTGCCCCGCTTGCCGTACGACTCGCCTGCAACCAGCAAAACTCGAAGATGGCCTGCTCGGCCATGGCTGTGCACAGTGCCAAGGCACGCTGGTCAGCCTGCTGCACTACCGCGACTGGGCCGAGCGCCAGCCAGTACACGAGACGTCAACCGAGCTGGCCGCCGAGGCCGAAGTGGGCGAAACCAGTCATGCTCTGAGTTGCCCCAAGTGCGCCAAGCTGATGAGCAAATTTCAGATCAGCGGCACCCGCGCCAACCGTCTCGACCTGTGCGGCACCTGCGACGAAGCCTGGCTGGACAGCGGCGAATGGCAATTACTCAAGGCCCTGGAGCTGAGCCAGCGCATGCCGGCGATCTTCACCGACGCCTGGCAGCGCCAAGTGCGTCAGCAGGCCAGCGAGCAGGCTCGACGCGAGCGCTTCAGCCGCATCGCCGGCGAGGAAGCCATCGCTCGCGCCGACGAGATTCGTACCTGGCTCAAGGATCATCCGCAGCGCCGCGAGTTGCTGTTCTATATCGGTCACGATTGAGGAGGCGATGGCCCGCCCGTTACGACCCTATGCCTGGTTCTTTTCGTCGCTCAACGCCTGGTAGCGCTGTTGCAACTCGTCGCGAATCTGCCGGCGCTGCTTGGCCTGGCGCTGGCGGCGCAGGCCGTCGGCGGTGTCCGGCTGCAGTTCAGGGATCGGCGCCGGGCGGCCATTGGCATCGACCGCGACCATGGTGAAGAAGCAACTGTTGGTGTGGCGCACCGAGCGCTCACGGATGTTCTCGGTGATGACCTTGATGCCGATCTCCATCGAGGTGCGGCCAGTGTGGTTGACCGAGGCGAGGAAGGTGACCAGCTCACCGACATGCACCGGTTCGCGGAACATCACCTGGTCCACCGACAGGGTCACCACATAGCAACCGGCATAACGGCTGGCGCAGGCGTAGGCGACCTCGTCGAGGTACTTGAGCAGGGTGCCCCCGTGGACATTTCCGGAGAAATTGGCCATATCCGGGGTCATCAGTACGGTCATCGTCAGTTGCGCGGTTCCGGCTTCCATCGTTGCTCCGAGTACGTGTGGGGCTTATGAGAGTAAGGCCTGCTGGCTCTGGGGATGCAAGATACACACTCACTACTGCAAGGATGCCATCCATGCTGATTCACTCGAAATTATTGCTCCTGCCGCTGCTGCTGGGGCTCGCTGGTGCCGTGCAGGCGACCGAAGAATGCGCCACAGCGGTGCAGTGCAACCAGGTCGGCAGCGCCGCCTATCAGGACGGCCGCTTTGAGCAGGCCATCGAAGCGTTCGAACGTCAGTTACGACGCGTCGAGGAGGGTGACACGGCACAGTTGGAGCTGGCGCTGAACAATCTCATCCTCGCCAATCTGCGCGCTGGCGATGCGGGCATGGCGCGTGCCTGGTTGGGCGTGGCGCTGGACAACAATCTCAGCGGCTCCTCGACCCGCCTGCACCTGCGCAAGGTGGCCGAGACACTTAATTATCCAGCGCTGAGCGCCAGCCCCGTCGGCCGCTACCTGCGCTACGGCGGCCAGGCAGTGTGGAGCGAGCTGCTGATCAGCGAGGACGGCAATGGCGGCTATCACGCCAGTTTCTCGCCCGTGCGTGCCGGTGCGCGGGTCGAGGAATATGGTCCAGCCGCCATCGGCGAGCTGGATGGCAAGCTGGTCGGCGACGGCGTGCAGATGCGCCTCGAGGATGCCAGCCTGGACAGCGGCTGTGCGGTGCAACTGCTGCGTGAGGGCATCGAGCTACGCGTGCAGGAAGTGTTCGCCGAGGGTTGTCAGGACTATGGCGGCATGGCTATCAGTGTCGGTGGTCGTTACATCAAAGTGAGTCGATGATGCGCAGAGGGATCGTCGCGCTGCTCTTGGGCCTGCCAGTGCTGCTGGTCGCTGTCGGCTATGCCTGGATGCGGGATGAACCGCTGAGTGCCGACGCTCAAACCTGGCTGGAACAGGCTCAGGTCGATGAGGGGCAGAGTCGGGCCTATGTGTTTCTCAATGGACTGGATGCTGACCTTGAGCAGTCGCCAGAGGCACTGGGTGTCGAGCGGCTAAAGGCCTATCGTGCCTGGCGCAGCAACCACGGCCCGATGGATGAGGGCTTTGCAGAGCCGGTGGTTGCCACGTTGGCTTTACCGCAGGGACCATTGGTCTGTGCGATAGAGAAAGATGGCTGTCTGACCACGCTGCTGAGTGGGGTGTCTGGCTGGGTCGAGACGGATGAGCAGCGTCTTCTGCGCGAGCGCTACTGGCAGTTTCTCCAGCTCGATGACTACCGCAATCTTCTGGAGGCCAGCATCATTGCCCCGTTGCCGCCGCACCGTTACCTCGTGAGTGGCCAGCAGCTGCTGACTCTGCAACTGCTCAAGGCGGCTCAGGAGGGGGAAGGTGAGCAGGTTCGGGCGCGTCTCGATGAGGAGCTGCACCTGCTGCGAGGGCAATTGCGCCGCGCTGATACGCTGATCGCGAAGATGATTCTGGCGCGTATGGTCGAGCGCAACATGCGCTGGCAGGCCGTGCTCTATCGTGAGGGGGTGATGCCGGCGCCGAGCAGTGTGCCTGCCTTCGATGACGCCGAGCGCAGCCTACTGATGCCGCTGCAGCATGAGTTTCAGGGGATGGCGTTACTTTTCGAGGCGCTGCCCAAGGCGGAGAACAGCTTGGGCGAGTGGCTGATGCTGCGGTGGGGCCTGCGCCCACAGATGAGCACCAATGCCAGCTTGACGTTCTATCAGCCGATAGCCGAGCTGTCGCGGCGCCCGCCTGAATTGTTTGTCGGGGAGCTGCGGCAGTTGCCCGCAGCCCAATGGCAACGCAGCTGGCGCAACCCAATGGGTAACGTGTTGCTTGAAATTGGGGCGCCTGACTATCGTCGTTATGCGGTACGACTACAGGACCTTGAAGCCTATCGTCGCCTGCTGCAGGGGCTGTCCCAACTGCCTCAAGGTACGCCAAGTGCCGAGCAGCTGCGCGCCTTCGACAACCCCTACTATCCGGGGCAGCCAGCACTGCTCGATGAGCAGGGCCGGCTGTGTTTTGCCGGTCCCATGCTGGAGGATGACGGCGCGCGCTGCCTGCTGCTGTGAGTTGAGCGTAGGGTGGATGACGCTTTTTCATCCACCTGTCCGACTCAGGCGTGACTCAGGTACCAGCGCCAATCCTGCTCACCCACTTCCCCCATGAATTGGCGGTACTCGGCCCATTTGATCGCCAGGAACACCTTGAGGAAATCCTCGCCCAGCGCTTCGCCTGCCCAGCTCGAACCTTCCAGGTTGCGCAGCGCGGTAAGCCAGTCGGTGGGCAGGGTTTCGCGGGCCTGCTCGTAGCCGTTGCCAACGATGGCCGCGCCCGGCTCGATCTGCTCGCGGATACCCTTGTGGATGCCGGCGAGGATCGCCGCCGCGGCCAGGTAGGGATTGGCGTCGGCGCCGCAGATGCGGTGCTCGACGTGGCGACTGTTGGCCGGCCCGCCCGGCACGCGGAAGGATACGGTGCGGTTGTTCACGCCCCAGCTCTTGGCCAGCGGCGCATAGCTGTTGGCCTGGAAGCGGCGGAAGGAGTTGGCGTTGGGGCAGAAGATCGCCAGGGCGTCGTCGAGCGTGGCCATCATGCCGCCAATGGCATGACGCAGCAGCGGCGTGCCATGCGGGTCTTCGCTGCCCATCAAGTTGTTGCCGTCGGCGTCGGCCAGCGACACGTGCATATGCAGGCCGCTACCGGCCTGGTCGCCGAACGGCTTGGCCATGAAGCAGGCCTGCAGCCCGTGCTTGTTCGCCACGCCCTTGACCAGACGCTTGTAGCGCACGCCTTCGTCCACCGCCTGCAGGGCGTCGAAGCGGTGTTCCAGGGTCAGCTCGAGCTGGCCGGGGGCGTATTCGGAAATCGCCGTGCGTACCGGCAGGCCCTGGGCTTCGCAGGCGGCGTAGAGATCGTCGAGAAACGGCTGCACCTGCTCCAGCTCGTACACGCCGTAGACCTGCGGCGCCTGCGGGCGTACGCCATTCATCTGCACGGCGGGCTGCGGGCGACCGTTGGCGTCGCGGGTCTTGTCCAGCAGGTAGAACTCCAGCTCCACCGCCATCACCGGGTGATAGCCGTCGGCCTTGAGCGCGTCGATGGTACGGGCCAGCACGTGGCGCGGATCACCCGGGGTGGCCGGCAGGCCTTGGGTCGGGTGCATGCTCACCTGCACCTGGCCGGTGGGCACTGCGCGCCAGGGTTGCAGGCACAGCGAGCCAGGCAGGGGATAGGTCCAGCAGTCGGCGTCGGCCACTTCCCAGACCAGGCCGCTCTCCTCGACGTCCTCGCCCTGAATGGTCAGCGAGAGGATGGAGCTGGGCAGTGGCCGGCCGTTCTCGTACATGGCCAGCAGCTCGTCGCGATGCAGCAGCTTGCCGCGCGGGATGCCATTGGCGTCGATCAGCATCAGCTCGATGCTGCGCACCTCGGGGTGCTTGGCGAGGAAATCGCGGGCTTCCTGGGGATTGGCGAATTGCATGGTGGTTCTCGCAGAAGGTCGTGGGGCGCAGTGCATCCTGTGGGAGGGGCTTCAGCGGCGACAACCGCGGCTGAAGCCCCTCCCACGGGTATCACTCACGGGCACCGGGGATGGCCAGCAGCTCGGTGAGGGCCGCATCGAGCATGGCGATCAGTTTGTCCACATCAGCCTCGGTGGTGCTCGGGCAGCACAGGGTCATGTTGTGAAACGGCGTGATCAGGATGCCGCGGTTGATCAGGTACAGGTGCAGGGCCATCTGCAGCTGGTCATGGAACGCCGCTTCGGCCTCGGCACCGGTGCGCGGCGGGGTGGCGCAGAACTGGAATTCACAGCGTGCGCCCAGCTCGGTCACCGACCAGTTCAGGTCGTGCTTGCCGATCAACTGGCGGAAGCCCTCGGCCAAGCGCGCCGCCAGCGGCAGCATGTGGTCGTAGGCCGCCTGGGTCATCACCTGTTCCAGGTTGGCACGCATGCAGTGCATGGCCAGAGCGTTGGCCGACAGGGTGGTGCCCATGCCGCTGTGGCCGTGACCGTGGCTTTCTTCACTGGCGCGCTGACGGGCTTTAGTCATGGCTTCGGCCATCGCTGCGCTGCAACCGAAGATGCCGCAGGGCACGCCACCGGCGATGGGTTTGCCGACCACGAAGAAGTCCGGGTCGAGGCCCCACAACCGCGTGCAGCCGCCGACGTCGGTGGAGATGGTATGGGTTTCGTCGATGATCAGCAGGCTGCCGTACTGGCGCGTCAGCTCGCGGCACTTCTGCATGAAGCCTGGATCGGGCAGGACCATGCCGATGTTGGTCATCGCCGGCTCGCAGAGCAGGGCGCAGACGTCGCCCTGGGCCAATGCGGCTTCCAGCGCTTCGACGTCGTTGAAGGGAATGGCGCGGCTGTGCTCGGTCAGGTCGTAGGCCTGGCCGACCAGACCGGAGCGGTGCACGGTCTGGCCATCGCGCTCGCGCACCATCACGTCGTCGACGGTGCCGTGGTAGCAGCCGTCGAACACCAGCAGGGTCTTGCGCTGAGTGATGGCGCGCGCCCAGCGCAGCACGTAGCGGTTGGAGTCGGTGGCGGTGGCGGTCACCTGCCAGTAGGGCAGGCCGAAGCGCTGGGCCAGCAGCTCGCCGCAGACCACGGCGTCTTCGCCGGGCAGCATGGTGGTCAGGCCGTTGTTCGCCTGCTCGGCGAGGGCGCGAGCGACCGGGTCGGGGGAGTGGCCGAACATGGTGCCGGTGTCGCCCAGGCAGAAGTCGATGTACTCATGACCGTCCACGTCGAAGAAACGTGCGCCCTTGGCGCGTTCGACGAACAGCGGCACCGGCGTCGACCAATCGGCCATCCAGTGCATCGGTACGCCGCCGTACAGCGAGTGACGGGCGCGTTCGGCCAGCGCCACGGACTTCGGATTGCGGGACAGGAACAGTTCGCGCTCGGCAGCGACGAAACGATCAACGGCGATTGGGCTGATGCCACTGGCGGTGGTCATGGGTCTTACCTCGATTGGACGCTGCGGGCATGATATTTTGTGATCACAAAATAGTAAATGGTTTGATTGTGGTCAGGATTTTCAGCATTAATTGCGTATTTGTGATCACAAAATACTTCGTGGTGAGCTATTTTTCACACAAAATCAGTTCCTGACGTAGACTCGCCACATTTTCCACCGGAGCCTTTCATGCGTGACTGTAGCCTGACCCTTGCTCAACTGCCGGCGCCACCGAGGGAGGTAGCGCATGGCTGACAATCTGCAGGAACAGCTGTATCAGAACATCCGCTCGGGCCTGCTGGCGGGGCGCTTTCAACCTGGCCAGCGGCTGAAGATCCGTGACCTCGCGGCACAATGGGGTACCAGCCCGATGCCGGTTCGCGCGGCCCTGCAGCGGCTGGTGGCCGAGGGTGTGCTGGAGGGCGAGCAGCAGCGCTCGGTGCGGGTCCCGTCGATGACCCGCGAACGCTACGAAAACATCTTTCAGGTGCGTCTGGCGCTGGAAGGTCTGGCAGTGGAGTTGGCCACGCCGAGCCTGACCCGCGACGATCTGGCCCTGCTGCGGGACTGCGTGCAACGCATGGATGTGGCCATCGAGACGCGACAGGTGCAGGACTACCTCAACGCCAACAGCCAGTTTCACCTGCACTTGTACGGCGCCTGCGGCAACCCGGTGCTGATGCGTTCGATCGAGTCGCTATGGCTGCAGATCGGCCCCTTCTTCAACCGGCTTTTTACCGGCGCCGACCTGTCGCTACGGCTCAACGACTTTCATGAAGACGCCTTCGCCGCCATCGAGGCCGGCGACGCCAAGGGCGCACGTCAGGCCATGGAGCAGGATCTGCTGTATTTCGCGCGGTTCCTGCTCAACCTGCTGGCGCTGGAGCAGGGCGAGGTGTGAGTGGTGTGCCGATTCCCCTGAGGGTCGTGGCTAAAGCCCCTCCCACGGTGCCGAGTCTCGGGCACAGATGGTGGGAGGCGCTTTAGCGGCGACAAGGCTTTGCCGTCAGCTCTCCAGCCAGACGTCGCGGCACCAGTGCCAGACCGAGTCCCAGCTTTCGTCGGTCAGCTCGCCTTCGTCGCCATCCCACAGCCAGACCTGACCTTCCACGTCCACGGCGTAGTAGTCGCGGCCGTCCTGGCACAGCGGCACCAGATCGCGTGGCAGGCCGAGGCTCCAGGCTTCGGCGGCGACTTCCGGCAGGTAGGTGTGCGATTGCGGATCACTGGCGGTCACCGGCTCCAGGCGGCCGTAGACCACATCACTGACCTTGAGCAGGTATTCGCGCAGCTCGAAGGGCAAGTGAATGAGGATCTGCTCCTGAATCTCCACCAGGGTCTCTTCTTCCGGCAGCTCCAGCGGTACCGGGACCGGCTCGTTGAGTTCGCGCAGCTGTTCGATGACTTCTTCCACGGCGTCGGCTCCTCATCAGGGGGGATCGGCTTTATACAGTAGCTGGCCAGCAGAATGAAAACATGTCGACGTCACGGCATACTGGCGCTTTTGCGGAGCCCTTTGATGTCATCTCTTGCCTGGCACTGCCTGCACCACAGCGAACTCGATACCGCCACCCTCTATGAACTGCTGGCGCTGCGCACCCAGGTGTTCGTGGTCGAGCAGAACTGTCCCTATCTGGAAACCGATGGCCAGGACCTGGTCGGTGACACCTGTCACCTGCTGGCGCGTGACGAGTCGGGGCTGGTGGGCTACCTGCGCCTGCTCGATCCGCAGCGTATGGACGGCGAGGTGGTGATCGGTCGGGTGGTGATCGCCGAGCGGGCGCGCGGCACCGGGCTGGGTCACCGGCTGATGGAGCAGGCGCTGCTCGAGTGTCACCAGCGTTGGCCGGGCGTGCCGGTCTATCTGTCGGCGCAGGCGCATCTGCAGGGGTACTAAGGGCGTTACGGTTTCGCGGCGGTGAGCGAGGTGTATCTGGAGGACGACATCCCGCATATCGGCATGCGCCGGGCTGCTACCGATCCATCGTGATGGGCTGTAGGAGCGGCTTCAGCCGTGATAACCGGTAAATGCCCAAATAAAAAACCCGGGCAAGCCCGGGTTTTTTGTGCGTCGTAGCGATCAGTTCTGGCGAATGCCGGCGATCAGCCAGGGCTGGTTGTCGCCCTGGGCGCGCTCCAGGCGCCAGCTTTCGCTGAACGGCTCGCCCTGATCGAAGCGCGAAGTCTTCGACACACCGCTGAAGGTCAGGGTGGCGATGGTTTTCTCGGCATTGTCGTCGACGCCATCGAGTTGCACGTTGAGGTCTTCGATGTAGGTGGACTGGAAGCCGTCACCCAGCTCGGCGCGTTCGCGCTTGAGGAACTCCAGCAGTTGCGGGGTGACGAACTCGGCAATCTTGTCCATCTCGTCGGCGTCCCAGTGCTGCTGCAGGTTCATGAAGTGCTCACGACCGGCGGCAATGAAGCTCTGCTCGTTGAACCAGGCCGGGGCGTTGATCACCGGAGCGGCCGAAGCCAGACGACCGCCGAAGATATTGCTGCCAGCGGCCGGCGCGTTGTCGGCGTTCGGCATTTCACGCTGGTACGGAGCACCGGCAGCAGCCATTTGTGGCTGTTGGCGAGCGCGACGGGCGGCGAGGAAACGGAACAGCAGGAAGGCGATCAGGCCGAAGATCAGCATGTCCATGATCTGCAGGCCTTCGAAACCATCACCCATGAACATCGAGGCCAGCAGGCCACCGGCGGCCAGACCGGCCAGCGGGCCGAGCCAGCGCGAAGCGCCGCTGGCGGCAGCGGCAGGCTGTTGACGACCGGGTGCCTGGGCAGCCGGCTGTGCCGGTGGCGTAGCCTGGCGGGTCTGGTGGCTGGGCGCAGAGCCGAAGGATTTGCCACCGCCAAAACGCTTGGCGTGGGCTTCGAAGCTGAAGGTCAGTGCCAGGCACAGCACCATGGCGATACTGAGGAAACGCTGCATCACGGTTTTCTCTCTTGTGGAAAAGCTTGGTCGGCATCTTGCCCGCCACGGGGGCGCATGACCAGTGACAGAATGTTTCCGGCTTTTGCCTGCGCTAGACGGTGCCGTGCGCGCCCGGCTTGCTAGCGAAGCGGCCCCTGTTGCGCATGGCATGCCCTACGGGCGTTGCAGTAGCAGGGGCAGGGGGCCGCAGCGCAGTTGGCCACGGAGAAAGGCGCGGAAGGTTGCTACATCTTCTTCTGGATGGCGCAGCCAGTGTACGAAGCTGCGCAGGTAGGCGCCGGTGAGCAGGGTTTCCTCGGCGATGCGGCGCAGGTGCAGACTTTGCCGGCCAGCGGTTTCGCGCCACCACTGCACGGTGCGGCTGATGCGCATCAGGCCGAGCACCTGCAGGTGGATATGTCCGGGTTCGAGCTTGTACAGCAGCATCTGCCCGGTCACCGCGCGATGGGCTGCCAGGCTGTCGAGCCAGGCCAGCAGGCAGCTTTCCAGACGTTGTTCGGCGTTCAGACCCTGCAGATCGGGATTTCTGGCGTGGCCGAGCATGGCCAGGTCGGCGCGGTCGAACCAGGCTTCCACCAGGTCGTCCTTGTCGCGGTAGTGACGGGCAATATCGTCCAGGCCAATGTCGAGCGCGGCGGCGACGTCGAACAGGTGCAGGCGCTCCCAGCCGCAGACGTCGGCCAGTTGCAGGGCGGTATCGAGGATGTGGGCGGGGTCGGTTGGCTTTTTCTTCATCCCTGAAGTATGGCTGCCGGCGCATGAGCTGGCGTCTGGAACGACAAACGTAGCCTTCAGCGGCCGGTGCGCGCGGCGCACCCTACGTGGCGTCTGCGTTGTGAGGCTGACACGGGTAGGGTGCGCCATGCGCACCGCCGTCGCCAATCGACGTGCTCAGCGCCAGTCGTACAGCTCTTTTTCCGACAGCGCCTGCATCGAGGTGGCCAGCGCCTGGAAGGCCTGCATGGAGGCCCAGATGCGGCCGTTGAGCTCGCTCTGCGCGGCCAGCTCGCCAAGCACTTGTTCGCTCTCGTTTTGCATGGCCTGCAGCACCTCGTCGGGGAAGCGCTTGAGCAGCGTGCCGCTCTTCTTCAGCTCGTCCAGCGCCAGGGCGTTGTGGTAGACGTAGTCGTCCATCATGTCCTGGGTCGCTGCGCGCGCCGCTTCGGTGACGATGGCCTGCAGGTCGGCCGGTAGCGCATCGAAGGCCTTCTGGTTGATCAGCAGCTCGAGCACCGACTGCGGCTCCTGCCAGCCCGGGTAGTAGTAATACCTGGCGGCCTTCTGCAGGCCGAAGGCCAGGTCGTTGTAGGGGCTGACCCAGTCGGTGGCGTCGATGGCGCCGGTCTGCAGGGCGGTGAAGATTTCGCCACCCGGCATCACCACGGTGGTCGCACCCAGGCGGTTCCAGACTTCGCCGCCGAGGCCCGGCATACGGATCTTCAGGCCTTTGATGTCAGCCAGGCTGTTGATTTCCTTGTTGAACCAGCCGCCCATCTGCATGGTGCTGTTGCCCGCCGTCAGCGGCTTGAGGCCGAACGGCGCATAGGCTTCGTCCCACAGTGCCTGGCCGCCGCCCTTGTTCAGCCAGGCGTTCATTTCCAGGGTGGACAGGCCGAAGGGTACTGCGCCGAAGAACTGCGCGGCCGGTACCTTGCCCTTCCAGTAATAGGGTGTGCCATGGCCGAGTTCCGCCGTACCGCGAGACACGGCGTCGAACACCTCCAGTGCCGGCACCAACTCGCCAGCGGCATAGACCTTGATGGTCAGGCGCCCGGCGCTCATGGCGTTGACGCGCTCGGCCAGGCGTTCGGCTGCGGTGCCGGTGCCGGGTGCGTTCTTCGGCCAGGTGGTGACCATCTTCCAGTGGAAGGTCTGGGCGGGGGCTGCGGCCTGGTCGGCCGGTGCGGAGTCGTCCTTGCAGCCGATCAGGCCGAGGGCGAGCAGGGGTAGGAGGAGCAGAGAGCGAAGGCGCATGGGCAGAATCCCTAAGAAAAACGGGGCTTTTCAGCCCCGTTCAGTTGGCTCAACGCCAGTTGTACAGCTCTTTCTCGGTCAGCGCCTGCATGGCGCTGGCCTCTTCGAGGAAGGCTTTCTGCGAGGCCCAGATGCGGCCGTTGAGGTCGTTCTCGGCAGCCAAAGACTCGAGCACTACGTTGGATTGCTCACGCATGGCTTGCAGCACCTCGTCCGGCAGACGCTTGAACTGCACGCCCTCGCTCTTCAGGCTTTGCAGCGCCTTGGCGTTGTTGAACACGTAGTCGTCCATCATATCCAGGGTCGCGGCGCGCGCGGCTTCGACGACGATGGCCTGCAGGTCGGCCGGCAGCGCGTCGAAGGCCTTCTGGTTGACCATGGATTCGACCACGGCCTGCGGCTCCTGCCAGCCTGGGAAGTAGTAGTACTTGGCTGCCTTGTGCAGACCGAAGGCCAGGTCGTTGTACGGGCCGACCCAGTCGGTGGCATCGATGGCGCCGGTCTGCAGGGAGGTGAAGATCTCGCCGCCCGGCAGGTTGACGGTGATCGCGCCGAGCTTGCTCCAGACTTCGCCGCCGAGGCCCGGCATGCGGATCTTCAGGCCCTTGATGTCGCCCAGGCTGTTGATTTCCTTGTTGAACCAGCCACCCATCTGCATGGTGGTGTTGCCGGCCGACAGTGGCTTCACGCCGAACGGTGCGTAGGTTTCGTCCCACAGTGCTTGGCCGCCGCCCTTGCTCAGCCAGGCGTTCATTTCCAGGGTGGACAGGCCGAACGGCACGCTGCTGAAGAACTGCGCAGCCGGCACCTTGCCTTTCCAATAATACGGCGTGCCGTGACCCATCTCGGCGGTGCCGCGCGAGACGGCATCGAACACTTCCAGCGCCGGCACCAGCTCACCGGCAGCGTAGACCTTGACGGTCAGGCGTCCGGCGCTCATGGCGTTGATGCGTTCGGCCAGGCGCTCGGCGGCGGTGCCCAGGCCCGGGAAGTTTTTCGGCCACGAAGTGACCATCTTCCAGTGGACGGTTTCTGCTGGCTTGGCAGCGGCTTGCTCGCTGGCAGCCTTTTCTTCTTTACAACCAACCAGGCCGATGGCGGCGATCAGTGCCACAGCGGCGCCGAACAGATTGCGGCGATTCATCGATTATCTCCAGATACGGTGTGCTAATAGGCTTCAAGCTTGGCGTACGCCAGCATCAGCCATTTACTGCCTTCGTTTTCGAAATTCACTTGAACCCGCGCCTGGGCACCAGAACCCTCGAAATTGAGGATGGTGCCCTCGCCGAACAGGCTGTGACGTACGCGCTGGCCCAGGTTGAAGGGCGTTTGCGGTATGGCACTGCCGGCGAACAGGCTGCCGCCACCCATCGAGCTGGTGCTCACCGGGCGGCTGACGCTGTTGCTCAGGCGTACTTCCTGAATCAGCGGTGCGGGGATTTCGCGGACAAAGCGCGACACCTTGTTATAGGTCTCGCTACCGTAGAGACGCCGTGTTTCGGCGTAGCTGATCACCAGCTTCTGCATGGCACGGGTAATGCCGACATAGGCCAGGCGGCGTTCTTCTTCCAGTCGGCCCGGTTCCTCCAGGCTCATCTTGTGCGGGAACAGACCCTCTTCCATGCCCACCAGGAACACCAGGGGGAATTCCAGGCCCTTGGCACTGTGCAGGGTCATCAGTTGAATGCTGTCTTCGTTCTCGGCGGCCTGGGTGTCCCCGGCCTCCAGCGAGGCATGGGTGAGGAAGGCCTGCAGCGGGGTCAGCTCGTCGTCTTCATCGTTCTCGAAGGTGCGTGCGGCACTGACCAGTTCCTCCAGGTTTTCCACCCGGGCCTGGCCTTTCTCGCCTTTTTCCGCCTCGTGATAGGCGAGCAGGCCGCTCTTTTCGATGACCACCTGGGTCATCTGGTGCAGCGGCATGGCCAGGACCTGCTCGGCCAGGCTGTCGATCAGTTCGATGAAGCCGGCCAGGGCACCCGAGGCACGAGCGGGCAGCGCCTTGACCGTCAGCATCAGGCGAATCGCCTCCCACATATGCACGTCATGGGCGCGGGCGTATTCGCGGATGGTCTCGATGGTCTTCTCGCCGATGCCACGCGCCGGCACGTTGATGATGCGCTCCAGCGCCGCATCGTTGCCGCGCCCGTCGAGCAGGCGCAGGTAGGCCATGGCGTTCTTGATCTCGGCGCGCTCGAAGAAGCGTTGACCGCCGTAGATGCGATAGGGGATCTTCTCGCGCAGCAACGCCTCTTCCAGCACCCGCGACTGGGCGTTGGAGCGATAGAGAATGGCGATCTCGCTGCGTTTGAGGCCGTCCTTGCGCAAGGAGTCCTCGATGGTTTCCACCACGTAGCGCGCTTCGTCGTGCTCGTTGAAGGCGGCATACAGAGCCAGCGGCTCGCCATCGCCGACTTCGGTGCGCAGCTCCTTCCCTAGGCGGCCCTGGTTGTTGGCGATCAGCGCGTTGGCGGCATTGAGGATGTTCGCCGTGGAGCGATAGTTCTGCTCCAGACGGATGATCTCGGCATCGGCGAAGTCGCTGTCGAACTGCTGGATGTTCTCGATCTTCGCGCCGCGCCAGCCGTAGATCGACTGATCGTCGTCACCCACCACCATCAGGCTCTCGCCGCCTTTGGCGAGAAAGCGCAACCAGGCGTACTGCACGGCGTTGGTGTCCTGGAACTCGTCGACTAGGATATGGCGGAAGCGGCGCTGGTAGTGCTCCAGCAGCCCGGCGTTGTCGCGCCACAGATCGAGGGCACGCAGCAGCAGCTCGGCGAAGTCGATGACGCCGGTGCGTGCGCAGGCCGCCTCGTAGGCTTCATAAATGCTGCGCATGGTGGCCAGGAACAGGTCGCCGCTGGCCTGGATGCCTTGCGGGCGGATGCCCTCATCCTTCTGCCCGTTGATGAACCACTGCGCCTGTTTGGCCGGCCAGCGTTGTTCATCGAGGCCGAGGTCGCGGATTACCCGCTTGATCAGGCGTTGCTGATCGTCAGAGTCGAGAATCTGGAAGTTCTCGGCCAGTCCGGCTTCTTTCCAGTGCGCACGCAGCAGGCGGTGAGCCAGGCCGTGGAAGGTACCGACCCACATGCCGGCAGGGGCGTGGCCCAGCACGTCTTCGATGCGGTGGCGCATCTCGGCGGCTGCCTTGTTGGTGAAGGTCACCGACAGGATGCTGTGCGGCGACACGTCCAGGCGCTGGATCAGGAAGGCAATGCGGTGCACCAGCACACGGGTCTTGCCCGAGCCGGCGCCGGCCAGCACCAGCTGATGACCAGGCGGCGTGGTGACCGCGTGGTGCTGGGCGGGATTGAGGGTAGTGAGTCTGTGATCGAGGTCATTTTGCATCGCGGCATTCTAGGGGGCCGGACAGGGGAGGGCAAACCGTCAGCCAGGCGCGGTGAAACGAGCCTGACGCAACCGACGACTGGCAGGTCAGGGCGTAGATGGGCGTGCTCAGGCGGCCAAAGGCCATCACGCTCTGCCGGTGCCCGCCAAAAGATGGGCGCCAAGCCGTGAAATTGCCCACATCGTTGTTGGGCACAGCGTCTGTCTCGGGTATTCTCCCGCGACGTCAGGGTTGGGGGCGTCGCAAAAAGCGTCCAATACCCTTAGGCAACCATTACAAGAAAATCGCCTATGACCGCCACGACTAGCGCCGTAGTTCAAGAGGTGACGCTGGACCCGCATCAGGCTGAACGTCAGTTCGCCACGGATATTGCCGTCGAGCGTACCCGCCTGTTGTTCCAGGGGTCGCGCCTGCCCACGTTGCTCATGCTGCTGGTCGGCCTGGCCTGCAGCCTGTTGCTGTGGAGTCAGCAGAGCGCACCGATGCTGGCTGCCTGGCTGGGCTGGGTAGTGCTGCTGGCGCTGTTGCGCCTGACCCAGGTGAATGCCTTCAACGAGGCGCTGCCGAGTCGCCAGGCCGAGCCCTACTGGCGACGCATCTTCCTTTTTGGTGCTGGTGCGTCCGGGTTGACCCTCGCCTTCGCCGTGATCGTGCTGGTGCCCACCGATGTGTTCTACCAGCAGGCCCTGGTCTACGGCCTGATTGCCGCAGCGATTCTTTCGGCCAGCGTGGCTTATGCCGTCAGTCTGTCAGCCTTCCTCACCTTCGCCTTGCCCTGCCTGCTGCCGTCGGCCGGCTTCCTGCTGCTCTCCGGCAGCGGCCTGCAACGTGGTTGGGGGCTGCTCAGCGTAATGCTGTTGCTCGCCCTGCTGGTGGTGGCATGGCAGGTCAATCGCCTGGTGCAGCGCAGCTTGCTGCAGCGGTTTCACAACCTGGCGCTGATCAGCAACCTGGAGCACGCCAAGCAGCGTGCCGAAGGGCTCAATGAAGAACTGGCGCGTGAGGTGGAGCAGCGTCGTCGTGCCGAGCGCGAATTGCGCGGCGCCCATGGCGAGTTGGAAATGCGCGTGGCCGAACGTACCCTGGAGCTGGACGAAGCGACCCATGCCCTGGGCAAGAGCCAGGCGCGCCTGGCCCTGGCGTTGGAGGCCAGCGAGCTGGGGCTGTGGGACTGGGATCTGGAAAGTGATCAGGTGCACCACTCGCACCTGCGCGAGCTGTTCGGTCTGGAACCGGGCCAGGTGCAGGTGATGCTGCGTGACCTGACCCCGCGCCTGCACCCGGATGACCTGCCGGGGCTGCGCCGGGCGCTGGTCCGGCATCTCAAGGGGCGCAGCGAGGATTATCAGATCGAATACCGCGTGCGCCATGTCGATGGTCACTGGGTCTGGGTCGAGGACCGCGGCCGTGCGGTCGAGCGCGATGCCAGCGGCCGTGTACGGCGCATGCTCGGCACGCGGCGCGATGTCAGCGCGCGGCGTCAGCAGGAGCAACAGCAGCGCCTGGCGGCGACGGTGTTCGAAGCCGCCAGTGAAGGCATCTTCATTCTCGACCCCGACTACCGCGTGCTGGCAGTAAACCGCGCGTTCAGCGCGGTGACCGGTTACAGCCGCGAAGAGGTGGTCGGGCGCACGGTGACCAGCCTGATCGGCAGCCGCGAGATGCGCCGGCAATACCAGATGATCCGCCAGGAGCTGGACAGCAGCGGCACCTGGCAGGGCGAGCTGATCGAGACACGCAAGAGCGGCGAGCTCTACCCGCAATGGCTGCAGCTCAACCTGGTGCGCGATGCAACGGGTCGGCCCAATCATATCGTCGGTTTCTTCGCCGATCTCAGTGCGCGGCGCGAGGCCGAGGAGCGCCTGCGCTATCTGTCGCACTACGACGACCTGACCGGCCTGGCCAACCGCAGCCTGTTCAAGGAGCGTCTGCACGATGCCAGCCAGCGCGCCCGCCAGAGCGGGCGCAGCATCGCCCTGGTGCATATCGACCTGGACCGTTTCAAGCTGCTCAACGACAGCCTCGGCCATGAGGTGGCGGACCAGTTGCTACGCCAGATGAGTCGTCGCCTGACCCAGGCCGTACCGGAGGCCGACTGCATCGCACGGCTCTCGGGCGACGAGTTCGCCATCATCCTCGACGCCTACGGCAGCCTCTCCAGTCTGGCGCGGGTGGCCAGTCGGCTGCTGGCCAAGTTGCGTGTGCCGATGACCGTCGGCGGCCACGAGCTGGTGATCAGCGCCTCGCTGGGTATCAGTCTGCTGCCGGACTACGCCCGCGAGATCAGCGCATTGATCAGCCAGGCCAACATGGCCGTGCAGCATGCCAAGCACCTGGGTGGTAACACCTTCCAGTTCTTCACCGACAACCTGCAGGCTTGCACCCTGGAGCGCCTGCAACTGGAGAACCAGCTGCGCAAGGCCATCGACGAAGGCCAACTGGAAGTGTTCTACCAGCCCAAGCTGAACCTCGCCGACGACCAGCTCAACGCCGCCGAGGCGCTGGTGCGCTGGCGCCATCCGCAGCAAGGCATGGTGGCGCCTGGCGAGTTCATCGGCCTGGCCGAAGAGACCGGGTTGATCGCGCCGATTGGTGAGTTCGTGCTGCGTCAGGCCTGCCGTCAGGCGCGCCAATGGCAGCAGGAAGGGCTGGCGCAGATACGAGTGTCGGTGAATATCTCGGTGCACCAGTTGCGCCAGGGCAACCTCACCAGCCTGGTGCGCCAGGTGCTGGAAGAAACCGGCCTGGCGCCTCAGTACCTGGAGCTGGAGCTGACCGAAAGCCAACTGCTGGATAACGTCGACAGCGTCATCGTCACCTTCCGTCAGTTGCGTGAGCTGGGGGTCAAACTGGCTATCGACGACTTCGGCACCGGCTATTCCTCGCTCAGCTACCTCAAGCGTTTCCCGGTGCATTACGTGAAGATCGACCAGACTTTCATCCGTGATCTCTCGCCCGGTGGCGAGGACGCGGCGATCACCCGCGCGATCATCGCCATGGCCCACAGCCTGGAGTTGAAGGTGGTGGCTGAAGGTGTGGAAACCCAGGCGCAGATGGACTTTCTCAAGAGCCAGGACTGCGACGAGATTCAGGGTTATCTGATCAGCCGCCCGGTGGAGGCCAGCGCCTTCGCCGAGCTGCTGCGCGCGCAGCTCGACAACCCATTGGATTGAGCGGCGCTTGCTCGCTACCCGGGCAGCGCGCGCTTACTTGGCGAACAGCTGGCCGATGTCCTTGAACGCCTTGAACTCCAGAGCGTTGCCACAGGGATCGAGAAGGAACATGGTCGCCTGCTCGCCGACTTGGCCCTTGAAGCGCACGTAGGGCTCGATGACGAACTGCGTCTCGCGGCTGCGCAGGCGCTCGGCCAGCGCTTCCCAGTCGGCCCAGCCTAGGACCACACCGAAGTGCGGCACCGGCACGTCGTGTCCATCCACCGGGTTGCTTACGGCTGCTTCCTGGTAGGCCATCTTCGGCGCTTCGTGGATGACCAATTGATGGCCATAGAAATCGAAGTCCACCCAGTGCTCGCTGCTGCGCCCTTCGGCGCAGCCGAACACCTCGCCGTAGAAATGCCGAGCGGCAGCCAGGTCGTAGACGGGAATCGCCAGGTGAAAGGGAGCAAGGGCCATCACGTAATACCTCTGTCGAGTTTTCGCTCCAGCCTATCAACAGCGAAATTGTGGGAAAGCGAATATTGTTGCTAACAAGCTCAAATAATTTTGATCATTCGAGGCGCCGATGCTGCGTGAACTGAAAACCTTCATCACCGTCGCTCGCCTGGGTACCTTCGCTGCTGCGGGTCAGCAGGTGGGGCTGACCCAGTCGGCGGTCAGTGCGCAGATGCGCGTACTCGAGCAGCACCTCGGCGTGCGCCTGTTCGACCGCAGCGGTCGCGCCGCCGTGCTCAATGCCGCCGGCCGCCACGCCCTGCCACTGGCCGAGCAGATGCTCGCGCTGTACGCGCAGATGGCGCTGCCGCCGGCCGCCGATCAGTGGCAGGGCGAGCTGCGCGTCGGCGCCATCGCCACCTTGCAGACCGGCCTGCTGGCCGAGGCGCTGCCACGCTTTCGGCAACTGGCACCGCGGGTCGAACTGAAGCTGGTGCCGGGTGTGTCCTTGCAGCTGTTCAGCCAGCTGGATGCGGGTGAGCTGGATCTGGCGTTGTTGATCAAGCCGCCGTTTGCCTTGCCCAAGGAGTTGCTGGAAGTACCGCTGGCGCGCGAGCCCTTCGTGCTGATCGCACCGCTGCATGTGGATGGAGACGACCCATTGCGCCTGCTCGCCGAGCAGCCTTTCGTGCGCTACGACCGCGCTTCGTTCGGCGGGCGCCAGGTGACCCGCTTTCTGCGTGAGCAACGCCTGGACGTGCGCGAGGCGCTGGAGCTGGATGAACTGGAAGCCATCGTGCGTCTGGTGGAAAACGGCATGGGCGTCGCCCTGGTACCGCGTGCGGGCCTGTGGCTGCAAAGACCGACGCGCCTGCGGGTGATCGAGCTGGGCGAGCTGACCTTCCATCGCGAGCTGGTCGCCCTGGTGCGCCGTGCACAGCGACAGCCGGCATTGGATTGCTTGTTGAACTGTCTTGAGTTGAGAGAGGCGCCTGGATAAGGGCGGCGCGCTGCTGTCTGCGCCGGAAGTGACGGTTGCGGTCACTTCCGGCTGCAGGCTCAGATGTCCCAGACCAGATTGATCGCGAAGTTACGCCCCGGCTGGGTCAGGCGGTCGAGGTTGGCGGGGCTGGTCACACCTGCTTCGCCAACGGCGTCGTAGCCACGCACGTCATCCCACAGCCAATACTTCTTGTCGGTCAGGTTATACAGGCCGGCGTTAACGGTAAGGTCGTCGGTCACCTTGTAGTAGCCAGTAAGGTCGAGGATACCGAAGCCGGGGCTGGCGAACTGGCTGCTGCTGCCGTCCGGTCTGTTGAAGCTGCTGTCGTCGATACGCGTCTTGCGCTTGACCAGGGTCCAGTTCAGCAGACCGCCGAAACGCTCCTGCTCGTAGCCCAGGCCAAATACGCCAGTCAGCGGGTTGACACTGTTGAGTGCTTCGCCAGTGTCGTCGTTACGACCACGGGCATAGGCAATCGAACCTTGCGTGTAGAGACCTGGAAGAGCGCCGAAGCTGTCCAGGTTCAAGCGGCCCTTGACCTCCACACCGCGAATGCTGGCATGGCTGATGTTCTGCGATTGAAAGGCTAGTGCGGTGCTGTTGGCGGTGATGGCGTTTTCGTCGATGAAGTTGCGGTAGCGGTTGTAGAACACCGCTATGTCGAAGCTGCCGCCCTCGAACTGGCCGCGCAAGCCTGTCTCCACGCCGCGACTCTTCTCGGGTTCCAGGTTCGGATTAGGCTCGACGGTGTAGCCGCCGGCGACGTTCTCGAAACGCCCATACAGTGCCTTGGCCGTAGGGGTGCGGAAACCCTCGGCATACTGGCCGAACCAGGTGTAATGATCGTCGAAGGCATAGGTGATGCCGAGCTTCGGCGAGACGCGGTGCCAGGTTTTTTCATCGTCGCTGTACTCGGTCACACCGCTGCTGGTGACCGTGGCGAGAAACTCGTCTGTCAGCTCCGGCCTCATACGGGTGTAGTCGTAGCGCAGGCCGGGCAGGAAGGTCCACTGGTCCCAGCGGATTTCGTCCTGAGCGAAGAGGCTGTAGGTTTTGATGGTCGGATCGGGGAAGTCGCTCTGCGGTGTCAGGGTGTCAGAGGTGTTGGTACTGATAGCGCCGACGCTGGTGCAGCTGGCGCTCAGCACCTGCAGGCAGATGCCTTGGCCAGTACGCAGCCCGGTGACTTCTTCGCGCTTGAGGGTGGTGCCGTAGGTCAGCAGGTGGTCGGTCTGGCCGAGGCTGAAGGCCTTGTCGAGCTGCATATCGAAGACCCATTGGCGATCTTTGTACGTGGTGTCGCGGTAGCGCATGACGTTACGGGTGGCCGCTCCGGTCATGAAGCTTTTCGGCACATAGTGCTCAGCTGTGTTCTGGTCGGTTTTCGCCACCTGGTAGTTCAGGCTCCACTTCAGTTTGTCAGCCAGCAAACTGTCCACAACCAGGCTGTGCTCCAGGCCGAAGCGCTCGCGGGTAATGGTGTCATTGCCCTTGCGCGATTCGTAGTAGTTGAAGCCGCTGCCGGCGTTGAACGGCCCGCCTACAGCGCTGAGCTGATTGGTGTCGCGGTCGCTCTTGTACTTCTCGTAGGTCAGTTGCAGGCGATCACTGTCGTTGTAGTTCCAGCCGAGCTTGGCCAGCAGGTTGGTGGTGCGTACGTCTTCGGGGTTGGCCTCGGTGCGACCCAGGCCGGTGCCGCCAGTGCTGCCGTAGGACTCGGTTTCGTGGCCGTTGCGCTGGGACAGATGCAGCAGGGCGTCGAACTGTTCATGGCGACCGGCAACGGTGGCCGAGGTCAGCCAGCTGTCGTCGGCCGAGCTGTAACCGGTTTTCAGGCGTGCGCCTGCATCCTTGCCGTCTTTGATGATGTCGTCGGCATCGAGGGTGAAATAGCTTACTGCGCCGCCAATGGCACTGCTGCCGTACAGGGCTGAAGCCGGGCCACGAAGAATCTCCACGCGTTTGACGATTTCTGGATCGACATAGTTGCGATGGGTCTGGGCGTAGGGGCCGTTGAAGAAGCTGGCCGGTACCTCGACGCCATCGACCTGCGTCAGCACGCGGTCACCATCGATACCACGAATGTTGTAGCCAGTGATGCCGGCACGCTGGCCGGCACCACCGACGGAGACGCCGGGCTCGTTGCGTACAAGATCCTTGATGCTATTGACGTTCTGCTGGTCGAGTTGCTCGCGACCGAGCACGCTTACCGATACGGGAACGTCATTCACGCTTTGCTCGTGACGTGTAGCGGTGACCGTCGTCGGCTGCAGTGCGAGCGATTGCGCAGGGTTCTTCACCAGCACCACGCTGCGTTCCCCAACGCTGCGGTAGCTCAAACCGGTGCCTTCGAGCAGGCGCGCCAGGGCCAGTTCCGGTGATTGGCGGCCGCTGGTTCCCGGCGAGTCGATACCCTCGGCCAATTGTGCCGGCAGGCCGATCTGCCACCCCGTGACGTCGCTGAATGCGTTCAGCGCAGAGACCAGTGGCTGGCGCTCGATGGCGAAGCGGTAACCGCTCTGGCTCTGCTGCTGGGCCGCTGGCGCCAGCTCGGCAGCATGGGCCAGTGGCAGGCCGGCGCAGGCGATGGAGAGGGCCAGCAGCGACAGGCTGGCGGTGGACAGTCGCGGGAAATGCGGGCGCCTGGTGTGAAGGGGCATCGTTGTGCTCTCTGCGGGTGTCGTCGGAAGGTCAGTTAATGCGAATTGTTTGCATTGTTCTGACGGGACGAACGAAACCCTTACTGAGCGTAAAAATTCTTTTTCTCAGTTGAGAATCAGCAGCGATGGGTACTCTTGTAGCTGCGCCGAGGTCACCTGCGCCAGCGAGCGCATGATGTCGGCGGGGTCGCTTAGGCGATAGTTGCCGGTGATGCGCAGATCATCCAGTTCGGCGTTGCGGTTGATGATCCAGCCGGGGTAGTAGCGGCGCAGTTCAGCCAGCACTTCGTGCAAAGGGCGGTCATCGAAGATCAGACGGCCGTGAACCCACGCCAGCTGATGGGCTGTGGCGCCGTGGATGCGCTTGCCGACACCGTCCGGGCCAACGCGGATGCTGTCGCCGCTTGCCAGGTAGATGCGCGTGTCGTTGCCGCGCGCATGCACCTCGATCTCGCCGCGTTCGACGCTGACTTCGGCGGCATCGTCGAGATAGCGCACGGAGAATGCGGTGCCGCGTACCGATATCAGAACGGGGCCAGCGGTCACCTGAAATGGACGACTGCTGTCCTTGGTGACATCGAAATAGGCTTCGCCTCTGAGCAGTTGCGTGACGCGCTGACTCGCGTCGATCTGGCTGGAGAATGCACTGCCGGTGTTGAGCAGTACGTGCGAGCCATCGGCCAGATCCAGACTCTGGCGCTGGCCAACGGCCGTGACATGATCGGCGCGCAGGCGCAGCAGCAGATCACTTTGAAGGGTGATGCCGACCACCAGCAGCAGCGAGGCGGCGATCGCCAGTGCCCCCCTGATGCGCCGCGAGCGCTTGGGCGCCGGTTGCCTGCGCTGCTGCAGGCGCGCGGCTGCGCTGACCAGTGTGGGCGATTGCCAGCACTGCTGCACGCGCCCGAATGCCTCGGCATTGGCAGGGGAGGCGGCCAGCCACTCGGCGAATCGCGCCCGGCAATCATCGTCCGCATTTTCCAGCAGAAGCAGCCAGTCCAGCGCCTGGCTCAGCGATTCGTCGCTGTCGGTGGGGGTTCCCTGCTGCTGGTGCATCGGGCTGCTCTCGAAACCGGGGGGCAATATTCTGGCCGAAGGTGCGGGGGAACGATAGTCGCTCATGTCGGAGGCGCGAGGCGCTCGATCAGTGTCATGCACAGGGTCATGATCAGTTTCAGTTCTTTCTGCACCGTGCTGGTCGATACACCGAGCTCTGCAGCGATCTCCGCGTAACCCTGGCCATGCAGACGGCTGAGGATGAAGATGCGTTGCTGGCGTTCGCTCAACTGCTCCAGTGTGTTGCCCAGTCGTTGCAGCAGGCGTTCGGCGTGCAGACTGTCTTCGCTGGATGAACCCGGAGCGGGAACAGCCTGCATGATTTCGTCCGGCACGTCGTCGAGCATGGTGCGCGACTGCATGCGCTCGCGGCGCAAGTGGTCGAGCGCCAGATTGCGACCCGTCTGGAAGAGAAAGGGCTCGAGGTGATCGACCGGTTTGTCGCGCAGGCTACGGGCGACCCGCAGGTAGGTTTCCTGCACCAGCTCCTCGGCGATGCTGGCGTTCTTGACGATTTTCACCAGCGTGCGCAACAGCGGGGTGCGCTGGCTGATGAATACGCTGTCTAGATTGGGGATGGTCACTGGCAAGCCTGGTTCGCCGACTACGATGTGAATAATAATCACTTTTAATAAGGCCGGCTAGCGAGCGCAGCAGGAAGCCCTTCTGCAGCGCCATATCCCCGTTTCGCTTTATTTTTACGGAGCTTGGCAGGTTCGTTCGTCTTTATAAGGCAGTGGCGGTCGAACGTCCTGCGCGCTTCATCGAGCGGTGCAGAGACGGGCTGCCTTACTTCATGCCAGTAATCAGCGAGCTTTCCATGACCGCCTCTTCGCAACTGTCCCATCCGCTGCGTTCGCAGCGCCTGAACCAGATCACCCACGAGCCGCACAGTCACCTCGACAACCTGGTCAAGAGCCATGATCCTTTCGCTAGCCCTGAGCGATTTTCCCATTTCGTGGCCGCCCAGTATCTGTTCCAGCGTGACCTGGAAAAACTCTATAACGACCCGGAGTTGATCAAGCTGGTGCCTGATCTGCCGCAGCGCTGCCGCGTCCAGCAGGCTGTGCTGGACCTGGCCGATCTACAGCGCGCGCTGCCTGAGGGCGATGACAGCATCCGCAACAAGGCCATGGGCATCGGCGAGGCGCTGGCCTGGTTGTTCGTTTCCGAAGGTTCCAAGCTGGGCGCCGCCTTCCTGCTCAAACGCATGCCGGCGCTGGGCCTCAGTGAAACCTTTGGCGCGCGTCACCTGGGCGAGCCGGAAGGTGGTCGTGCGCAGGGCTGGAAGGCCTTTACCGCCGTGCTCGACAGCGTCGAGCTGGATGCCGAGCAGGAGCGTCTGGCCGAGGCGGCGGCCATCGCGGCCTTCGAGCGCTTTACCGTACACCTGGAACGCTGCTTTGCCTGAAGCCACCCTGGCGCGTTCGGCCTGGCAGCGCTGGCTATGGCTGCTGCTGGCTTACCTGAGCATCGGCATGGCCATGCTCGGGGTGATACTGCCGGGCCTGCCCACCACCGAGTTCGTCCTGCTGGCGGCATGGGCGGCGTCGCGCAGTTCGCCGCGCCTGGCCGCCTGGCTGGAGAATCATCGGGTGTTCGGCCCGCTGCTGCGTGACTGGAAAAACGGCGGCCTGATCGCCCGGCGCACCAAGTGGGTGGCCAGTGGCAGCATGCTGCTGGCGCTGACCATCCTGCTGCTGACCGTCAATCATCTGCCTTCCGTGCTGTTCGCTGCTGCCGGCATGAGTTGCGGCGCGTTGTTTATCTGGACGCGGCCGGAAAAACCCAGAGCCAGGTAGGGTGCGCCGTGCGCACCGACGATTTCGGACGATCGTAGTCCGGATGCAATCCGGGGCGGTGGCTGCGTTGCGCCCCGGTGCGCACGGCGCACCCCACGGGTTGGCCGACACATTCCACGCATAAAAATGCCGCGCAGCTTTGCAGCGGCGCGGCATCGGGTACAGCGTCAGCGGCGATCAGAACGCCGGCACGACGGCGCCTTTGTACTTCTCTTCGATGAACTGCTTGACCTCGGCGCTATGCAGGGCCTTGACCAGCTTCTGCACGGCGTCGCTGTCCTTGTTGTCGGCGCGGGTCACCAGGATGTTGACGTACGGCGAGTCGCTGCCTTCGATGGCCAGGGCGTCCTGGGTCGGGTTCAGCTTGGCTTCCAGGGCGTAGTTGGTGTTGATCAGGGCGAGGTCGACCTGGCTCAGCACGCGCGGCAGAGTGGCCGCTTCCAGTTCACGCACCTTGATCGCCTTGGGGTTCTCGACGATGTCCTTCGGCGTGGCGAGGATGCCGGCTTCCGGCTTGAGCGTGATCACGCCGGCCTTCTGCAGCAGCAGCAGAGCGCGGCCGCCGTTGGTGGCGTCGTTGGGGATGGCCACGGTGGCGCCTTGCGGCAGCTCGTTCAGGTTCTTGATCTTGCTGGAGTAGGCGCCGAAGGGCTCGACGTGCACACCAGCAACGCTGACCAGCTCGGTCTTGCGGCTGGCATTGAACTCGTCCAGATACGGCTGGTGCTGGAAGAAGTTGGCGTCGAGGTTCTTCTGCTGCACCTGCAGGTTGGGCTGCACGTAATCGGTGAACACGCGCACCTTCAGCTCCACGCCTTCTTTGGCCAGGGCCGGTTTGACGAATTCGAGGATCTCCGCGTGCGGCACCGGGGTGGCGGCGACGTTGAGGGTTTCGGCCTGGGCCGAGAAAGCCGCGCAGGCGGCGATGGCAGTCAGCAGCTTCTTCATTTCAAGGTTCCTTTTGGGAAGGTTGGCGCGGTTCTCGCGGGTGGCGAGTCGCCGCTTTTCATAATCACTTGCGAGAAAAATGTACGACGAGGCGATCACCGACCATCTGCAGCACCTGCACCAGAATCAGCAGCAGGATCACGGTCACGGCCATCACGTCCGGCTGGTAGCGCTGGTAGCCATAGCGCACGGCCAGGTCGCCGAGGCCACCGCCGCCGATCAGGCCGCTCATGGCGGTGTAGGACACCAGGGTAATCGCGGTGACGGTAGTGGCCGCGAGCAGGCCGGGCAACGCCTCGGGCAACAGCGCGCGGGTGATGATCTGCCAGGTAGTGGCACCCATGGCCTGGGTCGCTTCGATGATGCCGCGCTCGACCTCGCGCAGGGCGGTTTCCACCAGGCGGGCGAAGAACGGCGTGGCGCCGACCACCAGCGGCGGGATGGCGCCGGCCACGCCCAGCGAGGTGCCGACCAGCAGCTCGGTGAAGGGGATCATCAGAATCAAGAGGATGACGAAGGGCACCGAGCGCAGGATGTTCACCACCAGCGACAGCGCGCCGTACAGGGCCTTCTGCTCGAACAACTGGCGCGGACCGGTGAGGAACAGCAGCACGCCGAGCGGCAGGCCGAGCAGCACGGTGAACAGCATCGAGCCGAGCAGCATGTTCAGAGTGTCGAGGCTGGCCTGCCAGATTTCCGGCCAGAACACGTTGGGTAGCAGTTGTTCGAGCATCAGCGCAGTACCTCCAGATGCACGTCGGCGGCTTCGAAGCGCGCCAGCGCGGCGTCGATGTCGCCACCGGTCAGGGCCAGGGTGAGCTGGCCGTAGGGGGTGTCCTTGATGCGGTCGATGCGCCCGGCAAGGATGCTGTAGTCCACACCGGCCTCGCGGGCCACGGTGCCCAGCAGCGGGGCGTAGGTGGCTTCGCCCTGGAAGGTCAGGCGCAGGATGCGGCCTTCGACATGGGCAAAGTCATCGCGTTGCTCGGCCTCGTCGACATGCTCGGACTCCTGCACGAAGCGCCGCGTGGTCGGGTGCTGCGGGTGCAGGAACACCTCGGCCACCGGGCCTTCCTCGACAATGACACCAGCATCCATCACCGCCACGCGGTCGCAGACGCGGCGGATCACGTCCATCTCATGGGTGATCAGCACGATGGTCAGGCCCAGTTCACGGTTGATCTCGGCCAGCAGTTGCAACACGGCGGTGGTGGTCTGCGGGTCGAGGGCACTGGTGGCCTCGTCGCACAACAGGATCTTCGGCCGGGTGCTCAGCGCACGGGCGATGCCGACGCGCTGCTTCTGCCCGCCGGAGAGCTGCGCCGGGTATTTGTTGGCATGATCCTGCAGGCCGACGCGGGCCAGTAGTTCGGCGACGCGGGCGTCGATCTCGGCGCGGCTCAGCTCGCCGGCCAGGCGCAGCGGCATCGCGATGTTGTCGGCCACGGTCTTCGACGACAGCAGGTTGAAGTGCTGGAAGATCATCCCGACCTGCTGGCGGAAGCGGCGCAGGCCGGTGGCATCGAGGGCGGTGACGTCGACGCCGTCGATCTCGATGCGACCGCCCGAGGGTTCCTCCAAACGGTTGATCAGGCGCAGCAGGGTGCTCTTGCCGGCGCCGGAGTGGCCGATGATGCCGAAAACCTGGCCGCTGCCGACCTGCAGCGTGGTGGGCTGCAGCGCCGGAATCTCGCGACCGGCGACGCGGTAGGCTTTGTGGACGGATTGAAACTGGATCACGCGAACGACCTTTTGGGTGTGTTCAAGGGCGGGCCTCAAGGTGGAAGGGGCCGGCCATCGGGCGCCGGGTGGGGCGCAAAAGGGCGCTAGTTTACCCGGCGGTGTTTAGGCCGAGAAAATCTTTGTTGGCCTATGGTTATTACAAAATGGCATTACCGATAAGTAACAGACATCAGCTGCGCTTTGGGCTCAACAGCAGGCGTGGCACCTGTTGCGGAGCGATCTTCTGGCTCAGCTGCGGACGAAAGCTCGGGTCGAGCTTCTTGATGCGTGCCGAGAGCAGCGCCGCGACCCAGGGATAATCCTTGGCTTCGCGTACTTCGATGCGCACGGCGCAGCGAAAGGTCACGACATCCGCCGCCACGCTGTCGAGCAGGCGGCGCAGGTTTTCGTTGTCCTGGTTGTCCAGCATAGGCATGGCCACGCTGCTGGTGGCGGCGTTCGGATCGATCAGGCGCGCTGTGGGCTTGCTCTCGACCACTGGTGCTGGCTGGCTTGCGGCTACCGGAGCGGCTGCTGCCTTGGCCGCTGCCTGGCGCTCACTGGCCTGGCGCTGCTGGCGCAGTTGCTCCTGGCGCTCGGCATCAAGTTTGGCGGTTGCATCGCGTGCCTGTTGCTCGGCAGCCACCTGGCGTGCCGTACGGGCGCTGTCGATGGCCTGGTTGAGATCGTGACTCAGGGCCGGCGCCTGCGGCATCAGGCTGCGTGCCTGGCCCAGTGCTTGCGCGGCGCGATCCAGATCGCCCTGCTGCAGCGCTTCGCGGCCCTGCTCCATATAGGCTTCAGCCAGCTGCCGCTGGTACTGCTCCAGGCGCGTGTCGCGGCTGGCACGTTGCTGCAGCGTGCTGAGCTGGCTGCGCGCATCGTCGAGGCGTTCTTCGGCCAGGCTCAGGTCGAGCTGACGGAAGGCAACGACCAGATCGTCGACCGGCGGGAGACTGTGCTGCTGGCTGCTCTGGCAACCGGCCAGAAGTAGAACCAGAAAAAGCGGAAGACCACGAAAAGCGAACGACTTCATAACTACGCGTCTCGAATTGTGCAAAAAACGCGCAATCATACCGGTTTACGGCCTCGATTTCACGCTGTTCGGGGGCCCTTGCCCATTCATGGGAAAGGGCTGGGGGGGAGGTTACAAAGATGAGCCGTAGCCCGGATACAATCCGGGAACAACCTGGCGCAGCTGTCCCGTATTGCATCCGGGCTACGCGCGATGCGCCGTCAACCGCTGCGCTTGGGTAATGCGAAACTGGCCAGGAACAACGCAGCGGCACTGACCACGATGGACGGCCCGGCCGGGGTGTCCTGATACCAGGACAGCGCCAGGCCGCAGCACACCGCCAGCAGGCCGAGCAGGCTGGCGCCGACGGCCATCTGCTCCGGTGTACGTGCGTGGCGCTGGGCAGCGGCGGCGGGGATGATCAGCAGCGAGGTGATCAGCAATACGCCGACGATCTTCATCGCCACGGCGATCACTACGGCAATCAGCAGCATCAGGGCCAGGCGAATCGCCGCCACCGGCAGGCCTTCGACCCGCGCCAGTTCCTCGTGCACCGTGATCGCCAGCAGCGGCCGCCACAGCCAGGCCAGTAGCGCCAGCACCAGCGCGCTGCCGCCGATGATCCAGGCCAGGTCGGTGGGGCTGACGGCGAGCAGGTCGCCGAACAGGTAGCTCATCAGGTCGATGCGCACGTCATGCATGAAACTCAGCGCCACTAGGCCCAGCGACAGGGTGCTGTGGGCGAGGATGCCCAGCAGGGTGTCGGAGGCCAGCGGCTGGCGCTGCTGCAGGGTCACCAGCAGCACGGCGAGCAGCACGCAGCCGACGGTCACCGTCAGGGTCGGGCTGACGTCCAGCATCAGCCCCAATGCCACGCCAAGCAGGGCAGCATGGGACAGGGTGTCGCCAAAATAGGCCATGCGCCGCCACACCACGAAGGAGCCGAGCGGGCCGGCCACCAGGGCCAGGGTCAGGCCGGCGAGCAGGGCGTTGAGCAGGAAATCGGGCATCAGTGTTTGCAACCAGGGCCGTGAACGTGAGCCGGGCCGTGGATGGTCAGGCCTGGCTGAACCACGCCGCCATGCAGGTCGTGAGCGTGGTCATGATGGTGGTGGTAGACGGCCAGGCTCTTGGCGTCCTGGCCGAACAGTTCGATAAAAGCCGGGTCGCCACTGACCTGTTCCGGGTGGCCGGAGCAGCACACGTGGCGGTTGAGGCAGACCACCTGGTCGGTGGCGCTCATCACCAGGTGCAGATCGTGCGACACCATCAGCACGCCGCAACCGTGGCGCTCGCGCAGCCGCGAGATCAGCCGGTACAGCTCGGCCTGGCCGGCGACATCGACGCCCTGCACCGGCTCGTCGAGCACCAGCAGTTGCGGCTCGCGCAGCAGGGCGCGGGCCAGCAGCACGCGCTGCATCTCGCCCCCGGAAATGCTCTGCAGCGGGCTGTCGGTCACCTGTTCGGCACCGACCTCGGCCAGCGCTGCCTGAGCGCGAGTGCGATCCACACCCGGCACCAGACGCAGGAAACGCAGCACCGACAGCGGCAGGGTGGCATCGACATGCAGCTTCTGCGGCATGTAGCCAATGCGCAGGCGTGGGGCCCGGCGCACGTTGCCACGTTCTGGTTGCAGCAGGCCGAGCACCACGCGCACCAGGGTGGTCTTGCCGGCGCCATTGGGGCCGATCAGGGTGACGATTTCGCCGGGCTGTACGCTCAGCTGCACGTCGTCCAGCACAGGCTGGCCGTTGAAGCTGACAGCAACCCCATCGAGACGGATCAGCGCGTCGCTCATGCCGTGCCCTTGCAGCCTGCGCACAGGCCAACCACTTCCACGGTCTGGCTTTCGACGACGAAACCGACGCCGGCTGCACTGTCGACGATGGCCTGACTGATCGCCGGTTGCTCCAGTTCGGTCGCCGCATGGCACGCGCGGCAGATCAGAAACTGGCCCTGATGCGCATGCTCAGGGTGGCTGCAACCGACGAAGGCGTTGAGCGAGGCGATGCGGTGTACCAGGCCGTTTTCCAGCAGGAAATCCAGCGCGCGGTAAACCGTCGGTGGTGCGGCGCGGCGACCGTCTTCGTCGCTCAATACGCCGAGAATGTCGTAGGCGCCGAGCGGCTTGTGGCTGGCCCAGACCAGCTCCAGCACGCGTTTGCGCAGGGCGGTCAGGCGCAGGCCTTGGCGCGCGCAGATGGCCTCAGCCTCGGCCAGGGCATGGCTGACGCAGCGGGAGTGGTCGTGAGGGCGTGCAGCCAGGGGTGTGTCGGTCATGGGCAAGGACGGCGCTGGTAAGAGACGTTATTATATTACCCGTTCAATTCCATCCGAGTATGCCCCGTGTTGCGTCTTTTCTGTCTCTTTACCCTGCTTTTCGTCGCCAGTGCCCAGGCCGAGGTGCGTGTGCTGACCAGTATCAAACCGCTGCAACTGATCGCCGCGGCGGTGCAGGACGGCATCGGTTCGCCTGACGTGCTGCTGCCTCCAGGCGCCTCGCCGCACCATTACGCGTTGCGTCCGTCAGACGTGCGCCGGGTGCGCGATGCCGACCTGCTGTACTGGATCGGACCGGATATGGAAGCCTTCCTGCCACGGGTGCTGGGCAGCCGCGACAAGCCCCAGGTGGCGGTGCAGGATCTGCCCGGCATGACCCTGCGCCACTTCGGCGATAGCCATAGTCATGACGAGCACGAGCACGACGAGCATGATCATGGCCACGAACATGCCAGCGATGACCTTGGCCATGATCATGATCATCGTCCGGGCAGTCTGGATGCGCATCTTTGGCTGGCAGCGGACAACGCCAAGGTGATCGCCGCGCGCATGGCGGCAGACCTGGCCAAGCTGGATGCCGCCAACGCCGCTCGTTACGCCGCCAATCTGCAAGCCTTCGAGGCGCGCCTGGATGTGCTCGATGGCCGCATTCGCCCGCAGCTGGCCGCTTTGCAGGGCAAGCCGTATTTCGTCTTCCACGAAGCATTCGACTATTTTGAGGCCGCCTACGGCCTCAAGCACGCCGGCGTGTTCAGCGTACTGACCGAAGTACAGCCCGGTGCGCGCCATGTCGCTGCCATGCGCAAGACGCTGCAACAGACCGGTCCGAGCTGCGTGTTCAGCGAGCCGCCGCTGCGCCCGCGCCTGGCCGAAACACTCAGTGCCGGTTTGCCGGTGAAACTGGCCGAGCTCGATGCGCTCGGCGGCACTCTGCCCGTCAATGCCACTGGCTATGAACAATTGCTGGAAAACCTGGCCGGTGGCCTGAGCGAGTGCCTGAATAGCCTGTAAGACCTTTGGCGTCGTGAGCGTTTTTCACGTAGCCCGGATACAACTAATCGAACATCCTGCCCCGTGGGAGGGGCTTCAGCCGCGACCCGCCGAGCTACGAACTGTAACCACCCTCACATTGCCGCTTGCAGGCGCAAACCACTAGGCTTGCGCTTTTGCCGCGAGCACCCGCCATGTCGCCAACCGCACCTCGTCCGTCCAACGCCACGCTGGTGCTGCTGGCTTCTCTTTATTGTGCGCAGGGCCTGCCCTCCGGGCTGATCGCTCATTCGTTGCCGGTGTTGCTGCGTCAACATGGCGTCGACCTGGCGCTGATCGGCCTGCTCAAGCTGCTGGCGCTGCCCTGGCTACTCAAAGTCTTGTGGGCGCCCTGGATCGACCGCCTGGCCTCGCCCCGACTGGGCCACCACCGTGGCTGGATACTGCCGCTACAAAGCGGCGTCATCGCTTGTGTCGCGGCACTGGCGCTGCTCGCCCCGCAGACGCTGTTCGGCTCCGGCCTGTGGTTGCTGCTCGGCTTGCTGCTGCTGATCAATCTGCTGGCCTCGACCCAGGACATCGCCACCGATGGCCTTACCGTGCGCTTGCTACCCGAGCGCTGGCGCGGTCTGGGCAACAGCCTGCAAGTGGGTGGCTACAAGGTCGGCATGATCATTAGTGGCAGTGGCCTGCTGCTGGTGATCGACCCGCTGGGCTGGAACCTGGCGCTTGGCCTGCTGGCTGGCCTGATCCTGCTGATGACCGTGCCTATTTGGCTGTTCCCCGAGCGCCGCGCCCTGCCCTTCCAGCCCGCCCTGGCCGAAACCGCCCTTGGCCCACGCTTGTTGCTGAACCACTATCGCGGCCTGCTGGCGCAGCCCGGCATGCTGCTGTGGCTGGCGGTGGTGCTGACCTTCAAATTGGGCGACTCGCTCGGCTCGCCGATGATCAAGCCGATGCTGGTAGATCAGGGTTGGAGCACCGCAGCGCTCGGCCAACTGACCCTGATCAGCAGCCTGGCCGGCATCGGCGGTGCCTTGCTCGGCGGCCTGCTCTACGCGCGCATCGGCGTGCTGCGTGCCCTGATCCTGTTCGGCGCTCTGCAGGCCATCGGCATCGCCGCCCTGGCCTTGCTGGTGGGGCAAGGTGCCGACACCGGATTGGTCTACGCCGTGACCCTGTTCGAGCAGGTGGCCGACGGCATGTCCACCGTCGCCCTGTTCGCCGCCATGATGCGCATGTGCCGCCCCGAACACGAAGGCGCCGACTTCACCTTGCAGGCCTCGGCACAGTTGCTGCTGTCCGGCTTCTTCGGGGCCAGCAGCGGGGTGCTGGCCAAGGCATTGGGCTATGAGGGCTTGTTCGTCGGGGCGGGGGTGTTGGGGATGCTGGTGTTGGTGGTGGTTTTTCTGCATGCACGCGTGGTGACTCAGCTTGCACAGAACTAGCTGTCGAAGACGCAGTCAGTCACTCACCAGAGTTTTGCCATGACAGGACGCACAATGCACTGATCCAATCCTGGCGCCCAAGCCTGAGTTCTAGGTATGGTCGCGGACTGTTGTTGAGATTTTTCTCTGGCAAGCCTCTGAGCCAGAGCCGCTGAGCGGATTGAATAGGGACGTTGCCGATGAATAACCGATTGTTATCTTTTTTTCTCACGCCGCTGCTGGTGGCCGGCTGTCAGGCACAGTCGCAGCCTCTGCCGAAAAGCGAAAGGCTAGACCCGGAAAAGGTTGCCGCCATCGCCGAGCGTATCGATTCGCAGTATCCCAAGCTCTCGTCTGCACTGCGCAGCCAGATGCTCAATACTGTGGTGCGCTCGCTGGATGAGATGGTGTTTATCGAGGGTGGTGAGTTCGAGATGGGTGACTTCGGCGCGCCCTGCGATTTCGACCAGACCAATATGGGCACCTGGCCCTATGGCTACGAGCCGGATGAGCTTTGCCCAATTACCCCCAAGTTCCACGATGACTATCTGCATCAGGTGCGTTTGAGTAATTACTACCTAGCGAGTTACCAGACTCGGCTGGGGGATTTTGATTTGTTCCGTACCAGCCAGGGCTTACCTTTGTTCGACGCGGAGTATCGAGATAGGAAAGATTTAGCTGGTGAATTTGATCCGAACAAGCCTGCCCCACCCAAAGAATGGCAGGAGGCCAAAGACTATTGTCTGTGGTTGGGTCAGCTCAGTGGTTATCCAGTTGACTTGCCGACCGAAGCGCAATGGGAATATGCCGCCCGTAATCGCGGGCAGTATGTACAATTTCCTACGGATACGGGAAGCCTGGACTATGGGCGTAATATCCCTCGTGATGAAGATACCGACATACATCCCGTTGGGCAGTTCGCTCCGAATCCATTGGGCCTATATGATATGGCTGGTAACGCCACCGACTGGGTCAATGACTGGTATGACCCTGATTATTACAGGGATTCGCCTGTAGATAATCCACAAGGGCCTGAAACGGGAACGCAAAAAATCCATCGGGGATCTAATTTTTCGGAGCAGAATTGGCAGTCTGCGAATACTGTTCGACGCTGGGCCGATAATCCAGTCCTGAATGGGTATTTTTTCGGTAATGGTTTTCGCTGTGCCATTCAATCTGATAAAGCGCTTTAATTTCTAGCTGTTTTATAGGGATATTGCCATGTATCGTCGAGTAATACTTTCTCTGTTTGCTCCTCTTATGGTCGTTGGCTGTCAGGCACAGTCGCAGCCTTTGCCGAAAAGCGAAAGGCTAAACCCGGAAAAGGTTGCCGCTATCGCCGAACGTATCGACTCACAGTATTCCAAGCTCTCGTCTGAGCTGCGCAGCCAGATACTCAATACGGTGGTGCGCTCGCTGGATGAGATGGTGTTTATCGAGGGTGGTGAGTTCGAGATGGGTGATTTCGGCGCGCCCTGCGATTTCGACCAGACCAATATGGGCACCTGGCCCTATGGTTACGAGCCGGATGAGCTTTGCCCAATTACCCCCAAGTTCCACGATGACTATCTGCATCAGGTGCGTTTGAGTAGTTACTACCTGGCGAGTTACCAGACTCGGCTGGGGGATTTTGATTTGTTCCGTACCAGCCAGGGCTTACCCTTTTTCGATGCGGAGTATCGTGATCGAGAAGATTTGCAGTTTCGTTATAGAGGAAATAATCCCGCACCGCTCAAGGATTGGCAAGAGGCTAAGGATTATTGTCTGTGGCTGGGGCAGCTCAGTGACTATCCAGTTGACTTGCCGACCGAGGCACAATGGGAATATGCCGCCCGTAATCGTGGGCAGTACGTACAGTTTCCTACGGATACGGGAAGCCTGGACTATGGGCGTAATATCCCACGTGATGAAGACACCGACATACATCCCGTTGGGCAGTATGCTCCGAACCCATTGGGTTTATATGATATGGCGGGTAACGCCACCGACTGGGTCAATGACTGGTATGACCCTGATTATTACAGGAATTCGCCTGCTGATAATCCGCTAGGGCCCAAAACAGGTACTCAGAAGGTTAGGCGTGGCTCTGATTTTTCAGAGTCAAACTGGCAGTCTGCAAATACTGTTCGGCGTTGGCCTGATAATCCAGTCCAGAAGAATCATTATTCAAGTACCAGCTTTCGCTGCGCCATTCAGTCTGACCAAGCCCTTAAATAAAAAAGGGGGCACTCGTTGGACCCCCCTTACTTGTTAGGCTAGGCCATCGAATTGGCCACTGGATCTTGCTGCGATCAGAACGTCGCGCTTGCGCCACGCGTCGGTGGGTGTCCAAGCCAGCATCACATTCGAGCTGGCATCCACGGCGCCCGGTAGACCGCGTACGGCCAGTCGCTCGATAAATTGATTGAACTCCTGCTGCTGCCGTCCATCGAGTAGGCGGTTTAGACGATTGAGGCTTTCCATTGCATTGACCTTGGCGCCATTCGGCGAGCAGTGTTCCATGGCCTCTATGAATTGACGCCAGCGGCGATAAAGGTGGCTGAGTAGCAGGACGATGGCTTTTTCTTGGTACTCCTGAAAGCTTTCCACATAGCTCTCGCTGAGTACATACAGCATCGGGCCGACGGTTTGCGGTGGGAGTTTATCTAGAGGTAGGCGTTTTCCATTTATCAGTACGGCGTGATTAGTTAGAAGATAGCGGGCTAAATTTTCTGCTTCCACCATAGAGGCTTGACGGTTTTGCCACCAAAGCCTCATATCTCTGCTCCCATCCTCAAAGGCCTTAACTAGAGCATCCTTCGGGGCTGACGCAATTTGATAAATACCCCAAGCCATATAGTTAAACGCCTCCTGAGAAACCCCCAGCAGATATCGATAATCCACATCGGCCAGTGCTTCACACACTAGCTTAAGCAGTGCGTAGGTCTTCTCCAGATCCACCACGGTCGAAAAGCCGCCGCTGGCGCCGGGGCCGAATACCAGGCGGCCTTTGCAGTTCACGGCGAGCCGGTCGCTGGCGATGGTGATGCCGAATTCGCCGCCGATACCCGCTCCGAATGCAGCACTGGCCTCGGCCTTGATTTCTGCGAGGCTACTCCAGTTGCTGCTGGCATTGGACTGGCCTCTGACGACGGTCCCTCGGCCTTGGTTCGATGGTTCTACCCACTGCAATGCGCCGCTCAGTGCTCCACCGGCCTGAGCGCCAGCGAAGGCGTCGCCTTTCAGCCCTATATTGCCGCCACGGCTCGGCTCGATATGCGGTGAGCCCAGCAATGCCGTGGCGCCCCCCGCGCCTTCGTCACTGGGTTTGTAGCGTACGCTAACGCCCGCCGATGCCTGGGCATGGGCGCCGACGAAGCAGGAAAGCTCGACCTTGCCTTGCAAGCGTATGACACCCAGCGGGCAGTCGACTTGCTGCCCTGCTGCGTTGCGATAACGCAGACGTAGCGGGTGTCCACCCTGAGAGGGGAAGAAGCTGGTGAGTGAAACTGAACCTTCAGCTAATGAGAACGCGGCACTGGCCTTGGCACCCACCTCAATGTTGCCCTCGGCCGGGTTCCAATTGTTCACACCCGCGCTGGCGCTGGCCGCGAAGCGCAGAGCGTGAGCCTCGGCTGAGGTGGCGTAAGGTGCAGAATCATCTGGATTGCTGGTCCAGTTGGTCTCCTTGTGCAGGGCGTTGAGCAGGTTGTCTTCCTTGCTCGTCCAGCCGACCAGCTTGGCCTCCAGCGCGCCTATCGGGCTGGATTTGCGACCTTCGCCGATCCCCTTGCGGATGTCGTCGAGCAGGTCCTTGGCCAGTTGACGGCCGAAAGGTTTGCCTGCCAGTACGGTGCTGCGCACCTTGAGTTTCCAATCCTCCTGCTCACGGAAGCGAGTGCTGATGTAATAGCGCCGATCTGGCTGGCTGAACAGCACGACCTCTACCACGGTGACGCCGCTGCGGCGTCTAGTGCCACGTTCTCGTTCCGTGCTGCGGCCACGGCCATGAGCCAGATCCGGCCTGGTACCGCTGGCCAGTGTGCCGCTGTCTCCCGGCTCTGATCTCAATCTACCCCTCAGGGTTGCGATCTCCGCATCCAGTTCGGCTAGCTTTTTCTGGCGTAGCAGGCGCCAGTTGCTTTCGAGCAGGTTGCCGGTGGCATGAGAGGGGCTGAACACTGGTGTATAGGATTCATACCAGATGCGCGCATCCTGCAATGTGCGCAGTTGGCCCTGGATATCTTCTTCTGTGGTCGGAACGGCGGTTTCTTGTTCCTGCGGCGGTGGCGAGAGAAGCACCAGGCCTGCTTGTTCGGCCTTTTCGTTCCAGGCCTGCTTGATGCAGCGGCTGCAATTGCATTCGTTGCCCTGGGTGCGCTCTTTCAGGCATTCGACACGCTCTGCGGCCTGCGCGAGCTTTTGCTGCAGCTCATCCATCAAGGTCTGTACGCGTTGAATTTCACGCTTTAGTGCCTGCGCTTGTCGCTCGTTCAATACGTAATAGTGAGAGTCGCCCGTGATGTGCGCCACATCCACCAGTTCATCCTGGCATTGGCTCGTGCATTGCGTCTGGCTGCTGCTTTCATCCGTGCTGTGTTGGGCTGGCGGCAGGGATTGAGGCTTCGGTTGGCTGGGGGCTGGCGCTCTAGCCTCATTGGCTGCCGCTTGATCTGGAACTTTGAGTTTCCAACCGGTATGAATGACGTTCGGGTCACGAATGATAGGATTGAGCCGCTGCAGCTCACTTGTTGTGGTCGCATGTTGTTGAGCGATTGCACCCAAGGTGTCGCCGTTTTGAACGGTGTGGATCTTGGTATTCGACATGTCCCTTGCCCTTAGCTTGAAAGACTTTCCAGCTCATCCAGTTTTGTGCTGATCGCGAGATCCTGGCGCGCCAGGATGCTGTTGACAGGTTTTGACTGCCAGAACTGCGTGCCTTGGCTCAGCGTCAATCGTAACCAGCGTTCGTACTGGGCTTTCTGGGTAACGCCCGCTGCATACGCGTTCGATAGCTGAGTGAAGACGAACTCTTCGGCGGGCGAGCTATCGATTACACTGCGATAGCCCTCGGTCATCTCGGCTGCCAACAGTCTGAGGCGTGCTTTTTCCATTTCCTGGCGGCGCTGCTGCCCCAGCCACAGCCAACCTGGTTCTTGCACTGTTCCGTCCCAAGGTTGGTTACGCTCGGTGTAGCGCCATCCCAGCTCGTTGCGCCAGGCCAATCCGGAGAACGGACCCAGGAATGCCTGTTTCTCTCCTTCGCTCAGGGCCATGAGTAGCGGTTCAAGCCAGCGCGGCTCAAAGAAGCGCATCAACTGGTCTGGGCGTTCTTCCGTACGAACGGAAAGCAGGCTCTGGCAATGTTCTATCGCCGCTTGCCAGTGCTGAGCGCTCTCGAGATAAAGGATGCAGCCGGCATCACTCTGGGACAGCAAAGCGTTGGCGTAGTCACTCCATTGATCCGAGGTGTTGCTCATGACCAGCGCTGGCCCTTGATCGGCCAGCGAATGGTAGGGCGTATCAAGGAACAGTGGAGCCCATTGCGGAATGCCATCCGGTGCGAGCTGGTAGAGCCATCGATGCAAATCCGGGTCGGCAGTGGCCTCAAGAATCACACAGCGCAGGTGAGGGTTGGGGGCCTGCTCAAATGGGGATTGAATCGGCTTTTCCATGTCACTCATCCGTGATTGTGAATCATGCATTTGCCACTGGCGTCAAATATGCAGCCCAAAGCTGGCAATAGATGCCCTGCTAGTGCTTGCGCGCGGTAGTTTTGAGTAACCATACCCGCCTTATCCACATCCGCCGGCTTCGCCGCGCCCGGCAAGATCGGCGCTGCCCCCGAGCCATTGCCCGCTGCACCACCGGAGTTGATCTTGATCACCGGCCCCACCAGGGTGACGCCGCCGCCGTCGAGTTTGATGAAGCTGCCGCCGCCCTTGAGGGTCAGTTCGCTGCCGGCTTCGAGCACGACCTTGAGGCCGCTGCTGAGGTGAATTTCCTGGCCGGCCTGGACGAGCTGGCCGTTGCCGAGCTTGATGTGCTGGCTGTCGCCAACGGTGAGGTGGTCGTTGGCCTTGATCTCGGTTTTGCGGTCGGCATGGGTAGTGCGATGTTCTTCGGCCTTGAAGTGGCTGTAGGCGTTGGCCTCGACCGTGTCGTGGCGTTCGTTGCCGACACGGATCTTCTGGTCGTGCTCGATATTCTCGTCCCAGTCGCGCTGGGCATGGACGTAGATCTGCTCGGCGCCCTTGCGATCCTCGATGCGCAGTTCGTTGTAGCCGCCACCGCCGGGGCTGCTCAGGGTCTTGAACACGCTGCGGGTCTTGTTCGCCGGCAGGTCGTAGGGGACCACGTGTTCGGCGTGGTACAGGCAACCGGTGACCAGCGGCTGGTCGGGGTCGCCTTCGAGGAAGGTGACCAGCACTTCCATGCCGATGCGCGGGATGGTGATGGCGCCGTAGCGATCACCGGCCCAACTGGAGCTGACGCGTAGCCAGCAACTGGTTTTCTCGTCGGCCTGGCCTTCGCGGTCCCAGAAGAATTGCACCTTCACCCGGCCATATTGGTCGCAGTGGATTTCTTCGCCGGTCGGGCCGGTGACGACGGCACTCTGGCTGCCGAGGATACGCGGCTTGGGGTGGGCCAACTGAGGGCGGAAGGGTACGTTCCAGGGCGTGGCGGTGAAGCGGTTGCGGTAGCCTTGGTGGAAGTCGGTGTCGTCCTTTTCCCCCTCTCCCCAGCCCTCTCCCCGAAGGGGCGAGGGGGCCAATATGCGTCGTGTCAGATCGCTAGTGATCGACTCTTCCAGCACCTGCGGCTGTTTACCTTCGTGCAGCACTTCGGTGAGCAGCCAGAGCTGGTTCCAGGTCTCGCGCGGATGGTCGGTCAGGTCGAGGAAGTGGCCGCTGACCAGGGTCGGCGAGTCGCCGTCGCCCTGGGCCAGTTCGAAGTCGTGGCGGTGCCGTTCCAGAGCGCGATTGGCCAGTTGCTTGCCGCGTTCGCGGTCGGTGTAGCGGCCGGGATAGTCGTAATCTTCCAGCTTGGGCTGGGCATCGCCGTCGGCCTTGGCCTCCAGCTGCAGGCGCGGTTTCTCGAAATCGTAGTCGCGGCGCGTCACCTGGCTGGTGCGGGTTTCCACGCGTACGCCGAAATGCTTGATCACCGGGTCGTCGGCCACCAGGCCGCTGTCCTGCTGGTAGGCCAGCGGCGCCAGGCGCGGGAATACGGTCTGGTCGTCGCCGAAGGTCAGTACATGGCCTGCGCTGCTGTGCTGGAAGTGGTAGTGGATACCTTCCTCCTCGCACAGGCGCTGGACGAAGTGCAGGTCGCTCTCGTCGTACTGCACGCAGTATTCGCGCTCGGGGTAGAGCGAGCCGAGTTGGAATTGGTAAGCGTCGGCCTGGATGCCGTGCTCTTCGAGCACCTGGCCGATGATCTTCTCCACCGTCAGGTGCTGGAAGATGCGCTGATTGGTGCGGTGTGCCAGGTAGGCCAATTGCGGCACCAGGGTCAGGCGGTAACGCGTCATGCGCTTGCCGGATTCGCCCTGGGCTATGCGGTGGATCAGGCCGTGGATGCCGGCGCCGTTCTGGTCGAAGGCGAGGAAGGCGCGCTGGTGCAGCAGGCTCTCCAGATCGAGGTCGGGGCGTTCGCTGATCAGTTCCACGTCGAAGGCGTAAGGCTGGCTGACCGCCTCGCGCCCTTTGAATTCGAGCACCTGCAGGTCGTGTTCGACACCGTCGATGCTGAGGCTGAAATGGGTCTGGTTGGCCTGGGCGAACATTCGTTGTTCCTCTCGATCATTCCATGATGGGCGCGTGGCGCGCTCCAGGTTGTAACCGAATCGGCCGCCGCGCGCTGGCAACGGTCGAGGTTTTCGGCGATTGGCCAGCGCTTTGTGCGCAGCCTGCCGAAACGCAACGGCCAGGACGATGCCTGGCCGCTACGGTGACGCGGACGCGATCCCGCCTTAGGCAGAGATCGGGGTACGCCAGTCGTCGGAGCCGGAAGTACCGGAAACTTCGTGGGTCCAGACGATCTTGCGGTAGGTGAAGTAGACGTCTTCCAGGTGGGTGAAGTGCGCCATGTTCGGGTCCTGGCAGTTCGGCATGCGCGACTGTACGTCGACGATCACGGCGTCTTCCAGCTCGATGGTGAAGTAGTGCTCCTGGGTACCGGTGGAGGAGGTGCGGTACCACTCCAGGCGGCACTTGTTCAGACGCTCGCCGGAGGTCAGGGCGTTGAAGATCAGCGGCGAGGACTTGTCGAAGACCTTGGTGATCATCAGCGGCTTGTGCACGCGCTGGCCGGTCGGTTGGCCGGACTGCGGGTCGCGCGGGATGATGACCTGGTGGTTGTAGGCTTGCACCAGAATCTGGTCTTCATGACCTTCCTGGAAAATGTTGCCGACCGAGTCCTCGGTGAAGGTGCCAGCGGTGATCAGACCTTGTTTGGTGCCTTCGAGGGACAGATACGCGGGTGTTGGCATGAGTGCTCTCCTTGCCTGGGTCATGGATCGTGATCGATCCGGGAGCCATGGCTAAAGCGAGCGGCATGCCATAAATATAAAATCCTTTATAAACATAGATTTAGCATGACCTGTTGGTTGTTATTGGTCACGATGAGTGTTTCGTCACGCTATATTGCGCAACAAGTTGCGCAATGCTGTGCAGGTTATTGCGCAGTCTGCTGAACAGCCTGTATTCACTGGCCTGCACCAGTTGCAGTGCAGATTTATCCACAGCACGCTGCGCAAGAAGCTGCCAGGTTGGTCATTCGGCCCAATGGCGCCCGTGACGCTCCAGCAGGTTTTGCAGTTGCTCCGGTCCATCGCTGCCGGCCGGGTAGGGGCGCGGGCTCTGGTAGTGCTGGAGCCAGCCCTGCAGGATCGGGTCGACCCACTGCCAGGCGGCCTCCACCTCGTCGCGGCGCATGAACAGCGTCGAGTCGCCTTCGATCACGTCGAGCAGCAGGCGCTCATAGGCATCCCAGCGGCGCTGCTGGTTGAAGGCATTGGCCAGGTTGAGGTCCAGCTCCACCGGTTTCAGGTGCATGCCCTTGCCGGGGTTCTTGGCCATCAGCTGCAGGCTGATGCGCTCTTCCGGCTGTAGGCGGATCAGCAGCTGGTTGGCTTCGCCCTCGTGGAACAGACGATGCGGCACCGGCTTGAACTGGATGAGGATTTCCGAGGTTTTCTTCGCCAGGCGCTTGCCGGTACGCAGGTAGAAGGGCACGCCTGCCCAGCGCCAGTTGTCGATCTCTACCTGCACGGCGACGAAGGTTTCGGTGTCGCTGTCGTTGTCGACGTTTTTCTCGAAGTAGTAGGCGGGCACATCATGGCCGCCGATCTTGCCGGTGGTGTACTGGCCGCGCACGGTCTTGTCCTGCACGTCGAGCCCGGAGATGGGTTTCAGCGCTTCGAGGATCTTGACCTTCTCGTTGCGCACCGCCTCGGCGTCGAAGCGCACTGGTGCCTCCATGGCCACCAGGCACAGCAGCTGCAGCAGGTGGTTCTGGATCATGTCGCGCATGGCGCCGGCCTGGTCGTAGTAGCCGCCGCGGTTTTCCACGCCAAGGGTTTCGCAGACGCTGATCTGTACGTGATCGATATGCCCGGCGCGCCACACCGGCTCGAACAAGGCGTTGGCGAAGCGCAGCGCCATGAGGTTCTGCACGGTTTCCTTACCCAGATAATGGTCGATGCGAAACACCCGTGCCTCGTCGAACACGGCGCCGATGGCGGCGTTGATCGCGCGGGCTGATTCCAGCGAGTGGCCGATGGGTTTTTCCAGCACGATGCGCGCTGCAGGACCAGCCAGGCCGGCGTTGGCCAGGTGCGCTGCGATGGCTTCGAACAGACTCGGTGCGGTGGCCAGGTAGTAGACCCGTACGCGCTCGTCATCACGCCCCAGGCGCTTGGCCAGGCGGCCGAAATCGGCGCTCTGCGCAGCGTCCATGGCGAAGTAGTCGAGGCGCGCGGCGAAGCTGGCCCAGGTCTCGTTGGCGAAATCGGCGCGCGCCACCTGAGCACGGCAGTGACGCTCGGCCAGGGCCTGGTAGGCCTCGCGGGTGTGGCTGCTGCGGGCCAGGGCGAGGATGCGCACATCGGCGTGCAGGCGTCCTTCGCGGTGCAGGTGATAGAGCGCTGGCAGCAATTTGTGCAGGGCCAGATCGCCCGTACCACCGAAGACCAGCATGTCGCAGGGGATGCTCAAGGGAAGACTCCGACTCGTTGTGGCAGGCCGTTGCAAACTACCTGCGTTTGCAGCAAAGAGGCAGTGAAAAGATCGGCTGCGCCCCTCTGCCGGAAAGTTCGTTCAGCGAATTGGCAGCCGCTTGGCTGTGCGCGGGCGCGAGCTATGTAGTATAACTACAAGGTCACTACAACCGCCGGCCGCCGATCATAACCGAGCTATGACCCGCCGAGTGCCGCGGTAGACCCTTTTCTGCATAGAGCCTATCTCAGTGAATCTGTTGCAACACATCGCCCAGTCGCGTCACCTGCTGCGCAAGTCCGAGCTCAAGGTGGCCGATCACGTCTTGCTCGATCCTGCATCGGTGATGCACAGCTCCATGGCCGAGCTGGCGCATAGTGTTGGCATCAGCGAGCCGACCATCGTGCGCTTTTGTCGTGCCATTGGTTGCAGCGGCTTCCAGGACCTCAAGCTGAAATTGGCGCAGAGCCTGGCTGCCGGGGCCAGTTTCGGTCAGTTCGCGATTCACGAGGATGACTCGGTCGCCGACTTCAGCCTGAAGATCTTCGACACCACCCTGCATACGCTGATGGAAGTGCGCGAGAAGCTCGACCCCGAGGCGCTGCAGCGCGCCATCGCTGCCTGCTCCAAGGCGCAGCGCGTGGAGTTCTATGGCTTCGGCGCATCCGGTGCGGTGGCGGCCGATGCCCAGCACAAATTCTTCCGCCTGCTGCTCAACGCGGCCGCTTATTCCGACCCGCACATGCAGGCGATGAGTGCGGTAACCCTGCAGCCGGGCGACGTGGCGGTGTGCATCTCCCAGTCCGGCCGTTCCAAGGACCTGCTGATCACTGCCAACCTGGTGCGCGAGTCCGGCGCCAGCCTGATCACCCTGTGCCCGAGCCAGACGCCGCTGGCGGAGCTGTCGACCGTCAATCTGGCCATCGACGTGCAGGAAGACACCGAGATCTACACCCCGCTGACCTCGCGCATCGCCCACCTGGTGGTGATCGACGTCCTGGCCATGGGCGTGGCCATGGCGCGCGGGCCGAGCCTGGTCAACCACCTCAAGAGCGTCAAGCGCAGCCTGCGCAGCCTGCGCCTGTCGCCGAAGTCGCTGCGTAACACCGAGGATTGAGATAAGGGGTTCATCGCCTGTTCATCTTCACGCCGTCAAAGCGTCATCTCCCCGGGCGAAGCTGGGTACTCCAGTCCTCGTTCCGGGAGAACCGAGATGCCTCGTATCTTCGATGACGCGCAACTGCTCGACCAACCTGATGCCAAGACCCGGCGCAAACTGCAAGACCAGCGCCGCATGGCCTATCGCCGGGCCATCGAGCACTATGCCGAGCAGTGCCAGCTGCAACGCGAGCTTGCCGACTTCCCTGAGCTGGTTTCCGCCAGCTACCTCCAGCATGCCGAATCTGATTCGCGCCGCGCCGCCTGACTTTCTTGTTGCCCTGCCTGCGGGCAGGGCAGTGAGCTTGCCCGATTCTACGAACTTATTGCCCGGTTCTGCCGTTCTCACTGATCGGCGGCGACAGCAGGTTTTGCGCCCACTACAGTGATGATCTGGCCCCCTGTGTGCGGGGTTGACCGTGACCACCGGCACGCCATGCCGGAACCATCAGACACCATCAGAACAAGGTGGGCAGACCATGATTACCCTGAATCTCAATGGCAAGGACCATGAGCTGGACGTGGCCGACGACATGCCGCTGCTTTGGGCATTGCGCGACGTCGCCAATCTCACTGGCACCAAGTACGGCTGTGGCATGGCCCTGTGCGGCGCCTGCACGGTGAACGTCGAAGGCCAGCCGACCCGCTCCTGCGTCACCCCGGTATCGGCAGTGGTTGGCAAGCGCATCAGCACCATCGAGGCGGTCGGCGAAGACGCCGTGGGCAAGGTGGTTCAGGACGCCTGGCGCCAGCTCGACGTGGTGCAGTGTGGCTACTGCCAGTCCGGGCAGATCATGGCGGCGACGGCGCTGCTGAGCAGCAACAAGGCGCCGAGCGATGCCGATATCGACGCGGCCATGAGCAGCAACATCTGCCGCTGCGCCACCTATGTGCGGATTCGCGCCGCCATTCACGAAGCTGCCGGCAAACTGGCCTGAGGAGGCGCATAGACATGGGCAAGATCGAAACCCCCGATAGCGCCACTCGCGGCATCCTCAATGTCAGCCGTCGCACCCTGCTCAAGGGCGCCGGTGGCTTGGCGCTGGGCATCTTCTTCGCGCCGCTGATGCGCGGCATGGATGCGCTGGCGGCAGGTGGCCCGCTGGAGCCGAACGCCTTCGTCCGTATCGACCTCGACGGCACGGTGACCGTGCTGGCCAAACACCTGGAAATGGGCCAGGGCAGCTACACTGGCCTGGCCACCTTGCTTGCCGAAGAGCTGGATGCCGACTGGGACAAGGTGCGCGTCGAAGGCGCGCCCGCCGACGCCAAGCGCTACAACAACCTCGCCTTCGGCCCGATGCAGGGTACGGGCGGCAGCACTGCCATGGCCAACTCCTGGGAGCAGATGCGCAACGCTGGCGCGACCGCCAAGGCCATGCTGGTGGCTGCGGCCGCACAGCGCTGGGGCGTGCCGGCCAGTGAAATCAGCGTCAGCCAGGGTGTGGTCAGTCACGCCGGCTCAGGCCGCAGCGCCGGCTTCGGTGAGCTGGTCGAGGCGGCGGCGTCACTGCCGGTGCCGGAGCAGGTGCAACTCAAGGACCCCAAGGACTTCAAGCTGATCGGCAAACGCGAGCTGCGCCGCAAGGACAGCCCGGGTAAGACCGATGGCAGCGCCATCTTCACCCAGGACTTCAAGCTGCCCGGCATGCTGGTGGCCATGGTTGCCTACCCGCCGCGTTTCGGCGGCGTGCCGCGCTCGGTCGACAGCAGCAAGGCCAAGGCCGTGCGCGATGTGGTCGAGGTGGTGGAGTTTCGCGATCTGCCCCACGGTCGCTCCGGTGTCGCCGTGTTGGCGAAGAACACCTGGGCGGCGCGCCAGGGGCGTGATGCGCTGGTGATCGAATGGGACGAGAGCCAGGCCTTCACCCTGGGCAGCGAGGAAATTCTCGCGCAGTACCGCGAGAGCGCGGGCAAGCCGGGTCTACCGGCAGCGAACAAGGGCGACGCTGATGCGGCGCTGGCCCAGGCGGCTAAAACCGTCGAGGCCGAGTACGAGTTTCCTTATCTGGCGCACGCGGCGATGGAGCCGATGAACTGCCTGGTGAAACTCTCCAGCGACCGCTGCGAAATCTGGAACGGCGAGCAGTTCCAGACTGTCGACCAGGCCATCATCAGCAGTTATCTGGGCCTGACGCCCGAGCAGGTTTCGCTGACCCAGCTGTATGCCGGCGGCAGCTTTGGTCGTCGCGCCGGTTCGGTGTCGGACTACCTGCTGGAGGCGGTGGCCATCACCAAGGCTGCGCGTGACAAGGGCGTGGATGCGCCGGTGAAGATGGTCTGGACGCGCGAGGATGATACCCGTGGCGGTTATTTCCGGCCGCTGTACCTGCACCGCGTGCGCATCGGCCTGGATGAGGCCGGCAAGCTGCAGGCCTGGCACAACCGTATCGTCGGTCAGTCGATCATTGCCGGTACCTCGATGGAGCCGTTCCTGGTCAAGGACGGGATCGACCACACCTCGGTGGAGGGGATTTCCAACCTGTCTTACGCGGTGCCCAACCTGCAGGTGGAGCTGAGCACGCCGACCAATATCAAGGTGCCGGTCCTGTGGTGGCGTTCGGTCGGTCATACCCACACCGGTTACGTCGCCGAAACCATGATCGATGAGGCCGCCGTCGCTGCAGGGCAGGACCCTTACGCCTTCCGTCATGCGTTGCTGGACAGTCATCCGCGTCACCGCGGTGCGCTGGAGCTGGCCGCCAAGCAGGCTGGCTGGGACAAGCCGCTGGAGGCGGGCGCCGAGGGCGAGAAGCGCGGGCGTGGCATTGCCGTGCATGAGTCGTTCGGCTCGTTCGTGGCGCAGGTCGCCGAAGTCACGGTGAAGGCCGATGGCAGTTATCGCCTGGATCGCGTGGTGTGCGCCGTGGACTGTGGCATCGCCATCAACCCGGATGTGATCAAAGCGCAGATGGAAGGGGGCATCGGCTTCGCCCTGGCGGCTGCTCGGCACAGTGCGATCACCCTGAAGGAAGGGCGGGTCGAGCAATCGAACTTTCACGACTTCCAGGTGCTGCGCATGAACGAGATGCCCAAGGTCGAGGTGCATATCGTACCGTCCGCGGCGAATCCGACCGGTGTCGGTGAGCCGGGCGTGCCGCCACTGGCGCCAGCTCTTGCCAACGCGCTGTTTGCAGCGACCGGCGTGCGCCTGCGCAAGCTGCCGTTCCCGGCGCAGATCAAGGCCTGACGTCCGATACTGGAAACACGAACGCCCGGGGGTAATCCCGGGCGTTTGCGTTTATGGGGCAGTTGGGGGCGTTCGCGGCCAAAGCCCCTGCCACAGAATTGCGCCAGGGGTAGATCTGAGGCCACTCGCGGTATCGCTCTGTGTAGGAGCCGCTTTAGCGGCGAGCCAGATGATCGCGGCTGAAGCCGCTCCTACGGAGGTGGCGGGCAAGAAGCCGTAGGGTGGCTTTAGCCCACCCTACGAATCTGTGGCCTCGATGCAATCCGGGGATCAGGACGCACTTAGTCTGGTCGCCGGCTCGATCTCGCTGCAGTCCAGCGGCGTTGGCGTGTGGATCGCCGCCTGGCGATGCTTGAGCATACCGCCTGCACGGAGGTTAATGGCGGCGGTCATCTCGGCGAGAATCGCCGTGGCCACGCTTTCCGGCGTGTCGCCGCCGATGTCCAGGCCGATGGGGTAGTGCAGGCGCTCCAGCGCCGGCAAGTGCGGGCTGTGTTGGCGGATCTCGTCCAGCAGGCGCTCGGTGCGATCACGTGGCCCCAGTTGGCCGATATAGGCCGGCGTACCCTGCAGCACGCTGCCCAGCCAATGGCGATCCTGGCTGTAGCTGTGGCTCATGATCGCCACCATGGCGCCGTCGGTGAGCGCGCGCAGCTCATAGGGTGGACGTGCATTGACCTGCAGCACCGTGTCTGCGTCGGGAAAGCGTTCGGCGCGGGCGAAATGCGCGCGGCCATCGACCACGGTGACGTGCCAGTCCAGCAGCTTGGCCATATGCGTCAGCGGTTGGGCATCATGCCCGGCGCCAAAGATCACCAGGCGTCGCTGCGGCGCCAGGTATTCGCAGAACACCTCGATCTCGCCGCGCGCATCGCGGTAGCTGCGCAGTGAGGAGTGGCCATCGGTCAGGGTTCGCTGCAGATCGGCATGCACTTCGGCGTCGAGTGCCGGGTCAAGCAGGCGGCCGCTGTCGGTCAGCGATGGATGCAGGAACAGGCGCTCACCCACGCGCACGCGGGCGTTGCGATAGCTGCCGATCACCGTGGCGACCGCCCCGGCCTGGCCGCTTTCGCGTACCTGGCGCAGCAGCTCGAGCACCGCCAGCGGCTTTTCCGCGCTGTGGCGCTCGAGCAGCACGTGCACGGTGCCGTTGCAGCCGAGGCCGAAGGTCAGCGCGGCGTCCTGGTCATCATCGTCGTCATGCGTGGCGGTGCTGTAACGACGGATCACCGCTTCGCCGCCATCGGTCAGCCACCAGGCCTTCTTCGCCACTTCGGATTCCAGACAGCCACCGCTGATGGTGCCCACAGTGCCGCCGTAGAGCGGGATCAGCATGCGCGCGCCGGGGCGGCGGTAGGCCGAGCCTTCGACCTTGACCACGGTGGCGAGCACGGCCTGGCCGTTATCGCGTTCGAGCGTGCGGACGGCATCGAGCAGGGCGCTGATTCCCGACAGCATAGGTTTCTCCCAGGCAGGTTTTGGTGAGGCGACCCCAAGGTGGCAATGTCCCGTATCTAAGTGAAGAAGGGTTAGGCCGATCCTGCGAGATTCTTGCCCGATCCTGCGTGGCTGGGCTGGAAGCGCTCGGCCAGTTTGACGATTTGCGCGCGCTCGGTGCGGATGAAGTCGACAAAGGCCTGCGCCACCGGCGACAGGCGCCGGCCGCGGATATTCACCACGCACCAGCTGCGCTGCAGTGGTAGCTCGGCCACCGGCAGCTCGCGCAGCAGGCCGTGTTGCAGCTCCAGGCGCACGGCATGACGTGGTAGCAAGGCAATACCGAGGTCGGCGAGCACTGCCTCGCGCTGCGACTCCAGCGAGCCGATCTCCAGGGTGTTGGGGAAGTGCGCACGTTTCTGGTGGCAGTACTCTTCGCAAGCGCGCCGAGTGCCTGAGCCGCTTTCGCGGATCAGCAGGGGATAGGTGGTCAGGTCCTGCAGTTGCAGGCTGTCCGCCTCGCACAGAGGGTGATCCGGCGGCGCCACGGCGATGATCGGATTCTCGAGAAAGGGCATGAAGTCCAGCGCCATGTCCTGCGGCACCTGGCTCATGATCATCAGGTCGTCGCGGCTCTGGGTCAGGCGGCGCACCACCAAGGCGTGATTGACCACCGTGAGATTCAGGCTGACTTCCGGGTATTGGCGGCGAAATTCGGCGAACAGGTGGGGAATGAAATATTTTGCGCTGGATTCCACGCACAGGTTGAGCTGCCCCTGCAGTGAGCCCTGCAGGTCGGACAGCTGCATGTCCAGGCTCTCCAGGCGGCCGAAGATATCGCTGCTGGCGCGTTTGAGTGCCTCGGCGGCTTCGGTCAGGTAGAGCTTCTTGCCAACGTACTCGAACAGCGGCTGGCCGACCAGCTCCTCCAACTGACGAATCTGCAGGCTGACAGCGGGCTGGGTCAGCGCCATTTCTTCGGCCGCGCGGCTGTAGGAGCCGTGCTCGCACACGGCACGGAACACCTGGAGCTGGCGCAAGGTCATGCGCAGCAGGGTTTTACGCACGGTTTCGTCCTCGTTCGGTCAATGCATAAGTAATTACTTATGCACGATCAAATAATTATTCATTTTTGTTAATTCGTATAGCCGGATAGGGTTTCACCACGTTTGCAACCAACTGTTGCGGCGGCCCTTGCAGCTCTGCGCTGAGGATTGGATCGTGATAAGAAAAATACTGATCGCCAACCGTGGTGAGATTGCCGTCCGCATCGTGCGGGCCTGCGCCGAGATGGGCATCCGCTCGGTGGCGATCTACTCCGATGCGGACCGTCATGCCCTGCACGTCAAGCGTGCCGATGAAGCGCACAGCATTGGCGAAGATCCGCTGGCCGGCTATCTGAACCCGCGCAAGCTGGTCAATCTGGCAGTGGAAACTGGTTGCGACGCCCTCCACCCCGGCTACGGTTTTCTGTCCGAAAATGCCGAACTTGCAGAGATCTGCGCCGAACGCGGGATCAAGTTCATAGGCCCAAGTGCGGAAGTCATCCGCCGCATGGGCGACAAGACCGAAGCCCGCCGCAGCATGATGGCCGCTGGCGTGCCCTGCACCCCTGGCACCGAAGGCAACGTTGCCGACCTGGCCGAGGCCCTGCGTGAAGCCGAGCGCATCGGTTACCCGGTGATGCTCAAGGCCACTTCCGGTGGTGGCGGCCGTGGCATTCGCCGCTGCAACAGCCGCGAGGAGCTGGAGCAGGCTTACCCGCGGGTCATTTCCGAGGCGACCAAGGCCTTCGGTAGCGCCGAAGTGTTCCTGGAAAAATGCATCGTCAACCCGAAGCACATCGAGGCGCAGATTCTCGCCGACAGCTTCGGCAATACCGTGCACCTGTACGAGCGCGATTGCTCGATCCAGCGCCGTAACCAGAAACTGATCGAAATCGCCCCGAGCCCGCAGCTCACCCCCGAGCAGCGCGCCTATATCGGCGATCTGGCCGTGCGTGCCGCGCAGGCCGTGGGCTATGAGAACGCCGGTACCGTGGAGTTCCTGCTCGCCGAGGGCGAGGTGTACTTCATGGAGATGAACACCCGGGTGCAGGTGGAGCACACCATCACCGAGGAAATCACCGGCATCGACGTTGTTCGTGAGCAGATCCGCATCGCCAGCGGCCTGCCGTTGTCGGTCAAGCAGGAAGACATCATCCACCGCGGTTATGCCCTGCAGTTCCGTATCAACGCCGAGGACCCGAAGAACAACTTCCTGCCCTCGTTCGGCAAGATCACCCGCTACTACGCGCCCGGCGGGCCCGGCGTGCGTACCGACACGGCGATCTACACCGGTTACACCATTCCGCCCTATTACGACTCGATGTGCCTGAAGCTGATCGTCTGGGCGCTGACCTGGGAAGAGGCGATGGACCGTGGCCTGCGCGCGCTGGACGACATGCGCGTGCAGGGCGTGCGCACCACCGCGCCCTATTACCAGGAAATCCTGCGTAACCCGGAATTCCGTAGCGGCCAGTTCAATACCAGCTTCGTCGAAAGCCACCCGGAACTGACCCAGTACTCGATCAAGCGCAACCCGTCGCACCTGGCCATCGCCATCGCCACCGCCATCGCCGCCCACGCGGGCCTGTAGGGGACATCATGAGCAAGAAGATCACCGTTACCGATACCGTCCTGCGCGATGCCCACCAGTCGCTGCTGGCCACGCGCATGCGCACCGAGGACATGCTGCCGATCTGCGACAAGCTCGACCGCGTCGGCTACTGGTCGCTGGAAGTCTGGGGTGGCGCCACCTTCGACGCCTGCGTGCGCTTCCTCAAGGAAGACCCCTGGGAGCGCCTGCGCCAGCTCAAGGCGGCGCTGCCCAATACCCGCCTGCAGATGCTCCTGCGCGGGCAGAACCTGCTCGGCTACCGCCACTACAGTGATGACGTTGTAAAAGCCTTCGTCGCCAAGGCGGCGGTCAACGGCATCGACGTGTTCCGCATCTTCGATGCGATGAACGACGTGCGTAACCTGCGCGTGGCCATCGAGGCGGTCAAGGCTGCCGGCAAGCATGCTCAGGGCACCATCGCCTACACCACCAGCCCGGTGCACACCACCGAGGCGTTCGTTGCCCAGGCCAAGGCCATGCAGGCGATGGGTATCGACTCTGTCGCCATAAAGGACATGGCTGGCCTGCTCACACCTTACGCCACCTTCGCGCTGGTCAAGGCACTGAAGAGCGAAGTCGATCTGCCGGTATTCATCCACAGCCACGACACGGCGGGTCTGGGTTCGATGTGCCAGCTCAAGGCCATCGAAGCCGGTGCCGACCATATCGACACCGCCATCTCCAGCCTGGCTTGGGGTACCAGTCATCCGGGCACCGAGTCGATGGTCGCCGCGCTCAAGGGCAGCGAATTCGACACAGGCCTGGATCTGGAACTGATCCAGGAAATCGGCATGTACTTCCATGCCGTGCGCAAGAAGTACCACCAGTTCGAGAGCGAATTCACCGGCGTGGATACCCGCGTGCAGGTCAACCAGGTGCCGGGCGGGATGATTTCCAACCTGGCCAACCAGCTCAAGGAGCAGGGCGCGCTGAACCGCATGAACGAAGTGCTGGAAGAGATTCCGCGCGTGCGTGCCGACCTCGGCTTCCCGCCCCTGGTAACGCCGACGTCGCAGATCGTCGGCACCCAGGCGTTCTTCAACGTGCTGGCCGGCGAGCGCTACAAGACCATCACCAACGAAGTGAAGCTGTACCTGCAGGGCCGCTACGGCAAGGCGCCGGGCAAGGTCGACGAGCAACTGCGCAAGCAGGCGATCGGCAGCGAAGAAGTGATCGACGTGCGCCCGGCCGACCTGCTCAAGCCCGAGCTGGCACGCCTGCGTGAAGAGATCGGCAGCCTGGCCAAGTCCGAAGAGGACGTGCTGACCTTCGCCATGTTCCCCGACATCGGGCGCAAATTCCTCGAAGAGCGCGCGGCCGGCACCCTCAAGCCGGAAGAGCTGCTGCCCATGCCCAATGGTCAGGGCAAGGCCGCGCCGGTGGGTGGCGAGGGCGTGCCGACCGAGTTCGTGGTCGACGTGCACGGCGAAAGCTACCGCGTCGACATCACCGGTGTCGGCGTCAAGGGTGATGGCAAGCGCCACTTCTACCTGTCCATCGACGGCATGCCGGAAGAAGTGGTGTTCGAGGCGCTCAATGAATACGTCGCAGGTGCTGGCGGCAAGCGCAAGCAGGCCCGCGCACCGGGCGACGTGTCCACCACCATGCCAGGCAACATCGTCGATGTGCTGGTCAAGGAAGGTGACAGGGTCAAGGCCGGTCAAGCGGTGCTGATCACCGAAGCAATGAAGATGGAAACCGAAGTGCAGGCGCCGATTGCCGGCACCGTCAAGGCCGTTCACGTGGCCAAGGGCGACCGCGTCAATCCGGGCGAAGTACTGGTGGAAATCGAAGGTTAACCTCTATGGAGCCCGGCCTGTTGGATGGGCAAGTTTGACGGGGCGTAACCCGGGCTCCTTTTTTTATTCAGCGCCACGGCGCAGGTTTGTCCCGGGGGCCGCAAGGCTCCCTTTTTTTGCACGGCACATCCATGTGCGTCACCCTTTCGGTGGCCTTGCGCAAAACGCTAACGGCGTTTTTGCGACTCCCCAGCGGGGGCCAAGCCTGGTGTGCCGGCCAAGCTTTCCGGTCATGCCCCGGCGCTTCGCCTCCTCGGCGAGGCAAAGCAGGGCGATCAGCACCGCCTTGTGCCGGGGCATGGCCCTTTCCCTTCGCTCGTGCAGTAGTGGCTAAACCATGGAATCGCGCGTCAATCTGAGGGTTCCGTATACCGCGTGCTAACGCAACAGATGGAGGTAAGTCCAAGTGGGTCTGGATCCGGTGGTGCTGTTCTTCGTCTTCGGCTTGGTCGCGGGCCTGCTCAAGAGTGAGCTGAAGCTGCCGGCGGCGCTGTACGAGACGCTGTCGATCATCCTCCTGCTGGCCATCGGTCTGCACGGCGGGGTGGAACTGGCGCAGCAGGCCAGTCTGCAGCTGCTCGGTCAGTCGGCATTGGTGCTGGCACTGGGGGTGCTGCTGCCGATCCTGGCATTCGTGCTGCTGCGCGGCCTGCGCTTCGACCGCGTCAACGCCGCCGCGGTGGCGGCGCACTACGGTTCGGTCAGCGCCGGTACCTTCGCCGTAGTGGTGGCCTACATGCTGGCCAAGGGCGTCGAGTTCGAGAGTTACATGCCGCTGTTCGTGGCCATTCTGGAGATTCCGGCGATCCTGGTCGGTATCGTCCTGGCCAAGGGCATTTCGCGCGAGACCCACTGGGGCGAACTGGGCCGCGAGATCTTCCTCGGCAAGAGCATCATGCTGCTGCTCGGCGGTCTGGTGATCGGCGCGATCGCCGGCAAGGAGGCGATCAAGCCGCTGGAGCCGCTGTACACCAGCATGTTCAAGCCGGTGCTGGCGTTCTTCCTGCTGGAGATGGGCCTGATCGCCTCCGGCCAGCTCGGTGCGCTGAAGCAGTTCGGTGTGCGCCTGGCGGCCTTCGCCCTGCTGATGCCGCTGCTCGGTGCGCTGATCGGCGCCCTGCTGGCCCGCTTCATGGGCCTGAGCCTGGGCGGCACGGCGATGCTTGCCACGCTTGCGGCCTCGGCGTCCTATATCGCGGTACCGGCGGCGATGCGCCTGGCCTTGCCCGAGGCCAACCCGTCGCTGTCGCTGACCGCCTCGCTGGGCATCACCTTCCCATTCAATATCCTGATCGGCATTCCGCTGTACCTGGCGCTGGCCGAACGACTGATCGCCTGGGGGTTCTGAGATGAACGCACATAGCCGCACTCTGCTCACCGTGATCTGCGAGTCGGCGCTGGAGAAGCGCCTGCTGGCCGATCTGGAAGCGCTCGGCGCACCCGGCTGGACCATTTCCGACGCCCGTGGCCGTGGACACCGTGGCGTGCGCAGCGCCGGCTGGGACACCGAAGGCAATATCCGCCTGGAAATCATCTGCAACCGCGAATTGGCCGAGCGCATCGCCGAGCATTTGCAGGTGCGCTACTACGACCACTTCGCCATGGTCTGCTACCTGGCGCAGGTGGAAGTGCTGCGCGGGGAGAAGTTCTAAGGCACATCAGGGGGCGGAGCCGCCTGGGCTGTGGAGCTCTGGGAGGAGCATCGCGTCTAAAGCCCCTCCCACGGTCACGGTGCGTTTTGTGGGAGGGGCTTTAGCCGCGAGCCTGCGTATCAGCTCTGTGGGAAACGTGCGCGTGGCGTCGCCATTGGAATCTTGTCGCCGTCGAGCGGCAGGAAGCTGCCCAGCTCGGCGTCGTAGGCCTTGATCTGGCTGGTCTCGATGTCATACACCCAGCCATGGATGAACAACTGGCCGCGCGCCAGCTTGGCTGCCACCGACGGATGGGTGCACAGGTGGTTGAGCTGCGCCACCACATTCTCTTCGGTCAGCACGGCCAGGGCTTCCTTGTCGTCGCTGCAGTTGCAGTTCTCTGCCACCACACTGCGCGCTACCTCGGCATGACGCAGCCAGGCTTTTACCGTGGGCATGGTTTCCAGCGAGGCCGGATTGAGCACCGCTTTCATCGCGCCGCAGTCGGAGTGGCCGCAGATGACGATGTGTTGCACACCCAGGGCCATCACCGCGTACTCGATGGCAGTGGAGACGCCGCCCATCATCTGCCCGTAGGCCGGCACCACGTTACCGACGTTGCGGTTGACGAACAGGTCGCCGGGCGAGCTCTGGGTGATCAGCTCTGGCACCACGCGTGAGTCGGCGCAGGTGATGAACATGGCGCGTGGGTTCTGGGCGGTGGCGAGCTTCTTGAACAGTTCTTCCTGCTGCGGGAAGACCTCGTTGCGAAAGCGCTTGAAGCCATCGACGATGCTGTGCAGCGCCTGCTCGGCGGTTTCGTTGCCCTCGTGGGCCTGAAGCGGAATCACCTGATGTTTGTAAGGCATGCCCTGAACCTCTGGGTTATCTGAAAATACGCTGCTAGAACGACAGTCATTGCGCCGTGCGAGTCACACGCCAAGTGTCGCCTCCAGCGAGCTGAGCGACAACCGGCGGTTTCGGGCAATTCGCCTCGGCGCACAGGTGGTGCTGCGAGGGTGGGCCTGGTCAGCGCGCGCTCTGTCGCTCCAGCTCGTGCAGATAGGGCAGGTCGGGGCCAACCCGGGCGCAGGTCAGTGCGGCAGCCTCGATGGCCAGGCGCAGCATGTCGTTGATTTGCTCGCGGTTCAGGTTCGCCAGCGCCTCGGGGCTATCCAGATCGTGCCGTGCCAGGTAACTGAGCAGCGCGGCCTGGAAGGTATCGCCAGCGCCAACGGTGTCACGGGTGTGCACCTCCACTGCCGGGGCCGACCAGTGCCCGTGGCGGCAATGGACGCTGGCGCCTTTGCTACCGTGGGTGAGAAACACCAGTTGGCAGCGCTGGTTGAGCCAGCTCGATGCGACCTGCTGCGGGTCGCACTCGGGGTACAACAGCTGCAGATCCTCTTCGCTGACCTTGATCAGGTGCGCGTAGCCGGCGAAGGTCTCGACGCGCTCGCGCCAGTGGGCGATATCCGGCGCCGGACCGAGACGCACGTTGGGGTCGAGGCTGATCAGGCGCTGCCGGTGTTCGCGTTGCACCAGCTGCAGCAGCGTCTCGGCCACCGGCTCCACCACCAAAGAGAAGGAACCGACGTGCAGGCCGCGCACCCCTGCATCCAGTGTCGGCAGGTGCTCGGCGAGCAGTTGGCGGTCGGCACAGCCTTCGCCACGGAAGGAGTACTGCGGCGAGCCGGCAGCGTCCAGGCCAACCATCGCCAGGGTGGTCGGCGCATCGCTGGCGATCAGGTAGGCATCGCTCACGCCTTCGTCGCGCAGCACCTGGCGCAGGCGCTGGCCGAGGCTGTCCGAGGAGATCCCGGTGAACAGCGCCGAGTCGGCACCCATACGGCGCAGGCCTAGCGCCACGTTGAACGGCGAGCCACCGGCGATGGCCTTGAAGGCCAGCTCATTGCCACGCCCACCGTCGCTCTGGATGAACACGTCGAACAGTGCTTCGCCACAGACCAAATACATATGTGTCTCCCTCTAGCAGGCTGTTGAAAAACTACCTGCGTTGCCTGGACGTTGTTAAAAACAGCCTCGCGTGCGAGCCCAGTCAAAATGCTCATTTGCAACTCGTAAACTGCGCTTTTTCGGCTGTTTTTGCCTAGGCCAGCCAGCCTCGCCTACGTTTTTCAACGGCCTGCTACAGCCGTGGCGTGCTCTCGGCCAGCAGACTGACCTGCTCGCGGTAGCGTTGATAGACCTCTTCGTACCGCGCCGTGCGCGCCGGGTCTGGCTGCGTCTGGGTGCTGGCATCGAGCTTCACGCAGCGCTCGCACAGTTCGGCCAGTTGCGCCTGGCGATCCGCTGCGGGCGTCAGGCACCAGGCGGCCTGGATCGCGGCGCCCAGCGCGGCGGCTTCGGTGTGCTGCGGGCAGACCAGTGGTGTGCCCATGATGTCGGCGATCACCTGGCGCCACACCGGGCTCTTCGCCGCGCCGCCGATCAGGCAGATGGTCTGGCTCTGCAGACCGCTGGCGCGCAGCAGGTCGAGGCCGTAGCGCAGGCCGAAACTGGTGCCCTCGACCACCGCCCGGCACAGGTTGGCGCGGGTCAGGTTATCGCTGTCCATACCCAGCAGGCTGGCGCGTGAGCGGGGCAGGGCCGGCACCCGCTCACCGTTGAAGAACGGCAGCAGCAACAGGCCCTCGGCGCCGATGGGCGATTGCCCGACCAGATCGCCGAAGCTGTGGATATCCAACTCCAGCAACTGCTGGATCAGCCCGGTGGCGTTGGTCAGGTTCATGGTGCAGATCAGCGGTAGCCAGCCGCCGGATGACGAGCAGAAGGTCGCCACCTGCGCGTGTGGGCTCACCGTCGGTTGGTCGCTGTAGGCGTAGAGCGTGCCGGAGGTGCCCAGGCTCATGGTGATCGCGCCCGGACGGATATTGCCGGTGCCGATGGCGCCCATCATGTTGTCGCCACCGCCGCTGGCCACCACGGCATCCGGGTTCAGGCCCAATTGCCGGGCGATCTGCGGGCGCAGGCGGCCCACTGGCTGATCCGAATCGGTCAGCTCTGGCAGCGCGTCGCAAAGGCGCCCGCTGGAGTCGATGAAGTTCAGCAGCTCGCGGTCCCAGCTGCGCGTGCGTACGTTGAAATAACCCGTGCCGGAGGCGTCGCCGTATTCGCTGCAGGCACGGCTGGTAAGCCAGTAATTGAGGTAGTCGTGCGGCAGCAGGATATGCGCGATGCGGGCGAATACATCGGGGTGTTGCTCCTTGGTCCAGAGCAGTTTGGATACCGTGTAACCCGGCGCGATGGCCACGCCCAGGCGTTGCAGCGAGCCGGCCTCGCCACCGAGATGATCGAGCAGGCGCTGGTTCTCCGGGGTCGACTCGGTGTCGCACCAGAGTTTGGCCGGGCGCAGCACCGCGCCCTGTTCGTCGAGCAGCACCAGGCCGTGCTGCTGGCCGGAAACACCGATGCCGAGGATTTGCTCGCCGCTGACACCGGCAGCCGCCAGCGCCTGTCGGGTCGCCTGCTCGAAGGCCTCCAGCCACTGCTGCGGCTGCTGCTCGCGGCGGCCATTGGCGCCGCTCTGCAGGGTATGGCTGGCGCTGCCGGCGCCGAGCACCTGGCCGCTATCAGCGTCCAGCACCAGCGCCTTGGTGCCCTGGGTGCCGCAGTCGATACCGAGGTACATGGCTTAGTCGCCCAGCAGGGTCTGCAGCGTACGGGTCACACCGAGCTTGCGCAGGCTGTCGTAACAGAGCTCGAAGGCTGCGATGAAGGCTTCTGACTGCGGGATCGCCGTGCCGAAGATCGCCTCGACGCCCAGTACCCGCTCGCGCACCTTGTCGTCATCGGCCACCAGCGCCTGACAGAACTCGGCGCGTGGATCGGGGATGCGATAGCGCGTGCCGTTCTCGTCGACGCCCTTGAGGTAAAGCGCCCAGGCCGCGACCACCAGCGCCACGCGCTCCAGCGGCCGGCCGTCCTCGATCAGGCGGTTGAGGGTGGGCACGATGAATTTGGGAAACTTCGACGAACCATCCGAGCAGACCCGCTCCAGTTGGTCGGCGATGGCCTGGTTGGAGAAGCGTTCGATCAGTGTGTCCTTGTAGCTGCTCAGGTCGATGCCCGGCACTGGCGCCAGTTGCGGGGTCACGTCCAGATCCATGAAGGCGCGCACGTAGCGGCGCAGCAATGGGTCGTTCAGGGTCTCGTGGACGAAGCGATAGCCCTTGAGAAAGCCCAGGTAGGTCAGCGCCAGGTGGCTGCCATTGAGCAGCTTGATCTTCATCTCCTCATAGGGCGTGACATCGTCGGTGAACTGCACGCCGACCTCTTCCCAGGCCGGGCGGCCGCTGACGAACTTGTCCTCCAGCACCCATTGCACGAAGGGCTCGCAGACAACCGGCCAGGCGTCGTCGACGCCGTGCTGCTCGGCCAGTTGCTGGCGATGGGCGGCGCTGGTCATCGGCGTGATGCGGTCGACCATGGCATTGGGAAAGCTCACGTGATGGTCGATCCAGGTCGCCAGCTCGTGGTCGGCCAGGTGGGCGAAGGCCAGCAGTGCCTTGCGCGTGACGTCGCCGTTGTGCGGCAGGTTATCGCAGGACATCAGGGTGAAGGCCGGAATGCCGGCGGCGCGACGTTTGGCCAGGGCCGCGCAGAGAAAGCCGAACACGCTTTGCGGCGATTCGGGGTGGCGCAGGTCGTGGGCAATGGCTGGCAGTTCGGCGAGAAATTCGCCGGTGCTGTCGTCGATGCAGTAGCCACCCTCGGTGATGGTCAGCGAGACGATACGAATCGCCGGGTCGGCCAATTTGTCGATCAGCGCCTGTGGCGACTCCTCGGCCAGCAGCATGTCGGTGATCGCGCCGATCACCCGCACCGGCAGGTCCGGTTCGTCGCCCAGTTCGACCAGGGTGTAGAGGTAATCCTGGCTGGCCAGGGCATCGCGCATGGCACGGTCTTCACTGCGCACGCCGATCCCGCAGATACCCCAGTCCAGTGCCAGGCCCTGGTTCATCAGGGCGTCGGTGTAGACCGCCTGGTGGGCGCGGTGAAAACCACCGACGCCAAAATGGGCGATGCCGGTGCGGATCATCTCTGGGGTGTAGCTTGGCAGCGCGACGGCGCCGCCAAGCCGGGAAAGCTGCTGGCGATTGAGTTTCATCTGGAACATCCCGTGATGGAGCGGCGTCAGGCGGCCTGCTGCAGTGGTTTGGCGACGGCTTGGCCATCGGCGTCGAAGAGGTGGCAGTGCGCCGTGTCGAAATCCAGGGTCAGGGCTTCGCCATAACGCGGCGCGAAGTCGCCGCGTACGCGCACCGTGAGCATCTCGCCCGAGGCGCAGCGCACATGGCAGAAGGTGTCGCTGCCCAGGCGCTCGCTGACGTCGGCGGTCACCTGCATGCGGCCCGCGCCGGTGCTGACCACGTTGAGGTGTTCCGGGCGTACGCCCAGGGTCACCGTGCTGCCGACGCTGAGGCCGGCGGCGGACTGCGGCAGCGTCAGGTGCGTGCCACATTCCAGCTGCAGGTCGCAGCTGCCGGCCTCGACCCTGTTCAGGGTGCCGCGCAGAAAGCCCATCTTCGGCGTGCCGAGAAAGCCGGCGACGAACAGGTTGGCCGGGTGGTGGTACAGCTCCAGCGGCGAGCCGACCTGCTCGACACGGCCGCCATTGAGCACCACGACCTTGTCGGCCAGGGTCATGGCTTCGACCTGATCGTGGGTCACATAGATCATGGTCGCCTGCAGGTCTTTGTGCAGCCGCGCCAGCTCCAGGCGGGTTTGTACGCGCAGGGCGGCGTCGAGGTTGGACAACGGCTCGTCGAACAGGAAGATCTTCGGGTTGCGCACGATGGCGCGGCCGATGGCCACGCGCTGGCGCTGGCCACCGGATAGCTGCTTGGGCTTGCGTTCTAGCAGCGCCTCGAGTTGCAGGATGCGCGCGGCGTTGGCGACCTTGGCTTCTATCTCCTGCTTGCCCACTCGGGCCAGGTCGAGGGCGAAGGACAGGTTCTTGCGCACGGTCATGTGCGGGTACAGCGCGTAGGTCTGGAACACCATGGCCAGGTCGCGTTTGGCCGGCGCAGTGTCGGTGATGTCCTGGCCATCGAGTTCGATATGGCCGCTGCTGACCTCCTCTAGCCCGGCGATCAGGCGCAGCAGGGTGGATTTGCCACAGCCGGAGGGGCCGACGAATACCACGAACTCGCGGTCGCGGATGTCCAGATCGACGCCCTGAATGATCGCCGTGCCGTCGAAGCCTTTTTGCAGGTTGCGGATCTTCAGATCAGCCATGTGGAAGGTCTCCCGTTATTTCACCGCGCCGAAGGACAGGCCGCGTACAAGTTGTTTTTGGCTGATCCAGCCGAAGATCAGGATGGGCGCGCAGGCCAGGGTCGAAACGGCGGAGAGCTTGGCCCAGAACAGGCCTTCGGGGCTGGAGTAGGAGGCCACCAGGGCGGTGAGCGGCGCGGCGGCGGAGCTGGTCAGGTTGAGCGACCAGAACGCCTCGTTCCAGCACAGGATCAGCGACAGCAACATGGTCGAGGCCAGGCCGCCGCGAGCGATCGGTAGCAGTACGCGGACGATCTCCTGCCAGGTGGTGGCGCCATCCAGGCGCGCCGCTTCGAGGATGTCCACGGGGATGTCCTTGAAGTAGGTGTACACCATCCACACGATGATCGGCAGGTTGATCAGGGTGTAGATGATGATTAGCGCCAGGCGCGAGTCGAGCAGGCCGAACTGCTTGGCCAGCAGGTAGATCGGCACCAGCACGCCGACCGGTGGCAGCATCTTGGTCGACAGCATCCACAGCAGCGTGCGCTTGGTGTGGCGGGTTTCGAAGAAGGCCATGGAGTAGGCGGCCGGCACGGCCAGGAGCATGCACAGCAGCGTCGCCGAGAGGGAGATCAGCACCGAGTTCCAGGCGAAGGCGAAGTAGTCGCTGCGCTCGTTGATGTGCAGGTAGTTCTCCAGCGTCGGCGTAAAGATGAACTGCGGCGGCGTGGCGAAGGCGTCGATCTCGGTCTTCAGGCTGGTCAGCACCATCCAGAAGATCGGGAAGAAGATCACCGCGGCGATCGCCCAAGCCAGGGCACCGATGATCAGGCTCTGCAGGCGACGGGATTGTTTCAGCGTCAGCATCTCAGGGCCCTCACTGCTTGTCGGTCAGGTTCTTGCCGATCATGCGGATCAGCACGATGGCGGCGATGTTGGCGATCACCACCGCGATCAGCCCACCGGCCGAAGCCATGCCGACGTCGAACTGCAGCAGGGCCTGGGTGTAGATCAGGTAGGCGAGGTTGGTTGACTCGTAGCCGGGGCCGCCGCTGGTGGTGGTGTAGATCTCGGCGAATACCGAGAGCAGGAAGATGGTCTCGATCATCACCACCACCGCAATCGGCCGGGCCAGGTGCGGCAGGGTCAGGTGCCAGAAGATGGCGATGGGGCCGGCGCCGTCGAGGCGTGCGGCTTCCTTCTGCTCCTGATCGAGGGACTGCATGGCGGTCATCAGGATGAGGATGGCGAACGGCAGCCACTGCCAGGACACGATCATGATGATCGAGAACAGCGGGTGGTGCGCCAGCCAGTCCACCGGCTGCGCGCCGAAAAACTGCCACACGGCGGCGAGGATTCCCGACACCGGATGGAAGATCAGGTTCTTCCACAGCAGCGCACTGACCGTGGGCATGATGAAGAACGGCGAGATCAGCAGCACCCGAACGATGCCGCGGCCGAAGAACTCGCTGGCCTCCAGCAGCGCCGAGATCAGTACGCCGAACACCACGCTGATCAGCAGCACGCTGCCCACCAGCAATACGGTATTGCCGGCGCCGGAGAGGAAAGCGGCGTCGGTGACGAAGTACTCGAAGTTCTCCAGGCCGACGAAATCGTTTTCGCCGGGGTACAGCAGGTTGTAGCGGATCAGCGAGAAATAGACGGTCATGCCCAGCGGCACGATCATCCAGATCAGCAGCAGGGCCACCGAGGGGCTGACCAGAAACCAGCCGGGCGCCAGGCGCCGGGGCTTGCGCGCCGCCGGCGTACTGGCCTGCGTGGCGGGGGTATCGATGGCCGGAGAATTCATCATGCCTCCGAGGGCGGAATTGGGGGGCGTAACGCAAGTGTGCGGCCGGTAGGGTGGGTCGGGCGGCGTTTCGCCCCGTTGGGTGGGCTTCAGCCCACCGGTTCACCGTGAGTTCGTGGTGGTCTAAAGCGGAATGCCGCCCGGCCCACCCTACGGGACCGCAAGATGGCTATTTCGGATAGCCAGCGCGCTTCATTTCCCGCTCGGTGCTCTGCTGGGCGGCCTGCAGTGCCTGCTGCGGTTGCATCTGCCCGGTCATGGCGGCGGTGAACAGCTTGCCGACGCTGGTGCCGATGGCCTGGAACTCGGGGATGGTCACCAGCTGGATACCCACGTAGGGCACCGGTTTGGCGCTGGGGTTGGCTGGGTCGGCCTTCTGCAGCGAGTCCAGGGTGACCTTGGCGAACGGCGCGGCCTGCATGTAGGCATCGCTGTAGGTCGAGGCGCGAGTGCCCGGCGGCACGTTGGCCACGCCATCGCGCTCGGCGACCAGTTTGGCATAGGCCTTGGAGGTGGCCCAGGCGCTGAAGGTCTTGGCGGCGTCCTTGGACTTGGAACTGGTAGGAATCGCCAGCGCCCAGGAATACAGCCAGGAGGCGCCCTTGTCGGTGACCTGGGTCGGCGCGAAGGTGAAGCCGACGGCATCGGCGACCTTGCTCTGCGAGGTGTCGGTAACGAAGGAACCGGCAACGCTGGCATCGACCCACAACGCGCACTTGCCGCTGTTGAACAGCGCCAGGTTCTCGTTGAAGCCGTTGCTGGAGGCGCCGGGCGGGCCGTACTTCTTCATGTTGTCGACGTAGAAATTGAGGGCGTTCTGCCACTCGCTGCCGGTGAATTCCGGCTGCCACTGCTCGTCGAACCAGCGTGCGCCGAAGGCGTTGGCCAGAGTGGTGATCAGCGCCATGTTCTCGCCCCAGCCGGCCTTGCCGCGCAGGCACAGGCCGTACTGGCCCTTGTCCGGCTGGTGCAGCTTGCCGGCGAATTCGGCCATCTGCTCCCAGGTCGGTTGCTCGGGCATTACCAGGCCGGCCTGCTCGAACAGGTCCTTGCGGTAATAGGTGATCGAGGCTTCGGCATAGAACGGCAGGGCGTACAGCGTGCCCTTGGCGGACAGGCCTTCGCGCACCGAGGGGAAGACGTCGTCGAGGTCGTAGTCGGCCGGCAGTTCGGTCATCGGCTCCAGCCAGCCTTTCTCGCCCCACAGCGCCGCTTCGTACATGCCGATGGTGAGCACGTCGAACTGGCCACCCTGGGTGGCGATATCGGTGGTCAGGCGCTGGCGCAGCACGTTCTCCTCGAGCACCACCCACTTCAGGCGGATGTCAGGATTCTGTTCTTCGAAGGTCTTGGCCAGCCGCTGCATGCGGATCATGTCGCTGTTGTTGACCGTGGCGATGGTCAGGGTCTCGGCGCCCTGGGCGACCAGAGTGAGGGACAGGCAAGAGGCTGCAACGAGGGCTTTGATCGAGTTGTTCATGCTTGTGAACTCCTCTCCCGCGCCGGTGCGGCTACGGAAGAACGTTATTGTTTTTGTTTGGCTCGGCCCGGATTACACCCCCGCAGGCCTGCACGAACAAATCCTTGAGCGCACAGTGATCGATACTTTTTTGCACTGCTGGGGCAGTGAGAAACCGCCACGGTAAGGGGGGTAACTGTCTGGCATGAGGGGTGTAGAGAAGGTCGGGGTAGAGGACGACTGCAGATTCAGTACAGGTTTTGCTCGGTCAGGCGCTGCACCGCCAGCTTGCGATAACCCGAGGGGGTCATGCCCTTGAGCTGCTGGAAACGGCGGTTGAAGTTGGAAATGTTGCTGAAGCCGGACTCGAAGCACACGTCGGTCACTGGTTTGTCGCTCTTGCTCAGCAGTTCGCAGGATTTGCTCACTCGCAGGCGATTGACGAATTCGACGAAGCCACGCCCGGTGGCCTGCTTGAAGAAGCGCGAAAAGTAGGTGGTGGTCATGCCCAGGTGCTCGGCGACCTCCTCCTGGCTGATGCCCTGGGCGTAGTGCTGGAAGATGTAGTCCACCGCCCGGTTGATGCGCTCGACGTGCTGCTCGTCGCCCAGCTCCGAAGAGGTCACGGCCGAGAGCAACTGGTAATCCTCGCTGCCGGCGAGCAGCTCCATGAGGATGAAGAAGTACCCCAGGCGGGTAATGCCGCGGCTGTTGGCGATCTTGCCCATCAGTACGCCGGCTTCGCGTATCAACTGCGGGTCGCGGAACTCGATACCGAACTGCGCACGGGCGAGCAACGGCTGCAGGGTCTTCAACTCGGCAAACACCGCAGTACCGCTCTCCAGCACTTCATCGGTGAAGTTGACCAGCATGTCGCGGGTTTCCACCACCTCGCCTTCCTCGACCTGGCTGATCCAGTTGTGCGGCAGGCCGGGGCCGGTGAGGAACAGGGTATAGGGGGAGAAATTGCCGATGTAGTCGCCGATGAACACCTTGCCAGAGCTGGCGATGATCAGGTGTAGCTCGTATTCCTTGTGGAAGTGCCAGCGCACCAGTGGCGAGGGAAAGCCGTGCTGGCGGTAGATCAGCGAATGGCCTTCATGGTCGTCCATCAGTTCGTAGGACGGGTCGGCTACGCGGGATGTGCGGGTCATGGTCGTCGTCGGTCAATACCTCGAGTCACCACGTTTTAACATATCGAGGTGGGCTGCCAAGTCAGAGCAGGCTCAATTGCGCACCCGGCGGGCAGAACTGCGAACAGTCCAGCACCACGCTGCCGCGCCGATCCAGGCCGAGCTTGCGCCGTGCCAGGCGAAAACGCTGCTCCAGCAGATCGGCAAACTGGCCCTCACCACGCATGCGGCTGCCGAAGCGGCTGTCGTAATTCTTGCCGCCACGGCTCTGGCGAATCAGGCTCATCACGTGGGTGGCGCGATCCGGAAAGTGCACCTGCAGCCATTCCTCGAACAACCCGGCGATCTCCAGCGGCAGGCGCAGCAGCACGTAGCCGGCCGAGCGAGCGCCGGCATCACGGGCGGCTTCGAGCAGTGCCTCCAGCTCCATGTCGTTGATCTGCGGAATCATCGGCGCGCAGATGGCGCTGACCGGGACACCCGCTTCGTGCAAGGTTCGCATGGCGCGCAGGCGCGCCGCTGGGGCGGCGGTACGCGGCTCCATGATGCGTTTGAGTTCGTCATCCAGGGTGGTCAGGCTGAAGGCCACGCTGACCAGGTTGTGTCTGGCCAGCTCGCTGAGCAGATCAAGGTCACGCAGGATCAGCGAACCCTTGGTGATGATGTGCAGCGGGTGCTTGTAGCGCAGCAGGATTTCCAGGGCCTGGCGGGTCAGGCGCTGTTCGCGCTCGATGGGCTGGTAGGCGTCGGTGTTGATGCCCAGGGCGATCGGTTGCGGCACGTAGCCGGGCTTCTGCAGTTGCTCTTCGAGGCGTTCGGCCAGGTTGGTCTTGGCGATCAGGCGGGTTTCGAAGTCGATGCCCGGCGACATATCCCAGTAAGCGTGAGTCGGCCGGGCGAAGCAGTAGATGCAGACGTGCTATGTTATTGGTTCCACTCTCCAAGATTGGTTAAAAAATGACCAAAAAGTGCTTTCCTTATGTTCGTTTCTCATCTACCCGCCAGGAAGATGGATCAACGAGAACACGCCAAAATGAGCTTATAGAGGCGTTTGTGGCCAAGCACGGCTTGGAGGTAGATCGACACCTTGAAGACGCCGGAACGTCTGCTTTTCACGGTAAACACGCTGGTTCCGATGGTGTGCTTGGTCAGTTTCTCAAAGAGGTAAGGAAAGGAGAAATTGAAAAAGGTTCTTATCTACTTATAGAGAACTTTGACCGATTATCACGGGATAAAATTGTTCGTAGTAATAAGATTTTTACTGACCTTTTATTTTCAGGCATCAAGATAGTCATTCTTGATAAGAATAAAATTTATGATGCCGATAATTTAGATTTTGGTGATTGGATTACTGCTCTTGTTGAATTTGAAAGGGCTAACGCAGAAAGTCAGCGTAAAAGTGATTTTTCAAGCAAGGCTTGGAAACTCAATAGAGATAAGATGCACAATGGTGAAATCGTCACTAAAAAAGTTCCTACTTGGCTAAAAGTAGAAAACAACACATTCATCATTGATGAAGTGAAAATTGACAGAATAAGAACACTTTTCAGACTTTCACTTTCCAAAGGTCTACAAGAAGCAACCAAGGAATATAACACCTTATACGGTGAAAAATTGGCTATTCATCAAGCCCAATACCTATTAGGTAATAGAAAGTTAATCGGTGAGCATCAGCCCCAAAAAATTCATTACAACGAAAATGGTCGGCTCATTAGAAAAGATGAAGGAAATCCGATTCCAAATTATTACCCACAGGTAATAGATGAAGATTTGTTTTTAAAGGTTCAATCAGTCATCACATCAAGAAAACCATTTTCAGGTAGATATTCAGCCCAAAGATATAATGTTTTCCGTGATTTAATTTTTTGCCGTTTTTGTGGCGGAACTATTCGCTATATGAACAAAGGCGAAAGAGATTATTTTATTTGTACAAACTCGATGACAGGCAAATGCGGGTTAAAAGGACAGCAATCAATTCGCGGTAAAAAAGTATTTGGCCGTTTCTTTAAATTCACTAACGGCATCAATATTGGAACTCTATTAGAAGAAAATACCAATGCCGATGAAATCAAAAATGAATTGATGAAATTGGAGAACCAAAAAAACAAAATTTCTAATCGTCTTGATGATTTTAAATCTCAAATCAAAAAGATGGTTATGGAAGGTGAAACCATTCCAGAAACATACAATGAGATTATTGTTGATTTAGAAAATAGCATCATAAAATATGATGCTGAAATTGAAATCAAAAACAAAGAACTCGACAAGATTATTTCTTCATTTAGGTCATTCTATGATTTACAAGGAATTGATATTGAAAAAATCATCTATGACAAATCACAAGAAGCAATTGAAAAACGAGTTCAATATAACAATGAACTAAAAAACATCATCAAGAAAATCCAGATTGATTACTTGAATGACATTTTACATGTAGAGTTTTCCAATGGTGTTAATCGCCACATCCTCAATGATGAATTGGCAAATGAATACAACAAAGATGAAATTGAAAATTCTTGGGCTAGCGTAGTCAAATCTATTGCCCAAAAAACTAATTAACCAGTTTTAATTTCAGTTATCCAAGGCCACTAAATAGTGGCCTTTTTGTTCCCTGATATACGCCTTTTGTTTCCATTATTTTGTTATCAATTTAAATGGCAGTCCACGCCACTTGAAAACATTAAAATATATGGTACAACATTTATATGGCATTCTAACTATATGCGAGCAATAACAATGGAGTGCCACTTCGTGGACTTCCATTGTTGCTCGATTTTCTTCACTTCGTTTAGAAAATGGAAAAGCGGAAAGACTGCCACAATTAAGATAACAATTTAAGGTGATTACATGAGTGATATATTTCCAGATAAGGAGAAGAAAAAAGCAAACAGAAGTAAAGGTTCTACCATAACAATTAGAACAACAGAAAAGACTGCACTTGCATTTCAAGAATTAAAAATTAAAACCGGCTTAACCTATGAGCAGTTGATTGAAAAAATAATTACAGATGGATTTGGTTTGATTATTGAAATCAATAGCGAATCTTTAAAAAAGATATATGAGGCATTCGAAAAGAAAATATCAGAGCCATACAATAATCTTAATCAAATAGCCAAGCATCTTAATAGCAATGAATCCATCCCAGAAAAAAATTGGCAAACATTAGAGTCGATTGACACAACATTCAAAAAAATAAATACATA
>NZ_FOXK01000022.1 GCF_900115695.1 Ectopseudomonas toyotomiensis
ACCACGTAGTCGTGACTGTCCAGGGTGAATGTGTTCTCAACGGCATTGTTGAAGCCGCTGATATAGAAGATCCCGTCCAGGGCGCCCCAGAGGTTATTGACGTTGTCGTGCAGCTCGATCGGCAGAGGGTGATACACGTCGCCGGTATCGCGGATCTGGTTGGTGCCGGCGATCTGCGCATTGCCCCACGGGTAGCAGTAAGCGTTCAGCCAGTTGTCATTGCTGCGCAGACCGAGCCGTGCTGAGTTGCCCTTGTAGCCAATCGAGTGGTTGGCAGTGGTGTCGCTGAAGCGCAGCGTCGCGGCGCCATTGAGCATGCCGCTGCAAACAACCGGGTATGGGTACTGGCTGGGGCGGCCGTATGGCAGGCACTTGCCGACGTAGGCCGACTCATAAACCGGCGTGCCGACCTTCATCGCCAGCGCGATGCGCTGCGGGTTGAGGGTCAGCCAGTAGTCGATGCGGTTGTTGTGTGCCGGCACGCCGCTCAGGCGCGCGCCAGGTTGGCTATCAAAGGTGTTGCCCGGCACATACCCCGTAAAGACGGCAGCCAGCAGGTTGTAATAGTCGGCGCCTGCGTCCTGGTACGTGCGGAAACCAACGAAGATCTCCTCTTCGCCGGTGTAGCCCACGCCCTTAAGGATCAACTCGCGGTTGGCCGGTACCGTGTCATAGCGCAGCACCGTCCAGCCGTTGGCCGAGGCGAAGTCGCGGATGGTCTCCAGCATCTTGTAGTGGGCGAGCACGCCGCCCGAGTTGTCGACGAAGCCGATTTGATGGGGCATCAGGGGTTCAGTCCTAGTATTTGGCGGAACTTGCCGGGCTCTCGGGAGATGGCAACAGCGATTGCTTCGTTGCCGACCGGGCCGGACATCACGTCGCCGATCCGCTGCGGATCGTCGATCAGATAGAAGTTCTGGCTGTTCTTGAGCGTGGTACCCGACTCCTTAGCCGGCTCGGCCAGGCGGGTGTTTGCCAGCCCAGGCGAAGGCAAGGCCGGTGCCGGCACGCCGGCAAGGCCGCCGGTGTTGTGCCGCACGCGGTAGTCGTTGACTGCAGCCATGCCTCGGGCGTTGAAGTCGTGCAGAAAGTCGAGCGCACCTGGCTGTTTCACCACGGCAGCACGGGTGACGAACTCCCAGTCACTGAGCCATGCCGGGATGCTGTCGCTGGTGGTGGTGCCAGGGCCGGTAATATGGCCACCAGTCGACGCCGCCACAGCAGCGACGGAGGCAACGCCTGAAATCGCGTCGCTGGTCGAGCTTGCCGCTGATGCACCAATGATTGCCTGCGCCATTGCAGCGGCTGCTGTTGTACCCGCAGTTGTGATTGCGCCAGCCATAGCAGTCGCTGCTGCAGTACCACCGGTCGAGATCCCCGTACCCATCGCCGTGGCACCCGCAGTTGAAGCGGTCGTAATGGCCGTAGCAGTTGCAGTGGCGGCGGCTGTGTCGGCAGCTGCATCAGCGCCACTGTTGAGCAATCCACCCAGGCCATCAGCGAACATCTGCGCCAGGTTCTTCGAGGCCATGTCAGCCAACGAGCTGGCGATACTGGTGATAAAGGAGGTGGCCGCCTCCTGCAGATCCATTGTGCCGCTCGCAAGTCCCTTAAGCGCGCCCTGGATGCCCGTCTCGAAGCCGGCCTTCAGCGCATTGGTGAACTCGTTTGCCACCGTGCGAAGAGCGACGAGGCGGGTTTCCAGATCCTTCACGCGCTCCAGGGCGGCAGGATCACCAGTAGCAGCGGCCAGCTCGCGCATCTTCGGCAACAGCGCCTCGACCTGGTCAGCCGTAGCCTTGTTCAGGTCGAGGATCTGCTGACGCGCGCCAAGCTCGCTGACCAGGCCAGCCTGCTGCTGGGTGCTGATGGTCTGCTCTCGGCGACCCTGCTCGGCGAAGATGCGCTCAAGTTGCTGGTTGAGCTGGTCGAGCTGAGCCTTGGCCTGCTCGATGTTGATCAACTGGCCGACCAGGTTGGCGCCATCCGTGTTGCCGGCATCCTGCAGGCGCTTGCGCAGCGCGCCGTACTTCTTCTCGATCTCGGCCGCTGCAGCGTCGACGTTCTTGCCCGTGGCTTTCATCACGTCGATCTGCAGCTGGGCCAGCAATTGGGTATCGCGCTTGGCCTGCTCGTCGGCCTTCTTCTGCTTTTCGGCGGCATCGAGCACGGCCCATGCAGCACGTGCTCGAGTCTCCAGGGCGCCACTCAGGTTCCGCTGCTCCAGCTCGTACTCGCGCAGTGCGGCCTTGCCCTTGCCATAGGTAGCCGCCTCTTTCTCCAGCTGCTTGACCCAGTCCTCTTGCTGCTTGGCCAGGCGAACTGCGGCCTTGTCATCACCAGTCGGGGTGAAGGTGCCGAGGTTGGTCGGAGTAGGAGTACCAGGTGCAGATCGAGGAGCCGGTGCCGGCGTGTTGCTAAAGGTCTGCTGCAGCTGCTGCAGGCGTTGTAGTTCGGTCTGCGCCTCCTGCATGCGCTTCTCGAAGCGATCAACCATGTGCTGGGGATAACCGCCGTCAATCGCCTTGAAGTACGCCTCTTGAGCAGACTTGAGCGCATCGGCTTGGCGCTCGATCGCTTGCTCGACGCGCACAACGTCATCACCAGCTGGCCCGCCCAGGCGAGCTGCAGTCTCTTGGCCGAGCCAGCTGATGAAGTTAGTGGCTCCACCGATGCCGCGTGCGCTGAACTCGATCAGCTTGCCCATGGCCGTGATCAGCGTGTTCAAGCCATTGGTGATGGTCGGATCGCGCAGCACCGCCTGCAGATCGCGGATTGCAGAGGTGTATGACTCGACGAAACCAGCCTCGCCAGCCTGGATCTTGAACTCGGTCCAGGTGTTATTCAGGCGATTGATCTCGGCATTCAGGCCACCTGCCGCTGCCTGGGCAGACGGGCCATAGGCCTCCTGCAGGGCCGCTGCGAAACGCGGCAGGAACTGGCTGGCCGGGATCATGCCCTTTTCCAGCCACTGGCCGAGCTGCTGGGTGTTGGTGTCCAGCGCCTTGGCCGCCAGGGCGAACGCACCAGGAATGCGTTGGCCAAGCTGCATCACCAGTTCTTGGGTCTGCACCTTGCCCTTGCTGACCATCTGCTCCAGGGCGAGCAGGATACCGTTGGTCTCTTCCTTGGTCAGGTTCAGGGCAGTGGTGGCCGAGCTGACGCCTTCGAAGATCCCACGGATCGCTGTGCCCAGCTCAGGGGTTTCCTTGGCTGCCGCTACCAGGCGTGCGTAGGCCTGCGACGTGTTGAGCAGCTCCAGGCCGAGGCGCTCGGAGACTTCGCGCACGTACTCCAGCTCCTGCCTGGCCTGGGCGCTGGAGCCGGTAGCAGCCTGCAGGGTGGACTGCGCCTGCTGCCATTCGAGGTTGGTGTTGATGATCGCGCGACTGGCCGAGGTAACGCCGAATCCCGCAAAGCCAGTGACCAACAGGCCCTGCACGCGGCGGATAGTAGTGGTGAGGCTGTTCAGCTGCAGGTTGGTGCGCTTGGCCTCATCACCAATGCCCTGCAGGGCGTTGCGACGGTTGCGGATGGCATCCAGGGCGCGGCCATAGGCGTCGATATCCAGCCGGCCAGCCTTGAAATGCATGTTCAGCTCTCGCTCCTGGGCGTCGAGCTGGCTGAGTTCGCGTTCGGTACGATCGATGGTACCGAGCAGCTTGCGCAGGGCTGCATCCTGCTTGTCGGCTTCGGCCGCTGCTTTCGCCGTCTCCTCGGCGGCACGTCGCTCGGCCAGGGCGCGTTGTTCCTGGGCCCGCTCTGCAGCGTGGTAGGCGTTCATGGAGGCTGACTGCGCAGCAGCAGTCTCCTTCCAATCGGCATTGGTGTAGCGAATCGATTCGCTGAGTCGCTGATTACTGGCGGTGGCCTGGTCGCTGGCTTGTTTCTGCTGCAGGCTGGCTGCGACCACGGCCCGAATACGTGCGGCCTGCTGCTCAGCCGTTTCACCGAGGTGATTTAGCTCTTCACCGGAGGAGGCAGCGGTGGCACCAACCTGGCGGACCGACTCGGTCAGACCGTCGACCGTCGTCTTGGCCTTGCCGGCATCGGCACCGCTGCCCAGCTTGCCCAGGTCGCGGTTCGCATCCTTGGCCGAAGCGCCGACGCCCTCAACGGCATCAGCAAGATCAACGACTTCGCGGCGCCCCTGTTCCAGGTCGGTCTTGAGGCGAAGGGCGAGTTCCAGTTCTTTGTTGGCCATCGGGCGGGATCACGGCGTGGGGTTCGCTGCAATCCTCGCGCGCGCGTGGGCGGCTGTATTTTCGGCTAGCCGAAAATCAAAGCGTATTTATATAGCCTGTACCCATGCTTACACCGGCACCAATGACTTTGCCGGTTAACTCTCTTATCTGGTCCAGGACTCCAGCCTTAGCGGCCTCGGTAAGCTGCTCTCCAAGACTGGTTCCCGTGAGGGAGTCAGGCACCAGTTTCAAGGACTCCAGCCCTCGAACCGTAAGTACAACCTCGATTTCACCCATCAGGTTTCTGGACAAGACCTCAATAAAACCGGCCTTTTCTAGCCAATCCATCGTGTGCTGATAGAAGTCCAGTGCGGCAATAGCTTCCACCCCCATGTTTGCATCCTCAGAAGGAGGGCTTACTTCGAACACAGTGGAAATGTAGTCAGTCAGCATGATGCCGCGAGGAACAGGGAAGCTCTCGTACAGGTCGGCAAAGATCTTGCCAGCGAGGTGGTCAAACTTTTGGATGTTTGTGGCCATAGAAAACTCCTGATCGGGTGCGGGAACACTAGACCAGGAATTTGCTATGCAGCAACAGCGTTGCTACTTCAACAGCGCCTGCAGATGCTGCTCTGCATCCTTGCCCCCGGCGAACGCCATGTTGGCGTCTGTCAGGAACTCAGCGCGGGCACGTCGCTGGCGACGTAGCTCGGCCTCGTAGTACATCAGTAGCTGTCGCTCGGTCAGCTTGCCGATTCGCTCGGCGTCTCCGTAGCCGGCCGCGATCAGGGTTGCGTAGACGTCTGCCCAACGGTTGCTCTTGCTCGCTCCACCCGATCGGCGAAGATCCGGTTTCGGGCAGTGCGAATGTAAAAAGGGCCGTTGGCAGTCCACCACAGCATCATCAGGTGATAGCCATCGTCCTGGCTCAGCCCGACCAGCCATTCCACCTCGACGTCAGCCGCAACAGCGACCGCGTCGGTGATCACGTCCATGTGCTGGCCTAGCAGCCCGGTTACGGCAGCGACGGTCAGAGGCTGATCGTCCACCATCAGTTGCTTGAGATCCGCCAGAAACGGCTCAAGCATGCCCAGCATCTTCATGCCTTCGACGAAGCCATACTCCCGAACAACCACCTTGCGCCCGGCGATGGTCGCCGAGCGGTTGGGGTGCAAGACCTCCAGGTCGTTGGCGCCTTGCTCTTCCTTGGGCTTTCTGGCGACACGCGCACCCATCAGGCAGCGGCCTGCACAATGCGACCATAACCACCGAGCTGCGGGTCGCCAGCATTGAGCGGGTCATACAGCACGGTGCCAGTCAAAGGCAGGTTGCCCCACTCCTCGTGGATCAGGCCGAAGTCGCCCACCGGGTTGAACTTACAGCGGAACAGCTCGACGACCACCTTCTCCTGGTTGTCGGTGTTTATACCGTCCAGGATCAGCCAACGGTCAGGCGGCGTGGTGGTGAACATGGTCAGCGCCCGAGCTTCTGCATTCTCATACGCGGCGGTAACGGCTGGCGTTTGCGGCGTGAGCAGCTCGATCAAACCAGCAGAAGCGGACTCCACGCGGAAGTCGGTACCCTCAACCAGGGGAGTACTCGGTGCTGCAGTCAGCTCCACGTCGCTGACGAAAGGCTTGTTCAGGCGAATGATGTCGCCAGCAGCCAGCGGCGAAGGCAGCGCCTCACCGGTAACGGTACCGGTGGCGATCGCCACATCAGCGGCATACAGCGCCAGCGCCAGGTTGTAGAGCGTCCACTCGTCCAAAGTGAGGTTGAGCGTCGCGGTCTTGCCGCGTTGCAGCAGACCGTACTGCAGGCGGTTGCCAGAGAAACTCTCGGTCTTCGGGGTGGTTTCGGTGGCCAGCTGCAGAGTGCAGGCAGGCGCGTTACCCAGCCAGGTGACCTTGAGGGCTTTGCCCAGGGCCGAACGCTCAGCCAGGTGGATTTTGCCTTGGAAGCTGAAAAGGGACATGACTTACTCCTTGGCCGGTGCAGTAGTAGCGGGCTTGGCCGGATCTGCCACTTTTTCGTGGCGGATCAACCAGGCCTTTTCGCGCTCGGTGACCTCGATCTCGTCACCGGCCTTGCATGGCTTGTCGCGGTGGGTGTGATTGGCGATCAGCTTGACCTTCTCGGTCGTGGGCTCTTCAGCCTTGGCCGCCGGGGCGACTGGGGTGGTTTTGCTCATGAGGCCCTCCCGAGGGCGTGTTGGGTTTCGTAGATTTCGGTCCACAGCAAGGTATTGGCGTCGTACTCCATTGCCTGGCCCTGGATCAGTTGGCAGTCACGGGCACCGGCCAGGCCGGGCGGCACCCAGCCGATCAGCGCATCGCGCTGCGCGGCCAGCACTTGGCGCAGGTCATCCGCTGCGGCCTTGCCTTTGTTATCCGCGTAGTTGCGTACCGCCGTGGTCACACCGAAGCGCACCTTGGCCAT
>NZ_FOXK01000007.1:0-302097 GCF_900115695.1 Ectopseudomonas toyotomiensis
AGATTCCTAGGCATTACTCACCCGTCCGCCGCTAAATCAAGGAGCAAGCTCCTCTCATCCGCTCGACTTGCATGTGTTAGGCCTGCCGCCAGCGTTCAATCTGAGCCATGATCAAACTCTTCAGTTCAATACTGCTTGGGTTTTGAGAAAACCCTAAACTTGGCTCAGCAATCGCAAAACTTTCAAATTAATGAAAGGTAACTCTCGAATTAACGAGTGTTGCTTTGTGATGCTGATAATCAGTTGACTATCAGTCTTACCTCACAAGCACCCACACGAATTGCTTGATTCAGTTGTTAAAGAACAGTTGGTTAAGCCTTTCATCTCAACCGAGGCGCGCATTCTACAGCAGCCCTTGTATCTGTCAAGCTGTTTTTCGAATTTGTTTCCGGAGAAACTTCTTTCTACTCAACCACTTGCGCCTTCGATCAGAACTTCTTCTCTCCAGCGGGAGGCGCATTCTACAGCGTTCAAAACCGCTGTCAACCACCTCTTTCAAACCGCTTTCGATCCATTCGACCGAACCACCAACAGAACCAAACCACCGCCCTGTCGACCGGCGCGCATTCTACACGCCAGATCTAGCTTTGCAAGCCCTTCATTCAACTTAACTTATTGATTAACAAGCAGTTTTTGAAGCGCTTCATCGCTGAAGTGGCGCGCATTCTACATCCAGCAGAATGCGCGTCAAGCCTATATTTCGATTTTCTTTGGATTCTCTCGAAAAAGGACGCCCGCTCTCTGTAATGCGCCCGCGGCAGCGGAGAGACGCATCAGCAGCAGCGCGCCACCGATCAACGCGTAAGCGAGCCATTCCCCCAGGTCAGCACGCACCACCCAGAGCATATGCAACAAGGCCAGCAGCAAGATGACGTAGATCAGGCGATGCAGCGTTTTCCACTTACGACCCAGCTTTCTAATACTGAAACGGTTCGAGGTAACGGCCAGAGCCAGCAAGCCCACAAAAGCCAATGCACCAACGATGATATAGGGGCGCTCGGAAAGATCGCGCAGCACCAGCTCCAGTCGCAACCCGGCGATAAACAGGACATAGCCGGACAGGTGCAGCGCCACGTAGGCAAAGCACCAGAGTCCTAGCTGTCGCCGCACGGCAATCCACCCACCCCATCGCGTCAACTGCTGCAAAGGGGTCATCGCCAGGGTGATCAGTAGAAGGATCAGGGCTCCGAGCCCCAGGTTATCCACCATCACCTTGCCGGGGTCAGGCCCCAGCAAATTGAAGACGGCGCAGTACAGCCAATACAGCGGCGGTACCGATGCAGCCAGGAATACGCCGACGCGCCAGAGCCTGTAGCGCATTAGTAGTACCTCGACAGATCCATGCCCGCATAGAGGTCAGCGACCTCCTCGTAGCCATTGAACATCCGCGTATCGATCACGTTGGGGCTGAACAACCCGCTGGGCAAACGTCGCTCGGTCGCCTGCGACCAGCGCGGATGGTCGACCTGCGGATTGACGTTGGCATAGAAGCCGTACTCATTCGGCGCGATACGCTCCCAGGTAGTTTTGGGCGCCTCACCCACAAGACTTATCCGCACGATGGATTTGATGCTCTTGAACCCGTACTTCCAAGGCACTACCAGGCGCAGAGGCGCCCCATTCTGGTTTGGCAAAACACGTCCGTACATGCCGACGGCCATGAAGGCCAACGGATGCATGGCCTCATCCAGCCGCAGCCCCTCGACATAGGGCCAATCGATCAGCGAGAACCCCGAGCGTTGCCCCGGCATGCGCTCACGATCGACCAGCGTCTCGAAGCGCACATAGCGAGCCGACGAGGTGGGTTCGACCTGTTTGAGCAGATCAGCCAACGGAAAACCCAGCCAGGGAATGACCATGGACCAGGCCTCGACGCAGCGCAGCCTGTAGATACGCTCTTCGAATGCATGCGGTTTGACCAAATCCTCGATGGAGTAGCGCCCAGGCTTGCTCACTTCGCCATCGACCATCACCGTCCAGGGCTCGACCTGCAACTTGCCGGCATTGGCTGCCGGGTCGCCCTTGCCCGTACCGAACTCATAGAAGTTGTTGTAGTGCGTGGCGTCCTTGAAGGGCGTGATGCTTTCACCTTCAGCGGTTATCGCCTGCCAACGCGCCGCCGCCAGCTTCTCTTGAAACCAGCCCGGAGCCTTCGACGGCTCGACATCGGCGTAGACACCTGGAGTGTCAGCACTGGCCAGACCCGGCATGGCAGCCATGGCCGCCAGCGCCAGCGAGCCCTGCATCAGCTTGCGACGAGAGAGATAAACAGACTCGGGGGTGACTTCGGACTCGAGGGCTCGAGAGGAAGGAGGAACTCGGATGAGCATGGCGACTCCGCGACTACAGTTCGAGAAACGAACTGTAGACCACGGAGTACGGAAGAAATTACAGCGTCACACCGTTTTACGACGGCGTAATTGCAACAGGTACTGAATAGGCCCCGAAAAAGCGTAAGCGAGGAAGATCAGCAGCAGGATACGGGGCGGATCGCTGAACACCACGGCGAACACTAGCACCACGGCGAGAATGGCTACGAAGGGCACGCGCCCCTTCAGATCCAGATCCTTGAAGCTGTAGTACTTGATGTTACTGACCATCAGGCATCCCGCAGCGGCCACCAGCAGCGCCACGGCGAAGGACATGTTCGAGCCCTTGATGCCGAAGTCACTGAACGCCCAGACAGTGCCAGCAACGACACCCGCCGCAGCCGGACTGGCCAGACCGATGAAGTAGCGCTTGTCGACACTACCGATCTGCGTATTGAAACGTGCCAGGCGCAAGGCTGCACCAGCGACATAGATGAAGGCGACCATCCAGCCAACCTTGCCCATGCTGCCCAGCGCCCATTCGAATGCGAGCAACGCCGGCGCAACGCCGAAGGCCACCATGTCTGAAAGCGAGTCGTACTCGGCGCCGAATGCACTTTGCGTATTGGTCAGGCGCGCCACGCGACCATCCAGACCATCGAGCACCATGGCAACGAACACCGCGGCGGCGGCCACGTAAAAGTTGCCGTTCATAGCATTGATGATGGAGTAGAAGCCGGCGAACAGGTTGGCCGTGGTGAACAGATTGGGCAACAGGTAGATACCACGGTGACGCACCTTGCGCCCCTCCGCGTCCTGCCCTTCCTCTATGTGCTCGTCGATCGGCAGCAGGCTTTCCAGATTGTCGCCAGCCGGCTTTTGATCCTCGGGACCTTCACTCATGAACAGCACCTTGCAACGGGTTTGAAAAATTTCGACCCGGGTAGCTGAACTCAGTTCGCCACCCGGCGAGCTGGCTTTATACCAGAAGCCTCGCTACAGAACGAAAAAACGCGGCATAAAGCCGCGCTCTTTCGCACATCGCAGACCTTAGTTCTTGGTCTTGTCGACGATCTTGTTGGCAGCGATCCACGGCATCATCGCTCGCAGTTGCTCGCCGATCACTTCGATACCGTGAGCAGCGTTGTTACGACGCTTGGCAGTCATCGACGGGTAGCCCGTGGCGCCTTCGCTGATGAACATCTTGGCGTATTCGCCGTCCTGAATACGCTTCAGGGCGTTACGCATGGCCTGACGGGATTCGGCGTTGATCACTTCCGGACCAGTCACGTACTCGCCGTACTCGGCGTTGTTGGAGATCGAGTAGTTCATGTTGGCGATGCCGCCTTCGTACATGAGATCAACGATCAGCTTCAGCTCGTGCAGGCACTCGAAGTAGGCCATTTCCGGCGCGTAGCCGGCTTCTACCAGGGTTTCGAAACCGGCCTTGACCAGCTCGACGGTGCCGCCGCAGAGAACGGCCTGCTCACCGAACAGGTCGGTTTCGGTCTCGTCCTTGAAGGTGGTTTCGATGATGCCGGTACGGCCGCCACCAACGCCCGAGGCGTAGGACAGGGCAACGTTCTTGGCGTTGCCGGAAGCGTCCTGGTAAACGGCGATCAGGTCAGGGATACCGCCGCCTTTGACGAACTCGGTACGTACGGTGTGGCCCGGGGCCTTCGGCGCGATCATGATCACGTCGAGATCGGCACGCGGCACGACCTGGTTGTAGTGAATGGCGAAACCGTGGGAGAAGGCCAGGGTAGCGCCCTTCTTGATGTTCGGCTCGATCTCGTTCTTGTACAGCTGGCCCTGGAACTCGTCCGGGGTCAGGATCATGACCAGATCGGCAGCAGCGACCGCGCTGGCGACGTCAGTTACTTTCAGGCCATGAGCCTCGGCCTTGGCAACGGTAGCGGAGCCTTTGCGCAGGCCGATGGTGACGTCAACGCCGGAGTCCTTCAGGTTGCAGGCCTGGGCGTGGCCCTGGGAGCCGTAACCGATGATGGCGACTTTCTTGCCCTGGATGATGGAGAGGTCGCAATCTTTGTCGTAATAAACTTTCATGTTCTTGGCTCTTTTGAATCGAAAGGGATGGGGTGCGAGGCACCGCGACGAAGACACCTTAAGTGATCCGCACCATTGCGTAAAATGATATATTTGCAATACAACATGCCGATATATGAAACATAAATGGACAGCCATTCCCTCCGGCTTTTTCTCTCCCTGGCAGACAACCTGCACTTCGGTCGCACCAGCCGCGAGCAGCATGTAAGCCCGTCCGCACTCAGCCGCAGCATCAAGCAGCTCGAGGACGAACTGGGTGCTGCCCTGTTCGTACGCGACAACCGCTCGGTGCGCCTGACCCGAGAAGGCCAACAGTTTCGCGAGTATGCGAGCGAGGTCATCAATGGTTGGCAGGCGATTCGCCAGACCTTCATGCAGGACCAGTTGAACCTGCATGGCGAGCTGTCGCTGTATTGCTCGGTTACCGCCAGCTACAGCTTCCTCTATGACATTCTTAGCAGCTTTCGCCAGGACTACCCACGCATCGAAATGAAACTGCATACCGGAGATCCGGCCAAGGCCGTTGAACGGGTGCAGCAGGGACTGGAGGACCTGGCCATCGGCGCCCTCCCCGACAGCCTGCCGAGCGGAGTGGAATTCCAGTCGATCACTCGCTCGGAATTGCGCTTCATCGGCCCACAGGCTCCCCAGCTGTTGAACGAAGAACAACTGCGCAACCCAACTTCAGAGAGCTGGAAGGACGTGCCGATGATCCTCTCCGAGGAAGGCCTGGCCCGCACGCGCACCGACCGCTGGCTGAAAAGCCACAACATCAAACCGCGCATCTATGCCCAGGTCAGCGGCAACGAAGCGATCGTCAGCATGGTCAGTCTGGGCTTCGGTATCGGGGTGGTACCGCAGATCGTGCTGGACAACAGCCCGCTGACTGCCCGCATCCGTATCTACGATATCCAGCCACCGCTTACCGCTTATGACATTGGCCTGTTCGCACTGGAAAAGCGCCTCAAGGACCCGCTGATCGCCGCCTTCTGGAATCGTCAGCGCTGAATGCCAGACAATAAAAAGCCCCGCACCAGGCGGGGCTCTGCATTACTGCAACAATCAGATGCTCAGTACCTTGTCGCCACGCGCGATACCGGTGACACCACTGCGCACCGTTTCCAGGATCGATGCAGTGCCAACAGCCTGAATGAAACTGTCCAGTTTGTCGCTGGTGCCGGTCAGTTGCACGGTGTAGACGCTGCTGGTCACATCCACGATCTGGCCGCGGAAGATGTCGGTCGTACGCTTGACCTCGGCACGCTGGGCGCCGGTGGCCTTGATCTTGACCAGCATCAATTCGCGTTCGATGTGCGCGCTTTCCGACAGGTTGACCAGTTTGACCACCTCGACCAGCTTGTTGAGGTTCTTGGTGATCTGCTCGATCACCTCATCCTGACCAACGGTGGTGAGGGTCAGGCGCGACAGCGTCGGATCCTCGGTTGGTGCAACGGTGAGGCTTTCGATGTTGTAGTTACGCTGGGAGAACAGACCAACCACGCGCGACAGTGCGCCCGGCTCGTTTTCCAGCAGCAGGGAAATGATGTGTCGCATCTTAGGTCCGCTCCGTCTTGCTCAGCCACATGTCACGCATCGCACCGTCTCTGATCTGCATCGGATAGACGTGCTCGCTGGAATCCACCGCGATGTCGAGGAACACCAGGCGATTCTTCAGGGCGAAGGCTTCCTCCAGCTTGGGCTTGAGGTCCTTCAGCGAGGTGATGCGCATGCCGACATGGCCATAGGCCTCGGCCAGTTTGACGAAGTCCGGCAGCGACTCCATGTAGGAGTGCGAATAACGGCTGTTGTACTGCATGTCCTGCCATTGGCGAACCATGCCGAGGGTGCCGTTGTTCAGGTTGACGATCTTCACCGGCAGGTCGTACTGCAGGCAGGTCGACAGCTCCTGGATATTCATCTGGATACTGCCCTCGCCGGTGACGCACGCCACGTCGGCATCCGGGAAGTTCAGCTTGATACCCATCGCAGCCGGGAAACCGAAGCCCATGGTGCCCAGGCCGCCAGAGTTGATCCAGCGGTTGGGCTTGTTGAAACGGTAATACTGCGCAGCGAACATCTGGTGCTGGCCGACATCGGAGGTGATGAAGGCATCGCCCTTGGTCACGTCACACAGGGTTTCGATCACGGTCTGCGGCTTGATGATCGAACCGTCGCCCTCGTTGTAAGGGAACAGACGGCCGCTACCACGCCACTCGTCGATCTGTTTCCACCAGCTGGCAACGGTGTCCTTGTTCGGAGTTTCGCCGATTTCCTTGAGGATGGCGACCATCTCGGTCAGCACACTGTCCACCGGGCCAACGATCGGGATGTCGGCCTTGATGGTCTTGGAGATCGAAGCCGGGTCGATGTCGATGTGGATGATCTTGGCGTTCGGGCAGAACTTCGCCGCGCCGTTGATCACGCGGTCATCGAAGCGCGCACCGACTGCCAGGATCACGTCGGCATGGTGCATCGCCAGGTTGGCAGTGTAGCTGCCGTGCATACCGAGCATGCCGATGAACTGGCGATCGGTACCCGGATAGCCACCGAGGCCCATCAGGGTGTTGGTCACCGGCAGGTTGAGCATTTGCGCCAGCTCGGTCAGCGGCGCGGAAGCGCCGCCCATGATCACGCCACCGCCGGAGTACATGACCGGACGCTTGGCAGCCAGGAGCATCTCGGCAGCCTTGCGGATCTGGCCAGAGTGGCCACGCACCGCCGGGCTGTAGGAACGCAGCTTGACCTTCTTCGGATAGACGTACTCGAACTTCTGGGTGGGATCACCCATGTCCTTCGGAATGTCGACCACGACCGGACCGGGACGGCCGGATTCAGCGAGGTAGAACGCCTTCTTCAGCACTTCGGGGATTTCCGATGGGTGCTTGATGATGAAGCTGTGCTTCACGATCGGACGGGAAATACCGACCATGTCGGTTTCCTGGAAAGCATCGGTACCGACCATGGCACTCGGCACCTGGCCGGAGATCACCACCATCGGAATGGAGTCCATGTAGGCGGTGGCAATACCGGTGATGGCATTAGTCGCGCCGGGGCCAGAGGTCACCAGCACCACACCGGCCTTACCGGTGGCGCGGGCATAGCCGTCAGCCATATGGGTCGCTGCCTGTTCGTGACGGACCAGGATGTGGGTCACTTCCGGTTCTTTGAACAGGGCATCGTAAATATGCAGGAGAGCACCACCGGGGTACCCATAGATATGCTTAACGCCTTCGTCACGCAGGAAGCGGACGACCATTTCAGCGCCGGATAAAAGCTCCACGTTGTTCACCTCTTGAACGCCAGTATGCCACCCGACAACGGGTAGCCCTAAGTAGGTCTTACTGTCAGCGGACACGCACGACGGTGATCGTGGATTCGGAACATCAGCTTGACGAGTAACGGAGCAGCCCATGGTCTTGCGGGGCCGACCCTCCCAGCGCGAGGTAACGCGTTGCGGGTGTCACGGTTCGGCGCGGGTAGCGCCTCTTTTCCCCGAGCTGAAGGACGCTTGCGGCGGACTCCACTACGGGGAAGGCTGGATTGTTCGGGTTCGGCGAGGGCAAGTCAAGTGATGACTAACCTATTATTCAACCTGCTGCTGTGACGCAGCGCAGGATGAAGATTGCCGGCTTTTGGTTATAGTAACCATCAGCACCGCCGCTCTCGATAAAGGAAACAGCATGCGCCACATGATTCTTACTGGCACCCTGATGCTCGCTTTGAGCACATCCGCCATGGCCAGCCAGGTTTACAAGTGGGTAGATGACAAAGGCGTGACCCACTTCGGCGCGCAACCTCCGCAGGGTCAAGAGTCCACGACCATCAATACTGCGGCCCCGCCTCCACGACCTGCGCCAAGTGAGCCGGCACCGAGCATAGAAGAGCAGCTCGACCCTGAGCAGGCGGCCATCGACAAGAAGGTCAAGGAAGATGTGGCGAAGCAGGAAGCCGAGCGCAAGCAGTACTGCGAGACAGCACGCACCAACCTTGCGCAGTTGGAAAACAACCCACGCGTCAGAATTGAAGATGGTGGCGAGTTGCGCCGTATTGGCGAGGATGAACGTCAGGAACGCATCGCGGAACTGAAGAAGTCCATCACAGAAAGCTGCAAATAATGAACTACGTGCACGCCCTCAAGGCGTGCGCGTAATCAGGCGATCGAACTCGCCGAGTAGTTCAAGCAGCCGACGTGCAACGCGCGGCTGCTGCTGATAGACCATCTCCGCCATGGCCTGAATGCCCGATACTGAGGGCAATGCTGCATCGGTTTCCAGCAGAACCTTCATACGCGGTAGAAAAATCCACTGCAGCCATTGTTCGAACGCCAGCGTATCGACACAGAACGGCTCCGGGCTGGCCAGGGCCTCGGCGCTCGGCGCCTCCTCCTGCCACCAACCCTGCACACGTAACTCACGCTCGATCAGCAGCAGGTGTTCGGCCAATGCGCTTGCCCGAGCATCCATCAGAGATTGACTCGTGCGCGTTCGCGGGCCTGGGCCGCACCAGCGGGATCCCCCTGGCGCTCGCGGGCGCGGGCAATCAGATCCCACAGGCTGGCCTGCAGCGCCGGACGACCACTGGCTTGAGTCAGACCACGACGGGCCAGTTGCTCGGCCTGCGCTGCATCGCCCTGAGCCATACGAACCTCGGCAAGACGGTAGAGCACCTGCGGCTCACGCGGGGCGATGCGCTGGGCACGTTCCAGACTGGAGGCGGCGCCATTCAGATCACCACCGCCCTGTTGCTGTTGAGCAGTGGTCAGCAGCGCGAGAACCGGTCCATCCAGTTGCTCGTCAGCAGCCAGGCCGCCACCGCTGGGGATGCCACTGGGCATGCTCGGTGCCGAGTTGCCGAAGCTGCCTTGGCTGGGCGCAGAAGGCTGGCTACTCACGGGCGGATCGAAGGTCAGGCCGCCACTGGAGGTAATCGGCTGCGAGTCGGTCTGTAATGGCGTCGAGACGGCACCCTGCGGCACCATCACAACAACACCGGAGTCCTCCTCGATACGCTGCGGCGCAGCTGCGGGGGTTGGGCTGGTCGACGGACCAGAACCACCCGACGATAGTGGAGAGCCGGCATCGATCACCGGAATCGATCCCTGCGGTACCGTGCTGCAACCACTCAACACCGCCGTTGCCAGCATAGTGGCAAGCCACTTCTTGTTCACATCCAATCCTCTCAGGTAACACCGAATCACTCGATCCGGCCGTTATTCCAACCACCCTTTGACCCAGTCCATCACGGACTCGACCGGAGCCTGAATACCGCAAGCAGAGCCCGGAGCGGGTTCACTGCCGCGAATATAAGGCATCTGCACCGCATTCGGGCAGCCCGAAGCCGAACCCAGACCAGTCTGACGATCCACCCAGGCCTGGGTGACGTTGTCCGGCATCGGCATATCCAACGGCAGCGGATCCGCCTTGCGCATGAACCCGGTCCAGACCTGCAGTGCACCGGTCGCACCGGTCAGCGGGGTCGGACCGTTGTCGTCACGCCCCAGCCACACCACCGACAGCAGATCCTGACTGAAGCCAGCGAACCAGCTGTCGCGCGAGTCGTTACTGGTACCGGTCTTGCCCGCCAGATTCAGCGAGCTGGGCAGTTGGCTGTAAACCGAGCGACCAGTGCCTTCACGCATGGTGCGCTGCATGGCGTTTTGCACCAGATAGATGGCGCCTGGATCGAAGCGCTGCTGGATCTGGAATGGATAACGACCGAGCGGCTGGCCATCGGCGGTCAGCACGCTGCGAATGCCGCGCAACGGCGTATTGAAGCCACCGTTGGCCAGGGTCTGATACATGCCTGCCACTTCCATCGGCGTCAGAGCCCCCGCACCGAGCAGCATCGACGGATAGGCCGGCCACTTGCGCTCCACGCCCAGTCGCTCGAGCGTCTTGAGCACGTTGGGCACGCCGATCTCCAGGCCGAGCTTGGCCGTGGACAGGTTGTAGGACTGCGCCAACCCCTGATACAGGTAGATGGTGCCATGAGCCTTGCGGTCGTAATTCTGCGGCGTCCAGACCTGGCCATCCTGACCCTTGATGGAAAACACTTCGTCCTCCAGCCAACTGGTCAGGGTGTACTGACTGGGACGCTCCAACGCAGACAGATAAATAGCCGGTTTGATCAGCGAGCCAATCGGCCGCACGGCATCCAGCGCCCGATTGAAACCGGCAAACCGCGGCTGGCGGCTGCCAATCAATGCCTGAATTTCCCCGGTCTCAGGATTGGTCACCACCATGCCAGCCTGCACTTCATCCACACCCTTGCGCCCAGCCAGGCGCTTGAGCGTCTCGGCCAGCGCCTCTTCTGCCTTGAGCTGCAGGATCGGATCGAAGCTGGTGAAGATGCGCAGGCCTTCTTCGGTCAGATCCTGCTCACGATAGTCTTCACGCAACTGACGCTTGACTAGATCGAGGAAAGCCGGGAACGAGCTGTCAGCCATGCTGCCGCGCGCGCTCACGCCAAGCGGCTTCTGTTTGGCTGCTGCGGCTTCCTCGGGGGTGATCGAGCCTTGCTCGGCAAGCAGATCGAGCACCAGATTGCGGCGCGCCAGCGCACGCTCAGGATTGCGCCGCGGGTTGAAGTAGGTGGGGCCCTTGACCATGCCCACCAGCAACGCGACCTGCTCCAGCTTCAGCTCGGAAACCGGCTGACTGAAGAAGTACTGGCTGGCCAGACCGAAACCATGCACCGCGCGTTGACCATCCTGACCGAGGAACACCTCGTTCATATAGGCCTCGAGAATCTCGCGCTTGTCGTAGTGCAACTCGAGCAGCACCGCCATCATCGCTTCGGTGGCTTTACGCACCAGGGTGCGCTCGTTGGTCAGGTAGAAGTTCTTCACCAACTGCTGAGTCAGGGTACTGCCACCCTGCACCAGGCGCCCGGACGTGGCGTTGATCCACAGAGCACGGGCGATACCCTTGGGTGACACGCCGAAGTGATCGAAGTAGTCGCGATCCTCGACTGCCACCAGCGCATCGATCAGATAGGCCGGCACCTGATCCAGCTTGATCAGGATGCGATCTTCCTGATGCGCCGGGTAAAGCCCGCCAATCAGCAGCGGCTCGAGTCGGGCTACCGCCAGGTTGCCGCCGTTGGCCTGGGTCAGACCGGCGACGTAATCGCCAGAGAAGCGCACACGTACCTTCTGTGACGGTTCGGCACCTTCATAGAACTGAAAGCCGCGACTGTGCAGTTCGATGTTGTTACCGGCCACCGACACTGCGCCCGGCCCGTTGACCGTGCTCTCGCGGCGATAGCCCAGCGCATCGAGCTCACGCAAGAAATCGTCCTTGGCCAGCTTCTGCCCGACGAAAAGTTCGAGCGGCCTGGCGTAGACCTTCGCGGGCACCGTCCAGCGCTTGCCGGAAAACTTTTCCTGCACCACGGCATCGAGATAAACGGCAAAGCCAGCAAGGATCACCAGACCAACAAGACCGAGCTTGAGGCCCCAGGCAAACCAGGGACGCATACCGGACGAGCGGGATTTTTTGTTTGAGCGGGGGGAGCGTTTTCGAGTCATGGCGGGATTATACGCACTTTACATAGGGGCCAGCAGGCCGCCTGGATGGTTTGCAGAGCAGCTCACAGCGGCCATAATGCCCAGCTCGAACAGCGTCTAGAACAAGGATCGAACGTGAGCCAAGCCCTGATTGCCGCATTGCAGAACCCGGCCCTGTATCCGCATCCTGTGGATGGGTTTCAGGTCATTGAGACCCACATTTCCTGGGTTTTGCTCACTGGCCCCTACGCCTACAAGATCAAAAAACCGGTCAATTTCGGGTTTCTCGACTTCACCGAGCTCGATGCACGCCGTCATTTCTGCGAAGAAGAGCTACGCCTCAATCAGCGCCTGACCCAGGATTTGTATCTGGACGTGTTGCCGGTAGGCGGTAGTGAAGACGCGCCCAGTCTCGACGGCAGCACGCCAGTCATCGAATACGCGCTGAAAATGCGCCAGTTCCCGCAAGAGCAACTGCTCAGCGCCATCCAGGCACGTGGCGAACTGAACGACGCCCATATCGACGCCCTGGCCGAGCAGATCGCCACTTTTCATCTGAACGCACCGAAGGTGCCGCAGGAACATCCGCTGGGTAGCGCAGAAGCGGTAATGGTTCCGGTGCAGCAGAATTTCGACCAGATTCGGCCGATGCTCAGCGAGCAGGCAGACCTGCAGCAACTCGATGCCCTCGAGGCCTGGGCCCAGTCCAGCTACGAACGCCTGCAACCACTGCTGAGCGAACGCAAGGCACAGGGTTTCATCCGCGAATGCCATGGTGATATTCACCTGGGCAACGCCGCCCAGATCGACGGTCGAGTGGTGCTGTTCGACTGCATCGAGTTCAACGAACCCTTCCGCTTTACCGACGTCACCGCCGATATCGCCTTCCTCGCCATGGACCTCGAAGACCGCGGCCTCAAATGCCTGGCACGTCGCTTTATCAGCGGCTGGCTGGAGCGCACTGGCGATTATGCCGCCCTGCAACTGCTGAACTTCTACAAGGCCTACCGCGCCATGGTGCGCGGCAAGGTCGCGCTGTTTCGCCTGGGGCAAGAAGAGAGTTCGGTACAACGGGCGGTCATCCTGCGCCAGTACCGCGCCTATGCCGCACTGGCGGAAAGCTACAGCGCCATTCCATCGCCCTTCCTGGCCATCACCCATGGCGTCTCGGCAGTCGGCAAGAGCCACGTGGCCATGCGCCTGGTGGAAGCACTGGGCACCATCCGCCTGCGCTCCGACATCGAGCGCAAGCGCCTGTTCGGCGAACAAAGCGCCGAAGCCAAGGATCAGCTGGCCGCCGGTATCTACAGCACTGACGCCAGTCAGGCGACCTACCAGCGGCTGCATCAACTGGCGCGTCAGACACTACTGGCAGGCTTCCCCGTGGTGATCGACGCAACCTATCTCAAGGCAGCGCAACGCCAGGCCGCCAGCGAAGTCGCCGAAGAGACCGGCGTGCCCTTCCTGATTCTCGACTGCCATGCGCCGCAAGCCGTGATTGCCAGCTGGCTGGAGCAGCGCCGCAGCGCAGGCCAGGACCCTTCCGATGCGACGCTGGAAGTGATCCAGGCCCAACAAACCAGCCGCGAGCCGCTCGACGATGAGGAGCAGAGCCACAGCAAGCGTGTCGATACACATGACAGCGCAAGCCTGGACAGCCTGGTCGAGCGTATTCGCCAGCGCCTGCCAGGGATCTGAGCATGGCCCCAAGCAGTCGGCACGCCCTGCCAGGCAAACCCTGGCAGGGCTTCTATACTGCCGGTGAAGCCATCACCGGTATCCGCCATGAGTCAGCCACGCCAGCTTGATCATCCGCTCTACCACCTGCTGCACAACGACGATGTGAAAGGCTTCAATGCGCAGAAGCCAAAAGGTGTGGAGGTCGATCTGTCCGGCGGCGACTTTCGCGGGCTCGACCTGCGCAACATGGACACCGACGCCGTCAATTTCAACGACGCGTATTTTCGCGGAGCAGACCTGCGTGGCCTGGACTTTCGCAATGCCCGGATCGAAGGGGCCAGCCTGGCCCACGCGCAGATTTCTGGCGCCTACTTTCCAGCCGAACTGACCGCCGACGAGATTCTCATGTCGGTCAACTTCGGCACTCGCCTGCGCTATCGCACCAAGTAGCGCACTTCGAGCGACGACGCGAAGCACCCAGGCCATTGGCCGCTACACTTCTTGGCAGGCACGCCAACGTGAACCTTTCACCCGCACGCATGGAGGCCCGATGAACGACGAACTGCAACACCTGAAGAACCTGGGCAAGACCTCGGCGCAGTGGCTGCACGCCGTAGGGATCCACAGCGCCAACGACCTGCGTCGCTACGGCGCTGTCGGAGCCTATCGCGCGGTCAGGGCGCGCGGTTTTCGTGCATCCAAGGTGCTGCTTTACGCCATCGAGGGCGCGCTGCTCAATGTGCATTGGAGTGAGCTCCCCCCCGCGCACAAAGCCGAACTGAACGGCAAGCTGGACGAAGCCCAGAGCCACAACAAGAGCTAGCTCACAACACCAGTGCAAGGTGATTTACTCGAAGAGCCGCACAGCCTATTGTTTCAGGGACCTTCGTGTGGTCAGCCAGTCCAGCCAGTTCAAGGAATTACGGTTATGTATTTACTCGGGGAGCAACCGGCCTACGCCGATCAGTTGATCAATCGCCTGCAGAGTATCCCCACTCAGCTGCTGGAAGGGCTGCAACCCGCGGGTGAGCCACTGCGTCTGGAGCGTGTCGATGATCTGGCCCAGGTACTGCCTGGCAACCAGCTATTCATCATCGAGAACGGCCTGTTGCATGCGCTGGTCGATGAACGCCCATTGTTCTATCTGCAAGAGGGCGATCTGGTCGGCCTGCGCCAGGGCATCGACCTCCCCTCCTGCCGCTACAGCAGCGAAGAACCCATCAGCCTGATTCCCTACTCGCGCAGCGAAACGTTCCAGCACATCTATGCCAGCGAGCAGCGCCAGGAACAGTTCATTCAATATCTGATCGGCCATACCGCCCTACTGTCCGACGCACTGGCACGTCTGAAACAGCCGGAGATCCGTCCGGCGACTGGCTTCCAGCATTTCGCTGCCGGCGAGGAGCTGATTCATCAGGGCGATGAAGCTGACCACGTGTTCATCATCATCGAGGGCCACGCCGAGGCTTACGTCGACGGGCAGAAGGTCGGCGATGTGCAAAAGGACGAAATCTTCGGCGCCATGGCGGTATTCACTCGCGAGAAGCGCAGCGCCACGGTTGTCGCCAGCGAACCCTGCACGGTGATGGTGATTCCCAAGGAACAATTCCTCAGTCTGATGCAAAGCAACCCGCGCATCGCTCACAGCCTGATCGAGAGCATGGCCCGACGCATCGACCTGCTGAACAAGGAAGTCACTCAGCTGCGCTTGCCTGGGGAATCCTGAGTCTCCATCCCACCCCTCAGCGAACCCCGGCCCCGTGCCGGGTTTTTGCATTTATGAGCCCGGCAGAAACTTTCTGAGAAAAGTTCTCAAAAGGGCGTTGACTATGTAATGAGAATTGTTATTATTATCTCAACTGGTCGCGAGATCAGCCGATAAGCTAAAGAGACCATTCAGTCGGACTCTTCAGATTATCTCCTCATCAGGCTAATCACGGTTATTGACCCGGCTCTTGCCGGGTCTTTTTTTGCCTGGACAAAAGTGCGTCCTGCCGTCTCCGCACGAAGCCCTTAGCGGGGTCTAGTCGTCGACCTGAGCCAGCCAGTCCGGCAAATTGAAATGCAGGCTGATGCGCGCGATCAGCCCGTGCTGGATCTCGAAGAAGGCGCCGACGCGCATCTCGTAACGCTGCCCGCAGGCGTCCGGCAGGCCATCGTCGGTAGCCAGGTACTCGCCGATGACACGGTACTCGCAGGCGGCATGTCGCCCTTGTGGTTCGACCAAGATCACCAGCGACTCGATCATCTCGCGATAGCAATGCAGCTGCCGCTCCAGAAAAGCCGCGAATGCATCGCGCCCGTGTTCGGTGAAACCCTGATTGGGCTGCAGAATCAACTCGTCGCTGACCAGTGCCATACAGGCGCGGATATCACGATCATTGAGGGCGTTGAAATAACCTTGCAGCAGGTCGCGAACGTCGATGGACATAGGCCAGGCTCCGAATCGGCAAAGCGCCGAGGATACCTTGCAGGCCGCCCGCGAAAGGCGGCTAGGGTCGCAGTTTGGCGCAGTGATCCCGCTCCGGCTGCGCTGCCGTGAACTAGACGTAATCGGCCATGGAGGCGTCCACCGCACGGCCGACTTCGGCCAATATCAGTACTGCGTTGCCAGCCTGCGCGCTGAGGTCCGCCAGATACAGTGGAACGCCGAGGTCCTTGCGTACATGGAAGGCGCCGGCCAGCAGCACGCTGGGCTGCGGCGCCGCCAGCAATGCCTCGGTCATGCGCCGATCACGCTGTTGCTGCACAGCAAGCATCGCCGGCAACTGGCTGTCCGGCAGCAGGCCGCAGTGCGATTCACGGATATCGGCCAGCAAACGCTCCTGCACCTCGGCTGCACCAGAGCGCTCCCCCCCCGAGCACAGGGCGCTGGCGATAGATCTGCATGATCTCGGCACGATCCAGATTGGCCGCAAGCAAGGGATAGGGCTGACGCAGTTGATGCATGACCAGCGGCCCGTAAAGCGACCAATCCCATCCAGGTTGCCAGGCCAGGGTAGCGAACGGATCGGTAATCGCCTGCCCCGCGCGCGCAGTTGTCTGGGCCTGATCGACCTTGTTCTGCTGATCGGGGTTGAGCATCTCCATCAACACGCTGCCCTGCGGGCGCAGCCTGGATAGCTCGCGCAACAGCCAGAGCTGCAGGGTATGGTGATCAGGATTGTCGTGCTGCTCACCGACCAGTACCCGCTCGGCCCTTGCCAGGCGATCAAGCAGTTGTTCAGGGCTGATCGCCTGCCCGCTGGCGAGATCGACGATACGCCCCAGATCAGCATGCTCATGCCCCAGTGGAGCGAGCGGCGCAGGCGGTGGCATAGGTGAGCCCTGGCAGGCAGCCAGCATCATCAGACAGCTCAGCAGTACGACTCGCATCGAGGGCTCCAACATTCAGCGTGCAACGATCAGCGGGTGACCGCGTTCAGGATGAGTCTGCACCAGCACTTCCAGACCGAACACGGCCTGCAGGGGCTCGGCCCGCAATACTTCGGCAGGCGTACCCAGCGCATGCGCCCGGCCCTGCTCCAGCAACAGCAGGCGGTCACAGTAACGTGCGGCCAGATTGAGGTCATGGAGGATCACCAGTACCGCCGCGCCGGATTCGGCCAAACGACGAACCGCCTGCAGGCAGGTGTGCTGATGCAGCGGATCGAGCATCGAGGTCGGCTCATCGAGCAGCAGGATCTGCCCCTCACCGCCTGGCCACAACTGCGCCAGCACCCGCGCCAGGTGCACGCGCTGGCGCTCCCCGCCGGACAACGCCAGATAGCTGCGCCCCGCTAGGTGAACAGCATCGGCTGCCTGCAACGCCTGCTGCACGATCTGCGCATCGCGCACGCGACCGCTGTCATGGGGCAGACGGCCCATGGCGACCACTTCTTCTACGCGGAAGGCGAAATTCAGACTGGAGCTCTGCGGCAGGACAGCCAGGCGCCTGGCGCGCTCCGGTCCGGCCCAGTCATCGAGCGCGCGCTGATCCAGCGTCACCTGCCCGGCGCTGGCCGGCAGCTCGCCGGTCATCGCCGCCAGCAAGGTGCTCTTGCCCGCACCGTTGGGCCCCAGTACACCCAGCACTTCGCCGGGGTGCAACTGCAGATCGATGCCACTGAGCACCACGCCCTGCCCGCGGCGGACTTCCAGCTGTTCGACCCGCAGCATCAGCTTCGCCCCCGCACCAGCAGATAGAGAAAGAACGGCGCACCAATCAGCGCCGTGACGATGCCGATCGGTAACTCGGCAGGCGCAAGCGCCAGGCGCGCGATCAGGTCGGCCAGCAGCAGCAGGCTCGCGCCGGCCAACGCCGAGGCAGGCAGCAACAGGCGATGATCGGGGCCCACCAGCAAGCGCATCAGATGCGGCACCACAAGGCCGATGAAGCCGATCAGGCCGGCGGCCGCCACCGCAGCACCGACACCCAATGCCGTACAGAACACCAGCTCGCGCTTGAGGCGCTCGACATCGAAACCGAGGTGGCGTGCCTCCGACTCGCCCAGCAGCAGCGCGTTCAGCGCCCGCGCCCGTCGCGGCAACCACAGCGCCACGGCCAACGTGGCCAGCAACAGCGGCCAGAGCCGCGTGTAACTGGCACCATTGAGGCTGCCCAGGTTCCAGAAGGTCAGGGTACGCAGGGTCGCATCGTCCGCCAGGTAGGTGAACAGGCCGATGGCCGCACCGGCCAGCGCGGTCAGGGCGATACCCGCTAACAACATGGTCGCCACATTGGTCTGCCCGTCACGTCGGCCCAGACGGTAGACCAACGCCGTGACCAGCAAACCACCGACGAAGGCACAGGCCGACAGCAGATAGGGCGCGAAGGCTTCCGGCAAGCCGCCGAACGCAGCGCCGCCGACAATGGCCACCGCAGCGCCCAGCGCGGCGCCGCTGGAGACGCCGACCAGACCGGGGTCAGCCAGTGGATTGCGAAACAACCCCTGCATCGCCACGCCACAGAGCGCCAGCACCATGCCTACGGCCAGCCCAAGCAAGGTGCGCGGCATGCGGATCTGCGACAGGATCAATTCCGCCTGCTGGATCGATGCATCCGCCGCGAGAGGCAGGCCCAGCAAACGCAACGCAGCACGCATGGTATCGCCCAATGGCAGACTGACCGGTCCGAGCGCCAGCGACAGCCACAGCACGAGCACGAGCAGCAGGCCCAGTGCGATGAACAATGGGCGCGTCGAAAAAGAGGAGGTCATGGCTCGCGCTTGGCTTCGGTTGTCGGAAATTGGCTGGCAGGATAAAAGCCTGCGGCTAGCATCGCCAGCCCATCCGGCACGCGCGGCCCCAGGCCACCGACCAGCAGGGTCGGGTCCAGCGCCAGTAAACGTCCCTCGCGCGCCGCGCGGGTACCGGCCAGGGCAGGGTTCTGCTGCAGCAGGGCCTGCCTGGCTGCGTCACCCTCCAAGGCGCGATCAGCCACCACCACGACCTGCGGATCGAGCGCCAGCAGCGCTTCGTTGGACAACGCCTTGTAGCCGCTGTGACTGGCCAGGTTGCGCCCGCCGGCACGGCTGATCAGCCAATCTGCAGCGGTGTCGATACCACCCACCAGCGGACTGCCACCGGCATGACCGAGCAATAGCAACACACCAGGCACGTCCTGACTGCGCTGCGCCTGCTCGACCCATTGCTGCTGGGTCTGCAGGCGCTCCTGGTAATCGGTAAAGGCGCGTTGCCCTGCCGCCTCATCACCGAGCAACTGGCCCAGGCGCTTCAGGTTGGCCTGCAGGCTATCCAACTCGGCTCGCGCAGTCAGGCGTTCGATACGCACACCCGCCGCCGCCAATTGCGCGAGCACTGGTGGCGGGCCCATCTCCTCGCTGCCGAGCAGCAGGTCCGGACGCAGGGCGAGAATGCCCTCGGCCGCCAGTTGCCGCTGATAACCGACGCTGGGCAGCTTGGTCAGCGAGGCGGGATGACGACTGGTAGTATCGACGCCCACCAGCTTGCTCTCACCGCCAAGCAGCACCACCCACTCACTCAGCGCGCCACCGGAACTCACCCAGCGCTGCGGCAAGGGCTCGGCTGCCAGTACCAGATTGGGAAACAGCAGGACAGCCACCAGGCCGCCCAGGATATTGGCAAGACGCATGATCTCGACTCCTCGAAGGTGACATCGACCGGCCCCTGCGGGAGGCCGGCACACTCGGTTCAGGCCAGCACAGGTAATGATTCGACCAGCTCGCGCCAGTCGGCGCGCTCGGCCATGCCCGGCTTGCGCGCACCGAACAGCTGGACCACCAGCTCGCCCTCGGCATCGAAGGCCTCCAGACTGGTGATCACCCCGTCAATGCTGGGTTTGCGCACGCGCCACAACTCGACCACACCGCGCGTCTGCAGATGCAGGTTGAAGTCGGGGTCAAGCACGTTGAACCAGCTGTCCATCCAGCGCAGGTTGTGCACCGGACCAGTGTGAATCTGAATGCAGTGGCGGTTGCCGACGAACACCATGATCGGCACTTCAAGGGCAGCAGCCTGCTCCATCAGCGCCGTCAACTCAGAAGTCGCCAACGGTTGCGCCCATTGCTCACCCGCCAGGCGCAACGCCTGGGTACGGGCCACCTCATGCTTCTTCAAAAGGGCGAAGAAATGGTGGGTGTCCTGCAGCGTCGCCCAGCCTTCACGCAGCGCCTGACTGTCGACCTCCGCATCGGCCTTGCGCACCGGCGCGGCTGGCGGCGGCAACAACTGCAATTCGGCGCTCTGCTCGCCAGCGAAGCGTTCGACCAGCGGCTGCCAGGCGCTCAGCTCACTGCGTTCGGTCAGGTAGACCTTGTGCACGGCAATGCCCTGCTGATCGAACACCTGGATGCTGCGCTGGGTGCCCTTGGCGGTTTGCTCGGCGACGGCGAACACGCTGGCCCATCCACCAAGGAAAAGACGCAGGTCGATATCGGCAGACACCACCAGGCCCATTTGTCCAGATGCGGCAACACTCACCTCGCGGTACAGCCCCTTGCGTTCATGGACACAGTGCTCGTTGCGAGTCAGCACCATCACATGGCCGAGCGCGCCGAGTGCCGGCAGCAACTCGGCCCAATCCGGGCGCAGCCGCTGGGTGTCGATGCCCAGACGGCTTGCAGTCAGCTCGGCCTCGCTCACGCCCAGCTGCGCTGCCGCCTCGCGAGCGCGCAGACGTGGTTGTTGCAGGCGTAACGCTTGCCAAGCCTGGAAAAGATCGACCGCCTGAGCGGCAGCAGTTGGAGCGGTACTCATGGGAACAGTCCTTCCTCGCGGGCGATTGCCAGTCTCTTTGCAGCACTGATGCTAGGCCGGCACCAACAAAACAGAGCGATAATCTACATGAGAATCACTTATATATGGAGTAGTAATCTGCCGCCCCAATCATGGCAACGCCGCCAACCTCGGGCTTAGGCGTCATACCTGAGCATGGATGCGCCCTCTTTCTTCTTGCGGGATAATCCGCCCCTCTTGCGGCGCTATGCGCCCCCTCTCAGGAGGGAGAAGATCATCAGAGGTCGCCACTAAGCGACTTCCACGCTAACGGGAAACCGCGATGATTCGCCTGTGCGCCCCACACGAACTGGCCGAAGGTCAGAGCCGGGGCTTTGTGATCGACCAATTGAACCTGCTCGCCGTGCGCAGGGCTGGCCAGGTGCATGCCTACCTCAACCGTTGCCCGCATCGTGGCATTGCATTGGAATGGCAGAAGGACGATTTTCTCGATGACAGCGGCAGCCTGATCCGCTGCGCGACCCATGGCGCGCTGTTTCTGATCGAGAACGGCGAATGCGTGGCGGGCCCCTGCGAGGGGCAGGCACTGCAGAGACTGACGTGCAGGGAAGATGCGAACGGGATCTGGATCGCGCCGTAGGGTGCGCCATACGCACCAGGCGATATGGATGATGTCGCAATTGTTGCGGACAGGATGTAGCAAAGAGTCGGTGCGCGCAGCGCACCCTACCCCAGTACTTCCAGCCGACGAACCAGGGCGATCCCCTCGGAACTGAGCTCGGCGCCATAAGCCAGCACCTCAACCCCCGATGCCTTGGCTTCGCGCAAGCCGGCCGCGTAGGCAGGGTCGATTTCCTCGGCAGCGCGCACGGCGCGGATACCGGAAAGGTTCACGCAATACAGCTGCACGGTCCGCACACCGACACGCGCCAGCGCTGCCAGCTCGCGCAGGTGCTTGGCGCCTCGCTGCGTCACCGCATCGGGAAAGGCCGCCACGTCGCTATCATCGAAGCCCAGCGTCACGCTCTTGACCTCGACATAGACCGGCCCTTCCGGGTAGTTCAGACGAAAGTCGGCGCGGCTGTTCTCCACCCCGTAGGCCACCTCGCGCTTGAGCGCGGTGAAGCCGGCCAACTCGGTGATCAGCCCGGCACGCAGCGCCTCTTCCACCAGCGCATTGGCCCGCGCGGTATTGATGCAGGCCAGACGCCCTTGCGGCGTTTCGCTGATTTCCCAACTGCCCGGTAACTTGCGCTTGGGATCATTGCTGCGACTGAACCACACCCGGCACCCTTCGCTCATGCAATTGAGCATCGAGCCGGTGTTGGCGCAGTGGATGGTCATCTGCTCTCCGCTGGCGGTCTCGATATCGGCGAGAAAGCGCTTGTAGCGGCGCAACAGACGCCCCTCTTCCAGCGGCGGATCAAAGCGCATCAGGCTTCCAGCTCTTCAGGCCACGGGCGATACGCTCGACCGCCTGCTGCAGGCGCTCGACATTCTGCGTGTAGGCGAAACGCACATGGTGCCCGGCCTGGTAACGGCCGAAATCCAGGCCCGGGGTGAAGGCCACATGCTCGGTTTCGATGAAGTGCCTACAGAAAGCGAAGGCGTCGCCGCCGAAGGCGCTGATATCTGCATATAGATAGAAGGCACCTTCCGGCTCCACGGCGATAGCAAAGCCCAGCTCGCGCAACGCCGGCAGCAGGTAGTCGCGGCGGCGCTGAAATTCGTGACGGCGCTCTTCGAGGATCGCCAACGTGGCCGGCTCGAAGCAAGCCAGCGCGGCATGCTGGGCCATGCTCGGCGCACTGATGTAGAGGTTCTGCGCCAGCTTTTCCAGCTCCGGCACGGCCGCCTCGGGCGCCACCAGCCAGCCCAGGCGCCAGCCGGTCATACCGAAATATTTGGAGAAACTGTTGAGCACGAAGGCATCGTTATCCACCTCCAGCACGCTCGGCGCGTCGCAGCCGTAGGTTAGGCCGTGGTAGATCTCGTCCACCACCATATGGCCGCCGCGCTGCTTGAGGCAGGTCGATAGCGCCGCCAGCTCGTCCTTGTGCAGTAGGGTGCCGGTCGGGTTGGCCGGCGACGCGACCAGGGCGCCGACGCTGTCCGAGTCCCAATGCCGCTCCACCAGGTGCGGAGTGAGCTGGTAACGCACGTCCGGGCCGACCGGCACCAGTTGCGCGGCGCCTTCGACCAGGCGCAGGAAGTGGCGGTTGCAGGGATAGCCCGGGTCGGCCAGTAGCCAGTGCTTGCCGGGATCGACCAGCAGGCTGGCGGCCAGCAGCAACGCACCCGAGCCGCCCGGCGTCACCAGAATGCGCTGCGGGTCGACATTCAACCGGTAACGTTCGGCATAGAAGCCGGCGATGGCTTCACGCAGCTGCGGCAGGCCACGCGCGGCGGTGTAACGGGTATGCCCGGCAGCCAGTGCGGCCTGCCCGGCGCGGATGATCGGCTCGGCGGTGGTGAAATCCGGCTCGCCAATCTCCAGATGAATCACATCGTGACCAGCCGCCTGCAATTCGTTGGCACGCGCCAGCAAGGCCATCACATGAAAGGGTTCGATGGCGCGACTGCGCGCACTGTAGAGCTGGGCCATGGGTCTGTCTTCAGGGTTGCGAGGCGCGGATTCTAGCAGGGCAGCTTGAGCCCGCGGCAAGGTCGCCAAAGCGCCGCTACGCTTACTGGCCAGTCACATGCAGATTTCGTTCATACCCCGGGACAGGGCAGAGACAACCGGGAGTAGCGCGCCCCGATTCGATCTGGTAAGTTCGCCGGCTTGCAGTCGCAGGGCCGGACAAACGCCTGGCAATGGAATAACCTGCGCGATGGATTAGAAAGAGTGAGAGGCGTCATCCATGCCCACAAAAGAAAAAGCCAAAAGCACCAGCCAGCTGATTCGTGGTTTCGAGCCTTATCAAGAGAAGAAGGGCGAGGAATACATGAGCGAGCCGATGCGCGCTCACTTCACCAGCATCCTCAATAAGTGGAAGCTGGAGCTGATGCAGGAAGTCGACCGTACCGTGCACCACATGCAGGACGAAGCGGCCAACTTCCCGGACCCGGCCGACCGCGCCAGCCAGGAAGAAGAGTTCAGCCTGGAACTGCGCGCCCGTGACCGCGAGCGCAAGCTGATCAAGAAGATCGACGAGACGCTGCAACTGATCGAAGACAACGATTACGGTTGGTGCGACTCCTGTGGTGTTGAAATCGGCATCCGCCGCCTCGAAGCCCGCCCGACCGCGACTCTTTGCATCGACTGCAAGACGCTGGCGGAAATCAAGGAAAAGCAGATCGGTTCCTGATCTGACGACGGGGCGCTTAGGCGCCCCGCTCTGTTTCTGGCCTTGGCTCCATGAACACTGCCTATATCGGGCGCTTCGCCCCCACGCCCAGCGGCTACCTGCACTTCGGTTCGCTGGTCGCCGCCCTCGCCTCCTACCTCGATGCCCGCGCCGTCGGCGGCCGCTGGTTGCTGCGCATGGAGGACCTCGACCCGCCACGAGAAATACCTGGCGCACAGGACGCGATCCTGCGCACGCTGGAGAGCTACGGTTTCGAGTGGGACGGCGAACTGGTGCGCCAGAGCGAGCGGCATGCCGAATATGCAGCAGTGATCGCCCGCCTGTTCAGTCAGGGTCTGGCCTATGCGTGCACCTGTTCGCGCAAGCAACTGGAAGGCTACGCTGGCATCTATCCGGGGTTTTGCCGTAACGCCTGCCATCCTGATCACGACGCCGCCGTCCGCCTGCGCGTACCGGAGCTGGACTACCACTTCATCGACCGCGTGCAGGGCGAATTTCGCCAGCACCTGGGCCGTGAAGTGGGCGACTTCGTGATCCGACGGCGTGATGGATTGTTCGCCTATCAGCTCGCCGTGGTGCTGGACGATGCCTGGCAGGGGGTGACCGACGTGGTGCGCGGCGCCGACCTGCTCGACTCCACGCCGCGCCAGCTCTACCTGCAGGAACTGCTCGGGCTGCCACAACCGCGTTATCTACACGTGCCGCTGATCATCCAGCCCGATGGCCACAAGCTGGGCAAGAGCTACCGCTCGCCACCACTGCCCGCCGACCAGGCCGGACCTCTGCTGCTGCGCGCTCTGCGAGCCTTGGGCCAGCAGCCACCCACCGACCTGCAAGGCGCGGCACCTGCCGAGCTTCTGGCCTGGGGCATCGCCAACTGGGACGCCACGCGCATTCCACAAAGCCGCACCCTGGCCGAAGCACAATTGAAGTAGCCGTAGCCCGGATGCAATCCGGGAACGATGTGCAGGCATCCCCGGATTTCATCCGGGCTACGCGCCAGACAGGCTGGCTTCAAGTTTGTGGCTTGCGATGCGCGGCATCCTTTACCATCGCGGCATCTTTCGACGAGATGTCACATGTATATCTACCGACTGGTTCTGATCCTGGTAGTGGGGATCTACCTGTTCTCACCGGCCATCATGGACTGGTGGATCGACCCCAATGGCGCCTGGTATCGGCCTTATCTGCTGTGGCTGATCCTGATCGTCGTCACCTTCATTCTTCAGAGCCAACGCGATGCTGACGAGCTTTAGCCTGAGCGAACTGATTCTGATCAGCGCCGGCTATCTGCTGGTGCTGTTCGGCGTCGCCTGGGTCAGTGAACACGGTCTTATCCCCCGCTGGATCATCCGCCACCCGCTGACCTATACCCTGTCGCTGGGCGTGTATGCCAGCGCCTGGGCCTTCTACGGCACGGTGGGCCTGGCCTATCAGTACGGTTACGGTTTCCTTGCCAGTTACCTGGGTGTTTCCGGGGCTTTCCTGCTGGCACCGGTACTGCTCTACCCGATCCTGCGCATCACCCGTACCTACCAGCTGTCATCACTGGCCGACCTGTTCGCCTTTCGCTTTCGCAGCACCTGGGCCGGCGCACTGACCACCCTGTTCATGCTCATCGGCGTGCTGCCGCTGCTGGCCCTGCAGATTCAGGCGGTGGCCGACTCCATCGGCATCCTCAGCCGCGAGCCGCTGCAGGAAAAAGTGGCGCTGAGCTACTGCGGCCTGATCATCCTCTTCACCATCCTGTTCGGTGCGCGCCATATCGCCACGCGCGAGAAGCACGAGGGCCTGGTGTTCGCCATCGCCTTCGAATCGCTGGTCAAGCTGGTCGCCCTCGGCGTCATCGGCTGGTACGCGCTGTATCAAGTATTCGGGGGCCCGCGTGAGCTGGAATTGTGGCTGGTGCAGAACCAGGCGGCGTTGGCCACTCTGCACACGCCGCTGCAGGAAGGCCCGTGGCGCACCCTGCTGCTGGTGTTCTTCGCCTCGGCCATCGTCATGCCGCACATGTACCACATGACCTTCACCGAGAACCTCAATCCGCGCGCCATGGTCAGCGCCAGCTGGGGCCTGCCGCTGTTCCTGCTGCTGATGAGTCTGGCCGTGCCGCTGATCCTCTGGGCCGGCCTCAAGCTCGGGGCGACCACCAACCCGGAATATTTCACCCTGGGCCTGGGTATCGCGGTCAACAGCGAGACCCTGGCATTGCTCGCCTATGTCGGCGGACTGTCGGCCTCCAGCGGCCTGATCATCGTCTCGACCCTGGCGCTGTCGGGCATGGCCCTCAACCACCTGGTACTGCCGCTCTACCAGCCACCGGCCGAGGGCAACATCTACCGCTGGCTGAAATGGACGCGCCGCACGCTGATCGCCTGCATCATCATGGCCGGCTACGGCTTCTACTTGCTGCTCGGCGCCCAGCAGGACCTGGCCAATCTGGGCATTGTCGCCTTCGTCGCCACCCTGCAGTTCCTGCCCGGCGTGCTCTCGGTGTTGTATTGGCAAACGGCTAATCGCCGCGGTTTCATCGCCGGCTTGCTGGCCGGCATCAGCGTCTGGGCACTGACCATGCTGCTACCGCTGCTGGGCAACCTGGAAGGCTTCTACCTGCCGCTGTTCAACGTCATCTATGTGCTCGACGATGCCAGTTGGCACCTCGCAGCCATTGCCTCGCTCGCCGCCAACGTACTGGTGTTCACCTTGGTGTCGCTGTTCACCGAGGCCAGCCCCGAGGAAAAGAGCGCCGCCGAAGCCTGTGCGGTGGACAACGTGCGCCGCCCGCAACGACGCGAGCTGGTCGCCGTGTCGCCGCAGGACTTTGCCGCGCAACTGGCCAAGCCACTCGGCGCCAAGACCGCACAACGTGAAGTCGAACAGGCCCTGCGTGACCTGCACCTGCCCTTCGACGAAAGCCGCCCCTATGCCTTGCGCCGCCTGCGCGACCGCATCGAGGCCAACCTGTCCGGCCTGATGGGGCCGAGCGTGGCGCAGGACATCGTGGAAACCTTCCTTCCCTACAAGTCCGGCAGCGAGGGTTATGTCACCGAAGACATCCACTTCATCGAGAGCCGCCTGGAAGACTACCAGTCGCGCCTCACCGGCCTCGCCGCCGAGCTCGATGCCCTGCGCCGCTACCACCGCCAGACCCTGCAGGAACTGCCAATGGGCGTGTGCTCGCTGGCCAAGGATCAGGAGATCCTGATGTGGAACCGGGCCATGGAAGAGCTCACCGACATCCCCGCGCAGCGCATCGTCGGCTCGCGCCTGAGCACCCTGAGCGAACCCTGGCAGAGCCTGCTGCAGGACTTCATCGAACGCCCCGACCAGCACCTGCACAAGCAGCACCTGGCGCTCGACGGCCAGATCCGCTGGCTCAACCTGCACAAGGCAGCCATCAACGAACCGCTGGCCCCCGGTAACAGCGGCCTGGTGCTGCTGGTCGAGGACCAGACCGAAACCCAGATGCTCGAAGACAAACTGGTGCACTCCGAACGCCTGGCCAGCATCGGCCGCCTGGCCGCTGGCGTGGCCCACGAGATCGGCAACCCGATCACCGGCATCGCCTGCCTGGCGCAGAACCTGCGCGAAGAGCGCGAGACCGATGGCGAGCTGACCGAAATCAGCGGGCAGATCCTCGAACAGACCAAGCGCGTGTCACGCATCGTCCAGTCGCTGATGAGCTTCGCCCACTCCGGCAGCCACCAGCGCAGCGACGAGCCCGTATGCCTGGCCGACGTGGCGCAGGACGCCATCGGCCTGCTGTCGCTGAACAAGCGCAACTTCGACATCCAGTTCTACAACCTGTGCGATCCGCAGCACTGGGCCTGTGGCGATCCGCAACGTCTGGCCCAAGTCCTGATCAACCTGCTGTCCAACGCCCGCGACGCCTCGCCACCAGGCGGCGCCATCCGCGTACGCAGCGAGGCCAGCGAACATACCGTCGACCTGATCGTCGAGGACGAAGGCAGCGGTATTCCCAAGGCGATCATCGACCGCCTGTTCGAACCCTTCTTCACCACCAAGGACCCCGGCGAGGGGACCGGCCTGGGCCTCGCGCTGGTCTATTCGATCGTGGAAGAGCATTATGGACAGATAACAATCGACAGCCCGGCAGACCCCGAGCGCCAATTGGGCACTCGAATCAGGGTCACCCTGCCAAGGCATGTCGAGGCGACGTCCGTAGCGATGTAAACAGCGAGAGAGGCTGCCAATGGCACCTCCGTGACCGTCGAGAGACCGAATTGATGCCACATATTCTTATCGTCGAAGACGAAACCATTATCCGCTCTGCCTTGCGCCGCCTGCTCGAACGCAATCAGTACCAGGTCAGCGAAGCTGGCTCGGTACAGGAAGCCCAGGAACGCTACAGCATTCCCACCTTCGACCTGATCGTCAGCGACCTGCGCCTGCCCGGGGCGCCTGGCACCGAGCTGATCAAGCTGGCCGAAGGCACCCCGGTGCTGATCATGACCAGCTACGCCAGCCTGCGCTCGGCGGTGGACTCGATGAAGATGGGCGCAGTCGATTACATCGCCAAGCCCTTCGATCACGACGAAATGCTGCAGGCGGTTGCCCGCATCCTGCGTGACCGCCAGGACGCCAAGAGCGCGCCCGCGCCAGCTGCCGCCAGCAACGCACGCAGCGGCAATACAGAAAAGGTGGTGGATAACGCCAATGGCGAGATCGGCATCATCGGTTCCTGCGCGGCCATGCAGGAGCTCTATAGCAAGATTCGCAAGGTCGCCCCCACCGACTCCAATGTACTGGTACAGGGTGAGTCCGGCACGGGCAAGGAACTGGTCGCCCGCGCCCTGCACAACCTCTCCAAGCGCGCCAAGGCACCGCTGATTTCGGTGAACTGCGCCGCCATTCCAGAAACCCTGATCGAGTCCGAACTGTTCGGCCACGAAAAAGGCGCCTTCACCGGCGCCAGCGCCGGGCGTGCCGGCCTGGTGGAAGCGGCCGACGGTGGCACACTGTTCCTCGACGAAATTGGCGAGCTGCCGCTGGAAGCCCAAGCCCGTCTGCTGCGCGTGCTGCAGGAAGGCGAAATTCGCCGGGTCGGCTCGGTGCAGTCACAGAAGGTCGACGTACGTCTGATCGCTGCTACGCACCGCGACCTGAAGACGCTGGCCAAGACCGGCCAGTTCCGTGAAGACCTGTATTACCGCCTGCACGTCATAGCCCTCAAGCTGCCGGCGCTGCGTGAGCGAGGCAGCGACGTGACCGAGATCGCCCAGGCGTTCCTCGTCCGCCAGTACACCCGTATGGGCCGCGAACCATTGCGCTTCGCTCATGATGCCGAGCAGGCGATCCGCCATTACCCCTGGCCGGGTAACGTGCGCGAACTGGAAAACGCCATCGAGCGCGCGGTGATTCTCTGCGAGGGTACGGAAATTTCCGCGGACCTGCTGGGCATCGACATCGAGTTGGACGACCTGGATGACGAGGACTTCGGTCTGCCGGCGGCAGGCGGACAGAACAGTGGCAACAGCCACGAACCTACCGAGGATCTGTCACTGGAGGACTACTTCCAGCACTTCGTCCTCGAGCATCAGGACCACATGACCGAGACCGAGCTGGCCCGCAAGTTGGGCATCAGTCGCAAATGCCTGTGGGAACGGCGTCAGCGCCTGGGCATTCCGCGACGCAAATCCGGTGTGACCAGCGGCCCTTGACGCCACGGCCGCGGTGACAACCTGCCCGCACAGGGGTTCCACAGGTTGTTACCGTTTCAATATCTCGTAACAAAGGCCGGGTCTATCGGTAACGAAAACCCGGCCTTTTTCTCCCCCACCAAACACCCACGATTGCCGCAAGCCCTTGATTTACAAGGAATCGCAAAAACTGGCACGGCATCTGCTTTATCTCTGGCACAACAACAATAACAAGCAATGCCCTACACAATAAGAACAAGACGTAACGACTCCAGAACAACAAAAACAACAAGGTACGGAGGCGCAGCTAACTGATTCTTTTGGAGAGGAGTTGCCGCGAGGGGTTCGCCCCAGCGACCAGGCTGAGAACAATAAAACTGCCTCAAGGCAGCGCCGGAACTGGTTGATTAAGGCAGCATCAGCGTCCAAAGAAATCCGTTTGCTATTGGCTCCCCTCTCTGGGGAGCACCCGGTAAGCCACGGTAAGCCGGGAAGGGCCGAACAACAAAAACAACAGGCCCTCAATAACAATAAAAACATAGCACGCACCAACTTGGGGGGGAGCTTCGGCTCCCCCAGTAGCTTCCGGTCCTCGGATCCCCGCCTGCCGCCCTTCCATACACCTTCTCCCGACACGATGCTAGAATCCGCAGCAATCATGCGGTCATCGTTTCGCATGCAGTTGAAAAACCTTGCCGAAGCAAACTGCTTTTGACGCCGTGATGCTCACGCAATTCGATTTTCAAGCGCATGCGCAGCAGGCCGACCACTACTCCAAACAGTGCATCCCATGCTGAAAAAGCTGTTCAAATCTTTCCATTCACCTCTGCGCCGTGCCCCACGTCCACGCAGCACTCCCGAAGTGCTGAGCAGCAGCCAACATCCGCTCAAGCGCAACGAGATCAGCCGTCACGCCATCAGCGTGGTCGAGCGCCTGCAGAAGGCCGGCTACCAGGCCTACCTGGTCGGCGGCTGCGTACGCGACCTGCTGCTGGATATCGACCCCAAGGATTTCGACGTGGCCACCAGCGCCACGCCCGAGCAGGTCCGCGCGGAATTTCGTAACGCACGGGTGATCGGCCGCCGCTTCAAGCTGGTACACGTTCATTTTGGTCGCGAGATCATCGAAGTGGCCACCTTCCGTGCCAATCACCCTCAGGGTGACGAGGAAGAGAACAGCAATCTGGCGTCGCGCCACGAGAGCGGCCGCATTCTGCGCGACAACGTCTACGGCACACTGGAAGACGATGCCCAGCGCCGCGACTTCACCATCAACGCGCTGTACTACGATCCGACCCAGGAACATATCCTCGACTACGCCCGCGGCATGCACGATGTGCGCAACCATCTGGTGCGCCTGATCGGTGACCCGGAACAGCGTTACCTGGAAGACCCGGTGCGCATGCTGCGTGCGGTGCGTTTCGCCGCCAAGCTGGACTTCGAGATCGAAAAGCACAGCGCCGCGCCGATTCGCCGTCTGGCGCCAATGTTGCGCGACATTCCCTCGGCGCGTCTGTTCGACGAAGTACTCAAGCTGTTCCTCTCCGGTTACGCCGAATACACCTTCGACCTGCTGCTCGAACACGACCTGTTCGCCCAGCTGTTCCCGGCCAGCGGCGCAGCGCTCAAGCAGAATCCGCAGTACACCGAGAAGCTGATCCGCCAGGCGCTGATCAACACCGATGACCGCATTCACGATGGCAAGTCGGTCACGCCGGCCTTCCTCTTCGCGGCGCTGCTCTGGCCTGCGCTACCGGCCCGTGTACTGCAACTGCAGAACAAGGGCATGCCGCCGATTCCGGCGATGCAGGAAGCCGCCCATGAACTGATCGCCGAGCAATGCCAGCGCATTGCCGTACCCAAGCGCTTCACCATCCCGATTCGCGAGATCTGGGACATGCAGGAACGCCTGCCGCGCCGCAGCGGTAAACGTGCCGATCTGCTGCTGGAAAATCCGCGCTTCCGCGCCGGCTACGACTTCCTCCTGCTGCGCGAACTGGCCGGGGAAGATACCGGTGGCCTGGGCGAATGGTGGACGGACTATCAGGACGCCAACGACAGCGAGCGCCGGCAGATGATTCGCGACCTCGCCAGCAAAGGCGAAAGCACCGGCAACGCGCCGCGCAAACGTCGCCGCAGCAACAACAATCGCCGTAAGCGCAGCGACGACAGCGGCGGCGAGTGATGGAGCGGGTTTACATCGGCCTCGGCAGCAACCTGGCCGAACCACTGCAACAGCTGCGCGCGGCCCTGCACGCCATCGCGCAGTTGCCGCGCAGCCAATTACAGGCGCACTCGTCGTTCTACATCAGCGATCCCCTTGGCCCGGCCGATCAACCGCGTTACGTCAACGCCGTGGCAGCGCTGGATACCGAGCTGGAGCCCTGGCAACTGCTTGATGCGCTGCAACGCATCGAGCAGGAACAGGGGCGCGTGCGCAAGGCCGAGCGCTGGGGCCCGCGTACACTGGACCTGGACATCCTGCTGTTCGGTGAGCGCCTGATCGACGATGAGCGTCTGACCGTGCCGCACTACCACATGCAGGCGCGCCCCTTCGTGCTCTATCCGCTGGCCGAACTGGCCGCAGAGCTGCAGCTTCCGGACGGCCGCAGCCTCGATGCATTGCTGGAAGCCTGCCCCTTCACCGGGCTGGAACGCCTGGCCGAGTAGCCCGGCCGCCCTCTGTAGGAAGGGCTTCAGCCAAGCCCCGACAAGCTCGCCGCTGAAAGCGCCTCCCACCGGACGGTCCCTTGCGCAACCCGACATCCCGCGCATTGGCGGTAACGCCAGTAACAGAGCGGTAACACCTGCAATTGACTTCACGCCCCCCCATCAGGACTATAGGCGTCCCGTCGCCCCGCGCCGGGCGCACCTTTGATGCCAATCCAGGCCGGATTGCAGCCAGATAGAAGCGGTATACCGAGCCTGAGCGAGGACCTTTGAAATGCCTGACGTTACCCTGACCACCCTGCAGAGCCTCAAGCAGAACGGTGAAAAGATCGCCATGCTGACCTGCTATGACGCCACCTACGCCCATGCGGCCTGCCAGGCGGGTGTCGACGTGTTGCTGGTCGGCGACTCCCTGGGCATGGTCCTGCAGGGCCACGACAGCACCCTGCCGGTCAGCGTCGAGGAGATGGCCTACCACACTGCCTGCGTCAAACGCGGCAACCAGGGCGCACTGATCGTCACCGACCTGCCATTCATGGCCTACGCCACCACCGAGCAGGCTCTGCACAACAGCGCCAAGCTGATGCAGGCCGGCGCGCATATGGTCAAACTCGAAGGCGCCGGCTGGCTGGCCGAGCCGATCCGTTTGCTGGCCGAGCGTGGCGTACCGGTGTGCGCGCACCTGGGCCTGACCCCGCAAGCGGTGAACATCCTCGGCGGCTACAAGGTACAAGGCCGTCAGGAAGCGCAGGCACGGCAGATGCGCGCCGATGCCATGGCACTGGAGCAGGCCGGTGCTGCCATGCTGCTGCTCGAATGCGTGCCGAGCGAACTGGCCGCAGAAATCACCCAGGCGGTGAAGATTCCGGTGATCGGCATCGGCGCTGGCAGCGCCACCGACGGTCAGGTGCTGGTGCAGCATGACATGCTCGGGCTGTCGCTATCGGGCCGCGCACCGAAGTTCGTACGCAACTTCATGGAGGGGCAGAGCAGCATTCAGGGTGCTTTCAGCGCTTACGTACAGGCTGTCAAGGACGGTAGCTTCCCCGCCGCCGAACATGGCTTTTCCGCATGAACACGGTGAAAACCCTGCGCGAGTTGCGCGCAGCTGTCGCCCAGGCACGGGCCGAAGGCAAGCAGATCGGTTTCGTGCCGACCATGGGCAATCTGCACGCGGGTCACGTTTCGCTGGTAGAGATCGCCGCCCAACGCGCCGACTTCGTGGTTGCCAGCATCTTCGTCAATCCACTGCAGTTCGGCGCCGGTGAAGATCTGGACAAGTATCCGCGTACCCTCGCCGCCGACCAGGAAAAACTGCTGGCAGCCGGCTGCCACCTGCTGTTTCACCCCGATGTTGCGGAAATCTACCCGCACGGCATGGGTGACCAGACCCGCGTCAGCGTTCCCGGTGTTTCCGAGGGCCTATGCGGCGCCAGCCGTCCGGGGCATTTCGAGGGTGTGGCGACGGTGGTGACCAAGCTGTTCAACATGGTCCAGCCTGATCTGGCCGTATTCGGCGAGAAGGACTATCAGCAACTGGCGGTAATCCGCGCGCTGGTGCAGGACCTGAACATGCCGATCCAGATCATCGGTGCGCCGACTCAACGCGCCGAAGACGGCCTCGCGCTGTCTTCGCGCAACGGCTACCTCAGCGACCAGCAACGCGCCGCCGCCCCAGCTCTGTATCGAGGCCTGCAAGCGATTGCTGAAGAACTGCGCCGCGGCGCCCGCGACTACCCGCGGCTTATCGAGACTACCCAGGCGCAACAGCGTGCTGCTGGTTTCGTGCCCGACTACCTGGAGATTCGTAACGCGCTGAATCTGCGCCCGGCACAGGTCGACGACCATCACCTGGTGATTCTGACCGCCGCACAGCTGGGTAGCACCCGTCTGATCGACAATCTGGTGGTTGAACTGCCGCGCCAGTAGCTGCCTGCAAAGGCAGCCGGTTACACTCTCAAAGGCCCGGATCGATCCGGGCCTTTTGCTTTTGTGGATCAGGAGCTCCGATGGCCTATTACCAGCAGCCTCAAGACGTCACCACCCTGCCCGCCTGGCAGGCCCTGCAGCAACATCGTGCCGAGATGGCCGGTTTCAGTATGCGCGAGGCCTTTGCAGCAGATACAAGGCGCTACCAGCGATTTTCTCTCGACAGCTGCGGGCTGCTGCTGGATTACTCGAAAAACCTGATTGATGAGCGCAGCCTCGAGCTGCTGATTCAACTGGCAGAGCAGGCCGGTCTGCAGGAGTCCATCGCCAACCTGTTCAACGGTGAGCAGGTCAATGCTTCGGAAGGCCGCGCCGCCCTGCACACGGCCCTGCGCAGCCCGATCGGCCGCCGCCTGCTGGTCGATGGCCATGACATCATCCCCGAGGTCCATCGCGTGCTGAACCAGGTCACCGAACTGGTCAGTCGCATTCACAGCGGTCTGTGGCGCGGCTACAGCGAAAAACCGATCAAGGAAGTCGTCAACATTGGTATCGGCGGCTCCTTCCTCGGCCCGCAACTGGTCTCCGAAGCGCTGCGCCCGTTCACGCAACGCGGTGTGCGCTGCCACTACCTGGCCAATATCGACGGCAGCGAATTCCGCGAGCTGACCGCCCGCCTCAACCCGGAAACCACCCTGTTCATTGTTTCCAGCAAGTCCTTCGGCACTCTGGAAACCCTGAAGAACACCCTGGCCGCGCGCGACTGGTACCTGGCCATGGGCGGCCCGGAAGAGCAATTGCATCGCCATTTCATCGCCGTGACCAGCAACCGCAAGGCGGCCATCGAGTTCGGCATCGGCGAGGAGAACATCTTCCCCATGTGGGACTGGGTCGGCGGCCGCTATTCGCTGTGGTCGGCCATCGGCCTGCCCATCGCCCTGGCCATCGGCGTATCCAACTTCAAGGAGCTGCTGGCCGGCGCCTATGCCATGGACGAGCACTTCACCCAGGCACCATTGGCCGAGAACATGCCGGTGCTGATGGCCCTGCTGGGCATCTGGTACACCAACTTCTGGGACGCGCAGAGCCACGCGATTCTGCCGTACGACCACTATCTGCGGAACTTCACCAAGCACCTGCAGCAGTTGGACATGGAGTCCAACGGCAAGAGCGTGCGCCAGGACGGCACGCCGCTGGATATCGCCACCGGCCCGATCATCTGGGGCGGCGTCGGCTGCAATGGCCAGCACGCGTACCACCAACTGCTGCACCAGGGCCGCCTGCTGGTGCCGGCGGACTTCATCGTCCCGGTCAACAGCTACAACCCGCTGTCCGACCATCATCAGTGGCTGTTCGCCAACTGCCTGTCGCAGGCCCAGGCGCTGATGCAGGGCAAGACCCGCGAAGAAGCCGAGGCCGAGCTACGTGCCAAGGGGCTGAGCGAAGACGAGGTGCAGCGCCTGGCGCCGCACAAGGTGATCCCCGGCAACCGACCGAGCAACATCCTGGTGATGAACCGCATCGCGCCATTCAACCTCGGCGCGCTGGTGGCGCTGTACGAGCACAAGGTGTTCGTGCAGAGCGCCATCTGGGGCATCAACGCCTTCGACCAGTGGGGCGTGGAACTGGGCAAGGAAATGGGCAAGGAGGTCTATCAACGCCTCACCGGCGCCAGTGGTGAACCGGCCAGCGACGCCTCCACCCAGGGACTGATCGAGCACTTCCGTTCCCAGCACCGCGGCTGATCGTTCCGCCGCGGGCGCATCCGTGCGCCTAGCGGCAGAAGCGCTGCCGGTACTCCGCCGGCGTCACCCCCAGAGCCCGGCTGAAGGCATGCCGGAGGTTGTACCCGCTGTCGAAACCGCTGCGCTGCGCCACGCGCTTGAGCGAGGCTTCGCCTGCCTCCAACAGCTGGCAGGCGCACTCCAGGCGCAGCTGCAACAGCAACCGCGCCGGCGTCAGCCCCAGTTCCGCCTGGCAGTGACGGTGCAGCGTGCGCGTCGACATGGCCATGTGCTCGGCCATGGTCTCGACATCCAGCGGCTCGGCCAATGACTCGCGCAACCACTCCAGCAGCCGCCGCATCTGGCCATCCGGCGGTGCCTGCTGCGCCAGCAGCTCGGCGCTGAACTGGCGCTGACCGCCCGGCCGGCGCAGGTACATCACCAGCCCCTTGGCCACCTGCAACGAGGCCTGGCGACCATGGTCGTCCTCCACCAGGCTCAGGCACAGATCCATGCCAGCGGTGACCCCCGCCGAACTGTAGAAGGTGCCGTCACGCACGAATAAGCTGTCGTGCAGCACGCGCAAGCGGGGGAACAGGCGTTGCAGCAGTTCGGCGTAACGCCAGTGGGTGACCACCTCGCGGCCGTCCAGCAGGCCGGCCTGCGCCAAGAGAAAGGCGCCGGTACAGACCGAGCCGCAGCGCGCCGCCAGCGGCGCGGCCTCGCCCAGCCAGCGGGCGATCCGCCCTTCCTGCATGGCAGCCTGTACGCCACTTCCGCCGGCCACCAGCAAGGTGCTACCGGCAACCGAGCGAGGCTCGGGCAGCGCCTCGGTGCTCAGCGTCAGGCCGGCGCTGGAGGCCACCAGACCACCTTGCGGCGAGATCGTCTGCAGCCTATAGGCAGGCCGGCCCGCCGCTGGCAGATGTTCGTCCACTGCCGCGAACACCTCGGCCGGCCCGGTGGCGTCGAGTAATTGAAACTCGGGAAACACCAGTAGCAGCACGCGCCCCGTCATGGCTATCGCCTCAATCTGAAAACCGATTGGCAGATATTCACTCATCAGTGACAGATACGACAGCAGCCACTGCGCCACGCTGCATTCCAGCCTTGATGGAGATGCCGCATGCGCCATACCGTACAACTGTCCCGCTACCTGCTGTGGTTGCTGTGCCTGGCCGTGCCGACCCAGGCCGCAGAGGAAAGCCTGGAGCCCTACCAGCCGAGATTCGGCCGTGAACGGCCGGTGGTGGCGGTGGTTGGCCAGAACCGGATGACCGAACTGGCCGACTATGTGGTGCCGCTGGGCGTGCTGCGCCGTTCTGGCCATGCGCAGGTGCTGGCGCTGGCCAACGAGGCGGCCCCGATCGAGCTGATGCCGGCCCTGAGCCTCCGCCCCGACGCCAGCATTGCCGAATTCCGCCAGCGCTTCCCGCAGGGCGCCGACTATCTGATCGTGCCGGCCGTGCACGACAGCCGGGATCCGCTGCTGCTGGAGTTCATCCGGCAACAGGCCGCCCTGGGCTCCACCCTGGTCGGCATCTGCGACGGCGTGCTGCCGCTGGCCCATGCCGGCCTGCTGCAGGGCCGCCGCGCCACCGGCCACTGGTACTCACGCAGCCAGCGCCTGAAGGACTTCCCCGACACCCTCTGGCAGGAAGATCGCCGCTATGTGGTCGATGGCGCCCTGATGACCACCTCCGGGGTCAGCGCGGCTTTGCCCGCCTCCCTGGCACTGGTCGAGGCCATCGCCGGCCACATCAGAGCCTCGACACTGGCACGGGAGTTTGGCGTGGCCAGCTGGTCGCCCGAACACCATAGCCAGGGCTTTGCCCTGGGCGCGCAAGGCTACCTGACGGCCTCCGGCAACTATCTCGCCCGGTGGCGACATGAGCGCTTCGCTGTCACCTTGCACGACGGCCTGGACGAGGTCGCCCTGGCGCTACGGGTGGACGCCTGGGCGCGCACCTTCCGCACCCAGGTCTACGGCGTTGCCCCACATACCGTGCGCAGCGCTGGCGGGCTGGCGTTCGTCCCGCAACGAGATGGCGCCGGGCTGCCGGCGCTGCCAGGGCGCCAAATGGATGCCGCCCGGGCCATCGATGAAGCGCTCGACGGCATTGCCGGGCGCTACGGCGAGGCGACCCGGCGCCTGGTCGCCGCGCAGCTGGAACATGCGCCCGCCGGCTCGGTCAATCCTGTGAAAGGGCAAATCGAGTTGCATAGCCCTTGAACCTGCACGGGCTTGGATGCACCCTTGGGCCTGTTGCGGACAAACAATTACAAGGACCCCGCCATGTTCGAGATCACCCGTCACCCCGTGGCCGACGCGGTGCGCCAGCGTGCACACCTGGATAACGACGCCTATCTGCGCCTGTACCAGCAGTCCGTCGAGCAACCCGATACCTTCTGGGCCGAGCAGGCCAAGGCCTTCCTCAGCTGGTTCAAGCCCTGGGATCAGGTCCACAGCAGCGACCTGAAACAGGGCCGCGCCGAGTGGTTCAAGGGCGGCCAGCTCAACGTCGCCTACAACTGCATCGACCGCCATCTGCAACAGCGCGGCGAGCAGGTCGCCATCATCTGGGAAGGTGACAACCCGGCCGAGTCGGCGCACATCACCTACAACAAGCTGCACCACAACGTCAGTCGCCTGGCCAACGTGCTCAAACGCCGCGGCGTGAAGAAGGGCGACCGGGTATGCATCTACATGCCGATGGTGCCGGAGGCGGCTTACGCCATGCTCGCCTGCGCGCGCATCGGCGCGGTGCATTCGGTGGTGTTCGGCGGCTTCTCCCCCGATGCCCTGCGCGACCGCATTCTCGATGCCGACTGCCGCACCGTGATCACCGCCGACGAGGGTGTGCGTGGCGGCAAGTACATTCCGTTGAAGAGCAACGTCGACAAGGCCCTACAGAGCTGCCCGAACGTCTCCACCGTGGTGGTGGTCGAGCGCACTCAGGGTGACGTGGCCTGGGTGGAGGGCCGTGACCTCTGGTATCACCAGGCGCTCAAGGAAGTCGAGGCTGACTGCCCGGCCGAGCCGATGGACGCCGAGGACCCGCTGTTCATCCTCTACACCTCGGGCAGCACCGGCAAACCCAAGGGCGTGCTGCACACCACCGGCGGTTATCTGCTCGGCGCGGCGATGACCCACAAATACGTGTTCGACTACCACGAGGGCGACATTTACTGGTGCACCGCCGATGTCGGCTGGGTCACCGGGCACAGCTACATCGTCTACGGCCCGCTGGCCAACGCCGCTACCACACTGATGTTCGAGGGTGTGCCCAACTACCCGGACGCCTCGCGCTTCTGGCAGGTGATCGACAAGCACCAGGTCAACACCTTCTACACCGCCCCCACCGCTCTGCGTGCGCTGATGCGCGAAGGCGAGGCGCCGGTCAAGTCCACCTCGCGTTCGAGCCTGCGTCTGCTCGGCACGGTGGGCGAGCCGATCAACCCCGAAGCCTGGGAATGGTATTTCCATGTGGTTGGCGACATGCGTTGCCCGATCGTCGACACCTGGTGGCAGACCGAGACCGGCTCCATCCTGATCACTCCTCTGCCCGGCGCCACCGACCTCAAGCCCGGCTCGGCCACCCGCCCCTTCTTTGGCGTGCAACCGGTGCTGCTCGACGAGCAGGGCAAGGAAATCGACGGCCCCGGCAGCGGCGTGCTGGCCATCAAGGCCAGCTGGCCGAGCCAGATCCGCAGCGTCTATGGCGATCACCAGCGGATGATCGATACCTACTTCAAGCCCTACCCCGGTTACTACTTCACCGGCGACGGCGCGCGCCGCGACGAGGACGGCTACTACTGGATCACCGGCCGCGTCGATGACGTGATCAACGTCTCCGGTCACCGCATCGGCACCGCCGAGGTGGAAAGCGCGCTGGTGCTGCACGATGCGGTGGCCGAAGCAGCCGTGGTCGGCTACCCGCACGACGTCAAGGGCCAGGGCATCTACGCCTACGTCACCCTGATGAATGGCCAGGAACCGTCCGACGAGCTGAAGAAGGACCTGCTGGCCCTGGTCGGCAAGGAGATCGGCAGTTTCGCCAAGCCGGAGCTGATCCAGTGGGCGCCGGGCCTGCCCAAGACCCGCTCGGGCAAGATCATGCGACGCATCCTGCGCAAGATCGCCTGCAACGAGCTGGAGAACATGGGCGATACCTCGACCCTGGCCGACCCCAGCGTGGTCGACAGCCTGATCGATCAGCGCCTCAACCGCTGAGCCTCGCGCCCGGCCCGAAAGGCCGGGCGCATCTTGTCTTGCGCCTGCCAAGCGCCGAAACTGCGCGCCATGGAAAGCCTACGTCGTCAGATCGAAAAACAGGTACACAGCCTCACCGGCGCCTCGCTGGGCGTGCTCGACCTCGACCAGCCATGCGGCGATGCCGGCCTGTTCGGCCCCGAGTCGATGGTCTGGGAAGTCCACGCCGACTTCACCGCGATGATGGTCGGCGGCATCTCCGCCCTGCTCCTGCAAATGCTTCACCCGCTGGCGCTGGCCGGGGTGTGGGATCACTCCACCTTTCGCCAAGACATGCTCGGCCGCCTGCGCCGCACCAGCCTGTTCATCGCCGGCACCACCTACGGCGGGCTGCACGATGCCGAACAGCTGATCGACAAGGTGCGCCGCATCCACCTGCAGGTGGTCGGCAGCGCGCCGGACGGTCGCCCTTATAGCGCCAGCGATCCCGAGCTGCTGACCTGGGTACATGTTTCCGAGGTCAGCCAGTTTCTCGCCGGTTACCTGCGCTACGTCGACCCGCAGCTAGCGTTGGCCGAACAGGATCGCTACTACCGCGAGGTGGCGTTGATCGCCGAGCGCCTCGGCGCGCGGGACGTGCCCAAGTCGGGCCAGGCCATCAGCGACTACCTCGAGCGCATGCGTGCGCAGCTGCTCTGCGACGAACGCACCCGCGAAGTGGTGCGGCTGCTGTATGCCGCACCAGTGCCCAACATTCTCGCCAGGCCCTTCGGCAACCTGATGATGCAGGCCGGCGTTGACCTGCTGCCGGACTGGGCCAGCGATCTGCTTGGCGAGCATCAGGCGCCCTGGCGACGTCCGCTGATTCGCAGCAGCGTGCAACGCACCGCCACGCTGCTGCGCTGGGCGATTCGCAACAGCGCCGCACAGCGTGCCCACCGTCGTCTAACGCCGCACCTGTAGGGTTGCTACAGTCGAGCAGGCGGGTTACGCCCGCCCTGGCCATACCCCGCGGCTTTTCTTGATAAACTGCCGGCCTTCCTTTCTCCGAGACGCCGCGCATGCCTTCTCTTGACCAGGCGCTGCGCGCCGCCCTCGCCGCTCGCGAAAACCTGCTCGCGGTGCTGCACGCCCAAGGCACCGACTGCTACCGCCTGTTCCACGGCAGCCAGGAAGGCGCGCCAGGCCTGACAGTCGACCGCTACGGCCCGCAGTTGCTGGTGCAGAGTTTTCATCAACCGCTGGAGGCCGACGATCTGCACAGCATCGTCGGCAGTGTCGAAGCCTGTCTGGGGCAGCCGTTGCTGTTGGTCTACAACGACCGCTCCAAGAGCAATTCGCGGATCGATCGCGACCCAACCCTGTTCCAGGCCGAGGATGCAGCACTGGAGGATATGGTCAGCCGCGAATGGGGGCTCAATTACCGCGTACGCGGTCGGCATGCCGGACAAGATCCTCTGCTGTTTCTCGACCTGCGCAACGCCCGTGGCTGGGTCAAGGCCAACAGCGCTGGCAAGGCCGTGCTCAATCTCTTCGCCTATACCTGCGGCGTCGGTCTATGCGCCGCAGCAGGCGGCGCAAGCGAGGTGATCAACCTCGACTTCGCCCAGGGCAACCTCGCCGTGGGCCAGGAGAACGGCGCGCTCAACCCCGAATTGCCCACCATGCAGTTCATCCAGTCCGACTATTTTCCGGCGATTCGTCAGTTGGCCGATCTACCGATCAGCAGCCGCCGAGGACAGAAACTGCCGAGCTATCCGCGCCTGCAACCGCGCCAGTTCGAGCTGGTTTTCCTCGACCCGCCAGCCTGGGCCAAGAGCGCCTTTGGCACCGTCGACCTGCTGCGCGACTACCAGAGCCTGCTCAAACCAGCGTTGCTGGCCACGGCCGAAGGCGGCACCCTGGTGTGCTGCAACAACCTGGCAAAGGTGGAGATGAGCGACTGGCGCGCGCAGGTGCTGCGCTGCGCCGAGAAGCTCGGCCGCCAGGTGCAGGATTGCCAAGTCATCGTTCCTGCGCCCGATTTCCCTTCGCAAGACGCCAAACCGCCGCTGAAAACCCTGATCCTGCACCTCTGAACCGGGACTTACGTGCAATCTGACTGCAGCGATAACGACCGGAACTGAACCGCCGTGCCATACTCCAAGTCGTCTCCTCGTCTGGATAGATGACGCCAAGCCATGCCCAAAGGACTGAAGCGCGCGCTGAGCGCACTGTTGATCACCGTTTTCCTCTACAGCCTGATCGGCTTTCTGATTCTGCCGGGCATCGCCCTGCGCATCGCCAATCAGCAGTTGGCGCAGTACGCCACGCTACCCGCCTCGCTGCAGCGCGTGCAGCTCAACCCCTTCACGCTCGAGCTGAGCCTTTGGGGCCTGCGTATCGGCGAGAGTGGCCAGGAGCAACTGAGCTTCCAGCGCCTCTACGCCAACCTGCAGAGCGACAGCCTGTGGAGCGGTGCCCTGCATCTGAGTGACGTAGAGCTCGACGGCGCACGTACCGAGATACTCTTCGACAAAGATGGCACGCTCAATCTCACCCAGTTGTTCAATCTGCCGCAAAGCCAGGCCGAACCCAAGGCAGAGAACAGCGAGCCCTTCCCGCTGCGCATCGACAGCATTCGTCTACGCGAGAAGTCGCTGCGCTTCCAGGACCTGCGCCCGAGCGAGGCCGTGGAATTCGCCTATGACGCACTCGATCTGGAATTGCACAACCTAAGCACCCTGGCCGGCGACAACGCCGAAATGACCATGACCGCCAGTGGCCCGCACGGCGCGCAGATCGACTGGCGCGGCCAGGTCAGCCTGACGCCCATCACCTCCAGTGGCAGCCTGAGCGTCAGCGACGGCCGCCTGAGCACCTTCTGGCCTTACGTGCGCGACGCACTGCCACTGGTCCTCAAGGAAGGCCAGGTCGACCTCAGCAGCGACTATCGCCTAGACCTGTCCAGCGGTACCGAGCTGCAACTGAGCAAGATCAAGGTGCAGTTGGCCCCCTTCGCCATCGACGACCCGCAAGGCAAACCGCTGGTACGCCTGCAACGCCTGGATATCGACAACACCAGCCTCGACCTGGCCAAGCAGCAGGTGGTGGTCGGCGAGGTACGCAGCCAGGGGCTGGAGGCCTGGGCAGCACGCGAAGCCGACGGCCAACTGGACTGGCAGAAGCTGTTCGCCAAACCAGAAAGCGCCAAGAGCGAAGCAGCCGAACCCGCGGAGCAGGCCGGTGAGAGCAAGCCCTGGCAAGTGCTGCTGCAGGATGTGCAGCTGCGCGACTACAAGGCTCACCTGGCCGACCGCGTACCGCAACAGGAAGTGGCGGTGGAGGTCGGCCCACTGAACCTCGACCTGAAGAACTTCGACAGCCTCGGCGACAAACCTTTCGACCTCAGGCTCGACACCGGCCTGGGCAAGCAGGGCAAGCTGCAGGCGGCCGGCAACGTACAACTGAGCCCAACCAGTGCTCAGCTCAAGGTCGCCACCCAGGACATCGACCTGCGCCTGGCGCAGGCCTACCTGAGCCCCTTCATTCGCCTGGAACTGCGCAGCGGCCTGCTCGGCAGCGACCTCGACGTGCAGCTCAAGAGTACCGAGCCGCTGGCACTCAGCGTCACAGGCAGCGCCCACGTCGATCAGTTGCACACTCTGGATACCCTGCGCGAACGCGATTTCGTGCGCTGGAAACAGGTACGGGTGAGTGGTCTCGACTACCGCCACGGCGAAAGCCTGGCCATCGAACGCGTGGAGCTGGATCAGCCCTATGCACGCTTCGTGATCAACGAGAACCTGACCACCAACGTCAGCGAGCTGATCGTGCCGCAGCCGACGACGCCGAACGAGAGCAAGACCGATGCGGGCAAGCCGCTGGCGATCCGCATCGGCGGCGTAGCCATCAATGACGGCTCGGCCAACTTCGCCGACTTCAGCCTGACCCCCAGCTTCGCCACCGCCGTTCAGCAGATGAACGGGCGCATCGGCGTACTCGACAATCAGAAACCGCAAGCCGCCAGCGTCGATATCCAGGGCAAGGTCGACCGCTACGCGCCGATGAGCATCAAGGGCAAGCTGACGCCATTCGATCCGCTCAACAGTCTGGATATCGCCACCAGCTTCAAGAATGTCGAGCTGACCACCATCACCCCCTACTCCGGCAAGTTCGCCGGTTATCGCATCCGCAAGGGCCGCCTCAACCTCGACCTGCACTACCGCATCGAGAAGGGCCAGCTCAATGCCGAGAACAAGGTGCTGGTGGAGAACCTGCAACTGGGCGAGCGCGTCGACAGCCCCGACGCCGTGGACCTGCCGATTCGCCTGGCAGTCGCCCTGCTCAAGGACACCCAGGGGCGCATCGCCATCGAGTTGCCGGTACAGGGTGATCTGAACAATCCGCAATTCAGCGTCATGCCCATTGTCTGGCAGACCCTGCGCAATCTGGTGTTGCGCGCGGCCCAGGCGCCGTTCAAGTTCATCGCCGGGTTGGTCGGTGGCAGCAACGTCGACCTCAGCACCGTGCCCTTCGTCGCTGGCTCTGCGGAGCTGCAGGGCGACGCGCGCCAGGCCCTGGACACACTGGCCAAAGCGCTCGAAGAGCGCCCGAATCTGCGTCTGGAGGTAGAAGGCCAGGCCGCGCAGAGTGCCGACGGCCCGCTGCTGGCCGAGCAGCGCCTGCAGCGCGAATTTCGCGAAACCTGGTACAAGGTGTTGCAACGCCGTGGTGACAGGGTACCGGCCAGTCCCGATGAGCTGACGGTCGCCGAAGACGAACAGGCCGCGCTGCTCGAAGGCATCTATCGCGCCCGCCTCAAGCAGCAGCCGCCAGCCGAGTGGGCCGAACTGGACAAAGAGCAACGCCAGCAGAACATGCGCAAGGCGGTGCTGGACTCCTGGGCGCAAAGCAAGCTGCTGCTGCGCCAACTGGCTCAGCAACGCGCTGCAACGATCAAGGATTATCTGGTTGAACACGGCGGGTTGTACGATGAACGTGTCTACCTGATCGATGCCAACCTCGGTGAACCCGAAGCCGACGGCCGCGTGCTCACCACCCTGCACCTGGACAGCCAATGATCATGCGCAGCTTATCTATCATCACACTTGTTACCCTGACTGCCGGCCTGCTCAGTGCTACCGCGCAGGCCGACACGCTGCGTTGCGGCAGCGCCCTGGTCAGCCTTGGCGACCGTCCGTTCGAGGTCGAGCGCAAATGTGGCACGCCGATGCACCGTGACCCGGTCGGCTACACCCTGGGCTCCTATGACCGCCGCGAGTACATGATCGAGGAATGGGTATACGGCCCGAGCAATGGCATGCTCAGCATCCTGCGCTTCGAAGGTAACCGCCTAACCGCCATCGAACGCCGCCGCGAGCGCTGAACAGGAGGTTCTCATGCGCAAATTCAGCTGTCTGCTCACGCTACTCTGCCTGCCCCTGATGGCCGAGGCGTCCTCCACCTATCGCTGCGGTAGCGCCCTGGTCAGCAAGACAGCACCTACCGCAGAGGTGCTGAACAAATGTGGCGAGCCGTCCAGTCGCGACTTTGTCGGTTACAAGGAAGTGGTCGACAGCTACGGTTTTCGCAACGAGGTGAGCGTCGAGGAGTGGGTCTACGGCCCGAAAAGCGGCATGTACCACTTTCTACGCTTCGAGGGCGGCCGCCTGACCGAAGTCCGCAGCAAGCGCGGCAGTTGATGCTGCGCAGCATGCAGAGCACTCGGAGCGGCATGCGCATCGTGCGCCCTGCATAAAAATCAAGGCCCCGCCGGTCACACCGGCGGGGCCTTCGCGCATCCATGCCTGTCGCTATCCGTGCTGAACAGGCGTCCTGCCTGTAGCCATCCGTGCTGAAGATACATCCGTTTCTGAAGCTATCCGTACCTGTGGGCATCCTTACCCGGCAATCCGTGCTCAGAGCTTGTCGCTGAAATCGCGCAGCTCTTGCTGGGCCTTTTCCTTGGTCCAGCCGTAACGTTCTTGCAGCTTGCCGGCCAGGTACTCGCTGTGGCCCTCGGCGACGTCCAGGTCGTCATCGGTCAGGTTACCCCAACGCTCCTTGATGCGACCGCTGAGCTGCTTCCATTTGCCTTTGATGATGTCGCTATTCATGGTCATTCTCCCAGTGACAGAAAGTGGGGCCGGGCGCTGGCCCGGCCGGCTCGGCTATCAGTCAGCGGTTTTCAGGGCATCGGCGGACACGTCACGCACACCCTCGATTTCCTTGGTCTTGGCGATAGCCAGATCACGCTCGGCGTCAGTTGCGACCACGCCGGACAGGGAAACTACGCCCTGGTTGGTCTCGACCTTGATGTCCAGCGCGCTGAGGTTCGAGTCAGCAACGAAGGTGGACTTCACTTTGCTGGTGATCCAGGTGTCGGATACCGCCTGCTCGGCTTTATCCACAGTGTCATTGGCCGCCAGCATGGTCGGCTCTGCGGCGAAGGCTGCCGAGGCCAGCGACATGCTCAGCACGGCAGCGGTCAGGGTGGTAGCGGCAAAACGGTTGATTGGCTGTTTCATGATTCGACTCCTGTACATTCCAGACAATCTGCAAACCAACTCCTGGTTGCAGGTTCACCAGTACTATTGCAGGGCCTGTGCCAGGTTTTTAAATTAAATTAAATCCTTTAAAAACAATCACTTAAATAAAATCACCACTATGCTTTTGATTGCATTTCGCCGAGTCGCAAAAAATCTCTCGGGCAATTTGCATGATCCGATAACCGAGTAAACGCATGCATCGCAGTCGCATCTCAGGTCGGCAATGATGAACCCTGACGATCGCGCACAAAAAAGGGCTCCCGCAGGAGCCCTCTCGTTCGAACAGGCGAACCGTGCTTAGACGCCAGAGGCCTCGGCAGCAGCTACGTCCTTGATCGACAGCTTGATACGGCCGCGGTTGTCCACGTCCAGCACCAGTACCTTCACTTCCTGGCCTTCCTGCAGCACGTCGGTGACCTTCTCCACGCGCTGATCGCTGAGCATGGAGATGTGCACCAGACCGTCCTTGCCCGGCAGGATGTTGACGAAGGCACCGAAGTCGACGATGCGCTCGACCTTGCCGACGTAGATCTTGCCGATCTCGGCTTCGGCAGTGATGGCCAGAACGCGCTGCTTGGCAGCCTCGGCCGCTTCCTTGGTTTCGCCGAAGATCTTGATCGAGCCGTCGTCTTCGATATCGATCGAAGCCTTGGTCTCTTCGCAGATCGCGCGGATGGTGGCGCCACCCTTGCCGATGACGTCGCGGATCTTGTCCTGGTCGATCTTCATCGCCAGCATGGTCGGTGCGTTGGCCGACAGTTCGCTGCGCGATTGGGCGATGACCTGGTTCATCTGGCCGAGGATGTTCAGGCGCGCTTCCAGCGCCTGCTCCAGCGCCTGCTCCATGATCTCTTCGGTGATGCCCTGGATCTTGATGTCCATCTGCAGTGCGGTGACGCCTTTGGCGGTACCGGCTACCTTGAAGTCCATGTCGCCCAGGTGATCTTCGTCACCGAGGATGTCGGTCAGCACGGCGAATTTCTCACCTTCCAGCACCAGACCCATGGCGATACCGGCAACCGGTGCCTTCATCGGCACACCGGCGTCCATCAGCGCCAGGGAGGCGCCGCACACCGAAGCCATGGAGGAAGAACCGTTGGACTCGGTGATTTCCGACACCACGCGGATGGTGTACGGGAACTCGTCGGCGCTCGGCAGCATGGCGGCAACGCCACGACGGGCGAGACGACCGTGGCCGATTTCGCGGCGGCCAGTGGCGCCCATGCGACCACACTCACCGACCGAGTACGGCGGGAAGTTGTAGTGCAGCATGAAGGGGTCTTTCTTCTCGCCTTCGAGGGTGTCCAGCAGCTGTGCATCGCGGGCGGTACCGAGGGTAGCCACGACCAGCGCCTGGGTTTCGCCACGGGTGAACAGCGCCGAACCGTGGGTCTTGTCCAGTACACCGACTTCGATGTTCAGGCCACGCACGGTGCGGGTGTCACGACCATCGATACGCGGTTTGCCGTTGACGATGTTCTCGCGCACGGTGCGGTATTCGATTTCGCCGAAGGCGTCTTTGACTTCACCGGCAGTAGGCTGACCCTCTTCGCCGGAGAATTTGGCGACGACCTGATCGCGCAGCTCGCCCAGACGCGCGTAGCGGTCCTGCTTGATGGTGATGGTGTAGGCCTGGGAAATCGCGTCACCGAACTCGCCACGGATGGCGTTCAGCAGTGCGGTGTTTTCCGGCTTTGGCTGCCAGTCCCAGGTCGGCTTGCCGGCTTCGGCAGCCAGCTCGGCGACAGCCTGGATGACCACCTGGAACTCCTCATGGGCAAACAGCACGGCGCCCAGCATCTGGTCTTCGGTCAGCTCTTTGGCTTCTGACTCGACCATCAGCACGGCGTCCTTGGTGCCGGCCACGACCATGTCCAGGCTCGAAGCCTTGAGCTGCTCGTAGTTCGGGTTCAGCAGGTAGCCGGTTTCCGGGTGGAAGGCGACGCGCGCGGCACCGATCGGGCCGTTGAACGGGATACCGGAGATGGCCAGGGCGGCCGAGGTACCGATCATCGCAGCGATATCCGGATCGGTCTTCTTGCTGGTGGAAACCACGGTGCAGATGACCTGCACTTCGTTCTGGAAACCTTCCGGGAACAGCGGGCGGATCGGACGGTCGATCAGACGCGAGGTCAGGGTTTCTTTCTCGGAAGGACGCGCTTCACGCTTGAAGAAACCACCCGGGATCTTGCCGGCAGCGTAGGTCTTTTCCTGGTAGTGCACGGACAGCGGGAAGAAGCCCTTGCTTGGGTCGGCAGTCTTGGCGCCGGTTACGGCGACCAGCACGCTGACGTCGTCGTCAACGGTGACCAGCACTGCGCCGGAGGCTTGACGGGCGATACGGCCAGTCTCGAGGGTAACGGTCGACTGACCGAACTGGAATTTCTTGATTACCGGGTTCACGGTGTTTTCCTTCTCTTTGTTGCCTTGGGGGAAATTGGAAAGAAGCGCGGGAGTCGGACCCGGTGCATCCCTCGAAAAGCCAAAAGCTGGAAGCCCAGCGCCACGAGGTGAGGATCACTCCCCACTCGCGACGCCGAACTCCCAGCTTCCAACTTGTGCAGCTCGCGTCTATTAACGACGCAGGCCCAGGCGACCGATCAGGGCGCTGTAACGACTGGTATCTTTACCCTTCAGGTAGTCCAGCAGCTTACGACGCTGGTTAACCATACGGATCAGACCACGACGGCTGTGGTGATCCTTACCGTTGGCCTTGAAGTGACCTTGCAGCTTGTTGATGTTGGCGGTCAGCAGGGCAACCTGCACTTCCGGGCTACCGGTATCGCCTTCAGCTTGCTTGTAGTCGTTAACGATCTGGGCTTTTTCTTCAACGCTGAGTGCCATGTTGGCTTCCTCTCATCTGGAAACTGCCGAAGCAGTCTCAATAGGCCGGGAATCGCTTCCCGTGTTTTAAAAAGAGGTATGACCGTGCCTACTAACAGCCACCCTCGCAGCACCTGATGACGACGTCGTCAACATCAGGCTTTCAGCCTTCTCGGCCGAACCGTTCGGTGCTACGCACCGGTATAAATCAATCGACGCGGAGCGATACGCCCATCGTCACTCACCTCACCGATGCCGATGAAGCGACCATTGTGATCCTGCACCCGCACCATGCCGAACTTCGGCGCTTCCGGCGCTCGCACCGGCTGCCCTTGCAACCAGTAGAACGCACTGTGCTCGGAGAACTGCAGCAGCGGCCAGTCCTGCAGACCGCTATCGGCCGGTAGCAGGAAGCGATCCAGCGCCTCGTTACCACCTTCGGCGTGTGCAGCCTCCAGTTCTTCCAGCGTCACGGTACGCGTCAAGTCGAACGGGCCGGCCTTGGTACGGCGCAACTCGGCGACATGTGCACCGCAGCCGAGCAACTGACCGAGATCCTCGACCAGCGTACGAATATAGGTGCCTTTGCTGCAATCAACCGCCAGACGGGCCTGCTCGCCTTCGCAGGCCAGCAGTTCCAGGCGCGCAATAGTAACAGAACGCGCTTCGCGCTCCACTACTTCACCCGCACGAGCCAGCTTGTAGAGTGGCTGACCGTCCTTCTTCAAGGCCGAGTACATTGGCGGTATCTGTTTGATTTCACCGCGAAAACGCGACAACAACGCCTCGATCTCGGCGCGACCGACGGTCACCGGGCGCCGTTCGATAACATCACCTTCGGCATCACCAGTGGTGGTGGTGACGCCCAACTGAGCGACGGTCTCGTAGCCCTTGTCAGCGTCGAGCAGATACTGGGAGAACTTGGTCGCCTCACCGAAACACAGCGGCAGCACACCAGTGGCCAACGGGTCGAGGCTGCCGGTATGTCCGGCCTTCTCGGCATTGAGCAGCCAACGCACCTTCTGCAGCGCGGCGTTGGACGTGAAACCGTGCGGCTTGTCGAGCAGGATGATGCCGTCGACCTTGCGGCGAATACGTTTGACCTGCGCCACGCCTTACTCCTTGGAACCCGCGGTGTCGTCGTGCAGACGATCTTCCGCCACGGCACGCTCGATCAGTGCCGACAGGTGAGCACCACGCTGGACACTCTCGTCGTAGTGGAAGTGCAGCTGTGGCACGCTGCGCAGCTTCATCGCCTTGCCCAGTTGCATGCGCAGGAAACCGGCCGCGTCGTTGAGTACCTTGAGGCTCTCTTTGATCGCCTCGGCATCATCCTGCCCCATGACGGTGATGAAGACCTTGGCGTGACCGATATCACGACTGACGTCGACTGCGGTGATGGTCACCAGCCCCAGACGCGGATCCTTGACCTCACGCCGGATAAGCTGGGCCAGTTCGCGTTGCATCTGGTCGCCGATACGCTGGGTACGGCTGTAATCTTTGGCCATTTTCTACTTACCTTTACTGCGTCCACCGTCTGTTCGCCAGCGGACTCAAAAGCGGCAAACGCCCGGCCGCGCGAATGCGGGGCCGGGCGTTGCGTGTTGCGACTCGCGATTACAGGCTGCGAGCCACCTGGACTTTCTCGAACACTTCGATCTTGTCGCCGACCTTGACGTCGTTGTAGCTCTTCACCGCAATACCGCACTCCATGCCGTTACGCACTTCGGCGACGTCGTCCTTGAAGCGACGCAGCGATTCCAGCTCACCTTCGAAGATCACCACGTCTTCACGCAGTACACGGATCGGACGGTTACGGAAGACAGTGCCTTCGATGACCATGCAACCGGCAACCGCGCCAAACTTCGGCGAACGGAACACGTCACGCACTTCGGCGGTGCCCAGGATGTTCTCGCGAACATCGCTGCCGAGCATACCGGTGAGCGCCTTCTTGACGTCTTCGATGATGTCGTAGATGACGTTGTAGTAGCGCATGTCCAGACCTTCGGCCTCGACGATCTTGCGCGCACCGGCGTCAGCGCGGACGTTGAAGCCGAAAAGCACGGCGTTGGAAGCCAGTGCCAGGTTGGCATCGGACTCGGTGATACCACCGACGCCGCCACCGACCACGCGCACCTGCACTTCATCGTTACCCAGGGTGCTGAGCGAGCCTTGCAGGGCTTCCAGAGAACCACGCACATCGGACTTGAGCACGATGTTGAGGGTTTTCTTCTCTTCCTGGCCCATGTTCTCGAAGATGTTTTCCAGCTTGCCGGCGTGAGCACGGGCCAGCTTGACCTCACGGAACTTGCCTTGACGGAACAGGGCAACTTCGCGGGCCTTCTTCTCGTCGGCGACCACAGTCATGTCGTCACCGGCATCCGGCGTGCCGTCGAGGCCGAGGATCTCGACCGGAATGGACGGACCGGCTTCCTTGATCGGCTTGCCGTTCTCGTCAAGCATGGCACGCACGCGGCCATAGTTGACGCCGACCAGGACCATGTCGCCCTGACGCAGGGTACCGTCCTGAACCAGCACGGTGGCCACCGGGCCACGGCCCTTGTCCAGACGCGATTCGACCACCACACCACGACCCGGGGCCGACGGCGTGGCTTTCAGCTCGAGGACTTCAGCCTGCAGCAGTACGGCTTCGAGCAGCTCGTCGATGCCGGTACCCATCTTGGCCGACACATGCACATAAGGTGCATCGCCGCCCCACTCTTCCGGGATCACGTCGAGAGCGGCCAGGCCGTTCTTGATGTTGTCCGGGTTGGCATCAGGCTTGTCGATCTTGTTCACCGCGACCACGATCGGCACGCCAGCCGCTTTCGCGTGCTGTACGGCCTCCTGGGTCTGCGGCATCACGCCGTCGTCAGCTGCAACGACCAGGATGACGATGTCGGTCGCCTTGGCACCACGCGCACGCATGGCGGTAAACGCAGCGTGACCGGGGGTGTCGAGGAAGGTGACCATGCCACGCTCGGTTTCCACGTGGTAAGCACCGATATGCTGGGTGATGCCACCCGCTTCACCGGAAGCCACCTTGGCGCGACGAATGTAGTCGAGCAGCGAGGTCTTACCGTGGTCGACGTGACCCATCACGGTCACCACCGGCGCGCGGGACACGGCCTCACCTTCGAACTTCAGCGACTCGGCCAGCGAATCTTCCAGGGCGTTATCGCTGACCAGCTTGACCTTGTGGCCCAGCTCTTCGGCGATCAACTGGGCAGTTTCCTGATCCAGCACCTGATTGATGGTCACCGGGGTGCCCATCTTGAACATGAACTTGATGACTTCAGCAGCCTTGACCGACATCTGCTGGGCCAGGTCGGCCACCGTGATGGTTTCGCCAATGGCTACGTCACGCACCACCGGGCCGGCCGGAGCCTGGAAGCCATGCTGGTTGCGCTTCTTCATCTTCGACTTGCCGCGGCCACCACGACGGAAACCGTCGCTTTCTTCATCGACGCTACGCGGAGCGACGCGCGGAGCCGGCGCCTTCTCCTTGGTAGCGGGGCGATGCTGGGTGTGCTTGCGATCGCGACGCTCGTCTTCATCAGAGCGTGCCTTCTCGGGGCGACGCACTTCTTCTTTCTTGCGCTCGACTTCGACGACCGGAGCGGCAACCAGCGGCTCGCTGACAGGCGTCGGCGCGGCAGCAGGTGCGGCGGTTTCGGTCGTGGCAGTTGCAGCCTGGCGCTTGGCTTCTTCTTCGGCCTTGCGCTTGGCTTCTTCCTCGGCCTTCAGGCGCTCGGCCTCGGCAGCGGCCTGCTGAGCTTCCAGCTCGCGCTGCTTCTCGGCTTCCAGCTCTTCCGGGCTGCGCTTGACGAAGGTCTTCTTCTTGCGCACTTCAACACTGATGGTCTTGCTACCAGCGACGCGCAGCGTGCTGGTGGTCTTGCGTTGCAAGGTAATCTTGCGCGGCTCTTCGACCTTGTCGCCGTGACTGCTCTTGAGATGGGCCAGCAGGGCCTGTTTCTCACTATCGGTCACTACTTGTTCGGCACTGTCGTGGGACAGGCCAGCTTCACGCATCTGCTGCAGCAGGCGCTCAACCGGGGTGTCGACCACTGTGGCCAGTTCTTTCACCGTGACTTGCGTCATGCATCTTTCTCCTCAGGCCGCAACCGCTTATTCGAACCAATGGGCTCGGGCGGCCATGATCAGCTTGCCGGCACGCTCTTCGTCGATGCCGTCGATGTCGAGCAGGTCGTCAATCGACTGCTCGGCCAGGTCTTCACGGGTAATCACGCCGCGCAGCGCAAGCTCTAGAGCCAGCGCCTTGTCCATGCCTTCCAGTTCCAGCAAATCATCTGCCGGATGGGCATCGGCCAACTTCTCCTCGTTGGCGATCGCCTTGGTCAGCAGACGATCCTTAGCCCGTGCACGCAGCTCATTGACGATCTCCTCGTCGAAGCCATCGATACTGAGCATTTCTTCCATGGGTACGTAGGCAATCTCTTCGAGACTGGTGAAACCCTCTTCGACCAGGACTTGAGCCAGTTCTTCGTCGACTTCCAGCTCGTCGATGAAGGACTGCATGATGTCGCCGGTTTCTGCCTGTTGCTTGGCCTGAATGTCCGCTTCGGTCATCACGTTCAGGGTCCAGCCGGTCAACTGACTGGCAAGACGCACATTCTGACCGCCACGACCAATGGCCTGGGCCAGGTTGTCTTCGCCAACGGCGATGTCCATGGCATGGGCATCTTCATCGACGATGATCGCAGCCACTTCAGCCGGCGACATGGCATTGATGACGAACTGCGCGGGATTGTCGTCCCACAGCACGATATCCACGCGCTCACCGCCCAGTTCACCGGAAACGGCTTGGACGCGCGAGCCACGCATACCGATGCAGGCACCCTGCGGGTCGATACGCTTGTCCTTGGAGCGCACGGCGATCTTGGCGCGCGAACCCGGATCACGGGAGGCGGCCTTGACGTCGATCAGCCCTTCGGCGATTTCCGGTACTTCGATGCGGAACAGCTCGATCAGCATTTCCGGAGCGGTACGCGACAGGATCAGTTGCGGGCCGCGGTTCTCGGTACGAATTTCCTTGAGCAGGGCACGCAGACGCACACCAACGCGGAAAGTCTCGCGCGGAATGATGTCTTCACGGGCCAGCAGCGCCTCGGCGTTGTTGCCCAGGTCGACGATGACATTGTCGCGGGTGACCTTCTTCACGGTGCCGGAGATGATCTCACCCAGGCGCTCGCGGTAGGCATCTACCACCTGAGCACGCTCGGCCTCGCGCACTTTCTGCACGATGACCTGCTTGGCGGTTTGCGCGGCGATGCGACCGAACTCGATGGAATCGACCTTCTCTTCGAGCACGTCACCGATCTTGGCGTTGGCCTCGACGGCCTGCGGCATGTCCTCGGTCACCTGGTAGGCCGGGTCCTCGAACTCGGACTCATCGACCACGGTCCAGCGGCGGAAAGTTTCGTAGCTACCGTTCTGACGGTTGATCGACACACGCAGGTCGACTTCGTCCTCGAAACGTTTCTTGGTGGCGGTCGCCAGAGCCAGCTCCAGCGCCTCGAAAATCACGCCGGCCGGTACACCCTTTTCGTTGGATACCGACTCAACAACCAGCAGTACTTCTTTGCTCATCGTACGCCTCGCCTTTCGCAATCCATTGGTTCTGCACAGTCCGCATCACGTTCACGCCATTGGCGCTATCTTCGTGAGCTGCCGCGCTACCTTCGCGCCATCTGTGTCGCTTGCGCTGCGCCGACAATCGACAGTCCAGCAGCGCCACAGAATCCGCATCTCAATCAAATCGGGGGATGATATTGGCCTTGTCGATCAGGTCGATCGGCAACAGATACTCGTGGTCATCCACCTGAACTACCACGTCCTGCTCCTCCACACCGCGAAGGAGGCCCTGGAAGTTACGACGCCCGTCGAAAGGCGAACGCAGCTTGATCTTCACCTGTTCACCGGCATGCGTCGCAAACTGTTCGAGGGTGAACAACGGACGATCCATGCCAGGAGAAGAAACTTCCAGTGTGTACTCCGAGGTAATCGGATCCTCGACATCGAGCACACCACTGAGCTGACGGCTGACGATTTCACAATCGTCGATCAGGATGCCATCGGCTTTATCGATATAGACACGCAGCAGCGAATGACGCCCCTGCGACAGGAACTCGATGCCCCAACATTGATAACCGAGCGCCTCGATTACTGGGGCCAACAAGGCCTGCAACTGTTCTAGCTTGCTCGACACTTAACGGCCCTCGTGCATGCTGTGCAAATAAAAAATGGGCGAAACGCCCATCCCTTCAATCCGCCGTAAATACCAACGGATACTGTCTTTCAGCTAACAAAAAGCCCCTGAAAAGGGGCCTGCTGAAACTGGTTGCGGGGGCAGGATTTGAACCTACGACCTTCGGGTTATGAGCCCGACGAGCTACCAGACTGCTCCACCCCGCGTCAAAGCTGGGCCGGAATTATACGGCCACCCCCTGGCGAGGGTCAACCAAACACTCCAGCAACAAGAAAGCCCGCGAACTGCGGGCTTTCTTGAGTATGGTACCGAGGAGGGGACTCGAACCCCTACAGCCTATGGCCACTACCACCTCAAGGTAGCGTGTCTACCAATTCCACCACCTCGGCAAAACTGTTACTGCTCTGGAGCCTCCGGCACATCCGAAGCATCGGACGCTGGAGCTTGCTCTTCGAGCACCGGCACATCTTCGACAGCCGGTTTTTGTTGAACTTCCAGAACCGCTGGATCTGGCAGACCAACCTGAGTCAGTGCATCAGCTTTTTCTTTAGCAAAGAACGCTAAACCCAAGCTGGTAATGAAAAAAGCCGCGGCGAGTATACCAGTAAACTTACTCAGAAAGGTAGAGGAACCTTGGCTTCCGAATACAGTTGCCGAAGCACCCGAACCGAACGACGCACCCGCGTCAGCGCCTTTACCCTGCTGCAACAGCACCAGCACTACAATCCCGATCGCACCCAGCAGGTGCAGAACAACAATGACTGTTTCCAGCATTCTTCAGTTTCCTGCAGCGCGACAGATCGCACCGAATTCATCCGCATTCAGAGAGGCGCCACCTACGAGCCCCCCATCGATATCCCGCATGCCGAACAACTCGGCAGCACTGGCGGCCTTCACACTGCCACCATAAAGAATTCTCAGCCCACTCGCGACACCAGCATCGAGCTGCGCAACTTGCGCGCGGATCGCTGCATGCACTTCCTGAGCCTGCTCGGGCGTAGCGGTCAACCCGGTGCCAATGGCCCATACAGGCTCATAGGCAACTACGGCGTTCTTCAGCGCATCGACACCCAGCGCGTCGATCACCGCGGCCAACTGGCCACCCACCACACCCAGCGTTGTATTCGCTTCACGTTGCTCGCGGGTTTCACCCACACAGAGCACGGGAGTCAAACCTGCAGCCTGTACCGCCGCAAACTTGCGCACGACCACTTCGTCACTTTCACCCAGAATCAGGCGACGTTCGGAGTGACCAACCAGCACCAGCTCACAACCGCCGTCGACCAACTGACTAACCGCCAGTTCACCAGTCAAGGCACCCTGCTCTACTTGTGCTGCACAATCCTGCGCTCCAACCATCACCGCTTTACCATTCAGACCTTCGACGACCTGAGCGATATGCAGACTGGAGGGAAACACCGCAACATCGACATCAGCAGGAAGCACCTGCTGACGTACACCTTCGATCAGCTCTGCGACGCTTGCGCGGGTACCGTGCATTTTCCAGTTACCAGCGACCAAGGGGCGACGCATGTTTTACCTCGTCGATCAAAGAGGGCGCAGATATTACCCAAGAGCACCCGCGGTAGCAAGCGCAATCAAGCACAGACTTCGGCAACAATCTTAGCCAATTCATCGGCATAGCCGCGAACCGAGCTTTCCTCGTCACCTTCGACCATCACCCGCACCAGCGGCTCGGTGCCGGACTTGCGCAGCAGCACGCGACCGCGCCCAGCCATGCTCTCGGTCACCCGCGCGCAGGCTTCCTTCACCGAAGGATGCTCGAGCGGATCGACAGCACCGGAGAACCGCACATTGACCAGCACCTGCGGACACTTCTTCAGATCGCTGCGCGCATCAACCAGGCTCTGACCACGGCGCTTGAGTGCCATCAGCACCTGCAGGGCCGCAATAATCGCATCGCCAGTCGTGGTGTGCTGGAAGCACACCAGGTGCCCGGAATTCTCGCCACCGAGCTGCCAGTTGCGCGCCAGCAATTCAGCGATCACATAACGATCACCGACATTGGCGCGAATGAATGGGATGTTGAGATCGGCCAGAGCCAGTTCCAGCCCGAGATTGCTCATCAGCGTGCCGACCACACCACCACGCAGCCGCCCACGCTCCTGCAGATCACGCGCAATGATGAACAGCAGTTCATCACCATCGACCACCGCACCATATTGGTCGACCATCAGCACACGATCAGCATCGCCATCGAAGGCGATACCCAGATCGGCCTGCTGCGCGACCACTTCGGCCTGCAGCGCGGCAATGTGTGTAGAACCACAAGCATCATTGATATTGAGGCCATCGGGCTGCGCCGAAATGACTCGAACCTCCGCACCCAGCTCGCGAAATACACTCGGCGCGACCTTGTAGGCAGCGCCATGGGCGCAATCGATGACGATCTTCAGACCTTTGAAGCTGGTGCCACTGGGCACGCTGCCCTTGCAGAACTCGATGTAGCGACCGGAGGCATCGTTGATCCGCGAAGCTTTGCCAATACAGGCAGATTCGACCACGGTCATCGGCTGATCGAGCAACTCTTCGATCATCGCCTCGACATCGTCCGGAAGCTTGGTGCCTTCGCTGGAAAAGAACTTGATGCCGTTATCGTCATGCGGATTGTGCGAAGCACTGATGACGATACCGGCATCGGCCTGAAAAGTGCGCGTCAGGTAGGCAATGGCCGGCGTCGGCATTGGCCCGAGCAGTTGCACGTCCGCCCCCGCTGCAGCCAGCCCCGCCTCGAGGGCGGACTCGAACATGTAGCCAGAGATACGCGTGTCCTTGCCGATCAGGATCCGGCACTTGCCCTGCTTGCGAAACGCCATGCCAGCCGCCCAACCGAGCTTGAGCATGAAATCCGGAGTAATGGGAAACTGGCCAACGCGACCACGAATACCGTCGGTGCCGAAGTATTTTCTAGCCATAACGCTTTCCTTGTTATTGCGCCGCTTCAACCGCAGCGATCATGCGCACCACGTCCACCGTTTCGGCGACATCGTGCACACGCAAAATATGTGCGCCCTTGGTCAATGCCAGAGCAGCCAATGCCAGACTGCCGTAGAGGCGCCCGCCCACCTCGTGACCGAGCACCTTGCCGATCATGCTCTTGCGTGACACACCAACCAGCAAGGGCCGCCCCAACGCAGAGAGCTCACTCATGCGCTTGAACAGGGCGAGATTGTGCTCCAGGGTCTTGGCAAAACCAAAGCCCGGATCGAGCAGGATCCGCTCAGCGGGAATACCGGCTGTCGCGCAGACAGCCATGCGCTCGACGAGAAAATCACGCACCTCAGCGACGATATCCGGATACTGCGGATCATCCTGCATGTTGCCGGGCTCGCCGCGCATATGCATCAGACACACCGGCAGACCCGTATCTGCCGCCGCATCCAGAGCGCCATCACGCTGCAACGAACGCACATCATTGATCAGCCCCGCACCCAGCCTTGCACTTTCGCGCATGACTGCGGGGGTCGAGGTGTCCACGGAAATGATCACGTCGAGCTGACGAGCGATAGCTTCGACCACCGGCGCAACCCGTTCCAGCTCCTCGGTCGGCGAAACGCTTCGCGCCCCAGGGCGGGTGGACTCACCACCGATATCGATCAGCGTCGCACCGGCCGCGACCATCTGCTCGGCGTGACGCAATGCAGCATCGCGCGCCGTAAAGCGCCCACCGTCGGAGAAAGAATCAGGAGTGACATTGAGGATGCCCATCACCTGCGGACGGGACAAATCAAGAAGCCGGCTACCAAAGGGCAGCCGGCTCGGGTGTTGCGTTTGAGACATATGAAACCTTAGTGCTCGGCCGCCGGCCCACCAATGGGCGTTTCAGAACGATCTGGCTCGTCGACCTTGGCCTGCGGAGCACCGGAGTCACCGCCACCATCCCAGCCGCGCGGCTCACGAGGCTCGCGACCATTCATGATGTCATCGATCTGCTCGGCGTCGATGGTTTCGTACTTCATCAGCGCTTCGGCCATGGCATCGAGCTTGTCACGGTTCTCTACCAGTAGTTTCTTGGCCGTGGCATAGCATTCATCGATGATACGACGCACTTCCTCGTCGATCTGCTTGGCAGTCTCGCCGGAAACGTTGCTGGCCTGGCTGCCCATGCTGCGACCGAGGAAAACTTCACCCTCTTCTTCCGCATACATCAGCGGGCCCAGCTTCTCGGAAAGACCCCACTTGGTGACCATGTTCTTGGCCAGTTGGGTGGCGCGCATGATGTCGTTCGAGGCGCCCGTGGTGACACCATCGAAGCCCAGAGTCATCTCTTCGGCGATACGACCACCGAACAGCGAGCAAATCTGGCTGATCAGCGCGCGCTTGCTGAGGCTGTAACGATCCTCTTCCGGCAGGAACATGGTCACGCCCAGGGCACGACCACGCGGAATGATAGACACCTTGTAAACTGGATCGTGCTCGGGCACGAGGCGACCAACGATGGCGTGGCCCGCCTCGTGGAACGCGGTGTTGAGCTTCTCCTTGTCGGACATGACCATGGTCTTGCGCTCGGCACCCATCATGATCTTGTCCTTGGCCAGCTCGAATTCCTTCATTTCCACCAAGCGCTTGCCAGCACGAGCGGCGAACAGAGAGGCTTCGTTGACCAGGTTGGCCAGATCGGCACCGGAGAATCCCGGGGTACCGCGCGCGATGACCGCCGGATTGACGTCGTCGCCCATCGGCACCTTGCGCATGTGCACTTTCAGAATTTGCTCGCGACCGCGAATATCCGGCAGACCAACGACCACCTGGCGGTCGAAGCGGCCAGGACGCAGCAGCGCAGGGTCGAGAACGTCCGGACGGTTGGTGGCAGCGATGACGATGATGCCGTCATTCATCTCGAAACCGTCCATCTCCACCAGCAGCTGGTTGAGAGTCTGCTCACGCTCGTCGTGACCGCCGCCCATGCCGGCGCCACGATGGCGACCCACGGCGTCGATCTCGTCGATGAAGATGATGCACGGCGCGTGCTTCTTGGCCTGATCGAACATGTCGCGAACGCGGGAAGCACCCACACCCACGAACATCTCGACGAAATCGGAACCGGAAATGGTGAAGAACGGCACTTTCGCCTCACCGGCCACGGCCTTGGCCAGCAGCGTCTTACCGGTACCCGGCGAGCCGACCATCAGCACGCCACGCGGGATGCGACCGCCCAGGCGCTGGAACTTGCCCGGATCGCGGAGGAATTCCACCAGCTCGCTGACTTCTTCCTTGGCCTCGTCGCAACCGGCGACGTCGGCAAAGGTGGTCTTGACCTGATCTTCGGAGAGCAGACGCGCCTTGGACTTGCCGAAGCTCATCGGCCCGCCCTTGCCACCAGCACCGCCTTGCATCTGGCGCATGAAGAACATGAAGACGGCGATGATCACCAGGATCGGGAAGCTGGCGACCAACAGCTGAGTCCAGATGCTCTGCTGCTCAGGCTGCTTGCCTTCGATGACCACGTTGTTGTCGATCAGGTCGCCAATCAGGCCGCCGTCCTGGATCGCCGGACGAATGGTCTTGAACCCCTCGCCATCGGTGCGCTTGCCGGTGATCACGTAACCATCGACGGTCACGCGCTCGACGCGCCCCTCCTTCACCTGCTCGATGAATTGCGAGTAGCTCAGGGTCTGCGGCTCGCTCGGACTGGAGAAGTTGTTCATCACGGTAACCAGCACCGCCGCGATGATCAGCCACAGGATCAGATTCTTTGCCATGTCGTTCAATTAGCTACCCTCTGAAGCAGGCCTCGTGGCGAAGCAGGCTTCCCATGACGACCAATGATATACCGACTAACTTACACCAAACGCCCGCTTCCCGCAGGCGCCGTCTGTAACCCTTTATGAGGTTTCTGCCACTGAGACCGACAGGGCGGACACCAGTTTCAACTCACATCCCGCGAAAGCCGCGCGCCAACAGATATTGCTCACGGGAGCGATCGCGCGAGGACAGCGGCTTGCGCATCTGCACCTTGTCGAACGTCTCGCGCACCTGCTTGTGGTAGGCGTCGAAACCTTCACCCTGGAAAATCTTGATCAGAAAATCGCCACCTGGGCGCAAGACACGCCCGGCCAGATCCAGCGCCAGCTCGCACAGATACATCGCACGTGCCTGATCGGCGGTTCTTACCCCACTCATATTGGGGGCCATATCGGAAATAACAAGGTCTACCGGATTTTCGCCGATGGCCTCGAGAATCTGCGCGAAGACCGCGTCATCGGTGAAATCACCCTGAATGAAGGTGACATCGGGAATGCTGTCCATCTCCAGGATGTCGGAGGCGATCAGACGCCCTTTGTCGCCGATCACTCGACTGGTGACCTGCGACCAGCCGCCTGGCGCGGCGCCAAGATCGACCACGGTCATGCCCGGGCGCAGGATGCGATCCTTCTCCTGGATTTCCAGCAACTTGTAGCTGGCGCGCGAACGATAGCCGTCCTTCTGCGCCATCTTCACGTATGGATCATCGAAATGTTCTTTCAGCCAACGCTGGCTGGTCTTGGAACGTGCCACTGAAACCTCTGACTCAACGGGTCATGAATAACTGCGCGGGCTCGGGTAAGATAGACGCCGTTTTCCAGACCGAATTAGGTACTAACGATTATGCCGCTCACTCAAGAGCAGAAGAAACAATTCAAATCTATCGGCCACCACCTGAAACCTGTATTGATCGTGGCTGACAATGGTTTGACCGAGGGCGTGCTGGCCGAACTGGACCGCGCCCTGAACGATCACGAGCTGATCAAGGTACAGCTGCGCCTCACCGAACGCGAGGATCGCCAGGCCGCCATTGTAGCCCTGTGCGAGAGCGGACGCGCTGAACTGGTCCAGTCGATTGGCAAGGTCGCCCTGCTCTATCGCAAGAACCCCAAACCGAATCGCAACCTGTCCAACGTTATTCGTTACCAGGGTTGAGGCGCTTCCATCGCGATCAGAGGCAGGCATGGCGTGCCCTGATCGCGAATGAATTCGCGTCTGAAAGCGTCGTTAGCGCCTGACCGGCGCCCCAGGCACGGGCTGCAGCACCAGCAACAGCCCACAAAACGCCATCACCAGATAGCTGAAGCGCAGCCAGTACTCGACATCGGGCCAGTAGCGCAACACAGCGAAGTAGCTCAGGGCCATGACCGCAACGGTCAGCAGTAGTTGCCCACGCATATCCCGCAATAGGCTCGACAGACCTTCACTGCGCAGCAAGGCAAAAGCCTGCAGAGCAACGCATACCGCTGTCAGACCGACCAGCAGCGGCACCAGCCGCGTGGCTATCTCCTGCACCAGCAGAGGTGCCAGGCCAGTCTGGCCGATGGCCGGCAGAATGACGAATTGCAGCAACCACAAGCCGCCGACCCAAAGAGTCTGGGCCAGCTGCCAGCTAACGGCAGCCGCCCGCGACGGCTGCTGTGACTTATATGTGGCGGACTTCGACAATCTCGTACTCGATCAGGCCACTGGGGGTCTGCACCGCAACCACATCGCCTTCATTCTTGCCAATCAAGGCACGGGCGATAGGCGAGCCGACGGAGATCTTGCCCTGCTTGATGTCGGCTTCATCTTCGCCAACGATCTGGTAGGTCACGCTTTCGTCAGTCTCGACGTTGGCGATTTCCACCGTAGTACCGAAGATCACCTTGCCGGTGTGCTCGATAGTGGTGACATCGATGATCACCGCGTTCTGCAGACGACCTTCGATATCACGCACACGCGCTTCGACCATGCCCTGCTGCTCACGCGCGGCGTGGTACTCGGCGTTTTCCTTGAGATCACCCAGCTCGCGGGCTTCACCGATGTCCTGACTGAGTTTCGGGCGAACCACCTTGGTCAGGTGCGCCAGCTCTTCTTCCAGGGCGCGAGCGCCCTGAACGGTCATTGGATATTTGTTCATGCCTTGATTCCTGCATGCAGATCCTGCAGCCGGCGCACAGTCTTCTCCGGGCCGAACTTGAGCGCTTCACAGACCGCCTGACCCGCCGCGATGGTCGTGGTGCAGTAGATCTTGTGCTGCAGGGCGTTACGACGGATCGAGTAGGAGTCAGCGATGGACTGGCGCCCCTCGGTGGTATTGATGATCAGGGTGACCTCATCATTCTTGATCATGTCGACGACATGCGGACGACCTTCAGTCACCTTGTTCACTCGACGAACTGGCAGACCAGCAGCCTCGATCACCTTGGCGGTGCCGGCAGTGGCAACCACTTCAAAGCCCAGCGCGACCAGATCACGGGCGACCTGAACGGCTTCCGGCTTGTCATCTTCACGTACGCTGATGAAAGCGCAACCGGAGTTCGGCAGGATCTCGCTGGCGCCCAGCTGGGCCTTGGCAAAGGCTTCGCCGAAGGTGTCACCGACCCCCATGACTTCACCGGTGGATTTCATCTCTGGGCCGAGGATCGGGTCGACGCCTGGGAACTTGGCGAAGGGGAATACCGCTTCCTTGACGCTGAAGAACGGCGGGATGATTTCCTTGCTGTAACCGGCCTCGGCCAGGCTCTTGCCAGCCATGACGCGTGCAGCCACCTTAGCCAGCGACTCGCCGACGCACTTGGAGACGAACGGCACGGTACGCGAGGCGCGCGGGTTCACCTCGATGACGTAGATGTCTTCGCCCTGCACCGCCATCTGCACGTTCATCAGGCCAACCACGCCGAGCTCCAGGGCCATTTTCTTGACCTGGTCGCGGATCTCGTCCTGGATGTGCATCGGCAGCGAGTATGGCGGCAGCGAGCAGGCGGAGTCACCAGAGTGCACGCCGGCCTGTTCGATGTGCTGCATGATCGCGCCGATCACCACGGTCTCGCCGTCGCACACCGCATCCACGTCCACCTCGATGGCGCAGTTGAGGAAGCGATCGAGCAGCACTGGGCTGTCGTTGGAGACTTTCACCGCTTCGCGCATGTAGCGCTTGAGTTCTTCTTCCTGGTAGACGATTTCCATCGCCCGGCCGCCCAGTACATAGGACGGACGCACCACCATCGGGTAACCGATGTTCTTCGACAAGGCCAGGGCCTCGTCTTCGCTGCGCGCAGTGGCGTTGGCCGGCTGACGCAGATTCAGGCGCTGCACCATCTGCTGGAAGCGCTCGCGGTCTTCGGCGCGGTCGATGGCCTCGGGGCTGGTGCCGATGATCGGTACGCCCGCTTCTTCCAGGGCGCGGCAGATCTTCAGCGGAGTCTGGCCACCGTACTGGACGATGACGCCTTTCGGCTGCTCGACACGGACGATTTCCAGCACGTCTTCCAGGGTCACCGGCTCGAAGTACAGGCGATCGGAGGTGTCGTAGTCGGTGGAGACGGTTTCCGGGTTGCAGTTGACCATGATGGTCTCGTAACCGTCTTCACGCATGGCCAGCGCGGCGTGTACGCAGCAGTAGTCGAACTCGATGCCCTGGCCGATACGGTTGGGGCCACCACCGAGGATCATGATCTTCTCGCGGCTCGAAGGATTGGCCTCGCACTCTTCCTCGTAGGTCGAGTACATGTAGGCGGTGTCGGTGGCGAACTCGGCGGCGCAGGTGTCCACGCGCTTGTACACCGGCAGCACTTTCAGCTTGTGGCGATGAGCACGCAGGCTCTTCTCGGAAACACCCAGCAGCTTGGCCAGGCGCGCATCGGAGAAGCCCTTGCGCTTGAGCTTGAACATCAGGTCGCGGTCGATAGCCGACAGACCGAGGGTCTGCACGGTGGCCTCGTCCTTGATCAGATCTTCGATCTGCACCAGGAACCACTCGTCGATACGGGTCAGCTCGAACACTTCGGCGACGGTCTTGCCGGCGCGGAAGGCATCGGCCACGTACCAGATGCGGTCGGCGCTGGGCACGGTCAATTCGCGGCGCAGGGTGCTTTCAGCTTCAGGGTCGTTCAGGTCGAGCTTTGGATCGAAGCCGGCAACGCCCACTTCCAGGCCACGCAAGGCCTTCTGCATGGACTCCTGGAAGGTACGGCCGATGGCCATGACCTCGCCCACGGACTTCATTTGGGTGGTCAGGCGGGCGTCGGCTTTCGGGAATTTCTCGAAGGCGAAGCGCGGTACCTTGGTCACCACGTAGTCGATGGCCGGCTCGAACGACGCCGGGGTACGACCGCCGGTGATGTCGTTGGACAGCTCATCGAGGGTGTAGCCAACAGCCAGCTTGGCGGCGATCTTGGCGATCGGGAAGCCGGTGGCCTTGGAGGCCAGCGCCGAGCTGCGCGATACACGCGGATTCATTTCGATGACGACCATGCGGCCGGTATTCGGGCAGATACCGAACTGCACGTTGGAGCCGCCGGTTTCCACGCCAATCTCACGCAGTACCGCCAACGAGGCGTTACGCAGGATCTGGTATTCCTTGTCGGTCAGGGTCTGTGCCGGCGCGACGGTGATCGAGTCACCAGTGTGTACGCCCATCGGGTCGAAGTTCTCGATGGAGCAGACGATGATGCAGTTGTCCTTCTTGTCACGGACCACCTCCATCTCGTATTCCTTCCAGCCGATCAGCGACTCGTCGATCAGCAGCTCACTGGTCGGCGACAGGTCGAGACCACGGGCGCAGATTTCCTCGAACTCTTCACGGTTGTAGGCGATGCCGCCACCGGTGCCGCCCATGGTGAAGGACGGACGGATGATGCACGGGAAGCCGACCTTCTCCAGCACGCCGTAGGCATCTTCCATGCTGTGGGCGATGCCGGATACCGGGCAGGCCAGGCCGATGTCCTTCATCGCCTTGTCGAAGCGCGAACGGTCTTCAGCCTTGTCGATGGTGTCGGCGTTGGCGCCGATCATCTCGACGCCAAATTTCTCCAGTACGCCATGACGCTCCAGATCCAGCGCGCAGTTCAGCGCGGTCTGGCCACCCATGGTCGGCAGCAGGGCGTCGGGGCGCTCCTTCTCGATGATCTTGGCCACGGTGGCCCATTTGATCGGCTCGATGTAGGTGGCGTCGGCCATCGACGGGTCGGTCATGATGGTGGCCGGGTTGGAGTTCACCAGGATGACGCGGAAACCTTCTTCCTTCAGCGCCTTGCAGGCCTGAGCGCCGGAGTAGTCGAACTCACAGGCCTGGCCGATGACGATGGGGCCGGCGCCGAGGATCAGGATACTTTTGATGTCTGTACGTTTTGGCATTTTTTCTCTCTCGAATCCGTAGGTCAGTCGGCGGGCTTAGCGGCGCTTGGCCATGGCTTCGATGAAGCGGTCGAACAACGGCGCCACGTCGTGCGGGCCGGGGCTCGCTTCGGGGTGACCCTGGAAGCTGAAGGCGTCCTTGTCGGTACGCTCGATGCCCTGCAGGGTGCCATCGAACAGCGACTTGTGGATCGCACGCAGGTTGCCCGGCAGGCTGCTCTCGTCCACGGCGAAACCGTGGTTCTGGCTGGTGATCATCACCACACCGCTGTCGAGATCCTGTACCGGGTGGTTGGCACCGTGGTGGCCATGGCCCATCTTCAGGGTCTTGGCGCCGGAGGCCAGGGCCAGCAACTGGTGGCCGAGACAGATGCCGAATACCGGGATATCGGTTTCCAGCACGTCCTTGATCGCCTGGATCGCATAGTCGCACGGCTCGGGATCGCCAGGACCGTTGGAGAGGAACACGCCATCAGGATTGAGTGCCAGCACCTCGCTGGCCGGAGTTTGCGCCGGCACCACGGTCAGGCGGCAGCCACGCTCGACCAGCATGCGCAGGATGTTCAGCTTCACGCCGTAGTCGTAGGCAACCACGTGATAAGGCAGCTCGCTGGCCGGAATCTCCGGGTGGCTGTCGGACTGCAGGTTCCAGGTGCTTTCGCGCCAATCGTAGCGCTCGGTGCAGCTGACGACCTTGGCCAGGTCCATGCCTTTGAGGCCCGGGAAACTGCGTGCCAGCTCCAGTGCTTTCTCTTCGGTGGCGTCGTCACCGACCAGAATGCAGCCATTCTGCGAACCCTTTTCGCGCAGGATGCGGGTCAGACGGCGAGTATCGATACCGGCGATGGCGACGGTGCCATTGGCTTTCAGGTACTCGTCCAGCGGCTGCTTGTCGCGCCAGTTGCTGGAAATCAGCGGCAGGTCGCGAATGATCAGGCCAGCGGCCCAGACGCGGTTGGACTCGGCATCTTCCGGCGTGGTGCCGGTGTTGCCGATGTGCGGGTAAGTCAGGGTAACGATCTGCTGGGCATAGGATGGATCGGTAAGGATTTCCTGATAGCCGGTCATGGCGGTGTTGAACACCACCTCTCCGATCGTCTGGCCATCGGCCCCGATGGAATCGCCGCGAAAAATGCTGCCGTCAGCAAGGGCCAAAATGGCAGGTTTGGGGGCTGGCTTAGTCAAGAAGACCTCCGTCTCGATCAAGGCTTGAAGCAAACGCAGGTTGTAAAAAAGCGGGATGACGTGTGAAGGTCATCCCGCTTTTTTATTTGAGCCATTCTGCGTAACTTTTAGTGGACACACTAAAACAGGAAGCTTACAGGAAAACCCTTTTTCGGTCCACCCGATAAGACGCCTCAGTCACACATTCGCATCAGCGCAGACCCAGCACGTCCTGCATGTCGTACAGAGCGGCATCACGCCCCTGCAGCCACAGCGCCGAACGCACCGCGCCCTTGGCGAAGGTCATGCGGCTGGAGGCCTTGTGCGTGATCTCGACACGCTCGCCATCGGCGGCGAACAGCACGGTGTGGTCACCCACCACGTCACCGGCACGCACGGTAGCGAAACCAATGGTCTCGCGCTCACGGGCGCCGGTCTGACCTTCGCGGCCATACACGGCGACTTTCTGCAGATCACGCCCCAGTGCATCGGCAACCACTTCGCCCATGCGCAGTGCTGTACCGGACGGTGCGTCGACCTTGTGCCGGTGGTGGGCTTCGATGATTTCGATGTCCACGTCGTCACCCAGCACGCGAGCAGCGGTATCCAGCAGCTTCAGGCACAGGTTGACGCCGACACTGAAGTTGGCGGCAAAAACGATGGGGATCTGCTTGGCCGCTTCGCTCAGCTGCTGTTTCTCCTCCACGGTGAAACCGGTGGTACCGATGACCATAGCCTTGCCCGCTTGGCGGCAGACCTCCAGGTTCTTCAGGGTCACCGACGGATGAGTGAAGTCGATCAGCACGTCAAAATCGTCGACCACTGCGGCCAGATCACCCGCCAGGGTTACACCAATCTTGCCCAGACCGACCAATTCACCGGCATCGGCACCGATCAGGCTGCTATCGGCGCGGTCGATGGCAGCACTGAGCTTGGCGCCCTCGGCCTGGCTCACCGCTTCGATCAGGGTCTTGCCCATACGCCCGGCTGCGCCCATCACTGCAATACGTTGCATACATCAGCTCCAAGCTGTCGCCCCGGCATCCACCGGGGCACTTTGGGGTTAAACGTCGCCGAAGAAGCGCTTCACACCTTCGAACCAGCCACTGGCCTTGGGTGAGTGGGAATCGTCACCCTGCAGCGACTTGCGGAACTCATCAAGCAGTTCGCGCTGACGCTTGTTCAGGTTGACCGGTGTTTCCACCGCGACCCTGCACATCAGGTCGCCCGCCGCACCGCCGCGCACCGGGGCCACGCCCTTGCCACGCAGACGGAACAGCTTGCCGGTCTGAGTACCTTCCGGGATCTTCAGCTTGACCCTACCATCGAGGGTCGGCACTTCCAGCTCGCCACCCAGCGCCGCATCGGCGAAGCTGATCGGCACTTCGCAGTAAAGATGCTTGCCGTCACGCTGGAAGATCGCATGCTCACGGACGTTGACCACCACATAGAGGTCACCGGCCGGACCGCCGTGCGTACCGGCCTCGCCCTCGCCGGACAGGCGAATGCGGTCACCGGTATCGACACCTGGCGGCACCTTGACCGACAGCGTCTTGCTCTCTTCCACGCGCCCCTGACCGTGGCAACTGCCGCAAGGATCGGTGATCATCTTGCCGCTGCCATGGCAGCGCGGGCAGGTCTGCTGCACGGAGAAGAAGCCCTGCTGCATGCGCACCTGACCGATACCACCACAGGTGGTACAGGTGACCGGGCTGGTACCCTTCTTGGCGCCCGAGCCATCGCAGGTCTTGCAGCCGACCAGAGTCGGCACGCGGATGGTCACGGTGGTACCGCGCACCGCTTCTTCCAGATCCAGTTCCAGGGTGTAGCGCAGATCCGAGCCGCGCTGGGCACCGCCACGCGAACCGCCGCGAGCGCCGCCGAAGAAGTCGCTGAACACGTCACCGAAGATATCGGAGAAGTTGGCGCCGCCGAAACCAGCGCCACCGCCGCCACCCATCTGCGGGTCGACCCCGGCGTGGCCGTATTGGTCGTAGGCCGAACGCTTGGCCGCGTCAGAAAGCACTTCGTAGGCCTCGTTGGCCTCCTTGAATTTCTCTTCGGCGTCTTTGTCGTCCGGGTTGCGGTCCGGGTGATACTTCATCGCCAGGCGCCGGTAGGCCTTCTTCAGCTCGGCTTCACTAGCGCCGCGCTCGACCCCCAGGATCTCGTAATAGTCACGTTTTGCCATAGTTGTGCTGCACTCTCAGATTCGTGAGCTCCAGATACGCCGACGCGGGAGAAGGCTCCCGCGCGGCGAATCCTGCCCGTCGCGAGCGACGGTGGAGCGTAAAGAAGAGGCGGCCCGCCGAGCAGGCCGCATCCCTTACTTGTTCTCCTTGACCTCTTCGAACTCAGCGTCGACCACGTCGTCACCGGCATCCTTGGCGTCGCCAGCGTCAGCCTGGGCAGCACCGCCTTGCGGCTGCTCGGCATACATCTTCTGCGCCAGCGGCGTGGTGGCTTCGGACAGTGCGTTCATCTTGGCTTCGATGGCAGCCTTGTCGTCACCCTTCACGGCCACTTCCAGTTCGCCAATGGCTTTCTCAATGGCCGCCTTCTCGTCGGCAGTGGCCTTGTCGCCAGCCTCGGTGATCATCTTGCGGGTGGCGTGCACCAGCTGATCACCCTGGTTACGTGCCGTGGCCAGCTCTTCGAACTTGCGGTCTTCCTCGGCATTAGCCTCGGCGTCACGCACCATACGCTCGATTTCCTCATCGGACAGACCGGAGTTGGCCTTGATCACGATGGACTGCTGCTTGCCGGTGGCCTTGTCCTTGGCGGACACGTGCAGGATGCCGTTGGCGTCGATGTCGAAGGTCACTTCGATCTGCGGCACGCCACGCGGAGCCGGCGGAATCTCGGCCAGGTCGAACTTGCCGAGGGACTTGTTCTGGGCGGCCTGCTTGCGCTCACCCTGCAGCACGTGAATGGTCACGGCGCTCTGGTTGTCATCGGCAGTAGAGAACACCTGCGACTTCTTGGTCGGAATAGTGGTGTTCTTCTCGATCAGCGCAGTCATCACGCCGCCCATGGTTTCGATACCCAGGGTCAGCGGGGATACGTCCAGCAGCAGTACGTCCTTGACGTCACCGGCCAGAACGGCGCCCTGAATGGCAGCGCCCATGGCGACGGCTTCATCCGGGTTGACGTCCTTGCGTGCTTCTCTGCCGAAGAACTCGGTCACCAGCTTCTGCACCAACGGCATGCGGGTCTGACCGCCGACCAGGATCACGTCGTTGATCGAACCGACGTCGACACCGGCATCCTTCAACGCGATACGGCAAGGCTCGATGGTGCGCTGCACCAGGTCCTCGACCAGCGATTCGAGCTTGGAACGGGAGATCTTCACGTTCAGGTGCTTCGGACCGGTGGCATCTGCAGTGATGTACGGCAGGTTGACGTCGGTCTGCTGGCTCGAGGACAGCTCGATCTTGGCCTTCTCGGCAGCTTCCTTGAGGCGCTGCATGGCCAGCGGATCGCCCTTGAGGTTCATGCCGGTTTCTTTCTTGAATTCGTCGACGAGGTAGTCGATCAGACGAATATCGAAGTCCTCACCGCCGAGGAAGGTGTCACCGTTGGTAGCCAACACTTCGAACTGGTGCTCGCCATCGACTTCCGCGATCTCGATCACGGAAACGTCGAAGGTACCGCCACCCAGGTCATAGACGATCACGGTGTGGTCGCCCTTGGCCTTGTCCATGCCATAGGCCAGCGCAGCCGCAGTCGGCTCGTTGATGATGCGCTTGACGTCCAGACCGGCGATGCGACCAGCATCCTTGGTGGCCTGACGCTGGCTGTCGTTGAAGTAGGCCGGAACGGTGATGACCGCTTCGGTGACTGGCTCGCCCAGGTAGTCCTCGGCGGTCTTCTTCATCTTCTTGAGAATTTCAGCCGAGATTTGCGGCGGCGCCATCTTCTGGCCGTTCACTTCAACCCAGGCGTCACCGTTGTCAGCCTTGGCGATCTTGTACGGCACCATCTGAATGTCTTTCTGCACGACTTCTTCGTCGAAACGACGACCGATCAGACGCTTCACCGCATACAGGGTGTTGTGCGGGTTGGTCACGGCCTGACGCTTGGCCGACTGACCCACGAGAATTTCACCGTCATTGGCGTAAGCGATGATGGACGGCGTGGTACGAGCGCCTTCGGCGTTCTCGATTACCTTGACGTTGCCATTTTCCAGAATGGAGACACAGGAGTTGGTGGTCCCCAGGTCGATACCGATAATTTTGCCCATGAATGTTCTCCCGAAACTTTGATTTTTCCGTCGCCTCGTTTCTCAGGCGCCGGCAGCACTAAAACGCTTGACTTAAAAATGGGGTCGTTACAGCTGATTTCAAGCCTGCTCGTCGATACTCGGCGGCGGCGTGGTTGGTGCCTTGCTGACCACGACCATGGCCGGACGCAGCAGGCGACCGTTGAGCAGATAGCCCTTCTGGAACACCTTGAGCACCGAGTTCGGCTCAGCGTGGATGCTCTCTTCCATGGCCATGGCCTGGTGATGCTCCGGATTGAACGGCGCACCATGCGGGTCGATGACTTCCAGGTTGTAGCGAGCCAGAGTGTCGTGGAACAGTTTGAGGGTCAGTTGCATGCCCTCACGCACGGCCTTGATCGACACATCGTCAGGGCTGGACAGCTCCAGACCGCGCTCCAGACTGTCGATGACCGGCAGCAGATCACCGGCGAACTTTTCCAGCGCGAATTTGTGTGCCTTCTCTACATCCTGCTCTGCGCGACGACGCACGTTTTGCAGGTCGGCAGCCATGCGCAGCGACTGATCCTGCGCAGCGGCCAGTTGCTCTTCCAGCGTTTGCACGCGAGCAGCCAGGTCGTCACCAGGCGCCACAGCGTCTGCTGCCTGCGCCTCGGGATTCTGCGTATCCAGGGTCTGTTCGTCAGCCATGCCTTTCTCCTCTCGAAAAAACTGGCGCGATACCGACTCGCGCTCCTGCCGCCTATATGGAGTCAATTCCACAGGTTTCAAGGGGCAATAGGGAGGATTGCCAGAGAAAGAAAAAACACTGTATAAATAACCAGACATCAATTCGGGAGCGTTCGCCATGCTGGTGCACCTGTCCATTCACAACTACGCCATCGTCGACCACCTGGATCTCGAGCTGGATGCCGGCATGAGCGCCATCAGCGGCGAGACCGGCGCGGGCAAATCGATCATGCTCGACGCCCTCGGCCTGTGCCTGGGTGATCGCGCCGACAGCGGCGTAGTACGCCCAGGCGCAGACAAGGCTGACATTCTCGCCAGCTTCGACCTGGCGGACATTCCCGAAGCCCGCACCTGGCTCGCCGAGCGGGATCTGGACAACGACGGCCCGTGCATCCTGCGCCGGGTGATCACCGCCGAAGGGCGCTCGCGTGGCTATATCAACGGCAGCCCCTGCCCGCAGGCCGACCTCAAGGCCCTTGGCGAGCTGATCATCGATATCCATAGCCAGCATGAGCATCAGTCGCTGCTCAAGACCGACACCCATCGCCGCCTGCTCGACGAATACGCCGGCAGCCAGGACCTCGCGCGCCAGGTGCAACTCGCCGCGCAACGCTGGAAGCAGACACGCAACGAACTGGAGCGCATCTCCAACCAGGGTGACGAACAGCGCGCCCGCCACCAGCTGCTCAGCTATCAACTGGAAGAGCTGGAAAATCTGGCGCTGGGCGACAACGAACTGGAACAGCTGGAACAGGAGCACAAGGCGCTGAGCAATGCCGAAGCGCTGCTCGCGGCCTGTCGCCAGGTGCTCGATCTGTGCAGCGAGAGCGATGTTGGCAACGTGCTGTCCGCACTAACCGCCAGCCTCAACCGCCTGGGCGCCTTTGGCGGCCAGGGCGGTGCCTTGAACGAAGCCAGCAACCTGCTGGCCAGTGCGCAGATCCAGGTCGAAGAAGCAGTCGGCGAGCTGAATCGCTTCCTCGATCACTTCGACGCCGACCCGGAGCGTCAGCAATTTCTCGAAGAGCGCCTGGACACCATCTACACCCTGGCACGCAAACATCGCATCCAACCCACCGAGTTGGCCGCCTTGCAGCAACAGTTGTTCGAGGAGCTTGAAGGCCTGAATGCCGACGACCAGGCCAGTGAACGCCTGGCCGAAGAGCTGGCCGCCTATGAGCGCCATTACCAGGAGAAAGCCGCCGAGCTCAGCACACTGCGCTGCAATGCTGCCGAGCGCCTGGCCGCTGCAGTGGAGCAGGAAATGCAGGCGCTGGGCATGCCTGGCGGCCGCTTCAACATCCAGCTCCAGGCCATGAGCAGCGAAGAACCGCATGCCAGTGGCCTGGAAATGGTGGAGTTCCTGGTCAGCGCCAACCCCGGCCAGCCGCTACGCGGCCTGGCCAAGGTAGCCTCCGGCGGTGAGCTGTCACGTATCAGCCTGGCGATCCAGGTGATCACCGCGCAGACCTCGCGTGTACCGACCCTGGTATTCGACGAAGTGGACGTCGGCATCGGCGGCCCAACCGCCGAAGTGGTCGGGCAGCTACTGCGCCGCCTCGGCGAACGCGGCCAGGTGCTGTGCGTCACCCACTTGCCGCAAGTCGCAGCGCAGGGCCATCAACATCTATTCGTGCACAAGCGTCGCGGCGAAGATGCCACGTCTACCGCCGTGAGCAAGCTGGACGAGAGTGGCCGCGTCGAGGAAATAGCCCGCATGCTCGGTGGCGTCGACCTGACCGAGGAATCCCTGGCTCACGCGCGCAAGATGGTCACCAGCGCTCAGGCTGCCTGAAGCGAAGTAGCCCGGAGCACCAAACCCGGGACCGCTTCCTGGCGAGACAAAGCAAAAAGGCGACCCGAGGGTCGCCTTTCTCATTGCCGCAGAAGAATCAGCTCTTCTTGCGCACGTACAGCACCAGATTGTGATCGACCAGTTCGAAACCGTGTTCTTTAACGATCTCTTTCTGGCGCTTCTCGATCTCGGCGTCGAAGAACTCGATCACTTCACCCGAGTCGACGCAGACCATATGGTCGTGATGGCCGCTGTCAGCCAACTCGAACACGGCATGGCCGCCATCGAAGTTGTGGCGCACCACCAGGCCGGCAGCCTCGAACTGAGTCAGCACGCGGTACACGGTGGCCAGGCCAACGTCCTCACCCGCCTCCATCAGAGCCTTGTAGACATCCTCCGCACTCATGTGGCGGTGCTCGGCGTTGTCGAGCATTTGCAGGATTTTGACTCGTGGCAGAGTCACCTTCAGTCCAGCTTTGCGCAGTTCGTTATTTTCAACCATGGTCTGCTTTCTCATGGATGCTGCTTCGCAGCACCCTTCAATACGGGTATGATCCGGGGTTCAAGTTGCCCAAGATAGTGGAAGTCACCCTCCGATGCAAAAAACCAAGCTCTTGCTGACCAGCCTGTCGCTGACCGGGCTCTTCGCACTCGCCGGTTGTTCATTCCCCGGGGTTTACAAGATCGACATTCAACAGGGCAATGTCGTGACACAGGACATGATAGACCAGCTACGCCCGGGAATGACCCGACGCCAAGTGCGGTTTATCATGGGCAACCCGTTGATCACCGACACCTTCCATGCCGATCGCTGGGATTATCTGTACAGCATCCAGCCTGGCGGCGGTCAGCGCCTGCAGGAACGCGTCAGCCTGGTATTCGACGGCAGCGACCAACTGGTTGGCCTGGCCGGCGACTTCATGCCCGGCGTCAGCCGTGACCAGGCAATCATGGGCGAAGGTAGCGACACCGACAGTGCGCAGCCGCAAGCCAAACCACAGGACGAAACCCCGCCGGCGCCAGGCTCGTTGCTCGAGCAGATTCAGCGTGAGGTGGATCAGGTCGAAACCGTCCCGGTTCCGACTCCCGAGCCGCTGGACACCGATCCGCAGTAACACGCGGACACGAAAAAGCCCGGAGCGAATCCGGGCTTTTTCATATCTGCCGCCTTACGAGCTGACGGGTCAGCTCGACTCCTCGCCTTCTTCCCTGGCCTTGGCTTTGGCCGCACGCTGCTTGCGCACTTCCTTCGGATCGGCGATCAGCGGTCGATAGATCTCGACGCGCTCCCCCTCCTCCAGCACTCGCTCTTCCGGCTTGCCTACCGCCTTGCCAAAGATGCCCAGCGGCGCCTGGCTCAGATCCAGCTCCGGAAAGAACTGCTGCATACCAGAACGCAGCGCGGCCTCGCGCACCGTGGTACCGGTCGGTACGGACAGACGCAGGAGCTTCTGCCGTTCGGCAAGGGCATAGACCACTTCGATGGCGATACTGGGCTTATCCATATAGCTGCTTGGCTCGCTGGCAGAAGGCGTCGACCATGGTATTGGCCGCCTGATTGAACAGCGGGCCCAGCGTGGCACGCACCAGCGGCCCAGCATAGTCGAAGGTAAGGTCCAGGCTGATCTTGCAGGCCTTGTCGCCCAGCGCCTTGAACTCCCAGACGCCATGGAGACTGGTAAAAGGCCCTTCCTGCAGGTTCATCTCGATACGCTGTCCAGGCTGCAAGACATTACGCGTGACGAAGCGCTGGCCGATACTGCCTTTGGCCACCTCGAGGCTGGCCAGCATATGCGTCTCGCTGACCTCCAACACCTCACTGGCGCGGCACCAAGGCAGAAACTGTGGGTAACCGGCCACGTCGTTGACGAGATCAAACAGTGCCTGCGCCGGGTACGGCAACAGCGCCGAACGCTGGATTCGAGTAGCCATTTACTTGCTCAGCTCCGCAATGAACACGATCAGCACGCCGATTGGCGCCACTACGCGAATCAGCCAGAGGGCCAGATTGAACAGCAGCGGGCTTCTGATGGACAACTCTTCACGCACAGCATCACGGCTCAGCACCCAACCAGCAAACATGGCGAAAGACAGACCGCCCAGCGGCAGCAGGATACGGCTGGTGAGGTAGTCGATGCTGTCGAAGAAGGTCTTGCCGCCCTCGGCACCCCACTGCAACAGATGGAAACCGTCCTCGGCGAAGACGAAGAACTTGGCCTCGGCCCACAGGTTGAACGACAGCACCGTGCCCATCCCCACCAGCCAGCACAGCAGCGCCAGCGCGGCGGTTACCTGCGCACGGCTGCGCCCGGTTTTTTCGACGAAGTAGGCCACGGCCGGCTCCAGCATGGAGATCGACGAACTCCATGCGGCAACAGCCACCAGCACGAAGAAGATCAACCCCATCACCTGACCGAAAGCGATATTGCCGAAGGCGATCGGCAGGGTGACGAACATCAGCCCCGGGCCACCGCCCGGCTCCAGGCCGGCGGCAAAGACGATGGGGAACAATGCCAGACCCGCCGTCAGCGCCACCAGGGTATCGAGCAGACCGACGGTCAGCACCGTGGCGCCGATCGAGGCCTTCTTCGGCATGTAAGCGCCGTAGACCATGATCGAGCCCACGCCCACGCTCAGGGTAAAGAAGGCGTGGCCCATGGCTGCCAGAATGCCGTCCTGCACCTTGCTCGGATCGAAATGGAAGAGGAAGTCGAAACCTTCGCGAAAATGCCCGGTGGTGAAGCTATAACCCAGCAGCACCAGCAACAACACGAACAGCAGCGGCATCATGATGCGCAGGCTGCGCTCCAATCCCGCTACCACGCCCTTGGCGATGACGAACGCGGTGACCAGCATGAACAGGCTGTGCCACAGGGTCAGTCGCCACGGATCGGAGGTCAGACCGCCAAACGCCGCACCTGCCCCATCGGCGCTGATGCCGGTGAAGTCGCCACGGCCCATACCGATGATGTAATCCAGCGACCAACCGGCTACCACGCTGTAGAAGGACAGGATCAGTAGCGCAGCGACCATCCCCATCAGCGCAGCCAGCGACCAGTGCTTCGAGGCTCCGGCTTCGATCGCCAGGCTCTTCATCGCATTGACCGGACTCTGCCGGCCGCGGCGGCCGATCAGGGTTTCCGCCAGCATGATCGGCACACCCACCAGGGCGATGCAGAACAGGTACATAACGACGAACGCACCGCCGCCGTAGACCCCGGTCATATAGGGGAATTTCCAGATATTGCCGAGCCCGACAGCCGAGCCGGTCGCCGCCAGAATGAACACCCAGCGACTGGCCCAGGCACCATGAATCGAAACTTTGTCGCTCGCCATTGCGGCCAAGACCCCATACTGCGGGAAAAAAGATCGCGCATTGTCGGAGATTCGCGGCATGGGCTCAAGTTTGGCCCGGTAAAGCCCCATGGCGCAGGCGCGGACGACTCCCTATAATGCGCGCCCTATGGCTAAGCAAAAGAAACATCCTCAAGGCACCATCGCGCTGAACAAAAAGGCGCTGCATGACTATTTCATCGAACACAAGTTCGAGGCCGGCCTGGTGCTGTCCGGCTGGGAAGTGAAGAGCCTGCGTGCCGGCAAGGCACAGTTGGTCGACAGCTACGTGCTGCTCAAGGACGATGAAGCCTGGCTGATGGGCTGCCACATCACGCCCCTGAAAACCGCCAGCACCCACGTCATCGCCGACCCGACCCGCACGCGCAAGCTGCTGCTGAACAAGCGCGAGCTGGAAAAGCTGTTCGGCTCCGTACAGCAGAAGGGCTACACCGCCGTGGCGCTGTCGCTGTACTGGAAGCAGCATCTGGTCAAATGCGAAATTGCCCTGGCCAAGGGCAAGAAGGACTTCGACAAGCGCCACACCGAGAAGGAACGTGACGCCGACCGCGAGGTTCAGCGCGCCATGCGCAGCAAGGGCAAGGAAGACTAAGAGCGGCGACAGGCTGCAGGCAAAGTTGGCGTAGAGCGGACCGGGACACCCGCCGCTCGTAGCGCCAGCGAACAGTTCGCCAGGCCATGCCCAGCTTGGCACTACAACCTACGCCCAATACTCCCAACGGCGTACTGCTTCCGAGCGGCCAGCGCCCCGGTAAGCCCTACGCGCAGCTTGCCGCTCGCTTTATATCCCCAAGCGCCTCTGCGCGCGCGCCACGCGCTGGGCTTCCAGCTGCACTTCCGAAAGGACTTCCTGCACATAGTCGATGTGCTGATTGGAGAGCTCGCGGGCGTCTTCCGCGCGACCTTCGATGATCGCCTGGTACAGCGCGCGGTGCTGTCCGATCAGCATGTCGCGGGTCTCTTCGCGCTGGGCATACATGCCACCGATGTTGGTCACCACGTTGCGCTTGAGCAGGTCGAACAAGCCACGAATAGTGTGCAGCAGAACAGCGTTGTGGCTGGCCTCGGCAATCGCCAGGTGAAAACGCGCATCGGCCGCCCCCTCCTCGGCTCGGGTCACCTTGCCGACTCGCGCGTAGCAATCCTGCAAGGCTTCGAACGCTTCGGTGAGACGCTGGCGGTCGATATCGGTGGCGCGCCTGGCCGCGTAGTAGGCGCAGGAGCCTTCCAGCGTATGACGGAACTCCAGCAGATCGCGCTGGGCGTCTTCCTTGTGCTCGAGCAGTTGCAACAGCGGGTCGCTGAAGGTCGAGCCGAGTGATTCGGCGACATAGTTACCGCCACCCTGGCGACTGACCAGCAGCCCCTTGGCCACCAGTTTCTGGATCGCTTCACGCAGGGACGGACGAGACACACCGAACTGCTCGGCCAGCGCACGTTCTGCAGGCAGCCTCTCCCCGGCACGCAAGGTGCCCTCGAGAATCATGGTTTCCAGTTGCGCGACGATGTCATCGGAGAGACGACGCTGCCGCACCTGACCTACTTCCATTACCCGCGTCTCCATTGGTTTGACCAGGCCGAAGGCCTCAGAAGACAAGCCTATAGCGCCCCTCTTCGCTGAACAAGCAAGCACTCTACGACCAAAGTCTTAGCATCTCGATTTGACAGCCTATTGGGCAACTTTTAACCTGAGCCCGCTACTTTGTAAATTGGTATTACCAATTTAACCAACAAGAACAACAAACCATCGAGGTCACGCCATGACAGCCCTAAGCGCTGCAAGCCTGTTCGATCACGCCTCATCCCTGCCGCGCCAGCTGCGCGCTCGTGTGGAGTAAGACCCAATGTCCAACGGAATTCTCGCCCTGCTGGCGTTCTCGCCGATTCTGCTTGCTGCCGTTCTGCTGATCGGTCTGCGCTGGCCGGCCAAACACGCCATGCCTCTGGTTTACCTGGTAACTGCCACCGTCGGCCTGTTCGCCTGGGACATGACCTTCAACCGCGTCCTGGCCTCCACCCTGCAAGGCTTGCTGATCACCCTTGGCCTGCTGTGGATCATTTTCGGCGCCATCCTGCTGCTCAACACCCTCAAGCACTCCGGTGGCATCACCGCCATTCGTGCCGGCTTCACCACCATCAGCCCTGACCGCCGCATCCAGGCGATCATCATCGCCTGGTTGTTCGGCTGCTTCATCGAGGGCGCATCGGGCTTCGGTACGCCGGCCGCCATCGCGGCTCCGCTGCTTGTCGCCATCGGTTTTCCGGCCATGGCCGCGGTGTTGATGGGCATGCTGGTACAAAGCACGCCGGTATCCTTCGGCGCCGTCGGTACACCGATCATCGTCGGCCTCAATACCGGCCTGGATACCGCCACCATCGGTGCACAGCTGGTCGAACAGGGCTCGTCCTGGGCGCAGTTCCTGCAACTGATCACCAGTGAAGTAGCGATCATTCATGCCACCGTTGGCGTGGTCATGCCGGTCATCATGGCGATGATGCTGACGCGCTTCTTCGGTCAGGAGAAAAGCTGGAAAGCTGGCCTGGAGGTCATGCCGTTCGCGATTTTCGCCGGTCTGGCCTTCGTTGTGCCGTACGTTTTCACCGGCGTCTTCCTCGGCCCCGAATTCCCGTCGCTGCTGGGCGGCCTGATCGGCCTGGCCATCGTCACCAGTGCCGCACGCTTTGGCTTCCTGGTACCGAAGAAGACCTGGGACTTCGCCCCGGCGGACAAATGGCCGAGCGAGTGGCTGGGCACCGTCGAGATGAAACTGGACGAACTGACCGCCAAACCGATGAGCGCACTGCGCGCCTGGCTGCCCTATGTGTTGGTCGGTGCGCTGCTGGTGGTCAGCCGCGTATTCCCGGAAGTGGGCAACGCGCTGAAGGCGGTGGTGGTGAATTTCCCCGACCTGCTCGGCGAAGCGGGCGTCAGCGCCAACTTCCAGCCGCTGTATCTGCCGGGCGGCATTCTGGTTGCCGTGGTCCTGGCCACCTTCTTCCTGCATGGCATGAAGGTACGTGACCTGGGCAAGGCTGTGAAAGAGTCGTCCAGCGTGTTGCTCAGCGCCGGCTTCGTGTTGCTGTTCACCGTGCCGATGGTGCGCATTCTGATCAACTCCGGGGTCAACGGCGCCGAGCTGGCCAGCATGCCGATCCTCATGGCGCGCTGGGTGGCCGACAGTGTTGGCGGCATCTACCCGCTGTTGGCCCCAAGCATCGGGGCTCTGGGTGCCTTCATCGCCGGCTCCAACACCGTCAGCAACATGATGTTCAGCCAGTTCCAGTTCGGCGTGGCCAGCAGCCTGGGCATCTCCAGCGCGCTGATTGTCGCGGTACAGGCCGTGGGCGCAGCCGCCGGCAACATGGTGGCGATCCATAACGTGGTCGCAGCTTCGGCTACCGTTGGCCTGCTAGGCCGCGAAGGCAGTACCCTGCGCAAGACCATCTGGCCGACGCTGTACTACCTGCTTTTCACCGGCATCATCGCGATGATCGCGATCTATGTGCTGGGTGTCAGTGATCCGCTGATGCCCCGTTGATCGACTGGTAGTGCCCGCCCCGACATCGTCGGGGCATTTGCCGTAAGGCTACGCTTCCCCTTTTCAGCAACAGGATGAGCCCATGATCATTTCTGCCTCGACCGACTATCGCGCTGCCGCGCAACGCAAGCTGCCGCCGTTCCTGTTCCACTACGCCGATGGCGGTGCCTACGCCGAGCACACCCTGCGCCGCAATGTCGCTGATCTGTCGGACATCGAACTGCGCCAGCGCGTGTTGAAGAACATGTCCGAACTGGACCTGTCCACCGAGCTGTTCGGCGAGAAGATGTCGATGCCGGTCGGCCTGGCGCCGGTCGGCCTGACTGGCATGTTCGCCCGTCGCGGCGAGGTGCAGGCAGCCAAGGCGGCAGCGGCCAAGGGCATTCCCTTCACCCTGTCCACCGTGTCGGTGTGCCCGATCGAGGAAGTGGCGCCAGCCATCGACCGGCCGATGTGGTTTCAGCTCTACGTGCTGAAAGATCGCGGTTTCATGAAGAACGCACTGGAGCGCGCCAAGGCCGCTGGCTGCTCGACCCTGGTGTTCACCGTCGACATGCCCGTGCCCGGCGCACGCTACCGTGACGCCCACTCCGGCATGAGCGGCCCGAACGCGACGCTGCGCCGCATGCTGCAGGCCATGACTCACCCGCAGTGGGCCTGGGACGTCGGCCTAATGGGCAAGCCGCATGATCTGGGTAACATCTCAGCGTACCGCGGCAACCCCACCGGCCTGGCGGACTATATCGGCTGGCTGGGCGCCAACTTCGACCCATCGATCTCCTGGAAGGATCTGGAATGGATCCGCGACTTCTGGGACGGCCCGATGGTGATCAAGGGCATCCTCGACCCGGAGGACGCCCGTGATGCGGTGACCTTCGGCGCCGACGGCATCATCGTCTCCAACCACGGTGGTCGTCAGCTCGACGGCGTGCTGTCCAGCGCCCGCGCGCTGCCGGCCATTGCCGACGCGGTCAAGGGCGAGCTGAAGATCCTCGCCGACTCCGGCATCCGCACCGGCCTCGACGTAGTACGCATGCTCGCCCTTGGCGCCGACACCGTGCTACTGGGCCGCGCCTTCCTCTATGCCCTGGCCGCAGCCGGTGGTGCTGGCGTGAGCAATCTGCTCGACCTGATCGAGAAGGAAATGCGCGTGGCCATGGTGCTGACCGGCGCCAAGTCCATCGCCGAAATCACTCCGGATCTGCTGGTAAAGGAGCGTTGAGCCAATGACTGCTGCCGCCTCCATCACCCGTGACGCCCTGCTGGCGCAGATGCGCCAGATCGTCGGCAGCAGCCATGTGCTGACCGACGAACAAGCCACACGGCGTTTCCGCAAGGGCCACCGTACGGGTGAAGGCAACGTGCTGGCGGTGGTGCGCCCAGGCTCCTTGCTGGAGCAATGGCGCATCCTGCAGGCGGCAGTCGCGGCCGATCGCATCGTCATCATGCAGGCAGCCAACACCGGCCTGACCGGCGGTTCCACCCCCGACGGCGCCGATTACGACCGCGAGATCGTGCTGATCAGCACCCTGCGCATCACCGGCGTACAACTGATCAACGATGGCGAGCAGGTGGTGTGCCTGCCCGGCGCCACCCTGGATCGCCTGGAACAGGCATTGGCGCCGCTGAATCGCGAACCGCACTCGGTGATCGGCTCGTCCTGCATCGGCGCATCGGTACTCGGCGGCATCTGCAACAACTCCGGCGGCGCCCTGGTGCGCCGTGGCCCGGCCTATACCGAGCTGGCGCTGTATGCGCAGGTGAAGGATGACGGTTCACTGGAACTGGTCAACCACCTGGGGATCGAGTTGGGCAACGATCCGGAGGAAATCCTCACCCGCCTGCAGAACAGCGACTACACGCCGCAGCAGGTGCGCAACGAAGAAACGGCAAAGGCCTCCGACGCGCGCTACGGTGAGCACGTGCGCGACGTCGATGCTGACACCCCGGCGCGCTTCAATGCCGACCCGTCGCGCCTGTTCGAAGCCTCCGGTTCGGCCGGCAAACTGTGCCTGTTCGCGGTGCGCCTGGACACCTTCCCGAAAGAGCCGAGCACGGTGTTCTACATCGGCAGCAATGCCCCGCATGACCTGACCGAAGTGCGCCGCCACCTGCTGGCCAGGCTGCCACGCCTGCCGATTGCCGGGGAATACATCCACCGCACCGCCTTCGACATCGGCGAGAAATACGGTAAGGACACCTTTCTGGTGATCGACAAGTTCGGTACGTCCAAGGTGCCGGCTGCCTTCGCCATGAAGAGCCGGGTCGACGGCTTCTTCGAACGCTTTGGCCTGCGCGGGGTGACCGACAAGGTGATCCAGGCCCTGATGAACCTGCTACCCAGCCACCTGCCGCCACGCATGCGCGAGTACCGTGACCGTTTTGAGCATCACCTGCTGGTGCGTGTATCCAACGACACGCTGGAACAGACCCGCGCTTTCCTCGCCGAATACTTCACCGGTAGTGACAGCGGCGCCTATTTCGAATGCGATGCCGATGAGGGACGCAAGGCCTTCCTGCATCGCTTCGCCGTGGCCGGTGCCGCGATCCGCTACCGCGAGTCGCACCGCAGCAGCGTCGAGGACATCCTGGCCCTGGACATCGCCCTGCGCCGCAACGACCGCGACTGGGTCGAAACGCTGCCGCAGGAGATGGAAGAGCAGATCATCCACAAGCTGTACTACGGGCACTTCTTCTGCCACGTGTTCCATCAGGACTACATCGTCAAGAAGGGTAATGACCCGCTCGCCATGGAACATGCCATGTGGAAGCTGCTGGACGAACGCCGCGCCGAGTACCCGGCCGAGCACAACGTTGGCCATCTCTATGTGGCCAAGCCGGCGTTGGCGGGGTTCTACCGCGAACTCGACCCGACCAATACCTTCAACCCCGGCATCGGCCATACCTCGAAGAAGAAGCATTGGGGCAATTGCTGCTAAGAGGATGAAGCCGCTCCTATGGATTAGGTGTAGGGCGGCCTCACGAGCGTAGCGAGTAGCCCGCCGGGCCATGCCAGGCCTGGCAGCACAACGACCGGCGTACTGCTTCGCGACGACTGCATGGATGCAGGAGGTAGAGCGACGCAGGAAGCCAAAGCCGAGTACGCCCTACGGGTTTCCCCTTTTCCCTACGGCTACAAAAACAAAGGCCCACCAATTTGGCGGGCCTTTGTGTTGACGCAGCAACCGATCAGGCGAAGACGATCTCCTCGCCGTCCACCTTGGCATGCACCACCGCACCCGGGGCGAAATCGCCGGCGAGTATCTGCTGCGCCAGCGGGTTCTCGATCCAGCGCTGGATCGCTCGCTTGAGCGGGCGCGCGCCGTACACTGGGTCGTAACCGACGGCGATCAGCTTGTCGAGTGCCTCCGGCGTCAGCTCCAGGCTCAGCTCACGCTCGGCCAGGCGGCCACGCAGGCGCTGCAACTGGATCTCGGCGATACCGGCGATCTGCTCGCGGCCCAGCGGCTCGAACACCACCACCTCGTCGATACGGTTGATGAACTCGGGACGGAAGTGACTGCTCACCGCATCCATCACTGCCGCGCGCTGCGCTTCCCTGTCGCCGACCAGTTCCTGAATCTGCGCCGAGCCAAGGTTGGAGGTCATCACGATCACCGTGTTCTTGAAGTCCACAGTGCGGCCATGGCTGTCGGTCAGACGGCCGTCCTCGAGCACCTGCAACAGCACGTTGAACACATCCGGGTGGGCCTTCTCCACCTCGTCCATCAGCACCACCGAATAAGGCTTGCGACGCACCGCCTCGGTCAGGTAACCGCCCTCTTCGTAGCCGACATAGCCAGGCGGCGCACCGATCAGGCGAGCGACGCTGTGCTTCTCCATGAACTCGGACATGTCGATGCGCACCAGCGCCTCCTCGGTATCGAAGAGGAATTCCGCCAGCGCCTTGCACAGCTCGGTCTTGCCCACCCCGGTCGGGCCGAGGAAGAGGAACGAGCCGCTCGGCCGGTTCGGATCAGCCAATCCTGCACGGGAGCGGCGCACGGCGTTGGCCACGGCCACCACCGCCTCGTCCTGGCCGATCACCCGCTGGTGCAACAAGCCTTCCATCTTCAGCAGTTTCTCGCGCTCGCCTTCGAGCATCTTGCTTACCGGAATACCCGTCCACTTGGAAACGACCTCGGCGATTTCCTCGTCGGTGACCTTGTTGCGCAGCAGCTGGTTCTCAGCCTTGCCGTGCTGGTCGACCATCTGCAGGCTACGCTCCAGATCCGGAATGATGCCGTACTGCAGCTCCGCCATGCGGTTGAGGTCACCTTTGCGCCGGGCGGCCTCGAGCTCGGTCTTGGCCTGCTCGATGCGCTGCTGGATTTGCGCCGACCCCTGAACCTCGGCCTTCTCCGACTTCCAGATTTCCTCGAGGTCGGCGTATTCCTTCTCCAGGCGGGCGATATCTTCCTTGAGCTTTTCCAGACGCTTGAGGGCCGCGTCGTCGTCTTCCTTCTTCAACGCTTCGCGCTCGATCTTCAGCTGGATCAGGCGACGCTCCAGGCGATCGAGCTCCTCCGGCTTGGAATCGATTTCCATACGAATGCGGCTGGCGGCCTCGTCGATCAGGTCGATGGCCTTGTCCGGCAATTGTCGGTCGGTGATGTAGCGATGGCTGAGCTTGGCCGCTGCGATAATCGCGCCGTCGGTGATGGTCACACCGTGGTGCACCTCATAGCGTTCCTTCAGGCCACGCAGGATGGCGATGGTGTCCTCCTCGCTCGGCTCGTCCACTAGCACCTTCTGGAAGCGGCGTTCCAGCGCAGCGTCCTTCTCGATGAACTGGCGGTACTCGTCCAGCGTGGTGGCGCCGACGCAGTGCAGCTCGCCACGGGCCAGGGCCGGCTTGAGCATGTTGCCGGCATCCATGGCGCCTTCGGCCTTGCCGGCACCAACCATGGTGTGCAGCTCGTCGATGAACAGGATGATGCGCCCTTCCTGCTTGGAGAGTTCGTTGAGCACCGCCTTCAGGCGCTCCTCGAACTCGCCGCGGAACTTGGCGCCGGCGATCAGCGAGCCCATGTCCAGCGACAGCAGGCGCTTATCTTTCAGGCCATCGGGCACTTCGCCGTTGATGATGCGCTGGGCCAGGCCTTCGGCGATGGCCGTCTTGCCCACACCGGGTTCGCCGATCAGCACCGGGTTGTTCTTGGTGCGACGCTGCAACACCTGGATGGTGCGGCGGATCTCGTCGTCACGGCCAATCACAGGGTCGAGCTTGCCCTCTTCGGCACGCTTGGTCAGGTCGACGGTGTACTTGTCCAGCGCCTGGCGCGACTCTTCGACGTTGGGGTCGTTGACCGCCTGGCCGCCGCGCAGGTTGGCGATGGCATTTTCCAGGGCCTTCTTCGACACGCCCTGGCCGAGCAGCAGCTTGCCCAGCTTGGTGTTCTCGTCCATCGCCGCGAGCAGCACCAGCTCGCTGGAAATGAACTGGTCGCCGCGTTGCTGTGACAGGCGGTCGGCCTGGTTGAGCAGACGCGCCAGATCCTGTGACAGGTTGATGTCGCCGGTGGGGTTCTGCAGCTTGCCGAGCTGATCCAGCTCGCGGGTCAGGGCCTGCCGCAGACTGTTGATGTCGAAGCCAACCTGCATCAGCAGCGGCTTGATCGAGCCGCCCTGTTGCTCGAGCAGCGCCTGCATCAGATGCAGCGGCTCGATGGCGGCGTGGTCCATGCCCACCGCCAGGGATTGGGCATCGGAGAGTGCAAGTTGCAGCTTGCTGGTCAAACGATCGATACGCATATATGTCCTTCCTCCAGAGTGGCGAGCCGGGACAACATCCCCGAAAAAAGAAACTCGCTGAGATGCAGACTAGATAAGGACGATTACGCCGTATTCAAGACAAGGCGATTTGATCCAAGTCAAACCTGGTTACCGCCAGGTGACCTGCTGCTCCAGCGGAAAGCGCAGGCGCGGGTTGTAGATGCCCTTCTCGCCCTGGCGCCCGACGGCCAGCAGCATGATGGGGATGGCCTGACGCGGGATATCCAGCACACGACGCAGGCGCGGCTCGTCGAACCCCTCCATCGGACAGGTGGCATAGCCATGGCTCTGGAAGGCCAGTATCAGGTTCTCCGCCGCCAGCGCCGTCGACTTGACCGCCCACAGTCGCATGTCGGCCTTGCTGTTGGGCTTGCGCATCAAGGGTTTGCGCACCCCCATCAGTCGCACCAGCTGACGCTTGAACAAACCCAGCAAGCCCAGCGGCCCCTGGTTGTACTGGAAGGGCGCGGTCTTGCTGTAGAAGCTACGGATGCGCGCCGGCACCTCGGCCTCCGGCCAGTAATCGATGACATTGCGGCAGGCCTGACGCCAGGTGTCCGGGCGCGCCAGCACGGCGATGATCAAAGGTGCACGGGCGGCGTTCTGGCTCATGCATACCGGGTGCAGCTGCGCCAGCAGCGCCGGATCGCGAATCACCTGAAAACTCCAGGGCTGCAGGTTGCAGGAATTTGGCGCCAGCACGGCCAACTCCAGGCAATCGCGAATTACCGCGTCCGGCACCGGTTCGGGGGTGAAGCGGCGTACCGCGCGGCGACTTTCGATCAACGCGCGCAGTTCGGCCGGCGAAGCCATGGCGGGTGTTTGCTCGTTGAGAAAGCTGGTCATAGGCGCACTCCTCGGCAGTCGCCCGATTAAGCAGCCGGGCGACTTTGCGAACAAGAGGATGGGAGGAAATGGCCGTGGATTTGGCTGATCAGCCTCACCTGCGCCTCTGATCGAGGACGCAGGAGCCAAGACCTAGAGGCCGAGCGCTTTCTCGATGGCCTGGATCAGTGCAGGATCGTCCGGCGTGGTGCGCGGCGAGAATCGCGCCAGCACACGGCCATCCTGGCCGACCAGAAACTTCTCGAAATTCCAGGTGATGTCACCTGGAAACTCAGCGCCCTCGCCCGCCAGCAGGCGATACAGCGGGTGGCGACCTGGGCCATTGACCTCCAGCTTGCTGCCCAGCGGGAAGCTCACACCATAATTGAGACTGCAGAACGAGCGGATCTCGTCCTCGCTGCCCGGCTCCTGACCGGCAAACTGGTTGCAGGGCACGCCGAGCACGGTAAAGCCATTGCCCTTGTACTGCTGATAGAGCTTTTCCAGCCCCGCGTACTGAGGCGTCAGGCCGCACTTGGAGGCGACGTTTACCACCAGCACCACCTGGCCCTTGTAGGGCGCCAGCGGCAGTTCCTGGCCATCCAGCGCGCGTAGATTGAGATCGTGAAAGGCACTCATGACGAACTTCCTCAGCGAATTCAGTGCAGCGGGCGCAAGGCCCTGTAATCCTCGAGGCAGCTGCGTTTGGGCAAGCCGCCATGCATAAAAAAGGCGCCCTAAGGCGCCTTTATCGCAAGCTTGAGCTTAGCAGCGGTTGAACCAGTGAGAACGACCGCAAGTCGCCTGACGGGCAACTCAGCCTGTCAGTGGTGGTGACCACCTTCGCCATGGATATGACCATGAGCCACTTCTTCTTCGCTGGCGTCACGCACGCCTACGACCTTGACCTTGAAGTTCAGGCGCTGACCGGCCAGCGGGTGATTGCCGTCGACGGTCACGTCGTCGCCGTCGATATCGCGGATGGTAACGATCTGCATGCTGCCGTCCGGGCCGGAAGCGTGGAACTGCATGCCCACTTCCAGGGTGTCGACGCCTTCGAACATGGCGCGGCTCAGAGTCGCGACCAGCTCGGCGCTGTATTCGCCGTAGGCTTCTTCCGGCTCGACGGAAACGTCCAGCTCATCGCCAATCTGCTTGCCAACCAGGGCCTTCTCGAGGCCGGCGATGATGTTACCGGCACCATGCAGATACACCAGCGGCGCGCCGCCAGCGGAGCTGTCGATCACCTCACCGGCATCGTTGGTCAGGGTATAGTCGATGGAGACGGCCTTGTTGGCGGCGATCAGCATGGGGAGACCTTTTGCGAAAGATAAATGAACGGGCAAGTTTAACCAACGCCAGCCTGGATTGCGACCCGAGCCCGGACAAACGGGCCGTGCGCATCGTTGATTTTCGTCAGGACGATGACGGCGACTGGGTGGCAGTCTTGTCTTGTGGCCATACTCAGCATGTACGCCACCGACCACCCTGGCAGAATCGGCCCTGGGTACTCGATCCAGAGCAGCGCCAAGTCACGCTGGGAAGCCTCTTCCCCTGTGGTTGGTGTGCCATGGATCGGTCGCACGATGAATCCAAGGAAGTCTAAATGTCTGCACGCAACATTCTGGTGATCAACTGCGGCAGCTCGTCGATCAAGTTCGCCCTGGTCAACGAAGCGCAGGAAACCTTCATGCTCAGCGGCCTGGCCGAGCGTCTTGGCAGCCCCGAGGCGGTGCTGCACTGGCAACAAGGTGAGCAAAAGGACAGCCTGGTACTGCCGGGCGCTGACCACCGCCTGGCCCTGTCTCATCTTCTACCTGTGGTACAGCAAGCCGCAGCCGGCAAGCTGCACGGCATCGGCCACCGCGTGGTGCATGGCGGCGAGCACTTCTCCGGGGCCTCTCGTGTGGACGCCACCAGCCTGCAAGCGATCCGCCAGGTCGCGCCGCTGGCCCCGCTGCATAACCCGGCCAATCTGCAGGGTATCGAGGCGGCGATGAAGCTGTTCCCGGACCTGGTCCAGGTGGCGGTATTTGATACCGCCTTTCATCAAAGCCTGCCCGAGCACGCCTACCGCTACGCCGTACCGCAGGCGCTCTACGCCGAACACGGCGTGCGCCGCTATGGCTTCCACGGCACCAGTCACCACTATGTCAGCCGCCAGGCCGCGCAGATGAGCGACCTGGCATACGACGCCAGCAGCTGGCTGGTCGCGCACCTTGGCAATGGCAGCTCCACCTGCGCCGTGGAAAATGGCCACAGCCGCGACACCAGCATGGGCCTGACGCCGCTGGAGGGCCTGGTGATGGGCACACGCAGCGGCGATGTCGACCCTAACCTGCACGGCCACCTAGCGCGCACCTTGGGCTGGAGCCTGGAGCGGATCGACAGCATGCTCAACAAGGACAGCGGCCTGCTCGGCCTGTCCGGCCTGTCCAACGACATGCGCACGCTGGAGCAGGCCCGCGAACAAGGCCATGCCGGCGCCACCCTGGCCATCGAGGTGTTCTGCTATCGCCTGGCCAAATCGCTGGCGGCGATGAGCTGCGCGCTACGCCGTCTCGATGGCCTGATCTTCACCGGCGGTATCGGCGAGAACTCGACGCTGATCCGCAGCAAGACCGTGAACCATCTCAGCCTGCTCGGGCTGCAGCTGGATGCCCAGGCCAACGCCCACTGCGTGCGCGGCGTCGCCGGTGCCATTCATGCCGACGGTCACCCGCGCGTGCTGGTGGTACCCACCAATGAAGAGCGGCAGATCGCCCTCGATACCCTTGCCCTGCTCGACTGAGGCTTTTTAATGCATACCTTCTTCATCGCCCCCACCGGTTTCGGTGTCGGCCTTACCTCCATCAGCCTCGGCCTGGTAGGCGCGCTGGAGCGCAGCGGTCTCAAGGTCGGCTTCTTCAAGCCCATCGCCCAACCGCATGCCGGCGACCTCGGCCCGGAGCGTTCCAGCGAGCTGATCGCCCGCACCCACGGCCTGAACTCGCCCAAGCCGCTGCCGCTCAGCCATGTCGAGCGCATGCTCGGCGACGGCCAACTGGATGAACTGCTGGAAGAGATCATCAGCCTCTACCAGCAGGCGGCAGTCGGCAAGGACGTGGTCGTCGTCGAAGGCATGGTACCGACGCGCCACGCCAGCTACGCCGCACGGGTCAATTTCCACCTGGCCAAGAGCCTGGATGCCGACGTGATCCTGGTCAGCGCCCCGGAAGACGAGAACCTCACCGAACTGTCCGACCGCATCGAAATCCAGGCGCAGCTGTTCGGCGGGCCGAAGGACCCGAAGGTGCTCGGCGTGATTCTCAACAAGGTGCGCAGCGAGGATGGCATCTCTGCCTTTGCCGAGCGCCTGCTGGAACTCTCACCACTGCTCAAGAGCCAGGATTTTCGACTGCTCGGCTGCATTCCCTGGCAGGACGAACTGAACGCGCCACGCACCAAGGACATCGCCGAGCTGCTCGGCGCGCGCATCCTCAACGCAGGCGATTACGAGCAGCGACGCATGCTCAAGATCGTGCTCTGCGCCCGCGCCGTGGCCAACAGCGTACAACTGCTCAAGCCGGGCACTCTGGTGGTAACGCCGGGTGATCGTGACGACATCATTCTCTCCGCCAGCCTCGCGGCGATGAACGGTGTGCCGCTGGCCGGCCTGCTGTTGTGCAGCGATTTCGCCCCCGACCCACGCATCATGGAGCTGTGCCAGGGTGCCCTGGCCAGCGGCCTGCCGGTGATGACCGTGAGCACCGGCTCCTACGATACCGCCACCAACCTCAACCGTCTGAACAAGGAAATCCCCCTGGATGACCGCGAGCGCGCGGAGAAGGTCTCCGACTTCGTTGCCGGGCATATCGATCATGACTGGTTGAGCGCGCGCTGCGGCACACCACGCGAGCTGCGCCTGTCACCCCCGGCCTTCCGCTACCAGCTGGTGCAACGCGCCAAGGCCGCCGCCAAGCGCATCGTCCTGCCCGAGGGCAGCGAGCCACGCACCGTTCAGGCAGCCGCCATCTGCCAGGCGCGCGGCATTGCCCGCTGCGTGCTGCTGGCCAAGCCGGAAGAGGTGCAGGCTGTCGCCCGAGCACAGGGTATCGAGCTACCGGAAGGCCTGGAAATTCTCGACCCGGACCTGATTCGCGGTCGCTACATCGAGCCGATGGTCGAGCTGCGCAAGGGCAAGGGCCTCAACGCGCCGATGGCCGAGGCGCAGCTGGAGGACACCGTGGTGCTCGGCACCATGATGCTGGCACTGGACGAAGTGGACGGCCTGGTGTCTGGCGCCATTCACACCACCGCCAACACCATTCGCCCGGCGCTGCAGCTGATCAAGACCGCACCGGGTTACAACCTGGTGTCCTCGGTGTTCTTCATGCTGCTGCCCGACCAGGTGCTGGTCTACGGCGACTGCGCCGTGAACCCTGATCCCAACGCCGAACAGCTGGCGGAGATCGCCCTGCAGAGCGCCGCCTCGGCGCAGGCCTTCGGCATTCCGCCGCGGGTGGCCATGCTCAGCTACTCCACTGGTGATTCCGGCAGCGGCGAGGAGGTGGAAAAGGTACGGGCCGCGACCCGCCTGGCCCGCGAAAAACGCCCGGACCTGCTACTCGACGGCCCGCTGCAGTACGACGCCGCGGCCATCGAGAGCGTCGGCCGGCAAAAGGCGCCAAACAGCCCGGTAGCCGGTCGCGCCACGGTGTTCGTGTTCCCTGATCTGAACACCGGCAACACCACCTACAAGGCAGTGCAGCGCAGCGCCGAGTGCATCAGTGTCGGGCCTATGCTGCAGGGCCTGCGCAAGCCGGTGAACGACCTGTCGCGCGGTGCGCTTGTCGACGACATCGTCTACACCATCGCACTGACGGCCATTCAGGCGGCCGATCTACCGAGCTAGAGAGGTCGTAGGGTGCGCCGTGCGCACCATGGAAAGCTGGGGGGCGCGCCGGCCACAATAGCCGGTGCGCACGGCGCACCCTACAAGCCGGCGAGACCCACAAGTCAACACTGGCACTTGCAGGTCAGTGCACAACCGTTACCCTTGGCGCCGAACCAGCTCGCTGCACGGAACGCCGCAGCTCTTTCGACTGATACGGGGCGCAGAGAAAGCCCCTTTCTCAGGCTGCCCGCCGGACGTGCAGCCTGCTTATGGAGGCGTTCGCCCGATGCTGCACTTTCTTCCCGCGCCGCTGCGCGGCCTGATCGCGAGCCTGCTGCTGGCTCTCAATACCCTGTTCTGGTGCTGGCCGCTGTTCTTCGTCGCCCTGCTCAAACTGCTGCTGCCCTTCGCGCCGATCCAGCGCGCGCTGCGCTTCGTCATGCACGGCATCGCCGAAAGCTGGATCGGTATCAATAAATTCTGGATGCGCCTGGTTGGCCACATCGAATGGAAGGTTCAGGGGCTGGAGCGCTTCGATACCCGTCATTCCTATCTGGTGACCAGCAACCACCAGAGCTGGGTGGACATCCTGGTGCTGCAATACCTGCTCAACCAGCGCATGCCGCTGCTGAAATTCTTCCTCAAGCAGGAGTTGATCTGGGTACCGGTGATCGGCCTGTGCTGGTGGGCGCTGGAGTTTCCCTTCATGAAGCGCTTCAGCAAGGAATACCTGGCCAAGTACCCGGAAAAGCGTGGCCAGGACCTGGCCACCACGCGCAAGGCCTGCGCGCGTTACAAGACCAATCCCGTGGCGGTATTCAACTTCCTCGAGGGTACCCGCCTGACTCCGGCCAAGCATGCGCAACAGCAGTCGCCGTTCAAGTACCTGCTCAAGCCCAAGGCAGGCGGCATCGCCTTCGTGCTCGACGCAATGGGTGAACAGCTGCATGCCATCGTCAATGTCACCATCCACTATCCCCACGGTGTGCCGGGCTTCTGGGACCTGCTCTGTGGCCGCCTAGATGCTGTGCAGGTGATTTTCAGGCAGGTCGATATTCCGCGCGAATTCATCGGCCGCAACTACGATCAGGACGACGACTACCGCCTGGCATTCCAGCAGTGGGTCAATCGTCTGTGGGAAGAGAAAGACGCGGAGCTCGCCAGCCTTCACCAGCAAGCCTGAAACGCGCCTGGCGCTTCAGGGCTCCTCTAAAAACGTTAACGAGGCAGTCAGCGCAAGGCAAAAACAAGCGAAAAGGCGGAGTTTACGAATTGTAAATGAGCACTTTGAGCTTGTTTTTAACGCAGCGATGACAACGCAGGTAGTTTTTAGAAGAGCTCTTCATTCGCCGCGCGGCAGCGGCAGCCTGCTCCAATCCAGCTGTGCCGGCACCTGCATCGCGGTGCCGGCCGGCACACCCGGCGCCACCAGAAAGCCCTGCATGATGTTGCAGTGGTGCCGCGTCAGCCACTCGCGCTGCGCCTGAGTTTCGACACCCTCGGCGATGACCTCCAGCCCCAGATGCCGACCAAGATCGATGATGGTGCTGACCACCGCGGCATCACGCGGTGAGTCGAGCATGTTGGAGACGAACAGACGGTCGATCTTCAGCGTGTCCAGTTCGAAATGACGCAGATAGGCCAATGACGAGTAACCGGTGCCGAAGTCATCAATGGCGATCTTCACCCCCAGCTCACGCAGCTGACGCAGCTGCGCCTGGGTCAGCTCCAGGTCCTGCATCAGCGCACTCTCGGTCACTTCCACCTCCAGCTGACTGGGCTTCAGTCCGTGGGCGTCGAGCACACGCTGCAGATCAGTCACCAGTTGCGGCATACCGAACTGCACCGGGCTGACGTTAAGGCTGAGCACCATGTCTTCGCCAAACTGTTGCTTGAAGTCCGCCAACTGCCTGGCGCCCTCACGGAAGATCCACTCACCGAGACGATTGATCAGGCGGGTTTCTTCGAGCAGTGGAATGAACACGTTCGGTGCCACAGTGCCAGCGACACGATGCTGCCAGCGCAGCAAGGCCTCGAAGCCGCGCAGGCGCCCGCTATCGAGATGGAACTGGGGTTGATAGACCAGCACGAAGTCATCGTTCTCGATGGCGTGACGCAGGCTTTCTTCGAGCATCAGCCGCGACCGCGCGCGGCCGTTCATCTCCGGTGAGAAGAAGCGGTATTGCTGGCGACCGGCGCGCTTGGCTTCGTACATCGCCATGTCGGCGGAGCGTAACAGGCCTTCGACGCTCTGCCCGCACTCGGGAAAGCAGGCGATGCCGACACTGGCGCCGAGGGTGAAATCCACACCATCAAGGTTATGCCGCACCGAGACCAGTTCGATCAGCTTCTCCGCGACCTTGGCCGCATCCTCGGGGTGACCGAGGTTGTCCAGCAGCGCAGTGAACTCGTCACCACCGATGCGTGCCAGGCTGTCGTAGGGGCGCAAGCACGCCTTGAGCTGCTCACCGACGCGGCGCAGCAGCTGATCGCCGACATCATGACCCAGCGAGTCATTGATGCGTTTGAAACCGTCCAGGTCCAGGTACAGCACCGCAACCCGCTGACCGCTGCGTTCGATACGCGCCAACGCCGATTCCAACGCCAGATGAAAGCCACGGCGATTGAGCAGGCCGGTCAGCGCGTCAGTGACCGCCTGCGACTCCAACTGCGCGTGCAGATTGCGCACCACCGACATGTCCAACGCGATCAATACCATCGCGCGTTGCGGCCGCGGCAGTGGCGAACAGGACAACGCCACAGGCAGGCAACCACCCTTGAGCGTGCGCATGATCGCTTCATGCACGCGGTAGGTCGCCTCGCGCCTGAAGTGCAGATAGAACTCCGATTGCTGCCAACCGTCTTCGCTGGCCGGATTCTTGAGAAACGACAGCAGATCGGCGCCCTCGAGATCGCCTACCTCGCCATCGAGCATCTGCGCCATGGCCGGGTTGGCGAACTGGATGCGACCATCCTCGCCGACCACCAGGATACCCTCGGCGGCGTTGGCCAGCACCGAGGCGTTAAATGCCCTGGCGCGCTCGAGCTGCTGTGAAAGTGTCTGTAATTCGCAGCGATTGTGCTCGTGCTCCAGCAGGCTCTGAATCTTGTGGCGCAGCACGCTGGAATCGAAAGGTTTGAGCACGAAGTCCACGGCGCCAGTGCTGTAACCACGCAGCACGGCATCGTGGGTCTGCGCGATGGCGGACACGAAGATGATCGGCGTCAGCCGCGTACGCGGGTTGCCGCGCATCAACCGGGCGACTTCGAAGCCGTCCATACCCGGCATCTGCACGTCCAGCAGCACCAGCCCCACATCCTCTTCGAGCAGACAGCGCAGGGCCTCTTCGCCGGAACTGGCACAGCGCAGCAGCCACTCTCCATCTTCGAGCAGCGCCTGCATGGCCTCGAGGTTCTCTACACGGTCATCCACCACCAGCAGAACCTGCTTGGCGGGTACGGCGGCGTTCTTGCTCTGCGCCTGGGCCATCGTCACTCCCCTATCCATCTGCCCTTGCACCAGTCACTCCTGTCATCAGGGTAGTCCATCGCCGGGCGAAGGCATGGTCGGCATCGCCAGCCAGCGCTCCAGCAGTGCCAGCAGCTCATCACGCTTGATCGGCTTGGCCATGTAGTCATCCGCGCCAGCGGTGATGCACTTCTCGCGATCGCCCTTCATGGCATGGGCCGTGAGCGCAATGATGGGGATCACGCAGCCGTGCTCCTGCTTGAGCAGCCGCGTGGCCGTGTAGCCATCCATATTGGGCATGGCCATATCCATCAGAATCAGGTCGAAGGGATCACGCTGGTAACTGGCGATGGCTTCCAGGCCGTCCTTGGCGGAGCTGACGCGCAACCCCACTTCATCCAGCAGCGCCGTCAGTGCATAGACGTTACGCACGTCGTCATCCACCAGCAGAATGCGCTTGCCCTGTAACGGGTTGAGCCGTGCATGGGCCGGTTGCGGCGCACGCACGTCACCGAGAAAGCCCTGTACCGCCTGGCACAACGCGTCGGTGTCGTCACCGTGCTTGCGCACCACCACGGCGCTATAGCGCCGCAGCCGTTGCAGGGTCTGCTGAGTGACGTCCACACCGGTGTTGATCACCACGCGCGTACCTTGCAACGTGCGCAACTGGTTGAGACTGTCGAGCAGGGCAAAACCGTCCTGATCCGGCAGGTCGAGATCGATCACCAGCGCGCAGAACTGGCCCTGCGCATAGGCCTCGCGTGCCTGCTCGCCATCGGCGCAGGCGATGACCTGGAAGCCCAGCTCCGTCAACTGCTCGTGATAGTGCTCGCGCTCTATCTCGACATCCTCCACCAACAACAATGCCTGCTCCTGCTGCGCACCGTGCTGCAGCTCGATGAACACCTGCTCCAACTCATCGCGGCCGATGGGTTTGACCAGATAGCGGGTGCCATCGTCGTTCCAACCCACCGGTTGTGGGACGCAGGAAATAATGTGCACCGGCGTATGCCGATGGTTCGGCTGGGCGCGCAGACGCCGAAACAGCTGCCAGCCACTGAGATCGGGAAGCAGGATGTCGAGGATCACCGCATTGAACGATTCCTGCTGCAGCAGTCCCAGCGCCTGTAACCCGGTGCGGCAGTGCACGCTGGAGAAGCCGTGAGCATGAGCCTCCTCGGCGATCACTGCGGCGAAATTGGCATCGTCCTCGATGATCAACAGCGGCGGGCCGTCACCTGCACGCTGCGGCCCCTCGAGTGGCGCTTCGACACTGAGCGAGCCCGCCTGCACCGGCAATCTGACGGTGAAGGTAGAACCCTGCCCCGGCGCGCTCTGCAGGCTGATGTCGCCATCCAGGGCCAGCACCAGCTGACGGGTGATGGCCAGCCCCAGGCCGGTACCGCCGAAACGCCGGCTGGTAGAACCATCGATCTGCTGAAAAGCCTGGAAGACCTGCTCGTGCTGGGCCGGATCGATGCCAATGCCGGTATCACGCACGCTGAAGCAGAGCAGCTCGCGCTCATCCTCCTGGCGCCCCTGACTGCTGACGCTCAGCGTGACCTCACCCTGGTCGGTGAACTTCAGCGCGTTGGACAGCAGATTGCGCAGGATCTGATGCAGACGCACACGGTCGGTGTGAATGACGCGTGGTACCCCGGCCTCCAGCTGGGTGTGCAGACGCAAGCCCTTGAGTTCGGCCATCGGCCGCAGGCTGGCATCGAGCTCCACCAGCACGTCCTGCATGTTGATCGGCTCCAGCTTGAGCTGCATGCGCCCCGATTCGACCTTGGCCAGGTCGAGTACATCGTTGATCAGTTGCAGCAGATCGCTGCCAGCGCGGTGCACGATATCGGCGTGCTTGGTCTGCTTCTCGGTGAGATTGCCCGCCAGATTCTGGCGCAGTTGATCGCTGAGAATCAGGATGCTGTTGAGCGGCGTGCGCAGCTCATGGGACATGTTGGCGAGGAACTCGGACTTGTAGCGGTTGGCCAACAACAGTTGCTCGGCCTGCTCTCGCAATTTCTGCTCGGCCGCCTTGCGCTCGCTGATATCGATGATCACCGCCTGCACCAGGTTTTCATCGCCGCTGCGAATGGGTGACAGGCCGACCTCCAGAGGAATCATGCGGCCTTCACGATGCTGCCCGAACAGCTCGCGATTGCCGCCCATGCGGCGCTGTTCGGGCATGGCCTGGTAACCACGACGCAGCGCCACATGGCTGCCACGCTGCGCCGCCGGCAGGAGCATTTCCACCGGCTCGCCGAGCAACATCTGCCGCTCGTACCCGAACAGCAGCTCGGTCTGTCGATTGACCATGGCGATGCGCCCCAGCGCATCGACCAGCACGATGGCATTGGGCGAAGCCTCGACCACCAAACGAAAACGCTCCTCGGCCACCTTGCGCGCACGCAGGTCCACCAGGTTGATCAGGTAGCTGCTGCCCTCGTGCAGCGGGTTGAGGCTGATGCTGACCGGAATCGACTCACCGCGTAACGTGCGCACCATGCGTTCGTCACTCTCGGCCAACTGCTCCTGCAGGTCTTTCGGCGACTCGATATTGGGCAGCACGCGCAACACGGTCTCACCCGGCAAGGCATTGAGCGGGCAGTCGAACAGCTCGGCAGCGCTGCGATTGGCCATTTCGATGCGGCCCCTGTCATCACAGAGCAGGGTCGCCACCGGCAGCCGTTCGACCAATAGACGAAAGCGCTCTTCGCGCTCGCGCAGGGCCACGGCAGCCCGCTCACTGATCTGCAGCTTGCGGTCGCGCTGATAGAGAAAGCCGCCGACCAGAATCGACAGCAACAGCGTTGCGGCCAGCCCCGCCCAGAGACCGAGCATGCTGCTGCGATCGACCAGGCTGCGCTCGTATTCAGGGGTGCCTATCACCTCAAGCGCCCAGGTGCGGCCATACAGGGATAACTCCTGCTGACTGCGAAATCTCGGCTGCCAGCCATTGGCCTTGGTTTCGCCGCTGAGCAGCTGAAGGTCAGTTGCCTGCGGATCTTTCAGAACGATGTCGAACAAACGCGTCTGAGCGCCAAGAATCCCATCGATCAGGTCATGGCTGCGAAAAGCCCCATGCACCAGGCCCAGCAATGCAGATCGCCGCTGTTCTGCGGTATTGACGGGTAACCCTGGGCGAAACACCGGCAGGTAGAGCAGTACGCCAGACTGCACGTCTACATCGACCTCCTGACGCAAGATCAGCGGCGCGCTGAGGCTGGCTTCGCCAGTCTCTACACTGCGCTCGATAGCCGTCCGCCGCACTGCTTCGCTGAGCATGTCGAAGCCAAGCACGCGCCGATTGCGCCAATCCACGGGGCTGACGTAATCAATGGGCAAATAATGCTCACGCTCACCAGAAGGGAAGATTTGATAGTCGAGGCGACCGTCGGCAGCCACCTCGGCGGCAAAGTCAGTCAGTTGCTCCGGCAGCAGATAACGTGACCAGGCCACGGCCTGAATGCCAGGGTAGCGATCCTGAACCTGCAACTGATCCAGAGCGCGCTCCCACTCGGCGAGCGAGACTTGATCACTGCCTATCATCAGCCCGGATACGCCGCGCAGGACCATCTCGTATGTGCGCATACGCGCCAGCACCCGCTGGCTTACGTCCTGAGCCTCCAGCTGAAAGCGGCGCTGACTGTTCTCGCGCTCTCGCTCCTGCAAAGTATTCCACTGCCAGAAAATCAGGCCACCCAACCCCAGTAGCAGGCCAAGTGCAACCAGCAGCGGCGTCCAGGGCCTTGGCGGCCGCTCGACAGCTCTGTCGTCCATTCGCTCTCCTTCGGTCATCCAGAACCAACGCGCACGGTACATCCGCACGCGGACATCACAGAACCACAGCAAGCATTCTAGTCAGGATTTGAATGAGTGGCCTTTTGCCAGAAGAGACTCGACGGGCGGTCACGGACATTGCCGCAAACGCCCTCTGACGCCTCAGTGGAATACGTCCGCAGCCGTGAATGTCAGCGACATAAAAAAGCCTCCCGGAGGGAGGCTTTGATTCAACGCGACGAGGCCTTAAAGCGGACGCAGGTTGATCTCGACACGACGGTTCTGCGCACGACCAGCATCGGTGGCGTTGCTGGCAATCGGCTGGCTCGGACCAGCACCGTATGCAGAGATGCGCTGACCCGGCACGCCGTTGGCGGTCAGGTAGTTGGCCACGCTCTGAGCGCGACGCTGCGACAGGCTCTGGTTAAGCTCCTGCGAACCGGTGCTGTCGGTGTGACCGACGATGTTCACACCGTTCTTGTTGAACTCCTTGAACACCAGCACCAGTGAATTGAGGGTCGGGTAGAAGCTGCTGGAGATATCCGCCGAGTTGCTGGCGAAGGTGATATTGCCCGGCATGATCAGTTTCAGATCATCGCCGTTGCGTTGCACCTGCACGCCGGTGCCCTGCAGGGTCTGGCGCAGCTTGGCCTCCTGGGTGTCGACGTAATAGCCGTAACCACCACCGGCGGCGCCACCGACGGCTGCACCGATCAGCGCGCCTTTGGTGCGGTCCTTTTTGCTAGAAGTCGCAGCACCGATCACCGCGCCGGTCGCGGCGCCAATACCGCCATAGATGCCGGCTTTGCCGGCCTGGCTCTCGCCGGTGTAAGGGTTGGTGGTACAGCCGGCCAGCAAGGCCATGAGCGCAGTGGCTGCGATCAGATTACGCCTGGTCTTCATAACATTTCCTTAGGATTTCTTCTGGTATCGGGCAGACATGCCGCAGCCTTCGAACCGCCAAGGCGCGGTGAAGTTCCGCCCAAGCTTATCAGCCTGGGGCTATCAGAACTGCGAAGCAGAGCAGATCGACCCGATACGTACCTTACTGCACACCGGGCAGCGGTCGCAGCGTTACTTCGACCCGGCGATTCTGCGCACGACCTTCAACGGTGGCGTTGCTGGCCACCGGCTGATCCGGCCCCATACCACGGGTACTCAAGCGGCTGGGGTCCACCCCCTGCGCCAACAGATAGTCGGCCACGCTCTGCGCACGACGCTGCGACAGCCCCATGTTGTGGCTATGCGAGCCGGTGCTATCGGTATGCCCGACCACCTCGATGCTGTTCTGGTTGTACTGGCGGAAGGAATTGGCCAGGTTGTTCAGCGGCTGATAGAAGCTGCTGGCGATCTGCGCCGAGTCAGTGGCGAAAGTGATGTTGCCCGGCATGATCAACTGAATCACATCGCCTTGGCGCTGCACCTCGACGCCGGTGCCCTGCATGCTGCGGCGCAGCTCTTCTTCCTGCTTGTCGGCGTAGTAGCCATAACCTGCCGCCGCGGCGCCAGCCACGGCCGCGCCGATCAGCGCGCCCTTGCCGCGGTTGTCATGGTTGATCAGCGCACCGGCAGCCGCGCCGGCCAGCGCCCCGATACCACCGTAGGTGGCGGTGCGGTTGGAGCTCGGTGCACTCTGGTCATAGGGGTTCTGCGAGGCGCAGCCGCCAAGCAACAGCGCGGACGAGCAAAGGGCAATCAGAGAAAGACGGAACATGAAGGAATCTCCATGAACGGTGGGTGATGGCTCTTTGAGTTCCAGCGCTGCCTTTAGTGCCCTGTCACGCACGAATAAAGGGGTTCTCACGCATTTCGTCGCCAAGGCGGGTATCCGGGCCATGCCCTGTGACCACGGTGGCATCCTCGTCAAGGCTGTACAGGCGCTGCTTGATCGAACGCTCGATGGTCGCGTAATCACCGCCCCACAGGTCGGTACGCCCGATACCGCGACGGAACAGCGTGTCACCGGCGATCAGCAACTTGGCGTCCTCGAACCAGAAGCTCATCGAACCCGGCGTGTGCCCTGGCGTATGCAAGGCCACGCCGCAGCCACAGGCCAGCTCCTCGTCATCGGCCAGCCATTTGTCCGGTGCCGGCACAGGCGTGTAAGGCACACCGAACATGCTGCACTGCATCTCCAGATTGTCCCAGAGGAACTGATCTTCCTTGTGCAGGTGCAGCGTGGCACCGGTTTTCTCCTTCATCTGCCCCGAAGCAAGAAAGTGATCGAGGTGCGCATGGGTGTGGATGATGCTCACGACCTTGAGACCATGCGCCTCCAGACGCGCCATGATCAGATCGGGATTGCCACCCGGATCGACGACGATGGCCCTCTTGGTAATCGGGTCGCCGATGATGGTGCAGTTGCACTGCAAGGGGCCTACTGGGAAGGTTTCGCGGATCAGGGCGGGACGTTCTACAGAACTCATCAGGGCACCTCATTTCGGTAATCGCCGGGCAGTTTACCGGTCCATTTGCGGAATGCACGGCGGAAGTTGGACGGGTCGCTGAAACCCAGCAACTGGGCAATTTCATACAGCGGCAAATGCGTGGTGCTCAGGTACTGCAGGGCCAGCCGTTTGCGCACGTCGTCGAGCACCTGCTGATAGCTGATACCCATCTGCGCCAGGTGCCGGCGCAGGCTGCGTCCACTGGTATGCAGGGCACTCGCGGCGCTTTCAAGATCAGGAAAGTCACCTGGTCGTGCCAACAACAATCGGCGCACCCGTGTGAGCAGGCCGTCCTGCACGTCGAGGCTGGCCAACAGGGCTTCGCACTGCTGCTCGCACATCTGCACCGTGGCCGGGTTGGCCAGGGCCATGGGCCGCTGCAGATAGTGCCGCGGCAGGCGCAGCCAATGACAGGGCTGCTCGAACTGCGCGGCCACACCGAACACCTCGGCATAGCGCTCGGCGTACTCCGGTGCAGGATGAGCGAAACCGACGGCCAAGCCCTGTAGCTCTTCCCCCAGGAGAAAACGTGCAATGGTGTGAATGCTGGTCAGCAGGCCCTCGGCGGTAAAGCGCGATTGCGGCCCCATGGGGAAAGACTCGATGGCGCGCAATTCCACATCCTCGCCCTGCTCTACGAGTTCCAGCTCGAAGGACAGACCGAGCACGCGGTAGTACTTCAGGGCGAACTGCAGCGCCTTGCCCAAATTGGCGCTGGACAGCACCGCGTAACCGAGAATGCCATGGGTGGAGACGTTCAGGCGCTGGCCCAGTACCAGGCCAAGTGCCGGTTCGCCGCACCGCTCCAACGCAGCCTGAGTCAGATGGTGAAAGTCGATAAAGGACAGTCGACCATTGGGACTGCCAAGCACCTCTGGGCGTACCCGCGCGGCGGCAAACAGCTCGGCACGCGCCAGGCCGAGCTCTTCGGCCAGCGCCAGCAATGCCTCGGCGTAGGCAACGGGAACCAGTTCGGCGGTGAAGTTGAGGGTTTGTTTCATGGGTTCGTTGTTCTGGCGACTGGCCGCAAATGACCTTCCCGATTGCGAACCTTAGCTCAGCGAATCCATGCTCGCTGCCCTGCTGCTGCCCCAACTTTCTGCTGGAATAACGCACTGGCCGGATATGACTGTCACCTTGGCTGTTACGAACCTGTCCCCAGCGGCTTATGACGCCCATAGTGGGAACCAGTCAAACAGCGCAATGGAGTTCTCATGGCCAGCACTACACCGGAAGGATTGCAGATTCGTCCCAGGCACATGGATTTCGATCTGCCCAACCCGCTGCCGCGCCACTGGAACGGCGGCGACGCCTTCAAGACCCATTTGTTCGATGCCATGTCGGTGTTGTTTCCCGACGGCGAGCGTTTCTTCATCGACTCGGTACGCCATTTCCGCAACCGCATCGACGACCCGGTACTCAATGAACAGATTCGCGGTTTCATCGGCCAGGAAGGCCACCACAGCCGTGAACATCTCGAATACAGCCAGCGCCTGCGCGACCTGGGTTACGACGTAGAGCGCATCGAGAAACGCGCCCAGACGCGCATCCGCTACACCCAGAAGAAGTTCTCGCCACAACGCCAGTTGGCCGCAACCGCAGCGCTGGAACACATTACCGCGATCATGGCCGATGGCCTGCTGAGAAATAACGCATACATGGTCGACGCTCATCCGACCCTGGCTCGCCTGTGGCGTTGGCACGCGCTCGAGGAGACCGAGCACAAGGCGGTGGCCTTCGATGTCTACAACCAGGTGTGCGGCAGCCGCAAGCTGCTGCGGCGGGCAATGCTCATGGGCACTTTTTTCTTCGTGCTCGATACCACCCGTGGCTTGGCACACATGCTCAAGGTCGACGGCCTGCTGTGGAACTGGCGCGTCTGGCGCGACGGCATTCGCTGGATGTGGGGCAAGGAAGGCGTGTTCCGCCCGCTGATCCGCACTTATCTGGATTTCTTCAAGGACGGTTTCCACCCCTGGAAGCACAACAACCTGGATCTGCTGCACGCCACCCGCGAGGAGTTTGACGGTACCCCGCTGATTCAGGCCGGAGCCGCCTGAAACGCAGCACCTGCCACGTAATACAAACAAGCCCGGATTGTCTCTGGGCCTTTCCAGGGCAAGCTCAACCCAGCAGAAATTTCATTGCATCGGCGGCGCTCTGCTCGGGAATCTCTTCCATGGGAATGTGCCCGACACCGGGGTAGACCTTGACCTGAATGCCCGGCAAATCGCGCTGCCACAACGGCACGTGCCTGGGTGAGATCCAACGATCACGATCACCCCACATCAGCAGAGTAGGCACCTTGATCAGCGCGACCCGCTCTGGCGTCGTGTGGAGTTCTTCCTTGTTGACCTTCAACAGCACACGGAAGATATCCATCATGCCGCGGCGGTTGCCTGGGCGCCGCGACAGGTCGTAGTAGCGGTCGACCACGCCTGGTTTGATTCGTCCTGGCTCACCGTACACCTCCTTGATGCCCTGGGCGATCAAGGCGCGCGGCATCCACATCGGCATGGCGACAGTAGCGCCGGGCAGCGCAGCGGCGGCGATCATCCAAGGCACCTTGTGCATCGGATAGCCGGCCGGGTCGATCAGCACCAGCTTGCCAACGCGCTGCGGCTGCGTCAGGGCGAAGTTCCAAGCGATATAGCCACCGAGGGAGTTGCCGGCGACATGCGCCTTGTCCACCTGCAGGTAATCGAGCAGTTGGCCAAACACATGCATCATGCGCTCGACCGAGTAGACGCCGTCGCGCGCCGGACCGGTGAGGCCGAAGCCCGGAACGTCGAAGCGGATGATGCGGTAATGCGGGGCGAAGGCCTGCACCCACCCATCCCAGGTGTGCAGAGAAGCGACCACGCCATGGATCAGTACCAACGCCGGTTTGTCACGGCTGCCTTCGTCACGGTAATGGACATTGAAGCCGTCAATCTCGACATAGCGAGAACCCTGAGCAGCATTGCCATAACGCGATTTCAGGCGCTCCAGCGGCAGAGGCCCGAAGCCCAGACGGGCGAAGCCTGCAGCCAACGGCGGTTGCAGAGACAGTCTATTGGCAGACATGCGCGATACCTCGACACTTGCAGTAGGTATCCGTGATCAGAGCATGAGTGGGCGCCAAACACCGCCCAACCTAGGTTGAGCCAAGCACCGTCTTGATCGGCTGCTGCAATGCCCAGATCAGCGCAGCAGACCGAGGCCCTTAGCCCGCGCCACTGCCTGAGTGCGCCGCTCGACGCCGAGCTTGCTGTTGATGTGACGGGCATGGGTCTTGACCGTGTGCAGGGAGATGAACAGACGCTCGCTGATCTCCTGATTGGAACAGCCACGCGCGATCAACTGCAGCACGGCCAACTCGCGGCCACTGAGTTTTTCCGTCAGGCCGCCCTCCTCTGCTACCACCTCCTCGTCCGAATCCCGACTGCCTGGCAACTGCACGAGCAGCGCGTCGCACAGCGGACACGGCGGACGCAACTGCAGACGCTCGCGCAGCCATCGCGGCTGATGCTGTAACAGCTCGATGAAAGGTAGCAACGCACCGCCTTGAGCGAGATCCAGACAACTGTCGAGCTGCTGCTGCGCCTCCCGCTCTCGCCCGGTCTGCTTCAGTAATTGGGCGAGCTGCGCCTGCGCCGCCAGACCGACCAATTGACCACCCAGCCCCTGTGCACGCTGCTGCAACGCACGCAGACGACGCTCCGCATGCTCCAGCTCGCCCTGCAAACGCTCCAGCGCTGCCTGCTGCAGATCGATATGCAACGCCAGCTGCGGGTGAAACTCCGGCGCCAGTGCTCGCCCCTGCTCACCATAGGTTTCCGCCAGCTGAGGCAACCAGGCGGCAGCCAACTCCACCTGTCCTTGCCGCAGCCACAGCTCACACTTGATCAGCGTGATCATCGCCAGGTAGTAGATCGCCGGCACATCCCAGACATGCATCAAGCGTTCGGCCTCACCCAGCAGCGCAAACGCTTCGGCTGGCCGTCCATCACGCCCTTCCAGGCTGGCCAGCACGCAATAGCCAATCAATGCACCGACATCGCGGCAAGCCCTGGCTTCGGCAATCCCCACCCGTAAGCGTTCCACGGCCTGAGGCTGCAGACGCAGACTGAGCAGATAGCCCTCATAAATCGTCAAGCGCGCCCGCACCGAGTAATTACGCTGTGCCGGCAAACGCTGCACCAGCAGCAATCCCTGGTGCACTTCCTCCTGCGCGCGCAGCACCTCACCACGGGCCTGCAACACACGAGCCCGCTCATAATGGGCAAGCGCCTCGAGCAGAGGGTTGTCGATACGCTGTGCCAGCTCCAGGGCGTCGCGGTTCAGCCCACGCGCACGCCACAGATCGCCACGCACCATGGCCAGGTTGGACAACGCCGACAGACACATGAAATGCGGGCCATAACGCTCCGCCGGTAAACCGGCCAAGGCCTCGCTGCATTGCAGTTCGGCACGCACACCATCGCCACGGCCACGGGCGATGACCCCATCGAGCGCCTGCCATTGCGCCAGCAGGCTGCGCTGGGTGGCAGGCTCGGCAGCCGGCAGGAAGCGTGCGAGCTGATCAAGCAACTCTTGGGCGGCATCCAGCTGGCAGGCCAATGCCAGTGCCCAGCCATAGAGCATGATCAGTCGTGGTGTGCTGGCCAGCAGATCGTCCGGCAGATTGGTTTTCCAGCGCAGCAGCATGGCGATGTTCTGTTCCGCCAGCATCTGCTCCTCGGACAGGTTCTGCACCAGGCTGGCGGCCACGTCAGCCTGCCCCGCCAGCAGCGCCTGCTCAATGGCGGCATCCAGCATGCCTTGCGCAGCAAACCAGCGACAGGCACGCAGGTGGGCGCTACCGTGCGAACGACTCAATCCGTCGGCAGAGCGCGCATTGAGCAGGTCGGAGAACAGGTGATGATAGCGAAACCAGTGCCCCTGCTCGTCGAGCGGCACCAGAAACACCTGATTGGCCTGCAGATGACGGATGATCGCGGCGCTGTCATGGCTGTCACGAACCGCATCGCACAACTCAGCGCAGAAGCGCTCCATACAGGCGGTGTCATACAGGAACTGTTGCACCTCGGCGGGCTGCCGCTCGATGACCTCCTCGAGCAGGTATTCACGGATCAGCCCTTCACCGCCGTGCAGTTGAAGCAACTCGCCAGCTTCCGCCAGTTCCTCGACATCCAGCAGCCAGAGTCGTAAACCAGCGATCCATCCCTCACTGCGCTGCAGAATCCCGCTGACCTGCTGCTGCTCGAGACGCGCGCCCTGACTTGCCAACAGCGCGTCCAGCTCGGCAGCCGTCAGACGCAGATCCTGCTCGTTGAGCTCCAGCAACTGCCTCGATAGACGCAGGCGCGCCAGGTGCCAGTCAGGCCGCTGACGGCTGGTGACCAACAGCAGCACACCAGGTGGTAAATGATTGAGGAAGAATTGCAGACAGCGATCCAGCACCGGCCCCTGCGCCAGATGGTAGTCGTCCAGCACCAGCAACAGCGGTTGACCATCATCGAGTTGCTGGGTCAGCTCATCGAGTAAACCGTCAAGCCACTGCTCGAATGCGAAGGGTTGGTGGCGCTGGCGCATCTTCAACAGCCCGAGCGCTTCCTCGCCGAGGCCAGGGTAGAACTGCTGCAGCCCATTCAGGAGACGCTCGAGGAAGCGCCCCGGATCATGATCGCGCTCGCTCAGCCCGAGCCAGAGGCTGTGCCAGTGATCGGGTAGTCGTTCGCAGAACTCGATGGCCAGCGAGCTTTTGCCAAAACCTGCTGGCGCACTGACCAGCAGCAAGCGCCCTTGCAGGCCCTCCTCAAGACGCTCACACAGCCTGGGCCGTGGCATATGCCCTGCCGGCAGTGGCGGACGATAGAAACGCGCTTCCACCGGTGTGGCCGGCGTGTAGGGAAAACCTGGCGAGCGGGAGAGATCTGTCATCGGCCTATTCTTGGAAGTCTTCTATGTGCATCGGCGGGCTCGATCTGAACCCAGCCTAGCGACTTGCAATGGCCATTTGAAGCGCCCGCTACAGTCCGTAACGAAAAAGCCGGCACAAGGCCGGCTTCTTCGTGTTGCTTGAGGCAGGTTTTAGCGAACGCCAGCCTGACGCAGAGCGGCCGGGGTGTAATCGCTGCTGGAGGCCTTGTAGTTGAAGTCGTAGGCTTGTTTCTCCTCGTTCTTCATACCCAGGGCCAGGTAGCGACCGGACAGCAGGTCGTACAGGGTTTCCAGTGTATACCAGGGCACCTGCTTGTCGTAGTAGTACTGGGCATGCGCCTCAGCTACACGCCACAGGGTGCCACGGCCGTCGTAGTGGTCGATCAGAGCGGCTTGCCAGGTGTCCTCGTCGATGTAGAAGTCACGCTTGGCGTAGATGTGACGCTCGCCAGACTTCAGGGTCGCGGTCACGTGCCATACGCGGTGCAGCTCGTAACGAGTCAGATCCTGGTTGATGTGGCCGGCCTTGATGATGTCGGCGTACTTCAGGTTCGGCGAGTCGAGCTTGTAGGCATTGTAGGGGATATAGATCTCCTTCTTGCCGATCAATTGCCAGTCGTAACGATCCGGCGCACCGTTGTACATGTCCAGGTTGTCCGAGGTGCGCAGGCCGTCAGCGGCGGTACCCGGACCGTCGTAAGACACCTGCGGGGCACGACGCACACGACGCTGACCGGCGTTGTACAGCCACGCCAGACGCGGTTCCTTCACCTGGTCCAGGGTCTCATGTACCAGCAGCACGTTGCCGGCCAGGCGCGACGGAGCGGTTACGCGCTGCTTGAAGTAGAACAGTACGTTGCCGGCCTTGCTCGGGTCATAGTCGGTCAGCGCATCGCGGAAAACAAACTCGTCTAGGAAGTAGACCAGCGAGTAGGAACCGTTCGCCTGCGGAGTCGCCTGGGTCACCAGACGACGCACGCTGCCACCGCGGTAGCGGGTGATGTGGTTCCAGATCACTTCCAGACCGTTCTGCGGGATCGGGAAGGGGTTGGCGGTCTGGAAGTTCTCCAGGCCATTACCACCTTCCACCATCTTGGTGTTCACCGCGTTCTGCTTGGTCGCCTCCAGCACCGCAGCCGGCAGGCTGGCCGAACGGTGAGTCGGATAGACCGGCATCTTGTAGCTTTCCGGGTAGCGCTTGAACATCGCCAGCTGGCCAGGGGTCAGCTTGTCCTTGTACTGGTCGACGTTCTGCGCGGTGATGGTGAACAGCGGCTGCTCGTTGGCGAACGGATCGGCCAAAAAGCCACGCGGATCGACCACACCGGCGTTAGTCGGCAGACCGCCGGTCCAGGCCGGAATCGAACCATCGGCATTGCCGGCCATCTCGGCACCGACTGGAGTCAGGGTGTTGCCCAGCTTCGCCGCCTCATCGGGCGACACCGCCGCCATCACGCTGGTAGCCAGCAGAGACAGGGTCAGGACACCGCGTTGCCACAGTTTTTTTGTTGTTTTCATTTGCATCATGATTCCTCGAAATTCCTGGACGCTTAGAAGTTCATACCGAAGCTGAGTGCGACGAAGTCGCGGTCACGCTGAGTGTTGTACTTTCCACCACCGAAGAAGTTGGTGTACGACAGATCAGCGGTGTAGGTGTTCTGGTACTCGGCATTAAGACCAAGGCTCACGGCCTTGCGACCTTCCTCGAAGTTGGCGCCTGGGCCAGGAGAATAGCCCTTCACATCGTGCGACCATGCGACACTTGGACGCAGATTCACGCCAGCCAGGGCATTCGGGTATTCCCAAATAGCGCGAGCGCGATAGCCCCAGGAGTTGGAGGTAGTGAAACCGTCATTTTCACAATAGCGTCCGACATTCTCGGCCGTACCACTACCCAAATTCCCTGTATTCAGGCTTTGGCAAGTACCGCCAGGCAGAGGCCCCGGCCCAAAGACGGGGTCACGCCCGTAACGTGCCTCGCTATTGCTTTCCAAACCACCGACATGGGTCCAACCGATTTCACCCACCAACGTCAGACGACTTGCGCCCATGACTTGATCTAAGAAATGAGTGAAAGTCGTTTGAAGCTGAGTGATTTCCTTACGGCGATAGCCATGCAGATCGGTGCCGGGAGAGCCCTGCAGTACCGACACATTAGGATTAAGCGGCGTAATGCCGGCAAAGAGGATATCGGTGGAGTTCAGTTGTACTGGTGCGTTGGGTCGGTAGCTGATCTCCCCGCTCCACGCGGTGCCTGTTGGCAAAGTGGTTGAGAAGCTCAAGCCATAAAGACGAATGTCTTCCGGATACTCCACAAAGTACTTGGAATTACCAGCCACGACTAGCGGAGCCAATTGCCCCACCAAGCCTGGGATAGCAGGGCCAGGCACACCAATACCATTTAGCTGCGAACCAAGACCGCCGGGATTCGAAGGAATGAACAATGCATAGACGGAGGGATCGGCAGCCGCGCCACTAAATATCGGCAAGCGACTGTGATAATTCATCGCATAGAAACCGAATTCGGTATCCAATGGCTCAAACAGATAGCGGAATGCGACACCCCACTGACCACTGTCTCGGGCATCTCGATCAGCGCCACGGGCAACCAGAACCCCTTCATCGGGGTTACTCCAAGAAACACCATTGTCCTTGAGAAGATCAACAACCCCCGGAGCCAACGGGCCGAGGCCTGCCAAGGATTGAGACAAACCAACCTCCGTACTGAGCACTGGTAAGTTGTTATCACAACCATCCGCAATAATATCCGCCTGAGAGAAGAAGGTGCCGCAGTTATCCACCACGGTCTGATCCCATTCAACCTGGTAAAAAGCTTCCATGGAAAGGTTGTCGGTCAAACTCTGCGCGACATAGAACATGTTGACAGGGATCAGACCTTCCTTGATCTCCGCGCCAGGGCGACGGAATGCAGAAACGTCAACGGGGTTGATGGCGTTGATGCCACCACCTATGAAAGTACTCTCACCCCAGTTGACCACTTGCTTACCGAAACGAACGCTACCCGGCATATTACCGATGGCGTAGTTGTGGTAGATGAAGGCGTCGAGGATCTCAGCGCCGGAAGACTGCGCGCCCTCTTTACGGTTGCTATCGCTGATGTCCTTGAACAGACGGCTCTCGTCCTTCAGCTCGAAGTCGTACCAATATTTGCCGCGAACGAATACGCCGGTGTCACCGTACTTCAGTTCAAGATCATGGATACCTTTAAAGATTTTCGAGAAGGTCTCACCACGCTTGAAGTTCAGGTGACCGTCATCGGAGGTCTGCGACAGACCACGACCGCCGTTATTCACGCCGATCAGGTCTTTATCTGCCTTTTCAGTCGACCAACTGGCGCCCACCGACAGCGACGAGTCGAACTGGCCTTCGATCTCGCCGATATTGAAAGTGACGCCGAATGCCGGAGCGGCAAGGGTGGAAGCGAGGCTGACGGCCAGCGGCAGTTTTGCCAGGCGCCAGTAGGGTTTTGTTTTTGTTGTCATCGACGCTACTCCATGTGTTTTTTGTTATGGATGCTTTGACTATAGCCAGCAGGTGGTACTGCTTGATCCCTCGAAAGTGTGATTTGCAGCCCCCAGGCACTCTGGCTCGCAGGTTTCAGGCCCTGCCCCTAGCCAAGCATGGACGTGAAACAGCAATTAGCAAGCCAAACGCTTGTTTGACTGAGCGGTCACTTTCACCGGCCAGTCAATTCGCACCTCACAGCGTGGACAGGAACGCGCTGCCAGCCTCCAGCCACTGGGCGATTTCGACGCGAATGCGCTTCTTGTCCAGTTTGCCAACGCTGGTCTTGGGAATTTCAGTAACAAGGGCGATCTGCGTGGGAATCGCCCACTTGTTGATGTGGCCTTGCTCCACGAAAGGCTTGAGATGCTCCTTCAAGCCTTTGGCATCCAGCCCCTGTTCTTCGCGCAGCACCAACAGCGCGAACGGGCGCTCCCCCCACTGCGGATCAGGCACCCCAACCACTGCCACTTCACGTACCACAGGGTGACGGCTGATCAGGTCCTCCAGCTCCAGTGAGGAAATCCACTCGCCACCGGTCTTGATCACGTCCTTGATGCGATCACGGATTTCGATGAAGCCCATGCCATCGATGGTCGCCACATCGCCGGTATGCAGCCAGCCATGCGCCCAGAGCTCCTCACCCTTCTCTGGCTCACGGAAATAGCCCTGGGTCAGCCAAGGAGCACGCAACACCAACTCACCCTGGGATTCGCCGTCACTGGGCAATAATTTTCCGTCAGCATCCATGATCGCAGCCTCCACCAACGGCACCGGAATACCGGCCTTGATCCGATAAGTGGTGCGTTCATCCTCGCTACCCGCGCGCAGCTCCTCATTGAGATAAGCGCAGGAGATCAAGGGGCAAGTCTCGGACATGCCATAGGCCGCCGTCAGCTGGATGCCGCGCTCCTTGGCCGCCTCGTAGAGGGAGCGATTCAGCGCGCTACCACCGATGATCATCTTCATGCCGCCGAAGTCATGGCCCTGCGCCCCCGGTGCACTCAGCACCATCTGCAGGATGGTCGGGACGCAGTGGGAGAAGTTGACCTTCTCTTCCTTGATCAGGCGGCAAAGCATTTCCGGCTCGTAGCGGCCGGGATATACCTGCTTGACCCCAAGCATGGTGGCCACGTACGGCACGCCCCAGGCATGCACGTGGAACATCGGCGTAATCGGCATGTAGACATCGTCGTTGCCCAGCAGGCGGATGCTGTCAAGGCCGCCCATGGTGGTCGCCATGGACATGGTGTGCAGCACCAGTTGCCGATGAGTGAAGTACACGCCCTTGGGGTTACCAGTGGTGCCAGTGGTATAGAAGGTCGTAGCCACCGAGTTCTCATCGAAATCGGCGAAGTCGTAGTGCGGGCTGGCCGCGGCCAGCAGGCTCTCGTACTCGCCAACGAGGTTCGGCAACTCGGCGTTCTTGTCTTCGCCATCGGTCAACAGCAGGGTCTTCTCGACGGTGGTGAGCTGCCCGGCAATGCCGTTGTACAGCGGCACGAACTCACTGTTGACCAGCACGAAACGGTCCTCGGCGTGGTTCATGGTGTAGAGAATCTGATCCGGCGACAGGCGGATGTTGATGGTGTGCAGTACCGCGCCGAGCATGGGTATGGCGAACATGCACTCAAGATAGCGGTGACTGTCCCAGTCCATGACCGCCACGGTATCGCCGGCCTTGACCCCCGCCTCGCTGAGCACGCTGGCCAGCCTTGCGACACGCTCGTTGAAGGTGGCGTAGCTGTAACGCAGTTTGTCGCGATAAACGATTTCGCGGGTCTTCTCGTAGCGACTACCGGAGAGCAGCAGACGCTTGATCAGCAGCGGATAGGCGTGGGCGTTGTTGGCGGGAGGGATCAGTCGAGTCTGCAGCATGAAGTCACCTTGAGGCACGCGAGGAATGGGTATGCAGCGACTCTAGAGCGCCTGCTGCACAGCGAAATCAGCCCAAAGAATGATTTGCTACGTGACCCTATGGCCACTTTTGGTCACAGGTTAGAATCAGGCCAGCAAGCCAGTCTATAAACAGACTTCACCGAGCCACACTTTCGTTTGAGGTAACACAATGTCCGATATCGTCATCGTCAGCGGCGCCCGTACTCCCATGGGCGGCTTTCAAGGCAGCCTGGCCAGCGTGCCTGCCGTCGAGCTGGGCGCTGCCGCCATTCGTGAAGCAGTCAAGCGTGCCGGCATCGAGCCGGCCGACGTACAGGAAGTGATCATGGGCTGCGTACTGCCCGCTGGCCTCAAGCAAGGCCCGGCCCGTCAGGCGTCGCTCAATGCTGGCCTGCCCTCCGCCACCGGTTGCACCACCATCAACAAGCTGTGCGGCTCGGGCATGAAGGCCGTGATGATGGCCTTCGACTCACTGAAGGCCGGCAGCAACCAGGTAATGATCGCTGGCGGCATGGAAAGCATGTCCAACGCGCCCTATGTACTGGAAAAAGCCCGCACCGGCCTGCGCATGGGCCATGGCGAGATCAAGGACCACATGTTCCTCGACGGCCTGGAAGATGCGCGCACTGGCCGTCTGATGGGCTCCTTCGCCCAGGAAACAGCAGACCAGTACGGCATCACCCGCGAGGAAATGGATGCCTACGCCATCGAGTCACTGCGCCGTGCCCAGGCAGCGATCAAGGATGGGTCGCTGGACGCGGAGATCGTTCCGGTCACCGTCACCTCGCGCAAGGGTGAGGTGGTGGTCAAGGATGACGAACAGCCGCTGACGGCCAACCTGGGCAAGATCCCCGCACTCAAGCCTGCCTTCAAGAAGGACGGCACCATCACCGCGGCCAACGCCAGTTCGATTTCCGACGGCGCCAGCGCACTGCTAATGATGACTGCTGATGAAGCCGCCAAGCGCGGCCTCAAACCACTGGCCAAGGTGGTTGCCCATGCCACCCAGAGCCAGGACCCGAGCGAGTTCACCCTGGCGCCCATCGGCGCCATGAGCAACCTGCTGAAGAAGAGCGGCTGGAGCAAGGACGACATCGACCTGTTCGAGATCAACGAAGCCTTCGCCATGGTGACCATGCTCGCCATGCGCGAACACGGCCTGGATCACGCCAAGGTCAACGTCTTCGGCGGTGCTTGCGCCCAGGGCCACCCGGTCGGCTCCACCGGCTCGCGGATCATCCTCACCCTGATCAACGCCCTGCAGAAGAAAGGCGGCAAGCGCGGCGTCGCCTCGCTTTGCATCGGCGGCGGCGAAGCCACCGCAGTCGCCATCGAACTGCTGTAAGCCGGCCCACCGACGAAAGAGCCCCGCAACTGCGGGGCTCTTTCTTTTAGCAGGTTGTTAGAACCACCTGCTAGCGCATTTCGGTCAGCGCCAGCTTCACGCCGATCCCGACCAGCACTGCCCCCATCAGCCGATCGAACCAATGCCCCATGCGGGCGAAACCGGCGCGCACGCGTGGCTGGCTGAACAGCCAGGCCACCAGACAGAACCAGAACGCCGTCGCCAACGCCAGATAGAGGCCATAACCAGCCTGAACCGCCACTGGGGTATGCGGGTTGATCACCACGGTGAACAAGGAAAGGAAGAACAGCGTCGCCTTGGGATTCAAACCGTTGGTGACGAACCCCGTGACGAAAGCACCACGACCGCTACGCTCGCCTGCTGCCAGATTCAACTCGGCGCTGGCCGGGTCGGCCGGACGCGCACGCAGCGCCTTGATGCCGATATACAGCAGATAAGCAGCCGCCAGCCATTTCAGCGCGTTGAACAGGACGATGGACTGCGACACGATCAGGCCAATACCGAGCAACGAATAGGTGACATGGACCAGAATCCCGGCGCCCACACCGAAAGCGCTGAACAACCCAGCGCGTCGACCGTAGCCGACACTCTCGCGCACGACGATGGCGAAATCCGGCCCCGGGCTGGCCACAGCCAGCAGGTGAATCAGGGCAACGGTGAGAAATTCAGTCCAGTACATGGCGGCTCCGCATCGACGATGAAGGTCTGGTAGGCTCGCCAATCTACTCTTGCGACCCTCCTGCGAAAAGGTACAGCTGATGAGCAACAGCCCACGCGCCGTCTTCCTCGACCACGCCTCCCTCGACCTTGGCGACCTCGACATGCAACCGCTGCATCAGGCGTTCGCCGAGCTGACCCTGCACGCGCACACGCGGCCGGATCAGGTCGCCGAACGCCTGCAAGGTGCCCAGGTCGCCATCAGCAACAAGGTGCCGCTGGACGCCACCACCTTCGCTGCCTGCCCAGAGCTGAAACTGGTTCTGGTAACCGCCACCGGCACCAACAACATCGACCTGAAAGCCGCCAACGCCCATGGTGTGACCGTCTGCAACTGCCAAGGCTACGGTACTCCGTCCGTGGCACAGCACACCTTGATGTTGCTGCTGGCCCTGGCCACGCGCCTGCCCGACTACCAGCGCGATATCGCTGCAGGTCGTTGGCAGCAAGCCAGCCAGTTCTGCCTGCTTGATCACCCCATCGTCGAACTCGAAGGCAAGACTCTGGGCATGCTCGGCCATGGCGAACTGGGCGGCGCAGTCGCCCGCCTGGCCGAAGCCTTCGGTATGCGCGTGCTGCTCGGCCAACTGCCGGGCAGACCCGCGCGCGCTGATCGCCTGCCGCTGCACGAACTGCTGCCGCAGGTCGATGCGCTGACCCTGCACTGCCCGCTCAACGAACAGACGCGCAACCTGATCGGCGCAGCTGAGCTGGCCCTGATGAAACCGCGCGCGTTCCTGATCAACACCGCGCGCGGCGGCCTGGTCGACGAACAGGCATTGGCCGATGCCCTGCGCCGTGGTCATCTGGGCGGCGCCGCAACCGACGTGCTGCTGCAGGAGCCACCGAAGGACGGCAACCCCCTGCTGGCAGCCGACATTCCGCGCCTGATCGTCACCCCGCACAGCGCCTGGGGCAGCCAGGAAGCGCGCCAGCGCATCGTCGGCCAGGTCGTGGAAAGCGCCGCCGGCTTCTTCGCCGGTGCGCCGCTGCGAGTCGTCGGGTAAGCTGCGCAGCTTTTTTTGGGGCGACGGACCAGCGCTGCGCTTTAGCAGCGATGCCCAGGTTTCTCGAACCGAGATCGCTCCTGCCCCTCTTACTTTTCCGCATCACAGATTTCAGGAAGCACCATGGACCCGCGAAGCGAAGTTCTCCTGCGTCAGGCCGAGTTGTTCGGTGGCGAGCTGCTGTTGGCCGGCCTGCCGGCTGACGACCTGCTTGGTGCCCTGCCGCAAGCGCGCGGCTGGAACTGGCATGCCGGCGATCAGGCAGTGCTCGCCGCACGCTTTGCCGGCCGCAACCACTTCGACACACGCATGCCCGATGGCGACTACCGCGCCGCCGTGCTGTTCCTGCCCAAGTCACGCGAGCTGACTGACTATCTGCTGCAAGCGCTGGCCTCGCGCCTGGCAGGTAAACCGCTGTACCTGGTCGGTGAAAAACGTGGCGGTATCGAGCGTGCGGCGAAACAGCTGGCTGCTTATGGCAAACCGCGCAAGCTCGATAGCGCGCGACATTGCCAACTCTGGTGCGTCGAGGTGGAACAGGCGCCGCCCGTACCCGACCTGCACGCCCTGGCACAGAGCTACCCATTGCAGCTGGCCGACGGGGCACTGGAGATCGTTACCCTGCCCGGCGTATTCGCCCATGGCCGCCTGGATCGCGGCAGCGCGTTGCTGCTGGAGCATCTGGATGACCTGCCCAGTGGGCACCTGCTGGACTTCGGTTGCGGCGCCGGCGTACTCGGCGCCGCACTCAAAAGACGTTACCCAGACAACGAGCTGAGCCTGCTGGATGTCGACGCCTTCGCCCTGGAAAGCAGCCGCCTGACCCTCGCGCGCAATGGCCTGTCAGCCAACCTGATCGCCGGCACCGGGATCGAATCGGCGCCAGAGGGACTCAGCGCCATCGTCAGCAACCCGCCGTTCCATCAGGGCGTACATACCGACTACCAGGCCAGCGAGAACCTGCTGAGCCAGGCGGCTCGCCACTTGATAAAAGGTGGCGAGCTGCGCCTGGTGGCCAACAGTTTCCTCAAATACCCGCCACTGATCGAGCGTCATCTCGGCCCCTGCCGCACCCTGGCAGACGCCGATGGCTTCCGCATCTATAGCGCACGACGCTGAATTGGGGTTGCCCCCAACGCAGCGCTTGGGCACAATTGCGCCCGTCCTAGGGGAGTAGTCTCCCGCGAGCGCCCTGCTCGCCCGGTATACGTCAACACACTTGCTCCGCAGAGCATGGCGTATACGACCCAAGGCCTTCACAGAGAGGCCTGCGGTTTGACAAGACCTATGACACGCACAACCTAACCCGGGGCGGGAAGGTCGTTCGTGTCATAAGCCGTGTCGACCCGCCCCCTGTAGGAAACCTGATGCTGGAATCGCTGTTCGTCCCCACCCTGATCGTTGCCCTGGCCGAAATCGGCGACAAGACCCAGTTGCTCGCTCTTCTGCTGGCCGCCCGTTTTCGCAAGCCCTGGCCAATCATCTGGGGCATAGTCGTCGCCACTCTGGCCAACCACTTCGCCGCAGGCGCCGTCGGTAACTGGGTCGCCGGTTTCTTCTCCCCTGCCACGCTCAGCTGGATTCTCGCCGCCAGTTTCGTCGCTGTAGCGGCCTGGACCCTGGTGCCGGACAAGCTCGACGACGACGAGGAATCCGGCCTGAAGAAGTACGGTCCCTTCCTCACCACCCTGATCGCCTTCTTCCTCGCCGAGATGGGCGACAAGACCCAGGTCGCAACCGTGATGCTGGCCGCGCAGTACCCGCACTTCATCCTGGTGGTGGTCGGCACCACACTGGGCATGTTGATCGCTAACGTACCGGTGGTACTGGCGGGCAATTTCGCAGCCGAACGCCTGCCGCTGACCCTGATCCGGCGCCTGGCCGCCTGCGCCTTCGCCGCGCTGGCAATCTATGCCGGCTACCAGGCAATGAAGCTGAGCGGCCTTATCTGACGGAGCAATGACGTCAACGAGCCGGCACTTCGGCCAATCCCAGCCCCCTCCTGCCTGCTGCTAAAGTGCGTGCCACGTCACAGGGTGACGGCCGGTAGTCGGGAGGGCTGCATGTCATTGGATGATCGCAAGAAGGTGGTGTGCCAGCACATCGATCTGGTCTGGAACAAGGGCCGCCTGGCGCTGGCCGAACAACTGCACAGCCGCGACTTTCTCTATAAGAGTTCGTTCATTGGTCGGCCGCTCGACAGCACCGGTTTCACCCAGATGGTGCAAGACATCCGCAGCGCCATGCCGGACCTGCAGGTACTGGTCGAGGAATGCATCGCCGAGAACTACAAGGTGGTCACCTGGAGCACCCTGATCGGCACCATCCAGAAACCCGCACTGGGCTACCCACCCAGCGACAAGGTACTGAGCATCTCGGCCATGGCCTTCTGGACCCTGACGCCGGGCAATGAGATCCAGGAAATCTGCACCATGTTCGACATGGAAAGCTTCCGCGCTCAGTTGGGCCTGCAACCCCGTCCACTTGCCGAAACCGCCCTGCCCTGAAACGCAAACGGCGCGCCGTGAACCATCACGCCGCGCCGTTTCCTGGCCCGAAATTAACGCCCTGCCTTGGCCTGCTCGTACAGCGGCATCACCTTGGGGATCGCCGCCTGCAGTGAGGCGATACGGCTGCTGGACGACGGGTGGGTACTCATGAACTCGGGCGGTGCCCCACCACCGGCGGCCTCCATCTTTTGCCACAGGCTGATGGCGGCATTCGGGTTGTAGCCCGCGCGGGCGGCCAGCTCCAGGCCAATCAGGTCGGCCTCGTTCTCGTTACTGCGGCTGTTGGGCAATGTCAGGCTGTACTGCACCACCGTATCCGCCATGGCCATCCCACTCTCACCCAGTCCGAGCAAGGCACTGGCACCCTGTTTGGCGACCTGAATACCGTAGGCCTTGGACATCGCCTCACGGCTGTGCTCACGCAGGGCATGCGCCATTTCGTGGCCCATGATCGCGGCGATTTCATCGTCAGTCAGCTTCAGCTGCTCGATGATGCCGCTGTAGAAGATGATCTTGCCGCCCGGCCCGCAGTTGGCATTGAGCTCGGGGCTCTTGATCAGATTGACCTCCCACTGCCAGTTGGCGGCATCCGGGCGAAAACGCGGCGCCTGCGGAATCAGGCGACCGGCGACGGCCTGCAGGCGCTTGGCATTATTGCTGGTCTTGTCCAGCACGCCCTTGCTCGACGCCTCGCTCAGCGTCTGCTGATAGGACTGCGCGTACATCTGATTGACTTCTTCGGCTGACAGCATGCTGAACATGTACTGCTTGCGCTCCACGCCAACCGCACCACCGCTGGTGGTATTGACGGCCTGACACCCTGCCAGCAGCACGGCAGCAGCCAGGCCACTCAGATATAGAACCTTGCTCATCGAGCCTTCTCCTTGAATCGGACGCCCTATGCTAGGCCGCCCCCGTGGCACGAGCAACCGCGTCACTTGCGCGATAGCCGTGCGCCATCTTTGCTAAATGCAACAGCAGCCAGATGCTCCGCATCAACCTATTAAGGTTTTCCCCTGTCACGGCCGATAGCCCGTAACAGGACACACTGCGCTCGGGAGCTCCCATGAAGTTCAAGTCGATCCAGTTTTCCGTCGCATTCCTCGCCGGAGCCAGTGTGCTGGCAGTGGTCGTGGCATTGGTGCTCTACGCCCTGTTCGCCAGCGACCGAACCCAGAATCTGGTGCAGCAACGCACCCAGGTATTGCTCGAGCAAATCATCGAACAGCGCCTTTCCTCACTGGCGCAGGCCCAGGTCAGCGAAATCCAGCGCGAACTGGAAGCGCCCCTGCAGATCACCGCCGACCTGGCGCGCGTCAACGCCATGCTCGGCATGACCGATGCCGACGGCAGCCCGCTGCTCAGCATCAGCCGCGAAGAACTGGCCAACCTGGTACATGAAACCACGGCGCAGAATCCCAAGCTGCTCGGCAGCTACCTGGGCTGGGAGCCAAACGCCTTCGACGCCAGCGACGATATGTACGCCGGCAGCAAGGAAAATGGCTACGACGGCACCGGCCGTTTCCTGCCTTGGTGGTACCGCAATGCCGACGGCAGCCTCGGTGTCGATGCCATCGGCTCGACCGAGAGCGAGGAGCTACTGCCGACCGGCGTGCGCGCGGGCGAATACTACCTGTGCCCCAAGGAACGCAAACGCCCCTGCGTGATCGATCCAGCCCCCTACGACGTCGGCGGCAAGATGACCATGCTCGCCTCCTTCACCTCACCAATTCTGGTCAACGGCGAGTTTCGCGGCATCGCCGGGGCTGATCTGGCGGTCAACTTCATCCAGGAACTGTTGGTCAAGGCCGACGCCCAGCTCTATGGCGGCGCCGGCGAGATCGCCCTGATCGCCAGCAATGGCCGTATCGTCGCCTCGACCCAGGCACCGGAAAAGCTTGGCGAGCCCGCTACCGAGCTGCTCGACGCCAACGAACTGGCCAACCTGAGCAGCCTGCAGCCCGGCATGCCGAAGTACGACGTGCATGTCGAGGACGATCCCGCCGACAGCCATATCGAGCTATTCCTCAGCTTCACCATCGGCCAGACCGACGCTCGCTGGGTGCTGATGCTGTTACTGCCGCTGGACACCGTGATGGCTGACCTGCGCCAACTGCAGGCCGAGCTTGCCACCCAACGCGACGGCGACACCCTGGGCATGACGCTGGTGGGCTTGCTGATCGCCGGCCTGGGTCTGCTGGTAATCTGGTTCGTCGGCTACGGCATCGCCCGTCCGCTGCGGCAGATGGTCGGCATGCTCGATGACATTGCCAAGGGCGACGGCGACCTGACCGTGCGCCTGCAGGTCGACCGTACGGACGAGCTGGGACAGATCGCTCAGGGCTTCAATGCCTTCCTGGCCAAACTGCAGACGATGATCGCCTCCGTGGTGACCTCGGTGCAGCAGGTCAGCGATTCCTCCGAGCACACTGCCGACATCGCCATCCGTACCAACCAGGGCGTGCAGAAGCAACTGGCCGAGATCGAACTGGTGGCCACGGCGGTACACGAGATGACAGCCACCGCGCAGGACGTCGCGCGCAACGCCACTCATGCTGCCGAGGCGGCCAACCACGCCGACCGCGCGGCCAATCAAGGCAAGCAGGTGGTGCAGGAAACCTCCAGCGCCATCGCCGCCCTGGCCAGCGAAATCGGCCGCGCCGTGGGCGTGGTGCAGAACCTGGCCAAGGACAGCGAGAACATCAACGCCATCCTCGTTGCCATACGCGGCATTGCCGAGCAGACCAACCTGCTCGCCCTCAATGCGGCCATCGAAGCAGCCCGCGCCGGCGAACAAGGTCGAGGTTTTGCCGTGGTCGCCGACGAGGTACGCAACCTGGCACAGAAGACCCAGCAAGCCACCGAAGAAATCCAGAACATGATCCAGCAGCTGCAGCAGGGCACCCGCGAAGTGGTCAAGGTGATGGAGCAGAGCCAGAGCAAGACCGACGACAGCGTGGAGCACGCCAACCAGGCCGCTCAATCGCTAGAGTCCATCACTCAAGCCGTGTCGGTGATCAACGACATGAACACGCAGATCGCCAGCGCGGCGGAAGAACAGAGCGCGGTAGCCGAAGACATCAACCGCAACGTCACCAATATCGGCCAGGTCGCCAACGAGGTGGCCGGCGGCGCCGACGAAGCCAGCCAGGCCAGCGCCCAACTGACCAAGCTGGCCGAACAGCAACGCAGGCTGATCAACCAGTTCAAGGTGTAAGGGACTTCATCAGGTAGGGTGCGCCGCATGCACCGGCTCTGGGCCAGCCGCGGTGTGCACAGCCTGGGCGCCCCCTCGACACCCTGCGCAGGCTCAAGCCGGAGTCAGACACTCCGGCGCATCCAGCTGTGGATCGTTGACCAGCGTTGCCAGCGCGCGCTCACGTAGCGCCATCTGCGGCTTGAGCAGCAGCGCTGCCAGTTGCTCGGGGGGCGTGTCGTTGCTCAACCACAACGCCTGTTCGTGCTCACCGAGAATCAAGGGCCGCCGCAGCGTGGCAGCTTCCTGAGTGATCAGCGCCACGCTCAGGTACTCCTGCCCGCCCACCGGATAAAGCTCCCACAACGCCGCGAAATACATCAGGGGCTCACCGTTGCTCATCCAGTACGGCCGCTTGCGCGCGCCACCGCGCCACTCATAAAAGCCATTGGCCGGCAGCAGCGCGCGGCGCTGGCGGAAGGGCTCACGGAACATCGGCTGCTCGGCCAGGGTTTCGGCGCGGGCATGAGCCGGGGTCTTGGACAGATCCTTGAGCCACGCCGGCGTCAGTCCCCAACGCGCCGCGGCCGCTTGCGGCCCTTGCTCGCCAGCACGCAACATCAGCACCTGGCCGTTGGGCGCCAGATTCCAGCGCGGCTTCTGGTCGGCGGGAAAGCCGGGTAACGCCGCAAAAGAGGGCGACCAGCGGAACAGGGCATAACGTCCACACATGAAACGACTCGACAGGCAGGGGGCGCGTCAACAGAGCAACACGCCCTGAAAGGACTCTGGCTCATCGCCAGGCACAGGTTGCGCCGCATTGTACTCAGCGATCAGCGTCCGTGCCCGCTCGGCGTAGTGATCAGCGACGACCAAGCCGAGCAGGCCACACGCCGGCAACTCCCCCACCGCACCGACCAGATGCTGACCGAGCAGATGCGCCTCAACGCCCTCACTGGCCAGCATGTCCACCAGCATCTGCCCTTCCAGCAGGTTTTCCGGTTCGTAGATTCGTTGCATCAGTCGTTCTCCCCGCGAACGTCCAACTCCCACTCGGTGCCGTCCGTACGCAGCTCGAACTCGATCGGCCGACAGCACACCGGACAGTCTTCGATGTAGGACTGATCACCACCCGACAGATCCAGCAGCGCCTCGGCCGGCTCGCCGCAATAGGGGCAATAATACAACTGGCTTTCCAGCATCGCGGCCTCCTTGTGACTTGGCGGTATAATCGCCGGTCTACTGCTCACCCTGTTTAAGCAGACCCCCTTTCAACCTTAGCCGTTCTAGAACAAGAGAGCATGATGGGCGCATTCGATGCCATCCGACCCTATGCCGATGCAGAAGTGCGCCCCGTACTGGCGCGCCTGCTCGCCGACCCGGCGTTTCTCGGCACCCTCACCCGTTTTCGCTTCCCGCGCCTGGCCGGGCCACTCGGCTGGCTGCTCAAGCCGCTGATCACCGCGCGGCTGCGCAGCGAGTTCGCCAGCATCGATTCGGTTTCCAAGCTGCAGGAAAAGATCGAACCCTATATCGATCGCACCATCGAGCATGCCAGTGATGGCATCAGCTACTCCGGCCTGGAACACCTGCAATCGGGCAAGCCCTACCTGTACCTGGCCAACCATCGCGATATCGTCATGGACCCGGCCTTCGTCAATTACGCCGTCTACCACGCCGGCCTGCAGACGCCACGTATCGCCATCGGCGACAACCTGCTGCAGCGCCCCTTCGTCAGCGACCTGATGCGCCTGAACAAGAGCTTCATCGTGCACCGCTCGATCAGCGGGCGACGCGAGAAGCTGGCGGCCTATCAATTGCTCTCGGCCTATATCAACCACTCGATTCGCGAAGATGGCGAGTCGATCTGGATCGCCCAGGCCGAGGGCCGCGCCAAGGACGGTGACGACCGTACCGACTCGGCCATCCTCAAGATGTTCCACATGAGCCGCAAGGATGAGCCGTTCGCCGCCGTGATCGATTCGCTGAACCTGATCCCGGTGTCGATCAGCTACGAGTACGATCCCTGCGACCTGGCCAAGGCCCGCGAACTCTGCGTACGCGCCGCCACGGGCAGCTATACCAAGGCGCCGGGCGAAGACGACACCAGCATCGCCCTGGGCATCACCGGCTACAAAGGGCGCGTGCATCTGCACTTCAGTCCGCCTGTCGCCGGCCTGGAGGACACCAAGCAGCTTGCCCAGGAGATGGATCGTCACATTCTCGGCCAGTATCGCCTGTTCCCCGTGCACTACTTGGCCTACGCCATGTGGGAAGGCCGCGAGGCCGAGCTGAACGTGCCAGCAGCAAGCGACGTATTCGATGCCGCGGAACTGGCCAAGGCCGAAGCGCAGTGGAACAAACGCCTGGCCGCCTGCAGCGCCGAAGAAAAGCCGTTCCTGATCCTGCAGTACGCCAATCCGGTGCGCAATCAGTACCGGATCAAGGTGGGTCTGCCTCTGTAAGAGGCCCGCGCTACAAACGAAAACGGCAGCCTGATGGCTGCCGTTTTCGTTTAGCGCTCAAGCATCAAAGCCGTGTGCTGAGCCAGGACAGCAGCAGGGCTGCGCCCAGGCAGACGGCGCCAAAACGGTAGAAGAAGCGGTTGATGCGCACAGTGCGCTCATCCTGTGCTTCGCTTTCGTCCAGCTCACCCTGAGCCAGCACGCGCGCCATACCGCGCTGCTCACGCACGCGAGTCATCAGACACAGCCAGGCACCCGCCAACGCGAAGAACAATGCCAGCGAATTCACCACCCCGGCCGGATGGACGAGAAACAGCGACCACAACATCTGCAGCGACATGCAACACCTCGAGAACAGCATGGTGCAGCAACCCCGCCACTGCACCAGAATGGGGATTTCGGCCGAGAAACGGTACGTCTCGACCCTCGAAAAGTCGTCGCGCAGTGTACTGAACTAGCGCTTTTATAAGGTTCGTTTCCGACGAACGCGGCCCGCTATCCCGAAATCGTCTGAAAACTGTCATATGCCTGGCCTAGGGTTTGTATCTCCAATAGTGACCAAATAGTCACGACTGTTGCTGGAGCCAAACCCCAACGTCCCTGGAGGACCTGCCATGCTTAATTCACAACCGCTGGATCGCGATTACCTGATCGACTCGCTGGATGAAGTGGACGCCGTGGTCGACGAACTCTCCTTCAACGTGCAGGACCAGCACTGGCTGGTGTACTGCGCCCTTGGCGGCCACGAGCATTACGACCTGCCGGACATCGACAACCGCACCGGCATGAGCCTGCCGGAGTTCTACGCCGAAGCGGCATGAAACCCCAGGACAAATGAAAACGCCCCGCAATGCGGGGCGTTTTTCGTAGCGACGCTAGGAATTACTGCAGTAGAACCTGGCCAATGGTCGGGTCCTTGAACGCACGGGTCAGCGCGTCGCTGAGCACGTCACCCACCAGCTTGGTGTTGGTCTGCTGGTTCGGTGCGCTGCCGAAACGCTGATTCAGCGAAGCACCGTAACGGCCGGTGTAGCGGCGGCTACCGCCCTGCACGTCAGCGCGAATGGAAGCGGAGATATCTGCCTCGGTGACGTACATACCCTCTTTAGGCGACTGATACTTCAGTTCCGCCAGGGTGATGGTCAGTTGCGGCGCGTTGTAGGCGTTGGCCGACGGGGTGAAGCCGAGCAGACGTACAGCAGCCTCGGCCTCAGCCTGCAGCTTGGGCAGCACATACTCGGGGCTGACGCTGATGGAACTGGTTTCCGGATACAGGCCACCGCGGGTGCCAAGCACCGGCGAAGGACGGCCATCGACCACGCGCACCACCACCGGCTGGCCCTGACCCACGGGAGTCAATGAGCTGGTGAGCTTGGGTTGCGGGGTGAGTTGCTGAGGGCTGAGGGCGCAACCGGCCAGAGTCAGGCTGGCGGCAGCAAGCAAGGCGATCAACGCACGGTGCAGCATGCTCATCTCTCCGAGTGAGGTAAAAGTGGCCGGCAGTATACCCAGCGCGGCCTGAGGCCGACAGTGGTGCAGCATAGGACCGCCAGCACAGCATTGCGGTTCCTGTCATCAGCCTGTCACCGCGCCCTGGCATAAAGATACCCGTCACCACGCTGGAGCCTTCGCCATGCTGTTGCGCCGTCTGTTCAGCCGCGCTCGCCCGATGCGCCATTTTGCCCTGATCGATGGTCAGGGGCTTTGCCGTGCCCTGCGGCAGATGCAGGAACACCCGAGCCAGCCTGGGTGGGTGGAAGTTCGCGAGCCGAGCATCTCCTGGCTGGGCTCCCCCTTGCCTGCCAGCGCCCGGATCACCCCGGTCGTCACACACGCACCAGCCGCTCGCCCGTTGGCGGCCTGACCGGCGGAAGAATAAAAGTCACGCAGGGGCGATCAATTTCCCCTCATTCACCGTTATAATCGCGCCCCGATTATAAGGACGTCTCCTGATCGGGCCGCACGACCTCGCCGATGCAACGTCATCGCCCCGCCCCAGAGAGTCGCCCACTTCGAGCTGCCGCTTCCGGCCAGCCGCTTTCAGCCCATATGCAGAGCCGATAGCAGCCATGCATTGCATGTTTTGTACGGGCAAAAGCGCGCCGAGGCAGTCGAGCTTTTGAGGTTCACCGCTCCAAAAGAGCGTGAAAAAAACGGTTTTTACAAACTTCACAAGAGTGTGGCGAACAGATGAACAGTTTTGCGTCCGCAAATCCCAGCCTTGACCCTCCCCGCCGAACGACAGGGCATCACGCCTGAGTCTGCCGGTATCGCCCTGAAAGGCCGAACGGCCATCCATCTGGTGCAGTTTTCTTGGAGAGAGGTTAATGGCGCATAACGATTACCAAAGCGTAGATGTGGTGCTGGTTGGCGCTGGCATCATGAGCGCGACCCTGGGCGTACTGCTCAAGGAACTCAACCCCGGCATCACCCTGGAAGTGGTAGAGCTGCGCGAGTCCGGCGCAGTGGAAAGCTCCAACCCCTGGAACAACGCCGGCACCGGTCACGCCGCGCTGTGCGAGCTGAACTACACCCCGGAAGGCGCGGACGGCAGCATCGACATCAAGAAGTCGGTGAACATCAACGCCCAGTTCGAGGAGTCCAAGCAGTTCTGGGCCTACCTGATCGAAAAAGGCGCGATCAACTCGCCGAAGACCTTCATCAACCCGGTGCCGCACATGAGCTTCGTGCGCGGCGAAAGCGGCATCGCCTTCCTCAAGAAGCGTTTCGAGGCCCTGCGTCAGCATCACGCCTTCACCGAGATGGAATACACCGAGGATCGCGCCACCATCGCCGAATGGGCGCCGCTGCTGATCCCGGGCCGCGATGCCAGCGAACCGTTGGCGATGACCCGTGTGCAGGCCGGCACCGACGTCAACTTCGGCGCGGTCACCGAGCAGATGCTCGCTTACCTGACCACCCAGCCCGACGCCAAGGTCACCTGCAACCAGAAGGTCACCGACCTCAAGCGCGACGGTGAAGGCTGGCTGGTGGACATCAAGGACACCCGCTCCGGCGCCACGCGCAAGATCAAGAGCAAGTTCGTCTTCCTCGGCGCTGGCGGCGGCGCACTGCCGCTGCTGCAACTGTCCGGCATCCCCGAAGGCAAAGGCTTTGGCGGCTTCCCGGTGAGTGGCCAGTGGCTGCGCTGCGACAACCCTGAGATCGTCAAGCAGCACCAGGCCAAGGTCTACAGCCAGGCTGCCGTCGGCTCGCCACCGATGTCGGTACCGCACCTCGATACCCGCGTGGTCGATGGCAAGAAATCCCTGCTATTCGGCCCCTACGCCGGCTTCACCACCAAGTTCCTCAAGCACGGCTCGTTCCTTGACCTGCCGCTGTCGGTACGCCCCAACAACCTCGGCCCGATGCTGGCGGTGGCGCGCGACAACATGGACCTGACCCGCTACCTGATCAAGGAAGTGATGCAGTCCGAGGAGCAGCGCCTGAACACCCTGCGCGGCTTCTACCCCGAAGCCAAGGCAGAGGACTGGCGCCTGGAAGTCGCTGGCCAGCGCGTGCAGATCATCAAGAAGGACAGTAAGAACGGCGGCGTGCTACAGTTCGGCACCGAACTGGTGGCTGCAGCCGACGGCACCATCGCCGCATTGCTCGGCGCCTCGCCGGGCGCATCGGTCACCGTGTCGATCATGCTCGACCTGATTCGCCGTTGCTTCCCCGAGCAGGCCAAGAGCGACGAATGGCGCAGCAAACTCGACGAGATCTTCCCGGCCATGGCCGATGTTCTGTCCAGCGACGCCGCGCGCTACCACGAAGTGCAGACGCAATCGAATCAGCGCCTGCAGCTCGACATCCCCAGCGCCTGATCGTCACGCACAAAAAACCGCCCTTCGGGGCGGTTTTTTATGGGGTTACTGCTGACCCCAAGGCAGAATCGGAATGGCCGTCACCGCATTCTGCGGGCTGCCCTCGATCACCCGGTCGCTGTAGACCAGATACACCAGTGTGTTGCGCTTGCTGTCGAAGAAACGCACCACCTGCATGGTCTTGAACACCAGCGAAGTGCGTTCCTTGAACACCTCCTCGCCGTCCTTGAGCGTGCCCTTGAAGGCAATGGGACCGACCTGGCGGCAGGCGATGGAGGCCTCGGCCCGATCCTCGGCCAGGCCCAGACCACCCTTCACTCCGCCGGTCTTGGCGCGCGACAGGTAGCAAGTCACACCATCCACCTTGGGGTCATCGAAGGCCTCGACGACGATCTTGTCGTTCGGCCCCACCCATTTGAACACCGTCGACACCTCGCCGATGGTTTCGGCCAGTGCCAGGCTGGGCAGCATCAACAGCCCCAAGGCAATGCCCTTGAATAGCCGCATGAGCGTCTCCTTCATACGAGGATCAGATTGTCGCGATGCACCAGCTCCGGCTCATCGACATAGCCCAGCAGCTTCTCGATGGCGTCCGACGGCTGGCCGATGATCTTCTGCGCTTCCAGCGCACTGTAGTTGACCAGACCACGCGCAACCTCACGGCCGTCAGGCGATACGCAGACCACCATCTCGCCACGGCGGAAGCTACCCTGCACAGCCTTCACGCCGACCGGCAGCAGGCTCTTGCGATCCTGGCTCAACGCCTTCACCGCGCCGGCATCCAGCACCAGGGTGCCACGGGTCTGTAGGTGGCCAGCCAGCCACTGCTTGCGCGCCGCCAGCAAGCCACGCTCGGGGGCCAGCAGCGTGCCCAAACGCTCGCCCGCCTTGAGCCGCGCCAACACCTGCTCGATGGCTCCACCAACGATCACCGTATGCGCCCCGGAGCGCGCAGCCAGACGCGAAGCACGCAACTTGGTCTGCATACCGCCACGGCCCAGCGCACCACCGACGCCACCAGCTACCGCATCCAGTGCCGGGTCATCGGCGCGGGCTTCGAAGATCAGCTCGGCATCGGGATTGTGGCGCGGGTCGGCGTTGTACATGCCATCGCGGTCGGTGAGGATCACCAGCAGATCGGCTTCCACCAGGTTGGCTACCAGCGCGGCCAGGGTGTCGTTGTCGCCGAAGCGGATTTCATCGGTGACCACGGTGTCGTTCTCGTTGATCACCGGAATCACGTCGAGATTCACCAAGGTGCGCAGGGTGCTGCGCGCGTTGAGGTAGCGCTTGCGGTCGGAGAGATCGTCGTGCGTCAGCAGCACCTGTGCGGTACGCCGGCTGTGCTCGGCAAAGCTCGACTCCCAGGCCTGCACCAGGGCCATCTGGCCAATGGCGGCAGCGGCCTGCAGCTCGTGCATCGCGCTGGGTCGGCTGGTCCAGCCGAGACGGCTCATGCCGGCAGCCACCGCGCCGGAGGACACCAGCACCAGTTCCACGCCCTGCTCACGCAGCGCGACCATCTGCTTGACCCACACCGCCATGGCCGCACGATCCAGGCCACGCCCGTCGGCGGTCAGCAGCGCGCTGCCGATCTTCACCACCCAGCGCCGCGCGCCGGTCACCTTGTCACGCATGATCTTCCAACCTTAGCCAGAAAATGATGGGGTCCACCCCACCTACAAAAACGCCGCAATTAAGCGGCGTTGGAAATTTGCTTAATCCCGGACGTAAATGATTTCCGGGCCATCGTCGTCTTCTTCGTCGAGGAAGTCATCGTCCTCGTCGATATCGTCGACACTGCGCACACCGGATTTACGCAGCGCACGCTGGTCATCCAGCGCCTGCAGACGGGCACGCGCCTCGTCTTCGATGCGCTGATCCAGCTCGGCCAGCTCCTCGGCGAATACCGGGTCCTCGGCGATGCGCTCGGCACGCACTTCCAGGTAGTGCATGATGTCGCGGCTGATGCGCTCGGTGCCGTCGCGGCTGATGGCCGAGACCACGTAAACCGGGCCCTGCCAGTTCAGACGGGCAACGATATCGGCCTTGCGCGCCTCGCGCTCGTCCTCGGGCACCTGGTCCATCTTGTTCAGCACCAGCCAGCGATCGCGCTCGGCCAGCGCCGGGCTGAAGCGCCCCAGCTCGTCGATGATCACCTGCGCAGCCTCGGCCGGATCGCTCTCGTCCAGCGGCGCCATGTCCACCAGATGCAGCAGCAGGCGAGTACGCGCCAGGTGCTTGAGGAAGCGAATGCCCAGACCGGCACCGTCCGAAGCGCCTTCGATCAGCCCCGGAATGTCGGCGACGACGAAGCTCTTGAAGCGATCGACGCTGACCACGCCCAGGTTCGGCACCAGGGTGGTGAAGGGGTAATCGGCGACTTTCGGCTTGGCCGCGGAAACGGCGCGGATGAAGGTGCTCTTGCCGGCATTGGGCAGACCGAGCAGGCCGACGTCGGCCAGCACTTTCAGCTCGAGCTTGAGATCGCGCGACTCGCCCGGCTTGCCCGGCGTGGTCTGCCTCGGCGCACGGTTGGTACTGGACTTGAAGCGGGTGTTGCCCAGGCCGTGCCAGCCGCCCTGAGCGACCATCAGGCGCTGACCGGGCTTGACCAGGTCACCAATCACTTCCTGCGTGGCCACGTCGATCACCGTGGTGCCGACCGGTACCGGCAGGATCAGGTCCTCGCCCTTGGCGCCGGTGCAATCGGTGCTGCCGCCCTTCTCGCCATTCTGCGCGTTGAATTTGCGCGTATAGCGGTAATCGATCAGGGTGTTGAGGTTGGCGTCGGCCTCGAGGAATACCGAGCCGCCGTCGCCGCCGTCGCCGCCGTTGGGGCCGCCCTTCTCGATGAATTTCTCGCGACGGAAGGCCATCATGCCGTTACCGCCGTCACCGGCTTTTACAAAAATCGAAACTTCGTCGACAAATTTCATGGATACGCCTCCCGCAAGCGCTGCGGGTCAACAGAACAACGTAAAGGCCCTTGCCGGATGACCCCACGCAAACAGCGTGGCGTTACGGGTGATCGGGCAAGAACCCAAGGATACAGAAACAAAAAAAACGCCTGGAGCGTTTTTTAACGTCGCTTGCGACGGCCCGGAGGGTTGCCGCCATGGACGGCGGGCCAATAAAAAAGCCCCGTCCTACGGACAGGGCTTTTCCAGCGCGTAGGCGATTAGGCCTGGACGACGCTCACGTAGCGACGGCCGAAAGCGCCCTTCACTTCGAACTTGACCACGCCTTCGATTTTAGCGAAGAGGGTGTGGTCTTTGCCCATGCCCACGCCGAAACCCGGGTGGAACTCGGTGCCGCGCTGACGAACGATGATGTTACCGGCCTTGATGACCTGACCACCGTACATTTTCACGCCAAGGCGTTTACTTTCGGAATCGCGGCCGTTACGGGTAGAACCGCCAGCTTTTTTGTGTGCCATGAGTCAATACTCCTATAAAGGATCGGGGCCGACGAATCAGGCCTGGATACCGGTGATTTTGATCTCAGTGAACCACTGACGGTGGCCCTGACGCTTCATGTGGTGCTTACGACGGCGGAACTTGATGATGCGCACTTTATCGTGACGGCCTTGCGACACGACTTCGGCAACCACTTTAGCGCCGTCTACGACCGGAGCGCCGATCTGAACGTCGTCGCCATTGCCGATCAGCAGAACGCGATCGAAAGTCACGGCTTCGCCGGTAGCGACTTCGAGCTTCTCGATCTTGAGGAATTCGCCTTCGGTGACTTTGTATTGCTTGCCACCAGTAACAATTACTGCGTACATGGTAAATCTCCGTTGATCCTGCTCACCCAGCGCTTTAGAAAAGTCGTTATTGGCTGGCATGGCTGCTTGGGGCCGGAAGTGACACCCTTGCAATTGCGTAAGGCAGGGAAATGCCCAGGGGGAAGTTCAGGGTGCGCGATTGTACGCAAGCGCCGAACGCTTCGCAAGGGGCGCCAGTGCTTGCCTTGACAGCCCCTACCCTGCCACCTAGCATGCCGCGCAACCTCACAGGAGCACCAGTCGCCGATGCAACCCCAGGCTTTCTACCGCGTGGTAGCGGACGATTTCACCGCCGTCGATGGCATCATTCGCCAACAGGTGGTTTCCCGCGTGCCGCTGGTGGAAAAGATCGGCGACTATATCATCTCCGCTGGCGGCAAACGCCTACGCCCGCTTCTGGTGCTGCTCAGCGGTCGCGCGCTGGGTTACCAGGCCGACGACCTGCGCCTGCTGGCCGCCACCATCGAGTTTCTACACACTGCCACCCTGCTGCATGACGATGTGGTCGACATGTCCGACATGCGCCGCGGGCGCAGCACCGCCAACGCCCAGTGGGGCAACGCACCGAGCGTACTGGTGGGCGACTTCCTTTATTCACGCTCGTTCGAAATGATGGTCGAGCTCGGCTCCATGCCGGTAATGAAGATTCTCTCCCACGCCACCCGCGTGATCGCCGAAGGCGAAGTGCTGCAACTGTCCAAGGTACGCGACGCCAGCACCACGGAAGAGACCTATATGGAAGTCATCCGTGGCAAGACAGCGATGCTGTTCGAGGCCTCGACCCACAGTGCCGCCGCCCTGGCCGGCGCCAACGAGGCGCAGCGCGAAGCCCTGCGCACCTTCGGCGACCACCTGGGTATCGCCTTCCAACTGGTCGACGACCTGCTCGACTACAAGGGCGACGCGGCCGAGCTGGGCAAGAACGTCGGTGACGACCTGGCCGAAGGCAAGCCGACCCTGCCGCTGATCTACACCATGCGTGAAGGCACCGAGGAACAGGCCGCTCTGGTACGCCGTGCGATTCAGAAAGGCGGTATCGAAGACCTGGAAAGCATCCGCGCTGCCGTGGATGCCGCTGGCGCTCTGGATTACACCGCACAACTCGCCCGCGACTACGCCGAACGCGCCATTGCCTGCCTGGAAGTGCTACCGGCCGGCGAATATCGCGATGCGCTGATCGAGTTGAGCCGTTTCGCCGTCGCTCGTACACATTGAAAGCAGCGGTGCGCACGGCGCACCCTACGGAAAGTCGCGCGCATCATGCCCGTAGGGTGTCGCGGGGCCGCCTAGGCCGTGCACACCAACTGCCAGAAACGAAAACGCCCCGAACCAGTCGGGGCGTTTTGCGTTCAGGCCTGGCGGATTACAGACGCAGGCCGCCGTCCAGCTCCAGAATGCGACCGGTGTAGTAGTCGTTTTCCAGAATGTAGGCCACCGAATGCGCGATCTCGGCCGGCTTGCCCATGCGCTTGAGCGGAATGCCGGAGGTCATCTTCTCCAGCGCTTCCGGCTTCATGCTGCCGGTCATCTCGGTTTCGATGAAGCCCGGCGCCACACCCGCGACGCGGATGCCGTAGCGCGCCAGCTCCTTGGCCCAGACCACGGTGTCGGCAGCCACGCCCGCCTTGGCTGCAGAGTAGTTGGCCTGGCCCATGTTGCCGGCACGGGAGATCGAGGAAATGTTGACGATGGCGCCCTGGTTGCCCAGCTCGATCATCTTCGCCGCCACTTCACGGGTACAGAGGAAGACGCCGGTCAGGTTGACATCGATCACCGCCTGCCACTGCGCCAGGCTCATCTTGGTCATTTCGCCATCCTTCACACGGATGGTCAGGCCATCGCGCAGGATGCCGGCGTTGTTGACCAGGCCGTTGATGGCGCCGAAGTCATCGGCCACCTGGGCGACCATATGGGTCACCTGCTCTTCATCGGCAACGTTGCACAGATAGGCGCGAGCATCGCCACCGGCGGCCTTGCAGGCAGCCACGGCTTCGTCGAGTTTTTCCTGGTTCAGATCGACCAGCGCCAACTTGGCGCCCTTGGCCGCCAGGTACTCACCCATGGCGCGGCCCAGTCCCTGGCAACCGCCAGTGATGATGATGACTTTGTCTTTCAGTTGCATCGCTTTATCCCCTCAAGGTGCAGCATTTACCGACCCCGCTGATGCCCGCTAACCGCTATGCTAGGGCGTCTGTCCGTTTCTGACGGATTCTTTGCGAGGAGTCATAAGGTGAGCGTGAAAGCCGGCAAGCATGCACGAGAATTGCTGCTCAAGGAATACCGTGGCGTGCTCAGCACCCACTCCAAGGCCATGCCGGGTTTCCCTTTCGGATCGGTGGTGCCCTACTGCCTGGACGCCGAAGGCCGCCCACTGATCCTGATCAGCCGCATCGCCCAGCACACCCATAATCTCGGGCAGGACGCCAAATGTTCGCTACTGGTCGGCGAACGTGGCGCAGAGGATGTGCAGGCGGTCGGCCGCCTCACTTTGCTCGCCGAAGCACGACAGTTGCATGACGAGGACGAAATCGAAGCGGCCGCACAGCGTTATTACCGCTTTTTCACCCAGTCGCGCGACTACCATCGGGCGCATGATTTCGATTTCTGGCGGCTGGAGCCGGTGCGCTGGCGCTTCATCGGCGGCTTCGGTGCCATTCACTGGCTCGAACAGGTGGCCCTGGCCAATCCCTTCGCGACGGACGGCAGCGAAGCGAGCATGGTCGAGCACATGAACGACGACCACGCCAGCGCCATCGCACATTACGTCGAACTGGCCGGCCTACCGCAACACGAACCCGCGCAGATGGCCGGTGTCGACAGTGAAGGCTTTCATCTGCGCATCGGCCAGAGCCTGTACTGGCTGCCCTTTCCCGCACCCTGCGGCAATCCCGGCGCCGTGCGCCAGGCGCTGGTGCAACTGGCCAGAGCCGAGAGCTGGCCGACCAATGGCGCGCCTTCAGCTTGAATTAAGCGCGAAACGCCATATTTAACTTCTACGGGAAGCCCGTCTTCCGCCAAGGACACTTCGACTCATGCGCGCGTTTCTGTTCCTCTTTCTGCTCTTTCCCATTATCGAGCTGGCCCTGCTGATCAAGGTCGGCAGCGCCATAGGCGTGCTGCCCACGCTCATGCTGGTGATCGGCACCGCTATCCTCGGCAGCTTGCTGCTGCGCGTCGCAGGTGTCGCCACCGCCTGGCGTGCCCGCGAAAAGCTCTCGCGTGGTGAGCTGCCCGAGCAGGAAATGCTCGAAGGCCTGCTGATCGCCGTCGGCGGTGGCCTGCTGCTGCTGCCGGGTTTCATCAGCGACATCTTCGGCGTGCTCTGCCTGATTCCCTTCACCCGGCGCCTGCTGGTGGGCAAGATCCGCCGCCGCGCCGAGGAGCAGGCCCTGCGCCAGCGCGCCTTCTTCGATGACCAGGCCGCCCGCACCGGCAAGACCAATCCCAACGTGCTCGAAGGCGAGTACGAGCGTCGCGACTGATCCTACAGCACCTGTAGGAGCCGGCTTGCCGGCGATCTCTCTGGCTGATCGCCGGCAAGCCGGCTCCTACGCAAGTCCACCCCTCTGCAGCGCAAAAAATTTTACCCCCGCCCCTTGAAATGCCCTTGCCCGCCCACATGTAGCAGTCACCGCAAGGTGCCTGCCCGCTGAGGCAGTCCGACTTTCGCGGTGCGCCCAGCGTGCCGCGCCCGGCCTCGCCGGATTTTACAAACCCGCCGACCAATCAAGAGTCGGCAAGTTGGCCATTCAATTGTTAGGAGAGATCGACAATGAAGCTTCGTCCTCTGCATGACCGCGTCGTGATCCGTCGCAGCGAAGAAGAGACCAAAACCGCAGGCGGCATCGTGCTGCCGGGTTCGGCCGCCGAGAAGCCGAACCAGGGTGAAGTCGTTGCCGTCGGTACCGGTAAGGTTCTGGATAACGGCGAAGTCCGTCCGCTGGCCGTCAAGGTCGGTGACAAGGTGGTATTCGGCCCGTACTCCGGCAGCAACACCGTCAAAGTAGACGGCGAAGACCTGCTGGTAATGGGCGAGAACGAAATCCTCGCTGTCGTCGAAGCCTGATTCCCACGAATCTCCGTTTAACCTTCAAGAATTTGAGGACTGATCAACATGGCTGCTAAAGAAGTCAAGTTTGGCGATTCCGCCCGCAAGAAAATGCTCGTTGGCGTCAACGTACTGGCCGACGCCGTCAAAGCCACCCTCGGCCCGAAAGGCCGTAACGTGGTTCTGGCCAAATCCTTCGGCGCCCCGACCATCACCAAAGACGGTGTGTCGGTTGCCAAGGAAATCGAACTGAAAGACGCCTTCGAGAACATGGGCGCCCAGCTGGTCAAGGACGTCGCGTCCAAGGCCAACGACGCTGCCGGTGACGGCACCACCACCGCTACCGTTCTGGCTCAAGCCATCGTCAACGAAGGCCTGAAGTCCGTCGCTGCCGGTATGAACCCGATGGACCTGAAGCGCGGCATCGACAAGGCCACCGTCGCCATCGTTGCCCAACTGAAAGAACTGGCCAAGCCGTGCACCGACACCAAGGCCATCGCTCAGGTCGGCACCATCTCTGCCAACTCCGACAACTCCATCGGTGACATCATCGCCGAAGCCATGGAAAAGGTCGGCAAAGAAGGCGTCATCACCGTTGAGGAAGGCTCGGGCCTGGAAAACGAACTGTCCGTCGTAGAAGGTATGCAGTTCGACCGCGGCTACCTGTCGCCGTACTTCATCAACAAGCCGGACACCATGGTTGCCGAGCTGGAAGGCCCGCTGCTGCTGCTGGTCGACAAGAAGATCAGCAACATCCGCGAACTGCTGCCGGTTCTGGAAGCCGTTGCCAAAGCTGGCCGTCCGCTGCTGATCGTGGCTGAAGACGTCGAAGGCGAAGCTCTGGCTACCCTGGTCGTCAACAACATGCGCGGCATCGTCAAGGTCGCTGCCGTCAAGGCTCCGGGCTTCGGCGACCGCCGCAAGGCCATGCTGCAGGACATCGCCATCCTCACCGGCGGCACCGTGATCTCCGAAGAAGTCGGCCTGTCCCTGGAAAGCGCCACTCTGGAGCACCTGGGTAACGCCAAGCGCGTCGTGCTGAACAAGGACAACACCACCATCATCGATGGTGCTGGTGCCCAGGTCGACATCGAAGCCCGCGTTGCGCAGATCCGCAAGCAGGTCGAAGAAACCTCTTCCGACTACGACAAAGAGAAGCTGCAAGAGCGTCTGGCCAAACTGGCTGGCGGTGTTGCCGTGATCAAGGTTGGCGCTGCCACCGAAGTCGAGATGAAAGAGAAGAAAGCCCGCGTTGAAGACGCCCTGCACGCTACCCGCGCAGCCGTGGAAGAAGGCGTGGTGCCTGGCGGTGGCGTTGCCCTGGTGCGCGCTCTGCTGGCAATCGACGAGCTGAAAGGCGACAACGAAGACCAGAACGTCGGTATCGCTCTGCTGCGTCGCGCTGTCGAAGCGCCGCTGCGTCAGATCGTTGCCAACGCCGGCGGCGAGCCGAGCGTAGTGGTCGACAAGGTCAAGCAGGGTTCGGGCAACTTCGGCTTCAACGCCGCGACCGACACCTACGGCGACATGATCGAGATGGGTATTCTCGACCCGGCCAAGGTCACCCGTTCGGCCCTGCAAGCTGCTGCTTCCATCGGTGGCCTGATGATCACCACCGAGGCCATGGTTGCCGAAGCGGCTGATGACAAGGCTCCGGCCATGCCTGATATGGGTGGCATGGGCGGTATGGGTGGCATGGGCGGCATGATGTAAGCCACCCGGCTCCTTAGCAGTACCAAGAACCCCGCGCCCGTCGCGGGGTTTTTTATGGCCTGCCATCCATGGCGGCCACCCTGCGGGCCGCCGTACGCGACGTTAAAAATTTCTCCCGGAAATTTTTTATGCCCGACGAAGAGCGCTACAGGCCGAAAAATCCGATGACATTTCCTGTGGACTCGGGAACGTTGTTTGCTTATGTTTTGTTACAACCCTGAACGATGCAGTCCCCGTTCACGAGACGAGTACTGCGTAAACCTCCAATAGAAGAACAAAAATATGGCCCCTTGCAGTACGAGCGAGATTCCTCAGCAGGTATTCCAATACTGGTGGCAACAGCAAGGTGATTGGGTCGAAGAGCCCAACGCTCGTCGCGGCGGCGAAAGTGGCGTGCAGCGCCTGCTGGATGAAACCGGTGTGCTCTACGCCAAGAAACAGATCGGCCATCTCTACCGCAGCCTGCTGCACCCACAGGGACGCCCGACCGTACTGCGCGAACGCAGTGCATTGCTGGCCCTGGACGCACTCGGCGTGCCCGTTCCCAAGCTGATCTACTGCGGCGTCGAACGCGACCCACAACAGGGCTGGCGGGGCCTGCTGGTGACCGCCGAGCTCGAAGGCTTCATGGACATCGAAAGCTGGTACGCCAAAGGCGGCCGCAAAGCCTGTGGCGAAGCCGTACACACCGAGCTGCTGCAACTTGTTGGCGCGACTCTGGCGCGCATGCACCTGGGGCGCTGGCAGCACGGTTGCCTGTATGCCAAACATGTCTTCGTTAACGTTGCCGGCGAAACGCCGCAGGTTGCCCTGCTGGATCTGGAGAAAAGCCGTCGCCGCCTGACACGCGTTCAGGCTGCTCAGCACGACCTGCCTCAACTACGACGCCACAGCCCCTGGTCCGACGCCGACTGGCAGCAACTGCTGCAGGGCTATCGCCAGATCTTCGCCGATGGTGCCAAAGGCTTCGGCACGGCTATTGCCTGAACAAACGACTGCCGGCCCAAGGTCGGCAGTGTTTTTCCCGCAACACCTCGTTCTATCCGCATCATCCCCACCAGGAAGTGGCTCTACCTTGCACCTTTGCGCTGGGTAGCAAGCAGAGCTGCAGGCGACTGCAACTGCCAGGGCCGGCTGTTACAGGGGGCCTTAACGGGCACCTAAGGTTACGTCGATACGTTACCCGCAGCATTGTTGAACCAACCGACAAGGCCCGTGTCCCAGCACAGCCCCGGCTGGTGCCAGCTACGCGCTAAGACCGTTCGTCGCATAAGACGACGACAAGGCAATGGGTGATCTAGGTTTAGCGAACAGCGTTTGGCAGCGCTTTCAAGGGGTTAGCAAAATGAAATTAGAAATAGCACGAGGTTTGTTCTTGGGCCTCGCCCTCAGCGTAACGGCAATCGCCGCCGCAGCCTGGCAGGAGCCCGGCCCACGTGTGCTGGAAGCGCACGCCTGCACCGCAGCAGAGCCCTGCCCCACCGCGCCTTTGCGCAAGCAAGTGCAGCCCGCCGCCAAACCCGATGCCAATTTGCTGGTGCTGATGTTCAGCCTGAGTGGCGCGATGAAGGGCGAGCACTAAGTCACACCCACGGTCACACCTCGCCAAGCGGGCTGACCTGCATCAGCAGGTGGCCCGCCAGGCGCTGCCTCTTGGCGCTCATAACCGCGCAGCTCGACCTCCCATTCTGCTCCTCGATACTCCCAGCACTCACTCATGCCTCTGGCCCCACAGGCCGCATCCCTGAAAATACCCGCATAGTGGCGTTTTAGAGCCTCTCGTTCAGTTTTGATTAAGTAAGAATCTTTATCGTTGCCCCGGAAGTGACCGATCGGTCACAGGCGTTTGGCTGGCAGTCGAGAACGTCACCGATGAAAATCACAGGAGATGCAACGATGAACTCAACCGCTTCCCGAACCGGCAATACCCTGCACCCCGTCGCCAAGGACAACGCGCAGGCCGCCCTGCAACAACTGCTGCAGGGCTTTCGGCGTTTCCGCCAGGAGGTCTACCCGCAGCAGCAGGCGCTGTTCAAGCGTCTGGCCTCGGCACAGGCGCCCAGCACAATGTTCATCACCTGCGCCGACTCGCGCATCGTGCCGGAGCTGATCACCCAGAGCGACCCCGGCACCCTGTTCGTCACCCGCAACGTGGGTAACGTGGTACCGCCCTACGGACAGATGAACGGCGGCGTATCCACCGCCATCGAGTACGCCGTACTGGCGCTCGGCGTACAGCACATCATCGTCTGCGGCCATTCCGACTGCGGTGCGATGAAGGCCGTGCTCAACCCGGCCAGCCTCGACGGCATGCCCACCGTGCGCGCCTGGCTACGCCATGCCGAGGTGGCGCGTAGCGTGGTGGCGGACAACTGCAAGTGCGGCAGCGCCCATGAAACCCTCGGCGTGCTGACCGAAGAAAACGTGGTGGCGCAGCTCGACCACCTGCGCACTCACCCTTCCGTCGCCGCGCGTCTGGCCAGTGGTCAGCTGCAGATCCATGGCTGGGTCTACGACATCGACAGTGGTGGCATCCGCGCCTACGACGCCGCCTCGGGCAACTTCCTTGCGCTCGACGGTGACGAGCAGCCCTGCGCCACCCCGCAACCGCGCTACGCCAGCGCCTGAGCCACCCATTTCCCCGAGCCTGCCTCCACAAATGAAGGCGGGCACGGGCTGTTTTTGCCCGCAAGTCGGGCCAGGAGATCCCCATGAACCTGTTTCGCACATTGCCACGGGACGCACTGGCGTCCGTCGTGGTCTTTCTCGTCGCCCTGCCACTGTGCATGGGCATCGCCATCGCCTCGGGCATGCCGCCGGCCAAGGGTCTGATCACCGGCATTATCGGCGGTCTGGTGGTCGGCTTCATCGCTGGGGCGCCACTACAGGTGAGTGGCCCGGCTGCCGGCCTCGCCGTGCTGGTGTTCGAACTGGTGCGTACTCACGGAATGACTGCGCTAGGTCCAGTATTGCTGCTGGCCGGACTGATCCAGCTGGTCGCCGGCACCTTGCGCCTGGGCGGCTGGTTTCGCGTCACCGCGCCGGCGGTGGTCTACGGCATGCTCGCCGGCATCGGCATCCTCATCGTGTTGTCGCAGGTGCACGTGATGCTCGATGCCGCACCCAAGGCCTCCGGCCTGGACAACCTGCTGGCCTTCCCCGGCGCCGTGCGTGATGCGCTGAGGCTGCTCGGCAGCAACGCCATGATCGCCGGCGCCATCGGTCTCGGCACCATCGTCAGCATCTGGCTGTGGGAGCGTTTTCGCCCAGCGCCACTGCGCTTTCTGCCCGGCGCGCTGGTCGGCGTGATGCTCGCCACTCTGGCCAGCCTGTGGCTGACACTGCCGGTCAAACGCGTCGAACTGCCGGCCAATCTCGGCGATGCCATCGACTGGATTACTCCGCAGGGCCTGGCCAGCCTGGCCGACCCGCAACTGCTGATCGCCGCCCTGGCACTGGCCTTTATCGCCAGCGCCGAGACGCTGTTGTCTGCCGCCGCCGTGGATCGCATGCACGACGGCCCGCGTGCGCGCTTCAACCGCGAACTGTCCGCCCAGGGCATCGGCAACATCCTCTGTGGTGCGGTCGGCGCCCTGCCGATGACCGGCGTAATCGTACGCAGCTCGGCCAACGTCCAGGCCGGCGCTCGCGGCCGCGCCTCGACCATCCTCCACGGCGCCTGGTTACTGGCCCTGGTCGCCCTGCTGCCCGGCGTGCTGCAGAGCATCCCGGTGGCCAGCCTCGGCGCGGTGCTGGTGTACACCGGCTGCAAACTGGTCGACCCCAAGGCCATGCGCAACCTCGGCCAGTACGGCCGTGCCCCGGTGTTCATCTACGCCGCCACGGCGCTGTGCATCGTCTTCACCGACCTGCTGACCGGCGTGCTGGTGGGCTTCGCCCTGACCTTGCTGAAACTGGTGTGGAGCGCATCGCACCTGCGCGTGAAGCTGGTGCCCACCGGCCCGAACAGCGCCGAACTGCGTATGAGCGGCGCCGCCACCTTCCTCCGTGTGCCACAACTGGCCAAGCTGCTGGCTAGCGTCGAACCGGGCACACGCCTGCATCTGAGCCTGGCGCGGGTCAGCTACATCGACCATGCCTGCATGGAACTGCTGGAAGACTGGGGCCGCTCCGCCCGCGCCCAGGGCGGCGGGCTGGAGATCGTCGAAGGTGCGGCGTTGAAACGCCGGGTGGAGGGCCGACAACGCACGGCGCTGGCCTGAACGCACCACGGCTCACTCACGCAGGCCGGTGAGTGAGCCAGACTGGGGACAGACCTTTTGGTTCCTTTGGGCGGGGCCGGCCATCCGGCGTTTGCCAAAAGGGGCTCGCCGTCAGGGCGATACGAAGCGAAGCGTAGTAACAGCCGCCGGCTGGCCCGGAGGGTGAGCGAAGCGAATCAACCGTAATCACGGACAACGAATTTGCGGTGTCGGAGTGCAATACCCCAGCAAAAGCCCAAAGCGCCCTCTCCCCTAGCCCCTATCCCGCAAGCGGGAGAGGGGAACTGATCGCGGGCCTTCAGCAATCTCAGCAGGCCTCCGAGGCTTCCAAGATTTTCGCGGCTGAAGCCGCTCCTACAGATCTGGATGGATTCGGGTCGCGGCTGAAGCCCTCCCACAAGAACGTGGCGATACCACCCGGCCTTGTCTTCACGCTCCCGCGATCAGCCGCTCGATGATCTCCCGACGCTCAGGATGCTCCGGCACCTGAATGCCAAACTCTTCTCGCAACACCTTCAGCACCTCATCGACACTCTGCAACTGCACCCGCTCACTCGCCTGCCCCAGTCGGTGAATGGCGAAGCTGCCGTTGTTCAAGGTCTTGCGCAGGCCTGGCCCGGTGCGGGCGGCGATCATCTGGCCGAGGAAGGGCGAGTCCGGGTGGGTGCACACGTACCAGTTGCCCACCACGTAATCGATATCCGCCACCTGCTGCAGATCGAACACGTACATCGCCCGCCAACTGCCGGCGACCAATGCGCGCAGGGTGTAGGTGCCGTCCACCAACGTCAGCCGATAGGGCTCATGCGGTGTGGCCTGCTCAGCCTCGCTGTCGAGTAGCAGTGGGCCGGTCGGCACCATGCCGCCGAAACCGACGTCGCTGATGTAGCGCACGCCATCGAGAGTCACCAGCACCAGCATATGGGTGCGCGCCGGCAGGGCATCTTCCGGACCGCCCATGACCACGCGGCCGGTCAGCCCGCGCGCGTCGAAGCCCAACGCCTGCAACAGCAGCAGGTACAGACGGTTAAGTTCGAAGCAGTAGCCGCCACGGCCCTGGCGTAGCAGCTTGTCCTGGATCGCGGCGGGTTCGACCTCCACCGGCACGCGCAGCATGCTCGCCAGGGTTTCGAAGGGGAACTCGGCGGTGTGCCGCGCTTGCAGCTCGCGCAGGGTGTCGAGGGTCGGTGGCGGCGCCGACGAGTAACCCAGGCGCTCGAGGTATGTGTGTAGATCCAGCATGAATGGCTCGGTCATCGTGCATCTCCCTTTTCTACCTGCCGGCTGTTTTACCAGAGGGCGTGGATAGACGATATGCAACGAGCCACATGGTGTGCTCGAAACAGCGCTTTCGGTTTGCGGCAGCCGGCACACACAAATCCGCGCAGATGCGCCAATCTATCGCTCACCGCCCGAGCTTGCCGAGGACTCCATGATGCACCTGCGCCTTTTCTGCACCTTCTCCCTGTTACTCACCCTGAGCGGCTGCGGCGCCGGTGAGACGGCCGCTACGGCGACGCTCCAGGCTGAACAGGCCCAACAGGCCCAACAGCAGATGGAGCAGCTCAAGCAGCAGATCGACCAGGCCAATGCGGCGAACACCCAGCGCCTGCAGGAGGCCATCGATCAGGCGCAGTGAACGGCGTTTCCAGCGGAGCGCTGCTTGCAACGAGCAACGCGCCGCCTGACAACAAAAAGGCCGATCTATTGATCGGCCTTTTCGTTCAAAGCAGCAGCTCACTCAGCCATTGCTGGGGAAGGCGAACTGCGCCGCTTCGTGGCTCTTGCGTGCCGGCCAGCGTTGGGTGATGGCCTTCTTGCGGGTGTAGAAGCGCACACCATCCGGGCCGTAGGCATGCAGGTCGCCGAACAGCGAACGCTTCCAGCCGCCGAAGCTGTGGTAGGCCACCGGCACCGGCAGCGGCACGTTGACGCCGACCATGCCCACTTCGATCTCATCGCAGAACAGACGCGCGGCTTCACCGTCGCGAGTGAAGATGCAGGTGCCGTTGCCGTACTCGTGATCGTTGATCAGTTGCATGGCTTCTTCCAGGCTGCCGACGCGAACGATGCACAGCACCGGTCCGAAGATTTCGTCGGTGTAGATAGTCATGTCCGGGGTCACCCGGTCGAACAGCGTGCCGCCGACGAAGAAGCCGTTCTCGTTACCCGGCACCACCAGACCACGACCATCGACCACCAGCTTGGCGCCCTGCTCGACCCCGGCGTCGATGTAGCCCTTGACCTTGTCACGCGCAGCAGCGGTGACCAGCGGGCCCATGTCCAGGCCGCAGGAGGTGCCGGCGCCGATCTTCAGCGCCTGGATCTGCGGGACGATCTTCTCCACCAGCGCGTCGGCGATCTGGTCACCCACGCACACGGCCACGGAGATGGCCATGCAGCGCTCGCCGCAGGAGCCATAGGCCGCGCCCATCAAGGCGCTGACAGCATTGTCCAGGTCGGCATCGGGCATCAGCACAGCGTGGTTCTTGGCGCCGCCGAGGGCCTGCACGCGTTTGCCGCGCTTGGTGCCTTCGCTGTAGATGTATTCGGCGATCGGGGTCGAGCCGACGAAGCTCAGGGCCTTGACCTCGGGCGCTTCGATCAGCGCATCGACCGCATCCTTGTCACCGTTGACCACGTTCAGCACGCCCTTGGGCAGGCCGGCCTGGTTCAGCAGCTCGGCGATGAACAGGGTGGAGCTGGGATCGCGCTCGGACGGCTTGAGGATGAAGCAGTTGCCGCAAACGATGGCCAGCGGGTACATCCACAGCGGCACCATGGCCGGGAAGTTGAACGGGGTAATTCCTGCGACGACACCGATAGGTTGCAGATCGGTCCAGGCGTCGATGTTCGGGCCGACGTTGCGGCTGTATTCGCCCTTGAGAATTTCCGGGGCGGCGCAGGCGAACTCGACGTTCTCGATACCGCGCTTGAGTTCACCGACGGCGTCCTCAATGGTCTTGCCATGCTCGGCGCTGATCAGCGCGGCGATTTCGTTCTCGTTCTGCTCCAGCAGTTGCTTGAAGCGGAACATGATCTGCGCGCGCTTGGCCGGCGGGGTGTTGCGCCAGGCCGGGAAGGCGGCCTTGGCCGCGTCGATGGCCAGTTGCATGGTGGCGCGATCAGCCAGGCCGACGGCGCTGGTGGAGTCGCCGGTGGACGGGTTGTACACCGGAGCGCTGCGACCGTTGCCGGCAACGCGTTCGCCGTTGATCAGATGGGGAATGTGGCTCATGGGAATCTCCAAAGTTAGGTTGGTGGGAGGGGCTTCAGCCGCGACTGAGTGAGCGTCGCGGCTAAAGCCCCTCCCACAGGAATCAGTCGAGCTTGTTCAGCACGTCACCGACGGCGTTGAAGACGTGGTCGAGGTCTTCCATCTTGGCGTTGAAGGTCGGGCCGAACTGCAGGGTGTCGCCACCGAAGCGTACGTAGAAACCCGCCTTCCACAGGGCCATGCCGGCCTCGAACGGACGGATCACCGCGTCGCCATCACGCGGGGCGATCTGCAGGGCGCCAGCCAGGCCGCAGTTGCGGATGTCGACGATGTGCTTGGTGCCCTTCAGGCCATGCAGCGCGGCCTCGAACTTCGGCGCCAGCTCGGCGGACTGCTGAATCAGATTCTCGCGCTTGAGCAGCTCCAGCGTCGCCAGGCCAGCGGCGCAGGCCACCGGATGTGCCGAGTAAGTGTAGCCGTGGGTGAACTCGATCATGTGCTCCGGCGACGGCTGCTGCATGAAGGTGTTGTAGATCTCGCTGCTTGCGATCACCGCACCCAGCGGGATGGCGCCGTTAGTGATCTGCTTGGCGACGTTCATCAGGTCCGGGGTCACGCCGAAGAACTCTGCGCCGCTCCACTTGCCCATGCGGCCGAAGCCGGTGATCACTTCGTCGAAGATCAGCAGGATGTTGTGCTGCGTGCAGATCTCGCGCAGGCGCTGCAGGTAGCCCACCGGCGGCACGATGGCACCGGCCGAGCCGGACATCGGCTCGACGATTACCGCAGCGATGTTGGAAGCGTCATGCAGCTCGATCAGCTTGAGCAGTTCGTTGGCCAGCTCCACGCCGCCGGTCTCGGCCATGCCCTTGGTGAAGGCCATGCCCGGTTGCAGGGTGTGCGGCAGGTGGTCGGCATCCATCAATTGGCCGTACATCTTGCGGTTGCCACCGATGCCACCAAGGGCAGTGCCGGCGATGTTGACGCCGTGGTAGCCGCGGGCACGACCGATGAAACGAGTCTTGGACGCCTGGCCTTTCAGGCGCCAGTAGGCCTTGGCCATCTTCACCGCGGTGTCGGCGCACTCGGAGCCGGAGCCGGTGAAGAACACATGGTTGAGCTCGCCCGGCATCAGGTCGGCGACCTGCTCGGCCAGCTTGAACGACAGCGGATGGCCGTACTGGAAGCCCGGCGAATAGTCGAGGGTGCCGAGCTGCTTGGCCACGGCTTCCTGAATTTCCTTGCGCGAGTGACCGGCTCCACAGGTCCACAGGCCGGACAGGCTGTCGTAGATCTTGCGGCCCTGGTCATCGGTCAGCCAGTTGCCCTCGGCTGCCACGATCAGGCGCGGGTCACGCTGGAAGTTGCGGTTGGCGGAGAACGGCATCCAGTGCGCATCCAGCTTGAGCTGGCTGGCCAGGGACGGGGTTGCGGTCTGCGGCATGTTCATTGGGGTGGCCTCGCACTCGACGGTGTCGTGGGAGGGGCTTTAGCCGCGACAAACAGGGGACCGACAACAGTCGCGGCTAAAACCCCTCCCACAGGAGTTGAATCAGTTGCCAGCAAAGGTGCCACGGGCATAGAGTCAGTAAAACAACACTCTTCTTATCTTCAGTTCAAGGTCTACTAAACATATGAGTAGCCGCCGTCCCGATCCGCTGGCCCAGGTCAGCGACTTTGAAATCCGTCTGCTCAAGCTGTTTCGCAGCGTGGTGGAATGCGGTGGTTTTTCCGCAGCGGAAAGTGCCTTAGGCATCGGCCGCTCGGCCATCAGCCAGCAGATGAGCGACCTCGAACAACGCCTCGGCCTGCGCCTGTGTCAACGCGGCCGCGCCGGCTTCGCCCTGACCGAGGAAGGCCGCGAGGTGTACCAGAGCACCCTGCAACTGCTGGCGGCGCTGGAGAGCTTTCGCACCGAGGTCAACGGCCTGCACCAGCACCTGCGCGGCGAGCTGAATATCGGCCTCACCGACAATCTGGTGACCATCCCGCACATGCGCATCACCAATGCCCTGGCACGCCTCAAGGTGCAGGGGCCGGACGTGCGCATCCACATCCGCATGACGCCACCGTCGGAAGTGGAACAGGGCGTGCTCGACGGTCGCCTGCATATCGGCGTGGTGCCGCAGGTCGGCGCCCTCTCCGGCCTGGAATACCAGGCGCTATACGATGAGCGCTCGCTGCTCTACTGCGCGGTCGGCCACCCGCTGTTCTACGTCGATGATCTGCAGCTCGAGGACGAAAGACTCAACGCCCAGGAGGCCATCGCCCCGACCTTTCGCGTGCCGCCGGAGGTGCAGAGCCACTATCAGGCGCTGAACTGCACCGCCAGCGCCTCGGACCGCGAGGGCATGGCCTTTCTCATCCTCACCGGGCGCTATATCGGCTACCTGCCCGACCACTATGCCCAGGCCTGGGTGCAGCAGGGTCGCCTGCGCGCGCTCAAGGCTTCCACTCGCTACTACGACATCAACCTGGCGGCGGTGACGCGCAAGGGCCGTCGCGCACACCTGGTGCTGGAGAGTTTTCTCGACGCCCTGGCCGAAGCCTGACCCCCGCGAGCGGAATATCAGCACCAATCGCGCCTACTTGCGTAAGCGCAAAAGCAGCCTGCTTGCTGGCGATCAGCGAGTTCGCTCCATCGCTGGCCAGCCGGCTCCACTTGAGGGCAGAACGCCCTATCGCGGGGCGCCACTAAACACGACCCGCCAGCAGGAAAACTGAACACCAAGTCACGAATAATCGTATGCAATTGATGCGACAAGGCTTTCGTCACAGCTGAATACAATTCCTCATGCAAGCTGATCAGTTGGACAGCTTTTTGCACCTGGGCTGCAACCTGACCATATGGCCAGGAAAAATCAGAACGACACGATGATTTTCAGGAGCCCAGATGAACCCTACTCGCGCGACCATGCTCGCCGCCGGCAGCCTGCTGCTGGCGACCCATGCCCAGGCCGACAGCCCATTGCTGTGGCAGAACAACAGCCTTTCCTACCTCTATGGCAAGAACTTCAAGGTCGAGCCAGCTATCCAGCAGACGCTCACCTTCGAACATGCCAGCGGCTGGAGCTGGGGCGATGTGTTCTTCTTCGTCGACCAGAAGTTCTTCAACGGCGCGCAGAACGGTGCTGGGGATTCGCGCAGTTTCTACGGTGAGCTGAGCCCGCGTCTGTCATTCGGCAAGCTGCTGGGGCGTGACCTATCGTTCGGCCCGGTCAAGGACGTGCTGCTGGCGGCGACCTACGAGTTCGGCGAGGACGAGACCGAGGCCTACCTACTCGGTCCGGGCTTCGACCTGGCGGTGCCCGGCTTCAACTTCTTCAAGCTGAACTTCTACTACCGTAAACCGGACGGCAATCGAGTCGACCGCGATGGTGACGGCAAGCCCGATGGCAGCGGCGTCTGGCAGGTCACACCGAGCTGGTCCTATACCCTGCCGGCGGGCAAGTCGGACATTCTCATAGACGGCTATATCGACTGGGTGGTGGACAACGACGCCGGCTACCACAGCAACTACCACATCAACCCGCAGATCAAGTACGACCTGGGCAAGGCCCTGGACTGGGGCGACAAGCAGGTCTACGTCGGCGTGGAATACAGCTACTGGGAGGACAAGTACGGCATCCAGGACTCGGCGGCCTTCACCACCAACCAGAACACCGCCAGCCTGCTGCTGAAAGTGCATTTCTGATTCGAGGCGGCCGACCGGCGCAGGTTGGTCGGCCTTTTGCAGCCACTTCCAGACTCACCACGGGAATGCCCCATGACCACCGAATCGCAACCTACCTCCGAACTGCTCTACGGTCTGGATGACCGCCCCGCGCCATTGCCGGCCTTCTTCGCCGCGCTGCAGCATGTACTGGCCTGCTTCGTCGGCATCGTCACCCCGACGCTGATCATCGGCGGCGTGCTCGGCCTGCACGAACAGTTGCCCTACCTGATCAGCATGGGTCTGATGGTTTCCGGCGTCGGCACCCTGATCCAGGCGCGCCGCCCGTTCGGCATCGGTGCCGGGATGATCTGCGTGCAGGGCACCAGCTTCGCCTTCCTTAGCGCCGTGCTGGCAGCAGGCCTGATGGTCAAGGCGCGCGGCGGCAGCCCGGACGACATCCTGGCGATGATATTCGGCGTGTGCTTCTTCGGCGCCTTCATCGAGATGGTGCTGAGCCGCTTCATCGGCCGCCTGCAACGCGTCATCACACCGCTGGTGACCGGTATCGTGATCACCATCATCGGCGTCAGCCTGATCAAGGTGGGCATCACCGACGTCGGCGGCGGCGCCAAGGCGGAGAACTTCGGCGCGCCGATCAACCTGGCCCTGGGCGCCCTGGTGCTGCTGACCATCATCGTGCTCAACCGCCTGAGCAATCCCTGGCTGCGCCTGTCGGCGATCGTCATCGGCCTGTTGGTCGGCTCACTGGCTGCCTGGTTCAGCGGCGTGCTGGTACCCAAGGCGTTGCCCGAACTGCCGTTGGTGAGCCTGCCGATCCCGTTTCGCTACGGTTTCGACTTCGACTGGATGGCCTTCGTCCCGGTGGCGTTGATCTACCTGATCACCGCCATCGAAACTACCGGCGACCTGACCGCCAACTGCATGATCTCGAAACAGCCGATCAAGGGCCCGCTGTACCTGCAGCGGATCAAGGGCGGGGTATTCGGCGATGGCGTCAGCTCGCTGATCGCCGCGGTGTTCAACACCTTTCCCAACACCACCTTCAGCCAGAACAACGGGGTGATCCAGCTCTCCGGCGTAGCCAGCCGTCACGTCGGCTACTACATCGGCGCGATCCTGCTGATCCTCGGCCTGTTCCCGGTGCTCGGCGCCATCCTCCAGCAAATTCCCAAGCCGGTGCTGGGCGGCGCCACCCTGGTGATGTTCGGCACGGTCGCTGCCGCCGGCATCCGCATCCTCGCCCAGGCGCCGCTGGATAGGCGCAGCCTGCTGATAATGGCCACCAGTTTCGGTATCGGCCTGGGCGTATCCAGCCAGCCAGATCTGCTCGGCCAGATGCCCAGACTGGTGCAAAACGTGTTCGGCTCGGCGATCACCAGCGGCGGCCTGACCGCCATCCTGATGAACCTGCTGTTGCCGCTGGAAAACAGCGCCTTGCCCGAAGAGACCGAGCAGACGCAGCAGGTCTGAGTGCCGGCTACCACGCGGACAGTCCGCGCCCGTCCCGCAGGGCAGGCAGGTCACCGTGGTTTTATAAGGGCAGCCATGTGGCTGCCCGCTTTTCAGCAGTCCAATTCCAGCCGCGCCCCGCGACAGCCGGAGACGCAGGGCATCAACCACTCGCCACTGGCCTGTTCGGCGGCCGACAGGTACTGGTCGCGGTGCTCCGGCTCGCCGGCCAGCACCCGCGTCTGGCAGGCACCGCACATGCCCATGCCGCAGGAGGTGGGAATGTTCACGCCGACCCGCGCCGCCGCCTGCACCAGGCTCTCTCCCGCCATCACCTCGACCTCACGGCCACTGCGCGCCAGCACCAGGCGCAGCTCGCCGGGCTGCCTGACCGACGTCTGCCCAGGCGCCTGAAAGTGTTCCCGATGCAGCGCAGCATCCGGCCAGCCGCGGGCTATCGCGCGCTGCATGACCCGTTGCATGAAACCCTGCGGCCCGCAGGTGTAGAGCTGCCGTCCGCCCTGCCAAACCGGCAGGTGCTGCTGCAGATAGGCGTCGATGGCCGCGCTATCCAGCCCGGTCACCAGGCTCACCGCCGGGTCGCCGGCCAGGCGCTCGGCGAAGGCGACATGCGCGGGGCTGCGGGCGAAATACAGCAGGCGCACCGAGCGCCGTTCGAGCCGGCACTGGCGGTACATGGCCAGCAGCGGAGTGATGCCGATGCCGGCCGCCAGCAGCCAGACCTCATCGCTGCCCGGCTGCAGGGCGAACAGATTGCGCGGCACGCCGACCTGCAGTAGCGCCCCCACGCGCAGGTGCCGATGCAGCCACTGCGAGCCGCCGCGCGAAGCCGCCTCGCGCTTGATCGCCAGGCGCAGGCAACCCTCGTCGGCCAGGTTGGTCAGCGAGTACTGGCGCACCAGGCCATCGCCGGTGCGCACATCGACATGCGCACCGGCCTGCCAGGCGAAAGGCAGCGCACCGCGCTCGAGCGGGCACAGTTCGACACCGAGGATATCCCGGGCCTCCTCGCGCAGGCCGCGCACCTGCAGTTCCACCCAGCTCATCGGCGCACCCCGGCACGCCGCTGCAACTGCAGCACCGCCGCATTGGCCTCACGGCCCAACGCGGCCAGGTCCAGCCCTGGAAGCCGATCATCCACCACCACGCGCTGACCGCCGACCAGCAGCGCCTTGACGCTGGCGCGGCCACCGCAGGCAATCGGGCCGATGGCCGGGTCATGCAGGCCGAAATAACGCGGATCGTCCAGGCCGTAGATGGCCAGGTCCGCTGCCTGGCCAACCTGCAAGGTGCCCAGCGCATCCAGCCCCAGCACCTGGGCGCCGCCAGCCGTACCCCAGCGCAACACATCCTCGATGCTCGCAGCATCCGCACCGCCTTCGAAGGTGCCACCGGCATAGCGCGGTTTGGCCTGCTCACCCTTGCGTGCCCGCTGCAACAGCCAGGCTGCATGGGTTTCGCTGAGCATGTCGGCGGCCTCGTTGGAGGCGGCGCCATCGACGCCGATGGATACCCTGACCCCAGCCGCTTCCAGCGCCGGCAGATCGGCAATACCGCTGCCCAGACGGCCGTTGCTCTGCGGGCAATGGGCGATGCCACTGCCACTGCTGCCGAGCAGGCGGATTTCCTCTGGCAGCAGTTTTACCAGGTGGGCGAACCACACGTCCGGGCCCAGCCACTCCTGCTCGGCGCAGAACTGCACCGGAGTCATGCCGAACTTGGCGCGGGCGGCGTCCAGGTAATCCACGGTTTCGCTGAGGTGGCTGTGCAGGCGCAGGCCCAGACGCCGCGCCAGGCGCGCCGTCTCGCACAGTTCCTCGGCCGTGGTCGAGTGCAGGGTGGTGGTCGGCGCCACCACGATGCGCCGTCGCGCATCGCTGGCCGGGTCGTGGTACTGCGCGGTCAGGCGCTCGATATCGGCCAGGTAGTCGTCCAGCTTTTCCGGGCGCAGCGCCTGCGGTAGATCGGCTTCGAGCTGGCGGGTCTGGGTCGCGCCACCGCGACAGAGCACGAAGCGCAGGCCCAGGGCATCCGCCTCCTCGAACAGAATCGCGGCACCGTCGAAAGGCATGCCGGGGTAATAGAGATAGTGGTGATCGGCCACCGTGGCACACCCGGAACGGGCCAGCTCGATCAGACCGATGCGCACCGCCAGGCGGAAGCTGTGCTCGTCGAAGGCGGCGCGAAAGCGGTACGGCGTGGCCGCCAGCCAGGCGGTCAGGCTCTGGTTGAGGCCCTGCGGCTCGCCCTTGAGCAAAGACTGGAACAGGTGGTGATGAGTATTGACCCAGGCCGGATAGACCACGCAGTCGCGCGCATCGATCAACGCTTCGCCGGGGAGCGCCTCAAGTCGGCCGATAGCGGCGATGCGCCCGTCCGTCACGCGGATGTCCGGTCCTGCTATACGCGCCTCGCTACCGGACAGGCCGGTCATGATGGCGCTGGCGTTACGGATCAGCCAGTTGTTCGGGATGTTCATGTACTTGCTCCAAAATCACCGAGCCTTGCGGCTCAGTACAGATGTTCATAGTTCCCGTAGGAGCGGCTTCAGCCGCGATTTGGTTCTTTCAGCCAAAGCATCGCGGCTGAAGCCGCTCCTACAAGATTTGCGTTACCACGACAGGCTCAGCCCTGCTCGCTCTCATGCCAGTGCCCCAGGCATAGGCGGGCGATAAAGGCCATCAGGCTGAACAGCGCCACACCGGTGACGGCGATCAGCAGCAACGCGGCGAACAATCGTGGAATGTTCATCTGGAAGCCGGCCTGGAGAATCTGGTAGGCCAGCCCGGCACCGGTGCCGCCGGTGCCGGCGACGAACTCGGCCACCACCGCACCGATCAGCGCCAACCCCGAGGCGATGCGCAGGCCGCCGAAGAAGTACGGCAGCGCGCTGGGGATGCGCAGGCGCAGTAGGGTTTGCCAACGGCTGGCGCGGTTCAGCCGGAACAGGTTGAGCAGCCCCGGATTGACGCTGCGCAAACCGAGTACGGTGTTGGAGATGACCGGGAAGATCGCCACCAGAGTGGCGCAGATCACCAGCGCCAGGGTGGTGTTGCTGACCCAGATGATGATCAACGGGGCGATGGCCACCACCGGGGTGACCTGCAGCAGAATCGCATAGGGAAACAGGCTGGCCTCGATCACCCGGCTCTGCACGAACAGGAAGGCCGCCGCCACGCCCAGAACCACCGCCAGGGCGAAGGAGAGGAAGGTGATCTGCAGCGTCATCCACAGCGCACCAAGCAACAGCGGCCCGTCCGTGATCAGCGTGCGGCCGATGTCGGCCGGACTCGGTACCAGGTACACCGGCACCTCGAGGCCGACACACAGCGCCTGCCAGAGGCCCAACAGAAAGGCGCCGACCAGCAGCGGGGCGAGAATCTTCTGCATGGCCGGGTTGGCCAGCCAGGGAGTATGTTCAGTGCTCATGCGGTTGCTCCTGCTGATTCGTATGGGACTGCACCAGCGCTTTGGCGAAGCGCTGTGCGCCGCTCATTCGATGCGTTCAATGCTCGCCCTCCCCGTTGGCTTCAGCGAGCAATGCAGACAAGTGCGCGCACTGCCGGATAAACCCCGCCGAGGTGCGGAAGGCCTCGTCCCGCTCGGCCGGGCCGTCGATGGCCACATCGGCCAGTACCCGTCCCGGCCGCGCGCCCATCACCACCACCCGAGAGGACAGGTACACCGCCTCGTAGATGCTGTGGGTGACGAACACCACGGTCAGGTCGCGCTCGGCCCAGAGCCGGCGCAAGTCGCTGTCCAGGCGGTTGCGGGTGAACTCATCGAGCGCACCGAACGGCTCGTCCATAAGCAATAGATTGGGCTCGGTGGCCAGTGCACGAGCGATCGAGGCACGCATCTGCATGCCACCGGACAACTCGCGCGGGTAGACCCCGCCGAACTGGCCCAGGCCCACCAGCTGTAGTGCCGCCTGCACCCGCGGCTCGCTCTGGCTTTTCGGCATGCCGGCCAGATCCAGCGGCAGACGCGCGTTGTCGGCCACCTTGGCCCAGGGCATCAGCGTCGCCTCCTGAAACACCATGGCCAGGCGCCGCTCACCAGCGCTCTGCTCGATGGCGCCCTTGCCCCACCAGCGCACCTGGCCGGCCGAAGGTTGCTCCAGCCCGGCGAACATCTTCAGCAGGGTGCTCTTGCCGCAACCGGAGGGGCCGAGCAGCGAGACGAACTCGCCGCGGCCAATTTCCAGCTTCAGCCGTTGCAGGGCCTGGGTGCCGTTGGGGTAGGTCTTCTCCACCTGATTGGCCAGCAGCACCGGGCGCTCGGCATCGGCCATTTGCAGGGCGGCGTTCATAGTGGCACCCCGGCCGGGCGGAACTGTTCCTCTTCGCCGTGGCGTTGCAGCAGCTCGAAGAGCATCTTGCGCATGATCAGCCCGGGCTTGTCCGACTCCATGTGGAATTCCACGCGGCGGCGGGTATCGACGCAGGCATCATAGTCGGTGGCCTCGAGGATCTCCTGGTCCTCGCGGGTGATCGGCGCATCCCAGGCGATCAGCTCCTCGCTGCTGCAACTGGCCTCGTTGTCGTTGCGATACAGCCACTGCACCAGCTGGATGCGCTTGTCGTCGATGGGCGTGGCGCAGTTGTAGATGATGTGGTGCAGGCCGCTGTCCGGGTAGGTACAGCCGAAGCGGCGCACGAACGGCAGGTGCCAGCGGTTGAACAGGTGGCGGATGGTGGTGGGTTTGTCCGTACCGGTGACGCGGTGGCCAGCCGGTGGATTGTTGATCGGCACCACGGTTTCCGCCTCGAAGCCCCACTCGGTCTGTTCCAGGCGGTAGCTGGAGGGTTTGGGCTGGTCGAGCATGCCGAAATTGGCCTTGTGCACGAAGGAGAAATGCGAGTTGTCGAAGCTGTTCTCCATGAAGCGCAGCGGGCTGGTACGCCACTGTTCATAGAACTGGAAGATGCGCCGGTAGGCCGGGTCGCCGTCTTCCTCGAAAGTCGGGATGTCCTGCAGCGGCTCGCCGAGGCACACCCAGACGTAGCCGTAACGCTCCTGGCAGCGGTAGGCCTCGGTGCGCGCGCCGGCCGGGATCGGCGCGCCAGCGGCCTGCTGCGGAATGCACACGCAGGCGCCGCTGCCGTCGTAGCGCCAGCCGTGGTAGCCACAGACGATGGTGCCGTCCTCGACCCAGCCCTTGGACAACTGAGCGGTGCGGTGACAACAGCGGTCGGCCAGGGCCACCGGGCCGTCGTTGCCACCCTCTTTTTTTCCCAGAAACAGCACCAGGCGTTCGCCGAGCAGGGTGAAGGGTTGCGGGCCGGCGTCGAGCATCGACACGGGCATCAGGGCGTACCAGAAACGGCGCAGCACGGGTTGTTGGGTTACCAGCATGGCAAATCTCCTCATCGCGCCCTCTAACGGAGCGCTGGGCAGTCGAATCAGGGGTTGGCGGCGGTGACGGCGGCGGCCGGCAGCACGCGTAGATCACGGACGAAGTCGGTGGTGAAGGCGCGTTGCCAGTCGGTCTCGGCCTTGAGCAGGCCGGTCTCGACCATGAAGTCGCGGGTCTTGCCCCAGCGCGCCGCGGTGATCACCCCGATGCCCTCGGTCGCCGCGTCGCCACCTTCCACCAGGCGGTACTCCTTGAGCTTGGCCACGCCCCAGGCCAGCAGTTCGTCGCTCATGTTGGGGTTGTCGCGCTTGATCAACTCGTTGGCCGGCGCCGGGTTGTCGAGATAACTCTTCCAGCCCTGCATCGAGGCCGCGACGAAGCGCGCCAGCACTTGCGGGCGCTCGGCAATCACCTCGTCGCGGGTGACCAGGGTGGAGCCATAGGGCGGGTAACCGGCATCGGCGAACAGGTAGAAGTTCGGCTGCTTGCCGGCCTGGGTGGCCTGGAACAGTTCCGAGCTGGCATAGGCCTGCTGCACCGCCTGCGGGTTGTTGAAGAAGGGCTGCAGGTTGAAGGTGTAGGGGCGCGCCTGGGCGTCGCTCAAGCCGTACTGCTGCTTGAGCCAGGGCCACCAGGTGGTCTGCCCGGACGTCGACACCAGCACCGTCTTGTCAGCCAACTGATCCAGCCCGGAGACATCGGCATGGGTCAGCATGCCCTGCGGGTCGCCCTGGAAGGCGGCGGCGATGGCCTTGACCGGTAGGCCCTGCTCGATGCTCTTGAGCACCTGCAGATCGTAGTTGACGATCACGTCGGCCTGCCGGTTGAGCAGCAACTGCATGCCGTTGACCTGCGGACCGCCCATGCGGATGCTCACCTCCAGGCCCTGCTCCTGATACAGGCCGGTGGCCAGGGCCTGATAGAAGCCGCCGTGCTCGGCCTGGGCGTACCAGGAGGTGAGCAGTACCAGCTTGTCTGCAGCCTGCGTCAGCGGCGCGGCGAACAGACCAAGCAGCGCCGCCGGCAACAGGCGACGCAGGGTGGAAGCGGTGGAACCCAAGGCAATGCGTGATTTCATGGCGAATTTCTCCCGATAGGAAGGCACGTTGAAAGCCGCGCCGGGCGCGCGTGGCACCAGGCTGCGAGGGAAACCGGAAGGGGCCGAACGAGGAAAAAGCGGGCAAGGACGAGCAGCCGAGCGCCAGGAATGGCGCGACTGGAAGTGCGGTCGAAGCTGGAGCTGAAGCGTTGCATGGCCGACCTCTCTCTCGCCCAAGGCCCGAAGACCAGGTTCAAGCACCCATACCGGGTGTGCGGCCGGGGTGGCCGCAAGAGCAATGTCCCACGTCGATCGGAGCCGATCGGACGCTAACCGCTTCTACTCAACCAAGGCTTAGCAGAGGCTGTGCCAATTCGTGGAAAGGCCCGTTGCAGAGCGAGTCTCTCGTCAGGCCAGGGCGCCACGAGCGAGCATCAGCCAGCCTCGCGGCGACAAAAGCGTGCGCAACGGACATATCACGCACAACCACGGTGCAACGCCGCCCCCAAAGTCATTTCCTGTCATTTTTCCGCGACTTGCGCTTGTCACCCGGACGGCGCTGGGGTATCAGTGCAATCGCTCCGCTCCCTGATCAGTTCGGAATCGCCCCATGACCTTCGAAGTCCCCGCCCACAGCGCCAACGACAAGCCCGCCGGGCGCATTCGCCAGAAGAACGAAGAAGCCATCATCAAGGCTGCCGAGGAAGAGTTCGCCCGGCACGGCTTCAAGGGCACCAGCATGAACACCATCGCGCAGAACGTCGGCCTGCCCAAGGCCAACCTGCACTACTACTTCAACAACAAGCTGGGGCTGTACCTGGCCGTGCTGAGCAACATCCTCGAGCTGTGGGACAGCACCTTCAATAATCTGAGCGTCGATGACGACCCGGCCGAAGCGCTGGAGCGTTACATCCGCGCCAAGATGGAATTCTCCCGGCGCCAGCCGAAGGCTTCGCGCATCTTCGCCATGGAAGTGATCAGCGGTGGCGACTGCCTGTCGCAGTACTTCAACCAGAACTACCTGGACTGGTTCCGTGGCCGTGCCGCCGTGTTCGAAGGCTGGATCGCCGCTGGCAAGATGGACCCGGTCGACCCGATCCACCTGATCTTCCTGCTGTGGAGCAGCACCCAGCACTACGCCGACTTCGCCTCGCAGATCTGCCGCGTGAAGCAGAGCTCGCGCCTGACCAAACAGGACTTCGAGCAAGCCTCCGATCAACTGGTGCAGATCATCCTCAAGGGCTGCGGCCTGACGCCTGCTGCCAAAGCCTGATGGCGTTCACCCTGCTCGGCCCTTGCCAATACCGCGAGGAGATTCGCAAGAGCCGCTTCATTGCCCTCGCCGCGCCGATTGCCAGCGCGGCCGAGGCGCAAGCCTTCATCGATAGCCACAGCGATCTGGCCGCCTCGCACAACTGCTGGGCGTGGAAGGTCGGCAACCAGTACCGCTTCAACGACGACGGCGAACCGGGCGGCACGGCTGGCAGGCCGATCCTAGCCGCCATCGAGGGGCAGGACTGCGATCAGGTGGTGGTACTGGTGATTCGCTGGTACGGCGGCATTCAGCTCGGCACCGGCGGCCTGGCCCGCGCCTACGGCGGCAGCGCGGCGAAATGCCTGCAGGCTGGCGAGCGCCGTGAACTGGTGCTGCGGCAGCCCTTCACCTGTCATTTGCAGTTCGCCGAACTGCCGCTGTTCAAGGCGCGTCTGAACGAGTTCGACAGCCTGATCGAGAACGAAGATTACGATGCCAGCGGCGCGCGCCTGCACCTGGCCGTCGCGCCGGCAGAGCGTGAAAAGCTGGAGCGTCTGTTGGGTGATATCAGCCGTGGCCGGGAGAGCCTGAGCGCACCATGAGACACGCAATGATTGCCTCGCTGCTTTTCTGCTTGGCCATGCCCGCCCAGGCCGAAGTGCAGGAACGGCTGCAGGAGCAGTACTACGATCTGCAAGTGGCTCCTGGCGAGTCCCTCAGCCGCGCCATCAACCAGGCCTCGCCGATTCGCCAGAACGGCCAGATCTATCACGCCTACACCCGTTGGCAGGTGCAATGGAACTTCTGGTGGCGCGAACAGCGTGATGGTCGCTGCCAGATCGACCTCACCCGCACCCGGTTGAACGCCACCATCACCCTGCCCCGCCTCGGTGGCGGCGACGCACAGCAGCGCCAGCGTTTCGAACAGTACCTGGGCGCACTGCGCGAACATGAGATGGGCCATTACCGCATCGGCCAGGCGGCGGCGGCCGAGATCGACGCGGCGCTGCTGACGACACCTGAATACCCCAGTTGCGCCGAGCTGCAACAGCAGGCCAACCGGCGCGCCAATGCCGTGCTGCAACGGCATGTCGAACATGAACGCCGTTACGACCGCGAAACCGGCCATGGCCGCAGCCAGGGCGCCTGGCTGACGGAATAACAGCGCAAGAGGAAGGCGCGGCGCCCCACCGTGGATAGTGGCTGGACGCACTCGAAAAGCTTCGCCCCGGGGGGCTCCTACAGGGGATTGCCGTGCCGGGCTTATCGGATCGGCATTCGCTATGCTGATCTTCTTTCTCATCCGCAATGGAGCCTGATATGACTGCCCCCCGATCCATCCTGATCATTGGAGCCTCACGTGGCCTCGGCCTTGGCCTGGCCGGTGAGTTCGCCGCCCAGGGCTGGGCCGTGACCGCCACCGTGCGCAGCGCCGCGCAGCAAGCGCCGCTGCAGGCACTGCCCGGCGTGCGCGTGGAGCAACTGGAGATGACCGACCCGGACAGCCTCGAGCAGTTGGCCAACCGCCTGAATGATCAGCAGTTCGACGTCATCTTCGTCAATGCCGGGGTCGCCGGCCCCGAGCACCACAGCACTGCACAGGCCAGTGCCGAGGAAATGGGTCAGCTGTTCCTGACCAACGCCGTCGCCCCGCTGCGCGTGGCCGAGCGCCTGCTGCCGAATTTGGCCGCCGAACATGGGCTGATCGTGTTCATGAGTTCGATCCTGGGCAGCATCGAAGCCGGTGCCGGCCTGGGCATGCCGCTGTACGGCGCCAGCAAGGCTGCGCTCAACCACCTCGTGCAATGCTTCGTGCGCACTCAGGACAATCCAAAACTCGGCGTAGTGCTGATGCATCCGGGCTGGGTACGCACCGACATGGGCGGCGCAGACGCCCCGCTGGATATCGACAGCAGCTGCAAGGGCATGGTCGCACAGGTCAGCGCTGCCGTCGGCCAACCGGGCCTGCGTTATCAGGACTATGAGGGCAATCCGCTGCCCTGGTAAGGGCGTTCGCTACGCTCGAACCGGGCCGGTAGCGGAAGTTCGCTCTGGTAGCCACAAGTAGTGGCCTCTGGTGATCCCCGGATTGCATCCGGGCTATGTTCGCGGCTAAAGCCCTTCCCACAAGAGCAGCAGCTGTTTGTGGGAGGGGCTTTAGCCGCGCACGCGCGAATACGGTGCATTGTGCGCAGCGCACGGAGAGACGCGCACCAATGGCAGGCATTGCAGTGCGCTCGGCCATAGGCGAGAGCCAATTAAATGGATTTTCTGACTCACTGGCCAAGTTTTTGCTTTATCCCCGCTCAGTCATGTTCATGAGCGCTTCCCATGTCCGCCCCACCCGCTTCCCCACGCCTGCAGCTGACAGCCATCAGCAAGCAATACCCCAGCTGTCTGGCCAACGACCGTATCGACCTGGCCATCGACCCCGGCGAGATCCATGCCCTGCTCGGCGAGAACGGCGCCGGCAAGAGCACGTTGATGAAGATCATCTACGGCGTCACCCAGCCCAGCAGCGGCGAGATTCACTGGCAGGGCCAAGCCTTGAAGATGCGCGACCCAGCCATGGCGCGCAGCCTGGGCATCGGCATGGTGTTCCAGCATTTCTCGTTGTTCGAGACGCTGACCGTCGCCGAGAATATCGCCCTGGCCATGGGCGCCGAGGCCGGTACGCCCAAGCAGCTTGAACCTAAGATTCGCGAGGTGTCGCAGCGCTACGGCATGGCGCTGGAGCCGACCCGGCTGGTGCACAGCCTGTCCATCGGTGAGCGCCAACGGGTGGAGATCGTCCGTTGCCTGATGCAGGACATCAAACTGCTGATCCTCGACGAACCCACCTCGGTGCTCACCCCGCAGGAGGCTGATGAGCTGTTCGTCACCCTGCGCCGGCTGGCCGCCGAAGGCTGCAGCATTCTCTTTATCAGCCACAAGCTCGGCGAGGTGCGCGCGCTCTGCCACAGCGCCACGGTGCTGCGTGGCGGCCGCGTATCCGGCCATTGCGTACCAGCCGAGTGCAGCGACCTGGAGCTGGCGCGGCTGATGGTCGGCGATGCCGAGGGGCTGGAAAGCAGTTACCCGAAAGTCAGCGGCGGCCTGCCACGGCTGCGTGTGGATGACCTCAGTTGGCACAACCCCGACCCATTCGGCTGCTCGCTCGAACGCATTCGCCTGGAGGTACGCAGCGGTGAGATCGTCGGCGTCGCTGGCGTGGCCGGCAATGGCCAGGACGAATTGCTCGCCCTGCTCAGCGGCGAAACGCGCCTGCCCCGTGGCGAGCGCGAGCGGGTCAGTATCGATGCCGCGCCAGTGGCCAATCTGCATCCTGATGCACGGCGCCAGCTGGGCTTGGCGTTCGTCCCCGCCGAGCGCCTCGGCCATGGCGCCGTGCCGGAGATGAGCTTGGTGGACAACGCCCTGCTCACCGCCTTCGGCCAGGGTCTGGTCAAGGGCGGCCTGGTGCAGCGCAGCAAGGTGCGCGCGCTGGCCGAGCAGATCATCCAGCGCTTCGCGGTGAAAACGCCGGATGCCGACACCGCCGCGCGCAGCCTGTCCGGCGGCAATCTGCAGAAATTCATCCTCGGCCGCGAGATTCTGCAAAACCCCAAGCTGCTAGTAGCTGCACATCCCACATGGGGCGTGGACGTCGGCGCCGCCGCCGCCATCCACCGCGCGCTGATCGCCCTGCGCGATGCCGGCGCGGCGATCCTGGTGATCTCCGAAGACCTCGACGAGCTGTTCCAGATCAGCGACCGCATCGGTGCGCTGTGTAGCGGGCGGCTGTCGCCGCTGGCCGAGACGGCGCAGGTGTCCACCGTGGAAGTCGGCCGCTGGATGGCCGGTGAATTCGATCAACCCGCCGCCGCTGCGGCCTGCTGACGGAGCCCGTCATGCTGTTATCCCTGGAACCGCGCGGCCAGGAGTCGCGCCCCATGCTCTGGCTGTCGCCGCTGTTGGCCGCCGTGCTGACGCTGGTGAGCGGCATGCTGCTGTTCACCCTGCTCGGCCATGATCCGCTGGAAACCCTGCACACCCTGCTGATCGCCCCGGTCAGCGACTGGTACGGCGTGTCCGAACTGCTGGTCAAGGCGCTGCCGATTCTGCTCTGCGCCCTCGGCCTGGCAGTCGCCTACCAGGCGCGCATCTGGAACATCGGCGCCGAAGGCCAACTGTTGATCGGCGCCCTGGCCGGCAGCGCCATGGCCCTGCAACTGATCGACTGGGAAAGCCGCTGGGCACTGGCCTGGGTGGTGCTGGCCGGTACATGCGCCGGAGCGGCCTGGGCCGGGCTTACCGCCTGGCTGCGCACGCAGTTCAACGCCAACGAAATCCTCACCAGCATCATGCTCAACTACATCGCGCTGAACCTGCTGCTGTTCTTCGTGCATGGCCCGCTGAAGGACCCGGCCGGTTTCAACTTCCCCGAGTCGGCCATGTTCGGCGATGCCAGCCGCCTGCCGCTGGTCAGCGAGGACGGGCGCCTGCATGGCGGCCTGTACCTGGCGCTGCTGGCCCTGGTGGCAGTGTGGGTGCTGCTGCACAAGAGCTTTCTCGGCTTCCAGATCAAGGTGCTGGGCCTGGACAAGCGCGCCGCCGGCTTCGTCGGTTTTCGCGAGAAGCGCCTGGTGTGGTTCGCCCTGCTGGTCAGCGGCGCCCTGGCCGGTATGGCCGGCGTAGGTGAAGTGGCCGGGCCGATTGGCCAACTGGTGCCGCAGGTATCGCCCGGTTACGGCTATGCGGCGATCACCGTGGCCTTTCTCGGCCGTCTCAATCCGCTCGGCATCGTCGCCGCCAGCCTGCTGATGGCGCTGCTCTACCTGGGCGGCGAGAACGCGCAGATGAACCTGAATCTGCCACAGGCGATCACCCAACTGTTCCAGGGAATGATGCTGTTCTACCTGCTGGCCTGCGACGTGCTGATCCTCTACCGGCCCCGGCTGAAGTGGAAATGGGCGCGCCGCCAAACGCTTGCCGAAGCCACCACCTGAACGCCAAGGAAATCCCCATGGATCTCGATCTGTTGACCAATATTTTCTACGCCATGGTCCGCACCGGCACACCGCTGCTGCTGGTGGCCCTGGGCGAGCTGGTGTGCGAGAAGAGCGGCGTGCTCAACCTCGGCCAGGAAGGCATGATGCTGTTCGGCGCGGTGATCGGTTTCATCGTCGCCTTCAGCACCGGCAGCCTGTGGCTCGGTGTGCTGCTGGCCATCGCCGCCGGCATACTGCTGTCGCTGCTGTTCGCTGCCGTGGCGCTGGGTTTCAACGCCAACCAGGTGGCCACCGGCCTGGCCCTGACCATCTTCGGCGTGGGTCTGTCCACCTTCGTCGGCGCCGCCTGGGTCGGCAAGCCGCTGAGCGGTTTCGAGCCCATCGTCATCCCGCTGCTGTCCGACCTCCCGCTGATCGGGCGCATGCTGTTCGCCCAGGACGTGCTGATCTACCTGTCCTTCGCCCTGTTCGCACTGGTGGCCTGGGTGCTGCTGAAAAGCCGTATCGGCCTGATCATCCAGGCCGTCGGCGAGAACCCGGACGCCGCCAGCGCCATGGGCCTGCCGGTGCTGCGTGTACGCACCCTGGCGGTATTGTTCGGCGGTGCCATGGCCGGCCTGGCCGGTGGCTACCTGTCGCTGGCCTACACGCCGATGTGGGCGGAGAACATGACCGCCGGGCGCGGCTGGATCGCCCTGGCGCTGGTGGTGTTCGCCAGCTGGCGGGTGCTGCGCGTGCTGCTCGGCGCCTACCTGTTCGGCCTGGCCAGCATCCTCCATCTGGTAGCGCAAGGCATTGGCCTGTCGATCCCGTCGAACCTGCTGGCCATGCTGCCTTATGTGGCCACCATCGTGGTGCTGGTGCTGCTCTCGCGCGATGCGATCAAGACCCGGTTGTATGCGCCGGTATCGCTGGGCCAGCCATGGCAGCCGGGGCATTGATGAGGAGAAGTCGCGGCTAAAGCCCCTCCCACAAAAGCCGCCCCCACAGACTTCACTGGTGCTGTGGGAGGGGCTTCAGCCGCGACAGGCTTGTTGCCCCTGACTCCAGAGTCAGCTATCTTCCCCCCACGTCATTTCCGACGCACCTGGATCAGCAGACAGGGTCAACACTGAGCTGGCTTACCTGACATCAACCTCAGAGGAGCCTGCTCATGGCAGCTACCCGTATCTGGATCAAGAACCCCCTCGCCATCTTCACCGCCAACGACCTGGACGCTTCCGGCGGCCTGGTGATCGAGGATGGCCGCATTGCCGAAGTGCTCAGCAAAGGCCAGCAGCCTTCAACACCTTGCGAGCAAACCTTCGATGCCCGTGAGCACGTGGTGCTGCCGGGCCTGATCAACACCCACCATCACTTCTACCAGACCCTCACCCGCGCCTGGGCGCCAGTGGTCAATCAGCCGCTGTTCCCCTGGCTGAAGACGCTCTACCCGGTGTGGGCGCGCCTTACGCCGGAGAAACTGGCGCTGGCCAGCAAGGTGGCGCTGGCCGAGCTGCTGCTGTCCGGCTGCAGCACCGCGGCCGACCACCATTACCTGTTCCCCGGCGGCCTGGAAAATGCCATCGACGTGCAGGTCGAGGCGGTGCGCGAACTGGGCATGCGCGCCATGCTCACCCGTGGCTCCATGAGCCTGGGCGAAGCCGATGGTGGCCTGCCGCCGCAGCAGACGGTGCAACAGGGCGAGGTGATCCTGGCCGACAGCCAGCGCCTGATCGGCCAGTACCACCAGCGCGGCGACGGCGCGCAGATCCAGATCGCCCTGGCGCCCTGCTCGCCCTTCTCGGTGACTCAGGAAATCATGCGCCAGAGCGCCGAACTGGCCGAGGAGCTGGACGTGCGCCTGCACACCCACCTGGCCGAAACCCTCGACGAGGAGGACTTCTGCCTGCAGCGCTTCGGCCTGCGCACCGTGGATTACCTGGACAGCGTCGGCTGGCTCGGCCCGCGCACCTGGCTGGCCCATGGCATCCACTTCAACCCCGAGGAAATCATCCGCCTCGGCGCCGCCGGCACCGGCATCTGCCATTGCCCCAGCTCCAACATGCGCCTGGCTTCGGGCATCTGCCCCAGTGTCGAACTGGAGGCTGCCGGTGCGCCGCTGGGCCTGGGTGTCGACGGCTCGGCCTCCAACGATGCCTCGAACATGATCCTCGAAGCGCGCCAGGCGCTGTACATCCAGCGCCTGCGCTACGGCGCCGAGCAGATCACTCCGCATCGCGTGCTCGGTTGGGCCAGCAAGGGTTCGGCGAAGCTGCTGGGGCGCAGCGATATCGGCGAATTGGCGGTGGGCAAGCAAGCCGACCTGGCGCTGTTCAAGCTCGACGAGCTGCGCTTCTCCGGCAGCCACGATCCACTCTCCGCGCTGCTGCTGTGCGGCGCCGACCGCGCTGACCGGATGATGATCGGCGGCACCTGGCGCGTCATCGACGGGCAGATCGAAGGGCTGGATGTGGCGCAGTTGATCGCTGATCACCGCCAGGCGGCGCGTGAGCTGATCGCAGGCTGACATCGGTTGCGTAGGCTGGGTCGAGCGCAGCGATGCCCAGGCTACCGTCTGAGTCGCGGCTAAAGCGCCCTCCCACAAAGGCCCCCGCCCGCAAGAACAACGCCAACCTGTGGGAGGGGCTTCAGCCGCGACCGTCGTTTCATCGGTGCAAGGGTGAGAGCGACGCACCACAAAATCCCATACGCGCCTGCCGCGCACCAATACCGCCCCACTCCTGAGCGGCGCACAGGCAGAACGCCGTCTGCCTCGCCTATCTGTCCTTTTGGTCAGCTTTTTGCAGTCAGGGGATCAGCCAAACAACGGCCACCCCAACACCAAGACTGGAGCTGCACCCACCATGCACAAGAAGAGCAAGAAACCGCTGCTGCGCACACTCGTCGCCGCCCTGGGCTTTGGCGCCATGCTCAGCGCCTCCGCCGCCGACCCGCTGAAAGTCGGCTTCGTCTACATCGGCCCTATCGGCGACCACGGCTGGACCTACCAGCACGAGCAGGGCCGGCAGATGCTGATCAAGGAAATGGGCGACAAGGTCACCACCAGCTTCGTCGAGAACGTACCGGAGGGCGCCGACGCCGAGCGGGTGATCCGCAACATGGCCAAGGGCGGTTTCGACCTGATCTTCACCACCTCCTTCGGCTACATGAACCCAACCATCAAGGTGGCCAAACAATTTCCCAACGTCACCTTCGAACACGCCACCGGCTACAAGCAGGACAAGAACGTCGGCACCTACCTGTCGCGCTCCTATGAGGGGCGCTACGTCGGCGGCTTCCTAGCGGCGAAGATGACCAAGACCAAGAAGGTCGGCTACGTTGCCTCCTTCCCGATCCCCGAGGTGATCCGCGATATCAACGCCATCCAGCTGGCCCTGGACAAGTACAACCCGGGCACCGAGATCAAGGTGGTGTGGGTCAACACCTGGTTCGATCCGGGCAAGGAGTCCGATGCCGCCAACGCACTGATCGACCAGGGCGTGGACGTGATGTTCCAGCACACCGACAGCCCGGCGCCGATCCAGACCGCCGAGCGCCGTGGTATCTACTCCGTCGGCTACGCTTCGGACATGGCCCACTTCGGGCCGAAGGCCGTGCTCACCTCCATCGTCAACGACTGGGGCCCGCACTACGTGAAATCCACCCAGGCGGTGATCGACGGCACCTGGCAGGCGCAGGATTTCTGGGGCGGCCTGTCCGAGGACACCATCGAGCTGCCGATCAGCGACCTGGTGCCGGCTGATGTGAAGAGCGAGGCCGAGCAGATCATCGCCGACATTCGCAGCGGCACGTTCCACCCCTTCACCGGCCCGATCAAGGATCAGAGCGGCGCGGTGCGCATCGCCGAAGGCGTGAGCGCGACCAACGCCGAACTGGCCTCGATGAACTACTACGTGGAAAACGTGAAGGCCGAGCTACCGAAGTAAGCAAGCAGAACATCGCGGCTGAAGCCGCTCCCACAGGTGTGGGGGCGCTTCAGCGGCGACATTCTTGTAATCATCGATGCCGTCCCTGCCACCGGCAGAACCGCATCACCGTGGCACCGGCCTTTGGTACCACGCATCGCTGCCCTGGGTACGAGAAGACTCGCAGCAACACCCCGGAGCTTTTATGAATAGCCTTCCCATCATCGACATTGCCCCTCTCTATGCCGACGACGCGATCGCCTGGCCTGCCGTGGCCGAGCGGATCGACCGCGCCTGCCGCGACTGGGGCTTCTTCTATATCGTCGGCCACCCTATCAGCGCCGAGCGCATCGACGCCCTGCTCAGTGCGGCGAAGACCTTCTTCGCCCTGCCCGCCAAAGAGAAACTCAGGATCGATATCACTCAGACCGCCCACCACCGTGGCTACGGCGCCATCGCCACCGAGCAGCTCGACCCGAGCAAGCCGAGCGACCTGAAGGAAACCTTCGACATGGGTTTCCACATGCCCGCCGATCATCCCGAGGTGCTGGCAGGCAAACCGCTGCGCGGACCGAATCGCCACCCGGACATGCCCGGCTGGGCCGAGCTGATGGAACAGCATTACGCCGACATGCAGGATCTGGCCAAGACTCTGCTGCGCGCCATGGCCATGGCCCTGGATATCGAGCACGACTTCTTCGACGTGCGCTTTCATGAGCCGATCAGCGTGCTGCGCATGATCCACTATCCACCGCGCCACACCGCCACCAGCAGCGATCAGCAAGGCGCCGGCGCGCACACCGATTACGGCTGCATCACCCTGCTCTACCAGGACGACGCCGGCGGCCTGCAGGTGCGCGCGCGCGATGGCGAGTGGATCGACGCGCCGCCGATTGCCGGCAGCTTCGTGGTCAACATCGGCGACATGATGGCGCGCTGGAGCAACGACCGTTACACCTCCACGCCGCATCGGGTGATAAGCCCGCTGGGGGTGGATCGCTACTCCATGCCGTTCTTCGCCGAACCGCATCCCGACACGCTGATCGACTGCCTGCCGAACTGTTCCAGCGCGGACAATCCGGCCAAGTACACACCGGTAACCAGCGCCGCGTACCTGCTGTCGCGTTTCGCCGATACCTACGCCTATCGGCGTGAGGAAGCACAGGGCTGATCTGATGGCTCCCACGCTCCGGCGTGGGAACGATGATGGGCATGAAGAGCGATGTCCGCCCAGCAGGCTAGGCGGCGCAGCACTATCCTGTCCGAGCGGTTAAACTTTGCCGATCCCCAAGCCTGATAACGAGAACCTGACCATGCCCGAATGGCTCAACGCCCTGCCCAAGGCCGAATTGCACCTGCACCTGGAGGGCTCGCTGGAGCCCGAGCTGCTGTTCGCCCTGGCCGAACGCAACCAGATCGCCCTGCCTTGGGCCGATGTCGAGACCCTGCGCGCGGCCTACGCCTTCAACAACCTGCAGGAATTTCTCGACCTGTACTACGCCGGCGCCAACGTGCTGCGTACCGAGCAGGATTTCTACGACCTGACCTGGGCCTACCTGCAACGCTGCAAGGCGCAGAACGTCATCCACGTCGAACCTTTCTTCGACCCGCAAACCCACACCGACCGTGGCATTCCCTTCGAGGTGGTGCTGCGCGGCATTCAGCAGGCGCTGGTCGACGGCGAGAAACAGCTGGGCATCAGCCACGGCCTGATCCTCAGCTTCCTGCGTCACCTACCCGAAGAAGAAGCCTTCAAGACTCTGGAACAGGCCATGCCGTTCCGTGACGCCTTCATCGGCGTCGGTCTCGACAGCTCGGAAAAAGGCTTCCCGCCCCGCCTGTTCGAGCGGGTGTTCGCCAAGGCACGTAGCGAAGGTCTGCACGCAGTGGCGCACGCTGGCGAGGAAGGCCCGCCCGAGTACATCTGGGAAGCGCTGGACCTGCTCAAGATCAAGCGCATCGACCACGGCGTACGCGCCATCGAAGACGAGCGGTTGATGCAGCGCATCATCGACGAGCAGATCCCGCTGACCGTCTGCCCGCTGTCGAACATCAAGCTCTGCGTGTTCGAGCACATGGGCCAACACAACATCCTCGAGATGCTCGAGCGCGGAGTGAAGGTGACGGTGAACTCGGACGATCCGGCCTACTTCGGCGGCTACGTCGGCGAGAACTTCGCCGCTCTGCACGAACACCTGGGCATGACCGAGGCACAGGCCAAACGCCTGGCACAGAACAGTCTGGACGCGCGCCTGGCCTGAGCAAGAGCATCGCCGCTGAAGCGCCTCCCACAGTGGGAGGGGCTTTAGCCGCGACTGTACACTCAGTGCTCCGAGAGCTTGCGCCGCTTGCCGGTCACCATCGACAGCGGCAGGTTCTCGCGCAGCCGATAGCTCTCGAACAAGGCGGCACTGATATGCAGGCCGACCACCGCCATCAGGCCGTTGGCACAGAATTCGTGGATTTCCAGCGGCAGATCCGCGCCCCAGAAATAATCGACCTCCTCCATCAGAAAGCCGGTCACGCCCAGACCGAGCATGAGCGTCATCATCAGGAGCATCACCAGCGCGCCCAACGGCGAATGCCCCAGGCGGTGGTAGGGCTGGCCGGCAATCAGCGCACGCAGATGTGCACCGAGGCGTGCCCGAGTCGGCCAGAAATCCGCCCAGCGCGCCGCTGGCGTGCCGACGAAACCCCATACCAGGCGGATCGCCAGCCAGGCCACGGCGTAGTAACCGAACCAGCGATGCCAGTCCTCGCCCTCTTCGGTGAAGAAGTAGTTGGCCAGGAAAGCGCCGGCCAGGGACCAGTGGAACAAGCGCACCACTGGGTCCCACACGCGCACGATCGCGGCGCTCATCAGCCTTCTACGTTGCTCTTGACCGGCTTGCCGCTGACCGGATCGAAGTAGATCTCGACCTTCTTGCCGTCCTTGTCGAAGCCATAGATTTCGTAGCAGTTGCCGCCAGTGACCTTGAACTTGTTGATCTCGTAGCCCTGGGCCTTGAGGTCGGCCTGGAACTTGTCCTGATCCTGCCACTGCGACTTGTCGGCAGTGGTGCATTCGGTCGCGGCGAAGGTCAGCGGGCTGGCCAGAGCCAGAGACAGCAGAAGCAGTTTGCGCATGGTGTAGTCCTCTCGCGTGCAGGGAAAAGTGTGTCTGCTGGGGACTACTCTGGTGCCTGAACCTTAAGACTCTATTAGCGCACGCCAAATCGTAGCCCGGATGCAGTCCAGGGGGATCGGCAGGGATAAGGCTACGAACCATACAACCGCTGGGTGGGACTGGACCTGTGTGGGTCGCAGCTAAAGCCCGTCCCATGGGCGAGCGTCTCAGAAGGCTAATCGACCTGGCCGTCCACTACAGGCCAGCGCTCGCCGACGCTCCAGGCGTCACACTGGTAGCGCCAGACTCGCCCCGCAGCTTGTCGCCCCGATACTGGATGCCGATATCGAGCTGGGGGCTCTTCTCCGGCTTGATGCCAGCGAAGGCGTTGCTCGCGCCAGCTCCCCGGCGACTGGCCAGCCTCTGTCTACCAGGGCCGGGAAATGAGAGAACACCGACAGTAGCCGCAGGCATGCACCTGCACCACGGGGCGACTGACATCGGGCGGCTCGGCACGCAGTGGCGACGCCAGAGGCGCCAGCAGGACAAGAAGTCCATGCTGGGCTGCCACGGCTCGCCTGCGTGCCGTGAACAGCATCAGTGCTGATGCTTGCCGTGGTCGTGAGCCTCGCCATGATCATGGCCTGCCGGCGCGTCTTTCTGCACGGCAACCTCGACCTCGACAGCACCGGCTTTCTCGAAGGTCAGGGTCAGCGGGAAGCGCTCACCGTCCTTGGCCTGCTGCTTCAGGTTGAACAGCATGACGTGATAGCCCATGGGCTCGAACTTCACCTCGCCACCAGCGGGGATGGCCACATCCTGCACCTGCTGCATCTTCATCACGCCACCTTCGTGCACATGCTCGTGCAGCTCGGCCTTGCCGGCTACCGGGGTGCTCACGGCAAGCAGGCGATCGGCTTCGCCGCCCTTGTTGTGGATGACGAAATAGGCGGCGGCAGTCGGCGCCACCGGCGGCATCTCGCGCGACCAGGGGTGGTCGATATGCAGTTGACCGGCTTCGTACTCGTGGGCCTGCACCAACAGCGTCGGCAGCAGCAGGGTGAGGCCGAGCAGGGTTTTCTTCAGGGTCATGGGGTGTTGCCTCCTGGTTTGGAATCGAATCATGAGTCGAGCCTATAGCGTCCTGCGGCGATCGAACTGTTCACTCATGCCAGCGGCCGGGTCGATGGCCGCAGTTGGCGAAAGCGCGAGAGTAGCCAGTCAAGAACGAAGACCAGCAGCAGCGAAGCACCGACCAGCGGGAAGATCACGCCAAGCACCATCATCACGCCGATGGCGGTCTTCCAGCGCGGCAGGTCGTGGCGCAGCGGCGGCACGCCGAAGCGTCCGGCCGGGCGGCGTTTCCACCACAGCACCAGGCCGCTGACGGAGCTGAAGATGATCAGCAGGCACACCGCCGCCATCAGCAGTTGGTTGGCCAGGCCGAACAGCTTGCCTTCGTGCAGCATCACCCCGGTTTCAACGGTTTTCGCCACTGGCCCGTAGTCCTTCCAGCGCACGTCGGCGAGCACTGCGCCGCTATATTGATCGAAGTGCAGCGTGGCATCGTTGCGTGGATCGTCGGCGAACAGGGCGACGGTGTAAACGCCCTGCTCGCCCTGGGGCAGGCTGATGCTGTAACCCGGCTGGACACCGCGCTCGGCGGCGCTGTCGACCACATGCTGCAGCAGGTTGGTGGAGACCGCTGCGGGCTGATGCACGGCATGACCGTGATGCGCAGCATGCGGGTCGGACGCTGGCAGCGGCGTGACCTCCACCGCCCAGGCCACGGTTTGCTGGCTGCTGCTGTTGAGGCTGCCGGTCAGTTGCCCGGACTTGGGCACGTCATCCCACATGGCGGCGGGAAAGTGATTCCAGGCACCGGCGAACTGCGCGCCCCAGTAGCCCGTCCAGGTCATGCCGGTGAGCAGCATGAACAGCAGCAGTGCGCTGCCCCAGAAACCGGTCACCGCATGCAGGTCGCGCCACCACAGGCGCCCACGCGCGCTCAGGCGCGGCCACAGCACACCCGCCCCGCTGCTGCCGCGCGGCCACCACAGGTACAGGCCGGATACCACCAGCACGATGCCCCAGCCGGCGGCCAGTTCGATCAGCCGGTCGCCGACGGTGCCGATCAGCAGATCACCGTGCAGTTTGCGCACCACCGCCTGCAGATTCCACAGCGCGTCCTGACTACCGAGAAGGCTGCCGCTGTAGGGATCGACGAACAGGTTCAGCTCCTGGCCGTCCTGATTGATCACGAACTGCGCGCTGCGATCCTGCGCAGCGGGCGGCAGGTACTTGCTGACCACTACCTGCGGGTAGGCTTCACGGAGGATGGCCAGTTGCTGATCGGCACTCAGGCGCTGCTCGGCGACCGGCACCTGCATCAGGTCGGCGTACATCCAGGTATCGAGTTGCGGTTTGAACAGGTAGATGATCCCGGTGACCGACAGCAGGATCATGAACGGGATGACGAACAGCCCGGCATAGAAATGCCAGCGCCAGGCCAGGTTGTAGAACGAGGTGGACTCACGCATGACAGGTGCCTCCATCAGGGGTTTCATGAAAGGGGTTCACAACGACCCTCCTTCGTTTCGCAGGAGCGTGTTTCTACGGCTCGGCACTCGTGAGCGACGCAAACGTCGCCAGCCCAACACAGTACCGCTGAGACAGATCACCAGACCGCCAAGGCTGAAGGTGATGATCAGGGCTTCGCGCAGCAGCGGGCGCTCCAGTAGCGGCGGCCAGTCCCAGCTATGCAGCAGGTTGAACAGCCAGCGGCCGATACGCTGGCTCTGGTCATGGCGCGCGACCATCTCGCCGCTGGCCGGGTCGAGGTAGACCCAGGTCTGCTCAGGGTCATCGAAGCGCACCCGCAATACTGGCAGCGGCCGGCTCTGGGAGCCGTACATGCTCTGCGCATCGCGGGCGAAGTAGTAGGAATCGAAACGCTCCAGCCAGTCGCTTTGCAGCGCCGTATCCGGCGCCATGAGGCGGGCCGTATCGAGCAGTTGCTCACGGGGGAGCTGACGCAACAGGGTCTCGCCGAGCAACAGGCGGCTATCGCCGCTCGCATCGTGCGCCACCAGATAGGTGCGGCCATCGAGGCGACGCCATTCCAGCTCTACTACGTCCAGCTCCGTGCGCAGCAGTCGCAGGGCGCGGCTAACGTCAGCCGCCCGCAGCGCGCCGCCCTGCATCAGCGCAGCATCTAGGCGCGAACGGCTGTCGGTGGTGCCCCAGGGCCGCATGGACATCAGACCACTGAAAATCCACACCACCAGCACAACGCCGAACAGCAGGCCGCCGATATGGTGCCAACGCCACCAGCCGCCGGAATACGGGCTGCGGGAGCCGTTGCGATAGGGTTTGCGAAAACGCCAGCGCATCAGACCAACCACCATGCCCAGTACGGCCATGGCCGTGCCCAGCAGGGACAGGCCGATCACCAGTACGCGCCAGCCATTGTCGAAACCGAAGCCACCACGTAGCGGATAGAGCCAGTGCAACCAGGCACCCAGCCAGTTCCAGCGCCGCTCCTGCAGGCTGGCGTCACGCACCACTTCGCCAGTCCTGCCCGACAGGTAGAGCCAGGTACGCTCGGCATCGCCCAGCTCGACCAGATGCAGCGGGCGCTCGGCATCCAGCGCACGCGAATGCGTCCAGACATCCTCCTCGAACTGGCCGCGATAGCGCAGCGGCACATCGCCAGCATATTGCCGGGCGCCAGCCAGCGCCCAGGCTTCATCGGCGCGCGCCAAAGGCTCACCGCTACGCGCATCGAGGGTCACGCGGCGCCCGTCGGCCAGCTCCAGCAGATAGAACGGCTGCCCGCCCAGGCTGCTCAGGCGCAGCCGCTGCAACGGCAGCTGTGCCCATTGCGCCGGCACCTCGGCGCAGCAGCTCGCGGGCAGTGCCGGTAGATGCGCGAGGCGCTCGCTGCCGGTCAGCTTGGGATAGCCGACATAGAGCATCACCACCCCGGAGACGAACCACAGCGCCATCAGCAGGCACAGGCCGATACCCAGCCAGCGATGCCAGAGGTACAGCTGGCGTTTCAGCGCCATCAGTAACGCCACTGCACAGCCACTTCCAGGCTGCGCGGCTCACCCAGGTAGTACTGGGTGTTGCTCTGGTGGATGAAGCGGGCGTAGGTCTCGTCAGTGAGGTTGCGCAGCCGCGCGCTCAGTTCGGTGTGAGCATCCAGGTCGTGCTTGAGGAACAACCCGTAGACCGTGTACGACGGCACCCACATGGTGTTGGCGGTGTTGGCGTAGACCGAGGAGACATAACGCGCATCGGCCCCCACCTGCCAGTCCGGTGCGACGTCATAGGTCAGCCAGAGGTTGGCCACGCGCTCGGGGATGTTCACCGGGTTCTTGCCCTTGCGCGATACCGCCACACCGCCGACGTTTTCGTTGAACTCGTCGTATTCGGCACGTACCCAGGCGACGTTACCGGCGGCGAGCAACTGCGGGGTGATCTTGAGCGAAGCTGCCAATTCGACACCGGTAGAGGTCTGCTGCCCGGCCTGCTCGGTGGTGTTCGGCACACTGGAAGACGGCACCGAGATGTTCTTGCGCACGATGCGGTAGGCCGCCGCCGTCGCCGAGCCGCGCCCATCGAGGAAGTCGAACTTGCTGCCCACCTCGACCTGGCGACCGGTGCTCAGGTCGAAATCGGCGACCTGGGCGACCGAGGCGCTGGTCAGGGTGCCGCCTGGCGGTTCGGCCGAGGTGCTGTATTGGGTGTAGAGGCTGATGGCATCGGTGAGGTCATAGACCAGACCGGCCCGTCCGGTGAAGGCATCCCAGCGGCGATCCAGCTCGACGCGGGTTGCATGTTCGACCACCTCGAAGTCGATATGGTCGTAGCGCAGCGCGGTGATCAGCGCCAGACGCTCGGTCAGCCGGGTACGGTTCTCGACGAAGGCCGAGGCGGTATCGGTCCGGGTGCTGCGACCCTTTGTACGCGGGGCGTCCATGCCGGGGATGTCGAGAAACTCGCCTGGATTGAAACCGTTGGGATCTACCGTGTCGAAGTTCGCCGAGATCGAAAGCGGGTAGTTGGTCTGCTGGTTACGGCTGTACTCCAGGCCGAAGGCCCAGTCGCTGGCCAGGCCGAACAGATCGCCGGCATGGGTCAGCTCGAAGCGGTCGCCATTGACCTCCTGATCATGGCGCTGACGGTAAGCGGCAGAGCGGGTCACCTCGGTATTGGCGGCGTTGTAGCGATAACGCTCGAGGTTGCGGTAATCGCGCTGGCCCTTGTAGTGGTAGAAGGTGTTGCGCAGCTGGGTGGCGTCATCGAGGCGGTAGTCGGTGATCGAGCGCAGCCAGCGGGTGCGTTGCTCGTAGCGACCGTCCTCGACGTTGTAGTTGTTGAAACGGTTGTGCTTGTCGATACGCAGCTTGCCACTCAGTGGCTGCAACACCGGCGAGCCCCAGTACGGGCTGTCTTCCTGCTCCTCCAGGTACTCGATGGCCAGGGTGTGGGAGAGCTGGTCGTTGATGTCGCTGAGCAGGGAGAAGGCCAGGTTGCCGGCCTGGTTTTCCTGGCGGTCGATATAGCCGTTGGTGTGGGTGCGGCTGTAATCCAGGCGCGCGTAATGACGCGGCCCGTCGCCCTCATTGAGCGCCTGATTGACGCCGATGGCGGTTTCCCAGGTGTCGTAGCGCGAATAGCTGACGCGCCCTTCCAAGCTGTCCTTATCGCGGCTGGCGAGCTTGGTGATGTAGTTCAGGCTGCCGCCGACCGCGCCACTGCCATTGAGGAAGGATGACGGCCCGCCCAGCAGTTCGACGCGATCATAGATCCAGGCGCCGACAGGACGCGCCGAACCGCCGTACTGCAGGTTGATGCCATTGAACAACTGGCCGATCTGTGCGCCATTGAAACCTCGATAGGCGACGTAGCCGCCCCAGCCGGGTGGTGCCGAGGCGTTCACGCCGGGCAAGGCATTGGCAGCATCCTGAAAGTTGCGTACGCCCAGACGCTCCATGGTCGCCCGATCCGCCACGCTGACCGAGGCCGGATTTTCACGAGCATTGAGATTGAGGCGCGAGCCACTCTCGATGGTTTTATCCAGGTTGATGCCAGTAGCCTCGTCAGGCTCGGCAGCAACGGCAGATACGGTGCTGGCAGGCAGCGTCAAGGCGTCATCTTGCGCCCAGGCAAGGGAGGTGCTGCAGGCGAGCAGCGCCAGGGTGGTCATACGAAACATGTAGGGCTTCCAGGCTTTTGTTCGATAAGCCCGCACGCGACCTGGCCTCAAAGCCAGGTTGAACGGGCGACTTCAGAGTGCAGGAAGCAAGAAGGGAGAAGCGCGGGGATTAGCGGGAGGCCAGCGATAGCGGGCAAGACGCGGAATATGCAGGGCCGCCAGCGGACGCACACGTTCGGCCACGAGCAGGCCGAGCAACCCGAAGAACGCCGCCAGGATGATCGCGCTGAACAGACTGGCCAAGGCGCAACCCGTACCGGTGGCCGGGTTGGGCGCAACGATGCCGGAGCCGTCAAGGTCGGCGCCCGCGCCGAAGTTGCCGTCGAACGAGCAATACTGACCGTCCAGACCACTGAGTTGCATGCCGGCCATCTGACCGTGGCTGATCGCGCAGACGAACGCACTGAACAGGATGCTGAAGTACAGCACCCAGGCGGTCAGTGAGCGGTCTTGGTGGGCCAGTTTCATGGGGCGCGACTCTAAACAGAGGATGGCAGCGCGACACTGCGGTGCGTTGCCGCAGCCGTTGTGTACGAGAGTCTAGCAGGGCTTGCTGGCTTTATCGCATCAAGTGCTAACGCCATGGCGCAGCGTCCAGCAAACGCTGACAGCGCAGCTGCACGAAGTCACGCAGCAGATGCACCGCCTTGCTCAGCTGAGCACGGTGCGCGCACACCAGATACAGAGGCGTCGGCTCGCCCAGCCAGTTCGGCAGCAGCACCTGCAGGCGGCCTTCGCGCACGTCTTCGGCGACATCCAGCCAGGACTTGTAAACGATGCCCCGCCCGGCCACGGCCCAGCGCCGAGTGACATCGGCATCGTCGCAGACCCGGTCGCCCGCGACGTTCATCAGCACTTCGCGCTTGCCATCCTGAAAGCGCCAACGATCATGCGCACGGCCATGCAACATATAAAGCAGGCAGTTGTGCTGATGCAGCTCCTCCACGCTCTGCGGCGAACCGCGCCGGGCGAGATAGGATGGTGAAGCACAGAGCACCCGACGATTGTCCGGTGCCACCGGCAGCGCCACCAGGCTGGAATCCTCCGGTGCGCCGTAGCGCAGGGCGATGTCCACCGGCTCACGGAACAGGTCGGCCACCCGGTCGGCCAGCAGCAGACGCAGCTGCAGTTGCGGATGCTCGTCCTGGAACTCGTCGAGCCAGGGCAACAACGTATTGCGACCCAGATCCGACGGCGCCGACAGCTGCAATACACCGCAAATACCTTCCTGGCTGCCGACCAGTTGCTGACGCCCCTCCTCGAGGCTCTGCAACGCCAACCGGGCGTGCACCAGATACAGCTCGCCCTCGGGCGTCAGGCGCAGACTGCGCGTCGAACGCGCCAGCAGACGCACCTGCAGCTGCTGCTCAAGACGCTTGAGGGCGGCGCTGGCCACGGCTGGCGAAACATCCAGCAGCCGCGCCGCAGCAGAGAGGCTGCCGGTTTCGGCAGTACGCACGAAGAGTTGCAGGTCGTCGAAACGCAGCATGGCCGCTCACTTTCAAAATAATGATGAAAGAGACTCTATTACCCGCTGCTTTTTCTTTCCACACAAATAAAAGAGCATGGTTTCAATTCCCTACAGGAGCCAGCCATGGCCACTGCTCTCACACTGATCGCCACCATCAAGGCCCTGCCAGGTCATGCCGAGGCTGTGGCCGCAGGCCTGCAGCGTCTGGTCACGGCCACCTGCGCGGAGCCCGGATGCCTGCAGTACGCGCTGCACCGCAACAAGCTGGACCCGCACCAGTTCGTGATGATCGAACAATGGCGCGACGCCGAGGCATTGGACCAGCATCGCGCAGCGCCGCACTTCCTACACTTCACCAACGCATTCGGCGAGCGGCTTGCGGGCATCGATCTGCTCCCGCTGCAACCCCTTACCTGATTTCTCACAGAGGACCATTTCCATGAAAGCCATCGCTTACTACCAATCCCTGCCTGTCGACCATCCCGAAGCACTGCAGGACGTGCAACTGGCCGAACCCACTCCGGGTGCGCACGATCTTCTGGTCGAGGTTCGGGCCATCTCGGTCAACCCGGTCGATACCAAGATCCGCCTCGGTGTTAAACCGGAGAATGGTGCCGCCAAGGTGCTGGGCTGGGATGCAAGCGGCGTCGTCAAGGCCGTGGGCAGCGAAGTCAGTCTGTTCCAGCCCGGCGACCGGGTGTTCTATGCCGGCGCCATCGACCGTGCCGGCGCCAACAGCGAACTGCACCTGGTCGATGAACGCATCGTTGGCCATATGCCGGGCAGTCTGTCGTTCGCCGAAGCTGCGGCCCTGCCACTGACCGCCATCACCGCCTGGGAACTGCTGTTCGAGCGTCTGCAGGTTGCCGAGGGCTCGGCCGATCAAGGCCAGAGCCTGCTGATCGTCGGCGCCGCCGGTGGCGTCGGTTCGATTCTCACCCAACTGGCGCGCCACCTGACCGGCCTGACCGTGATCGGTACTGCCTCACGTCCGGAAACCCAGGCCTGGGTCCGTGAACTGGGCGCACATCATGTGATCGATCACAGCAAGCCGCTGAGCGAGGAACTGGCGCGCATCGGCATCGGCCAGGTCACCCATGTCGCCAGCCTGACCCAGACCGACCAGCACTACGCGCAACTGGTCGAATCCCTGGAGCCGCAGGGACGCCTGGCGCTGATCGACGACCCGCTGCAACCGCTGGACGTGATGCAGCTCAAGCGCAAGAGCCTGTCGCTGCACTGGGAGTTGATGTTCACCCGTTCGCTGTACCAGACCGAAGACATGATCGAGCAGCATCGTCTGCTGGAACGAGTATCCGATCTGGTCGACGCCGGCGTGCTCAAGACCACCCTCGGCGAGCATTTCGGCACCATCAATGCCGCCAACCTGCGCCGTGCCCATGCGTTGCTGGAGAGTGGCAAGGCCAAGGGCAAGATCGTGCTCGAAGGGTTCTGAGGCGCGATGGCGTGGTGGGCTGACCCAATCACGTTTCCTTGGCGGTACCGCTTATCGCCAAGCGGCCACCACGCTGGTCGGCTATTTGACTTGGATCAGAAAAAGGTCATGCAAGCGAACTATCCTGACTGTCCCCAACAAGCACCGGCGACTCGTCGCAGCTTAAGGAGGTGGTTCGCATGAAAGTTCTCGTTCAGCCGCGTGATCAGGGCGGCGAATGCCTGTGGCAGGTACGACTGGATCAGCATTGCGTGAGTTTTCGCAGTGAAGAGGAGGCCCGCCAGTTTGCCGCCAGGCTCGAAGCCCGCTTGCGCGCACCACACAACCTGCCCGACTGGCCCGTGCAGCGTCAGGCGAGCTGAATCTCCGCCCTGATTGCAATGGCGTAGGGTGTGCTGTGCGCACCGAAAAAACGGGCTAGCCCTCGGTGCGCACGGCGCACCCTACCTCGCCAGGCATCTGGCAGCCCGTCATCAGGCGCAACGCCGGACTGCGCAGCATATCCAGCACGGTATCGACCAGCGCAGGCGCCTGCTGCGCGAGGTCGAAGTTGGGCACCAGCAACCAGTTGGACTCGATACCTTCCATATAGGCATGCAGACTGACGGCCGCCCGCGCGCAGTCCAGGTCGCTCGGCAACTGACCCTTGTTGACCGCGTTGCTCAGCGCCTTGGCGATACGCTGATCGCATTCCAGGCTCAGCGCCTGCATGCGCTCGCGCAGACCTAGCAGCTCACCGGTGTATTCACACTTGTAGCGCAGGATGTCGTGGGTGCGATGAGTCTGCGGCTCGCAAGCCAGACGCGTCAGCGCCTTGATCAGCAATTCACGCATGCAGCCCAGTGGGTCTGGCTCGTCCTCGCTCTCGCTGGCACGCGCCAGTTCCTCGAGCGGCAGGCGCAGACGTTCGAGCATGGCCTGGAACAGGTCGATCTTGTTCTCGAAATGCCAATAGATGGCGCCGCGGCTGACGCCGGCTTCTTTCGCCACCTCGGCCAGAGACGCACGGGAAACGCCCTGGGCATGGAACACCCGCTCGGCGGCATCGAGTATCTGTACCCGCGTCGCCTGCGCTTCTTCTTTGGTTCTTCTGGCCATCTGTCTACCTGATTTCGCCTCTATGTAAAGCTCCGGTAAAGGAGGACGGACGAGAGTATGCAGGCAGCTTTAGGCATTTACAAACATTCACGTACGTAAGTATATTCCCCATCGATTTTTTCCCCTGCCTTCGTCCCCTTCGCCCCTTGGGCCATGATTCGATAAAAACGAGGTTCTCAGATGCACTCGAAGCCAGCCTTCGCTGTCTTGGTTTCCGCCATCGCCGTGGCAATGCTCAGTCTCACCGGCTGCCAGGAATCCAGCGCCCCACAGACCCAGCAAACCCCGCAAGTCGGAGTGGTAACGCTCGAAGCCAAACCCTTTGCTCTGACCAGTGAAGTGCCGGGGCGCACCAGCGCCTATCGCATCGCCGAGGTGCGCCCACAGGTCAACGGCATCATTCAGAAGCGCCTGTTCACCGAAGGCAGCGAGGTCAAGGCGGGCCAGCAGCTGTACCAGATCGACCCGGCCACCTACGAAGCCGCGTTCAAGAGCGCGCAGGCCACGCAACTGTCCGCCAAGTCCCTGGCTGATCGCTACAAGCTGCTGGTTGCCGACAAGGCCGTCAGCCAGCAGGCCTATGACGAAGCCCGCGCTGCCGGTCTGCAGGCCGATGCCGCACTGGAACAGGCGCGCATCGACCTGCGCTACACCAAGGTGATGGCGCCGATCAGCGGTCGCATTGGCCGCTCCGCGGTGACCGAAGGTGCACTGGTCAGCAACGGTCAAGCCAACGCCATGGCCACCATCCAGCAACTCGACCCGATCTACGTCGACGTCACCCAGTCGAGCAAGGAACTGCTGCGCCTGCGCCGTGACCTGGCCGAGGGCCGTCTGCAGAAGGCCAGCGACAGCGCCGCCAAGGTCGCACTGAAACTGGAAGACGGCAGCCACTACGCCCATGAAGGCACGCTGGAATTCTCCGAGGTGGCAGTGGACGAAAGCACCGGCTCGGTGACCCTGCGCGCGGTATTCCCCAACCCCGATCATCTGCTGTTGCCGGGCATGTTCGTGCATGCCGAGCTGCTCTCCGGGGTCAAGCAGAACGCCATCCTCGCCCCCCAGCAGGGCGTGACCCGAAACCAACGCGGCGAACCCACGGCGATGGTGGTGGGTGCAGACAACAAGGTTGAACTGCGCGTGCTCAAGGCTGATCGCACCGCCGGCAGTGCCTGGCTGGTAGAGGAAGGCCTGAACGAAGGCGACCGCCTGATCACCGAAGGCCTGCAGTTCGTGCAGCCTGGCGCTGAGGTGAAGGCAGTGCCGGCGAGCAACGTCAAGACCGAACAGCCTGCCCAAGACGCCGAACAAGCCAACGGCCAGGACTAACGGAGAAGTACTGAATGTCCAGATTCTTTATCGACCGGCCGATCTTCGCCTGGGTGATCGCCCTGGTGATCATGCTGGCGGGTGGCCTGTCCATCCTCAAGCTGCCGATCAACCAGTACCCGAGCATCGCGCCGCCTGCCGTTTCCATCCAGGTCAGCTACCCGGGTGCCTCGGCGCAGACGGTGCAGGACACCGTGGTGCAGGTGATCGAACAGCAGCTCAACGGCATCGACGGCCTGCGCTATGTCAGCTCGTCGAGCAACTCCGACGGCAGCATGGAGATCATCGTTACCTTCGAACAGGGGGTGAACCCGGATATTGCCCAGGTCCAGGTGCAGAACAAGCTGCAACTGGCTACCCCGCTGCTGCCACAGGAAGTCCAGCAACAGGGCATCCGCGTGACCAAGTCGGTACGCAACTTCCTCATGGTCATCGGCGTGGTGTCGAAAGACGGCAGCATGACCCGTGAGGACCTGTCGGACTACATCGTCTCCAACCTGCAGGACCCGATTTCGCGGACCAAGGGCGTCGGCGACTTCCAGGTGTTCGGCGCCCAGTACGCCATGCGCATCTGGCTCGACCCGGCCAAGCTCAACAGCTTCCAGCTGACCCCGGTTGACGTGCGCAGCGCCATCCAGGCGCAGAACGTGCAGATTTCCTCCGGCCAGTTCGGCGGCCTGCCAGCGGCGCCGGGCAACCAGCTCAACGCCACCATCATCGGTAAAACGCGCCTGCAGACCCCGGAAGAGTTCCGCAAGATTCTGCTCAAGGTGCAGGCCGATGGCTCCCAGGTGCGTCTGGGCGATATCGCCAAGGTCGAGCTGGGCGGCGAGAACTACGCCATCAACGCGCAGTTCAACGGCCTGCCGGCCTCGGGTCTGGCGATTCGCCTGGCCACCGGTGCCAACGCCCTGGACACCGCCAAGGCAGTGCGTGAAACCATCGAAGGCCTGGAGCCGTTCTTCCCGGCCGGCATGGAAGTAGTCTTCCCCTACGACACCACGCCGGTGATCTCGGCCTCCATCGAAGGGGTCGTGCACACCCTGTTCGAAGCCATCGTGCTGGTGTTCCTGGTGATGTTCCTGTTCCTGCAGAACCTGCGCGCCACCATCATCCCGACCATGGCGGTGCCGGTGGTACTGCTCGGCACCTTCGGCATACTTGCCGCGTTCGGTTTCTCCATCAATACCCTGACCATGTTCGCCATGGTCCTGGCCATCGGCCTGCTGGTGGACGACGCCATCGTGGTGGTGGAGAACGTCGAGCGGGTGATGCGCGAGGATGGGCTATCGCCCAAGGAAGCGACGCGCAAGTCCATGGGGCAAATCCAGGGCGCACTGGTGGGCATTGGCCTGGTGCTCTCGGCAGTGTTCTTGCCGATGGCTTTCTTCGGCGGCTCCACCGGGGTGATTTACCGGCAGTTCTCCATCACCATCGTCTCGGCCATGGCCCTGTCGGTGCTGGTGGCGCTGATCTTCACCCCAGCGCTATGCGCCACCCTGCTCAAGCCCATCGACAGCGATCACCACGAGGCCAAGCGCGGCTTCTTCGGCTGGTTCAACCGCACCTTCGAGCGCGGCAGCAATGCCTATCAGCGCGGCGTTGCGGGCATGATCAAGCGCAAGACACCGTACCTGCTGCTGTACCTGGTGATCGTCATCATCATGGCGTGGATGTTCACCCGCATCCCCACCGCCTTCCTCCCCGAGGAAGACCAGGGCGTGCTGTTCGCCCAGGTGCAGACGCCGTCCGGCTCCAGTGCCGAGCGTACCCAGGTAGTGGTCGACGAAATGCGCCAGTACCTGCTGGAAGAGGAAGCGAGCACGGTCAAGTCGGTATTCACCGTCACCGGCTTCAACTTCGCCGGCCGCGGCCAGAGCTCCGGTCTGGCCTTCATCATGCTCAAGCCCTGGGGCGAACGTCCCGGCGCCGAGAACGGCGTAGCCGCACTGGCGCAACGCGCGCAGATGCACTTCTTCAGCTTCCGCGATGCGATGGTGTTCGCCTTCGCCCCGCCGGCAGTGATGGAGATGGGTAACGCCACCGGCTTCAACTTCTTCCTGCAGGACCAGGCGGGCGTCGGCCACGAGGTGATGAACGAAGCACGCGACAAGTTCATCCAAATGGCCAACCAGCATCCGGTGCTCGACAGCGTGCGCGCCAACGGCCTGCGCGACGAGGCCCAGTACCAGTTACTGATCGATGACGAACGCGCGCGCGCACTCGGCCTGTCGCTGTCGGACATCAACAGCACCCTGTCGATTGCCTGGGGCGCCAGCTACGTCAACGACTTCATCGACCGCGGTCGGGTGAAGAAGGTCTACCTGCAAGGCGTGTCCGACGCGCGCATGAGCCCGGCAGACCTGAACAAGTGGTACGTGCGCAACGACCAGGGCCGCATGGTGCCGTTCAGTGCCTTCGCCAGCGGTGAATGGACCTACGGTGCGCCGAAGCTGGCGCGCTACAACGGCGTCTCGGCAGTGGAAATCCTCGGCGCACCGGCGCCCGGCTACAGTACCGGTGATGCCATGGCTGCCGTCGAGGAGATCGCCTCGCAGTTGCCACAGGGCGTCGGCTACTCCTGGACCGGGTTGTCCTACGAGGAACGCCTGGCCGGTTCGCAGACCACCGCGCTGTTCGCGATCTCCGCCATCGTCGTGTTCCTGTGCCTGGCAGCGCTGTACGAGAGCTGGTCGATCCCGTTCTCGGTGATGCTGGTGGTGCCGCTGGGGATCATCGGCGCCTTGATGTTCACCGAACTGCGTGGCCTGTCCAACGACGTGTTCTTCAAGGTTGGCCTGCTCACCACCATCGGTCTGTCGGCGCGTAACGCGATTCTCATCGTCGAGTTCGCCAAGGCCCAGTACGAACAGGGCATGACCTTCGCCGAAGCGGCCATCGAAGCCTGCCGCATGCGCTTGCGCCCGATCATCATGACTTCGCTGGCGTTCATCCTCGGCTGTCTGCCGCTGGCCATCGCCAGTGGTGCCGGCGCGGGCAGCAAGCACGCCATCGGCACCGGGGTGATCGGCGGCATGCTCAGCGCGATGATCCTGGCGATCTTCTGGATTCCACTGTTCTACGTCGTGGTCTGCTCGATTTTCGAGAAGAAGCGCCCCGAGCCGACCCGTGAAAACGAGAAGGAGGTACTGCAATGAGGCAGTCCCTGTTGTCCCTGGCCGTGGCCGCCGCTCTGCTCAGCGGCTGCAGCCTGATTCCCGACTATCAGCGCCCTGACGCTCCGGTGGCCGCCGACTGGCCGCAAGGCGAAGCCTATGGCAGCGCCGCCAGCGAAGGCAGCCGTGCGGCGGCCGACCTGCAATGGCGCGAGTTCTTCCGCGACCCGGCGCTGCAGCAACTGGTGCAGGTGGCACTGGAGAACAACCGCGACCTGCGTGTCGCTGCGCTGAACGTCGAAGCCTATCGCGCGCTGTACCGCATCCAGCGCGCCGACCTGCTGCCGTCGGTATCCGCTGATGGCGCCGGCACTCGCCAGCGCCTGCCGGCCGATCTGAGCCAGACCGGTGAAGCCCGTACCAGCGGTCAGTACAGCGCCACCCTGGGCGTCAATGCCTGGGAGCTGGACTTCTTCGGCCGTATCCGCAGCCTCAGCGAGCAGGCCCTGCAGCAGTACCTGGCCACCGAACAGGCCCAGCGCAGCACGCAGATCAGCCTGGTCGCCAGCGTCGCCAACGCCTACCTGCAATGGCAGGCGGATCAGGCGCTGCTGCAACTGACCCAGGACACCCTGAAGACCTTCGAGGAAAGCTACCAGCTGACCCAGCGCAGCTTCGATGTCGGTGTCGCCGATGCCCTGGCCCTGAGCCAGGCACGCAGCTCGGTGGACAGCGCCCGCGTCAGCCTCGCGCAGTACCAGCGGCTGGTCGCTCAGGATCGCAACGCCCTGATTCAACTGCTCGGCACCGGCCTGCCGGCCAATCTGCCGCAAGGGCTGAAGCTCAATGCAGAACTGCTGGAACAGGTTCCGGCTGGCCTGCCCGCCGACCTGCTGCAGCGTCGCCCCGACCTGCTGCAGGCCGAGTACCAGCTCAAGGCCGCCAACGCCAATATCGGCGCGGCGCGTGCGGCGTTCTTCCCCAGCATCAGCCTGACCGCCAATGCCGGCACCGCCAGCAGCCAGTTGTCCGGCCTGTTCGACGGCGGCTCGGGCACCTGGCTGTTCCAGCCGCAGATCAGCCTGCCGATCTTCAACGCCGGACGTCTGCGCGCCAACCTCGACTATGCCGAATTGCAGAGCGATATCCGCGTCGCCGAGTACGAGAAAGCCATCCAGGTGGCCTTCCAGGAAGTCGCCGACCGCCTCGCTGCACGCACCACCTACCGCCAGCAACTGGACGCGCAGCGCGCCCTGCTGGAAACCACCGAGACCTATTACGACCTGGCCGAACGGCGCTACCGCACCGGCGTCGACAGCTACCTGACCCTGCTCGACGCCCAGCGTCAGCTGTTCAGCGTGCGCCAGCAACTGATCGCCGACCGCCTGGCCCAGCTCAGCAGCGAAGTGGAGCTGTACAAGGCCCTGGGTGGTGGCTGGAGCAATACGGGGAGCAACGCCCCACAAGGTTGACCGCGCGTAACCCGCTTCAAGGACGACCTTATCCCACGCGCCGCCCCCGCAGTCTTTGCGGGGGCGTTTTTTTGCTGGGTCAGTCGGTCAGAGTTCGGACTTGAGCGTCTCGAACGCTTCTTCGAGATAACTGGCCACGGGCTTGGGCTGACCCACCTGCTCCTGCCAGGTCTGGATCGCCAGGCGCATGGCGCCCAGAGACGCCATGGCCACCACGCGCAGGGTCATGCGCCGCTCGGGTTGGCGCCATACCTCACAGAGCGTGGCGAACAGCTGCCTCTCCTGCTCGGCGTAATGCGCCTGCTTGCGTGCCAGCAGCGACTCGCTGGAGCGCATCAGCCGGTCGATGGCCGCCATCTGCTCGGTGGTGTAGCGGGAAATATGACTCACCAATACATCGCGCACGGCGTCCAGCGGCGCGATATCCGGCGACACCTGCAGCAGCTCGCTATGGATGCTGGCCCAGCCGGCCTCCTGCCAGGACAGGATGACGTCATCCTTCGACTTGAAATAGGAAAAGAAGGTACGCCGCGAGATACCAGCCTCGGCGGCGATCGCGTCGAGCGTGGTGCTTTCGTAACCATTTGTGAGAAACAACTGCAGCCCGACTTCGGCGATACGCTGCCGAGTAGCCCGGCGCTTGCGCTCTCGCAGGCCTTCGGCAGGCGCATTGCCCTCGGGAGGGAGAGATTCGGACATTCCAATAGCCTATTGCGATAATTGCACTGAGTGCACTAATGCTTGCACTCAGTGCAATTATTTATGCATTCAGATTAGCGCCCCATTCTGAGGTAAGGCAACGATCATGGCCAACTGGACCGCTTCCGATATTCCCTCGCTACACGGTCGCACCGCCGTCATCACCGGCACCGGTGGGCTCGGCTTCGAAGACGCAAAAGCCCTGGCCGAAGCGGGAGCGCGGGTGATACTCGCCGGCCGCAACCCTTCGCGTGGCGCGGCTGCCGTCGAGCAGATCCGCCAACTCAATCCGGGTTCAGACGTCTGCTTCGAGCAGTTGGACCTGGCCAGCCTCGACTCCATCGACGCGTTCGCCAAACGCCTTGGCGACTCCGATAGCCACATCGACCTGCTGATCAACAACGCCGGGGTGATGACGCCGCCGCAGCGCCAGGAGACGGCCGACGGCTTCGAACTGCAATTCGGCACCAACCACCTCGGTCACTTCGCCCTGACCGCCCAACTGTTGCCGCTGCTGCGCAAGGGCGATCAGCCGCGCGTTGTCAGCCTCTCGAGCATCGCTGCCAGGCAAGGCGCCATCGACCTGAGCGACCTGCAATCCACCCGTGACTACAAGCCTATGGTCGCCTACAGCCAATCCAAACTGGCCTGCCTGATGTTCGCCATGGAGCTGCAACGCCGCAGCAACGCGGCTGGCTGGGGTATCCGCAGTATCGCGGCGCATCCGGGTGTGTCACGTACCGAACTGCTGCCCAATGGCGCCGGCAAGTGGAGCGCGGCCGGCAGTGCCCGGCGCCTGCTCTGGTTCCTGTTCCAGCCAGCGGCTCAGGGCGCGCTGCCGACGCTGTTCGCCGCTACCGCCCCGCAAGCCCAGGGCGGCGCCTACTACGGCCCGAACAGGCTGAGCGAAACCCGCGGCTATCCCGTTCTCGCCAGAACGCCTCTGCAGGCAATGGACCTGGGTATGGCCAGACGCCTGTGGAACGAATCCGAACGCCTCACCGGCATGTCATTTCCCGCCGCGCCTTTGCGGGTCACCAAGCCCTACCAACTCTTTCCATAGCCTGAACAGCCGCCAGGGAATCCGCACCACGATGAACTCGACTCTGAAATACCAAGCCAGCAGCGACGACCTTGACCTTACCGACTCCGCCGACTTCGTCGCACAACCACGACGCAGAGGCTGGAAGATGCTGGCAAGCGCATTGCTGGCCATGCTGGCCGTATCGAATACGGCCACGGCCAATACCACCGAAGCAGAGGAGTCGGCCTACGAAATCAGCGATTTCGACTGGCTCGATCAGACCCGCTCGCGCGCCGTTCCGGTACGCCTTTACTGGCCGGCCAACGTGCAGCCAGGCGCCAGCGTGCCGCTGGTGGTGTTCTCCCATGGCATCGGCGGCTCACGCAAAGGCTACAGCTACCTCGGCAAGCACTGGTCGAGCCACGGCGTCGCCAGCCTGCACGTGCAGCATGTCGGCAGTGATTCTGCGCTGTGGCGGGGTAACCCGTTCGCCGTGGTGGAGCGCCTGCACGATGCCGCCCAGGAGAGCGAAGCGATGGCCCGTGCCAGCGATGTGAGCTTCGCTCTCGACCAGATGCTTTCCGCTGCGACAGGGAAGATGGGCGCTGCGGTCGACCCACAACGTATCGTCATCGCCGGACACTCCTACGGCGCCAACACGGCGCTGCTCACTGCAGGAGCACAGGTGGTCAGGGATGGCCAGGTCATCAGCTACCGCGATCCTCGCTTTGCCGCCGCGGTGATCATCTCGGCCCCGCCGTTCTATGGTGAAAACAACCTGGCAGCGGTGCTCGGTCAGGTTTCGGTACCGACCCTGCATGTGACCGCCACCGATGACGTGATCCAGATTCCGGGTTATCGCTCTGGCGCGGATGACCGCCTGGCAATCTACGATGCGGTGGCCAACCCGACCAAATTGCTGGCGGTATTTCGCGATGGCTCCCACAGCATCTTCACCGATCGCTCGTTCACCGGCGGCCCCTCGCTCAACGCCAAGACCAAGGCAGCCACGGCCGACCTGAGCCTGGCTTTTCTCGACCTGGTATTTCGCGGCGATGGCGCGGCACTGACGCAGTGGCGCAGCGACTGGCAACCCATCCTCGCTCAGGCTCGGGGCATGGACACCGCATCAGTCACAAGCCGACAACACGCCGTCAATAACTGAGACCTCGCCGCTCAGCCCAACCCCGCCAACAGCTGCGCGCAATCCTGCGCGTGCAGCCCGGTCAGCTCCGGCCAGGGGTTGTCCGGCAGGTTGACCAGCACGCTGCGCGCACCGGCGGCCTGGGCGCACTCCAGGTCGAAGCGGTAGTCGCCGACCATTACCAGCTCACGCGGCGTAACGCTCCAGCGCTCGGCGAGGTGCAGCAGCCCACCCGGATGCGGTTTGGGTGGAGCCTCGTCGCGGCCAAGAATATCCGCCCTGGCAAAGCAGTCATCCAGGCCGATGGCCTGCAACGTCAGCAACGCCAGCGAGTGAGCATTGCGCGTGAGGATGCCGAGCTGGCAGCCGCGCTCGCACAGGGTGCGCACCAGCTCGATGGCACCCGGCGCCGGGCGCGAGGCCACCGCCAGTTCGCGCTCGTGCTCGAGCAGCCAGGCATGCTTGGCCGCGGCCTCTTCTGCCGGTAGCGCCGCCAGGTGATGAAGGATGTCATCCTCCTGGGGAATGCCCAGCGCCCGCTTGATCGCCGGGAAATCATGCACGGCCAGGGTCAGGGTGCCATCCATGTCGAACACCCAGTGACGTGCTTCGCGCAGTGTTCTCACTTCCAGTCCTCACGCACGCGCGTCAGACCTTCCTGGGCTGCCGAGGCCACCAGTTCGCCCTGGCGATTGTAGATGCTGGCGCGGGAGAAGCCGCGGGCGTTGCCGGCCCAGGGGCTGTCCATGGCGTATAGCAGCCAGTCGTCCATGCGCAGGTTGCGGTGGAACCACAGCGAATGGTCGAGGCTGGCCACCTGCATGAACTTCTGGAACACCGACACACCATGCGGCTGCATCGAGGTGGTCAGCAGGTTGAAGTCGCTGGCATAGGCCAACAGGTACTTGTGCAGCTGCGGGTCGTCCGGCAGCTCGCCGGCGGCGCGGAACCACACGTACTTGACCGGTTCGCAGGGCTGCGGGGCAAAGGGGTTGATCAGAGTGACCGGGCGGATCTCGATCGGCTTGTCGCTGATCAAGCGCTCACGCATGCGCTCGGGAATCATCGGCGCCACCATGCGCGCCAGTTCGGTTTCCGACTTCAGGCCCTCGGGGCCGGGAACGTCCGGCATCTGGTTCTGGTGATGAAAGCCTTCCTCGTCGTACTGGAAGGACGCACTGCAGAAGAAGATCGGCTGGCCCTTCTGCACCGCCACCACGCGGCGGGTGCTGAAGCTGCCACCATCGCGGGTGCGCTCGACCTGATAGACCACCGGCAGGCTGGCATCGCCCGGGCGCAGGAAGTAACCGTGCATGGAGTGCACGTGGCGCGCCTCCTCGACCGTCTGGCTGGCAGCGGAAATGCATTGGCCAAGCACCTGGCCGCCGAACAGCTGGCGAAAACCGAGATCCTGGCTGCGGCCACGGAACAGGTTTTCCTCGATCTGTTCCAGGCTCAGCAGCGCGACCAGATCGTCGAGTACCTGGGTCATGGAGTCTCTCCTTGTGCAGGGGTTGGTAATCGCGGTTGGGAATAGGCCGGCAGGGACGTCAGGCGTTCATCCCATACAGCGCGGCCAAGGGTGAAATGGTAAAGACTTTGCCAGCCGCTGTCGGCATCGCCGAGCAATTCCCGCAAAGCGTCGTCGAAATAACAACCGATGCCAGTACCCGAAAGCCCGGCCGCCTCGGCTTCCAAATAGAGCACCTGACCAATCTGGCCACATTCCCAGTAGAGCCGTGGATAACGCCAGGCACCATCCGTCACGGCGCGCTCCACCCGCGCCAGCATGGCCAAGGCTACACAGCCGTCAGCGGCGATGTCCTGGCCACAACTGAGGAACCCCGCCAGGCCACGGGCGTCGCCTTCGAGCAGACGATACAGCGGCAGCTCCTCGTCCACCCGCTGCCACAGGTAATCCTCGCGTAACGGCTGCACACCGCTGCCCGTGCGATCCAGCCAGTACAGGCCAGGTTGCAGACCCTGCACGCGATGGACGAACAGCAGCAGGTCGATCTCGCTCCGCTCACCGCTCACGGCAAAGGGCACCGGTGACTGCTGCGGCATAAGGCGGTGCAGCCAGGCCAGCAGCAGTGCAGCCTGGATGCCGCTGCGACCGTCCATGGCCTGCGCGCTACGCCGACGATGCAGGATCGGCCTCAAGGGCAGGCCGGGGTTGTCATTGCGAACACCAGCAGCATCTACGCTCCAGACGGAGCGAGGACGTGCCGGCGCACGGCATAGCCCATGTATGCGCTGCAACTCGGGCCAATGGCGATACTCACGGGACAGGCGATTGGGCGCACCACTACGCTCAAGCTGTGCCAACGCTGTCAGCAGGGCCTCGGGCAGCGCGAATTCCATCGTCTGCGCCGGACCGATCCACAGCAGGCAGTCGCCGTGTTCGGCTTCGTGAAAGTCGTCTCCGTCCAGTCCCAGCAGTCCGTCCAGACGCGCCTCGGCCACGCCGTGCAGCATGCGCACCTGCCAGCCCTGCACGCTGGCGGCGATGGCCAGCGCCGCCAGGGCATGCCCCAGGTCGTGCTGGCAATAGCGGTAGGCTCGCTCGCCGTACTTCCAGGCTTCGCGCCAGGCAATGCTGCTCAGGCCGAGGAGAAAGCCGCCCGGCGGCAGGCAATCGGCAAGCTGCCGGCCAAGCGGCGGCGGCAGCTCGCTACGTATCTCCAGGGCATGGATATCCGGTGCGTAGTGAGCGAGCACAGCGGCTTCAGCCACGACACCCGGCGGCAACAGCAGATAAGCCTCGGTCGGGTGCAGGTTGCCGGACGACGGGTTGACCCGCAGCGCCCAGCGGCTGCCGCCAGCCTCCTTCCAGGCGGAAATGGCCAGGCTGTCGTACAGCAGTTGCGAGACGCTGGCTCGATTCAGTGGTGCGGGCGGCGTCTGCGGCCCGACGAATGCAACATCGTAGGCCGGCCCCTCTTCCAGCGGGCGGTGGTACAGCTCGATCAGCCGGGCACCGTTGTAGCGACGAAACGGTGCCGGCTGAGTCGCCCAATCCAACTGCCCCGGTCCCGGTGCGAAGCGCTCGGGGGCGTGTTTGCTGAGCTGGTGATAGGCGAGCACGTCCGTCATCGCTGCGCCTCCCACTGCTCGCGGCTTATGCGGTAGAGCACGTGCGGCTGCAAGGGATGACCGGACGGCACGCGCGGATGGAGAAAATCGCCGCTCTCGTCGCGCTGCATACCGATGCTACGCATCACCGCCTGCGACGGCAGGTTGGCCGGCACGGTGAAACTCAATACCTCGTCCAACCCAAGCTGCTCGAAGGCCACCGCCAGTGACGCGCGCGCCGCCTCACCGGCATAACCCTGGCGCCAGTGCGCCCGCGCCAGACGCCAGCCGATCTCCACAGCCGGTACGAACGGCGCATCGAAGCCGACCTGTGCCAGGCCGGTGACACCGATCAGCTCGCCAGTGTCGCGCCGCTCCAGCGCCCAGAAGCCAAAGCCGTGCTCATCGAAATGCGCCCGGATGCGCGCCAGCAGTTGTGCGCTCTGCTCGGCGTCCATAGGCGCGGGAAAATGACGCATCACCTCGACATCGGCATTGAGTGCGGCCAGCGCCGGCAGGTCACTGTCGCGCCAGGCACGCAGCAAGAGGCGCTCGGTGGAGGTTTCGATCAGGGGCATGGCGATTGTCTCGATTGGCTGCGACCATATGGCGTCGACTCGATGAGCACCTATTGTATGCCGCTTACAGCCTGCCCTTCGCGGCCAGGCATCCTTCCCCATGGAGAAATTCCGCCTGCTGCGTGATCACCTGGTCGACCGCGGCCTGAGTACCGATGCCGAACTGCATCATCCCAAATAATCTCCAGCGGAGGCCCTCGCCCTTCGACTACATCGCTTGCTACATGGCTGGCGAACTGTCATACGAGAACCCGCACAGAAAAGGTCTGGCAAGGCCAGGCGTAACGGACGACGACAGATAGCATGTACCACGGAGAAAAATTCAACGCCTGGAGCCACCTGATCGGCGCCGTTCTGGCGGCCATCGGTGCAATATGGCTATTGGCGCTGGCCAGCTCCACGGGCGACGTCTGGAAAATCGTCGCCGTGGCCATCTACGGCGTCACCCTGATATTGCTGTACAGCATCTCCACCCTCTACCACAGCATGCGCGGCCCGGCGAAACGGGTGATGCAAAAACTCGATCACCTGTCGATCTACCTGCTGATTGCCGGCAGTTACACCCCGTTCTGCCTGGTAACCCTGCGCGGCCCCTGGGGCTGGACCTTGTTCGGTATCGTATGGAGCCTTGCGCTGATCGGCATGCTGCAGGAAATCAAACCCCGCTCCGAAGCACGCGTGCTGTCGTTGATCATCTACGCGGTGATGGGTTGGATCGTGCTGGTGGCGGTAAAGCCCTTGATCGCCGCCCTGGGTATGACCGGTTTCAAATGGCTGGCGGCTGGTGGTGTGCTCTACACCGTAGGCATCATCTTCTTCGCCTACGACAGCCGCTTTCGCCATTGGCATGGCATCTGGCACCTGTTCGTCATGGCCGGCAGCCTGCTGCACTTCGTGGCGATCCTGTTCTACGTGCTGTAACGATTTTCTTGCGCCGATTGAAAGACGTTCAACATGGCCAGTCTTTTTCGCCTTTGCTGATAAAGCCAAACTGAGCCTCACTGCCTGCCGGCCTCAGGGTGAATGTTCTCCGCTATTGATCACCGAGGCAGCCGCAACGGCGGATAACGCTTGTATAGCGCATTCGCCCTTCCCAGTGCACAACAGGAAACCTGCAATGACGTCTCTTTCTCGCCCCATCCGCCGTGCGGCCAGCGCCACACTGCTGGCTCTTTCCATACCATTTTTCAACCCGGCCCTTGCTGCCAAGGTCGGCGACCTGGAAGTGGTCGCCGAACTGCCGATCCGCCCCGGCAACGTCGCCCCCAGCGCGGACAACCGGGTGTTTGCCACGGTCCATCCCTTCGGCGCGCCCGCTGCCGCTCAACTGATCGAAATCACCGGCCGCGACAGCTACAAACCCTGGCCCACCGGCAAGTTGCAACGCGGCACCGCCTCCGCCAACGATGCGCAGATCGATACACCGCTGGGCATCGCCATCGATGGCAAGAACCGCCTGTGGATAACCGACATGGGCCTGAACCTGGGCAAATCCCGTCTGTGGGGCTTCGATGTTGCGACTGGCGATGAGCTGTATCGCATCGAGCTGCCTTCCGATATCGCGCCCAAAGGCAGCTTTATCCAGGACCTGGCCGTCGACGACAAAGAGGGCTGGATCTACCTGGCGGACATTGCCAACCCCGGCCTGATCGCCGTAGAGATCAGCAGCGGCAAGACACGGCGCTTCAGCGGTCATGCCGCGTTGCAGGCAGAACCCGACGCCAGGATGGTCATCGGCGGCGTGCCGATTCAGTTCCAGGGCAAGCCTGCCAACGTGGCGGTCAATCCGATCACCCTGTCGGCCGACCATGCCACCCTGTTCTTCGGCGCCATGAACGGCAAGACCTGGTACTCGTTGCCCAGTAAGCTGCTGCGTGACGGCGCCAGCGACGAGCAGATCGCGGCGGCCATCCAGCGAGTCGGTGCCAAGCCGGTTTCCGACGGCGCCGGCACCGACGCCAAGGGCCGGCATTTTTTCACCAACCTCAACGACAATGGCATCGACCTGCTCGACACCGACGGCGTGCTCAAGCCGCTGGTACGCGACGCCCGACTGGACTGGCCGGACAGCGTGCATGTGGGTCACGACGGCTGGCTGTATATCTCGGTCAATCAGCTATACAAAACCCCGGCCTTCACCGGCGGCGCCGACAGCGGCACACCGCCTTATCGCGTGATGCGCGTATGGCCGGGAGAATAAGCCCCCCGCAGCCACGGCCCGCATCATCCGTGCTCTGACAACGATCATCGTTGTGCCTATCGGTTTGATCACCGATTACAAGACCGGAGTCGTTACCCACCAAGCCACTTCCACAGCGCTGGCCCTGGCCGGCACTGTGGGCAGTGGACATCATTGGAGATATTCAGCTTTAGCTCGGAGCAGGTTTCGATCAGGGGGCATGGCGATTGCCTCGATTGGCTGCGACCATAGGGCGTCGATTCGATGAGCACTGCCTGTATGCCGCTACCGCTGGTCTACCATGAGGATTACAGCCCGCCCTTCCCAACCGGGCATCGCTTTCCCATGGAGAAATTCCGCCTGCTGCGCGATCATCTGGTCGACAGCGGCCTGACCACCGATGCCGAACTGCAGCGTCCCGAACTCTGCCCAGCGGAGATCCTCTCCCTGGTTCACTGCCCCGACTACATCGCCCGCTACATGGCCGGTGAGCTGTCATACGAGGACCAGCGCCGCCTCGGCCTGCCCTGGAGCGATGCCCTGGCACGGCGTACCGTGCGCGCCGTGGGCGGCTCGCTGCTGACCGCCGAACTGGCACTGCGTCACGGCCTGGCCTGTCACCTGGCTGGCGGCACGCACCACGCGCACTACGACTTCCCCTCCGGTTTCTGCATTTTCAACGACCTGGCGGTGATCGCCCGCTATCTGCTCGAAGCGGGCCGCGTGCACCGCGTACTGATTTTCGACTGCGACGTGCATCAGGGCGACGGCACCGCGCGGCTGCTGGAAGACGAACCGGACGCCGTTACCGTGTCGCTGCATTGCGAGCAGAACTTCCCGGCACGCAAGGCGCAGAGCGACTGGGATATCCCCCTGCCGCGCGGCATGGGCGACGAGGATTACCTGAAGGTGGTAGACGACATCCTCAACTACCTGCTGCCAATCTACCAACCGGACCTGGTGCTCTACGATGCGGGCGTCGACGTGCACAAGGACGATGCCCTGGGCTACCTGCAACTCACCGACGCGGGCCTGGCCGCGCGTGACGAAGCCGTGCTGCAGCATTGCCTGGACCGCGATATCCCAGTACTCGGGGTAATTGGCGGCGGCTACTCCAAGGACCATGCAGCCCTCGCCCGCCGCCACGGCATCCTGCATCACAGCGCGGCCCGGGTGTGGGCGGCGCGAGGGTTGGGCTAGCCCCTCGTAAGGCGGGTGAAACCGGCCACAGATGAACTGGCGGGTTGCACCCGCCCTACGCAGTCCTGACGATCAGCCGGCCAGCACCTTGTCCAACGCCTGCTCCAGGGTCGCCACGGTACGCTCGATATTGCCCAGTTTGTCCAGGCCGAACAGGCCCAGACGGAAGGTCTGGAAGTCCGCCGGTTCGTCGCATTGCAGCGGCACGCCGGCGGCGATCTGCAGACCGACGGCGGCGAACTTGGCGCCAGTCTTGATCTGCCCGTCATCGGTGTAGCAGACCACCACGCCCGGTGCCTCGAAGCCCTCGGCCGCGACGCTCTTGAAGCCGTGCGCTGCCAGCAGCGCACGCACCCGGTCGCCAAGCTCCTGCTGTTGCTGGCGTACACGGTCGAAACCGAGCGCCTTGGCTTCCAGCATGGCATCGCGAAAACGCGCCAGGGCGTCGCTGGGCATGGTGGCGTGATAGGCATGGCCGCCCTGTTCGTAGGCCTGCATGATCTGCAGCCACTTCTTCAGGTCACAGGCGAAGCTGCTGCTCTGGGTCGCCTCGACACGCGCCTGCGCCGCCTCGCTCAGCATCACCAAGGCGCAGCACGGCGAGGCGCTCCAGCCCTTCTGCGGCGCGCTGATCAGCACGTCGATGCCACAGGCCTGCATGTCCACCCACAGCGTGCCGGAGGCGATGCAGTCGAGCACGAACAGGCCGCCGACCGCGTGCACCGCGTCGCTCACCGCGCGCAGGTAGTCGTCCGGCAGGATCATGCCCGAGGAGGTTTCCACGTGCGGGGCGAACACCACCTGCGGTTTCTCGGCAGCGATGGTGGCCAGCACCTCCTCCAGCGGCGCCGGGACGAACGCAGCCTGATGGCCTTCGGCGACCGGACGCGCCTTGAGCACCCGCGCCTCGGCGGGAATCCGGCCCATCTCGAAGATCTGCGTCCAGCGGTAGCTGAACCAGCCGTTGCGGATTACCAGGCACTTCTGATCGGTCGCCAACTGCCGCGCCACCGCCTCCATGCCATAGGTGCCGCTGCCCGGCACTACTGCCACGGCGTGGGCGTTGTAGACCTGTTTCAGGGTGGCAGAGATATCGCGCATCACGCCCTGGAACGACTGCGACATATGGTTCAGCGAGCGGTCGGTGTAGACCACCGAATATTCGAGCAGGCCATCGGGATCGATGTCGGGGCAGATTTGGGACATAACAGGCTCCAGCCGAAAAGGTTCGAGCTGAACCTGCCCCAACCCTGGGCAAATGACAAGGCCGGGGAGCACTCGGGTAGAATGCCCAGCCGTTCCCTCACCGCCCCGCCACCATGACCACAGACAGCCCGACCACCGCTCATCACGTCGCCATCATCGGCGGCGGCCCTGCCGGGCTGATGGCTGCCGAGGTGCTGGCGCAGGCCGGCGTGCGCGTGGAGCTGTTCGATGCCATGCCCTCGGTGGGGCGCAAGTTCCTGCTGGCCGGGGTGGGCGGCATGAACATCACCCACTCCGAGCCCAAGAACGCCTTCATCGGCCGCTACGGCGAGCACCAGGCCGAAGTCGCGGCGCTGCTGCGCGAGTTCGACGCCGACGCCCTACGCGCCTGGATCCATGGCCTGGGCATCGATACCTTCGTCGGCACCTCCGGCCGCGTATTCCCCAGCGACATGAAAGCCGCGCCGCTGCTGCGCGCCTGGCTGCGCCGCCTGCGCGAACTGGGCGTGACGATCCACACGCGCAGCCGCTGGCTCGGCTGGAACGCGGATGGCAGCCTGCGTATCGCTGGCTCGGATGGTGAGCGCGCACTGGTCGCCGATGCCTACCTGCTGGCACTGGGCGGCGGCAGCTGGGCTCGGCTGGGTTCCGACGGTGCCTGGGTGCCCCTGTTGCAGGCACGCGGCATCGAAGTGGCAGCGCTGAAGCCAAGCAACTGCGGTTTCGAGGTGGCCGGCTGGAGCGAGTATCTCAGGGAGAAATTCGCCGGTGCGCCACTGAAGAACGTAGCGCTGAGCCTGCCCGGCCAGGCGCCTCGCATCGGCGAGTTCGTGCTCACCGCAGGCGGTGTCGAAGGCAGCCTGGTGTACGCCTTTTCCGCCAATATCCGCCGCGCCATCGAGGCCGACGGCCAGGCCGTGGTTCACCTCGACCTGTTGCCGCAGATGCCATTGGTCAAGCTGCAGCAGGCGCTGGGCAAACCGCGCGGCAAGCACTCGATGGCCAAGCATCTGCATCGCCAGGCCGGGCTGGACGGCGTTAAGGCTGCCCTGCTGCGCGAGTTGGCGCCGACCGAAGCCTTCGTCGACCCAGCCGCCCTGGCGCCGTGGATCAAGGCGCTGCCGATCACCCTGTTGCGCACCCGCCCACTGGACGAGGCGATCAGCTCCGCCGGCGGCGTCCCCTTCGCGGCATTGGATGACGGCCTGATGCTCAAAGCCTTGCCCGGCGTGTTCTGCGCTGGCGAAATGCTCGACTGGGAAGCCCCCACTGGCGGCTACCTGCTCACCGCCTGCTTCGCCAGCGGGCGGGTCGCGGCGCAGGGCTTACTGGCCTGGTTGAAACCGTAGGAGCGATCACGACGCCAGGTACAGTGCGCGACGGCTGAAAAAGCACTGAAACCGTCGTGACGCCGTACGGGCTGAGGCTATGCTCAGAATTAGCGCTCTCCACACAGGTAATTCCCCGCCGTGATCCCGCTGCTGGTCTGCGACGACTCCAATATGGCGCGCAAGCAACTGATCCGCGCCCTGCCGCCGGAATGGCCGGTTTCCCTTAGCCAAGCCAACAACGGCGAGGAGGCGCTGGCCTTGATCCGCCAGGGTCTGGGCCATGTCATGCTGCTCGACCTGACCATGCCGGTGCTCGATGGCTACCAGACCCTGGCCGCGCTGCGCGCAGAAGGGCTCAGCAGCAAGGTCATCGTGGTGTCCGGCGACGTGCAGGAAGAAGCCGTGCGCCGCGTGCGCGAGCTGGGCGCGCTGGCCTTCATCAAGAAACCCGCCGACCCCGAAATCCTGCGCCAGACGCTGATCGAGCTGAAGCTGTTCGACCCGCAGGCGACACCCGCAGCGCAGGCCCAGGCCGCTGCGCTATCGGAACTCAAGGTCAGCTTCCGCGATGCCCTGCGCGAGGTAAGCAACGTCGCCATGGGCCGCGCCGCCGCGTTGCTGGCCAAGGTACTGGGTGTATTCGTGCAGTTGCCGGTGCCGCAGGTGAATATCTTCGAAGTCAGCGAGCTGCACATGACCCTCCTCGACGCCCAACGCGGCGAGCGCTTTAGCGCCATCTGCCAGGGCTTCATCGGCGAGGCCATCGCCGGAGAGGCGCTGCTGCTGTTCCATGACTCGGAAGTGGACGACATGGCGCGCCTGCTCGGCTGGCAGCCGGAGAACGAAGCGCAAACCTCGGAGATGTTGCTGGACCTGGCCAGCATCCTGACCGGCGCCTGCCTGGCCGGCGTCGCCGAGCAACTCGACCTGCGCTTCTCCCAGGGCCACCCGCAGTTGCTCGGCCAGCATGCCAGTCTCGACCAGCTGATCCAGGTCAACCGCCAGCGCTGGCGCAAGACCCTGGCCGTGGAGATCAGTTACAGCCTGGAAGGCCATGCCATCCACTTCGACCTGCTGTTGTTGTTCACCGAAGATTCGATCAAACGCCTGACCGACAAGATCGGCTACCTGATGGAGTGAGGCGATGCCCGCACAGATCGATATCAAGGAAGTTCACTGGCTGCTCGACATCGTGCAATGCATCGACGTCGGCGTGGTGGTGCTCGACCGCCAGTACCGCGTCGAAGTGTGGAACGCCTTCATGGAGAACCACTCGGGGCTGGGGCCGGACCAGGTACAGGGGCGTTCGTTGTTCGAGCTGTTCCCGGACATTGACCGCCCCTGGCTGGAGCGCAAGGTGGAAAGCGTGGTGCAATTGGGCACCCGTGCCTTCAGCCTCTGGCAGCAACGCCCCTACCTGATGCGCTTCAAGAGTTACCAGCCGATCACCGGCCAGGCCGATTTCATGTACCAGAACGTCACCCTGTTGCCGCTGGCCGGCCAGCCGGTGGAGCATGTGTGCCTGGTGATCTACGACATGACCGCTGCAGCCGTGGCGGCACTGGCGCAACCGGTTCGATAAAAACGCCGTAGCCCTGATGCAATCCGGGGCCGGCGGCAGGTGCTCCCGACTTGCATCCGGGCTCTGACGAAAAAGGAATTTACATGCTGCGCAGCGTTGAACTGAAAACCTTCGTCCCGGCACGGGACTTCGCCCTGAGCATGGATTTCTACCAGGCCATGGGCTTCAGGCGCGGTTGGTCGGACGAACAGATGGCCTATTTCAACCATGGTGATCACTGCGCCTTTCTGCTGCAGAACTTCTACGTGAAGGAACAGGCGGAGAACTTCGTCATGCACCTGCTGGTGGAAGAAGTCGATGCCTGGTGGCAGCAGATTCAGGCAGCCCGCCTGGATGAGCGGTTCGGCACGCGACTGATCGCGCCGCAGGATCAGCCCTGGGGCATGCGCGAGTTCATGGTGTTCGACCCCAGCGGCGTGCTCTGGCGCATCGGCCAGAACATCGACTAGTCGCGGCTAAAGCCCCTCCCACAGCGTGCCGTAGGGCGGGAGCAACCCGCCAACAGAGATTTCCAACTACTTCTTGCCGCCCTTGGGCTTGCTGCCAAAGCTCGGCACCTTGCGCACCGCCTTGGCCTTGGGCTTGGCGTCCTCTTCCTCGAACCAGCGGCCGAGGTGAATATTGCCCTTGCCGGCAGGCTTGGCCGCACCGGGGATCAGCTTCTGTTTGGGCTTCTTCGGTTTTTTCAGTACCTGGCCACCGACCGCAGTCAGCGGTACGCGGTGATCGGGAATGAAGTCCGGCTCATCGACACGCTTGATCAATTGCTGGGTCAGGTTCTCGATCGCCGCCAGCTGATCCACCTCGTCGGCGCAGACCAGGGAGATCGCCTCGCCCGTGCTGCCGGCGCGGCCGGTACGGCCGATACGGTGCACGTAGTCTTCGGCGTTGATCGGCAGGTCGAGGTTGACCACCAGCGGTAGGTCATCGATATCCAGGCCACGCGCGGCCACGTCTGTGGCCACCAGAATCTGCACCTCGCCAGCCTTGAAGCGCTCCAGTGCGCGCAGGCGGCTCGGCTGTGGCTTGTCGCCATGAATCGAATCGGCTGACACGCCCATGGCCAGCAGCTCCTGCTCGAGCTGATCGACACCCTTGCGGGTCTTGGCAAACACCAGCACCTGGCCCCAGCGTTTTTCCTGCAGCAGGTGCAGGAACAGCTCACTCTTGCGCTTCTTGTCTACCGGAATCAGCCACTGCTTGACGCTCTTGGCGGCAGCGTTGCGTGGGCTGACTTCCACCGACAGCGGGTCGCGCAGCAACTCGCCGGCCATCTGCCGGATAGCATCGGAGAAGGTGGCGGAGAACAGCAGGGTCTGGCGCTTTTTCGGCAGTGCGCTGAACAGCTCGTCCAGCTCGCGGGCAAAACCCAGGTCGAGCATGCGATCAGCTTCATCCAGCACCAGGGTCTGCAACTGGGAGAACTTCACCGCGTTCTGCCGATACAGGTCGAGCAGTCGCCCCGGCGTGGCCACCAGCACGTCGACACCCTTGCGCAGTTTCATCATCTGCGGGTTGATGCTGACGCCGCCGTACACCGCATAGCTGGTCAGGGGCAGGTGCTGGCCGTAGCTCAAAAAGCTCTGCAGCACCTGCTCGGCCAGTTCGCGGGTCGGCGTCAGCACCAGCGCACGCACGCTGTTGCTCGCCACCTGCGGCCCTTCCAGAGTCAGACGCTGCAACACCGGCAAGGCGAAGCCGGCAGTCTTGCCGGTGCCGGTCTGCGCAGCAGCCATCAGGTCGCGCCCCTTGAGCACGGCGGGAATGGCCTGGCTCTGCACCGGGGTCGGGGTCTGGTAGTCGAGTTCGGTGAGGGTGCGCAGCAGCGGCTCGATCAAACCGAGGGAGGCGAAGGTCATGGAGGGTAACCGAAGGAAGTAGGAAAACTGGCGCGTAGTTTACCCGTTCGTGCCCGTAAAGCACCGCTCTGTAGCCCGGATGCAATCCGGGCTACGACGGCTAAGCCGCGGCCAATAGCGCACGCACCTTGGCGGCAGAGAGGTTCTGCAACTGGCAGAGAAAGGCATGATCGGCCTGGTGCCGGCCATGGCGCTCGCGCAGCAGGCCGAACAGGTGCAGTGTCAGGTTCGCTGCCATCTCGGCGTCGGCCAGGGCACGGTGAGCGCGGCCGGTATCCGGCAGACCGGCCCAGGTGTTGAGATTGCCCAGCTTGTGGCTTGGCGCCTCCGGTAGCAGACGGCGCGACAGCAGCAGCGAACAGGCGAAGGGCTGCGCACGACGCCGACGCACGCGCGCCAGCTCGGCGTCCCAGAACTTCTGGTCGAAGGATGCGTTATGCGCCAGCAGCGGCCTTTCGCCGATGAAGTCGGCCACCTCGTTCATCACCTGATCCGACGGCGGCGCCTTGCGCAGCATGGCGTTGCTGATACCGGTGAGCTGCTCGATGAATGGCGGCACCCAGGCACCGCTATTCATCAGACTCTGGTAGCGGTCGACGATGCGCCCGTCCTCGATGATCGCCACGCCGATCTCGGTGGCGCGCGCCTGGGTCGGCGACACGCCAGTGGTTTCGAAATCGATTACTGCAATGGATTCCACGTACGCCTCAATGATTACGGAGCAAAAGTTCACCCTCGATGGGCACGTACAGGCTGGCGGCGCGAATCAGCGACTGCGCCGTCAGCCCGGGCGCGCCATAAGCGATGGCCTCGACGCCACGACTGCGCACACGCTCGAGCAACAAGTCGAAATCACCATCGCCAGAGGCCAGAACGATCTCGTCGACGCGCTCAACCGCGTCGAGCACGTCGATGGTGATGCCGACGTCCCAGTCGCCCTTGGCCGAGCCGTCGCTGCGCTGGATGTAGGGTTTGAGCTTCACGGTAAAGCCCAGCTTGCGCAGGATCTGCTGGAACTGCTGCTGCTTGGCGTCGCCACGGTCGATGGCGTAGGCGTAGGCCTCGGCGATCACGCCACGGCGACTGACTTCGGCCCACAGCACGCTGTAGTCGAAATGGCAGCCATAAACCTGGCGCACCGTGTAGTAGAGGTTCTGCACATCGGCGAATACGGCGATCTTCTTCACCGGGAGTCCTCGGGGCGACGAAGGCGCCAGTATGCCAGAGCTGGGCCGCGGATGCGGCCGGGGACTGGCCCGGGCGTGGCACAGCCCCTATCCTAGCCGCCATGACGCCTCTACAACTGCTGTGCCAGCGCAACCTCGACCTGCTGCAACGCCTGGATATCGCCCATCGCCTGGTCGAGCACGAGCCGGTACTGGATTACCCCACCGCCCATGCCGTGCGCCAGCGTTTCGGTCTGCGCGGCGTGGAGAGCAAGAGCCTGTTCCTGCGCTTCGGCGCCGAACGCTACGCCATGCTGATCAGCCTCGAAGGCGCTCGCGCCGACTGGACCAGGCTCAAAGCGCTGCTGGGCAGCCGCCCGCGCATCGCCAGCGACGAGGAACTGATCGAACACACCGGCTGCGTACCGATGTGCGCCTGTCCGTTCGGCCATGACGCTGACATCACCCTGCTGATCGACCGCGCGGTGCTGGCCTGCGACTTTCTGCAGTATTCACCCGGCCCACCCGAGCTGACCCTGGAAGTGCCCGGCAGCGAACTGCCGCGTCTGCTCGCCGCGCTACCCAATGCGCAGCTGGAGTACCCTTGAACCCATTCGACTGCCCTGGCGCATGGCTACAGAGCCCACGCCCCGACACTTGGTAACCTGCCGATGAGCCCTCTTTCCATCCTCCGTGATGCCTGGTTTTTCTCCAGCCACAACCTGGCGGCCATTGCCCGCCTGACCCTGCCGCTGTTGCTGCTCGAAGCCATCGCCCAGACGATCCTCGCCGCCCAGCTCGGCGAAGACGCCAACCCGGCCTATGGTGTGCTGCTCGGCATTCTCTTCTACCCGCTGTACGCGGCGCCGCTGATTCTCTTCCTGCATGCACGCAGCATCGGCCAGACGCCCGGCAACGCGCAGCTGTTCGCAGCCGGCCTGCAACTGTGGCCGACCTTCGCCCTGATGACCGGATTGAGCACCCTGGCAATCATGCTCGGCCTGTCGCTGTTCATCGTGCCGGGCATCTGGATCATGATGCGCCTGGCCTTCTCCGAACTGATTCTGGTACTGCGCCAGGAGCCGCCGCTACGCGCGTTGCAGGCCAGCTTCACGTTGACCGAAGGGCGCTTCTGGCCGGTGTTTGCCTGCCTGGCCAACGTGCTGGTGCCCTTGTGGCTGCTCGACTGGTGGACGCAACCGAGCCAGAGCGACACCCTGCTATGGGTGCTGCATCAGACTGGCAACGGCTTCCTGCAGCTGTTCGCCATCGTGGTGCTGTTCCGCCTGTTCATGCTGCTCGAACCGCAGCAGGCGGCAAAAAGCGAAAACAGTGACTAGCAGGCTGTTGAAAAAACTACCTGCTAGGCTTGCAGTTTTGGCCTGCGTAAGGAGAGCGCCATGAGCGAAACGAACCTTAGCATCCTGTCCCACGTGTCCATCGGCACCAACGATTTCGATGCCGCCAGTGCCTTCTACGCCAAGGTGCTGGCTACCCTCGGCTGTCGGGAAATCATGCGCCATCCCGGGGCGGTGGCCTTCGGCCGCGAGTACCCGGAGTTCTGGGTGCAGACGCCAATCAATGGTCAGCCGGCGACTCTCGGCAACGGCAGTCACTTCGGTTTCGTCGCCCCGAACAAGGCCTCGGTGCATGCCTTTCACGAGGCAGCTTTGGCAGCCGGCGGCCAGGACGAAGGCCAGCCAGGCCCGCGCCCGGACTATGGCGAGCCCTACTACGGTTGTTTCGTCAGGGACCTCGACGGTCACAAGATCGAGGCGGCTTACTGGGATATGGAGCTGATGTACGAGCTGTACGTCGAGCCGCACGAGCATGGCTGACACAACCTGCTACTGATGCGCCACCACCGTCTGATAACGCCGTGCCGCTCGCGCTACCCAGCCCTCGCGTAGCAGGGTCTCCAGCGCAGCCGCAAGCTGCGGCAGACGCGCCAGGCGCTGACGGGAAAAGCCGATATAGAGTTCGGTGCGCGCCTCGGGACGGTAGGCTGCCTTGACGATGCGACCGCCCAGTTCGGGGGTAAGCAAGGCGTAGTCGACCTGGCAGTCGGTGCCCACCAGTACGTCGATGCGGCCACGTGCGAGCATCTGCAGCAACTGGCTCTCGTTACTGACACCGACCTTGTTCAACTGCTGATCGCCATCGAACGGCTGGAAGTACACCGATTCCAGCACATGGCCGATGCGCAGCCCGCGAAGTTTCTCGTAGCTGTCCAGGCGCGTGGCCAGCGCCGGATTGGCGTAGAAACGCGGCGAGCAGGCGTAGTACGGCGCTTCCAGATACTGAATATAGCGCTCACGCTCCGCCGTCCTGGCCAGCCCGGTCATCAGATCGGCCTTGCCCTGTTCCAGCGCAGCCAGACCTCTCGCCCAGGGCGCGCGCTCCACATCGAAACGCAGCCCAGTGCGCCGTGACAGTTCGGCCAGCAGATCGATATCCAGCCCCTGCAACTGACCGTTCTCATCCTCCATGCGAAAGGGCGGCCAGAGATCGGTCATCACCCGTAGGGGTTCGCCTTCGCCAGCCCGGCACAGAGGCGTCAGAATCAACAGTGCGAGTAGCCAAAGACGCATCAATTGCGCCCCGAACGCTGTGGTCGCAACCCGGAAAGCCGCGGTAGCAACACCCGCTCGAACAGCCTCGGGAAGAAGCGCGCCAGCACCCGGGCACGCCAATCGACGTTGGACAACACCAGCAGACGCCGACGCTTGAGTGCCCCATGATAGATGGCCTCGGCGACATCCTGCGGCGAAGCCACCTTGCCCATCGCCAAGGGAGGTTGGGCAGCCACCGAGCCGTCACCGACCAGAGCGTTCTTGCGCAGGTCTGTCGCGGTAAAACCTGGGCACACCAGCATCACGTTCACGCCCGAGCCCTTGAGCTCAAAGCGCAGCGTCTCGAACAAGCCGTGCAGCGCGTGCTTGCTGGCGTTGTAAGCGCTGCGGTAGAGCAACGGCGCGATACCCGATAGTGAGCTGAGCACGATTATCTGTCCGCCGCGGGCAATCAGGCTGGGCAGCGCTGCCTGGGTGCAGTAGAGCGCGCCGAAATAGTTGACCGCCATGACCCGCTGGAACACGTCCAGACTGGTCTCGGCGAAGGTGCTGCGATGAGTGATCCCGGCATTGTTGACCAACACATCGATACCGCCGAAACGCTCCACCGCCAGCGCCACCGCGCGCTGCACCGCTTCGGCGTCAGCCACGTCGCAGAGCAGCCCAAGAGCCTCGGCGTTGTGATGATCGGCCAGGTGCTGCACCAGGCTGTCCAGCGCTGCCTGCTGCAGATCGAGAATCACCAGGCGCGCACCAGCCTGGGCCAGGCGCATCGCCAAGGCGCGACCGATGCCGGCACAACCTCCCGTGATGAGTACGACCTTGCGGTCGAACACCTTGTTGGCGAATACCTTGCGATACATGCATTGCTCCCGCTGCCCTGGCCTCGGCGACACTACAACCTGTTATGGCTGCCATCGCAACAGGGCGGCGTGGCTGTGTGCTTGCAACCACAGAAAAATACCCGTTCGGCGCGCTCGGCATGGTACCTCTGTGGCGTCAGTCCACTGCCCTTGTGGCTGCCATCGCAGAATGGCTGGCTGGCGCTGTGCCCACAACGGCACCAGAAATAATCCCGCCCGGCCTCCACATCCACCGCGTAGGGGCCATGCTGGGCGATCAGTGGCTGGTTCATCGCAACCTCCCGGCAGGATCGCGCATGCCTGGGCCGACAGGCCGCAGTCAGGTATCCTCGCCTCCTTCCAGCATAGCCGCCCGTTTCGCCATGTCCCTGCCTCGCCCGCTTCGCCTGCTCCTGCTCATTGTGTTGCCATTGCTCGCTGTGCTGATTGCGCTGGTGTACAGCCTGACATGGCGCCCGCTGCCCCATGAAGAAGCAGCCGTGTCATGCAGCGGGCAGGTGGCGCAGCTGCAGCCCGGCCAGGCACTCAAAGTGATGACCTGGAACGTGCAGTACCTGGCTGGCAAGCGCCATGTATTCTGGTACGACCTGCCCGGCGGTGATGGACCGGACGAGCGCCCGAGCAGCGCCGACCTGGCCATCACCCTGGATGAAGTGGTGCGCGTGCTGCGCGACGAACAACCGGATGTCGTACTGCTGCAGGAGCTGCACGACAACGCCAAGGCCAGCGACTACCAGGATCAGTTGGCCCTGCTGCAGGCACGCCTGAGCGACCTTTACCCCTGCAGCACCCAGGCCTTCTACTGGAAGGCTGGTTTCGTTCCGCACCCGCGAATCCTCGGCAGCGTCGGCATGAAACTCGGCACCCTCAGTCGCTTCCAGATCGCCCGCGCCGAACGCCTGCAATTGCCCATGCTCGATAGCGACCTGCTGAGCCGCCAGTTCCAGCTCAAGCGCGCCTTGCTGATCAGCTACCTGCCGATTCGTGGTGGCGACGAACTGGTGGCGATCAACACCCATTTCGATGCCTTCGCCCAAGGCGCGGACACCATGCAGCGCCAGGTAGAGATGACCGACGGTTTACTCCAGCAGCTGCAAACCAGCGACAAAACCTGGGTGCTGGGCGGCGACCTCAACCTGCTGCCACCCGGTCAATTCCAGCATCTGCCGGAGGATCAACGTAGCTGGTACGCCGCCGACAGCGAATTGCAGGACCTGGCCCGTCGCTACCCGATGATCCCCAGCCTGCAACAGGCCAGCGGCGCACAGCAGGCGCAGTGGTACACCCATTACCCCAACGATCCAGCCGCCAGCGGCCCGGATCGCACCCTCGACTACCTGTTCTACAGCCCACGCCTGACCCCGCTCGCCAGCCAGGTTCGCCAGCGCGATACCTTGGCGATCTCCGATCATTTACCGGTGATCGGTCGTTTTTTCCTGCCAAGTCAGGAATAAACCGTGCAGAACTGGACAAGTCCAGCGCGACTTGTCCATGCTCGTTAGGCACCACTCGATAACAACGAAAAGACGGCGAAGAGCCGCGATAACCGGATGCCAAGACGCTTCTGCCTGATATTCATCGCCCTGCTATGGCTACACGCCGCTCATGCTGCCGAGGCCAGGCAACGCGTTCACGTGGGTTACTACGAGTTTCCGCCCTATTCCTATACCGACGCGCAAGGCCAGCCCAGCGGCTCGGGCCTGGAGCTGGCCGCGCGCCTGCTCGACGAAGCGGGATACCAGGCAGACTTTCGCTCCTACCCCGGCGCCCGCCTCTACAGCGGTCTGCTCGATGGCAGCATACATATCTGGGCCGGCGCCTCAGGCAAGCCGGAGCTGGTCGAGCACACCCTCGAAGGCAAGCATCTGCTGGGGGAGATCACCCTCAACCTGTACTTTCGCCACGACACACCTGCACCGCGCATTCCGGATGATCTGCAGGATCGTGGGGTGATCCTGATCACCGGCTACAGCTACTGGCAAGACGTCAATCAATGGCTGGAAGATCCGGCGCGCAATATCACTCATCACCGTACCGCCAACCACACCTCGGCCCTGGAAATGCTCCAGCGCCGACGCGGAGACTACCTGCTGGACTATCAGGCCCCAGTCGAACAGGCCAAACGCACACTGGGCATGGGCGAACTGCCCTTCGTCGAGGTACAGCGTCTGCCGCTGCGGCTGATCTATTCGCGACGTGCGCCTGACGCCGAGCGCCTGCGCGAGGACCTGGATCGGGTGTACCAGCAGTTGCAGGATGCCGGCGAGGATCTGTGGTTGTATTGACGCGTCAATCGCCCCGCAATCGAGCCAGCGCTCGCTCCAGGCTGGCATGCGACAGCTCGCCCAGGTGACTGCCTACTTGCCGCCCCTCTGCATCGTAGAAAAGCGTGGTGGGTAACGCCCGCGAGCCCACCAACTGACCCAGCTGCACCTGATCGTCGAGCAGCAGATTGTCCAGACTCAGTTGCTGCGCGGCGAGGAACTCACCCACCAGCGCAGCACTTTCCCCCTGGTTGACGAACAGGATGGTGATAGCAGCCTCACGCTGCTGCGCCTGCATCAGCACCGGCATCTCACGTCGACATGGCGGGCACCAGGTGGCCCACAGGTTGACCACCAGCGGCTGGCCGGCGTAGTCACGCAGGTTCACCGGATTGCCCTGCATATCCCGCACCTGCAGGTCAGGCAGTCGCGTACCCTGCTCCAGCGCATGCAACATCAGGTTGCCGCCCAGCCACAGCGCCAGGCCGACGCCCATCGCCACGCCCAACGGCCAGCGCAATTGTGCCTGGCGCCAGAGATACCAGGCGCCCAGCACAAGTCCCGCGAGCACACCCGGCCAGGCGATGAAGCCGCCATCACGGATATCCACCACCCGCCACGGCTCATCGCGGTAATACTCGGCATACACCAGCACGAACGCCAGCCGCGCCACCAGCAAGCCCAGCATCAGCATCCGGAACAACTGGCTTTCCGGATTGCAGCCGTGGCGACGACCGATCAACCAGCCAACCAGTGTGGCCAGCAGCAGGCTGCCGAGCAGTAGTACATGGGAAACACCAAGGGCCAAGGGCCCGACGTCCAGAGTCAGCATCGACTTCTCATTTTCTCGGTTTGGCTCGCGCCGTGGGTTCGGCGATCAGCGGGTCGTCAGGCCAGTAATGCTTGGGATAGCGGCCCTTGAGGTCCTTCTTCACCTCCAGATAGGTGTTGGCCCAGAAGCTGGCCAGGTCCTGAGTCACCTGCACCGGACGACGTGCCGGCGACAGCAAATGCAACTTGAGGCCCAGACGACCACCGGCGATGCGCGGCGTCGCGGCCAGGCCGAACAACTCCTGCAGGCGCACGGCGAGCACTGGCGGGTGCTCCGTGTAGTCGATGGCGATGCGCGAGCCGGACGGCACGCTCAGCGCTCTCGGCGCCAGCTCGTCAAGGCGTTGCGGCAGCGGCCAGGGCAGGAGCGTCTGCAGGATCAAGGGCAGGTCGAGATTGGCGAAATGGCTGAGGCGGTTGACCTTGCCCAGGAAGGGCGTCAGCCACTGCTCGAGGCTGGCCAGCAGCGTAGCATCGGACAGATCCGGCCATTCGCTCTGTCCCTGTTGCTGCAAATCCAGCTCGCGCAGCAGCGCCACGCGTGCCTGCCACTGGCGCAGCTCCGGCGTCCAGGGCAGCAGTTCCAGGCCCTTGCGCCGTACCAGGCCGACCAGGGCGCGGCCGCGCGCCGCCTCGTCCAGCGCGGCCAGCGCCTGGCGTTCCAGCACCAGCTCACCCACCTTGCGCTGACGTTCGGCGCGCAGCACGCCTTCACGCTCGTCCCAGTCGAGCACGTCCAGCGTCGCGACCTGCTCGGCGAGTTCACGCTCGAACAGCACCGGGTCGAGATCGGCGGCGAGATAGATGCGCTCCTCGCGCTGGCCCTGGCGGCTGCCCAGATCGGCCACCACCAGCCATTCGTGCTTCATCAGGGCATCGGTTTCACCGAACTGCGCCGCGCGACCATTGGCCAGGCGATAGTCAGCGCCACCGGCGCGGCGCTGCTGGGCGATACGGTCGGGGTAAGCGAAGGCCAGCAGGCAGCCGAGCCAGCGCGAGTGTCCAGGGTCACTCACTGCCTGGCTGACGGCCCGGCCATTGATCAGCCCCTGGAACTGCTTCGCCAGTTGCCGCGCCCGCTGCACGCCCCCTTGGGCCGAGCGCATGGCGCGGCTTTCGCCGCTGAGCAGGGCCAGACGACTGTGCAAGTCGGCGCCACCTCCGCGCAGGATATCGCGCTCGGACAACAGCGCCGCCAGATCGCAGGCCAGCCCACCAAGCCCCAGCGCCTGGCCACGTAGCAGCAGATGGGCAATACGTGGATGGCTCGGCAGCTCGGCCATGGCCTGACCGTGGGCATTGAGTGCACCACGTTCATCGAGGGCGCCCAGGCGACCAAGCAGATCCAGCGCCTGGGCGTAGGCGGCCGGCGGTGGCACGTCGAGCCAGTTCAGCTCCTGCGGTGTCACGCCCCAGCGCAGCAGTTGCAGGGCTAGTCCGGCCAGGTCCGCCTGGAGGATCTCCGCACTGGAATAGGCGCTGAGCTGTTCGTGCTGCGCCTGCGACCACAGCCGATAGCACACGCCCGGCTGCAGGCGCCCGGCACGGCCGGCGCGCTGTGTCGCGGAGGCACGGGAGATGCGCTGGGTGTCGAGGCGGGTCATGCCGCTGGCCGGGTCGAAGCGCGGCACCCGCGCCAGGCCGGTATCGATGACCACACGCACGCCGTCGATGGTCAGGCTGGTCTCGGCGATGTTGGTGGCCAACACCACCTTGCGCTTGCCGGCCGGGGCCGGCTCGATGGCAGCACGCTGGGCGGACAGATCCAGCTCGCCATGCAGCGGACAGAGCAGGATGTCGTCGTGCCCGCTCAGCGCCTCGCCCAGTTGCTCGGCCACGCGGCGAATCTCGGCCTGCCCCGGCAGGAACACCAGCAGGCTGCCCGGCTCGTCGGCCAGCGCCTGCTGTACCGTCTGCACTACCCGCGGCTCGATCCACTCACCGGGCGCCAGCGGCGCGCTCCAGCGGATATCCACCGGGAACATGCGCCCTTCGCTGCGCAGCACCGGCGCATCGCCAAGCAATGCCGACAGGCGCTCGCCTTCGAGAGTGGCGGACATCAACAGCACCTTGAGCGGCACCTCGCCGCTGCCTTCGCCGCGGAACATGGTGCGGCCGTTGAGCGTCAGCGCCAGGGCCAGGTCAGCATCGAGGCTGCGTTCGTGAAATTCGTCGAAGATCACCAGACCGACGCCATCCAGCGCCGGATCGTCCTGCAGGCGGCGGGCAAGAATGCCTTCGGTGACCACCTCGATGCGCGTGTTCGGCCCCACCTTGCTGTCCAGGCGAATGCGGTAGCCGACCGTCTCGCCGACCCGTTCGCCCAGCTCGCTGGCCAGGCGCTCGGCGGCAGCACGTGCTGCCAGGCGACGCGGCTCGAGCATGAGGATGGTTTGCCCAGCCAGCCAGGGCGCATCGAGCAATGCCAGCGGTACGCGGGTGGTCTTGCCGGCACCGGGCGGCGCCTCCAGCACCACTTCGTGGCGGGCGCTCAGCGCATTGCGCAAATCAGGCAGCAGCGAATCGATCGGCAGGGTATTCATCATTTCTCCACAGCAGACCGGCAATTATAACGGCGAACCGCCTGCCAACTTGCTGGTCTGAAACAGCGCGCTGCAGTTTTGCAATCATCGCCTTGCTATAGTTGCGCCACTTTTTTCTGGAGGTGCTCATGCGCACGAAATCCCGCTTCATCGCCGGCATTGTCGCCGCGACCCTGCTCGCCCAACTGACTGCTTGCGGCTCGATCTTCTACCCGGATCGCCGCGGCCAGATCGAAGGCCGGATCGACCCGGTGATCGCCGGGGCCAACGCCATCGGCATCCTGTTCTACGTGATTCCTGGCCTGATCGCCTTTGCCGTGGACTTCGCCACCGGCGCCATCTACCTGCCCGAAGGCCAGACCGCCCAGGTCGACCCGCAGCAGCTCAAGCAACTGATTGGCGAAGACGGCAAGGTCGACCAGTACGCGCTCAAGACCCTGATCGAAACCAGCACCGGCCACCAGCTGCCGCTGGACGACCCACGCCTGATCCAGCACAGCGGCAGCGCCGAACAACTGGCAGCCTACGGCCTGCATCCGGCTGCCTGAGTTCATGCATGACCCACAGCACGCCAGGCTGATGCGCCTGGCCACCCGGGCAGCGCTGACGGTGGCGCTGACCCTGGTGCTGGCCAAGGCGATTGCCTGGTGGCTGAGCGGTTCGGTCAGCCTGCTGGCCGGCCTCACCGATTCGCTGCTCGATAGCGCCGCCTCGCTCATCAACCTGGTTGCCGTGCACTTCGCCCTGCGCCCTGCCGACGAGGATCACCGCTACGGCCACGGCAAGGCCGAGGCGTTGGCCGGACTGGGCCAGGCGCTATTCATCGGTGTCAGTGCCGTGCTCATTGGCCTGCAGGGCGTCGAGCGCCTGCAAGTGCCACAGCCGCTGGAGGCCGAAGGTATCGGCATCGCCGTCATGCTGCTGTCGCTGGCCTTGACCGTCGCCCTGCTGAGCTTTCAACGCAGGGTGGTACGCGAGACCGGCTCCACCGCGATTCACGCCGACTCGTTGCACTACCGCTCCGACATCCTGCTCAACAGCAGCATCCTCCTCGCCCTGCTACTGACCCGTTTCGGCTGGCAGCAGATGGATGCGATCTTCGCCATCGGTATCGCCTTCTACATCTTCTGGAGCGCCATCAGCATCGTGCGCGGCGCAATCGGCGTGCTGATGGACGAGGAGCTACCCAGCGAAACCACTCAGCATATGTACCAGCTGGCCACCTCGGTGCCGGGCGTGCTCGGCGCGCACGATCTGCGTACACGCATTTCCGGTACGCGCTGGTTCGTACAGTTGCACCTGGAGCTGCCGGGCGAGATGAGCCTGTCCGACGCGCATGCGCACTGCGAGGCCGTGGAAAAGGCGATCCAGGAGCGCTATCCACGCGCCGAAGTGCTGGTACACGCCGATCCGCCGGAAGTGGTCCGGCACTGAATACACCCCCCGCCTCTCGAAAATCGCCAAGACCCACGAGCCTTCTGCAGAAATCCCAGACAATAAAAAAGGGGCCTTGCGGCCCCCTCGGGAAATCTGTCCGGTGCTGGCGATGCTGTCGCCGCTTTCTTCGCCCGCCTGGTTGGGCAGTGCGGACCCGGGTGCCGGTGCGATCCGGTAGGACCGTCGGCGCCGGCTCACCTGGTTGGGCGAGGCCGGTAGGACTTGTCGTCCGGGCCGTGAAACTGAGAGAAAGCTTACGCCTGCCGCGCCGAAATAAGATTGCTAAGATTGCTTACAAACTTACCAATTGCGCAATTAACAACTAAAGGAGCACTATCTAGCGCAATCCAATAATGAGCCAGTTAAAAAATGGACAAACTCGACCGTTACGACCTGAACATTCTCGCCGAATTGCAGCGCAACGCTGCCCTGTCCAACCAGGAACTGGCCGAACGTATCGGCCTGTCGCCCTCGCCCTGCTCGCGTCGGGTCAAACAGCTGGAAGACGATGGCTACATCACCGGCCAGGTCGCCCTGCTCGACCGCAAGAAGCTTGGCCTCAGCCTGACCGCCTACGTGCTGATCGGCATGGACCGGCACACCCCCGAGCGCTTCGAGCACTTTCAGGACGAAATCCGCAAATGCCCCGAGGTGCTGGAATGCTGCCTGGTGACCGGGATGGACGCCGACTACCAGCTCAAGGTAGTGGTGCCGGACATGGACCATTACCAGAAGCTGCTGCTCGGCACCCTGACTCGCATCGATGGTGTTTCCAGCGTGCGCTCGAGCTTCGTACTGCAGCAGATTCTCTCCAGCACGCAGTTGCCGTTGCAGCACCTGCGCGACTGAAAGTCGCAGGGTGAAGCGGATCATGCCGCGCTCTGGGTCAGGGCGCGTATAATTCCCGCCCTGCGTTTTCCGTCCGAATCATGAGGCACCATGGAAACCGAACAATTTGAAGCCCTGATGATGTACGTCCTGGTGGGCGGCCTGATGCTGTTCATGTTCTTCATCATCTGGGACCTCGCGAAGAAGTCCAAGGCCGGCCGCCTCGGCACCGCCATCCTGTTCCTCGGCCTGGGCCTGTGCCTGTTCGCCTTCCTCGCCAAGCCGATCATCACCTACATCATCGAGACCGCGCGCGGCATTCACGGCTAAGCCACTCGGCCAGCGCACGACGTCTGATTGAAACCAGTCCATCGTCTCGATGCGACCTGCCGCCTATTCAAGGAGTTACACATGAGCGCCGCCAATCTGGTGATGCAGAGCTATGGACGCTGCTGCGCCAGCCTGGATTTCTTCGACAGTTTCTACCGCCACTTCCTCGCCAGCTCGCCGCTGATTCGCGAGAAGTTCGTCGACACCGACATGAGCGCGCAAAAGCAATTGCTGCGCCAGGGCATTCTCAATCTGGTGATGCACGCGCGCGGCATGCCCGACACCAAACTGCGCGCCCTCGGCGAATCGCACTCGCGCCAGCATCTGGACATTCGCCCCGAACTCTACGACCTGTGGCTCGACGCGCTGCTGGCGGCCATCAGCGAACACGACAAGGAGTGCGACGCAGAGGTACGCCAGGCCTGGCGTGAAGTGCTGAACAAAGGTATCGCCGTGATCAAGGCCGGTTATTGATTCAGGTCATGTCGCCATGGGCTCCGGCCCTGCGACAAATCGACCGGCACTCACCCAGCAGACCACCGGGTGCTGCGCATGGTCTCTGGATACACTGAAACAGTCGTCATTCCCGCGAAGGCGGGAACCCAGAAGCTGCGAAGAAACTGGGCTCCCCTACGGCAGTTGCGCCGGGATCTCGCGCCACTGACCAGGCTGCAGGCCATCAAGTCTCCAGGGACCGATGGCCACGCGCACCAGGCGCAGGGTCGGCAGGCCAACCGCAGCGGTCATGCGCCGCACCTGGCGATTGCGCCCTTCGCGGATCACCAGTTCCAGCCATGCTGTCGGCACGCTCTTGCGAAAGCGTACCGGCGGGTTGCGCTCCCACAGCTCGGGCTCGTCCAGGCGCCGCGCCTCGGCTGGCAGGGTCGGGCCGTCATTGAGCGTCACGCCATCGCGCAACTGCTGCAGTTGCACATCGCTCGGCTCCCCTTCCACCTGCACCCAATACGTCTTCGGCAGCTTGTGCTTGGGGTCGGCGATACGCGCCTGCAGATGGCCATCGTTGGTCAACAAGAGCAGGCCTTCGCTATCGCGATCCAGGCGACCCGCCGGGTACACACCGGGCACATCGACGAACTCCTTGAGCGTGACGCGGCCCTGCTCATCGTTGAACTGGGTGAGCACGTCGAACGGCTTGTTCAATACCAAAAGGCGCGGTTGCGCAGGCGGCGCCTTGGCCACTCGGCGTGGGGCTGCAGGGCGGCGATTGGCGGGAGTACGAGGGCGTGACATGCAACTGGCTTCGGTGGCACTGGGGCGCGCAGTGTAACCCACGATAAGCGGCGCTGATGGTACTTCCACGTCCTGCCGGAGCGACTAAGCTGCGGATTCAACCCCTGCGATCAGGAGCCACCGATGAGCAACAACGCCGAACTCGCCACCTTCACTGGCTGGGCCGCCACGACGGCCAAGGCACCATTGGAGCGCCTGAGCTACGACCCCGGCCCGCTCGGCGCCGAAGAGGTGGAAGTGGCGGTGGAATACTGCGGCATCTGCCATTCCGACCAGTCGATGATCGACAACGAATGGGGCAATGCGCGCTACCCCTTCATCCCCGGCCATGAGGTGGTCGGCACCATCGTCCGTCTTGGCGAGCAGGCGCGCGGCCTCAAGCTGGGTCAACGGGTCGGCATCGGCTGGTACAAGGGCAGCTGCATGCACTGCGGTTCGTGCATGGAAGGCTCACACCAGCTGTGCCGCTCGGTGAAGCCGACCATCGTTGGCAGCCACGGTGGTTTCGCCGACCGCCTGCGTTCGCACTGGGCCTGGGCTGTGCCACTGCCCGATGGCCTCGACCCGGCGCTGGTCGGCCCGCTGTTCTGCGCCGGTTCGACGGTATTCAGCCCGCTGCTGGAATTCGACATCAAGCCTACGGATCGCGTCGGCGTGGTTGGCATCGGCGGCCTCGGCCACCTGGCGCTGCGCTTTCTCAATGCCTGGGGCTGTGATGTGACCGCCTTCACCTCGTCACTGAACAAGCAGGACGAAGCCAAACGCCTGGGCGCGCACAAGGTGGTGGCTTCCACCGACAGCGCGGCGATGAAGGCGATTGCCGGCAGCCTGGATTTCCTTCTGGTCACTGCCAGCGCCGATCTGGACTGGCAGGCGCTGATCGGCACCCTGCGCGGCAAGGGCCGCCTGCACTTCGTCGGCATCGTGCCCAGCGCCATCCCGGTGCACGTGTTCAACCTGATCCCGCAGCAGAAGAGCCTGTCCGGCTCACCGGTGGGCTCGCCCTCAAGCATGGCGACCATGCTCGAGTTCTGCGCGCGTCACCAGATTCTGCCGCAGGTCGAGCACTTCCCCATGAGCCAGGTGAACGCGGCCATCGACCACCTGCGCAGCGGCAAGGCGCGCTATCGCGTGGTGCTCGACGCCAGCAAATGACAGCACGGGCGCAGAGCTGGCATGCTCTGCGCCCCGTTTCATCCAAGATGCCTGCCGTTATGCCGCTGACTCTCGACACTCCCACCGCTGCCGAACTGCCCACCCTGGTGGAAATCTGGGAGGCGGCCGTGCGCGCCACCCACCACTTCCTGCCGGAAAGCGACCTGCAGGTGATCAAGCCCTTGCTGCGCGAGCAGTATTTCCCGGCCGTGCAATTGACCTGCGCACGTGCCGAGTCAGGGCGAATCCTGGGTTTTCTCGGCACCAGCGAAGGCATGGTGGAAATGCTCTTCGTCGACCCGGCCTGCCACGGCCAGGGCGTGGGCAAGCAACTGATGCGCCACGCCATCGACGCGCTGGGCACCAGGCGCGTCGACGTCAACGAGCAGAACCCGCAGGCCGTCGGGTTCTACCAGCACCTGGGATTCGTCGTGACTGATCGCTCGCGCCTGGACGGCGGCGGGCGGCCGTTTCCGATTCTGCATATGAAACTCGCAAGGGCGTAGGGCGGTCCGGGACGCCCTACCGCCCTACATGTGGCACTCAACCGATAGGCCAAGCCGCCACGATCCCCTCCAACGCCTGCTTGAGTTCGACCCGGCTGGCCGCCGCCGCAAGGCTGACACGCACCGCATGCCCCGGATTGGCTTCCACTGCGAACACCTCGGCCGGCACCACCTCCACGCCATGCTGTCGACAGGCCTCGGCCAGACCCACCGGCGCAGCACTATCGAGCCACAGGTGCGGCGCCACCGCCCTGCCCTGCGGCATGCGCGGCCCGAGCACGCGTGCGGCCAGGCGCCAACGCAGCTGCAGTTCCTCGATCTGCCAGGCCAGGCGCTGTTCGGCGATGCCGCTTTCGATCCACTCACAGGCCAGCGCCAGACTCAGTGGCGTCACCGCCCAGCGGGTGGCCTGGGCTTCGGGATCGATAAGTTCGAGCAGTTCCGGCGCACCGGCGATAAAGCCCAGGCGTAAGCCGGGTGCGACGCTCTTGGACAGGCTGCTGATCAGCAGACAGCGTTCGGGCACCTGCACCGCCAGCGGCGCCGCGCTGCCGAGCACGCCGTAGACGTCATCCTCGACGATCCACAGGCCGCGTCGGCGCGCCACCTCGGCAATGGCTGCGCGGCGCTCGGCGTCCAGACTGGCGCCAGTGGGGTTCTGCAGGCAAGGCGTAAGAACCACTACGCGAGCGCCGGTGGCACGCGCCTGGCGGTCTAGGTCATCAGGCAGGATGCCGCGTTCATCCATCGCCACACCGTGCAGCGGCAAGCGCAACTGGCGCGCGGCGGCCTTGATCCCCGGTGCGGTGAAGCGCTCCACCAGGATCGGCTCGCCCGCCTCGCACAGCGCCAGCAGCGCCGCCGATACGCCCTGCTGGGCACCAGCGCAAAGCAGCAGGCCGTTCGGCGCCAGTTCCAGGCCACGGCGGCGTAGCCAGGTGGCGCCCGCCAGGTGCGCACGCTCGACCAGCGCTGCCGTGGGATAAGCCTGCAACGTGTCCAGCTCGCTGCGCGCAGCCAGCGCGGCAAGGCTGACGGACAGGTCGCGGTTGTCCGGATCGTGCACCGGCACGTTGGTCGACAGGTCGATCAGTGCGCCCTGCGCGGCCGGTTGCTTGAGGCGGAACAGGCTCGCCTCACGGCTACCGGCCAGCACATAGGTACCGCGGCCGACCTCGCCGGAAACCAGATGCCGACGCGCCGCCTCACGGTAGGCGAGCATCACCGTGCTCGGGTTGATACCCAGCGTCCAGGCCAGGCGCCGCTGCGGCGGCAGGCGTTCGCCGGGCTTGAGTTCACCGCGACCGATGGCGGCGGCGATGGCCTCGACCAGGGCGAGGTAAGTGGGCAGGGAACTGCTGGAAAGGTCAGGGAGCCACATTGCTTGCCATGCAATATAAATATTTACCCATACAATGCGCCGCACTAGCATCGGGGTCAACACCACTCGGAGCACAGCCCATGTTCGACCTCGCCCAACTGCGCCAGAGCGCTGAACTGGTTCACCGCCATATGGCGCCGACGCCGCAACTGGCCTGGCCGCTGCTGTGCCAGCGCACGGGTTGCGAGCTGTGGGTCAAGCACGAGAACCATGCCCCTACCGCCGCCTTCAAGGTGCGTGGCGGGCTGGTCTATATCGACGCCCTGCTGCGCCGCGAGCCGCAGGTGCGCGGCCTGGTCACCGCCACCCGCGGCAACCACGGCCAGAGCCTGGCACTGGCCGCGCGCCAGGCTGGTCTGGCGATCCGCATCCTGGTACCGCATGGCAACGCCCGCGAGAAGAACGCGGCGATGCGCGCCCTCGGCGCCGAGGTGATCGAACATGGCCGCGACTTCGACGAAGCGCGCGCCGAAGCCGCGCGTATCGCCGAACGCGACGGCCTGCACTGGGTGCCGTCATTGCACGAAGACCTGGTGCGCGGCGTAGCCACCTATGCACTGGAGCTGCTGGAAGCGGTACCGAACCTGCGCCGGGTGTACGTGCCCATCGGCCTCGGCTCGGGCATCTGCGGGATGATCCGCACCCGCGACCTGCTCGGCCTCGACACTGAGATCGTCGGCGTGGTCGCCAGTGGCGCCGATGCTTATGCACGGAGCTTCGAACAAGGCCGCCTGGTGCAGACCGAACGCGCCGAGACACTGGCCGACGGCATGGCCTGCCGCCAGCCCCAGGAATTGGCGCTGGGCATGATCCGCACCGGCGCGGCACGCATCGTGCGCGTGAGTGATGAAGAGATTCGCGCCGCCATCCGCGCCTATCACGAGGACACCCACAACCTTGCCGAAGGCGCCGGCGCGGCGGCGCTGGCCGCCCTGATGCAGGAGCGCGAAAGCAACGCCGGCCAGCGCGTGGCCGTGGTGCTCAGCGGCGCCAATATCGACCGCGCAGCACTGGCCGAGTTGCTGCGTGACGAGGCGCCGGTCGCGGCCTGACTCAGCGGAACGGCGGCTCGTCGAAGCTGCGCAACTTGCGCGAGTGCAGCGAGTTGAGCTGGCTGCGCATCAGCTCCAGCGCCGCGATACCGATATGCAGATGCTGGGTCACCGCGCGCTCGTAGAAAGCGCCGGCTGCGCCGGGCAGCTTGATCTCGCTGTGCAAGGGTTTGTCCGACACGCACAGCAGCGTGCCGTAGGGCACCCGCAGACGGTAGCCTTGCGCGGCGATGGTGCCGCTTTCCATATCCACCGCCACCGCACGCGAGAGGTTGATCAGCGGCCGTTCCTGGGCCCAGCGCAGTTCCCAGTTGCGATCGTCGTAGGTCAGCACGGTGCCGGTGCGCAGGCGTTTCTTCAGCTCGTCGCCCTCTTCGCCGGTAACCAGCTTGGCGGCTTCCTGCAGCGCCTGCTGCACCTCGGCCAGCGCCGGCAGCGGGATATGCGGCGGCAGTACGCGGTCGAGAATGCCGTCGCGGCGCATATAGGCGTGGGCCAGCACGTAGTCACCGATGGTCTGCGACTGACGCAGGCCGCCGCAGTGGCCGATCATCAGCCAGCAGTGCGGACGCAGCACGGCCAGGTGGTCGGTGATGTTCTTGGCGTTGGACGGGCCAACACCGATGTTGACCAGGGTGATGCCGTGGCCGTCCGCTGCCTGCAAGTGATAGGCCGGCATCTGGTAGCGGTGCCAGACCACGTTCTCGATGATCGCCTGCATCTCGCCTTCGGCCATGCCACGCTCGATCACCACGTTGCCTGGCAGCACCATGCGCGTGAAGCGCGAGTCGCCCACCAGCATGTCCAGACCGTGGCGGATGAACTGGTCGACGTAGCGGTGGTAGTTGGTCAACAGAATCCACGGCTGCACATGGCGCCAGTCGCTGCCGGTGTAGTGCTGGATGCGCTTGAGCGAGAAATCGGTGCGCGCCGCGTCGAACAGTGCCAGCGGCAGCGGGTCGATGTTCTCCCAGTCGTACAGGCCATCGGCGGTGCCGTCGGTGGCGGCGGACAGATCGGTGCTGGGGAATACCCGCGCCAGCTCGGCGGCGGTCACGCCACTGCCGGCCAGCTCATCGCCGCCCTCGACCACGTAGGGATAGGGAATGTTCTGCTGGCTGCGGCCGACCTCGACGCGCAGGGTGAAGTCGTTCATCAGCGGGCGCAGTTGCTCCAGCAGGTATTTGCGGAAGGCCGCCGGCTGGGTCACGGTGATCGCGTAGGTGCCTGGCACCTGCACCTTGGCATAGGCACGCACGGTGGTCGGCACCTCGCCCTGGCACAGGTAGGTCAGGCGCAATTCGGGGTAGCGGAACAGGCAGTGCTCGCTGGCATCGGGACGGATGCGCTCCTTGAGGTAGCGTTTGAGCGCCTGGCTCAACGCACCGGTGGCTTCCTGGTGCAGGGCGGCGAGGCGGTCGACGGCCTCTTCGGGGGTGTAAGCAATGATGAAATCATCTGAGCAGGCTTTCACTGTGCATCTTCCTGACTGAACGTACGCGCCTATCTTGCCTGCATACGTTGACGAAAACATAGCGCGATCCCCCGCCTATCGCTGCCAACGGCTAGGCTTGGATCAATTCGTCGGAGGTCACCATCATGCCTCGTGCAATCGTTCTGCTGTTGGCCATGGCCTCATGCTCAAGCGTTCAAGCCGGTGAACTCGATGGCCACTACCGGGCCACGCTCGACGGTCAGCCGAGCGAGCTGATCCTGCGCCAGAACGACGCCGTGGTGGAAGGCGAGTACGTAGAGGGCCAGCACCTGCGCCTGGTCGTCAAAGGCCGCTACGACGGCAAGTTGCTGCGCGCCGAGATCAGCGACCCGCAATCGGGCCTGCTGCTGGCGAACATGAACGCGACCTACGCCAACGCGATGCTCAACGCCAGTATCGCTGCGCGTAATCCAAGAAACGGGGAGATCTTGGAACGCCAGGCGCTGTTTCAGCGCGAGGCGGCGATTGCGACGCCACCTACGTCAGGCACTTTGGACCCGACACTGGTCGGCACCTGGGTACACGAGAAGATCATCAATAGCGGCGGTGCCAGCTTCGCCTCGTTCAACACTCTGATGACCCTGCAGTTGAATGCCGACGGCAGCGTCACCCAGTGGAGCCGCTCGATCGGTGGCGGAGGCGACTGGAGCTACGACAGCCCAGGCGAGATGCAGTACAGCGGCCACTGGCGCAGCCAGGGCGGCATGCTGATGGTGCGCCTGGCTGGCGCCGCCGACTATCAACCCGCCGCCTACTACCGCTTCAGCGACCAGTACCTGGTCACAGAGAGCAATACCGGCAAGATGATCTGGCAACGCCGCCGCTGAGCGACCGGCTCAGGCCGGCTGATGCAGGCGCACGTTGAACAGCGGCCCCTGGCTGAAACGCGACAGCGCCTTGGCAGCGGCCAGCACCCCCAGGTCGATCAGCGGCTCGACCAGGATCACGCTCATGTAGGCCAGGCCGAAGCTGCCCACGGCCGCCAGGTTCTCGCTGGAGAAGCCATGACCGTAGAAAGCCCAGAACGCGACCCAGGCGACGATGCCGCCCTGATAAGCGGTCGAAAGCGCCAGCGCCTGCTTGTAGGAAAGATCGACGTAAGCCGTGCCCGGCGCGACGATGCGCTTGGCCAGCAGGCTGATACCCCACAGCGGGATCAACAGCGTGGTGACGTTCATGCCGTACTGCGGCAGGTCGAACTGAGCGAACAGCAGCCCCTGCAACAACAGGCCAGCGGCCAGACCAATGGCGGCAGCACCGGCGCCGAACAGCAGCAGCAGGGTCGAGCCGAGGATCAGGTGCACCTCGGAAACGCCCACCGCATGATGCGGGAACACTTCGAAGAAGCAGAACACCAGAGCGGTGGTCAGCAGGCTGCGTAGCGCCAGGGCGGCGACACCGCCGTTGTTGCGGACGCTGCCCAAAGCTAGCTTGGCGGTCAGGCCGAAAGCGGTGACGGCCGTTGCGTAGCTGAGCAGGATTTTGGCGCCTTCGACGACACCAGGTTCGATATGCATGCGAGCTCCTTTGCCGCGCCCACCGCGCGACGATTCGGATAAGGGGGTAGGCGAAACGCCCGTTGTCGATGGCAGGTCTCCTGGCTCACGGCTTGGCACTTCGCCCGCCTTCCCGACCGAAGTCAGTGGCATGAGGGCGTCGTTCGCCGCTTACAGTTGCGGGGGCAGCCAGGGCATTGGCGAGATTCGCCGCACCCTGTTCCCTTTTCATCCACACGCGCCAAGGCGAGCGGAACCATCGGCGGCAACCTTACTCCGCAGCTCGGGCAAAAGACAGTACTCGCGCTCAAGGCACCGCCCACCTCCTCGGCAAAGATCCGGGCCTGCCATCTAAGCGCGACAGGCAGCGCAACACTCCCAAAATGCTCTCATCTGCCCGAAGCCCCTCCACCTGAACAGATACTGTCTTGAATACAGCCGGCGCCACCGAGAATGCGCAATTCATCACGCCCAACCCATGCAGATGTAACTTTTTATTACAAATCATGCGTAATCTTTCCGCACTCGCCCCCGGCTGCTGGCCACGCGAGCTGTAGATCCATCATCCAGTAAGAGAGCGCATATGAAGAAGACCCTGCTCGTTGCGTTGACTGCACTGTTCGCAACCGGCGCCATGGCGGCCGAACAGCAACCGCACTGGAGCTACAAAGGCAAGGAAGGCCCCGAACACTGGGCCCAGTTGGACCCAGGCTACGAAACCTGTGCACTCGGCCATGCACAATCGCCGATCGACATCAGCCATGCGACGCGCGCATCGCTGCCTCGCCTCGCCTTCGACTACCAGGCCAGCTCGGCTGAAGTGGTGAATAACGGTCACACCGTCCAGGTGAATCTGGCCAATGCTGGCGGCATCGAAATCGACGGCAAGCCTTATCGCCTGGTGCAGTTCCATTTCCATACACCCAGCGAGGAGCACATCGCCGGCAAGGGTTTCCCGATGGTGGCGCATTTCGTCCACCAGGCCGCCGATGGCCACTTGGCGGTAGTGGCTATGCTGTTCAAGGAAGGTGAGAAAAATCAGGCACTGGAGTCCGTGTTCGATGCCATGCCGCCCAAGGCAGGCGAAAAAGTCGAACTGGCAGGCAGCTTCGCCCCGCAAACCGTACTGCCGCAGCAACAGGGTTACTACGCCTTCGCCGGCTCGCTGACCACACCGCCATGCAGTGAGGACGTGCAATGGCGCGTACTCAAACAACCGGTCGAGCTGTCCCATGCGCAACTGGCGCAGTTCCAGCACCTGTATGCGAAGAACGCCCGCCCGATACAAGCGCTCAACGGCCGAGAAGTACTGGAGAGCGACGACTGACCCCTGAGGCGCCGGCTGGATGGCCGGCGCACTGTCACGCCGCTATCGCGCTAGCCCTCACAGTAGATGCGGCGTGCTACGCGCCAGCAGCGCCTCGACATCGACACCGCGCGGCAGGGTGCCGTAGACGCGGCCGCGGCCTTCCAGGCGGCTGGCGATAAAGGCGTCGCTGACCACGCTGTTGCCCGCCTCAAGCAGCAGCTTGGCCTGCAGTGCCACGGCCATGTCTTCGGTGAGCTGGCGGGCGCGGTACTGGATATCGGCTGTATCAGCGAAATCTGCCTTGAGCCGCTGGATATGCGCCTTCAGGCGGGCATCGCCATGGCCATCACCCAGTTCGGCGAACAACGCGTCGAGCACGCCCGGCTCCTTGGACAGTGCACGCAGCACGTCCAAACATTGCACGTTGCCCGAGCCTTCCCAGATCGAGTTGACCGGCGCTTCGCGGTACAGGCGCGGCATGATGGTTTCCTCGACATAGCCTGCGCCGCCCATGCACTCACTGGCCTCGTAGATCATTTCCGGCGCGCGCTTGCAGATCCAGTACTTGCCCACGGCAGTGACCAGACGGGCGAACTTGTCTTCCTGCGCGTCATGCGCGTGATCCAGCGCGCGGCCCATGCGCATGCACAGGGCCAGCGCCGCTTCGCTCTCCAGCGCCAGGTCGGCCAGCACGTTCTGCATCAGCGGCTGGTTGGCGAGCAGCTTGCCACCCACCTGGCGATGCGCACAGTGGTGCGCAGCCTGGGTCAGCGCCTGGCGCATCAGGCTGCTGGAGCCGACCATGCAATCGAAGCGAGTCATGGCCACCATCTCGATGATGGTCGGCACGCCGCGCCCTTCCTCGCCGAGCATCCAGGCGAAAGCGCCACGGTATTCCACCTCGCTGGAGGCGTTGGCCCAGTTGCCCAGCTTGTTCTTCAGGCGCTGGATGTAGAAGGCGTTGCGCGTGCCGTCCGGGCGGTGACGCGGCAGCAGGAAACACGACAGGCCCTTGTCGGTGTAGGCCAGGGTAAGGAAGGCATCGCACATCGGCGCCGAGCAGAACCATTTGTGGCCCACCAGCTCATAGCCCTGCCCCGGCCCGCCGAGGCCGATGGGATAAGCGCGGGTGGTGTTGGCACGCACGTCGGTGCCGCCCTGCTTCTCGGTCATGGCCATACCGATGGTCACGCCAGTCTTCTGCTCCATCGGCAGGTTGCGTGGGTCGTACTCGGTGGCGAGGATCTTCGGCAGCCATTGCTCAGCCACGTTGGGCTGCAGGCGAATGGCCGGCACAGCGGCGAAGGTCATGGTCAACGGGCAGCCGCTGGCCGCTTCGGCCTGGCTATGCATATAGGTCAGCCCGGCACGGGCAACATGGGCACCGGCGCGCGGGTCGTTCCAGGGCAGCGAGGGCAGGCCGTGCTCGACCGCCGTGCGCATCAGCTCGTGGTACGCCGGGTGAAACTCGACCAGGTCGATGCGATTGCCGTAGCGGTCGTGGCTCTTGAACACCGGTTTGTTCTCGTTGGCAAGAAAGCCGGCCTGCATCAGGGCGCCGCCGGCCAGCGCGCCATAGGCGCTCAAACGCTCGTGGGCCCAGGCGCCATCGTAGCGGCGAATCCACTCCTGCAGCGGCAGGTCGAGGCGATAGAGATTGGCGCCATCGAGGCTCGGTACCTGGTTGAACACCTCGTGGGTTTCGGCATACAGGCTGGGTTTCATCGCGTGGACTCCTTGGCGCCGACGGCGCGCAGGCAGAAGGTGGCAAGGCTGGCGCTGACCTGCGCCAGCTCTAGGGTGGGTTGGCCTGCTTCGCGAGCGGCGCGAGCAGGTGGCGACAGGGGGCCGACCAGCGCTTCGGCAATGGCGCCGACCAGGCAGGCCGCCATCAGACCGATCTGCTCGACGCGAAACTCACCAGCGCCGGCACCCTCCTCCAGCAGATCGATGAACAGCTCGGCGTAGGCTTCGCGATAGAGCAGGCGCTGCTCATCGACTTCCGGGTCGACCGGTTCGGCAATCAGCGCGAAGGCCAGGCGGCGGCTATGCCAGGCGCGGGCAGCGAACTGTTCCAGGCCGATGCGCAGGCGCTCGCTGGCGCTGCCCGGCCCACGCAAGGCAGCGGCCAGAGCATCTACCTCACGCTGGCTGGCGCTGGCGAATACCTCGGCGGCCAGTTCACCCTTGCTGCGAAAGTGGCGGTACAGACTACCGGTGGCGATGCCAACATCGTCGGCCAACGCCTGCATGGTCAGGGCGGCGAAACCGCCCTCGGCCACTCGCAGCAAGGCGCAGTCGAGAATACGCGCGCGCAGCGCTTGGTCGCGGTCGAGTCGAGCTTCGGTGGTGCGATAAGCCATGGTCTGAATCCTGATTCACCTGCATGCAGTGAATCAGGATTCAGACCATGGCTAAAGGGACGATCCGGCCAAATCTGCCGCCGAATCGGGAAACAGGTAGCTCGTACAAAGCCGCACGTGCAGGAGCCTACAGGGCAGAGCGACTTGATTACGCCCTGCGAAGAAGAGTCAGACCGGCGCGGCGCCACCAGAGACCGCTGCCGGGCGGCACAGCACCCAGTCATGCAGCAGTACGCGTAACTCGTCGAATTTCACCGGTTTCGCCAGGTAGTCGCTCATGCCCGCAGCCAGGCAGCGCTCGCGGTCGCCACTGTGACTGTGCGCAGTGATCGCCAGCACCGGCAACTCGGCGCAGCCCGGCAGGGCGCGCAGTGCGCGACAGGTGGCAAACCCGTCCATTACCGGCATCTGGCAGTCGAGGAGCACCGCATCCACCGTCTCGCTGCGCAGCAATTCGAGGGCCTCGGCGCCGTTGTCGGCAGTGCGCACGCGGTAGCCGAGCTTGAGCAGCATGCCGCGAGTGACCAGTTGGTTGATCGCATTGTCCTCGACGATCAGTACCGTGCATTGCTGCGCCTGACGCTGCAGCGCGCCGCCCTGCGGCCGTGCCGGGCGAACATCGCTGGCCTGCGGTTGCAGCGGCAGGGTCAGCGGCACATCGAGGCGAAACCGACTGCCCTGCCCCGGCTGCGACTCGTGACTGAGCACGCCACCAAGCAGGTGGACCAGTTGCCGACAGATCGCCAGGCCGATGCCCAGGCCGCCGTACTTGCGTGTCATCGAGCCATCGAGTTGATGAAAGCGCTGATACAGGTCGCCGTCGCCGGGCGCGAAACCGATCCCCGTATCGCTGACCACCACACTCAACGGCAGGTTGCTGCCCACGCTGCCGGCGCGGCCGACCTGCAAGGTCACGCCGCCCTGGCTGGTAAACTTGATGGCGTTGTCCAGCAGATAGCCCAGCGCCTGCGCCAGCTTGGCCGCGTCCCCTTCCAGGGTGTCGGGCAGGTTGTCGTCCAGCTCCAGGGCGAACGTCAGCCCCTTGTCTTCGGCGCGCGCCGCATACTGGGCACGCAGACCATCGAACAGCCCGCGCAGGCTGAACGTCTCGCGCCGCGGATAGAGCTTGCCGGCCTGCAATTCGGTGAGCGCGAGGATGTCGTTGACCATGCGCATCATGTCGCGCGCGGACGCTGCCGCGGTCTTCTGGTACTGCTCCAGTTCGATGTCCATCTTCACCGTCTGCATCAGCTCCAGCGAGCCGATCACCCCGTTCATCGGCGTACGCAGCTCATGGGTCACGGTGGCGAGGAATTCATCCTTGAAACGGTTGCTGTCGGCCAGTTCCTGGTTCAGCGTTTCGAGCTTGCGTCCGGCCTCCTGGAGGATGCGCGTGCGCTCTTCCTTCATCGCGTTGATGCGGTCGGCCAGCGCCAACGACAGCAGGCCCACTTCCAGCGCCGAGCCGATCTGGCTGGCGTACATGGTAAGAAAGACGTTGGGCAGGTAGCCCAGCACCATCAGCGTGTTGACGATGCCGCCGATGAGAAAGGCGGTCCAGGCGAAGATGAAGTAACGCGCCACGCGCATACCGCGCAGCCAGGCAAGCACTCCGGCAGCGAAGATCACCACGGTGAACAGCAGGGCCAGGTAGGTGGCCAGACGCAATGCCGTGGCATAACTGACGCTCAGTGCCAGGATCATCACCCCGGCGCCGCAGGCCATCAGCAGCAGCAACAGGCGATCGACCCAGGGACTGTGTTCGCCAGTGTGCAGGAAGCTGCGGGCGAACTGGCAGCCGAACAAGGCGGCCGAGCCGATCAGAAATGGCGTCGCGGCATTGGCCCACCAAGGGTTGTTGGGCCAGAAATACTCGATGCCGGCACCGTTGACCGAGACCTGATACAGGCCGAACGAGGCGATATAAAGAATGTAATAGAGGTAGCTGGTGTCACGCACGCTGAGGAAGATGAACAGGTTGTACACCAGCATCACCAGCAGCACGCCGTAGATGATGCCAAGCACGTAGATACGCGCGGGCTGCTCTTCCAGATAGGCGTTGGGCGCCCACAGGGTCAGCGGCGCCTGGATCGAGCCCTGGCTTTCCAGGCGCAGATAGATGCGCTTGTTCTGGTTCGGCTCGAGGTTCAGCTCGAACAGGTAATTGTGCTGGCGGATCTGGCGGGTGTCGAAAGGCAACGAATCGCCTGTACGCTGAGCCAGTGCGAAGCCGCCGGCCTCGTCGGGGAGGTAGAGTTCAAGGTGATCGAGCGGCGGATAAGCCAGCTCCAGCAACCAGTTGCGGTCACCCTGCGCCTCGCGCGGCAGATAGTGCAGGTCCAGCCGCAGCCAGAATACCGAGCGTGAATAGCCGGCGTTGAGCACGGGTTTGTCATGCAGACGGAAACTGCCTTGCACGGCGGGCGAGGCGATGTCGTCGATGCTGGCATCGCCGCGCACGTCCTCGAACACGTACATGCTCTGCCCCAGAGGCAGAGTACGCATATGTTCGTCGAAGGTAACGGCGCCCACGAGCGAGGAAAAAACGAGGCTCACGATGAGCAGGAGCAGCCGGTACATACGACTCCAAAACCCTGTCGGACAACGCCCAGGCCCCCATTAGCCCATCAGATGGCGCCGTCACGCACGGCAGACTTATATTCGAATCGCTCTACTCTAGGGACTGTTGGGGCGCTTTTCCAGATTCAGACGGTAGTTTAAGCAGCGCTTCACCTATGGCCTCGGCCAGATACTGCAGGGAAAACACGCCGCCATAGGTCCAGGTCGAGGGCATCGCGGCGAAGCGCTGCTCACGCACGAAAGGCATCGCCTGCCACAATGGTGAGGCGAACAACTGCGCTTCCTGGGCAAAGGGTTCGATATGCAGCACGACGCCCTCTTCGATGCGACCGAGCGCGGTGATCGGTACCTGAGTGATGCCCCAGGGGCTCGGCGCCAGGTCCATCGCAGGCTGAAGGCCGAGCAGCGCCAGCGCATGTTGCGGCATGGAGTTGGGACCGTTGATGAAGGCGGCCGTCGGCGACGAGAGACGTATCACCGTGACGGCCGGCAGGCGCTCCCCGTAATGAGCCCGCAGCCGCTCGCGCCATTGCGCCAGCTCGGCGTCCATCGCCTGCAGGCGTTGCCTGGCCAATGCCTCGCGGCCGAGCGCACGCGCCAGGTCGAGAAACGCCTCGCGCTGCACCTGCAGATTGTCGTGCTGCTGGCTGAAACCTTGGTACACCTGAACCGGCGCAATACGCTCCAGCAACGGGCGGATGTCTTCCAGCAAAGGAGGGATGACGATCAACTCAGGCTGCAACTCGGCCAGCAATTCGAGGTTGGGCTCCAGGCGCGAGCCGGCCGAAGGCACGTCTGCGGGCAGCGTCGGCCGCACCACCCAGGCGCGGTAGTCACCGGCATCGGCGACGGTCAACGGTGTCACATCGAGCATCAGCAAATGCTCGGTGGCCTCCCAGCTCAGCGCGGCCACCCGTGGCTCAGCGCTGGTCCAGGCAGGCGTCAGCCATAGCAGCAGAAAGCAGAGCAAGCAACGCTTCACGCCAGCCTCCCACGGATGAGCAGGTAGACGAAATAGCTGCCACACAACACCGAGGCGACAATGCCCACCGGAATCTGCAACGGGAAGATCAGGGTGCGACCGGCCCAATCGGCCAGCAGCATCAGCACCGCGCCCAACGAGGCCGCCAGCAGCAACTGCGGCAGCACCCGGCGCGCGCCAAGCATCACCGCGATATGCGGGGCCAAAAGCCCCAGAAACGCCACTGGCCCTAGCAGGCTGGTAACCAGCGCACAGAGCAGCGCCACCAGCACCAGCAGTGCCAGACGCAAGCGCGGCACGTTCAGGCCACGGCTGGCGGCCACCCCGTCGCCGATGCCGATCAGCGTCAGCGCACGCTGGAACAGCAATGCCAGCGCGCCGAACAGCAGCACGCCGACCGTCAGCCACAATGCCTGTGCCGGTGTGGCGCGGTAGGTGGAGCCGGCCAGCCAGCCGAGCAACGCGAACGAGTCACCGCTGCCCTTGGCCAGCACGAACTGCAAGGCGGCGTTGAGCAGCGCACCGAGGGAAATACCCAGCAGCGCCATCAATGCTGGTGAGTAGTGATGACGCCGGCCCAGCAGCATCAACACCGCTAGCACCGCCAGGCTGCCGACGAAGGCAGCCAGCGGCGCGACCGCTCCGAACATCGCGCCACCGAAGACGATCAGCGCCAGCATAACCGCCAGCGTGGCACCCGCGGATAGACCGAGAATATCGGGGCTGGCCAGCGGGTTACGCAGCAGGCGCTGCAGCAGCAGACCGGAAATCGCCAGGCCGGCACCGGCCGCGGCGGCAGTGAGCACACGCGGCCAGCGCAGCGACCAGACCAGCGCCGACGGCCACTGCAGGTGCCAGCCATCGACACCACGCGCCAGCCCGAGCGCCACGGTCAGCGCCAGTACGGCGAGAAGTGCCACCCACAGCGCACTGCGCCAGCCGAAACGCTCGGCGCCGCGCGGCAACTGCAGGCCACGCGGGTCTTCCGCAGCCAGGTGGCGGCGCGCCAGCCACAACAACACTGGCGCACCGATCAACGCCGCCGCCGCACCACTGGGTACCAGTTGGCCGCTGACACGATTGGCCAACAGCGCCAGGGCGTCGGTGCCGAGCAGCAGCAAGGCACCGAGCAACGCGCTGTAGAACAGTTCATCACGCGCCGTGCGGGCACCAAGCATCTTCGCCAGATTCGGTGTGAGCAGGCCGATGAAACCGATCAGGCCGACCGCCGTGATCGACACCGAACATAGCCAAAGCGCCGCCAGGAACAGCACCAGCATCACCGGCCACAGCGCCAGGCCACGGGCCTGAGCGGCATCACTACCGAGCTGCAACAGGCTCAACGGTCGTGGTGCCAGCACCAGCAGTGGCAAGGCTAATAGCAGCTTGGGCCACAACCACTGCACCCAGTGCCAGTCGATCTGCGCCAGATCACCCGCACCCCAGACGAACAACCCCTGGGTGTACTGGTTGTTGATCAGCACCAGGCCGGCAGCCAATGCGCCGAGCAACAGGTTCATGGCCATGCCGCCCAGCACCAGCGGCAGCCCGCCAATACCGCTGCGCCCGGCAATCAGCAGCACCAGACCGACCGCCACCAGTGCGCCGAGCAGGGCCGCCCATTGTCCGTTGCTGGCCGCGAAGGTCGGCACCAGCAAGGTGGCCAGCACCAGCCCGAGCCAGGCCCCGGACGAGGCGCCGATGGTCATGGGCGACACCAGGCGATTCTGCGTGATCTGCTGTAGCAGGCTGCCGGACAGTCCCAGCGCAGCGCCCGTGAGCAGCGCCATGCTCAGCCTGGGTAGAGCCGACAGTTGCAGCTGTAGAAACTCGAAGCTGTGTTCGGCAGAAGCCAGCATCGCCCACAGTTCGAACGGATCAAGATCGGCCGCCAGCCACAGGTGCAGGAGTGCCAGGGGCAGCAGCGCGAGCAACGTCAGAAGGTGGCGTGACGGCGCCGAAACTGCCGCCATGCTCAGGCCACCACGGCAATCTTGCGGGCGCTGCTGGGCTGCTCGATCAGTTCGATATCGATGTCGTAGAGCTGGCTGAGCAACGGCCCGCTGAGCAACTCGTCCGGGCTGCCGTCGAAGAAGATCCGCCCCTGCTTGAGGGCAATCACCCGGTCGGCATGCCGCGCCGTGAGGTTGATGTCGTGGAGGATGGCAACGATACCGCGCCCGCTGTCGCGATTGAGCTGGCGCAGCAGGCCCATCAACTCGTACTGATGCGCCAGGTCCAGCGCCGAGGTTGGCTCGTCGAGCAGCAGCAGCGGCGATTGCTGGGCCAGCAGCATGGCGATCCAGGCGCGTTGGCGCTCGCCGCCGGACAGACTGTCGGCCAGGTGATCGGCGTAATGGGCGACATCGGTCTGGGCCAGCGCCAGATCGACGGCGGCATGGTCCTCGGCGCGCCAGCGGCCGAGCAGCCCGCGCCAGGGGAAGCGCCCCAGACGCACCAGTTCGCGAACGGTCAGGCCAGCGACATCGGGCAGGTGTTGCGGCAGAAAAGCCACACGGCGGGCGAAGTCACGGGCGGAAAAATCGGCCAAGGTACGCCCGTCCAGTTGCAGCGAGCCTCGGGTCGGCTGCAGCTGCCGCGCCAGCAGGTTCATCAGGGTCGACTTGCCCGAGCCGTTGTGGCCGAGGATCACGGTGAAGCGATCACCTTCGAGGTGCAGTTCGTCCAGCGCCAGCGTCACCCGCTCGCCGCGGCGTACTTCGATATCACGCAACGTCAACATGCCAGGGCCAGCTCCTCGCGCAGACGCAGCAGGCGCTCGTCACGCCGCAGCTTCGGGCAGGTGCTGCACAGCTCGCCGTCGCAACGCCGAAAATGCTGACAGCAGGCCTTGCGCTCCAGAGTCAGGCAGCCGCGGCCATCGTCCAGGCGCACTTCCAGCAGCTCACTGGCGCCGCGCAGGCCCAACGCGTCCAGCCAGCGTACCGCCAGCGCGCGAAGTTGCTGGTTATCCAGAGTCAGTTGGCGCTGTACCAGCAACAAGGCGGCCAGCACGTAGTCGGCAGCGAGGCGCTGGGCCAGCTTGCCGTGAATGCTTTGTACCTGGCAGAACTCGGCGTGCTGGCGGCGCAGCAGTTGCTCGAGCTGGCTGGCAGCCAGGCCGATCAGCTGATCTTCCGTAGCCTGCTGCGGGCAATGCTCGGGCAGACAGAAACCCGACACCACGCCGCCCTGCACCGCCTGCCCCAGGCTCGCCAGACAGGGCACGCGCTGCGCCAGGTGTACGCCGAGCAAGGTCAGGTAGATGGGCTGCCAGACCAGGTAGGTCCAGCTGCGCACCGTCCAGTAATGCGGCCCGGCCTCGGGATGAGCCTGCTGCCAGTGCTGGTAGAGCGCGGCGATACGCCGGTCGTTGCCCTCGCTGCCGCACACCAGCAGGTCAGCCCCGGCATGCCCGATCCGCCCTTGCAGCCCGGGCAGGCTGCGGGAAATGACATCGAGCAGGTGGTGGAGGTCTTGCATCGCGGCGAACCCGGACGACGGCGGCAGTGCGGAGGGCGAATTTAATCACCGAAACGCATCTGCATCAAATTATCATTCGCCACTCAAGACTCAGGCCGTGCGCGGTTTACGTACCAGCAATGGGAATAGTGCAGCCGTCGCCAGCAGGCCGGCAGCACCGACCCAGAACGGCATGGCCTGGCCGTAATGGCTGACCAGTAGGCCCGCGCCGTAGGCCGAGCCCATGTTGCCCAGGCACTGGAAGATATTGATCTTGCTGAAGTCCACCGCGTAGTGCTCCGGCGAGCTGAGCTCGAACAGCAGTGCGTCGAGACGCACGGTGACCTGATACAGCGCCCAGCCGAACAGCACACGGCCGAGCAGGATCAGCCACTGATCACCAAAGCCCTGAATGAAGGTGGCCGCCGCGCCCAGCAGCAGACCGGCAAGAATGCCGTCACGGGTATTGCCCTGCTTGGTCGCGCGGCGCCCCCACCACAGCGCCACCACGGCCACCGCGCCGGGCAGGGCATAGACGAAGCCGGCCGCCATCTCGCTGTTCCAGTGCGCCACCTGCTGCCAGTACACAGCAAAGAACGGCCGCGTGACGTAACCGACGAAGTAGAACAGCAGCATCACCAGGCACAGGCGATAGATCGCTGGCAGGCTGCGCGACTCGTTCTTCACCGGCGCCTCGTCGCTCGCTGGCTGCTCGCCTGGTGCCGGCAGATAGCCACGCACCAGATGCATGCAGATGGCCATCTGGATGAAATCGCCGGCGGCCATCACCAGAAACACATCGCCAATGTTCATGATCTGCAAAATCAGGCCGCCCAGCGCGGCGCCGAGAATGGCGCCGAAATGCACCACCACCGACAGGGTGCCGATGGTCTGGGTGTGGTTGTCCTGCTGCTGCAGGCTCATCACGTAGGGGTACATCAGCAGGTAGCTGCCCTTGAACACCACCATCAGCAACGACACCACCCAGAACAGCGGCAGCGAGTCGATGAAATAGCAGGCGGCGGTCAGGCTACCGGCCATCAGCTGCGCGCTGATCAGGATGCGCACCGGGTGCACGCGCTTGGCCAGACGCGCCCAGAGCGGGAACACCGCCATCACCACCAAGCTGACCACCGCCAGATACAGGCCGACGTGCTGCTCCGGCGGATTATCGAAGCGCTCGGCGAAGTACTGCGGATAGAAGGGAATGATCAGGTTATCGGTGATCACCGCCAGGGCGGTCATCATGATCAGGCAGGTACGCAGCGTCATCGGAGGCAGTCGGGCAAGGCGGCATGGCCGCGCATGATGCCATTTCCAGACCAGATAACGCCAATACGCACGAGAATCAGAAAGGCTAACGACCGGCATGGCGTGCAGCGACTTGAGGCTTGTTAGTGATAAGCTCGCGCACCATGAAAACGCCAAACTTCCGCCCCGTAGTGCTATGCATGTCCGGTCACGACCCCAGTGGTGGTGCTGGTCTGCAGGCCGATATCGAAGCCCTGCTGGCCCAAGGCTGCCACGCCGCACCGACGGTGACCGCCCTGACCGTGCAGGACACCGTCAACGTCTCCGACTTCCGCGTCCTCGACCGCGACTGGGTGCTGGCCCAGGCCCGCGCGGTCATCGCCGACATGCCCGTGGCCGCCGTCAAGCTGGGCATGCTCGGCTCGGTGGACATGGTCGACACCGTGCTCGAGGTGATGAGCCAGCTGCCGGGCGTGCCACTGGTCTGCGATCCGGTGCTGCGCGCCGGCGGCGGCGGCTCGCTGGGCAAGGACGACGTCGGCTATGCCATGCGCGAGCGCCTGTTCGCCGTCTCCACCATCGCCACGCCGAACCTGCCGGAAGCGCGCATCCTCGCCGAACTGCCGCAAGGCAGCGCCGACGAGTGCGCCGAGAAGCTGCTGCCTTTTATAGAACACCTGCTGATCACCGGCGGCCACGGCGACGAAGCCGAAGTGCACAACCGCCTGTACTGCCGTGACGGCAGCCGCCACACCTTCACCTGCGCGCGCCTGCCCGGCAGCTACCACGGCTCCGGCTGCACCCTGGCCAGCACCCTGGCCGGTCGCCTGGCCCTGGGCGAGGAACTGGTCAGCGCCGTGAAAAGTGCCCTGGACTATACCTGGCGCACCCTGCGCGACGCCGAACAACCCGGCCATGGCCAATACGTGCCGCGCCGCCTGCCTTTGGACTTCGGGGCATGAATCTTCGCGGTCTCTACGCCATCACCGACACCCCGCTGCTGGCCGGCGGCAAGCTGCTGCCCTATGCCGAAGCGGCGCTGATCGGTGGCGCGCGCCTGCTGCAGTACCGCGACAAGTCGGGTGATGCCATGCGTCGCCTCGATGAAGCCCAGGCACTGGCCGAACTGTGCCAGCGCCATGGCGCCACGCTGATCATCAACGATGACCTGGAGCTGGCCGCGCGCCTGGGCGTCGGCCTGCACCTGGGCCAGAGCGACGGCTCGCTGGCCGCCGCTCGCGCCTGCCTCGGCGCAGAAGTCGTGATCGGCGGTACCTGCCACGCCCAGCTGGAACTGGCCGAACGCGCGGTCGCCGAAGGCGCCAGCTACATCGCCTTCGGCCGCTTCTTCAATTCCAACACCAAACCCGGCGCTCCGGCTGCCACCGTGGAGCTGCTGGATCAGGCACGCGCGCGCTTTGCCCAGCCCATCGTCGCCATCGGCGGCGTGACCCTGGAAAACGCCCCCTGCCTGATCGCCCGGGGCGCCAGCATGGTTGCCGTGATCCACGCCCTGTTTGCCACGGACTCCGCCACCGAGGTGGAAGACCGCGCCCGCGCCTTTGCCGCGCTGTTCGACTGATTCGTTTCCAGAGAGACCTGCCATGTCCCGTTCCGAAATTCTCTTCGCCAACGCCCAGAAACACATCCCTGGTGGCGTCAACTCGCCGGTGCGCGCCTTCCGCAGCGTCGGCGGCACGCCGCTGTTCTTCAAGCACGCCGAAGGCGCCTATGTCGTGGACGAAGACGACAAGCGCTACGTCGACTACGTCGGTTCCTGGGGCCCGATGATCCTCGGCCACAGCCACCCTGAAGTGCTCGACTCGGTGCGTCGTCAGTTGGAACACGGCCTGTCCTACGGTGCGCCGACCGCGCTGGAAACCGAAATGGCCGAGCTGGTGTGCGGCCTGGTGCCGTCGATGGAAATGGTGCGCATGGTCAGCTCCGGCACCGAGGCGACCATGAGCGCCATCCGCCTGGCCCGCGGCTACACCGGCCGCGACAGCATCATCAAGTTCGAGGGCTGCTACCACGGTCACTCCGACAGCCTGCTGGTCAAGGCCGGCTCCGGTGCCCTGACCCAGGGCGTGCCGAACTCCGCCGGCGTGCCGGCGGCCTTCGCCAAGCACACCCTGACCCTGCCGTTCAACGACATCGACGCCGTGGCCGAGTGCCTGGCGCAGGTGGGTAAGGAAGTCGCCTGCATCATCGTCGAGCCGGTGGCCGGCAACATGAACTGCGTGCCGCCAGCGCCGGGCTTCCTCGAAGGCCTGCGCGAGCAGTGCGACAAGCATGGCGTGGTGCTGATCTTCGACGAGGTGATGACCGGTTTCCGCGTCGCCCTCGGCGGTGCCCAGGCGCACTACGGCGTCACCCCGGATCTGACCACCTTCGGCAAGATCATCGGCGGCGGCATGCCGGTAGGCTGCTTCGGCGGCAAGCGCGCGATCATGGAATGCATCGCCCCGCTCGGCCCGGTCTACCAGGCCGGCACCCTGTCGGGTAACCCGCTGGCCATGGCCGCTGGCCTGACCACGCTGAAGCTGATCAGCCGTCCGGGCTTCCACACCGAGCTGACCGACTACACCACGCGCATGCTCGATGGCCTGCAACAACGCGCCGATGCCGCCGGCATTCCCTTCGTCACCACCCAGGCCGGCGCCATGTTCGGTCTGTATTTCAGCGGCGCCGACGACATCGTCACCTTCGCCGACGTGATGGCTAGCGACAGTGCGCGCTTCAACCGCTTCTTCCATCTGATGCTGGACGGCGGCGTATACCTGGCACCGAGCGCCTTCGAAGCGGGCTTCACCTCCATCGCCCATGGTGAAAAAGAGCTGGAAATCACCTTCGCTGCCGCCGAGCGCGCCTTCGCCGAGCTGAAAAAAGCCTGATGCAATACAGCACCGCCTTCAGTGATGCATTGCTGGCGCTGGCCTGCGGGGTTTGTGTCTGGCTGATCGGCCGGGTACGCGGGCGCTACGGCGAGGGCGACCAGCCGGCGCTGTTCTGCGCCCTGCTCGGTTTTCTGCTTCCGGCTGCGGCGGCCAGCGTCGGCGTGATTCGTTACGGCTTCGACCCGAACTGGCAGCCAGCGCACCTGTGGCTCTCGCAGGCCAGCAGCTTTCTCGGCCTGCCGCTACTCGGCGCCGCCGCACTGGCGCTGGGCCGTGGCTGGGCCTGGAGCCGGCCGAACTGGGGCCGAATCCTGCTCGGCCTGTGCGCCTTCTTCGAGCTGTTCCGCCAGCTTGGTTATATGGAGGACTACCGCCTGGCGCTGAACCTGGCCACGCTGGTGCTGATTCTCTATGCCGGCGCAGTCCAATGGCCGCGCCGCGCGCCTGCTGTAGTCGCAGCCGTGGTGGTGGGCCTGTTCCTGCTGGCCGGTGTGGCAGTCGGTACCGAAGGCGTGATCGGGCCGCTGCGCCGCATCGACCTGTTCCACGTGCTGCTGGCGCCAGCTTACCCGCTGCTGGCCTGGCTGCTGCTGAACCTGCCGGGAAGTGCGAAACGACAGACCGGGTAACAGGCTGTTGAAAAACGTAGGCGACGACTGCATGGATGCAGGAGGTAGAGCGAAGCAGGAAGCCCGAGCCGAGGCAGGCAAGACAATACCGATGGCGGCCCCGCAAAAACGGCCGAAGAAGCGCAGTTTAAGTGCTGTAAATGAGCATTTTGAGGCCGGCTTTAACGCAGTATTGCCAACGCAGGTAGTTTTTCGACAGCCTGGTAAAGCCTTTGTAACAAGCCCGCGGTTATTCCATAATGCGACGGTCGGCACGTTTTGCGCCGACCGGGCACGTCACCCGCCCTGAACTGCCGAGGTCCCGTTATCCAGATGAACCGCACCGGCCGCACCCTGTCCCTGGGCTGCCTGTTGCTTTTCCTCCCGCTGTTTGCATTCGCAGGCGGCAATTCGCTGTTGATCCCCGCCAGCGGCAGCTGCGCGCTGAACGCCTCCCCCGAAGAGATGCCCGATGCCCTGGCCAGCTGCCAGGAAATGGCACGCGCCGGCAACACGCAGGCGGCCTATGAGCTGGGTGAGTACTACTACGACGGCAAGCGCACCCCGCGCGATCTAAAGCAGGCCCTGACCTGGTTCGAGCGCGCCTCACTGCAGGGCCACGCCGAAGCGCAGCTGCGCCTGGGCACGATGTTCTTCCGTGGCGAAGGCGTACCGGCCAACAACGTGCAGGCCTACATCGTATTGAAGATGGCATCGGTCAATGGCTCGGACGAAGCCATGGACAGCGCCGACCTGGTGTCGGCGCAGATGCGTCGCGATGAACTGGAAATCGCCAGCCAGGTGCTGGGACAGATCTTCCGCAGCTACCTGCTGGAGCTGCAGACCGCCGAAGGTCGTTCACCTTTCGCGCCCTTGCCCTGACCCCACAGGGTGGGCCGGGCGGCGTTCCGCTTCAGCCCACCAGGTGGCATCGCGATACCGCTGTTGGGCTGAAGCCCACCCTACTTCGCTGCCTTAAGCACCATTAAAAGCTGGTGCGCGCGGCACACCCTACGATTCTGCGCTTACTTGTCCGGCATCGGCATGGGGAATGGCATCACGTTGCCGCCGCCCTTGGCCTCGCTGATCTTCGCCGTGCCCAGGCGCTCCACCTCGTCGATGCGGATGATCGCGTGCATCGGCACGAAGCTGCGCACTACACCCTCGAACTGGGCCTTGAGCTTCTCCTCGCTGGGATCGACCACCAGTTGGCTGCGCTCGCCAAAGACGAACTCCTCCACCTCCAGAAAACCCCACAGATCGCTCTGATAGATCTGCTTGGCATACATCTCGTACACCTGGCCCTGGTTGAGGAAAATCACCTTGTAGATGGGATCGCGCTTGCTCATGAAGACTCGAAGTCAGGAAAAACAGGGCGCGCAGGATAGCACAGCGGAGCATGCGTAGCCCGGATGCAAACCGGGGATGGACGGCGCAAGACGCCGGATTGCATCCGGGCTACGGGAACTGAGCGGTAGCATCCCCCTTGGCACACGCCTATAATGCGCGGTCATTTTTTAACCACCTCAGACAGTGCCATGACCAAGAAGCTCTATATCGAAACCCACGGTTGCCAGATGAACGAGTACGACAGCTCGCGCATGGTCGACCTGCTGGGCGAGCATCAGGCCCTGGAGGTCACGGAAAAACCCGAAGAAGCCGACGTGATCCTGCTCAATACCTGCTCGATCCGCGAAAAGGCGCAGGACAAGGTGTTCTCCCAGCTCGGCCGCTGGCGCGAGCTGAAGCAGGCCAACCCGGATCTGGTGATCGGCGTCGGTGGCTGCGTGGCCAGCCAGGAAGGCGCGGCGATCCGCGACCGCGCGCCCTATGTCGACGTGGTATTCGGCCCGCAGACCCTGCACCGTCTGCCGGAGATGATCGACGCCGCGCGCACCACCAAGACCGCGCAGGTCGACATTAGCTTTCCAGAGATCGAGAAATTCGACCGCCTGCCCGAACCGCGCGTCGACGGCCCCAGCGCCTTCGTCTCGGTGATGGAAGGCTGCAGCAAGTACTGCACCTTCTGCGTGGTGCCCTACACCCGTGGCGAGGAAGTCAGCCGTCCGCTGGTCGACGTGCTGATGGAAATCACCTCCCTCACCGAGAAGGGCGTGAAGGAAATCACCCTGCTCGGGCAGAACGTCAATGGCTACCGTGGCGAAGCGCCGGACGGCCATATCGCCGATTTCGCCGAGCTGCTACATGCCGTGGCTGCGCTCGATGGCGTCGAGCGTATCCGCTACACCACCAGCCACCCGCTGGAGTTTTCCGACGCGATCATCCAGGCCCACGCCGAGATCCCGCAGTTGGTGAAATACCTGCACCTGCCGGTGCAGTCCGGCTCCGACCGCATCCTCGCGGCGATGAAGCGCAACCACACCGCACTGGAATACAAGTCGCGCATCCGCAAGCTGCGCGCTGCCGTGCCGGACATCCTGATCAGCTCGGACTTCATCGTCGGCTTCCCCGGCGAAACCGAGAAGGACTTCGAGCAGACCATGAAGCTGATCGAGGACGTCGGTTTCGACTTCTCCTTCTCCTTCATCTACAGCTCGCGCCCCGGTACCCCGGCCGCCGATCTGGTGGACGACACCCCGGACGAGGTGAAGAAGCAGCGCCTGGCCCTGCTCCAGCACCGCATCAACCAGAACGGCTTCGAGAACAGCCGGCGCATGGTCGGCACGGTGCAGCGCATCCTGGTCAGCGACTACTCGAAGAAGGACCCGGGCATGCTCCAGGGCCGTACCGAGCAGAACCGCATCGTCAATTTCCGCTGCGACAATCCACGCCTGATCGGTCAGTTCGTCGACGTGCATATCGACGACGCCCTGCCCCATTCGCTGCGCGGCACCCTGCTGGATGCCGACACCCTCCACTAACGTAGCGGGCGCCCCCACTTTGCGTTGCGGGCGCCCGGCGTTATGCTGCCTTTCAATACCCAGACAAGTGACGATCACACCATCACCTTGAACACCTCTCTAGAACCTCATCGTTTTACCCTCGAACCTTTCGAGGCCCGCCGTTTCGCCAATCTCTGCGGCCAGTTCGACGAGCATCTGCGCCTGATCGAAGAGCGCCTCGGCCTGGAAATCCGCAACCGTGGCAACCAGTTCGAGATGCTCGGCGCCGCCGAAAAGACCCAGGCCGCCGAAACCCTGCTGCGCAAGCTGTACCGCGAAACCAAAGCTACCGAGCTGTCGCCCGACCTGGTGCACCTGTACCTGCAGGAGTCCGGCGTCGAGGAACTGGTCAACCCCAGCAACCTGCCGCAGGTCACCCTGCGCACCAAGAAGGGCGTTATCAAGCCACGCGGCGTCAATCAGCAGCGCTACGTCAAGGCGATCCTCGACAACGACATCAACTTCGGCATCGGCCCAGCCGGCACCGGCAAGACCTACCTGGCCGTGGCCTGCGCGGTGGACGCCCTGGAGCGCGAGCAGGTACGACGCATCCTGCTGGTGCGTCCGGCGGTCGAGGCCGGCGAGAAGCTCGGCTTCCTGCCCGGTGACCTGGCGCAGAAGATCGACCCCTACCTGCGCCCGCTGTACGACGCGCTCTACGAGATGCTCGGTTTCGAATACGTGGCCAAGCTGATCGAGAAGCAGGTGATCGAGATCGCACCGCTGGCCTACATGCGCGGCCGCACCCTTAACAACAGTTTCATCATTCTCGACGAGAGTCAGAACACCACCGTCGAGCAGATGAAGATGTTCCTCACCCGTATCGGTTTCGGCTCCACCGCCGTGATCACTGGCGACATCACCCAGGTCGACCTGCCGCGCGGCACCAAGAGCGGCCTGACCCACGTGATCGACGTGCTACGCGACGTGCCCGGCATCAGCTTCACCCACTTCAAGCCCAAGGACGTGGTGCGTCACCCGTTGGTGCAGCGCATTGTCGAAGCCTACGAGCGCCACGACGCGCGCCTGCACGGCAAGGTCGACAGCCACGATGCTTGAACTCGACCTGCAACTGGCCACTGACGGTCAGCACCCGGACGAAGCGCAGCTGCGCCGCTGGTGCGAACTGGCGCTGCGCCAGCGCACGGCCGACTCCGAACTGACCATCCGCCTGGTCGATGAAGCCGAAGGCCGCGAACTGAACCACACCTGGCGGCACAAGGACTACGCTACCAACGTCCTGTCATTCCCTGCCGAGATTCCTGACGGAATCCTCGACATTCCGCTGCTGGGCGACCTGGTGATCTGCGTACCGGTGGTCGAGCGCGAAGCTGCCGAGCAAGGCAAGACATCGCAAGCGCACTGGGCCCACCTGGTGATCCATGGCTGCCTGCACCTGCTGGGCTATGACCACATCGAGGAAGACGAAGCCCTCGAGATGGAAGATCTGGAACGACAATTGCTCGCCGAACTGGGTCATCCCGACCCGTATGCCGGTGATGAATCTCCTAATGAAAAGGACCCCGAGTAAAACGCCATGAGCGAAGACCGATCGAGCAACGAGCAGAAGTCCTGGTTCAACAAGCTGACCCAGGCTTTTGCTCATGAGCCGAGAAACCGCCAGGAACTGCTGGAAGTCCTGCGCGAAGCCCATCAGAACAAGCTGCTCGACAGCGAAGCACTGGCCATCGTCGAAGGCGCCATTCAGGTCGCCGACCTGCAGGTACGCGACATCATGGTGCCGCGCTCGCAGATGATCAGCATCAAGGCCAGCCAGACGCCCCGCGAGTTCCTGCCCGCCATCATCGACGCGGCGCACTCGCGCTACCCGGTGATCGGCGAGAGCCTCGACGACGTCATCGGCATCCTCCTGGCCAAGGATCTGCTGCCGCTGATCCTGCAGGGTGAACAACCCAACTTCAACATCAAGGACTTGCTGCGCCCGGCCACCTTCGTGCCCGAGTCCAAGCGCCTGAACGTGCTGCTGCGTGAGTTCCGCGCCAACCACAACCACATGGCCGTGGTCATCGACGAATACGGCGGCGTCGCCGGCCTGGTGACCATCGAGGACGTACTCGAGCAGATCGTCGGTGACATCGAGGACGAGCACGATGTCGAGGAAGACGGCTACATCAAACCGCTGCCCTCCGGCGACTACCTGATCAAGGCACTGACGCCCATCGACAGCTTCAACGAAACCTTCGACAGCCAGTTCTCCGACGACGAGTACGACACCGTCGGCGGTCTGGTAATGAGCGCCTTCGGCCACCTGCCCAAGCGCAACGAAGTCACCGAGATCGGCGAGTTTCGCTTCCGCGTGCTCAACGCCGACAGCCGTCGCATCCACCTGCTGCGCCTGACGCCAGTCAGCCGCTGACGGCTGCTATCCGGGGATGGCAACCGAGCCTCCCCGGATTGCATCCGGGCTACCACTTGCCGCCTACCACTTGCCGCCTACCACTGCCTCCCCCTACCCTTGCGCCACCCCGACTCCAAGGATCACCCCATGCTGCAATGGATCACTCGTCCGGGCTGGCCCGGCCACCTGCTCGCCTGCGGCGCAGGCGCCCTGACCACCCTGGCGCTCGCCCCCTTCGACCTGTGGCCGCTGGCCGTGCTGTCCATTGCCCTGTTCTATCTCGGCCTGCGCGAACTGCGCCCGGGCCAGGCGGCGCTGCGCGGCTGGAGCTACGGCTTCGGCCTGTTCGCCGCCGGCACCAGCTGGGTGTATGTGAGCATCCACGACTATGGCGCCGCCTCGCCGGCGCTGGCAGGCATTCTCACCCTGGGCTTCGTCGCCGGGCTGGGCCTGTTCTTCGCCCTGACTGCCGCTCTCTGGGCGCGCTGGATACGCCGCAACGAGGCGCCGCTGGCCGACGCCCTGGCGTTCGCCGCACTATGGGTCGCCCAGGAAGTGTTGCGCGGCTGGTTCCTCACCGGCTTCCCCTGGCTGTATGCAGGCTACAGCCAGCTCGACGGTCCGCTGAGTGGCCTGGTGCCGATAGGCGGAGTCTGGCTGTCATCCTTCGTCATCGCGCTGTCGGCCGCGCTGATCATCAACCTGGAGCGCCTGCGTCCGCACAAACCGCGCTACATCTGTGCCCTGCTTCTGCTGCTGAGCCCCTGGCTCGCCGGCCTGGCGCTGCAGGGCCACAGCTGGACGCGCCCGGCAGGCGACAGCCTGACGGTGGCCCTGGTACAGGGCAACGTCGAGCAGAACCTGAAATGGGACCCGGCCCAGCTCAACGCACAGCTGGCGCTGTATCGCGATCTCAGCTTCAGTGCCAGGCAGGTCGACATTCTGGTCTGGCCGGAAACGGCGATCCCGGTGCTCAAGGACATGGCCCAGGGTTATATCGGCGTGATGGATCGCTTCGCCCGTGACCGCAACAGCGCGCTGATCACCGGCGTACCGGTGCGACAGTCCAACGAACGCGGAGAGATTCGTTACTACAACGCCATCACCAGCTTCGGCGAAGGCCAGGGCACCTATCTCAAGCAGAAGCTGGTGCCATTCGGCGAATACGTGCCCCTGCAGGAAGTGCTGCGTGGCTTGATTGCTTTCTTCGACCTGCCCATGTCCGACTTCGCCCGCGGCCCGGCCGACCAGCCACCGCTGCTGGCCAAGGGGTATCGCATCGCACCATTCATCTGCTACGAAGTGGTCTACCCGGAGTTCGCCGCAGCACTGGCAGCGGACAGCGAGATCCTCCTGACGGTGAGCAACGATGCCTGGTTCGGCACCTCCATCGGCCCGTTGCAGCACCTGCAGATGGCGCAGATGCGCGCGCTCGAGGCCGGACGCTGGATGATCCGCGCCACCAACAACGGCATGACCGTGGTGATCGACCCGCAGGGCCGTATCCAGTTCGGCTTGCCGCAGTTCGAACAAGGCGTGCTCTATGGTGAAGTGCTGCCCATGCAGGGGCTCACGCCTTATCTGCAATGGCGCATCTGGCCGCTGGCGATTCTCTGCGCCCTGTTACTGGGTTGGGCCCTGCTGGCCAGCCGCATGGCCAAGACCCTGTAGGGCGGTCTCGCGAGCGAAGCGAGCAGCCCGCCAACCCTCGGAACGCAAAATCCGCAGGCGTACTGCCTGCGGCGAGTACGCCCTACTGCTTGCCGTAGACGATGGGATACGCCAACAGGCCGATGGCTTCGTTGAGCAACTGACTGCTCTGCCAGATCACCCGCGACTCCGGCAGCCAGCCACCCAGCGGGCGCTCATAGCCGGCACTTAGGTAACCCATCGGCGCCGTGATCACCTCGAAGCCGGCCTGCTCGAAACTCCGGCGGGCACGCGGCATGTGCCAGGCCTGCGTTACCAGCACCACGCGACGCACCCCCTGAGGCTGCAATAGTTCAGCGCTGAGCGTCGCATTTTCCCAGGTAGTGCGGCTCTCCTCCTCCAGCCAGCGGATCTCCAGCCCGTAGTCGCGGCGCATGGCATCGGCCATCAGCGCTGCTTCACTGGGCGGCTGGCCGTAATGCAGGCCACCGCTGGCAGCCAGTGGCAGACCGGACGCGCGCGCCAGACGAGCTGCATAGCGCAGGCGCTCCAACGCCATCAGGCCGGGCTGATCGGTGCGCCCCCAGCCCGGATCGTTCTGCTCACGCCCGGCACCGAGAATCACGATGGCGTCGGCACGCTGCGCCAGCGTCGTCCACTGCGCCTGCTCCAGCACCGGCTCGCGCTCGAGCAACCCCGCGCCCCACTGCATCACCGCCGGCAGACTCATCAGCCAGAGCCCGCCAAAACCCATCGCGAAACAGACCACCGCCACACGCGGAAACCGACGGCGCAACCACCAGCCCAGCAGCATCAGCAGAAGCAGGACGCCTGGCGGCATCAACAGTTGTTTGAGGATGTAGCGAATCGGCATCAGGCACCTCCTGGGCGCCCTAGCCTAGCAGGCTGCTGAAACCGTAGGCGACGACTGTATGGATGCAGGAGTAAAGGCGAAACAGGAAGCCCGAACCGAAGCAGCTAGCGGGAATTGCCACTGCGAAACAGCTTCGAACCGCAGGCCTGACAGGCCTGGGCATTCTGGCCTCGCTGCCAGGTCACCGGCGTACCGCACAGAGCACAGCACAAGGCCTGGCGCCGCTTGAGAAGGGGCTTGGCCTTGGCCACCGGACGGGCAGAGACGCCCTTGCCCATGCGAATTGGCTGGCGCTGTATCAGCGCCAGCTCCTCGGCCGCCGCATGCCAGCCACGCAGCCAGTGCAGGTCACGGTTGAGATAGGCACGAATCAGGTCCAGCTCCGCCGGACTCAACCCATCGAGCTCCAGCTCGCGCAGCGGCTCGGCATGCAGGCGGCTGGCGGTATCAGCTTCCTCCAGCGCCAGGGCAAGCCTTTGCAACAGTCGCTCGTAAAGGCCACCACCCCGTTCCGCCTGCCGTACATCCGCCATCTAACACCTCGCGAGCCCCGACAACCGCGGGCCTTGAATAAAGCTTAGCGAAGGCCCCGCGCGCAGCCCGGCGCCGCGACAAACGGCGGACGCGGCACAATCTGGGTTTCCCTCGATAGACGGCGCTCATGTATGCTACGACGTTTTCCGCAAGCCCCATTCCTTCAGCGCCAGAGCCATGCACGAACAGTACTCGCCCCGTGAAATAGAAGCCGCCGCGCAGTCCCACTGGGACGCGCAGAAATCCTTCGTCGTCAGCGAACAACCCGGCAAGGACACCTTCTACTGCCTGTCGATGTTCCCCTACCCCAGCGGCAAGCTACACATGGGGCACGTGCGCAACTACACCATCGGTGACGTGATCGCGCGCTACCAGCGCATGCAGGGCAAGAACGTGCTGCAGCCGATGGGCTGGGACGCCTTCGGCATGCCGGCGGAAAACGCCGCGATGAAAAACCAGGTAGCGCCAGCCAAGTGGACCTACGAAAACATCGCCTACATGAAGTCCCAGCTCAAATCGCTGGGCCTGGCCATCGACTGGACGCGCGAAGTCACCACCTGCAAGCCGGACTACTACCGCTGGGAACAGTGGCTGTTCACCCGCCTGTTCGAAAAGGGCGTGATCTACCGCAAGAACGGTACCGTCAACTGGGACCCGGTGGACCAGACCGTACTGGCCAACGAGCAGGTCATCGACGGCCGTGGCTGGCGTTCGGGCGCGCTGATCGAGAAGCGCGAAATCCCGATGTACTACTTCAAGATCACCGCCTATGCCGAAGAGCTGCTGAGCAGCCTGGATGAGTTGGATGGCTGGCCCGAGCAGGTCAAGACCATGCAGCGCAACTGGATCGGCAAGAGCTTCGGTGCCGACATCGTGTTCGACTACGACGTTGCCAGCATCGGCATCGACGGCCAGCTCAAAGTCTACTCGACCCGCCCCGACACCCTGATGGGCGCGACCTACGTCGCCGTGGCCGCCGAGCATCCGCTGGCCCAACGCGCCGCCGAGGGCAACCCGGCCATCGCTGCGTTCATCGCCGAATGCAAGGCCGGCTCCGTGGCCGAGGCCGACATGGCCACCATGGAGAAAAAGGGCCTGGCCACCGGCCAGTTCGTGATCCACCCGCTGACCGGCGACAAACTGCCTGTGTTCGTCGCCAACTACGTGCTTTGGGGCTACGGCGAAGGCGCGGTAATGGCCGTGCCGGCGCATGACGAGCGCGACTTCGAATTCGCCAACAAGTACGACCTGCCGATCACCCAGGTGTATGCCGGTGAAGGCAAGGACTACGACGCCAGCGCCTGGCAGGACTGGTACGGCGACAAGGCCGGCCTGACCACCATCAACTCCGGCAAGTACGACGGTCTGGATTTCAGCGCCGCCTTCGACGCCATCGTCGGCGACCTCGAAGCCAGCGAACACGGCGCGCGCAAGACCCAGTTCCGCCTGCGCGACTGGGGTATCAGCCGCCAGCGCTACTGGGGCTGCCCGATCCCGATCATCCACTGCGATAGCTGCGGCGATGTGCCGGTGCCGGAAGACCAGTTGCCGGTGGTGCTGCCCGAAGACGTGGTGCCGGACGGCGCCGGTTCGCCGCTGGCGAAGATGCCCGAGTTCTACGAGTGCAGCTGCCCGAAATGCGGCGCACCGGCCAAGCGCGAAACCGACACCATGGACACCTTCGTCGAGTCGTCCTGGTACTTCGCCCGCTACGCCAGCCCGCACTACGAGGGCGGCATGGTCGACCCGCAGGCCGCCAACCACTGGCTGCCGGTGGATCAGTACATCGGCGGCATCGAACACGCCATCCTGCACCTGTTGTACGCGCGCTTCTTCCACAAGCTGATGCGCGACGAAGGTTTGGTGTCATCGAATGAGCCGTTCAAGAATCTGCTGACCCAGGGCATGGTGGTTGCCGAGACCTACTACCGCACCCTGGAAAACGGCGGCAAGGACTGGTTCAACCCGGTCGACGTCGAGGTCGAGCGTGATGCCAAGGCCAAGGTCATCGGCGCCAAGCTGAAGAGCGACGGTCTGCCGGTGGAGATCGGCGGCACCGAGAAGATGTCCAAGTCGAAGAACAACGGCGTCGACCCACAGGACATGATCGACCAATACGGCGCCGACACCTGCCGCCTGTTCATGATGTTCGCCTCGCCGCCCGACATGAGCTGCGAATGGTCGGATGCCGGCGTCGAGGGTGCCAACCGCTTCCTGCGTCGTGTCTGGCGTCTGGCTCAGGGCCATGTCAGCGCCGGTCTGCCGGGCAAGCTGGATGTCTCCGCTCTCACCGACGAGCAGAAAGCCGTGCGCCGCGCCATTCACCTGGCGATCAAGCAGGCCAGCAACGATATCGGTCAGCACCACAAGTTCAACACCGCCATCGCCCAGGTGATGACCCTGATGAACGTGCTGGAAAAGGCCGCCACCGCTACCGAACAGGACCGCGCGCTGGTGCACGAAGGTCTGGAAATCGTCACTCTGCTGCTGGCACCAATCACCCCGCACATCAGCCACGAGCTGTGGCAGCGCCTGGGTCATGCCGATGCGGTGATCGACGCGCAGTGGCCGCAGGTCGATGAATCCGCCCTGGTTCAGGACAGCCTGACGCTGGTGGTACAGGTCAATGGCAAACTGCGCGGCGAGATCATCGTTGCGGCCAGCGCCAGCCGCGAAGACGTCGAGGCCGCCGCTCGTGCCAACGAGAACGTCCTGCGCTTCACCGAAGGTCTGAGCATTCGCAAGGTCATCGTGGTGCCAGGCAAGCTGGTCAACATAGTCGCCAACTGATTAAGCTCGGCGCCACACATGTGTGGCGCCGTGATCCGCCAAGGGGATATGAGAATGATGAAACGGAATCTGCTGGTCATCGGCCTGGCTGGCCTGCTCAGCGCATGCGGCTTCCAGCTGCGTGGCACCGGCGATGTGCAGTTCGCCCTCACGGAACTCGACGTCAGCGCGCGTGATGCCTACGGCGACACCGTGCAGCAAGTACGTGAAGTGCTGGAGAACAACGACGTTCGCGTCTACTCCGGCGCCCCCTACAAGCTGGTGATCGCCCGCGAGACCGAGAATCGTCGCGGCGCCAGCTACAGCAGCGGCGCACGTACCGCCGAGTACGAGCTGACCATGGGTCTGGAATACGAAATCCGCGGTGCGAAGAACCTGCTGCTGACCGGCAACAAGGTGGAAGTGCAGAACTACTACCAGCAGGACGACAACAACCTGGCCGGCTCCGACCAGGAAGCGGCTCAGCTGCGTAGCGAGCTGCGCCGTGAAATGATCCAGCAACTGATGTTCAGCCTACAGCAGATCACGCCCGAGCGACTGGACCAACTGCAGCAGACCGCCGAAGCCCGCGCCAAGGCCGAAGCCGAAGCCCTGGAAGCGCAGCGCCGGGCTCGTGAGAGCCAGGTCGCGCCGCAGCAGTCGCCGATCGAACTGCCGTCCCGCTAAAGGCCCAAGGGCCGCAGCCGCGGCCCGACGCCCTGCCCCTGATGACATCAACCCGATGAAGCTTGCCCCAGCGCAACTCGGCAAACACCTGCAAGGCGCACTGGCACCTGTCTATGCGATCAGCGGCGACGAGCCATTGCTGTGCCAGGAAACCGCTGACGCCATTCGCAATGCCTGCCGCCAGCAGGGGTTCGGCGAACGCCAGGTGTTCAATGCCGAAGCCAACTTCGACTGGGGCAACCTGCTACAGGCTGGCGCCAGCCTCTCGCTGTTCGCCGAGAAACGCCTACTGGAACTGCGCCTGCCTTCCGGCAAGCCAGGCGACAAGGGCACAGCCGCCCTGCTCGAGTACCTGGCCCGGCCGCCCGAGGACACCGTCCTGCTGCTGAGCCTACCCAAGCTCGACGGCAGCACGCAGAAATCCAAATGGGCCAAGGCGCTGATCGACGGTCAGGTGAGCCAGTTCATTCAGATCTGGCCGGTAGACGCCAACCAGTTGCCGCAGTGGATTCGCCAGCGCCTCGCTCAGGCCGGCCTGAGCGCCAGCGCCGATGCCGTGGACATGATCGCCGCGCGCGTCGAAGGCAACCTGCTGGCCGCCGCCCAGGAAGTGGAAAAGCTCAAGCTGCTCGCCGAAGGCAACCAGGTGGATGCCGAAACCGTGCAGGCGGCCGTGGCCGACAGCGCCCGCTTCGACGTATTCGGCCTGATCGACTGCGCCCTGGCTGGCGATGCCGCCCACGCCCTGCGCGTACTCGAAGGCCTGCGTGGTGAAGGCGTGGAAACCCCGGTGATTCTCTGGGCGCTGGCCCGCGAGATTCGCCTGCTGGCCGGCATCGCCCACCAGCAAAGCCAGGGCATCCCGCTGGACAAGGCCTTCTCCAGTGCCCGCCCCCCCATCTGGGACAAGCGCCGTCCGCTGGTTTCCAAGGCGTTGCAGCGCCACAGCAGCAAGCGCTGGGGCCAGTTATTGCAGCAGGCGCAACTGATCGATGCGCAGATCAAAGGCCAGGCGGCTGGCGATCCGTGGAGCGAGCTGGCCATGCTGACCCTGCAACTGGCCGGACAGCGGCTACGTCTCGCAACGTAGCGCGGGTACAAACCACCACTTGGTGATGGCGGCTGCACTCGCTCTGAGCCCCATCTGGACATTTTCTGTACAGCGGCGCATAGTCCTCGCCGCCTGCATAGGCGCAGGCCAGTCTGCATGAGGAAATGCCATGAGCAAGAAAACCGGCAAACGGCCGAACAAGGCCAAATCCATCGTCGCCCAACCGCTGTTTCGCTCCCGCCAGGAACGACCACAGAAAGGCAAAGGCAGCTACCGCCGCGAAGCCTCCCACAATTGGGAGGCTTCTTGCTTTATGGGGTATGTCGACTCACTGATGGCCCTGCCTGTTGCCCGAGCATGCTAAGGTAAGCGCCTGCTTAAACGTCCTGAGATAGACATGCCACACCAGCTTCCTCGTCGCGTCCTGGCTCTGCTTCCTCTTCTGCTGCTGGCGGCCTGCGCCCAGGCCCCGGCGGAAAATCTGCCTACCGCCACAGCCCCTGCAGCGGTTCAGACTGCCACCGAAACAACCTTGCCCAGTTTCGCCGACTGGCGTCAGGCCATGCGTAGCGAAGCGATTGCCGCCGGCATCGACGCGGCGCTGTTCGATCGCGTATTCGCTGGCGTCACCCCTGACCCTGCGGTGCTCAAGGCAGACAGCAGTCAGCCCGAGTTCACTCGCCCGGTATGGGAATATCTCGACGGTGCCGTCTCCTCCAGCCGCATCGGCCGCGGCCGAGTATTGCTGGCCCAGCACAACGCCATGCTGCAACGCATCGAGCAGCAATATGGTGTCGAAGCGCAGATCCTGGTGGCCATCTGGGGCCTGGAGAGCAACTTCGGTAACAATATCGGTAGCCACAGCGTCATCCGCTCCCTCGCCACCCTGGCCTATGACGGCCGCCGCCAGGGCTTCTGGCGTGCTCAGTTACTGGCCGCCCTGCAAATCCTGCAGAACGGCGATGTGCCCAGCGAACGCATGATCGGTTCCTGGGCTGGCGCCATGGGCCAGACCCAGTTCATGCCCACCACCTACAACCAGCATGCGGTCGACTTCGACGGCGACGGCAAGCGCGATCTGTGGAACTCCCAGGCCGACGCCCTGGCCTCGGCCGCCCACTATCTGCAGGCGTCAGGCTGGCAGCGTGGGCAGCCTTGGGGCTTCGAAGTGAACCTGCCAAGCGGCTTCGACTACGCCCTGGCCGACCCGGATCAGCGCCGCACATTGGCCGAATGGGCAGAGCTCGGCGTTCGGCCTCTGGCACCGACAGGCGCAGCGGCGAGCTCCCGTGCCAGCCTGCAGCTGCCTGCAGGGCATCAAGGCCCGGCCTTCCTGCTGCTGGACAACTTCCGCAGCATCCTCAAGTACAACAATTCCACGTCCTACGCGCTGGCCATCGGCCTGCTCGCCGACAACCTGCTACGCACCACCGAAATCAAGGGGCAATGGCCCCGGGGTGAGCGTCAGCTGGGGCGTAGTGAACGTGTCGAACTGCAGGAACTGCTGGCCCAGGCCGGCTTCGACCCAGGCCCGGCCGACGGCATCATCGGCGCCAATACGCGCAAGGCCATTCGCGCCCTGCAACTGCAGTTAAACTGGCCTGCCGATGGCTACCCCAACACCCAACTGCTGCAACAGCTGCGCACACGCTGAATCCAGCACTGACACCTCAGAGGGGCTTACCATCATCGGCAAGCCCCTTGCCGACCGGTCACAGCGCCGCCTCCCCAAAACGCCTTGGCGGTGTTTTGTCGACAGGCGGCCCCAGCGTCTGCATACACCTTCTGTGATAGACTGGCCGGCGGCCAAAAGCCACCTGCCCACGGAGCCTCTACCGGAGCCCAGATTTCCGATGTCCGACACCTCCTCGCCCAAATCCGTCGCCAGCGGCGAAAAATTTCGCACCGCCCAAGGCATTACCGCGATCAAGGATGGTCAGAAGCGCCGCGCCTCGGCCGAACCCCAGGTTTTCGAACCCAAGCCCAAGTGGCTGCGGGTCAAGGCTCCTGGTGGTAGCCGTTTCGAGGCGGTCAAGCGCAACGTCGGCGAACACCGCCTGAGTACCGTCTGCCAGGAATCGCACTGCCCGAACATGGGCGAATGCTGGTCCAACGGCACGGCCACCATCATGCTCATGGGCTCGGTATGCACCCGCGCCTGCCGCTTCTGCGCCGTGGACACCGGCAATCCCAATGGCTGGCTTGACCTGGAAGAGCCGCAGAACACCGCCAAGTCGGTGGAGCTGATGGCCCTGCGTTATATCGTGCTGACCTCGGTGGACCGTGACGATCTCGAAGATGGCGGCGCCAGCCACTACGCAGCCTGCGTGCGAGCGATCAAGGAAAACACCCCGCAGGTGGTGGTCGAAGCCCTGACCCCGGATTTCGATGGCGATCATCAGGCCATCGAGCGCGTGGTCGACTCCGGTCTCGAAGTCTTTGCGCAGAACGTCGAGACAGTCAAACGCCTCACCTATGTGGTTCGCGATCCACGCGCCGGCTACGAGAAGACCCTAAAGGTGCTCGAGCACGCCAAGAAGCACCGCCCCGACGTGCTGACCAAGACCAGCCTGATGCTCGGCCTGGGTGAAACCGACGAGGAAATCCTCGAGACCATGGATGACCTGCGCGCCATCGGCGTGGACATCCTCACTCTCGGCCAGTACCTGCAACCCACGCGCAACCACCTCAAGGTGCAACGCTGGGTCAGCCCTGAAGAATTCAACCGCTTGCGCGACATCGGCCTGGAGAAAGGCTTCATGGAAGTCGCCGCTGGCCCGCTGGTGCGCTCCAGCTACCGCGCCGACCGCGTGTTCGAGAAGAACAACCTGGGTCTCGCCGCTCCGGTTCCGGTGCCTGGCCAGGAAGTTAATGCCAGCCTGATTCCGGCACTGAATCTGAACTGAGACAAATCCCCAGGGAAAACGAAAGGGACGCCTCGGCGTCCCTTTTTCGTTGCTTGCAGTAGGCTGCGCCGTGCGCACCAAGAAATCGCCGATGGGTGGCGACGTGCTACGCGTAACCCAGACGGACACGCAGTACCTGCTCCAGACGTCGCGACACCTCGTCGAACGCAGGCGGCGATTGCAGCAGGTCACGCATCTGCACCATCTTCAGCCCCGCGTAGCCGCATGGGTTGATGCGCAGGAAAGGCGACATGTCCATATCGACGTTCAGCGCCAGGCCATGGAAGGAGCAGCCACGGCTGACGCGCAGCCCCAGCGAGGCGATCTTGTCACCTGCCACATAGACGCCCGGCGCATCCGCTTTGGGCGCCGCCTCGATGCCATAGCTGGCCAACAGCTCCACCAGGCTCTGCTCCATGGCGGTGACCAGTTCACGCACACCAAGGTCAAGGCGACGCAGATCCAGCATCAGATAGGCCACCAATTGCCCGGGGCCGTGGTAGGTCACCTGCCCGCCGCGCTCGACCTGAATCACCGGAATATCGCCGGCAGCGAGTACATGCTCGGCCTTGCCAGCCTGGCCCTGAGTGAACACCTTGGGATGCTGCAGCAACCAGATTTCGTCCGGGGTCTGCGCATCGCGCTCATGGGTCAACTCGCGCATGGCTTCCAGCGTGGGCTGGTAGTCGACCAATCCTAGGTGACGGACGACAAGCTCGGGCATGGCTATCACAGCACCATATGCACGCGGCCGGTGGCACGCAGGTCGACGTGAATCGCCTGCAATTGCTCGACACCGGTGGCTGTGATCAGCACCTGGACGGAAATGAAGTTACCGTTGCGGCTGTCACGCATCACCAGCGTGGAGGCATCCAGATCGGGGGCGTGGCGCTGGATCACTTCGATCACCAGGTCGGCGAAACCCTCACCAGCGGTGCCGATAACCTTGATCGGGTAACGCTCGCAGGGGAATTCGATTTTTGGCGGTTGAACGTCGCTATCGGTCATGGCATCAGCGGGCTTGTGGCCCGTCCAGAAAGGGCCGCTCCGGATTGGAGCGGCCGGGCTAAATCGGAGGCCTCTAAAGCGCAGACGGAGCAGTCAGGCGAAGAAGCGCGGCTTACAGCATGTAAATGGGCACTGCTGCAGCCTGTTTCAACGCCATGACGACAACGCTGGTCGCTTTCGGAGGTGGCCGTCAGTTGAACAGGCCGAAGAAGAACATCCGAATGCTATCCCACAGACGACGCAGCAAGCCGCCCTCTTCAACCGATTCCAGCGCTACCAGGTCAGTGCTGCGCACCACCTCGTCACCCAATTTGACTTCGACCTTGCCGATCACATCGCCCTGCTGGATCGGTGCGATCAGTTGCGGATTGAGGGTCATGCTGGCCTGCAGTTTTTCCAGTTGGCCCTTGGGCATGGTCAGGGTCAGGTCTTCGGCGAGGCCGGCCTTGACCTGATGCGCAGTGCCTTTCCAGACGGTGGCCTGAGCCAGCTCGGCGCCTTTCTGATAGAAGGTGCGGCTTTCGAAGAAACGGAAACCATAGGTCAGCAGCTTCTGCACTTCGGCAGCACGGGCCTGTTCACTGACGGTACCGAACACCGCCGCAATCAGACGTTGGCCGTCACGCACGGCGGAAGCCACCAGGCAGTAGCCCGCTTCCTCGGTGTGACCGGTTTTCAGGCCATCAACCGTGTTGTCGCGCCACAACAGCAGATTGCGGTTGGGCTGCTTGATGCCGTTCCAGAAGAATTCCTTCTGCTTGTAGATATCGTAGTGAGCCTGATCTTCGTAGATGATCGCGCGGGCCAGTTTGGCCATGTCGTGGGCCGAGGAATAGTGCTCCGGATCCGGCCAGCCAGTGGAGTTCATGAAGTGGGAGTTGCTCATGCCAAGACGCTGGGCATGAGTATTCATCATGTCGGCGAAGGCATCTTCACTACCGGCGATGTGCTCGGCGATGGCAATACTGGCATCGTTGCCGGACTGAATGATGATGCCGTGCAGCAGGTCATCCACCGAGACTTCCTTGCCCACCTCGATGAACATCTTCGAACCGCCCTTGCGCCAGGCCTTTTCGCTGACGCGGACCATGTCGCTTTCCTTGATCTGGCCCCGGTTGATCTCCAGAGTCGCGATATAGGCGGTCATCAGCTTGGTCAGGCTGGCCGGCGGCAGACGCTGATCACCGTTGTTCTCCACCAGGACCTGGCCGCTGGCGGCATCCATCAGGACATAGGAAGTCGCCGCCAATTGCGGGGGCGCGGGGACCACTTGCTGGCTGGACCAGGCGAGCGGAGCGCTCAGCAGGCCCAGGAAGAGGAAGGCACGTTGCGCGAAGCTGGTGATGTTCATCCGTCTCTCGAGATTCATTACTTGGGTTTAGCGACCCATATGGGCCATCGGACAGCTCGCCGCGAACGGCGAGCCTCGGATTTAGTCCGGCAAACGCCGGTTAAGTTGCCCTCAGTCGGCACGTACCAGCGTGGGCTGCCCCAGATTGGCCAGGCGCACGCTGCTCTGCAGCTGCTCAGCCTCGCCCTGGTTGCTGATCGGCCCCATGCGCACCCGATGCAGAATCTGCTGGTCGCGCACCACTGAGCTGATGAACACCGGCACACTGCTGGTCTGGGTCAGCTTGGACTTGAGCAGCTCCGCAGCGTCCGGATTGGCGAAGGCTCCCACCTGGAGATACAGGCCAGAGGCTCCGAGTGAATCGTTTTTTTTTGCGTCGATCTGCACCGGCACCACCGCAGCGGCGTGCTGTGTCGGCGGCGGCGAGTAATGCTCGACAGGCTGCGGCACAGGCTGCGCGACGGGCTGGGCAACGGCAGCCTTGGCCGGCTGATTGTTGGCCAGCACCAGCGGCACCGGACGGCCCTGCTGCGCCCACCACTCATGCGGATCGATACCTTCGACCTTGACCCGCGCGGTACCTTTCTCGGCATAGCCGAGCTTCTTCGCCGCTGCGAAGGACAGGTCGATGATGCGGTCGGAGTAGAACGGCCCACGGTCGTTGACCCGCAGGATCACGACCTTGCCGTTCTCCAGGTTGGTCACCCGCACGTAACTGGGCAGCGGCAGCGTCTTGTGTGCTGCGGTCATGCCGTACAGGTCGTAGGTCTCGCCGTTGGCAGTGGCCTGGCCATGAAACTTGGTGCCATACCAGGAAGCCGGACCGACCGCCTGGTAGCGACGAGCGTCCTGAATCGGGTAGTACTGTTTGCCGAACACCACATAGGGGCTGGCCTTGACCGGCCCGTAATGGGGCATGGGGATGGCGTCCTGAATCTTCGACACGTCGACGTCCCACCAGGGCGCGCCATCCTTGTGCGGTCGATTGAAATCATCCGGACCGGAGATGCCAGTCGACTGACCGGGCACCACCGCAGGCTGCGGCGCTCGACTGGACGAGCAGCTTGCCAGCAACAGCGCAGCCGTTACACAGGCAGTCAGTGGCAGCAGTTTGGACACACTCATTGTTTACTCCGCGCTTCGACCAGCAGCTCGGCCAGTTGGTTGACCGCCATGGCATACATCACGCTGCGATTGTAGCGGGTGATGGTGTAGAAGTTGGGCAAACCGAACCAGTATTCGTCGCCTTGCGCGCCTTCCAGACGAAACGCGGTCACCGGCAGGTCTTCAGCCAGTTCGTCCTGGCTGTTCCAGCCCAGCTCGCGTAGCTCGGCGACGTTCTTGATCGGGTCCAGCCCCTGGGTCAGGCCTTCGTCGACGCGAGCCCCGCTGACCTCGACACGGCTGGCGACCTGACCGCCGGCCTGCCAGCCGTGACGCTTGAAATAGCTGGCAACGCTGCCGATGGCATCGGTCGGGTTGCTCCAGATGTTGATATGCCCGTCGCCATCGAAGTCCACGGCGTAAGCACGGAAACTGCTCGGCATGAACTGTGGCAAGCCCATGGCGCCAGCATAAGACCCCTTGAGGGTGATCGGGTCGACCTGCTCCTCACGGGTCAGCAGCAGAAATTCGCGCAGCTCCTTGCGGAAGAACGGCGCGCGTGGCGGGTAGTCGAAGGCCAGCGTGGACAGCGCGTCCATCACTCTCCAGCTGCCGGTGTTGCCACCGTAGAAGGTTTCCACGCCGATGATGGCGACGATGAACTGAGGCGGCACACCGTACTCGGCCTCGGCCTTTTCCAGCGCAGCCTGGTTCTTGCTCCAGAACTCCACGCCCTGGGCGATGCGCTTGTCGGTAATGAAGATCGGCCGGTATTCCTTCCAGGGCTTGACCTTCTCTGCTGGGCGCGAAATGGCATCGAGGATCGCCTGCTTGCGCTCGACCTCGGCGAACAGACTGATCAGTTGCTCGCTGGCGAAGCCATAGTCGCGGGTCATTTCCTCGACGAACTCGGCCACCTGCGGCGACCCGTCGTAATCGGCCGCCAGCGCGTGTGCACCAGTACCAAGCGCGCCGGCGATACCGACTCCAATGAGCGTACGAGCAGCCCAACTACGCAGAGAATGCATTAACTCAAAACCCCCAAAATCAAACCTGAGCGATCCACTTTCTGTGGGTGTGGATCGCCATCAATACCCCGAAGCCTGACAACAGCGTGACCAGATGGGTTCCGCCGTAACTAATGAAGGGTAGCGGCACCCCAACCACCGGCAGCAGCCCGCTGACCATGCCGATGTTGACGAATACGTAGACGAAGAAGGTCATGGTCAGCGCCCCGGCCAGCAGTTTGCCGAACAGCGTCTGTGCCTGGGCGGTAATCACCAGGCCACGCGCCAGCAGCAGCAGATAGAGCAGCAACAACAGACAGACGCCGACCAGACCGAACTCCTCCGCGAGCACGGCAATGATAAAGTCCGTATGGCTTTCCGGCAAAAAATCCAGGTGCGACTGGGTACCCAGCAACCAGCCCTTGCCCAATACGCCACCAGAACCGATCGCCGCCTTGGACTGGATGATGTTCCACCCCGACCCCAGCGGATCGCTCTCAGGGTTGAGGAAGGTCAACACACGGCGCTTCTGGTAGTCATGCATGACGAAGTACCACATGCCCACCGCGATCGGTACCACCGCGGCAGCGGCACCAATGATCCAGCGCCACTGCAGGCCGGCCATGAACACCACGAAGGCGCCAGAGGCCAGGATCAGCAGCGAGGTACCCAGATCAGGCTGCTTGGCAATAAGCACAACAGGCACGCCGATCATCGCCAGGCTGATGGCGATATGCTTGAAACGCGGCGGCAGGTTGTGCCGCGACAGGTACCAGGCGATGGTCATAGGCATGATGATCTTCATCAGCTCCGAGGGCTGGAAGCGGATCACCCCGGGAATGTTGATCCAGCGCGTGGCCCCCATCGCCGTGTGCCCCATCAGCTCGACCACCATCAACAGGCCGACGCCCGCCACGTAGGCCAAGGGCACCCAGCGTGCCATGAAGCGCGGGTCGAACTGGGCGATCACCACCACCGCGAGCATGCCGATGCCGAAAGACGAGGCTTGCTTGAGGAGCAGGTCGACGTTCTTGCCACTGGCCGAATAAAGAATGAACAGGCTGCCAGTACCCAGGATCAGCAGCAGCAACAGCAACCAGCCATCGATATGCATGCGCTGCAACAGGCTGGCGCGACGACGCAGTACGTCCTCGTCGGACAGGGTGCGGTCGAAATTGCTGATCATCGCTGGCTGACCTCGGCAGTCTGGGGCAAGGCGAATTCGGCTTTGAGCTGACCGGTCTCTTTATCCAGCAGCCAGGCGTCCATCACCTGCTTGACCACCGGGGCGGCGACACCGGAACCGGACTCGCCGTTTTCCACCATGACCGCTACGGCGATCTGCGGCTTCTGCGCCGGCGCAAAACCAATGAACAGGGCGTGGTCACGATGGCGCTCCTGCACCTTGTTGCGGTCGTACTTCTCACCCTGCTTGATCGCCACCACCTGCGCCGTACCGCTTTTTCCAGCGATGCGGTAGACCGAACTGTCACCGACCTTGCGCGCGGTACCGCGCGGGCCGTGCAATACCTCTTCCATGCCGTTAATGCCGTAATCCCAGAATTTCGGATCACGCAGGACGATATCGGGCATCGGATTGGGGTCCGCGGGCAGGCGGCCGTCGATGCTCTTGGCCAGGTGCGGGCGAATCCACTTGCCGCGCGTGGCCATCAGCGCGGTGGCCTGCGCCAACTGCAGCGGCGTGGTCTGCATGTAACCCTGACCGATACCGAGAATCAGCGTCTCGCCCGGGTACCAAGGCTGACGATAACGTGCCCGTTTCCAGTCACGCGAGGGCATCAGGCCGGCGGTTTCCTCGAACATGTCCAGCGCCACGCGCTGCCCGAGGCCGAAGCGGCTCATGTAGTCATGCATGCGGTCGACGCCCATCTTGTGCGCCAGATCGTAGAAATAGGTGTCGTTGGAGCGAGCAATGGCCAGGTTGAGATCGACCCAGCCGTCACCTGTGCGGTTCCAGTTACGGTATTTGTGGCTGTGATTGGGCAACTGGTAGAAGCCGGGGTCGAACACCCGCGAAGTGGGGGTGACCACGCCGGCATCGAGACCGGCCACGGCCACCATCGGTTTGATGGTCGAGCCTGGTGGATAGAGGCCACGCAGCACCCGGTTATACAGCGGCTGATCGATGGAGTCGCGCAACTCGCCATAGGCCTTGAAGCTGATACCGGTGACGAAGGGATTGGGGTCGAAGCTGGGCTGGCTGACCATCGCCAGCACTTCACCATTGTTCGGATCGATGGCCACCACTGCTCCACGTCGACCACCCAGGGCGTTCTCGGCCGCCTCCTGCAGCTGTACATCGAGGCTGAGAACGATGTCCTTGCCCGGTTTCGGGTCGACGCGCTTGAGCACCCGCAAAACGCGGCCACGCGCGTTGGTCTCTACCTCTTCGTAGCCGACCTCACCGTGCAGCTCGTCCTCGTAGAAACGCTCGATACCGGTCTTGCCGATATGGTGGGTGCCGGCGTAATCGGTCGGGTCCAGGCGCTTGAGTTCCTGCTCGTTGATGCGCCCGACGTAGCCGACCGAATGAGCGAAGTGTTCCTGCTGCGGGTAATGACGCACCAGTTGCGCGGCCACCTCGACGCCCGGCAGGCGGAACTGATTGACGGCGATACGCGCGATCTGTTCTTCGGACAACTCAAACAGGATCGGCACCGGCTCGAACGGGCGCCGCCCCTGGCGCACGCGGCGTTCGAACAGCGCCCGGTCGTCATCGGCAAGCTCCAGTACCTCGACCACCGTATCGAGCACGCTCAACCAGTCACCGGCGCGCTCACGGGTCACGGTCAGGCTGAAGCTGGGACGGTTGTCGGCAATGATCACTCCATTGCGGTCGAAGATCAGCCCACGGGTCGGCGGCAGCGGCTGCACATGGATGCGATTGTTTTCCGCCAGGGTGCTGTGATGCTCGTACTGCACCACCTGCAGGTAGTACATGCGCATGATCAACAGGCAGGTCAGCACGATGATGGCCACAGCACAGAACACCACCCGGCGCTTGACCAGGCGAGCGTCCTTTTCGTGATCCTTGAGGCGAATCGGCTGCGGCATGACTAGGTGATCACTTGTGATACGGGTGGCCGGACAGTACGGTCCAGGCTCGGTAGATCTGCTCGCCGAGCAGAATACGCACCAGCGGATGCGGCAGGGTCAGTGGCGACAGCGACCAACGCTGTTCGCTACGCGCACAGACCTCCGGCGCCAGCCCTTCCGGACCGCCGACCATGAGGTTGACGTTGCGCGCATCGAGACGCCAGCGCTCCAGCTCCGCCGCCAGTTGCTCGGTGCTCCATGGCTTGCCATGGACCTCCAGCGTGACGATACGTTCGCCAGGCTGCACCTTGCTCAGCATGGCCTCACCCTCCTGACGGATCAGGCGGGCAACGTCGGCATTCTTGCCGCGGGTATTGAGGGGGATTTCCACCAGTTCCAGCGGCAGTTCGGCAGGCAGACGCTTGACGTACTCCTGCCAGCCCTCCTCGACCCAGCGCGGCATGCGCGAACCGACGGCGATCAACTTGATCCGCACGATCCAGGCTTACTCGGCGCTGTGCTGGGCGCGGCTCTGCTCGGCGCCTTGCCACAGGCGCTCGAGGTCGTAGAACTGACGCGCGGTCGGCAGCATCACGTGCACGACGATGTCGCCCAGGTCGAGCAGGGCCCATTCGCCGCTGTCCAGACCTTCGCTACCGATCGGACGCACGCCCTGCTCCTTGACCTTTTCCAGCACGTTTTCCACCAGCGACTTGACCTGACGGCTGGAGCTACCGCTGGCGATCACCATGAAGTCGGTGATGCTGGTCTTGTCCTTGACGTCGATCACGGTGATGTCGGTCGCCTTGATTTCTTCCAGCGCCGCCACGGCGATCTTGACCAGCTCTTCGCTGGGCATGTTCTGCTTGCTCATATAAAACTCATTTGCCTCGTGTAATGGACGCCAGCGCACATGCGCGGCGTTTCAAGCATTGGGCGCACGGTACAGATCGTGCGCCTGGATGTAGGCCAGTACCGCATCCGGCAGCAGATATCGCGCCGAGCGGTCGGTTGCCAGTAGATGGCGAATCTGCGTGGCGGAAATCGCCAGCGGAGTCTGCCAGATAAAACTGATTTGCCCGCCTGCTCCCTGCAAGCTCAGCGGGTCGCTGACACTGCGCGCGGCCAGCAGATCGCGCAGCGCCTCCGGCGCTTCGCTGTCGGCATCCGGCCGTTGCAGCACCAACAGGTGGCAATGCTCGAGCAGTTCCTGCCAGCGATGCCAACTCGGCAAGCCGCAGAAAGCGTCCCAGCCGAGCAGCAGAAACAGCTGATCGTCTGCTGCCAGCTCGGCGCGCACCGACTCCAGCGTGTCCACCGTGTACGACGGTTTGTCGCGGCGCAGCTCGCGATCATCGACCGTAAGCCGCGGCTCGCCGACCACCGCCAGCTCGACCATGGCCAGACGCTGCTCAGCTGTTGCCTGTGGCGTGTCGCGATGCGGCGGCCTGGCGCTGGGAATCAGCCGCAGCTGGTCCAGCGCCATGAACTCGGCCACTTCCAGTGCGGCACGCAGATGCCCGATGTGCACCGGGTTGAAGGTACCGCCGAGCAGGCCGATGCGTCGGGCGCCGATCCGTTTCATTTATGTGCGAATGTGTCCATCGCCGAAGACCACGTACTTTTCGCTGGTCAGCCCCTCCAGGCCAACCGGGCCACGGGCGTGCAGCTTGTCGGTGGAGATGCCGATCTCCGCGCCCAGGCCATATTCGAAACCATCGGCAAAGCGGGTCGAGGCATTGACCATCACCGAAGCGGAATCCACCTCGGTGAGGAAGCGACGAGCATCGCTGAAGTTCTCGGTGATGATCGAATCGGTGTGCTGCGAGCCGTAGTGGTTGATGTGTTCGATGGCCGCATCCAGCGAGTCGACGATACGAATCGCCAGGATCGGCGCGTTGTACTCGGCGAACCAGTCGTCCTCGCTCGCCTCCAGCACGTCGCTGCCGAGCAGTTCGCGGGTCGCGGCATCGCCACGCAGCTCTACGCCCTTGTCACGGTAGATGGCGGCCAACGGCGGCAGCACACGCGCGGCGATGGCCTGGTGCACCAGCAGGGTCTCCATGGCGTTGCACGGCGAATAGCGCTGGGTCTTGGCGTTGTCGCAGACGCGGATGGCCTTGTCGAGATCGGCAGCGACGTCGACATAGACGTGGCAGACGCCGTCCAGGTGCTTGATCACCGGTACCTTGGCGTCGCGGCTGATGCGCTCGATCAGACCCTTGCCACCGCGCGGCACGATCACGTCGACGAACTCCGGCATGCTGATCAGCTCACCGACGGCAGCGCGGTCGGTGGTTTCCACCACCTGCACGGCGGCGGCCGGCAGATCCGCTTCGGCCAGGCCCCGCTGGATGCAGCGGGCAATCGCCTGGTTGGAATGAATGGCCTCGGAGCCGCCACGCAGGATGGTGGCGTTGCCGGACTTCAGGCACAGACTGGCCGCATCGATGGTCACGTTCGGCCGCGACTCGTAGATGATGCCGATCACGCCCAGCGGCACACGCATCTTGCCGACCTGGATGCCGGACGGCAGGTAGCGCATGCCCTGAATCTCGCCGATCGGATCGGGCAGGGTCGCTACCTGGCGCAGACCTTCGATCATGCTGTCGATCACCTTCGGCGTCAGCGCCAGGCGGTCGACCATGGCCGGCTCCAGACCGCTGGCGCGGGCGGCAGCCAGGTCCAGTTCGTTGGCGGCAGTCAGTTCGGCGCGAGCAGCGTCGAGGGCATTGGCAGCGGCCTGCAGCGCGCGATTCTTCTGCGCGGTGCTGGCACGGGCGAGCACCCTGGACGCCTGGCGGGCGGCCTGGCCCAGGCGGGTCATGTAGTCGTGCACGGACTCGGTCATGGCGGCGGAGGTCTGGCAGTTGGAAAAAGGGGCTGATTATAGCGGGCTCGCAAGGCCACGCCCAGCGGCGTCTGGCAAGCGGTAGGCAGCTCGTCCGCCAGGTGATGAATGCTGGGCAAAGCCGGGGCTTGCCGAGGTAGTGCACCGATGGGCAAACATGGGTACCAAGGGTGCTGGAACGTTCAGGCATTTTTAAGCTTCTTGTTGTTATGCTCGCCGCCCGATACCCAGCCACCGTGCGACAGATGAAGCCTGCTGAACCCACCCTCAGTTTACCCTGGCCCGGCGCCAGGCCATTGCCCGATACCTTCTTTGATCGCGATGCCCAGTTGCTGGCCCGCGAGTTGCTCGGCAAGGTCATCCGCCATCGCGTCGGCGCGCTGTGGCTGAGTGCACGGATCATCGAGACCGAGGCCTATTACCTGGTCGAAAAGGGCAGCCACGCATCGCTCGGCTACACCGAGAAGCGCAAGGCACTGTTCGCTGATGGCGGACATATCTACATGTACTACGCGCGCGGCGGCGATTCGCTGAACTTCAGCGCTCATGGGCCTGGCAACGCGGTACTGATCAAATCCGCGCATCCCTGGGTCGACGCCATCAGCGGCCCCGATGCCCTGGCGGCAATGCAACGCAACAACCCAGGTAGCCTCGACCAGCCCCGCGCCCCCGAACGTTTGTGCGCCGGGCAGACGCTGCTGTGCAAAGCGCTGGGCCTGAAAGTAGCGGACTGGGATGCGCGTCGCTTCGACCCGCAGCAGCTGTTCGTCGAGGATGTCGGCGAACGCCCGCACGTGATCATCCAGTGCGCGCGCCTGGGCATTCCCAAGGGCCGCGACGAGCACCTGCCCTACCGTTTCGTTGACGCCACCTACGCACGCCATTGCACACGCAACCCTTTGCGTCGTGGTCAGGTCGAAGGGCGTGATTATCGATTGTTGAGTGTTTCGGGAGCAGAACGATGAGTGTCTGGCTGGACAACCTGACCACCTGGCTTAGTGGCAACCCGCAGTGGCTGGGTCTGGCGATCTTCCTTATCGCCCTGCTCGAGTGCCTGGCACTGGTCGGCATTGTGCTGCCCGGTGTGGTGCTGCTGTTCAGCGTCGCGCTGCTGGCCGGCAGCGGCGTACTGACGTTGTGGCAGACGCTGCTGCTGGCCTACGCCGGCGCGCTGTGTGGCGACATGATTTCCTATTCGCTGGGCAGACGCTTCAAGCACAACATCGGCCGCCTGCCGGTGCTCCGTCACCACCCGCAGTGGATCCTGCGCGCCGAACTTTATTTCCGCCATTACGGCGTGGCCAGCCTGCTGGTCGGTCGCTTCATCGGCCCGCTGCGCCCCATGCTGCCACTGGTAGCCGGCATGCTGAGCATGCCGCTGCTGCGCTTCGTTCTGGTCAGTCTGGTGGCAGCTGCCGGCTGGGCGGTGGCGTACCTGCTACCGGGCTGGGCGACCGGTGCGGCCCTGCGCCTCCCCATGGCAGAAGGTTTCTGGACAGAAGCGGCGGTGCTGCTGGCGGGTATCGTAGTGATTCTGCTGCTGACCATCCAGGCCAGCCTGGCGGAAAAACCGCGCGCCAGCCTGCTCGGTGGCGGTCTCAGTCTGTTGCTGTTATTGGCCATCGTCATCGGCTGGCCGCATCTCGACGCACTGGATCAGGGCCTGATGGCCCTGGTCCAGGAACAGCGCCAGACGCACCTGGATCGCTGGATCGGCACCATCACTCGACTGGGCGATTTCCATATCCAGCTGGTAGCCGCAGCGGTGCTGTGCATCCTGCTGCTACTGGCACGCCGCTGGCGTCACCTGCTGTTCGCCGGCTCGACCCTGCTGGTCACGGCGCTGGGCAACACCACGCTCAAGCATGGTTTTGCCCGGGCGCGCCCCGACGTGCTGAGCGAGCCACTGACCACCTTCAGCTTTCCCAGCGGGCATAGCTCGGCAGCCTTTGCCTTCTTTCTGGTGCTGGGTGTGCTGGCCGGCCGTGGTCAATCGGCACGCCTGCGCCTGGCCTGGCTGGTGGTGGCGAGCCTGCCGGCCTCGGCGATCGCTCTGTCGCGGGTCTACCTGGGTGTGCACTGGCCCAGCGACATCATCGCCGGCGCCCTGCTGGCCTCGGCCGTCTGCGGCCTGAGCCTGGCGCTGTGTCAGCGCCAGGAAACGCTGCCGGCGCTACCGGCGCGCCTGTGGTGGATTGTCCTGCCCGCCTGCCTCGCGGTCCTGGGCGCCATGGCGACCTGGCAGCTGTCATCGGCGCTGCTGCGCTATGCGTATTGACACGTCGCTTCAGACATCGCCCTGGAGCATTTCCAGCATGACGTGCAGTTGCTCCAGACGCAGAGCGGGGTCATCGAGTTGAAGTAGCTGCAGTTTCTGCGCAGGCTCCAGTGGCAACAGATAGGCCAGCTGATTGGCCAGTTGCTGCTGACCGGCGACCACGCCTTCCATGGCCAGCCCCGCCACCAGCGGATGCTCGGCCAGGGCAGCGTGCAGGGCGGCCAGATCGGCGTGCTCGGCCTGCAGCGGGCTGTCTGGCTGTTCCTCAAGCCACTGCACCTCGGCGACGGTCAGTTGGTCAGGCAGAACCTGGGCACGCTCGACACGAAAACGCCGCCCACCTTCGACGCGAATACCCAGCAGCCCATTGGTACGCTGCTGAAAGTCGCGCACCAGGGCCTCGCAGCCAATCGCGGCAAAACTACTGGCGGCTGCGCCCACTTCAGCGCCCTCGACGATGCACACCACACCGAAACCACTGCCCTGCTTCATGCAGCGACTGATCATGTCCAGGTAGCGCGCCTCGAATATCTGCAGGTCGAGCACACAGCCGGGAAACAGTACGGTATTGAGCGGGAACAGCGGGAGCTTCATGGTTTACGGCCTGTTATCTACGCAAGGCTGCCGGAACATCAGGGATGGTCAGGCAGGCTCTCACAGGAGCATGACAATCGCCAGAGGCAACAGTACGGCGGTGATCACCCCCATCAGACTCATCGCCAATGCCGCGAAGGCACCGCACTCATCGCTCTCCTGTAGTGCCCGCGCGGTACCCACGGCATGCGCGGTGATGCCCAGGGCCATGCCCTGCGCCGCCGGATGATGAACCCTGCACAGACGCAGAATGGACGGCCCGACGATGGCACCGATAACCCCGGTGATCATCACGAACACCGCCGCCAGCGCCGCGATACCGCCGATCTGATCAGCCACCAGCATGGCGATAGGCGAGGTCACCGACTTGGGCGCCATGCTCATCAGCATCAGCCGCTCGGCACCGAACAACCAGGCCAGCCCCGCACCGAGCACGGTGGCGAAGGTGCCGGCAACCAGCAAGGTCAGGATGATCGGCCAGAACAGCTGACGAATCCGCCGCAGGTTGAGATACAGCGGCACCGCCAGGGCCACGGTGGCCGGGCCGAGCAGCAGAGTCAGCGCCGCAACGCTGCTCCGGTATTCGGCAAAACTCAGACCGCACAGCAGCAGGATGCCAATGACCGTGAGCATCGACACCAGCACCGGCTGCAGGAATACCCAGCGAGTACGCTCGTAGGCGGCCATGGCCAACTGATAGGCGCCCAGAGTGATGCCGATGCCGAACAACGGGTGATGCGTCAGCGCCTGCCAGGCGCCCTGCCAATCGGGACTCATACGTCCTCCCGGCGCTGCTGGCGCTCGATCAGTTTCTGCATCAGCCAGCCGGCGAAGGCCAGCGATACCAGCAGCGACAGCACCAGCGCGCCGACCACGGCCCAGAAATCGGCGGCGATATCGCTGGCATAGGCCATCACACCCACGGCGGGTGGCACCAGAATCAGCGGCAGGTATTTGAGCAGGCTGCTGGATGCAACGCTCAGCGGCTCGCCCACCTCGCCGCGCAGCATGAGAAAAACGAACAACAGCAGCATGCCGATGATCGGCCCTGGCAACATCGGTAACAGCAGGACGTTGAGAACGGTACCCAGCAACTGGCACAGCACCAGCCAGGAAAGGCCGCGAAGCAGCATGTTTGAGGTCTCCAGAAGACGAGCGATGGCCGTATTCCCGCTCGCGAGTAGGCCGTTGAAAAACGTAGGCGAGGCAGTCAGTGCAATACCGGTGGCGGCCCCGCAAAAACAGGCGAAAAAGCGGAGTTTACGAGCTGTAAATGAGAATTTTGAGCCTGTTTTTAACGCAGCAATGACAACACAGGTAGTTTTTCAGCGGCCTACTAGAGGGGATTCCGGGCATCTATTGAGGCATGTCAGCCATTATAGGCGCGCTGGCCTCTGTATTGCTTCGTCAGGCTGGCCTATGCCGCGTCATTCATTACGCCAAGGCAGGCTTGACCCGCTGCCGGCCCCGTGATGATCTAGGCCGCAACGGTTTCACGCACACAAGAAAAACACCCGCGTCCTCAAGGAGGAACTATGCCGTTCGTACCCGTAGCAGAGCTCAAGGACTATGTTGGCAAGGAACTTGGCAAGTCCGAGTGGCTGACCATCGACCAGCAGCGCATCAATCAGTTCGCCGAGTGCACCGGCGACCATCAGTTCATCCATGTCGACCCGGAAAAGGCCAAGCTGACCCCCTTCGGCACCACCATCGCCCACGGTTTCCTGTCGTTATCGCTGGTGCCGATGCTGATGGAAAAGATCATGATCATGCCGCAGGGCCTGAAGATGGCGGTGAACTACGGTCTCGACAGCGTGCGTTTCATCCAGCCGGTCAAGGTCGACTCCAAGGTGCGCCTGGTGGTCACCCTGACCGACGCCAGCGAGAAGAATCCCGGCCAGTGGCTGCTCAAGGCCCGCGCCGTACTGGAGATCGAAGGCCAGGAGAAGCCGGCCTATATTGCCGAACCCTTGACCCTCTGTTTCGTCTGACCCCTGCCTGTTCCCGTTTCCGGTGTCATCCGCCGGAACGGGAGCGTTCTCACATCAGCAAAGCGTGCGACTCGGCAACGCAAGCGTCCAGGCTTGCGGCATACTGCGGACAAAGCACCGACCTGGACGTCCCTCATGAATCCCCTTGCCCTGCGCTTGCTGCCTCTTTGCCTGTCTCTGCTGCTCGCCGGTTGCGACGAAGCACGCCCGCTGCTGCCGGCCAATGCCACCCTGCCGGATGGTGGCCAGTATCGCGGCGAGATAGTCGACGGCCTGTTGCAAGGGCCGGGACGCCTGGACTACCGCAACGGCAGCTGGTTCGTCGGCCAATTCAAGGACGGCATGCTCGAAGGCAGCGGTGAATGGCAAGGCCCAGGTGGAGAGCACTATCTGGGCGAGTTCCACGAAGGCATGTTCCATGGCCAGGGCACCCTGACCTACAGCGATGGCAGCCGCTACCAGGGCGGTTTCGAACGCAATAGATTCAGCGGCGTCGGCCTGCTGGAACAGGGCGGCCAACGCTACCAGGGCGAATTTCTCAACGACCGCTTCCATGGCCTGGGCAAACTGGAGATGGCCGACGGCAGCAGCTTCCAGGGCCAGTTCGTCAACGGTCAACCAGAGGGCCAGGGCGTGCGCAGCGACGCCTACGGCAACCAGTACAGCGGCGTGTTCGCCCAGGGGCTGCTCAGCGGCCAGGGCAGTTACCAGAATGCCGATGGCGACAACTACAGCGGCGGTTTCCAGAATGACGAATTCCACGGCAAGGGCCGCTACCAGAGCGCCAGTGGCGAAACCTGGGCCGGGGAGTTCATCGAGGGCGTGATGCAGGGCCCCGGTGAATATACCGACGGCGCCGGCACCCGCTACCTCGGCGAGTTCGCCGACTGGCAGTATGAAGGTGAAGGCCTGCTCACGCTGAGCGATGGCAGCGCCTACCGGGGCCGCTTCTCGGCTGGCGAGTACAGCGGTACAGGTACCCTGACCCTGGCCGATGGCAGCCGCCAGTCCGGCACCTGGCAACGCGGCCGCCTGGTACGTGACGAACAGGGCCAGGTGTTGCCCGATAGCCTCGAGCTGGGCCTGCTGCAACAAGGGCACCTGCTCGATGAAGCCATCGCCGCGATTCCAGAATCGACACCGGCGCGCGAGTTGTATGCGCTGACCCTGGCCGGCGACGGCAAGCAGAGCGTATTCATGCGCGAAGCCGACTACGTCAGCCGGCTGATGCGCGAGCGCTTCGGCGCCCATGGCAGCATCAGCCTGATCAACCACCGCGACCATCTCGCCGACCGCCCACTGGCCACCCGCGAGAATCTCACCCGCGTGGTGCAGGCGCTGGCCGAACGCAGTGGCGAAGAAGACCTGATCTTCATCTATCTGACCAGCCACGGCTCGCGCCGTCACGAGCTCAATCTCGACCAGCCGCGCCTGCAACTGGCCGACCTGCCCGCCAGCGAGTTGGCTGCCCTGCTAGCTCCACTCAAGCAGCGCAACAAGGTGGTGGTGATCTCTGCCTGCTATTCCGGCGGATTCATCCCGCCACTGAAAGACGAAAAGACCCTGGTGATGACCGCCGCACGTGCCGACCGGGTGTCCTTCGGTTGCAGTGAAGAGAACGACTTCACCTACTTCGGTCGCGCCCTGTTCGCCGAGGCGCTGGGCGAAACCGACAACCTCGAGCGGGCCTTCGAGCTGGCCAAGGAACGCGTCGCCGAGCGTGAGCAGAGCGACGGCTTCGAACCTTCCGAACCGCAGATCTGGGCGCCACGCGGCGTACTCCAGCACTGGCGCAACCTGCGTCAGAGCCAGGCCGAGCGTGCGCTCAGTGCCTTGGCCAGTGGCCCGGCAAAGGACTAAGCTGAACTGTAACGGACAAGAGACAACTGCATGTACCTGACCCCGCAGCACATCCTTATCGCTGGCGCCACCGGACTCACCGGTGAACACCTGCTCGACCGCCTGCTCAGCGAGCCGACGGTCGCCCGCGTGCTGGCACCTACGCGCCGCCCACTGGCCGCGCACCCGCACCTGGAAAACCCGGTGGGCGACCTGCAAGCGCTGCTGCCGCAGCTGTCCGGCCAGGTCGATACCGCTTTCTGCTGCCTGGGCAGCACCATCAAGCAGGCCGGCTCGCAGGAAGCCTTCCGTGCCGTCGATCATGACCTGGTGCTGGCCTTCGCTCGTCGCGCTCGCGAGCTGGGCGCACGGCATCTGGTGGTGATCAGCGCCCTCGGTGCCAACCCCGGATCAAAGGTGTTCTACAACCGCATCAAAGGCGAGACCGAAGAGGCGCTGAAAGCCATGGACTGGCCGCAACTGACCATCGCCCGCCCGTCGCTACTGCTCGGCGCGCGGCACGAATTTCGTCTCGGCGAGCGCCTCGCCGCCCCGTTGCTGCGCTGGCTACCAGGCAAGTATCGCGGCATCGACGCCTGCGCCCTGGCCCGCGCACTGTGGCGCCTGGCCCTGGAAGAGGAAGACGGCGTGCGCGTGATAGAGTCTGCCGACCTGCGCCGGCTGGGGCGCTGATACCGTGGATGAAACGATGAAACCCACAAGCCTGATCGAGGCCCTGCAAGACGCCGACATGCTCGAGATCGACGGCCTGTACGCCTGGCAGTTCGACCTCGACACCGAATTGCTGGCGCAGATCAGCGCCGGCACGGCTGGCAGTGACAGCGCCGCCAAACCCCTGCTGCAAGTACATTGCATCGACGGCCGTGAACGCCGCCTGTGGAAGTTTTCCCTGGCGTCGGTGCAGGCTGCGCGCTACAGCGAAGCGGACGACAGCTGGCTGATCGAGGGCAGCGAAGTCAGCCATAGCCTCAAGTGCTTCGCTGCCTATCGCGGCGACAACGATGACGGCGACGACGAGCAAGACGAAGCCTGAACCATGCGCCTATATGACCGCCACGTGCTGCCGTATCTGATCGATTTCGCTTGCGGCATGGGCGCGGTCATGAAAGCCCGCTCGCAGATCGTGCCGCTGGCGCACGGACGCGTGCTGGAAATAGGCATCGGCAGCGGTCTCAACCTGAGCCTCTACGATCCGCAGCGGGTCGAGGTGATCGTTGGCGTCGACCCGTCCGCCGACATGCAGCGCCTGGCCCGTGAACGCGCCGCGCGCTGCCAGGTGCCGGTGGAAATGATCGCCCTGGAGCTGGGGCAGATTCGGGCCGAGGACGCCAGCTTCGACGACATCGTCTGCACCTTCACCCTGTGCACCATCCCCGATGCGCTGGCCGCACTCAGGGAAATGCGCCGGGTGCTGAAAGCCGGTGGTCGTCTGTTGTTCTGCGAACATGGCCTAGCGCCGGATCTGCCTGTGGTGCGCTGGCAGAAACGCCTGACGCCGCTGTGGAAACCGCTGGCCGGCGGCTGCCATCTGGATCGAGACATACCCGCACTGATCGAGGCCGGGGGCTTTCATATCCGCCAACTGGATACCGGCTACCTGAAAGGCCCCAGGCCCATGACCCATGTCTATCGCGGCTGGGCCGACTGAGCACCGTCCTGAGCTCGCATACTCGGTATAGACGGCCATACTGCAGAACAGGCTCTGGAATTCTGTCCATGGAAGTCGACCCGCGCATGATGCCCCTCTCGTCACCCCGCCTCGTTAACCTGCTGCTGTGTCTGTGCCTGCTGGGCTGCGCCTGGAGCAGCGCCGCAGAGGCACGCACGGTCAGGGTCGGCGTGTACGCCAACGAGCCAAAGATCTTTGCTGATGCCAGCGGGCAACCATCAGGCATTCTCGGCGAACTGCTGCAGGCCATTGCCAACGAGGAACGCTGGCAACTGCAGGCCGTGCCCTGCGCCTGGCAGCAATGCCTGCAACTGCTGCAGGACGGCGAGATCGATCTGCTGCCGGATGTCGCCTTCAGCGAGGAGCGGGCACAACTGATGGACTTCCACCAGGTGCCTTCGCTATTCAGCTGGTCACAGCTGTACAGCCACGAAGAGCTGCGCCTGCAGAGCGTGCTCGACCTGCGCGGCCTGCGCATCGCAGCACTGGAGGGGTCGATTCAGTTCCAGTATCTGCAGAGCCTGCTCGATAGCTTCGGTCTGCAGGCGCAGATGATTCCGCTCAGCGACCTGAGCCAGGGCTTTGCCATGGTGCTTGCCGAACAGGCCGATGCAGTGGTGGCCAATCAGCTGTTCGGTGACTATCACGCCGCCAACTACCGCCTGAGCGCGACACCGATCATGTTCCAGCCCGCACAGCTGTTCTACGCCACACGCAAGGGCGAAAACGCCGAGCTGCTAAGCGTCATCGACCAGCACCTGCAGCGCTGGCAGGCGCAGCCCGGTTCGGTCTACTTCCAGGTACTGCAACGCTGGCGCGGTGAAACGCAATCGCGCAACGTGCCCATCCTGTTCTGGTGGGGGCTGGCACTACTTGCCGCACTGCTGGTGCTGGCCATTGGCGGCAGCCTACTGTTGCGCCGCCAGGTCGCAGACAAGACCCGACACCTAAAGACCAGCGAAGCGCGCCTCAATACCATCCTCGACAGCGTCGAGGCGCATATCTACATCAAGGATCCGCAACTGCGTTATCAGTACGCCAATCGCAAGGTCTGCGAGCTGTTCGGACGCAGCGCCGAACAGGTCATCGGTCATAGCGATGCCGACTTCTTCGACAGTGACACGGCGCAAGCACTGGGCATCAACGACCGACGCGTACTGGCTGGCGAGCGCATCGAGAGCGAGGAAACCAACCGTGATCGCTACGGCCGTAACGAGCGCACCTACTTTTCGGTGAAGCTGCCTCTGCGTGCGGCCGATGGCAGCATCTATGCCCTGTGCGGCATTTCCACCGACATCACCGAGCACAAGAAGAACCTCGAACAGATCCATCAACTCGCCTATTACGACGCGCTCACCGGCCTGCCCAATCGCCGCCTGCTGCTCGAACACCTGCAGTTCGCCCTGGCCCGCAGCGCACGCAGTCGACGTGAGGGCGCGCTGCTGTTCATCGATCTGGACAATTTCAAGCAGCTCAATGACACCCTCGGCCACGACATGGGCGATCTGCTGCTGCAACAGGTCAGCGAGCGCCTGCTCAATCAGGTGCGCCTCGAAGACAGCCTGTCGCGCCTCGGCGGCGACGAATTCGTATTGATCCTGGAGAACCTCGAGCCCGAGCCTCAGGCTGCCATCGCCACTATCGAGCATGTCGCAGAAAAGCTGCTGCGCGCTCTGGCCACCCCGTTCGAGCTGCCCGGCTATAGCCACAGCGGCAGCGCCAGCATCGGTGTCGCACTATTCTCGCAGCCCCATGACAGGCCCGAGGAGTTGCTCAAGCACGCCGACCTGGCGATGTATGAAGCCAAGGCCGCCGGGCGCAATACCCTGTGCTTCTTCGACCCGCGCATGCAGCAGGCACTGGCCGCCCGCGCCACCCTGGAGCACGAGCTGCGCCGCGCGCTGAGCGAAGCTCAGCTGCTTCTGCACTACCAACCGCAGGTGAATGATCGGGGTGAGCTGCTCGGCGCCGAGGCGCTGGTGCGCTGGCAGCACCCGCAGCGTGGTCTGGTACCGCCTGGCGAGTTCATCCCACTGGCGGAAAGCACCGGGCTGATCCTGCCCATGGGCCGCTGGATCCTGCACACCGCCTGCCAGCAACTCGCCTCATGGGCCAATGACCCGCAGCGCGCCGAGCTGACCGTGGCGATCAACGTCAGCGCCCGCCAATTCCATCATCCGGACTTCGTCACCGACGTACTCAGCGCGCTACAGAAGACCGGAGCCAACCCGCACAAGCTGGAGCTGGAGCTGACCGAGAGCCAGCTGGTGCAGGACATCGAAGCGCTGATCAACAAGATGGAGCAACTCAGGGCTCGTGGCGTGCGCTTCTCGCTGGACGACTTCGGCACCGGCTACTCATCACTCAGCTACCTGAAACGCCTGCCACTCGACCAGTTGAAGATCGACCGCAGCTTCGTTCGAGACCTGCTCGACAATGCCAGCGATACCGCCATCGTGCGGACCATTCTCGCCCTGGGGCAGGCGCTGGAGTTGCGCGTCATCGCCGAAGGCGTAGAGAGCCAGGCACAGCGCGATGCTCTGCTACGCCTGGGCTGTCGCCACTTCCAGGGCTACCTGTATGGCGTCCCGCAGCCGGCCGAACAGATCGGCGCCTATGGCCGAGCCACCCTCGACCTGCGCCAGGGCTCCGCCTGAAGGCTCAGGCGCGCACCGGCTCACGCAACGCCAGGCTGTCCACCAGACCGGCGGCGATAGCCATACCCACCAGCTCGGCCAGCGTCTCGGCCTGCATGCGTTTCATCACTCGTGAGCGATAGAGGTCGACGGTTTTCACACTGATATCGAGTTGCTCGGCGACTTCACGGTTGGTGTAGCCGCGCACCAATGGCAACAGCACGTCACGCTCACGCGGGGTGAGTTGATCGAGCCGCGCCTGTACCTCGGCCAGACGCGGATCGCGCCTGGTTACAGGCTTACGGCGCTCCAGCGCCTGCTGCACGCTGTCGAGCAGCAGTTGCTCGTTGTAGGGCTTCTCGATGAAATCCACCGCGCCGGCCTTGAACGCGCGCACCACGATGGGCACGTCGGCGTGACCGCTGACGAAAATTATCGGCAGGTCGATACCCCGTGCGCGCATCTCCTCCTGCACATTGAGCCCACCCATACCCGGCATGCGTACATCGAGCAGCACGCAGGCATTGGCCGCCGGGTCGCAGGCGTCGAGAAAGGCACGACCGCTGGTAAACGGCACGCCCTTGAGCCCCACCGACTCCAGCAGCCAGAGCGTCGAGTCGAGCATGCCCTGGTCGTCATCGACCACATAAACCAGTTGTTGCATCTACGTGCTGCTCCTCTTGTTGTTATCAGTTCGTGGGGCGGACTCAGGAGCGACGCGAACAGTCCGTTTTTTTGGCGTCTCTCGAATCCATCGGCGTACTGCTTCGCGAGTACGCCCTACATCCAGTACGCCCTACACCTGGGTACGCCTTGCCTCGGCTTAACCCTCGCTTTCCTCAACCCTGCCCAACGGCAAACGGCACTCCAGGCACAACCCGCCGCCCTCGACCGGCAATGCCTCCAGCGCCCCGCCAAAGCCTTCGACGATGCTGCGGCTCATGGATAGACCAAGGCCCAGGCCGTCCTCCTTGCTGGTGTAGAAGGGGATGAACAGCTTGCCCATCTGCTCATCGCTGACACCCGGCCCCTGATCGATCACCCGGATCGTCAGGCTGCCGTCGGCTTCGCCGGCCTCCAGACGCACCTGCGAAGGCGCGCCCGGGTGACGTTCGCGGTTGGCATCGATGGCGTTGCGCAGCAGGTTGAGCAGCACCTGTTCGAGCAACACACGGTCGGCGAATACCGGCGGCAGATTGTCCGGCAAGGCGTCGCTGACCGCCACCTGCGCAGTGCTCGCCTCCCAGTTGCACAGACGCACCGCTTCGCGCGCCACCTCGGCCAGATTGAGCGCCTGCATGCGCCGCTGGCCCTTGCGCAGGAAGGCGCGCAGGCGCTTGATCACCACCGAGGCGTGATTGGCATGTTCGGTGATGCGCGCCAATCCCCGAGCCACCTTCTCGACACCCACCGGATCGCCGCCGACACCCTGCAGGTAGCGCTGGCTGGCGCTGGCGTAGTTGACCACTGCTGCCAGCGGCTGGTTGATTTCGTGGGCGATGCCCGAGGCCAGCTCGCCCAGGGTGATGAGACGTGTGGTATGCGCCAGCTCGTCCTCCAGACGGCGCTTGTTCTCCTCGGCCTGGATGCGCGCGGTGATGTCGCGCGACACGCTGACCACCTCGACCACCGCGCCGGTGTAAGTCTCACGAATGGCACGACTGGCGGTCTCGAACCACAGGTAATGGCCGTCGCGATGACGAATGCGATAGCTCATGGTGTGGTAGCCGTCCTGCTCCAGCGCCTCGCGCGCCTGCTTGGCCTGCTGCAACTGGTCCTGCGGATGCAGCAGACTGTCGACCGCCAGGCCGCGCAGCTCCTCCGGCCAGTAGCCGAGCAACGTCCAACTGGCGGGCGTGGCATCGAGAAACACGCCGTCCGGGGTATGGCGGGAGATCAGGTCGGTGGTGTTCTCGGTGATCAGCCGGTACAGCCGTCGCGCCCGCGCGGCCTCGCGCTGCTCGCGAATCTCCTGGGTCGCTTCGCGGCAGCGCGCCAGCACTCGCAGCTCAGCCACATCGGGAATAAAGCTCCAGATCAGGATGCGCTCGCCGTCCTGCGCCTCCACCGCCTCGATGGCACGGGCCTGCTGCAGGCAGGCGCGCACCAGCGGCAGATGATTGACCGGCAGCAGTTCGCCGACCTGCGCCAGCGAACGCTCGCCGAGCAGCGCCTGCAACGCTTGGTTGAACTCCAGCGGCCGTGCGTGGGCATCGAGCAGCAATGCCGGCTGCGGGTCAGCCGACAGCAGCGGCGCACTGCGGCTCATGCCACCAGCCAGACCGACCAGTTGTGCCAGCAACTCGCGCAGCCAGGGCAACCATTCCAAGCCGGCGTTTTCGTCCACCTGCAGCAGCAACAGACCGGCACCGCCCTCCTCCAGACTCAGCGCCAGCGCCTGACCGTGATGAATCGCGGCGCGGCGCAGTCGCCCGGCCAGCCAGCAGGGCAGTTGACGCACTGCTTCCAGGCTCAGGCAGGGCTGTGCCGTCAGCGCCTCGAACAACTCCTGATCGCTGGCGGCCAGAGGATCACCCTGCCCCGGCGGCAAGCGTGGCCCGCCATCTTCCTGGGCATAGGTACGGCTGACCGGCTGCCAGGTCAGGTACCAGGCCTGGCGTACCTGTGGGCAGCCGAGCACGGCACGGCGCAAAGCCGCCGCCCGCTCGTTGAGGGATGGCGCTTCGCGCTGGATACGCAGCCAGGCCTGCAGCGGCACGGCCGCCTGATCACTCGAAAGAGTCATATAGTAATTATTCTATAAAACCTTGGTATAACTTCCATATAAAATAGAAATAATCTATAAATTACCGCCAGCAAGCTTCGGTAATGCCTGCATCATTACCGGAATAACCAGAGCTAACAATCAGCCAAAGGTGTATCCGCCATGTCGATCTACGAGCAGGGCCTCGGCCGCGCCGCCGTCAACCACGTCGCCCTCAGCCCCCTGAGCTTCATCGAACGTACCGCGGCGGTATACCCGCACTATCCGGCGGTGGTGCATGGCTCGATTCGCCGTAACTGGGCCGAGACCTACGCGCGCTGCCGACGCCTGGCCTCGGCGCTGGCAGGCCGTGGCATCGGCAAGGGCGACACGGTGGCAGTGATGCTGCCGAACATTCCGGCCATGCTCGAGGCGCATTTCGGCGTGCCGATGATCGGCGCGGTGCTCAACACCCTCAACGTGCGCCTGGATGCCGAGGCCATCGCCTTCATGCTGCAGCACGGCGAAGCCAAGGTGGTGATCGCCGACCGCGAGTTCTTCGATGTCATCCACGCCGCCATCGGCATGCTCGACCACCCGCCACTGGTGATCGACGTCGACGACCCCGAGTACGGCGAGGGCCAGGCGGTCAGCGACCTGGATTACGAGGCCTTCCTCGCCGAGGGCGACCCCGAGTTCGCCTGGCAGTGGCCCACCGACGAGTGGCAGGCCATCAGCCTCAACTACACCTCGGGCACCACCGGCAATCCCAAGGGCGTGGTCTATCACCACCGCGGTGCCTTCCTTAATGCCATGGGCAACCAGATGACCTGGGCCATGGGCAACCACCCGGTCTACCTGTGGACCCTGCCGATGTTTCACTGCAATGGCTGGTGCTACCCCTGGACGATCACCGCCCTGGCTGGCGTGCATGTGTTCCTGCGCCGCGTCGACCCGGCGAAGATCCTCACCCTGATCCGCGACGAGCAGGTCACCCACCTGTGCGGCGCGCCCATCGTTCTCAACGCCTTGGTGAACATGCCGGACGAGGCCAAGGCGGCCATTGATCACCCGGTCAAGGCCATGGTCGCCGGCGCCGCGCCGCCCGCGAAGGTGATCGGCGCGGTGGAGGAGATGGGCATCCATGTCACCCATGTGTACGGCCTGACCGAGGTCTACGGCCCGGTGACCCTGTGCGCGTGGCACGCCGAATGGGACGAACTGCCGCTGGAAGAACGCGCCACCATCAAGGCGCGCCAGGGCGTGCGCTACCCCACTCTGGAAGGGGTGATGGTGGCCGACCCGAAAACCCTGGAGCCGGTGCCGCGCGACGGCCAGACCATCGGCGAGATCTTCATGCGCGGCAACACTGTGATGAAGGGCTACCTGAAGAACCCCAGCGCCACCGCCGAAGCCTTCGAGGGCGGCTGGTTCCACACCGGCGACCTGGGCGTGTGCCACGCCGACGGCTACGTGGAAATCCGCGACCGCCTCAAGGACATCATCATCTCCGGCGGCGAGAACATCTCCACCATCGAGGTCGAGGGCGTGCTCTATCGCCACCCGGCGGTGCTGGAGGCGGCGGTGGTCGCCCGCCCGGACGAGAAATGGGGCGAGACGCCCTGCGCCTTTATCACCCTGAAGACCGGCCAGCAGGCCAGTGAAACCGAGATCATGACCTTCTGCCGCGAGCACCTGGCCGGCTTCAAGGTGCCCAAGACCGTGGTCTTCACCCAGTTGCCCAAGACCAGCACCGGCAAGATCCAGAAGTTCGTCCTGCGCGATATGGCCAAGGCGCTGTAGAAGCGCCCTCTCCCCCGGCCCCTCTCCCGCAAGCGGGAGAGGGGTGAATGAACCGTTTGCACAACAACAAGAACCGGCCCAAGCGGCCGACGGAGAACCCTCATGCAAATTTTCAAGCGCCGTGACGGCGACGAGCAACCGCACTGGCCCCTCGGCCCGTTCAAGGTGCGCCTGCCCTTCGTGCATTACCGTTGGGAAACCGCCGAGATGCTGCAGGCACTGATCATGTTCGTGGTCAGTCTGGCGATGATCCCGCTGCTGGAGAAATACCTCGGCCTGCCCTACGACGTGGCCCTGGCCTACGTGGTGGTTTGCGGTATCGGCTTCATGCTGCCGGCGCTGCTCGGCGTGCCGCTGGTACCCGGCTGGATCACTCCCGGCATTCCTGTAGTGCTGCTGTTTCTCGGCAACTACGAGCCCGGCCCACAAGCCATCCAGGCGCTGTTCGCCCTGCAGTTCCTGGTGTTCGTGATTTTCCTCTTCCTCGGCGTCACCCGCCTGGGCAGCGCCCTGGTGCGGCTGATCCCCAACTCGATGAAGGGCGGCATCATCATCGGTGCCGGCATCGCCGCACTGATGGGCGAGATCAGCGCCGGCGGCCGCCTGGCCAACACGCCGATCTCTCTGGTTCTCGGCAGCCTGATCTGCCTGTACCTGATGTTCTCGGTGTCGTTCAAGGGCCTGACCGAGCGCGTGCCCTTCGCCCGCAAGATCGTCAACTACGGCATGGTGCCGGGCATGCTGATCGCCATCTTCATCGGCATCGCCGTGGGCGAGTACAAGATGCCGGACGTCAAATGGGGCATCACCGCGCCGGCCTTCGGCGAGATGTGGAACTACCTGCCGTTCAACGTCGGCTTCCCCGGCCTCGACGTGTTCCTGCTGGCCGTGCCCACGGCGGTGATTGCCTACGTGATCGCCTTCGGCGACATCATCGTCGGCCAGTCGCTGATGCAGCGCGCCGATGAACTGCGCACCGACGAGGTGATCGAAAACAACGTCGACCGCGTACACCTGGTGACCGCCATCCGCAACGCCCTGCACGCATTCTTCGCGCCCTACCCTGGCCTGGCCGGTCCGCTGTGGACAGCCGTGGCGGCGACCATGGCCGAGCGCTACAAGTACGGGCGCAAGGCGATGGACTCGATCTACAGCGGCGCCGGCACCTTCTGGATCACCGGCTTCGCCGCGCTGTTCATGCTGCCGCTGGTCAGTTTCTTCCAGCCGGTACTGCCGATCGCCCTGTCGCTGACGCTGATCCTCACCGGCTATATCTGCCTGATGGTCGGTTTCGAGCAACTGAACAACAACACCGAGCGCGGCATCGCCGGCACCATGGGTGTGGTGCTCGCTGTCTACGGCGCGGGCTGGGGCCTGGCTGCAGGCGCGGCGCTGTACATCCTGGTCGAACGCACCCATCTGCTTAAATTCACCAGCATCAAGGATAAGTCGCGTAGTCCGGCGGAAGCCGACTGACGCATTTCGTTCCACGCGCCGCGCCTGTCGCGGCGCCTCCGCTGTCGAGGTTGCACCATGCCCGAATTCAACGCCCCGCTGCGCGATATGCGCTTCGTCCTCCATGACGTCTTCCAGGCGCCGAGCCTGTGGGCACGTCTGCCGGCCCTGGCCGAAACCGTCGATGCCGACACCGCCGACGCCATCCTCGAAGAAGCGGCCAAGGTCACCGGCAGCCTGATCGCCCCGCTCAACCGCAGCGGCGACGAAGAAGGCGCACAGTGGGTCGATGGCGACGTGCGCACCCCGACCGGTTTTCGCGAGGCCTATGCCACCTACACCGAAGGCGGCTGGGTGGGCCTGTCCGGCAACCCGAATTACGGCGGCATGGGCATGCCCAAGATGCTCGCCGTGGCCTTCGAGGAGATGCTCTACGCCGCCGGCTCCAGCTTCGCGCTGTACTCGGCGCTGAGCTCCGGCGCCTGCCTGGCCATCGACGCCCACGCCAGCGAAGACCTTAAAACCACCTACCTGCCGCCGATGTACGAGGGTCGCTGGGCCGGCTCCATGTGCCTGACCGAGGCCCATGCCGGCACCGATCTGGGCATCATCCGCACCCGCGCCGAGCCGCAGGCCGATGGCAGCTACAAGGTCACCGGCAGCAAGATCTTTATCACCGGCGGTGAGCAGGACCTGACCGAGAACATCATCCATCTGGTGCTGGCCAAGTTGCCGGACGCGCCAGCCGGGCCCAAGGGCATCTCGCTGTTTCTGGTGCCCAAGGTGATGGTCAACGCCGATGGCAGCCTCGGCGCGCGCAACGCCGTAAGCTGCGGCTCCATCGAACACAAGATGGGCATCAAGGCCTCGGCCACCTGCGTGATGAACTTCGACGGCGCCACCGGCTACCTGATCGGCGAGGTCAACAAGGGACTGGCGGCGATGTTCACCATGATGAACTACGAGCGTCTGTCCATCGGCATCCAGGGCATCGGCTGTGCCGAGGCGTCCTACCAGTCGGCCGTCAGCTACGCCCGCGAACGCATCCAGAGCCGTGCCGCCACTGGCCCGGTCAACCACGACAAGGTCGCCGACCCGATCATCGTCCACGCTGACGTGCGTCGCATGCTGCTGACCATGAAAGCGCTGAACGAGGGCGGCCGGGCCTTTGCCTGCTACGTCGGTCAGCAGCTCGACCTGGCCAAGTACGCCGAGGACGCCAGCGAGCGGCAGAATGCCGAAGCCCTGGTGGCCCTGCTCACCCCGGTGGCCAAGGCCTTCTTCACCGACACCGGGCTGGAAAGCTGCGTACACGGCCAGCAGGTATTCGGCGGCCATGGCTATATCCGCGAATGGGGCCAGGAGCAGCTGGTGCGCGACGTGCGCATCGCGCAGATCTACGAAGGCACCAACGGCATCCAGGCACTCGACCTGCTCGGGCGCAAGGTGGTGGCCAATGGCGGCGCCGCGCTGCGCCTGTTCGCCAGCGAAGTGCGCGACTTCGCCCACGCCCATGAATCGCCCTTCGGTGATCGCCTGGTGGAAGCGCTGGAACGCCTGGAAGCAGTCAGTGGCTGGCTGCTGGAGCAGGCCAAGAGCGAGCCTAACGCCGTCGGCGCCGCCTCGGTGGAGTACCTGCATCTGTTCGGCTACGTCGCCTACGCCTACATGTGGGCACGCATGGCCGCCGTGGCGCAAAGCAAGCTGGGTGAAGACGAAGCCTTCTACGGCAGCAAGCTCGCGACCGCCGAGTTCTTCTTCGCCCGCCTGCTGCCGCGCACCCTAAGCCTGGAGGCGAGCATTCGTGCAGGCAGCCAATCGCTGTATGGCCTGGCTGCCGAACAGTTTTAAACGTAGGGCGGGTGCAACCCGCTACCTCTGAGCCGGTGGCCCTACAAGGTTGAGCGTGTTGCGCGGCGCTTCGGCGCCGCGCTTTTTTATTCGAGCCTCGGCTGGCCCTGCCCAGCCGACCAGGAGTTCTTATGCGTGAAGTCGTGATAGTCGCTGCCTGCCGTACCGCCATCGGCAGCTTCCAGGGTGCGTTGAGCCGCACGCCCGCACCGCAACTGGGCGCCGCGGTGATACGCGAACTGCTCGCTCGCACCGGCATTGCAGGCGAACAGATCGACGAGGTGATTCTCGGCCAGGTGCTTACCGCAGGCTCAGGGCAGAACCCAGCCCGGCAGAGCGTGCTGCTCGCAGGCCTGCCGCATACGGTGCCGGCCATGACCCTGAACAAGGTCTGCGGCTCCGGCCTCAAGGCGGTGATCCTCGGCGCCCAGGCCATTCGTGGCGGCGATGCCGAGATCATCATTGCCGGCGGCCAGGAGAACATGAGTCTGGCGCCCTACGTCATGCCCGGCGCCCGCAGCGGCCTGCGCATGGGCCATGCGCAATTGGTCGATACCATGATCCAGGACGGCCTGTGGGACGCCTTCAACAACTATCACATGGGCATCACCGCCGAGAACCTGGCCGAGCAGTACGGCGTCACGCGCGCCGAGCAGGACGCCTTCGCCCTGCGTTCGCAGCAGCGCGCTCAGGCCGCCATCGAGTCCGGGCGTTTTACCAGCGAGATCGTACCGGTGGAAATCCCCCAGCGCGGCGACGAACCGCTGCGTTTTGCCCAGGATGAACAACCGCGCGCCGGCACCAGCCTGGACAGCCTGGGCAAGCTGCGCCCGGCTTTCAAGAATGACGGCACCGTGACTGCCGGCAATGCCTCGACGCTCAACGACGGCGCCGCTGCCGTACTGCTGATGAGCGCCGAGAAGGCTGACGAACTGCAACTGCCGGTGCTGGCGCGCATCGCCGCCCACGCCAGCGCCGGCGTCGATCCGGCGGTGATGGGCATCGGCCCGGTATTCGCCAGCTGCAAGGCGCTGGAGCGCGCCGGCTGGAGCCTGGAACAGCTCGACCTGATCGAGGCCAACGAAGCCTTCGCCGCCCAGGCCATCGCCGTCGGCCGCGAGCTGCATTGGGACAGCGCCAAGGTCAACGTAAACGGTGGCGCCATCGCACTCGGCCACCCCATCGGCGCCTCCGGTTGCCGCATCTTGGTCAGCCTGGTGCACGAGATGCAGCGCCGCGACGTCCGCCGTGGCCTGGCCACCCTGTGTATCGGTGGCGGCCAGGGTGTGGCCCTGGCCATCGAACGCTGAAACAATCGCCGCGAACGGACAAGAACAAGAGAAACCCCATGCGAACCCTGACCACTCTGATCGGCAACAGCCAGAAACTCGATGGCGGCGCCATGTTCGGCAACGCGCCCAAGGCTCTCTGGCAACGCTGGATGCAAGCCGACGACCTGAACCGTATCGACCTCGGCTGCCGCGCCCTACTGGTACAGGAAGACGAGCGCAACATTCTTATCGAGACCGGCATCGGCGCCTTCTTCAGCCCGGAACTCAAGCAGCGCTTCGGCGTACAGGAAGAGCGTCACGTGCTGCTCGACAGCCTTGCCGCCGTCGGCCTGAACGATGCCGATATCGATATCGTCGTGCTCACCCACCTGCATTTCGACCATGCCGGCGGCCTGCTTGCCGCCTGGCAGGACGGTCAGCCGGCGCGCTTGCTATTTCCCAACGCGCGCTTCGTCACCGGCCGGCGCCAATGGCAGCGCGCCTGCAAGCCACACGCTCGGGATAGAGCCTCCTATATCCCGGAACTGCTGGAACTGCTGGAGAACAGCGGTCGCCTGCATTTGATCGAAGAAACCGAGCACTGTGAATTGCTCGGCCCAGACTGGCGCCTGCACTGGAGCGACGGCCACACCCCAGGCCAACTGCTGCCGGAAGTGGCCATGCCGGGTGGGCCGGTGGTATTTCCCGGCGACCTGATTCCCGGCGCGCCCTGGGTTCACCTGCCAATCACCATGGGTTACGACCGTTTCCCCGAAGGCCTGATCGAAGAGAAGGAAGCACTGCTCAGCGACCTGTTCTCGCGCGGCGGCAGGCTGGTATTCACCCACGACCCGAACGTCGCCCTGGGCCGGGTAACGCGAGACGAAAAAGGTCGCTTCGGGCTCGATGAAGCCGAAAAAGCAGCGCATCTGCTGGCAAACTGACGCCATCAGGCCTTGACGTGCCGGCCATGCAGCGCGAGCATGGCCGCTTGTTTTTTCGCCGTGCTCACGACCACGCCAGCACCAGGATGGGGCTGTGCTTGACCAGCACCAGACTGGCCACAGCGTCGTGCTCACCTCGACAGCCCTGGGGGACCGTTTCATGAGCCTGGCCTCTGTACGCGCCTTCTTCGCCGCCAAGGCGCCCGACATTGCGATCATCGAACTGCAGTCCAGCACCGCCACCGTGGCGCTGGCGGCCGAAGCGCATGGCGTATCGCCGGGGCAGATCGCCAAGACCCTGGCCTTTCGCATCGCCGAACGCGACGTACTGATCGTCGCCCGCGGCGACGCGCGTATCGACAACCGCAAGATGAAGGAATGCTTCGGTGCCAAATCGCGCATGCTCGATGCCCAGACCGTGGTGGAGCTGACCAGCCACCCGGTGGGCGGCGTCTGCCCGTTCGGCCTGGCCACCCCGTTGAGCGTCTATTGCGACCGCTCGCTGCTGGCCTTCGATGAAGTGCTGCCGGCCGCCGGCGCCACCCACAGCGCAGTGCGCATCGCCCCGCAGCGCATGGCCGAACTGGTGGATGCCGAGTGGATCGACGTGTGCCAGGAAGTGGAAACGGAAATCTGCTGAACACCGCGCGCATCAGCGCATTTCCCGGATTGCATCCGGGCTACAACCCGCCGCTGACACCGAGGCTCACACCCAGCGCCGTGGCCAGCGAAAACGGCAGCAACAGGGTATCGAGCAAAGCGCTGGCCGGCAGATCCAGCCCGGGATAACGCGGTGCCTCGGCACCGAAACGATCCAGCGGGCAGCAGCCGCCATTGATCGCATACCAGTCCAGCCGCGTCCCGGCATAAACCACAGGGGCATCGGGCTTGGCCGCGTCCAGCGTTCGCACGGTGGCGCAGCCGGTCAGGTTCAGCGCCAGCAGCAGAGTGAGTGCCAAAGTCCGTCTCATCCGCGCTCGACCCTGATTTCCACCAGCTTGCCATCGAGAAAACGCAGGTAGCGATAGACGCCATTGCGAGGCCCATACACCCATTGCTCCACTGTCACGCCGCCACCCAGTGGACTGCTGGGTGGCGTCACCTCGCGCTGGTCGGGTTCACCGCATTTGCGCAGCACCTCGACGCTACGCTCGCCCTCGTAAACCAGGGCGGTACCGCAGCGCATGGAGGCCTCTGCGACCGGCAGCAACGACAAGGTGAGAACGCTTCCAAACACACAGCGACTCACAATGGACATCAGCACTCTCCTTAGTCATCTGATACCAAATGATGCTCGCCCCAGCGCGGCAGCATGTCCTGGGGGATATTCAGGCAATTGAGGATGCGCGCCACGACGAAGTCCACCAGGTCATCCAGCGTCTGCGGCTGATGATAAAAGCCGGGCGACGCCGGCAGGATGGTCACGCCCAGATTCGACAGCTTGAGCATGTTCTCCAGATGAATGCTCGAATACGGCGCCTCGCGTGGCACCAGGATCAGTTGGCGACGCTCCTTGAGCGCCACGTCGGCGGCGCGCTCGATCAGGTTGTTACAGGCGCCGGTGGCGATGGCGGACAAGGTACCGGTTGAGCACGGCACCACCACCATGGCCGTGGGCGCACCAGAGCCAGAGGCGGCCGGGGCCATCCAGTCTTCCTTGCCATAGACGCGGATCTGCCCTGGCGCCGCGCCGGTGTATTCGGTGAGGAACTGCGCCATGGACTGCGGTTTGGCCGGTAACGCCACGTCGGTTTCGGTGGCCATCACCAGTTGCGCGGCCTTGGAGATCAGGAAGTGCACCTCGCGATCTTCCTGCACCAGACAATCGAGCAGGCGCAGGCCGTATTGCGCGCCGGAGGCACCGGTCATCGCCAGCGTTATACGTTCCGGACCAGACATCTATCCCTCCAGAGCTGCTGCCAGCTTGCCATGCAGGCCGCCGAAGCCGCCGTTGCTCATGATCACCACCTGGGTGCCGGGGCGCACCAGGGCCTTCACGCCATCGATGATCGACTCCAGCGAGTCGCACACGCGCGTCGGGTTGCGCGCCTGCGCCACGGTGGCGGCCAGGTCCCAACCGAGATTCGGTGGCGCGTACCAGAACACCGCATCGGCCTGTTCGGCGGACTCGGCCAGACCGTCGCGATGGGCGCCGAGCTTCATCGAGTTGGAGCGCGGCTCGATCACCGCGATCACCTGGGTGTCGTCGCCGACGCGCTTGCGCAGGCCATCGAGCGTAGTAGCGATGGCGGTTGGATGATGGGCGAAATCGTCGAAGACGGTCACGCCATTCACCTCGGCGACCTTTTCCATGCGCCGCTTGGCGTTGATGAACTGGCCCAGCGCCTCGATGCCCAGCGCCGGCACCACACCGACATGGCGCGCCGCAGCGAGCACGGCCAGGGCGTTGGCAACGTTGTGCTGGCCGGTCAGTTGCCAGTCCACGGTGCCCTCGACCTTGCCCTCGAAACTCACCTCGAAGCGCGAGCCATCCGCGTTGAGCAGGCGCGCCTGCCACTGGCCACCTTCACCGGTGGTCTGCACCGATGTCCAGCAGCCCATCTCGATCACCCGCGCCAGCGCGGTTTCGCTGGCCGGATGGATGACCAGGCCCTCGCTGGGAATGATGCGCACCAAGTGATGGAACTGCCGCTCGATGGCTGCCAGGTCCGGGAAGATGTCCGCGTGGTCGAATTCCAGGTTGTTGAGGATCGCCGTGCGCGGGCGGTAGTGGACGAACTTGCTGCGCTTGTCGAAGAAGGCGCTGTCGTACTCGTCGGCCTCGACCACGAAGAACGGCGTGCCGCCCAGGCGCGCGGAAATACCGAAATTCTGCGGCACGCCGCCGATCAGAAAGCCCGGGCTCATGCCGGCATGTTCCAGCACCCAGGCCAGCATGCTGGAACTGCTGGTCTTGCCGTGGGTACCGGCCACCGCCAACACCCAGCGCCCCTGCAGCACGTGATCGGCCAGCCACTGCGGCCCGGAAACGTAGGGCAACCCCTTGTTCAGCACGTATTCCACCGCCGGGTTGCCACGGCTCATGGCATTGCCCACCACCACCAGATCCGGAGCCGGCTGCAGGTGCGCCGGGTCAAAACCCTGCATCAGCTCGATGCCCTGGGCTTCCAACTGAGTGCTCATGGGCGGGTAAACGTTGGCATCGGAGCCGGTGACGCGATGGCCGAGCTCTTTGGCCAGAACAGCCAGCGACCCCATGAAAGTGCCGCAGATGCCGAGAATATGGATGTGCATTGATGACCTCTGAACATGCCCAACAATAGGGCGTGAAGCGATGGCGGCAGGTTAGCACAGCGCCTTCAGGCCGTAGGCACCTGCATCAGATGCCGACGTTCGACCGTACCAATTCAAGAAAGGTCTCGATGATGCGTCGTGAGCTCTGCTCGCGTAGGCACACCATTGTTTCAGTCATGCGCTGGCGGCAATCGAGAATAGGCAATGCATGCAGGCTACGGCTGCTCCCAAACTCTGCAGCCGAGACAATGCCTATGCCAAGCCCGCCAGCAACTGTCTCGAACACGGCCTCGCGCCCCTCCACCTCGATCGCTGAGCGCAGGCGAAGTCCTTCACGCTGGAGCTCCAGTTCGATCAGCTGACGCGTCATTGAACCCCGTTCACGTAACACCAAGGGTTGATCATCGAGATCAGCCAACACAATCGATTCACGCGCAGCCAACGGATGATCGGCGGCGACGAAAGCCAACAAGGGTGAACTGCTCAACACGACACTCACCAACGCCTCATCTTGAATCGGACGGCCGAGTACGGCGAAGTCGGCCTGGTAGGCGAACAACCGAGCCAGCGCCTCGTCTGTGTTACCAGTGACCACGTTGAAGCGTATACCCGGATAACGGTCGTTGAATTGACCGATGAACGGCAACACATGCACAGGCGAATCCACCGCCAGGGTGAGACTTCCGGTCTGCAGTGCACGCGAGCTGGAGAGCAGTTCCTGCGCTTCGGCCGCTACCGCATAGAGGCGCTGAGTGATGCCGAGCAGGCGCTCTCCCAGCTCGGTGAGTTGCACCGTGCGCTTGGTGCGATTGAACAGCAGCACGCCGTACTGCTCCTCCAGCTTGCGTACCTGGTCGGAAACAGCTGGCTGGCTGAGGAACAGGCGCTCGGCCGCACGGGTGAAGCTGCCCGTCTGGGCTACGGCATGAAAGGCCCGCAGTTGGGCGTGGGAGACGGCCATAGGCACCTCTATTAATAAGCTCAGCTTTTTTTTGAAATACTATAAATCGATTTTATTTATTCATCGCCAATTGTTTTGATCGTCTCCAGCGCGGCGTACTGCCGCACCTCACCGGAGACGATCATGAGCAAAGCCGAATTTCTCACCGCCCGCCCCGCCATCGCCGCCCCCGCCCTGGGCGAACCCTACCTGCTGACCCCCGGCCCACTGACCACCTCGCTGACCACCAAGCAGGCCATGCTGCGCGACTGGGGCTCGTGGGACGCCGACTTCAACCGCGTCACTGCGGAGATCCGCCAGGGCCTGCTGGCCATGGCAGGCGTGCACGACGACAGCTACGCCTGCGTCCCCCTGCAAGGTAGCGGCACCTTCGCCGTGGAAGCGGCGCTGGCCACCGCCATCGCCCGCGATGGCAAGGCTCTGGTGCTGATGAACGGCGCCTATGGCAAGCGGGCCACACAGATCCTCGATTACCTTGGCCGCGACTACATCGCCCTAGACAAAGGCGACTATCTGCCGCCACAACCGGAGGAAGTCGCCGAGCTGCTGGAGCGCCATCCGGATGTCACCGATGTGTTCCTGGTCCACTGCGAAACCAGCTCGGGCATCCTCAACCCGCTGCGCGAGATCGCCGATGTGGTCAAGGCGCGCGGCAAGGGCCTGATCGTCGACGCCATGAGCTCGTTCGGCGCAGTGCCGCTGACCGTCGACAAGATTCCCTTCGACGTCATGGTCTCCTCGGCCAACAAGTGCATCGAGGGCATTCCCGGTTTCGGTTTCGTGATTATTCGCCGCGCACTGCTGGAGCAGTCCAAAGGCCGCGCCCATTCCCTGAGCCTGGATCTTCTGGAGCAGTGGCAATACATGGAGCGCACCGGGCAGTGGCGCTTCACCCCGCCCACCCACAGCGTGGTGGCCTTCCGCAAGGCGCTCGAGCAGCACGCCGAGGAAGGGGGAGTGGCCGGACGCCAGGCACGTTACACGAACAACCGCGACACCTTGGTGGCCGGCATGCGTGCCATGGGCTTTCAAACGCTTCTGGAAGACCGCTGGCTATCGCCGATCATCACCACTTTCTTCAGTCCTACTCACCCGAACTTCCAGTTCAAGCGTTTCTACGACGAGCTCAAGGCCCGCCAGTTCGTCATCTACCCCGGCAAGTTGACCATTGCCGAGAGCTTCCGCATCGGCTGCATCGGCCAGATCGACGAACGCATCGTTGGCCAGCTGTTGCGTGCCGTCGCCGACACCCTGGCGGTAATGGGCGTCGACGACTGCAGTCCGGCGAACTGAACCACAGCGCCCAGGCCAACACTGCCATGGGTGCAGACCTGCTGTACGAGACCGGCTGTTGCCCGCCCTGCCAGGCAGGGCAACCCGGCAGGACGCCAAGCCCACCGGGCCTCGATTGATCTGATCCAGACCGTCCGCCAAGACGGCGCCAGAAGTGCTTTGACAACAACAAAAGCAGCCATCCCTTGAACTGCCAGCACATTCAACTCAGAGGTCAGTAACGTGAATCAGACATCCGGTTTTCCCCTGTTCAACCTCGGCAATAACCCTGCTCAGCGTTGGCGCATGCAGATATTCGCCATAACCTGGCTGGCCTATGCCGCCTTCTACTTCACCCGCAAGGCCTTCTCGGTAGCCAAGCTGGGCATCGCCGATGACCCCGACTTCGAGCTGGAAAAGGCCACCATGGCCAACCTCGACGCGCTCTACCTGGGCGCCTACGCCGTCGGTCAGTTCACCTGGGGCATCCTCGCCGACCGTTTCGGCCCACGCGTGGTAGTGCTCGGAGGTCTGCTGATCTCAGCCGTGGTGGCATTGATCATGGGTAGCTTCGCCACTCTGCCGATCTTCGCCACCTGTATGGTAATCCAGGGCCTGGCGCAGTCCACTGGCTGGTCGGGGCTGTGCAAAAACCTCGGCAGCTTCTTCGCTACCGGCGAACGTGGTCGCGTGCTCGGCCTGTGGAGCAGTTGCTATGCTTTCGGCGGCCTGGTTGCCTCCCCCTTCGCCGGCTGGTGGGCCTATCAGGTCTATGGCGACTGGCGCGCGGCATTCTTCTCCAGCGCCATAGTGGTCGCCGGGGTCGCCGTGCTGTTCTTCCTGCTCCAGCGCAATACCCCGCAGGACGTCGGCCTGCCGCCGGTGGAAGACGCCGATGCGCCACAACACGATGACAGCGGTCGCCACGCCAGCTTCGGCAGTTGCCTGAAGACCATCCTCAAGAACCGCACCGTGCTGGTGCTCGGTCTTGCCTACTTCCTGCTCAAGCCGGCGCGCTACGCCATCCTGTTCTGGGGCCCGGTCATGGTCTACGAGCGCATGCCGGAGATCGGTAAGGTCGCCTCGGCCATCGTCCCCACGTCCTTCGAGGTCGCCGGCCTGGTCGGCCCGATTCTCCTCGGCCTGATCTCGGACAAGCTGTTCGGCGCCCGCCGCTTCCCTGCCTGCGTGATCAGCCTGCTGGCCCTGACCGCCTGCCTGGCGCTGTTCGTCCCGGCGATGCAGAGCGGCAGCGTACTGGTGGTAGTCGCCCTGCTGTTCATGATGGGCCTGACCCTGTACGGGCCAGACTCGATGATCAGCGGTGCCGCCGCCATCGACTACGGCAAGGGGACCGCCGGTACCGCGGCTGGGTTCGTCAACGGCTGTGGCTCGATCGGCGCGATCCTCGGCGGCCTGCTGCCCGGCTACTTCGATACCGAAAGCGTGTTCCTGGTATTCACCGGCACTGCCCTGATCGCCACCGCCCTGATGCTTCCCTACTGGAACAGCCGGCCGGACAAGCGGGCCGACAGCCAAACCGCCGCATGCAACCCCAGCTCCCATGTCAGCAACGCCCGCCTCAAGGCCTGAAGCGTCCAACCTTCCCCGCAAGCAACAGGAGTCACTGCAATGAACTATCAGCAACCCCGCCAACTGCAAGCCGCGATCCTCGACTGGGCCGGCACCGTGGTCGACTTCGGCTCCTTCGCGCCGACCCAGATCTTCGTTGAGGCCTTCGCCGAGTTCGGCGTCGAGGTCAGCCTGGCCGAAGCTCGCGGCCCCATGGGCATGGGTAAGTGGGATCACATCCGTACCCTGTGCAACGTGGTGGAGATCGCCGAGCGCTACCGCGCCGCCTTCGGCCGCCTGCCCACTGATGACGACGTCACCGCGATCTACGAACGTTTTATGCCGCTGCAGATCGCCAAGATCGCCGAACATTCCGCACTGATCCCCGGTGCGCTCGATACCATCACCAGCCTGCGTAACCAGGGCCTGAAAATCGGCTCCTGCTCCGGCTACCCGGCGGTGGTGATGGAAAAAGTAGTGCAACTGGCCGAACGCAACGGCTACGTCGCCGACCACGTGGTCGCCACCGATGAAGTGCCCAATGGCCGCCCTTACCCGGCCCAGGCGCTGGCCAACGTTATCGCGCTGGGCATCAGCGATGTGGCGGCCTGCGTCAAGGTCGACGACACCACGCCCGGCATTCTCGAGGGGCGTAGCGCCGGCATGTGGACAGTCGCCCTGACCTGTTCGGGCAATGCCCTGGGTCTGACCTACGCGCAATTCAAGGCTCTGCCTGCCGAGCAACTGGCCAAGGAACGCGTGCGCATCGCCCAACTGTTCGAAGGCTCACGCCCGCACTACCTGATCGACACCATCAACGAACTGCCGGCAGTGATAGACGACATCAATGCCCGCCTCAAGCGCGGGGAAACCCCGCAAGGCGTCTGACAACCTCAGCCGGCAGGCACCGCGCTCGCCGGCTCCCCTAACAAGAGAGGTCAGCATCATGATTTACGCGAAACCGGGTACCCCAGGCGCCGTCGTCACCCTCAAACCACGCTACGGCAACTATATCGGCGGCGAATTCGTCGCCCCGCTCAGCGGCCAGTACTTCAGCAACACCAGCCCGGTCGATGGCTCGGTGATCGCCGAATTCCCCCGTTCCAACGCTGCCGACATCGACAAGGCGCTGGATGCTGCCCACGCTGCGGCCGATGCCTGGGGGCGCACCAGCGTGCAGGAGCGCTCGCACATCCTGCTGAAGATCGCCGACCGCATCGAAGCCAACCTCGAACTGCTGGCCGTGGCCGAAACCTGGGACAACGGCAAGGCCGTGCGTGAGACGCTGAATGCCGACGTGCCGCTGGCCGCCGACCACTTCCGCTACTTCGCCGGCTGCATCCGCGCCCAGGAAGGCAGCACCGCCGAGATCAACGACGGCACCGTTGCTTATCACTTTCACGAGCCGCTCGGCGTGGTCGGGCAGATCATTCCGTGGAACTTCCCGCTGCTGATGGCCGCGTGGAAACTCGCGCCGGCACTGGCTGCTGGCAACGCCATAGTGCTCAAACCAGCCGAGCAGACGCCGCTGTCGATCACGCTCTTCGTCGAGCTGATCGGCGACCTGCTGCCACCGGGCGTACTCAACATCGTCCAGGGCTACGGTCGTGAGGCCGGTGAAGCGCTGGCCACCAGCAAACGCATCGCCAAGATCGCCTTCACCGGCTCCACCCCGGTCGGCTCGCACATCATCAAATGCGCCGCCGAGAACATCATCCCGAGCACCGTCGAGCTGGGTGGCAAATCGCCGAACATCTTCTTCGCCGACATCATGAACGCCGAGCCGGCCTTCATCGAGAAGGCTGCCGAAGGCCTGGTGCTGGGCTTCTTCAACCAGGGCGAGGTGTGCACCTGCCCGTCGCGCGCGCTGGTGCAGGAGTCGATTTACGATGCCTTCATGGCCGAGGTGATGAAGAAGGTCAAACAGATCAAGCGTGGCAACCCGCTGGACACCGAGACCATGGTAGGCGCCCAGGCCTCGCAGCAGCAGTTCGACAAGATCCTCAGCTACCTGGAGATCGCCCAGCAGGAAGGTGCGCAGGTGCTTACCGGTGGCGCCGCCGAGCGCCTGGACGGCGACCTGGCCAGTGGTTACTACATCCAGCCGACCCTGCTCAAGGGTACCAACAAGATGCGCGTGTTCCAGGAAGAGATCTTCGGCCCGGTGATCGGTGTGACCACCTTCAAGGACGAAGCCGAAGCCCTGGCAATCGCCAACGACACCGAGTTCGGCCTCGGCGCCGGCGTGTGGAGCCGCGACATGAACGTCGCCTACCGCATGGGCCGCGCAATCAAGGCCGGCCGCGTCTGGACCAACTGCTACCACCTGTACCCGGCGCACGCCGCCTTTGGTGGTTACAAGAAGTCCGGTGTCGGCCGTGAAACCCACAAGATGATGCTCGACCACTACCAGCAAACCAAGAATCTGCTGGTGAGCTATGACATCAATCCGCTGGGCTTTTTCTAAAGCGGTATGACAGCATCCAGCTCTCAGAGACTGTTAGGGCTGGATGCTAAATCAAACGCTTGCTTTGATTGCGCTTTCAACTGGCTTTGAGGCAGCATCGACTGACCCGCTGGCACAACAGCTGCATCGCCACTCCTGCCCCATTACAGAGAGAAGCCGAGGCCCACCATGCGCATCGTCCAAGCCACCCTGGAGCACCTGGACCTGTTGACCCCGCTGTTCGTCAAATACCGCGAGTTCTATAACGAGCTGCCCTACCCCGAGTCGTCACGCAAGTTCCTCGAGAAGCGCCTGCGCCGCAAGGAGTCGGTGATCTACCTGGCTCTGGCCGATGATGAAGACAAGCTGCTCGGCTTCTGCCAGCTCTACCCCAGCTATTCGTCGCTGTCGCTCAAGCGCGTGTGGATTCTCAACGACATCTACGTGGCCGAGGATGCTCGCCGCCAACTGGTTGCCGACCGCCTGCTGCACACCGCCAAGCAAATGGCCAAGGAAACCAACGCCGTGCGCATGCGCGTGGCCACCAGCCGCGACAACGAGGTGGCGCAGAAGGTCTACGAGTCCATCGGCTTCGTCGAGGACGAACAGTTCAAGAACTACGTACTGCCGATCAATTCCGATTGATCGACTCACAGGCGCAGCGGCTGCCTATCAGCCACCAAGACTGAGCAGCAGCCCCAGCAGCAATGGCAACGTGACCAGGCCCAGCGCAGCCAGGCGTGCCGGCTGCATTGGCACACGCCGCAGCGCCTGACTGCGACGCGCCTGCAGGGGCTGCTGCAATGCCAGCTGAAACTCCGACAGCGCCTCGAAACGTGCCTGTGGCTGTGGCGCCAGAGCCCGGGCGAGCACGCCGTCCCAGCCCTGCGGCACATGCCCGGTAAAGGTCGCCAGCGGCACATAGCAGTGTCCGGGCCTGACGTCACTTCGCGCCGCCTCCGGCCATTGCCCACTCATAAGCCAATAGACCAGCGCCGCCAGGGCAAACTGATCGGCACGACCATCCAGCGCACGGCCGCTGCGCAGTTCCGGCGCCAGCGGTACAGCCTGCTCAGGCAAAGGCTGACGCGCTACACCGGGCAGAATCGCAGCTGCGCCCGGCAGAAACAGCACCCTCCCGTCATCACCGAGCAGAATCTGCCTGGGGTTCAGCCACAGCCCCTGCATGCCACGGCGCTGCAACGAACGCACGGCTGCGATCAGTTGCGTCACCACCCCCATCAGCGTCTGTGTATCCGGCGCGCCATGGGCGGCCACCCAATCGAACAGATTGCGCATGCCGCGGGGCGGCTTGGCCAGGACCAGATACGCGTGACTGCGCGTCTGATGCGGCGACAGCACCTGCGGCAACGCCTGCTGCGGACTGCGCCGCAACGCCCACTCGCGCTGCCAGAAGGCTTCGCCTGCATCTTCCTCGGCGAACCAGAGCACGGCTTCCCGTCCGGACTCATCACGCCCGATATACAGCCGCCCGGGCGGCCCATAAGGACATTGACGCAACAGCGTCCAACCATCGAGCTGCTGGCCGCAGGCGATCTGCGCCAGCGCCGGGCGCGGCGCAGCGGACGGCGCCGGCGTCAGGCACTGGGTTTCCCCCACGCCGAGCAGCACCGCAGCGCCGGGGGCCTGCAACAGCGGTTGCAACCGCTCGCACAAGCCGCCCTGCGCCTGGATACATAGCCCTTGCAGATCACTCACATCGAGCAGCGGTTGCGGCGCCAGCAGCAGATGCTCGCCACAGCTGGGCAACAGATTGTGCTGAACCAGCGCCAGCTCGGCCTGGGCGCCGAGAGCCTGCCCCTCACGACCTGCCAGGATCTGCAAAGCGCCTTTGTCTGCTCGCGCCAGGCCAACACTGCCCGCCTGCAGAAACTGCAACTCATCGCCCTGCATCAGCAGCACACCGGCATGCAAGTCGGCGACGCCCTGCCCAGTCTGCTGCCGGCGAAACAGCTGGAGATTCAGTGCGGCCAGTACCTGGCGCGCCGCCTGGGTTTCACTCCAGCCCTCAGGCGTACAGCGAAAATCGGCGAACAGGGCGTCCAGATGACGCTCCAGGCTTTGCACCACATCGGGGCAGTGGCGTGCCCAAAGCAATACGACCAGCAGCAACGGCGGACGCTGCTGGCGACCGGCCAGCCACATCGCTCGAGCCCGCGCGGCCTGGTGCGGCAAGTCCAGTCCGGTGCCGGACGCCAGCGTGATTCCAGGGTGTTCCAGCAGTTGCAGCGCCATGCTCAGCCCTCCTGCTGCAGCGAAGCTGCAAGGAGCTTTGCAGCCTTTATGCCGACTTGTGGCGAGCGCCTGGCGCCCTTATGGTGGCGTGGTCCTCCCAACGAGCCCGCATGCATGTGGTCCTTCAAGGCCTGGCGCCGTCGTCGCACCCTCGCAAACAACCCTGTAGATCCCGCCCACTGGGCCGAAGTACGCAGACGCCTGCCGATTCTCGATGGCCTCGACGAGCACGAAGAGCAGCTGTTGCGCGAACGCGCCGTGCTGTTTCTGCATGACAAGCACCTGACCGCCCTACCAGGGCTGGCGCTCGGCCCGGTCGAGCACCTGCTGCTGGCCGCCCAGGCGCAGTTGCCACTGCTGCACCTGGGCGATCTGGACTGGTACCGGGGTTTTCACGAAATCGTCCTCTACCCGGATGACTTCGTGAGCCCACAGCGCCACCGCGACGCCAGCGGCATCGAGCACGAATGGGACGACGCGCGCAGCGGCGAGGCCTGGCAGCAAGGCCCGGTGATCCTCGCCTGGCCCGGTGTCGAGGCCAGCGGTGGCTGGGAAGGCTACAACCTGGTGATCCACGAACTGGCGCACAAGCTGGACATGCTCGAAGGCGGCGCCAATGGCCTGCCGCCGCTGCACCGCGACATGCGTGTGCAGGACTGGGCCAAGGCCATGCAGAGCGCCTATGACGCACTGAACGCCGAGCTGGACGCCAATCCTGAGGCGGAAACCGCCATCGACCCTTACGCAGCCGAAGATCCGGCGGAATTCTTCGCGGTGACCAGCGAATACTTCTTCACCGCACCGGATCTGCTGGCCGACGCCTTCCCCGAGGTCTACCGGCAACTGGCCCTGTTCTACCGCCAGGACAGCCTGGCGCGATTGCAGCGTCTGCAAGCGGAACACCCCGACTACAAGGCGGTCGAAAACGCGACCAATGGCTGAGTAGTCCGCCGTAGTAACGCATTGCGAATACGCCTATAATGCGCCCCACTTTTTTGGCCCTCCCTGGGAGTTTCCCCATGAGCTACAGCAAGATCCCGGCTGGTAAAGACCTGCCGAACGACATCTACGTTGCCATCGAAATCCCGGCCAACCACGCGCCGATCAAATACGAAATCGACCACGACACCGATTGCCTGATGGTTGATCGCTTCATGGCCACCCCGATGTTCTACCCGGCCAACTATGGCTTCATCCCGCACACCCTGGCTGACGACGGCGACCCCCTCGACGTGCTGGTCGTGACCCCTTATCCGGTCGCGCCGGGTTCGGTGATCCGCGCCCGTCCGGTCGGCGTACTGCACATGAGCGACGAAGCCGGCGGCGACGCCAAGCTGGTTGCCGTTCCGCACGACAAGCTGACCGTTCTGTACAAGGACGTTCAGGAATACACCGACCTGCCCGCGCTGCTGATCGAGCAGATCAAGCACTTCTTCGAGAACTACAAGGATCTGGAGAAGGGCAAGTGGGTCAAGGTAGAAGGCTGGGGCGGCGCTGAAGAAGCCCGCGGCCTGATCAACAAGGCAGTCGCGGCTTACCAAAAATAAGTCCTGACCACCTCCGAAAAGCCGGCCACAAGCCGGCTTTTTTATTGCCCGAAGAAATCCGACAAGATCCTACAGCACTAGCAAATACAGGCCCTGCAGCTTAGCATTCGTCCTAAGACATCCAGTAACCATCCATAAAATCCGCGACCAAGGTGTGGGTCAAAGTGTGGGTCGAGGGGTGTGGGTTGGAGTAGGAGCGAGTAATGGGCAAGCTGACCAGCAAGACCGTGGAGTCGATAGCCAAGGCTGCAACGCCAGGAAAAACCAATGATGGCGATGGCCTGTACTTCCAGGTATCCAAGAGCGGCGGAACCAGCTGGATCTTTCGCTACAAGCTGGATGGCCGCAGCCGCGAAATGGGGCTAGGCCCCTTTCCGGCCGTCACACTCAGCCAAGCCCGGCAGTTAGCCGCCGATCAACGCAAGCTTCTAGCGTCCGGAAGCGACCCACTGGCAACCCGCGATGCGGCAAAGGAAGCCAAGCGCGAAGCCGAACGCCAGGCTGCAGCACGTCGCACGACGTTCGAAGATCTCGCTCGCGAATACCAACAAGCACACGGCGGTAGTTGGTCTGAGAAGTGGCGGAAAGGCTGGCTGCGCAAACTGGAGCTCTACGCCTTCCCGACCATGGGCAAGTTGTCGGCTGACATCATCAGCACCGAGCATGTGCTTGCTGCATTGCAACCCATCTGGGTAACCAAGACCCGGACTGCTGATGAAATCAGGGGCCAGATCGAGCAAATACTAGATGCAGCCAAGGCTCGGCGCTTACGCGAGGGGGACAATCCTGCCCGCTGGCGCGGACACCTGGACAATTTGCTGAGCAAGGCAGAGAAGAAGAAGGCCAGACAGCGCCAGCACTTCCCAGCACTGCAGTGGAAAGACACTCCGAAGCTGATATCCACCCTGGCCAACATCGATACACGTGACGCCATCGCAACCAGATTACTGATTCTAACCGGTGCTCGTTACCACATGATCCAACATGCTCAATGGTCTGAGTTTGACCTCGAAACTGGCACTTGGGCACTGCCGGCTGAGCGCATGAAGATGCGAAAACCTTTCGTCATTCCTCTATCGCCCCCGGTAGTCGAGATGCTGAATATCATGAATACGACTCATTCAATATATCTTTTCCCTGGGCAAGGGAAGAATGGTGTCATGCATGGCAACGCCATACGCAACCTGCTGCACAAGCTGGGGTATGCAGACATCACGAGACATGGCTTTCGATCGACCTTCCGGGACTGGGCAAACGAATGCACCAACTACCCGCGAGAGGTATGCGAGCTTGCGCTTGCCCATGATGAACGCGACCAGACCGAGGCGGCCTATTCGCGCTCCGACCTTCTGGAGAAGCGCAGGGCACTGATGGCGGAATGGGCCAAGTTCTGCACGAGCAAGAAGTGACCCACAGCAAGCCCAAAGCAGCCGGTAACAACAGACAGAAACCGGCCCAGAGCGTGTGAAAACGCACTGACGCCAGAAAAATCCAACGCCCCGACTGGTTCGGGGCGTTGGTGTTTTTGAAGCATGGAAATGGAAAGCGGGATTTACCCCAACAGCTCGATCAACCGACGGGCACCCATCACATTGATGGCACGCTTCAGGTTGTAGGCGTTGACCGCCAGGGCCATTTCCGTCCGAGCGCCCTGCAGTTGTCGGAGCAGGAAGCGACCATTACCCAAAATCCATTGCTTCAGGTTGCCGAAGGGATGTTCGACGATGGAGCGGCGCCTGACCATCATCTCTGGATGCACCTGCATCCGCTGATGCATGCGTTCGAATG
>NZ_FOXK01000007.1:302107-402686 GCF_900115695.1 Ectopseudomonas toyotomiensis
AAGAAGTCCGGTGTCGGCCGTGAAACCCACAAGATGATGCTCGACCACTACCAGCAAACCAAGAATCTGCTGGTGAGCTATGACATCAATCCGCTCGGGTTCTTCTGAGTCTGATCAACCCATGACGCGGCGCGCTCGCTCCGGCACGCCGCCCTTGCACGGCGAAGGACCCTACCCGGGTGGATCTGCAGGCAGCCATCAGCCTGTACGGCAGCAGACCCTTATCGCGACGCGGCTTCGGCCGCGTTTTTTATTGGCGCATGTTTCAGGCCAGGCGATGACTGGAACCTTCCAGGCGCGAGGCATGCCTACTGATAGCGTCACCTACCAATGCCAGTGCCGATTCATCCCAAAGTACCATTTGGCCTCTTGCCTGGCGGGGGCTTAATGGGGTTGCCGGAATGCCCCGGCGCCATAAAAAGAGGACCGCATCATGTGGACTAAACCCGCCTACACCGATCTGCGTATTGGCTTCGAAGTGACGATGTATTTCGCCAACCGTTGACCGCTCCTGGCCCCGGTTCGTCCGGGGCATCCCCGCTGGTGACTTCCATGCATATCCAGATTCTCGGTTCCGCCGCTGGCGGCGGTTTTCCCCAGTGGAACTGCAACTGCCGCAACTGCCGTGGCGTGCGCGCCGGTACCCTGCGCGCGCAGCCGCGCACGCAATCGTCCATCGCCATTTCCGATGACGGTGAGCAGTGGATCCTGTGCAATGCCTCGCCGGATATCCGTGCGCAGATCGAAGCCTTTCCGGCGCTGCAACCAGCGCGCAAGCTGCGCGACACGGCGATTGCCGGCATCGTCCTGCTCGATAGCCAGATCGACCATTGCACCGGTCTGCTGACCCTGCGCGAAGGCTGCCCGCATCAGGTCTGGTGTACCGAGATGGTCCATCAGGACCTGACCACCGGCTTTCCGCTGTTCAACATGCTCGGCCACTGGAATGGCGGCCTGCAGCACCAATTGATCGAGCTGGATGCAAAACCCTTCGGCATTCCGGCCTGTCCGGCGCTGAGCATCACCGCCATCGCCCTGCGCAGCAGCGCGCCGCCGTATTCGCCGCACCGGGGCAACCCGCACCCGGGGGACAACATCGGCCTGTTCATCGAGGACCGGCGCAGCGGCCGCAGTCTTTTCTACGCCCCCGGCTTGGGCCAGGTGGACGAGCAGTTGCTGGGCTGGATGCGCCGTGCCGATTGCCTGCTGGTCGATGGCACCCTGTGGCGCGACGACGAGATGCGCGTGTGCGAGGTCGGCGAGAAGCTCGGCAGTGAGATGGGCCACCTTTGCCAGAGCGGCCCGGGCGGCATGATCGAGGTGCTCGACGGCCTGCCTTCGGCACGCAAGGTCCTTATCCATATCAACAACACCAACCCGATTCTCGACCTGGATTCGCCCGAGCGCACCGAACTTGACGCGCACGGCATCGAGGTCGCGTTCGATGGCATGAGCATCGTTTTGTAAGCTGTGCGCACCGGGGAGTTCTGATGAGCCAAGCTGCCATGACACCTGCCGAATTCGAGCAGGCGCTGCGCGCCAAGGGCGCGCTGTACCACATCCATCATCCGTTCCACCGCGCCATGTACGAAGGGCGCGCCACCCGCGAGCAGATCCAGGGCTGGGTAGCCAATCGTTTCTACTATCAGGTCAACATCCCGCTCAAGGATGCGGCGATCCTCGCCAACTGCCCGGATCGCGAAACCCGGCGCGAGTGGATTCAGCGCATCCTCGACCATGACGGTGGGCCGGGTGAGGAGGGTGGTATCGAGGCCTGGCTGCGCCTGGCCGAGTCCGTCGGCCTCGACCGCGAGCAGGTGCTGTCGCAGGAGCTGGTGCTGCCCGGCGTGCGCTTCGCCGTCGACGCCTACGTCAACTTCGCCCGCCGTGCGAGCTGGCAGGAAGCGGCCAGCAGCTCGCTGACCGAGCTGTTCGCCCCGACCATCCACCAGTCGCGCCTGGACGCCTGGCCGCAGCACTACCCGTGGATCGATGCCACCGGCTACGACTACTTCCGCAATCGTCTGAGCCAGGCGCGCCGCGATGTCGAGCATGGCCTGCGCATCACCCTCGAACACTACCGCACTCGCGAATCGCAGGACTGCATGTTGAACATCCTGCAGTTCAAGCTGGATGTGCTGTGGAGCATGCTCGACGCCATGAGCATGGCCTACGAACTGCAGCGCCCGCCGTATCACACGGTGACCGACGAGCGCGTCTGGCATCGAGGGATCGCGCTATGAACCTCGATGTGTCGGTGCGTGTGGCGCACCCTAGTGTTGAGCCTGTTGTAGGGTGCGCCGTGCGCACCATGACGGAGTCCGTTCTATGACTGCCAATCTTCTGCCCAGCGTACCCGCCATCCGCCGCGGCTTCCGCCTGCAGTTCGAACCGGCGCAGGGCTGCCACGTGCTGCTCTATCCGGAAGGCATGATCAAGCTCAACGACAGCGCCGGCGAGATTCTCCAGCAGGTCGACGGTAAGCGCTCGGTGGCCGAGATCATCGGCAACCTGCACCAGCGCTTCCCCGATGTGCCCGGTATCGACGAAGACATCATCGCCTTCATGGAGGTGGCCCATGCTCAGTTTTGGATCGAGCTTCGCTAAGCCGGGCGTACAGGTTGGCCCACCCCTTTGGTTGCTGGCGGAGCTGACCTACCGCTGCCCGCTGCAGTGCCCGTACTGTTCCAACCCGCTGGATTTTTCACGGCAGGGCGCGGAGCTCAGCACCGCCGAATGGATCGAGGTATTCCGTCAGGCGCGTGAACTGGGGGCGGCGCAGCTGGGCTTCTCCGGTGGCGAGCCGCTGGTGCGCCAGGATCTGGCCGAGCTGATCGCGGCGGCGCGCGGCCTGGGCTACTACAACAACCTGATCACCTCCGGCATCGGCCTCACCGAAGCGCGCATCGCCGCGTTCGCCGAAGCCGGGCTCGATCATATCCAGATCAGCTTCCAGGCCGCCGACGAGGAGGTGAACAACCTGCTGGCCGGCTCGAAGAAGGCCTTCGCGCAGAAGCTGGCCATGGCCCGCGCGGTCAAGGCCCATGGCTACCCGATGGTGCTCAACTTCGTCACTCACCGGCACAACATCGACAATATCGAGCGCATCATCGAGCTGTGCCTGGAGCTGGAGGCAGATTTCGTCGAGCTCGCCACCTGCCAGTTCTACGGCTGGGCGGAACTCAACCGGGCTGGCTTGCTGCCGACCCGCACGCAATTGGAACGTGCCGAGCGCATCACCAATCAGTGGCGCGACAAACTGGCGGCCGAGAAGCATCCGTGCAAGCTGATCTTCGTCACCCCGGATTACTACGAGGAGCGCCCCAAGGCCTGCATGAACGGCTGGGGCAATCTGTTTCTCGACATCACCCCGGATGGCACGGCATTGCCATGTCACAGCGCGCGACAGCTGCCGGTGCAGTTTCCCAATGTGCGCGAGCACAGTCTCGAACATATCTGGCGCGATTCATTCGGCTTCAACCGCTTCCGCGGTGACGACTGGATGCCCGAGCCGTGCCGTTCGTGCGACGAGAAGCACAAGGATTTCGGCGGCTGTCGCTGCCAGGCCTTCATGCTCACCGGCGATGCCAGTAACGCCGACCCGGTGTGCAGCAAGTCGGCGCACCATGGCGTGATTCTCGCTGCCCGCCAGCAGGCCGATGAGGCGCCACTGGGGCTGGATGCCCTGCAGTACCGCAACGAGAAGGCCTCGCGGATCATATGCAAGGCGTGAGCGATCCCGACTCGATCTGGAGCGCCGAACAGGCTGCAGCGGCCAGCGCCGACTTCGCCGAGCTGCACGCTGCTCATGGCGGCGTGCTGTGGGTGGCGTTCGATCCCGCTCTGGCGCGTTGCGGGCTGTTCTTCTGCCGCTACGGCGTTGTGTGTGAGCTGACGCCGCCGGGGTTTTCTGTGCGCAGCCGGGTCTATGAGTACGGCGGCGGCGCCTGCTGCGCCACGGAGCTGGGCGTGGCCTTCGTCAATGAGCGTGATCAGCAGGTCTATCGCATCGATATTGGCCTGGACGTCGGTGCGCATGGCGCACCCTACCTGATCACCGATCAACCTCACTGCCGTTATGGCGACTTGTCCTTCGTGCCCGCCTGGCAGGCGCTGTTGGCCGTGGAGGAAAGCCATGAAGGCGGCGCAGTGGTGCATCGCCTGGTGCGTATCGGTCTCACCGAACATCGCCAGGTACTGATCGAGGGCGCGGACTTTTATGCCGCACCGGTGGCCGACCCTAGCGGCCAGCGTCTGGCGTGGATCGAGTGGGATCGCCCGTACCAGCCCTGGCTCGCCACGCGCCTGTGCCAGCGTGAGTCCGGCGAACGTACCCGCGTGCTGGCCGGGCAGGGCAGCGATCAGGCTCTGCAGCAGCCACGTTTCGATGCGCAGGGCCGGCTGTGGGTGTTGAGCGACAAAGCGGGCTGGTGGCAGCCTGAGTGCGTCGATGAGGGAACCATGCTGGACGCAGCGCCCTTTGATCACGCCTCAGCTCCCTGGCAACTGGGAGGCAGAACCTATTTACCGATGGAGAGTGACGAGCTTCTGCTGACCCGTTTCGAGCAGGGTGTCGGCGCGCTGGTAGGGTGCGCCGTGCGCACCAGCGATCTCGACGGCAAAACAATCGGTGCGCACAGCTTGGGCGGCCCCGCGACACCCTACGTAAAGGCGACACGGCGGCTGGCTGAAGACTTCACTCGCTTCCGCTCCCTGGCTGCCGACAGCGAATATTTCTACTGCATCGCTGCCGCACCGGATCGCTTGCCGGCGGTGCTCGCCATTCGCCGCAGCGATGGCGCACTGCGCATACTCGCTGGCGGCGAGCAGCCCTTGCCCGAACGGCAGCTTTCCCGTCCTGAGGCCCTGAGCTGCAGGGTCGGGCAGGGCGAACATTGTCATGGTTTTTTCTATGCGCCGATTGATGGGCCCGAGCGCCCGCCACTGGTGATCTTCCTGCACGGCGGTCCGACTTCGGCCTGCTACCCGGTGTTCGATCCGCGTATCGCCTTCTGGACGCTACGCGGCTTCGCAGTGCTCGATCTCAACTACCGTGGCAGCAGTGGCTACGGCCGCGACTATCGCCTGCGTTTGGCTGGCCAGTGGGGCGAACTGGAGGTCGAGGACATCCGTGCCACCATCGACGCACTGGCCGCTGATGGCCGTATCGATCCGCAACGCGTCTTCGTGCGTGGCGGCAGTGCCGGTGGCTTCAGCGCGCTGCGTGCACTGGCCGAATTGCCGCAGTTGCGTGGCGGCGCCAGTCTCTACGGGGTCAGCGACCCGCTGGCGCTGCGCCGGGTGACCCACAAGTTCGAGGCAGATTACCTGGACTGGCTGATCGGCGACCCGCAGCAGGATGCCGAGCGCTACCAGGATCGCACCCCCTTGTTGCAGGCCGAACGGATCAGGGTGCCGGTGATTTTCTTCCAGGGCGCGCTGGATGCGGTGGTGGTGCCGAGTCAGACCGAAAGTATGGTCGAGGCGCTGCGTCAGCGCGGTTTGCTGGTCGAATATCACCTGTTCGCCGAGGAACGCCACGGTTTCCGTCAGGCTACCAATCTGGCCGAGGCTCTGCGCGCCGAGCATGCCTTCTATCAGCGGCTGAGCTGATCGCAGGTCGCATTGCATTAACCCGGCAATGCAGTAGGCTGATCGCCATTCCATAACAAGAAATTTCAGGCCGTTGTATGAGCCACGATTTGAGTCAGCTGCGAAAGTTCGTTTCCCCCGAGATCATCTTCGGCGCCGGTTCCCGGCATAACGTTGGCAATTACGCCAAGACTTTCGGTGCACGCAAGGTGCTGGTCGTTTCCGATCCCGGTGTGGTCGCCGCGGGCTGGTCCGGTGATATCGAGGCCAGCCTGCAGGCCCAGGGCATCGCCTACTGCCTGTACACCAGGGTCTCGCCCAATCCGCGCGTGGAAGAGGTGATGGAAGGGGCTGAGTTGTATCGCAGCGAGGGCTGCAACGTCATCGTTGCGGTTGGTGGCGGCAGCCCGATGGACTGCGCCAAGGGCATCGGCATTGTCGTCGCCCATGGCCGCAGCATTCTCGAATTCGAAGGCGTGGACACCATTCGCGTGCCCAGTCCGCCGCTGATCCTGATCCCGACCACCGCCGGCACTTCGGCAGACGTGTCGCAGTTCGTGATCATCTCCAACCAGCAGGAGCGGATGAAGTTCTCCATCGTCAGCAAGGCGGTGGTGCCGGACGTATCGCTGATCGACCCGGAAACCACCCTGAGCATGGATCCGTTCCTCAGTGCCTGTACCGGTATCGACGCCATGGTGCATGCCATCGAAGCGTTCGTATCCACTGGCCACGGTCCGCTGACCGACCCCCACGCGCTGGAAGCCATGCGCCTGATCAACGGCAACCTGGTGCAGATGATCGCCAACCCGGGTGATATCGCTCTGCGCGAGAAGATCATGCTCGGCAGTATGCAGGCCGGTCTGGCCTTCTCCAATGCGATTCTCGGCGCGGTGCACGCCATGAGCCACAGCCTCGGCGGTTTCCTCGACCTGCCACACGGCCTGTGCAACGCGGTGCTGGTCGAGCACGTGGTGGCGTTCAATTACAGCGCGGCGCCGGAGCGTTTCAAGGTCATCGCCGAAACCCTCGGTATCGATTGCCGTGGTCTCAATCACGCGCAGATTCGCCAGCGCCTGGTCGAACACCTGATCGCCTTCAAGCACGCCATGGGCTTTCGCGAGACGCTCAGCCTGCATGGCGTGAGCACCTCGGACATTCCGTTCTTGTCTAGCCACGCCATGGACGACCCGTGCATCCTCACCAACCCGCGCGAGTCGACCCAGCGCGATGTCGAGGTGGTGTATGGCGAGGCGCTCTGACGAAGCGCTGGCCGGGCTGCTGGGCCTCGGCAGCCAGTCGGCGCGCAAGAGCCATTACCCCGAGCTATTGGCGCGCCTGGAAGAGCTGGAAGCCGAGCGCAACCGCTACAAATGGCTGTTCGAGCACGCCGTGCACGGCATCATCCAGGCCAGCCTGCAGGACGGCGTGCTGGCGGCCAACCCGGCGATGGCGCGAATGCTCGGCTATGACGATCCGCAGCAGGTATTGTGGTCGCCGGACGATCTGGCCCGGCACCTGTTCGTTGGCGGCTTCGATGAGCTGACGCTGATTCGTGAGCGCCTGAGCCAGGGCCAGGCGCTGCTCGGTTATGAAACGCGCCTGCGCCGGCGCGATGGCAGCACCATCGACGTGCTGATGAACCTGCTGCTCAAGCCTGAAGGCGAGGGCGTTTTCGAAGGCTTCGTCGCCGATATCACCGAGCGCAAACAGGCCCAGCAACGTCTGCAACAACTCAATGACGAACTGGAGCGCCGCGTCGCTGCGCGCACCTATGAGTTGCTCGAATCCAATCGCAGCCTGCAGCGGCAGATCGAGGAACGCGAGCGTATCGAGCTGGCCCTGCGCGAGGCGCGCGACGCAGCCGAGGCGGCCAACCGCAGCAAGGACAAATACCTGGCCGCGGCCAGCCACGACCTGCTGCAGCCACTCAACGCAGCGCGATTGCTGATCTCCACACTGCGTGAGCGTGAATTGCCGAGCGCCGAACACAACCTGATCGAGCGCAGTCACCTGGCGCTGGAAGGCGCCGAAGACCTGCTCGCTGACCTGCTGGACATCTCCAAGCTGGATCAGGCAGCGATCAAACCGGACGTCGATGTCTACCGCCTCGAAGAGCTGCTGGCACCGCTGGCCTCGGAGTTCGAAAGCGTCGCCAGCGCCAGTGGTCTGCATCTGCGCGTACGCATCGCCGACTACGCGGTGCACACCGATTTCCGTCTGCTGACTCGCATCCTGCGCAACTTCCTCAGTAATGCCTGCCGTTACACCGAGCAGGGCGGCGTGCTGCTCGGTGCACGGCGCCGCGGCGCATTCGTCGAGCTGCAGGTGTGGGACAGCGGTCGCGGTATCGCCGCCGATCAACTGGACAAGATCTTCCTCGAATTCAATCAGCTGGAGGTCGGGCGCGCCGCCGAGCGCAAGGGCGTTGGCCTGGGCCTGGCCATCGTCGAGCGCATCGCCCGCATGCTGGGATATCCGGTGCAGGTTCGTTCGCAGCCTGGGCGCGGCTCGGTGTTCAGCATTCGCGTGCCCCTGGCGCAGGCCAGACCGCAGCGCCAGGTGCCGTCCGTGGCGCAATCGGTTCTCGGTAATCCCTTGCCGGGGCGGCGCCTGCTGGTGATCGACAACGAGGTGGACATCCTCCACAGCATGGCCGCGTTGCTCGGGCAATGGGGTTGCGAGGTGGTCACGGCAGTCGACCTGGCCGAGGCCTTGCAGCGCCTGCAGGGCAGGGCGCCGGAGGTGATTCTGGCGGATTTTCACCTCGATCACGGGGTGCTCGGTTGCCAGGTGATCCAGCAGCTACGTGACGAGTTTTCCAGGTCGATTCCGGCGCTGATCATCAGCGCCGATCGCAGCGATGACTGCCGGCGCGAGTTGCAGGCGCTGGGCGCACCTTTGCTGAACAAACCGGTCAAGCCGGGCAAGCTGCGCGCGGTGCTCAGCCAGCTCCTGATGGAAACCTGAACGCGCGCAGACTGGTGGAGTGAACCTGAGCGATTTGGATGCTGTCTATTGGCTACCTCGTCCCTCAGGAGATAACCACAATGACAATCGCCATGAACCCCGTTATGCGCCGTCTGGCAGCCATTACCGCGCTGTTTCACCTGCTGCTGGTGGTGCAGATTCCTGCCGCGAATGCGGCGATGGTCGGCACTCACGAGGTGATCGCCGAGCAGCAGCACAAGGTGGATCAGGAGCAGTTGATGGCCATGCTCGATGACGAGCAGGTGAAGGAGAAACTGGTGTCCATGGGCGTCGACCGTGATCAGGTCGAGTCGCGTATCGCCAGCCTGACCCCAGCCGAACTGGCGCAGTTCAACCAGCAGTTGGATCAGGCGCCTGCAGGTGCCGGTGTGGTCGGCATCATCGTGTTGTTTCTGGTGATCTTCATCATCACTGATATGCTGTGCGCCACCAACATCTTCAATTTCGTCAAATGCATAAATCGCTGATTCGCCTCTGCTGTATCGCTTCGATCGTTCTACTCACAGCCTGCGCTCGGTCTCCGGTGTTATCACCGGAGACCGAGCGTTTGCCTGAGCGGGTAGAACTCACCGATGTGCCTTTCTTCCCTCAGGACGCCTTCCAGTGCGGGCCGGCTGCCTTGGCCACCATGCTCAATCAACGTGGTGTGCTGACCACGCCGGGCGCGCTCAAGGACAAGGTCTACATCCCCAGCCGTGAAGGCAGCCTGCAGGTGGAGATGGTCGCCGCCGCGCGCAATCACGAAATGCTGGTGTATCCGCTGCAACCGCGCCTGGACGCCGTGTTGGCTGAAGTGGCTGCTGGTAACCCGGTGTTGGTACTGCAGAACCTGGCGTTCGACTTCTACCCGCAGTGGCATTTCGCGGTGGTGGTCGGCTACGACCGTCGCGAGCGCACGCTGATCTTGCGGTCGGCCACCACGCGCAGGCTCGAAGACAGCTTCAACAGCTTCGACAGAACCTGGGCACGCGGTGGGCGCTGGGCGGTCGTGACCCTGCCGCCGGAGCGCCTGCCGGCACAGGCCGACATGCATGTCTGGATGAAGGCTGCCAACGACCTCGAGCAAACTGGCAACGCGCAGGCCGCGCGGCGTGCCTATCGCCGCGCCGCCGAGGCCTGGCCGGAGCAGTCGCTGCCCTGGTTCGCCCTGAGCAACAGCCGCTACGCCGATGGCGACCGCAAGGGTGCTGAACAGGCATTGCGTGAGAGCCTCAAGCGCGAGCCGGGTTTTGCTGCGGGTTGGTTCAACCTGTCGCAAGTGCTGGGCGAGCAGGGGTGTGCTTCTGAGGCGCAGCAGGCCCAGGCCTGCGCACAGCGTCTGGCGCCGGAGGATGCGCGCTTCGCTGCACCACCGAAAGCCAGTGGTTCTGCTGGGCAGTGTCAGGCCTTGTCGGCGTGTCCATGATGCAAACGAAAACGGCGCCTTGGGGCGCCGTTGTCGTTGATGGACGGGATTACACGCCGAGTTTGTCACGCAGCGTGTAATACCAGGCGCCAATGGCGCTGAACGGTACCTGGAACAGGCGACCGCCAGGGAAGGGATAGTGCGGCAACCCGGCGAAGGCATCGAAACGCTCGGCCTGACCGCGGAGCGCCTCGGCCAGCACCTTGCCCGCCAGGTGGGTGTAGGTGACGCCATGGCCGCTGCAGCCTTGCGAGTAATAGATGTTGTCGCCGATACGACCCACTTGCGGCAGGCGCGACAGCGTCAGCAGGAAGTTGCCGGTCCAGGCGAAGTCGATCTTCACGTCCTTCAATTGCGGGAAAGTCTTGAGCATCTTCGGCCGGATGATCGCCTCGATATTGGCCGGGTCGCGCGCACCGTAGACCACGCCACCGCCGTAGATCAGGCGCTTGTCGCCGGTGAGGCGGTAGTAGTCAAGCAGGTAGTTGCAGTCTTCCACGCAGTAATCCTGCGGCAGCAGGCTGGCGGCGACTTCATCAGACAACGGCTCGGTGGTGATCACCTGGGTGCCGCACGGCATCGATTTGGACGCCAGTTCCGGCACCAGGTTGCCTAGGTAGGCGTTACCCGCGACGACCACGAACTTGGCTTTGATGCGGCCTTGCGGGGTGTGCACCACCGGGTTGGCGCCGCGCTCGATGCGCGTGGCCGGGGACTGTTCATAGATCACACCGCCGAGCGATTCCACGGCAGCGGCTTCGCCGAGCGCCAGGTTCAGCGGATGGATATGGCCGCCGCTCATGTCCAGCATGCCACCGACGTAGTTGTCGGTGGCAACCACTTCGCGGATGCGTTTTTCGTCCATCAGTTCCAGCTGGGTATGGCCGTAGCGTTCCCACAGCTTCTTTTGCGATTCCAGATGACCCATCTGCTTGCTGGTCAGCGCTGCGAATACACCACCGTCCTTCAGGTCGCACTGAATGTCGTACTTGGCGATGCGCTCACGGATGATGCGGCCGCCCTCGAACGCCATCTGTCCGAGCAGTTGCGCCTGCTTGGGGCCGACCGTGCGTTCGATCACGTCGATATCGCGGCTGTAGCTGTTGACGATCTGTCCGCCGTTACGACCCGAAGCGCCGAAGCCAACCTTGGCCGCCTCAACGATGCTCACCTTGAAACCGTTTTCCAGCAGAAACAGTGCAGTGGACAGGCCGGTGTAACCCGCACCGATGATGCACACATCGGTTTCCACCTCACCTTGCAGGGCAGGGCGTTGCGGGACGGGGTTGGTTGAAGCGGCGTAATAGGATTGTGGATATGCCGTGTGCGCCATCTTGAACCTCTGTTCTTTATTTTTTACGAATGAAGCGATGCTACCTGAGTTGAAAATGACCGGCTAGTGTCCGTGCAAAATATTCAACGATCCGGTTTCGATAAAAAATTGGCCTATTTCAGTGAGTTAGCTAAAAAACCTGTTGACGGCCAAAAAGATCTGCGTAGAATGCGCACCCATCGAAGGCACATAGCTCAGTTGGTTAGAGCACCACCTTGACATGGTGGGGGTCGTTGGTTCGAGTCCAATTGTGCCTACCAAATCGATAAAAAGGGGTCGCTAAGCGACCCCTTTTTTATTGCTCGAATTCTTCGAGCAGGCTTTTGCGTGTTTGTTTCAAGCGGCAGCTTGTCAGGGCTCAGGCTTTCTGAAAGTATCCCCGCTCTTTACTTCCAGTGACTCTGGTTCGGACTGGTTGGCCTTCGGGCTCCTGCCATCGTTAGGTGGGCATACCGCTGAATCGCTTCCTGGCTCATCCCAACCCACGTGACCTTTGGTAGGGGTCACCACTAGGAGAGGAGGCGCCATGCCCATCATTACTCTTCCCGACGGCAGTCAACGTTCGTTCGATCATCCGGTATCTGTGCTGGAGGTCGCGCAATCCATTGGTGCAGGCCTGGCCAAAGCCACCCTGGCTGGCAAGGTGAACGGCAAGCAGGTCGATGCCTGTGACGTGATCGATGCCGATGCCACCTTGCAGATCATCACGCCGAAGGACGAAGAGGGGCTGGAAATCATCCGCCACTCCTGTGCTCACCTGGTTGGGCATGCCGTCAAGCAGCTGTATCCGAACGCCAAGATGGTGATCGGGCCGGTCATTGACGAAGGCTTCTATTACGACATCGCCATCGATCGTCCCTTCACGCCGGAAGACATGGCGGCCATCGAAAAGCGCATGGCCGAGCTGATCGACAAGGACTACGACGTCATCAAGAAGATGACGCCGCGTGACGAGGTCATCGAGCTGTTCAAGTCTCGTGGTGAGGAATACAAGCTGCGTCTGATCGACGACATGCCGGACGAAACGGCCATGGGTCTGTACTTCCATGAAGAATACGTCGACATGTGTCGCGGCCCGCACGTGCCGAACACGCGCTTCCTCAAGGCGTTCAAGCTGACCCGCATTTCCGGTGCCTACTGGCGTGGCGACTCGAAAAACGAGCAGCTGCAGCGTATCTATGGCACTGCCTGGGCGGACAAGAAGCAGCTGGCTGCCTATATCCAGCGTATTGAAGAGGCCGAGAAGCGCGATCACCGTCGTATCGGCAAGCAGCTGGATCTGTTCCACCTGCAGGAAGAAGCGCCGGGCATGGTCTTCTGGCATCCCAATGGCTGGACCGTCTATCAGGTGCTGGAGCAGTACATGCGCCAGGTGCAGCGTGAGAACGGCTACGTGGAAGTGCGCACGCCGCAGGTGGTCGATCGCATCCTCTGGGAGCGCTCTGGGCACTGGTCCAACTACGCCGAGAACATGTTCACCACGGCTTCGGAAAACCGCGACTACGCGGTCAAGCCGATGAACTGCCCGTGCCACGTGCAGATCTTCAATCAAGGCCTGAAGTCCTACCGCGACCTGCCGCTGCGCCTCGCCGAGTTCGGTGCTTGCCACCGCAATGAGCCGTCCGGCGCGCTGCACGGCATCATGCGCGTGCGTGGCTTCGTGCAGGACGATGCACACATCTTCTGCACCGAGGATCAGGTCAAGAAGGAAGCGGCCGATTTCATCAAGCTGACCCTGCAGGTCTACTCGGACTTCGGCTTCACCGATATCGCCATGAAGCTCTCGACCCGTCCTGCCAAGCGCGTGGGCTCCGACGAGCTGTGGGATCGCGCCGAAGGTGCGCTGGCCGAAGCGCTGAACGAATCCGGCCTGGCCTGGGAATATCAGCCGGGTGAGGGCGCCTTCTACGGTCCGAAGATCGAATTCACCCTGCGTGACTGCCTGGGGCGTAACTGGCAGTGCGGTACGCTGCAGTACGATTCGAACCTGCCTGAGCGCTTGGATGCCAGCTATATCGCCGAAGACAACAACCGCAAGCGTCCGGTCATGTTGCACCGCGCGATCCTCGGTTCGTTCGAGCGTTTCATCGGTATGCTGATCGAGCACTACGCCGGCTCCTTCCCAGCTTGGCTCGCTCCGACCCAGGCGGTGATCATGAATATCACCGACAAGCAGGCCGATTTTGCCCGTGAAGTCGAGAAAACTCTCAATCAAAGCGGTTTTCGTGCCAAGGTTGACTTGAGAAACGAAAAGATCGGCTTTAAAATCCGCGAGCATACCTTGCTCAAGGTTCCCTATCTCTTGGTTATTGGAGATCGGGAAGTCGAGACTCGATCCGTTGCTGTCCGTACCCGTGAAGGCGTCGATCTGGGCTCTCTGCCCATCGAGCAGTTCGCCGCACAGTTGCAGCAAGCGGTTTCCCGGCGTGGTCGCCAAGATTTGGAGTAATAACTATTAAGCGTGAAATGAGACAGGACAAGCGGGCCGCCCCTAAGGCGCCGATCAACGAAAACATCACCGCTCGTGAAGTGCGCCTGATTGGTGCAGACGGCGAGCAGGTCGGTATTGTTTCGATCGATGAGGCATTGCGCGTGGCTGAAGAAGCCAAGCTGGATCTGGTAGAGATCTCTGCTGACGCACTGCCGCCAGTTTGCCGCATCATGGACTACGGCAAGCACCTGTTCGAGAAGAAGAAGCAGGCTGCTCTCGCCAAGAAGAACCAGCACCAGCAGCAGATTAAAGAAATCAAGTTTCGTCCAGGGACGGAAGATGGGGATTACCAGGTAAAACTACGCAACCTGGTACGTTTCCTTGAAGATGGGGACAAGGCCAAGGTATCTCTGAGATTCCGCGGTCGTGAGATGGCTCACCAGGAACTGGGTATGGAGCTGTTGAAGCGGGTCGAAGCTGACCTCGCTGAAATCGGCACCGTAGAACAGCATCCTAAGCTGGAAGGACGCCAGCTGATGATGGTCATCGCACCCAAGAAGCGTAAATAATCTACCGGGCACTGGCAGGCCTGATGGTTATCAGTTGTTAATGAATGCGGAGTACAAAACATGCCAAAAATGAAAACCAAGAGCGGTGCTGCGAAGCGCTTCCTGAAGACTGCTACAGGCTTCAAGCACAAGCACGCTTTCAAGAGCCACATCCTGACCAAGATGTCCACGAAACGTAAGCGCCAGCTGCGTGGCAGCTCGCTGATCGGTCCGTCGGACAAAGCTAAAGTCGAGCGCATGCTGCGCGTTCGTTAATCGGTCAAGATACTTAGAGGTAATTACTCATGGCTCGTGTTAAGCGTGGCGTTATCGCTCGTGCTCGTCACAAAAAGATTCTGAAACTGGCTAAAGGCTACTACGGCGCTCGTTCGCGTGTGTTCCGTGTTGCCAAGCAGGCTGTCATCAAGGCTGGTCAATATGCCTACCGTGACCGTCGTCAGAAAAAACGTCAGTTCCGCGCACTGTGGATCGCTCGTATCAACGCTGGTGCTCGCGTCAACGGTCTGTCCTACAGCCGTCTGATCGCTGGCCTGAAGAAAGCGTCGATCGAAATCGACCGTAAGGTTCTGGCTGATCTGGCAGTGAACGAAAAAGCGGCGTTTGCTGCGATTGTCGAGAAGGCCAAGGCCGTTCTGGCTTAAGTCCCCCGACAATCACCGGGCTCGCCCGGTGGCAACGTCAAAGATAGGGGAAGAGCCTTAACAGCTCTTCCCCTATTTCGTATCTGGAGTCTGTAAATGGAAAATCTGGATGCATTGGTCTCGCAAGCGCTCGAGGCCGTGCAACGAAGTGAAGATGTCAATGCCCTGGAACAGCTCCGGGTTCAGTACCTTGGCAAGAAAGGCGAACTGACCGCCCTGATGCAGACTCTGGGCAAGCTGTCGGCCGAAGAGCGGCCGCAGGCTGGCGCTCTGATCAACACTGCCAAGAATCAAGTGCAAGATGCCCTGAATGCCCGCAAATCCGTGCTTGAGCAGGCCTTGCTCGCCGAAAAGCTGGCGTCCGAGCGTATTGACGTTACCCTGCCTGGTCGTGGCCAGGCATCCGGTGGTCTGCACCCGGTCACTCGCACGCTCGAGCGTGTCGAGCAGTTCTTTACCCATATTGGCTACAGCGTGGCCGAGGGGCCGGAAGTCGAAGACGACTACCACAACTTCGAGGCGCTCAACATCCCTGGCCACCATCCGGCGCGGGCGATGCACGATACCTTCTATTTCAACGCAAACATGCTGTTGCGCACCCACACCTCGCCGGTTCAGGTACGCACCATGGAATCGCAGCAACCGCCGATCCGCATCGTCTGCCCCGGCCGTGTCTATCGCTGCGACTCCGATATCACCCACTCGCCGATGTTCCATCAGGTCGAAGGCCTGCTGGTCGACGAAGACATCAGCTTTGCCGACCTCAAGGGCACCATCGAGGAATTCCTCCGGGTGTTCTTCGAGAAACCGCTGGGCGTGCGTTTCCGTCCTTCCTTCTTCCCCTTCACCGAGCCGTCGGCCGAAGTCGACATGCAGTGCGTGATGTGTTCCGGCAAGGGCTGCCGCGTGTGCAAGCAGACCGGCTGGCTGGAAGTGATGGGCTGCGGCATGGTGCATCCGAACGTGCTGCGCATGAGCGGCATCGACCCGGAGAAATACTCCGGCTTCGCCTTCGGTATGGGTGTCGAGCGCCTGGCCATGCTGCGTTATGGCGTCAACGACTTGCGCCTGTTCTTCGATAACGACCTGCGGTTCCTAGCGCAATTTCGCTAGCAGCCACCCCTCGTGATCGAATTCATTTAGCGTGACAGTCGCGTAGCGACGCTTCCTTCAAATCCTTCTTCCTCGGGAGAAGGTGGCGCAAAGCGCCGGATGAGGGTGGGGTATGCAGCGTAGGCTTGCATGATGTGGGTGCCTACGCGGCATGCCCGTCAAGGAGAACAGACAACATGAAATTCAGTGAACAGTGGCTGCGCAGTTGGGTGAATCCCGATGTATCCCGCGAGGATCTGGTCGCGCGCCTGTCCATGGTTGGCCTCGAAGTCGACGCCGTACAGCCGGTTGCCGGCGCCTTCAGTGGCATCGTGGTCGGTGAGATCCTCAGTGCCGAACAGCATCCGGACGCCGACAAGCTGCGTGTATGCCAGGTTAGCAATGGCAGCGAGACCTTCCAGGTCGTTTGCGGCGCGCCCAATGCCCGCGCCGGTATCAAGATTCCGTTCGCCATGATCGGCGCAGAACTGCCGGGCGACTTCAAGATCAAGAAGGCCAAGCTGCGTGGTGTGGAATCCCAGGGCATGCTGTGCTCGGCTTCCGAGCTGCAGATCAGCGAGGACAACAGTGGCCTGATGGAGCTGGCGGCCGATGCGCCGGTTGGCAGCGACATTCGCATCTACCTGCAACTGGACGATGCCAGCATCGAGATCGGCCTGACCCCCAACCGTGGTGACTGCTTGTCGCTCGCTGGCCTGGCTCGCGAAGTGGGGGCCATGTACAGCGCCGCCGTATCGCCAGTTGCTATCGAGGCCGTTGCGCCCGCGCATGACGAAGTGCGTCCGGTCGAGGTGCTCGCGCCCAAGGCGTGCCCGCGTTACCTCGGTCGCGTTGTGCGTAACGTTGACCTGTCCCGTCCGACCCCGCTGTGGATGGTCGAGCGGCTGCGTCGTTCCGATATTCGCAGTATCGATGCGGCGGTGGATATCACCAACTACGTGATGCTCGAGCTGGGCCAACCGATGCACGCCTTCGACCTCGCCGAGATTAATGGCGGCATTCGCGTGCGCATGGCGGAAGATGGCGAAAAGCTGGTGCTGCTCGACAGTCAGGAAGTCAGCCTGCGTGCCGATACGCTGGTCATCGCTGATCACAGTCGCGCCCTGGCCATCGCTGGCGTGATGGGCGGTGAGCACAGCGGCGTGAGCGACAAGACTCGTGACCTGTTCCTGGAAAGTGCCTTCTTCGACAACATCGCCGTTGCCGGCAAGGCCCGCTCCTATGGCCTGCACACCGACTCTTCGCACCGCTTCGAGCGTGGTGTGGATTCGCAACTGGCGCGTCAGGCAATGGAGCGCGCGACTGCGCTGCTGCTGGAGATCGTTGGCGGCGAAGCCGGCCCGGTTATCGAAGTCAGCAGCGAGGCCGATCTGCCGAGCGTGGCGCCGATCACCCTGCGCGCCGAACGCATCAGCCAGATGCTGGGTATGGACATGGACAGCGCTGAAGTCGAGCGTCTGCTCACCGCGCTGGGTCTGGGTGTCAGCGCTCAGGGCTCCGACCAGTGGCTGGTCAGCGTGCCCAGTCACCGCTTCGACATCAGCCTGGAAGTGGATCTGATCGAAGAGCTGGGCCGCCTGTACGGTTATAACCGCCTGCCGGTACGTTACCCGCAAGCGCGCCTGGCGCCGCAGGCCAAAGCCGAAGCGCGGGCTGAGCTGCCGGCGCTGCGTCGTCTGCTGGTCGCCCGTGGTTATCAGGAAGCGATCACCTACAGCTTCATCGACCCGAAGCTGTTCGAGCTGTTCACGCCTGGTGTAGAACCGTTGCAGTTGGCCAACCCGATTTCTGCCGATATGGCCGCTATGCGTTCCTCGCTGTGGCCAGGGCTAGTCAAGGCGCTGCAGCACAACCTCAATCGTCAGCAGTCGCGCGTGCGTCTGTTCGAGAGCGGCCTGCGTTTTGTCGGTCAGCTGGAAGGTCTGCAGCAGGAAGCCATGCTCGCCGGCGTGATCACCGGCAGCCGTCTACCCGAAGGCTGGGCCAACAGCCGTGATAATGTCGACTTCTATGATCTGAAAGCCGATGTCGAGGCGCTGCTGGGTTATGCCGGTGCGGCCGATGCCTTCTGCTTCGTGCCTGGCGAGCATCCTGCTCTGCATCCGGGCCAGACCGCCCGTATCGAGCGGGAAGGGCGCCTGGTTGGCTTCATCGGTGCTCTGCATCCTGAACTCACCAAGACCCTGGGCATGGATCAGCCTGTGTTCCTCTTCGAGCTGGTGCTGGCCGAAGTGGCTGCTGGTCGCATGCCTGCATTCAGCGAGTTGTCGCGCTTCCCTGAAGTGCGTCGTGACCTGGCGCTGCTGGTCGACCGCGAGCAGCCGGCCGAGGCTGTGCTGGGCGCAATCCGTGAAACGGCAGGAGAATGGCTGACGGACCTCAAGCTATTTGACGTCTATCACGGTAAAGGCATTGATCCGCTTAGAAAAAGCCTTGCCGTCGGCTTGACCTGGCAACATCCATCGCGCACTCTTAATGACGATGAGGTGAGTACTACTACGCAAAATATCCTCACCTGCCTCGAACAAAGGTTCAACGCCACGTTAAGGAAGTAGCGTATGGGGGCTCTGACGAAAGCTGAAATGGCGGAACGTCTGTATGAAGAGCTCGGCCTGAACAAACGGGAAGCCAAGGAACTGGTGGAGCTGTTTTTTGAAGAGATCCGCCAGGCTCTTGAGCTGAACGAACAGGTCAAGCTGTCCGGGTTCGGCAACTTCGACTTGCGCGACAAGCGCCAGCGACCCGGCCGTAACCCGAAAACAGGGGAAGAGATTCCAATCACGGCTCGCCGTGTGGTCACTTTTCGTCCAGGGCAAAAATTGAAAGCCAGGGTCGAGGCCTATGCTGGAACCAAGTCATAACGACGAACTACCGGCAATTCCCGGCAAACGCTACTTCACCATTGGTGAGGTCAGTGAACTCTGCGCGGTCAAGCCCCACGTTCTACGTTACTGGGAACAGGAATTCCCACAGCTGAATCCGGTAAAGCGGCGGGGTAACCGTCGCTATTACCAGCGTCAGGATGTGCTGATGATTCGGCAGATTCGTGCACTCCTGTACGATCAAGGCTTCACCATCGGTGGCGCACGTCAGCGCCTTTCTGGTGACGAAGCCAAGGACGACACTACTCAGTATCGTCAGCTGATCAAACAGATGATCGCCGAGCTCGAGGATGTTTTGCATGTACTGAAGAAGTAAGGCCAAGAAAAAGTTGCCTTATTTCAAAAGCTTAATGTATAGTTCCTCCCGCTTTCGGTCACCCGGAAGCATCGTCGGGGCGTAGCGCAGCCCGGTAGCGCACTTGCATGGGGTGCAAGGGGTCGAGTGTTCGAATCACTCCGTCCCGACCAAAAAACCCTAGAAAATCCAGTCACTTAGCGGTGACTGGATTTTTTTATGCCTGCAGATTTTTCGGCGCTTTCTAGATAATGGCTTTCTGGTTGCCAATTGGTTGCCAATTGAGATTGGCTTCTCAGTCCTGGGGAGATTAGGATCAACCCTGACAACGGAGTGGTATTCGCGAGCCTAGGGGGAGGGCGGATGTCGGCTCTGACTAGCTTATTAGGGGCGACGGCATCATGGAACTAATCGACAACATCAACCGCCTGCTCGGCGACGACCTCAAGCAGACGCTCAAACCCGGTGCTCGCCTGAAGATCGCGGCCTCCTGCTTTTCAATGTACGCGTTTGAAGCGCTCAAAGCAGAGCTGGAAAAAATCGACGAGCTCCAATTCATCTTTACCTCGCCGACGTTCACCGCCAACGAGGTCACCGACAAGATTCGCAAGGAACGCAAAGAATTCCACATCCCGAAGGCTGACCGCGAACGGAGTCTGTACGGGAGTGAGTTCGAGATTCAGCTCCGCAACAAACTGACCCAGCGCGCAATTGCAAAAGAGTGCGCGGACTGGATGCGGCGCAAGGCGACGTTCAAGTCCAATCGCAGCAAGGCCCCCATGCAGCAGTTTGCCTGCGTTCAGGCTGCCGCCACAGAGACTGCCTACATGCCATTGCACGGTTTTACCGCCGTCGACCTAGGCTACCAGCAGGGCAATGCTGTCTCCAACCTCATCAACAAGATGGACGAGTCGACCTTTACGGCGACCTACCTCAGTCTGTTTAACCAGATCTGGCAAGACCCCGAGAAGCTGGAAGATGTGACCGCGCAGATTTGCGACCACATTGCGTCCGTTTACCAGGAAAATTCGCCCGAGAGCATCTATTTCCTGATGCTCTACAACATCTTCAATGAGTTCCTGGACGACATCAACGAGGATGTCCTGCCAAACGACCGCACGGGCTACCAAGACACGCTCATCTGGAACAAGCTCTTCAACTACCAGAAAGATGCGGCCACTGGGATCATTAATAAGCTGGAAACCTACAGCGGCTGCATCCTGGCCGACAGCGTTGGCTTGGGCAAGACCTTCACGGCCCTGGCGGTCGTCAAGTACTACGAGCTGCGTAACAAGTCAGTCCTGGTGCTATGCCCCAAGAAGCTGGCGGACAACTGGCTGAACTACAACCGCAACCTCAAGACCAACATCTTTGCCCGCGACCGGTTCAACTACGACGTGCTTTGTCATACCGACCTCAGCCGCACCAGCGGCGAGTCGTTTGGCACACCGCTGAACCGCATCAACTGGGGCAATTACGACCTCGTCGTCATCGACGAGTCGCACAACTTCCGCAATAACGACGCCTACAAGGACAAGGAAACCCGCTACCAGAAGCTGATGAACAAGGTCATCAAGGAGGGCGTGAAAACCAAGGTGCTGATGCTTTCGGCCACCCCGGTAAACAACCGTTTCAATGACCTGCGCAATCAACTGGCACTGGCCTACGAGGGCGACTCCGAAAACCTCAGCAAGAAGCTGCGCACCGGCAAGACGGTAGAGGACATTTTCCGTGGTGCGCAGGCCAGCTTCAATGCATGGGCAAAGCTTCCACCGGAAGAGCGCACAGCGCGGGCCATCCTGGACTCGTTGGACTTCGACTTCTTCGAATTGCTCGACAGCGTCACCATCGCACGCTCGCGCAAGCACATCCAGACCTTCTACGACACCAAGGACATCGGTCAATTTCCCGAGCGCCGCAAACCCTTGTCGTTCCACTGCCCGCTCACGCAGCGAACGGACGTGATGAGCTTCAACGAGATCTTCGAGCAACTGTCCCTGCTCAAGCTCGCAGTGTACGCCCCGGTCAGCTACATCCTGCCCAGTCGGCTCAAGAAGTACGAGGAGATGTACGACACGCAGGTGTCAGGCGGAAAAGGCAAGCTCAAGCAAGCCGACCGCGAAAAGAGCCTGCAGGCGTTGATGACCACCAACCTGCTCAAGCGCCTAGAAAGCTCGATTGAGTCCTTCCGATTGACCCTCCAGTCTCTGCGTGCGAACCACACGAATACGCTGGCCAAGATCAGCACGTTCAATCAGACCGGCAACGTCGCCAGCGTTGATGACCTGACCGACCAGTTGGAAAACCTCGACGCGGACGACGACGACCTGCCCGCCATTGGGGGCAGCGAGATCGGCGGCAAGGTTAAGATCAGCCTCGCCGATATGGACTTGCCTTCTTGGGAGCACGAGCTAAAGGTCGATCTGGAAATCATTGATGCCTTGCTGGCGTCGATGAACAAGATCACGCCTGACGATGACGCCAAGCTGCAGCACCTGAAGGCACTGGTGCTGGAGAAAATTGCAGCACCGATCAATCCCGGCAATAAGAAGGTGCTGATCTTCACCGCCTTCGCCGACACCGCTGACTATCTGTATGCCAATTTGGCTCCGGAGTTGCTGGCCACACAGACCCTGCACAGCGCGAAAGTCACCGGCAAAGGTGCGCCGCAATCGACCTTGAGAGACGGCACGCTCAGGAAGAGCTACGACTTTCAGGAGCTGCTCACCCTGTTCTCGCCGCGTTCGAAGGAGAAAGCCATCGTGCTGCCGAACGAACCGGCAGAGATTGATTTGCTGATCGGCACTGATTGCATCTCTGAAGGCCAGAACCTGCAGGACTGCGACTACCTCATCAACTACGACATCCACTGGAACCCCGTGCGCATCATCCAGCGCTTCGGCCGTGTGGATCGCATCGGCTCGCCCAACAGCAGTATCCAGCTGGTCAACTACTGGCCAGACATCTCGCTCGACGAGTACATCAACCTCAAGGAGCGGGTTGAGAGCCGCATGATGATTGCCGACGTCACCGCCACCGGTGACGACAACGTGCTGAGCGCCCAAGCCAACGATGTGTCCTATCGCAAGGAACAACTGCGTCGTCTGCAAGAAGAAGTGATCGAGCTGGAAGACCTGAAGACCGGCGTGTCGATCACTGACCTCGGGCTCAATGACTTCCGCATGGACTTGCTCAACTATGTGAAAGCCAATGGCGAATTGAGCAACGTGCCAAGCGGCATGCATGCCGTGGTGCCTGCCAGGCCGGAGTTGGGCCTGCGCCCAGGCGTGATCTTCACGCTGCGCAACCGCAATCCGAGCGTCAATGTCAGCCAGCACAACCGGCTGCACCCTTACTACCTCGTCTACATCAACCGCCAGGGTGAAGTCATTCACGACCATACCGAGGTCAAGCGTTTGCTGGATCTGGTGCGCAGTTGCTGCAAGGGGCAAGCCCAACCTATTCAGGATGCCTGCCGCCTGTTCAACAAGGAAACGGCCGATGGCCGCAAGATGCAGGTGTACTCGGACCTGCTTGGCAAGACCATTCGCTCCATGATCGAGGTGAAGGAAGAGAAGGATCTGGACAGCCTGTTCAGCGGCGGCAAGACCACCGCGCTGGTCAATACCATCGCCGGGCTGGACGACTTCGAACTGATCACATTCCTCGTGATTCAGGAGGCCGGATGAGTTTGCCCGCCCGATTCGAGTCGAACGCCGCGTTCATCAACTACCCGAAGCAGGCCGCTTTTGGCCGCACCCTGCCAAAGAACAAAATCTACGAACACAGCGGTGCCAATACGAAGCTGAAGGACTTGTTCGTCGAGCAAGTGGAGCAGATCGTTTGGCAATACAAGTTGGCACCGGAAACGATCAACCTGCCCGCCAAGCCGGGAGTGCCAGAGCTTCAGATTTTCTCAATCCAGCTCAAGACGCCGGAGCTGAATCTGGACGTTTTGCGTTGCATCGACGGCGCGGTGCAGTTTCCCATCATCTTCGAGCTGAGCTTTGATGGCCGAACACAGGTGATTGCCGCCTACAAGCGCCCGAACGAGTCAGACACCAGCCGTTGGGTGTTGAGTAATTATTTTGCGTCGGCATGGCTGCCGAGCGACATCGAGCGCGCGGCGATGCCCATGGCGCTCGACTTAGGTGGCTTGTACGAACAGGTACTTCAGCGCCTGATTCCTATGCCCGCGCGCCCACAAGAAAGCCTCGCTGACTTGGTCTCCCGCGTTGAACTGGTTGCAGCCAAGCAGCGTGAGGTCGAGAAAGCCGCCAGCCGACTTGCCAAAGAAAAACAATTCAACCGCAAGGTAGAGATCAACGCGCACTTGCGGCAGCTTACAAACGAACTTGAAGAATTGACCGGGAGGGAGAGTGCATGACGCAAAGCCTGAATGACGAATCGAGGAAACACATCGAGCAGGTCGCTGGCGAAGCGTTGGCGCAACTCGAAAGCATTGCTGAAACGGCAAAGAGCAAGCTGCACGATGGGCGGACACTGGGCTCGAATGCGCTGGCAAGCATCAACACAATGACGTCCAGTTCAGCCATCCAAAGGCTGGATCAGATCAGTCAGGCGAACCGTGAAAGCTATCAGGTGCTGGTGGCAGAGCCTGCGATTGCCCGCGTTGTGGTGGCCGATGAAGAGGGAGAAGAGAAAACCTACTACATCTGCCGCACGACACCGGTGTCGGGCTTTCCCAATTTGGCCAGCTACCGCGCGCCGGTTGGACGCCTAGCCTCACTGGCAATTGGCGCAGAGTTCACGCTACCCAATGGAACCGTCGTTGAGGTTCTTGAGCGGGCCCAGCTTCGGCCCAATGCGCTTGCCGATGGCTGGGACTCTCGTGACACTGTCGTTGAAGCCGAGCATTTTGGGCCGTTCACCATCGAGTCGCTGCGCGCGCTGCTGACCGAGGTTGCTGGGGAGGAAGTCACTGAAGACATTCTTGGTCAATTGCTGGCCGAGGAGACCGTCAAGGCCAACATCATCGATGGCGTTCGCCGCAGCGTCATCACCAAGATGGGACTGCGGGATCAGCCCATCCTCGATCAATACCAGGACGAGATTTTCCGCCTCCCTCTCGACAAGCGCCTGTTGATCCTGGGTCCGCCCGGTACAGGCAAAACGACCACCCTGATCCGCCGCCTCGGCCAAAAACTCGACACCGCCTTCCTGGAAGAAGGCGAACAACGTCTGGTTGAAACAGTCGCCTCAGCCCAAGGCATCGCGCACGCCAACAGCTGGCTGATGTTCACACCCACGGAACTGCTCAAGCAGTACCTCAAGGAGGCATTTGCGCGTGAAGGTGTTCCCGCCTCGGATCTGCGCATCAGAACGTGGCAAGACTATCGACGCGAGCTGGCGCGAAACGCATTCGGCGTCCTCAGAACGGCTTCTGGCGGTGGTACCTTTGTCCTGAAAGACGGATTGGCCAGCCTGAGCGAGACAGCACTTGAGCGTCCCATCCAGTGGTTTGACGATTTCGACACATGGCAGCGCAAGGCCTATGTGCAGGAGCTGCATGATGCCGCAACCCAGCTCCACGAAGCCAAAACTCCCGAAGTGCTGAGCCTCAGCGCACGTCTGCAAGATATCTTGTCGCGGGCGGCCGATGGCGCACTGGCAGCGATGTTTGGCTCGCTGGCGGTGGAGATTGCCAAAGTACAGGCACTCGTCAGCAGCCTGAAGGAAGGCTCCGACGGCAAGATCAAGGCAGCGCTCAACTTGCAACTCAACCGCAACCGAGCCTTTCTGGATGAGTTGGCCCGCGTGATAGACAGCCTGCAACAGGCGCAAGCGACTGATGCGGACGACCAGGACGACCCCGATGCTGATGAGGAGGAAGACGCCACCGCACCGCGCACAGGCCGTGCCGCCGCGCTCAATGCCTATATGCAAGCTGTGCGTACCCAAGCCCGGGCGGCAGCATCGAAGCGCGCAGTCAGCAAAGCCTCTCGCAACGGCAAGATCATCGAGTGGTTGGGGGAGCGTGGTCTGACAGAAGCGGATCGCGCCGAGGTGGGTGCAAGCCTTCTGGTGCAGGCCAGTGCCCGCCGCTTCGTCAACCCGGTCAAGCGCTACCTTGATGGCATTCCGAAGCGCTACCGTGCATTCAGGCGCGAACGCCAACCGGCAAACACCTGGTATCGCCACGAAGGCTTTGAGGCACGCGACATCCATCCGCTGGAGTTGGATATCGTCTTGCTCGCGATCTTGCGCGCTGCAAGCGACCTGATCAGTCGGCCCAACGTCCAGCGCGACATCGATAGTCCAGCGTGGTCATCGCTCCAGCCTATCCTGGGACATTACCGCAACCAGATCCTGGTAGATGAAGCGACGGACTTCTCGCCCATCCAGCTTGCGAGCATGGCGGCTCTGGCGCATCCACGACTGCGCTCATTCTTTGCCTGTGGCGACTTCAATCAGCGCCTGACCACCTGGGGCGCACGCTCTGCCGACGACTTGAAGTGGGTCCTCTCCGATTTCGACATCAAGGAAATCACTGTCTCCTACCGGCAGAGCAAGCAGCTGAACGATCTGGCCCGCGCCATGATCCGCGCCGTCGGGGGAACCGAGCAAGACGCCAGCTTGCCTGCGCATATGGACAGTGTGGGCGTTGCTCCAGCCTTGCTGGAGCACGCTACCAACGCAGAAGCCATTGTCGGTTGGCTGGCGGACCGCATTCGCGAGATTGAGCGCTTTGTCGGCCAGTTGCCATCCACTGCCATTTTTGTGAACACCGAGGACGACGTTGCTCCGGTGGCCGACGCGCTGAACGCCGCCCTGGCGGAGCACAACATCCAGGTCATCGCCTGCCGCGAGGGCCAGGCTGTGGGGCAGGAAAGCAATGTGCGCGTGTTCGACATCCAGCACATCAAAGGCCTGGAATTTGAGGCGGTGTTCTTTGTCGGCATTGACCAGCTCGCCACGCTGCACCCGGCGCTGTTCGACAAATACCTGTACGTCGGCACCACCCGCGCGGCCACCTACTTGGGTGTGACCTGCCAGGGCACCTTGCCATCCGCCATCGAAAGTCTGCGCACGCACTTTTGCCAGGACTGGCAACAAGGCGACTGAACACACCAATACGAACTTGAATTGTGAGCCGCTAACCACTGGCGACCAGAGGAAAAGAACATGGAAAAACTAAAAATGCATTCACCCAATCTCACACAGGACAACATCGCCCGTATTCGTGATCTGTTTCCAGGCTGCGTCACCGAAGCCAAGGGCGAGGACGGCAGTGTGAGGCTGGCGGTGGATTTTGACCTGTTGCGGCAAGAGCTTGCTGAGTCGATTGTCGAAGGACCACAGGAGCGTTACCACCTGAACTGGCCGGGCAAGCGGGAGGCACTTTTGACGGCGAATGCGCCGATTGCCAAGACGCTACGCCCCTCCCGCAGTGAAAGCGTGGACTTCGACACCACGAAGAACTTGTTCATCGAAGGCGATAACCTCGATGCACTGAAGCTGCTGCAGGAGACCTATCTCGGCAAGGTCAAGATGATCTACATCGACCCTCCATACAACACAGGCAGCGATTTGATCTACGAAGACTGCTTTGCATCAGATCTTGATAAGTATTTTCTCGAGTCCAATCAAAAGGACAAGCAAGGCAATCGACTAACTGCCAACACCGATTCAAACGGCCGATTCCATTCGGATTGGTTGAACATGATCTATTCGAGACTGAAGCTGTCTCGCCCACTTTTGAGAGATGATGGATTTATTTTCATCTCCATCGGAAACGATGAAATATCAAATCTAAAGAAAGTTTGCGATGAGGTATTTGGTGAGCAGAACTTTATTGAGTGCATATCTTGGAATAAGCGAATTCCAAAGAATGACAAAGGAATCGGCAACATCCATGAATTCATCCTGATATACGCCAAGGATGCCACTATCCCCCACGAACTCGTGATGCGCAAAGATGGCCTAGAAGATATTTACGAAATGGTCGAGAAGCTAAAAAAGGCCAAAACTCCCATTGCCGAAGCCGAAAAGGAAATAAAGAAGCTCTACAAAAAACAAGGCTACGACCGCGGAATTACGCTCTACAACTCCTTTGACGAGAACTATCGCCTCTGGGGCAAGATAAACATGAGCTGGCCTAATGCGAACACATTTGGTCCACGCTATGAAGTGCCACACCCAATCACAGGAAATCCTGTGGCGGTGCCTGATCGCGGTTGGCGCTGGAAAAAGGAAACATTTTGGGACGCGGCAAAATTCAAGGATGGCAAATACGAGAGCATCGTAAAGCTCCATGACGGAAGTGTGATGTGTGGGCGAATTTGGTTTGCCAAGAATGAGACCACGCAGCCCAGCTCCATAACGTATCTTGATGACGTAAATACTTTCCTTCTACGGTCCATTCTTTCGTTGAAAAGTGACGGAGGAATTGAGGTGGAGAATATCTTTGAAGGAAAAAGCTATTTTTCTTACCCCAAACCCACATCACTACTGAAGATTCTTCTTAGCTCACTCAAACTGAGCGATGGCGATGTGGTCATGGATTACTTTGCAGGATCTTCAACAACTGCGCACGCGGTAATGCAGGTCAACGCCGAAGACGGAATCAATCGCAGATTCGTAATGGTTCAGCTGGACGAGCCGTGCAACGAGGACACTGAGGCCTATAAGGCAGGATTTAAGAGCATTGCGGATATAAGCAAGGAAAGAATTCGTCGCTCAGGCAAACTGGTTGTTGCTGATAGCACCCATTCTTCATGGGACAAGGATGTCGGATTCCGCACCCTCAAAATCGACACATCCAACATGGCCGACGTCTACTACGCGCCCGATGCGCTCGACAAGGCCAAGTTCGACCTGTTCGTCGACAACATCAAGCCCGACCGCACGCCTGAGGATCTACTGTTCCAGGTGATGCTGGATTGGGGCGTCGATCTGGCCCTGCCCATTACCAAACAGTCCATTCAAGGGAAGGACGTGTTCTTTGTCGATGGCAATGTGCTTGTCGCCTGCTTCGACGCCAGCGGCAGCATCGACGAGGCTTTCGTGAAGGAACTGGCCAAGCATCAGCCGCTGCGTGTGGTATTCCGCGACGCGGGCTACAAGAACAGCGCGGTCAAGATCAACGTAGAGCAGATTTTCAAGCTCTTGTCGCCCGCCACCGAAGTGAAATGCATCTGAGGGGCGCGCCATGACAATGTTCTATAAAAATTTGCCTGTGTTTACCGATGACAAAACGGCAGGACAGCCGTTTTGCACAGCCGAAGGCTGCCCGAAGGGTTGCACACAGGGAGGTGTGCAATGAAACTTAAATTCAAAACGCAGGCTTATCAGACAGCGGCGGTGCAAGCCGTGGTCGACTGCTTCAAAGGGCAACCGCCCGCAACGGCAGAGGCCATCAGCTACCGCATCGATCCGGGCAAGGCCAAGAAAGGCGTCGAGGATCTGTTTGCGGAGAGCGGGTTCAAGAACGCCGACCTGAAGCTGACCGATATTGCGCTGTTGGAGAACATCACCCAGGTTCAGCATCAACAGAACTTGCCGCAGTCGTCCGAACTGGTGAAGACCAAGGTCAGCAGGGTCAATCTCGATATCGAGATGGAAACCGGCACTGGCAAGACCTATTGCTACATCAAGACCATCTTCGAGCTGAACAAGCAGTATGGCTGGAGCAAGTTCATCATCGTAGTGCCCAGCATTGCCATTCGCGAGGGTGTGGCCAAGTCGCTGGAGATCACGGCTGAGCACTTTCTGGAGACATACCACAAGAAAGCCCGATTCTTCATCTACAACTCCAAGCAGTTGCACCATCTGGAGAGCTTCTCGTCGGATGCTGGCATCAACGTGATGGTGATCAACGTGCAGGCATTTAATGCCAAGGGCGCGGATGCACGCCGTATCTACGGCACTCCACGCGTTAATGCTAAAGGCCAGACAGAAATGGTCGGACTGGATGATTTCCAATCTCGTAAGCCGATCGACATCATCAGCGCCAACCGCCCGATCCTGATCCTGGACGAGCCGCAAAAGATGGAAGGCACCGCCACGCTGAAGTCCTTGGAGGAATTCAAGGCGCTGATGGTGCTGCGCTACTCGGCCACCCACAAGACCACGCACAACAAGATCCACCGGCTGGACGCGCTGGACGCCTACAACCAGAAGCTGGTGAAAAAGATCGCCGTGCGCGGCATCTCAGTGAAGGGGCTGGCGGGAACCAATGCCTATCTGTACCTGCAGTCCATCGAGATTTCGAGCAAAGCGCCTATGGCCCGTGTTGAGTTCGAGCAGAAGCTGAAAAGCGGCGAGATCAAGCGCGTGGTGCGCAAGCTCTCCAAAGGAGACAACCTCTTCTCCGATGGTTTTTCAAACGAGCTGGATCAGTACCGTGGCTATGTGGTCGCGGACATCAACGCCAACACCGACACCTTGAGCTTCACCAACGGTGTGGAGTTGAAGGCTGGCGACGCATATGGCGATGTGAATGAAGCAGCGTTACGCCGCATTCAGATTCGGGAGGCTATCAAGGCGCACTTCGACAAGGAACAGGCGCTGTTCCAGCAAGACATCAAGGTCTTGACCTTGTTCTTCATCGATGAAGTGGTCAAGTACCGCGACTACTCGGCGGCGGACGAGAAAGGCGATTACGCGCGGATCTTTGAAGAGGAATACAGCCAGTACCTGAACGAGGTGCTGGACCTGGATGAAACGCCGTACATCAAGTACCTGAAGGGAATCACGGCGGAAAAGACGCACAGCGGGTATTTCTCCATCGACAAGAAGACCAAGCGTGACGTCGATCCGAGCATTGCGAAGACAGGTGAAAACAAAGGCCTGTCCGACGATGTGGATGCCTATGACCTGATTCTGCGAAAGAAGGAGCAACTCCTCAAATTCGAAGAGCCGGTACGTTTCATCTTCTCGCACTCGGCCCTGCGCGAAGGCTGGGACAACCCCAACGTCTTCGTGATCTGCTTCCTGAAGCATCCCGACTACAACAACGAAGTCACGCGCCGACAAGAGGTCGGTCGTGGCCTGCGTTTGTCGGTCAATCAGCTCGGCGACCGGGTGGATCATCCGGCCATCGTCCATGACGTCAACGTGCTGACCGTGGTGGCGAGCGAAAGCTTCAAGGAGTTCGTCACTGCGCTCCAGAAAGATATCAGCGACTCCTTGTCTGCCCGTCCCAAGGTGGCCAACGAGGCCTACTTCACCGGCAAGGTGCTCAAGACGCCCACCGGCAATATCGAGGTCACGCCGCAACTGGCCAAGCAGATCTACAAGTACCTGCTCAAGAACGACTACAGCGACGATACCGACCGGATCACGGGCACTTACCACGAGGCCAAGAAGGAAGGCACCCTGGCAGCGCTGCCCCCGGAACTGCAGGCTCATGCTGAACAGGTGTACCAACTGATCGACAGCGTCTTCAGTGACAGCCAGATGTTTGAGATCAGCGACGACCGTCGCCCGAAGAAGAATCCGCTCAACAGCAACTTCGACAAACAGGAGTTCAAGGAGCTGTGGAACCGGATCAATCGCAAGGCGGCTTACAGCGTTGACTTTGATTCAGTGGAGTTGGTGAAGAAGGCCGTTGCCGAACTGGACAAGAGCCTTCACGTGACGCCGTTGCAGTACACGATTCAAACCGGTGAACAAGTGGAGCAAGTAACGGCTGATGCACTGAAAAGTGGAGACGGCTTCAAGGTTGATAAAACAACGATCGAGTACAACAAGCAGTCAGTTCATTCTGCAGTGAAGTACGACCTCATCGGCAAGATCGCTGAAGGCACGCAACTGACGCGACGCACTACGGCAGACATCCTGAAAGGAATTAGCGTCGCGGTGTTTGCACAGTTCCGCACCAATCCTGAGAGCTTCATCGCCGAAGCCGTGCGACTGATCAACGAGCAGAAGGCAACGATGATCATCGAACACTTGGCCTACGACCCTGTCGAGGACAAGTTCGATATCGACATCTTCACCGCAGGTCAGACCAAGCAGGACTTCAGCAAGGCCGGTGACAAGCTCAAGCGGCACATCTACGACTACGTGATCACGGATTCCGGCATTGAACGAGAGTTTGTGAAAGAGCTGGATACTTGCACTGAGGTAGTTGTGTACGCCAAGTTGCCTCGCGGCTTCCTTATCCCGACGCCGGTAGGTGACTACAACCCGGACTGGGCAATTTCATTCAAAGAAGGCGCGGTCAAGCATATCTATTTCGTTGCGGAGACCAAAGGGTCTATGTCAACGATGCAACTGACGAAGATCGAGGAAACTAAGATCGAATGCGCCCGCAAGTTCTTTGATGAAATCAACCGGAAGTACGCCCCTGAAAACGTCAAGTACGACGTGGTGAACAGTTTTGGGAAACTGATGGAATTAGTTAAGTGATGAGCTAAGCGCAACAAGGAAGTTGCGCTTTTATTCGTTACTGTGGCTAAGGTGGGGCAGGGGTAAATCATGAAAATACTGCGGTTAAGCGCGGTTATTGAGTCGACTGGGCTCGCTAGATCCACAATTTACAAATTTGTTGGATCGGGCGACTTTCCAAAGCCGGTCCCATTAGTAGGGCGGAGCGTAGGTTGGCTTGAGAGCGAGGTCCAGGAGTGGATTAAGGGCAGGATTGAAGCGCGAGATCTTAACTTTCGCCGATAACTTGATGTCGGCGAGGTCTGCTACATTCCGCTGTTTTATTTCAGTCAGTCGCTGATCCTGCAATAGATTTTATTACCTGAGCTGAGCCTCGTCTTTTGATAAACGTGAGCTGCACTCGACATAGAAGTTTTGCTCCGCCTAGAAGAGCTGCGGTGGGGCAGTTATGGAGATTAGAAATGGAAGTACGTTACTGGGAAGGAGGCCTGCTGCGGCATGAGGTCGAAGCTATCGAGAGCATGCGTAAGGCCTTCAAGGATGTGTCTCAACCTGAAAAATCAGATGCAGCCTCGCCAACGGCTGGTAAGTCTCTAGCTCAGCAGCTCAGTAATCTGTCTCTGAAAGGCAAGGGGGCAGATCAACCTTCTGGTATGTGGCCTTGGAAGGGGTATGCAGGGTTCCGTTTTGCAGACTCGCGCGGTAAAGAAGGCGAGTTCGATCTTGTCATTGTAACCCATAAGAACGTCATCATAGTCGAGCTGAAGCATTGGAATGGTGTTATCACCAGTCATGGTGGCAAGTGGTACCAGAATGGTGATGAGCGTGATCGCTCACCAATATCGGTTACTCAGAATAAAGTCTTTCTACTAAAGAAAAAGCTCAATGCAGTTAGGCAGCAATTCCCGAAGGGCATTGTGCCAAATATCAAATTTTGCGTGGTCTTGAGCGGTAAGTGTACGTTTGATCAGCTACCCGACAATGAGCGCGAGCATGTAATACATCTCGATGACTTCTTGAAGCTGGCCAACGAGCGTCAATTTAATAATAGGTTTCGCCCGCATCCCGAGGCGGCAGGTCTGAATCAGTATTTTGATGTGTTTGATCAGCTGCTCAATCAGGGAAGTGTCAAACCGAAGGAACTCATGGTTGATGGGTTCCGAGCGCAGGGGGAGCCGATTTTCAAGCATCCCGGCGAGGTTTATGTTGAGTATGAGGCTGCAAACGAGAATAACAAGGCCGATCGTGCTCTTTTACGTTTGTGGGACTTCAATAAGCTCGATGATGTAGATGCCAAAACCCCAGAGGGGCGCTTCAAGATTCTTTCCAGGGAGCGGGATGTTCTGGTTTATCTGGGACAGCGGGATCATGAGTTGGCAAAACGTTGTCTGCGTCCTATCAGAAACCCCTCCGTGCAGTCCGTTACTCAAGAATTTTCTGAGCTGTGCGAGCTTCCGGCAAGTCACTACCGGCTCAACGAATTCATCAATCGATATGCGCAGAACTATGAGGAGAGTGAGCGGGTAAAGTTGGCCAAGATCTTGGTCGCGCAGTTCGCTACCATGCACGGATTTAAGGTCGCTCACCGTGATTTGGGCGACCATAGCGTATGGTTCTCGCCATCCAGCGCCATTGCTTTGTCCAACTTCATTGCAGCCTATCATCAGCCAGCAGGTACGGTTGGCCCACGTCGTGATCAACTGAGTATTGGCTCTATTGCTCTTCCAGAAGATCGTACTGATGAAGGGCACGGCGGTACGCCTTTCCACCGCGACGTTTTCGCGCTTGGACTCCTTTGCTGGCACTTGGCTCAAGCCAAGTCTTTACCTCTCAAGCTGAATGCCGATTACATCGATAGCGTTCGGGATGACATCTTGGATTCGGATACATGGTACTCAGGCGTTCTCGCCAAGGCGGTGGAGCACAATCCAAGCTCTCGCTACGCCAACGCCGGTGAGTTGCTGGACGAGTTGAACCAGGTAACGCCAGAAGATACAGCGCAGTTTGCTTTCGATCAGTCACAACTTGAACGTTTTTCCGCTTCAAGCGCTAGAATTTACAAAATTTACCCGGTGGATGAGGAAATCATTGATACCCCTGAGAAAGAGGTCTATCGGTCGGGTGATTGCATTGTAAAACTATGGCCTACGATCCATGCAGATGCTCCGCAGGCAGGGCAAGGTCCGTTGTTGCTCAGCTTTTTTGAAAAAATAGAATTGCTGAATAAAAGTGGCTATGAATTTTTGCCTAGGATTGATCAGTTTGGGTATGACAAGAGCGGTACTCCTTTTTTAGTTCAACAATTTATCGATGGCCAACACTGGAGCGAATTATCACAGCTGAGCTCGCGACGAGCCGAAGAGCTGATTCGTAATTTTATTTCTGCAGTTGAGTGTCTGCATGAGCAGCAGTTGACTCACGGAGATCTCCATCCTGGAAATATCAAAGTCGTAGTGCCAGTTGATGACGGGCAGTCCGTACAGCTTTACCTGCTAGATCTTCCGGATCTTACAGTTTCAGGAAGCGAACCTTTCAATAATCGATATAGCCCTCTAGCCGAAAGCTGCACACCTTTCGAGCGTGATAACTTTGCTGTCATGCGTATGGCTGTAGAGTTGCTCGGAATGGACTGGGATCAGCCAGATGAACATGATCTGCCTGAGCTGCGTAAGGCAATTAATGAGGAATTACAGAGCGATTCAGGCTTCGTTGCGCTAGACCGATTTAGTGATGCTCTTAATCGTGAATTTCGTCCGAAGCAAGCTAGAACAGTTATTACAGTCACCGTGCGCGGAAATGACTCTCTAGATTTCGCAATTTATCCTGACAATGGACGCCTTTTTGTCAGCATCAAGCCAGATGTAAAGGATGCCCATCAGGCTGTCGTTACGTTCAGCGGTGTGGGCGGAAGCTTTTCAGCTGCATATGAGAAGTCCTCGAAAGCCTTTGTGAGGGGATTCAAGCCTAGTCAGCAGGAGGCTGTTCCGCACTGGGTTGAGCGTAATGCAGATTTTGAAATTGATGTCGAAATTAATGTTGTTGTTGCAAATATTAGTAACCTCAAAGAGCTGTCAGACTTTATGGGGAATAATCTGGCGTTCGACGAGCTTGTTGCCAGTATTATGGATGCTGCCTGTGCTTCCTCAGTAAACCAGGAGGCCGGAGGTGCGCATAACTCCACCGATTTGGCTGCTGACAATGATATCAATGAAGAGCATGTCCCGGAGATAAAAACGAGGTCTATTCAGACAAGTAAAGTCTGGAAGGCTATTATGGATACAGAAGTCGAGGGGCTGCCAACGCTAGAGGTGTCGGGTGAGCCTGTCTTTAATAAAGAAAAAACTGGGCTCATGATTCCATATACAGCCAGTGGTGAGGTTTTAGAGTCGTTCGAGACTGATGATAAAATTAATCTCATCAAGAAGGATGGTGAAAAGCAAATCAATCTTGGTGAGATAGATCTTCGTAAGAGTACAAAGTCTGCTCTGTGTTTGGTGTACTCAGGAAAAACCAGAGCTGTTATTAAAGCTGATGATGTGCTCTATCTTCAAAGCAATAAGAACAGGTCCTCGTTGACCCGTCGAAAGCGCGCGATAGAGCGTATATTAGGTCGTCAATCAGTTGTAACAGGGCTGGTTGACTATTTTGACGAAGGCTGCAGTATAGTTCCTGAGCGATTTTCTGTGCCGCCAACTGAGGAAGGTTTCGCAGTCTACCAGCGAGAAACTTCAAGCGGGCAGACTATTGGCCTCAACGATGCACAGAAGGATGCTTTTTCAAAGTTGATAACAAATGGGCCAGTGGGTTTTTTGCAGGGGCCACCCGGTACCGGTAAGACTGAGTTTATTGCCGCATTCTGCCACTACCTGATAAGTGAAGAGGGTGCTAGGAATATCCTTCTTGTTAGCCAGTCGCATGAGGCTGTAAATACTGCGGCAGAGCGCATTCGTGCCCACTGCCGCAGATTGAATACCGATCTCGATGTTGTGCGTTTCAGCAACCGCGAACAGGTAGTCTCAGATGAGTTGCAGGATGTCTATTCCAAGTCGATTGTCACCCAGCAACAATCGAGCTTTAGCGCTGAACTAAAAAGGCGTTTGTCTCTGATGGCTCCCTCGCTTGGGGTTAGCGCCGGGTTTATCGCGAGCCTGGTTGAGCTTGAGTCGAGGATTCATGGACTGGTCAAAAGCATTGAGCGCCTGGATAAGGATCTGCAAGATGCTGGTGAGGGCACTCTCGAGTCTAAGCAATTGACCGCAAGCCTGAGTCGAATGCAAGAGGATCTGCTTGAGGCGCTTGCCAATGACTATGGTATCTCTGCAGCCCCAGAGTCTACTGCTCGGAATATGCTTGAGCAGGCCTATGCCAGTGTTACCGCCAGTCACGGTGTCAGGCCGCATGAATTTAAGCGTTGCATGGATCTGATCAAGCTGTCTGAGGAGTTGCTGCAACGTATTGCCACTGATGGCGCTAATTACGATGAGTTTCTGATGCGCGCCAGAACACTGGTCTGCGGTACCTGTGTAGGCGTCGGTCTACCGCATTTGAAACTTGCTGAAAACCGGTTTGACTGGGTCATTATCGATGAGGCTGCACGTTCTTCACCTAGCGAGCTGGCGATTGCCATGCAGGTGGGAAGCCGAATTCTGTTGGTAGGGGATCATCGGCAGCTTCCTCCAACCTATGCAGACGAGCATCTCAAGGCCATCGCCCGTGATTTGGGACTGCATAGTCAGTCAGACGAGTTTCGGCGGATCATGCGGAGCGATTTCGAGCGCGCTTTTGAGTCTGCTTATGGCCGAGGTGTCAGTGCCACACTTAAGGTTCAGTACCGTATGCAACCACCGATCGGAGATCTGGTTTCGGAGGTTTTCTACGGTGGTGAACTAATGACTGGTGCGCGGCCTGTGCCGGAATGCTTTTCGAATGCTCCAGATGTTATCGGTTCAATTGTAACTTGGTTGGATACGGGCGTTCTCGGGAAACAAGCTAATCACTCGGAGCAGCAAGGTAGTACCAGCTTGGTAAACCATGCTGAGGCAAACTCCATTATTAAGATGCTCAAAGATATTGAAAGTGACATGGAATTCAGCTCGGCATTAGTTGAGGAAATGACGGAAACTATGGAGCCTCCTATTGGGATCATCTGCATGTATTCTGAGCAGAAGAAGTTGGTTCGTAAAAAGTTTGCCGAGAAAACATGGTCGGAAGATTTCAAGAAATTGGTCAAGATTGACACTGTTGATAGTTACCAAGGAAAAGAAAACCGCATTGTCATTGTTTCTCTGACGCGATCCTCTGCAGACCTTTCTCCAGGCTTCTTGCGGTTGCCGAATCGAATAAATGTGGCAATGTCCCGAGCCATGGATCGTTTGGTTATTGTCGGTGACATGAGTATGTGGGCAGGGCGGAACGCGGATCTGCCGTTGGGTAAAGTTGCCACTTATATTCAAGAGCGTCAGGATGGTGAGCGCTACAGGATTACGTCGGTAGTAAATGCAAAAGGAGCTGCATGATGGCTGGTGAAGCTTTGGTTTTGTTTGAAGTTGATATCTGTGTGCCAGCGCAGCAGTTCAGAATTGAGTATTCTCTGATTGAGAAGGGGGGGCTTCCATTCGTTTCTGAGTTCTTGCTGCGTTTGTTGAAAGTCTCCCCTTTGATGTCGGCTGATATAGCTAGATACTTCGGTTTCACTTCGAAAGAGTTGAGTGCGGCACTGACACCCTTTTTCCAGAAGGGAGAGGTTTCTGTCCAGCCAGATGGGCGGATTAGTCTTTCAGAAAAAGGACTTCGACTCTTCTCAGGAAATGAAGACTCTCCCAGTGTCAGGTCTAGGCAGGACTATCGGCGATCATTCACTTTTGACTTGCTAACGTTCTCCTATCTTGGGGGGAAGATTCCATCGGCAAGTACAAGGCGAGCAGTTCTTCTAGATGCCGGTGTTGAAGTTAGGGCTGTTTCACAGCAAAGGGCGGTCGGTGCATTTCAGAATAATTTGCATGAGATATTTCGTCGCGGGGATTTGACAGGGAAGGATCAGCAAGACTCTGTTCCGGAGTTGTACAAAATAAGCGACGTGAGGAAAAGCTCAGACGTGTGCTTTCTTGTTGAGGAGGCGTTGTGCCTTGATGTTGATAGTCTCGATTTGAGTTTCGAGGTGAAAAAGGGAATAGCCGAGGAGGAGGAATATATTGGTCGTCGTGCATCTATGCTGCATAGCCTAAATGGACGCGAAAATTTCGATGATGTTGTTCGACTGGCAGATAGGTTAGGCGATCCAGAAACGATTGATGCTCTTTCGAGTGGAGTGATGGATTTCAGAGGAGTTGCTCAACGTGCTTTGTCGTTTGGCTTAGATGATCGCCGTGGTGACGTAAGAATTTATGGATCCCTACAGCTGAATAGAAATTGGGATCAGGTGTGTTCGTTATTGAAAAAGCACCATGAGAAAATTTCTGATTCTGAGCGTGAAGTTGCTACCAGACTTACCTGGCTCGCTCCGTGCTCCCATGGATTGTGGGGTAAAAGCTCTCGCCATGGTCAAGCTTTAAGTAAGTTCGTTGAGTATGCGGGTTTAAAAAGCAAACGAAATGACCGGCATGCTTTTGAGGCAGAGATTCTGATTCCCCTGTCGTCTAGCAAGGATTGGCAGTCGAAAAAGGCTGCAAATAACGATTGCGCAGAAGCGAAAGAGTATTTGCACGGTTTTGTCGAGTCTGAAACCTTGGCGCCTCTAGAGGTCTTTATGCTGAGCGGCTGTTTTGCAGTTGTTATCTATCATCTTGTGGTGCCTGACCGTTACCCTGTACCAATTCCGTTTGGATTTATTACTGAAGACCCAGCTCGCGTGAGGAGTATTGAGGGGCTAGTTAGGTCTGTTCTTGATGAGTACAGCTTTGAGAATAAGCCAAGGTACTTGGGCGGCTTGGCAGATCTGGGCAGGAATTTGTAGTGGTGTTGATGGTCCGCTCTTTGCTGTCAGTGACTGCCGCGCTTTGTGAACGCCGTGCCATGCTTTTGTTGTAAAGTGCAACCAAGCATTTGCAGTAGCAGGGATCGCGTAAGGGATGTCATCAGTTCCCCAACCCAAGAGCTTGGTCATCGATCTGGAGGTCGCTCCCGGAAAGGAGGGGTATCCAGATCGTATCTTTAAGGTCGGGGCAGCGCGGCCTGACCTCGGTGTCGAGCTTGATCGTAAGGTCTCGAAAAATCTCCCCGAGATTCTTGCTGAAGTCGATGCGCTGTCCGATGGTGCTGGCTTTCTTCTGGGGCATAACGTCATCGAACATGACTTGCCCATCCTCAAGCAGCAGGCACCTGCGCTTGCTCTACATTCTCTGCCAGTCATCGATACCTTAAGACTATCCCCCCTGGCCTTTCCGCAGAACCCGTATCACCGGCTGGTCAAGGATTACAAACTCATCCGGGACAGCCTCAACTCGCCGCTTGCAGACTGTCGTTCAACGCTGATTCTGTTTAGAGATCAGCGGGATGCATTTGCGCAGTTAAATGAGACCAATCGTGCTGAGCTGCTCTGCTATCAGGCATTGCTTGCCCCAAGCATAAAAAGCGATCTGGGATCATTCTTCGCTTCGCTAACTGGGCAGACTGCAGTTCCGATTTCGGATCTGCAGCGGCTCATTCCGAGTCTGTTGGCGGAAACCGATCCATCATTGGATCGTGATCTGAAGGTATGTAGAGCTCGACTGGAAGCTCTCCTGGCTGAGGACCTTGAGCAGACGGATTTGCATCTGCCCTTGGCCTATGCCCTTGCGTGGTTGAGAGTGTCGGGGGGCAACTCTGTCCTTGCGCCTTGGGTGCGGCATCAGTTCTCTGCTGTTGGGCGATTGATTACTGAGCTCCGGGATGTTCCCTGCGGCCGTTCAGACTGCCGCTACTGCTGCACGACCCACGATCCGCGCCATGAGCTGAAGCGCTACTTCGGCTTTGCTGATTTCCGCTACGAACGCCCCGGCCAAAGCCTGCAACACGATGTGGTTCTCGCAGGCATGCAGGGCAGACATGTTCTCGCGATCCTGGCAACCGGTGGTGGTAAATCGCTGTGTTACCAACTGCCGGCGCTGAATCGTTTTCATCGCAACGGCAGCCTGACCATCATCATTTCGCCTCTGCAGTCGCTGATGAAGGATCAGGTTGACGGGCTTCTTGAGCGAAATGTGCAGTGTGCTGCGACGCTCAATGGCCTGCTGACCATGCCTGAGCGTGCGGATGTGCTGGAGAAGGTCCAGATGGGCGATGTCGGCATTCTGCTGGTATCTCCTGAGCAGTTCCGCAACAAGGCTTTCCGGCGTGCGATACGCCAGCGCCAGATCGGCGCTTGGATTTTCGATGAGGCCCACTGCTTGTCGAAGTGGGGCAACGATTTCCGTCCAGATTACATGTACGCCTCGCGCTTCATTCGCGAGCACACAGGCAATCAACCCCTGGCCCCCATTGGCTGCTTCACTGCAACGGCTAAGCCGGATGTGTTGGCTGATATCCGGGCGCATTTTAAGGAAGGTCTCGGGATTGAGTTTGATCAGTTCCTGGGGACTCATGAGCGGACGAATCTTAGCTTTGAAGTGCTGCCCTGCAGTCGTGGCGAGAAATGGCCAAGAACCCATCAATTGCTTGAGGATCACCTCGGCGGCCAGGACGGTGGTGCGGTCGTTTTCGTTGCAAGTCGCAAGGGCGCTGAAGAGCTTTCAGAGTTTCTAGTCGGGCAGGGATGGCCGTGCCGCCATTTCCACGCCGGGATTGAACCCAATGACAAGAAGGATATCCAGGACGACTTCAAGGCTGGGCGGCTCCGCATCATCGTCGCCACCAATGCCTTTGGCATGGGCGTCGACAAGTCCGATATCCGCCTGGTAGTTCACGCAGACATTCCTGGTTCGCTGGAGAACTACCTTCAAGAGGCCGGCAGGGCAGGGCGTGACCAGGATGCAGCACGCTGTGTGCTGCTTTATGACTCGCAGGATATTGAGACCCAATTTGGATTGTGCGAGCGCTCCAAGCTCAGCCTCCGTGACATCCAACAAATTCTCCGCAAGTTGCGTTTCGAGTATGCCAGGCGTAAGGGCGGCGAGCTGGTCATCACCGCCGGCGAGATTCTCATGGATGAGACCGTCGAGACCTCGTTCGACGCTGACGACAGTGATGCTGAAACCAAAGTGGTCACCGCGGTTGCCTGGCTGGAGCGGGGGCAATACCTCAAGCGAGAAGAAAACAGTACACAGATTTTTCCGGCTCGCCTGAGTCTGAGCGAAGCGGACGCCGAGCAGCGTTTGCTCAAGGCCAATCTGTCGGAGCGGCGCCGTGAAGAGTTCGGCGCAATTCTGAAATACCTCTACCAGGCTGAGGCCGATGAGCGGGTGAATACTGACAACCTGATGTCGCTCACCAGCCTGACTTCTGAGGAGGTTGTTAGCACTCTCAAGCAGATGGAGGAGCTGGGCCTACTCGTCAACGACACCCAACTGACCGTATTGCTGCGTCACGGCGTAGTGGACGCCTCCATTCAACGGCTGGAGCAGACCCTTGCATTAGAGGGAGCGCTGTTGGAGGTACTCAGCGAGCTGGCGCCAGATGCCGAGGATGGCAGTTGGCAGGATCTCAATCTCGCGGCTCTGACAGCAGGGCTCAAAACCAGACTAGAGCGTGGGGATGTCATCCCGTTGCAGGTGCTTCGCCTACTGCGAAGTCTCTCTCAAGATCGTGAAAGCAACAGCCAGCCACGCAGCAGTTTTGAGCTTAAACAGGTCAATCACGACTACATCAAGCTTAAAGTTCAAGGTAGGTACAGCTGGTCGCAGATTGAACGCTTTGGTGAAAAGCGCCGAGTCATTGCCAGCAAGCTGCTTCAATTCTTGATCGGAAAGCTGGCTCCGGCCTCCAAGGGCAAAGATCTGATGGTGCAATCCACCTTCGGTGAGCTGGTGGGTGTGATCGAGTCGGATCTGGAGCTCTCACAGGTCATCCCCCCCAACCAGCGGCAGCGAGCAATTGAGCATGTGCTGTTATACCTGCATAAGCAGGAGGTGCTGACGCTCAACCACGGGATGACTGTGATGCGTCGAGCAATGACCATTGAGGTAAACGCAGACAAGAAGGGCAGCTACCTCAAAGACGATTACCTGCGTCTCGATGAGCATTACAGCGAAAAGCGTATCCAGGTCCATGTGATGCGTGAGTATGCCGAGGTCGCGCTCGGCGCTATGGCGAGTGCGCTGGAGCTGGTGCTGCACTATTTCACGGACTCAAAAGATGCTTTCTTGCAGCGCTATTTCGCTGGCCGCGAAGAGGTGCTTAAGCATGCCACCAGTGAAGAGTCCTGGAAATCCATCGTTGAGGATCTGAGCACTCAACAGCGACTCATTGTGGTCGATGACGACGACGTTAATCGCTTGGTGTTGGCAGGGCCAGGGTCTGGCAAAACTCGCGTAATCGTTCACCGTATTGCGTACCTGCTGCGTATTCGACGGGTTCCTGCCAATGCAATTGTGGCGTTGACCTTCAATCGGCATGCGGCCAATGAAATACGAAGGCGCCTCTTGAGCCTGGTCGGAGCTGATGCCTACGGCGTCAGCGTCATGACTTACCACAGCATGGCCATGCGGCTGACCGGCACTCGTTTTGAGCGTAGGGATGTTGTCGACGAGGGGGCTCTTAAACAGGTTCTGGAGGACGCTGTTGAGCTTTTGGAGGGCAAGGGAACAGCCGATGGCGAGGACGACCTGCGAGAGCAGTTGTTGCGTGGCTACCGCTACATCTTGGTTGATGAATACCAAGACATCGATGCTCTGCAATACCGTTTGGTGAGTGCGCTTGCCGGTAGGCAGTCCAGTGAGGAAGGGCGTTTGTGCATTCTGGCGGTAGGCGATGATGATCAGAACATCTACGCCTGGCGCGATACCAACAACCGCTACATCGAGCGCTTTCGCGAGGATTACTCTGCTGCTACCAGTTACCTCGTCGAGAACTATCGTTCGACTCAGAGCATCATTGCGGCTGCAAATCACTTGGTTGGTAACAACCCCGGGCGCTTGAAAGCGTCCTATCCGATCCGAATCAACCGCGAGCGCCAGTCAGATCCTCTCGGGGGACAGTGGCAGGCGCTTGATTCAGGTCGCTCTGGACGGGTTGCACGATTGGCAATTGATCCCAGCGATAGAGCTGTTGGCAACCTTCAGGCGCAGGCTGCTATACGCGAACTCAAGCGACTGCTGGCATTGGAAGAGGGTAGCTGGAGTGGATGCGCCATTCTTGCCCGTACCCATCAGTATCTGTGGCCAGTCCAGGCGCTTTGCGAGCTTGCCGGAGTTCCGTACTTTCTGGCCTCGGATAAAGATAGTGCGCCGCCCATCACTCGGCAGCGTGATTTCGTGGCGGTTGTTGATCGACTTCGAGAAGTCAATGAGGCGCTTTCGGCTGCTATGGCGTGGCAGCAGGTGTCTGCGGGAGTGGGTGAGAGCTGGTGTAACTTTTTCAGGGAGGCTTTCACCCAATTGCAGGTCGAGCTCGGTGAGTGCCAGCTCAACAGTGCTGCAATCGTGGACTGGCTCTATGACTACGCCCGGGAGATGCGGCAGCAGACCAAGAGTGGCCTGTATCTGGGCACAGTGCATTCAGCGAAAGGCCTAGAGTTCAGGCATGCCGTTTTGCTTGATGGTGGATGGAATGTACAGACTGAGGGACTTAACGATGAGCGCCGGTTGTACTACGTGGGCATGACGCGCGCAGAGCAGACACTGACTCTGTGTGAGTTCAGTGCAGCGAATCCTTTCAGTGGGAGTTTGTCGGCTGACATCGTGCAGCAGACCTTCACCGGCGATTACAACCCAGCTTTGGAGCGGCGTTATCTGCAGCTCAGTTTGAAGGACATTGATATTGGCTTTGCCGGACGTAGCCCTGTAACAGACCCTATCCATGAGGCACTGAGGTCCCTGGAGCCGGGGGCGACGCTGAAGCTTGAGCAGCGAGGCGAGCGTTATGTGATTCTGGACGACCAGGGGCGGGTTGTCGGGCGGACTTCTCAGTCCTTTAGGCTGGATCTTGAGGTTGAACAGTGCGAGGTTGCGGGTGTGGTAGTTCGGTTCCAAGAGGACAGCGAGGAGCAGTATCGGTCTCTTCAGAGGTGCGAGCGCTGGGAGATTGTTGTTCCAAGGCTCTGTGGCGTGCCACAGCCTGCGTTATAGGGCCAGGGATCGTGCCCTGAGTTGATTACGGAGACTGTTAATGACAGCGCATGCCCCCCTTATCTCTACTCAGGATGATCTCTTCCACGAGGAGGTATCGCTGTTGCTTCCAGAGCGCTTTGCAATCAACTGCAAGGTACTCGATAACCCCGTTCGACAACTTGAAAGTCCAGAAAAGCGTGAGCTCTGCCGGTTGCGGCCGTTCTCAGTTCGTCAAATTGCGGGCTATGAAGCGACCTTACAAACCGGCGAGATTCTGAGGATTATCAGCGCTAAGACTGCAACTCAACTCAATGCAGATTTGGTTCTACTGATTGCTGGGGCTTCAGATCCTGCAGAAATTTCTCTGGCACTTGAGCGAGGTGAAGGCCGTTGGGTGGGCAACACCACGATCGACTTAAGCACACTCGATGCAGCTGCTCGGAAATCAAGACTCGAAGCAATTACGGCCTCTTGGGACGACGCCTTCCAACTCCGTGAAAGCCGTCCAGCTAAGGGGGACAGGCCCGCTACACCAGGGTTACGCCGCCCCCAAATTGGAGCGCTGCATGCCTCGCTCGCCCACCTCACGCGATCAGGTTCACCTGCCACTATTGTCATGCCAACAGGTACCGGCAAGACGGAAACTATGCTCGCGCTGAATGCTCACCAGCGTTTCGAGCGATTGTTGGTTGTAGTACCGAACGACGCGTTACGTGAGCAAATCGCCGGGAAGTTTGAAACCTTTGGTGTGCTCAGGCGTCAGGAGTGCCTCAGCTCAAGAGCTGACTACCCAATAGTAATGCGCCTTTGCCATATTCCCACCGCGGTGGACGAAGTGGATCAGATCTTCGGCAGCGCCAATGTGGTGGTGACTACCATGCAGATTGCTGCTCGCGCCGACGCCCAGATCCAGGAGCGTATGGCTGATCACGCATCCGCTCTCTTCATCGATGAGGCCCACCACATTGCGGCCCCGACCTGGGCGCGATTCCGCAGCCTCTTCGTCGATCGTGAACTGCCTTTACCTATTTTCCAGTTCACTGCCACTCCGTTCCGAGAAGATGGGCGACGAGTCGATGGCGAGTTCATCTATACCTATCCGCTCAAGAAAGCGCAGGTAGAAGGCTACTTTAAGCCGATTCGCTTTGAGGCGATCTTTGGCCTGGATCAATCCGAGGCCGATGAGGCGATCGCCGAAAAGCTCGGTGAGATTCTGCAAGACGATCTCAGCCTTGGTCTAAACCACTTGGCTATGGCGCGGTGCTCCACAATTGAGCGCGCCAAGAAGCTTCATCAGCTCTATAGTCGACGGTTCCCACAACATAATCCTGTCCTGGTTCACAGCAACCAGTCCGCACGGGAAAGGCGTGCAAGCCTTGCGGCGCTGCGTCGTTTCGACAGCCGAATTATCGTGTGTGTTGACATGCTGGGAGAGGGTTTCGATTTGCCGGAGCTCAAGATCGCCGGCCTGCACGACCCGCATAAAAGCGTTGCGGTCACTATTCAGTTCGTGGGTCGGTTCACGCGACAGGATCCCAGGCTCGGCGATGCAACAGTAATCGCTAACACTGGTGTGGATGACATCGACCGCTCGTTGGCGAAGCTCTATGCGGAGGATGCCGATTGGAATACGTTGGTCGAGGCGCTGAGTTCTGCGCGGATCGAACGACAGGTGCGGCGTGCGGAAATGTTCCGGGGTTTCACGGGGGACCTTTGCGATATTCCTCTGCAGACCCTGGAGCCAAAAATGAATGCTGTCGCTTATAGGACGACATGCGAAATTTGGGATCCACTGCAAGTAGAGGACCTCTTCCCTGCCGGCGTTTATCGAGGCATGAAGCTCAATCAGCAGCGCCGAGTCGCCATATTCGTTACGCGCAATGAAGAACAGGCCGGCTGGACTACAGCTCAGCAAGCTACCAATGTCATCTGGGATCTGCACATGATGCATTGGGATGAGGACGCTGGACTCCTGTTCATTAGTAGCTCCACGAAGGGCCCTCATGACAAGCTTGCCAAGGCTATCTGTGGCGACAGCTCTCGCCGAATCGAGGGTGAAGATGTGTTTCGAAGTCTTCATGGCTTCAAAAGGCTGATCCTGCGCAACCTGGGACTCACCCATCATCAGGGTCGCGGAGTACGCTATTCCATGTACATGGGCGTTGATGTCGCTGACGGCCTCGACACCGCAAAGCAGTCGAGAATCAAGAACAACGTCTTTGCTACCGGCTTTCTTGATGGTGTACCGGCCATTCGTGGTTGCTCGGTGAAGGGTAAGTTCTGGTCGATCACTCCAGTCCGTGATCTGACCGATTGGGTGGATTGGTGCCAGGGAATCGGTCGGTTGGTGAGCGATTCCGGAATTACCACTGATGAAGTGTTCAAGAGTGCGATGCGGCCTCGCCTTATCAGCGAGAGACCTACGGCACCTCCCGTCGCAATTCACTGGCCGGAGTCGCTTATGACACAGATCGAAGAGCGTATAGAAATCAGTTTCGATGGCCAGGTTGTCCCGTTCGCCGAATGCGATATCGAGCTTATCAGTCATGAGAGGACCGGCCCGCTGCGGTTCGCCGTGACCAGCGACGCCCATGCCGCCGAGTTTGAAATCGAGTTCAACGATGGGGGAGCCCGCTATCCACAGCGAGTGGGGCCGGAGGCAACCATTAAGATTGGCAGTGCCGCGAAGACGTTATCTGAGTCGTTCGGAGACGATGCGCCTCAGATCGACTTTGGCGATGGGTCGCTTCTGATCTACAGCCATCTCTACGCGCTGCCTGACGGCGTGTCTGTTGAGCCGTACCCAACTGACAAGATTGTTGAGTGGGATTGGTCCACAACCAATATACGGGCCGAATCTCAAGGTGCAGAGAAACGCCCCGACTCTGTCCAGCGTAAGGTCATTGAATACTTGCTCTCCGATGGCAACTTATATGACCTGATTTTTGACGATGATGGGAAAGGGGAAATTGCTGACGTGGTTTCTCTGCGTGTCACTGACAGCTTAGTGCAGGTCACGCTCTACCATTGCAAGTTTTCAGGCAGCGATACCCCTGGATCTCGCCTCGGAGATCTCTACGAGGTCTGCGGGCAAGCGCAGAAATCTGCTAGGTGGCGCGATCGCCCGAATCGCATGTTTGCTCACATGCTGAAGCGAGAGAAGCGTCGTCTCGAAATGGGGAAGAGCTCTCGCTTCGAGCTGGGAACTGCAGCATCGCTCAAGAAGCTGAAGGCAAGCTGGCAAGACTATCGCTATGAGTTCGACGTTCGCATTGTACAACCAGGGTTATCGCGCTCTGCGGTTAACGAAGAGGGATTGCATCTGTTGGCTGGGGTTGAAACGTATTTATTAGAAACCCGTGCGATGAAGCTTCGGGTTATTGGCAGTGCATGATCTGCCATGGCATGACCTCCGCTGACCGCAATGTTTGGAGGCTACTTGGCCTTTGCGACCATTAACTCAGACTAGCGAGTCAATTCATCGGTGCTTTGGGGAATCCAGTAGCTGAATCTAGCCAGCTGCGATTACCAGCTTGTTTGCCGTTTTAGCTTGGTGCTCTTCGGGTAGAGAGGCATGAAAAATCTCAGCTAAGTCGGTGATGTTCAAGTCAAGAAAACTGTTCCGGTTTCTGGCCTGTTGACACACGGATTTCTCCAGTCTGCTGGGAGGGAGGGGGCTTTATGGGGGCGGGTTCTAGTTTTATAGATCACACAACCATTCAACCAGATAGCTATCTACCATCCAGTCGATACCTCTATCCCTGAGAGCATCTACTCGTCATCCCTTCAGGCGATAGCCTCATGATCGCCTGATAAGCGCTGTTGCTGTGTAGGACAGCAACAGCTGTGGCAGCTCAGTGTGAGTAATAAAAAACAATCAATGCACTTGGTGTGGACAAACCACACAGGTGCATCGTCATGCTCAACCGTACTGCTGCCAAACCCCTCAACCAGTCCCAGGTTTCGATCCTGATCGAGAAGCTGGTACTCGCTATTCAGAAATACGAAAGGCCCATCCATCGTCCTGAGCAGGGGGTAAAGCAATACTTCAACCACATCGAACAGATGCTCGGTCTGTTCGATGGTAACCACGATTACAGCTACAGCTCTCACCTACAGGTCTTCCGAGAGGCTGTTCAAGACGTAGGAGTCCAGTTCGGTCCATTTGGGCTGGACTCCTATGATGAGGAAACAGATCGTCCCCGTGATACCGTTCAGACGCTATCAGCTCTTGCGGAACGCATCCGTGTGCTGACACGCCGGCAAAAATACCGTCGCGTGCAATACGATCAGCGCCTGCAGGCTAAGAAGCTCCAGCGCGGTAACCGTCGATATGTCGATGGCATGTTTACACGACACGCACGCTTGCTCGTGGTCAGGGTAAACCTCTATTACCGCGCTGCTGCGCAGACTAGGCTAAGGGTTGAGCATGTCTTTCGTGATTTTGACGACCTTATAAGTGAGCTTCGATACAACGCTATTTTTGATCACGAGATCGGCTATGTCTGCGCTATCGAACAAGGGAAATATCCTGGTGTCCGTCACGAGAATGGCGATGAGCAAGAGGGTTGGTATGGTCGTGGCTTTCACGCCCATGTGGCATTCTTTTTCGACGGATCGAAGGTCAGGGCAGACGTCTTCAAGGCAATACAGATAGGCGAGCTTTGGCAAGAGATCACGCGTGGCCGTGGCTGCTATGACAGCTCCAATCACAACAAGGAGGCGAAACACGGTGACCGGCTCGGTGTGGGTATGGTCCATCGAGATGATTGGGCGAGACGTGAGCGTCTTTACACCGTTTTGGATTACCTAGCAAAAGATGACCAGCATCTGCGTGTGAAGCCTGCGGGGGCGCGCTGCCTGCGTAAGGGGACTCTGAACCGTGTTCGGCGGCGATGATTCGGTGCTGCTGAACCAGGAAAGCTACGGGCTCTGAACATCTATTGCGTAGCGCAGTCAGATCGTGCCCCTGGAGCTGGGGCCATGTTTTCCTCGCCGTGCAGCAACTTGTCGACCTGGGTAACGTCTGCAACATTGTCTGCCGTACCGACCACGCTGTGCACCAAGCCCGATTCGTCATCGACGCTAATGTGGCGGCGCTTGATCTCAGCGTCTAAAACCTTGGGCAACATTCATCCTGATTGATCACACCATCTATTGTAATTTTCCAGATAAAATCGCCAATGGCATCGAGTGTATAGGCACCCTTCGGATCAAACCACGTTGCAACCCAGTTGAGTGCCCCAAGGCCGATCAGCCGAAGTAGGCGCCCATCAACACCCTTCTGAATTACGCCCTGCTCAATCATCGTTTCTAGTATATCGGCCCAAAGGGACTCGTACTGATCCCGCAGTTCGATGATTTCCTCTCGCGCCTCTGGACCTAGCGCACGCCATTCAAATAGCAGTACGTAAACTGTGTCCGAATCAACCAATAAAGCACGCAGATGCGCGTTGATGCAGAGGCGCAGTCTCTCTACCGGTTCATCCGAACTGGTTAGCGCCATTTTGACCTCTGCTGTCACCAAGTCGACCCCACGTCGCATCAGCTCGACAAGGAGTGCTTCTTTGGTGCTGTAACGGTAGTAAAGGCTCCCGGGTAGCATGTCACAGGCCTCGGCAATGTCTTTGAGAGACGTCTTCTCGAAGCCTTTCTCACGGAAAAGCCGGGCCGCATTGGACAAAACATGGCCCTGATTGTCCAACTTGCGTACAGGTGGAACCTGTCTGTGAGCCATGGTTTCAATATCTCCTCGGCAGGCCATTGCATTGTTCACCAGAGCGGCTGCCGCCAGACCCTTTGAGCCAATGGTACGCCATTACGCGAGTAGCCGCTATTTGCACCCAACGTGTTCTTGACTTTTGGTTGGTCAACCAAACAAAATTGAGTGGTAACTTTGTCACTGTATAAAAACGATAGGGCGATTACTATGATCAACAGCCTCTCTCAGTCACTGTCACACCTTCAGGATGGCAGCAAAGCTGCGCAGATCCGATGACTGAGTCAAACAGATATCAGCATAGTGACGCCATAGAGGCGGCGTGGCAGTTCACCGAACAAGTGCCCCACGGCAGAGATCTGGGTATGAGGGTCGTCCGTGTGGAGGGCAACCGAGCAATTATAGGCCTCTCCCCACAGCCGTGGATGTTTGCGGACGACGACTGCGAAGAAATCTGTACCAGCATACTGTATTCGCTGGCGGACTCTGCCTGCGGGCTGGCGGTGTTCGCAGAGGCTCAGGAGTTGACCCCCATTGCCACGCTGGATTTGCGTATGGATTATCTGCGACCTGCCACCGGCGACCGTGACCTGTTGGCGGTTGCCACTTGCCTGCATCTGACGGAAGAGATCGCGTTCATACATTGCGACATCCTATCCAATGGCGATAGTCAGCCGGTAGCAACAGGCAGTGGCACGTTCGTGCGCAACACCGATGGCCAACGCTTCCAAGCGGCTGCAGGAGAAAAGTAAGGAATATGACCACTATCGTCAATTCAGCGAAACCATACTCCGAGCTGACCCAAAGCAGTGACGAAAGTACTGTCTATCAGAACTTTTTGGCGCGCATTCCCTACGCTCGGCATCTTGGCCTTGATATCCGGAAAGACCCTGCAGGTATAGTGGTACTCCTGCCTTTTCATGAGGCTCTTATCGGTAATTTCATGCTGCCTGCACTTCATGGTGGGGTCCTGGGAGCGCTGATAGAGATCACCGCGCGCATTGCTGCGCAAAGCGAAGATGGTAAGGCACGTTGCCCACGCATTCTGGACAGCAACATTAACTACCTTCGCTCGGCGCAGGCAAAACACACGTTCGCCAGCGCCGAGATTATTCGCCAGGGTCGCCGCACCAGCTTAGTGCAGGTAATCTGCTGGCAGGACGAAAAGAGTCGTCCGATTACTACCGGACGGGTTCAGTTGCTATTCGCAAAAACGGATATTAACTCATGAAGGGTAAGCAGAGCATAGCCGAGCTCGACGGATTCCAGGCTCCGGACGGCCAGGAAATTGCACTATGGCGCTGGCCTCAATGTCCGGAACGCCCCACTCTGCACTGGGCGCATGCGACGGGTTTCCACGGTCGCCTTTACAAGCCATTGCTTGAGAACCTGGCCAGCTCTTTTAACGTTGTAGCCTGGGACATGCGAGGGCACGGGGCCAGTGCCGGTGCGGCAAAAGCTTCGATGTTACAAGGCTGGGAAATCTACTATCGAGACTTGACCGCTCTGCTGGAAAGCCTAGATGAACCGATCTGGCTTGCTGGCCATTCCATCGGAGCCACCACCAGCATCATGGCGGCTGCTCGACGACCAGACAAAGTGCGCGGTCTGATTCTTGCGGAGCCCGTAATCATGGATGCCTGGCAGGGCCGGATGCTGTGGTTGGCCAAGTGGCTACGCCAGTCACACCGCTTTGCGCTAGCTGCAGGCGCAGCACGCCGGCGCAACGTGTTCGACTCACACGCTATGGCCCTGAGCAATTACAGCGGCCGGGGTGGATTCAAAACCTGGCCCGAGACATGGCTCCAAGCCTATGTCGAGCATGCCTTCGTGCCACAGGGTGATCAGGTCCGTCTGGTCTGTTCGCCCGATTGGGAAAGCGCCACTTTCGCCCATACCGAACACAACCCTTGGCCTGGTGTTCGCGAGGTGAAGTGCCCGGTCATTGCGCTGGCTGCAGAGAGTTCGTCAACCTTTTCGCCAGCAGCGCGCAAACGCCTACGCACCCTGCTACCTTCAGCTGACGTGCGCGTCCTCTCCGGAACGACCCATTTCCTGCCGATGGAGCGACCGGATGCGGTTTGCGAAGCCGTTTTGCAGGCTTTGTCGCCCCAATGCCGCCCGGTTTAACCGTTTTTGTGTAACCATCTCGCTCGGTGCGGGATAAAAACCGTTTTTTGCCAACTTTATTGCGATCCTGCACCCCGCAGCTAGGTGCATCTGAGGCCGTACAGTGTTCTACGCGTGCCGCGCCTGTTGGAAGAGTTGGACCTTGCCCACGGCGACGGGCGCTTCGCCAAGCTGCTGGGCAAGCTGACCGGTGGGAAGTTGCAGATCGATCGTTGGCGTGAAAAGGCTGCGGCTCAGGCTCAGGTCAAGGCAGAAATCATCAAGTGCGTAATTGCATCCACTTGACCATCCAGTTGCATTCGCACTGACCACCCAATTGCGTTGGTGCTGACCATGGACGCATGGCGCTGACATGGGACTTAATATGTGCCGAACCCTGAATTCTCACCAATGCTCAAGGGATTGATGTATGAGCCAGCTCGCTCGGAGTTTTCACGGCGCGGTTAAACTCTACCGACTTGATGCAAACTTTTCATTGCAATTGCCCTGTTCTGAGGGCCGATCTGATTCGGGAGTGCTGGAAACGCGTTGCACTTCCACTGGAAATAATCCAGACGGTTTTTTTCAAAAAGATCGGCCAGGCAATATTGCTCAGAACTGAAACCTGATTTCAGATTTGTCAGGAAATACAGGGCGGCGGGCTGAAAGTCGCCCTGGTGCAGGGCGACTCCCGAGTTGAATAGCGGCAATACAGCTAAGTGCGATAGCTATCAGAGTCGCCCGGAAGTTCACATTTTAATATCATTGAAGTTTGATCATGACCTGACACTAATTGTTGTCTTTGAACAGCGTTGAGACGGTGCGTGCAACGTGGTCAGCGCCATCACTGATTTCACGCATGATGGTTGTTACTGTTGCGATTTGATCATTGTTTTCTTCGGCGCTGCTGGCAATGCTGGTCATGTTGACGTTGAGCTGCTGAGTGAGCTTGCCGTTTTCGGTCACCACGTTCTTGATTTCGACGGTGGCGCCGCTGGTGCGCGCGGCCAACTGGCGAACCTCGTCGGCCACCACGGCGAAGCCTCGGCCCATTTCGCCTGCGCGGGCGGCTTCAATGGCAGCGTTCAGCGCGAGTAAGTTGGTTTGCTCCGCCACGCCCTGAATGGTGGTAACGATCATCTCAATATCCTTTGCCTGGGTATTGAGTTGAGTGATTAGGGCAACCGCAGTGTTAATAAGATTCAGTGTTCTTTGGGACAGCTCAATGGAGCTGGCAAGGGACTCCATGCCGCGTATGGAAATTTGTGACGTTTCTTCGGCAGTGGTGAACGAGAGTTCGGCGGCTTGGCGAATATCTTCAGTCTTCTGTCGTTGCGCTGTTATATCGGTGGCAAACTTGATTACCTTGATAACATGGCCTTCTGCATCAATCACGGGGTTGTAGGTGGCCTCAAGATAAATGCGAGCGCCCGATGAAGTTTTGCGTTCGAATTGCCCGCTATAAAATTTCCCACTTTTCAATGCTGGCCAGAATCCCGGATTTTCTTGATAAAAGCTATCGAAGCAAAACATGCGATGGTGGCGATTCTTAATATCGTTAAGCCGATAACCCATGGCATTCAGGAAATTGTCATTGGCATGTAGAATTTCGCCCTCTGGACTGAATTCAATTACTGCCATTGAACGGGATATTGCCGAATAGGCAGCATCCAAGTAGATTCGCTTATCTTGATCTTCTGTGACGTCAGCCGCGGTTTTTAAAACCTCAACGACTTTTCCGTTTTCATCTTTTAATGGGAAATAGGTGGCCTCAATCCACATAATGCCGCCATTTTTATGGATGCGCTTGAAGGTGCCTCGCTGAGCGATACCATTGGCTAGGTCTTGCCAAAATTTATGGTAGGCACTGGTGTTAATGAGATTTTTGTCACAGAAGATACGGTGGTGCTTGTCAATGATCTCCTCGGGGATGTATCCAAGTACCCCGGCAAAGAGTGTGCTCGCCTCAATGATGCTGCCGTCGGGCTTGAAGCGGATCGTTGCCAGGTTCTGATTGAAGGCATCTAAGCGCCGTTGCAAATCAGCACGCCGTTGTTGGCAGTCGAGCAGATCATTTTTATTCTTAAAAAACATATTTACTCTCACTTTTAGGTGCCGCAATGAGATGTCAGGGACAGTATTTCACTGGGCGGCGGAAAAACCTGAATGTTCAACTCTGCGGTGTGCTAGGAGTTGAATTCGGCGGCATTGATCTTCTCTATTGACGGCAGGCCGTCTGCTATGTCTGTTACTGACCATTTTGATCACTATGTCTGCCAGCGCTGCTATTTCTTTAGCCGCATGATCCTTCATCGTCGTTAGATAATAGCTGGTTTGAATGGCTGCCAATGCTTGGGTAATCCCTTGAGCGGCCCCAGTACTCCCCTGTGCGCCCAGAATTGAAGCGCGGACGGCTTTCGAAGCTGCTAGGTCGATGATGCCGTAAGCTGGTCGTATTAACCGTGCGATATGCTGGCGCGCCATTAATCGCACGCAAACAGGTTACCCGGGCGAGGTTGATTGAGCGGCAACTGTCACCCTCCGCGAAACCAATAGCTCAGGCGGTGGGAATGGCTCGGGCTGGGCAGAGTTAATGCTGCGCCACCCCCATTGCCGCCAGCGCTCATCTTGTTCGAGTCGATGTATTACCTCCGCCGGCACATCGGTGCCCGCGGGTATGTACTGGGGGGCCAGGGCATGCACCACATCGAAGCCCGTCATGCCGGTCAGTAACCGGCGCATGATGTGCACCCGCTGCAGCCATGTCAGGCTGCGCCGTCTACCGTCAGTGGTTTGGTACACAATCAGATTGAGCGCGGCGGAGCACTCAAGCATATCTTGGCTACTCATGCAGAACCGCCGATGTGGTGGCGAACCTAGCGGCAAAATGCGTTGTGCAAATAGCTTGAGCAGCGGTTCTGCCAGCTCTCGGTTTTGCCACTCGATGCCCATTATTAGCAGCACGGTATAAATGCTGTGCGCCAAGTGCTCCGCATTCTTACGACTGCCCTGCGCGATAGCTTCCCGCAGCAACCATGTCAAAACCGCCAGGGCATCCATGCTGGCGATGCGCTCCAGCTTTCTCATCAGTACGACGGTGACTCTGGCCCGCTGCCAGTAAACCTCGACACCACCGACGGGCTCGAACAGCACCGCCTGCACATCCGGCTTCAAACGCTGCAGAAACGCCTCGCTCATTGTAGTGCGCGATGGCTGCTGTTTCAGAACATCCCAAAGGGGATGCTGCAGCTCCTGCAGTGAGCCTGGTACCCGAGCATCTATGCGGGCCGCCAGTTTTTGCGGGGTGTGTCGGCCAGCCGCATAACGCTGCCATTTGCAGCGGTTACTGGTAATCCCATCCTGCTTGCGAAATGACTCAGGCTCGAAGTGCTGTTCGAGTTTATAGGCCGTAACCAACCCCGTGCGCTGCCGCAGCCCTTCATACCAGTATCTCACCCGCAAAACGTCCGCCTGATCCCGTTTGGCAGGAGGGGCTGCTCGGCGTCGCTTGTTTCGCATGCTCGCGCGAAAACTCATGAGCAGCGCATTGATGCGTTGAAATTCAGTCACTTAGTTTTATCCGGTGCGCGTGAATACAGTAAAAGTTGGCTGAAAGGTTACGGCTCGTGCCGTCCCAGCGATTTCTTTACCATGATCCGCAACTACGCGAAACGGCGAGCGTCATGAACAAACAGAACCCAATACAGCGTCTGACTGATGAGTTGGAACATGACTTGACCACTCGCTATGGGGTGATGCTGGGGAGTAACGCCCTGTGGCGGGAGCTGGGGTTTCGCTCGCCGGCCGCATTTCGCATTGCGCTATCGAGAGGGATGATCGGTGTGCCGTTTTTTACCCTGCCCAATCGGCGCGGTAGGTTCGCGCTGGCGAAAGACATTGCCGCCTGGATTGCCTACCAGCGCCACGCTGTGCAGATCAACGAATCGGGCGGAGTGAAAGGTCGCGATCAACCGACTTCATCGGACGACCGCTGAGCAGGCGCTCGATCCAAGGGACAACCTGGAATGACAAAGGAGAAAACACCATGAGACCTGACTGATTCGCAGCATTACAGGCCATGGAAATGCAAAAGGCCTGGGGTTGCACCCCCAGGCCTTTTCGAGAAACGTCAGGTTGAACCCCGGACGTCCTCATTCTGTGTTTCCCCATGCCGGGCGTCAACCCGGCTGCCTGCCCATTCATCTATGAATTTGCATTGATCGTGACGGGCGAGGCGTAACTGCGCCTGTCGCGTGGAGAACCTATGAGACTGACCATTGAGCAACTCAGGCAGGCCGTGCGTCATGCCTGCAACCCTTCACTAACGCATCGGGCGGTGGCGCGCCTGGCGGGGATATCACCCAATACCGTTCGCGGCCTGCGGGATCGACTGAGCCAACGGGGTGAGGGGTGGGAACAGCTGCGCGATCTAGAGGACACAGCCTTGCAGGCCCGCTTCAGCGGTGGCGCTGAGGGTGGTAGCCGTCGCGCTGTACCCAATTGGGCAAAGATTCATGAACAGATACAGCAACGAGACATCACGCTGGATCTGCTCTGGCAAGAGTTCCGCGTGGGCGAGCCGGATAGCGTGTCCTATGCACAGTTCACCCGGCTTTACCGGGTCTGGCGTAAGCGTTGTGCACCAGGCGGTCGAGGATGGCGTCGGCCAGGGTCGGATCGCCGATCAGTTCGTGCCAGTTGTCCACCGGCATCTGGCTGGTGACGATGGTCGAGCGCTGGCTGTAGCGGTCGTCCAGTAGCTCCAGCATGTCGCGCCGCTGTTCGGCAGTGAACGGGGCCAGACCCCAGTCATCGAAGATCAGCAGGTCGGTCTTGGCATAGCTGCTCATCAGCTTGGCGAAGCGCCCGTCGCCGTGGGCCAGGCCCAACTCCTCCAGCAGGCGCGGCAAGCGCAGGTAACGCACGCTGTAGCCCTCTCGGCAGGCTTGGTGGGCCAGGGCGCAGGCCAGCCAGGTCTTACCGACGCCGGTCGGGCCGTTGATAATCAGGTTGAGGCCGTCGCGTAACCACTGACCGCTGCTCAGCTGGAGGATCAGTGCCTTGTCGAGGCCGCGTGGGCTGCGGTAGTCGAGGTCTTCGAGGCAGGCGTTGTGGCGTAACCTGGCCTGACGCAGGCGGCTGCTCAGACGCTTGTCGTCGCGCTCGGTCAGCTCGCGGTCGACCAGTAGGCCGAGGCGTTCCTCGAAGCTCAGACTGCCGATGTCGGGGATTTTCAGTTGCTCGGCGAGGGCCTTGAGCATGCCGTTGAGGCGCAGGGTTTGCAGCTTGTCCAGAGTCGGATGGGGCAGCATGGTGGGATTCCTTGGGGTCAGTGGTAGTAGCCGGGGCCACGCAGGTTGGCGTGGTCGTCCGGCAGCAGGAGCAGGTGCTGCTGGGCCAGCGGCAGGTTTTCCAGCCCCTGGCAGGATCGATTCGAGGCTCCTGTAACTGCACGCGCCGAGGCTGAGGGCGCGACGGCAGGCCAACTCCAAGCGCACTTCGCCACGGGTCTTGCCCAGGCGCAGGATGCCCAGGCAGGAGCGGTAACCTTGGGTCGGGTGGATTCGCCGTTCGAGGATGTGTTCGATCACGCCGGCAGTGTTCGGCCCGGTCTGCTCGGCCCAGCGGATCAGCCGTTGTGGCGTCCACTCGGCGTGCTCGCGATGGCTCTTGGGCATGTGCTCGGTCTGCGTGCTGTGCCGCTCCTTGTGCGGTGAACGCAGGTGGCTGGCCACCCGCTGATTGGCGTGGAAGCATTCGACTGTGCGCGCCGTCAGGCGTACCTCCAGTTGCTTTTTCACAAGTTGATACGGCACCGAGTAGTAATGCCCATCGACCTCGACGTGGTAGTCGATGTGCACCCGCGCCTTCTTCCACTCGGCATAGACGTAGGGCTGTTCCGGCAGCGAGCGTAGCGCCGGACGATCCAACGGCCTCGAAGGCCGAGTGCCGGGAGCCCGGCAGCTTGCGAAACGGGCGTTGGTTGAGCCGCTCCAGCAGCACTGCAATGGCCGTATTGAGTTCGTCCAGGGAGAAGAACTGGCGGTTGCGCAGGGCGGCAAGGATCCAGCGCTCCACCACCTGCACGCCAACCTCGGCCTTGGCCTTGTCGCGCGGCTTACGGGCCCGCGCCGGCACCACCGCCACGCCATAGTGCTCGGCCAGGTCACGGTAGCTGGGGTTGATGTCCGGCTTGTAGCGATGGCTCTTGCTCACCGCGCTGCGCAGGTTGTCCGGCACCACGATTTCCGGCACGCCGCCGAGGAAGGCGAAGCAGCGCGCGTGGGAGCCCAGCCAGTCCGGTAACTGCTGCGACCAGGTGGCTTCGGCGAAGGTGTAGCTGGAGGCGCCGAGCACCGCGACGAACACCTGTGCCTGGCGGATCTCGCCACTGTGGCGGTCGATCACCGGCACCGTCTGACCAGCGTAGTCGACGAACAGCTTCTCGCCGACGCGATGCTCCTGACGCATCACCACATCCAGTTTGCCCTGCCAGGCCCGGTAGTGCTCACAGAACCAGCTGTACTGAAAGCCCTGCGGCTGGCTCAGGCGGTACTCCTGCCAGAGCAGCGCCAGAGTCACGCCGGGGCGGCGCAGTTCGGCATGCACCCAAGACCAATCGGGCAGTGGACGCTGCTCGCTGGGCACTGCCGGGGCCGGCGGGAACAGCTGCTGTTCCAGCTGGGCATCGGACAACGAGCAGGGCCAGGCTAGACCGCTGGCGGCAAAGCGGTTGAGGTAATCGCCGACGGTGACACGACCGACCTGCACACTGACCGCAATCTGGCGAGCCGATAGCCCGACCTCGAACTTGAGACGTAGTACTTCGCGAATCTTACGCATGGATAAACGCTCCACGACGACCTCTCTGCTTCGAAAAAGAGGTCGATGGTAGTGAAGAAATCCTGCGTTGCTGCCTGCCTGGAAAGTGTCCGGATGGCCGTGGAATCGGTGTCCGGATGCTCGTGGAATGAGTGTCCGAATCAGCGTGGAATCACTGTCCGGATGTGCGTGGAATGAGTGTCCGAGTCAGCATGGAATCCGCAGCTCGACTTTGCCCCGGCCTGCCGGGGCTTTTTATTCGGTAGGCATGCAAGGGTTGCACATGCATGTGCTTGATCGCTCAAGCACTCGGGCGGGGCGTCGTATTTGTGTTCAAATGTTAGAAACTCGTTTCACATCGCCAGGAGCCAGGAGCCAGGAGCCAGGAGCCAGGAGCCAGGAGCCAGGAGCCAGGAGCCAGGATCTATGGGCCTGTGTGAGACTTTCAGCATTGATCGTCAAAGTGGCCTTGGGCTTGGGAAGGAATATAATGGAGGCCCTTTGTCACTTCGGATCCATTGTGGACACATCAAGCCCCAGCGGTTGTAGACGCTCTTCTGAAACAAAAAATGATGAGGTGATGCGGTGATCGAACCGACCCTCACTCTCCTGTTCGGTACCCTCGTTATCCTGGCGATCATTGCGGCAAACGGCTACTTCGTCGCCCAGGAATTCGCCTATATGGCCGTCGATCGTACGCGACTCGCAGTACTGGCCGCCGACGGCAATGCCTCCGCCAAGCGCGCTCTTGAAGTGACGAAGCGAACCAGCTTCATGCTGTCGGGTGCCCAGTTGGGCATCACCGTGACAGGTCTGCTGGTCGGTTTCGTGGCTGAGCCATTGGTTGGTCAGTCGCTCGGTGTTCTGCTGGGCGGGGTAGGCATTCCGGCAGAGGTTGGCGTAACAGTCGGCACGCTGCTTGCCCTGGTGGTTGCCACGATTATCCAGATGATTTTTGGCGAGCTCTATCCGAAGAACCTGGCAATCGCTAATGCCGATCCTCTGGCCAGAGGTCTTGCGCGCTCAACCCTGATTTACCTGACGGTATTCGGTTGGTTGATTGGCTTTTTCGACAAGTCCGCCAACCTGTTCCTGCGCCTGCTGCGTATCGAGCCCGTGCATGATCTGGATGTAAGCGTCTCGGCTGATGACTTGCCGCGCATTATTTCTGACTCGCGTGACAGTGGAGATCTTCCCGTAGAGCTCTCGCTGATGCTGGATCGTATTCTTGACTTCCCCCAGCAGGACGTCGAACACGCCATGATTCCGAGGTCACAGGTTGACTGGCTCACACCTGAGACGACGTTGCTTAAACTGCGTGAACTCATGGCCAGTGGTCATACCCGCTACCCGGTCATCCATGAAGATACCCCTGTCGGTGTCGTTCACCTCACGGATGTTCTGTTGCGACTATTAGCTGGGGATACTGAAGACACGGTTGAATCGGTGATGAGACCGGCCACCGTCATTCCTACCCTCATGGCGCTGCCGGATGCTCTTGCTGAATTGATTCAGACCAACAACCAACTAGCCTGCGTCATCGATGAATACGGCAGCTTCGTCGGCGTACTGACTCTTGAGGATCTCGCCGAGGAAATCGTCGGCGAAATTACCGATGAGCATGACGAAGATAATGCCGACCCGGTCATGCCCGGCGGTGAAGGCATCTGGATCATGGATGGCGATGTGCACCTGGACGAAGTCGAACGTGCGCTCGGCTATGACCTGCCTCATGAAGAGGTTGAAACCATCGCTGGTTTGTTGATCGCGGAGCTGGGTGCTTTGCCCGCCGAAGGCGACATCGTGACGATAACCTTGCCTGAGGATCCCTCGGAGCTGGTTGCCGATCTGCCCGTGGAGCGTCAGCTAGTGATCGAAGTGCTGCGGGTTGAACGCTATGTGCCGACCCAGGTGCGTGTCACGCTTGTCGAGACGATTAAGCAGGAGGAAGCGCAATGAATGATCCTCTGATCGTCACGTTGGTGACCATCGCCCTCATCGTGCTCAGCGCAATCTTCGTCATCATCGAGTTCGCATTGCTCGGTGCGCGCCGTCACCGTCTCGAAGAGCTGGCGCCTACCAGCAGCTCTGCACGCGCCGCGTTGCGCGGCATGAACGACCTGACCCTGATGCTGGCTGGTGCTCAGCTGGGCATCACGTTCTGTACCTTCGCACTGGGCGCCGTGACCAAGCCTGCTGTCGACAACTGGCTCGGCCCGCTGCTGATCGTCTGGGGCGTTCCCGAGTGGGCGGCGGGTGGTGCGTCCTTCGCGCTTGCGCTCTTCGTGGTGACTTTCCTGCACCTGGTCGTTGGCGAGATGGCACCGAAATCCTGGGCGATTGCGCACCCGGAACGTTCGGCACTGGCCGTGGGGCTCATATCACGCGCATACATCTGGCCGTTGCGCCCACTCATGAGTTGGATCAATCGGATTGCGAACCGCTTGGTGAAGGCGTCCGGTGTCGAACCTGTCGAAAGCGCAGCTGTTGGTGGACGAGACATTGCAACTATCCGACAGCTTGTCGAGCATTCGGCTGAGGTCGGAACGCTCCAGCCAGGCCTTCAGCAGCAGATATCCAGTCTTATTGACCTCGGCACCTTGCCGATCGAAGAGCTGTTAACGAGTGACGCTATCCCGGTCCACGTCACGTTCGATGCGTCCGTAGCGGATGTACGTGCCATCGCCGCCCAGTCAGGCCATCTGCGCATCCTGATTCTCGGTGCTAGCGACAAGCTGCCTCTGGTCGTTCATCTGCGCGACACGCTGCTTGAGCCTGATACGCGTCCAGCGCGGGAAATCGCCCGCCAGGTTTTCGTTCTGGACGCTAAAAAGCCGGTCTATGAGTCCCTGGCGCTCATGCGTAAGTCGAGCGTTCAGCTTGCCGTGGTCATGCAAGACGGACAGTTGAAAGGGGTGGTAACGCTCGCCGACATACTGGAGCGCATATTGCCCCTTGCGACCGCCTCCTAGCCGGCTCCCTGGTCTGCCCATCAGCAGAACTCCGGTGTGCAAGTGATCAGGCGTGTGCTGGCAGAGCATGCCGTTGTTAAAGCCTGATGCATCAGCAACGTCTGGCTTGTTGTTCTTGCAGCACAGGGGGGTTAGCTTCCGCTGGCTACCCCTCCTGCAGCCTGTTCCCGATGCATGAGATGGACCTGCGATTGCGATGATAGAAACCTTGGTGATGCAGGCAGCAACGGGCTTTGGTCTCGGCCAGCTACCGTTCATGCCCGGAACCTTCGGTTCGTTGCTTGGTTTGCCTCTGGCCTGGTGGTTATTGGGGCGCTCTCCGAAGCGGCAGGCCCTCATCGCGGTGATGCTACTAGCACTCGCTTTGCCGCTCTGCCATTGGGCTTCGTTGTGGCTGGGAGGCGGGGATGTTCCACAGATCGTTGCAGACGAGTACCTGGTGTTTCCGGTCTCGATGATCGGGCTCGCTTCAATGCGCCGCCCCTGGATGTTCCTGATAGCGTTCGTACTCTTTCGCGTGTTCGATGCCCTAATGGCGGCTGTTTACACCTGGATTGTTATCGCTCTGGGTGTTCGTGTGAGTCGACATTTTCGACGGATTCAGCGTTGAGCGTGTCCTATGGTTACACGAAGACACACAGCTTTCAGGGCTCTGATAATAAGTGATCTGCAGCTGAAGTTTGGGTGCGTGCAAGTCCTACCGAAATGGCTCCTTGATGTTGCTTTGAAGAGAAAAAAAAGAAATCTCGCACCGAGCGGTGCGAGATTTCTTTAACGAGGTGGCTACTGTCATTCCTCCGGCGGTAGGCCGCATTCGGCCCGCATCTCATTCATCATGTCGAAGCTGATCGGGAAATTTGGATTTTCCTCTTGGATTTCCGCGACCATGGCATCGAAGCAGGCTTCAGTACCATGATTGGCATCCTTTGACTTGCTTGCTTTGTAGGGCGCATAGCCCCGTTGTGGGCCGACATCGACGCGATACGCAGTCGTGTGACCATTGCTGTCATAGTCCAGATACCAGCCCGATTCGACGATGAAATAACCGTTGGCCCCTTTTCCCATCATCGTGCCTTTGGGGAAACCAGGCTGATTCGAGATCGTGGCGCAGCCGTATTGGTCGCAGAGTACGTTCAACGAGCCGGGTACTTCCTCCAGCGTCTTGGTGCCGGTCTGGGTGTCGATGAAGGGCAGGCGTTTGATCCGTGGCGTACGGTCGCCTGCAGGGCGGCAGTCGTAGCTACCGATGCTTCTGTGTTTCGTGGTTGAGCAGCTAAAGACGTTCTCGCCGACAACGTAGTCCACCTCACGTTGTTGGGCGGTGGCAACGTTGCTCGCTGTGACGGCAGTGATCAGCGTGGCCGCAAGGCCGAAAACCAGTTTGGGGTTTGTGGTCAGGTTCATGATCGAACTCCCTTCGTATGGTGAGCGGCTGGCCACTCGGTATGGGGTTACTTCTTCTTTTTCTTGTAGCGAACGACGATCCGGTTATGCACCGGGTACTTCTCGATCTCGTAGTCGGGGTTGAAGGTCACTAGGTTGTGCAAGGCAATACTGGTCGCCGAGAGCAATCCGAATGCCCCCGTGACTCCTCCTGCAAAACTGCCGGCTGCCAGGCCAACGCGGCCTACGGTGTAAACGCGACAGGTCAGTCCGGTGACCTCGATCTTGCTTTCGACCAGGCGAACGGCCTCGATCAACTTGCCGCTCAGGCCTACGACCTCAAACGACTCTTGGCGGCTGATGAGTTGAGGCAACTTGGCAGTGGCCAAGTCGTCGAATGTCAGTTGTGTCATGGTGAAGGTCTCGCTTATTGCGCAATGAAGGGTTTTGCAGTGTCGACTTAAATGGATGCGTATCGACTCTATGGGTTGGATAACAACCTTTGAAGCCCTTCATGTCAAGAGGATGGCATTCGACCATTCAGGTTGACCTGGAGGGTGTATGCCGAAGTCTGAAGAAACGAACCTGGCCAAAGTAGTGGGCTTGGCGATTGCCAGGCAGCGCATGCTGTGCGAGCTGACTCAAGAGCAGGTCGCCGAGCGGCTGGGGATTGGTGGTGAAGCCGTGTCGCGTATCGAGCGTGGCATCGTGATGCCGAACATCGAGCGCCTGATGCAGTTCGCTGAGATATTCGGTTGTGAGGCTGCGGATCTGCTGACCCAAGCCAGCCACCGGCCTGAAGACCAGGCCGTGCGTATCAGCCAGATGCTCAATCAACTCACACCGACAGATCGTCAGTTGGTGCTGGAGATGATCGAGCGTCTCACCCAACGCCTGAGTCAGGATTGAGTTCAGGTTCAGCTGCCCGGTTAAACAGCGCCCCGCAACGCAGGCACAGGCGGTCGTGTTGCATGAACTGAAAGCGCCGGGCGTCTTGCAGAAAGGGTTGGTTCTCAGCCCATCGCCGCTGAGCCAGTTCAATCCCTTCCGTCACAAATCCCAGCACCTGTTCCAAGTTGATCGGCTCCACTCCAGGTAATGCAGCCTCTGGGCCGGAAGGTCGCCGTGCCGCATTCATAAAACCGCCTATGACGCTGGCTAGCATGACCAGCGTGCTGACTGATTCCTTGGACAGCACAGCGGATGATTCACAGATCAAGCAGCGTGTGGACATGATCGCTCCTCGGGGCGTGATGGTGCCCGCAGCAAAGGGTGGTTAGAGCAAGCCCTGTTCAGCCAGCGACACGATGCCTTCTGACCCCACGATGAAGTGATCCAGCGTGGTGGTGCCAACCATGGCCAGTGCGTTTTTGAGTGTCTGCGTCAGGCGTATATCTGCCTGGCTGGGCGAGGGATCGCCGGAGGGATGGTTGTGCACCAGGATCACTGCAGCGGCGTTTTGCGCGAGCACGGTTTTGATCACTTCACGCGGATAGACGCTGGCTGCGTCGAGGGTGCCGCGAAACAGTTCCTCGAAACGGATCACGCGGTGTTTGCTGTCGAGTAGCAACACTGCGAAGACTTCGTGTGGCAGATCCTGCAGCAACACCTGCAGATGCTCTCTGACTTTGTGTGGATCAGTCAGCGCGCGGCCTTTACTCAGTCGCTGAGTGGCTAGCTGTTGGGCCATGCGCAGGATGTCGTTTTCGCTAACGGGCGAATCCACCAGGTAACTGCCGGCGACTTCACCGGCCCTGAGCTTGTGAAATTTCATGGTGTGTCTCCGGTGGGCGAGCCGAGCTGGCTCGCCTGTGGTTAGGCTGAGGGTTCAAGTTGCTGGGATTGGGCTTCGAGTTTCTCGGCGAGTGACTGGGTGTGAACGGTGCTGTCGGTCTTCGACGCGGCGGGCTGACCGTCCGGAAAGAACTCTTCAGCAATGGCGCTGCTGTCCTCACCGTCGTCCTCGAAGATGCCGTTGCCCAGACCGACACGCGCGGTAGCATCCAGCGCGGCTTGATCAAAACCAGCCGCCAAACGTGCCTCATCCAACTCACGCGCAGTGAGTAACGCTTGCTCCACGGTCATGCCGCTGCGCAGTGTCAGGTCGACGTAGAAAATCGGTGTACCGTGGCTCTGTCGGGTGGATTTGCCACGTAGACGCAGCTCCAGCGGTAGGCAGGCCAGACGATCACCCGAGATGGCCCGGAAGTACTGCAACCGGGCTATGAGCGTGCGGATACTGTTGAAGCCCGTGGTGCGAAACACGAAGCTACCCAGGGCATCCTCATCGCCAATCACCACATTCATTCGTCCGTAGGGCTTGCAGGCATTGCCCTTGGCCAGAGGGCAGGCATCGGGCGACGGGCAGGGCAGCGATTGAACGCCGTCCTTGCCGATGCGCTTGCAGGTTTCACCGTTGCCGACACAGACCGGTCGACCGTTCTGCCGATCAAACAGGGTGTAATCAGCGCGGAAATTCAGCTCAGGTTCGTTGAACAACAAGCGCACTGGGATGCTGCGCAGTTTGTCGTCTTTGCCCTGGCGCAGTTCGTCATTGAGCGGGTGCAGTAGCCAGCCGTCCTTGCCTTGTACCTGAGAGGTGATGGTGAATTGATCGTCTTTCTCCGGCAGGCGCTTGCCGTTCTTCTCGACGACCTTACCGATGGAAATCCGTCCGAGTACCGGCGGAGTAATAGCCAGACCTTTGAGCATGATGGCGCTCCTTGAAATAAAAAAGGCCAGCCAGCAGCGCGAACTGCATGGACTGGCCAAGGGGGAGGGATTGAGTTGAAGAGGGCGATCAGCCGATCAGAAAGCGCCGACTACCTTCCTTGAGCTTTGGATAGCGGGCCTGCAGGTAGGGCTTTTCCTGGAGCAGGCGCTCGACATCGAGCACGGTGCTGTCCTTGGCTTTGCGCCAGCTCACGTAGCCGCTGGAGAACTCGGCACGGGTGGACTCACCCATGGCTTGCTGCAGCATTTGCTTCAGTTCGGCTTCGCGCTTTTCCTTTTCAGAGATTGATTGACGCACAGCCTTCAGCTCCAGGAAGGCAGCCGCCAGACCGGCATTGCCGCTGAAGTCGACGACCTGGCCGTTGTCCTGCGGATACAGGCAACGCAGCGCCAGCTCAGCCGATGCACTGCCATCTGCGGGCGGTGGGGTATCCGTTTCTACGTACTGCCAGAAACGGCGCTCCAACTCGATCAGGCGAGCGATCATCTGCTCGTCCCGCTCAATGCGATGGATCTCCAGTGTCTGGCCACCGAGCAACACCGCCACATCGGCCGCCTGCTTACCGGTGACGGCGAGCTGATGCATTACCTGCAACTGCACATATTCGGGTACGCCTTCTTTCCAGAGGCGTGCCCCGTTTATGCCGGCTGTCTTGCATTCGAGGATCTGCACCTCGTCTGTACCAATCACCTCGCGATCAATGTTGGCCAGCATCCAGGGCAACTCCGGATTGGGATGCTGCAGCACAGCGTTGATGCGACGTACCTTGTGCTTCGTGCGTTTGCTGTAATGCCAGGCCACGATGGGCTCCAGCACGTTGCCCCAGTAAGCCGGGCTTTCTTCATCGTGCGGGTCGGTCTTCGGCAGTTTGCTGTCGCGGCCGGTTTTCTCCAGCCACAGCTCCAACTGGGATTTGTAGGGATTGAGACCGACCGCCGCCGCTGCATCCGAACTGCCGATGCCTTGTTTGCGGATCTGCAGCCAGTCCTCGCGCGGCAGCTCCTTGGTGCTGACCAGGCGCAGGGCAGGGCGTTTCTTGCTGGTGCTGCCATTCAATGACGTTGCTTTCATGGTGTTCACCTCGCGGACACAAAAACGCCCGGTCAGCGCTGAACTGACCGGGCGTTATGGAGTGGATGAAATAGAAGATCAGGCGACCATTTGCAGGGCCGCATCCAGAGCGCGTTGCTTGACCTGTGCACCTTGGCCAAACCAGGCCGAGTCGAGGCGGTACTCAGTGCTGCGAGCACGACGCTCATGGTCGACGTACTCGGTCACCGCGTTGAGCAGACCCCAGGCAGTACCGCGAGCCGACTCCAAGTCCGAGCCACGGCCGCGGCCTTCGTACAGCTCCTGTACGCGGCGCAGGGCGCGCTCGTTGGGCAACTGTTCGGGCAATTGTCCGGTCGGGCTGACCTCGCACAGCACGTTCATGAAGTAGCCCAAGGCCTCATGCCACTGCACCTTGCGCTCAGCCAGTGCGCGCATGCGGTACATGAAGTCGTCCCATTGCGAGACGGCGATGCCGAGTTGCTTCTTCACCACCTTCGAGTCGAAGCGGGTGTTATGCGGTACCTTGATCGCACGGCTGGTGCCGTCCAGGGCCACTGTCAGGGTGTTGTTGCACACCACGCGCACGGTGGTCGGTGTTGCCGTAGTCGCTAGGGTGCCGTCACAGGACGTCGCCAGAAGCAGGTAGCCGTTGACCTGATCGTGGCCCTTGATCGACGTGCCTTGTCCGGTACGCGCCAGCGCCCAGAACTTGCGACCACCTTTGAGCACGCCCGCAGTTTCCAGCTCATAGCCGGACACTTCGGTCAGATCGCGATAGAACTCCAGCACCTCGCGCGGTTGTACGGTGTGGTAGCGGTTGGAAACCACTGACAGTGGAGCTTTGGTATCGGAGCGATAGAGCACCTTCTGCTCCGGGAAGGAATGGATCGCGCCCAAGTGGCCGACAGCATCCGATTTGAAATGCACCGGCGACTCCTGGATTTGCCAGTCCATGCCGGCCTCACGCTGCCAGACCTCGATAGGTTGCTTGCGAGGCAGGTTGTTGCCCAGGCCATGCCAGGGAGTAGCGCCGACATAGGCCATTTGTTCGACTTGATGAGCCATGATGAATTTCCTTTGAGCAATAGCCGGCATAAAGCGCTGCGCATGACGCAGCACCGGCATTTAGAGAAAAATGAGAGAGAAGGGCGGCCGGATCAGACCGGCTGATTGAAGCGGTGACCGCAGCTCAGGCAGAGGTTGTGGGCCAGCACATGACGGTCGAGTTTTTCGCCAAGCTGAGCACCCATCGCACAACCACCTGCAGCACCAACCAGGCCGTTGAGAATGGCCGATGACAGGGCATTGAGGTTTACGTTGGGAGGTTTGGCTAGTGCGCTACTGGTAACAGCTGGGCCAGTGAGCAGGATGGTGCCGGCACCACGCAGCGCACCGCCCAGCATGCCGATGAAGGCAGCAATCCGCATGGCGGTGAGGTGCGTGGAAACCTGAGGAGAGCCGCAGCTCGGGCAGTGCAATGACATGGTTGAAGACTCCAGGGTGGGGATGTCATTGCGGTGATGTGTGACTGAAATTTCATTCGATTGAGACCAAAGCCCGCTATTTCCGCTACGAGTAGCGGAAATAGCGGCTAGCCGTGTCTTCATGCCGGCAATCCTGAGGGGCAAGTCATTGCCGGCACCTATACGTGCGCCTGCTCGTAGTAAAAAAAAAAATTAAGCAGACGCGATGAATGCTGGAGCAGGCATTCGTAGAGTGACGACGCAAGCGAAGGCACGCGTTTTGAGAGCAGGCCGTCTGCACAGTCGCGTTGCCAGAAATCGCTCGAATGCTCTTTAAATGTTTGGAGGAAAGTATGAACCCAGAATTAGGTGTCGATTCTGAAGTGCGAATTATTAGGGTTAAAGATGTTGTGAAAATGACAGGGCTATCACGCTCAACAATTTATGATCGAATAAATAGCCTATCGCCACGATACGATAAGGATTTTCCACGACCAAGAAGGTTGGGTGGTAATTCAGTGGGGTGGTTGTCATGTGAGATGCAGCAATGGGTTAGCTCAAGAGAGGTGGTTCAAGGATTAAAAAGTTGTGATCGGGGAGGTGGGGGAGAGTAGCTCTCCCACTTTAAAGTCATCAAGATTTAATGCGAGGGCAGTAATGGCTAATCAAAGTGCGCTTCCTGAGCCTGGTTGTGAATATCCTTTATTTATTCCTGCGCCAATTTTTGCGGCAGCAGTAGATGAAGTAGAAGTAAACATCAAGGCGCCCAGGTCGCTTGTGATTTCTGGGGCACTGACAGCAATATCATTAGTTTCTCAGGGGCTAATTGATGTGCTGAAGCCAAATAATCAGGTGGTGCCAGTATCTTTAATGCTGGCGACCATTGCTGATTCTGGTGATCGTAAATCTACGGCTCAGGATGCGCTGTTAAAAAGTGTGAGGTCTTTTGAAGTAGGAAGAGATGATGAATATAAGCGTGATATGGTTCGGTGGAAGGCTGGGTTGGCAATATGGGAGCAGGGGAAGAAGGAGTTACTAAAATCTATCAGTAAAGCTTATCGTGATGATTTTGATACCAGCAGTATCGAAAGTAAAATAATGGAGCATGAGAATAATAAGCCTGAAAAGCCCAGGCGGTTTCGAATGCTGTATGACGACACTACGCCGCAAGCCTTGTTTCTGGGCATGTATGAGGGGCTGCCAACCGCAGGGCTTATCTCCGATGAGGCATCAGGTATTTTGAATGGTCGTACCTTTAGGGATTTTCCGAAATTAAATACAATCTGGAGCGGCGGAGTAATTGCTGTGGATCGTACCTCTTCAGAAAGTTATCGACTTGATGAGGCGCGATTAACTGTATCGCTAATGGTGCAGGAGAAGAACTTCATTGACTATTTGTCGCGTAAAGGTGAGTTGTCGCGCGGAGCTGGACTTTGGGCTAGATTTTTAATTTGTAAGCCTGATTCGATAAGGGGGACTAGGGTTATGGAAAGCTTCAGTAGTTCTTGGCAGAGAACTACTGATTTTAACGTAAGGGTATCCGAACTGCTGGAGCGTAATGCTCGGTTTCAGGCGCAGGCTACAAGCTGTCGAGAGAGAATTAAATTTACCCCTGCAGCATCTGCACTGTGGATGAAAGTTTTCAACGAGATTGAGGTTGGGATGCGTGAAGGGGGGCGATTTGAAAGAATGCCCGATTTTGCCTCTAAGCTAGCTGATAATATTGCCAGGGTTGCTGCATTGCTTCACTTTTTTGAGGGTGAGGAGGGAGATATCCCAATTGAGATCCTTGAGTTTTCTGTTTCTCTGTGCTGTTGGTTTGCTGATGAGTTCAAAAAGATTTTCGTTCCTCCTGTTCAAATTGAAGTTGATGCTGATGAGTTGTATCAGTGGCTCGTGACAAGAAAGCGTGTAAGGGGGCGTGAAATCGATAAAAATGACTTACTTCAATATGGTCCGAATAGAATGAGAAAAAAGGAAGTGCTTTCGCCGATTTTAGATTATCTTGTATCGGCTAAAAAAATAATTATTCATGAGCGCCGTCTGGGGCGAATGGTAGTAAGAATTAATGATTGATGGTCGTGGTGGTGTCGGCTTTTGGAAGGTTAGCACCACCAAAATCCAATATTTGAAATTATTGTTTTTGCTTTTCGATTATTCTGTCTAGAATAATTTGAGTTATGTCATCTTTTTCTCTCTTGCCGAGATATTGTTTGTTGTCTTCGATGTTGAGGAGTGCGTTTGTTACATTTTCGGCGTATTCGAAATTAGTTCTGTTCCCTTTTGGGGTATTGGCAATGTGCTCGTCGATTAGTGCTATCAGTTTCTTGTAGTATATTGATTTTGCTTCGCCGCCTAGCTTCGCTTTATTACTTCTGTTGGCGATGATTCTATCATATACCCCTTCTAGGTAACCTTGGGCTTCAATTGCGCGGCGCTGAGAAAACCAAGCATTTATGTAGTCTTCTTTTGGTAAATTATATTCTATTTTTAAGATGTGAAGTGCTATCAAGTAGATGTTGCAGTTGACTCTTTCGTTAAGGTTGGATGTTACTGTTCTTATGAAGTCTTTATTAATTATGGCCTCCTCGATTTCGCTCTCTGTCAAGGTCTTTCTTTGCTTTTCAATTATTTCCTCAAGATTGATGTCAGACTCGGAGCTTCTTAATAATACTGCTGTATTGCTCTTGATGATTCTAATGGTTGTTTTGAATAGGGATTCAAGTGAATTTTTATCTGCTTCAGTCTTTATTGAGTTTTTCATTGTGTTGCTCGTACTTGGTGAGTAAATCTAATTTTTTGCCGAGTGTTTCCCATGCCTCAGACATCTCTTTTGAATAGCTATGTCGTTGGTAAGTTCGTTTAATTCTATTTTCTTCAGTGTGATTTAAGCAGCGCTCAGCTACCTCTGGTAGAACGCCAAGCGCAGTCATGATAGTAGCGCCGGTTCTCCTCAAGTCATGTGGAGTCCACTTCCCGCCTTTTAATAAGAGAGCTTGGGCTTTGGCGCTGCGATTGCTCATGGTCCCTTGATCTGGTTTGCGCTGTCTGTCTCCAAGCTGCTTTGTAACAGTTTTGGAGCAGACTGGCCCAGTGTCTTTGGTGTTGGGGTAGCACCACTCGCTTTTGCTGCTGATGACCTTGATGCGTTCGAATTGCTCGATTGCAAATTCGGATAGAGTCACGGTGTGCGCCTTTCCATTCTTGCTGTCTTCACTGGGAATGAGCCAGGTGCCTGCCTTCAGGTCGACGTTCTCCCAACGCGCGTTCATCAGTTCTCCTATACGACAACAGGTCGATAGGGCTATCCAGATTGCTGCTTCGGTTGAAGGAAGCAGTCCGGCCTCTGGTGCTAGCTTGGCCAGTGTTCGGATTTCATCCTCACTAAGAACTCTGTCGCGTTCTGTGTCCTTGCCGCCAATTTTTGCTTTGCGGATGCTCGCTGTTGGGTCGTGCTCAATCAAGTCGCGGTCCACGGCGAACCTGAACATTTGGCGCATAAGACTGAAGATCATTTTGGCCATCCGGTTAACGCCGCGGGCAAGCAGCGCATCGGTCACTTCTGTGATGTGGCCTTTTTTTACTTCGTCGAGAGGTAGTTGGCCCAGAAAAGGTAGGACGTCCTTATTGAACATCCGGCGAACCTCATCGCCGCCATCCTTGAGGTTAATCAGGTCTACCTTTGCCCAGTGGTCAAATAGGTCATTGACGGTTTTCCTGGCAGCAAGTCGAGCATTTGCTGCTTCGATGGCCGCTTTCTCAGCGGCGATTCTTGCAAGCTCGGCATCGCGAGCTGCAATTCGGGCAGCCTCCTCAGCTTCGAGATGCTCCTTTACATCCTTGATACCTGACTTGTGCAGCCCTGCAAGCTCTTTGGCTCGTTGGCCGGCTTCGGCTAGCGTCATCGTGCCTTCGTTGCCATCACGGCTGTATGTACCAATAGGGAAGGTCACGCGTTCGCTGCGGCTATTGGTATAGCGAAAGTAGAAAAGCCGCTCTCCGCTAGGAGTGATCCGAGCTACTAGGCTGCCATGTCCCCAGATGGCGACTTCGCTCAGCCATTTGTCACTTGTCCCTGGTTTGCCAGTCATCTGGCGGTCTGTAATGTTGGCCATATGGTCAGCTTTCCCGTTGCCAATTGGTTGCCAATTGAGATTGTCTGGTTGCCAATTCGTTGCCAATTGAGATCGGCTTTCTTCGAATCGAATAGGGCTATTTTGGACGAGAAATTAGCTGTAAGCCAGTAATATCAAGGGTTGTGCGGGGTTTCTTTGAATTTGGTTGTATCTGCTCGGACGGGTAATTACCTGTATGGGGTGCAAGGGGTCGAGTGTTCGAATCACTCCGTCCCGACCAAAAAACCCTAAAAATCCAGTCATCTAGCGGTGACTGGATTTTTTTTATGCCTGATGGTTTTCCTCTGCCTTCTAATTTTGCCCCACCATATTTTTTGTTCAGCTTAGTAGCGTTCTATGTCAATGAGTTGGCTAGGGCAATCGAGCCAAGCAGCAAGGGGCTGTGTTAGTCACAGACCCCAAGACTGCACGGCGACCAGGGCTGATGCGTTGGCTTTCATGCTCTCGGTGTGTTGTTCGCCACCATCGTTCGCCATTCCCTGACACTTGGTCTTTCTTGCATGCGGGCGTGCCAGGCTCGTAGGGCTGCACATTCATCGGGTACGGCAAGCTTGACCAATGACGCGAAGATCATCCCCCCGAGCACTGCAATATCTGCCATGGAGAAGGCGTCACCGGCAACGAACGGCTGTTGCTCAAGCACTCCATTGAAGTAGTGCATGCCCCTGATGGCTTTATCGCGCATGCGATTTCCCCACTCAGGGTTTTGGTACAGCTCCACGTCTGCCCCCAACCCTGGCGTTGCGTGATGAAAGTAAACGCTGACCGCATCGAGAAATTCGATTTCAGCGCGTTTTGTCATCATGTGAATGAGGCCTTTCTCTTTCGCCGTCTGCCCAGTAAGCGTGGGGCTGTCGTCGAGTACGTCCAGGTATTGGGTGATCGCTGTGCATTCGGCAATGAGCGTGCCGTCATCGAGTTCCAGCACAGGCAGTGTTCCTGAGTAATTGATCGCGAGGAACTCTGGTTTCTTATGTTCCCCCGTCCACAGGTTGACGGAGATGAACTCGACACGGTCAAGCAGTCCTTTTTCCGCCAAGGCAATTCGCACGCGAGCGGGATACGGGCCATCGAACCAGTCGTAGATTTTCATTACAGGGAGAACGGATATGTCGGAGTTACGGAATGGAGTGGTCATGGCTTGCCTACCTATCAGTTGGTAGGTAAAGGTTGTGCGAGAAAATATGTTCTGTCAACCCCTACCTTCCAGTTGGCAGGTAGGGAGCGCAACAGTAAACTGCCAAGATCTATCGAAGGTGCGAGGAGTTGATCGTGACTGGTAATGCTCGAGAAGCCATCCTGGCTGCTGCGACAACGGCGGCGCAGTTGCATGGATACAGCGGTATCAATTTCCGCAGCATCGGTGAGGCCGTAGGCGTGAAGAACGCCAGTATCTACTACCACTTTGCGAGCAAGGCCGACCTTGGCGCTGCGGTTGCAGAACGCTATTGGCGAGACACCGCCGAAGCCTTGCGATCCATACGCGAGTCGAATCCCGACCCGCTCGGCTGTTTGCTTGCATACCCTTCGCTCTTTCGGAGATCGTTGGAGAACGGCAATAGACTTTGCCTCGCCAGCTTCATGGCTGCGGAATACGAAGATCTACCGGAAGAAGTCGAGCGAGAGGTCAAGGCGTTTGCAGACATCAACGTGGAGTGGCTGACGCAGGTATTAGTTGAGGCAGGGCTGGAAAATGTCGAGCGCCGCGCAGGCTCCATTTACGCTGCGGTTGCCGGTGCTCAACTGATTGCACGAACCCGCGTCGACCTGAAACTGTTCGACGAGCTGATCGACAGCTATCGGGAGTCAGGTCTCATTCCTGCTCACGCTTCCACGAGCAATGAGCGCTACTGAGAAAATTGCGGCAGCAGATATCCCAGCTGGTGAATGAGTTCTAATAGGTGTGTTCAGCCAGCCCCGCTGGCTGTCTTGTACAGCTCATCTCGCATCAATTGCGGTGGCTTGCCATAGGCGCGCAGAAACGCCTGGCGCATACGTTCGCGGTCGCCGAAACCGGTTTCGCGGGCGATCACTTCTACGGGGTGACGGCTCGTCTCCATCATGACGCGCGCGGCCTCTAATCGCAGGCTTTCGACTGCTTTCGCCGGCGTTTTTCCGGTTTCCTCGCGGAATACCCGGCTGAACTGGCGAGGGCTGAGTCGCGCGACATCTGCCAGTGCCTCGACCGACAGATCACTGCGCAGGTTTTCGCGCGCATAGGCCATTGCCAGTTGCACGCGGTCGGATTTCGGGTCTATCTCCAGCAGCGCCGAGAGCTGTGATTGCTCGGCGCCTCTGCGCTGGGCGATGACCAGTTTGCGGGCTACGCGGCGGGCCAGGTCAGGGCCCAGGTCGTTCTCGACCATGGCCAGGGCAAGATCCACTCCGGCACTCATGCCTGCACCCGTCCATATCTGCCCGTCGACCACGAACAGCCGGTCATCATCGATTCTGACGTTGGGGTGACGCTTCTTGAACTCGGGCACGTGTAACCAATGAGTCGTGACCCGTTTGCCCTCCAATAGACCGGCTTCGGCGAGCACGAAGATGCCTGTGCACAGTGATGCAATACGCCGCGATTGCGAGCTGGCGCTGGACAGACAGGTCAGCAGCTGCGGGCTGGGTTCACCCAACTCCAGGTAGCCGCTGACGATGACGGTGTCATAGCCAGCTGAGCCGAGCGCCTCGGTATTGACCGAGAAGCCCTGAGACGACAGCACGGGTCCACCTGTCTCGGATACCAGAGCGAATCCGTAGACCGGCTCGCCATGCAGGAGGTTGGCGCACTCGAATACAGAACCGACCGACAGGCTCAGCGCTTGGAATTGCGGGTAAACCACCAACGCCACGGTATGCATCGATCACTTCCTTTCTGCGGGCATGCGTCGATTGTCGGAGGGCTAAGTGGTTTGCGCAATCGGCTTGCCGTGCATGTCCTAAATCCTTGCGGATATGACATTGCTGCTGTCGGTGGCGATTCCTAACATGACCCCAACGAACTAGACGACTGGTCTACTGAGACAAGCAGCCATGACAACCACTGACAGTAATCAGACCCGGCAACGCATTTTCGACGCCGCCCAATCGATCATCGCCCGTAAAGGTTTTTCTGCTGTTGGGCTGAATGAGGTGCTGAATGCCGCGGGCGTGCCGAAGGGGTCCTTCTACCACTACTTCGCTTCGAAGGACGCGTTCGGCACGGCACTGCTGGAGCACTACTTCGAGACCTATTTGGCTGACATGGATCGTATTTTTCAGGATCCGGCAACCAGCGCACATGACGCGCTGATGCGTTACTGGCAACTGTGGATCTCCAACCAGACCAGTCAGGTCGAGTGCGGTAAATGCCTGGCCGTCAAGTTGGGTGCTGAAGTCGCCGATCTTTCCGAACCGATGCGATTGGCACTTCAGCGCGGTACTGCGCAGATCGTCGAGAGGCTGGAGGCTGCGATCAGCAGAGGCGTGGAGGAGGGCACGGTAACCATCGTTGCTACGCCCGCTCAGCTGGCACTGAGGCTCTATGCCCTGTGGTTGGGGGCCAGTGTGTTGACCAAGATCACCCGTACCCACCACGCGTTCGAAGAGGCGCTGCAGCAGACGCAACACCTTCTCGGTAACCAGTGAACCCATGACCGGCAAGGGTCGGTCGAAACCAATGCAATACCCACTATGAGGCAATGATCATGAAAGTTCTGATGGTTCTGACATCCCATGACAAGCTGGGTAACACCGGCAATAAAACCGGCTTCTGGCTGGAAGAGTTCGCCGCGCCTTACTACGTCTTCAAGGACGCCGGTGCCGATATCGTGCTGGCCTCGCCAGCCGGTGGCCAGCCGCCTCTGGATCCCAAGAGTGATCTGCCGGATTTCCAGACCGAGGCGACCCACCGTTTCGCTGCCGATCCGGCCGCGCAGCAAGCCCTGGCCAGCACGGTGAAACTCAGTGAGGTGAAGGCTGAGGATTTCGACACGGTGTTCTACCCAGGCGGCCATGGCCCTCTGTGGGATCTGGCGGAGTCGGATACATCCATCGCCCTGATCGAAAGCTTCGAGCGCGCCGGCAAGCCAATCGGTTTCGTCTGCCATGCTCCGGGCGTGCTGCGCCACGTCAAGGCTGTGGATGGCGAGCCGCTGGTCAAGGGGCGCCGGGTGACGGGTTTCACCAACAGCGAAGAGGCCGCTGTAGAACTGACTGACGTGGTGCCTTTCCTCATCGAGGACGAGTTCCAGGCACTGGGCGCACGCTATGAGAAAGCCGGCGACTGGCAGCCGTTCACTGTCGTCGACGGGCGCTTGGTCACTGGTCAGAACCCCGCCAGCTCAGAGTCCGCGGCCAACGCCTTGCTCAAGCTGCTGGCTTGATTCGCGCAATCTGCAGGGTTCAGACGAACCCGTGCAAGTAATGAGCGGGCGCACTGTGCGCCCGCTCTGAGCGCCTTCGCGCCCGCTACCGCATAACCACACCGCAGCAGCAGTCGCCTTTTGGGTGACGGGATTTCTGCTGCCTGAAGAAAGTTGTCTTGATCATTTCAGTCAATAAATTTTCATTTTGATTCAAGGAGATAGGCTTATGTCTACTGTCATGAAAGATTCCCACTCCAGCAGCGTCTTCGACGGCCCGTACTACCTGTCCATCGCCGGTGAGTTGGTCGCTACCGATGCGCATTTCGATGTGTTCAATCCGGCGACTGGCGAGGTATTCGCCAAGGCTCCGTCGGGTTCGCCTGAGCAACTGGAGGCGGCGATCGCTGCTGCCAAGGGCGCCTTCAAGACCTGGTCGGTCTTGAGCTATGACCAGCGCCAGCGCTATCTGGATGCCTATGCCGATGCGCTTTTGGAGCACCGCGATGAACTGGCTCGCTTGCTGACGTTGGAACAGGGCAAGCCGCTGACCACCATGGCCGAGCCGGAGGTCGACCAGGCGATCTCGTGGATTCGCCAGATTGCTGCGCGGCGTATCCCGGTGGAAATCGTCGAGGAAAACGACAGCCACATCGTGGAGTTGCATCACACGCCGCTGGGTGTGGTCGGTGCGATCACTCCATGGAATTTCCCGGTGCTGCTGGCGCTGTGGAAAGTGGCGCCCGCGCTGATCACCGGCAACACCATGGTCATCAAACCGTCGCCATTCACCCCCCTCACCACCTTGCGCTTTGGGCAGATTGCCCAGTCCGTGCTGCCTGCTGGTGTGCTTTCAGTGGTTTCAGGTGGCAATGAACTGGGCCCGCAAATGACCGCTCACCCGGATATCGCCAAGATCAGCTTCACCGGCTCCACCGAGACCGGCAAGCATGTCATCCGTTCGGCTGCCGGCACCGTCAAGCGGCTGACCATGGAGATGGGCGGCAACGACGCGGCAATCGTCATGCCTGATGCCGACTGGCAAGCGATCATCCCGCAGCTGTACTGGGGCGCTATCGGTAACTCGGGCCAGTGGTGCGTGGGCATCAAGCGCCTCTACGTGCACAGCAGTTATCGCGCTGAGTTCGTGGCAGCGTTCGTCGAGTATGCGCAGCAACAGGTCATGGGTGATGGTCTCGACCCGGCTGTGACCGTTGGCCCCGTGCAGAACAAGATGCAGTACGACAAGGTTCGTAGCTTCCTGGATGACATCAAGGCCAATGGCTACAAGGTGGCACTGGGCGGTGAGGTAGACGAGAGCCGTCCTGGCTATTTCATCCCGGTAACCGTGGTCGACAACCCGCCAGAGAGCTCGATGATCGTGCAGCAGGAGCAGTTCGGGCCGATCGTGCCGATCATCGCTTACGACGACGTCGACGATGTCGTGGCCCGCGCGAACGACAGTCCGTTCGGCCTGGGTGGTTCGGTCTGGGGGCGTGATACCCAGGCAGCGGTGGCCGTGGCCAATCGCCTGGAAACCGGGATGGTCTGGGTCAACGAGATCCACACCCAGGGCATCGATATTCCTTTCGGTGGCCACAAGCAATCGGGTATCGGCACTGAACACGGCCATGAGGGCCGCCTGCTGTTCACCAACCCGAAAACCGTGTTGATCAAGAAGTAACGCCTGAGCGGCCTCTCCAGCAGAGGGGCCGCACTCCCACTCATCAAGCCTATTGGGCGCCAGGTGCGTCCATTCGCGCCGTGCGCCTGTCGATAGGTGCAGTCGCCTTAACAGCAGGATAGAAATCATGAAACACGCTGCTCTGTTTACCCCCATCGACATGGGACGTATCACTCTCAAGAACCGCATCGTGCTGCCGCCGTTGACTCGTCAGCGCAGCGCCCAGCCAGGCGATATCGCGACTGATCTGATGGCCACTTATTACCGCCAGCGTGCCGGTGCCGGTTTCATGGTCAGTGAGGGCACCCAGATCGAACCGCGTGGCCAGGGCTATGCCTGGACGCCCGGTATCTACAGCCAGGCGCAGATCGATGGCTGGCGCAAGGTGACCGAAGCGGTGCATGCCGAAGGTGGCGTGATCTTCGCCCAGCTCTGGCACGTCGGTCGCGTTTCCCATAACGCGCTTCAGCCTGACGGGCAGGCGCCCGTGGCGCCATCCGCCATTCAGGCGCAGAAGGTCAAGGCGTTCATTCAGACCGGCCCTGGTGTCGGCGAGCTGGTTCAGCCGTCGCTTCCACGCGCACTGGAGCTGGCTGAAATCCGCGATCTGGTCGGGCAGTACGCCCAGGCGGCGCGCAATGCCATCGACGCCGGTTTCGATGGCGTGGAAATTCACGCAGCCAACGGTTATCTGGTCAACCAGTTCATCTCCGCACATTCCAACCAGCGCGATGATGCTTACGGTGGCTCCCTGGAAAACCGCCTGCGCTTCCTGCGCGAGATCGTAGACGCCGTGGCCGCTGCCGTAGGCGCGGATCGCCTTGGTGTGCGCTTCACCCCATTGTTCACCGGCACCGATCAGGATCGGGTGTACATCGGTCTGGTCGAAGAGGACCCGCACACCACCTATATCGAAGCCATCAAGGTGCTGGAGGCAGCAGGTGTGGCCTATGTGTCGATCGCCGAGGCGGACTGGGACAACGCGCCGGATCTGCCCGAGAGCTTCCGCCGCGACGTACGCGCGAACTTCAGCGGGAAGATTCTCTACGCCGGTCGTTATACCGCCGAGCGTGGTGAGCGGCTGATCGAAGCGGGGCTGGCCGACCTGATCGCATTCGGCCGTCCCTTCATCGCCAACCCCGATCTGCCCGAACGCATCGCCAATGGCTGGCCGCTCAACCCGCTGGATCCTGCCACTGTCTATGGTGGCGCGGAGAAGGGCCTGACGGACTACCCGACCTATTCGGACTGACGTTCACATCTGCCGGCGTGGCCTCGACGCGAATGGACGGGGACACGCCTGCGTAACTGCTCACTGCGTAGGAAGTCTTCGTCATGTCTGTCAAATCCGTACCGATCAAACGCGATGTTACGCCGGGTCTGGCGTATCCGGCCTTGGCTGGCAGCGACGTTCGTGCTCCGTCAGTCGCAGCAGTGGTCGTGTGTATCCTGCTCGTCGCGCTCACGCTGCGCCCGGGCATCGTTTCCATGGGGCCATTGCTGACCGCCATCATCGATGAGCTGGGATTGACTCATACCCAGGCCTCGCTGCTGACCGCGATTCCTACATTGCTGATGGGATTGCTGGCATTGCCCGCACCCTGGCTGGCGCATCGATTTGGGCGTGACCGGATCATCCTGCTGGCGCTGATCGTGCTGGGCGCCGCGATCATCCTGCGTGCACTGGCTGGCTCCATTGGGCAGTTGTTTGCCAGTACTGCGGCAGTCGGGGCGGGTATCGCGGTCGCCGGAACGCTGTTTTCCAGTTACGTGAAGGCGCGCTCGCCGAATCGTATCGCGTTGTTCATGGGCATTTATGCAACGGCCATCGGTTTGGGCAGCACAGTCGCTGCGGTGGCGACCGGGCCGATCGATCAGTTGATTGGTGATTGGCGTTGGGCGGGCGGTTTCTGGGTACTGCCGGCACTGCTGGCGATCATGGCCTGGGTGGGTATCGAGCATCGGAGCCTGAGAGCGCCGGTATCTACCTCTTCGACCCAGGTGCCCAGGATGCCGCTGCGCAATCCCACCGCCTGGCTGATCGCACTGTTCTTCGCCTGCAACAACCTGGTGTTCTACGCCCTGATTGCCTGGTTGGCACCGATGTATATCGAGCGTGGCGAGAGCGCCAGCTCGGCAGGCTTGATCCTGGCCAGTTATACCCTGGGGTTCATGCTGGCTAACCCGGTGTTTGGCTTGCTCAGCCGCAGCGATGATCGACGTCTGTTGCTTGCCGCGAGTTCCAGCATCGCCTTGCTGGGCAGCCTGGCGATGGCCGTTGCGCCTGATGCCATGCCGCTGGTCACTGCTGCGATTGCGGCTTTTGGTACCGGAGGTGCCTTTACCTTGGGTATGACCTTGCCGCTGGACAATGCTTCGACACCTGAGGAGGCTGGCGCCTGGACTGCCTTTGTGATGTTGCAGAGTTATCTGGTCGGCGCCGCCGGTCCGTTGCTCGTGGGATATCTGCGTGACAGCGCGGGGCACTTCCAGTCGGCCCTATGGCTGTTGGTGGCTGTAGGGGCGCTGATGTTGCTGGTGACTCCGTTCTTGCAGCCCTATCACAAGCGAAAGCTGAAAAGGTGTGGCTGTGGCTGAGGTTTCTGCTTGCAGTGATTGCTCGTCATTACGTACAGCACAAGCCGAGGCGCTGTAGTGAAAGGCGATATTTTATTCGGTGCTATTAGCTATCTAGCGTGCATGCCGTTGTCACTGAACATGCTCACGCAGAGATCCACAAAGCTACGCACCTTAGGATCCATGTAGCGGCTGGATGCGAATACGGCATGTACCGGCGCTGGTATCTCTGCCCACTCGGGTAACACGGGCGACAAGACGCCATCCGTCACATATGGTTCTGCCATGAAACGAGGCAATTGGGCGATTCCGAGCCCTTCGAGTACCAGATTCTTCGCGGCGATCATGCTGTTGACCGCGCAGCGAGGAGGCACTGCGATCTTCTCCGTCTGGGAGCTGTTGATGAGAGACCAGTTGGCGCGGCCGCGAGTGGTTTTCATGATCAGATCATGACGTTTCAAATCACTAACAGCGGACGGAGCGGGTTTCTCTTCCAAGTAATCAACACTGGCATAGAGCCCATAGACGACTTCGCCCAGTTTTCGTGCTGAGAGCCCCGAGTCCTCCAATGTCCCTACGCGAATCGCGACGTCGAATCCTTCATGAATGATGTCCACCAGTCGATTGGTGTATTCCACCTCGACGGTGACCTTGGGGGCTACGCGCAGAAATGCTGCGATCCATTTGTCCACTACCATCGGCCCGAATTCTGAGCCCGCTGTGATCTTGAGCAGCCCTTTGGGCTCTCTGGATTGCTGCGCAACCGCCGCTTCTGCTGCTTCTGCAGCCGTCAGGATACTGACGGCACGCTCAAAATAGTCGCGACCCACCTCGGTCACGCTCAGGCGCCGTGTCGATCGAGTCAGCAGCCTGGCACCGAGCTTTTCCTCCATGCGCCGGACGATACGGCTGATACGGGCCTTGTCAGTGCCAAGTCGCTCCGCTGCCGCCGTGAATGAGCCGTCAGTGACAACGGCTGCGAAAACCTTCATTTCTGGCAAATCAATTGATGTGGTCATGGACAACAGTTTGTGTCTGTTTGCTGGGTTTATCGATCTATTGAGCAACTTTACAGTGCCCCCCACGCAACGGCTACCCAATTTCCATTGGGGCTGTCGCAGGGAGGAGTGATGCGGCTATTGCGCCTTTGCCGGCAATAGCTCATCGGCTCTGCCTCATGCACCAAGGGCGCTGTATGCAAGGTCTCGAAACAGACAGTCGCTCACCATCGACGAAGGACATGAAATGACAGAAACAATCGGAATCATCGGCTCTGGCCTGGTAGGTAAGGCCGTCGCACGTCTTGCTGTGGCTGCAGGATACCGGGTGGTGATCAGCAACTCGCGCGGGCCTGAATCACTCTCGGAACTGGTCAAGCAACTCGGCCCACTAGCACGCGCAGGAACGGTCGACGAAGCGATTGCGGCGGCAGACATTGTCTCCATCGCCATCCCTTTGGCCGCCTTCGAAAATCTGCCGTCCGACAAGTTTGTCGGTAAGGTTGTACTCGATCAGACCAACTATTATCCGGGTATGGGTGGCTTCCGTCGGGAGGATCTCGACGATGCTCAGCTTACCTCTAGCGAATTGATGCAGTGCCACCTTCGTGGGGCGAAGCTGATCAAGGGGCTGCATAACCTCAGCTGGATTCACATGCAGAGCAATGCCCGCCCTAAAGGCAGCGCTGATCGGACTGCTTTGCCAATCGCTGGCGACGACGCGCTGGCGAAGAAAGCTGTAGCGCGTTTCATCGAAGTGATCGGCTACGACGTAGCCGACGCGGGTTCGCTCGCAGAGAGCTGGCGCATCGAGCCAGGTACACCGATTTACTTCTGGCGCTACGCTCCCGTCGTTCCGGATGGCGTGAGCAGCGATGAAGCCAAGCGTATCTATCAGCAACCGGGCGAGCCTGTATCTGTCGAAGAGGCCCTGGTGCTTGTTGGCAATGCAGTGCGTCCGTCCCCGATTGGTGGAACGCTAGACGGTATGCCTCAGGTTCATATCGATCTGTTCCTTGAGCAGGCCAGCGCTGATACAGTCAAGCAGTAGCCTTTCCAGCCTGGGCACCTCTTAAGGTGCCCAGGCTCATATCATCTCGCACTGTGTTATTTGCCCGTCTTTATACGCGCAAGCACCTGATCTGGGTGGCGCATCTCCCACACTATTATTTGGCAATCCCTCTCCAAGTCTTGGCTTGCGGCACCTTTTAGCGCGCATTTATTGCATTGTTATTGTTGTTTTTTGAGGCAACAGTATTTGGATATTTTTGATATTTATCAAAATTATTCGAGTGCCTAAAGTGCCGTCTCTCACAGTGAATGACAATAGAGAGTGCAATGAAGATAGGCGTCCTCAATACCGGCAACATTGGCAGTCGACTCGCGCGTGCATGGGCCGCAGCTGATCACACTTTGCTACTCGCCAAGGACGGGGAAGATCGCAAGATTGCTCCGCTGCTGATGGAGCTTGGCGAACGAGCTCGACTTGGAACCATCGAACAGGCGGCCGACTTTGGCGAGGCTGTGCTGTTCTCGGTCTACTGGCCGCGGACAGACGCCGTGCTCGAAGCCGTGGGCGACGCGCTCAACGGCAAGATCGTGATCGAAACCATGAACCCGCTCGGGGTAACCGATGAGTTCGAACACTTTCACGATCACGCTTTCATGCGCGATAGCTCGACCGCCGAATACCTGCAGGAACGACTTCCCGAAGCCCGGGTGGTGAAGGCCTTCAGCCTGCTGGCTGCCCCGGTACTGGAAGCAACTGCCTGGGCGGATTCGCCGTTCAAGGCGAGTGTCTTTTACGTGACTGATGATCAGGAAGCAGGGCAGGTCGTGCGGGGGCTGATTGAAGACGCCGGTTTCAATCCCGTTAATGCCGGTCCTCTGAGAGCTGCGCGCCAGCTTGAGCAGCTCGGTGTGTTGTTGCATCAGATTGCAGCGCACGAATACCAGGGCGATGCCGATCTGATTCGCCTGGCGTTTGCGGTTATCGAAGCGAGCCCGGGCCCCATTATGCGTGAGCGAGTTGTTTGACATAGACCAAACAAGCGCTGGCGATCAAACCAAGATCCTTTTACTGAGGAAGTACCCAATGTCACAGCCACTTGCTGGAAAGACTGCTCTTGTCACCGGAGGCTCGCGCGGTATCGGTCGCGCCATTGCTCAACGGCTTGCACAAGAAGGGGCGACTGTCGCCTTTACCTATAATTCGAGCAAGGTGGGCGCCGACGAGGTCGTTGCCGCTATCGAGCAAGCAGGCGGGAGCGCCTTTGCTCTTCATGCCGACCTCGTCGATGCATCGGCGATCCCTGCCTTGTTCGAAGCACTCGATGCGCAACTCGCTGAGCGAACTGGCAGCAATACCCTGGATATCCTGGTCAATAACGCTGGTAATCCAGGCTGGGGCGGCCTCGCAGATGCGACGCCAGGCAGCTGGGACACGATGTTCGCGGTGCACGCACGGGCTCCGTTCTTCATGGTGCAGGCGGCGTTGAGCCGTCTTTCAGGTGCAGGGCGAATCATCAACATCTCTTCTGGGCTGGCCACGCGTCCCTTGCCGGTCGTTCCCATCTACTCGATGGCCAAGGCAGCTATCAACAACCTGACCCATGCCCTCGCTATGGAACTCGGGCCGCGCGGGATCACTGTGAACGCCGTGGCACCAGGTTGGACACGCACAGACATGAATGCAGCTGTGCGCGAGAACGCCGAAATGGTCAAGGCAATCGAGGCCGATACCGCCCTGGGGCGTTTCGGCGAAACTTCGGATATTGCTGCGATCGTTGCGTTTCTCGCCAGCGACGATGCCCGTTGGCTCACCGCGCAGGTGATCGAAGCCAGCGGCGGATACAAGCTCTGATCCAACTTACCCTGAGCTTTTTGGCATCGGTGACGTGTTTTGCACGTTTCTGATCTCCTTGCTGTTCGCATTTTGAAATAGCTCGCATGGGGGAATTCGACGATTTTCCAATTGGCGCTCATAAGGTTTTACGTTATCTAGCCGCTATGTAGGTGGGCGCTAATAACAAGGAATTCCCCCCCATGCGTTTCTCCATTCGTACCAAAATTCTCTTGCTGAGCGTGATTCCCGTGTTGCTGTTGGTTGCGTTGCTCAGCGGCCTGACCGTCGCCATCCTGAACAAGCTGGCAGATGAGCAGACGGAGGCGGCTCGTGAGCGTATGCACGAAGACCGTCGCGCGGTGCTGGCGAACTACGTGCAGATCGCCAACGCGGCGATTGCAGGCATTTATCAGGCTTCGGCACCGGGTGACATGCGCGCGCGCGACGAAGCTGTAGCGCTGCTGAAACGGATGAACTTCGCCAAGGAAGATTACTTCTGGGGTTACGACTCGCATAGCGTGCGGGTTTTCTGGTCGGACAAGGATGTGCGCATCGGTGAGAGTTTTCGCGATTTTCGTGACGCCAACGGACTGTATGTGATCAACGAGCTGGTGCGGGTTGCCAGGGACGGGACGCATTTTCTTGAGTATGCCTTCCCGGTACCCGGCCGCGACGAGCCGGTGCCGAAGATCGGCTATGCGCATTATCTGGAGAAGTGGGATCTGGTCATAGGTACGGCCGTGAACCTGGACGATATCGAGTTGCAGGTTCAAGCGTTCGAAGGGCAAATGCACCAGCGCATCAGTTCGCTGGTCATCGATATGCTTGGGCTGGCCTTGATGCTGCTGATCGTCATCGTGGCGCTGGCGGTCTGGTTGGCTGGCGGTTTCGTGCGCCCGCTGCAACAGATCAAAGCCAACCTCGACGATATCGCCGCAGGTGAGGGCGACTTGACCCGGCGATTACCCGTTACCACCCAGGACGAGCTGGGGCAACTGGCCGGTTCCTTCAATCGCTTTGTCGAGAAGATCCACGACCTGGTAAGGCAGATCGCCGAAATGACCGGGCAACTGACTAGTCTGGTAGACCAGGTGGCGGAGCAAGCGCAGCGTTCCGAACAGGCCATGGGGCAGCAGCGCCACGAAACCGATCAGGTGGCCACGGCGATCAACGAAATGTCTGCCGCCGCTCACGAAGTCGCCAAGAGCGCGCAGAACGCCGCCGAAGCCGCGCAGCAGACCGACCGCGAAGGGCAGGCGGCGAAGAGTGTGGTCGATGGCAGCATCCAGCGTATTCACTCGCTGGTCGAGGACATCCGCAGCAGCGGCGTATCGCTCGACAACCTGCAGCAGGACGTGCTGTCCATCGTCAGCGTGCTCGATGTGATTCGCTCCATCGCCGAACAGACCAACCTGCTGGCGCTCAATGCCGCCATCGAAGCCGCGCGTGCCGGTGAGGCCGGGCGCGGTTTCGCCGTGGTCGCCGATGAGGTGCGTGCACTGGCCAGCCGCACCCAGCAGAGCACCCAGGAAATCCAGGGCATGATCGACCGTCTGCAGCAGGGCACCCAGCAGTCGGTGACCTCGATGCGCCGCTCCAGCGATGCCGGTGAGCTGACCAGCGAACAGGCCAACAAGGCCGGAGAGTCGCTCGATGCCATTGCTCAGCTGATCGCCACCATCAATGCGATGAACGCGCAGATCGCCAGCGCCGCCGAGGAGCAGACGGCAGTGGCCGAGGAGATCAATCGCAGCGTGCATCAGATCGCCGTTGCCGTGGACAGTGTGGCCGGCGAGGCCGAGCAGGGCGCTCAGGCTGCGCGTAGTCTGTCGAGCGTAGGTGATCGCCTTCGTTCCCTGGTGCAACAGTTCCGTATCTAGCCAGGTCGATGCTTGGGCCTATGGGCGGGGCTTAACCCAGTTCCATCGGCCGCCCGTTGGCGGAGAGGAGGTTGGCACCGGGATTGGCTGCGGTGATCTTTATGCTGCTGTATGGATGTTCCGCGGCTCAGCCGGCTGTGAGTCGAACCGCTCCGATCAATAGTCCAGATAGATGGCCGGCATCGCTCTTGGCGAAATCAGCGTTCTAACGGCGTGGAACCTGCTCTCGTTTCTCTACCAGGAAGTCGATCAATGCACGCATCTTGGCGGGCATTTGTTCTCGTGAGGATACGTACAGGCAGAAGGCAGCATGGTGGTGGGTCCAGTCGTGCAGAACGCGCACCAGGCGACCCTCTGCCAGTGGTCGCTGAATGGCAATGTCGACGATCTGCATCAGCCCAAGCCCCTGAAGGGCTGCCCGAGTCATGCAGCCATCGTCGTTGACGGTTAGGCTTCCGGTTACCGCTTGGGTGAAGTGGCGTCCGTTCTTGCCGGGTTCGGTGAAGTCCCAGTCATGCAATGCACCGCTGCCCGCGAACCGATAGTTGATGCAGTTGTGCGCGGCCAGATCCGATGGTGTCTTCGGGGTGCCATGCCGTTCGAGATAGGCCGGGGACGCCACGACCGCCATGGACAGAGGCGGGCTGATCGGTACGGCGACCACATGCTCAGCCAGCGCCTGCCCCAGTCGTATGCCTGCGTCACAACCGTCAGCGATGATATTCGACAGACCATCTGCCATGACCAGCTCGAGTGTCACCTTCGGAAAGCGCGCGTAAAACTCTGTCAGATGCGGTTCGATCAGGGCCTTGGCGGCCAGGCGTGATGTGTTGATCCGGATCAGGCCGGAGGGTACCCCTAGCGCGTCACCAAGATTACGAATGGCAGATTCGATCTCGCCAAGACTGGGCCGCAGGGTGTCGAATAATTGCTGTCCCGCTTCGGTCAGGGACATGTGTCGTGTGGTGCGGTTTATCAACCTCACCCCTAGCTCCTGCTCCAAAGCCTTGAGGTTTTGCGATAGCGCCGCGCGTGAAACCCCCATGGCCTCTGCTGCACGCGAAAAGCTGCGGTGCTGGGCTATGTGGGTAAACCACGCAAGCGAGGGGAGCAGTGATGGAGTCATGTGCACATTGTAAATAAATACTTAACACTGATGTGGGTTTCTGAACCTTTTTCACGATCAATCGTCGGCGTAACGTCATTTCCATCGAGCAAGCAGCTGCGTACATCAACGTGCGCCGACGTGTACCGCTCACGTCTCCATCTCTCTTCTCACTGGAAGGAACATGCCATGACAAACACGCCTCTGCGCATTGGCATCATCGGCGCTGATATTCGGGCCAGTTGGGCCGGCGCCTCCCACATTCCCGCCATCGAGGCGCAACCAGGACTGAAACTTGCGGCTGTCGCTACCCGCAAGGAAGAAAGTGCCAAGGCGGCCGCCAATGCCTTCGGTGCCGAACGCTGGTACGCGAACCCGTACGATCTCATCTGCGACGACAGCATCGATATTGTCACCGTTGCGGTGAAAGTGCCGGCGCATAGGGACCTGGTTCTGGCAGCTCTGAAGGCTGGCAAAGCCGTGTATTGCGAAGCCCCGCTGGGCGCGACGCTGGTGGAGACTGAAGAAATGGCCGCTGCCACGGGATCGCTGCATACCGCGATCGGACTGCAGGGTCGGTTGAACCCTTCTGTAAGGCGCGCCATCGAGATTATCGCGTCGGGCAAGCTCGGAACATTGCTGTCGGCGGACGTGAAAGCCACCACATTCGGCTACGGCCCGACCACGCTTAGCAACTACGACTATTTCAACAAGGCCGCATCCGGGGCGAGCTTTCTGACAACCACGGTCGCGCATGTGCTCGACGTGGTCGAGGCCGTGCTGGGCCCCATCACTGAGGTCGATGCGCGGACAAAACTCATCTGGCCGACCGTCAGTGTGGTCGATACCGGCGAAACATCTCACCGTGAAATTGCCGATCACCTGGACCTGATCGCCGAAACGAGCCAGGGCGCTTCTGTGTCCGTGCAGGTCCTCGCAGGCATTGAAAGCGACCCGCAATTCGTGATGGAGGTCCGCGGATCGAAAGGCACGCTCATGCTGCGCGGCCATCACCTGGCAGGCGTCCAGGTTGGGGACCTGACTCTCTCGGCAAGTGTGCCGTTTGCATTGCCCGACATCCCCGTCGCAACGGGGAACGGCCTGACGGCCGACGAGTTTTGGGCTGGCGCAGCAATCAATGTGGGCGAGGTTTACGCAAGCCTTGCACGCGACCTCAGGATAGGCACGTACCACACCCCGGGGTTTGCCCACGCATTGCACAGCAGCCAACTGATCGCAGCGGTCGAGCGTGCCGCCGTGACGGGGCAAAGACAGCTGGTCCCGAACGCCCTGTGCTTAAAGCGTGCGGCAGCAGTTCGATAACGACCCTATCTTGCGCTCCTATTCGGCAACAGACGATCAACCGACGAAACGACCACAAGCGAGGAAACTTTCATGAGCGAGATCCCCCTGACCAGTATCAGTAGACGCAGCATGTTGATGACGGCAGCAGCAGGCGTTGCCGCCGCCACGCTCCCCAGCTTAGCTGCGGCTGCGAAACAAACCGATATTGCCGGAGAGCAGAATGACGCTGCACGAACAGCGGAACTGCAAGGCAAGCGCGCCTTGGTCACGGGCGCCTCGCGCGGGATCGGTGCAGGTATTGCTCTCGCTCTGGCTGACAGAGGCGCCGATGTCGCGATCACCTTTTTGAACTCGCCAGAGCGTGCCGCCGAAGTGGTTCGCATGATCGAGGCCAAAGGTCGGCGTGCCGTCGCCATTCGAGCCGACAGTGCGGACCCTGCTGCGGTACGGCGGTCGATCGAAGAGACGATCGGCGGTCTTGGTGGGCTGGATGTTCTTGTCAACAACGTGGGCATCTCCAGAGACGGCACATTTGCGGAGATGAGCCTCGAAGACATCGATGCGCTGCTACACGTAAACACACGAGCCGCCGTGCTCGCTTCCCAGGCAGCCCTGCCTCATCTGAAGCGGGGCGCGCGCATCATCACTATTGGCTCCTGCGTTGCCGAACGCGTGCCTTTTCCCGGGTTGACCGTGTACTCGATGACGAAGTCCGCAATGCTGGCATTGACGCGAGGGCTTGCCCGCGATCTTGGCCCACAGGGGATCACTGTCAACCTGGTACAACCTGGGCCGATCGACACCGACCAGAATCCAGCGAATGGCCCCTGGGCGGACATCAATCGACAGTTCACCGCACTGGGACGCTATGGCACGCCAGCTGATATCGCCGCCGCCGTCACCTTCCTGGCGAGTCCGGCCGCCAGCTTCATGACTGGGTCTGTAATCACAGTGGATGCGGGCTTCAATGCGTAAAGAGATGAGGGGCGGCAGGAGTCGAATCACCGCCGCCCCCGTTTCGGCTGGTATTGATAATGAAATCGGCGAGTAGGCCACGTGAGCGAGGACTTGAGGGTTTTGAGCTGGGTGGAAACTCATTTTTGGCGTGCGGTACCAAGTGCTGGAGCGATGAGCTCCAGAGCATCGAGGGTGTGCCCATTGGACTCGAACACGCTCAAGCGGACTGTGCCGCCATCAGCTCGCTCCAGTCATCCATCCGCATGTTCAGATTAGAAAAGCTGGAGCTGCCCACCACGATTTGACAGTGAGGAAATAGCGTCTAGGTTGAAGATCGAGCCTAACGTGCTCGTCTTACTCACTTACAAGGAACGTTAAAATGATGAAAATCTACCTTTCCTCCGTGCTATTCGCCGTTCTCACCTCCCTCTCCCTCGCTGCTTCGGCAGTAGAAACCTCGAAGACCGAACCAGCCAAGCCGGCCTCTGTGCAGGTTGCCCAGGCGGTCACCGTCAATCTGAATACCGCTGATGCCGAGACTCTCCAGCGCGAGTTGGCGGGTATCGGAGCAACCAAGGCGCAGGCAATCGTGGCTTATCGTGAGGTTCACGGTAACTTCGCTTCGGTTGACGAGTTGCTTGAGGTCAAAGGTATCGGTGAGGCGACTCTGGATAAGAATCGCGACAAACTCATGGTTGATTGACGCCTGTAGCTGTCGTTACCACCAAGGCCGGTCGTTGACCGGCCTTTTCGTTTTGGGTCGGTCTCAAATGCTTCAGGTCGCTTGTGACATAGCCGTTGATGACGCACCTTGTCGTCAAATGCTGGCAAACTTGCGCTTCGATTTTCGACAGGAGTCAGTCGATGCCCGCCAGCCCGGAGCTGTCCCCCGGCCTTATCGTCATTCACGGCAATCACCTCGAAGAGCTGCGTGCGCTGGCGGTGCAGTGGATGCGGCGCTATCCATTGCGGCCGCTGGAGAATGAGGTACTGCTGGTGCAGAGCAACGGCATCGCCCAGTGGCTCAAGCTGGCGTTGGCCGAGCGTGACGGCTGTGGCATCGCGGCGGCGCTGGACGTTGACCTGCCGGCGCGCTTTCTCTGGCAGGCGTACCGCAACGTCTTAGGCAAGGACGCGATTCCACAGCAGTCGCCCCTGGATAAGGCGCCGCTGACCTGGCGCCTGATGCGCCTGTTGCCGGGCCTGCTGGCCGAGGAGGCGTTTGCGCCCTTGCGCCGCTTTCTCGCCGATGATCAGGATCTGCGCAAGCGCCACCAACTGGCCGAGCGCCTGGCCGATCTGTTCGACCAGTACCAGGTCTACCGCGCCGACTGGCTGGCTGACTGGGCGGCGGGGCAGGATCGCCTGCGTACCTCGCGCGGCGGCGAAAGGGTGCTGGAGGGCGACTCCCGTTGGCAACCCGCGCTGTGGCGCGCCTTGCTCGCGGACGTTGGCGAGCAGCATCTGGCCGAGAGCCGCGCCGGCGTGCATCCGCGTTTCGTCGCTCGAATGGGCGAACTGGATGCAGCGCCGCCCGGACTGCCGCGGCGCATCACCGTTTTCGGAATCTCTTCGTTGCCGGCCCAGGTGCTGGAAGCGCTGGCGGCCATGGCGCGTTTCAGCCAGGTCATGCTCTACGTGCACAACCCCTGTCAGCACCACTGGGGCGATATCGTCGAAGACAAGGATCTGCTGCGCCACGAATACCGCCGTCAGCAGCGCAAGGGCAAACCAAGCGCCCAGATCGGTCTGTTCGAGCAGGAGGACATGCACCAGCACGGGCAGCCGCTGCTCGCTGCCTGGGGCAAGCAGGGGCGCGACTATATCAACCTGCTGGATCAGTACGACGAGCCGCAGCGTTACCGCGAGCAGTTCGACCGTATCGACCTGTTCAGCCCGGCCAGTGAGGACAGCCTGCTCGGCCAGTTGCAGAACGACATCCTCGACCTGCGCCCGCTGGCGGAAACACGCAGCACCTGGCCACCCGTCGACCCCGCCAAAGATCATTCGCTGCGCTTTCATATCGCCCACAGTGCTCAGCGCGAAGTGGAAATTCTCCACGATCAGCTGCTGGCCAGTTTCAGCGAGGACGCCACGCTAAGGCCGCGCGACGTGATCGTCATGGTGCCGGACGTCAATGCCTACGCACCGCATATCCAGGCCGTATTCGGCCAGTTCGCCAGCGACGACCCGCGCTTCATTCCATTCACCCTGGCCGACCAGGGGCTGCGCGGCAAGGAGCCGATGATCATCGCGCTGGAACACTTGTTGCGCCTGCCGGACAGCCGCTTCAGCGTCAGTGAAGTTCTCGATCTGTTGGATGTCGCCGCGTTGCGTCAGCGCTTCGCCATCGCCGAGGATCAGCTGCCTACGTTGCGCCGCTGGTTGGAGGGCGCCGGTGTGCGCTGGGGGCTGGATTCGAGCCAGCGGCAGTCGCTGGGCCTGGGCGAGAACCTGGAGCAGAACACCTGGCGCTTCGGCCTGCGGCGCATGCTGCTGGGCTACGCAGTGGGTTCGGGCGACGCCTTCGCCGGCATCGAGCCGTACGACGAGATTGGCGGGCTCGATGCTGCGCTGATCGGCCCGGTGACGCATCTGTTGGAAAGCCTCGACCGGCATCTGCAGCAGCTGCGCGAGCCGGTCACGCCGGTTCAGTGGGGCGAACGCCTGCGCAGTTTGCTCGACGACTTCTTTCAGCCGCAGAACGACCGTGAAGAGGTACTGACGACCCAACTGTTCGATGCACTGGATGCCTGGCTGGAGCTGTGCGAGGCCGCGACGCTGGAAGAAGCGCTGACCCTTCCGGTGTTGCGCGAAGCCTGGCTGGGCGGGCTCGATCAGGGAAGGCTGAGCCAGCGTTTTCTCGCCGGTGCGGTGAATTTCTGCACCCTGATGCCGATGCGCGCGATCCCGTTCCGCCAGGTCTGCCTGCTGGGCATGAACGATGGCGACTATCCGCGCAGTCAGGCGCCGCTGGATTTCGACCTGATGGCTGGCGACTACCGCCCCGGTGACCGTTCGCGTCGTGAGGATGACCGCTATCTGCTGCTGGAAGCCTTGTTGGCAGCGCGCGATCGCCTCTATATCAGCTGGGTAGGGCGCAGCATTCGCGACAACAGCGAGCGACCGCCGTCCGTGCTGGTCGGCCAACTGCGCGACCATCTGTCCAGTGCCTGGACGCTGGCCGGTGGCGGCGACCTGCTGCACGGCCTGACCACCGAACATCCCTTGCAGCCGTTCAGTCGCCGCTACTTCGATGGTCAGGCGCAGTTGTTCAGTTATGCCCACGAATGGGCCGCGCTGTATGGCCAGGCCGCGGTGGGCGAGAGCACGGTGCCACTGCCGGCCTGGGAGGACGGACAGCAGCTCACGCCTGAGCTGTTGCAGTCCTTCCTGCGTGATCCGGTGAAATGCTTCTTCACCCGTCGCCTCAAGGTGTTTCTCGACGAAGAGGAGCAGGCGCAGCTCGACAGCGAGCCATTTGCCCTCGACGGCCTGCAGCGCTACCAGCTGCAGGAAACCTTGCTCAAGGCGGCGGTCGCAGACGAGGGGGATAGTGAAGATGCGCTGAGGGCGGCAGCTGATCGTCTGCAACGTAGCGGTGTGCTGCCGCTGGCCGGTTTCGGCGAGCAGTATCGCAACGCCTTGCTGGAGCCTTTGCCGGCGCAATTGCGGCGTTATCAGGGGCTCTGCCTGTGCTGGCCGAACCTGGTGGAGTCGCCGCTGCGCCTGTTGTTCAGCGCAGCCGGTGTTGAACTCGATGGCTGGCTCGCCGGACTGCGGCAGAAGGCCGATGGCAGTCTGGCGCGCCTGGAGCTGCTGCCGGGCGCACTGCACAAGGACAAGAGCTGGAAGTGGCATCGCTTGCTGCGGCCCTATGCGCTGCACGTCATAGCCGCGGCCTGCGGTGTGCCGCTGACCACCTTGTTGGTCGGCGAGGATCGCAGCCTGGCGTTCGAACCTGTACCGGCCGAGCATGCCGCGCGCGTTCTGACTACTTGGCTGGAAGCCTGGAACGCCGGCATGCAGACGCCTCTGCCGGTCGCCCTGAGAACCTCGCTGGCCTGGCTGCAGGACAGCAACGAGGACAAGGCTCGTAGCGTATACGAGGGCAGCTACAACCTCTCCGGTGAAGTCCAGGGCAGTGCCAGCCTGGCGAGGCAGTTCCCGGACTACACCGTACTCACCGCCGATGGTCAGTTTCCGGCATGGAGCGAACGGCTCTACCAGCCGCTGCTTGATAGCAACCCCCAGGCGCTTGAGGAGGACGCAGCATGAACCAACAGCGCCCTCTGGCCTTGACGTTTCCCCTGCACGGCAGCCGCTTGATCGAGGCCAGCGCCGGCACGGGCAAGACCTTCACCATTTCTGCACTCTACCTGCGGCTGATTCTCGGCCATGGTGGCGGCGCCGCGTTTCGCGAGCCCCTGCTGCCGCCGCAGATTCTGGTGGTGACCTTCACCGACGCGGCCACCCGCGAATTGCGCGACCGGATTCGCGCGCGCCTGGTCGAAGCCGCGACCGTATTTCGTGGCGATGCCCAAGGCGATGACCTGCTGCGCGAGCTGCGCAGTGATTTCACGCAAACGCAGTGGGACGAATGTGCCCGCCGCCTTGAGCTGGCGGCGCAGTGGATGGACGAGGCTGCGGTGTCCACCATCCACGGCTGGTGCCAACGCATGCTGCGCGAGCATGCCTTCGACAGCGGCAGCCTGTTCAGCCAGACCCTGGAAACTGACCACAGCGAGCTACTGGCCGAGGTGGTGCGCGACTACTGGCGTCAACACTGCTATCCGTTGCAGGGCGCGGCGTTGCAATGGGTGGCAAGTGTCTGGGGAGCCCCCGTCGGCCTGGGCGCCAGGCTGCGTCCTCTGCTGGGAGAGGGCAGTGAAGGCACGACGCAAGCGCTGGGCGAACTGCTCAATGGTGCGCTGCTGCAGCGCGAGCAGGCATTGGCCGAACTCAAGTCGCCCTGGCTGGCCTGGGCCGATGAGCTGCAGCTATTGCTGGATGCGGCGGTGGCGGCCAAGCAGGTGGACGGCAAGAAAATCCAGGCGCGCTTTTACAACCCCTGGCTGGCCAAGTTACGCGAGTGGGCTGGCGGCGAAGAGTCGCGTCTCGACCTGGGTACCGGCTTCACCCGCCTGACCCCCGAAGGCCTGGCCGAAGCCTGGAAGGGCGAAGCGCCTGATCATCCCGCGCTGCACGCCATGGCTTTGCTCAAGGCGCAACTCGATGCGCTGCCTGATCCCGCTGATGCGGCTTTGCGCCACGCGGCGGCCTGGGTTCGCCAGCGCTTCGATTGGGAGAAACGCCAGCGCGCGGAGATGGGCTTCGATGACATGCTTGTGCGCCTGGACACTGCCCTGCAAGGCAGCAACGGCCCGCGCCTGGCCGAAGTGATCCGCCGCCAGTTTCCGGTGGCGATGATCGACGAGTTCCAGGACACCGACCCGCTGCAGTACCGCATCTTCGATACGCTCTACGAAGTCGAGGTTAATCGCGACGACTGTGGCCTGTTCATGATCGGCGATCCCAAGCAGGCCATCTATTCCTTCCGCGGCGCTGACATTCATACCTACCTGCGCGCGCGCCGGGCGACGTTGGGTCGGCACTACAATCTGGAGAAGAACTTCCGCTCCAGTCAGGCCATGGTCGATGCCGTCAACGGCGTGTTCCTGCGGTCCGAGCAGCGTGACGGCGGCGAGGGGGCGTTTCTGCTGCGCGATGATCTGCCTTTTATCGAGGTGGGCGCGCAGGGTCGAGGCGAAGTCTGGAGCGTCGAGGGGCAGGCGCAACCCGCCCTGATGCTGTGGCATCTGGAGAGTGACGAGCCAGTTGCCAAGGGTGCCTATCTGGATGCCATGGCGGTCGGTGCGGCCAGCGAGATCGTGCGTCTGCTGGATCTTGGCCAGCGCGGACAGGCAGGTTTCATCAAGGACGAGGTACTGAATACTCTGCGCCCCAACGATATCGCCGTGTTGGTGCGTGATTTCAACGAGGCGCAGGCCATTCGCGGCGAGCTGGCTGCGCGCGGCGTGCGCAGCGTCTATCTCTCCGACAAGGATTCGGTGTTCGCCGCCCAGGAGGCACGCGATCTGTTGCTGTGGCTGCGTGCCTGCGCCGAGCCGGATCAGGATCGCCCGCTGCGTGCGGCGCTGGCCAGTGCGACGCTGGGGCTGGCGCTGAGCGAACTGGAGCAACTCAACCTCGACGAGCGCACCTGGGAACGCCGGGTCATGCAGTTTCGCGACTACCGCCAGCGCTGGCAGCGCCAGGGTGTGCTGCCGATGCTGCGCCAGTTGCTGCAGGACTTCGACCTGCCGCAGCGGTTGATGGGACGTGACGATGGCGAGCGGGTATTGACCAACCTGTTGCATCTGGCCGAGCTGCTGCAACAGGCCGCCGCTGAACTCGACGGCGAACTGGCGCTGATTCGTCACCTCGGCGAGCTACTGGCCGGTGAGGGACAGGCTGCCGATGAGCAGGTGCTGCGCCTGGAGAGCGACGAGGCGCTGGTGCGCGTGGTGACCATCCATAAATCCAAGGGGCTGGAGTACCCCCTGGTGTTCCTGCCGTTTATCTGCGCCTTCCGTCCGGTAGATGACAAGAAACCGCTGCAGATTCATGACGGCGAGCGCCGCCGCCTGGTGCTCAAGGCCGATGGCGACAGCCTGGAGCGCGCCGAGCGCGAGCGTCTGGGTGAAGATCTGCGTCTGCTCTACGTGGCGTTGACCCGTGCCCGGCATGCCTGCTGGCTGGGCGTGGCGGATCTGAAGATCGGCAACGGCAAGAAGTCGCGCCTGCATGAGTCGGCCCTGGGCTATCTGCTAGGTGGCGGCGAGCCTCTGATGGCTAGTGCCGGGCTTGCTGATTGGCTCGCGCCATTTGTCGACGGGCTCGAAAGTGCAGTGGCGCCGGTTCCGCCGGCCAGCGAGCAGCGCTACCGCATGCTTGAGGAGCGGCAGTTCGAGCCGAGCTGGCGCACGCCGGCGCGGCGCGCTGCCGAGCACTGGTGGATCGCCTCTTACAGTGCACTGCGTCTGGACGAGGACGCACCCAGTCAGGTCAGTCGTCATGAAGACACCGCGCCCGACAGCCCGGCGATGCAGAACGCCATCGACGATGAGGATCCGCTGCAGGCCCTGCCGCCGCTGCCGGCATCCGCTCAGGGGCTGCATCGCTTCCCGCGTGGGCCGAATCCCGGCACCTTCCTTCATGGTCTGCTGGAAATGGCGGCGCAGGAAGGCTTCGCCACCCTGGCGCAGGATCCGCCGAGGCTGCACGAGGCGCTTGCCAGGCGCTGCCAGCGTCGCGGTCTGCAAAGCTGGATCGATCCGCTACAGCACTGGCTACTTGCGCTGCTGACCCAGCCGCTCCCGTTGGATGGCACGGATACTGTCGTGCTGGCGCAACTGACACAGTATCAGCCCGAGCTGGAGTTCTGGTTCGAAGCGCGTGGGGTAGATGTCAGGTTGCTGGATCAGTGGGTGCAGCAGTGCGAGTTGCCGGGCCTCGCCAGGCAGCCACTGCGTGCCGATACCCTCAACGGCATGTTCAAGGGCTTCATCGATCTGGTATTCGAACATCAGGGGCGTTACTACGTGGCGGATTACAAGTCCAACTGGCTCGGTAGCGACGACGGTGCCTACACCCGTGAAGCGATGGAGTTCGCCATCGCCAGCCACCGCTATGACCTGCAATACGTGCTCTATGTGCTGGCGCTGCATCGTCAGCTGCGTCTGCGCTTACCGGATTACGACTACGACCGGCATTTGGGCGGCGCGCTGTACCTGTTCCTGCGTGCGCCGCAGCAAGGCGCCTACCTGGCGCGACCGCCGCGCGAGTTGATCGAACGCCTGGATGTGCTGTTCATGGGCGAAGCAGAGGAGGGCGCAGCATGAGTGCGACGCTTGCGCCGGCGCTGCGTGATCGCGCCGAACTCTTTGCCCTGCTTTCTACCTGGAGCGAGCGTGGCTGGCTGCGCGAGCTGGATCGCGCGCTGGCGCAATTGTTCGCCGAACTGGACCCGGACGCTTCGCCCTTGCTGCTGCTCGGCGCCGCGCTGGCTAGTCATCAGCTGGGTCAGGGACATGTGTGCCTGGACCTGGCGGCCACGCTGGTCAATCCGGATTTCACCCTGTCTCTGCCACCGGAAGGCGAGGATGCGCAAGAAGCGATGATCCTGCCGTCGCAGGTGCTGGCCGGGCTCAGCCTGGAGTCCTGGCTGGCAGCCTGTGCGGGCAGTTCACTGCTGGAGTCCGAGGGGGCGCCGTTGGTGCTCAGCGGCGCCTGTCTATATATGAGGCGCTACTGGAACTACGAGCGCCAGGTGGCTGGCGATATCGCGCGGCGTCTGCAGGCGAGCGCCGCGGCGCCGAGTGATCTGGCTGTGCGCCTGGCTTCACTCTTTCCTGATGCGCTGGTGGTGGACGGCCAGCGCCTCACCGACTGGCAGAAACTGGCTTGTGCCATGGCGGCGCAAGGGCGCTTCACCCTGATTACCGGTGGGCCGGGAACCGGTAAGACAACCACAGTGGTGCGCTTGCTGGCGCTTTTGCAGGAGGCGGCCATGGCCACTGGCGAGCCGCTGCGCCTGAGTCTGGCGGCGCCTACCGGCAAAGCGGCCGCGCGGCTGACCGAATCCATTGGCGCGCAGGTGCAGTCCCTGGCGCTGGACGAGCGAGTGCGTGAGCAGATTCCAACCCTGGTGACGACGCTGCATCGTCTGTTGGGCAGTCGTCCCGGCAGCCGTCATTTCCGTCACGATGCCGCCAATCCCTTGCCACTGGACGTGCTGGTGGTCGATGAGGCGTCGATGATCGACCTGGAGATGATGGCCAGCCTGCTGAATGCCTTGCCGGCGCATGCGCGCCTGATTCTGCTGGGCGACAAGGACCAGCTCGCGTCGGTGGAGGCCGGTGCGGTGCTGGGCGATCTCTGCCAAGAGGCGGAGAGCGGTGGTTACAGCGAGGCGACACGTGCCAGGCTGGAAAACCAGACGGGCGAACGGCTGGAAGATCCGGCGTTGGTGGCCGGTGACAAGGCTCTGGCGCAGCATATCGTCATGCTGCGTCACTCGCGTCGTTTCGGCAGTGGCTCGGGTATCGGGCGTCTGGCGCGTGCGGTGAACCTGGGCGATGCGCAGTCGGCCCGCGCGACTCTGACAACCGGTGCACATGATTTGCACGTGTTGCGTTTGTCAGGTGAGCAGGATCGTGCGCTGGAGCGACTATTAATAGAGGGGCAGGGCGGTGGCGAGCCCCGTCCGCAGGGGTATGCTCATTATCTGCAGGTGATGCAGGCTGAGCGTCCAGCTCCAGATGCTGAGTCCCAGGCCTGGGATCGTTGGGCCGGTCGCGTCCTGGCGGCGTTCGATCAGTTCCAGTTGCTCTGTGCGGTTCGTAAAGGTACATGGGGCGTGGAAACGCTTAACGAACGTATTGCTGAAGCGTTGGTAAAACGGGGCCTGCTTGAGCAGTCGCATGGCTGGTATGAAGGTCGGCCCGTGCTGGTGACGCGCAATGACTACAGCCTGGGGCTGATGAACGGCGATATCGGCATCGCGCTGCGTCTGCCCGAGCCGCCTGAGTTTCCAGGTGCGTCTTTACGTGAGGTGCTGCGCGTTGTGTTCCCGCGTAATGACGGCAGTGGCGCCTTGCGGCACATCCTGCCCAGTCGCCTGAGTGCGGTGGACACCGTGTTCGCCATGACCGTGCACAAGTCGCAGGGGTCGGAGTTCGCCCATTGCGCGCTGATCCTGCCCGACAGCCTCAATCCGGTCTTGACCAAGGAGCTGATCTATACCGGCATCACACGGGCTCGTCACTGGTTCAGCTTGGTCGAAAGCCGTGCGGGCATCTTCGAGCAGGCTGTGCAGCGGCGCGTGGCGAGACGTAGCGGCCTGCGCGAAGCGCTGGAAAAGTAAGAAAATTGAAATATAAGCTTGACGCGCATTCTGCTGGCGGTAGAATGCGCGCCACTTCAGCGATGAAGCGCTTCAAAAACTTCTTGTTAATCAATAAGTTAAGTTGAATGAAGGGTTTGCAAAGCTGGATCTGGCGTGTAGAATGCGCGCCGGTCGACAGGGCGGTGGTTTGGTCCTGTTGGTGGTTCGGTCGAATGGATCGAAAGCGGTTTGAAAGAGGTGGTTGACAGCGGTTTTGAGCGCTGTAGAATGCGCCTCCCGCTGGAGAGAAGAAGTTCTGATCGAAGGCGCAAGTGGTTGAGTAGAAAGAAGTTTCTCCGGAAACAAAATCGAAAAACAGCTTGACAGGTAGAGAGGCTGCTGTAGAATGCGCGCCTCGGTTGAGACGAAAGGCTTAACCAACTGTTCTTTAACAACTGAATCAAGCAATTCGTGTGGGTGCTTGTGAGGTAAGACTGATAGTCAACTGATTATCAGCATCACAAAGCAACACTCGTTAATTCGAGAGTTACCTTTCATTAATTTGAAAGTTTTGCGATTGCTGAGCCAAGTTTAGGGTTTTCTCAAAACCCAAGCAGTATTGAACTGAAGAGTTTGATCATGGCTCAGATTGAACGCTGGCGGCAGGCCTAACACATGCAAGTCGAGCGGATGAGAGGAGCTTGCTCCTTGATTTAGCGGCGGACGGGTGAGTAATGCCTAGGAATCTGCCTGGTAGTGGGGGATAACGTTCCGAAAGGAACGCTAATACCGCATACGTCCTACGGGAGAAAGCAGGGGACCT
>NZ_FOXK01000019.1 GCF_900115695.1 Ectopseudomonas toyotomiensis
GAGCTGGGTTTAGAACGTCGTGAGACAGTTCGGTCCCTATCTGCCGTGGACGTTTGAGATTTGAGAGGGGCTGACCTTAGTACGAGAGGACCGGGTTGGACGAACCTCTGGTGTTCCGGTTGTCACGCCAGTGGCATTGCCGGGTAGCTATGTTCGGAAAAGATAACCGCTGAAAGCATCTAAGCGGGAAACTTGCCTCAAGATGAGATCTCACTGGAGCCTTGAGCTCCCTGAAGGGCCGTCGAAGACTACGACGTTGATAGGTGGGGTGTGTAAGCGCTGTGAGGCGTTGAGCTAACCCATACTAATTGCCCGTGAGGCTTGACCATATAACACCCAAACAATCTGCCCTCAACGCAGAGGGTGTCGATGGTGAAGTCGACAGAAAGCCGAAAATTTGCAAGAACTACAAATCATCTATCACGTATCCAAGGGATAGCGCCTCACCGCGAGATCCCAACCGAATTGCTTGACGACCATAGAGCGTTGGAACCACCTGATCCCATCCCGAACTCAGTAGTGAAACGACGCATCGCCGATGGTAGTGTGGTGCTTCACCATGTGAGAGTAGGTCATCGTCAAGCTCCTATACGAAACCCCAGATCGCCTAGCGGTCTGGGGTTTCTTCTTTGGCACGCGGAAAGCAGAGCTTCGTAGGGTGCGCTGCGCGCACCGACAAGGACGCGGTCACACCAGTGCACGCGGGGTTGTGGTGCTTTATCGGCATCAATAAAAAGGCCACCCTGAGGTGGCCTTTTGTGTTTCTGGGCGCTGATCAATCGCCGCGGTATTCGCAGCCGCTGGTGCAGGTCTCGTGGATGCGTACGCGCGACAGTTCCGGCAGCAGCGGTTTGACCTGTTGCCAGATCCACTTGGCGAGGACCTCGCTGGTTGGGTTTTCCAGGCCAGGGATATCGTTCAGGTAGTTGTGGTCGAGCTGCTCGTAGATCGGTTTGAAGATCGCCTTGATCTCGGAGAAATCTCGAATCCAGCCGGTATAGGGATCGACGTCACCTTCGATGTAAATGGCAACTCGGAAGGAATGGCCATGCAGGCGGCCGCATTTGTGGCCTTCCGGTACGTGGGGCAGGCGATGGGCCGCCTCGAAGATGAACTCTTTGAACAATTCCACTGAACAGCGCTCGCGTAAATGATTCCGCCTGAATGGCGTTGAGCGACACAGTTTATCAGGTCTGACCCGATTGCCGCCTAATCACCTCCGCTCTGCAGGTTGAGCACCACTCATAACCCCGCTATCTCAGAGGGGTTGCAGGCGTTCGGCCAGGCGGCCGCTTTCGACCAGTTCGAGAAATTCGTCACCGAGCCTGACGCTTTCGGCCATGGCCTGACGCCAGTAGCGCTCGCGCCCCTCATCATTGCCAAGGTAACGCTTGAAGTCGGTGCGATCCGGCAGTTTGCCGTGTGGCAGGCGCGCGAGGTAGTCGCGTGATGGTGCCAGCAGCAGTACGTCCTGCAGGCGGGTGCGGTCGCCGCGGCGCCAAGGCATGCTCTTGTCGAACCAGCCCGGTATCACCCGATCGGTGAAGTGCGGATAGAGCACGATGTCTTCGCCGTTGTAGGGCAGGTCGAGATGATAGTCGAGCAGACCGCCATCACGATAGGCACCTGGCTCCAGGCCTGGGATCTCACGAATCGCCTCCATCACCATGGGAATCGAGCCCGAAGCCAGCAGGGCGTGGCGCAGGTTCTCCGAGGTCAGCGCATGGAAGTGCGAACGGAAGTCGCTCAACTGAGCCAGGGGCGGCACCTGCCGTGCATCATGGAGGATCACCCGGTCGAAATGGCGGCCAAGGCGCTGGCGAGCGAGGAAGTTGTTGCCGATCACCGATGACAGGCCGAGGCTGAGTTTGCCGCGATGATCGTGTTGCAGCAGGCCGTGGCTCTTCACTACGACAATGTGCAGACGGTAGTGCGGGTTGGCGATGATGGCGGCATCCTGATCGGCGAGCAGCTCGTTGAGCATCTGCCGGCAACTGCCCGACACCTGAGCCATGCTCACGCCCTTGGCGAAGCGTTGAGAGGTGTACAGCTCACCGAGTCGTCGAATCCCCACTGCCGGATCGGGCAGGCAGGCACTGGCGAAGCGCCAAGAGCCGATGGAAGCGCCGATCAGCGCGCGTTCACGCGGCGCGCGAAGCAACCAGTCACCAAACAGCGCCAGATCCAGGCCTTGAATGCCGATGCCCTTGGGCCCGCCTGCTGCGCCAGGCAGGATGCCGACATCCGCCGGGCTCAGGCCATTCTGGCGAATGAGCGCCAAGGCTCTGGGGCCGGCTTTGAGTGTCAGGGCAGGGGATTTGATATGGATCGCGCTCATCGGTGCCTCCTTTCGCAGCAGGCGATTATAGAGGGCTGAGTGAGCAGGCCAAGCCACTTCATGCGGTGAATGACGTGAGTGAATTCAGCTTGAATTAAGTGCCTGGGCCTAGAGTGGCAGTCACTGATTCACTGCTGGAGAAACCCATGAAACGATTGATCAGCCTCGCAACACTTGCCACCCTCGTCAGCGCCGCTACCATTGCCCAGGCGCGTGATCTCGGCCCGGACGAGGCTCTGCGTCTGCGTGATGCCGGGACCATCAAATCCTTCGAACAGCTCAATGAAGCGGCACTGGCCCAGCATCCAGGCGCGCGCATCGAAGAAACCGAGCTGGAAGACGAATACGGTCGCTATATCTATCAGATCGAGCTGCGCGATACCCAGGGCGTGCAGTGGGACCTGGAGCTGGATGCCAGCACCGGGGAAATTCTCAAGAACCACCAGGACGATTGATGAAGTTTCGACGTACCACCGCGCTGTTGCTGGTTCTGGCATGCGGTCTCGCCAGTGTGCCGGGGATTGCGCGCGATCTCGACCAGGATGAGGCGCTGCGCCTGCGGCGTGAGGGTGTCATCATGCCCTTCGAGCAACTGATGCAGCACATTGGCAATGCCTACCCCGGTTCCACTCTGCTCGAAGCAGAACTGGAGGAGGAAGATGGCGTGCTGGTCTATGAAGTCGAGATTCTGACCACCTCGGGCGTGGTGCGTGAGCTCGAACTGGATGCCCGCAACGGCAATATTCTGAAGGATGAGGAAGACGACTGATGCGCCTGTTGCTGGTGGAAGACCATGTACCCCTGGCCGATGAGCTGACCGCCAGCCTGACGCGCCAGGGCTATGCCGTGGACTGGTTGGCCGATGGTCGTGATGCGGCCTATCAGGGCGCCAGCGAGCCTTATGACCTGATCATTCTCGACCTTGGCCTGCCAGGCAAGCCGGGGCTCGAGGTGCTGCAGGAGTGGCGTGCCGGCGGACTGGCTACACCGGTGCTGGTGCTGACTGCGCGAGGTTCGTGGGCCGAGCGCATCGAAGGGTTGAAGGCCGGCGCCGACGACTACCTGACCAAACCCTTCCATCCCGAGGAGCTGGCCCTGCGCATCCAGGCGCTATTGCGTCGTGCCCATGGCCTGGCCAACCAGCCGCAACTGGAGGCCGCCGGCCTGCAACTGGACGAGAGCCGCCAGTGCGTGACCTCGGGCGGCGAGGCCATCGATCTGACGGCCGCCGAGTTTCGTCTGCTGCGCTACTTCATGCTGCATCCCGGGCAGATTCTCTCCAAGAGCCATCTCGCCGACCATCTCTATGACGGCGAGACCGAGCGTGATTCCAACGTCATCGAAGTGCACGTCAACCGCCTGCGCGGCAAGCTCGGGCGCAACGTGATCGAGACCCGCCGCGGGCAAGGTTACCGCTTTACCGGAGAGCAGGGTTGAGGTCCATTCAGCGTCGGCTCGGTATTGGCCTGGCCGCTACGCTGCTACTGGTCGGACTGGTTCTGGCGCAGGCCAGCCTCTGGGTATTCGACCGTGGCCTGCGCGCTTATCTGGAAGAGGATCTGCGTGACGAGGCGCAAGGTCTGTTGGCCGCTCTGGTCCGTGGTCCGGCTGGTTTGCAACTGGATGAGCGGCGTCTCGATCCCTCGTTCCAGCGGCAATTCTCGGGGCATTACTTTCGCATCGATTTTTCCGATCGCAGCTGGCGTTCGCGTTCGCTGTGGGATCGCGAGCTGCTCAAACCCAATGGCATTGGCATGCAGGCCGAGCTGGGCGACGGCCCGCAAGGCCAGTTGCTGCTTATCTACCGCGCCGACTACCGCCGCTATGGCGAGAATCTGTCGATCAGCGTGGCGCAGGATTACCAGCCGATACTGCAGAGTTTTCGCCGCATGCAGTGGGTGGGTTTGGGCCTGGGAGGCGCTGCGCTGCTGCTGATCCTTGTTGCCCAGCGCTACACCGTTCGCCGTGCTCTGCGCCCACTGGAACAGGTGCGTCAGCAGATCGCGCAACTGCAGCAGGGTCGACGTACCGATCTGGATGCCGAGGTGCCCGAGGAGCTGGAGCCTCTGGTCGCACAGATCAACCACCTGTTGGCGCATACCGAGGACACCCTCAAGCGCTCGCGCAATGCATTGGGCAATCTTGGCCATGCGCTGAAAACGCCGCTGGCCGTGTTGATCAGCCTGGCGGGTCGCGAGGAGTTGGCGGCTCATCCGGCCCTGCGCGCGACCATGCGTGGACAGTTGGAGCAGATCGAGCAGCGTCTCAGCCGCGAGCTGGGGCGTGCGCGCCTGGCTGGTGAGGTGCTGCCGGGGGCACGCTTCGATTGCGCGCAGGAGCTGCCAGGATTGTTCGCTACCTTGTCGATGATTCATGACCGCGGCCTGAGTCTGGACTGGCAGGCGCCGCCAGGCCTGATGCTGCCGCGTGATCGTGAAGACTTGCTGGAACTGCTCGGCAACCTGCTGGACAACGCCTGCAAATGGGCCGATCAGCGCGTGCAGTTGACGGTGGAGGAGAGCGCCGAAGGCTATCGCCTGTCTGTCGATGACGACGGCCCCGGCATCGATGCCGAACGCCGCGAGGCCGTGCTGGGCCGCGGTACTCGCCTGGATGAACAAGTGGCGGGGCACGGCCTGGGTCTGGGTATCGTGCGCGATATCATCGAGGCCTGGCATGGCCGTATAGAACTGCAGGACAGCCCGCTGGGCGGGCTGCGAGTGGTAGTGAGTCTGCCACGGCGTTGAACCTCAGGCTCACGCCGGTCACACCATCGTCTGGTGGGTTACGCGGCGCGGTAAGTTCGCTGGCGTCTGCAAACGCTATGTTCAGCGCCGCTAATCCACCCTATGGATCCCTTACATACCGTTGGCGAAGGCCGAGTTGTCGAAGCTGATGGCGGCGCGTACCGGCTGCAGGGCGTGGGCGTAACGCACCAGTACATCGAGCGCGTAATCAATGCGGGCGCGGATGCGCTCATCGGCTTCGTCCAATGCCTGCGGGCCGTTCAACACCTTCTCGACCTGACGCACGATCAGGTGCTCCGGCAGGTAGCACAGGCGGCAGTTCTTGTAGCTGGAGGCGCGCAGTTCGCTGATCGGGTAGGCGCCACCAATACTGGAGGAAACGCCAACCAGCAGGCCCGGCTTGTGCGCCAGTTCGGCCTTGCTGGCGTAGATGAAGAAATTCTTGATCGCCGGGCAGGCCATGCCGTTCCACTCCGGTGCGATGATCACCACCGCATCGGCAGCCGCCAGTTGTTGCTGGTACATGGACCAGGGGCCGGCATCTTCAGCGGGCCACAGCGGCAGGGGCGCCAGGCCCAGATCGATGATGCTGCTGGTGTCCTGAGTGGTTTGCCCCATCTCGATCAGGCGCTGACGCAGCACGCGAGCGACCTTTCCCGATTGGCTGTTGTTGCGGCTGGAGCCGGCGACCAAGGCGATATTGAGCATGCTGCTTCCCCCGAAAAAAGAACGCAGGCTAGGCGATTGCCTGCCTGCGCCGCAAGGGAAGCGCCGCCAGATCGAGGATGATTTGGCGTCATGTCCACCTGTGCGCGGCCCGGATTGAGGTGCGCGCGGCGCACCCTACCTGAGGTTACACGCGGAACTGATCCATCAGGCTCTGCTGGTGATTGGCCAGGCGATTGAGGTTCTGGCTCACCTGCGCCGACTCGTCGGCCTGCGCGGTGATGGACTCGGTGACGTCGCGAATCGAGGCGACATTGCGGTTGATCTCCTCGGCCACCGAACTCTGCTCCTCCGCCGCGCTGGCGATCTGCAGGTTCATGTCGGTAATGGTGCTGACCGCCTGGCTGATGCGCTGCAGCGCAGCCACGGCCTGCTGCACCTGCTCGACGCTGCCCTGAGCCTGGCGATGGCTGCTGTGCATGGTGCTGACGACCTCGCGCGTACCGCTCTGCAGGCCCTCGATCACCTGGCGAATTTCCTCCACCGAATCCTGGGTGCGTTTGGCCAGGTTGCGTACTTCGTCGGCGACCACGGCAAAGCCGCGACCGGCTTCACCGGCGCGCGCGGCCTCGATGGCGGCGTTGAGGGCGAGCAGGTTGGTCTGCTCGGCAATCGAGCGAATCACCTCCAGCACCGAGCCGATCTGCTCGCTGCTGCTGGCCAGACCTTCGACTTCCTGCATGGCCACGTTCATTTCATTGGCCAAAAGATCGATGGTGCTGGTGGTGCGGTCGATCACCTGCAGGCCTTCGCGGCTGGCCTGGTCGGCATTGCGCGCGGCTTCTGCGGCCTGCGCGGCATTGTGTGCGACATCCTGAGCGGTGGCGCTCATTTCCTGGAAGGCGGTGGCCACCTGATCGACCTCGCGGTACTGCTGCTGCATGCCGGCGCTGGTCTGGCTGGCGATGGCCGCCGACTGATCGGCCGTGCTGCGGGCGTCGATCACGCTGTTCTTCACGTCGGCGATGATGGGCTGCAGCTTGTCGAGGAAGCGGTTGAACCAGCCAGCCAACTCGCCCAGCTCATCCTGACGGGCGTATTGCAGGCGGCGGGTCAGGTCGCCTTCGCCGCTGGCGATATCCTTGAGCATGGCAGCCACACCAAGAATCGGCCGCGTTACGCCGCGTGCCGTCAGCCACATCAGCAGCAGGCCGGCGATCACCGCGACAAGCCCCATCAGCAGCGCGACCAGACTGTCACTGGCGCGGTTGGCATCGAGCTGTGCGCCCAGCTTGATGGCACGCTCAAGCAGCACGTTCTGAGGTACTTCGAGCAGCACCGACCAGGGCTTTGACTCGGGGATGGGTTTGAACGGGCTGATCTCGCGGAGCATGTCACCGTGATGTAGCTCGGCATCGCTGCCGCTCTGGATCAGGCCGCGCAGTTCGCTGGCGTTTTCGGGAAAGGCGCGCTCGACCGGCTGGCTCAGCAGGTTGCCGTCACGGCTGTGGCCCGCCAGCAGGGCGCTGGGGCTGAAGATACTGATATGGCCCTGGCCGTCGTATAGCTCGCGATTGGCCTCCTGGCTGATTTGTTGCAGGCTGGCCAGGCTGATATCGACGCCCATCACGCCGATGATCTTGCCGTCGAGTTCCAGCGGGAAGGCGATGCTGGTCATCAGCGTCTTCTGCCCGCCGACCTCGTCGTAATAAGGCTCCAGTACGCAGGCCTGACGAGTCTCGCGCGGGCAGGTGTACCAGGCGTTGTAAGGCACGCCGTTGTCACCCGGCGTGGTGTCGCCGAGCAACTCTTCGGTCATGGCCTCGGCTTCCAGCTTGCCAGCCGTGGGCTGTGCCCAGTACAGCGCGAAGCGCCCTGCGTCATTGCTGCCCAGGTCGGGCTGGTCGGCGAACAGCTCGTCCTTGCCGTCCAGAGCGTTGGGTTCGAACACCAGGTACAGGCCGAGCAGGGCGGGGTTGGCTTCCAGGCTGCTGCGCACCTGGCGGGTCAGGTCTTCACGCAGGTCGAAGGCATCGAGAAAGCGCTTCTCAGCCTGCTCGCGCAGAAACAGGATCTGCCGGGAAAACCCCTTGCCGTACTGGTAGGCGTCCATGAAGTAACGCTGGATGCGAATCGCCTGTAATTCACTGCGCGCCTTGAGGCGTAGTGTCGCGCTCTCTTCCAGCATGGCAGAGCTGGCGTCGCGCACCAGGCTGGCGCTGCGGCTGGACTGATACTGCGAGGCGCCCACCAGCAAGGTGACGATGGCGAGCAGGCACAGGCCGGCGAGCAGGGTGATCTTCCATTGGATCGAAAGACGGCTGAACAGCATGGTGCGTTCCTTTCTACATGGACTAACAGGGTTATCGGTGTGCAGCCCGCATTCTTGATCGATACGGTGTGTGGTCGGAATTATGCACGTTTCGATTTAAATAATGAACGAGCATGCGTTTTGACAGGTGTGGCTCGCTTACGGCAGAGTACGCGGCTTTTTGCGCCGTGCAGGTGGAGTGCTTTATGAACGCTGTAATCGCTGCGGTCGGCATCATGCTGGTCCTCAGTCTCTGTCGCGTACACGTGGTCGTGGCGCTGATCATTGGTGCGCTGGCCGGTGGGCTGCTTGGTGGGCTGGGCGTCGAGGGCACGCTGAAGGCGTTCAACCAGGGGCTCGGTGGTGGGGCGACCGTTGCCCTTTCATACGCGCTGCTGGGCGCTTTCGCGGTGGCCATCGCCAAGTCGGGCCTGGCTCACGCCTTGGCGGACAAGGCTCTGGCGCTGGTCGGCAAGCAGCAGGAAGGCGCAGGTGGTGCGCTGAAGTGGCTGCTGATCGGGCTGCTGCTGGCGGTGGCGATCTCCTCGCAGAACCTGCTGCCGATCCACATCGCCTTCATTCCGTTGCTGGTACCGCCGCTGCTCTATGTGTTGAGCAAGTTGCAACTGGACCGTCGCCTGATCGCTTGCGTGCTGACCTTCGGTTTGATCACCCCATATATGTTCCTGCCGGTGGGTTTTGGCGGCATCTTCCTCAACGAGATCCTGCTGGCCAATGTCGCCAAGTCCGGTGTCGACGTTACGGGCATCAGCATCACCCAGGCCATGGCCATTCCAGCGCTGGGCATGCTTTGCGGGCTGCTCGTGGCGGTGCTGTTCAGCTATCGTGGCAAGCGCGTTTATGACCTGGAAAAGGTCGCCCAGGCCGAGCGCGTGGATGTGCAATACAACCCCTTGAGCCTGCTGGTTGCGGGGCTGGCCATCGCTGCAGCGTTCGTCGTGCAGCTGTGGCTGGACTCGATGATCATCGGCGCGCTGGTCGGCTTCGTGATCTTCTCGGTGTCCGGCGTGGTGCGCTGGAAAGAGGCGGACGGCCTGTTTACCGAAGGCATGAAGATGATGGCCATGATCGGCTTCATCATGATCGCTGCGGCCGGTTTCGCCGAGGTGATGAAGACCACCGGTGAGGTCAAGACGCTGGTCGATAGCTCGGCAGCCCTGATCGGCCACAACAAGGCCGTTGGCGCGCTGCTGATGCTGCTGGTCGGGCTGCTGGTGACCATGGGCATTGGCTCTTCCTTTTCGACCATCCCGATCATCGCCGCGATCTTCGTGCCGCTGGGCGTGCAACTGGGTTTCAGCCCGCTGGCCATCGTCTGCATCGTCGGCACGGCCGGTGCCCTGGGCGACGCCGGCTCACCTGCCTCGGACTCGACGCTCGGGCCAACCTCGGGGTTGAACGCCGACGGTCAGCACAACCACATCTGGGACAGCGTGGTGCCCACCTTTCTGCACTACAACCTGCCGCTGCTGGCGTTCGGTTGGGCCGCCGCTATGCTGCTGTAGAGGCGTGAACAGACGCCGGATTAAGTTCTCGGCGCCTTGGGTCGCTTAATTCCTCCACGGGGTTGCCGATATATCGGTAGCCCCGTTTTTGGTTTCGCACACAAGGACAATAAGAATGCGCCTGACATTGAAAGCCAAGGTAATCCTGCTTGCGCTGGTTCCCGTCATCCTCTTCGCGCTGGTGCTCAGCGGTACGGCGGCGAGGGTGTTGCAGAATCTGGCTGCTGACGAAGTGGCCGAGACCCGCGAGCGTCTGCTGCAGGAGAAACGCAGCGAACTCGAGCACTATATCCAGATCGCACTGGGCTCGGTGAAGGGGCTCTATGATGGTGCCGCGCAAGGCGACATGGCCAGTCGCGACCAGGCCATCGCCATCCTCTCGAAGATCAAGTACGGCGCCGACGGCTACTTCTTCGGTCACGACTCCAACGTGGTGCGTCTGTTTCGTGGCGACAGCCCGGTGGATGTCGGCAAGAGCCTTGTCGACCGACGCGACTCCAATGGCGTCTACATCAACCGTGAGCTGGTCAATGTGGCGAAGAACAACACCTATTTCGTCAATTATTCCTCGCCGCTGCCGGGCAACGAGGCCGTGCAGGTGCCCAAGCTCGCCTACAGCTACTACCTGCCCAAATGGGACATGGCCCTCGGTACCGCGCTCAACCTCGACGGTATCGAGGCGCAGATCGTCGAAGTACAGGGCGAGATCGACCGTCGCATCGGCACCATCATCACCAGCATCATGGTGGTGGCGGCGATCCTCCTGCTGGTTTTCGGCGTGATTGGCGTGTGGTTGGGCAACGCTTTCCTGCGTCCGCTGCAGCAAATCAAGGCCAACCTCGATGATATCGCCGCGGGTGAGGGCGATCTGACCCGCCGCCTGCCGATCACCAGTGAGGACGAGTTGGGCCAACTGGCGGGTTCCTTCAACCGTTTTGTCGAGAAGGTGCATGGCCTGGTGCGGCAGATCGTCGAGATGACCGGGCAGCTCACCGAGCTGGTGAGCCAGGTTTCGGAACAGGCGCAGCGCTCCGAGCAGGCCATGGGGCAGCAGCGCCACGAAACCGATCAGGTGGCCACGGCGATCAACGAAATGTCCGCCGCCGCTCACGAAGTCGCCAAGAGCGCGCAGAACGCCGCTGAAGCCGCGCAGCAGACTGATCGAGAAGGGCAGGCGGCGAAGAGCGTGGTCGATGGCAGCATTCAGCGTATTCACTCGCTGGTCGAGGACATCCGCAGCAGCGGTGTATCGCTCGACAACCTGCAGCAGGACGTACTGTCCATCGTCAGCGTGCTCGACGTGATCCGCTCCATCGCCGAGCAGACCAACCTGCTGGCGCTCAACGCCGCCATCGAAGCCGCGCGCGCCGGTGAGGCCGGGCGCGGTTTTGCCGTGGTCGCCGATGAGGTGCGTGCGCTGGCCAGCCGCACCCAGCAGAGCACCCAGGAAATCCAGGGCATGATCGACCGCCTGCAGCAGGGCACGCAGCAGTCAGTGACTTCGATGCGCCGTTCCAGCGATGCGGGCGAGCTGACCAGCGAGCAGGCCAACAAGGCCGGCGAATCGCTCGATGCCATTGCCCAACTGATCGCCACCATCAACGCCATGAACGCGCAGATCGCCAGCGCCGCCGAGGAGCAGACGGCAGTGGCCGAGGAGATCAATCGCAGCGTGCATCAGATCGCCGTTGCCGTGGATAGCGTTGCCGACGAAACCGAGCGTGGCGCGCAGACAGCGCGCAGCCTGGCTGGACTGGGTGATCGCCTCGGGGCGCTGGTGCGTCAGTTCCGCATCTGAGTCAGAGCGGGAAGCTCCAGCGACTGAATGCGTCGCTGAGCAACTCGATCCAGGCGCGGACAGCCGGCGACATGCCGCGCCTGTGGGTGTAGGCCAACTGGACATAGCCCTCTGGCACCGTCCAGTGCGGCAACAATGACACCAGGCTGCCATCGGCCAATTCCTCATGGCAGTAGGTGGTGGGCAGCAAGGTAATGCCCACCCCTGCCAGTGCCGCCGACTTGCGCATGGGAAAGTCGTCGACGGCCAGGCGCGCTTCCAAAGCGATCTCGCGAGCTTCCTGCGTCGTGTTGTGATGAAAGCGCAGGTGAATGCGCCGGTCGGCTCCGATGGCGCCCAGCGCTGGCAATTGCTGCAGATCTTCAGGCTGCTCCAGGCGCAGCCCGGCGATCAGATCCGGGCGCGCCACCACCAGCGCGCGCGCCGGTAGCAGGCGGCGAGTGATCAGGCCTGGTTCTTCGTCATCGGCGTTGCGCACGCGCAGGGCGACGTCCACAGCCTCGTTGAGCAGATCGATACGGCGGCTGGTCTGCACGACCTCCAGTTGCACCCTGGGATAGCGCGTCAGAAAATCATTGATCACGTCGGGCAATAGGGCCACGCCCGGTGGTGTGGAGAAGCGCACCCGACCACGCGGTTCGCTGGTCAGGTTGGTCACGGTTTCCTCGGCCTGTTCGGCCTCCAGCAACATGGCTTGGCAATGGCGCAGGTAGCGTTCGCCGATATCGGTCAGCGCCAGTTTGCGTGTCGAGCGTTGCAGCAAACGCGCGCCAAGGCGTTGCTCCAGCTCGGCGATGCGCCGCGACAGGCGCGATTTGGGAATGCCCAGGGCGCGCCCGGCAGCGGCGAAACCACCGGCTTCCACTACCTTGGCGAAGTAAAACAGATCATTGAGGTCATGCATGTCATCGTCCTATCAGTAGGACGAACTATCGCATTTTTGCCATCTTATCGGCTATTGGTTCCATCGGTAGCCTCGGTGCAATTGCGTCACCACGTCGCATAGCACTCTGGAGAGCACCTATGAAACTACTGCACCTCGATTCCAGCATCCTCGGCGATGCTTCCGCTTCCCGTCAGCTCAGCCGTTCTGTAGTCGAGGCCTGGAGCGCTGTGACTGCAGATGTTCAGGTGACCTACCGCGACCTGGCCAGCGATGCGCTGAGCCACTTTTCCGCTGCCACCCTGGTAGCCGCCGGCACTCCGGCCGAGCTGCGTGACGCCGCGCAGAAACACGAGGCCGAGCTGGCCGAACGCACCCTGGAAGAGTTTCTCGCGGCCGATGCCATCGTCATCGGTGCGCCGATGTACAACTTCGCGATTCCCAGCCAACTGAAGGCCTGGATCGACCGCATTGCCGTCGCCGGCAAGAGCTTCAAATACACCGAGAATGGCCCGGTAGGGCTGGCTGGCGGCAAGACCGTGGTGATCGCCTCCAGCGCCGGTGGTATTCATGCCGGCCAGCCGTCTGGCCAGGCGCATGAGGACTATCTGGTGCGCATGCTGAATTTCGTCGGCATCGATGACATCGAGATCGTTCGCGCCGAAGGCCTGGCCTACGGCGAAGAGCCGCGCGCCGAAGCCATGAAAGGTGCAGCGCAGCGTATCTCCGAGCTGTTCGCCACTGCCTGAGCAGAGCGTTGAAACAACAAAGCCCGCGAAAGCGGGCTTTGTTGTTTCTGTAGCGTGTGGTCAGACGATGATGCCCTGGCTGCGCAGGTAGTCGTCGTAGGTGCCGGAAAAGTCGGTCACGCCGTTGTCCGACAGCTCGATGATGCGCGTGGCCAGGGAACCAACGAATTCGCGGTCATGGCTGACGAAAATCAGCGTGCCCGGGTAGTTCTCCAGCGCCAGGTTGAGCGCTTCGATCGATTCCATGTCCAGGTGGTTGGTCGGTTCGTCCATCACCAGCACGTTGGGCTTCTGCAGAATCAGCTTGCCGAACAGCATGCGGCCCTGCTCACCACCGGAGATGACCTTCACCGACTTGAGAATCTCGTCGTTGGAGAACAGCATGCGCCCGAGAGTGCCGCGGATCACCTGCTCACCGGTCGTCCACTGGCCCATCCAGTCGAACAGGGTCACGTCATCTTCGAAATCGTGGGCGTGATCCTGCGCGTAGTAGCCAACCTCGGCGCTCTCCGTCCATTTCACCGAACCGGCATCCGGGGTCATTTCGCCGACCAGGGTGCGCAGCAGGGTGGTCTTGCCGATACCGTTGGGGCCGATGATCGCCACGCGCTCGCCGGCTTCGACGGTGAAGCTGAAGTTCTTGAACAGCACCTTGTCGTCGAAGGCCTTGGATACCTTCTCGATGGTCACGGCCTGGCGGTGCAGTTTCTTGCTCTGCTCGAAGCGAATGAACGGGCTGACGCGGCTCGACGGCTTGACCTCGGCCAGCTGGATCTTGTCGATCTGCTTGGCGCGGCTGGTGGCCTGCTTGGCTTTCGAGGCGTTGGCCGAGAAACGGCTGACGAAGCTCTGCAGCTCGGAAATCTGCGCTTTCTTCTTGGCGTTGTCGGCCAGCAACTGCTCGCGCGACTGGGTCGCGGCGGTCATGTACTCGTCGTAGTTGCCCGGGAACAGGCGCAGTTCGCCGTAATCCAGGTCAGCCATGTGGGTGCAGACCGAGTTGAGGAAGTGACGGTCGTGGGAAATGATGATCATGGTGCTGTTGCGCGCCGTGAGGATCGTTTCCAGCCAGCGGATGGTGTTGATATCCAGGTGGTTGGTCGGCTCGTCGAGCAGCAGCACGTCCGGGTCCGAGAACAGCGCCTGGGCCAGCAGCACGCGCAGCTTCCAGCCAGGGGCGACTTCGCTCATCGGGCCGAAGTGCTGCTCGAGCGGAATGCCCAGGCCCAGCAGCAGCTCGCCCGCGCGCGATTCTGCGGTGTAGCCGTCCATCTCGGCGAACTCACCTTCGAGCTCGCCGACCTTCATGCCGTCTTCTTCGCTCATCTCTGGCAGCGAGTAGATGCGGTCGCGCTCGGCCTTGACCTTCCACAGCTCCTCGTGGCCCATGATCACGGTGTCGATCACGTTGAATTCTTCGTAGGCGAACTGGTCCTGGCGCAGCTTGCCCAGGCGCACGTTCGGCTCGAGCATCACCTGGCCGCCGGAGGGCTCGAGGTCGCCGCCAAGAATTTTCATGAAGGTCGACTTGCCGCAGCCGTTGGCGCCGATCAGGCCGTAGCGGTTGCCGTTGTTGAACTTGACGGAAACGTTCTCGAACAGCGGCTTGGCGCCGAACTGCATGGTGATGTTAGCGGTGGAAATCAAAGGACTTACCTATCAGTAACTTGAGGTGCGCTGTTTAAAGGGTGATACCGCTTTCGAGCCTTTCAGCCCGGCCCGAACCGAGGAAGACGAACCTGCGCATATGAGTGAACGCTACGCCCCTGCCGGCAGACGAGCCGATAGGCTGGTGAGGCATGGGGGAGTGTCGGGCATCGTGGCGCCGGGGCCTGGTGCTGCTCAGGGCGACGTCGAAGCGCGCAATGGTATCACTTGGCACTTCGAACCACAGCCCGTCATGGGCCGCTCGAGATAAAAGGGGGCAAGGCGGCGGTCATTTTAGTGATCACCGCTAGGTGAAAAGGGCGAGGTGGGACGACCTGACTCGCAAGGCTGGTGCTTCGCAAGCTGAAAAATTTGTAATAAGAATGATTCGCTATTAATGTTCGCAGCGGTCGCCATGCTTGTCCATGGTGTTTTCAGTCTGTTGGTATGCGCCGCTTTATGTCCCCGTCCGAAACCGATTCGATCATTCCCCTTGAGGTGCTGTACGGCACGCATCAGGGCTGGCTGCATGGCTGGCTGCGGCGTTCGGTCGGCTGTTCGCAGCAGGCGGCGGATCTGGTTCAGGACACCTTTCTGCGCCTGCTGGTGCGTGATCAGCCTGTCGATAATCGGGCGCCTCGTGCCTTGCTGGCGCGTATCGCACGTGGCCTGGTGATCGATCATTGGCGGCGCGATGCGTTGGAGCGCGCGTATCTCGAAGCCCTGGCGCTGTTGCCCGAGGCGAGCCATCCGTCGCCGGAGGTTCGCTATGAGGCCTTGCAGTCCCTGGAGCGTATCGCGCAGTTGCTCGAAGGGTTGAAGCCCGCCGTGCGCGAGGCGTTTCTGCTGTATCAGCTCGGCGGCCTCAACCATGCGCAGGTGGCGCGGCAACTGGGCATTTCCAGTCGTACCGTTGAGCGGCATGTATCCAATGCCTTGCTGCATTGCTATCGCCTGTGCTTCGAAGCCGCGCCGTGATGGCCGCCGGGCAGCCTTCCGAGTCCATCGTCCGTGCGGCCATCGAATGGCAGATGCGCCTGCGCGCCGAGCCTGCCAGCGCCGAGCTGCAACGCCAGTTGCATGACTGGCTGGCGCAAGACGAACAGCACGACCAGGCCTGGCAACGCCTGCAGCAGATGGCCGGGCTGTTTCGGCTGAATCCGCTGGGCGATGCGGCGCAGGCCATTCCCTTGTTGCAGCGGGCCGAGGCGGATCTGAGTCGGCGCCGGATGCTCAAGCTGCTCGGTTTGACGGCCGGTAGCGCTACGCTGCTGGCGGCGGCCTCGGCGCCGGTGTGGCGCACTGACTTCGCCACGGCCACCGGCGAAACACGGCGGCTCGAGCTGCCGGGTGATGTCGAGGTGCTGCTCAACACCGGTAGCTCAATCGATGTTCACGACCAGGAGCTCCTGTTGCGTAGCGGTGAAGCGCTGGTCGAGGGCGCGCAATGGCAACTACGTTGCGCCTTTGCCGAGTGCGTGGGGCACCGCGCGCGCATGTCGGTGCGCGAGTACGACAACCGCAGCGAAATACGGGTGGCGCAGGGTGAGGTTTTGGTTCGCGCCGCGGCGGGGCAGCGTCAGTTGCTGGCCGGCGAAGGGCTGGCGGTATCGGCCAGGGGCATGAGTCCGCTGGGGCGAGGCGCACTCGATCCCTTCGCCTGGACACGCGGGCTGCTGGTGGTCAACGACATTCGCCTGGTGGATTTTCTCGCCGAGGCGGGGCGCTACCGGCACGGCTGGCTGGGCTGCGATCCGGCGGTGGCCGACCTGCGCCTGTCCGGTGTGTTCCGCCTCGCTGAGCCTGAACTGATGTTGCGCAACATCACCCATCTGTTGCCGGTGGCGCTGGTCGAGCGAACCCGTTGGTGGGTGCGCGTTGTGCCCATCGCTTAAAAATTTTTGTCGGACTTTGGCGGCTCATCCGGTTAGGGGTGATCACTCCCTGAATGGATACCCTCATGCGCTCTACCTGCTCTCTGCCGTCGTGCCTGCAACCGCGCAAGCTGTCCACTGCCATTTGTATCGCCCTGGCGCTATGCGGCGCAGCCACCAGCCCCGCGTTGCTGGCGGCCGAGCCGGCGCCGCGTGCGTCCGCTGCTGATGTACCGGGTGGGGCGCTGGATCAAACGCTGAGCCTCTATGCCGAGCGGGTCGGCATCACCTTGTCGTACTCGCCGGAGACAGTCCGCGGACGGGTAAGCCCCGGCTCGGCAGGCGCACAGTCGGTCGAGGAAGGCTTGTCGCAGATTCTGGGTGGCACCGGGCTGGTGGCCGAGAAGACCGCGTCCGGCTATGTGGTGCGGCCGCTACGCGCCGACGACAGCTATCAGCTGCAGCCAGTGACTGTCGAGGCCGCGCCGACGCAAAGCGCTTTCGCGCCGCTGCCGGGTTATTTCGCCAGTAATGCCAGCACGGCGACCAAGACCGATTTGCCGATTCTGCAGACCGCGCAGAGCATCAGTGTGGTCACCGCCGGGCAGATCGCCGATCGCAAGGTCGATCGCGTCGAAGACGCCGTGGCCTATAGCGCTGGCGTACGTACCGGCGGCTCGGGGCTCGATCCGCGCTTCGATCAGATCAACATCCGCGGTTTCGACACCACCATGTCCGCTGACTTCCTCGACGGTCTGCGCCAGCCCTACAACGGCTGGTTGTCGATCTACGGCACGGAGGCCTACGCCCTGGAGCGCATCGAGGTGCTCAAGGGCCCGGCTTCGGTGTTGTACGGGCAGATCAGCCCCGGCGGCATGGTCAACCGGGTGAGCAAGCGGCCCAGCCTGCAGGCGAAGAGTCAGGTGGAAATCCAGGCCGGTAATCACGATCACCGGCAAGGGCAGTTCGATGTTGGCGGCAAGCTGGACGAGGCGGGCGATGTGCTGTTTCGCACCGTCGGCGTCTATCGTGACGCCCACTACGACATCGAACAGCTGAACAATGACGTGCGCATGCTGGCGCCGTCGCTGAGCTGGCAGATCGATCCGGCCACCAGCTTGACCCTGCTCGCGCAATATCAGGAGCGCGAGACCGCCGCCTCGCCAATGCTCTATCACGACGGTAACCGCCTCACCGATTTCTGGCAGGGCGATGAGTACTTCGACAAGCTCGGCCAGCGTCAGTGGACCTTCGGCTACGAGTTCGAACACGCCTTCAACGACACGTTCAGCCTGCAGCAGAATCTGCGTTACGGCCAGCTGGACACCACCAACCAGTACCTGCAACCCAACGGCACGATCACCAACGGGGTGATGGAGCGTTATGCCGTCGGGGTATACGAGGATATGGAGTCGGTGAGCAGCGACACTCGCCTGGTCAGCCGTTTCGCCACTGGCGAACTGCAGCACACCCTGCTGACTGGCTGGGATTACGCCTGGTTCGACAGTTCGGTGCTTTACGCCTCCGGGCCGGCGCCGTCGATCGACATCAACGCACCGGATTATCACCAGCCGGTCAGTCGTCCAGGCACCTTGCTGGCTGACCAGGACAGCCTGACCCAGCGTAGCGGCATCTACCTGCAGGACCAGATCGAACTCGACCGCTGGCGTCTGTCGGCCGGCGTGCGCCGCGACTGGGTGCATGTGCGCACCAGCGACAACCTGAGCGATAGCAATAGCAAGCGCAGTGACTCTGCTACCACCTATCAACTGGGGGCGTTGTATCTGTTCGACAATGGATTGGCGCCCTATGCCAGCTATGCCGAGTCCTTCCTGCCGCAGAGCGGCAGCAACGCCGCCGGCCCGCTCAAACCGACCGAAGGCAAGCAGTACGAGATCGGCCTCAAGTACCAGCCGCCTGGTACCAGTGCACTGTTCACCGCGTCGCTCTATCACCTGACGCAGGAGAACGTCTCGACCCGCGACCCACTCGATCCGCTCAACACCGTACAGACCGGCGAACAGGTATCACGTGGTCTGGAGCTGGAGGCCGTGGCCGACCTCAGCGATCGCCTGCATCTGACAGCCAGCTATAGCTACAACGACTCCGAGGTGACCAAGAGCAACGATGGCAACCAGGGCAAGGACCCGAAAAATACGCCGCGCCACATGGCGGCGCTGTGGCTCGATTACAAGCTACCGCTTGGTCTCGGTTTCGGTGCGGGCGCGCGCTACACCAGCAGCGTCTACGGCAACAACATGAACACGGTGAAAAGCGAGGACTACACCCTGTTCGACGCCGGGGTGCACTACGACTTCGCTGGCGACCTGGACGGTGTGCGTCTAGCCGTCAATGCCCGCAACCTGACCGACAAGCAATACGTCAACTGTCAGGATGGCTATTGCTATCGTGGCGAGGCGCGCAGCGTGGTCACCAGCCTGAGCTACAGCTGGTGAGTGCGCTGAGCTGGCTGCGCGGCGCCGTAACGGCGCTAGTGCTGGGTGGTTTTGCCTCTGCCCAGGCCAACCAGGTCAATCTGGACGCTAGTGAACAGTGGCTGATGACGAGTGCCGAGGGCCGTGACTACCGCATCATGGTCAGCCTGCCGGAGGGCGATGTGCCTTACACCGGCGGTTACCCGGTGGTCTATCTGCTCGACGGCAATGCCTACTTTCCGACATTCCATGCAGCCAAGCGGGCGCAAAAGCAATGGCGCAAGGCGATTATCGTCGCCATCGGCTACCCCAGCAGCACGCCGCTGGATTTCGAGCGTCGTGCGTTCGACCTGTCGCCGCCGCAACTGCCCGAGCGCAATGATCCACCGCAAGGTGGTCAGGACCTGTTTCTCTATTTCATCGAGCAGCGTCTCATGCCGCGGGGCAACCAGCGCTTCAAGGTCGATCAGGACCAGATCAGCCTCGTCGGCCATTCCTTCGGTGGCATGTTCGGCATCTACGCGTTGTTTACCCGGCCGCAGCTGTTCCAGCATGTGGTCGCTATCAGTCCCAGCCTGTGGTGGCGTGACCGCTACCTGCTGGAGCATGAGCGGGCATTCACCAAACGAGCGCATGCAGGAGAACTGGATCTGACCCACCGCAGCCTGAGCATGTGGGTGGGCGACCGTGAAATGCCGCAGGAAATTCAGGATGTACGTTCACTGCAGCTGCGTCTGGAATCCCTCTCGCAGTACGGTCTGCGCAGTGATTTCCAGCTCGAGGCGGGCGAGGACCATATGTCGATCCCGTTTCGTGTCACCACCCGGGTGCTGGAAGAGCTGATGAGCACACGGCGCTACTGAGTAGCGCCGCATCTAGAGCTGAGCAGGGTGTGTTGAGGTCCAGTCGGGTTGATTCGGCATCCATGCATGGACTAGGCGGCTGGCGCGTGTACGCGCCACCTAAGGGTGAACACGAACGCTGGTGGGCTCGGCTGAGAAACCCTGTGCGAAGGCATGGCGTTGTGCTCCCGGTGGGTAAATCTGGCGCTTCATCAACATACTGCTCCACAGCCGGACAATGTTGGCGTCGTCCAGCCTGGCCTGCGCTTAACGCCGTGAGCGGACAGGTGGGTACATCAATATCGTGGTCTGTCCCCGGTTACCCCTCTTGGCTGACGGCCGTACGGGCTTGCTCTTGGCTCGCTTGCCAGACACCCAGGCCTAGTTGAGGAATCAGGTTCCCGTCGGACAGCTCGATCATAGGTTGGTGGTTCGTCATGGTTACCTCACTAGGGGATTAACAAAACTGCTCAGAAGTTGGGGGTGTTCAGTGATCAACGGATCACTTTGCTTGCAATGTGGTTCTTGCCGATCTTTCCACCATTACGGAAATGGCCATGACCGCGATGCCTAGAAGCGCAAGCAGGGCTCCAACCCCCCCTGTTGATGACCAGCCCAGACCCATGGCGATAGACATCCCTCCGAGGCTCGCTCCCACCGCGTTCGAGATGTTGAAGGCGCTGTGATTGAGTGCGGCAGCAAGTGTCTGTGCGTCTCCGGCGACATTCATCAAACGAACCTGGAGAGCGGGTACCAGAGCGAAGCCACAACCGACTAGGAACAGGACCGCGAGCGTCCCGACTTTCGACGGAGCGAACAGAGAGAACAAAGCTAGGAAAACTACGTTCCAGACCATGATGGCGAAGATGGCTCTGACCAAACCGCGGTCCGCTAGCCAGCCACCAACCAAGTTGCCGACGATCATTCCAACGCCCCAGAAGGCTAGCACCCTCGGCACCTGGTTGATCGAGAAGCCAGTTACCTCTGTCAGCGTTGGAGTGATGTAGCTGTAGACCGCGAACATGCCGCCGAAGCCGATAGAGGCAGTTGCCAGCGTTAGCCATATCAATGGCCGCTTGAGCCCGCTCATCTCGGCCTTAGGACTGGCGTTTGGATCACGCGGTACCGACGGAACATACAGCCAGAACAAGAGCATTGTGGCGATACCGGCTACTGCAAGAGATCCAAACGCTGTTCTCCAGCCGAAGGTCTGACCTATCCAGGTCGCCGCGGGCACACCTATCACGTTGGCGGCCGCCAGACCGGCCATTACATATCCAGCCGCTTGTGCCTTTCGCCCCTCACCCACCATGGCCGCAGCAACCAGGCAGGCCACACCGTAGTAAGCGCCATGAGGTAGGCCGGCTAAAAAGCGGGCACCCAGCAGGCTGGAGTGATCCCATGCAACGGCACTGGTGGCGTAACCGATGGCAAACAATGCAATGAGGGCAATCAGGAGTGCTTTGCGAGACGAGCGTGCCGCGAGGATTGCGATCAGCGGAGCGCCGACTACCACCCCCAGCGCATACGCGCTGATGTAGCTGCCTGCCGTTGGTATAGACACCCCAGTACTTTCGGCGAGGCCAGGCAAGAGACTCATCGAAACGAACTCGCCGGTGCCGATGAAAAGACCTCCAAGCCCAAGGGTAGCGATCGCAGTTGCTACTCCATGTGGGGCGTGTATTTCTGAACTGTCTGAGGGATGCGGTGAAGCGCTGGATATCGTGGCCATGGAATTCTCGGAAAAAGATCCCCACACCTGCAAAGGGTGGGCAGTGCGAAGGAGCAGTAAGAGAGTGCTGCGATTCAGCGCGCGTCGATGGTGTTTAGCGCGGTGGGGCTACATCAGCGATATACGTGTTGAACTGATCGCGGTATTCGGGATGCCATCGAGATAAGGCAGGCCGGTTGTGGATAAGGTCGTCTGCGCTCCACTGCATGCGTCGCTGATCTAGCTCGCGACTGACTTCGTTGTCCTCGCAGAAGATGTAGAAGTCGCCACGAGCCAATCCCTCCAGCAAGCGATCGACAACCTGATCGGCTGTCCAAGGAGCGCTGGGCTTTGCAGAGCCTGCAGCCATCCCTGGAAAGTTCATCGGTGTGAACGTGTAGCCGGGAATCAGGAGGTGAGCAGATACGCGGCCATTTGTGCGCTCGCGCAGCTCGTGCTCAAGGTGCTCGGTCAGCACCTTCACGGCGACCTTGGAGACGGAATAGGCGGTGTTTCCTGGGGGGGTGGTAATTCCTTCCTTGGAGCCAACATTCACTACTACGGCTGGAAAGTTCTGAGTGAACAGGTATTCGACGAACAACTGCTGAACTACCAACACAGCCCAGAAGTTAACCTCCATCGTCTGGCGCCACTGATCTTGGTCGTTCAAGGGGCCAGCCCCTTTCAGGATGGCAGCGTTGTTGACCACGAAAGACACTTCGCCGAACTCTCGGGCCACGGTAAACAGTTCCTGCAATGCGCTTGGAGACGTTACATCCCCAGTGACAATGGTCACCTGAGCACCTGCGTTCTTGCCGTACAGCGACAGTACTGCAGCGTCGAGTGCGGTCTGGTCCTTATCGAATAGAACAACTTTCATCCCCAATTGGGATAGGCGACTAGCAATTGCATAGCCGATCCCGACTGCAGCGCCGGTGATGACCGCAACTCCGTTATGACGGATAGCGGGATGATCCATGGGCAATCTCCTGGGTTGGGATTAGGTGGACGAATCCACGCGAAGAATTAGTTCGGTGATCTCAGCTGGCACGCCGAGACGAATGGGGAATCCATTCCAGAGACCAGCTCCATTGCTCGTATAGAGCGTCATCGCCCCCACCTGGTAAGCGCCGGAGACGAAACCTTCGTTGGCATAGCGGCCTATCCGATCCAGTCCCTTGATCATTCCCCCGTGGGTGTGACCGGAGAGCTGGAGTGCTATGCCTGCCTGGGCAGAGCGATCTGCGCCAGCTGGTCGATGCTTGAGGAGGATGATGGGAGCAGCTTCTGGCACTCCCCTGAGCGCGGCATTCAGGTTCGGCCCAGCCATCCCGAACTGAGCGGCAGCTTCGTCGGTGAGACCGGCTATGACGAGCGACTCGGTGCCGGCTCCAATCACTACGTGCTCGTTCAGCAGCATCCGCATGCCGAGGCGCTCGAACTCGGCACGCCACTGAGGCTCGTTGAAGTAGTACTCGTGATTTCCTGGAATGCCGATGATGCCGAGGCTAGCCCTCAGTCCTGCCAGCGGGGCTACATCGAGCTTGCGATCAGTTGTTGTCCCGTCAATCAGATCGCCTGTGAACAGAATCAGGTCGGGATCAAGCGCGTTGGTACGGGCAACAACTGCATCTACCCATGGCGCCTGAAAGAGTTTGCTGATGTGCAGATCTGTCAGTTGCACCACGCGTAGGCCATCCATCGTTTGTGGCAGATTCTTGATCCTCACTTCCACTGTGCGAACGCCTGGCACCTGCACCGCTTGGTACACGCCAAATGCCGACAGAAGAAGGGCGAAAGATGCGGCCAGGTACCGACTGCTGGGTCCTACCAACTTTTTGGCTGCACGTACGCGCAGGACTGACAGAACGCCGTTGGCCAGATCTGCCAGCACCACAAAGACGAACAACAGAACGAACGAGCAGAAAGTCCAACCGGCGACAAGCACTGCCCACCGCGGCATCTCGGGTGAGAACATGGTTCCGAATACCCAGATCTGAATCAGGTGGTACTTCGATACCACGAGCAGAACGGCAGCCAGGGCAGTACGTCCGCCCTTTGAGATCGGTAACGGGAGGATGAAACGCCACAGGACGTATAGGTAAGCAAGGCCAAGATAGACGTGAAACACAGGAGCAGCTCTTCCAGGGATGATGGACTCAGATCAACCATCGTTGAATTTTGTTAATGGTACGCTGTAGATGGAGTCGATTTGTTTAGGCTTTCTCCATGTACCATTGAGTAGTACTCAACATTGAGGCCGCCCCGATGCCGCTACTCCCGACCACAAAGTTGTCACGAGCTGATTTGGCTGATCTGAACTCCTTCCTTGCAGTAGAGAGCCATCGCAGCTTCTCCAAGGCAGCCGTTGAACTGGGAATTACCACTTCCGCGCTCAGCCACTCCATTCGAAATCTGGAGACTCGTTTGGGCGTTAGGCTGCTCAACCGAACCAGCCGCACTGTCTCTCCTACAGATGCCGGTGCGAGCTTGGCAAAACGCCTGGCAGTTGGCTTTCAGGAGATTGGAGGTGCGCTGGCGGAAGTTGATCGGCATCGCGACCGTCCTGCAGGTCGCCTGCGGATCAACGTCCTCAGTGACGGCGCACGACTGCTCTTCAATCGGTGGCTGCCGAAGTACCTGGAGGCCTATCCGGATGTGTCAGTCGAGGTCGCAGTAGATGATCGGATGGTGGACATCCTGGCTGCTGGATTTGATGCAGGCATCAGGTATGGCGGGACGATCGCTGAAGACTTTATTGCTGTGCCCATCAGCGAACAGCTGCGCTGGGTTGCAGCGGCATCGCCTCGCTACCTAAACCGGACATCGCGGATCCTAGTGCCGGAGGATCTGAAGAACCATAACTGCATTCAGATTCGGACTGGGCAAGGTGTCATCTATCGCTGGGACTTCGAGAGGGAAGGCGATCACCGAGTGATTGAGGTACCCGGTCAGCTTTGTGTGAACGAAACCGAGTTTGGTATTCAGATGGCGCTATCGGACAGAGGCATTACGTACTGCCCTGAGGAGCGCATTGCAGATTACATCTCGCGAGGAGAGCTCCAGGTCGTACTACCTGACTGGGCACCCATTGAGCCAGCATTCCACATCTACTACCCAGGCCGCCGGCAAATGCCTCCAGGTTTGCGAGAGCTGATTGATCTACTGCGTACAGAGTCGGGTAGCTGGTAGGTCGCCCTCTTCGACTATTTGCTTTACCGGGTGACGCTACCGAACTGGTTGATAGGACTGTCCGCTATTGGCCGCAAGCAGCCCAAAAATCGCGCTTACTCCCGCTCTTGCCTCAGTCTGTCCTACCGGCAATTGCTCAATGCATTCCCCGCAGCTGCGGGTGGAGCAGCGCGCTCAATCGGGCCGCCAGGAGATAAGGTGAAAGGCATGTGCCTGTGACTGACTAAAGCGAGCGGTCGAGCAGAAACTTGCTGAGGAACTGCCGCGTGCGTTCGTGTTGGGGCGCGGTAAACAGGGTCTTGGCCGGGCCCTGTTCGACGATGTGCCCCTGGTCGATGAAGATCGCCCGGTCCGCCACATCGCGGGCGAAGGCCATTTCGTGGGTGACGATGACCATGGTGCGTTTTTCTTCGGCCAGATCACGGATGGTGGTCAGCACTTCGCCCACCAGCTCGGGGTCGAGTGCCGAGGTGGGTTCGTCGAAGAGGATCACCTGCGGGCGCATGGCCAGGGTACGGGCGATGGCCACGCGCTGTTGCTGGCCGCCGGAAAGACGTTTGGGGTAGGCGTCTTCCTTGCCGCTCAGGCCCACCTTGGCGAGCAGGGCACGGGCATGGGCGAGGGCTGCATCGCGCGGCTCCTTCTTCACCTGTACCGGGCCTTCGATGACGTTTTCCAGTGCCGTACGGTGGGGGAACAGGTTGAAGTTCTGGAACACGAAGCCGGCCTGCTGGCGCAGTTGGCGGATGAGCTTCTGCTGGCCCTTGAGCGGTTTATCCGCATCGATATGGATATCGCCCACGGTGATCTGCCCGGCGCTGGGTTGCTCCAGCAGGTTGAGGCAGCGCAGCAGGGTGGTCTTGCCCGAGCCGCTGGGGCCGATGATGGCGACCACTTCGCCGGCGGCGACGTCCAGGTCGATGCCCTTGAGTACTTCGTTGCTGCCGAAGGCTTTTCGCAGATTGCGCACGGAAATCATCAGTTGTCCTGCTCGTGCCGGTTGACCCTGGCCTCAAGGCGCGCCTGGAAGTGCGCGAGGATGCTGGCCAGCGCCCAGTAGATCAGCGCGGCCGCCAGGTACATGGTGAAAATCTCGAAGGTGCGCGCGGTGATCAACTGCGCCTGACGGAACAGTTCCGGCACCTGGATGGTGGCGGCTAGGGCGGTGTCCTTGACCAGGGAAATGAAGCTGTTGCCCAAGGGCGGCAGCGCGGTGCGCGCCGCCTGCGGGAGAATGGCGCGGTACAGGGTCTGCGTCTTGCTCATGCCGATGCTGGCGGCCGCTTCCCATTGGCCGCGGTCGATGGAGGCGATGGCCGCGCGGAGAATCTCCGAGGTGTAGGCGGCCATGTTCAGCGAGAAGCCGATCAGCGCCGCGGGCAGCGGGTCGAGCTGGATGCCCAGCTGCGGCAGGCCGTAGTAGATCAGGAACAGCTGCACCAGCAGCGGCGTGCCACGAAAGAAGGAGACATAGAGGCGGGTGAGCCAGCGCAGTGGCGCTGGCCCATACAGGCGTCCGACGGCGAGGGCGAAGCCCAGCAGCAGGCCGAAGAACATGCCGCCCAGGCTGAGTACGACCGTGTAGTAGGCGCCCTTGAGCAGAAAGGGCGCGGACTCCAGAGCCAGCTGAAGGGCGGACTCGATCATCGGGTGACGTCAGCCTTGAACCATTTCTCGGAAAGTTGCTTGAGAGTGCCGTCGGCACTCAGATTGGCCAGCGCCTGGTCGATGGCGGCGAGCAGGGCGGGGTTGCCCTTGCGCATGGCGATGCCAGCCTCCTGGCGGGAGAAGGCGTCGCCGGCCACGGCCAAACGGCCACCGGTTTTCTCGACCATCTCGAAGGCGGCGAGGCGATCTACCAGGATCACGTCGATGCGGCCGACATTGAGATCCTGGAATTTGGTCGGGTCGTCATCGTAGGTGCGGATGTCGGCTTGCGGCACGTTGTCTTTCAGCCACTGTTCGTAGTTGGTGCCAAGGCCTACGCCGACTTTCTTGCCGGCCAGGTCCTGGGCGTTCTTGATGCTCTCGCCATCGGCCTTGCGGGTCAGTGCCTGGATGCCGGAGACGGTGTAGGGGGTAGAGAAATCGTATTTCTTCTTGCGCTCGTCGGAGATGGTCACCTGGTTGATCACCACGTCAAGGCGCTTGGATTCCAGCGCGGCGAGGATGCCGTCCCACTTGGTCGGCTGGAACTCGACCTTGACGCCAATCTCCTTGGCCAGCGCCTCGGCCAGCTCCACTTCGAAGCCGGTCAGCTTGCCGCTGGCGTCCTGGTAGTTGAAGGGCGGGTAGGTGCCTTCAAGGCCGACCTTGATGGCGCCGCGGGCCTTGATGTCATCGAGCAGCTCGGCGGCGAAGCTCGGTGCGCTGAGGCTGGCGCCCAACATGAGAGCCAGGCTAGCGAAGAGGAAATGGCGACGCAGGGTGGAGAATGTCATGGTGACCTCATGCAAGTGGGAAGGTGGCGCCACTCTAGGTGGAAATTATTATGCTTCTAAATAATTAAAAATTATCTATATATTCATTTTTGTTTGTAGGCGAAGAGGGCCGGCGAGCCGCCTGTGTGCAGGAACAGCAGCGGTCCGTTGCCTGGGAAGGCGCCACGCTTGAGGCCATCGAGCAGCCCGGCGAAGGCTTTGCCAGTGTAGACCGGGTCGAGCAGGATCGCTTCCAGGCGCGCCAGCAGGCTGATGGCCTCCAGGCCGGCGGCGTTCGCTTCGCCATAGCGCGGGGCGAAATAGGCGTCCCATAGCTCCAGGTTCAATCCTTGCGGCATCTCCACACCTAGCAGTTCAGCGGTGCGCTGGAGTAGACCCTCCACTTTGGGCTTTTGTGCCGCCTCGCTACGTGAAACGGTGACGCCGATCACGCGCGTGCCGGGGCGTGCACTTTCCAGCGCCAGGGCCAGCCCGGCATGGGTGCCGGCGCTGCCGGAGGCCAGCACCACGGCGGCGAAGTTCTGGCCGCTGGCGGCGATCTGCTCAGCCAGTTCCAGCCCGCCACGCACGTAGCCGAGTGCGCCCAGGGCATTGGAGCCGCCGATGGGTACCAGATAGGGATGACGCCCGGTTGCGCTGAGGCGTTGGCAGGCGGCCTCCAGCAGTTGGTCGGCGTTGTCCAGGTTGGCGACGTTTTCCACCTCGGCGCCAAACAGATCCAGCAGCAGGCGATTGCCGTTGCCCAGGTAGTCGTCGCTCTGGCTGTCGATAGGGTTTTCCAGCAGGGCCAGGCAGCCCAGGCCGAGCTGCGCGGCGACCGCTGCGGTTTGCCGCACATGGTTGGACTGGATGGCGCCGGCCGTGACCAGCACATCGGCCCCCTTGGCCTGCGCATCGGCGGCGAGATATTCGAGCTTGCGTGCCTTGTTGCCGCCGAGCGCCAACGGGGTGAGGTCGTCGCGTTTGATCCAGATATCGCGGTCCAGGTGCTGGGACAGACGTGGCAAATGCTGCAGGGCGGTGGCCTGAGGGATCAGTTGCAGACGGGGGAAGCGGGCGAGGGCGGCGGTGAGCATGGGAGCCTCCAGGGAGCGAAGGCTTTTCACTCTAGGTGGGAGGAGGCTGGGCTCACAAGCAGCAGTGGAAGATTATTTTGGGTATAAGAAGATAATTAATAGTTATTTTATGGCATAAATGTTTCTCCGTACTGTTGCGCCCAGCCCGGCCTATCCGCCGGGCGCCTGCCAAACGCGCCGGGCTGTCGATCCAGCCGGTGCCATAAACCGAGAACAAGGACATCATGAAGAAGCCCCTGCTGCTGACTGCCCTGGCCGCTGCCCTGACTGCCTCCCTGGCCCAGGCGGGCGAAAAATTGAGCGTTGCCGCTACCCCGGTGCCGCACGCCGAAATCCTCGAACTGATCAAGCCCGAGCTGGCCAAACAAGGCGTGGATCTGGATATCAAGGTCTTCACCGACTACGTTCAACCCAACCTGCAGGTGAGCCAGAAGAATCTGGATGCCAACTACTTCCAGACCAAGCCGTACCTGGACACCTTCAATACGCAGCGCGGTACCGAGCTGGTGATCGTGCAGGGCGTGCACGTCGAACCCTTCGGCGCCTATTCGGCCAAGTACAAGTCCCTCGACGAATTGCCGAACGGCGCCACCATCGCTATCCCCAACGAAGTCAGCACCACCGGCCGTGCGCTGCTGCTGTTGCAGAAAGCCGGCCTGCTGACCCTCAAGGATCCCACCAGCGCCCAGGCACTGCCGCGCGACATCGTCGATAACCCGCGCAACTTCAAGTTCCGCGAGCTGGAGGCGGCCACCGTACCGCGCGTGCTGAATCAGGTCGATCTGGCGCTGATCAACACTAACTACGCGCTGGAGGCCAAGCTCAATCCCAAGCGCGATGCGTTGGCGATCGAAGGCAGCGACTCGCCTTACGTCAACTATCTGGTGGCCCGCCCGGACAACCAGGACAGCGAGGCGATCAAGAAGCTTTCCGCCGCGCTGACCAGCCCGCAAGTGAAGGCCTTCATCGAGAAGCGTTATGACGGTGCGGTACTGCCGGCCTTCTGATTGAAACTGTAAGGCGGCTCTTTTTGTGTCCTAGCTGCCCACCGTTGAAGACGGTAATAAACCTGTGCAAACGGGTTTGCGTTTACGCCGAGCCGGCTCAGCCGACTCGGCGTTGTTTTTTCGCGCGATAGGCCAGCGGAGCCAGGCTGCCCCTGCCGGCGTGCATAAATGGCAAATTGCCTTCCCGACGCCATGAGCCTACGATTCGCTGGTTTGAAATGCCATGCCGACGGCTTCTGGAGTGCAGAGAGAGGCGCGGGCGCCGTTGCGCGCCACCCAGTGCTAGGCTCCTGCCCCTCTCAACTTACGCGAACCCATGGTCACAAGGCCGGTGACCGTGTTCTGAGCCACGTCGCCGCTGTGCTCAAGGCCACGGCACGCCAGAGCGACCTGGTCTGCCGCTTGGGCGGCGAGGAATTCGTGGTCATCGCCCTGGACACCGACAGCACCGGCGCCCAGCAACTGGCCGAGCGCATGCGAGCGGCGTCTTCCCCAGGTAAAGGGCGGCATCCGCCTGCTGCAGAAACGCGTCGAAGGAATCGGGTGGAGTGGGCGGGAGTAGAGCAGTCGGTGCAGATATACGGGCTATAACGAGTGCTTTCAGTCAGAAGCGGCCAGCCACCCGTCGTTAACCCTGTTGATGCCGGATTTCACTTGCGACGACCTATTGGTGCGCCGCATTCATGGATTTCTTTGTACGTCCCTGGAGGCACTGGTCTGCGCCTCCTGACCCCGCCTCCAAGGCTCGTGCGCGATCATCCCAGTGGTTTTTTGCTGCGGTACTCGGTGGTGGTCATGCCCGCGTAACCCCAGTTATCGGTGTCGACTTCCTCGATTACGATGTGGGTGAGTTCGGGCTGCTTGTTAAGTACGCGCTGCAAAGTCTCGGTGATTTCCTTGATGACCTGGGCTTTCTGTTCGCGGGTGACGCCGTCACGGGTGATACGGACGCTGACGAAGGGCATGATGTCGCTCCTGTGTGGGTGGATGTCTTCAAACGGGGAAGCGCGGGCCACCCCGTCAGGTTCAGCCTATTACCATTTACCGACACTCATTCCGCCGTCGACCGGCAATACCACGCCCGTGGTGAACCGGGCATTGGCCAGGTAGAGCACGGCGTCGGCGATATCGCTGACGCGGCCGATACGTCCTGCCGGCTGCAGGCCGTTGAGGAAATCGAAGCTGGCCGGGTCGTGCATCGGCGTCTCGATGATACCTGGGGCCACTGCATTGACCTGGATGTTGTGGGGCGACAGCTCCAGCGCAAGGGCGCGGGTGACCTGATTCAGGCCGCCCTTGATCAGTACTGGTAGGGCGGCGGGCACGGCGAGGTTAGGCTGCAGCGCCACAGCAGCGGTGATGTTGATTATCTGCCCCTGGCGCCGCTCGATCATGTGCGTGGCGGCGGCCTGAGAGGCGTAGACCACCCCCTTGAGGTTGGTTTCCAGCAGGCCGTCAATGTCCTCTGGGCTGTACTCGATGAAAGGCTTGGGCAGGAAGAAACCGGCGTTGTTGACCAGCACGTCAACCTGACCGAAGGCCTCGATACCGGCCTGGATCAGGTGGCGTGCGGTGTCCGGCCTGGCGATGTCGCCGGCCACGCCGACGAAGGCGGTGGGGCTGCCTAGTTGTTCCCTGGCTTGTTCCAGGCGTTCGGCGGAGCGGGCGTTGCCGACCACGTTGAAGCCGCTGGCGAGGAAGGCCTTGGCCAGGCCGAAACCGATGCCGCTGGAGGCACCGGTAATGACTACCGTTCTGCTGTTGCTCATGTCGATTCTCCCGATGAGGAGGCGCCAGGTGGCGCCGTTGGGAGGACTATATTTTTGTTGTATAGGTGGATAAATATGGCTCGGAGAACTTCAGTTAGTACATGGTGTAATTAATGCAGCGACAATTCGACGATGTGATGCTCGGCAGCATCGAGCTGTTCTGCCTGGCGGCGGAGCTGGGCAGCTTCACCGCGGCCGGGCTGGCGGCTGGGGTTACCCCTGCGGCGGTCAGCCGCTCGATCGGCCGGCTCGAGGAGCGCCTGGGCTCGCGACTGTTCGTACGTACTACCCGTAGCATCCGTCTGACCGAGGGCGGACGCGGTTACTACGAGCAGTGCCGCCAGGCGCTTACCCAGATGGTAGAGGCCGAGCGCACGCTGACCGGCCAGCAGCAGGAGCCCTCCGGCACCCTTCGTATCAGCCTGCCCACCACCTACGGACATCACCGCATCTTGCCGCTGTTACCCGAGTTCCGCCGGCGCTTTCCGAAGGTGCAGGTTGACGTGCATTTGGGTAACCGCAACATCGATTTCGTCGGCGAGGGTTACGACCTGGCCATCCGTGTGCGTGCGCAACCGGACTCGACGCTGATCGCCAGGCCGCTGGAGGATGCCCGGCTGGTGGTGGTGGCCACCCCCGAGTACCTGGCGCGAGCGGGCACGCCACAGACCCTGGATGATCTCGCGCGGCACGACTGCATCCAGTTCGAGCTTCCCAGCAGCGGCCGGCGCATCACCTGGCTGTTCAGTGAGGATCGGACCGAACGGGAGATACTCACCGAGGGCGGCTACGTCTGCTCGGACGATGTGCTAGGCGGCGTGACCCTGGCCAAGCACGGCGCGGGGTTATTCCAGACCTATCGCTTCATCGTCGAGCGCGAGCTGGCGGATGGTTCGCTGGTCGAAGTGTTGCAGCCATTCGCCGGACGCTCGCGACCTTTCACCCTGTTGTATCCCCATGGCCGGCACATGCCCTTGCGCCTGCGCACTTTCGTCGACTTCATCATGGAGCAGCAGCGCCGCTGGACTGCTCAGGTCTGAGCCTACGTATCACTCTGTATCGGTTTCGCACCCTGTGGTGCTGGCATACAAAGCGCGCCGGCCATCGATACGTGCCCGACACACATGCGCGGCCAAATAGCCGGACCCGAGAGTGGCCCGCGCCGTGCGGCCTCTCCGGGCCAACTGCCTCATGGCATATCCGCGCACCATCGCGCTCAGCACCGGAGAATTCCCATGTCCCGTACTCCCGTATCCAACAAGACCCGCATCGGCCTGCTCGCTGTCGCCCTGGCTGGTGGCATGAACCTGGCCTCCACCGCCTTCGCCGTGGAGCAACTGCCTCAGGGCTATCAGCTGGCCGCCGCCGACAAGGCTGGGGAGTGCAAGTGTGGCGAAGGCAAATGTGGCGGCGAAGCCAAGGCGACCCAGGCCGAAGGCAAATGCGGTGAAGGCAAGTGCGGCGATGCCTCCTTCGCCCGTACCGACACCGACGGCGATGGCCGCGTCTCGCTCAAGGAGTTGCTGGCCGTGGCGCCGAACGGCAGCGACGAGTTCAAGGCCATGGACAGCAACGCCGACGGCTACCTGTCCGAGGCCGAGGTCTACAAGTTCCGCAGCAACCAGTACACCAGTAACGGCAAGAAGGTGCCGACCGAGTTGTTCACCCAAATGAGCCAGGCCCGCGACTGATCCGTTCCCTGTAACCACGCCCTCCCTGTCACCGACTGGGAGGGCGTTCGTCCATCTGGAGAAGCCTAATGACTGCTCATTCTTCGGTGCACGGTGCCGGCCTTGGCCTGCGCCGTGCTCTGCTTCCCGAGCTGCTGGCGATGGCGCCAGGCAGCGTCGACTTCCTCGAGTGCGCTCCGGACAACTGGATCAGCGTCGGCGGCGCCCACGGCGACTGCCTGGCCGCGTTGGCCGAGCGTATCCCGCTGACCTGCCACGGCCTGTCCCTGTCGCTTGGCGGCCCGGCGCCGCTGGACCTCGACCTACTGCGCCGCACCCGGCAGTTCCTCGAACGCCACCGGGTGCCGCTGTACAGCGAGCATCTGAGCTACTGCTCGGACGACGGCCAGCTTTACGACCTGCTGCCGCTGCCGTTTACCGACGAAGCAGTGCGTCACGTCGCCGCTCGCATCCGCCAGGCTCAAGACGCGCTTGGCCGGCGCATCGCGGTGGAGAACATCTCTTACTACGCCGCACCCTACCAGGCGCTGAGCGAGATTGAGTTCCTCCGTGCGGTACTGGAGGAAGCAGACTGCGATCTGCTGCTGGACGTCAACAACCTGTTCGTCAACGCCATCAACCATGGTTACGACGCGGCGGCCTACCTGGCGGCGATTCCCGCCGCGCGGGTGGTTTGCCTGCATGTGGCCGGCCATTATGACGAGGCGCCGGACCTGAAAATCGATACCCACGGCGCGGCGGTGAAGGGTGATGTGTGGAGCTTGCTGGAGCAGGCCTACGCGCGCTTTGGCGCGGTGCCGACGCTGCTGGAACGGGATTTCAACTTTCCACCGCTGGCCGAGCTGCTGGCCGAAGTCGGGCAGATCCGCCGCTACCAGCGTGCCGTGCAGGTGGAGGTGCGCCATGGCTGAAGCACTGTATGAGCAACTGATGCGCATGGCCAACCACGTGCGTGACCCGCAACGCCACGCGCCCCCGCCGGGCATCGAGGCTCGGCGTCTGGCGGTCTACCGGCAGTTGTTCCTCGGCAATCTCGAATCGCTGCTGGCCGGTGCTTTCCCCGTTGCTCGGGCGAGCCTGGGGGCGGCCCGCTGGCAGGCACTGGTAACGACCTTCTACGCCAACCATCGCTGCCAAACGCCGTTGTTCACCGAACTGGGCAGCGAGTTCGTCGACTACCTGGAAACCGGTGGGGCTGCGGACCTGCCGCCGTGGCTGGCCGAGTTGGCCCACTACGAGCGAGTGGAGAGCGTTCTGCTGCTCAGCGATGCGGCGGAGCCGCATCACGACCCGCAGGGTGACCTGCTCGAGGGTGTGCCGGTGTTGTCGCCCCTGGCGATGCCCTTGGCCTACCGCTGGCCAGTGGTAGAGATCGGCCCGGGCCATCTACCGCAGCAGGCTCCGGAGCAGCCCACGCTGATCCTGGCGCGGCGTGATACGGACCGTCACGTGTACTTCTCACGTCTGGCACCGCTGGCTCATGCGCTGCTGCTGTCGCTGCAGGAATGCCTTATCAGCGGCCGGGCGCATCTGGCGCGGCTGGCCGCGGCCATCGGCGTTGCACCGGAGGAAATCGTGCCGGCCGGGCTGGCGTTGCTGGAGGACTTGCGCGGCCAGGGCGTGGTGCTGGGCACTCGTCTCGGCGCCTGAGCCGCGGCCATAAAATGCCCGCGCACCCGTTAAGGTGCGCGGGCTTTTTGTTTCATGGGTCAGACCTTGCGGCGTAGCAGCCCGTCCAGACTCAGGTGCCCCGCACCGCCGAGCAGCAGCGGCAACAGGGCTACCAGGTAGATCAGCGGCAGCTTGTAGTTGCCATGGCCGTGGTCGCTGATCGAGTAGCCCAGGGCCAGTTCCGCCAGGCTCGACCAGTGCGCCGGCCAGTGCACGGCGGCGATGGCCACGATGGTCAGCACCATCAGCGTTGCCGACGCCAGGCGCGTACCCAGGCCGAGCAGCAGGAGCAGCGGCGCGATCAGCTCCACCCACATCGACAGCTGCCAGTTCAGCTCGGCCGGCAGCAGGTCGAAGGGGAAGGGGAATTGCAGCTGGCCGAACCAGTTCTGCCCGTACCATTTCTCCAGGCCGGCTTCGAAAAACTCCCAGGCTAGGAACAGGCGCAACGGCAGATTAGCGCCCCAGGCGCCGAGGCGGTCTAGGCGGGAGAAGGCGTTTTGCAGTGGGGTGAAGGCGGTATTGGACATGGTGACCTCAGCGAGTAGTGACGAGCGGAGCGCGGGTCGGCTGTACCTCACGGCGCAGACGCTGGGCCAGCTTGGCGACGAGCTTGAGCACGATGGCGGAGAAGATCAGGGCGAAGCCCAGCGCGTACCAGGGGCTCATCGGGATGCGTTTGTAGAACGACAGGCAGAAGATCGCCGCCAGCACCCAGGTACCGGTGCCATGCAGCAGCTTCCAGGCACGACCACCGAGGGCCTTCATTGTCCTGGGAAAGGAGGTGAGGCTGAGCAGCAGGATGAACAGGTAGCCCACCGAGCCGGGGATGCTCGCTGGCACCGAGCGGCCGTTCCAGAACACCTCGGGAAACAGCTTCGCATAGGTCAGGATCAGCACGCCGTGGATCAGGTGGGAGAAGGCGAAGGCCAGGCCGAAGTAGCGTCGCTCGCGCAGCAGCGCGCGGGTCGTGGGGCTGGGCAGCAGGAGGGCCAGGGACGAGGCGAGAAAGGCGATCAGGAACAGGGCGAAGGAGGTACGCGCGGTGACGCGGATGGCGCTACGCAGTGCCTCTACCAGCTGCGGCTGCCAGAGCAGGGCCAGCGCGGTGGCGACGAGGACGAGCAGCGATAACAGGCTGAATAGGCGCCAGCCGTGCAGGCTGGGTAAGGTGGCGGATCGGGTCATAGGAGGCTCCTTGGATGGGCGCGACGCGTTGTGTGCCGCGTTGACCGCCATGCTCGCCAACTGCTTTATCTTGCGTGTGTCCCGCTCAGGGCCGCCTTGTATCGCTCTGTATCCTCTTCTCAACCCGTTACATTGAGCTCCAGTTCGGCGCATAGGCCACCGTGCTCGCGGTTGCGTAGGCTCAGGCGGGCGCCCAGAGCCTGACTCAGCTGCAGGGCGATGGCCAGGCCGAGACCAGTGCCGCCGGTACTGCGGTTGCGCGAGCTCTCCACCCGGTAGAACGGCTTGAACACGTCCTCCAGTTCGGCTTCGGCGATGCCGGGGCCCTCGTCCAGCACCAGCAGGTGCACGCCGTGTGCGTCGCGCTTCACCTGCAACTGGGCGCTGCCGGCGAACTTGAGGGCATTGTCGAGCAGATTGCTCAGCACCCGGCGCAGCGCGTGCGGGCGCGTCTCGATCAGTGCGCCGCTGCGGCCGTCCAGGCTCACCGCCTGGCCGCTGTCCTGGTAGTCGAGCACCAGGCTATCGAGGAAGGCGTCCAGATCGACCCGACACAGCGCCTCGCGACTGCCTTCCATGCTGCGTGCATAAGCCACGCCCTCGCGCACCAGGTGCTGCATCTCGTCGAGGTCACTCCACAGGCGCTCGCGCTCCAGCGAATCGTCCATCTGCTCGACGCGCAGCTTCATGCGCGTGATCGGCGTTTGCAGGTCATGGGATATGGCCGCCAGCAGCTGCATGCGCTCTTTCAGGTAGGCGGCGATACGGCCCTGCAGTGCATTGAACGCGCGGGCCGCGTATTGCACCTCCGTGGGGCCGCGCTCATCCAGTGGTGGCGCCGGGTTGTCTGGGTCGAGGTGGTCCACCGCACGGGCCAGGCGGGTCAGTGGACGAATCGCCGTGCGCACTGCCAACCAGGTGCAGAGTGCCAGCACCAGCAACTGCAGAACCAGCATCAGCGGCAGCCACTGGGCCACCGGAATGCTGCTGGGGGTTACGTCCAGCACCAGCGGGCTACCGTCGCTGAGGCGGATGTGTACCTGAAAATGCGGGCGCGGCCCCTCGATGGTCTCGAAGCGCAGAGCGAAGCGCTTGCCGATGGCCCGTTCGATGGAAGGCACGGCCATGGGCATGTCGTCCATGGACATCGGTGTGCCGGGCAGACCGCCGTCCAGTCGATAGTGGTAGTTGCGCCGCTCCAGGACCGGTAGCCAGCTAGCACGTTCTTCGGCCGGCAGGCGATCGATCAGCGCCACGGAGGTGCTCAGGTCCCTCTCCAGATTGTCGAGCATCACGTTGCGCCCGGTTAGGTAGCGCTCGTAGAACTGTGAGCCGAACGATAGGCCGTAGGCCAGCACCAGGCCGGTGAGGAAGATCAGTGTGAGGCGCGTGGCCAGGCTGCGCGGCCAGCGGAGCAGGGGCATCATGCGTTGGGCTCGATCAGTTGCACGGGAAGCGAGAACACGTAACCCTCGCTGCGCACCGTCTTGATGTAGGCCGGCTCGCGGGCGTCGTCCAGTAGGCGCTGGCGCAGGCGGCTGACCAGCAGGTCGATTGAGCGATCGAAGACGTCGGCCTCGCGGCCCTGGGTCAGGTTGAGCAACTGCTCGCGGCTAAGCACCCGCTGCGGGTGGTCGAGGAACACCCTCAGCAGGCGGTACTCGGCGCCGCTGAGGGCGACTACGGTGTCGACCTCGTCCAGCAGGTGGCGGGCGCTGGTGTCCAGGCGCCACTGACCGAAACCGATCAGCCGGCTGCTCTCGCTGATCTGCAGGTTCGGCGGCAACATGCGGGTGCGGCGCAGCACGGCGTTGATCCGCGCGAGCAGTTCGCGGGCCGAGAAGGGCTTGGTCAGGTAGTCGTCGGCGCCCATCTCCAGGCCGACGATGCGGTCGGTCTCCTCGTTGCGCGCGGTGAGCATCAGCACCGGCGTGGCCTTCTGTTTGCCCACGCGCAGCTCGCGGCACAGCTTCAGGCCGTCGTCGCCGGGCATCATGATGTCGAGCACGATCAGGTCCACCGCGTTGCCGTCGAGGACGGCGCGCATTTGCCGGCCATCGGCGGCCAGGCTTACGCGCAGGCCGTTCTTCTTCAGGTAGTTGCCCACCAGTTCGCGGATTTCCCGGTCGTCGTCGACGATCAAGATGTGATCGACATGCTCCATGGCCATCTCTCATTGCAGTGACGGCGCCCAGTCTATCTGGCTCGATGACGCTTGCCCGCCGCCCTTTGTATTGCAGTGTATCCGGGTGCCCAGGTGATACCTGGCGCTGCAATCATTCTTCCCTCCGGACACATCGGCGATACCTCCTGAACGTGCAATTGGGCGCCCGGCAGATGCGACCCATCGCCCTCGCACCATCATCAGGAGATTGTCATGAAAGCGATCACTCGCACCTCCCTTGTACTGGCATTGGTACTGCCCTTTGGCAGCCTCAACCTGCACGCCGCAGAGCAGATCCCGGTTGAACGCTACCACTACGGCATGCAACTGGATGTACAGAAGGTTCTGGTGCTGGAAGAGGTACCGTCATTGCGTTGTCAGGTCGTGGAGGCGCGCATGGACTACCTGGATTCCCAGGGCCACAAGCGCAGATTGGCCTATCTGAAGCAGGCCAAGGCTTGCGAAAACGAAAACTGAACCCCAGCCCTTGCCCGCTGCGCCCGGTTTCGCCGGGCCTGACCCTTTTGCGTTTTCGAGGTAACCATGCTGCTCATCGCCTTTCTCGGTGGGGTTCTGACGCTTTTCAGCCCCTGCATTCTGCCGGTCATTCCGCTGCTGCTGAGCAGCACCCGTGGCAACGTCCGTACAACCCTGCTGACCTTGCTCGGGCTGGCCTCGGGCTTCGCCACACTGGCAAGCCTGGCGGCCGTGTCTGCCAACTGGGTGATCGAGGCCAGCGTATGGGGCCGCTACCTGGCCCTGGCGATCCTCACGCTGTCAGGGCTGGCGCTGCTCTCCGCGCGAGTCAGCGCCTGTTTATCCCGCCCCTGGCTGTGGCTGGGCGCTCGCCTGCAGGGCGATGCCCGCCGCCTGTCGCCTGCGCTCTCGGCCTGGCTGCTGGGCGTTGCCAGCGGCTTGCTGTGGGCACCCTGTGCCGGGCCGATACTCGGGCTGATTCTTTCGGGGGCCATGCTTGAGGGGCCCAGCGTGAACACTACTCTGCTGTTGTTCAGTTTCGGCCTGGGCAGCGCGGTGGCGCTGGCGATCCTGATCTTCCTCGGACGCGTTGCGTTACGGCGGTTGCGGCCCTCGCTGCGCCTGATCGAGTGGCTGCGGCGCGGCACCGGTGCGGCGGCGTTGTTGGCGATCATCGGCATCGCCAGTGGGCTCAATGCGCAACTGGCCAACCCGGCGATGTCGGGCCTGCTGTCCACCCTGGAACGCCGGGTGCTCGAGGTGGTGCCTCGTGTGTTCGAAGGGTTGGTCGGCAGCGCTCGAGCGGCCGTGCCCGTTCATCTGCCAGACCTGGGATTGGCACCTGAACTTAGCGGCGTTACGCAGTGGCTCAACAGCGCGCCACTGGACTGGACCCAATTGCGGGGGAAGGTAGTGCTGGTGGATTTCTGGACCTATGACTGCATCAACTGTCGCAACAGCCTGCCCTATGTGAATCAGTGGGCGCAGCGCTATGCCGAGCAGGGACTGGTGGTCGTGGGTGTGCATACTCCGGAATACCCCCATGAGCGTATCGTCGCCAATGTCCGTCAGGCGATCAAACAACTGGGCATCCGCCACCCGGTGGCGATCGACAACCAGTATCAGGTGTGGAGTGCATTCGGCAATCAATACTGGCCCGCGCATTACTTCATCGATGCCGAGGGGCATATTCGCCATGCGCACATGGGCGAGGGCGATTACGCAGAGCAGGAACGCGTCATTCAGGAGCTACTGCGCATGAAGGATATGCGCGCTGGGGCGGACGGCGCAGCTGGGTAAGTGACGTGTCCGCCTATTATTCAACGCCGACTTACGGCAGGGCTCGAAGCCTGAGCAAACCAGCAGAAGGTGCGCTGCCGCGTCGTCTTCGAATCGATCATGGGCGAAGCTCGCCCATCGTCGAGCTCGACTCGCGGGGGGCGAGAGCATTTAGCGCCATGGCCGCACAAGACAGCAGGATGCCAACAGCGGCAAGGCCTATCCAGCCTGCTCGGTGTACGCCGTAATTCCCCAATGCAGCGCCAATCGCTCCGCCCAGAAAATACGACCCCATGAATACGGTGTTGAGCCGGCTACGAGCTTCGTGTCTCAGGGTGAATACGCGTGCCTGGTTGGCAATCAGTCCGGCGCGATTGCCAACGTCGAGCAGCAGCATGCCGAGGATGAGCCAGCCAAGACTTTGCCCGCCGGCTGCGATGCAGGCGAAACCCAGGGCGAGGGTCATTGCGCCGGCGATGGCCAGGGTGCGTACGCCCAGACGATCGGTCAGTGCGCCAATTTGGGGTGACGCGACGATGCCCAACAGCGCGACCAGGCCAAACAGGCCGATGGTGGCAGAGCCGAAACCGTAGGGTGGTTGTGCCAACAGCGCGGCAAGCGAGGCCCACAGCGCACTGAACGCGGCGAACATAAGCAAGCCGCTCGCCGCACAGTAACGCAGCACGCCTTCCTCCCGGACCAGGCTGCCCAGCGAACGCAGGAGCCGGCCATAGCTTATCGTCGTCAGGCTCGTAGTGGCGGGCAGGCTCTTGGCAACAATGATCAGCAGCAACACATCGCTGAGCGAGGCCAATACGAAGACGGCACGCCACCCCATATTTTCGCCGGCGAACCCTCCAATCATGCGCGCCAGCAAGAGGCCAGCCGAGAGGCCGCTGAGCAGGCTGCCGACGATGCGACCTCGCTCAGCCAGAGTGGACAGTCCCGACAGGGAGGGAATGATGATCTGCGCAGTGATTGCCGTCACACCGACCAGGAGGCTGCCCACGCACAGCACTGTGAAGTTTGGCGCTACGGCGCAGAGGATCAAGGCGACGGCATTTGCAGCGATGGCCAGCAACGCGAGCTGGCGTGGCTGTCGGCAATCGGCGAGCGGCACGATGAACAGCAGGCCTGCCGCATAGCCAAGCTGCGTCAACGTGGCGACCAGACCGGCCTGTGTCGGCGCCAGGCCAAACGACGCGGCCATCTGTGGCAGAAGCGGCTGGTGATAGTAGATGGTCGAGACGGCCAGCGCGCAGCAAAGGGCCATGAGGGTGACGAGTCGACTGGAAACGCTCATCGGAGCTGAAGAAGAGACAGACATGGCGCCATCCATTCACTGCTGCTGCAGGGCCTGCACGAGCCCGTGGGTATCGACGATGCTGTGCGCAAACGTTGGCCCGTTCAGGTCGTGCGCCGCGTGCATCATTTCCTTGCTGAAGGCGGCTGTTGCATCTCGTACCAGTGTGACGTGGTAACCCAGCTCCATGGCGAAGCGTGCGGTTGATTCGATACAGGTGTTCGCCAGCAAGCCGACGACGATCACGTGTGTGATGCCTCGCTGCTTGAGCTGGAAGTCGAGGTCGGTATTGGCGAACCCGCTTTGTCCCCAGTGCTCCTGGACGACGATGTCGTCCTCCTGCGGCACGAAGTCGGGATGCCATTCGCCGCCCCAGGAGCCCTTGGCAAAAGTGTGGCGCTGCTGGATCAGGCGTTGGGTCGGGTTGGGGTGATCCCAGTGGTCGTAGTCGCCTGGCTGCCAGCGCCGATGTGGCACGTAGTACACCTGGATGGCCTGCGCTCGAACGGCGGCAACAGTGGTGCGCAGGTTGTCGAGCAGATGAACGTCGTCCGCGACGCTTCTGAGCATGGGAAACAGCTTGCCGCCATCGGACAGGAAGTCGTTGTAGGGGTCGACCAGCAGCAGAGCGGTCCGCTCCGGGGAATACACAGGGTAGCTCATGACGGTGCTCCAGATAGAGGAGTGGGGCTGGGACTTATGCTGCACGGGCAAATGCCTCGATTGCCCATGGCGCTGCGTAAGCCTCACGGGGTCAATATTAACTATGAAAATCATAGTGTCAATTGGAATGAGGCCTTGGGAGGTGATGCGTGAGGCATTGCGATCCTGGTTGCGTTACTATGAAAAAGATAGTTACCACAGAGAAAACAGCGCTATGCCAATGCAGGATGAGACAAACGACACGGTGTGCCCGGTGGCGCGCTCGGTGGATTTGGTGGGCGACAAATGGACCATTCTGGTCATGCGTGAGCTGTACATGGGCGCGACACGCTTCGAGGAAATGCAGATCCAGACCGCAGCTACGCCTCAGATGTTGACCTCGCGCCTGAAAGCGCTGGAAGCCAACGGCCTAGTCGAACGCCGGCCCTACAGCGAAAAGCCGCTGCGCTATGAATACCTTCTGACTGACAAGGGCTGGGACTTCTATCCCGTGATCTACGCGCTACGCGCCTGGGGCGAGAAGTGGTGCAAGAACCCGGATGAGGGCTTGGCCGTGCATTTTGTGCATCGCGCGTGCGGCCATGACGTTGGCGTGGCCAGCGTTTGCCCTCACTGCGGCGACCCTGTGGAGCGCAAGGACCTGGAAGCGGTGATCAGCAATCGTTTCCTTGGCGAGCGCGAGTCTCGCCGGGAAGCCTTCAAGAGGAAGTAGCTGAGGCCAGGAAGCGTTTCCGTCCTGGTGGGTAGCTTGAATTGGAGACGAACTCTATAAGGCCGTTATTGGCCATGGCTGACCCTCTTAACGACAACTATCTACTAGTCGAGGCCGGCTATCTGCGATTGATTCAGCGGTCTATGCCGGTCCTGTTTGCCTAAGGCAAACGACTGTCTGGCTGACGAAGCGCGCGATAGTGGCGGCGAGCGTGACACCTGATGGCGCGACTCGCTGACAGGTCATATGCATATTCTTATTTGATATTTAAATTAATTTTCTTATACCTATAAAGTTCCATTCCATGCGTACCTGCCGACCAATCGGCGCGCCGCACTGAACACATGGCCGAACCCTCGGCCGGTCAAAGTGATGCGCCGATTGGCGCCTTTGCATGGAGTTTTCTATGTCGGCAGTAGCCTATACCAACACCGCGGCGTTGGCACAGTCGTTCGAAGTTCGTCCCTTCGATGCGCCAGTGGGCGCCGAGATCATCGGCCTGGATTTGACCCGGCCGCTCAGTGATGAAGACTTCGCCCGTGTCCATCGCGCCCATCTCGATCACGCCCTGCTGGTATTCCGTGACCAGCGCATCACCCCCGAACAGCAGATCGCCTTCAGCCGCCGTTTCGGCCCGCTACAGATCCACGTGCTCAAGCAGTTTCTGCTGGCCGATCACCCGGAAATTTTCATCATCTCCAATATTGTCGAGAACGGTCAGCCCATAGGCCTAGGCGATGCCGGCAAGTTCTGGCATTCGGATCTCTCCTACAAGGAATTCCCCAGCCTCGGCTCCATGCTGCTGGCTCAGGAGCTACCGGAGGAGGGCGGCGATACGCTGTTCGCCAGCCAGCAACTGGCCTATGAAACCCTGCCCGCGGATCTGCGCCAGGCCACCGAAGGCAAACGTGCCGCGCATTCCTACACCGCGCGCTATGCCGATGAAGTGTTCGCCGGCATTCGTCGCCCGACACTGACCGAGGCGCAACTGGCCGAGGTCAAGTCGGTCGTTCATCCGGTGGTGCGTACCCACCCGGAAACCGGGCGCAAGGGCCTGTTCGTCAACGAGAACTTCACCACCCATATTCTCGATATTCCCGAGGACGAGAGCCGGCAGATCCTCGCCGAGCTCTATGCCCACAGCGCCAGACCCGAGTTCATCTACCGCCATCAGTGGCAGCCCCACGACATGGTGTTCTGGGACAACCGCGCGCTGATTCACCTGGCAACGGGCTGTCCGAGCCACCTGCGTCGGCGCATGCACCGCACGACCATCCAGGGTGACGTGCCGTTCTGATTGACCGCAACACCCTAATTCCCTTTTCGCTTGCATCCCAATGGAGTCACACCATGTCTCTAGGTAAACGCTTTCCCTTCATTCCGCGTTTTGGCCGGCTGGCCAGCGGTATCGGTCTTGCCTTGAGCCTGCTGGCAGGCTCGCTGGCAGCGCCTCAGGCGGCGCAGGCCGAGGGGCAGATTCGCATTGCCGAGCAGTTCGGCATCGTCTACCTGCTGCTCAACGTGGTTCGTGACCAGCAGTTGATCGAGAAGCACGGCAAGGCCGATGGCCTGGACATCAAGGTCGATTGGCAGCAGCTCTCCGGCGGCGCGGCGATCAACGATGCGTTGCTGTCCGGCGCCATCGACATCGCCGGTGCCGGCATCGGCCCTCTGCTCACCGTCTGGGATCGCACCCACGGCAAGCAGAACGTCAAGGGCGTGGCTTCGCTGGGAAACTTCCCCTACTACCTGCTGAGCAACAACCCCAAGGTCAAGACCATCGCCGATTTCACCGAGAAGGATCGCATCGCCGTGCCAGCCGCCGGCGTCGGCTTCCAGTCACGCACCCTGCAG
>NZ_FOXK01000003.1 GCF_900115695.1 Ectopseudomonas toyotomiensis
TGGGTACCGCCGGATACTGCCCCGGCGCCGGTTGCCATTCGCAGGCTGACAGAGGTCACCTGGCGTGACCTGGTGCAGACCATCGACGCGGCCAACCTCAACCTGGTGGATCAGACCACGGCCTTTATCGCCGCCCTGGCCATTAAGCCAACAGCCTTGTCGCTGGGTTTTGCGGTCGAGTCGCGCGTGGGTTCGGCTGCATATGTTCGTGTGGGCCCAGGGGACTTTTGCCCAACCGGGTTGCTGGTCGCAGGCATCTCTTCCACGGCAACCAGCATCCAGCTCGGCGCCCCTAACAGCCTGGACCTGGTTGAGGTGGGCAGCGCAGCGTTGATCGACAATGAGATTGTGCGGGTCGACGCGATCAATCTCGAAACGCTCAGCGTGACTATCGCCCGCGGCTGTGTGGATACCGTACCGGCTGCCCACAGCGCCGGGGCGCGGGTATGGTTCTTTGAAGACTATGTGGGCGAAGACCCCACCGAGTACTCCTCCGGGGTGAGCGTCCAGGTGCGGCTACGCACCGTCACCAGCTCGGGAACGTTGGCTCCCGAGTTGGCCGGTACCGACACGCTTGCGCTTATTGCTCGGCAGGCGCGCCCTTATCCTCCGGGTCAGTTCAAGGTCAACGGACAGAGCGCGCCTAGCGTGATTGAAGGTGGCATTACATTGACCTGGTCCCATAGAGACAGGCTCACGCAAGCTGATCAATTAATTGATACAAGCATCGGAAACATCGGCCCAGAGGCTGGGACCACCTACAGCGCACGCATAGTGCGTGTTGACACCGGGGCGGTACTCGCCAGTCAGACTGCGATCAGCGGCACATCTAGCACTCTCTCTCCCCTATATGAGGGGCAAGTGCGCGTTGAGCTTTGGTCTGTGCGGGGTGGCCTGGAGAGTTTCCAGCGACATAGCCATCAGTTCACTCTGCTGCAGCCGCTGGTGGCTCCCTCCAGCCTCAGCGCCACGTATTTGGAGTCCTAAGATGGGTGTGCGGCTGACTTGGCATAACAACAGCGTTGGTGATAACAACGTCGTTTATCGCAGCTCCACCCCGATCGACCCTGAGGCGCTGCCTGTCCCACTAGCCGTACTGGCTGCCAATCAGGCTAGCTACGACGACCTCAGTGCGGTGGACGGTGAGACTTATTTCTACAGGGTCGCTTTGGTGCGCGGCGCTTCGAGCGCGCTTAGTGATGAGCTTTCTTTTGAGGTTCTTCCGCCAGCCGTGGGACCATTCGGCCCCTTGGTTTCGAGTTTGGCTCCTGCGTGCTGGCTCAGGCTCAATGAGACTACCGGCGCCGTTGCATATGACAGCTCTGGCAACAATCGAAATGCGTCATATGCGGTCAGCGCCGAATCGTTGACATCCGCAGGGCTGCTGGTTGGTGATGATGATAAGGGCATCGTCTTGCCGCCGACGCTGACACCTCTGGTGCTGTCATCTGCCCCAGTTGCGTCTGGTGGTGATTGGACTTTTGGAGTAATCGTCAGGCCAACTTCGGTACCGCCGCAGACCGCTCTTGGGGTCTTGCTTCAGTTGGGCGCCAATGGCACCGGCTGCCCTGAGCTTGATGTTATCGATAGGTCCGGCGGTACCTTCGGCTTTCGTGTTATGGCCTCTGGTACCAGCCAGCTTTTTGCGTCTCCATCGAGTTGGTCATATGGATCGGCTGTGGTCGTCTACCTGCGGCAGAGCGCAGCAGGGCGGCATCTCTTTGTTAACGGCGCGGCGCAAGGGAACACAACCGGGCGGTGGGGCAGTTTTACTGGCACCACCCGGCTTGGCTTCTCACGTTTCGGTGCGGATGCCTATCCGCTCCCTTGCGGGCTAGATGAAGTCCAGTTCTACGGGGCGGCGCTTTCCGACGCTCAGATTGCTGAGCTAACGGATGCGGCGCTGGGCATTTTGTGAAATTCCTTTGCCGCATGTGAAACTATCTCCGCGCCTCATTTATCGCGCATTCGCGCCAGTTTTTTCGCGCGGCGCTACAGCGTTGAAAACGATCTCGAAATGCTCATTTACAGCACGTAAACTCCGCTTTCTCGATCGTTTTCGCCTTGTCTTGCCTTCGTTCGCCTATCTTGTAAACACCCTCTAAGGCCGAAGCCAAAAAGCTCGCCGCTGAAGTGCCTCCCACGGGCGGAGCCAATGCGTCTACTGTGGGGGGGCTTCAGCCGCGACGCGATCTCAAGCGCCTTTTTCGCCTTTCTTCAGGCGCACTGCGAGTACATCGCAGGGCGCGCCGTGCAGTACGTCATTGGCAGTCGAGCCCAGCAACAGCGCCAGGCCGTGGCGGCCATGGCTGCCGACCACGATCAGATCGCAACCCTGTTCTTCGGCCAGGCGGTGGATCTCCTGGCGTGGTTGCCCGTAGGCCAGGTGACGCTGATCAGCGGTGAGTTCCGGGTACTTGCCGGTAAAGCTGTCCAGGCGATCGCGTGCCTGCTCGAACTGTTGTTGCTGCAGCATCGACAGATCCATCGGCACGTCACCACCAAAGGCCATGGCCATGGGTTCGACGATATGCACCAGAGACATCTTGGCGCCACTGGCCTTCGCCAGCTTCTGCGCACGTGTCACGACAGGGTCGCATTCCTCGGTCAGGTCGACGGCGACCAGAATGTGCTGGTAGGGCATGGTGAACTCCTCCTTAAGGGGGGCAAATGGCTCTGTCTCAAGTATGGCCCCATTGTGTGGGATAGGGCGACTGGTCGTGAAAAAGGCAAAGAAAAGCCCGGTGCGAGCACCGGGCAAGAGTTGGGCCAGGCAGGCCGGAAACATGGGGCATCAGTGTTGGCTGGTGGCGTACTGGGCGGCAACGGCTTCCAGGCCTTCGATGATGCTGTCGGAATACTTGCTGATCAGGAAAGGTACGGTGTTTTCGTTGTAGTTGCGCAGGGATTTCTCGATGTAACGCCATTTGGTGCCGATGGAGTTCAGGGCCGCGTTGATCTCCGGGGTGTTCTGCTGGGCGGCGCTGAGATTGTTCAGCTTGCTGGCGAATTCACCGGCAAGCTCGTCGATGGCGCGTTCTTCGCCGCCGCCGAAGAAGCTGGCGCCGACCGAGGCACTGCGTGAAGCGTAGTCCAGAGCGATATTCTGCATCAGCAGGCTCTGCTCGCGGCTCTTCTGCGTCAGCTGCGGTACGCTGAAACCGCTTTCTTGCTGAATCTTCTGATACAGCTCCTGACTAATGGCCATGATGCGTTGGTTGTTCTCGGCCAGATCGGCGACGGGTTGCAGGTCGGTGAAACCCTGGCTGCGCATGGCTTCCATCAGTGCCTGGAGCCCGCTGCGGTAACTTTGCCAATTGGTTTGCAGCTGCGCGCGTAGCGCCTTGCTTGCATCGCCGGGCATTTCGCCCAGGCCGTCCAGGTGCGATTGGCCTTCCTGCAGGGACTCGCCAATCATGCGCGCATAGCGCTGATCGCCTTCCATGCCGTTATACATGTAGAAGTCGCCCAGACTTTTCTGGGTTGCCAGGCGCAGTTGGTGCAGGCGCAGCAGATCATTGGCTGGTGCGGCGCTGAGCAAGGTGGAGGAGAGCGACGTGAAGACGAAAAGGAGCAGGGCGCTCAGGGGAAATGCAAGCGAACGGCGGCTCGACATTGGCGACTCCGTGTGGCCCATCGTGGGGCTCGATTTGTTTTTGTATTGCCCTCAGGTGGCGCTGTGCCAGCTGAAAGTGAGACGACTGTACCCGCAGCGGGGCGATTTGGCTAGGCGCCTTGGCGTGTCTATACCAAGCAGGAAAACCCTCGCAATGATGCATTATTGACGCTGTTTATCGGAACCGGCTGGAGGCCACGAATGACCAGGCCTGCAGAAAACGTCGGGAAATCGACGAAAAGAGGCCAATTGACAAGTGCAGGCTTTTCCCTGAAGGTGTGCACACCCAAATCAAACGGGCGTATGAATTGAGCGTTTGCCTTGTTAGGCGCGCCATATGCAGCCCGAATATCGCGTCGGTGGGTGTGTCGTACCGATTGGGGCTATGCTCGTGCGGCGCTGCCGCGGGCTGGCCTGCAGGTTGGCTCCGATGTGTACTGTTCAGCTTCCATACCGTGGAGATCAGTTGATGATTTACGAAGGTAAAGCCATCACGGTTAAGGCTCTTGAGAGCGGCATCGTCGAATTGAAGTTCGACCTCAAGGGTGAGTCCGTCAACAAATTCAACCGTCTTACCCTCAACGAGCTGCGCGCCTCCGTCGACGCGATCAAGGCTGACGGTTCGATCAAGGGCGTGATTGTCACCAGTGGCAAGGACGTGTTCATCGTCGGCGCCGATATCACCGAGTTCGTCGACAACTTCAAACTGCCCGACGCAGAGCTGGTGGCTGGCAACCTGGAAGCCAACAAGATCTTCAGTGATTTCGAAGACCTCGCCGTGCCGACCGTCGTCGCCATCAACGGCATCGCCCTGGGTGGCGGTTTCGAGATGTGCCTGGCCGCTGACTATCGCGTAATGAGCGACAGCGCCAAGATCGGCCTGCCGGAAGTCAAACTGGGCATCTACCCGGGCTTCGGCGGTACCGTGCGCCTGCCGCGCGTTATCGGTACCGATAACGCCGTGGAGTGGATCGCTTCGGGCAAGGAAAACCGTGCCGATGAAGCTCTGAAAGTGGGCGCTGTCGATGCCGTGGTCACTGCAGACAAGCTGCAGGCTGCTGCACTGGATCTGGTCAAGCGCGCCATCTCCGGCGAGCTGGACTACAAGGCCAAGCGTCAGCCCAAGCTGGAAAAGCTCAAGCTCAACGCCATCGAGCAGATGATGTGCTTCGAGACCGCCAAGGGCTTCGTCGCTGGCCAGGCCGGCCCGAACTACCCGGCTCCGGTCGAAGCGATCAAGACTATTCAGAAAGCCGCCAACTTCGGCCGTGACAAGGCGCTGGAAGTCGAGGCCACCGGCTTCGTCAAGCTGGCCAAGACCTCGGTTGCCGAGAGCCTGATCGGTCTGTTCCTCAATGACCAGGAGCTGAAGAAGAAAGCCAAGCACCACGACGAGATCGCTCGCGACGTGAAGCTGGCCGCCGTACTCGGCGCCGGCATCATGGGTGGCGGCATCGCCTACCAGTCGGCCTCCAAGGGCACCCCGATCCTGATGAAGGATATCCGCGAAGAGGGTATCCAGATGGGTCTGACCGAGGCCTCCAAGCTGCTCGGCAAGCGCGTCGAGAAGGGCCGCATGACCCCGGCGAAGATGGCCGAAGCGCTCAACGCCATCCGTCCGACCATGTCCTACGGCGATTTCGGCAACGTCGACATCGTCGTCGAAGCCGTGGTCGAGAACCCCAAGGTCAAGCAGATCGTGCTGGCCGAAGTGGAAGGCGTGGTGCGTGAAGACGCCATCCTGGCCTCCAACACCTCGACCATCTCCATTTCCCTGCTGGCCCAGGCGCTCAAGCGTCCGGAAAACTTCGTCGGCATGCACTTCTTCAACCCGGTGCACATGATGCCGCTGGTGGAAGTCATCCGTGGCGAGAAGTCCAGCGAAGTGGCCGTGGCCACCACCGTTGCCTACGCCAAGAAGATGGGCAAGAACCCGATCGTGGTCAACGATTGCCCCGGCTTTTTGGTCAACCGCGTACTGTTCCCGTACTTCGGCGGCTTCTCCAAGCTGCTGGGCTTCGGCGTCGACTTCGTGCGTATCGACAAGGTGATGGAGAAGTTCGGCTGGCCCATGGGCCCGGCTTACCTCTCCGACGTGGTCGGCATCGACACTGGCCACCACGGCCGTGATGTGATGGCTGAAGGCTTCCCGGATCGTATGGCTGTCGAAGGCAAGACTGCCGTCGACGTGATGTACGACGCCAATCGCCTGGGTCAGAAGAACGGCAAGGGCTTCTATGCCTACGAGACCGACAAGCGCGGCAAGCCGAAGAAGGTCACCGACCCGGCTGCTTACGAGTTGCTCAAGTCCATCGTGGTCGAAGAGCGCGAAGTCACCGACGAGGACATCATCAACTTCATGATGATCCCGCTGTGCATGGAAACCGTTCGTTGCCTGGAAGACGGCATCGTCGACACCGCAGCCGAGGCCGACATGGGCCTGATCTACGGTATCGGCTTCCCTCCCTTCCGTGGCGGTGCGCTGCGCTACATCGATTCCATCGGTGTTGCTGAATTCGTCGCCCTGGCTGACAAGTATGCCGAGCTGGGCGCCCTGTACCACCCGACCGCAAAACTTCGCGAAATGGCCGCCAAGGGCCAGAAGTTCTTCGGTTAATCGTGCAGCGAACAGAGCGAGAGTAGAAATATGAGCCTGAATCCTAGAGATGCAGTGATCGTCGACTTCGGTCGTACCCCGATGGGGCGTTCCAAGGGCGGCATGCACCGCAATACGCGCGCCGAGACCATGTCCGCGCACCTGATCAGCAAAGTGCTGGAGCGCAACGCCAAGATCGACCCGGCTGAAGTCGAGGATGTGATCTGGGGCTGCGTCAACCAGACCCTGGAGCAGGGTTGGAACATCGCGCGCATGGCGTCGCTGATGACCCAGATCCCGCACACCAGTGCCGGCCAGACCGTCAGCCGCCTGTGCGGCTCGTCGATGAGCGCCCTGCACACCGCCGTGCAGGCGATCCAGACCGGCAACGGCGATGTGTTCGTCGTCGGCGGTGTGGAGCACATGGGCCACGTCGGCATGATGCATGGCGTCGACCCGAACCCGCACCTGTCGCTGTACGCCGCCAAGGCGTCTGGCATGATGGGCCTGACCGCAGAAATGCTGGGCAAGATGCATGGCATCAGCCGTGAGGCGCAGGACGCCTTCGGTGAGCGCTCGCACCGTCTGGCGCACAAGGCCACCGTCGAAGGCAAGTTCAAGGATGAAATCATCCCGATGCAAGGCTACGACGAGAACGGCTTCCTCAAGGTGTATGACTTCGACGAAACCATTCGTCCGGAAACCACCCTCGAGAGCCTGGCTGCGCTGAAACCTGCGTTCAACCCGAAAGGCGGCACCGTGACTGCAGGTACGTCCTCGCAGATCACCGACGGCGCCTCCTGCATGATCGTCATGAGCGCCCAGCGCGCCCAGGATCTGGGTATCCAGCCGATGGCCGTGGTCCGTGCCATGGCCGTTGCCGGTGTCGATCCGGCGATCATGGGTTACGGCCCGGTGCCGTCCACTCAGAAGGCGCTCAAGCGTGCTGGTCTGAGCATGGCTGACATCGATTTCGTCGAGCTCAACGAAGCCTTCGCCGCCCAGGCCCTGCCTGTGCTCAAGGATCTGAAGCTGCTCGACAAGATGGAAGAGAAGGTCAACCTGCACGGCGGCGCGATCGCCCTGGGTCACCCCTTCGGTTGTTCCGGTGCCCGTATCTCCGGTACCCTGCTCAACGTCATGAAACAGAACGGCGGCACCTTGGGTGTCTCCACCATGTGCGTGGGCCTTGGCCAAGGCATCACCACCGTCTTCGAGCGCGTTTAAGCGTTAGCGGACAGAAACCGGGGCCCTGTGCCCCGGTTTTGCTTTTTACGGCTTTTTATTTCGGGAACCGCTCATGCAGTTGCAGCCAGGACTCTATCGTCACTACAAAGGCCCGCAGTACCGTGTATTCGGTGTGGCACGCCATTCCGAGAGCGAGGAGGAGGTGGTCGTCTACCAGGCGCTATACGGCGAGTTTGGCTTGTGGGTAAGGCCGCTGAGCATGTTCTGTGAAGAGATCGAAGTGGACGGCGAGCGCGTTCCACGCTTTGCTTTGATTCAGGCCGAAGTCAGCCCCATCGGCGCTTCGCAAGTCTGACTGCGCAGCTCCCTGCGCTTGACCTTCGCTTGGTCACCACTATATATAGCGGGGCCTTAGAGGGCGTCTACAAAGTGCTGCTCTCGGCCATGCTGCGTTGAAACCAGCCTCAAAATGCTCATGTACAGCTCGTACACCGCGCTTTTTCGACTGTTTTCGCCTTGCCTGACCTTCGCTCGCTGCTTTGACACTCTCGGCTTCGTGCCTTCTATATTTCGCAATTCAGGAATTTTCTGATCCATGGGCAAATCGCTGGTCATCGTGGAATCCCCGGCCAAGGCCAAGACCATCAACAAGTACCTGGGCAGCCAGTACGTGGTGAAGTCGAGCATCGGCCACATCCGTGACCTGCCTACCAGCGGCTCGGCAAGTGCCACCAAGGAGCCTGCCAAGCGCGGCAAGGCTGCTGCTGGTGAAGCGCCTGCGCTGTCGCCCAAGGAAAAGGCCAAACGCCAGCTGTTCAGCCGTATGGGGGTTGACCCCGAGCACGGCTGGAAAGCCAAGTACGAGATCCTGCCTGGCAAGGAAAAGGTGATCGAAGAACTGCGCCGCCTGGCCAAGGATGCCGACACCATCTATCTCGCAACCGACTTGGATCGCGAAGGGGAGGCTATTGCCTGGCACCTGCGCGAATCCATCGGTGGTGATGACAGCCGCTACAAGCGTGTGGTGTTCAACGAGATCACCAAGAAGGCGATTCAGGAAGCCTTCTCCAAGCCGGGCGAGCTGGACATCAACCGCGTCAACGCCCAGCAGGCGCGGCGCTTCCTCGACCGCGTGGTGGGCTACATGGTCTCGCCGCTGCTGTGGGCCAAGATCGCTCGTGGCCTGTCTGCCGGTCGTGTGCAGTCGGTGGCCGTGAAGCTGGTCGTGGCGCGCGAGAAAGAGATTCGCGCCTTCGTCCCGGAAGAGTACTGGGAAGTGCACGCCGACCTCGGCACCGCGAAGAACGCCAAGGTGCGTTTCGAGGTGGTGCGCGAAAGTGGCGCAGCCTTCAAACCGGTCAATGAAGCGCAGGCCATGGCCGCGCTGGAGAAGCTCAAGGCTTCCAGCTACAGCGTGGTCAAGCGCGAAGACCGCCCGACCAGCAGCAAGCCGTCGGCGCCCTTCATTACCTCCACCCTGCAGCAGGCGGCGAGCAACCGCCTGGGCTTCGGGGTGAAGAAAACCATGATGATGGCTCAGCGTTTGTACGAAGCTGGCTACATCACCTATATGCGTACCGACTCGACCAACCTGTCGAATGACGCGGTAGAGATGGTGCGCGGTTTCATCGGCAGCGAGTACGGCGACAAGTACCTGCCGGGCAAGCCCAACCTGTATTCGAGCAAGGAAGGCGCCCAGGAGGCGCACGAAGCGATTCGTCCGTCCGACGTCAATCTGCGCCCGACCCAGCTGTCCGGCATGGAGCGTGATGCCGAGCGCCTGTACGACCTGATCTGGCGTCAGTTCGTTGCCTGCCAGATGCCGCCGGCCGAGTACCTGTCCACCAGCGTCACAGTGGCTGCTGGCGATTTCGAGCTGCGCGCCAAGGGTCGCATCCTCAAGTTCGACGGTTACACCCGTGTGCTGCCGCAGCAGAGCAAGCCGGGCGAGGACGACGTCCTGCCGGAAATGAAGGAAGGCGAGGGCCTCAAGCTGATTCAGCTCGACCCCAGCCAGCACTTCACCAAGCCGCCGGCGCGCTACTCCGAAGCCAGCCTGGTCAAGGAGCTGGAAAAGCGCGGCATCGGCCGCCCGTCCACCTACGCGGCGATCATTTCCACCATCCAGGATCGCGGCTACGTCACGGTGCACAACCGTCGCTTCTATGCCGAGAAGATGGGTGACATCGTCACCGAGCGTCTCGATGAGAGCTTCGCCAACCTGATGGATTACGGCTTTACCGCCACCATGGAAGAACATCTCGACGATGTGGCCCAGGGTGAGCGCGAGTGGAAGCACCTGCTCGACGAGTTCTACGGTGATTTCAAGAAGAAGCTCGAAGTGGCCGAAGCGGGCGAGGGCGGCATGCGTGCCAACCAGCCGACGCTGACCGATATTCCCTGCCGCGAGTGCGGCCGGCCAATGATGATCCGCACCGCCTCCACTGGTGTGTTCCTCGGTTGCTCGGGCTATGCGCTGCCACCGAAGGAGCGCTGCAAGGCCACCATCAACCTGGTGCCGGGCGATGAGATCGCAGCCGATGACGAGGGCGAGTCCGAATCCCGCGTGCTGCTCGGCAAGCATCGCTGCCCGATCTGCTCCACCGCCATGGATGCCTACCTGCTGGACGAGACCCGCAAGCTGCATATCTGTGGCAACAACCCCGATTGTAGTGGCTACGAGATCGAGCAGGGCCAGTACCGCATCAAGGGCTATGAAGGCCCGAGCCTGGAATGCGACAAGTGCGGCAGCGAGATGCAGCTCAAGACCGGCCGTTTCGGCAAGTTCTTCGGCTGTACCAATGCCAGCTGCAAGAACACCCGCAAGTTGCTCAAGAACGGTGAAGCGGCGCCGCCGAAGATGGACAAGGTGGATATGCCCGAGCTCAAGTGCGAGAAGGTGGACGACACCTACGTGCTGCGCGACGGCGCATCGGGCCTGTTCCTCGCTGCCAGCCAGTTCCCGAAGAACCGAGAGACGCGTGCGCCGCTGGTGCTGGAGATCGTCCCACACAAGCATGAGATCGACCCCAAGTACCACTTCCTCTGCGATGCCCCGCAGAAGGATCCGGATGGTCGCCCTGCGGTGATTCGCTACAGCCGCAAGACCAAGGAGCAATACGTGCAGTCCGAGGTCGATGGCAAACCCACCGGCTGGCGCGCGTTCTACGATGGCGGCAAGTGGAAGGTCGAGGACAAGCGCTAGTAGCGCCTGGTTGAGATGTGCTGCGCGTCGGCCTGGCGCCGTAACAGCGGCGCCCTGAATGCCTGACGAGATGCGCGTCAGGCAGGGCAGACGCGCGTATCATGACCCGATCTGCTGTGGAGGTCGCCGTAATGGCCAAAGAAATCTATACCCGTACCAACCAGAAGATTTTCTTCGCCGGTATTGCCCTGGATAACTGGCGCAAGGCCGAAGCGTCGTCCGCGTTCAATGTGCAGGCGCTGGTGCAGGCCGAGCGAGAAGCCGCGCTGTTTCACCTGTACGGTGGACTGCTCGGGCTGTGTCATGAGATTGCCGGCTATTACCGCATGAACGACGCTACGCCTTCGCGTGTCGAGGCCTTCGTGCAGCAGGTGGTGCTTGACGGTTCGCCCAGCCCTGAGCTGGCCGAGTTGGTCGAATTGGCGCAGCAGCGCGAAACCTGGCTGGCCGAGTTGCTGGCGGCCTATGCTGCGCTGTTCCAGCCGCCGCGTGAGGAGCGCAAGGCCAAGGTCGATCCGTCCATGCCGCTGATTACTGCTGTCAGCGTTGGCGAAGAGCCGGCCGAGCTGAGCCTCGATGATGTCGATGCCTGGCGTCAGCAACTCAAGGCGCTGGTGCTGCGTTTCCGCGAAGGCCTCAGCGAGTGCTGATTGGGTTTAACTGGACCAGTGGGCTGGGGATGACCCCGACTGACTGCTACAATGTCGCGTTTTTGCACAGAGACTGAGCCATGCCAACATCCTTCCTGGAAATCGTCGAACTGCCCGATGGGCGTATTGCCCTGCGTCGCGCAGAGGATGAAGAGGCGCTGGTGACTCTGGACTTCTCCGCTGATGCCAAGGCTTTTCTGCAGGGGCAGCACATCGAGGTGGCCAAGGCCATGCTCAATGTCGGCGTGCAGATGGCTGGCCGAATGGCTGAAGGCGATTTCAGTGGCGAAGAAGAAGGCTCGCGCGTTTTGCACTGAAGCCGCTGCGGCTTAACGCAAACGGGGCTCCAATGGAGCCCCGTTTGCGTTTGTGAATCTTTAACCCAGGCTGATATTCAGGCTTTGTGCCCCGCCAGCATTGGCGGCCTGCGCAAGGCGCTGACGGGTGCTGTTCTCGACTGGGTGTAGCCAGCTGATCACGGTATGGCTGCGCCCGAGCTTCAGGGCTTCTTCCGCCAGTGCCAGGGCATTCTGCCCCTGCCGTGGATGCAGCAGGAGAATACGCTCACGGTTCAGGCCAGCTTCGCGCAGCCAACTTTGCGTAAGGCTGGCTGGCGGTGCCACCAGGGTCAGCCAGCGCGCATCCTGGTTCTCGCTCAGCTCGCGTAGAATCGGTGCCAGCAAGTGCAGGCAGTGACCGGCAGCGCCACGCAGGGCCAGTTCGCTGAACGCCTGATCATCCTCGCTACGAGAGATGTCATTGGTCGCTAACCGTGGCTCACTCGACGTTCCGGCAAGAAAGGCGTCGAAAAGGGGAAGTTGTGGGCGCTCGAACGACTGCTGCACGTACATGGTGTCTCCTCAGCGGCGGATTACACCGACGCTCAAACCTTCGATGACCAGATCCTGGTGTTCCAGATCCACTTCGATCGGGGCAAACTCAGGATTCTCGGCAATCAGCCAGACCTTGTTGCCCTCGCGCTTGAAGCGTTTGACCGTCACTTCATCGTCGATACGGGCGACGACAATCTGGCCATTGCGGGCTTCACGGGTGGTGTGCACGGCGAGCAGATCGCCATCGAAGATGCCGATGTCTTTCATGCTCATGCCGCGTACACGCAGTAGATAGTCGGCCTTGGGCTGAAAGAACGCCGGATTGATCTGGCAGGATTCCTCGACATGTTGCTGTGCAAGGATCGGTGCGCCGGCGGCGACGCGACCGATTACCGGGAGGCCTGCATCCTCGTTCGCGGCACCTGCCTCGAAGCCGGGAATGCGAATGCCGCGTGAAGCGCCTGGAGTCATCTCGATGGCCCCCTTGCGGGCGAGGGCCTTGAGGTGCTCTTCTGCGGCGTTGGGCGATTTGAACCCCAGTTCCTGAGCGATTTCCGCGCGGGTGGGTGGGTAGCCGTTGTCTTCCAGGCAGCGTTTGATGAAGGCGAGAATCTCGGCTTGGCGTGGCGTCAGTTTCAGCATGGCTGGGCTCTGTCTTTTTATACAGTGACTGGGATTATATACAGTAAGCGAGTCTTGGCAATGTCCATTTTTTGGATGACTGCCGTCCGGCTTGTTACCCATGCCGAGTAATCTGCGTCTCTGCTTGTTGTAAGCTGTGACCAGCCGGCCAAAAGACGGCTCATGCGGCTTGACAATTCAGTGGGATGAAACGTATGTTTCAAACAAGTGTTTGTCAGGTGATAACTCATGGCTCAGTCGGAAACCGTTGAACGCATTCTCGATGCTGCGGAACAGCTGTTCGCGGAAAAAGGCTTCGCCGAGACATCGCTGCGTCTTATCACCAGCAAGGCCGGGGTCAACCTGGCTGCCGTCAATTACCACTTCGGTTCGAAGAAGGCGCTGATTCAGGCGGTCTTCTCGCGTTTCCTGGGGCCTTTCTGTGCCAGCCTGGAAAAGGAACTCGATCGCCGTCAGGCCAAGTCCGAAACCCAGGCTTCCCTGGAGGAGTTGCTCGAGCTTCTGGTCGAGCAGGCCCTGGCCGTTAAGCCGCGCAGCGGCAATGACTTGTCCATTTTCATGCGCCTGCTCGGTTTGGCCTTCAGCCAGAGCCAGGGACACCTGCGCAAGTACCTGGAAGAGGTCTACGGCAAGGTGTTCCGCCGTTACATGCTGTTGGTGCATGAGGCTGCGCCGCGTATTCCACCGCTGGAGCTATTCTGGCGTGTGCATTTCATGCTTGGCGCCGCGGCGTTCAGCATGTCCGGTATCAAGGCGCTGCGGGCGATGGCTGAGACCGATTTCGGCGTCAACACGTCGATCGAGCAGGTGATGCGCATGATGGTGCCGTTCCTGGCTGCAGGCATGCGTTCTGAGACCGGGGTTGCCGACCCCGCCTTGGCTGGCGCGCAACTCAAACCGCGCAGCAAGACACCGAGCGCCGCGCCCAAGGTTTGACCTGACGGCAGGTGGGCTTGGCTTCGCCCTGCGGCCTGCTAAGCTAGCGGCCCATGTCCGATCTCGATTTACTCCATATCTCCATTGCCGACCAGGCGCTTTACGGCTTTCGTGCTGGGCGGCTGCTGCTGAGCTTGCCTGTCTCCACGGCGTTCAATGGGGTGGGTGAACTTAACGGTTCAGGCTGTACGCCGCGTGGGCTGCATCAGGTACGCGCGAAGATCGGCGCAGGTTTGCCTCTGGCCGCGGTATTGCGCGGTCGTCGCTGGACAGGGGAGGTATGGTCACCTGAGCTGCACAAGCAGTTTCCTGGCCGCGACTGGATTCTTACCCGTATTCTCTGGCTAAGCGGCCTTGAGCCGGGGCGCAATCGCCTGGGCGAGGTCGATACCTTTCGCCGTTACATCTATCTGCATGGCACACCGGATACGGAGCCCATGGGTGCGCCGTTGTCCCATGGCTGCATTCGTTTGCGTAACGCCGACATGCTGGCGCTTTTCGAGCGTGTACCGCCGCACTGCAAGGTACGTATCGATGAGGCGCCTTACCCGCAGTGGGCTGCAGACCAAGACTTCACGTAAGGAAATATTCTCATGCAAGGCTCTTTGATGATGGACATCGCTGGCACCTGGTTGACCGCCGAGGATCGCCAGATGCTGCGCCAGCCCGAAGTGGGTGGTCTGATCATTTTTGCCCGCAATATCGAATCGCCGCGCCAGGTTCGCGAGCTATGCCAGAGTATCCGTGCCCTGCGCCCGGATCTGCTGCTGGCGGTGGATCAGGAAGGTGGCCGGGTACAGCGGCTGCGCCAGGGCTTTCTGCGTCTGCCGGCGATGCGCGCCATCGCCGACAACGACAATGCCGAGGAGTTGGCCGAGCATTGCGGCTGGCTGATGGCGACCGAGGTGTTGGCGGTTGGCCTGGATCTGAGTTTCGCGCCGGTACTGGATCTCGACCACCAGCGCAGTGCGGTGGTTGGCAGTCGCGCCTTCGAGGGTGATCCGCAGCGGGCCACCACGCTGGCGGCCGCTTTCATCCGCGGCATGCATCAGGCGGGGATGGCTGCTACCGGAAAACACTTCCCCGGGCACGGCTGGGCCGAGGCGGACTCTCATGTCGCCATCCCGCTCGACGAGCGCAGTCTTGATGACATCCGCGCTTGCGACATGCAGCCGTTCAAGCGTCTGGTCCACGAGCTCGATGCAGTGATGCCGGCGCATGTCATCTATTCTCAGGTTGACGAGCACCCGGCTGGCTTCTCCCGTCGCTGGCTGCAGGACATCTTGCGCGGCGAGTTGGGCTTCGAGGGTGTGATTTTCAGCGACGACCTGTCCATGGCCGGTGCCCATGTGGTCGGCGATGCCGGCAAGCGTATCGAGGCGGCACTGGCTGCGGGCTGCGATATGGGCCTGGTGTGCAATGACCGCGCTTCGGCCGAGCTGGCGCTCAGTGCCTTGCAACGTCTGCGAGTGACACCGCCTGCGCACCTCGAGCGCATGCGTGGCCGTGGTCACGCCACTACCGAATACCGCCAGGCGCCACGCTGGCTTACCGCTGTGGCGGCCCTGAGAGCTGCCCAGTTGCTCGACTGAGGACCTGCCTATGACTGTCTACGCCATTATCGGCGGCACCGGCCTGACCCAGTTGGAAGGGTTGACGATTCACGAAGCGCTGCCGCTGGATACCCCTTACGGGGCGCCCTCCGCCGATATCCTGCGGGGCAGTTACGCCGGGCGCGAAGTGCTGTTTCTCGCCCGCCACGGTCAGCCGCACCGGATTCCACCGCATCAGGTGAACTACCGGGCCAACCTCTGGGCGCTCAAGCAGGCCGGCGCCAAGGCCATTGTCGCGGTCAATGCGGTGGGAGGGATTCATGCTGCCATGGGCACTGGGCATTTCTGCGTGCCACATCAGATCATCGATTACACCTCAGGGCGTGCGCACACCTTTTACGAAGGCGATCTGGAGCACGTGACCCACGTCGATTTCAGCCAGCCGTACGACAGGCAACTGCGCGAGGGGTTGGTGGCGGCGCTGCGGGCCGAAAATGCGGCATTCAGCGATCACGGAATCTATGGCTGTACTCAGGGGCCACGACTGGAAACGGCGGCGGAAATCGCCCGCATGGAGCGAGATGGCTGCGACCTGGTAGGCATGACCGGTATGCCCGAGGCGGTATTGGCGCGCGAATTGGCGCTGCCCTACGCCTGCCTGGCGCTGGTGGTGAATCCGGCGGCGGGGAAATCCAGCGCCTTGATCACCATGGCCGAGATCGAGCGAGTGATCGAGCAGGGCATGGGGACGGTCAAGGCGGTGTTGGCACGCGTGCTGAGTAACTAGCTTCTCTGTAAAGACAGCGGTCAATGCCCGTCAGTCAGGCGTCGACGTGCCGAATCCGTAGGCGCGGCGCGCCGCCGCGAATCAGGGCGGAGCGCACTTGAAAAACTTCGCTCTGGGGCGAGGCCCCTACGAAAGGCTGGCGGCATCAGATTTCCGCTCAGAGCGGGCTGATGCGTACCAGTGCGCCCAGGCTGCCATGGTCCAGGTAGGTCAGGCTGTTGTCCTTCAGGCGCTGAGCTACTTTCATGTGCTCGCTGCTCTCGAGCAGGCCGTCGCCGCTGAATTGGTTGATCCACAGTTCCAGGTCCAGGTCGGCAAAGCGCTCCTGAGTAAAGCTCAGGGTGCCTTCGACCACGTGATGGCCGAAACGCTCTTCACCGCTGCTGACGGCCACTCGGCTCGGCGAGCTGCCGATGGTCTGGCTCCAGGCCTTGTGCAGCAATACCTGATAACCACTGCCCGGATTGAGCTTGGCCGCCTCGCCATCGAGCGTTGTCGGTCGTTCGTTGCCGGTGATCGGCAATGCCGTGCCCGCCCAGTCGTCCGGTGCCACCTTGGGGGCGAAGACGGGTTCGCCGGCCTGGCGGAATACCAGCAATTCGACCTGATAAAGACGTTCGGCAAAGGCGCTCGGTGCCAGCAGGCAGAGCAGCAGGGCGATCAGGTGCAATGGGCGCATGTGTGTGAGTCCTTCAGGTGGTGGGCGCGAGGCGCTCGAGCAGGGCTTCCAGGGTGTTGAAGCGTTCTTCCGCGCGCTCCATCGGCACCTGGATCTTGAAGACGGTGGCGCCTTCGAACTTGTAGCGTTTTGGCTGGGCCTGGATCAGTTTGATCAGGGTCAGCGGGTCGACGCAGGTTTCCGCGGCGAACTCGATTCGTCCGCCCTGCGGGCCGGCGTCGACCTTGCTGATGCCGAGCTTGTCGGCCTGCAGCTTGAGCAGGGTCAGGCGCATGAGGTTCTTGGTCGGCTCCGGCAGCAGGCCGAAACGGTCGATCATCTCTACCTGAAGCTCCTTCAGGCCGTCCTCGTCGCTGGCGTTGGCGATGCGTTTGTAGAGGATCAGGCGGCTGTGCACGTCGGGCAGGTAGTCCTCGGGGATCAGCGCCGGTACACGCAGGTTGATCTCCGGGCCGCCGCCCAATGGCTGGTCGAGGTTCGGCTGCTCGCCTTTCTGGATGGCTTTGACCGCACGTTCGAGCATTTCCATGTAGAGGGTGAAACCGACCGCCTGGATCTGCCCGCTTTGGCCGTCGCCAAGCAGTTCGCCGGCACCGCGGATTTCCAGGTCGTGGGTGGCGAGGACGAAGCCGGCGCCGAGATCCTGGGCGCCCGCGATGGCCTCCAGGCGTTTTTCCGCATCCGGGGTCATCTGCTTGCGCGGTGGCGTCAGCAGGTAGGCGTAGGCCTGGTGGTGGCTACGACCGACACGGCCGCGCAACTGGTGCAGCTGGGCCAGGCCGAACTTGTCGGCGCGGTCGATGATGATGGTGTTGGCGCTAGGCACGTCGATACCGGTCTCGATGATGGTCGAGGCCACCAGCACGTTGAAGCGCTTGTGGTAGAAGTCGCTCATCACCTGCTCGAGATCACGTTCGCGCATCTGTCCGTGACCGATGCCGATACGCGCCTCGGGCACCAGCTCGGCCAGCTCACTGGCGCATTTCTCGATGGTCTTTACATCGTTGTGCAGGTAGTAGACCTGGCCACCGCGTAGCAGCTCGCGCAGTAGCGCTTCCTTGATGGTCGGCTTGTTGCTTTCCATGACGAAGGTGCGCACCGACAGACGCCGCGCTGGTGGCGTGGCGATGATCGACAGGTCGCGCATGCCGGCCACGGCCATGTTCAGTGTGCGCGGGATCGGCGTGGCAGTCAGGGTGAGGATGTCGACCTCGCTGCGCAGGGCCTTGAGCTGTTCCTTCTGGCGCACGCCGAAGCGGTGTTCCTCGTCGATGATCACCAAGCCCAGGTTGTGGAACTTGACGTCGTCCTGCAGCAGCTTGTGCGTGCCGATGACGATATCCACCTTGCCTTCGGCCAGTTGCTGCACGGCCTCGCCGACTTCCTTGGCGCTCTTGAAGCGGCTCATCACCTCGACCTTCACCGGCCAGTCGGCGAAGCGGTCGCGGAAGCTGTTGTAGTGCTGCTGGGCGAGCAGGGTGGTGGGCACCAGTACGGCGACCTGCTTGCCGCTGTGCACGGCGATGAAAGCGGCGCGCATGGCCACCTCGGTCTTGCCGAAGCCGACATCGCCGCAGACCAGTCGATCCATCGGCTTGCCGGCCAGCATGTCGGTGCGCACGGCATCGATGGCTGCCTGCTGGTCCGGGGTTTCCTCGAAGGGGAAACCGGCGCTGAAGGTGGCGTAGTCCAGTGCCGGGTCCTGGAAGGCGAAACCTTCACGAGCAGCCCGGCGGGCGTAGATGTCGAGCAGCTCGGCGGCAACATCGCGCACCTGCTCGGCCGCCTTGCGCTTGGCCTTCTGCCAGACCTCCGAGCCAAGGCGATGCAGCGGCGCCAGGGCATCGTCACTGCCGGTGTAGCGGGCGATCAGATGCAGGCTGGCCACGGGGACATAAAGCTTGGCTTCGTCGGCATACTGCAGGGCGAGGAATTCGGCGGCCTGGCCGTCGAACTCCATGGTCACCAGGCCCAGGTAGCGGCCGACACCGTGATCGATATGCACCACCGGTGCGCCTTCGCGCAGCTCGGTGAGGTTCTTGATCACGTTGTCGCCGCCTTCTCGGCCTTTTTCGCGGCGGCGACGCTGCATGACGCGCTGGCCGAACAGCGGGCTCTCGGCAATCAGTGCCAGGTCGTCGAGCAGCAGGCCTTCATCCAGTGGTGCGATGCAGATGTTGAGGCGTTCAGGGCTGGCCACGAAGGCCGGCCAGCCCTCGACTTCCCGGGGCTTGAGCTTGAGGCGGGCGAGCAGTTCCAGCAGCACTTCGCGGCGCCCGGCTGATTCGGCGCAGAACAGCACGCGGCCTGGATATTCTTCGATAAAGCGGCGCAACGCCGCCAGCGGCTCGCCGGCCTTGGCCTGAATCGCCAGGTCGGGCAGGGCGCGTGCGTCAAAGCGGGTCTGGCCGACGCCGGGCTCGATATCGTCCTGATTGACCACTACGCGCGGCCAGCTCTTCAGACGGGCGAAGCAGTCCTCGACCGGCAGGAAGATGTCGGCGGGTGGCAGCAGTGGGCGCTCCGGGTCGACTCGGCGGTCCTCATAGCGGCTCCGCGCATCTGTCCAGAAATGCTCGGCAGCCTTTTCGATGCCGGGCAGGGAGAACACCTGGGTGTCGCCTGGCAGATAGTCGAACAGGGTGTCTGTCTCTTCGAAGAACAGCGGCAGATAGTACTCGATGCCGGCGGGGGTGATGCCGGTGGAAAGGTCCTGATAGATCGGGCAGCGACGGAAATCCACGTCGAAGCGCTCGCGGAAACGTCCGCGGAAATCGGTGACAGCTTTCTTTTCCAGCGGAAATTCACGTGCCGGCAACAGGCGGATCGACTCGACCTTGTCCACCGAGCGCTGGGTCTCGGGGTCGAAGGTGCGCAGGGTTTCGATTTCGTCGTCGAACAGGTCGATACGGTAGGGCGTGTCACTGCCCATCGGGAACAGATCGATCAATGCGCCGCGCACGGCGAACTCGCCGTGCTCGTACACCGTATCGACGCAGCGGTAGCCGGCGGCCTCCAAGCGGCCGCGCATTTGCTCCACATCGAGTTTCTGGCCCACATCCAGCACCAGGCTGCCACCCAGCAGGAAGCGCTTCGGTGCCAGGCGGTGTAGGGCGGTGGTGATCGGCACTACGAGGATGCCGCGGCTCAGCTGCGGCAGGCGATAGAGTGCTGCGATGCGTTGCGAGATGATGTCCTGGTGCGGCGAGAAGACATCGTAGGGCAGGGTTTCCCAGTCGGGAAAGTGCAGCACTGGCAGGTCGGGGGCGAAGAACGCCAGTTCTTCCTGCAGCCGCTCCGCGCTCTGGCTGCCTTCGGTGAGCACCAGCGTGAAGCGGCCGGCATTGCTGGCGGCTTCGGCGATAGTCAGGGACAGGGCGGCGCCGGGCAGGTTGCCCCACTGTTGTTTGCCGGCGCTGGCCGGTAGAGACGGAAGACGCAGTACGGACACGGGCGGCTCACGGTCGTGACGAAAGGCCGGGAATTGTAGCGGGGCTTGGTGGTCAATGTCAGTCGTGACAGGCGCGCATTGCTCATGCCTGCGCGCGCCGTCATAATGTAGCCCCTTTTTTCAGCCCCTACATGTGGAAGGTACTGCCCGTGACTCAGAAGCCCGACCAGTGTCTCGGTGAATGGATCGATCGTGAAGCCCTCGCGGAAGCGATGATTCCGCTGATTGGTCAGCTCTATCGCAACAATAATGTGGTGACCTCGATCTATGGCCGTGGCCTGATCAACCGTTCGGTCATCGACATCCTCAAGGCTCACCGTTTCGCTCGCCATCGCCTTGCCGATGAGGCTGAACTGTCGGTGCACGACACCTTCCCCATGCTCAAGGCCATGAGCGAGCTCAAGCTGGGCGCCGCTTCCGTGGACCTGGGCAAGCTGGTTGCCAAGTTCAAGGCCGAAGGCGCTGGTCGTAGCGTCGAGCAGTTCGTCAAGGACGAGCTGGCCGAGGTGGTCGGCAAGCAGAACGGTTCCGGTCGTGAAGGCACCGACGTGGTCCTGTATGGCTTCGGTCGTATCGGCCGCCTGCTGGCGCGCATCCTGATCGAGAAGACCGGTGGTGGCGACGGCCTGCGCCTGCGTGCCATCGTTGTGCGTAAAGGCGCCAGCAACGATCTGGTCAAGCGTGCCAGCCTGCTCCGTCGTGACTCGGTACACGGCAAGTTCAACGGCACCATCACCATTGATGAAGAGAACAACACCCTGACGGCCAACGGCAACCTGATCCAGGTGATCTATGCCAAGGACCCGAAGGAAGTCGACTACACCCAGTACGGCATCAAGAACGCACTGCTGGTTGACAACACCGGTGTGTGGCGTGATGCCGAGGGCTTGGGTCAGCACCTGGCTTGCCCGGGCGTCGATCGCGTCGTTCTCACCGCACCTGGCAAGGGCGCGCTGAAGAACATCGTGCACGGCATCAACCACAGCGAAATCACCGCTGAGGACAAGATCATCTCCGCGGCTTCCTGCACCACCAACGCCATCGTTCCGGTGCTCAAGGCGGTCAATGATCAGTACGGCATCGTCAACGGTCACGTCGAGACCGTTCACTCGTACACCAACGACCAGAACCTGATCGACAACTTCCACAAAGGCAGTCGTCGTGGTCGTAGTGCCGCGCTGAACATGGTCATCACCGAAACCGGCGCTGCTACCGCTGCGGCCAAGGCGCTGCCGGTTCTGAAAGGCAAGCTGACCGGCAACGCCATTCGTGTGCCGACGCCGAACGTGTCCATGGCCATCCTCAATCTGAATCTGGAGAAGGCCACCACTCGCGAAGATATCAACGAGTACCTGCGCCAGATGGCCATGCACTCGGATCTGCAGAAGCAGATCGACTTCGTCAGCTCGCAGGAAGTGGTATCGACCGACTTCGTTGGTTCGCGCCATGCCGGCGTGGTGGATGCCGAAGCCACCATCGCCAACGATAACCGCGTTGTGCTGTACGTCTGGTACGACAACGAGTTCGGTTACAGCTGCCAGGTGGTGCGCGTGATGGAAGATATGGCTGGGGTCAACCCGCCGGCCTTCCCGCGCTAAGCGTCAAGGTCGCAAAAGAACGGGAGCTTCGGCTCCCGTTTTTTTTATGCCCGGAATCTGCCCTGGCGAGGTTGTCGAGTTGATCTCGAGCAGCATCGAGTTTGTTGCGCCCTGTTACCGAAAGGCCAAAAAAAGCAAGCGCTTGGGTGGTCAGTGCCGGGGGGCGTCTTTATAATCAAGCGGATTTTTTACCCAGGTTTGGCGCCTTCCTCCACGCCCATATCGTATCGGCGTGGTCGGGTCTATTAGACCTTCGGTAGCGCCGCCTGTCCTATAAAAAGCTTTCTAAATCAGTGGTTAGGCAAACCTATGATCAAACTAAAGCATGGGCTTGATTTGCCCATAACGGGTGCGCCGGCACAGCGTATCGAGGCCGCCAGGCCCGTACGTAGTGTCGCCGTCATCGGCTTCGACTATCACGGGATGAAGCCGACGATGGAAGTGCAGGTCGGTGACCGGGTCAAACTCGGTCAATTGCTGTTTACCGACAAGAAGACACCCGGCGTGCGCTATACAGCCCCTGCGGCTGGCGTGGTCAGCGCCATCCATCGTGGTGAGAAGCGTGTCCTGCAGTCCGTTGTCATCGACATCGAAGGCGACGAGCAGGAAACCTTCAGCCAGTATGCTGCCGACCAACTCGACTCGCTGAGCGACGAGCAGGTTCGCGAGAACCTGCAGCAGTCCGGTCTCTGGACTGCGCTGCGTACCCGTCCGTTCAGCAAGGTGCCGGCGCTGGATGCCGTGCCGAGTTCGATCTTCGTCACTGCCATCGATACCCACCCACTTGCCGCCGATCCTGCGGTGATCATCGGTGAATACGCCGCTGACTTCGAAAACGGTCTGAAGGTACTGGGCAATCTGGCCAAGGTCTTCCTGTGCAAGGCCGAAGGTGCCAGCCTGCCGGGCGAGCATGTTGCCAAGGTGCAAAGCGAAGCCTTTGCCGGCCCGCACCCGGCGGGGCTGCCAGGCACTCACATTCACTTCCTTGACCCGGTCAGCACCAGCAAGAGTGTCTGGCAAATCGGTTATCAGGACGTGATCGCGGTGGGCAAACTGTTCACCACCGGTCAGCTGTTCGTCGAGCGCGTGGTTGCCCTCGGCGGCCCGGTTGCCGAGCAGCCGCGTCTGCTGCGCACGCGTCTGGGCGCCAACCTGGAAGAACTCACCGCCGGTGAGCTCAAGCCAGGTTTCAACCGGGTGATTTCCGGCTCGGTGTTCGGCGGTCGTACCGCTCAGGGCGCCTTCGCCTTCCTCGGCCGTTACCACAACCAGGTGTCTTGCCTGGTGGAAGGCAACGACCGCGAGATGATGCATTACCTGCGTGCCGGCGTTAACAAGCACTCGGTATTGAACATCTTCGTCTCCAAGCTGGCAGGCGCCAAGCTGTTCAACTTCACCACCACCACCAATGGCAGCCCGCGCGCCATGGTGCCGGTGGGCAACTACGAAGCCGTGATGCCGCTGGATATCCTGCCGACTCAACTGCTGCGCTATCTGATCGTTGGCGACACCGAGATGGCTCAGAAACTGGGTTGCCTGGAACTCGACGAAGAAGACCTGGCACTGTGCACCTATGTGTGCGCCGGCAAGTATGAATATGGCCCGATCCTGCGGGACAACCTCACCCGCATCGAGAAGGAGGGTTAATCCGTGGGCATTCGTGCATTCCTCGACAAGATCGAGCACAACTTCGAAAAGGGCGGCAAGTACGAGAAGTGGTATGCCCTCTACGAGGCCATCGACACCTTCTTCTATCGTCCTGGCAGCGTGACCAAGACCACCGCTCACGTGCGCGACGGCATCGACCTCAAGCGCATGATGATCACCGTGTGGCTGTGCACCTTCCCGGCCATGTTCTTTGGCATGTGGAACACCGGCTACCAGGCCAACCTGATCTTCGCCCAGAGCCCCGAGCTGCTGGCGAGTCAGGAAGGCTGGCGCTTCGCCCTGATCGGCTCGCTGGCCGGTTTCGATCCGAACAGCCTGTGGGATAACTTCATCCAGGGCGCAGCCTACTTTCTGCCCGTCTACGCGGTGACCTTCATCGTCGGCGGCTTCTGGGAAGTGCTGTTCGCTTCGATCCGCAAGCATGAAGTCAACGAAGGCTTCTTCGTCACGTCCGTGCTGTTCGCCCTGATCCTGCCGCCGAGCATTCCGCTGTGGCAGGTTGCCCTGGGCATCAGCTTCGGCGTGGTGATCGGCAAGGAAGTGTTCGGTGGTACCGGCAAGAACTTCCTCAACCCGGCACTGACCGGCCGTGCTTTCCTGTTCTTCGCCTATCCGGCGCAGATGTCCGGTGATGCGGTCTGGACGGCGGTCGATGGTTTTGCCGGCGCCACTTCGCTGAGCCTGGCAGCCTCCGGCGGCATCGAGAACGTGATCAACAACGGCATCACCTGGATGGACGCCTTCGTCGGCACCATTCACGGCTCGCTCGGCGAGACCAGCACCCTGGCGATTGCCATCGGCGGTCTGGTCCTGCTGATCACCAAGATCGCCTCCTGGCGCATCGTCGCTGGCGTGATGCTGGGCATGATCGGTCTGAGCCTGCTGCTCAATCTGATCGGTTCCACCACCAACCCGATGTTTGCCATGCCCTGGTACTGGCATCTGGTAGTCGGCGGCTTTGCCTTCGGCATGTTCTTCATGGCCACCGATCCGGTGTCGGCCTCCATGACCAACACCGGCAAGTGGATCTTTGGTGCTCTGATCGGCGTGATGGTGGTGCTGATCCGTGTGGTCAACCCGGCCTTCCCCGAGGGCATGATGCTGGCGATTCTGTTCGCCAACCTGTTTGCACCGCTGATCGACCACTTCGTCGTTCAAGCCAATATCAAGCGGAGGCTGGCACGCAATGTCTAGTCAAAAAGAATCCACCGTCCGCACGCTGACGGTGGCCGTGCTGGTGTGTCTGGTGTGCTCGGTGTTCGTCGCCGGTGCAGCCATTGCACTGAAGCCGACCCAGGTGGAGAACCGTCTGCTGGACAAGCAGCGCAGCATCCTGGCCATCGCCGGCCTGGGTGAGCCGGGCATGTCCGGGGCCAAGGTCAAGGAGGTGTTCGACGGCACCATCACCGCCAAACTGGTGGATCTGGAGACCGGCAAGTTCTCCGATGCCTTCGATCCGATCACCTTCGACCCGCTCAAGGCCTCGAAGGATCCGAAGACCTCCACCGCGCTCAAGGGCAGCGAGGACATCGCTGGGATCAAGCGCCAGGAGCGCTACACCACCGTTTATCTGGTGGAGAAGGATGGCGAAGTCGAAACCCTGATCCTGCCGGTGCGCGGCTACGGCCTGTGGTCGACCCTGCACGGTTTTATCGCCGTCAAGGGCGACCTCAATACCGTGGTCGGCATGGGCTTCTACCAGCACGGCGAGACTCCCGGTCTCGGCGGCGAGGTGGACAACCCGAAATGGAAGGGCCAATGGCCGGGCAAGACCCTGTTCGACGACAACGACAAGTTGGCCGTACAGGTGGTCAAGGGCGGCGTAGATCCGCAAAGCCCGCAAGCCACGCACCAGGTCGATGGCCTGGCCGGCGCCACTCTGACCAGTGTCGGTGTGGACAACCTGCTGAAGTTCTGGCTTGGCCAGAACGGCTTCGGTCCGTTTATCGCTAACCTGCGTGCAGGGGAGGCTTGATCATGTCGCAGTCGACTATTAAAGAAGTCCTGCTCAACCCGGTCTTCAACAACAACCCCATCGGCCTGCAGATCCTCGGGATCTGCTCGGCCCTGGCGGTCACCTCGAACCTGCAGACCGCGCTGGTGATGTCTGCCGCGCTGACCCTGGTGACCGGTTTCTCCAACCTGTTCATCTCGATGATCCGCAGCCAGATCCCCAGCTCGATCCGCATGATCGTGCAGATGGTGATCATCGCCTCGCTGGTGATCGTGGTCGATCAGGTGCTCAAGGCCTACGCCTTCAGTTTGTCCAAACAGCTGTCGGTGTTCGTCGGTCTGATCATCACCAACTGCATCGTGATGGGCCGCGCTGAAGCCTTCGCCATGCAGAACCCGCCCGTGCTGTCGTTCTTCGATGGTATCGGCAACGGTCTTGGCTACAGCGCCTTCCTGATTGCCCTGGGTATCATTCGCGAGCTGTTCGGCGCGGGCAAACTGATGGGCTACGAGGTCTTCTCGGTGGTCAACGACGGCGGCTGGTACCAGCCCAACGGCATGCTGCTGCTGCCGCCATCGGCCTTCTTCCTGATCGGTCTGTTCATCTGGGCCATCCGTAGCTGGAAGAAGGATCAGATCGAGAAGAACGCCTACAAGATGGCGCCTCAGGTATCCAGCAAGGAGGCCTATTAATGGAACATTACATCAGCCTGTTCGTCCGTGCGGTGTTCGTCGAGAACATGGCGCTGGCGTTCTTCCTCGGCATGTGTACCTTCATCGCCATCTCCAAGAAGGTGGAAACCGCCATTGGCCTCGGCATCGCCGTGGTCGTGGTGCTGGGTATCACCATGCCGGTGAACAACCTGATCTACACCAATATCCTCAAGGATGGTGCGCTGGCCTGGGCCGGTCTGCCTGAGGTGGATCTGTCGTTCCTCGGCCTGCTGACCTTCATCGGGGTGATCGCTGCACTGGTACAGATCCTCGAGATGACCCTGGATAAGTACGTGCCGTCGCTGTACAACGCCCTCGGCGTGTTCCTGCCGCTGATCACCGTGAACTGCGCCATCATGGGTGGCTCGCTGTTCATGGTCGAGCGCGACTACAACCTGGCTGAAAGCACCGTCTACGGCATCGGCGCAGGCGTGTCCTGGGCACTGGCGATTGCTGCGCTGGCTGGTATCCGCGAGAAGCTCAAGTACAGCGATGTACCGGCTGGTCTGCAGGGTCTGGGCATCACCTTCATCACCATCGGTCTGATGTCGCTGGGCTTCATGTCCTTCTCCGGCGTGCAGCTGTAAGGAAAGGATGAACAGATGAATTACGAAATCTTCCTCGCCATCGGCATGTTCACCGCCATCGTTCTCGCGCTGGTGCTGATCATTCTCGCTGCTCGCGCCAAGCTGGTGTCCAGCGGCGACGTGAACATCGAAATCAACGGCGAAAAAACCATCGTGGTCCCGGCCGGCGGCAAGCTGCTGCAAACCCTGGCCGACAACGGCATCTTCCTGTCGTCCGCTTGCGGTGGCGGCGGTACCTGCGCCCAGTGCAAGTGCATCATCGAATCCGGCGGTGGCGAGATGCTCTCCACCGAAGAGTCGCACTTCACCAAGCGCGAGGCCCGCGAGGGTTGGCGCCTGTCCTGCCAGGCCGCGGTCAAGCAGGACATGAAGATCGAAGTGCCGGAAGAAGTCTTCGGCGTGAAGAAGTGGGAATGCACCGTCGTTTCCAACCCCAACGTCGCCACCTTCATCAAGGAGCTGACGCTGAAACTGCCGGAAGGCGAGAACGTCGACTTCCGTGCCGGTGGTTATGTGCAGCTGGAATGCCCGCCGCACACCGTGTACTACAAGGACTTCGACATCCAGGAGGAGTACCGCGGCGACTGGGACAAGTTCAACCAGTGGAAGTACGTGTCCAAGGTCGACGAGACCGTGATCCGTGCCTATTCCATGGCCAACTACCCGGAAGAGCGCGGTCTGGTGAAGTTCAACATCCGTATCGCCTCGCCGCCCCCCGGCAAGGACGATCTGCCACCGGGCAAGATGTCGTCCTACGTGTTCAGCCTCAAGCCGGGCGACAAGATCACCGTGTACGGGCCCTTCGGTGAGTTCTTCGCCAAGGACACCGACGCCGAGATGGTCTTCATCGGTGGTGGTGCCGGCATGGCGCCGATGCGTTCGCACATCTTCGACCAGCTCAAGCGCCTGAAGTCCAAGCGCAAGATCAGCTTCTGGTACGGTGCGCGTTCCATGCGCGAGTCGTTCTACAACGAAGAGTACGATCAGCTGGCCGCAGAGAACCCGAACTTCGAATGGCACCTGGCGTTGTCCGACCCACAGCCGGAAGACAACTGGACCGGCCTCAAGGGCTTCATCCACAACGTGCTGTACGAGAACTACCTGAAGGACCACCCGGCTCCGGAAGATTGCGAGTTCTACATGTGCGGCCCACCCATGATGAACGCCGCCGTGATCAAGATGCTGACCGACCTGGGTGTCGAGCCGGAGAACATCCTCCTCGACGACTTCGGCGGCTAACGCATGAGGTCTGCTGTACTCCAGCCCGTTATCGCTGTCGCCCTGGCGGCAGCCCTAACGGGCTGCTTGCATTCTGAACGGATCGAAGAGTTCGGTGGCCCGACCATGGGCAGTACCTATTCGATCAAATACGTCCGTAGTGAAGGTGTCGCGCCGCAAGCCGAACTCAAGGCCGCGACCGAGGCGATCCTCGCCGAGATCGATCTGCAGATGTCCACCTATCGCGATGATTCGCTGATCGAGCAGTTCAACCGTGCGCCGGCGGGTACCTGCCAGGCCATGCCCAAGGGCGTGCTGGATCTGGTGCGTGCCGGCAATCGCCTGCACGAAGAGAGCCAGGGTCACTTCGACCTGACCCTCGAACCCTTGCTCGACCTCTGGGGCTTCGGCCCCAAAGGGCAGGGCGAAGCCGTGCCGGACGCCGAGCGTCTGGCCGAAGTGCGTCAGCGGGTCGGTCAGCAGCACCTTAAGGTCGACGGCGAGCAGCTGTGCAAGGAGGCCGATGTTCAGGTCGACTTCAACAGCATCGCGGCCGGTTATGCCGTCGATCTGATCGTGGCGCGTCTGGGCGAGTTGGGGGTCACCAGTTATCTGGTTGAGGCCACCGGTGAGCTCAAGGCGGCCGGCTTCAAGCCCGATGGCAGCCACTGGCGCATCGGTCTGGAGGCCCCGCGCGACGACCAGCGGGTGGCCCAACGCATTCTGCAGCTCGATGGTTACGGTATCTCCACCTCAGGTGACTACCGCAACTACTTCGAAGAGAACGGCCAGCGCTACTCGCATACGCTCGATCCGCTGAGCGGCAAGCCGGTTAACCACAAGCTGGCAGCTGTCACTGTGGCCGATCCATCGACCTTGCGTGCCGATGGCTTGTCTACCCTATTGATGGTGCTTGGACCGGATGCCGGTATGGCCTTCGCCGAGCGCAACGGTATCGCGGCGTTTTTCGTGACGCGTGAGGGCGAGGGCTTCGTCTCACAGGGCACGACCGCATTCGAGCAGCTATTCGCTGCAGGAGATGAGCAATGACTTTTCTGGTTGTATTTCTGGCCATGGTTCTGGTCGTCGGCATGATGGCCGTTGGCGTGATCATGGGGCGCAAACCCATCGCCGGTTCCTGCGGTGGCATCGCCAACCTGGGTATCGAGAAGGAATGCTCGATTTGCGGCGGTAGCCGTGAAAAGTGCGAGGAGGTCAATCGCGACCAGAGCGAAGCGCCGAATACCGACCTGGCTTACGACGCGAGCAAGCGTTAAGCCGGGTGGTAGCTTTGATAGCCGGTGGCTATTATCCGCTGCCGGCCCCGCCGAGGGTGCGCCACAAGCGCTCCGGCCTGATCTGAAGGAGTAAACATGGCGGTCTACAACTACGATGTGGTGGTGCTGGGCTCCGGCCCGGCGGGCGAGGGCGCGGCGATGAACGCGGCCAAGGCCGGGCGCAAGGTAGCCGTGGTGGACAACCGTCCGCTGGTCGGCGGCAATTGCACCCACCTGGGCACCATTCCGTCCAAGGCGCTGCGCCATTCGGTGCGGCAGATCATGCAGTTCAATACCAACCCGATGTTCCGCCAGATCGGTGAGCCACGCTGGTTCTCGTTCCCCGACGTGCTGAAAAGCGCGGAGAAGGTGATCGCCAAGCAGGTCACCTCACGCACCGGCTACTACGCGCGCAACCGCATCGACACCTATTTCGGCACCGCCAGCTTCGCTGACGAGCAGACCGTCGAAGTCGTCTGCATCAATGGTGTAGTGGAAAAGCTGGTGGCCAAACAGATCGTCATCGCCACCGGTTCGCGTCCGTACCGTCCGGCCGACGTCGATTTCCGCCACCCGCGTATCTACGATAGCGACACCATTCTCAGCCTGGGTCACACGCCGCGCCGTCTGATCATCTACGGAGCCGGGGTCATCGGTTGCGAGTACGCCTCGATCTTCAGTGGCCTGGGTGTGCTGGTCGACCTGATCGACAACCGCGATCAACTGCTCAGCTTCCTCGACTCGGAAATCTCCGATGCCTTGAGCTATCACCTGCGCAACAACAACGTGCTGATTCGTCACAACGAAGAGTACGAGCGCATCGAGGGTGTGGAAAACGGTGTGGTCCTGCACCTGAAGTCGGGCAAGAAGATCAAGGCCGACGCCCTGCTGTGGTGTAACGGCCGCACCGGCAACACCGATCAGCTGGGCCTGGAAAACATCGGCATCGCGGTCAACAGCCGTGGTCAGATCCAGGTCGACGAGCATTACCGCACCGAGGTCAGCAACATCTACGCCGCCGGTGACGTGATCGGCTGGCCGAGCCTGGCCAGCGCCGCTGCCGACCAGGGGCGTTCCGCTGCCGGCAGCATCGTCGACAACGGCAGCTGGCGCTTCGTCGATGACGTGCCGACCGGCATTTACACCATTCCGGAGATCAGCTCGATCGGCAAGACCGAGCGTGAGCTGACCCAGGCCAAGGTGCCTTACGAAGTGGGCAAGGCCTTCTTCAAGGGTATGGCGCGTGCGCAGATCTCGGTGGAACCGGTGGGCATGCTGAAGATCCTCTTCCATCGTGAAACCCTGGAAGTGCTGGGTGTGCACTGCTTCGGCTATCAAGCCTCGGAGATCGTCCACATTGGCCAGGCGATCATGAACCAGAAGGGTGAAGCCAACAGCATCAAGTACTTCATCAACACCACCTTCAACTACCCGACCATGGCCGAGGCCTATCGGGTTGCCGCGTTCGACGGCCTCAACCGGCTTTTTTGAGCGGCTCCGGCCGGCGGCCTGAGCCGGTCGGGGAGGCAGGCTGGGTAGTGGCTTCCGAGTGGCGCTGGCCGAATCGGGAGAGCTTCTAGCGTCTCAGGCGGCAGCAACGAAAAAACCGGCTCTTGGGCCGGTTTTTTCGTTCTCGGGCTACGCCGCGGGCTACTCAGGCTTGCTCCCCTCTCCCGCGTGCGGGAGAGGGGCCGGGGGAGAGGGCGCTGAGGCTCAGCCGCGCAGCGTCTGCACCGCGATGCCGGGGAAGTCGGTGATGATGCTGTCGACACCGAAGTCGGCCAGGCGGCGCATCAGCGCCGGCTCATTGACCGTCCAGACCGATACGTGCAGCCCCTGCTTCTGCGCCTTGATCAGGCGCTCCGGGGTGCACAGTGTCCAGTTCAGCGCCAGCAGGTGGCAATCGTAATGCGCCGCTACTTTCAGCGGGTCGAGCCAGGCGTACTCGGCAACCAGACCGAGCTGCAACTGCGGAGTCAGTTCGCGCGCGGCCTTGAGTACCTCCCGCGAGCTGGAGGTGATGGTGATCTGCTCACGCAAACCGAAGCGTTCGACGAGTTCGGCAATGGCCAGCACGGTGCGCGCGGCGCGCACTTTCGAGGCGCTTTTCACCTCCAGCTGCCAATGCTCGAACTTGCACTGCTGGAACAATTCTTCCAGACGCGGAATGGGGCATGGGCGCACCCAGCCAGGGCCGCCCTTACGCGCGTCGTACTTCACCAGCTCGGCGGCGTCGTGTTCAACCACCTTGCCGCGCAGGCCGGTGGTGCGCTTGAGTGTTGGGTCGTGGATCACCATCAGTTCGCCATCGCGCGACAGATGCAGATCCAGCTCGCAGCGGTCGACGCCGTGTTCCAGGCAGCGCTGGAAACTGGCCAGGGTATTTTCCGGGGCTTCGCCCTTGGCGCCGCGATGGCCGTAGATGAGAGTCACTGTTGCTCCTTGGCAGTGTCGAGGTGGCGTGGCTGGTGATGGCGCACGCTGTTGATCACGTGATCGTATTCGAAATAGACGCTGAATTCGCGGTAATCCCAGCGTGTGATCGGCGGCTGGCCGACGGGCTTGTGCTCTTCATCGGCTAGGCCGAAACGCTCCAGTACCGAACGCTTGGACTGGCCTTTGTGCGGCAGGTTGCTGGCGTCGAGATCGGCGCCCTGGCTGCCCAGGGGAATGGTCAGGGTATCGGCGAAGAGAGCAGTGGGGGCGAGCAGGGTGAAAAGCAGAGCGAGACGATACATGGCGGTTCCTTGGCGACTGTCATTCGCGGGCTTGGCGACGCTCCAAAGCCTGCTTTTGCAGGATATGCCGAGCCAGCAACTGGCGCTGTGCGTCGGTCAACGCTTCGAACTCGGTGCCAATCTCGAATTGGCCATCCGCGCGCTGGCTGCAGTGCACCACCTGGCCACGCAGCAAGAGACCGAGCGCCTGCGGCATCAGCACCATCTTGATCGCCAGATGGCTGCCCGGCGCCACGGCCTGGGCGTTATTGAAACTGATGCCGCCTTCGGACAGCGATACCTGGCGTGGCGCGCCGATGTCGCGCAGCAGGCTCTGTGCCACGGCCTGGCCGAGCAGGTCGATGCGCTTGTTGATCACCTTTAGGTAGCTGGCCAGGGTGCGGTCGCGCTCAGTGATATGGCGCAGCAGATGCTGGGATTCGAAGTCCATCAGGTGCAGGTCGCTGAGCAGGTTGAACAGCGGCGATGGATCGTGAAGCGCGTCGCTGGCATGGGCCTCGGCCCCCGACAGCAGGCTGAATTCCAGTGCGATCGTATCGTCGATACGATAGTATTCGCGGCGATCATCTACATCGTTAGTCGACATGGCGAACCCATGAAAGCGGTGGTGGTCGAAGACCCTGTTGAAAGTCTCGCGAACTGGATGCGTGCCAGGCAAGTGTCGCCGAACAAGCCTCGGTTACGAATGGTAAACGAGCATTGCTCGCTTCGCTCGCCCCTTAGGGGCCACACTGAAGCGCGCTGGCCATAAGCGGCTTTCCAAGTGTCTTTAACGCAGCATGCCCGATACGCAGCAGACTTTGAGTTGCTTCTGAGTGTAAGGCTGCTGACCTGGCCCTGCCACAAGGACGTTTTTCTTTCCCCCGAATCTCTCCGACATGTTCAGACCTCTGTTCGTATTCATCGGTACGCGCTACACGCGGGCCAAGCGTCGCAACCACTTCGTCTCCTTCATTTCCCTGACGTCCATGCTCGGCCTCACCCTCGGGGTGATGGTCATGATCCTGGTGCTGTCGGTGATGAATGGTTTCGACCATGAAATGCGCACGCGGGTGTTGGGGATGATTCCCCACGCCACGGTCGAATCGCCGACCCCGGTAAGCGACTGGCCGGTATTGGCGCGACAGGTCGAGCGCCATCCACGCGTCGAGGCGCTGGCACCCTTCACTCAGATGCAGGGCCTGCTGACACACGACGGCAAGGTGCAGAAGGTGCTGATCAATGCCATCGACCCCGAGCAGGAACGCAAGGTGTCGATCATCGACGGTTTCTTCCAGCAGGGTAGTCTCGACAGCCTGCAGCCAGGTGATTTTGCCATGGTCATCGGCGACAAGGCGGCGGCCAAGCTGGGCCTGAAGTTGGGTGACAAGGTCACCTTCGTCGCGCCCGAGGTCACCGTGACCCCTGCCGGCATGTTCCCGCGTCTGAAGCGCTTTACCGTGACCGGCATCTTTCACGTCGGCGCTGGCGAGATCGACGGCGCACTGGCGCTGGCCAACATCAGTGACCTGGCGCGCCTGCAGCGCTGGAAGCCGGATCAGGTACAGGGCCTGCGCCTGAAGTTCGATGATCTGTTCCAGGCGCCGCGCAGCGCCTGGGAGATCGCCCAGACCCTCGACGGCGATTTCTACGCCCGCGACTGGACCCGCACCCACGGCAACCTGTACCAGGCCATTCGCATGGAGAAGACCATGATCGGTCTGCTTCTGCTGCTGATCGTCGCGGTGGCCGCGTTCAATATCATTTCCACCTTGGTGATGGTGGTGACCGACAAGAAGGGCGACATCGCCATCCTGCGGACCCTCGGCGCCACGCCGCGACAGATCATGGCCATCTTCATGGTGCAGGGCACGGTGATTGGTGTGGTCGGCACCTTCATCGGCGCCGTGCTGGGGATTCTCGCAGCGCTGAACATCAGCAGCCTGATCGCCGGCATCGAACGTCTGCTGGGCATCAAGTTTCTCAATGCCGATGTCTACTTCATCGATTACCTGCCCTCGCAACTGCAGAGCGCCGACGTGGTGATGGTCTGTACCGCGGCGTTGCTGCTGAGCTTCTTCGCCACCCTGTATCCAGCCTGGCGCGCTGCGCGTACCCAGCCGGCCGAGGCCCTGCGCTATGAGTGAGTCCATGAACCAGAACGCCATGAAACAGCACAATGCCGTGCTCAGCTGTCGCAACCTGAGCAAGCGTTACGACGAGGGCCCCGAGTCGGTGGTGGTGCTCGATGGCCTCGAGCTGGAACTCTTCCCCGGTGAACGTGTGGCCATCGTCGGCAGCTCCGGTTCCGGCAAGAGCACCCTGTTGAACATGCTCGGCGGCCTGGATACGCCCAGCGAGGGCAGCGTCTGGCTGGCCGGCGAGCAACTGTCGGCGCTGAGCGAGACCGCTCGAGGTCTGCTGCGCAACCGTGCGCTGGGCTTCGTCTACCAGTTTCACCACCTGCTGGCCGAGTTCACTGCGCTGGAGAACGTCTGCATGCCGCTGTTGATCGGCAAGACGTCGATCAGCGAGGCGCGCGAGCGTGCCACCAAGCTGCTCGAACGCGTAGGGCTTGGCCATCGCCTCAATCACAAGCCGTCAGAACTGTCTGGCGGTGAGCGTCAGCGTGTGGCGATTGCCCGTGCCCTGGTCAACCGCCCGGGGCTGGTGCTGCTCGATGAACCCACCGGCAACCTCGACCAGCACACCGCTGAAGGCATTCAGGAACTGATGCGCGAACTCAGCCGCGACTCCAACACCGCGTTTCTGGTGGTGACCCACGACATGCAGCTGGCACGCCAGATGGATCGCGTGCTCAGCCTGCAGGACGGCAAACTGGTGACCCTCTGATGTTTCGTCCGCTGAGTATCTTCATCGGCGCTCGCTACACACGGGCCAAGCGCCGCAACCATTTCATTTCCTTCATTTCGCTGACCTCTATGATTGGTCTGGCGCTTGGCGTGCTGGCGATGATCGTGGTGCTGTCGGTGATGAACGGTTTCCAGAAGGAAATGAGCTCGCGCATTCTCGGCATGGTGCCGCATGCTATGCTCTACGGCGCCGAGCCGGTCGCCGACTGGCGCGCCCTGGCGGACAAGGCCATGGCCAATCCGCAGGTACAGGCCGCAGCGCCTTATGCCGAGCTGGAGGGCATGCTCTCGCATCGCGGACTGATGCAGCCGATCCAGATCCACGGCATCGACCCGGTGGAGGAGGGCAAGGTGTCGATCCTGCCCGAGCACATCCGTCAGGGCAGCCTGAACAATCTGCAGCCGGGTGAGTTCGGCGTGGTGATCGGTGATATCACCGCGCGTCGTTTCGGCCTGCAGGTGGGCGACAAGCTGACCTTGATCATTCCCGAGTTGAGCAGCGCTCCCGGTGGCGTCACGCCGCGCATGCAGCGTCTGAACGTGGCAGCGGTGTTCAAGGTCGGTGCCGAGCTGGACAGCTCACTGGCGCTGATCAACGTCGCCGATGCCGCTGCCATGCAGCGCCTGCCGGAAGGTACGGTGCCGGGTATTCGTCTGGCGCTGAAAGACCTCTATCAGGCGCCACAGGTATCCAAGGCACTGGTCGCCGAACTGGGCGTCGGTTACCGCGCCGATGACTGGACCCATACCCAGGGCAGCCTGTTCAGCGCAATGAAGATGGAGAAGACCATGATCGGTCTGCTGCTGCTGCTGATCGTCGCTGTGGCGGCGTTCAACATCATCGCCACGCTGATCATGGTGGTGGCCGACAAGGGCGGCGACATCGCCATTCTGCGTACTCTGGGCGCCACACCCCGGCAGATCATGGCGATTTTCATGGTGCAGGGTTCGGTCATCGGTCTGGTCGGTACGCTGATCGGCACGGTGCTGGGTGTGCTGGCGGCACTCAATGTCAGCGCGCTGGTGGCCTGGCTGGAGTCGTTTGCCGGTCAGCAGGTGATGAGCTCCGATGTGTATTTCATCAGCAGCCTGCCGTCTGACCTGCAGTGGCTGGACGTGGCGTTGATCTGTTCGGCGGCATTGATCCTGAGTTTCCTCGCCACGCTCTACCCCTCATGGCGGGCGGCGCAGGTGCAGCCGGCCGAAGCGCTGCGCTACGAGTAAGAATGAAAAAGCCGTCAACTTCGACGGCTTCTTCTTTTCAGTGACGTTCCAGTCGGCGCTTTTCCTGACGCTTGCGCCAGCTACGCTGGACCCACCAGCGCCAGTAGAGCATGGTCAACACATAACCCAGTACGGCGAGAACCAGGCCGGACACGAAGGAGCCGAGGTACAACGGTTTCCACAGGATGGCCACTTCAGCCGTGATCCATTCCAGGCTCAGCGTCTCCGGCATGCGCACCGGTGGTGTCTGCATGATCCATGCACCCATCTTGTAGGTGCAGTAGAAAATCGGTGGCATGGTGATGGGGTTGGTCAGCCACACCAGACCGATGGAGATTGGCAGGTTGGCGCGCATCGGGATGGCGACGGCGGCGGCGGCCAGCATCTGCATGGGCATGGGGATCATCGCCCAGAACAGGCCGATGGCCATGCCGCGGGCTACCGAATGGCGATTGAGATGCCAGAGATTGGGATCATGAATGAGTTTGCCGAGAAAGCGCAGGGACTTGTTACCCTTGATGCTGTCGGGGTTGGGCATGTAGCGCTTGAATAAACGACGCGGCATGAAGAGTCTCTGGGCAGGCAAAAGCGCCGATATTATGCACGGATTCAGCCTGGCCAGCGTTTCCATATTGTGACCAGAGGTGAGCGCTGGAAGCGCTCGCCGCAGCTCGATGAGTAAGGAGAAACCATGCGAACAGGGATGTTGGCGCTGGCCCTGGGGCTGTTGATGCTGCGCTTTCTGCCGAGTTTGCCGCCGGGTTGGCTGTTGCTGGTGGCGGTCGGTGCTGGCCTGGGGTTGCTATTCTCGCGCCTCTATCCGTTGGGGTTCTTTCTGTTGGGGCTGGCCTGGGCCTGCAGTTCGGCGCAATCGGCGCTGGATGACCGCCTCGATCCGCAACTCGATGGCCGCACCCTTTGGCTGGAGGGCCGCGTGGTTGGTCTGCCGGAGGTGTCCGACGGCGTGGTGCGCTTCCAGTTCGAAGAGGCGCACTCCCGACGTGCCGAGTTGCCGAAAAGGTTACGCCTGGCCTGGTATGGCGGGCCGCCGGTGCAGGGCGGCGAGCGCTGGCGGGTGGCGGTCAGCCTGAAGCGTCCACATGGGTTGGTCAATCCGCAGAGTTTTGACTACGAAGCCTGGCTGCTGGCCCAGCGCATTGGCGCTACGGGCACGATCAAGTCCGGCCAGCGGATATCCGCCGCGACGGGCTTGGGGAGTTGGCGCGACGGTCTTCGTCAGCATCTGCTGGCGGCGCCGGCCTTTGAGCGAGAGGGCGCCATTGCCGCTCTGGTCCTGGGTGATGGCTCCGGCCTGAGCGCGAGCGACTGGCGCCTGCTGCAGCACACGGGCACGGTGCATCTGATGGTCATCTCCGGTCAGCATATCGCCCTGCTGGCCGGCTTTCTTTACGGACTGGTGGCGTTGCTGGCGAGAGTCGGCGCCTGGCCAAGGCGCTGGCCCTGGTTGCCCTGTGCCTGTGCGCTGGCCCTGAGTGGGGCTCTGGTCTACGGGATGTTGGCTGGTTTCGAGGTGCCGGTGCGCAGGGCCTGCGTGATGGTTGCGCTGGTGCTGCTCTGGCGCATGCGCTTTCGTCATCTGGGCGCCTGGTGGCCATTGTTGCTGGCCCTGCTCGTGGTGCTGCTACTCGAGCCATTGGCGTCCTTGCAACCTGGCTTCTGGCTATCGTTCTCGGCCGTGGCGATTCTCGCGTTGGTGTTCGGTGGCCGGCTTGGCGTCTGGGGTTGGTGGCGCGGGTTGACGCGTGCGCAGTGGACCATGGCCATTGGTCTGTTGCCGATGATGCTGATTCTCGGTTTGCCGGTCAGCAGTAGCGGGCCGCTGGCTAATCTGGTCGCCGTGCCCTGGGTGGGGCTGGTGGTCGTACCCCTGGCCTTGCTGGGCACTCTGCTGCTACCCGTTCCCATGGTTGGGGAGGGCCTGTTGTGGCTGGCCGGCGGTGCGCTGTATCTGTTGTTCGAACTGCTCAGCGTGATCGCTGCTTGGCTGCCTGCCTGGCTGCCCAGCAATCTGCCGCTCTGGGCCTGGCTACTGGCAGCGGCAGGCGCCTTGTTGCTCCTGCTGCCAGCTGGCGTACCCTTGCGTCTGCCCGGCCTCGCGCTGTTGTTACCTGCCTTGTTGTTGCCCACACAGCACCTGGACGATGGCCGTGCCGATGTCTGGGTGCTGGACGTGGGGCAGGGGCTGGCGGTGTTGGTGCGTACCCGAGAACACAGCCTGCTGTACGACGCGGGGCCGCGCTTCGGCGATTTCGATACCGGGGAGCGTATCGTCCTGCCTTCCTTGCGGGCGATGAACCTCAGGCGGCTCGATCTGATGCTGCTCAGTCATGCGGATAACGATCACGCCGGCGGTGCAGCGGCGATCAGGGCCGGGATGCCGGTGGCCCGGGTCATCAGTGGCGAGCCGCAGCGTCTGGCCAGGACGCTTGGCGCTGAGGATTGCGAATCAGGACAGCGCTGGCAATGGAACGACGTGACGTTCAGGTTGTGGCAGTGGGACCAGGCCAACTCCGGCAATCAGCGTTCTTGTGTATTGCAGATCGAGGCGGCGGGTGAGCGTCTGTTGCTGACCGGTGATATCGATGTCCGCGCCGAACGCGCGCTGATGCAGGCCGACTTTCCCCTGGCGTCGCGGTGGCTACTGGCGCCCCATCATGGCAGTCGCACGTCATCCGGCCAGGCCTTTATCGATGCGGTCGGGGCGCAGCATGTGCTGATCACCCGCAGTCGCCACAATGCCTTTGGACATCCTCACCCGCAGGTGCTGGCGCGCTATCAGGCGGCGGGTGTCGAGGTACATGACACGGCGCTCGACGGCGCTCTGCATTTGCGTCTGGGCGAATATGCTGCACCGCATGGGTTGCGACGCGAGCCACGTTTCTGGCGGGAAAAATGAGAACGGCGGCGGTCGGCGGGCGTTGCACCCTGTGCTAGAGTGGCGCCACTTTTTCGAGGGGGATTCTCTACCGTGTGGGAACTGGTCAAAGCTGGCGGCTGGATGATGCTGCCGATCATTCTCTGTTCCATCGCTGCTGCCGGCATCGTCGCCGAGCGCCTGTGGACCCTGCGGCCCGCCCGCGTCACCCCGGCCAATCTGCTGGCTCAAGTGTGGCGCTGGATCAAGGACAAGAAACTCAACAACCAGAGGCTCAAGGAGCTGCGTGAGGACTCGCCGCTGGGGCAGATTCTCGCCGCCGGCCTGGCCAACTCCAAGCATGGTCGCGAGATCATGAAGGAGTGTATCGAGGAGGCCGCTGCCCGCGTCATCCACGAGCTGGAACGCTATCTCAATGCCCTTGGCACCATTGCCGGCATCGCGCCGCTGCTCGGCCTGCTCGGCACCGTGCTGGGCATGATCGAGATCTTCAGCTCCTTCATGGGCTCGGGCATGGCCAACGCGCCGATGCTCGCCGGTGGTATCTCCAAGGCGTTGATCACTACAGCAGCCGGCCTGATGGTGGCGATCCCGGCGCTGTTCTTCCACCGCTACCTGCAGCGTCGCGTCGACGAGCTGGTGGTCGGCATGGAGCAGGAAGCGATCAAGCTGGTGGAAATGGTCCAGGGTGATCGCGACGTCGACCTGGGTGAGGGCAAGGCGTGAAATTCCGGCGCAAACCGCGGGAGAACGTCGAGATCAACCTGGCTTCGTTGATCGACGTGGTATTCATCCTGCTGCTGTTCTTCGTGGTCACCACCACCTTCACCCGCGAGACCCAGCTCAAGGTCGACCTACCCGAGGCAGCCAGTGGCACGCCGCCCGAGCAGACCGAACTGAAGCAGGTCGAGGTGCTGATCGGCGCCGATGGCGCCTACTCGGTCAATGGCAAGGCGCTGCTGGAAAGCAACCTGACTAACCTCATGGCGGCGCTGCAGAAGGAATCCGACGGTGACAACAGCCTGCCGTTGATCATCAGTGCCGATGGCAAGACCCCGCACCAGGCGGTGATCACCGCCATGGATGCGGCCGGCAAGCTGGGCTTCTCGCACCTGCGCATCACCACGGTGGAAGCACAGGAAAATCCTTAAGTGAGCGCTGCTGATCGCTTGCTCGAGGCCTGGTATCGCGGCCACCCGGCGCTGGCGCTGCTGCGCCCGCTGGAGTGGCTGTACCGTCGCGTGGTGCAGAGCAAGCGCAGGCGTTTCTTGGTCGGCGAGGGTGATATCTACCGCGCCCCGGTGCCGGTGCTGGTGGTGGGCAACATCACCGTGGGTGGCACGGGCAAGACGCCGCTGATCCTCTTTCTCATCGAACACTGCCGCGCTCGTGGCCTCAAGGTCGGCGTGGTCAGTCGTGGCTATGGCGCCACGCCGCCGAGCCTGCCGTGGCGGGTGCGAGCCGATCAATCGGCCGCACAGGCCGGCGACGAACCGCTGTTGATCGTCCAGCGTACGTGCGTGCCCTTGATGATCGACCCGGATCGCAGTCGCGCCGTGCGTGCGCTGCTGGCCGAAGAACCACTGGATCTGATCCTCTGCGACGATGGCCTGCAGCACTACCGTCTGGCGCGTGACCTGGAGCTGGTGCTGATCGATGCCGCCCGTGGCCTGGGTAATCGCCGCTGCCTGCCGGCCGGGCCACTGCGTGAGCCGGTCGAGCGTCTCAGTGAGGTGGACGCCGTGCTGTTCAACGGCGCCGAGGCGGATCGCGCCGATGGCTACGCCTTTCGCCTGCAGCCGACCGCACTGGTCAATCTGGTCAGCGGTGAGCGCGTCGGCCTCGATCATCTGTCGCCCGGTCAGGCCGTGCATGCGGTGGCTGGCATCGGCAACCCGCAGCGTTTCTTCAATACCCTCGAAGCGCTAAACTGGCGGCCGGTTCCGCACCCCTTTGCCGACCATGCCCAGTACGATGCCGCTCAGCTCAGCTTCGAGCCGCCGCTGCCCCTGCTGATGACGGAAAAGGATGCGGTGAAATGCCGGGCCTTCGCCGCCACCGACTGGTGGTACCTGGCCGTCGACGCCGTGCCCACGCCGGCTTTCGTCGACTGGCTGGATGGAGAGCTGGCCCGCCTCATACCGGGGTCCTGATGACCCCAGCAAGGATTCCACCATGGACCTTAAACTGCTCGACATTCTCGCCTGCCCGATCTGCAAGGGCCCGCTGCAGCTCTCCGAAGACAAGACCGAACTGATCAGCAAGGGCGCTGGCGTGGCCTACCCGATCCGCGACGGCATTCCGGTAATGCTGGAAAGCGAAGCGCGCACCCTGACCACCGACGAGCGTCTGGACAAGTAAATGAGCGCAGCCTTCACCGTCGTTATTCCCGCCCGCTACGCCTCCACCCGCCTGCCCGGCAAGCCGCTGCAGGACATCGCTGGCAAGCCCATGGTGCAGCATGTCTGGGAGCAGGCGAAGAAGAGTTCGGCCAGCCGCGTGGTGATCGCCACCGACGATGCGCGCATCGTCGAGGCCTGTAAGGCTTTCGGCGCCGAGGTGCTGCTGACCCGCGAGGATCACAACTCCGGCACCGACCGCCTGGCCGAAGTGGCTACCCAGCTCGGCCTGCCGGCCGATGCCATCGTGGTCAACGTGCAGGGTGACGAGCCGCTGATTCCCCCATCGATCATCGATCAGGTGGCGGCCAACCTGGCTGCCAACCCGCAGGCAGGCATCGCCACCCTGGCCGAGCCCATCGAGGATGTCGTCGCGCTGTTCAACCCCAATGTGGTCAAGGTGGTCGCCGACAAGAATGGCCTGGCCCTGACCTTCAGCCGCGCGCCGCTGGCCTGGGCGCGAGACGCCTTCGCCAAGAGTCGCGATGTGCTGCCGCAGGGCGTGCCTTATCGCCGTCATATCGGCATCTACGCCTACCGCGCGGGCTTCCTGCGTGACTTCGTCGCCTGGGGCCCGTGCTGGCTGGAAGACACCGAGTGCCTGGAGCAACTGCGCGCGCTATATCACGGCGTGCGCATCCATGTCGCCGATGCCCTCGAAGCGCCGGCCGCCGGTGTGGATACCGCCGAAGACCTGGAGCGGGTGCGCCACCTGTTGGGGGCCTGATGAAGGTTCTGTTCGTCTGCCTGGGCAACATCTGTCGTTCGCCCACGGCCGAGGGCGTCTTCCGCCACAAGTTGCGTGCCGCAGGGCTGGAAGATCGCGTGCAGGTTGACTCGGCCGGCACCGGTGACTGGCACGTCGGCAAGGCGCCGGACAGCCGCACCCGTCAGGCCGCGCTGCGCCGTGGTTATGACCTGTCGGCGCAGCGTGCACGGCAGGTCGAGGTCGCCGACTTTCAGCGCTTCGACCTGATCCTGGCCATGGACCAGAGCAACCTGCGCAACCTCAAGGCGCTGCGCCCGGCCGACGCACGTGCCGATCTGGATCTGTACTTGCGTCGGTATGAACTGGCACTGGATGAGGTGCCCGATCCCTACTACGGCGGCGAGGATGGCTTCGAGCAGGTGCTGGACCTGATCGAACAGGCCAGTGACGCGTTGCTGATCGAGATCAGGGGACGCCTGTGAGTCTGAATCTGCAGAGCGACGTGTCGCTCAAGGCCTTCAACAGCTTCGGTGTCGATGTGCATGCACGGCGTTTCGCCGAAGCCCACGATGATGACGATGTGCGCGAGGCGCTGAACCTGGCAAATCAGCAGGGCTTGCCGCTGCTGGTGATCGGCGGTGGCAGCAACCTGCTGCTGACCCGCGATGTCGAGGCGCTGGTGCTGCGCATGGCCAGCCGTGGTATTCGTATCCTCGAGGACGACGGCGAGCAGGTGCTGGTGGAGGCCGAAGCTGGTGAGCCCTGGCATCCCTTCGTGCAATGGAGTCTGGCGCAGGGCCTCAATGGCCTGGAAAACCTCAGTCTGATTCCCGGCACCGTCGGCGCTGCGCCGATGCAGAACATCGGCGCCTATGGTGTGGAGATCAAGGATCTGTTCGCCGGCCTGACCGCTCTGGATCGGCACACCGGCGAGCTGCGCGACTTCGCGCTGGAAGAATGCGCCTTCGCCTACCGCGACAGTCTGTTCAAGCGCGAAGCCGGGCGCTGGTTGATCCTGCGCGTGCGCTTTCGTCTGAGCCGTCTGGCTTCGCTGCGTCTGGATTACGGTCCGGTGCGTCAGCGCCTGGCTGAGATGGGCATCGAGGCACCGACTGCAAGCGATGTCAGCCGGGCGATCTGCGCCATTCGCAGCGAAAAGCTGCCAGATCCCGCCGAGCTGGGTAACGCCGGCAGCTTCTTCAAGAATCCGGTGGTGCCATTCGAACTGGCCGAGCGTATTCGCGCCGAGCATGCCGATCTGGTCAGCTATCCGGCTGGAGCTGGCCTGGCCAAGCTGGCCGCCGGTTGGCTGATCGAGCGGGCAGGGTGGAAGGGCGCGCGTGAGGGCGATGCCGGCGTGCATCGTTTGCAGGCGCTGGTGCTGGTCAACTACGGCAACGCCACGGGTGCGCAGCTGCTGCGGCTGGCGCAGCGTATCCAGGCCGATATCCTGGCGCGTTTTGGCGTAACGCTGGAAATCGAACCCAACGTGCTTTGATCGGTGGGGCGGACGTGAACCGGTGAATGCCGCTCCCGGATTGCATCCGGGCTACCAGTGACGGAAATGAAAAAGGGGATGCCTAGGCATCCCCTTTTTTGTTACCGCAGAAGGGTCAAGCCTGAGGCTTGACCTCCTCCTTGTCGGCTTGAGTTTCTTCTTCCGGCTGCGCTTGCTCTACCGCTTCGCTCACGCTTTGCTCGCTGACGACAGAGGTGGCTTCGGCTTCAGCGACCGGCTCGACTACAGGAGCTGTTTCGACTATAGCGGCTTCGGCTTCTGCCGGGGCGCTTGCTTCAGCGACCGGAGCGGCGTCGACTACTGGGGCAGCTTCTACAGCCGGGGCTGCAGCGGCGGCCTGTGCAGCTTCGCGCGCCAGGCGCTCAGCTTCACGCTGACGACGACGCACTTCGCGCGGGTCGTTCGGCGCACGGCCAGTGGCATTGGCTGGAATCGGTGCGGCAGCAGATGCTTGTTCGACCGGTGCCGGAGCAGGCTCCTGGGCGACTTCGACAGTCGGCTCAGCTTGAGCGACCGGTTCGGCAACTGGCGCTTCAACGGCAGCAGGGGTTTCGACTGCGACCGGTTCTGCTTCAACTGCTTTCTCTGTGGCCGGAGCGGCTTCGACCACTTCACTCACAGCAGCCTCGGCTTGCGCCTCCACCGGTTGAGCAGCAGGGGCTTCTTCAACCTGAACAGAGGGTGCTTCGACGGCCGGAGCCTCGCTGACCGGAGCCTCGCTGGCAATGGCTTCGCTGCTATCGACGCTTTCTGCAACCACGGCGGCGGCAGTAGCCACGGCAACCGGGGTGACGGCCTGGGCGTCGTTACCGGCAGCTTCGCTGTTCTCGGCGCTCTCGATCAGGTTGCCATCGGCATCACGCTGACGTTCGCGACGATTGCTGCGACGACGCTGACCGCGGGAACGGCGACGTGGACGCTCGCCATCGTTGCTGTCCTGCTCATCGTCCTGCATCTGCTCTTCGTTCGGCAGTGCTTCGTCCTGCAGGGCCTCGGTTTGCTCGGCACGCGGCTGACGCTCTTCACGCGGTTGACGCTGACGCTCCTGACGTTCACCGCGCGGCTGGCGCTCGGCACGCTCTTCGCGTTGCTCGTTACCAGCATCGGCATCGAGTGGTTCACGCAGTTCACGCACGCGCTCTTCACGCGGGGCGCGTTCTTCGCGCGGCTTGCGCTCACGGCGATTTTCCTGACCTTCGCGCGGCTCACGTGGGGCGCGTTCTTCACGCGGGGCACGCTCTTCGCGAGGTTGGCGTTCTTCACGCGGTTCACGGGCCTGACGCTCTTCACGCGGGGCGCGCTCTTCACGAGGTTTGCGCTCGTCATCGCGGCGACCGCCACGGTTACGGCTCTGCTGACGACCGTTGCGGCGCTCTTCGCGCGGCGGACGCTCGTTGTTCTTCTTCTCGACTACTGCAGGTTTGGCTTCTTCTTCCTTGCCGGCGAACAGGCTGACCAGAGACTTCACCAGGCCCTTGAACAGGCTCGGTTCAGGCGCTTTGGTCGGAGCCAGCGGTGCTTGAGGCTCGGCAGCGACCGGGGCGCTGCTGCGCGGTGCGGCCTTGATCGCGGCTTCCTGGCGAACCAGGGTGCGCGTGGCGGCGGCCGGCTGGGCAGCGGTTTCTTCGGTTTCTGCGGTGGCGGCGATTTCGTAGCTGGTCTGGCCGCTCAGGGCTTCCGGGCTGTCGTCACGCAGGCGCTGCACTTCGAAATGCGGGGTTTCCAGGTGATCATTCGGCAGGATCACGATACGCGCACGGGTGCGCAGTTCGATCTTGGTGATCGAGTTGCGCTTCTCGTTGAGCAGGAAGGCGGCGACCGGGATCGGTACCTGAGCGCGGACTTCGGCGGTGCGATCCTTCAGCGCTTCTTCTTCGATCAGGCGCAGGATGGCCAGCGACAGGGATTCGACGTCACGGATGATGCCTTGACCGTTGCAGCGCGGGCAGACGATGCCGCTGGTCTCGCCGAGGGACGGACGCAGGCGCTGACGGGACATTTCCAGCAGGCCGAAGCGCGAGATGCGGCCGACCTGAACGCGGGCGCGGTCGGCTTCCAGGGCTTCACGCACCTTCTCTTCGACGGCGCGCTGGTTCTTGGCCGGGGTCATGTCGATGAAGTCGATGACGATCAGGCCGCCGATATCACGCAGGCGCAGTTGGCGGGCGATTTCTTCGGCCGCTTCCAGGTTGGTCTGCAGCGCGGTTTCCTCGATGTCGCTGCCCTTGGTGGCGCGCGCCGAGTTGATGTCGATGGAAACCAGGGCCTCGGTCGGGTCGATGACGATGGAACCACCGGACGGCAGTTTCACTTCACGCTGGAAGGCGGTTTCGATCTGGCTTTCGATCTGGAAGCGGTTGAACAGCGGCACGCTGTCTTCGTACAGCTTGATCTTGCTGGCGTACTGCGGCATCACCTGCTGGATGAAACTCAGGGCTTCTTCCTGGGCTTCGACGCTATCGACCAGCACTTCGCCGATGTCCTGGCGCAGGTAGTCGCGGATGGCGCGGATGATGACGTTGGATTCCTGATAGATCAGGAACGGGGCAGGGCGGCTGGTGGAGGCTTCCTTGATGGCGCTCCACAGTTGCAGCAGGTAGTCGAGGTCCCACTGCATTTCTTCGCTGGAGCGGCCGAGGCCGGCAGTGCGCACGATCAGGCCCATGTCGGCCGGAGCGTTAAGGCCATTCAGCGCTTCACGCAATTCGTTGCGCTCTTCGCCTTCGATACGGCGGCTGATGCCACCAGCACGTGGGTTGTTCGGCATCAGCACCAGGTAACGACCGGCCAGGCTGATGAAGGTGGTCAGGGCTGCGCCCTTGTTGCCGCGTTCTTCTTTCTCGACCTGGACGATGACTTCCTGGCCTTCCTTGAGCACGTCCTTGATGTTGACGCGGCCGCCTTCAGGGGCCTTGGAGAAGTATTCGCGGGAGATTTCTTTGAGGGGGAGGAAGCCGTGGCGTTCGGAGCCGAAGTCGACGAAGGCGGCTTCGAGGCTGGGTTCAACGCGGGTGATACGGCCTTTGTAGATGTTGGCCTTTTTTTGTTCGCGGGCGCCGGACTCGATGTCCAGGTCGTAGAGTTTTTGGCCATCTACCAGGGCAACACGCAACTCTTCAGGCTGAGTCGCGTTAATTAGCATTCTTTTCATGTGGTACCAATGGGTTCCGGGGCTAGCGGAAGCCACGTTAGGCACACACGACTCTCAGGGTCGGTGTCAGGCGCGTCAGAAACGGTCGTAAATCGTTCCACTGTCTAGCGACGGTCAGCCATTATCAGGCCGCGGTCGCGACGGACGTCTCCTGCTTGCTGTGGTGACAGAAAGCACTCAGTCAGGAAGAGGAATCAACTGGCGGTAGCGGACGAGATGAGGCGTCTTTGATCAAGCGATATGCTACGCAGTCCGACAGTTGTACATCTCCACCCTACACGTATCGCTGAAAATCGGGTGCCGCGCGCGGATTCCGCAGCGGTTGTCAGTTACCGCGACCGCCCGGTGGGCGAATCGCGCATCATACTCAAGGCTTTATTTCCGAAGTCTTCGTGGCCTTTTGCGGCCTTTCTAACCTGAAGAATCCGTCGGACGGCCTCACGTCCAAATACGTTTGCGCGGGCAGGGGATGGCAAGTTTGGCATTCATCCGCAAGCCAGGCCGCTTTTGGCGGCGTTCGCGACTATAGCAGCAATGATTAAGTGCTTCAATTCCATAAAAAATTGTTATGATTGCGCGATGACTACTCCTGCCTCTCCAACCTCCGGCGTTCAGCTGATCGAGGTTGCACCGGAACTCGCCGGCCAACGCATCGACAACTTCCTCAGGACACAGCTCAAGGGCGTGCCCAAGACCCTGATTTACCGCATTCTGCGCAAGGGCGAAGTGCGGGTTAACAAGGGGCGGATCAAGCCCGAGTACAAGCTCCAGGCTGGTGACGTGGTGCGCGTGCCGCCGCTGCGCTTGGCCGAGCGCGATGAGCCCGAGCCGCTGGCGCAGGGGCTGCTGCAGCGCCTAGAAGCCGCCATCGTTTATGAGGACAAGGCGCTGATCGTGCTGAACAAGCCGGCCGGTATCGCCGTGCATGGTGGCAGCGGCTTGAATTACGGCGTGATCGAGGCGTTTCGCCAGTTGCGTCCCGATGCCAAGGATCTGGAGCTGGTGCACCGCCTCGATCGTGATACGTCCGGCCTGCTGATGATCGCCAAGAAGCGCAGCATGCTGCGCCATCTGCATGAGGCATTGCGCGGCGATGGCGTGGACAAGCGCTACATGGCGCTGGTGCGCGGCCACTGGGCGACCGCCAAGAAGCAGATCGCCGCGCCGCTGCTGAAAAGCAACCTGCGCTCCGGCGAGCGTATGGTCGAGGTGAATCCCGAGGGCAAGGAGGCGCTCACGGTATTTCGCGTGCTGCGCCGTTTCGGTGAGTTCGCCACGCTGGTCGAAGCCAGGCCGATCACTGGTCGTACCCATCAGATTCGTGTGCACGCCCAATACGCGGGTCATGGTATCGCTGGTGACAGCAAATACGGCGACGACGACTTCTCCCGCGAGATTCGCGAGCTGGGCGGCAAGCGGCTGTTCCTGCATGCCTACGAGTTGCACGTGCCGCTGCCCGATGGCGGCGTGCTGAAGCTCGAGGCGCCGGTGGATGAGATGTGGGCGAAGACCCTGGAGCGTCTGAGTGCCTGATTATCAGCTACTGATTTTCGATTGGGACGGCACGCTGGTGGATTCCATCGGCCGTATCGTCGAGGCCATGCACCGTGCTGCCGATGTGGCGTGCGTTCCGCGCTGCACCGATGTCGCGGTGCGCGGGATCATTGGTCTGGAGCTGGGTGTGGCGATTCGCACGCTTTACCCGGAACTCGATGAGCCGCTGCGAATCGAAACCATCCGGCGTGCCTACAGCGAGCAGTATCTGGCGCTGGAAACCGAGCCGTCGCCACTGTTCGGGGGGGTGCGCGAGTCGCTCGAGGTCTTTCGTGATCAGGGTTATCGTCTTGCCGTGGCCACCGGCAAGGGGCGAAATGGGTTGCATCGGGTGCTGGCTGACAAGGGTTGGCTGGATTACTTCGATATCACCCGTTGCGCCGACGAGACGGCAAGCAAGCCCGATCCGCTGATGCTGCATGAGATTCTTGCGCATTGCCGGGTGCAGCCCGAGCGCGCGCTGATGGTGGGGGATTCGACCTTCGATCTGCTGATGGCGCGCAATGCCGGGATGGATGCCGTGGCGGTAGGTTTCGGTGCGCAGCCGTTGTCGGTGCTGCGCGAGTGCTCGCCGCGTTTGGCGATCAATGAATTCAATGAGCTGCGTGCATGGCTGGAAGGCCGTCATGCGCAGCGTCCTGCAGAGGTGAGTGAGCATGTCGGATGAGTGGAAGTCATCGTCTTCGTCGGGCGAGGATGCCAAAAGCTGGAAGTTGCTGGAAAAGGCACTGCTTTCCAGTGTTCAGGAGCAGCGTCGCTCGCGTCGCTGGGGCATCTTTTTCAAGCTGCTGACCTTTATCTATCTGTTCGGTGCGCTGGCGCTGGTGCTGCCGGTGCTCGACCTGAAAAAAGCCTCAACCACTGAGGCGCATACCGCGCTGATCGAAATTCGCGGCATGATCGCTGACCGTGAAGAGGCCAGTGCCGACAAGGTGGTGGGCAGTCTGCGTGCTGCCTTCGAAGACACCAATACCAAAGGTGTGATCCTGCGCATCAATAGCCCGGGCGGCAGTCCGGTGCAGTCTGGCTACATCTATGACGAGATCCGTCGTTTGCGCGGCGAATATCCGCAGACCAAGGTCTATGCGGTGATCAGTGATCTGGGTGCCTCCGGTGCCTACTACATCGCCAGTGCGGCTGATGAGATCTATGCCGACAAAGCCAGCTTGGTCGGCTCCATCGGTGTCACGGCAGCCAGTTTCGGCTTCGTCGAAACCATGGAGAAGCTTGGTGTGGAGCGCCGGGTTTATACCTCGGGCGAGCACAAGGCATTTCTCGATCCGTTCCAGCCACAGAAAGAAGAGGAAACCCGCTTCTGGAAAGGGGTGCTGGACACCACGCATCGCCAGTTCATCGAAAGCGTGAAGAAGGGGCGTGGTGAGCGTCTCAAGGCGGACGAGCATCCCGAACTGTTCTCGGGCTTGGTCTGGTCGGGTGAGCAGGCGCTGCAGTTGGGTTTGGTCGATGCGCTGGGTAGTGCCAGTTATGTGGCGCGCGAGGTGATTGGTCAGAAAGAGATGGTCGACTTCACTCAGCGTGATACGCCATTTGATCGCTTCGCCAAGCGACTGGGTACCAGTGTGGCGGATCGCATCGCGTTGTGGATGGGCTTCCAGGGGCCGACGCTGCGCTGACAGGTAAAGGGAGGGCCCGCTGAGCGGGCCTTCTTCATTGAGGGCTCAGAGAGTGTTTACAAGATAGGCGAACGAAGGCAAGACAAGGCGAAAATGATCGAGAAAGCGGAGTTTACGTGCTGTAAATGAGCATTTCGAGATCGTTTTCAACGCAGTATTGCCAAGTGCAGCCATTTTGTAGACGCCCTCTCAAGGAATCTCGACGCCTTCGTTCAGTAGCATGTCCACCAGGCGAATCAGCGGCAGGCCGATCAGGCTGGTGGCGTCCTCTCCTTCGGTGCTGCGAAACAGGCTGATGCCCAGGCCTTCCGATTTGAAGCTGCCGGCGCAGTCGAACGGCTGTTCGCGCTGCAGGTAGCGCAGGATTTGCTCATCGCTGAGTTGGCGAAAGTGCACGGTGAAGGGCACGCATTCGACCTGGCATTTGCCGGTGTTCGAGTTGAGGAGTGCCAGGCCGGTGAGGAAGGTGACGCTGCTGCCGCTGGCGGCGCGCAGCTGTTGCTGGGCTCTCGGCAGGTTGTGGGGCTTGCCGAGTATTTGTCCATCGCCGAGTACGGCGACCTGGTCCGAGCCGATGATCAGGTGGTCAGGATGGCTGGCGGCGAGGGCGTGGGCCTTTTCTTCGGCCAGGCGCTTGACCAGGTCGATGGCTGCTTCACTCTCGCGGCGGCTTTCATCGATGCTCGGTGACTGCCAGGTAAAGGCCAGTTGCAGGCGTTCGAGCAGCTCGCGGCGATAGGGTGAGCTGGAGGCGAGCAGCAGCGCGGGCATGTTCTCTTCCTTTATATAGATGAGCGAGGAATTCTACTGATCGACACCATTCGAAGACAGGCCGAATTTCCTTTGACATGGGCAGGGTGCATCCCTAGAATGCTGCGCCTATGTTGAATGGGCCGATTCCACCTCACGTTGATCCGCGCAAGCTAGCCGACCGCGAAGCTACCCTCGAAGGGCAGCTCGAACTGGCCAGCCTGCCGCGTCTCTGCGACCCGCTTGCCGATACGGCGGGTGTGGTGCAGGCGAAGTTTCATTTCGCCCGTGACGAGCAGAAAACCGTGGTTATCCGCAGTGAGCTCGAGGTTGAGGTCAAAATGGTCTGCCAGCGTTGTCTGGAGCTGGTCGCGCTACCCATCCGCAGCGAATGTGAATACGCCGTGGTTCGGGTTGGAGCGAACACTCAGTCCTTGCCGAAGGGCTACGACGTGCTGGAAGTGGGCGAAGAGCCGCTGGAGCTGCTTGGTCTGGTCGAGGAAGAGTTGCTTCTCGCCTTGCCCATCGTTCCTGCTCATGCCCCAGGTGATTGCCAGCAGCCGGGCGGTCTCGATGAGCCCGAGCCGGGCGAGGACGAGGTATCGCGGTCCAACCCGTTCAGTGTATTGGCGCAGTTAAAGCGTGACCCAAACGTTTAGGAGTTAATGAGTTATGGCTGTTCAGCAGAACAAAAAATCCCGTTCCGCCCGCGACATGCGTCGTTCGCACGACGCCCTCGAGGCCAGCACCCTGTCCGTAGAGAAGAGCACCGGTGAAGTTCACCTGCGCCACCACGTTTCTCCGGAAGGCGTGTACCGCGGTCGCAAAGTGATCGACAAGGGCGCTGACGAGTAATCCTTGTCTGCCTCGATCATCGCGATTGATGCAATGGGTGGGGACTTCGGTCCCCACTGCATTGTTCCGGCCTGCATTTCTGCGCTGGCCGAGTTCCCCTCGTTGCACCTGGCCCTCGTCGGCCAAGCTCCCCTCATCGAAGAACAGCTCGCTCGCCAGTCCGGCGTCGATCGCTCGCGCCTGCAGGTTCATCACGCCAGTGAAGTGATCGCCATGGACGAACGTCCGGCTCAGGCGCTGCGCGGCAAGCCCGATGCCTCGATGCGCGTGGCGTTGGAGCTGGTGCGTCAGCGCCAGGCGCATGCCTGCGTCAGTGCCGGCAATACCGGAGCGCTGATGGCGCTGTCGCGTTACGTGCTGAAGACGCTGCCGGGTATCGATCGGCCGGCCATGGTCAGCCCGATTCCCACCGAGCGCGGTCACTGCTACCTGCTGGATCTGGGCGCCAATGTCGATTGCAGTGCCGAGCACCTCTATCAGTTCGCGATCATGGGCGCTGTGGCGGCCGAGACGCTGGGCGTGTCTCGGCCGCGGGTCGCCTTGCTCAATGTCGGTACCGAAGACATCAAGGGCAATCAGCAGGTCAAGCTGGCGGCCAATATGCTGCAGCAGGCGCATGGGCTGAACTTCATCGGCTACATAGAGGGTGACGGCATGTATCGCGGCGAAGCCGATGTCGTGGTGTGCGACGGTTTCGTTGGCAATATCCTGCTCAAATCCAGCGAAGGCCTGGCCAGGATGATCACCGGTCGGGTCGAGACGCTGTTCAGCGAGGGGTTGTTCGCCCAGGCGATTGGTGCCCTGGCGATGCCGCTGCTGCGCCGCCTCAAGGCTGATCTGGCGCCGGCACGGCACAATGGTGCGAGCTTTCTCGGGCTGCAGGGCATCGTGGTCAAGAGTCATGGTGCGGCTGGTCAGGAAAGCTTTCAGAGTGCCATTCGCTGTGCGCTGCGCGAGGTGCAGGAGAATTTGCCGCAGCGACTGCATGGTCGCCTCGAGGACTTGTTGCTGTAAACTCGTCACGTTTTCAGGGCATGGGCTGTGGCGGAATGTGACCGCGGCACGCAGCCTGTCATCCAACTGTCAGCTTGCTGCGCCAGGCTCGCCTGGCGTTGGTTTTTCGACTCAAGGGACTTATTCATGTCTGCATCCCTCGCATTCGTCTTCCCCGGCCAAGGCTCGCAAGCCCTGGCCATGCTTGCCGACCACGGCGCCCAGCAGAAGCTGGTGCTCGATACTTTCGGCGAGGCGTCCGAAGCGCTCGGCTACGACCTCTGGGCACTGACCCAGCAAGGTCCGGAAGAGCAACTGAACCAGACCGACAAGACCCAGCCGGCCATCCTCACTGCTTCCATCGCCCTGTGGCGTCTGTGGCAGGCCGATGGCGGTGCCAGGCCGGCTTTCGTTGCCGGTCATAGCCTGGGTGAATATTCCGCGCTGGTCGCCGCAGGGAGCATCGCCTTTGCTGATGCGGTGAAGCTGGTAGAACGTCGTGGTCAACTGATGCAGCAGGCTGTGCCGGCCGGGCAGGGCGGCATGGCCGCCATCCTCGGTCTGGAAGATGCCGACGTACTGGCCGCCTGTGTCGAAGCCGCGCAGGGCGATGTAGTCAGCGCGGTCAACTTCAACGCCCCTGGCCAGGTGGTTATCGCCGGCAGCGCAGCTGCCGTCGAGCGTGCCATCGAGGCGTGTAAGGCTCGTGGTGCCAAGCGCGCCATGGCGCTGCCGGTCAGTGTGCCGTCGCACTGCGCCCTGATGAAGCCGGCCGCCGAGCGTTTCGCCGAGTCGGTCGAGGCGCTGAACTGGCAGGCGCCGCAGATCCCGCTGGTGCAGAACGTCAGTGCCGCCGTGGTGTCCGATCTGGCCACTCTCAAGGCTGATCTGCTGGCGCAGCTCTACAGCCCGGTACGCTGGGTCGAGTCGATGGTGCGGCTGTCAGAGCAGGGTGTGACCGATCTGGTCGAGTGCGGTCCTGGCAAGGTGCTGGGCGGCCTGAACAAGCGCTGTGTCAAAGGCATCAACACTTACAACCTGGATACCCCCGAAGCTTTCGCCGCTGCTCGCGCTGCGTTGGCTTGAGAAAGGAGAACGAACATGAGTCTGCAAGGTAAGGTCGCGCTGGTCACCGGCGCCAGCCGTGGCATCGGTCAGGCAATCGCCCTGGAACTGGGTCGTCAGGGCGCCATCGTCATCGGCACTGCTACGAGCGCCTCGGGTGCCGAGCGCATCGCGGAAACCCTCAAGGCCAATGGTGTCGAAGGCGCCGGCCTGGTGCTCGACGTAAGCAATGACGAATCGGTTGCCACCACCCTCGAACATATCCAGCAACATCTTGGTCAGCCGCTGATCCTGGTCAACAACGCTGGCATCACCCGCGATAACCTGATGCTGCGGATGAAGGACGACGAATGGCATGATGTCATCAATACCAACCTGAACAGCCTCTACCGTCTGTCCAAGGCTGTGCTGCGTGGCATGACCAAGGCACGTTTCGGGCGCATCATCAACATCGGCTCCGTGGTCGGTGCGATGGGCAATGCCGGTCAGGTCAACTACGCTGCCGCCAAGGCCGGTCTGGAAGGTTTCAGTCGTGCCCTGGCGCGTGAAGTGGGTTCGCGTGGTATCACGGTCAACTCGGTGGCTCCAGGTTTCATCGACACCGATATGACCCGTGAGCTGCCGGAAGGCCAGCGTGACGCCCTACTGACGCAGATTCCGCTGGGCCGTCTGGGTCAGGCCGAAGAGATCGCCAAGGTGGTCGGTTTCCTGGCTTCTGATGGCGCAGGTTACGTCACTGGGGCTACTATCCCGGTGAATGGCGGTATGTACATGAGCTAAAAAGGGCGCCTCCGAATGTCCGGAGGCTCTCGAATGTGACGCGAGCCATCAGAAAACTGTCATAGTCGCTGTCTAAAATCCGTTATAAAGCTGCAACAGGTTTATAGACAGATCGTTGAAGTGTTCCTGGGGGCTCCCCGGCATTCAGCTTGAAATGCTAAAAACCCTTTCTATACACTTGGCCGCTACCAGCTGCCTGGATTTGTCCAATAGGAGTGAAAACAAGGTATGAGCACCATCGAAGAACGCGTCAAGAAAATCGTTGCTGAGCAACTTGGCGTCAAGGAAGAGGAAGTAACCAACAGCGCTTCCTTCGTTGAAGACCTGGGTGCCGACTCTCTTGACACCGTTGAGCTGGTGATGGCTCTCGAGGAAGAATTCGAGACCGAGATCCCGGACGAGCAAGCTGAGAAAATCACCACCGTTCAGGAAGCTATCGACTACGTGACTGCCCACGCGCAATAAGTCACAGTCAGCTTTCTGATCGAGAAAAGCCGCACTGCCCTAATCAGGCGTGCGGTTTTTCTTTACGTGCAAGGCGCATGTGGCGCCTGAGTAGAACAAGAGGAGATTGCTGTGTCGCGTAGACGCGTCGTGGTTACCGGTATGGGCATGCTGTCGCCGCTGGGTAACGATGTGCCGAGCAGCTGGCAGGGCATTTTGGCCGGGCGCAGTGGCATCGGCCTGATCGAGCACATGGACCTGTCGGCCTACTCCACCCGTTTTGGCGGGTCGCTAAAGGGCTTCAACGTCGAGGAATATCTCTCCGCCAAGGAGGCGCGCAAGCTCGACCTTTTCATCCAGTACGGTCTCGCTGCCTGCTTTCAGGCCGTGCGTGATTCCGGCCTGGACATCACTGACGCCAATCGTGAGCGTATCGGTGTGGCCATGGGCTCCGGCATCGGTGGCCTGACCAATATCGAGAACAACTGCAAATCGTTGCACGAGCAGGGGCCACGGCGCATTTCGCCGTTCTTCGTGCCGGGCTCGATCATCAATATGATTTCCGGTTTCCTGTCGATCCATTTGGGTCTGCAGGGGCCTAACTACGCCATCGCCACGGCGTGTACCACCGGTACTCACTGCATCGGCATGGCCGCACGCAACATCGCCTATGGCGAAGCTGACGTGATGGTCGCCGGTGGCGCCGAGATGGCGGCCTGCGGCCTGGGCATGGGCGGCTTCGGTGCGGCGCGTGCGCTGTCGACTCGCAATGACGAGCCGACCAGGGCCAGCCGTCCATGGGACAAGGGCCGTGATGGCTTCGTCCTGTCCGACGGCTCCGGCGCCCTGGTGCTGGAAGAGCTGGAACACGCCAAGGCGCGTGGTGCCACCATCTATGCCGAGCTGATCGGCTTCGGCATGAGCGGAGACGCCTTCCACATGACCTCACCACCCGAGGATGGCGCAGGTGCGGCGCGCTGCATGGCGGCTGCCCTGCGTGATGCCGGTATCAATGCCGATCAGGTGCAGTACATCAACGCCCATGGCACCTCGACCATGGCGGGCGACCTGGCCGAAGCCGCGGCAGTGAAGAGCGTGTTCGGTGAGCATGCCTACAAACTGTCGGTCAGCTCGACCAAGTCCATGACCGGTCACTTGCTCGGTGCAGCGGGCGCGGTGGAGGCGATCTTCAGCATTCTGGCGATCCGTGATCAGGTGGCACCGCCCACCATCAACCTGGATGAGCCCGACGAAGGTTGCGACCTGGACTTCGTGCCGCACCAGGCCAAAGCCATGCCGATCGAAATCGCGCTGTCGAACTCCTTCGGCTTCGGCGGTACCAACGGCTCGCTGCTGTTCCGTCGGTTCAACGGCTGATGCTGAGCTGGGTCAACGGTGCGCCCGGCGAGCAGTTGTCGGTTCGTGACCGTGGCCTGGCTTACGGCGATGGTCTGTTCGAGACCATCGCCGTTCGTGGCGGACGCATCCCGCTGTTGGCGCGGCATATGGCGCGCCTGGCTGAGGGCTGCCGGCGTTTGTCCATTCCCCTCGATCTGATGCTGATGAACAGCGAGTTGCAGGCTTTCGCCAGGCAACTGGGCGACGGCGTGGCCAAGCTGATCGTCACCCGTGGCGAAGGTCAGCGCGGCTACGCGCCGCCGCAGCCCTGCCAGCCGCTGCGCATCCTGCAGGCGGCGCCGTTGCCGCAGTACCCTGCCGTCCATACCGAGCAGGGTGTTCGTCTCTTCCCTTGTGTGACGCGTCTGGCCGAGCAGCCCTTGCTGGCCGGGCTCAAGCACCTCAACCGCCTGGAGCAGGTACTGGCGCGCGCCGAATGGCAGGACGCCGAGCACGCCGAGGGCCTGATGCGTGACAGCAGTGGTCGGGTCATCGAGGGCGTGTACAGCAACCTGTTCCTGGTCGTCGACGGCGGGCTGGTGACGGCCGATCTGTCGCGCTGTGGCGTGTCCGGCGTGATGCGTGCCGAGATCCTGCAGCAGGCGCAGTTGCTCGGGCTGACTGTCGAGTTACGCGATATTTCCTTCGACGAACTGCTGGATGCCGATGAAGTCTTTCTCTGCAACAGCCTTTACGGCATCTGGCCTGTGCGGGCATTGCAAGAGCGACACTGGTCGGTCGGGCCGCTCACCCGTAAACTGCAGGCCATCGTCTGCGACCTACTGAGTAAATAACTGGTGCTACGCAAGATCCTGGTGCTGCTTGAGTGCGGCGTGCTACTGGCTGCGCTGCTCGTCGTGGGGGCCGCCTGGCAGCAGCAGAGAGCGCTGGAGCAGCCTCTGCATCTGACTGAGGAAAGACTCCTGGAGGTGCCGTCCGGCGCCACGCCGAGCGGCCTGCTCAATCGCCTGGAGGCGGAGGGCGTGATCGACAACGCCTTCTGGCTGCGCCTTTACTGGCGCTTCAACCTGCGGGCTCCGGCCATGCACAGCGGCGAATACCGCCTGCTGCCGCAGCAAACTGCGCGAGACATGCTCGGCCTGTGGCAACGCGGTGAGGTGGTGCAGTACAGCCTGACCCTGGTCGAGGGCTGGAACTTCCGCCAGGTGCGCGCCGCTCTGGCTCGCCAGGAGCGTCTGGAGCAGCGCCTGGCCGATCTCAGCGATGCCCAGTTGATGGAGCGCCTGGGCCTGGCCGGGCAGAACCCGGAAGGGCGTTTCTTCCCCGATACCTATCGCTACGTGCGTGGTATGAGCGACGAGGACCTGCTCAAGCAGGCCAACGTCCGTCTTGAGAGCGTGTTGGCAGAAGAGTGGCAGAAGCGCGCCGAGGGTTTGCCCTATCGCGAGCCGTACGACGCGTTGATCATGGCCTCGATGATCGAGAAGGAAACCGGTGTACCCGAAGAGCGCGGCGAGATTGCCGGCGTGTTCGTGCGTCGCCTGCGCATGGGCATGCGCCTGCAGACCGACCCCACCGTCATCTACGGCATGGGCGAGCGCTACAACGGCCGCATCACCCGCGCCGACCTGCGTACGCCAACGCCTTACAACACCTACACCATCGACGGCATGCCGCCGACGCCGATCGCCATGGTCGGCCGCGAGGCGATTCACGCGGCGCTCAACCCGCTTGATGGCACCACCCTGTATTTCGTCGCGCGAGGCGACGGTAGCCATGTGTTCTCCAACACCCTGGCCGAGCACAACCGCGCGGTGCGCGAATACCAGCTCAAGCGTCGCGCCGACTACCGCTCCAGCCCCGCGCCACGCGCGGCGGCCGAAACCGAATAAGGGCAACCCGTGACTGGTCTGTTTATTACCCTGGAAGGCCCGGAAGGCGCCGGCAAAAGCACCAATCGCGAATATCTGGCCGAGCGCCTGCGCGAGCAGGGCATCGATGTGCTGCTGACTCGTGAACCCGGCGGCACGCCGCTGGCCGAGCGGATCCGTGAATTGCTGCTTGATCCGAGCGATGAGCCGATGGCCGCCGATGCCGAGTTGCTGCTGGTATTCGCTGCCCGTGCCCAGCATCTGCAGCAGGTCATTCGTCCGGCTCTGGCCAAGGGCAGCGTGGTGCTGTGCGACCGTTTCACTGATGCCACCTACGCCTACCAGGGCGGTGGTCGGGGTCTTTCCATCGAACGTATCGCGCAACTGGAGCAGTTCGTTCAGGGCGAGCTGCGCCCTGATCTGACGCTGATTTTCGATCTGCCGGTGGAGATCGGTCTGGCTCGCGCCGCGGCTCGCGGTCGCCTGGATCGTTTCGAGCAGGAAGGCCGTGGCTTCTTCGAAGCGGTACGTCAGGCCTATCTGCAGCGCGCCGAGCAGGCGCCACAACGATATCGCGTGCTGGACGCGGGGCAGACCCTGGCTCAGGTGCAGGCCGATATCGATGCCTTGCTGCCGAGTCTGCTGGAGGCTTGCCGTGGCTGATGTCTATCCCTGGCAACAAGCGCTCTGGCAGCAACTCGCCGGGCGTAGCCAGCACGCCCATGCCTACCTGCTGCATGGTCCGGCCGGCATCGGCAAGCGTGTGTTGGCCGAGCGCCTGATGGCGCGCCTGCTGTGCCAGAACCCGAATGGGCTGGATGCCTGTGGCAACTGTAAATCCTGTCATCTGTTGGCTGCCGGTACTCACCCGGACAACTACGTGCTGGAGCCCGAGGAGGCGGACAAGCCGATCAAGGTCGATCAGGTGCGTGAGCTGGTCGACTTCGTGGTGCAGACCGCGCAGCTCGGTGGGCGCAAGGTTGTGCTGCTGGAGCCGGCCGAGGCGATGAACCTCAACGCCGCCAACGCGCTGCTGAAAAGCCTGGAAGAACCCTCCGGCAATACCGTGCTGCTGCTCATCAGCCACCAGCCCAGCCGCCTGCTACCGACCATCAAGAGTCGCTGCGTGCAGCAGGCCTGCCCATTGCCGAGCGAGGCGATGAGCCTGGCCTGGCTGGCCCAGGCACTGCCCGAACTGGGTGACGATGAACGAAGCGATCTGCTGACTCTGGCGGCGGGTTCGCCACTGGCCGCCGTGCGTTTGCAGGCGCAAGGCGTGCGCGAGCAGCGTGCGCAGGCTGTGGAGGGCGTGAAGAAACTGCTCAAGCAGCAGGTCTCCCCGAGCCAACTGGCGGAAAGCTGGAACTCACTGCCGCTGAATCTGCTGTTCGACTGGTTCTGCGACTGGGCGCAACTGATGTTGCGCTACCAACTGACCAAGGATGAGCAAGGCCTGGGCCAGGTCGATATGCGCAAGGTGGTGCAGTACCTGGCGGACAAGAGCGCGCAGGCCAAGGTATTGGCGATTCAGGAATGGCTGCTCGCGCAAAGGCAGAAGGTGATGGGTAAAGCCAACCTCAATCGTGTGCTGCTACTGGAAGCCTTGCTGGTGCAGTGGGCCGCCTTGCCAGGACAGGATCGCGGCTGACTGGTGCGAGAGTCGGATTCGGCAGGGCGTCACATTCTGCTGGCTGCCTGCCGCCCGGTTGTTTGCGCATGAGCATGAACAAGCCCTAGAATCAGCCATTAAGCAATAAACGCTAGGAATGCGCTGATGAGCCTGCCACCCAATCTGGGTCCCCGTAACGGAATTCTGTCCCTGACCATCAAGGACAAGTCCGTGTTGTACGCGGCCTACATGCCTTTCATCAAGAATGGCGGCCTCTTCATTCCCACCAACAAGAGCTACAAGCTCGGTGACGAAGTGTTCATGCTGCTTAACCTGATGGATGAGCCGGAGAAGATTCCGGTGGCCGGCAAGGTGGTGTGGATCACCCCTAAAGGCGCCCAGGGCAACCGTGCTGCCGGTGTCGGCGTGCAGTTCAACGATGGCGATAACACCGCTCGCAACAAGATCGAAACCTACCTCGCTGGCGCGCTGAAGTCCGACCGGCCGACTCACACCATGTAACCCGCTGGCCGCGAGTTCACTGTCTTCGCGGCCGAAGCATCTCCCCCAGAGCGTCCAGGCGCCTGCCACTTTCGATTACAATTCGGGCTTTCCATTTGCCCGAGTTCTCCTGCTGTGCTGATCGACTCCCATTGCCACCTTGATCGTCTCGACCTCGCTGCCCATGGCGGCTCGCTGGATGCTGCTCTTGATGCAGCGCGCGCAGCCGGCGTCGGGCATTTCCTGTGTATTGGCGTCAGCGCTGACAACGCCGCCACGGTCAAGGGCCTGGCCGAGCGCTATGCCGATGTCGATTGCTCGGTGGGCGTGCATCCGCTGGATCTCGAGCCGGGCGCCGAGCCTGCGCTGGACTGGCTACTGGGCGAGCTGGCACATCCAAAAGTGGTGGCCATTGGTGAGACCGGTCTGGATTACCACTACGAGCCGGAATCCGCTGCGCTGCAGCAGGCCTCCTTCCGTCTGCATCTGGAGGCAGCGCGCATTACGGGCAAGCCGGTAATCGTGCATACCCGCGAGGCTCGCGCCGACACCCTGACGTTGTTGCGCGAAGCGGCGCTGCCGCAGGCCGGCGTGCTGCATTGCTTCACCGAAGACTGGGAGATGGCCAAGGCCGCGCTGGACATCGGTTTCTACATCTCTTTGTCCGGCATCGTCACCTTCCGCAATGCCGAAGCGCTGCGCGAGGTGGCGCGCCAAGTGCCGGCTGACCGTCTGCTGGTGGAAACCGACTCGCCTTACCTGGCGCCCGTGCCGCATCGTGGCAAGCCCAACCTGCCACAATACGTGCGTGAAGTGGCCGAGTACCTGGCCGTACTACGTGGCGTCAGCTACGAGACCCTGGCCGAGCAGACCTCGAGCAACTTCAAGCGTTTGTTCCCGTTGGCTGGTGTGGCTGACGCATAACAGCCCGTAGGGGGCGCCGCGCACCAGGCGATGTGAGGCGTTGCAACCATGGTGGGTTACGCCGCACCCAGATCCAGTGAAGCAGTCAGCGACCGTGACAGGCGGCTAACCTACCCTACGGGAACGGCGATCCACTGAGCAAAAAAAACCCGGACTCTGGGGGATGAATCCGGGTTAAGACCATTAGGAGTAAATCAAGGTACGCGGTCCACGGTACCTTGGCTGGCGGGGCACTTGGGGGGAGATGCCGCACACCAGTAAGTTCCAGTATTAGCCATGATCAGCGAGCGTCCAGGCCAAAGCCTGAGTTTTTTAAACGGATTTGGAATACCGCGGACGCTGCTGAGTCCTCACCCTTTTGCCAGCTGGGTTAGCAGGCCCAGGGTCTCTTCGATCACCTGCTCGCTGGTATAGAAATGTGGCGACAGGCGTACGCCTGGACCGCGCTGCACGCAGATCACCTGTTCCTCGCGCAGACGTTGATACAGCGCGGGGTTGTCCCAGCCTGCCAGGCTGAAGTTGAGAATGCCGGCACGGCGCGCTGAGTCGAGCGGGCTATGAATCACCGCACCGGGTAATGCGCGAATGCCGTCGTCAAGGCGCTGCACCCGTTCCTCCAGCAAGGCGCCGACCCGCTCCATGCCCACTTCTTCGAGCAACGACAAACTCGCCTCCAGGGCGAAGGCGCCGAGCATGTTCGGGCTGCCGCATTCGAAGCGCCGTGCACTGCGGGCCGGTTGCCAGTCCTGGCGGGTGTAATCGCCGGCGTGCTCCAGCATGTGCCAGCCGTACTCGTGCAGTTTCAGCTGGTCGCGTACCGCACTGCGGCAGTAGAACACCGCCAGGCCCTCCGGGCCGAGCATCCATTTGTGGCCGTCGGCCATGGCGAAGTCGCAGTCGTAGGCCTGGACGTCGAAGGGTAGGGCGCCCAACTGCTGGATGGCATCGATGCAGAACAGCACGCCGTGCTGACGGCAACCGCGGCCGAGGCGCGGCAGATCCAGGCGCAGGCCGCTGGCGAACTGCACGGCGCTGATCGACAACAGGCGTGTTCGCGGGGTGAAGGCGGCGAGCAGCGCTGCTTCCGGATCGTCGCCCTTGAGATTGACTTCGATCACCTCCACGCCTTGGGCGGCCAGCGCCAGCCAGACGATGCGGTTGGAAGGGAATTCCTCGTCGCTGATGATCACCTGGTCGCCGGCTCGCCAGTCCAGGCCGAATGCCACGAAGGACAGCGCCTCGGAGGTATTCTTGACCAGTGCAATATCACCGGTACTTGGTGCGTTCATCAGGCGCACAAGGCGTTCGCGTAGGCTACGCTCCAGTTTCAGCCAGTCGGGATAGTCACGCGCTCCGCTGGTCACGTTCGCTTCCGAGAACCGCCGCACCGCTTCAGCGCTGCGTTTCGGCCAGGGGGCGACCGCCGCATGGTTCAGATAGCGCAGTCCATTTTCCAGGGGGAACTCATCATGAAACACGTACATGGTCGGATGATCCGTGCAATTTGGCCGCATTTGGGCATAATAAGCGGCTTCGATTTTTGACCCCGTAGTCCCTTTATGCAGAAAGAACCCCGTAAGGTCCGCGAATTCCGTCGCCGCGAGCAAGAAATTCTCGATACCGCGCTGAAACTCTTCCTCGAACAAGGAGAAGACAGCGTTACTGTCGAGATGATCGCTGATGCGGTCGGTATCGGCAAAGGCACTATCTACAAGCACTTCAAGTCCAAGGCGGAGATCTACCTGCGCCTGATGCTCGACTACGAGCGTGATCTCAACGAGCTGCTGCATTCGGCCGACGTGGATCGTGACAAAGAAGCGCTGTCGCGTGCGTACTTCGAGTTCCGCATGCGCGATCCGCAGCGCTATCGGCTGTTCGACCGCCTGGAAGAAAAGGTGGTCAAGGGCAATCAGGTGCCGGAAATGGTCGAGCAGTTGCACAAGATCCGTGCTTCCAACTTCGAGCGTCTGACCCAGCTGATCAAGGGCCGCATCGCCGAAGGTAAGCTGGAAGACGTGCCGCCGTACTTCCACTATTGCGCAGCCTGGGCCCTGGTGCACGGCGCCGTGGCGCTGTATCACTCGCCGTTCTGGAGCAATGTGCTCGAGGATCAGGAAGGCTTCTTCCAGTTCCTCATGGACATCGGCGTACGCATGGGTAACAAGCGCAAGCGCGACGCCTGATACCTGGCATGTCGGCCACGGTACTGTGCCGTGGCTGACATAGCGATATACTCCGGTTCTTAACGAACTGGAGCTCTCAATGATCGTCGACCGCCAGGGCAGACGCTTTCGCAACCTCCGCGTCAGCCTGACCGCCGCCTGCAACTACGCCTGCACCTACTGTGTGCCGAACGGCAAGCGTCTGGTCGCCGCTCAGGACGAACTCTCCGCCGACGCCATGGCGCGTGGCGTGGCTTATCTGATCGAAGCAGCCGGCATCGAGCGCTTGCGCATCACTGGTGGTGAACCGCTGGTCAGCACGCGTCTGGAGCCTTTCCTGCGCCAGGTCAGTCAGCTCGGCCTCGACGATATCAGCCTGACCACCAACGGCCAGTTGCTCGAGCGCAAGCTACCGCTGTTGGTCGAATGCGGTATTCGCCGCCTGAATGTTTCCCTCGATACCCTCGATGCTGACGCCTTCCGCAGCATCGCCCGCGGCGGCGACCTGGCCACCGTGTTGGCCGGCATGAAAGCGGCGCGCGAAGCCGGGATGAAGATCAAGGTCAACATGGTGCCGTTGCGCGGGCAGAACCTCGATCAGGTGCTGCCGCTGCTCGAGTACTGCCTGGAGCGGGGTTTCGAGTTGCGCTTCATCGAACTGATGCGCATGGGCCACCTGGCACGCGACCCCAATGCCTTCAACCAGCAATTCGTTGGTCTGCCGGAGCTGCTCGAGCTGATCGGCACCCGTCACCAGTATGTTCAGGCCAGCGCTCCGGTGGATGCCACGGCGATGCGCTACGCCATTCCCGGTGCCGGTCATTTCGGCGTGATCGCCAACGAAAGCGTGCCGTTCTGCCGTACCTGCTCGCGCCTGCGCCTGTCGTCTACCGGCTGGTTGCACGGCTGCCTGTCGTCGAGCAACCGCCACTTCGTTGGCGACCTGCTGGACAAACCCCGTCACCAGGCCTTGCCGGCGCTGCAGCGTCTGCTGGTCAAGGCACTCGGCGACAAGCAGGACCTGGCCTTCTCCGGCGGCGTCACCGTGATGAAGATCATCGGCGGCTGATGCTTGGTTGGCTGTTCTGGAACGACTTAGCTACGCAATCCTTTCTCGGCGATTGCCGCGTGCTCTCTGAAAAAGAAAGCGCCGGGGTGTTCTGCATCAGGCTTTCGGTCCAGTCCAAAAGAAAGCCGCCCGAAGGCGGCTGCGAGCGTCAGGCGCATCGTCTTTTCATACGCCCGACGCTTGTCTCATGATTAATTCTTCACTGCCTGCAGGTAATCCTTGAGGGTCTGCTCGTCAGCGGATTTGACCGTCATGCCCTCCGGGCCGCTGCCGATGTCGGTGAACTGCTTGGCCGGCTCGCCAGTGGCCTTGAAGTCCTTCAGCTCTTGAGAGTTCTCGCGAAATACCCACAGACGGCCGTCCTCGACTTCGGTGACGAAGCCAGGCCGGTCGTACTGGCTGGCCAGCGCGGTGCCGGCGAAGAGGCTGGAGAGCATCAGGGCGGTCAGGGCGATCTTTTTCATCGTTGTGCATCCTAGGGTGTTGGGGGTGGGCACACCCTAGCGTAGGCTATGTGACTTGCTTATTACATTATCCGTATATGCGTGTAACCAGATGTAAAATTTCCCTGGTTAGCGGTGCAAGGCGCGCTCGTACCAGTTGCGGCTCTTGTTGACCATGCGTACCAGCCAGAGCATCACCGGCACCTCGATCAGCACGCCGACCACGGTGGCCAGCGCCGCACCGGAGTCGAAGCCGTAGAGCACGATAGCCACGGCCACGGCCAGCTCGAAGAAGTTGGAGGCGCCGATCATGGTGGAGGGGCCGGCCACGTCATGGTGTACCTTCAGTGAGCGGTTGAGCCAGTAGCCGAGTGCAGCGATCAGCAGCGTCTGCAGCAGGATGGGCATGGCCAGAATGCCGATCACCAGTGGTTGTTCGACAATGGCCTGGCCTTGAAAGGAGAACAGCAGCACCAGGGTGGCCAACAGAGCGATGATGGAGAAGGGAGAGATTTTCGCCAGGGCCGCTTCGAAGGTGGGCTTGCCGCGCTTGAGCAGGTGGGCGCGTATGGCCTGGGCGATGGCCAGGGGGATGACGATGTACATCACCACCGATAGCAGCAGGGTGTCCCAGGGCACCGGGATCGACGACACGCCCAGCAGCAGGGCAACGATGGGGGCGAAGGCGAACACCATCACCAGGTCGTTGAGGGCCACCTGGCTGATGGTGAAGTTGGCGTTGCCGTTACACAGATTGCTCCACACGAACACCATCGCCGTGCAGGGCGCGGCGCCAAGCAGGATCAGCCCGGCCATGTAGCTGTCGAGCTGGTCGGCCGGCAGCCAGTCGGCGAACAGGATCTTGACGAACAGCCAGCCGATCAGGGCCATGGAGAAGGGCTTGACCACCCAGTTGACGAACAGGGTGACGCCGATGCCGGCTTTCTGCCCGCGCACTTCATGCAGCGAGCCAAAATCGATCTTCATTAGCATGGGGATGATCATCACCCAGATCAGCACGCCGACCGGGATGTTCACCTGGGCAACTTCCATGGCGCCGACTGCCTGAGCGGCCTGCGGAGCGAGCATGCCGAGAACTGTACCGGCCGCGATACAGAGGAACACCCACAGGGTCAGGTAACGCTCGAAGAACCCCAGGGGCGCGCCTGCGGATTGCTTCAGGGCGGTGTCACACGCATTTGTCATCTTGGTTGCCTATCCTCGTCATGGGCGCATGGCTCAAACATATTCGCTTTACTGCATATTCGCAAAATAATATATTCGCTCATGTGCATCCTTGACGGAAATCAACATGAGTCAGAAAAAGCGTGTCCTGTTCCTCTGCGTGGCCAACTCGTCGCGCTCGCAGATGGCCGAAGCGCTACTGCGCCATACCGACTCCGAACATTTCGAAGCCTTCAGTGCGGGCACCGCGCCCACTGCGGTAGACCCGCGCACCCGCGATGCGCTGGAGCACCTTGGCGTTTCTACCGCCGGGCTGTTCAGCATGTCGGTCGAGCAGGTCGCCGGCGAGCCGTTCGACTATGTGATCACCCTGTGCGACAAGTCCGCGCTGGAGTGCCTGGCGTTGCCCGGCACTGGCGAATACATCGCCTGGAACTTCGAGGATCCGGCGACCAGTTCGCAGAAGGACGCCTATCGCAAGACCCTGCACGAGATCCACGAGCGGATAAAGATGTTCGTGCTGATCAAGAGCAAGCCGGCCAGCGGTGACCCCGAGGCTATGGCCCCCACCGACGTGTTCAAGTGCCTGGCCGACGAGACGCGCGCGCGCATCGCCCTGCTCGTTACCCTGGAGCAGGAGCTGTGCGTCTGCGAGCTGACCGCGGCGCTGGAACAGGCTCAGCCGAAGATTTCCCGCCACCTGGCCTTGCTGCGCAGCAGCGGTCTGCTGGAAGACCGCCGTAATGGGCAGTGGGTGTACTACCGCCTGCATCCGCAGTTGCCCGAGTGGGTCAGGGACGTGCTCAAGCGCACCCTGGACAGCAATGCCGAGTGGCTGCGCCCGGATGTGCAGCGCCTGTGGCAGATGCGTGACCGCCCTGGGCGTAAGCCGCTCTGCGATTGAGCCATGCGGCACTTCATGGCCAGCGCCAGTGCGCGTCGACCCGCCCCGTGCGTGATGCCGACACTGCCGCCCGTTTAACCCCTTGCAGCGGATGAAAACCATGCACAACGACCTGCCCAATACTGACCGGCAACTGCTCGATCTTCCGACTGCGGACAAGCTCAGCGTCGAGTCGGCCTCGACCCACGCGCCGCGCATCCTGCTGTTGTACGGCTCCACTCGCGAGAAGTCCTTCAGTCGCCTGATGACCGAGGAGGCCGCGCGCCTGTTGCAGCACTTCGGCGCCGAGACGCGCATCTTCGACCCGCGCGGCCTGCCGCTGCCGGACGATGCGCCGGACAGCCATCCCAAGGTGCAAGAGCTGCGTGAGCTGATGCAGTGGTCGGAAGGCCAGGTGTGGTGCTCCCCCGAACGCCACGGCGCGATGACCGCCGTGTTCAAGGCGCAGATCGACTGGGTGCCGCTGGCCATGGGCGCGGTCCGCCCGACCCAGGGCAAGACCCTGGCGGTGATGCAGGTCTGCGGCGGCTCGCAGTCGTTCAACGTGGTCAATCAGCTGCGCGTACTGGGGCGCTGGATGCGCATGTTTACCATCCCCAACCAGTCCTCGGTGCCCAAGGCCTTCATGGAGTTCGACACGGAGGGCCGGATGAAGCCGTCCTCGTTCTACGACCGTCTGGTGGACGTGATGGAGGAACTGGTCAAGTTCACCCTGCTGCTGCGCGACCGCTCCGACTATCTGGTCGATCGCTACTCCGAGCGCAAGGAGTCGGCCGAAGAACTGTCCAAACGCGTCAATCAGCGCGCCATCTGAGCGAAGGAACTGCCCGCCATGACTCATCCATACGATGCACTGCACGTGCCCGGCCTGGCCGGCACGCTGATCTTCACGCCTTGCCCCGGCACCCGGGAAACCTCGCTGGAACAGGCGCTGCTGGCGCTCAAGCAGGCTGGTGCAGAGGGCGTGATCACCCTGATGCCGCACAGCGAGCTGGCCGCCAGCGGCGCCGAGCAAATCGCCCAGCAGTGCCAGGCCCTGGACCTGGCCTGGTATCACCTGCCGGTGGCCGACGAACAGGTGCCGCTGGAGGATTTCGGCGAGGGCTGGCGGGCATCGCGCCAGGCGATTCTCGAACACCTGCGTGGCGGCCGCGCGCTGGCCATCCACTGCAAGGGCGGCTCCGGGCGCACCGGTCTGATCGCCGCACGCATCCTCATCGAAACCGGCATCGCGCGCAGTCAGGCCATCGCCTTGGTGCAGGCACTGCGGCCCAAGGCCATCCAGCATCCCGCTCACGTCAACTGGATCAACCAGTTCGACGCGACCCACTGACAGAGGCATCGACATGAGCATCAAAGTAGGTATCAACGGTTTTGGCCGCATCGGCCGTCTGGCATTACGCGCGGCCTGGAACTGGCCAGAACTGGAGTTCGTGCAGATCAACGACCCGGCAGGCGACGCCGCCACCCACGCGCACCTGCTCAATTTCGACTCGGTGCATGGCCGCTGGCAGCATGAGGCGAGCAGCGACGGCGATTGCGTGGTGATCGATGGCAAGCGCATCAAGGTGAGCGCCAACAAGGCCATCGCCGACACCGACTGGAGTGGTTGCGACCTGGTGCTGGAGGCCAGCGGCAAGATGAAGACGGTCGCCGTGCTGCAGGGCTATCTGGATCAGGGCGTGAAGCGCGTGGTGGTCTGCGCGCCGGTCAAGGAGCAGGGCGCGCTGAATGTGGTGATGGGCGTCAACCAGTACCTGTTCGACCCGGCGCAGCATCGCATCGTCACCGCCGCGTCCTGCACCACCAATTGCCTGGCACCGGTGGTCAAGGTGATCCACGAGGCGCTGGGCATTCGTCACGGCTCGATCACTACCATCCACGACCTGACCAACACCCAGAGCATCCTCGACCAACCGCACAAGGACCTGCGTCGCGCCCGCGCCTCGGGTATGAGCCTGATTCCGACCACCACCGGTTCTGCCACGGCGATTGCCGAGATCTTTCCCGAGTTGCGCGGCAAGTTGAACGGCCATGCCGTGCGCGTGCCGCTGGCCAACGCCTCGCTGACCGATTGCGTGTTCGAGGTTGAGCGCGCCACCACCGCCGAGGAAGTCAACGCGCTGCTTAAAGCGGCCGCCGATGGCCCGTTGAAGAACATCCTTGGCTACGAGGAGCGCCCGCTGGTGTCCATCGACTACCGCACCGATCCGCGCTCGTCCATCGTCGATGCGCTATCGACCATGGTGGTGGCCGGCACTCAGGTGAAGATCTATGCCTGGTACGACAACGAGTGGGGGTATGCCAACCGCGCGGTGGAGCTGGCGCGCCTGGTCGGCCAGGCCGGCTGATTCGTAGGTGCGCCGTTGCGCACCAGCCAGCGCACCGAATGGGAAGGACAGGCTTATGGGCGTCCTTCCTGCTGCCTGGGACGAATCATCGGCTTGCTCGTATGCCCGTTAGGGAGCGCCATGGTGCGCGCGGCGCACCCTACGTTTGAGGCCAGCCGTCCGGCCGCTATAACGCCCGATCAGGAAATCACGCCATGCACGCCCTCGCACGACTCTCTCCGGAGATCCGCCAGTACCTCTTGGTAACCGGCAACTACTGGGCCTTTACCCTCACTGACGGCGCACTGCGCATGTTGGTGGTGCTGCATTTTCACAGCCTGGGCTACACGCCGCTGCAGATCGCCGCGCTGTTTCTGTTCTACGAGATCTTCGGCGTGGTCACCAACCTGGTGGGCGGCTACCTGGGCGCGCGGCTGGGTCTGAACCGCACCATGAACATCGGCCTTGGTCTGCAGGTACTGGCGCTGTTGATGCTCACCGTGCCGGCCGCCTGGTTGACCGTGCCCTGGGTCATGGTGGCGCAGGCGCTGTCCGGCATCGCCAAGGATCTGAACAAGATGAGCGCCAAGAGCTCGATCAAGCTCCTGGTGCCGGACAGTCAGCAGGGCACGCTGTACAAATGGGTGGCCATCCTCACCGGCTCGAAGAATGCGCTCAAGGGCGTCGGCTTCTTCCTGGGTGGCGCGCTGCTCGCCGTGCTCGGGTTCACCGGCGCGGTGCTGGCCATGGCTGCCGCGCTGGCGCTGATCTGGCTGGCCAGCCTGGTGCTGCTGAAGAAGGATCTGGGCAAGGCCAAGGCCAAGCCGAAATTCCGCGACATGCTCTCCAAGAGCCGGGCGATCAACATTCTTTCGGCTGCCCGGCTGTTTCTCTTCGGTGCGCGTGACGTCTGGTTCGTGGTGGCGCTACCGGTGTATTTGAGCAGTGTGTTCGGCTGGGATTTCTGGTTGGTGGGCGGCTTTCTCGCTGCCTGGGTAATCGGCTACGGCATCGTGCAATCGTTTGCACCGCGCATCACTGGCAAGCAAAACGGGCAAGTGCCGGACGGCCGCGCGGCTTTCGTCTGGGCCACGCTGCTGGCCGGGCTGCCAGCGCTGATCGCCTTGGGGCTGGGCACTGGCTGGTCGGCGCAGGTGGTCTTGCTCGGCGGGCTGATGCTGTTCGGCGTGCTGTTCGCGGTGAATTCCTCGCTGCACAGCTACCTGATCGTCAGCTACGCCAAGGAAGACGGCGTATCGCTGGACGTAGGCTTCTACTACATGTCCAACGCGCTGGGGCGGCTGATCGGCACGCTGCTGTCGGGCTGGGTCTTCCAGGCTTATGGGCTGGAGGCCTGCCTGTGGGTGTCCAGCGCGTTCGTACTGGCCGCTGCGCTGATTTCCATCGCCTTGCCCAGACACCGCGATACCGCTCGGCAGGCCTGAGGTCGCTGAAATGGCAAGGTGGACTTGAATAAGGCTGGCGCAGAACCTGCATCTACGCCTCATCCGCCGGATTTCCGTCACCGGCGAGGAGGATCGATTCATGCGTAACCTGCTTCTACTGGTGGCGCTGCTGGGCCTGACCGGGTGCATGAAGGTCAGCGATCTGGCCAGCGGCGCCGAGTACCACCTGCGCGATGCCGGTTTTCTCGACCACGGCCGTACCGAGCGCATGGCCTCGCGGCGCCTGCAGCAGGACTCCTTCATCTACATCGCCCAGGGCCACTTCGTGCCGCCAGGCCACGGCTACCCGCGGCCCAATGTGGTGGCCGAGGAGGCGTTCAAGGGCTTCGTCGAATACTTCCCGCTGGTGCGCCGCGCACGTCAGCCGGCGGGCCTGGATGAAGCCATGGCCGAGGCGCGCGGGGCTGGCGCACATTATCTGTTGTATGCGCGTTTCGCCTACAGCGATGACCGCATCGGCACCCTGGAGGAGTGGGAGGATCAGGAGGCTGCAGATCGCCTCGGCACTGACCGGGCATCGATCCAGCTGATGCTGATCGAAACCAATACCCGCTTCCTGGTCGACACCGCGCGGATTCGCAGCCGTGGCGGATTCCTGACGTTTTACGACGCCCAGCCGCAGGACCTGATCGGCCCGCCGCTGCACGACTATGCGCGCAGCCTGCTGGGTGTTGGCCGCTAAGAATAGGGGCAATCGGCGCGCCGCTCTTGTGGGAGGGGCTTTAGCCGCGACAGGTGCCACGGTGTATCCTCTTCAGTCCCCGGCAAAATATGGACGAGGAGAGAGCATGAGCGATCCAGGCAAGGCCGGCGACCTGCTGGCGCAGATCCCCAAGGGCGAAGGCAAGGGCCTGCCCCCTGTGCACCTGTGGAACCCCGATTTCTGTGGCGATATCGACATGCGTATCGCCCGCGATGGCACCTGGTATTACCTGGGCACGCCCATCGGCCGCAAACCCATGGTGCGGCTGTTTTCCACCATCATCCGCCGTGACGGCGACGATTATTTCCTGATCACGCCGGTGGAGAAGGTGGGTATCAAGGTAGACGACGCGCCTTTCGTTGCCGTGACCCTGCAGGTGGAAGGTGAGGGCGAAGCGCAGGTGCTGCGCTTTACCACCAACGTCGAGGACGAGGTCGTGGCCGGCGTCGAGCACCCGATTCGGGTGGAGATCGACCCTGCGACACTCGAACCCTCGCCCTATATTCTGGTGCGGCGTAACCTCGAAGCGCTGATTCATCGCAACGTGTTCTACCAACTGGTGGAACTGGCGGTGGAGCGCGAAGTGGACGGCAAGCCTTGGCTGGGGGTGTGGAGTGCCGGGCAGTTCTATCCCATCGGGCCGTCCCCGGTCTGAGTGGGCAATTCGGGAGAAGCGCCGGTGCGCGTAGCGCACCCTACGGGTTTGACAGGAGACGCAGATGGATGAGCATCGCATCGAAACCGAACGTCTGACGTTGCGCCCACCGCAGCCGGAGGATGCTGCCGAGGTGCAACGTCTGGCTGGTGATTTTCGTATTGCCGATGTCACCAGCAGCATTCCCCATCCTTATCCGCCCGAGCTGGCGCAGCAGTGGATCGAGCGCTGCGCGCAGGATTGGGCCAGTGGCACGGCGGCCAACTTCATCATCACCGAGTCGGCCAGCGGCAAGTTGGTCGGCAGCATGGCGCTCAAGGACATCGGCCGCGGCGAGGCCGAGGTGGGCTATTGGATCGGCGTGCCTTACTGGAGCCGTGGCTACGCCAGCGAAGCCTGCAATGCCCTGGTGGATTTCGCCTTTCAGCAACTGCGTCTGCGTCGCCTGCACGCCAGCCACCTGGCGCGCAATCCGCAATCCGGCCGAGTGCTGTTCAAGGCCGGCTTCCGCCATCTGGGCCTGGGCCACAGCCAGTGCGGCTGCCAGGGCAAGCTGGAGCCGGTCGAGCTCTATGAGCGGGTTTCCGGCGAGTGACCTGAGCGGCCCTCAACGCACCCGATCACGGCTCTGTACCGCCAGGTCCAGCGCCTTCTGCATATCCAGCCGCGCCGAGCGGCCCACGTCCTTGTCGCTCATCTTGTAGTTGCGCTCCGATGGCAGGATCGGCGCAGTCAGGTCTTCGGCGTCCATCGGTTCGAAGTCGTAATCACCGCCGATGGTCATGGCGCTGCGCCGTAGCAGCATGCGCACCTGTTCCGGCTGCAGACGCGGATTGATCGACAGCATGGCGGCGACCACACCGGTGACCAGGGGCGTGGCGTAGGAGGTACCGCAATGCACGTCGCCGGTCGCATCGACCTCACGGGTTGAAGCGCGGGCACAGGCGGCGGCGGTGATGTCGACGCGCATGTCGATGTTCGACGAGTTGCGTTTGACCGCGTAGCTCGGGTCGTCGATATCGACCTCCTTTTCCTTGTTGCGCTGATGCCCGCCGACCACCAGCAATTGCTCGGTGATGAAGGAGGAGGGCAGGCGATACTCGTCCTGGCCGGAGTAGGACGAACCGTTGCCGGCGGAGTTGATCACCAGCACGTCCGGGTGTTCCTCGCGCAACCAGAGGAAGAATTCCTCCAGCAACTCCTCATAGCCACTCATGGCGATGCCCGAGCGCACCAGCGAATCGATCTCGTCACCTTCGACGTTGCGCGTGCCAACGCGGTGGATGCCCCAGCTCCAGTTGAGGACACGTACGCCGTCTTCCACCAGGTTCACCGACGCGGCGATGTTGGCGGTGATGCCGGCGTCTGAGTTGCGCTCGACGATGACTTCGAAGCCCTGGCTGGCCTTGTCCAGCCCGCGCAGGAAACCGGTGTTGCCGCCCTTGTCCCAGTGCGCGGCGAGAATCCCGGCCACGGTGCTGCCATGGTTGTCCGGCTCGTCGGCATCACGCGCATAGACGCAGGTGCGCGGTTTGCCATCGGGGCAGGCGCCGAGGTAATCGGCGAAGTCGGGCGAATCGAAATCGACATTGCGCTCGATCACGCCGACGCGGATCGGTTCGGCCTCTATGGGCGTCTCGCCCGCCGGGATGCGTCGCTGGTAATAGTTCACCGCATCCATGAAGCGGTTCGCCGCCCACTCTTCGGAGTTCTTTTCCGGTTTGCGTGCTGGCTGGCGCGCGGCTTCGCGCTCTTCGCCGCGCTCCGGTGCGCTTTCTTCCACCACCACGGCATCGACGCTGGTTTCGTTGCCGATGCGCAGCACCAGCGCATCGCGCTCGGTCAGGTTCTTCACCGGCAGGCGCAGTTGGTAGACGTTCAGCGGTGGGATGGCGCCGACCACCTTGGCGTCGTATTTCTTCGCCAGGCGCCTGGCCTCGTCGAGGCCGTCGTGGCTTTCCTCGATCAGCAGGCTGACCAGGTCGACATAGGTGGTCAGGCCATCCATGTTCTTCGCCACTTCATCCGGGCCGGCAGCGAGCACATGGCTGCGATGCAGCGACAACCACACCGGATTGCTGGCGCGCGAGCCGTCCTCCAGCCACAGCGGTGCGCTGCGATGTTCGTTGCTGTTCAACTGTAAGCGTAGGCCATCGCCAGTGCGCTTGACCGCCGAAGCGGGCAGGGTGTCGTCGCCGAGGCGCAGCCTGGGCAGCTTCGCGCCAAGGCCACGCACCTGCATGCACCATTCCTGCTTTTCACTGGCGAGCAGGTCGCCGCAGCGCTGCAGGCTCTGGATGCGCAACGGGTCCTGCGCCTCGGCAAGGGGGCTGAGCAGGGCCACGACGAAAGCTGAGAGAAGGGCGCGGTTGGGCAGCATGGGGCAGGGTTTCCGTGACGATTGTCCTGCTTTTCCGACTGCCTTCGCCGCGCTTTGTTCAGGTTGGGAGGAAACTGGCTGCTTCGCTCAGGCCACTGGAATCGCCGGGTCGGCGGCTGCCAGGGCGATGGCGCGATCAGCGACCGGCGGGTAGATCCACAGGCTGTTGATCTGTTGTTTCAGCGTCTTGGCTTCGCTGCCGATCAGTTTTACCTGGCGATCCCAGCCTTCGCTGTACACCGCACCCCAGGCGCCGAGATCGAGGCAGGTCACGTACTTGGGCTGGCTGTAGTGCGTCGCCGCTATCCCGATCAATTCGGCTGCAGCGTTGTTGCCAGCGTGGCGACCCAAGGCGATGGCGTGCTGGCAGGACATCACGCTGAAGTTGCCGACATCGTCCGTTGCGGCGCGGGCGGTATCGCCTGCTGCGAAGATTGCAGGTTGACCCTGGACCTTGAGCTGGCTGTCGACCTGCAGTCGGCCTTGATGATCGCGTGGAGCATTGATCTGCTCGGTCAGCGCGCTGGCGCGAAAACCCACGGTCCAGATCACGGTATGGGAGGCGATACGCTGGCCGTCATCCAGGGTCACGCCATTGGCATCGACCGCCACCACCATGCGTCCCAGGCACCATTCGATTCCCAGTTCCCGCGACGCCTCGCTGATCGCCGGACGAATGCCATCACCCAGCGCGGCGGCAATCTCTTCGCCACGATCGACCACTACCACGCGAATTGCGGCGTCATCGCCGAGCAGGGCGCGCAGGCGTGCCGGCATTTCCGTCGCGGTCTCGATGCCGGTAAAGCCGCCGCCGGCGACCACCACGGTATTGCGTGCAGTGCTTGGCGGACGCTCTGCCAGGCTCGCCAAATGTTGCTCCAGGCGCACCGCCTGCTCGATTTCATCGACATCGAACAAATGCGCCTCCATGCCCTCCAGTGCTGGGCGCATCAGGCGGCTGCCCGAGGCCAGCACCAAGCGGTCGTAGCTCAGGCTCCCCGGCTTGCCGGCGGCGTCGCGATAGCTGACCTGCTGACGCGGTGCATCGATACCTTCGGCCGTGCCCTGAACGAATTCCACACCCACGGCTGCCAGCAGCTCGGTGAGAGGCGCTTTCATGCTTTGCACATTCGGCTCGTAGAAGCGCGGTCGAATGCGCAGCTCCGGCTGAGGGGCGAGCATGGTCACGCCGATATCCGTTCGTCCGTGTTGATCGAGCAGGCGCATGGCACTGAGGGCGCTCCATACCCCGGCAAAACCACCACCGACAATCAGAATGCGTTGTTTCATCTGGTACTCCTGGCTTTGGCACGTTTCGTTTGACGGAGTCATGCTAGGAGAGGAGCATTTCGGCAGATACGACATATACCCCCGAAATCATGCCAACTCGCCCGCGTACCGTTCTGTTCCTCGCCTACCCGCAAGTCGGTCTGCTCGATCTTACCGGCGCGCAGACGGTGTTCTGGGCGGCCACCAAGGCCATGCACGAACGCGGTTTGCCAGGTTACGAGCGCCTCACTGTCAGCCTTGCGGGTGGTTTGGTGGGCACTGCCGAAGGCCTGGTGGTGGATACCCAGCCGCTGGCAGAGGTACAGCTGGCGCAGGTCGATACGCTGATCGTGCCTGGCGCGCCGGAAATCGAGCGTGCGGTGGCCGAATCGGCCGAACTGATTGCCTGGATCGCCAGCAACGCACGGCGAGTGCGGCGCACGGCCTCCGTATGCAGTGGCACCTTTCTGCTGGCTCATGCGGGTTTGCTCGAGGGCAAGCGCGCGGCGACGCATTGGGCGATGTGCGACATGCTCAAGGCGCGTTTCCCGGCCATCGAAGTGGACAACAACGCCATCTTCATCGAGCAGGGCACAGTGTGGACCTCCGCGGGTGTCAGTGCCGGTATCGACCTCGCCTTGGCACTGGTCGAGGCCGATTGCGGGCGAGAGGTGGCCATGCAGGTGGCGCGTGAGCTGGTGGTCTTTCTCAAGCGTCCTGGCGGGCAGGCGCAGTTCAGCGAGCTGTTGCAGGCACAGGCCAAGGACACCTCGACCTTCGATGAGCTGCACCGCTGGTTGGGCGATCACCTGAGCAGCCCGGAGCTGAATATCGAGACCATGGCCAAGCGCTGCCACATGAGCCCGCGGCATTTCTCCCGCCTGTACAAACAGAAGACCGGGCGCACGCCGGCCAAGGCAGTGGAAATTTTCCGCCTCGAAGCCGCGCGCAGGCTGCTGGAGGACTCCACCCGCAATATCGATGTTATCGCCAGGCAATGCGGCTTCGGTGACGAAGAGCGAATGCGTGCGACATTCCAACGTCATTTAGCGATTTCGCCGCGGGATTATCGAAGACGCTTCTCGCGCTGAAGGCTCTGCGCCGCAGGTGGATGGCATCGGCTCGGCAGAATCTGGTTATAGTATTACGTTCTCTTCAAGCCCCATTCGAAGCCTTCCATGTCCTCCAATCGTCTGCTCTCGATCGACGCCCTACGCGGTTTGGTCATCCTCTTCATGTTGCTCGATCACGTTCGCGAAACCTTCTACCTGCACCAGCAGGTCGGTGATCCGATGGACGTGACCGCTACTGAGCCTGCGCTGTTCTTCAGCCGTACCCTGGCGCATCTGTGCGCGCCGGTGTTCATCCTGCTCACCGGGCTTTCGGCGTTTCTCTATGGCGAGAAGCAGATGAGCCGGGCGGCGACCAGCGCCTTCCTGTTCAAGCGCGGGCTGTTCCTGGTGGTGCTGGAGTTCACCCTGGTCAACTTCGCCTGGACCTTCCAGTTCCCGCCCACGGTGATCTACCTGCAGGTGATCTGGGCCATCGGCCTGAGCATGCTGGCGCTCTCCGTGCTGCTGTGGCTGCCGCGAACGCTGCTGGCCGTGCTGGGCCTGGCGCTGGTGGCGGGGCACAACCTGCTCGATGGGCTGCACTTCGATGCGGAGTCGGCGCTGCACATTCCCTGGGCGATCCTGCATGACCGCGGCTGGATCGAGTTTTCCGAAACCCTGCGTCTGCGCACCTCCTACCCGGTGCTGCCGTGGATCGGGGTTATTGCCCTGGGCTATGTGATCGGCCCGTGGTTCCGCTGGACCAGTGCGCCCGAGCAGCGTCTGCAATGGCTGCGTCGCGCCGGTTTCGGCGCGCTGGCGCTGTTCGTACTGCTGCGCCTGCTCAACGGCTATGGCGAGAAACCCTGGGCCGTGGAAGAAACCGCACTGCAAACGCTGATGGGCCTGTTCAACATCACCAAATACCCGCCGTCGCTGCTGTTCCTGGCGCTGACGCTGGGCGTCGGCCTGTTGCTGCTGGCCTACTTCGAGCGCCGCAACGATGGGCGCATGGTGCGCACGCTGGCCGTGTTCGGCAGCGCGCCGATGTTCTTCTACCTGCTGCACCTGTACGTGCTGAAGCTACTGTACATCGCCGCCTTCGCCATCTGGGGCGCGAACCAGGGGCATTACTTCGGCTTCGACTCGATGGGTTGGATCTGGGCTGCGACCGTGCTGCTGGCGCTGCTGCTGTTTGCGCCCACGCAGTGGTTCGCTCGACTCAAGGCGCGGCGCCGCGACATTCGCTGGTTGAAGTACCTCTGAGAGCCTTTGACGTAGGGTGCGCCGTGCGCACCAACTGGCACCTCGAAAATATCCGGTGCGCACGGCGCACCCTACGTTCGCTCGGCATTGGCACGATGTCGTGCGTTGTAGGAGCCCGCTTGCGGGCGATGGCTGACTGACGCGATCGCCGGCAAGCCGGCTCCTACAGGTCGAGTTGCGAGGTCTTTCCGCGCGGCTCAGGCGTTACAGCTTCATGTTCACTGACAGGTAGGCCGAGCGGCCTGGAGCAGGGGAGAACATCGGCTGGTCATCGCCGCCCCAGAAGAAGTTGTCGAACCATACGTACTCGTAATCGCGGTCGGTCAGGTTCTTCATCTGCAGGTCGAGGCTGGTGGTGGCCGATACCTGATAGCGCACGTTGGCATCGAGCACCGCGAAGCCGCCGTACTTGCCTTGCTGGTTCAGCTCGTCGATGTAGTAGTCGCCCTGGGCGCGGGCCGACAGGCCGAAGCGCCAGGCGTCGTTGAACTGGTAGTCGACCCCGGCATTGCTGATGTAGCGCGGTGTGGAGAACACCTCCTTGCCCGCCAGCGACTGTCCACCAGCGGTGAAGGCGCTGACCACCTTGGCTTCCTGGATGGCGTGCGAACCCCACACCGTCCACTGATCGTTCAGCTGTGCGGTGAGCTGCATGTCGATGCCACGACGCTTGGTTTCACCCAGGCCGACGGTGGTGCCGGTGCTGGGCATGTTGGCCACTTCGTCGGTGGCTTCCTGTTGCCACACGGCGATGCGCGCCTCCGAGCCGGCGAACGGCTTGAACTTCACCCCCACTTCCTTGCCGGTGTTGATCGACGGTTTGTACGAAGCCTGGCCGGCGGTCACGTAGGCCGGTGCGGTGGAGCCGGTGAGGATCTGGAAGGTACGGCCCCAGTTGGCGTAGACGTTGATGTCCGGGGTGATGCTGTACACCACGCTGAGCTTGGGCTGCTCGATCCAGCCGTAGTCCTGCAGCTCGGCCTTCTCGCCGTTCATCAGCTCGGTATTACCGGAGAACTTGTCGACGCGGTACGCCGGGATGATCTTGAGCTGCTCGATGGGCTGGATGATCGCCTGGGCATAGGCGCCGGTGTTGTACAGCGTGTAGCTGTCGTCGTTTTGCGTGCGTGCCGGCGGCGCGTCGAAATCGGTGGGGATGCCGAAGTTGTAGCGGTAGCGGCGGTATTCGTTGTTCTGTTGCTCGTAGTTGATGCCGCCGTCGAGGGTCAACATCTCGTGGGCGCGCCAGGTCAGGTTGCTCAGCACGCCGGTCTGGCGCTCTTCCCACTGGCGGCGCTGACGCGGGGCATTGCCGACCGGGTAGCTGGTGAAAGTCACGGTGCGGTCATCGTCGTAGCTGTTGTAGTACAGCTTGTTGCTCAGGCTCAGGTCGTCGCTGAGCTGGAAGTCGGCATGCGCGCTAAGGTGCTTCATGTCGCGGTCGTCGCCATCGTTGGCGTTCTTCTCCGGCGACTGCGAGCGGCTCGCGGCCAGCTCCTGCGCGGTGAGAAAACCCGGCTCCTCGGCCTGGTGGTGGTAGAGGCGGGCGATCACGCCGAGCTTCATGGTCTGCTCGTCATCGGTGACGAACCATTTGCCGCCCAGGGAATACTTGTTGGAGTTGCTGTGGTCGCGGAAACCGTCGGAATCCTGCTTGGCCAGAAAGTAGTTCTGCGCGAAGTTGCCTTCCTCGTGGCCGACGGCCAGCTGGAATTCGCGGGTATTGAAGCTGCCGTAGGTCAGGCGGCCATCGGTGTAGTTGCCGCCCTGACGGGTGGCGAAATTGATGTTGCCGCCGATGTTGTGCAGGCCGTAGCGCGGGTCGTTGGTGCCGCGCACCACCTCGATGTAGTCGATATCCAGCGGGAAGATCATGTCGATGAAGCGCTGGTTGCCGCTGTTGACGTTGCTCGGCACGCCGTCGATCAACGTCTTGATGCCATTGATGTAGCCCTCGCCATTGAACGCACGGAAGGTCACCTTGCCGGATTCGGCGCCCATGCGCGTCTCGGTCAGCTGGATGCCGGGCATCTGGCCCACCAGTTCCCAGCTGTTCATCACGTTCTTATTCTCGATCTTGTCGCTGCCCATGATGTCGACCGAGCTCAGGATGCTGTCGGTGCGTAGCGTGCCGCTGGCCTCGGGGGTGACGTATACCGAACCGAGCGAAACGGTGGAGTTGCCGGAGGAGGCGGCGTGAATCTGAGGCGTGACCAGGGCGGTCATGACGGCGAGGGAGGCCGAAGTGGCTTTCATGGGTATTCCTAGCGTTGCGTTTTCTAAGTGAGGGAGGGTGTAGCGTTGGTTTGCCGCGCGGGCTGGCGAGTCTCCTGGCGGCAGCGGGTTGTCCGGTCGGCCGGAACATATCGACGAATCATCTCCAATTCATATGTTATATCATAACAATTCTGATGCGCTCGACCAGTTCGAAATCAAGCCACGGGGGCCGCAAAGGCTCTGGCTAGAGGCGTCTGAGGTTGAGCTGTCGGCGCAACGGCCGATGCACAGTGGCCTGATCTGCACGAACGATTAGACGCCGGCCAGCTAATGGCGTATCAATATCAGGCGTCTTCCGCGTTTCTATCCAAACAGAATCACTATGCAGCCCCTGTGTTCGGTCAATGCGCCCAGCAGTGCCAATGATGAGCGGCTCGATGGCTTAGTGCGCCTGCTTGGCCGGTATTTCGACTCGGCCGCCGTGCTGGTTACTGGCGCCGGCTCTGCGCGCCGTATCTGGGCCAGCCCTGGTCTGAGCGATGTGGCGAAGATCATCGGCATCAGCGAAACCACGCCCACCACGCTCGTCTGGCCACTGCAGGCGCAAGCAGGTGCCCGGCTCGGCACGCTGTACCTGCATTTCGACCGGCCACGTACGCTCGATGCCAGGCAACAGGAGGCTCTGCAGGACTTCGCCACCCTGACCCTCGATTTACTGGCACGCGAGGCCGACGAAGCCCGGCAGCGTCATGAGATCGCCGCCCTGCGCGATAGTGAACGACGCATGGCACTGGCCATCGCTGGTAGTGGTACCGGCATCTGGGACCGCGACATCAGCAGCGGCGAGATTTACTACTCCAGCAGTTGGAAGGCGTTGCTCGGCTATGCCGACCATGAAATCGGCAATCGCATCGAAGAGAGCTATACCCGCGTACATCCAGCCGACCTCGACTACGTGCGCGCGACCATCCAGGCACACCTGGATCAGCGTACCGATGCCTATGAGGTGGAGCACCGTCTGCGTTGCCGTGACGGCCAGTACAAATGGGTGTGCAGCCGCGGCAAGGTGGTCGAGCGCGACAAGCATGGCAAACCGCTGCGAATGATCGGCACCACCACCGACATCACCGCCATGCGCCGCCTGTCCGAGCAGGTACAGCAGTCCGCTACCCTGATGACCGACCTGACCAATGAAATTCCCGGCATGGTCTTCCAGTTCCGCCGGCAGAGCGATGGCAAGTACGCCGTTACCTACGCCAGCGCCGGCGCGCAAGCCATCTGCGGCCTCAGCGCCATGCAACTGATGCAGGACGCTGAGGCGCTGACCGCCATCGTTCACCCGGATGACCGCGCGGCTTTCATCGACTCCTTCCAGCTATCGGCCGAGCAACTCACGCCTTGGCATCTGGAGTTCCGCGTGCAGGTGCCGGGGCGTGAAGTCGCCTGGTGCCAGGGTGAAGCCTGCCCGCGTCGCGAAGCAGACGGTAGCGTGATCTGGCATGGCTTCATGACTGACGTGACTGAACGCAAGCAGATCGAGGCCGAGCTGCAGGCCTTTGCCACCACCGACTTCCTCACCCAGCTCGCCAACCGCAGGCACTTCATGTGTCAGCTCGAGGCAGAACTGGCGCGCCTGCAACGCAGCCCTGAACAGAGTGCGGCGATCCTGATGTTCGACCTGGACTACTTCAAGACCATCAACGACCGTTGGGGCCACGATGTCGGCGACCAGGCGCTGCGCCATTTCGCGGGAATTCTAAGCAGCCAGCTGCGCAAGGCCGACACAGCCGGGCGACTGGGTGGCGAAGAGTTCGCCGTGGTGCTCAGCGATGCGAGTCTGGACAAGGCCATGCACTTCGCCACGCGCATCCAGAGCGAACTGGCCAGGGCGCCGATCCTGCATGCTGGGGAGCCGATCTTCCTCGCCGTCAGCGTCGGCATCTCATCGCTCAATGCCAGCGATGCCAGCGTCGAGGCCGCCCTGTCGCGCAGCGATATCGCCCTTTACTGCGCCAAGCGCGGCGGGCGAAATCGCATCGAGTATCACTGACGGCAGGCTGACTCAGGCCGCCAGCAACGCCTGGCTGATGGCCTCGTTGAACGCAGGAATATCGTCGGGGTTGCGCGAGGTGATCAGCGTCCAGTTCTGCCCTGGGCAAACTTGCACCTCGGCGTCTACCCAGCTCGCACCGGCGTTGGCCAGATCCAGGCGCACGCTGGCATACGACGTCAGCACCTTGCCCGGCACCACGCCAGCATCGATCAGCAGCCAGGGGCCATGGCAGATCGCCGCGACCGTCTTGCCGGCATCACGAAACTCCCGCACCAGGCGCTGCGCGTCATCATCCTGGCGCAGGTTGTCGGCGTTCACCGTACCGCCGGGGATCACCAGCAGATCGTAGTCCGCCGCGCCCACTCCCTTGAGCTGGGTGTCGGATTGCACGCTGACGTCCTTCTTGCTGTCCTTCAGCCAGGTTTCGGCCTCGCCGCCCTTGACGCTGGCGTGGGTGACGCTGGCGCCCTGATCCTTCAACGCCTGCATCGGCTTGAGCAGCTCGTCTCGCTCGATGCCCGTGTTGGCGGTGATGAACAGCACCTTCTTGCCTTGCAGATTCGAACTCATGATCGATACCTCCGCTGATGCGCCGCATGGGGCGCCGTGAATGGTCGCGTTGGCGAACGCGGCATGTATCAGGATTGAAAGGCGTAAGAAGCAGAAGTTCGACTTGATTGGCGGGCGATGGCTGCCATCAGGCCCGTCTCGGCCGGCTCACAGATTCGCCGAGGGCAACTGCAACCAGACCGAGAACACGCCCAGTACACTCCAGAAAACGATGAACAGCCAGGGCGAGCGCAGAAAGAACAACAACGATTTGTAGGTGCTCTCCCTGCTGGCCTCCTTCTCGCTGAACAGTGGTGAGTCGTCATAGGCATGGCCGAACTCGGGATCGCTGCGCAGCAGCTGCTCCTGCTTGTAGTGCCAGTGCTCGATGATCGTCGCGGAGGCCCTGATCCCCGGCCAGGCGTGTAGTGAACTGATGATGCCCAGCAGCGTGAACAGCGCCGGAACCACCAGAGTGAATAGTGCCCCCCAGTTTTCATTCAGGTTGGCCATGGACGATGCATAGGCGATCACCAGAAACGACTGCGCCGTCAGATACGAGTTGGTGCGCCCGGCCAGCAGGCTGGTTTCGTACTGAATTTCCCGCCGATAGAAATCGAGCCGCTCCTTCGGTGTGCCGAATATCAGCAACTCCGCCTGCTGCTCACTATGCAGATCGTGTAATTCGGAGGTAATGATTCGGGCGCGTTTCATGGGCTGTGCTCGACTGTCAGTTGGGCCTGCCCGGCAGACGAGCAGCCGCGTGGGGGGCTGACGAGTTAGACCGCGAGTCCTCCAGTCATTCACTGTTTTTATCGGGCCGGCATGCCACGCACGGGGGGCGTGACACCCCAGCCGCAGGCGCAAGCCGATGAGCACGCAGAGCCCGCCCACCAGCTTGCGGGACGCCTACAACTGCAACTCCGTACGCCTGGCCTGATGCTCACCACCTAGCGGCGAGCACAAGCGCTGATGGATGCGGCTAAGAAACCCCAGCTCGAAGGCGTGCCGCTGCGCACCGGGCGGGAACAGTTGGCGCTCCAGCAACAGATTCGCCCACAGCCAGCCGCTGTTGGAATCGTCCAGCCAGGCCTGCGCCTGCTGCACGCCATGGATGAAGCTCGCCTGGCTCTGCTCGTTCCAACCGAATTCGGCGCCGGGGTGGCCGTCGTGGGCGGGAAGGTGAGTGATATGCCGTTCAGCCATGGGCGTTACCTCCCTGCGCCTGGGCGATGGCCCGGCGATAGAGCACGGCCAACTCGCTCAGCAGCGCATTGGTGATGTTCGCCAACTCCGGCTCCGGCACCCGCCGCAACAGCTTGGCCAGCAACGCCGCCAGATACTCAGCCGCAGCCTGGTGCGGACACTCGTCGGCCACATGGCTATGTAAGGGATTGCGTGGTGTGGGGAAGGGGATAACGACGGATTCAGACCTGGCCATGCGACACCTCCAGAACGGAAGTCGACACGACAGCCGGCAGCCCAGGGCGGAGCCCTTGGGTAAAAGGGGGATAGTGCATTTTCCTTATGCTCCTTCGTGGATTTAAGGAGCCGCGTTCCATTCGCTACCACACGATATGGAGGCGGACCGTGCAAGGGTGGTAGACCGACCCACGAAGGACGCCGGCCAGGCCGAAGCCTGCCTCACACGGCCCGCCATAAATGCGCGAGAAAACAGCAGGCACAAAAAAAGCGCCTGCTCTCGACTATGGCGCTACCGCGCCTTCGTGTGAATCGGGCTACCACACCCGGTCACGGGATTGACCGTGACGGGCGGACTGTAGCGTGTGGGGAGGGAGCAGGGCAAGCTGTGAATCGGCAGCTATCTGCCCAAAGCGGTCATAAAACGGCTGCGAAACCAGGGGCGATTCAATAATCAAAGTCGGCGCACTGGTCTACGCTCGTTGTCCGGCATTCTTGCAGCAGCGCATGCGCTGGACGTACTTCACTCTCTGTTGAACTGCTCAGAGAGGAAGTCGATCAACACCCGCACCTTGGCCGGCACCAGTCGGGTCTCGGTAATCGCGTAAACCGGCAGGGCCTCTGCCCGCCAGCCGGGCAATACGTGCTGCAATCGGCCTTGGGCAAGATCCTCGCCGATCATCTCGTCCACCAGCATAGCGATGCCCTGACCGAGCAAGGCCAAGCGACGTAGCATGCCGATGTTGTTCAGCAGGTAGCGTCCCTGGATCGGCAGGCTCACTTTCTGCTCTGCAGCGTGCAGGATCCAGGGCGCATCCAGCATGCGTAGGCACTGATGTTGCAGTAATTCTGCTGGGCTGCTCGGTACACCATGGCGGGCCAGATAACTTGGGCTGGCAAAGAGGTTGCGCTGCAGGGTACCAAGGGGGCGGGCAACCAACTGCGAGTCGGGTAAGGCGCCGATACGGATCACGAGATCAACCGGGTCACGGATCAGATCCAGACGCTTTGGTGTGAGATCCAGATCGAACTGGATCTGCGGGTAGCGTTCGGCAAACTCGGCCAATAGCGGTGCCAGGTAGACCACACCGAAGTCGATGGGCATGGACAGACGGATCAGGCCGCTGGGATTGTCTACCAGATCAGAGATCTCTTCATGGGCCAGGCGGGCTTCGTCGACGATGCGCCGACAGCGCTCATAGTAAAGGCGACCGCCTTCTGTGAGTTCGATACGCCGTGTGGTGCGGTTGAGCAGGCGCAGACCGATACGTCGCTCCAGTTCTGCAATTCGCCGCGAGACCGTGGAGTTGGGCAAGCCAACTGCCTCGGCGGCGCCGCGAAAGCTGTTGGCCTTGATCACTTCAACGAACAGGGCCATGTCATTGAGCAGCTTCATATAGAACTCCATTGCTCCACTGGTGGAGCAATCATTCCTGATTTTGTGACTTTATCCTATACATGCTGGGCCGGATGATCTGTTCACGCCTGATATCCCTCTGCGTGAACTTGGAGACTTCCCCATGACCGCTCAATTGCTTAGCCCGGCTCGTCTGCATGATCTTGATCTGCGCAACCATATGGTGATGGCGCCGATGACGCGCTCAAGGGCCGACGCTGCCGGGGTGCCGCGGGCATCCACGGCCATCTACTACGCCCAGCGTGCCAGTGCCGGACTGATCATCAGTGAGGCGATCAATATCTCGGCAGACGCCGTCGGAAGTCCGCTCACCCCCGGCCTCTTCAGCGATAAGCAAATTGCCGCCTGGCAACAGATAACGGCGGCGGTGCATGAGGCAGGTGGCAAGATCTTTGCGCAGCTCTGGCATACCGGCAGAGTCGGTCATTCCAGTGTGCGTGGTGGTTTGTTACCCGTGGCTCCGTCTGCTGTTGCGATCCAGGGCCAGCAGCATTTCACCTTGGAAGGTATGAAGGATTACGAGGTACCGCGCGCACTGACCCTCAGCGAAATCCAGGCCGTCATCGGTGACTACCGTCGAGCCGCTGAAAACGCCAGGCGTGCGGGTTTTGACGGTGTTGAGTTGCACGCCGCATTCGGCTATCTGCCGAACCAGTTTCTTGTGGACTCGGCCAATCTGCGCACGGACGAGTACGGCGGAAGCATCGCTAAGCGCAGCCGATTCGTGCTGGAGGTGATGCAGGCGCTGATCGAAGTTTGGGGCTCAGCTCGCGTGGGGATCAAGCTGTCGCCGGTGATTCCTTTCAACAGCATGATCGACAGCGATCCGCTGGCTCTCTACAGCTACCTGCTGGGCGAATTGAACAAGCTGCAGCCTGGCTATGTGCACTTAATGCGCGCGCTGTTTCCGCTGGACAACTTCCCGCACTGGCCGCGTGACGTACTGGCAACTTTCGGTCCGCAAATTAACAGCCCATTGATTGCCAACGGTGGCTATGACGCAGCGAGCGGTGAGGCGGCTCTCAAGGCTGGCGAGGCCGCACTGGTGTCGTTCGGCACTCCGTTCGTGGCCAATCCCGACCTGCCGGAGCGCTTTGCACGTGGCGCCGAATTGGCTCAAGCCGACCGCGCCACACTGTATGGCGGTGAGGATGCGGGCTTCATTGACTATCCAAGCCTGTGAAGGAGGCCATCATGACTCGCCCATTACTTGGTAAAACCCTGCTTGGTTTCGCTATCGTCGCTACCGTGGCGATAGTGGCCATCGCCGATGTGTTCAATGCCACCCATCTGTTCAATCCGGATTGGCCAGGGCATGCGCGGTTTCATATCGGCATGCAGTTCACCACGCTGGTTCTGGTCAGTCTGTTTTCTCTGGCCGCACTGAAGCGTGGTCAGGTATGGGCGGCGGCATTGGCGCCAGGCAGTTTCTGGCCGGGTCTGTTCGTGGCTTACCTGATTCCCGGTACAGATGTATATGCCAGCCAGGCGTTGCGTGAGATCGGAGTGCCGATCAATCTGCTGTTAGCGGCAGTCCTACTGGGCATCACTGCATTTGGCGTTCTACTGCAGTCCCCCAAAGAAAAATGATCATCGGCCCCAAACTGGACGATCATTTTTGCAAAGACGCTTATGACTGACCCTTGCTTTACGGCGAGCACTAACTGATTAACTCAGCCGCGTGGTGCTCGAGGCTCCAACTTTTTGAATTACCACTGTTTTTGGAGTTTTTGACTGACTACATTTGGCCGATAGCACCCAGTGACGACGGGCTGCTATCGGCCAGAAGCGGACAGTCAACCCAGTAAATGGATTTGTACCCTTTCCGCTCTGCCTCTAACCATCCAGATCACCGTTTCGCATAGCAATGGTGATGGCCTGGGCTGTCGTTGCAACGCCAAGACGGCGGCGCGCCGAGCGCAAATGGTTTTCCACCGTACGTTCCGACAGACCGAGCGTTGCGGCGATATCTGCCTGACGCTTTCCTGCAGCAGTCCACGCCAGGACTTCGCGCTCACGCTCGGAAAGTTTTCTGTACACGTCGCCCACTGGTGCCTCTAGCAACCGGCGAGCGGAGAAGAACGCCGCCGTGGCCACGATGCTCAGCGCCAGGCGAACCCGGAGGGTCGCATCCACCCGCTCCCCACCAAGGCTCATGGCGCCTTCAAGCCCCAGTGGACCGAATACGGGTATTTGCAATCCATGAACGCCGGGGCCCACCGGAGTACGAACCACCCGGTAAAGTTCGCCACCGTTGCCCTTCATTTTGCTCCAGTAAAAAGACTCACGGGTCTCCAGGATATGGCGAGTTACCGGACAGCGTCGGACATAAGTATCAGCGTCGACCGTATGCTCGTCGCCGAACCAGTCTCCCTCTACCCAGTAGATGCGTTCGACCACTTCGTCGCGTGCCGATGTGGCGGAAAACAGGACGAAGCGGTCGTAACCATGGGGCGTGGCAAAGGTGCGAACCGTCTCCTGGATCACCGAAAGCGCCTGGGCACTTTCGATCCCAAGGACGGCGCGAAATGCCGCCTCGGCCACTCCCTGAATCACCCCGCCGCCACCTCTTTCAGCAGCGCGGCGGCCGCCAGTTTGCCCAGGGCGTTGCCCGCGAGCGGGCTGTCGCCCGTCAGCAGCTTCCGGTCCTGGTGGGTTGCCCCCGAGATATCCTTGTTAAGGATCTCCAGGCCTAACGCCTTCAGTTCTTCACCGAATTTCCAGGTCAGATGGCCGGGCATGTAGCCGATGTCAGGCGTCTTCGCGTCCAGGTCATCGGGAAACGCGCAGATCTTATAACCGCTGAAAATACAGGTGTCTCGACCTTCGCCAATGCCTGCTGCGAGCAGAGCTGCGGGGCCATGACAAAGAGAAATCACGAACTTGTCGTTGGCCACAGCCCACTGAAGAACCTTCTTCACGTCTTCGCTCTCGGGCAGACCGATCAAGGCCCCGTGCCCGCCTGGAATAAACACGCCGATATAGTCGGAGTCTTCACCCAGCTTCTGCTCGATCACATCGGCCAGCTTGAGAGGGGTCTTGAACTGATCGCGATACTTGGCGTATTGCCCGTTTACCTCGGCGTCTTCGGAGGGCATGGCCCATAACTCGAATTTGACCGGGTTGCCGGACAGGGTCGCGATGTCGAAGGCAAAACCGGCCTTATCCAGGTGGTACATGGGCAACAGTGTTTCTACGGGGTGGTTTCCCGTCGAAAACATGGTGCCGTTGTCCGTCAGCAAGTAGCGCTCATCGGCCCCGATCATCAGGACCTTCCAACGCCCGCCGCGATAGGGGTTCGGATAGTCGGCATCACTGAGGTCAGATTTGGGTGAGGTGAACTGGCTGAGCGAGTAAGGCGAAGGGAAAAAGGCATTGTCCTCTGCCGGGTCGGGGGTCGGGCGCTTGTCGTCAGTCTGTATGGTAGTCATGGGGTTTTCTCCGTCTCTCGGGTCGATTACTGAGAGCAATGCTAGGAAGGTGTCACGCCACAGGGCAATGAGGGATTTCCCTCAACGAACTACGCCAAGCACGCGAAGCTAACGCCAATCTGAGTTCCGATCAGTGAGTCTAGTCGAGCAGGAATTCCATCATCCGATCTCAGACTAACGATCATTTCAGCTCTGGCGCGCGGAGGCCCACCATGGTGTGGACCATGGGAGCGACCATCCCAAAGCTTATGGGTCGTTATCTGTCGGTCATGGTCACGCGGTGTGATGGTCAGATCCTGTGCAAAAGCTTGGTCAAGCCGAATGCAATCAGGTGGTCAAGTAACTGCAATTGCGCATTTGAAAAGCGAGTGGACATTTCAAGCACTGCGAATTGCATGATTAGGCTGCCTGAATCGCCCTTGCTTCATCGGCACCCTAAATCCTCCCAAAATCCCAAAAGGGACAGATTTATTTATTGAGGATCACCGTCCGCTTCTGGCCGAAAGTAGTCTGATCACGACACAGTCTTCATAGCTCCAGTTCACGTGGAATACAGCTCAGCCTCAACATCACTCGCTGGCGAGCCGCGCACAAATCATCGGTGCTGCGGCATACAGGCAGGAGTAGTGAGAAAGCCCCTCCATCCGCTCGACGCGCGCGTTGCTTGGGAGGCGCTCAGCCAGATACGCCGACATACCGAAAGGCGACCAATTGTCCGCCGTGCCATACCACAGGCAGATATTCACTTCGCTGGCGAAGGCGTGGGAAGACCAGGGCTGGAAGTTAGGGCGAACTGCCGCATTGCCTTGTGAATTCGAGCGCCTGTGTGAGTCTCGCTTGGCTTACTGCGGCAACCTGACCTTCTTCTTCGCCCCGAACAGGTTCCAGCTGGCCACGAACAGCGCCGCCACCAGTGGGCCGATCACGAAGCCGTTGAGGCCCAGCAGGGCCAGGCCGCCGAGGGTGGAGATGAGGATCAGGTAGTCGGGCATACGGGTGTCCTTGCCGACCAGGATGGGGCGCAGGATATTGTCCACCAGGCCGATCACCAGCACGCCGAAGGCGGTGAGGATGATGCCTTGCACCAGGCTACCGCTGAGCATCAGGTAAATGGCCACAGGCGCCCAGATGATGCCAGCGCCGGCGGCCGGTAGCAGTGACAGAAAGGCCATCAGCACGCCCCACAGCAGCGGGCTGTAGATGCCCAGCGCCCAGAAGATGAAGCCACCGAGTGCGCCCTGTGCGGCGGCGACTACCACGTTGCCTTTTACCGTGGCGCGCACCACGCGGGTGAACTTGATCTGCAAACGCCGTTTGGTGGTGTCGGCCAGCGGGATGGCGGTGCGAATTCTATGCACTAGATCCTTGCCGTCACGCAGCAGGAAGAACAGCAGGTAGAGCATCACGAAAAAGCCGATGAAGAACTCGAAGGTACCCTGGCCGATGGCGAATACCTTGGTGGCCAGGTATTGGCTGCCGGCCATGGCGCCGTTGGAGATCTGTTCGCGCAGGCCGTCGAGGTTGTTCATGCCGACACGGTCGAGCTGTTCCTGTATCGATGGCGGCAGCATCTGGATAAAGCTGGTGACGTAGGCGCCGGTATCCAGCTCGCCCGACTCGAGCTTCTGGTACAGGGCGGTGCCTTCGGCCACCACAGCGGAGGTGATGAAGATCACCGGCAGAATCGCCACCAACAGGCAGATGATCAGCGTCAGCAGGGCAGTAAGGTTGCCTCTGCCGCCAGTGCGCCGCAGCAAACGCTCCTGCAGCGGTGCGAACACCACAGCCAGGACCATGGCCCAGAACACAGCGCCGTAGAACGGCAGCAGTATCCAGAAGAAGGCGATGGTCACCAGAACGAGCAGGAGGATGAAGGCTTTCTGTTCGAAGGTCGGGCTCTGCATATCGGGATCGCTGGGAAGGGACATGTCAGTTAGTCCCCCGATGCTCTGGCAAAGTGCCGACAAAGTTGGACCGGACTTGTAGCCGCGCGGCGGGGGGATTGACAGCTCTGGGATACTGGTAGGCGTGAGGACGATCATTCGACGGAGGCATGGCCATGCGTGACGAGGAAATCAAGGCGCTGTTCGACCAGCAGGCGGCGGGCTACGACAAGCAATGGGCGGGGATGGCGCCGATTCGTGAGGCGCTGTATTTGCTGCTCGATGCGCTGTTCATCGACCTGCCGGCCGACGCGCGGATACTCTGCGTGGGCGCCGGCACGGGGGCGGAAATCGAGCACCTGGCCGAGCGCTTTCCGGGCTGGCGCTTCACCGCGCTCGACCCGTCCGGGGCGATGCTCGAGCTGTGCCGTCAGCGCGCGGAGCACGGCGGCTTTGCCCAGCGCTGCGACTTTTACCAGGGCTATCTGGATACGCTGGCGCCTGAGGCGGCCTACGACGGCGCTACCTGTTTTCTGGTGTCGCAGTTTCTGCTCGAACCCGCGGTGCGTACCGCGTTCTTCGGCCAGATCGCGCAGCGCCTGAAACCCGGCGGGCTGCTGGCCAGTGTCGACTTGGCGGCGGATATCCAGTCGCCGGCGTATGAGGTATTGCTGCCTGGCTGGATGACGCTGATGGCTGCGGCCGGGGTCGATGCGCAGATGCTGGAGCGCGCGCGGGCAGCCTACGCCCGTGATGTGGCGGTGCTACCGGCGCAGCAGGTGGCTGGCATCATCCAGGCTGCCGGTTTCGATGCGCCGGTGCAGTTCTTCCAGGCCGGGCTGATGCACGGCTGGGTAAGCCGGCGAGAAGCCGATGCTTGAATGGTTCTACTCGTGGCGTGCGCTGCTGTCGCGGTCGCGTGGGTAGTGGCGGTAAAAGGGCAAGGGCGGTAGCCAGGCTTCGCGGCGGATGGTCCAGAGTTCGTAGGTGGGGGTGAACTGGTTCGGTTCGTCCAGCGAGCCGACGTTCACCTCGACCTCATCCCCAGAGCGTGCGAACACCGGCGAGCCGCAGCGCGGGCAGAAGTGGCGGCCTGCGTACTGGCCGGTTTCACCCTCTACCTTCACCGCGTCCTGCGGAAAGATTGCCGAGGTGTGAAAGAGGGCGCCGTGGTGCTTGCGGCAGTCCATGCAGTGGCAGACGCCGACCCGATAAGGCTGGCCGCTGGTTTCGAAACGCACCTGGCCGCAGAGGCAGCCGCCGGTGAGTCGATCCATGTTGCTGTCCTCCAGTGTTTGGGCGTGTACCTGCCACCATAGCAAAGGCGCGCTGGGTTAAGGGCGCTGACTGGCCAGCGCCAGCAGCGTGCCGAAACCGATCAGCAGACCGCCAAACATGCGGTCGATCCAGCGCCTGGCGGCCAGCAGCCTGTCGCGCACCGGGCCGGCGGAAAAGCACAGCGCGACCACGGCGAACCAGCCGACATGCGCGACGGTGATGAAGGCACCGTAGCCCAGTTGCGTCGCAAGGCCCGTGCTCGGCTGCACCACCTGCATGAACAGGCTGACGATGAACACCGCCGTCTTGGGATTGAGCGCGTTGGTCAGCAGACCGGTGCGCAGGGCTGCGCCATCTGCTGCAGGCTTTTGCGCATCGCTGTGCGTTGCGCTGTCGGGTTTGCTCAGCAGCATTTTCACGCCGAGATAGATCAGGTAGGCCGCGCCCGCCATCTTGAGCGCGTTGAACAGCCCGGTCGACTGCTGCAACAGCAGGCCGACACCGAGCAGGGTGTAGCCGACGTGGATCAGTACGCCCAAGCCGATGCCCAGCGCCGTGAGCACGCCGGCGCGGCGCGAGAGCAGCAGGCTGTTGCGGCTGACCAGGGCGAAATCCGCCCCGGGGCTGATGACGGCAAGTAGGGTGATGGTGATTACAGCTATCCATTCGGTCATGGCTTATTCTGCTGATGGTTGGAGTTGAGCCAATTATTCCGATGGCGTTTGGCGATGAATAACGATGAGTTCTGACATTGATGGTGAGCTGATTTCACAGTTAGCGGATGCGCGCCTGCCTTCGTTATTGGCGTTGCGCTGTTTCGAGGCAGCGGCGCGCTGGGAGAACTTCAGTCGCGCTGCCCAGGAGCTGCACCTGACCCATGGCGCAGTCAGCCGCGCGGTACGTCTGCTGGAGGATGACCTGGGGGTGGCGCTGTTCGAGCGGCGTAGCCGCCGTGTGTATCTCAACGAGGCTGGGCGCAAGCTGGCGCGTGCGGTGGGCGATGGGCTGGGGCTGATGCGCCAGGCCACGCGCGAGCTACGGGCCAGTGCCAGGCAGACGCGGCCATTAGTGGTGTCCTGCGAGCCGACGCTGTTGATGCGCTGGTTGATCCCGCGCTGGAGTACGTTTCAGGTGCGCCAGCCGGGGCAGGAGATTCATCTGCTGGCGGGCGGTGGGCCTTTCACCTTCGAGGCAGGCATCGACCTGGCCATCCGTCGCGATGACTTTCCCAGACCTGCCGGTTATCACGCCGAAGCGCTTTTCATCGAGCGGGTAGGGCCGGTTTGCCGAGCAGACAAGGTCGAGCAATGGTTTGATGCCCAGGGCCTGCGCCCGGATGCGTTGCCTTTGCATACGCGCACGCGGCTGAATGCCTGGACGGAGTGGGCCAATGTCGCCGGCAGCGCGCTGCCGCAAGGGCCGGCGCAGACCTTCGAGCATTTCTATTTCAGCCTGCAGGCCGCGGTGGCAGGTCTGGGCGTGGCCATCGGGCCGTGGCATCTGGTACGCGATGACATCGACAGTGGCTTGTTGGTTGCGCCGCTTGGCTTCGTCGAGGACGGCTCGCGCTACTGCTTGTTCTCACCCGCTGCGCCGGAGCCCGAAAACCTGCACGCCGAGTTGTTGGCCTGGCTGCGGGAGATGGGACGCTAGCCGGGTTTCAGAGGCGATCCAGTTCTTGCTCAAGCTTCGCCCATTCCGGTTTCAGGGCACGCCGCAGGTAGGCGATGAAGAGTCGGTCGCGCAGGCGGCGCAGGGTGGAACTCCGTCGCGCCGCCTGGGCTTGCTCGATGGTTGCGCTGAGCCAGGCGCTGTCGAAGCCTGTCCAGATCGGTGGGATGGGCGCGAGCAGGTTGGAGTAGCACGCGGGAGCGACGTCCTGGTAGAAGGCGGCTTGTACTGTGGCACGGTCGAAACCTGCCACCTGACGGGCGATGTATCCGTAGTCGACTTCGTTGTCGATGAATACGTCCGACAGCGCCGACCACAGATGGATGCGTTCTTCGCGGGTCATAAGCCACGTCTGCTCAATGCTGCGTAATCAGTGGCGAGACTGTAATGGCTGGCGCGCATCCTGGCCATTGGCGCGGGCTGCTGCGAAGGCTTGGTGGGATGTATCATCGGGCACATATTTGCATGGCTGAATCTGCCCGTGAGCGTCGGCCGTGCACGCGCTGTTTTCGTATCCGTGGCCGTAGACGCGGCCCGCCATCTGCGAGTGATGACACCATGATCGAGGTAACCGAAGTTTCCATTGCCGAGCTGCGCGCCGCGCTGGAGTCCGGCCGCACCACGGCGGTCGAGCTGGTCAAGGCCTATCTGGCGCGTATCGACGCCTACGACGGCGCGGATACGCCGACCCGGCTCAACGCGGTGGTGGTGCGCAACCCCGACGCGCTGAAGGAGGCCGAGGCGTCCGATGCGCGCCGCGCCCGTGGCGAGACGCTCGGCCCGCTCGATGGCATTCCCTACACCGCCAAGGACAGCTACCTGGTCAAGGGCCTGACGGCGGCCTCCGGCAGCCCGGCGTTCAAGGACCTGGTGGCGCAGCGTGATGCCTTCACCGTCGAGCGCCTGCGCGCGGCCGGCGCCATCTGTCTGGGCAAGACCAACATGCCGCCGATGGCCAATGGCGGCATGCAGCGCGGTGTCTATGGCCGCGCCGAAAGCCCGTATAACGCCGATTACCTGACGGCGCCGTTCGCCTCGGGCTCGTCCAACGGTGCCGGCACCGCCACTGCTGCCAGCTTCGCCGCCTTTGGCCTGGCCGAGGAAACCTGGTCCAGCGGGCGTGGCCCGGCTTCGAACAACGGTCTGTGCGCCTACACGCCGTCACGCGGGGTGATCTCGGTGCGTGGTAACTGGCCGCTGACGCCGACCATGGACGTGGTGGTGCCCTATGCCCGGACCATGGCCGATCTGCTGGAAGTGCTCGATGTGGTGGTGGCCGACGATGCCGACAGCCGTGGCGACCTGTGGCGTTTGCAGCCCTGGGTGCCGATACCGAAAGCCTCCGAAGTACGTCCCGCGTCCTACCTGGCGCTGGCGGCCAAGGCCGATACGCTCAAGGGCAAGCGCCTGGGCGTGCCGAAGATGTTCATCAACAAGGACGAAGCCGCTGGCACCAGCGAGAACCCGGGCATCGGCGGGCCGACTGGCCAGCGCATTCACACCCGGCCGACGGTGATCACCCTGTGGGAAGCGGCGCGCCAGACGCTGGAAGCGGCCGGCGCCGAGGTGGTGGAAGTGGACTTCCCCTTGGTGTCCAACTGCGAGGGTGATCGCCCCGGTGCGCCGACCGTGTTCAATCGCGGCATCGTCACGCCGGAGTTCCTGCACGACGAGTTGTGGGAGCTGAGCGGCTGGGCCTTCGACGATTTCCTGCGCGCCAATGGTGATCCGCAGCTCAATCGCCTGGCCGACGTCGATGGCCCACAGATCTTCCCCCACGACCCCGGCACGCTGCCGAACCGTGAGGGCGATCTGGCGGCGGGCATGGACGAGTACGTCAACATGGCCAAGCGTGGGATCAAATCCTGGGACCAGATCGTCACGCTGCCTGACGGCCTGCGCGGCCTGGAGCACACCCGCAAGATCGACCTGGAAGACTGGATGGATCAACTGGGCCTGGATGCGGTGCTGTTCCCCACCGTGGCCGATGTCGGCCCGGCCGATGCCGACGTGAACCCGGCATCCGCCGATATCGCCTGGAGCAACGGTGTGTGGGTGGCCAATGGCAACCTGGCGATTCGTCATCTGGGTGTGCCGACCGTCATCGTACCGATGGGCGTGATGGCTGACATCGGCATGCCGGTGGGCCTGACCTTCGCCGGCCGTGCTTATGATGACTCGTCATTGCTGCAGCTGGCGGCGGCCTATGAGTCGACCGGCTCCAAGCGCCTGATCCCGCCGCGTACGCCGGCGCTGGGGTGATTGGAAGTCAGCTGATCGTGCTGTGTCGTGTGTAGGAGCGAGCGAACTGCTTTTCGCGAGCAGAGCTCGCTCCTACAAAGGCACATCGATTCAGCCCTCTCCCCCGGCCCCTCTCCCGTAAACGGGAGAGGGGAGACAGGCGCGCTACAACTCTGTGGGAGGGGCTTTAGCCGCGACTGCTGTAGAGCTTGTCGCCGCTAAAGCGCTTCCCACGGTTTGTGGCGCTCCACAATTCAGCACGTAGGGCGGGTGCAGCCCGCCATCGCCATTGCGGCGGGTTTCACCCGCCCTACGATGTATCGGTCATCTGTGATTGAAGATGGGAGGCAAGTCGCGCTGGCTCGGTGGGAGGGGCTTTAGCCGCGACTGCCGTAGCGCCTGTCTCCGCTAAAGCGCCTCCCACGGCTTGTGGCGCTCTACAATTCAGCACGTAGGGCGGGTGCAACCCGCCATTGCCATTCTGGCGGATTGCACCCCTCACGAGTGACGCCCTATCGTTACTGCCGCAAATCCACCGCCGGTGCGCCTTGGCCGTCGAACAGCTGGCTGGGGGTGCTGGGCAGGATGCTGGGGCGGCCGTTGTCCGGGCCGCCGTTGCCGATGATGCGAATATCGCTGTACTTCTTGCCCGACAGTGCAGCCAGGCCGGCGCCATCGCGGACGATGGTCGGCCGCAGGAAGACCATCAGGTTGCGTTTGATATGGGATTCGCGGGTGGAGCGGAACAGCCCGCCGAGCAAAGGAATGTCGCCCAGCAGTGGCACCTTGGAGATGGCCTGGGTGACGTCGTCCTGAATCAGCCCGCCAAGCACGATCACCTGACCGTCGTCGGCGAGGATGGTGCTCTTGATCGAGCGCTTGTTGGTCACCAGGTCGACCGCCTGGGCGTTTAGCCCGGTGCTGGGGGCGATGGAGGAGATTTCCTGCTCGATCTCCAGGCGCAGGGTGGCGCCTTCGTTGATGCTTGGCGTGACCTTGAGGGTCACGCCGATGTCCTGGCGTTCGATGGTGGTGAAGGGGTTGCCGGCGCCGGAGGCGTCGGTGGTGTAGGTACCGGTCTGGAAGGGCACGTTCTGCCCGACGAGGATTTCCGCTTTCTGGTTGTCCAGGGTCAGCAGGCTCGGCGTGGACAGCAGGTTGCTCTTGCTGTTGGCAGAGAGTGCGGTGATCAGTGCGCCGAAACGATCACTGCCGATGCCGATGATGGCGCCGTCGGGCAGCGTGAGGTCTTCCGGTATTTCGTCACTTTGCAGGATCTGCAGCACGCTGCCCACCGACAGGCCGGTGCCGGCGAAGTTGACCCCGCCCAGGCCGCCCCTGCCGCCACGAGCATCCACGGCCCACTGCACGCCGAGGGCGTCGGTGATGTCGCCGGAGACCTCGACGATGGCCGCTTCGACCATCACCTGGGCGCGCGGTACGTCGAGCTGACGCACGATATCTTCGAGGGTGGCGACCAGATCGGGCTCGGCCAGTAGCACCAGGGCGTTGAGACTCTCGTCGGCGCGGATGAGGATATTCGACTGTCTGCCGGTGGTTTCGCTGCCTTCCTGGTTCTTCAGGCCTTCGGAGATGTCGCCGAGGGTTTCGGCCAGGGACTTGGCATCGTTGTGGCGCAGGCGGATCACTCGCGTATTGGCCGAGCGGCTGGTGGGGCTGTCCAGCGAGCGGGCAAGGTCGGCCAGTTTGGCGCGGGCGTCCGGCGGGCCGAGCAGAATCAGGCGGTTGGTGCGGGCGTCGGCCACCACCTGGGTGGCGCTGGTGCCCTTGGCCTGGCCGCGGGCGATGGCGGTATTGAGCACTTCGGCGGCGTCCATCACCCAGGCGTGCTGCAGGGTCACCACGCTGAAGTCCTGCGCGCCGCTGCGGTCGAGCTGGCGCATCAGGTCTTCGATGCGTTCGATGTTGGCGCTGCGGTCGCTGATGATCAGCGCGTTGGACGAGGTGACGGCAGCCAGGTGGCCATATTGCGGTACCAGCGGACGAATCAGCGGGATCAACTCGGCCACTGGCGCGTGCTGCACCTGGATCAGGCGGGTTTCCAGGCGATCCGGCGCCGGACGGCTGGCATCGGCTTCGGCCTTGGCCTCGGCGTTGGGCACGATGCGCGCCTGATCGCCCTGGGTCAGCACGCTGAAACCGTGGGTGGCCATCACCGAGAGAAACAGTTGATAGACCTCGGACAGCCCCAACGGCGTGCTGGAGATCACGTTGACCTGGCCTTTCACACGCGGGTCGACGACGAAGGTCTGCCCGGTGATGGCGGCGACCTGATCGATGAACTCGCGGATGTCGGCGCCCTTGAGGTTGATGGTCCAGCTTTCTTCCTGCTGATTGGCGCTGGCCGGCACCTGCTCGATCTGCGCGAGCAAGGGCAAAGGGGCAGCGGCCAGGCCGGCGGCGAGGAGGGCGAGGGTCAGTCTGCTTCGGAGAACATGCATCGGTTCAGTCGCTTTCCATGAGCTGATCGGCGGGCGTTTCCTCTGGCAGGGTGCCAGAGGCTTCCATCTGTTCGCGCAGGTCTTGCATGCGCTGGCGCAGTTGTTCGAGGTTGTTCTGGTCGAGTTGATCGAGTTGTTCGACGGGGTCGTTGATCGTTTCTTCCGCTGGCGTATAGACGCTGTACTGGCCACTCTGCTGACGAGGGAAGGCCAGGCTTTCGCGGCGGCCGTTGCGCAGCAGTTCTACGCGGTCGGCATAGACGGCATCCAGACGTACGCCGCTGTCCACCTCCATGCCGACGGTATAACGCTGGGCGCTCTGGCCCTGGCGCTGAACCACCGCACTGGAGCGTTGCGGGTCACTGTGAACGAAGCTGCCGAGCAGAGTCAGTTGCAGGTTGGTGGCCGGTGGCGGGCCGCTGTCGACCTCACGCGGGCTGCCGAACAACTGGGCGATGGGCGCTTGTGCGCGCTGTTGCAGATTTGGCGCAGTCTGACTGAGCGGTTGCTGTACGGGGCCGCGCACCAGGCGCAGCAATTCGGCGCTCTGCCAGGCCAGACTCACGCTCAGGGCAATCAGCACGAGCATACCGATCAGGCTCGGGGCATTGTCCTTGATCCGCTGGGAAAGGGCCGAGGTGGGCAAAAGCATTGCTCCGCAAACGACAGTCTAGTTCTTCTTATGTGCTGGGCGTCGCGCGCTGATCATAGCAGCCTGCGCGAGGTTGGCATCCCCCAAATAGGGTGGGTGTACAGTTACAGACGATGTGTTAAAGATAGTTGAATAAACGCACAAAAAGACCGTCCTAGAGGTAGCTATTGGGTCAAACAGTCAGATTAGGCTGTGCTACCCGTATAAGGTTCTGTTCTAAGGCCACGCATGAACACTTCGTTGCTCGAAATTCCGCTGCGCCGTCTGCCCTTCAGCTTTGCCAAGCGTCACGGTGTGGTGTTCGTGATGCAGGATGAGCGCGCCAGCCTGGCCCATCGCGCCGATTGTGACCCGGTGGCGCTGGCCGAGGCGCAGCGCTTCGCCGGGCGCCGCCTGCCGCTGCAGGTATTGAGTGCGCCTGAGTTCGCCCAGGTGCTGGGCGCGGCCTATCAACACGATTCAGCATCGATGCAATTGGCCGAGGACATCGGCGGCAGTTTCGATCTGGCCTCGCTGGCCGATCAGGTGCCGGAAACCGAAGACCTGCTGGAGCAAGAGGACGACGCGCCGATCATCCGCCTGATCAACGCCATCCTGGGTGAAGCGATCAAGGAAAACGCCTCCGACATTCACCTTGAAACCTTCGAGAAGCGCCTGGTAGTGCGCTTTCGCGTCGACGGCATCCTCCGTGAGGTGCTCGAGCCCAAGCGCGAGCTGGCGGCGCTGCTGGTCTCGCGGGTGAAGGTCATGGCGCGGCTGGACATCGCCGAAAAGCGCGTGCCTCAGGACGGGCGCATCTCGCTCAAGGTCGGCGGGCGCGAGGTGGACATTCGCGTGTCCACATTGCCCTCGGCCAACGGTGAGCGGGTGGTGCTGCGTCTGCTCGACAAACAGGCCGGGCGCCTGTCTCTGCAGCACCTGGGCATGCGCGCCGAGGACCGCAAGCTCATGGAAGAGACGGTGCGCAAGCCGCACGGCATCCTGCTGGTCACCGGCCCCACCGGCTCGGGCAAGACCACCACGCTGTACGCCAGCCTGGTCAGCCTCAACGACCACACGCGCAACATCCTCACCGTCGAAGACCCCATCGAGTACCACCTCGAAGGCATCGGCCAGACTCAGGTCAATACCAAGGTGGACATGACCTTCGCCCGCGGTCTGCGCGCCATCCTGCGCCAGGACCCGGACGTGGTGATGGTCGGCGAGATCCGCGACAAGGAAACCGCCGAGATCGCCGTGCAGGCTTCGCTGACCGGCCACCTGGTGCTGTCGACGCTGCACACCAACAGCGCCATTGGTGCCATTACCCGTCTGGTGGACATGGGCGTTGAGCCCTTTTTGCTGTCGTCATCGCTGCTTGGCGTGCTGGCCCAGCGCCTGGTGCGGGTGCTCTGTCCGTCGTGCAAGGAACCCTATGCGGCCGATGAGGCCGAATGCGCGCTGCTCGGTGTGCCGGCCAGTTCGCCGCCGACGCTTTACCACGCCCGTGGTTGCGCCCATTGCCATCAACAGGGCTATCGTGGACGTACCGGCATCTACGAACTGGTGGTCTTCGATGAAACCATGCGCACTCTGGTGCATAGCCGCGCTTCCGAGCAGGACATGACCCGCCACGCCCGCACTCTGGGCCCGAGCATCCGTGACGATGGCCGGCGCAAGGTGTTGGAAGGGGTGACCACGGTCGAGGAAGTGCTGCGCGTGACGCGAGAGGAATGATGGCAAGTGGGATGTTTTTAGGTGCGACTTCAGCCGTGGGTCGGGGCAGATCGCGACTGAAACGGAATGCCGCCCAGCCGTTCCTACGGGAACAACCGGAGCGATTTGTCGATGGCTGCCTTTGAATATATCGCCCTCGACGGGCGCGGCCGCCAGCAGAAGGGCGTGCTGGAAGCCGACAGCGCGCGCCAGGTGCGCCAACTGCTGCGCGAGCGCCAGCTGGCGCCGCTGGAGGTCAAGGCCACGCGCAGCCGCGAGCAGGACAGCGGGCAGGCGCGCCTGGGTTTTGTACGTGGCCTGTCGGCGCGCGACCTGGCGCTGGTCACTCGCCAGTTGGCGACGCTGATCCAGGCGGCGCTGCCCATCGAAGAAGCGCTGCGCGCCGCCGCTGCGCAATCCACCAGTTCGCGTATCCAGGGCATGCTCCTGGCGGTGCGCGCCCGCGTGCTGGAAGGTCATAGCCTGGCCGGTAGCCTGAAGGAATTCCCCGCTGCTTTTCCCGAGCTGTACCGCGCCACGGTGGCAGCGGGTGAGCATGCCGGGCACCTTGGTCCGGTGCTGGAGCAATTGGCCGACTACACCGAACAGCGCCAGCAGTCGCGGCAGAAGGTGCAACTGGCGTTGCTCTATCCGGTGATCCTGATGTGCGCCTCCTTGCTGATTGTCGGCTTTCTGCTCGGCTACGTGGTGCCGGACGTGGTCAAGGTATTCGTCGACTCGGGGCAGACCCTGCCGGCGCTGACGCGCGGGCTGATTGCCCTGAGCGATTGGGTCAAGGCCTGGGGGCTGGTGGCGCTGGTGGCACTTGTGTTGGCGGTCGTCGCCTTGCGCGCAGCCTTGCGTGACGAGGCGTTCAGGCTGCGCTGGCATCGCTTTCTGCTGCGCATACCGCTGATCGGCCGTCTGGGCCGCGCCACCGATTGCGCGCGTTTTGCCTCGACCCTGGCGATCCTTACCCGCAGTGGTGTGCCGCTGGTGGAGGCGCTGGCGATTGCCGGCGAGGTGATCGGTAACCGGGTGATCCGTGGCGAGGTGCTGGTGGCGGCGCAGAAGGTGCGCGAAGGTGGCAGCCTGACCCGCTCGCTGGAGGCCACCGGCCAGTTCCCGCCGATGATGTTGCATATGATCGCCAGCGGCGAACGCTCCGGTGAGCTGGATCAGATGTTGGCGCGCACGGCGAAGAATCAGGAGAACGACCTCGGCGCACAGATCGCTCTGCTGGTCGGCTTGTTCGAGCCGTTCATGCTGGTATTCATGGGGGCAGTGGTGCTGGTGATCGTACTGGCCATCCTGCTGCCGATTCTTTCTTTGAACCAAATGGTGGGATAGCAGGTGAGAAAATCTCAGGCGGGCTTCACGCTCATCGAAATCATGGTCGTGGTGGTGATTCTGGGCATTCTGGCGGCACTGGTGGTGCCGCAGGTGATGAGTCGGCCCGATCAGGCCAAGGTCACCGCCGCGCAAAACGACATCCGCGCCATCGGTGCGGCGCTGGACATGTACAAGCTCGACAACCACAACTACCCCAGCACCCAACAGGGTCTGGAGGCGCTGGTGAGCAAGCCGAGCGGTAACCCACAAGCGAAGAACTGGAACAAGGACGGCTACCTCAAGCGCCTGCCCATCGACCCCTGGGGCAACCCTTATCAGTACCTGGCCCCTGGTACCAAAGGTGTCTTCGACCTCTACTCGCTCGGCGCCGACGGCAAGCAGGGTGGTAGTGACCTGAACGCCGATATCGGCAACTGGGATCTCTGACTCGACCATGCCGTCGTGCGCCTGTGGGAGCGAGCATCGCGAGCGAAGCATGCGTCGTAGAAAACCTTCGCGAGCAGAGCTCGCTCCTACGTGGAAGGCTCAGCACGGCTTCACCCTGATCGAGCTGCTAGTGGTGCTGGTCATTCTCGGCAGCCTGATTGGCCTGGCGGTGTTCAGCACCGGCATCGCCGGGCCGGTGCGCGAATTGCGCAGCGAGGCCGAGCGCCTAGGTGGGTTGATCGGTGTGCTGGTCGACGAGGCGGTGCTGGACAATCGTGAATATGGCTTGAGCTTTACCCGCGATGGTTACCGGGTGCTGCGTTACGACCCGCAGCGCAGCGAATGGCAGGCACTGGATCGTCAGGCTCATCGCCTGCCGGAGTGGGCCGAGCTGGCATTCGAGGTCGAGGGCGAGGCTTTGAGCCTAACAACCGATGCCAGTGCTGATACGCCACAGTTACTGATCCTCTCCAGCGGCGAGCTGACGCCCTTCCGTCTGCGCCTGGCCGAACGCCGTCGTGACGGCCTGCGTCTGCAACTGTCCAGCGATGGCTTTGGTCTGCCGCGTGTCGAGGAGCTGGGCATGGGGCGCGCCAGATGAGATCAGCGCGCGGCTTTACCCTGCTCGAAGTGCTGGTGGCCCTGGCCATCTTCGCCCTGATTGCCGCCAGCGTGCTGACTGCCAGCGCACGCAGCGTGCGCACGGCCAGCCAGCTTGAGAACAAGACCCTGGCCATGTGGGTGGCGGACAACCGACTGACCGAGCTGCAGCTGGCCGACACGCCACCGGCTGATGGCCGCGACCAGGGCCAGGTGGAGTTCGCCGGCCGTCGCTGGTCGTGGCAGAGCGAAATTCAGGCCACCAGCGAGCCGGCCATGCGCCGCGTGACGCTGTGGGTCGCCGCCGAAGAGCGGGGCGCCAGGGGCGATCTGCGTGAGCGGGCGCAGGTCACGCTCAGCGGTTTCCTGGGGGCGCCGCAGTGACTCGTCCGCAGCGCGGCTTCACCTTGCTGGAGCTGCTGATCGCCATCGCCATCTTCGCCCTGCTGGGGTTGGCCACCTACCGCATGCTCGACAGCGTGCTCAGCGCCGATGCCGTCACTCGCGAGCACGAACGCCAGTTGCGCGAGTTGACCCGCGCCCTGTCAGCCTTCGAGCGTGATCTGCGCCAGATCACGGTACGGCCGATTCGCGATGCTTTCGGTGATGCCCAGCCAGCGCTGCACGGCGATCTGGCTGATGCCACGGCGCTGGAGCTGAGTCGCGTCGGCTGGCGCAACCCGCTCGGCCAACCGCGTGCCGAAGTACAGCGGGTGCGTTGGCAGCTCAGTGGCGAGCAGTGGCAGCGGCGTTACTGGCGCGTGCTGGATCGCGCGCAGGACAGCACGCCGCAGATCCAGCAGGCGCTCGATGGCGTCGAGTCGTTGAGCCTGCGTTATCTGGACAAGGACGGCCAGTGGCAGCCTGACTGGCCGCCAGCCAATGCCTCTGGCGACGGTTTGCTCACCGAGCTGCCGCGCGCTGTGGAACTGCGCCTGCAGCATCGCCGCTATGGCGAACTGCGCCGTCTGCTGCGCCTGCCCGATCTGCCGGCGCAGAACGCTGTCGGCGCGCCGCCGGAGGATTCTAACGAGGTGCCGCAGTCATGAAGCGGCAGAATGGGGTGGCGTTGATCACCGTGCTGCTGGTGGTCGCCGTGGTCACGGTGGTGTGTGCCGGGCTGATCGCCCGTCAGCAGCTGTCGATCCGCAGCAGCGCCAATCAGTTGCACGTGACCCAGGCCTGGCACTACGCCCTGGGGGGCGAGACGCTGGCCACGGCGGTGCTGGAGCGCGACCTGCGCCGGGGTGATCCGCGCCAGCCGGTTGATCACCTGCTGGAACCTTGGGCCAGGCCGCTGACGTTCCCGCTGGATGAAGGCGGCGAGCTACGGGTACGCATCGTCGACCCCAACGGCCGTTTCAACCTCAACAGCCTGGTGCGCCAGGGCCGGCCCAACGAGCTGGCGGTGCTGCGCCTGCGCCGCCTGCTGTTGCGTCTGGGCATCGATAAACCCTATGCCGAGCGCTTGCTGGACTGGCTCGATAGCGACAATGAGTTGCAGGGCGGCAATGGCGCCGAGGACGGCCAGTACCTGCTGGCGACACCGGCTTATCGCACGGCCAATCGCGAGATCACCGACGTGTCCGAACTGCGCCTGCTGCTGGAGATGGAGGAGGCCGACTATCGCCGTCTGCGGCCTTTCGTCAGTGCGCTGCCGAGCGAGGCGTTGCTCAACGTCAACACCGCCAGCGCGATGGTGCTCTCCAGCCTCTCCGATGGACTGACGCCGGATGCCGCCCTGGCATTGATCGCCGGGCGTGGTGACGAGGGGTATCTCAGTCCGGCCGCTTTCGCTGCTCAGCCTGCGCTCGCCGGGTTGGGCGAACAGGTGGTACAGGGGCTGGCAGTCGGCAGCCAGTATTTCGAGGTGTTCAGCGAGGTGAGCCTGGGTGAACGCCGGGTGGTATTGCGTAGCCTGCTGCAGCGCAGCAATGATGGCCAGGTCAGTGTCCTGGCGCGTGATCTGGGGCAGGGCGGTATGCCGCCACGGCCCATCGAGGAAGAACAAGAATGAACCCGTTATGGATTTTTCTGCCGCCTGAGGCGTGCCACGCGCTCTCGGCGGATCTACCCGTGCAGCGCGTCACGGCAGACAGCTGTCGCACGCTCGGTCTGGCCGAGGCTCTGGCTGATTTGCCGGCACACTGGGAGCTGGTGCTGCCGGTTGAGGCGGTCACCGCCTGCGCCGTGCAACTGCCGACGCAGAAGGCGCGCTGGATGCGCCAGGCGCTGCCGTTCGCGGTGGAGGAACTGCTGGCCGAAGAGGTCGAGCTGATGCATCTGGCCCTGGGTGAGCAACTGGCCGATGGCCGTCACCGCGTCTATGCGCTGCGCGCCAGCTGGCTGCGCGAGTTCCTGGCCCTGTGCGCGGCGCAACCGCCGCAGGCGATTCGCGTCGATGCCGATCTGCTGCCACGCCAGGGCAGTCAGCTGCTCTGGTTGCAGTCGCGCTGGTTGCTCGGTGGCGAGGCGCCCTGGCGCCTGGCTTTGCAGACTGAGGACTGGCCAGCGCTGGTAGGCCGTTGCCCATCGCCATGCATCGCCAGTGCGCCAGCCGGGCAGGCGCTGCCCGAGCCGGTGGATGAGGTGCATCTGCTGGAGGACGCGCATCAATGGCTGGTGCGTCAGGGCAACGGTGTCGATCTGGCTCAGGGGGAGTTCGCCCTGCGCCAGAGTGGCGACAGTTGGCGGCGTTGGCGCCCGCTAGCGGGGGTATTGGCACTGTGCCTCGTGCTGCAGTGGGGCTTCAATTTCGCGCAAGGCTGGTACCTGCAGCGTGAAGCCGATGCTTATGCCGCGTCCAGCGAGGCGCTGTACCGCGAGTTGTTTCCTCAGGACAGCAAGCTGATCAACCTGCGTGCGCAGTTCGATCAACATCTGGCGCAGTCCACGGGCGGCGATAGTCCGGTGCTGGGCCTGCTGGCCGAAGTAGCAGCGGCGCTGCAGGCCGATGGCGCAGCGCTGGTGCAGGTCAATCAGCTCGATTACAGCGCGACCCGTGGTGATCTGTCGTTGCAATTGCAGGCGCCGGGTTTTGCCGAGCTGGAGCGTTTGCGTGAGCGCCTGGAGGAGTCCGGCCTGTCGGTGCAGATGGGCTCGGCCAGCCGTGAAGCCGAGGGCGTCAGTGCCCGCGTGGTGATAGGAGGATGATGGGCATGTCGAGGACGGGGTTGAGCGAAGGTCTGCAACTGCACTGGCAGCGCTCGCCGCTGGCGCAACGCTGGCAAACGCTGCCGGCACGTGATCGTCTGGCACTCGTGGCGCTGAGCGTTTTCCTGCTGTTGGTGCTGTTCTATCTGGCGTTTTGGCAGCCGGTGCAGCGTCAGGCTCAGGCTGCGCGTGCCGCGTTCGAAGAGCAGCGCGCCCTGTACGCCTATATGCAGAGCCGTGCGCCACAGGTGCAGGGGCGTGACCTGCAGCCACGCGCCAGCCTCGACCCGGCGCGCCTGCAGGGGGTGGTCACGGCAAGTGCCGCCGAGCAGGGCCTGGTGATCGAGCGTCTGGATACCGAGGGCTTTGGCGCGGTGCAGGTTAACCTGCAGCCCGTGGCATTCGCCCAGTTGCTGCGCTGGATTCAAGCGCTGGAGGGGCAGGGGGTGCGCATCGAGGAAGCCGGGCTGGACCGCGCCGAGGAAAATCGCGTGATAGCGCGCTTGAGCCTGCGCGTAGACGGGTAGGGTGCGCCATGCGCACCGGCTTCTTATGGGGCTCGCTACCACGCTGGGTCATCTCGGTGTGCGCGGCGCACCCTACGCGTTGGTGGTCTTGCGGGTAACAGCGCGCACCCGATTGGGCGGTTAGGGAACGTTGGTGCGCCGATACGGTGCCATTTACAACACTGGATGACACGTGAAACCGGCGGTGAGGCCCATGAATCGGGCTTTTGCTGATTTATGGCCTGAGTATTGCTGTAGATATCTGTTTACCCTTTTCTGCTTGATCACTCCTTTTGCGGGCTGTCAATATCTGCCGCCGGCGCTTCCTGTGCTTCTGTAATTAGTTGTCGCATTGAGGAAATATCGCCTCATTGCCTGCCGCTAGAATGCCGCACACCCAGCCAAGGCCCCTTTGTCGCTCGTCCACCACGACAGCGCAGCACCGCCTTCTACAATTCATAAAAGGCCCGGGCCCCTCACTGCCATCGATGTCATACCCAATTCGAAGGAGCAAAGAATGAAGAAGATCGCACTGCTTGGCGCCCTGGCGCTGTCCCTGATGTCGCCCCTGGCCATGGCCGAGAAGCCGCTGCGCATCGGCATCGAGGCGGCCTACCCGCCCTTCGCATTCAAGACTCCCGATGGCCAGATTGCCGGCTTCGACTACGACATCGGCAACGCCCTGTGCGAAGAGATGAAGGTCGAGTGCAAATGGATCGAGCAGGAGTTCGACGGCCTGATCCCGGCCCTGAAAGTGCGCAAGTTCGATGCCGTGCTGTCTTCCATGTCGATCACCGAAGACCGCAAGAAGTCCGTGGACTTCACCAGCAAGTACTACGCCACGCCGGCCAAGCTGGCGATGAAGGCCGGTACCGAGATCAAGGACCCGCTGGTCGACCTGAAAGGCAAGAAGATCGGCGTGCAGCGTTCGTCCGTGTATGACCGCTACGCCACCGACATCTTCGCCCCGGCTGGCGCCGAGGTCGTGCGCTACAGCTCGCAGAACGAGGTGTTCCTGGATATGCAGTCTGGCCGCCTGGACGCCACCCTGGCCGACTCGGTCAACATCGATGACGGCTTCCTCAAGACCGATGGCGGCAAGGGCTTCGCATTCGTCGGCCCGGACTTCACCGACGTGAAGTACTTCGGCGAAGGCCAGGGCATCGCCGTGCGCAAGGGTGACAAGGCGCTGGCCGACAAGATCAGCGCGGCCATCCTGGCCATCCGCGCCAACGGCAAGTACAAGGAAGTGCAGGACAAGTACTTCGACTTCGACGTATACGGCGAGTAAGCGTCCCAGATAGATGAAGTGGCACTAACCTTTTGAGGTTGTGCCACTTTTTTCTTGGTTCTGCGGGGGGGGCGGTGAATACCAATGCGGCTATTCGACCTGCGGCCCGTCGCGTGAGCGACAGAATTTTCTTTGTGCTAGGCGGCGCCAGGGGTGCCTGAGAGGTATTAGCGCATGCTTCAAGGCTACGGCTCGACCATTCTCGATGGTGCCTGGCTTACCGTGCAGTTGGCGCTGCTGTCGATGGCAGTTGCTGTCGCGCTTGGCTTGCTCGGTGCGGCTTTTCGTCTGTCACCGGTGAAATGGCTGGCCCTGCTGGGCGAGACCTATGCCACGGTGATTCGCGGTATTCCTGAGCTGGTGCTGATTCTGCTGATCTTCTTCGGCGGTCAGGACCTGGTGAACCGCATCGCCCCGTTGCTGGGCCATGAGGATTACATCGACATCAATCCGTTTGTGGCAGGTGTCGGCACGTTGGGCTTCATTTACGGCGCCTATTTGTCGGAGACCTTTCGTGGCGCCTTCATGGCTATCCCGAAAGGGCAGGGCGAAGCTGGCCTGGCCTATGGCATGAGCCCGGTGCGGGTGTTCTTGCGCATCCTCGTGCCGCAGATGATCCGCCTGGCGATTCCCGGTATCACCAACAACTGGCTGGTGCTGGTCAAGGCCACCGCGCTGATCTCCCTGGTCGGCCTGCAGGACATGATGGCCCGCGCCAAGAGCGCCGGTGATGCGACCCGTGAGCCTTTCACCTACATCCTTCTGGCAGCGGCTGTGTACCTGGCGATCACCAGTGTGTCGCTGCTGGTGCTGCGCTATCTCGAACGGCGCTATTCGGTCGGCGTGAAAGCCGCCGAGCTCTGAGGGAGTGACCATGCTTTTCGATTACAACGTGGTACTCGACAGCCTGCCGCTGTACTTCGGCGGCGTGCTGGTGACCCTCAAGTTGCTGATCATCGCGCTGGCCGTGGGCCTGCTGCTGGCTGTGCCGCTGGCGATCATGCGGGTGTCCAGGCAAAAGCTGATCAACTTCCCGGCATGGCTCTACACCTACGTGATCCGTGGTACGCCGATGCTGGTGCAGTTGTACCTGCTTTACTACGGCCTGGCCCAGTTCGAGGCCGTGCGCGAAAGCTTCATGTGGCCTTACCTGTCCAGCGCCACGTTCTGCGCCTGTCTGGCCTTTGCCATCAATACCAGTGCCTACACCGCTGAAATCCTCGCGGGCAGCCTCAAGGCCACACCGCCCGGCGAGATCGAGGCGGCCAAGGCCATGGGCATGTCGCGCAGCAGGCTCTATCGGCGCATCCTGCTGCCGTCGGCGTTGCGCCGCGCGCTGCCACAGTACAGCAACGAGGTGATCATGATGCTGCATACCACCAGCCTGGCCTCGGTAGTGACCCTTATCGACATCACCGGTGCGGCCAAGACCGTCAGCTCGCAGTACTACCTGCCGTTCGAGGCCTACGTCACCGCCGGCCTGTTCTACCTGGCACTGACGTTCATTATGGTGCGCCTGTTCAAGCTGGCCGAACGCCGCTGGCTGGCCTATCTGGCACCACGCAAGGCCTGATGCCATGACGATTGAAGAGAACCCGAACATGTACAAACTCGAAGTTCAGGACCTGCACAAGCGCTACGGCAGCCATGAAGTGATCAAGGGCGTGTCGATGGCGGCCAAGGCCGGCGACGTGATCAGCATCATCGGCTCCAGCGGCTCGGGCAAGAGCACCTTCCTGCGCTGCCTGAACCTGCTCGAGCAGCCGCATGCCGGTAAGATTCTGCTCAACAACGAAGAGCTGAAGCTGCTACCGGCCAAGGACGGTTCGCTGCGTGCCGCCGATGCCAAACAGCTGCAGCGCATGCGCTCGCGCCTGGCCATGGTGTTCCAGCACTTCAATCTGTGGTCGCACATGAGCGCCCTGGAAAACGTGATGGAGGCGCCGGTGCACGTACTCGGCGTAAGCAAGGCCGAAGCCCGCGACAAGGCTGAACATTATCTGGCCAAGGTCGGCGTCGCGCACCGTAAGGACGCCTACCCCGCGCACATGAGTGGTGGTGAGCAGCAGCGCGTGGCCATCGCCCGTGCCCTGGCCATGGAGCCGGAGGTGATGCTGTTCGATGAACCCACTTCGGCGCTCGACCCCGAACTGGTTGGTGAGGTGCTCAAGGTGATGCAGGACCTGGCCACCGAAGGTCGCACCATGGTGGTGGTGACCCACGAAATGGGTTTTGCCCGCGAGGTGTCGAATCAGCTGGTGTTCCTGCACAAGGGATTGGTCGAGGAGCGCGGTTGCCCGAAGGAAGTGCTGGTCAATCCGCAATCCGAACGGCTGCAGCAGTTCCTTTCCGGCAGTCTCAAATAATAAGAAGCTAGACTTCGCACTTAACTGGTGCGTTGAACCCATTGAATAGACGCTAATGACTCCCCATCGAATCGGCTTTTTGTACTGGCCCGGCACCAAGGCCCTGACCCTGTCCCTGGCGGAGGAGGCCCTGCGTGTCGCCCAGCGCGTGCATCCGGAAGTGGTGTACGAGCTGGTGTTCCTTCAGGCCGAGCCGCTGGCAGCGGGTGACTGGCGTCTACCGGGCGAGCCCTGGGCCGGGCACCTGGAAGGGTTGGACAAGCTGTTCCTGCTGGCCGATGCGCCGCCAGCGCAGGTGTCTGCGGGGCTGGCGGCGGCGCTCAAGCAGCAGGTGCGCAGCGGTTGTGTGATCGGCGGGCTGTCTGCCGGGGTCTATCCGCTGGCTCAGCTCGGTTTGCTCGATGGTTATCGCGCGGCAGTGCACTGGCGCTGGCAGGACGATTTCGCCGAGCGCTTCCCCAAGGTCATCGCCACCAGCCATCTGTTCGACTGGGACCGTGACCGCCTGACCGCCTGCGGTGGTTTGGCGGTGCTCGATCTGCTGTTGGCGGTGCTGGCGCGCGATCACGGCGCCGAGCTGGCCGGTGCGGTGAGCGAGGAGCTGGTGGTCGAGCGCATTCGCGAGGGCGGCGAACGTCAGCGCATTCCGCTGCAGAATCGCCTCGGCTCCAGCCACCCGAAGCTGACCCAGGCCGTGCTGCTGATGGAAGCTAACATCGAGGAGCCGCTGACCACTGACGAGATCGCCCAGCACGTGTGCGTGTCGCGTCGTCAGCTCGAACGCATCTTCAAGCAGTACCTCAACCGCGTGCCCAGCCAGTATTACCTGGAGCTGCGCCTGAACAAGGCACGGCAACTGCTGATGCAGACCAGCAAGTCGATCATCCAGATCGGCCTGTCCTGCGGCTTCTCCTCGGGGCCGCACTTCTCCAGCGCCTACCGCAACTTCTTCGGCGCCACGCCGCGCGACGACCGTAACCAGCGCCGCAGCAACAGCCCCTTCGAGTTGACGTCGACGCCGGTCGAGCGCGGTTGATCCATTCTGTGGGAGCGAGCTCTGCTCGCGAAGCTTTGGCGTTGTCCTCGGTTCGCGAGCAGAGCTCGCTCCTACACTGCGGTAGCCGTAGCCCGGATGAAATCCGGGGGGGGGCGGTGCCGGCCCCGGCTTTATTCGGGCTATGCATAGCAGGGTTCGATACTGACCGGTCAGCCTGCGGAGAATTTTTCCAGCGGCGTGCTCCAGGCGGCGATCTGCGATTAAACTGCGCCTTTCCGACGCTTTCTGTCGCTTGGACGAAAACCCGCGGAAAACCTGGGGTGGCGCTGTAAGAAGTTGTCGCATGGCGACAATGCCGACCCCGATTCAGTCCCTACAATCCTTGCATTCCCTGTCGTTTCGGGCGCTTCGTCGCCTCTCTGCGGCCGGTATTTCTCATCAGGAGAGCTTTGATGTCCGTTCAGCACGATGCGGTGCAACGCGCCGATTTCGATCAGTTCATGGTCCCCAACTACGCCCCTGCTGCCTTCGTCCCCGTGCGCGGCCTGGGTTCGCGAGTCTGGGATCAGAGTGGTCGAGAGCTGATCGACTTCGCCGGCGGCATTGCCGTCAACGTGCTTGGCCACTGCCACCCGGCACTGGTCGCGGCGCTGACCAAGCAGGCCAATACCCTGTGGCACATCTCCAACGTATTCACCAACGAGCCGACCCTGCGCCTGGGCAAGAAGCTGGTCGAAGCGACCTTCGCCGAGCGCGTGTTCTTCTGCAACTCCGGCGCCGAGGCCAACGAGGCTGCGTTCAAGCTGGCGCGTCGCGTTGCCCATGACCGCTTCGGCCCGGAAAAGCACGAGATCATTGCCGCTACCAACAGCTTCCACGGCCGCACTCTGTTCACCGTCAGCGTCGGCGGCCAGCCGAAGTACTCCGACGGTTTCGGGCCGAAGATCCAGGGCATCACCCATGTGCCGTACAACGATCTGGAGGCGCTGAAAGCCGCGATTTCCGACAAGACCTGCGCCGTGGTGCTGGAGCCCGTGCAGGGCGAGGGCGGCGTGCTGCCGGCCGAAAAGGCCTATCTGCAAGGCGCTCGCGAACTGTGCAACGCACACAACGCGCTGCTGGTGTTCGATGAAGTACAAAGCGGCATGGGCCGTACCGGCGAGCTGTTCGCCTATATGAATTACGGCGTGGTGCCGGACATTCTCTCCAGCGCCAAGAGCCTGGGCGGTGGTTTCCCCATCGCGGCGATGCTCACTACCACCGACCTGGCCAAGCACTTCTCGCCCGGCACCCACGGCACGACCTACGGCGGCAACCCGCTGGCCTGTGCGGTCGGTGAGGCAGTGCTGGATATCGTCAACACCCGCCAGACCCTGGACGGTGTGAAGACCAAGAGCGAACAGTTCAAGACGCGCCTGCTGGCTCTGGGCAAGCAGTACGGTCTGTTCGAGCAGGTACGAGGCATGGGCCTGCTGCTCGGCTGCGTACTCAACGAGGCGTGGATGGGCAAGGCCAAGCAGGTGCTCGATGCCGCTACCGCCGAGGGTCTGATGATTCTGCAGGCCGGCCCGGATGTGGTGCGTTTCGCTCCGAGCCTGGTGGTCGAAGATGCCGATATCGACGAAGGCCTGGCGCGTTTCGAGCGTGCGCTGAGCAAACTGACGGCCGCCTGAGTCCCTGCTGACTTGCTGCGGGAGGCGCTTTAGCTGCGACAATCGCCGCTGCGACTGCATGGATGCAGAAGGTAGAGCGAAGCAGGATGCCCGAGCCGAAAGCGCCTCCCACGGCTGTTTGCCCGACCCGGGCTATGAATACCCTGTTTAGAAGGAGTGACCCATGCTGGTGATGCGCCCTGCGCAAATGGCGGATCTGGCCGAAGTGCAGCGATTGGCTGCTGACAGCCCGGTAGGTGTCACTTCATTGCCGGACGATGCAGGCCGGCTGGGCGACAAGATCGCCGCCTCGGATGCGTCGTTCGCCGCTGAAGTCAGTTTCAACGGCGAGGAGAGCTATTTCTTCGTCCTCGAGGACACCGAGAGCGGGCGCCTGGTCGGTTGTTCCGGCATCGTCGCTTCGGCGGGATATTCCGAACCCTTCTACAGCTTTCGCAACGAAACCTTCGTGCACAACTCGCGTGAGCTGAAGATCCACAACAAGATCCACGTGCTGTCACTGTGTCACGACCTGACCGGCAACAGCCTGCTCACCAGCTTCTACGTCGAACGCCCGCTGGTCAGCAGCGTGTTCGCCGAGCTCAATTCGCGCGGCCGCCTGCTGTTCATGGCGGGGCACCCGGAGCGTTTCGCCGATGCCGTGGTGGTGGAGATCGTCGGCCACAGCGACGAGAACGGTGATTCTCCGTTCTGGGACGCGCTGGGTCGCAACTTCTTCGACATGACCTACGCCGAGGCCGAGCGCCTGTGCGGGCTGAAGAGCCGCACTTTCCTCGCCGAGCTGATGCCGCATTACCCCATCTACGTGCCGCTGCTCTCCGATGAGGCGCAGGAGGCCATGGGCCAGGTGCATCCACGCGCGCAGATCACCTTCGACATCCTCATGCGCGAAGGCTTCGAGACCGACCATTACATCGACATCTTCGACGGTGGCCCGACCCTGCATGCACGCACCTCGGGCATCCGCAGCATCGCGCATAGCCGCCTGGTGCCGGTGAGGATCGGCGAGGCCGAGGCGGGCGGGCGCCAGTATCTGGTGAGCAACGGCCAACTGCAGGATTTCCGCGCCATCGTCGCCGATCTCGACTGGGTGCCGGGTAAGCCTGTGATGCTCAGCGCACAGGCGGCCGAGGCCCTGGGTGTCGGCGAAGGCGCCAGCGTCAGGTTGGTAGCGGTTTAACAGGCTCGCTCCGGCTGGAGTGGGCGCCCTTCAAGGGCAGAGGAGAGTGCCGGCGGCACTCTTGAGGAATCTGGAGGCTTTATGATCGTTCGTCCCGTGCGCAGTGCCGACTTGCCGGCTCTGATCGACCTGGCTCGCAGCACCGGCGCTGGCCTGACCACGCTGCCGGCCAACGAGGAGCGCCTGGCGCACCGGGTCGGCTGGGCGGAGAAGGCATTTCGTGGCGAGGCCGAGCGTGCCGATGCCGACTACCTGTTCGTCCTCGAAGACGATGCCGGCAAGGTGGTGGGCATTTCTGCGGTGGCCGGCGCCGTCGGCCTGCGCGAGCCCTGGTACAACTACCGGGTCGGCCTGACCGTCAGCGCTTCTCAGGAGTTGAACATCCATCGCCAGGTGCCGACGCTGTTCATGGCCAACGACCTGACCGGCAACTCCGAACTGTGCTCGCTGTTTCTGCATGCCGATTACCGCACTGGCCTCAACGGCCGTTTGCTGTCGAAGGCGCGCTTTCTGTTCATCGCCGAGTTTCGCCAGCTTTTCGGCGACAAGGTGATCGCCGAGATGCGCGGCATGTCCGACGAGCGTGGACGCTCGCCGTTCTGGGAAAGCCTCGGTCGGCATTTCTTCAAGATGGAGTTCTCCCAGGCGGACTACCTCACCGGCGTCGGCAACAAGGCCTTCATCGCTGAGTTGATGCCCAAGTTTCCGCTGTACACCTGTTTCCTTTCCGAGGACGCACGTGCCGTGATCGGCCGTGTCCACCCGGACACCGAACCGGCGCTGGCCATGCTCAAGGCCGAGGGTTTCAGCTACCAGGGCTATGTGGACATCTTCGACGCGGGCCCGGCCATCGAGGCGGAAACCGCGAAGATTCGCGCCGTGCAGGGCAGCCAGAACCTGGTACTGGCCATCGGTACGCCGGGTGATGACGCCGAGCCGTTCCTGGTGCACAACCGCAAGCGCCAGGACTGCCGTATCACCGCTGCACCAGCGCGCCTGGCGGCCGGCACTCTGGTGGTCGATCCGCTGACGGCCAAGCGTCTGCGCCTTTCTGCGGGTGATCAGGTACGCGCCGTGCCGTTGGCGGCGCACCGCTGAGTTATTGGTTTTGCGCGGCGGCCCAAGCCGGCCGCTGGAAAATGCTGGGAGTGGTAAAACAAGATGAACACTCATTACATCGCAGGTCAGTGGCAGCCCGGTCAGGGCGAGTCGCTGCAATCGCTCGACCCGGTCAGCCAGGCCGTGCTCTGGCAGGGTCAGGGCGCCACCGCTGCGCAGGTCGATGCAGCCGTTGCCGCTGCGCGTGGCGCTTTCTCGTTGTGGGCAGCGCATTCGCTGGATGGCCGCATCGCCGTGCTGGAGCGCTTCGCCGCCTGCCTGAAGTCGCGTGCCGACGAAGTGGCCCGGGCGATTGGTGAGGAGACCGGCAAACCATTGTGGGAAGCTGCCACCGAAGTGAACAGCATGGTGGGCAAGGTCGCCATTTCCATTCAGAGCTATCGCGAGCGCACCGGTGAGAAGAGCGGCCCGCTGGGCGACGCCACCGCGGTGTTGCGCCACAAACCGCACGGCGTGGTGGCGGTGTTTGGCCCCTACAACTTTCCCGGCCACTTGCCTAACGGCCATATCGTGCCGGCGCTCCTGGCCGGTAACTGCGTGCTGTTCAAGCCCAGCGAGTCGACGCCGAAGGTGGCCGAGCTGACGGTCAAATGCTGGATCGAGGCCGGGCTGCCCGAGGGCGTGCTCAGCCTGCTGCAGGGCGGTCGTGAAACCGGCGTCGCGCTGGCCGGTCATCCTGGTATCGACGGGCTGTTCTTCACTGGCTCCAGCCGCACCGGCAACCTGCTTCACGCCCAATTCGCCGGGCGCCCGGACAAGATCCTGGCGCTGGAGATGGGCGGCAACAACCCGCTGATCGTCGATCAGGTCGCGGATGTCGATGCCGCGGTGTACACCATCGTCCAGTCCGCGTTCATCTCGGCTGGCCAGCGCTGCACCTGCGCGCGTCGTCTGCTGGTGCCACAAGGGCAGTGGGGTGACGCCCTGCTGGCGCGTCTGGTGCAGGTTGCCGGGCAGATCAAGGTCGGTCGCTTCGACGAGCAGCCGGCGCCGTTCATGGGCTCGGTGATTTCCCTGCAGGCCGCCGCGCAGCTGATGCAGGCCCAGCAGGACTTGCTGGCCGGCGGCGCCACGGCATTGCTGGCGATGACCCAGCGGCAGGAGGGGGCTGCGCTGCTGACGCCCGGCATTCTCGATGTCACGGCGGTGAACGACCGTCCTGACGAAGAGTTCTTCGGTCCGCTGCTGCAGGTGATTCGCTACGACAGTTTCGAGGCTGCCATCGCCGAGGCCAACGCCACGGCTTATGGTCTGGCCGCCGGCCTGCTGTCCGACTCACGTGCGCGCTTCGAGCAGTTCTGGCTGCACAGTCGCGCCGGCATCGTCAACTGGAACAAACAGCTCACTGGCGCCGCCAGCACTGCGCCTTTCGGTGGCATCGGCGCTTCGGGCAACCATCGCGCCAGTGCCTACTATGCAGCGGATTACTGCGCCTACCCGGTGGCCGGGCTTGAGAGCGAAAGCCTGGCCTTACCCGCGACCCTGACCCCGGGAGTGACTCTGTAATGACCGCTTATGAGATGTCCGCTTTTGAAATGAATGTCGACGGCCTGGTCGGGCCGACTCACAACTACGGTGGGTTGTCCTACGGTAACGTCGCGTCGCAAAGCAACTGTCAGGCCGTGTCGAGCCCCAAGGAAGCCGCCAAGCAAGGGCTGGCGAAGATGAAGGCGCTGATGGACATGGGCTTCAAGCAGGGCGTACTGGCCCCGCAGGAGCGTCCGGACGTTGCCGCCTTGCGCAGCCTGGGCTTTACCGGTAGTGACGCGCAGGTGATCGCCAAGGCCGCCAAGGGCGCCATGCCTCTGCTGGTGGCGAGCTGTTCGGCCTCCAGCATGTGGACGGCCAATTCCTGCACTGTCAGCCCCAGCGCCGACACGGCAGATGGGCGCGTGCACTTCACCGCCGCCAACCTCAACTGCAAGTTCCACCGCAGCATCGAGCACCCCACCACCAGCCGCGTGCTGCAGGCGATGTTCGCCAGCGAGAAACACTTCGCTCATCACCCGGCGTTGCCGGCGGTCAGTCAGTTTGGTGACGAAGGTGCGGCCAACCATACGCGCTTCTGCAAGGGCTATGGCGACGCCGGTGTGGAGTTCTTCGTCTACGGCCGCAGCGCCTTCGACAGTCGCTATCCGGCCCCGCAGCGCTACCCGGCGCGGCAGACCCTGGAGGCCTCTCACGCGGTGGCCCGCTTGCATGGCCTGGGCAAGGCCGGGGTGGTGTTCGCCCAGCAGAATCCGGAGGTGATCGATCAGGGCGTGTTTCACAACGACGTGATCGCCGTGGGCAACGGCGAGGTGCTGCTCTATCACCAGGATGCCTTCTTGGGCACCGACAAGGTACTGGCCGAACTGGGTGAAAAACTGGCCCGGCGCGGCGGTAACTTCCAGGCCATCTGCGTGCCAGCTTCTGCCGTCAGTGTGCAGGATGCGGTGCGTTCCTACCTGTTCAACAGCCAGCTGCTGACGCGTGCCGATGGCAGCATGCTGTTGGTGGTGCCAGAGGAGTGCAAGAGCAACGCCAGCGTCTGGCGCTACCTGGAGCAACTGACCGCGAGCGGCGGGCCGATCCGTGAGGTGCGGGTGTTCGACCTCAAGCAAAGCATGCAGAACGGCGGTGGTCCTGCTTGCCTGCGCCTGCGTGTGGCGCTCAATGAGCAGGAGTTGGCTGCGGTCAATCCGGGCGTGCTGATGAGCGACGCGCTGCACGACACCCTGGTGGCCTGGGTCGACAAGCATTACCGCGACCGCCTCAGCGAAGCCGATCTGGCCGACCCGCAATTGCTGACCGAATGCCGCACGGCATTGGATGAACTGACGCAGATCCTTAAACTGGGCTCGGTCTATCCTTTCCAGATAGCCTGAACCTGACCTCGATTCCCGGAGATTTTATGAGCGACGCGCTGCAACTGATTCTTGAAGACAACGACGGTACCCAACTGGAAACCTCCTGCAGCCGCTTTGCCGTGGTCTGGCAGGGCAAGGAACTTTGGGTGCAGGCCGTTGGCGATCAGTTGCTGATCGGTGTCGACGTGGAGGAGGGCGACACCGAGTACGTCAACCTGCTGCTGCGTCCGCAGGCCACCAACCTGGTCAGCCTGCAGCTGGAAATGGAGCCGATGATTGCCGATGAGGACGATCATGTTCATGGCCCGGACTGCAACCACTGATTGAATCTTGTAGGGTGGGCCGGGCGGCGCTCCGCTTCAGCCCACCCTGCGAAAATGCTGCGAACCAAGGAGTCCCCATGCTTGCCCTCGGCAAACTGCTTGAACTGACCCTGGCCGGCCACGAGCCGTCGGCGAAGATTCAACTGACGCCCGATGGTACGCGTCTGCGCTGGCTCGATGAAGGTGCGCTGGAGGTGACGCCGCCTGCAGCGCGCGACAATGGCCTCGACCTGCTGCTGTCGGCCGGCGTCCACGGCAACGAAACCGCGCCAATCGAGCTGCTCGATCGTCTGTTGCGCGGCATCGCGCGCAATGAACTGCATCCGGCGGCGCGCATTCTCTTTCTGTTCGGCAATCCCGAGGCCATGCGCCGCGGTGAGCGCTATATCGAGCAGGACCTCAATCGTCTGTTCAGTGGGCGTCACGAGCAATCCAGTGGCTTCGAGGCTATTCGCGCCTGCGATCTGGAGCATCTGGCCGCCACCTTTTTCGGCAAGCAAACAGGCCGCACTCGTCTGCATTACGACCTGCACACCGCCATTCGCGGCTCGAAGGTCGAGCAGTTCGCCCTTTATCCCTGGCAGGAAGGTCGCGCTCACTCGCGGCGTGAGCTGGAGCGCCTGCGCGCTGCCGGCATCGAGGCGGTGCTGCTGCAGAACAAGTCTTCGATCACCTTTAGCGCTTACACCTATGCGCAGCTTGGTGCCGAGGCTTTCACCCTGGAGTTGGGCAAGGCGCGCGCCTTCGGTCAGAACGAGTTGGTCAACCTCGACCTGCTGGAGAATGCGCTGCATGCACTGATCGAAGGGCGTGAAGTGATCAGTGGCGAGCCGACGCTTGATGGCTTGCAGCTGTTTTCGGTATCACGTGAGGTCATCAAGCACAGCGACAGCTTCCAGTTGCACCTGCCGGAGGACATTGAAAATTTCACCGAACTGGAGCCCGGTTACCTGCTTGCCGAAGACATCGCCGACAGCCGCTGGATAGTGGAAGAGAAGGGCGCGCGAATCATCTTCCCCAATCCCAAGGTCAAGAACGGTCTGCGCGCCGCCATCCTGATCGTTCCCGACGACGGTGCCGGCTTGCTGTAGCCCGGATTGCATCCGGGCTGCGGTGTCGGCAAGTTGCTTTTATCGCGCAACTGTATCTTTCACCGTCTGGGCGACCTCTTTAGCATGAGTCTTTCGCCAATTGCCGGGAAAGCCTGTCATGCCCCTGATCGACCTGCGTAGCGACACCGTCACCCAACCCACCGTTGCCATGCGCGAAGCCATGATGGCTGCCGAGCTGGGCGATGACGTGTATGGCGAAGACCCCACGGTAAACCGTCTGGAGGCCTGGCTGGCCAATGAGCTGGGCTTCGCGGCGGCGCTGTTCGTCCCCACCGGCACCATGAGCAACCTGCTCGGCCTGATGGCTCATTGCGAGCGGGGTGACGAATACATCGTCGGCCAGCAAGCCCACACCTACAAGTATGAGGGCGGCGGTGCGGCCGTGCTTGGCTCCATCCAGCCGCAGCCGATCGACGGCGAAGCCGACGGCTCGCTGGATCTGGCCAAGGTCGAAGCGGCGATCAAGCAGGACGACTTCCACTTCGCCCGTACCCGCTTGCTGGCTCTGGAAAACACCATGCAGGGCAAGGTGCTGGCGCTCGACTACCTGGCAGCCGCCCGCGAACTCACTCGCCGCCGTGGCCTGAGCCTGCACCTCGATGGCGCCCGCCTGTACAACGCGGCGGTCAAGCTCGGGGTGCCGGCGCGCGACATCACCCGACACTTCGACTCGGTCTCGGTATGCCTGTCCAAGGGCCTCGGTGCGCCGGTCGGTTCGGTGCTCTGTGGCAGCGCTGCGCTGATTGCCAAGGCGCGGCGTCTGCGCAAGATGGTCGGTGGCGGCATGCGTCAGGCCGGGGTGTTGGCGGCGGCGGGGCTGTATGCCCTGCAGCATCAGGTTCAGCGCCTGGCTGAGGATCATGCCAACGCGGAGCGCCTGGGCGCTGCACTGACCGAACTGGGCTACAGCGTCGAGCCGGTGCAGACCAATATGGTCTATGTGCAACTTGGTGAGCGCGCCGGGCAGATCAAGGCCTTCATGGCCGAACGCGGCATCGCCGTCAGTGCCGCGCCGCGCCTGCGTCTGGTCACTCATCTGGATGTCAGCGCTGAGCAGATCGAGCGGGTGATCGAGGCGTTCGCCGCTTTTCGCGCTCAATGATCAAGCAGCCAATACCTAATAGATGTTGGCTATCAACAAGGTACTAGCCGCAAGCGATAGGCCCGATATAATGCGGCCCTTTGCCGGCTTTTGCCGTGGCCGCCTGATTCCGTGGATATCCCTATGAAAAGCGCAGAAATCCGTGAAGCCTTCCTGAGCTTCTTCGAAGAAAAAGGGCACACCCGTGTCGCTTCCAGCTCGCTGATTCCGGCGAACGACCCGACCCTGCTGTTCACCAACGCGGGCATGAACCAGTTCAAGGACTGCTTCCTGGGCCTGGAAAAGCGCGCCTATACCCGCGCCACCACCAGCCAGAAGTGCGTGCGTGCCGGCGGCAAGCACAACGACCTGGAAAACGTTGGCTACACCGCGCGTCACCACACCTTCTTCGAGATGCTGGGCAACTTCAGCTTCGGCGACTATTTCAAGCGTGACGCCATTCATTACGCCTGGGAATTCCTGACCTCCGACAAGTGGCTGAACTTGCCCAAGGAAAAGCTCTGGGTCACCGTCTACGCCACCGATGACGAAGCCTACGAGATCTGGAACAAGGAAATTGGCGTACCGGCCGAGCGCATGATCCGCATCGGCGACAACAAGGGCGCGCCATACGCTTCCGACAACTTCTGGGCAATGGGCGATACCGGCCCGTGCGGCCCGTGCACCGAGATCTTCTTCGACCACGGCGAGCACATCTGGGGCGGCCCACCCGGCAGCCCGGAAGAAGATGGCGACCGCTACATCGAGATCTGGAACAACGTGTTCATGCAGTTCAACCGCACTGCAGACGGCGTGCTGCACCCGCTGCCGGCGCCGAGCGTGGACACCGGCATGGGCCTGGAGCGCATCAGCGCCGTGCTGCAGCATGTGAACTCGAACTACGAGATCGACCTGTTCCAGAACCTGCTGGCCGCCTCGGCCAAGGCCATTGGCTGCAGCAACGAAGGCCAGGCTTCGCTGAAGGTGGTGGCCGACCATATTCGTTCCTGCAGCTTCCTGATCGCCGACGGTGTCACTCCGTCCAACGAAGGCCGTGGCTACGTGCTGCGCCGCATTGTGCGTCGCGCTTGCCGCCACGGTAACAAGCTGGGTGCCAAGGGCAGCTTCTTCTACCAGATCGTCGCCGCCCTGGTGGCCGAGATGGGCGAAGCCTTCCCCGAGCTCAAGCAGCAGCAGGCGCACATCGAGCGCGTGCTGAAGACCGAAGAAGAGCAGTTCGCCAAGACCCTGGAGCAGGGCCTGAAGATCCTCGAGCAGGATCTGGCTGGCTTGAAAGGCTCGGTCATCCCGGGTGATGTGGTGTTCAAGCTGTACGACACCTACGGCTTCCCGGTTGACCTGACCGCCGATATCGCCCGCGAGCGCGAGCTGTCGGTGGACGAGGAAGGCTTCGAGCGTGAGATGGAGGCGCAGCGCGAGCGCGCCCGCTCCGCCAGCGCCTTCGGCATGGATTACAACGCCCTGGTCAAGGTCGACGCCGACACCCGCTTCCTCGGCTACGAAGGCACCAGTGGCAGCGGCAAGATCATTGCCCTGTTCAAGGCCGGTGCTGCGGTCGACAGCCTCGCCGAAGGCGAGGAGGGCGTGGTGGTGCTGGATCAGACTCCGTTCTACGCCGAATCCGGTGGTCAGGTCGGTGACTGCGGTTACCTGGAAAGTGCTGGCGTACGCTTCGACGTGCGCGACACCACCAAGGCCGGCGGCGCCTTCCTGCACCACGGTGTGGTGGCCAAGGGCGGCCTGAGTGTCGGCACCAGCGTCAAGGCTGAAGCCGAAGCCGGCGTGCGTCAGGCCACCGCGCTGAACCACTCTGCTACCCACCTGCTGCACGCCGCGCTGCGTCAGGTGCTGGGCGATCACGTGCAGCAGAAGGGCTCGCTGGTAGACAGTCAGCGCCTGCGCTTCGACTTCAGCCACTTCGAGGCGATCAAGCCCGAGCAGATCAAGCAGCTGGAAGACATCGTCAACGCCGAGATTCGCAAGAACTCCGAGGTCGAGACCGAGGAAACCGACATCGAAACCGCCAAGGCCAAGGGCGCCATGGCGCTGTTCGGCGAGAAGTACGGTGATCAGGTGCGGGTGCTGAGCATGGGCGGCGATTTTTCCGTCGAGCTCTGCGGCGGTACCCATGTATCGCGTACCGGCGACATCGGTCTGTTCAAGATCACCAGCGAAGGCGGCGTGGCCGCTGGCGTGCGTCGTATCGAAGCGGTCACTGGCGCCGCCGCGCTGGCCTGGCTCAATGGCGCCGAGGAGCAGCTCAAGGAAGCCGCTTCTCTGGTCAAGGGCAGCCGCGACAACGTGCTGGACAAGCTCTCGGCCCTGATCGAGCGTAACCGTCAGCTGGAAAAGGAGCTGGAGCAGCTCAAGGCCAAGGCCGCCAGCGCCGCCGGTAACGACCTGGCCGGTTCGGCCGTGGACGTGAAGGGCACCAAGGTGCTGGCTGCGCGTCTCGATGGTCTGGACGGCAAGGCGCTGCTGGCGCTGGTCGACCAGTTGAAGAACAAGCTGGGCAGCGCTGTGATTCTGCTCGGTGGTGTGTTCGACGAGAAGGTGGTGCTGGTCGCTGGTGTGACCCAGGATCTGACCGCCAAGGTCAAGGCCGGTGACCTGATGCGTCAGGCCGCGGCAGCTGTGGGCGGCAAGGGCGGCGGTCGCCCGGACATGGCTCAGGGCGGCGGCGTTGATGCCGGCAAGCTGGATGAAGCCCTGGCTCTGGCCGCTACTCTGGTCGAGCAGGCTTCGTAACGAGCGAGAAAGCGGGGCCCGCAGTGCGTCCGGCGGGCCTTGGCAGTATGACCCGATGCGGGTTTAATGGGCGCCCTTCGAGGAATCAGGCGGCTTTTTGAAATGGCTTTGATCGTACAGAAGTTTGGGGGCACCTCCGTCGGCACCATCGAGCGTATCGCGCAGGTGGCCGACAAGGTGAAGAAGTTCCGCGACAACGGTGACGACATCGTCGTCGTGGTTTCCGCCATGAGCGGCGAAACCAACCGCCTGATCGATCTGGCCAAACAGATCACCGATGGTGAGCCGGTTGCGCGTGAGCTGGATGTCATGGTGTCCACCGGTGAGCAGGTGACCATTGCTCTGCTGGCCATGGCGCTGATCAAGCGCGGCGTGCCGGCGGTGTCCTACACCGGCAACCAGGTGCGCATCCTCACCGACAGCGCGCACAACAAGGCGCGCATTCTGCAGATCGATGACCAGAAGATTCGTACTGATCTCAAGGCCGGTCGCGTCGTCGTCGTCGCCGGCTTCCAGGGTGTCGACGAGCACGGCAACATTACCACCCTCGGTCGTGGTGGTTCCGACACCACTGGTGTGGCTCTGGCGGCGGCGTTGAAAGCCGACGAGTGCCAGATCTACACCGACGTCGATGGTGTCTACACCACCGACCCGCGCGTGGTGCCCAAGGCTCAGCGTCTGGAAAAGATCACCTTCGAAGAGATGCTGGAAATGGCCAGCCTCGGCTCCAAGGTGCTGCAGATTCGTTCGGTGGAGTTCGCCGGCAAGTACAACGTCCCGCTGCGCGTCCTGCACAGCTTTCAGGAGGGGCCGGGCACCCTCATTACCCTTGATGAAGAGGAATCCATGGAACAGCCGATCATTTCCGGCATCGCTTTCAACCGCGACGAAGCCAAGCTGACCATCCGTGGGGTACCGGATATCCCCGGCATCGCCTTCAAGATTCTCGGCCCGATCAGCGCCGCCAACATCGAAGTGGACATGATCGTGCAGAACGTCTCGCACGATAACACCACCGATTTCACCTTCACCGTGCACCGCAACGACTACAACAACGCCCTCGGCGTGCTGCAGAAGACTGCAGACGAGCTGGGCGCCCGTGAAGTGGTCGGCGACACCAATATCGCCAAGGTGTCCATCGTCGGTGTCGGTATGCGCTCCCATGCCGGTGTTGCCAGCCGTATGTTCGAAGCTCTGGCCAAGGAGACCATCAACATCCAGATGATCTCCACCTCCGAGATCAAGGTTTCCGTGGTGATCGAGGAGAAGTATCTGGAGCTGGCGGTACGCGCTCTGCATACCGCTTTCGAGCTGGATGCCCCGGCCCGACAGGGCGAGTGATTCAACTGATTTGAAAGGCGCGGCTGGTTCCGCGCCTTTCGTCTTTTTGACTGGCATGTGGGAACTTTCTTTCTGCGCGCGCTGGTCAATACTTGGGTGGAGGCTTTCAGGCTTGATTTAGCGGGAAGCCGGCACCATTTTCTTTTTGCAGACTGTTGTCCTGAGAAATGTAATCCGTTGAGGAGAAAGGAATGCTGATTCTGACTCGCCGGGTCGGAGAGACCCTGATGGTCGGTGATGATGTGACTGTCACCGTGTTGGGTGTGAAAGGTAACCAGGTGCGCATTGGTGTCAATGCGCCGAAAGAGGTTGCCGTACACCGTGAAGAAATCTACCAGCGCATCCAGAAAGAGAAGGGTGACGAACCAAGCCACTAATTTTTCTACAAATTTTTGTTTGCAAACGGGGAAAACATGTTTATCATGCGCCCCGTGTTGCGGAGAGGTGGCCGAGTGGCCGAAGGCGCTCCCCTGCTAAGGGAGTACACCTCAAAAGGGTGTCGGGGGTTCGAATCCCCCCTTCTCCGCCATTATTCAGCGAGTCAGGCGTAAGCCGGGCTGGCGAATCACCAGAGGTGATCTGGTATAAAAACACCAAACGGACTCATAGCTCAGCTGGATAGAGTACTCGGCTACGAACCGAGCGGTCGGAGGTTCGAATCCTCCTGAGTCCGCCATATTCAATGGCTTGCATCGCTGCAAGCTATTTTGTTTCAACCAGTGGTGATCTGGTCTAAAAGCGCCAAAGTGTGGACTCATAGCTCAGCTGGATAGAGTACTCGGCTACGAACCGAGCGGTCGGAGGTTCGAATCCTCCTGAGTCCGCCATACCCAAAGGGCCTGCAGCGATGCAGGCCCTTTTCTTTGCGCATCATTTCTTCACGCAGCCGGCTTCGTCGAAGCTGACCTGCCGGCTGCTGCCGCCTTTGCGTTTTTCGCGATAGTGATAGCGCTGCTGCCCATTGCTGCTCGTGACTCTGTCCGGCTTGCCCAGGCTGCTTTCCACGTCGGTTCTGCTCATGCCGCGGCGCACTTCCTTGCGGATGATTGCCTGGCGCCTCTCGCTACTGGTCAGCAGGTTGCCGCAGCCATCGTCCTGTTGACCGACGATGACCACCTCGCCACTGCTTGCCGAGGCAGCTGTCGTGCGTCGGCCTGGGTCGGCCAGAGGGATTGGCTTGCCGCTGCTGGGCGTGTGGTTGCGCGCATCCTGCAGATGCTGCTGCTGATCGTCGTTGCAGCCGTGGCGGGTGAAGGTGATATGGCCGTCAGCGTCGACGCAGCGGAACACGCTGGCGGCCGAGCTGTCTGCAATAGGGTAGAGAAGCGCAGCGGCCAGTAGCGCTGCGACGTGCTGTCCTCGCATGAATCGTCCTCCCTGACGTTTGCCTGCTTCAGGTTAGACCTTTTTTTCGCGCTCGCCAGGGTGTCCTGGCGGGGAGCGCTGACGTCGCATAGCCAGGTTTTCATGCGAGATCGAAGTTTGTGATGCAAGCAGTTGTTCTTGCCGCGCTTTTGTCACGTACAAAGCTGTTTTGCGGTGTTATCATTCGCCGCGTCAGCCCCGCCGGGGCTTGTGGAATACCACCATGGACTTACCCAGTAGTTACTCAATACTCCCCTCGCACAATCGTGTAAGACCTGATTGATCCCCTCTGGCGTGCCCGCCAACTGGGGGTGGAGCGCGCTATGACTGAAGTAGAAGCCAAAAAGCCGCAAGAAAGCTTGCAGGATCGCCTGGCCCAGGTGATCGAACTGCTACATCGGCACAAACTGGTCGAAGACCTGACTCATCGTCAGGAAGGCCAGCATCACGACCGGGTCGAGAACCTGGTGCATCGTCAGAATCTCGTCGAGCTGCAGCGCAAGCTCGAAGATCTGCACCCTGCTGACATCGCCCACATCCTCGAAGCCTTGCCGCTCGACGAGCGTCTGACCGTCTGGCAGCTGGTCAAGGCCGAGCGCGATGGCGACATCCTGCTGGAGGTCTCCGACGCGGTACGGGAAACCCTGATCGCCGACATGGACGATCACGAGATTCTCGCTGCGGCCAAGGACCTGGACGCCGACGAACTCGCCGACCTGGCGCCGGAACTGCCGCGCGACGTCGTTCATGAGCTGATGGAATCGCTCGACGCCCAGCAGCGCGAGCGCGTGCGTTCGGCCCTGTCCTACGAAGAGGATCAGGTCGGTGCGCTGATGGACTTCGAGATGGTCACCATCCGCGAGGACGTCAGCCTGGAAGTGGTATTGCGCTACCTGCGCCGCCTGAAAGAGCTACCGGGCCATACCGACAAGCTGTTCGTGGTCGATTACGATGGCGTACTCAAGGGCGTACTACCGATCAAGCGCCTGTTGGTCAACGACCCGGACAAGCAGGTCGGCGAAGTCATGGCCGACGATCCGGTGAGTTTTCACCCGGACGAGGACGGCTACGACGCCGCTCAGGCCTTCGAGCGTTACGACCTGATTTCCGCCCCGGTGGTGGACAAGAACGGCAAGCTGATTGGCCGTCTGACCATCGACGAGATGGTCGACCTGATTCGTGAGGAAAGCGAAAGCGAAGTGCTGAACATGGCCGGTCTGCGCGAGGAGGAAGACATCTTCGCCTCGGTGTGGAAGTCGGTTCGCAACCGCTGGGCCTGGCTGGCGATCAACCTGGTCACCGCATTCCTCGCTTCGCGTGTGATCGGCCTGTTCGAAGGCTCGATCGAGAAGCTGGTGGCGCTGGCGGCGCTGATGCCCATCGTTGCCGGTATCGGCGGCAACTCGGGCAACCAGACCATCACCATGATCGTACGCGCCATGGCGCTGGATCAGGTCAGCACCGGCAATACCAAGCGTCTGGTACGCAAGGAGCTGGGTGTTTCCCTGATCAACGGCATTCTCTGGGGGGGCGTGATCGGCGCCGTCGCCTATGGGCTCTACGGCAGTTGGTCGCTGGGCGTGGTGATGACCGCGGCAATGACGCTGAACCTGTTGTTGGCGGCGCTGATGGGGGTGCTGATCCCCATGACCCTGGCACGCCTGGGGCGCGACCCGGCCATGGGGGCCAGCGTGATGATCACTGCCATGACCGACAGCGGCGGTTTCTTCATCTTCCTGGGGCTGGCGTCGATCTTCCTGCTGTAGGTCCCGTCAGTTCATCAGCTCGACCAGTCGCCAGGTATCGAGAAAGGCCGTGACCCGGGTGATCTGGCCGTTCTCCAGCTGCATGTGCCAGGAGTAACTGTTCTCGTAGCGACTGCCGTCCTTGGCGGTCGCCTGGCCATCCCAGTGCACGACCACGTAAGGCCCTTGCGCCACGATCTGGCGGACGGTGGGTACGATGGGCGTGGCCAGTTTGTCAGTGATGGGTTTGACTGCATCTTCCATGAACGCCTCTCGCGTGCGGTAAGTCCCGGAGTAGGGGCTGCTGCCGGCCACGACCCAGACGGCGTCATCGGCCAGCAACTGGAAGATGCCGCCCTGGCCTGCGCGCCAATCATCGAAGGCTTTCTGAATCAGGGCCTGATTGGCCGCGGTGTTGTCACTTGCCCAGGCCGGGAGGCAGAGGGAGGCGCTCAGTAGCAATACGGCGATGATCTTGTGCATGTTCATGGGCATTTTTCCTTGGCTGATGAATAGCGTTATTCGTCTATTGGGTCGCTTTTGCGGCGCAGTACCATGCCGCCGTGGTAGAGCACGTCGTTGATGAATTCGCCGTCGGCGGTAAACCCGGTGTCGTCGACGTAGTCGATGTGGTTGCCGGTAACGCGGTAGTTGCCCTGGTAGGCGCTTTCGCGATTGCCGCGTGCCTCGTCATAACGGCCGTTGGCCAATAGCTCATGGCGGACATGGCCGTCGTCCGTTACCCACATGCCTACGTAAGGATGCGGGTGCTCGGATTGCGCCATTGCCACGCCGGGTAGCAAGGCGCCGCTGATCAGCAGTACCGCGACGGTGTTCTTCGCTGACATGGTGGTCTCCATCAATGGGGGCTGGCGGTTGGGCGCACGATCAGTTCGCTGACGTCGACGTCATCGGGCTGTTCGACTGCATAGGCCACGGCGCGGGCGATGGCGTCCGGGGTGATGGCGACGCGACGGAAAGCTTGCATCGCCTCGCGCGCACTGGCGTCGGAGATGCTGTCGGCCAGTTCGGACTCGACCACGCCAGGGCAGATGGTGGTGACGCGAATGCGCTCGCTTTCCTGGCGCAGGCCGTCGGAAATCGCCCAGACGGCATATTTGGTGGCGCAGTAGACCGCTGCTGTCGGCGATACGGCGTGGGCGCCGATGGAGGCGATATTGATGACCTGGCCGCGTCCGCGTTCTTCCATGCCTGGCAGTACGGCGGCGATACCGTGCAGCACGCCCCTGATGTTGACGTCGATCATGCGATTCCACTCATCCACTTTCAGGGCATTGAGCGGCGACAGTGGCATGACCCCGGCGTTGTTGATGATAACGTCGACGGGGCCGTGCTGGGCTTCGGCATGCTCGACGAACGCCTGCATGTCGTGTAGCTGGCTGACGTCGAGGGCGCGGCAGGAGGCGTGTTGACCTTGTGCCTGCAGTTCTTCTACCAGTGCCTGCAGGCGCTCGATGCGCCGTGCACCGAGGGCTACGTGATGACCCAGGCTTGCCAGGTGCCTGGCGGTGGCTTCGCCGATGCCGCTGCTGGCGCCGGTGATGAGGATGACTTTGCTCATGTCGGTCTCCATTGCGTTATGGAGCGTCCATGCTAGGCAGGGGCCGGCCGGCTGCTAAGTCTCGTTACTCTTTCGATATTGCCTGTTTCTATTGAATGCTCCCTACAATGCCCGGGTATCGATAACGAGTCGAAAGCGGCGCATGAGCATGAGTCCTGAGAGCATCAAGCGACGTATGGTCGAACTGATGCTGCGTCTGGCCCCCGAGGAGGGGTACACCGCGGCGCAGCTCGATGGGGTGACCTTCATGCGCTCCAATCGCTCGCTGCCGGTTACCCCGGCGTTGTATGAGCCGAGCATCGTGATCGTGATCCAGGGGCGCAAGAGTGGGCTGCACGACGGCAATCTGTATGTTTACGATGCGCAGCACTATCTGGTACTGGCGCTGCCCCTGCCGTTCTCCATCGAAACCGAGGCCAGTGCCGAAGAGCCCATGCTGGGGGTGGCGCTGCGAGTCGACCCGCTGTTGGTGGCCGAGCTGGTCATGGAACTGGAAGAGCCCCAGCCAGCTCACCCGGCAACGCTTTATTCCAGCCCTATGGATGCGCGCCTGAGTGACGCCACGTTGCGCCTGCTGGAGGCCCTGGCTGACCCTGAGGAGGTGCGCCTGCTCGGTCCATCGATTCTGCGTGAGATCGTCTTTCGCGTGCTGCAGGGTGAGCAGGGCAATGGCCTGCGCGCGACCCTGGCGCAGAACAGTCATTTCGGTCGTATCGCGCGCGTCCTGCAGCGGATTCACCGGGATTATCAGCAATCGCTCGATGTGCCTTCGCTGGCCGAAGTCGCCAGCATGAGCGTGCCGACCTTCCATGTGCATTTCAAAGCAATGACCAGCCGTTCACCGCTGCAGTACCTCAAGGCCATTCGCCTGCATCAGGCGCGCCTGTTGATGATCCGCAACGACATGAGTGCGCTCAGCGCTGCACAGCGCGTCGGGTATGAAAGCCCGTCGCAGTTCAATCGGGAGTTCAAGCGTCTGTTCGGGCGTACCCCTGGTGATGAGACACGTCACTTCAAGACCCTGCTGAGGCTGGCTCCCGCCGTTGATACCGCGGCTCGCTCGGCATCCTGAGGCTGCGCTCGCCAGGCCTGTCTGCTTCTTTGGTAGTGGGTGCTGATAGACCACTACATAAATAGCCCGTTCGGCCCTTTTGGCGTTTGCTTCAAACGCTTGTTTCACGCTAAGGTTCGCCAGCTTTGCCCAGGTACTGACTCTGGGCGCTCCTAATCAATAATGAACGCAGCCGCTTAGCTGCTGGCCAAAGGAGCCAAGATGACCCCCAGTGAACTGCTGCTCGAGGGTGTCGAACTCATGCTGTTCGGCATGGGCTTCGTATTTGTCTTTCTGGTGTTGCTGGTGGGTGTGGTCAGTCTGATGTCACGTCTGATCGCGACCTTCGCTCCGCCCGCGCCGACCCCGGCCATTTCTTCTCCAGCGCCTAGTGTCAAGTCGGCCAGCCATGGGCCAGATGCAGAGACACTGGCCGCCATCCAATCCGCTATTGCCCAGCACCGCGCACGCCGCGGTTGATCAGGTTCAGAGGGAGCACCTGTATGACTGCCGTAAAACAAGCACTCGGAATCACCGATGTGGTGCTGCGTGATGCGCATCAGTCGATCCTGGCGACGCGTGTTCGTCTCGAAGACATGCTGCCGATTGCGCCCAAGCTCGATCAGGTCGGCTTCTGGTCGGTGGAGTCCTGGGGCGGCGCGACCTTCGATGCCTGCATTCGTTACCTCGGCGAAGACCCCTGGGAGCGCATCCGCGAACTGAAGAAGGCCATGCCCAACACCCGTCAGCAGATGCTGCTGCGTGGGCAGAACCTGCTCGGCTACCGCCACTACGCCGACGATGTGGTGGAGAAGTTCGTCGAGCGCGCGGCGGTCAACGGCGTCGATGTATTCCGCGTATTCGATGCGATGAACGACCCGCGCAACCTGGAGACCGCACTCAAGGCCGTGAAGAAGCAGGGCAAGCATGCCCAGGGCACCATCTCCTATACCACCAGCCCGGTGCACACCTTGGACATGTGGGTCGATCTGGCCAAGCAGATCGAAGACATGGGCGCCGATTCGGTGGCCATCAAGGACATGGCGGGTATCCTTACCCCGTACACCGCCTTCGAGCTGGTGTCGCGCCTGAAGGCCAACCTGGCAATTCCGATTCACATGCAGTGCCACGCCACGGCGGGGCTGTCGTCGGTGGCCATTCTCAAGGCGGTGGAAGCTGGTATCGACAACGTCGACACCGCGATTTCCTCGCTGTCGATGACCTATGGTCATTCGCCGACCGAGTCGGTGGTGGCCATGTTCCAGGGCACCGAGCGTGACACCGGGCTCAACCTCGAGCTGCTGGAAGAAATCGCCGCGTACTTCCGCGAGGTGCGCAAGAAGTACGCGAAGTTCGAGGGCAACCTCAAGGGTGTCGATTCACGCATCCTGGTCGCCCAGGTGCCAGGCGGCATGCTCACCAATATGGAAAGCCAGCTCAAAGAGCAGGGCGCCCAGGACAAGTTCGACCAGGTGCTGGCCGAGATTCCGCGCGTGCGCGAAGACCTGGGTTTCATCCCGCTGGTGACCCCCACTTCGCAGATCGTCGGCACTCAGGCGGTGATCAATGTGCTCACTGGTGAGCGCTACAAGTCCATCACCAAGGAAACTGCCGGCGTGCTCAAGGGCGAGTACGGCGCCGCGCCCGCGCCGTTCAACGCCGAGCTGCAGGCCCGTGTACTCGATGGCAGCGAGGCCATTACCTGCCGCCCGGCCGACCTGCTCGAGGCCGAAATGGACAAGCTGACCGCCGAGCTCAAGGGCATCGCCCGGGAGAAAGGCATCAAGCTGGCCGCCGACGAGATCGACGACGTGCTGACTTACGCGTTGTTCCCGCAGATCGGCCTGAAATTCCTGGAAAATCGCGGCAACCCGGCGGCCTTCGAGCCGGCACCGACCGGCAAGGAAACTCCGGCTCGCGAGGCCGGCAAGCCCGAGGTCTACACCGTCGAGGTCAATGGCAAATCCTTCGTCGTGCAGGTGAACGAGGGCGGCGATATCGAAGGCATCAAGCCTGTCGGTGGTACAGCGAGCGCCGCACCGGCGGCGGCTCCGGCCGCAGTCGGCGGCGGCGAGCCGCAAGCCGCGCCGCTGGCCGGCAATATCTTCAAGGTGTTGGTGCAGCCGGGCCAGGCCGTGGAGGAGGGGCAACTGGTGATCATCCTCGAAGCGATGAAGATGGAAACCGAGATCCGCGCCTTCAAGGCCGGTACCGTCGGTGCGGTCAACGTCAAGGTCGGCGATGCAGTGGCAGTGGGCGCAAGCCTGCTGACCATCGGCTGAGGGGCGCGTCATGGAAAAGCTCCTCAAGCTCTGGCAGAGCACCGGTCTGTACCATCTGGAGCCCGGTCAGGCGTTCATGATCGCGGTGTGCCTGTTGCTGATCTACCTGGCCATCAAGAAGGGCTTCGAGCCCCTGTTGCTGGTACCCATCGGCTTCGGTGGCCTGCTGTCGAACATCCCGGTGGCCAACATGGCCGAAGGCGCGGGCTTCCTGCATCTGATCTATGAAGTGGGCCTGCCGACCAGTATCTTCCCGCTGCTGATCTTCCTCGGCGTCGGCGCCATGACCGACTTCGGCCCGATGCTGGCCAACCCGAAGACGCTGCTGCTTGGCGCCGCCGCGCAGTTCGGCATCTTCGGCACCTTGCTCGGCGCACTGGCGATCACCGCGCTGGGCATTCCCGGCATGGAGTTCACCCTCAAGGAGGCGGCGTCCATCGCCATCATCGGCGGGGCGGACGGGCCGACCTCGATCTTCGTCACCTCCAAGCTGGCGCCCGACCTGCTCGGCCCAATTGCCGTGGCGGCCTATGCCTACATGGCGCTGGTACCGCTGCTGCAGCCGCCGATCATGCGCGCGCTGACCACCAAGGAAGAGCGCGCCATCGTCATGCAGCAACTGCGTCCGGTGGGGCAGACCGAGAAGATCATCTTCCCCATCGTGCTGTGCATTCTGATCGGTATGCTGCTGCCTGACGCCGCGCCGTTGATCGGCATGTTCGCCCTCGGCAATCTGCTGCGCGAGGCCGGTGTGGTCGAGCGTCTGGCCGATACCTCGCGTAACGCGCTGATCAATATCGTCACCATCTTCCTCGGCCTGACCGTGGGTTCGAAGCTGTCGGCCGAGGCCTTCCTGCAGCTCAAGACCCTGGGCATTCTCATGCTGGGCATGGTGGCGTTTTGCGCGGGCACCGCGGCCGGTGTGCTGATGGCCAAGCTGATGAATGTGTTCAGCACGCACAAGGTCAATCCGCTGATCGGCTCGGCTGGCGTGTCGGCAGTGCCGATGGCGGCTCGGGTATCGAACAAGGTCGGCCTGGAGGCCAATCCGCAGAACTTCCTGCTGATGCATGCCATGGGGCCGAACGTGGCCGGGGTGATAGGCTCGGCCGTGGCGGCGGGGGTGTTGCTCAGTTTCGTTGGCTGATTGGCGCGGAGTTCGCTCCGCGTCTTTTCGTTGCCCATAAAAAAACCGGCTCAAGGCCGGTTTTTTTATGGGCTCGCCTCAGGCTTCTTCGGCGGCCATTTCCACGTCGTGGGCAATCAGAGCGACCAGCGCGTTCTGCTGGCGGCGCGACAACTGACGAAAACGCTGCAGCAATTCACGCTCATGGAGGCTCAGCTCGGGGCTGTCGAGACGCAGGCTGAGATCGTCATCCAGCGCACCTTCCTGCAGCATGCTTTGCTCCAGGCGGGCGATGATTTCCGAATTCATGCTGCGATGATGGTTGCGTGCTACGTCAGCGATACGCTCACGCATGCCATCTGGCAAGCGAACGACAAATTTGTCAGCCGTGCGGCTGGAATAAATAGCCTGTTTCATAGGGCGCTACATTACCGGTTAGTTCAGGGAGCGATACTGGTAGTCAGTGTCGAGATTGTCACCGGTTTGACCGTGTTTCGCACTAGCCGTTCAACCGGTATCGCGTTCTGCGTCATTATGACCCGAGGGTCATCTGAACAGTTCCTTGACGCCAAATACGTGTCGGATTGTGATTCAGGTGGCGGCTTTATGCCAGCACCGATTGTCTGAAATGCGTGGTATTCGGCAGAACTCATCTTGATGCGTCGCTCGAGCATAAAAGTTTCAAGTTTCGGTCACTCAATCGTCATCTCCGGTTCACCGGGCTGACACAGCTTGCGCCTACCTTGGTCTACACCAGAAGGCGCGAGTTAGCTGCCTTCGTATCGACAATGATAGTAGAGGGCCAGCCCATGCGCGCAGCGATTCGAGTCGACCGTCTGAACAAGAGCTTCGGTCGCAAACAGGCGTTGTTCGACCTGGCGCTGTCGGTACAGCCAGGTGAAATGGTGGCCTTGATTGGTGCTTCGGGGTCGGGCAAGTCGACCCTGCTGCGCCATCTCGCCGGCTTGGCGCGCGGCGATGCCGGCAGTATCGAAGTGCTCGGTCGCCAGGTCCAGGCCGACGGTCGCCTCAACGGTGACGTGCGCCGTCAGCGCGCCGATATCGGCTACATCTTCCAGCAGTTCAATCTGGTCGGCCGCCTCAGTGTGATGCAGAACGTGTTGCTCGGCGGTCTGGGGCGCATGCCGCGCTGGCGTGGCAGCCTCAGCCTGTTCAATGCCGATGAAAAACAGCGCGCCATGCAGGCGCTGGAGCGGGTCGGTCTGGCCGAGTTCGCCGCGCAGCGTGCTTCGACCCTCTCCGGGGGGCAGCAGCAACGCGTGGCCATCGCTCGCGCGCTGTGCCAGCAGGCCGAGGTGATTCTCGCCGACGAGCCGATCGCCTCGCTCGACCCGGAGTCGGCACGCAAGGTGATGGAGATTCTTGCCGACATCAACCGCCGCGACGGCAAGACGGTGGTGGTGACGCTGCATCAGGTCGACTACGCGGTGCGCTATTGCCAGCGCGCGGTGGCGCTCAAGGGCGGGCGCATTCATTTCGACGGACCCACCGACAGCTTCAACCCCGATTTCCTCAATGACCTCTACGGCGGCGATCTCGATATCAGCCTGCTGCTGCCGCAAGGGCAGCGCCCACGGGCTGTAGAGCGTCCGCTGACGTTGGCCAAGGCCTGACGTCGCCTTTCTCATTCGAAACAACAACGCCAACCCGCAACAGGAGTGTGCTCCATGTTCAAACGCATCGGCCAGGTGCTGGCTGCCTCTGCGCTCGTCACCGGTTCCCTGCTGGGCTCGGTCCAGGCCGCCGAGGAACTCAACTTCGGCATCATCTCCACCGAGTCCTCGCAGAACCTCAAGGCCATGTGGGACCCCTTCCTGGCTGACATGAGCAAGCAGACCGGGGTGAAGATCAACGCCTTCTTCGCCCCGGACTATGCCGGGATCATCCAGGGCATGCGTTTCGACAAGGTCGACGTGGCCTGGTACGGCAACAAGTCGGCGATGGAAGCGGTGGACCGCGCCGGCGGCGAGATCTTCGCCCAGACCGTAGCGGCCAACGGCGCCCAGGGCTACTACAGCCTGCTGGTGGCGCACAAGGACAGCCCGATCAATTCGGTCGAGGACATGCTCAAGAACGCCAAGAGCCTGACCTTCGCCAACGGCGACCCGAACTCCACTTCCGGTTATCTGGTGCCCGGTTACTACGTGTTCGCCCAGAACAACGCCGACGCCGGCAAGATCTTCAAGCGCTCGCTCAACGGCAGTCATGAGGTCAACGCCTTGTCGGTGGCCAACAAGCAGGTCGATGTCGGCACCTTCAACAGCGAGGGCATGGAACGTCTGGAAGTGACCGCGCCGGACAAGGCCGCGCAGCTCAAGGTGATCTGGACCTCGCCGCTGATCCCGTCCGACCCCATCGTCTGGCGCAAGAACCTGCCGCAGGAAACCCGCGACAAGCTGCGCGACTTCTTCATGACCTACGGTGCCAAGCCGGAGGAGAAGAAGGTGCTCGAAGGTCTGCAGTGGGGCCAGTTCAAGGCTTCCGACAACGATCAGCTGCTGCCGATTCGTCAGCTCGAGCTGTTCAAGAAACGCACCGAAGTGGCCAACAACGACAAGCTCAAGGACTCCGACAAGCAGGCTCAGCTCAAGGAGCTGGACGCCGAGCTGGCCAAGCTGGAGCAGCGTATGGCCGAGCGTGAGAAGCAGGGCGGCGCCAGCGCCGGTTGATCCTGGCAGCCCCTCGGTATCCACCGAGGGGCTGACTGCAGTCGTTTTCCCCGAGATGCCTTGATGACCACTTTGACCACCCATACCCCGACCATCGATAGCAAACGCAGCTGGTTGCAGTTGATCGGCTGGGGCCTGTTCTTCGCCGTACTTGCCTGGTCCTGGCAGGGCGCGGAAATGAACCCGCTGGCGCTGGTGCGCGATGCCGGCAACATGGCCACCTTCGCCGCCGACTTCTTTCCGCCAGATTTCAGCAACTGGCAGCACTACCTCAAGGAAATGGTGGTTACCGTACAGATCGCCCTCTGGGGCACGGTGCTGGCCATCGTCTGCGCCATTCCGCTGGGCATTCTCTGCTCCGAGAACATCGTGCCCTGGTGGGTGTACCAGCCGGTGCGGCGGGTGATGGATGCCTGCCGTTCGATCAACGAAATGGTCTTCGCCATGCTCTTCGTCGTCGCGGTCGGCCTCGGCCCCTTCGCTGGCGTGCTGGCGCTGTTCATCAGCACCACCGGGGTGTTGGCCAAGCTGTTCGCCGAGGCGGTCGAGGCCATCGACCCGGGCCCGGTCGAAGGCGTGCGCGCCACCGGTGCCAGTGCCCTGCAGGAGGTGATCTTCGGCGTCATCCCACAGGTGTTGCCGCTGTGGATCTCCTACTCGCTGTACCGCTTCGAGTCCAACGTGCGCTCGGCCACCGTGGTCGGCATGGTCGGCGCCGGCGGTATCGGAGTGATCCTCTGGGAGGCCATACGCGGCTTCCAGTTCGCCCAGACCTGCGCCCTGCTGATCGTGATCATTCTGGTGGTGAGCGCCATCGACATCCTGTCACAGCGCCTGCGCAAGCTCTTTATCTGAAGGAGGAGGAGGGCGCCTGCGTGCGCCCTTTTCAAACGATGAACTTGTCTAGACAAAGCGAACCGCTGTACCGCGAGCTGGCCGCCGTGTTGCGCGAAGACCTGCAACGCATGAGCCCGGGCGACTACCTGCCGGGCGAGATGCAACTGGCCGCGCGTTTTTCCGTCAACCGCCACACCCTGCGCCGCGCGGTGGACGAGCTGGTGCTCGAAGGCCGCCTGCTGCGCCGCCAGGGCAAGGGCACCCAGGTGCTGGCCAGGCCGCTGGTGTATCCGGTGGAGGCGGGCAGTGCCTTCAGCCAGTCGCTGTCGGCGCTCGGCCACCGGGTCGAGGCGAAACTGATCGAGAAGCTGCGCCGTACCGGCAGCAGCGAGGAGTGCCGCCACCTGCAACTGCCCGACGGCAGCGAGTTGATCGAGCTGACCACCCTGCGTCTGCTCGAGGGCCAGCCGTTGAGCCTGATCCGCCACCGCTTCTGCGCCAGCCTGGCGCCACTGTTGGCCGACTACCAGGGCGGCTCGCTGCGCCAGTACCTGGCCGAGCGCGACCTGCCCCTGGCGCGCACCTTCAGCCTGATTGGCGCGCGTCTGCCAAGCCGCGAAGAGGCCGCGCACCTGCTGATGCCGCGCCATGCGCCGTTGCTCAGCGTACTCACTTTGTCCCGCGATCCCGCTGGCCGGGCGGTGGAGCTGGCGCAGTCCAGCAGCCGCGCCGACCGCTTCCAGTACCAGGTAGCGACCTGATGGAGACCCGCATGAACGAAACCGACCCGAACATTGCCGCGCGACAGCGCTGGATGGGCGTGCTGGCCCGCGCCGGCAATGCCCTCGATAGCCATGAGGCGGCGCTCAAGGACAGCGCCTATCAGCTGATCCGCGCGCCCGAGGTGGGTATGACCCTGGTGCGCGGGCGCATGGGCGGCACCGGCAGCGCCTTCAATCTCGGCGAGATGACCGTGACCCGCTGCGTGGTGCGCCTGGCCGATGGCCGCACCGGCTACAGCTACCTGGCCGGCCGCGACAAGCGCCGCGCCGAACTGGCGGCGCTGGCCGACGCCCACCTGCAGGGCAGCGATCAGGCGCGCTGGCTCAGTGACCTGATCGAACCCCTGGCCCGCCAGCAGCGCGAACAGCGTCTGGCCCGGGCCGCACAGACTGCCACCACCCAGGTGGAGTTCTTCACCCTGGTCAGAGGAGAGGATTGATGACTACGCCGCACAGCTCGCACTGGCTGCAACCGGCTTTCGACGACCCGGTGCTGGATGCCCAGGTCAGCTTCCGCGCGGCCCTCGCAGCCCTGGCCGAACCCGGTCTGGCCCAGCCGATGGCGCGCGCCCACACCTTGGGTGATCTGACGCCGGCCACTTATGGCCTGTGCCTGGCCTTTCTCGACAGCGACACGCCGCTATGGCTGGCGCCGCGCTTCGATACGCCGCTGATTCGCGCCAACCTGGCCTTCCACTGCGGTTGCCCGATCGTTGCCGAACGCGAGATCGCCCTGTTCGCCCTGCTCGATGAGAGCGAGTTGAGCGATCTGTCGGACTTCGACAACGGCAGCGAACGCTACCCGGATCAGTCCTGCACGCTACTGATCCAGTTGGACGATCTGCACGCCGGCCCAGCCCTGCGCTGGCGCGGCCCAGGCATCAAGGACGTGCGCAGCGTCAACCTGCCGCTGCCGGCCTCGTTCTGGCAGCAACGCCAGGCGCGCAGCGCCTTTCCCCGTGGCCTGGACTGCTTCTTCGCCGCTGGCGGCGAAGTCATCGGCCTGCCACGCAGCACCCATGTGCTGATCGAGAACGAGGAGGCCGCCTGATGTATGTCGCCGTCAAGGGTGGCGAACGCGCCATCGACAATGCCCACCAACTGCTGGCCTACCGTCGCCGCGGTGATACCGCCGTCGCCGAACTGGGTGTGGAGCAGGTGCGTCAGCAACTGCCACTGGCCGTGGCCCGCGTCATGAGCGAGGGCTCGCTGTACGACGAGGAACTGGCCGCGCTGGCCATCAAGCAGGCCGCAGGCGACCTGATGGAGGCCATCTTCCTGCTGCGCGCCTACCGCACCACGCTGCCGCGCTTCGGCGCCAGTGAGCCGCTGGATACCACGCAGATGCAACTGGAGCGGCGCATCTCCGCCACCTTCAAGGACCTGCCCGGTGGCCAACTGCTCGGCCCGACCTTCGATTACACCCACCGCCTGCTGGACTTTGCCCTGTTGGCAGAGGGCGACTATCCGGCGCCAGAAGCGGTCGTTACCGATGAGCCCAAGCCTTGTCCGCGGGTGCTGGATTTTCTTGCAAGTGAAGGCCTGATGGCCCGCGAGGCGGACGACGGCGCGCCGGTACCCGATATCACCCGCGAGCCGCTGGCTTTTCCCGCCAGCCGCGCCGAGCGCCTGCAGGCGCTGGCCCGTGGCGACGAGGGCTTCCTGCTGGCGCTGGGTTATTCCACCCAGCGTGGCTACGGGCGCAATCACCCCTTCGCCGGGGAGATCCGCATTGGCGACGTCGAGGTATGGATGACGCCCGCCGAACTGGGTTTCGCCGTGCCGCTGGGCGATATCGAAATCACCGAGTGCGAGATGGTCAACCAGTTCGTCGGGGAAAGCGCCGAGCAGGCGCAGTTCACTCGCGGCTACGGCCTGGCCTTCGGCTACGCCGAGCGCAAGGCCATGGGCATGGCCCTGGTCGACCGCGCGCTGCGTGCCGGCGAGTACGGCGAAGAGGTGCAGGGCCCGGCGCAGGAGGAGGAATTCGTGCTGATGCACTGCGACAACGTCGAGGCCGCCGGCTTCGTTTCGCACCTGAAGTTGCCGCACTACGTCGACTTCCAGGCCGAACTGGAACTGATCCGCAAGCTGCGCCGACAGGCGCCGGCAGAGGAGAACCGCTGATGAACCTTTCCATCGCAAGCGGCGCCCGCGAGGCGTCGGCCTACAACTTCGCCTATCTGGATGAGCAGACCAAACGCATGATCCGCCGTGGCTTGCTCAAGGCGGTAGCGATTCCCGGATATCAGGTGCCTTTCGGCGGTCGAGAAATGCCGCTTCCCTATGGCTGGGGCACCGGCGGCATGCAGCTGACTGCCGCCATTCTCGGTGCAGACGATGTGCTCAAGGTAATCGACCAGGGCGCTGACGACACCACCAACGCGGTGTCGATACGCCGCTTCTTCGCCCGCACCGCCGGCGTCGCCACCACCGAACGCACGGTGGAGGCCAGCGTGATCCAGACCCGCCACCGCATCCCGGAAACGTCGCTGTCGGCCGGGCAAATCATGGTCTATCAGGTGCCTATCCCCGAGCCGCTGCGCTTTATCGAGCCGAGCGAGCAGGAGACGCGGACCATGCATGCGCTGGAGGACTACGGCGTGATGCACGTGAAGCTGTACGAGGACATCGCCACCTTCGGCCATATCGCCACCGCCTACGCCTACCCGGTGACGGTGGACGAGCGCTACGTGATGGACCCGTCGCCGATTCCGAAATTCGACAACCCCAAGCTGGACATGAGTCCGGCGCTGATGCTGTTCGGCGCGGGGCGTGAGAAGCGCCTGTACGCGGTGCCGCCCTTTACCCGGGTGGTCAGCCTGGACTTCGAGGATCACCCCTTCGCGGTCCAGCAGTGGGACGAATGCTGCGCCTTCTGCGGTAGCACGGAATCCTTCCTCGACGAGCTGATCGTCGACGACGCCGGCAGCAAGCGCTACGTCTGCTCCGACACCGACTACTGCCGCCAGCGCACCGAGGAGAACCTGCAATGAGCGCCGCCGAACGTCTTCAACCTGCCGTGGCAGCGGCCGAGCCGCTGTTCTCGGCGCGTGACCTGACCCGCCTGTACGGCCCGGACAAGGGCTGCCAGGGCGTCAGCTTCGACCTCTATCCCGGCGAGGTGCTGGGCATCGTCGGCGAGTCCGGCTCGGGCAAGTCTACCTTGCTCAGCCTGCTCTCCGGGCGCTGTCCGCCGGACCGCGGCACTGTGAGTTATCGCGGCTGTGACGGCCAGTGGCTCGACCTGTACAGCGCCAGCGAGGCCGAGCGGCGCACGCTGCTGCGCACCGAGTGGGGCTTCGTCGAGCAGAACCCGCGTGACGGCCTGCGCATGGCGGTGTCGGCCGGCGCCAACATCGGCGAGCGGTTGATGGCCCAGGGTGTGCGCCACTACGGCGAACTGCGCGCCGCCGGACTCGACTGGCTGAGCCAGGTGGAGATCGACCCGGCGCGTATCGACGATCTGCCACGCACCTTCTCCGGCGGCATGCAGCAGCGCCTGCAGATCGCGCGCAACCTGGTCTCCGCGCCGCGCCTGGTATTCATGGACGAACCCACGGGCGGGTTGGACGTATCAGTGCAGGCGCGCTTGCTCGACCTGCTGCGCGGCCTGGTGCGCGAACTGGATCTGGCGGTGGTGATCGTCACCCACGACCTGGCAGTGGCGCGCCTGCTGGCCGACCGCCTGATGGTGATGCGCCGTTCGAAGGTGGTGGAGGCGGGGCTGACGGATCAGATTCTCGACGATCCGCAGCATCCATATTCGCAGCTGCTGGTGTCGTCGGTGTTGCAGCCCTGATTTCGTCATGTGGGAGGGGCTTTACCTCGACCCCTCTTTGTCGCGGCTAAAGCCCCTCCCACGAACGCAGAGAGTATTGACGATGGAAAATCTGATCGAGGTCAGCGGCCTCAGCAAGACCTTCACCCTGCACCAGCAGAACGGCGTCGTCCTGCAGGTGCTGCGTGACCTGAATTTCGCCGTGCGCGGCGGCGAGTGCCTGGTGCTGCACGGCCAGTCCGGCGCCGGCAAGTCGACCCTGCTGCGCACCCTGTACGGCAACTATCTGGCGGCCGGCGGCAGTATTCGCATCCGTCACCAGGGCGAGCCGGTTGAGCTGGTCGGCGCCGAGCCGCGCCAGGTGCTGGCGGTGCGCCGGCAGAGCCTGGGTTACGTCAGCCAGTTCCTGCGGGTCATCCCGCGCGTCTCTACCCTGGACGTGGTGATGGAGCCGGCGTTGGCCCGCGGCTGGACGCGCAGTGACGCCGAGGCGCGGGCCAAGAGCCTGCTGAGTCGGCTGAATATCCCCGAGGCGCTCTGGCAACTGGCGCCGGGTACCTTCTCCGGTGGCGAGCAGCAGCGCGTCAATATCGCCCGCGGCTTCATGGTCGAGTGGCCGGTGCTGCTGCTCGACGAACCCACCGCCTCGCTGGACGACGCCAACCGCCAGGTGGTGCTGGAGCTGATTCTCGAAGCCAAGGCGGCCGGCAGCGCGCTGATCGGCATCTTCCACGACCGCATCGCCCGCGAGGCGGTGGCCGACCGTTACCTCGACATGAGCGCCGCCGCGGCGCAACCGGAGTACGTCTATGTCGTCTGAACAGATTCTCAGCAACGCCCGTATCGTCACTGCCGAGCGCGAGTTCCTCGGTACCCTGTTGCTGCGTGACGGGCTGATCGCCGCGGTGGACGAGGGCGCCAGTCGCCTGCCGCAGGCCCAGGACCTGGGCGGCGATTACCTGCTGCCGGGGCTGGTGGAGCTGCACACCGACAACCTGGAAAAACACATGAGCCCCAGGCCTGGCGTGGATTGGCCGTCGACCTCGGCGGTGCTGACCCACGATGCGCAGATCGTCGCCGCCGGCATCACCACGGTGTTCGACGCGCTGGCCATCGGCGACATCAACCCGCGTGGCCGGCGCATGCAGCAGTTGCCAGCGATGATCGAGGCCATCGCCGCCAGCGAGGCAGCCGGGCAGACCCGCGCCGAGCACCGCCTGCACCTGCGCTGTGAGCTGTGCCACCCCGATGCCCTGACCATCTACCGTGACCTGGTGGAGCACCCGCTGGTGGCGCTGGTGTCGGTAATGGACCACTCGCCCGGCCAGCGCCAGTTCGCCAAGGTGGAGAAGTACCGCGAGTACTACATGGGCAAGTACCACCTGAGCCCGACGGAGATGGAGGATTTCCTCCAGGAGCAGATCGCCAACTCGCGCCAGTACAGCGACCGCCAGCGCCGCGCCATTGTCGAAGACTGCCACGCCCGCGGCATCTCGGTGGCCAGCCATGACGACGCGACCCTGGCCCACGTGCAGGAGTCGGCCGGCTTCGGCATGGCCATCGCCGAGTTTCCCACCACCCTGGAAGCGGCCAGAGCCAGCCACGAGCTGGGGCTGAAGGTGCTGATGGGGGCACCGAATGTGGTGCGCGGCGGCTCGCACTCCGGCAATATCGCCGCCGCCGAACTGGCGCGCCACGGCGTGCTGGATATCCTCTCCAGCGACTACTACCCGGCCAGCCTGCTGCATGCGGCCTGGCTGCTCGCCGGGCAGGACAACGACTATGATTTGCCTGCGGCCATTGCCACCGTGAGCCGCGCGCCGGCCAGGGCGGTCGGACTGGATGACCGCGGCGAGATCCGCGTCGGTCTGCGCGCCGACCTGGTACAGGCCAGGGCGCATGGCCGGCAGCCGGTGATCCAGCAGGTGTGGCGCCAAGCACGAAGGGTATTCTGATGCAGGGCAGGTTGATCTATCTGATGGGGCCCTCGGGTTCGGGCAAGGACAGCCTGTTGCAAGCCGCGCGTGCGCCGCTGGAGGCGCACGGCTGCCGTTTCGCCCGGCGGGTTATCACCCGTAGCGCGGAGTCGGTAGGTGAGGACGCACTGGGCGTCACCCCGGACGAGTTCGAGCGTCTGCAGGGCGAGGGCGCCTTCGCCCTGAGCTGGCGTGCCAACGGCCTGGCCTACGGCATCCCGCGCGAGATCGACGACTGGCTGAGCGCCGGCCAGGACGTGCTGATCAATGGCTCGCGCGGTCATCTCGAGGCGGCTCGTCAGCGCTATCCGCAGCTGCTGGCGATATTGCTGCAGGTCGACGAAGCGGTGCTGCGCCAGCGCTTGCTGACCCGTGGCCGGGAAACGCCGGAGCAGATCGAGCTGCGCCTGGCGCGCAGCCGCAAGTTGCAGCAGGAGGATAGGGAACGCACTGTCATCCTCGACAACTCCGGCCCCCTGCAACAAACCGTCAGCCGCCTGCTGCATCTGCTCGACGAGGCCCGCCAATGCGCCTGACCCTGCTTGGTACCGGCGATGCCCGTCAGGTGCCCGTGTACAACTGCAGTTGCCCGGCATGCGATGCGGCGCGCGTGTATCCGGCGCGGCGCCGTGGCCCCTGTTGCGCGCTGATCGAATGCGGCGCGCAGCGCTGGCTGATCGACAGCGGCCTGACCGATCTCACCGAGCGCTTCGCGCCGCACAGTCTCAGCGGCATTCTGCAGACCCACTACCACGCCGACCACGCCCAGGGCCTGCTGCACCTGCGCTGGGGGCAGGGCCTGGTGATTCCGGTGCATGGCCCGGATGATCCCGAAGGGCTGGCCGATCTGTACAAGCATCCGGGCATTCTCGACTTCAGCCAGCCATTCGCCGCTTTCGAGCGCCGCCAATTGGGCGAACTGCAGGTCACCGCGCTACCGCTGACCCACTCCAAGCCAACCTTCGGGTATTTGTTCGAGGGGAAGGGGTTCGAAGGGCAGGGCAGGCGTATCGCCTACCTCACCGATACAGTCGGCGTACCCGAGGCCAGCTGTGCCGAGCTCGGGCGTGCGCCGCTGGATCTGCTGGTGCTCGATTGCTCCACCGCCCCGCAACCCGTCGCACCACGCAACCACAACGACCTGACCCGCGCGCTGGAGGTCATCGAGCGGTTGCAGCCGACGCATGCGGTGCTGACCCATATCGGCCATGTCTTCGATACCTGGTTGCTGGAGCACCCCGAGGCGCTGCCGAGTGGCGTCAGCCTGGCCAGCGATGGCCTGGTGTTTTGAACTTGGTGTAACCAAATGTTTCGATTTGCGCGGCTTTGCCGTTACAGTGCAAAGCCTTCCGATTTCTCGCGCTAAGAACATCATGAACGCTCGTCGTATTACCCTGTTGCTGTGTACGGCCGAAACGCTGGGTATGGCCGGCTTTGCCCTGTTCGCCGCATTGCTGCCGCAATTCCAGGTGCTCTGGGGGCTGAGCAATACCGAGGCGGGCTGGATCGGCGGCGGCTTCTTTCTCGGCTATATGCTGGCCGTGCCGGTGCTCACCGGCCTGACCGACCGCCACGATGCCCGGCTGATCTACCTGTGGGCCATGCTGCTGACGGCCGTGGCCAGCGCCGGCTTCGTCTTCGCCGATGGCTTCTGGTCGGCGCTGCTCTGGCGCGTGCTGGCTGGCATCGGCCTGGCGGGCACCTACATGCCGGGGCTCAAGGCATTGTCGGAGCGCATCGACGGTGCTTCGCAGTCACGGGCAATCGCCTTCTATACCGCCAGTTTCGGCCTGGGTACGGCGCTGTCCTTCACCCTTTCCGGCGAACTGGCCAAGCTCGGTGGCTGGCAGGTGCCGGCATTGCTCAGCGGCGCCTGCGCGTTGCTGGCCTGGGCGCTGGTGTACTGGGGGCTGGCGCCGAAACCGGTGGTGGCGCATACGCCGCGCAATCTGCTGGACCTGGCACCGCTGAAAAGTCGCGCGGTGTTGGCCTACTGCCTGGCCTACGCGATGCACAACCTGGAGCTGTTCGCCCTGCGCGCCTGGCTGGTGGCCTTCGTGGTGTTCTCCGGGCATTTTCAGGGCGTCGATCCCTGGTTGTCTGGTACCTGGGTGGCGATGTTGGCAACGCTGATCGGCATGCCGTCGAGCATTCTTGGCAATGAGCTGGCGCTGCGTTTCGGTCGCCAGCGTTGGCTGATCGGCGTGATGCTCGCCTCCGCGCTGCTGGCAGTCGTGGTCGGCCTGGGGGCGGCACTGCCGTTCTGGGTGATGCTGGTGCTGGTGCTGCTTTACGCGGTGACGGTGACCGCCGACTCGGCCTCGCTGACTGCCGGGCTGGTCAGCGTGGCCCCGGCCAGCCACCGTGGTGCGGCGATGGCGCTGTATTCTTGCACCGGTTTCACCGGCGCCTTCCTCGGCCCGCTGTTGTTCGGGGTGACCCTCGATGCCCTGGGCGATCAGCAGTTGCTCGGCTGGTGGGCTGCGTTCGCGCTGATGGGCCTGCTACTGACGTTGGGGCCGCTGGCGCTGTGGTGGGCGGGTAGGGGGCAAGAGGGCAGTGGGCGTTTGTAGAGCAGACGCACCTGCCCTCAGGTTCACGCCTTCGTTCCCAATGCCTCGGCCTTGCGCAGCCAACTCTGGCGTTGTTCCTCATTGGACGGGCGAACCGGGGCGAATTCGCTCAGGCGGCGAGTCTTGATCCCGCAGAAACCGAGAATGGTGCGCACCATCTGCCGATGTGCCGGGGCGCCGTAGATCCAGCGGAAGTACCAGCGCGGCGTGTCCATGGTCACCAGCAGGTCGGCGCTGCGCCCACTGAGGAGCTTGTCCCAGAGTTGTGAGCGGTTGCGGTACTTGAAGGCGAAGCCGGGCAGGAACACCCGGTCGAAGAAACCCTTGAGCAGTGCAGGAATGCCGCCCCACCAGACCGGATAGACGAACACCAGATGCTCGGCCCAGTGGATCAGACGCTGAGCTTCGAGCAGGTCCGGCTCCAGATTCTGGCTCTGCTCGTAACCTTCACGCAGTATCGGGTCGAACTGCATCTCGCCCAGTCTGAGCTGGCGCACCACGTGCCCCTTGCTACGTGCTCCCAGGCTGTACGCCTCGGCCAGGGCATGGCAGAGGCTGTCCTTCTTGGGGGTGCCGAGAATCAGCAGGATTCGTTTGCCATCGCCTTCCAGCGGTGTGGCGCCGCTCTTGCCTTCAGTCATGCCGCCCGGCTCCGAGCATGTCCTGTGGTCGTACCCATTGGTCGAATTCCTCTTCGTTCAGGTAGCCAAGCTGCAGAGCGGCCTGGCGCAGGGTGCTGCCTTCGGCGTAGGCCTTCTTGGCGATTTCGGCGGCCTTGTCGTAGCCGATATGGGGATTGAGCGCGGTCACCAGCATCAGACCATTCTCCAGATGCGCGGCCATTTGCGTGGCATCCGGTTGCAGATCGGCGACACAGTGCTGCTGGAAATTGCGGCAGCCGTCGGCGAGCAGGCGGATCGATTGCAGCAGGTTATGGATGATCACCGGCTTGAACACGTTGAGCTGCAGGTGGCCCTGGCTGGCAGCGAAGCTGATGGTGGCGTCGTTGCCCAGCACCTGGCAGGCGAGCATCGACAGCGCTTCGCACTGGGTCGGGTTGACCTTGCCGGGCATGATCGAGCTGCCCGGCTCGTTGGCCGGCAGGCGCACCTCGGCGAAGCCGGCACGTGGGCCCGAACCAAGCAGGCGCAGGTCGTTGGCCAGCTTCATCAGCGCTACGGCCAGGGTTTTCAGGGCACCGGACAGGTGTACGAGAGGTTCATGGCCAGACAGCGCAGCGAATTTGTTCGGCGCGCTGGTCAGTGGCAGGCCAGTTAGCGCGGCCAGCTCGGCAGCGATGGCTTCGGCGAAGCCGGCCGGAGCATTGAGGCCTGTGCCGACGGCGGTACCGCCCTGAGCCAGTTCGCAGGCCGCGGGCAGGGCGGCGCGAATGGCCGCTTCAGCGTGGCCGAGTTGAGCGACGAAGGCCGACAGCTCCTGGCCGAAAGTGATCGGCGTGGCGTCCATCATGTGCGTGCGCCCGGTCTTGACCAGGTTGGCGTGGCGCTGCGCCTGCTCCTGCAGGCCGTCACGTAGCTCGGCCAGTGTTGGCAGCAGGCAATGGCGCACGCCCTGCACGGCGGCGATGTGCATGGCCGTGGGGAAGCAGTCGTTGGAGCTCTGCGCGCGATTGACGTGGTCGTTGGGGTGCACCGGGGTCTTGCCGCCACGGTTGCCGCCAGCCAGTTCGTTGGCGCGCCCGGCGATCACCTCGTTGACGTTCATGTTGCTCTGCGTGCCACTGCCGGTCTGCCAGACCACCAGGGGGAACTGCGCGTCATGCTGGCCCTCGAGCACTTCGTCGGCGGCCTGTTCGATCAGGCGGGCGATGTCCGCCGGCAGCTCGCCGCTGCGGCTGTTGACCCGTGCCGCGGCTTTCTTGATCAGCGCCAGGGCGTGCAATACGGCCAGCGGCATGCGTTCCTGGCCGATGGCGAAGTTGATCAGCGAGCGCTGGGTCTGCGCGCCCCAGTAAGCGTCGTTAGGGACTTCGATGGGGCCAATGCTGTCGGTTTCGGTGCGGCTCATGGCGTTCTCCGGGGCAAGTGCAAGGTTGCTGGCAGTTTAGGTCGTACCGCCGAAGACTGGTTCCACAACTTATCTATAAGGTTGATTGGAGCCTTTGAGCGTGCGACTACCAGCGGGCGTGGGTTTCACCCAGCCAGCCCAGCGCTCCGTCCACCGGCACGCGCTCGCCTTTAGGGCCGCGCAACACTCCGTCGTAATGACCGAAGCGCTGTACGGTATTGGCGTGGAAGGGGCCGAGTTTGGGGCAGGCCTTGTGCAGTTGGCGGGGCGTGAAGCGTAGCGCCACGCAATCATCTTCGCTGTCCAGGCGCCAGGGGGCCAGTGGCGCCTGTGAACTGCGCTCGATATGCAGGGGGCTGTCGAGCAGTTGCACTTCACCGCCGAACCACAGGGAATTTTCCGACAGGCCGCTGTGATCGAGCCAGCCAGCACCGAAGTTGCCGGCGATGCCGCCCGCTGCAGCGAATGCCGCCCGCTGCCAGTAAGTGTTCAGCGGCCAGACGCCGCGACCGAAGTCCAGTGCGGCGAAGCTCTGGCCCGGCACGCAGCGGTAATGCTTGCCGCCCAGCTGCAGACTGCCGGCGGTGGGCAGGCCGAGTTGCCGACAGGTGGCGTGAAAGCCGCCATGTTGCAACGGCGCGACCAGATTGACCGATTGCAGATGGGCAGGGCGCTGAATGTCCAGGGCCACCTGCAGGGGCTGGCCGCCGATATCCGGGGCGGCAGCGGTGAGGCGCAGGCGTCCGGGGTGCTCGTCGATGCGCAGTTGCAGGCGAGAGTGGCTGAAGGCGTGGCTCTCCAGCGGCAGGTCGGGCAGTTGGCAGCCCAGAGCGAAGGGGCGGAACTGGGCATGGGCAACGGCCTGGCCGGATTCCAGATCGAGAAAGTAGGCGGCGCCGTAGCCCAGGTAATCGAGATCGGCGAGAGTCAGCGAGAGCATCCACTGCGGCGTGGTGATACACCAGTGGTTCCAGCGCTTGCGCCGCCCGGCGTGACCATGCAGCGTGCAGTCCACCTGCGGTCGATTGGACCAACCAATGGCCTCGTCCAGCAGTCGACCTTTGCTGTCGCAAAGCGGCTGGAGCGGAAGGGGCGCGTGTGAGGTGAGGCTGGTCATCGGGCACGTCCGTGTGTGTGCGCGGGCTGGCGATCAATTGCCGACTCTTGAGGTGCGCACGCCTTGTTTAATAATGGGGCGGTCGCAAAGAATGCCGAGCCCACCCGAGCATGAGCAAGTACTGGCATTTTGGCAACTGACCAGTGGGTGCGCCGGTCAACATGACGGGTGTGAGCCAGCGCACAACGTGCATCGCTTGAGGGATTTCCGCGCAGGGCACAAAATGCCGCCTTCGTAGTCTACCCAGACTCATTCACAACCTCTGGACGCTCTCCATGCTCCGTTTTTCCAAACTCTGCACCGCCGTTCTGCTCAGCGCGAGCGCATCCCTGGCCATGGCCGATGCTGCCAGTCACGCCGCCGATGCCGAGCGTTTTCTCAAGCTGGCCCACGCCGACAAGCTGACCGTGCCGGTGTACGGCCAGGTGCAGCAGATGTTCGCCCAGCGTTTCGCCCAGGCACCGGATGGCAAGAAGGCAGTGCTTGAGAGTTATCAGGCCAAGGCCAACACAGCACTGGACAAGGCCGTCGGCTGGGACAAGCTGAAGCCGGACATGGTCAAGCTCTACACCAGCAACTTCAACGAGCAGGAGCTCAAGGACCTGATCGCCTTCTACGAGTCGCCGCTGGGACAGAAGGTGCTGCAGAAGATGCCGACCCTGACCGCACAATCCGCACAGATCACCCAGAGCAAGCTGGAAACCGCCGTGCCCGAGGTGAACAAGCTGCTGGCCGACATGAGCAACGAGCTCGGCCTGCCGAAACAGCCCTGATGGAGCCCGAGATGTCCAAGCAAGACCTGATCGTCACCGCCCTGGCTGCGCTGCAGCCCGAGTATCTCGATGTGCTGGATGAGAGCCATATGCACAGCCGCGGTCTGGAGACCCACTACAAGGCGGTGATCGTCAGCTCGGCATTCGCTGGGCTGAATTCGGTCAAGCGACATCAGAAGGTCTATGCCACGGTCGGCGAGCTGATGGGGCAGATCCACGCGCTGGCGCTGCACACCTACACCCCGGAGGAGTGGGCGGCGCAGGGTGTGGCCCCGGCCTCGCCGACCTGCCGCGGCGGTCATTGATGTAGCCCAACCCGCGGCAGCGATCATTTCCCGGATTGCATCCGGCTGCGCGACAGGCTGTCGCGCCCTGTCGCCAACATGCCCCGGCAATTGTCCGCTTTGCTACAATCGCCCTTCGCGCCGGCCTGCTGAGCCGGCGTTTTTCATGTCCCGCCAGTCCGCCCTTTACGTGGGCGACTACTGAGAGAACTGTTCATGACCGACAAGATCGTCGTCGCGGCGTTGTATAAATTCGTCTCCCTGCCGGATTACCAGGCGCTGCGCGAACCCCTGCTGCAAACTTTGATCGATAACGACATCAAGGGCACCCTGCTGCTCGCCGAAGAGGGCATCAATGGCACCGTTTCCGGCACCCGCACCGCTGTCGACGCGCTGCTCGCCTGGTTCCGCCTGGATGCCCGTCTGGCCGATATCGACCACAAGGAATCCTATTGCGATGAACAGCCGTTCTATCGCACCAAGGTCAAGCTGAAGAAAGAGATCGTTACCCTCGGCGTGCCCGGTGTCGATCCCAACCAACGCGTCGGTACCTACGTCGAGCCGCAGGACTGGAACGCCCTGATCAGCGACCCCGAAGTGCTGCTGATCGATACCCGCAACGACTATGAAGTGGCCATCGGCACCTTCGAGGGTGCCATCGACCCCAAGACCAAGTCTTTCCGCGAGTTCCCCGAGTACATCAAGGCCCACTTCGACCCGAGCAAACACAAGAAGGTGGCGATGTTCTGCACTGGTGGTATCCGCTGCGAGAAGGCCTCCAGCTACATGCTCGGCGAGGGTTTCGAGGAGGTCTATCACCTCAAGGGCGGCATCCTCAAATACCTCGAGGAAGTACCGCAGGAACAGACCAAGTGGCAGGGCGACTGCTTCGTCTTCGACAATCGTGTAACCGTGCGTCATGACCTCTCCGAGGGCGACTACGATCAGTGTCACGCCTGCCGCACACCGATCTCCGTGGAAGACCGCCAGTCCGAGTTCTACAGCCCCGGCGTCAGCTGTCCGCATTGCTGGGATTCGCTGCCGGAGAAAACCCGTGAAAGCGCCCGCGAGCGGCAGAAGCAGATCGAGCTGGCGCGTGCGCGCAACCAGCCGCACCCGATTGGCCGCGACCCCCGCCAACTGAACGAGGCCTGACCCATGGCTAGCCGCCTGCTCTACGTGATGGACCCTATGTGCTCCTGGTGCTGGGGTTTCGCCCCGGTGGTCGAAGCACTGGCCGAGCAGGCGGCTGCCGCCGGCGTGCCGCTGCAGATCGTGGTGGGTGGCCTGCGCCGCGATCAGGTGGCGATCGATGCGGCAGCGCGGGTGCGTTACCTGGGCTACTGGCAGGCGGTCAACGCCAGTACCGGGCAGCTGTTCGACTTCGAACGCGGGCTGCCCGAGGGGCTGGTGTACGACACCGAGCCAGCCTGCCGTGCGCTGGTCACGGCGCGCCAGCTCGATGCCGCCAGCGCCTGGACGCTGCTCAAGCTGATTCAGCAAGCCTTCTACACCGAGGGTGCCGACGTCACCCAGGCCAGCGTGCTGGTGCAACTGGCCGAGCAGGCGGGCATCCCGCGCATCGAGTTCGCCGAAGCCTTCGACAGTCAGGCCATGCAGGAGGCGACTGCCGCCGACTTCACCTGGGTGCAGGACCTGGGCATCGCCGGTTTCCCCACGCTGCTGGCGGAGCGCGACGGCCAGCTGGCGCTGCTGACCAACGGCTATCAACCGCTCGAGGTACTGGCGCCGCTGCTGAGCCGCTGGTTGGAGCGCGCTGCCAATGCCTGATCGGTTGAGCTGGGCAGAAATCCGTCGCTTGGCCCTGCATCACAAGAAAGCGCTGATCCTGGCCAATCTGGTCGCCGTGCTGGCGACCTTGTGCAGCGTGCCGATCCCGTTGTTGTTGCCGCTGCTGGTGGACGAAGTGCTGCTGCATGACGGAGACGCGGCGCTCAAGGTGATGGACAACTTCCTGCCGGCGGATTGGGAAACGGCAGCCGGCTATATCGGCCTGATGCTGCTGCTGACCCTGCTGCTGCGCGGCTCGGCGCTGATCTTCAACGTGCTGCAGGCGCGCCTGTTCGCCAGGCTGTCGAAGGACATCGTCTACCGCATCCGCATGCGCCTGATCGAGCGTCTCAAGCGTATCTCCCTCGGCGAGTACGAAAGCCTGGGCGGTGGCACCGTGACCACTCACCTGGTCACCGATCTGGACACCTTGGACAAGTTCGTTGGCGAGACCCTCAGCCGTTTTCTCGTGGCGGTGCTGACCTTGGTCGGCACCTCGGCCATCCTGATCTGGATGCACTGGCAACTGGCCTTGCTGATCCTGCTGTTCAACCCGCTGGTGATCTACGCCACCGTGTTGCTGGGCAAGAAGGTCAAGCACCTGAAGAAGCTGGAGAACGACAGCACCTCGCGCTTCACCCAGGCGCTGACCGAGACTCTGGAAGCGATTCAGGAAGTGCGCGCCGGCAACCGCCAGGGCTACTTCCTCGGCCGACTCGGCGGGCGGGCGCGCGAGGTGCGCGACTATGCCGTGGCCTCGCAGTGGAAGAGCGATGCCTCGAACCGTGCCAGTGGCCTGCTGTTCCAGTTCGGTATCGACGTGTTCCGCGCGGCAGCGATGCTCACCGTGCTGTTCTCCGACCTGTCCATCGGCCAGATGCTCGCGGTGTTCAGTTACCTGTGGTTCATGATCGGCCCGGTCGAACAATTGCTCAGCCTGCAGTACGCGTTCTATGCCGCAGGTGGTGCGCTGGCCCGTATCAACGAGCTGCTGGCACGCAAGGACGAGCCGCAGTACGACGGGCGCGTCGATCCTTTCAAGGGGCGCGATACAGTCGGTATCGAGGTGCGCGGGTTGACCTTCGGCTATGGCGAGGAGCCAGTGCTGGATCGTCTCGATCTGTCTATCGGCCCGGGTGAGAAGGTCGCCATCGTTGGCGCGTCCGGCGGTGGCAAGAGCACACTGGTGCAGCTGCTGCTGGGCCTTTATACGCCACAGGCCGGCAGCATCCGCTTCGGCGGCAGCGCGCTGGAGGAGATCGGCCTGGACGGCGTGCGTGACAACGTCGCGGTGGTGTTGCAGCACCCGGCACTGTTCAACGACACGGTACGTGCCAACCTGACCATGGGGCGTGAGCGCAGCGACGAGGCTTGTTGGCAGGCACTGCGTATCGCCCAGCTCCACGACACCATCGTGCAACTGCCGCAGGGTCTGGACAGCGTGGTCGGGCGCAGTGGTGTGCGGCTCTCTGGCGGGCAGCGTCAACGCCTGGCCATTGCCCGCATGGTGCTGGCAGAACCCAAGGTGGTGATCCTCGACGAGGCTACTTCGGCACTGGATGCAGCGACCGAGTACGCCCTGCACGAAGCGCTGGCGCAGTTTCTTGAAGGCCGCACCACCCTGATCATCGCCCACCGCCTGAGTGCGGTGAAGCAGGCCGATCGGGTGCTGGTGTTCGACGGCGGCAGCGTTGCCGAGGATGGCGACCATCAGCAACTGATCGCTGAAGGTGGCCTGTACGCCAAGCTGTATGGGCATTTGCAGCAGGGGTGAGGTGTCTATTCTTCGCGGCTGAAACGGAATGCCGCCCAGCCGCTCCTACGGTGCAGTTGGGCATCTGTAATGTTGTAGGGCGGGTGCAACCCGCCACTCATTTATGGCGGGTTGCACCCGCCCTACGGATCTGAAGCCGCTTCTACGGGATAGGTAGGAGCGGCTTCAGCCGCGATGATCTTTTGCGTACCCAATGCCCCCGGATCGCGTCCGGCTACACATCATTCAGGCCTGTCGCGGCTGAAGCCCCTCCCACAAGGTCTCGCTGCTGCAATGAGATGCTGCCCCTGCTCTGTGGGAGGCGCTTCAGCGGCGACGCTCTACCTCAGCCATGGCTCATCAGCGCTTCACTCAACTCCTCGAACAGCGTCTGCACCGAGCGCAAGGCTCGGCAGTCCGGGCGGGTCAACAGCCAGAGTTCGGTGTCGCAGCCGGCCAGCGGCGGGCCGAGTGCCTTGAGTTCGGGATGGGCGCGCAGCACGAAGTCGGGCAGGGCGGCGACACCCAGCCCGGCGCGGGCCAGCTGCGCCACGGCGTACATGCTGCTGCAGCGGTAGTTGGGGGTGACGCCCGGCAACTCGCGCAGGCGCCAGAGTACCGTGGCGTGATCCGGCATCGCCTCGTCCAGGGCGATCCAGCTCTGCCGTGCCAGGTCGCTGCGATCCTGGCCATCATCGCGCGCGCAGACCAGGTAGGACACGCTGGCCAGGCGCCGGCCGACCAGGTGCTCCGGCGGCTCGTTGGTCAGGCGCAGGGCCAGGTCGGCATCGCGCCGGCTGAGGTTGGCAAAGTCGTTGGAGGTCACCAGCTCCAGCGCCAGCGCCGGGTAACTGGGCATGAAGCGCGCCATTGCCGGCAGCAGCAGGCTGCTTAATACCGCATCGGTGCAGGTCAGGCGCACCGTACCGCTGACTACCTGCTTGCCCAGCTCCAGCGCCACGCGGGCGGCATCCAGCGCCTGTTCGGCGCGCTCGGCCTGCTCGGCCAGGGCGCGGGCGGTTTCGCTGGGCTCATAACCGCGTCGGCTCTTCTCGAACAGCGCCACACCCAGGGCGGCTTCCAGCCGGCGCACGGCGCGAAACACCGTGGACACGTCGACCTGCATCAATTCTGCCGCCCGCGCGAGGGAGCGACCACGCACCAGGGCGAGCACCAGAGAGAGGTCGGTATGGTCGATCTGATATTGCATGGCTGCAATCTCTGCTTGTTTATTCGCCAATTATTATTGCGCGAGCGCCATCTTATAGTGGCAGGGAGACCGCCATGCAAGAGGGGATAGGCGTATGTACAGCAAGTGTCGAGTCAAGGTCGCTCTGGTGGGTGACTACAATGCGGCGATTGCCGCGCACCGGGCGATTCCCGAGGCGCTGCGCCTGGCCAGCGAGGCACTGGGTGTGGCGGTTGAACATGACTGGCTGGCCACTGACAGTCTCGTCGATGACGCTACCCTGATGGCTTACGACGGCATCTGGTGCGTGCCGGGCAGCCCCTATGCCGCCACCGAAGGTGCGTTGCGCGCCATTCGTTTCGCGCGCGAGCAGGGCGTGCCCTTCCTGGGCACCTGTGGCGGCTTCCAGCACGCGCTGCTGGAGTACGCGCGCAACCGCCTGGGCTGGATGGATGCCGAACACGCCGAGCTGTCGCCGCAAGCGCAGAACCCTCTGATCGCGCCCCTGAGCTGTACCTTGCTGGACGTCAGCGAGCACGTGCACCTGGTCTCCGGCTCGCGCATTGCCGAGCTCTACGGTGTGCGCGAGATCAGCGAGCAGTATCTGTGTCGCTACGGCCTCGCCGATGCCTTCGTCGAGCCACTGATGGCCCAGGCGCTGAAGGCCTCCGGGCATGACCAGGCGGGCGCGGTGCGTGCCATCGAACTGGAAGATCATCCGTTCTTCATCGCTACCCTGTTCCAGCCCGAGCGTGCGGCGCTGGAGGGGCGTCTGCCGCCGCTGGTTGCCGGCCTGGTCGGCGCCTGCGCAGTGCAGTCGGTGCATGAAGCGCAACAGGAGGCGGTCGCGTGATCGCCACCACTCCCGAGCCCCCTTACTATGTGGTGATCTTCACCTCGGTACGCACGGAGGTGGATGCCGGTTATGCCAAGGCGGCGCAGCGCATGCTTGAGCTGGCTGCGCAGCAGCCCGGCTTTCTCGGCGTGGAGTCGGCACGCAGCGACGGCCTGGGCATCACCTTGTCCTACTGGCAGAGCGAGGAGGCCATTCGCACCTGGCGCGAGCATGCCGAGCACAGCGCCGTTCGCGAGCAGGGACGCGCCGACTGGTACGCCGCTTTCACCACTCGCGTGGCCAAGGTGGAGCGCGCCTACACATTCTCGCGCCGAGCTGAGTGATAGCGGCAAGCCGGTTGACCGCTTTGTAAGGATTTTTTTACGGTTGTCAGGGCTTTGCATGCCTTGTCTGGAAGGCGTAAGGAAAATTTGCCACTGTCGCACTCGACCATTGCGTCGACGTATCGCAAACCATCTTGAGAGCGGCCCTGCGCTCGGTTGTCATGAGGTTGTCCGCAACGCATTCGTGCGGCTGCCATAACAATGACAATCAGGAGGCGAAATGACCGCCGTGGCCAAGATCGAGCAGCACAACCCCATCGGAACCGATGGTTTCGAGTTCGTCGAATTTACCGCACCGAATGCCGAAGGCATCGAGCAACTGCGCCAGTTGTTCACCGCCATGGGGTTCACCGAGACCGCCAAGCACCGCTCGAAAGAGGTGTGGCTGTTCCAGCAGAACGACATCAACATCGTGCTCAACGGCAGCCCCACCGGCCACGTGCGCGCCTTCGGCGAGAAGCACGGCCCCAGCGCCTGCGCCATGGCCTTCCGGGTGAAGAACGCCGCTCAGGCCGCTGCCTACGTCGAGCAGCAGGGCGCCAAGCTGGTGGGCAGCCACGCCAACTTCGGCGAGCTGAACATTCCCTGCGTCGAAGGCATTGGCGGCTCGCTGCTGTATCTGGTTGACCGTTACGGCGACAAGAGCATCTACGACGTCGACTTCGAGTACATCGAAGGCCGCAGCCCGAATGACAACGCCGTCGGCCTGCAGTGCATCGATCACCTGACCCACAACGTGCGCCGCGGGCAGATGGATGTCTGGTCCGGCTTCTACGAGCGTATCGCCAATTTCCGCGAGATCCGCTACTTCGATATCGAAGGCAAGCTCACTGGCCTGTTCTCCCGCGCCATGACCGCGCCCTGCGGCAAGATCCGCATTCCGATCAACGAGTCGGCCGACGACAAGTCGCAGATCGAGGAATTCATCCGCGAATACCACGGCGAAGGCATCCAGCACATCGCGCTGTCCACCGACGACATCTACGCCACCGTGCGCCAACTGCGCGCCAATGGCGTGGACTTCATGACCACCCCGGACACTTACTACGAGAAGGTCGATACCCGCGTCGCCGGGCATGGTGAGCCGACCGACGTATTGCGCGAGCTGAACATCCTGATCGATGGCGCGCCTGGCGATGACGGCATCCTGCTGCAGATCTTCACCAACACGGTGATCGGCCCGATCTTCTTCGAGATCATCCAGCGCAAGGGCAATCAGGGTTTTGGCGAGGGCAACTTCAAGGCCCTGTTCGAGTCGATCGAGGAAGACCAACTGCGTCGCGGTGTGATCTCCGAGGAGTGATGCCATGAGCCGTCAATGGATCCGCTTTCCCTTGCGTGAAGGCGAGTGCTCGCGCCAGGCGCATTGCGACCTGCCGCAGGGCACCTATGAGCGCGAGATGGGCCGTGAGGGCTTCTTCGGCCCCACCGCGCACCTGCACCACAAGCATCCGCCCACCGGCTGGATCGACTGGGAAGGCCCGCTGCGCCCGCATGCGTTCAACTTCAACGACATCCCCAGCGAGCGCGATTGCCCGCTGGCGGCGCCGCTGACCCTGCACAACGCCGACGTCAAGCTGCGCGTCTGGCGCACCCACGGCGCCATGCGCCATCTGGTGCGCAACGCCGATGGTGACGAGTTGCTGTTCGTGCATGAAGGCAGTGGGCATTTCTACTGCGACTTCGGCCATCTGGAGTACCGCGACGGCGATTACCTGCTGATCCCCCGCGGCACCGCCTGGCGCATCGAGGCCAGCACATCGAGCTACTTCCTGCTGATCGAGAACACCGACGGCGCCTACCAGTTGCCGGACAAGGGCCTGTTGGGCCCGCAGGCGATCTTCGACCTGGCGGTGCTGGAGCACCCGCATATCGACGACGCCTTCAAGGCACAGCAGGACGAGAGCACCTGGCAGATCCGCATCAAGCGGCGCGGCCAGATCAGCACCGTGACCTACCCCTATAATCCGCTGGATGTGGTCGGCTGGCATGGCGACAACACCGTGGTGCGCCTGAACTGGCGCGACATTCGCCCACTGATCAGCCACCGCTACCACCTGCCGCCGTCAGTGCACACCACCTTCGTCGCCAATGGCTTCGTGATCTGCACCTTCACCCCGCGTCCGGTGGAATCCGACCCCGGTGCGCTCAAGGTGCCGTTCTTCCACAACAATGACGACTACGACGAAGTGCTGTTCTATCACCGTGGCAACTTCTTCAGCCGCGACAACATCGAGCAGGGCATGGTCACCCTGCACCCGTGCGGCTTCCCCCATGGGCCACACCCCAAGGCGCTGAAGAAGAGCCAGGAGGATCCGGCCACCTTCATCGACGAGGTGGCGGTGATGATCGACACCCGCCGCGCCCTGGACGTGGCCGATGCCGCCGGCGCGGTGGACGTGGCCGAATACGTCAACTCCTGGCGCGCGCCGGGTTTGTAGGATTAAACGAAGCTGTGGGAGCGAGCTCTGCTCGCGAAGCTTTTTGTTCGGTCAGGGTTCGCTCCTACCTCAGATTTCGAAGGATTACCGATGAAACTCGCATCACTGAACCAAGGCCGCGATGGCGTGCTGATCGTCGTTTCCCGCGATCTCACCCGTGCCGTCGTTGTGCCGCAGATCGCTTTCACCCTGCAGGCTGCGCTGGACGACTGGGCCGTGACCCGGCCCAAGCTCGAAGCGATCTATCAGCGTCTCAACGACGGCCTGGAAGAGGGCGCCTTCGCCTTCGATCAGGCCGCCTGCCACAGCCCGCTGCCGCGCGCCTACCACTGGGCCGACGGCAGTGCCTACGTCAACCACGTCGAGCTGGTGCGCAAGGCCCGTGGCGCCGAGATGCCGGAGTCGTTCTGGCACGACCCGTTGATGTATCAGGGCGGCGCAGATGCCTTTATCCCGCCGCACAGCCCGATCCGCCTGGCCGACGAAGCCTGGGGCATCGACCTGGAGGCCGAGCTGGCAGTGATCACCGACGACGTGCCGATGGGCGCCACGCCGGCCGAAGCGGCAGGCCATATCCGCTTGCTGATGCTGGTCAACGACGTCTCGCTGCGCAATCTGATCCCTGGCGAGCTGGCCAAGGGCTTCGGTTTCTACCAGAGCAAGCCGTCGTCGAGCTTCTCCCCGGTCGCTATCACCCCGGACGAGCTGGGCGAGAGCTGGAAGGACGGCAAGGTGCATCGGCCGCTGGTGTCGCATATAAACGGCGCGCTGTTCGGCCAGCCGAACGCCGGCGTTGACATGACCTTCAACTTCCCAACCCTGGTAGCGCATGCCGCCAAGACCCGCCCGCTGGGCGCCGGCACCATCATCGGTTCGGGCACCGTGTCGAACTACGACCGCAGCGCCGGCTCTTCCTGCCTGGCGGAAAAGCGCATGCTGGAAATCGTCGAGCAGGGCGAGGCGAAGACGCCGTTCCTCAAGTTCGGTGATCGGGTGCGCATCGAGATGTTCGACGTTGCCGGGCAGAGCATCTTCGGCGCCATCGATCAGGTGGTGGAGCACTACGACGCCCGCTGATTCGTAGGAGCGGCTTTAGCCGCGATGTTGTCAGCTGATCGCGGCTGAAGCCGCTCCTACCGCGTTTCGAAAGGAATCCGCAATGTTGAAACTCTACGGCTACTGGCGCTCCAGCGCTGCCTACCGTGTGCGTATCGCCCTCAACCTGAAGGGCCTGGCTTACCAGCAGGTGCCAGTGCACCTGGTCAAGGATGGCGGGCAGCAGCACGGCGCCGACTACCGCGCGTTGAATCCGCAGGGGCTACTGCCGCTACTGGTGGACGAGGAGAGCGGCGGCGTACGCATCGCCCAGTCGCTGGCGATCATCGAATACCTCGAAGAGATCTTCCCGGTGCCGGCGCTGTTGCCAGCCGATCCAGCCGAGCGTGCCCAGGTGCGGGCGCTGTCGCTGCATATCGCCTGCGACGTGCATCCGCTGAACAACCTGCGCGTGCTGCAGTACCTGTCCAGCGAACTGGGCGTCGCCGATGAGGCGAAAAACGCCTGGTACCGGCACTGGGTCGCGCTGGGTCTGGCCGCCGTGGAGGAGGGCCTGGCTGCGTTCGACGGGCGCCTGTCGCTCGGCGAGCGGCCTGGATATCTGGAAGCCTGCCTGATTCCGCAGCTGTATAATGCGCGGCGTTTTAACTGTGACCTTGCCGCGTACCCACGCATTGTCGCCATGGCGGCGCGCTGTGAACCCCTGGAGGCCTTCCAACTGGCCGCGCCGGAGGCACAAGTCGACGCCCAGTGACACCTTCGGCTTCAACCCAAGCCTTGCATTCCGCTGCGCCACAAGCGCGGCGGGTCCGATTCCGTCACAGATAAAAACAAACAGGTGACGCATGACCCGTGAAAAACCGAAGAACCTCTGGCTCTCGCGCTGGGGCTTCATCCTCGCTGCAACCGGCTCGGCCGTCGGCCTGGGCAATATCTGGAAATTCCCCTACATCACCGGTGAATACGGCGGCGGCGCCTTCGTGCTGATGTACCTGGCGTGCATCCTGGCCATCGGCATTCCGGTGATGATGACCGAGATCGCCATCGGCCGCCGTGGTCGCGGCAGTCCCATCGACGCCATCGGCCGTGTGGTCCGCGAGAACGGCGGCAACCCGCTGTGGAAGGCGGTTGGTGGTATGGCCATGCTCGCCGGTTTCATGATCCTGTGCTTCTACGTGGTCGTCGCCGGCTGGGCCTTCGCCTATACGTGGAAGATGCTCGACGGCTCCCTGGCCGCCACCAGCGTCGAGACGCTGGGTGGGGTGTTCGAAGCGCACAACGCCAACCCCTGGCAGCTTGGCGGCTGGAGCGTGCTGGTGGCGCTACTGACCCTGTGGATCGTCGCCAGGGGCGTGCAGAAAGGCATCGAAAAAGCGGTGCGCTGGATGATGCCGGGGCTGGCCCTGATGTTGATCGTGCTGGTCGGCTACGCCTTCACCAGCGGCAGCTTCCAGGCTGGCTTCGATTTCCTGTTCCATTTCGATGCCTCGAAAATCACCGGCGAGGCGCTGTTGGCCGCATTGGGCCATGCCTTCTTCACCCTCAGCCTGGCCTCGGGCGCCATCCTCACCTACGGCTCCTACATCCCCGACGGCCAATCCATCGCCCGCACCACTTTCCTGGTGGCGATCTGCGACACCTGCGTGGCGCTGCTGGCCGGCCTGGCGATCTTTCCGATCATCTTCGCCAACGGCATGAGTCCCGGGGCAGGCCCTGGTTTGATTTTCATGAGTCTGCCGCTGGCCTTCCAGCAGATGCCATTTGGTACCGCTTTCGGCGTGCTGTTCTTCGCCATGGTGTCGATCGCTGCGCTGACCTCGGCCATTTCCATGATCGAGGCCAGCGTCGCTTACCTTAACGAAAAGCACGGCATCAGCCGCCTGAAGTCGGCGGCGCTGGCTGGTGTCGTGTTGCTGCTGATCAGCCTGCTGGCCATGCTCTCGTTCAACCTGCTGGCGGGCTGGACGCCGCTGGGCAAGAACTTCTTCGACTGGCTGGACTACTTTACCTCGCGCTGGATGATGCCGCTGGGCGGTATCTTCATGGTGGTGCTTGCAGGCTACGCGCTGCGCGGCGAAATCATGCGTGACGAGCTGGGCCTGCCTCCTGCGGGCTACGCGCTCTGGTTGTTCATGGTGCGCTACGTCAGCCCGGTGCTGATCATGGTGGTGTTCCTGCATGCACTGGGCTGGCTGCTGTTCGACCCGGTGCTGCAGTGGTACTGGATTGCCGGCGCCATCGGTCTGCTGGCTGTGGCCGGCGAATTGCTGCGGCCACGAGTGATGCCGGTACTGACTGGCCGCTGAGTCGTTGATGGCAGGTCGAGGCGCAGCTCCGTGAGGGTCTGCGCCTTTTTTGTCGGCGAAAAATCGCCAGTAAATCGGCGCCAATAAGCGGATAGTTGCCGAGCATGGCCAGATGCTTACTTTTCAGGGGCTATGCTTAACAACACCACTTGGCGAATTGCCAGTACTCAAGCTGGGCGCCTTTGCTGCCGATATATGGGGTTCGATTTGGCACAGCAGTTGCGTTGCCTTCCGACCAGGCCGCGTTCACGAGACGTGGCTTTATAAGAAGAACCTGGAGTTGTCCCTATGTTTGAACCTGCCGCACGCCTATTCGCCAACCTTGCCGTCGGCAAGAAGTTATTCATCGGCTTCGGTCTGGTATTGCTGCTCACTGCAGCCATGACCGGCAGCGGCTTTCTCGCTGTACAGGCGGTGCTGCAAGGACATGCCCAGGTCGGCCAGTTGGCACAGGTCAACCAGGAGATTCTTCAGGCGCGTCGCCTGGAGCGCAGCTTCGCCATCGAGCAGACCCCGCAGAGTGCCGAGCTCGTGCGGGCCAGCCTGCTCAAGGTGCAGGCGCTGCTGGAAAAGCTCGCGCAGGACGGTTCAGGTGCCAGCTCGCGTAATCAGACCATGCAGCAGGCCGTGGCCGAGTACCTCAAGCAGTTCGACAACTATGTCGAGCAGCAGGACAAGGCACGCGAAGCGCGGCAGGACATGCGCAACGCCGCTGCCGAAGCGCGCGACCAGTTCGAGGTGATCGAGCTGGACATGTACGACGCGGTACGTGAACTGCGTCTGCAGGGCGACCGACTGCGCGGCAGCGATCCGCTGACCCTGGCGGAAACCGCATCCGGCCTGAGCAAACGCATGCTCGATCTGCGTGGCCATGAAAGCCTGTACATCATCGACGGTTCGGCTGAGGCGCTGGAGGAATGGGAATACGTCAGCGAAGACCTGCAAACCGTGGCTCGCAGCCTGATGGTATGGCTCAACGACGACCAGAAAGGCGCCATTGACACCGCGCTGCAGGCGCTGACCTTCTACCAGCGTTCCTTCCTCTATTACCAGCAACTGCGTGAGCAGAATCTGGCCACTGAGAACGCCATGATCGAACGTGCGCGCTCGGTGGTGGACCTGGCCGAAGCAGCCCAGGCGGCGGCCGAGCAAAGCATGCTCGACGACAGCCAGCGCTCGCTGGTGATGCTCGGCATCATGGGGGCTGCCGCAGTGGTGCTGGGCCTGTGCGCGGCGTTGCTGATCACCCGCTTGATCGTCGCACCGCTGCGCCAGACCGTGACATTCGCCCAACGCATCGCCGCAGGCGATCTCAGTCAGAACATCCCGCAGGATCGCCGCGACGAAGTGGGCCAGTTGCTGGCCGCCATGCAGGACATGACGCTCAGCCTGCGCACCCTGGTCGGACGTATTGGTGGGGGCGTCGGGCAGATCGCGGCGGCTGCCGAGCAATTGTCGGCGATTACCGCGCAGACCAGCGCCGGGGTGCAGACGCAGAAACTGGAAACCGAGCAGACCGCCACCGCCATGCACCAGATGGCTGCGACCGTGCAGGAAGTGGCACAGAATGCCGAGCAGGCCTCGCTGGCGGCGCGCGATGCGGATCTGGAGGCGCAGCAGGGCAATCGCGTGGTGCAGCAGGCGGTGGATCAGATCGACAGTCTGGCCAGCGAAGTGGAACAGTCCGCCAAGGCCATCGCCGACCTGAATCAGGAAAGCGCGCGCATCGGCAGTGTGCTGGAGGTGATTCGCAACGTCGCCGAGCAGACCAACCTGCTGGCGCTCAACGCGGCCATCGAAGCGGCACGTGCAGGTGAGCAGGGCCGTGGTTTCGCCGTGGTCGCCGACGAAGTACGCGCGCTGGCCAAGCGCGCCCAGGACAGCACCGAAGAGATCGAGAGCCTGATCGCCGGCCTGCAGCGGATGGCCAAGGGCGCCGTGCAGCAGATGGACAGCAGCCGCGACCTGACCCGCCGCACCGTCGAGCTGGCGGGCGAGGCTGGTGACGCGCTGGGGCGCATCACTCAGGCAGTGAGTACCATCGAGCAGATGAACCAGCAGATCGCCGCCGCTGCCGAGGAGCAGAGCGCCGTGGCCGAGGCGATCAACGAGAGCGTCACTCGCGTGCGCGATATCGGTGAGCAGAGCGCTACCGCCACGGAACAGACTGCGGCCTCCAGCGCCGAGCTGGCGCGTTTGGGTGTCGAGCTGCAGGAGTTGGTGCGCCAGTTCCGCACCTGACTCGGGCGAACCGGGACGCCGGCCCCGGGCGGGGGTAGGGCGTACTCAGGAGCGTCAGCGAACAGTCCGCCGTCTTCGGTGCGGCAAACGTCCTAACGGCGTACTGCTTCGCGAGTACGCCCTACAGCGCTCGCTCCCACATGTTCAGGTTCGGGCTGGACTGAAGCGCTGGCCCGATATCGCAGGATGATAGAGCGGCTGCACCTTGTTGCCCGCTGGGTCCAGCAGGTGAAAGCTGCGCGCGCCGTCGCCATGATCGAAAGGCCGATCCAGCAGTGTCACCCCTCGTGCCTTGAGGTACTGGTACCAGGCGTCCAGTTCCTCGATGCTGTCGACGATGAAGCCGTAATGATCCACCAGCGCCACGCCGTGGCTCTCGGCATAGGCGCGGCCGAGCGACAGGTTGTCGTTGCCGCAGGTCAGGTAGACCAGGTCCTCGTTGGCGCGGTGCAGCAACTGCATGCCCAGCACGTCCACGTAGAAACGCTCGCATTCTTCCAGGTTGGGTACCAGCAGGGCCAAATGACGCAGGCCATTGAGGCGTGATGGGCGTTCGAGCATCTTTTTACACTCCAATATGTATACAATTATTTTTCAAATATAAAACATAATGGAGGTTGCCGTGTACGTGCTATTGCTCAAGACCCAACTCAAGCCCGGCAGTTTCGGGGCGTTCATGGATGCCATGCGCGTCAACGCCGCTGCTTCGGTGCGCGATGAGCCGGGCTGCCTGACCTTCGACGTGATGCGTGACCGCAGTGATCCCGATCTGGTGTGGCTGTACGAGGTGTACGTCGACGAGGCGGCTTTCGAGGCGCATACGCGAACCGCGCATTTCCTCGCCAGCCGGCCGCTGGTGGAACCACTGATCGAGCGTCAGGAGGCTATCGAAGCCGATATGCTGGCGCTCAATCCATCGCGCTGAAGTGAGGCTGCCCGTTGCACCACTGGCCGTTCCGAAGGCTCGGTCAGGCCGTGCTCTGTGCCATCTGCATATCCAGCACCCGGATATGCCCTGGCTCGGGATAGTGCCAGTGCACGTCCAGATCCCAGAAGCGCGCACCATAGCGGCGCTCGGGCTGCGGCTGCTGGTAGGCCGGGCGCGGATCCTGCGCCAGGCACTGCTCGATCAGCTCCACCAGCGGCTCGTTCAGACGTTGCGCATGCTGGTGCGCCAGGCGTAGGGCGTCATCCTGCCAGTCCACTGTAATCAGGGGTGGTGGTGCATCTGCCATATCGTTGCGGGCATCGGCCACAGAATCGGCGTACGGCACATAGGGTTTGATATCCAGCACCGGGGTGCCGTCGAGCAGGTCGATGCCGGACAGGTGCAGGCGGTCCGGCTCCACTCGTTCCAGGCGTACCACTGACTGGCCGATGCCGTTGGGGCGATGGGTGGCGCGGGTGCTGAACACGCCTACCGCCTGGTTTCCGCCCAGGCGCGGCGGGCGCACTTTCAGGCGTGGCTTGTCTTCCAGCGCCTGATGAAAGAGAAACAGCAACCAGACATGGCTGACCTGTTCCAGGCCCTGCACGGCCTCGCCCTGATCGAAGGGTGGCAGCAGTTCCAGCACGCCGCGCGCGGCGGGCGCCAGGTGCGGCTGGCGAGGAATGGCGAATTTTTCCTTGAAGCAGGAGCGAACGATACCGACCGGAGAAACCAGATGCTGCATGGTGTCCTGCTTAGCGTCTGTTGACGGGGGCGTCGTATGCCACGCGGCAGCCGGCATCGCGGAATGGGCCGGTGAAGCGAATCCAGCCCTCACCAGGGCTGACCTGGGCGCAGGTCAGGTGGCCGTCGACCTTGCTTTGCCAGAGAAAGAATGGTGCCGGCGCGGCGAGGCCGGGCAGGCTCAGGGCGAGCAGTGCGGTGAGCAGTAGGATACGCATGATGGTGGTCTCCAGAGCGTGACGGACACAGCCTAACACGACCTCAGAATCGTTCTTTCTCGCCCAGATAGCGCCATTGCCCGACCGGCAACTTGGTCATGGGGACGCCGCCGATGCGGATGCGCTTCATGCCCAGCACCTTCAGGCCCAACGCCGTACAGATCTGCCGCAGCAGGTCAGGGGCCGGATTCTTCAGCGCGAAGCGCAGGCGCTGTTCGCTCTGCCAGCTGGCCTTGCATGGCGGGAACTGCGTGTCCTTGTGCAGCCAGCCTTTCTTCAGGCGCTCCAATGCGCTGGCGGGCACTTCGCCGGCTACTTCGACCAGATATTCCTGTTCCAGCTTGGCCGCATCCTCGCGCAGCTTGCGTTGCGTGCGCCAGTCCTGGCTGAGCACTATCAGGCCGCTGGCGCCGGTCTGCAGCGGCAGGCTCTGCTCCTGGCGCAGGAAGTGGCCATGCAGGACGCGCTGGGTGTGCGGGTCTTGTTCCCAGTGGCGTTCGCGTACCAGCAGGTGCTGCAACTGTGCGGCGTTGCAGCCAGTCGAGCCATGCACCAGCAGGGTGACGGGCTCCACGGGATCAAGGCTGGCATCGGGGTGCAACTCGACGCGCTGATCCTCGACCTTGAATTGCGGCGCCTCGACCACCTTGCCGTCCACCGTCACCCAGCCCCCTGCGATGTAAAGATCGGCTTCACGGCGCGAGCAACCGAACAGCTCGATGACGCGTTTGGACAGACGGGTGGCTTCGCTCATGACTGGGCTCGACAAAAAGAAGGTCATTGTACCGGCAAGAAGCTGTGCTGCCGGGAAAGAAAAAGCCCCGCATGCTGCGGGGCTTTTCAGGAGATAGGTCGGTCAGACCAGTTCGCCCCACATGTCGTACTCGTCGGCATCGACGATGCGCACGCGCACCTTGTCGCCCGGCTTGACGTTGGGGGAATCGATGAACACGCTGCCGTCGATCTCCGGGGCGTCGGCCCAGGAGCGGGCCACGGCCCCTTCGCTGTCCACTTCGTCGATCAGTACGTCCATCTCCAGGCCGATCTTGGCCTGCAGACGTGCAGAGCTGATAGCCTGCTGGTGCGCCATGAAGCGCTCCCAACGGTCCTGCTTGACGTCGTCAGGCACCACTTCCAGGCCCAGGTCGTTGGCTGGTGCGCCTTCGACCGGCGAATACTGGAAGCAACCGACGCGGTCGAGCTGCGCTTCGGTCAGCCAGTCCAGCAGGTACTGGAAGTCCTCTTCGGTCTCGCCGGGGAAACCGACGATGAAGGTGGAGCGGATGGTCAGCTCCGGGCAGATCTCACGCCACTTCTTGATGCGCGCCAGGGTCTTGTCTTCGAAGGCCGGGCGCTTCATCGACTTGAGTACTTTCGGGCTGGCGTGCTGGAAGGGGATGTCCAGGTACGGCAACAGCTTGCCGGCGGCCATCAGCGGGATCACATCATCGACGTTGGGGTAGGGGTAGACGTAGTGCAGACGCACCCAAACGCCCATCGACGACAGCGCTTCGCACAGCTCGAGCATGCGCGTCTTCACCGGCTGGCCGTTCCAGAAGTCCAGCTTGTACTTCAGGTCGACGCCGTAGGCGCTGGTGTCCTGGCTGATCACCAGCAGCTCTTTCACGCCAGCTTTGACCAGGCGCTCGGCTTCGCTGAGCACATCGCCCACCGGGCGGCTGACCAGCTTGCCGCGCATGGACGGGATGATGCAGAAGCTGCAGGTATGGTTGCAGCCTTCAGAAATCTTCAGGTACGCATAGTGGCGCGGGGTCAGCTTGATGCCTTGCGGCGGCACCAGGTCGATCAGCGGGTTGTGCTCGGTCTTCGGCGGGATGACTTCGTGTACGGCGTTGACCACCTGCTCGTACTGCTGCGGGCCGGTGACGGCCAGCACGCTCGGGTGCACGTCGCGGATGCTGTCTTCGGCCACGCCCATGCAACCGGTGACGATCACCTTGCCGTTTTCCGCCAGCGCTTCACCGATGGCGTCCAGCGATTCGGCCTTGGCACTGTCGATGAAGCCACAGGTGTTGACCACCACCACGTCGGCATCCTGGTAGGTCGGAACGATCTCGTAACCTTCCATGCGCAGTTGGGTCAGGATTCGCTCGGAGTCGACCGTCGCTTTTGGACAGCCAAGGGAGACAAACCCTACTTTAGGTGTGGCGGTGGACATGCGGGCTAACCTCTAAGGGCGCCTGGGTGGCGCCTCTGATCAAAAAGTGCGCAATTCTAGCGGCGGATCATACGCTTGACCAGTGCTGGTCAAGGAGCGGAAACGAAAAAGGCCACTCGATTGAGTGGCCTTTATCTGAAGGTGGTTGCGGGAGCAGGATTTGAACCTACGACCTTCGGGTTATGAGCCCGACGAGCTACCAGACTGCTCCATCCCGCGCCGGCAATTCTACGCTTACTTAAGGCCTTGTCAATCGATTTGTTTCTTTTGATCGAAAAAGTTAATTTTCGTCAAAGCAAAAAGGCCACTCATTGAGTGGCCTTTTCGTGAAGCTGGTTGCGGGAGCAGGATTTGAACCTACGACCTTCGGGTTATGAGCCCGACGAGCTACCAGACTGCTCCATCCCGCGTCTGTGGGTCGGCATTCTACAGCCAGATGCTCAGGTGTCAACCGCTATTTGCGAGAAAAGTGTTTTCAACTCAGGTGCTTAGCGTTAAACAGCTGTTAGACTTCAGTGCTCCAGGCCAGGCTGGGCGAGGCTTCCGAGGGTGATGTGCGCAAGATAATTCACGTGGACTGCGACTGCTTTTACGCCGCCATCGAGATGCGTGACGACCCGAGTCTGGCCAGTCGTCCGCTGGCAGTCGGCGGTTCGGCGGACCGCCGCGGGGTAATCGCCACCTGCAACTACGAGGCGCGCGCCTATGGTGTGCGTTCGGCGATGTCGTCGCGGCATGCGCTGAAGTTGTGCCCGGATCTTCTGATCGTCAAACCGCGCTTCGAGGTATACCGCTCGGTCTCTCGTGACATTCACGGCATCTTTCGTCAGTTCACCGACCTGATCGAGCCGCTGTCGCTGGACGAGGCGTATCTGGATGTCAGTGACTCGCCGCATTTCGCTGGTAGCGCCACGCGCATCGCCCAGGAAATTCGCCGTCGTGTGGCGCAGGAGCTGCACATCACCGTGTCGGCTGGCGTCGCGCCGAACAAGTTCCTGGCCAAGATCGCCAGCGACTGGCGCAAACCCAACGGGTTGTTCGTCATTACCCCGGATCAGGTCGACGATTTCGTTGCGCAGTTGCCGGTGAACAAGCTGCATGGCGTCGGCAAGGTCACGGCTGACAAGCTGACGCGCTTAGGGATTCGTACCTGTCTGGATCTGCGGGAATGGAACAAGCTGGCGCTGGTGCGCGAGTTCGGCAGTTTCGGTGAGCGCTTGTGGCGCCTGGCCCACGGTATCGACGAACGTGCCGTGCAAGTGGATAGCCGCCGCCAGTCGTTGAGCGTGGAGCACACCTACGATCAGGATCTGCCGGATCTGGAAACCTGCCTGGAGAAACTGCCGGCGCTGCTCGAAGAGATGAACGGCCGCCTGCAGCGCCTGGACGCCAGCTATCGACCGGACAAGCCTTTCGTCAAAGTGAAGTTTCATGATTTCACCCAGACCACTCTGGAACAGGCAGGGGCCAGTCGGGATCTGGAGAGCTATAGGCTATTGCTGAGCAACGCATTCGCCCGTGGCGACAAGCCGGTGCGCCTGCTTGGGGTGGGAGTCAGGCTGCATGATCTGCGCGGGCGGCAGGAGCAACTGGAGTTGTTCGCGCCGTAGGGCGGACTCAGGAGCGAAGCGAACAGTCCGCCGTTCTGCGGCGCTGTGCAAATCCAACGGCGTACTGCTTCCGAGCGGCCGGCGTAGCGGTATGCCCTACGCCTCACTCGGGCCAGAGGCGAATCGGCTTGCCGGTGGCCGGCCACAGCTGCAACTGGCCGATGTCGTTGAAGTCCCAGCGCTGCACTTCCTCCAACGCCGCGAGGAAGCGCTGCTCCTGCTCCATCAATGAGGGCGCGCACATCTTGCGGGTGCTACCCGGGGTTTCGAAACGGACAGCGTCATCCTTCAGCGTGTAGCCAGCGAACCAGTGGTTGCAGCCGGCATGCCCGTGAGCGCGACCGTCAGCGGCAAAGGTGACGGTCAGGTGGCTGCGGTCGATCAGCGGGCTTTCGCCGATCCATTCCACCTGGTAGCTGCGTTCGGTTTCCAGCTGTGGTGCGTCGCTGGCACAGCCGACCAAGGTGGCGGTGAGCAGGGCAAGGGGCAGGGCGCGGTACATGGTGTCAGGCCTCCTGGCAGGTGCGGCATAGGTGACGGCCAGCGTCGTTACGCCAGCCAAGCTCGGCGATACGGGCTTCGGCGGCTGGCGCTTGCGCGGCTTTGCCGAGCGCGGCATCGACGGCGAATTCGAAATCCAGCTGCTTGCCGCAGCTGTCGCAGTTCACTTGCCAGTTATGAATGGCCAGTTCCTTGAACTGCGGACCCTTGCACACGGCCAGCCATTGGCCGGGCGGGTTGATCAGGTGGCGTACCTTCTCCACTTCCAGGCGCATGTGCAGGTCGCGACTGCCCTTGAGGGTGACCAGCAGCACGTCATTGGCCTGGATCGAACCGCCGTTGCCGGTGACCTGGTAGCGGCCCGGCGCCAGTGCGCGGCATTCGGTGAGGGTGTGTTGCGGGTTGAGCAGGGAATAACGGAAATCGTGTTCGGCCATGGGTCCTCCAGATCAGCCGGCATGCTATCACGCGCCGGCCTTGACCTCATTGCTTGGCCGGCCGGCGAGCCAGGCGGCGATGTTGTCCAGCGTGGTGCGGGCGATGGCGTCGAGCGCCTCGTGGGTGAGAAAGGCCTGGTGCGCGGTAACGATGACGTTGGGAAAGCTCAGCAGGCGGGCCAGGGTGTCGTCCTGCAATGGCAGGTCGGAGTGATCCTCGAAAAACAGTTCCGACTCCTCCTCGTAGACGTCCAGCCCCAGGTAGCCGAGCTGGCCGCTTTTCAGCGCCTTGATCAGTGCCGGCGCCTCGACCAGCGCGCCGCGGCCGGTGTTGATCAGCATCGCGCCACGTTTCATCTGCGCCAGACGCGCAGCATCTATCAGGTGGTAGCTGTCATCGGTCAGTGGGCAGTGCAGGCTGAGGATGTCGCTGCTGGCGATCACTTCTTCGAGTGGTGCCTGGCGTGCACCGAGGTCATCGAGCCCGGTCAGCGGGAACGGATCGTAGATCAGTACCTGGCAACCGAAGCCGTGCATGATGCGGGCGAATACCTGGCCGATCTTGCCACCGCCAACCACGCCGACGGTCTTGCCGTGCAAGTCGAAGCCGGTCAGGCCATGCAGGGAAAAATCACCCTCGCGGGTGCGGTTGAACGCGCGGTGGATGCGCCTGTTCAGCGCCAGTACCAGGGCCACGGCGTGTTCGGCCACGGCATGCGGCGAATAGGCCGGTACTCGCACCACTGGCAGACCGAGGCGCTGCGCGGCTGTCAGGTCGACATGGTTGTAACCGGCCGAGCGCAGGGCGATCAGGCGCGTGCCGCCGGCGGCCAACTGTTCCAGTACCGGCGCCGACAGATCATCATTGATGAAGGCGCATACCACTTCACTGCCTTTGGCCAAGGCCACGCTGTCGTGGGTCAGGCGCGCTTCATGAAACTGCAGCTGCCAATCGGGCGAGCCGTTTGCGGCCAGGAAGGACTCGCGGTCGTAGGTTTTGCTGCTGAACAGGCAGATACGCATGGCAGTTCCTCAGGCGCTTTGTGCCGCCGCTTCGGTCAGGCGCGCGATTGCGGCGTCCAGTTCGTCCAGGGCGCGCTGGGCCTCGGGGTCGTCCTGTTTGAGCAGCGTCTCGCTGCGCTGGCAGGCCATGCGCAGTTGCGGCACCCCGCAGTAGCGCGTGGCGCCGTGCAGGCGATGCACCCGCTCGATCAGGGCAGTGCGTTCGCCAGCATCGCGAGCCTGGCGGATGGCCAGGCGGTCGCCGGGCAGACCGGCCAGCAGCATGCTCAGCATGTCCGCCGCCAGATCGGCTTTGCCTGCAGCCAGGCGCAGGCCTTCTTCGGCGTCGAGTACCTTGGGCTGCGACTGCGGCGCAGCAGCCGGTGCAATCCTCTGATTGGGCTGGTTGCGCAGATTCAGTCCCGTCCACTTGAGCACCACCTGGGCCAGTTGGCGTTCGTTGATCGGCTTGGTCAGGTAGTCGTCCATGCCGCTCTGCAGCAGGGCTCGCTTCTCGTTGGCCAGCGCATGGGCGGTAAGGGCGATGATTGGCGTGGCGCTGCGACCCTGTTCGCTTTCCCACTGGCGAATCGCTTCGGTGGCTTCGCGGCCATCCATGCCGGGCATCTGCACGTCCATGAACACCAGGTCGAAGCTGCCGTGCTGTACCGCTTCTATAGCCGCGTAGCCGCTGTCCACGGCGGTGACCTGAGCACCGAGGTCATCGAGCAGGGTTTGCACCAGCAGCAGGTTGGCCGGGTTGTCGTCGGCGCAGAGGATTTGCGGTCGGCGCGTGTTGCTGATGGTGAGCGACTCGCTGGCCGGGCGTTGTGGGCTGACCAGTTCCACCAGCGCCTTGTACAGCTTGCGTGTGCAGGGTGGTTTGGCCTGGAGTTGCGCGTAGGCATCGGACAGCGAGTCGTGAAACTGCCCCAGTTCGGTGGTCGGGCACAGCACCAGGGCCTTGCAGCCGAGCCGATCGAGCTCCTCGATACGCTGGCCGAGGCTGTCGGGTGGTAGCTGGCTGGCGGTGATGCCAAGCACAGCCAGGCTCAGCGGTCGTTCGTGATTCTGCTGCTGGTTAACCGCAGCGAAGAGTTGGCCGGGATCAGCGAAGCTTTCCACCTCCAGGCCGCAGTCTTCGAGTTGGTGGGTCAGCGCCTGGCGCGCCAGCTCGTGGCTTTCCAGCACGGCCACGCGGCGGCCCTGGAGGGCGGCACGTGGCAGGTCTTCAGCGTCGTCGCGGGCCTTGGGCAGGGTCAGGGTGATCCAGAACTCAGAGCCTTCGCCCGGGGTGCTGTCGACGCCGATCTCGCCGCCCATCTGCTCGATCAGGCGTTTGGAAATCACTAGGCCGAGGCCGGTGCCACCGGCCTGGCGGCTGAGCGAGTTGTCGGCCTGGCTGAAGGCCTGGAACAGCGCGCGCAGGTCTTCATCCGACAGGCCGATGCCGGTGTCCATCACGCTGATACGCAGTTGCGCGCTGTCGGCACTTTCGTCCTCGACCATGGCGCGCATGACGATGGTGCCTTCGCGGGTGAACTTGATCGCATTGCTGACCAGGTTGGTCAGTACCTGCTTCAGGCGCAGCGGATCACCGCGCAGAGCCAACGGGGTGTCGCGGTAGATCAGGCTGACCAGCTCCAGCTGCTTTTCATGGGCTGCGGGGGCGAGGATGGTCAGGGTGTCCTGCAGCAGGTCGCGCAGGTTGAAGGGGATGGATTCGAGCATCAGCTTGCCCGCTTCGATCTTGGAGAAGTCGAGCACCTCATTGATGATGCCGAGCAGGCTGTCGGCGGACTTCTCGATGGTCGACAGGTAATCCTGCTGGCGCGGGCTGAGCTCGCTCTTCTGCAGCAGGTTGGTGAAGCCGAGGATGCCGTTGAGCGGGGTGCGGATCTCGTGGCTCATGTTGGCCAGGAACTCGGACTTGATGCGGCTGGCTTCCAGAGCCTCCTTGCGTGCGAAGTCCAGCTCGATGTTCTGGATCTCGATGGTTTCCAGGTTCTGCCGCACGTCCTCGGTGGCCTGCTCGATGCTGTGTTGCAGTTCTTCCTGCGCGTTCTGCAGGGCCTCGGCCATGCGGTTGATGCCGGCGGCCAGCTCATCCATCTCATGGCTGCCCAGCGGCGGCAGGCGGGTTTCCAGGTGGCCATCCTTGAGTTGGGCGACACCGGCCTTGATCTCGCGCAATGGCTCGTTGATGCTGCGGCCCATGCGCAGAGCGAGCAGGGCGGTGACGGCAAGGCCGCCGGCGATCAGCAGCAGGCTGGCGAACAGGCTGCGGTAGCCGCTGAGCAAGGTGCCCTGATGCGAAAGCTCCAGTTCGACCCAGCCGAGCAGCTCAGGCTGGCGGTCCTCAGTGAAGTCGTCGCTGAGCACCAGATGCTGGTCGTAGACCGGTAGCAGAAAACGCGTGGCGTCCTGGCCGCTGAGCAAGCTGACGCCGGCCTGGCCGCTGGGTGACGGGTTGAGCATGCTGGGCCCGGCATGTGCCAGTGACGTGCGCTCAGGGGTGAGAAAACCCACCGCACGCACATCTGGGTGCTCCAGTGCCTGGCGAGCGATACGTTCGAGTTTTTTCGTGGCCTGCTGTTCCAGCGCGGGGGCCGCCAGGGGCGCCAAGTGTTCGACCAGCATCTCACCGCGCTGCAGCAGTTGCGTCTGCAAACCTGACAGTTGCACCCAGGTGAAATAGCCACCCAGCACCAGCGCCAGCAGGCTGGTGGGGAACAGGGTGAGCAGCAGCACGCGGCCTTTGATGCCTAGATCCTTGAACACGGCGTTCCTCCTTAATGACATCTGGGCAGTGTAGCGATTCAGCGCGGCGGAATCTGTAGGTGAGCGATTGTCGTTTAGTAGGTAGAATTGTTCTCATTCTGCATCTTCGGTTTCTCTCCATGAACGCCAGCTCCACTTCTCCAGCCCGGATCCTCGCTGTCGAGGACGACCCTCTGCTTGCCAGTCATCTGCAGTCTCACCTGATGGCCCGTGGTTTCGACGTGACCCTCAGCCATGACGGCAGTGATGGCTTGCGCTTGGCTGAGAACGAGGATTTCGATCTGATCCTGATGGACATCCTGCTGCCCGGCACCAATGGCCTGGTGGCGCTGCAGCAATTGCGCCAGCGCCGCAGTGTGCCGGTTCTGCTGATGTCTGCGTTGGGCGATGAGCAGAACCGCATCGCCGGTTTCAGTCAGGGCGCCGACGACTATCTGCCCAAGCCTTTCAGCCTGGGCGAGCTGAGCGTTCGAGTGGACGCGATCCTGCGGCGTGTCGCCTATGAGCGCCGCGAGCCGCAGTCGAGTACAGAGGGCAACGGTTTGCAGTTCGACGAGGGCCGTAGCGATGTGGCTTTTCGTGGCGCCTGGGTCGGCCTGACGCCCAGCGAATACCGGGTGCTGGAGCTGCTCTGGCGGCACAAGGACGAGGCGCTGAGCAAACCCTTCCTTTATCAGCAGGCGCTGCGCCGCGCATACGCTCAGCACGACCGCAGCCTGGACATGCACGTCAGTCATATCCGTCGCAAATTGCAGGCCGTCGGCTACGAGGCCACACGTGTCGACACCGTCTGGGGCAAGGGCTACATCCTGACGCAGGCCGGGGCATGAACCTGCCGGGGCGACATTCGCTGCTCTGGCGGCTGGCCGGAGCATTGGCGCTGTTCTGCCTGCTGCTGGTCAGTCTGCATGTGGATGTCGGCCGTGAGCTGATCGATGCCACGTCCTACTTGCCCGAGTCCACCCGGCAGACGCTCAAAGGCTATGCCCGGGAGGCGGAAACGACGTGGCGCGAGGAGGGCGCAGCAGGCGTCGATGCCTTTCTGCAGCGGCTGCAGGAGCGTGAGCAGATCTGGGCCGTGGTGGTCGATCAGCACAAGGACTCGCTGTCCTCGCAAACCTTGACGGCCGAACAGGCGCAACGCCTCGATTTCGTGCGCAGGCTGGAGTTCCCGGTAGGGCGGCCAGGCGGCACGCCGACCTTCTACATTCCTTTCAGCGACGGCAATGCTCGGCTGGTGATGGAGTTGCCGCAGCGTTTGAACCCGCGCAAGTACAACGAACTGTGGGAGTTGCTGCTGCAGCGCGTGCTGCCGGCGGTGCTGGCCGTGGTCGTGGCCGTTCTGCTGTATCGCTTGCTGATCGCTCCGCTGGCGATCCTTAGGCGTCAGGCCGCGGCACTCAGTGCAGGCGACCTGTCTGCTCGGCTCGGGCCGCAGGTGACACGGCGCAAGGATGAGCTGGGTGAGCTGGCACGAACCTTCGATCATATGGCCGAGCGCCTGCAGGGCACCGTGGCGTTCCAGCGCCAGTTGCTGCGCGACCTGTCCCATGAGCTGCGCACGCCGTTGGCCCGCTTGCGTGTGGCGGGGGAGAGCGAACAGGACATCGAGGCCCTGCGTCAGCGCCTGGTCCGTGAAGTCGAGGAAATGGAAAAGCTGGTCGGCGACGCGTTGGAGCTGGTGTGGCTGGATACCGAACGGCCCAGCTTGCCGCTGGAAGAGGTGGACATCGTCAGGCTCTGGGATGTGCTGAGGGAAAACGCCGGCTTCGAGACGGGCTGGCCCATCGAGCGCATGCCCTGCGAGTTGCCGGCTGATTGCCGGGTGCTAGGCAATCTCAACGGCCTGGCGCAGGCGTTGGAGAACATCCTGCGCAATGCCATTCGCCACTCGCCGGAGGGTGGTGTGGTGCGCCTGGCCGGACAGCGCGAAGGGGACCAATGGCTTTTGTGCATCGAGGATCAGGGGCCGGGTGTCGCCGAGAGCGAGTTGGAGAACATCTTTCGTCCCTTCACCCGGCTCAGCGCGGCTCGTCCGGGTGGTGACGGCTTCGGCCTGGGGCTGGCCATTGCGCGCAGCATGATCGCTACCCAGGGCGGGCACCTGTGGGCAGAGAATGCACGGCCTGGGCTGCGACTGAAGCTGCGGCTGAAAAGTGTATAGTTCGTAAATTAGATTTACTCTCAAATGTAAATTCTTACTATTTGCGTCTGACCCGGCAGGGCCGGCAAGTAGTAGCGCTTCTTTTTCTTCCTAGTGCTCGCTCTCGATGGCGTGTTGTCCATCGGAGGCTTTGCCACGGCCCTTTCGATTGGCTTCGGCCGTTTGCTCCCGCTGACCATGGCGGAGCTTGCTGCCGATGTTCCGAGTTGGGTCAGCCGGTGAAGCCTATGTCCGGGGGAGTGCAGGGTTCGAGTTCCTGTGCAGGACGGCCGCTGGCAACAAGCCGACAACTCGATTTACCTTGATCACTGGGAGCAATCCACATGTCACTCAACCAGCAACGTCTCGCTGCATCGTCTCGGCCTCGATTCAACAGAACCCTGCTGGCTGTCACGCTGGCCTCGCTGGCCTGTTCGGCGGGTGCCGAGGAAAAGTCCGAGCAACTGGAGCTTGGGGCGGTAGTGGTCACCGCTACGGGTTTTGAGCAAAGCGTCAAGGATGCGCCTGCCGCCATCACCGTCATCTCCGCAGAAGAACTGAAGAAGCGCTCCTACACCGATATCACCGACGCGCTGAAGAATGTCGCTGGGGTGCAGATTGCCGGTGGCGGCGTGGAGCGCTCGATACAGATCCGCGGCATGACCTCGGGCTATACGCTGTTTCTGATCGATGGGCGGCCGATGCAGGGCAACGACTCCTTCGGCCTCAACGGTACCCAGAACGGTACGCCAATCAATTTCCTGCCACCGATCGAGGCGATCGAGCGTATCGAGGTCATTCGTGGCCCGGCTTCGTCCCTGTATGGCTCCGATGCCATGGGCGGGGTGATCAACATCATCACCAAGAAAATCCGCAACGAGTTCGCCGGTAGCATCACCACCGAGTACAGCCTGGCCGATAGCGCCAACAAGGTGAACGAGGACGGTTATCAGACCAGTGCCTATCTGAATGCGCCGCTGATCGAGGATGTGCTGGCCCTGCAGGTCAACGGTTCCTTCCTGCACCAGGATGAAAGTCATTTCCTCGGCGGTGACGACAGTGCTGCCTCTGACCCCAGGTACAGAAGAAGCAATCTGGGCGGCAAGCTGGGTTGGAACATCGACGAGCAGAACCTGGTCACCTTCAACTACAACGAGGCGCTGCAACGCCGTTGGGCCAATCCGGGCAAGAGCATCGACATGGCTGACGAGCCGAGCTACAACGAGTCGATTCTCAAGACCTACGCCATAACCCACGAAGGGCGTTACGACAACCTGCTGCTGGATACCTACGTCAACTACGACACCTCGGAGAACCCGACCCGTGTCAACGCCAATACCGGCAATGGCATCGAGTACAACGTGCTGACGGCCAACACCCAGGCCACCTATTTCCTCGGCTCTCATGCGCTGACCGGCGGCCTGACCCACAAGTACGAAGAGCTCAAGGACGGTGCCAGCAGCGGTCTGCGTCCGCCGGTCGTACCGGTAGCCGATGCGGTGGTAGAGATGGAGCGCTACCAGAACTCGATCTTCCTGGAAGACAACTGGAGCCTGACCGACGACCTGTCGCTGACCTTGAGTGCCCGCTACGACGACAACGAGGCATTCGGCAGCGAAGTCAGTCCCAAGGTCTATGCCGTCTATCACCTGACCGAGAACTTCACCCTCAAGGGCGGCGTGACCTCCGGCTACAAGGCGCCGAGCCTGCGCCAGGCCGCAACCGATTTCGGCTCCAGCTCCCGGGGCGGCGTCATCATCGGTAACCCCGAGCTGACGCCGGAAACCAGCCTCAATCGCGAGATCGGCATCGGCTACGAAAACTTCGATCTGGGCCTCAACACCACCTTGACCGTCTACCAGACCGACTACAAGGACAAGATCAACCGCACCGGTCGCGTCTGCCAGCCGAACGTGCCCTGCGTGTACAACGGCACCGCCTATCCGGCGCATCAATACGGCTACACCGCCTACGAAAACGTCGACGAGGCGGAGCTCAGGGGCGTCGAGTTCACCCTCGACTACCAACTGCTCGACAACCTGATTTACCGCCACAGCTACACCTACACCAGCACCGAACAGAAGACCGGCCAGTACAAGGGCGAGCCGCTCAACGACATGGCCAAGCACATGTTCAACGTTTCGCTGGACTGGCAGGCCACGCAGCAGCTGAACCTCTGGACCCAGCTCAACTACCGGGGCGAGACATCCGGTCGCTGGCAGACCGGCACCAGTGGCGCCGCCAGCAACGGCGTGACCTATCCGGCCTATACCTTTGCCGATATCGGCCTGGTGTACCGGCCAAGCAAAGATCTCAGCCTGAAGTTCGGCGTGTACAACGTTACCAACAAGGAAGTCACCACCGACGATGACTATGCCTACAACCTCGATGGCAGGCGCTACGTGTTCGGCCTGACTCAGAGCTTCTGAGGCGCTGCACATCGCCCAGGCCGCCCTGCGCTGGCCTGGGCCGCCAGTTCCTGGTGCGCTGCTACGGCAGCACACCGCACTCAATAGCGAGGAATCCATATGACGCTGTTCAAGCGTAGCCTGATCAACCTGCTGCACCTTGGCATGCTGCTGTGCGCCGTGTCGGCCCATGCCGCCTACCCACTGGTCATCGAGCATGGCCAGGGCAGCCTGACCCTGGAGCAGGCGCCCACGCGCGTCGCGGTGTTCGATCTGGGCGTACTCGATACGCTCGACGCCCTGGGCATCGCCGCCGCTGGCGTACCGCAGATGGCCGGGCCGGCCTACCTGAAGGCGAAATACGAAGGGCGCAAGACCGTCAATGTTGGCACCCTGTTCGAGCCGGATCAGGCGGCTTTGGAGCGTCTCAAGCCGGACCTGATCATCATCGGCGGTCGTTCCAGCAATCGGTTCGAGGCGCTTTCGGCGCTGGCGCCGACTATCGACCTGAGCATCGCCCCAGACCACTTCCTGGCGGGCGTGCAGGGTAATCTGAAAGTGCTGGGCGAGATCTTCGACAAGCAGGCGCAGGCTGCACAGCTCCAGGCACAGCTGGATAAGGAACTGGCTGCCGTTCATGCAAAGACTACCGGCCAGAGCTCGCTGACGCTGTTCACCGTCAATGACGCGCTGATGCTGCATGCGCCGGGCGAGCGTTTCGGCATGCTCAACGAAGTGCTGGGTACTCGCTCGGTGGTCGAGTCGGTGGATCCTGCGAGCGTTGCGCAGGGGCGTCCGGCGCCGGATTCGCCCGAGGCCAGGCAACTGCGCGAGCGGCAGAAGGTGCGCCTGGAGGCGGCGTTGAAAGAACAGCCGCAGTGGTTGGTGATCCTCGACCGTGGAGCGGCAACCGGCGGTGAAGGCAAGGCCGACGAGACGCTGGGCAAGCATGCCGGTATAGCAACCAGCAAGGCTTGGGCCGATGGCACGGTGTTCTATCTCGATCCGGCGACCTGGTATATCGCCACTGGCGGCTATCAGGGCCTTATTAGCACTCTGAAGGCTTTCGCTGCCGCGCAATAAAAGAGGCGGCATATGGCCCGGATGCAGTCCGGGTCACTACCAGACAATCCCGGATTGCATCCGCGGCAAGGCTTGATCACCGCCTGCAACCGATCATGGCGTGATGAAGCGACGGGTTCGGCGTATCATGATGCCCCTTCGCGTCAGTCTGGATTCGAGCGACCCATGACCCTGCAATTCCCCACCATTGCCGACTGCATCGGCAATACCCCCCTGGTACGCCTGCAACGCCTGGGCGGTGAAACCAGCAACACCCTGCTGGTCAAGCTGGAAGGTAACAACCCGGCCGGTTCGGTCAAGGATCGTCCGGCACTGTCGATGATCAACCGCGCCGAGCTGCGTGGCGATATCCAGCCTGGCGATACCCTGATCGAAGCCACCAGCGGCAACACCGGCATTGCCCTGGCGATGGCGGCGGCGATCAAGGGCTACAAGATGATCCTGATCATGCCGGACAACTCCACCGCCGAGCGCAAGTGGGCGATGACCGCCTATGGTGCCGAGCTGATCCTGGTCAGCAAAGAGGAGGGCATGGAGGGCGCCCGTGATCTGGCCGAGCGGCTGCAGGCCGAGGGGCGCGGCAAGGTGCTTGACCAGTTCGCCAACGGTGACAACCCCGAGGCGCATTACAGCGGCACCGGCCCGGAAATCTGGCGCCAGACCGGCGGAACCATCACCCACTTCATCAGCTCCATGGGCACCACCGGCACCATCATGGGCACTTCGCGCTACCTCAAGGAGCAGAACCCGGCGATCCAGATCGTCGGTCTGCAGCCGCAGGAAGGCTCGGCCATCCCCGGCATCCGTCGCTGGCCGCAGGAGTACCTGCCGAAGATCTATCAGGCCGAACGTGTCGATCAGGTGATGGACATGGGCCAGGCCGAGGCCGAGCACGTCATGCGGCGCCTGGCGCGGGAAGAGGGCATCTTCTGCGGTGTTTCGTCCGGCGGTTCGGTGGCCGGCATGCTGCGCCTGTCGCAACAGGTGGAGAACGCGGTGCTGGTGGCGATCATCTGCGACCGTGGCGACCGTTACCTGTCCACCGGCGTTTACGAAGAACCGGCGCACTGATGGCCAGACGCAGTTCCAACCTGCGCTTTCAGCCCAGCGGCGGCAGCCGTGCGGCGCAGGTTCCAGTCGGCAAGAAGCAGAAGCTCGCCATCGAGCGCCTGGCCGGTGACGGTCGCGGCATCGCCTTCGAAGGCGGGCGCACCTGGTTCGTCAGTGGCGCTCTGGCCGGCGAGCAGGTCGAAGCGCGGGTGCTCAGCGCCCGCAGCCAGACCGTCGAGGCGCGCGCCGAGCGCATCTTCATCGCCAGCAGCGAGCGCCGTGAGGCGCCCTGCATGCACGCCGACCGCTGTGGCGGTTGCAACCTGCAGCACATGCCCCATGCCGATCAGTTGGCCCTGAAACAGCGCACGCTGGCCGAGCAGCTGTCACGTCTGTGCGGTGTGCAGCCGGATGAGTGGGCCGCGCCGCTAGCCGGTCCTGAATTCGGCTACCGCCGCCGCGCGCGTATCGCCGTGCGCTGGGACGCCAAGGCGCGTCAGCTGCAGGTCGGCTTTCGTGCAGAGGCCAGCCAGGACATCGTCGCCATCGACGACTGCCCGGTGCTGGTACAGCCTTTGCAGCCTATTTTTCGCGCGTTGCCGGCGTTGCTGCGCAGCCTGGAAAAACCGCAGGTAGTCGGGCACGTGGAACTGTTCAGTGGTACTGCCGAAGCGTTGCTGCTGCGGCACACGGCAGCGCTGGCGGAGGCTGATCTGAGCCGCCTGCGGGCATTCTGCAGCGAGCATAGTGCGCAGCTGTGGCTACAGGGCGAAGGACAACCGCAGCCTGAAGAGCAGAGCGCCGAGCTGGGCTTTGAATTGCAACGCTGGCACCTGCGACTGGCTTATCGGCCGGGCGATTTTGTGCAGGTCAATGGTCTGGTCAACGAGGCGATGGTCGCTCAGGCGCTAGACTGGTTGGCAGTGCAACCTGGTGAGCGGGTGCTGGATCTGTTCTGCGGCCTGGGCAATTTCGCCCTGCCGCTGGCGCGTCAGGCTGCTGAGGTAGTAGCGGTGGAAGGTGTCGAGGCGATGGTGCAGCGGGCCGCTGGTAACGCGCACAACAATGGCTTGGACAATGCGCACTTTTTTCGTGCCGATCTGTCCAACCCGCTGGCCTCCGAGGCCTGGGCGCGTGGCGGTTTTACCGCGGTGCTGCTCGACCCGCCACGCGATGGCGCGTTGCAGGTGGTGCGTGGGATGAGTGAGTTGGGCGCGCGGCGCCTGGTCTACGTCTCCTGCAACCCGACGACCCTGGCGCGCGATGCGGCCGAGCTGGTGCAGCAGGGCTATCGCCTGCGCCGTGCCGGGATTCTCGACATGTTCGCGCAGACGGCGCATGTCGAGGCGATGGCTCTATTCGAGAAACCCGAGACTTAGGTCTTGGGCCAAAGCGGTACGTTCGGTACCGCAGGGATGTGCAGGATGCGTATTCTTTCAGTTAATCCGACCGGCTCAGAGAAGGCCGGCGACTGCTCGGTGCGACCTATGCGCGCCGTAGGGAAGGTAAGACGATGGTTCAGGTGAGAGCGCATCAGCCAGTCAACGATGACGGCAGCATCAATCTCGAGGCCTGGTTGGAGCATGTCACTCGCGTCGATCCGGCGCTGGATCGTCAGGCATTGCAAGAGGCCTGCGAGTTCGCCCGTGATCTGGAGCAGCAGGCCAACACCACACCGCATCACTGGAGCGAGGACGCATCTACATTCCGTGCCGGCCTCGACATCGCAGAAATCCTCGCCGATCTCAAGCTCGATCAGGATTCGCTGGTCGCGGCGATCATTTATCGCGGCGTACGTGAAGGCAAGATCACCCTGGCTGCGGTGCACCAGCGCTTCGGTCCGGTGGTGGCCAAGCTGATCGAAGGTGTGCTGCGCATGGCGGCGATCAGCGCCAGTATCAATCCGCGTGAATCGGTGGTGGTCGGCTCGCAGACGCAGGTCGAGAACCTGCGCAAGATGCTGGTGGCCATGGTCGATGACGTGCGCGTGGCGCTGATCAAACTGGCCGAGCGTACCTGCGCCATTCGCGCAGTCAAGGAAGCCGACGAAGAGAAGCGTCAGCGCGTGGCGCGCGAGGTGTTCGACATCTACGCGCCGCTGGCTCACCGCCTTGGTATCGGCCACATCAAGTGGGAGCTGGAAGACCTGTCCTTCCGCTACCTGGAACCTGAGCAGTACAAGCAGATCGCCAAGCTGCTGCACGAGCGTCGTCTCGATCGCGAGCAGTACATCAACGACGCCATGGCCCATCTGCGTCAGGAACTGGAAGCCACCGGCATCAAGGCCGACATCAGCGGCCGGGCAAAACACATCTATTCGATCTGGCGCAAGATGCAGCGCAAGGGTCTGCAGTTCAGCCAGATCTACGACGTGCGTGCGGTGCGCGTGCTGGTGCCGGAGGTGCGCGACTGCTACACCACCCTGGGTATCGTGCACACCCTGTGGCGGCACATTCCCAAGGAATTCGACGACTACATCGCCAACCCCAAGGAAAACGGCTATCGCTCACTGCACACCGCCGTGCTCGGGCCGGAGGGCAAGGTGCTGGAGGTGCAGATCCGCACCCACGCCATGCACGAAGAGGCCGAGCTGGGTGTGTGTGCGCACTGGCGCTACAAGGGCACCGACGTCAAGTCCGGCTCCAACCACTACGAAGAGAAGATTTCCTGGCTGCGTCAGGTCATCGAGTGGCACGAGGAGCTTGGCGATATCGGCGGTCTGGCCGAGCAGCTGCGCGTCGATATCGAGCCGGATCGGGTTTACGTCTTCACCCCCGACGGTCATGCCATCGACCTGCCCAAGGGCGCCACGCCGCTGGACTTCGCCTACCGCGTGCACACCGAGATCGGTCACAACTGCCGCGGCGCCAAGATCAACGGGCGCATCGTGCCGCTGACCTACAGCCTGCAGACCGGCGAGCAGGTGGAGATCATCACCAGCAAGCAGGGTACGCCCAGTCGTGACTGGCTCAACCCCAATCTGGGCTACGTCACTACCAGTCGTGCGCGGGCCAAGATCGTCCACTGGTTCAAGCTGCAGGATCGCGACCAGAACGTCGCCGCCGGCAAGCAGTTGCTCGAACGCGAGCTGGCGCGCCTGGCCCTGGTTGGCGCGGACTTCGACAAGCTGGCCGAGAAGGCCAACCTGAAAACCGCCGAGGACCTGTTCGCGGCCCTGGGCGCTGGCGACGTGCGCCTGGCCCATGCGGTCAACCTGGCCCAGCAACTGCTCGAGCCGGAGCGTAGCAACGAGCAACTGGAACTGATCCCGCGCAAGGCGCAGGGCTTCAAGCCGGGCAAGCGTGGCGATATACAGATCCAGGGCGTCGGCAACCTGCTGACGCAGATGGCCGGCTGCTGCCAGCCGCTGCCGGGCGACCCGATTGTTGGCTACATCACCCTCGGCCGTGGCGTCACCATTCACCGTCAGGACTGCCCGACTGCGTTGCAGCAGACTGCGCGCGAGCCGGAGCGGATGATCCAGGTGAGCTGGGGGCCGGTACCGGTGCAGACCTACCCGGTGGAAATCGTCATCAAGGCCTACGACCGTTCCGGTCTGCTGCGTGACGTGACCCAGGTGCTGCTCAACGAGAAGCTCAACGTGCTGGCGGTCAACACGCGTTCGAACAAGGAGGACAACACCGCCTCCATGTCGATCACCGTGGAGATTCCCGGGCTCGATGCCCTTGGCCGTCTGCTGGCGCGTATCGGTCAGTTGCCCAATATCATTGAGGCGCGTCGCCACCGCGTATCTTAGGCTTCGTACGGAAAGTGCCTGCGCTCGGTGATGCTGCGTTGAAATCGCTCTCAGAATGCTCATTTACAACATGTAAACTGCGCTTCTTCGAGCGATTTCGCCTTGCCTGACCTTCGCTCGACGACTTTTCGTACAAACCCTAGCGAGAGCTTTCATGTATCGACTCGACGACCTGCTGCACCTGATGGCCCGTCTGCGTGATCCGCAACACGGCTGCCCGTGGGACCTCAAGCAGAACTACGCGAGCATCGTGCCCTACACCCTGGAAGAGGCGTACGAAGTGGCCGATGCCATCGAGCGCAGCGACTTCGAGCATCTGCCGGGTGAGCTGGGTGATCTGCTGTTCCAGGTGGTCTACTACAGCCAGCTGGCGCAGGAAGAGGGACGCTTCGACTTCGCTCGGGTGGTCGATGGCATCACCAGCAAGCTGATTCGTCGCCATCCGCACGTTTTTCCCGATGGTGATCTGTACGGGGCGCCGGACGCGGCCAAGCTTGAAGAGGCAGCGGTCAAGCAGCGTTGGGAAGAGCTAAAGGCCGAGGAGCGCGCTGAAAAGGCCGCCGAACCCGAGCAGCTCTCCCTGCTCGATGATGTACCGAGCGCGCTGCCGGCACTGTCGCGTGCAGCCAAGCTGCAGAAACGTGCCGCCCAGGTCGGTTTCGACTGGCCCGATGCTTTGCCGGTGGTGGACAAGGTGCGCGAAGAGCTGGATGAAGTGCTCGAAGCCATGAGTGAAAACGATGCCGAGGCGGTGGCCGAGGAGATCGGCGATTTGCTGTTCGTCGTCACCAACCTGGCGCGCCATCTGAAGGTGGACCCGGAAGCTGCGCTGCGTGCGGCCAACGGCAAGTTCGAGCGGCGTTTTCGCTTTATCGAACAGAGCGTACGTGAGGCTGGGCGCAGCATGGACGGTTGCTCGCTGGAGGAGCTGGACGCCCTGTGGGGCGAGGCGAAGAAGCTGGAGAAGCAGTCGCCTGGCTGTTGAGCCCTATAGACGGCGGCGTTCCGATTTATCCGCGAAGCCTTTGCTGTCCGCCTTTCGCGGTTGAAGCGGTTCGCCGCCCGGTCGCTCCTAAAGGCTGGAGCCGCCGCTGCTTAGCCCTTATGCTGGGCGCCTTGGACTGGCAGCGCGAATCTGCGTCGCTGCCGCAACTGAATCATGTTCGGGATCTTTATTCATGGGTCTTTCCCTGCGCGACCAGCTGCTCAAAGCCGGCCTGGTCAATGAAAAACAGGCCAAGCAGGCTGGCAAGCAACAGCAAAAGCAGAAGCGTCTTGTGCAAAAAGGCCAGGCCGAACTGGATGACAGCACACGCCAGGCCGCGCTGCAGGCGCAAGCTGAAAAGGCCGCACGTGATCAGGAGCTGAATCGTCAGCAGCAGGAAAAAGCCGAGCAGAAAGCCCGCACCGCGCAGGTCAAGCAACTGATCGAGCTTTCACGCCTGCCCAAACTCGATGGCGAGGATTACTACAACTTCGTCGATGACAAGAAGGTCAAGCGCCTGCCGGTCAACACCATGGTGCGCAACAAGCTTTCCAACGGCTGGCTGGCCATCGTCCGTCATGGCGGTGGTTACGAGATCATCCCGCGCGAGGCCGCGCTGAAGATTCAGGAGCGCGATGCCTCGCGCATCGTCCTGCTCAACACCCATGTCGAAGAGCCGGATGCCGACGATCCTTACGCGGCCTATCAGATTCCTGATGATCTGATGTGGTAATGGCGCATCACGGGACGTCGTGCGCACCGCGACGCCCTGCGATCAGCAGCGATTGCCGCTCAACAGCACTCGACCAAAACTGGCGCCTGCATCCTGTGGGGTGATCGCCAGCAGGCGGTCCATGCGCAGGCGCAGCTCGCCGTCGGCCGTGCGCACCAGCAGAAACTCTTCCTTGCTCGCCGTGGTTTCGGTGGTCAAGGCCTGGCCCAGTAGGGTCGAGCCGTCGACCAGTTCGATATCCAGTTGATAGCGGTGCATGCAGGCGATCTCCAGATAGTCGTAGAGATCACAGGCCAAGGGTTGGTAGTTGTCCATCGAGTCGTCCTCCGCGCTGGCTAGAGCCTAGCCGAGAAATGACCCTGGCTGTTTTCCGCGGCGATAAAGAAACGCCGCAACCCGATACCGGTGTTGCGGCGTTCTCTTTCCGTTGGTGGGCCTTACATTAACGGAATGGTGTAGCTGACGATCAGACGGTTTTCATCCAGGTCGCCAATGCTCGCGTTGGAACGCACCATCGCGTTACGCCAGCGCACGCCGAGGTTCTTCAGTGGGCCTTCCTGGATGATATAGCTGATATCCACGTCGCGTTCCCATTCCTTGCCGCTTGCGCCACCCACGCCGTCGAAGCCGTCACCGGTCACGTAGCGGACGAATGCCGTCAGGCCCGGAATGCCATAGCTGGCGAAGTTGACGTCATAACGTGCCTGCCAGGATTTCTCGTCCTTGCGGGTGAAGTCGAGAATCTGGATGTAGTTGACGATGTAGGGATCGGTCTCGGTCAGGAAGGGGAAGGCATTGTCGCCACCGACCTTCTGATAACCCACGCGGAAAGTGTGCGCACCAATGCCGGCCCAGAGGTTGACCGAGGTCAGGTCGTTATCCAGCTTGCCGCCGAGTTTGCGGCCGTTGTCCTGGGAGTCGAAGTAGGCCAGGTTGGCGCCCAGCTTCCAGTCGCCGATCGGCTGCACGTGGATCAGGTTGTACAGCTTCTGATCATAGATATCTTCCAGCTCGCCGTACCACACACCGACCGTGGTGTTGCCGCCATTGAACTTGTAGTCGCCGCCGGCGAAGTTGTAGCGGTCGCTTTCGCCGCCGACGTTGGTGGCGGTGATATCCACCCTGTCGGTGGACGCGCGTTGATTGACTTCACGCAGTTGGCCGCCATTGAGCGTCAGACCGTCGATTTCCTGCGAGGTGATCATGCCGCCGGTGAACACCTGCGGCAGCAGGCGCGAGTCGCCGGAGGAGACGATGGGCAGCTTGGGCATCAGCCCGCCGACCTTGCCGACGGTCTTGGAAATGCGTGCCTTGACCGCGCCGCTGAGCTCGGAATATTCGTCCGGCCCCTCGTTGCCGAAAGCGTTTGGCAGCAGGCCGGTGCCGGCGCGTTCATCAGACGAGTCGAGCTTCAGGCCCAGGCCGGCATAGGCGTCCAGGCCAAAGCCAACGGTGCCTTCGGTGAAGCCGGACTCGGCCTTGAGGATGAAGCCCTGTGCCCATTCCTCGCGTTTGGACTGCTGGGCAGCCGTCGTGTCGCGCAGGTCGCGATTCATATAGAAATTGCGCAGCTCCAGCGTCGCTTTGCTGTCGCCGATGAAGTCAGCCTGTGCCAGGCTCGGCATGGTCAGGCTGGCGCCCAGCGTGGCGAGGGCCACGGCGCGGGCGAGGGGAGTTTTACTCATTATTGTTGTCTCCTCGTTGTTATTAGCAGGTCGGCCACGATGTGACCGGCCAGTTACGGCGCGATGAAATAAAGCATCTCGATAGCGAGTCGACTGTAAGACTTTAGTCTCGCGGGGCTTTGAGCGCGGTTGGAGCGTAGGTGAGGGCGGCCTCTAGATCGCGGTTGTCAGGGTTTTTCTGGGTTTGGCCATCGATCGGGAAAATCTCGCCGGAGCACAAACGAGCTGAGAAAAATCGACAACCGTTGGTCGATAAAGGTTAAAGCTTGCCTTTCAACGGCCGTTAAGTTCGGCAGATAACCTGTTTGGGTACCCAGTCATGAATCCTCTGAGCTCACTGAATTCCCCTGCTTCCCGCACTGCGCAAGCCGGCCAGGCTTTGGCGGCGCGCAGTAATGCCGCCGATGCCCAGGCCACCTTGGCCAATCGCCTCGCCGAGAAGCTCGGTGTGCCGCCGGGCTCGCTGTCTGGGTCACGTGATGAATACACCCCGGAGAAAGTGGCGGGGCGGATTTTGGGCTTCATCGAGCAGCGTCTGCAGAGCGAGGCCGCTGCTGGCGCTGATCCGGCCAAGTTGGACAAGCTGCTGTCCCAGGCGCGTGATGGAGTCGAGAAGGGCTTTGCCGAGGCGCGCAAGATTCTCGATGGCATGGGCGTGCTCAAGGGGCAGGTGGCCAGCGATATAGACGATACCTACAAGCGTATTCAGGATGGCTTCGGCGATCTCGACAAACGCTTCGGCAGCGCTGCCCCGGGTGCCTCGGACAATGTTGCGGTGGCCGGTTACAGCGAGCGTTTCAGTGCGTTGGCGGAGACCTTCGACCTGTCCGTCACGACCCGCGATGGTGATCGCCTGCGCATTTCCGTGGCGCAGGCCTCGGCCAGCTGGTCGCAGAGCAGTTTCGCCGCTTCCAGCGACGGTAAGGCCACCACTGTGGTGGGCAGTAGTCAGTCTGGCAGCCTGCGCATCGGTGGCTGGCAGGTGGATGTCGAGGGTGAGCTGGACGACGACGAGATCAAAGCGTTGGAGAAGCTTTTCAGTCAGGTGCAGGATCTCTCCGACAAGTTCTACGCTGGTGATCTGGCAGGTGCCTTCGACCGTGCCATGGCGCTGGATATGGACGGTGAGCAACTGGCTTCGATGTCGCTGCGCCTGACGCAGACCAGCGTGCGCCAGGCCACCGATGCCTATGGCGCCGTGGCTGGGCAGGGTGCCAGTGCGGTCAATGCCGGGCTGCAGGAATATGCTCAGGGCCTGCTCGATGCGCTGCGCAGTGCCGGTGATCTCGCGCAGGACGCTGGCGGTATGCTCAAGGAGCTGCTCAAGGGTGGCTTCTCGCTCGACGAGCGCTTCGATCTGCCGCGCCTGGAAAAGGCCGACAGCCTCAACCGCAGCCTGCTCGACGGCTTGCAGTCGCTGCTTGCCGGTCAGGCGGGCAACAAGGGAGCTGACGCGAGCTGATTCAGGCCGATGCTAAACTGCACACCTTGCTGATAGTGAGGTGCGCTCATGACGCCTGAATGCCAACTTTTCGGAACCCTGGGCTGCCATCTTTGCGAGGTGGCCGAGGGGCTGCTCATGCCATTCGTCGAGAATGGGCTGCTGGTCGAGTTGATCGATATCGCCGAGCACGAAGGGATGGTCGAGCAGTACGGTCTGCGCATTCCGGTGCTGCGCCGCTGCGACAGTGGAAGCGAGCTGAACTGGCCATTCGATGCCGAGCAGGTGGTGGCTTTTCTGAGCTGAAAGGCGCTACCGACAAAGCGAAGGCAATAAAAAACCCGCCGATTAAGGCGGGTTTTTGATTTGGTCAGAGACAGGATTCTAACGTCTTTTCCAACCGTATGTTCTATAAGCTTTTTTCGGTTGTTCTAATTTTCAGGCATACCAATAGGCATACCATTTCGTTTTTTCCTGCCTCCTTTTCTGACAAGCGGTAGGCGAGCCGCAAGGCTCAGCCCACCTCGCTCTGTTGATCTTCCGCCAGCCGGCGTTCGTGTTGCACCGCACCACGGGCATCACCCGTGGTGTAGAGGATTCTGCTGCAGATCTGGCGCATGTCCCCGCCAGCGAGCAGATCTGCTACCAGCATATCGATCTGGTCAAACGCGACTGTCGCCACGGTCGCTGTATCGATGATGCTGATCAGTAGTCCTTCGCGCGATTCCATAACTGCTCCCTAGGCTTGTCTCTCTAATTGGTATAACGCGCTGAGCAGCGTTTTTTCCGAGTGGCAGAAAAAATGCTCAGTTCCCGTCTTGGGATACCAGCCTATCGCCATCATGAAATATGCAACCCCTAGCTAGATTGGGCATTGCAGGCAGCTATGTCTGCGGACTATCGTCGGAATCAACTGTCTGCCGGTATTGATCGATGAAGTCGAGAATTTCCTTGCTTAGATCAATGGCGCGCACGCTGCTCGTTTGGCCGACGTAGCGCCGAGCTCTATCCAGCAACTCAACCGCTCGCGCCAACGTGATACCGGCCGCCTGGGCGTTGATCAGTTTCACTGCGTGGGACTGTGACATGCTCATGGTGCACTCTCCTGGCGATGATCTTCGCCGCTGGTGTGATCGTCATGCCGAGGCGTACCGCCTCCTGCCGTTCCCGCAATGCGCCACGCGACTCCGACCAGCCTGGCAGCAGGGCGATCGTGTCGCAGTTAGCCATCTGTGGGATGCACACGGCCATGTATGCCTCCCAGCTATCCTGGGGCGGGTTCTCGGCTGGGTTCTCGACGTGATAGCCGAGGGCGCGCAAGCGGGCGGCCTCGGCGTTGAATGCTGGATAGTTGAAGTCGGGCAGCCCCGTCATCGGTCCGCTCAGGTAGATCCGGTGCGGTGCAGTTGCGGGTGACTTCGAGGGCACCACATTGGCACCCTTGACGTACTCGGTGCAGATCACGATCGCGTCAGTACCATCCTGGCGATGGATAGGCATCGTCTCGAACGGCAAAGCGCTGCAGTCCTCCCAGAGCTTGGTGCAGGCGCGGCAGCGGCCGGCCTTGGGTTGGTGGTTCATGCCGCCTCCTGTTTCTGCTCCAGCCCCTGTAATGCGTCACGAACAGCGGAGACGACGCGAGTCAGGTATTCGTAGCGCGGGTTGGGTGCAAAGGCATGATCAGATACCGCGTAATGCCATTCGCTACCGAACAGGGCTGTCAGCACCTCGTCAGCCTCGCGGCTGTGCATCAGCGACTCAGGACTTTCGAACTGCTGCAGGCATTCCGCGTCGTCGTAGATTCGGCGTGCCTCGTCTTGGTCAAGGTGGCCGCATTCGTAGCGCCAGGCTTCACGCCCTCGCCGGCAGCCAACGGCTATCTTGCGCACGGCTTTCGCCAACGCCTCGCCAGAGAAAACCGTTGGTTCCAGGCCAACCCCTCGCCGCAGGCAGCAAACCACATAGTCGACGCTCTCGTCGGCCACGAACTGCGCCACAGTGCGGTCGCCCATGCTGCCCCAGTACGTCGCCCAGGACTCGCCGTAGCATTCGATAGTGATCTTGCCCTGGCGTGACTTGCGGCCTTCGTTCTCGGCGCGCACGCCAAGGTCTTCGATGAACACGGTAACCGGGTCGAGCTTGTAGGGTTCGCCCATAAGGTCAGTGATCAGCAGCTTGGTGACGGTAGTAGATTCGATCTTCATACCTGACCTCCGGTAGATAAGCGTTTCAGTTCCTTGACCAAGGCAGGCAGGGTCTCGGTCTGTATCAGCAACTGGCGGCCTTCCTGGGTAAGGACCAGCAGGCCGCTGGCGTCGCGCTCTACCAGAATGGCCGGCTCGCCAGGGCCGCGATCGTCGAGATAGGGCTGCCAGATCACGGCCTGAAGGGCGCAGTTCATGACGGTGGAGGTGATGGGCTTATGCATGTCGAGCTCCGATCTGGTCGAGGCCCTGCTGGGCGCGCCACTCTTTCACTGAGCCGTCGCCATCGAGCACCACGCGGGCGGCCATCACGGCGGTCTGAATCGCTTCCTTGCGGACGTTCGCCGCCGGCTCGTCGAGCATGGCCTTGATCAGCTCGCCGAACTCTTCCGCCAGGGCCAGGCCCATGATGCGGTCGCCGGGGAACTTTGCCCGGGCGCGCTTCAGTTCGGCGCGGATCTCGTCGAGGAATACCTCGACAGGGTCTGGCTTCGGCTCGGCCGCCAGTTGCATCATTAGGAAGTCAGCGCCTTGGTCGATCATCAGGTCGGCGGCGGGCTCGGCACCGTGGGCGTAGCGGATCTTCATGCCAAGTGACTTGGCGATGTGCACTTCGAGTTTGGCGCCCCGACTCTTCTGCCAGCCTGGCAGCAGGTGGATAGCTTCACAGGTGGCCAGGCGCCAAATGTCATAGCGCAGGTAGTCGGCCCACTCGCCACCGTCGACGTGGCCATGGTCTGCCGGGTTTTCAACATGCCAGCCAGCGGCGCGCAGGCGCTCGGCCTCTGCATTGAAGGCGGGGAAGTTGAAATCTTCGTAGCCGGTCATTGGGCCGGCGACGTAGACGCGGCCGGCGCGCTCAGTGGAGAGCGTGATCTTGCTGAGCGCCTGCAACTGGGTGACTAGGTTGGCGGTGCAACTGTGGCTGCCGTTTTGGCCATGCAGCCAGGTGTAACCGCAGGTGCAGCAGGTGTTATGGGCTGGGGTATTCATGGCTTACTCCCACCCATGCAGGTAGGCAGGCTCGGTGAGCTCGTCCAGTTCCTGGCGCAGGGTCTTTTCGAGGGGGACGGTCTTGCCTTCGTCTTGGTCGAAGGCCTCTGTAGAATCGAGCAGAGCGTCACTGACAGCGACCACCTCATTGACGGTGAACTCGTCGAGCTCGTAGCCGTTGTAGGTGCACAGCACCTCGATCGCGCCGGACGGGTCGTAGGCAGCAACGATGTCGTTGTCGCCAACTTGGTAGGCGATCAACCGCTGCACCTCCAGGCTTTTGCCGCAGTGGTGGCAGAAATAGGCGCTGTTTTCCTCGGGCGTGGTGCCGTCGGTGAAGTGCCAAGTCTGGCCACAGCCGGTTTCGTAGAAACCGCTATCCTGCTCGCGCTTCCACAGGCAGAAGGGAGTAGTAACCTGCTGGTTTACAACTGCGCCGCCATTCATGCGCGATTCGATCATCTGCCAGGCTACCGGGTACTCCGGCCAGTCGCTCTCGATAACCAGGCACTCGCGGCCTGGTAAATGTTCTGCCAACTTCTCAATAGCAAGCGACAGCTCCACCTGCAGGTAGATAGGTGCTGCTTTCAGGTCGCTCCGCTTGATCACGATATAGCGGTCTTCACGCACGAACTCAGTTCGCGGTGCATTCGTTTTTTCCTGTTCGTTCATGGTTCACCTCACGGTGTGGGATAATCGATGTCTGGCCTGGCCGGTGGCATCGGGCAGGGAAGTCCGGCCGGGCTGGTTTCAGCGGTTCTGGCGCAGGTCTGCGAGCTTGCGCGTCAGATCCATGGATGCGCGGCGCAGAGACCCCGACTCGCGCGGGTGGCGCTTGGTGGGTTCCTTCTTCTGCAGCTTCCGGAGCGCCCTGGCTTCACGAAGGCAGCGATGCAGTTCAACAATCATTTGGTCGAGCGTATGAGCGCGCACGGTGATACCTCCCGTTGGCGAGGTGGGTGGTTGTGGGGTAGTGTCGGATTGCCGGCATGGGGCCGGTTTAGGAGGGTTCTATGGCTAAGGATTACAGCGCGGGACGGTATAACGTCTATCAGGGCAGAGGCCCAAGCGCGCCACTTATAGGGCGTATTGATGAAGACGAGTTTGTCAGAAGTAACGGCAAGCTTATCTACCGCGTGGACGGTGACGAGTTCTACGACATGAGCGGAAACTTCATCGGATCGATTGTTGAGGTCGATGGTGTTGGTCTTGTAATCGGCCAAGGTCAGGGAGGGGAGACCTGCCATTTCATGATCATGGACGAGTGACGAACCATGGCGGGGTTGCAACTTGGCTCCGTCATTTTTTTTGCACCGCGGGCACGGGCATACGCCGATGCGTCGACCGGTTTCGCGGCAGTCGGTAGGGGTGTTGAGCGCGTGCCGTGCATCGGGAGCCGATGACGGATTGCCAGGTGCGTGCAAGAATACTGTTTTTATATCCAGTACTCTGCCATGAACTACAGACTCCCTGACTTCCGCCCGGTCACGAAGGGCGAACTGCGAAAGATCTGGGCCGAGAACCCGGAAATGCGCCGGCTGGTGCTCGAAGTCGAGCGATACCGGCGCGTGATGGTCGAGGTTGAAAGCATGTACAGAAGCGCGCATGAGGCCTGGCGCAACAAGGGCGGTGGGCATCTGGTGGCGTTTCACCGCTTCAAGATTCTCTTGAGCGAAGAGCGCAACCGGGGCGCTGACGATTAGGTTCATGCGCTCACCTGCTTGACCTGATTCCAGGCGCCGACCAGATCGAAGATCCGGTAGGCCTGGTCTTCGGTCAGGGATACCTGGGCAGGAATAGCGATCCAGCCAGAGCCGATAAGGTGGCGCGGGTTGCAGGTGGCGCGCTGGTCGAGCACGCATGTTTCGATCACGTCAGTCAGGTGCGCGGCCAGGTAGTTTCCATCGGGCATGGCCTCGATGCTCTTCATGTATCGATTACCCGACTGATCCAGGCACAGGCCCGCTACGTAGATCGTCCAGCGGTGCGGGATATCGCACAGGGCGTTGGCCACCTGGCGGCCAGGCGGAATGCGTTTGGCCAACTTCCAATTGACCATCCCCTGCCAGCCCGACGGGCTGATGCAGACGACGGCAACGTGGTTGCTGCTCAGGATGGCCCGGCAGGATCGCTCCAGCCGGGCGCGCGGGTTGTTGGGCTTGCGGCGTTTCATGGCTGCAATGCCTTGGCTTCATGGCCGGCAGTCTTGCGTTCGCGCCGGCGGCGCCATGGATCGTTGGCGCGCGCGAATGCCGCCATGGTTCCAGGGCTGACGCTGTTGCCGCACATGTGCACCTGATCAGACTGACTGAAGCGGCGGCCATCGTGGCCATGCTCGATGATGTAGCTGTCGGGGAAGCCCTGAGCGCGGTACAACTCGCGAGGCTTGAGCATGCGCAGGCGGATATCGACGATCACGTAGGGATCGCCACTGATCCAGACGGTGACCAGGGCCAGGCGATCCTTGGTGGTGATGGTGGTCAGAGGTGAATCGCAAGCAGCCCACTGGCCTCCAGTTGAGTGGTAGCGCATCAGGAACGCGGAGCACCACAGGGCGCCTTCCAGTTGTTCTTCGGTGAGCGTTCCACTCAGCAGATCTGCAGCGACCAGGCCGTGGTGCTGGCCGCCAGCACTCAGCGTGCGCAGAGGCTCGTCTGCCGGGCGCGAATCGCAGTTGGCGCGCAGTTGCACCAGATTGGCGGCGACGAGCTGCTGCTGGCTTCCGCGGTTGGTGATGGTGCTGACTGGGGCATCTGCAGGGCGGCTGTGCATGGTGTTGTAGCCACCGTTGGCCTGGGCCAGAAATGCAGTTGCCAGCGCGTGCTTGCCGCCACCGGCTACGACTGTGCCAAGCGGCTTGTCCAGGCCAGGCACGCGCGGCGCCTGACCGTCTCGCTCGCCATAGCCAACCTGAATCAGCGAAGCGCTGGCCAGGCCAAGTGCATGGGCGGCGCCGGCCGGTCGCTTGTAGTCGCCGCCACTGGTGATGGTCGGCATCGGCTGGTCAACTGGCAGGCCTGCTGCATCGAAACGGAATTTGACCAGGTGGGGCATGGCCAATGCGAAGTGACCGCCTTTCGGCCACGCGGTGATGGTGTTCAGCGGCTTGTCGACGGCGTGCACCGTCTCGGTCGACCAGTTGGCGATCGGTACGATGAATGGCTGTGCGCGTTCGATGACTTCCTTCTTGATGCCGAGAGCAATGCGACGGTTCGTAGCTTCGGCCAGTGGACGTTTACGGTTGCGGATCGAGGTGCCCAGGTCGCTCCAGTCGATGCAGTCCGCCGCGGTGCGATAGGCCTTCTGGCCTTTGCCCGGCTTCTTCGCGTGCGATTCAACCGGGCGCACTGGTTCCAGGCCTTCGGCGGTAGCGATCAGGTACAGGCGCTGGCGGGTGGTGGGGTCGCCATAATCGCAGTTGCGTTCGATCCACCACTGGACGTGGTAGCCGAGGCCTTCCAGCTCACGGACGAAGCGGCGCCAGATACGGCCCTTGTCTTGCGGATCGGGCACGAGGAACTGCTCATGTCGCGGAACGCGCTCACCGACTGCGGCAATGGAGCCGTCGAGTTTCACAACGCGCCCGGTGTCGCGATCACGCTTTGCAATCAGGCGACCCCACTGGAGGATCTGCTTGACGTTCTCCAGGCTGATCACCCAAGGGCCTTTGCCCTGGCGGCGAAGCTTGCCTGCCCACTTCTTCACTACCCAGGACAGATCACGGATCTCTTTCTTGCGCGGCTGGCCGCCAACTGCCTGGCTGAAATGGCGGCAGTCCGGCGATGCGTGCAGCCAGCCGACCACGTTGCCGCCGGTGCTTTCCAGGGGATCAACGCCCCACACGTCGGTTTGATAGTGTTCGGCGTGAGGATGATTGGCGGTGTGCATGCTGATCGCCGCCGGATTGTGGTTGATGGCGATCGCCACCTGGCGGCCAAGCCCTTGCTCCAGACCAGTGCTGGCGCCACCGCCGCCGGCGAACAGGTCGACGATGATCGCGTCGTCATCCTCGCTCAGGTGCAGGCCGTACTGGGTCGAGAAGTCGATCGCTGCTGATTGGTTCAGGGAAGTCATTCGGCGGATTCCTTGGCGATATCGTCCTGCTGCTCGGCATCGAGCAGGGCGAAGAGGTCGGGCATGGCCATGTCTTCCTCTGCGCCTTTGCAGTAGCCGGCGCCGTCGAGGAAATAGCGGGGGTTCAGTTCGGAGGCGATCGCTTTGCGTTTCAGCTTCAGCGCGCGGACGGGTACCGTCATGATCCCGCCGAAGGGGTCGTAGACGGTTTCGCCCTCCATCGAGTACTGGACGATGGCGCGGTCGACAATGTCGAACTGCAGGGGGCAGAGGTGCATTTCCTGGCCCTTGCTGTACTGCTCGGCGTTCAGCGTGCGCATGCGGGCAACGTCGGTCCACACATCCGGGTGCCAGGACTGCGGAGGCAGCAGCATGAAGCCGGTCGGCAGCTTGCCGGAGACTTCCAACGATTCGCCGATGGTGACGTGGTGCTCGAAGTCGTAGACGGTGGACAGGCTGTAGTCGCGGTAGAGCTTGAACATCACGTCATGCGCGATGCCTTCGAAGTCGGCTTCGGTCAGCGGGCGATTGCCGTTGCTGCGGGTGAAGCCGTGGGCGTCGAGCTGCCAGCGGGCGCGGCTGTAGCCGTTGCCACGGGTTACGGTCAGCTTCTTGTCCATGGCGAAGGGCACGATCTGGCCGTTTTCGTCGATGCACAGAGGCTTGGCCTTTACCACCGGGATATCGCCGTAGGCGTTGCTGGTGTCGGTCGGTGGCTTGCGGAAGATCAGCAGGTATTCGGGCATGCCGACGCCCATCTTCGTGCCGTCTTTGCATTGCTCGGTCCAACTGAGGCGGTAGGTCTGGGCGTTTTCGCGCACCACGTCGGTGACGATGGTCTTCATGCCCATGTATCCCCAGCCGTGCTTGGTGAAGTGCTCGACCACTTTCATGTGGAAGGGGTACACGGTCTGGAAGCCCAGGCCGGTCATGCCACCTGGCACGATGCGGTCTTTCACATGGATTAAGGCCAGGCGCCCGGGCACGGTGGCGCGCAGCAGTTCGGGCGTCAGGTAGTCCATCTGCTCGAAGAAATGTTCGTTGCTGTCGGTGTGGCCAAAGTCGGCGTAGTTGGGCGAGTACTCGTATTGGGTGCTGAAGGGGATGCTGGTGACGGTCAGGTGAATGCTGTTGTCGGCAAGGCGGCGAGCCTCGTCGACGCAATCGTTGTTCACGATGCGATAGTTCTGGCCGGTGATCTCGACGCGCTCGACGCCCATGGCGCGGGTGAGCTGCTGAGCCATGGCGGCCACTGACAGGCCGTACTTCTTGATAATCTCGGTCATGCGCTGAACCATGGTGTTGTGCTGCTGCCACTTCCTTTCCAACTGACGGCGAATGTCGCGCTCGGCCTCGGTGTAGATCAGGTCGATTCGCACGCGGCCGAGCTGCAGGAAGCGGTGCAGGCGGTGAATGGATTGGATGAAGTCGTTGAACTTGAAGCCGATTCCCAGGTAGATGGCCCAGGAACAGTGGCGCTGGAAGTTGCAGCCGCTGCCGGCGATGACGGGCTTGGCGGCGAGTTCGGGAAACTTGCCGTCGCTGAAGTCGATGATCGCGTTCTCGCGCTCGTTGATATCCTGCGAGCCGTACACGCTGACGACAGAGGGAATGGCTTTCTCGATCGCGTGGCGCTCGGCCTCGAGGTCGTGCCAGATGATGCGGTGGGCGTCTGGATCCTCGGCGCGCAGTTCCAGCATCTTGGCGACGCGGGCGGTCAGGCTTTCGCGCTTCTCGGCTGCGGCGTCCTGTACGCCGATGGCGGTGTTACGCAGCAGGCGGCCCTGGCCGTTGCGTTCGTGGCCGGCGTTGGAATGGTCGGATGGCACCTCATGCCAGCGAATGTCGAGCTCTGGCAGGTCGTAGCCTTCGTCACTGAAACCCAGGTCGCTCGGGCGCTGAACGAAAATCCCCCAGGACGCGACCCACATCCAGAACTCGGCTTCTTTGTGGGCGTGGATGGTGAGCTGGTCGGCGTGCTCGCTGTTGCGCTTGAAGAAACGGGTCTTGGCCTGGCCAACATCCATCACACCCAGGAAGGCCGAGTAGGCGAGCATTTCGATGTATTCGTTCGGGCTCGGTGTGGCCGTGGCCACGTACCGGTACCGGACACCCTCAGTGCGGACGCCGTTGGCGCGATCGTCGCCGGCGAACAGCGCCATGAACTCTCGGAAGGTCTTCGACCCGCCGAACCCGCGCAGACAACTCGCCTCGTCGAGGCTGGCCACGCTGAACAGGCGAGGATCTAGCTTGCCGTCGCGGACTGTCTCGTAGTTGGTCAGGTAGATGGTCTGCTCGTCCTCCACCTCTTCGAAGCGGCGAATGAATTTCACCGTGATACCCAGCTTGGCGGCGTCGCGGACGAACTCCTGGCGCACGCCGAGCGGCAGGGTGATCAGCGCATAGCCACCGGCCAGCTGGCGGGTGACGCGCACCACTTCCAGTTGGATCATCGACTTGCCCAGGCCGAACGCGGCGAAGCACGCCGCGCGGCCCTGGCGAACCATCCATGCAGCGATGGCGCGCTGGTGGGGCTTGAGCAGTTCATGGAAGGCAGACGGGTCGACCTCGAAGCCTTGCGGCTCAGCCAGGCGCACTTTCTGCTGCAGGAACTTCTCGTAGCAGACGGTCATGCCGAAGCCCCTGCGCGTTTTATTTGGTCGGCCAGTTGCTGCGGTACCTGATGAATCACCAGTTGGTTACGCGCCTGGTCAAACTCGACCTTGTTGCCCAACAGACCGGCGTCGAAGCTGATCGACAAGCCGTCGGTGCGGCCGGTGAAGCGCTTGAACTGGGTCAGGGTGCGCTTGTCTGCCGGAAATACCGGTGACATGCCGTAGTCTTTATTGCGGATGAAGTCGTAGAAGGCGGCCGGGCGATCCTCGTCTACCAATGCGGCCAGTTCTTCCAGGCTGATCGGCTCGCCCAGCTTGGCCTGACTGGTGGCGTAGCCCACCAGGGTGTTGGTCTTCTCGCGGGCGGACTCTTCCGGCAGATCCTCGCTTTCCACGAAGTCGCTGAACGCCTTGAGCAGGGTGCGGGTTTCGCCAGGGGCGTCGATTCCTTCCTGGCAACCGATGAAGTCGCGGAAGTAGTCGTAGACGCGGCGACCACCCTTGCCCTTGAGGAACGAAATGTACTGGCGCGAGTTCGGGTTGTTGCGCCACTCGCTCAGGTTGATGCGTGCGGCCAGGTGCAGTTGGGTCAGGTCGAGGTGCTTGGCTGGCACAACCTCGAGGTCTTCGGTGATCGTCACGCCATCGCTGTGATGCAGCAGGGCGATGGCCAGGTAGTCGGTCATGCCTTGCTGGTAGTGAGTGAACATGGCGTGGCCGCCAACGGTGAGGTTGGATTCCTCCATCAGCTTCTGCAGGTGTTCGACGGCCACACAGCTGAAGGCGACGAAGTCCTGCTTGCCATCGAGGTAATCGCGCAGCCAGCCGCTGAGCGGGTAGGCGCCGGACTCTTCATGGAACAGACCCCAGGCCTTGCCGGGCTTGGCGTTGTAGGCTTCGTTCAGATCGGTCAGCAGGTTGTCGCGTGCCTGCGAGTCTGGCAGTTCACAGTCGCGCACATGCAGCACAGAAGGGCTGCCGTCGGGCTTCTTGTCGATCAGGTGGATGATGCTGTGACGGATTGGCATGGTGATTTTCCTGTTCGCTGCTGGCTGGTCAGATACCGGTGGGCACTTCTTCGCCGCCCAGGGCGGTGAGCAGTTCGGGCACGAACTCGCGGAAGGTGCGCATCATCAGGAAGAAGCTGGCGGACTGCTGGGAGAGGGCGTCATCGCCGCCGTCCTGCGCGGCCTGATCGGTCAGCAGGTCTTCGAAGCGCAGGCGCTTGATCTGCAGTTTGTCGTCGATGATGAAATTCAGCTTGTCCCGCCAGGCCAGGGATAGCTTGGTGGCCAGCTTGCCGGTGGAGAGGTGCAACTGGATCTCTTCGCTGGTCAGATCCTGATGCTTGGCGGCGATGCTGCCTCCCTCGGCGTGGGTGTCGCGCAGGTCGCATTCATCCAGCACGAAGAAGCCTTCGGCCGCGCTCTGCTGCTTGAGCCAGTCGGTCAGGGTGGCGGTAGGGGCGATCTTGACGGTGATGGGGCGTACCGGCAGCGAGCCGATCGCCTCGCGCAGGGTCGACAGCAGATCCTCGGCGCGCTTCGGTGAACTGGCATCGACGTAGATCAGGCCGGCGACCGGGTCGATCGCTGCGAAGGTGCTCGACTTGCGGATGAACGCGCGCGGCAGGAAGGCCTGCACGATCTCGTCCTTCAACTGGTCGCGTTCCTTCTTGTAGACCTTGCGCATCTGGGTCGCTTCGATCTCGTCGACCTTATCCTTGAGTGCGTCGCGCACCACGGAGCCAGGCAACATGCGCTCTTCTTTGCGGGCGCTGATCAACAACATGCCTTCGACCGCGTGCACCAGGGGCGCGTCATCGCCCTTGCCGAGCGGCGCTGCGAAACCATAGGTGGTCAGCTCCTGGCTTTCGCAGGGGCGGGCGGGCTTGCTGGCCAGAGCGACTTCCAGCGCTTCGGCAGCCAGGTCGATGGCTTGTGTGATGCGGTAAATCAGTAGGCTACGGAACCACATGGCTGTTTCCTCAAGCGGCTTTAGGGGATTTGGTGGCGAACTCGAAACCGTGCTTTTTGCCCATGCGCTCAAGGCGCGCGGTGCCAATTTCGAGTGCGCGGGAGGCGGCGTACTTGGATACGCCCAGGCCGGCCATGGCGCGGGCGCGCTCGATCAGGGCGGGGCTATCAACGACAACGGCACCGATGGGGCGACCGCCTGCCTTGCGGTGGGCTTTCGCGGCCTGCTCATGACGGCGGGCCTCGGTGATGATCGTCATGCCGGGAGCAGTCCACTGGCCACTAACCAGCGGACGCTTCTCGATCGGTGCTTCAATTGCCTGCGCGCCCCGGGCCTGGAACTCGGCCACTCGGTCAGCGAGCCATTCACGCTCGGCTTCCTTGGATGACGGGGACGGCAGGTTGAGTGTTGTTTCGTGGTGCATGGCGATCTCCTGGGTTCAGGCCTTGCGGCGGCCGGTGGTGGCCATGAACTGCTCGCATACGGTTCTGGCGCGGTGGCAGCGCTCGATATCGAACAGGCCGAAGTGGCATTCGGATGCCTGGATGCCGAGCTGGCGGGTCAGCCAGGCATAGGCCCCGTCACGGGTCATGTGGCCCTCGCGCCAGATGCGGTTGAAAACGCCCTTGCTGCTGTTGCGGGCATTGCGCAGTGGTTTGTTGGCCAGCGTGCCCAGCGGCAGATCGGTACCCGGATGCAGGCCGACGTAGGCGAAGCAATCCATGCACAGATAGGCATAGGGCCAGTCACCGAAGGACTTGCCGTTGTAGATCTCGGAGTTCTCCACCAGGCGCACGCGGTCGCCGTTGCAGCAGTTGCAGGAGGTGGGGATGGGGAAGGCATCCTTGATCTTGAGCAGCCGGCGACGGCTCACTACTGGCAGCGGAGCCGGCGGCACAATGCGTTCTGGGCTGTTGGCGCGAGGGTCGATCATGGCGTCGGCCTCAAGCAGCGGCCGGCATGGCCACGCCCATCAGGGCGAAGTACACGCGAGCGCAGGCAAGGGCATCGGGCATGGCGCGGTGGGCTTCCACCAGGTCTTCGCCAGTGAAGTGCTTGTAGGCCTCGGCCAGGCTGGGCAGCTTCTTGCCGGGCAGGTTCAGCACGGGGCGCGACTCGTAGCAGGTGCAGAACTTGGTGGTGGATTCCTTGAAGGAATCGGCCAGGTCTTTGCCGTGGTAGCGGGCAATGGCGATGCGCGCGATGCGATCGTCGAAAGTGGCGTTGTGGGCGGCGCGTATGCTGGCGCGGGCGTGAATGGCCAGGAAGCCTTCGAGCGCTTCGATCTCCGGAATACCCTCGTCCATGGCCTGTTCCTGGCTGATGCCATGGATCTCGGTCATCTCCGGCGAGATTTCCCAGCCGTTCGGGCGGACGATCGCTTGATAGCGGTCGATGATGTTGCCTTCGGCGTCGCAGAGCAGGGCTGCGACTTCGACGATATGCGGCTGGTGGCCGGCTTCGCTCGGTTGTTTCCAATCCGGAATGCCAGTGGTTTCAAAATCGAATACGTTGATGTTCTGAGTCATTTCGCGTGCTCCAGGGTGTAGGAACCCCAACCCACGCCGGATGGCCCGGCGCGGTCGTTTATTCAGGGTTTCGGGTTAGGCGGCGTGGGTGGCCGGTACCGGCTGGGCGACGACGCCAGGCAGTTCCAGACCGTTGCGCTTGTCGTTGGCCAGGCTGTCGAGAGCGGCCTGGTCGACGATCAGCAGATCCTCAGTGCCGAAGCCGGCGGCGATCGCGGCGATCAGTGCGGACTTATCGGTAACCACTGCGTGCCATGGGCGGTTGTCGGGCTTGGCCTTGCTGGTTGCAGGAGCCGGTTTTGCTGCGACCACTTCGGTTGGCGCTTCGACCTGGGCGACTTCGGCGGCAGGTGCTGGCTGTTGCAGGGCGGCCTGGGCACGCTCCAGCGCTTCACGCTGCTGGCGCATTTCGTCTTGCTGACGCTGCATTTCCTGCTGCTGACGCTTAATCTCGTCCTGCTGGCGCTGCATTTCGGCTTGCTGCTCGCGCAGGATGCGATCGTTCTCTTCCTGCTGTGCCTTGAGTTGGCGTTGCAGTTCGGCGCGTTCTGCTTCAGCCTGCAGGCGTGCCTTCTCGTTTACCTCGAACTCCAAGCGCTCGCCCAGCATCTGGGTCAGTTCGTTCATCGCTGCGTCTTTGGCCGCTACGGCTTCGCGGGTGAGGTCGAAGTAGTCGTGCATGACGTCGATCTCGCCGACGCGATCAAGCATGGATTCGATCTCCTCGCTGCCCTTGCCGCGCACCTGGCCAGGCATGGCCTTGATGGCGTCGACCTTTTCCTGCAGGCGGGCGATACGCTCCTGGCGCTCGCGCTCGACACGGTCATCTACCTCTTTCTTCGCGACCTTCATCGGCTCTTCCAGGGTGGTGAGTTCGACGGTGATACGCTTGGCTTCGGTGTCGATGATCCGTCCTGCCTGCAGGTAGGGTTCTTTCACCTCTTTGCGGACTGCCTCGAGGCGGGTGCGTAAGCCGGTCAGTTCCTTGATGCCTTCCTTCACGAAGGCATAGCCTTCTTCGGTGTTGGCATCAGGCACAACCTGATACTTCTCGCGCAGTGCAGCCAGGGCAGCGTCGGTTTGGTTGAAAACGGCAATGTTCACGGTGCCGGTTTCGATGTTCACGTCGTTCATGATGGTCATGTCTGCTTCTCCGTGGTGGGCGGGGTTACTTACCGGCCGGGTACTTGTCGTTGAGGAATTGCAGGCGCTCGTCGGCGGCCTCGTTGATGCGGTGCTCTACGTCGGCGGGGTCGTAGTTCACGACCTTTGCTTTCTCGCGAGCCTTCTCGCAGATGGTTTTGCGCATGGCTTCCAGCGAGCGCTGGTTGTTGGTGGCGGCAATCACTTCGATCTGGGTTTCAACCCATGCGCGGAAATCAGCCTTGGCCTCATTCATGACCTCCTGCTTGCCGTCTTCGCCGGCTTCCTCCAGGCGCTTCTTCAGCTCAAGGCCTTGGAGGTAGATCTCGTCCTCGAACATGCCCATATGCACATCAGCGCAGAAGCCGATCAGGCTCAGGCACTTCTTGATGGCGTCGGTGAGGCTCTTCTTCGGGGCATCGAAGTCGGTGTAGGCACCCCACTGGCTGCTGCGGACGAACGGGGTGTGCCCGTATTGAGTGACGTTGTTCCGCTTGCCGCCATGCACGTACCAGAGCTTGAGCAGGATGGTGTGCATCTGCTCATGGGCGATCACTTCGCCCGACTTCTTGTCTCTGATCGGCGCGCCCTGGTCGAAGCGATCCACAAGGATCTCGTAGCCCCAGCCCTTGCCGATCGGGCCGAAAGTCTCGGTGGCGCGCTGAACGACATACATGCCGTTGATGCTGGTGACCGGGCGGCCCTCCAGATCCTGGGTCTTGGTAAACGCCTTGTCGGTGGTCTTCACCGATTCCCACAACGCCATCTTCGGCGCGACTTTGTCCTGAGTTGCCATGGTTGCCGTCCTACTGTTCTTCGCCGTCGTTGGCGGGGTTCATGCGCTTGTTGATCCAGGCCTGCACTTCGTTGGCCGAGAAGCAGATGGGAGAGCTGCGCCCTGTACCCATCAGCTTCCGCTTGGCCGGGAAGTCGCCGGCATCCATCAGCCGATACACCGAGGCGCGGGAAAGGCCGGTTCTTTTCAGCACTTCGGGCAGGCGGATCAGGCTGTCCGGTGCTGTGGCTGTTGTTGTCATGCGGGCGGTACTCCGTACTTGATCAGTGCTGCTGCCAGTGCTGCGCCCCAGATGGCGAGCCACACAGCGGCGGCGCGCAGGGTTTCTTTCGTGAAACGGCTCATGCCGGCACCTCGCAGGTGATGAACCAGGTGCCGTTACGGCGGACGGTTCGCTTGATCTGTCGGATATCGGTCACGCCGGCGGCAGTGGCGCGGGCGAACGCATCGGCAAAGCAGCGGCCTGTGAAAGGGCTAGGCATGGTTGATCCCCTGTTCCGCCATGGCCGTTTTCGCCGGCTCACACATGCAGTGCCGACTCTTGCTGCCGTTTAACTCCGGGTCGCACGCTGGGTTGCAGGGCGGCCATGCCGAGGTATCGATCGGATTCGCCGGTTTGGCTTTTTCCGAATCGCTCGGCGTGGTCGGCAGCAATCCTTGGCGCTTGCCGATGACGATCAGATGAGCCTGGTAGTCGTCGAACTCGGCATCGCTGATCAGGCCAGTGGCATAGGCCAGCTGGTTCATGCCGTCGGCGTATTCCTTGGCCATGGCCTGAATCAGGATCGGTTGATTGGCTGCTAGCAAAAGCTTGCCGATCGCCTGGGCGATAAGGAGTTGGGCCTTGGTCTTCTGCCAGTCAGACATAAGCCACCTCGGAATCACGAAGTGCTGCCTGGGCTTCACGCTTCAGTTCGCTGTGACGACGAGCCATATCGCGTGCTTCGTCCTTGCGGCCGGCTGCAGATGCTTGGAGAGCCCAGCGCTTGAAGTCCTCGGCCATGAACATCAGGTCAAGGTGCTTCGCGGTCTTTTCAGAAATGAACTGACCAGTAGCGGGGGCGCGGTAGTTGGCTGCCTTAGACATAAGCCACCTCCGCATCCTGCTCGCGGCACTCTGCCAGCCAGGCTTTGTCATCCTCTTGCTCGGCCAGCTCTTCATCAGTGAGCGGGTCGAGGTAGTTGGGATCGCGCGGGTCGAGGTTCCGGCGCCAAGCATCGCTGCGGATCATTGCGGCAGACCCAGTGCTTCGAACTTGGCGCCGATGATGCGGCGCTCGACTTCTTCGGCCACGAACAGCGGGCGGCACTTCTCGACATGCTCGGTGACCAGCTTGTCGGCCTTCTTTTGCTCGGCCTTGTCGCCAACGATGCGGGAGACGCACAGGGCATAGCTGGTGGCTTCATCGAAGCGATCGGTGCAGAACTGGGTGAAGGCGTGGCAAAGCTTTGGTTCGCCCTGCTGCAGTTCGTTCAGCACCTGGCGCTGCATGATGCCCAGTGCACGCTTGCGGATTGCCTCACGCTCCGGCAGACCCGGATACGGAAGCGGCTGTGCGCTGTTGATCTTTTCGGGATGCAGATACATTCTAGACCTCGCAAATTCTGCTTAAAGAGCAGATTTATGGTTTGCATTATGAGCAGACTCAAATCTGTGTCAAGAGCAGAAAATCGAAAGGTCGCAAAAAAAAGCCCGCTCAATGGCGGGCTTGGTTTGTGCGGTTAGTGGTGGGGGCTAGATCAGAGGCTCATGCTTGGCGATCGCGACACCGCAGATCTCTGCATTGCCGTTGATGGCGAATATGCGATCTGGCCAGGACGGATTCAGGGCCATAAGGAATCGCTGGCTACCCTCAATAAGCAACTGTTTGAAGGTGGCTTCCTGGGTGTCGGTGAGCTTGGCCACGATCAGGGACTTGTGAATCGCATCCCGATCCGGGTCGACAAAGATGATATCGCCATCGTTGAAGGAGTGGCGTTCGCTCGGGTTGTACATGGATAGTCCGCGCACCCGGAGGGCGAAGGTCCGCGGCCCATGGGCTGCGGGGCAGGGCAGCCATTCTTCGGCGTCGCCAACCGCGTAGATATCAGACACTTCACTCCAGCAGCCGGCCTGAACCCAAGAGATCAGTGGGACTCGTCCTTTAACGTGCAGGGCCTCGCTGACATTCGTGTCGAAGCCCTGAGATCCGCTTAAAGAGATATCAAGGAGCTGCAGGATTCTCTCTAAGAGATCCTTGTTTGCCCCCTGCATATCACGCTCCAAGCGAGAAAGGTTGCCGGTGTCAGTACCCGCTTCATGGGCGAGACGTTCCAGCGTCCATTTCTTCGCTTTGCGTGCAGCTCGAATAGTTGCGCCAATCTTCATACGCCAATTTTCCTTGAGTCCAGCGCAGACGACAAAGCTTGTTGCGCAGATTCTGCTTGCCGTGCAATCTGCTTATAGAGCAGAATATTTTCAGGAGACCACCTAGGAGGTGTTGCATGTCCCCTTTGCGAAAAGCACGCAAGCAGCGTGGATGGCGTCTGCAGCACGTCGTCGACCGTTTGCACGAAATCAACTGCAGCCTGGATACCGGGAACCTCTCCCGTATTGAGCGCGGCAAACAAACCGCTTCGCCGGGGCTGGCCGAGAAGCTGTGCCTGGTATTCGGCGGCGAACTGACAGAACTCCAGATCTTGTACCCAGAAAGGTTCATGGATCAGGTGCCAGCCCAAGAGGTGGCGTAAGGAGTTCTGCATGTTTCCCCCGGTGAAGCACAACGAAATCAAGGCGCGTTTCGACGATGAAACCCTCGATCGCATCGAGGACCAGTGCCGCAAGCAGCGGAAACGCCGCGCGGTGCTGGTGCGGGAAATCGTCGAGCGTTGGCTCGACGAGGAAGAGCGTAAAGCAACCAGTGCAGCGGCCTGAAGGCCCTCGGGAGGCCCTTATGGGCATGACAACACCAACACCGGAACAGATCGACGATCTGGCGCGCGAGTCGATGGCGGAAATGCCTGCGGTGCAGCGCATCAGGCTTGAGCACTACGCGCGCAGCAAGGGCATTACGCCCGAACAAGCGACAGTGCAAATCGTCACCGACTACCTGGCTGCCGAGGGTGCTGATGACAGCCACTGATCTGCCGGCGCCGCTGGTGCCTGCTGACGTTGATCTTCGCGGGTTGCCGTTCATGCCGCTGGATGTGAACCGGCTACGTGACAGCGACCTGGCGATCGAGGCGAGCGGTGACGAGTTCCGCGCCGCGGTGCTGCTGTGGTGCGCAAGTTGGAATCAGGTACCGGCCGGTTCTCTGCCGGATGCCGAGCAGGCCCTGGCTGCTTATGCAGGGTTCGGCCGTGACCTGAAGAGTTGGAAGAAGGTGCGCGATGGCGCGCTGCGAGGGTTCGTGAAGTGCGCAGACGGGCGCCTGTATCACCCCGTTGTCGCTGAGAAAGCGATCGACGCCTGGGCGCAGCGAGTCGAGCACCGGGCGGCGAAGGAGAGCGAGAACAAGCGCAAGGAAAAGGAGCGGCAAGACCGGGCGCAGATGTTCGCAGCGCTGCGCGAGGCCGGCCAGGTGCTGCCGTACAACACGCCGACCAAGGCGCTGCGCGAGGCATTCGCCGCACTGGAGTTGCCGGACTCAGGCGTGACAAGTCACGGACCTGTCACGGTGACATGTCACGCACCTGACACGGCTAAGAGAGGGACAGGGAATAGAGAGGGAGAGGGACAGGGAATAGAACCCCCTATAGCCCCCCTTGGTGACCAGTCACAGGGGCAGACGGCGAAGAAGCCGGCAGCGAAGGCCAAGGCGGAAGGCGCACGCGCCAAGCCGAAGAAGCCGCTGCCGCTGCCGTTCGTGGTGACGATCGAAATGCTGGATTGGGCGAAGGAGAAGGCGCCCGACGTGAATCTGGATTGGGAGCTGGAGCAGTTCCTCGACTACTGGAAGGGCAACGGCAAGCCAATGGCTGACTGGAAGGCCACCTGGCAGCGCTGGATGCGGACTTCGCAAGCGAGGCTGGTTGAAAGAGGCCGCGGCGGTGCCGCGAAGAGTAATTCGAACAATACGCGCTGGATCGAAGAGGACGACGGTGTATGAAAACCGCGACCGATGTGCTGAAGACTTTGCCCAACCTGCCTGCTGAGCAGGTCCGCGACAACGTGGCCAAGAAGCCGAACGCCGAGACTGCGCTGATCGTCAACAAACTGTTCGACGAGCTGAAGAGTATTTTCCCGGCGTGGCGCCAGGCTTGGCCGAACGATGCCGCAGAGAACCGCGCCAAGCGTTCCTGGGTGAAAGGGTTTATGCGCTCGGGGATCAACACCATCGACCAGCTGCGTTACGGCATCGAAGCCTGCCGCGCACTCGAAACCGACTTCGCGCCCAGTGTCGGCAAGTTCGTGAAGCTGTGCACGCCGACTGCCGAGGATCTGGGCTTTCCCGCCGACGATATCGCCTGGCGTGAGGTGGTGCGCCACTGCGCGAACCCTGGCCGACACAACTGGAGCCATGAGGCTGTGCGCCTGGCTGGCAGTGCTGTCGGCTGGTTCAACCTGCGCTGCAGCAGCATTCCCGAAGAAACCCTGCGCAAGCGTTTCGACCATGCGTACTACCAGCTGCGCCGCCGTGAATCGCTCGGCCTGCCGCTGGAGCCGCCGCGCCAGGGCATCGAAGACCAGAGCGAAGGCCGCGAACTGACGCCAGAGCAGGCCGAGCGCCGCGGCGAACGGTTCGTACAGCGCGTCATGCGCGTGCAGGGCCTGGACAAACTCACCGGAGAACAGGCCCGCCAGCAGTTGCTGGCCAAGCTCCGCATCCGTCGAGGTGACAGCCATGAAGCTTGAGCGCCGCCTGCAGAGCGATCTGCGGGAGTCCGTCGATTTCCTGCTCTCCCGCAACTACTGCGTAGCGCGTGAGGGTGACCAACTGATTCTGATCCGTGGCCATCGCCGTGTGCTGGTGGCCGACGGGCGTTTGGCCGTGATCGGCCGGGGAGGTGTGCGGTGAACATGATTGCGCAGATTGGACACTTCGACCGCGTCGGCTACCTCGAAGGTCGCAAGCACGCGCTCGATATCGTTCGCGATGGTCGCCTGCTGCTCGAATTGCAGGGCGGCAGACCTCAACTGGTCGACCGGCTGCGCCAGTGCATGCAGTGCAAGCCTGCCAGCTTCGCCAAGGGTGTGGAAAGCATCATCGCCCTTGTGCAGGAGGTGGACCAGTGAACGCAGAACAGCAACAGCGCCTGCGCGAACTGGCGTTGATCATGCTCCGCGATGCGCACGGCGAAGACTTCACCGCCGAAGAGGCCGCGATGCTGCCGGCGCAGATCGAAGAGTACCAGTGCCTGAGCGAAGCGCAGAACATCCTGTCGCTGCTGGACGAGGTGATGGCCCTTCGCATGGTCATCAGCGACTGCGCAACTGCGTGTGGTGCTGCTGTTTCGCCTGACTGCACCCTGACGTTCATGCAGCAGTTGCCTGGCGAGATTGCTGCGGTGATCGGCCGGCTGCAACTGGACAAGGCCCGTCTCGACAGCGGCTGCATCGTCACCAATGACCGTAATGAGTTCGGCGAAAGCTATAAGACCGAGCGCCGCGGCATGAACCTTCGCGCGAGTATCGACGAAGCCATGGCCATGCATGCGAGGGACATTGCCAATGGCTGACGTCCTCGCATTCATCGCCGCCCTGCGCGACGTGCACCCGGATATGGCCAGGTACGGCCTGAATGGAGGCTGTTTCCGGGTCTATCTGCTGCTGAAGCAGGCATTCCCTGATGCCGAACCTTGGTACGACAGCGCCCACGTACTAACCAAAATCGGCGACCAGTTCTACGACATTCGCGGCCAGGTAGAGCCGGTGAGCATCGGCGAAGTCCCGTATATGCGCATGGACCCGCTGTGTTTCAACCGTGCCTATGGCTGGGATCAGCCTGCCCTGAACACAGATCAGCAGGGGGTGCGCCATGGGTAAGGCAGCGACAGCCACAACACCAAAGGCCGAGACACCAGAGGCCAAGAAGAAGCGCCAGGCGCGTGCCCAGCGCCCGATATATATGCGCTTGCGCAAACTGATGGACCCGCAGACTGGCGAACTGATCGCTGGCTTCTGCCCTGACAGCAGCATTGACCAGTACCTGTGCCGCGAGCGCCAGTATCGCATTGGCGATCAGGTCCGCTGCGAGATCAAGCAAGCGCGCAACGTGAAGTTTCACCGTCTGGTGCACGCCCTCGGCCGGGTGGTCGCCGAGCAGGTCGACAAGTTCCAGGGCCTCGACGCCCACACCACCATCAAGAAACTGCAACTCGACGCCGGCGTGTGCTGCTCGTTCGAAGCCTTCGACATTCCCGACCTGGGCCGCGTAATGCGCCAGGTACCTGAGTCGATCGCCTTCGACTACATGACCGAAGAGCGCTTCAAGGAGTTCTGGCGCGGCATCTGCCAGCACCTGATCGAGAATTACTGGCCAGGCCTCACTGAAGAAGCGATCGAGAACATGACCGGCCTGATGCCTGGGGAGCGTGAGCAGTGAACATCGTGCCCATGACCCTCGCCGAGGCGAACTCTTTCGTTGAGCGGCACCACCGGCACCACGGTCGTGTGCAGGGACACAAATTCAGCATTGGCCTTGCTGTCGGCGACCAGATTGTTGGCGTGGCGATCATTGGTCGCCCTGTCGCGCGCCACATGGATGACGGCGCGACTCTTGAGGTTACCCGCTGCTGCACCGACGGCGTGCGCAATGGATGCTCGATGCTGTATGGCGCCGCCTGGCGGGCTGCCAAAGCGCTCGGGTACCGCCGACTGATCACCTATGTGCTGGCCAGCGAGCCAGGTGCAAGCCTGCGCGGCAGCGGCTGGAAGCTAGTCGGTGTGCGCGGGGGCGGCAGTTGGAACTGCCCAAGCCGGCCGCGAGTGGAGACGCCAAACCAGGGGCAGAAGCACCTGTGGGAGGCCTCTGTATGAAGCGCACCGAACTGAAGCGCAAGACGCCGCTGAAGGCCAAGGCCAGCGGCATTGCCGAGCGCAAGCCCCGCCAGCGCAAGTGCGACAACCCAGCCTGCGACGTGAAATTCACGCCCAAGATCGGCCAGAAGGTCTGCTGCTGGCAGTGCGGCCTGGCGATCGCTGATCAGCCTGCCAACCAGAAGAAGGCGCGCATGGCCATCGATCAGCGCGAGCGTCGCGAGATCAAGGAACGCCGGGAAAAGCTGAGAAGCCATGGCGATTACGTGCAGGAAGCCACCAGTGCCGTGCAGGCGTACCGCCGGGTTTATGAGCTGTCGATCGGTAGCGGCTGCATCAGTTGCGGAAAGAGCCAGGCAGAGATCGAAGCCGCCCAGGGCTGGAAAACAGGCGGCGCATGGGACGGTGGCCACTTTCTCAGCAAGGGCGCGCGGCCAGAACTGCGCTTGGAAGAGAACAACATCTGGCTGCAGTGCAAAGGCTGCAACGGTGGCTCAGCCAAGTACGCCCGCAAGGGTGAATCGGTGCGCAACGGCTTCCGTGCTGGCCTGATCGAGCGTATCGGCCTCGAGGCTGTGGAAGCGCTGGAAGCCGATCACCGTCCCCGCAAATACACCATCGACGAACTCAAGCAGATCACCGCCCATTACCGGGCGCTGCTGCGCGACCTGAAAAAGCAGGAGACTCAACTGTGACCAGACCGAAGAAATACATGCTCATTCAGGTTCCTTCCTGGGCGGTGTGGGTGCTGGTGGTGCTCTCGGTGATAACCGGCACTGCGAATCTCGCTCGCACCGTTACCGGCTGGTACCAGCATCAGGATCAGTCCACTGCATCCGAACAATGCCGCCAGATCGTCAAGGGAACCATCGGTATCGAACTGTCGGAAGGGATTCTGTGTGTGCGTCCGGTTCACTTCATTGGCCAGGGGGTGGGTCATGAGTGATTCCGTATCGATCTACAAGCTGGGCATCTACGGCAAGGCCTACGACGTGCCAGGTACCTGCCGTGCGTACACCTACCAGTACCAGCCGGACAACCAGGGTGCCTGGCGGCTCGGTGAGGCAATGAGCATCGCCAGCAAGGCCGGTGGTGGCGACTACATCGATACCGGTCTTGGCCTGCTCAAACAGTTGGAACTGAAAGGGTACGGCGTCTATGAGCTGGAGGAAGCTGGGGCGCCGGAAGAGGGGCAGGCTCCGGTGGCATATTGGGACGTATCGCAAAGCCTTGTGCACATGGCATGCCAGCCATTCAACCAGGGCGAGAAGGAGTCGATGGCGCATTGCCGACCACTCTACACGGCCCCGCAGCCTGCCCAGGTGAGCCGCATCCCTGCCGGTCTATACGCCGAACTCGAAGCCCTTCGCACTCTCCGCGACGCCACTGGCGTGTACCTACAGGGCTACATGCGCGACGAGATCGAGGATGAAGAAAGCTGCTCTGCCGACCAGCACGATGCCGCCTGCAGCGTGAAGGGAGCGCTGGATAACGCCAGGGAGCTGGAGTGGAAGGGCGGCGACAAGTGAAAGACCCAGTATTCCAGGCCTGGCTGGCCGAGCAGTACCGCATCCTGCGTGAGCAGGGGCTGATTCGTTAAGTGGGAGGGGACCATGCGCGAAGACGTTCTGTGTGCTGCAGATCTTCCTGTGCGCCTGTCGCTGGGCGGGCGTGTGGTTCAGGTATCGATGGAAATGCCGGCGCGTGATTGGGCTGCGCGCTTGGGGATTGCGTGGGACACGGTACGCCAGCGGCGGTACCGGGGGGATTCATGGAGTGATGCATTCCAGCCCTACCTGCGCAGGACACCTTTCAACAGCCCTATGGCGGTACCCGCGCAACTGCGGAAAAAGATGACCATCAACGGAGCAATTCAGATGACGACCCTTGAAATCAAGATCCCGCCGGTAGCGCATGTTGTGGTGACCGGAGTTCCAAACGGCGTTAAGTCGGCAGTTATGCAGCGTATCCAGCAGGTGCTGGCGGAAGAGTTCGGCGCAACGACTACGGTGGCGATGCCGGCAGAGCCGGCAACACCGGATGACGTGAAAAAGTCCCTTTGGGTGCTGAGCGAGGCCTAGTCAGGCTTCTCTTCAAGATGCAGCACGATCGCGTCGTCGGGCTCTTCGTCCTCGGCGCGGTCTTTCAACTGCTGCAGTAGCGCCTCGAGCTTTTCCAGGCGGCCATCGGCGAGGCTGCCGGCGAGAATCGCGTCATTCTCGCCTTCGGCGCCCAGGCTGATGATCAGTAGGGTTTCCGGCCCTTTCTCTTCAAATGCAGCGCCTGCCAGCGCCATGGCTTCGGTCACGGCGAAGTACTGGTCGTCGCTCACCTTGTCGATGTTGAACTTCTGCTGCCCCATGGGTGATGCCCTCTTTGTGAGTGAGGTTCCGACGCTATGTCACGCGCTGGAATCTGCAAGCGCTTGCCGACCGCTTCCAGTGACATAGCGTGGCCTTCCATGCACATGAAGCCAGCACGGGAGCGATGGCATGGCACAGCAAGTTCATGATGGGGTGATCGAGGTAGTCGGCGCTGCCGCAGCCAACAAGGTGACCCAGGCCGGCGCGATAGCCGGTGTGCTGGGTTGGCTGGCGCAGATCAACTGGATAGGCCTCTCAGGCGTGCTGATCGCTGTCCTGGGCCTGGCGGTGAATTTCTACTTCCAGCACCGACGCGATAAGCGCGAGCAGGCCGAGAGCCTGGCTCGCATCGAGGCACTGCGCGAGCGCTGTGGCCTTGAAGGGCGGCAACAATGAGCATCCGCAATCGAATTGCCGTCACGGCGCTGACGCTCAGCCTGGCCGGCTTTGGCGCCTGGATCAAGAGCGAGGGCGAAAGCCCAGTGGTGCAGAAGGATGGCGTCGAACTGCTTGCCCCGCACATCCCGACCAAGGGCGACGTGCCAACCATCGGCCACGGCTCGACCCGCTACGAAGACGGTACGCCCGTCACCTTGGCAGATCATCCCATCACCCGCGAGCGCGCCCAACAACTGGCCCGGGCGCTGCACAGCGAGGAAGAGCGCAGATTCCAGGCGTCTCTGCCTGGCGTGAAGCTGTATCAGGAGGAATACGACCTCTACCTCGACTTCGTCGGCCAATACGGCATCGGCAACTGGCGATCGTCTTCGATGCGCACGCACCTGCTGGCAGGCGAGCACCCGAAGGCCTGCGAAGCGCTGCTGAGGTGGCGATACGCCGCTGGTTATGACTGTTCAACCGTGGTTAACGGCAAGCCCAACCAGCGCTGCTGGGGTGTGTGGACTCGCCAACTTGAGCGCCACGCCAAGTGCTGGAACGTCCAATGACTCGCGCCCTGATCGCCGCATGCGCTGGCCTGGCCATTGCCGTGACGTTGCTCTATCTGCGCCTCGACACTGTTGCGCTCGAGCGTGACAACGCCGTGACCTTGGCCGGCCAGCATGCGGCGGCAGTCGAATCCCTGCGCGGAACCATACGGCTGCAGCGCGAGCTGGCCAACGACCAGGCGACGCGCGAGAGCGCCTTTCTGAAGGAGAAACAACGTGCCGAAGACTATGCCGAATCTATGCATCGCTGCCTTGCTGACGGCACTTGCGGGCTGCGAGTCGCTGCCACCTGCCCCGCAGTGCGAGTGGGGACAGCCGGGGCCGCTGCCGGCGAGCCTGATGCAGGAACCCCAGAACTTACAGCCGCTGCTCGACGAGCTTATCCAGCCCTCGTTGCCGGCCTCAAAGTCCAGCGAGCCCAGATCCTGAGCTTGCAGGAAGAGCTCGTCAGCTTGCACAGGGTGTGCAAGTTGGCGCCGTAACCCTCCCAACCAATCGCGAACATGGGGGCAGACCATGCGACGCAAGACCTATCGTGCCGACGAACTCCGCGCCGGCCGCACTGTATTCATCGTCAATCGCACCATGCTCGATCATGCCGGCGCCTGTCGGTACGACGTGGCTGAGTATCTGATCGCCAGCACCAGGGAGCCACAGCCGCAACCTGGTCAGGCTCACCCGTACCGCATGCATCCGGACGTGGCGCGCTTCGCCTGCAGCGTAACCGACTGTTGGCGCACTCGGCGCGCGGCGCTACGCGAAGCCGCAAGGCGTCAGGCCGATGCAGACCGTCAGATTTCACGTAGGAGCGCGTAATGGAAGCCAAAACCCTGCAGGAGGTCGCCCAGGAGGCGGCTGACCAGATCCAGGGCAAGACCCTAGCGGAAGTATTCAACGAGGGGCCGCGGCGCCTGTTCGTCGAGCATCAGGTACCGCGCCATGGCATCTATCGCCTGTACATCGCTCGCCCGTTCGGTGTGCGCAAGCCAGGTGGCCAGCGCTGGCGCATCCAGATCACGGTGCAGTTCGATGGCCAGAACGTGCAGCACAGCGTGAACGATGGGCATATCACATGCCAGTTCGAGGCGCTGGGCGAGGTGATCACTGGTGCAGCCGAGCAGATGTCCGAGCACATTCGCGCCAATGGCACGCGCATCCATGAGCTGCGCCGCGCTGCGATGCAGGCAGTGCAGCCGAACGCTGTCACGCTGGACGGTGTGACCGGTCACGCTTCTGTCACTGTGACTAGTGCTGAGCATGAGTAGCGCTGTTGTTGTGACCGGTGGCCGCAGAACCGGTCGCGTGTTCGGCTTCCTGCTTGCTGAGGTGCGGCGAGTCGTTAGCAGGCATGACGTCGCCAGAGTCGGCGGAGCGGTGTGCAGTCACCCCATGGCGAAGGAGCTATCCGAGCAGTCGGGCCTTCACTGCTGCTACCGGCATCGTAGCCAGGTGTATGAGTTCAGGCCGGAGCCGTTTGAGCAGCCGCGCACGCCGCAGGAGCGGAAGTTATGGGAGGTGATTCGATGACCAAGCGCAAGCCAATCGACTGGGAAGCGATCGAGCGGGATTACAGGGTAGGCCAGCTATCGCTGCGTGCTCTGGCCACGAAGCACGACACAACCCCTGGTGCTATCTCCAAGAAGGCGAAGGCAAACAGTTGGACTCAGGACGCGAGCCAGGAAGTCAGAGAGCGCACCCGTGCTGCTCTGCTGACCGCGCCACGCAAGGAACAGGAGTCGAAGGAAACACCGAATGGAAACAGTGTTTCCTCTGACGGAAACGCCCCCACGCCCGCGGATATCGAAACCGCTGTGCAGACCAACCTGCAGGTGATCGGTCGGCACCGTCGCGATATCGCCAAGGGGCATGGCCTGGTGGCGATGTTGTTTCAGCAGCTCGAAGAGGCCGCGACGCACCGGGAAGAGATCGAGGATGCGATCTGTGAGGAAACCAAGGGCGACGAGAACAGTAGGCGGCGCAATCAGATGCTGAAGCTGGTAGGCCTGCCGACGCATGCCGGCGTGCTGCGCGATCTGTCCACGGCACTGAAGAACCTGATCCCGCTCGAGCGCCAGGCCTACAACCTCGACGAGCAGGAGCATGAAGAGCCGTATGAAGAGCGCCTGAAGCGCCTAATGGGCGAGGGATAGTTGCCAGGGCCGCGCAGTGACATACCCAGGTGGTGCAGTCGATCTGATCGATTCGTTACCAACCAAGAGGCTTTCCCCATGCTCAAGACGAAATCCATGCTGGTACCTCTGATCGCCCTGGCGCTGGCCGGCGGCGCTGTTATGGCTGAGCCGATGCGCGACGCTGGCCTGCCTGCTGTCGCTGTGCAATCCGTTGCTGCGCACGACCTGGCCCGCGATGTTGGCCAGGTCAGCGTCTATGGCCTGCAGCGTCTGTCGCTGCCTGTGCCCGACGTCGGACGCACGCCGATCTTGCGCAGTGATATGCGCATCGCCAGCGCCGGCGCCGTGTTCCAGGGCGCAATGGATCTGGTACTGGTCGCCAGCGAGTCGCCTTCCTGACAGATGCTGGTGCGAGAAAGCCCGCCGAGTGCGGGCTTTTTTGTGGGTGCTTGCCAGTCTTGGCCAGTGACATAGGGTCGGTTTCGTAAATCAACCCTGCACAGGCAGTGCAAGATCATCGGAGCACCACAATGACCCGTATCACTCCTACCGTCGGCCGCGTGCTGCACTTCATCCCGACCGCTGGCTACATGGCCGGCCGCAAGCTGGCTTTCGGTAACCCCACGCAGCCACTGGCTGCAGTGATCGCCTACGTCCACAGCGACACCATGGTGAACCTCACCGTCTGGGATCAGAACGGCGAGCAGTTCAGCGTGTGCAGCGTGCCATTGGTGCAGGACGGCTGCGACATGGTTGTTGGCAGCTTTTTCGCGAAGTGGATGCCGTACCAGAAGGGCCAGGCCGCGAAGACTGAATCCCTGGAAAGCCAGCTTGCTGGCAAGCCTGCTATCGGTATCGACCTGGCAGCGGAGCAGGATCGGTGCGTGCGCGTTTTCCTCGAGAAGGGCGCGATCGTGAAAGTCGAGGGCATTCCGCTCGAGCTTGATCACGACGCCGTGGTCCGCGTTCATCCCGCCAATGTCCCGTTGATCTTCCTGCCGCGCACTGCGCGTCCTGCTGAGAGCAGCGAGTAAGGAGACTGGCATGTCGGCGCCTGAAATCCCTATCACTATCCAGCGCGGCAAGACGTTCGAGTTTGGCTTTCTGTACGCCGAGGACGATCTGCTGTATCTGCCGATCACTGGTATGCCGAGCACTGCGCCTGTGCGCCTGACGGTGGTAGGGCACGGCGTGCCGGATGGCTGGCCGGTGCGTGTGGCCTGTGTAAGGGCGCCGGCCGAGCTCAACACGCCGGATGATGAAAGCCAGCTCGCCAAGCTGGTCGACGTCGACACCGTCGAGTTGAACGCCTTGAACGCGCATTGCTGGAAGGCCTTCAGCGGTTCCGGACTGCTGGTGCTGAACAAGCCCATGGATCTGACGGGCTGGCACTGCCGCGCCCAGGTGCGCAAGGGCGTTGGTGGTGAAGTGCTGTTCACCTGGCACAGCGACCCGTCCGAGAGCCCGGACGGAGAGATCGAGGTGGACGTTGCGCATAGCGCGTTCGTGCTCAAGATGGACGCCGCCACCGCTGCAGCACTTGAGTGGAAGCGAGGCAAGTACGACGTGGAAGCGATCGCCCCGGGCGGCGAGGTCTATCCGCTGACTGCGATCAGCGATATCGAGGTTGCTGACGAGGTGACCGCATGAAGGTAATCGCCGCCGGCCAGGTGGCCAATCCCATTGTCCTGGGTGCTGCGCCGCGGCGAACTCCGGTGGTTGTGCTTGCCGGCCTGCGCGGTGCGCCTGGTACTGGCGGTGGTGGTAGTGCTGGCGTGAGCAGTTTCAACACCCGCACCGGGGCTGTGACGCTGACAGGCACCGATGTGACCGCAGCGCTGGCGTACACCCCAGCGAACGCAGCCAGCCTGGCCGCTGTTGCGCTCAGCGGCAGTTATTCCGACCTTGCAAACAAGCCATTCATTCCTACCGGGCCTGGCGATATCGGTGCCGCAACGGCAGCGCAGGGCGCTCTGGCTGATACCGCCGTACAGCCTGGTGCATTGTCCGTGCAACTCGACCTAAAGGTCGACAAGGTCGCCGGCTACGGCCTGAGCCAGGAGAACTTCACCGCGGCAGAGAAGGCCAAGCTGGCGGGATTGGAAGGCAGCCACTACCGCGGCACGTTCATCAACTTCACCGCGCTGCAGACGGCCCTGCCAACTGCAGAAGAAGGCGACTACGCCGACGTTGACGCTGGTGCGGGTGCGCCAGTGCAGCGCTACATATGGGACGAAAGCGACAGCGAGTGGGTCGCCCAGGCCGGCAGTGCCGATCCTATCACTGCCGCCCAGGTGAAGACGCTCTACGAGAGCAACCCGGACACCAACGCCTACACCGATGCAGAGAAGTCGAAACTCGGTGGGATAGCTGCTGGAGCCACGGCGAACGCCAACACCGACAGCCTGGCCGAGGGCGCGACCAACCTCTACCACACCGCTGCGCGCGTCCTGGCCGTCGTACTCAGCGGCCTTAGCCTGGCCACTGGTACTGCGATAACCAGCTCTGACAGCGTACTGGTGGCGTTCGGTAAGCTGCAGAAACAGATTACCGACCTGATCGCCACCGTCAGCGGCAAGCAGGACACCCTTGTCAGCGCGACCAACATCAAGACCATCAATGGCAACAGTCTGCTCGGGAGTGGCGATCTATCCATATCCGGCGGTGCGGTGTCATCGGTTAATGGCAGAACGGGCGCTGTTCAGGTGCTGGTGCCTATCATCATCGCGTGCAGCGACGAAACAACGGCGCTAACGGCTGGCACAGCCAAGGTCACGTTCCGTATGCCCTATGCCTTCACGGTAACTGGCGTGCTCGCGTCGCTGACAACCGCACAAGCTGGTGGGTCAATTCTCACCGTCGATATCAACGAGGCCGGTGTTTCGATCCTTTCCACGAAGCTGACCATCGACAACACCGAGAAGACGAGTGCAACAGCCGTGACTGCACCGGTCATATCAGATTCGGCCATTGCTGCAGATGCAGAGATCACCATCGACATTGATCAGATCGGCGACGGTACTGCGAAAGGACTGAAAGTTACTCTGGTTGGATATCAACCATGACGATGGTTCTGAACCCATACTCGTTCTCGCCCACTTCTGGGGGAGGTGATCCGCTATGGGGATCGGTTTCTAGTCTACTGCCATTTTCCGGTGTAGATGGGGCGACTACATTTCCCGATAGCGCAGGGCGTACCTGGGCGCGTAATGGGGCGGTAGAAGTTGACACTGCGTTCAGCAAGTTCGGTTCTTCTGGGCTTTTCGGTGGAGGGAGGCTTGATTGCTCGGATGCTGCAGTCAGCATAGGTACAGGTGATTTCACAGTAGAGACGTTTTTTCGTGGTACGCAGTTTGGATCGGCAGGCGGTGGAACCCTGATTGACAATCGAGCAGGAACCGTAACGACAAACCTAGTGCTCTTCCAGCCTAATTCAACTAGCAGTCTTGTTTTTTTCGCAAACGGCGCGACGAGGGTAACAACTACCTCGCTTTCTAATGGCGTTTTCTATCACGTAGCCATATGTCGCGCCTCTGGTGTTACACGGGTATTTATTGACGGTGTTCAGCAAGGTTCGAACTACATCGACTCGAACAACTACACGTTTTCAATTTTGCGGCTAGGACAGAATCTTCTCGGCAGTTCGCCATTTTTAGGGCACTTGGAACAGTTTCGGCTGACTAAATCGGCACGTTATACCGCCAACTTCACTCCACCTGCATCGCCATTCCCAAATAGCTTGTAGAGCTATTTTATGGGGAGACTGGCTTGCTGGCTCGTTACCAGTGACATTCCGTAGCCCTCACAGAAGTGAGGGTGCGCATGTCAACTGCCGACAATCTCCTGGCCAGGCTCATCGAGGATGACGAGCTCTACTGCGCCAAGAACCTGAAAATCCGCGACAAGAGCGGCAAGGTGCTGCCGTTCGAGTGGAATGATGCCCAGCGCGCACTGCATGAAAAGATCGAGCAGCAGTTGGCTGCGAGAGGCTGGGTTCGCGTCATCGTGCTGAAGGGGCGGCAGCAGGGTATCAGCACCTACGTGGCGGCCAGGTTCTACAAACGCACCAGCATGCGCTTCGGCAAGCGCACCATGATCATCACCCACCTCGACGCAGCGACCCAGAACCTTTTCCGGATCGCCAAGACCTATTACGAGCTGAGCGATGCCACGCTCAAGCCGGCAACGAAGAACAACAGCGACACCGAACTGAACTTCGCCAAGCTGCGCAGCGGTTACAAGGTGGCCACGGCAGGCAGTAAGCACGCCGGCCGCTCTGACACGATCCAGTACCTGCATGGTTCAGAAGTGGCGTTCTGGCCGAACGCAATCAACATCATGGCGGGTCTCGGGCAGACGTTGCCCCTGGTCGCAGGCAGTGAGGCGATTCTGGAGTCAACGGCCAACGGCTTGGCCAACCTCTTCCACGAAATGTGGACGCTGGCCGTCGCCGAGAAAAGCGACTACATGGCGGTGTTCATCCCCTGGTTCATCCAGCGCGAGTATCAGCGCGAGGTGCCGCGCGACTTCGAGTTGTCGCCAGAGGAAGCCGAATATCAGGAGACGTTCGGGCTCAGCGACGAGCAGATGGCATGGCGCCAAGCAAAGGTCTACACCGACTTCAAGGGCGACTTCGCCTGGTTCGATCAAGAGTACCCGGCCACGCCAGATATGGCGTTTCAGCGAGTTGGCCACAAGGCTCTGGTCAACACGCTGGCCGTTGCCAGGGCGCGCAAAGTCAACCCGGCTCACCTGCAGGCGATCGGCGCTCATGTCGTTGGTGTCGACCCGGCGCGCTTCGGCGACGACTCTACCGCGATCATCCACCGTCAGGGGCGCAAGGCCTGGGGGCTGGAGAAGATCGACCAGTTCGACACCATGGCTGTGGTCGGGGTGGTCGTGCGGATGCTTGAGGACGACAAGACCATCCGCCGCGTCTTCGTCGATATCGGCGGCCTGGGCGCTGGTATCTACGATCGCCTGGTCGAGCTGGGCTATGGCGATCGCGTAACGGCGGTGAACTTCGGCGGCAAGGCCACCGACCAGCGCAAGTACTTCAATAAGCGCTCTGAAATGTGGGGGGAAATGGCCGAGTGGATTGCGGACATAATCCCGCCCAGCATCCCAGACTGCGACAAGCTGCATGCTGATCTGACAGCGCCAGGCTACCGGTACAGCTCAAACGGCCAGATCAAGCTCGATTCCAAGGAAGAGATCAAGAAAGAACTGAAGAAGTCACCCGACGCCGGCGACGCGCTGGCACTCACGTTCGCATTGCCAATCGCCTCCAGTGACATAGAAGTGCCCGAATGGAAGCGCCGGCTGATTGCCGGCAAAGGCCGCAAATCAGCGATGAGTGCGTAGCGAATGTCCGGAAACCGAGACGAGCAGGCGAACATAAACTGGCAGCGCTACGAGTACGGGCGCATGCGTGGGCATCAGAGCTTCTGCCGGAAAGCGCGCGAGTGCGAAAACTTCTACATGGGTGGTGGCCGGCAGTGGACGCCAGAAGATCGCGAGACGCTAGAGGCCGAGGGGCGCCCAGCCCTGGAGTTTAATCAGGTCAAGCCCAAGCTGAATACCGCCATTGGGTACCAGATCCAGAACCGCATGGATATCGCTTTTCAGCCGCGCGGCCAGGGCGCTGACGAAGACAAGGCCAGGGTGCTGAGCAAGGTGGCCAAGCAGGTCGGCGATAACACCGGCCTGCACTGGATAGAGACGCAAGTTTTCTCAGATGGTCTGATCCAGCAGCGCGGCTACTTCGATATCCGCATCAGCTATCAAGATTCGATCTTGGGCGAGATCTCTATCACCGATCTTGACCCGCTAGACGTCATCCCTGATCCAGACGCCAAGAGCTACGACCCAGACAAGTGGTCGGACGTGATCATCACGCGCTGGCTGACCCTGGACGAGATTGAGGATCTGTATGGCAAGGAAGCTCGCGACAAGTGCGAGAAGGAAGACCTTGAGGATCAGGACTTTGGCGACGACGAGGCCGACGAAGAGCGCAATAAGTTCGGCAATGAAGACACCGGCAGTACCGGCTACATGGGGTCGGCCACGCTGGCGGACGGCAGCAAACGCATCCGGGTGATCGAACGGCAGTTCTGGAAAACCGAGAATGCCGATGTGCTGATCACCATGACCGGTGATATCCGCACCATCGAAGGCATGACCGAAGAGCAGATCGCGGCAGCGCAGGGTGTTGTGCGCGCAAGGCGCCGCATTCGCCGCGTGCGCTGGGTGATCACCACCTACAACTACACGCTCTTCGACGAGTGGAGCCCGTTCAAGCACTTCACCGTGGTGCCGTTCTTCCCGTTCTTCCGTCGCGGCAAGACGACCGGCTTGGTGGATGACGCGATCGGCCCTCAGCAGTTGCTGAACAAGTCCATGAGCCAGTTCCTGCACACCATCAACAACACAGCCAACAGCGGTTGGGTGTGGTGGTCCGGCACGCTGGCAAACATGTCGGACGATGAAATGGCTGATCGAGGGGCTGAAACCGGCCTCGCAATCGTGCTTAAGGACCAAACGCCAGTCGAGAAGGCACCGAAGAAGATCCAGCCCAACCAGATACCTACCGGGATTGATCGCGTCATCGACCGTGCTGGGCAAATGATCGACGAAACCACCGGTATCAATGACGCGATGACCGGCAACACGGGCCGAGAGATCAGTGGCGTGGCCATCCAGTCTCGCCAGTTCGCCGCCCAGCAGGGCCTGGCTGTGCCGCTGGATAACCTGGCCAAGACTCGCAACATGATGGCCAAGCGCATCCTTGAGCTGGTGCAGGACTTCTACGACGAGCCGCGCATCCTGAAGATCACCGAGCAGGACAGCCGCGGGCGTCCGGTTACCGAAGATCTGTACGTCAACTATCCGACCGAAGATGGCAGCGTGCTCAACGACCTGACTATCGGCGAATACGACGTGGTTGTCTCCGAGCAGCCGATGCAAGTGACGTTCGAAAACAGCCAGTTCACCCAGATCATGGAAATGCGCGAGAAGGGCGTGCGCATTCCTGACTCGTTCGTGATCAAGCACAGCAACGTCACGGACAAGAACGACATTATCGACGCGATCGAGCAGCAGGCCACCGCCCAGCCTGATCCGCTCAACGAAGCCCGCGCCGAGCTTGCCAAGGCCCAGGCAGACAAGACCCGCCAGGAGACGGTGAATCGTGCCGTCGAAGCGCAGTACAGCGCTATCCAGACGGCGGGCGTGATCGCCACGAACCCGCTGACCGCTGGCCTTGCTGATTCGCTATTGCGCTCTGGCGGTTACGTCGATCGAGACCTGCCGCCGATCGTGCCGGAACTCCAGGGGGGCACTGGCATCGCCGGCAATCTACCTACCAACACCAATCCCATCACGCCGGCCAACCCTGGTGTGGGGCTCATGAGTGGCATTGAAACGCAGCAGATCGAGGGAGCACCAGCATGAAAGGTTCTGCATCACCAATGAGCGACGACAAGAAATGGCAGGCAGAGGACGACATGCGGACCCTGCTGCGCGCCAAGGAAATCGAGAAGGACCCGAAGCGCCTGGCTGCGGCCCGTGCGATGGCCAAGGAAAAGATGGCCGAAATGCAGCAGATCACCAAGAAGTAACCCACCAACGGCAATCAAGGGGGCACCCATGGCCATGAAACCCGAACACGCGAGCGCCGACCTGGCGCTGGGCATGCGTTACAACACCCTGGTCGACTGTTCCGATGATATCGACCCGGAGACTCTGCATTCCGACTTCGAGGAAGAAGAGGAAGAAGAGGACGAGGATGAAGACCCGGACGATGAGGCTGGCGACGATGATCGCGGCGACGATATCGACCCTGATCTGACCGAGACCGAAGGCGATCCGGACGATGAGCCAGGGGATGACGACAAAGACGACGCCGATGATCCCGATGCCGAGGATGACCCTGATCTCGACGCCGATGCCCTGGCAGAACTGGCTGAAGGCGGTAAGTCCAAGGTCGTACCGCACTCGCGCTTCCATGAAGTCAACGAATCGCTGAAACAAGAGCGTGCCGAGCGTCTGCGCCTGGAAGAGGAAAACGCACGCCTCAAGGGCGCTGCGCCGAAACCGGAAGAGCAGAAGCCGGAGACGCCGGCGGCCTATGACTTCGACGCGGCAGAAGATCGCTACATGACCGCCGTGATGGAAGGTGACACGGATAAGGCCAAGGTAATTCGTCGCGAGATCCGTGCCGAAGAGCTGAAGATTTTCGAGGGCAAGGCCGGTCAGGATGCGAAGAAAGCCGCCGAGGAAGAGCTGCAGAAGCGCGACCAGAGTGCCGAAACCGAACGCCTGCAGAAGGTGCTCGATGATGCACTGGCCAAGTATCCGTTCCTGAACAACGACTCGGACGAAGCCAATCAGGACGCGATCGAGGATGTGATCGCGCGCCGTGACCATTACCTACGCCAGGGTATGTCGCCGTCGAAGGCCGTCGCTGCGGCAGTCGAGAAGATTGCGCCTCGCTATGCGCCCGCAGCCGAGGAACAGCCAGGCGACAAGAGCAAACCGGTCAAGGAAAAGCCGGCTCTGGGCAAGGACAAGATCGATCGGAATGTCGAGCGGCAGAGAAGTATTCCGCCCGTTATGCCTGGCGTTGGCGAGCGTGGCAAGGATGTTGACTACGCCGATCTGTCCGAGGACGAGTTTGACGCGCTGCCTGAATCTGAGAAGCGCAAGGCGCGTGGTGATTTCGTCAGCGAAAGGGATTGACGGCGTCCGCCAGTGACATAACCAGTCCGCCAGGACCGAGGGATGGTCCAGGGTTGAAAGGGAGCCCCTGAGTCGAAAGGCCAGGGGCATTTAACCACGCAGCAGGGCTGCTCGCTCACCGAGACACGGTGTTCCCGCCAGGCAGGGCGTAAAGCTGCAGCAGAGTTTCTGGCTCTCCCCAAAAGCCTGTCCTCGCTCGGGTGGCGACACAACCCAGACACGACGACATAAATTGACGAGGAGAGCAGCCATGGCTGTTACCAACTTTGCTCGCTTGAACAGCAAGCAGAAGATCGTCTGGTCGCGCGATGTATGGAGCGCTGCCCGCGATCAGATGTTCGTGAAAAAATTCCTGGGTACCGGCCCGGGCGCGATGATTCAGCGCATCACTGAGCTGACCAAGACCGAGAAAGGCGAGAAGGTGCTGATGCAGCTCGTCGCCGATCTGGTCGAGGATGGCGTGATCGGTGACAACGAGCGCGAAGGCAACGAAGAAGAGATGCAGAACTTCGAGGTCGAGCTGAACATCGATCTCATCTCTCACCAAGTGCGCAACAAGGGCAAGATGGCGGACCAGAAGACCGTCATCAACTTCCGCGAGCAGGCCCGCGATCGCCTGGCCTACTGGCTCGCCAACCGTATCGATCAGCTCGTATTCCTGACGTTGTCGGGCATTTCGTATGCCCTGCATAACGACGGGAGCACCCGCGTTGGGTCGCCGTTCCCATCGCTGTCCTTTGCTGCCGACGTGTCTGCCCCCTCGTCCAAGCGGCATTTGATGTGGAACGGCACCAACCTCGTCACCAGCAACACCGCCAGCATCACTAGTGCGTTCGTGGCCAGCTACAAGCTGATCGTGGATGCCATCGCCTATGCGAAGGACCACTACATCAAGCCACTGATGGCTGGTGGCAAGGAGTACTACGTCATTCTGGTGAAGCCGGGCACCCTGGCTCAGCTGAAGAAGGACGCGGACTACCAGCGCGCGGTGGTGGCCCTGGCGCAGAAGGATGGCAAGAGCTCGCCCTGGTTCACTGGCGGCACTGTGACCATCGACGGCGCGGTGATCCATGAACACCGCCTGGTGTACAGCACCACTGGTGCATCGGCCGGCAACAAGTGGGGCGCTGACGGCAACGTCAACGGTACCCGCGCGCTGCTGTGCGGTGCTCAGGCGCTGGGCATGGCTGACCTGGGTGTGCCGGAGTGGGTCGAGAAGAAGTTCGACTACGACTCCAAGGTCGGCATCAGCGTCGACAAGATGTTTGGCCTGCTCAAGCCGAAGTTCTACTCGATCTACGACAAGTCGGTCGAGGACTTCGGCGTGCTCGCCATCGATCTGTTCCTGGGTTGATCCCGGGTTTCTGGCAAAGCTGGCCGGGAATCCCGGCCAGCAACTGAGGACTGAATCATGAGCATCACGAAGAACGATCAGCGCCAGGCCCCGTTGGTTGCCTGGGTCGATATCAACCTGGCGGACTTCTCCGACGGCGCAGTGCAGGCAGCGATCGAGCTGCCCGGTGGCGCCATCGTCACCGGCGGCTTCATCCAACCCATCACCACCTTCAACGCGGCCACTACCGCAACCCTGAAGGTCGGCGACTCGGTCGATGACGATCGCTACACCGCCACTCCTGCGGACGTGAAAGCGCTCGCAGTGGTCGAGTTGGACGTTACCGGTTACGCGATGCCGGCTCAGGGCAACCTGATCGTCACCTATGCGTCGACCGGTGCCGTAGCCACCACCGGTAAGTGCCGCCTGTTCGTCGAGTACATCGTCGGCAAGCGCACCCAGAGCACTCAGGGCTGAGTGCTACGGGGCCGGGGTGACTCGGCCCCTCTCTTTCCAACCTGTAGAGGGGCATCCTCATGAACAAAGAACCGCGATTCCTGCCGCCGAAAGGCCTGGATATGCTGCACCTGGCCAGCACTGACGGCCATTCCTGCGTGATCTATCGCATCGATCCTGCCGACGGCAAGCCTGGCAGCATCATTCCCGACCGCTTCCGTAAGCAGGCGGTGGGCGAGGGCTGCGACGTTGTCGGTCTGAACCTGAATGACGAAGGTGGTGGCGCTGGGCCTACCAAGGAAGACCTGATTCTGGCTGCGATCACTGCGGTGATGGAGCGCCAAGCCCCTGATGAACTGGAAGGCGACGGGCGAGCCAAGCTCGCAGCCGTAAGCAAGCAGGTCGGCTTCAAAGTCACCAAGGTGCAGTACGAGGCCGCCTGGCCGAAGTTCGTCGAGAGCCTGGGTGCTGGCGATAAAGACGAAGACGACGACGGCGTCGACGACTGATCATGGCCTACGAAACCGTCAGCGACCTGATCAAGGCCTTCCGTGAGGATGAACTCGACGAAAGTTCGTCGCCGTTCTGGTCTGATTCTAAGCTCGTTCGCTTTGCGAATGGGGCGCTGACGGCTTTCGCCGAGAGAACCAAGAGCATCATTGGCGACGGTATCGAGGTTGAATTCGCCGCTGGTGAGGATGAAGTCGAATATCCGGCCTACATCATCGACGTGATCGACGCCGAGCTTTTCCTGGGTGAGCGCAGTTGGCCAATCGACCTGCGTTCACCTGCAGAGGTCCGCAGGTCCCGCCTGCCGACCACTGGCAGGCCTTGCGTGTTGCTGGCCAACTCTGCCGTAGGGCGGATGCGTCTGGTACCCAAACCGCAAGAAAGTGGCAAGGTTGTGCTGCAGGCGATCCGCCGCCAGGTCAAGGATCTGGCCAAAGATTCGAAACTGGTCGACGTGAACCCGGCGCACCGCGAGTACCTGCTGCTGTTCATCAAGCATCGTGCCTACAACGTCAAGGACGCAGAGATCTTCGACGCTGTGAAGGCTGGCCAGTACCTGGCCGAGTTCAATTACGAGTGCCAGCGAATCTACGAGGACGAACTGCGTCGTCGTGGTGGTGCTCGCTCCATTCGGTACCGGGGGTGAGCATGGACACCATCCGCACCGACAACTGGGCCAAGGGCGCGAACAACGTCGCGAAGCCCGAGCGGCTGCCTGCTGGCTTTGTGCGCGATCTCGTCAATCTGGACCCGAGTGAGGGTGGCCAGCTTGAGACTCGGGTTGGCTACCAGCGTATTGCGGCAGGCGACAACGTGCGCGTTGCAGTATCTCTGTCCGGGCGCGTGGTGTTCGTCGACGGCGGCGACATCAGCTGCTACAGCGCTGATTCCGACTCAAGCCAGGTGATTGGCAGCATGGCTGCTGATGGTGACATTGCTGGCGCTGTCCTCAATGGCCAGGTGTATCTGAGCGGCGCTTTCGACAGCTTGCGTACTGATGGGCGAGTGGTGAAGCCCTGGGCTGTCCCGGCGCCTGGTTTTGACGTTGAGCTGATCGCAGGTGCGCTGCCGGCTGGCATCTACAAAGTTGCGGTCACAGCGTTCGGTGCTGACGGCGAAGAGTCCGGCGTCGAGCCGGTCATCTTCAGGCTCGCAGAGGGCCAGGCGTTTCGTGTGGTCAGCGATGATAGCCGGCCTCTGCAGGTGTACGTCAGTCCTGCCAATGGCGCGACGCTCTACAGCCAGGGGCCGCTGATCGGTGGCGCGATGGCGATTACCGGTGTCGATGATCAAACCGCCAGGCTCACAACTGCTGGGCTTGTGCCGTTGCCAGTCTGCTCGATGCTGGCTGCATTCCACTCCCTGTTGGTCGGGGTGTGCGGTAACTACGTGGTTTTCACGGCGCCGATGACCCCGCACCTGATGGATCCGGTCGCGGGGTTCTTGCAGTACCCGGAGCAACCGACCGTCATCGCTCCGACCGAGGGCGGCGTCTATGTGGTTGCTGATCGCACCTACTTTGTCACCGGACTCGATACCGGCACGCCGAGCCAGGTTCCTGTGCTCGATATGAGGGCTGTGCGCGGATCTGCTGCACGCCTTCCAGATATGCGCGTTGCTTGGTTTACCCGATATGGCATGGCTATCGGCAACGCGGCCGGCGAGATCTCCCTACCTAACCGCCAGACCTACGCGCCCGACATTGCGTGCTCGGGGGCTGCTGGCGTGCTTGAAAACAACGGCATTCCGATGGTGGTGACCACCATGCGTGGCGAAGCCAAACCGAACAACCTCGCCACGGGCGACTTTGCTGATCTGGAGATAGGCGATGCACTCTGACCATTTGAAAGTACTGGGCTTTCGCCATGAGCTGGAGCTCTACGACAAGGAAACCGGTCTGCTGGTTGCCCGTGAGGTGAAGTACAACCGTATTCCGCAGGCCGGTATCGATTTTCTGATACAGACGCCTTTCGGCGACGTAGCCCCGATCCCTAACTTCTATTGCGGCCTGTTCCGAAACAACTTCCTTGCCGACGCGAATACCTCGGCTGCGGATATTCCCGCGGTGATGGGGGAGTTCGTTGAGTACAGCGAAGCCACTCGACCGATCTGGCAACGTAGCTACAACGGTGCTGGCACGTACGACAACGTCGATGCCAAAGCCGTCTTCACGCCGACCGCTGATCGCACTGTATACGGCTCGTTCATCGTTTCTAACCCAACCAAGGGCGCCAACTCAGGGCTGCTGCTGTCGGTTGTTCGCTTCTCTACCGCCAAACAACTGTCTGTTGGGCTCGAGGCCAAGCTGGTGTGCGGGCTTACCTACATTCCCACCAATGTGATCTAGGAGAACGATCATGATTAAGCTCAGTACCGGATTGCGCCAGGCGCTTGCAATCACTGGATCGCTCAAGGAAGCCTTGGATGGTGGCCTGGTCCGAATCTACTCGGGGGCTATTCCAGCATCCGCTGATGCGGCTCTCGGCGGTGCCGTGTTACTCAACGAAATCAGTGCTGGGGGTGATGGTACGCCGGTCACCTTCGAGGCGACGGCGCCAGGCGGAATTTTGGTGAAGAGCGTCGCCGAGACCTGGGTCGGTACCAATGCTGCTGATGGTACTCCGACCTTCTTTCGCTATGTGTTGAGTGGCGATGCAGGTGATGCCAGTGCTTCTGCTGTTCGCTTCCAAGGTTCGGCGGGGGTTCTTGGGAGTGACATGTTTATTGCCACGCTGCCACTGGTGAACGGTCAGCCGCTTTCGTTCGAACTGTTCCAGCTCGCCATTCCGGAGCAGTAATGGGAAATCGTCTGGCCAGGACGCAGAAGCTGATTTATGTGCCGGCCGTGCTTCCTGTGCCAGGGAGAGCGGCATTCTGCGTTGGCGGCTCGACACAGCGTTCTTTCGCATTCGCCAGTGGCAGCAGTGGTGGATCTGGGAAGGCGGTATCGCCATATGTGACGCTGCCAACCAGTAACTATACGTCGAGCGGGCAACTGAATATCCCAAGTGGGATTTACAATCAGTTGGCCGCCGGGGCCTCAAGCGTAAGTGGTCAATCTGGTTACAGCCCCTACACACCTACAAAGGTTGGCGACCAAGTCTGCTATCCGGCTATTCCGGCAGTGCCTGGCTCACCGTCACGCTACGATTACGGAAACAACACGGGATGGAGCGCAGGCGCTCGCAGCCTGGCCCAGGTTCCCGCGATCGGATTCTTTCGTGGAGTGCTACCGCCGTCGCCGGTTGGTGTGCAGATCGGGTTCAGCCGTCGAACCTACGAGCCTGTTATCGGCGCGATGACTCATAGCCTGGTGGCCAGGCGAGACGAGTACACCATTGTCGAGAGCGGCATTGCGGTATACGGACCACAGCCGCTTCCAGCCCAAGCCATTGTCGAGATCAAGCGTTTTAACGGCGCCGTGACCTACAGCATTAACGGGACGCAGGTCTACGCATCGGCGGTGCCTTCCGCTGGGGAGATTTACGGCGGGGCATTGCTGTATAGCGTTGGTGATTATGTCGACTCACCGGAGATCGCTGCATCCGAATCGCCGATATCGTTTGAGTGCGACATTCTCAGTCTGGTGGCCGCGATCAGTGAAACTGCCGACTACACGGCAGTCGATATCCGTATGCCTCGTATCAGGCTGGAGGCAACGGCGGTTGCAGTAACTGGGTCGATTCGCTTCGAGGCTGAGTTACCAGGGCTGATCGCAGCTATCGGGACTGAGTCGAGTGCGCAGTGGGTGAAGTCGGAATTACCGGCAATATCGCTTAGCGCGAGGCTAGGAAGTGTCGAAGAGCTCCTGACCAGTTTCATTGGGCTGACGCCGCCGGTCCTGTGTAGTGCTGTTGGCGCTCAGGGAGAGGCGCTGCGTTTTTCCGCAGAGCTTCCGGTTCGATCTGCAATTGGTGAGCAGCCATTCAATCTCGTAGCGGTATCGATGCCGTGCATACCCGTCGTGTATACCCAGGTGCCGTATCTGGATGCAGGGGTATACGACGGCAGCGACGCGATAATCGCAACCGAACTGCATGTGCTTGAGAGTGCGCTGTTGCTGGTTGCTTTGGACTCGCTCGAAGTCGCCGGTAGTGCGGACATGATCATCGTCCTCGAGATGGCTGCAGAGGACGGCATTTCGTTTTCGGATGATGCGCATATTGGCTCGATCATAGAGATGATCGCCATGGAGCGCATTGCGGTGCTGTCCAGATCCTTTGCTGCTCACCAGCAGGCCCTGCAGTACGCGGTCAACTTCATGACCGGCGCGCTGACCACCTATCGCGACTTCGATTTTCTCGGCTTCACCTATGACGAAGGTCAGGCCTATGCATGGCGCAAGGATGGGCTGTACCGCCTGGGTGGTGAAAGCGAAGAAGTGATCAGTGCCCTGGTCGACTTCGGCGCATCTGACTACGGCGACGCTCACCTGAAGCGCATGGCCATGGCATTCGTTGGATTGCGTACCGATGGCGAGTGCTACCTGAGGTTGTGCACCGATGATGGTCCTGAGCGGGTTTACAAGATGGTCGGCGACAGCGCGCAGAAGCGATCGATCCTGGCGAAGGGCGTGACCGGCCGGACTTGGAATGTGCGTCTGGAGTTGGCTGACGCAACGTACGCGACCATCGATAGCGTTGAACTTGAAGTTGGCGTGACCCAGCGCCGTGGCTATGGCAGGAGGGGATAGCATGGCCGGTATAGACGACAACATTGCTGAGCTATTCGCCTTTGCGAATACTGCACTTGGCAATGCCAGAGCTGCAGAAGGGCGGCTATCGACATATCTGCCGCAGGTTTCTGGCGGAAACCTGGCGTTCACCGAGAAAACGGTGAACATGCCGGTGCCCACCAGCCTTGGCGATCTTCTTTCTCCGGACAACAGCAGTGCAACGATCCAGTTCCTGAACTCGGAAAGTGAGCAGTGGCTGGATAAGTACTTTCCTGAGTTGCAGGGCGCACTGCGGTATGCGCCGGAAGAGTGGCTGGTTGGAATCATCACCGGGCAGAAGCCGTTCGGGCTGAACAAGCAAGTATTCGAGGCGGTCTGGCACGACAGTCGGGATCGTGAATATCGAGCGCGCAACAGTGCTGTTGAGCAGATCCGCTCGGAGTTCTCGGCTAGCGGGTTCAGTGCGCCGCCAGGTGCCATGCTGAAGGCAATTGCCCGGGCAGAAGAGCGAGCCAGTGACGCGATTGGTGAAGTAAACCGCGCGCAGACTGTGCGTGACGCGGAGATCAAGCTCGATCTGCTGAAGTTTGCCCAGCAGCAGGCTCTGAACCTGAAGATTGGTGTGCTGCAGGCGATGGCTGACTTCTATCGGCAGTGGATCGAACTGCCGAACAAGGATCTGGAGGCCAGCAGGATCAGGACGCAGGCCTATGCGACGTTCCAAGATTCTCTTTCGTCGTACTGGCGTGTGCAACTCGGCTTCGAGGAACTTCGTCTGCAGGCGGCAAACCTGCGCATGAATGGGCAGTTGGATAAGTCACGCATCGCCGTTGGCGCCGTGGCAAGCGATACCCGCAACAATGCGCTTGGCCAGGCCGTGCGGGCATATGGAGATATCGCGTCGTCGGCAGCAAGCGCCGCGTCGACGTTGAATGCCAATATCCTTAGCGGCGGTGCGTGACAGTGAATTTCCGGCTTGGCGTCACGGTGAAGCTGCTTGCGGCCTCGGCCGCGTGGCTACGGGACGAGGCTGTGCGCTTTGCCAGGTCATTGCCCGGGGCGATGAACATAACGCGATCGAGGATCGTCGACGGCTACATCATGAAGGCATCGCGGGTCGGCAATAGGGCGACAGTCTACTTGATCGACACCCCTGGAACTGTGGCTGTACCGGGCAGAGCTCTGGTCGGCGGGCCTGGATCTGGATACGAGCCTACGCATTGCCCACTGATCGATCTGCCTGGTGGTAGGGACGATATAGCGCGTGCGTGGAGCCGTGGGCCGGCGAGCCTGTTTCCTGATCATGCTGGATGCCCACCACTACCCGTGGTGCTCGGCGGCACGTTGGAACCGGCTGTGAGCGTCATTGAGAGTCGCATTCAGCCGTCGCTTTCGGTGCGGCAGGGAATCGGCGTCGTCGAACTGACCGTGCCGCTCTATATGCCTGGACCCTACGTGGTGAACCCATATGCATTCGTGGGGCGTGGAGATAGCAACATAGTCTACCTGCTGAATCTCTACTCGCCGGCTATCGCGCGCGCTCGATACAGCGTGGGCGGTGATGGCTGGGAAGTATCTGACCATGAGGTGCCATCGGATACTTGGTCGATCGCTGTTTCCGATAGCGCGCTGTGGGATACAGCCGGAGCGTTGCCGTTCTGCAAGCGTATTGCGCCGCCGGCATACGACCCTGGTAGTTCTGCTGCAACGGTATTCAGTGCTGCCCAGCAGCCGTGGGCGCGCGCGATACAGTTGAGCATGGGCGTCGATGATGATGGGCAGGCCTATTTCGATACGCTGCTGGTGATCCATGTCGTTGCAGAGATGCGAAACGATGATGATCGGTACGGCGCGAAGGGGCTGTGGTTCGGGGTGGTAAGGGGGATTCAACCCGAGTCGGCCGGGCCATACCTTGATCTGCCGTGGTTCTCTCTGGATGACACGCGGCTCGGCTCAGAGCCGCTTATGGTCCCGGTGCTGGATCCTGTTGAGGATGTGTATTCATCGAACACTCTGTACCCAGCGATGCTGGCTCGGCTTGATTCAGGGATGGTGATCGCTGTTGTCCTGCACCTCAACTATGCATCTGTAGATGAAGGGTTCGCCCCGTTCAATGCTGTGTATGCATATCGCTGGAGCGAAGGCGGGTTGACGAAGGATCTGATCGCCGGACCTGTGGCGGCGATGATTGATCCGACTGATGGGCAGCCTCATGACTTCTCGTTTCCGATAGGAATCGATGCGGACGGTGAAACAGCCTACGCCGTCTTTTTCTCCAGCGATGTGGACTACAGCGCAGGCGCACGTACCACCGAAACCAGCATCGATATCGTTGCTCTGACGTCTGCTGGTGCGGTGGTGGTACTCAGTGAACTGGTACCGCAAAGGTACTGCCGGAACATCGTGGAAAGCCGTTTCTCCTGTGTCCGCTACATAGGGAACGGCAAGTACCTGTTTCCTGCTACTGACCAGATCGAGATAAGCCCAGGCGTGTTCAACAGTCTTGGCGATCTGGTTGTCATGCTCTACGACAGCAACCTGAATGTAGTTTCGGTCGCAGGCGTTGTTGTTGCGGAGCGGCAGTTGCGCACAAATCTTTTCATTGGGGCGATCGATTGCCCGGTGCTCGAGCGTGTGGATGACGGTGTAATCGTTCGCCAGGCGACGGTGATCATCACCTTCGGCGGCCTTGGCCAGTCTGCTGGAGAGTCTGGTGTCGAAGGTGGGCAAACATTCATCAGTGCTGACTCTGGCGCGACTTGGTCCGTGATGGCCGATTTCGGCTCGCCGGCAGGCGCTTATTACTGCGGTACAGCTTTGAAAGTTAGGGAATAGGAGGTCGCGGTGGCTGTTTTCTATCGTGCGGTGAAAGACTTCAACACCGGGTACTGCTACTTGTACACCTATACACCTGGCGGCGCTGAAGTGCTGCGCCGCGTAGCTGCAGAGTCCGACACCGTTGGTGTTTTGGTGGGCGATGTGGTGCTGGTCAGCAGTTGGGATGGTGATGATCTGAGGGTCATGCGATGCGTGCCGAGCGCGGACAAGGACACGCCGCCGGCTGCCGCGGTGGAGATTCACCGGTTCACCATGGCCATGCTTTCGGAGTACTACGACTTTGGCGATTTGGGTAGCACGGGCGACAACATGGTCTTCTACGGTGAAGAGTCGAGCACTGGCGTCGTTGTGCGGACGTATTTTCTTGTGTCGGCTGAAGGGGTGGTGCGCCAGTACCGGGCGCTTCAGTTTGATGAGGCCATGCAGCCGCAAGACCTCTCGTTTGAGTACATGCCAAACGGATTGGTGTATTACGCCAATGGGGAATGCAGGCTTGTTCGCGCAGAGGATTTCACATAATGGCAACTGGGTATGTTCAGGTCTTCTCTCCGATAAACCTGTCTGAGATATCGGCCAGTTCTGAGACGGTTAACCGTGACTACGCCAGCTGGTGGAACTGGGAAAGCCAGACTTCTGGGGGATGGTCAGTGTTTGACCCTTCGCGCTGCGATGCGTTTCCAGCGTTGGCGCGTCTGTATCCAGGGGTTATTGCCTCGGCTAGCTTCGACGGGTTGGTTGTTGTCGAGGGCGTGACAGAGACAGGGGCTGATCAGTCGAGCGGTACCGTCTACGTCGCGTCGGGCGAGCTGCCGTTGATGGTTACTTTCACGGCTGATTACGAGCCCGATTTCATCCCCTCCCCACTAGCGCAGGGTGTGCGCTGGGCTCCATCTGCAACGATTGAGCAAGGGCCGGATTCAGGGTCGTTCATTGCTACACAACTGCCTGGCGCCGATCTGGTGATGGGCGCGCTTTTGGTTGCTGGCGCGGGTGGTGTTGTGCCGCCGCCGGCTGGTTTTTGGACTGCATTCAGGTCGGCGATGGAAATCATCTGACTGATGCTTGCGAATTGCGGTTGGTGACATAGGTTTGGCATAACTCGAATACTCTGGAGAGGCAGCATGGCCGTTCAATACCAAACGCAGGAAGATCAGGAGCGCCGGCGCCAAGGTGAGAACCCGCTGATCTCCAATATGCCAACGACGACGCGTGCCGATCGCATGCAAGCGCAAATGAGCCAACCAGTCACTGGGCCGCGTGGTGTCATCCAGCCAGTTTCGGCTGGCGTCCCGCGACCACCTCAGTCTGGCGGTATACTTTCAGGGCTGGCTGGCGGCGCAGAGATTGTCGCAGGTGGTGCGGCGCTTCCATTCGCCGTAGGCCTCGACGCCGCTCGCGGCGGAATCGCAAGGCTTGCTGGTGGCGACCCAAGCACGCTTCCGGGTGGCGCAAATCGCTATGCAGACGCGGCATCGGCGACCCTTTCGCAGGGTATTGATCGCGCTTCGCGGGCGTCCGATCAGGTTAAGGCCGGCACGCGGGCAGCGCTCGGGGTGCAACCGCAAAGCATCATCGACGGAATGTCTACCCCGGCGCAGGCTGCTCCAGCGGTTCAAAGCACCGCTGCACCGACGCAGGCGCAAAGCATTGCTTCAGACATGCCGAATCAAGCTTCTGCACCAGTGCAGGCTGATGCTGTTGGTCAGACGCAGTCAATGATCACTGTCAATGGCAGGACGCCGCAGAGCATCGGTGACGGTATGGGTGCTTTCTCCCAGATGCAGCCTGGCGATAGCCAGTTGGCTCTTGGTCGGTTTGAGCGTGCAAACCAAGAAAGGCAGCGGATGATCGAAATCAGTCGCCGAGGGCAAATAGGCGAGGGCGGTGGTCGGGTGACTGTCGTGCGTGACAGTTCCCGCGCGCCTAGCATCGCTGATATCCAAAATGCCCGCCTTGATGCTCGTCAGGCCCAGACCAGCCTGCAGAACCAGCAGGCACAACAAAGCATCCTTTCCGGTATGGATGAGCGCCTGACTGGCCAATTGCAGCGTCAACGCTTGTCTCAGGAAGTCGATCAGGGTGCGCTTGCTTCGCAAGATCAGCGGCGCCTGCAATCTCTTCGCGACCAGATCGCAGATCCTAACCTGGGTGCCGATCAGCGCGAGGCAGCGCGCAGCGCTTACACCTCGCTCAGTACGCCGGCGAAAGATCGGTACCAGTCGCAGGACATTATCATCGGACGCGACGAGAACGGTCGTGATATCCGTGGCTCACAGCTGATCGATGTGACTACTGGGAGGCCGGTATCGACGGGTGGTGTCAGTCGCAGAATGAGCGTAACTCGGCAGGAGGTTGAGCAGGCTGCCAAGGAGGATGGCGTTTCAATCGACGACTACATCAGGGCTCTTACTGCTCAGGGTGTTGCCGTCAGTTGATCAGTTGCAGTTCAGCCCAAACTCGGTAGCCAAGGCTGAGCATTGCTTGTTGTACAGGCGGTTGCAGGCTACTCGAATCATGCCTGCAGCGCTCTGGCTGTGAGTGTCACGCGCTTTCTTGAGTGCGCATTCGGCGCCAGATTCGTAGCCGAAGAATCCGCGCCCAGAGCCTTGCTCAACGCCATCATAGCGCTCGGGGTGTCGGGCGCTACACACCTGATACGCCGCACCCGCGGCATTGTTGTTCTGCACTCCGGGCAGCTCGTCGAGCAAGCACGTAGCGAAGTTTCCGGCCTGGGCCAGGCCGGAGAACGCGAGCAGGGTGGTGATGATCAGCTTCTTCATTAGCGCGGTATAGACCATTTCCCGCCTAGAGACAATCAGGCTCTTTCCGGTGGCCAAAGGAAGATCGTGACGGCAGCCGGCCCATCCCATTCAACCTCATAACCGGCGTTTAGAAGCTCTTCGTCGATTCCATGCAGAAGGTCTGAGGCTTCTTCGCCGCTTAGACCTCCCTCAAGATCGAGGTCATAAAACTCCGCGCTAGCGGCGCTGTGCCCCATTGCGATGGCTTTGTTGATCGCCTTGATGATGCGTTGGCGCACGATATCTGGGATGCGCCGACGAGCTATCAGAGAAAGTTCCTGCGCTTTTTTGACCGGAACCAGCTTCTCCAAGGTAACACCCTCGTCAAAGCTTGCTTCAAGGCGAGCAACGATCTCCGCATTTACCGATCGGTGGTTGGCTTTGGCGGAATCATCGACCTTGGCTTTCAGGTTTTCTGGGATTCGCAGCTTGAACTGAGGGTCGGTTCTTTTCATGGGCGAATGATGGACCAAATGGGTCTTGACGTAAATGGACCCAGTGGGTTCTAATCGATTTGAACCCATTGGGTCCAGTAGGAGGAGAGATGAGTCGCATAGATCTGCAGTTCAAATTGCGCCTGCCTGAGGAGCTGAAAAGCTATCTATCAGAACAGGCAGGGCAAAGCCGCCGTAGCCTTACGGCAGAGGTCGTTTACAGGTTGGAACAATCGAGGAAGCAGGATGAGAGTCAGCGAGGCAAGCAGGCAGATGCCTGAAAGAATGAAGCCCCAGGTGCTGGTAACACCTGAGGCTTCGGATGTGAAAACTTTGGAAGGAGTTCACCTGATGAATGCTAACGCAAAGTCCGTGGAATGCAACCTTGAGGACGCCACTACGCCGGAGGAGATATTCAGCCTGCCCGACAATGTGCCGCTGAATCAGGATGTACTCAATACCTTCCTCGGCCGGGCTATCGGCCTGGCCGTAGTGCTGCAAGGCGGTGCCCTGCCTACGCATGAGAAGAATGTTCTCTGGCTGCTGGAGTCGCAGTTGAGCCAGATGAAAACCTATCTGGATCGCGCGCTGTGCGATCGGGAGGCTGCATGATGGGCAGTCTTATCCTTCCTTCCACATGTGCCACTATGACCAGCTTGGAGATTGCCGAGTTGGTCAATTCCAATCATGCCGATGTTCGGCGCTCCATTGAACGCCTTGCTGAGCGTGGTGTTGTGACACTTCCGCCATTGGCTGAAGTGTCCAACGCCGGGCCTGGGCCGAAGACCATCAAGGCATACAGCTTCTCGGGTGAACAGGGTAAGCGCGACAGCATCATCGTGGTCGCTCAGCTCAGCCCTGAGTTCACAGCTCGCCTGGTTGATCGTTGGCAGGAATTGGAGTCGCAGTTGGCCAAGCCGCGCGAGCTTTCCCGTCTCGAACTGATACAGATGGCGCTGGCCGCCGAGCAGGAGAAGATCCGCATCGAGGCCGAGCGCGACCACGCCATCGCCACCAAGGCGCAGATCGGCAGCAAGCGAGAAGCTTCTGCCATGGCCACGGCATCCGCTGCTGTGCGGGAGGTGAACCGACTTAAGGGCGAACTCGGCAAGAACAGCAAGCACGCCACCGTCATTGCTGTGGAGCGCGCCACCGGCAAGCGTTTCCCCAAGAATGCGTATGTAGCGCTGCGCCGCTGGTGCAAGCGCAATAACGCCCAGGCGGTCGATGTGGTCGACGAGCGCTATGGCACCGTCAAGGCATGGCCAGCTGGCGCGTGGCTTGAGGCCTTCGATATATGCCTTGAGTCGCTGTTCTCTGCATAGAAAGTACATACCCGGATATAGGGGTATGTAAGTTTCCTTTCGACGAGATAATCCCACCATTTGGTGGGATTTCTTTCGCCTTGTCCAAGTGGGCCAGTGACATAGCGTTCTCTGAACGGTGCCGCACGGTGCGGCTGTTTGGAGGGGCAATGAGCAAGCTGGCTGATGAGTTTGGATTAGGGGCCAATGAGTCGGCAGGATCCACTGGCGGCTCCAGTCTTGCGCAGGAGTTTGGCCTTCAGCCGCAGAAGCCAAAGGCCAGCGGCATCGTCGACACTGTTGTCGAGGGAGCCAAGAACACTGGCCGTGCGATCGCCTCCACTGTCGATGCTTACACCGGCAACACGCAGGGCGTCGCAGATCGCGCCGCCGAGCAGGCGCAGGCCCCTCGCGATCCTCGTCTGGAGCAGTTCCAGGCTGACTATGCAGACCGCACCGCGGCACTGGGTGAAGATCCTGGCCTGCTGCCAACCATTGGTCAGGGCATTGGTGCCATCGTTGATAACCCTGCTGGCGCTGGACTGGCCGTGCTCGAGCAGTTGCCGAATGCTGCGGCAGTACTCGGCGGTGGCTGGGCTGGCCTGAAGGGTGGCGCGGCTATCGGTGCTGGTATCGGCTCTGTTGTGCCGGGTGTGGGTACGGCTGCTGGCGGTACCGTTGGCGGCGTGGTTGGCGGTCTGGCTGGCATGTTCCTCGGGAACACTGCTCTGGAAACCGGCAACAAGGCCATGGCTGCGGCCGATGACGGCGAGGTGACCCAGGAAGAACTGGCGCAGGCCAGGCGCGAGGGGGCGATCAAGGGCGGTGTGATCACTGGTGTGGACGCTCTCACGCTGGGTGTCGGCGGGAAGGTGGCCAGCACCTTGCAGCGTACCAGCAGCACCGCGCTGGAGGCTGCTACTCGCAAGACGCTGATGGATCGTGGCGTTGACGTGACCAGTGAAGCCGCTGTGGTTGCTGCTCGGGCGAACCCTGAGATTGCTGCTGCCGTGCGGGTGGCGCAGGACAATGCGCGCAAGGCAACTGATCGGCTCGGGCGTCGAGTTGCGACTGGCGGCGCGCTGCTGGGCATGGAGACTGTTGGCGAGGGTGTCGGCGAGTATCTTGGCGAACTGGCAGCCACTGGTGAAGGGAACATCCCTGATGCCGTGCTGGAGAGCTTGCTTTCCCTTGGGCAGAGCACTGCTGAGGCGTCTTGGAACATGGCGCGCACGCGCATGGTTCAGCCGTCGCCGTCTGCCGAAAACCCGATGCCGGCGCCGGTACCTGCTCCAGATCCTGCTGCTGGCGTTATCTCCCGCACTGCCGCGCAACTGCCGGCGCCGGATCGTCTGGCGCTGCCTGCACCTGAGCAGGTGCTGTACGCAGATGCCGTTGGCCAGGTGAGCGAGCGAGGGCCTGCTCGCAACGTGGACCGCGAGCAGCGTCCGGTACCAGGGCGCGAGGCTGGCCAGCCAGGCGGTGGACCCGGCATGGACCAACAGACGGCGCGTGGTGAGTTGCCTATCACTGGCGAGGTGATCCCGGCTGCTCGGATGCCACAGGCGCAGCCGCCGGCAACCCAGCGAACTTTCGATGCTGAGCCCGTGCGCCAGGCGTTGCCAGACCTTCGCCCAGAGGCCGTGGTGGTGGACAGCGCTGGACAGGCCAAAGTGGGCCGGGTTCCTAATCAGCCGCAGGCAGAGCCGGCGCCGCGCGTGGATGGCATGACCGCTCAGGCTGTGCCTGGCCAACGCCCGAAATTCGATCAGGTGTTGCAGCAGGCTCGCCAGGCTGGAGAGCAGGCGGATGCCGAGACGCTGGCCGCCACAAGTGGCGCAACCAGGGCGCAGGCTGCGCGGGCAATCAAGGCCGTGCGGGACGAGCAGCAGGCGGTTTCCACCGTCTACCGAAGCGTTCCCGGTGCAAATAAAGCGCTGCGCTCAATGCCAGAGCCGGCTGCGTTCGAAGTAGTGAAGAGTGGCAATCGCGAGTGGCGCATCCAGCGCCGCCAGGAGGTGCAAGGTGCTGATAGTCGGCCAGGGGCTGTTGATGACCGAGCCGCAGGCGATACGCCTGCTGTGCCAGATGCGGCAGATAACGTGGCGCGAGAGCCAGTTGTGGCTGAACGGCCTGCCGCTGCCGGGCGATCGGCAGAAGCTGGTCGATCTGGTGTTCCTGCTGCAGTTCAAGGGGCAGACGGACAGCGTGCACTGAGCGAGCAGCCTGCTGCTGATCAACCAGCGGCCAGTGAAGAGGCGGTACCCGCTCAAGCGAATGATCAGGCGCCGGCTCTGCCCGAGATCCTGGCAACCCCGCGCAAGCGCTACATAGACCGCCAGGCCAAGGCTGCTGGCATAAAGAAGGGATCGCCAGGCTACGACCAGGCCATCCAGCGCCTGCAGGATCAGTACGAGGCTGACGTAGACCGCGCCTCGGCCGGCATCACCTTCGAGCAGTACAACGAACTGAACAGCGACAGCCCGGAGGGCGTCAACCGCCAGGCCTGGGAGGCACTGCGTCAGGAGTTTGGCCAGCAGCAGTACTCTCGCGGAAGCTATAGGGGTGACCCTGCACCGGCAAGCATTGATCAGGTTCTGGCTGGTTGGCGGGAACTGGGTGTCGATGGAGCGCTGAGCGAGCGCGGCGATATCGTCACGGTATCGAAGATCATTTCGCCTGCTGCTGGCAGTGGTCGTGGCAGCCAGGCCATGCAGATATTGACCCAGTATGCGGATATGGCTGGGAAGCACATCGCCCTGAGCCCTAGCGCTGACTTTGGCGGAAACAAGGCGCGTCTGGTCGACTTCTATAAGCGTTTCGGATTCCTTGAGAACAAGGGGCGCAACAGGGTTTTCCAAACGATGGAAACCATGTATCGCCTGGCTCCTGGGCAGGTGCTGTACTCGCGGTCGCCGCGCAAGTCGGCTGCAAAAAGTAGCCGTTCTGGGCAGGTAAGGCTGCAGCTCAAGCGCCTTACCGGAGCCTGGCAGAACGCCCCGGAGATCAAGGTTGTGCAGTCGGTCAAAGATCTGCCTGACCGCCAGCGCCGCCAGGTCGAGCGCGATGGAGCCTTCGACGTGGAAGGCATCTTCGCCGACGGTCAGGTGTATCTGGTGGCGGATAACCTTCGCGACGCCCAGCATGCGGCTTTCGTCCTGCAGCACGAAGTACTTGGCCATGCCGGACTACAGGGCGCCTACGGCCAGCGCCTGACGCCGCTGCTCATGAGCATCTACAACGGCAATCCAGAAATGAAGGCCCAGGCTGACGCCCTGGTGCGCCGCTTCGGCTACAGGCCGGCCGTGGCCATGGAGGAAGTGCTGGCTGACATGGCTGGCGCGGGCACCATCCAGCAGCAAGCGTTCTGGCCGCGGGTCGTGACCGCCATGCGCAACGCGCTGCGCTCGATCGGCTTCAACATGCGTTGGACCGAGGGCGATATTCAGGGGCTGTTGGCCAATGCTCGCCGTTACATCGAGCGCGGCAAGGGCCGTGGCCGCGGTCGCACCGTGTTCTCGCGCAACGGTGACAGCGGGCGACTGGTGGAAATGGTCGACGAGCAGGGCCGCCTGCTGGCGCCGAATGGCAAGCCTTCGAATCTGACCCAGAAACAGTGGCACCAGACGCGCGGCGACAACTTCAAGCGCTGGTTCGGTGACTGGCAGGCGCTGGATGCGCAGTCACGTCTGGATGACAAGGCGCCGCTGAAGTTACGTATGCCTGACACGTGGAAGGAACTCAGCGAGCGTGATCGGCTGGAGAAGGTCGAGGCATCGCTTAAAACCATGGCCAGGCAGAGCGAAGCTCTGCCGCATGACGACCTGGGCGACGTGACCATGGCAATGTCTGGGGCGAAGAAGGCGGCATCGACTGCGGCTGACCCAGCGAAACAGGCGGTGCTGACGCGGCTGCAACAGGCGTTCGAGCATTCGATCTACGCCAGCAGCACCCTGTCCACCCAGAGTGGCCAGACTGCTGCATATCACAAGCTGCTGGCGCCGATCGATGTAGACGGGGTTCCGCTAGTGGCGGTGTTCACCGTGCGGGAGGATGTAAACGGTCGGATGTTCTACAACACGGTGACCGTCGACAGAAAAGAGAACGCCCTGGCAGTCCCTCCGGGCGATATGAGCAGTGATGCTCAGGGGTCGCTCCCGGCCAATACCAAGGCGTCAGGCACCTTTGTACGTCGACCGCTGGCGCGCGTCAATCCAGAAGACGTATCCAAGGTGACGGACGGTAACGGCGAGCCCTTGGTGCTGTACCACGGCACCGCCGAACAGTTCACTATCTTTGACCAGAGCCGGCCGGGTCGCAGCACCGGCCACACTACGGCACCGCTTGGTGTGTTCCTCACCAATGACGGCACCCTGGCGAAAGCCTACGCGGAGAAAGCAACCGACGGCATGCCAGGGCTGGCCAACGTGATGCCGCTGTTCGCCTCGATCAAGAACCCTTACCGTATGAGTGTGGCGGAATCGCAGAGCCTGGATAGCTTCGAGAAGTCGATCGCTATGCGGCAGCGGCTTGAAGCCGAGGGTTATGACGGCATCCAGCTTGCGAATACCGGTACCTGGGTGGCGTTCTACAACAACCAGGTGAAGTCGGCCACGAACAACACGGGTGCATTCGATGAGGTCGATCCTGATATCCGCTATCGCCGATCAGGCCAGGGCACTGTCGATCTGCTCGATACCTTCACTGATCGTTTTGTTACCGGCAAAACTGCAGATGCCTTCCCCGAGCTGAATCAGGGTGCGCGCGACTTCTTGAACAAGATCGGATCGCCGCCGGCGCTGACCAAGGCCAAGGAATGGGTGCGCGAGCGTACTGATCGTGTGGCCACGAAGATCCGCCAGGGCGTAGTGGACCGTTATGCAGCGCTGAAAGAGCTCGATGAGAGGCTGCTTGGCAAAGACTTCATCGACAACGCCATTCACAGCAGTTCGTGGGTGCTGGCGCGTATGTCGTCGTCGGCCTCTGGTGCGCTGAATGCAATGCTGACCACTGGGCGCCTGCGCTTCGACGGGAAAGAGCGGGTGATCACCCTGCAGGACGGCGATAAGACTGGTGGGCTTTCTGCCGTGCTGACGCAGTTGGGTTCGGCGGCAGAGGTGGAGCGCTTCATGGGGTGGATTGCCGCGAATCGCGCTGATCGCCTGATGCAGGAGGGGCGCGAGAACCTGTTCACCGCCGATGAAATTGCCAGCGGCAAGCAGCTGAACGGCGGGCGGACGGCGGACGGCAAGAGCCGGCAGATGCTGTACAGCAAGGTCTTCAACGAGTTTCAGCAGTACCGTGACGATGTGCTGGCCATTGCCGAGGCGAACGGCATCATCAATGCCGACACCAGGGCGATGTGGCGTGACGAGTTCTACGTGCCGTTCTATCGGGTGATGGATGAAGAGGCTGCCGCCGGCGGCCCGCGCGCGGGCAAGGGACTGAGCCGGCAGGAGGCCTACAAGAAGCTGAAGGGCGGCAAGCAGAATCTGAATGACCTGCTGGAAAACACCCTGATGAACTTCCACCACCTGATTTCGGCCAGCCTGAAGAACCAGGCCGCGACGCAGGCAATGGTCAACGCCGAGCGCGCTGGCATTGCGCGAGTGGTGCCAGAGAGTCGCCGTGATCCGAAGACCAGCACGTTCGTCCTGAAGGATGGTGAGCGTGTCTTCTACGAGATCGATGATCCCCTGGTATTCGAGTCGCTAACTGCTCTGGCAGATCCTGGCTTGAATAACTTGGCGGTGCAGACCATGTCGGCCTTCAAGCGGCTGTTCACCAACATGACCACGGTTACGCCGCAGTTCATCCTGGCCAACACCATGCGCGACCTGATGCAGGCCTCGGCGACTTCACCGACCAGTAAAAACCTGTTCAAGAACCTGTCGCAGGGCGTTGCGGGTTACCGGGATGCGCGCACCAGGGCGGAAATGCAGGCCAGCGGCGGGGCGTTCAGCTTCGGCCACCTGTACGGCGCTGACGTGAACGAGGTGAAGGCCAGTTTGAAGAAGACCGTTACCGGTGCAGAACTGGTGACGGATGTGAGCATGGTACCGAAGCTGCTGCGAGCTGGCTGGCGGCGCTGGGGAGAGGTAGCAGACACCGCCGAGAACGTGAGCCGTGCGGCCACCTACCTGCAGAATGTCGATGACCTGGGGCGCCTGCGCGCTGCTTATGAGGCGCGTGACATTATGGACTTCAGCCAGCACGGGGCGTGGCCAGCGATCCGCTTCCTGATTCGAGTGGTGCCGTTCCTCAATGCGCGCCTGCAAGGCCTGGACAAGCTGTATCGCTCTGGCGTCAAGCCGGCGCTGTTGACGGCCATGGGGCAGGGTACCACCAGTGACAAGCAGGCTGCTGCACGATTCAGTGCAGTGACTGGCGCGCTCACGCTGGCCAGCATTGCCCTGTATCTGGCGAATGCGGATGATGATGAATACCGCAAGCTCGAGGATTGGCAGAAGGACGCCTACTGGTTTATCCGCATCGGTGACAATGCGTTCTTCATCCCGAAGCCGTTCGAGGTGGGGGCGATCGCCACCATGGCCGAGCGCGTGACCGAGCAGCTCGTCGACGACAAGGCGACCGGCAAGCTGTTCGCCGATCGCCTGAAAGACATGATGATGCAGACCTTCAGCTTCAACCCAGTGCCGCAGATGTTCCAACCGGTGATCGATATCTACTCCAACCGGGATGCCTTCACTGGTCGCGATATCGAAACAGCAGGCATGGAGCGTCTGAGCAAGGGGCTGCGCTCCAGGGACAGCACCACCGTGGCGGCGCAGGCCGTATCTAGCGCGAGCCGGGTGTTTGGCGATGAAACGCCGTTCGCGCTTTCGCCTGTGCAGGCTGATCATCTGATCCGCGGCTACTTCGGTACCGTGGGTGCGAACGCGGCCGGCATCATCGATACGGTATGGCGCGGAGCAACTGGCCAAGAGGCGCCGGACAAGCGCTGGAGCGAGTACCAACCGATTCGCCGCTTCTATCGCGATCTGGGCGCACCAGCGCCTTACACCCGGTACAGCACGCTGTTCTACGATGGGCTGCGCGAGGCGAACCGCATTTACTCGGACGTGCGCGAGTTGCAAGGGCTTGGGAAAACGGCAGAGGCGCAGGATCTGGCAGCCGAGAAGCGCGGCATCCTGGCGATGCGGCAGCAGCTCAACCGCCAGCAGCGTCGTATCAGCGAGATCAACAAGCAGATGGAGAACGTGCGCCGCTCTGACCGGGACGGCGCCTGGAAGCGCAAGGAAATCGACAGGCTCACGCTGATGCGCAGCCTGATCACTGATCAGGTCGGTAAGCAGATCGAGGCGGTGAGAGCGGACTGAGGGCCTGTTCAGGCCCTCTTATCAAACTGGACCACGTTGCCGCGCTCGAGCGCGGCGAGGTAGTCGGCATACCACTGCATCATCGTGCGCCGTTGCTCAAGGTAAGTGGCCTTGTTGTAGATCCTGGCGACGCCTTCCTCTGCGTGGGACAGTTGCGCTTCAACGTGGTCTTTCGGGAAGTCGTTCTCCCGCAGAATGGTAGATGCGATGTGGCGGAAGCCGTGACCAGTCTGCATCCCTTCATAGCCCATGCGGCGAAGGGCCATGTTGAAAACCATGTTGCTCAGCGGTTTGGTACGGTCATTCCTCCCGGGGAACAGCAGATCGTAGGAGCCTGAGTACAGTTGCAGTTCCTTGAGCAAAGCGACTGACTGGGTCGACAGCGGAACGATGTGCGCCCGCCGTTTTTTCATCCGTTCAGCCGGGATTTCCCAGATGGCTTTGTCCAAGTCGATTTCGCTCCAGCGGGCCTCTCGTACTTCGCTGGGCCGCAACCCGTTGATAACCAGCAGGCGCAGCCCAATCCTGACTGTTCTGTTGTTGTAGGCGCTGATTGCACGTAGGAGAGCGGGAAGCTGGACCTGTTCGACGTGGGCATAGTTCGTGGACTGCTTCTTCTGGAGGAACTTGTCGAGGCCGTCGACAGGGTTGTTGATCGCCCGGCCGGTAACCCGGGCGAGGTCGTAAATCTCTTTGCAGAAGCGGCGCACGTTGCCCATCTGGTCGAGGATGCCTTTCTTCTCCATGGAGCGGAACAGTTCCATCCATTCCATCGGGGTGATATCGGCGTAGGGCCGGTTACCCATTCTCGGAAAGACATGCAGTTCCAGGGCGCCTATTACTCGCTTGGCATACCCGTCGCCCCAGCCCGCTTTGCGCGTGGCATACCATTCTCGCGCCAAGAGTTCGAACAGGTTCTCGGATTGTGCCTTCTCTTCCGCCTCAACCGCTTTGCGCTGGGTGGAAGGGTCTATGCCTTGGGCGATGAGCGTGCGCGCTTCCTGAGCCTTGGTCCTGGCCAAGGCGCCACCGACGCTAGGGTAAGGGCCGAGGCCCAGCCAAGAGCGGGCTTTCGAGCCTGGTTTCGAGTACCGTAGCTCCCACAGCTTCTGGCCGGATGGTTTCACCCGAAAATACAGCCCCTGTCCGTCGTGTTCGCGGTATGTTTTTTCTTCGGGCTCGAGGCTGGAGAGGGTGGTATCGGCCATCGGCCGGCGCTTGATTTCCGCTCGTTTCATGGCTGTTTGGTATGCTGGGTTATAGGTGTTTTGCCAGCATACCAATGGGCATACCAATTAGGTAGGGATGACCTGAGATAAGGTGAGACAGCCAGAAACAGAAAACCCGGCGCAGAGGCCGGGTTTTCTGGGGTTTCGAGACATGTAGGCACATGCTGAAACAAGGGATTGGTCGGAGAGACAGGATTCGAACCTGCGACCTTCTCGTCCCGAACGAGACGCGCTACCAAGCTGCGCTACACTCCGAATGAGCCGTATTCTACCGAAAAACTTTTACCGCACAAGGGGTTAGCCTGAAAAAATCATCAGGCCGGTCATCCCTTTCTGCGGCCGGGGCGTGCCCCATTGTCCTTCAGCGGTGCCTTGGGCTCTCGCTTCAGAGTTCCTTCACGGTCTGCACCTGATCCTTGTTGATCGTGGCGCGCTTGCCGTCGAGTTGCTCGAATTCGTAGAAGCCGGATTCTTCATCGAACTTGGGTTTGTCTACCGTCTGTATTTCACGCCCGTCATTCAGGGTGATCACCGACGGCGTGGAGCAGCCGGCCAGCACAGTGAAGCCGATTGCCATCAGCAGGGCGGGGATTATCCGTTTGGTCATGGTCTGTCTCCTTGGGTGCTAAAGAGGTGCTATACCCTCGCTCAGACGTGAAACTACCGTATGAGTTCCGCGCAGGGCTTCTCGCTTCAGCAAGGCGATATGCCGTTCGCGAGCGTTTCCGGTGTGTTCAGGTTGGCCAGGCGGGCATCTTCCAGCGTGCAGTCGACGGCGATGGGGGCCAGTTTGCCGAACCAGCGTTGCGGGCTGCGTTCACCGGATTGCCAGGCGTGTTCCAGGTCGTCTCTGAGCCCCGTGGGCAACAGGCAGAACAGTGGCTGCCAGTAGTTGCCCTGGCGGATCACCACCGGCCGGCTCCCTGCGTGGGCAAGCAGTGACTCGATCAGTGCGCGGTCCACCAGGGGAGCGTCACAGGGCAGCACCAGCATTTGCTCGTGGCGTGCCGCAGCCATGCCGGCGCGGATACCCGCCAGCGGCCCCTGAAAGTCCTGATCCTGATCTGCGACCAGTTGGTCGGCGTAGTGTGCATAGTGCTCCGTGTTGCGGTTGCAGGAGATGATCAGGTCGTCGCTCAACGGTCTGGTCAGATCATGCAACCACGCGATCAGTGGTCGACCGCGCCACTCCAGCAGGCCCTTGTCGCGGCCGCCCATGCGCAGGCCTCGGCCACCGGAAAGCAGTAGCACCGAGCAGGTGAGGCGGGCGTTGGATGCGGGCATGTGTGCAGTCTCCGAAGGCAGGCTGTGTGATATAACAGCGCCCATTCTCTCCCAATTGGATGCCTGCCATGAACCATAAGGCCGACGCGGTTTTTGTACCGCTGAATATTGCCGTGCTGACCGTCAGCGACACGCGCACGCTGGAGACCGACACCTCGGGTCAACTGCTGGTCGACCGTCTGACCGCCGCCGGGCACCAACTGGCCGCTCGCATTCTGCTCAAGGATGACCTCTACAAGATCCGCGCCCAGGTGGCGACCTGGATTGCCGAGGATCAGGTTCAGGTGGTGGTGATCACTGGCGGTACCGGTTTCACTGGGCGTGACAGTACGCCGGAAGCGGTCGCCTGCTTGCTGGACAAACAGGTCGACGGTTTTGGCGAGCTGTTCCGGCAGATCTCCGTGGCCGATATCGGCACGTCCACCATCCAGTCACGTGCGCTGGCCGGTCTGGCCAACGGCACCCTGGTGTGCTGCCTGCCGGGCTCGACCAATGCCTGTCGTACCGCCTGGGACGGCATCCTCGGCGAACAACTGGATGCACGGCATCGTCCCTGCAACTTCGTGCCGCATCTGAAACAGGTGGGCGCCTGCGAGACACGCGGATGAGTGGTTGCGATCACCCCGGTCTACTGCCCATGGAGGCGGCGCTGGAGCGCCTGCTGGCTCTGGCGGATGCGGCGCCAATCGAGCAGGTCGAGCCGGTCGTGCTGGCCGAGGCTGATGGTCGTGTGCTCGCCGAGCCGCTGATCGCAGCGCTGGATCTGCCGCCCTGGGCCAACAGCGCCATGGACGGTTACGCCCTGCGCCTGGCCGATTGCAATGGTCAGGCGTTGCCGATTAGCCAGCGCATTCAGGCGGGCACCGCGCCCACACCGCTGGAGCCCGGAACCTGCGCGCGCATCTTCACTGGTGCGCCGCTACCGGAAGGTGCCGACACCGTCGAGATGCAGGAGAACGTTGAACTGGATGAGGCGGGGCGGGTGCATTTCCGCGAGCCGCTGAACGTCGGGCAGAACGTACGGGCTCAAGGTCAGGAAACCCGCAGCGGCGAATCCGTGCTGCCGGCCGGTACCCGCCTGGGGCCAATCGAGCTGGGGCTGGCAGCCTCTCTTGGGGCTGCACGGCTGTCGGTGCGGCGGCGCCTGCGCGTTGCCGTGCTGTCCACCGGCGATGAGCTGGCCGAGCCGGGGCAGGCACTTGGGCCGGGGCAGATCTACAACAGCAATCGGCGTCTGCTGATCGCCTGGTTGCAGCGGCTGGGCTGCAGCGTGGTGGATGCGGGCATATTGCCTGATGACCTGCAGCGCACCCGCGAAGCGCTGGGCGCCTTGGGCGAGGTCGATCTGATCCTCTCCACGGGTGGCGTTTCGGTGGGGGAGGCGGATTTTCTCGGCATAGCCCTGCGCGAGGCGGGCGAACTGGCGCTGTGGAAATTGGCGATCAAGCCAGGTAAACCGCTGACCTTCGGCCATTACCAGGGCGTTCCGGTAATAGGTTTGCCGGGCAACCCGGCCTCGACACTGGTCACCTTCGGACTGCTGGCGCGTCCTTACATGTTGCGTCGTCTTGGTGTGCAGCGGGTCGAACCACTGGGCTTCGCGGTGCCGGCAGGTTTTACCTGGGGTAAGCCCGGCATGCGCCGTGAGTATCTGCGCGCGCGTCTGGAGCAAGGGCGCGTGGTGCCCTATGTCAACCAGAGTTCCGGCGTTTTGCGCAGCGCCGCCTGGGCCGAAGGGTTGGCCGAGGTGATGGAGGGCAGCACGCTAGCCGAAGGGGATATGCTGCGCTTCATTCCCTTGAGCGAGATTCTCGGCTAGCGCCTGAATCGCCCGGCTGCGGGTATGGTCGGGCGCTTTAGATGGCGCGGCGAAACTACTGGGTCACATTTCTAACGATAGAATTTGCAAATGGGCCTTGTAGAAGGCATAGTCACCGACTTGTAAATTCAACCGACACGGTCGTGCCCATGCTAAAACGCTTCGCACCCCTCGTGCCTCTTGCACTCACAGTCTTGCTCGCTGCCTGCGCCGGCCACTCGCCGCAACCGCAGACAGGCGACGCTGCGGCCGAGCCAGTTGCTCGCCCGCTCTCTCAGCAGGTTGAACCTGCCGACGATGAAATCACCGCGCTGATCGACGACAAACCCTATGAAATGCCCCAGCTGGCAGACAGCCTGCTCGATCTCGGGCGTTCGCTGATCGGCACTCGCTATCGCTACGGTGGCACCTCGGTGCAATCCGGTTTCGATTGCAGCGGTTTCGTTGGCTACCTGTTCCGCGAGGAAGTCGGCCTGGAACTGCCACGTTCCACGCGTGAGCTGATCAACCTCGATGCACCGAAGGTGGCGCGCGCCGATCTGGAGCCGGGCGATCTGATCCTGTTCAATGATCGTGGTCGTGGTCGCGTCAGTCACGCCGGCATCTATCTGGGTGATGATCAGTTCATCCACTCCAGCAGCAGCCGCAGCGGTGGTGTGCGCATCGACAGCCTCGACGACAGCTACTGGAACCGCAGTTATCTGCAGGCCAAGCGCGTCCTGGCGTTGGCTCCGGTGGAAGAGCAGGTCGCCGCCAAGCGCAACAACTGATGTACACGGCGTAACCTCAGGGTTGCGCCGTTCGTCGTGTCTCGGGCAGAGTAGAGCGCATTCAGGCTCAGGATCGCCTCGCTTATGCCCGTCACGACCCGTGTTGCCCTCATCGCTCTCGTTCTGCTGCTGAGTGCCTGCAGCAGTCGCGCTCCCTCTCCTCAGCCCAGTTACACCCCTCCAGTCACTTCGCCGTCTTATCAGGGCGGAGCTGAAGACGTGCTGTTCCGTGCCCTCGGTCTGGTCGGTACGCCGTATCGCTATGGTGGCAATACCCCCGAAGGTGGTTTCGACTGTAGCGGCCTGATCGGCTACGTTTATCGCGATGCTGCCGGTATCAGTCTGCCGCGTTCGACGCGTGAGCTGAGCACCATGCGCACCCCTGATGTCCGTCGCGACGCCCTGAAAAGTGGTGACCTGGTGTTCTTTGCCACCAATGGTGGCCGCGCCGTCAGTCATGCCGGGATCTATGTCGGTGATGGCCGCTTCGTCCATGCCCCCTCCACCGGTGGTACCGTGCGCCTGGACAGCCTCACCAGCGGTTACTGGCAGGGCGTCTATCTAGATGCCAAGCGGGTCATCACTCCGGAGCTCGCGCGTAATCCGTGAATTACTGTCCATGGTCGATCCCATTCGCCTGCCGCCTCAGCCTGAGGTCTGCGAGCTGTGCGCGCGCCCCGTCGCATTGACCCGTCATCACCTGATTCCCAAGGCGCTGCACGACAAGGCTTATGTGCAGAAGCGCTACCCTCGTCATGAACGTATCACCGCCACGCTGTGGGTCTGCCGCGCCTGCCATAACCAGATTCATCGTCTTTTCAGTGAAAAGGAGCTGGCGCTGACCTACAACAGCCGCGAGGCACTACTGAGCGACGAGCGTTTGCGAACGTTCGTCGACTGGTTGGCGAGCAAACCGCCCGGGTTCATGCCCAGGCACTGAGTGGCGTTGACGGGCAGGGCTGCCAGCCTCTACCCTGCGCGCCTTGCTTCAGGTGCCCCGCGTTGCCGTGAATGGCGGCCATGGGGTGAAACAGGGAAGCCGGTTCCAATGCCGGCGCTGCCCCCGCAACGGTAGGTGAGTCAAACGCTGCTCGAAGCCACTGTGCTATGCACGGGAAGGCGCGGCGTCGAACCCATGGTTCGCTCACAAGCCCGGAGACCGGCCTGTCGCAGTTTCACGGCATCGCGGAGGGCGCTGTCCGGCCAACGCTCCGGTTCTACCGGGGCGTTCGTGTTGTTTCGTCTTCCGCTCGCCTGACCAGCCATTGGCGCCTGGATGAGTGCGTGCGGATCATCGCGATCTTCTTCCTCATTGCCGTTCGTACTGTTCGATGAACAGGCGGCGCGGGTGCCTGACGTGCAGGAGCACAGCATGAGTGAGACCGCCGAGCGCGACGCCCGCCACAAGGCGCGCATGCAACGCAAGAAAGCCCTGATCGACGAAAAGATCGCCCAGGCCCAGGACGAATACGGCCTGCTGCTGGTGCACAGCGGCAATGGCAAGGGCAAGAGCAGCAGCGCCTTCGGCATGGTCGCGCGCGCCCTTGGCCATGGCATCAAGGTCGGCGTGGTGCAGTTCATCAAGGGCGCGGCCAGCACCGGTGAAGAAACCTTCTTCCGCCGTTTTCCCGAGGAAGTCAGCTATCACGTGATGGGCGAAGGCTTCACCTGGGAAACCCAGGATCGCCAACGTGATATCGCCAAGGCGCAGCAAGCCTGGGCGGTGGCACGGCATCTGCTCAGCGATGAGTCGGTCGGCCTGGTGGTGCTGGATGAGCTGAACATCGCCCTCAAGCATGGCTACCTCGAACTGGACACGGTGCTGGCTGATATCGAAGCCCGGCCGCTGTTGCAGCACGTGGTGGTGACGGGGCGCGGTGCGTTGCCTGGGATGATCGAGGCGGCTGACACCGTCACTGAAATGAGCCTGGTCAAGCATGCGTTCAAGTCCGGAGTAAAAGCACAGAAGGGCATCGAATTCTGATGGGCGCACGTCATTGTCCGGCGCTGCTGATCGCTGCGCCGGCGTCCGGCCAGGGTAAGACCACTGTCACCGCTGCGCTGGCACGTCTGCATACGCGCCAGGGTCGGCGGGTGCGGGTGTTCAAGTGCGGCCCGGACTTTCTCGATCCGATGATCCATGCGCGTGCCAGCGGCGCGCCGGTGTACCAGCTCGACCTGGCCATGGTCGGCGAAGCAGAGAGCCGTCGCCTGCTGTGGCAGGCGGCCGGCGAGGCCGATCTGATCCTGATCGAAGGGGTGATGGGCCTGTTCGACGGCAAGCCCTCGGCGGCCGACCTGGCCCGCCACTTCGGCGTGCCGGTGCTGGGCGTGATCGACGGTGCGGCCATGGCGCAGACCTTCGGCGCCCTGGCCCACGGGCTTGCCACCTTCCAGCCGGACTTGCCCTTTGCCGGCGTGCTCGGCAACCGTGTTGCCAGCACGCGGCATGGCGAGATTCTGCGTGATGCGCTGCCAGCGAGCATTCGCTGGTTCGGCGCGTTGCCGCGTAGCGCTGCGGTGGAGCTGCCCAGCCGCCATCTGGGGCTGGTGCAGGCCGGTGAGTTGGCCGATCTGGACGCACGTCTGGACGCCGCGGCCGATGCGCTGGCGGCCAGTGCCAACATCGACCTGCCGCCTGCGGTGAGCTTCGCCGCGCCGCAGGTCGATGAACTGGCGCCCCTGTTGTCTGGCGTACGTATCGGCGTAGCGCGCGATGCGGCGTTCGCCTTCCTTTATCAGGCCAATCTCGATCTGCTGCAGGCACTGGGCGCCGAGTTGCATTACTTCTCGCCGCTCACTGATCGCGAGCTGCCAAAGGTGGACAGCCTCTATCTGCCTGGCGGATATCCGGAGCTGTACCTTGCCGAGCTGGAAGGTAACCAGCTGATGGCCGCGGCGATTCGTGCTCATTATCAGGCCGGCAAGCCCTTGCTCGCCGAATGTGGCGGCATGCTCTATCTGCTCGATGAACTGCGCGACAAGCAAGGTGCCAGCGGGCGCATGCTCGGCCTGCTGGCGGGCAGCGCGGCCTTGCAGCCACGGCTGACCGCCCTGGCCTTGCAGCAGGTGACGCTGCCCGAAGGCGAGCTACGTGGCCACAGTTACCATCACTCGCGGTTGGAAAGTCCCTTGCAGCCTCTGGCGCTCGGTCGCTGCCCGAACGGCAAGCCGGTGGCTGAGGCGGTGTATCGCCTGGGGCGACTCACGGCCAGCTATATCCACTTCTACCTACCGTCAAACCCGGAGGCGGCCGCCGCGCTGTTACGCCCATGAGCGAGCATACCTTCAGCCTCGAGGAGCGCGCGGCGGTGTATCGCGCCATCGCCGAGCGCCGCGATATGCGTCATTTCAGCGGCGGTGAGGTGCCAGCCGAGGTCCTGGCGCGGCTGCTCGAAGCCGCCCACCACGCGCCGAGCGTTGGCCTGATGCAGCCTTGGCGCTTTGTGCGCGTTAGTGACCGGCAACTGCGTGAGTCCATTCATGAACTGGTGGAGGCCGAGCGGGTGCGCACTGCCGAGGCCCTTGGCGAGCGCAGTGACGAGTTCATGCGGCTGAAGGTCGAAGGTATTCGCGACTGCGCCGAGCTACTAGCGGTGGCGCTGATGGAAGGACGCGACGGACATGTCTTTGGACGACGCACCCTGCCGGAAATGGATATGGCCTCGGTGGCCTGCGCCATTCAGAATCTGTGGCTGGCTGCGCGGGCCGAAGGGCTCGGGCTCGGTTGGGTATCGTTGTTCGACCCCGAGGCACTGGCGGCATTGTTGGGCATGCCGGCGGGCAGCAAGCCGGTAGCGCTGCTGTGCCTGGGGCCGGTTCAGGCCTTTTACGACAAACCGATGCTGGTGGAGGAGGGTTGGGCCACGCCCCGACCGCTATCGGAATTGTTGTTCGAGAATCGATGGGGATCATCTGGTGAGTGAACGATGAGCCTGGCGCTGATCACCTGCGTCGGCGTGGCGCTGGACGCCGTGCTGGGCGAGCCCAGGCGCGCGCATCCGCTGGTGGCCTTCGGTCGCCTGGCGGGGCGCCTGGAGCAGCGCTTCAACCCGGCTGGTGGCGGCTGGCGCAGCCATGGCGTAACAGCCTGGTGCCTGGCGGTGCTGCCCCTGACCCTGCTCACCTGGCTGTTGGTGCACCTGACCTCGCTTGGCTGGGCGGTGGAGATCTTGGCCCTGTACTTCGCCCTTGGTCTGCGCAGCCTGTATGAGCACGCGCAGCCGGTGGCCCGCGCGCTGCGTCTGGGTGACCTGGCCCTGGCGCGCGAGCGCGTCGGCTGGATGGTCAGCCGCAATACCGCCGAGCTGGACGCAACCGGGGTGGCCCGTGCCGGCACCGAATCGGTGCTGGAAAACGGCTCCGACGCAGTGTTCGCCGCCTTGTTCTGGTTCGTCGTCGCTGGCGCGCCGGGTGTCGTCCTGTACCGCCTGAGCAACACGCTCGATGCCATGTGGGGCTATCGCAACGAACGCTTCGAGCGTTTTGGCTGGGCCGCGGCGAAGATCGATGACGTGCTCAATTACATCCCGGCGCGCCTGGTGGCGCTGACCTATGCGCTGCTTGGGCGGACTGCCCTGGCCATGCGCTGCTGGCGCCGGCAGGCGCCCTTGTGGGACAGTCCCAATGCTGGCCCGGTGATGGCCGCTGGTGCCGGAAGCCTGGGCGTTAGTCTGGGCGGTGCGGCGGAGTATCACGGCGAGGTGCATGAACGCCCACAACTGGGCGAAGGCCCACCGCCGCGGGCGCGGGATATCGAACGGGCGATGAACAGGGTCATCGCCGGAGTTGGCTTGTGGCTGTTATGCCTGATCGTCTGGGAGGTGCTGGGTGCTTGAACATGGAGGTCGTCTGCGCGCAGCGGCGCAGCGCTATGGCATCCCACTGGAGGACTGGCTGGATCTGTCCACCGGGGTCGCACCCTATGGTTGGGATCTGCCGGCGGTACCGGGCTCTGCCTGGGCGCGCCTGCCTGAAGCGGACGACGGCCTGGAGCAGGCGGCGCGCGATTATTACGGCGCCGTCAGCCTGCTGCCGGTAGCCGGCTCGCAGGCGGCGATCCAGGCCCTGCCACGTCTGCGTACGAACAGCAGCGTGGGTATCCTCGCACCGACCTATGCCGAGCACGCTGCCGCCTGGCGGCGCGAGGGGCATCGGGTGATCAAGTTGAGCGAGGGCTCGGTACATCGCGCGCTGCCGCAAGTGGATGTACTGCTGGTGGTCAACCCTAACAATCCGACCGGCCGCCTGATCGAGCCGGCGCGCCTGCTCGACTGGCACGATGAACTGGCCGAGCGCGGCGGCTGGCTGGTGGTCGACGAAGCCTTCATCGATTGCACGCCGGAGCACAGCCTGGCCGCCTACAGCGACATGCCGGGGCTGATCGTGCTGCGTTCGTTCGGCAAATTCTTCGGTCTGGCCGGTTTGCGTCTGGGTTTTGTCCTGGCTGCACAGGCCTTGCTGGATGAGCTGGAGGCGCTGCTCGGGCCCTGGGCCGTCAGTGGCCCGGCGCGCAGCGTGGCGCGCAGCCTGCTGGTCGATGGCGAGGGGCAGCGCCGCCAGCGTGAGCGCCTGCTGGCTGACGGCGAGCGCCTCAAGGCGCTGCTGCGTGACTGTGGCTTGCCGTCGACCGGGGGCTCGTCGCTGTTCCAGTTCTGCTGCACCCGCCGCGCCGTGCCCTGCGCCGAGCTGTTGGCGCGGCGGGGCATCCTGGTACGCCTGTTCGCCGAACTGGACAGCCTGCGCTTCGGCCTGCCGGCGGACGAGGCTGGCTGGCTGCGACTGGAGCAGGGGCTGCTGGAATGCGCGCCGATATTGGCCAGTCTCGAGGAAACGCCCTGATGACCACCCTCATGGTGCAGGGCACCACCTCCGATGCCGGTAAGAGCACACTGGTGACGGCGCTGTGTCGCTGGGTACGGCGCCAGGGCGTCTCCGTGGCGCCGTTCAAGCCGCAAAACATGGCGCTCAACTCGGCAGTGACCGCCGATGGCGGCGAGATCGGTCGAGCGCAGGCGGTACAGGCGCAAGCGGCCGGCCTGGCGCCACATACCGACATGAACCCGGTGCTGCTCAAGCCCAACAGCGACATGGGCGCCCAGGTGATCATTCACGGCCGTGCCATCGGCAACATGCAGGCGCTGACCTATCACGGCTACAAGCCGGTGGCCATGGCGGCTGTGCTGGAGTCACACGCCCGCTTGCTCGAGCGTCATCAACTGGTGCTGGTCGAGGGCGCGGGCTCGCCGGCCGAGATCAACCTGCGCGCCGGCGACATTGCCAACATGGGCTTTGCCGAGGCGGTGGACTGCCCGGTAATCCTGATTGCCGATATCGACAAGGGCGGCGTGTTCGCCCATCTGGTTGGCACCCTGGAGCTGCTCAGCCCGAGCGAGCAGGCGCGTATCCAAGGGTTCGTAATCAATCGCTTTCGCGGTGATATCGCGCTGCTCAAACCAGGGCTGGACTGGTTGGAGCAGCGCACCGGCAAGCCCGTGCTCGGCGTACTGCCGTATCTGATGGATTTCCACCTGGAAGCCGAAGACGCCGTCGATACCCGGCAGCAGGCCAAGGACGCACAGGCGCTGCGCGTGGTGGTGCCGGTGTTGCCACGTATCAGCAACCACACCGATTTCGACCCGCTAAGGCTACACCCGCAGGTGCAACTGACCTTCGTCGGGCCGGGCCAGGCCATCCCGCCGAGCGATCTGGTCATCCTGCCCGGCTCCAAGAGTGTGCGCGCCGATCTCGCACGGCTGCGCGAGCAGGGCTGGGACGCGGCCATCACCCGCCACCTGCGCTACGGCGGCAAGCTGCTGGGCATTTGTGGCGGCCTGCAGATGCTTGGCCGGCAGATTCACGACCCGCACGGTCTGGAAGGCGCTGCCGGCAGCAGCGAGGGCCTCGGCCTGCTGGATTTCGAGACGCTGCTGGAGCCGGAAAAACAGCTGCGTAACGTCCGTGGTCGGCTGTGCCTGGAGCAGGCTGATGTCAGCGGCTACGAGATTCATGCCGGCGTCAGTCGTGGTCCGGGTCTCAACGGCGCCGTGCAGCTCGATGACGGTCGCAGCGATGGCGGTCTCAGCGCCGATGGCCAGGTGCTCAGCACCTACCTGCACGGCCTGTTCGAGCAACCCTCGGCGCTCGCCGCACTGTTGCGCTGGGCCGGGCTGCATGAGGTGCAGACGGTGGACTACCAGGCGTTGCGCGAGCGCGATATCGACCGCCTGGCGGACCAGGTGGAACTGCATCTGGATACTGAAAAACTCAGAGCGCTTTGCGGCCTGTAGGAGCGAGCTCTGCTCGCGAAGCTTTTATGTCCCGTACGCGAGCAGAGCTCGCTCCTACGGGAGAAATGAATGTGGATGGAAGCATGCTTGAATTGATCCTCGGCGGTGCCCGTTCCGGCAAGAGCCGGCTGGCGGAGAAGCTGGCCGACGAGTCTGGATTGGAGGTCGTTTACATCGCCACCAGCCAGCCGCTCGATGGCGAGATGAATGCGCGCGTCGCTCAGCATCGCGCGCGTCGCCCGCCGCACTGGGCGCTGGTCGAGGAGCCGCTGGCGCTGGCCCATGTGCTGCGCGAACAGGCCGCGCCCGGTCGTTGCCTGCTGGTGGACTGCCTGACCCTGTGGCTGACCAACCTGCTGATGCAGGACGATCCGGCTCGGCTGGCAGCCGAACGCGATGCGCTACTCGGCTGCGTGGACGAACTGCCCGGACGAATCCTGCTGGTCAGCAACGAAACCGGGCTGGGTGTGGTGCCGCTGGGCGAGCTCACCCGCCGTTATGTCGATGAGGCCGGCTGGCTGCACCAGGCGCTGGCCGAGCGCAGCCAGCGCGTGCTGTTCACAGTCGCCGGTTTGCCCATGGTGTTGAAGGGAGAGGCGTTATGAGTCTGCAATGGTGGCAAGGGCCTTGTCAGCCGCTCGATCATGTTGCGCGGCTCAAGGCCGAGACACGTCAGCAGCAATTGACCAAGCCGGCGGGTTCGCTGGGGCGGCTGGAGAGTCTCGCGATCCATCTGGCCGCATTGCAGGGGTGCGAGCGGCCGAGACTGGACAAGCTGTCGATCGCCATCTTTGCCGGTGACCATGGCGTGGTGGCCGAAGGGATTTCCGCCTACCCGCAGGCGGTGACGGGGCAGATGCTGGCCAACTTCGTCACTGGCGGTGCGGCGATCAGTGTGCTCGCGCGTCAGTTGGATGCGGCGCTCGAGGTGATCGACCTGGGTACTGCCGAACCCTTGCCGCCGCTGCCAGGCGTGCGTCATCTGCAGGTCGGTGCTGGTACGCAGAACTTTGCCCGTGATCCGGCGATGACCCTGGCGCAGGTGATGATCTGCCTGGAGGCCGGTCGCGACAGCATCCAGCGTGCGCGCGCCAGCGGTTGCGATCTGTTCGTCGGTGGCGAGATGGGCATCGGCAACACCACCGCGGCGGCAGCGCTGGCCTGCTGGCTGCTGAGTTGCCCGGCGAGCGAGCTGGCAGGTCCCGGCACCGGGCTGGATGGCGCGGGTGTGGCGCACAAGGCGCGGGTGATCGATGCCGCGTTGGCCCTGCACTGTGCGCGGATCGACGGGCCATTGCAGGCGCTGATCCACCTGGGTGGCTTCGAGATTGCAGCGCTCACCGGCGCCTACCTGGCCGCCGCGCAGCGGGGTATCGCGGTATTGGTCGATGGCTTTATCTGCAGCGTTGCGGCCTTGCTCGCCGTGCGCCTGAACCCTGGCTGCCGCGACTGGCTGCTGTTCGCCCATCACGGTGCCGAGCCCGGTCATGTTCGTGTGCTGCAGGCGCTGGAGGCCGAGCCGCTATTGGAGCTGGGCTTGCGTCTGGGTGAGGGCAGCGGCGCCGCGCTGGCCGTGCCGTTGCTGCGTCTGGCCTGTGCCCTGCATGGCCAGATGGCGACCTTCACCGAAGCGGCCGTCGCCGAAAGGCCGAGCTGATGCTGCATCTGGAATTGCTGCGTCACGGTGAAACCGAGCTGGGCGGTGGGCTGCGTGGCAGCCTGGATGATGCGCTGACCGAGCAGGGCTGGGCGCAACTGCGCGCAGCGGTGCAGGACGCCGGCCCCTGGGATAGCCTGATCAGCTCGCCACTGCAGCGTTGCGCGCGTTTTGCCGAGGAAATCGCGCTGGCCAATGCCTTGCCGCTGCACTACGAGGCGGATCTGCAAGAGCTGCATTTCGGTGATTGGGAAGGGCGCACTGCTGCACAGCTGATGGACAGCGATGCTGAAGCGCTGGGCTGCTTCTGGGCCGATCCCTATGCGTTCACACCGCCTAATGGCGAGCCGTTGCTGCAGTTCGAGGCGCGTGTGCTGGCTGCCTTGCGACGCTTGCAGCAGCGCCATGCGGGAGAGCGGCTGCTGCTGATCACCCACGGCGGCGTGATGCGCCTGCTACTGGCGCGCGCGCGTGGCCTGCCACGCCAGGACCTGCTGCAGGTCAACGTCGGCTATGCCCAGCGTTTTCGTCTGAGCCTGGATGCCGATGGGCAACTGGCAGAGTTGCCATGATCGCGTTGCTGATCGCCCTGCAGTTCCTCACTCGTCTGCCGGTCAGCCTGCCTGGCATGCCCACCCCCGAGCAGGTGGGGCGCTCGCTGCTTTGGTACCCGCTAGTGGGGCTGCTGCTCGGCCTGCTGCTGTGGGGCGCTCATCTGCTGTTGGGGCAGACACCGGCGTTATTGCAGGCGGCGATCATTCTGGCGTTGTGGGTGGGGGTGAGCGGCGGTCTGCATCTGGACGGCCTGGCCGATACCGCTGATGCCTGGGTCGGCGGTTTCGGTGATCGCGAGCGCACTCTGACGATCATGAAGGACCCGCGCAGCGGCCCCATTGCGGTGGTGGTGCTGGTGCTGCTGTTACTGCTCAAGTTCGCTGGGTTGTTCACGCTCCTGCAGGCCGGGCAGGGCATCTACCTGTTGCTGCTGCCCTGGCTGGGGCGCAGCCTGTTGCCGTTGCTGCTGGCAACCACGCCCTACGTGCGGGCCGGCGGGCTGGGTCAGGCCCTGGTCGATCATCTGCCGAGGGGGCAACTGCATTGGGTGCTGGGCGTGCATCTACTGGGCATGCTGCTGTTCGGCTGGGCGGGGCTGCTGGCGTTGGCCACGGCATTGCTGCTGTTCGTCTGGCTGCGTCGCGCGTTGCTGCTACGCCTGGGTGGCACCACCGGAGATACCGCCGGTGCACTGGTCGAGCTGGCCGAGTGCGCCGTGCTCCTGACACTGGCGCTGAGTCTCTGATCTCAACTGTTATGGCGAGGCGGTGGGCAACTGTATGAGTGCCAATCGCTGATGCGGGTATATACCTGTATCCATGTTGCCGACCTCCTGTCTCTGTACCCAATTGCGCCGCGCCAGCCGTGGTGTCACCCGCCGTTACGACGATGCCCTCGCGGCCGTCGGGCTCGGTGCCGCGCAGTTTTCCCTGTTGCGCCATGTGCAGCGGCTCGGTCAACCGAGCATTTCCCTGCTGGCTGAAGCCATGGGGCTCGATCGCAGCACGCTCGGGCGCAACGTGCGGGTGCTGGAGGAACAGGGGCTGGTGCAACTGGGAGAAGGGCGCGATTTGCGCGCTCGCGAGGTACGGCTCACAGAAGCCGGCCTGCAACGCATCGAACAGGCGCTGCCGCTGTGGGAACAGGTGCAGCGTGAACTCAATGCCCGGTTAGGCGCAGATCGCCGTGCCGAGCTGATGAGGCTGCTCGAAGAACTGGCCTGAAGGCCGCATCACTGCCTACACGGTCGCAGGCGACCGTCCGCTGGAGATACCGATGACAACTGCATGGCGTTCAACCACCTGGCTGCTGCTCGGCGCATCGCTGATCCTGGCGCTGTCGCTCGGCACGCGCCATGGCTTCGGCCTGTTCCTGCCGCCGATGAGTGCGGAATTTGGCTGGGGCCGTGAGGTGTTCGCCTTCGCCATCGCCCTGCAGAACCTGATCTGGGGTCTGGCCCAGCCGATCACCGGTGCACTGGCCGACCGTTTCGGCGCGCGCAAGGCCATCGTCATCGGCGGCGTGCTTTACGTGCTGGGTCTGGTGTGCATGGGTATGGCCGACTCGCCGCTGTCGTTGTCACTGAGCGCAGGTCTGTTGATCGGCATCGGTCTGTCCGGCACGTCGTTCTCGGTGATTCTCGGCGTGGTCGGTCGCGCCGTGCCGGTGGAAAAACGCAGCATGGCCATGGGCATTGCTGCGGCGGCCGGCTCCTTCGGTCAATTCGCCATGCTGCCGGGCACGCTCGGTCTGATCAGCTGGCTCGGCTGGTCGGCAGCGCTGCTGGCCTTGGGGCTGCTGGTGGCGTTGATGATTCCGCTGGCGGCGATGATCAAGGAGACGCCACCACCAGTGACCAATGGTCCGCAGCAGACGCTGGTCGAAGCGCTGCGTGAGGCCACCAGTCACTCCGGTTTCTGGCTGCTGGCGCTGGGCTTTTTCGTCTGCGGCTTTCAGGTGGTATTCGTCGCCGTGCACCTGCCGGCCTATCTGGTCGATCACCACCTGCCGGCGTTGACCGGTACTACGGTGCTGGCGCTGGTCGGCCTGTTCAATATCTTTGGCACCTACATCGCCGGCTGGCTCGGTGGACGCATGTCCAAGCCGCGCCTGCTCAGTGCGCTGTATCTGCTGCGCGGTGTGGTGATCACGCTGTTCCTGCTGGCACCGCTGACGCAGTGGAGTGCCTACCTGTTCGGTATCGCCATGGGCCTGCTGTGGCTGTCGACCGTGCCGCTGACCAACGGTACCGTGGCGACCCTGTTCGGCGTGCGCAACCTGTCGATGCTCGGCGGTATCGTCTTCCTGTTCCACCAGCTCGGTTCCTTCCTCGGTGGCTGGCTGGGCGGCTACCTCTACGACACCACCGGCAGCTATGACCTGGTCTGGCAGATCTCCATTGGCCTGAGTGTGATGGCTGCCGCGCTGAACTGGCCAGTGCGCGAGGTGCCGGTTGCGCGGTTGCAAGGTGCGCCGGCGTGAGCCACAAGGTACTGCTGATCACCGGCCTGACGCTGGGCCTTGGTCTACTGTTGGCGCTGGCCTGGTGGGGCTGGCGCCAGGGTGGGCTGGCGTTGCTGCAGTTGGGCGTCGGTATCTGCTAGTTGCTTGCGTCTGGGCCTGCGAGTAGCGTGGTGGAATCGCGTCATCGCCTGAGGTCACTGCCATGTCTGTTCGTCGTCTTGCCTGTTCCCTGTTGCTCTCCAGCCTGGCGTTGCCGGTGCTGGCCGCAGAGTGCCCGGCCATGCTCCAGGGTGAGCTGCCCAAGCTGCGCGCCAAAGGTGAAAACATCGAGCTCTGTCAGTACGCGGGCAAGCCGCTGGTGGTGGTCAATACCGCCAGCTTTTGCGGCTTCACCCCACAGTTCAAAGGGCTCGAAGCGCTTTACCAACGATACAAGGATCAGGAATTGGAGGTATTGGGCGTGCCGTCCGACGACTTCCGCCAGGAATCCGCCGATAGTCAGGAGACGGCCACCGTCTGCTACGTCAACTACGGCGTGACCTTCGCCATGACCGAACCGCAGCCGGTTTCCGGTGCCAATGCCATCCCGTTGTTCAAGGGCCTGGCCGAGCAGAGCCGGCAGCCGCGCTGGAACTTCTTCAAGTACGTGGTCGACCGTCAGGGCAAGGTGGTGGCGAGTTTCTCCAGCCTGACCAAGCCTGACGATCCCGAGCTGATTGCGGCCGTCGAAAAGGCGATCGCCTCGCAACCCTGAGAGTCTCTGAACAGGCTCTGATTCTTCTCGCTTCACGGCCCTTCACCCATCTGGGCGATGGGCCGTGTCCGTCTGCCTGCCTAGACTGGCCAGGCGCCGGACGCAGTTCACCCGGCGTGCCCTACAAGAACAATAAGGAGGCACCCATGCGTCGCGTCTATACCGCTGCCCTGGCAACACTCGCTCTGCTTGGCGCCGTCGAGGCCCAGGCCAACTACACCAAGACCAAGTATCCGATCGTGCTGGTACACGGCGTGACCGGGTTCAATACCATCGGCGGGCTGGTCAATTACTTCCATACCATTCCCTGGAACCTAGAGCGTGATGGCGCCCGGGTGCACGTCGCCAGTGTCGCTGCCTTCAATGACAGCGAGCAGCGCGGCGCCGAGCTGGCCCGGCAGATCGTGCCCTGGGCCGCAGCCGGAGGCGGCAAGGTCAACCTGATCGGCCACAGTCAGGGCTCGCCGACCTCGCGCGTGGCGGCTTCGCTGCGGCCGGATCTGGTGGCCTCGGTGACCTCGATCAACGGCGTCAACAAGGGTTCCAAGGTCGCCGACGTGGTGCGCGGCGTGCTGCCACCGGGTAGCGGTATCGAAGGTGGTGCCAATGCCATCGCCAATGCTCTGGGCGCGGTGATCAATCTGCTGTCTGGCTCGAGCAACCCGCAAAACGGTATCAACGCGCTGGGCACCTTGACCACCGCGGGCACCAGTGCGCTGAACAGTCGCCACCCGTGGGGCGTCAACACCAGCAGCTACTGCGCCAAGTCGACCGAAGTGCACAACGTACGCGGTCACAGCATCCGCTACTACTCCTGGACTGGTAATGCCGCCTATACCAACGTGCTCGATGCGGCTGATCCATTCCTAGCCTTCACCGGCCTGGTGTTTGGCAGCGAGAAGAACGACGGTCTGGTGGGCGTGTGTTCCACCTATTTGGGGCAGGTGATCGACGACCGCTACAACATGAACCACGTCGATGCGATCAACCACCTGTTCGGCATTCGTGGCTGGACCGAGCCGGTGTCGCTGTATCGTCAGCATGCCAATCGCCTGAAGAACAAGGGCGTCTGATCCCGGTGAACGCGGCGGGGCAACTCGCCGTAGTGAGGTCGCATGTCCAAATTCTTCAGTCTTTCCCTGGTTGCCGTGGTGGTCGCTGGTGGCCTTACCCTGTACTGGCGCTGGCCGGCAGCAGTGCCTGAAGCGCAGCCTGCTGCCACTGCCGCCGTGCCGTCACGGCAGTCGTCGATCGAGCAGGCTTCGACTTCCCCCGCCAAGGCGCCCGCCGAGGCGCAGCCGCCAATAGCCGCGACCTTGCCCAGCCTGGCCGGTACCGAGGTGGATGGCCGGCTGCGTACCGACGCGGCCGGCAATCTGCTGCTGGATCTGGCGGTTCGCGATTACTTCGATTACTTCCTCAGCGCGGTCGATCATTCCGGGCTCGATGCGGTGATCGAGGCGTTGCTGGCCGATGCCGGCCGGCGCCTGCCGGAGCCTGCACTCGGGCAGATGATCAGCCTGCTCGGTGATTACCTGGACTACAAGCGTGCCAGCATGGCGCTGATGCAGCAGCCGTTGGATGCTCGGCAGCAGGTCGAGCCGCAGGCGCAGTTACAGGCTCTGCAGTCGGCATTCGCGCGCCTGGACGAGCTGCGCCGCGCACATTTCTCTGCAGCTGCGCAGGAAGCGCTGTTCGGCGCCGAACAGGCCTACGCCCGTTACACCCTCGATAGCCTGGCAGTGCAGCAGCGTGATGACCTCGGCGAGGCGCAGCGCACGCAATTGCTCGAACAGTTGCGTGAGCGTCTGCCCGACGCGCTGCGAGAAAGTGAGCAGCGCCAGCAACTGGCTCTGGAGCAATTGCAGCGCAGCGAGCAACTCTGGCGTGATGGTGCGGACGAGCAACAGGTGCGCGAGTTCCTGGCGATGACCTATGATCCGGACACCGTGCAGCGCCTGCTCGATGAGCAGCGGCGCGAGCGCGGCTGGCAGCAGCACTACCAGGCCTATCGCAATGAATTGGCCAGCCTGCAGGGTCGTGGGCTGAGCGAGGCAGATGGCGAGCAACTGCAGCGCCAGTTGCGCGAGCGGCTGTTCAGCAGTGAAGACCGACACCGTGTGGAAACCTATGACGCCATTGCCGCGAAGCAGCCGGAGCCGCTCGACCCCTGACGGATGTCGCCCATGAGCGAGCGCCTGCTGTTGGCCCAGCAGCGCCGAGGCTATCGCTCGCTGCGTTTCGTCGCCGAGCTGGAGGCGGGTTTTGCCGAGCATCGGGTGCAGCGTATTCGTCGGCGTCTGCCCCTGATCGCCCCCACGGCAGCCTTGTTCCAGCTGATCTATGCGCTGCTGGATTTTCTGCTGATGCCGCTGACGGTCAGTCTCTCGGTGCTACCGCTGCGCCTGATCGCGCTGGCGGTGTTGGCGCTGTCCTTTTTCTACTGTCGCCGGATCGAGGCACCGCCTGCCAGGGTGCCATTGGTCTATGCCGCGGCCTACTGGGTCAACGGTGTCAGCGTCGCGTTGATCGTGCACCTGTGCTGGCAGCAGGGCGTGGCGATGCCCTACGACGGCCTGTTCCTCGTCCTGTTGTTCGGCTACGCCCTGCTTGGGCTGTCGTTCCGTGCGATCAGTCTGTGCAGCTGGAGCTTCTGCCTGTTGTTCATCGGTGTGGGTGTGCTGTTCGGCGAAACCGGCGGTGAGCTGGCTTACCAGGGCCTGTTTCTGTTCTGCGCCAACCTGATCGGCAGCGTCGGTGTTTATATGCAGGAGCATGGTCAGCGTGGCGCCTGGCTGAACCTGCGCCTGCTCGACCTGGCGCGCCAGCGCGCCGAAGCCGATGACGCGCGCAAGTTGCGTCTGCTGGCGGCTGCCAGTCACGATCTGCGCCAGCCGCTCAACGCCATGGGGTTGTACGCCGAACACCTGGTGGAGCAGGGCGGCGATCAGCAAACCCGGCGCATCAGCGCGCGTCTGGCCGCTTCGGTAGAGCAGTTGGGGCGTCTGCTGCAATCGTTGCTCGACTACACCCGCCTGACCTTGCCCGGTGGCGTGCAGGCCAGGCCACATGTGTTCGCCCTGCGCCCATTGCTCGAGCGGCTGATTGCCGAAGTGCTTCCGGAGGCGCAGCAACAAGGGCTGCAACTAGAGCTGCATTGTGACGAGTGCGGGGTGTACAGCGATCCGCTGTTGCTGGAGCGACTGCTGCGCAATCTGCTCAACAATGCGCTGCTGCACGCACAGGCGCAGCACCTGAAGCTGAGTGCGCGGCATGACGGCGACGCAATCGTGTTGGAGGTGGCGGACGATGGCCGCGGTCTCAGCGAGGCGGAACAGGCGTTGGTGTTCGAGGAGTTTCGTCAGTTGGACAATCCCGGGCGCAATGCCGAGCGCGGACTCGGTCTCGGCCTGGCCATCGTGCAACAGCTGGCCGAGGTGCTGGAGCACCCCTTGCAGTTGCACTCCCAGCCAGGTGCTGGCACACGCTTCGCCCTGCAGTTGCCGCTTGCTGAGGTGCCGGTACAAGCGCCACGTGTGGATGCTGCGCTGGCATTGCGCGGGCGCATCCTGTTGCTCGAAGACGACGCCACTGGGCGCGAAGCCCTGGCCGGTTTGCTGCGTCGCTGGGGTTGCCAGGTGCAGGCCTGCGCCGATCTGGCCGGTGCGCTGCAGGCCTTGCGTCAGGAGGCGCCGCAGCTACTGATCAGCGATTATCGGTTAGCCGAGCGGGGCGACGGGCTGCAGGCCATCGAGCGATTGCGCGAGGCGGCAGGGCAGATGTTGCCGGCGTTGCTGATCACTGCTGATCTGAGCCCAGAACTGCATGAACGCTGCCTGCCGGCGCACGTCATTCCTCTGGGCAAGCCCCTGTTGCCGGTGCGTTTGCGCCAGGTGCTGGCCACTCAGTTGCAGGCACGCCAGGCACTCACCTGATCACAGCCAGCCGCGCTGACGGGCGGCGCTGACGCAGGCGGTGCGTGTATGCACGGCGAAGGTTTCGAACAGCGCCTTGAGGTGCGTTTTCACCGTGTCTTCGGCCAGACCCAGTTCGCGGCTGATGGCTTTGTTCGGCAGGCCTTCTGCCAATAACTGGAGAATCTCCAACTGCCTGGGTGTCAGGGGTGATGAGCTGCTTGGCGCAGGCAGGGTTTCGCCCAGCAAGACGCGGGTCACCGCCTGGCGCAGGGCGTTGCCATCGGAGCTCTTGGGGATGAAGCCGAGTGCGCCGGCGGCCAGCGCCGCCTGCGCCTCCAGCGCGGAATCACTGGCGCTGAGAATCGCCACCGGCGTGTTCTCGCCGCGCACCAGCCAGCGCTGCAACAGCTCGATGCCGGGATCGTCAGGCAGGCGCAGGTCGAGCAGGATCAGGTCATAGTCATGCTGACGCAAGCACTGCTCCGCTTCTGCAGCGCTGTGCGCGGTATGGATCTGCAGGTTCTGGCTCAGTGGCGACAAGGCCAGGGAGAGGCCGTCGAGAAAGATGCGATGGTCGTCGACCAGCAGCAGGCGAAGATTGTCGGGCAGGGTGGTGCAGAGGGCAGTCATGATGTTCTCACGCGGCTTTTATTGTTGTTCTGCCGCGTGAGTTTAGCCAAAGCCGAGCCTCGATTAGAAGCGATAGCTTAGTGAAGCCCCCAGGCCATGAGCGCTGTTCTTGTAGCGCGCACTGTAGGTGCCACGGGTAGCGCTGACGTGGTTCACGTCCACCGACTCTTCCTGCAGGTAGGAGTAGGCCACGTCGATGGTCATGTCCTGGTTGGGGCTCCAGCCGGCGCCGACGCTGAAGATGGTGCGGTCACCGGAGGGCACGCGCGGCGAGCGGTCGACGTTGTTGGTCGGCGATTGGTCGATGGCGATACCGGTGCGCAGCGTCCACTGCGGGCTGACCTTGTACGACAGACCGACTGCATGGGCCCAGGTGTCGTGCCAGTTCTGCTCTTCGACGATGGTGGAGAGGTTGGCCGGCAGCGTCGCGGAGTCGTTCTCCACGCGGATTTCCTTGAAGCGGCTCCAGCGAGTCCAGGTGCTGCCGACATACAGCGTCAGCGCATCGCTCAGGTCGTGAGTGATGGACATATCCACCGACTCGGGCGTGGTCAGGTCCAGATTGGCGTCGTACTTGCCGGCGATGCCGGCCAGCGCACCGCTACCGGAAACGCGCGTATCGCCCTCCAGTTCGTACTTCACGCGCGAATGGTAGGTCACGCCTGCGCGGGTGTTCGGGGTGAACTCGTAGAGCACACCGACGTTGAAGCCGACAGCGGTGTCGTCACCCTTGACCTTCACCTTGCCGTCATTGCTACCGGGACTCAGCGGGTTGAGCACGGAGGAAGTGAGTTCGCCTTCGATGTGGTTGAAGGTCGGGCCGAAACCCACCGACAGCTTGTCGTTGAAGCGATAGCTCAAGGTCGGCTGCACGGTAATCACCCGCACGTAGCTCTTGTCGGCGTAGTAGCGGCCCTGGAAGCTGCTCTCGTAATCGGTCATCAGGCCAAAGGGCACGTATACGCCCAGACCGAAGGCGACCTTGTCGTCCAGCGGTTTGACGTAATAGCCCATGGGCACGCCAGTGGTCGGCACCATATCGCCGTCGTTGCTACCCGACAGCGCCAGGGGGCCTGCGTTGGCGCTGGCGTGGCTGATATCGCTCTTGGCGTGAATCGCCGCCGCCCCTACATACACTTCGTCGCGCTTGAGGCGGGACATGCCGGCCGGGTTGCCGAACACGGTGCTGGCGTCATCGGCGGACGATGAGCGTCCGGCGAAGGAGGTGCCCATGCCGGAAATGCTTTGTTCGTTGAGGGCGAAGCCACTGGCGAAACCATGGCTCGAGGTGGCGGTGATGGCGACGGCAAGACCGGTCTTGAGAAGACGTTTGCTCACGGGGAAGCTCCTGTGGTGAGGCGGGGGGCGCACGCTACAGTTTTTCCTGACCCCTGCCAAGACGCTGAAGTTCCCTAAATAGAGCGCATTGTCGGACAATTGGTTTGATAATGTACGGATTTTCTAAATTAGATTTTCTGACTATTTGATCAGGCTACCTGGCTAACGGGCTCGATGCAGCGTTGCCAGGCATCGAGAAAATCATGTTGCCGAGCCTGGGGCTGAAAAACCTTGCACCATATTCGGCCCAAGGCCGGCAGATCATCGGCGGCTGGCATCTCGAGTTTCTCGCTTTCGACCAGCAGCCAGGCAATGGCCGTGGCGTAACGCAGATTGACCGTCAGCTCCACGTGTGGTGCTTCAAGGAAGGCGTGCTGGCTGGCGAGGCCACGTACACGGCTGGCAAGCTCGGGGTCGAAGGCCAGATGCTGGTCCCAGAGTATCTGGTGGCGCTGTTCACTGATGCGATACAGGCCGTGACCTTGCGGGGTGTCCAGCGCGCTGCCCAGTGCCGACTGACAGGCGGCAGCTCCCAGCAGCAGCGCTTCGGCCGTGGCGCTATGGCGTTCGAGATAGAGAAGGGTAGGGCGGATCACATGCTGGCTGAGATCGCAGGCGGCAATTCCCATGGCATCCTCGCGGAGGGTGCCGGTGGGGCCGGGCGCGTGGCAGCTTTTCTAGTGGCTCTTCGATAAAGGCCCCACCGGGAGCGGGGTTAGCCGCTCATTTTCAAGTCTAGTGCGATATTTAAGCTGTAAAGGTCTGTTTTTAAATTGATTCTTGATCTGAGTTATTGGGCATATTTCGATTGGTGCTTAAAACCTTCGATCAATCGCCCGTGGCTATCGGGCGTGTCGGATCGGTGATCCATTCGCTCCAGGACCCCGCATAGAGCGGTGCCAGTGGGTAACCAGCGAGGCTCATGGCGAACAGGTTGTGGCAGGCAGTGACGCCGGAGCCGCAATAGGCCACCAGGTTTTCCAGGGGACGTTCTCCGCGCAGCTTGTCGAAGCGCTCGCGCAAGGCGTTCGGCGCAAGGAAGCGGCCATCGTTACCCAGGTTGTCGGTGAACACGGCGCATTGCGCGCCGGGAATGTGCCCGGCGATTGGGTCGAGTGGCTCGACCTCGCCACGAAAGCGCGGTAGGGCCCGCGCATCGAGCAGGGTCAGGTCCGGGTTGCCCAGGCGCTGGGCCAGTTGATCGGCCGTCAGCAGCAGGCTGTTGTCCGGTTGCGCGGAAAAATCACCGGGGGCATTGCTCGGTGCCGCTGTGGTCAGTTCCTGGCCGACTTCACGCCAGGCTTTCAGGCCGCCATCTAGCAGGTACAGGCCATCACGTTTGCCCAGCCACAGCAGCAACCACCAGGCGTGCGCGGCGAAGGCGCCGGGGCCATCGTCATACAGCACCACCTGGCTGTCCGCCCGCAGGCCGCAACTGCGCAGGCGTTCGACCAGTGCGCTCGGGTCGGGAAGTGGGTGGCGGCCGGTGACGCCCTTGACCACCGGAGCGGACAGATCCTGTTCGAGGTCGAGGAAGTGGGCGCCCGGTATATGCCCATCAAGGTAGCTGCGGCGGCCGTAGGCCGGGTCTTCGAGTGCGAAGCGGCAGTCCAGGATCAGCAGGTTTTCCTGTCCCAGACGTTGTTGAAGGTGTTCCGTGCTGATCAGTTGAGCGAGTGGCATGGTGTCTCCTGTGTCATAGCAGGGTTTGCGGCATCATACCGCCTAGCCTGCTATCCGATCCCCACGAAGAACGAGCCTGTTCAGCTTCATTCGGCAAAGCTGTGGCACCAGCGGCGCAAGTCGTGGTCGATATTCGTGCGTTTTTGGCTCTTATTCGGTGCGTAATTGAATTGGGAAAACTCTGCTATAGAAGCTTTTCAATCTTTTCTCACTGGGTGATGCACTAAAAAGTTTCATCAAGGCGACATTTTGATCTGTTTTGGTGCTTTGCTGCCTGCTAGAGTGCCGGCCACTTTGTCTCTGTGGTGTCGAGGTGCCGCATGTCGTTGTCCGTCGATTCTTTCCTGGCGCGCCTGAAACAGCGCGATCCCGATCAGCCGGAATTCCACCAGGCGGTGGAAGAGGTGGTGCGCAGCCTGTGGCCCTTCCTCGAAGCCAACCCGCGCTATCGCGAGGCTGGCATTCTCGAGCGTATGGTCGAGCCGGAACGGGCCATCCTGTTTCGCGTGCCCTGGGTCGACGACCGTGGCCAGGTGCAGGTCAACCGCGGCTACCGTATCCAGATGAGTAGTGCCATTGGTCCGTACAAGGGCGGTCTGCGTTTCCACCCCTCGGTGAACCTGGGTGTACTCAAGTTTCTCGCCTTCGAGCAGGTATTCAAGAACTCGCTGACTTCGCTGCCCATGGGCGGCGGCAAGGGCGGTGCGGACTTCGATCCCAAGGGCAAGAGCGAAGGCGAGGTGATGCGCTTCTGCCAGTCGTTCATGAGTGAGCTGTACCGCCATATCGGTGCCGATCTGGACGTGCCGGCCGGTGACATTGGCGTCGGCGGCCGTGAGATCGGCTACCTGTTCGGCCAGTACAAGCGGCTGTCCAACCAGTTCACCTCGGTACTGACCGGCAAAGGGCTGAGCTACGGCGGCAGCCTGATTCGCCCGGAGGCCACCGGCTACGGCTGCGTGTACTTCGCCCAGGAAATGCTCAAGTGCGTCGGCCAGGGTTTCGAGGACAAGCGCGTGGCTATCTCCGGTTCCGGCAACGTTGCTCAGTTCGCTGCGCAGAAGGTCATGGATCTGGGTGGCCGGGTCATCTCGCTGTCCGATTCCGAGGGCACGCTGTATGCCGAGGGCGGCCTGGGCGCTGAACAATGGCATTATCTGATGGACCTGAAGAACGTGCGTCGCGGCCGCCTGCGCGAGATGGCCGAGCACTATGGTCTGCAGTTCCTGGCGGGGCAGCGGCCCTGGAGCCTGCCGTGCGATATCGCGCTGCCGTGCGCGACGCAGAACGAGCTGGACGGTGAGGATGCCCGGGCGCTGCTGAAGAGCGGCTGCATCTGCGTGGCCGAAGGCGCCAACATGCCCTCGACCCTGAAGGCGGTGGACCTGTTCGTCGAGGCCGGCATCTGCTACGCGCCGGGCAAAGCTTCCAACGCCGGTGGCGTGGCCACCAGCGGTCTGGAAATGAGCCAGAACGCCATGCGCCTGCACTGGAGCGCCGGTGAAGTGGATGAACGCCTGCATGGCATCATGCAGAACATTCACCATGCCTGCGTCCACCATGGTGAGGAGAATGGCCGCATCAACTACGTCAAGGGCGCCAACATAGCCGGCTTCGTCAAGGTGGCCGATGCCATGCTGGCGCAAGGCGTGGTCTGAGCTTATCGCAGCAGACTCGAGGCCTCGCGTGTGAACGCGGGGCCTCGTCGTTTATAGCGGGGCTGTGTTGCGTGCGTGATTCAGGCATGCTGCCCGCCCCGTTGCTCGCTACATAGGTCTTCGTCTGCATGAAACGTTTCGTCTTGCTCGACACCGCTGCAATCCCCGGTACGGATGGCGCGCTCAATCTGTTCGAGTACGGTGACGACTTCGTCATCAAGATTGCTGGAGGCGATGGCGGGCAACTGATGAATACGCGCATGCACGGCTCGGAAGATGCCCTGGCCGCGATTCCCTGCAAGCAGATCGCGAGTCGGCCACAGGCGCGTGTGCTGATCGGTGGCCTGGGCATGGGGTTTACCCTGGCGTCAGCGCTGCAGCACCTGGGTGCCGATGCCGAGGTTGCGGTCGCCGAACTGGTGCCAGGCGTGGTCGAGTGGAACCGTGGCCCGCTGGGTGCGAAGTCGGGTTATCCCCTGAATGACCCGCGCACGCTGATCATCCAGGAGGACGTCGCCAAGGTGCTGCAGGCAGCAGTGCAGCGCTATGACGCGATCATGCTGGATGTCGACAATGGCCCCGAAGGCCTGACGCAGAAGGGCAATGACTGGTTGTACAGCATGGACGGCCTGCGCCAGTGCGCCAAAGCGCTAAGGCCCAAGGGCATGCTGGCGGTATGGTCGTCGAGCGCCGACCGCGCCTTTTCCGAGAAAGTGCGCAAGGCCGGCTTCAAGGGTGAGGCGGTGCAGGTCTATGCCCACGGCAATCGGGGCACGCGGCACACCATCTGGATCGCCCAGAAGGTCTGAGCCGGTGGCCCAGGCCTGAATGACCCGGGCCGCCTTCTGGCTCAATGAATCTGCAATTTGCCGATTCGATCGTTATCCAGGCTGCCGAAATACAGGTAGTCGCCTACCGGCTTGACCGAGGTGATCATGCGCAGGCGCGTGCCGCTGGGGTCATGCAGGCTGCGGACGATCTCGCCTTGCTCGTTGAGGGCGATGACTAAGCCGTAGGGGATCGCCTTCGGCCACATTGCGCGTGGCAGCTTGGCCAGTTGCGACTTGAGCCAGGGGTGGCGATGGAGGAAGTCGGCGTCGGCCTTGCGCGGGGTCGGCAGTGCTACCCAGAAGGTGCCATTGCGGTCGCCCTGCAGGTTGTCCGGCAGGCCCGGCAGGTTGTCGATGAAGATGTCGTGCTGGCCGGCCTTGTCGCCCTTGAGCCAGTAGCGGGTGATGCGATAGCGATAGGTCTCGTTGACCAGTACGAAGTCCTCGTTCGCCGACAGGGCTACGCCGTTGGCGAAATACAGGTCTTTCAGCAATACGCGGGTTTCGCCGCTGGTCGGGTCATAGCTGAGCAGGCGACCGTGGGGGCGGGCCTCGAGCAGGTCGAGCAGGTAGTCCGGCTGTTCGAAGCGCGATGAGGCGTCGCTGAAGTAGATGGTGCCGTCGCTGGCGATGTCCAGGTCGTCGGTGAAGGCGAAACGCAGGCCTTCAGCCTCGGTGGTCAGCACCTTGATCGCGCCCTGCGGGTCGATGCTCAGCAGGCCCTTGTAGGCATCGGCGACGATCAGGTTGCCACTGGCGTCGAAGTTCATGCCCAGCGGGCGGCCGCCGGTGTCAGCGAAGGTTTCCAGGCTATCGTCTGCCAGCACGCGAACGATGCGGCCGTCATGCAGGCCGGCGTAGACCCGGCCCTGGCTGTCGACGGCGGTGTCTTCCGGACCATGCACCTGGCCGCGCGCCAATAGCTCGGCTTTCATCAGGGTGTCGTTGGGCTCCAGAGCGCCCGTCATCGCCGGGGCGGGCGCGGCGTCCCAGGGCAGTGGATCGATCGGGCTGGGGGTCAGGGCCAGGTAACTGGCCGCTGCGGCCAGCAGCATGACGATCAGGGCAAGCAGTTTCTTCAGCATTGTTGTTCTTCCGTGTCGGAGGCGGTGCGCGGCACAGATTACACAGTTCCGGTGATCGGCGGCAGGCTGCTGCCCCGTGCGCTGGCCTGGGCATATATACTGCGCGGCATTCTAGACGGGAGAGCCGCGTGGCTAACGACATTCACTGGATTCTTGACGACGCCAGCCTGGCTGAGCATTGCGCTGTCTGGCAGGCGCTGCCCTTCGTCGCGTTGGACACCGAGTTCATGCGCGTCGACACCTTCTATCCCATCGCTGGGTTGCTGCAGGTCAGCGGTGGCGACGGCGCCTATCTGATTGACCCCTTGCGTATCAGCGACTGGCGGCCGTTCGCCGCGCTGCTCGAAGCGCCGAGCGTGGTCAAGGTACTGCATTCGTGCAGTGAGGATCTGGAGGTCTTCCTGCGCCTGACCGGCAGCTTGCCGGCGCCGCTGTTCGATACGCAATTGGCGGCTGGTTACCTCAATCTCGGCTTCTCCATGGGCTACTCGCGCCTGGTACAGGCGCTGCTCGATATCGAGCTGCCCAAGGGCGAAACCCGCTCCGATTGGCTGCAGCGGCCACTGTCCGAACTCCAGGTGCGTTACGCCGCCGAGGACGTCTCGCACCTTGTCGAGGTGTACCGCGCCCTGATGGCCCGCCTGGCGCCGCAGAAGGTCGAGTGGATTCTGGAGGACGGTGCCGAGCTGGTCGCCAATCTCGGTCGTGAGATCGCCCCGGAAGATGCCTGGCGCGATGCCAAGCTGGCCTGGAAACTATCGCGCCAGCAGCAGGCCGTGCTCCGCGCGCTGTGCGCCTGGCGCGAGCGCGAGGCGCGCGCGCGCAACCAGCCACGCAATCGCATCCTGCGTGAGCATTCGTTGTGGCCGCTGGCCCGTACCCAGCCAGATAACCTGGTGGCGCTGGCGCGCATCGAGGACATGCACCCGAAAACCGTGCGTCAGGACGGGGAGACACTGCTGCAGCTGATTCGTGATGCCGCGGCGCTGCCGCCCGAGCAGTGGCCCGAAGCCTTGCCCGAGCCGTTGCCAATCGAAGCCTCTGCGCTATTGAAGAAACTGCGCGCCGTCGGCCAGCGCGAGGGCGAGCGCCTGGATATCGTGCCCGAGCTGATGCTGCGCAAGAAAACCCTGGAGGCCCTGCTGAAAAGCGGTTACCCCAATGGTCCTTATCAATTGCCCGACTCCCTGCGTGGCTGGCGCCGGGAGCTGATGGGCCAGGCGCTGCTTGACTGCCTGGCCGCTGAAGGAGAATCCGCGTGAAACGCATCTGTTCCATCTACAAAAGCCCGCGCAAGAACGAGATGTATCTCTACGTGCTCAAGGCCGAGGCTCTGACACGTGTACCCGAGGGGCTACTCGCGGTGTTCGGCCCGCCCGCGCATGCCTTCGATCTGGTGCTCAGCCCGGAGCGCCAGTTGGCTCGCGAGGACATCGCCCAGGTGCTGGAGAACCTCGACAAGCAAGGCTATCACCTGCAGATGCCGCCCCCCGAGGAGGAGTACATTCAGCATCTGCCCGACGAACTGTTGCGCCGCAACGATCCGGTGTAAGCCATGCGCCTGCTGATCGCCGAAGAAGAGCATGCGTTCTACGCCGAGCGTATTCGTAGCGCCTGCCCTGAACTGCAACTGGTCGCCGGCGCACAGCTCGAACAACTGCGTGTGGTCGCCCGTGGCTGCGACCTCTGGCTGGGACAGCCCGACCTGCTCGCGCCCTTGCTACGCGACGGTGTGCGCCCGCAGTGGCTGCAATCGACCTGGGCCGGCATCACGCCGCTGCTGGCGGAGGGATTACCGCACGACTACCGCCTGACCCGCGCTGTCGGCATCTTCGGTCAGGTGATGGCCGAATACGTGCTCGGTCATCTGCTGGCCCATGAACGGCGCCTGTTCGCCCGCCTTGCGGCGCAGGTCGAGCAGCGTTGGGATCACCGCCTGCCGCGCAGCCTGCGCGGGCGCCGCGTGTTGGTGGTCGGTTGCGGTGATATCGGTCAGGCCGTCGCCGAGTTTCTCCAGCCTTTCGGCGTGGAACTGCGTGGCGTCGCCAGTCAGGCGCGTGAGCAGGAGCCGTTTCTCGACGTGGCGGCGATGGATCAACTGCCTCATCTGGTCACTTGGGCCGATTACGTGGTCAACCTGCTGCCGGACACGCCGGCCACGCGCGACCTGTACGATGCCCGGCTGCTTGCCCATTTCCGCCCAGAAGCGGTGCTGATCAATGCCGGGCGCGGTGTCGCCGTGGTCGATGCCGATCTGGTCGCCGCGCTTGAGCGCAACCAGTTGGCCGGCGCAGTGATCGACGTCTGTCGCGAAGAGCCGCTGCCGCCCGCTCATGTGTTCTGGAATGCACCGCGCCTGTTGCTCACCGGTCACAGCTCGGCGCCCACCGACCCAGCGCTGATGAGTGAGCTTTTCATCGACAACCTGGCGCGCTGGCAAGCGGGAGAGCCGTTACGTGGTGAAGTGGATTTCGCTCGCGGTTACTGAACATCGAGGCGGTGTGCATGGCGCGCCCTACTTCTGGTGGCTCCCCATGACCCGCCATTCGGCATGCGCTGCTTGGCCAGGGCTGGGGCTCAAGCTAGACTGCCGCGCTTTTTTCGCCTGAGTCCATACCGTTGCCATGGCCGCCGACCTCGAACCCTTCTGGAAACGCAAGACCCTCGCCCAACTCGATCCGGGGGAGTGGGAGTCGTTGTGCGACGGCTGTGGCCTGTGCTGCTTGCAGAAGCTCGAGGATGAGGATGATGGCGCCGTCTACTACACGCGCATCGCCTGCAAATTGCTGGACTTGCAGACGTGTCGCTGCAGCGATTATCCCAACCGGGTCAAGCATGTGCCTGACTGCATTCAGCTCACCCCGGCGCAGGCCGATCAGTTCCAGTGGCTGCCGCCGACCTGTGCTTATCGCCTGGTCAGCGAAGGCAAGGACCTGCCACATTGGCACCATCTGGTCTCAGGCGACCCGGACGCTGTACACGCCGAGCGCATTTCCCAATCGGGACGCATGCTCAGTGAAAACAGCGTGGCCGAAGACGACTGGGAAGATCATCTGATTTTCCGCGCGGGTTGATTGCCGCGCGGCTTCGTGGCAAATCTGTCTCCCGTTAATGGAATTTGCCCTGTGACGCCGCTGTCAGATGCCGTCACATCCCGCATCAGGAGTTTTGCTCGATGTCCCTTCGCTTGCCGTTGTACGCGTCTCTGCTGCTTCTGAGTCTGCCGGCCTTCGCTGCCACGCAGAAGGTCGATCTGGATTACCGGGTGCGCTTTCTGCCCGAGAGCAATCAGGCTGAAGTCAGCATCACTCTGGAGAAGGGCGAGTACGTGCGCAGCCTCGACTTCAATCTTGGCGAAGACGGGCGTTTCAGCGATTTCCAGGCCGATGGCCAGTGGTCGCAGGAGGTTGCCGGGCGCGGCAAGTGGCAGCCGGGCGAGGGCAAGAGCGTACTGAGCTACCGCGTGCTGATCGACAGCGAACGCAAGCCGGGGCGCTACGACGCCAGGATGACTGACGACTGGGCATTGTTCAGGGGGGACGACCTGATTCCGGCGGCCAAGCTCGATCAGCAGAACAAGACCGAGCTGGTGGCGCGCCTGCAGTTCGAGCTGCCCAAGGGCTGGAAGAGCGTGGAAACCGGTTGGCCGCGTATCGGCAAGAACCGCTTTCGCATCGATAACCCGCAGCGCAAGTTCGACCGCCCGACCGGCTGGATGCTGGCCGGCAAGCTGGGTACCCGTCGCACTCGCCTGGGTGATACCGAAATCGCCATCTCCGCGCCGGTCGGCGAGGGCATGCGGCGCATGGATATCATGACCTTCCTCACCTTCGTCTGGCCGCAGATGCAGCAGGTGTTCCCGCGCGACCCGGACAAGCTGCTGATCGTCGGCGCTGGGGATCCGATGTGGCGCGGCGGCCTGTCGGCGGCCAATTCCTACTTCATGCATGCTGACCGGCCCTTGGTCAGCGAGAACGGCACCAGCTCGCTGGTGCACGAACTGGTGCACGTATTCGGCCGCATCTATGGCCGCGAGCGCAGTGACTGGATCGCCGAAGGCCTGGCCGAGTACTACGCCATCGAATTGATGCGCCGCGCCGGGGGTATCAGCGAAGACCGTTACCAGAAGATCCGCGAGCAGCTGATTCGCTGGAGCAAGCCGGTCAACAGCCTGCGTACTGACAATGCCAGCGGCCCCGTTACCGCGCGTGCGGTGCTGCTGTTGCAGGAGCTGGACCGGGAAATCCGCCAGAAGACCAAGGAAAAGGGCAACCTGTCGCTGGATGACGTGACCCGTGGCCTGATGCGCCTGGACAAGGTCAGCACCAAGGACTTCATCGACATCACCGAAAACGTCATCGGTGGGCCGTCGAAGACGCTGGATACGCGGTTGCTGCGTTGAGTGTTACCGCTTCGCTCCCAGTCTGCTGGTTCGAGTCAGAACAAGGGGCCGGAGCGGGTATTGTTACCTTTGGCCAGGCGGTCGTAGAGCACCACGTTGACCGTCGCGGCCAGGTTCATGCAGCCCTGAGTAGGGATGTACACGACTTCAGCGCCACACCAGTCGAGAATCTCCTGCTGCAGTGAGCCGTCCTCTGGGCCGAAGATGTACAGCGCCCGGTCGGGATGGGTATAGGCGGGCAGGGCGCGTGCATCATCGACCAGTTCCACCGCCACCGGGGTGCAACCCAGCGGCAGGATCTTGCGCAAATCGTCGATGTTGATCAGCGGGATATCCTGATGAACCTTCTTGGTGTCGGTGATGAAATCCTTGGCGCGGTCGTAGCGGGTGCCGGTGTAGAACACCGAGCTGACGTCATAGCAGCCCGCCGCACGCATGATGGAGCCGACGTTTTCCGGTGATTTCGGGTTGAACAGGCCGATGCAGGCGTATCGTTTGTTGGCCACGGTGGCACTCGCAAAAGCGCCGATTATACGGTGCCGAGTGCCACGCCCTAGTCCTTTTTCAACAGGCTGGCCAGATCGCCAAAGGCCTTGTAGGTCGATTTGGCAGCCTGAGGGCTGGCAGTGGAGCCTTCGGCGAAATACTGCTGGTCGGTGTAGCGCGAGTGTTCGTTGTCATGACAGAACAGGCACAGCAGCTCCCAGTTGGAACCATCGGCCGGGTTGTTGTGGTGGTTGTGATCACGGTGATGCACGGTCAGTTCGCTCAGGCGCTTGCCAGAGAACTCGCGGGCGCAGCGGCCGCAGACATGGGGGTACATTTTCAGCGCTTTCTGCCGGTAGCCTTCTTCGGCCTGGGCGGACAGGTAGTAGCGGTTGTTATTGGTGCTCATGGCAGAACCTGTTATCGGGAGGTGAACGCTTGACTGGATATGTTGCCAGAATAGAACGAAAGCCAGCTGCACAGGAGATATGTCATGCGCTTGCCTATGTTCGCCGTGATGATTCTGGCCTCCAGCCTTGGCGGCTTGGCCTGGGCTCAGGAACCGATGCGCATGCCGTCCGCGCCTGGGGCAGGTGCGCCGGGCACTGCGACGCCACAGCCTTACGGCCAGCCTTCCACGCCCACTACGATCAAGCGCCAGGGATCGGCGCCCCTCTTACCGCCGCCCCAGGGACAAACGCCCCCAGGGACTGCGCCGAAATCCACTGGCGATCAATCGATTCCGCAGCTCGATGAGCAACTGCGCCGCAATAGCCAGGGGCTGGACGGGCAGCGCAAGGCGGAGTGATCGGCGTAGGAGCGGCTTCAGCCAGCGATGCTGGGGAGTCGCTGCTGAAGCGGAATGCCGCCCAACCGCTCCTACGGGTGTGCTATCCCTAGCACACGGAACAGGAAGGCGTACTCCAGCGCCACATCCTTGATGCCCTGATAACGCCCACTCATGCCGCCATGGCCAGCGCCGAGGTCGGTCTTGAGCAGCAGCAGATTGCTGTCGGTCTTGTCGCGGCGAAGTTTGGCCACCCATTTCGCAGCTTCCCAGTACTGCACACGGCTGTCGTTGTAACCGGCGACAGCGAGGATGGGAGGATAAGCCTGGGCGCGCACATTCTCGTAGGGCGCGTACGCCTTGATGCGCTCGAAGACCTCGGGCTGATTCGGGTCGCCCCATTCGTCGTATTCAGTGACGGTCAGCGGCAGTTCCGGGTTGAGCATGGTGTTGAGCACGTCGACGAAGGGAACTTCTGCGATGGCAGCAGCGAACAGCTCGGGGCGCTGGTTGAGCACGGCACCGATCAGCAGGCCACCGGCGCTGCCACCACTGATCGCCAGTTGTGCGGGGGTGGTCAGGCCCTCGGCAATCAGGCGTTCGGCGCTGGCGATGAAATCGCCGAAGCTGTTCTGTTTGTGCTCGAGCTTGCCGGCACGGTACCAGGCTTCGCCCATCTCGCCGCCACCGCGGATATGCGCGATGGCGAAGACGAAACCGCGATCCAGCAGGCTCAGGCGGGCGTGGGAGAACCAGGGGTCGAGGCTCGCGCCATAGGCGCCGTAACCATAGAGATAGAGCGGTGCAGGTTTCCCTGCGGCGAATACCTCGCGCCTCGCCACCAGGCTGATCGGTATCTGCGTGCCGTCGGCCGCAGTGGCCCAGAGACGCCGACTTTCATAGGCATCGGCATCGAACGGACCTTCTACCGGTGTCTGCTTGAGGACCTGCTGAGCGCCCGTGGCCAGTTCCAGTTGGCGCACTTGCGCGGGGCGGTTCAGCGCTTCGTAGCGCAGACGGATCACCGTGCTGTGAAACTCCAGGCTGTCCTGCACGTAGAGGCTGTAAGCGGCGTCCGGTAGTTGCACGCGATAGGCTTCGGCGCCCTGCGGCTGCACTTCGAGAATCGGCAGGCCGCCTTCACGCAGGGCGAGGACGATAGCGCGCTGGTTCAGCGTGGCGCCTTCGAGCATCACCTGCGGGTCATGGGCGCGAATCTGTTGCCAGTGCGAACGTTGCGGCTGCGCCTCACTGGCGCGGTAAAGCGCGAAGTTGATGCCACTCTGATTGCTGCGAATCAGCCAGCACCACTGGCCATCCAGCATGCCGTGATCGACATCGTATTCGTGGCCTTCCTCACGCGGTGCCAGGCAACTGAAGTCGCCCTGCGGCTGCTGCGCGTCGAGCACCCAGACCTCGCTGGTGGTCTTGCTGCCCAGTTGCAGTATCAACTGGCGCTCGGAGCTGGAGCGGTAGCAATGCAGAAAGAAGCGGCCATCAGCTTCCTCGAATACGGCTTGCGCAGCGGCGTCGCCGATGCGGTGACGGCAGAGCTTGTAGGGGCGATGGGTGTCGTCCAGTTCGGTGAAGAACAGCGTCTGGCTGTCGTTCGCCCAGGTCATGCTGCCGTCGCAGTCGTCGAAGGGCAGTTCGCTGATCTGGCCGCTTCCCAGCTCCTTGACGAACAGGCGGTAGATTTCCTCGCCGCTGCTGTCGAGGCTGTAGGCCAGGCGCTGCTGGTCGGGGCTGATGCTGAACGCACCGACGGAAAGAAAGCCGCCACCGGCCAGTTCGTTGGGGTCGAGCAGCAGCGCTTCACTGGCCGCGTCGACATCCAGCGAACCATCGGCAGGGCGACGGCAACGATAGTGCCGCGGATATTCGTCTCCGGCGGTGGTGCGCTGGTAGTAGAGGTAGTCGCCCCAGGGCGTCGGCAGCGACAGATCGGTCTCGCGAATGCGCCCCTTGATCTCCTCGAACAGCTGCTCGCGCAGGGCCTGTTGCGGTTCCAGCACGGCATCCAGGTAGGCGTTTTCTGCCTGCAGGTGCGCCAGCACCTCGTCGCTGTCGCGGTTTTCCAGCCAGTGATAAGGGTCGTTGCCGGCTTCCTGGCGGGCGATGGGGGCAGAGGACATGGCGTGGCTCCAGAGAACGAGAGGGCGACGGCAGGGGCGCCGCGCTGGGCAAAAGCCGCTATCATAAGCGCCCCTTTGCCAGACCTGCCACGCCGGCGCCTGCTTATGATGAATGAAAACGACTACCTCCTGGCCTGGGCGGCCTACGGGATTGCTGCCCTGGGTTGCCTGTTGGTGTGGATGCGCCTGACCAGCTGGATGTGGCGTTACCTGCGTGAGCCGCTGCGGGTGTTGATGGCCGTGCTGCTGTTCAGCCCGACCATCGTCGACCCGGCGCGCGAACTGTTCGCGCCCGCCCTCGCGGTTACCGCCATGGATATATTGCTCAAGGTTGGCAACAACGCCTGGCGCGCGGTCGCTGATCTGGCGCTCTATAGCCTGATCGCGCTTGCCGTGTATCTAGTGTTCGTCGCTGTTCGCTGGCCCATCGAGCGTTGGTGGAAAGGGCGTCAGAGCGAGCATGTAACCGAGCCCGACGAAGACCCGCGCACCTTGCGCGAGCGCCTGGAAGAGGACGACGACCTGCCAATTCGTGACTACGGGCGTGATCGCTCGGGGCGTATGGAACCGCGTATTTGATCTGACCCCTTGCGCCTGCCGGCCCAGGCGTTCAGCATGATGGCCTTGTGCAAGGGAGGCCCGATGGATTGCGTGTTCTGTGCCATTGCCGAGCGACGGCTACCCGCTCATCGTCTGTATGAAGATGAAGATTTCATCGTATTGCTGGACATCTTCCCGATGCGTCCTGCCCATGTGCTGATCGTCAGCCGTGTGCATGCGCCCTTTCTACGTGATCTGCCGCCACCGGTACGTGAGCGTCTGTTGACGCTGGCCGAGCGTATCGCTGCTGCGCTGCGCGAGGCTGGCTTTGGTAAGAACGGCATCAACCTGCTGATCAATGACGGCCCGGATTCCAATCAGCACGTGCCCCATCTCCATTTACACCTGATTCCGCGTCGGCCGGGTGACCTGCCGGCGCTGCTCTGGCGATTGCTGGTGCGTTTTCTGCCAATGGGCCGCAAGCGAATCGAAGCGCGTCTGCAAGATGAAGCCGAGCGCCTGCGCCTGATCCTCGGCAAGGAGAATTGATTCGATGTGCGAATTGCTCGGCATGAGCGCCAATGTACCCACCGATATCGTGTTCAGCTTTACCGGGTTGATGCAACGTGGTGGCCGCACCGGGCCGCACCGTGATGGTTGGGGGATCGGCTTCTACGAAGGGCGCGGCTTGCGTCTGTTCCAGGACCCGCGGGCGAGCAGCGAATCCGAGGTGGCGCAGTTGGTGCAGCGCTACCCGATCAAGAGCGAAGTGGTGATCGGCCATATCCGCCAGGCCAACGTCGGCAAGGTTTGCCTGGTCAACACCCATCCCTTCAGCCGTGAGTTGTGGGGGCGTAACTGGTGTTTCGCCCATAACGGGCAGCTGGCGGGCCTGGAAGGCTCCACTACCTTCTACCGACCGGTCGGCGAGACCGACAGCGAGGCGGCGTTCTGCGATCTGCTCAACCGCGTGCGTCGCGCCTTTCCCGAACCGGTATCGGTGGAAATGCTCCTGCCGGTGCTGGTGGCGTCCTGTGCCAGTTACCGCAAGCTCGGCGTGTTCAACTGCCTGCTCAGCGATGGCGACTGGCTGTTCAGCTTCTGCTCGACCAAGCTCGCGCATATCACCCGCCGCGCGCCGTTCGGCCCTGCGCAGCTCAAGGACGCGGATCTGAAGGTGGATTTTCAGTCAGAGACCACGCCCAACGACGTGGTGACCGTCATCGCCACTGAACCTTTGACCGACAACGAACAATGGTCGCTGTACCAGCCGGGCGAATGGCGCCTGTGGCGCCGCGGCGAATGCATCACTCACGGCAAGGCCTGAACTCATGCTTAGAAGCTACCTGCGCCTGACGCTGTTCGCTTTCGGTCTGTTGCTCGGCGTGCAGGTGCCGGGCTTCGTCGATGACTACGCCAAGCGGGTCGAGGCTCATCGCCTGGAGTCGCAGCAGAGTCTCAAAGGCTTTCAGGAAACGGCGCGCAATTTCTTCAAGGGCGATATGGACGCGCTGGTGGCGCACTACCGCGTCAGCGATGACCCGGTAATGCGCAGCGATGCCAAGAGCGTCGGGCACCTGGTGCAGCGCTCCGCCTTGCTCGAACGGGAATGGCAGGCCATGCAGGGGCCCTGGTACGCCCAGGCCTGGCACCTGGCGACTGGCGCGGATCACGAGCTGTTCGAGGAAACCCTGCAGGCTTACCGTTATCAGGTGCTGTTTACCCCGGATGCGATTCTCTGGGGTGTGATCAGCGCGCTGCTGCTGGCCTGGATGGTGGAGGTGCTGGTGGTGCTGTGCGGCTGGATGTTCGGCGCAGGGCAGACCAGGCGCGCTCAGCAGCGCCACTGGCGCTGAATACCTGGCCAGGGAATCGGGCAGAACGCCGGCTCAGTAGCCGAGTGCCAACTCCGGTCCCAGGTAGGCATTGACCTGGAGAATATCGTCCTCGCCGAGCAGGCCGACCGCAGCGGCCAGTTGCAGGCGTGCGAGCAGATAGCGAAGTTTGGCTTCGAGCAGATCTCGGCGGGCGATGAACACCTGTTCCTCGGCGTTGAGGATATCGACATTGGTACTGGAGCCCGCGAGAAACCCCTTGCGCGCCGAGTCCTGCGCCCGCTCGCTGGAAATGACGGCCTGCTGCAGGGCGCGAATACGCGCCTGGCCGCTCTGCACGCCGCGGAACTCACGGGTTGTGGCGGAGAACACTTCCTCGCGGCTTGCATTGACTTCTTCCCCGGCCTGTTCACGGCTCGCGGTGGCCTGGCGCACCCGCGCGCTGACGCCGCCGCCGGAGTAAAGCGGCATGGTGAATTCCAGGCCGATGGAGCTGTAGCGGTTGGTCTGGTTGATGGTGGAGAGCGAATCGCTCTCGCTGTCGGTATAGCCCAGTACCAGGTCAAGCGTGGGCCAGTGGGCGCTGCTGGCGCGTTTGACCTCCTCTTCGGCGAGGCCATGATTGAGCTGGCGTGCGCGCAGCGAAGGGTTGTTCAATTGCGCCTTCTGTAGCCAGTCCTGGAGGTTGTCCGGTTGCAGGGGCGGGGTAGGAAATTCCGCGTGCAGGGTGGCGAGTTGATCCGGGTTGTTGCCGAGCAACTCCTGCAGCAGGCGCAGGGCGACCACCAGATTGTCTTCGGCTTCGATCACGCCGGCCTGCGCCAGATCACGTCGGGCGGTGGCCTGGTCGACGTCGGTGATGGTGCCGTCGCCCAGATCGAAGCGGCGCTTGGCAGCCGCAACCTGCTGCTCGAAAGCCTTGAGCTTGGCGCGCGAAAGGTCGATGGTCTCGCGCGTCAGCAACACGTCGAAGTAGCGGCTGGCCAAGCGTACGGCAACGTTCTGCGTTTTGGCATCGAATACCGCTTCGCTATAGCTGGCGCGCTGCTTGCCCTGGCGGTACTCGACCATTTTCTGGCGGTTGTACAGCGGTTGACGCAATTGCAGGCTGAGGTTTTCCGAGTCGTAGTCCAGATCGTTCTCGATGCGCTGGCCAAAGGCATTCTGTTGCTCCTGGGTGCCGTCGACCTGGCTTTTGCTGGCCCTGGCCGTGATCTGCGGCAGCAGCCCGGCTCTGCCGATAGCGGGGTTTTCCAGACCAGCGGCACGCTCGTGGACGGCGGCGCGATAGGTCGGGCCCTGCAGTTGCAGCAATTCCCAGGCCTGTAACAGGTCCATGGCGTGGGCGGGCAGGCAGGCCAGGCAGCAGAGGCCTGACAGTATCTGGCGTACGAGCATGTCATTGCTCCTTGAAGGCCCCGTCGATACGGTCGAGCATGGGCTTCATCAGATAGCTCATCAGGTTGCGTTCACCGGTCTTGATCGTCACGGTGGCCGGCATGCCGGGGCGAATGCGATTGCTGCCCAGCTTGTCCATGCCATCGGCGGTGACCTCGATCTCGGCCAGGTAGTAGGGCTGCTTGTTGGTCTCGTCGATAAGGCGATCGGCGGAAATCGTCAGTACGCGGCCGGGGATGTTCGGCGTCTGCGCGTGATTGAACGCGGGGAAGGCGATGTCCACCGGCAGTCCCGGTTGCATCTTGTCGATGGCTTGTACCGGCACCATGGCATCGACCTGCAGCGGCTCATTGGCCGGCACCACGTCCATGATTCGCGAGCCGGCCTGGATCACCCCGCCTATGGTGGAGGCGGACAGTCCCAGTACCACGCCATCGATGGGCGAGCGGATCACCGTGTTGCTGACTTCGTAGTCCAGCGCCCGCAGGCGGTCGGCGAGGGCAGCGGCCTCTTTCTGCATATCGCTGAGCTGTGATTGCACTTCCTGCTGGTAATTCTGTTCAAGCTGGAGAATGCGCAGTTTGAGCTCGGCGATCTGGTTGCGCGTACGCCCTGTGTCGGCGATGTTCTGCGCCAGCGAGGCGCTCAGTTCGGCGGCGTTGCGTTCCAGTTCGAGCATGCGGTTGCGCGTCACATAGCCTTCCGCCGCCAGGCTGCGCACCCCGTCGAGTTCCTGGTTGAGCAACCTGATCTGCGCGCTGCGCGAGTGCTGTACCTGGCGCAGGCCCTTGAGCTGTTCCTCGGCGCCGAGGATGTTCTCGCGGAGAATCTCGGCTTCGCCGGTCAACGCGGTGCGGCGGGTAGTGAACAGACGTTGTTGCAGGGCGACGGAGGCATGCAGGCGTGGGTCGTTGGCGAATCGGCTGAGCAACTCGGGATCGAACTCGACCTGTGTGGCGCCGTCACGCTCGGCCTGCAAGCGACTTTTCACCGTGCTGACCACTATGTATTGCGCGCTGACCATGCCCTGCTCGGCGATGGCACGGGTGGCGTCCAGCTCGATCAGTGGCTGGTTGCGTTGCACCAGATCCCCCTCGCGCACCAGGATGGCGCCGACCGAGCCGCCGGTCAGGTGCTGGATGGTCTTGCGGTTGTCGGTGACGTTGACCGTGGCATTGGCCACCACCCCGGCATCCAGCGGCGCGAGAATGGCCCAGAGAATGAATCCACCGAAGCCTGCGAGCACCAGCGACAAGCCCCAGCGACTCGGTTTGCCGTCGTCCATGTCAACCGTGCAGGGGCTATCCGTCAGTATCAGCCCCTTGCTTTCGAACTGCAGATCGGACATGGCATGTCACTCCTTGGCCCGTACCGAGGCCAGGGTCGGCGACCCCTTGCCGGTGGGGATCACGTTGGCCTGGCGCAACGCAGCGAATACCTCATCGCGGCTGCCGAACATCTGCACAGCGCCTTCGCGCAGTACCAGCACCTTGTCCACCATGTTCAGCACGGTGGGGCGGTGGGAGATCAGCACCAGGGTCTTGCCGCGTTGCTTGAGGTCGAGCAGCGCTTGCAGCAACGCCGCTTCGCCGACGTCGTCGAGGCTGGCGTTGGGCTCGTCGAGGACGATCAGCGATGGCTCGCCGTAGAGTGCACGGGCCAGGCCGATACGTTGCTTCTGCCCGCCGGACAACGAGCCGCCGTCGGCGCTCAGGTGGGTGTCGTAGCCTTGTGGCAGGTGCAGGATCATCTCGTGCACGCCGGCCTGCCTGGCGGCAAGGATCACCGCCTCGCCGTCGATTGCGCCGAAGCGCGCGATGTTCTCGGCGACGCTACCCTCGAACAACTCGACGTCCTGTGGCAGGTAGCCGAGCCAGGGACCCAGTTCGGCCTTGTTCCATTGATAGATGTCGGCGCCGTCCAGGCGCACCTTGCCGCCTTGTGCCGGCCAGACGCCAACCAGCAGACGTGCCAGGGTGGATTTGCCTGAGGCCGAGGGGCCGATGATGCCCAGGGCCTCGCCGGGTGCCAGGTTGAAGCTGACGCCGCGCAGTATCGGCGTGGGCGAGCCCGGTGCACTGGCGAAGGCGTTCTCCACGTGGAGCATGCCCAGCGGCTTGGGTAGCGGCATGGACGGCTTCTGCGCAGGAAAGTCGGCCAGCAGCCCGGATAGCCGAGCCCAGGCTGCACGGCTGGAGAGCAACTGCTTCCAGGCCGAGATCACCTGCTCCACCGGCGCCAGTGCGCGGCCGGAGAGAATCGAGCAGGCGATCATCATGCCCGGGGTGATGGTGCCCTGAATCGCCAGCAAGGCGCCGGCGCCCAGGATCAGCGACTGCAGGGTGACGCGCACGAAGCGACTGGCCCCGGCGATGTAGGCCGCGCGGTCTGAGGCCAGGGTTTGCAGCTCGAGAATTTTCAGGTGGTTGCCGAACCAGCGCTGGCGAATCGCCGGCAGCATGCCCATGGCCTCGATCACTTCGGCGTTGCGCAGGTTGTTGTTGGCGAAACTGCCGGATACCAGCGAGGCCTGGTTGGCCTCGGCCAGCGGCTTGCGGGTGCTGACTTCGGTGAGCCAGGCCAGGCTCACCAGCAGTAAAGAGCCGATCAGGGTAATCAGGCCAAGCAGTGGGTGTACCAGGTAGATCACCAGCAGGAAGATCGGGGTCCAGGGGGCGTCGAAGAAGGCGAACAAGCCGTTACCGGTGAGAAACTGGCGAACCTGTGAGAGATCCTGCAGCGCCTGTGCCGGGTTGCCGCCGGCGCGGCGCAGGTTGCGCTCGAAGGCGGCGCCGAAGATGCGCTTGTTGAGCATCATGTCGAGGCGGTTGCCGACGCGGATCAGCACGCTCGAGCGCACCACCTCCAACAGCGCCATCAGCACATACAGGCCGATCACCAGCACGGTGAGCATCAGCAGGGTGGTGACATTGCTGCTGACCAGGGCACGGTCGTAGACCTGCAGCATATAGACAGCCGGGGTCAGCATCAGCAGGTTGATCACCCCGCTGAAGGCGGCCAGGGCGTAGAAGGTGCGGCGCAGGCGAAACAGCACCTCAGCCAGCTCGGAACGCGGGGACTGCGGGACGTCCATGGGACCCTCCGGCACTGCATGTTCGCTGGGCGTCCTGCATGGGGTGACGGCATTTCGACGATTGGCGTGCAGGACCGTCTACTGGAGACATTTTCTTGTCTCTTTGGGTGTCGCCCTCTAGGTATAGATGGGGTTTTCGTCGCTGCGCAAGGGATTACAGCGTCTTATTTTTTTCGATGTTTCGTTTTGTTTCATTAAAAAAATCTTTATTCAATAAAATCTTATAGGAATGGTTGGTAATTGATTAGGCGACTGACGGTATCTTGACAATCCTATTGGCTAGGACTTAAGTCTAGGCGTGTGATCCAAGCCAAGAAGTCGACACGGCTCTGGTTGGCAAGCTCCTGTATGGGGTGATCACCATCGGAATCATGTTTTACCGGACGCCTGAGGCGTCTTTGCCAGGGCATTTCGCCGACCCGCAATTGCACGGGTCTAATACTGCCTGATTTCTGACGCTAGGCTTCGTGCCAGCTTCAGCATAGGGACATACCAAATACTGATTGCACGCCGATTAGCCCAGCATATCGGTGTGGCAGCGTTTGGCCTCTATCCCGGGAACGCTCTGACGATTGCGTGATGCGCAACGGACGGGGTGGGCTGCTTCTGTGCCAGGGATTCCTCCGACTTTGCGCATTCAGCTGCTGGGCATCAGAGGTGGAAGGAAATGGCCAATTTCATCAAATCCGATCTCGAGTTCATCCTGCAGCAGATTTTCATTGCTGAGACGCATGCCGCCGGACAGAGCCTGAGCGAGTTGCTGCCCAACTCCCAGGTGCCCTGGGGGCTGCGTACAGTGGATGGCAGCTACAACAATCTGGTGGAGGGCCGTACCTTCTGGGGCGCCGCCGACCAGGAGTTCCTCCTGTTACTGGACCAACAGTTCCGCAACGACCAGGACGGCGACACCTTCGATATGAACGGTCCGGCGCCGGGTGGGCTGGTGACCAACACCGACTACGGCGCCGCTGGTAACGTGGCCGATGCCGACCCACGGATTATCTCCAACCTGATCGTCGACCAGACCATCAGCAACCCGGCGGCGGTACAGGTTTTCATTGATGCCGGGATGGGCGTGCTTGCCGACGGTAGCCAGCTGGACCCGGATGGCAATCCCTATCCCGTTGGCACCGTGCTGGACCTCGACGGGGTGGCGATTCCTGCCGGCCAGTCGTTATTTATCCCCAATACTGCGCCGGACGAAGGGCTTTCGGCCGGCTTCAACACCTGGTTCACCTTCTTCGGCCAGTTCTTCGACCATGGTCTGGACCTGGTCAACAAGGGCGGCAACGGCTTTGTCTTCATTGCGTTGCTGCCGGACGACCCGCTGTACAACCCGGCCACGCCACAGACCAACTTCATGGTCATCACCCGCGCCAGCGTCGAGGTGGACGCGGACGGCAACCGCGTGCACGTCAACCAGACCACGCCGTTCGTCGACCAGAATCAGACCTATAGTTCCCACGCTTCGCACCAGGTGTTCCTGCGCGCCTATGTGCTGGTGGACGGCCAACCCATGGCCACCGGCAAGCTGCTGACCAACCGCGACCTGGGGGCAGACGGCATCTTCGGCACTGAGGATGACGTGGAACTGGGCGGCATGGCCACCTGGGGAGTGCTCAAGGCCCAGGCTCGCGACGTGCTGGGCATCGAGCTGGACGATCAAGACGTCGGCCGGGTGCCGTTGCTGGCCACCGACCAGTACGGCAACTTCATCCCGGGCGCCAATGGCCTGCCGCAACTGGTTACCGCCGGCGGCCTGGTCGAGGCCAGCCTGGATGCACCAGTGGACGCCTCCCTGGCGCTGACCACCGGTCATGGCTTCCTAGATGACATCGCCCATTCGGCCAACCCGTTCAACAGCCAGACCGGCGCGCCGCTGGTGGCAGATGCCGATGGTGTGGCCGGGGTCAATGACGGCCTGGCGGGCACCTACGACGATGAACTGCTCGACGCCCACTTCATGGCCGGCGATGGCCGGGTCAACGAGAACATCGGCCTGACCGCCGTGCACCATGTGTTCCACGCCGAGCACAACCGCCTGGTCGAACACACCAAGGACGTGGCCCTGCAGGCCGCCGCCGACGGTGATATCGCCTTCCTCAATCAGTGGCTGCTGCAGCCGGTCGGCGCGATTCCGGCCGATCTGTCGACCCTGGTATGGAACGGCGAACGCCTGTTCCAGGCCGCCAAGTTCGGTACCGAGATGCAGTACCAGCACCTGGTGTTCGAGGAATTCGCGCGCAAGGTGCAGCCGCTGGTGGACGAGTTCCTTATCCCCAATGGTTACGACGCCACGATCAACCCGGCGATCATGGCCGAGTTCGCCCACACCGTGTATCGCTTCGGTCACTCGATGCTGACCGAGACCGTGGATCGCTTCGATCCGAGCTTCCAGAACGACAGCAGCATGGGGCTGATCGAGGCCTTCCTCAACCCGCTGGCGTTCAATGACAACGGCACGCTGACGCCCGAAGAAGCTGCCGGCGCCATCGTGCGTGGGCTGACCCGGCAACTGGGTAACGAGATCGACGAGTTCGTCACCGGTGCCCTGCGCAGCAACCTGCTCGGCCTGCCGCTGGACCTGGCGGCGATCAATATCGCCCGCGGTCGCGACACCGGCGTGCCGTCGCTGAACGAGGCACGCGCCGAGTTCTATGCCATGACCGGCGACAGCCAGCTCAAGCCCTACACCAGCTGGCTGGATTTCGCCCTGCACCTGAAACATCCGGAGTCGCTGATCAACTTCATTGCCGCCTACGGTACTCATATCAGCATCACCAGCGCCGTAGGGCTGGCTGCCAAGCGCGCCGCGGCCATGGATATCGTGTTCGGCGGCGGGGCGATTTCCGACGACGCGCGCATGGCCTTCCTCAACGGGCCGGCTGCCAGCACCGGGGTCAACGACATCGATTTCTGGATCGGCGGCCTGGCCGAACGGATCATGCCCTTCGGCGGCATGCTCGGTTCCAGCTTCAACTTCGTCTTCGAGACGCAGATGGAGGCGTTGCAGAATGGCGACCGCTTCTACTACCTGGCGCGCCTGGATGGCCTCAACTTCCTCACCGAGATGGAGGACAACTCCTTCGCCAAGCTGGTGATGCGCCATACCGATGCGGTGCACCTGCCGGCGGATATCTTCTCCAGGCCGGGGCTGATCCTCGAGGTGAATCAGTCGGCGCAGTTCAACGACGGTCTCGGTAGCGCCGACCCGGTTGGCGACAATCCGCTGATCCCCCTGGTGATCCGCGACAACCCGGAGACGCCGGAGGTCGAAACCAACTACCTGCGTTACACCGGCGACGAGCACGTTGTGCTTGGCGGCACCGCAGGCGACGACGTGATGATCGGCAGCATCGGTGACGACACCCTGTGGGGCGACGGCGGCAACGACCGCCTGGAAGGCGGCGACGGCAACGACGTGATCGAAGGCGGGGTCGGCGACGACATCATCACCGACAAGGGTGGCGACGATGTGCTCAAGGGTGGCGACGGCAACGACGTGATCCACGGTGGCAACGGCTTCAACCTGATCCTCGGCGGCCATGGCCACGACTTCATCATCACCGGTGAGGACGTTTCCGAGGTCTTTGCCGGCACCGGTAACGACTTTATCCTCGGCGCCAAGGGCAACCTGCAGACCATGGGCAACGAGGGCGACGACTGGATCGAAATCGGCACCCAGGACGGCGCGCCTGGCGACAACCTGGAACCTTTTGCCAGCGATAGCGTGAATGGCCATGACGTGTTCATCACCGGGCCCGGCTTCGACGAGGTGATAGGCGAGGGTGGCGACGACATCATGGTCGGCTCCGAAGGCGCCGACCATTTCGACGGCGGCTCTGGTTTCGACTGGGCGGTGTACAAGAACGACCCCTTTGGAGTGAAGGTCGACCTGATTGTCGACGACTTCGTCGAACCGCCGGTGGCACCGTCTAATGCCGGTATCCTCGACCGTTTCGCCGAGGTGGAAGGCCTGTCCGGTTCGGCCCATGCCGATATCCTGCGCGGCGATAACGCCGACGCGGCGCTGATCGCCCAGGCCGGTGCCCGCGGCAGCGTACTGACGGCCGAGGGTATCGCCCGTATCGCCGGCATGCAGCAGATGCTCACCGAGTTCTTCGGGGCGCCGCAGAGCTCGTTCGGCAGCGGCAACATCATCCTCGGCGGCGGCAGTAGCGACGTGCTTGAGGGACGCGGTGGCGACGACCTGCTCGACGGCGACCGCTGGCTCAACGTACGCATCAGCGTGCGCGCCGGGATGGATGCCGACGGTAACCCTACCGGCCCGGAAATCGCGTCCTTCAGCAGCATGAAGGACATGATGCACCTGATGCTCGACGGCACCTACAACCCTGGGCAACTGATGATCGTGCGCGAGATTCTCGACAGCGCCGATAGCTTCGATACTGCGTTGTATGCCGGCCCGCGTGAGAACTACACGGTGACCACGCTTGCTGGCGTGACCATCGTCACCGACAACGTCGGCGACGAAGGCACCGACCGTCTGCTCAATATCGAGCGCATCCAGTTTGCCGACAGTGCACTGGTGCGGGTCGGCGGCCAGTTTGTCGACGAAGTGGCCGGTACCCAGCAGGGCGGCAATTTCTCGCCCACGGGCACGCTGCAAATTCTCGATGCTGGCAGTGGTAATCCCGATAGCACCCCGGCGGTCGGTCAATTGCTGCGGGTTTCGGCTGCTGGAGTCGCGGATGCGGACAATGCCGGAGGGCTGATCACCGGTCGGCCAGTCAGCTATGTCTGGCAGTATGAGGCAGAGCCCGGCTCGGGCATCTTCCAGGACATCATCGTCGAGGGCGGCGCCCGGCCGTCCACCCAGGATGGCGTTTCCTATCGCGTCACCCCCGATCTGGATGGTCTGGCAATCCGTGTGATCGCCACCTACCAGGACGATAACGGTGTGCTGGAGCGAGTGTCTTCCGCTGCCACCCAGCCGGTGGCTGGCGGCTCTATACCCTTGCCGCCGCCCCCGCTGCCGACGGAAAGCGATGTGGTCAGTCCCGGCAATGGCCTGCGGATGATTCGCTCCGACCTGCAGTTCATCCTCGACCAGATCATCATTGCCGAGCGCCATGCCGCCGGCGAGGACCTGATGGACATCATCCCCAACTCACGCCTGCCCTGGGGGCTGCGTACGGTGGATGGCTCGTTCAACAACCTGGTGCCGGGGCAGCAGTACTTCGGCGCGGCGGATCAGCCGTTCCCGACCTCGACGACGCAGCACTTCATCAACGATAGCGATGGCGACAGCATCGATCTTAATGGCCCGGCGCCGGGCGGTGTGTTCGTCAATGGCAACTATGCCTACGATCCGACCAACCCTGCCTCGCCGAGCGATGTGGTGGACGCCGACCCGCGGACCATCTCCAACCTGATCGTCGACCAGACCATCACCAACCTGGCGGCGGTGCAGGCCTATGTCGATGCCGGCCTGGGTACTCTGGACGAAAACGGCGTACTGCTGGATCTCAACGGCCAGCCGATCCCGGGCGGGGTGCCGCTGTTCATTCCCAACAGCGCGCCGGACGAGGGGCTGTCGGCGGGCTTCAACTCCTGGTTCACCCTGTTCGGCCAGTTCTTCGATCATGGCCTGGACCTGGTCAACAAGGGCGGCAACGGCACGGTGTTCATCCCGCTGCAGCCTGATGATCCGCTCTATGTCGAGGGTGGCTCGGCCAACTTCATGGTACTGACGCGTGCCACCAACCAGGCGGTGCTGGCCGGTACGGACGGTGTACTTGGCACCTCCGATGACGTGCATGTGCATGTCAACCAGACCACGCCTTTCGTCGACCAGAACCAGACCTACACCTCGCATGCCTCGCACCAGGTGTTCCTGCGCGAGTACGCCATGACCGACGACGGCCCGGTGGCTACCGGGCGCCTGCTCAATGGCGCCGATGGCGGCCTGCCGACCTGGGCCGAAATCAAGGCCCAGGCGCTCGATATGCTGGGCATCGTGCTGAGCGATGCCGATGTGGTGAACGTGCCGCTGCTGGCCACCGACCAGTACGGCAAGTTCATCCCGGGTGGCAACGGCTATCCGCAGTTCGTCACCGGTGGTGGTCTGGTTTCCGCCGGGCCGGGTGGGGTGGAGGTGCCCAACGATGTGATTCGCACCAATCACGCCTTCCTCGACGATATTGCGCATAACGCCAATCCCTTCAACAGCCAGACTGGCGCGTTGAAGACCGCCGACGGCGACGATGCCGTGGGGCTGACCCTCGGCGGCGGGCAGAGCAGCGGCAATACCTACGACGATGAGCTGCTCGATGCCCACTTCATTACCGGCGACGGCCGCGGCAACGAGAATATCGGCCTGACCGCCATTCACCATGTGTTCCACGCCGAGCACAACCGCGTGGTCGCGCATACCAAGGACGTGGTGCTGGCCTCCAACGATATCGACTTCATCAACCAGTGGTTGCTGGAGCCGGTGAGCAGCCTGCCGGGCAGCCCGGACGGCCTGGTGTGGAACGGCGAGCGGCTGTTTCAGGCCGCGCGTTTCGCCACCGAGATGCAGTATCAGCACCTGGTGTTCGAGGAGTTCGCGCGCAAGGTGCAGCCGCAGGTGGACGTGTTCTTCAACGCCACCCAGGTCTACGACAGCACCCTCAACCCGGCGATCCTCGCCGAGTTTGCCCACGTGGTATACCGCTTCGGCCACTCGATGCTGACCGAGACAGTGGATCGCTTCGACCCGAACTTCGTCTCCAGCGAGCTGGGGCTGATCGAGGCCTTCCTCAATCCACTGATGTTCAACCAGCTGAGAAATCCGGACTTCGATCCGCTCCAGCCAGTGGGACCGGGCAATCCGGAATACATCACCGTCTCGGCGGAAGAAGCCGCTGGCGCCCTGGCACGCGGCATGACCCGGCAGCTCGGCAACGAGATCGACGAGTTCGTCACCGAGGCCCTGCGCAATAACCTGCTTGGCCTGCCGCTGGACCTGGCGGCGATCAACCTGGCCCGTGGTCGCGATACCGGGGTGCCGTCGCTCAACGCGGCGCGTCAGGAGTTCTACAACATGACCGGCGATACCCAGCTCAAGCCGTACACCAGCTGGGTCGACTTCGCCATGAACCTCAAGCACCAGACCTCGCTGGTCAACTTCATCGCCGCCTATGGTACGCATGAGGCATTGCTGGCTCTCGACGTCAATACCCTGGCCGAGAAGCGGGCGGTGGCCTTCGCCCTGGTATTCGGCGGCACGGCGTTGATCAACGAGGGAACCGCCGAGGAGCGCTTATTCGATGCCGATGGTGCTGGCGTCAACCGTGCCGCCTTCCTTTACGGTCCGGCGGCCACTACCGGGGTCAACGCCATCGACTTCTGGATCGGCGGCCTGGCCGAGAAGATCATGCCCTTCGGCGGCATGCTCGGCTCCACCTTCAACTTCGTCTTCGAGACGCAGATGGAGGCTTTGCAGGATGCCGACCGCTTCTACTACCTGGAGCGCCTGGCCGGCCTGAACATGCTCACCGAGATGGAGAACAACTTCTTCTCGCGCATCGTCATGGCCAACACCGATGCCACGCACCTGCCGGGGGATATCTTCTCCACCCCGGGCTTTATCCTCGAGGTGGATCAGAGCAAGCAGTACACCGGCCTGGGCGATGATGGCCGCGCCGATCCGGAAGGCGACAACCCGTTGCTGCCAGAGGTGATGCGCGGGCCGAACTTCCTGCAGTACAGCGGCGGCGAGCACGTGGTGCTCGGCGGCACGGACGGCAATGACACCTTGGTGGGCGGCATCGGCGACGACACCCTGTGGGGCGACGCTGGCAACGACCGCCTGGAGGGCGGCTTCGGCAACGACTTCATCATGGGCGGGGCCGGCGACGACATCATCACCGACATGGGCGGCGACGATGTGATCCGCGCGGGTGAAGGCAACGACGTGATCCATACGGGCAACGGCTTCGACCTGGTGATGGCCGGCCATGGCAAGGACTTCGTCATATCAGGCGAGGACGGCACGGAGATCTTCGGTGGCCCTGGCGACGACTTCATCCTCGGCACCCGCGGCAACGAGGCGCAGTTCGGTAACGAAGGCAACGACTGGCTGGAACTGGGCGGTCCCGACGGTAACGGCGGCGACAACTTCAACGAGTTCGGCCTGGACGACGTGATCGGCCATGACGTGTTCATCGGCGAGTTCGGCATCATCGACCGCATGGACGGCGAGGGCGGTGACGACATCATGTTCGGCAACGGCGGCGAGGGTGATCGCTACGTCGGTGGCTCCGGCTTCGACTGGGCGGGCTTCCGCGACGATCCGTTCGGGGTCAACGTCGACTTCCGCCTGCGCGCCTTCGACGAAACACCGGTGGCGCCGTCCGATGTGTCGGTGCTGGCGCGCTTCGAGTTCATGGAAGGGCTGTCCGGCTCGCACCATGCCGATATCCTCAACGGCGACGACCGCGACGCCACGGCCATTGCCATGTCCGGTGCCTACGGCAGCGTGCTGAGCGACGACTATATGGACATGGTCGACGGCTTGCGGGCGTTCATCAATCAACTGGCCGATCCACTGACCACCTCCGGCGAGGTCACCTCCTTTGGCGCGGGCAATATCATCCTCGGCGGCAATGGCAGCGATCTGATCGCCGGTAACGGCGGCGACGACCTGATCGACGGCGACATGTGGCTCAACGTGCGCATCAGCGTGCGGCAGAACCTCGACGGCACGGGCCCGGAAATCGCCACCTTCAACAGCATGGTGCCGATGATCCCGCTGATGCTCAATGGCACCTACAACCCGGGGCAACTGGTCATCGTCCGCGAGCTGATGTCCGGCACGGTCGACTCGAACAACCTTGGGCACTCCTTCGACACGGCGGTCTACTCGGGGCTGATGTCCGAGTATGAAGTGATCGAGTGGGGCGACGGCCTGTGGGGCGTGCGTCATATCGGCCCGGCGCCCGTGGACAACGATGGCGACGGCCAGTTCGATGCGGTCGGCGCCGATGGCGCGGACATGATCCGCAATATCGAGCGCATCCAGTTCAATGACCAGGCCATGGTGCTGGTCGAAGGACGCAATGCCGAGGTGGAAGGCGTGCTGCGTATCAGCGACGGCTCGCCCAGTGTCGGCCAGGTGCTCAGCGTCTCGGCAGCCTGGGTAACTGATGGCGATAACGTCAGCGCCAGTAACCTGGGTGGTTCGCTAACCGGGCCCATCAGCTACTACTGGCAGGTGGATCCTGAGGGCGACGGTACCTTCGAAGATATCGTGACGGAAAACATCGGCGGCGAGGCCGCCCGTGCCACCGGCCCGAACTTCACCGTGACCCCCGAACTCGAGGGCCTGGCCCTGCGCGTCAAGGCGATCTACAAGGACGCTCATGGCGTGCTGGAAACCGTGTTCTCGGCGCCGACCAGTCTGGTCGTGCAAGGTGGCGATCCGAACGATCTGCCGCTGGGAACCGTACTGCTCAGCAATCTGGAGCCTATCACCGGTCAGCAGATTGAAGCGACTCCTGCGTTTACTGATGCGGATGGGCTCGATGGCGTCGAGTTCCACTATCAATGGCAAGCTGGCGATGGTCAGAGCTTCGCCAATATCCCTGGGGCCAACAGTGCGACCTTCCTTCCCGGTCAGGCGCTGGCCGGTCAGATGCTCCGCGTCGTTGTCAGCTACACCGACAACGGCAATACGCTGGAGTTCGTCACCTCGTCCGCAGTCATTCTCGGCCTCGGTGCAGTAGGTACCGAAGGCAACGATGTGATGATCGGTACGCCGGGTGTCGATCTGCTCGAAGGGCTGGGCGGTAATGACAGCATCTTCGGGCTGGCCAGCAACGACATCCTCGATGGTGGCGCCGGCGATGACCTGATCAATGGCGGCGAGGGCGATGACCAGATGATCGGCGGTGCCGGCAACGACACCTTTGTGGTCGATAGCCTGGGCGATCAGGTGATCGAAGAGCTGGGTGGCGGTACGGATACCGTGCTCACTACTCTGAACAGCTACAGCTTGGGCGACAACCTGGAAAATCTGGCGTTCGTTGGAGAAGGGGATTTCAACGGCAGTGGCAACGATCTGGACAACCAGATAGCAGGCGGAGCCGGCAATGACAGCCTGAGTGGCGGTGGCGGAAACGACATGCTCCAGGGTGGTGCCGGCAATGATCTGCTCGATGGGGGCGTGGGTGCAGATAGCATGAGCGGTGGTGGCGGCGACGACACCTATATGGTGGATAATTTCGCCGATCAGGTTATCGAGGCGGCCAATGCAGGCAACGATACCGTGCTCACCACTCTGGCCAGTTACGTGCTGGGCGCCAACGTGGAGAATCTCAGCTACATCGGGGCAGGCGCGTTCGTCGGAACCGGTAACGCCCTGGCCAACGTCATCGTCGGTGGCGGCAGTAACGACACGCTCAACGCCGGGGCGGGTAATGACACCCTGATCGGTGGCGCGGGCGCCGACATCATGATCGGGGGTGCTGGCAACGACACCTATGAGGTCGACGAAGTCGGTGATCAGGTCGTGGAAGGTGCGGGCGGTGGTACGGATCTGGTTCGCACCACGCTGGCCAGCTACACCCTGGGCGCCAATGTCGAGCACCTGACCTACCTCGGCACGGATGCCTTCACTGGTACCGGTAACGGATTGGCCAACACCATCATCGGTGGGGTTGGCGATGATGTGCTCAGCGGTGGCGCCGGCAACGATACCTTGCAGGGTGGCGATGGCAGCGACCTGCTCGATGGCGGTATCGGCAACGACACCATGGTCGGTGGCGCCGGAGACGACAGCTATGTGGTCAATGCCGCTGGCGATCAGGTAGTCGAGGAGGTAGATGGTGGGACCGATACGGTCAGCACGACGCTGGCCAGCTACACCCTGGGAGCCAATGTCGAGAACCTGTTCAAGATCAATGGCGGCAACTTCACCGGTACCGGCAACGCTTTGGCCAACCATATCGTCGGCGGCAGCGGTAACGACACGCTCAATGGTTTGGCCGGGGATGACGTGCTGGAGGGCGGTGTCGGTAATGACACCCTCAATGGTGGCGAAGGTGACGACCTGATGATCGGGGGTGCTGGCAACGACACCTACGTGGTCGACAGCCTCGGCGACCAGCTGATCGAGGAGGAGGGAGGCGGCACCGACACTGTGCGCACAACGCTGAACAACTACACCCTGGCTACATTCCTCGAACACCTGACCTTCATCGGTGCAGGCAATTTCGTCGGAACCGGCAATGCGCTGGCCAACACCATCACTGGTGGCGCAGGCAACGATGTGCTCGATGGTGGGGCGGGCGCAGACCGCATGGTCGGTGGCGCCGGTAACGACTTCTACTACGTCGACGATGCCGGCGATGTGGTGGTGGAAGCGGCAGGCGCTGGCGCCGACACGGTGTACTCGACCCTGGCTAATTACACCCTGAGTGCCAATGTCGAGAACCTGATTCATGGCGGGGCTGGCAGCACTGTGGCCAACGGTAATGCGCTGGCCAACGTGATGCAGGGCAATGTGGGCAACGACGTGCTCAATGGCCTGGGAGGCAACGATACCCTGCAGGGCATGGACGGCGACGATACCCTTGATGGTGGCGCCGGCAATGACCTGCTCGAGGGGGGCGATGGCGATGACATCCTTCTCGGCGGGGCCGGCAATGACACCCTGATCGGAGGCAGCGGCAACGACTTCCTCGATGGTGGCGCGGGCAATGACCTCATGCGTGGGGGAAGCGGCAATGACATCTACGTGGTCAATGCAGTTGGCGATCAGGTGATCGAAGAGGCCGATGAGGGCATCGATACGGTACGCACTACCCTGGCCACCTACACCCTGGGGGCCAACGTCGAGAATCTGGTCAAGATCAACGGCGGAGCGTTCACCGGCAACGGCAACGAGCTGGCCAACCAGATCGTCGGCGGCAGCGGTAACGACGTGCTCAACGGCCTGGCCGGTGACGATGTGCTGGAAGGCGGTGCCGGTAACGACACGCTCAACGGCGGCGAGGGCGACGACCTCATGACCGGCGGTGTCGGCAACGACACCTATGTGGTCGACAGTGTGGGCGACCAGGTTGTGGAGGGCATTGGTGCAGGAACCGACACGGTGCGCACCACGCTGTCCAGTTACACCCTGGGCGACAACGTGGAGCATCTCACCTTCATCGGCGTCGGCAACTTCAGCGGTACCGGTAATGCCCTCAACAACACCCTCACCGGCGGGGCCGGAGACGACGTGCTGGACGGTGGCGCAGGCATCGACCGTCTGGTCGGTGGCGCGGGTAACGACAGTTATTACGTCGATGTTGCGGGAGATGTAACGGTCGAAGCTGCCAGCGGAGGCATCGATACGGTGTACTCCAGCAGCGCTACCTATACCCTTGGAGCCAATGTGGAAATTCTGGTGCATGTCGGAGCCAACGGTGCCAATGCCAACGGCAATGGCCTGGCCAATATGATGTTCGGTGGTATCGGCAATGACACGCTCAACGGTGCAGGTGGCAACGATGTGCTGTATGGCGGTGAAGGTAACGACACCCTGATAGGGGGCGTCGGCAACGACCTGCTGGACGGTGACGATGGCAACGATGTGCTGATCGGTGGCCTGGGCAACGATGTTATGACCGGTGGCGCTGGTGATGACTTCATGGATGCCAGTCAGGGCAACGACATCCTGGTGTTTGGCCCGAACTTTGGCAACGACACCGTCATCGGCTTCGATGCTAATCCGGCAGGTGGTCAGGATCTGCTGAACATCGCGGCCTTCGGCCTGACGCTGGACACCTTCGCCAGTCGGGTCGCTATCGGCGATGCCGGAAATGACACGGTCGTGACCATCAATGGCGTCGATGGCGGCACCATCACCCTGGTTGGAGTCACCAATCACACCACGGTGACGGTAGCGGACTTCCAGTTGAGTTGAGTCGGGAAGCATGGTGCCGGGCTTTGCCCGGCACCATGGCGACAAGGGTATAAACCTTGAGGGGAGCATATTCGATGAGCGACAAGATCAAGGTGGGCATAGTCGATGACCATCCACTGCTACGGCAGGGGGTCGCCGCGACCCTGGGCCGGGTCGAGGACTTCGAGGTGGTGGAGCAGGGCGGTTGCGCCGACGAAGCGCGGGAAATTTCCGCGCGCTGTCAGCCTGATGTGCTGCTGATGGATGTCAACATGCCGGGCGATACCTTCGCCGCGGTACGCGCCATCAGCAAGGCGCAGCCGAAGGTCAAGGTGTTGATGCTGACGGTATCGGAGTCCGAGGACGACGCCTATTCGGCTCTGGAGGGCGGTGCCCAGGGCTACGTGCTAAAGGGTGTCAGTGGTCCCGAGCTGATTCAGGCGATTCGCACCGTGGCCAAGGGTGAAACCTTTATCACCCCGGCGTTGGCGACGCGCCTGCTGAGCAACTTCCGCAAGCACCAGACCGAGCAGCGTGGGGTAGATCTCACCCACCGCGAAGAACAGATCATTCGCGAGGTCGCCAACGGTCTGACCAATCGCGAGGTGGCGGCCAAGCTGGGCTTGAGCGAGAAGACGGTGAAGTACTACATGACCAACGTGATGCAGAAGCTGCATGCGCGCAATCGTGTCGAGGCGGTGGCGGCAGTGCGCCGCTATTGGGAAAGCCACAAGACCTGGACGGTAGGCATCGGTGCGCCGTGACGGCACAGGTGTTACTGGCAGTTTTCGTCATCGTGTAAATCGAATCTGGCCGTGACCCGGGTGCCTTGCCCGGGGGCCGATTCGAGCTCGAACGTTCCGCCTAGAGACTCCACCCGATAGCGCATGCCCACCAGTCCCAGGCGCGAGCGATGTGACCCTGTCGCGGCCTGAAGACCCTGATCGATGCCGGCGCCGGCGTCCGCCACCTGGACTTCCAGTACGCCCTGCCTGCACTCGGCGCTGACCCGCTGTCCCTGGCCGCCGGCATGGTGGAAGGCGTTGTTCAACGCCTCCTGTACCAGCCGGTAGACGCAGATCTTGTAGGGAAGACTCAGCGCCTCGGGTAACTCGCCGAGATCTAGCTGCACCTTGGTTTCGCTGCGTTGCTCATGGCGTTGCACCACCAGTTTGAGCAGCTCATCCAGATTCAGCTCGTTGATTTCCGGCAGGGCCAGGCCACGGGAAATACCGCGAATCTCGCGCAGGCTTTCCTGCGCGGCGTTGCGGATGGTCTCCAATGGCTCGCTGGTCGTGCTAGTCGACAATGCCGCCAGCTCATCCAGGCGCAGCAGGATCAGGGTCAGGAGCTGCGCCGGACCATCGTGCAGGTCGGCGCCCAGACGTCTGTGGGTGAGTTCATTGATCGTGGCGAACTCCTGGCTGGCGGTGGCAATGCGTCGCTGCAGGGTGGCATTTTGCTCATGCAGCGCCAGTTGTGCATGTATCTGCTGGCGCAGGGCCGTCTGCTGTTTGCCGATGATGCGATCACCGTGGCGGACAATGAGAAACAGCAGCACCAGCATGGCCAGGGTAGCGGCGGCGATGATTGCCCAGACCTGCAGATGGATGCTGCCGATCTCGTGCTCCATCTCGTAGAACTCGCCGATGGCGATGATCTTCCCGCTACCGAACTCGCGCAGCGGCACGTAGGTTTCGTAAAGCGGCCGATCGAAGCTGCGCTCGTAGGCGTGCTCGTCATGATCCAGCGGGCTCAGGCGGGTGACCACCTTGCCCTGCATGGCCTCGGCGATGGGGCCGGCCGGGTGATAGTAGAAGACCGGTCGCTTGCTGGTGCTGTAGACGTTGCGCCCATCGGGCAGCCAGATCTTTATCGAGAGTACATGCTGTTTGAGCGAGGTTTCTTTCATCAGATCATCGATGGCTTGCGCACTTTCGGGCTTCAGCGTGCTTGCTGTAGCCAGTTCCTGCACATATTCGTCCAGATAGGCCTCCATGTAGATGGCCGCACCTTCGCCGGCGCTGTGCGCGGCTGCCAGCTTGATCTGCTGGCTGACCAGGCTGCCGACGAAGGTCATGCTCAGGCCCAGGATCAATGCGGCGAGCAGGATGAATTGGGTCGAGCGGTTGAGCCCGGCCAGAGGGTGCCAGAGGCGCTGAGGCCAGGTGTCGGGCGATTCGACCATGGTCTGATCTGCAGGCTCGACGAAAGTCTTCGAATTTGATTCGACCTTTGCCTCTGTGGCCATTCGCCTTGCTCCCCGATGCTGGTGACAAGCGCTTTGTGCAGGCAGCCGATGCAATCAGTCGACGCCTGTCTCAACAAGCTAGTCCAGGATGCGCTGCGGGGCGGCTTTTATCGCGGTTGCCACCTCGACTGGAGTAGCGACGATGCCTGTAGAGCGGTACCGGCATCGGCTGGACCTTAGCTTGACCTGGCCCCCCGCAGGGCCCTTGCAGTCGAGTGTGAGCGTGCTGGAGTCGCCGCGCAGGAGAGGGCGCGCAACTTCGAGCGTGCTCATCCGGGAAGGTAAACCATGGCTTTGCGCATCGTTGTCAGAAGTCGATCGGTGGACAGTCCAGCCGATTTGTTCGCGCTGCGTTTTCACGGGCCACCACCACCCTGAGTGGTCGGCAAGCTTCAAGCTTGCCGACCACTCAGGGTGTGCGGCGCAGTTGCCTGCCACATCCCCTCTCATTCTGTACTTGTTCGCCAACGTCCGACCACGCCGTTGCAATGTTGCCGTATGCATGTGGTTTTCCTGACCTGAACGTCAGTTGTACTCAGCATTGAGGGAACAAAGATGGCCACTCTAACCGTCAATCAAGCCGATCTTGTTTTCATTCTCCAGCAGATCAAGATTTCCGAAGCCCATGCCGCCGGCGAGTCGCTCTATGACCTGGTCGGCAACCCACTGTTGCCCTGGGGCCTGCGCACCGTCGATGGCACCTACAACAATCTGGTGCCGGGCCAACAGTACTATGGCTCGGCCGATCAACTGATGCCCCGCCTGCTCGATCCGGTATTCCGCGATGCAGAAAATGGTATCGATGGGCCGGGCGCTCCTCCCGGTTTCCCCACTGGCAGCCAAAGCACCAGCTATGCCCAGACCAGCGGCTACGTGGTCGACTCGCAGCCGCGCACCATCAGCAACCTGATCGTCGACCAGAGCCTGGGTAACCTGGCGGCGGTGATTGCGGCGCTGGATTACGCTGGCTCGGAAAACTCCTTTGCCGATGCGCAACAGGTAATGCAGGCGCACAACGCCTTGAAAGCGGCCGAAAGCGCCGCCGCTGGCAACAGCGCCCTGGTACAGGCCAGCGCGGAAACCCTGGCCGCTTCCACGGCAGCCGCTCAGGCCGCCGCATCCACGGCCGCGGCCGCACAAGCACAGGCCGATCAGGACGCTCTGGTGTATAGCGATGCCCTGGCTGTGGTCGCCAGTGCGGTAGAAGTGCAGAGCCTGGCCTTGCAGGCCTACATGGCTGCCATTGGTACGCCCGACGAGGGCGCTGCCCAGGCGGCCTTCCTCAGTGCTGCGATCGCCACCGCCCAGGCCCAGGCTGATGCCAATGCCAAAGCCACGGTGGCCGCCGAGTCTGCTGCTGCCGCGCAGGCTGCCAACCAGGAGGCGCAGGCAGCAGCCACACAACTGGCCAGCGACACTGCTGCCCACCAGGCCGTACTGGCCGAGGCTGCCGCCGACGATGCTGCGGTCGTTGCCGCTTCTGCGGCGCTGGATACGCTGCTGGACGAGTTCGGCATCGTGGTGGAAAACGGCACGGTCGTGATCCCCAATATCGCCCCGGACGAAGGCCTGACGGCGCCGTTCAACTCCTGGATGACCCTGTTCGGCCAGTTCTTCGACCATGGTCTGGATCTGGTCAACAAAGGTGGCAGTGGTACCGTTTATATCCCGCTGCAACCGGACGACCCGCTGTACGTCGAGGGTTCGCACAGCAACTTCATGGTGGTCACTCGCGCTACCAACCAACCCGGGGCAGATGGCATTCTCGGCACGGCTGACGATATCCGCGAGCACACCAACCAGACCACGCCCTTCATCGACCAGAACCAGACCTACACCTCGCACGCCTCGCACCAGGTGTTCCTGCGTGAGTACGTGATGGTCGACGGCAAGCCGATGGCTACCGGGCATATGCTCGACGGCCAGAACGGTGGCCTGGCCACCTGGGCCGATATCAAGGCGCAGGCCCGCGAGATGCTCGGCATCAACCTCACCGATGCCGACGTGACCAATGTGCCGCTGCTGGCCACTGACGAGTACGGCCAATTCATTCGTGGCGAGAACGGGTTTGCCATGTTGATCATGCCGGGCAACCCGCCAGTACAGGTAGAGGGTGACCCGGACAATCCCATCAGCACCCAGGGGGCTGTCCGCACCGGCCATGCCTTCCTCGACGATATCGCCCATAACGCGGTACCGGTGATAGTCGGCGGCCAATTGGTGGCCGATGCCGATGAGGTGGCCGGCAACGCCGTGGCGGTCAACCCCATGACCGGGCGCAACCTCGAGTACGACAACGAACTGCTCGATGCCCACTTCATCACCGGCGACGGCCGCGGCAACGAGAATATCGGCCTGACCGCGGTGCACCATGTGTTCCACGCCGAGCACAATCGTCTGGTCGAGGCCAACAAGCAGACCATTCTCGATACCGGCGATCTGGCCTTTATCAACGAGTGGCTGTTGGTACCGGTGAGCGAGGTGCCGGCAAGCGCCGATGGGCTGATCTGGAACGGTGAGCGCTTGTTCCAGGCCGCTCGTTTCGTCAACGAGATGCAGTACCAGCACCTGGTGTTCGAGGAATTCGCCCGCACCGTGCAGCCGTTGGTGGACGTGTTCGTGTTCTCCAACACGGCTGACATCGATCCGGCCATCGTTGCCGAGTTCGCCCATGTGGTGTATCGCTTCGGTCACTCCATGCTCAACGAGACGGTGGCGCGCCTGGACAACAGCATGCAGTCCAGCGACATCGGCCTGATCGAGGCCTTCCTCAACCCCATCGAGTTCACCCAGGGCGGCACCCTCAGCGCCGATCAGGCCGCTGGTTCGATCATCCGTGGCATGACCCGGCAGACTGGCAATGAGATCGACGAATTCGTCACCGAGGCGCTGCGCAACAACCTGGTCGGCCTGCCGTTGGACCTGGCGGCGATCAATATTGCCCGCGGTCGCGACACCGGGGTTCCCTCGCTGAACAACGCCCGTGCGCAGTTCTACGAAATGACCGGCGACAGCCAGCTCAAGCCTTACGACAGCTGGATCGACTTCACCCTGCACATCAAGACGCCGGCCTCGATCATCAACTTTATCGCCGCCTACGGCACGCACAGCAGCATCACCTCGGCCACCACCCTGGAGGCCAAGCGCGATGCCGCCATGGCCCTGGTGCTGGGCGGAACGGGCGCACCGGCGGACCGCGATGACTTCCTCAACGCGCGCGGCGAGTATGCCGTGAACAAGGGCGGGCTGGATCTGGTGGACTTCTGGATCGGTGGGTTGGCCGAGCAGAACATGCCATTCGGCGGCATTCTCGGTTCCACCTTCAACTTCGTCTTCGAAGTGCAGATGGAGAACCTGCAGAACGGCGACCGTTTCTACTACCTCAGTCGTACTCAGGGCATGAACCTGCTCAACGAACTGGAGGCCAACAGCTTCGCCGCCCTGGTGATGCGCAACACCGACCTGGGCGACCCCAACGCCTCGCACTTGCCGGGGGCGCTGTTCCAGCGCGTGGACTACATCCTCGAACTGGATATGAACCGTCAACAGTATGCCGATCCGGTGGGCAGCAACCCGATCCTCAACGCCCTGGCACCGCTGGTTATTCGTGACAATCCAGCCACAGCCGGAGCGGATAGCAATTACCTGCGCTACACAGGCGATGCCCATGTGGTGCTGGGCGGCACCAACGGCGACGACATCCTCATCGCCGGGGCCGGCGACGACACCCTGTGGGGCGACGGCGGCAACGACCGCCTGGAGGGCGGTTACGGCATCGACCATATCTTCGGTGGCGCCGGCGACGACATCATCACCGATATCGGCGACGCCGACGTGATCCATGGCGACGACGGCAACGACGTGATCCACACCGGCCCAGGCCTCGACCTGGTGTTTGGCGGCGGTGGCATGGACTTCATCTATGGCGGGCCGGACGGCAAGGAAATCTTCGGTGGGCGTGACAACGACTTCATCTTCAGCGGCGACGGGCCCAGCTTCATTCTCGGCAACGAGGGCGACGATTGGCTGGAGGGCGGCGCCGGTTTCGACACCCTGGCCGGCGACAACTCTGAGTTGTTCTTCAACAGCCCGATCATCGGTCACGACGTGATGATGGGTGGCGGCAACGACAACGACTACGACGGCGAGTCCGGCGATGACATCATGGTCCAGGGCCCAGGCATCCATCGTAACGAGGGCATGTGGGGCTTCGACTGGGCGATCCACAAGGACAATAGCCTGGCGGCCTATTCCGACCTCAACACGCCGATCTTCGCCACCGACTTCGAGGACATCCTGCGCGACCGCTTCGATCAGGTCGAAGGCCTGTCCGGTTGGATTCACGACGATCAGCTGTTCGGCGACGACCGCGTGGATGACACCGCGGCCGGTGAGAATTCGTTGTTCAACCACGAGCTGACGCTGTCCGGGATGAACCGTATCGCCGGGCTGGAGGCCGTACTCGGGATGATGGCCGAGCCACGCGACAACCCGCACGATGCCTCCGACCCGGTGGTGTTCAGCGGCGGCAATATCCTGCTCGGTGGGGGCGGCAGCGATGTTATCGAGGGACGTGCCGGTAACGACGTGATCGACGGGGACGCCTGGCTCAACGTGCGCATTAGCGTGCGCAGCAAGCTAGACCCGAGTATCGAGTTGTTCAGCGTCGATAGCATGAAGGAGATCCAGGCGCGGATGTTCTCCGGTGAGATCAACCCGAGCCAACTGCATATCGTGCGCGAGATTCTCGACGGCAATCAGGAGGGCGATATCGACACCGCGGTGTTCAGCGGTGCATTCGCCAACTACGAGCTGGTCGAGACCTTCGACGGCACTGGCAGCTATCTGGTGGTGGACAACGTCGGCACCGACGGCACCGACCTGATCCGCAATATCGAACGGCTGCAGTTCGCTGATCAGGTGGTCTGGTTGATCGACCGCCCGGCCGAAGGCACGGTGTCGATCAGCAACATGGCGCCGGCCGAGGACCAGGTGCTGCTGGCTGCTGCCACCGTCAGCGATCCCAATGGCACCGAATTCGCTGTGCTCAGCTACGCCTGGCAGGCGCTGGTGGCCGGCGAGTGGGTGCAGGTCGGCACCGGGCAGAGCTTCCAGCCCGGCGACGCACAGGTCGGGCTGGCGCTACGCGTAGTGGTCAGCTTCAACGACGACTGGGGCAACCCGGAGAGCCTGGTGTCCGCGGTCACCGCGCCGGTGCTCAACGTCAACGATGCGCCGACCGGCTTGCCGCAACTCAACAATGCTTCGCCCAGTGTCGGTCAGGTGCTGATCGCCTCCACGGCGATGATCGCCGATGCCGACGGTATGGTCGGTGTGACCTTCGCCTACCAGTGGCAGGTCGGCAGTGGCGATAGCTTCAGCAATATCGCCGGTGCTACCGCGCAGTCCTTCACCCTGACGGCGGCTCAGGCCGGCCAACAGGTGCGGGTGCAGGTCAGCTACACCGATAATCGCGGCACCTTCGAGTCGCTGACCTCGGCGGCCACCGCGGTGGTAGCCAGTGCGGTGATCATGGGCACCAACGCGGCCAATACGCTCAACGGTACCGCGCTGGACGACCATATCCTCGGTCTGGGCGGCAACGACGTGCTCAACGGCTTGGCCGGTAACGACATCCTCGACGGCGGCGCGGGCAACGACACCCTGGATGGCGGCCTCGGCGCCGATGTCATGCTCGGTGGTCTGGGTAACGACATCTATATCGTCGATAACGTGGGCGACCAAGTGATAGAGGCGGCAGGTGGCGGCACCGATACCGTGCGCACCACCCTGCAGGAATACGGCCTGGGGGCTAACGTCGAGCACCTGACCTTTATCGGCACGGGCAACTTCACCGGCTATGGTAACGAGCTGGCCAATACCATCACCGGCGGTGCAGGCAACGATGTACTCGATGGTGGGGCTGGCGCCGACCGCCTGGTTGGTGGGGCGGGCAACGACAGCTACTCCGTCGACAACTCCGGCGATGTGGTGGTCGAGGCTGCTGGCGCAGGGGTCGATACCGTGTATTCCACTGCCTCCAGTTACACCCTGGGTGCCAACGTGGAGATGTTCGTCCAAGTTGGCAGCAACGCCGTGGTCGCCAGTGGTAATGGCCTGGCCAACATGATGGTGGGGGGCGTGGGCAACGATACCCTCAGAGGGTTGGGAGGTAACGATGTGCTCAACGGCATGGAGGGGGATGATCTGTTGTATGGCGGTGCTGGTGCTGACAGCCTGAGTGGGGGAAGCGGGGTCGATACCCTGTTCGGCGAGGGTGGCAACGACATCCTCGACGGTGGCGACGGTGACGACATCCTCGATGGTGGTGCGGGTAACGACATCATGATCGGCGGTGTCGGCAACGACACCCTGTACGCCAATCAGGGTAACGACATCCTCGTATTCGGCCCCAACTTCGGCAACGACACCATCATTGGTTTCGACGCCAACCCGGCTGGAGGGCAGGACCTGCTCAACATTGCGGCGTTCAATCTGACGGCGGCGACTTTCGCCAGTCGGGTGTCAATCGCCGATGCTGGTAGCGATGTATTGGTGACGGTCAACGGTGCAGATGGCGGCAGTATCCGCCTGGTCGGTGTGACCGACCACACCAGCGTGACCATCACCGACTTCCAGTTGGCATGAGGGGGCGTGATCCCTGGCGTTCGGATCACGCACGGTAGCCACGGTCGGCGCCAGGTTGGCTGCGGAGCATCGCCTGCGGGGGCGGTGCTCCGTGGTCTTCTTTGCAGGGGGGCGGAAAATCGCAAAAAGTTGCGGTATGACGCATGTCGAGTTCCGTGCGCGTGGTAACGTAATAAGCAGTTACATTTACCTACCCCGTGTCTATGGAGTTCCCATGTCGATCAAGGATTCGATCCTGGCAGCCGCGCTGGCTGCTGTCCTGCCGTTCACCTGCATTGCATACGCCAATCCCGAGACCGAGCCAGAAAGCGCTGCGGTCGACGCCGAGGTCATCGAGACCGAGGATGCGGCGCAATACATCAGTCCTGAAGAATTCGTCGCCAGTCTGGAGTTCAAGAGTGGCCGCGTCGTCCTGGGCAACGATCTGGCGACCCTCAACCTGCCCGATACCCTGGTGTTTCTCGACGGTGAGAACGCCCAGCGCCTGCTGGTCGATGGCTGGGGCAATCCGCCAGATGACGTCCCGCCGCTAGGCATGATCCTGCCGGCTGGCGTGTCGCCGCTAGCCGATGAATCCTGGGGTGTGACCGTCGAATATGAAGACAGCGGCTACGTGTCCGATGAGGACGCCGCCGATATCGACTACGGCGACATGCTCAAGGACATGCAGGCCGACATGCACGAGGCCAACACCTGGCGTGAAGAGAATGGCTACGAGGCCGTGCAACTGGTCGGCTGGGCCGCCGAGCCGCACTACGATGCCGAAGGCAAGAAGCTGTACTGGGCCAAGGAACTGAAGTTCGGCGATAGCGACGCCAATACGCTGAATTACAACATTCGCGTGTTGGGCCGTAAGGGTGTGCTGGTGCTGAATTTCGTCGCCAATATGGATCAACTGGCAGAAATCGAGGCCAGCGTGCCGGCCGTGCTGGCTGCGACCGAGTTCAACCCGGGCCAGCGCTATGCCGAGTTCGATCCGGATCTGGATACCGTGGCCGCATACGGCCTCGGCGCGCTGGTAGCTGGCAAGGTCGCCGCCAAGACCGGTTTGCTGGCCATGTTGCTGGTACTGCTGAAGAAGTTCTGGTTCATCCCGGTGGTGCTGGGCGGCTGGCTGTTCAAACGTATCGGTCTGCGCAAGAAGGACACTGCGAGCGAAGAGGCGAGTGCACCGGCTGCTCCTGTTGCAGCGCCAGCCGAGGCCAAGGCCGAGGAGCCGGTACAGGCGCCGGCGCAGACGGTCATGGAACTGAACAAACCGAACGACGCGGACAAGCGTTGAGTTCGAAGCGTGGGTAGCGTCATGCTCAAGGATGTACTGCGCGGCTCCTTTCTTGCGGTTGTGCTGTTGCTGGGCGCCGGTTGCGGCGAAGCGGATCGCTTCGCCAAGGGATGGGATCAGGGCGGTACGCTGCATGAGGCGACCATGCGGGACTGGGCTTTTGCCGTCGATGCCAATCGACTGGCCACCAGTGCCGATTTCGTCCGCGAACGCATCCCCGACATGCCAGAAGAGGGGGTGCCTATCAGCAGCGCCCTGGTCGAGAAATGCCTGAGCGACATGTCGCTCAGGTTCGCCGTGGACTATGTGAAAGCGCACGAGAAGCTGGATTACTGTTTCGACTATACCGAGAGGATGCTCGGCCGGTTGGAGCAGGAATATGCAAGTCAGGCGCGTGCAACCGAATAGCAAAACGCCGCGAATTCTTTACTGGATTCGCGGCGTTTTTCATTGCGGCTTGAAGTCTTACTTGGACAGGTACTTCATGCCGTCCTCCAGCCCCTGCAGGGTCAGCGGGTACATGCGATCTTCGATCAGCTCGCGCACCAGGCCAGTGGAGGCGGTGTAGTTCCAGGTGTCCTTGGGGTAGGGGTTGATCCAGATGATCTTCTTGAACTTCTCGGTGAAGCGCTTCATCCAGACGTAGCCGGCTTCCTCGTTCCAGTGTTCGACGCTGCCGCCGGCCTGGGTGATCTCGTAGGGCGCCATGGCCGCATCGCCGACGAACACCACCTTGTAGTCGGCGCCGTACTTGTGCAGCAGGTCCATCGTCGAGGTGCGCTCGCTGGTGCGGCGCATGTTGTTCTTCCACACGCTCTCGTAGATGAAATTGTGGAAGTAGAAATATTCAAGATGCTTGAATTCGGTCTTGCAGGCCGAGAACAGCTCCTCGCAGACCTTGACGTGGGCGTCCATCGAGCCGCCGATGTCCAGCAACAGCAGGAGCTTGACCGTATTGCGCCGTTCCGGGCGCATCTGGATGTTGAGCAGGCCGCCGTCCTTCGCGGTGTGGTCGATGGTGCCGTCCAGATCCAGCTCTTCGGCTGCGCCCTGACGGGCGAACTTGCGCAGGCGGCGCAGTGCCACCTTTATGTTGCGCGTGCCCAGTTCGACCTGATCGTCGAGGTTCTTGTACTCGCGCTGGTCCCATACCTTGGCGGCCTTGCCCTGGCGCTTGCCGGCATCGCCGACGCGAATGCCTTCCGGGTTGTAGCCACCGGAGCCGAACGGGCTGGTGCCGCCGGTGCCGATCCACTTGTTGCCGCCGGCGTGCTTTTCCTTCTGCTCCTCGAGGCGCTTCTTGAACTCCTCGATCAGCTTGTCCAGGCCGCCGAGGCTCTGGATCTGCGCCTTTTCCTCGTCGGTCAGCAGGCGCTCGAACTCCTTGCGCAGCCACTCCTCGGGGATCATCGCCTCGATGTGTTCGTTGAGGTTTTCCAGGCCCTTGAAGTAGGCGCCGAAGGCCCGGTCGAACTTGTCGAAGTGGCGTTCATCCTTCACCAGGATCGCGCGCGCCAGGTAGTAGAACTCGTCCATGTCGGCGAACACGACGTTGTGCTTGAGCGCATTGATCAGGTCGAGCAGCTCGCGCACCGACACCGGCACCTTGGCCGCGCGCATTTCGTTGAATAGGTTGAGCAGCATGCTATGCCCTCATGAAAGTCTGTGACTGCCTGTGGCCACTGCCCGCGCCGGAGCAAGGGCGAGCGAGCTAGAGCCAGGCAAGGCGAGAGCTGGCGAGCAAGCGCAGTGTACTTTTGTACATGAGCACTGCGAGCCTGCTCTCAACGCAGCCTGGCCGACGCGCAGCCGCCCGATGTTTACCGAGAAGCGCGGCGGGTCATGAAGGCCAGGCGCTCGAGCAGCTGCACATCCTGCTCGTTCTTCACCAGAGCGCCGGCCAGCGGCGGGATGGCCTTGGTCGGGTCGCGCTCGCGCAACACCGCTTCGCCGATATTGTCGGCCATCAGCAGCTTGAGCCAGTCCACCAGTTCGCTGGTCGAAGGCTTCTTCTTCAGGCCCGGTACCTTGCGCACGTCGAAGAACACGTCCAGCGCCTCGGCCACCAGCTCGCCGCTGATGTTGGGGTAGTGCACATCGACGATCTTCTTCAGGGTGTCGCGATCGGGGAAGGCGATGTAGTGGAAGAAGCAGCGGCGCAGGAAGGCGTCCGGCAGTTCCTTCTCGTTATTCGAGGTGATGATGATGATCGGGCGCTGCTTGGCCTTGATCGTCTCGTTGGTCTCGTAAACGTAGAACTCCATCTTGTCGAGTTCCTGCAACAGGTCGTTGGGGAACTCGATGTCGGCCTTGTCGATCTCGTCGATCAGCAGGATCACGCGCTCGTCGGATTCGAACGCCTCCCACAGCTTGCCTTTCTTGATGTAGTTGCGAACGTCGTGAACCTTGTCGGAATCGAGCTGCGAATCGCGCAGGCGGCTGACCGCATCGTATTCGTACAGGCCCTGGTGCGCCTTGGTGGTGGATTTGATGTGCCAGGTGATCAGGCGGGCAGAGAAGGCGTCGGCCAATTGCTCGGCGAGCATGGTCTTGCCGGTGCCCGGCTCACCCTTGACCAGCAGCGGGCGCTGCAGGGTGATGGCGGCGTTGACCGCGAGTTTGAGGTCGTCGGTGGCGACGTAGGACTGGGTGCCTTCGAACTTCATCGGAAAATCCTCGGAACGGTAACGCGCGGGCCGGCCCGCAGCAGAAATTCAGAGTGCGACTATAACGCGCAGCTCCGGTGGCTGTGAACGCAGACGCAGTATTCAGTCACTGAATGGGCGGTCACCGCTGCTTACGACTACAGCTCAGCTGCCGTCCTGCTGAGGTGGCGGGCGTTCGTAGCGGGGCGTGAAGGCCTCGACGAAACCATTGCGCAGGATGGCGATGAAGGCCTGGAAGGCGCTGGTCTGCTGGTCGTGCACGCTGCCGCTGAGTTCGACACGGGTGGCGAACTGGTCGCGGCGCTGGTTCTTCAGCAGTGTCTCGCTGCCGCCGACGATGGCCTCCCAGAGTGAGCGCAGCACGCCTTTGTCTTCGTCCTCGACGTCCTGCTCCCAGTCGAACACCTCGACCTCACGCAGCAGGGGTTTGATGTAACCGTTGAGCTGGGCGTTTTCGGCTTGCGCTTCGATTACCAGGTCGCCGTTGCCGCGCTTGAAGTCAAAGCGGCCGTAGGCGCGGGCGAAGTCGTTGAAGCGCGTCAGGTCGATGTCCTTCGCGCGCAGGCGCAGCTCGAAATCTTCGAACTGCTCGAATGGATCGAAGGTTGCCTCGGCCTCCAGTGGCGCGTGCTCCAGCAACAGTGCGCGACCTTCGAAGTGCGCGACCCGGTCGCCCGGTTCGTCGCCGACGTTGGTGAGGTTGTAGAGGCTGGCGTTGACCTCGTCTGCGCTCAGTTCCACCTTCGGGTCGGTGGTGAAGTTGTGAAAGCTGATGCGGCCGTCGATCACCCGCAGTTCGTTGAGCGTGATCGGTAGCAGTTTGTTCAACTGGTCGCGCCAGTCGGTGCCGGCACCGGTCTGGGTGCCCTGGTCATTTTCGCCGCCATCGACGAAGTTCAACTGCGGCCGCTCGAAGAACACCTCGGCTACCACCGCGTGCTCGCGCCACAGCGCCGGCCAGCTTACCGAAAGGTCGATCAATGGGGCATCGAGTAGCGGTACCGGCACATCGCCCGTCACCTTGACGATGGTCAGCTCGTTGATGCGGTAGGCGCCGCGCCACCAGGCCAGGTCGATATCAGCGATATGCCCACGGTAGTCGCCCATCTCGGCGAGCTTGTCGTTGAGATAGTCACGGATCAGCCACGGCAGCGCGAGCTGCGCGGCCAGTAGCAGCAGAACCAGGATGAGCAGGGCCTTGAGGGGCCAGCTGTAGCGTCGTTTCATGGCGGCGTCTGTCGGAGCAGTTATCTTCGATGGACTACGTTCGCGCCGATCTGTTCGGCTGGACTGCATCCGCACCTGGGCATAGGCTGGTGCCCTTATTCATCATCCATCTGCTTAGGAAGGAATCATGAGCCGCATTTTCGCTGACAACTCCCAGGCCATCGGCAACACGCCGCTGGTGATGATCAACCGTCTGGGTCCGAAAGGCGTGACCATCCTGGCCAAGATCGAGGGCCGCAACCCGGCCTATTCGGTCAAGTGCCGCATTGGCGCCAGCATGATCTGGGATGCCGAGGAGCGCGGCGTGCTCAAGCCGGGCATGACCATCGTCGAGCCGACCTCCGGCAATACCGGCATCGGCCTGGCCTTCGTCGCTGCAGCGCGCGGGTACAAGCTGGTGCTGACCATGCCGGCCTCGATGAGCCTGGAGCGGCGCAAGGTGCTCAAGGCCCTGGGCGCCGAGCTGGTGCTGACCGAGCCGGCCAAGGGCATGAAGGGCGCGATCGAGAAGGCCAACGAGCTGGTGGCCGCCAATCCTGACTACTATCTGCCGCAGCAGTTCGAGAATCCTGCCAACCCGGCCATTCACGAGAAGACCACCGGCCCGGAAATCTGGCGCGACACCGAAGGCGCCATCGACGTGCTGGTCTCCGGCGTCGGCACTGGCGGCACCATCACCGGCGTTTCCCGTTACATCAAGCAGACCCAGGGCAAGCCGATTCTGTCGGTAGCGGTGGAGCCGGTGGGCTCGCCAGTGATCAGCCAGACCCTGGCTGGTGACGAGGTCAAGCCGGCTCCGCACAAGATTCAAGGCATCGGCGCCGGTTTCGTGCCGAAGAACCTCGACCTGGCGATGGTCGATCAGGTCGAGCAGGTCACTGACGACGAAGCCAAGGCCATGGCCCTGCGCCTGATGCGTGAAGAGGGCATTCTCTGTGGTATCTCCTGCGGCGCGGCGATGGCGGTGGCGGTGCGTTTGGCAGAGAAGCCGGAGATGCAGGGCAAGACCATCGTGGTGATACTGCCGGACTCCGGCGAGCGCTACCTATCGAGCATGCTGTTCAGTGATATGTTCACCGAGCAGGAACTGCATCAGTAAGAGCAGCTACAGGCTCCAAACCGCAGGCTAAAAGCTACAAGCGGAGCCATGCCTAGGGTAGGTGTCGTTTTTCATGTCCACCGTTTCGGTGGAACGATGAAGCGCGATCCATCCCACGTCTAACTCTCGCGAAAACCGCCTTCGGGCGGTTTTTTCGTAGGGAGCGCCTTGCGCACCGCGGGACAATTTACGGTGGCCTTGGTACGCATAGCGCACCCTACGTTCTGGCCACGCTTGGCCTGACCACCAGCCACAGCGCCAACCCGATCAGTACGCAGCCAGGCAGGTAGGCCCAACTGAGCGGCTCACCCAGTAGCAAAGCGCCCCATAGCACGCCGAACGGCGGGATCAGGAAGGTGGTGGTGCTGGCCTTGATCGGCCCGATATCGGCCAGCAAACGGAAATACAGGACATAGGCGAACGCCGTGCAGACCAGGCCAAGGCCGGCCAGCGACAGCCATACCTCGATGCCACCCCAGCTTGGCGGTGGTTGCAGCGCGAGGCTGCCCGCGAACAGCGGCAGCAGGAACAGGCTGGCCCCCGCCAGGCTGGCGAAGGCGGTCAGGCGATTGTCCAGGCCGCCCTGTTGGCCGATCCAGCGCCGGGTAAGGAAGCCGGCGAAGCCGTAGCAGGTGGTGGCCACCAGGCAGGCGCCGGCGCCCAGCAGCAGTTGCATGTCGAAGGCCACCGGGCCGGTGCGGGTCAGCACCGCCACGCCAAGCAGGCCGAGAAACACACCCGCCGCCTTGCTCCTTGTGATGCCTTCGTGGAAAAACAACGCGCCGATCAGCACACCCATCAAGGGTGTGGTGGCGTTGAAGATTGCCGAGTAACCGGCCGGCAGGATCAGCGCCGCCAGGCAATACATGGCCGAAGGCAGGCCGGCATTGATCACGCCCAGGCCCAGGCAGATGCGCAGTTTGCCGCGAAAGTCCCAGTCACTGCGCAGCAGCAGGAGCAGCGCCAGCAGCCCCAGCGCGCCGAAGCTGGCACGAAAGAACGCGGTCGGCATGCTGCCCAGCACCGGTGCGGCAACGCGCATGAATAGGAAGCTGGCGCCCCAGATGGCGGCGAGCAACAGCAGACGAAGCAGATCGGCGGTACGCAAGGCGAAGTATCCGGCAGGGTGGGGCCGAGAGTGTTGCCGCTGGGCAGGCTTCTGGCAATCCGCATTGCACTTTCGAATGTTTGGCATGGGCGCTGCTGCAGGGAAGGTGTGGGAGGGGCTTTAGCCGCGACGTGCAATCGTGGAGGATTTGGCGATTCCCGGTTGTATCCACGCCGGCGTTGTCGGCTAAGCTCGGCTGATCACTGCGGATGAGGCATGCGTAATGGGGCAACAATGGCCGGCCGGCGAGATCGCTCGCCTGATCCTCGATGGCTTCGACGATTACCGCGAGCGTTTTCGCCAGATCACCGATGGCGCGCGGGTACGCTTCGAGCAGGCGCAGTGGCAGGAGGCGCAGCAAGCGTCGGCGGCGCGCATCAACCTCTATGAAGAGAAGGTCGCAGAAACTCGCGAGCGTCTGCTGCAAGGGTTCGACGCTTCGCTGCTGGAAGTCGGGCAGTGGCCGCTGGTCAAGAGTGCCTATATCGCGCTGATCGATCTGCGGTTTGATGACGAACTGGCGGAAACCTGGTTCAACTCGATCTTCTGCAGCCTGTTCAGCCATGACCAGATCAGCGATGGCTGCATGTTCATCCATACCACCCGGCCATCGCTGCGCAACCAGCCCGGCGCAGCGCAGACGCGCAGTTATCGGCCGGCTGGCGAGCTGCATCTGGCGCTGCAGGCGATCTTCGACGATTACCGTTTCGATGCCCCTTACGAGGATCTGTCGCGCGACCTGCAGCGGCTGGAAGAGCAACTGCGTAGCAGCCTGCCAGATTGGGTCTGCAAGGATCCTGAGTTGTGCATCGAGCTGTTTTCCTCGGTGCTGTATCGCAACAAGGGCGCCTACCTGATCGGGCGCATCTACAACCGCGAGGAGCAGTGGCCGCTGGCGATCCCGCTGCTGCATCGTGAAGGGCAGGGTATACAGGCCGATGCGGTGATCACCGACGAGGCGGAGGTGTCGATCATCTTCTCCTTCACCCGCAGCTACTTCATGGTGGACGTGGCGATTCCGGCCGAGTTCGTCGGCTTTCTCAAGCGCATCCTGCCGGGCAAGCACATCGCCGAGCTTTACACCTCGATCGGCTTCTACAAGCACGGCAAATCCGAGTTCTACCGAGCCCTGATCGGCCACCTGGCCAGCACTGATGATCGCTTCATCATGGCGCCCGGTGTGCGTGGCATGGTGATGAGTGTGTTCACCCTGCCGGGTTTCAATACCGTGTTCAAGATCATCAAGGACCGTTTCGCCCACGCCAAGACGGTGGATCGCAACACGGTGATCGAGAAGTACCGCCTGGTGAAAAGCGTCGACCGGGTAGGGCGCATGGCCGATACCCAGGAGTTTGCCGATTTCCGTTTCCCCAAGGCCAAGTTCGAGCCCGAGTGCCTGGCCGAGTTGCTGGAAGTTGCGCCGTCCACTGTGGTCGTGGAAGGTGATACCGTGCTGGTGCGCCACTGCTGGACCGAGCGGCGCATGACGCCGCTCAACCTCTACCTGGAAAGCGCCAACGAGGCGCAGGTGCGTGAGGCGCTGGATGACTACGGCCTGGCCATCAAACAGTTGGCCGCGGCCAATATCTTTCCCGGTGACATGTTGCTGAAGAACTTCGGCGTCACTCGCCATGGCCGCGTGGTGTTCTACGACTACGACGAGATCTGCTTTCTCACCGAAGTGAACTTCCGGCGCATCCCGCCGCCGCGTTTCCCCGAGGACGAGATGAGTTCCGAGCCCTGGTATTCGGTGGGGCCGATGGATGTGTTTCCCGAGGAGTTTCCGCCGTTCCTGTTCGCCGATATCAAGCAGCGCCAGCTATTCAGCAAGCTGCATGGCAATCTCTATGAGGCCGATTACTGGAAACAATTGCAGGAGGCGATTCGCGCGGGCAAGGTGATCGACGTGTTCCCCTATCGACGCAAGAGTCCGGTGATTTGACGGAGGCTGGTTGAAATCCGTTTGGCCCGGCCTAATCTTATAGGTGAGCCGCTGGCTCTTCCCTTTACTTGGCAGGAGGTCGTACCCATGCTCGCCAAGCTGCAAGAACAACTGCAAGCCCTGCTGCAGGCCCTTGGCCTCGCCCCGCAACCTCAGCCGATTCGTATCAGTGAAGCCGAGCAGCAACGCCTGCGCCGCGAGCGTCAGCGTCGCTGAAACTCGTCAGTTGAGCCGATGGGCGTCGAACCAGGCGTCTATCAGCTCGCGCATCCGCTCTCCCGAGAAACTCGCGAAATGCCCGCCGTGCACGGTGCGTACGGGTAGCTCGCGCAGGCGCGCGAGGCTGCGCGCGTAATCTTCCAGATTCGAGTGGTAGGCGTCTTCGATCAGCGGGCCATCGTAGAGGATGTCGCCGGAAAACAGCGTGTGCGTCTGCGCTTCCCACAGGCTGATGCCGCCGGGTGAATGGCCGGGCGTGTGCAGCACCTGCAATACCCGATTCCCCAGATCCAGTACGTCGCCATCTTCGACCAAGCGCGTGGCTGGGGCCGCCCGTACGCGGTATTCGGCGTAGCACAGCGGGCAGTCCGGATGCGCTTCGAACATGTCGTCACCGACGAAGTCGGTGGCCAGGGTATTGGCGCCGTCCGGCGCGGCGAGAATATCGGCCTCGGCCGGATGCACCAGACGCTCATCGAATTCGTGATGCCCGGCGATGTGGTCGAAGTGGCAGTGGCTGGCCACCGCCAGCAGCGGCTTTTCGGTCAGCCACGGCAGTTGCTCGCGCAGGCTGACCAAGCCGGAGCCGGAGTCGATCAGCACGTCATGCTCGCGCCCCTGCACATGCCACATGTTGCAGCGATAGAAGGGGCGCACGTAGGGCTCGTGGATGAGGCAGATGCCGTCGTGGCGGTGCTCCACCTCGAACCAGCGGTCACGGCTGACTATTTTCATGGCATCTCTCGCGGCAATCGATTGACCCATTGTAGGAGCCAGCTTGCTGGCGATCAGCAGGGAATCGCTAGCAAGCTGGCTCCTGCAGGTGGTGCGTCAGGCCAACTGCGCCCGTGGCACCAGAACCCAGCGGCGCAGCACCGCGTAGCTGGCAGCGGTGATCAGGAACACCGGCAGCGAAGCGCCCCAGGCCAGCGGCGAGACCCAGCCCCAGTAGTAGGCCAGCACCGCGCCCAGGCCGTAGGCAATGAACGCGGCCGGGTTGAAGCCGTTCAGGTAGCGGTAGCGACCGCCGTCTTCACTGAGCAGCTCATCCACCGCGTAGTCGCCCTTGTGAATCAGGAAGTAGTCGGCGATCAGCACGGCGAAGGCGGGGATGAACACGCTGCCGATCACCAGCAGGAAGTTCTGGAAATTGTCGAGGATGCCGGGGATCTGCGAGCCGAGAATCGACAGTACGCCGATGGCCAGCGCCGGTTTCCAGAACGGGGTTTTCGGGCTGATGTTGAGGTACGACAGCGAGGCGCTGTAGACGCACATGACGTTGGTGGTCATTACCGAGAGGAACACCACGATGGCCGCTGGCAAGCCAAAGCCGAAACCAGCCAACAGCACGGCCGGGTCGTAGGTCTGCTCCATGCCGGTCAGCACCGAGAAGCCCGAGACCGTGGCGCCCAGACCCATGGCCAGCAGAGTGGCGGCGACATAGCCGACCCAGGTGCCGACTCCCGCCACGCCCTGGCTGCGGCAGTTGCGGTTGTAGTCGGCGGCCAGTGGGATCCAGGAGAACGCGGTGGCGATGACGATATCGAAGGCGATACCCGGGGTGATTTCATTGCGCGGTTCGGTCGGCATGGCCAGAAGGCTTCCGAACTCGAACTTCTGCCCCATCACGTAGAACACCGCACCGGCCAGCAGGAGCATGCCGATGGCGGCCCAGCGCTCGACCCGCTCGATGCCCAGGTGGCCGCGCAGGGCGATCAGCAGCACCAAGGTCTCGCAGAGGATGGTGAACAGCGGCAGGTTGGAGTAGCCGGTCAGGTGCTCCACTGCGTAGTTCAGGCTCATGCCCGCCAGCAGTGCCTGGATCCAGCTCCAGGCCAGCAGGGTCAGCAGGTTGACCAGCGACGGCAGCTTGGCGCCGTGTACACCGTAGCTGCCGCGTGCCAGCACCATGGTGGTCAGGCCCGAGCGTTGGCCCATCAGGCCGACCAGTACCAGCGGCAGGATGCCGATGCCCGAACCGATCAGCACGATGAGCATGGCCTGGGTGAATTTCAGATCCGGCACCAGCAGCATGCCGGTGAGGATGGTGGTGACCACCACGTTGGCGCCCAGCCACAGGGCGATGGTGCCACCGAGACCGAGGCTGCGATGCGCCTTGTCGGTTGGGGCCAGACCGTCCTGGCCGAAGTGCTGGCTTATATTCTTGAACATGGAACGACTCCCCGATGCTTGATTATTGGTATTGGTGGGCGGCAGTCAGTGGTACAGCTGAATCTTGTGGTTATGCCCGTCGCCCGGATGTAATCCGGGGAGTACGGGGGATGTCGCGGCTAAAGCCCCTCCCACAGGTGCACCTCGATTTCCGTGGGAGGGGCTTTAGCCGCGATCAATGTCGTCAGGGATGAAAGGGCGCGGCCTCCTGCACTTCGATGATCAAGGGACGATCATGCGGCGCGCCACGCAGCAGCTCGGCCAGATGTGCATGATCACGCGCCCGTTCGGCGGCGCAGCCGAAACCACGGGCGATGGCGATGAGGTCCGGCGTGTAGATGTCGACGGCAATCGGTGTGATATCGCGGTGCTGCATGTAGCGCTTGATCTCGCCATAACCGGAGTTGTTCCACAGCAGGACAATGATGCCAACTTGCGCTTCCACGGCGCTGGCCAGCTCGGCGATGGTGAACTGAACACCGCCATCGCCCATCAGGCTGATTACTGGGCGCGCAGGCTCGGCCAGCTTGGCGCCGATGGCCGCCGGTAAACCGTAGCCGAGGGTGCCGTAGCCGGTGGAGGCGTTGAACCAGCGCCGCGCACCGTCCAGTTCGACCAGATGGTTGCCGCTGTACACGGTCTGCGTCGAGTCGCCGACGAAGCGGGCGTCGGGCAGGGCATCGAGGATGCAGTCGAACAGCTGGCGGTAATGCGCCCAGCCGCTGAAGTCCTCGTTCAGGCGCGCCTGCACGGCTGCGGTACGCCGGGCGCCGGGGCTGTCTGCGTTGGCCTCGCGCGGGGCGAGCTCGGCCAGCAGCATGCGCATGGCCACGCGGGCATCGCCCTGGATCGCCAGATGCGGGGTGAAGTTACGCTGCAATTGCTGAGCGTCGATGTCGATGCGGATCAGTCGACCGGGCAGGCGGAAGTCGCCGTCGAACACCACGTCGTAGTCGGTCTCGCCCAGCTCGGTGCCGATGGCCAGCACCACGTCAGCCTCCAGCGCCAGATCGCGCACCGGGCGCAGCGACTGGTTGCTGCCCAGCAGCAGCGGATGGCCCGGCGGCAGCAGGCCCTTGGCATTGATGGTCAGCGCGGTCGGAACATCCAGTGCAGCGGCCAGAGCGCGGGCTTCAGCCTCGGAGGATACGCAACCACCGCCCAGCAGTAGGAGAGGGCGCTTGGCCTGCCTGAGCAGGCCGGCGGCCTCACGGATCAGCGTGCGGTTCGGCGCCGGGCGGCGCACGGTCGGCCGTGGCGCCGGGGTCATGTGGGTGGCGTCTGCGGTGATGATGTCCAGTGGCAGCTCGATATGCACAGGGCGCGGCCGCTCGCCTTCGAATACGGCGAAGGCGCGAGCCAGTACGCCGGGCAGTTCCTCGACGCTCATCAGGGTATGGCTGAAGGCGGTGACGCCGGCGGTCATCGCCCGCTGGTTGGGCAGCTCGTGCAGATAGCCCTTACCCAGGCCCAGGCGCGCGCGCTCGTTGACACTGGAAATCACCAGCATCGGGATCGAGTCGGCATAGGCCTGGCCCATGGCGGTGAGGATGTTGGTCATCCCAGGGCCGGTGATGATGAAGCACACACCCGGCTTGCCCGAGACGCGCGCATAGCCGTCGGCCATGAAGCCGGCGCCCTGCTCGTGACGCGGGGTGACGTGGCGGATGCTGCTTGAGGGCAGGCCGCGATAGAGCTCCACGGTGTGCACGCCGGGGATGCCGAACACGGTGTCGACGCCCCAGGCTTCCAGTTGCTTGACGAGAAATTCGCCGCAGGTGGTCATGGTCAGGTCCTTGTGTCGACGTCAGCCGACGATCCAGTGCGCCATCAGCGCGATGATCGGCAGGGTGATCAGGGTGCGGATGATGAAGATGACGAACAGCTCGAGCAGGTTCAGCGGCAGCTTGGCCTTGATGATCAGCACGCCGACCTCGGACATGTAGATCAGCTGGGTCAGCGACACGCAGGCCACCACGAAACGCGTCAGCTCGCTCTCGATGCCTTTGCCCAGCACTGCCGGCAGGAACATGTCGGCGAAGCCCACCAACATCGCTGGCGCTGCCTTGGCGGCTTCCGGCAGTTGCAGCAGTTCGAGCAACGGCACGATGGGAGCGGACAGCCAGTTGAAGATCGGAGTGAACTCGGCGATGGCCAAGGATACCGTGCCAATGGCCATGACCAGCGGCAGCAGACCCAGCCAGATATCGACCACGTTGTGCACGCCGACCTTGACCATCTGCCCCGGCGAGGGATTGGCGTTGGCGCGCCTGACCGCCTGCAGCAGGCCCCAGCGCAGCAGCGAGGTGCCGGCTGGCACATCTTCCTTGATCTGCTTGCCGACCCCGGCGACATACTCGTCCTTCTTCCACGACAGCGGTGGAATACGCGGGGTGATGATGGCGGCAGCCAGACCGGCGACTACCACGGTCAGGTAGAAGGGTACGAACAGATGGTCGAGCTTCATGAAGCTGGTGATCAGCAGGCTGAAGGCGATCGAGGCGATGGAGAAGTTGGTGGCGATCACTGCCGCTTCTCGGGCGCTGTAGAAGCCCTTCTGGTACTGCTGGGCAGTGATCAACACGCCAACGGTGCCGGAGCCGAGCCAGCTGGCGATGGCGTCGATGGCCGAGCGTCCGGGCAGGCCGAAGATCTTGCGGAACACATTGCGCACCAGGGTGCCGCAGAACTCCATCAGGCCGTAGTCGGTAAGCAGCGGCAGGATCAGGCCGGCGACCAGGAAGAAGGTGATCAACACCGGCGCCAGGTCTTTCAGCACCACGCCGCCGGTATTGGCGTTCCACACCCATTCCGGGCCGAATTGCCAGAACGTCATGGCCGCGAACAGCCCGCCGAGCACGCGCAGGGCGAGCCACAGCGGCGGCAGCACGAACAGGTCGTTCAGGGCGCGACGCTCCGTGAGCCAGCGTGGCTTGAGCAGGCTGCCGAACAGGCCGAGGACGGCGGAGAGCAGCAACAGGGCGGTGGCGATGGCAGGCAGCTGATCGCTGACGGCAGCCTTGAGTGCGTCAGCCATGACGCCGAGGCCGATGGTGACCTTTTCTTCGTAAACGATGGGGGTGAGAAACAGCAGTACGCCGAGCAACGAGGGGATCAGGAAGATCAGTAACTGACGCACGCTGTAGGAGGTATCGGTCGGCGGCTGGTCATCCAGCAGCGGCATGGATTCTTCGCGATTCATCTGGGCACCCTGATTTGTTGTTGTAGGGATGTACCGGGCGCCTCGCGGGGCGCCCGGGCGGAGCAGTAAAAGCCGGTGGTCAGCGACGCTGAACCCCCGGAAGCACGCAGAGCATTTCGTACAGCAGGTTGGCGCCGAGCAACGAGGTGTTGCCGGTGGTGTCGTAGGGCGGCGAGACCTCCACCAGGTCGCCACCGATCAGGTCCAGGCCCTGGCAACCACGGATGATCTCGATGGCCTGGATGGTGGTCAGGCCGCCGATTTCCGGGGTTCCGGTGCCGGGCGCCCAGGCCGGGTCGATGCCGTCGATGTCGAACGACAGGTACACCGGGCCGCCGCCGACCTTCTCGCGCACTTCGGCCATCAGCGGCTCCAGCGACTTGTGCCAGCACTCCTCGGCCTGCACCACACGGAAGCCCTGCTTGCGGCTCCAGTTGAAGTCTTCGGCGGTGTAGCCCTGGGCGCGCAGGCCGATCTGCACCACACGCTGGCTGTCGAGCAGGCCTTCTTCCTGGGCGCGGCGGAAGGTGGTGCCGTGGGCGATCTTCTCGCCGAACATATGGTCGTTGACGTCGGCGTGGGCGTCGATATGCACCAGGCCGATCTTGCCGTACTTCTTGTGCAGGGCACGCAGGATCGGCAGGGTGATGGTGTGGTCGCCACCCAGGGTCAGCGGCTTGATGCCGAGTTCGACGATCTCGTCGTAGGCTTCCTCGATGATGCGCACGGCGTCGAGCAGGTTGAAGGTGTTGATCGCCACGTCGCCGATATCGGCCACGTTCAGCGAGTCGAAGGGGGCGGCACCGGTGGCCATGTTGTACGGGCGGATCATCACTGACTGGGCGCGGATCTCGCGCGGGCCGAAGCGGGTGCCGGAGCGCAGCGAGGTGCCGATGTCCAGTGGCACGCCGACGAAGGCGGCGTCGAGCTGGCGTTTTTCCTCGGGGCTCTGGATGTGGGGCAGGCGCATCATGGTGGCGATGCCGCCGAAGCGGGGCATTTCATTGCCGCCCAGGGGCTGGTGGAAGGTCTTTTCCATGGGGGGGCCTCAGGCTCGTTCTGGTTGTGGCCGGGAGTCTTGACCGGCCAGGCGCTGGGAAAAATCGGCTGGGGCAAAAACTTACTTCAGGATTGTTTGAAGTAAGGCTGTAAGCCCCGGTTCATAAGGTGTGGCGTGGCGCGCGCATCAGTCGCGGTAACTGGTATCGAGGCGATCAAGCTTGCGTAGCCAGGCCTGCCACAGCAGCTGGCGCTGCCATTCGGCGCCCTGCAGCTGCTCGCAGGCATGCTGCGCCAGGTGCGCCGGAATCTCGCTGCAGGGCTGGCCACCACCGGTGGCGGCGAGCTGGATCTCGCAGGCGCGGTTCAGGTAGTACATGACGTAGAAGGCGTCGGCGACGCTGGCGCCGACGCTGAGCAGGCCATGGTGGCGCAGCAGCAGGGCAATGTTGTCGCCCAGCGAGGCCTGGATGCGCGCACGTTCGTCCAGATCCAGCGCCACGCCTTCGTAGGCGTGGTAGCCCAGGCGCTGGTGGAACTCGGTGCTGATCTGGTTGAGCTGCAGCAGGCCATCGTTCTGCGCGGCCACCGCCATGCCAGCCAGGGTATGGGTGTGGATCACGCAGTGGGCGTCGTCGCGGGCCATATGCACGGCGCTGTGGATGGTGAAGCCGGCGACGTTGTAGTCGGCGTTGCCCTCGACCACCTTGCCGTGCATGTCCACCACGATCAGGTCGCTGGCGCGAATCTCCTCGAAGAACAGGCCGAACGGGTTGATCAGAAAACGCGGCTCGCCGTCACCCGGCAGGCGTACGGAAAAATGCGTGTAGAGGGTGTCGTCCCAGCCGAACAGGGCAGCTAGGCGGTAGGCCGCAGCCAGGTCGCGGCGCAGGGTAGTGATGTCGTTCATGCGTTCTCCAGGCCGATGAAGCGGCGTACGCGCTGGTGGTTGCCGTGGTGGATGGCGGCAGGTGAGGCGTCGAGCTGGACATGACCGTCTTCCATGAACAGCACGCGGTCGGATATCGACAGGGCGAAGTCCATCTCGTGGGTGACGATCAGCATCGTCATGCCTTCGCGGGCCAGGTCGCGGATCACCGCGAGCACGTCGCCCACCAGTTCCGGGTCGAGCGCAGAAGTGGGCTCGTCGAACAGCATGATGTCCGGCTGCATGGCCAGGGCGCGGGCGATGGCCACGCGCTGTTGCTGGCCGCCGGACAGCTGGTGCGGATACTTGTCGGCGTGGGCCAGCAGGCCGACCTTGTCCAGCAGCGCGAGGGCCTGGCGACGCAGTTCGGCGCTATCACCCAGGCCGTGGTAGCGCGGCGCGAGCAGGACGTTGTCGACGATGGTGCGGTGGGGGAACAGGTTGAAACTCTGGAACACCATGCCGATGCGCCGCACGCCTTCGCGCTGGCGGCGGTTCTCGGGGCGGTCGCCGGCCTGGATGAAACTCTCGCCGAACAGCACGATCTCGCCTTTGTCGATGCTTTCCAGGCCGTTGACGGTGCGGATCAGCGAGGTCTTGCCGGAGCCGGACGGGCCGATGATGGAGATCACCTCGCCAGGCTGCACGCTCAGGTCGATGCCCTTGAGCACATGGTGGTCGCCGTAGTGCTTGTGGATGTTGCTCAGGTACAGCGCCGCTGGAGTGCCTGGCTCACGAACCCGGGCGTTGCCGGTCGCCACCTGTGGCAGTTCGCTGCGCAGCTTGGTTACCTGGGCATCGCCGAGGGTGCCCGGCTTGCGCCGGCCAAGGTCGAGGTGGCGCTCCAGGTACTGCAGGCCCCAGCCGAACAGGCTGACGATCAGCACGTAGTACACGGCCACGGCGCCGAGGGTTTCCAGCACCATGAAGTTCTGCGCGTAAAGGCGTTGGCCGACCAGCAGCAGTTCGCTGAGGGAGATCACCGAGACCAGTGAGGTCAGCTTGACGATGGTCACGTACTCGTTGGTCAACGTCGGCAGGGCGATGCGAAAGGCCTGCGGCACGACGATCAGCCGCTGCGTGCCAAGCCGGCCAATACCCAGGGCGCGGGCGGCTTCGCGCTGCCCTTTGGCCACCGACAACAAGCCACCACGGTGGATTTCGGCCATGTATGCCGCTTCGGTCAGTACCAGGGCGAACAGACCGGCGTAGAACGGATTGGACAGTACCTTGCCGCTGGCCGGCATCAGTTGCGGCAGGTTGTAGACGAAGATCAGCAGCACCAGCAGCGGCACGCTGCGAAAGAACCATACGTAGATCGCGGCTGGCGCGCTGAGCCAGCGACTGGCGGCTTGCTTGGCACTGGCCAAACCGAAGCCCAGCACCAGGCCGAGCAGCCAGGCCAGGCTGCTGAGTTTCACCACCGTCCAGCACGCCGCCCAGAAGGCCGGCATGGAAAACAGGGAGAAGAAATAGCTCCATTCGAACGGCATATGGGGCACCTGTGACTCAAGCTGAAAAAAGGCCGCTGGCCGGAGCGAGTACCGGCCAGCGGGGTGAAGCGGTCATTCAACGCAGCGGCCGTGGGCGAGTCATGACGGACTCGCCCACGGACTTACCTCAGGCTTCTTCCAGGTTGTATTTCTTCAGCAGTTCGGCGTATTCGCCGCTGGCCTTGAAGTCGTCCAGCGCGGCTTTCAGAGCGTCGAGCAGTTGGGCGTTGCCCTTCTTCACGTAGATGCCCAACACCTGCGGGTAGATCGAACCCTTGGAGCTGATAGCGATGCGGCCCCGGGATTTTTCGACGATCAGCAGCGAAGCGGCGTCGATCTCCAGGTGCGCCTGGATATGGCCGGAGAGCAGCGCCTGGGAGGTTTCCGAGGTAGTCGGGTACTGGTTGATGGTGATGGCGCCGGCGCCCTGTTCCTTGCAGTAGCCGTCGGAAACCTTCTGCAGGGCTGGAATCCACGAAGTGCCCTGTTGCAGGCCGACGGTCAGACCGCACAGCTCTTCTGGTGTGGCCGGTTTCTTCTCGGCGTTGCTGCGCACCATGATCGCGGCGCCGGTCTTGGCGTAGGGGATGGCATCGGCTTTCTCCAGGCGCTCGGGAAGGATGTACATGCCGGAGATGATGGTGTCGAAGCGGCCGGCGTCGAGGCCGAGGATCAGGTTGGGGAAGGTGATGTCGCTGAAGTTCGCCTCCAGGCCCAGACGCTTGGCCAGGGCCGCCGACACTTCCGGGTCGAAGCCTTTCACCTGGTCGCCTTCGTAGTATTCGAACGGTGGGTAGGTAATTTCCATGCCCACTTTCAGCTCGCCGCTGGAGAGGGTCTTGGGTGTTTCGGCGGCGTGGGCGGTGGTGAACAGGCCGGCGAAGGTGCAGGCCAGAGCCAGGGCGGTGCTGCGCAGCGGGGTACGGGTTGCCATTGTGTTTATCTCCGGATCAGTTTGTTGTGTTGGCAGTTGGGAAAGTCACAGCGCGCTCGGCTGGTGCTTCAGGTGGCCGAAGCTGGATGGCGCGCGGGCGCGTTCGGGCAGCTGCAACTGGCCGTCCTCGACGCGCTTCTTCAGGTATTGGTAGGTCTGTAGCGCCTGGCTCCACATGTGCTCGCCGATGCTGATGGTTTCGTAGCTCTGGCCGGTGGCCTCGAACTGCGGCAGCGGGCGGATCTGCGTGTGGTAGTCGCAGGCATAGAAGAACGGGAAGGAGTAGCGCTCCTGGCTGACCTTGCGCACGCGGTGCGAAGTGGCGACGAAGGTGCCGGCGCTCATCACCTCGAGCATGTCGCCGATGTTGACGACGAAGGTGCCTTCGCGCGGCGGTGCGTCGATCCACTGGCCGAGGTCGTTCATCACTTCCAGCCCCGGACGGTCGGCGAGCAGGATGGTGAAACACTCGTAGTCGGTGTGGGCACCGATGCCGGGGGCATCCTGGGCATCGCCGTCGTAGGGGTAGTGGATCAGGCGCAGCTTCGACGGCGGGAAGTTGGCCATCTCGTCGAAGGTGTTTTCCGGCACGCCGAGAGCCAGGGCGAAACCGCGGAACAGCATGCGGCCAAGCTGGAAGATGCGCGCGTAGTAGGCCTGCACCGCCTCCTTGAAGTCAGGCAGAGTGGGCCAGTCGTTGGGCCCCAGCAGCGGCGTGCCGGCCAGTACCAGCGGGTTGTCGGCGGGTACCTCGAAGCCGATGTCGAAGGCTTCCTTGTGGTCCGGCTTGCCGGCGCCGTAGCGTTCCTCGCCCTCGGGCACGAAGCCCTTGTGGCTGGCCGAGGTGCCGATGTAGTGGCGCATCTTGGCGTCCAGGGGCTGGGCGAAATAGTCCTCGGCGGCGCGGTGCAGGCCATCGATCAGCGTCTGCTCAATGCCATGGCCGCTGATGTAGAGAAAACCCACCTCGCGGGCGGCACGGCCCAGGTTCTCGGCCACGGCCAGGCGCGCCGCCGGGTCGCTGCTGAACAGGCCGGCGATGTCGACCACGGGGATTTCGGTGAAATGCTTGGCGTTGGTGTTCATCACGGCTCCTCAGCGACTGGTGAAACGGTGGAAGTGCTGGCGCTCGCAGCGCGCCATCCACTGATTGAGTTGCCACAGGTCGGCCACCGGCACGTCGGTGAAGGGCAGGTGGTGCAGGTAGCCGTCCGGGCCGAATTCGGGGGTCAGGGTGGTGGTCTGCAGGCCACGCTTCTCCTGGCTGCTCCAGATGCTTTCCCAGTGACGCTGGTGGAAGGCCAGCACCTCGGCGTACTCCGGCGCGCCGGGGTGTGGCACCTGTGGGCCCTGGTCATAACCGATGCGGGCCTGGATGTGGTCGACCCGTTCGATGAAGGCGGAGAGGTCGTCGGCGGGGTCGTCGAGCAGGCGCTCGCAGGTCACCAGCCAGTGGCTGATATCGCTGGTGAAGCGCAGTTCGGGGACCTGACGGATCACGTCCAGCGTGACCCAGGGGCTGTACAGGGAACGGCCGCGATGAATTTCGAAACAGACGTGGAGGCCGCAGGCCAATGCCAGTTCGGCGGCGCGACCGAAGAAATCGACCTGTTCGCTCAGCGCCCAGCGATCATTGCCGGGCAGCACGTTGACCAGGCGCGGGCCGAGTTCGGCGGCCCAGTCGAGCTTTATGCGCAGGTCTTCGAGGTGCACCTGCGGGCTGTCGCTCTGACGTGGCAGAACCGGGGTGGAGGTGAACAGGGTGGCGATATAGGGGACATTCTGCTCGCGCAGCAGACGGGCATTGATGGCGCGCTGCGCGGCGGTCTCGGGGATACGCGCTTCGATACCGTCGAAGCCGGCACCGAGCGCTTCGTCGAGCGCTTGCTGCCAACTGCCGCGGTAACCCCAGAGGGTGCGGAAGATTTCCAGTCGCATGGCCGTCTCCTGAAGAGGGCGAAGGTCAGCGGCAGATTGGCAAGGGGCGTGGTGTGGCGCCCGGTGGCAGCCGATTCGAGTCGGCGCCTGGTTATGGCGGCATTGTTGGCTCAGCCTGCGAACGGGTTAAATCGCATCGAACAAATACTTAGTTCAGTGATTGCTGAACTATTGATGCGTGTTGCGCTGCCCCGGATTTCATCCGGGCACCAAGCTAGCGCCGCTCCGTAGGGTGCGCCGCGCGCACCAGTTGTTTCGCCAGTCTGTGCCTAGAGCAGGGCGGTCTAGTTTTGTAGCCCGGATGCAATCCGGGGAAATAGGCTGGGTGTTGTCCCGGATTTCATCCGGGCTACGTTTGCTGGATGTGCCAGGCAGGGGCAGGGCGCTACACTGGCACTCCGTTCATCTGCCGTACGCCGCCATGTCCCTCGCTTTACCCGATCTGAAACTGCTGAAGATCTTCGTCGCCGTGGTGCGTCATCAGGGCTTCGCCGCTGCGCAGCAGGAACTCAATCTTTCCACGTCGGCCATCAGTACCTACATGAGCCAGCTGGAAAGTCAGCTCGGCATCGTGCTTTGCCATCGCGGCCGTGGCGGTTTCAGCCTGACCAGCAAGGGCGAACTGTTCCATCAGGAAACCTTGCGCCTGCTCGGCGAACTGGAAGGTTTCGAGCGTTACTCGGCGGCGCTCAAGGGCGAGTTGCGCGGCACCCTCAACCTCGGTGTGCTGGACTCCACGGTCAGCGATCCGGCCCTGCCATTGGCCGAGGTGATCGGCGCCTACAGCCAGGAGCACCCTGGCGTGCACCTGCACCTGTCGGTGATGAGCCCTTATGAGCTGCAGCTGGCGGTGCTGGACAATCGTCTGGACCTGGCCATCGGTGCTTTCTCCACGCGCATGAACGGCCTGGTCTACCAACCGTTGTATCGCGAGCAACACTGGCTGTATTGCAGCGAGCGGCATGCTCTGTTCGAGCAGAGGCGGATTCCCGAAGAACTGATTACCCAGCAACGCATGGTGGGCCGCGGCTACTGGAGCCAGGCCGAACTGGCTCGCCATGGTTTCAAGCACAGTGCGGCCACGGTGGAGTCGATGGAGGCGCAGCTGATTCTGGTGCTCTCCGGCGCCTACATCGGCTATCTGCCGGAGCACTATGCCCAGCCCTGGGTGGATCAGGGCAAGCTGCGGGTATTGCTGCCAGCGGTATTTGGCTATCAGGCACCGTTCTCGCTGATCCTGCGCCGAGGGCGTACTCGCGAACCGCTGATTCAAACCTTTCGCGATTTGCTCAAAACGCAACTGAATCAGATCTGAAACAGGGTCGTCTTTCTCCTCCGAAAGGCTTAGAGCCTACAACTGGCGCGGTTATTAGGCTGTGCTAGTACTTATTCATACGTCTGTACCAACTTCAATTCGAACAGGGAAGCCTCGATGCGCCAGAACCTGCCCGTGACTCAGCGGGAAAGAACCTTCCCCGCTGATGAACGCCTGATTTCCACCACCGACCTCAACAGCAAGATCACCTACTGCAATGACGCCTTCGTCGAGATCAGCGGCTTCACCCGCGAGGAACTGATCGGCCAGCCGCACAACCTCGTGCGCCACCCGGATATGCCGCCAGCGGTGTTCGGCCATATGTGGGATACCATCAAGCAGGGCAAACCCTGGATGGGCATCGTCAAGAACCGCTCGAAGAATGGCGATTTCTACTGGGTCAGTGCCTACGTCACGCCCGTCTACGAGAACGGCCGAATTTCCGGCTACGAGTCGGTACGCTCATTACCAACCGAGGCCCAGAAACGTCGTGCCGAAGCGCTCTATGCCCGTCTGCGGGCCGGCAAACCACCGGTGCCGAAGCTGGAGTACTGGACCTACGATTTGCTGCGCTCCTGGCCACTGATCGTCGCGTCACTGCTGATCGTTGCGGCGCACTGGGTGGTTTCTGGTTGGCCGCTGATGGCTTTTATCGTGCTGACACTGTTCGCGCTGGGGTCCTACCAGCTTTATCGGATCCGGCAGCTGATTCGCCGTACCCTGGCGGATCATCCGAAAGCCTTTACCAGCGGCCTGGTGGCGCTGACCTACAGCGACAACCGTGGTGTCCAGGCCCTGCTGGACATGGCGATGATCAGTGAGGAGGCGCGCTTGCAGACGGCGTTGACGCGGCTGGAAGATGCTGGCGAGAACGTCAAGAAGCGCGCCACGCAGTCCGCCGAACTGTCGCACTCCAGCGCGCAGATGCTCGATCAACAGCGTGCCGAGACCGATCAATCGGCCACGGCCATCAACCAGATGGCGGCGACCATTCAGGAAGTCGCGCACAACGTGCAGAACACCTCGCATGCTGCCGAAGAGGCTGATCGTCTGGCCCGTGAGGGGCGTGATCTGGCTGTAGGCAGCCTCGATTCCATGCGCCAGATGGCCAAGGCGGTCAACGATATTGGCCAGGCGGTCAACGAACTGGCCAACTCCACGCAGTCCATCGGCAGTGTGGCTGATGTGATCACCTCGATTGCCGAGCAGACCAACCTGCTGGCGCTCAACGCTGCCATCGAGGCCGCGCGGGCAGGGGAGCAGGGCCGCGGTTTTGCGGTGGTGGCCGATGAAGTGCGTTCGCTGGCTTCGCGTACGCGCCAGTCCACCGAGCAGATTCACCAGATCATCGCCGACCTGCGAGCAGGAGCCGAGCGTGCGGTGGTCACGGCGGGCAAGGGCGAGGACATTTCCCGCGGCAGTGTGCAGAGCGTGGAGTCGGTACGCGATGCGCTGGAGGGCATCAGCTCGGCAGTGACGCGCATCACCAGCATGAGCCAGCAGATGGCGGCGGCTTCCGAAGAGCAGAGCCATGTAGCCGAGGACATCAGCCGGCAGATCACTCGTATCGCCCAGCTTTCCGACCACAGCGCCGGGCAGGCGCATCAGGGCGCAGCCATCAGCCGTGAGCTGGAGCAAATGGCCGATTACCTGCACAGCCTGGCGGAGCGCTTCAACCGCTGACTCTGAAGCCGGATGCAGTCTGGGGATTCCCGGATTGCATCCGGGCTTCGCGAGTTCGAGGTGTTCTGGCACACTGCGCGGCATGCCTCGTCCGACCTGCTCCCGCTGCCAGCGCCCGCTTGGCCACTGCCTCTGCCCGCTGATTCCCAACCTCGAGAGTCGTACTCGTGTGCTCATCCTGCAGCACCCGAGCGAGGTCGGCCATGCCCTCAATACCGCTCGCCTGGCTGCGCTTGGGCTACGCAACGCGGAACTGCGCGTCGGTGAGAGATTCGATGATCTGCCGCAATTGCTCGCGCAGCCTGATTATCGCGCCTGCCTGCTGTTTCCCGGCGATGAGGCTGTGGCCCTGACGGGCTACGCGCCCAAGGAGAAACCGCTGCTGCTGGTGGTGCCCGACGGCACCTGGCGCAAGGCGCGCAAGCTGCTGCATCTCAACCCGCTACTGGCGGCGTTGCCGCGCGTGAGTCTGGGAGCCGTGGCCCCGTCGCGCTACCGCCTGCGCAAGGCGCCGGAAGAGGGGGCGCTATCGACTATCGAGGCGATCGTTGCCGCGCTGGATGTGTTGGAGGCCCCGCAGGGTTTCGCTGCGCTGCTGCGGCCCTTCGACGCGTTGATCGAAGGGCAGATCGCGGCGATGGGAGAAGAGGTCTTTATCCGCAATCACCAGCGCTAAGGAGGTGCGCACGACGCACCCTAGGGTAGCACTTCGGTCACGTAGCCCGGATGCAATCCGGGAAACTCTAATGAATGCCCGGCGGTCAAGCGCGAGGCAGGCGCATGTAGGGTGCGCCGCGCGCACCAGCTTTGACGATGTCGGGCCCGGTGCGCACGGCGCACCCTACGGTATCGATTCGGGCTACGCAGCGTGCACGGCTGGTAATCAACGTTCGCGCATGGCTTCCGAGCGCGCCTTGAGCACGGGCTTGAGCAGGTAGGCCAGTACGCTCTTCTCGCCGGTGATGATGTCCACCGTGGCGACCATGCCGGGGATGATCAGCAGCGGGTGTTCCTCGCCACCGAGGTGGCTTTTGTCGGTGCGCACATGGATCAGGTAGAAGCTGTTGCCTTCCTCGTCGGTGATGGTGTCGGCGCTGATCAGCTCGAGGTTGGCCTTGAGCCCGCCGTAGATGGTGTAGTCATAGGCGGTGAACTTGACCATGGCTTTCTGCCCGGGATGCAGGAAGGCCACGTCCTGCGGGCGCACCTTGGCTTCGATCAGCAGGCTGTCATCCAGCGGCACGATTTCCAGCATGTCGCTGCCCGGCTGTACCACGCCACCGATGGTGTTGACCTTGAGCTGTTTGATCACCCCACGCACCGGCGAGGTCACGGTGGTCCGGGTCACCTTGTCCTGAATGGCGACGCTGGTGGCGGTGATCTTCTGCAGTTCTGTGCGTAATTCGTTGAGCTCCTTGAAGGCCTCGGCGCGGAAGGCCAGCTCGGATTCCTCCATCTTGCTCCTGATCTCGCTCATCGCCGCTTCAGCACGCGGGATCGCCAGGTTTGTGGCCTCCAGCGAGCCACGTACTTCCACCACGCTGCGGCGCAGACGCAACACCTCGACCTCGGAAATGGCGCCCGAGGCCACCAGGGGTTGCGACATGTTCAGTTCCTGCTGCAACAGGCCGAGACTGGAACGGTACTGCTGGGACTTGGAGCGAAATTCGGCGAGCTCTTGCTCCTTTTGCCGCAGTTGTTCGCCCAATGTGCGCTGCTCGCTGCGCAGCCGTTGCTGGCGCGAGCGATACAGGGCCAATTGGTCTTCGGCCAGCTGTGGCGCGTCGCGGGTGATTTCTTCGGGCAGTTGCGGTTCGCGGCCTTCGGCTTCTGCGCTCAGTCGTTCGAGACGGGCGATGAGCGCCAGCCGATCCGCTTCGGTTTCCCCGCGATTGGATAGAAAACGCGTGTCATCCAGTCTCAGCAGGGTGTCGCCCTTGTCTACCACCTGGCCTTCGCGCACGAAGATCTCACTGACGATGCCGCCTTCCAGATTCTGGATCACCTGTACCTTGCTCGACGGGATGGCCTTGCCTTCGCCGGTGGTGACCTCTTCCAGCACGGCGAAATTTGCCCAGACCAGCGCTGCCAGCAGGCAGGCGCTGACCACCCAGATCGTGGCGCGGCTTAGCCAGGGCGAGTCCTCCAGAATGGCACCTTCGACTTCCGGCATGAACTCGGTGTCCTGGCGTTTTTCGCGCAGGCTGCCGAAGTAGTTGCCGAGGCTCTGGGTAGCTTGCATCGCACGTCGCTCCTACAGACTGGCCGGGCCGACGCGGCCCTTGCGCAAGGCTTCGATCACCGCTTCCTTCGGCCCGTCCGCCACCACATGGCCGTTGTCCAGCACAGCCAGGCGATCCACCAGGCTGAGCATGGAGGCACGATGGGTGATGAGGATCAGCGTCTTGCCCTGCACCCACTTGTGCAGGCGTTGGCGCAGCAGGTCTTCGCTGGTGTTGTCCATGGCACTGGTGGGTTCGTCGAGTACCAGGATTGGCGGGTCGAGCAGCAGTGCGCGGGCCAGCAGTACGGCCTGGCGCTGGCCGCCGGAGAGCAGCTGGCCGCGTTCGCCTACCGGGCGGTCGAAGCCTTGCGGATGCTGGCGGGCCAGGTCCACCACGCCGGTGAGCTCGGCGACTTCGAGCATGCGCGCGTCGCTGATGTAACGGGCGCCGAGGGTCAGGTTGTCGCGCAGGCTGCCAGCCAGCAGTGGCAGGTCGTGGGCGACGTAGCCGATCTGATGGCGCAGGTCGGCGACGTCGAGTTGGCGCAGGTCGAGGTTGTCCAGCAGGATCTGTCCTTCGTCGGCGCTGTAGAAGGCCATCAGCAATCGCGCCAGAGTGCTCTTGCCCGAACCGCTGCGACCGATGATGCCAAGGCGTTCGCCAGCGCCCAGGCGCAGACTGACATTGGTCAGCGCCGGTGCGCTCTGGCCGGGGTAGGTGAAGCTGATCTGCCGGACTTCCAGTGCCCCTTTGAGCTGGGTGCGATCCAGCGGCCGCTGCTTGTCCTGACGCTCCTGCGGCAGGGCCATCAGGGCATCGGTGCTGGTCATGGTCAGGCGTGCCTGCTGATAGCGAGTGATCAGCCCGGCGATCTGTCCCAGCGGAGCGAGGATGCGGCTGCCGAGCATGTAGCAGGCCACCAGCGCACCGACGCTGAGATTGCCGGCGATGATCAGATAGACCCCCGCGACGATGGTGGCCATGCCGGCGAACTGCTGCAGGAACAGGGTGCCGTTGGTGGCCAGCGAGGCGAGGAATTTTGCATGGCCGTCCAGGCGGGTGAGGGCGCCATGGGTTTGCTCCCATTGGTGCTGACGCTCGCTTTCGGCACCACAGGCCTTGAGCGTTTCCAGGCCACCGAGGGTTTCGATCAGCAGCGCCTGGCGTTGCGAGCCAAGCTGCAGGCTTCTTTGCACAGTGTCGCGCAGGCGTGCCTGAATGATGTAGGCGAACAGCGCGGTGATGGGGAAGGCCAACAGCGGGATGAACACCAGCGGGCCGCCGATCAGCCCGATCACCAGCAGCATCAGCAGGGAGAAAGGCAGATCGATCAGGCTGGTCAGGGTGACCGCGGTGAGAAAATCGCGCAGTCCCTGAAAGTCGTGAATGCTTTGTGCGAAACCGCCCACGCTGGCCGGCCGCGCCTTCATCGACATGCCGGTGATGCGCTCGAACAAGGTGGCCGACAGCACCACGTCGGTCTTCTTGCCTGCCGTGTCGAGCAGGTGCGCGCGTAGCACCTTGAGCAGCAGTTCAAAACCGGTGCCGATAAACAGGCCGATGGCCAACACCCAGAGCGTTGCGGTCGCCTGGTTGGGCACTACACGGTCGTAGGTCTGCATCACGAACAGCGGCACCATCAGGCCCAGCAGGTTGATCAGTAGGCTGGCCAGGACGGCATCGGTGTAGAGCCAGCGCGACAGCTTGAGGGTGTCGCGAAACCAGGCTTCGATGCGTGGCACCAGCGGCGTGCGGGCTTCTTCCAGCTGATGTCGAGGGCGGGCAAAAAAGGCCCGGCCACTGTACTCGGCGGCCAGTTGTTCACGGCTGACCCATTGTTCGCCGCCATCGGTCTCGCAGGGCAGGATCTGCGCCTGCTGCTTCGGCCCCCACTGGCGCAGGACCGCACAGCGACCGTCCTTGAGCAGTAGCAGGACTGGCAGGTTGAGGGCGGAAATGCTGGCAAGCTCGCGCTGTAGCAGGCGCCCCTGCAGCCCGGCCCGTGCCGCAGCACGCGGCAGCAGGTCGGGGCTCATGCGTTGCTCCGGCATGGGCAGGCCGGCACTGAGGGTGCCACGGCTGGCCGAGCAGCCATGTAGCCGGCAGAGGATCAACAAACCATCCAGCAGCGGATCGTCGTGACTGAGCCGCGGATCACTGGACGGGCCTGGCCGTTCCATGGTGGTCAATTTCTACTACTCCTCACGCCGGTACTACTTCATATCCGGCAAGCGTGCCTCGCTCTTCACTTCAGTGAGGGCTACAGCTTCTGCCGGGACTACGACCTGTTGCTGGCGCAACAGATCACCCATTGCCGCAACGACGCGGTACATCGAGAACTCTTCGCCGTAGCGCACCTCGGTGTAACGACGGTTGGCGGTGAACAGCTCGTTTTCGCTGTCGAGCAGGTCGAGCAAGGTGCGTTGGCCCAGGCTGAACTGCTGCTGGTAGGCCTCGCGAACCCGTGAGGTGTAGTCCGCGTAATCACGCGCCTTGGGGGTTTGCAGGCGCGCGTTCTCCATGGCGTTCCAGGCCAGCGAGAGGTTCTCGTTGAGCACGCGCAGCGCGTTGTTGCGGATGTCCATCGACTCGTTGATCTGGTGCGCAGCCGACTGCAGCCGGGCCTTGTCGCGCATGCCGTTGAACAGGTTGTAGTTCATCACCACGGCAGCTCGCCAGGTGTTGTAGTGACCCTCATCGCCCTGCACGTTGTCATCGGCCGAGGTCGCCAGCTCCAGATCGAAGCGTGGGTAGAACGGCGACTTGGCTACCTCGTACTGCTTCTCGGCGGCGTTGACGTCAGCCTGCGCTGATTTCAGGAAGGGATTGTTGTCCATCACGGTCTGCCGCGCAGCGAGTAGATCGGCAGGCATGCCGCCTCTGATCGATGCCGGGCTTTCCAACTGATCCGGCAGACGGCCCACGGCACTGAAGAAGTTGGCTTCGGCATCGGCCAGGTTGACTTCTTCGGTGTAGAGGTTGTTCTGCGCGAGTGCCAAGCGAGCTTCGGACTGGTCCAGGTCGGCAGTGCTGCCCACGCCCTGGCGACTGCGCAAACCGATCTGATCGTTGATGCGCTGGTGTGCCTGCAGGTTGTTGCGCGCCAGGGTGACCATCTCGCGGCGCATCAGCACATCGAGGTACACCTCGACGGTGCGCAGGGCCAGGCTTTCGGACGTACCGAGCAGACGGTAGGCACGGGAGTTGACCACTGCCTGGGTGCGCGCCACCTCGTTGGGCGTGTTGAAACCGTCGAACAGCATCTGCCGCAGCCGCAGTTCGGCATCGCGGTAGTTCAGGGTCTCCTTGTTGTGATCGCCAAGCGCCCGTGTGCTGGGGCTGTCAGTACGTTCCCGGCCATAACCGACCAGCAGGTCGACGGTGGGCAGGTAGCCGCCCTTGGCGAATTTCACGTCTTCATCCGATGAGAGTCGGCTATTGGCGGCAGCGTGGATTTCCGGGTGATTGTCCAACGTGCTCTGAATCGCTTCCGAGAGATTCATGGCTTGCGCCTGACTGCAAACAGTCGCCAAAAGCATGGCGCTCCATAGCGGGGTTAGGGTGCGCATTGGCGTTTCTCCTGACTGATGTTCTTATTCTGTCGCCATAAAAATGGCGTTTTTGCCTGTAAAACCGTTTCAGGCTTGTAACATCAGAGCTAAGAACAACTTTTGGAGAACCTAAGATGTTTTTTTCACAACCCATATTCAGAAAAAATCTTATGAACTCTGCGAAAAGCAGCACATTGTTTGAACCTGTGAGCTGCGCAAGTCCTCATTTTCCGTGGGTTGCGCAGCTGAAATGGGTTGTCAGGCATCACAGGGCGGGGATTCATCTGATGGAGTAGTTCGACGCAGGTTGTAGTGACATTTTTTTGTCAGTAGCGTTTTTGGGATTTTGCGCCGTTCCATTTCAATCAGCTGTCTTGGGTTTCTCCTCGGCTTCGAAAAGGTGTTCTGACCCTTTCGGTAGGTACGTGTCGGCGGTGGTCGGCAGCCGTAGTGAGGATGGAATCATGGCTACTCTTATTGGTGTCGTCAGTCAGGTTGTCGGCGAAGTGTTCGCGGTAGCGAGCGACGGATCGCGCCGGCCGATCAGTGAAGGAGACCGGGTCTACGCGGGCGAGCAACTGGTAACCGGCGCCTCGGGCGCGGTGGCCGTTGCCATGACCAACGGCCAGCAACTGACGCTTGGGCGCGACAGCAGCATGACGCTCGACGCGCAGATGCTTGCTACCAGTCCTGACTCGCAGACTCCGACGGCCGATGCGCCGCCCCCCGTTCCCAGCGACAGCGACCTGACCGATGTCGAGCGACTGCAGGCGGCGATCGAGGCCGGCGTCGACCCGACTCTCGAAGGTGAAGCTACCGCCGCCGGACCGGGTGCGGGTGGTGGTGCGGGCGGCGTCGGTGGTGGCCACTCCTTCGTGCTGCTCGGCGAGGTCGGCGGCGCACTCGACCCAGTGATAGGTTTCCCTACCGAGGGGCTCAGCACCGGCCCCGAATTCCCCGATGGCGAGCCGATTGTCGATCCGGATGACGCAGTGGTACTTGAGGTCGACGGCACCCCTACCGGGGGCGAGGCTATCAATGCAGTCGATGAGGAGGGTTTGCCAGGCGGCATTGTCGGCGGTCCAAATGATCTTCCCGGTGAGGCTGCTTCGGTATTCGGTATTCTGGGCTACAGCTTTGGTCCCGACGGTCCGGGCGGTTTCACCTGGAGCACGGCTGGGCTGTCCGGGTTGGGAATGACTTCGGGGGGCGTACCGCTTAGCTACGAGGTAAGTCTGGATGGACTGACTTTGATGGCTTTCGCTGGTGATCAAGAGGTCTTCACACTCGAGATAACCGACCTGCTGGCCGGTACCTACACATTTGAACTGCTAGCCGCGTTGGATCACGAGCCGCCGCTGCCCGGAGGCAGCGATGAGAACGATCTTTTCTTTACCTTCACCTACACCATTACGGACGGCAACGGCACACCTGCGACCGGCAGCTTGAGCATTGTGATCGACGACGACAGTCCCGAACTGGCCGGTAGTGAAGGTCAGCGCCCAGTCGTCGGAGGCGTCGTGCATGAAGATGCTCTGGTTGGTATCGGCAATGCCGAGCCCGGCAACCTGCCTGCGCAAACCCATCAGCTGATTGGCGATCCGGGGGCTCTGGATGCGCTGGTCAACTTCGGGGCTGACGGGCGCGGTGGCTTCCAGCTGAGTACCAACCCTGAGGCATTGAGCGATCTGCAGGCATTGGCCCTGACGTCGGGTAAGGAGCCGTTGGTCTATTCGGTCGAGGTCTCGGACGACGGCAGCACGAGCACCCTGACAGCGACAGCGGGAGGTGTGCCGGTATTCACGCTGGTGGTGACCAGCGATGGTGGGTATGTCTTCACCTTGTCGGGGCCGATCGATCATCCACGCAAGGATGGAGATGACAGCGAGCTGTTGGGCGACAAGGATCTCGCGCTGGACTTCTCCAAGCTGCTGATCGCCACCGACTACGATGGTGATGCGGTGCCAGGCGGCTTCAACCCTGGCAGCTTCGTGATCGACGTGGAAGACGATGTGCCCGTGTTGGTGGAGGACGGAGTCAAACACTGCCTGACCATCACGTATCAGGGCGGTGATGCGTCATACCTCAACAGCTATGGCTATTACATCAAAGGCCCCGATGGTGAGCCGATTAGCGGTCAGATCATCTGGGGCGACACCAGCGGCCTGGCTGAAGGAGACTCGATCACCCTTCATGGCCTCGACCCGAGCCAGGTTGGTTTCTTCATCATTCCCAATGGGGGCTTGAACGGCGCCGCCAGCAACACCGAGGTAACCTTCCAGATCGTGGAGGGACAGTGGAAGGCCTTCATCGGCGATACAGAAATCAATGGGGCCGGTGGCGCTCACGTTCTGTTCAGTGACCCGACGCTGAATCCCGGCGGCAAGTCCCATGTTGACGACAATACCGCGCCGGGCAACCAGAACTGGGAGGATGTCAATGACGGCAACAGCGACAACGACTACAACGACGTCAATATCCAGGCCACCTGGACGGCCAAGACGCCGCCAGCTATCGGTGGCACGGTGCATGAAGACAAACTGACGGCACCCAATGTCGGTAATCAGGAGGGCGGGCAGACGCTGGTCATCAGCACTGCTGGCGGTGCTGGCACGCTGGCCTCGCTGGTCGCCTTCGGTGCCGATGGCCCTGGCAGCTTCGGCCTAGTAGAAAACGCCACGGTCACTTCGCAACTGAACGAGCAGGGGCTGACCTCCGGCGAAAAACCACTGGTCTACACGGTCAGCGAAAGCGTCGATGGCGACGGTAATCTGCTCAGCACCACGCTGACCGCTACGGCGGCCGCGGACGTTGGTAGCTATCCGGTATTCACCCTGGTGATCAATGTCGATGGCAGCTTCACCTTTACCCTGCAAGGGCCGATTGACCATCCACAGGCCGATGGCAACGACAGTGAGCTGTGGTCGAGCGATGGCCAGATTGGCATCGACTTCACCCATCTGCTGGCCATCACCGATGGTGACGGCGATCCGCTGAACATCCCCGAAGGTGTTGGCGGCCTGTTCGTGATCAATATCGAGGACGATGTGCCGACCCTGAGCCTCGGGGTCAATACTCAGGAACTGGCTCAGCTGGAAGTGGCACTGGACGAAACCCGTGGCAACCAGGATCGTTACGCCGCCAACGATAACCAGAGCCAGGGCTACGTGAACGACGACAATGGCGCGTTGGCCAAGGTCACCACTGAGCTTGCCGGTGGCCTGACCTCTCTGTTCACCGTCGGTGGGGCAGCCGGGGCTGATGGCGAGGCTTCGCTCAACGGTACGCTGAGCTTCTCCGGAGTGCCGCCCCAGGGGCTGGCCACCACCTTGTTGGCTACCAATGGTGGTGCCATCCGCCTATTCGTTGACCCGGCCAACAGCCAACTGATCAAGGGTGTCGATGCCTCTGGCGATACGGTCTTCACCATCGCCATCGTCACTGTCGATGGGCAGCCGCAACTGCAGACCACGCTGTTCGAAGCGATCCGTCATCCAGACAACGATCAGCGTTTCGACGAGGCGGTCGATCTGCTGATCAAACACCAGGGCTCGTTGCAACTGCAGTATCAGGTCACCCGTGTCGACGGTGATGGTGACGCGGTGACCCGTACCGCGAAGGTCGAGCTTGCCGGCGGCAATTCGTCCTACTTCTCCTTCCAGGACGATGGCCCGAAAATCGTCAAATTCGAGCTGGGCCACAGCGTCAAGCTATACGTCGACGAGTCAGTTGGCAAAGGTGGTTCCAGCCAGAACGAGCCCGGTCAGGCTGCGCCGAATGACGAGCAGGGCCACAGCAATGTGCTGGGTTACGCCCGGATCGACGGCGACAAGCTGTTCAAGCTGATCGCCGATGGTGGTTCGGATGGCCTGGACAGCGGTCGTACCCGCTTCTCCCTGAGCCTTGCCAGCAATGGCGTGGACTCCGGGCTGAATGCCACGGCCGGTGGTGACATTCTGCTGTACAAGGAGTCCGATGGCAGCATTCTGGGTAAGGCCAATGGCGTTACTGTGTTCAAGATCAGCGTCAATGCCGCTGACGGCAGCGTGACCCTGGTGCAATACAAGGCCATCGCGCATGGTGATACCGGCAACCATGACGAGCTGGCGCTGCTCAGGGATGGCGTGCTGAAACTGAACGTGACCGTCTATGACAAGGACGGCGACTCGCAGAGCGCCAGCCTGGATCTGGGCAAGATTGTCGGTTTCGAAGACGACGGCCCGAAAATCACCAAGTTCGAGCTGCGGCATGGCACCAAGCTGTACGTCGATGAATCGATGGGCACCACCGGTTCCAGCCAGAACGAGAATGGTCATGTCGCGCCGAACGATGAGCAAGGCCATGGTGATGTGCTCGGCTATGCCAGCATCGACGGCAAGGATCTGTTCAGGCTCACGGTGGATGCCGGTTCGGATGGCCAGGACACGTCGCGTACTCGTTTCGAGTTGAATCTGAGCCAGGACGGCGTCGACTCTGGGCTGGATGCTACAGCCGGTGGTGATATTCGCCTGTACAAGGATGCCGACGGCAACGTGCTGGGTGTGGCCAACGGCGTCACGGTATTCAAGGTCAGCGTCAATGCCGGCAGTGGCAGTGTGACTCTCGTGCAATACGAGGCCATCGCCCATGGCAATACCAGCAATCATGACGAGCTGGCGCTGATTCGCGCTGGTGTGCTGAAGCTCGGCGTGACCGTCTATGACAAGGATGGCGACTCTCACAGTGCCAGTCTGGATCTGGGCAAGGTAGTCGGCTTCGAGGACGATGGCCCCTCCGCGGGCATCACCAATGCCGCCTACGCGCTGGACGATGAAGGTTTGCCCAATGGCATCAACGGTGGTGAGGGCGATGTGACCGGGACGAACACCACGGTCTCTGGCACGCTAGTATTCGACGCCGGCTCCGATGGTCTGCGCGGCATCTCCCTGTCCGGGCCGAACGTATTGGGCACCGAAAACGTCACCTCGACCTGGAACGGCGACACCAAAACGCTGACCATCAGCAGTGCCGCGCGCGGCACGCTGGTGACCGTGGTGTTGACCGATCCGGCGCTCGGCAAGTACGAGCTGGAGCTGCATAAACCTCTGATGCATTCGGCTGGCCAGGATGAAAACGACATCAAGCTGCAGATCGGCTACACCGTGACCGACGGTGATGGTGATACCGCCGAGGGCAAGCTCGTGGTCAACATCGACGACGACACCCCGACCATCCAGGCCATGCAGCCGGGCTTCGAATCGCAGGCCACTTTCCTCGGCAGCGATGCCGGTTATCAAAACAGCTATGGCTATTACTCGCGAGATGCCGACGGCAATCCATCCGTGGGCAAGGTGATCTGGGCTGATGTGAAGGCGCAGGTGGCAGGCGCCACCTTCGATCTGGATGGGCTCGATCCGAGTGAGATCGGCTTCTTCATCATCCCCAATGGTGCAGCCAATGCTGCGCTGAGCAATGGTGCCGAGCTGACCTTCGAGCAGGATGTTGATGGCAACTGGCAGGCCCTGCTGGGCGGGGTACCACTGACTGGCGCTGGTGGTGCCAACGTGCTGTTCGACCGTGCCGAGTTCAACCCGGGCGGCTCGCATCTGCAAGACAACGCCGAACCGGGCAATCAGAACTGGGAGGATCTCACCGACGCTCCCGACTATGACTATAACGACGTCAACACCAACGTTACCTGGGGCATGCCGCTGCAGGTGGACGAGACCTATCTGGGCACGCCGGATGCAACGGTCAGTCGCAACTTCAGCTCGGCCTTCAACGCCGAATATGGTGCCGACGGTCCTGGTTCTCTGGTCTACGAACTGGTGATCAAGTCGCCGAATTCCGGGCTGGTCGATACCGAGAGCGATGAAGCGGTCAAGCTGGTGTTCAACGGCTCGGTGCTCGAAGGCCGTACCGAAACCGGTAACGAGCTGGTCTTCACCCTGAGCGTCGACACCGCAGGACTGGTGACTCTGACGCAGTTGAGGGCCGTGGTTCATCCCACCGCCCAGCCGGATGAACTGCATCTGCTGGGCAGTGACAAGATCGTACTGCAGGCCACCATCACCGATGCTGACGGCGATCAGGATTCGGCCAGTATCGACCTGGGTCAGGTGCTGGGCTTCCGTGACGACGCACCGATGGCGGTCAATGATGAAATTGCCGGTGAGGTCTCACGCACGGCAGTCGATCAGGTCGTCGGCCACATCGACGACCTCACCGGTAACGACGGCTTTGGCAACGATGGCAAGGCAAGTGTTTCGCCGGTGCAGATCATCGGCCAGGGCAGCCAGGGCGGTACGCTGGTCATCGATACCAGCGGCAATCTGGTCTACAGCGCTGGCAGTGGGGCCAGCGCCGGTACGGAGGTGTTCACCTATCAGATCACCGACGGCGATGGCGATGTTTCCACGGCCACCGTGACCCTCACGCTCGGTGGCAATGACCCGGTCGGTGGTCAGGCTTCCGGCAGCGTCGACGAGGATGGCTTGACCAATGGCTTGGCCGGAGGCCCCAACGATCTGGCTGGCGAAGCCACCACGGCCAGTGGGGCGCTCGGTTATCAGGTGGACAGCTTCGGTGGTTTCGCCTGGGATGCCAGTGGTCTTGGCAGCCTGTCTTCAGGCGGCTCGGATCTCAACTATCAGCTCAGTGCAGACGGCAAGACGTTGAGCGCGTTCGATGCCGGTGGCAATCCGGTCTTCACCCTCAGCCTGACCAACTCGGATACCGGGCAATACAGCTTCAAGCTGTTCAAGCCGCTCGACCATCCGGCACCAGACGTCGATGGAACGGCAGACGAGAACGACCTGAACCTGGCCTTCTCCTACAAGGTCTGGGACTCCGCTGCGCCTTCGGCTCCGGCCACGGGTAGCCTGATGATCACGGTGGATGACGACTCGCCGGCCGCGCCCGACGACATCGCCAAGTCTGCCAGCGAGCCGCAAGGCATCCAGACCAACCTGATGGTAGTGCTGGATCTGTCCGGCAGCATGGACGAAGCGCCGTCGGGTGTCAGCGGTTTCAGCAGCAAGCTGGCGCTGGCCAAGGATGCCGTGCAGCGTCTGATCGACAGCTACGACAACCTCGGTGACGTGATGGTGCGCATCGTAACCTTCGCCAGCAACGCGAGTGCTGTGGGCAATGTCTGGATGAGTGCCGTCGATGCCAAGGCCTGGCTCACCGACCTGGCCAACAACGCCGGCAACGGTTCGACCAACTATGACGATGCGCTGATCGAGGCGATGGATGCCTATGGCTCGTCCGGCAAGCTGACCGGCAGCGAGGTGCAGAACGTCTCCTACTTCCTCTCCGATGGTCAACCAACCCTGTCCAACGCCAACCCGGGCAGCAACAACAGTGGCAGCCAGTACAACCCGGAACTGGGCGATGGCATCGGTGCCGGCGAAGAGGCGGACTGGATCGCCTTCCTCACGGCCAAGGACATCAAGTCCTATGCCTTGGGTATGGGGCTGGGCAGTGACCTCGACAAGACCTTGCTCAACCCCATCGCTTATGACGGCAAGGCGGGCGTCAACACCGATGGCATCCTGGTCTCCAACCTCAACCAGCTCAACGACACCCTGCAGGGTACGGTGACGGGGACGGTGATCTCCGGCAACCTGATCAGCGAAGGCAGCAATGGCTTCGGTGCCGATGGTCCGGGTCTCCAGCCGATTGCCGCGATCAGCCATAACGGTGTGACTTACACCAGTGAGTCGGCTGCCTACGATGAGGCGAGCCATACGCTGACTTTCAACACGGCAGGCGGTGGCTCGTTCAGCGTCAACCTGGTCAGCGGGGCTTACACCTACATCTTCAATGACGATGTCGCCGAGGATGTGACGGATACCATCCGCTACACCCTGATCGATCGCGATGGCGATGCGGTGTCTGCCGACCTGAAGCTGACCATTACCGACAGCAGTGACGTCTATGCCTACGACAATTACAACCAGGCGATCGTCGGGCAGCAGTGGGTCGATGCGGATCCAACTACGACGACACTCGCTAATTTCAGTAGTGGCAATATGAATAACTCACAAGGCAGCCAGTGGGTCTTTGATAACACTGGATCAGTTAGTGGCGGCAGTGCCAATGTGGTGAGTGGCGATAGGTCGCCTGAAGCTAACCAATGGCACATAGCGGGTGACGTAAACCGCAGCAGTTCTTCCGGTACGCTGAGCTTTAAAGATTCGGATGGGGGCGGAGTCAGCAGCGCGTTGACGCCTACCTTCAGTGTTGCCTCTGGTAGCAGTGCCAAAATAACGTTCACCGTTACGTTGGTGAACGAATGGCTGGGCAACCAGTTCCAGGATGGCGACACTTTTACATGGAGTTTGGTCAATGATGTTAGCGGGGCGGTCTTAAAATCCGGCGCTACAACAAGTAGTGGCAGTACGACGATAGATGACGTTGCTGCAGGTACTTACCGTATTCGCTATACCCTAACTGACAAAACTGGTGGTTTTTGGTCCAGGCCTGCGGAGGTCCGGGTAGACAACATCACCCTGATCACCGTGGCTGCTGCCATGCTGGTCGACACGGCCACGGCGGTGGCGGGCAACGTGCTGACCGATGCCAACAACTACCTCTACAGCGACCATCCATGGGGTGCGGTGGATAGCAAGGGTAGCGAGGGGGCGACGCTCAGCGTGCTGGACAACGGCAGCTTCGTCGCCGTGGGCACCTCGAAAACCATCGACGGGCAGTGGGGTAGCCTGCTGTTGCACAGCGACGGCTCCTACACCTACACACCGGATCCCGACTACGCCAACCTGGGCAAGGAAGATGTCTTCACCTACCAGTTGACCCAGCCTGATGGCGACGTCAGCACGGCGCGTTTGGTGGTCGGTATCGGCTCCGGCGCTGCAGTGCAGCCCAATGTGGTGATGGGGCATGAGGCGCTCAACGACACCTTGCTGGGTAGCGAAGGCAGTGATGTGCTGCTGGGGTTGGGTGGCAACGATACGCTCCATGGGCTGGGTGGCAATGATCGTTTGGAGGGCGGTGATGGTAATGACACCCTGATCGGCGGCAAGGGCAACGACATCCTCATTGGCGGTGCCGGCAACGACACCTTCGTGTGGAACGCCGATGATCGCGGCGGCAACTACCACGATATCGTCAAGGACTTCGGCAATGGCGCGGACAAGCTGGATCTATCGCAGCTTTTGGTGGGTGTCAGCGATCCTGCCAGTGCCGACGTATTGACCCAATACCTGAGCTTCGACTTCGTCAGCGATCCGGGTAGTACGGTGATCAACATCGCCAGCGCCGGAGGTGGCGCGCCGGTGGATCAGACCATCACCCTGGAGAACACCATCCTCTCCGGTGGCAATACTGCAGATATCATCCAGGGCATGCTGGACCAGAATCAGTTGGTCGCCTGAGATGTGAGGGGAGGCCGTCAGCGCTGCGCTGGCGGCCTCTCAGGCAAAGGGAAATGCTTATCAGAGTTTCCTTAGTTGGAGCACTCAACTAGAGTAAGCCCGCTACCCGTTCCGAGTAGCGGGCTTTTTTATGGCGTTTGCTGGAGGCAGCGATGGTTTACGTACAGCGCGACGCGGCCGGGCGTTTGTTGCGAGTCGAACATGAACCCTTTGAGGGTATGACGGAAAACCTGGCTGTCGAGAGCGAGGAGCTACACAGCTGGCTTGAGGCCAGGGAAGAGGTCAAGGCGCGCCTGGACAGCCTGAAGCAGTCTGACCTGGAGCTGGTGCGCGTGCTGGAAGACGTGGTCAGCGTACTGGTGGAACGAGGTGTTATCCGCTACACCGACCTGCCCGAGGCCGCTCGGCAGAAGCTCGATCAGCGTGCCATCGCCCGTGCCGAAATCGAGGGGCTCAGCGGCCTGCTTGGCGACGACGAGCACGATCTGGTCTAGAACCACGCCGTTGTAGGAGCCGTACCCCGCGGCGAAGCGGTCGGTACGACAACCCGTAACCTTCAGAAACTAGCCCGGCGGGGCTCCCGCAGTTATTGGTTGCCCCAAGGCGCTGGTGCGCCGATCAGACGGCCCATGGCGCCGTGGATACCCAGTTCGGTCAGCACGGCGAGCTCCTCTTCGGTTTCCACCATCTCGGCGATCAGCGGCAGGTCGATGCTGTTGGTGGCGCGGAAGATCGCTTCGATGAACAGCCGCTTGTCGCTCTCCTGGTCGATGGCGCGGATGTAGGTGCCATCGATCTTCAGGTAGGCCAGGCCCAGGTGGGTGAGATTGCCAATCAGGCTGAAGCGACCACCAAAATGCTGCAGGCCCAGGTTGAAACCAGCCTCACGAATCGCCTGGCTCAGCGCTTCCAGGTCGGCGGGTGGCGGCAGGTGGCGTTCGTCGATTTCCAGCGTCAGCAGGTGCGCTACCTCCTTATGACTGTTGAGCGCATCGAGCAGGCGCGCTTTATCCTGGTCATTGCGCAGGGTCGCGGCAGACAGGCTCAGCGCCAGGGGGCGAGGGTGTTGCGCCAGGTGGGCGAGGCTGTGTTCGAGCATCGCCAGATCGAAGCGCGCGGCCCAGCCCAGGCGCTCGATCCAGGGTAGGAAGCGCCCGGCCGTGATGGCTTCACCGGCTGGATCGAGCAGGCGCGCGAGGACCTTGTGCTGCATGAACCTGCCCGTCGCGCATTCGGCTACAGGCTGGAAATACAACTGCAATTTGCCCTGGCTCAGCGCATCGTCGATCCAGCCGCGCCAGTCGTGCAGGCCCTGAGTGGTCTGGGTGGTGAAGTCGTCGAGGCGTTCCCAGCACCTGTCGGTATTGCTCTGTGCCTGAGCCAGTGCCTGATCGGCGCGACTCAGCACTGCCGCGCTCTGTTCGCCGGGACGAAAGGCGGCAATACCGATATGGGCAACGGGATCGCAGTCACTGGCACCGGTCTGCTTCAGGCTGTTCAGGGCTTCGCTGAGCTCGCTGGCCAGGCGCTCTGCGTCTTCGCCATTGAGGCCGGGCGCAAGCAGCGTGAACTCGCCGCCGCGGTTGCGCGATGCCAGCCATTGGCTGCGCCCTGGTAACGCCAGCAGTTGTTTGAGCTGATCGCCCAACGCGGCGATCAGCGCGTCGGTACGCTGGCCGCCGAGACGCTGGTTGAGACCGCCCAGGTCGTTCAGACGCAGCAGCAGCAGGTAGCCATCCGGATGCTGCTCGTTGATCACCAACTGATTGCTCAGGCGTATGTCGAACTGGCGGCGGTTGGCCAGGCCGGTGAGGCTGTCCTGATAGGCCTCCTCGCGCAGTTTCTCGCTGCGCGCGGCCTCTTCGGCGAACAGGGTCTTGAGCTTGTCGACCATCTGGTTCATTGCCAGCACCACCCGCTTGAGCTCTGGCGTGCGTGGCACACGGGGCAGGGTGAGAAATTCGCGGCGGCTGATGGCTTGCGCCTGCTGCACCATGTTGTCCAGCGGCCGCAGCTGGGTACGCAGCAGCCAGCCACCGAGCACGGCACTGACCAGGCCGCACAGCAGTAGCCAGAAAAGGCTGCCGAGGGCGCTGTCCCATAGTTTGGCCAGGGCGAACTGCGGATGGCTGAGCACCTCGACCCTTGCGGCCTGCTCCCAGCCGCGCATGATCAGCGCATCGCCACCCTGGGGCTGCAGATCAACCAGGTCGACGAACCAGCCGGGCACGTTCTCGGGCCTGATCTCGGTGCTGCGCTCGACGATCACGCTGTCGTCGGCGATGCGCACCACGCGGATGCTGGCGAAGTAGCCACTGTCGAAGATCGAGCTGACCATCAGCTCGATCATCGCCGGGTCGTCCACATGCGGCGTCATCGACAGCCCCAGCGCCGTGGCGGCGTCCTGGGCGTGCGAGCGCAGCTGGCTGATCAACTGTTCGCGTGAGCTCTCCACCCCGGCGATGAAACTGCCGGTGAAGGCCACCACCAGAAACAGGCAGATGGCGAGAAACAGCTGCTTTAGTAACGACATGGCTTTTTCCTCCTAGCCTTCGCCGATGGCGAAGCCCTCCGCGCGCATTTTTTTCAGGATGTCCTGCCAGCGAGAGAGCTTCTTGGTGTCGCTCTTGCGCGTGTTGGAGCCTGCGAGGTAGAGGCCTTCGGCATTGAAGGCGTACACCGGCAGCAGGTCCTTGCGTTGCGAGGCAGGGCGGATGTCGTTGATCAGGTTGTCCAGCACCAGCGGCTCGGCGGTGGGGCTGGCGTAGTAGGTCAGCACCATGTGCGCTTGGTTGTAGTTCAGCGCCTTGACGTAGGTGATGCGCAGCTTCTCGCTGGGGATGCCGAGGCGGCGCAGGGTGAAGTACTTGGCGATGGAGTAGTCCTCGCAATCGCCGGCGCCCTTGATCAGCATTTCCACGGGGGTGGCCCAGTAGTCGTTCTCGCGCCAGAGCTGAATGTCGTCGACGAAGCGGATTGTGCGGTTGAAGAAGCGATTGACCTCGTTGAGCTTGTCCGCCTCGTTCAGGCTGGTGCTGCTCTTGATCAACTCCTCCCAGTCGAGAATGCGTTTGCGTGCAGGGCCGAGGTTGCCGTAGCGGTTTTCCGCATTCTTCACGATCACGGCGAAGTCCCAATCGGCTACTGCCAGCGCGGCCAGCAGCCCGCCGCCAATCCACAGGATCAGCAGCCGCCACCGCCATCCCTGAACGCGCAGCCGTCGCATGGGGTCGTGGTCTCCAGGCTCGATTGGCAGAGTCTAGGTGAGGTGTCGGCTTTTTGCCGGCCGCTTCGTCAGGGCAAGAAGTCAGCGTCAAAAGCTTGTCGAGGAAGTGACTGTCTCACGTAGCCCGGATGCAATCCGGGGGAGTACCGCTGAGCTGTCGGATAGCATCCGGGCTGCGCAGAGCGCTCAGGGATTGGGCAGGGTCTTCTGTTTGAGAATATATAGGCTGACCAGCACCGCACTGCTGAGCATGAACACGCGCGCCCAGGGCATGGGCACCAGATAGCAGGAGAAGCTGATGCTGGCCCACATCAGCACCAGGGCGTAGACCTTACCCTTGAGCGGGATGCCCTGGCCTTCAAGGTAGTCGCGAATCCACGGTCCCAGGCGCGGGTGGGTGACCAGCCAGAGGTAGAAACGCCGTGAGCTGCGCACGAAACAGGCCGCCGCCAGGAGCAGGAATGGCGTGGTCGGCAGTACGGGCAGGAAGATACCGATGACCCCGAGTGCCACGCTCAACCAGCCGATGGTCAGCAGCAGGTAACGGACACTGCGATGGCGGCTTGGCTGGATGTCACGCGGCATGGGCGGGTCTTGGCGGCAGCCGGGGGCGTACCCCGGCTCATGGGGTCAGTGGCGAGGCTTGAGCAGTGCGGGTTTTTCTTCCGGAGCCTGGCACAGCAGGAAGAGGGCGGTCAGCAGCTCGGGAATCTGGTCGATCATGCTGTCCACCAGGTCGCGGTCGCGGGCGATCTCGGCGAACTCGGCCTGTTCGTCGAACAGACCCGAGCCGACCATGATCGGCAGCAGCAACTCGCTGACTTCGTCTTCGGCATCTTCGAACCAAACCGCTTCACGCAGGAACACGCCTTCCATGAAGCCGATGCACCAGCCGCGCAGGTCGGAGTCATCCGGTTCGTCACCGAGATCCAGATCGCACGGCAACTCGGGCTCTTCCTCGCCGGCCAACTGACGCGCGATGTGGGCCTTGAGATGGATCAGCGTGCTTTCGATCTCTTCGCGTTCGGCGTCGCTGCGGTAGTGCGGCGGCTCGGCGAACAGCGCATCGATCCACTCACGCTCCGGTACCTGATCCGGGCAGATGGCCAGGGCGGTCAGGTAGCCATGGGCGGCCACGTAGTCCAACGCCTCTTCGTGCAGCTCATCGGCATCGAGAAAGGCTTGCAGGCGGGACAGTTGCTCAGCGAAGGACATCGTGGAGTTACCTTGAGGCTTAGGGGATAAACGAGGATGGATTCTAGTTCACCGTCGCCTCTGCGACCAGCACGAGCGCTCTACTAACGGCGATTGAGCGGCTTCGGACGGGTAGGCGCCCTGTTGCCTGCGATCCTGCGGCATAATGCGCGGCTAGATTTGGAGGCCTTCATGCTCGACCACGCCATGCGCATTCTCAAAGACGTTTTCGGCTACGACGCCTTTCGCGGCAACCAGGCCGCGATCATCGAGCGCGTGGCCGGCGGCGGCGATGCCCTGGTGTTGATGCCTACCGGCGGCGGCAAGTCGCTGTGCTTTCAGGTGCCGGCACTGATGCGCGAGGGCCTGGCAGTGGTGGTTTCACCGTTGATCGCGCTGATGGACGATCAGGTGGCCACCCTCGACGAGTTGGGTGTGGCAGCCGTGGCGCTGAACTCCACCTTGAGCCCTGACGAGCAGCGCGAGATTGCCGATCGTATCCGTCGCGGGCAGATCAAGATGCTCTACCTGGCGCCCGAGCGTCTGGTGCAGCCGCGCATGCTGAGCTTCCTGCAGGGCCTGGACATTGCCCTGTTTGCCATCGACGAAGCGCACTGCGTCTCGCAATGGGGCCATGATTTCAGGCCTGAGTACCTGCAACTCGGCCAGCTTGCTGAGCTCTTTCCCAATGTGCCGCGCATCGCCCTGACCGCCACCGCGGATAAACGTACCCGTGAGGAAATCGTCCAGCGTCTGCACCTGGACAACGCCGAGCGCTTTCTGTCGAGCTTCGACCGGCCGAACATCTTCTATCGCATCCAGCCCAAGGATCAGCCGCGCAAGCAGCTGCTGGGTTTTCTCGCCGCGCGCAAGGGTGATGCCGGTATCGTCTACTGCCTGTCGCGCAAGAAGGTCGAGGAGGTCGCCGAGTTTCTCAGCAGCCAGGGCTTCCCGGCTCTGCCTTATCACGCCGGCTTGCCCAACGAGTTGCGTGCCTTCAATCAGAAGCGCTTTCTCAATGAGGAAGGCCTGATCATGGTGGCGACCATCGCCTTCGGCATGGGTATCGACAAGCCCAACGTGCGTTTCGTCTGTCACCTGGATCTGCCCAAGTCGCTGGAGGCCTACTACCAGGAGACCGGTCGCGCCGGTCGTGACGGACTGCCGGCCGATGCCTGGATGGCTTACGGCCTGCAGGATGTGATCTTCCTCAAGCAGATGCTCAACAATTCCGAAGGTGACGAGCGCCACAAGCGCATCGAGCAGCACAAGCTCGACGCCATGCTCGCCCTGTGCGAGGAGACACGCTGCCGCCGTCAGGCGCTGCTGGCCTACTTCGATGAAGAACTGCCCAACCCTTGTGGGCACTGCGACAACTGCATCGATGGTGTCGAGACCTGGGATGCCACCGAGCCGGCGCGCCAGGCGTTGTCGGCTGTCTATCGCAGTGGCCAGCGCTATGGCGTCGGCCATCTGGTGGATATTCTGCTGGGCCGTGACAACGAGAAGATTCGCGCCGCTGGTCATCAGCATCTGGCGGTGTTCGGTGTGGGCAAGGGTTTTTCCGAGGTCGAGTGGCGCACCCTGTTCCGCCAGTTGGTCGCGCGCGGCCTGGCCGATGTCGATCTGGATGGCTTCGGCGGTCTGCGTCTGAGTGAGACCTGCAGGCCGCTGCTGCGTGGTGAGGTCAGCCTGCAATTGCGCCGTGAACCCAAGCCGGCGCAGGCGGCCAAGGCCTCCAGCAGCGCCGCCAGCCAGTTGGTGCGTGGCCATGAACGGGAAATGTGGGAGGCGCTGCGCAGCCTACGCCGTAAGCTGGCCGAGGAACACAGCGTACCGCCTTATGTGATCTTCCCCGATGCCACGCTGCTGGAGATGCTGCGTAGCCAGCCCAGCTCGCTGAGCGAGATGGCCGAGGTCAGCGGCGTTGGCGCGCGCAAGCTGGAGCGCTATGGCCAGGCTTTTCTGGAAGTGCTCAATGGCAGCGGCGCGGATGACACGCCGGCTCCGGTGGCCGATCTGCGTCACGAGTTGGTCAGCCTGGCCCGCGCCGGCATGACGCCCGCACAGATCGCCGGCCAGCTTAACTGCAGCGAAAAGAACGTTTACAGCCTGCTGGCCGAGGCCATCGCCCAGCAGCAACTGACCCTGGAACAGGCGCTGGATCTTCCTGAGGAACTGCTGGGCGAGATTCAGGAAACCTTCCTCGACGGCGAGGGCGAGCTGCCGGCCGTGAGTGAGGTGGCGCCACTGTTCGCCGGTCGCGTCGACGAGGCCGTGCTCTACTGCGTGCGTGCGGCGCTGCAGGCCGAGTTCGAGATCTAAGCGCCCTCGGTGAAACTCGGTCGCCTGATTCTGGCGGCATTTCGCGCACAGGGCTAACAGGCCGTTGAAAAACGTAGGCGAGGTAGCCAGTGCAAGGCAAAAAGCAGGCGAAAAAGCGGAGTTTACGAGTTGTAAATGAGCATTTTGAGCCTGTTTTTAACGCAGCAATGGCAACGCAGGTAGTTTTTCACCGGTCTGCTAAGGTGTGGGCAGGCCGCCAGATAACGAGGTGAGGGTGCCTAACTATCACGCCTGGCCAGACGAAGTTCGTTCGAGCCCCTATGCCGACCAGTTGAGCCTGGGCTTTCGGCGATTGCGTTTTTCCCGCGCTCTCGAGCGTGAATATCGTGCGCACATGCTCGAGGACGGCTTCGAGCTCAAACGTATCGCGCTCTGCGTGGCCACGGTCATCTGGCTGGCCCTGACTGCGCTCGACATGTTGGTGGTGCCTGCATCACACCTGGGCTGGGTGATCGCCGTGCGCCTGGTGGTGCTGGTCATCCTGCTGGTTTGCGCGACCCTGATCCTGCGGCGTCGCCACAGCCATCTGCTGTTACCGCTGAGCATGACCTGCATCCTCGCGCTCGGTGTGGGGGCAGCGATGATTGTCGGTATCGCCCATCGCGCCGATCCCGGCTACCCCTACGAAGGTCTGTTGCTGGTGAGCATGGCGGCGTACTTTCTGGTCGGCCTGCGCTTGAGCGAGGCCCTTGCCTGTTCCCTGGTGATTTTGCTCGCCTATGTGCTGGCGGAATTGGCCGCAGGGCTGCCTGCTCCGAGGTTGATCAACAACCTGTTGTTCCTGGTCTTCGGCAATCTTATCGGCGCTGTTGGTTGCTACCTTCTGGAATACAAATCACGCGAGCATTTTCTGATCAGCCACCTGATGCAGCTGCTTGCCTACCACGACAGCCTGACCGGGCTGCATAACCGTCGTAGCTTCAATCGGCAGTTCGAGCGCCTGTGGCGCCAGGCGCAGCGTGACGGCATATCGATTGCGTTGCTGCTCTGTGACATCGACCATTTCAAGGCCTACAACGACTGCTACGGTCACCAGGCTGGCGACGCGGCTTTGCAGCGTGTCGGCGCACTGATCGAGCAGGCGGCGCGGCGACCACTGGATATGGGCGTACGGCTTGGCGGTGAGGAGTTCGCGTTGCTGTTGTTCGACATCAGTGCCGATGAAGCCAGGCAACGCGCCGAGGCCCTGCGCCATTCGCTGGAGGAGGCGGGCATCGCCCACCGCGGCTCCGATAGTGCCGATGTGCTGACGATGTCCATCGGCGTCGCCTGCCTGAGTCCGGATAGTCAGCCTGAATTGAGCCAGCTCTACGAGCAGGCTGACAGAGCGCTATACGAGGCCAAGGCTTTCGGACGTAACAGGGTGGCAGCCTGAGTTGCAGTCGGTGCGCAACGAGTCGGTCGCATTCTGCAACGCTCATGGCGCAATCTGCGCTTGCCCTGCGCATCGGGTTATGGCTAGCTGGCTAATAATTAGTTTTTGACCTTTGTATGAGTCCGCTTGCCCATGTCTTACCCCGATCAACATCGCTTTGCCATGCAGGTTGCCCAGCTATCCCGTGCCTGGCGTTCCGAACTCGATAGACGCCTGGTAGGGCTGGGCCTGTCCCAGGCTCGCTGGCTGGTGCTGCTGCACCTGGCGCGCTTCAGCGAAATGCCGACCCAGCGTGAATTGGCGCAAAGCATCGGCGTAGAAGGGCCGACGCTGGCGCGTCTACTCGACAGTCTCGAAAGCCAGGGGCTGGTTACTCGCGTGGCGGTACCCGAAGACCGCCGTGCCAAGAAGATTGCGCTGCAGCCGGATGCGCAGCCTCTGATCGAGAAGATCGAAGCGATTTCCACCCAACTGCGCCATGAAGTCTTCGCCGGCATCGACGAGGATGATCTGCGTCGCTGTCAGCAGGTGCACGCTCGAGTGCTCGGCAACCTGATGAAGTGAACCGCCTGAACTGTCAAAAATCCGATCATTTTTTGATCGGATTTTTTCTGTGCCTAATTTTTGACTGATTCAGCTTGATGGCACTGTGCTTTCGTCGGCAAACTGGCGTCCAAGCCGCTACTTTGTGAATTAGTAGCCATAATGCAATTCGAGACGGCCTCGACAAGGACCTTGTCACCTGTTCTCGGAACTATCAAGGGCGCCAGCCTCCCGGCCAAGGGAAGCTCAGACAGGAAGTCGAGGAGGTGGCGTTCGAGCCGGATAACCCTGGAGGTCACATGGCTCGGGTGCGTCAATTAATGTTGGGTCTGGCGTCGGGGTCTGCCCTCTATTCGGGAATGGCACCGGCGCTTGGTTTAGGTGAGATCACGCTACATTCGGCGCTGAATCAGCCTTTCGAGGCCGAGATCGAGCTGCTGGAGGTGGGTGATCTGGGCGCGCAGGATCTGCGTGTCGGTCTGGCGCCCGCCGAGGTGTTCAGTCGTTCGGGCGTCGAGCGCTTCTACTTTCTCAACGATCTGCGTTTCACCCCGCTTCTGCAGGGTTCACGTAGCGTGATCCGCGTGGTGTCGAACCGTCCGGTGCGTGAGCCATACCTGAACTTCATCGTCGAAGTGGCGCGTCCCAATGGCCAACTTCTGCGTGAGTACACCGTGCTGCTGGATCCTCCCGGCTCTTCGGCTTATTCCGCCGTGGCTGCGCCAAGCGCTACGGCGCCTTCGCAACCCTCTACTCGCGCCGCGGCATCGCTCTCGCCGGTCAGCACGGTCACGCCACCGAGGGCATCGGCTGGGCACCGTCATCAGGTCAGCCGTGGCGACAGCCTCTGGTCCATCGCCGCGCGCCTGCGTGAGCAGGGCAGTACGCTATCTCAGCAGGCGCTGATGGAGGGCATTCTTGCCCTCAACCCGAATGCCTTTGCTGGCGGTGATCCAGGTCGTCTACAGGCTGGCGCCGACCTGCTGCTGCCGGATGCCGCCCGTGCGGAGGCTGTCCAGCCGACCGCTGCTCCGGTCGCTGCCGAGGCCGCACCTGCGCTCGCTGAAAATACTGCCGAAGGGCCCGTGAGCGCGCCTCTGGCTGCCCTGGAGCCAGCACCGCAGCCAACCGAAAGCCTGGAGCTGCTGGCCGAGAGGCAGCGCCAGGTCGATCTGGAGCTGGCCAACCAGGCTGCGGAAAATCTGCAGCTGCAACAAGGCTTGGCGCAACTGCAATTGCAACTGCAGCAGTTGCAGGAGCAATTGGCGCAGAAGGATGCTCAGTTGGCTGAGCTGACTACGCGTACGCCCGCCGAGCCGGTCGCCCAGCCCATTACCGCCGCGCCGGTCAGTGTCGAGGAGCCCGCGGCAGCAGAGCGCGGCTGGTGGTCGACACTGTTTGCCGGTGGTATTGGGCTTCTGCTGTTGCTCGGTGCGCTTTTCTGGGCCGGGCGGCGGCGTGGCGAGAAAGCCAGGCCGGTGGTGCAGGTACAACCTAAGGCGCAGCCACCTCAGCAACCGCCTCGTCCCCAACTCGCGGCGGTTGCCGCTGCCGTTGGCGCCGCTCCGGTGGCCAAGGCAGTACCAGCGCCGGCTCCAGTGCGTGCGCAAGGGCCGGTCGACCCGCTCGAGGCTGCCAATGTCTACATTGCCTACGGTCGCGTCAGCGAGGCGCGTGGTGAGTTGAGCAAGGCGCTGGCTCAGGACCCGCAGCGCAACGATCTGCGCTTCCGTCTATTGGAAGTTCTGGCGCTGTTGGGTGACGGGGCGGGCTTCGCGCGTGAGGAGGCCGTGCTGCGCGCCGAGGCGTTCGACGCCGCACGCATCGATGCCTTGAAGGCGCGTCATCCTGATCTGCGGGTGACTCAGCAGGTACCGACCGAGGCTGTCGCTGCGCCGCAGCCTGCGGCAGCACCTGCGACCGAGCCTGATTTTCAGCTCAACCTCGACGACCTGTCGCTGGATGCCGACTGGGATCTGGTCAGCCCGTTCCCTGCAACTGCCAAGGCCAAGGCCAAACCCAAGGCCGCTGCTGAGCCGGAGTTCGATGCGTCGTTCGCCAGCAATCTGCAGGAGCTGCCTGAGGTGTTCGAACTGCATCATGAAGACGAGCAGTTGAGCGCCTTCGGTGAGATGGAAATGGTGCTTAGTGATGAGGTGCCGGCGCTGGATGACAACTTCCTCGACGCTTTCGCCGGTGATGCCGATGCCACCGCTGCTCTGCAGGGCGACATCGACCACCTGGCGGGCAATCCGGAGCACATGGCCCAACTCAACCAGGCGCTGGCCTATATCAAACAGGGCGATATCGCCACCGCCTGCGACATCCTCAACGAGGTGATCGACCACGGGGATGACGAGCAGAGGAAGGCCGCGCGCCAGTTACTGGCGGAAATCGCCTGACCGCCTCTGCTGCTGCATCTGACGAGGCCGCGCATATGCGCGGCCTCGTCGTTTCAGAAGCTCTTGCCCAGGTTCAGGTACAGCGCCTTTTCCCGCTCGTCGTTGAAGCCGTAGCTGAAGTTCAGCGGGCCCAGCGGCGTATCCAGACCAAGGAAGATGCTGGCTGCGTTGATGTAGCCGCTGTCGAAGGCATTGTCGTTGTTCCAGGCGCGGCCGCGCTCCAGCGACAGGCCCAGGTATAGCGGGAAGTTCAGCGGCAGCATCGAGGTTTGCGTCATGCGCCGGTAGTAGATCATCCGCGCCAGCGCCATGTTCTGGCCGCTCAGCGAGTCCTGGCGAAAGCCCGACAGCTCCTGGGCGCCACCGAGAATGAAGCCCGAGGTGACCACTTCCGCCTCATCCAGGGTGCGTCCGTAGCGCCCACCGAACAGCCAGGTGTTGGGGCCGTGGCTGTAGGCCTTGTCCAGCTTCAGCTGCCATTGCCGATATGCCTCGTCCGAACCCAGCCCGCGGTCATACTTGCGCAGCATCAGGCCGATGTCCTCGCCGGTACGCGGGAAGTCGAGGTTGTCCAGGGTGTCGAAGGAGTACAGCAGCTCGTAATACCCCTCGCTGAAACTGAAGCTGGGCAGATCGCGCTCGCCTACGCGGACATCCGCCTCGCCCCAGGCCTGAGCGATGCCGAAACGAATCTCGCCGTTGTTGGCAATCTGCCGGCCCAGATTGAGGCCATAGCCGTAACGCTCCAGGCGGTATTCGGCGATGGGATCGTTGTCCAGGATCGCTTCGACGTTCTGTGCCTCGCCGAACAGGTAGGGCGCGACGAAGTAGCGCGAGCCGGCGTCCAGCGGTTGATAGAACTCGCTATAGAGCTCCTGACGGTCACCCAGCTGCAGGCGTGTCAGCCATTCGGCGCCGAGCTCGTTGATGCCGTTGACGCGGTAACTGGCGCCGATGTTGAAAGCGCTGTCGCCACGCATGTCATCGGACAGGTTCAACCCCAGACGCAGGTAGTCGGTGCCGGTGCGTTTGCCGCGGGCATCGATCACCAGTGCACTGCCGCGCTCGTCCAGTGGCTCTACCCGGTATTGCACGCGCTCGAAGTAGTCCAAGCCGTAAAGGGTGCCCATGTCTTTCTGCAGGCGATCCATGTCCAGTGGCTCGCCAAGCGGTTGGCGAATATGCCGGCGAATCACCGCATCGCCGACTTTCGAGTCGTTTTCCACCTGGATCTCGCGGATCACCGGTGTGCGCTGTTCGCGCGAGCGCGCCATGGCCAGTGCCGGATTGCCGGCGCTGCTGGTACGCAAACGAGCCAGGCGCTCGGCCTGAATCTGCGTGGCGCGATAACCGGCGTCGATCATCTGTTCGCCACGATTGAAGTCGGCGACGCCGAAGCCGGCCAGTGGCGGCTGGATCAATACGTCGTCCGCCTCCAGCGTTTCGAGTTGAGCCTCGGAGTTCTTGCGCATCATCAGGTTGATCGACTGGTTCATCACGTCGACCACGGTGAGCAGCTCTTTGGCCGGTTTCAGTGGCATACCCAGGTCGACGACGATGACGTGATCGACACCCATCTGCCGTGCGACGTCGATTGGCACGTTGTTGACCATGCCGCCGTCGACCAGCAGGCGGCCATCTACTTCCACCGGGGCGAACACCGCCGGGATCGACATACTGGCGCGCATCACCTGCGGCAGGTGGCCGCTGCTCATGATCACCTGTTCACCCGTGACCACATCGGTGGCCACGGCGCGATAGGGGATCGGCAGATGATCGAAATCGCGGGTGGCGCTGCGATGCACCAGCAGGCTTTCCAGCAGCAGCGCCAGGTTCTGGCCCTGGATCACGCCCAGCGGCAGGCCAAGGCTGCCGTCGTCGCGAAAACTGAGTTTCTGTTTGATCAGAAAATCACGGTCGTCCTGCTTGCGGCGAAAGGGGATGTCCTCGCGTGGCGGTGAGTCGGACAGCGCCTGTTGCCAGTCCAGTTCCAGCGCCAGGCGCTCAAGCTCCGCCACCGAATAGCCGGCGGCATAGAGCCCGCCGACGATGGCGCCCATGCTGGTGCCGGCGATGGCGTCGATGCGAATACCTTGTTCCTCCAGGGCCTTGAGCACACCAATGTGTGCCAGGCCGCGAGCGGCGCCGCCCGACAGCACCAGACCGACACGTTCGGCAGCGACGACGGGCAGGCTGGACAGGGCGAACAGGCAGAGCAGCGAAAAGAGCAGGCGGCGCATGGTGGATTCCGGCAGGAGCAGAGACAAAGGCCGTTATTATAGGCATCAAGCCCCACAGTAGAGCCGCTGCCATGCCCGATCAGAAGCCCGAAATCGTCATCACCTATTGCACCCAGTGTCAGTGGCTGCTGCGCGCCGCGTGGCTGGCTCAGGAACTGCTGAGTACCTTTGCCGACGAGCTCGGCCGGGTCAGCCTGGAGCCGGGCACCGGCGGCGTGTTCCGCATCCTCTGCGATGGCAAGCAGATCTGGGAACGCAAGGCCGATGGTGGTTTCCCAGAGGCCAAGGTGCTCAAGCAGCGAGTGCGCGATCTGATCGCCCCGACCCGCGACCTGGGCCATAACGACCGCCCTTGATCGGATACGTATCAGAAGCTTTACCCCCTCTTTACACAGGGCTTACCCCGCTCCTGCGAGTGCGCACGAATAATTTGCCTTGAGCCGCTATGGCCATTCTGTGAGAGGTGAAGTATGTCGCTGCAACGCTCCGTGATCCTGGCATTGATGAGTCTGGTGCTTTCTGCCCAGGCGCTGGCAGGCCCGCCTGGTCCTGGTGGGTCTGCTCCGGGTGGCCCTGGTTGGGGTAAGTGGGGCCCCGGTCCCGGCGGTCATCGCCATGGTTTGCCGGAGGGCGCTCGTGAGCTATGGATCGGCAGTGCGCTGTACTTTGTCGCAGCAGGCACCTACTACCAGTGGAACGTCAATGCCCAGCGCTATGAGGTCGTCACACCGCCGCCAGTCATACAGGGCAATAGTATCGCCAGCTATGAAGTGATCGCCTATCCAGCCAGCGGACAGAGTGTCGAGCAACAGGGGCGTGATCGATATGAGTGCCACGGCTGGGCCGTGGGACAGAGCGGTTTCGACCCTGCCACCACAACCCGTCCAGTAGGTGCCGACTCCACCGAGCGTTATCGCCGGGCGTTGAGCGCCTGTCTGACGGGGCGTGGTTACAGCGTCAACTGATCAGCAGGGCTGCGCTGCAGCAAGGCGTTCCGGGCGTCAGCGCGCCATCCGCGCCGAAACGAAGATCGCGCTGACGATCAGCACGCCTCCGGCCAGCATGCGCAGCGTCGGCTGCTCGCTGAACAGCCACCAGGCGAACAGAATCCCGTAGACCGGCTCCAGAGCGAAGATCACTGCCGTAGTGCGCGCCTTGAGCACGCGCAGGCTGGCGACGAACAGGCTGTGCGCCAGGCCTGTGCAGAAGATGCCGAGCATGGCCAGCCACAGCCAGTCCACCGCGTGCACACTGGGCAGCAGCGGCCAGGCCAGCGGCAGGAAGCACAGCAGTACCGTGATGTTCTGGTACAGCGCGGCCTTTACCGGGTCGAGGCCACGGGTGCTGGCGCGATTGAGCAGCGACAGCAGGGCGAAGAGAAAGCCCGACAACACCGCCCACAGCAATCCGACTGTGGCGTCACTGTTCAGGCTGAACTCGGGCGTGACCAGGATCAGCCCCACGCATACCACGCCGACCATGGCGAACTCGCCGGGGCGGGTGCGCTCGCGAAACAGCAGGCCCTCCAGCAGTACGGTGAAGGCTGGGAAGCTGGCGAAGCCGAGGGTGGCGATGGCCACGCCGGAGACCTTCACCGCCTCGAAGAAGGTGACCCAGTGCGTGCCCAGTAGCAGGCCGCCGAGTGCCAGCAGAGCCATCTGCCGCAGGCTCGGACGAACTGCATTGCGGCTGCGCCAGAGCACCGCAGCCAGGCCCAGGGCGAGCACGGCGAAGAACGCGCGGCCGCCTGCAATCATGTTCGGCGTGGTCGCCGCGAGTTTGCCGAAGATGCCTGACAGGCCGAACAGCAGGGCACCCAGGTGAATCGCCAGCAGGGCGTTACGTTCCGTCATGCCAGGCGCGCACCGTTGGGCAATGGCTGGTCGAAACCGGCGAGGACGACGCGGTTGTCGCTGTCATAGACACCGGTGACCAGCACTTCCGAGCGCACCCCGGCGATGCGCTTGGGGGCGAAATTACACACGCACAGCACCTGGCGACCAATCAGCTCGCCACAGCTGTAGTGCGCGGTGATCTGCGCGCTGGAGGTCTTGATGCCCCGTTCGCCGAGATCCACATCCAGCACGTAGGCCGGCTTCACTGCCTTGTCATTGGGACGAGCGCTGCGAATGGTGCCGACGCGCAGCTCCACTTTCTCGAAATCCTGCCATTCGATGGTTTGCATGGGGTACTCCTCGATAATGCGGCGCAGTCTAGGCGGCGCAGACGATAGCCGTCTGTCGCGGGAGTGATGAGTTTTGTCGCCAGGCTATCGAGGCTACGTGCGGGCATCGCTAACGGCCGGTGCGCACGGCGCACCCTACGGCTCGTGTACTGGCTAGCGCGTGCGGCGCAATTGCCTTGGGGTCATGCCCAGGTGGCGGGAGAGGGCAGCGGTGAAGGCGCTTTGCGAGTTGTAGCCGACCCGTGCGGCGATTTCGCCAACGGCCAGGTCGCTGCCACGCAGCAGTTGCTCGGCCAGGTGCAGGCGGCGTTGGCGGATATGCTCCATGGGCGTGCTCCCGGTCTCGGCGAGGAAGCGGGCATGGAAGCGCGCCACCGACAGACCGGCAAGGCGCGCCAGGTCCGCCACCTGCAGCGGATGCGCCGCGTGCTGCTCGATATAACGATCCAAGGCTGCTAGCGGCAAACCTGGCGTCTCGGCATGCTGGCGGCTGCAGGCCAGGCTGCCGAGCAGCAGGGCCGCACCCTGGCCGGCGATGACCGGGTCATTGATCGGGCTGCTGGCCAACCAGTTGAGCAGCTGCCCCTGCGAGGGATCGAGTTGCAGGGCGTTGGGCTTGTCCAGCAAACGCTGGATATCGCTCGCATGGTGGCCCAGCTGGCGTTCCAGCCAGTCGTTGGCCGGCAGATCCAGTACCAGGCACTGGCTGCCGCGTGGGCTGCCGCAGGTATGGCGTGCTTCGGCCGGCACTACGGCCAGGTGATGGCGCAGCACCTGGCTGCCCTGGCCGTCCACTTCGAATTGCAGCTCGCCCGCCAGGCCGAACACCAGTTGCGCGTGGTCGTGGCTATGGCTGAGTACTTCGTGGCTGTAATGACGCAGGGACAGGATCGGGAGCATGGCAGTTTCCTTGGCAACCGCCGGAGTGTAACGCCTGGGCCGGGGCGCTGCTGCGTCATCGAATGGTCTTTTTCCTGTCATATGCCTTTCACCGCGACCCCTCAAGCTCGTCTAAACCCAGCCGGAGGTCGCCCATGACCAGCGCCCAGCTCGCCAAGCCCAGCCGCAAGCAACGAGTCCGCACCCTGTGGATTTCCGACGTACATCTCGGCACGCGTGATTGTCAGGCCGAACACCTGGCGGCCTTTCTCAAGCGTTATCACGCTGATCGCATCTATCTGGTGGGCGACATCATCGACGGCTGGAAACTGCGTGGTGGCATCTACTGGCCACAGGCGCACACCAACGTCATCCGCCGTCTGCTGACCATGAGCAAGCGCGGCACCGAAGTGATCTACGTTACCGGCAACCATGACGAGTTCTTGCGGCGTTACTCCAGCCTGCTGCTGGGCAATATCCAGTTGGTCGACGAGGCGGTGCACGTCACGGCCGATGGCCGGCAACTGCTGGTGATCCATGGTGATCAGTTCGATGTGATCACCCGTTATCACCGCTGGCTGGCCTTTCTCGGCGACTCGGCCTACGAATTCACCCTGACCCTCAATCGCTGGCTCAATCACTGGCGCAGCCGCTGGGGCTACGGTTACTGGTCGCTCTCGGCTTACCTCAAGCACAAGGTCAAGACCGCGGTGAACTTCATCAGCGACTTCGAGGAGGCCATCGCTCACGAGTGCGTCAAGCGCGGCTTGCAGGGCGTGGTCTGCGGCCATATTCACCATGCCGAGATTCGCCAGGTGAGTGGCGTGGAATACATGAACTGCGGCGACTGGGTGGAATCCTGCACGGCGCTGATCGAGCACTGGGATGGGCAGATCGAGCTCTATCGTCTGGCCGAGGCGCAACTGGCCAGCGAGGAGCGGGTCGTCGCCCTCGAGACCAGCGCATGAGGATACTGATCGTCTCCGACGCCTGGACGCCTCAGGTCAATGGTGTGGTCACCAGCCTGGCCGCGCTGGTCGGCGAACTGCGTGGGCTGGGTCATCAGGTCAAGCTGCTGTCGCCCGCCGATTTCCGCGCCGTACCCTGTCCGACCTACCCTGAGATTCCGTTGGTGTGGGATCTGTGGCGCGTCGGTGCGGCGATTCGCGACTTTCGTCCTGACTGCGTGCATCTCGCTACAGAGGGGCCGCTGGGTTGGGCAGCGCGGCGTTGGCTGGTCAAGCGTGGGTTGGCGTTTTCCACGGCAATCCATACGCGATTCCCGGAGTACGTCAGCACGCGCTGGCCGTGGATTGCGCCACGTTGGGGCTATGCCTTTCTACGCGCTTTCCATCGCCCCAGCCAGGCCGTGCTGGTGACCACCGAGCGGCTGCGTGAAGAGTTCGCCGGCTGGGCCCTGCAACGGCTGCAACTGTGGCGCAAAGGGGTGGATACCCGGCTGTTTCGGCCGGACGAGACGCGCCCCCGGCCAGTGCGACCAGTATTTCTCTACGTCGGACGCATCGCTCCGGAAAAGAACCTGCAGGCGTTTCTCGATCTGGAATTACCGGGTGAGAAGCGCGTGGTCGGCGACGGCCCGCAACGTGAGGCGTTGCAGCAGCAGTATCCGTTGGTGCGCTTTCTCGGCTATCGCCATGGCCAGGCGTTGGCCGAGGCTTATCAGGATGCCTCGGTGCTGGTCTTCCCCTCGCGTACCGATACCTATGGCCTGGTGATGCTGGAAGCGCTGGCTTGCGGTACGCCGGTGGCTGCGTTTCCCGTGGCCGGGCCACTGGATGTGCTGCAGCAGGGGCTCAGTGGGGTGATGGCCGAGGATTTACACGCTGCCTGCATGGGCGCGCTGGAGCTGGATCGGGAGACTTGCGCGGAATTGGCGGCAGCGCAGTCCTGGCGCGCGTCGGCGCTGGAGTTTCTGGCATTGCAGCCGCTGATCGATGGTGAGCCGGCGCTGGTTGAGGCGCTGGAGGCGTAGGGCGTACCGGGACGCCGGCCGCTCGGAAGCAGTACGCCGCCGTACGTGTGGAGCTCCGGAAAACGGCGGACTGTTCGCTTCGCACCTGAGTCCGCCCTACGGGCTACGAGCGGCCGGAGTTCCGATTCGCTCTACACCTCGGTGCCCTTAGAGAATGACCTTGTCGCGCAGCTTCTCGGCGGCTTGGTTGAGCGCCTGGATCACCCGTTCCTTGTCGAAGTTCTGAATGCCATTGGTATCCAGGTACATGGAGAAGCCCGGCAGTTCGTGCTCGACGTAGCTGGAGGTGGCGCCCAGGTCGCGGCGGAAATCCACCACCTGGTAGATCTGCACCGGGCGGGTGAAGCCCTTGACGGCGATCTGGCCCTTGTCGCGGCACATGATCACGTCCTTGACCAGCGAATAAGTCTCGTGGGAGATCAGGATTTCGCCGGATTCGGCGGCGCTTTCCAGGCGGCTGGCAAGGTTCACGTCGCGGCCGATGATGGTGTAGTCCATGCGCGTATCGGCGCCGAAGTTGCCCACCGTGCAGTAGCCGGTGTTGAGGCCCATACGAATTTCCAGTGGCTTGGTGATGCCCTGGGCGCGCCACTGCTGGCGCAGCACCTTCATGTGCTTGCGCATGGCGATGGCCATGGAAACCGCCGCGACCGCATCCTTCTTGGCGCCGTTGCTGCTCGGGTCGCCGAAGAACACCATGACGCAGTCACCGATGAACTTGTCGATGGTGCCGCCGTATTTCAGGGTGATCTTCGACATTTCGTTGAGGTAGGTGTTGAGCAGGTCGGTCAGCGCTTCGGCTTCCAGCTCTTCCGACAGCTCGGTGAAACCCTTGATATCGGAGAAGAACACCGTGAGCTTCTTGCGCTGAGTCTCCAGGCGCACGCTCTTCTTGCCGGTGAAGATCGATTCCCAGACCTGTGGTGACAGGTACTTGGCCAGGTTGCGCGCCAGGCGTGCGGCCTTTTCCTGTTCACGCTTGATCTCGCTGCGTACCTGAGCCAGGCGCAGGCCCTGCTGGTTGACGAAGTAGGCGGTGATGCAGATGTACAGGGTGGCGAAGAGGATGCTGACCAGCGCCACCAGCGTCGGCGTATCGGTATTGGGATGAACCCCAACCAGCGCGGCGCACAGCGCCATGCCGCTGGCGGCCACCAGCAGCCCCAGGCCGAGATAGCGCATGCCACCGACCACCAGGGCACTGAAACAGAGAATCAGCAGGAACATCAGGCTGGGCACGGCGGAGAACCCCAGCAATACGCAGGATGCGCCAGCGTGCAGGGCATCGAAGAACAGCAGGGCGAGGTCGGTCTGCTGCGGATAGTCGCGCTTGAAACGGCGGCTGAGATTGTGCGCCAGATGAGGGTAGAGCAGGGCGTAGGGCACCATCCACAGGATGTCGTAGGCGAAGTGCCCGACATAGGTGCCGGCGGCGATGCTGGCGGCCGTGGCGATATAGGCCAGTACGCGCGAATAGTATTCGCGCAACGGCGGCGTCGGTAGCCCGTTGGCACGGCTGGTGGTTGCTGGCTTCATCTGCTGGAACTGTCCCTGCTGGATTTCTGGCGTCTCTGCTGGACGCCTGGCTGGTCTGCAAGACCTGAGCCAGAGGCTCGCTGGGCGGGGATCATAACCAAGGGGGTGGCGGCCAGCCAAGCATGGCCGCCGAACGGTGGCGCAACAGTGGCCAGCGGTCAGGCGCTGGTGTTGTCCATTGCAGCCAGATAGATGGAGTTCTTCGGCCGGGCGAACACGCGCTGCAGCATGGGCTCGAAGAAGCTCAATGGCAGGCTTTCATAGTCCGGGTCGAAGGCGGCCGCATCGTACTTGGCGCAGAACTCTATGGTCGCCTGGTATTGCGGGTGATCCTTGAACTGCTCACGCAGGTGGCGATCCATGCCCAGGTGATGGAAGAAGTAATAGCCCTGGAAAATGCCGTGCTTCTCCACCATCCAGTGGTTCTCGGCACTGACGAAGGGCTTGAGGATCGCTGCAGCAATGTCCGGGTGGTTGTAGCTGCCGAGGGTATCGCCGATGTCATGCAGCAGCGCGCAGATCACGTACTCCTCGTCGCGGCCGTCGTGATGGGCGCGGGTGGCGGTTTGCAGCGAGTGGGTCAGGCGGTCCACCGGAAAGCCACCGAAATCGCCGTCGAGCAGACGCAGGTGGTCGAGGATGCGGGCTGGCAACTGAGCTGCGTAGGCGGCGAAGTCCTGGGCGATGATGGCCCAGTCCTCGGCCTGGCCGTCTTGCATATGGGTGAAGCGGGCGCGGCTATTCATGGTTTTTCTCGTTCTTGTTGTTAGGCTCTGTACGAAAAGTGCCTGCGCATCGGTGATGCTGCGTTAAAAACAGGCTCAGAATGCTCATTTACAACACGTAAACTCCGCTTCTTCGCATGTTTTTGCCTTGCCTGACCTTTGCTCGACGACTTTTCGTACAGGCCCTAGTGTGAGCAGCCAGATTCTTAGAAACGGATGCGGCCGGTGAAGGCATCCTTGAGCATCACCCAATCGCCCATCAGGCTGTACAGCGGATAGTCGAAGGTCGCCGGTCGGTTCTTCTCGAAGACGAAATGGCCGACCCAGGCGAAGCCATAGCCGGCCAGCGGCATGGCCAGCAGCCACAGCCATTGTTGGCTGAGCAGGGCGTAGGCGAGGATCGCCAGCACCAGCAGGCTGCCGGCGTAGTGCAGGCGGCGGCACACGGGATTGCTGTGTTCCTGCAGGTAATAGGGGTAGAACTCGGCGAAGCTCTGGTAGCGTTCGGTGGTCTGGGCGGTCATGGCGCACCTCCTGTTATTGTCACCTACGAGTCTAGACCTGCTGTCTCCGTGGGCCACTGACTTAAGGTGCCAGTCTAGTATCCTTGCGCCGCCAACCATGGCCTTGCTGATTGATCACAAGAACAAGACGATGAGCGAAAGAACCACCTCTTCCAACTGGGCCTTGGCCATCGTGCAGGCGCTGGAGCTGGGCGGCGTAGACTGCACCAGCCTGTTCGCCGAACTGGGCATGGATTACGCCGCGCTGAGCGACCCCGATGCGCGCTTCCCGCAGGACGGCATGACCCGTCTGTGGCAGCGCGCCGTGGCGCTGTCGGGCAACCCGGCGATCGGCCTGAACATGGCGCAAGTGGTACGCCCGGCGTCCTTCCATGTGGTGGGTTATGCACTGATGTCCAGTCGCAACCTGCGTGATGGCTTCACCCGTCTGGTGCGCTACCAGCGCATCATCGGTGAAGGCGCGGACCTGAATTTCTTGCCGCAACCCGACGGCTATGCGCTGACCCTGGCCATTCATGGCGACCGCCTGCCGCCGGCCCGGCAGAGCGCCGAGGCGTCGCTGGCATACTGCCTGGCCTTTTGCCGCTGGATGACCGGCAAGCCCATGCGCCCGCGCGAGATTCGCCTGCAAGGCCCGCCACCTGCCGACCCGGCGCCTTATCAGCAGGTGTTCCAGGCTCCGCTGAAGTTCAATGCCGAGCATTACGGGTTGATCTTCGAGCGTGCCGATCTGGAAGCGCCCTTGCCCAGTGCCAATGAGGCGCTGGCGCAACTGCATGACCGTTTTGCTGGCGAATACCTGGCGCGTTTCTGCAGCAGTCGCGTCACCCATCAGGCACGTCAGGTGCTGTGTCGCCTTTTGCCTCAGGGCGAGCCGCGGCGTGAAGTGGTGGCGCAAACGCTGCACCTGTCACAGCGTACTCTGCAGCGGCGCCTACAGGAGGAGGGCACCAGCTACCAGCAACTGCTCGATGACACCCGTCGTGAGCTGGCCGAACAGTACCTCGGTCAGGTCGACCTGACCCTGCTGGAGGTGGCCTATCTGTTGGGCTTTGCCGATCCGAGCAACTTCTTCAGGGCGTTTCGCCGTTGGTTCGGTGAAACGCCTGGTGAGTATCGCAGTCGTCGCGGGCTCGCGTAGCGCGCCTGCTCAGTGACGCCAGAAGGCCGGGAACAGCAGCACCAACACGGTGAGGATTTCCAGGCGCCCGAGCAGCATGCCGAAGCTCAGCAGCCACTTGGCCAGGTCGGGGATGGTGGCGTAGTTGCCAGCCGGACCGACCATCTCGCCCATGCCAGGGCCAACGCCTGAGACCATCGCTGCAGCGCCGGTCAGGGCCGTGATCCAGTCCACCCCGCACATCGCCACCGCCAGCGCCAGGGTGGCGATGGTGATGGTGTAGAAGAAGGCGAAGGCGAGGATCGAACGGACGATGTCTTCATCCAGGCGGTGGCGATTGTATTGCTGCTTGATCACCGCACGGGGGTGAATGAGCTGCCTGAGGTTGGCCTTGAGCAGGATGTAGGCGACCTGGAAGCGGAAGATCTTCAGGCCGCCGGCGGTGGAGCCGGAGCAGCCGCCGACGAAGCCCAGGTAGAAGAACATCATGCTGGCGAACGGGCCCCACAGGTGGTAGTCGCCCACGGCAAAGCCGGTGGTGGTCATGATAGAGGTGATGTTCACCGCCACCAGACGCAGCGCATCGAGCCAGTACAGGTCGGTGGTGAGCCATTTCCAGCCCGCCAGCACGAACCAGCTGCCCACCAGCAGCAGCAGGAATCCACGCACCTGCGCGTCGCGAAACAGTGCGCGGTAGTTGCCGCGCAGGGCGCTGACATAGAGCACGAACGGCAGACTGCCAAGCACCATCACCACGATGGCGACCCAGTGAATGGCCGGTTCCTGCCATTTGCCCAGTGAAGAGTCGGACGTGGAGAAACCACCGGTGGCGATCGCCGACATGGCGTGGTTGATCGCATCGAACAGGCCCATACCAGCCCACCAGAACGCCAGCACCGCGAGTGTGCTCAGGCCGACATAGGCCAGCACCATGTACTTGGCGACCATGTGCGAGCGCGGCATGACCTTTTCCGAGCGGTCCGACGACTCGGTCTGGAACAGGCGCATGCCCCCGATGCGCAGGATCGGCAGGATCGCCACGGCCATGCCGATGAAGCCGATGCCGCCCAGCCAGTGCAGCAGTGAACGCCAGATCAGCGTACCCGGAGACATGTCGTCGAGGCCGCTGAATACGGTAGCGCCGGTAGCGGTGATGCCGGACATGCTCTCGAAGTATGCATCGGTGATGCTCGCCCGTTCGGCGAAAATGAATGGCAAGGCGGCGAAGATCGATACCATCACCCAGCTCGACACCGTCAGCATGTACATGTCGCGGGGGCGCAGTTGCGTTTGTTGGGGCCTGCCCTGAGCGATCATGGCGATGCCGGTGAGCGCGGTGATCAGGCTTGACCAGAGAAAGGCATTGATGCCCTGCGGCTGCTCGAAGATCAACAGGGTGATCACCGGTACCAGCATGCTCAGCGCCAGGGTGACGAGGAAGATGCCGTTGATGAAGGCGAGGATGCGCAGGCTGGCTAGTGGCATCGGTCAGTGTTTCCAGAAACTACGGGTGACCAGCACCAGTACGGTCAGAATTTCCAGGCGGCCGAGCAGCATGCCGGCACTGAGCAGCCATTTGGCCGAGTCCGGCAGGCTGGCGAAGTTGCCGGCCGGGCCGATGATCGGTCCAAGGCCCGGGCCGACGTTGCACACGGCGGTGGCGGCGCCGGTCAGCGCCGTGACCCAGTCCAGGCCGACCAGGGTCAGGGCCAGAGCCAGGACACCGATGGTGATGGTGAAGAAGAAGGAGAAGGTGATCAGCGAGCGGACGATCTCTTCATCCAGGTTGTGATTGTTGTACTGCTGTTTGATCACTGCGCGCGGGTGCACCAGTTGCATGAGGTTGGCCTTGAGCAGCACGTAGGCGACCTGGAAACGGAAGATTTTCAAACCGCCCGATGTCGAGCCGGAACAGCCGCCGACGAAGGTCAGGTAGAAGAACAGCAGCACGGCGAAACTGCCCCAGGTGGTGTAGTCGCCGAGGGCGAAGCCGGTGGTGGTGACCACCGAGGTGACGTTCACCGCGACAATGCGAAAGGCGTCGAGCCAGGCGTAGTCCGAGTTGATCCACAACCAGGTGCCGAATACCAGCCAGGTCAGCAGCAGAAAGCCGATGAAGCCGCGAACCTGATGGTCCTTGAACAGCGCCTGGCGATTGCCGCGAACGAAGGCGACATAGAGCATGAATGGCATGCCCCCGAGCAGCATCAGCACGACTGCCGTCCAATGCACGGCCGGTTCTGGCCAGTGTGCCAGGGACGCATCGGAGGTGGAGAAACCGCCCGTGGAAATCGATGCCATGGAGTGGTTGATGGCGTCGAAAGGGCTCATGCCCGCAGCCCAGAAGGCCAGAAAACCGAGCAGGGTCAGGGCCAGATAAATCAGCAACAAATACTTGGCGGCCATGTGCGAGCGTGGCATGACCTTTTCGCCCCAGTCCGAGGATTCGGTCTGGAACAGGCGCATGCCACCCACGCGCAGCAGCGGCAAAATGGCGACGGCCATGCCGATGAAGCCAATGCCGCCGAGCCAATGCAGCATCGAGCGCCAGATCAGAATGCCGGGCGACATGTCATCCAGCCCGGTCAGCACGGTTGAACCTGTCGTGGTAATGCCGGACATGGTTTCGAAGATGGCGTCGGTGTAGCTGATATGGGCGATCAGCATCATGGGCAGCGCGGCAAAGCTGCAAACCAAGGTCCAGCTCCCGGTCGTCAGCAGGTACATGTCACGCGGGCGTAACTGAGCGTTCTGCGGCCGGCCGGGAATCACCAGGGCGAGACCCGTGATCAGGGTGATCAGGCTGGACCAGAGAAAGGCATTGAGATCTTCAGGCTGCTCGAAGATCAGCAGGGTCAGCATCGGGATGGCCATGCTGATCGCCAGGGTAATCAGGAATATGCCGATGATGAAACCGATGATGCGCAGCGTCGGCAAGGCCATGTAGAGGGCTCTGGCGGGTTGGAAAATGCGCCATTCTACCTGCGCACGGGCGGCTGTAAACCGCAACGGTGGGGGCTTTACAAGCGCATTGCCGAGCATAGAATAGCCGCCAGTTGCCGACGTCCGTCGGTTTCCGAGTTCTCCTCAAATGTCCGAAGCTAATCCCTGCCTTACGTGCGGCGCCTGCTGCGCGTTTTTTCGTGTGTCCTTCTTCTGGGGCGAGTGCCAATCCGCGGGCGGTAGCGTTCCGGACGAGCAGGTCATCCAGATCAGCCCCCATTACGTCGCCATGCGTGGCACGGAGAGCAAACCGGCACGTTGCACGCAACTGTTAGGCGACGTCGGTTGTGGTGTGCGTTGCACCATGTACGAACAGCGCTCGAGTAGCTGTCGCGAGTTCGAAGCGTCATGGGCGAACGGTGAGCACAACCCGCGTTGCGACGATGCGCGCAAGGCTTACGGTCTGCCGCCGCTCACTCCGCCGGTGCAACCGGTGATATCGCCCGACCGGGTAGCCTGACGGCGGCTGCAGGTTAGCGGGTAGCCCGGATGCAATCCGGGGCCAGCGATCTCCGGATTGCATCCGGGCTACGGCTCGACAGGCTTCTGACATCAGCTCCGTGCGCTGGTCAGCTTGCAGCTTGCAGCTTGCAGCATTGAGAATGCGCCCTCTTTAGTCTTTCGGAGGTGGCCGATGGATGCCCTCGACGCTCTGCTCAACCGTGTTTCCGTTCCTCGCCTGGTCGAACCGGCCCCGGATGCCGCGCAGCGCGAGATGCTGTTTCGCGCAGCCCTGCGCGCACCGGATCATGGCCAGCTACGTCCGTGGCGTTTTCTGACGGTTGAAGGGGCAGCGCGTGAGCGTATGGGGGAACTGTTCGCCGAAGCCCTGCAGGTCGCCGATGCGCAGGCTACGCCGGAGGCGCTGAACAAGGCGTGTGGCATGCCGCTGCGCGCGCCATTGCTGGTGGTGGTGATCGCCCGGGTGCAGGCTCACCCCAAGGTGCCTGCTTCCGAGCAGGTGATAGCAGCCGGCTGCGCCGCGCATGGCATGCTGCTGGCCGCCCATGCTCAGGGTATCGGTGCGGTCTGGCGTACCGGCGACATGGCCTATAACGCCCATGTGGCCAAGGGGCTGGGCCTGGCGGCGGACGAGCAGATCATCGCCTACCTCTACCTTGGTACACCGGAGCGTGAGCTGCGCCGCGCCCCGGAGGTCCGCGTCGAGGATTTCGTCAGCGCCTGGGAGGGCTGAGCGAAACGCACTCAGCCTGCCTGCTGCCTGGCCGGCAGGCTGAGCGTCGCGATGAAGCCACCTTGCGGATGGTTGCTCAACAGCAGTTCACCGCCATGACGCTGCGCTGCCCGCCGCGCGATAGCCAAGCCGAGGCCGTGGCCGGAGCCGCTCTGGCCCGGTGCACGGAAGAACGGTTTACCCAATTGCTCCAGGTGTTCGCTGGCGACCCCTGGGCCATGGTCGCGCACGCTCAGCGTTACGTTTTGCCCCTGGCTTTGCACGCTGATGAGGACAGGTTGATCCGCTGGGCTGAAACGCAAGGCATTGCGTAGCAGATTGTCCAGCGCGCGCTCCAGCATGTCTGGCCAGCCTTCCAGGCGTGCGCGTGGGTCTAGATCGATCTGCAGCTGTTGTTGCGGAGCGGTCAGGCGCGCGTCTTCCTGCAGGTTGCCGAGCAGAGCGGCCAGATCGACGGGCTGTGCGGCGCCCGGATCAGCGTCCAGGCGGGCCAGGGCAAGAATTTCGCTGATCAGCGCCTCCAGTCGATCACACTCCTGACTCAGGCGGGGCCAGAGCCGTTCTCGCTCCGCGGTATCGGCGCGCTCCGCCAGTGCCAGTGCAATACGCAGGCGCGCCAGGGGCGAGCGCAGTTCGTGGGAAACATCGCGCAGCAACTGGCGCTGGCTGCCGATCAAGCCTTGCAGGCGCTCGCCCATGCGGTTGAAGTCCTTGGCCAGTAGGCCCAGCTCGTCGCGGCGCGTGGCCAGACGAGCCAGGCTGTTCTGTTGGTAGGCGGTCTGGCCGAGGTCATGCACGGCGCCGCGCAGGCGATCCAGCGGGCGGGTGATCGACAGCGTCAGCATCAGGCTGAACAGCGTCAGCACCACCAGGGCAATGGCGATGGCACTGAGTGGCCAGAACAGGCTGCCGCGGTGCCAGGCTGCCAGTTCCGGGTGCGGAATACGGTAGATGAACAGGTAACTTTCACCGCTTTCCGGGCTGGTGTATTCGGCGGTCAGGCGCCGCCATGGCAAGCGACGGTCGTCGCCGTGGCGCGCCTCGAAGGCGGCAGCACGGGACGGAAAGGTGCCTTTGACCAGTTGCTGGCCGCTCTCGCCAAGCACCTGCGTGTCGATACGGTACTTGCGCTTGCGCTGTTCGAGAAAATCCTGGGCTGCTGCTGGTCCTTGCTGTTCATAGCGCTTGACCCACTTGCTATCGAGATCGTCAAGGCCTGGGTGCAGGCTCAGAATCCAGGCGTCCTGATTCAGGGCGCGGCCAAGCAGCAGCGACAGAGCGGCCACCAGAGCGATGCCCAGCCAGAAGGTCGCCAGAATGCGCCAGAACAGTGAACGCACGGTGATTCCTCATGCAAAAGCCGCCGGGCTCAGGGAGCGCGGCGGCGGGTTTAGGGTCTGTTCCCGTTTCATTCGCGGCCGCGCCGGAGCCTGTTTTAACGCGAGGCAAGGCACGAGATGCGAAGTTTGGTCGCCCAAATGAGCCATCGAGTAACGCTGCATCGCGTTAAAACAGGCCCGGCCCTTCGGGTTGCGCGGGAAATGGCCCCCCGCTGTCGTTGCAGGACTTGGCAAGGGAACAACCATTACCTGCGTCCTGCGCCTAACCAGGGGCCATTTCTCGCAGCAACGCGTCTCGCGATGAAGCGGGAACAGACCCTAGGGTGACGGATCAGTTGGTCTTGCTGTCCTTCTCGGCCTTCCAGGCCTTGAATTCGGCCATTTCTGCGCGGCGAGCTTCCATTTTCTTCTGGTGCTCGTCGAAGGCTTTCTGCTGTTCGGGGTTGAGCAGGTCACGCAGGGCCTTGTGCTGGTCGGCGCGAGCCTTGTCCAGTTCCTTCTTCATGGCCTGCTTTTCGGCTTCTGGCAGTTTGTCCAGGTAGCGCTTGGTGATGTCGCGATGGGTTTTCATCTGCTCGTCCATCAGTTTGCGAAACTCCTGGCGCTGTTCCTTGCTCAGGTTCAGCTCCTTGAACATGCCGTGGCCGCGGTCATGGTGGCGAGGGCCGCCGTCTTGCATGGGTATGGCGAAGGCCAGGGTCGGCAGGGTGGCAGCGAGCAGCAGGGCGGTGAGGGTCTTGCGCATGGTGATTCTCCTTGTCTCGAAACCGGTAACGACCGGATGGGCTCAGTATGCGGCGGTCAAGGTCAAGGGCAGTCAGCTGTGGGTAAAGCTTGGGTAAAGGCGATGTTGCGGGTTATTTACGCTGCGTCAGGGCGTACTCACTGTGCGTAGTAATAGCCGCGGCTGCGCAGGGCGAGAATGCGTGGGCGGCCGTCCGGGTGCGGGCCGAGCTTCTTGCGCAGGTTGCTGACGTGCATGTCCAGGCTGCGGTCATACAGGGTCAATTTGCGTCCCAGGGCCAGTTGCGCCAATGCCTGTTTGTCCACCGGCTCACCTGGTTGGCGCAGCAGAGCCTCCAGCAGGCGGCTTTCGGAAAGCGTCAGGGGAACGTCATGCTCGCCAATGCTGACCACCCCGCGATTGGGGCTGAAGCTGAGATCGCCCAGCTCCAGCTGGCTGCTGGCCGGCGCGGGCACGGTGCGGCGCAGCACGGCGCGCAGGCGCGCGGTCAGCTCGCGAGGGTCACAGGGCTTGGCCAGGTAGTCATCGGCGCCCAACTCCAGGCCAAGGATGCGATCCAGCGGTTCGCCGCGGGCGGAGAGCATCAGCACTGGCAGGTCCGGATGCTCGCTCCGTAGCTGCTTGAGCAACTCCAGGCCGCTGCCGTCCGGCAGCATCACGTCCAGCACCACAGCCTCGGGGGCTTGTGCGGCAAGTGCCTGACGGGCGCCAGCGGCTTCGTGGCAGGCGGTGACCTGAAAGCCTTCCTGGGTCAGCCAACGGTTAAGCAGCTCGCAGAGTTCCTGATCATCATCGATCAGCAGCAGTCGGTTCATGGCTCAGTTGATCCACTCGCGACGGGTCTTGCGAGAGCCACGCAACAGGACGCCGAACAGCATCGAGATCAGGCTCAGGGCTGCGCCCAGGGCGAACCAGGTCTGTTCCTCGCTGAGCAGCCGGGGTTGAGCCTGCGCCTGGCTTTCCTTGAGTTGCAGGCGCAGGCGCTGATTTTCCTGGCGCAGGCGCTGCAGTTGCACGGCGCTACTCGCTTCCTGCTCATTGCGCAGTTGCTCACTCTGCGCCAGGCGCTGTTCCAGCACCTGGCTGTCGACCGCAGCTGCTGGGGCGGAAGGCTGAGCGGGTTGTTCTTCTGCCTGTACTGAAGCACAGGTCAGCATCACGGTGACCAGCAGGGACAGCGGGATCGAGCGCATCGCGATTCCTTGTGTGCGAAAGCAGCGTGGGTGGCACTTCGTCAGGGCAATACTTTCTTGAAGGGTTTGACCAAAACGTTGGCATACACGCCGGCTGTGCGGTATGGGTCGGCGTCGGCCCATTGCTGGGCAGCTTCAAGGGAGTCGAACTCGGCAACCACCAGGCTGCCGCTGAAGCCCGCCGGGCCTGGATCATTGCTGTCGATGGCCGGGTGCGGGCCGGCCAGCAGCAGGCGACCTTCCTGCTTCAACTGCTCCAGACGAGCGAGGTGAGCAGGGCGGGTGGCCAGACGATTTTCCAGGGAGTTTTCGACGTCGGTGGCGATGATGGCGTAGAGCATCTCAATCCTTATTTGGGGTCGAAGCGGGGAGGGATGAAGCATTTTCGCCACACGGCAACAGCCTTGGCGCGGATGTGGGGCATAATAACAAACATCAATCTCAACGAAAGCGCCGCCATGATTGTCGATCTGCACTGCCACAGCACCGCCTCCGATGGCGCCCTGGCCCCCGCCGTACTGGTGGCCCGGGCGCATGAGCGTGGTGTGAGGCTGCTGGCACTGACCGATCACGACACCCTGGAAGGGCTGGATGAGGCACGCCGCGCAGCGACGGCTCTGGACATGCAACTGATCAACGGCATCGAGCTGTCCTGCACCTGGGGTGGAGCGACCATCCACGTATTGGGCTATGCCTTCGAGCGCGAGGCGCCGGCGCTGTGTGCTGCCATCGATGCCTTGCACCATGGGCGCTGGCAGCGTGCGCAAGAGATCGACCGACGCCTCGCCGCCAAAGGTATGCCAGGCGCTCTGGAGGGCGCGCGGGCCGTTCAGCAGGAGCTGGGCGATAGCGGCAATGCGCCGGCCCGGCCACATTTCGCCGAATTTCTCGTGCGCGCCGGCCATGTGCGTGATCGCGCCGAGGCGTTTCGCAAGTGGCTGGGCTCGGGCAAGCTGGGCGACGTCAAGCAACATTGGCCTATGCTGGAAGAAACCGTCGCCACGCTGCGTTCGGCCAGAGCCTGGATCAGCCTGGCGCATCCGTGGCAGTACGACTTTACTCGCAGTAAGCGTCGACGCCTGGTGGCCGATTTCGCGGCGGCTGGCGGTCATGCCCTGGAAGTGGTCAATGGCATGCAGCCCGCTGAACAAGTCGGTGGCCTGGCGATTCTGGCGCGCGAGTTCGGCTTGATGGCCAGTGTCGGCAGTGATTTCCATGCGCCTGGCGACTGGTCCGAGTTGGGCATGTATCGCCCGTTGCCTGATGACCTGACTGCGCTCTGGGAGCGCTTCGAACATGCACAGCCATCCGCTGTCATCTCATGAGCTGGGAGCAAGTGTGAGTCAATTTTTCCAGGTTCACCCGGAAAACCCACAGGCACGCCTGATAAAACAGGCCGTGGAAATCATTCGTGGCGGCGGTGTGGTGGTCTATCCGACCGACTCCTCCTATGCGCTGGGCTGCATGATCGGTGACAAGAATGCCGTAGAGCGCATTCGTCGCCTGCGTCAACTCGACGACAAGCACAATTTCACCCTGGTCTGTCGAGACCTTTCGCAGATTGGCCTGTTCGCCAAGGTCGACACTGCAGCCTTCCGCTTGCTGAAGAATCACACACCGGGTCCTTACACCTTCATCCTCAACGCCACTCGCGAAGTGCCGCGCATGTTGCTGCACCCCAAGCGACGTACCATCGGCATTCGCGTACCCAGCCACCCGATCGCCCTGGCGTTGCTGGAGCAATTGGGCGAGCCGCTCATGAGCGTCAGCCTGATCATGCCGGGCGATGACTTGCCCATGTCCGACCCCTACGAAATGCGCCAGGTTCTCGAACACCATGTCGACCTGATCATCGACGGTGGTTTTGGTGGGCTGGAAGCGTCCACGGTGGTCAATCTTGCTGACGACAGTCCGGAAGTCCTGCGCGTCGGCTGCGGTGATCCGACGCCGTTCAATGATCTCTGACACCGCCTTTTCCGTTGTGGATGCAGCTGCCCTATACTCCCTGGTCTTGTTTGGATTTTGGATAGAACGGTTTGAGCCTTAACGACTCCGAGCGTCGGGTGCTGTCAGGGATGCGTCCGAGCGGACGTCTTCACCTCGGGCACTATCACGGCGTGCTGAAGAACTGGGTCAAGTTGCAGCACGAGTACGACTGCTTCTTCTGTATCGTCGACTGGCACGCCCTGACCACCGAATACGCCGATGCCGGCCAGCTCTCCCAGCACGTCATGGATATGGCGGTGGACTGGCTGGCTGCTGGCGTCAGCCCCAGCTCCGCGACGCTGTTCGTGCAGTCGCAGGTGCCGGAACACGCCGAGCTGCACCTGTTGTTGTCGATGATCTGCCCACTAAGCTGGCTTGAGCGCGTGCCGTCCTACAAGGAGCAGCAGGAGCACCAGGGCAGCAAGGATCTCTCCACCTACGGGTTTCTCGGTTACCCGCTGCTGCAGGCTGCGGATATCCTGCTGTACCGAGCCGGACAGGTGCCGGTGGGGGCCGATCAGCTCCCCCACATCGAATTTGCCCGTGAAGTGGCGCGCCGCTTCAACCACCTGTACGGCAGCGAGCCGGATTTCGAGCTGAAGGCCGAAGCGGCCATCGGCAAGCTGGGCAAGAAGCTCGGCAAGCTCTACAGCAACCTGCGCAAGGCCTATCAGGAGCAGGGTGACGCACAGGCGCTGGAGACGGCGCGGGCCCTGCTCAAGGAACAAACCAGCATCACCCTTGGCGACCAGGAGCGCCTGTACGGCTATCTGGAAGGTGGCGGCAAGGTGATTCTGAGCGAGCCGCAGCCGATTCTTGCCGAGTTTTCGCGGGTGCCTGGCCTGGATGGACAGAAGATGGCCAAGTCCAGCGGTAACGCGATATTCCTGCGTGATAGCGATGCCGAGCTCGAGGAAAAACTGCGGCGCATGCCCACCGATCCGGCACGGGTACACCGTGACGATCCGGGTGAGCCGCAGCGTTGCCCGGTCTGGTCGCTGCATCAGCTGTACTCCGGTGACGAACAATTGCACTGGGTGATCGAGGGCTGTCGTAGCGCCTCGATTGGTTGCCTCGACTGCAAGAGCGCGCTGTGCTCCTCTTTGCAGGCCGAGCTGATACCCCTGCAGCAGCGCGCCATCGACTACGAGGAAAGCCCGGATCTGGTGCGCAGCATCCTCGCCGAAGGTGCCGAGCGCGCGCGTGACGAAGCGCGCGAAACCCTGGCCGAAGTGCGCATGGCCATGGGCCTGAATTACCGCTGAAGGAGCGCCAGTCGATGAGTGAGCCCGCCACGCCAACCCCGGACAGTCAGGCCGGCGCCCAACAGGAGCTGCCGTTCGCCCTGGTTTATGGTGAGGCGGTCACCGAATTGCCGCTGGACCTGTACATTCCCCCGGATGCCCTGGAGGTTTTCCTCGAAGCCTTCGAAGGGCCGCTGGACCTGCTGCTGTATCTGATCCGCAAGCAGAACATCGACATTCTCGATATCCCCGTTGCCGAGATCACCAAGCAGTACATGGGCTACGTTGAACTCATGCATTCGGTACGTCTGGAGCTGGCTGCCGAATACCTGGTGATGGCCGCCATGCTCGCCGAGATCAAGTCGCGCATGCTGCTGCCGCGCTCGAACGAAACCGAGGAGGAGGAAGACGACCCGCGTGCCGAGCTGATCCGCCGCCTGCAGGAGTACGAACGCTTCAAGGCCGCCGCCGAAGGTATCGACGAACTGCCGCGTGTCGGCCGCGACGTGACCGTGCCGAAGCTGGATGCACCCGAAGCCCGCGCGCGCAAGCTGCTGCCGGACGTCAGCCTGGAGGAGGTGTTGCTGTCGATGGCTGAGGTGCTGCGCCGCGCCGACATGTTCGAAAGCCACCAGGTTACCCGCGAGGCGCTGTCTACCCGCGAGCGCATGAGTGAAGTGCTGGAGCGCCTCAAGGGCGGAGCCTTCGTACCTTTCGTCGAGCTGTTCGCCGCCGAGGAAGGGCGTCTCGGCGTGGTGGTAACCTTCATGGCGGTGCTCGAATTGATCAAGGAATCCCTGGTCGAGCTGGTGCAGAATGAGCCTTTCGCTGTCATCCATGTCCGAGCCCGTGCCGAATGAACCTGAACGACCCCAAAGACCTGGCGCAATTGCTCGAAGCTTTTCTGCTGGCTTCCGGCAAGGCGCAGTCGCTCGATCGCCTCTTCGAACTGTTCGAAGAGGGCGAGCGGCCCGAACCCGAGCAGTTCAAGGCGGCGTTGGAGATCCTCCGACAGTCCTGCGAAGGGCGAGCGTTCGAGTTGAAAGAAGTGGCTTCGGGTTACCGTCTGCAAGTGCGCGAGCGTTTCGCGCCATGGGTTGGCCGGCTTTGGGAGGAGCGCCCACAGCGCTACTCCCGTGCGCTGCTGGAAACCCTGGCGCTGATCGCCTATCGCCAGCCCATTACCCGTGGCGAGATCGAGGACGTGCGGGGCGTGGCGGTCAACAGCAACATCACCAAGACCCTGCTCGAGCGTGAGTGGATTCGCGTGGTGGGCTATCGCGACGTACCGGGGCGTCCGGCGATGTTCGCCACCACCAAGGGCTTTCTCGATCACTTCAACCTGAAGAGCCTCGACGAACTGCCGCCACTCGCCGCTTTGCGCGAGCTGGAACCGGAGCCCGAGCTGGCGCTGGACGACGATGCCGAGGTGCCGGCCGGGTTGCAGGCGCGTGCCGATCTGGCCTTGCAGGAAGACGGCGAAACCGCCGAGCCTCGCGAGGAAACCAGCTTCCGTAGCCTGCTGGCCGAGCTGGACGACATGGAGCAGGGGCTCAAGACTGATTTCGATGACCTGCTTCTGGGAGAGGACGAAGAGGATGATGCGGTCGAAGATGATCTGGCCGACCTGGACGGCGATCAGCCGTTGCATTGATATCGCTTAAGCCCTTTATCGAATACTTCAATCTCGCTGTTTGTCCCTCGGCCTTTATTCTTGCGCCCATCCGATCCTTTCTGGTTTAGGCGTTCCAATGAGCAAGAGTCCGTGCATCAAGGTCTGTGAATTCGAAAAGGACATCTGCCTGGGCTGTGGCCGCAGCCGTGAGGAAATCAAAGGCTGGAAACGCCTGGACAAGGGTGAGCGTCTGGCGCTGCTGGCCGAGGCCGATATGCGCTTGCTGGCGCTGGAGGCCACCGGAAGGCGCAAGTATTGACCGCCCATCCGTTGTAGGAGCCGCGCCTCGCGGCGAATGGCGGGGCGACGATAATACAGGGGCATACGCAAAAGCTTCGCCCTGGGGCGGGGCTCCTACGATCCGTACTCTGTTCCTGCTTTTGCCAGGCGAATGCCGCAGTATCGTCTACCCTATGGGCTCTACAGCGCGTATGATGCGCGCCCTTCGATCATCAACTACTACACCGGGAGGTGCCCAAGATGACTGAGCACGAACAACCGCGTCCTGCAGGCGAGAAACTGCAGAAAGTCCTGGCCCGCCTCGGGCTGGCCTCGCGCCGCGAGATCGAGACCTGGATCGCCGAAGGTCGGGTCAAGGTCAACGGCGCTGCGGCGACCCTGGGCCAGCGCGTCGATGCCAACGATGCCATCGCTCTTGATGGCCGCTTGCTCAAGCGCGAAGAAATCACCGGTTCGGTTCGCCGCGTGCTGATCTACAACAAGCCGGACGGCGAGATCTGCACCCGTGACGACCCGGAAGGTCGCCCCACCGTATTCGATCGCCTGCCGCGTCCGAAAGAGGGCCGCTGGATCAATATCGGTCGCCTCGATATCAACACCACCGGCCTGTTGCTGTTCACCACTGACGGTGAGCTGGCCAACCGCCTGATGCACCCGTCCTATCAGATGGACCGCGAATACGCGGTGCGTGTGCGTGGTGAAGTCACCGAGGAAATGCTGGAGAACCTCAAGAATGGCGTGATGCTCGAGGATGGTCCGGCCAAGTTCACCGACATCAAGGAAGCGCCCGGCGGCGAAGGCTTCAACCACTGGTATCACTGCGTGGTGATGGAAGGGCGTAACCGCGAAGTGCGTCGCCTGTGGGAGTCCCAGGGCCTGGTGGTCAGCCGCCTGAAGCGCGTGCGCTTCGGCCCGGTGTTCCTCACTTCCGAGTTGACCATGGGCCGCTGGCGCGAAATGGACCAGCGTGAAGTGGACATTCTCAGCGCCGAAGTCGGCCTGACCCCGCAGGCGCTGCCAGCGATGAAGGAAAAGACCCGCGAGAAGCTCGACCGCCTGCAGCGCAAGTCGGCCAAGCCGGTCGAGGTGCGTGGCAAGCGTGTGCTGCGTCCGGCCAAGGATGAGACAGGTGCCGAAAATGCCCGCCCGAGCCGTGCGCCGCGCCGTGAGGATGGCGAGCAGCGCGCGCCGCGTGGCCCGCGAAAAGACAGTGGTGAACGTCGTGAAAATGGTCGCGGCACGCCGGTAGCGGAGCGCCCGAGCGATGTGAAGAAGCGTCAGCCGCGCCCGGCCGTCGAGTTATCCGAGCGTCCGGCACGCAAGCCACGCCCGGCAACACCCGGCAAGCGTCCGCCCGCCGGCGATGGTCAGCGCCCCGGTTTCGGCCGCAAGCGCTGATAATTGAAAAGGGACTCCGCGGAGTCCCTTTTTCATTCTGTGTCCCGAATTCAGCCTAAACCATTGCCTTCAGAGCATTCCCGGATTTCATCCGGGCTACGCAGAGCGGCCTCTCAGCCGGCCATGGACAGGCGGTTACGGCCTTCGCGTTTGGCCACATAGAGTGCGTTATCGGCGCGGCGCAGCAGGCTTTCGGCAGACTCGCCCGGCAGCAGGCTGGAGCAGCCCAGGCTGATGGACACGTCGATGGCGCGGCCGGCATCCAGGCATTGCAGTTCCATCACCGCAAAGCGCAGGCGCTCGCCTACCAGCGCAGCGCCCTCACGGTTGGTGCCGGAGAGAATCACCAGAAACTCCTCGCCACCGTAGCGAAAGACCATATCGATATTGCGCAACTGGTTCTTCAGGGTCTGGGCGACCGCTTTCAGCACTTCGTCGCCAAGCGTGTGGCCATGGTTGTCGTTGATGCTCTTGAAGTGGTCGATATCGAGCATCAGCAGTGACAGCGGTTGCAGGTTGCGGCGGGCCAGATCCACCTCGCGCTGCAGCACCTGGTCCATGGCGATGCGGTTGCCGGTGTCGGTCAGCGGGTCGCGCAGCGCACTTTGCAGCGCGGTGCGGTAGAGCAGGGCGTTGCGCAGCGGGAATAGCAGGCTGGCCAGCAGCGACTCCAGCTGGATTAGCTCGTCTTCGGCAAAGCGCTGTTTACGACGGAAAATCAGTTCGCCCAGGTATTCCCCCTCATGGCTCAGGCGATAGCCGGCCGAGTGCGGGGCGCGCTCGCCCAGCTCGAGGCGCAGGTCATGCGACGGATGCTGAAAAGCCAGCGCATCGAGCGCCACCAGGCGCTGCACTTCGCGAAAGAACAACGTGAGGATTCGTTCCACGTCCAGGCTGGTCTGCAGTTGCAGGCTGAGTTGGTGGCGCAGCTCTATCAGGTTCGCGGGTTTGAGCGGCAGATTACGACTGCCGGTAAAGCCGAGACGCTGCAGCTTGGCGGCATCGAAATCGATGGTGTTGGATTGGCTGGGGGGAACCATGGAGCTGAACCTCTGGCGCTGATGGTGCGACGAGAGGGTTAGAGCGAATTTCGTGCCAGGTGGTTCAGGTGAGCTTAAAGTCTTGTGAAGTCAGTCACTTAGGTGTTTTTAAAAGCACTGATCGGCAAGGGGTTGCCGGTTGCCTGGCGGCGATGCTGGCAATGTGCTGCCGCTTGGCAAGGGCGGCGGCGGATTTTTGTCGTGCCATGGCTCGCTGACTGGCAGCGGGCCATGGCCGGTAATCACTGGGCGTCGAACGCCTGGCCGTTGATGCCCTTGCTGTCCGGGCCCATCAGGTAGAGGTAGAGCGGCATGATCTCTTCCGGCAGTGGGCGGGTCGCCGGGTTTTCCCCCGGATAGGCCTGGGCGCGCATGGCGGTGCGGGTGGCGCCCGGGTTGATGCTGTTGGCACGCACGTTGGCGATGCCGTCCAGCTCATCAGCCATGACCTGCATCAGGCCCTCGGTGGCGAATTTCGATACCGCGTAGGCGCCCCAGTAGGCGCGGCCCTTGCGACCGACGCTGCTGGAGGTGAAGGCCACGGAGGCGTCTTCCGACAGTTTGAGCAGCGGCAGCAGGGTGCTGCTGAGCATGAACATGGCGTTGACGTTCACGTGCATCACGCGCATGAAGTTGTCACCGGACAGTTGTTCCAGTGGCGTGCGCGGGCCGAGGATCGAGGCATTGTGCAGCAGGCCATCGAGGCGGCCGAATTCGTTCTCGATCATCACCGCCAGTTCGTCGTACTGGTGCGGCAGGGCGGTTTCCAGATTGAAGGGGATCACCACCGGTTGCGGGTGGCCGGCCGCCTCGATCTCGTCATAAACCTGGCTCAGGTTGGCCTCGGTCTTGCCCAGCAGCAGCACCGTCGCGCCATGGGCGGCGAAGCTCTTGGCGGCGGCCGCGCCAATACCGCGGCCGGCACCGGTGATCAGGATGACGCGATCCTTGAGCAGGTCTGGGCGGGCGGTGTAGTCGAACATGTTCAGGGTCCTTCGGGGGAGCATTGATTGGTAGGGTGGGCTAGGCCCGCCAAATGGCAGAGTGGCGGGTTCACCCGCCTTGCGCGATCAGCAAGTGCACAGGGCGCGATCGAGCATCGCACGCAGTTCCTGGGGGTGGTCCACGACCACGTCGGCGCCCCAGTTGCGTGGGTTGTCCTCGGGGTGGATATAGCCATAGGTCACCGCTGCCGTGCGGCAGCCGGCGGCGCGGCCGGATTCGATGTCGCGCGCGTCGTCGCCGATGAACAGCACTTCCTCGGGTTTGACGCCCATCTGCCGGCAGGCGAGCAGCAGCATGTCCGGCGCGGGTTTGCTTTGCTCGACATGGTCAGGGCAGACCAGCACTGCCGAGCGCTCGGCCAGATTCAGACCCTGCATGATCGGCTGGGCGTAACGCACCGGTTTGTTGGTCGCGACGCCCCACAACAGGCGCGCCTCTTCGATGTCGTCGAGCAGGGCTTCGATGCCATCGAACGGGCGGGTGAGGACTGCGCAGTGTTCCTGGTAGCGCTCCAGGAACTCCTGGCGCAGGGCTTCGAATGCGGCCGAGTCGGGGTCTTCATCGAAAGCGCAGGCGACCATGGCGCGAGCGCCGCCGGATACCTGGTCACGTATGGCCTTGTCTGCCAATGGCGGCAGGCCGCGAGTGGCGCGCATGGCCTGGGTGATGGCGATGAAGTCCGGCGCCGAGTCGAGCAGGGTGCCGTCCATGTCGAACAGTACAGCGCGCAAACGCATCAGTCTTTCCTCAGCGTCTGGATCATGTAGTTGACGTCGACATCCGCCTCCAGCTTGTAGTGCTTGGTCAGCGGGTTGTAGGTCAGGCCGATGATGTCCTTGACCTCCAGCCCGGCCGCGCGGCTCCAGGCGCCGAGCTCGGACGGACGGATGAATTTCTTGAAATCGTGGGTGCCACGCGGCAGCAGGCGCAGGATGTACTCGGCGCCGATCACGGCGAACAGGTACGCCTTGGGGTTGCGGTTGATGGTGGAGAAGAATACCTGGCCGCCCGGTTTGACCAGCCTGTGGCAGGCGCGGATGACCGAGGAGGGATCGGGTACGTGCTCGAGCATTTCCAGGCAGGTGACGACGTCGAACTGCTCCGGCATTTCTTCTGCCAGTGCTTCGGCGGTGATCTGTCGGTAGTCGACTTCGACGCCGGACTCCAGCTGGTGCAGCTGGGCGACTGACAGCGGTGCTTCGCCCATGTCGATGCCCATCACCGTTGCGCCGCGCTGGGCCATGGCTTCACTGAGGATGCCGCCGCCACAGCCGACGTCCAGTACGCGTTTGCCGGCCAGGCCGACGCGCTCGTCGATCCAGTTGACACGCAGCGGGTTGATATCGTGCAGAGGTTTGAACTCGCTTTCGCGGTCCCACCAGCGATGTGCCAGGGCCTCGAATTTGGCGATTTCGGCGCGGTCGACGTTGCTCATAAGCATCTCTATTCAAAGCATGGAAAGCGTATCGCCGCTATGTTGCCAGTTTAAGAACGGGCGTGGGGCGGCGCGGATTCGTTCAATGTATGTCAGTTTGTCGCAGTGGTTTGGGAATGTTGTCGCGCCCAAGGTTTATCGGCTGCTCATTTATTTCGTTCATGCGTGGCCTGCCCTCTCTCCCATTTATGGGGGAGGGTTGGGGAGAGGGTCAGGCGAGTAGCTCGGTGTTACCTGGCAGACCTCTCCTCCGGCCCCTCTCCCTCAAGCGGGAGAGGGGAGGATAAGCAGTGTTACTTGCTGGCAATCCTGGCTCCCCATTCCCTGGCCTTGGCAATCAGCTCGCTTTCGTCCATGCGCGTCAGGCGGCCGTCATCCAGCAGTTGCTTGCCGCCAACCCACAAATGCTTCACGCAGTCGCGGCCGCTGGCATAGATCAGCTGCGATACCGGGTCGTAGATCGGTTGCTGGGCCAGGCCGGAAAGATCGAAGGCGACCACATCGGCCAGCTTGCCCAGTTCCAGCGAGCCGGTCTGTGTTCCCAGTCCCAGTGCGCGGGCGCCGTTCAAGGTGGCCATGCGCAACGCGCTGTGAGCGTTCAGGGCAGTGGCGGAGCCGGCCACGGCCTTGGCCAGCAGGGCGGCGGTGCGGGTTTCGCCAAGCAGGTCGAGATCGTTGTTGCTGGCGGCGCCATCGGTGCCGATGGCGACATTGACGCCGGCCTGCCACAAGCGTTCGACCGGGCAGAAGCCGCTGGCCAGTTTGAGGTTGGACTCGGGGCAATGCACGATACTGCAGTTGTACTCCACCAGCAGCGCCAGGTCCTCGTCATCGATCTGCGTCATGTGTACCGCCTGGAAGCGCGGGCCGAGCAGGCCGAGGCGAGCCAGGCGCGCCAGTGGGCGTTCGCCGTGCTTGGCCATGGCTTCGGCCACTTCCTGCGCGGTTTCGTGCACATGCATATGAATGCCGGCATCCAGCTCGTCAGCCAGTACGCGAATCTGTTCCAGCTTGTCGTCGCTGACCGTGTAAGGCGCGTGGGGGCCGAAAGCGATGCGAATACGCGGGTGTTGCTTGAGGTCGTCGAACAGCTGCAGGCCCGTACGCAGCGCTTCGGCAGCGTTGAGTGCGCCGGGTACCGGGAAGTCCAGGACAGGGACGGTGATCTGCGCACGCACGCCGGCGTTGTGCACGCGTTCGGCGGCGGTCTGCGGGTAGAAGTACATGTCGGAGAAGCAGCTGATGCCGCCCTTGATCTGTTCGGCGATGGCCAGATCGGTGCCATCGCGGACGAAATCCTCGTCGACCCACTTACCCTCGGCGGGCCAGATATGTTCGTGCAGCCAGGTCATCAGTGGCAGGTCGTCGGCGATGCCGCGCAAAAGCGTCATTGCGGCGTGGCCGTGGGCGTTGATCAGCCCGGGGGCGAGCAGGCAATGCGGCAGCTCGCGCACCTCGGTTGCCGTGTAGCGCAGGGCTTCGCTGCGCGGCGCGATCAGTGCGATGCGTCCGTCGCGGATGCCTAGGCCATGGTCGCGTAGCACCACCCCGGCCGGCTCAACGGGCACCAGCCAGGTGGGCAGGAGCAGCAGGTCGAGAGGGGCTTCGGGCATGGGGGATTGTCCGTCTGGCTTGATCGGTGCAAGGAAGATCGCCAGTGTATAGATGAACGCACCTGGCTTGAAGTCGTGAGGGCGTGCTGGATTGTTCGGCTGGTCTTGGTCGGTCTGCGTATAATCCGCGATTTTTTGGCGGTGACAGATGGAGTGCGCGATGCGCGAGCAATTGCTGGCGGTGGAGAAGGTTCAGGCAATCGAGTGGCGCGATGGTGCGTTGTACCTGCTCGACCAGCGCCTGCTGCCGCATCGGCAGACCTGGTTGCGCTTCGATTCTGCCGCCGAGGTGGCTGACGCGATTCGCGACATGGTGGTGCGTGGTGCGCCGGCTATCGGCATCGCTGCTGCCTATGGCCTGGTGCTGGGCGTCCGGGCTCGGCTGCAGGCAGGTGGTGACTGGCGCGAGGCGCTGGAGGCGGACTTTGCCAGTCTCGAGCGCTCGCGTCCTACCGCGGTAAACCTGTTCTGGGCCCTGCAGCGCATGCGTGAGCGCCTGGCGCGACTCAAGGATGGCGACGATATCCTGGCTCTGCTGGAGGCCGAGGCGGTGGGGATTCATCTCAGCGACCGTGAGGCCAACCTGACCATGGCGCAACTGGGCATGGAGCTGATTCGCAAGCATCAGGGCAACCCGCAGGTGCTGCTGACTCACTGCAATGCCGGTGCGCTGGCGACCGGCGGCTTTGGCACGGCGCTCGGGGTGATTCGCGCGGCGTACCTGGAGGGTCTGGTCGAGCAGGTCTATGTCGATGAAACCCGTCCCTGGCTGCAGGGCGCGCGGCTGACTGCCTGGGAATTGGCTGGCGACGGCGTGCCGGTCAGCCTCAATGCCGATGCGGCTGCTGCTCACCTGATGAAAACCAAGGGCATTACCTGGGTCATAGTCGGGGCTGACCGCATCACCGCCAATGGTGATGTGGCGAACAAGATCGGCACCTATCAGTTGGCAGTCAACGCCATGCATCACGGCGTGCGCCTCATGGTGGTGGCGCCCAGTTCGACCATCGACATGAGTCTGGAAAGCGGCGAAGACATCGTGCTCGAAGAGCGTGATGGTCGTGAGCTGCTGGAGGTGGCGGGGCATCGCGTCGTGGCGGATGTGCACGCCGTCAATCCGGTGTTCGATGTGACGCCGGCTGATTTGGTCGACTACATCGTGACCGAGAAAGGCGTGATCGAGCGCCCCGACAGTGCCAAGCTGGCGCAGCTGATGTGTCGCAAGCGCCTGCACTGAGCTGATCGAGCACGGCTTACTTTCTGTAGGAGCCCCGCCCTGGGGCGACGCCTTTGCGTTCACTGGCCGTGCGGCAGCTGCTGCAGGTTGGTGGTTTCGCGTCTTTTCGTCTCGTTTGCTCCGCTTCTTAGTGAGGGTGCTCGGGGTAGGTGTGTAGCGCGCTTTGTGGTAATCTCCGGCAGTTTTCAAGGGGGCTGACTACAGCCACATTCACTGCATCGAATCGTGACATAACTCGTTGATTTGTCGTGAGTCGCTGATGGCTTGAGGCTATCGCGACGAGCTCCATGGCGTTCAGGAAGAATGACGCGGAGTTTCACCAGAAAAAGGAACCAGGCTTCTCATGGGCGAACTGGCCAAAGAAATCCTCCCGGTCAATATCGAAGACGAGCTGAAACAGTCCTACCTCGACTACGCGATGAGCGTGATCGTCGGGCGTGCGCTGCCGGATGCGCGCGATGGCTTGAAGCCAGTACACCGCCGTGTGCTCTACGCCATGAGCGAACTGGGCAACGACTGGAACAAGCCCTACAAGAAATCCGCCCGTGTGGTCGGTGACGTGATCGGTAAATACCACCCGCACGGCGACACCGCGGTGTACGACACCATCGTACGTATGGCGCAGGACTTCTCCCTGCGCTACCTGCTGGTTGATGGCCAGGGCAACTTCGGTTCGGTGGACGGCGACAACGCCGCGGCCATGCGATACACCGAAGTGCGCATGACCAAGCTGGCCCACGAGCTGCTGGCCGACCTGGACAAGGAAACCGTCGACTGGGTGCCCAACTACGACGGTACCGAGCAGATCCCGGCGGTCATGCCGACCAAGGTGCCGAACCTGTTGGTCAACGGCTCCAGCGGTATCGCCGTGGGCATGGCCACCAACATCCCGCCGCACAACCTCTCCGAGGTGATCGATGGCTGTCTGGCGTTGATCGACAATGCCGACCTTACCGTCGATGACCTGATGCAGTACATCCCCGGCCCGGATTTCCCCACTGCGGGCATCATCAACGGCCGTGCCGGCATCATCGAGGCCTATCGTACCGGTCGTGGGCGCATCTATATCCGCGCCCGCGTCGAGGTCGAAGACATCGACAAGGTCGGCGGTCGCCAGCAACTGGTGGTCACCGAGCTGCCCTACCAGCTGAACAAGGCGCGTCTGATCGAGAAGATCGCCGAGCTGGTCAAAGAGAAGAAGATCGAAGGCATCACCGAGCTGCGTGACGAGTCCGACAAGGACGGTATGCGCGTGGTGATCGAACTGCGTCGTGGCGAAGTGCCGGACGTGGTGCTGAACAACCTGTACGCCCAGACCCAGATGCAGAGCGTGTTCGGCATCAACGTCGTGGCGCTGGTCGACGGTCAGCCGAAGATCATGAACCTCAAGGACATGCTCGAGGTGTTCGTCCGTCACCGCCGCGAAGTGGTGACCCGCCGTACCGTCTACGAGCTGCGCAAGGCACGGGAGCGTGGCCACATCCTCGAAGGTCAGGCCGTTGCACTGTCGAACATCGACCCGGTGATCGAGCTGATCAAGGCCTCGCCGACGCCGGCCGAGGCCAAGGAACGCCTGATCGCCACTGCCTGGGAGTCGTCCGCCGTGGAGGCCATGGTCGAGCGCGCCGGTGCCGACTCCTGCCGTCCGGAAGGGCTCGATCCGCAATACGGTCTGCGTGATGGCAAGTACTACCTGTCGCCGGAGCAGGCTCAGGCCATCCTCGAGTTGCGTCTGCACCGCCTGACCGGTCTGGAGCACGAGAAGCTGCTGGCCGAGTACCAGGAAATCCTCAGTCTGATCGGCGAGCTGATCCGCATCCTTACCAGCCCCGAGCGCTTGATGGAAGTCATCCGCGAGGAGCTGGAGAAGGTCAAGGCCGAGTTCGGTGATGCCCGTCGCACCGAGATCGTCGCCTCGCGTCTGGATCTGACCATTGCCGACCTGATCACCGAAGAAGAGCGCGTCGTTACCATCTCCCATGGTGGCTATGCCAAGAGCCAGCCGCTGGCCGCCTACGAGGCGCAGCGTCGCGGCGGCAAGGGCAAGTCGGCCACCGGGGTGAAGGACGAGGACTACGTCGAGCACCTGCTGGTTGCCAACAGTCACGCGACCCTGCTGCTGTTCTCCAGCAAGGGCAAGGTGTACTGGTTGCGTACTTTCGAGATTCCCGAAGCTTCGCGCGCCGCGCGCGGTCGCCCGCTGGTGAACCTGTTGCCGCTGGATGAGGGCGAGCGCATCACCGCGATGCTGCAGATCGACCTCGAAGCATTGCAGCAGAGCGCCGGTGCTGACGAAGACCTGGACGACGAAGGCGTGGTGATCGAAGGCGAAGCCACCGAAGTGGTCGAGGCCGAGGAAGTCGAAGAAGTCGAGGGTGAAACCCCTGAACTGGTCGCCGAACCGACCGGCGCCTTCATCTTCATGGCCACCGCATTCGGTACCGTGAAGAAGACCCCGCTGGTGCAGTTCAGCCGCCCGCGCAGCGCCGGTCTGATCGCGCTGAAGCTGGAAGAGGGCGATACCCTGATTGCTGCCGCCATCACCGACGGCGCCAAGGAAGTCATGCTGTTCTCCGATGCCGGCAAGGTGCTGCGTTTCGCCGAGAGCAAGGTGCGTACCATGGGCCGTACCGCCCGTGGTGTACGCGGCATGCGCCTGGGCAAGGATCAGCAACTGATCTCCATGCTGATTCCGGAGTCCGGTGCGCAGATTCTCACCGCCTCCGAGCGTGGCTTTGGCAAACGCACCGGCCTGGGCAAGTTCCCGCGTCGCGGTCGTGGCGGCCAGGGCGTGATCGCCATGGTCACCAGCGAGCGTAACGGCAAGCTGGTCGGTGCCATCCAGGTACAGGACGGCGAGGAAATCATGCTGATTTCCGACCAGGGCACCCTGGTGCGCACCCGTGTCGACGAAGTCTCCAGCTCCGGCCGTAACACTCAGGGTGTGACTCTGATCAAGCTGGCCAAGGACGAGACCCTGGTCGGCCTGGAGCGTGTGCAGGAGCCGACTGCGGTGGAAGAGGACGAACTGGTCGAAGGTGAAGAGGGCGCTCAAGTCGCCGAAAGCGCCGACGCACCAGTCGCCGACGCCGAGGAAGGCAGCGAAGAGTGAAGTCGGGCTCTGTGGGAGGGGCTTTAAAAGCCCCTCCCATAGACACGGTGACAGTGTGGACATGCCATCGCCTGGTGGTGGCGTTCTGTGAATCTGAGAGAGACAGACGTGAGCAAGCGAGCTTTTAACTTCTGCGCCGGCCCGGCCGCGCTGCCGACCGCTGTACTGCAACGCGCCCAGGCCGAGATGCTCGACTGGCAAGGCAAGGGCCTCTCGGTGATGGAGATGAGCCATCGCAGCGACGAGTACGTGGCTATCGCCAGCCAGGCCGAGCAGGACCTGCGTGATCTGCTCGCTGTGCCCAACGACTACAAGGTGCTGTTCCTGCAGGGCGGTGCCAGCCAGCAGTTCGCCGAGATTCCGCTGAACCTGCTGCCGGAAGACGGCGTGGCCGACTACGTCGAAACCGGCATCTGGTCGAAGAAAGCCATCGAAGAGGCGCGTCGCTATGGCGCCATCAACGTGGCTGCCAGCGCCAAGGCGCACGACTACTTCGCTATCCCCGGACAGAACGACTGGCAGCTTTCGAAAGACGCTGCCTATGTGCATTACTGCAGCAACGAGACCATCGGCGGCCTGCAGTTCGACTGGGTGCCGCAGGTCGGTGATACCCCGCTGGTCGCCGACATGTCTTCGGACATCCTCTCGCGCTCGCTGGACGTGTCGCAGTTCGGCCTGATCTACGCCGGCGCGCAGAAGAATATCGGCCCGAGCGGCCTGGTGGTGGTGATCGTCCGTGAAGACCTGCTCGGTCGCGCCCGTTCCAGCTGCCCGACCATGCTCGACTACAAGATTTCCGCCGATAACGGCTCTATGTACAACACCCCGGCGACCTATTCCTGGTACCTCTCCGGCCTGGTCTTCCAGTGGCTGAAGGAGCAGGGCGGCGTCGAGGCCATGGAGCGCATCAACCGCGCCAAGAAGGACCTGCTGTACAAGGCCATCGACGACAGCGATTTCTACAGCAACCCCATCGCCCACAACGCGCGTTCCTGGATGAACGTACCGTTCCGTCTGGCTGACGAGAAGCTGGACAAGGCCTTCCTCGCCGGCGCTGATGAGCGCGGCCTGCTCAACTTGAAAGGGCATCGCTCGGTCGGTGGCATGCGTGCCTCCATCTACAACGCCGTTGGCATGGATGCGGTCGAGGCGCTGGTGGCCTATATGGCCGAGTTCGAGAAGGAGCGCGCCTGATATGTCGGAGCAGGAACTGCAAGCGCTGCGGGTACGCATCGACAACCTCGATGAGCGCATCCTCGAGCTGATCAGCGACCGTGCGCGCTGCGCCGAAGAAGTCGCCCGTGTGAAGATGAAGGAATTGAAGGAGGGCGAGTCGCCCGTCTTCTATCGCCCCGAGCGCGAAGCTCAGGTGCTTAAACGCGTGATGGAGCGCAACCGGGGCCCGCTAGGCAATGAGGAAATGGCGCGGTTGTTCCGCGAAATCATGTCTTCCTGCCTGGCCCTGGAAAACCCGTTGAAAGTCGCTTATCTCGGCCCTGAAGGCACCTTCAGCCAGGCAGCGGCGATGAAGCACTTCGGTCATGCGGTGATCAGCGTGCCAATGGCGGCCATCGACGAGGTGTTCCGTGAAGTGGCTGCCGGTGCGGTCAACTTCGGCGTGGTGCCCGTGGAGAACTCCACCGAAGGCGCGATCAACCACACCCTCGACAGCTTCCTCGAGCACGACATGGTCATCTGCGGCGAAGTCGAGCTGCGCATTCACCATCACCTGCTGGTCGGTGAAACCACCAAGACCGACAAGATCACCCGCATTTACTCCCATGCCCAGTCGCTGGCGCAGTGCCGCAAGTGGCTGGATGCGCACTACCCGAACGTCGAGCGCGTGGCGGTTTCCAGCAACGCCGATGCGGCCAAGCGGGTCAAGAGCGAGTGGAACAGCGCGGCCATCGCCGGCGACATGGCGGCCAATCTGTATGGCCTGACCAAGCTGGCGGAGAAGATCGAGGATCGCCCGGACAACTCCACGCGTTTTCTCATCATCGGCAGCCAGGAAGTGCCGCCGACCGGCGACGACAAGACCTCGATCATCGTCTCCATGCGCAACAAGCCGGGTGCGCTGCACGAGCTCCTGGTGCCGTTCCACAATAACGGCATCGACCTGACTCGCATCGAGACTCGTCCTTCGCGCAGTGGCAAGTGGACCTACGTGTTCTTCATCGATTTCGTTGGTCATCACCGCGATCCGCTGATCAAGGATGCGCTGGAGAAACTCGCTCAGGAAGCCGTGGCGCTGAAGGTGCTGGGTTCCTATCCGAAAGCGGTGCTGTAAGCCCGAGCTCTTGTAGGAGCGGCTTTAGCCGCGATATTCGTGACTGAGGTCGCTCCTGCAAAGCCTGTGGTGCTCGGTCGAGACAATGAGGTTGTGTAATGAGTTGCGATTTCCTAGCCCTGGCCCAGCCAGGCGTGCAAAAGCTGTCCCCCTACGTACCAGGCAAGCCAGTCGACGAGTTGGCCCGTGAGCTGGGGCTCGATCCGGCCGGTATCGTCAAGCTGGCCAGCAATGAGAACCCGCTCGGCCCGAGCGACAAGGTGCTGGCAGCGATTCGTGCCGAGCTGGACGAACTGACCCGCTACCCGGATGGCAATGGCTTCACCCTAAAGACTGCGCTGGCTGCCCGTTACAGTGTCGACGCCGCGCAGGTGACGTTGGGCAATGGCTCCAACGACATCCTCGAACTGGTTGCCCGTGCCTATCTGGCACCTGGTCTCAACGCCGTGTTCAGCGACTACGCCTTCGCGGTTTACCCCATCGCCACCCAGGCGGTCGGCGCGCAGGGCAAGATCGTGCCGGCCAAGGATTACGCTCACGACCTGCAGGCGATGCTTGCCGCCATCGATGACAACACCCGCGTCGTCTTCATTGCCAACCCCAACAACCCGACCGGTACCTGGTTCGGGCCGGATGCGCTGGAAGTCTTCCTGGCCCAAGTGCCGGAATCGGTGCTGGTGGTGTTGGACGAAGCCTATATCGAGTACGCCGAAGGCGACGAGCTGCCAGACGGTCTCGATTACCTGGCGCGCTATCCGAACCTGCTGGTCTCGCGCACCTTCTCCAAGGCCTACGGCCTTGCTTCGTTGCGTGTCGGCTACGCCATCAGCTCGCCGGCCATCGCCGATGTGCTCAACCGCGTGCGCCAGCCGTTCAACGTCAACAGCCTCGCGTTGGCCGCCGCCTGCGCCGCGCTGGCCGATGCCGATTACCTGGCTGAGGGGCGCCGCCTCAACGACGCCGGCATGCAGCAGTTGCAGGACGGTCTGCGTGAGCTGGGGCTAAGCTGGATTCCCTCCAAAGGCAATTTCATCGCCATCGATTTTGGGCGCGACACCGCCGCGATCAACCAGGCGCTGCTGCGTGAAGGGGTGATCGTGCGGCCAATGGCCGGTTATCGCATGCCGAATTTCCTGCGCGTCTCCATCGGCCTGCCGAGAGAGAACGCACGCTTCCTCGAGGCGCTGGCCAAGGTGCTGTCGGCGTGACTGTCACTGCAGTGCAATCCAATGCTCCTAAGATCGGCCGCCTGGTGGTGGTCGGCCTCGGCCTGATCGGTGGCTCCTTCGCCAAGGGCCTGCGTGAGCGTGGTCTGTGCCGGGAGGTGGTGGGGGTCGATCTGGATGCCGAATCGCGTCGTCTGGCGGTGCAGTTGGGCGTTGTCGATCGTTGCGAGAGCGACCTTGCTGCCGCCTGTCAGGGGGCTGATGTCATCCAGCTGGCAGTGCCTATCCTGGCCATGGAGAAGGTGCTCGCTCAACTGGCCGCGCTGGACCTCGGCAATGCCGTGCTGACCGACGTCGGTAGCGCCAAGGGTAATGTCGTGCGCGCGGCGCGTCTGGCATTTTCCGGCAAGGCTGTGCGTCTGGTTCCTGGTCATCCCATTGCGGGGTCCGAGCAGAGCGGGGTGGAGGCGGCCAACGCCGAGTTGTTCCGGCGCCACAAGGTCATCCTGACGCCCTGCGAGCACAGCGACGAGGCGGCTCTGGCGCTGGTCGAAGGGCTGTGGCGCGAGCTGGGGGCGGATGTCGAGGCGATGGAGGTCGAACATCACGACCAGGTGCTCGCCGCCACCAGCCATCTGCCGCACCTGCTGGCCTTTACCCTGGTCGACTCGCTGGCCAAGCGCAGCGAGAACCTGGAAATTTTCCGCTATGCCGCTGGCGGTTTCCGCGACTTCACGCGGATCGCCGGCAGTGATCCGGTGATGTGGCACGATATCTTCCTCGCCAACCGCGAGGCCGTGCTGCGCACATTGGATGCTTTTCGCGACGACCTCGACGCCTTGCGCGATGCGGTCGACGCCGGGGATGGGCATCAACTGCTGGGCGTGTTCACCCGCGCCCGCGTGGCCCGCGAACATTTCAGCAAAATTCTGGCCCGCAGGGCCTATGTGGACGCTATGCACTCGACCGATCTGATTTTCCTGGCAAAACCTGGTAGCTCGCTGGCTGGACGTATCCGCGTACCCGGTGACAAATCCATTTCGCACCGCTCGATCATGCTGGGTTCGCTGGCCGAAGGCACCACCGAGGTCGAAGGCTTCCTCGAGGGTGAAGACGCCCTGGCCACGCTGCAGGCATTCCGCGATATGGGCGTGGTCATCGAAGGCCCGCACCACGGCCGCGTGACCATTCATGGCGTTGGTCTGCATGGCCTGAAAGCACCGGCCGGCCCGCTGTACATGGGTAACTCCGGCACCTCCATGCGCTTGCTCTCCGGCTTGTTGGCCGCGCAGCCGTTCGACACCACCTTGACCGGTGATGCTTCGCTGTCCAAGCGCCCGATGAATCGCGTGGCCAAGCCGCTGCGTGAAATGGGTGCGGTGATCGAGACTGGCCCGGAAGGCCGTCCGCCGCTCACCATCAAGGGCGGTCAGCGCCTGACCGGCATGGCCTACGAAATGCCCATGGCCAGCGCCCAGGTCAAATCCTGCCTGCTGCTGGCCGGCTTGTACGCCGCTGGCAACACCTCGGTGACCGAGCCGGCGCCGACCCGTGATCACACCGAGCGCATGCTGCGCGGCTTCGGCTACCCGGTCAGCGTCGAGGGCAGCACTGCCAGCGTCGAGTCCGGCCACAAGCTGACCGCCACGCGCATCGAAGTGCCGGCGGATATTTCCTCGGCTGCTTTCTTCCTGGTCGCTGCCAGCATCGCTGAAGGCTCCGAACTGGTGCTGGAGCACGTCGGCATCAACCCGACCCGCACTGGCGTGATCGACATTCTCAAGCTGATGGGCGGCGACATCACCCTGGAAAACCAGCGTGAAGTCGGCGGCGAGCCCGTGGCCGACATTCGCGTGCGTGCGGCCAAGCTGAAAGGCATCGATATCCCGGAAGACCTGGTGCCGCTGGCCATCGATGAATTCCCGGTACTGTTCGTCGCCGCTGCCTGTGCCGAAGGTCGCACCGTGTTGCGCGGCGCCGAAGAGCTGCGCGTGAAAGAGTCCGACCGTATCCAGGTCATGGCCGACGGCCTGATCGCGCTGGGCGTGAAGGCCGAGCCGACCCCGGACGGCATCATCATCGAAGGCGGCGCCATTGGCGGTGGCGAAGTCTGGGCGCATGGCGATCACCGTATCGCCATGTCCTTCAGCGTCGCCTCGCTGCGCGCCAGTGCGCCAATCCGTATTCACGACTGCGCCAACGTCGCCACCTCCTTCCCCAACTTCCTTGCCCTGGCAGCTGAAGTCGGTATCAACGTGGCCGTAGAGGGCAACGCATGAACGCCCCGGTAATCACCGTCGACGGGCCGAGCGGGTCGGGCAAGGGCACGCTTTGCGCTCTGCTGGCCAAGCAACTGGGCTGGAATCTGCTCGACTCCGGTGCGCTCTATCGCCTGCTGGCCTTCGCCGCTGGCAACCACGGCATCGACCTGACCAACGAAGAGTCGCTCAAGCAGCTGGCCGCGCATCTGGATGTGCAGTTCATCGACAAGCGCATCATCCTCGAAGGCGAGGAGGTGACCGACGCCATCCGTAACGAGCAGATAGGGGCGGGCGCTTCCATGGTTGCCTCGCTGCCTGCCGTACGCGAAGCGCTGCTGCAGCGTCAGCGCGCGTTTCAGGAGATGCCAGGCCTGGTGGCAGACGGTCGCGACATGGGCACCGTGGTGTTCGCCGACGCGCCGCTGAAGATTTTCCTCACCGCCAGCGCCGAGGAACGTGCCCGTCGCCGCTACTTGCAGTTGAAGGCCAAGGGCGATGATGTTAATCTCGCGAGTCTTCTCGACGAGATACGGGCGCGCGACGAGCGCGATACCCAGCGCGCGGTGGCTCCGCTCAAGCCGGCAGCCGACGCAATCGTGCTGGATTCCACCGAACTTTCCATCGAGCAGGTGCTTGAACGAATTCTGCGCGAGGTCGCTGATCGCGATCTCGCCGGTTAAGGATTCTCGATTGCCTTAAATCGCTGAATCCGCCAGGAGGCATGCGGGAGACCAGTCCTAGTCCTGCAGGCCTCTTTTCACATGAACGAACCCACATTGTCTGGAGTGTGGTTTGGGCGAATCCCCGCCCTTGATCAACAGGAATCAACATGAGCGAAAGCTTTGCAGAACTATTTGAAGAAAGCCTGAAATCCCTCGACATGCAGCCGGGCGCCATCATCACCGGTATCGTGGTCGACATCGACGGTGACTGGGTTACCGTTCACGCCGGCCTGAAGTCCGAGGGCGTCATCCCGCTCGACCAGTTCTTCAACGAACAAGGCGAGCTGACCATCAAGGTCGGTGACGAAGTCCACGTTGCGCTGGACGCGGTTGAAGATGGCTTCGGTGAAACCAAGCTGTCCCGCGAGAAAGCCAAGCGCGCTGAGTCCTGGCTGGTTCTGGAAGCTGCGTTCAACGCTGAAGAAGTGGTCAAGGGCGTTATCAACGGTAAGGTCAAAGGCGGCTTCACTGTTGACGTCAACGGCATCCGCGCGTTCCTGCCGGGTTCCCTGGTTGACGTCCGTCCGGTGCGTGATACCACTCACCTGGAAGGCAAAGAGCTGGAATTCAAGGTCATCAAGCTGGACCAGAAGCGCAACAACGTTGTCGTTTCCCGTCGCAGCGTCCTGGAAGCCGAGAACAGCGCCGAGCGCGAAGCTCTGCTGGAATCCCTGCAGGAAGGCCAGCAAGTCAAAGGTATCGTCAAGAACCTCACCGACTACGGTGCGTTCGTTGACCTGGGCGGCGTAGATGGTCTGCTGCACATCACCGACATGGCTTGGAAGCGCATCAAGCACCCGTCCGAGATCGTCAACGTTGGCGACGAGATCGACGTCAAGGTTCTGAAGTATGATCGCGAGCGTAACCGCGTATCCCTGGGCCTGAAGCAACTGGGCGAAGACCCATGGGTTGCCATCAAGGCTCGTTACCCGGAAAACACCCGCGTTGTTGCCCGCGTCACCAACCTCACCGACTACGGCTGCTTCGCCGAGCTGGAAGAGGGCGTGGAAGGCCTGGTACACGTTTCCGAAATGGACTGGACCAACAAGAACATCCACCCGTCGAAAGTCGTCAACGTCGGCGACGAAGTGGAAGTCATGGTTCTGGACATCGACGAAGAGCGTCGTCGTATCTCCCTGGGTATCAAGCAGTGCAAGACCAACCCGTGGGAAGACTTCTCCGGTCAGTTCAACAAGGGTGACAAGATCTCCGGCACCATCAAGTCGATCACCGATTTCGGTATCTTCATTGGTCTGGACGGCGGCATCGACGGCCTGGTTCACCTGTCCGACATCTCCTGGAACGAAGCCGGCGAAGAAGCCGTGCGTCGCTTCAAGAAGGGCGACGAGCTGGAAACCGTCATCCTGTCGGTTGACCCGGAGCGCGAGCGCATCTCCCTGGGCATCAAGCAGCTGGAAGACGATCCGTTCAGCAACTACGTCTCGATCAACGACAAGGGCACCATCGTCCGTGGCGTTGTGAAAGAAGTAGACGCCAAGGGCGCCATCATCGACCTGGGCAACGAGATCGAAGCTACTCTGAAAGCCTCCGAAATCAGCCGTGACCGCGTTGAAGACGCGCGCAACGTCCTGAAAGAAGGCGACGAAGTAGAAGCCAAGATCATCAGCGTCGACCGCAAGTCCCGCGTCATCAGCCTGTCCGTCAAGTCGAAAGACGTTGAAGACGAGAAGGACGCGATGAAGGAACTGCGTAACAAGCAAGACGTTGAAAGCACCGGCCCGACCACCATTGGTGATCTGATCCGTGCCCAGATGGAAAACCAGAACTAAGTTCGGGTAATTCATCCAAGAAAAAGGCGGCCCTCGGGTCGCCTTTTTCATTTCTGCATCCTCAGTGACACCGCCCTTGTAGGAGCGGCGCCCCGCCGCGAACATCAGCCCCGCAATCTTCGCCCGGCCCAAAAAAAGCTTCGCCCCGAGGCGGGGCTCCTACGCTAATCCACCAAACGACGCTGCCCTGTAGGAGTCGCGCCTCGCGGCGAATGGTAGCCATCCAGCAATGCCAAGCCTATGCCCAAAAACGTCGCCCAACCGCCCTCATATCCACACCGCATCCCAATGCGGATAATCACCCGCTCGCTCCACAAGTCCAGCTCTTAAAGGATTTGCCACCACATATCTCGCCACACTCCGAACATCCTCCTCCCGGCGCAACGCATGATCATGGAATCCCTTTTGCCATATCGGCCTACCCAGGCGCTTGGCGGAAATGGATTTGACCCTGCCCACCAAGCGGGTCAGGTCCTCACTCTGCAGTTGCAACAGCCAATGCAGATGATCAGGCATCACGACAAAGCAGAGCGTTTGGTGCGATCCAAGCAGCTCATCCTGGCGAATGATTTGTATGAGCGTGCGCGCCGCTGAGAAATCAGCAAAGACAGGGATGCGACCATTGGTTACGGTAGTGACAAGATAGATTTGCCCGCTACTGGACCAGCGTCCATCACGAAGCTTATGCGCGGCGTAGCGTTTCTCAGTCATCGGATTCCCTTCCGTTAGCGTTCGCCAGTTCAGCTTAGCTTACCGAGCCAGGGGCCAGAGAAAGCTTCGCCCCGAGACGGGGCTCCCACACCAAACCGCAAAACAACGCTCCCCCCTGTAGGAGCCGCGCCCCGCGGCGAATGGCGGCGATCCCGCAATATCGAGCCCATACCCAAAAGCTTCACCTCGAGGTAGATCGCCTACGTAAAGCCCTCGTTTTCACAACTAACCGCAAAACTCGCTAACACCTTGTTTTTTGGGCTGTTCAAAAGCTGACCCGCGTGCTACAACCGAACCGTCGAGTCTTCTAGCCGCTTGAAAAAGAAGGGAAAACCATGACCAAGTCGGAGTTGATCGAAAGAATTGTCACTCATCAGGGTCAGCTGTCCTCCAAGGATGTTGAGTTGGCCATCAAGACCATGCTGGAGCAAATGTCCCAGGCATTGGCCACGGGGGATCGCATCGAAATTCGCGGCTTTGGCAGCTTCTCGCTGCACTACCGCGCACCGCGTGTGGGACGTAACCCGAAAACCGGTCAGTCGGTACGTCTGGACGGCAAGTTCGTGCCGCATTTCAAGCCAGGCAAGGAGTTGCGCGACCGGGTCAACGAGGACGAGTGACTGCGCTTTGTCATGCTTGCGAAATCATGGAAAACCGGCAAAATGAGCGGGCTTTCACAGGGCACGCTGTTGCCAAATTTCCAGCTGGTTCAGTTAATTACCATTCTCTGAGCGGTCATCCGCACTACTGGGCCGAGTCCCTTTAAATTTTGCCAGCGTTAAGGGATTGACTCGTGCGGCACCCCTCGATTGTTCATCACGGCGCCGTAACAGGTGTGACTGGCTCATGCCATCAGCTACAGATGGATGATGAGCACGCACTGCTGATTGACTGCGGCCTCTTTCAAGGCGCTGAAACTTCCCCTGAAGGTCGGGCAGGCGCGGGCAGGCTCGCAATCGACTTCTCTCTGGACGGCATCAAGGCTCTGGTCGCGACTCATGTTCATATCGACCACGTGGGCCGCATACCCTATTTGTTAGCGGCTGGCTTCAAAGGACCGATTCTCTGCAGCGAACCGTCGGCCAAGTTGTTACCCATCGTCCTCGAGGATGCCTTCAAGCTCGGTTTCAGCCGCGACCAGAAACAAGTCGAGCGCTACCTCAAACTGATCGAGCAGCGCATCGCCGCCTTGCCCTACAAGCAGTGGTTCAGCTTAATCGACACGCCGCAGCTCAACGCTCGCATTCGTTTGCAGCGTGCTGGCCACATCCTCGGCTCGGCCTACGTCGAGGTTGATCTGCACTACCCCGAGACGGGCGAGAAGAAACGCATCGTGTTCTCTGGCGACCTGGGCGCACCTCATGCGCCAATCCTCCCGGCGCCTAAAGCCCCATACAAAGCCGATATTCTGGTCATCGAAAGCACCTACGGCGACCGCCTGCATGAGGATCGTCGCAGTCGTCGCGCGCGACTGGAAAAAGTGCTCGAACATGCGCTGAGCAACCAGGGCACGGTTCTGATCCCTGCCTTCAGTATTGGTCGCACTCAAGAGCTGCTCTACGAACTTGAGGACATCATCCATCGCAGAGCGCTGAAAGAGTCAGCGAAGGCTCAGTCGAGTGCTTCCGGGCCGAACACCAGTAAAGCGCCAGCCCTCGAGTGGGCAAGTTTGCCCATCATCCTCGACTCTCCGTTGGCCAGCCGCTTCACTTCGGTTTATCGCGAGCTTGATCAGTTTTGGGATGCAGAGGCGAGGGCGCGATTGGCCAAAGGCCGTAACCCACTGGCTTTCCGCAACCTGCTAACGGTCGATAGCCACCAGGCCCACCTGGCGATGGTCAACCGCCTGACGCAAACCGCTCAGCCGGCTATCGTCATCGCAGGCAACGGTATGTGCTCCAGTGGGCGCATCGTCAACTACCTGAAAGCCATGCTCGGAGATGCACGGCATGACGTGCTCTTCGTCGGCTACCAGGCGGATGGCACGCCAGGAAGGCAAATCCAGCGCTTTGGCCCGCGTAGTGGCTATGTGGAATTTGACGGGCAGCGCTATGACATTCGTGCTCAGGTGCATACCATAGGCGGTTATTCAGCTCATGCCGATCAGTTAGGGCTGGTAAGGTTTGTCACCCGCATGAGCGCGTGGCCAAATGAAATTCGTCTGGTGCACGGCGACAAGCCGGCTAGACGTGCTTTGGCTGATGCATTGCGAGAACGCTATGTTGACCAGAGCAGTGATGTGGACATCCTGTTACCGGGCATTGATGAGGAGACAGGGATGGGGTGAGCCGTTGCCATTCCTTTGCGGACACGCCCAGTAAATCTGCGGCTTTGTCGCTCTATCTAGAGTTTGGTTGGGCCGGAAAACCGGCCTGCCATTACCTTGATCAGTACCCACCACACAGGTTCAATGTTTCATGACGTCAACTAACCCTATTCAACCAGTAGTACTGTGCGGCGGATCAGGTACGCGACTGTGGCCGCTATCGCGGTCAGGCTTTCCAAAGCAGTTCCTTTGCCTGGTAGGCAACGACAGTTTGTTCCAGCAGTCCATCAAGCGTCTTCTGGGTGGTAGTGAGTCAAATGATGCGCCTTCTTCGCCCTACATCGTATGCAATGAAGAACACCGCTTTTTGGCACAAGAGCAACTCAGGGAGCTTGGGGTCGACAATGCAACATTCCTGCTAGAGCCGGTAGGGCGTAATACCGCACCAGCGCTGACTCTGGCTGCCCTCGCTGCGCGCGAATCGGGAGCAGATCCAGTCCTTGTAGTTACCCCTGCGGATCAGGCCATCACTGACGACGAGGCTTTCCGCGTTGCGATGTATCGGGCGGTTGAATCTGCGGTTGAAGGCAACATTGTCATCCTCGGCATTACGCCTGACAGGCCTGAAACGGGCTATGGCTATATCAAGGTGACTTCTGACAAAGAGGTAGTTGCTACCGTTGAGCGTTTTGTCGAGAAGCCCGATCGGGACACCGCTCAAGCCTATCTGGATGAGGGCGGCTACTACTGGAATGCGGGCTTATTCGTACTCAAGGCCTCGGTATGGCTAGCGGCTCTGGAGAGCTTTAGACCCGATATTCTTCAGGCTAGCGTTAAGAGCTGGGCGGGCAAGCGAATTGATGGTGTTTTTATTCGACCCGATAAAGAGGCTTTTACGGCGATTCCTAGCGAATCGATCGATTACGCCGTCATGGAGAAGTGCCCAGGAAGTGCCTTACCCATCAAGATGCTACCGCTGGATGCTGGCTGGAGTGACCTGGGTGCCTGGGATGCCGTATGGAGCGTGTCGCCCAAGGATGACAAGGGTAATGCCCTTCACGGAGATGTGCTGATAACCGAAAGCAGTAATTCGCTTGTACATGCCAGCAGCCGCCTTGTAGCACTGGCCGGCGTTGAGAACCTTGTGGTGATTGAAACAGCAGATGCTGTTCTGGTTGCAGACAGAAGCCGCTGCCAGGACGTTAAGCAGATTGTCAGCCTGCTTAACCAGCAGTCTCGCGAGGAGCACACCCTTCACCGCAAGGTACACCGTCCGTGGGGCTGGTATGACAGTATCGATGAGGGTGGACGCTTCAAGGTCAAGCGTATACAGGTCAACCCCAAAGCGAGCCTGAGCCTTCAGAAACACCACCATCGAGCCGAACACTGGATCGTAGTGCAGGGGACAGCAGAAATTACGAGAGGTAGTGAAACACTGTTGCTCAGCGAGAACCAGAGTACCTATATCCCCCTTGGTGAGGTTCATCGTCTGGCGAATCCTGGCAGCATCCCGTTGGAGATCATTGAAGTGCAGTCTGGCAGCTACCTGGGCGAGGACGACATCGTACGTTTTGATGATCAGTACGGGAGAAGCCATTGAAAATCGCCATCGCTGGCCTTGGTTACGTCGGCCTGGCCAATGCCGTTCTGCTGGCGCAGCACAACGAGGTCGTGGCTGTGGATCTTGTCCCTGAAAAGGTTGATCTACTGAACCGCCGCCAAGCGCCCATCCAAGACCCGGAGATCCAGGAGTTTCTGGATAACAAATCACTCAACTTCCGAGCGACGCTTAATAAGAACGAAGCCTATGAAGGCGCTGACTTCGTCATCATAGCGACGCCGACAGACTATGACCCTGAGACTAATTACTTCAATACGCAGTCCATTGAGGCGGTCATCCGAGATGTCGTTGACATCAATCCCGATGCGCTGATGGTCATCAAGTCGACAGTGCCGGTGGGGTATACAGCAAGGACTCGACAGGAGTTCAACACGGAAAACCTCATCTTCTCTCCCGAGTTTCTGCGTGAGGGGAAGGCGCTCTACGACAACCTCTATCCAAGCCGAATCGTTGTGGGCGAGCGATCGGCCAGGGCTGAAGTGTTTGCAGGGCTTCTGCAGCAAGGGGCGGTTAAGCAGGACGTGCCGGTGCTATTCACTGATAGCACCGAGGCTGAGGCCATCAAGCTGTTTGCCAACACCTACCTTGCAATGCGTGTCGCATTCTTTAACGAGCTAGATACTTACGCGCTTACACATGATTTGGATACTCGTCAAATTATCGAAGGCGTATGCCTGGATGATCGTATCGGGTCGCATTATAACAATCCCAGTTTTGGTTATGGCGGCTATTGCCTGCCAAAGGACACCAAGCAACTTCTGGCAAATTACCAAAATGTACCTCAAAATATTATTCATGCGATTGTCGAGGCCAATACCACACGCAAGGACTTTATCGCAGAAGATATTTTACGGAGAAACCCTAAAACAGTAGGGATATATAGATTGGTTATGAAGGCTGGCAGCGACAATTTCCGCGCTTCAGCAGTTCAGGGCATCATGAAACGATTAAAAGCGAAGGGATTAGATGTAATTGTTTTTGAACCGGCACTTTCAGAATCGCAGTTCTATCGCTCGCGTGTAGTCAGAGACTTGGCGTCATTCAAGAAGGAGGCGGATATCATCGTCGCAAACCGCTTGAGTGAAACCTTGGCAGATGTCACTGATAAGGTATATACACGTGATCTTTTTGGGGGTGATTAATGAAAGTCCTGGTGACTGGGGTTGCTGGATTTATAGGTATGCATGTCGCCAAGCGACTGCTTGAGCGCGGCGACGAGGTCTTTGGTATTGATAGTTTAAATGACTATTATGATCCGTCCCTAAAATTAAAGCGCCTGGAGCAATTAAGCCCCTATACTAACTTTAGGTTCTTTCGAGAAGATATTTCTGATAGTGCTGCCATTGCGAATATTTTCTCTGAAGTAAGGCCGGAGCGTGTGGTTAATTTGGCAGCGCAGGCCGGTGTCCGTTATTCGCTGCAAAATCCGGGTGCATATATTCAAAGTAATCTAGTAGGCTTTGCCAATATATTGGAAGGTTGCCGGCGGAATGAGGTTGAGCATTTGGTGTACGCGAGCTCTTCAAGTGTATACGGCGCTAATACGAAAATGCCTTTCTCGGTACTCGATAATGTGGATCATCCGGTATCCCTATACGCAGCAACCAAGAAGTCGAACGAGTTGATGGCGCATAGCTATAGTCATTTATATAAATTGCCAACGACAGGCTTGCGCTATTTTACAGTATATGGCCCTTGGGGAAGACCAGATATGGCTCCTTGGTTATTTACCTCGGCCATCCTTGAGGGGCGCTCTATTGATGTGTTTAATCATGGCAAGATGCTTCGAGATTTTACTTATATCGATGATATAGTCGACGGCACCGTGCGTGTGCTTGATCAGATTCCACTGTCTAACCCTCAGTATCTTGCTGATGGAGTGGATCCATCGGTAAGTCATGCACCTTATCGTATTTATAATATCGGAAACCATATGCCAGTTGAGCTTATGGAGTTTATAAAATGCCTTGAGAATGCGCTTGGTATTGAGGCAGTAAAAAATTACCTGCCGATGCAAAACGGAGATGTACCCGCTACCTATGCAGATATAGATGCTATTAGTTCGGCAGTAGGGTTTGAGCCTCGAACCAATTTGTCCGATGGCATATGGGCTTGGGTAAAGTGGTATAAGGCTCATATAGCATCATGAGTTTTACTAGTGCGCTTAAATGGTCTTTTTTAGCCGAGCTTTCTACTAAGTTAATTCAGCCATTTGTTTTTTTAATTTTGGCTTGGTTTCTTACTCCAGAGGATTTTGGGGTAATGACAGCCGCTCTCATGGTTATCGCTTTTTCCCAGATATTCTGGGAAGCGGGGATGGGAAAGGCTTTAATTCAACGTCAGACAGAGCTTGATGCGGCAGCTAATGCCGCTTTTTGGATTAATATTACTCTTGCAGTATTCATTGTAGCGCTTCTCTATATGTCAGCCTCATCTGTAGCTAGAAATCTTTTCCAAGATGAGCGTGTCACCGCTGTGCTGAAAGTTATGACTCTTCAGGTAATACTAGGTGCGTTAGGATCTGTACAGAGTGCCCTGCTACAAAAAGATATGGGATTCAAAAAGCTATTTTGGATTCGCTTTTCAACAGTTAGTTTACCTGGGCTTGCTTCTGTTCCTCTGGCATGGCATGGCTTAGGATATTGGGCTCTAGTCGTTGGAACCTTGTTTGGTCAGTTAGTTCAAGTATTTATGCTTTGGCGGATGAGCAAATGGAAACCATGCTTTGGTTTTGACGGGAAAGTCGCTATAGAGTTGTCCCGATTTGGCGCTTGGGTAGGTATAACAGGGCTTCTAGTGTGGTTTTATCAATGGGCTGACGCATTTGTTGTGGGGTTTTATTTGGGAGGGCATGAGCTAGGATTGTATCGAATGGGCAATCAGTTGGTAGGCTTCGTGTTCGCTTTGCTGATCGTGCCAATACTTCCTGTGATTTATAGTGTATTGGCTTCTTCTGGATTTGATAAAAATAACTATGGCATCGCTTATAATGATTTAATTAATAAGCTGGTTCAAGTTGGTATTGTCCTTGGTGTTCTTGTTTGCGTTGCTTTTCTAGGGGGGGCGGAATTTATTTTGGGCGATAGCTGGAAAGGTGTTGGTGTTATTGCTGCTATGTTTGGATTAATCCATGGTTTTGCGTGGATTGTCGGGTTCAATGGAGAGTATTATCGCGCTGCGGGAATGCCTCATCTAGAAACGCTTGCGTTAGTCGTTTCCATGCCATTGTATCTGGCTTGTTATGTATATTTTGCAGCTATCGGTCTGCAAGAGTTTTTGTATGCAAGATTCTTTTTGGTGTTTATCGGTATATTGGTTCATTTATTATTTATATCAAAGGTTCTTTCGGTGGATTTTTCTCGGCTCGGAAGAAATTTTTTAATCACAAGTATTGTTGCTTTTTTCGGTTTTTTGGTTGGAGTCATCCTTAATGACTATATCGAGGATGGGATGATTAAGCTTTTTATAATAGAGGTTTCTGTTTTATTGGTTTTCGTCGCGGGCCTGATGATGTTAAATAAGAAAGAATTTTTATTGATTATTTGTTCGATCTCGGTTATGGGGAAGAAAAAATGAGTGATAAGGTACAAGATTTTCAAGATGAAGAATATTGCTTCCCCTATCACTACGTAAGTGAAATGCCTAGGAAAGGCGGGTTTGTTCAACATTTTGTCGATACGTGGGGTATGAACTACATATCAACTATTGAGTATGTGTTGGAGCGCTTGCAAGAGGTTGACTCATCATCGATAGTTGATGTCGGTTGTGGTGACGGGCGTCTTGCAAGAGAGATGGCGCTTAATTTTCCAGATAAGTACATAGCTGGTATCGATTATTCTTCGCGTGCAATTGCTCTTGCTAGGGCCATGAATCAAGATCTAAAGGGAGTGGTATTTCATTCGCTGGATATAACTAGCGAGTCTCATGAGCGTAAGTATGATGTTGCCGTATTGATGGAGGTTTTCGAACATATTCCCCCTGAAGACTCTGCAAGATTTCTAGAAGGGTTGTGTTCATTGTTAACTCCTGATGGGATTTTATTACTTACGGTTCCTCATTCGAACAAGCCAGTTGAGTATAAGCATTACAGGCACTTTTCATGTGATTGTATTTCTGAGATTTTTTCTAAGCATTTTGATGTCATTGAGGTAAGGCCTTTTGAGCGCTCGGGGTTGATTCGGAAATTTTTAGAAGTGATTCTGTGTAATAGGTTCTTTGTGCTGAACAATCGAAGGCTGTCTGGTTTTATATATAAGATACAGAAAAAATATTTATTTGAATGTGATGAGAAACGATGCCAGCGTATTTTTGTTAAGGCTAGGCTTAAGTCACTATGATCTCCGTTATCATCCCTACGCGAAATCGCGCTGACCTGTTGGCTCAAGCGCTGGACTCTATCGCCTCTCAATGCATGGACAGTTCAGCGTTCGAGGTTGTTGTAGTTGATAATGGGTCAACAGATACTACGTCAGATGTAATTGAGGAGTACCGCGGCAGTATTCCTAATTTGATTGGTATCTATGCGCCAGATCCAGGCCTGCACAATGGCCGTCATGCTGGCATGATGGCTGCCAAGGGAGAGATACTCGTCTTCGCTGATGATGATATCGAGGCGCTGCCTACTTGGCTGGAAAGTATTGCTGAGGCTTTTCAAGATTCCGATGTGGCAATGGTTGGAGGGAATAATTACCCGAAATTTCTCGAAGAACCACCTCATTGGCTAAGAAAACTTTGGAAGCGCTCTGATACTCAAGGCTATCATTTTATTCCGTCGTTAAGTGTTATTGAGTTCACCCATTCACCCAGGAATATTTCGCCTTATTTAGTATGGGGCTGTAATTTTTCAATTCGTAAAGATGTTTTGCTCCAGGCTGGAGGATTTCACCCTGACGGAATGCCGCAGGAACTTATTCGCTTTCGTGGTGATGGTGAAACTCATGTTTCACGATTTGTCGAGGGCTCTAAGATGAAATGCGTATTTCACCCAGGGGCGTCGGTTTATCATAAGGTCACGCCAGAGCGAATGACGATGAGGTATTTCTACCAGCGAGGGTTCAATCAAGGGATCTCTGACTCCTATACCTCTCTGCGGGAAGCGCAAAATACTAAAGAAACGATAGAGAATAATCGCTTGCGAGGTATTATCGTTTCAGCTGTTGGTAAAGTAGCCCGTTTTTTTGAGGGAAGAGAATTGAGACTGGCCTTAGAGGCTTTGCGTAAAGGTCATAAGGACGGTTTTGACTATCACCAACAGGTCTATCGTGATGATCTGGAAGTTCGTGAGTGGGTTCATCGCTCGGTTTATTATTGAGGAGGATTTCCCATGATTGAGAAAATTGTCTGGGACGGAAAGATGCTTGCATTGATATTGCGAGCAAACTATCACGAAGATGGCATACAATTTTTTACCCCAGATGATTTTTCGCAGCAGCTGGGCTATATGAACCGCCCTGAGGGTTATGTGATTCCTCCGCATGTACACAATCCAGTGCCGCGAGAAGTTCAGTATACGAAAGAGGTGCTGTTCATAAAGTCAGGCAAGGTAAGAGTTGATTTTTATGATGAAAATCAAAATTACTTGGAGAGCCGGGCGCTCAGTGAAGGCGATGTAATCCTGCTGGCTTTTGGGGGGCATGGTTTTAAAATGCTGGAGGCGAGTGAGATCATTGAGGTCAAACAAGGCCCCTACGCTGGAGAGGCAGATAAAACAAGGTTTGAGCCCCTTGCGACCGAACAGGTGAGATTGAAATAACTATGAGCTTTATTCCTGTTAACGAACCACTCTTAAACGGTAACGAGAAGAAATACTTAGCCGAGTGTATTGATACTGGCTGGATCTCCTCTGAAGGCCCTTTCATTCAGCGTTTTGAGAAGGAATTTGCTGAGAGCGTGGGGCGTAAATACGCCATTGCCGTCTCTAATGGTACTGCAGCTTTGGATGCAGCGGTGGAGGCGCTTGGATTGGCGCCTGGCGACGAGGTTATCCTACCGACGTTTACTATTATCTCCTGTATCAGTCAGATTGTTCGTGCAGGGTTAGTGCCAGTATTAGTAGATAGTGATCCAGTAACCTGGAATATGGATGTGACCCAAGTCGAGGCAAAAATTTCCCCTCGCACGAAGGCAATTATGGCTGTCCATATATATGGCTTGCCTATCGACATGGCTCCACTGCTAGATATTGCTCGTCGTTATGGACTGAAAGTTATTGAAGATGCAGCCGAAATGCACGGGCAGACCTATCATGGTCGCCCCTGTGGTAGTTTCGGTGATATTAGTATATTTAGTTTTTATCCGAATAAGCATATTACTACCGGCGAAGGCGGGATGATTGTCACGAATGATGACCATCTGGCTAGCGAATGTCGGAGTTTGCGTAATCTTTGTTTCCAACCCCATAAACGCTTTGTTCATGAGCGATTGGGGTGGAATCTACGCATGACAAATTTGCAAGCTGCGTTAGGTGTTGCCCAGCTAGAACGGTTACCCGAGTTTGTACAGCGTAAGCGTCAGATGGGAGCTCTTTATCAATCTGGTTTAGCTGGCGTATCTGGTTTGCAGTTACCACTGGCGAGCACCTCCTACGCTGAAAATATTTACTGGGTCTTTGGCGTGATATTGGATGCTAGTGTTCCGTTTGATGCAGAAGAAGCAATGAGGCGCCTTGGTAAGATGGGGATTGGAACTCGACCATTTTTTTGGTCAATGCATGAGCAGCCTGTCTTTCAGAAAATGGGATTGTTTTGTGGTGAGCGCCACCCTGTTTCGGAGAATATGTCCCGACGTGGATTTTATGTTCCTAGTGGACTGGGATTGACTCAAGAACAACAGGAAACTGTTATCGACGCTGTACGTACAATTATGGATAGCTGATGTGATGAAGGTTTTTGATCAATATGCCCGTTATTATGATCTGTTGTATCGAGATAAAGATTATCATGGCGAGGCTGATTTTATACTTTCCTTACTGCGCAGATATGCTCCTGGCAGTAAGGCAATCTTTGAGATGGGATGTGGGACAGGTATTCATGCCAAAATGTTTGTCGAGGCAGGCCATAGTGTTCATGGTATCGATTTAAGCGACACAATGTTGAAGGCTGCAATACTTCGCCGTGAAGCGCTTGTGCCAGATATGCGTGAACGTTTGGCGTTTTCTCCTGGTGATGTGCGTAGCTATCGTTCCGGGCGCAAGTTTGATGTGGTGCTGTCGCTCTTTCACGTATTCAGTTATCAAAATGAGAATGCTGATCTACAAGCTGCTTTCTCCACTGCTGCGACGCATTTAGATGCTGGCGGTATATTCATTTTTGACTACTGGTATGGCCCTGCTGTACTTGCTCAGCGTCCTGAAACAAGGGTTAAGCGGCTGGATGACGGAGAGTTATCTGTTTTGCGGATCGCTGAGTCTTTAGTGTATGAGCAACGGAATGTTGTTGAGGTTAATTATGAAACATATATCAGAACTGCTGACGCTGCCGACTTGATTCGAGAAAAGCACTGTATGCGCTATTTGTTTTTGCCGGAGATTGAATTGTTGGCGGAGTTGCATGGCTTTGAACCTGTTGCTCATCGTGCATGGCTTAGCGATTCGGAACCTTCGATTGAGTCGTGGGCGAGCTTTTCGATTTTGAGGAAAAAATGAAGGTCGGTATCGTATTGGAGCAACGACTGCACAGTGGCGGTGGTTTTCAGCAGGCGCTTAATGCAATAATTCAATTTATTAAAATTTGCCCTTCATGGGTTTCGATAAATATTTATACAACTGTAGCTGAAAATGTTAAGCATGATTCTTTGCGTAATGTTTCAGTTCAATATGTGCGTTCTGGCTTCTTGGAGCGTATAACGAGCCTCCTGCTAGCAAATGAGTTTTTAGCTTCCGCCCCGCTTACAGCGAAAATGAACTTAACTACACGGCTCGAGAGCAAGATGCTCGCTCAGGGTGTGGAGATTGTTTATTTTGTTGGTCCATCTAACTATGCGCTATCACTTCGTTATCTTCCATATATATTTACAGTATGGGATGTGTGTCATCGCGATCATCCAGAGTTTCCCGAGGTCTCTAGTAAAGGTGAGTTTTTTCGCCGTGAAGCGCTCTATCGTAACGCGATAAATCGCTCATATTTGACATTGACGGACTCTGAAGAATTGAAGCGTAAGCTTTGTAATATTTATGGTGCGGATGAGCAGCGATTACTTTCAATGCCATTTCAGCCTGCTCCTTTTTCTAATCTATTTAACTGTCACGATCTCAAAGAGATTGAGTCAAAATTCAACTTGCCTGCTGATTATATTTTCTACCCCGCTCAATTTTGGCCTCATAAAAATCACGTGCGCATTTTGCAGGCGCTTGCGATTCTTCGTAGTAAAGGTAAGTGCTATTCGGCTGTTTTTTGTGGCGGTGACCAAGAGAACAAAAAGACTATACAAGTTCTTGCGGAGAGTTTGGGGCTTTCACGACAGATAGTGTTTACAGGCTTCGTAAGTGAGCGCGACATGTCTGGGCTCTATGCTCTTTCCAAGGTATTGGTGATGCCAACTTATTTTGGTCCTACTAATCTTCCTCCTCTAGAGGCATGGTTAGCGGAAAAACCTGTTGTGTACTCTGAGCCTTTAAAAGCCCAGGTGGGCTGTGCCGCTTTATGTATTGATCCGGATTCTGCAGTTGAACTTGCTACTGCAGTTGAGCGTATTTATAGTGATGATGATCTTGTGGCGGAACTAGTTTTGGCTGGAAAGAGACGGCTCAAGGAGTTTGATTCTATGCGCATAGATTCCGAGAATAAGCTCTTAGAAGTGCTTGAAATATTTAACTGCCGAAAAGCTTGCTGGGGAAAGGTATAATGCAAAAGAAAGCCCTTATTACTGGTATTACTGGTCAGGACGGTTCTTACCTCGCTGAGCTATTGCTGGATAAAGGTTATCAAGTTCATGGTATCAAACGCCGTGCTTCATCATTCAATACTCAGCGAGTAGATCATATCTATCAAGATCCACACGTTGAACATCAGAATTTCGTTTTACACTACGGTGATTTAACCGATTCATCTAACCTCACCCGAATACTGCAAGAGGTTCAACCAGATGAAGTCTACAACTTAGGCGCGCAGTCGCACGTAGCCGTCAGCTTCGAGTCGCCTGAGTACACTGCCGATGTAGATGCTATGGGTACCTTGCGTATTCTCGAGGCTATTCGTTTATTGGGGCTGGAGAAAAAAACTCGTTTCTATCAGGCTTCCACCTCTGAGCTATATGGCTTGGTGCAAGAGATTCCTCAAAAGGAAACGACGCCTTTCTACCCGCGTTCACCCTATGCCGTGGCCAAGCTTTATGCTTACTGGATTACCGTGAACTATCGTGAGGCATACGGCATGTATGCCTGCAACGGAATTCTGTTCAACCACGAATCGCCACGTCGTGGTGAGACCTTTGTGACACGCAAGATCACCCGAGGTTTGGCGAATATCGCTCAAGGGCTAGAGAAGTGTCTATACATGGGCAATATGGATGCACTGCGTGACTGGGGGCATGCGAAGGACTACGTCCGTATGCAGTGGATGATGCTTCAGCAGGAGCAGCCGGAGGATTTTGTTATTGCCACAGGCGTGCAGTATTCCGTGCGTCAGTTCATTCAGTGGTCTGCGGCTGAACTCGGTATTACATTGCGCTTTGAGGGGCAAGGCGTGGATGAGGTAGCAATTATCGAGTCTAGAGAAGGCGATAAGGCACCGGCTCTCAGCATAGGCGATGTCGTGGTGCGTGTTGACCCTCGCTATTTCCGCCCAGCCGAAGTGGAAACTTTGTTAGGTGATCCTGCAAAAGCCAAGCAAAAGCTGGGCTGGGTACCTGAAATTACGGTGCAGGATATGTGTGCCGAGATGGTTCGTGAAGATTTGAAGGTTGCTCAGCGGCATGCTTTGCTCAAACAGCATGGTCATGATGTGCCTGTTTCTGTGGAGAATTGAGTGTGACACAGGATCTGAGCCAGGCGATTTTCGTTGCCGGCCATCGAGGTATGGTCGGTTCTGCTATTGTCCGTTGCCTCAAGGCCTTGGGACATCAGAATCTTCTGACTGCTTCTCGTGAAGAGTTGGATTTGCTCGATCAGAACGCCGTACGGCGCTATTTTTTAGCCAATCGTATCGATCAGGTGTATCTGGCGGCTGCCCGGGTCGGTGGCATACATGCCAATAACACTTATCCGGCTGATTTCATTTACGAGAACCTGATGGTTGAGGCCAATATCATTCAGGCGTCGCATGCCGCTGGTGTGCAGAAGCTATTGTTCTTGGGGTCTTCCTGTATATATCCCAAGCATGCCGAACAGCCGATGAAGGAGGAGGCGCTATTGACTGGGCCATTGGAGCCGACCAATGAGCCTTATGCTATCGCCAAGATTGCAGGTATCAAGCTGTGCGAAAGTTATAATCGACAACATGGCCGAGATTATCGGAGCGTGATGCCTACCAATCTCTATGGGCAGAATGATAATTTTCATCCAGAAAACAGTCATGTTATCCCTGCGATGATGCGGCGTTTTCATGAGGCCAAGCTTGCGAATCTCTCCGAGGTTGTCGTTTGGGGTAGTGGTAAACCGATGCGCGAATTTCTCCATGTCGATGACATGGCTGCTGCCAGTGTGCACGTGATGGAACTGGAAGACATGGTCTACAGGAAAAACACTCAACCAATGCTTTCTCATGTAAACGTGGGTACCGGAGTGGATTGCACCATCCGTGAGTTGGCAGAAACCATGAAGCGCGTTGTTGGCTTTGAGGGGGAGTTGGTTTTTGACGCTAACAAACCCGACGGTGCACCTCGCAAACTGATGGACGTTTCTCGTCTTGAATCTTTAGGCTGGAAGGCAACAATCTCGCTTGATAACGGTTTACAGCGGACATATCAGTGGTTTCTTCAAAATTATGGTTTGCTGCGTGGATAAGTCAGTACCTGGTTGGCTTGACGCGCGTAATTTTGCCACGGTGCTTGCTGCAGCACCCTTGATAGCAATAGACCTTTTGGTGGAAAACGATTGTGGTGAGTATCTTCTAGGGCTGCGAAAAAATGCTCCAGCCCAAGATTGGTGGTTTGTTCCCGGTGGGCGAGTACTCAAAGGAGAAGCTCTGGATGAGGCGTTTAGGAGACTTACGTACATAGAATTAGGGCGAGAGTATGAACGTCATAAAGAAGATTTCAGGGGTGTATATGAGCACTTTTATGAGAACTCTATAGCTGGTGAGCACATTTCAACACACTATATAGTTTTGGCTTATCGATTAAAGCTGGCAGAGCAATACCCCATTGCTCTGGATTCTCGTCAGCATAAAAATATGCTATGGGTAAAGCCGCAGGACATGCGCGCGCTTAACGTCCATCATTATACTTTGGCGTATTTCGAGTAGTTAAATGTCTTGTGTAAATCATTCTACCCTTCGTCGAATCGTGCCTGAAATGCCTGACTGCTTTGTAAGGCAAGAGGGCGGTCGTGCGGTTTGTATGAAAACGCCTAACAGTGTTGGGAAAATAGCTGAGGGGGGTATTCGTCTTCAGGGTAAGTATAAAGTTGATGCAGAAGGTCAGCCTTTAGTAAGTGTTATTACGGCAGTATATAATGGGGCTGAGTTTCTTGAGGACACAATAAATAGTGTGCTTGGGCAAAAATACTCGAATGTGGAATACATTGTTATTGATGGCGGTTCTACCGATGCAACGTTGTCGATCATAAGAAAATACGAACACGCTATCGATTACTGGGTGAGTGAGCCAGATGGTGGCGTTTATGCTGCTATGAATAAAGGTATAAGTCTTGCGAGCGGCAGTTGGATCGGGCTCATTAATTCGGATGACCGCTATACGAAGGATGCGATAGAGATAGTTGCGGGTGTCGCGAAGGATGGTGCTGCTGATATTGTGTGCGGCGATCTGGATATTGTGAGTCGGCAGGAGGGGGCGTTTATTGCTCGTCGATCCGCTAATTATTTGAAGCTCCCTTTTGGTATGTATGTTAATCATCCTGCTAGTTTTGTTAGATCTGCTGTTTATAGGAGTGTGGCCTCCTACGATTCTTCGTTGAGGATTGCTGCTGATTATAAGTTTTTCCTAACGGCTTTTGTTTCGAAGGTTCGGTTTTGTAATGTGTCTGCTTGCCTTGCTGTAATGAGGGATGGCGGTCTGAGTATTAAGCATGAACAACTGACTAAGCAAGAGGAGCGATCCGTGAGGAAAGAGGTTTTGCCTTATGCCCTATATCTCTTGGTCGTACTGATTAAAAAAATTAGGAGGCGAGGTTGAGGCGTTTAGCTGTGTACAGTGATGCCGAGCATTTGGGTGGTCATGAAATTCAGTTGCTGAGTGCTCTCAAGGGGATAAAGAATCAGTATGAGATAGTGCTCTTGATCAACAAGGAGAATAAGGCGTTTATATCTAGGGTGCGCGAACTAGGACTTTCGGTGAGCCCTTGCTCCTGCTCGGTGGGTCGATTTGAATTTTTTTTGAGATTTTTCCGGTTTTTGAAGGTGTTGCGTGTTTTTTTATTTCTGAAAGTGTGGCGTCCAGAGGCTTTGTTAGTTGCTCAAGGGAATGTGGAGAAGGGAGGGGTTGCTGTTATAGCGGCTCGTCTGGCAAAAGTTAAATGCATTTCATATATTCCGTCTGCTCACTTTCTTGTGGATGTTTCAAAGAGTCGATTCTGGGGGCGGGTTAAAGATTTTATAAATATTTTAAATTATAGGCTTTGTGGAAATTATATAACAATCAATGGATATAACAGGGATCTGATTCGGCGTCGCTCGGCCACGGCTAGAATTGTAGTGGTAAATAACGGGATAGATTTCAAGCGATTAGATGAGAGTTCTGGTCTTGAGCTAGAGGTTCCATTTGGTCGCAATGGGCGGCGCGTGTATTTGATCGTTGGCAGGATGGAGATTTATAATAAAGGCCAGGATTTGATCCTGGAGTGTCTGTCACGATATCCGGACGCTTTTAGGGAGGCGGATTTCGTTTTTTGTGGTAGTGGTAAGGATGCTGATCTATTCAAACGACTCATAGAGTTTAAGAGTAATATATTTTTCTATGAGCATGTGGACAATATCGCTATGTTTTATCGTCGAGCCGATGTTGTTGTTATTCCCTCTCGTTTTGAGGCGGGAGAGGGGACGCCGATGGTCCTGCTGGAGGCGTTGTATATGAATAAGCCAGTTTTAATGAGTGCGTTACCTGGTGCTGATATGTATCTTGATAAGTGTTCACTTTTTTCGGTTGGATCTGTTGAGGCTTTGGCGGATAGACTAAAGGCTGGTCTTTTTGATTCTAAGGGTAAAGGAGTTGATGTCGTGTCATTGCATAGTGAGGCGTCTATGATTAAAAATTTTTCTGGTGCGCTTTCCTCTTTCTTGTGATTTTTACTGCTGAATCGAGGCATTCATGCGAGTTGTCTTTGATAGTATTATTTACGAGTTGCAGCGTGCTGGAGGGATATCGCTCTATTGGTCTGAGTTAATATCCAGGGCAGACCCTTTGTCCTCGATTTTTTGTGGTAAGCCTAATGATAATATTTTTTCCCCTAATATCGCGTTTGTGGAAGAATCATATCCATCATTTTTGCCTAGGCGTTACCTTCCGTTTTGGATGAAGGGAGGGGTGGGTAAATCGCATATCTTTCATAGCAGCTATTTGAGATTTTCTAGCGACTCGGCAGCGTTAAATGTTAGTACGGTTCATGATTTTACTTATGAGCGCTATATTCACGGGTTGAAAGGCTTCGTTCATGGTTTGCAGAAACGGCTTGCGGTTAAGCAGTCTGCTGGAGTTATTTGTGTTTCTGAGAATACTAAGGCTGATTTATTGAATTTTTACCCTTGGGTGGATGAGAGGCGCGTACGTGTTATTTATAATGGAGTGGGGCGTAATTTCTTTCCTCTAAACGATGCGAAGGCGTTACTGACGTCTGAATTAGGTTATTTTTCAAAAAGGCCTTTTCTGTTGTTTGTTGGAGATCGAAGTTTATATAAGAATTTTGACATTTTTCTACAGTTAGGTAAGATTTTTCTAGAGTTTGATCTGGTTGTGGTTGGTGGGCAAGCCTTCAGCACGGAGGAAAAAAACAAGCTCTCCTCTATTTCTTCGCGAGTTAAACATTTTCGAGGGTTATCCTCAGAAAGTCTCAATATTCTGTACGGCTCTGCTTTTTGCTTGATTTATCCATCCTCTTATGAGGGGTTTGGTATTCCTGTTCTTGAGGCAATGAAGGCCGGATGCCCGGTCATCTCGACGCGATGCTCATCGATACCTGAAGTGGCTGGTGAGGCTGCACTTTTGGTGGATTCTGTGTCAGTAGATGCTTTTGTTGATCAACTCAATGCGCTTATGAGTACCGAACTATATGAGGCTCTTCGGCAAAAGGGATACGTTCAGGCTAGTAAATTTTCCTGGGATAAATGCTTTAAAGAAACTACAGATTTTTATAAGGAAGTTTGGGATGCTTTACGAACGTAAAGGTGTTTGACTGTTTAAAAAATGGGTTTGATAGAGGCTCTGCTTTGAAGGTTACTCTCATTACGGTTTCTTTTAATAGTGGCCGAACTATCCTGGCAACTCTCGATTCCGTTGCTGCTCAGCGGTTTTCAGAGCTTGAATATATTATCGTAGATGGTGGTTCTACCGATGCCACCATGAGCCATGTCGCTAGTTTTCCTGATTTAGTGAGTGAGGCTATCTCGGAGTCGGATGAAGGTATCTATGATGCCATGAATAAGGGACTGCTGCGGGCAACAGGTGAGATCGTGGGTATCCTTAATTCGGACGATTTCTATCTGCACCCAAATGTCCTCAGCGAGGTAGAGGCTATATTTTCTGCTGATCCAGCGTTGGATGTTGTATTGGGCGATGTGGATTTTGTCTCTGACCGCGACTTGGGTAAGCCTGTTAGACAGTATCGTGCTGGAGGCTTCAGGCCTTGGATGCTGCGCTTTGGTTTAATGCCTCCACACCCCGCCGTTTTTATAAGGCGTTCAGCCTACGAACGTGTAGGCTTTTACAAGCTAGGTTATAAAATTGCGGCAGACTTTGATTTCCTGGTGCGTTTGCTGCTTATTGACGGCGCTAAGTATCGGATCATTAATAAGTATTGGGTAAGGATGCGTACGGGAGGGGCGAGTACTGCCGGTTGGCAGAGTAATCTGATATCTACTCGCGAGATGTTGCGTTCTCTCCGTGAAAACGGAATCTTCTCGTGTACGCCTATGCTTTTGCTTCGGCTACCTATTAAATTTTTCAGACAGGTTTTCTTTTGAATTTTTTGCTGACGGGGGCATCCGGTTTTCTCGGGCGAAGTCTGGCCAAGCGCTTGGTCCTTCAAAAGGGAGGGCACTTGACCGTAACCACACGCTCGCAGAATGCGCCAATTGAGGTGCCTTCTTATGTCGTTGGTGATCTATCTGGTACTACCGACTGGAGAAAGGCTGTTACTGGTCAGCAAATAGTTATTCATGCAGCTGCTCGGGCCCATGTTACCAATGTTGGAGTAGGCGATCCGCTTACCGAATATCGCCGCGTTAATGTTGACGGTACGCTGGAACTTGCCCGCCAAGCCGCTGCAGCGGGGGTGAAACGTTTCGTTTTCATCAGTTCTATCGGCGTTAACGGGAATGTCAATGTTCGCCCGTTTACTGCCCTTGATATCCCGCACCCCATGGAGCCCTATGCCCAGTCCAAATGGGAAGCTGAGCAGGGGCTTTGGCGCATCCAGCAGGAGACAGGGATGGAGCTGGTGATCATTCGTCCTCCCTTGGTGTATGGCCCAGAGGCTCCGGGTAACTTTGGGAGTCTGGTTCGCTGGATTGGTAAAGGGATTCCACTACCGCTCGGGGCTATCCACAATCGCCGTTCGCTGGTTGGCATCGACAATCTTGTCGATTTGATCGTTCGCTGCATCGATCATCCTGCCGCTGCCAACCAAGTCTTTCTGGCGGGTGATGGTCGCGATCTATCGACTACGGAGCTGTTGCGTTTAGTGGGAGATGCAATGGGGCGGCCTGCACGGCTGATTCCTGTGCCTGCTGGCGTTCTGAAGCTTAGCGCGGCATTGTTGGGGCGAAAGGCTATGGCGCAGCGCTTGCTGGGGTCTTTGCAGGTAGATATCTCGCAGACTTGCGAGACACTGGATTGGCAGCCACCTTTCACGGTTGAAGAGGGGTTAAGGCGTTGTTTCCTGTCTTCGGATTGACTGGCTTTCAGAGGTTGGGTCTGTGATACGTGTTTTTGATGTTGTTCTGTCCTTGCTGGGGTTGCTCTTCGGCTTTCCAGTATTGATCTTGATCTATGTTCTTGGCTTGTTGGATACAGGCGCGCCCCTGTTTCGTCAGACGCGTGTGGGGCGTGGTAAGCAGCCGTTTACGTTAGTCAAGTTTCGGACGATGGCGGTTGATACCGCATCTGTGGCGAGCCACTTGGCCTCCAGCGCCTCGATCACGCGCTTGGGCGCTTTTCTGCGCAAGACCAAGCTGGACGAGCTACCGCAGTTATGGAATGTGCTCAGGGGGGAAATGAGTCTGGTTGGGCCTCGGCCTAATCTGTTCAATCAGGAAGAGCTGATCGCCGAGCGGGAATTACGTGCAGTGTATGATGTTCGCCCTGGCATTACGGGTCTGGCCCAAGTGCAGGGGATCGATATGTCTACGCCGGCTTTGCTTGCCGAGACTGACCAGCAGATGATCCGGTCGATGTCGATCTCTCTCTATTTCAGCCTGATTCTGCAAACAGCCTTGGGAAAAGGTGCTGGCGACCGAGTGGTGCATTGAACCTGGCGTGTCTATTGCGGCAGGAGGGTTGATGTTTGACGTGTCTGGAGCAGGCAGCTCCATTTGAATGGTAACGAGGCAGCCAGAGGGATGAAGATGAACGGTTTGCGCCAGTTTCTGGTGAGTTTGCCCAGGCGCCAGAAGCGTTTGTTGCAGTTATTGGCCGATACCATCCTCGTCTGGGTTGCGCTTTGGCTGTCGTTTGCCGTTCGTTTGGGGGAAATCGATGCAGCCAAGCCCTTTTCTGGGCATGGCTGGTTGTTCATTGTCGCTCCGTTGATTGCGCTGCCTATTTTCATCCGGTTGGGCATGTATCGGGCAGTGATGCGTTATGTGGGTAGTGATGCGCTCATTACCATCGCAAAGGCCGTATCTCTCTCGGCGCTGGTGTTGGCGCTTGCCGTTTATTGGTACAGGGGCCCCACGGCGGTTGTGCCGCGCTCTATGGTTTTCAACTACTGGTGGCTCAGTCTGTTGCTATTGGGCGGTCTGCGTCTTGGGATGCGCCAATTCTTCATCGGTGATTGGCTCGAGCCTGTTGCCCGGCAACGTGACGCTGTAGCAGGCACATCCCGGGTTGCTATTTACGGCGCGGGAACGGCTGGTAATCAGTTGGTTGCGGCTTTGCGTTTAGGGCGTGCGATGCGGGCGGTAGCATTCGTGGACGACGATGCTGGAGTCGCCAATCGTGTTATTGCCGGATTGCGAGTTTATACACCCAAGCATATTCAGCAGATGATCGACGAGACGGGGGCTGACGAGATCCTTCTTGCGATGCCGTCTATTTCTCGAGCGCGACGTCGCGAGATCCTCGATGCGTTAGAGCCTTATGCATTGCATGTTCGCAGCGTGCCAGGGTTCACCGACCTGGCCAGTGGAAGGGTGAAGGTCGAGGACATCCAGGAAGTGGATATCGCTGACCTTCTCGGGCGTGATGCGGTGCCACCTCGGCAAGACTTATTTGAGCGCTGTATCAAGAGTCAGGTGGTTCTGGTGACCGGCGCTGGTGGCTCTATCGGTTCGGAGTTATGCCGGCAGATTCTCGCTAGCGGCGCGCGGACCTTGCTGCTTTTCGAGCACAGCGAGTTCAATCTCTACAGTATCCATGGCGAATTGCAGCAGCGAATCGAGCGGGAGTCGCTGCCGATCAAGCTGGTGCCGATTCTCGGGTCTATCCGTAACTTCGAGCGGTTGTTCGACATTCTGCAGACCTGGCGCGTCAACACTGTCTATCACGCCGCTGCGTACAAGCATGTGCCGATGGTCGAGCATAACGTCGCTGAGGGTGTGCTGAACAACCTGGTCGGTACGCTCAATGCCGCGCAGGCGTCGATCAAGGCGGGTGTTGCCAATTTTGTGCTGATCTCAACCGACAAGGCGGTGCGACCCACTAATGTCATGGGCAGCACCAAGCGCCTGGCCGAGATGGTGCTGCAGGCGCTGAGTCGTGAGTCTGCGCCGTTGCTGTTCGGTGATGACTCAGGTGTTCATCACGTCAACAAGACCCGGTTCACCATGGTACGTTTTGGCAATGTGCTGGGCTCTTCCGGGTCGGTGATTCCGTTGTTCAGGGAGCAGATCAAGCAGGGTGGGCCGGTGACGGTGACGCATCCGAACATCACACGCTATTTCATGACGATCCCCGAGGCGGCGCAGCTCGTCATTCAGGCAGGTTCGTTGGGGCAGGGCGGTGATGTGTTCGTGCTGGATATGGGTGAGCCAGTGAAGATCGCCGATCTTGCCGAAAAGATGATTCGTTTGTCCGGCTTGACTGTGCGCGATGAGCGCACTCCGCATGGCGATATCGGTATCGAGTTCACCGGGTTGCGCCCGGGTGAGAAACTCTACGAGGAGTTGCTGATCGGCGAGGATGTGAAGCCTACGGAGCATCCGATGATCATGCGCGCGGAAGAGGACATGCTGCCCTGGGACGATCTCAAGGCTCGCTTGCAGGCGCTGCTGGTTGCAGTGAGTGAGGATGATTACGCTCGCGTACGCGTGCTGCTGCGCGAAACGGTGCATGGTTATGTGCCGGAAGGTGAGATCGTTGACTGGATTCATCTCAGAAACCGGGAGCGTTGAGGCTGTGATTTAACCACTACAGCAGCGCTGTTGTCTGGGTCGGTCTTTGACCGGCCTTTTTCGTTTTTATAGGGCGAGGGTGCTGGGTTACGCGATTTGTGTTTTGTAGGCGCCCCGCCTCGGGGCCAAGCTCTTGGCGTTGCGGTGTTCTTTCGATTCGCCGCGGGGCGCGGCTCCTACAGGTGCAGCGGGTTCCTTCAGGGAGATGAGTAACCTGAGACTTAGTTTCTGGTGAGAGTCTGCCGAAAACGAAAAAGCCCCGGTATGAACCGAGGCTTTAAATTTGGCTCCGCGACCTGGACTCGAACCAGGGACCCAATGATTAACAGTCATTTGCTCTACCGACTGAGCTATCGCGGAACAACGGCGCGTATGTTACTGATTAAAAAAGAGAAGTCAACACTTCACCGCGATATCTATGTGGTTAGAATTCGGGTTTTCAGCGATGGTGTTGTGGGAGGGGCTTTAGCCGCGATGGCTGCCAGTCCGGCGAGGTTCGCGGCGGGGCGCCGCTCCTACAGGTTGGGCGGTACCTGCGGGGTCTGTGTAGGAGCCCCGCCCCGGGTCGAAGCTTTGGCTTTTGCGGTGCTCTGTCGAACGATTCGCGGCTGAGGCCGCTCCTACAGTGACTGTTGGCGCATACAAAAACGCCGGCTTATGGGCCGGCGTTTTTGTTTATCACTAGGGCTTATAGCACGGCGTGGATCGCACGGGTGACGCTGTCCAGGTTGCCCTTGTTCAGCGCGGCGACGCAGATGCGGCCGGTGCCGACGGCGTAGATGCCGAACTCTTCCTTCAGGCGTTCCACTTGCTCCACGGTGAGGCCGGAGTAGGAGAACATGCCGCGTTGCTCGGCGACGAAGCCGAAGTCACGCTTGGCGCCCAGTGCGGCCAACTGTTCGACCATGGCCAAGCGCATGCTGCGGATGCGGTCACGCATTTCGCCCAGTTCGGCTTCCCACATGGCGCGCAGTTCGGGGCTGTTGAGCACGCTGGCGACCACGGTGGCGCCGTGGGTCGGCGGGTTGGAGTAGTTGGTGCGGATCACGCGTTTGAGCTGCGACAGGACGCGAGTCGACTCTTCACGGCTGCTGGTGACCAGCGACAGGGCGCCGACGCGTTCGCCGTACAGTGAGAACGACTTGGAGAAGGAGCTGGAGACGAAGAATTCCAGGCCCGACTCGGCGAACAGGCGTACGGCTTCGGCGTCTTGCTCGATGCCGTCACCGAAGCCCTGATAGGCGATGTCGAGGAAGGGCACGTGCTCGCGCTCGCGCAGCACGTCCAGTACGGCTTTCCAGTCTTCCAGCTGCAGGTCGACGCCTGTCGGGTTGTGGCAGCAGGCGTGCAGCACGACGATGGAGCGGGCCGGCAGGTTACGCAGGTCTTCGAGCATGCCACCGCGGTTCACGCCGTTGCTGAACGGATCGTAGTAGCGGTAGTTGTGCACCGGGAAGCCGGCGGATTCGAACAGGGCGCGGTGGTTTTCCCAGCTCGGGTCGCTGATGGCCACGGTGGCGTCCGGCAGCAGGCGCTTGAGGAAGTCGGCGCCGATCTTCAGTGCGCCGGTGCCGCCCAAGGCCTGGGTGGTGATCACACGGCCGGCTTCGATCAGCGCTGCGCCCTTGCCGAACAGCAGTTCCTGCACGGCTTTGTCGTAAGCGGCAATGCCTTCGATCGGCAGGTAGCCACGAGGTGCGTGGGCCTCGATACGTGCCTTTTCAGCTTCTGCGACGGCGCGCAGCAGCGGAATTCGCCCCTCCTCGTTGTAGTAGACGCCCACGCCAAGGTTGACCTTGGTGGTGCGGGTGTCGGCGTTGAATGCTTCGTTGAGGCCCAGGATGGGATCGCGCGGAGCCATTTCGACGGCAGAGAAGAGACTCATGATGGGTGCGGCAACTCGAGTGAGGGGTGGGTGGCCAGGCGTCCCCGACAAAAGCGCTAGGGGGCGCGTAAACGGGGCGTTAGTATAACGACCCTGAATCCAGGGGGCGACAGCGCAAAGCCCTGAATTAAGGCCTTTTGCCAGGTAATTCGACTCTACCTGGACCTATCGCCGAATCGCCCCGCAATTCATGGCGTTTGACGCGGTCCGACAGGATGCGTCACAGCCATTTGTCGAGGTACTGCATGTCCGAGTTTCAGTTGGTGACCCGCTTCAAACCTGCCGGCGATCAGCCTGAGGCGATCCGGCAGATGGTCGAGGGGCTGGAGGCCGGTCTTTCGCACCAGACCCTGCTGGGTGTGACCGGCTCGGGCAAGACCTTCTCCATCGCCAACGTGATCGCTCAGGTGCAGCGCCCGACCCTGGTGCTGGCGCCGAACAAGACCCTGGCGGCGCAGCTCTATGGTGAGTTCAAGGCGTTCTTCCCGAACAACGCGGTGGAGTACTTCGTCTCCTACTACGACTACTACCAGCCGGAAGCCTATGTGCCATCGTCGGACACCTTCATCGAGAAGGATGCCTCGATCAACGACCATATCGAGCAGATGCGTCTGTCGGCGACCAAGGCGCTGATCGAGCGCAAGGACGTCATCGTGGTCTGCACCGTGTCGTCGATCTATGGCCTGGGCAGTCCCGAGGAGTACCTGAAAATGGTGCTGCACCTCGACCGTGGCGACAAAATGGACCAACGTGCGCTACTGCGCCGCCTGGCCGAGCTGCAGTACACGCGCAACGACATGGATTTCGCCCGCGCCACCTTCCGCGTGCGCGGCGACGTGATCGATATCTTCCCGGCGGAATCGGATCTCGAAGCCATTCGCGTCGAGCTGTTCGATGACGAGGTGGAGAGCATCAGCGCCTTCGATCCGCTGACCGGCGAAGTGATCCAGAAGCTGCCGCGCTTCACCTTCTACCCCAAGAGCCACTACGTCACCCCGCGTGAAACCTTGCTGGAGGCGGTTGAGCAGATCAAGGTCGAGCTGCAGCAGCGTCTGGAGTACCTGCGTGGGGCGAACAAGCTGGTGGAGGCGCAGCGCCTGGAGCAGCGCACGCGCTTCGATCTGGAGATGATCCTCGAGCTGGGCTATTGCAACGGCATCGAGAACTACTCGCGCTACCTGTCGGGCCGCCCGTCCGGCGCGCCGCCCCCCACTCTCTATGACTACCTGCCGGACGAAGCGCTGCTGGTGATCGACGAGTCCCACGTCTCGGTGCCGCAGGTTGGCGCTATGTACAAGGGCGACCGGTCGCGCAAGGAAACCCTGGTGGAATACGGCTTCCGTCTGCCTTCTGCGCTGGATAACCGACCGATGCGTTTCGAGGAGTGGGAGGCGGCCAGCCCGCAGACCATTTTCGTTTCCGCTACGCCTGGGCCTTACGAGGGCGAGCATGCCGGGCGCGTGGTGGAGCAGTTGGTGCGGCCGACCGGCCTGGTCGACCCGCAGATCGAGGTGCGTCCGGCGCGCACTCAGGTCGATGATCTGCTCTCGGAGATCCGTTTGCGTGTGGCAGCGGGTGACCGCGTGTTGGTCACCACCCTGACCAAGCGTATGGCCGAGGATTTGACCGACTACCTGGGCGACCATGACGTCAAGGTGCGTTACCTGCACTCGGACATCGATACCGTTGAACGGGTGGAGATCATTCGCGACCTGCGCCTGGGCGCCTTCGACGTGCTGGTGGGCATCAACCTGCTGCGTGAGGGCCTGGATATGCCAGAGGTGTCGCTGGTGGCGATTCTCGATGCGGACAAGGAAGGCTTCCTGCGTAGCGAGCGCTCGCTGATCCAGACCATTGGTCGCGCCGCACGTAACCTCAACGGCCGAGCGATTCTGTACGCCGACAACATGACCGGCTCGATGCAGCGCGCCATTGGCGAGACCGAGCGGCGCCGCGCCAAGCAGATCGCCTTCAACGAAGCCAACGGCATCGTGCCCAAGGGCGTGCAGAAGGAGGTCAAGGACATCCTCGAAGGCGCCGTGGTGCCGGGGGCGCGCAGTAACAAGCGCAAGGGCATGGCCAAGGCGGCGGAGGAGAGTGCGCGTTACGAGAACGAGCTGCGTTCGCCGAGCGAGATCACCAAGCGTATTCGTCAGCTGGAAGAGAAGATGTATGCCCTGGCGCGCGACCTGGAGTTCGAGGCCGCAGCGCAGATGCGCGACGAGATTCAGAAGCTGCGGGATCGGTTGTTGCAGGTGTGATGTGTCAGTGAGTGTGGGAGGCGCTTCGACTCTGGCATCCTGCTTCGTTCTACCTCCTGCATCCATGCAGTCGTAGCGGCGATGGTCGCGGCTGAAGCCCCTCCCACGGGGCTGGCGGTGTCTGCGGAATCTGTGTAGGAGCCCCGCCCCGGGGCGAAGCTGTTGGCTTTGCGGTGCTTTGGCGAACGATTCGCGGCGGGGCGCCGCTCCTACGGATCGGGCGGTGTTGGCGTTAATGCGCGGCGCCACCGCCTGCCATGTTCTGCGGCAATTTCCGTGTCAACAGGATCGCCAGCATGCTCACGCCCAGGGCGATGCCGATGAAATGGAAGGCATCGTTGTAGGCCATGATGATCGCCTGTTCATGGACGATCTGGCTGAGCCTGGCCAAGGCCGCCTGCTCGCTGCCCAATGTCTGCGTCAGCAGCTGCAGACGCTCCTCCACCTGCGGATTGGTCGGCACGATGGATTCGCGCAGGTAGTCGAAATAGACCTTGGCGCGGGCATCGAGCAGGGTGGCGAGCAGGGCGATGCCGATGGCGCCGCCGAGGTTGCGCAGGATGTTGAACAGGCTGGAGGCCGAGCCGGCGTCCTGCGGCAGGATGTAGGCGGTGGCAATCAGCGACACGGTGACCATCACCAGCGGCTGGCCAAGCGCGCGGATGATCTGGATGTGCTGGAACTGTTCGCCGGCGAAGTCCAGGTTGAGCACGCCGGAGAAGAAGCTCGCCGCGCCGAACAGGGCAAAGCCCAGGGCGCACAGCCATTTCGGCGAAATGATCTTCATCAGCTTGGGCACCAGCGGAATCAGGAACAACTGCGGCACGCCCATCCACATGATCACTTCGCCGATCTGCATGGCGTTGTAGCCCTGGATCTGCGCCAGATACAGCGGCAGCACGTAGATCGAGCCGTACAGCCCCACGCCGAGCCCCAGGCTGGAAATACTGGCCAGGCCGAAGTTGCGCTCGCGTAGCACGCCCAGGTTGATCAGCGGGTTGGGGCGGGAGATCTGCAGGATGACGAACAGGATAAGGCTAACCAATGCCACGCTGCCGAGGCCGACGATCAGTTGCGACTCCAGCCAGTCCTTGCGGTGGCCTTCCTCGAGAAATACCTGCAGGCAGCCCAGGCCCAGGCCGAGGGTGATGATGCCAGCGTAGTCGGTGGTCTTCAGCAGCTCCCAGTGTGGCGCCTTCTTCTCCAGGCCATAGAGCAGCCCGGCGATCATGATCAGGCCGGGCGGCACGTTGATGTAGAAGATGTATTCCCAGCCCCAGTTCTCCGTCAGCCAGCCGCCGAGGGTCGGGCCGATGGAGGGGGCGAAGGTGGCGGTGATGGCGAACAGGGCCATGCCCTTGGCGCGGTGGTGCTCGGGTAGCTTGATCAGCGTCATGGTGAACGCCAGCGGAATCAGCGCGCCGCCGGTGAAGCCCTGCAGGGCGCGGAACACGATCATGCTCTCCAGGCTCCAGGCCAGGGAGCACAGCAGCGAGGCGATCAGAAAGCCCACCGACACCCATACCGCCAGGCGGCGCGCCGAGAGCAACTGCACCAGCCAGGCGGTCAGCGGGATCATGATGATCTCGGCCACCAGGTAGGACGTGGAAATCCACGAACCTTCCTCCAGGGTGGCGGACAGCGCACCCTGGATGTCCTTGAGCGATGAGTTGGTGATCTGGATATCCAGCACCGCCATGAAGGCGCCGAGCATGGCACTCATCACCGCAATCCAGTCGCGGCGGCTGGGCTCCGCCGTGGGGCGGATCAGCGCATCACCCGCCATGGCTTTCGTCGCTGCGCAGATCGACCGTGACTTCCACCGACATGCCGGGGCGGATCAGTCCATGCAGCGGGTTGTCGGCGGCGAAGGTCAGCTTGACCGGGATGCGCTGCACCACCTTGGTGAAGTTGCCGGTGGCGTTGTCTGGCGGCAGCAGGCTGAATTGCGCGCCGGAGGCGGCGAACAGGCTGTCGATGCGGCCTTCGATGGGGGTGTCGGGATAGCTGTCGAACAGCAGTTCGGCTTTCTGCCCCGGGCGCATGTGGCCGATCTGGGTTTCCTTGAAGTTGGCCTGGATCCAGATGTCCTGATCCGGTACCAGCGACAGCAGGTAGGCGCCGCTTTGCACCACCTGGCCTTCGCGGGCCGAGCGCTGGCCGACCATGCCGCTGATCGGCGCGTGAATTTGCGTACGCGAGAGATTGAGGTCGGCCTGTTCCAGGTCGGCCTGCGCCGAGAGAATCAGCGCGTCCAGGCGTTTGAGCTCGGCTTCCAGGCTGGCGACCTGCTGACGCTGAGCCTGCAGATCGGCCTGGGCCTTGGCCACTTGCGAGCGGGCCACGCGGTTGTCGGCGGCCAGGGTGGTGACGCGTTCTTCGGAGACGTAACCCGGCTTGCGCAGGGTCTGTGCGCGGCCGAGATCGAGCTTGGCGCGATCGAGGGTCGCCTGGCTGGCGGCGACGTCGGCCTGGCTGGCGGCAATCAGGCTGGCCTGCTGGTCGAGCTTGCTCTGCGCCTGGGCGCGCTCGGCCTGGTGAGTTTCCAGGGCGGCGAGGGCGCGCTGGCGAGCCAGGCGGAAATCGGCGTCTTCCAGCACGGCCAGGAGTTGGCCGGCCTCCACGTGTTGGTTGTCGCGCACCAGGACCTTTTCGATACGTGCATTCAACTGGCTGGAGACGCGAGTGATCTCGCCCTGCACGTAAGCATTGTCGGTGCTCTCGTGGTAGCGACCGATCAGCAGCCACTGGGCGAGCAGGGCGCCGGCGATCAACACCAGCAGGATCACGAATACGAGAAGGCGACGTTGCAGTTTGGCGGGCATGCTTGAGGCTCGGGGGGGGGCGGCGGAGAAGTGTAAGTAAATTTAACAGCGTTCCCTTTTCGCTAGTAGACTCTCGGCTTGGCATGCTTTGTTGCGTATGAGGAACAATCATGGGGCTGGATGACGCACTGATCTTTACCCGAGTGGTGGAATGCCACAGCTTCACCCAGGCTGCGACCAGCCTGGGCATGCAGAAATCGACGGTGAGCCGGCGCATCGCGTTGCTCGAAGAGCGCCTTGGTGTGCGTCTGCTCAACCGCACCACGCGTAAGTTGCGCCTGACCGAGGTGGGGCAGGCTTACTACGAGCGTTGCCGGCAGATCATGCTCGACTTCGCCGAGGCCGAGCAGGCAGTGATGCAGCTGCAGCGCGAGCCGTCCGGACTGTTACGCATCACTTCACCGATCGAATTCGGCCAGTTGTTTCTCGGGCGCGTGCTGGGCGAGTTCATGCGTCAGTACCCGCAGATCGACGCCGAGGTGGAGCTGACCTCGCGATCCGTGGACCCGCTGGAAGAGGGCGTGGACATCGCCATCCAGGTCGGCCAGCCGCAGGATTCCACGCTGATCGCGCGCAAGTTGTTCGAAAGTGGCCGACGTCTGTGCGCCAGCCCTGCTTACCTGGCGGCGCACGGCACGCCGCGCAGCGTTGCCGGGCTGGAGGGGCATCGGGCGATCCTGCTGCAGCATGACGCCCCGCGTTACTGGCCGCTATTGGGCGAACATCTGCCGTGCCAGCGGGTGATGACCTGCAACAACATCACCTTCGCCCGTGAGGCGACGCTGGCAGGCGCCGGGATTTGCGGGCTGCCGGTGATGATCAGCGAGGAGGCGGTGCGCAGCGGGCGTCTGATCGAGCTGCTGCCCGAGGCGCGCCTGCCGGTGGGGGAGGTGTACGCCATCTACCCGTCGCGGCGCTTCCAGGCGATGAAGGTCAAGACCTTTCTCGACTTTCTCATCGCCAGCTTGCCCATCACCCGCGGCGGGTTGCTGGAGCCAGGGGCCGTCGGCCTGCTAACATCGCCCGCTTGATTCAAACCTCGTGTCTTCCTTCCGAGAGCATTCATGACCACCGTCCGTACCCGTATCGCGCCATCGCCCACTGGTGACCCCCACGTCGGCACTGCCTATATCGCGCTGTTCAACCTGTGCTTCGCCCGTCAGCACGGTGGCCAGTTCATCCTGCGCATCGAAGACACCGACCAGGTTCGCTCGACTCGTGAGTCCGAACAGCAGATTTTCGATGCCCTGCGCTGGCTGGGTATCGAGTGGGACGAAGGCCCGGATGTCGGCGGCCCGCATGGCCCGTACCGGCAGAGCGAGCGTGGCGAGATCTACAAGAAGTATTCGGACGAACTGGTCGCCAAGGGCCATGCCTTCCCATGCTTCTGCTCCGCCGAGCGCCTCGACGAAGTGCGTGCGCAGCAGATGGCCAACAAGGAAACGCCGCGCTACGACGGTCACTGCATGCATCTGGAGCCGGCCGAGGCGCAGCGCCGCATCGCCGCAGGCGAGTCGCATGTGGTGCGCATGAAGGTGCCGAGCGAAGGCGTCTGCGTGGTGCCGGACATGCTGCGTGGCGATGTCGAGATCCCATGGGATCGCATGGACATGCAGGTGCTGATGAAGGCCGATGGCCTGCCCACCTACTTCCTGGCCAACGTGGTCGATGACCACCTGATGGGCATCACCCACGTGTTGCGTGGCGAGGAATGGCTGCCGTCGGCACCCAAGCTGATCAAGCTCTACGAGTACTTCGGTTGGGAACAGCCAGCGCTGTGCTACATGCCGCTGCTGCGTAACCCGGACAAGAGCAAGCTGTCCAAGCGCAAGAACCCCACCAGCATCACTTTCTACGAGCGCATGGGCTACCTGCCGCAGGCCATGCTCAACTACCTGGGACGCATGGGCTGGTCGATGCCGGACGAGCGCGAGAAATTCTCCCTGAGCGAGATGATCGAACACTTCGACATCAACCGTGTGTCGCTGGGCGGGCCGATCTTCGATCTGGAGAAGCTGTCCTGGCTCAACGGTCAATGGCTGCGCGAGCTGCCGGTGGAAACCTTCGCTGCCGAAGTGCAGAAGTGGGCGCTCAATCCCGAATACCTGATGAAGATCGCACCGCACGTGCAGGGTAGGGTGGAGACCTTCAGCCAGATCGCACCGCTGGCCGGCTTCTTCTTCTCTGGTGGGCTGAATCTGGACGCCAAGCTGTTCGAGCACAAGAAGCTGTCGCCCGACCAGGTGCGTCAGCTGATGCAGCTGATCCTGTGGAAGCTCGAGTCGCTGCGTCAGTGGGAAAAGGAGCGCATCACCGGCTGCATCCAAGCGGTGGTCGAGCATCTGGAGCTGAAGCTGCGTGACGCCATGCCGCTGATGTTCGCGGCCATCACCGGCCAAGCCAGCTCGGTATCGGTACTCGATGCCATGGAAATCCTCGGCCCGGACCTGACCCGCTTCCGCCTGCGCCAGGCGCTAGAGCTGCTCGGCGGCACCTCGAAGAAAGAGACCAAGGAGTGGGAGAAGCTGCTGGCGAGCATCGCCTGATGTAGGGTGCGCCGCGCGCACCGGGGTATCCTCGGTTGCGGCGGTGTGCGTGGCGCACCCTACGGTTAGGCCGGCGTTTAATTGTCGGGTTGGCTCTAAGTAATTGTTCTAGTGGCAAAAACTTTGGGCTGGCAGGAAAAATGTTGTTGACAGCCAATCGGGGCGCTCTTAACATGCGCCCCGTCCTCGAGATGGGGCTATAGCTCAGCTGGGAGAGCGCTTGCATGGCATGCAAGAGGTCAACGGTTCGATCCCGTTTAGCTCCACCAATCACACTCAAGGCCAGCCTAGTGCTGGCCTTGTCGTTCGAAGGTTTCGTCCCCTTCGTCTAGTGGCCTAGGACACCGCCCTTTCACGGCGGTAACAGGGGTTCGAGTCCCCTAGGGGACGCCATTTATTCCAGCCGTAGCGCTCAGGCGCTGCAGCCAGACCGAAAGGTTTCGGGGCTATAGCTCAGCTGGGAGAGCGCTTGCATGGCATGCAAGAGGTCAACGGTTCGATCCCGTTTAGCTCCACCAAACACTGACAAGGCCAGCTTAGTGCTGGCCTTGTTCTTCGAAGGTTTTGTCCCCTTCGTCTAGTGGCCTAGGACACCGCCCTTTCACGGCGGTAACAGGGGTTCGAGTCCCCTAGGGGACGCCATTTTTCTTGCCGCATTTGCGGGACCCAGGGGTCACTTCTTCGGAAGTGGCCCCTTTTTGTTTTTCCCCTTCTTTTTCTGATGCTGGTGCACCTGTCTTGCAATGCTGACCAGCGGTCGATCCGGTGACTTGCAAAATAATATGATGATCGTAATATTGTATTCATCATATTAAGGGCGCAGTCATGAGTGGACGCAAAAGTGAAACCCGTAAGCGCATTCTCGCTGCGGCGGGGCGTGTACTCGCAGAGCGTGGGCCTGGTGACCCGGCGGTAGCTGAGGTCATGGCTGAAGCGGGGCTGACGGTCGGCGGCTTCTACGCGCACTTCGCCAGCAAGGATGCGCTGATGCTCGAGGCATTTCGTCAGTTGCTTCGGGTGCGGCGTGATCGCCTTGCGCAGGTCGACCAGAGCCTGACAGGCAGAGAGCGCCGAGTGCTCTTGGCCGCTTTCTACCTTTCGCGCAGGCACCGTGACGATGCTGACGAGCGCTGCCCGCTGCCGAGTTCGCTGGCGGAAATTGCGCGGTTACCGGATGGCTTTCGCCAGACCTTGGCTGAACACATTGAGCTGATCACGGCGCAAATGAGCGGGACGCCGGAAGAGGGCGATGTGGCGCTGGCTGACCTGGCGCTGATGATCGGTGGTCTGGCACTGGCGCGGGCCTTGGGGCCAGGCGAGTTGTCCGACCGGGTGTTGCGTGCTGCCAAGTCGGCAGTTGTGTGAAATCAAGCGTGAAGGAGAAGGTGATGAACCAGATGACCTGGGTCCGTGGTGTCAATGCAACGCTGGGTAGAGTGGCGCCGCAACTGATCGCCAGTCGTTTACGCGAACGTTTCATGACGCCGCGCACTACGTCGCCGCGGGATTGGGAACTGCCGCTGCTGGCAAGTTCAGAGCGCATTACCCTGCGTTTCGGTCTCTCTGCGCTGCGTTGGGGCAGCGGCCCTACAGTGCTGCTGATGCATGGCTGGGAGGGGCGCCCGACCCAGTTCGCGCTGTTGATTCGCGCTCTGGTCGATGCGGGTTATGGTGTTGTCGCACTGGATGCGCCCGCCCATGGTCGATCGCCGGGGCGTGAGGCCAATGTGGTGCTGTTCGCACGTGCGTTGCTCGAGGCGGCCAGTGAGCTGCCGCCGCTACGCGCCGTGATCGGCCACTCGATGGGCGGCGCCAGCGCGCTGCTTGCCACGCAAATGGGCTTGCGCAGCGAGACCCTGGTGACCATCGCTGCGCCGAGTCGGATTCTCGGTCTGTTGCGTGGCTTTGCCCGGTTCATGGGGTTGCCTGCCGAAGCGCGTGCGCATTTCGTGCGGCAGGTGGAAAAGACTGCCGGTATCCCGGCTGCGCATCTCGATGTGCAGCGTTATCAGCTGGAACTGCCGGGCCTGATCGTGCATGCCGAGGACGATCCGGTGGTACCGGTGGGCGAAGCCGATCTGATCCACAAGGCCTGGTTCGACAGTCAGCTGCTGCGTCTGCCAGCGGGTGGGCATCAGCGTTTGCTGAGCGATCCGTTGCTTCTGCAGGCCGTACTCGAGCTGCTGGAGCAAATGCCTCAGGCGTCGTTGAAGGCGTTGGCTTCGTAACTGACCACGCGGTTGCGACCGCTTGCCTTGGCGCGATACAGGGCACGGTCTGCCAGTTCCAGCCATTGCTCACCGCAGCCGGGGTCACTCGGTACGCCGGCGTGTAGGCCGATGCTCAGGCTCAGCGCTATAGACTGCTGTTGGTAGAGGCAGGGGTGCTGCGCGAGGTCTTCGCGCAATTGCTCGGCCAGGTCGAGTGCGCCGGTCAGGTCTGTGTTGTCGAGCAGGGCGGCGAACTCTTCGCCGCCGAAGCGTGCCAGCAGATCGCTGCTGCGCAGGCGTTGTTGAATGCGCTGGGCTGCATGACGCAGGCAGGCATCGCCCGCCAGGTGACCGTAGCGATCATTGACCTGCTTGAAGTGATCCAGATCCAGCATCAATACCGCCAGCGATTGTCGGCTGCGCTCGGCGCGGACACAGGCGCGCGCCAGTTCTTCGCTGAGTGTCTGGCGATTGAATAGGCCGGTGAGTCCGTCACGGCGATTCAATTCCGCCAGGCGCATGTTGGCGTTGGACAGTTGCTGCAGGGTGTCCTGCAGGGTCGCGGTACGCTCCTGTACGCGCTGTTCCAGGCTTTCGCTGATCTGCGTCTGCAGTTCCAGGTGCTTGGTCTGCTCGGTGCGCAGGCGGCGCTCCTGATCGATCAGTTTGGCCTGGGCCAGGCGTTCGGCTTCCTGCACGTGGCGGATACGTGAGGCCAGGGCGATGGAGAACACCGTCATCTCGATCAGGCCGCCGATCTGCTGGGCATGCAGGGTCAGCAGTGAGTAGGGCAACAGACCAGTACCGGTGAGGATGCTGGCAAGGCTGGCAGCAATCAGCACGAACCAGCCCAGGGCGAACAGGCGTGCGGCTGCGTAACCGCCCCGCCAGCGCAGCAGGGTGATGACGAAGGCGGCTATGGCACAGGCGACCACCAGCACGAAGCTGCCGATCAGGGCCGGTGCGTAGGGGCCAAACAACGCCATCCCCAGCACCAGCCAGGCGCAGACCTTGAGTGTGTTGGCGACCCAGCGGTAAGGCTTCGCGGCCTTGTCCAGTTCCAGCACACCGTAGGTGAAGTGAATGCCGAACAATGTCGCCAGCGCCGAGCTTAGCGGGAAGCTCAGTTGATGCCAGGTCAGGGCGTTTGGCCATAGCCATTGCAGGGCGAAGCCGAGCTGGATGAACTGATAGAGGCCGAAGCTGGCGACGAACAGGCTGTACCAGAGATAGTTGCGGTCGCGCGTGATGCAGAAAATGCTCAGGTTGTAGATCAGCATCGCGATCAGGGCGCCGAAGAACAGGCCCTGTAGCAACAGGCTGCGCTGTTCCTGGTGGTCGAAGGCATCGCGTGTCATCAGGCTGGCGCTGAGGTTCGCCGAGCCATCGGTTTGCATACGCAGCCAGATGCGCTGCTGCTCGCCGGACTCCAGGTCGAGGGGGAGTACCAGTTGCCGGTGTTCGACCCAGCGCCAGTCAAAGGGGCGCTGGTCACCGGCGCGGTAGATGCGCTTGCCGTCCAGGCCGTAGGCGTCGAGTTGATCCAGCAAGGGATTGCCGATCAGTAGAACCCAGCCAAGCGAGCGATTATGCGGATTGTGTACATCCAGGCGCAGCCAATAGGTGCTGCCGCTGTAGCCGAAGCTGGCATCGCGCCGGGCGACGGCCCGCCAGGCAGAGTCGGGTAGTGCGCGGACATCGACGAAATCGGCCTGGCCCTCCGGGTCCTCCCAGACATGCATATAGGGACCGGGCAGTGTCTGCGCCTGACCAATCGGCAGTGGCAGGCTTTCTGCCCAGCTCAACGCTGGCAGCAGCAGAAGCATCAATAGGCGCAGGATGGCAGTCAATTGCTCGTTCTCTGGCTCTCGGGCGAGTGCGCCGCATTATGGCGCGCGGCGATGGCGCGATGAAAGCTCGGCACTGCATGGAAAGGCTGCGCGGCGTATCATGCGGCACCTGGCCGAACGGTCGTCGAGGATGCTGGCGGCCATGTTCTTGAATCGGATCGATCAGCTTGCCGCGCGCTGGCTGCACACCTGGAGGTACAGTCATGAACTGGGAGCTACCAAGCCCCTTCGTCATCGATATCGAAGTGAGCGCAGAGGACATCGACGGCCTTGGCCATGCCAACAACGCGGTGTACGTCAGTTGGCTGGAGCGCTGCGCTTGGCGGCATTCGCAGTTCCTGGGGCTGGACCTGGTCGAGTATCGCCGTCTAGATCGGGCCATGGCGGTGGTGCGTCACGAGATCGACTATCTAGCCAGCGCCTACGAAGGGCAGCATCTGCAGATGGCGACCTGGATCGTCGAGTCCGACCAGCGTCTGAAGATGGATCGGCGCTTCCAGCTGGTGCGCCCGGAAGATGGCGCCACCTTGTTGCGCGCCAAGACCACCTTTGTCTGCATCGAACTGTCCAGCGGGCGCCCGAAGCGCATGCCGGCGGAATTCGTCGAAGGGTATGGCAAGGCGCTGATGCAGCCCTATCCGCTGGAGCTGTAAGGCCGCTCAGTCGATCACCGGCGCGAGAAATACCTGCTCCGGCTCGACCACGACGGCGAACTGGCGGGTTTCACCGGGGCGCAGGATGACGGACTGCGCCACATCCGGCCCACGGCCAGCGCAATAGCCATCTGGCGACATGGCCACGGCGACGCTCAGTTCGCCGTTGGGCAGGTCAAGACTGGTTTGCTCGCCGGGGCCGAGTTTTGCCACTACCTGCTGGTTGACGTAGAGCTCCACATCGCAGGCATTCGGCGCGTTGTTGTCGCGACTGAAAATGAGTCGGGCCGGTGCATCGGCCACTGGGGCGGTGGGGGCCGGCTCGGTCGCAGTGGGCGGGTTCTCGCTGGCTTGGGCAGCCATGCAGAACAGGCCGAGCACGACGGGTGCGATCAGGCGCATGGTAAAGCCTCCGTTTGGCGTCAGCGGCAGTGTCGCCCATCTTGCGCGGCGCGTGCGACCCCTTAACAGGCCATTGAAAAACTACCTGCATTGCCATTGCTGCGTTAAAAACAGCCTCGCGTGCGAGCCCAGGCTAGGCGCCCCCGCCCAAAATGCTCATTTACAACACGTAAAGTCGGGCGCGACCCCGGTCGTTTTTCGCCTGTTTTTGCGGGGCCGCCACCGGTATTGCACTGGCTGCCTCGGCTCGGGCTTCCTGCTTCGCTCTACCTCCTGCATCCATGCAGTCGTCGCCTACGTTTCTCAACGGCCTGTTAGACTGTGCGCCCCATTTTCCGGACAACCTCATGCAAATCGCCCTGGCGCCCATGGAGGGGCTGGTCGACGAGATTCTGCGCGACGTACTGACCCGCATCGGTGGTATCGACTGGTGTGTCACCGAGTTCATTCGTGTCAGCGAGCGGCTGTTGCCCGCGGCCACCTATCACAAGCTGGCTCCCGAGTTGTTCAACGGCTCACGCACCCGGGCCGGTACGCCGATGCGCGTACAGTTTCTCGGCTCCGATCCGCTGTGCCTGGCGGATAACGCTGCCTTCGCCTGCACGCTCGGCGCCCCGGTGATCGATCTCAATTTCGGTTGCCCGGCCAAGACGGTGAACAAGTCGCGCGGCGGCGCGGTGCTGCTCAAGGAGCCGGAGCTGCTGCACGCCATTGTCCGTGAAGTGCGGCGCACGGTGCCGGCCGAGATTCCGGTGACGGCGAAGATGCGCCTGGGCTTCGAGGGCAAGGAGGGGGCGTTGGATTGTGCGCGTGCACTGGCCGAGGGCGGGGCGAGCCAGATCGTCGTGCATGCGCGGACCAAGGTCGAGGGTTACAAGCCGCCGGCGCACTGGGAGTGGGTGGCGCGGGTGCAGGAGGTGGTCGGCGTACCGGTGTTCGCCAACGGCGAGGTGTGGACACTGGACGATTGGCGTCGCTGCCGTGAGATCAGCGGCGTGGATGACATCATGTTGGGCCGTGGCCTGGTGTCCCGTCCGGGGTTGGCGCGGCAGATCGCGGCGGTCAGAGCAGGCGAAGAGCCCGAGGACATGAGCTGGGTCGAGCTGCAGCCGTTGTTGCTCGATTTCTGGCAGCAGGCGCGGCGCAAGCTGGCGCCGCGCTACGCGCCAGGGCGCCTGAAGCAGTGGCTGGCGATGCTCACGCGTACCTACCCGGAGGCGGTGGTGCTGTTCGCCGACGTGCGCCGCGAGCAGGATTGCGAGCGTATCGATCGCCTGCTTGCGCCATCTCCGTAGGAGCCCCGTCTCGGGGCGAAGCGCTTGCTTTGAAGGTATGTCGCTTCGCCGCGGGGCGCGGCTCCTACATGAGTGGTGCCGTCTACCTGGGGGCGTTGCGCAATGGACGTGCAATGCCGTGTTGTGTAAACGCGTTTTTCAGATGCTTGAAAATTCTCCACCTGACCTCAGATAAGTGACTGCGGGATGCCGAAGTCGGGTTCCGCGATATGAACCTTGCTGAAGTTTTCAGGAGAATACTCATGAGCAACGTACTGTCCCTGGCCCCACTGTTTCGCCAGTCTGTCGGTTTCGACCGTTTCAATGATCTTTTCGAATCTGCCCTGCGTAGCAATGACGCTGGCAGTTCCTACCCGCCTTACAACGTCGAGAAGCACGGCGAGGACCACTACCGCATCGTGGTCGCGGCTGCCGGTTTCGAGGAAGACGACCTGGAGTTGCAGGTCGAGCGTGACGTGCTGACCGTGGTCGGCAACAAGCGTGATCGCAGCGCCGAAAGCATCAGCTACCTGCATCAGGGTATCGCCCAGCGCGCGTTCAAGCTGTCCTTCCGCCTGGCTGACCATATCGAGGTCAAGGGTGCCAATCTGGTCAATGGTCTGCTGCATGTCGAGCTGGAGCGCATTGTGCCGGAAGAGGCCAAGGCCAAGCGCATTCCTATCGGTAGCCAGCGTCCTGCGCTGGAAAACTGAGCCGCTGATGCATGAAAGAAGGCGCCCCACGGGGCGCCTTCTTCGTTTCAAGCGACAGTCTGCCTCGGCAAGGTGCGCCGTGCGCACCGAGGGTGCTGACAGGTTACGCTCGCTGCCTTTCCAGTAGTTGACGAAAGGCCTCCTGCGGCAGCGGTTTGCTGAACAGATAACCCTGGTAGAGATGGCAGTCCTGTGACTGCAGGAAGTCCAGTTGGTCCTGCTGCTCGACCCCCTCGGCGATCAGCGCCAGGCCCAGGCTGCGCGCCATGGCGACGATGGCGCGGATGATCTCGGCATCGTTGGGATCGTGGGTGGCGTCACGCACGAAGGACTGATCGATCTTCAGCATGTCCACCGGCAGGCGCTTGAGATAGGTCAGCGAGCTGTAACCCGTGCCGAAGTCGTCCATGGCGAAGCTGACACCGTGCTTTTTCAGGCGCAGCATCTTGCCGACGGTGTCATCGATATTCTGAATGACGATGCCTTCGGTGATCTCCAGCTTGAGCATGGCGTTGGGCAGTTGGCTGTCGCGCAGGCTACTGGCGACTCGTTCAACGAAGTCGTGCTGGCGGAACTGCCGCGGGCTGATGTTGACGCACAGGCTGAAACGCTCGCTGTCGACCAGGCTGTCAGCCAGCAGTTGAGCGCAGAAATGGCAGGCCTCGGCCAACACCCAGCCACCGACCTCGACGATCAGCCCGCTCTCTTCCAGCACCTGAATGAACTGTGCGGGCGACTGTGGACCCAGCTGTGGATGCTGCCAGCGCAGCAGCGCCTCGGCACCGACCACCTTGCCATCACGGGCATCGACCTGGGGCTGGAAGTGCAGTTCGAACTCGCCACGTGCCAGGGCCAGGCGCAGATCGTTCTCCAGGCGCAGGCGTGCGCTGGCGGCGTCCTGCATGGTGGTGCGAAACAGCTGGATGGCGTTACGCCCGGAGTCCTTGGCGCGGTAGAGGGCGATATCGGCGCGTTTGAGCAGATCCGCCGGGGTGTTGCCGTGATCGGGAATCAGGGCGACGCCGATGCTCGGCGTCACCTGCAGGCGGTGACCGTCCAGCAGCATCGGTTCGGCCAGTAGCTGACGCAGCTTGTCGGCGACCTGGCGGACGTGGCGGGTGACCTCCGAACGTTTGCCCTCCAGACCGGAGAGCAGCACCACGAATTCGTCGCCGCCGAGGCGGGCCACGGTGTCCTCCAGACGCACGCTGGCTTCCAGGCGCGCAGTGACCAGGCGCAGCACGGAGTCGCCGACAGGATGGCCGAGTGAGTCGTTGATGTGCTTGAAGTGGTCCAGGTCGAGGAACAGCAGGGCGCCGCGCAGATCATGGCGCTTGAGCAGGGCGATCTGCTGGGTCAGGCGGTCCATCAGCAGGGCGCGGTTGGGCAGGTTGGTCAGCGCATCGTGGTAGGCCAGGTGCTGTACCTGCGCCTGCGCCTGCTTCAGTTCGCTGATGTCGCGCGCGGTGAGCAGCAGGCAGGGCACGCCATTGAGCTCTATGGGTTGCACGGAAACGTCGACCAGACGCACCTCGCCGTCACGATGCCGGCCGTGCATTTCCATGTGCAGCACCTGGCCCTGCTGGGCCAGGTGCTCGATCATGCGCACGCGCTCTTCGGGGTAGGCCCAGATGTCCAGCTCGAAGGCCGTGCGACCGACTACTTCGTCCGGCAGATAGCCGGTGATGCGGGTGAAGCCTTCGTTGACCTCGATATAGCGCCCGCTGTCACGTTCGGTGATGGTGATGGCGTCCGGACTGGAGTGGAAGGCTTTGGCGAATTTCTCTTCCGAGGCTTGCAGGCGTTGCTCGCGCAGCAGCCGCTCGCTGATATCGACCAGCGTGCCGACCATGCGCTGCGGTTGGCCGGTATCGTCGAGCTGCAGTTTGGCGGTGCTTTCGAGAAAGCGCAGGCCGCCATTTTCCAGCTGCACACGATAGGTGACCTGATAGTGGCTGCGTCGTTCTTCGACCAGGCTCTGGTAGCTCTGGCGCAGGCTGTGTCGATCCTCCATCGGTACCTGACGGAAGAAGTCGAGGAAGGCGCCTTCGAACGGTAACGGCTCCAGGCCTTGCAACTGGGACGCCCGGGCGCTGGCAAACAGCCGACTACTGGGTATGTGCCAGTCCCAGGTGCCCAGATCGGCCGACTCCAGGGCCAGGCGCAGGCGCTGCCTGCTTTCGTTGAGTGCCTGCTCCTGCACGCGCTGCTCGGTGATGTTGCGCACGGTGAGGACCAGGCAGTTGGTGCCGTTGAGTTCGATTTCGCCACCGAACAGCAAGTTGCTGGTGACGCTGCCGTCGCGGCTGAACAGCCGTACCTCGAGGTTGTTCAGGCATCCGGTCTGCGCGGCGTCGAGCATACGCTGGCGGTCGCTGGGGTCAGCCCAGATGCCCAGCTCCAGTGAGGTGCGGCCCACTGCTTCGGCGCTGCTCCAGCCAAATTGCTGCTCGAAACTCGGGTTGACCTCGATGAAGCGGCCTGTTGCCCGGTCAGTGATGGCCACTGCGTCTGGCGTATGCATGAAGGCCTTGGCGAACTTTTCCTCACTGGCGCGCAGGGCGTTTTCTGCGCGCTTGCGTTCGCTGGTATCGAGGAAGGTGCAGAGCATCAGGCGCTCGCCCTGTAGCTCGATGTACTGGCTCGACAGTACGCCATCGAGAATATCGCCACCACGGGTGCGCAGTTGTACTTCCTGAATCACTGGCTCGCGGCTCAGCGGCGCTTGCTGGCGCAACTGATCGCGCTGGCTGGCGTGAACCCAGAGATTCAGCTCATGGGTGGGGCGGCCAAGAATGTCGCTGGCGTTCCAGCCGAAGGCGTGGGTGAAGTGCTGGTTGACCTCGACGATCTCGCTGTTGTCGTAGCGCACCAGCATCATGATGTCGGGGCTCAGGCGGAACAGGCTGGCGAAGCGTTCCTCGGAGGCGCGCAGGGCTTCGGCACGCTCCTGCTGGGCAGTGATGTCGCGGATCACGCCGAACATGCGCGGCCGACCATCGGCCTCGCGTTGCAGGCTGCCGGTGATCTCCAGCCAGTGCAGGCTGCCGTCCGGCCAGCGAATACGGTGGCGCAGGGCGTCGGCAATCTGTTCGCCCTTGAGGATGGCGTCGAATTTAGCCAGCACCTCGGCACGTTCCTCTTCGGGAATCAGCTCGATGTAATGCAGTTCTCGTGTGACCGGGCGATTGGGGTCGAGGCCGAACAGGGCCTGGGCGCCGCGCGACCAGTTCACCTGGCCACTGCGAATGTCCCAATACCAGGTGCCGAGATGGGCGCCGTTCAGCGCGGCCAGCAAACGCGGCGCGTCTTGCCAGGTTTGCTCGAATTCGGCGGGATCCATCGCCGGTATATGTGGCAGGGGCGGGGTCTGGTCAGTCGATCTGGCCATGGCCGTACCTTCCTCCGGAGTGCGCGATGCGCGGGGCGGGCGTTAGAGGCATGTAGATATGTTTTTGTCGTTATGTCGCCACGTTAGTCTCAGTTCGGATGCCTATGCAAGATCATCGCGCTGGCTGTCGAGCAGATCCATGAATGCCCGTGCGGCATTCGACAGGGTGCGCTCGGTATGCAGGATGTAGCCCAACTGGCGGGTCAGCTGGATGCCCGGTATCGGCAGGCGCGCGACCTGCTCGTCGAGCATGGTGCGCGGTAGCACGCTCCAGGCCAGGCCGATGGACACCATCATCTTGATGGTTTCCAGGTAGTTGGTGCTCATGGCGATGTTGGGCGTCAGGCCCTGGGCCTCGAACAGGCGCTGCACGATGTGATGGGTGAAGGTGTTGCCGCCGGGGAAGACCGCAGGATGCTGCGCCACGTCGGCCAGGTTGATCACCTGGCTGCGGGCCAGCGGGTGTTCCGGTGCGGCGACGAAATCCAGCGGATCGTCCCACACGGCGACGGCACGGATCGGCTCACGAGTTTCCGGGGCGAGGGTAATCACCGCCAGCTCGGCGCGACCATGCAGCACTTCTTCGTACGCGACCTCCGAGTCGAGGAACTGGATATCCAGCGCCACCTGCGGGTGGGCGCGGGTAAAGGCGCGCAACAGGGCGGGCAGGCGGTGCAGGCCGATGTGGTGGCTGGTAGCCAGGGTCAGGCGGCCGCTGACTTCGCCGGACAGGTTGGTCAGCGCGCGACGGGTATCGTCCAGTACGTTGAGGATCTGGTAGGCGCGCGGCAGCAGGGCGCGGCCGGCCTGGGTCAGGCCAATTTCGCGGCCGAGGCGGTCGAACAGGCGCACGCCCAGTTGCTGTTCCAGGCCGGCGATGCGCTTGCTTACGGCTGGCTGGGTCAGGTGCAGGCGCTCGCCGGCTTCGGAAAAGCTGCCGGTTTCGGCAATGGCGATGAAGGCATTGAGGTTGGCCAGATCCATGGAACGCTCCGGTAAGTAATGATGCGTTGAGCATACATTCCTCTTCGGAATCCTTTGAATAAAAAATATGAATTTGAGTTATTTCGTGCCTGGCAATAGCATTCTCCCCATAAGCCGAAGGGCCATTTTCGCCCAGGCATAGAAAGGTGCACTTCTGACGCCGGGCGGTGATAACGCAGGCAGTTTCCGGATGTGCTCAAAAGGCGCTGATGAGGTAAGGCTGATGACTGGCAAGACGCTCTACGACAAGCTCTGGGAAATGCACGAAGTGAAACGTCGCGACGACGGTTCCTCGCTGATCTACATCGATCGTCACATCCTCCATGAGGTGACCTCGCCACAGGCCTTCGAGGGGCTGCGTCTGGCCGGGCGTAAGCCGTGGCGCATCGACGCCAACATCGCCACCCCGGATCACAACGTGCCGACCACCAAGGCCGAGCGTCAGGGTGGCCTCGAGGCCATCGCCGACGAAGTCTCGCGTATCCAGGTGCAGACCCTGGACGAGAACTGCGATGACTTCGGCATTCTCGAGTTCAAGATGAACGACGTGCGCCAGGGCATCGTCCACGTGGTCGGGCCGGAGCAGGGCGCTACCTTGCCGGGCATGACCGTGGTTTGCGGCGACTCGCACACCTCCACCCATGGCGCCTTCGGCGCGCTGGCCCATGGCATCGGCACTTCCGAGGTCGAGCACGTGCTCGCCACCCAGTGCCTGGTGGCCAAGAAGATGAAGAACATGCAGGTGCGCGTCGAAGGCAAATTGCCGTTCGGCGTCACCGCCAAGGACATCGTGCTGGCCGTGATTGGCAAGATCGGCACCGCTGGCGGCAACGGCCATGCGCTGGAATTCGCCGGCAGCGCGATTCGCGATCTGTCGCTGGAAGGGCGCATGACCATCTGCAACATGTCCATCGAGGCTGGCGCCCGTGTGGGTCTGGTGGCGGTGGACGAGAAAACCATCGCCTACGTCAAGGATCGTCCGTTCGCGCCCAAGGGCAGCGACTGGGACAAGGCCGTGGCGCAGTGGCAGAACCTGGTGTCCGACGCCGATGCGGTGTTCGACACTGTGGTCGAGCTGCGTGCCGAAGATATCAAGCCGCAGGTGAGCTGGGGCACCTCGCCGGAGATGGTCCTGGCCGTTGACCAGAACGTGCCGGACCCGGCTGCCGAGGCCGACCCGGTGAAGAAGGATTCGATCATCCGCGCACTCAAGTACATGGGCCTGAGCGCCAATCAGCCGATCACCGATATCCAGCTCGATCGCGTGTTCATCGGCTCCTGCACCAATTCGCGTATCGAGGACCTGCGCGCTGCCGCCGAGGTGGCCAAGGGGCGCAAGGTCGCCAGTACCATCAAGCAAGCCATGGTGGTGCCGGGTTCTGGCCTGGTGAAACAGCAGGCCGAGGCCGAGGGGCTGGACAAGATCTTCATCGAGGCCGGTTTCGAATGGCGTGAGCCGGGCTGCTCCATGTGTCTGGCGATGAACCCGGACAAGCTGGGCAGCGGCGAGCATTGCGCCTCGACCTCCAACCGCAACTTCGAAGGTCGTCAGGGCGCCGGTGGCCGTACCCACCTGGTGAGCCCGGCCATGGCTGCCGCTGCGGCAGTGACCGGTCGTTTCATCGACGTTCGCGAATTGATCCAGGCCTGAGGAGTTAGATGATGAAAGCCTTCACCCAACACACCGGCCTGGTCTGCCCGCTCGATCGCGCCAACGTCGACACCGACCAGATCATTCCCAAGCAGTTCTTGAAGTCGATCAAGCGCACCGGCTTTGGCCCCAACCTGTTCGACGAGTGGCGCTATCTGGACATCGGTCAGCCGAACCAGGACAACTCCAAGCGTCCGATCAACAAGGATTTCGTGCTCAACTTCCCGCGCTACCAGGGCGCCAGCGTGCTGCTGGCCCGTGAGAACTTCGGCTGCGGCTCTTCGCGCGAGCACGCGCCGTGGGCGCTGGACGAGTACGGTTTCCGCACGGTGATCGCGCCGAGCTTCGCCGACATCTTCTTCAATAACAGCTTCAAGAACGGCCTGCTGCCGATCGTCCTCAAGGACGAAGAAGTCGATGCACTGTTCGAGCAGGCCGAGGCCACCGAGGGTTATCAACTGACCGTCGACCTCCAGGCGCAGACCGTGACTCGCCCCGATGGTGTGCAGTACAGCTTCGAGGTCGATGCCTTCCGCAAGCACTGCCTGCTCAACGGCCTGGACGACATCGGTCTGACCCTGCAGGATCAGGACGCGATCAAGGCGTTCGAGGTCGGTTATCAGCAGAGCAGCCCCTGGCTGTTCGGCGCAATCAAGTAAGGCGTTCGATAGGGTGCGCTGTGCGCACCTGATTTAAGACTATTTAAGTGGTGCGCACGGCGCACCCTACGGTTTGATGAGGATGCAATGAGCAAGCAGATTCTGGTTCTCCCTGGCGACGGTATCGGCCCGGAAATCATGGCCGAGGCGGTCAAGGTGCTGAACCTGGCCAACGACAAGTACGCCCTGGGTTTTGAACTGAGCTTCGATGACCTGGGCGGCGCCGCCATCGACCGCTATGGCGTGCCGCTGGCCGACGAGACTCTGGCGCGCGCCCGAGCCGCTGATGCCGTGCTGCTCGGCGCCGTAGGCGGGCCGAAGTGGGATACCATCGATCCGGCCATCCGCCCGGAGCGCGGCCTGCTGAAGATCCGTTCGCAACTGGGCCTGTTCGGCAACCTGCGTCCGGCCATCCTCTACCCGCAATTGGCCGAGGCCTCCAGCCTCAAGCCGGAAGTGGTTGCTGGCCTGGATATCCTCATCGTCCGTGAGCTGACCGGCGGCATCTACTTCGGCCAGCCGCGCGAAAGCAAGGTGCTGGAAAACGGCGAGCGCATGGCCTATGACACTCTGCCGTACAGCGAGAGCGAAATCCGCCGCATCGCCAAGGTCGGCTTCGATATGGCGCGCGTGCGCGGCAAGAAGCTGTGTTCGGTGGACAAGGCCAACGTCCTGGCCTCCAGCCAGCTGTGGCGCGCCGTAGTCGAGGAAGTGGCCAAGGACTACCCGGACGTCGAACTGAGCCACATGTACGTCGACAACGCCGCCATGCAACTGGTGCGTGCGCCCAAGCAATTCGACGTGATGGTCACCGACAACATGTTTGGTGACATTTTGTCTGACGAAGCTTCGATGCTCACTGGTTCCATCGGCATGCTGCCGTCGGCATCCTTGGACGCCAACAACAAGGGCATGTACGAGCCTTGCCATGGCTCCGCGCCGGACATCGCCGGCAAGGGCATCGCCAACCCGCTAGCTACCATTCTCTCGGTGTCCATGATGTTGCGTTACAGCTTCGGCCAGGTCGCTGCCGCCGATGCCATCGAGAAAGCGGTGAGCCTGGTGCTGGATCAGGGCCTGCGTACCGGTGACATCTGGTCCGAGGGCAAGACCAAGGTCGGTACCGCTGCCATGGGTGATGCAGTAGTCGAAGCGCTGCGTAGTCTGTAATCTTCCCAGCCCCGCCGGGGTGGTTCCGGCGGGCTGTTTATATAGGTGTAGTCGTTATGAAACGTGTAGGTCTGATCGGTTGGCGTGGCATGGTCGGTTCCGTGCTCATGCAGCGCATGCTGGAAGAGCGGGACTTCGACCTGATCGAGCCGGTGTTCTTCACCACTTCCAATGTCGGTGGCCAAGGCCCTGCCATTGGCAAGGACATCGCTGCGCTGAAAGATGCCTACAGCATTGACGACCTCAAGGGCCTGGACGTGATCCTGACCTGCCAGGGCGGCGACTACACCAATGAAGTATTCCCCAAGCTGCGTGAAGCTGGCTGGCAGGGCTACTGGATCGACGCGGCCTCTAGCCTGCGTATGGATGACGACTCGGTGATCGTGCTCGACCCGGTCAACCGCAAGGTGATCGACCAGGCGCTGGACGCCGGCACCAAGAACTACATCGGCGGCAACTGCACCGTCAGCCTGATGCTGATGGCGCTCGGTGGTCTGTACGAGGCTGGTCTGGTGGAGTGGATGAGTGCCATGACCTACCAGGCTGCTTCCGGTGCTGGCGCGCAGAACATGCGTGAACTGATCAAGCAGATGGGCGCAATCAACGGCGCTGTCGCCGATGAACTGGCCGACCCGGCCAGCGCCATCCTCGACATCGACCGCAAGGTGGCCGAGGCCATGCGTGGCGAAGGCTTCCCGGTCGACAACTTCGGTGTGCCGCTGGCTGGCAGCCTGATCCCCTACATCGACAAGGAACTGCCGAACGGGCAGAGCCGTGAAGAGTGGAAGGCTCAGGCCGAAACCAACAAGATTCTCGGTCGTTTCAAGAACCCGATCCCGGTCGATGGCATTTGCGTGCGCATCGGTGCCATGCGCTGCCACAGCCAGGCATTGACCATCAAGCTGAACAAGGATGTGCCGATGGCCGATATCGAAGGCCTGATCAGCCAGCACAATCCCTGGGTCAAGCTGGTGCCGAACCACCGCGAAGATTCCATCCGCGACCTCGGCCCGACTGCCGTGACCGGTACCCTGAGCGTTCCGGTCGGTCGTCTGCGCAAGCTCAACATGGGTTCGCAGTACCTGGGTGCGTTCACCGTCGGTGACCAGCTGCTGTGGGGCGCTGCCGAACCTCTGCGTCGCATGCTGCGGATCCTGCTGGAGCGCTAAGCGCGAAGCCGGTATCCAGCATCAAACAAAGCCCTTCTGTCTCGGCAGAGGGGCTTTGTGCTTTCTGGGGGGCGATTGCCTGGGCGATGGGCCGCAGTTACAGTGCCGCTCCTTCTGTGTCGTAGGTCAGCTCATGAGTCAGTCCATCAATGTCGCCCTGATCGGCGCCACCAGCAACGTCGGTGAAGCGCTGGTCGAATTGCTCGAAGAGCGTGAGTTTCCGGTGAAGGATCTGCATCTACTGGCCAGCAGCGAGTCGGCTGGGCAGAGTCTTTCTTTCCGTGGTCGGCAGGTGCGGGTCAGGTCACTGGATGCCTTCGATTTCACTCAGGTGCAACTGGCGTTCTTTGCTGCGGGCTCTGACGTGACGCGCAGCCATCATGAGCGCGTGGTCGCAGCCGGTTGCTCGGTCATAGACCTGAGCGCTGCTTTTTCGCTGGAGCAAGCGCCATGCGTATTGCCCGAGCTTGGCGCTGCGGGGCTGCCGGCATTGACCAAGCCGTGGTGCGTCAGTGCGCCGACACCTTCGGCGGTTGCCTGTGCGCTGGTGCTGGCGACGCTGAGGCCTGTACTGATGCCTCAGCAGCTGCAGGTGACTGCCATGCTGTCGATCTCCACTCTGGGGCGCAGTGGTGTGCAGGAGTTGGCGCGGCAGACCGCCGAGCTGCTCAACGGGCGCCCGCTGGAGCCCAAGACGGTGGATCGACAGGTCGCGTTCAACCTGCTGGCGCAGGTCGGCGAGGTGGATGATCATGGGCATGCTCAATTGGAGAAGCGTCTGGCGGCCGAGATTCAGCAATTATTGAGTCTGCCCGAGCTTCCGGTAGCAGCTACCTGCGCCTTGGTGCCGGTGTTCTTTGGCGATAGTCTCGCACTGGGCGTGTATGCTGATTCGGATATCGATATCAGTGCAGTGCGGCAGTTGCTCGAGGTCGAGCAAGGCATCGAGTTGGTAGAGGCCGGCGATTACCCGACTGCAGTGGGCGATGCGGTGGGGCAGGATCAGATCTACGTGGGCCGTGTCCGGCGTGGCGTGAGCGATCCAAGGCAACTCAATTTGTGGATTGCGTCTGATAATGTAAGAAAAGGCGCCGCGCTGAACGCTGTGCAGATAGCTGAGTTATTGATAAAACACTATCTGTAAAAGATACTTACCTAGAAATTTGAAGAATCTTTCTAGCTTGGCAATACTGGCTGAGTTGATTGCTGAATGGGGAGCCGCTCGTGGAGCGGAGGCAGGCAGCAATTCTCAAGACCCTCTCGCATGCCGAGAAAAAGATAAAACAAGGGATAACGCTATGGTTCGGGTTCGCAAACTGGTGCTGGCAATCGCAGCCGCTTCCGCGCTGTCTTCCGGTATGGCGCATGCGCTGGGGTTGGGTGAGGTTACCCTGCAATCGTCGCTGAATCAGCCGCTGGTAGCGGAAATCGAATTGCTGGAGGTACGCGATCTTGCTTCCAATGAGGTGATTCCCAGTCTCGCGTCCCCTGAGGAGTTCATCAAAGCCGGTGTCGATCGTCAGTACTTTTTGACCGATCTCAAGTTCACCCCGGTATTGAAGCCCAACGGCAAGAGCGTTATCCGCATCACCTCGAGCAAGACCGTGCGTGAGCCTTACCTCAACTTCCTGGTTGAAGTGCTCTGGCCGAACGGACGCTTGCTGCGTGAATACACCTTGCTGCTCGATCCGCCACTTTACTCGCCGCAACCGTCCGTAGCTGCTGCCCCGCAGTTGCCAGTTGCTGCGCCTTCGCCACGCCCAGCTGCCGCGCCTGCCACTGCGCCAGCCAGCGCTGCACCTGCTGCGGCTCCGCGTCCTGCAGCGCCGGCACCCGCGTCGCGCGCCATTTCCGGTAACGAATACAGAACCACTGCCAACGATACGCTCTGGGAAATCGCCCAGCGTGTCGGTGGTGGTTCGGTCAATCAGACCATGCTGGCTATTCAGGATCTGAATCCGGATGCCTTCATCGGTGGCAATATCAACCGTATGAAGAGCGGTCAGGTGCTTCGTCTGCCGGACGAACAGCAGATTCGCAGCCGCAGCAATGCCGAGGCGATCGCTCAGGTTGCCGAGCAGAATGCCGCCTGGCGTGAAGGCCGTGCTGTCGCTTCGCGTCAGCTGGATGCCACTCGCCGCACCACAGCGGGTGCTGCGCCGGCGACTGCAGAGGCGGGTGATAGCCTGAAGCTGGTCGCTGCTGAAGCGGGTCAGTCCACTCGCGGTAGCGATACCGGTGCGGCTGGCAGCAAGGCGCTGGCCGACAAGCTGGCAGTGACTCAGGAAAGTCTGGATTCGACTCGTCGCGAGAACGCCGAGCTGCAGAGCCGTGTAGGTGACCTGCAAAGTCAACTGGACAAGCTGCAGCGTCTGGTGGAGCTGAAGGACAGCCAGTTGGCCAAGCTGCAGGCCGACCTGTCGGCAGCACCCGCAACGCCCGCTGCAACGGAAGAACCGCCTGCGGAAACTCCGGCAGTAGAGCCTGAGGCCGCACCGCCCGCTGTGGAGGCGGCCACGCCGCCGACTACGCCGCCTGAGGAGGCGGCGCCCGACTACAACTATTCCGAGGAACCGGCTGCGCCTGTCGAGGACAGCGCCGCCGCAACCCAACAGCCGGCCAGTGAGCCGGCTGCTGCCGTTGAACCAGCCACCCCGGCCAAGCCGGCCGAAGCAGCCAAACCTGCTACACCTGCTCCTGCGCCTGCACCGGCCCCACAGGGCTTTATCGATGACCTGATGGCTAACCCGATGACGCTGGGGCTGGCCGGTGGTGGGGCGCTTCTGCTTCTGTTGATCGGCCTGATGGCGCTGTCGCGCCGCAACGCCCAGAAAGAGTCCGAGCTGCAAGATGAACTGGCTGACGACCTGTCTCAGGAGCAGGCGTTCGCCTCCGATTTGGATATGCCTGAAGACAGTTTCGCTGGCCTCGACGACGAGCCTGTCCAGGCCGCCCAGGCCGCTGGCGAGGAACGTGTCACGGCGCAGACTGGCGACGCATTGGGCGAGGCTGATATCTACATTGCTTACGGGCGCTTCAATCAGGCGGCCGAGCTGCTGCAGAACGCGATCAATGACGAGCCACACCGTGCCGATCTGCGTCTGAAGCTGATGGAAGTCTACGCCGAGCTGGGTGACCGCGAAGGCTTTGCCCGTCAGGATAACGAGCTGCGCGAGATCGGCGGGGTGAATGCCGAAGCTGAGCAGCTGAAGTCCAAGTATCCAGCGATCGCAGCCTTCGCAGGTGCGGGTGCCGCAGCTGCCGCTGCCTCCGTCGATGACGACATGGGCGACTTCAGTCTGGACGACCTCAGCCTGGATGAGCCGACCGCAGAAGCGCCTGCTTCCACCAGCGGTGATCTGGATGATGCCTTCGATCTGAGCCTCGACGACCTGGAGGCCGATCTGGAGAGCGATGTTCAGTCGGCCAAGGCTGAGCAAGCGCCGTTGTCGTTGGATGATGATCTGGACTTCGGTCTGGTCGATGAGCCTGCCGCGCCGGCAGCTTCTGCCGACGACGATCTGGGCTTCGATCTCGCCCTGGATGATGACAAGGTTGAGCTATCCCAGCCGGCCGACGATCTGTCCGCGTTCAGCCTGGATCTGGACGAGACGACTCCGGCAGTCAGCGATGAAGCTGATGATTTCCTGCTGAGCCTCGATGACAATGCACCGCTGAACCAGCCGGCCGACGATCTTTCCGATCTGAGCCTCGATCTGGCTGAAGAAGCGCCATCTGCCAATCTCGATCTGCCGGCTGACTTCGATCTCTCGCTCGAAGACGAGACTCCGGTTCAGCCGGCTGTTGCATCCGACAGCTTTGCCGCGCAGCTGGATGAAGTGACCGCCGAGCTGGATCAGCTGTCGACTGACTTCGAAGAGCCGCAAGCAGCTCCGCTGGCGCCGGCCAACAGCCTGTCCAGTGATCTGGACGGCGATGATGACTTCGACTTCCTGTCCGGCACCGATGAAACCGCGACCAAGCTGGATCTGGCTCGGGCTTATATCGACATGGGTGACACCGAAGGTGCGCGCGACATTCTTGATGAAGTGATTGCCGAAGGCAGCGATGCCCAGCAGCAAGAAGCTCGCGAGATGATTGCCAAGATGGTTTGATTGATAGATGTCTGACGCAGTACCTGTAGCGGCCGCCGAAATGGCGGCCGCTGGCTTTTTCAGAATCGCCCTGGGCCTCGAATACAAGGGCGCACGTTATCGCGGGTTCCAGCGCCAGGGCGCGAATGTTCCGTCGATCCAGGGGCACCTGGAAAATGCCTTGTCCAAGGTCGCCGGTGGTGCCCCGGTCAGCATTCTGTGCGCAGGGCGTACCGATGCTTCTGTGCACTCCAGTGGTCAGGTGGTGCATTTCGATACCACTGTCGAGCGTTCTCTGCATGCGTGGATCATGGGCGCCAACATGAATTTGCCCGGTGACATCAGCGTGACCTGGGCGAAGGTGATGCCGGCGCACTTTCATGCACGCTTCTCGGCCATGGCGCGACGCTACCGCTACGTGATCTACAACGATCCGATTCGCCCGGCGCACATGGCCGAGGAAGTCACCTGGAATCATCGGCCGCTGAATGTGGCGCGCATGCGTGAAGCGGCCCAGGCGCTGGTCGGCACCCATGATTTCAGCGCCTTCCGGGCCACGCGCTGCCAGGCCAAGTCACCGATCAAGACCGTGCACCACCTGCAACTGATCGAGCATGGCCGCTTCATCGTGCTGGATATCCGCGCCAATGCTTTTCTGCATCATATGGTGCGTAACATCGCCGGTGTGTTGATGACCATTGGTGCGGGCGAGCGGCCGCCGGAATGGGCGCGCGAGGTGCTCGAGCGGGGCGATCGACATAGTGGGGGAGTGACGGCGCACCCCTACGGTCTATACCTGATACAGGTCGATTACCCGGAGGAGTTCGAATTGCCACAGCGCTATCTCGGGCCGCATTTTCTCTCCGGTCTGCCGGACGTGCGACAGCCATAACCCTTTGTTACCATCCGAGCCCGGATGGCGAGAGGTATGAACGTGACGGTCGTACGTAGCAAGATTTGCGGGATCACCCGCATCGAGGATGCTCTGGCAGCGGTGGAAGCGGGAGCCGACGCCATTGGTCTGGTGTTCTACGGGAAAAGCCCGCGAGCAGTCAGCATCGAGCAGGCCGCAGCTATCCTGCAGGCGTTACCGCCGTTCGTGACCAGTGTCGGGCTATTCGTCGACATGCCGCGCGACGAGCTGCAACAGTTGTTGCAGCGCCTGCCGCTGGATCTGCTGCAGTTTCACGGTGATGAGTCGCCGGCCGACTGTGAAGGCCATGGCCGCCCCTATATCAAGGCGCTGCGGGTTCGCCCTGGTGAGGATGTGGCGGCCGCCATGGCGCCCTACGCTGGTGCGCAGGGTATTCTGCTGGATACCTTCGTCGAGGGCGTGCCGGGTGGTACGGGCGCTTCGTTCGATTGGTCGCTGGTGCCTGAAGATGTCGCCAAGCCAATCATCCTGGCCGGTGGCCTGGATGCAGGCAATGTCGCGACGGCTATTCGCCAGGTGCGGCCCTATGCCGTGGATGTCAGCGGTGGGGTAGAGGCCAGTAAAGGCATAAAGGATGCAGGCAAGATTCGTGCATTCGTGCGGGCAGTGCGTGATGCTCGATGTGACGGCGATTGAAGCAGGGCCGTCAATTAGCCTGTCACGCCGCCCTGGCTCGTTTCGACGGGCGCTGGGTGCGGCAGAAAAGAATTGCTGGAGATGGGCGTTTCACGATGAGGCGTTCATCCGAACCAACGGTTATGGAGAAATGACAGCATGAGCAACTGGTTGGTAGACAAACTCATTCCCTCGATCATGCGTTCCGAGGTGAAGAAGAGCTCTGTGCCCGAGGGCCTGTGGCACAAATGTCCGTCCTGTGATGCCGTGCTCTACCGTCCTGAGCTGGAAAAGACACTCGATGTCTGCCCCAAGTGCAATCACCACATGCGTATCGGCGCTCGTGCGCGTATCGACCTCTTCCTCGATGCCGAGGGGCGCGAGGAGATCGGTGCCGATCTCGAGCCGGTCGACCGCCTGAAATTCCGCGACAGCAAGAAATACAAGGATCGTCTGGCTGGTGCGCAGAAGCAGACTGGCGAGAAAGACGCGCTGATCTCCATGAGCGGCACCCTCGAAGGTATGCCGATCGCCGTTTGCGCCTTCGAGTTCTCCTTCATGGGTGGCTCCATGGGCGCCATCGTTGGCGAGCGTTTCGTTCAGGCGGCCAATGTCGCGCTGGAAAAACGCTGTCCGCTGGTGTGCTTCTCCGCTTCCGGTGGTGCGCGCATGCAGGAAGCGCTGATCTCGCTGATGCAGATGGCCAAGACTTCGGCCGCCCTGGCGCGCCTGCGTGAAGAAGGCCTGCCGTTCATCTCCGTGTTGACTGATCCGGTCTACGGCGGCGTTTCCGCCAGCCTGGCGATGCTCGGCGACGTGATCGTGGCAGAGCCGAAGGCTCTCATCGGCTTCGCCGGTCCGCGCGTGATCGAGCAGACCGTGCGCGAGAAATTGCCGGAAGGCTTCCAGCGTAGCGAGTTCCTGCTGGAGCATGGTGCCATCGACATGATCATTTCGCGCAATGAACTGCGTCCGCGCCTGGCGCGTCTGCTTGCGCAAATGATGCATCGTCCCTCTCCGGTTTCCCTGCCGGCCACTGCATGACCGAACGTAGCCTGGGCGAGTGGCTCGCCTACCTCGAGCAGTTGCATCCGTCGGCCATCGACATGGGGCTGGAGCGCTCGCGTGAGGTGGCGCAGCGGCTCGGCCTGGGCAAACCTGCGCCATTGGTGGTTACCGTCACCGGTACCAATGGCAAGGGTTCTACCTGCGCCTTTCTCGCCAGCCTGATCGCAGCCCAGGGGCAGCGCGTCGGTGTCTACAGTTCACCGCACCTGCTGCGTTACAACGAGCGTGTGTTGCTTGATGGGCGCGAGGCGAGCGATGAAGAGCTGTGTCAGGCTTTCGCGGCGGTCGAGGCCGCGCGTGGTGAAATTTCCCTGACCTATTTCGAGATGGGTACGCTGGCGGCCTTCTGGCTGTTCGAGCGTGCTCAGCTGGATGCCGTGGTGCTTGAAGTTGGCCTCGGTGGGCGCCTGGATGCGGTGAACCTGGTCGATGCCGATCTGGCCCTGATCACCAGCATTGGCCTAGATCATGCTGACTGGCTGGGCGATACCCGTGAATCGGTCGCCTTCGAAAAGGCCGGGATCATGCGCGCTGGCATGCCCGCATTTTGCGGTGATCTCGACCCGCCGCAGCCCTTGCTGGAGCAGGCGGTGTCTTTGGACACGCCGTTGTTCCTGCGTGGTCGTGACTATGATCTGAATGTGCAGGCGCAGGACTGGTCCTGGTATGGCCTCGATGCAAAAGGCCAGGTGCTGCGGCTGGAGCAGCTGCCTCTTCTTGATCTGCCAATGGAAAACGCGGCGCTGGCGTTGCAGGCCTATGCGCTTCTGCCGCTGCCGTGGAATCACCAGCAGATCGTTCAGGCCCTGCTCGCCACGCGGGTAACCGGGCGTCTGGATCGTCGTGCGCTGGATTGGCGAGGCAAGTCACTCACACTGTTGCTCGATGTTGGGCATAATCCCCATGCCGCCGATTATCTGGCGCAGCGCCTGGAGAGTTGCCCGTTGGTCGGGCAGCGTTGGGCGGTGTTCGGTTTGTTGGCCGACAAGGACCTGCCCGGCGTGGTGTCGCCGCTTCTGAGTCTGGTTGCTGGTTGGGCCGTGGCGCCGCTGGATACGCCGCGGTCACGCTCTGCCGATGATCTGGCCGAGCACCTGCGGGGGCAGGGCGCGGTGGTGGTGCAGTACCCGGATGTGCGTACCGCGCTCGATGCGCAGTGCGAGCAGGCGGCAGAGGGTGACGAGATACTGTTGTTCGGATCGTTTTTCTGCGTGGCCGAGGCCCTGGATTGGTTGGCCCGCCCGGCTTGATAAGGGGATTGGGGATGGCAATGCTGGACAGTGGGCTCAAGCAGCGCATGGTCGGTGCTCTGGTGCTGGTGGCGCTGGCGGTGATTTTCCTGCCTATGCTGCTGTCGCGCGAGGATGAGATGCGCCGCGTGGTAGTGGATGCGCCGGCCATGCCGCAAGCGCCGGCTGCTGCCGAGATCATCGTGCAGCCTGCCGAGGTCGTCGAGCCCGAGGAGTTGCCGCAGGAGCCGGTTCCCGTCGAAGAGGTGGAGCCTCAGATCGTCGAGGTGCCTGAGCAGCCCAAGCCGACCCCGCCGCCTGTCGCGCAGCAGAACAAGCCCGATCCGGTCAAGACCGAACAGGCGGCGAGCGCTGCTCCTGCCAAGCCCGAAGGCCGCCTGGACGCCAACAGTCTGCCGATCAGCTGGTCGGTACAGTTGGCCAGTCTGTCCAGTCGCGCGGGAGCAGAAAATCTGCAGAAAACGCTGCGCAGTCAGGGTTACAACGCCTATATCCGTACTTTCGATGGCATGAATCGGGTGTTTGTCGGGCCGTTGATCGAGCGCGCCGAGGCCGAGCGTCTGCGTGACCAGCTCAACCGCCAGCACAAACTCAGCGGTTTTGTCGTGCGCTTCCAGCCGGAAGCAGGCTAAGCACGCAAGGGACTTTGCAGCGCCTGGTTACCCGAAGCGCCGGGCTCTGCTAAAATGCTCCGCCTTTTCCGCTGGTAGGCCGCACCGTGGTATTCACCTGGGTCGATTGGGCGATCATCGCCGTCATCGCCATTTCTAGTTTGATCAGTCTGAAGCGCGGCTTCGTCAAGGAAGCCCTGTCGCTGCTGACCTGGATCATCGCAGGTGTGGTCGCCTGGATGTTCGGTGGCGCACTGGCCCAGCATCTCGTCGAATTTATCGAAACGCCTTCCGCGCGGGTCATTGCAGCCTGTGCCATTCTCTTCATCGCCACCTTGCTGGTGGGCGCTCTGGTCAATTTCCTCATTGGTGAGCTGATCCGCGTGACAGGCCTGTCCGGTACCGACCGTTTTCTCGGCATGGTATTCGGCGCCGCACGTGGTGGTTTGTTGGTGGTGCTGCTGGTCGGGCTGATCAGCCTGGCGCCAGTGGAGCAGGATACGTGGTGGCAACAGTCGCAACTGGTGCCGCATTTTCTGATGGTCGCCGACTGGTCGAAGAACCTCATTCTGGGGTGGTCCGATCAGTGGTTTACCGGTGGATCGGCTCACCCAGCTGATCTGCTTTAAAAGAGTGACCGTTGCGGAGTAACCGCTGCATCGGTCGCTGAATTAGCCTGAACTATCTAGCAGGGGTCGTGGCACATGTGTGGCATCGTCGGTATCGTCGGTAAATCGAACGTCAATCAGGCGCTGTATGACGGGCTCACCGTCCTCCAGCACCGCGGCCAGGATGCTGCCGGTATTGTCACTAGCCATGATGGCCGTCTGTTCCTGCGCAAGGACAACGGCCTAGTGCGTGACGTGTTCCAGCAGCGTCACATGCAGCGCCTGGTTGGCCATATGGGCATCGGTCATGTGCGCTATCCGACCGCTGGTAGCTCCAGCTCGGCCGAAGCTCAGCCGTTCTACGTCAACTCGCCGTACGGCATCACCCTGGCGCACAACGGCAACCTGACCAACGTCGAGCAGTTGGCCAAGGAGATCTACGAGTCCGATCTGCGCCACGTGAACACCAATTCCGATTCGGAAGTGCTGCTCAACGTGTTTGCCCATGAGCTGGCCCAGCGCGGCAAGCTGCAGCCGACCGAAGAAGATGTATTCGCTGCCGTCACCCACGTGCACGAGCGCTGCCTGGGCGGTTACGCCGTCGTCGCGATGATCACCGGCTATGGCATCGTCGGTTTCCGCGACCCCAACGGCATTCGTCCGATCGTCTTCGGCCAGCGCCATACCGATGAAGGCGTCGAGTACATGATCGCGTCCGAGAGCGTGTCGCTGGACGTGCTCGGCTTCACCCTGATCCGCGACCTGGCGCCGGGCGAGGCGGTCTACATCACCGAAGAGGGCAAGCTGTTCACCCGTCAGTGCGCGGCCAACCCGCAGTACGCGCCCTGCATCTTCGAGCACGTTTACCTGGCGCGCCCGGACTCGATCATGGACGGTATCTCGGTGTACAAGGCGCGTCTGCGCATGGGCGAGAAGCTGGCCGACAAGATCCTGCGCGAGCGTCCGGATCATGACATCGACGTAGTCATCCCGATTCCTGACACCAGCCGTACCGCGGCGCTGGAGCTGGCCAATCATCTGGGCGTGAAATTCCGCGAAGGTTTCGTCAAGAATCGGTACATCGGCCGTACCTTCATCATGCCCGGCCAGGCGGCGCGCAAGAAATCCGTAAGGCAGAAGCTCAACGCCATCGAGCTGGAATTCCGCGGCAAGAACGTGATGCTGGTGGACGACTCCATCGTCCGTGGCACCACCTGCAAGCAGATCATTCAGATGGCCCGCGAGGCCGGCGCGAAGAATGTCTACTTCTGCTCGGCAGCCCCGGCGGTGCGCTACCCGAACGTCTACGGCATCGACATGCCGAGCGCCCATGAGCTGATCGCACATGGCCGCAGCACCGAAGAGGTCTGCGAGCTGATCGGTGCCGACTGGCTGGTTTATCAGGACCTGCCGGACCTGATCGAAGCAGTCAGCGGCAGCAAGAAGATCAAGATCGACAACTTCGACTGCGCGGTGTTCGACGGCAAGTACGTCACCGGCGACGTCGACGAGGCATACCTGGACAAGATCGAGCAGGCGCGCAACGATGCCAGCAAGGTCAAGTCGCAGGCAGTCAGCGCGATCATCGATCTGTATAACAATTGATTCGAGCGGGCAGGGCAGCGGTCCTGCCCGGGCTGTTTTCGTGAGGAAGCGATATGACTCTGGAATGGGAAGCCGGCAGGCTCGACAGCGACCTGGATGGCGTAGGCTTCGACACCCTGGCGGTGCGTGCCGGTCAGCACCGTTCACCTGAGGGCGAACATGGCGAAGCGTTGTACCTGACGTCCAGTTACGTGTTCCGCACCGCTGCCGATGCCGCTGCGCGTTTTGCTGGCGAAGTGCCGGGCAACGTCTATTCGCGCTACACCAACCCCACCGTCCGTACCTTCGAGGAGCGCATTGCCGCGCTGGAAGGTGCCGAGCAGGCGGTGGCGACCGCTTCCGGCATGTCGGCGATCCTCGCCATCGTCATGAGCCTGTGCAGCGGCGGCGACCACGTACTGGTGTCGCGCAGCGTGTTCGGCTCCACCATCAGCCTGTTCGAGAAGTACCTCAAGCGCTTCGGCATCGAGGTGGATTACGTGCCACTGGCCGATCTCGATGCCTGGCAGGGCGCGTTCAAGCCCAATACCAAGCTGCTGTTCGTCGAGTCGCCGTCCAACCCGCTGGCCGAGCTGGTGGATATCGCCGCACTGGCGGAAATCGCCCATGCCCGCGGCGCGCTGCTGGCGGTGGACAACTGCTTCTGCACGCCGGCCCTGCAGCAGCCGCTGAAGCTTGGCGCCGATATCGTCATGCACTCGGCGACCAAGTACATCGACGGCCAGGGCCGTGGCCTGGGCGGTGTGGTGGCGGGGCGTAGCGAGCAGATGAAGGAAGTGGTCGGTTTCCTGCGTACCGCAGGTCCCACCCTGAGCCCGTTCAACGCCTGGATGTTCGTCAAGGGCCTGGAAACCCTGCGCATCCGTATGCGTGCGCAGAGTGAGAGTGCGCTGCAGTTGGCGCTGTGGCTGGAGCAGCAGCCGCAGGTCGAGCGCGTGCATTACGCAGGGCTGCCCAGCCATCCGCAGCACGAACTGGCGAAAAAGCAGCAGAGCGCCTTCGGTGCCGTGGTCAGTTTCGAGGTCAGGGGTGGCCGTGATGCCGCCTGGAAGGTGATCGATGCCACACGCGTCATCTCCATCACCACCAACCTCGGCGATACCAAGACCACCGTCGCCCATCCAGCTACCACCTCCCATGGCCGCCTGACGCCGCAGGAGCGTGCCAACGCCGGCATTCGCGACAACCTGATCCGCGTCGCTGTGGGCCTGGAAGAGCTGGAAGACCTCAAGGCGGACCTGGCGCGCGGCCTGGCTGCGCTCTGAGCATGCTGGAGTGGGGGACGAATGACACGCCCAACAACGGGCGTGTCGCGCTGGTCACCGGAGCCGCTCGCGGGATCGGCCTGGGTATCAGTGCCTGGCTGATCACCGAGGGTTGGCAGGTGGTGTTGGCCGACGTCGACCGCGAGCGTGGCTCCAGAGTGGCACGTGCTTTGGGTGATAACGCCTGGTTCGTGGCCATGGATGTGGCCAAGGAAGATCAGGTAAGCGTCGGCGTCGCCGAGGTGCTCGGCCAGTTCGGGCGTCTCGATGCGCTGGTGTGCAATGCAGCCATCTCCGATCCGCACACGCCGCCGCTGGAGTCGCTCGACCTCAAGCGCTGGAATCGCCTGCTGGCGGTCAACCTGACAGGCGCCATGCTGCTGGCCAAGCACTGTGCGCCATATTTGCGTGGGCATCGCGGCGCCATCGTCAATATCGCCTCCACCCGCGCCAGCCAGTCCGAGGCCGATTGTGAGGCGTACGCTGCGAGCAAGGGCGGGTTGGTTGCGCTCACTCACGCGCTGTCGATCAGTCTGGGCCCGGAGGTGCGTGTCAACTGCGTCAGCCCAGGCTGGATCGACTCTCGCGACCCGTCGCAGCAGCGCCTGGAGCCGCTGTCGGTATTCGATCATGCGCAACATCCGGTCGGCCGTGTGGGTACCGTGGAGGATGTAGCGGCGCAGGTCGCCTGGCTGCTCTCCGATGCGGCCGGTTTCATCACCGGACAGGAGTTCGTCATCGACGGCGGCATGAGCCGCAAGATGATCTATCAGGATTGAATGCCTGTGGCAGCGAGCTCTGCTCGCGGAACGTGGTCTTGAAACCTTCGCGAGCAGAGCTCGCTCCTACAGATTCGACGCAAACGAAAAAGGCTCCCGAGGGAGCCTTTTTCATATCTGGCCGAATTACATGTTGGGGTAATTCGGGCCACCGGTGCCTTCCGGCGCCACCCAGGTGATGTTCTGGGCCGGGTCCTTGATGTCGCAGGTCTTGCAGTGCACGCAGTTCTGCGCGTTGATCTGGAACTTCTTCTCACCGTCTTCCTGCGTCACCACCTCGTACACGCCGGCCGGGCAGTAGCGCTGCGCCGGTTCGTCGTACAGCGGCAGGTTCTTCGCCAGCGGAATGCTCGGGTCGGTGAGCTTCAGGTGGCAGGGCTGCTCTTCTTCGTGGTTGGTGTTGGAGAGGAATACCGAGCTCAGTTTGTCGAAGCTCAGTTTGCCGTCCGGTTTCGGGTAGGCGATCTTCGCGCACTCGGCTGCAGGCTTCAGGCAGGCGTAATCCGGCTTGTTGTCGTGCAGAGTGAAGGGCGCCTTGCCGCCGAAGATGTTCTGGTCCAGCCAGTTGATGCCGCCGCCGACGATGGCGCCGTACTTGTGGATGGCCGCACCGAAGTTGCGGCTGCGGAACAGTTCGTCATACAGCCAGCTGGCCTTGAAGCCATCGACGTAGTTGCTCAACTCGTCGCCACCTTCGCGGCCGGCTGCCAGGGCTTCGGCGATGGCGTCGGCAGCCAGCATGCCGGACTTCATCGCGGTGTGGCTGCCCTTGATCTTGGCGAAGTTCAGGGTGCCGAGGTCGCAGCCGATCAGGGCGCCGCCCGGGAAGACCATCTTCGGCAGCGAATTCAGGCCGCCCTTGCTGATGGCGCGTGCGCCGTAGGCAACGCGCTTGCCACCTTCCAGGTACTGGGCAATTACCGGGTGGTGCTTGTAGCGCTGGAATTCGTCGAACGGCGACAGGTGCGGGTTGGCGTAGGACAGATCGATGATCAGACCGACCACGACCTGGTTGTTCTCCAGGTGGTAGAGGAAGGAGCCACCGGTATTGTCGGTGCCCATGATGTCCATCGGCCAACCGGCGGTGTGCACCACCAGGCCTTGTTCATGCTTGGCCGGGTCGATGTCCCAGATTTCCTTGATGCCGATGCCGTAGTGCTGGGCGTCGGCTTCGCTGTCGAGCTTGTATTTCTTGATCAGTTGCTTGCCGATGTGGCCACGGCAGCCTTCGGCGAACAGGGTGTACTTGGCACGTAGTTCCATGCCGGGGGTGTAGTAGCCTTCCTTGGGGTTGCCTTCACGGTCGACACCCAAGTCACCGGTGACGATGCCGCGTACCACGCCATTCTCGTCGATCAGCGCTTCCTGAGCGGCGAAGCCCGGGTAGATCTCCACGCCCAGGTTCTCGGCCTGCTGGGCCAGCCAGCGGCACAGGTTGCCCAGGGAAATGATGTAATTGCCTTCGTTGTGCATGGTTTTCGGCACAAAGAAGTCAGGAATTCGGGTAGCCTTGTCAGCGTCGCGCAGCAGATAGATGTCATCGCGCTTGACCGGGGTGTTCAGCGGGGCGCCGAGTTCTTTCCAGTCGGGGAAGAGTTCGTTCAGGGCGCGCGGTTCGAACACCGCACCAGAGAGGATGTGAGCGCCAACTTCGGAGCCTTTCTCGACCACGCAGACGCTGATCTCCTGACCCGCTTCAGCGGCTTTCTGCTTCAGTCGGCAGGCGGCGGACAGTCCGGACGGGCCGGCGCCGACGATGACGACGTCGAACTCCATAAATTCGCGTTCCACAGGCTATCTCCTACTCAAGGCTCTTCGATATTTTATGTTGGAGGGCGCGGCTCGCTCCCTAAGCACGGCGTGGGCATTATATCTACACCCTCTCAGCGGGCCAATACAAACGTTTGTTTGAATTTTCTGTAGGCCTGTTAGAATCGTACTACATCGCGGATGACCGGCCAGTTCGCTGTATTGACCGGGCCAGGCCGCGGGGTCAAGATACGGGCGGTTTTGCGCTCGCCGTCTGAGCTGAAAGGTTGGTTGCGGCCGATTTTGCATCACCGGCCAGGCTCGCCTTGGCGACATTCTTATTCACCGGAGAGTAACGAGGAATCCATGAAGGTTCTTGTAGCTGTCAAACGAGTGGTTGACTACAACGTCAAGGTTCGCGTCAAGGCGGACAACAGCGGCGTCGACCTCGCCAACGTCAAGATGTCCATGAACCCCTTCTGCGAAATCGCCGTGGAAGAAGCCGTACGCCTGAAGGAGAAAGGCGTGGCGAGCGAAATCGTCGTCGTCTCCATCGGCCCGGCTACCGCCCAGGAGCAACTGCGCACCGCGCTGGCTCTGGGTGCCGACCGTGCCATCCTGGTCGAATCCAATGACGAGCTGAACTCCCTGGCCGTGGCCAAGCTGCTCAAGGCAGTGGTCGACAAGGAGCAGCCGCAGCTGGTGATCATGGGCAAGCAGGCCATCGACAGCGACAACAACCAGACCGGCCAGATGCTGGGCGCCCTGACTGGCTTCGGCCAAGGCACCTTCGCCTCCAAGGTCGAAGTGGCTGGCGACAAGGTCAACGTTACCCGTGAGATCGATGGCGGTCTGCAGACCGTTGCGCTGAACCTGCCGGCGATCGTCACCACTGACCTGCGTCTGAACGAGCCGCGCTATGCGTCGCTGCCGAACATCATGAAGGCCAAGAAGAAGCCGCTGGAAACCGTCACTCCGGACGCTCTGGGCGTTTCCACCGCCTCCACCGTGAAGACCCTGAAAGTCGAAGCGCCGGCTGCTCGCAGCGCTGGCATCAAGGTCAAGTCCGTGGCTGAACTGGTCGAGAAACTGAAGAACGAGGCGAAGGTAATCTAAATGACTATCCTGGTTATCGCTGAACACACCAATGCCGCTCTGGCTGCCGCGACCCTGAACACCGTTGCTGCTGCACAGAAGATCGGTGGCGACATTCACGTTCTGGTAGCCGGTGCCAACGCTGGCGCTGCTGCCGAAGCCGCGGCCAAGATCGCTGGCGTGGCCAAGGTCCTGGTTGCCGACAACGCTGCCTATGCCAACCAACTGCCGGAGAACGTCGCTCCGCTGGTAGCCGAACTCGGCAAGGGCTACAGCCACATCCTGGCGGCCGCGACCAGCAACGGCAAGAACATCCTGCCGCGCGTCGCTGCTGCTCTGGACGTCGATCAGATCTCCGAGATCATCGCCGTTGAAAGCGCCGACACCTTCAAGCGTCCGATCTATGCCGGTAACGCCATCGCGACCGTGCAGTCCTCGGCTGCCATCAAGGTGATCACCGTGCGTAGCACCGGTTTCGACGCGGCTGCTGCCGAAGGCGGCAGCGCTGCCGTTGAAGCCGTTTCCGGCCCGGCTGACGCCGGCAAATCCGCGTTCGTTGGCGAAGAACTGGCCAAGTCCGACCGTCCGGAACTGACCGCTGCCAAGATCGTCGTTTCCGGCGGCCGTGGCATGGGCAATGGCGACAACTTCAAGCACCTGTACGCCCTGGCCGACAAGCTGGGCGCTGCCGTAGGTGCTTCCCGCGCTGCCGTCGACGCCGGCTTCGTGCCGAACGACATGCAGGTCGGTCAGACCGGCAAGATCGTTGCGCCGCAGCTGTACATCGCCGTCGGTATCTCCGGCGCGATCCAGCACCTGGCCGGTATGAAGGACTCCAAGGTGATCGTTGCGATCAACAAGGACGAAGAGGCGCCGATCTTCCAGGTGGCTGACTACGGCCTGGTCGCCGACCTGTTCGAAGCCGTACCGGAGCTGGAGAAGTCGGTCTAAGCCGCTTTTTCCGCAACGAAAAAACCCGCTCACCAGAGCGGGTTTTTTATTGCCTGCGTGTGCTCGGTGTCACTTCAGGCCTTCTAGAAACTGCCGGTAGAGCAGGGCGCTTTCTTCGGGGCGCTCGAGCATGGGGGCATGGCCGACGTTGTCCATGACCGCCACGCTGGATTTGCCTAGCAGCGGTTGCATGACGTCGATGCTGGATACGTCCAGCACCCGGTCCTGTTTACCCCAGAGCAGCAGAGTGGGGGCCTGGATTTTCGCCAGCTCTGGCTCCAATGGGATGGCGCGCTCCACCAATTGCTTGAATACCCGTTCATAGTGCGCAGCCTTGGCCATGGAGCGCTCGCCCAGATATCGCTTGAGCGACTCGGGCAGATAGGGTGGTTCGACGAAGATGAAGTGCAGCAGATTGTCGAAATCCTGCGGTTGCTTGACCACCAGTGGATTGGGCGCACCACTGGTCAGCAATCGATACAGTTCGCTCTTGTGCGGGCTGTCGATTCCGGCGTTGGCCAATAGCGCCAGCGAACGAACACGATCCGGGTAGCGTGCCGCGAAGAGTGCGGCGATGTGTCCACCCATCGAATTGCCCAGCAGATGAGCCTGCTGAATGCCCATGGCATCGAGAATATCCGCCAGCCGTTCAGCCTGGGTGCCGACATCGTAGCTGCCGGGTGGCAGGTCGCTGTCGCCGAAGCCGGGCAGGTCCAATGCGATGACACGATAGTCCTTGGTCAGGTGGCGAGAAAAACGCAGCCAGTTATCCTTGTCTGCAGCGAAACCGTGGAGCAACACCAGGGTTTCGCCACTCGCCGGTCCTCCCTGATAGTAATGGATGTTAAGATCGCGGACAGATAGTCGCTCGTGACTGAGCCCGGCGCGCTGTTGTTCTATCAGGCGCAGGCTGAGCAACTGAGCAGCGGGAAAGAAATACAGCGTTGCTGAGGTGGCGAGAAGCAGTAGCAGCAAAGCGAGCAGCAGTTTTTTCATGGCGCGTCCTTATCGCGAACTGGCGGCGCCACTAAGCTAGCATGAACACAGAGGATGCCGGGGTGCCAAGCTCATCCTGCCAATCAACGCATAAACCGAGAGTAGCCAATGCCTGAGCGTTGTCTGTTTAAGTCGCTGTTGCTGTGGTGCGCCCTGGTCGTTATGCCAACTGCGGCCCTGGCCGTTGGTAAATGCGAGCGCTTGGTAGCGACCGGTAATCCGGAATATCCCCCCTATCTCTGGCGTGATCCGCAGAACCCACAGCAGCTGATCGGCGCCAATGCCGATCTGCTCAAGCATCTAGCAAAAGAACTCGGCGTGGTGGTTGACGTGATCTACACCGGCCCCTGGTCGCGAGCGCAGGATGAGGTGCGTACCGGGCGTGTCGATCTGCTTGCTGGGGCCTTCATCACCCTGCCGCGGTTGGAACACATGGATTACGTGCACCCGGCGTTCTTCTACACGCCCAGCGTGGTCTGGGTGCGCAAGGGCGAAGCATTTCCCTATGGCAGCTGGATCGACCTGCAGGGGCATACCGGCGACACCCTGGTGGGCAACAGTTTTGGTCAGCAGTTCGATACCTTCGCCAAGCAGAACCTGAAGCTCGAGGGCGTTTCCAGCTTGACCCAGGCGTTCCAGAAGTTGCTGCTTGGCCGCACCGACTATGTGCTCTACGAGCGCTATCCAGGCTTGGCGCTCGCCGAGACGCTGGGTATGGACGATGATCTGGAGGTGCTGGATCCGCCGATTTCCAGCGAAGGCCTCTACCTTACCCTGTCGCATAATTCGGCGTGCAACGAGCCCTGGCTACGTGGCCAGCTGGCGCGAAAGATGACAGAAATGGTCGCCGCCGGGCTGCCTGAGCAGTTCCTGCAACGCAATCTGGAACTGTGGAAGGCACAGCAGATGCAGCCGGACCCGGTTGGCGACGTCACTCAGTAGGAAATTTTCGTGATCAATCGAACCCTTCCCTTGCTGCTGGCGCTGGGCCTGACGGCCTGTGCCAGCGATCCTGCTCCGACCGAGCAGATGCGGCTGACCGAACAGGCGTTGGCGCAGACCAAATCCCTGGGGGTGGTCAGCGAACAGTCCGCGTCACTTCGCCAGGCTGAAGAGAAGTTCGCGCAGGCCCAGGCGGCCATGCAGGACGGTGAAAACAAGCAGGCGCGCCTGTTGGCCGAGCAGGCCGAGCTAGATGCGCGCCTGGCCGAGGCCGAGCACCTCAATGCCAAAGGGCGGGAGCAACTGACCGAACTCAATCAACGCATCGGCCGTCTGCGCCAGCAACTGGGAGCCATGTGATGAAGGCTTTTGGTCATCTGGGCGGCCTGATGCTGGTCGGTACGCTGTTGAGTGGTTGTGCGTCCAGTCAGCTGGCGAGTGAGCAGGCTCTGGAAGAAGCGCGTCTGAGTTTCCAGTCGGTCAAGGAAGATCCCAGCGTGCTGCGTGCCGCACCCAAGGACGTGATTCGCGCAGGCGAATCGCTGGGCCGTGCCGAGCGCCTGTCCAGTTACTGGGGCAGTGGCGACGATGTGCGTCATTACGCCTACCTCAGCCAGCGCTATGCCGAGATCGCCCGGCAACACAGCGATATCAGTCTCAACCAGGAACGCGCAGCCAAGCTCGAACTGGAACGCCAGCGTCTGCAGTTGACCCTGCGCGAAGCCAAGCTGATGAGCGTGCAGCAGCACAACGGCTGGTTGGAAGAGCAGATGGTCAGCCTCGCCACCAACGAGACCGAGCGCGGCCTGGTGATGACCCTGGGCGATATGTTGTTCGACGCTGGTCGCGCCGATCTGCAACCAGCAGCCAACCGTACGGTACTCAAGCTCGTGCAGTTCCTGCAGATCAATCCGCAGCGCCGCGTGCGTATCGAGGGCTACACCGACAATACCGGTGATGCTGCCGAGAATCTTGAACTGTCCCGCGCGCGCGCGCAGGCTGTGGCCGATCTGCTGGTGGATCTGGGCGTGGAAGCCAAGCGTATTCAGGTCGCCGGTTACGGTGTCGACTTCCCGGTTGCGGAAAATGCGTCGGCACGTGGCCGGGCGCAGAATCGGCGAGTGGAGATCGTCTTTTCTGACGAGCGAGGCCAGCTTGGTGCCGAGCGCTGAGCGAAATGCCTGACAGAACCCCCGGCAGAGTCCGGGGTTTTTTATGCACTGAAAATGGCGACGATGCCGTGCATGCTTGGCAAGCAATGACGTAAGGGGAAAACAGATCGTATCTGTGCCGGTACAATTGTGTAGCAATAGGTTACTGTTATGCTCCAATGACCACGGAGGATATCGCCATGACCAATCTGCTGCTCTATCAACGTATCGCCCAGCAGTTGGCCGAAGATATTCGTCGCGGTGTCTACCAGCCTGGCGAGCGCGTGCCTTCGGTGCGCAAGATGAGCGCTCAGCTCAATGTCAGCCACGCCACGGTGTTGCAGGCCTACGCCAACCTCGAAGATCAGGGGTTGATTCGTGCACGCCCGCAATCCGGCTTCTACGTGCACCAGACACCAGCGCTGACCGCGCCGACGCCGGACATCGCCAAGGTCGAGCGACCAGGCCTGGTCACTCGCGCCAGCATCATCAATCAGGTGCTCACCGAGTCTCGCCGCGAGGGCGTATTTCCGCTGGGCGCCGCGGTGCCGCATGTCGATTACCTGCCGGTGCGCGCATTGCACCAGCAACTGGCCAAGGTCACCCGTTTTCACAGCCCGCGCGCCTTTAGCTACATGTTCAGCCCCGGCTTCGAGCCGTTGCGCCGCCAGGTGGCGATCCGCATGCGCGATGCTGGTGTAGTGGTCGATCCGTCCGAGGTGGTGATCACCCATGGCTGCGTCGATGCGCTGCAGATGAGCCTGCGTGTGCTGACCAAGCCGGGCGATCTCATCGCGGTAGAGTCGCCGACCTACTACGGTCTGCTGCAACTGGCCGACCTGCTTGGGCTCAAGGTCATCGAGATTCCCTGCGACCCGACTACCGGCATCAGCCTTGAAGCGCTGCAACTGGCGGCCAACCAGTGGCCGATCAAGGCGCTGGTGCTGACTGCGCGGCTATCCAACCCGCTGGGTGGCACCATCCCCGAGGAGCGTCAGCGTCAGTTGTTGCGCCTGGCCGGCGACTACGATTTCCAGATCGTCGAAGACGATATCTACGGCGAGCTGATGTTCGAACAGGGGCCGACCAAAGCATTGAAGTCGCATGATCGCGACAGCCGGGTGATCTATTGCTCGAGCTTCTCCAAGACACTGTCGCCCGGTGTGCGTATTGGCTGGATCGTCGCCGGCAAGTATCAGGACGAGATCCAGCGGCTGCAGACCTTTTCCACCCATTCGGCGTGCAGCGTCACCCAGATGGCGGTGGCGGCTTATCTGGAGAACGGTGGCTATGACCGCCATCTGCGGCATATCCGCCAGGAGTACCGCAAGAACCTCAATGCCTTCCAACTGGCGGTGCAGCAGTACTTTCCGGTCGGTACGCAGATGACCCGGCCCAAGGGCGGCTTCATTCTCTGGGTCAGCCTGCCGGCGCGGGTCAATACCAAGGATCTGCACGTGCGCGCGCTGCAGCAGGGCATCTCGATCGCACCGGGGCTGATCTTCAGCAACACCGAGCAGTTCAATCATTGCGTGCGGCTCAACTGTGGCATTCCATGGAACCGCGAGGCGGAGAGGGCGCTGATGACCCTTGGGATGTTGGCCACGCAGCTGTGCCAGGAGGCGGGCGGTTCCTGGGAAGGTTGAGAAAGCACGTCCTGGGTTAACCCGTTTCATCGAAGTGCTGCGTCTACCTGAGCGAAGGTCTCGTGCCATTGCTCAGGAGGTGCACCATGTCCATTTATTCCTCGTTGCTCGTTCGCCCATTCGCCGTCGGTTTTTCCGCGAGCACCTTGCTGCTGCTCGCCGCCTGCAGCGCCTCTGGCCCGGAGCCGGAAGCCCTGGCCAATTCGGAGCCGGCGGCGACACTCGTCCGTGAACGTCTGGCTGCGCCTGTAGCAGCCGAGATGCCTGCTGCTGCCAGCCAGAAGCGCATGTCGACCCTGGTTTACGCGCCGTCGCCCATCGCCGATGTCCTGCCGCCGCGCTACCGTGATGAGTCGCGCGAGCAATACCAGGCCTATGCCGATAATCCGGTGTTCGCGGTTGCCGAGACCCCGGTATCCACCTTCAGCATCGACGTCGACACCGGTAGCTACGCCAACGTGCGGCGCTTCCTCAATGGCGGGCAACTGCCACCGAAGGACGCCGTGCGTCTGGAGGAACTGGTCAACTACTTTCCCTACGCCTACCCGTTGCCGCAGGCCGATGCGCCTTTCGGCGTCAGCACCGAACTGGCGGTGACGCCATGGAACCCGCAGACACGCCTGCTGCGCATCGCCATCAAGGCGTCGGATCGCAGCGTGGAGGAGCTGGCGCCGGCTAACCTGGTGTTTCTGGTCGATGTCTCCGGCTCGATGCATCGCCGTGAAGGCCTGCCCATGGTGCAGGGCACCCTGAAATTGCTGGTCGAGCAGTTGCGCCCGCAGGATCGCGTCTCGCTGGTCACCTATGCCGGTGACAGCCAGGTGGTGCTCGATTCCACGCCCGGCAGCGACAAGGCGAAGATCCGTGCAGCCATCGACCAACTCAGCGCCGGTGGTTCGACGGCAGGGGAGTCGGGCATCCAGCTGGCCTACCAGCAGGCGGGCAAGCACCTGATCGATGGCGGCATCAATCGCATCCTGCTGGCCACTGATGGCGACTTCAACGTCGGCATCAGCGACTTCGACAGCCTCAAGCAATTGGCCGCCGACAAGCGCAAGACAGGTGTCTCGCTGACCACCCTGGGTTTTGGCGTGGACAACTACAACGAGCGCCTGATGGAGCAACTGGCCGACGCCGGTAACGGCAACTACGCCTACATCGACAACCTGCGCGAGGCACGCAAGGTGCTGGTGGATCAGCTCGGCTCGACCCTGTCCACCGTGGCGAGCGACGTGAAACTGCAACTGGAATTCAACCCGAGCGAGGTCAGCGAGTACCGCCTGCTGGGCTACGAAAACCGTGCGCTCAAGCGCGAGGACTTCAGTAACGACAAGGTCGATGCCGGTGATATTGGCGCCGGTCACACCGTCACCGCGCTCTATGAGATTGTCCCGGCGGGCGGTAAAGGCTGGCTGGAGCCGCTGCGCTATCAGGCCACTGCCCAGACCGCGAGCAAGAGTGGCGAACTGGCCTGGTTGCGGATTCGCTACAAGGCGCCGGGGGAGGTGAGCAGTCGGTTGCTGGAGCGCCCCATCGCACGTGCCGAGGCCAAGCCGATGAACGCCGCCAGCGAGGACCTGCGCTTCGCCGCAGCGGTAGCCGCCTTCGCCCAGCAGCTCAAGGACGGGCGCTACACGGGCGACTTCGATCTGGCGCAGAGCATCGCGCTGGCGCGCTCGGCCAAAGGTGAGGATCGCTTCGGTCTGCGTGGCGAGTTCATCCAGCTGGCCGAAATCGCCCAGAGCCTGCACACTTCCGGCTCCACCCCTGCACGAGCTCAGCAGTGAACGCACCTCTCACGGATGACGACGCCGCTTTGTTGCGGCGTTACCGCCGCGGCGATGCCGCGGCCTTCAACGCGCTTTACCAGCGCCATCGGCTGGGCCTGTTTCGCTTTCTGCTCGGCCTGTGCGGCGATCACGCCCTGGCCGAAGAAGTGTTCCAGGAAACCTGGATGAGCCTGGTGCGAAGCCAGAGCGAGCAGCGCGAGTCTGTGCTGTTCAAGACCTGGCTGTACCAGATCGCGCGTAACCGCCTGATTGACCACTGGCGCAAGAGCGGGCGACATCAGGTCGGGCACGACGCTTACGATGAAGGGCAGCACGCCCAGCCTGACCCGCAACCCGGCCCGGAGCAGCAATGGGGCCTGAGTCGCGACAGTGAGCGGCTGCAGGCGGCGTTGGCCGATCTGCCGGAAGATCAGCGCGAAGTATTCCTGCTGCGCGCCCATGGCGACCTGGAATTGAACGAGATTGCCGAGTTGACCCGCACGCCGGCCGAGACGGTCAAGAGCCGTCTGCGCTATGCCCTGCAGAAGCTGCGCCGGCTGCTGGCCACCGAGGAGTTGTCCGCATGAAAGATCAACGAGAACCTCTGGATCACGAGCAGGCGCTGCTGGCGCATTTTCGTGCCCATGGCAGCGGCGAACCCTCGGCCGAGCTGGATGCACGCATTCTGGCGGCGGCAAGCGCGGCCGCCCGTGAGGCGCAGCAGGCCGAAGCGGTCAGTGGCGAAGCTGGCTGGGCGCAACGTTTGCACCAGTGGCTGTTCGGCAGTGGCCGACAGCGCTGGTCGGTGGCCGTGGCCGGGCTGGCTTGTGTCGGGATCGGGGTCAGCCTGACCTGGCGCACGCTGGAGCAGACGCCGGATGCCTTCGATGCCGTGCCGCCCAGCGTGGCCATGAGTCCGGCTGCATCGGCTCCGATGGCGGCCAAGCGTGCGCCAGAGCAGGAGGCGATTGCGCCTATGGCTGCCCCGCAGGAACGCATGAGAAGTCAGGCCATGGCACGTCAGGCGCCGTCTGCCGATGTGGCTGAGGCACCGATGGCCAGTAGCGCTGCGTTGGCGCCCATGGCCGAATTGGTGATCCAGAGCGAACCGCGCGAGGCGCTGCTGCGTCTGCTGGAGCTGCGCAAGGCGGGTGAGCAGGAGGAGGCGCAGCGGTTGCTGGAGCAGCTAAAGGCCGACTATCCACAACTGGATATCGAGGCTGAGCTCGCTCATCTGGCCAGCGAGTCGCCGAGTGAATGAGGCACGAGGTAAAAGTCATGTAAGTCGGCTTGTCAGGCGCGCCCAGGCGGAGGAGCATGGGCGCGTTACTGATCGAGCTACCCTTGTCCCATGATGCGTAAGTCCATTCTTCTATTGCTTTGCCTGGGTTGGCTGAGCGCTTGTGAGCGTGAGTCGGAACCCGTTGCACAGCAGCCCGCGCCAGCGCCGGCAGTGGTCACTGCAACTGCGCCCGTTGCAGAGGTCGCCAAGCCAGAGCCTGTCGAACCAGCACCGCCTGCCAAGGTGGTCGAAAGCAAGCCCATGCCCGCCGCCAAACCGCCCGTCGTTGCCAAGCCCAAGCCTGTTGTAGCGCCACAGCCCAAGCCGGTGGAGCCTGAATCGAAACTGGCATTGGATCTGAGTGTGCCGCAGGAGTTGTTCGAGCAGGCGCTGGAAAGCGAAACCCGCGAGGATCTCTCTCCCTTGCTGCCGCCGCTGTTTGGCGAGAAAACCGAAGTCCAGAGCCCGTTCCAGATCAGTGGTCGGCTGATCAGCAACGAACGGGTCGACGACTACTGGGACTCCATCGAAGGCGCTGAGCTGCAGTTCGAGTTCAAGCAGTAGCAGGGGCGGCGCACCCTACCCATGGCCGGGCTTCATTCTGCTCAGAAACGGTAGTGTCGCTGTTCGATGGCTGCATGCAGTTCGCCATCCAACCACTGAAAGCTGTTCGAGCCAGGCAAGCGCACGTAGAGCGGACCGTCGACCTGGCATGGGTCGTAGCCGGCCTGCTTCAGATCCGTCTTCTTGTACTTGAAGGTACCGGTGGTCTCGACTTCGCCTAGCAGGCGCACGAACAGCGGCGCGGCGTAAGCCGGCAGCTCCGCGTCGAGGTGGGCGGCCAGGGCGGCGCCGTCCAGCTCAAGGCCTTGTGCCAGGCGCAGTGCAGCCATGCCGCAGCGACCGTTGGTACCGGGAATCTCCACGCCGTAGACCACCGCATCCTCCACACCGGGGAAGGCGCCGAGCACGTTTTCCACTTCGGTAGTGGAGACGTTCTCGCCTTTCCAGCGGAAGGTATCGCCGAGGCGGTCGACGAACTGCGCGTGCTTGCAGCCGATATCGCGCATCAGGTCGCCGGTGTTGAACCAGGCGTCGCCCTTCTTGAACACGTCGCGCAGGATCGCCGCCTCGCTCTTGGCCTGATCGGTGTAGCCGTCGAACGGCCACTTGGCGCTGATCTCGCTGATCAGCAGACCGGCCTCGCCCTTGTCGGCCTTTTGCAGAAAGCCCTTCTTGCAACGCAGCGGCTGATCGTTCTCCATGTCGTAACGGACGATGGCGTAGGTGGCGGGGGTGTAGCCGACGGTGTTGTCGAAGTTGAAGACGTTGGTGAAGCCGATATTGCCTTCGCTGGAGGCATAGAACTCGGTGATCTGCTCGATACCGAAACGTTGCTTGAACTCGGCCCAGATCGAGGGGCGCAGGCCGTTGCCGATCATGCAGCGCAGGCTGTTGTTCTTTTCGGTGTCGGTTTCCGGCTGATTGAGCAGGTAACGGCACAGTTCGCCGATATAGCCGAAGCAGGTGGCCTGGTAGCGCGCCACGTCGCTCCAGAAGGCGCTGGCGGAGAACCTGCGGCGCAGGGCGATGGCTGCGCCGCCGGCCAGGGCCGCACTCCAGCATACGGTGACGGCGTTGTTGTGATAGCAGGGCAGGGTGAGATAGAGCACGTCGTGCTCGTTCAGGGTCAGGCCGGAATGGCCGAAGCCGCCGTAGGCTTTGATCCACTTGCCATGGCTCATGATCGAGGCCTTGGGCAGGCCGGTGGTGCCGGAGGTGTAGATCAGGAAGCAGGCATCCTTCATGCGCACACCTTGGCTATCCGGAGGATTGTCTTCGGCCTGGCCGCTGGCGATCTGCATGAGGTTGAGCCAGCTCTGCGGCGCATGGCCGGGATCGCCCAGGCAGTCCTGGTCGGCGATCCAGTAGCGACGTGCCTGCAGGTCATGCAACTGGTCGGCGATTTCGTCGAAGGCGCCGATCAGTTCGTCGCCGATTACCAGGAATCCGGGTTTGACCAGGTTGAAACTGTGCGCCAGCACCTTGCCGCGCTGGGTGGTGTTGATCAGCGCGCCTACGGCGCCGAGTTTGCATAGGGCTGCGAGGATCGCCAGCAGCTCCAGGCGGTTCTCCAGCATCACCGCGACCACGTCGCCATGGCCGACCCCCTCGGCCTTGAACGCCCAGGCCAGGCGGTTGGCCCAGACATTGAACGCTCGATAGCTGAGCTGGCGGTGTTCATCCATCAGCGCCGGGCGCTCGGGGTGGCGCTCGGCAGCGCGTTGCAGGGCCCAGGCCAGCGACAGATTCTTCTCGCGGTTGCGGATGCCTGCGTAGTAAAGGCCGCGCAGCATGCGCGGCACGCGTGGCAGGTGCTGCGGCAGGTGGGCCAGGAAGCGGAAGGGCGAAATCAGATCGGCTTGGCTCATTGGGGCGCACTTGGCTGTTATGAATTGGAGGCGAGTTCTGACTCTAGTCAGCCTGGCGAACACCAGCCATGGCCCAGGTGCGTTCAGCGGTGGGCAGATCGGCAAATAGCCTTGCCGCTCGTAGGGTGCGCTGCGCGCACCGGACCGGCACAAATCCCGAGGTTGTCTCGGTGCGCGCGGCGCACCCTACGGATCGAGGCGCGCACGTAGCCCGGATTGCATCCGGCCTACGAAGTCGAAACGGCATTCCCTCTCCCCCAGCCCCTCTCCCATAAATGGGAGAGGGGAGCGGAGCGTATCCCGCAGTGCTCAATCGACGAACAGGTCTGGCACCAGGCTGCCGCCAGCGGGATCGAAACGGTACTGTTCGAAGTCGTTGACGCCACGTTCGCGCAGGATGTCTTCGTCGATCAGCAGGCGGCCGGTGATGCTGCGGCCTTCGCTACTCAGGATGGCGTGGGCCGCGTCGGCCATGATCGCCGGAGTGCGCGCGCGCTTGAAGGCGTCGCGGCTGCCCAGTTCGAATTCGATGGCGGCGGTGGCGATCATGGTCTTCGGCCACAGCGAGTTGACGCTGATGCCGTACTTCTTGAACTCCTCACTCATGCCCAGGCTAAGCATGCTCATGCCGTACTTGGTGACGGTGTAGGGGCCGTGCTGGGCGAACCACTTGGCGTCGAGATTGAGCGGCGGAGAGAGGTTGAGGATATGGCCGTTGGCGCTCTGCTTCAGGTACGGCAGGGCCGCCTGGCTGCAGACCATCACCGCGCGGGTGTTGATCTGGTACATCAGGTCGAAGCGCTTGGGTTCTAGTTTTTCCACGCCCACCAGCTTGATGGCCCCGGCGTTGTTGACGAGGGCGTCGATGCCGCCGAAATGCTCGGCGGCCTGGGCCATGGCGGCCGCCACGGCCTGTTCGTCACGCACGTCCAGCTGCAGGGCCAGCGCTTTGCCGCCTGCGGCTTCGACCTCGGCGGCGACGCTGAAGATGGTGCCTTCCAGTTTCGGGTGCGGCTCGGCGCTCTTGGCTGCGATGACGATATTGGCGCCATCGGCGGCGGCCTTGAGGGCGATTTCGCGGCCGATGCCACGGCTGGCGCCGGTGATGAACAGGGTCTTGGCGGAAAGTGACATGGGCGTTCCTCTTGTATGGGTAGAGTGCGCCGTGCGCACCGACGGGTTTTGGGTGCGCACGGCCTGCTAGGCGGCCCCCGCGACACCTACGAGTTAGCTTCGATTTCCACCAGCAACTGGCGGCTCTTCACCTGGTCGCCCTGGCTCACGCCGACGCGGCGAACGATGCCGTCGATGCCGGCCTTGAGCGGGTGTTCCATCTTCATCGCTTCCAGCACCAGCAGCAGTTGCCCCTTGCTGACGCTGGCCCCCTCGGCGACCAGTACCTCGACTATGGCGCCATCCATCGGCGCCTTCACCGTGCCGCTGCTGGCGGCGTTCTGGCCACCGGCCGGCTCGTGGGTGACATCCAGCAGTTCCAGGTTGCCATGCTCACCGTACAGCCACAGGCGCTCGCCTTCGATGTGGTAGGCCTGGCGGCGGCGCACGCCGTCCAGCTCCAGGGTCAACCAGCGGCCATCGCTGGCCAGCAGGCGCAGGGGTAGCTGGTCCTCGCCCCGACGCACGCAAAGGTGCGCTTGCGTGCCGCTGGCGATCACGTCCAGTTCCACGGCGTGCTTGTGTTCCCCCTGCTTGAGGACGAAACGCCAGGGCGCGCTGCCGGCGCTACGCCAGCCGGACAGGCCGGGCTGGTGCGCGCGAGCGTTGGCCGAGGTCTGGTAGAGCAGGGCGGCGGCCATGGCCAGCTCGGCCAGGCTGGCCGGGTGCGGATGCAGGCTGGGGTCATCAGCGAAGTGCTCGGCGATGAATGCTGTAGTGGCGTTGCCAGCGGCGAACTGCGGGTGCTTGAGCAGGTTGGCGAGAAAGCGCTGGTTGCCGTTCACGCCCAGCAGCACGCACTGCTCGACGGCGCGTAACAGCTTGCGCCGGGCTTCGTCGCGGGTTTCGCCGTAGGCGATGACCTTGGCCAGCATCGGGTCGTAGAAGGGGGTGACGGCCTGGCCCTCGACCAGGCCGTGATCGATGCGCACGCCAGCCAACAATTCGGGTTCCCAGCGCAGTACCTGGCCGGTTTGCGGCAGGAAGCCGGCGGCCGAATCCTCGGCGTACAGGCGCACTTCCATGGCATGACCGTTGAGGCGGATTTCGTCTTGTCGAAGTGGCAGGGGCTGGCCCTCGGCCACGCGAATCTGCCAGGCCACCAGATCCTGACCGGTGATCAGCTCGGTGACTGGGTGTTCCACCTGCAGGCGGGTGTTCATTTCCAGGAAGAAGAACTCGCCGCTGGCGTCGAGGAGGAATTCCACGGTGCCGGCGCCAACGTAGTTCACCGATGCTGCAGCCTTGACCGCCGCTTCGCCCATGGCCTTGCGCAGCTCGGGCGTCATCACCGGGCAGGGCGCTTCCTCGACCACCTTCTGGTGGCGACGCTGCACCGAGCAGTCGCGCTCGCCGAGGTAGACGATATTGCCCTGCTGGTCGCCGAACACCTGAATTTCGACATGGCGCGGGCGGATCACCGCGCGCTCGAGTATCAGCTCGCCGGAGCCGAAGGCATTCTGCGCCTCCGAGCGGGCGGTGCGGATCTGCCCCAGCAGTTCGGAGGATTCCTGTACCAGGCGCATGCCGCGGCCGCCGCCACCGGCGCTGGCCTTGATCATCAGCGGGTAACCGATGCGTTCGGCTTCGCTGGCCAGGGTTTCGTCATCCTGGGCGGCGCCCTCAAAGCCGGGAATGCAGGGTACGCCGGCCTCCAGCATGGCGATCTTCGACAGGCGCTTGCTGCCCATCAGGTGGATGGCGGAAGCGGTCGGGCCGATGAAGACGATACCGGCTGCTTCACAGGCGCGGGCGAAATCGGCGTTTTCGGAGAGGAAGCCATAGCCGGGGTGGATGGCGTCGGCGCCGGTCTTGCGCGCGGCTTCGATGATGGCGTCGATGCGCAGGTAGGACTGGTTGACCTGGGCCGGGCCGATGCACACGGCTTCGTCGGCGATCTGCACGTGGCGGGCGTCGGCATCGGCCTCGGAGTACACCGCCACGGTGCGGTAGCCAAGCTCAATGGCGGTGCGCATCACCCGGCAGGCGATCTCGCCACGGTTGGCGATCAGGATCTTGTTGAAGGCGGGCATCTTTGTGCTCCTGCTGTGGATGCAATCCGGGGAATCATTTTGGTGAGCGTTCCCGGATTGCATCCGGGCTACGTTCTATTTGTTCCCTCTCCCCTTGGGGAGAGGGTTTGGGAAAGGGGGCAACAGCACCCTCTCCCGCAAGCGGGAGAGGGGGCTATTACTGGGCCCACTTCGGCTTGCGTTTCTGCACGAAGGCCATGGTGCCTTCGACACCCTCGGCGCCTGTGACGGCAGCAGCGAATTGTTCGGCGGCGCGGTCGAGCAGCGGGCCGAGGGCTTCGCGTTCGCTGGCCAGCAGCAGGGCCTTGGTCTGGGCGTTGGCCTGCGGCGCACACTGGCGAATCTGTTCCAGGGTCTCGTCCAGGCGCTGCGCCAGTGCGATCTCGTCGTTCTCGCAGTAGTGCACCAGGCCCAGGCGCAGCGCCTCGGCACCGTCGAAGCGGGCGGCGGTCAGCGCCAGGCGGCGCGCCTGGGTCAGGCCGATGCGCCGCACCACGAAGGGGGCGATCTGCGCCGGCAGTATGCCTAGCGTGGTTTCCGGCAGGCCGAACTTGGCGCCGCTGGTGGCGATGGCCACGTCGGACACGCAAGCCAGGCCGAAACCACCGCCGAGCACGGCGCCTTCCAGCACCGCCACCAGTACCTGCGGTGCGGCCTGGGCCTCTTCCAGCAGTGCACCGAAGGCGCGGTTCAGTTCGCGGTAGGCGTCGCCCCCTTGAGCACGCGCGCCGGCCATGTCCTTGATATCGCCGCCGGCGCAGAAGTGGCCGCTCGCGCCGCGCAGGACGACGGCACGCACGTTCGGGTCATGGCGCACGGCCTCCAAGGTGGCGCGCAGTTCGCCGACCATGGTCAGACTCATGGCGTTGCGGCTGTCCGGCCGGTTGAGGGTGACGTGCAGCACGCCACCTTCGAGGCTCAGCAGCAGGGTTTCGCAGGAGGGCAGATCGTTCATTGCATACCTCGGTGTAGGACGGGTGAAACCCGCCGCTGCGCTGTGGGTGGCGGGTTGCACCCGCCCTACGAAGAGTGGTGGCTCAGCCCTTCTTTTTCCCCGGCAGAATGCCCATCAGCTTGCAGATGATGCCGAGCATGATTTCGTCGGCGCCGCCGCCGATGCTGACCAGGCGCACGTCGCGGTAGGCACGCGACACCGGGTTGTCCCACATGAAGCCCATGCCGCCCCAGTACTGCAGGCAGGCGTCGGATACCTCGCGGCCCAGGCGCCCGGCCTTGAGCTTGGCCATCGACGCCAGCTTGGTCACGTCGCGACCCTTCACGTACTGTTCGGTGGCCTGGTAGACCAGTGCGCGCAGGCACTCGATCTCCGTCTGCAGTTCGGCCATGCGGAAGTGGATGACCTGGTTGTCGATCAGCGGTTGGCCAAAGGTGTGGCGCTGCTTGCAATAGTCGATGGTGCTGTCGACGCAGTGTTCCAGGCCCTTGATCATGTTGGCCGCGCCGAACAGGCGCTCTTCCTGGAACTGCAGCATCTGCATCATGAAGCCGGCGCCTTCGTGGCCGATGCGGTAGCGCTGCGGCACGCGCACGTTGTCGAAGAACACCTGGGCGGTCTCCGAGCTGCGCATGCCGAGCTTGTCCAGGTGCGGGCTGACGCTGATGCCCGGGGTCTTCATCGGCACCATGATCAGCGATTTGTTGACGTGCGGCTTGTCGTCCGAGGTGTTGGCCAGCAGGCAGATAAAGTCGGCCGACGGCGAGTTGGTGATCCACATCTTGCTGCCATTGATCACGTAGTCGTCGCCGTCCTTGCGCGCGGTGGTCTTCAGGCCCGCCACGTCGGAGCCGGCGCCGACCTCGGATACGCCGATGCAGCCGACCATCTCGCCGCTGATGGCAGGGCGCAGGAATTCTTCGCGCAGCTCGTCCGAGCCGAAGCGCGCCAGGGCCGGGGTGCACATGTCGGTCTGCACGCCGATGGACATGGGGATGCCGCCGCAATGAATGGTGCCGAACTCTTCGGCGGCGACGATCGAGTAGCTGTAGTCCAGGCCCATGCCGCCGAATTTCTCCGGCTTGGAGATGCCCAGCAGGCCCAGCTCGCCGGCTTTCCTGAAAATATCGTGGATCGGGAAGCGGCCTTCCTTTTCCCACTCATCGACGTGCGGGTTGATTTCCTTGTCGACGAAATTGCGGACGGTACGGCGGAGTTCCTCGTGTTCCTGGGTGAAGATCATTGTTGTTTTTCTCCAGTAGGGTGCGCCGTGCGCACCAGCTCAGGTGTTTTGGTGCGCACGGCGCACCCTACGGTCAGAATCTCGCGACGCCGAAGCTGCTTTTCTTCAGCGGTCGCAGGTTGGCTTCGGCGCAGATGTCCAGCAGAAAGCCCAGTAGCTTGCGGGTGTCGCGCGGGTCGATCAGGCCGTCGTCCCACAGGCTGGCGGTGCCATAGAGGGCCGTGGACTGGCTATCGAGTTTCTGCGCGGTCACGGTTTCCAGCATGTCGAGCATCTTCGGATCGGCTTCCTTGCCCTCCTTGGCGTGCTTGTCCTCGGTGACGATGCGCAGCACCTTGCCGGCCTGGGCGCCGCCCATCACAGCGGTCTTGCTGTTGGGCCAGGCGAAGATGAAGCGCGGGTCGAGGCCGCGGCCGCACATGGCGTAGTTGCCGGCGCCGTAGGAACCGCCGACGACGATGGTCAGCTTGGGTACCGTGGCGTTGGCCACCGCCTGGATCATCTTCGAGCCGTGCTTGATCACGCCGTTCTGTTCCGATTCCGTGCCGACCATGAAGCCGGTGGTGTTGTGGAAGAACAGGATCGGCGTGTTGCTCTGCTCGCACAGCTGGATGAACTGCGCCGCCTTGGCCGCGCCTTGCGGGGTGATCGGGCCGTTGTTGCCGATGAAGCCGCAGGCCTGGCCTTCGATCTGCAGATGGCCGCAGACGGTCTGGCTGTCGAACTCATTCTTGAAGTCGAGGAACTCAGAGCCATCGGCGAGGCGCGCGATGATCTCGCGTACGTCGTAGGGTTTCTTGGCATCGGCCGGCACCAGGCCGAGCAGTTCCTCGGCCGGGTACAGCGGTTCGCGCCAGGTGCGTTTCTCACGTGCCGGCAGCTGCTGGTTCCACGGCAGCATGCCGACTATCTCGCGTGCCAGGCGCACGCCGTCGGCGTCGTTCTCGGCCAGGTATTCAGCCGTGCCGGCGACCTGAGCGTGCATCTCGGCGCCACCGAGTTGCTCGTCGGTAGCGATCTCGCCGGTGGCGGCCTTGAGCAGAGGCGGGCCGGCGAGGAACATCTTGGCCTTGCCGCGTACCACTACCACGTAGTCCGACAGGCCAGGCTGGTAAGCCCCGCCTGCGGTGCTGGAGCCGTGCACCACGGTGATCTGCGGTAGGCCCATGGCGGACATGCGCGCCTGGTTGGCGAAGCCGCGTGCGCCCTCGACGAAGATGTCGGCGGCGTAGTTGAGGTTGGCGCCGCCGCTTTCGGCCAGGGTCACCACCGGCAGCTTGTTCTCGAAGGCGATCTGCTGCAGGCGCAGCGATTTCTTCAGGCCAGTGGGGGAGATGGTGCCGCCCTTGATCGCGCTGTTGTTGGCGATCACCAGGCAGCGCACGCCGGCGATGTAGCCGATGCCGGCGATCAGGCCGCCACCGGCCTGGCTGCCGTCCTTGTCGTCGTGCAGCTTGTAGCCGGCCAGCGAGGACAGCTCAAGGAAGGGCGCGCCGGCATCGAGCAGCAGGTTGATGCGTTCACGCGGCAGCAACTGGCCGCGCTTGTCGAACTTGGCCTTGGCCTCCTGTGCCTTGTCGAGCACCTTCTGTTCCACGTCGCGGAAGGTCGCGATGGCCGCCAGCATGGCTTCGCGGTTCTGCACGAAGGCTTCGCCATGCACGTCGATTTCCGATTGGATCACGGGCATCGCCTTACTCCTGATCTTTCAGTACGTCGGGCAGATAGGCCCGGTGGAAACCGTTGTAGGGCTCGCTGTTCTTGGCCTTGCCCAGCGTCCAGGCACGGGTGCCCTGGCTGGCGGCACCGTCGATACGGATGGTGTTGCCGCTGATGAAGTTGGCGCCGGGGCTGAGCAGGAAGACGATGGCCGCGGCGACCTCGGACTCGCTGCCGATGCGTTGCAGCGGCACGTGATCCTTGAGGTTGCGGATCATGTTCTTCATCGACTCGGGGTAGGTGTCCATGCCACTGGAGGCAATCCAGCCCGGCGCCACGGCGTTGACCCGCACGCCGGCATGGCCCCACTCGTAGGCGGCGGTCTTGGTGAGGTTCTCCATGCCGGCACGTGCGGCACCGGAATGGCCCATGCCGGGCATGCCGCCCCACATGTCGGCGAGCATGTTGACGATGCTGCCACCGTGCTTGCTCATGCTTTGCAGGAAGACTTCCTTGGCCACCAGAAAACCGCCCACCAGGTTGGTGCGCACCACGGTCTCGAAGCCTTTCTGGTTGATGCCGATCAGCGGCGCGGGGAACTGGCCGCCGGCGTTGTTGACCAGGTTATGGATGCGTCCGCGTTGCGCAATCACCGCGCCGACCATGGCCTTCACCGCGTCTTCGTCACGGATGTCGCAGGCCTGGAAGCTGGCGCTGCCGCCATCTTCGATGATCTCGGCGCGGGTCTTCTCCAGCTTCTCCTGCTTGCGCCCCACCAGCACCACATGGGCACCCAGGTGGGCCAGCTCGTGGGCCACGCAGCGACCGATGCCGCTGCCACCGCCGGTGACCAGGATGGTCTGATCGGCGAACAGGCCAGGCTTGAATACGGAGTCGTAGCTCATTGTTCTTGTTGTCCTGAGTGATTTCGGTGCGCGCAGCGCACCCTACGGGCGGGGTGCGCCGTGCGCACCATTCAAGGTTTCCGCCAGCGCGCTGGGCACCGGCACCGGGAATTCCAGCAGTTGCTGGGCAAAGGCCTTGCCCTGCGGGTCGATACGCAGGCTGGCGACGCCGCCGCCGCCAAGCGCATTCTCGAGCAGGAAGTTGAGGCTCTGGCTGCCCGGCAGGTACCAGCGGCTGACACGGCCCTGTTCGGCGTCCAGGGTATGTGCCATCCAGTTGGCCACGGCCTCGGGCGTCAGCGCCGCGGCTATCCACGCCAGGTATTCGGGTTCTCTCGCCATCACGCCGATGTTGCTGTGGTTGCCCTTGTCGCCGGAGCGGGCCACGGCCAGGCGGATCAGTGGCACGGAGGCGTCGGCTTCGCCCATCGGTACGGGCAGGGCGGCCGGCGCGTGCAGTCGCTCGGGGTTGAAGGCATCGACCTGGGGCAGGGTGACCGGCTGGCGCTCGCCGCCGATTTCCACCTCCAGCGCGCAGGCGCTCTTGTCCACCAGGAAGCTGAACAGGCGGATCACCGGGTAGACGGTGGGACGACCACCGACGATGCCGGTCAGGCCCGGTGCCATGCCAGTGGCGGCCTGGGCGATCTCGCGGGAGAAGAGGATCAGCGCCTCCTTCTTGGCATGACGCACGGCGATCTTCACCACCAGCTCGCGACTATCCTGGCGACGAGCGTGGGCACCATAGGTGGCCTCGCTACCCAGCAGCTCGACGCTGACCTCCTGGTAACGGCCCCAGCCACGTTCAGCAAACATCTCTTCGGTCTTGTTGATGATCGCCTGGCTGACCCGCTCGGCCTTGGCCACCGCATCGATACCGGCGAGCACGCAGCTGGCGGTGCAGCGAAAACCGTCCGGGTGGGTGGCGCTGACCTTGTATTGCCCGGTGGGCGGCAGGCCGCGCGCGCCCTGCAGCTGCACGCGGTGGTCGCCGACCTGGCTCAGCGCGACCTGGGTGAAATCGCAGACTACATCCGGCAGCAGATAGGCGCGCGGGTCGCCGATCTCGTAGAGCATCTGCTCGCCAACGGTAAAAGGCGTGACCAGGCCGCCGGAACCCTCCGGCTTGGTCACGACGAAGCGGCCATCGTCCTCGACTTCGACGATGGGAAAACCGATGTGCTCGTAGTCCGGCACGTCGCGCCAGTCGGTGAAGTTGCCACCGGTGCACTGCGCGCCGCACTCGATGATGTGCCCGGCCAGCGCAGCCTGGGCCAGCTTGTCGTAGTCGCTCCAGGACCAGCCGAACTCGTGCACCAGGGCGGCGCTGACCACGGCGCTGTCGACCACGCGGCCGGTGATAACGATGTCGGCGCCCTGTTCCAGCGCGGCGACGATGCCCGGTGCGCCCAGGTAGGCGTTGACCGAAACGCAGAAGGGCGGCAGCGGCGCGCCCGTGAACATCTCTCGGGTGCCGGCCTTGACCAGCTCACCGAGCTTGGGCTGCAGGTTGTCGCCATGCAGCACGGCGATCTTCAGCTGTACGCCGGCCTGTTCGCAGGCGGCGCTCAGGGCGGCGGCGCAGGCCATCGGGTTGACCCCGCCAGCGTTGCTGATGACGCGGATCTTCTTCGTCGCGATGTTGCCCAGCAGCGGCGCGAGCACCTCGACGAAATCGCGGGCATAGCCGTCGTCAGGCTTCTTCATACGGGCGCCGGCCATGATCGACATGGTGATCTCGGCCAGGTAGTCGAACACCAGGTAGTCCAGTTCGGCACCCTGAACCAGCTGAGCTGCAGCGGTGGAGGTGTCGCCCCAGAACGCGGAGGCGCAGCCGATGCGTACGGTTTTGTTCATTGGAATTGGCCCGTCACACATTGAGAAGGTGAGTTGACATTACCAAGCAAGCGCTTGGTTGAAAAGAGTTGAGGGAGGGCAAATCGGCCAAAAGTACGGCCGAGCGCTTGCTTGGTCAGCTGGCGCCGCATACATTTCATCAAGCAAGACAAGCACTTGCCGGCCGCAACAAGAATTCATCAGAACAATCGCCGTGCAAGGCAATCAGGGGAGAAGTCAGCGTGGACGAACACAGAGCCCAGGCCGTGATGCAGGAGCTGGTCGCCAGCGGCCAGGTAACCGATCCGGACAGTGCCCGTGGCAAGCTTTTGCAGATGGCCGCCCACCTGTTTCGCAGCAAGGGTTACGAGCGCACTACGGTGCGCGATCTGGCTGCCGCCATCGGTATTCAGTCCGGCAGCATCTTTCACCACTTCAAGAGCAAGGAAGAGATCCTGCGTTCGGTGATGGAGGAAACTATCGTCTACAACACTGCCCTGATGCGCGCTGCACTGGCCGAGGCGCAAGGCACTCGTGAGCGGCTGTTGGCGCTGATCCGCTGCGAGCTGCAATCGATCATGGGCGGTACTGGCGAGGCCATGGCGGTTCTGGTCTACGAATGGCGTTCCCTTTCGGAGGAGGGCCAGGCGCAGGTACTGGCCTTGCGTGATACCTACGAGCAGATCTGGCTGGCGGTGCTGGGCGAGGCCCGTGAAGCCGGTTACTTCAAGGGCGACCCGTTCATTCAGCGACGTTTTCTCACCGGTGCGCTCAGCTGGACCAATACCTGGTTCCGTTCGCAGGGACCAATGACGCTGGATCAGCTGGCCGAGGAAGCGTTGTCATTGGTGTGCAAGGAAGCCTGAGCGAATTCGGCTAGGATGATAGCAACTGCCGGTTTTCGGCTCGAACACGGGCGCTGGGGTGCTCCCGCGTTGTGATCCGTGACGAGAGGTCAAGTTTGCGCGCACTAGCCTTTTGCCTGTTGTGCAGTCTTTCGCTGTTGCATGTACCTGCTGCCGTTGCCCTGCAGGAGGTGCGTGTCGGTGGTTATCACTTCCCGCCATATCTGGACAAACCCGAATCACCTTATCCGCAAGGTTTGGTGCCCGAATTGTTACGCGCGCTCAATGCGGCGCAGCAGCAATACCGTTTCGTCCTGGTGCCGACCTCGGCGACCCGCCGTTACCGCGACCTCGAGAGCGGACGCTTCGATCTGATGTTCTTCGAGTCCAGTCGCTGGGGGTGGCAGGGCACTTCATACCTGGCCTTGGGGCTGGATATCGATGATGCGGAAGTCTATGTCGCCGCGGCGGAGCCGGGACGTGGGCAAGACTATTTCGAGGATTTCAACGACAAGCGCATGGCGCTCTACAACGGCTATCACTATGGTTTTGCCAGTTTCGATGCCGACCCTGACTATCTCGCACGCACGTTCAATGCGCTGTTGACCTATTCCCACGATAGCAACCTGCGCATGCTGCTGGCGCGACGCGTCGATATCGCCGTGGTGACGCGCTCGTACCTGGAGCTGTTTCTGGATCGGCATCCGGAAATGCTGCCCGAGTTGCTGGTTTCCGATCGGCTGGATCAGCTCTACCACCATCAGGTGCTGCTGCGGCCCAAGGGGCCGCTGAGCCCGGCTGAAGTTGCCGAATTGTTGAACCGGCTGCAGACCAGTGGAGAGCTAGCGAAGCTACTTGGGCGCTATCGTCTGACATTGGGCAACAAAGTGTCAGTGCAGTGAAAATCCATCTGGTCGGTCAGGAGAGACTGGAGTAGTGTGCACCACACTAAGAGAAGGAATTTTTTGGGGACTCGAGATGCGGCATGCGCGGTGCTGGATTCATGGATGTTTGGGTGCCTTGTGTCTCTTGCTAGTGGATTCTCTCTACGCGGCCGACGTGGTCAAGGTCGGTGGCGCGCACTTTCCCCCCTATGTGATCAAATCCAACCTGCACGACTCGAGTGGCTTGCTGCCGCAACTGCTCGAAGCGCTCAACCGAGAGCAGAGCGAATACCACTTCACCATGCTGCCCACCGCCATCGTGCGTCGTTTCAGTGACCTGCAGCGTGGGCGTATCGACATGGCGATTTTCGAGAATCCGCAATGGGGATGGCAGGACATCGACGCTGAAGCTGTCGATATGAGGCTGGAAGATGCTGAGTTGTTCGTGGCCAGGAACGAGGCGCTGCGCGACCAGAGTTACTTCGAACAGCTCGAAGGCAAGCGCCTGGCGCTTTATCGCGGTTATCACTACGGATTTGCCCAGTTCAACAGCGATCCGGAGTTCCTGACCAGCACCTTCAACGCCAACCTCGGTCACTCTCACGACAGCAACCTGCTGATGGTGATACGCGGGCGCGCCGATGTCGCATTGGTCACTCGTTCCAATCTCTATGACTTCCTTGAGCGCAATCGCGAGTATGCACGCCAGTTACTGATCTCCGAGCGTGTCGATCAGGTCTATCGTCACCATGCGATGATTCGCGCTGGCGCGCCGATAACTCCCGAGCGCTTCGCCACCTTGCTCGAGCAGTTGCGGGAGAAGGGCGAGCTGCAACGCATCTTCTCGCCTTACCGCATTGCCGTCACGCAAGACGTAACGGATAGCTCAGCAACAGAATATGCAGCAGATTGACCGCTGTATGCAGCGCGATGGCCAGGCTCAGGCGGCCGCTGTAGTGAAAGGCCAGGCCATAACCGAGGCCAGCGCAGGTTGCCAGCACGGCAAATAGTGCGCTGAAAGGCAGATGGGCCGCGCCGAACAAGCCGGCCGTCAACAGCAAACCGGGCCAGGTGCCCAGGTGCTTGATCAGGACGGTCTGTAGCAGGCCGCGAAAGAGCAATTCTTCCGCCAGCACCGCTACGCAGAGATTGACCGCCAGCCACAACAGCAGACCCTGCGGCCATTTGGGTTGCCAGGCGACCAGGCCCAGCGCCATGGCCAGCAGCGGCACCAGCAGCAGGGTGGCGATGCACGTCAGCCAGGCATTTTTCAGCGAAAGCACGGGTCTGCGTGGCTGCCCCAGCCACCAGGCGAGCAGGGCGCTGCCCAACAGCAGTTTGTCCCAGGACAGGCGCAGGCCATAGGGCGCCGCATCAGCACTGATGAGACGTGGCTGCCACAGCTGCCAAGGGCTGAAACCGGGTATGAGGTGCGCCGCCAGGGCGATTCCGCCAAGCAGGATCAGAGGTAGCCATAGCCAGTTTGGCAGATGCGATTGTCCGGCCAGCAGGACGATGACGAATGCGCTGCCCAGCAGCAGGCCGACGGGTTGGATGAAACCCAGTCCTGTGCCCAGGGCCAGGATCAGGACGGGGAGCAGCAAGCGCAGATGCAGGGGCATGGCACCTCTCCTGGAGAAGGCGCGCAGTCTAGCAGGCTGCGTTGCGGGCAGTCTTGGCGTTACCTGACGGGACGAGTGCGTTTAGCGCTGACGCTCGCGCGCATCCTTGGCTTCCTGCTCGATGGCGCGTTTACGCATGCGTTCGAGCTGGTCTTCGCTCAGGGGCATTTTCTTGGCACTGCTGCGCAGCACCAGCAGGCTACCGATCACCGAGCCAAACACCAGAACCAGCAGCAGCCAGACGTACCAAGGCATGATGACTCCTCATGGGGCAATGAAGTTATCACCATAACCCGCGTGCCGGGTCTTGTCAGTCGGCCTGTAACGCCACCGGCTGCAGGTTGCTGTCGTCCTTGAGCTGCACGCCACTCAGTTGCAGGCGCAGCGCCTGACGTGCCAGGTAGTCGAGCTTGTGTGCCGCCAACTGGTAAGGCAGGCCCTCGGGCCGCACGTTGGAGATGCAGTTGCGCGCGCTGTCCAGGCAACCTACCCGCGGTGCGTAGGTCAGATACAGGCCGAGGCTGTCCGGCGAGGTCAGGCCCGGGCGCTCGCCGATCATCACGACCACCAGGCGGGCTCGCAGCGCTTCGCCGATGCCGTCGCCAATCGCCACGCGGCCCTGTTCGGCAAGCACCACCGGGGTATTGGCCCAGTCGGTGGTGAAGCGTTCGCGAAAGGCCTGCAGCAGCGGCAGGGCATGGCGCTGCACGGCGACGGCCGACAAACCGTCGGCCAGTACGATGGCGAGTTCAGGCGCGGGCAGTTCGTGTTGCAGCTGCACGCGGCAGTCGCCGTGCAGGTGTCGGCCGTGATCCGGACGCAGCAGGTAGGTTTGCCGGTCCTCGGCGTTGCTGCGTACTTTCAGGGTACGAAAGCCTGCCGTATGCAACTGATGCTTGAGTTCGCCGAAGTCCAGCGGACGATGCACCGCATCGCGCGCCTGGGCATGGGCCAGGCCGAACTTGAGCACCTCGCGGGTAGGCAGGCTGCAGCCGACGCGACCGAGGGCGATACGCGCCGAGGTATGCGCGCGCAGTTCATCCCAGGGATTTTGCTGAATCAGGTCATTGGCCATCACGCGGCTCCCGAGATGTGCGGCAGTTGCTTGAGCAGATGGTGGCCACGGCCGATCTCGCGCAGGCGGCCGCTCGGTTCGGTAATGGCCATGCGCGCCAGCCAGGCGTCAAATTCCGGTGCGCGTTTCAGGCCCAGCACGTTGCGCAGGTACAGCGCATCGTGGAACGAGGTGCTCTGGTAGTTGAGCATGATGTCGTCGGCACCCGGGATGCCCATGATGAAGTTGATGCCGGCCGCGCCGAGCAGGGTGAGCAGGCTGTCCATGTCGTCCTGATCGGCTTCGGCGTGGTTGGTGTAGCAGACGTCGCAGCCCATCGGCAGGCCGAGCAGCTTGGCGCAGAAGTGATCCTCCAGCCCGGCGCGGATGATCTGCTTGCCGTCGTAGAGGTACTCCGGGCCGATGAAGCCGACCACGGTGTTGACCAGCAGCGGGCGGAACTCGCGGGCCACGGCGTAGGCGCGCGCCTCGCAGGTCTGCTGGTCGACGCCATGGTGGCCGCCGGCCGACAGCGCGCTGCCCTGGCCGGTTTCGAAGTACATGACGTTATCCCCCAGGGTGCCGCGACCGAGCGACAGCGCGGCCTCGTGAGCCTCACGCAGGATCGCCAGGGAAACGCCGAAGCCGGCATTGGTGGCCTCGGTGCCGGCGATGGATTGGAACACCAGGTCGATCGGCGCGCCGGCCTCGATGGCCTGGATCTGGGTGGTGACGTGGGTGAGCACGCAGCTCTGCATGGGGATTTCGAAGTGTTGGCGCACCTCGTCCATCATCTGCCACAGGCGCATCAGCGTTGGCAGCGAATCGCTGGCCGGGTTGATGCCAACCGTGGCGTCACCCGAGCCGTAGAGCAGGCCGTCGAGCATGCTGGCGGCAATGCCGCGCACATCGTCGGTGGGGTGGTTGGGCTGCAGGCGTACGGCCAGATGGCCGGGCAGGCCCAGGGTGTTGCGAAAACGGCTGATCACCTGACATTTACGCGCCACCAGGATCAGGTCCTGATTGCGCATCAGCTTGCTCACGGCGGCAACCATCTCCGGCGTCAACCCGGCGGCCACGGCAGCCAGGCGCGCGCTGTCGGTCTTCTCAAGCAGCAGCCAGTCGCGCAGGTCGCCGACCGTGAGGTGGCTGATCGGGGCGAAGGCAGTGGCATCGTGGTGGTCGATGATCAGGCGGGTGACTTCGTCCTGCTCGTAAGGAATAAGCGCCTCGTCGAGAAAGCGCTTGAGCGGCACCTCGGCCAGGGCCAGCTTGGCCGCCATACGCTCTTCGTAGGTAGCGGCGGCCAGCCCTGCCAGGTAATCGCCGGAGCGCGCCGGGCTGGCCTTGGCCAACAGCGTCTTGAGGTCGGCGAAGCGGTAGACCAGGCTGCCGATGGTGGTTTGATAGGGCATGGCTGCAACCTGCTGCAAAAGGATGTGCTTGCCGTGCAGTGCTCATGCCAGAGGGCCGGCCGCCCGAGATTTGCGCTCCGTAGAAGCTGGCCGGCTATCTCAGGAGCTGGAAAATGGTGCGGGGAATAGGGCTGGCGCACCAGGGTGGCGCGCCGGCAGCGTGATGTCTGTCACATGATGGCAACTTGGCGCTGTTTGAATGACGGCTTTCCGATAGCAGGGGAGGCCGTTCGTGACCCAAGCCAGAGCGCTGCAATCGCTGATGCGAGCCGTGAAGCCGCTCGCTGCGTCGATGAGCATCAACGAGGTCGCCGATCTGTTTCTGGCGGCTGAACACCGCGCCTTTCTTTCCCTGCCGGTGGTGGACGAGAACAACCGGCCACTCGGCCTGGTCAGTCGCGCCACCCTGCAGGACATCTTCATGCAGCGCTTCGGGCGCGACCTGCGCGGTCGTCATCCGGTTGGCGAGGTGATGAACGACGCGCCGCTGATCGTCAGCCTGGAAGCCAGCCTGGAAGAGGCTTCCAAGCAGGTCACCGCCCAGTTGCAATACCCGATCACCGAGGACTTCGTCCTGATCGATGCCCAGGGAGAATACTGCGGTCTGGGTACGGTGCTGGATCTGCTCAAGGCCATGGAAGCACGTGTCGCCCAGCGCAACCGCGTGCTGCGCCAGGCGCTGGTGGATCTCAAGGAGTCCCAGGTGCAGTTGCTGCAATCGGAGAAGATGGCGTCGCTCGGGCAGATGGTCGCCGGCGTCGCCCACGAGTTGAACACGCCGCTGGGCTACGTGAAAAACAACGTGCAGCTGCTGCGTGAATTGAGTGAGCCACTGTTCGAACTCGCCGCCGCACAGGCGCGCCTGGGCCAGTGTCTGAACGACCCCGACTGCGACGAGGCGAGCCTGAGCCAGGCCCTGCAGGCCGCCGAACAGGCTCGCCAGCAGGCTGCGCCGGAGCTACTGGCCGAGGATCTGCAGCAGCTGTATGGCGACACCCTGTATGGCCTGGAACAGATCGCCGAACTGGTGGTGGGCCTGAAGGATTTCGCCCGTCTCGACCGCGCCATGAGCGAGGAGGTCGACCTCAATGACTGCATCCGCAGTGCGCTGCTGATCGCGCGCAACCACATCAAGGACAAGGCCGAAGTGGTGCAGCAGCTCGGCGAGCTGCCGCGTATCGCCTGCGCGCCCTCGCAGATCAACCAGGTGTTGCTCAACCTGTTGACCAACGCTGCCCAGGCCATCGATGGCAGCGGGCGTATTCAGATTCGCAGCTGGGCCGATGCCGAGGGCATCCATGTCTCGCTGCAGGACAACGGCCGTGGCATGCCGCCGGAAGTCATGGCGAAAATCTTCGATCCTTTCTTCACCACCAAGCCGGTCGGCCAGGGCACCGGCCTCGGGTTGTCCATCAGCTACAAGATCGTCCAGGACCACGGCGGCCGCATTCGCGTCGCCTCCGAGCCAGGGCGTGGCACGCGTTTTCTGATCAGCCTGCCGCTGCCCGCTACTGTCGCCATGAAAAGGAGCGCCTGATGTCCGCACCCGTTCGCATTCTCTTCGTCGATGACGAGGAGCGCATTCTGCGCAGTCTCGCCCTGCAGTTTCGCCGCCACTACGAGGTGCTGACCGAGAGTGACCCGTTGCGCGCCCTGCAGCGCCTGCGTGAGGAGCACATCCACGTGCTGGTCAGCGATCAACGCATGCCGCAGATGAGCGGAGCGCAACTGCTGGCCGAAGCGCGCGAGATCGCGCCGAACACCCTGCGTATCCTGCTGACCGGCTATTCCGATCTGGATGCCGCGGTTGAGGCGTTGAACAACGGCGGCATCTTCCGCTACCTGACCAAGCCTTGGGACCAGCAGGAAATGGCCTTCACCCTGCGTCAGGCGGCAGAGTTGGCGGTGCGCCAGGCACAGCCGCTGCAATCTGTCGCCAGCGAAGGGCTGAGTGCTCCGCTGTCGGTGCTGCTGTTGGACGACGATCCGGACACGCTCAGCGTCGTTGGCGAGTTCTGCGTCGCAGGCGGGCACCGCCTGCTGCGTGCGCGCAATCTGGCCGAGGCCATGCTGCAACTCAACAACGAAGGCGTGGACATTCTGGTCAGTGACCTCAAGCTGGCAGGCGAGGACACCGCGCCGTTGCTCAAGACCCTGGCGCAAGCGCACCCACGTCTGCTCAGCCTGGTGGTCACGCCGTTTCAGGACACCCAGGCGTTGCTGCGCCTGGTCAACGAGGCGCAGATCTTCCGCTATCTGCCCAAGCCGATTCGCCGTGGTCTGTTCGAGAAGGGCCTCAAGGCCGCTGCCGAGCAAGCCTTGATCTGGCGCGCGCAGCCGCAGCAGGTGGTCACTCGCCTGGCCGAGGTGCCGCGTGACGAGCGCGAGCAGGAGAAGGTCGGCAGTCTGCTGGGCATGCTCGGGCGCCTGCGTGAGCGGCTGATTGCCTGATAGCCGCTAGCCCGGATGCAGTCTGGGCTAGCGGACTGCATGTGGTAAGGGCTTTAGCCGCGACCAGTGAGAGGAAGCTTTGCGCTACAATGCGCGGCGTTTTTATCCTGTTCGAGACCCGCCCATGCCTGTCTGCCAAACCCCGATCATCGTCGCCCTCGACTTTCCCAGCCGTGATGCCGCTCTGGCGCTGGCCGATCAGCTCGATCCGGCGCTGTGTCGGGTCAAGGTCGGCAAGGAGCTGTTCACCCGTAGCGGCCCACAAGTGGTCGAGGCGTTGCAGGCCAAGGGTTTCGAGCTGTTCCTCGATCTGAAATTCCACGACATCCCCAACACCACGGCGATGGCGGTCAAGGCCGCGGCGGAGCTGGGCGTGTGGATGGTCAACGTGCACTGTTCCGGCGGCCTGCGCATGATGGCGGCCTGTCGTAATGAGCTGGACAAGCTGGCTGGCGCCAAGCCGCTGCTGATTGGCGTGACGGTGCTGACCAGCATGGAGCAGCAGGACCTGGCCGGCATCGGTCTGGACGTGCCGCCGCAGGAGCAGGTGCTGCGCCTGGCCGGCCTGGCCGCCGAGGCTGGGCTCGACGGCCTGGTCTGCTCGGCGCAGGAGGCCCGCGCACTGAAGGTCGCGCAGCCGCGTCTGCAACTGGTCACGCCGGGCATTCGTCCTGCCGGCAGCAGCGCCGATGATCAGAAGCGCATTCTTACCCCGCGCCAGGCGCTGGAGGCCGGCTCCGATTATCTGGTGATCGGCCGTCCGATCAGCCAGGCTGCCGATCCGGCGCAGGCCCTGGCTGCCGTGGTTGCCGAACTGCAAGGCTGAGCATCGATTGGCAGGGCGCGCCATCAGCGCCCTGCATGACCCACCACTCCAGAGCCTGATAGTGCTGCTCACCGTCTGGCTTGCTGGCTAGACTCCTCGCCAATTCAACAAGAATCGCTGCGAGGAAGCAGACATGAGCATGACGTTCTCCGGCCAGGTCGCCCTGGTCACCGGTGCTGCAGCCGGTATTGGCCGTGCCACCGCCCAGGCCTTCGCTGCCGAAGGGCTCAAGGTGGTGGTTTCCGATGTCGACGTCGCCGCTGGCGAGGGCACTGTCGAGCTGATTCGTGCGGCCGGCGGCGAGGCCTGCTTCGTGCGTTGCGACGTGACCCGTGATGCCGAGGTCAAGGCGCTGATGGACGCCACGGTGGCACAGTACGGCCGCCTGGACTACGCCTTCAACAACGCCGGTATCGAGATCGAACAGGGCAAGCTGGCCGACGGCAACGAAGCCGAGTTCGACGCTATCATGGGTGTCAACGTCAAGGGCGTGTGGCTGTGCATGAAGCACCAGATCCCCTTGCTGCTGGCCCAGGGAGGTGGTGCCATCGTCAACACCGCTTCGGTCGCCGGCCTGGGTGCCGCACCGAAGATGAGCATCTACGCCGCCTCCAAGCATGCGGTGATCGGCCTGACCAAATCGGCGGCGATCGAGTACGCCAAGAAGAAGATCCGCGTCAACGCGGTCTGCCCGGCGGTGATCGACACCGACATGTTCCGCCGCGCCTATGAGGCCGACCCGAAGAAGGCCGAGTTCGCCGCCGCCATGCACCCGGTCGGGCGCATCGGCAAGGTCGAGGAGATCGCGGCTGCCGTGCTCTATCTGTGCAGCGACCACGCGGCATTCACCACTGGTCAGGCATTGGCCGTGGATGGCGGGGCCACAGCAATATAAAGGCTCTAGCCCGGTAGTCTGCAAGCAGGCTAAGGTTGGCTCGCAGGGCCACTGTCAGCAGTGGTCCTGACTCAGCACAATCCTGCCAGGTTCAACTGGAGCGATAACAATAATGACCGCCGATCCCTTGCTGACGTTTTTCCTTCCCGCTGCGCTGGGCATCATCATGCTCGGGCTTGGCCTGTCACTGAGCCTGGCCGATTTCGCCCGCGTGGCCAAATTCCCCAAACCGGTATTGATCGGCCTGGCCTGTCAGCTGCTGCTGTTGCCGCTGGCGTGCTTCTTCCTGGCTAAATTGTTCGGTCTGGCGCCGGCGCTGGCCGTCGGTCTGATGCTGTTGGCTGCCTCGCCGGGTGGCACCACCGCCAATCTCTACAGTCATCTGGCTCACGGCGACGTGGCGTTGAATATCACCCTCACCGCGGTCAATTCGGTGATCGCGATTCTGACCATGCCGTTGATCGTCAATCTGTCACTGGCCTATTTCATGTCGGCCGATCAGGCTATCCCGCTGCAGTTCGCCAAGGTGGTGCAGGTGTTCGTCATCGTCCTTGGTCCGGTGGCCATCGGCATGTGGCTGCGCAGCCGTTTTCCGGGCTTCGCCGAGCGCATGCAGAAGCCGGTGAAGATCATCTCGGCGCTGTTCCTGCTGCTGATCATCCTGCTGGCAGTGGCCAAGGACTGGCGCACCTTCGTCGATTACGCGCCTGCGGTGGGCGGCGCGGCGCTGGCCTTCAACCTGCTGAGCATGGCGGTGGGCTACTGCGTGCCCAGGTTGCTCAAGCTCAATCTGCGTCAGGCCATCGCCATTGCTATGGAAATCGGCATTCACAACGGCACCCTGGCCATTGCCCTGGCGCTGAGCCCGGCGCTGCTGAACAACCCGACCATGGCCATTCCTGCGGCCATCTACAGCCTGATCATGTTCATCACGGCGGCGCTGTTCGGCTTGTGGGTCAACCGTGTGCATGGCGCAGAGCTGGCCCACGACGCGGTGCCCGAACAGTAGGGTGCGCTGCGCGCACCGCATGCATACGCTGTCAGTCGTTGGTGCGCACGGCGCACCCTACCGCGCGTAGCCCGGATTGCATCCGGGCGACAGGGGGTTATCGCTTGCCCCAGTTCAGTACGGCCAGGGTCAGCAGGCCAGCGACTATGCCCCAGAATGCCGATCCGACGCCCGCCAGGGTCATGCCGGAGGCGGTGACCAGGAAGGTTATCAGCGCCGCTTCGCGCTCGTTGGGCTCGCTCATGGCCTGGGTCAGGCCGCCGATGATCGAGGCAAACAGAGCCAGCGCGGCGATTGACAGGATCAACGCCGCCGGCAGCGCCTCGAATAGCGAGGCCAGGGTGGCGCCGAAGATGCCGGCGATGGCGTAGAACACCCCGCACCAGACTGCTGCGGTGTAGCGCTTGCGCGGGTCTTCATGAGCTTCCGGGCCGGCGCAGATGGCGGCGCTGATGGCGGCCATATGAATGCCATGGCTGCCGAACGGCGCCATCAGGATCGACACCAGGCCAGTGCTGGTCAGCAGCGGTGAGGCCGGCACGTCATAGCCATTGGCGCGTAGAACGGCCATGCCCGGCAGGTTCTGCGAGGCCATGGCGACTATGAACAGCGGAATGCCGATGCTGATGGCGGCGGCCAAAGAGAAGCTCGGCGTGGTCCATTCAGGCGTGGCCAGTTGCAACTGGAAATCGCTGAAGTCCAGCAGGCCGAAGACCGCGGCCAGCACGCTGCCGACGATCAGCGCAGAGAGCACTGAGTAACGCGGCCACAGGCGCTTGCCGAGCAGGTAGGCAAGCAGCATGGCGATCACCAGAAAGGGCTGCTGCTCGGCGGCCACGCAGATTTCCAGGCCGATCTTGAACAGCACACCGGCCAGTAGCGCGGCGGCGATGGAGCTAGGCATACGGCGCATCAGGCGGTCGAAGGTGCCGGTCAGACCGATCAGAACGATCAGGCCCGAGGCGAGGATGTAGGCGCCAATGGCCTCGCCATAGGAGACCTGCGGCAGGCTGGTGATCAGCAGCGCGGCGCCAGGGGTGGACCAGGCGATCATCACCGGCGCGCGATAGCGCAGCGAGAGCACGATGCAGCACAGCGCCATGCCGATCGACAGTGCCCAGATCCACGAGGAAATCTGTCCTGCGGTGAGGCCGGCAGCCTGGCCGGCCTGGAACATCAGCACCAGGGAGCTGGTATAGCCGGTGAGCATGGCAATGAAGCCAGCGACCACGGCCGAGGTGGAGGTGTCCGCCAGTGGGCGCAGACGAGTAGGGGCGGCGTCTTGCATCAGAACATTCCAGTGTCGACGATGATGGGGTAGAGCGAGGCGACCAGCAGCAGCGCCATGCCGATGTTGAAGGCGCGCAGCGCGCGCGGGTTGTCCAACCACTTGCGCAGCAGGCTGCCGGCGACGGTCCACAATCCCACGCTGGGGCAGTTGACCAGGGCAAACAGAGCGGCGATCAACAGTACGTTGCTGAAGAAGCCATCCTGCGGCGTGTAGGTGGTGATGGCGCCGATGGCCATGATCCACGCCTTGGGGTTGACCCACTGAAAGGCCGCCGCCTGGATGAAGGTGAACGGCTTGGCCTCGGGATTCTCGCGGCTCTGCGGTGCGCCGGACTGGGCGATTTTCCAGGCCAGATAAAGCAGGTACGCGGCGCCGACATAGCGCAGTACGTCGTGCAGCACCGGCAGGCGTTGGAACACCTGGCCGAGGCCTAGGCCCACGGCAGCCACCAGCAGCATGAAACCGAGGCTGATGCCAAGCATGTGTGGAATGCTGCGGCGCACGCCGAAGTTCACCCCGGAGGCGAGCAGCATCATATTGTTGGGGCCGGGCGTCACCGAGGTGACGAAGGCGAAGGCGATGAAGGCGAGCAGCAGTTCGGTGGACATGGTCGTTCTCCGGTGACTGGCAAAGCCTATTGCGCGGTCGCCACGCCGTCGCGGTACAGCCACCGCTGGGTTGAACCGTACAGTCTGGTCAAGTGCTGTCTGGATGGTTAGCCTCGGTTTTTTGCCGAACAAGGATAAAGGCGATGCAACCAGACAATCCCTACAGTGCGCCACAGGTGGAGTTGCTCGACAGCGCGGGCGTACAGTCGTTGCCAGGTTGGAGCACCAGGCAACTGCAGGTGCTGGGCTGGCTGGCACTGGTCTCGGTGGTAGCCAACGCTCTGGTGGTCGGCCTTACATTTGCCGGAGCCCTGCTGGAGGCGGATGAAGCTGAATTGCTGTTTACCTACACCGACTGGCTTAGCCTGGCGCTGGCGTTACTCGGCTGCTACCTGCTGCTGCGTTTCAAAGCCTTTGCCGAAGCCCGCTTTTTCGCGCGCAACCTAAGCGTACCGATCTGGTTGCTGCTCGCGGTGACGCTGCTGCTGGAGGCAGTGGACATGCTTTTCGCTGACCAACTGTTCGCCGGATTGGACTGGCAGACCATCGGCTATATGGCGCTGTTGTGTCTTATGGGCATATGCACCACCTGGCTGGGGATACGGTTGCTCAAGCTGCAAAATCCCTATCCGGCGCTGAAAGTGATGGCCTGGCTCGATATCGTCGGTGGGCTGATGCTGGCCAGCGTGCTGTTGATGCTAGTGGCGCTGCTGCCGTTGCTTGGGGCCGGCGTGGCGCTGATGCTGGTGTTCTTCAAGGGCGCTGCCGAGTTGCAGGGGATTGCGAGCTGACTGCAGCGTAATGACAGGAGCCGCCCATCGGGCGGCTCCTGTTTTTCAGCCTGTTACCACTTGTAGTCGAGGCTGGCTGTGACCCGGCGTGGGTCGCCGGCATAGCAGTAGAAACCATCGCAGGTGGCCAGGTATTCCTTGTCGAACAGGTTGTTGGCGTTGAGCGATACGCTGGCGCCACGCAGGCTTGCATCGAGCTGGCCGAGGTCGTAACGCACCGCGGCGTCGTAGACGGTATAGGCGCTGCTGTGGCCGTATTCTTTTTCAGTCCACGCGAGGTTACCTACGCCAACGTTGTCGCTAGAGCCGATAAAGCGCGTTCCGAAACCGATGCTGAAGCCAGCCAATGGGCCTACGCTCCAGTCGTAGTCGGCCCAGATCGAGGCCTGGTGCTCGGGCGTCAGCGGTAGCGCGCGGTTCTTGTCACGTGGGTCGGCGACCTTGGTCATCTTGCTGTTGGTGTAGGTGTAGGCGGCTGTCAGTTTCAGGTTGTCGGTGATGTTGCCTGTGGCTTCGAGTTCCAGGCCACGAACTTGCACTTCGCGCACCGGCTCGGTCGCTCCCCCGGTGCTGGTGGTTACGATATTTTGCCGCGTCAGGTCATAGACTGCGGCGCTGAGTAATATGTCGCTGCCGACTGGTTGATATTTAACGCCCAGCTCATACTGCTTGCCCGTACTGGGCTCGAATACCTCGCCCTTATGAGCGTTGAAGTCAGCGTCATAGTCGCTAAGAATCCCGCCTTGTTCCGCTTGGAAGGATTCAGCATAGGAAATATAGGGCACGAAACCGGATTCGAAGACATAGCTAAGCGAAGCATTGCCGCTGAATTGGCTGTCTCGTCGACTGTCTTTATAGTTGTCAGCGTTGTAGAACACTGCATCACTGTCCACTCGGTCCCAGCGACCGCCGAGAGTAAGGCGCCAGGCATCTAAGGACATTTGGTCTTGAAGGTACAGACCGACGTTGCGGTTCTTTTGATTGTAGTTTTGGTACGCCCTGTAAGAGACGTTACTGAAGTCCTGGCCATAGATCGGGTTTTTAATATTGCTGGCGGGAGCTGCGCCATATTGCCAGCGGTAATCCGTATTCACCCGTTGATAGTCAATACCGAGTAATAAAGTGTGCTCAACTTCTGCGGTGTTGAAGTTAGCCTGAAAATTATTGTCCACGGCAAAGTGACGGATATTCTGGTCGTATATGTTGGCCCCGCGTTGCAAGGTGCCATCATCGTCAACGGCGCCTACCCAGTTACCCGCTGTAATGATCTGGTTATCCAGTTCGAGTTTGCTGTAGCGCAGGTTCTGATTGAACTGCCAGGTATCGTTGATGCGGTGCTCGAAGGCGTAGCCCAGTGCATAGAAGGTCTTGTCGTAGAACTCCCAGTCCGGGTCGCCGAGGTTCTTGTGGTAGTCGACCTTGCCGGCCGGGGTGCTCAACTTGGTGCCTTGCAGCGGCAGGAACTGGCTGGTGCCGCCGGTATCGTCACGGTTGAACTGGCCGAGTAAGGTCAGTTTGCTGTCGTCGGCAATGTTCCAGGTCAGGCTGGGAGCCAGGTTGAAACGCTGGTCGTCCATATGCTCGATAACGGTGCCACTGTCACGGCCGGTACCGCTGAAACGGTAGAGAAAGCGACCTTCATCGTCGATCTTGCCAGTGCTGTCGAAGCTGATCTGCTTGTGGTTGTAGTTACCAACTTGCACCTGCACTTCATGGCTGCTTTCGGCCTGCGGGCGGCGGCTGACGGCATCCACCAGGCCACCTGGCGGGGTCTGGCCATACACTGCCGAGGCCGGGCCGCGCAGTACGGCGACGCGTTCCAGGTTCCAGGTTTCCAGTTTGGGCATGGCGTAGCTGCCCTTGGGCAGTGGTAGGCCATCGAGCATCTGGATCGGTTCGAAACCGCGGATTTTCATCCAGTCGGCGCGGCTGTCGCTGCCGTAGCTGCTGGCGATGACACCCGGCATATAGCGCACGGCGTCATCGAGGTTCTGCACCTTGCGGTCCTGCATCTGCTCACGGGTGGCGACGGAGATCGAGCGCGGGGTTTCCAGCAGCGGCGTGTCGGTCTTGGTGCCGGTCGCGGTGCGGTTGGCCAGATAACCACGGGTTGGGCCCCAGGCGGTCTCGGCGGCCTGTTCGCTGGCTGTCACGGTCACGTCCGGCAGTGCCATCGCTGCTTCTGCCGCAGGGGCCAGGCTGTAGGCGCCGCCGTTGCCGCCCTGCAGCTGCAGGCCGGTGCCACGCAGCGCTTGATTGAGGGCTTCGACGGCTTCGTAGTCGCCGCTGACCGGTGCCGAGCGCTTACCTTCGGTCAGGGCCGGATCGATGCTCAGGGTCACACCGGCCTGGCTGGCGATCTGGTTGAGCGTGGCTGCCAGAGGACCGGAGGGTAGTTGGTAGACTTCAGCATGGGCCAGCCCGGCATGGCCGGCAAAGGCGATGGTCAGGGCCAACAGCGTGTGGCGGAAAGGGGCAGGGCGGAAGGACATTGCGAACGTCTCCTAAGAGTTAATGTATCTCAATGTCCTTTTGCCGAATCAGGAAAGAAAAATGACAGGGCCGGAGAAAATTATTTTTCTGCCGGCACCACACGAGTCCACCAAGGGCCCAATTGCTCTGTACGCACGGGCAGGCTCAGCGCCAAAGCGGCCAGCGCCTTGTCGCTATCGTGCAGTGGGAAGCTGCCGCTGATGCGCAGCCCGGCCAGGCTCGGATCGAGGCTCAGATAGCCACTGCGGTATTCGCCGAGCTGATCGATCAGACGCTGCAAGGGCAGGTTGTCCGCCACCAGCATGCCGCGACTCCAGGCGTCGGCACCGATGGGTGCTGGGTGGCTGTCGCTGAGGTGCTGGCGGTCCATGAGCACCTGTTCGCCGCTGTGGATGATGCGTTCCTGCGAGCCGGCCAGCGGCCTGGCAGCGACCGCTGACTGCAGCACGATCAGTTCGGTCGCAGCACCTTCGCGCCGGACCAGGAAGCGCGTCCCCAAGGCACGCAGTCGTCCCTGCTCCGTTTCGACGATGAAGGGGCGGGTATCGCCCTTGGCGGTCTGAACCAGAATTTCGCCGCTGCGCAGGTGCAGGCGTCGTTCGTTGTCGTCGAATTCGATATCCAGCGCACTGCGGCTGTTGAGACGCACCTGGCTGCGGTCGGCGAGCAGCAGGTCGCGTTGTTCTCCGCTGGCGGTATGGTAGTCGGCGAGGTAGTCGCCAAGCGGGCGCTGCTGAGCCAGCAGCACCAGCGTTATGCCCGTGGCCAGAAGCAGACCCAGTGCGCTACCGCCAAGGCGGCGCAGGCTGCGGCGACGGCTGACGCTGCTCTGCAACAGGGCGCGTCGCGCCATCGGCGTGCTGGCGGCAGAAAGCTGCTGGTCGATACCGCCGAGGCGTCGCCAGACCAGGTCATGCTCCGGGTGCGCGGCCAGCCAGTGGGCGAAGTCGTGACGTTGCTGCTCGCTGGCTTCGCCTGAGTCCAGGCACAGCTGCCAGGCGATGGCCTCATCGAGCACGCGAGCCGAGACCTGGCTCATTGCGGCGCTCCGTACAGCGCGATGTAGCACTGGCGCAGGCCCTGGGCGAGGTATTGACGCACGCGTGACGGGGACACGCCAAGACGCTCGGCGATCTCGGCATGACCGAGGCCATCCAGACGGTTATAGAGGAACGCTGCGCGTGCCTTGCTCGACAGCTGGCCGAGCAGGCGATCGATCTCGGCCAGTTGCTCCAGGGCCAGGGCCTGTTCTTCCGGGCTGGGTTGCACGGCTTCAGGAGCCAGCGCGAGTTCTTCCAGATAGGCACGCTCCAGCGCATGGCGGCGAAACTGGTCGACCAACAGCCCCTTGGCGATGGTGGTGAGCAGGGCTCTGGGCTCGCGCGGGCTGTGCAGGTCGGCGCGACCGAGCAGGCGGACGAAGGTGTCCTGGCTCAGGTCTTCGGCGCGCTGCGCGCAGTTCAGGCTTTTGCGCAGCCAGCCGAACAGCCAGTCACGGTGATCGCGATAAAGCACACCGACCAGCTGCTGATTGCTGGAATCCTGAACCGACACGCGCACCTCGCGAGATCTAAGTTAAGGTGATAATGATTCGCATATGATTGCAGAGGTCGTGTCAGGGTGCAATCACGCTTTGGCGTGGCATGACCGGTGGCGCGAAGGGCAGGGGAAGGACGGCAAGGAAATCGCGGATGCAGGCGCGAGCTCGGCCCGTAAAGGGCGCGGGTTCGCGAGCAGAGCCGCTCCTACGGGGAAGTGTGACGATGATGCCTAGGTGCGTTCCTGGCGGCTACGTGCCAGGGCGTGATTGACTTCCAGCCAACCCTGCACGGCCTCTTCGCCCATCTCGCCGAACACGCGCTGTAGCAGGCGTGCTTGTTCGCGCCGCAGGGCCTGTTCCAGCTTGGCGCCTTCGGTGGTGAAGCCGAGCACACGCTTGCGCTTGTCGTCCGCGGCAGCCTCGCTCTGCACCAGATTCATCTCGATCAGCTGGCGCAACGGCATGTTCAGCGCCTGCTTGCTCACGCCCAGGTAACCCAGCAGCTCGGTCATGTTCAGGCCCGGGTACTTGGCGATGAAGAACAGAATGCGGTGATGCACGCGTGACAGGCCGCGCTTGGCGAGCATCTCGTCGGGCTTGGCAGTGAAGGCCTGGTAGCCGAAGAAGAAGGCTTCCATGGCGGCCTGCTGAGCGGCGGAATTCTTGATGACCTGCGCCCCATGACGGCCGGCCTGCTTGCCCTCGGCGGGCGACGTCAAAAACTTCTCGGAGAAATTTTTTAGGTCAGTCATATTGACGTATCTCTGGTCGGCGGCGTAGTTTCGGTCAAGCAGTTTGACTTAATTCCAATGACTTTTGCACCCCAGGACACCCCATGGCCTTCTCCGAACGCATCGCCCGCCTGAAAAGCTCCCTGATCCGTGAAATTCTTGCCGCGGCGCAGCGTCCGGAAGTGATGTCCTTTGCCGGTGGCCTGCCGGCCGAGCCGATGCTGCCGAAGGTGGACTGGGCCAAGATGCCGGCGAGCATGGGCCAGTACGGCATGAGCGAGGGCGAGCCGGCGTTGCGCGAGGCTATCGCTGCCGAAGCGCGCGCCCTGGGTGTGCCCTGCGATGCCAGCCAGGTGCTGATCGTCAGCGGCTCGCAGCAGACCTTGGACTTGGCGTCCAAGCTGTTCATCGATCCGGGCACCGAAGTGCTGCTCGAAGCGCCGACTTACCTGGCTGCCCTGCAGGCCTTTCAACTGTTCGGCGCCGACTGCATCAGCGTACCGCAAGAGGCCGACGGCCCTGAGCTGGCGGCTCTGCGTCAGCGTCTGGAGGATCACAAGCCGGCTTTCGCCTACCTGATCCCGACGTTCCAGAATCCGTCCGGCACCCGTTACAGCGAAGCCAAGCGTGAAGCCGTGGCGGCCCTGCTCGACGAGTTCGGCGTTACCCTGATCGAGGACGAGCCGTACCGCGAGCTGGTGTTCGATGCCGGTAGCGCCACCCCCATCGTCAGCCGCCTGCAGAAGGCCAGCTGGATCTACACCGGTACCGTTTCCAAGACGCTGCTGCCGGGCCTGCGTGTCGGCTACCTGATCGCCACCAAGGACCTGTACCCGCATCTGCTGCGCCTGAAACAGTCGGCTGACCTGCACACCAACCGCATCGGTCAGTGGCAGGCGCTGCAGTGGTTGGGCAACGAGCAGTACCGCGGCCACCTGGCCGAGCTGCGTGACTTCTACCGCATTCGCCGCGACGCCATGCAGACGGCGCTGCTGGAGCACTTCGGCGATCTGGCCGAGTGGGAAATCCCTCAGGGTGGCCTGTTCTTCTGGCTGACCCTGAAGCAGCCGCTCGACACCCGCACGCTGCTCGACGCGGCGCTGGCGCAGAACGTCGCCTTCATGCCGGGCGAGCCGTTCTTCATCGATCCGGACGCCAACCCAGGCCACCTGCGACTGAATTTCAGCCATGTGGCGCCGGAGCGTCTGGGTGAGGGGCTGCGCCGGTTGGCGGCGGTGATCCGAGAGGCGCAGAACCGGTGATTAATTCTTACCCCTGCAGGAGCGGCTGGGCGGCCTTGTGCTTCAGCCGCGATTTTCGCGGATAAATCCGCTCCAGAAGCAGGGGCCATTGGCGGCGAGCGTGCCGCGAAGTTGGAGAGGGAGGGCAACGCGATGTTCAAGGTCTACGGCGATTACCGCTCGGGTAACTGCTACAAGGTCAAGCTGATGCTGCATCTGCTGGGCAAGGAGTACCAGTGGATTGCCATCGATATCCTCAAGGGCGAGACACAGAGCGAAGCCTTCCTCGCCAAGAACCCCAACGGCAAGATCCCGGTGCTGGAGCTGGAAGACGGCACCTGTCTGTGGGAGTCCAACGCCATCCTCAACTTCCTCGCCGATGGCAGTGAGTTCCTGCCGACCGAGCCGCGCTTGCGCACCCAGGTGCTGCAGTGGCAGTTCTTCGAGCAGTACAGCCATGAGCCCTACGTTGCGGTTGCGCGTTTCATCCAGCTCTATCAGGGCATGCCCGAGGAACGCCGCGAGGAGCACGCGCGCTGCCTGAAGCTCGGCTACAAGGCCCTGAAGGTGATGGAGAAGCAGCTCGAACGCACGCCCTATCTGGTCGGCGAGCATTACTCCATCGCCGATATCGCTCTGTATGCCTACACACACGTGGCTCACGAGGGCGGCTTCAGCCTCGAAGCCTTTCCGGCGGTTCGCGCCTGGCTCGATAGGGTCGCCAGTCATCCACGCCACGTGACCATGCTCGGCTGATCACGGCTCGGCGATGGCCTGCGTCCGAGAGGCGCAGCGCTGCCGCCATATCAAGGGGCTCAATCCGGTCTCGCGGCGAAAGGTGCGGGTGAAATGCGACTGGTCGCAGAAGCCGTGGGCGTGGGCGATCTGCGTCAATGGCTGGTCGGTGGCCAGCATCATCTCCCTGGCTGCTTCGATGCGTTTGCGTGCCACGTAGGCCAGTGGTGTGATGCCGAAGGTCTGTTTGAATACATGGGAAAAATGGCTGCTGCTCAGTTTGAGTTGGGCGGCCAGATCGCAGGTACGAATGGCAGCGGCCAGGTTGTCGCTGATGTACTGATCCAGGCGTCGCGTCTGCCAGCGTGTCAGACCGTTTGTGCAATGACGAATGCCACACTGCTTGCTGGCGTTGACTTGGCGTAGCAGCGTCATGGCCTGCTCGACATGCACGTAGGCGCTTTGCGTGTCCTCCAGCAGCTGCGTTTCAGCCTCCGCGAGCAAGGCAGCGATACGGTCCAGCAGCTGCGGGTCTGGCCTGGCCTGGTGCAAGCAGGGCGTAATTGCCTGAAGTTCGCCGAACGAGCCCATTGCCAGCCTCCTTATCTCATTGGTTGTAAAGCATGCGCGGCGCAGTCGGCGGCGCACAGCTCACAAGGAGGGGAAGGGTGACAACACTAAAGTGGGGTGCCGATCTCCAGCACGCCGCGCTGCACGGCGATGGCCACTGCATGGGTGCGATTGTTGGCGCGGAGTTTGTCCATGATCAGGCGCATATGGCCTTTGACCGTGTCTTCGGTGATACGCAGTTGCAGCGCAATATCGCGATTCGAGTAACCCAGAGCTGCTGCCTGCAGAACCTCCACTTCACGTCGGCTGAGGCACTGCTGGCCAATGTGCTGAGCCAGATCGGCGGCGATCTCGGGCGGAATATGGCGTTTACCAGCGGCCAGACTGCGAATGGTCTCCACCAGCTCCTTGCGCAGTGTGCTTTTCAGCAGATAGGCCTGCGCGCCAGCCTGGATAGCATGCAGCGCACGTACATCACCGCGGTAGGTAGTGAGGATGGCGATGCGCGCATCCGGGCATTCGCCGCGAATCGCCAGGATGCTGTCGATGCCGTTCATATGGGGCATCTGCAGGTCCATCAGGGTGACGTCGGGCCGTAGCTGACGAAAACATTCCAGTGCTTCGCGACCATCGCTGGCCTCGCCGACCAGATCGATATCCGCCTGCCCGGCGAGTACGGCAGCGATGCCCTCGCGCAGCAGAGGGTGGTCATCGGCGACCAGCACACGGATGGGGTTGGCAGCGGTCATGACTGCGAGCTCCTGATCAATCGTTTCCAGTTTAGCCAGCGCCGAGCGCGAGGGGGCGACTGGCGATAGGCCAATGGTCCGGCGAGGGTCAGCCTTACATGGCAGCCGTGGCCGGGGGCGCTGTCGATATTAAGTGTGCCGCCAATCTTGGCGGCGCGTTCATACATGCCTTTCAGACCCCAGTGATCGACCGGCTCTGCGCCCAGCAGGTACTCGGCCAGAAGGCCGCGGCCATCGTCGCTAACGTGCAGTGAAAACTGCCGGGGATGGTAATCCAGCTGTACGCGCACATGACGAGCCCTGGCATGACGAAAGGCATTGCTGACCGCCTCGCGGGCGAGTTGGCTGAGCTCGTCATGTACCACCGGGTGGAGGGAGCAGGGTGTGCCTGCGATCTCGACCCGATACTCGGTATCGGCATGTTCGTGCAATTGATCGAGCTCGCGCAGCGTTTGCGGCAAGTCGTTCGACGCCTCCTGTGCGTGGCGCAGGTTGCGCACCCGCTCACGACCTTCGGCGATCACCTGATCGGCACGATCCAGGGCATTCTCCAGTTTGCCTCGCGCCGGTTGATCGCCTGGCAGACTGTCTGCAGCGGCCTGCACGTGGAGCATCAGCCCCTGCACCCCTTGCAGCAAGGTGTCGTGTAGCTCGCGGGCGATGCGCTCACGCTCGTCGTGGCGTTCTTCCAGGCGTGTGCGCAGACGTTCGGCTGCGCGCTGCATGTTATTGCGATAGAGCAGATGCAGGATCAGCAGCATGACCAGCGCCACGCTCAGGATGAACAGCGGATGGCGGTAGAACACCTGGTCGATGCTGAAGCTGAGTTCGGCATCCTGCTCGCTGGCCACGCCATTCTGATTGAGCGCGCGTACGCGAAAGCGATAGTCGCCGGCGGGCAGGCCGGTATAGGTCGCCTCACGCTGACGTCCGGCGGAGTGCCATTCGCTGTCGAAACCATCGAGACGATAGAGAAAATGCAGGCCCTCCGGTGCGGACAGGCTCAGGGCACCGTAGTGGATGACCAGGCGTTTGCTGTCTGCGGGCAGGGTTGCTGGCGTTTGCAAGGAGATGGTCGCACCGTCAGCCAGTAACGAGTCGATACGCACCTTGGGCGGCTTGTAACTATGAATCTCCCGATCCGGACTCAAGCCGGCCACGCCGTTGCGGGTGACGAACCACAGGCGACCATCACTACCGCGCACCGCTGTTGGCAGAGCGAGCACCTGGTGCGGGTCGTTGGCGAGCCCGCCTTGCAGATCGTAGGTACGGTAATGGATATGGTGCTTGGGATTGTTCAGCGCCTTTTCGATTTCTGCGGCCGGTAACTGAAAGACGCCACCTTTGCCGTGCAGCCAGAGATCTTCGCCCCGAGGACCGGTAACCGGGATGATCGCGTAGAGATTGTCGAACAGCCCACTCTCACTCAGCGGCAGGTGCTGGAAACGCTTGCCATCGAAGCGCGCCAGGCCGCGTTGGCCACCGAACCAGCTGTGCTCCTGCGAATGGGCCATCGCCGTCACGTGGCCAATATCCAGCCCATCAGCGCTACCCCAATGGCGTTCGCCCTGGTCGTCATGGCTGACGATCAGGTTGTTGCGATAGCCGAACCAGCGCCTGCCATCAGGGGCGAGGGCAGAGCTCACCGGCATCAGTTGCGCTGGATCGTCGCTAGGGGCGGGAAGCTGTTGCCAGTCGCCATCGCGCAGCACGTAGAGGCCCTGTCGGTTGAGCGACAGCCAGAGCGCGCCCTGATCGTCGATCAGCAATGTGCGCACCGAGGAGTCCAGATCACGCTCGACCGGCAGGACGGAGACTTTTTCTACCTGTTCACCAGTGCTGCGCCAGATTCCCTCGGAGCCGGCCAGCCATACCGAGCCGCCAGGGTCTTTGCTGATCGCGCTGATCGGTGTACGCAGCGGCAGCTTGTGCAAACCCTGTGCATCCAGGCGCATGAGCGGCAGGTTGCTGCTGGCCGCCCAGAGATTGCCGGCGTCATCGGCTGCAATTGCCAGGTTATTCGCCTGGGGCGGAAAACCTGCAGGGCGCAGAGGGCGTTCGCGCAGTCGATCAAGCCCGTTCTGCGTGCCGATCCACAGACTACCTTCGCTGTCTTCCAGCAGCGGCCAGGCGAAGTTGGAGCTAAGACCATCACGTGACGAAAGCCGCTCGATATCATCGAAGCTGCCGTTGCCATGCTCGTTGGGTTTGGCCACGTGCAGCAGACCGCCGCCAGCGGTGCTCAGCCAGAGGCAACCATGCCGGTCAAACAGCATGGCGTTGGCTCCTTCTCCAAGGGCTATATGGGTCGCCTGCAGTTGCGGCTGATCGATCTTTACCCGCAGCAGACTCTCGCGGTCGCGCTCGATCAACCACAATGCACCGTCGGCGGCTTGTGCGATCTGCCGAGTACGTTGGCTGCGTACGCCGGTGTCGTGCAGCTTCTGGGCGCCAGGGAGCAGCACGTAAAGTCGCTGTTCATCGGCCACCCAGAGACGGTCACTGCTGTCGACGAAGACGCTGTAGGCATTTTCGCCGAAAAAACCGTCTGCGATACCCAGTTGCTGCCAGCGTTTGCCATCGAAACGCATCAGGCCGTCGTTGGCTGCAGCCCAGATGCTGCCGTCTGCCGTCTGCGCCAGGGCGTAGATCACGCCGCGGGCCAGATCGAAGCTGCTGGGGTGTTCCTCCACCGATGCGATCAGGTGAACGCCACCGTTGCGCAGGCCGACCCAAAGCCCGGCGTCGCTGGCCAGCAGGCTGGACACGATGCCCAGTTCATGACCAGCGGGCGTGCGATATCGGGTGAAATCGAAGCCGTCGAAGCGATACAGAGAGTCGTGAGTGCCCAGCCACAGGTAGCCGTCCCGGGCTTCGGCCAAAGCGCCGATCTGGCTGGGGCTGTCGTCGTTGAGCGTCCAGCGCCGATGTTCCAGTTGCTGCTCCAGAGCACTTCTGTCGGCCAGCGCGGCAGCGCTGAAAAGCACCAGGCACAACAGGCTTGCCAGGACGCCGAGGCGAGCTTGTGGGGTGTTTGATTTAAAAACGTCCAACTTGGTTCTGAACCCATTCGATGCTGTAGTCGGCAATTCTTTCCCAACCGGGTTCGGCGATCAGCCAGTGGCTGTAGCCGGGGAACTGCTTGAAGCTGGTGATGGCTGACGAGCCTCGGTGGCGACGATAAAGGGCGGCCACTACGTTGGCGCGAACGATGTGGGAACTGCCTGCAGCCAGCAGCAGCAGAGGTGCACGTTCGCCGTTGGTGAAATCGACGGTGCTACCGATGCCCAGCGCAGCCTCGACGAACACCCGGCCAGGCGCCGGAACGATGTGGCGCGCATAGGCGGCGCTTTGCTCTGCAGGTGTCAGCGTTTGCGCCATATTGCGCGCGAAATACTGCGGTGTCATGTACAGAAGGTCACGCCAACCCACCCAGGGCAACAACCATGGCCAGGTGCTATACAAGCCCAGCAAACCGGCGCGCGGTGGTAGTGGGTCGATGGCGATGCCGGCCTGACCCAGGCCGCGGTCGAGCAGCAACTGCACCAGCAGACCACCGAGGTCATGGCCAATCAGTAGCGGCGGCTGCTCCAGGCTGCGTACCAGTGTTTCGTAGTGGGCGAGGAGGGCGCTGATGCCGGGTTGGCGACCACCTTTGGCAACCGGCCAAGGCGGCGCCGTGCAGCAATAACCGCAGGCGCTGAAGCGTCTCTGAAATGGCTCCCAGATCGCTGGTGTGAGCCAGGTGCCGTGAATGAACAGGGCGTGACGAGGCATGTTGCACTCAACCTGTCACGCCCTGGTTCGGGCAGCTGCCGTCCTCAGGGGGTGGCATGGAGCACATCCTTGGCTGGCATCAGAAAATGCTCGATATGCACGGGCACGTCCGGGCTCTGGAAATGCCTGGCAGCAGCCTCGATGCGTTGCTCGGCGCGCGTTACCCGACCGTGATGACGCAGGTGTTCGAGCCAGGACTCATCGAAGAAGAACTCCTGCCAGTGCCGTGGATTCTCGCTGTTCTGTACCAGCCCCCAGGAGAACGCACCGTTGCGTCTGCGCATGCGGGCGACCTCGGCCATCGCCTGGCGGAAGTCGGCCGCATGCTCCGGAGCGATGTCGTACTGCAGGGTGACCATCACCGGGCCGCGTTCCAGATCGGCTTCGTCAGCCAGGATCGGCGCTGGCCAATGCAGCGATGGGGCGAGATCTTCGCTTTCGGTTACCGGCAGTGGGAAGTGCAGCGTCAGCAGCAAGCCCAGCGCCAGGCAACCAGCCGCGGCCAACAGCGCGACGGAAATCGACGCCTGGCTGGCGACATAACCCCAGAGTGCACCACCAGCGGCCATGCTGCCGAAGAACACCAGGATATACACCGACAGCGCCCGGGCTCTCACCCAATCCGGCACCGAGGTCTGCGCGCTGACTTGCAGGCTCGACAGTACGGCGATCCACGCCGCGCCGCTGAGCAGCATCACCGGTAGCAGCACGGCGAAGTCACGCACCCATGCCAGGGCCAGCAGCACCAGTGCGTAAAGGACGCTGGCAATGGCCACCAGTTTGTTGACGCTGATGCGCTCACGCAGTTTGGGCAGCAGCATGGCGCCAAGTACTGCGCCGATACCAACGCTACCCAGAAGCAGGCCAAAGTCGCTGGCGCTGCCCTGCAGCTCGCCGCGCACGATCAACGGCAGCAACGACATGCCGGCGCTGGCGCCGACGAAGAACGCCGCCGCGCGCACCAGCACCGCCTGCAGCGGTTTTGATGCGCGGCTATAGCGCCAGCCGGCGCGCATGGCACCCAGCAGGCGCTCGGCCGGGAAGGCCGCAACCTGGCGCTCGCGCTTCCAGGTCAGCAGCACCGCCATCACTGCGAAGAACGACAGGGCATTGAGGGCGAAGGTCGCCCAGGGACCGCTCAAGCTGACCAGTACCCCGGCGATTGCCGGGCCGAGTGCGCGGGCGACATTGATGCCGAGGCTCGACAGGGCGATGGCCGAGGGCAGGTCGCGCTTGCTTACCAGCTCCGGCGTCAGCGCCGACCAGGCCGGCATCATCAAGGCGGTACCGACGCCCATGGCCAGGGTCATACCCAGCAGCAGCCAGACCGTGGTCAGCCCGAGCAGGGTAAGCACGGCCAGCAGCGTCGCCACCGCCGCCATCCACAGCTGCACGCCGAGCAGATAGCGGCGCTTGTCGACGATATCGGCCATGGCCCCGGCCGGCAGCGCCAAAAGGAACATCGGCGCGGAGCCGGCGACCTGTACCAGTGCCACGTGCATGGGGTTGGCCGACAGGCTGGTCATCAGCCAGCCGGCGCCGACTTCATGCATCCAGGTGCCGATGTTCGAGGCGATGCTGGCTAGCCACAGCCAGCGGAAGGTGACGTGGTTGAGTGCGCCCCAAGGAGATGGTTTTGCGGTGGGCATGATCAGAACAGGCCTTGTAATGGGTATTCGAGGGTGATGTAGAGCCGGTCGATGTCGGGCAAATTCTGGGAGTTGTTGCCGCGGTGGCTGACATGGGCCAGGCTCATCCGCAGGCCTTTAGCCGAGCCGTGCTGTACCGTGTAACGCAGATCGATGTCACGTTCCCAGTGGCGGCCACCTGAAGCTGTTCTGTTCGATGCGTAGGCACCATCGGCAGGAGCGCGTGAACTGTCGATGCCGTGCCCGCGGATGTAGCGTGCCATTAGGTTCAGCCCGGTAATGCCGAATGCAGCGAAGTCCAGATCGTAACGGGCCTGCCAGGAGCGTTCCTGGGCGCCATTGAAGTCGGCGTACTTGACCGAGTTCGCCAGGTAGATCGAGTCACCACCGACAAAGTCAAAGGGCGTGTCGCCATTGACTCGCTGATAGGCGACGGTGAACTTCTGCGCGCCAAGTTGATAGCGCGTCAGCAGGCTGTAGGCCAGGGTATCAATGGCGCCTGCACGGGCCGCACCCTGGTCGTGGGTACGGTACAGATTGGTGTCCAAGGTCCAGTGACCGCGCTGGACTTTCAGATTCAGATATCCCTGGCGCCAGGTGTCCTCCAACTGCGCTGCATAGAGTGCTGCGCTGATGTCCTGGCTATCGAGCAGGCGAACACCGGCAAGCGTCATGGCGGCCCCCTGAGTCGAGGCACCTACGCCGCTGAAGTCGTCATGGGAAGAGCTGCCGTTCTGGTTCTTGAATCGTGTGAAACGCCCTGCCTGGAGCAACAGGCTGGGTGACAGCGTGCTGTCGAGCATCACTCCAGTGGCGTATTCCGGTTGCAGGCGCTTGTCGCCGGTATCGAATACCGGTGTCTCGACCGTCATTTCGCCATAGCGCAGCAGGTGGTTGCCAGCGCGTAGTTTGAGGGCACCGCCGGCGGAGGCGTAGCCATGGCTGCGCCCCCGGGAGTCGACCGGCAACAAGCCGGTGCCGGCACGGCCGCGGCCACCGTCGAGCTTGATGCCGACGAAGCCATGCACATCGATGCCCAGCCCGACCGAACCTTCCGTGAAGCCAGAACGGAGGTTGCCGATGAAGCCTTGTGCCCATTCCTGCTGATAGCTGGGCCCTCCAGTGCCAGAATTATCGCGCAGGTCGTTGTTCAGGAAGTAGTTGCGCAGCAGCAAGTCCCATCTACCGTGCTCGTCGGCGACGTTTGCAATGGCCTGGCCGCCGCTGCCCACCAGGATTGCTCCCAGCAGCCAGCTCGTGGGAGCTGACCGCGGGCTGGCCAGGTTCAGAAGGCGAAGCACGAACATCCGAAGGCACCCCAAAAGCCCTGGTGGTCGCTCACCGGTATGCTGCTGCGACGTGCGCGGTCATGCTGGTGGGCATGCACCGCGCAGGCACCGATGCACTGGTGGATGCTGGCAGCCATGGGCGCCGCTGTCGGCTTCCAGTGCCCTGGCACCATGGCCACCGGCGACCAGTCCGGCAGTACCGGCAGCGTCGGCGGGGCGAGCTTGTCGAACTCGCCGGTACCATGTACGACCTTGCCGCCGACGACGGTGAGTACCGATTCCAACCACTTGATCTGCTCTTCCTCGATGCTGAAGAAGTCCGCGCTCAAGGCCACCAAGTCAGCCAACTGGCCCACCTTGATCTGGCCCTTCTTGCCCTGTTCGCTGGAGAACCAGGCGCTGCCGTGGGTGAACAGCTGCAGCGCGGTGGCGCGTGACAAGCCCTGTGGGTTGAGTGTGGTGCCACCGACCGTCTTACCGCTGACCAACCAGTACAGCGCGGTCCAGGGGTTGTAGCTGGCCACGCGGGTGGCGTCGGTGCCGCCGCCGACTGGTACGCCTTCGGCCAGCATGCGCTGAATCGGCGGGGTAGCTTCTGCGGCTTTGGCGCCGTAGCGGTCGATGAAGTACTCACCCTGGAAGGCCATGCGGTGCTGGATGGCGATGCCGCCGCCGAGCGCGCGTACGCGCTCGATATTGCGTGGGCTGATGGTCTCGGCGTGGTCGAACAGCCAGGGCAGGCCGTTGAACGGCATGTCGCGGTCGACGTTCTCGAACACGTCGAGCATGCGCGAGATGGACTCGTCATAGGTGGCGTGCAGGCGGAATGGCCAGCGCTGCTCGACCAGATGACGCACCACTGGCTCAAGGTCGGCCTCCATGCTCGGTGCGAGGTCCGGGCGCGGCTGGACAAAGTCCTCGAAGTCGGCGGCGGAGAACACCAGCATTTCGCCCGCGCCGTTATGGCGGAGGAAATCATCGCCCTGGTGCAGCTTGACGCTGCTGGTCCAGTTCTTGAAATCGGTCAGCTCTTCCTTGGGCTTCTGGGTGAACAGGTTGTAGGCGATGCGCACGGTGAGCTGATCCTTGTCGGCCAGCTCCTGGATCACCTGGTAGTCGTCCGGGTAGTTCTGATAGCCGCCACCGGCGTCGATGGCGCTGGTTACGCCCAGGCGGTTGAGCTCGCGCATGAACTGGCGGGTGGAGTTGACCTGATACTCCAGCGGCAGCTTCGGCCCCTTGGCCAGGGTGGCATAGAGGATCAGCGCATTGGGCCGGGCGATCAGCATGCCGGTGGGCTCGCCGCTGGCATCACGCTGGATCTCGCCGCCGGGCGGGTTCGGCGTGTTCTTGTCGTAGCCCACGGCGCGCAATGCCGCGCGGTTGAGCAGGGCGCGGTCGTAGAGGTGGAGGACGAACACCGGGGTGTCGGGCGCTGCCTTGTTCAGCTCATCCAGGGTCGGCAGACGTTTCTCGGCGAACTGGAACTCGGTCCAGCCACCGACCACGCGCACCCACTGCGGCGTCGGCGTGCGGTCGGCCTGGTCCTTGAGCATGCGCAGGGCGTCGGCCAGCGACGGCACGCCTTCCCAGCGCAGCTCGAGGTTGTAGTTGAGGCCGCCACGAATCAGGTGCAGGTGCGAGTCGTTGAGGCCGGGAATGACGGTGCGTTTCTGCAGGTCGATGACGCGGGTTGCATCGCCGCGCAGGGCCATGGCCTCGGCATCGCTGCCGACGGCGACGAAGCGCCCGTCCTTGATGGCCACGGCGCTGGCCTGGGGTTTTTCGCGGTCGACCGTGTGCAGGCGACCGTTGTAGAGAATGAGATCGGCGCTCATGTTGCCTCCTGATGAACTGACGGAAGAGTCGCTGGCCATGGCCGCGAAGGGCAGGGCTGACCACAATGCCCCTGCCGCGCCAAGGACGCTGCTGGTAGCGAGAAAGTGGCGGCGTTTCGGGTCGGAGGGGTCCTGGCTCATGATCGATCCTCGTCTACGGTTGGGTTCAGCCAGGCGTCGAACAGCCGCGTGGCCATGGGCATGAACAGGTACACCACGAGCAGGACGATGCTCAGGGTGATCACGACGTTGCTCGGCAGGTAACCGCCGAGCCAGGGAATGCGCTGGAACAGCGGTTGCCAGAGCAACGGCACCAGCAGGCTCAGCGGCAGGATCACCAGGAAGGTGACGCAGGCCTGTTTCCAGCGGGGCGGTGGCGCTTGCGCGCTTTCCGGCATGAACCAGAATTCCTTGTTCTCGGCGATTTCCAGCTGATCGCCGGCGCGCAGCAGTGGCTCGACTTCGGCTATCAACTGACGTCGTTGTTCCGATTCGATCCAGTTCTGCAACTGTTGCAGACTGGCGAAGCGCAGCACGCAGGTGAATTGCGCCACGCAGGGCTGACGGCTGCGTACCACGTCCACGCCGAGGTGGCCGGGGCATTGGCTGGCGGTGGCGATGATGCGCCGCAACCAGGCCTCGTAATGTGGCACGTGGCTGGGGCGAACCTGATGGCGCACCACCAGGGTGACGGTTTCCGCTTGCGTCTCGCTCATGCTGGAGACTCTGCTCGAGGCCTTGGTCTTGTCGATCCAGCGGCGCGCACCAATGCGCGCCACTGGTCGAGTCGGGGGCGTTTCCGCCGTCATTGGCTCAGATGGGCGCCGCGACCGGGGCCAGGGTCGGGCCGTGCTCGACACGCTCAGGCGCCTTGTGGACCATGGTGTAGGCGTAGTCGACGCCCATGCCGTAGGCACCGGAGTGCTCCTTGACCAGGGCCATGACGGCGTCGTAGGTGTCGCGGTTCTTCCAGTCGCGTTGCCATTCCAGCAGCACCTGTTGCCAGGTCACCGGCACCACGCCGGCCTGGATCATGCGCTGCATGGAGTAGTCGTGGGCGGCCTGCGAGGTGCCGCCGGAGGCGTCGGCGACCATGTAGATCTCGTAGCCGGCGTCGTGCATGGCGGAGAGGGCGAAGGTGGTGTTGCACACCTCGGTCCACAGGCCGGAGACGATGACCTTGTTGCGGCCGTTCTTCTTCAGCGCGTCGCGAACCTTCTGGTCATCCCAGGAGTTCATCGAGGTGCGCTCCAGCAGCGGCGCGTCGGGGAATACGGCGAGCAGTTCGGGATAGGTGTGGCCGGAGAAGCTCTCGGTCTCGACCGTGGTGATGATGGTCGGCACGTTGAAGATCTTGGCCGCCTTGGCCAGGCCCACGGTGTTGTTCTTCAGGGTTTGCCGATCGATGCTCTGCACGCCGAAGGCCATTTGCGGCTGTTGGTCGATGAAGATCAACTGGCTGTTGTGCGGGGTCAGGACTTCGGTTTTTGGATTGCTCATAGCGGTTACCTGTTGGTGGGGCGGTGGACGATGCACGCATCCCGTCGGCCGTTGCCGTCGAGAAGGCGAAAGGACTATTGCAGAGCGGCCGCCACCTGGATTGGATGTAACTGCGATTCTGGTATTGGGCTGTGGCGCTCAGGCCAGGTGTTCGCGTAACGCCGCACCAGCCTGCTGCATGGCAGTGCGCACCGCAGGCACCTCGGCGATCACGTTGAGCAGGCCATAGTCATGGATCATGCCGTTGTAGCGCACCGCGCTGACCGCGATTCCGGCCGCGCCCAGGCGGCGGGCGTAGGCTTCGCCTTCGTCGCGCAGCACGTCCATCTCGGCGGTCTGCACCAGTGCTGGCGGCAGGCCTTTGAGTTGTTCCAGGCTGGCGCGCAGTGGCGAGGCGTGGATCTCGTTACGCTGCTTCGGGTCGGTCGTGTAGTTGTCCCAGAACCATTCCATCATGCCGCGGGTGAGGAAGTGGCCTTCGGCGAACTGGTTGTAGGAGGCGTTGTTGAAGCTGGCGTCGGTCACCGGCCACAGCAGCAGCTGAAAACGCAGCTTCGGCGTACCGGCCTCTTTCGCCTTGATGGCGACCACCGCCGCCATATTGCCGCCGACACTGTTGCCGGCCACTGCCAGGTGCGAGGCATCGACACCTATCTGGCTGCCATTGGCGGCCACCCATTGGGTCGCAGCAAAGGCCTGGTTGATCGCAGTCGGGTATTTCGCTTCGGGCGAGGGGGTGTAGTCGACGTAGATCGCCGCGGCGCCGGAATGCACCACCAGGTCGCGGATCAGCCGTGCGTGGGTGGGATAGTCGCCCAGCACCCAGCCGCCACCGTGGAAGAACATGAAGCCCGGCAGGTTGCCCTGGCTGCCCGCCGGACGCACCACCACCAGCTTGAGCGTCTGGCCGGCAGCCTCGATGCTGTGTTCACGGGTTTCCACGGCCGAAAGATCGACCTCGACCGAGGCTTGCGCGCCCACCAGCACGGCGCGAGCTTCCGCAGGCGATAGCCGTTCCAGGGGCGTGCCACCACCGGCGGCCAGGGCTTCGAGAAAGGATTGTGTGTTGCATTCGACGCCGGGACTGCCGGCGCCCAGGTTGGGGGAAGGCTGCATGGCGATTCACCTCATGATGGCTGAAGGAGCTGTAGCGCTACTGCGTCGGGCATCTTCTGCCCTTGCGGTCGATCCGGCTTGTACCGGCCTGCCGTTTTGGCATCAGGCTGCTGCCGGGCTGCTAGAGTGAGAGCGGAGTCGCTGGCGTCCGCACGAGGTGGGCATGACAGGGGAAAGTCGCAAGCTGGGCCTGGGGGCGCTGACCGCACTGGTGGTGGGCTCGATGGTCGGCGGCGGGATCTTCTCGCTGCCGCAGAACATCGCCGCGCGGGCCGATGTCGGCGCGGTGCTGATCGGCTGGGGCATCACCGCGGTGGGCATGTTGGCGCTGGCCTTCGTGTTCCAGAACCTGGCCAACCGCAAGCCGCAGCTCGATGGCGGGGTGTACGTCTACGCCAAGGCGGGCCTCGGCGATTACATGGGTTTTTCCTCGGCCTGGGGCTACTGGATCAGCGCCTGGCTGGGCAATGTCGGCTACTTCGTCCTGCTGTTCTCCACCCTCGGTTATTTCTTCCCGGCCTTCGGCCAAGGCAACACGCCGCTGGCCATCGCCTGCGCCTCGGGGTTGCTGTGGTGCGTGCACGCCCTGGTGCTGCGCGGCATCAAGGAAGCGGCGCTGATCAACCTGATCACCACCGTGGCCAAGCTGGTGCCGATCCTGCTGTTCATCGTCATTGTCGGCCTGGCCTTCGACCGCGACGTCTTCACCCGTGATATCTGGGGCCGCAGCAACCCGCAGTTCGGCGGCGTGCTGGAGCAGGTGCGCAACATGATGCTGGTCACCGTGTTCGTGTTCATAGGCATCGAAGGGGCGAGCGTGTACTCGTCGCGTGCCGAGCGCCGCCGCGATGTGGGCAAGGCCACGGTGATCGGTTTTCTCGGTGTGCTGGCGCTGCTGATGCTGGTCAACCTGCTGTCGCTGGGGGTGATGACCCAGCCCGAGCTGGCGGCGCTGCAGAACCCGTCCATGGCCGGAGTGCTGGAGCATGTGGTAGGGCGTTGGGGGGCGGTGCTGATCAGCATCGGCCTGGCGGTGTCGCTGCTTGGTGCGCTGCTGTCCTGGGCGCTGCTGTGCGCAGAAATCCTCTTCGTCTCCGCCAAGGACGGCACCATGCCGGTCTTCCTGCGCAAGGAGAACGCCAACCAGGTGCCGGTCAACGCGCTGTGGCTGACCAACGGCATGATCCAGCTGTTTCTGCTGATCACCCTGTTTTCCCAGGGCACCTATCTGTCGCTGATCTACCTGGCCTCGTCGATGATTCTGGTGCCCTACCTGTGGTCGGCGGTCTATGCGCTGTTGCTGGCGCTGCGCGGTGAAACCTACGAAGGCCAGGCCGGGCTGCGCCGCAAGGATCTAGCCGTCGGCCTGCTGGCGGTGGGCTACGCGATCTGGCTGCTGTATGCCGGCGGGGTCAAGTACCTGCTGCTATCGGCGCTGCTCTACGCGCCGGGCGCGCTGCTGTTTCGCCAGGCCAAGCGCGAGCAGGGGCAGGTGCTGTTCACCCGCTACGAATGGCCGATCTTCGCCGCCGTGTTGCTGACCGCCGTGCTGGCCGGCTATGGCCTGTATGCCGGGCATCTGAGCTTGTAGCGCTGGACAAAGCGGCCAGCGCGCGGATAATCCGCCCCATCGCCCTCTGACTCTGGCTTCGCCACTCCATGCGCAAAACCCTGCGTACCGCCCTGATCTGGATGCTGATGCTGGCCCTGCCGGCACAGGCCATGGCCGCGCTCGGCATGCAGTTGTGCGAGCAGGTGCATCGCAGTGGAGTTCTGCAGATCAGCGCCAGTCAGCATGGCGAGCAAGGTATGCACCACGACATGGCGGCCGACAGCGCACATGGTGTGCATCAGGACGCCGCCCCGGTGGCCAGCAGCGAGGCTCCCGCCGATGGCAGCCTCTGCACCCTGTGCGCCTTCTGCGTCGGTGTCGCCGCGCCCAGCCAGCCATTTCTGAATGACTCTGCCCTGCAAACCGTCGAGCCGGCTACAGCCTGGCCCGACCGCCTTATCGTCGGCGTGGCCGACACGCCCGAACGCCCCCCGCGTCTTTCTCTCGCCTGAGCCCCTTAGGTAGCGCCGTCCTGCGGCGCCTGTAGCTCACGCGGCCGCCTGGCCGCCGTACGCGAGAACACATCATGACTTTGCAATTCCCTGCCGGATGGCTGCTGGGCATCGCTACCCTGGCGCTGCCCGGCATGCTGATGGCGGCCCAGCCCGACCCGCTGGACGCCAACGCCGCCGTGCCGGCGCAGGATTACCGTTCCCCTCTGCAAGACTACCGCGCCCAGGCCGACGAGCCGTTGCAGGATTGGCGCGCGGCCAACGATCTGGTCGGCCGTATCGGCGGCTGGCGCACCTACAGCATGGAAGGCTGGGAGCAGCCGGCCGAGCAGGGCGCCGAGCCCGTCGAGGGAGGTGGCCATGACCACCATTAAACCCGCCGTACTGCTCTGCGCCGCGTTGCTGCTGGCCGGCTGCGCCGGCTTCAGCCAGGACGGCGGCTTCGACCCGGTGCAGCAAAGCGCCGAGCGCCAGCTGGACAAGCAACTGCTGTGGGCTCGCGACGAAGCCGGGCGCAGCCAAATCGAGGTGCGGGTCGCCGAGCTGCTGGCCGAACCCCTGAGCCTGGACGCCGCGGTGCAGCTGGCGCTGCTCAACAATCGCGGCCTGCAGGCGTCTTTCGACGAGTTGGGCATCGGCGAGGCCGAGCGCGTGCAGGCCGGGCGCCTGCCCAACCCCGGCTTCTCCTACGGGCGTCTGGAAAAGGGCAGCGAGGTCGAATACGAGCGCGGCCTGCACCTGAATCTGGCGCGGCTGATCGCCCTGCCGCTGACCTCGCGCCTGGAAGGCCGGCGCTTCGAGCAGCTGCAGCGGCAGACCAGCCTGGCGGTGTTCGAGCTCGCCAGCGAGACGCGCAAGGCCTGGTACCAGGCGGTTGCCGCCGAGGAGAGCCTGGTCTACGCGCGGCAGGTGCTGGACGCCGCCGAAGCCGGCGCCGAGCTGGCCCGGCGCATGGCCGCAGTGGGCAACTTCAGCAAGCTGCAGCAGGCCGAGCAGCAGAACTTCTACGCCGAGGCCGGCATCGGTCTGTTGCAGGCCGAACAGGCGCGGGTGCGCAGCCGCGAACAGCTGACCCGTCTGCTCGGCCTGTGGGGCGAGCAGCTCGACTACCGCCTGCCCGAACGCCTGCCGGCGTTGCCGAAAACCGCGGACGAGTTGCCGGACGTAGAGCGCCTGGCCATGAACCAGCGCCAGGACATCCAGGCCGTGCGCCTGGATGCCGAGCGCCTGGCGCAGAACCTCGGCCTGACCCGCACCACGCGTTTCATCAACTTGCTGGAGCTGGGTGTGGTCAACAACCGCTCCAACGAGGAGCCGACCCAGCGCGGCTACGAGATCAGCGTCGAGCTGCCGCTGTTCGACTGGAGCGGCGCCAAGGTGGCGCGGGCCGAGGCGCAGTATCGTCAGGCGCTCAACCGCGCCGCCGAGACGGCGATCAACGCGCGTTCGCAGGTGCGCGAGGCCTACCACGCCTACCGCAACGCCTTCGAGCTGGCGCAGCACTACCGCACCGAGGTGCTGCCGCTGCGTCAGCGCATCGCCGAGGAAAACCTGCTGCGCTACAACGGCATGTTCATCAGCACCTTCGACCTGCTTGCCGATGCGCGCCGCCAGGTGCAGGCGGTGGATGGCTACCTGCAGGCGCAGCGCGCCTTCTGGCTGGCGCGCGCTGACCTCGACATGGCCCTGTTGGGCGCCCCCAATCCCTCGCTCGGCGCGGCGCCTGCCGCAGCTGCCGAGCCGGCCGCCGCCGGCCATTGAACAAGGAATTTCCCAGATGGTTTCACGACGCGATTTCTTTCTCGGGGCCGGCGCCATCGGCGCTGCGGTGGCCACTTCGGCGGTCAGCCGGGTGGCCATGGCGGCCCTGCCCGAACCGGTGCTGCAGGCCAGCGCCGACACCCAGCCGCCGCTGCAGCCGAACAGCGGGCGACCCTACAACCCGGTGGTGACGCTTAACGGCTGGACCCTGCCGTGGCGCATGAACAATGGCGTCAAGGAGTTCCACCTGGTCGCCGAGCCGGTGGTGCGCGAGCTGGCGCCCGGCTACAAGGCCCACCTGTGGGGCTACAACGGCCAGTCGCCGGGACCGACCATCGAGGTGGTGGAGGGCGACCGGGTGCGCATCTTCGTCACCAACAAGCTGCCCGAGCACACCAGCATCCACTGGCACGGCCAGCGCCTGCCCAACGGCATGGACGGCGTGGCGGGCCTGACCCAGCAGGCGATCCCAGTGGGTAAGACCTTCGTCTACGAGTTCGTCGCCCGCCGCCCCGGCACCTTCATGTACCACCCACACGCCGACGAGATGGTGCAGATGGCCATGGGCATGATGGGGTTCTGGGTCACTCACCCCAGAGAGCATCACCCATTGATCGCCGAGGTGGACCGCGACTACTGCTTCCTGCTCAGCGCCTACGACATCGAGCCGGGCGCCTACACGCCGAAGATCATGCAGATGCTCGACTTCAACCTGTGGACCTTCAACAGCCGCGTGTTCCCTGGCATCGACCCGCTGGTGGCGTGCCAGGGCGAGCGCGTGCGCCTGCGCGTCGGCAACCTGACCATGACCAACCACCCGATCCACCTGCACGGCCACGAATTCGAGGTCACCGGCACCGACGGCGGGCCGACCCCGCTCGGCTCGCGCTGGCCGGAGGTGACCGCCGACGTGGCGGTGGGGCAGATGCGCCAGCTCGAGTTCATCGCCGACGAGGAGGGCGACTGGGCCCTGCACTGCCACAAGAGTCACCACACCATGAACGCCATGGGCCACGACGTGCCGACCCTGGTCGGCGTCGATCACCGCGACATGACCCGCAAGATCGCCAAGCTGGTGCCGGACTACATGGTGATGGGCGAGCGCGGCATGGCCGACATGGCGGAGATGCAGATGCCGCTGCCGGACAACACCGTGCCGATGATGACCGGCGACGGCCCCTTCGGCTCGGTGGAGATGGGCGGCATGTTCACCATGCTCAAGGTGCGCAAGGAGCAGGCCGCCGGCGACTACCGCGACCCGGGCTGGTTCAAGCATCCGGCCGGCACGGTGGCCTATGAGTGGAAGGGCGCATTGGCCAACCCGAGCCGCTCGCACGACGGCGGTGGTCAGTCGATGCCGCTCAAGCAGCCGCTCGAGGCGCCGGTGGAAGTGCAGGTACGCAAGCCTGGTGGTCATGCCGGGCATTGACGGGGCGGGCTGCCACGCGGCTCGGTCCCCATAGCAAGCGAGGATTCACAGATGAAAACAGCACAGTTACTGGTTCTGACCCTGATCGGGCTGCTCGGCAGCTCGGCAGCGCTGGCCCACAGCGAGACGTACGGGGGCCATCAGGCCGCCGCAACGATCAGGGAGCAGAAACCCTGGGGCATCGCCGGTGATGCGGCGCAGGTCGGCCGCACCATCGAGATCCGCATGACCGACCGGATGCGCTTCACCCCGGATCGGCTGCAGGTCAGGCAGGGCGAGACCATTCGTTTCGTCCACCACAACGACGGCAAGATCCTCCACGAGTTCGTCATCGGTACCCGCAAAACCCTGGATGAACACGCCGAGGCGATGCTGCGTTTTCCCGGAATGCAGCACGACGAGCCCTATATGGCCCACGTTGCGCCGGGGCAGAGCGGCGAGATGATCTGGACCTTCAACCGCGCCGGCGAATTCGACTTCGCCTGCCTGATCGCCGGCCACTACCAGGCCGGTATGGTCGGCACCATCCAGGTGCAGGCCGATTGACCTACGAGAGGAAACACGCATGAAGAAGCCATTGCTGATCGCGGCGCTGGCCGCCCTGTTCAGCCTGCCGTTGCAGGCCGCCGACTCCGCGCCGCTGAGCCAGGGCGAGATACGCAAGGTGGACGTCGCCGCGCAGAAGATCACCCTGCGTCACGGCCCCATCGCCAGTATCGGCATGCCGCCGATGACCATGGTGTTCGAGGTCGAGAAGCCGGAACTGCTGGAAGGGCTTTCAGCGGGGGAGAAGGTGCAGTTTCAAGCGCAGCAGCAGGGTAACCGTTACATCGTTACCGAACTGCAGGTAGTGGAGTAGTCAGGAGAACCGGCCCGGGCATTGCGCTCCGGGCCGGCGAACACTCAGTTCAGGCCGTCGGTCAGGGCCTTGGCAGGTACCAGCTTGACCACTTTCTTGGCAGCGATTTCGATGCTCTTGCCGGTCTGCGGGTTACGGCCAGTGCGCGCTGGGCGCTCACTCACTTTCAGCTTGCCGATGCCTGGCAGGGTGATCTCACCGTCGTTTTCCAGTGCGTCGCCGACAATTTCGCCCAGCTGATCGATCAGGGTGCGGACAGTGGCTTTGGGCAGGGATACGGCCTCGGCCAGGTCGCTGATCAGTTGGTCTTTGGTGATTGCCATGATGTAACTCCGTTTGCAGGTGAGAGGTTCGATGCTGCCGATATGGATCTGTGCAGTCGAAAACGTGGGAACGCTAACATAAAAGAGGTGATTCGGCAGTGCCGCAACGGGCACTGCCGATAGGGCTTAGTGTCGCATCAGTCCTGGTGGTTCCAGCGTGCAAGCAAAAAACGCAGCCTCCCACTGATGCCGGGTTCGCTGGCGCTGTCAAACGGCACCTCGATCTCCAGGCTTCCATCCCTCTGGAGGTTGCCATCGAGTTTATGGTCGGCGCTGTGCACCCCCTGGTTCTGCCAGGCATGGCTCACCTGCCAGCCGCTGTCGGCACTGGGCGGGGTTATTTCCAGCACCAGGCTGTTGCGGAACAGGTAGCTGCCCTCGAAATGCTGGTTGACCCATAGCTTGCGTTCCACCTCGTAGTCCGGCACCCGCACGTTGAAGGTCAAGGTATAGGCCAGCCCCTTGCGCCTGCTGTTCACACGCGCCCGATCGGCGAGAAACAGGCTGCCAAGGAATAGCTTGCCGTTCTCCTGCGGTGCCTTGAGCCAGTGCTGATGGGCGAGACAGGCCACCGAATCCTCTTCGGCGGTACGCCGGCTCAGGTACCAGAGCTTGCCACGGGGGGCGGCGAGCACTTCGAATTGGTACAGGGCGTTGACTGTTTGCCCCTGGCGCTCAGACTTGCGCAGCTCCCTGGGCAAAATGATGGCGTCGACTTCAGCCCAGATGTCCACACGTACATCGCCGAACAGAAAGCGCGTGAGATTCTGGTAAGCCTCCTCGCTGTTGACGATGCCGAAGTAGCCGGAATGTGCTCGATAGGTAAAGGCCTTGGCGCAGGGCGCTGTCGGTTTGCCGCGAGCGTCCAGGCCGCAGAGGGTCGCGTTGTCGATGCGCACCAGGCCGTCGCTGCCATGGCCGGCGAAGGTGCGCGACAGGCCCAGGCCAGCTTCGTAGTCCATGCGGTTGGTGCCAACCATGCAGAAGAAGCGTTTGGATGCAAAGCGTGCCTCGGGCAGCCAGTCGACCCGTTCGGTGAGCTTGTAGGCAGCTTCCAGATCCAGAAAGGTCGCCAGACGCTGGCGGTTGAAATTGCTGATGTCGCTCAGGTTCAGCCAGCTCGGCGGGTTGATGCCGAGCAGGTCGATGCCGTTGTGCGGGGTAGCGTAGGTGAACACCTTGTCCACCAGCTGAGCCGCGCCGCCCGGATCCAGCTTGGGATTTTGCAGCAGGCCGCGGCAGACCAGGCCACCCATCGAATGGGCCACCAGGTAGCAGCGAAAGTCGGTCTTGGTAATGCCGTTCTTGGGGTTGGCGCAGATCAGCTCGCGCACCTTGAGTATCAGCTCGCCAAGCTTGCTGGCGAACACCTCCAGGCTCGGTGTGCTGCCGATACCCAGCAGCCGTGAGGCCTCGTCGTAGTAGCGATAGATGATGATCGAACGGCTGCCCAGGCGATTGTCGGTGTTGGCGGCCCATTCCGGGTCGAGAATGTCGTAGCCGTTCTCGTATACGTCCTGATAGTCGAATTCCGTGGCCAGGCGGATCACCGGCGACTCGAAGACGAATTTGCGTGGCTGGCGGGTCTTTTCCGCCACCGCGCGGTAGACGGTAGAACCGAGGTTGAAGCCGCAGAACGGGTCGGCACTGGTCTGGTCGATCTCCCCCGGGGTCATGGCGTAGCCACGCACGTAGATGATCGGATGGAACGGGCTATGCGAATTGGCCATGATTGCTCCTGAGGTGGCGTGCGCGTGCCTCGGGAATGCTCATCATGGCCGAACTGCGGGATGCGACGAGTGGCGCGGGTAATAGTGGAGAAGGTTAGCTCAGCGCCGGAGGTTTTCCGGATTTTTGCACCGTCAGACAGCGACTTGGCGAGGCTCGACTAAGCTACTGATACTTGCCTAATGCTGGAGTGCCATCATGTTGCGCGCATTTGCCGATCTGGGGTTCCGCTGGAAGATTGCCCTGCCCATTCTGTTGCTGGCCGCCTTGCTGGTAGCGATGGGCACCTTGGGGGTGCGCGGTATCACTCAGGTCGCCGAATCCAGTACCACCCTGACCAATCGCCATCTGCCGGCCATCAGCCTGCTGCTCAACGCCGACCGCGATCTTTACCAGGCCTTCGTCGCTGAGCGCAGCCTGCTCGATGAGGACTCCGGTGCGCACGCGGCACAATTACATGCCTCGCATGCGGAGAACCTGCAGCAGGCCTATGACCGTGTGCACAAGTTCGCTGCGATGCAGCCAGGCAGCGAAGCGCTGGCCTTGGTGGCCGAGTTCGACCGTGGCTTTGAACGCTGGAAGGCAACCTCGTCGCGTGTGCTGGAAATGGCCAGCAGCGATCCCAACGAGGCCAGCCGGCTGAGTTTCTCAGACAGCGAGGCGCAGTTCGAAGAGGCACGCACTGCCATCGACAAGCTCGGTGAATTGGAAGACAACGCCGCCAATGCCGTTGGCACCGATGCCATTGCCCGCGGCGAAGCGCTGGTCTGGCAGCAGGGACTGATCATCGCCATCGGCTTGCTGGTGTGCCTGGTCCTGGTGGTGGGCTTCCCGTTGTTGGTGACCCGTCCGCTGCATAACCTTCTTTATCGCATCGAACAGATCGCCGACGGTGATGGCGACCTGCGGGTGCGTCTGGACGTGCTCTCCAGGGACGAATTGGGCAAGCTCAGCCACGCCTTCAACCGCTTTCTCGACAAACTGCAGCCGTTGATCAAGGAAGTCGGACGGGTCACTGGTGAGGTGGCCGACTCGGCACAGAGTCTCGCAGGCATGGCGGCTGCCAATGATCGTTTGATCAGCAGCGAGCACGCGGCGGTCGATCAGGTCAGCACTGCGGCCACCGAAATGAGCGTGGCCGTGCATGAAGTGGCGCGCAATGCGCAGAATGCTGCCGATGCCGCGCGCCATGCCGAGGTCCAGTCGCGAGAAGGCGCCCAGGTGGTTGGTGCGACCATTCATTCGATTCGCCAACTGGCCCAGGAAGTGGAGAGCGCATCCGACACCATCCAGACCCTGGAGCAGGAAACCGCCAACATCGGTGCGGTACTGGCGGTGATCAAGGGCATCGCCGAACAGACCAACCTGCTGGCGCTCAACGCAGCCATCGAGGCGGCGCGGGCAGGGGAGCAGGGCCGCGGTTTTGCCGTGGTCGCCGATGAGGTGCGAGCGCTGGCAGCGCGTACCCAAGAGTCGACCAAGGACATCCAGCAGATGATCGAGCGTCTGCAGGCTGGAGTGCAGAATGCGGTCAAGGCCACGCATTCGGGTAGCGCGCGGGCGCGGCAGAGCGTGGAACAGGCGGCTGGTGTTGATCAGGCTTTGAGCGTGACCGGCGATTCGGTGCAGCGCATCAACGACATGGCTGCGCAGATCGCCACCGCCTGCGAGGAACAGAGCAGCGTCACCGAGGAAATCGCGCGCAATATCAGTGACATTCGCGACCTCTCCAACGAAGCGGCGCAGACCTCCGAACAGAGCACACGGGCCAGCCAACACCTGTCCGAGCTGTCCCACGGGCTGGCCCAGTTGGTGGGACGTTTCCGGGTGTGACATCAGTGTCTCGCGTATCTAAGTGTTTGAAGCAGTTGTAAGTTTGCGTTTAGCCGTTACAATGGCGCGGCTCGTCGCAATGGCGAGCAGCGTTATGGTGGCCCTGCCGGTCCCCTCGCAACGATTACCCGTTAACTTGGTCAGGCCCGGAAGGGAGCAGCCACAGCGGGAACATCGTGTGCCGGGGTGTGGCTGGTGGGGTCCACCTCCAGTCTTTCAGGCTTTCGCCACCCCCTTTTTTACCTCTGCATCTTCAGCGTCTATCTGGCGGATTTTTGCAGTGCGCAATAAAAAGCCCGCGTTATGGATGCGGGCTTTGGGGTGTTTGCAGGCTCAGGCGATGCGGTAATTCAACACGCTGTCCTGTTCTTTGAGCGTCTTGCGCAGATCGGCTGGGATATTGCCGGCGCGTACGGCCAGTTCCAGGCGGATTTCTTCCAGGCTCTGGGCGAAGGCATTCTGGTCGTTGATCTGTGGCTTGGCCAGGACGCGACTGTAGACAGTGCTGTCGCTCTCGTCGAGCAGGGCGAGGATGATGCTGCCGTCCGGTCGTGGTGAGCTGAAGCTGGCACGCAACGGATTGAACAGGTGATCGACGAGTTGCTGGTTGGTGAGTTCCATGTCCTACTCCATCCTGAGGTTGGTCACCTTCGACCTCAGGATGACAACTTAGTTCACGCGGTCAGCGACTGGCGGGTACGTTCGATCACTTGTTGCAGCGATTCTTCGTTGTACTGGCCCGGGTAGAGACGCTGGCTGTACTGGGCGATACCGGTTTTGTCGACCAGGGTGAAACTGAAGCTGCCCTTACGCGTTGCCTGTATGCGGCAATCGAAAGGAGCGAAGGCGTGAGTCAGCGTGCTGATGGCTTTCTGAATTTGATGTTGAGCATTCATTTTTCTAGGTATTCCTTAAAGCATGTGCGCTTCGTTGCGCGGGGTGTAGCTCCATGTGGTTGGCCGAAAAGCGGCCATAGCATGTCAACCGATCGGAGCTTGATTAGCACGATAAAGTTCCATTGTTACGGTTCTTCGGCGTGGTAGGTACGTCGGAGGCAGGCAGAGGAACTGCACCGATAAACGGCGAGTCGGCCTGATCAGTCAGCAGATGGGATCGGGGAGGGCGGCAGCGCGGAGATGCGCTAGACGTTGAACCGGGAAACCAGCGAGGGGGCGCAAAGGCCTTAATGACTTACAGCGTGGTACGAACGGCGCGGATGATAATGCTTTGTGCAAGAAATAACCAGCGCTATTTCTCAAGTCAGGGCGATGCTGCCCCACACATGCGGGTGGCGGATGCAATTTGCCGGTTGCTCCGCTAGGATTAGCCCACTTTTGCTTTCCTCATATGACGGTTTTCCATGAGTTATCAGGTTCTTGCACGTAAATGGCGTCCGCGCTCGTTCCGCGAAATGGTCGGCCAGACGCATGTGCTCAAGGCTCTGATCAACGCCCTGGACAGCCAGCGCCTGCACCATGCCTACCTGTTCACCGGCACCCGCGGTGTGGGCAAGACCACTATTGCGCGGATCATCGCCAAGTGCCTGAACTGCGAAACCGGCATCAGTTCCACCCCTTGCGGCACCTGCTCGGTCTGTCGGGAAATCGATGAGGGGCGTTTCGTCGACCTGATCGAAGTGGACGCCGCCAGCCGCACCAAGGTCGAAGACACCCGTGAGCTGCTCGACAATGTGCAGTACTCGCCGAGTCGCGGTCGCTTCAAGGTCTACCTGATCGACGAAGTGCACATGCTCTCCACCAGTTCCTTCAACGCCCTGTTGAAGACACTGGAGGAGCCGCCGCCCCACGTCAAATTCCTGCTCGCCACCACCGACCCGCAGAAGCTGCCGGTTACCGTGCTGTCGCGCTGCCTGCAGTTCTCGTTGAAGAACATGCCGCCGGAGCGGGTGGTCGAGCATCTGACCCATGTACTGACCGCCGAGAACGTCCCCTTCGAGGACGATGCCCTGTGGTTGCTCGGCCGTGCTGCCGATGGCTCGATGCGCGACGCCATGAGCCTGACCGACCAGGCGATTGCCTTCGGCGAGGGCAAGGTGCTGGCGGCCGACGTGCGCGCCATGCTCGGTACGCTCGACCATGGTCAGGTTTACGGCGTGCTGCATGCGCTGATCGAGGGCGATGCACGAGCTCTGATCGAGGCGGTACGTCATCTCGCCGAGCAGGGTCCGGACTGGAATGGTGTGCTGTCTGAGATGCTCAACGTTCTGCACCGTGTCGCGATTGCCCAGGCGCTGCCGGAGGCCGTCGACAACGGCCAGGGCGACCGCGAGCGTGTGCTGCAACTGGCTCAGGCGCTGCCAGCCGAGGATGTGCAGTTCTACTATCAGATGGGTTTGATCGGGCGCCGTGACTTGCCCCTGGCACCTGAACCGCGCGGTGGCTTCGAGATGGTGCTGCTGCGCATGCTGGCCTTCCGCCCGGCGGGAGCCGACGACGCGCCCAAGGTCACGCTAAAGCCCTTGGGGATCAGCCAGGCCACTGCTGATTCCCAACAAAACCCAGTGGCCGGCACCGCTATGCCGGCTCCTGTGGTTTCTGCTCCTGTTATTGCTCCCGTCGCACAGACTCCCGTTGTTACGGCGGCGGTCGAGCCTGGCCCTGTTGTGCCGGCCCCGAGTGTCACGCCTGTCGTGAGTGAGCCGGTTCAGCCTGTTGAAGTGCCTGTAGCACCGGCCGCTAATCTGCCCGTCGAGCCCGAGCCCGAGCCCGAGCCCGAGCCAGCTGCTCCTGTGGTTGATGTGCCGTGGGCAACTGCCAAGGCTGTCGAGCTTGTGGCTGAGCCCGTTCCGCCTGTTGCGCCGGTAGAGCCAGAGGTGAACACCGCAGAGCCGGTAGTTGCGCAAGTTGCATCGGTCGAAGTGCCCGCACTGAGTGAGGTCGCGCCACCGCTAGCCGATGTAGATGGTGGTGAAGACGAGCCACCGCTCGGCGACTACGACTATGTGGAAATGGACGCCGAAACCCTCGACTACGATTTCGGCCAAGCCGAAGCCGCGACGCCTGCGGTCGAAGAACCACTACCGGCCGCCAAGCCGGCTACCGGTCTGGCGGCAGAGTGGCTGTCACTGTTTCCGCAGCTTGGCCTGGGCGGCATGACTGGCAGCATCGCCGCCAACTGCACGCTGATCGAAGCCAACGGTGATGACTGGCTGCTGCACCTGGACCCGGCGCACAGTGCGCTGTTCAATCCGACTCAGCAGCGTCGTCTCAACGACGCGCTGAACCAGCAACAGGGGCGCATCATCAAACTGCGTATCGAGCTGTGCAAACCTGAGCAGGAAACCCCGGCGCAGGCCGCAGCCCGGCGCCGTGCCGACCGCCAGCGCAGCGCCGAGGCGTCGATCCATGCCGACCCGCTGGTGCAGCAGATGATTCAGCAGTTCGCGGCCAAGGTGCGCGACGACAGCATCGAACCTATCGATATTCCCAGCTAACCGGTCGTTTCAACGACTTGTTTAACCCCGAACACCGAGGATACCGACATGATGAAAGGTGGCATGGCAGGCCTGATGAAGCAGGCTCAGCAAATGCAGGAAAAAATGCAGAAGATGCAGGAAGAACTGGCCAACGCTGAAGTCACCGGCCAGTCTGGCGCCGGCCTGGTCAGCGTGGTGATGACCGGTCGTCACGACGTCAAGCGCATCACCCTGGATGACAGCCTGATGCAGGAAGACAAGGAAGTGCTCGAAGACCTGATCGCCGCTGCCGTCAACGACGCGGTGCGCAAGGTCGAGCAGAACAGCCAGGAGAAGATGTCCGGCATGACCGCAGGGATGCAGCTCCCCCCCGGCTTCAAAATGCCCTTCTGACGGGCCACGTGCCGTCCAGGCGACGCACATGGTGGCGTTGCCGGCTAACTCGGAATCCTCATGTGCTCCAGCACACTGCGGTTCCTCGTCCGCCGGCGCCTTGCCCTGTACGCTGCCTGATCGCCACTCTTACTTGTGTTGATCGCATGTGCAGGACGGCGACAGGCTTCAAATTTGTAGCCCGGATGCAATCCGGGAATGATCAGTGACCTGTGCTCCCGGATTGTATCCGGGCTACGAACCCTAGGAACGCCATGAGCTTCAGCCCCCTGATTCGCCAGTTGATCGACTCTCTGCGCATCCTGCCCGGTGTGGGGCAGAAGACCGCGCAACGCATGGCGTTGCAGCTGCTCGAGCGTGATCGCAGTGGTGGTCTGCGCCTGGCGCAGGCACTGAATGCAGCGATGGAGGGCGTGGGGCACTGCAAGCGCTGCCGCAGCCTGAGCGAGGACGAAATTTGCCAGCTATGCCTGGACGAGCGTCGTGACGACAGCCTGCTGTGTGTGGTCGAAGGTCCGATGGACGTGCACGCGGTGGAGCAGACCGGTTTTCGCGGTCGTTACTTCGTGCTCAAGGGGCATCTATCGCCACTCGATGGTCTGGGGCCAGAGGCCATCGGTATTCCTGCGCTGCTGGAGCGCATCGATGCCGGTGCTTTCAGGGAAGTGATCCTGGCCACCAACCCGACGGTGGAAGGCGAGGCCACGGCGCACTACATCGCTCAGATTCTCGCCGGCAAAGGCCTGGTCGCCTCGCGCATCGCCCATGGCATGCCGCTCGGTGGCGAGCTGGAATTGGTCGACGGCGGCACGCTGGCCCATGCCTTGGCAGGTCGGCGCCCGATCAGCCTGTAAGCAGTCAAACCCTCTCGATTCGGAGTGCCAGTGACCACCGACACTCTGCGCCGTATTGCGCTGGTGTTCCTGCTCGGGGCGCCTCTGGCCGCACAGGCTCAATGTCCGACCGGGCAGGCACAGGTGTGCCTGGGTGCTTCCTGCTTGTGCGTGCCCGATCCTGTACGGGTACGTGAAGATGGCCTGAATATGGCGGCGGCGCGCTTGGAGGCCTGGTTGCTGCAGTCGCGTGAGGCAGCACTGCGAGCCGGCACCGAACCTATCCCTCTGATGATTCGTGCCCAGCTTGCGCCGTTCTACGACGATGCGTTGCTTGATGAAGTGCGCTTTCGCGTGGGCATCACCGACGAGATGGACGCCGCCACCGTCATGCTGCAGAGCCCCGATGTGCAGGCCGTGACGCTGGTCGACGTGGTGGTGTTTCGCAACGCTGATGCTGCGGCAGAGGATGCAGCGCTGTGGGCGCATGAATTGTGGCATGTGCAGCAATACCGCGAGTGGGGCACCGATGGTTTCGCCCAGCGTTACACGCGCGATTTCCAGTCTGTGGAAGGGCCTGCGTACGAGATACAGGCGAGGGTCAGGCGGGCGCTGCGTTAGCGGAGCAGTCTGTTTCGCAGTGATACTCTGCCAGGGCAGTCATGGCGCTGTGATCCATCGTATAGGCGATCCACTTGGCATCCGGATGCCCGCCCAGGCGCTGGTAGAAACGCTCGGCTTTTTGGTTTCCCGCTAGTACATCCCATTTCAATCGACCTGCGCCGCGAGCCTTTGCCCAACGGGCCACAGCGGCCAGCAACTGTTCGCCAAGTCTCTGGCAGCGTGCATCAGGGGCTACGTACAACTCCTTGAGCCGAACCGTCGGGCGCAGGTCGTAGGTGAAGGTGAGCTCCTGTGTTACGGCATATCCGAGCAGGCGGTCCGAGGCCTCTGCCACGAATATCCGGCACTGGGGTTCCGCGGCGAATGCGCGGGCCATCAGTTGCACCTCGTCCACCGCGAAATCCTCCAGGTAATCCTCGAAGCGGGCTAGCTCGCGCATCAGCGGGAGAAGGGCGGGCACATCCTCGGCCCGCGCCTCGCGTACATATGGGCTCAGCATGCGCAGGAAAAGGCCGGGCGGGCTTCCTGCGGGCTTTGCGCGCCGGTCAGACTCAACCCCTCGTCCAGCCAGCCCGTGACGCCACCGAGCATCTCCTTCACCGCGAAACCCAACCCGGCCAGGCGGACAGCTGCTCGGTGCACGCCATTGCAGTGTGGCCCGGCGCAGTAAACGACGAACAATGTGTCGCGTGGATATCCGGCCATGAACTCCGCGCTCATCAGGCGATGGGGGATGTTGATCGCGCCGGGTACGTGGCCAGCGGTGTAGGCGGCTTCTCCACGCACGTCGACCAGCACGTAGTCGACCTCGCCCACCTGCTGGCTGACATGCACGTCCGAGCAGTCGGTCTCGAAGGCCAGGCGCTGGGTGAAATGGGCAATTGCGTTTTCCGGGTTGGCAGCAGGGTGCTGACGAACGAGGCTGGGCATGGTGACTCTCCATCGGTTGAGTAATGGCGCCACTGTATCCAGCGCGCGTCCTGCTCTAAAGTGGCGGGCAAGACAGTAACTGGTAAGTTTCCGCCAAATGCACGACGCCCCCGGCCTGGTGGCCATCCTTGCCTACGATGGTCTCTGCACCTTCGAGTTCGGCATTGCCGTGGAGATCTTCGGTCTCCCCCGGCCCGAGTTCGATTTCCCCTGGTACCGCCATTGCATCGTAGGCCTGGACAGCGGCCCCATGCGCGCCATGGGCGGTATCCAGATACTCGCCGAGGCAGGACTGGAGCGCCTGGCCGAGGCGCGCACCATTGTCATTCCCGGCTGGCGTGACCGCACCGAGGTTCCCCCCGAGCGTTTGTTGACCGCCCTGCGCGACGCTCATGGACGTGGCGCTCGGCTGGTTTCCATCTGTTCCGGCGTTTTCGTCCTTGCCGCCAGCGGCTTGCTGGACGGTCGACGCGCTACTACCCACTGGCGCTACGCCGAGGAGCTGGCGCGTCGTTTTCCTGCTGTCGAGGTAGATCCGGACGTGCTTTATGTCGATGCCGGCTCGCTCATCAGCTCGGCTGGCAGCGCCGCCGGCATCGATGCCTGCCTGCACCTGGTGGCGCGAGACTTCGGTACCCAGGTGGCCAACACCGTAGCGCGGCGATTGGTGATGTCGCCCCAGCGGGCCGGTGGCCAGGCCCAGTTCATTCCGGCCCCGGTGGCCCGGGCGCCGCGCAGCGACCTCTCCACCCTTATGCAGTGGGCGCGGCAGCATTTGCATGAGCCCTTGGAAGTGAGTCAGCTGGCACGTCGTGTGGCCATGAGCGAGCGCACCTTCCTGCGCCGTTTCAGTGAGGCCACAGGCATGACTCCCAAGGCCTGGTTGCAGCACGAGCGCCTGGCACGAGCCCGTGAGTTGCTGGAGAGCGGCACTGATGGCAGTGAGCGCATCGCTGAGCTGTGCGGTTTTCGCTCGGTGGAGAGTTTCCGTGTGGCCTTTCGCAACGCTGTCGGACTACCGCCTTCGGCTTACCGGGAGCGTTTCGGTATGACGCATACATCCTGATCGGCGGGCAGTGCTCAACTTGAAAACCAAGCAAGCGCTAGGTTAGGGTGGCCAAAACAATAACGGGAGTACCCGCATGGCCGCCCCACAATCGTATTTCGATGAGTCTCACCAACTGGTTCGCGATTCCGTTCGGCGCTTCGTCGAGCGTGAAATCCAGCCGCATATCGATGACTGGGAGGAGGCCGAGGAATTCCCTCGTGAGCTGTACCTCAAGGCCGGCGCCGCGGGCATTCTCGGTATTGGCTATCCGGAGCAGTTCGGCGGCAGTCACGAGGGGGATGTGTTCGCCAAGGTGGTGGCCAGCGAGGAACTGATGCGCAGCGGTTCCGGCGGCCTGGTGGCCGGGCTCGGTTCGCTGGATATCGGCTTGCCGCCCATCGTCAAGTGGGCCAAGCCCGCCGTGCGCGAACGTGTGGTACCGCAGGTGCTGGCTGGCGAGAAGATCATGGCGCTGGCGGTGACCGAGCCGTCCGGTGGCTCCGATGTGGCCAATCTCAGGACTCGCGCGGTGCGCGATGGCGATCATTACCGCATCAACGGCAGCAAGACCTTCATTACCAGCGGCGTGCGCGCCGATTACTACACGGTGGCGGTGCGCACCGGTGGCGAGGGCTTCGGTGGCGTCAGCCTGTTGCTGGTGGAGAAGGGCACGCCAGGTTTCAGTGTCGGCCGCAAGCTGAAGAAGATGGGCTGGTGGGCGTCCGATACCGCCGAGCTGTTCTTCGACGACTGCAAGGTGCCGGTGGAGAACCTGATCGGCGTGGAGAACGCCGGTTTCGCCTGCATCATGGCCAACTTCCAGAGCGAGCGCCTGAGCCTGGCGATCATGGCCAACATGACCGCACAACTGGCGCTGGAGGAGTCCCTGAAATGGGCGCGCGAGCGCCAGGCGTTCGGCAAGCCGGTGGGCAAGTTCCAGGTGCTCAAACATCGCCTGGCCGAAATGGCGACGCAGCTCGAGGTTTCTCGCGAATTCACCTACCGCCAGGCGGCACAGATGGCCGCCGGCCGCAGCGTGATCAAGGAGATTTCCATGGCCAAGAACTTCGCCACCGATATCGCTGCTCGCCTGACCTACGATGCGGTGCAGATCATGGGTGGCATGGGTTACATGCGTGAATCTCTGGTCGAGCGCCTGTATCGCGATAACCGCATTCTTTCCATTGGCGGCGGCACGCGCGAGATCATGAACGAGATCATCGCGAAGCAGATGGGGCTGTAGAAAACGGCATCTGGGCCGTTATGGCGCGAAAGCCTGGTCGAGCGCCTGTACCGCGACAACCGCATCCTTTCCATTGGCGGCGGCACGCGCGAGATCATGAACGAGATCATCGCCAAGCAGATGGGGCTGTAGCAGATGTCGTGGGAGGGGCTTTAGCCGCGATCAGAGGCGCTGCTGAGCACCGTCGCCGCTAAAGCGCCTCCCACGGAAGGCGGCGTTCAGGATGCTTGCTGATTCTGCGCCGCCTGGCGCAGGCGGGCGATGTCGCGCTGCGGTGGATCGCCGAACAGACGGCTGTACTCGCGGCTGAACTGCGATGGGCTTTCGTAGCCGACGCGATAGCTGGCCGCTGCCGCTTCGAGGTTGTCGCACAGCATCAGCCGGCGGGCCTCCTGCAGGCGCAATTGCTTCTGGTACTGCAGCGGGCTGAACGCCGTGACGGCCTTGAATCTGTGGTGCAGGGTCGAGGGGCTCAGGTTCACTTCGCGGGCCAGTTCCTCGATACGCAGCGGCTGATCGAAGTTCTTGCGCAGCCACTCGATGGCGCGGGAGATGCGCTGGCTCTGGCTGTCGGCGATCACCACTTCATGCAGGCGATGGCCCTGCGGGCTGAGCAGCATGCGGTAGAAAATCTCGCGCAATGCCAATGGCGCCAGCATGGCGATGTCGGATGGGGTTTCCAGCAGGCGTAGCAGGCGGATCACCGCATCCAGCAGGCGCGGGTCGAGACGATCGAGAAACAGCGCCCGTTGGGAGGCCGCGTCCGGGGCTGGAATCGCCGGCATTTCGGTGAGCAGGCTGCTTATCAGCGCGGGATCGATCTCCAGAGCGATGCTCAGATAGGGGTGATCCGGGCTGGCCTCGATCACCCGGCCGGTTACCGGCAGCACCACCGACGCCACCAGGTAATTCAGCGGATCATAGACGTAGAGTTCGTCACCCAGACGTATCTCTTTACGGCCCTGGGCGATGATGCACAGGCAGGGGTCGTAGACTGTCTGCATCGGCAGGCTGGGTGTCGTGGCGCGAGCCAGTTTCAGGCCAGGAATCGCTGTGAGATGCAAACCGTCCTCGGGGACGAAGCGATCGACCAGGCGTGCCATTTCGTGGCTCAGTTCGGCAAGGGGGGTGTCGAGAGTTGTGGCGGTGTGAATGGGTGACTGCATGGCGCGCCTCCGGAAAGTCAGCGAAGCCTATCCAGGTTTTTCAGGCAAGTCATGAGGGGCGGCAGGATTAGGCAAATATTTGCCAGTAATGGGCAAATTGCCAGTGATACAGAGTATTTCAAGGGTGGTCAGGGTGCGATGAACTCGGTGCGGCAATTTCATTGCTATGGAGTTTTAGGCAAGGATTTACCAGTAATCGACTAACGCTCTGATGACCTTCTGCCTGATCTTTGTAGCCATCGAGCGGTGCCTCTGCACCGGCTCGAACACGTGCAGTAGCCATATCACCCGCTAAGTGGTGCTCACATACGTCACGAAAGGAGCGAACCATGTCCAGCAAATGGCTGATCGCACCGCTGACTCTGTTATTGCTCGCCACGGCCTGGCTTGACTCAAGAGCCGTTGGTGAAGCGGCTTTTGCCGAGCCGGACGCAGCACCCCATGTTCTGCAGCGAAACGCTGCTGGTATGTATTGATTCAGTTCCAGGAGGTTGCCATGAGCATCATTCACCGTATGACCGTTCGCGCCCGCCACGACCGTTCAAATCGGTTGGGGCAGTGCCTGGCGCGATTGCATGAGGTTGGTCGAGATATCCCAGGTTGCGAACGCCTGCGTGTGTTCTCTCTACGTAGTGATCCTTTGATATGGCAGGTAGAAGGGCAGTGGCGTTCGGCAGCGGCACGCGATGCTTTCCTCGGCAGCGAAGGCCTGCGTCGGGTTTTGGCCCAGGCGATAAATGAAGGGCTGTTCACTCATCTCGAATGCGGTATGGAGTTGCAGCAGCAGGTCGCCTGAGCCGCTCAGGCTTGCCTTTGTGAAATTATCTATATAGATTTTCATGAAATTAATTATTTTAAATTTCATGAGTCATCTATGTTTCGCCATGCCAGTGAGCACGTCGACAGCTATTACGCCCATAGCTGCAAGGATCGACTGACGCATCATCCCGTGCTGCAAGGTGATCTGCAGTGTGAGGTGCTGGTGATCGGTGCTGGTTTCAGTGGTCTGCACACTGCTTTGCGCCTGGCCGAAGCAGGGCGCAAGGTCATTCTGCTGGAGGCCAGCCGTGTGGCCTGGGCAGCCTCTGGGCGCAACGGCGGCCAGGCGATTCTCGGCTGGTCCTGCGATATGCCGCCGCTGGAGAAGGCCTTGGGCCTCGAACGCGCCCGCCGTCTGTGGGACGGCATGGCCTGGGCCGCCGGCGAGCTGCGCGAGCTGCCGCAGCGCCATGGCTTCGACTGTGACTACCGCCGCGGCCACCTGTGGACCGCGGTACTGCCGCGGCGGGTGGCGCTGCTGCACGAGTGGCAGGAGGAGGCCGCCCGCAAGTGGGGCCATCGCACGCTGCAGTTCGTCTCTCGCGAGCAGATGCCGGAGTGGGTCGCCAGCGAGCGTTACCGCGCTGGCCTCTACGACCCCGAGGCCGGGCACCTCAACCCGCTCAAGTTGGCGCTCGGGCTGGCCGAAGCCTTCGTTCGCGCCGGTGGGCAGATCTTCGAGCAGAGCCGTGTGCTGAGTCAGGACAAGCAGGGCACGGGCTACCGTGTGCGTACCGAGCAGGGCAGCGCGCAGGCCGACACCCTGGTGCTGGCCTGCAACACCTATATCGATCACCTCGAGCCGCGTCTGGCGCGGCGCATCCTGCCGGTCGGTACCTACCAGATCGCCACCGAGCCGTTGGGCGCAGAGCGCGTTGAGGCATTGTTGCCGCGCAATGCCTGCGTCACCGACAACCAGTTCGTTCTCGACTATTTCCGCCGTACGCCAGATCACCGCCTGCTGTTCGGTGGTGGTTGCACCTATCTGGGCGGCCTACCGAGGGACATGGCTGCTGCCACGCGGCCGTTCCTCGAGCGCGTCTTTCCGCAACTGGCAGGCGTAGCCATCGACTTTGCCTGGGGCGGGCATATCGACGTGACTCGTGCTCGCACGCCCGACATTGGCGGCGAGAACGGTCGTTACTGGCTGCAGGGCTTTTCCGGGCATGGTGTGCTGCCGACCCTGGCGGCGGCGCGGGCAGTCAGTGATGCCATTCTCGGCAATGACGACGAACTGGCGCTGTATCAGCAACTGCGCAATCCCGAATTCCCATTCGGCGAGCGCCTGGCGGCGCCGCTCGAGGCCATTGGCAAGGCCTGGTACCGACTAAGAGACAGCTTCTGAAATGGACAGCCCAGAGATGGACAAGAACCTGGAGATGGCGGCCCTGGCCGTGCTCATCCACGACCTGCGCAAGCACAAGAAGGTCACCCTCAACGAGCTGGCCGAGCGTATTGGTCGTTCCGTGGGCTTTCTCTCGCAGGTCGAGCGTGGCTTGTCACGCCCGACGGTGGAGGATCTGACCGCCATCGCCGAGGCGCTCGACGTACCCACCACCTATTTCTACAGCCTGCCCAAGCCCAAGGCCCTGGATTGGGTCACCCGGCCGGATGAACGCCGCACCCTTTACCTGGCTGGTGGCATCACCGACATCATGGCTTCGCCGACTTTGCAGGGGGCTTTCATGGTCGTCGACAGCCTGCTCGAGCCAGGCGCCAGCAGTGGCGAGCGGCAGATGAGCGATCGTTCCGAGCAGGCCGGCTATGTGCTCGAAGGCCAATTGACGCTGTGGCTGGGTGAGGACGAAGAGAGTGCCACCCTCTATCCCGGCGATGTTTTCCAGGTGCCGAGCTATGCGCGCCTGCGTTATGCCAATCAGGGCGACACCCCCGCGCGGGTGTTATGGATCTACACCTGAACCTTCTCGTGAACCCGGAAATAACCACAATGAACGCCACCCGAGTCGAGCTGCTCGACGAAGTCCGTCAATTTCGCCAGGTCCACCCCGAGGTGCGCTTCGTCGACCTGATCTGCCTGGACATTCCCGGGCATTTCTATGGCAAGCGCTACCCCATCGAGATGCTGGAGAAGGTCGCCGCCGGCAGCGCCCTGAAACTGCCGCAGAACTGTGTACTGCTCGGCGCTCAGGGCGGGCTGTACGAGATCGGCGACTACTGCTTTCATGACGGCGACCCGGACGCGCCACGGCGGCTGATCCCCGGCACGCTCAAGCTGGTGAACTGGGAGCACCAGCCGCTGGGGCAGATGCTGATCAGCTCCGACGGTACCGAGGCGCCCATCGAGTTCGAGCCGCGCGAAGTGCTGGCGCGCGTGGTGCAGCGCCTGGCCGCGCGTGGCATTCATCCGGTGGTGGCCTTCGAGCTGGAGTTCTACCTGTTCGACAAGGCGCTCAAGGACGGCTTGCCGCAGTACCCGCGCGATGACCTGAGTGGCGATGCCGATGACCAGCCGAACATGCATATCGAACGGCTGTCGCGTTTTTCCGAGGTGCTCGACGACATCAGCGAAACCGCGCGCCTGCAGGGCATCGACACCACGGTGATCACCGCCGAGATCGGCCCGGGGCAGTTCGAGATCAACTTCAGCCACAACGCTGACCCGATGCAGGCGGCCGACTGGTCGGCGCTGTTCTGCCGGGTGAGCCGTGGCGTGGCGCTCAAGCATGGCCATCGGGCCAGCTTCATGGCCAAGCCGTACCTGCAGTATCCGGGCAGCGGCATGCATATCCATGTCAGTCTGTACGACGAGGCCGGTGACAACCTGCTGGCCCGCGACGAGCAGCGCCCGCTGCGTCATGCCGTGGCCGGTTGCCTGGAACTGCTGCCGGAGCTGATGCCGATCTACGCGCCGAACCACAACAGCTACCGCCGCTTCGGCGCCCAAGTGAACTCGGCGAGCAAGGCCAGCTGGGGTTTCGAGGATCGCGACGCCTGCGTACGTATCCCCGAGTCGGACGCGCGCAACCTGCGCCTGGAGTTCCGCCTGCCGGGCGCCGATGCCAACCCCTATCTGGTGCTGGCGGCATTGCTGACCAGCATCGAGCAGGGCCTCGACGCCCAGGCCGAGCCCATCGCATCACTGAATGACGACCGCGAAAGCGGCGTCGACTTTCCCAAGGACATGCTCGACGCCGTACGCCGCATGCAGGTCAGCGAGCGCGTCGCGGCTGGCCTCGGCAGCGAGTTCGTCATGGTCTATTGCGAGAACAAACGCCAGGATCACCTGGCCTTCATGCACGACATCAGCCCGCGCGAATATCGCTGGTACCTGTGATGTCTCGGATCGAAGGAGGCGACATGAACAACGCCCAGAACAACCCGAAAACCGCACACTGGCAGGCCCTGAGCCAGGCCCACCACCTGGCGCCGTTCAGTGATTACAAGCAGCTGGCCGAGAAGGGCCCGCGCATCATCACCGAGGCAAAAGGCGTGCACCTGTGGGACAGCGAGGGCAATAAGATCCTCGATGGCATGGCCGGTCTGTGGTGCGTGGCCGTCGGCTATGGCCGCGAGGAACTGGTCGAAGCGGCAGCTCAGCAGATGCGCCAGTTGCCGTTCTACAACACCTTCTTCCAGACCGCCCATCCGCCGGTGCTGGAGCTGGCCCATGCCATTTCCCAGCTGGCGCCGGCCGGCATGAACCACGTGTTCTTCACCGGTTCGGGCTCGGAAGGTAACGACACCATGTTGCGCCTGGTACGCCACTACTGGGCGTGCAAGGGCAAGCCGAGCAAGAAGATCATCATCGGCCGCGACAACGGTTACCACGGCTCCACCGTGGCCGGCGCCAGCCTTGGCGGTATGAAGTTCATGCACGAGCAGGGCGACCTGCCGATCCCCGGTATCGCGCATATCCCGCAGCCGTACTGGTTCGGTGAGGGCGGCGACCAGTCGCCTGAAGCATTCGGTATCTGGGCTGCCGACCAGTTGGAGAAGAAGATTCTCGAACTGGGCGAAGAAAACGTTGCAGCCTTCATTGCCGAGCCGATCCAGGGCGCTGGTGGCGTGATCATCCCGCCGGAGACCTACTGGCCGCGCATCAAGGAAATCCTGGCCAAGTACGACATTCTTTTCGTCGCCGATGAAGTGATCTGCGGTTTCGGCCGTACCGGCGAGTGGTTCGGCAGCCAGTACTACCACCTCAAGCCTGACCTGATGACCATCGCCAAAGGCCTTACCAGCGGTTACGTACCGATGGGCGGGTTGATCGTCAGCGACAAGGTGTTCGAGGTGATCGAGGCGCACGGCGATTTCAACCATGGCTTTACCTATTCCGGCCATCCGGTGGCGGCAGCGGTGGGCCTGGAGAACCTGCGCATTCTCAAGGAAGAAGGCATCGTCGAGCGGGTGAAGGCAGAAACCGCGCCCTACCTGCAAAAGCGCCTGCGTGAGCTGGCCGATCACCCGCTGGTGGGCGAAGTGCGCGGCGTCGGCATGCTTGGCGCCATCGAGTTGGTGCAGGACAAGGCGACGCGCACACGTTATCCGGGTGACAAGGCGGTAGGCATGATCTGCCGCGGCCACTGCTTTAATAACGGTCTGATCATGCGCGCCGTGGGCGACACCATGATCATTGCGCCGCCTCTGGTGATCAGCCTTGCCGAGATCGATGAGCTGGTGGAGAAAGCGCGCAAGTGCCTGGATCTGACCTGGGAGCAGGTGCGTAGCGCTGTATGACCAGCAATTCGCGGCTGAAGCCGCTTCTACGCAAAGGCAGTGTCTGTAGGAGCGGCTGGGCGGCATTCCGCTTCAGCCGCGAAGGACGATGATCAAAAGAAAACCCCGCGACCGGTAACGGTGGCGGGGTTTCGTTTTTCAGCCGCTTACTTGAGGCTGTTTTTCAACGTCTGTGCTGCCTGATCCATGGCGGAGAGTACCGCCGGGACTTCGGACACCACATTGAGCAGGCCATAGTCGTGGATCATGCCGTTGTAGCGCACGGCGGTCACCGGTACGCCGGCGGCGTTCAGGCGGCGAGCGTAGGCTTCGCCTTCGTCGCGCAGCACGTCCATCTCGGCGGTCTGCACCAGTGCTGGCGGCAGGCCCTTGAGCTGTTCCAGGCTGGCGCGCAGGGGCGACGCATGGATCTCGTTACGCTGCTTCGGGTCGGTGGTGTAGTTGTCCCAGAACCATTCCATCATGCCGCGGGTGAGGAAGTGGCCTTCGGCGAACTGGTTGTAGGAGCCATTGTTGAAGTTGGCGTCGGTCACCGGCCACAGCAGCACCTGGGCGCGCAGTTTCGGCGTACCGGCTTCCTTGGCCTTGATGGCGACCACGGCTGCCATATTGCCGCCGACGCTGTTGCCGGCCACTGCCAGGCGCGATCCGTCGACACCGATCTGGCTGCCGTTGTCGGCCACCCACTTCGTGGCGGCATAGGCCTGGTTGATCGCGGTCGGGTACTTGGCTTCCGGCGACGGCGTGTAGTCGACGTAGATTGCAGCGGCGCCAGAGCCTACTACCAGGTCGCGGATCAGGCGTTCGTGGGTCGGATAATCACCCAGTACCCAGCCACCGCCATGGAAGAACATGAAGCCCGGCAGAATGCCGCGAGCGCCTTCAGGACGTACCACCTTGAGGGTGAGCGACTGGCCATTAACCTGGATCACCTTGGTGTCCACGATAATGCCGGACAGGTCCACCTTGACGTTGGCCTGAGCACCTACCAGTACGGCGCGGGCGTCTTTCGGCGAGAGGGTTTCCAGCGGCTGACCACCACCGGCTGCCAGGGCATCGAGGAAACCTTGGGTGTTGCGCTCCACGCCGGGGCTGCCGGCGGCGAAGCTGCTGTTGATGGCCAGGGCGAGCAGCCCGGCAGTCAGAGTGCGAGAAAATTTCATGGTCAAACTCCTGTCGATCAGTTGGGCGGCTGGTTGTCAGTTCTGGTTGGTGCAAACGCTGGAGAGTTGTTCGTAGTCGAGAACTTCCACGTCACCCGCGCTGTTGCGGTAGGTCATCGTTGCCGTGACCACTTCGCACTGCGAGCTGTTGGGCACGTCGATGGAAATCAC
>NZ_FOXK01000004.1 GCF_900115695.1 Ectopseudomonas toyotomiensis
GAACGCATGCATCAGCGGATGCAGGTGCATCCAGAGATGATGGTCAGGCGCCGCTCCATCGTCGAACATCCCTTCGGCAACCTGAAGCAATGGATTTTGGGTAATGGTCGCTTCCTGCTCCGACAACTGCAGGGCGCTCGGACGGAAATGGCCCTGGCGGTCAACGCCTACAACCTGAAGCGTGCCATCAATGTGATGGGTGCCCGTCGGTTGATCGAGCTGTTGGGGTAAATCCCGCTTTCCATTTCCATGCTTCAAAAACACCAACGCCCCGAACCAGTCGGGGCGTTGGATTTTTCTGGCGTCAGTGCGTTTTCACACGCTCTGACTAGGCGGGGCTTTTTTTCTACGACGCGTTGATCAGGCCTGAACGACCGGGATCTTGGCGTTCGCCGCCGCTTCGCGGAAGTCGGCGATCTGGTCGAAGCTCAGGTAGCGGTAGATGTCGCCAGCCATGCTGTCGATATCCTTGGCATAGACCATGTACTCCTCGACGGTCGGCAGCTTGCCGAGAATCGAAGCGACCGCTGCCAGTTCGGCAGAGGCCAGGTACACGTTGGCGCCATCGCCCAGACGGTTCGGGAAGTTACGGGTGGAGGTCGACACCACGGTGGAGTTGGCAGCCACACGTGCCTGGTTACCCATGCACAGCGAGCAGCCTGGCATCTCCATACGTGCACCGGCCTTGCCGTAGATACCGTAGTAGCCTTCTTCGGTCAGCTGGTGAGCGTCCATCTTGGTCGGCGGCGACAGCCACAGACGGGTCGGGATACCGCCCTTGACCTTGTCCAGCAGCTTACCGGCAGCGCGGAAGTGGCCGATGTTGGTCATGCACGAGCCGATGAACACTTCGTCGATCTTGTCGCCAGCCACGGTGGACAGCAGGCGGGCGTCGTCCGGGTCGTTCGGGGCGCACAGTACCGGCTCGTTGAGCTGGCTCAGGTCGATCTCGATGACTTCGGCGTACTCGGCGTCCTTGTCGGCCTCCATCAGCACCGGATTGGCCAGCCAGGCTTCCATCGCCTGAGCACGACGCTCCAGGGTACGGGCATCGCCGTAGCCTTCGCTGATCATCCAGCGCAGCAGGGTGATGTTGGACTGCAGGTATTCGGCGATGGCCGATTCCGGCAGTTTGATGGTGCAGCCGGCAGCCGAGCGCTCGGCGGAAGCGTCAGACAGTTCGAACGCCTGCTCGACGGTCAGGTTGTCCAGGCCTTCGATCTCGAGGATGCGGCCGGAGAAGATGTTCTTCTTGCCTTTCTTCTCGACGGTCAGCAGGCCCTTCTGGATGGCGTAGTAGGGGATGGCATGGACCAGGTCACGCAGGGTGATACCCGGTTGCATCTTGCCCTTGAAGCGCACCAGAACCGATTCCGGCATGTCCAGCGGCATGACGCCGGTGGCGGCGGCGAAGGCCACCAAGCCGGAGCCGGCCGGGAAGCTGATACCGATCGGGAAGCGGGTGTGCGAGTCGCCACCGGTGCCGACGGTGTCAGGCAGCAGCATGCGGTTCAGCCAGCTGTGGATGATGCCGTCGCCCGGACGCAGGGACACGCCGCCACGGGTGCGGATGAAATCCGGCAGGGTGTGGTGAGTGGTGACGTCGATCGGCTTCGGATAGGCCGCGGTGTGGCAGAAGGACTGCATCACCAGGTCAGCCGAGAAGCCCAGGCACGCCAGGTCTTTCAGCTCGTCGCGGGTCATCGGGCCGGTGGTGTCCTGGGAACCGACGGTGGTCATCTTCGGTTCGCAGTAGGTGCCCGGACGCACGCCCTCGACGCCGCAGGCCTTGCCGACCATCTTCTGCGCCAGGGTGAAGCCCTTGGTGCTGGCAGCAGGCTGGTCCGGCTTCTTGAACAGGTCGGAGGAGCCAAGGCCCAGCTCGGCACGCGCCTTCTCGGTCAGGCCGCGGCCGACGATCAGCGGGATACGGCCGCCAGCGCGGACTTCGTCGAGCAGTACCGGGGTCTTCAGTTCGAAGGTGGTGATGACGTCGTCGGTGCCGTGCTTGCAGACTTTGCCGGCGTACGGGTAGACATCGATCACGTCGCCCATGTTGATGTTCGATACGTCGAACTCGATCGGCAGGGCGCCGGCATCTTCCATGGTGTTGTAGAAGATCGGGGCGATCTTGGTGCCGAAGCAGAAGCCGCCAGCGCGCTTGTTCGGAACATACGGGATGTCGTCGCCGAAGAACCACAGCACCGAGTTGGTGGCGGACTTACGGGAAGAGCCGGTACCGACCACGTCACCGACGTAGGCGACCGGGAAGCCCTTGGCCTTGATCTCTTCGATCTGCTTCAGCGGGCCGACGGCGCCTTGCTGCTCCGGCACGATGCCGTCGCGAGCCATTTTCAGCATGGCCAGGGCGTGCAGCGGGATGTCAGGGCGCGACCAGGCGTCCGGGGCAGGGGACAGGTCGTCGGTGTTGGTTTCGCCAGGGACCTTGAACACGGCCAGGCTGTATTTCTCGGCGATGGCCGGCTTGTTGGTGAACCACTCGCCATCGGCCCAAGACTGCAGCACGGCCTTGGCGTTGGCATTGCCGGCCTTGGCTTTCTCGGCGACGTCGTGGAAGGCGTCGAACATCAGCAGGGTGTGCTTGAGTTGTTCGGCGGCAACGGTGCCCAGGGTGGCATCGTCCAGCAGCTCGACCATGGTGGCGATGTTGTAGCCGCCCTGCATGGTACCCAACAGCTCGACAGCGCGTTGCTTGCTGATCAGCGGAGAGCTGGCTTCGCCCTTGGCGACGGCAGAGAGGAAACCGGCCTTGACGTAGGCCGCTTCGTCCACGCCTGGCGGTACGCGGTTGGTGATCAGGTCTACGAGGAATTCTTCTTCGCCAGCCGGCGGGTTTTTCAGCAGCTCGACCAGGCCTGCGGTTTGTTCGGCGTTCAGCGGCTGGGGCACGATACCCTGAGCGGCACGCTCTGCTACGTGTTTGCGATAGGCTTCAAGCACAGTTATTACCCTCATCAGTGGTCCCAAAGGGTTGTCCGGGACGCGATCCAGATACTCATGACCAGGCGCTTTTCGACTTTTTGAGCCGATCAACCGAGGTTTCATGAGTCTCTTGTAGAAGCTGCTTTCAAAGTTTTACGCCGGCAGGACGGTTTCTGATGAGGGCTGACGCAGACGCTTGGGGGGACTCCAAGTGGCTGCGTCGCCATCGTACCTGCAGGATCGACTGTGCTCGTGACGCTTTGAAAACAGCTTCCAACGGACATTGGCGCCGTAAAAGGCGGGCCGATTCTAATGGAAAGCGCAGATAAAGTTAAGCCGATGTCCCTGTATCGACAGGCTGCTGAAAAAGGATTGGCAGACAAGCCAAGACCGATGGTGGCCCCGCAAAAATGGTCGAAAAAGCGCAGTTTAGCTGTTCTAAACGAGCATTTTGAGGCCGTTTTTAACGCAGTAGTGCCAACGCAGGTAGTTTTCGGTGGCCTGTCGGCAGGGGTGATCTGGATTAGACAAAGGGCTAAGATGCCAGGCCATTCTGCTGTCTATTCTGTTTTGCCATGTCCAATCAGCGCATCAAGACGCCTTGTGTGGGGCTGTGTTCGACCGTTTACGGCGATGTCGTGTGCCGCGGTTGCAAGCGCTTCCACCATGAGGTGATCAACTGGAACAGCTACAACGATGACGAGAAGCGTGCGGTGTGGACGCGGCTGGAAGTGTTGCTGGTGCAGGTGATGACTGCCAAGATGGAAGTGTTCGACGAGCAGCGCCTGCGCGGGCAACTGGAGCAGCGGCAGATCCGCTTCGTGCCGCAGCAGTCGCCTTATTGCTGGGCCTATCAGCTGATCGCGCGGGGCGCGCGGGTGATCAATCAGCTGGAAGCCTACGGCATGGTGTTGCTGCCCGAGTTTCGCAATTGGGCGCTGCCTGAGCTGCGCGATGCCATCGACAGGGAATTCTTCCTGCTCTCCGAGGCGCATTACGAGCGCTACATTGCGCCGAAGTTCTTGCGCGAAGGGCTGGAGCTCCGCGTATGAGAGGCTATGCCCCGTAGGGTGCGCTGCGCGCACCGCTTCGGGGGCGGCTTCAGCTTCAGTGCCTCGTCAAACCGCTGGTGCGCACGGCGCACCCTACGTCCTAGCGTTGGGCGACGAGTTCTTCGAGATGGGCGATGATTTCGTCCGGCTTGAGCACCAGTACGTCACTTTCCAGTGCGTCGAGTATGACTTCCGCCGTGTTGCCGATCAGCGCGCCGGAAAGCCCGGTGCGCGCGACGGTGCCGATCACCGTGACCGCCGCATCGAGTCGGTGGGCAACCTGTGGAATAACCACGTCGGCCGGGCCTTCGAGTACATGCAGGCGCTCGTCACTGATGTCGTACTCGGCCTGGAAGCTGCGGCACTGCTCGCGGTAGCGTGCCTCGATGGTTTCCTTGAGCTGGAAGGTCGGGTCGGCTGCCGACAGCATGGGTGTCGGATGCGCGGTAGTCACGTGCAGGATACCTTTGGCCAGGCCGGCAATGTCATAGCCATGGCTGATGATCCCGGCATGCAGGGTGCGGTGCTCGCCATCGGCGTTGCCCACGTCCACGGCGGCGAGGATGTTGCCGCCCGTCCAAGGGCGCTCGGTCTTGACCATCAGCACCGGACCCGGGCAGTAGCGCAGCAGCTTCCAGTCCTCCGGGGTGAGCAGGGCCTTTTTCAGTGGGTTGTCCGGTAGATGTTGCTTGATCACCAATCCGCAGCCTTCGGCCTGCTGCACGGCAATGATGGTCTGGTGCGGGTTGTCATGCCAGGACTGCTGGGTGGAAACGCTGAAGCCTTCTTCGCCGAGGGTGCTGCTGAGATCGTTGAGCCAGGCGCTGTGGTCGCCTTTCTTGTCGCAGACCAGCAGGTGCAGATGCGACTGGGTGACTCCCGCTATCAGTTTTGCCCGCTTCAGTGCGAGGCCTTCGGGGTGCTGGGGCTCCATCACCACCAGAATGCTACGGATCGCTTGCATGGTCGTCTCCCTGAGAATGAATAGCGCTTATTCAACTATAGGTGCGTCGTTGCCAGCGGCTTGTTGACCTGCATCAACGGCGTGCTGGTCGTCCGACCTGCCACTCGTATAATGGCCCGCCATTTTCAACCTCGCCAGCACCTAGAGCGCTTCAAATATGATGTCAAATGCCGAGCAAATTCCGACTAACGGTGAGGAACCTGTATCGATTCTGCAGGAAATTCTAGAGTTTCTTGGTGGCGTCGCCACGCCTGATGCCTGGCTGGACGAGGCCCTGCGCCAGCAGGAAATCCTCCTGCTTGACCACCGCAATCTGGAATACAAGGCGGCACAGACGGCCCTGAGCCTGATGGGCCGCTACCTGACCAAGACCGAATTGACCGCGAGAATGTCGCGTTTGGCTCGTGAGGAGCTGGTGCACTTCGAGCAGGTCAGCAAGATCATCCGCGGGCGTGGCATCGAGGTTCGTCATGTTTCTGCCTCGCGCTACGCGGCCGGCCTGCGTGCGCTGCTGCGCGGTGGTGAAGTGGAGCGGCTGGTGGATGTGCTGGTGGTGGGCGCCTTCATCGAGGCGCGCTCCTGCGAACGCTTCGCTGCCCTGGTACCGCGTCTGGATGCCGAACTGGCCAAATTCTACGCCGGGTTGCTGGAGAGCGAAGGGCGCCACTACCGCGGTTATCTCAAGCTTGCCTATCTGTATGGTGATGCTGCCGACGTGGATGCGCGTATCGAGGTGGTGCGCGCGGTGGAGCAGGAACTGATCACTACGCCAGATGAGCAGTTCCGTTTCCATAGTGGCGTGCCTGTAGAAAGCAGCCGCGAAGCGGCCATCTGATGACCCTCTCCCATTTATGGGAGAGGGTGCCCGAAGGGCGGGAGAGGGTGTTGCAGCCTACGCCGCCGCCCTCTCCCCCGGCCCCTCTCCCGCAAGCGGGAGAGGGGAGAAGAGCCCTATAGCTCGAAAGGCGCCTGGTTGAAGCCCTCGTCATCGACCTGCAATGCCCAGCCGTGGCGATCCCAGTCACCCAGGACGATGCGCCGTGCCGCTTGGCCGTTGACTTCCAGCTCATGCACCGCCGGCCTGTGGGTGTGACCATGGATTAGCGTGCGCACGTCATGCGCGGCCATCACCTTGACCACTTCCTCTGGCGTGACGTCGACAATCTCGCTGGCTTTCATTCGCGTCTGCGCGCGGCTTTCATTGCGCAGCTTGCGCGCCAGCTTCTGCCGCGTGCTCAGCGGCAGGTTGCGCAGGATCAGCAGCGACAGCGGATTGCGCAGCCAGCGCCGTAGCTTCATGTAGCCGACATCGAGGGTGCACAGGCTGTCGCCGTGCATCAGCAGCACCGGCTCGCCATTGATCTGCAGCTTATGCGGATCGCTCAGCAGGATGCAGCCCGCTTCACGACAGAAGCGCTTGCCGATGAGAAAGTCGCGATTACCGTGCATCAGATAGATGCGTGTGCCGGCATCACTCAGCTCGCGCAGGGCGCGGGCTATTTCGTGCTGGAAGGGCGTCATGCCGTCGTCGCCGATCCAGACTTCGAAGAAGTCGCCGAGGATGTAAAGCGCCTCGGCCTGGCGCGCGCGGGTGGCGAGAAAAAGCAGAAACGCCCGGGTGATATCCGGGCGTTTCTCTTCGAGGTGCAGATCGGAGATCAGCAGAATCATCGATTTACTCGGCTACGACTTCGGCCTTCTCGATGATCACGTCGTCCACCGGTACGTCCTGGTGGCCGGATTTCATGGTGGTAGCGACGCCCTTGATCTTCTCGACCACGTCCATGCCTTCGACCACTTCACCGAATACGGCGTAGCCCCAGCCCTGAACGGTCGGTGCGCTGTGGTTGAGGAAGGCATTGTCGGCGACGTTGATGAAGAACTGCGCGCTTGCCGAATGCGGCTCCATGGTGCGGGCCATGGCGATGGTGCCGACCTTGTTGGGCACGCCGTTGTTGGCTTCGTTCTTGATCGGTGCGCGGGTCGGCTTCTGCTTCATGCCCGGTTCGAAACCGCCGCCCTGGATCATGAAATTGCCGATCACGCGGTGAAAAATGGTGCCGTCGTAATGGCCTTCCTTCACGTATTGCTCGAAGTTGGCCACGGTTTCCGGGGCCTTGTCGGCGAACAGGTTCAGAGTGATGACGCCGTGGTTGGTGTGCAGTTTGATCATGGTCGTATCCGTGATGAGGCAGGTTCGAGCCAGTGGCCCTGAGGTGAACAGCGCTTGTCAGGGTGTTGTGCACCCTGTCAGGGGCTTGACAGGTTGGTTATGATACGGACTTTGCCCGAAGCGGCCTACCCTGTGCCGCGCCAGTATTGTTAAGGACACCATGAGCAAGCCTACCGTCGAAAAAGCTGCCAACTTCCTGCGCCCCATCGTCCAGGCTGATCTGGACAGCGGCAAGCACGCCAAGATCGTGACCCGCTTTCCGCCGGAGCCCAACGGCTACCTGCACATCGGCCATGCCAAGAGCATCTGTCTGAACTTCGGCCTGGCCGAAGAGTTCGGCGGCCAGTGCAACCTGCGTTTCGACGACACCAACCCGGCCAAGGAAGACCAGGAATACATCGACGCGATCAAGGCCGACGTCGAGTGGCTGGGCTTCAAGTGGGCGGGCGAGGAGCGCTACGCTTCCAACTATTTCGATCAACTGCACGCCTGGGCCATCGAGCTGATCAAGGCCGGCAAGGCCTTCGTCTGCGATCTCAATGCCGAAGAGATGCGCGAATACCGCGGCAGCCTGAACGAGCCGGGCAAGAACAGCCCGTTCCGCGAGCGCTCCGTGGAAGAGAACCTCGACCTGTTCGCCCGCATGAAAGCCGGTGAGTTCCCGGATGGTGCCCGTTCGCTGCGCGCCAAGATCGACATGGCCTCGCCGAACATCAATCTGCGTGACCCGATCCTCTACCGCATCCGCCACGCCCATCACCACCAGACCGGCGACAAGTGGTGCATCTACCCGAGCTACGACTTCACCCACGGCCAGTCGGACGCCATCGAAGGCATCACCCACTCCATCTGCACTCTGGAGTTCGAAGATCACCGCCCGCTGTACGAGTGGTTCCTGGCCAACCTGCCGGTACCGGCGCAGCCGCGCCAGTACGAATTTGCCCGGCTGAATCTGAACTACACCATCACCAGCAAGCGCAAGCTCAAGCAACTGGTGGACGAGAAGCACGTCAACGGTTGGGATGACCCGCGCATGTCGACGCTGTCCGGCTATCGCCGCCGTGGCTATACCCCGGCGTCGATCCGTGCGTTCTGCGACATGATTGGTGTCAATCGCGCCGGTGGCCTGGTGGATATCGGCATGCTGGAATTCGCCATCCGCGATGATCTGGACGCCAACGCCGCGCGCGCCATGTGCGTGCTCAAGCCGCTGAAGGTGGTGATCACCAACTATCCGCAAGGCAAGGTCGAGAATCTGGAGCTGGCGCGCCATCCCAAGCAGGACATCGGCACCCGCGTGTTGCCGTTCTCTCGCGAGATCTACATCGACGCCAGCGACTTCGAGGAAACCCCGCCGGACGGCTTCAAGCGCCTGATCCCTGGTGGTGAAGTGCGCCTGCGTGGCAGCTACGTGATCCGCGCCGACGAAGCCGTCAAGGACACCGCCGGCAACATCGTCGAGCTGCGCTGCTCCTATGACGAGAACACCCTGGGCAAGAACCCGGAAGGCCGTAAGGTCAAGGGCGTGATCCACTGGGTGCCTGCGGCTGAGAGCGTTGAGTGCGAAGTGCGCCTGTATGATCGCCTGTTCCGCTCGGCCAATCCGGAGAAGAGCGAAGAGGGCGGCAGCTTCCTCGACAACATCAACCCGGAGTCCCTGGTGGTGCTGACCGGTTGCCGCGCCGAGCCGTCGCTGGCTCAGGCCACTGCCGATGATCGCTTCCAGTTCGAACGCGAAGGTTATTTCTGCCTGGACAAGGATTCGACCGCCGGCGCCCTGGTTTTCAACCGCACCGTGACCCTGCGCGATTCCTGGGGGCAGTAATGGCACTGTCGATCTACAACACCCTGAGCAAGGTCAAGGAAGCGTTCAAACCGCTGGAAGGCAATCACGTGCGCATGTACGTGTGTGGCATGACCGTCTATGACTTCTGCCATATCGGCCACGCCCGCGTGATGGTTGCCTTCGACGTGGTCACCCGCTGGCTGCGTCAGCGCGGCTATGACGTGACCTACGTGCGCAATATCACCGACATCGACGACAAGATCATCCGTCGCGCCAACGAAAACGGCGAATCGTTCGAGGTGCTGGTCGAGCGCATGATCGCGGCGATGCATCAGGACGAGGCGCGCCTGTCCGTGCTGCGCCCGGACATCGAGCCGCGCGCCACCGGCCATATCGCCGGCATGCACCAGATGATCCAGACCCTGATCGACAAGGGGTACGCCTATGCGCCGGGCAATGGAGACGTGTACTACCGCGTCACCCGGTTCGAGACCTACGGCAAGCTGTCGCGCCGCAAGATCGACGAGCTGAAGATCGGCGCGCGTATCGAGGTCGACGAAATCAAGGAAGACCCACTGGACTTCGTCCTGTGGAAGGCGGCCAAACCGGGCGAACCGAGCTGGGACTCGCCTTGGGGCAAGGGCCGTCCGGGCTGGCATATCGAGTGCTCGGTGATGTCCACCTGCTGCCTCGGTGAGACCTTCGACATCCACGGAGGCGGCCCGGATCTGGTATTCCCGCACCACGAGAACGAGATCGCGCAGAGCGAGGCGGCCACTGGCAAGCAGTATGCCAACGCCTGGATGCACGCTGGTGCAGTGCGCGTGGATGGCGAGAAAATGTCCAAGAGCCTGGGCAACTTCTTCACCATCCGCGAGGTGCTGGAGAAGTACCACCCGGAGGTGGTGCGCTACCTGCTGGTGTCCAGCCACTACCGCAGCCCGATCAATTACTCCGAAGAGAGCCTCAAGGAAGCCAAGGGCGCCCTGGAGCGTTTCTACAACGGCCTGAAAGGTTTGCCTGATGCTGCACCTGCCGGTGGCGAGGCCTTCGTCGAACGCTTCGGTGCGGCGATGGACGACGATTTCAACTCGCCGGAAGCCTGCGCGGTGTTATTCGAGATGATTCGTGAGGTCAACCGCCTGCGCGAATCCGATGTGCAGGCCGCTGCCGGGCTGGCCGCTCAGCTCAAGCAACTGGCCAGCGTGCTGGGCGTGCTGCAACTCGAACCCGAGGCTTTCCTGCAGGCCGGTGCCGCCGGCAAGGTCGATGCGGCTGAGGTCGATGCACTGATCGAAGCGCGTCTGCAGGCCCGTGCCGACAAGAACTGGGCGGAATCCGACCGTATCCGCGACCAGCTCACTGCCATGGGCGTGGTGCTGGAAGACGGTAAGGGCGGCACCACCTGGCGCCTGGCCGAGTAAGCCTGGCGCTCAACGACAAAGGCCGCTCTCGAGCGGCCTTTTTCATTTTTCGGTTTCTCTTGCAGTGGGAGCGGGCTGCCGAGTCCTATAAGGGGCGGTCCAGGTAGGAAGCGAAAGTGTGGCGGTCAGATTTCTCATAACTTTTGCCGATGCGACAGTCAGTTACGCCAGTTCGACAGCTCGTCCGCCAACTGTGCTGCTGACGGGCGCTTTTCGTTAGTATGCGCGCCTTGTCGTGTCCGTGGCGCCACAAGCGCCTGGCGATGCCTGCAGTGGTTCGAGCCAAACGCTCGGGCGACGTTTCCCCGATCCCTCAAGGAAACCCCCGCAACTCTTCGATTTCCTGCTTGTGGTATTTCCCTTTATGACTCGTTTGAAAGGCTCAGACCTCCTGGCTCTCGGCTTCATGACATTTGCGTTGTTTCTGGGCGCAGGCAATATCATCTTCCCGCCCAGTGCTGGTCTTGCCGCCGGGGAGAATCTGCTTCCCGCAGCACTCGGCTTCCTGCTGACCGGTGTCGGCTTGCCGCTATTGACTGTGGTTGCCCTGGCCCGGGTGGGCGGCGGTATGGACCTGCTCACTGCTCCCCTGGGTAAGGTGGCGGGTGCAATCCTCGCGGTAGCGGTTTACCTGGCTATCGGCCCGCTGTTCGCCACGCCGCGTACTGCTGTGGTGTCCTTCGAGATGGGTATTGCGCCATTCACCGGTAACGAAGGTGCGCCGCTATTGATTTATACCCTGGTGTATTTCGTGGCCGTGCTGTTCCTCTCGCTCAATCCCGGTCAACTGGTGGACCGTATCGGTAAGTTCATCACGCCGGTACTGCTGGCTGCACTGCTGGTGCTGGGCGGCGCTGCGCTGTTCGCGCCAGCTGGCGAGATTGGCGTGGTAGCCGACAGCTACCGCGAGGCGCCGCTGGTGCAGGGCTTCCTGCAGGGCTACCTGACCATGGACACCCTGGGCGCACTGGTGTTCGGCATCGTGATCGCCAGCGCCATTCGCGATCGTGGTGTCAGCGACGCCGGCCTTATCACGCGTTATTCGGTAATCGCCGGCGTTATCGCGGCCATCGGTCTGTCACTGGTGTATCTGGCGCTGTTCTATCTCGGCGCTACCAGCCAAGGCATTGCGGGTGATGCGCAAAATGGCGTGCAGGTGCTGACCACCTACGTGCAGCACACCTTCGGCACTGCCGGCAGCCTGCTGCTGGCCGTTGTCATCACTTTGGCCTGTATGACCACCGCGGTTGGCCTGTTGACGGCCTGTGGCGAGTTCTTCAGCAAATTGCTGCCGGTTTCCTACCGCAGCGTGGTGATTCTGTTCGGTGTGTTCAGTCTGGTGGTGGCCAATCAGGGCCTGACTCAACTGATCAGCTTCTCGATTCCGGTTCTGGTGGGCCTGTATCCGCTGGCTATCGTGCTGGTCGCCCTGAGCCTGGCCAACCGCCTGTGGGTTTCCCAGTCACTGGTGTTCGTGCCGGTGATGGCCGTTACGCTGGTATTCGGCGTTGCCGACGGTGTTGCCGCGACCCCCTGGGCCGACAAGGTTCCAGCCTGGTTCGGGCAACTGCCTCTGGCCGGCCAGAGTCTGGGCTGGTTGCTGCCGGTGGCGGTGACACTGGTTCTGGTGGTGGTTATCGACCGCATTCTGGGCCTGCGTCAGAACGCCACCACTGCGTAAGACGCGCTCGAAACAAAACAAGGCTGCCCACGAGGCGGCCTTTTTTGTCGAACAAGAAAACAGGCAGCCTGGCTATAATCCGCAGCAGTCTTACAAGGAGTTGGCATGCTCAACAGCTATCCGTACCTGCCTCATTTCCTGGCCGCTCTCTGGTTCGTTGTATGCTGGGGCGGCTACACCCGCTATGCCTCCCTGAAGGCACGAACCACGCCCTGTCTGGCCAGCGTCCTGCACTTGTATCGTGAAGACTGGATGCGCCGCATGCTGCTTCGCGACAATCGCATTGCCGACGCCAACGTGATTGGCAACCTCGAACGCAACGCCTCGTTCTTCGCTTCCAGCACGCTGATTATCCTCGCTGGTATCCTCACCGTGCTCGGCGCCTCCGATCGTGCCCTGTCGCTGCTGGCCGACATTCCCTTCGTGCAACAGGCCAGCCGTGGGCTATCCGAGATCAAGCTGCTGTGCCTGGGCATCATCTTCGTTTATGCCTTCTTCACCTTCAGCTGGTGCATGCGCCAGTACAACTTCGCAGCGGTGCTGGTGGGCTCGGCGCCGATGGTGGGGGAGCGGCATGTCACCGAGCAGGAGCGCAAGGCTTTCGCAGAGCGCACAGCGCGGGTGATCTCGATGGCCGCCAACCAGTTCAACTTCGGTTTGCGCGCCTACTATTTCGGTATGGCAACCCTGGCCTGGTTCATCAACCCCTGGTTCTTCATGCTGGTGACTGCTGGCGTGGTCGTGGTGCTGTATCGCCGCGAGTTCCATTCGGATGTGCTGGAAGTGATGGTGTATACCCCAACGCCGGCCGCCGAGGTGGCCAAGGAGAAGAGTGAATGAGCCTGCCGTTCTGGTGTGTCTTCATCAGCGCCTTGTTGATCTTCATCGCCAAGGCCCCGGTGGCCAAGGCCATGGCCGAGGAGGGCGGTGGTCGTTATGACAACCATCACCCGCGTGCCCAGCAGGCGCGTCTGACGGGGTTCGGCGCGCGTGCCCTGGCGGCGCATTTGAATAGTATCGAGGCCTTCCCGCTGTTCGCGACAGGTGTGCTGATGGCGCACACTACGCAGACCTACGGCTTTCTGATCGATATGCTGGCCGTCACCTTCGTCGTCAGCCGGGTGCTGTATCTGCTGTTCTATTGGTGGGATCTGCACTGGCTGCGCAGTCTGGTATGGGTGGTGGGCCTGGCTTGTAGCCTGCTACTGATGATCAGCCCGGCGCTGTAAACGGCGCTGGCAGAAACGACAAGGCCCGCTTCGAGCGGGCCTTGTCATTCCAGCGAAGGGGCTTATCGGCCTTCGACCGCGTCACCGATCTCGTCACCGGCATTGTCGATCGCATCGGCAGCGTCGTCGGCCGCATCCTCGATCTTCTCACCTGTGGTGGGTTCGGTGCCCATCACTTCATCGGTTTTCTGTTCGATGGCTTCACCGGCTTGTTCGGCCGCTTCACCCATGGACTCGGCCGCTTCGGAAACGGACTCTTTGGCGGACTCCATCTTGTCTTCAGGGGATTGTTCACAGGCCGCCAGGCCTAGCATGGCCGCGAGCAGCAGGGCATAGGTAAATGGTTTTTGCACGGTTACATCTCCATGTGTGATGCGGATGATGGCGTGTGGCGTCATCCGTGCAACTTGGAGCGAACAAGCGAAGCGAAGTTCCGAAGCGCTGAAAAAACCAAGCCCGTGCAAGGGGCACGGGCTTGGCGGTGAAACAGGGCGGATTACTGGTTGGCTGGTTCGGCCGGTGCGGTAGAGGGAGTAGCCGGCTGTTCCGATTCGTTTTCGGGGGCTGGCATCGGCTCCGGAGTTTGTTGGCGCTGCTCCTCGGCACGTTCCTGAGCCGCTTCGTTGCGCTCCTCGGCCGCTTCGTTCATCGACTCTTGCGCCTCGGACTGCGCTTCGCGGGCATCTTCGGCGGCATTCTCGGAGGGCTTGTCGCACGCGGCGAGACCCAGCGTGGCGGCCAGCATGACGGCATAAGCGAGTGTTTTCTGCATGTTGTTCTCCTTGGAAAAATGCCAGTACATTTTTTCGAAAGAGCAGCGCGTCATAAGTTCACTGTCATTGTGTTCGGCAAGCCGTGCCGCGTCTGCTGCCTGGCGCTATCATGCGCGACCTTGCATCGCCATCACGAGTTACGAGGATGATCAGTTCCCCAGTTCTGGAGCGCGCCCAGCGCTTTCTATCGGCCTTGCGCCACTGCCAGGTGCTTGGCATGCAGGTGCATGAGGCCAGCGCCGAGGGCCTGACCCTGCGCCTTCCCTACAGCCTGCACATCGTCGGTAACCCGGACACCGGTGTGATCCACGGTGGCGCCATTACCACGCTGATGGACACCACCTGCGGTATCTCCACGGTGTGCGTGCTGCCGGAGTTCGAAATATGCCCGACCCTGGATTTGCGCATCGATTACATGCACCCGGCCGAGCCCGGCAAGGACGTCTTTGGCTTCGCCGAGTGTTATCGGGTCACGCCCAACATTATCTTCACGCGCGGCTATGCCTATCAGGATGACCCCGAGCAGCCGATTGCCCACGTGGTCGGCGCCTTCATGCGCATGGGCAAGTCGGTACAGGGCGGCGGTGAGCTGAAGCGCAACATCCAGCAAGGCGGTGGTGCATGAGCGAGCTGAGTCTGGAGCAACTGGTAGCGCGTGCGCACCAGCAGAACGATTATGACCCGCTGATCAATCTGATCCCCTACGCCAAGCTGCTGGGCATCGAATGCCTGCGTCTGGGCGACGACATGGTCTTTCGTCTGCCAGCCAACCGCGACTGTATCGGTAACCCGGTACTACCGGCGCTGCATGGCGGCGTAATCGCCGGTTTCATGGAGCATGCAGCCATGCTTCATCTATTGATGTTCATGGGCATTCCACATTTGCCCAAAATCATCGACTTCTCGATAGATTACCTGCGCGCCGGCCATTATCGTGATACCTATGCGCAGTGCCAGGTCTGGCGGCAGGGGCGTCGGGTGGCCAACGTGGCGATCACCGCCTGGCAGACCAAACAAACCGAACCGATTGCCACCGCCCGTGCCCACTTCAAGGTCGATGAGCCCTGAGTCGTTGAGACTTGCCCGGCAATTGGAGCGGATCGGCAGCGCAGCGAAATCATGACAAGGACCCTGTAGATGGATGCGTTGCTGATAATTGGTGGCCTGGTGCTGATGCTCGCCGGTCTGGTATGGCTGGTCATGCGGGCGTTCGCCACCAGCCTGTTGTGGGGCTGGGGCAGTCTGATCCCACCGATCACCTTGATCTACATCATGCGCCACTGGCGGCGAGCGCGTAGCGCGGTCACGCTCATCGGGCTTGGCGTCATCCCGCTGGTGGTGGGCTTGACCTTGCTGGCCAGCAAGGATGCCGAGCGTCTGGCGGCGATCGTCCGTCTGGACTGGTTGAAGCCCGAGGTGCAGGTGCCGGCAGAGCTGGCCATCAATCTGGATGGTGAGCTAAACGGCCAGCCATTTCGCCCGCAGCAGGGTGAACTGATCGATGGTGTGTTGGTGCTGCGCGAGGGCCTGGATTTCTTCGCCCTGCGCGAACTGAGTATCCGCCTACCGCAGCCAGTCGAGGGTCCTGTACGTATCGACGTGCTACCCCAGGACAGCGGTAACCTGCCAGAGGTCGAGCTCAGCTGGCTGTTACCGGAGCAGGACCTGCCCGAGGCGCGTCGCCTGAGCCGTGGCTACACCCTGCATCTGGACCTGCAACCGCAGGAACCGAATCGACTGGTCGGTGATTTCCATCTGGTCATGCCGCCACGCTTCAAGACCAGCCTGAGTGGTCGGGTCGAGCTGTACCGTGATCGCCTGCGCTATGTGGATGGTAAAGTCGATACCCGGTACGACTCGAATGACACCATCGCCCATCTCCTGCAGGACTATCTGCAACGGCGTTTCGCTACGCGCGACGTGCGCGAGTTGAAACTGCCGGTGTTCACCTTCGAGGGCGATACCCTGGAGTTGCAGGTTGACGCGCAGATTGATGGGCGTAACGAGCGCTTGCCAATTCGTTTGCACAAGCGCGCTGAGCAAGGCTGGGTGGTGGAGGGCGATCGCTTCCCGGCATTGCCCTCCGTTGCGGTCAAGCAACCGGTACAACAAATTGAAGCGACTGCCGTCGAGGAGCGCCTGAGTCGTCCGGTCGACCGACGTCAGCGTTTCAGCCTGGCGCGCTTGCAGCGTAACCCGGAGCAGTACCGCAACCTCAGCATGCGCCTGAGCCGCGCCAGTGGCGGCACGGTGGAGGGGCGTTTCGTCGGTGTCGATGACGATGGCAGCATTCGCCTCAGTCAACAGATGGGCAGTGGCGGCGGCCAGGCCAGCTTCAGTTTCAAACCGGAAGAAATCGGTCGCCTGGAACTGCTGGAGCCGTAGCAACGGTTTTCTGCTAAGCCCTTGAAATCTATCTTGCTGGCCCCATCTGTAGGTCATCGCCGCATGGGGGCTTCTAAAAACGTAGGCGAGGCAGCCAGCGCAAGGCAAAAACAGGCGAAAAAGCGGAGTTTACGAGTTGTAAATGAGCATTTTGATCGGACTCGCGCACGAGGCTGTTTTTAACGCAGCGATGGCAACGCAGGTAGTTTTTAGAGGTACCCCATAGCGGTTCCTGTCCTACAGATGGAGTTAGCAGACCATGAGTGTGGAAACTCAAAAAGAAACCCTGGGCTTCCAGACCGAGGTGAAGCAACTGCTTCACCTGATGATCCATTCCCTGTACTCGAACAAGGAAATCTTCCTGCGCGAGTTGATCTCCAACGCTTCAGACGCCGCTGACAAGCTGCGTTTCGAAGCGCTGGCCAAGCCGGAGCTTCTCGAAGGTGGCGCCGAACTGAAGATCCGCCTGTCCTTCGACAAGGATGCCAAGACCGTCACCCTCGAAGACAACGGCATCGGTATGAGCCGCGAGGAGGTCATCGCGCACCTGGGCACCATCGCCAAGTCCGGCACTGCCGACTTCCTGAAAAATCTCTCCGGCGATCAGAAGAAGGATTCGCACCTGATCGGCCAGTTCGGTGTGGGCTTCTATTCGGCCTTCATCGTCGCCGACGAGGTCGAAGTGTTCAGCCGCCGTGCCGGTAGCCCGGCCAGCGAAGGCGTGCATTGGTCATCCAAAGGTGAAGGCGAGTTCGAAGTCGCCACCGTCGAGAAAGCCGAGCGTGGTACCCGCATCGTTCTGCATCTGAAGAGCGGTGAAGAGGAGTTCGCCGATGGCTGGCGCCTGCGCAACATCGTCAAGAAGTACTCCGACCATATCGCGCTGCCCATCGAGTTGCCGAAGGAGCATCACGGTGAAGACAAGCCGGCCGAAGTCGAGTGGGAAACCGTCAACCGCGCCAGCGCCCTGTGGACCCGTCCGCGTACCGAGATCAAGGACGAGGAGTACCAGGAGTTCTACAAGCACGTCGGCCATGACTTCGAGAACCCGCTGAGCTGGAGCCACAACAAGGTCGAAGGCAAGCTGGAGTACACCTCGCTGCTCTACGTACCGGGGCGTGCGCCGTTCGACCTGTACCACCGCGAAGCGCCCAAGGGCCTCAAGCTCTACGTGCAGCGCGTATTCATCATGGATCAGGCCGATCAGTTCCTGCCGTTGTACCTGCGCTTCATCAAAGGTGTGGTCGACTCCAACGACCTGTCGCTGAACGTTTCCCGCGAGATCCTGCAGTCCGGCCCGGTCATCGACTCGATGAAGTCGGCTCTGACCAAGCGCGTGCTGGACATGCTGGAGAAGCTGGCCAAGGACAAGCCGGACGACTACAAGACCTTCTGGAAGGCCTTTGGCCAGGTGCTCAAGGAAGGCCCGGCAGAAGACTTCGCCAACAAGGAAAAGATCGCCGGCCTGTTGCGTTTCGCCTCCACCGCTGGCGAAGGCGACGAGCAATCGGTTTCGCTGGCTGACTACCTGGGCCGCATCAAGGAAGGTCAGGATAAGATCTACTTCCTCACTGGTGAAAGCTACGCGCAGATCAAGAACAGCCCGCACCTTGAAGTCTTCCGCAAGAAGGGCATCGAAGTGCTGCTGCTCACCGACCGCATCGACGAGTGGCTGATGAGCTACCTGACCGAGTTCGACGGCAAGCAGTTCGTCGACGTGGCCCGTGGCGACCTGGACCTGGGCACGTTGGACTCCGAAGAAGACAAGAAGGCCCAGGAAGAAGTTGCCAAGGCCAAGGAGGGGTTGATCGAACGCCTCAAGGGTGCGCTGGGCGAGCAGGTCGCCGAGGTTCGCGTTTCTCATCGACTGACCGACTCGCCGGCGATTCTCGCCATCGGTGAGCAGGATCTCGGTCTGCAGATGCGCCAGATTCTCGAGGCCAGCGGGCAGAAGGTTCCGGATGCCAAGCCGATCTTCGAGTTCAACCCCGCGCATCCGCTGATCGAGCGTCTGGATGCCGAGCCGGACGAGGACCGTTTCACCGATCTGTCGCACATTCTCTTCGATCAAGCCGCGTTGGCCGCTGGTGACAGCCTGAAAGATCCTGCCGCTTACGTGCAGCGTCTGAACAAGTTGTTGGTGGAACTTTCTGCCTGACAGGTCAGGTATTGGAACAAGCCCGCTTCGGCGGGCTTTTCTATGAGTGCGATTGATCGGGTTTAATTGACAAGCGCGACCCCGTCGTTTCAGATGCTGGCAATTGGCTGGCTTTCTGCAGTGCCCGGGGTGGTATGTCGATTTTCGAGCTGTTCTTCTTGATGGGCGCGGACCCGAGTGTCCTTGTGCTCAGTCGTTACGACACTTCCCTGGTGCTGCTGTCACTGGCTATTGCCGTATTCGCCGCCGGTATGGCGCTGCAGCTGGCTGGCGAAGCACGCAACAGTTCGCATCCGGTCGCCAGGCAAGTCACCATTCTCACCGGTTCGCTCGCTCTTGGCGGCGGCATATGGTCCATGCATTTTCTCGGCATGCTCGCCTTCGAACTGTGTGCAGCGGTGCGATTCGATCTGGGTATCACGCTACTGTCGATGCTGCCGAGCCTGGCTGCTTCGTGGGTCGCGCTGAGCCTGCTGGCGCGGCGTGACTTGAGTCTGTTGCAGCTGTGTGTGGGGGGCGTACTGGTCGGGGCCGGTATCGGAGCCATGCACTACAGCGGTATGGCGGCGATGCAGATGGCGCCGCTGTTGCGCTATGACCCCTGGATGTTCGCCCTGTCCATCGTCGTTGCCGTCGCCCTGGCCATTCTGGCGTTGTGGGTACGCTTCGGTCTGGAGGGGCGTTTACCGACACTCTGGGCGCTTCCGCTCAGCGCCCTGGTGATGGGCCTGGCGATCAGTGGCATGCACTACACCGGCATGGCTGCGGCACGTTTCGTCGGTACGCCGGAGTCCGAGGCTCCGATGGCAGTGGTCGACAGTGGTTATATCGCCATTGCCATCACGCTGCTGACCGTCGCTCTGACGGTGTTCGTGGTGGCGGTCAATACGCTGCTGCGCTACCGCCGCATGAGTCTTCAACTCAAGGCCAGCGAGCAGCATTTGCGCTCGATCTTCGACACGGCTCTGGATGCCATCATCACCGTCGATCACACCGGCACGTTGCGCTCGGCCAATCGCGCAGTCTCGCGTCTGTTCGGCTGGACGCCGGAGGAGTTGGTGGGCATGCACATGCGTTCACTGATGCCTGCTCGCCATGTCGAGCAGGTGGAGGGGCTGCTGGCGAACTACCTCAGAACGGGTCGCCTGACGATGCCGGCCGGTGAGCAGGAACTGGTGTGTCTGACCCGCGACGGCGAAGAGAAATTGGTGCGCATCAGCGTTGGCATCACCCACTCAGGCAGCCGTCCGCTGTTCGTAGTATTCGTCGCCGATATCAGCGAAAGACAAGCCATGGAGAAGGCCCTGCGTGACAGCGAGCAGCAGTACCGTTCGTTGATCAGCAACATTCCTGGGGTGTCGTTCCGCTGCACACTGGATCAGGATTGGACCATGATATTTATCAGCGATGCGGTGCAGCCCCTCACCGGTTGGCGTGCGGAGGATTTCATCAGTCGCCGCTGTTCGATTGCCGATATGTATCACCCGGACGACTATCAGCGAGTTGCCGCCGAGGTGATGCAGGCTATCGAGCAAGGCCGCAACTACGTTGTCGAATACCGCTTGTTCGACCGCGATGGCGCGGAACACTGGATCTGGGAGAGTGGTAGCGCAGTTTGCGACGAAAACGGTGTGCCGCGCTGGATCGATGGCGTATTGCTCGACCAGACCGAAACCAAGCGGCGCAATGCCGAATACGAAGGCAAGGTCACCGCGATCAGCAAGGCGATGGCGTTGATCGAGTTCGACCTCGACGGCAACATCCTCGACATCAACGATAATGCACTGGCGTTGTATGGTTATGACAAGGAGGAGGTGGTAGGGCGCCACCACGGCATGTTCTGCGATCCTGAACTGGTGGCAAGCGATGCTTATCGCCAGGGCTGGATGGATCTGCGGGCAGGTCATTTTCGAGCAGGTGAATATCACCGCTTTGGTAAGGGCGGGCGGGAAGTCTGGATTCAGGCCAGCTACAACCCGATCCTCGATACCGACGGCAAGCCGTTCAAGGTCGTCAAGTTGGCGACCGACCTGACCCCGCGCCGCGTCATGGAACAGGATCTGCGGGCTGCCCGTGATCGCGCCGAAGCCGCCGCTGCCGCGCGCAGCAGCTTCCTGGCCAACATGAGCCATGAAATTCGTACGCCGATGAATGCCATCATCGGCTTTACCGACCTGCTGCTGGAAACGCCGCTTTCCAGCGAGCAACGTCGCCATCTGAGCACCGTGCAGCATTCGTCGCGTTCGTTGCTGGGCTTGCTCAATGACATCCTCGACACGGCGAAGCTCGACCGTGGTGCCATCGAGCTGGAACAACTGGATTTCTCCCTGCGTGAGCTGTGCGAGCAGGTACTCGCGACGCAGCGCCTGACGGCCGAAAGCAAAGGCCTGCAGCTGCATCTGGATTACCCGGCAACGACCAACGAGTTCTTCTGTGGTGACCCACTGCGTTTGCAACAGGTCCTGACCAACCTGCTCGGTAATGCGGTCAAGTTCACCCTGCACGGCGAGGTTCGCCTGAAAGTGACCGGTGAGCCGGGCGCGATGCGCCTGGCGGTGAAGGACACCGGCATCGGTATCGCAGCCGATCGCCTGGAGAAGATCTTCGAGCCTTTCGCTCAGGCTGATGCCTCGATGAGCCGACGCTTTGGCGGTACCGGCCTCGGCACCACCATCTCCCGGCAGTTGGTCGAGTTGATGGGGGGGCGTCTGCGGGTCGAAAGTACCGAAGGGCAGGGCAGCTGCTTCAGCGTCGAGTTGCCGCTGCGTGCCGGCAAGCGTCTGGCCTCGCAGCAACGTGCCGTGCTGCCTGAGCTGGGGCAGTTGAACATTCTTGCGGCCGATGACGTGCCGCAGAACCTCGAGCTGCTGCAACTGACCCTGGAGCATTTTGGCCATCGCGTACACTGCGTCGCTGATGGTGAAGGTGCACTGCAGGCATTCACCGAGCAACGTTTCGATCTGATCCTGATGGATGTGCAGATGCCGGGTGTCGACGGTCTGGAAGCGTCGCGGCGGATCCGCCAGCTGGAAGCCGCCGAGGCACGAGAGCCGATTCCGATCATTGCCCTGACCGCCAGCGTGCTTGATCAGGATCGTCAGGCAGCGCTGGACTCGGGTATGAATGGCTTTGCTTCGAAGCCACTGGATGTCAACGCGCTGCTCTGGGAAATCGCCCGCCTGCTCGGGCTGACCGATGTACCCAGCGCAGTGGTCAGTGCCACCCGGGTTGCCGAAGATGGCCTGTTCGACTGGGTCCGTGGCAGCAGCCTGTGGGGCGGGCCGCTGCGTATGGCGCAGGCGATCAATACCTTCATTGCCGAACAGCATGCTCTGGCGGCGCGTCTCAGCCATCTGCTGGCGGCGCGCGACTGGCGCGAGGGCGAGGCGCTCGCGCATCGTCTGCACGGCGCCGCCGGCAACCTGGCCATGAGCAGCCTTGCCAGCCTTGGACAGTCGATCGAGCGGGCCTTTCAGCGGCGAGACGAGCAGGCGTTGCCCGCACTTATCGTGGAGCTCGAGCAGGCCCTGCTGACGGTCAAGGAGGTGGTGCCGCAGGTGCCGGAGGCCGTATCTTCGGCTGAAGACGCGGCTGTCGACATGCGCTCGCTGCGTGAACAGGCCAGTCAGCTGCGACTGGCGCTGCAGCGGGGCAGCCTGGATGATGAAACCCTGACCGTCATGGAACAAGCCACCAAGGGCACCGCATACGGCGCCGCTCTGAACGATATGCGTCAGGCGCTGGATGACTTCGATTTCGATCAGGCCCTGCTGGTGCTCGATCAACTGTTGCTGCAACTGCAAGACGAGGAAACGACCCCATCATGACCCTGGTTGCCGATACTCGTCCGCTGTTGCTACTGGTCGATGACGAACCCACCAACCTGCAGGTGCTACGCCATATCCTGCAAGACGACTATCGCCTGCTGTTCGCCAAAGAGGGCGCCCGCGCGCTGGAAATGGCCGAGCGTGAACGGCCCGACCTGATTCTGCTCGATGTCATGATGCCGGGCATGACCGGCTATGAGGTATGCGAGCAGCTCAAGGCCAGCCCTCTGCTAAAGACGATTCCGGTGATCTTCGTGACCGCTCTGGGCGATGTCGAGGATGAGGCGCGCGGTTTCGAGGTTGGCGCGGTGGACTACATCACCAAGCCGATCAGCCCGCCCATCGTGCGTGCCCGGGTGCGTACTCACCTGTCGCTGGTGCGTGTCGATGAGCTCAAGCAGACCCGCCTGCAGATCGTCCAGCGCCTGGGCATGGCTGCCGAGTACAAGGACAACGAGACTGGCCTGCACGTCATTCGCATGAGCCATTTCTCCAAGGTGCTGGCGCTGGCCGCCGGTTTCAGCGAAAGCGCGGCCGAGGAGCTGCTCAACGCGGCGCCGATGCACGATGTCGGCAAGATCGGTATTCCCGACGCCGTGCTGCGCAAGCCGGGAAAGCTGGACGAGGAGGAATGGCAGGTGATGCGCCAGCACGTGGAGATCGGTGCGCGAATCATCGGCGAGCACAGCTCGGGGCTGCTGCGCACGGCGCAACGCATTGCCTTGTCGCACCACGAGAAGTGGGATGGCAGCGGCTACCCCAACGGTTTGAGTGGCGAGGACATTCCCCTGGAGGGCCGCATCGTCGCCATTGCCGATGTGTTCGATGCGCTGACCAGCGTGCGTCCCTACAAACAGGCCTGGTCCGTGGACGATGCAGTCGGCTTTCTGCGTGAACAGAGTGGGCGCCACTTCGATCCGCGTCTGGTCGAGCTGTTCATCACTTGTTTGCCCGAGATTCTGCAGATCAAGGAGCGCTGGGCCGAACAACCTCCCGTTTGAAATCTCCTGTCTAAAACCTGCCCCCTCTCGACTTGGTCATTGTCGACGGTGAGGCTATTGTTAGGGGCCTACCATTGCCAAGGGCAGGCCTCACCATGCAGAAGAAGACACTGGTTCCCCTGTTGTGCGCCGCATTCGCTGGTCTTGCCGATGCGGCGGTCGTGACCAAGACGGTTGCGTACGAAATCGATGGCGAAGCCTTCGAAGGCGTCCTGGTTTACGACGATTCGGTCACCACGCCGCGCCCTGGGCTGCTCGCTGTTCCCAACTGGATGGGGGTGAATGAAGACACTGTGGCCAAGGCCGCCCGAGCGGCAGGCGACAAATACGTGGTGTTCGTCGCCGACATGTACGGCAAGGCCATTCGTCCCAGCAACGCTGAGGAGGCAGGCGCCGCGGCCAGCAATGTACGCGCCGACCGCCCACTGATGCGCAAGCGCGCCCAGGCAGCGGTCGACGTGCTCAAGGCGCAGAGCAGCGAGGTGGCACTGGATCTGAGCAAGCTGGGTGCCATCGGCTTCTGCTTTGGTGGAGGCACGGTACTGGAACTCGCGCGTTCAGGGGCGCCGCTGAAAGGCTTCGTATCCTTCCACGGCAATCTGGATACGCCCAATCCGGCTGATGCCAAGAACATCAAGGCGCCGGTGCTGGTGCTGCATGGGGCTGATGATCCTGCTGTACCGCAGGCGCAGGTCGACGGTTTCATCGCCGAGATGAAGGCGGCCAAGACTGACTGGCAGTTGGTGAGCTACGGCGGTGCCGTGCACTCGTTCACCAATCCCAAGGCCAACGTGCCGGGTCGCAACGAATACCATCCGGTGGTCGCCGCGCGGGCATTCAAGGCGATGAACGATCTGTTCGATGAGGTATTCGCCGAGCAGTGATGTCAGGTTTGCGCATGCGTTGAACGAAAGGCTGCGCCCGATGGGCGCAGCCTTTTTGCATCTTACTTCGCGGGCAGCACGGCGATGTCGATGATGCCGTCCGGCAGATCGGCGACGTCGCCCAGGGTGGTGGGCTTGCCGCTGGCCAGATCCAGCTGGTGCAGGGTCCTGCCGGTCAATACGTAGGCGGTATTACCACCCTTGCCATCGCTGGCGATATCCAACGCAGCTGCCTTGAGGCCATCGGCGACCTTGCCGACCAGTTGCTGCACGCCATCGTTTGGCGGGTTCTGCAGCATCAGGCTGCTGCTGGCCAGGTCGAAGTTGTACAGCGCCGTGCTCTGCGTACCGGCATAGGAATTGGTGTAGGCGCCGGCGACCACCTTGGGTTGCTTGCCCGCGTAGGGGCCGTCGGTGGCGTAGGCGACCTTGCCGTCTACGGCCACTTCACCAGTATCGACGTTTACCCGCAGGCTGGTGCCGTCCGGGCCGAGCAGGCGCAGGCGGTCGGCCACCGGGTTGAAATCGACCACCGCCTGGCCGCTGCCGGACAGCGCAGTTTGCAGCTTGCTACCTGCAGTTGCTTTACCGCTTGTGGCGTCCAGGGTGTAGAGCTGATCGGTACCGCTGAGGGCGTAGAGCTGACCGCTGGCCGGACGCACATCCAGGCCGCGCAGGTCGCTGGCGCCACTGACCGCCATGCTGGCGGTGACCTTGAGGCTGGCGACATCGACCTTGAACAGCTTGCCATCGGCGCCCAGTGCGAGCAGTTCGGTGGCGCTGGCGGCACCTGCGCTCAGGGTCAGCAGGCTGGCGGTGCAAAGGGTAGTGATGCGTTTCATGGTTGTTCCTCATAAAGGTTTCAGCATCGAGACGAAGCCGGCTGGCCGGCTTCGCAGGTGCCTCGACGAAACACCTGTGAGCTATACCCGCGAGGAACGGAGTTGGATGTCGGCGGAGGAAAATATTTTTTCCGCAGGGTAATCGGGGGTGGAAAGGTTGCCGGCCATGTGGCCGGCAACCCACTCAGTTGGCGCTGGCCAGCACGGCGCGACCGATATATAGCACCGGGCCGCTTGGGCGGTTGTAGGGCGAGCCGCCGGCCGGTTCCAGTGTTAGCTCGAAGAGTTGCCCCGGCTGCACCGCGCCGATCTGTTCGGCAGGCAGGCGCAGCGGCTGGCCAGCCTCGACCAGGCCCAGCGAGCGTGGGCCGTCGGCTGGATCGATCAGCGTCCAGAATTGCAAGTCGCGACCTTCAGGGACCTGATCGGCGACCAGCGGATCGAGCGAGAGCGTGCCATCGCTGCTGACCTGGATCACCCAACCGGGTTTGGCCGCTTCGCCTGGCTGCTGCAGCACCACGGTATAGCGTTCTCCGGCGATATCCGGGGTGCGCAGCAGCGGCATCAGCACGGCGACCAGCAGCGCCATGGCCAGCGCGGCGGCAGTCAGGCGCCAGGTCAGCAGGCTGTTCCACCAGTTGGCCAGCGGGCTCGGATGTGGCTCAACGTGCAGGCCCAGACTCTGCCGAATACGTGCCCAGAGTGCCGGGGAGGGCGCATGTGCCGGTAGCTGGTCGCTCAGTTCGAGAAAGTGTCGTTCCCATTCCAGGGCCATACGAGCGGCACTCTCATCCTCTTCGAGCAACTGGCGCACCTCGGCCGCTTCATGCTCATCGAGCAAGCCGAGCAGGTATTCGCCAATCAGGGCACGGCGTTCTTCGGGTTCGTGCGGAATCATGCTTGCAGACACTCCTGCAGCGCGCGCAGACCGGCGCGGATACGGCCTTTGATGGTGCCCAGCGGTGTGCTCAGGCGGCTGGCGATCTGCTCGTGGGTCAGGCCCCGGTAGAACGCCAGCAGGATCGGATGGCGGCGCGGCCTTTCCAGGCGCTGCAGGCAGCGACGCAGCAGGCGCTGCTCGGATTGCTCCAGCGCCTGTGCTTCGGCCTGCGGGCTGTCGTCGAGCACACGTTCGATGAAGTCATCATCCACTTCGGCATGCCGGTTGCCACTGCGTAGGGCATTGAGTACGCGATAGCGCAGGATGCTATGCACCCAGGCGCGACCGCTGCCCAGTTCGCGCCTATAGAGCGCGGCGTGCTGCCAGATACGCACGAAAGCGTCGTGCAGACAGTCCTCGGCAATATCACGGCGGCCCAGCATGCTGATGGCCAGGCCGAGCAATTGCCCGGCCTCTTGCCGGTAGAGCGTCTGGAAGGCACGTTCGTCGCCGCGTGCGCAGGCTTCCAGGGTGCTTTCGTAATCGAACTCGCGATCTGCCATGGGTCATCCGTTGGCCTGAGAAATCCGCATGCAGCTTATACCCGGCTACTGCGCTTCTGGATCACGCACAGGTAACAAAAAACTGCGAAGGCGTTGCAATGCATTCAATGGGTGAGGCTTCAGGGCTGAGCCTGGGCGTAGGCCTCGTCGAGTGAAACCCAGCGCTGCAGCGGGCCCTTGCGCGAGACGTAGCGGATCAGCAGCCAGTTTCCCTGCTGATCCAGGACTTCGCAGACGTCCCCTTCGATCAGGTAGGCCTTGCCGCGGCTGGCTTCGGCCGGGCGGGTGTGGAGGTGAAGGCGTGAGGTGGGTACCGTCCAGGTATACGGCTGGTCATCGTCGTCGAGCGCACGGCTGGCGATGATGTTGCCCTGAGGATCGAGTGTCTTCTCGAACACCGGGAAAAATACAGGTGCTTGCGGATCGTAGTCGTGACGTACTTGCAGCGTCTTGTACAGCCAGGGGGCGCCGGATTCAGCGAAGCGATAGGCGTCGTAGTACCAGCGTGGTCCGCTGCGGCAGTGGCTGTAGAGTGCTCGTTCCTCACTGTTGGGCCGCAGCTCCGACAGCCATGAGCAATTGACGCGTTCCATCAGCGCAGGCGGTATTTGCAGATGCTCGAAACGGCGCAGGGTCGGGCGGTAGAGGTAAACGTGGTAGGCGGAGTTGACCATCCCGGCCGGCACGCGGATTGCCAGATCCGGGTGGCCGTCGAAATCGTAGTCCTCGACGGCGAAGCTCGGCGGTTCTGCGTCGTTGCCTTCGGGGATGCTCAGTTCCAGACGGGTGCCGTCGGGTTGCTGCAGGAAATAGCCTTCGCCTTGCTGTTGTACCTGGGCATGCTGCCCGGGCTCAGGTTCGAAACGGGGCAGATCAGCCAGGGCCAACGTGGGCAATAACAGCAGGCCAGCGAGGGGGCGATACGAGTACAAGAGGGCAATCCTTTGCGAGCGACAGGCGCCTTTGCACGCCTGTCGTTGATGGCGCTTTTCAGCGCGGCAGTTCGATGCGTGTGGTTTCGCCTGGTACTTGCGGCCAGTCGCCCGCGGCCCAGCGCTGGCGCGCCTGGTCGATCAGTTCCGGGGTTGTGGCGACGAAGTTCCAGTTGATCCGTCGTGGGCCGATGGGCTCACCGCCGATCAGGGCCAGGTGGCATTCACCGCAGGCGCTGAGCACGGGCGTTTCGCCTGCCGGGATCACCGCCATGGTATGCCGGGGCAGGGGCTCGCCATCCAGCTCCGCTTCACCATCGATGAGGTACAGGGCTCGTTCGCTGTGCTCGGTGGGTATCAGCAGGTTGGCACCGGCGGCCAGGCGCAGCTCGGCATACAGGGTCGGTGAGCGAACCGGTACTGGTGATTCGAGGCAGAAACCACTGCCGGCGATCAGGGTGATCTGCACGCCCATGGCTTCGCTGCGGGGTAGCGAAGCGGCGGGGTGATGGCTGTAAGCCGGTTCGCACTGTTCCTCGGCTTCTGGTAAGGCCAGCCAGACCTGCAGGCCGTGGGCTCGCTTGTTCTGCCCAAGCTGCTCGGGCGGCGTACGTTCGACATGGGCGACGGAGCGCCCTGCGGTCATCCAGCTGACATCGCCAGGGCCCACCAGTTGGTCCGAACCCAGGCTGTCCTTGTGCTGCAGCTGTCCTTCGAACAGGTAGGTGAGGGTGGATAGGCCGATATGCGGATGCTGGGCAATATTAATGCCTTTGCCGGCTGGGTAATCATGCTCCAGCATGTGATCGAAGAAGACGAAGGGGCCGATGCTGCGAAAGCGTGCCGAGGGCAGGGGACGCAGAATCGGTTGGCCTGAAATGTCCTCGGCGCGCGGGCGGATCAGCTGCAACTCGCTCATGCCGGAGCTCCCGCCAGGCGGGTTTCGACCTGGATGTCGGTGGTGGTCATCAGCTTGTGGATCGGGCATTTGTCCGCCACGCGCAGCAGTTGCTGGCGTTGTGTCTCGTCCAGTGGCCCCTTGAGCGCCAGGTCGACGATCAGGCGGTAGTTGCCCTGACGCTCCTCGCTGTCGTCACGCTCGACGTGCACGTCGATGCCTTCCAGCGGTAGGCCGCGTTGGCGCGCATAGAGCAGCAGGGTCATGGCCTTGCAGGTGCCGAGGGCCGCGTCGAACAGATCGTGCGGTTCCGGTCCGGCACCATCCCCGCCCTGCTCGGGCGAGACGTCGCCGATAAGCTGGTGCGAGCCGATTTCGATCTGCTGCTGCAGGCCCTTGTTGTTGTGAATGCGGATCATGGCGCTTCCTTTGAGGTGTGACGAATCGACAGTGGCCAGCCTAGCCCAGCCGGCACCGATCACACCAGCGCCGAGAGTCTCACGTCCGCTCCCAGCACGCGCAGCAGTTGGCCGCGCTCATCGACAATGGGGACCGAAACGGTAAAGCAGAAGTCGTCTGTGGCCGAGGAGCGGTAGACCTGGGTGATATGACTCTCCATGCGCTCGGCCACGGCGCGGAACCAGGGGCGTTGGCTCCAGTCGCGGCCGCGACAGCTGGCATCCTCGCTGTGCGCCACATCGGCGGCGAAGATGTTCTCGGAAATCTGCACGCCGCGGCTGTCTACCAGGTAGAACAGCTCGAAACGGCTGTCGCGCGTCAGCGTATCGGCAAGCAGTCGTTCGGCCGCTGTCACGTCGCTGGCCAGCTCGGGGCGTTTGGCCAGTTGTTCGACGCTGGCGCGCACGGCTGCGTGAATTTCCAGGCGGAAGTCGCCTAGCCCGGCGAGCAGGCGATCACCGTCTTCGCGCACGGCCTTGCTGTGATGCAGCACCTGACCAGCCTTGCCAAGCAGCTCGCCAGCGACCTGGGCGATGTTTTGCACATCGCCGTTGATCGAGCGCACCGCCTGGCCGATCTGTTCGGTGCCGGCGGCGATCTGGCCGACCTGAGCGTCCAGGCGATCCATGGCCTGGCGCGTGCTGTCCAGTCCGCCGCTGACGGCGAGAATGCCTGCGCGGCCGTCGGCCACCGCCTGGTTCATGTGCTGGCCGGCACTGCCGAGCTGCTGCATGCCTTCGCGGAAACGCTCGATGATGCCACTGACCTGGCCGGTGGCATCGGTGGTATGGCCAGCCAAACGCCTCACTTCCTCGGCGACCACGGCGAAGCCCCGACCATGTTCACCCGCGCGTGCGGCCTCGATGGCGGCGTTCAGGGCGAGCAGATTGGTCTGCTGGGAGATGCTGGCGATCACGCCGATGACCTTGCTCACTTCATCGAGCTGTCCGGCCAGTTGCTGGATCACCTGAGCCAGTTGCGCCTCGCTGGCGTCGATCACTTCGACCTGCCGTAGTACCGCCTGGCCGCTTTGCTGGCACTGGTTGAGGGTGGCGGAAACCTCGGCGGACAAGCGCGCGACTTCGCCGGCACCGGGCACCAGTTCGGCGTCCAGTGTGGTGGTGACCTGCTCGCTGGCGCTGGCGATCAACTCCGATGACTGTGCCAGCGTCTGCCCGCTTTGTTGGTTGGCAGCGGCGATGCGCGCCAGTTGTGGCGCATGCGCGGCGATACCGACGGCGGCGCCGAGGCTGGCGCGAATGCGTTGCTGGAGACCTGCGCTGAAGTCGTTAAGGCGTGTCATCCATTGATAGTGTTCCGGGAGGCGAATGGTGAGGTCGTGCTGTTGGAACAGAGCGTCCAATGCGGCCTCGTCCTGGGCCTTGCGGTCTGGCTTGCGCAGCAACTGCAACATGATGATTCCCCTGTCTGGTCTGTCTGAGTCACTGCAAGCCAGGTGCCATCATCGGGTGACGTACCCATGGCCATTTCAGGCCGTTAGCCAGCTATTAATGTTCCGGCTTGGTGCGGCCCCTGGTTGCCTGCTCCTTTTGAGGGCGCTGATGGGAATGGCGCTGGGTGATCTCCGAACTTGCCGGGCCGCTCGGCGGTCTATGCTGCTCGTACCGTCAGGAGGACTCGCCTTGCTCACATCTCGAACGATGCCATGGATACTCGCGCTCAGTGCCGCTATCGTCTGCAGCGCCCAGGCCCGCGAATACCGCTACAGCGACGCCCACCTGCACTACGTCGACTTCTTTCAGGAAAGCGCCGGCATGGACGAACTACTGGAGAAGATGGCGGAAAACAATGTCGATCATGTGATGTTCTCGGGTATTCCGGTGGCCAAGAAGTGGGATGAGGACGAGCCCAAGCGTCCGCGTTATTACGCCGGTGATGACGCCAATGCCTATTGGTACAGCGCTACCGACGTGTTCATCGCGGCCGCCTACAAGCGTCTGCCCGCCGAGCAGCGCAAGCGCTTCCATCCGTTTCTTTCCGGCTTCAATCCCAACGACAAGAACGCCGACGCGCATATCCGCCGTATGCTCGAGCTAGACCCTGGCCTGTGGCAGGGCATCGGCGAGGTCTTCACCCGACATGACGATCTCACCGCGCTGATTCATGGCAGTGCGCCGCGTGCCAACAACGAAGCGCTGGCGCGGGTTTTTCATCTGGCCGCCGAGTACGACCTGCCGGTGATGCTGCATTCGAACATCACCTCCAAGCGTGAGCGTGAGCCGATCTATCTGCAGGAAATCGAGGCGCCGCTGCGCAACCATCCGCATGTGCGTTTCATCTGGGCGCATGCTGGCACCAGTGCCGAGATTCATCGTCATCAGGAGAAGCTCGACTTCCTCCTGGAGACGGTCGAACGCATGCTCGGTGAGTACCCGAACCTCTATATCGACCTGTCCTGGACCATGCTGCGTCCCTATCTGCTCGACGAGAACGGTACGCCTGATGCGAAGTGGGTGCACTTGGTCAGCAGTTATCCGGAGCGCTTCATGCTGGGCTCGGATGTGGTCGGCCGTTTCGGCAACCTGGGCGAGTACATGAAGGGCTTCGACCCGTTTCTCGATGCCCTGCCAGAGGACGTCGCGCACAAGGTGGCGCGCGACAACTTCCTTTCCGTGTTACCGCGCAAGGTGCAGGCCGAGCTGGACCGCTAGCGTATTTGTCATCAGGCTGTCACTCGGGTGTCATAGGCTCGCGTTCATCTCAACGAGGAGCGCACCATGCATTACACCCGAGTGGCCATGATGGCCGGTCTATTCGCCTGGGCAGGTCTGAGCCAGGCTGACGTCCGTGTCGAAGGGCCTGTGGAATACGGCATCTTCAGCAGCCAGTATCAGGACTACCAGCCCGGCGAGCGGGTACTGACTCGCAGCAACCAGGAAATCGAACGCACCGAGCAGATTCCCGCCAAGCTCGGTACCAAGTTCGGCATGCGCTACAGCCTGGCCGGCAAGCGCGAGGGGGATACGCCGCTGACGCTGCTGTATCTCACCCCGGGTGTGGTCACCCCGGATGGTCAGCGTCATGACAAGTTCGAAGTTCAGCAGAAGCTGGTAGTCGGCGCCCCGCAGGACGTGATGGCCTTCGAATTCACCGAACACCACGAAGTGGTGCCCGGTGAGTGGCATTTCATCGTCTATCAGGGGGATCGCAAGCTGGCTGAACAGCGCTTCATGGTGCGCTGATCAATCAGCAGGATGACCATTTTCGCCGCGCATGCTCCAGCCTATCAGGACCGCATATTCGGATTTGCGGTTGGTTGGTCCACCCCCTGGATCGGTCAGCGCATGCAGCTACGCCTGGCGTAGGAAACGCCAGTAAGCGTCGGGCGTAGCGCCAGGAAGCTGATTCAATTCTCATGGTGCGCTCGGTTAGCCGGGCGTCACAGCCATGTCGCTGGTTATTCGCCCTCTTGAGCAGGGCGGTGGCCTGGCTATTGTCTCGCCGGGCGTTAACGAGCTGACCCCAGCCGTACCCTCATTCACCTGAGTGCAGATGTGCCAAGGTCATCACCAGGTACTGCAGCATGCCCTGCTTGAGCAGCGGCACACGCATCTCGGCACATATCCGTTGTACGGCTGCACTTCGTTGTTGGTCGCGCCTGTCCATACCCTGTCTGTTTCCAAGCTGAGTCGTAGAGCACGCTCGGATCTATGGGCGTTCATCCTGGCGAGAGTCCTTAGCGTGGCTATGATTTTCGGAAATGACGGGATAAGAGCGGCGCGCTCAGCAGCGGCGCTAGCACGTCGACCAGGTGCCGGTCACGACAACTGAGGCGTTAGAAATTTCTCTTTCTTTTTCAAGAGCGCCTGAATGGCGTCGATAAGAAAGAAGGGATTAGCGCAATCTCTTAAGGTCCTTTGCCAGGTACGGCAAAGGATGTCTCGATTTAAGCGCGCAATGGGAGTTGCAAAAATGTCGCTGCGTAATTTTTCTATCGCCCCCCGGGCAGCTCTAGGGTTTGGGCTGGTCGCTCTGCTGGTGGTGTTGCTTGGAATATTTTCATTGACGCAGATGGGCGAAATGCGTGCACAGTCCGACGAGATCAACGAGAACTGGTTACCAAGCGTTTTGGCCATTGGCGATGTGTCCAAGGATGTCTTGCGTTTGCGTGCCATTACCCTGCGTTCGATGCTTAATCGAGATTCGGCCGAGATGCAGGCCAATCTGCGTCTGGCTGAGGAGTTGCGTGCATCCCTTGCTAAGAATCAGGGGGCTTATGAGCAGCTGATTTCCAGCTCTGAGGAGCGCAGCATATACGATGAGTTCAAGCGCTCCGAGGCGGCTTACTTGCAGGAGCAGAGTCGAATAATGGAGTCGGTTCGGCAGGGCAATTTCGATGCGGCCATCGAGATAGCTGGCGGTGTGCTCAATCAACACGCCGATGCGATGATGCAGGGCCTCGTCAAACTCACTGAGCTGAATCGTGTGAGCGCACTGGCAGCGGGCGAGTCGGCCAAGGAGGTGGCCGAGTCTTCACGTATCTGGGTCATCGCGATGATGGTTCTGGCGACTCTGGTTACCGTCGTACTGGCGATGCTGTTGACTCGCAGTATCGTCGCGCCGCTTAGCGAAGCCGTGCGGGTGGCGGAGGTGGTGGCATCTGGTGACCTGACCCAGGCCATTCATGCTGAAGGTAGCGATGAACCGGCGCGCTTGTTGGCAGCGTTGAAAAGCATGCAACAGAGCCTGCGTAACACCATTCAGAGCATCGCCGACTCGTCCAATCAACTGGCGTCTGCCTCCGAAGAATTGCACGCGGTGACCGAGGATTCGACTCGCGGCCTGCATCAGCAGAATACCGAGATCGAACAGGCCGCTACGGCAGTCAACGAGATGACAGCCGCGGTCGAAGAGGTCGCGCGCAATGCTGTGAGCACCTCCGAGGCATCGCGCGAATCCAATGCTACGGCGCAGCAGGGGCGCGAGCAGGTGCGCCAGACCGTGAACTCGATCAGTCAGCTGGCCAATGATGTAAATGGCACCGCGGGTGAGGTCGAGAAGTTGGCCGAGCGGGTCCGTGAGATCAGCAAGGTGCTCGACGTGATCCGCTCCATCGCCGAGCAGACCAACCTGTTGGCGCTCAACGCTGCCATCGAGGCGGCGCGGGCCGGTGATGCGGGACGAGGCTTCGCTGTAGTGGCTGACGAGGTGCGTGCGCTGGCGCATCGCACTCAGCAATCCACCCAGGAGATCGAGCAGATGATCGGTGCCATTCAAAGCGGCACCGATCAGGCGGTCGGTTCGATGCAGAGCAGCAACAGTCGCGCCCGCTCCACCCTCGAGGTGGCCCAGGCTGCGGGCACGGCGCTGGAGTTGATCACTCAGGCGATTTCCTCGATCAACGAACGCAACCTGGTGATTGCCAGCGCGTCGGAAGAGCAGGCTCAGGTGGCGAGGGAAGTGGATCGCAACCTAGTCAATATTCGCGATCTATCGCTGCAGAGTTCGGCGGGTGCCAACCAGACCAGTGCAGCGAGTCAGGAGCTGTCCCGTCTGGCGATCGACCTGAACAACCTGGTAGCGCGTTTCAAGGTCTGAGGCACGGCTCATTCTCCTTCCCGCCAGCGGGAGGGGGAGTAAAGCAGCACGAACGAAAACGGCGCCCGAAGGCGCCGTTTTCTTTACCGCGGCAGCTGTTACTTGCCGGCCCAGCGCTTGAGCACCAGGGTGGCGTTGGTGCCACCGAAGCCGAAGCTGTTGCTCATCACGGTGTCGAGCTTGGCGTTCTCGACAGTGGTGAGCTGGATCGGCATGTCGGCCACTTCCGGGTCGAGCTCGTCGATGTTGGCCGACGCGGCGATGAAGTTGCCTTCCATCATCAGCATGCAGTAGATCGCTTCCTGCACGCCCGCAGCGCCCAGGCTGTGGCCGGACAGGCTCTTGGTCGAGCTGATGGCCGGTGCCTTGTCGCCGAATACGGCACGCACGCCTTTGATTTCCGCAACGTCGCCAACCGGAGTCGAGGTGCCGTGGGTGTTGAGGTAATCGATGGGGGTGTCGACAGTAGCCAGCGCCTGCTGCATGCAGCGGATCGCGCCTTCGCCGCTCGGAGCGACCATGTCGTAGCCGTCGCTGGTGGCACCGTAACCGACGATTTCCGCGTAGATCTTGGCGCCGCGGGCCAGAGCGTGTTCCAGCTCTTCGACCACGACCATCCCGCCACCACCGGCGATGACGAAGCCGTCACGCTTGGCGTCGTAGGCGCGCGAGGCCTTTTCCGGGGTTTCGTTGTACTGGGTGGAGAGGGCACCCATCGCGTCGAACAGGCAGCTCTGGCTCCAGTGCTCTTCTTCGCCGCCACCGGCGAAGACCACGTCCTGTTTGCCCAGCTGGATCTGCTCCATGGCCTGGCCGATGCAATGCGCGCTGGTGGCGCAGGCCGAGGAGATGGAGAAGTTGACGCCCTTGATCTTGAACGGAGTCGCCAGGCACGCCGATACGGTGCTGCCCATGGTGCGGGTCACGCGGTATGGGCCGATGCGCTTGACGCCTTTTTCGCGCAGGGTATCGATGGCTTCCATCTGGTTGACGGTGGAAGCACCACCGGAACCGGCAATCAGGCCGGTACGCGGGTTGGAAATCTGCTCTTCGCTGAGGCCAGAGTCCTTGATCGCCTGTTCCATCGACAGATAGGCGTAGGCCGCAGCGTCGCCCATGAAGCGCAGCAGTTTGCGGTCGATCAGTTCTTCCAGATTCAGGTTGACCGAACCGGAGACATGACTACGCAGACCCATTTCGGCATAGGAGGGGTTGAAACGGATGCCTGATTTGCCCGCGCGAAGGCTGCCGGCAACGGCTTCTTTGTCATTGCCCAGGCAGGAAACGATGCCCAGACCGGTGATCACTACACGACGCATGTGCAAGTCCTTCAGAAACTGTCGGTGGAGGTGAACAGGCCGACGCGCAGGCCTTCGGCGCTATAGATTTCGCGACCGTCGACGGCTACGGTGCCATCGGCGATGCCGAGGATCAGCGAGCGGCTGATGGTGCGCTTGATGTGAATGTTGTAGGTGACCTTCTTGGCGGTCGGCAGTACCTGACCGAAGAATTTCACTTCGCCGCTACCCAGTGCACGGCCGCGGCCCGGGTTGCCTTGCCAGCCGAGGTAGAAGCCGACCAGTTGCCACATGGCGTCGAGACCGAGGCAGCCCGGCATGACCGGGTCGCCCTCGAAGTGGCAGCCGAAGAACCACAGGTCCGGATTGATATCGAGCTCAGCGACGATTTCGCCCTTGCCGTACTTGCCGCCGGTTTCGCTGATGTGAGCGATGCGATCGATCATCAGCATGTTTGGGGCGGGCAGTTGCGCGTTCCCCGGGCCGAACAGTTCGCCGCGGCTGCAGGCGAGCAGATCTTCCCGGGTGTAGGCGTTTTGTCTTGTCATGCGAGCTCCTCAATTGTCCCCACGCTTCTAAGGCTGGGCGAATCGTCCTGGCCGGCGACGTCTGGATAGGCGTCTGCCGGCAGCCTAGTCATAGACTGTTGCGTTGTGGTGAAAGTCACAGCGCAGTGAGTACAGTTGTACTCTGCTGTACTGACGTTGTCACAGGCACAGCAGTTTCTCCTTGTAACCCTGCACTGTCACGGGCGCTACTCGCCTATGGTCGGGCTGGCAGCCAGCGCAGCAGAATGCGTTGCAAATCTGCACGTTTGAACGGTTTTGCCAGGTAATCGTTCATTCCTGCTTCCAGGCAGGCTTCGCGGTCGCCCTGCAGGGCATTGGCGGTCAGGGCGATTATCGGCACCTGCTGGCATTGCTGGAGCTGGCGGATCTGCCGCGTCGCCTCGTAACCGTCCATCAGGGGCAGCCTGCAGTCCATCAGGATAGCGGCGTAATCGTGTCGGCTGCAGTTCTGTACGGCCTGCTGACCATCGCCGACCAGGCTGACCTGATAGCCCAGGCTGCGCAACATGGCCTCGATGACCGTCTGGTTGACCGGATTGTCCTCCACCAGCAACACCGACTGACCCTCGCCGCTACCCAGGTTCTGAGTGTCGCCGCTTTGTACGGGTTCGTTGCGGGCCAGAAAGGGCAGCGGTATTTCCAGGGTAAACACCGAGCCTGTGCCCAGTTGGCTTTCCGCGCGCAGGGTGCCGCCCATGCGCTCGGCCAGGGTGCGGGCGATCGGCAGGCCCAGGCCGGTGCCGCCGTAACGGCGGGAAATCGACGTGTCCGCCTGCTGGAAAGCATCGAACATATGCTCCAGGCGCTCGTCGTCGATGCCGATGCCGCTGTCGCGCACGGCGCAGGTGAACCACAGCACCTGGTCGTCCAGCTTCTGCCAGCGGGTTTCCACGCGAATCTGGCCTTCTTCGGTGAACTTCAGAGCGTTGCCGATCAGGTTGACCAGAATCTGCCGGATGCGCGTGGGGTCGCCGCGAACTTCCAATTGGTCCAGACCTGGCTGGGTTTCCAGCAGCAGTTGCAGGCCACGTTGCTGAGCGCTGTGCTGGAATACCTGCACCGAGCCTTGCAGCAGCTCCAGCAGGCTGAAGGGAATGGCTTCGAGCTCCAGGGCGCCGCGCTCGATCCGTGAGAAGTCGAGAATGTCGTTGATCACCTTGAGCAGGTGCTCGGTGGACTCGGTGGCCAGGGCGGCGTACTCGTTCTGCTCGTCGTTCAGGCTGGTGGTTTCCAGCAGTTGCAGCATGCCCAACACGCCATTCATGGGCGTGCGTAGTTCGTGGCTCATCATCGCCAGGAAGTCGGACTTGGCCCGGTTGGCCTGCTCGGATTCCTCGCGCGCCTGGATCAATTCGGCAATCGCCTGCTGCTGCTCGCGACCGCTCTGCTCGAGGGCGCAGGCGAGGTTGTTGATATGCCGGGCGAGGTCGGTCAGTTCGTCATTGCCGCGCTCGACCAGGGACGGGCGGTAGTCACCACTCTGGATGCGTTCCAGGGCCTGGCCCATGGCACTGAGCGGTTGCGCCAGGCGCCTGGCCAGGCGACGGGCGAGCAGGAAGGTCAGCAGCAGCGCCAGCAGCGACAGAATACCGGCCTTGAACAGTATTTCCTGCTGGCGCGTATTGAAGGTGTCGTTGGACATGCCCACCACTACCCGGCCCAGGTAGCCGTCGCCGAGTGCCTTGCCCAAGGGGGGCAGCGCTTGCGCACGGGCAGGTTGGCCCTGCAGCCGGATGGGTGCCTGGAACACCTCGACCTGCGGCGTGCTATGGCCTTGTTCCTTGGGCCGCTCGACATACACCAGAATGTTGTCGTCGCGGTCACGCACTTCAGCGAAACGCACGTCAGGGGTGCCTAGGGTGGCACGCAGCAGGCTTTCCAGCGTGTCGAGGTTGTCGTTGAGCACGCCGTACTCGGTGGCTGGCGCCAACTGGTTGGCGATCAGCTGGCCAATATGACCCTGCTCCAGGCGCAGATCCTGCAGGCGGGTGAAGGTGAGAAAACCGGTCAGCAGCAGGGTCAGCAGCAGGGCAGGGCCGACACTGATCAGCTGAGTGCGGGTGTGAATGTTCCAGCCGCGACGCTGGTTCATGGCTCTACCGTCCCTGGAAAGCGGCGCTGCTACCTGACGAGAGGCGCAGGGCGGGGGCAAGGGGCTGCCTGTGGGCACGAATCGTCCTTGGCAATTATGGTCAATCCCGCATGTTAACCGACCCGACGCGCTTTGCCAGCGTCAGGCGCCTGCACTCTGCGGTAATTCTCGTTTGCCCGGCGCTGCGGATGGTCTGCACTGAACTTTTGCCCTGGCCGGGTACTCTCGGCTCCGTATAATGCCCGCAGACCGCCATCACGCATGGCCTCATTCGGAAGACCTATGACACAGCTCCAACCCATTGCCGTACTCGGCGGCGGCAGCTTCGGCACCGCCCTGGCCAACTTGCTGGCGGAGAACGGCCAGCGCGTCCTGCAGTGGATGCGTGACCCCGAGCAGGCCGAGCAGATGCGTCAGAGCGGCGAAAATCCGCGCTATCTGAAGGGCGTCAAGCTGCATTGCGGTATCGAGCCGACCAGTGACCTGAGCGGTGTGCTGCAGCAGGCCGAGCTGGTGCTGGTCGCATTGCCTTCCAGCGCCCTGCGCGATGCCCTGCAACCGGTGGCGGCGCAGTTGGCAGGCAAGATGCTGATCAGCACCACCAAGGGCATCGAGGCCAAGACCTTCAAGCTGATGAGCCAGATTCTCGAAGAGATTGCCCCCGACGCGCGTATCGGCGTGCTGTCCGGACCGAATCTGGCCAAGGAAGTGGCCGATCACGCCCTGACCGCCACGGTGATCGCCAGTGAAGATGAAGAACTGTGCCTGCGCGTGCAGCAGGCTCTGCATGGCAGAACCTTTCGCGTCTACGCCAGCGCCGATCGTTTCGGTGTCGAGCTCGGCGGCGCGTTGAAGAACGTCTATGCCATCATGTCCGGCATGGCGGCGGCGCTGGGCATGGGTGAGAACACCAAAAGCATGCTGATTACCCGCGCCCTGGCGGAAATGACCCGGTTCGCGGTCAAGCTCGGCGCCAATCCGATGACCTTCCTCGGCCTCGCTGGTGTCGGCGACCTGATCGTCACCTGTTCGTCACCGAAAAGTCGCAACTATCAGGTCGGCTTCGCCCTGGGCGAAGGCCTCAGCCTGGAAGACGCGGTGCAGCGCCTTGGCGAAGTTGCCGAAGGGGTCAATACGCTCAAGGTACTCAAGGCTCGTGCCGAAGAGCTGGACGTCTACATGCCGCTGGTCGCCGGCCTGCATGCCATCCTCTTCGAGGGGCGTACGCTGGCTCAGGTCATCGAATTGCTGATGCTCGGTGAACCCAAGACCGACGTCGATTTCATCCCCACTGCTGGTTTCTGAACCCGGCAGCCAATCAAGGAGCGTGAGTCATGAGTGATGAAAAGCAGGAGTTGGAGCGCGAGTCGATTCTGCTGCGCATTCTGTGGATGGTGATCTTTCTCATCGTCTGGCAACTGGCCGAACTGCTGCTCGGCGCCGTGGTGCTGCTGCAATTGGGTTACCGCCTGTTCTACGGCGCGCCGAACGCCAGCCTGCTGAGCTTTGGCGACAGTCTCAGTCAGTATCTGGCGCAGATCGGTCGTTTCGGCACCTTCAACACCGATGAAAAACCCTGGCCGTTCGCCGACTGGCCGACGCCGCGGGCGCCTGAAGGCGAGACCGCGCACAGTATCCCGCCGGCGCCGCACCCTGTGCGCGACGAGGAGCCCAAGCTGTGAGGTTATGGCTGCTGCGCCATGGTGAGGCAGAGCCGCAGGCGGCCAGTGATGCTGCCCGCGAGCTGACCGCCCACGGTCGCCAGGAAGTGCAGCAGGCCGCCGCTCAGCTCGCCGGTCGGCCCCTGACCGCCATCGTCGCCAGCCCCTACGTGCGTGCCCAGCAGACGGCCGAGCTGGTACGCAGCGAGCTGGGGTTCGGCGGCAAGATAAACACCGTGACCTGGCTGACGCCGGACAGTGATCCGCGTGATGCCCTGAAGTATCTCGATGAGCGTGAGCGTGCCGAGGTGCTGCTGGTCAGCCATCAACCGCTTATCGGCGCGCTCGGCGGGCTACTGGTGCACGGTCATCGCCAGGAGCCGCTGCCCATGCGCACCGCCAGCCTGGCTGAGCTGGAAGGCGATATCCCGGCCGCCGGGCTGATGGAGCTGTTGGCGCTTATCCACCCTCGCTGACTCATCACGCTGTGGCGCCCTGGCGGCGTCACAGGCGTTCCGTCCGATGTAGCGCCGGCATGTGCAAAATGTTCCAGGCTAGAAACATTTCTTAACTTGCGCCTCTTTTGTCTGCGTGGAATATTCAACCAAGCAAGTGCTTGGTCGATTCCTACAAAAACAACAAAGGAGGAAGCCCTGTGGCTGATGCAATCCGTTTGCCGCTCGAGCTGTTTTACGAACGTGAAGCAAGGCACCCGAACAAACGCTACATGGTGCAACCTCTAGGGGGCGGCCAGCTTTTGGAGCTGAGCTGGGCCGACGTGGGCGAGCAGGCGCGCCGCGCAGCCAGCTGGTTGCGTAGCCGTGAACTGCCGCAGGGCAGCCGCATCGCCATCATCTCCAAGAACTGCGCGCACTGGATCGTTGCCGATCTGGCGATCTGGGTGGCGGGCCACGTTTCGGTACCGCTGTATCCCAACCTCACCGCCGACTCCATGGGGCAGGTGCTGGAGCATTCCGAAGCAGCCCTGGCCTTTGTCGGCAAGCTCGATGACTGGGCCTCGATGGCACCGGGCCTGCCGCCGGGCTTGCCGACCGTCAGCCTGCCGCTGCATCCGCAGGGCAGCTTCGACTACAGTTGGGATGACCTGCAGCGCAGCGCGCCGATTCAGGATGATCCCAAGCCAGCAGCCAACCAGTTGGCCACCATCATCTACACCTCCGGCACTACCGGCACGCCCAAGGGCGTGATGCACAACTTCTCCAATTTCGGTTTCGCCGCCAGCAACGCCATCAAGCTGTTTGGCGTGGGCGAGGATGATCGACTGATCTCCTACCTGCCGCTGTGCCACGTGGCCGAGCGCATGTTCGTCGAACTGGCTTCCATCTATGCCGGGCAGACGATCTTCTTCGCCGAGAGCCTGGATACCTTCCTGGAAGACCTCAAGCGTGCGCGGCCGACCGTGATGTTCGGCGTGCCGCGCATCTGGACCAAGTTCCAGATGGGGGTGTACAGCAAGATGCCGGCGCAGAAGCTCGACCGTCTGCTGCGGCTGCCGATCATCGGCCGCTTCATCGGTCGCAAGGTACTCGCCGGCCTCGGCCTGGACGCCATTCGCTATGCGCTGTCCGGCGCCGCGCCAGTGCCCGAGGCGCTGCTCAACTGGTATCGCCGCCTGGGCATGGAGATCCAGGAGGTCTATGGCATGACCGAGAACTGTGGTTATTCCCACGTGTGTCTGCCGGGCAAGTTCAAGCAGGGCTGGATCGGCCAGAACAACCGGGGCGTCGAGGTGCGCATCGGCGAGGATGGCGAAGTCCTGGTGCGCAGCGGCGCGACCATGCAGGGTTACTACAAGGACCCGATCAAGACCGCCGAGACGCTGACTGACGATGGCTTCCTGCGCACTGGCGACAAGGGCGAGCAGGACGCCGAAGGCAACCTGCGCCTTACCGGCCGTATCAAGGAAATCTTCAAGACCAGCAAGGGCAAGTATGTCGCGCCTGCGCCGATCGAAAACCGCATCGGCGAGCACTCGCGTATCGAGCAGGTGTGCGTGGTCGGCGACGGCCTGCCGCAGCCCATAGCCCTGTGTGTGCTATCCGATGTAGGGCGTCAGGAAGCGGCCAATGACAGTCGCGATGAGCTGGAGAACAGCCTCAAGGCCCTGCTCGCCGAGGTCAATGGTCGTCTCGATCACCATGAGCGGCTGCAAGGCCTGGTACTGGTCAAGGAGGTCTGGGCGGTGGAGAACGGTTTCCTGACGCCGACTCTGAAAATCAAACGCGCGGTGATCGAGGGCACTTATGGCGAGCGTTTCGCCGAGTGGCAACAGCGCAGCGAAGCCGTGCTCTGGCACGATTGAGCCTGAATGGGCCGGGTTGACCGGCCCTGTGTTCAACGCACAAGGAACGCCTCCATGGGACTGTGGCAACGAACGCCCGATATCGATGCACTCAACGCGACCTTGAAAAACAGCATCGGTGAGGTGCTGGACATCCGTTTCGAAGCCTTCGACGACGAATCGCTCAGCGCCAGCATGGTGATCGACTCGCGTACCCACCAGCCCTATGGCTTGCTGCACGGTGGCGCCTCGGTGGTGTTGGCGGAAACCCTAGGCTCCACTGCCAGCTACCTGTGCATCGACAGCAGCCGCTTCTACTGCGTCGGTCTGGAGGTCAATGCCAACCATCTGCGCGGTTTGCGCAGCGGGCGCGTGCATGCAGTGGCGCGGCCGGTGCATCTGGGTCGTACCACCCACGTCTGGGACATTCGCCTCAGTGGCGACGACGGCAAGGCCAGCTGTATTTCGCGGCTGACCATGGCCATCGTTCCCCTGGGGGATCAGCCCCCGAAACTTTAAGGTTCTGCCTGCAATTTCATCCAAGATTTGCCCGATCCGTGGCGCTACAGTACGCGCCATGGACCAGATCACTCATATCCAAAGCAGCTTGCCCGGCGTGCGCCTGATCGATGCCGAGTACCGTCGCTTCGCCTTTCCCCGGCACTTTCACCTGGAATATCACGTCGGCCTGCTGATACAGGGACAGCATCGCTACGCCTATGGTGGTGAGCGCCGGCATGTCGGGGCGGGGGACGTACTGCTGATGGCGCCGGAAGGGATTCATGACGGCGCCTGCCTGGATGGCCAGAGTTACCGTATTCGGGTAATGGCCTTCGATCCCTCCTGGCTGGATGAAGCCAGTCGGACCCTGAGTGACGGTCGTCAGGGCGCGCCGCGCTTGACTACCAGCAGTCTGCGTCACCCGCTGCTGTCGCAGCACCTGCAGCGCTTTCATGCGGCGATGTTGGGCGGCTCGAGGCTGGCTCAGGAGGAGGCGCTCTGGCAGGCGCTGGCCTACCTGCTGGAGATGGGCTCGACCTTGCGCGTCAGCGAGCCACATCGCGTCTTCGATCAGCAGACCTGGCAGCGGCTGCGCGATTGGCTGGAGAGCCGCCTGGACGATCCGCCCACGCTGGAGGAAATCGCCGCTTTCTGCGCCATGAGCCCGTGGCAGGCGCTGCGGCGTTTCCGCCAGCACAGCGGTTTGCCGCCGCATCAGTGGCTGACGCAACTGCGTTTGCAGCGGGCGTTGCCGCTGGTGCTGGCGGGTGAGCCTCTGAGCGAGATCGCGTTGCGCCTGGGCTTCTACGACCAGGCGCACTTCTCGCGGCTGTTCCGTCGCACCTACGGTCTGCCACCGGCGCGCCTGCGCCAGGGCTGACCCACCCGCACATCCCGTTTTTCATTTTCCTGGAGATCACCATGCAGGAGACGTCCGTCTTGCTGTCGCTGGCTGCCGTGTTCGCGGTGGCCCTCATCAGTCCCGGCCCGGATGTAGCGCTGGTGGTGCGCACCGCCTTGCATCAGGGGCAGCGTGCCGGCTTGCTCAGTGCGTTGGGCCTGGCCTGCGGCATTCTTCTGCACGGCACCCTGGTACTTAGCGGCGTGGCCTTGCTGCTCAGTCGTACCGAGTGGCTGTTCGAGCTGGTGCAGGTCGGCGGTGCACTCTATCTGGGCTGGCTGGGTATCGGCGCTGTGCGTGCCTGGTGGCGTGGCAGTGCTGGCCCGAGGCGGCTGGATGGCGAGCTGACGCCTTCACTGTTCGGCCCCTGGTTACGCGGCGTGCTCACCAACCTGGGCAATCCCAAGGCGCTGGTGTTCTTCCTGGCACTGCTAAGCAGTCTGGTACCCGCCGATATGTCGCTGCCCGGCAAGGTGGCCTGTGCCGCGCTGCTGTTCGGCCTGAGCCTGTTCTGGTTCAGCCTGCTGGGGCTGACCCTGAGCCGCCCGCTGATGCGTCAGCGGCTGCTGCAGGTGGCGCCGACCATCGACTTCGTTTGCGGCCTGGTATTTCTGCTGGTGGCAGCCAGTATCGTCGGACGTCTGCTGCTATAGCCCTGACCATTGCGCCGTCATCAATGGCCGTTACGGTCATTGCCGTGCGTCGGTGGCTGCCGGAGAATCCGGGCATATTTGTTTTCTCGAGTTTGATGCATGCCGCAGTCGATCTTCTTCGCTCATGCCAACGGCTTTCCGTCGGCCACCTACGGCAAGCTGTTCGCCGCGCTGGCGCCGGATTTTCAGGTGCAGCACCTGGAGCAGCATGGCCACGACCCGCGTTTTCCGGTCAATGACAACTGGTCGAATCTGGTCGATGAGCTGATCCATCACCTCGAGGGCGGGGCCGAGCCGGTCTGGGGCGTCGGCCATTCGCTCGGCGGCGTGCTGCATTATCACGCTGCCTTGCTTCGCCCGGAGTTGTACCGCGGCGTAGTGATGCTCGACTCGCCAGTGCTGACCCTGGCAGATCGCATGGTGATTCGCGCCGCCAAGCGCTTCGGCTTCATCGACCGCATCACCCCGGCCGGCCGCACGCTTGGGCGCCGTGAAGCCTTTGCCGATCTCGTCGAAGCGCGAGACTACTTCGCCGGCAAGAGCCTGTTTCGCCGTTTCGACCCCGAGTGCCTGGACGCCTATGTCAGCCATGGCCTGCAACCGGGTGAGCAGGGGTTGCGTCTGAAATTCGATCCAGCCACCGAGATCAGCATCTATCGCAGCGTGCCGCACACCTCTCCGGGGCTACCCCAGCAGTTGGCGGTGCCGCTGGCGATGGTGCGCGGTCGCCACAGTAGGGTGGTATTGCCGCATCATGCGCATCTGTTACGGCGCATGCCGCGCGCGGAATATCACAACCTGCCGGGCGGCCATATGTTCCCGCTGGAGCGCCCGCAGGCTACCGCCGACCTGCTGCGTCAACTGTTCACCCGCTGGGCCGGTAGCCAGGAGCAACGTGCATGAGCATGGGTTTCGAGGAAGTGCGCCTGAGCCTGCCGCATATCGAGTTGGCGGCTCACCTCTACGGTCCAGAAGATGGTGTGCCGGTTCTGGCGCTGCACGGCTGGTTGGATAACGCAGCGAGCTTTGCGCGGCTGGCACCGAAACTCGAGGGGTTGCGTATCGTCGCCCTTGATTTTGCCGGTCATGGGCATTCCGAGCATCGCTCGGCAGGCGCCGGTTACGCGCTGTGGGATTATGCCTTTGACGTGCTGCAGGTCGCCGAGCAGTTTGGTTGGGAGCGTTTCTCCATCCTCGGTCATTCCATGGGCGCGATCACCGCCGTGTTGCTGGCGGGGGCAATGCCGGAGCGGATCGCGCGCCTGGCCCTGATCGACGGCCTGGTGCCTTACACCGGTGAAGCCGAGCAGGCGCCGCAGAAGCTGGGTGAAGCCCTGCGCGCCAGGCAGGCGCTGACTGACAAGCGCAAGCCGGTGTACGCCCAGATGGCGCGCGCAGTCGAGGCGCGCATGAAAGGCGTGGGCGCGGTCAGCCATGAGGCGGCCGAATTGCTGGCCCAGCGTGGGCTGATGCCGGTGCCGGGCGGCTACACCTGGCGTACCGACAGCCGCCTGACCCTGCCGTCGCCGCTGCGTCTGAGCTGGGCGCATGCCCAGGCGTTCGTTCGCGCGCTGCAATGTCCGGTCAGTCTGGTGCTGGCGGAGCAGGGCATGATGGGGGCGCAGGCGGCCGTGCGGACCTTGCTGCAGGAGCTGCCGTTCGAGGTACACCGTCTGCCCGGTGGACATCACCTGCATCTGGATGATGAAGCCGGTGCACAGCTCGTAGCGGATTGTTTCAATCCATTCCTGCGCTTGCCTTGACTTGCCTGCGGCCGTGGGGAAAGGTGTGGCGGTCTGCCATGGAGGATCGCATGATCGACCCGTTAAAAGTCGCCACTCGCTGTACAGCAAGCTCACCCGTCGCGTTTTTTCAGTGGACCGCCACCTTATGAAAGGGGCTGTGCAGTTTTTTTCTGCGGTGCTTGCCACGGTCTGTAGCGGTGCCGTACTGGCGGCCGATCTGCCTGGCAGTCGCGATCTCGAGGTACTGCCGCGGTTTCCTGCCAGTCACATCGTCGCGTTCAAGGAAGCGCCCGATGTCGAGCGTATCTATCCGCAAGGCTCCATTCGCCGCATCAGCGGGCGGTTGCGCTATGAGCGGGAGATTCTCGTGCAGGGCAAGCACAGTGCGGTGACCTACGAGCTGCCACGCACCCACAGCGCCGATCAGGTGTTCACCGCGGCGCGCGAAGCGCTGCTGGAAAAGGACGCCGAGCTACTCTACTGGTGCCAGGGCCGTGAGTGTGGTGCGAGTAGCCTGTGGGCCAACTCGGTATTCGGCAATGCCACGCTATATGGCTCTGACGACCAGCAGGCCTATGCCTTGTTACGCCTGGCCGAGCCGAATCACGAGAGCCTGCTGGCGCTATACAGCATCACTCGTGGTAATCGCCGTGCTTACCTGCATGCCGAGCAACTGGATGCCGAAACCCCTCTGGGCGTATTGCTGCCGACGCCGGCGACCTTGCTGCGTCAGTTGCGCGCCGATGGGCAACTGAAACTGCCCGATGAAGCCAAGGCCGACAGCGCCTGGGTCGAGGTGCTGGCGCGCAGCCTGAACCTCGACAGCACCCTGCGCGTCAGCCTCGCCGGCAGCCAGGCCGAGGCCTGGCGCGAGGCGTTGATCGAGCAGCGCGTGCGCGAAGCGCGACTGGAGTTGGGTGAGAGCTCGGATGAAACACTGAGCGTGCGTTTGTTGCGTTAAGCTATCGTTGGCAATCGTCTGTGACAAAGCGCCCGTAAGGGCGCTTTGTCGTTTCGTCGAAGGGAGTCTCGCTTGATGGCCACTAATGATCGTCTGCTGGTGCAGATTCTTCTGCTCGGCCTGCTGGCTGCCAGCCTATGGGTGCTGGCGCCATTCTGGTCGGCGTTGTTCTGGGCCGCCGTGTTGGCCTTTGCCAGTTGGCCGCTGATGCGTCTGCTGACGCAATTGCTCAGAGGGCGGCTGTCACTGGCGGCCGGTATTCTCACCTGTGGCTGGGTGATCCTGGTGGCGGGGCCGCTGATCTGGCTGGGCTTCAACCTGGCCGATCACATCAAGGATGCCAATGCGCTGATCAAGGGGCTGCAGGTCGAGGGGTTGCCGCCACCGCCGGCATGGCTGGCAGGCCTGCCGCTCGTGGGGGAGCGTCTGGCTGCCTTGTGGCTGACCATCGATCAGCAGGGCGCGGCCTTCTTCGCTTCCCTGCGGCCTTATCTCGGTCAGGTCGGCAACTGGTTGCTGGCACGCAGCGCGCAGCTCGGCGGCGGCATGCTGGAGCTGGGTTTGAGCCTGGTGCTGGTGTTCTTCTTCTACCGCGACGGGCCTCGCCTGGCAGTGTTCGTTCATGGCCTGCTGGAGCGTCTGATCGGCGAGCGAGCCGACCATTACCTGGAGCTGGTCGCTGGCACCGTGCAGCGGGTGGTCAATGGCGTGATCGGCACTGCTGCGGCCCAGGGCCTGCTGGCGCTCATCGGCTTCTGGATCGCTGGCGTGCCGGGAGCGATCGTGCTGGGTATTCTTACCTTCGTTCTCAGCCTGGTGCCGATGGGACCGCCGCTGGTGTGGATTCCCGCCACTGCCTGGTTGGTATGGCAGGGCGACTACGGTTTTGCCCTGTTCCTCGGCGTCTGGGGCATGTTCGTCATCAGCGGCGTGGACAACATTCTCAAGCCCTACCTGATCAGCCGTGGCGGCAACCTGCCGCTGGTGGTGGTACTGCTTGGCGTGTTCGGCGGCTTGCTGGCGTTCGGCTTCATGGGCCTGTTCCTCGGCCCGACTCTGCTGGCGGTGGCCTACAGCCTGCTCAGCGATTGGGTGGCGGACAAGACACCACCGGCCGAAGCCGTGGTCGACAAACCATTGCCGGGCGAGGAACCACGCGGCTGATCAGCCGCGTTCGCTTTCATACTTGTCGAGGGTGTCGCGAGCGATCTGCCGACCCAGCATGATCAGCTCCGGCGCCTTGTAGAACTCGAAGAAGCGGCAGGCGCGCTTGGGTACGTTGATCAGGATGTCCGGTGGGTAGCCGGCGATCTTGTATTGCGCCAGCGAAGTCTGCATCACCTCGAAGCTCTGGTTGACCAGCTCCAGCAATGACGCCGGCCCGCTGAATTCGGCTACCCGCGAGCCGCTGGCGGATTTCGGCGCAGGTTCATCATCTTCTTTGCGGCTAGGCGCCGCGGCCGGGCCGATGTCATCGGCGAGCCGCTGCTGCTCGGCGAGCAACAGGGTTTCGTCCTCGCTCTTGCGGCGAAAACTGGGCAGACGCGAGCCGAGTGACGTCATCAACTGGTCGATGCGCCCCTTGAGGGCCGCGGGTCGTTCGATCACCGGCAACTGGTAGTGATTCTGGTTGGTGGCGTTGAGGTTGACCGCGATGATCAGGTCGCAGTGGCTGGAGACCACCGGGACGATTGGCAGCGGGTTGAGCAGGCCACCGTCGACCAGCATGCGCTTGCCTTGGATGACCGGCGTGAACAGGCTGGGAATCGCTGCCGAAGCGCGCATCGCCTGGTGCAGGCAGCCTTCCTGGAACCAGATTTCCTGCTGGTTGGTCAGGTCGGTGGCGACGGCGGTGAAAGGGATGGCGAGGTTTTCGATGTCCACCTCGCCAACGATCTCCTGAATGCGCCCGAATACCCGTTCACCGCGAATGGCGCCGAGGCGGAAGCTGACGTCGAGCAGGCGCAATACATCGAGATAATCCAGGCTTTCCGTCCATTCACGGTATTCGCGCAGCTTGCCGGCAGCGAAAATACCGCCTACCACCGCGCCCATCGAGCAGCCGGCGATGCAGCCGATTTCGTAACCGCGCTCCTGCAACTCCTCGATCACACCGATGTGCGCATAGCCGCGCGCACCTCCCGAGCCCAGTACCAGCGCCACTTTCTTGCTCATTGACCGATTCCCCCTGTGAAGCTCCGACCTTACTCGCGCTAGAGGGCTGAGCCAAGGCAGTCTTTGCTAGAATCCGCCGCCAGTTATCGCGGTGAGAGAAAAACCATGAGCGAACCCATTCGTTTGACCCAGTACAGCCACGGCGCCGGCTGCGGCTGCAAGATTTCGCCGAAGGTGCTTGAGGTGATTCTCGCTGGCAGCGGCGCGCAGAATCTCGATCCCAGACTCTGGGTGGGCAATGCCTCGCGCGATGATGCGGCGGTATACGCCATCGACGAAGAGCGTGGCGTGGTCTCTACGACCGACTTCTTCATGCCGATCGTCGACGATCCCTACGACTTCGGCCGTATCGCCGCGACCAATGCGATCAGCGACATCTACGCCATGGGCGGTGAACCGCTGATGGCCATCGCCATCCTCGGCTGGCCGGTCAACGTGCTGGCCCCGGAAGTGGCGCGCGAAGTGATCCGCGGTGGCCGCGCCGTGTGTGATGAAGCCGGCATCCCGCTGGCGGGCGGTCACTCGATCGATGCGCCGGAACCGATTTTCGGCCTGGCCGTGACCGGCCTGGTGAGCAAGGCCAACATGAAGCGCAACGATACCGCCACGGCTGGTTGCAAGCTGTACCTGACCAAGCCCCTGGGCATCGGTATCCTCACCACGGCGGAGAAGAAGACCAAGCTGCGCGATGCGGACGTTGGCCTGGCGCGTGACTGGATGTGCACCCTGAACAAGCCCGGCAGCCGCTTTGGCAAGCTCGCCGGCGTGCGCGCGATGACCGACGTCACCGGCTTCGGCCTGCTTGGCCACCTGGTGGAAATGGCCGATGGCAGTGGCCTGAGTGCCCGTGTCGAGTTCGCCCGAGTGCCGCGTCTGGAGAGTGTCGAACACTATCTGGAGCAGGGCTGCATACCCGGTGGCACCTTGCGCAATTTCGACAGTTACGGCGACAAGATCGCGCCGCTGCCTGAGCTGGCCAAGCTGCTGCTGTGTGACCCGCAGACCAGCGGTGGCTTGCTGATTGCCGTGGCGCCGGAGGGCGAGGCCGAGTTCCTTGCCGTGGCCGCCGAGCTGGGGCTGGATCTGACGGCCATCGGTGAGATGGTCGAGCGACAGCGTTACGCGGTCGAGGTGTTCTGATGCGTGACAACTGCACCGACTACCGCGATCTGTTCCTGCATGACCGGGCGATGATGGATACCCGTGCGCCGGTCGAATTCCACAAAGGCTCCTTTCCCGGCGTGATCAATTTGCCGCTGATGACCGACATCGAGCGGCAAAAGGTTGGCACCTGCTACAAGCAGCAAGGCCAGCAGCCTGCAATCGAGCTGGGCCATCAACTGGTCAGCGGCCAGACCAAGGCCGAGCGCATCGAGGCTTGGGCCGCCTTTGCCAAGGCCAACCCTGACGGTTACCTGTACTGCTTTCGCGGTGGCCTGCGCTCGCAGATCGTCCAGCAATGGCTGAAAAGCGAGGCGGGCATCGACTATCCGCGCGTGGTTGGTGGCTACAAGGCCATGCGCACCTTCCTGTTGCAGACCACCGAAGAGGCCGTGCAAGCGTGCGATTTCGTGCTGGTGGGCGGGATGACCGGCACCGGCAAGACCGAGGTGATCAGCCAGCTGAACAACAGCCTGGACCTGGAAGCGCACGCCAATCACCGAGGCTCCAGCTTCGGCAAGCGCGCCACTGGCCAACCCGAGCAGATCGATTTCGAGAATGCTCTGGCCATCGATATGCTCAAGCGCCGTGCCGCGGGACAGCAGCAGTTCGTGCTGGAAGATGAGGCGCGTCTGATCGGCCGCTGCTCCTTGCCATTACCGCTGTATCAGGCGATGCAGCACCACCCGCTGGTGTGGCTGGAGGACAGTGTGGCCAACCGTGTGGAGCGGATTCTGCAGGCCTACGTGGTCGAGTTGTGTGCCGAGTTCGTTGCAGCCCAGGGTGCCGAGGCAGGCTTCACCGCCTTCGCCGCGCGCTTGCGTGAGAGCCTGGCCAATATCACTCGTCGCCTGGGTGGCGAGCGGTACCAGCGCCTGGCTGCGATCATGGAGCAAGCGCTGCAGGAGCAGCAGGTCGATGGCCGGGTAGATACGCACCGCGGCTGGATCGAGGCTTTGCTGGTCGAGTACTACGATCCTATGTACGTGTTCCAGCGCGAGAGCAAATCCGGGCGGATTGAATTCGCCGGGGAGCAGCAGGCTGTGGTGGAATACCTGCGTAAGCGAAACGGCGGGTGAGGTGGCACTTTCCTTCTGCCGTAGCGTCATAGACTGGGCCAACCCGTAGTCATATCCGTTCGAGGAGTGTGGTCGATGAAACACTGGATCTGTTTACCGCTGCTTGCGGTGGTGCTCACCGGCTGCGCCGGCAAGACCGTCTACCGTGAGACCTGTGCCAATCAACTGGATGCCGCCTGGAAAGAGCTGAGCATTGCCGAGGCCGAGGGTTTCGCTGGTACGGTGAGCTATTCCAAGGCGCTTTCGCTGCTTACCGCTGCCAAGACCCAGCAGCAGTTCGAAGCCTACGAAGGCTGCACCAGCAAGGCCGAGCGTGCGCGCTTTTACATCCGCGAATCGCGAGCGGGGCGTTGATGCAGCTCGATTTCTCCGATCTGAGCCCGCTCGAGGCTTATCGCTGGCTGGCTTCCACTGTCACGCCGCGGCCTATCGCCTGGGTCTCGACCCGTTCCGCCGAGGGCGTGGCCAATCTGGCGCCGTTCAGCTTCTTTCAGGTGATCAGTGACAACCCGCCGACCTTGCTGGTCAACGTCAATACCCGCGACGATGGCAGCCTCAAGGACAGCCTGCGCAATGCCCAGGCCAGCGGCGAGCTGGCGATCCAACTGGTCAGCTTCGCCCAGGCCGAAGCGATGAACGCCAGCGCCGCGATCCTGCCTCATGAGGTCAGCGAGTTCGCTCACTGTGGCATCGCCAGCCAGCCGTGCGAGCGCATCGATGTGCCGCGTGTCGTCGGCGCACCGGTGACCTTCGAATGCCGTGTGGCGCAAATCCAGCCCTATCCGGCGCAACGGCCCAACTGCCATCTGATCTTCGCCGAGGTGCTGTTGGCGCATATCGATGACGCAGTGCTCAACGAGCAGGGGCGCATCGACCCGCTCAAACTCGATCTGGTGGGTCGCCTCGGTGGTAGCGCTTATTGCCGCACACGGGATCTTTTCCAGATGCAGCGGCCCTGAACCCGTTCTGAAAACGACGTCCAGTTAACTCTCCCGGCCATCTTGCTGTCTGCTGGCTTGTCGCCAGTAGTGCTGCGCTCCTATGTTCCAGATTTCGGGGCTAGCTGCGGTAGGCAGGGGGATGTCATGGGTGGCTCATTGAGCAAGCGGCTGGCCAGTCTGAGCACGACCAGCAAGTTGATGACGGGTTTTGCTCTGGTATTGATGCTGACCGCTCTGGTGGCTGTTACCGGTTTGCTGGCGTTGCGTGAAGTCAGTGCTGGCGCCGAGCTGCAGCAACGCATGAACGCACTTGGCGAGCAGGTGCTGCGCATGCGCCAGAGCGAGCAGGCGTTCGCGCTGAGTGGCGGCACTCAGCACGCCGAGCGTCTGGCCGAACAGGCCGAGGCGATTCTGCAGGCCGGGCAGGCCCTGCAAGGTGAGCTTGATAGCGGCACGGCCGCGATTCTGGCACAGGTCGAGCCCGCACTGGCCGACTACCGCAGCGCTTTTGCCCGCTACGTTGAACTCACCGACAACATGCAGCTGTCCCTGCAAGCCGCCGACTGGCTGGTGGTCAGTGCGGCCAACAGCCTGGATCTGCTGCAGGAAGGGCTGGCCGAAGATGGCGTCGACCTACTCAAGAGCTCCCAAGGCGAGCAGGGCGGTGATTCGGTCCTGCAGGCCGGCAAGGTCGGCAAGATTCATCAATTACTCTTGCAGGCGTTGGATCAGGCACGCCAGCGCCTGGAAGCCAGCCGGCGCAGCGACAGCAGTGAGCAGGCGGAAATTGCCCAGGCCGGCGAGGCGCAAGCCCTGGCTGCCGAGTTGCGCGATGCGCTGGACGACCCCGGTTATGCTGCGGTGCTCGGCGAGGTGGTGGTCAACGTCGACTCCTTCAACGAGCGTCTGAAGGAATACGCCACCCAGTTGCAGCAACAGAAACAGGTTTACGGCCAACTGGTCGCTCAGGTTGAGCACCTGCTGCTGCAGGTCGAGCTGGCTCTGGATACGCAACGTCAGGTCATGCGCGCCGAGCGCCAGGCCAGCAGCGGTCTGATCATCGTGGCAGCGGCCCTGGCGCTGCTGTTCGGGCTTGGCGCGGCGATCATGATCAGTCTGGCCATCGTGCGTCCGCTCAAGCGGGTGATCGGCCTCGCCGAATCCATTGCCAGTGGCGACCTCAGCGTACGTATCGAACAGCATCGGCGCGATGAGATCGGTCAACTGCTGGCTGCCATGCAAGGCATGTCCGCCAACCTGAGGAATATGGTTGGCCGCCTGCAGGGCGGTGTGGCACAGATTTCCAGTTCCGCCCAGAGCCTTTCGACAACCGCCGAGCAGACGCGCCAGGGCGTCAATGGCCAGAAGCTGGAGACCGATCAGGTCGCCACCGCCATGAGCCAGATGACGGCCACGGTGTATGAGGTGGCGCGCAATGCCGAGGCGGCAGCGGCTTCCACCGAACGGGCTGACCAGCGCGTCGGTGCGGGCAGTCAAGTGGTGCGTCAGACCCTGCAGCGCATCGAGCAATTGGCCCGCGCCATGGACGCCACTACCGAGAGCATTCAACGCCTGAGTCAGGACACTCAGCGCATCGATGCAGTGCTCGACGTGATCAAGAGCGTGGCCGAGCAGACCAATCTGCTGGCGCTCAACGCAGCCATCGAAGCGGCGCGCGCGGGAGAACAGGGGCGTGGTTTTGCGGTGGTCGCCGATGAGGTACGGGCACTGGCAAAACGCACTCAGCAATCCACCGCGGAAATCGAGTCGCTGATTGCGGCTTTGCGCGAGGGCAGCCGCCGCGCGGTGACGGACATGGAGCAGAGCGCCGGTCTGGTGAACCTGACGGTGGGCGACGCCAACCAGACCGAAGGCGCCTTGGCGGCGATTGCCGAGGCGGTGGGCCTTATCTCGGAGATGAACCAGCAGATCGCTGCAGCGGCCGAGCAGCAGACCGCCGTGGCCGAAGAAATCAACCGTAGCGTCACCTCGATCCGCGATATTGCCGATCAGTCAGCCACGGCCATGGACGAAACCGCCGCGTCGAGTATCCAGCTGGCTGAGCTGGGGCGTGAGCTGCAGGGCATGGCAGGGCACTTTCGCCTGACTTAGCGTCTGCCCTCACAGTTTCGTGAGCAAACTTTGCATAGCGCTATGCCACGCGCTGGCGCCCCAGTAGCATCGACGTTCTGCATAAGGAGCGAACGATGCGAACCAAACTGGATACCTGTCTCGACTCGGTCAATCAGGTACTGCTGGGCAAAGAGGCGCAGGTGCGCCTGGCACTGACCTGCCTGCTGGCGCGTGGTCACCTGTTGATCGAAGACCTGCCGGGCATGGGCAAGACGACCCTCAGCCATGCCTTGGCGCGTGTGCTGGGGCTGAGCTTCCAGCGCATCCAGTTCACCTCCGATCTGCTGCCGGGCGACATTCTTGGCACCTCGGTGTTCGACAAGGACAGTGGGCAGTTCGTCTTTCATCCGGGGCCGATCTTCGCCGAGCTGGTACTGGCCGATGAAATCAACCGCGCCACGCCGAAGAGTCAGAGCGCGCTGCTCGAAGCCATGGAAGAGGGGCAGGTGACCATCGAGGGTGCGACCCGGCCGCTGCCTGAGCCATTCTTCGTCATCGCCACGCAGAACCCGGTCAGCAGTGGCGGCACCTTCGCCTTGCCCGAATCCCAGCTCGATCGTTTTCTCATGCGCCTGTCGCTCGGCTATCCGGCGCAAGCGGCGGAACGAGCGTTGTTGCTGGGCGATGCCCGGCGCGATCTGTTGCCGCGCATGGAATCCGTTTTCGACCATGCCGAACTGGCCCGCCTGCAGGCGCAAGTGCCCAAGGTGCGTGCCAGCGACGCGCTGATCGACTATGTGCTGCGCCTGGTCGAGGCGACGCGCAGCCAGCCGCAGTTCGCCTGGGGGCTGTCGCCGCGTGCCAGTCTGGCATTGCTGGCCGCTGCACGGGCCTGGGCCTTGCTGGCCGAGCGTGATTACGTCATTCCCGAAGACGTGCAGGCGGTGCTGCCGTCGGTGGTGGGGCATCGCCTGCGCGAGCGCGCCGACCCCACCGGTCACGGTGGCGGCAGTCTGGTGCAATGGCTGCTGCGCGAAGTGCCGGCGCTCTGATGCGTGCAGCGCTGAAGCCGCTCTGGCGGCGCTGGCTGGCCAGGCGCATTCCGCCAGCGGCCAGCGTGCGCCTGAATCAGCGGCGTATTTTCATTCTGCCCAGCCGGGTAGGGGCAATCTTTGCCGTGGCTCTGCTGCTGATGTTGCTGGTGGGCATCAATTACCAGAACAGCCTGGCCTACGGCCTGACCTTCCTGCTGGTATCGGTGTTCGTCGTCACCATCCTGCATACCTACCGCAACCTGGCCGGATTGGTGCTCAAGGCCGGTGGTGGCGGTGCGGTGTTCGTCGGCGAGCATGCGCGTTTTCGCGTGCGCCTGGAGAGCCCCGAGCGTGAGCGCCAGGCCGTGGCGCTGGGTTGGCCACCGTCTGATCTGGTGGTGCGCGATGTACCTCGCCAGGGACAGACCGAAGTGGATCTGAGTCAGCCAGCCGTGCGGCGTGGCTGGCTGCGGCCCGAGCGTCTGCGGGTGGAAAGCCGTTTCCCGCTGGGCCTGCTGGTGGCCTGGAGCTGGGTCGATCTGGATCAGGCGGTGCTGGTCTACCCGCGGCCGCTGGAGGGCGAGTTGCCGTTGTCGGCGGGCCTGGGCGACGAGGAAGAGGAGGGCATGCGTGCCCGCGGCCAGGGTGCCGATGATTTCCAGGGCCTGCGCGAGTATCAGCCAGGCGACTCGAAACGGCGTCTGGACTGGAAGGCCTATTCACGTGGCCAGGGCCTGCTGGTCAAGGATTTCGCCATGCTCAGCGGCCGCGATCTGTGGCTGGACTTCGACAGCCTGGGCGGCGACAGCGAAATGCGTTTGTCGCTGCTCTGCTACTGGGTGCTGCAGTTCACCGAGCGGCAACAGGCGTTCGGCCTGCAACTGCCCGGGCAGGTGATCGCCCCGGATTATGGTGAAGGCCATCGCGATGCCTGCCTGCGCGCGTTGGCGCTGTTCGGAGCACGCGCATGAGCAGCCTGCCGGGTATCCCGAGAATTGCCCTGACCTGGTTGCTGGTCGCCCAGGTGCTGGTGATCGTGCCGCACTTGGTGCATTTGCCGCTGTGGATGATCGTGCTGTGGCTGGGCACTGCCGCTTGGCGTGTGCAGATATTCCGCATGCGTGCGCGCTATCCCAATGGCTGGGCCAAGGGCGGCCTGGTGCTGCTGGTGCTGGCGGGTATCCTGCTTTCGCGCGGCACCCTGGTGGGGCTGGATGCGGCGTCGGTGCTGCTGATCGCTACCTTCACTCTCAAGCTGCTGGAGATGCGCACGCGACGCGATGCGTTGGTGCTGATCTTCCTGGGATTCTTCTGCGTGGTGACCGCCTATCTGTTCGAGGACGGCATTCTGGCCGCGCTCTACAGCCTGCTGCCGGTCACGGCGTTGCTGACCGCACTGGTCGGCCTGCAGCACAGTGGTTTTGCCGAACGCCCCTGGCCGCCCCTGCGCCTGGCGGGTGGCTTGGTCCTGCAAGCGATGCCGCTGATGCTTCTGCTGTTCGTGTTCTTTCCGCGCATGGGTCCGTTGTGGTCGCTGCCACTGCCTAACGACAAGGGCGTCACGGGGCTGTCGGACAGTATGGAGCCGGCCGATATCGCCGAGCTCAGTCGCTCCTCGGCACTGGCCTTTCGCGCCAGTTTTGAGAGTGAAGTGCCGCCCAGAGGGCAGCTGTACTGGCGTGCTCTGACGCTGGAGCGCTTCGATGGCCGGCGCTGGTCGCAGTCCGGCTACGCCGACATACCCGTAGCTCCGCAGTGGAACAAGGCCGGTGAGCCGCTCGATTACAGCATCATCATGCAGCCCAGCGGCAAGCGCTGGCTGTACGCGCTGGATGTCGGCGAGATGGCGCAGGACAGCGGGCGGATGATGAACGACTTCCGTTGGCAGAGACTGCGTCCGGTGGATCGGCCGTTGCTGTACCAGGTGCGCTCCTGGCCTGAGGCCGTGCGGCAGGCGCAGGCCGAACCGCCAGGTATCCGTCAGGCGTTGCAATTGCCCCAGCAGGGCGACCCGCGCAGTCGCGCCTGGGCGGCTGAACTGAAGGCGCAGTATCCGCAGGCTGACGCGCTGGTGGCGGCAGTGCTGCAGCATTTCAACCATGAGCCGTACGTCTACACGTTGCGCCCACAGCCTCTGGGCAGCGACAGCATCGACGATTTCCTGTTCAACACCCGACGCGGCTTCTGCGCGCACTATGCCGGCGCCATGACCTTCGTGCTGCGTGCCGCGGGTATCCCCGCACGGGTGGTCGCCGGTTATCAGGGCGGCGAGCTCAATCCTAACGGCAACTACATCCAGGTACGTCAGTTCGACGCCCATGCCTGGGTCGAGTACTGGCAGCCGGGCCGCGGCTGGCGCAGCGTCGATCCGACATTTCAGGTCGCGCCGGAGCGTATCGAACAAGGGTTGGAAGAGGCCTTGACCGAGGAGGATGGCTTTCTCGAGGACCAGCCCTTCTCGCCGCTGCGCTACCGCGAGCTGGCCTGGCTCAATCAACTGCGCATGAGCTGGGAGAACCTCAATTACGGCTGGCAGCGCTGGGTGCTGGGTTACCAGGGTGAGCAGCAGCTGAAACTGCTGCAGAACTGGTTCGGCGGTCTCGATTGGCAGCGCCTGGCGCTCGCTCTGGTGGGCACTGGCGCTCTTTTGATTGGCCTGCTGGCGTTGTGGTTGCTCAAGCCCTGGCAACAACGACCTGATCCGCAACGCCAGGCTTTTCGCAAGTTCGAGCGGCTGCTGGCGCGCCATGACGTGCGCCGAGAAGCGGGTGAGGGTGCGCGCTCCTTCGCGTTGCGTGCGGCGCAGCAGCTGCCTGAGCAGGCGGCGCAGATCGAGACATTTGCCCGTTGCTTCGAGCAGCAGCGCTATGCTGGCGGGCCAGCTTCGCGTGATGCCCTGCGGCAGGCGTTGAGTGATTTGCGCAAAGCATTACCCTGGCGCCTGTCGCGTTAGCGCCCATAGGCAGGTCGTTTTTCAACGGCCTGTGGGCCACATGTGTGAGTGAATGGCCGGGCTGTTAGCCTGGGCACATCGCCGTTTGAGAGGAGCGAGCATGAGCGATTTCATCGAACATTGCCTGGGGCGCGTCCTGGCTCTGCAGGTACGGCTGTATGCCTGCCAGGCGCGGCTGGCCGACTGCACCGACACCGAGGCGTTGCACGACCTGCGCATTGCCTTGCGGCAATTGCGCAGTCTGTTGCGTCCGTTGCGCGGTCTGCCAGCGGTGGAGGCTCTGGAACAGGGTGCCGCTGTGCTGGGCCGCCTCAGCGGGCCACTGCGTGATCGTGAGGTGCTGGTGGCCGAGTTGGCGCGCCTGGGCCTGGTCCATCTGGCGCCTGCCGATGAGAGCCAGCGCGCCGCAGGTTACGCTGCCATTGCCAGCAGTCGTGAATTGGCCGACCTGATGCTGTTGCTCGACAGCTGGCCGGCGAATTGGCGTGATGCTGCCAGGCAAGGCCAATTGAACGATGTAGACAAGCGCATCCGACGTCGTTTGCGACGCCAGCAACGACAACTGGCCCGCGCGTTGCGCGATCCGGCGCATGACCGTCATCGCCTGCGTCTGCTGATCAAACGTGTGCGCTACGCCGCTGAAACCTACCCGGCACACAGTCGTTTGAGCAAGGCGGCGCAACTCAGGCTCAAACGTGCGCAAAGCGCCCTGGGCGACTGGCACGACCACCTGCAATGGCTGGCGCAGGCCGACGCGATTGAGTCGCTGAGCCCCTGTCGGGCAATCTGGCTGCAGGCTCAGCAGGCCGCTGAGCAGCGCGCTGATGGAGCCTTGTTGGCGCTGTATGGCGATTTTCCCAATGCGCAATAAGACGACATTTTCGCCGCAAATATGACCGAATAGGCATCCATACAGGCTATCGTTCAGTTGTCGCCATCCCCTAAGATCATCGCCATCGATGAATGCCGAGGTGCCTATGATCTTTTCCGAAATGCTCGAAGCGGTGCGCCGCGATCCCGATGCCGTAGTGATTCCGGCCGAATGGGGGCAGGGACGCGCCAGTTTCGGTGGCCTGGTGGCGGCACTGGCGTTCGAGGCGATGCGCGCCAAGGTGCCGCAGGGCCGACCGGTGCGCTCGCTGGCCATCACCTTCGTCGGGCCGGTGGCGCCGGATGTTCCCGTCAGTTTCCAGGCCGAGGTGCTGCGCGAGGGCAAGGCGGTCAGCCAGATGTCCCTGCGTGCGGTTCAGGACGGCCAGGTAGTGACCGTGGTGCAGGGCAGCTTTGGCGCCTCGCGTCCTTCGGCGATTGCCGTGGAGGCACTTGCCGCGCCGCAGATCACGCCGGTCGAGCAGTGCCAGGAGTTGCCCTACGTGCGCAATGTCACGCCGGAGTTCACCCGCTTTCTGGCCATGCGTTGGGGGATTGGCGGCATGCCTTTCAGCAACACGCCGTCGCGGCAGATGGGCGGCTGGGTGCGCTTGCGCGGTGAGCGCGAACCGCAGGCGCTCAGCGAGGCGCATGTGCTGGCACTGGTCGATGCCTGGCCGCCTGCGGTACTGCCGTATCTGAAAAGCCCGGCGCCGGGCAGCTCGCTGACCTGGACCATCGAGTTCGTCCAGCCCCTACACACCCTCAGCAGTGAAGACTGGTGCCTGTATCGCGCGGATATCGAACATGCCCGCGACGGTTACGGGCACGTGGCTGCTGCGATGTGGACCGCTGCAGGTGAGCTGATCGCCTTGAGCCGGCAGACCGTGACCGTTTTTGCCTGATTCAGTGGCGCCGACGTTGGCGCCAGGCGCGCCACCACGCGCCGCTGAAAAGAAAGCGCGGGAAGGTCACACACTGTTCCAGTAGCAGACGCTTCACCGCATCACTCTTGCCGGCGAAGGGTTCCGCTGGCTGCTGTTCCAGTCTGTGGCCGTGAGCTTGCAGCGCCAAGGAGGCGATCAGGCCGATGCTGCCCAGCGCCAATGGCACGAACCGCAGATGCCATAGGCCGATCAGCAGCACAACCAGCGATAGCAGGAACAGCGGCACTGCAATCAGGTGCAGCAGCAGGTTGGTGGGGTGCCGATGCTGGCTGGCGTAATGACGCCATTGCCAGGCCAGCAGGTTGGGGTGACGTTTGCTCATGGGGCGATCCTCGACTCGATGAAGCGAGTCTAGGAGTGCCGCCCATGCAGAGCGAATTGCTCCTGGCTATGGCGCAGATAGGCTTCTGCCTAAACGGCACCCTCTACAGGCGCAACTGGCGGATGGCCTTGTTCAGCTCGCCTGCCAGTTGGGCGAGTTGCTGGCTAGTGGCGGCCGACTCTAGCGTCTGCCCGACGGTCTGTTCGGTGACGTCACGGATGCCCACCACCGAGCGGCTCATCTCTTCGGCCACCTGGCTCTGCTGCGTGGCGGCCACGGCGATCTGCGTATTGCTGTCACGCATCAGCGCCACGGCGGCGGTGATCGCCGCCAGTGACTCGCCGGCTTCTTGCGCCAGTTGTACGCAATGGTTGGCGTTCTCCGAGCTTTCGCGCATGAACTCTACGGCGTCGCGGGTGCCGCCTTGCAGGTTGCCGATCATCTGGGTGATTTCGTCGGTGGACTCCTGCACGCGCTTGGCCAGGTTGCGTACCTCGTCGGCGACCACGGCGAAACCGCGGCCCATTTCACCGGCGCGGGCGGCCTCGATGGCCGCATTGAGGGCGAGCAGGTTGGTCTGTTCGGCGATGCCGTGAATCACACCGACCACGCGGCTGATGTGCTGGCTGTCTTCGGCCAGGCGCTCGATGCTGGCGGCGCTCTGGCCCACACCTTGCGACAGGGCCGCGATGGATTGCTCGACCCGTTCGACCACCTGCTGGCCTGCGCGCGCTAGCTGATCGGCATTGAGCGACTGATCGCGGGTGGTGCCAGCGTGATCGGCGATATGCTGCACGGTCGCCGACATCTCGTTGATCGCGGTGGCGGCCTGGTCGGTTTCACTTTGCTGGCTGAGCATGCCCTGGCGCACGGCTCCCATGCGCTCGGCCATATCGCGGGTGCCACTGTTCAGCTCGCCAGCCACCTGGCCGACGGTGCCGACCACGCGCTGATAGCCGGCTTGCATGGCGTTGAAGGCGGCAGCCATCTGACCGACCTCATCACGGCTGCTCAGCGGTACGCGCAGGGACAGGTCGCCGCTGCGCTCGGCTTGCAGTATCACGTCCTTGAGGGTGTTGAGGTGGCTCAAGAGAAAGCGGATCAACAGCTGCGAGGCAGCCAGCAGCAACAGCATCAACACGGCGACTGCGATGGCGTAGGTCAGTGCGTGCTGGGCGAACAGGTCGAGCAGGCTGGGCGCGCGCGCCATGATTGCCAGAGTGCGCCCATCGCTGAGGGTGACACGCTGCGCGCCGATCACCGGCGAGTCGCCGAACCGGGCGTCATGCTTCACTGCCTGCCAACCACTGGCGTCGGGGCCACCTTGAGCGCCTGGCAGGCTGCCGTTGCCCATCTGGATGTTGCTCGAATTGGGCAGTGCTGCCTGCTGCGGCCACTGCTGGAGTAGGCGCGCCTGCGCGATTGCAGCCTTCCTGGCATCGGCGCTGCGTGCCTGTTGCTCGGTATGCAGGGCGAACAGCACCAGCATCAGGCTGATGACGAAGGCGACGGCGTTGACCGCCCAGAATTTGTATTTGAGAGAAAGATCGCTGATCCAGGCGCCCATGCTGTTGTTATCCGTCTCGCTGCGTTCGCTATTGGCTAGCAGGCCGTTGAAAAAATGTAGGCGAGGCAGCCAGTGCAATACCGATGGCGGCCCCGCAAAAACAGGCGAAAAACGACCGGGGTCGCGCCCGACTTTACGAGTTGTAAATGAGCACTTGATTCGCTTCGCTCACCCCTTCGGGGCCGCGCTAAAGCGCGTTCAGTCTGCGACTGTGAGCCTGTTTTTAACGCAGCAATGGCAACGTAGCTAGTTTTTCAACTGCCGGCTAAGTGCCAGCAGTATGCCTCGATGAATGGCCAGAGTCTTGACGTCAATCAATACTCTGGTGTCGAGCCCTGCAGTATGGCTGGTAGATCGAAGAACGCTCGCGCACAGGCTGTGGTCTGTGCTGCCAGGGTTTCCTCGCTTTGCCCGCGGTGCAACGCCACCTCCCGCAGCACCTCGCCGAGAAAGGCGGGCTCGTTACGCCCGCTCTTGGGCTTTGGCCGCAGGCTGCGCGGTAGCAGAAAGGGCGCATCGGTCTCCAGCATCAGGCGCTTGCCGGGGATGTCCTTGAGCAGCGGATGCAGGTGCGTGCCGCGACGCTCATCGCAGACCCAACCGGTGATGCCGATATGCAGGTCGAGATCGAGATAGGCATAGAGCGCGCGCCGCTCGCCAGTGAAACAGTGCACCACCGCTGCGGGCAACTGATCGCGGTAGTTGCGCAGGATTTCCAGCAGGCGCTGGCTGGCTTCACGCTCATGTAGAAATACCGGCATCTGCAGTTCGACGGCTAGGGCTAGCTGTTCTTCCAGGGCTTTTTCCTGTGCCGGGCGTGGCGAGAAGTCGCGATCAAAATCCAGTCCGCATTCGCCTACGGCGCGCACTTGTGGCTCGGCTAGTAACGCCTTGAGCGCGCGGCTGCTGGCACCGTTCCACGAGCTGGCGTCGTGCGGATGAACCCCGGCGGTGCTGAACAAGCGTTCACCGCTGCTATCCAGCTGTCGGCAAAGTGCGAGGCTGGCTTCGCTTTCATTCAGACTGGTGCCGGTCAGCACCAGCTGACACACGCCGGCTGCATAAGCGCGTTCGAGTAGCGCCTCGGCCTGCACCGCGAGGCTGGGGTGGGTGAGATTGACGGCAATATCGATGAGTTGCATGGTGCCACCTGTTGAACGCGAAGGGGCAGAATAGCAGATGGTGTCCGTTCGTCAGGAAGTCGATTTAAAACAATAAGTTGGTCGCTGTTTTTAAGGTTGATGCAAGGTTGTGGGGTGGCGCTGCAGCGTCTGGCTGTGCCAATCTCCGCGCCCCGCCAGCCTTGGGAACCTGTTTGGCGGGTTTACGGCTGGTGCGGTCTGTCGTGCAAGGGCATGCAGCAGGTTGCCAACCGGATCAAGGTTTCGGCGGCCAACCGCCTTCTCTGGAGAGTCGATGTCGCGATTGCTGCTGATCCTGTGCCTGTTGGCCGCGCTGCCGTTGTCGGTCAGTGCGCGCGTGGCCGGCCCGCCGGAGGTAGGCAGCCAGGCTCGCAGTGCGCGTGATCTGCCGACGATTCGCAGCAGCGGTGAGCTGCGCGTGCTGGTCAACCAGAGCCGTAACAGCTCGGGCTCGGTCAAGGGCCAGAGCATTGGCGTCGAATACCATCGCCTGCGGGCATTCGAGCAGTACCTCAACCGCAATTCTCGAGATGGTCGCAGCCTCAGATTGAAGATCATCCCCAAAGCCAAGGATCAGTTGCTAGGCGCATTGCAGCGCGGCGAGGGCGACCTGGTCGCCCCCGGCGAACTGCTCAATGTACGCACCGGGCACGATGTCAGTGCCAGTACGGCGATTCGCCGCGAAGTACCGCTGGTGCTGGTATCGAAGCAAGGCAACCGGCATTACCGCAGCCTCGAACAGCTGGCCGGGCGTAGTCTTTCATTGCCAGCGGGTAGCGCCGTGGGTGACGCGCTACGGTTGATCAACCAGCAGCTGGCTGATCGCAAGCTGCCACCCATCGTGGTCGAGTGGGTCGACCCCAGCCTGGCCGTCGAAGATGTACTGGAAATGGTTCAGGCCGGCATCTTCGAACGCACTGCGGTGGAGTTGCCGATCGCCGAGCGTTGGGCCAAGGTGATGCCCAAGTTGCGCGTCGACAAGCATCTGATCCTGGCGCGCGATGGCGACATGAAATGGTTCGTGCGCCCCGATGCGCCGATGCTGCGTGCCAGCATTGACCGTTTCTTCAGTAGCTATCAGAGCCCGGCCGACCAGGATGCGGCGTTCCAGCGCGTCTATCGACGGCTGTACAAGGTGCATTCGCCACTGGGGCGCACTGAACGACAGCGTCTGGAGAAGGTGCGCCCGGTGCTGCAGCAGCATGCCGAGCAGCAGGGTTTCGATTGGCTGATGCTGGCTGCGCTGGCATTCAAGGAGTCAACATTGAACCCATCGGCGCGCGGCGCCAGCGGCGCGACCGGGCTGATGCAGATTACCCCGGCGGCGGCGCGTAGCGTCGGGGTGAGCAACATCCAGAACCTCGACGGTAACGTCCAGGCCAGCAGCAAGTACCTGGCGATGATCCGCCGCAACTTCTTCAACAGCCCGCAGCTCAACGAGCGCGAGCGCATGGCCTTCGTCCTGGCTGGCTACAACCTGGGGCCGCAGCGGGTGCAGAGCCTGCGCGCCGAAGCACGCAGGCGTGGCCTCAATCCCAATCAGTGGTTCTTCCAGGTCGAACGTGTGGCCATGGAGCAGATGGGCATGGGCGTGGTGAGTTATGTGAATGCGGTGAATAAGTACTACCTTGCTTATGACCGTGAGCGCTATCTGCTCGAACCGCAAAGGCAGCGTCTGACGGCCAACTAAATATTTATTTATTCGATATTAATTACCGGTATTTTGCTGTTTTTTAATCGAATAAATTGGCTATTCTGTGCGCCATCAACTCCCACACACGAAGGAAGCGCTGTAATGAACAACCTGATCAAGAACATCACCGCCACCCAGGCCAGCTTCGGCATCACCATCCTGCGTATCGTCGCCGGCATCACCTTCGCCGCCCATGGCGCGCAGAAGTTGTTTGGCTGGTTCGGTGGTTATGGCTTGGCTGGCGTGGCGCAGTGGATGGAAAGCATCGGTCTGGCTCCGGGCTACCTGATGGCGCTGGCGGCTGGTAGCGCCGAGTTCTTCGGCGGCGTGGCGCTGATCATCGGTCTGCTGGTACGTCCGGCTGCGGCGGTACTGGCGGTGACCATGCTGGTGGCGATCTTCACTGTGCACTTCGCCAACGGTTTCTTCATGAGCAACAATGGCTACGAGTTCGCCCTGGCTCTGCTGGCCATCAGCGTAGCGCTGGTGTTCGAAGGCGCCGGCAAGCTGTCGGTGGATGGCAAGATCGCTCGCTGATTGAACCCCGCAACAACGAGAAGGCCCGCTAATGCGGGCCTTTTTGCGTTCAATGCCGAGCGGTCAGTTATTAGCCGCTTGCTCGGCCTTTTTCTCCTGCGCGGCGACCTGCTGCGCCAGCTCGATCATCTGCTCGCGCATCCAGCGGTTGGCCGGGTCCTGATCGGTGCTTTCGTGCCAGTACAGGTGAGTTTCCAGGGCCGGCACATCGCCGACCGGCAGTGCCACATGATGCAGATTGTGACGGCGGGCGAAGCGCTCCGGCACGGTCATCACCATGTCGGTCTGCTGCAGCACGCTACCGGCCATCAGGTAGTGCTGCGAGCGCAGGGCAATCTTGCGCTGGATGCCCATCTTGCCCAGGGCCAGATCCACGTAGCCAAGGCCACTGCGGCGGCTGGAGATATGGATGTGGCTCAGTGACAGGTATTCGTCGAGGCTGATCTTGTCCTTGGCCAGCGGATGCCCCTGGCGCATGGCGCAGACGTAACGATCATCCAACAACTTGACGTGACGAACCTGCGGGTCGGTATTGAGTGGCGCGTCGACGGCAAAATCGAGACGGCCCGCGGCCAGTTCCTTGGTGGTTTCGCGGCGCTTGGCCAGAAAGCTCTCGATGCACACGTTCGGCGCCAGGCGACGCAGGCGCTGGAACAGCGGTGGCAGGAGGATCTGCTCCGACAGGTCGGTCATGCTGATGCGGTAGGTCTTGCCGGCCTGCTGCGGGTTGAAGGTGCGGCTTTCCTGCACGGAAACGCGCAGCAACTGCAGGGCGTTGCGCACCGGGCCGATGATGTTCTGCGCCATCGGCGTCGGCACCATGCCCTGTGCGGTACGCACGAACAGCGGATCGTTGAAGGTTTCGCGCAGACGGGCGAGGGCGTTGGAAACCGCTGGTTGGGTAATGCCGACGATCTGCCCGGCACGGGTCAGGTTGGCCTCGGTGTAGATGGCGTCGAAGACGATGAAGAGGTTCAGATCCACCTTGGTCAGGTTCATGCCGGCAGTGCTCCAGGGGGCGTCGATTTCAATCGATCATATATCGGTTATGAATGTTCATACACGCTGAAAATAGGTTAGATAAATCTTAAGCGCTGTTCTAGCATCATTTCCACAACCTCTCACCCTTTATTGCAAACAGGTAATTCCATGGATTTCGCCTATTCCCCGAAGGTTCAAGAGCTGCGTGAGCGCGTCAGCGCATTCATGGAGGCGCACGTCTACCCGGCTGAAGCGGTGTTCGAGCAGCAGGTGGCCGAAGGTGATCGTTGGCAGCCGACCGCGATCATGGAGGAGCTGAAGAACAAGGCCAAAGCCGAAGGTCTGTGGAACCTGTTTCTGCCCGAGTCGGACTACGGTGCCGGCCTGACCAACACCGAGTACGCACCGCTGGCGGAGATCATGGGACGTTCGCTGATCGGCCCCGAGCCGTTCAACTGCGCCGCGCCGGATACCGGCAACATGGAAGTGCTGGTGCGCTACGGCAACGAGGCGCAAAAGCAGCAATGGCTGGAGCCGCTGCTGTCCGGCGAGATTCGTTCCGCGTTCGCCATGACCGAGCCAGGCGTGGCTTCGAGCGACGCCACCAACATGCAGGCCAATGCTCGCCGCGAAGGCGATGAGTGGGTCATCAATGGCCGCAAGTGGTGGACCTCCGGTGCCTGCGACCCGCGCTGCAAGGTGATGATCTTCATGGGCCTGACCAACCCGGACGCGCCGCGCCACCAGCAGCACTCGATGATCCTGGTGCCGATGGATGCGCCAGGCGTCACCGTACTGCGCCCGCTGCCGGTGTTCGGTTATGACGACGCGCCGCATGGCCATGCTGAAGTGCTGTTCGAGAACGTGCGCGTGCCCTACGAGAGCGTACTGCTCGGTGAAGGGCGTGGCTTCGAGATCGCCCAGGGACGCCTCGGCCCGGGCCGTATCCACCACTGCATGCGTTCGATCGGCATGGCCGAGCGCGCCCTGGAGCTGATGTGCAAGCGCGCCGTTTCGCGGACCGCCTTTGGCAAGCCGCTGGCGCGTCTGGGTGGCAATATCGATCACATCGCCGATTCGCGCATGGAGATCAACCAGGCGCGTCTGCTGACCCTGAACGCGGCCTACATGATGGATACCGTGGGCAACAAGATCGCCGCCAGCGAAATCGCCCAGATCAAGGTGGTGGCGCCCAACGTGGCGCTCAAGGTGATCGACCGGGCGATCCAGATGCACGGCGGCGCGGGCGTCTCCAACGACTTCCCGCTGGCCTACTGGTACGCCATGCAGCGCACCCTGCGCCTGGCCGATGGCCCGGACGAGGTGCATCGCGCAGCCATCGGCAAGTTCGAGATTGGCAAGTACGTGCCCCGCGACGTGATGAAAGCCAGCCGCTGATCCCGCAAGCCAAAGCAAAGAGGCCCGCATCTGCGGGCCTCTTTGTTTGTCAGTCGTCGACTTTGTTGGGCTACGCCGTTTCTCAGTGTTCCGGGGCTCTCTGGTCGCGGGTATTGAGCAGCGACAGGATCACCCCGCCTGCCAGCAGTCCCAGGGTGACGCCAAGCGAGAGCAGGGCGGGAACCTTGATCAGGTCGTGCAGGAAGATCTTGCCGCCGATATACATCAGCACCAGCGCCAGGGCGTACTTCAGGTAGATGAAGCGGTGCATCAGTGCGGCCAGAGCGAAGTACAGCGCGCGCAGGCCAAGAATGGCGAATATGTTCGAGGTGTAGACGATGAACGGGTCCTGCGAGATGGCCAGTACCGCCGGCACACTGTCCACCGCAAACACCAGGTCGGCCAGTTCGATCAGCACCAGCGCCAGCAGCAGCGGGGTGGCATAGAGCAGCGGCTTGCCACTGACATGATCCTTCAGACGCACCAGGAACTTGCCTTCGTGCAGCTCATCGGTGACGCGAATGTGCTTGCGCACGAAGCGGATCACCGGATTCTGCGCCAGGTCCGGATGCGACTCTTCGTCACCGCCGCTGCGCAGCATCTTGATGCCGCTGAACAGCAGGAAGGCACCGAAGAGGTAGAGAATCCAGTCGAACTGCTGCACCAGGGCCGTGCCCAGACCGATCATGATCGCGCGCAGCACGATCACCCCGAGAATGCCCCAGAACAGCACGCGGTGCTGGTACTTACGCGGGATGTTGAAGTAGCCGAGGATCATCGCCATGACGAAGACGTTGTCCATCGACAGCGATTGCTCCACCAGGAAGCCGGTGTAGTACTCCATCGCCTTGGTACCGCCGAGCTGCCACCAGATCCAGCCGCCGAAGGCGACGCCGACACTGAAATAGCCGGAATACAGCAGCAGGCTCTCGCGCATCTCGATTTCATGCTGATCGCGATGCAGCACGCCGAGGTCGAGTACCAGAAGGGTGATGATCAGTACCAGAAAGGCCAGCCAGAACCAGCCGGGGGTACCGAAGATGGGGGATGTCAAAAATGCAAGTAGAGCGTCCATGAGCCCTCCCTTATGTCTGCCTGAGTTGAAAGAAATCGACTCAGTGACTCCGACATCACGGTGAGAATACTCACCGCCAGAGGGGCCCGGCGTCACGCGCTGCAAAGACTAGCGCCGAGCCCTCACTCTGCCAAGCCCTTTGTAAGGAAATATTTTCAGGCGTCAGTAGACCCAGACTTCGACGCGGCGATTACGGATACGGCCATTGTTCTGATCATTGGCCGCCACCGGTAGCTCGCTGCCCATACCGGTGATTTCACGAAACAGCACACCTTGTTTGGCCAGCTCGCGGCGCACGGCCATGGCGCGCAGTTTCGACAGCAGTTCGGCGCGCTCGGGGTCGCTCTTCGGATCGCCGAAACCCACCAGCACCACCTTGTCCTGCAGCTTGTCGTGTTGCTTGAGATAGTCCAGTACTCGCTGTAAATCGCGATGGGCCTTGTTATCCAGCGTTGCGCTGCCTTCCTGGAAGCGAAAGTTCACCGACAGGCGCTGCGCCTGCTTTGCCAGTTGCTGGTACTCCGCTGGCATCTGCGCATCCGCGGCGACCTTGACCGCCTGGACGGTCTGGGCGATGAAACCGCTATTGTCGACAATGGCCTGGCCGCGTGGGCTGTGGGCGAAGTCGATCAGCGCGCGTACCCAGGGATTAGCCAGTTGCGGGTCGTTGTAGAGAAACAGGCGGCGTGCCAGGGGATAGTCCTCGGTGGCGATCAGCGTGGTGCTCGGTGGCATCGGCTGAGAATTACCCGCAGCGACGGCGACAGCCTTGGCCTGGCGGATGTAGGGCAGGCCAATGAAACCGATGCCATTGGCATCGCTGCTCACCGCGTCGGACAATTGGGTGCTGGATTCGAAGCGTTGCGCGCCTGCGGCGAGTGCGCGCCCGCCTGGAGCCAGCACCAGCTCCTTGAAGGTGTCGTAGGTGCCGGAATTGTCATCGCGTGCGTAGGGGCGAACCTTGCCGGGTTTGCCGCCCAGCGCAGCCCAGTCTCCGATCTCGCCGGAAAACAGCTGCGCGATCTGCTCCACACTCAGCGTTCCAATCGGGTTCGATGGATGGACGATGATCGCCAGACCATCGATGGCGATGACCTGTTCACTCTGCGGACTGCGCAGATCGCCAAGGGTCGCCAGGGTAGCGGCTTCGCCATCCTTGATTGGCCGCGACGAGGCGGCCAGATCGGCGCTGCCGTCCTTGAGCGAGGTAAAACCGGTGCCGGAGCCGTGAGCGGCAACTTCGACTATCACCTGGCGACCGTCGGCCCGTCGCGCGAGCAGGCGCTGCTCGTTTTCCCGGGCACCTTCTTCACTGTGGATATCGTGCAGGCCCTGAGCTTCGAACAGCCCTTTGACCAGCTCCGGGCCGAGCTTGGCGCCAATGGTGTTGGAGCCCTGGATGCGCAGTACCGGTTGGTTACCCTCGGAGGCTGGTAGTGCGGCGAAGACGGAAAGAGGGAGGGCGTAGCAGATGAAACCGATCAGCAGCAGGGACAGAGTACGACCCCAGAGGTCGCGGTCGATGGCAGGCAGGGCGCGCGGCATGCGGCAGGCACCTTCTAGTGGGTGAGAGAAAGTGCCGCGCAGATTAAGTCAGTCGAGTTGCAGTCATATTACAGGGCGCGTCATCTACACGCGCCCAGTCTCACGCCAGTTCCAGCCAGATCGGCGCATGGTCCGATGGCTTGTCCATTCCACGCAGGTCGTAATCAATGCCGGCATCCTTGAAGCGCGCCTGCAGCGGCTGGCTGGCGAGGATCACGTCGATGCGCAGGCCGCGCTTTGGCTCGTCTTCGAAGCCGCGACTGCGGTAGTCGAACCAACTGAAACGGTCATTCACCTCGGGATTGAGGTGGCGGAAGCTGTCCACCAGGCCCCAGTTCCTCAGCGTCGCCAGCCACTCGCGTTCCTCCGGCAGGAAACTGCACTTGCCGGTTTTCAGCCAGCGCAGGCGATTGGGCTCGCCGATGCCGATGTCGCAATCTTCCGGGCTGATGTTGATGTCGCCCATCACTACTAGCGCCTGCTGCGGATCGAAGTGCTCCACCAGAAGTTGCTGCAGGTCGGCATAGAAGCGCTGCTTGGCCGGGAACTTCACCGGGTGATCGCGGCTTTCGCCCTGCGGGAAATAGCCATTCATGACGGTGACCGGGTTGCCATTGGCATCGGCGAAGGTGCCGTAGATGAAGCGGCGTTGAGAGTCTTCTCCATCGCCGGGAAACCCCTTGTGCAGGCTCAGTGGCTCCTGACGCGAGAGCAGGGCGACGCCATAGTGGCCTTTCTGGCCGTGGTAATGCACGTGGTAGCCGAGCTGACGGATCTCGGCTTCGGGGAACTGCTCATCGGCCACCTTGGTTTCCTGCAGGCCGATCACATCCGGCTGGTGTTTTTCGACCAAGGCTTGCAGTTGATGAGGGCGCGCACGCAGGCCATTGATATTGAAGGAGACGATTTTCATGGGCAGCGGGTCCTGGGCTAACGGGCATGCCAAGAGAAGCATCCCGGATGATGAAAGCCTTCGCGGCATGCCCTCCCTCATCCGGCGCTTCGCGCCACCTTCTCCCGGAGGGAGAAGGGTATGAGTGAAGGTGTCGCTGCGCGACTTTCAGATTAAACGGCGATGCTAGCCGATCCTCGGCGCTCGCGGCCAGCGCCTGGCGGGCGTCATGAGGTGGTGCTAAGTTGGCTGGGACGCGCCTGACCCACAACGCATAACAACAGAGGTCTGCCATGCCCAACAACGCTCCAGCAGAAGTGCGCATGCTCGATGGTGGTTACGCCCGCGAGGTCCGTTCGCTGCTCTACCACGCCTATCGCCACGAGCCGACCTTCGCCTACCTGTTCGAAGCGCAGCGACCGGGTTTTGATCAGCGTGTGCGCGCGACGATTCGCGAACTTGTGCAGCAGCACTTCGCCGAGGATCTGCCAGCCATTGGCCTGCTGATCGATGACCGCCTGATCGGCGCAGCACTGATCGCGCCACCGCAGCGCCGCCTGGATATCACCGAAAGCTGGGGGTGGCGTCTGCGCATGCTGCTGAGCACCGGTTTCAGCTGCACCAAGCGCTATCTCGAGTACCACGATGCGGTGCTCAGCAGCCTGCCGCCCGGGCCTTACCATGTGCTGCCGCTACTGGGCATTCACCCCGAGTTTCAGGGGCAGCATCGCGGCGAGCAGCTGCTCGAGGCGCTACACGACTGGTGTGCACAGGACAGCGGCTCGCAAGGCGTGGTGCTGGATACCGGCAATGCGCGCTATCTGGATTTCTACCGGCGCCAGGGCTACGAGGAAATCGGCGAGCTGGCCATAGGCCCGGTGGTCGAACACGTGTTCTTTCATCCCAACCCGCAACCGGTGGTCAGAGCCAGCGCCTGAACTCCGGCTGTCTGGCGCACGTGCAACGGCTCTGGCGTGGGCTCTGCTCCGTGGTAGCATCCTCCGCCATGAGCGTATATGGACATTTTCAGCGTAGCCTGGCGCTGCTGCTGATCAGTACGGGTGCTTTCGCAGCGAGCGAACTCGACGTACGAATCACTCCGAGCAATTCGGCTCTCAAGGCCAATATCGAAGGTTATGTCGGCAGCCTCGATGGGCGTGACGCGCAGTCGTTGCGGCGCTTGCGTCGTATCGCCGAGAACGAGGCCGACAAGGCGGCTCAGGCCCTGGGTTATTACCAGGCGCGCATTCGTAGCCGTATCGAAGAGGGCGCAACGCCGCGCCTGGTGATCGAGGTCGAGCCCGGCGAGCGCATTCGCCTGCGCAGCGTCGACATTCGTATCGAAGGGCCTGCCAGCGAGCTGTCTGCCTTTCGTGTACCCAGTGCCGGTCGTTTGCAGCCAGGCTCGGTGCTCAACCATGGGCGCTATGAGGATGCCAAGCGACTGATCCAGAATCAGGCCTCGCGCTATGGCTTCTTCGACGGCCGATTCTCCCGGCAGCGCCTGGAAATCGATCCGGCCGCCGGCGTGGCCGATATCGAGCTGGTGTTCGTCAGCGGGCCGCGTTACAGCCTGGGCGATATCGCCTTCAGCGGTGACTTCCCGTTCGATAAAGAGCTGCTGCTGCGCATGGTGCCGTTCGATCCGGACACACCCTACGACTCCGAATTGATCGCCGAGCTGTATCAGGCGCTGCAGTCGAGTGGCTATTTCGAATCGGTGCGGGTCGATGCCATCCCGACTCAGGCCGACCAGTTGCGTATTCCCGTGGCGGTGGCGCTGCAGGTGCGCGAGCCGCGCACCATGGGCCTGGGGCTGGGCTTTTCCACCGACGTCGGGCCGCGCCTGCGCGCCAACTGGACGCGCCACTGGCGCAATCCGCAGGGGCACAGCTACGGGGTGGAAACCGAATTGTCCGCCCCGCGGCAGAACGTTGGCCTGTGGTACGACATTCCCGGTGACCCGCCACTGACCGACAAACTGCGCCTGGCCGGCGGCTATCAATATGAGGAGCTGGCCAGCAAGGACAGCTTGAGCCGGTTACTCACCCTCGGTCCGGAATGGCACAGCCAGCGCCCCGGTGGCTGGCAGCGCGTGCTGTCGGTGAAATGGCAGCGTGAGGAATATCGCCTGGGCGACGATTCCGGGCTGAGCACCCTGTTGATGCCGGGCGTCAGCTACTCGCTGCTGCGCAGCGACAACCGCCTCGACCCGAACCAGGGCTACCGCGTGCAGTTCGACTTGCGCGGCGCTGTCGATGGCGTGCTGTCCGACGCCAACGTGCTGCACGGTAACGTCATGCTCAAGGGCCTGACTACCGTATTCGACAATCACCGTCTGCTCGGGCGGGTACAGTTTGGCGGTACCGAAACCAATGGTTTTTCTGCCGTGCCGCCGTCGCTGCGCTTCTTCGCCGGTGGCGATCAGAGCGTGCGTGGCTACGACTACCAGAGCCTGTCGCCGGAGAACAATCGCGGCGACAAGATTGGCGGCCGTTACCTGTTTGCTGCCAGCGCCGAGTACCAGTACAGCCTCACCGACAAGTGGCGCCTGGCGACCTTCATCGATCAGGGTAACGCTTTCAATTCGCTGGACATTCCCACCTTGAAGACCGGCGTCGGCTTCGGCGTGCGCTGGGTATCGCCGGTTGGCCCGCTGCGCCTGGACCTCGCTCATGCGCTGGACGACGACGGTGGCGTGCGCCTGCATTTCTCCATGGGGCCTGAGCTATGAGTCGGCGCCTGCTGAAATGGCTGGCCGGCGGTCTGCTCGGTCTGGTGTTGCTGCTCGTAGCAGCTTTGTGGACGCTGCTCGGTACCCAGGGTGGTAGCCGTTGGCTGCTGGCCCAGGTGCCAGGCTTGCAGGTCGACAACTTCGCAGGACGCCTGGGCGGTGCCTGGCAGGCCGATGCGCTGATCTGGCAGCAAGATGATATGCGGGTTGAGCTGCAGCAGCTGGACATGGTCTGGTCGCCGTCCTGCCTGCTGCGCCTGACGCTGTGCCTGGATCGTCTGCATCTGCAGCAGATTGCCGTGACCCTGCCCGACAGTGGGGAGGGCAGCGATGAGCCGTTGAGCCTGCCTAACCTCAAACTGCCACTGCGCTTGCAATTGGGCGATATCCAGCTGGGCGAACTGCGCCTGGACGGCCAGACGCAACTGAGCGATCTCGAACTGATCGCCAGTTGGAACGAGCAGGGTGTGGAGCTGCAGCGCCTGGCCTTGCAACGTGATGACCTGAGCCTGGACCTCAGTGGCCAGCTGACGCCGCAGGGCGATTGGCCCTTGGCCCTGAGCGGCCGCCTGCAGTTACCGGAAGTCGATGGCAAGGCCTGGCAGGTGGCGCTGCAGGTAGCTGGCGAATTGCAGCGCAGCCTGAAGATCGAGGCTGACAGCAGCGGCTATCTCGACGCCCGTCTCGAAGGACAGGTGCAGGCGCTGGCCGAGCACCTGCCCGCCGAACTGCGCCTAACCAGCCAGGATTTTCAGGCCAGCAGTGCCTTGCCGCAGACGCTGCACCTGCAGGCGCTGACGTTGTCGGCAAAGGGTGACCTGAGCAGCGGTTATCGCATCGACGGCAGCGCCACTCTGCCCGCCGAGCAGGCACCGATGCCGCTGACCTTGCGCGGCAGGGTCGATGCCAGGGGGGCGGATATCGAATTGCTGCGAATCGAGGCCGAGGATCAGCAGCATCTGCAGCTCAGCGGTACGCTCGCCTGGAGCAAAGCGTTTCAGGCCGATGCCAAGCTCGATTGGCTGAGTTTCCCCTGGCAGCGTCTGTACCCGCTGGACGAGCCGCCACCCGTGGCACTGCAACAACTGCAGGCCGAAGTCAGCTATAGCGAAGGCAATTACCTGGGTAACTTCGCTGCGCAGTTGCAGGGGCCTGCGGGTGCCTTCAGCCTGAGCAGTCCGGTCAGTGGCGATCTCGGCCAGGTCAGCCTGCCGCAATTGCAGCTGGTTGCTGGCCAGGGCCGCGCCGAAGGGGTGGTCAAGGTCGGTTTTGCCGACGGCGTCGACTGGCAGGCCATGCTGCAGCTCAGCGCCCTCGACCCGGGCTACTGGCTGGCGGAAATGTCGGGTAATCTGGCAGGGCCGCTGAATACCTCGGGCAGCTTCAATGCCGGTGCGCTGCAGGCCAAGGCCGATATCGACCTCAATGGCCGTCTGCGTGGCCAGCCAGTGCAATTGCAGGTACAGGGTGCCGGTAGCGGCGAGCAGTGGCAGCTCGGGCGGTTGCTGGTACGTCTGGGTGATAACCGGATCAGCGGCCAGGGCGCTCTGGATCAGCGTTTGCGTGGTCAGCTGGAGTTGGTGTTACCGCGTCTGGGGCAACTCTGGCCCGGTCTGCAAGGGCAGGTACAGGGCCAGTTGTCCGTGGCGGGCACCTTGCAGGCGCCGCAAGGCCAGCTTGCGCTGAGTGGGGAGCGTCTTGCGTTTGGCGACCCCAGTCTGCGTCGCCTGCAGCTGGACGCGACGCTGGATGCCCGCCAGCAGGCGCGCATCGGTTTGAATCTGCGTGGTATCCGCATCGGCGATACCTACCTTGGGCGCTTGCAGGCCGAAGGTCGTGGCGATCAGCGTCGCCAGGCGCTGGACATCGATCTGCAAGGTCCGCTGCTGCAGCTGGCTTTGGCCCTGGACGGTGGCTTGAACGAGCAGGGCGACTGGCGCGGTCGTATTGCCAGTGGCCGTGTACAGAGCGGCGGGCAGGATTGGCAATTGCAGCAGGCGGCGACCCTGGAGCGCTTGGCCAGCGGCCGCATGAACCTGGGCGCGCATTGCTGGCAGTCCGGCGATGCCAGCCTGTGCGGCGGGCAGCAGCGGCTGATGCCGCAGCCCAGCCTGGACTGGCGCCTGGAGAATTTCCCCCTGGCCAGCCTGCAGCCCTGGCTGCCCGAGGATTTCGCCTGGCAGGGCCGTCTCGATGGACAGCTGAAAGTCGAGCTACCCGACAGCGGTCCCAACGGCCAGATCAGGCTCGATGCTGGCGCTGGCAATCTGCGTATTCGTCAGCCGGATGAAGAGCAGTGGCTGGACTTTCCCTACGACAGCCTGCGTCTGGACAGCACGCTGCGACCACAGCGTGTAGTCAGCGAGCTGCGTTTCGTCAGTGGCCGCCTGGGTGAGTTGCTGCTGCAGGCGCAGATCGATCCACGCCCGGCGAGCAAGCCGGTCAGCGGTGAGTTTCGATTGAGCGGTTTCGATCTCGCCGTGCTGCGTCCCTTCGTACCCATGGCGGAAAGGCTCGAAGGCAAGCTGCAGGGCAGCGGCAATATAAGTGGCCAACTGCTGGCGCCGCAGATCAACGGCCAGCTACGTCTGGATGACGGCGAGTTGTCCGGCAGCGAACTGCCGATCAGCCTGGAGAACCTGCAATTGCAGGCGTTGATCTCGGGCGAGCAGGTGCAGCTCTCCGGCGACTGGCGCAGCGGTGAGCAGGGGCGTGGCAATCTGCGTGGCGAACTGACCTGGGCCGAGGGGCTGAGCGGCGATCTGGCATTGCAGGGACAGCGTTTGCCGGTGAAGGTCGAGCCCTATGCCGAGCTGGAAGTCGAGCCTGATTTGCAATTGCAGCTGCGTGCCCAGCGTCTGGCCGTCAGCGGCAGGGTTGGCGTGCCGCGTGGCTTGATCAGCGTACGTGAACTACCGCCATCGACGGTCAAGGTTTCCGGTGATGCACGGGTGGTCGGTCGTGAAACCCCGGAAGCTGAGCAGGGCATGGGCGTCGCCATGGATGTCGATGTCGAGGTGGGGCAGGACAAACTGGCCTTCAGCGGTTTCGGCCTGACTGCCGACCTGCGTGGACGCGTGCACATCGGCGATAACCTCGATACCCGCGGTGAACTGAATCTGGTCAATGGCCGCTATCGCGCCTACGGCCAGCGCCTGACCATTCGCCGCGCACGCCTGCTGTTCACCGGGCCCATCGATCAGCCGTTCCTCGATGTGGAAGCGATTCGCCGGGTCGACACGGTCGTCGCCGGTATCCGTCTGTCCGGCAGCGCCGAGCAGCCGAGCACCACGGTCTTCGCCGAGCCGGCCATGAGCCAGGAACAGGCGCTGTCCTATCTGGTACTGGGTCGGCCTTTGGGGCAAAGCACGGGGGACAACAACATGCTTGGCCAGGCAGCGCTGGCGCTTGGCCTGGCCGGCAGCAGTTCGCTCACCACCAGCCTGGCCACCAGTCTGGGCATTCAGGATTTTCAGCTCGACACCGAGGGCAGTGGCGTGACCACCAGTGTGGTGGCCAGCGGCAATATCACCGAGCGCCTGAGTCTGCGTTACGGCGTGGGCGTGTTCGAGCCGGCCAACACCATCGCGCTGCGTTACGAGCTGAGCCGGCGCCTGTATCTTGAGGCCGCCAGCGGTCTGGCCAGCTCGCTCGACCTGTTCTATCGCCGGGACTTCTGATGGTCGCGCCACCTTTTGCTAAATCCCTACATGGCTGCGGGTGTATCGGCGGCGCTTCTGCGCTAGTCTGGACGCATGGTCGGGCCGTGACCTGCCATTCGATGGAGCATTCGCCACGGCGAACCCCATGTCACACATTTGCCCTTCAACTCCCTGAACGATAAGGAAACTCCCATGGCGCAAGTCACTCTCAAAGGCAACCCGGTGCAGGTCGAGGGTCAACTGCCGCAGGTTGGCCAACAGGCACCAGCGTTCAGCCTGGTCGCTGGCGACCTGAGCGACGTCACCCTGGCCAGCCTGGCTGGCAAGCGCAAGGTGCTGAACATCTTCCCCAGCGTCGACACCCCGACCTGCGCTACTTCCGTGCGCAAGTTCAACGCCGAAGCCGGTCAACTGAACAACACCGTGGTGCTGTGCATCTCCGCTGATCTGCCGTTCGCCCAGGCACGTTTCTGTGGTGCCGAAGGTCTGGAAAGCGTGGTCAACCTGTCCAGCCTGCGTGGCGCCGACTTCCTCAAGAACTACGGTGTGGCCATCGCCAGCGGCCCGCTGACCGGCCTGGCCGCGCGCGCCGTGGTAGTGCTGGATGAAAACGACAAGGTGCTGCACAGCGAGCTGGTTGGCGAAATCGCTGATGAGCCGAATTACGCAGCTGCCCTGGCCGCGCTCAAGTAATTGGCAAGTAAAACCAGACGGCCTGCTCTGCAGGCCGTTTTTATTTGTGCACCAAGCCGAACGTTCTGAGCACGCCGACAGTCCTTGCCCGATCCAGATTTTTTCGCGGACTCAAACAGTTAGTAACGTAAGGGCAGCGTAAAAAGCGGGTAAATGGGCTTTGCTTGACGCGGGCCAGTGCTTATCGTGCCGACTCCCCTTAAAAGTGATATTGCGCCTGCCATGTCGAATGCTTCCCCGTCTCCATCGAATTCCTCCCGTCAGTGGCTGATTGGCCTGACGTTGCTCGCTGTGCTGCTTCTGCTGCTGTGGTGGTTCTGGCCGAGCGAGCCAGAAAGCCAGCAGATGGGCCGTGGCCGTTTCGGAGACATGGGGCCGGTGCCGGTGCGCGTGGCCGAGGTCAAGCAGGGTGAGTTCGCCATCGAGCTCAAGGCGCTTGGCACGGTAACTTCCTACAACACGGTCAACGTACGCTCGCGGGTCGACGGTGAGCTGGTCAAGGTGCTGTTCGAGGAGGGCCAGCAGGTCAAGGCTGGCGACCTGTTGGCGGTAATCGATCCACGTCCTTATCAGGTGGCCTTGCAGCAGGCGCAGGGGGCGCTGCAGGAAAACCAGGCGCAACTGAAGAACGCCGAACTGGACCTGCAGCGCTACAAGGGGCTGTACGACGAAGACAGCATCGCCAAACAGACCCTGGACACCCAGCAGGCGCTGGTCAATCAGTACCGTGGCAGTCTGCAGAGCAACCAGGCCGATGTCGCCACGGCCAAGCTCAACCTCGACTTCACCCAGATTCGCGCGCCCATCGACGGTCGCCTCGGCCTACGTCAGCTGGATATCGGCAACCTGGTCAGCAGCGGCGATACCACGCCTTTGGTGGTAATCACCCAGGCCGATCCGATTGCGGTGATCTTTACCATCCCCGAGGGCGATCTGCCTGCCGTGCTGCAGCGCCGCCGCGGCGGCACGACCCTGGCCGTCGAGGCCTGGGACCGTGGTGAGCGTCTCAAACTGGCCGAGGGTGTGCTGGAAAGCCTGGATAACCAGATCGACACCACCACCGGTACGGTCAAGCTCAAGGCGCGCTTCGACAACGCCGAGCAGATGCTCTTCCCCAATCAGTTCGTCAACGTGCGTCTGCGCGTTGAAACCCGTGAGGCCGCCACCATCATTCCGTCCGCTGCGGTGCAGTTCGGCACCCAGGGTACCTTCGTCTACGTCGTGGGTGACGATAACAGGGTGAGCATCCGTCAGGTCACCATCGCCGCCAGCGACGCTGAGCGCAGCCTGGTGGCCGGTGGCGTGCAGCCTGGCGAACGGCTGGTGCTGGAGGGCACCGACCGCCTGCGCCACGGCAGCGAGGTGGAAGTGGTCGACCCGAACCTGGTGCAGAGCCCCGACGGCGCGGCCAACGAGCCTGGAGATCGCCAGGGCAAGCGCGATGGCTCCGCACGTCCGGGCGCAGCACGGAACGACGCATGAATATTTCCCGCCCCTTCATCCTGCGGCCGGTCGCCACCACGCTGTTGATGGTGGCGATCTTCCTCAGCGGTCTGATCGCCTATCGCCTGCTACCGGTGTCGGCGCTGCCGGAAGTGGATTACCCGACCATCCGTGTGCTGACCTTATATCCAGGCGCCAGTCCGGATGTGATGACCAGTGCCGTGACGGCGCCGCTGGAGCGCCAGTTCGGGCAGATGGCCGGGCTCAAACAGATGTCCTCGACCAGTTCGGGCGGCGCCTCGGTGATCACCCTGCGCTTCAATCTGGATGTTTCCCTGGCGGTGGCCGAGCAGGAAGTGCAGGCGGCGATCAACGCGGCGAGCAATCTGCTGCCTGGCGATCTACCGGCGCCGCCGGTGTACAACAAGGTCAACCCGGCCGATACGCCAGTGCTGACCCTGGCGGTGAGTTCAAAGACGATGCCGCTGCCGCAGGTCAACGACCTGGTCGATACCCGCCTGGCGCAGAAGCTCGCGCAAACCAGCGGTGTCGGCCTGGTGACCTTGGCCGGCGGGCAACGTCCGGCGGTGCGTATTCGCGTCAACCCGGAGGCGCTGGCGTCCTACGGCCTGAGCCTGGCCGACGTGCGCAGCCTGATCACGGCCAGCAACGTCAACCAGCCCAAGGGTAACTTCGACGGCCCGACCCGTGTCTCGCAGCTCGACGCCAATGACCAGCTGAAATCGGTCGACGAATACCGCGAGCTGATCCTCAGTTACGAGAACGGCGCCGCGCTGCGCCTGAAGGATGTCGCCGAGATCATCGATGGCGCCGAGAACGAGCGCCTGGCCGCCTGGGCCAACCGCAATCAGGCGGTACTGGTCAACGTGCAGCGTCAGCCTGGTGCCAACGTCATCGATGTGGTCGACCGCATCCAGACCCTGCTGCCACACCTGACCGAGGGCCTGCCGGCCAGTGTCGAGGTCAAGGTGCTCACCGACCGTACGCAGACCATCCGCGCTGCCGTGCGCGATGTGCAGCACGAACTGCTGCTGGCCATCGCCCTGGTGGTGATGGTGACCTTCCTGTTCCTGCGCAAGCTGTCGGCGACCATCATCCCGTCCATCGTCGTGCCGCTGTCGCTGATCGGCACCTTCGGTGTGATGTACCTGGCCGGTTTCACCATCAACAACCTGACGCTGATGGCGCTGACCATCGCTACCGGTTTCGTGGTCGACGACGCCATCGTCATGCTGGAGAACATCGCCCGCCATCTGGAGGAGGGCGAGACGCCGCTCAACGCCGCACTCAAGGGGGCCCGGCAGATCGGCTTCACCCTCGTTTCGCTGACCCTGTCGCTGATTGCCGTACTGATCCCGCTGCTGTTCATGGCCGATGTGGTGGGACGGCTGTTCCGCGAGTTCGCCATCACCCTGGCCGTGGCCATCCTGATTTCCCTGGTGGTGTCGCTGACCCTCACGCCGATGATGTGCGCGCGCTTGCTCAAGGCCGAGAAACCCGAGCAGGAAGGGCGCTTCTATCGCGCCGCCGGTGGCGCCATCGACGCCATGATCGAACGCTATGGCGTCTGGCTGCAGTGGGTGCTCAGGCATCAGCCGCTGACCCTGCTGGTGGCCGTGGCGACCCTGGGCCTGACCGTGCTGCTGTACTTGGCCGTGCCCAAGGGCTTCTTCCCGGTGCAGGACACCGGCGTGATCCAGGGTATTTCCGAGGCGCCGCAGTCGATTTCCTTTGCTGCCATGAGCGAACGTCAGCAGCGCCTGGCGGATGTCATCCTGCGTGATCCGGCGGTGGCCAGTCTGTCCTCGTCGATTGGCGTGGATGGCGACAATCCGACGCTCAACAGCGGCCGTCTGCTGATCAACCTGAAAACCCACGCCGAGCGCGACGTCACCGCCAGTGAGGTAATCGAGCGTCTGCGTCCTGAGCTGGCGAAGGTTCCCGGTATCGAACTGTTCATGCAGCCGGTGCAGGATCTGACCATCGAGGATCGCATCAGTCGCACCCAGTTCCAGTTCACCCTGGAGTCGCCCGACAGCGCGCTGCTGGAGACCTGGACGCCGCGTCTGGTCGAGGCGCTGCGCGAGCAGCCGGAGCTGACCGACGTGGCCAGCGACCTGCAGAACCGCGGCTTGCAGGTGTTCCTGGATATCGACCGTGACGCCGCGGCGCGCCTGGGTATCAACGTCGGCACCATCGACGATGCCTTGTACGACGCCTTTGGCCAGCGCCAGATCAGCACCATCTACACCCAGGCCAGCCAGTACCGCGTGGTGCTGGAGAGCCGCGATGGCGGGCGTATCGGCCTGGCCGCGCTGCGTCAGATTCATGTAGCCACCGGTGACGGCCAGCAGGTGCCGTTGTCGTCCCTGGCGCATGTCGAGGAGCGGCCAGCCAGCCTGCTGGTCAACCATATCGGCCAGTTCCCGGCGGTGACCCTGTCGTTCAACCTGGCGCCTGGCGTGTCGCTGGGCGAGGCAGTGGCGGTGATCGAGCGGGTCGAGCAGGAAATCGGCCTGCCGGGCGGCATCAACACCCAGTTCCAGGGGGCCGCCGAGGCGTTCCGTGCGTCGTTGTCGTCGACCTTGCTGCTGATTCTGGCCGCCATCGTCACCATGTATATCGTGCTCGGCGTGCTCTACGAGAGTTACATCCACCCGATCACCATTCTTTCCACGCTGCCGTCGGCGGGCGTCGGTGCGCTGCTGGCATTGCTGCTGACCGGTAACGACCTGGGGCTGATCGCCATCATCGGCATCATCCTGCTGATCGGTATCGTCAAGAAGAACGCGATCATGATGATCGACTTCGCCCTCGAGGCTGAACGGCATCAGGGCATGGTGCCCGAGGCGGCGATCTACCAGGCGGCGCTGCTGCGTTTCCGCCCGATCCTGATGACCACCCTGGCCGCGCTGTTTGGCGCCATCCCGCTGATGCTCGCCTCGGGCTCCGGCGCCGAGCTGCGCCAGCCGCTGGGGCTGGTGATGGTCGGCGGCCTGCTGGTCAGCCAGGTGCTGACGCTGTTCACCACGCCGGTGATCTACCTCTACTTCGATCGCCTGTCACGCCGCGTCAGCGGGCGTAGCGCTGCCGGAGTCGCGGTATGAACCCCCGTCGTAGGAGCGGCTTCAGCCGCGAACAGTTCACTGCAGGAGATTCGCGGCTGAAGCGGAATGCCGCCCAGCCGCTCCTACAGGACTGGCGAAGCCTTGGGGCCAATCGCGCATGAACCTCTCCGCCCCCTTTATCCGCCGCCCGGTGGCGACCCTGCTGCTGAGCCTGGCGATCATGCTGCTCGGTGGCGTCAGCTTTGGCCTGCTGCCGGTGGCGCCGCTGCCACAGATGGATTTCCCCACCATCACCGTGCAGGCCAACCTGCCTGGTGCCAGCCCGCAGATCATGGCCTCGACCGTGGCCACGCCGCTGGAGCGCTCGCTCGGCTCGATCGCCGGGGTCAGCCAGATGAACAGCCGCAGCAGCCAGGGCAGCACGCGGATCATGATCCAGTTCGACCTGGACAAGGACATCAACACCGCCGCGCGTGAGGTGCAGGCAGCGATCAATGCGGCGCGCGAACTGCTGCCCAGCGGCATGCGCACCATGCCCAGCTACCGCAAGATCAATCCCTCGCAGGCACCGATCATGGTGCTGTCGCTGACCAGTGCCACGCTGAACAAGGGCCAGCTGTACGACGTGGCCTCGACCATTCTGGCGCAGAAACTGGCCCAGGTTGGTGGCGTGGGTGAGGTGCAGGTCGGGGGTAGTTCGCTGCCGGCGGTACGGGTTTCCCTCGAGCCGCGCCTGCTCGATCACTATGGCATTGCGCTGGACGAAGTGCGCCAGACCATCGCTGCTAGCAATGCCCTGCGGCCCAAGGGCGCGGTCGAGGACGAGCAGCGCCGCTGGCAGGTGCAGGCCAGCGACCAGTTGGCCAAGGCCGCCGATTACCTGCCGATGATCATCCGCTACCAGGACGGCGCCGCCGTGCGCCTGGGCGACGTAGCCACGGTCACCGATGGCGTCGAAGACCGCTACAACAGCGGCTTCTACAACGACAAGGAAGCGGTGCTGCTGGTGATCAATCGGCAGAGCGGGGCGAATATACTGCAGACCATCAGCGACATCCGCGCCGAGCTGCCGGCGCTACGCGAGGTGATTCCAGCCAGCGTCGAGCTGGAAGTGGCGATGGATCGCTCGCCGGTAATCCGCGCCACCCTGCACGAGGCCGAGCAGACCCTGCTGATCGCCGTGGGCCTGGTGATCCTGGTGGTGCTGGCGTTTCTCGGGCGTTGGCGCGCAGCGCTGATTCCGGCACTGGCGGTGCCGGTGTCGCTGATCGGCAGTTTCGCCGCCATGTACTTGCTGGGGTTCTCGCTGAACAACCTGTCGCTGATGGCGCTGATCATCGCCACCGGGCTGGTGGTGGACGATGCCATCGTGGTGCTGGAGAACATCGCCCGACACATCCATAACGGCGAGAAGCCGATGGCGGCGGCGTTCAAAGGCACGCGCGAGGTGGGCTTTACCTTGCTGTCGATGAACCTGTCGCTGGTGGCGGTATTCATCTCCATCCTGTTCATGGGCGGTATCGTCGAGCGGCTGTTTCGCGAGTTCTCTATCACCCTGGCCGTGGCGGTGGTGATTTCCCTGCTGGTATCGTTGACCTTGACGCCGATGCTTTGCGCGCGCTGGCTGAAGGCCGAGGACGAGCAGTCGCGCAGTCACCTGCAGCAGTGGGGCGACCGCCTGCAGGCACGGGTTCTGGTCGTCTACGGGCGTTCGTTGGACTGGGCGCTGCGCCATTCGTTGCTGATGGTGATCAGCCTGCTGGCCACCATCGCGCTGAACGTCTACCTGTTCGTCAGCATCCCCAAGACCTTCATGCCGCAGCAGGATACTGGCCAACTGATCGGTTTTATCCGCGGTGATGATGGACTGTCATTCCAGGTCATGCAGCCAAAGATGGAGATCTTCCGCAATGCCGTATTGGCCGATCCTGCAGTGGACAGTGTGGCCGGCTTTATCGGTGGCTCGGGGGGGATCAACAACGCCTTCATGATCGTGCGGCTAAAGCCGGTGAATGAGCGTGGCGTGTCGTCGCAGCAGGTCATCAATCGCCTGCGTGCCACTGTGCCGAAGGTGCCTGGTGGGCGCATGTTCCTCATGCCGGATCAGGATCTGCAGATTGGTGGGCGCGAAGGGCGTAGCTCGGAGAACGAGTACATGCTGCTTTCGGGTGATCTCGATGCCCTGCGTGAGTGGCTGCCGAAGGTGCGTGAGGCGCTGCGCGCGCTGCCCGAACTGACCGATATCGACGCGAACGAGAACGAGGGCGCCCAGCAGATTCGCCTGGTCGTCGACCGCGAGGCTGCGCAGCGCCTTGGCGTTGAGATGAGCATGATCACCGCAGTGCTCAACAACGCCTTCAGTCAGCGTCAGGTTTCCACCATCTACGAGGCGCTGAACCAGTACAGCGTGGTGATGGAGATCAACCCGCGTTACGCCCAGCATCCCGAGGCACTGGACCAGATTCAGCTGATTACCGCCGATGGCGCACGAGTGCCGCTGTCCACCTTCGCCCGTTGGGAGCGCAGCCTGGAAGAGGACCGGGTCAACCACCAGGGCCAGTTCGCCGCCGAGAACATCGGCTTTTCCCTGGCCGAAGGGGTCAGCCTGGATCAGGCCAGCCGCGCCATCGACAATGCCGTGGCGCGGGTCGGCCTGCCCACCGAAGTTCAGGGCATGCTGGGCGGTACTGGCGCGGCCTTCCAGCAGACCCAGGGCAATCAGCCGCTGATGATCCTGCTGGCACTGGTGGTGGTGTATATCGTGTTGGGCGTGCTCTACGAGAGCTATGTGCATCCGCTGACCATCCTCTCGACCTTGCCGTCGGCCGGCGTTGGCGCCTTGCTCGCGCTGCAACTGGTAGGCATGGAGTTCAGCCTGATCTCCTTGCTGGGTCTGTTCCTGCTGATCGGTATCGTCAAGAAGAACGCCATCCTGATGGTCGATCTGGCCCTGCAACTGGAGCGGGGCGAACGCCTCAGCCCGCAGGAGTCGATTCGTCAGGCCTGTCTGCTGCGTTTCCGGCCGATCATGATGACCACCCTGGCTGCGATTCTTGGCGCCTTGCCGCTGGTGCTGGGCAGTGCCGAAGGTTCGGAGATGCGTCAGCCGCTGGGTATCACCATCGTCGGTGGTCTGGTGCTGAGCCAGATGCTTACCCTCTACACAACTCCGGTGGTCTACCTCTACTTCGACCGCCTGCGCCATCGCGTCAACCGCTGGCGTGGCGTGCGCACCGATGCTTCGTTGGAAAATCCGTTATGAATCGAGCTCCTTTCGCCCGTACTCTTGTCTCCTTGCTGCTGGCCGGCGTGCTGGGCGGCTGCGCCCTGGGGCCTGACTATCAGCGCCCCGAACTGGCGGCACCTGCACAGTTCAAACAGGTCGAGGGCTGGAAGGCCGCCGCGCCGGCAGATGTTCTGGAGCGTGGCAACTGGTGGGCGCTGTACGGCGACGCCGAGCTGGATGCACTGGCCGAGCGCCTGCAGCTGTCCAACCAGAACCTGGCCGCTGCCGAGGCCCAGTACCGCCAGGCAAGAGCATTGGTGCGCGGTGCACGGGCCAGCTTCTATCCAACGCTGTCCGGCAGCGCCGGGGTGACTCGGGCCGGGCAGGGTGGTGGTGACAGCACCATTCGTACCGCCGATGGCGTCACCGTCAGCGGTTCCGGAGCGTCAAGCATTTCCAAGAGTTATGACCTCAGCCTCAATGCAGCCTGGGAGCTGGATCTCTGGGGCAAGCTGCGCCGGGGCCTGGAGGCCAGCCGCGCCGAATTCGAGGCCAGCGCCGCCGATCTTGCCGCTGCGCGCCTGAGCCTGCAGAGCGAACTGGTGCAGAACTACCTGCAACTGCGCATCCTCGACGAACAGAAGCGCCTGCTCGACGCGACAGTGGCCGCTTACGCGCGCTCGCTGCGCCTGACCGAGAACCAGTATCGAGCCGGCATCGTGCCCAAGTCCGACGTGACCCAGGCCACCACTCAGCTCAAGAGCACGCAGGCGCAGGCAATCGATCTCGAGTGGCAGCGCGCGCAGCTCGAACATGCCATTGCCGTGCTGGTCGGCGTCAGCCCAGCCGAGCTGTCCATCGCACCGCGCGAGAGCCTGCCAGCGCTGCCCGAGGTACCTGTGGCGCTGCCGTCGCAGTTACTCGAACGTCGCCCTGACGTCGCCGCGGCCGAGCGCCGGGTGATGGCAGCCAATGCGCAAATCGGCGTGGCGGAAGCGGCCTGGTTCCCGGACCTGAGCATTTCGGCGACCGGTGGCTATCGCGGCAGCAGCTTCGCCGACTGGATCGAGGTACCCAATCGCTTCTGGTCGCTCGGCCCGCAACTGGCACTGACCCTGTTCGACGGCGGCGCGCGGCGTGCGGAGCTGGAACGTAGCGAAGCCGTCTATGACCAGACCGTGGCGCAATACCGCCAGGCCGTGCTGGACAGCTTTCGTGAAGTGGAGGATTACCTGGTGCAGTTGCGCGTGCTGGAGCAGGAGAGCGGGGTGCAGCAGGAGGCGCTGGATGCGGCGCGCGAGTCGCTGCGTTTGATCGAGAACCAGTACCGCGCTGGTACCGTCGACTACAACAGCGTGGTTACCGTACAGGCCACCGCGCTGAACAACGAACGCACCAATCTCACGCTACTGGGTAGCCGACTGACTGCCAGTGTGCAGCTGATCGCTGCTCTCGGCGGTGGCTGGCAGGTGGAACGACTGCAGCAGGCGCCCCAGTAGGTGAGGTAAGTAAACAGCCGGCATGGCGGAAAACCGCCACGCCGGCTGTGGGTCATTCGCGATGCTTGCGGTTCACCGTCTGTGCCGCCTTGATCACGTCACTGCCAATCTGCCCTTGGAACTGTTCCCATACCGGACGCATCGCATCGCGCCAGGCCTGGCGCTGCTCGGCGGTCAGGTTGATGACCTGACTGCGGCCAGAATCCACGATGCGCTGGCGGTCGGCCTGGTTGGCGGCCTCGGCCTGTTTGTTCACCACGTAGGTGACCTCATCGATGATGGCTTCCAGCTCCATCCGGATCTGATGCGGGATGCCGTACCAGAAGCGCGAATTGCTCACCAGCATGTAGTCCAGCACGCCATGGTTGGTTTCGCTGATGAAGGGCTGCACTTCATGCAGCTTTTGGCTATAGATGTTCGACCAGGGGTTTTCCGCTCCCTGTACCTGGCCACTCTGTAGTGCTTTGAAGACTTCCGAGAACGGCAGTTTCTGACTATTTGCGCCCACCTGGCCGAATTGTGCCTCCAGTACCGCCGATGGCTGAATGCGGAAGCTCAGACCGTTGGCATCTCCAGGCATGTTCAGCGCGCGGGTAGCGGAAAGTTGCTTCATGCCGTTATGCCAGTAAGCCAGACCAACGATGTTGTGGTCTTCCATCGAGCGCAACAACTGGCGGCCCTTGGCGCGTTTCTGGAAGCGGTTGACCGCATCCAGGTCATCGAACAGGAACGGCAGGTCGAACACCTGCAGTTGCTTGGTGTACTGCTCGAACTTTGCAAGAGACGGTGCCAGCAACTGAACATCGTTGTTACGCAGGGCTTCCAGCTCATTGGCGTCGCCAAAGAGGCTGGAGTTCGGGTAGACCTCGACCTTCACCTTGCCGGCCAGACGTTCCTCGACCAGTTGCTTGAACAGCAGTGCGCCCTGGCCCTTGGGAGTGGCATCGGCCACGACATGGGAGAACTTGATCAGGATAGGTTCATCGGCCAGCGCGCTGGTTGCGCTGAGAGAGGCGAACGCCATGGCGCAGATGGCCATGACGCGAACTGTATTGAACATACTGCTTCCTTTTCTTCTTATCAGGTTGCGGAGCCTTTTCGGCTACGTCGTGTTGGTCACTTTGGCGGTCGCTCAGCCGCTGGTAGCTGTTGCGGATGAACGAAGCTGGCGACTTACCATCGCAAGGCTTATGCCATTGTGGCGAAATTCCGCCAACCTGCCTGGCGTGTGAAAAGGGCTGTGACGTGTCGCACATTGGGTGGCGGATATCCGCCATGCATGTGTCAGACGAGAGCGGAAACTTGCCGGTTTCAGCGAAAGCCTTGGGGGGCGGTCAGCCTGTTATCCTGTGGCCCGCGATTGAAATCGAGGAGTGATGCGATGAGTTGGTCCGCCCAGCAGTATTCCCTGTTTGAACGTCAGCGTACCCGCCCCGTGCATGATCTGCTGGCGGCGGTGCCGCGCGATGATGCCGAGCTGGCGGTCGACCTGGGCTGCGGCCCCGGTAATTCCACTGCCGTATTGCAGGCTCATGCGCCACAGGCGCGGGTGGTGGGTATCGACAGCAGTGACGACATGCTGCGCGCGGCGCGCGAACGCCTGCCGCAGGTGACCTTCCAGTTGGCGGATATCCAGCATTGGCAGGCCGAGCGCGCACCGCAGTTGATCCTGGCCAACGCCTCGCTGCAGTGGTTGCCGGATCACGCGCAGCTCTACCCGAGATTGCTGGCGCAGTTGGCGCCCGGTGGCTGGTTGGCGATCCAGACGCCGGACAACCTGCAGGAGCCGGCACACCGTCTGGCCCGCGAGGTGGCTGCCGACGGGCCCTGGGCTGCACAAATCGGCGAGGTGCGCCATGCCGAGCGACACAGCGCGCAGGCCTATTACGACATCCTCGGCGCCCATGCCAGCGAGCTGGATATCTGGCGCACCACCTACTTCCATGTGCTGGACAATGCCGCGGCGGTGGTGGAGTGGTTCAAGTCAACGGCGTTGCTGCCGTTCCTGCAGCCACTGGAGGCCGAGCAGCAGGCAGCTTTCCTCGAGCGTTATCAGGCGGCGATTGCTGAAGCCTATCCGGCGCAGGCCGATGGTCGGGTGTTGCTGCCGTTTCCGCGTCTGTTTCTGGTGGCTCGCCGATAGCGCAACAAGCTCGCGGCTAAAGCCCCTCCCACAGATCGCAGTGAAGACTGTGGGAGAGGCTTTAGCCGCGATGCTTAAAAGAAAGCCCCCGCATCTGCGGCGGCTGTTCGTTTACTGCGCCAGGGCAAGCAGTCCGGCGTGCTGGACCAGCTCCAGCAGTGGCTGCGGGTACACGCCGATGATGAAGGCGAGCAGGGCGACCACCAGCAGCATGATGCCGCCGGCACGCTGGCCCCAGTCGAAGGGTGCATCGTGGCGATGCATGTTGGGTTCGCGCATGAATAGCGTGACCATCACCCGCAGGTAATAGAACACGCCGATGGCACTGCCCAGCACCATGGCGCCGAGCAGCCACCACAGTTGCGCTTCGACACCGGCGGCGATCACGTAGAACTTGCCGATGAAACCTGCGGTCAGCGGAATGCCGGCCAGCGACAGCATCATCACGGTGAGCACAGCGGTCAGGTACGGGCGGCGCCAGAACAGGCCACGGTATTCGTATAGCGCGTCGGCATCGCGGCCGCTGTAGGGCGTGGACATCAGGGTGATCACACCGAACGCACCCAGGCTGGTCAGCACGTAGGTGGCCAGGTACACGCCCACGGCTTCCACCGCCAGGCCCTTGCTGGCGATCAGCGCCACCAGCAGGTAACCGAAGTGGGCGATCGACGAGTAACCGAGCAGGCGTTTGAGGTTGTTCTGCAGCAGTGCCAGCAGGTTGCCGAACAGGATCGAGGCAATGGCGATCAGGGTCAGCAGGTCGCTCAACCAGCCGCCGCTCATGGCCGGAGATATCTGGTACAGGCGCAGCAGCACGGCGAATACCGCCACCTTGCTGGCAGTGGCCAGGAAGGCTGCGACTGGCGCAGGGGCACCTTCGTAGACGTCCGGCGTCCACAGATGGAAGGGTACCAGCGACAGCTTGAAGGCCAGACCGATCAGCATCATGCCGATGCCGATCTGCACCAGTTGACTGCTCTCGCGCGCCAGGCTGACGCCGATATCGGCGAAGGCCAGGTTGCCGGATTCGGCATACAACAATGCCATGCCGAACAACAGGAAGGCGCTGCCTGCCGCCGACAGCACCATGTACTTGATGCCGGCCTCCAGCGAGCGCTTGTTGAAGAAGGCATAGGCGATCATGCCGTAGGTCGGCACCGACAGCAGTTCCAGACCGATGAACAGGCCTGCCAGATGCTGGGCGCTGACCAGCACCAGGCCGCCCGCGGCGGAGAGCAGCACCAGCAGGTACAGCTCCTCGCGGTTGCCCGGGTAGCCCTTGCCCGATGCACCGCCCAGGTAGGCATGTATCAGCGTGACGCAGGCCAGGCTGGCGGCCAGCACCAGCGCCATGTAGTAGCACGCGAAGGTGTCGATCAGCAGCAGCGGGGTGACTTCCAGCGGCGTCACTTCCAGTGCCGGAATCAACGACAGCAGCGCCAGGTTCAGGCCCACCACCGAGAGGATGAAGGTCAGGGCGTGATTGCGCTTGGCGGCGATGGCCAGCATCACCACCACGGCGGTGAGGCTGGTCACCAGTAGCGGCAGCAGGGCGATCAGGTGTTGCAGGGTAAATTCGACAGCGTGATGTTCCATGAGTCTCTAATCCTTACCCTTACCGGCCCGAGGCGAGTTGATCGAGGGCGCCAGCCATCCACTGCTGCACGCCATGCATGCTGGCAGCGGAGGTGTCGAGCACCGGTTGCGGGTAAACGCCAAGCAGAATCAGCAGTACGCCGAGGCCGAGTACCATGGCCAGCTCGCGGGCTTTAAGGCCCGGCAGCGGCGCCTCCTGTTGCACCGGGCCGAAGTAGGCGCGGTGGATCATCGCCAGGGCGTACACCGAGCCGAGCACCAGGCCGGTGGCGGCCAGCACCACGACCCAGGGCGCGCTGGGGAAGCTGCCGATCAGGATGAGGAATTCACCGACGAAGTTGCCGGTGCCCGGCAGGCCCAGCGCGGCAGCGGCGAAGAACAGGCTGATGGCCGGCAGCCACGGCATGCGCGCCCAGATGCCGCCCATCTGGCGCAGGTCACGGGTATGCACGCGCTCGTAGAGCTGGCCGCAGAGGATGAACAACGCCGCGGCGGACAGACCGTGGGCGACCATCTGCACCACCGCGCCCTGCAGGGCGATCTGGCTGCCGGAGTAGATGGCGATCAGCACGAAGCCCATGTGCGAGACGCTGGAGTAGGCCACCAGGCGCTTGATGTCGGTCTGCGCGAACGACAGCAGGGCGCCATAGATGATGGCGAACACGCCGAGCCACTGGGCGATCGGTGCGAACTCGGCCGAGGCGTTGGGGAACAGCGGCAGGGCGAAACGCAGCAGGCCGTAGGCGGCGGTCTTCAGCAGGATGCCGGCCAGATCCACGGAACCTGCGGTCGGCGCCTGGGCGTGGGCGTCCGGCAGCCAGGAGTGTACCGGCACCACCGGGAATTTCACCGCGAAGGCGACGAAGAAACCGAGCATCAGCAGGTACTCGGTGCTCGGCGCCAGCTCGGTCTTCAGCAGGTCGGCGTAGTTGAAGGTCAGCACGCCGGTCTGGTTGAAGTGCACGAACACCAGGGCCAGGATCGACACCAGCATGATCAGACCGCTGGCCTGGGTGAAGATGAAGAACTTGGTGGCGGCGGTGATGCGGGTACGGCCGTCGCTGCCGCTGTGACCCCACAGCGCGATGAGAAAATACATCGGCACCAGCATCATTTCCCAGAAGAAGAAGAACAGGAACAGATCGACGGCGAGGAACACACCGACCACGCCACCGAGAATCCACATCAGGTTGAGGTGGAAGAAACCGACACGGTTCTGGATCTCGTTCCACGAGCACAGCACCGACAGCACGCCGAGCAGACCGGTAAGCACCACCATCAGCACCGACAGGCCATCCATCGCCAAGTGGATGGTGATGCCCAGGCGCGGAATCCAGTCGATGACGAACTCGTGGGCCCAGCGCGGGCCGCCGCCAGGAGCGGGTGCCAGGGTGAAATCACCGCTGGCCCACAGCCACAGGCCGAGGCCGAACAGCAGGCCCATGGTGAGCAGGGCGATCCAGCGCGGCAGGACGTGGCCGAAGCGCTCGCCTTGCCAGCACAGCAGGCCGCCGATGAAGGGAATCAGGATTAGCCAGGGCAGAATCATGACAGGCTGTTTTCCTTAACTCAGAAAGAGGATGGCGGCGAGCACCAGTACGGCGCCCCCGGCGATCGAAGCGGCGTACCAGCGCACCTGGCCGTTCTCGCTGCGCACCAAGGTAGCGTTGCCACCGCGTGCGAGCAGTGGAATCAGGCCGATACCGCGGTCGATGGGGTCGCGGCGCAGCAGATGGCAGAGCGCAAGGTAAGGGCGCACGAACAGCTTGTCGTAGAGCCAGTCGAAGCCCCAGGCGGCGAACCACAGGGCGCTCAGCAGGCGGCCCGGTGCGCTCTGCGCCACGGTGGAGGCGACGCGGCGCCGGCCGAGGAAGAGCAGGGCGGCGATGACGATACCGCTCACGGCGATCAGCCCCGACAGCAGTTCCAGGCTGTGCTTGGCCTCGCCACCGGCATGGCCGGCGCTTTCCGGCAGCACACCGGCCAGCGGCGGGGTGATCCAGGCACCGATGAAAGTGGACAGCACGATTAGCACGATCAGCGGCAGGTTGTGGGCGATGCCATGACCGGCGTGCGCCTCGGTCTTCGGCTCGCCGTGGAAGGCGATGAAGGTCAGGCGGAAGGTGTAGATCGAGGTCAGGAAGGCACCGACCAGGCCGGCGTAGAGCAGCTCGCTGTGGCCGCTGGCGAAGGCTTCCCAGAGGATTTCGTCCTTGGAGTAGAAACCAGCGGTCAGCAGCGGCAGGGCAGCCAGTGCCGCGCCACCGACGACGAAGCTGGCGTAGGCCAGCGGCAGCTTCCTCCACAGGCCGCCCATCCTGAAGATGTTCTGCTCGTGGTGGCAGGCGTGAATCACTGCACCGGAGGCGAGGAACAGCAGGGCCTTGAAGAAGGCGTGGGTCATCAGGTGGAAGATCGCCGCATCCCAGGCACCAACGCCCAGGGCGAGGAACATGTAGCCGATCTGGCTCATGGTCGAGTAGGCGAGGATGCGCTTGATGTCGGTCTGCACCAGTGCGGCGAAACCGGCCAGTACCAGGGTCACGCCACCGACGATGCCGACCAGTTCGAGAATCTCCGGGGTCAGCAGGAACAGGCCATGGGTACGGGCGATCAGGTAGACGCCAGCGGTGACCATGGTCGCCGCGTGGATCAGCGCCGACACCGGGGTCGGGCCGGCCATGGCGTCGGCCAGCCAGGTCTGCAGCGGCAACTGGGCGGACTTGCCCACCGCGCCGCCCAGCAGCATCAGCGTGGCAAGCCACAGCCAGGCGTCACCGGCCACGTATTGCTGCGGTGCCAGCACCATCAGCTCCTGAATGTTCAGGGTGCCGAGGTTGATGAACAGCAGGAACATACCGATCATCAGGAACACGTCGCCGACGCGGGTGACGATGAACGCCTTGAGCGCCGCGTTACCGTTGGGCACGTGCTTGTAGTAGAAGCCGATCAAGAGGTACGAGCACAGGCCCACGCCTTCCCAGCCGAAGAACAGCACCAGCAGGTTGTCGCCGAGAACCAGCAGCAACATGCTGAAGATGAACAGATTGGTGTAGGCAAAGAAGCGCGAATAGCCTTCCTCGCCGCGCATGTACCAACTGGCGAACAGGTGAATGAGGAAGCCCACGCCGGTGACCACGCCGAGCATGGTCACCGACAGGCCGTCCAGATGCAGGGTGAAGCTCGGCGCCAGGCCTTCGACGCTCATCCACTGCCATAGGGTCAGGCTGTAGGCGCTGCCGGCCGGCGGGTTGCCGAGGAAAGCCGCGATGACCCAGGCGGCGCTGGCCGCCGCCAGGCCGATGGAGCCGACGCCGATCAGCGCGCTGGTGTTTTCCGAGAGGCGTCCGCGCGAGAAGGCCAGCAGCAGCCAGCCGAGTAGCGGGAAGAATAGAGTCAGGGCTAGAAGGTTCATCCGCGCATCTCGCTGGCAGCGTCGATATCCAGAGTGTTGAAGCGGCGATACAGCTGCAGCAGGATCGCCAGGCCGATGCTGGCCTCAGCGGCTGCCAGGGTAATCACCAGAATGAACATCACCTGGCCGTCAGCCGCGCCCCAGCGGGCGCCGGCGACGACGAAGGCCAGCGCAGCGGCGTTCATCATCACTTCCAGGCTCATCAGAATGAACAGGATGTTGCGCCGCACCATCAGGCCGACCAGGCCGATACAGAACAGCACGCCGGCCAGGGCCAGGCCGTGCTCCAGAGGTATGCCGGTCATACGGTGGGCTCCTTGGCGTCATGGCGGCCCAGGTGGTAGGCAGCGACCAGTGCGGCGAGCAGCAGCATGGAGGCCAGCTCTACGGCTAGCAGGTAGGGGCCGAACAGGCTGATACCGACGGCCTTGGCTTCCACTGTGGTGTGGCCGATATGAGCGTCGCTGACGTGGTTCAGCAGCACATAGAGCAGCTGGCCGAGCAGCAGGGCGCTGAGAATCGCCGGGCCGACCCAGATGCCAGGCGTCAGCCACCGGCGCTCCTGGTCGGCGGCAGCCGGGCCAAGGTTGAGCATCATCACCACGAAGACGAACAGCACCATGATGGCGCCGGCATAGACGATGATTTCCAGCGCGCCGGCAAAGGGCGCACCGAGGGCAAAGAACACCATCGACACCGCTAGCAGCGAGACGATGAGGTAGAGCAGGGCATGCACCGGGTTGGTGTTGGTGACCACCCCGACCGTTGCTGCCACCGCCACACCGGCGGCGAAGTAAAACGCGAATTCCATCAGAAACTCCTAAGGCAGCAGGCTCTTCACGTTGATCGGCTCGGCCTCGTTCTGCGCGGCGCCCTTGGGCTTGCCGGCGATGGCCATACCGGCAACGCGGTAGAAGTTGTAGTCCGGGTTCTTGCCGGGGCCGCTGATCAGCAGGTCTTCCTTCTCGTACACCAGATCCTGGCGCTTGAACTCGCCCATCTCGAAATCCGGGGTGAGCTGGATCGCGGTGGTCGGGCAGGCTTCCTCGCACAGACCGCAGAAGATGCAGCGCGAGAAGTTGATGCGGAAGAACTCTGGGTACCAACGACCGTCGTCGGTTTCCGCCTTCTGCAGCGAGATGCAGCCCACCGGGCAGGCCACGGCGCACAGGTTGCAGGCTACGCAGCGTTCCTCGCCGTCGGGGTCGCGGGTCAGGACGATGCGGCCACGGTAGCGCGGCGGCAGGTAGACCGGCTCTTCCGGGTATTGCAGGGTGTCGCGCTTGCGAAAGCCATGGCTGAACACCATGACCAGGCTGCGCAGTTGGGTGCCGGTACCGACCAGCACGTCCCAGATGTATTTGAACATTCTCATCTCTCCTACGAGGAAATCTACAAATTGCTGCACTCGGTCATGCTGCGTTGAAGTCCACCTCAAAATGCTCATGTACTACTCGTACACTCCGCTTTTTCGGCGAACTTCGCCTTGCCTGACCTTCGTTCGCTGCTTTGTAAATCTCCTCTTACTGGGCCGTGGCCAGCACGACGGCGCCGGTCACCAGCAGGTTGATCAGGGTCAGCGGCAGGCAGAACTTCCAGCTGAAGGCCATGACCTGGTCATAGCGCGGGCGTGGGATGGACGCGCGCAGCAGAATGAAGATCATGATGAAGAAGGCCGTTTTCAGCGCGAACCAGAAGAACGGAATCTGCGGCAGGATGCCGAACGGGCCGTGCCAGCCACCGAAGAACAGCGTTACCAGCAAGGCCGACACGGTGACGATGGCGACGTACTCGCCGACGAAGAACATGCCCCATTTCATCCCGGCGTATTCGATGTGGTAACCATCGGCCAGCTCCTGCTCGGCTTCCGGCTGGTCGAACGGGTGACGGTGGGTCACCGCGACGGCAGCGATGAAGAAGGTACAGAAGCCGAAGAACTGCGGAATGATGAACCACAGGTTCTGCGCCTGGTAATCGACGATGTCGCGCATGTTGAACGAGCCGACCTGTGCCACCACGCCCATCAGCGCCAGGGCCAGGAACACCTCGTAGGAGATGGTCTGGGCCGAGGCGCGCAGGCTGCCGAGCAGGGCGAACTTGTTGTTGCTCGACCAGCCGGCGAACAGCACGGCATAGACCGACAAACCCGCCATGGCGAAGAAGAACAGGATGCCGATGTTCAGATCCGCCACGCCCCAGGTCGGGGTAATGGGGATGATGGCGAAGGCCATCAGCATCGCCGCGAAGGCGATCATCGGTGCCAGGATGAAGATGAACCTGTCGGCGAACGGCGGCGTCCAGTCCTCCTTGAAGAACATCTTGATCATGTCGGCGGCGATCTGGAACATGCCGAACGGCCCCACACGGTTGGGGCCGTAGCGATCCTGCCACCAACCGAGCAGACGCCGCTCGACGAAGCTCAGCAGCGCGCCGCAGACCACCACCACCAGCAAGATGACGATGGCCTTGAGTACCGCGATGACGATCTCGATTAGTTCGGGCGTCAACCAGCTCATTGCGCGGCCTCCTGCAGCATGGTCACGCTGGCGCCTGTGACCGCTGCCGGAATGCCCGGCAAGCCAACCGGCAGGCCGACCAGACCGACGGCCAGGTCATCACGCACCTGCAGCGGCAGGCGCAGCGCCTGGCCGTTGATGCGCACGGCCAGCAGCGCACCGTCGTTCACGCCCAGGCGAGCCGCTTCCTCGCGGGCCAGGGCCACGTAGGGCTCGGGCATGCGCTCCTGGATCGGTTTGGCGCGCGCGGAGTTTTCCTCGCTGCCGAACAGGTGGTGCAGCGGCGCCACCTGCCAGGTGCCGGCTGCCGGGTTGAACGCAGCGTTGACGGCGAACCAGGGCAGGGCGTTACCGGCGGCTTCGAGCAGGCGCACGCCGGGGTCGCCGGCGCGTAGATGGCCGCCGACCTCGTCCTGGAACTTGTTCCAGGCCTGCGGCGAGTTCCAGCCCGGCGACCAGGCGAAGGGAATCTGCTGCCGGTCTTCCTTGCTGCCGGCATAGCCTTCCATGGAGAAGGCGAAGGCAGTGTCCTGATCCTGCGGCTGACGCGGCTCGTGCACGCTGATGTTGGCGCGCATGGCGGTGCGCCCACTGTAGCGGTGTGGCTCGCGGGCGAGCTTGAGTCCCTTGATACGGAACGAGGCGCTCGGCGCGGCGTCCTTGATGCCGGCCAACAGCGGATTGCTGGCGGCGCAGGCCTCGGTGACCTGATCCAGCTGCGTCCAGTCCAAGGCCTTGCCTTGCAGGGTGCTGTGCAGCGCGTGCAGCCAGCGCCAGCCTTCACGGATCAGGATGCCGGCGTCGTAGTAGCTCGGCTCATAAACCTGGAAGAAGCGTTGGGCGCGACCTTCGAGGCTGACCAGGGTGCCGTCGCCTTCGGCGAAGGAGGCCACCGGTAGCAGCAGGTGGACGCGTTCGCTGGTGGCGGTACGCTGGTGATCGGCGACGATCACCACCTGCGCGGCGCTGAGCGCGGCATCGACCTTGGCGGTCTCGGCGCGGCGGTACAGGTCGTTTTCCAGCACGATCACGGCATCGGCCTGGCCGTTGCTCAGCGCATCGAGCGCGGCATCGACGGACTCGCCACCCAGCAGTGCCATGCCCAGGCTGTTTGCTTCCGGTACCACCAGGCTCAGCGAGCCATTCTTCTCACGGTTCTTCAGCGCGCTGGCGATATTGGCGGCGGCTTCGATCAGGGCTTTGTCGCCAAGCGAGGCGCCGGAAACGATCAGCGGGCGTTGGGCTGCCAGCAGGGCGTCGGCGATGCGCTTTACCAGCGCTTGCGCCTCGGCTTCCAGGCCGTCGACCGCCGGTGCGCTCGGGTCGATGGCGTGAGCCACGGCGAAACCGATGCGAGCCAGATCAGCAGGGGCAGCGTGCACACTTTCGGCGGCCACGTCGTCCAGGCGGGTTTCCGTGACACTGGCGATAAACAGCGGGTGACGAGCATGCTGCGCAACGTTCTGCACGGCGGCCATGTGCCAGTCCTGAATGCGCGCACCGGCAGCGATCTCGGTGGCCTTGCCCTTGACCGCCTGGCGCAGGGCCAGGGCCATGCGTGCGGCGGTCTGGGTCAGGTCTTCGCCGAGGACGAAGATGGCGTCGTGCAGCTCGACATCGCGCAGGGTCGGCGTTGGCAGCGGGCCGTTTTGCAGGATGTCGCGGATCAGGCGGATGTTCTCCAGCTCGCCCGCAGCGATACCACTGTAGTAGTTGTCGGCACCCACCAGTTCGCGCAGGGCGAAGTTGGATTCCAGGCTGGCACGCGGCGAGCCAATGCCGATCACGCGCTTGCCCTTGAGCAGCTCGGCGGCCTTGTCCAGCGCGGCATCGATGCCGATGGCCTGGCCAGCCAGCAGCGGCTGACGTGGGCGATCCGCGTTGTTGACATAGCCATAGCCGAAGCGGCCACGGTCGCATAGGAAGTACTGGTTCACCGAGCCGTTGAAGCGGTTCTCGATACGGCGCAGCTCGCCGTAGCGTTCACCGGGGCTGATGTTGCAGCCGCTGGAGCAGCCGTGGCAGATGCTCGGGGCGAACTGCATGTCCCACTTGCGGTTGTAGCGTTCGGAGTGGGTCTTGTCGGTGAATACGCCTGTCGGGCAGACCTCGACCAGATTGCCGGAGAACTCGCTTTCCAGCGTGCCGTCCTCGACACGGCCGAAGTACACGTTGTCGTGCGCGCCGTAGACGCCGAGGTCGGTGCCGCCAGCGTAATCCTTGTAGTAGCGCACACAGCGGTAGCAGGCGATGCAGCGGTTCATCTCGTGGGCGATGAAGGGGCCGAGTTCCTGGTTTTGGTGGGTACGCTTGGTGAAGCGATAACGACGGGCGTTGTGCCCGGTCATCACCGTCATGTCCTGCAGGTGGCAGTGACCGCCTTCCTCGCACACCGGGCAGTCGTGCGGGTGGTTGGTCATCAGCCATTCGACGACGCTGGCGCGGAACGCCTTGGACTCCTCGTCGTCGATGCTGATCCAGGTGTTGTCGGTGGCAGGCGTCATGCAGGACATGACGATACGACCACGGGTGTCGTTCTCGTCGTTGTACTGCTTGACCGCGCACTGCCGGCACGCCCCGACGCTGCCAAGCGCCGGGTGCCAGCAGAAGTAGGGGATATCGAGTCCGAGGGACAGGCAGGCCTGCAGGAGGTTGTCTGCACCATCGACTTCGAAATCTTTGCCGTCTACGTGGATAGTGGCCATTTCTTTGAGTCTTCGTTTACCCGCTGATTAAAGCGGCTGGCTAAGGGAATTCGTCTGTTCAGCTCGTACTTGCCGGCATGCGGGGCGTGGTCGCCACCTGGGCCACACCGGCCTCGAACTCTTCACGGAAATACTTGATCGCGCTGCCCAACGGCTCCACGGCACCCGGCGCGTGAGCACAGAAGGTCTTGCCCGGACCGAGGAAGTTGACCAGGCCGAGCAGGGTGGCGATGTCCTCGCGGGTGCCTTCGCCACGCTCCAGGGCACGAAGGATCTTCACGCTCCAGGGCAGGCCGTCGCGGCAAGGCGTGCACCAGCCGCAGGACTCGCGGGCGAAGAACTCTTCCATGTTGCGCAGCAGCGAGACCATGTTGATCGAGTCGTCCACCGCCAGCGCCAGGCCGGTGCCCATGCGCGTGCCGACCTTGGCGATACCGCCGGCGTACATCTGCGCTTCGAGGTGCTCGGGCAGCAGGAATCCGGTGCCGGCGCCGCCGGGCTGCCAGCATTTGAGCTTGTAGCCATCGCGCATGCCGCCGGCGTAATCCTCGAACAGCTCGCGCGCCGTGACGCCGAACGGCAGTTCCCACAGGCCGGGGTTCTTCACCTTGCCGGAGAAGCCCATCAGCTTGGTGCCGTGGTCTTCGCTGCCCGGACGGGCGAGGCCCTTGTACCAGTCCACCCCCTGGCCGACGATGGCCGGCACGTTGCATAGGGTCTCGACGTTGTTGACGCAGGTGGGCTTGCCCCAGACGCCGACAGCAGCGGGGAAGGGCGGCTTGGCGCGCGGGTTGGCGCGGCGGCCTTCCAGCGAGTTGATCAGCGCGGTTTCCTCGCCGCAGATGTAGCGGCCGGCGCCGGTGTGCACGAACAGCTCGAAATCGAAGCCTGAGCCGAAGATATTCTTGCCCAGCAGGCCGGCGGCCTTGGCTTCCTCGATGGCGCGGTTGAGGTTGGCCGCGGCGTCGACGTACTCGCCACGCAGGAAGATGTAGCCGCGATAAGCCTTGAGCGCGCGCGCGGAGATCAGCATGCCTTCCACCAGCAGGTGGGGCAGCTGTTCCATCAGCATGCGGTCTTTCCAGGTGTTGGGCTCCATTTCGTCCGCATTGCACAGCAGGTAGCGGATGTTCATGGATTCGTCGGCTGGCATCAGGCCCCATTTCACCCCCGTGGGGAAGCCTGCACCGCCGCGACCCTTGAGGCCGGATTCCTTGACGGTCTGCACGATGTCGGCCTGGGCCATTTCGGTCAGTGCCTTGCGTGCGGCCGCGTAGCCGTTCTTCTGCTGGTATTCCTGCAGCCATACCGGCTGGGCGTCGTCACGCAGGCGCCAGGTCAGCGGATGAGTTTCTTCACTGCGGGTAATGCGGTTGGCTGGGCCGATGGAGGTCAGGGTTTTCATTTGTAGGCCTCCAGCAGCTTGGCGACACCGTCAGGTTGAACATCGCCGAAGGTGTCGTCGTCGATCATCAGCGCCGGAGCCTTGTCGCAGTTGCCCAGGCAGCACACCGGCAGCAGGGTGAAACGCTCATCGCTGGTGGTCTGGCCAAGGCCGATGCCAAGTTGCTTCTGCATCTCACTGACCACCGACTCATGGCCGCCGATGTAGCAGGTCATGCTGTCGCACACGCGAATCACGTGACGGCCGACTGGCTGGCGGAAGATCTGGCTATAGAAGGTGGCCACGCCCTCGACGTCGCTGGCCGGAATGCCAAGGATCGCGCCGATGGCATCGGCGGCGCCGTCCGGCACCCAGCCGCGGGCTTTCTGCACGATCTTCAGCGCTTCGATGCTGGCCGCGCGCGGGTCTTCGTAGTGGTGCATCTCGTGCTCGATGGCCGAGCGCTCGGTTTCGCTGAGAACGAAACGGTCTGTCTGGATAAGCGTGTTCATGATCAGCGGTCCACGTCGGCCATGACGAAGTCGATACTGCCCAGGTAGGCGATCAGATCCGCCACCATGCTGCCGCGAATCACCGAGGGGATCTGCTGCAGGTGGGGGAAGCTGGGCGTGCGAATCCGGGTGCGGTAGCTCATGGTGCTGCCGTCGCTCGTCAGGTAGTAGCTGTTGATGCCCTTGGTCGCCTCGATCATCTGGAAGGCTTCGTTGGCCGGCATGACCGGGCCCCAGGAAACCTGCAGGAAGTGGGTGATCAGGGTTTCGATGTGCTGCAGCGTGCGCTCTTTCGGCGGCGGCGTGGTCAGCGGGTGGTCCGCTTTGTACGGGCCTTCCGGCATGTTCTTCAGGCACTGGTCGATGATGCGGATGCTCTGGCGCATCTCTTCCACACGCACCATGCAGCGGTCGTAGGCGTCGCCATTGACGGCCAGCGGCACCTCGAAATCGAAGTGCTCGTAGCCGGAGTAGGGGCGCGCCTTGCGCAGGTCGAAATCGCAACCGGTGGCGCGCAGGCCGGCACCGGTGGTACCCCATTCCAGTGCTTCCTTGGTGTTGTACTGCGCCACACCGATGGTTCGGGCCTTGAGGATGCTGTTCTTCAGCGCCGCCTTCTCGTATTCGTCGAGGCGCTTGGGCAGCCAGTCGACGAATTCCTTGACCAGTTTGTCCCAACCGCGTGGCAGGTCGTGAGCGACGCCGCCGATGCGATACCAGGCCGGGTGCAGGCGGAAGCCGGTGATGGCTTCGATCACCTTGTAGGCACGCTGGCGATCGGTGAAGGTGAAGAACACCGGGGTCATGGCGCCGACGTCCTGGATGTAGGTGCCGAGGAACAGCAGGTGGCTGGTGATGCGGAAGAACTCGGCGAGCATCACGCGGATGACGTCGACGCGGGCCGGCACCTTGATACCGGCGAGTTTCTCCACCGAGAGCACGTAGGGCAGGTTGTTCATCACCCCGCCGAGGTAGTCGATGCGGTCGGTGTAGGGGATGAAGCTGTGCCAGCTCTGCCGTTCGGCCATCTTCTCGGCGCCACGGTGGTGGTAGCCGATCTCGGGCACGCAATCGACGATCTCTTCGCCGTCGAGCTGCAGGATGATGCGGAAGGCACCGTGCGCGGACGGGTGGTTGGGGCCAAGGTTGAGGAACATGTAGTCCTCGTGCTCACCGCCGCGTTTCATGCCCCAGTCTTCGGGGCGGAAGCGCGCGGCTTCTTCTTCCAGTTGCTGCTTGGCCAGGGTCAGGCTGAACGGATCGAATTCGGTGGCGCGCGCCGGGTAGTCCTTGCGCAGCGGGTGACCTTCCCAGGTCGGCGGCATCATGATGCGGCTCAGGTGCGGGTGGCCAGTGAAGGTGATGCCGTACAGGTCCCAGACTTCGCGCTCGTACCAGTTGGCGTTGGGCCAGATGCTGGTGGCGGTGGGCAGGTTGAGGTCGCGCTCGGACAAGGCGACCTTGATCATCACGTCACTGTTACGCTCCAGCGACATCAGGTGATAGAACACCGTGAAGTCGGCGTCCGGCAGGCCGCGACGCTGGGTGCGCAGGCGCTCGTCGACGCCGTGCAGGTCATAGAGCATCACGTAGGGGCGCGGCAGGTTGCGCAGGCAGGTGAGCACTTCGATGAGGCGCTCACGGGCGACCCAGAGGACCGGCATGCCGGTGCGGGTCGCTTGCAGGGTGAAACTGTCGTCGCCAAAACGGGCGCGCAGTTCGGCGACGACGTCCTGGTCGTCAGCCTTGTAAGGTGGTATGGACACAACGGTGTCTTGAGTCATGGTCTCGGTCGCTGTCGATCAACGTAGAAAGTGGGCGTGATGCTTGCGCAGGCAAGCATCGGCTCAGACTTCGTCGGGGCTACGCAGGTTGGTAACGGCGATTCGCTGCTCGCGTCGCTGTTCCTTCTGCGAAGGCATTTCGGCACGGTAGATGCCTTGATCGCCAACGACCCAGGATAGCGGGCGGCGCTCCTGGCCGATGGATTCCTGCAGCAGCATCAAGCCTTGCAGGAACGCCTCCGGACGGGGCGGGCAGCCGGGAATGTAGACGTCCACGGGGAGGAACTTGTCCACGCCCTGAACGACCGAGTAGATGTCGTACATGCCGCCGGAATTGGCGCATGAACCCATGGAGATGACCCACTTGGGCTCCAGCATCTGCTCGTAGAGACGCTGGATGACCGGCGCCATCTTGATGAAGCAGGTGCCGGCGATGACCATGAAGTCAGCCTGGCGCGGTGATGCACGAATGACTTCCGCACCGAAACGCGCCACGTCATGCGGGGCAGTGAAGGCGGTGGTCATTTCCACATAGCAGCAGGACAGGCCGAAGTTGTACGGCCACAAGGAATTCTTGCGCCCCCAGTTGACCGCGCCGTTGAGCACGTCTGAGAGCTTGCCCATGTAGATGTTCTTGTGAACCTGATCCTCTAGCAGCGGGTCGGAGACGACCTCCCGCTGGCCGATCGGATACGCCTCGTTGGGCGCATCCGGGTCGACCCGAGTAAGTTTGTATTGCATCGCCAAAGCCTCATTGTTTCAGCTTCGCCTGCCGTTCACGACGTCCCTGCGGTGCCCAATCGAGCGCGCCGATACGCCAAAGATAGACAAGACCTGCCAACAGAATTGCTATGAAAACTGTAGCTTCGATCAGGCCCGCCCAGCCGCTTTCGCGCACCGAGACTGCCCAAGCGAAGAGATAGAGGGCTTCAACGTCGAAGATCACGAAGAGCATCGCGACCAGATAGAACTTGGCTGACAGGCGCAGACGCGCGCTGCCGGTGGGAAGCATGCCCGACTCGAAGGGTTCGTTCTTGCTGCGTCCCCAAGCCTTGCTGCCGAGCAGGCTGGAAAGGCCAAGCATGAAGGCGATGAGCCCGCAGACACCCAGCAAGAACACAGCGAAAGCCCAGTTCTGGGACATGGTCGTTACCGCATCAGGCATGCCGGTACTCCTTGAATTAAGGAACGGCTTTTAATTTAGTAGCTGCCAAACACCGTCAAGGGCGCTGGCGCGAAGTGTGTATACAATACTATGTGCAGGCCAACTGTAAGTAAATTTTTCAGAGAAAAATTATTCGCGCAGTTTGACCGTTTCTGTCGAGCTTCTGATTGACTTGTCGCATCGATGCAATTCTGCAGTGAACCGCATGGGCCGACGTTTCAGGACTATAGCTGACAGCTCTGTTCTGGCAATTTCCAGGAGCCATTCACCTGACTAATCTGCCTCATTTCGAGATCTGATGAGCCTCGGCGAGATAAGCAATTCACTGCCACTTTGGTGTTAAGGCCAAAGCAGCAGAGCGTCGCGTTAAATTCCAATAGTGCATATTTAACGGCCTGCTCTATTACCAAATTTTATTCATTCAGTGAGGCTGCCTGGCTGATTTTGTACTAGCGTGCATGAATCGCCAGAGAGCGATATGCCATCGATCAAGCAGTGCCCACCATTCGCTGGGTCTGCGAAGTTGCCCCTGCCTGGGTATGCCGACCCTTCGTACGAATAACAACATGAGGGGTTTTGCCATGCCTGTTGTCCAGTCTTTGCGCCGTATTGTCCCCACCGTTCTGTTGCTAGCCCTGAGCGCGCCTGCCAGCGCGGAATTGGGGGATTACAGTTTCTGGCAGAGCCTGAGCAACCTGGTGTCGCCGCCCAGGGCCGATAATCCGGTGACGCCTGCGCAGCGTGTGGCGCCGTATCCCCTGTTGGCCAATCCGAGTGGCTTCAATAGCGGCTTCAATCCCGGCAATTACTACGGCTGGCAAACGATTCAGATGGCGCCACAGACCGGTGCGGTGTGCGGCAATGGCTCGCCCTACAAGTTCTTCATCAATCGAGTGCCGAACACGCGCAATACCATCGTTTATCTGGAAGGTGGTGGCGCCTGTTGGGATTACGCCAGTTGCAGCGGGCAAAGCGGCATACGTGGCGCGCGCAATCCCGATGGTATCGCCGACGACTACATGTCGCTGCTCAACCCCGGCGCCAGTCTGGTGAGTCCCTTCGTCGTGCGTCTGCACCCCTGGACGCGCGTCAAGACGCAGAACTGGAACATGGTCTATGTGCCGTATTGCACGGGTGATATCTACTCCGGCGACAAGGTGGCGGTATACGAAGACCCGCAGGGGGTAAATCCTCCGCTGGTGTGGCACCACAACGGCTTGCGCAACATGCGCGCGGTGGTGGGGTGGCTGAAGGACAATCTGCCGCGGCCGACCCAGATGCTCACCACCGGATGCAGTGCAGGCGGCGCGGGCAGCCTGACCAACTACGCCAACCTGCGCCAGGACATCGCGCCAAACCGGGGTTACCTGATCAATGATTCCGGGCCCGTCTATACCGCGCTGGCTGGCGACAACCAGGCTTATCCGTCCTATCCGTTGCAGACCCTGATCCGTCAGGCCTGGGGGCTGGATGCGGCGCAGGGACCGTTGCAATACCTGCAGGCGCGCCTGCCAGGCTTCAACAGCAACGATCTGGGCAGCCTGTATCCGGCGCTTTCGAGCAATCTGCCGGGTGATCGCATGGGGCATACGCATTTCTGGCAGGACCTGAACTATTCGTCCTATTCCTACGAGCGTTTCTACCCTGAGATCGTCAACGCGCCGAATCAGGCTACCAAGGAAGCACTGATCAAGCAGCGCTGGGCAACGGATACCACGCGTCTGCGCAGCCAACTGGCGAGCCTGGGCAATGTCGGTGGTTATTTCCCGCAATTCCGTAACGTCAACGAAAGCCACTGCACCAGCATCATCGAGTTCGCCAACTCCGATATCCAGGAGCAGAATCTGCAACTGGATAACTTCGTCAGCAGTGTTCTCGATGGCAGTGGGCAGGTACTGGATGCTTCGGAAAGCAGCGATGTGGCTGACCGCAACAAACCATTCAATCTGCTCTATTACCTGCTGGACCAGTTGCTCTGAAGCGGCGCGAAGGTAACGCGGCGGCAGCTTGGGTTGTTGCCGCGTTCAGCCATCCGGAGTTTGTTGGTAACTGCGCTCGCGAGCTTCTTGCAGGCGTTGCCTGAGGTACTGATCACGAGTGAGTCCATCGGGAATGTTCTGCAGGCCGAGCACTTCTTCGACGATATTTCTTTCCTCGGCCTTGTAGCGTTCGAAGTTCGGGTCAGATCGTTGCGCCAGTTTGGCCTCACGCTCAGTGCTAATGGCCTGGTAACGCTTGATCAGCGCTTCAGCGCGTCTCTTCTGCTCGGCTTCGTCTTCGCTGACTGCCTTGATCAGGGCGATCTGCAACAACAGGGCTTCGCTTAGCGCCAATTCCCCTCGCTGTTCCAGTGCATCGACGCCCTCACTCAACGCTTGCGCTTGTGCTTCGCGACTGCGGCTGTCGAGTTCCGTGGCGTGCTCGATGAACCCTCTGTAGCGCCGATGAAAATCCAGGCGGCGTTCCTGCTGCTGGACTTCGGGCCTGGCCAACAGGTGCATTTGCTCGGGGCTCAGATTGGCTGGGGAAGGCGAGGCGCTGCCTTGTGCGGCCGGTTGCACTGGTGTTTGCTCTGATGCTGAGGTGGCAGGTTCTTCGGCGTTGGGGCGTTGCCAGTACCAGGCGAGTGTCATGCTGCAAATCAGAATGCAGCTGCCGAACAGCAGAATGGAGCGGGGCATGAGCAGTCCTTGCGCGAGTCGATTGCCTTGCAGCTTAGAAGTTGCAGTCGCGTTTTGCCTGTCCATGCAGCGAATGGAGGGCCTGCCCTTTCGTCGTGGGCGAGAGGGCAGGTGTTTGGATCAGAACAGCGGCTTGCCGTCTTCGCGCGTGACGATCACGGTGGCCGAGCGTGGGCGGCGGCCGGGGCCGTCCGGCCAGGTGCTGCGAAAATCCGTCGGAGTCGAGCCTTCACCCGGGTGCTGGATGTTGACGAACAGCGTGCGGAAGTCCGGTGTGGCGGTGATGCCGGTGACCTCGCAACCCACCGGGCCGACCAGAAAGCGCTTGACCTCACCGGTGGTGGGTTCGGCCACCAGCATCTGGTTGTTGCCGAACGGGCCGCTGGCGAGCTGGCTGCCGCTCATGTCGGTCTGGATCCACAGACGGCCTTCGTCGTCGAACCACAGGCCGTCCGGGCTGGCCAGGCGGTTGTCGGCGGTCAGCGGTCTGCCGTTGGGGTCGAGGCTGTCGTTCTCCGGCCCGGCCAGCAGGAACAGGCTCCAGACGAACTCGCGGCCAGCATAATCGCGGCTCTGCTCACGCCAGCGGATGATGTGGCCGTAGGCGTTGGCAGGGCGCGGGTTGGCCGCGTCTACGACGGTGCGCGAGCTGTTGTTGGTGAGGGTGAAGTAGACATCACCGTTGTTCGGGTTCACCGCGCCCCATTCCGGCCGATCCATCTTGGTGGCGCCGACGATGTCGGCAGCCAGGCGGGTGTTGATCAGTACCTCGCCCTGGTCGGCGAAGCTTACCCCGGCAGCCCTGCAGGCGGCCTGGAAGGCCTTGTCCTTGATGTCCAGGGCCAGCCAATCCCCCTTGCCGTTGGCCTTGAAGCGCGCCACGTAGAGGGTGCCCTCGTCGAGCAGACTGCCGTTGCTGCGACCCGGTACGTACCTGCTGCGGCTGACGAACTTGTAGATGTACTCGTTCTGCGAATCGTCGCCGGAATAGCAGACCACTGGACTGCCCGGTTTGACCGGGGCGAATACCAGGCCTTCGTGGGCGAAGCGGCCCAGTGCGGTGCGCTTGACCGGGGCCGATTCCGGTGCGAAGGGATCGATCTCGACGATCCAGCCGAAGTGGTTCGGCTCGTTGCGATAGTCGCCTGCAGCCTCAGCGGCCAGGCGGGTGGCGTTGAAGCGCTGGAACTCGTCGCCGGACAGGTGATCCCAACCGTAGCGGCTGGCGCTGCCGACACCGTAGCGGGTCATTTCACGCGGGCGCTCAGTATCGCCGCTGGCGAAATAACCAGCCCAGTTTTCCTCGCAGGTTAGGTAAGTGCCCCAGGGCGTGAAGCCGTTGGCGCAGTTGTTCAGCGTGCCGCGGGTGGCGGTGCCATCGGGGCTGTAGCGAGTCTGGAGCAGGGCGTGACCGCGTGCTGGGCCGCTGATCTGCATCGGTGTGGCGCCCGTGATGCGGCGGTTGCGGGCGCTGGGCAGCACCTCCCATTGGCCACGCACGCGGCGCACTTCTACTACCGAAACGCCGTGGGCGTTGATTTCCTTGCGCACTTCATCGGCGCTGCTGCGCTTGCCGCCGACCAGGGTGGGGCCATTGGGGTGCAGCAGCGGCGCGTCGATGTACTCGTGGTTGAGTACCAGCAGGCCGTGGTCGCTCTTGTGACCGCCGCCGCGCTGACCGTCGATGGGGAAGAAGTGCATGCCGTCATGGTGCATGCCGATCTGGTCAGCCTGATCGGCGGCACTGTTGCCGGCGTTGTCGAGGAATGCCGGGAAGCTGCCACGAATCGGCGTGCCCCAGGGGATGAAGGTGGTGGCTTTGTAGCCGGCTGGCACGGTGATGGTATCGGCACGGGTAACCGCCACCGGATTGAACGGCAGGCGCTTGCTGCGTTTCTTCAGGCGTTCCAGCAGCTCCTTGAGCTGGTCTTTGAGCGGGTTGTCCGCGGCCTCGGCACTGCCGGGCATGGCGACGCCGAGAAAGCCCATGACGCCGAGCGCAGCGCCGCTGGCGACCACCTGGCGGCGGCTCAGGCCGGCTTCGATCAGGTCATTGATATGAGGATTGCTGGAGGCGTTGCTGAGCGGTTCATCGCCATTGCCGAATAGCACGTTTTGCTCTTGTTCATTGCGCATGGAGGGCTCCTTGTCAGGCTGATCGACGGAGTCATGACGCTAACCAAGGAAAACGACGGAATAGTGACAGCGTCTGTGCGCCATTGCACAAAACTGCTCGGAGGTCTAACGACCATCCTCTGTTTGGCGCCGCTTCGTCGGGTGTCGCAAGGCTCTTGCAGAGCAGGCAGTACAGGTGTTTGTGCTGGCATTGGTACGCGGGACACACCCTGCGCCCAGGCATAAAAAAGCCCCGGCAAAGCCGGGGCGGATTAGGCAAACAGGCTGCTGCGGATGCGTGGTCCGCAGCAGAGGAACCGTTCTTAGTGGAACTGGTTCATGGTGTTGTCTTTGCCGCTCGCCTTCAGAGCGGCTTCGCCAGCGAAGTACTCCTTGTGGTTGTCGCCGATGTCGGAGCCAGCCATGTTCTGGTGCTTGACGCAGGCGATACCCTGACGCAGTTCCTGACGCTGCACGCCCTTCACGTAGGCCAGCATGCCCTGGTCGGCGAAGTAGCCCTTGGCCAGGTTGTCGGTGGACAGTGCGGCAGTGTGGTAGGTCGGCAGGGTGATCAGGTGGTGGAAGATGCCGGCGTGGGCCGAACCGTCGCGCTGGAAGGTACGGATCTTCTCGTCGGCAACCTGGGCCAGTTCGGTCTCGTCGTACTCGACGCTCATCAGCTTGGCGCGGTCGTAGGCGGAAACGTCCTTGCCTTCGGCAACCATGGCGTCGAACACCTGCTGACGGAAGTTCAGGGTCCAGTTGAAGGACGGGCTGTTGTTGTACACCAGTTTGGCGTTGGGGATGACTTCACGAATGCGGTCAACCATGGCCTTGATCTGGCCAACGTGCGGCTTCTCGGTCTCGATCCACAGCAGATCGGCGCCGTTCTGCAGGCTGGTGATGCAGTCCAGTACGCAGCGGTCTTCACCAGTGCCAGCACGGAACTGGAACAGGTTGGACGGCAGGCGCTTCGGACGCAGCAGCTTGCCGCCGCGGTTGATCACGACATCGCCGTTGCCCAGGTCGGCAGCAGACACTTCTTCGCAGTCCAGGAAGCTGTTGTACAGGTCGCCCAGGTCACCCGGCTCGTTGGTCACGGCGATCTGTTTGGTCAGACCGGCACCCAGAGAGTCGGTACGTGCAACGATCACACCGTTGTCGATGCCCAGCTCGAGGAAGGCGTAGCGAACGGCAGCGATCTTGGCGAGGAAGTCGGCGTGAGGAACGGTCACCTTACCGTCCTGGTGGCCGCACTGCTTCTCGTCGGAAACCTGGTTCTCGATCTGGATGCAGCAGGCGCCTGCTTCGATCATGCGCTTGGCCAGCAGGTAGGTGGCTTCCGGATTACCGAAACCAGCGTCGATGTCGGCGATGATCGGCACGATATGGGTTTCGTAGTTGTCGATCTGGTTCTGGATCTCGGCAGCCTTGGCCTGGTCGCCAGCTGCGCGAGCAGCGTCCAGGGCGGTGAACAGCAGATCCAGTTCGCGGCTGTCGGCCTGACGCAGGAAGGTGTACAGCTCTTCGATCAGGTCGGAGACGGCAGTCTTCTCGTGCATCGACTGGTCTGGCAGCGGGCCGAAGTCGGAGCGCAGAGCGGCAACCATCCAGCCGGACAGGTAGAGGTAGCGCTTGTTGGTGGTCTTCAGGTGCTTCTTGATCGAAATCAGCTTCTGCTGACCGATGAAGCCGTGCCAGCAACCCAGAGACTGGGTATAGACGGAGGAGTCGGCGTCGTACTCTTCCATGTCCTTGCGCATGATGTCAGCGGTGTACTGAGCGATTTCCAGACCGGTCTTGAAGCGGTTCTGAGCGCGCATACGGGCGACGGACTCGGGGTTGATAGCGCTCCAGCTGCTGCCGAACTTCTCTTTCAGAGCGGCTACAGCCTTGATGTCGTTTTGATATGCGGACATGGTCAATCCTTCAAAAAATGTGTTGGTTGAGCACCGACTACCCACGCAATGCGTGCACGGATGCAGCGGCTGCGGGAGGCTTCCACTTTGACGGCGAGAATACGGCTGGGGCGAGGATTGACCGCGAGGAGGGGAGATGTGGCGAACAGTTCGAGAGCATCGCGTGGGCCGGTTGGCTCGTGGAAACCTTGGGCACCTGCTGGGCTTTCGATCTGTCTGACGCTAAACGCTTCCCCGTCCCTCAGGACAACTTCGTTCCAGTCGCAACCTCGTCGTACGGCCTTGTGGGCTGTTGGGACACGGACCGCTGCGAAGTACTTCGCGGGCGGTCTGGAGATCCTTTTCAGGACCCCTGGCTAGCGGGAGCGAGGCCATCATGCCTCTGGGAAAATGCTTCGTCAAACGTTTTGTAGTGGTTTTTTAAAACTACTACATATTCAGTAGACGACTGGCTGGTCACGCTCGGCAGCCCATGGGGTGGGCGTTTCAGGCATTTCGCGGGTTGCGTGAGTTGTCCATCGTTCTTGCGAGGGAAAGGGATTCGACTTTGGTCGGGGTGTCAGTCGATCGCTTCGACCTTCAGGCGCAGCGACATGTCCTCGCGGCCCTGGGTGGTGTGTCGACGCAACACGTCACGGCCGCTGGAGCTGGTTTCCTCGCTGACGCCACCCAAGGTAATCCACTCGCCGAGTCGGCCGCTGACGCGGGTATCGGTGCTTTGCACATCGATCACGCCGGGACGGCTGTTGCTGACGCGATCGCGTTGGCTGCTGATGGCAACGTGGACCAGTTCGCCAGAGAGGCTGGCCGTTACGTAGAAGCCGCGGGTCACGTCGCGGTACTGAGTATCCTGGTAAATCTGGCCGTAAGGACCGGTACTGGTGGTGGTCAGCGGCACGCTCTGGCCGACCTGAATCAGCGCTGGATAACCTTCGGTGGCCTGTACCTGCTGGGTGCCGCCGCCACGGCTGTCGGTGCTGCGGCGGATGATGCGCACCTGGTCGCGACCGTTCACTTCGCCGCGGCCGACCTGTACTCCGGCATTGCCGGCACTGAGCGTGCCATCGACGCGATAGCCGCGGTCGTTCTGGTAATTGCTGTCGGCGCTCTCCACGGTGATCAGCAGGCGACGCGGGCGGGTGTCGAGTTGCTGCAACAACACGCGCACTTCACCGATCTTGGCCGGTGACGCATTGACGATCAGTTGGTTGCCATAGGCGCTGACCTTGCCCTCGTTGCCGAGCATTGACTGCACCACGTCGAGTACGTCATCGGCAGTGCGGTAATTCAGTGGGATTACCTCGGTGGCCGCTTGCAGCGGCAGGCACAGGCCGAGAAGCAGGGCGGCGAACAGCGTGCGCAGGGTCATAGCAGAAAGCTCCGCAGATCAGGGTCGGTGATGCTGGTATCCCAGGCCTGGTCGAACTGGGTTTGGCGTTGGCGCACGCGCGCCGGATCGTTGTACAGGGCGTAGCCGGATTGTTGATCGAGTTCAGGCCGCACGAACAGGCCTCTGTCATCGGCGATCAGGAAGGCCAGTTCCTCACTGGCGTAATCCGGATTGAGTTTGCGGATATGCAGGTTGGAGGACAGTCGGCGTGACAGGGCGAGCAGGCGATGACCTTCCTTCACGGCGCGGGTCGGGTCGCGCAGCAGGATGCGCAGGCGCGCCCGAGGACTACTCAGCAGGAATCGGGTGCAGGCCTGCTGCATGCTGCTGTGGTGATAGAGCCAGGGCTCCAGGTCGTCGCTGTACAGGCACAGGTTGCGCTGCGCCTGCTGGATCAGCGCCAGGATGTGGGCTCGAGCCTGTTGGGGCTGGCTGAAACGCTCCAGACGCTCGTGCTGGCCGAGTATGAACGGGGCCGGCTCCCATCGCGCCGCATCTGGCGTGATGGGCTCGGGGTTGTGCACGGTAAAACGCCCCGGCGACTCGAATTCGATGGCTGCCAGCTCGATGGCTTCTGGCGTATCGATCGGTTCGACCGGGTCGTCTTTGTCGTTCATTTCGGTCTCTACTGGCTGGTGCGCACCATATCCACGTGCGGTATGCCGGCGTCGAGGTACTCGTCGCTGACAATCCTGAAGCCTAGCCTTTCATAGAACGGCGTGGCGTGCACCTGAGCGGTGAGCATTTGCTGATGCAGGCCGCGTTTTTCCGCTTCGGCGATCACTGCCTGCATCAGTTTTTCGCCGACCTTGAGGCCGCGCCAGTCCTTGAGTACCGAAACGCGACCGATATGGCCATCGGGTAGCAGGCGTGCGGTACCCACCGGGTAATCACCTTCCTCGGCGAGAAAGTGCACGGCGTCGGTATCCTCGGCGTCCCATTCCAGCTCCGGCGGTACCGATTGCTCGGCGACGAATACGCTATCGCGGATGCGACGAAGCTCGGCATTGTCCCTATGCCAGTCCGCGACACGGACAGTGATCTCACTCATCGGCAAATCCCAGGCTGCCTTGCTTGACCAGTTCCCATAGCAGGGTACGCCCCTCGTCGTCGGCCAGCCAGGCGCCGAGGTTTTCCACATGTAACGCATCGGCGCTGCAGATCAGCTTCAACAGCTCGCGCTGGCGGGCGGAAACCAGGCGGCTCTGGCCGCTGGCGAACAGCACCAGGTCTTCGCCGACTTCCGACCAGGCCATGCGCGCGCTGGGGTTGCGGATGAGGATCGCGCCATCTTCCAGTGCGCCGAGGAAGTCCTCTTCCTCGATCTCGATGCCGGCAACCAGCTCGGGGTACTTGGGCTCGGTCATGAACTGGCCGAACCAGGTCATCAGCAGGCGTTCGTCACTCATGTGCTCATTGAGCAGGGCCTTGAGGCGCTCCAGGGCGTCGCGCTGAATCTGGTTGGGATCCTCGCTCGGCTGGATGTCGGCATCGCTGTAACGCTCTTCGTCGGGCAGGAACTGGCCGAGGAAGTCGGTGAAATGGGTCAGTACTTCGGCGGCGCTCGGCGCGCGGAAGCCCACGGAATAGGTCATGCAATCATCCTCAGCGGTGCCACAGTGGGCGAGGCATGGCGGCAGGTAGAGCATGTCGCCGGGTGCCAGCACCCATTCATCGGTTGGTTCGAATTGAGCCAGGATCTTCAGATCGGCGTGGGGGAGCAGCGGGCTGTCGGCATCGCACATCTGGCCAATTTGCCAGCGGCGATGGCCATGAGCCTGCAGCAGGAATACGTCGTAGTTGTCGAAATGCGGGCCGACGCCGCCACCGGGGGCGGCGAAGCTGATCATCAGGTCGTCGATGCGCCACTTGGGCAGGAACTTGAAGTCTTCCAGCAGTTCGGCCACTTCCGGAACGAACTGATCGACGGTCTGGACCAGCAGGGTCCAGTCGCGCTCGGGCAGATTCTGAAAGGTGTCTTCGTTGAACGGGCCGCGCTGCAGTTCCCAGGGGCGCTCGCCATGCTCGATCACCAGGCGCGACTCGACTTCTTCTTCCAGTGCCAGACCGGCCAGTTCGTCCGGGCTGATCGGGCTTTCGAAGTCGGTAATGGCCTGACGCACCAGTAGCGGTTTCTTCTGCCAGTAGTCGCGCAGGAATTCACGGGCTGTGAGGCCACCCAGCAATTGCAGCGGAGTATCAGGATTCATCAGTAAGCCCTTGAAATAGATAAAAACCTTAAAACAAAAACGCCCGGCTCAGCCGGGCGTCCTCGAGGCTGGTGTCGCTCAGATGCGCTTGGCCTGGGCCACGGCGTTGCCGATGTAGCGCGCCGGAGTCAGTTGCTTGAGCTCTTCCTTGGCGGCGGCCGGCATGTCCAGGCTGTCGATGAAGGCCAGCAGAGCCTCTGGGCTGATGCCCTTGCCGCGAGTCAGCTCCTTGAGCTTCTCGTACGGGTTCTCGATGGCGTAGCGGCGCATCACGGTCTGGATCGGCTCGGCGAGCACTTCCCAGCAGGCGTCCAGATCTTCAGCAATTTTCTGAGCGTTGAGCTCCAACTTGCTGATTCCCTTGAGGCTGGCCTCGTAGGCAATAACGCTGTGAGCGAAGCCGACACCCAGGTTGCGCAGCACGGTGGAGTCGGTCAGGTCGCGCTGCCAGCGGGAGATCGGCAGCTTGCTGGCCAGGTGCTGGAAGATCGCGTTGGCGATGCCCAGGTTGCCTTCGGAGTTCTCGAAGTCGATCGGGTTGACCTTGTGCGGCATGGTCGAGGAGCCGATCTCACCGGCGATGGTCTTCTGCTTGAAGTAGCCGAGGGAGATGTAGCCCCAGACGTCACGGTCGAAGTCGATCAGGATGGTGTTGAAGCGGGCGATGGCGTCGAACAGCTCGGCGATGTAGTCGTGCGGCTCGATCTGGGTGGTGTAGGGGTTGAAGGTCAGGCCCAGGTCACCTTCGATGAACTGACGCGCGTTGGCTTCCCAGTCGATGCTCGGGTAGGCCGACAGGTGCGCGTTGTAGTTGCCCACGGCGCCGTTGATCTTGCCCAGCAGCGGTACAGCGGCGACCTGAGTGATCTGGCGCTCCAGGCGGTAGACGACGTTGGCCAGTTCCTTGCCCAGGGTGGTCGGCGAGGCCGGCTGGCCGTGGGTACGCGACAGCATCGGCACATCGGCGAACTTCACCGCCAGTTCGCGAATGGCGCCTGCCAGTTGCTTCATCAGCGGCAGCAGCACGTTGTCACGGCCTTCGCGCAGCATCAGGGCGTGGGACAGGTTGTTGATGTCCTCGCTGGTGCAGGCGAAGTGGATGAACTCGCTGACCTTGTCCAGCTCCGGCAGCTTGGCGGCCTGCTCCTTGAGCAGGTACTCCACGGCCTTGACGTCGTGGTTGGTGGTGCGCTCGATTTCCTTGACGCGCTCGGCGTGCTCGACAGCGAAGTTCTCCGCCAGCTCGTTAAGCAGGGCGTTGGCTTCGGCGGAGAAGGGCGCGACTTCCGGGATGCCTTGGTGGGCAGCCAGGCGCTGCAGCCAGCGCACTTCGACCAGTACGCGGCTACGGATCAGGCCGTATTCGCTGAAGATGGGGCGCAGGGCGCTGGTTTTGCCGGCGTAGCGGCCGTCGACGGGGGAAACCGCGGTGAGCGAGGAAAGCTGCATGTAGGCGTTCTCGGGCTGTCGGGCTGAAAAGCCATCCTGGGTCACTGCGCATCGTGCTGGCTTCGATGAAGCGGGCGCTAGCTCAGGTGCCGGGACGACCTCTGACGAAAAGGGCACACATCATACATGAAAACCAGCGCTTGGCCGCCTATGCCCTGCGTCTTGCGACCGATAACAGACTGGCGGCGAAGATCAATGCTGCACCGAGCAGCGAAAGCGTGTCTGGCGTCTCGCCCCAGAGCAGCCAGGCAATGATGCCGGCGAAGACGATGGCCAGATAAGCCACCGGGCCGATCAGCCCGGGCGGTGCCAGGCCGTAGGCACGTGACATGATCACTTGGCTGGCGGTGGCCAGCAGGCCGATGCCCAGCAGCCAGCTCAGTTGCGTGGAGTCGAGCGGTTGCCAGCTCCAGGTCAACGGAATGGCGGAGAACAGTGCACTGAACAGCGAGAAATAGAAGACGATGCGCGTGGCCGGTTCGCTGTCGCTCATTTCGCGGATGGAGACGAAGGCGAAGGCGGCCAGCAGGCTGGCGGCCAGGCCAAACAGCGCGGGCCCCTCGAACAGGGCGGCGCTGGGCTTGGCCACCAGCAGTACCCCGCACAGGCCGATCAGGCTGCTGATCAGCATACGCCGCGTCAGCGGCTCCTTGAGCCAGATATGTGCGATCAGCGGGGTAAACACCGGCGCCGAATAGGTGAACAGCATGGCGTCGGCCAGTGGCAGGTGGGCGATGGCGTAGAAGAAGCAGTACATCGCCGCCAGGCCGTAGGTGGTGCGCCACAGATGGGATTTCAGCCGTGTCGTGCGCAGAGGACGAACACCGCGTACCAGCAGCAGCGGCAGAAAGAACAGCACGCCGACCAGATTGCGGAAGAACACCACCGACTCGTTGTTGACGCTGGCGGATATCTCGCGAATGCCGACCCCGGTAAAGGCGAACAGCAGCGCCGAGAGCGCCAGCAGCAGGGCACCCTGAAGGGGTTTTACGCTGCGGCTGGCGGGCTCCATGGTCAGCTTCGCGTCAGTTCGTAGAGTTCTTTGAGCAGCTTGCTGCGGCTGAACACCAACTGCCAGCGGTGGCCGCCGAGCTGACGCCAGAGGCGCGCCGAGCGGATGCCGGCAAGCAGCAGGGCGCGGATTTTTGCCGCGTTGTTCGGCTGCTGCAGGAAGCGCATGTCGCCGTGCACCTGAATGCGCTGGCGGAAGGTGCTGATGGTGTCCTGGTACAGGCCGCCGCAGGCGGCGATGACGTTGTCATGGACCAGGCCGAAATGCTCGACCTGTTGCTGGATCTGATCCAGCCGGCTGCCCATCACCTGCAGCATGTCGCTGCGCTTGTCCAGTTGCCGCTCCAGGCCGATCATCGCCAGCGCATAGCGCAGCGGCTCGCGCTGCAGAGCGGATGGATTACGTTCCAGCGAGCTGATCAGGGCGCGGTAACCGTCACGCAGGTTGAGGTCGTCGCCGCCGTATACGTCCAGCGTGCTTTTCGGATCGCGCACCAGCAGGCTGCCCAGCATGCAGCCCATAGAGGCTTCGCTGACCTGGCCGGTGCGGGCGATCTTGTCGGCCAGTACGGCGGCTTCGAATACGGCGCCGAGGGCAACCAGTTGCTCCTGCAGCGGGCTCATCGGGCGTCCTCGTACCAGGCTTCTGCGGTTTCGATCACGCCGCCGCCGAGGCACACCTCACCGTCATAGAACACCACGGACTGACCCGGGGTGACGGCGCGCTGCGGCTCGTCGAACACGGCGCGATAGCCGTTCTCGGTCTTCTCCAGGGTGCAGTGCTGATCGCTCTGGCGGTAGCGCACCTTGGCCGTGAGGCGGAGCGGCGTGCTCAGGTCCACGGGGTTGACCCAGTAGATGTCCGAGGCGAGCAGGGCGCGGGAGAACAGCCAGGGGTGTTCGTTGCCTTGGCCGACGATCAGCACGTTGCGCGTCAGGTCCTTGCGCAGCACGTACCAGGGATCGTCGCCGGCGTCCTTGAGACCGCCGATACCGAGGCCCTGGCGCTGACCGATGGTGTGGTACATCAGGCCGTGGTGGCGGCCGATGACCTGGCCGTCAGTGGTTTCGATGTCACCCGGCTGCGCCGGCAGGTACTGCTTGAGGAAGTCGCTGAAGCGGCGCTCGCCGATGAAGCAGATACCGGTGGAGTCCTTCTTCTTCGCCGTGGCCAGCTCGTACTTCTCGGCAATGGCGCGCACCTGCGGCTTTTCCAGTTCACCGACCGGGAACAGGGTCCTGGCGATCTGCTCGCCGCCGACGGCATGCAGGAAGTAGCTCTGGTCCTTGTTCGGGTCCAGACCCTTGAGCAGCTCGGTACGGCCATCGATATCACGGCGACGCACGTAGTGGCCGGTGGCGATCAGGTCGGCGCCGAGGCTCAGGGCGTAGTCGAGGAAGGCTTTGAACTTGATCTCGCGGTTACACAGGATATCCGGGTTCGGCGTCCGTCCGGCCTTGTATTCGGCCAGGAAGTGCTCGAACACGTTGTCCCAGTATTCTGCGGCGAAGTTGGCGGTGTGCAGCTTGATGCCGATGCGATCGCATACGGCCTGGGCGTCGGCCAGGTCGTCCATGGCGGTGCAGTACTCGGTGCCGTCGTCTTCGTCCCAGTTCTTCATGAACAGGCCTTCGACCTGGTAACCCTGCTCCATCAACAGCAGGGCGGAAACGGACGAGTCGACGCCGCCGGACATGCCGACGATCACGCGTTGGGTGCTAGGTGCTTGCATGGGAATCTGCGAGTGAAGCCTGAAAAGTTGCCGAGTCTACCAGAAAGCCTGCGCCCGTTCAGTGCGCAGGCGAGAGCGACTGTCGTTCTTATCCTGCTAGCCCCAGGTGCATGAGGCTGCGGCGAAAGGCCGGATCGTCCAGGTAGGCGACATTGAGCCGCGTCCAGGCCACGGGCATCTGCCGATCGACCGCGAAGATCGAGCCCGGCGCAAGCATCACGCCCTGGCTCAGGCATTGGCGGGTGAGGGTATTGGCATCATCTGCCCCAGGAAAACGAGCCCACAGATAGAGGCTCTGTTCGGGCCGGCAGAACACCTCGGCGCCCAAACCGTCGAGTACCGCCAGACCGCGTTGCGTGGCAGCGCGCAAGCGTTCCTGAAGGCGCGACAGGTGGCGCAGGAAGTGCCCTTCGGCGAGGATCACGTCGATGGTGCGCTCACTGTACTCGGCGCCGCTGTTGTGCAGCAGCATCTTCAGGTCGGCCAGTTCCTCGATGCGTTTCTTGCTGCCGGCGATGAAGCCGACGCGCAAGGCGGCGGAAATCGATTTGGAGAAACTGCCCAGGTACAGGGTGCGCTCGGACTGGTCCAGGGCCGTCAGCTTTATCGCCGAGCTGGGTTTGAAGTCGGCCATGGCGTCGTTCTCCACCAGCAGCAGGTCATGCGCTTCTGCAAGCTGCAGCAACTGGTGCGCCTTGGCTGGGGACAGATCGGAGCCGGTCGGGTTGTGGCCCACGGATTGGAGGAAGAACAGTTTGGGGCGGTGCTTCTTCAGCTGGCGTTCCAGCGTATCCAGGTCCGGGCCATCAGCCTCTCGCGCAATGCCGAGCATGCGCGCCCCTTGTAGTTGCAGCTTGCCGAACAAGGGATAGTAGCCAGGGTCCTCGACCAGTACCGTGTCGCCGGGGGCCACGTAGCGACGGATGATCAGGTCCATTGCATGGTTGGCGCCCAGGGTGGTCACCAGTTGTCGTGGTGACACGGCAATCTGGTAGTCCGCCAGCTTCTGCACCAGGCGTTGGCGCAGGTCGGGATTGCCCAGCCGTGTTCCGTAGCGAAACAGGGTCGAGACGCCACCGCGCACCACTTGCCGGTGGAATTTGTCCAGGCGCATGTCCATCAGCCATTCAATCGGCGGAAATCCTTCACCCAGGTGTGAATGGCCTGGGTCGCGCACGAACTGCTGGCGCATCATCCAGATGGTGTCCAGCGCCCGGGTGTAAGGCTCTGGTTCGTCATCCTCCTTGCGCGCTTTGAGGTTCTTGCAGACGAAGAACCCCTTGCCATGCCGGGCTTCTACCAGCCCTTGCGATGCCAGGTGTTCGTAAGCGGTGATTACGGTGTTCTTGGCGTACCCATGCAGGCGCATGTACTCGCGTAACGAGGGCAGTTTGTTGCCCTCTTGCAGGGCGCCTTCGGCTATCTGCCTGGCAATGGCGTCGGCCACTCTTTGCGCAAGGGTTTGTCTGGGCATGGCGAAAAGGTCGTGGGTACATGGGTGAAGTGTCTGGGCAAACTGTACCTTTTTTCATGGATACAGTGCGGATAGTGTTTCGCAACCAAGAACAAACGACTCCAAGAGAGCTCCCCGATGTCCATCGACTCCCGCCTGCCCAATTTCCGCAATCTGTCGCCCTCGAAACGACTCGACTACGTTCAGCAACTGATCGGTCTGTCTGCCGAGGACTCGGCCCTTCTCCGCGATGCCGGTGCACTGCCGATTGAAATCGCCGACGGCATGATCGAGAACGTGATCGGCACGTTCGAGTTGCCCTACGCACTGGCGAGCAACTTCCGCATCAACGGCAGGGATGTAGTGATTCCATTGGTGGTGGAGGAGCCTTCGGTGGTTGCCGCGGCTTCGTTCATGGCCAAGCTGGCGCGGCCGACTGGTGGTTTTCAGACCTCCAGCAGTGCGCCCCTGATGCGTGCTCAGGTACAGATCATTGGCGTCAGCGACCCCTACAATGCGCGGCTCAGCCTGCTGCGCAGCAAGGACGAGATCATCGCTCTGGCCAACAGCAAGGACCAGCTGCTGAACAGCCTGGGTGGCGGTTGTCGCGATATCGAGGTGCACACCTTCATCGATAGCCCGCGCGGGCCGATGCTGGTGGCTCACCTGATCGTCGACGTGCGCGATGCCATGGGCGCCAATACGGTCAATACCATGGCAGAGGCGGTGGCGCCGCTGATGGAGCAGCTCACCGGCGGCAAGGTGCGTTTGCGCATTCTCTCCAACCTCGCCGATCTGCGTCTGGCCCGCGCCCAGGTGCGTATCGCGCCGGAGCAGCTGGATACGCCGGCGTACAAGGGGGCCGAGGTCATCGAAGGGGTGATCGATGCCTATACCTTTGCGGCGATCGATCCCTACCGAGCGGCGACCCACAACAAGGGCATCATGAATGGCATCGATCCCCTGGTGGTGGCCACTGGCAACGATTGGCGAGCGGTGGAGGCCGGTGCTCATGCCTATGCCTGCCGCAATGGTCACTATGGTTCCCTGACCACCTGGGAGAAGGACAGCCAAGGTCATCTGGTCGGAACCATTGAAATGCCCATGCCGCTGGGGCTGGTGGGCGGCGCCACCAAGACTCATCCCCTGGCGCAGTTGTCGCTGCGCATTCTGGGCGTCAAGAGTGCCCAGGAGCTGGGCGAAATTGCGGTCGCCGTGGGGTTGGCGCAGAACCTCGGGGCTCTGCGCGCCCTGGCCACCGAAGGCATTCAGCGCGGTCACATGGCCCTGCATGCGCGCAATGTCGCGCTGTCGGCCGGTGCCCGTGGCGATGAGGTGGACTGGCTGGTCAAGCGAATGGTCGAGGCGCGAGATGTGCGCGCCGACCGCGCGGAGGTTCTGCTGCGCGAAAAGCGTGGTCAATGACCATGGATGCGGTAAGGCTGGTAGAGGTCGGCGCACGCGACGGCCTGCAGAACGAGACCCAGACGCTGCCGGTGGCGATACGCGTGGAACTGATCGAGCGCCTGGTCGCAGCCGGGTTGCGAACCCTGGAGGCCGGGGCGTTTGTCTCGCCGCGCTGGGTTCCGCAGATGGCCGACTCCGATCAGGTGCTGCGACGGCTTCGGCAGCACCCGGGGGTGACCTACACGGCGCTGGTGCCCAATCTCCAGGGGCTGGATGCCGCGCTGGCGGCGGGCTGCAGGGAGGTCGCGGTTTTCGCGTCCGCATCCGAGTTGTTCTCGCAGCGGAACATCAACTGCTCCATCGATGAAAGCCTGCAGCGCTTCCAGCCTGTGCTTGCCAAGGCAGCAGAGCAGGGCATGGCGGTACGTGGCTACGTGTCCTGCGTGCTTGGTTGTCCGTTCGGCGATGAAGTGCCGGTGGCTGATGTGGTTCGAGTAGCCCGTGAGCTATATGCCATGGGCTGCTATGAAATCAGCCTGGGTGACACCATTGGCAGAGGTACGCCGGGGCGGGTCAGGTCGCTCATCGAGGCGTGCGCCAGCGAGGTGCCGATCACGGCCCTGGCCGGGCACTTCCACGACACCTATGGCATGGCAGTGGCCAACGTTCAGGCGGCTCTGGACGCTGGCGTGCGTGTGTTCGACAGCTCGATTTCCGGACTTGGCGGGTGTCCATATTCACCAGGTGCCACGGGTAACGTGGCAACCGAAGAACTGGTCTACCTGTTCCATGAGCAGGGGCTGGCGACCGGTGTTGATCTTCCGGCGCTGCTCGAAGCGGGAGCCTTTATCGATGCCGCGCTGGGCAAGGCCTCGGCCTCGAGAGTGGCCACGGCTCTGCGCAGCAAGGCAGCCCGTCCGCGATGACGGCGCCGGAGGGCTGGTGATGACAGGCAGGTTGTGTCACGCCCAGTATCCCGACGCCCCATGAACGACGACCTGGCGGTCGTCCATCCAAGCGCTTCCTCAATAACAACAAGAGCCCGTGAGGGCGAGGGACATCATGACTCAAGAACTTGCCAGGCCGGCCGCAACGCCGTCCGACGTCACGCGCGATACCAACAACCTCTATGAGGTGTGGGGCGACACCGTGGATTCCAGGCATCTCGTGCTGGCCATTCTGATCAGTGCAGTCGTCAGTCTAGGTACCTATGCACTGGCGTTAGGGATTCTTGCCGACATTCTGGATTCGGCGCAGATGGCCAAGGCCTACGCCATGCTGTTCGGAATTCTGGGCTGCCTGGGTGGCGGTACGATCAGCGCCTTCCTGTTCAAACCCAAGCGCGATGTGGTCGAGCATGTGGCGGACCCCGCGTTTCGTGAGCAAGTGGTCAACGACCTGCTCAAGGAGTACGGCAGCCTTGGTCGCCTTGAGGAGACGTCGCCCGAGGTGATCGCCGAGCTGCGCGATCTGGGGCTCTACGAGCTATTTCGCGACGCCCAGCGGCGAGAGGAGGGAGCGCGTGAGTCTGCCGCTGACACCGAGGTGGATGAGCATGCATCCCTGCAGCCAAGTGGAGGACGTTCGTGATGGAGGGGTTGCTCTACGAAATCCTGATGGCTCTGGCACTGGGTTTGTTCGGCGCGGTGTTGTTCTCCGCTATCGGTCTGGTTTCGGGAACCGATGAAACCACCACTCTGGCACCTTTGACCATGCTGGTCGTGATGCTGGGTGCGCCGCCAGCCGGTATCCTCACCTTCTTTCTGGCCGGGGCGGTCGCCAAGCATATGACTCACGCCGTACCCACCGCGCTGTTGGGGATTCCCGGCGACACCATGGCGACTGCGCTGATCGGGGACGCCAACTACTTGCGCCGACTCGGCGTGCCCCACGTGGCCTTGCGCAAGATGATCACCGGCGGCGCGATGGCCGCGCTGATCGCAGTGCCGTTATCGGTGCTGTTCGCGGTGTTGCTGGCGCCATTCGGCGATGTGATCAAGCAGTTCGCTCCCTGGGTTTTCCTCTGTGCGGCCTTTGCCATCGCTTATTTCTCGGCCGGTCGCTGGGCCTCGGTGCTGGCGCTGCTGCCATTCGTGCTGGTCATCGTTGCCTTGCAGGCGTTGACGGCTCAGCACGACGTCAAACTCGCCGTCAGCTATTTCCTCGGTATCGCAGTCGCGCCGCTGATCGCCTCGCTGTTCTCGCTGCTGGCGCCGGGCGAGCGCGAGAAGATGCGTCGCGATGGCTTTCGCGTCTTTTCCCTGGCGCCGGACATGAAGGGCTGGAAAGGCTACTTTCCCAATCCGTTTCGAGTGATCAACAAGCGTCAGAGACACATGACCGCGATGGCTGCCAGTGTCACCAGTGCCACCTTCGTCTTCAGCCCCGTGGCCATGACCGTGATCATGGGCGAGGTGATCGGTGCCCGCATCAAACAGGCATACGAGCGGCTGACCACGGTGATCACTGCGCGTAATGGCGTAACTGAATCGACGTACATCGCGGAAGCGCTGATTCCCCTGATCGCCTTCGGCCTGCCGCTAAGCCCGGTAGCTGCCGGGCCGGCTGCGCCGCTGTTCAATGCACCGCCGCGTTTTACTGTCGACAGCGCGACAGGTGAGGTCAACAACCTGCACAACCTGCTGAACTACTGGGAGTTCTTCGGTTACGGCATGTTGGCGGTGTTTGTCGCCATCCTGATCGCTTATCCATTTTCCATGAGCTTCGCCCACCGGGCGGCATCCTTCGTGTTCCGCAAGATCAGTCACGAGGCGGTGATCTCCACCTTCATCGGTCTGGCACTGGTCGTGGGTATCTGGGAGGGTGGCCTGCTCGGAGTGCTGGTGGTGGTCACCATCGGCTTGATTGGTGGCCTCCTCGGGCGCTTCCTGGGGTTCAACATCGGCGTGCAGTTCATGGGTTACTACACGGCGGTATTGAGCGTGCCGGCTATGTTGGCCGTGTTGAGGTAAGCGACAACCTTGGGTGCAGCGGTGCGCCTGGCGTTAGCGCAGCAGTTCCAGTGGTCCGCTGATGCCAGCCAGGTAGTCATCCACGCACTGCAGTACCAGCTCGCTGCGCCAGCGCTCGGGCTGGGTGGCCAGTTCGTCGCGGGTCAGCCAGGTGATGCCGCTGATGTCGCTATCCAGTTCGCGCTCTGGGTTGTGACGCACCGGGCGTGCGCTGAAGCAGACGCGCTGATAGGTCACGCCATTACTTGGTGCGGTATAGAGGTAGATGCCGAGCAGGGCAGTGAGCTCGACGTCCCAGCCGGTTTCCTCGAGCGTCTCGCGTAGTGCGGCTTCGCGTAGTGATTCATTGGCTTCCAGGTGCCCGGCCGGCTGGTTGAGTACCAGGCGGCCGGCCTTGAACTCTTCGACGAAGAGGAAACGGCCATCATCTTCGATCACCGTGGCCACGGTGATATGGGGTTGCCACTCCATTTTCGGTGCTCCAAAAAAAACGATCAGCGTGCAGGATTCTGTAGGAGCGAGCTCTGCTCGCGAAAAATGGCTTCGCGAGCAGAGCTCGCTCCTACGGCGATTGTTCGCGCCTATAAATAAAGAACCCCGGCACAAGACCGGGGTTCTTTTGACACTCAAGCCCTATCAGGCATTCAGTGCAGCCAGAGCGGCATTGAAGGTAGCGCTGGGGCGCATCACCTTGCTGGTCAGCTCAGGGTTGGAGCGGTAGTAGCCACCGATTTCGACCGGTTTGCCTTGTACGGCAGCCAGTTCGCCGACGATGGTCGCTTCCTGCTCGGTCAGTTGCTTGGCCAGCGGGGCGAAGTGAGCCTTCAGCTCGGCATCATCGTTCTGCTCGGCCAGGGCTTGCGCCCAGTACAGTGCCAGGTAGAAGTGGCTGCCGCGGTTGTCGATCTCGCCGACCTTGCGCGCCGGGGACTTGTTGTTGTCCAGCAGCTTGCCGGTGGCCTGATCCAGGGTCTTGCCCAGTACCTTGGCCTTGGCGTTGTTGGTCTTGATGCCGGTTTCCTCAAGCGACACGGCCAGGGCCAGAAACTCGCCCAGGGAATCCCAGCGCAGGTAGTTCTCTTCGACCAGCTGTTGTACGTGCTTGGGTGCCGAGCCGCCGGCGCCGGTTTCGTACATGCCGCCGCCAGCCATCAGCGGCACGATGGACAGCATCTTGGCCGAGGTACCCAGCTCCATGATCGGGAACAGGTCGGTCAGGTAGTCGCGCAGTACGTTGCCGGTCACCGAGATGGTGTCCTGGCCACGGATCATGCGCTCCATGGATACGCGGATGGCTTCGTTGTAGCCCATCATGCGGATGTCCAGGCCGGTCAGGTCGTAATCCTTGAGGTACAGCTCGACCTTCTTCTGCAGTTCGCGGTCGTGGGCGCGCTCCGGGTCCAGCCAGAAGATGGCAGGGGTGTTGGACTGACGGGCACGGGTAACGGCCAGCTTGACCCAGTCGCGAATCGGCGCGTCCTTGGTCTGGCAGGCGCGCCAGATGTCGCCGGCTTCGACCTGGTGCTGCATCAGCACGGTGCCGTCGGCGGCGACGACGCGCATGGTGCCGTCGGCGGTCATTTCGAAGGTCTTGTCGTGAGAGCCGTACTCTTCGGCTTTCTGCGCCATCAGGCCGACGTTCGGCACGGTGCCCATGGTGGTCGGGTCGAAGGCGCCGTTGGTTTTGCAGAAGTTGATCATTTCCTGATAGATGCGAGCGTAGGTGCTCTCAGGCATGACGGCCTTGGTGTCTTTCTGCTTGCCGTCCTTGCCCCACATCTGACCGGAATTGCGGATCATTGCCGGCATCGAGGCGTCGACGATCACGTCGCTCGGAATGTGCAGGTTGGTAATGCCCTTGACCGAGTCGACCATGGCCATTTCCGGGCGGTGGGCATAAACCTCGTGGATGTCGTGGAGGATTTCTTCCTGCTGCGAGGCTGGCAGCGACTTGATCTTGTCGTAGACGCTGCTGATACCGTTGTTCGGGTTGACGCCCAGTTCCTTGAACAGTTCGCCGTACTTGTCGAACACATCCTTGTAGTAAACGCTGACGGCGTGGCCGAAGACGATCGGGTGGGAGACCTTCATCATGGTCGCCTTGACGTGCAGGGACCACATCACGCCGGTTTCCTTGCAGTCTTGCAGGGTCTTCTCGAAGAAGTCACGCAGCTTGCGGCAGCTCATGAACATGCTATCGAACACTTCGCCTTCCTGCAGGGCGAGTTGTTTCTTGACCTCGACCTTGCCGTCCTTGCCAACGAACTCGATGCGCACGTCACCGGCCTTGGCCATGGTGATCGATTGCTCGCTGGAGAAGAAGTCGCCGCCGCGCATGTAGTCGGCGTGGGACTGCGAAGCCATGCTCCACTTGCCCATGCTGTGCGGGTGCTTGCGTGCATAGGCCTTGACCGCGGCCGGGGCGCGGCGGTCGGAGTTGCCTTCGCGCAGAACCGGGTTCACGGCGCTGCCCAGGATTTTGGCGTAGCGGCCGCGAACTTCTTTGTCTTCGTCGCTCTGCGGATCTTCCGGGAAGTCCGGAATGTTGTAGCCCTGAGCCTGCAGCTCGGCGATGGCTGCCTTGAGCTGAGGTACGGAGGCGCTGATGTTCGGCAGTTTGATGATGTTGGCGTCCGGCTGCAGGGTGAGCTCGGCCAGTTTGGCCAGGTCGTCATCGATGCGCTTGTCGGCGTCCAGGCGGTCGGCAAAGCTTGCCAGGATCCGTCCAGCAAGAGAGATGTCGCGGGTTTCAACGGAGATGTCAGCCGAGGCGGCAAAGGCTTCTACAATTGGCAGAAGCGAATAGGTAGCGAGGGCCGGAGCTTCGTCGGTGAAGGTGTAGATGATCTTCGAAGGGGTGGACATTTAGGGTTAACTCTCTTCTTTGCTGAGCGCGCATAGAAACTCGACCTGCGCGGGTAGGCGCTTGAGCCCCATGATGGCGGGGCCGGGTCGAGGACTCGCCGCGGTGATGTTGGATGCACCCGTAGAGTGTCGAGCATTTCGAGCCGGCAGACAGTGGTGGCCGTTTACCGGGTTCAAGAGGTTGCTGTCTGGTTCCAGACAGGTCGCCCCTTATGACTCGTTAGTCACCTAAGCAGTATACCACTGCGACACCTCGCCACAGAATGCCCAGTTGCATAAGACCTTTGCACATGTGTCTCCGTGAGCGGTTTGCGCTACTCTCGGGGATGCACACTGTCTAACCACAAGATGGAGTCCAGCATGGGATACCAAAAGATCCAGGTGCCAGCCAGCGGTGACAAAATCACCGTCAACGCCGATATGTCGCTGAACGTTCCGAACAACCCGATCATTCCGTTCATCGAGGGTGACGGTATCGGTGTCGATATTTCTCCGGTGATGATCAAGGTCGTCGACGCTGCTGTCGAAAAAGCCTATGGCGGCGCCCGCAAGATCTCCTGGATGGAAGTTTATGCCGGCGAGAAGGCCACCCAGGTTTACGATCAGGACACCTGGCTGCCGAAAGAAACCCTCGAAGCGGTACGTGATTACGTGGTTTCGATCAAAGGCCCGCTGACCACGCCTGTTGGTGGTGGCATCCGCTCATTGAACGTGGCCTTGCGTCAGGAGCTTGATCTCTATGTCTGCCTGCGCCCGGTACGCTGGTTCGAGGGCGTGCCCAGTCCGGTGAAGAAACCGGGCGACGTGGACATGGTGATCTTCCGCGAGAACTCTGAAGACATCTATGCCGGCGTGGAGTGGAAGGCTGGCAGCCCCGAGGCCGAAAAGGTCATCAAGTTCCTCACCGAGGAAATGGGCGTCAAGAAGATTCGCTTCACCGATATGTGCGGTATCGGCATCAAGCCGGTTTCCGAGGCCGGCACCAAGCGCCTGGTGCGCAAGGCGCTGCAGTACGCCGTGGACAACGACCGTAGCTCGGTAACCCTGGTGCACAAGGGCAACATCATGAAGTTCACCGAGGGAGCCTTCAAGGAGTGGGGTTACGAGATCGCCCGCGAGGAATTCGGCGCCGAGCTGCTTGACGGCGGTCCGTGGATGCAGTTCAAGAACCCGCGTACCGGCAAGAATATCGTGGTCAAGGACGTGATTGCCGACGCCATGCTGCAGCAGATCCTGCTGCGTCCGGCCGAATATGACGTGATCGCTACCCTAAACCTCAATGGCGACTATCTGTCCGATGCCCTGGCGGCCGAAGTCGGCGGCATTGGCATCGCGCCCGGTGCCAACCTGTCCGATTCGGTGGCCATGTTCGAGGCGACTCATGGCACGGCGCCCAAATATGCCGGTCAGGACAAGGTCAACCCGGGCTCTGTCATTCTCTCCGCCGAGATGATGCTGCGTCACATGGGCTGGGCCGAGGCTGCCGATCTGATCATCAAGGGCACCAACGGCGCCATCGCCGCCAAGACCGTGACCTACGATTTCGAGCGTCTGATGGAGGGAGCGAAACTGATGTCCTGCTCCGAATTTGGCGATGCGATGATCAGCCACATGTAATCGGTAGACCGATTCAGAGCGTGAAAAAAAGGCCGGTCATATGACCGGCCTTTTCGTGGCGATTTGCCAGAGTACTCAGACTTCGACAGTGCTCGCGATATTTTGCGCCTGGGGTACTGCCACGGGGGCGTCCTGGTTGGCGGTAACCGCGCTGATATTGATGGCATGCAGTCCTTTGGGGCCTTGCACGATCTCGAAGCGGACCGGCTGGCCGGCCTTGAGTGTCTTGTAACCGTCCATCTGGATGGCCGAGTAGTGGGCGAACAGGTCCTCATCTCGGCCGTCGGCCAGGATGAATCCATAGCCTTTGGCGTTGTTGAACCACTTGACCTTACCGCTGAGCATGCTGATATCCCTCTGCAAAGGACTCCATCTCTGGAGTATCATCCACTTCGACTCCACGCGATAACCGACCAGGCTGGGCGAAGGCGTGGAATCCCTGATACCCACCAGTGGGTATTCATTTGTTGTAACACCCTTTTGCCGTTAGTCAAGGCTATACGGCGGATGGCTGAGAACTCAGTCAAACTCCCTCTAGCATCCCCGTTCGTCCGGCCCTGAACCTCTGATTTCAGCATGCATGCAAGTAGCCAGATTCGACTAACATTCAATCAGGATCACCCGGCAGAGCATGAGGATGACTCCTCTGGTATTGCTGTTCAGGAATCCAAGCCAGCATTGCAGGCACCACCGATGTACAAGGTGGTCTTATTCAATGACGACTACACCCCGATGGATTTCGTCGTCGAAGTGCTCGAAACGTTTTTCGGCATGAACCGGGAGCTGGCGACCAAGATCATGCTGGCCGTCCATACAGAAGGGCGTGCGGTATGTGGTGTCTACACCCGCGATATTGCGGAGACCAAGGCAATGCAGGTCAACCAATACGCGCGAGAGAGCCAGCATCCGCTACTCTGTGAAATAGAGAAGGACGGTTAACGCCGGCCACTTGGGTATGAGGTGAAGCTATGTTGAATCGAGAGCTCGAAGTCACCCTCAATCTGGCTTTCAAGGAGGCCCGTGCCAAGCGTCATGAATTCATGACGGTCGAGCACCTGCTGCTCGCCTTGCTGGATAACGAGGCAGCCGCCAGTGTGCTGCGGGCCTGTGGGGCCAACCTCGACAAGCTGCGCCACGATCTGCAGGAGTTCATCGACTCCACCACGCCACTGATTCCTCAGCACGATGAAGATCGCGAAACCCAGCCGACTCTGGGCTTCCAGCGCGTTCTGCAGCGTGCTGTCTTCCATGTGCAGAGCTCCGGCAAGCGTGAAGTGACCGGCGCCAATGTCTTGGTCGCGATCTTCAGCGAGCAGGAAAGCCAGGCCGTGTTCCTGCTCAAGCAGCAGAGCGTGGCCCGCATCGATGTGGTCAACTACATCGCCCATGGCATCTCCAAGGTGCCGGGGCATGGCGATCAGCACGAAAATGATCAGGACATGCAGGATGATGAGGGCGGCGAGTCCTCAGCTTCCGGTAATCCGCTGGATGCCTACGCCAGCAACCTCAACGAACTGGCGCGCCAGGGACGTATCGATCCACTGGTCGGTCGCGAGCATGAAGTCGAGCGCGTTGCGCAGATTCTCGCGCGTCGGCGCAAGAACAACCCGCTGCTGGTAGGCGAGGCCGGTGTCGGCAAGACAGCCATCGCCGAAGGCCTGGCCAAGCGTATCGTCGACGAGCAGGTGCCTGATCTGCTGGCCGACAGTGTGGTCTATTCCCTGGATCTCGGTGCACTGCTGGCCGGCACCAAGTACCGCGGCGACTTCGAGAAGCGCTTCAAAGCGCTGCTCAATGAGCTGCGCAAGCGCCCGCACGCCATCCTCTTCATCGACGAGATTCACACCATCATCGGTGCTGGCGCGGCATCGGGCGGGGTCATGGATGCCTCCAACCTGCTCAAGCCAATGCTGTCCTCGGGTGAAATCCGCTGCATCGGTTCCACCACCTTCCAGGAATTCCGCGGTATCTTCGAGAAAGACCGCGCGCTGGCGCGACGCTTCCAGAAGGTCGACGTGGTCGAGCCTTCGGTAGAGGACACCGTCGGCATTCTCAAGGGGCTCAAGGCGCGCTTCGAGCAGCATCATCACATCGAATACAGTGATGAAGCCCTACGTGCAGCGGCTGAATTGGCTGCGCGCTACATCAATGATCGACACATGCCGGACAAGGCTATCGACGTGATCGACGAGGCCGGCGCCTACCAGCGTCTGCAGCCGGAAGACAAGCGCGTGGCGCGTATCGAGGTGGCTCAGGTCGAGGATATCGTCGCCAAGATCGCGCGGATTCCGCCGAAGCACGTGTCCAGTTCCGACAAGGAGCTGCTGCGTAATCTGGAGCGCGACCTCAAACTCACCGTATTCGGCCAGGACGCTGCCATCGACTCGCTGGCAACCGCGATCAAGCTGTCGCGTGCCGGCCTCAAGGCGCCGGACAAGCCGGTCGGTTCCTTCCTGTTCGCTGGCCCTACCGGCGTGGGCAAGACCGAGGCCGCACGGCAGTTGGCCAAGGCCATGGGTATCGAGCTGGTGCGTTTCGACATGTCCGAGTACATGGAGCGTCACACCGTGTCGCGCCTGATTGGTGCGCCGCCCGGTTACGTTGGTTTCGACCAGGGTGGCTTGCTGACCGAGGCGATCACCAAGCAGCCGCACTGCGTGCTGTTGCTCGATGAAATCGAGAAGGCGCATCCGGAAGTCTTCAACCTGCTGCTGCAGGTGATGGATCACGGTACGCTGACTGACAACAACGGGCGCAAGGCGGATTTCCGCAACGTGATCCTGATCATGACCACCAACGCCGGTGCGGAAACCGCTTCGCGTGCGTCGATCGGTTTCACCCAGCAGGATCATTCCACCGATGCCATGGAAGTGATCAAGAAGAGCTTCACGCCGGAGTTCCGCAACCGTCTGGACACCATCATCCAGTTCGGTCGCCTGAGTCACGAGACGATCAAGAGTATCGTCGACAAGTTCCTCACCGAACTGCAGGCGCAGCTGGAGGACAAGCGCGTCACGCTGGAGGTCAGCGATGCAGCGCGCAGCTGGCTGGCCGAGCGCGGTTACGATGTGATGATGGGTGCGCGGCCGATGGCGCGTTTGATCCAGGACAAGATCAAGCGTCCGCTGGCGGAGGAAATCCTCTTCGGCGAGCTGGCCGAGCATGGCGGCGTAGTACACATCGACATCAAGGATGGCGAGCCCAGCTTCGAGTTCGAGACGGCGGCAGAGGTCGCCTGATCGAATGGTCTCAGGTGCACTGAAAGCCCTGGTGGCTTTCAGTGAGCAAACGAAAACGCCCGGCATATGCCGGGCGTTTTCGTTTGGTGCTTGGCTTAACGGGCGCGGTAGGTGATGCGGCCCTTGCTCAAGTCATAAGGCGTCAGCTCAACGCGCACCTTGTCACCAGTGAGAATGCGGATGTAGTTCTTGCGCATCTTGCCGGAGATGTGCGCGGTAACGACGTGCCCGTTTTCCAACTCCACGCGAAACATGGTGTTGGGCAGGGTGTCGACGACAGTGCCTTCCATTTCGAAGCTGTCTTCTTTCGACATGCAGTAAAGCCCTCGGTATCCAGGAAATGGCCCGGTGCAACTGGCGCCAGGCAAAAGCGGCGTGCATTGTGCCCGAAAACAGTGGGCTGCGCCAAGTGGCTTGGAGTGTCGAACTGACTGGGGTGGTGGCTGAGAGGCTAGGTAAGCAGTGTCCAGCGCTGATTAACGAACAGTTCGATGGGGCGGTACTGGGTCTTGTAGTTCATCTTCCGACAATTCTTGATCCAGTAGCCGAGGTAGACGGCCTTCAGCCCCAGGCGCTCGGCCTCGCCGATTTGCCAGAGGATGGCGAATCGCCCCAGGCTGCGGCGTTCTTCGGTGGGGTCGTAGAAGGTATAAACCGCCGACAGACCGTTTGGCAGAACGTCAGTGACTGCGATGGCAACCAATCTGCCCTGCAGGCGAAACTCATAGAAGCGTGAGAACGGCAGGTCGCGAATCAGAAAGGTCGAGAACTGGTCGCGGCTCGGTGGATACATGTCACCATCAGCGTGGCGCTGCTCGATATAGCCCACGTAGAGATCGTAATATTCTTCAGTGAATGCCGGGCGCACGCAGCGAACGACGATATCTTCATTGCGTTTGAGGATGCGCCGCTGCTGGCGGTTAGGCGTGAAACGCGCAGCAGGAATGCGTGCAGGAATGCAGGCGGTGCACTGCTGGCAATGCGGTCGGTAGAGGTGGTCGCCGCTGCGGCGAAAGCCCATTTCCGAAAGTTCTGCATAAACCAGCACATCCATGGGCTGGCTGGGGTCGAGAAACAGGGTGGTGGCCTGTTCTTCCGGCAGATAGCTGCATGGATGGGGTTGAGTGGCATAGAACTTCAGGCGGGCCAGCTCGGTCATGGCGGTGTCTCTGGGAAGCCTGATAAAGAGTGTATGCCAGGCTGCGAAGATCGACTAGGCGAGCCAATCTGCTCCGGTGGGCAGATCGAGGTGACACTTGAGGTATTCGGCGAAGCTGGCGCGCGGTATGGCCCTGGCGCCGAAGCTGTGCAGATGCTGTGTAGGCATCTGGCAGTCGATGAGGACGAAGCCCCAGTCTCGCAGCTTGCCGACCAAGGTGGCGAAACCGACCTTGGATGCATTGTCGGCACGACTGAACATGGATTCACCGAAAAACAGCTGGCCGATGGCCAGGCCGTAAAGCCCGCCGACCAGTTCGTCCCCGCTCCAGACCTCCACGGAGTGGGCGGTGCCGCGCTGATGCAGCTGCAGGTAAGCCTCCTGCATGCCGCGGGTAATCCAGGTCCCATCGGCGTAGGCGCGTGGCTCGGCGCAGGCCTGTATGACGGCGGCGAAGTTCTGGTCGAAGGTGACGCGATAATGCTGCTGGCGCAGCAGTTTGGCCAGGCTGCGGGAAACATGCAGCTCATCAGGGAACAGAACGGTGCGCGGATCGGGCGACCACCAGAGAATTGGCTGGCCATCCTGAAACCAGGGAAAGCAGCCATGTCGATAGGCACTGATCAGGCGGTCGGCGCTCAGATCGCCGCCAGCGGCCAGCAGGCCATTAGGCTCGCGCATGGCTTTAGCCAGTGGCGGGAACTGCAGTGAGTCACGTTGCAGCCAGGTGAGCATGTGCGCTTGTCCAGCGGAGGAGGGGAGGGCGAGCGGGGGCGCTCGCCCTTGTCCATCAGTTGCCGTCGAGAAACTTCTCGACATCCAGCGCGGCCATGCAGCCGGCGCCAGCGGAGGTAATGGCCTGGCGGTAGATGTGATCGGCCACGTCGCCGGCGGCGAACACACCTTCGATGCTGGTGGCGGTGGCATTGCCTTCGCTGCCGCCTTTGATCTTCAGGTAGCCGTCATGCATGTCCAGCTGGCCGACGAACAGCTCGGTGTTGGGCTTGTGGCCGATGGCGATGAACACGCCAGCCAGGGCCAGCTCCTTGGTGCTACCGTCGAGGGTGCTTTTCAGGCGCATGCCGGTCACGCCGCTCTGGTCGCCCAGCACTTCGTCCAGGGTGTGGTTCCAGTGCAGGCGCATGTTGCCGTTCTCGACCTTGTCGAACAGCTTGTCCTGCAGGATCTTCTCCGAGCGCAGTTTGTCGCGGCGGTGCACCAGGTGCACTTCCTTGGCGATGTTCGACAGGTACAGTGCCTCTTCCACAGCAGTGTTGCCGCCGCCGATCACAGCCACCACCTGGTTGCGATAGAAGAAGCCGTCGCAGGTGGCGCAGGCGGAGACGCCCTTGCCGGAGAAGGCCTCTTCCGATGGCAGGCCAAGGTACTGGGCACTGGCGCCAGTGGCGATGATCAGTGCATCGCAGCTGTAGGTGCCGCTGTCGCCCTTGAGCACGAAGGGGCGGCTCTGCAACTCGGCGGTATGAATGTGGTCGTAGATGATCTCGGTGTCGAAGCGCTCGGCGTGCTTCTGCATGCGCTCCATCAGCGCCGGGCCGGTGAGACCTTCGACGTCACCCGGCCAGTTGTCCACTTCGGTGGTGGTGGTGAGCTGACCGCCAGGCTGGATGCCGGTGATGACCACGGGCTTGAGGTTGGCGCGCGCGGCATAAACGGCGGCGCTATAACCGGCAGGACCGGAACCCAGGATGATCAGGCGGGAATGCTTGACTTCGCTCATAAAAAAACCCCATAAGCCTTTGTCACAAAAGAGAATGCGTGCTCCAATTGAGCCGCATGGAAGCTGCTGGCGGCTATGCTACACCGAAGCGGGGTGGGTGCGGGAGCTTGGCAATTGGCCTGGGCGTCAGGCTGGCCCTACAATAGGCCGCTTCGCGGTTAACCATCAGATGGACGCGCCAAGGGCGCAGGAAATGGCTGTTTTGAAGAATTCCACCACCCAGATTACCGACTGGCGTCAGAAGCTTCAGTATCGACTGAAGGAAGGCGCGTTGATCGCCCTGGGCGCTATGTGCCTGTACCTGCTGATGGCACTGTTGACCTATAACGTTGCCGACCCCGCGTGGGACAACAGCGTGCAGGTCGAACGCATCATGAATGCCGGTGGCAGCATCGGCGCCTGGCTCTCCAGCGCACTGTTCGGCGCGCTGGGTTACTTCGCCTACATCTTCCCGCTCCTGCTGGCCGCCAAGACCTGGCAGGTGTTTCGCACCCGCAATCAACCCTGGCACTGGAACGGCTGGCTGTTTTCCTGGCATAGCATCGGCCTGGTCTTCCTGATTCTTTCCGGTGCTGCGCTGGGCGATATTCATTTTGCAGCGGCCGCCGGCATGCAGGGCTCCGGTGGTGGCATGCTCGGTGCCAGCCTGGGTGATTTGGCCGTGCATGCGCTGAACGTGCAGGGCAGTACCCTGGTATTCCTGGCACTGTTTCTGTTTGGTTTGACCGTCTTCACCGATCTGTCCTGGTTCCGTGTGATGGACCTGACCGGCAAGATCACCCTCGACCTGATCGAGCTGATTCACGGCGCCATCACCGGCTGGTGGAATGCCCGTAGCGAGCGCAAGCAGATGAAGATTCAGCTGCGCGAGCTGGATGAGCGGGTCACCGAAGTGGCTGCACCAGTGGTTTCGGATCGCCGTGAGCAAGCCAAGGTCAAGGAGCGTCTGCTCGAACGCGAAGAGTCGCTGAGCAAGCACATGAGCGAGCGCGAGAAGCGCCCCGCACCGGTAATTGCGCCGCCGCCCGTGGCCAAGGCGCCAGAACCGAGCAAGCGCGTGCAGAAGGAAAAGCAGGCGCCGCTGTTCGTCGACAGCGCGGTGGAAGGCACCTTGCCGCCGATTTCCCTGCTCGACCCGGCGGAAGCCAAGAAGGTCGAGTACTCGCCGGAATCGCTCAAGGGCGTTGGCCACCTGCTGGAAATCAAACTCAAGGAATTCGGTGTCGAGGTCGCGGTGGATTCGATCCATCCTGGCCCGGTGATCACCCGCTACGAAATCCAGCCGGCCGCAGGGGTCAAGGTAAGCCGTATTGCCAACTTGGCCAAGGACCTGGCGCGTTCGCTGGCCGTGACCAGCGTGCGGGTCGTGGAAGTCATTCCCGGCAAGACCACCGTCGGTATCGAGATTCCCAACGAGAATCGCCAGATCGTGCGTTTCTCCGAAGTGCTGTCGACGCCCGAATATGATGACGCCAAGTCGCCGGTGACCCTGGCGCTGGGGCACGACATCGGCGGCAAGCCGGTGATTACCGATCTGGCCAAGATGCCGCACCTGCTGGTGGCCGGTACCACCGGTTCCGGTAAGTCGGTGGGCGTGAATGCGATGATTCTGTCGATTCTGTTCAAGTCCAGCCCGGAAGACGCCAAGCTGATCATGATCGACCCGAAAATGCTCGAGTTGTCGATCTACGAAGGCATTCCGCACCTGCTTTGCCCGGTGGTCACTGACATGAAGGAAGCGGCCAACGCCCTGCGCTGGAGCGTTGCCGAGATGGAGCGCCGCTACAAGCTGATGTCGAAGATGGGCGTGCGCAACCTGGCGGGCTTCAACCGCAAGGTCAAGGATGCCATCGAGGCTGGCGAGCCGTTGTCCGATCCGCTGTTCCGTCGCGAAAGCATGGAAGACGAAGCACCGCTGCTCAAACCACTGCCGACCATCGTCGTGGTTGTCGATGAATTCGCTGACATGATGATGATCGTCGGCAAGAAGGTCGAAGAGCTGATCGCGCGTATCGCGCAGAAGGCGCGTGCGGCGGGCATTCACCTGATCCTCGCCACCCAGCGCCCGTCGGTGGACGTGATCACTGGCCTGATCAAGGCCAACATCCCGACCCGCATGGCGTTCCAGGTGTCGAGCAAGATCGACTCGCGCACCATCATCGACCAGGGCGGTGCCGAGCAGTTGCTCGGCCACGGTGACATGCTCTACATGCCGCCTGGCACCAGCTTGCCGATTCGTGTTCACGGCGCCTTCGTCTCGGACGATGAAGTGCACCGTGTGGTCGAAGCCTGGAAGTTGCGTGGTGCGCCGGATTACAACGAAGACATTCTCGCCGGTGCCGAAGAGGGTGGCGGCAGCTTCGAAGGTGGCGGTGGTGAAGGCGGTGAGGGGAGCGAGGAAGACCCGCTGTACGACGAGGCCGTCAACTTCGTGCTGGAAAGCCGCCGTGCCTCCATTTCTGCCGTGCAGCGCAAGCTGAAGATCGGCTACAACCGCGCCGCACGGATGATCGAGGCGATGGAAATGGCCGGCGTGGTCAGCTCGATGAATACCAACGGTTCACGCGAGGTACTCGCGCCCGGTTCATCTCGTGACTGAGTGTTGCGTCTCGCGGATGAACCGCTGAATTCGCGGTCTACAGGATTCACGGCAGCCCAGGTGCTGCCGAGCAATGCGGGGTACGGAGTCGCCTCACCATTCTTATACGGACTCAAGGGGTTTATATGCGTGTTATTCGCCTGCTGATGCTGGCTGCTTTGAGCTTTACCCTGCTGACCGCCCAGGCTGATGAAGAGGCGGCCACCAAGCGCTTGAGCGAATTGCTCAGCCAGGCGCAAACCATCAGCGCGCGCTTCTCTCAGTTGACCCTCGACGCCAGCGGCACTCAGCTGCAGGAAACTGCAGGGCAACTGGCGCTCAAGCGTCCGGGCATGTTCCGTTGGCACACCGATCAACCCATGGAGCAACTGCTGGTCTCCAATGGCGAGAAGGTCTGGCTGTACGACCCGGATCTGGAGCAGGTCACCATTCAGACACTCGATCAACGCCTGACCCACACCCCGGCTCTGTTGCTCTCCGGCGATGTCTCGCAGATCCGTGAGAATTTCGAGATCGACTACAAGGAAGGCGGCAGCGTGGTCGACTTCATTCTCAAGCCCAAGGCCAAGGACAGCCTGTTCGACAGCCTGCGCCTGTCGTTCCGCAATCGCGTGCTCAACGACATGCAACTGATCGACAGCATCGGTCAGCGCACCAACATCCTGTTCCTCAATGTGAAGATGAACGAGCCGGTCGAAGACCATCTGTTCACCTTCGACATTCCGGAAGGCGCTGACGTCATCCAGGAGTAAGGCGTGGATCTGTTCGGTCGCCAACCCGTCGCGCAGCCCCTGGCTGCGCGTTTGCGTGCTACCAGCCTGGACGAATATGTCGGCCAGGAGCATGTGCTGGCGCCGGGCAAGCCGCTGCGCGAGGCGCTGGAGCAGGGCGCCTTGCACTCGATGATCTTCTGGGGGCCGCCTGGCGTAGGCAAGACCACCCTGGCGCGCCTGCTGGCCAAGGTCACCGATGCGCATTTCGAGACCATTTCCGCCGTGCTCTCCGGGGTCAAGGAGATTCGCCAGGCCGTCGAAGTGGCACAGCAGCACGCGGCTCAGTACGGCCGTCGCACCATTCTCTTCGTCGACGAGGTGCATCGCTTCAACAAGAGCCAGCAGGACGCGTTCCTGCCCTACGTGGAAGACGGCACGCTGATCTTCATCGGTGCTACCACCGAGAATCCCTCGTTCGAACTGAACAATGCGCTGCTGTCGCGTGCTCGCGTCTATGTGCTCAAGAGCCTCGACGAGGCCGCGATGCGCAAGCTGGTCAATCGCGCGTTGAGCGACCCGAAAGGCCTTGGCGATCGCCATCTCAGCCTGCCGGACGAGGCCTTTCAGATTCTTCTGGCTGCCGCCGATGGCGACGGCCGTCGTTTGCTCAATTTTCTCGAGAATGCCGCCGATCTGGCCGAGGACGGTGGCGAAATCGGGGTGGCGTTGCTGCAGAACCTGCTGGGCGACAGCCGCCGTCGTTTCGACAAGGGCGGCGAAGCCTTCTACGACCAGATTTCCGCGCTGCACAAGTCGGTGCGCGGTTCCAGCCCGGACGGCGCGCTGTACTGGTACGCGCGCATGCTCGATGGCGGCTGCGACCCGCTGTACATCGCCCGCCGTGTGGTGCGCATGGCCAGCGAGGACATCGGCAACGCCGATCCACGCGCCCTGACCCTGTGCCTCAATGCCTGGGACGTGCAGGAGCGTCTGGGCAGTCCTGAAGGCGAGTTGGCCGTGGCCCAGGCCATCGTCTATCTGGCCTGTGCGCCGAAGAGCAATGCGGTGTACACCGCATTCAAGGCGGCTATGCGTGACGCTGCCGAGCAGGGCTCGCAGGAGGTGCCGCTGCACCTGCGCAACGCGCCGACCAAGCTGATGAAGCAGCTCGGCTATGGCGATGAATACCGCTACGCCCATGATGAGCCGGATGCCTATGCGGCGGGCGAAGATTACTTCCCCGAAAATCTGCAGCCGCGCCAGTATTACGACCCGGTACCACGTGGCCTGGAGCAGAAGATCCGCGACAAGCTGCAGCACCTGCGCAACCTGGATGGCAACAGTCCAAGGCAGAGGAGAAAGTGATGATTCGTGTGGCGCTTGCCGTCGCTGTAGGGGGCGCGGCTGGTTCGGTTATGCGCTTCCTGGTCGCCAGCTGGGTGGCCGGCAACTGGCCCCGGCATTTCTACCTGGGCACTTTCGCGGTAAACATCATCGGGTGCCTGCTGATTGGTCTGCTGTCAGGTCTGTTCCTTACCCGTACCGACCTGTCGCTGGAGCTGCGTACCGGATTGATTACCGGGGTTTTGGGGGGCTTCACCACCTTTTCGTCTTTCAGCCTGGAAATCATGAAACTGATGGAGGGCGGTCGCGCCCTCGAAGCGCTCGGTTACCTGGCATTCAGTATCCTTGGTGGTTTGCTGGCCGCCTGGGCTGGTCTGAGCCTGGCTCGATTGGCATCCTGACCCGCTAAAGCTTTACACTCGGCAACCCGCGTCACGCTGGTGGCCGCAACCTTTTTTCGTCGATGTATTGAGACCCGAACATGCTCGATTCCAAACTTGTCCGCACGCAACTCACCGAAATCGCCGAGCGCCTCGCCACCCGTGGCTTCGCCCTTGACGTCGCCCGCTTCGAGGCCCTGGAGAGTCAGCGCAAGTCGGTGCAGGTGCGCACCGAGCAACTGCAGGCCGAGCGCAACAGCCGTTCCAAGTCCATCGGCCAGGCCAAGGCGCGTGGCGAAGATATCGCGCCGCTGCTGGCGGAAGTCGATCAGATGGGCAGCGACCTGGAAGCCGGCAAGCGTGAGCTGGATGCGATCCAGAACGAGCTGGACAACCTGCTGCTGAACATTCCCAACCTGCCGCACGAGTCCGTGCCGGTTGGCGCCGATGAAGACGGCAACGTCGAGGTGGCCCGCTGGGGCACCCCGCGCAGCTTCGATTTCGAGATCAAGGATCACGTCGCCCTCGGCGAGCAGCACGGCTGGCTGGACTTCGAGACCGCTGCCAAGCTGTCCGGCGCGCGTTTCGCCCTGCTGCGCGGCCCCATTGCGCGCCTGCATCGCGCCCTGGCGCAGTTCATGATCAACCTGCACACCGGCGAGCACGGCTACGAAGAGGCCTACACCCCGTATCTGGTGCAGGCTCCGGCGCTGCAGGGCACCGGCCAGCTGCCGAAGTTCGAGGAAGACCTGTTCAAGATCCGTCGTGAAGACCAGGCCGACCTGTACCTGATCCCGACTGCCGAAGTCTCGCTGACCAATATCGTCGCCGGTGAAATTCTCGATGCCAAGCAGCTGCCGCTGAAGTTCGTCGCCCATACCCCGTGCTTCCGCAGTGAGGCGGGCGCCTCTGGTCGCGACACCCGCGGCATGATCCGCCAGCACCAGTTCGACAAGGTCGAGATGGTGCAGATCGTCGAGCCGTCCAAGTCTTTCGAGGCGCTGGAGGGTATGACTGCCAACGCCGAGCGTGTGCTGCAACTGCTGGCGCTGCCGTACCGCAAGCTGGCGCTGTGCACCGGCGACATGGGCTTCTCCGCAGTGAAGACCTACGACCTGGAGGTCTGGGTGCCGAGCCAGGACAAGTACCGCGAGATTTCTTCCTGCTCCAACTGCGGCGACTTCCAGGCGCGCCGCATGCAGGCGCGCTACCGCAACCCGGAAACCGGTAAGCCGGAGCTGCTGCACACGCTCAACGGCTCCGGCCTGGCGGTCGGTCGCACCCTGGTGGCGGTACTGGAGAATTATCAGCAGGCCGACGGCAGCATTCGTGTGCCCGAGGTTCTGAAACCCTATATGGGCGGCATTGAAGTGATCGGCTGAGCCGGTACTAAAGCGGGGTGGTGCGGCTGCCCCGTTTACAGGCGGCGCGCTTGGCGATGGGCGTAGGGTGCGCTGTGCGCACCAAGGTCTTTCAGCCTGGTCCGGTGCGCATGGCGCACCCTAAGAGCCCGTCGTTCGCCTTCCCACCTCATTCGAGGCTGATTTATGCAATTCCTTCCGCTGTTCCACAAGCTGCAGGATCGCCTGGTACTGGTGATTGGCGGTGGTGAGGTCGCGCTGCGCAAAGCGCGCCTGCTAAGCGACGCTGGTGCTGTTTTGCATGTGGTCGCTCCGGAGATTCGTAGCGAGTTGCAGGAGCTGGCCGGTCCTGGCGGCATCTTCCTGCGTGGCTACGCGAGCAGCGACTTGCAGGGCGTTGCCCTGGTCATTGCAGCGACCGATGACGTGCCGCTCAATGCGCAGATTTCTGCCGAGGCCCAGGCGTTGGGCATTCCCGTCAACGTGGTGGATGCGCCGGCTCTGTGCAGCGTGATCTTTCCCGCCATCGTCGACCGCTCGCCGCTGATCGTCGCGGTCAGCAGTGGCGGCGATGCGCCGGTGCTGGCGCGGCTGATCCGTGCCAAGATCGAAACCTGGATTCCGGCCACCTACGGCCAGCTGGCCAACCTGGGCAAGCGCTTTCGTGAGCGAGTCAAGCAGCTGTTTCCCGACGTGCAGCAACGCCGGGTGTTCTGGGAGGATGTCTTCCAGGGTCAGATCGCTGAGAGCGTGTTTGCCGGCAAGCCGGAGGAGGGTGAGCGCCTGCTGGAGGAGCGTCTGGCCGGTGCAGCGCCACGTGCGCTGGGCGAGGTCTATCTGGTCGGTGCCGGGCCGGGCGATCCCGATCTGCTGACCTTTCGCGCCCTGCGTCTGATGCAGCAAGCCGATGTGGTGCTCTACGACCGCCTGGTGGCACCCGCCATCATCGAGCTGTGCCGTCGTGATGCCGAGCGCATCTACGTCGGCAAGCGCCGCGCCGATCATGCGGTGCCGCAGGAGCAAATCAACCAGTTGCTGATTGATCTGGCCCGTCAGGGCAAGCGTGTGCTGCGCCTGAAAGGCGGTGATCCGTTCATCTTCGGTCGTGGTGGTGAGGAGATCGAGCAACTGGCGGCGGAAGATATTCCCTTCCAGGTCGTGCCGGGTATCACCGCTGCGTCCGGTTGCGCGGCCTATGCCGGCATTCCGCTGACCCACCGCGATCATGCTCAGTCGGTGCGTTTCGTCACCGGGCATCTCAAGGACGGCAGCAGCAACCTGCCGTGGAAAGACCTGGTGGCGCCGGGGCAAACCCTGGTGTTCTACATGGGTTTGGTCGGCCTACCGGGTATCTGCGAGCAGCTGATTGCTCACGGCCGTTCAGGCGCCACGCCTGCAGCGCTGGTACAGCAGGGTACCACTCAGAATCAGCGGGTATTCACCGGTACCCTGGAGACTTTGCCGCAACTGGTGGCCGAGCATGAAGTGCACGCGCCCACGCTGGTAATAGTCGGAGAAGTGGTCACCCTGCGTGACAAACTGGCCTGGTTCGAAGGCGCCCAGAACCGCATCTGACGTGTTGTGGCTGAAGCCTCGTTATCGAGGCTTCAGCCATCATCCGCTGTCACTCTAGCGCTGAAACACACCTTTACCCGGCAGGCGCTGGCGATCATGCGCGCGAGTGAAATCCTGCTGCGGCCCTTTGGGGACCACGCCAGTCGGGTTGATGGTGGCGTGGCTGGCGTAGTAGTGCGATTTGATGTGGGTGAAGTCCACCGTCTCGGCGATGCCTGGCCACTGGTACAGCTCGCGTAGCCAGTTGGACAGGTTCGGGTAGTCCTCGATGCGTCGCAGGTTACATTTGAAGTGCCCGTGATAGACGGCATCGAAGCGGATCAACGTGGTGAACAGGCGAATGTCTGCTTCGGTCAGGTATTCGCCGGCCAGGTAGCGATTCTTGTCCAAGAGCGCATCCAGTTCATCGAGCATGGCGAACAGCTCGTCGAAGGCCTCTTCATAGGCTTCCTGGGTGGTGGCGAAGCCTGCGCGATAGACGCCGTTGTTAACCGCCGGGTAGATGCTCTCGTTGAGCTGGTCGATGCGCTCGCGTAGCGGTTCGGGATAGAAGTCCAGGTCGTTGCCTGTCAGGCCATCGAATGCGCTGTTGAACATGCGGATGATTTCCGCCGACTCGTTGCTGACGATGCCGCCGGTCTGCTTGTCCCACAGCGCGGGCACGGTGACACGGCCGCTGTAGTGGCGGTCATCGGCGGTGTAGCGCTGATGCATGTAGCTCAGGTTGTCGAGGCGATCACCGCTGGAGCCGAACTCGCGGTCGAAGGTCCAGCCCTGTTCGCGCATCAGCCAGCTCACTACGGATACATCGATCAGCGATTCGAGGCCTTTGAGTTTGCGCAGGATCAGGGTGCGGTGAGCCCAGGGGCAGGCCAGCGAGACGTACAGGTGATAACGTCCGGCTTCAGCCTTGAAGCCGCCGTCACCACTTGGCCCGGCGCTACCGTCGGCGGTTACCCAGTTGCGGCGTTGTGCGCTTTCGCGCTGGAAGCGGCCGCTATTGCCGGTGTTGTACCACTGGTCGTGCCAGCGTCCATCGATCAACAAGCCCATGACGCTTGCCTCCGTTTTGAGTGAATCTGGAGTCTAACGTTATGAACTCGATTGAACGGTGGAAAAAGCTGGCTTAAATGATCGACTGGTTAGATTGAAGGCGTGCATCCCAACGCTGCTGAGCCTGCTGGAACGCTGCTTCACGTGCCAAGCCCAGGCCACGCAATGCGACGGCCATGGTGGCGATCACCGCCAGGCGACCGTAAGGGTCATCGTGCTCGCCGCGCCAGAATGCGTCCAGCACGGCTGGGTCGAGTCGTTCGGGTTTGACATGGCGCTGCGCCGACAGCGCAGGCCATTCTTCGTCCCAGTTCTCGCTATCGAGGGTGCCGTAGAGATGGCATGCGCCGTCCGGGTTGACCTCGATCTCGCCGCCTTCGCCCTTGATCACGATGGCATGGTCACCGAGCAGCCCACTGGCTTCGCGATGCACGGCCTGATAACCGGGATGGAAGATGCTTTGCAGCCCGCAGCGGGCGCCGAGCGGGTTGATCACACGGGCCAGGGAATGGATCGGCGAGCGCAGGCCCAGGGTGTTACGCAGGTCGATCATGCGTTGCAGCGCCGGCATCCAGTTGCCCAGGTAGCTGTAGGCCAGGTTGTGCTTGTCGAGCGCTGTTTCAACTGCCTGCCAGCCGTCGCAGCAAGAGATATCCAGCTGCTCCAGCAATTGTTCGGTATACATACGACCTGCGGTATGGGCGCCGCCGCCGTGCATGAAGATGCGCACGCCGCTGGCGGCCAGCGCCTTGGCCGCCAGCAGGTACCAGGGCAGGTGGCGCTTCTTGCCGGCATAGCTGGGCCAGTCCAGGTCGACCTGAATATCGGGGGCGGCGAGTCGTGGGCGGATGGCCTCGGTGAAGCCGGCTAGCTCCTCGGCGCTCTCTTCCTTGTGCCGCAGCAGCATCAGGAAGGCGCCGAGCTGGGTGTCCTCGACCTTGCCGTCGAGCAGCAGGCCCATGGCTTCGCGGGCTTCCTCGCGGGTCAGGCCGCGGGCGCCGCGCTTGCCCTTGCCAAGAATGCGCACGAACTGGGCGAAGGGGTGTTCGGCGGGCGTGATCAGGTTCATAGGCAATTGGTCGGTTTCGGCAGGCCGGCGAGCTTGGCGGCGAGTTTGGCGGGGGTGCCCTTGAACAGGCGATTGAGGTGCAGACTGTTGCCTTTGTCCGGGCCCAGTTTCAGGGCTGCGTACTTGATCAACGGACGGTTGGCCGGCGATAGCTGAAACTCGGCGTAGAAGGCGCGTAGCAATTCGAGAATTTCCCAGTGTTCTTCACTCAGCTGCAACTCTTCCGCTGCGGCCAGGGCCTCGGCTACGGGGTTTGACCAATCCTGCAGGTCGACCAGGTAGCCGTCCTTGTCCAGGGCTATTTCGCGTCCGGCGACATTGAGCGTGTTCATAGCCAGCTGTTGACCTTGGCGTAGCGGGCGCACAGTTCGACGAACCCTGGATAGTCCACGACCTGCGCGCGCTCGGGCGCCTGCAGGCCGCGGGCGGTCAGGTCTTCGCCCAGCGCATAGAGCGAGACGCTGGCGGGCATCAGTTGCAGCGCCTGCAGGTTGGCTGTGCCTGGCTGCAGCGCGTAGACCGCATCGCCGCTGAGCAGCAGGCCATCAGCGGCACCCAACAGACGCAGGCAGCTGGCCAGGCGGCTATCGGCGAACGGCGAATGGGAAAGTATGTGCAGGGTGGCCATTAGAGGGTGATCACCTGGTCATAACGATCAAGGAGGGCGGTCAGCGCGCTGTCGTCCAGTCGCTCTACCGCCAGATTCAGTTCGGCATCGCTCAGGCCGCGCTCGGCCAGGCTGCGTTGGCTGGCGTACAGATCTTCTACGCCGAACATCGGCAATGCCTGTAGGTTCGCGCCAAGGTCTTTTTGCTGTAGCGCACCAGGTTGCTGCGCTTTGCTTAGCTGGAACACGCCGTCGTCGAGAAACAGCATGCCGATGGGCAGGTCGAAGGCGCCGCCGGCCAGGGCGATATCCAGCGCCTCACGGGCTCCAGGGCCGCTCCAGGGCGCCTGACGGCTGATGATCAGTAGAGACTTGCTCACTATTGGCCTCCAAAGCAGATCAGTCGGTCGGCCTGTTGCGCGGCTTCATGCAGTTGCCCTAATCCGGATAGCTCCCAGGGTGCTTCCAGATTGGCAGCCGGCCTGGCATAGCGCTGTGCTTCTTCGGTGTTGAGCACACCGCGACGCAGGGCAGCGGCGATACAGATCACAGCGTCCAGCTCGTTTTCGCTGACGAATTCGCGCCATTCCTTAGGCAGATCCAGCTCGTCCTGCGGGCTGACCACGTTGCTGGCGGCACTGTGCACGCCGTCCTGATAGAAGAACAGGCGAACGATTTCGTGGCCACCGGCCAATGCTGCCTGGGCAAAACGCAGTGCGCGTCGTGAGGCGGGCAGGTGAGGGGCGGCAAACAGGGCGATAGCAAACTTCATGGGGCGTCCGGCGAGGCAAAACTGGGCCAATGATAAGGCCAGGGTGCCCGGCAAACAAAGGCAGCTGACGGCCGCGCAAGAAAAAGCCCGCCGAAGCGGGCTTGAAGGGGGACGAAAGCTATCAGTCGTCGCCGCCCATGATGCCGAAGATCTGCAGCAGGCTGACGAACAGGTTGTAGATCGATACGTACAGGCTGATGGTGGCCATGATGTAGTTGCGCTCACCACCATGGATGATGGCGCTGGTCTGGAACAGGATGCAGGCCGAGGAGAACAGCACGAAGCCAGCGCTGATCGCCAGCTGCAAGCCGCTGATCTGGAAGAAGAAGCTGGCAACCACGGCGCCCAGCAGAACGAAGAAGCCTGCGGTGATGAAACCGCTGAGGAAGCTCATGTCCTTGCGGGTGGTCAGCACGTAGGCAGACAGGCCGAAGAACACCAGCGCGGTCATGGTAAAGGCGGAGCTGATGACTTCAGCGCCGTTCGCCATGCCCAGGTAGCGATTGAGGATCGGGCCCAGGGTGTAACCCATGAAACCGGTCAGTGCGAGGGTAGAAAGCAGGCCCCACGAAGAGTTGCGCAGCTTGGCAGTGAGGAAGAACAGGCCGTAGAAGCCGATCAGCACAACGAAGATGTTCGGATAAGGAACATTGGCACGCTGCGAGATAAAGGCAACCAGGCCGCTGAATGCCAGAGTGATGGCCAGTAGGCCGTAGGTATTGCGCAGAACACTGCTGACTTCCTGTTGCTCAACCTGAGAATGGTTGAGTGCATAATCTCGCTCTTGCATGGCGACGCTCCTGTGGCTACGAGGCTTTAGATCCAGATGTACCGGATCATAACAGAGCAGGGTTGCCTGCCAAGACTTAGAGTTTGACAGTGTGTTGCGTTCCGGTAAGATTGCCGCCCGCACTGCTGCGGAGGGTTGAGCGTTAGCCTCCGCACTCAAGAATCTGGAAGCGTGGCCGAGTGGTTTAAGGCAACGGTCTTGAAAACCGTCGATGGGCAACTATCCGTGAGTTCGAATCTCACCGCTTCCGCCAAATCTCCAAAATTGCCACGACGCAATTGCTGATCCTAATCTGGCGCTTGCTTTTTGACTCCCGTGCGCCAAGCTAGGTCAGGCCCTGGCTTTTTGTTAAGGTGACCGGCAAGTTCAATCTCACCGTCGTTGCACGGTGGCTGACAAGGTGCAACGAGGTGGCGATTGATTAGGGTCCTGGTTGTCGACGATCACGATCTGGTCCGCACGGGCATTACCCGTATGCTGGCCGATATCGACGGTCTGCAAGTCGTGGGCGAAGCCTGCACTGGCGAAGAAGCCCTGCTCAAGGTTCGCGAACTCAAGCCCGACGTCGTCCTGATGGACGTCAAGATGCCCGGCATCGGCGGCCTGGAAGCCACCCGTAAGCTGATGCGTAGCCATCCCGACATCAAGGTTGTCGCCGTTACCGTGTGCGAGGAAGATCCTTTCCCGACGCGCCTGCTGCAGGCGGGCGCCGCTGGTTATCTGACCAAGGGTGCGGCGTTGGATGAGATGGTGCAGGCCATTCGCCTGGTATTCGCCGGCCAGCGCTACATCGACCCGCAAATCGCCCAGCAACTGGCGCTGAAATCCTTCCAGCCGCAGAACAGTGGTTCGCCATTCGACCTGTTGTCCGAACGTGAAATCCAGATCGCGCTGATGATCGCCAACTGCCACAAGGTGCAGAACATCTCGGACAAGCTGTGCCTGTCGCCGAAGACGGTCAATACCTACCGCTATCGCATCTTCGAGAAGCTCTCCATCACCAGCGATGTCGAGCTGGCTCTGCTCGCGGTGCGCCACGGCATGGTCGACGCCGTCAGCTGAAAATGTCTGCCCCATTCGATCCGAGTGCCTTCCTGGCGACCTGCAGTGGTCGCCCCGGCGTCTATCGCATGTTCGATAGCGAGGCTCGCCTGCTGTATGTCGGCAAGGCGAAGAACCTCAAGAAGCGTCTCTCCAGTTACTTTCGCAAGACCGGTCAGGCACCCAAGACGGCCGCGCTGGTCGCACGTATCGCGCAGATCGAAACCACCATCACCGCCAACGAGACCGAGGCACTGCTGCTCGAGCAGACCTTGATCAAGGAATGGCGGCCGCCTTACAACATCCTGCTGCGCGACGACAAATCCTACCCTTACGTGTTTCTCTCCGACGGCGACTTTCCACGGCTCGGCATTCACCGGGGGGCGAAGAAAGCCAAGGGGCGCTATTTCGGCCCTTATCCCAGTGCATTGGCGATTCGCGAGAGCCTGAGCCTGCTGCAGAAGACCTTTCTGGTTCGCCAGTGCGAGGACAGTTACTACAAGAACCGCACGCGACCTTGCCTGCAATACCAGATCAAACGCTGCAAAGGTCCCTGCGTCGGCTTGGTCAGTCCTGAGGAGTACGCCGAGGACGTGCGCCACTCGGTGATGTTTCTCGATGGCCGCAGCAATGCACTGAGCGAGGAGCTCTCGGCCAGCATGGAAAAGGCCTCGATGGCCCTGGAGTTCGAGCGCGCCGCTGAGCTGCGTGATCAGATCTCCATGCTGCGCCGCGTGCAGGACCAGCAAAGCATGGAAGGTGGTACCGGCGACGTCGACGTGGTCGCGGTAATGCTCACCCCCGGTGGCGCCTGCGTGCACCTGATCAGCGTGCGTGGCGGGCGCGTGCTGGGTAGCAAGAATTTCTTCCCGCAGGTGGCGATCGAAGAGGAGGGTGGCGACGTGCTGATGGCCTTCCTTGCTCAGTACTACCTGGGTAATGCCGAGCGCGACCTGCCCAGCGAGCTGATCGTCAACGTGCAGCATGAAGACTTCGCCACGCTGATCGAGGCCATCGAGTCGCTACGCGGCCGTAGTCTCAGCATCAGTTTGCGCGTGCGTGGCACGCGAGCCCGTTGGCAGCAGCTCGCAGTGACCAACGCCGAACAGGCGCTGGCAGCGCGTCTGGCCAACCGGCAGCATCTGGCCGAGCGTTTCGAGGCGCTGGCTACCGTGCTGGAAATGGACGAGCCGCCGCAGCGCATGGAATGCTTCGATATCAGCCATTCCAGCGGTGAGGCGACGGTCGCCTCCTGCGTGGTATTCGGTCCCGAAGGCCCGCTGAAATCCGATTACCGTCGCTTCAATATCGAGGGCGTGACCGCCGGCGACGACTACGCCGCGATGCACCAGGCGTTGACTCGTCGCTTCAGCAAGATCAAGGATGGTGAAGGCAAGTTGCCCGATGTGCTGCTGGTGGACGGCGGCAAGGGGCAGTTGGCCATGGCGCGCGAGGTGCTACAGGAACTGGCCGTGCCGGATCTGATTCTGCTTGGTGTGGCCAAGGGCACAACGCGCAAACCTGGCCTCGAAGTGCTTTACCTGAACGACGCCGAGCATGAGTTCACCTTGCCCGGCAATTCCCCAGCGCTGCATCTGATCCAGCAGATCCGTGATGAATCGCACCGTTTTGCGATTACTGGGCATCGTGCTCGCCGCGGTAAGACGCGGCGCACCTCGACCCTGGAAGAAGTAGCAGGGATCGGCCCGAAGCGGCGGCGCGAGCTACTCAATCACTTTGGTGGCCTGCAGGAATTGTCCCGTGCCAGTGCCGAAGAAATTGCCAAAGCGCCCGGAATCAGTAAAAAGCTCGCCGAGTTGATTTATGACACTCTGCACAGCGAGTAGAATGCCCGCTCACCTCGCAGCCTAGTTGTGCCGATGAATATCCCCAACTTGCTTACCGTGCTCCGGGTCGCGCTGATCCCGGTCTTTATCCTGTTGTTCTATTTACCGTTCTCCTGGAGCTATTGGGCTGCCAGCGGCGTCTTCGCGATTGCCGCCGTGACCGATTGGCTCGATGGCTACCTGGCCCGCCGCTGGGAGCAGGGCACGCCTTTCGGCGCCTTCCTCGACCCGGTCGCAGACAAGTTGATGGTGGCTGTGGCGTTGGTGCTGCTGGCGGCCGAACACTCCAATCTCTGGCTGACCCTGGCTGCCGCGACCATCATCGGGCGCGAGATAGTCGTCTCAGCGTTGCGTGAATGGATGGCCGAGCTCGGTGCTCGGGCGCATGTCGCGGTGTCCAACCTTGGCAAGTGGAAAACCGCAGCGCAGATGCTGGCGCTGGTCATCCTGCTGGGTAATCCACCGGTGTTCACCTTCTGGGTCGTGCTCGGATATATCTTGCTGGTGGTCGCAGCCGTGCTCACATTGTGGTCGATGCTGCAGTACCTGTTGGCCGCCTGGCCGCACCTCAGCACCACCTCGGAAAAGAAATAAGTATTTTTGAATCAAAGGGTTGACGGCGCGATTCGATTCTATAGAATGGCGCCCGTCGACAAGACAAGCGGGAATAGCTCAGTTGGTAGAGCACGACCTTGCCAAGGTCGGGGTCGCGAGTTCGAGTCTCGTTTCCCGCTCCAGTTTTACACGAGTCGCCAAGGCGGCTCGTTTGCTTCATGGCTGAGTTGCAGAGTGGTTATGCACCGGATTGCAAATCCGTGAACGCCGGTTCGATTCCGACCTCAGCCTCCAATTCGAAAAGCCTCGTAGATCACTGATCTACGAGGCTTTTTTCATTATCCCGGGCAGGCGTTGCGTGCCTTGCGGGTAAGCGAAGGGCTGTATATAGTCCAGCCCTTCGCACAGCGCTACCGCCCGAATGGCGAAATCGGTAGACGCAGGAGACTTAAAATCTCTCGCTCGCAAGGGCGTGCCGGTTCGAGTCCGGCTTCGGGCACCATTGACATGATTTCAGATGTTCCCTATTGAACCTGAAACCCACTAAAACCGGCACTCTAAGCCGGTTTTTTTGTGCCCGTATGTTTTCAAATGATTCTGTACAACCCCTAATTTTAGGGATACGTTTAGGGATACGGATGGTTCGACGGAAAAACGTATCCCTATGGCTCGCACTGTAACGCCGCTCACAGACCCTAAATGTGAGGCCGCAAAGGCCCGCGACAAGGAATACAAGCTATTCGACGGGCAGGGCCTCTATCTGCTGGTCAAGCCGACGGGGGTTAAGTCCTGGCGGTTCAAGTACACCAAGCCGGACGGGCGGGCCGGGTTGACTGCTTTCGGGAACTATCCAGCTTTGACGCTGAAAGGGGCGCGCACCCGTCGTGCCGAGGCGCTGGCATTGCTCGCCGAGGGCATCGACCCGGTAGAGGCTGCCAGGCTGGCTAAAGTCGAAGAAGCAGCGAAGAGCACCAACACTTTCGAGGCGGCGGCTAGGGCCTGGCATAAGGCCGGGGCGGCGAAGTGGTCGGCCGGGCATGCGGCCACTGTACTTAGTCGCATCGAATCGCACCTATTGCCTGAACTTGGCGCGCGCCCACTGGCTGACCTGAAGAGTATCCCGCTGCTGATGAAGCCGCTGAAAGCTGCCGAAGCCGCCGGCAAGCTGGAGCTGGCCGGCCGCCTACGTCAGTACATCGACGGCATCATGAGGCTGGCAGTGCAGCACGGCCAAATCGACTACAACCCCGCTCGCGACCTATCGGGGGCCACGGCCACCAGAAAGGCCGTGCATCGTCCCGCGCTGGCACTTGAGCGCCTGCCTGAGCTGCTAGGGCGAATTGAAGCCGACCAAGGACGGGCCTTGACTAGCCTTGCTGTGCGTTTGGCTTTGGTGGTGTTCATTCGCTCCAGTGAGCTACGGTTTGCCCGCTGGCCCGAGGTGGACTTTAAACGCGCACTCTGGACGATACCGGGCGAGCGCGAAGCTATCGAAGGGGTGAAGTTCTCGCAGCGCGGCGCAAAAATGAGAACGCCCCATCTGGTGCCGTTGTCGCGGCAAGCCCTGGGGCTGCTTGGCCAAATCCACGTCCTATCCGGCAGTTATGAACTGGTGTTCCCCGGTGACCACTACCACTACAAGCCGATGAGCGAAAACACCATCAATAAGGCGTTACGACGCATGGGCTACGACACCAAGACGGAGCTTTGTGGTCACGGTTTCCGGGCCATGGCATGCAGTGCCCTAGTCGAGTCGGGCCTTTGGTCGCGGGACGCGGTAGAGCGCCAGATGAGCCACCAAGAACGCAACGGTGTACGAGCCGCTTACATTCACAAGGCCGAACATTTAGAAGAACGCCGGCTGATGGTGCAGTGGTGGGCCGATTACCTCGACGCAAATCGTGAGCAGCATGTGACACCGTATGACTTCGCGAACCGGGGCGGGACGAACGTGGTGGCAATCAAGCGGGCCTGATTTCAAACGCAGGCAAAAAACAGGGGTGGTGCTGTGGGAAGTCATAACAGAGCTGTAGATGGCTATATCGAAGAAAATGAGGCCATCGAAGTACTCACAAAGCTGACTGGCCGGGAAATCACTGTTCAAGACATGAGGAAATGTGCAAGCCAGGGCATCGTTCCCGCCTATGCGCAGTTCATGCCTATGAACAAGGACTTGTACAACGGGAGGTCCTTTTACCTCGTTTGGGGCGAAGCCATCAAAGCAGCCAACCTGACAAGCGTAGACTCAGGATGCGAGGAAGATTTTTGGAAAGTCTTGCCGTTTCCCCTGCCAGCAGACGGCCTACTGAAAGCCACTGACGGGATACCTTATAGGGTCTTGGTATCTCGTAACGACGGCCTATTGGAAGCGGTATCCGAACAGCACTACATCAGAGTGTATGCCGACCAAGAGGTGAGACAGGCGGCCAAAAACGTGAAGCGTTATCTGGCCCGAGGCGATGTTCGGCGCATGACCCATTCTTGCTGCCAGACATGGGAAATGGACCGCGACCATGACCAAGACTTAACGACTGTCCGGTTTGCGAGTCCCTTCACTGCCAGCGAAAGCGCAGTATGCGTAAAAGCAAAAACACCCGATCTAGATGAAAAACTAGACCCCCGTGAACGCAGGAGTCTGTATCTGATGATTGCAGCCTTGGCCCAAAAAGCAGGCTATCCATTGGAGAACCCTAGCAAGGCGGAAGCTCAGCTGAAGAAGGACTTAGACGCCATGGGCATCTTCAAGATGAACGGAAAAGGAACTGCACAAGGTCACTTTGAAGCCGCTGCACTAGTCGCCGAGCAAGCAAGACAGGACTCCGAAGGCTCTTGGTAGCGGACTAATTTTTCCTATTAGGACACGCGCTAAAGCAAGCGATGTTGAATCTGCTCCGTACCCACCACACGGACACGGAAGCGGATAAATGCACCCGAATACTCCCCCCTCAAGCAAAGGGCTGATCCGTCAGCCCGCCCTCTGCCAATGGCTGGACGTGACCCGTTCCGGCCTCGCCAAGCTCAAGGCGAAAGACCCGACCTTTCCCAAACCCATCAAGGATGGTGACGCCCGCCAGGCTGCCGCCTATTACGTCGTGGCCGAGGTGGACACCTGGCTGCAAGCCAAGATTGCCGCGCGGGACAAGGCCCAGGCCGACAGCTCCGAGGGTGCGAAACAATGAGCGCCCCAAACTACTGGCGGGAACTGCTTGCCACTCCGACGGCATCTGCCGTCGACAAACTGTCCGAACATGCCGAGCGCCTGGAGCGGTTGGCCTGTATTGCCGAGTGCCAGGGCGAGCGTTTGAACTCTGGCATTGCCGCCATTGGCGAACTGTTGGACGGCGCAACGGGTGCCGGCCATGTCGATGATGGGGTGGCCGTTGCCATTTGCTCGATGCTGGCCGCACTGGCGGGGCTGTCGGCAGAGCTGGCGACCGTCACCCGTAACGCGCACGTCACCTTGGCCGGCATACGCACCACCGCGCATCGCAGCCCGACAACTCCCTACCTGTCACCCGTAAGTCAGGACTAACCCATGAGCTATTTTCAACAGCGCCGCGAGGCGTTGCCGGGATCGGCTCGCCTGAAGAAAACCCGGATCGTAGAAGACATTCGCGCGGTGGCCGTTGTCGCGTTGCAGCACGCTGCCGCATTGGTGCCGGAGCTGCTGCCGGAAGGCACCCGCAAGGGCAGCGAATGGGTTGCCCGCAACCCCACGCGAGCCGACCGGCAGGCCGGGAGCTTTTCGGTTTCCCTGGTGGACGGACGCTGGCATGACTTCGCCTGTGGCGACGGCGGCGGCGATTTGGTGTCGCTGGCCGCCTACCTGTGGGACGTGAATCAGGCAGACGCCGCGTGCGACCTGGCCCGCCGGCTGGGGCTGCGCCTCGACGCGCTGGAGGGGCGCCAGGACACTGGCGATAGTCACGACGACGGCCAACGTCGGCGGTTGGCGGCGGTAAGGCTGGAGGCAGAGCAGCGCACCGCCCGCGAAGCCGAGCGGAAACACCACAAACAAAAGGCCGCCGCCGACTTCGCCCGCCGACTGTGGCAGGCCAGCGCCGCCGCCAACCCGGCGCACGACTATCTGGCGGCGAAGCGGTTGCACGCCCACGCCCTGCGCGAGCATCGCGGCGAGCTGCTTGTGCCTTTGCTCAACACTGCCGGCGAGCTGGTGAACCTGCAACGCATCGGCGCCGACGGCGGTAAGCGCTTTCTGTTTGGCGGCCAGGTGCTGGGCGTCTTCCACCTGCTGGGCCAAGTCGAGCCGGGGCGGCGCCTGTTCGTCTGCGAGGGCTGGGCGACCGGCGCCACGCTGTTCGAATACTACGAAGGCGCCGACACCGTGGCCTGCGCCATGAATGCCGGCAACCTGCGCCCGGTGGCCCAAGCCCTGCGCGCCAAGTACGGCAGCCTGATTGAGCTGGTAATCGCCGGCGATGACGACCGCCTGAGCGACGGCAACCCCGGCCGCACGGCCGCCGATGCTGCCGCCCTGGCCACAGGCGCTATGGTGGTGTTCCCAGAGTGGCCGGCGGGTGCGCCTCTGGAGCTGTCCGACTTCAACGACCTGCATTGCTGGGACGCTGCCCATGACCGATAGGCCAAACCAGCCGGAGCCGAGCGAGGCATTCGGGGCGGCGGGCCAGGGGGAGGCGACGCCCAGCGGCAAGCGGCAGAGCAAACCAAGCAGCAAGCCGGCGCTCAAGAAGCGCAAGGCGAAGATCAAACAGCCCACGGTCACACCGGCCCGGCCGAGCTGGGCCACCTATGCCAGTTGGGTACAGACGCGGCAAGGCCACGTCCTGGCCCCCGGCCTTTACTTCCACGGCATCCGCGACGATGCGGAAACCGACACGCTGGTTTGTTCGCCGCTGGAGGTGCTGGCTATTACCTGTGATGAGCGCGGGGAGAACTTCGGCCGACTGCTGCACCTGCTACCCAAAGGGGCCAGCGTCTGGAAGCAGTGGGCGGCACCGATGGAGATGCTGGCCGGCGACGGTGCCGAGCTGCGCGCGGTGCTGCTCAACATGGGCGCGACCATCCCGCACAAGCAGCGGCAAGCGCTGATGGACTACCTGATGAGCAGCAGCCCGGAACGCCAAGCCATGGCGGCGACGCGCACCGGCTGGTACGGGCCGACGCTGTTCGTCATGCCGCGCCGGGTAATCGGCGGTGGTGACGTGGTGTTTCAGTCGACCGAGGCCGGCGGTCATGAATACGACACGGCCGGCGACCTGGCCGGCTGGCAAACCGAGGTGGCCGCCCGTTGCCTGGGTAATCCGGTGTTGATTCTTGCCGTCTGCGCGGCCCTGGCCGGGCCGTTGCTGACCCTGCTCGACGCCGACGGCGGCGGCTTCCACCTGCTGGGCGACAGCTCCAGCGGCAAGAGCATTGCGCTGGCCGTGGCCGCAAGCCGCGCGACTTCCTGCGCACATGGAACGCCACCAGCACGGGACTGGAGGGCGTGGCCACGCTGCGCAATGACACCCTGTTGGTGCTCGACGAAATCGGCGAAGCCAAGCCCCAGGACGTGGGCGGCATCATCTACGCCCTGGGCAATGGCACCGGCCGTCAACGCGGCAAGGTGTCGGGGCTACCGCGCCAGGTGCAGAAATGGCGGGTCATGGTGCTGTCCAGCGGCGAGCTGACCATGAGCAAGCACATGGAAAGCGCTGGTATGCGCAGCAAGGCCGGCCAAGAGCTGCGCCTATTGGACGTGCCCACCTATCGCCGCTATGGCGCCTATGACGACTTGCACGGCCTGGGCCTGCCCCATGACAACGCCAGCGAGGATGGCCGCAAAGGTGCCGGCCGGGCGTTCGCCGACACCCTCAAGCGCGCGACGGCACAACACTACGGCCACCTTGGGCCGGCCTTTGTCGAGCTGCTGGTGGCACGCGAGCAGACGGCCGAAGCCGCCGCCGAGCTGGAAGCCTTGTTCGCCGACATGCGCCAAGGCTTCCCCATCGGCACCGGGCAGGATGCCCGCGCGGCGGCGCGGTTCGCCATCGCCGCCCTGGCTGGCGAGCTGGCCATAAAAGGCGAGTTGCTGCCGTGGGCGCAAGGCACCGCCATCGCCGCGATGCGGGAACTGTTCGGCGCCTGGGCTGAGTTCCGTGGCCGTGGCCAGTCCGAAGACGCGAAGATCATCCGGGCGGTGTCGACCTTCATCGACCGCCACGCGGCACGCTTCGCCAACATCGACGGCACGGACGGCGCCGCTGTGCATGACCGCGCCGGCTGGTATCGCGCCCACGGCGACGGCCGCCTCTACCTGTTCACCGCGCAAGCGCTGGCGGACGCCGCCCAGGGCTTCGATACGCGTCGCGTGCTGGCCTGCCTCGACAATGCCGGCGCCATCGCCGAGCGCGACAACGACCGCGACGGCCGCCTGAGCAAGCGCGTGCGGGTCAAGGGTGAAGGCATCGTGCGGGTCTACGTGGTCAATCCCGCCGCCTTGCTGGCCGCCCTGGAGGAATAGCCATGGCTGACCAGAAATCGTCAACTGGAAAACCCCGGGTCACACCGGGAACAAACCGCCAAGCCCAGCAAGCGCCGGCCTTGGTGGGCACCTCTGCTGGGTCACAGACCGGGAACACACCGGGAACAACCGGGAACAGGGACAAGGTTTTTTGTTCCCGGTGTTCCCGGTCAAAACCAATACCGGGAACAGCTAAAAGCCCCGTCTTTGCTGGTTGTTCCCGGTGTTCCCGGTGTGACCCAGGCCGACAGCAGGTGGCTCGCAGCAATGAGCCAACAAAAGTGGCGCCGCTCGACTTGGTGGCCCTGGGCGCATTCGTTCGACGGTCTCAACCCGTCACCAACAGCGCAGAGCCCGGCAGCCCCTCGAATCTGCCCGCCGCGCAGTGGCTGGAACTGCTGGCGGCCGTGCTGGGTTGTTCGCCTGACTGGTTGCTGGACAGCGGGCGTATCAGTGACGCCGCCCGGTTGATTCGTTCGCACGGCTGGACAACGCCACCACGCCCGCTGCGTTCGCCGACACCGGCCGGCGATGCCAGCTCCACCGCAGCATCGCCTTTGCCCTGGCTGGTGGCCCGCGACGCCTACCTGAGCCACGTCATGGCGTGCGGCATCTGTCGTGCCCACCTCCCTAAATCTCCCACGCACTGCCCGGCCGGCGCCGAGCTGCGCACGCACTACGACCAGCAAATCACACGCCATATCACCTCAACCCTGGAGACTCCCCATGTCTAAATCCGTTGCCGTCAGCCTGTCCGAAGCCGCAATCAAGCGGCATGCAGGCGACAGCGCAATCACCCAACTGCGCGACACCCAACGCCCGCTGCGCTTTCGCTATCGCCAGAACCGTGAGCGGGGCAGTTTCTACGTCGTGACGCGCGCCCAGGGCAAAGAGCACTGGCACAAGCTCGGTAACTATCCCGACCTCACCGTTAAGGCGGTGTTGTCGGTGCTGCCCAACGTCATGCAGCGCCTGGCCATCGAGCCACAATCGGGCGCGCTGTCCACGTCCGGTTGGTCGACCGTCGGCGAGGTGCTGGAGTGGTATACGCATCGCGTTTCGCACGACGGCAATCTGAGCAAGAACCGAAAGGCCACGGCACGCTCGGCGGTGAAATGCCAGTTACTGCCCTGCCTCGGTGCGCTGCGTTTGGTCGAACTGAACCATGCCACGCTAGACAGCAAGCTGATGTGGCCGCTGCAATCGCAATACAGCGTGGCGCATGTGCGCTTGGTGTTCGGCGTGCTCAAGGTCGCATTCAAGCAGGCCGCGAGCCTGGGCCTGATCGGCAAGAACCCAATGGCCGACATGACCTTTACCGACTTCATCAAGACCAAGATCAAGCCGAAAGATGCGCGCTTGCGTCCGGTCGATTGTGGGCGCCTGCTAGAACATTGGGCCGCCCGTTACCGTCACGAAACCACGGCGGTCGCCCTGGCGGTGCTGATGCTGGCCCACGGCACGCGGATCGGTGAAACCCGCCAAGCCAAGTGGCGGCACTTCGACCTGATCGGCAAGACCTGGCATATCCCTGCCGTCGACACCAAGACCAAGAAAGCCCACACCCTGCCACTCACCGCCCAGGTGTGCGCCTTCCTGGCCCGTTATCGTGCTAGCCAGGTGGCCCGAGGTTATGACGGCGCCTACCTGTTCCCCGGCGTGCAGGGCCGCCCCTTCAGCGAAATGCAGGCGCAGTTGGCGTTTACCGCGTTGTCAGGCGAGCAATGGACCAGCCACGACCTCAGAAAAACCGCGCGCACCGCCTGGGCTGACCTCGGCGTCGATTACCTGATCGGCGAGCTGCTGCTGAACCATGCGCTGAAGGCCCTGGACGTGACCTATATCCACACCACGGCCGAGGCACAGAAACGTCAGGCTCTGGAGCGCTGGCATGCCTGGCTCGATGAGCGTGGCTTTGCTTCTCTGCACAGTGCGACGGGGGCGACTGACGCCAGGACATAAGCGAGACAGGCCAACCCCAGCCCCTCCCGCCCAGGCCAGCGGCGGCGGGGCTGGGCGGGAGGGTCAGAAATTGATTACAGGGGAGTAGGTTAAAAATCAGTAAAGCAATCTATGCGTAAGAAGTTAGCAATATCGCAAATCCGATTTTGACCAAGACTCAGGGGCAGCCTCAACAATAGTGCCACTTAGCTACCGGCCACTTATCTTTTCAACTTGTCGACTTCAGCCTGTAAGTCTTCTTGCTCTGCATAAGCGGTCCATGAGTCTGCAACGTTTGACAGCAATCTAGCGGTTCTAGGAAATTCAACAGCCTCATCAGACCAGTTCCGATATCGCTCCGCTAATGCTCGCTCCTGCGCGCCTCCTTCATGGATAGCCTTTGAATAGACTCCTCGTTTATTGAAGCACTCAAGGGCGAACCCTTTTTCAATCTGCTCAGATGAAAACCTTTCTATAACAGTACACACCGAAGCAGGAGGCCAAGATGCGGGCTTTGCAGCGTCCTCTTCAGCGTAAGCCAGCAATTTCCCGATGTGCTGGTCAGCGATCTCTGAAAGGTCACGTATCGCAGCTTCTGTGCGGACACCTGCTACCCATGACTCAAGCTCAACCAAATTTACATCTCCATCCTTGGAGCCAGGTAGTTTCTTGAATGACGAAAGCAGACGAAATGAAACGCGTGCGCGAGACTTTTCCTGATCGGTAACTTCAGTTTTTGGCTCGGACTTTTTGCCTCTATACACGTGAGACAGCACGTCGACAAAAAGAGCTGGGTCTTGGGCTAGAAGGTCATATAGCACAAGTTGGCGATTGTCATTTGATAGCAGTGGTAGGTATGCGTACTCCTGCCGAGCGATGTTTTCTCGCCTAGCATCTGCTCGAGACTCAAGCTCCTTAAACACTGCGTCCAAGTAATAAGAGAGCATCCCCCCACCACCTAAAATATTTGCATGTGCGATCTGACCTAGACCTTCGTCCAAAAGCGAGAAAATCAACTCGGTGGGGAGCTCTCTAAGTCTTCTATGCACATAGCCCAATACTTCAAGACTCCTCTGCATGCGGCGAAACTCTCCTATAGCCTGTAGAAGCACTTCTAATGTGCACTCATGCGGCAGGAAATTTATCCGTTTCCAGTATTCGTCGTATGCATCTTGGCCAAGCGATTTTGCGACATCCCATGTCGACTGGTTTATGGGCCAACCAAGAAGCAGCTTTGCCTTCTCACTCGCGTCATCCACTAGGCTAAATATTTGGTCGTGAAGGGCTTCCACCCATTCCTGCCCATAACGCCTAGCACCTAGAGCGGAAGCACTCAGTGCGAGCTCACCCGGTGCATTTGAGGTTATTGCAGCGGCAAGCAGGGCGAGTAGTTGAGGCTGAGAAACTTCGGTTCGATTCAGGGCCTGCCCCACGAGATGTGGTAGTGCGACCCGGTGAGCAAACTCAATGATTCCAAGCGGACCATCACGCAAAAGAATGCGTTCTAGAACATCCTTCCTAAGATCATCAGGATCGCCAAGATCATCAGATTTGTAGCGCCCTATATGTGGCATCCAATCGTCAAAAAGTTGCTTGTCCTCGGCAAAAGGATCAGAAGGGCGGTGGCGATCAAGCAAGGCTTCTATGTTCCTTCTTTCGTCCTCGGCCATTGCCCAGTCACTGTCCGCAAAGAACTCATGCCTAGCAACTTCGGCGTGTAGTGTGCTCCATACTGGATTAGCCTCTTCGGCCTCGTGCTTAGCAAGGTGGCTATCGACAAGCTGCAATACAGCCTCCCTGTCCACAGGTCTAAACGAGGAAAAGGACTTCACGAGCAGTATCACTCTCTCATCGTCCCCGTCAGCCATTCGAATAGCACGACTAACTACCGCATGCTCCGAATCCCAAACCAGCCCAAATGTCAGCGTCTCCTCATGAATCGGGGCAACATCACGCAGCTTTGGCTTCTGCGTTGGTGAGGATGTGGCATGTGATTTCGGTAGTAGCTTGACCAGTAATTGCCACGCTACGGCAGGGCACTCAGCTATAAGATTGTCGATACACGCAATCCGTTGTTTAAGCGTGGCGTGAGTGTTCGGCGACCAACTTAGTAAGATCGCGCGTAGACTATTGATTGGACGATTCACATAGCGTGAGTCTGGCTCAGGGTCGAGTTCGGCCAGTTTAGCGAGAATGATGGCTGTTCTGCTCAGTAGTTTCGGGTCCCAAGCCAGAACCTCCAGAGCCCACAAAATGTAAATATGTGGGCTCGAAGAGCCAAAAATATCATCGCCTTGATCGGAAAAGAGGCGAACGATTTCGCTACGTTCGCCCCCGAGCATAAACTCGAGGGCCGTCAAAAAAGGGTTAGGGGCTGCCTCTGCCAAAAGCACAGTCTGCTCCGAAAGCCCTTTGAGCGTACGGTGGTTTCTTCCCCAATCTGGTAGTGCGCTCAGAATCTCGTCCACGAAGCGTTGCGGGGTGCTGTTGGATACTTGAAGGCCACCGACTTTGTCCATCGTGGCGATGATGAGAAGTGTAAGAGCGAGCCCATCCCGAAGCCATTTGCTGTAGTCCGCTGGAGATACATAGTTAAGGCTGAATTTCTGGTCGCGAGAGGGCTCCTCGACAACATGGCTGAATACCTTGATAGCCGCCTCTCGCAGTCGCTGTAGGTCAAGTTCACCTATGAGATGGCCATAAAAACTGAAGGCATCAACAGGTGCCCGTACTTGCCAATACTCGCTTACACGATCAAACGGTGGATCAGCCAACATGATGGTAGGAAGAAGCTTTTCCTCCAACGCAGCATAATCTGCTAGCCCAGACAGCTCTTTGAGAACGGTTTTGTCCAACTCCTGCCGCACTGACCAGCCGCCGGCTAAGAATGCGGCCTTCAAATTGCTGGCCTGTCGCTCCCACTCGGGTGGTTGATAAGGCTTATTTGATCTCAGTCGCTCAAGGATAGTGAGGCTTCTGCCGCATCGATGAGCGAGCTCGTACCCTTCCTCGCGCTCGAGCCCCATCTCTATAAAGCCATCAACCATTCCGTTAGCTGACGAGCGTGTGAGCATCTTGTGCTGTCTAGCTTGCACGCCAGTGGCCGCAGATAAAGTAGGGCCGATGGTAGAAAGCATGCCCGACATATCGTCACCTTTTTGGGTGGTAATAAATGTCAGGTTTTTATGCCTGCTCAGAAAACGAGCGGCCGCTTCAGATTCAATAATGAGAGTTTTTATCTCTAGAGCTTTTCGCACTGCTGGTTCTGCCATGCGGATCGCTGCGACTGCGAAAGCTACGACCTCAATCGCAGACTCTGCCCCTAGCATTATTGCCTGAGCTGGCCCTGCTAGCTTTTTCAATAAGTCATCGGCGATTTCTTGTCGATCACCGATCACTACTTTTTCGTGCAGGGGGGGACGGAACCGAGTGCTGTACATTTCCCAAAATTCGTCCGTACTAAGAGCGCCGTCCTTAGGCGCCGCTTCCAGAACAGTCTTTGCATAAAGGGCAGCTACGGCGGGATGATGATCAAGCCAGTGAACCAACTCGACAGCATCTAAATAGCGAACGTCTTTCCATTTACCCTCGGCTTTTCGGGCACTCTCCCAGTCTGTTAGCTTCTCTTGGGGGGTATCCCACTTCTCCAAGTTAACTAGTACGAGCGTGTTTTCTGCCATTTCGGCAGGGTCGGTTTCATCGGTACGCTTCCTATAGTCTTTAGATGCTTTGGTAGCCCCTGCACCTGAACCAAACTCCCACTTGGACTTGCCGGCCGGGACAAACGATGTCTGTTCTGTAGTTTCTAGACTTCCATCCCAACCCCGAACTTGTCCTGCGTCGCCGCCTGGAAACCTAAAACGGCTGGCATCACCAATAGATGCTCTGATCAGGTCAGCAATCATGTCCGGTAAATACGCACGGGCATCGAGTCGTTTCGCCCAAGTAGCTAACCCCGCTTCATCTATCCATTGCATGTTCTGATGTCCCATATGCGGTTTGGCTGCACAGGCCCCTCACAAGCTAAGTGAGGTAGCGCTTCTTGGAGTCGAAAGCTCGCCGTTCTGCCACATAAATGCAATCTCCAAATTAATCCGGTGCACACAAAGGCCCGTTACAGCAGTGCAGGGCGGCCCTACTAGAGTTGGGTCCCTCTGGTTGCCACTCTTCGCAATACGGTCGGCAGGCCCGCGCGGTTCGTGAATTTTCCGGCCCGGCGAAATCGCTGCCTTTTGTCCACCTTTTTTGGACAGAAAACAGGCAAATAGAGCACCTAACGCGTTGTTTTTCCTTGCATCTACCGCCCCATGAAAAGGTGGCAAGGTGGACATGGCAAGCGCACCCGCCGCAAGCCAAACACGCGACAACCCGCGCTGCCACCGGCTCTAGCGCGCATTCGGGGAGGGGTGGTCACATCCCTGTAACCTCACAGACTCGACACCGAGCGCCCAGCCTTTTACACACGCCCGCGAAATAAAAAATTCTGAAGTCAGCCCATGCCTGTCGATTCAGTATCGTTACGCGTCACGCCCCCCCCGCATACGAGGGTAGAGTCAGATTTAGGGATACGTTTAGGGATACGCTTCTCTTTCGAGATGGATGCTGCTCAGTATTGGCGAGGCCTGTGGCTGACTGTTCGGCTCCGGCTTCGGCACCACTTAAATCAAGCGCTTACGTTTTTTCGGCGGCATGGCTTGGTCCGTAATCCTCGCACTCATCCGCAGTCGATCTGATCAGCAAGCAGTCGATCGGCGTTACTGCCAGCGTCATGTGATGAAACGTTCCTGCCACGGATGACCACCCGTCAAGCCGGCCTCGGCCGCCGCTTGCACCGTGGTGCTCAAGCCAGCCTCGCAAACCCCATTCTCCGCCTCAGGCTTTTAAGCTAGATACTTTCCTTGACTTCTAGCCTGCGAGGCGCAGACTTTGTCAAGTAACAGCAGCAAACCCCTTGGGCTTGGCTGGATTTGGTTTTCCGACGCTTGTCATGCCGCGCTTGCCGTTCGATTGGCTAGGCATGCTGAAGCTGGCGTTGGATATTCAGGAAACCGATAAGCAGCACAGGATTTCCCTCGACGATCCCGGTGTCGAGGAAAAGGACTTCCAGATCACGCCCGACAACGACGTGCCGATGGTGCGAGGTGAAAGCGCCAGGAGCAAGAGAAGAGCGAAGCGGCTTTTCTCGTGTCGAACTCTCCTACGGCAGTTTCCAGTGTGCACTGAACCTGCCCGACGATGCCAACCAGGATTCGAAGCGCGAAGCAAGTGCACCGAAGCACGGCCGCTCGATTCCGATTGAAGCTGAGTCGGATATTCCATTGCGGTCGCCACGAAGTCCCACCAGGGGACGAGGTGCCGCGGCATGCCGCACCTCGTCATCTCAATGACTAAGGAGCGTCCGCATGGCCAGGAAGCAATGTCAAATCTGCGGCCAACCCGCCACCGCGCGGGTGGAAGCCAATCTCAATGGTCGCCTCACCACCATGCTGTTGTGTGACGATCACTACCGCCAACTGGTGCGCCAGCAAAAACGCGCCATTTCCCCGCTGGAAGCCCTTTTCGGCTCGCGCAGCGGCCTGTTCGAAGATTTTCTCGGCAGCGATTTCTTCCGCATCGGAGAAGCGTCGGCACCGGCTGCAGCCGATGCCGATGAAGTGGTCGATGCGTCGTTTGGCGAACCAGCCTCCACAGCGTCGGGCACGCCGCGCCGTCGCGGCAGCGGGTTGGCCAGCCGCATCAGCGAGCACTCCGAGGCTCTGTTGCAGGAAGCCGCCAAGCATGCCGCGGACTTCGGTCGCTCCGAAGTCGATACGGAACACCTGCTGCTGGCGCTGGCCGACAGCGATGTGATCAAGACCATCCTGAGCCAGTTCAAGATCAAGGTCGATGACCTCAAACGCCAGATCGAAGCCGAGGCCAAGCGTGGCGACAAGCCGTTCGAAGGCGAGATCGGCGTGTCGCCACGGGTGAAGGATGCGCTCAGTCGCGCCTTCGTCGCCTCCAATGAATTAGGACATTCCTACGTCGGGCCCGAGCACTTCCTGATCGGCCTGGCCGAAGAGGGCGAGGGGCTGGCCGCCAACTTGCTGCGCCGTTATGGCCTCACGCCGCAGGCCCTGCGTCAGCAGGTAAACAAGGTGGTCGGCAAAGGTGCGGAGGATGGCCGCGCCGAGACGCCGACCAATACGCCGGAGCTCGACAAGTATTCGCGCGATCTCACCAAGATGGCCCATGCGGGCAAGCTGGATCCGGTCATCGGCCGCGCGCAGGAAATCGAAACCACCATCGAAGTGCTGGCGCGGCGCAAGAAGAACAACCCCGTATTGATCGGCGAGCCTGGCGTGGGCAAGACCGCCATCGTCGAGGGGTTGGCACAGCGCATGGTGGCCGGCGAGGTGCCCGAGACGCTGCGCGACAAGCGCCTGGTCGAGCTGAACATCAATTCCATGGTGGCCGGCGCGAAGTACCGTGGCGAGTTCGAGGAGCGCGTACAGAAGGTGCTGAAGGAGATCTCCGAGCACCAGGGCGAGATGATCCTCTTCATCGACGAGGTGCACACCATTGTGGGCGCCGGCCAGGGTGGTGGCGAAGGCGGGTTGGACGTGGCCAACGTCTTCAAGCCGATGATGGCGCGCGGTGAGTTGAACCTGATCGGCGCGACGACGCTCAACGAGTACCAGAAGTACATCGAGAAGGACGCCGCGCTGGAGCGGCGCTTCCAGCCGGTCATGGTGCCCGAGCCAACGGTGGCGCAGACCATCATGATCCTGCGCGGCCTGCGCGATACCTTTGAAGCGCACCACAAGGTCAGCATCACCGAGGACGCGATCATCGCGGCCGCCGAGCTGTCCGATCGCTATGTCACCGCGCGCTTCCTGCCGGACAAGGCCATCGATCTGCTCGATCAGGCTGCCGCCCGCGTGAAGCTGTCGGCGACGGCCCGCCCCGTTGCGGTGCAGGAGTTGGAGGCCGAACTGCACCAGTTGCGCCGGGAGCAGGACTACCTGGCTTCCCGCAAGCAATACGATAATGCGTCGGAGGTCGGCAAGCGCATCGAAACCAAGGAAATCGAACTCAAGACGCAGGTCGAGGACTGGGAACGCGAGCGCGGCTCGGGCAGCGCCGAAGTCAAGGCGGAACACGTGGCGCAGATCGTCTCGCGCCTGACCGGCATCCCGGTCAATGAGCTGACGGTGGAGGAGCGCGAGAAGCTGCTGCACCTGGAGCAGCGGCTGCACGAGCGCCTGGTGGGTCAGGACGAGGCAGTACGCGCGGTGGCGGATGCGGTGCGGCTGTCGCGCGCGGGGCTGCGCGAAGGCAGCAAACCCGTGGCCACGTTCCTGTTCCTGGGCCCCACCGGCGTCGGCAAGACCGAGCTCGCCAAGGCGCTGGCCGAATCCGTCTACGGCGACGAGGGCGCCCTGTTGCGCATCGACATGTCGGAGTACGGCGAGCGCCATACCGTGGCAAGGCTGGTGGGCGCTCCGCCGGGCTACGTCGGCTATGACGAAGGCGGCCAGCTCACGGAGAAGGTCCGTCGCAAGCCCTACAGCGTGCTGCTGCTCGACGAGATCGAGAAGGCCCACCCCGACGTCTACAACATCCTGCTGCAGGTGTTCGACGACGGGCGGCTCACCGACGGCAAGGGTCGCGTGGTGGACTTCACCAACACCATCATCATCGCCACGTCGAACCTGGGATCCGACATCATTCAGCGCCGGCTGAAGGCGCGCGGAGCGGCCGGCGAGGAGTACGAGAAGGCCAAGACAGAGGTGATGGACGTGCTGCGCGGGCACTTCCGCCCCGAGTTCCTCAATCGCATCGATGAGATCATCGTCTTCCATGCGCTGGGCAAGGAGGAAATCCGCCACATCGTCGGCCTGCAACTCGATCGCGTGGCCCGCAATGCCGCGAACCAAGGCGTGACGCTGACGTTCGATGGGACGCTGGTCGATCACTTCGCGGAAGAAGGCTACAAGCCCGAATTCGGTGCTCGCGAGCTCAAACGACTGATTCGCAGCGAGCTGGAAACGGCACTGGCGCGCGAGATGCTCGGCGGTGGTATCGGCAAGGGCGATCACGCCCGTGCACGTTGGGACGACAAGGCGGAGCGGGTTGCCTTCGAACGTAAGCCAGCCGCTGCGGCCAGCGCCGAAGCTCCACCTGAACCTGCGCAACCATCGGAGTCGAGCAAGGGGGCGCGCAAGAAGAAGTCCGAAAGTGGCAAAGCATGAAGCACTGGGCTGCCCTGATCCTGAAAATGGGAGACGGGCAGCCCGTATGTTCTCTTTGATGTGCCGGGCATCTTTCGGCTCGAGCCCGGCCCATTCAAGTAGAACGTTACTGCGCGCGCGTGGTGGAGTACCCCAGGCTGCACGACATCCTGCCGTGACGACCTGGTGGGCTGCCGATATCACCCGCGACATGTTCACGCGCTTCGGCATGGACGAAGGCCTAGAGGCGCAGCGACCGCGATTTCTCGTAGGAATGGCCTGTTTCTGAAGGAGTGGCGCATGAACAACAGCAATCAGACCGGGACGACACTCGAACGACTCCGCCGTAACTGGGCGGTGATGACGTTTTACGAACGCTTCGAGCAGGCCGTCGCGATCATCCTTTCAGCGGTGATGGCGGTGATTATCGTGGTGTCTCTGGTGCAGCTGATTCACATTGTCTTCAGCCTGCTGGTCATCGATGCATTCAATCCGCTCGACCACAAGATCTTCCAGAGTGTGTTCGGCATGATCATGACGCTCCTGATCGCGATGGAATTCAAGCACTCCATCGTGCGCGTGGCCCTGCGCCGTGACAGCATCATTCAGGTCAAGACGGTCATCCTGATCGGGTTGATTGCGCTGTCCCGCAAGTTCGTGATTCTCGATCCCGATGTCGGCCCGGCCAAAGTCGCCGCATTGGCCGGCGCCACTCTGGCCCTGGGGCTGACCTATTGGCTGTTGCGTGAGCGCGATGACCGAATCGTCTAGGACGCCATGCCTCACAGTGAGTGGTCCGCGCCACAAACGTCGAGCCTGGTCACGGCATCGCTTGCGTAACTGCCTGAAAACAGCGCTACCGGTTTGGACGTCGATCAGTTTCGCCGCACTCGCCGTCGGCTTTTTACTTGGCGAAAGGGGGCTGTGGGGCCCCCTGCGAGCCAGCCTATTCGTCTTGTCATTCGAACCGGTGGCGGCTACAGCGCTGAGGCTGAAGTCGTATGTCACGCGTGCCATCCAGTCGGATGAAGCACCCGAAATCGAGGGTGTAAGAACGTTTTTGTAACCGCTCCTGATATGGGCTGAGGGTCAAGGCTATGGCCGCTGAAGGCTACGCAGGACAATTATTGGGTGTCATCACGTTGCTCGCTGCGGCCGTGGTGGCAGTGCCGCTGCTCAAACGTATCGGGTTCGGCTCGGTGCTGGGTTACCTGACAGCGGGGATGATGATTGGTCCCTTCGGACTGCAACTGATCCATGACCCCCACACCATCATTCAGGTTGGCGAGCTGGGTGTGGTGATGTTTCTTTTTGTGATTGGACTGGAGCTGAAGCCCTCGCATCTATGGGAGCTGCGTGGGCAGATATTTGGGCTGGGCAGCCTGCAGGTGGTGGTCTGTGCTTTTCTGCTCACCTTCGTCGGTATGGCCTTTGGTTTCCCCTGGCAGGTGTCGTTTGTGTGCGGGGCCGGTTTTGTACTCACATCCACAGCCTTGGTTATGCAAGTCCTCTCGGAGCGCGGTGACATAACCGAGCCGAGGGGGCAGCGCATCGTGTCCATTTTGCTGTTTGAAGACCTGTTGATAGTGCCGTTACTGGCGGTGGTGGCATTTCTGGCGCCCACTGAATTGGTGCATGAACCCACTTCACCGCTTTGGCAGCGTATCGGTATCGCCGCCCTGTCCTTGGGCGCACTGGTGGCCATCGGATTGTGGCTGCTCAATCCACTGTTTCGGGTATTGGCCCAAGCCCGGGCGCGCGAGGTGATGACCGCCGCCGCGCTACTGGTGGTGCTGGGGGCAGCGCTGCTGATGGAAATCGGCGGGCTTTCAATGGCGATGGGGGCGTTCGTTGCCGGCGTGCTGCTATCGGAATCCACCTTCCGCCACCAGTTGGAGGCCGACATAGAGCCGTTTCGCGGCCTGCTGCTGGGGCTGTTTTTCCTGGGCGTCGGCATGGCCTTGGATCTGCAAGTGGTGGTCACGAACTGGATGCTCATCACCTCTGGTGTGCTGGCGCTGATGGTGGTCAAGGCACTGTGTATTTATGCGGTCGCGCGCCTTGCAAAGAGCTCCCATGGCGATGCGCTGGATCGTGCAGTGCTTATGGCGCAGGGTGGCGAATTTGCTTTTGTGCTGTTTGCCGAGGCGCTCAAGCTCAGGGTCATCAGCCCCGAAGTCAACGCCAATATGACGGCTATCGTGGTGCTCTCCATAGCCATTACGCCGGTGGCCTTACTGCTGTACAGGCGTTTTGCCCGCGCACAGAGCGTTTCGATGGCCGGTGTGGAAACCGCACAGAATCTGCAAGGCAATGTACTTATCATCGGTTTTGGCCGCGTGGGCCAGATTGCCTGCCAGGCACCCCTCGCTCAGGGAGCGAAACTTTCCATTATCGAGATAGATCCGGAAGTGATCCGCGCCGTGGAGCCCTATGGTTTCAAGGCCTATTACGGTGATGGTGCCCGCCATGAAATATTGCAGGCTGCCGGTGCCCATCACGCCCGCGCCATCATCGTTTGTGTGAACGACAAGAAAGCCGCGACACGCATAGTCGAAAGTACGCGGCATTACTGCCCGCAAGTGAAATTGCTGGTGCGTGCCTTTGACCGCGAGCACGCGCTGGAACTGGTCAAGCACGACGCGGACTACATAGTGCGGGAAACCTTTGAGTCGGCCCTGCTGCTCGGCCGTCAGGCCGTGCTGACGCTGGGTGCGTCTGAGCACGAAGCCGACGCGGTAACCGAGGAAGTGCGCATGCGCGATGCCGAGCGTTTTGCTCTGGAAACAGCGGGTGGTCTGTTTGCCGGGCGAGCATTGGTACTGGGAAACATCGAGCATATCGAACCGCCGAACCAAGAAGCGCGGGACACCCAGTGAGCATTCATTCGGGATCGTATAGGGCTGTCGCCGTCGACCACCCCGCTCTGTATCGCTGCCTTGCAGCGGGGGTAACTGGCGATTTCGCAACGTATTGCCCCCGGACTATCACAAACGCCCTGCGCGGCGTTCCGGGTGGCCTTGATAACGCTGATTTGATATCCGCTCGCAGGGATGTCATTCAGCTCCTCAACATCTTTTGAAATAGGTAGGAGGGCGTATGTTCACTCCGAATTCCATTCCCTATCAGCGACAACCTGGCTTTCAGCGCACTTACCGCCAAGGCCGCTTGACCCTGGGTCTTTTCTTTCCCCTCGAAGCCTTTGCCGGTGATACGCCGAGCATGCTCGACCAGGTGAGCCTGGCTCAACGTGCCGACAAGCTGGGTTTCTCTGCCCTCTGGTTTCGCGACGTGCCGTTACGCGACCCCAGCTTCGGTGATTCGGGTCAGGTCTTCGACCCCTGGGTCTACCTGGGTTTTATGGCGGCACACACACACTCGATTGCGCTGGGTACCGCCTCGATCATCCTGCCAATCCGCAATCCCCTGCACACCGCCAAGGCCGCTACCAGTGTCGATCAGCTCAGCGGTGGCCGCCTGTTACTCGGTGTGGCTTCCGGTGACCGGCCGGTGGAGTTTCCCGCATTCGGTGTCGACCCGGAGCGACGCGACAGCCTGTTCCGCGAATACCTCGAGGTATTTCGCGAGGCTCAGCGCAGCAGTTTCATGCCTTTGACCTGGTCCGGCGGGACGCTTGAGGGCGCGGATCTGATTCCCAAGCCGACCACGGCGGAAATTCCTTTCTTTGTCACCGGCCATAGCCGCCAGACACTGGAATGGATTGCCCGCTACAGTCATGGCTGGATCAGTTATCCACGCGCCCCGAAGACGCAGCAGCTGATTGTCGATAACTGGCGCACTGCGGTTCGTGCCGAATGTGGTGAGCTGTTCAAACCCTTCACCCAGTCGCTATACATCGACCTGACCGATAACCCGCAGACACCACCACGACCGATCCACCTGGGCTATCAATTAGGGCGATATCACCTGATCTCGTTGCTGGAAAGCTTGCAGGAGATCGGGGTTAATCATGTGATCGTCAATCTGAAATACGGCCAGCGCCCCGCGGGCGAGGTTATCGAAGAGCTCGGTCAGTTCGTGCTACCCAACTTCGTCCTGTCGACATGAAGCGGCATGGTGCTGGATAGCTACGACACGCACTTTCTATCCGCTCACCGAGCCTTTTCTGGAATTGACTGGGATGATGGGTTAATGACTATGTACCTCTGCTGTTCAATAAAAAGAACCAAAAGCGAGACCAGCTATAGCGTGCAATGCTGAACTCGCGAAAGGCCTGGTGGATGTTCGTCGTTCCGGTCGGACTTATCGGGGCGATTTATTTTTACTTAAATCAGTTGCATACAATGATCCTCGGCTAACCTGATAAACCAACCTGCAGCAACGAGTAGGATCTTCAATGGGCTGTCCACAAGTATGCAGTGGCGCCACACTGCAGTGCAGTTTTGGTGTCGCCCCTAGCATGTTGAGCGTGTTGCCGCAGAACCGCACGCTCACGGCGGGTATGCCTGCAGCGAACATCATGGATCACATCCCGCTGGTGAATATCCTGCCTTTCGGCATGTGCCAGAGCCTTGCCAACCCCATGGTCGCTGCCGCAACTGCAGCAGCCTTGGGTGTGTTGACGCCCATGCCTTGTGTACCGGCAACCGCGACACCTTGGATCCCGGGCGGACCAACGACCATGTTGCTTGGCAACATGCCGTCGCTCGATTCCAACAGCACCCTGATGTGCAATTGGGCTGGTGTGATCAAGATCGCCATGCCCGGCCAGGTGCAAATGCTGATTCCCTGATCAGGCCTCGCCCGACTCCTGCCAGCGCCGCCACCACCAGCGCAGCCTAGAGATAGGTTTGCCTTCGGCGTCCAGCGGGCGGCCGTCTTCCGCGAAGCTCTGGCCTTCGTCCAGCGGCTTGCCGTTGAGGTAGCGACTGCGATGGGCCACCTGGCCTCTGCTATGGAAGCGTTGGTAGAGGCCATCACGTACCCCATCGCGATATACCTCCAGCTCGGCCAGGCTGCCATCCGGGTAGTAGCTGCTGGCCTCGCCGTGCATCAAGCCTTGGCGATAGGCGACCTTGCGCTGCAGCCAGCCTTCGGCGGCGAAGTACTGAGCCACGCCATGCAGGCGTCCGTCGGCGTAGGGCAGTTGTGCCGACACCTGGCCGTTGGGGTGGTAGAGGATGCTGGGGCCGTGGAGCACGCCGTTGGCATAGAGGAGCTGGGCCTGCGGGCGGCCGGCTTCCTGGATGCGTACCGGGCCATCGAGGGCGCCGTCCTGCAGCTTGCCCTGGAGGCGGCTGTCGCCACGTGTGAGGTCGAGGTTGCCGTTGGCCATGGGCGCCTCAGTTGACCTTCACCAGGCCGCCCTTGATGGTCAGCATGCCGCCGCCATCAACGGTCTGTTCGGCGGCGGCCTTGTTGGTGAGGCTGACGCCGGCGTCGTTGGTCAGGGTGGTGCCGGCCTTGTTGTCCAGGGAGGTGCCGGCCTGGTTGGTGAGCGAGGTGCCGGCCTTGTCGGTGAGTGCCATGCCGGCCTGGGTGGTGAGGTTCTGGTCGCTCTTGGCGGTGAGGTCGCCGCTGCTCTGCAGGGTGAGTGTGCCGGTCACCTTGATGGTGAGGTTACCGTCCACGGTCAACTCGTAGTTGCCGCTGACGGTGTGGCTGTAGTTGCCGCCAGTGCTGTGGGTCTGGTCGGCACCGACGGTGACGGTGCGGCTGTCCTTTACATCGAGGGTGTCGCTGCCGGTCTGGATGGTCACGGTGCGCTTGCCTTTCTCCAGGGTGATGGTTTCGTCGCCTTCCTTCACCGTGCGGGTGCGGGCGTTCTGCACCGTGAGGGTCTCGTCATGGCCGATGGTAGCGGTGCTGTCGTTGAGCACGTTGACCTTCATGTCCTTCTGCGCCTGGAGGAAGACTTCCTCGGCGTCCTTCTTGTCCTCGAAGCGCAGCTCGTTAAAGCCGCCACCGCCCTTGGAGGAATTGGTCTTGATGCCGGATTGGGTCTGGTTGTCCGGTAGGGCGTAGGGCAGGGTGTTGTCGCCGTTGTAGACGCAGCCGGTGACCAGCGGGCGATCCGTGTCGCCGTCGATGAAGGTAACGATCACCTCCTGGCCGATGCGCGGGATGAACTGCATGCCGAAGCCCTTGCCGCTCCAGGGCAGCACCACGCGTACCCAGCAGGACGAGGTTTCGTCGTTCTTGCCGTCGCGGTCCCAGGGGAACTGGATCTTGATGCGGCCGTACTGGTCGGTCCAGATCTCTTCGCCGGCCTTGCCCACCACCTGTGCGGTCTGGGTGTGCATGCGCGGCTTGGGCGTGAGCCGGGGCGGGCGGTAGGCGGTGGCCTTGGGAATGGCCTCGAAGCGGTTGCGGTAGTGCTCGTGGCTGGCGTCATGGGTGACGGCGGTCACCACCCAGTCGATATTGAGGCTGGCGTCGTCATGCCCGGTGAGGGTGAACCAGTGGCCGGGCACCAGCCAGCGGCAGTCGCTCTCGCCGATCAGGCGCTTCTCCTGGCTGCGCAGCCCGTCCACGCGCTGCTTGGTCAACGCATCGCCGCGCGCCTTGGCGATGTAGCCGCCCGGGTGCTCGTACATCGACAACGGCCCGGCCACCGCCTCGGCCTTGCTGTAGAGCGAGGTGGTGGGGGTGGTGAAGGCGTAGTCGGTGGCGCTGTACACCCCGGCCACCGCCTGCACGCTGTACTGCGCCGAGCGGATGCCATGCAGCTCACGCACGCCGATACCCTGGCCCAGATAGGGCACCTTCGGCCCATTGGGGATCTGCACGAAGGCATCGCTGCTGTCGCCCAGCACCAGCGTGTGCTTGCCGTCCTCGTGGGTGAAGAACCAGAAGATCCCTTCCTCCTCCAGCAGCCGCGAAACGAAGGCGAAATCCGTCTCGCCGTATTGCACGCAATACTCGCGCGGCTCGTAGCTACCGGAGAGCGACAGCTTGAAGTCGGTGAAGCCATGGGCCTTGAAGATCGTGGTGACGATGTCGCTGGTGGACAGGTTCTGGAACACCCGATTATTGCTGGCCAGCGTCAGCCACCAGAGCCAGGGGCGCAGCACCACCTGGTAGCGGTCGGCCGTGGCATCGGCGGGGAGCTGGCGAATTTCCGCGACCAGGGCGTCGAGGGGGCGCTGGTTGGCGTCGTTGTGGAGGGTGGTGGTGATATGCGTGGCCACGGCACTGCTCAACGTCAGCGCGGTGGCGCTGTCGCCATTAAGAGTCAGGCTGCCCAACTCGTTCAACACCTCGCCCCCGGAAAGCGTTTGGGGGTAAAGATCCGTCAGGGCAGAGGCGCTGAGGGAAAGGCTGGTATTGGTGTCGGTGGGGCGGGGCATTAGAGCCTCGTTGCAAGGTGGGGATCTTATGTGGAAGGGTCGTTGCTAGGCATTGAGAAATGACAGCCCGGAACTCGAGCGGCCATGCTGGATCTTCATGACCTGCATCGGCGTTCCGTACGGACAACTCCAACCGTTGAGGGAGTCAGGCACCTTGGTCAGGTATTTCTTCTTGATTGCGACGAATACCATTGCTCGATCACGGCTATCCGTTTGTGCGCGAACCACACTGGATGTGAAAATCCAGTGGTCTTGCTTGTTAGGGCTGCTATTAGAGGCAATCCGAGGAGAGTGTGCCGCCGATTCCCGCATGTTGAACCGACCGACCTGGTTCATCTCGCAGGCCGCTATTAGCGTTACCACCCTATCAGGATGGCTGAGACGAATCTCATGTTCCAAGGTTGGGAAAATGTCGAATTGCATGATTGACCTCACGAAGCCCAGCAGCCTTGAGCAACATGCTTGGGGCTGCCTTCATGAAATTTGTACACGCCATTGAGAATGTACAGCGGCCCTGTTTCCCAACCTTCTCCATGTTCGTTCAAAACGCGGTAGATCAGCGGGTAGAACAGCTTTCCCGGCTCTTCGGCATAAAAGAAATCTATCCGTAGTGACTCCGGGCAGGGCATGGGACAGTACGGGTTGTTTGCTGCACCAGTTGTTGCCCCACCAGGAGCTATCTGTGCAGCCAAGTATCGGGATGGCTCGTATTGGGCTGTCACCTGATAAGTGAACTCTATACCGGGTCTCTTCCTGACGTAGTCATAAACCATCGCCTCGTATTCATACATGATCGGGTGGTTGGTTCCTTCGGTCAGTGTCACTAGGTTGCGCAAATCGGTGCCGCTTCCACCGAGCTTGTTGCCAATCAGATGGCCGCGCTGATGATGTTGCGGACACATGCCTGAAATGAAGCCCGGGGGCAGTAATGACTGATCCGGACCGGATCCCCCCGTCATGTTGGTCGACGTCAGTTTTGCCTTTGCATACAGCGGGACGGTTACGCTTGTCCCGTTTACGCTGATCGTGGTCGATTTATATTCAGGATCCAGTGGCATTGCTCGGAACACCTCACGGTCATGGTTATAAGATTCACCTGCTTGCTCTGATGAAATAAACAGATTGGCAAAGGGAAGGTAAACGAGAACTTTGATAAATCTGTTCTTTTTATCGCCCTTTTTGTTCTCTAGATTTTCCTGTACTCATATAGCGTGAAGTCGTTTATGTTTGCGTTGTTGTACAGGTTGTCTATCTCTGACATTGTGTCTATGCCAAGTTGGTTAGTTATTTCTTCTCTGAAAAGCCCTAGGTTTGGATCGAAGAAGTACGCTTTTCCTTTGTTGGGTGGCCATGAGACGCCTACGACATGGCCCCAGTTTTCTCCATTTTCAACGCCCCAAAACCCTAGAAGGAAGGTATCTCCTTTGTAGCAAGTGTTAAGGAGATTTTGAATGATGCCTGGAGCCTGGGTTCGGCACGCAACGGTTACATTTATTGCACTGCGACGTGCATCTCGTGTAAGCATGCTTGTTGTCAGGTTCTCATCTACTGCATAAAAATTCGCATATCCTGCTCCTTGAGTTAGTGAGTCGGATACTAAGTTGAAGCCTCTTTGAAGCGAAAAAAGTCTATGCATTGCCGGGAATTGTGTTGAAAAGAAGAGTTCTATATTTGCATAGTCTCTTTTTGCTTGAGCGGAACACCATTCGTGACAAAGCGCAAAACATATTCCAGCATCCATTTGTATATCAATTGTACTGCCGCTTCGGGTCCAAAGTTCCTGGTCTATTTCAAATATGGGGGTAAACATAATCTCTCCATATCTCTTTGTTATAGGCAACGTTTTTGCTTCACTCCAACACCCACTCCGCCAACTTCCCCGTCACCTGCGCCATAAGCACGTTTTCGATATCCCGCGCGCCCGCTGCGCTGCATTTGGCGAGCACCGCTTTCACGATGGCGGGGTCGAAGTCGAATTGCTTGCCGGTGGCGGCCTTGTAGCGCTCGCGCAGTTTTTCCAGTTTGGCCAGGACGATGCCTTCCAGCGTGGTTTCATCCAGTGGGCGGTAGGGCACGACGGTCATGCGGGCCAGGAAGGCGGGGCGGAAGGCCTGTAGAAGCACCTTGCGCAGGCGTTCGTTGAAGGCGTCGCTGCCAAGCTGGTCGGCGGGGGTGTCCAGCACCAGTTCGGCGCCGACGTTGCTGGTGGCGAGCATTACGGTGTTCTTGAAGTCCACCACCAGACCGGTGCCGTCTTCCATCACGCCCTTGTCGAAAACGTTGTAGAAGGCCTCCAGCACGTCGGGGTGGGCCTTTTCGATTTCGTCTAGCAGCACCACGGAGTAGGGGCGGCGGCGCACCGCTTCGGTAAGCACGCCGCCGCTGCCATAACCGACGTAGCCGGGCGGGGCGCCCTTGAGCTGGCTGACGGTGTGGGCCTCCTGGTACTCGGAGAGGTTGATGCTGATGAGGTTGCGTTCGCCACCGTAGAGGGCGTCGGCCAGGGCGTAGGCGGTTTCGGTCTTGCCGACGCCGGTAGGGCCCACCAGCAGGAACACGCCCACCGGCTTGGCCGGGTCGGTGAGTCCGGCACGGTAGGCCTGGATGCGCTGGGCGATGGTGCCCAGGGCGCTGTCCTGGCCCATGACCCGCTGCCCCAGGCGCTGGCCGAGGGTACGCACGGCATAGGCTTCGTCGGCGAGCATCTTGCCAATGGGGATGCCGGTCCAGCCGGCGATCACCGCCGCCACGGTGCGTGAATCCACTTGTTCGGGCACCAGCGGGTCGTCCTGGCGGATGGCGTCGAGGCCGGCCTCGAGCCGCGCCAGTTCGGCAGCCAGGTAGTCGCTGCGTTCATCCAGGGTTTCGTCGGGCTGGCTGGCATCGGCGCTTTCGCTCAAGGCCAGAAGTTCGCGGCGGGCCTCCAGCAATTCGCGCACGGCTTCGCGTTCTTCGCCCCAGCGGGTTTCCAGCTCGCGAATGGCGCTGCGGTTGCTGGCGGATTCCTGCTCCAGGACGGTGATGCGTTCGCGGTGGTCGAGGCCGGTGGTCTGTTCGCGGCGCAGGCGTTGCAGTTCTTCGCTCACCGCCACTTCGCGGTGGCGCAGGCTTTCCAGCGGTGGCGGCACGTCGTGTTGGCCGAGGGAGACGCGGGCGCAGGCGGTGTCGAGCACGCTGATGGCTTTGTCCGGCAACTGGCGGCCGGAGATGTAGCGATGGGAGAGCTTGACCGCGTCCTGAATGGCGCTGTCGAGCACCTGCACGCCATGGTGCTGCTCCAGCTTGGCAGCAACGCCACGCAGCATTTCCACGGCGGTGGCTTCGTCAGGTTCTTCCACTTGCACCAGTTGGAAGCGACGGGCCAGGGCGGGATCCTTTTCGAAGTATTTCTTGTATTCCAGCCAGGTGGTGGCGGCCAGGGTGCGTAGTTCGCCACGAGCCAGGGCCGGTTTGAGCAGGTTGGCGGCGTCGCTGCCACCTTCGCTGCCGCCAGCGCCGATCAGGGTGTGTGCTTCGTCGATGAACAGGATGATTGGCTGCTCGCTGCCTCGCACCGCATCGATCACGCCCTTGAGGCGTTGCTCGAACTCGCCCTTGACCCCAGCACCGGCCTGCAACAGGCCGAGGTCGAGTACACGGAGGATGACGTTCTGCAGCGGCGGTGGCACGTCGCCGGCGGCTATTCGCATGGCCAGACCCTCGACCACGGCGGTCTTGCCGACACCGGGAGCGCCCACCAGGATCGGGTTGTTCTGTCGCCGACGCAGAAGTATGTCGATGCTCTGACGGATCTCCCCGTCGCGCCCGACTATGGGGTCGATGCGACCGGCGCGGGCGTCGGCGGTGAGGTCCTGGGTGTACTGGTCGAGCACGCTATCCTGCGAGGCTTCCTGGGCTAGGCGGGCCTTCCCGGCCGGGCCGGGGCCGCCGCTGTATTCGCGGGAGGCCTGCGTCCATTCCAGGAGGTTGGCGCGCAGGGCTTCACGCGGGATGCGCAGTAGCGAAGAGGCGCTGTTGAGCAGCAGGCTACGGCGCTCGTCGCGGTCGAGCAGGGCGAGCAGCAGCAGGCCGGAGCGGATGCTGGCCTGGCCCTGCACGCTGGCCTGCACCACGGCGTCTTCGAGCAGGCCGATGGTCTGGGCGGAGAGGGCTGGGGTGCGGGTACTGCCGGCCTTGAACAGTTCCAGGGCGCGGTTAATTTCGGTGGCCAGGCTGTCGCGCTCCAGGCCGAAGCGCGGCAGCAACCAGGCGAAATCGCCGCCTTCTATGTCGAGCAACTCGAGCAGCAGGTGCTCGATCTCCACGTAATGGTGAGTGCGTTGTAGGCAGCGCTGCGCGGCGCGTTCAAGCGCACGGCGGCTGTCGGCGTTGAGGCGACCGATCAGCGCGGCGAGTTCCATCAGGGCATCTCCTTGAACCGCAGGCGGGTGTCGATGCGTTGCAGGGAGCTGCCGGCGGCCAGGTGCAGCCCGCCGCTCCAGCGTAGGCGCGGCGGTTGGCGGCGATCCAGGCGCAGCGGCGCGCTGGGCCTCACCAACAGGCGCAGGTGGCAGTCCATGTCGGGGCCGAGGTAGAGCCCTGCGAAGTCGGCAAGCCGCTGGTGCTGCGCGCCGCCGGGTAGGTAGGTGTTGGCCTGCTCGGTGTTTAGCGGGCCGAGGGTGAGACGGATGCCAGCATGCTCATCCCAGACCCGGGTGCCGGCGATGGCGTCGCGGCCCAGACCGAGGTTGCGCCCGCCGCGTTGTAGACGACTGCGGCTGGCTGGCGGGATATCCCGCCAGGTGCCCTGATAGGCCTCGTAGTCCACTGCCACGCCGAAGTGGTGGCGCACCAGCACGGCAAAGCCAGCCAGGGAGCGGCGCGGGCCGTTGAATAGCGCCGCGCGGGCGGTCAGGGCTGCGTCCGGCAGGTCCATGCGTTGCTGCAGGCTGTGCGGCAGCAGACCGGCCAGAGCCAGGAGTGGCTGGTGGACGGGGGCCCGCTCGGGTGGCTGGAAGCCGAGGGCCAGGCGATGACGACTCAGCACCCGGTAGAGCTGAGCGAGCAGTCGGTTGTGGAACAGGTCGAGGAATTCCGCCGGGGCGTGGTCCTTGTGGCGGGCTCGCTGCTGCAGCCATTCCTGGTAGGCATAGGGCAGGGGGCCGTCTGGGCCACCGAGGCCGAATACGGCGGTGCTCAGCACCGGCGGCTGCCCCTGTTGTTCCTCCAGGCGTTCCACCTGGCTGGCGGCGAAGGTCGGCGTGAGTGGCCCGCGCAGGCGCAGGGCTTCGTCGTCCGGGCTGCTACCCTGACCCAGCGGCGTGGCATCGGGGCGTTCGCGCTCCAGCAGCAACAGGGCCTGGAGGAACTCGAAGGCTTGGGGCTTTTCACGCAGGCGCCGGCTCAGAGGCTTAGGGGCTTGCCGGCCTGGGGCTGCCATGTCCGGATCTCCTTGTCGGCGTCTACCAGCACCGTACGCACGAAGCGGTTGGGCGTGGCGTAAAGGGAGAAGAACTGCGCCAGTACGGCGGAGAACAGCACAGCGCTGGTGCCGGCGAAATGCTGTGGGTCGAGGCGGATGCGCACCTCTAGGCCGTTGCGCCAGCCGCGCCAGGCATCTTCGCCAACCCTCGCCACCACGCGCTCGCAGGTCAGTTCCACTAGGCCTTCCACCTGTCGTCTTGGCCCTGCTTCGTCCCGCAGGTTGTGCAGGTGCAGCAGTTCGCGCAGCGCTTCAAGTGCTTTCGGGCCTTCCACAAGCGATAGGTGATTGAGGCTCAACTGGGACACCAGTCGCCAGCGCGAGGGGCCGGACAGACACGGCAGGCTCTGCGGTGTTGGCGGGGTCAGCAGGCTGGCCAGCGCCACCGGGCCGGGGCGCTCGAAGCCCAGGCGGGTGCCGGCGGCTAGATTCTCGGCAAGGTGCCGGTTGGTACAAAGTAGCTCGGCGGTGAGGCTGTATTCGGGGGCGTCGTGCAACGGGTCGAAAGCGGTGTCCACCAGGCTGAGCAGCAGGTCGCTACCGGGCCGCGTCGGATTCAGGCCCTGGACGCGACGGGCATGCCAGTACAGACCTTCGCCGGTGTGGCTGTGGCCGTAGTAGTCCGGTACACGGCGCACGCCCTGTGGGGTAGCGGCGCGCAGGGCGCGGATGCTGTGGATCTCCACGCTGTTCTCGCGGTGGGCGTCGGCCACCAGTCGATACTCGCTGCGGGTGCCGTCCGGGCGCAAGGGCTCAGAAGTGCGCGGGAACAGGTTGATTGCCGGCGCGCAGCCCAGGCGCAGTTCGCTGGCCTGCAGGTGCGGCCTGCCCAGCGGGGCGCGGTCGAAGGCGATCAGCACCTGGCAGTCACGTCCGCCATCGATCGGTGGCAGCAGCGGCAGATCGAAGAAGGCGAACTTGTCGGGGAAGGCGAAGTACTCTGCCAGCAGGCGCAGGCCGGGATGTTGGCCATCTTCGTCAGGCAGCAGCGCCTGGTGGTCGCCGAAGCCCACCGGGACTAAATCGCCAGGCACTGCTTGCAGCGGGGCTTCTGGCGCGCCGCTCCACACCCCGAGGCCGTGGGCAGCGAGTAGGTCATAGAGGGTGGCGTTCGTCATCGGTGAAGCGGCGAGGTGAATCCGCAGGCGGCGAACCGGTAGCTCCGCCCAGTCGAATTCGCCCAGGCATTCCAGCGTCAGGCGCAGTGCCGAGCGTGCGCGTGGGTGGCCGGAGAAGGCCACGGCGGCGTCGCCATCCAGCAGAGTCGCCTCGCGGATGCGCAGCGGCCAGAGCACCGCCTCGGCGCTGGTTCGCAGGTGCACGCTGGCACCGTCTCGGGTGGTGACGAAAAGTGGTGTGTCACGAGGCAGGGTATAACCCTCGGCGAGGTTGCCCTGAGTCGGGTCCGGCTCGAACTGTACGATGCTGCAGGAGGGAATGGGTCTCAGGGCCAGTGGGTAGAGTTGCTCCAGCAGGGCGTCGCTAAATTCGGCGTAGTCATCGTCGAGACGCCGGTGGAGCCGTGCGCTAAGAAGCGCGAAGCCCTCCAGCAGTCGTTCGACGTGGGGGTCCGGGCATTCGTCCGGGGCCAGCTCCAGACGTCGCGCCACTTTAGGGTAGCGCTGGGCAAAACCGGCACCGGCATGGCGTAGCCACGTGAGTTCGCGTTGGTAGTAGTCCAGCAGATCGGCATCAATCGAGTCGCTCATGGCGTACCTCTAGACCGTCGTCGCCGGGGGCGAGGAGGAACAACACAGGCCAGGAGCGGCGGCCACTGCGTAGGCGCCCGGCCAGGCGGATGCCGAGGCGCTGGGGTTGGTCGGGCAGCGCCTCGACATCGATCTCGCTCAACTGCAGGCGTGGTTCAAAGTACTGGATGGCGGCGCGTAGTTCTCGCAGCAGAAGACGGCGGTCATCGACCCGCAGGGCTTGCAGGGCAGTCCAATCGGCGATGCCATAGTCGAGCAGCGTCAGCGGCCGGCCGGGCGCTCGTCGGGGGCGACGAGTGTTGAGCAGGCGCGCCAACTCCAGGCGGACGGACTCGGCCAGTGCGTTGCGGTCGTAGTCCGGTGCCTCGTCCAACTGGGTGGAGAGGCGCTCGAACAGGGGAGGTAGCAGTCCGCTGTGCGGCATTGAGCGGTGGTGTCCTTAACTTAGCTGGACTTGACGAGCTTGTTGGCGGCCAGGTCCCAGGTGGAGGCGGCGGTGCCTTCCTTGGTGCCATCGTCCTTCTGCGCGGTGAGTTCCCATTTAATCTTGGTAAAGTTCAGCGACAGGGTTTCCACCGGCTTACCGCCCGCACCACCACTGACGCTGACGTTGGAAAGCACCACGTTATCGAGGGTGTAGATGATGAACGGCAGCAGCTTGCCGTCGCCTTCGGCGGCGTTGCGGCCGATGGTGATCTTGGCTGTGGTGATGGGTTTGCCGGCACAGCAGTATTCGTTGAGCGAGGGGGTGGCGGTATCGACGAACTTGGTGACGGTGAACTCGCCGATGTGCGGTTTACCGGAGGTGCGCTCAGAGTTGCTGACATCGTTGGTGACCTGCATTGCCACGTTGTGGCTGTAGGACATCAACTCGATCTTGTCGGTGTAGCCCTCGAGCAGGCTGTCGCCTTTGATGTCGTCGCCGAGGTCGAGAATGATGGCATCCATCGCGGATAACTCCTGGGTCTGGAAACAGAGTGGATCGTGATGTGGGCGAGCCCCCGCCGAAACGGCCGGCGGGGGCGTCGGGTCAGGCCGCTACAGGCGGCGGTAGGCTGGCCACCAGACGGATCGACGCGGTCAGCTCCTCCAGCTGGAAATGCGGGCGCAGGAACACCGTGGCGCGGTAGACGCCTGGCTTGCCGGCGACTTCCGAGACGTCCACGCGTGCTTCGCGTAGGGGGTACTGGGCCTTGATCTCCTGGGGCGCGTTGTCGTTGATCAACACGTAGTCCGCGATCCAGTTGTTGAGGTAGGTCTGCACGTTGTCGCGAGTCATGAAGCTGCCCACCTTGTCGCGCATGATCACCTTCAGGTAGTGGGCGAAGCGCGATGCTGCCAGCACATAGGGCAACATGGCCGAGATGCGGGCGTTGGCGTTGGCTTCGTTGGTGTTGTAGAGCCTGGCCTTGTTGGTGGTCTGACCGCCGAAGAACACTGCCATGTCGGTGTTCTTCTTGTGGCACAGAGAGATGAAACCGAGGTCGTTGAGTTCCTTCTCGCGGCGATCGGTGATCGCCACTTCGGTCGGGCACTTCAGCGACAGGTCGCCAGACAGGGTGCGGAAGGTGTGTGCCGGCAGGCCCTCCACCGCTCCACCGCCTTCGGCGCCACGGATAGCCGCGCACCAGCCATACTTGGCGAAGGCGCTGGTGATGCGCTGTGCCAGCAGCCAGGCGGCATTACCCCAGAGGTACTTGGAGTGGTCGGTGCCGTTGACGTCCTCGACGTAGTCCATGCCCTCCACCGGATTGGTGTCCGGACCATAGGGCAGGCGCAGGAGGAAGTTCGGCAGCACGAGTGAGACGTAGCGCGAATCCTCGCTCTCGCGGAAGCTGCGCCACTTGATCAGCTCCAGGCTCTCGAAGATCTTGCTGAGGTCGCGAGGCACGGCCAGCTCGGTGAAGCTGTTCATGTCGAACAATTTAGGGTTGGCGGCGGCGATGAATGGCGCGTGGGCAGCGGCTGCGACGTTGGAGAGTTTTTCTAGCAGGGCGACGTCTTGTGGATGGCGGCCGAATGCATAGTCGCCCACTAGCAGACTGAATGGGTGTCCACCGAAGGTGCCGTATTCCTCTTCATAGATCTTCTTGAACAGCGAGCTCTGGTCGAATTCGACGGCCTTCTCCAGATCGTTCTGCAATTCCTTCTGAGTGACGTTGAGCAGGCGCAGCTTCAGGCGGCTGCTGGTCTCCGTTTGGTCCACCAGCATGTGCAAGCCTCGCCAGGAGGCCTCCAGCTTCTGCATGTCAGGATGGTGCAGAACCTCGTTGAGCTGGTCGCTGATCAGCTTGTCGATTTGGCTGATGCGGTCGTTGATCATGGCCACGGTGTCCTTGTCGATGGCCATGCCTTCGTCAAGCACCTGAGTGGCGAATTCCGCGAGCATGTCGCGGGCATAGTCCTGCTGGCTTTCGTCGTGGGCCATTCGGCCCTCGGCAATGATTCGGTCGAGTAGAGTCAGGGTCTGGGTCGTGCTCTCGCTGGAAGCACCGGCTTTGGTGGCCATTACGTCATCTCCGGGTGTTCAAGGGGCGCTCAGGCCTGGGGTTCGGTCGGTGCTTCACCGTCGTCGGAAGCAGGGGTATCGACTGGTGCTTCGACGTCGGCGGTGCCTGCGGCTTGGGCTGGAGATTCGCTCTCTGGGCGTGAGGACTTGATCTCCTGCAGGCCTTCGGTATTGCTCACTACGTCCTGCAACAGTTTGTCGAGGTCATCGTTGCCGTCGAGCTTGGTAAGCAAGTCACGCAAACGCTGGCGTGCCTCATACAAGCGGCGCAGTGGCGTGATTTGATTGACGATGTTGACTGGGTCGAAGTCGTCGAAGTGGCGGAAGCGCAGTTCAACGTTGAGCTTGCTGCCGTCGCCGCTGATGGTGTTTTCCACCTGCAAAGTGCTGCGCGGTTCGATGGAGGCGAGTACTTCGTTGAAGTTGTCGCGGTCGATCTCGGTGAAGCGGCGGTCGATCAGCTTGGGCAACGGTGTTTCGGGTTTGCCGGAGAGGTCAGCGAGGATACCGACCACGAGAGGCAGTTCCTTTTTTTCGATCGCGTTACCGATTTCGACGTCGTAGGTGATCTGGACCCGTGGCGGACGGATCCGATCCAGCTTGTGTTGCGTGCTCTCAGCCATGTTGGTTGGGCTCCGGGGCAGTACCTGGAGCGCAATGCAGCGGAAGGATCCTATGCTCGCACTCCCTTGCTGGACCGCTACTGCAACGGGGTAGCCGAAAACCGAGCCCGTCCTTGACGATCCATCCACATCCGTCATGAGGACGAACTTTCATAGACGCTAGATCAGGTCTATAAATTTGCAAATGTGAAATTCAAGGTGAAGTCTTCATGACACAGGGACGTTTGATTTCCTGTTTTCCTGCTCTACTGCTGCTCCTAATTCTCATGCTGACCGGATGTGGTTTTCGGGGCGAGAGGATCGGACTGGATAGCCTGACGCTCGATGTAGCAGAGCGCGCCAATGACGACACGCCTATCGCTGTGGACTTCGTTGCGGTGCACGATCCAGACCTGCTCAAACTGCTGTCCGAGATTCCTTCCAGACAGTGGTTCACCGAGCGAGATCAGTACCGCCGTGACTATCGGCAACTGTTTTCGGTGTGGAGTCTGGAGCTGGTGCCCGGCCAATTTCGCGACGTTCGCGACTTCCCTTTCTCTGGTGACCAGGCTGCTGGACTTTTGGTATTCGCCGGCTATAACACTCCTGGTGCGCACCGTTTGCGCCTGAGCGAATCAGGCCGTGTGTGGCTTCGCTTCGATAGCAGGGAAATGCGTCTGCTGACGGATCGGGATCGCTAACCAGTTGCGCACGCTGCGTGCATGCCAAACAGCGGATGTCGAAGGGGAGTGGTATGAAGGTGTTGCCGGACGCAGTCTGCTGGCACGAGGGCATGCAACTGTTGCCTCAGCATTTCCAACTGCAGGGGATACGCGCTGAGGTTATCGCTGCGCTCTGCGCCAGAGCCGGCAATCCTTGGTTCTGGGGGGTGGCCGAATTGGAGGTCGACCCTGCCGCACTGAGTACCGGCCTGGTGCGTATCCAGTCCCTTGAGGCGATCCTGCCAGATGGCTTGCCCGTCAGTGTGCAACCGGGTGGCGGCAAGGTTCTTGAGTTCGATGTGGGACCTGCTGTGGCAGCTTCAGCCAATGCCAGCGTGACTGTCTACCTGGCAGTCAACCCTCTTGGCCGCAGCGGCCAGGTACTGCCCCTCAACGGACGATTGCAATCACATCTCGCAGAGGCGGTACCTGATCTTGCCAGCGGCGAGCATCCAGAGCCGATTCTCGTCTGGCGCCCCAATCTACGCTTGGTGACTGATAGCGACAGGGCTGATTCGATTTGTCTACCCCTGTTGCGGATCTCCAACGAGGGTGGTGGATTCGTCAGGCAACCCTACGTGCCACCGATGGGATTGATCCTGCCCGAGTCTGACCTGGGTCAGATGGTCTCTGCGCTATGCGCAAGGGGGCGCGAAAAATGCCTGTTCCTCGCCGGACGGTTGCGCCAAGCCGAGCAAGCGGGAAATCGTGATGATGCGCAGGAGCTCAGACGGCAATTGACGGCGCTGTGGGCCCGTCTCCCGGAAGTTGAAGTCGCTTTGAACAGTCGAGCGGCTACTCCAGCGAATCTGCATGGCTTACTGGCCGGGTTGGCAGGAGCTTGGAGTGCATTAGATCCATTGAACGGCGTGCCAGCATTCGCACCTCTTGATTTTCTCGAACTCAAGCGAGGCTTCGACGAAGTAATCGAGTGGCTGCACCGGAACCTGGACAGCATCCGCGTCGGTTACCGTTGCTTGGTATTCGAGCATTCCGAGCAAGGGTTCTCGATTGATTTGCCAGATATCCAGACAGGTCGTCAGCGCCTTGTCGTGGGGCTGCGCATGCCGGCGGGCACTGGGCAGGAAGCTGCGCGGGCATGGCTGGGGCAGGCAGTGATCGCCTCGCGACAACACGTACCGACACTCGTACAGCAGCGCATGAGCGGTCTGCCTCACCAGCCCATGAACCGCCACGAACGAGCCGCGTACGGTGTGGGTGAGGAAACTCACCTTTTTCTGATTCAGGCTTCCGGTGACTGGTTCGATCCGGAGCAACCACTTTGCCTGGCGGTTACCTCTCAGAGGGTGAGTTCAAGTCCCTGGCAGGTTCTTCTATTTACGACCGATAGCCACTGAAATCAGCCTTCCCAAGCCAAGGATGCATAGATGTCGCAAAGGAGCGTTTCTCTTTACCCCCCAGAGTTCGGAGAGGCACCTCTGAGCCAGGCTTTTCGGGAAGCCTGGATCGAATGGCGAGAGGTTTGGGATGGTGTGGCAGGACTGAGCAACCCTGGCAACGAACAGATCGAACGCATGGCAGAGGCCACGATCCTCGTGGTTCGCCGTCTCTGGCGCAGCGCATTCGCCAGTGTCGGCGCATCCTCCTCGAGCCAGGTCAAGGCGATGGTCTATGCATTCGTCGCCCTGGTTGATGAACGGCTCTTGTTCGATGCCTGGCCAGGCAGGTCGGCATGGCAGCCACGTCCGCTTGAAATTCGCTTGTATGGTTCGCGCAATGCAGGTGAGCGACTGCCACGTGCCATTCACAAGCTACTCAAGGAGCGGGCTCCGGCCTCTCGTGATCTGGCTAACGTCTACCTCCAGTGCTTGATTCTTGGCTTCTATGGCGGCTTGCGTAGCGACCGCGGTCGGGCACTGCATGCGCGCTGGCGGCATGCACTTTTCACCTTCGCCTGGCAACGTGAGCCAGCGGTGAATGGCGCGATGAGCAGCCTGGCGCGGCCGAGCCGTGCTGCGCCTTTACGTCTACCCATGAGGCGAGTGCTGCCAGATGGTATGCGCCTGGGACTGGCTATCTGCGGGTTGCTGGTGGTTCTGAGCACGGTCGGACACTGGATGTGGAGTGACATTCAGTCGGAGCTGACCCCCTTGATGCATCTGATCACCATGGACGACGGTGGGAGCCCGGTTGAATGAGCGCTCTCGCGATCGTTCTCAGCGTGGTAGGTATTCTCCTGCTGCTTGTAGCCCTGGCTGCTTTGTTCTGGTGGTTGCGTACTCAATCCGGTATGGCGATTCGTAGCTTCTATGCCGCGGTACGCAGGATGGAACAGGAACAGGGGATCGAGTCGCGCTATCAGGTTCCCTGGCTGATGCTGCTCGGCGATCCGCGGGAGGGTAGCCAGCTTTGTAGCGATTGGCAGCTCACGCCTGTTGGACGTCCGGCCTGGTTCGGCCGGTGGTGGGCCGACCAGGATGGCGCCGTACTGGTGGTGCCTCAAGGCGTATTCCTGCCCGGCGATGGCAGTACTGCCTCCACCTTCGTCTGGCGTCGTCTGCTCAGTATGCTGCTTAGGCTGCGTGGCCAGCGTCCTTTGGATGGCGTGATCTGGAATATCCCACTTGGCCAGTTGCAGGACGGAGCCCAGAGTGCAGCCGACGTGGTTATTCTGCGCCGTCGCTTTGGTGAGTTGCTTCAGCGTCTTGGCCTGGGTCTTCCGGTGTATGTCCTGATTACGGGCTTCGAGGAAATGCCGGGGTTTCAGGAGCTGGTAGCCGCACTTCCTGAAGAAGGCCGTGAGCGTCTGTTGGGGTGGTCATCATCCTATGGGCTGGATGCCGGCTGGCAGAGTTATTGGCTCGATGATGCGCTGGAATCTGTAGTTCAAAGCTTGCAGGCAGCCATCATTGAGGTCGGTACTTTGAAAGGCGAGTTAGCTGAGGATTTATATCGCCTGCCTGATCTGTTGCTGGCTCTCAAGGGCAACCTGCGTAATTTGCTGGAGCCCGTTTTTCAGGGCAATGCCCAAGGCGAGGCTCCAAGATTACGCGGCCTCTACCTGGGGGCCTCACAGGTACGTGAAGAATCGAATGCTGAGCAGCTCTATCCTAGTGAGCTGCCTTCGATGCAAGGGGCATTCACTCAGTTGCTCTGGCGGCAGCGGCTGCTAGCCGAACAGGGGTTGGCACAGGCTCTTCCGCGTGTGCTGCGCCTACGTCAACGTTGGCAGAAAACGGTGGGTGGCGTTGCTGCGGTACTGGCTCTCTGCTGGCTGGTGGGCATGCTGTGGGTATGGCAGGCAAGACAGCAGGATGCACGTGAGTTGAGTCGCTTATTGGAGGAGGTGCATGCCGGCCATGTGAGCTTGCGAGCCCCCGAGCGTCGTCAGGAGCAAGCCCGGCTCAATGTTCAGGGGTTCTGGGTGCTGCTGCAGCGAGCGCCCCGCTGGCATTTTTCATCGTTGGTCTACCCCACCTCCTGGGGATCTTCGCTGGATACCCAGATGGACCTGCTATTGCGTGGTATGGCTCGCCGCGAGGCGCTGGTGCCACTGCAGCAACTGCAGGAGTACCAGCTCAAGACGTTGCTGGATATCCGCAACGAGCAACGTCGCCCGGATGTCGAAAGCGCCCAGCCGGATCAGTGGCCGAACTATGTGAAGGCTCGCACCTTGGCTGAGGGCGTTGTAAGCCTGGAGCGGCACAATCGTCTGCTCAACGATACCCTAAGCGGCCAGGAGGGCTTTATCGAGTCACTGACTCAACTCAGCAACGATGCACTGGGACTTAGTCTCGACCCCTCTAGCTTGGCCCGGAGATCCTTTTACGACCAGACCTTGCGGAGCCTTGCTGCACCTGGACTGCGCCCCGTGGATCTGGAGCCCAATCGCAGGCAACTCTCTGGACAGTTTCAAACGTTGATGAAGTTTTGGCTGGCGCAGTACTTCCTGGCAGGGAACTTCGTTACGCCTGCCGGTTATCTCAAAAGGAACCTGAACGATCTGGAATATGGCAGGGATACCTCGCTGAACAAGCTTGAGGAAATCAACAGCCTTATCGGGCATCTCGAGGATCTGATCATTCTTACTAACTCCGCATGGAGCCATAGTAGTGGTGAGGAGTTGGTGCCGGGTTACCGCGACCTGATGAACGATGTGAAGCAGAGCCGACTTCTGGGACCAAGCGTTGAAGCCTCCGTTACGCTCGAGGCTGAGCAACTGCGCAAAGGTTTCCACAGTCAATGGATCGAGGGTGCCGCTAGTCGCGACAACCTCCTGCAGCGGCAGGCTGGCGGAACGCTGGTTTTGCAGGAGCACATCAGCAAACTGTCGAGGAGTATCAATGATCTGCTCAAGCGAGATTTTGCAGTAAGCGCAATGCGCCGCACGGATAGCGCCGTTGATACTCGTGGGGTGATCAATTTGACCGAGCAGCAAATGGCTCAGGCACTGGTTTACCAGCAAAGCTACCAGAGCTTTGTGGCTCAGGAGTTGGCGCAAATCTCGCCGGCGTATCGTCCCGGCATGCTCAAGGCTGCTGAACAAGCCGCCGCTATCGCCATGTGGTCAGAGCTGACCTCATCAGGTGGACGCTATATCTACGGATCTTCGGAGAGCCGGTTCAATGTCTCTGTCGAAAAGGCCATGGAGGTCATCCAAGCTTTGGCGGCTCTTGGACGTGCCGATTTGGCCAATACTCTTCAATCCCAGTTGACCTTGCGTGCCATGGCGGATGTAGATGCCGTACTCGCTGACATCGACAGCTTGCCACTGTTCACCGAACGCTACCCGGTGTCCGATTGGGATGGTAAGCCCGATCTGGGACTCAAGTTGTTCCGGGCCACCGATGTGCAGGATCTGAAAGCATCATTATCTCGACAGTTCGCGGAGATCAGTACCAGCATCGACAGGGTCAGACCCGAACTTACGTGGCTGAGGACACAGACAGATTTGCCCCTGTCCCTGCAAGACAAGGTGTCGAGGCTTGGCTCGATAATGGATGAAATGCAGAAGTACAAAGCGCAGAACCCCACCAGCGCACCTGCGTTGTTCGAGCAACTGGTGACCAGGGACCTGGTGGAAGTGGACGTCGACAACTGCCTGCAGGTGCTGTCAACAGCCAGTCTGCCACAGGGCGATGGCGATCTGGCCCGATATACCCGTGGTATTACTGATCAAGTGCACAAGCGCTGTAGTCAGCTGCAGATACAGGGCGCAGAACAGGCGTGGAGCGCACTGGCGGATTATTTCAACCAGTATTTGGCAGGACGTTTTCCGTTCTCATATAGCCTGGAAAATGGCGATGCTGACCCTGCGCGCGTCAAACACCTGCTGGAGTTGATCGATACTCATCTGGAGGTCGCTGAGAAGGGGCTTGTGTTAGCGCCGCCAGGTAACCGTCTGGCGGCTGAAGATTTCCTCTCTCGGATGAGACAGGCCAGAAGCTGGCTTGGCCCAATGTTCATACGCGACAAATCCGGGACAATTGGCGTGGAGCTTGAAGTGCGTTGGCGAACGGATCGCGAAGACGAGTGGGGCGCCGATCAGGTAATCGCTTGGACCTTGAATGGAGCGGGGCACCAGATCAGTCATCCTGGCGAGTCTGGCCAGCGCCTGCACTGGAACGTTGGTGATCCGCTGCAGCTCGTGTTGCGCTGGGCGCGCGACAGCAGCCAACGGCCCGTGATAGATCCGTTGCAACCAAGCATGGCCGTAAATGGCCTTGAAGCGGGTTGGGAGTATCGTGGCCCTTGGGCTTTGCTGCGTATGATGCGCTCGCACGTGGTACCCCAACGTCTGCCGAACATGGACTACACGGACTTTCCTCTCACCTTGCAGGTTCCTGTTCGGGGAACGCTGGATGCCAGCCCGCAGGCTCAAATGTTCATTCGCCTGTCACTGCTTGGTCAGGGCAGCAAGCTACCCCTGTCAATCCAGCCTCTACCTGTCGCCGCACCCAGTTCGCCATTCTCCAGCTTCCAGCTCCAGGCTTTGCGAAGTGAGGTGATGGAACCATGACATCCGCGTCTATCGAACAGTATCTGGAACCCATTCCCGGTGACACCGTTTGCGGCCCCACTCTGCGTTACGAGGGCGCTTGGGATCGCCTGCGAGAACTACGGCGTGAGGATGATGCGAGTCTGCCAACCGGTGTCTGGCAAAGCGACCTCAAGCGCGGGGACTGGGCCGCATTGGAGGCGTTGGCAGGTGATCTACTGCGAGGTCGCAGCAAGGATCTGATGATTGCCGTTTGGCTGGGCGAAGCCTGGATACATCGCCGCGGGCTCGCCGGGGTGAGTGCTGCACTGGAGTTGCTGACAGGGTTATGCGAACGCTATCCGGATACTCTGCATCCGCAGCCAGAGGAAGGTGACCGTAGCTGGCGTGTCTTTCCCCTGGAGTGGATGGTTCGTCAATACAGCGCCACTTTGCTGATCCAGACGCCGCTCTTTGGCATCGATGCGCAAGAGTTCGCGCACGTGACCCTGCACGACTGGCTGCAGTTGCAGCAACGTCAGGTGCAAATGAGTGACAGCAAGCAGGACAAGATCGCGGCAGAAACGGCCCGACTGGAATATCACAAGCTACATGAAAGGCTCAGGCAGACACCAACGAGTCATTTCATCACTGCTGATGTTGAGCTGCAGGCCGCTCTCGCGGCTCTTGAACGGCTGGAAAACTGGAGTGACGGCTGGCTGGCTGAGTTGGCCCCCAGCTTCAGTGCCCTGCGTCAGACACTGACCAACCTACGTGCTCAGATCGAGGAGTTCGTTCCGATGTCAGAACACATCCCTTTAATCGAGCCAGAGATCGTTGCCGTAACGGACGGGCCGACTGCCGAGCCCTCTACACCTTCGCTGCCTATGGTTGGTATGCCCAGCAGTCGTGAGCAGGCTTATCGCCAGCTTGCGCAGATCGCCGACTACCTCGCCAGAACCGAGCCACATAGCCCGGTGCCATATGTCATTCGTCGGGCCGTGGAGTGGGGCAACCAGCCGCTTGGCGAGTTGCTGGACGAATTGATCAGCGCCGATGCCGAATCCAGGCGGCTATGGAAGCTGCTTGGGGTGCTTAAGTAAAGCGGTCTCAGGCTCGGTATGTTCGCCGAAGTGCTGGTGGAGGAATTTACCCCGTTAGCACGGGCGTATCTAAGTAATGGCTAGCAGCCGAGTTTCAGAGATCCCGGATCCCATTCCCATGGGAAGATGTGATTTCCGTTCGCTTACTCCAATCCTCTATTGGCTCAGCTCTGAGTAGAACCGAAAGTAGTCAATCCGGCGCAGAGAAAAGGTTCCGCAATTCGATAGAGCCCCTTGAAATTCGCGGTCTGTAGCGAATCTTAGTTGTGATTTTTGTGGAAAAGCATTTTTAAGTCTCTGTTTTTATTGGAATTGTTATGAGACTTAAACTCCGCCGTCATACAGGTTTGAGTCCCGTCCCAGCACCATCAATAAAACCTTCCATCGAACCGTCTGGGCTGTCGCTACCCCTCAGGCTCAAGCTGCATCTATTAACTTCGACTCTTCGGCACAATGCCAACTTGCATCCCAAATGGATTGAACACGCTATTGAGGGTCTGCACGGTTGGATTCGACTCGTCATGTTCCAATTGACGAAGGGCGCGCAGGGAAAGTTTGCACATCTGTGCGAAACGGGCCTGCTGCAATCCGGTGATTTCCTTGCGGAATTTGCGCACGGCCTGGCCGATGGTCAATTCGCCCGATGCCAGTTGGGTCTGTATTTCAGTCAGAATACGGTTGCGCTCGATGATATCCATTCAGATGAGCTCCCATCGGTTGAGTCTTTGATGAAGGGTGCGCAGCGCAATACGCGGATGATTCATCGTGGAGTTTGGCAACCCTTGATCGCTCAGCAGGTCGGGAAGGGCCAGGAAGTCTAGTGCTGCGCCTCTGAGTCTTTCATAAAGAACATCTGCGTCGGTCCATTGCGCTAGTGCGGCGCAGGCTTGGCGCCAGTTGACCTCGCCGGCAATCTCTATGGATTGAGGCCATTTTGTAGTGCGAGTGACGCCTTCATCATCCATCACCATGGGCGCAAGGTCGTAGATAGGGGCGAGTTTCAGCCCCGTGCGGTTGCGCAAAATTGAGGTATTGCGGCCGTGGTTGTCCGAGTTGCCAAGGATCTGGTTGAGTAAGTCTCGCTGTAGATACTCAAAGATCATGTCGCCAACTTGCGCGCCTTGCCCCGTCTTCTGCCACAGCCGGACCAAGTGATTCAGGGCGTCGGTATGCAGCAGGTAGCTGCCCGGCACGGTTACTCCTGCGAGTGAGTACAGGGATTCCATTGCGCTGCGTTCTACGCCTGTGGCGCTGAGATGGCGATCAAAGCGATGCATCCACAGACTAGGCTTGCGGCCTTCCTCTAGCGCCAGGCCTTCTGCGGGTACCGTATCCAGGCCAAGCCGTTGAATGGCTCTGTAGTAGCAGAACTCGCTACGCAGGATATCTTGGTCGGTCTGCCTGGCCTGGTTTCGCGCGAACTTTACAAACCAGTGGCGGGTTGCAGACTCATCCGGCAAAGCCGCATCTGGGTGCAGGGCACCCTCCCGGTCTTCAGTCAGCAATAATTTGGGCGCTTCGCCACCTGCGCCTGTGGCACCACCGATGGCCGCACCCTGTTCGTAGGCGTATTCGAGAAAACGGGCGTCGCGGTTGATTACATCCTCGCGAGAGAAGCCTAACAGCGGGCTTTCCTGAAGCGCTGCTGCTGCCTCCTTGATACGCAGGTTTCCCACCGGCGCTGGTGCGCACCGACTTAGCAAAAATAGATCCAGTCCAAGATTCTCGGGCTTTTGGTCACCCAGGCGCTGGAGAAGGAAGCGCCTTGCTGCTCCAGCGGGCAGTATGTCGTGCAGGAAGGCAGGCGCTTCGCTTGCTCGATGGGATTCCCAGTCCAACGGCACTGTGACGCTAACTGCATGCTCAAGGCGGCTGCCAATGTGCTCCAGTGTTTCAAGCAGATATGCCTGCTCATAGCCAAAAGAACACGCCCCCGCCAGACCCGCCTCGGGCTGCTCGAAGTTGAGATGCATGGCGTCATGCCAAGCGTGGCCACTGTACAGTTGCAGGGTGAGAGAGTGCATATGGACTCCGGCACTTTAATGCCGTTTAGACTAGTAGCTTTTGCGAATAAAGGCAATAAAATGCCTTAAATTGCCCTGGGATTGGGTTTTAAAGGCACTCTAATGCCTATCTTGCGCGTGGCGCAGTTTGTGCCGCCTGCGCTTCCGCCATTGGCAATATCCATGGTCACTATCGAGAGCACTGATTTCTGTCTAGAGCGGCATCGGCCTAATGTTGAGTCCAACAAAGATTGAGTTGGCTTGGAGGTCATGATGTCCCGTATCGATGTGGTTTCCCTGGTTGGTAGTGCCGTACCGGCTGAGCTCAGGTCCGATGGTCATATGGCGTGCTGGCTGGTGATGGTGGATGGCCAGCCCAAAGCCGGCCCTTTCGCTTCCCGTGAGGCTGCGCTGGCTTGCCAGGCGGTCTGGCTACTCAGCAGTGCCATTCGTCGTGAGGGCGATACGCTGCTGGCCTGATTCACTGTTTTACCCCGCGCTCGCTCCAGCGCTCCTCTTGGCCCGCCTCTGGCGGGCTTTTTCTTGCTCGCCGGTTAGAATGGCGATCATTTTCCGAAGGGGCGCAGTGTGGCCAGGTGGGACATCTTCTGCAGCGTAGTGGACAACTACGGTGATATCGGCGTGACCTGGCGGCTGGCCCGGCAACTGGCGGCCGAGCAGGGACATGCGGTGCGTCTATGGGTCGACGAGCTGGGTGCATTCGTACGCCTGTGCCCCGAGGCCAGCGTCGATGCTGACTGCCAGCGCTGGAGCGGTGTCGAGGTGCGCCAGTGGCGTGAGCCGTTCCCCTCGGTGGAACCAGCCGAGGTGGTGATCGAGGCCTTCGCCTGTCAGTTGCCGCCTGCCTATATCGAAGCGATGGCGGCCAGCGGTACGCGCCGTTTGTGGCTGAACTTGGAATACCTCAGTGCCGAGGATTGGGTCGCTGGTTGTCATGGCTTGCCATCGCCGCAGCCTGGAGGCCTGCAGAAATTCTTCTTCTTTCCTGGGTTCGTGGAGGGCACGGGCGGTTTGCTGCGCGAGGCCGATCTGCTGGCGCGGCGGCGCACCTTTCAAGCTGACGGGCAGGCGCAGCAGGCTTTCCTGCAGTCACTCGGCGTGGCACATGAAGCGGGGGGGCGGCTCATATCGCTGTTCGCCTACGAGAACGCAGGTCTGGCGGGATGGCTGGATGCACTGGCAGCCGATCCACTGCCGACGCAACTGCTGGTGCCGCAGGGCAAGATTCTCGCTGACCTGCAGGTCTGGCTTGGCGGGGAGCTACTGGCGCCGGGTGATCACGGCCGGCGCGGTAATCTGCTGATCCATGTGCTGCCCTTCGTTGCCCAGGATGACTACGATCGCCTGCTGTGGTGCTGCGACTTCAATGCGGTACGCGGTGAGGATTCCTTCGTCCGCGCGCAATGGGCGGGGCGGCCGTTGCTCTGGCACATCTACCCGCAGGAGGAGCGGGCGCACTGGGACAAACTCGAGGCGTTTCTGGCGATTTATAACGCCGATCTGATGCCTGAAGCCGCTGCTGTTCAGGCTGAATGCTGGCGGGCATGGAATAGCGGTGAAGGGATGGAAACGGCCTGGCCTGCGCTTCTCGAGGCTTGGCCAGTACTGCAGCGACATGCCGAGCAGTGGTGCGATCAGCAGGCCGCTCGGGCGGATCTTGCCACGACGCTGGAACAGTTTTACCTAAATTGGCTATCATACGCGGCCTAGATTTCTGTACCTCCCGCATATTTCGGATATCCGCATGAAAACTGCACAAGAAATGAGAGTCAACAGCGTGGCCCTGATCGATGGCCAGCCGTGGCTGATCCAGAAGGCCGAGTTCACCAAGTCCGGTCGTAACAGCGCCATCGTCAAGATGAAGCTGAAGAACCTGCTCAACGGTTCCAAGACCGAGACCGTCTACAAAGCCGACGACAAGATGGAGCCGGTGATTCTCGAGCGCAAGGAAGTGAACCTGTCCTACATCAGCGGTGAGGACTACGTGTTCATGGACCCGGAGTACAACTCCTATGAGCTGCGTTCCGAAGATCTGGAAAGCGTTCTGCCGTTCATCGAAGAAGGCATGACCGACGTCTGCGAAGCCGTGTTTTTCGAAGGCAAGGTGATCTCCGTCGACCTGCCGACCACCATCGTGCGTCAGGTTGTCTACACCGAGAACGCTGCTCGTGGCGACACTTCCGGCAAGGTCATGAAGCCTGCCAAGCTGCGCAACGGTACCGAGATCAAGGTTGCCGAGTTCGTCGACATCGACGACTGGATCGAGATCGACACCCGCGACGGTTCCTACAAGGGCCGCACCCAGGCTCCGGCCTGAGCGTAAGCTGCACGAGAAACCCGGCCTAGGTGCCGGGTTTTTTGTGCCTGATTTTCAGGGCGCTATCGCGGCTGAAGCCGCTCCCACACAAGCCTTACTGCTGTGGGATGGCCAGGCTTGCCTGTAGCGCCTGGTCCCAGGGCGGCGGAAAGCCGAAGCGCTGCTTCAGAAAGCTCAGCAGCAAGCGGGTGCGTGGGCTGGCTTCACGCTCCAGACGCAGGGCGTAGATGCTCACCGGCTCGATGGCCGGAAGGCCCTGTTCGCAGAACAGTGGGATCAGCTCGCCACGTTGCAGATGCTCGCTGCTCATCCAGGTGGGCAGGTGGGCAACGCCAAGGCCGGCGAGGGCGCTGAACAGCAGGGTTTCGGCGTTGTTGCTGGTCTGGCGCAGGCGTTTGGGCTTGCACAGCTGCAGCTTACCGTCGACTTCGAAGCGCCAGGCGTAGGGTGGCGCCAGGCTGTCCCAGTCCAGGCCGTCGTGTTGTTCCAGCTCCAGCGGGCTGCGAGGAATGCCGCGTCGACGCAGATACTCCGGGCTGGCGCAGACGATGCGCGTCATCGATGCCAGCGGTGTGGCGACCAGGCGGCTATCGGGCAGGGGGCCAATACGCACGACGATATCCACCTCACCCAGGTGTTCGCCCTGCAGGTCGATGAAGCTGTCGATCAGGCGCAGTTGTACGTCCAGGCCAGGATTGGCGCGCAGGAACTCTGCAATCGCCGGGGCCAGGTGGCGACGACCGAAGGGCGAGGGGGCGTCGATACGGATCAGGCCTTCGGGTGCGCTGCTCAGTGAGACCGCTTCGGCGCGCGCCAGGTGCAGCTCGGCGAGGATGCGCCTGGCGCGCTCGGCGAACGCCAGACCGGCCGGAGTAACGCGCACCGCGTGGGTCGTGCGGTTGAACAGGCTGCTGCCCATAGCGCGCTCCAGGGCGTCGATGCGTCGTGCCACTGCCGAAGGCGTGAGCGGATGGCGCCTGGCCGCAGCGGAGAAGCTGCCGGTTTCCAGTACGTCGAGAAAGAGTTCCAGTTGGTCGGTCAGTGCATCGGGGTTCATGGCAGCCTGTTTGTGCGGGGAAAGCAAAGCCATTGTGCGTTGCTGTGCGTTTCCGCGCTAGCCGCGACTGATTAACATGCGCCCACTGTCTGGAGGTGTCATGAATCTGTTCGACCTGTTGCTGAATCTGTTGCTGGGCTTGGGTCTGGGAACATTGGGCGGCTTGTTCGGCATCGGTGGTGGGCTGATCGCCATTCCGGTGCTGGGCATTGTCTTTGGGCTGGATCAGCAGCTCGCTCAGGGGACTGCACTGGTCATGGTGGTGCCGAACGTGATGCTGGCGATCTGGCGTTACCATCAACGCAATCGCATCGATCTGCGCTATGCCCTGCTACTCGGCGTTACCAGTTTCTTCTGCGCCTGGCTGGCCTCGCTGTATGCGGTGGAGGTGGATTCGCGCACCATGCGCTGGGCCTTCGTCGGTTTTCTGCTGGCCCTGGCGGCCTACAACCTGCTGCGCATGCTGATGGCTCAGACGCCGGCCAGCGGCGAGCTGCGTTATCACTGGGGTTGGTTTGGCGTGCTGGGCGGGGTGTCCGGTGCGATGGGCGGGCTGTTTGGCGTGGGCGGCGCGGTGGTGGCGACGCCGGTGCTGACCAGTGTGTTCGGCACCACCCAGGTGGTGGCGCAGGGATTGTCGTTGTCGCTGGCGCTACCCAGTACCGGGGTGACGCTGTTCACTTACGCGCTGCATGATCACGTCAACTGGTGGATGGGTGTGCCGCTGGCCGTGGGTGGTCTGCTCAGCATCAGTTGGGGCGTGCGCCTGGCGCATTCGCTGCCGGAGCGTCTGCTGCGCAGTCTGTTCTGCGGCTTCCTGCTGCTCTGTGCACTGCTGCTCGCGCTGGAGTCGGGTGGCCGCCTATAGGCGAAAACCTTCAACGATATGCTCGGCCAGGCATTCTGTAACCGGAGACTGGCTGCTTTCGTTGCGCAGCAGCACGATGCTAGTCAGCGGCAGCAGGGGCAGACCTTCGGCTTCGCCGAGGATGCGCAGATCCGGCGTGATCAGGCTTTGCAACTGCGCGGTGACCGCGAGGCCCGCGCGCACCACGGCGAAAATCGCCGACAGGCTGGGGCTGGTGTAGGCGATGCGGTAGGGACGACTCATCGCATCCAGCGCGTTGCAGGCCCATTCGCGGCAGAAGCAGTCGGCGTTGAACATGGCCAGCGGCATGGGGTTCTGTTCATGCGGGCAGAAGCCCTGGGCCACGGCCCAGGCGAAGCGCTCCTGGCGCAGCAGTTGGCCGATCTCCTTGCCGGGCTGGCGGGTGACGATGGTCAGGTCGAGATCCTGGCGCAGCAACAGCTGGCCGGAGGGTTCGCAATGCACCTCCACCTGCACCAGCGGATAGGCCTGGGCGAAGCGCGAGAGAATCTCCGGCAGAAAGCGCATCACGTAGTCGTCCGGCGTACCGATACGCACGGCACCGACCATATGCGGCTCGCGCAGAGTGTTGAGCACCTCGCCGTGCAGCTTGAGAATGCGCCGCGCATAACCCAGCAGTACCTGGCCCTCGGGTGTCAGGCGCACCTGGCGGCCGTCGCGCTCGAACAATGGACGCTGCACCACGTCTTCCTCCAGCCGCTTCATCTGCATGCTCACGGCTGACTGGGTACGATTGACTGTTTCTGCGGCGCGGGTGAAACCACCAGTGTCGGCGATGGCAACGAAGCTGCGTAGCAATTCGGTATCAATACTGGGGTGGAAGGCCATTCATCAATCCTAGAGATGGATTCCATAAGAAACATTCGTTGGATTGATCATAAGCCTGGCCCGACACTGACGCCAACCCCACAGGGAGGGCGAAAAGATGAACGGTCAGAAAGGTTACGCGCTGGCTCAGGCCATCCACTTCGAACGGTTGCCGTCACTGGTCGGTGTATGGCGTATGCTGCGGCGCTGGCGTCAGCTGGCTCGCGAGCGGGCACAGCTGGCGCAACTGAATGATGCTGCATTGAAGGATCTGGGACTGTCCCGGGCCGATGCGGTGCAGGAGGCCGAACGGCCGTTCTGGGATGACCCGTTGAGAAAGTGAGTGACACATGACAGGAGTTGCTGAATGACCGCGGTACGCAAGGGCGCCGATTTTTTCCTGTTCCAAATGATGCTGCTGCTGTGCGCCATCTGGGGTAGCCAGCAGGTGGCAATCAAGCTGGCGGCGGACGATATCGCGCCCATGCTGCAGGTAGCGTTGCGCTCGGGTGTTGCCGCGGTGCTGGTCGGCCTGTTGTTGCTGTGGCAGCGCGGTTGGCGCGAGTGGGTCAGTACGACCTGGTTGGCCGGAATCCTGGCCGGTGTCTTGTTCGCGCTGGAGTTCTTCTTCATCGCGCTGGGCCTGCGCTACACCACCGCCTCGCACATGGCGGTATTTCTCTATACGGCGCCGATCTTCTCGGCACTGGGTCTGCACCTGCTGCTGCCCAGCGAGCGTCTGCGTCGCCTGCAGTGGCTGGGCATCGCGCTGTGTTTTGGCGGCGTGGTGATGGCTTTCGGTGTGGGCGGTAACTGGGCCCAGATCGATCGCGACATGCTGCTCGGCGATGCGCTGGGACTTTGCGCCGGTATGGCCTGGGGCGCGACCACGGTCGTGGTGCGGGGCTCGCGCCTGTCCGAGGCGCCGGCCGGGCTGACCCTGTTCTATCAGTTGGCAGTGGCCTTCGTGCTGCTGCTGGCCTACGCGCTGGTGGTGGTGGACCTGTCCCAGCTGCGTTGGACGTCCGTGGCCATTGCCAGCATCCTGCTGCAGGGCGTGGTGGTGTCGTTCTTCACCTACCTGGCCTGGTTCTGGTTGCTGCGCCGCTACCTGGCCTCGAACATGGCGGTGTTCTCGTTCATGACGCCGCTGTTTGGCGTCACCTTCGGCGTGCTAGTGCTGGACGAGCCACTGACCCTGAACTTCATCATCGGCGCGGCGTTGGTGCTGTCGGGTATCACTCTGGTCAGCAGCGAGGCCTGGTTGCGTCGACGTCTGTCCGGCTGGCGTGGCCTGCCTCAGCAACCCTGATCATTCATTTGCATGGAGGCTGGAAATTGTTCGCTTATCACTTGGCCCAACTGAACATTGCTTGGATGAAGATGCCGTTGGAGTCACCGGAAATGGCCGACTTCGTTGCCAATCTGGAGCGTATCAATGCGCTGGCGGAAGGTTCGCCCGGCTATGTCTGGCGTTTGCAGGACGAGGCGGGCGATGCCACGGCGATCCGACCGTTCGGTGACGAGGTGTTGGTGAACATGTCGGTCTGGCACGACGTGCAGTCGCTCAGCGATTACGTCTACAAATCGGCACATACCGAGATGCTCAAGCGCCGTCGCGAATGGTTCGAGCGTGTCGAGCAGGCGCACCAGGTGCTGTGGTGGGTGCCAGCCGGGCATCGGCCGAGCGTGGTCGAGGCCGCCGAGCGCCTGGCTCATCTGCGCGAGTATGGCGCGACGGCGCAGGCCTTCACCTTTCGCCACGCGTTCGCCGCGCCGGCCTGAACTCGTCGGCAGCCAAACTGCCTGATAGGCTGGTCGCCATGATGCTTTCACTTTCTCTCGCCGAAGCCCGCCGCCTGGCCCTGGCTGCTCAGGGGTTCGGCCGTACTCCACGCGGCACCATCGCCCACAAGCAGCTGCAGGTGCAGATCGAGCGCCTTGGTGTGTTGCAGATCGACTCGGTCAATGCCTTGGTGCGCTCGCACTACCTGCCGGCTTTTTCCCGTCTTGGTCATTACCAGGCCGAGCACCTCGATGAACTGGCCTGGGGCCGGGCGCGGCGCAGGCGGCTGTTCGAATACTGGGGGCACGAAGCCTCGCTGTTGCCACTCGAGCTTTATCCGCTGCTGCGCTGGCGAATGCGCCGAGCTGCAGATGGGCAGGGCATCTACAGTCAGCTGGCGAAGTTCGGCGTGGAGCGGCGCGATGCGATAGCCAGCGTGCTGCAGGCCGTGCGCGAGCGCGGTGCCCTGGGCGCCGGCAGCCTTTCCTCGCGTACCGAGAAGGCCGGCCCCTGGTGGGACTGGAGCGTGGAAAAGATGGCGCTGGAATGGCTGTTCGCCGCAGGTCTGGTCACTGTGGCTGGGCGCCGCGGCTTTGAAAGGCTGTACGACCTGCCGGAGCGGGTCATTCCCGCGGATGTGCTGAATCACCCGGACTTGGATGAGGCCGAAGCGCAGCGCCGCCTGTTGCTGCGTTCTGCCGATGCCCTTGGCGTGGCGACCGAGCGCGATTTGCGCGACTACTACCGGCTGGACGTCACTGACAGCAAGCGCCGTGTCGCCGAATTGGCGGAGGCGGGCGAACTGTTGCCCGTCTCGGTGCAGGGCTGGCGGCAGGTGGCCTATTGCCGTGGTGAGCCGCGCATTCCCCGGCGTGTTCGCCATAGCGCCTTGCTGTCGCCGTTCGATTCACTGATCTGGGAGCGCGAGCGCACCGAGCGGCTGTTCGGCTTTCGCTATCGCCTGGAGATCTACACCCCGCAGGCCAAGCGCGTGTATGGCTACTACGTGCTGCCGTTCCTGCACCACGAACGCCTGTTGGCGCGGGTGGACCTGCGCAGCGAGCGCGCTACCGGGCGCCTGGCGGTGCATGCCGTGCATCTGGAGGAAGCTGTGTTGAGCGAGGAGGCGCGCCTGGCGCTGGGCGATTCACTGCGCGCGCTGGCGCACTGGTTGGGCCTGGATGGAGTGTGGTTGGCGCCGAGTGTAAGCCTGCGCGGGCTGCTCGGTTAGCCGCCGTTCTCCAGCAGCAACTTCAGTTGCTCTACGCGCTGGATATTCAGCTCCATCGGGCAGGTGTAGTACATCGGCGAGCCGACGTGCTTGCCCTGCAGGTCGCACTGGCCGTTGCGGTAGACCAGCCAGGCCTTCTGCGCGTTTTCCAGCTGTTCGGCGTCCTGTGGCGCGTCTTCCTGCAGCTTGAGGAACAGCTGCTGGTAGACGCGGTTCATCTCCTTCTTCACTGTTTCCGATACACCTTCGGCGCAGCCGGCGACGCTGGCGTTATTGATCATTCCACTGGCATCCAGGCAGGCCTGGTACTGCTTGTCGTAATCGCCCCAGGCGCCGAGCGGCAGCAGCAGAGTGAGCGGCAGCAAGCCGTTACGCAATATAGACATGGCAATCTCCCAACGAAACAGGGGCTGCACTGCAGCCCCTGAACCTGATCTCTACTTGGCCGCCAGGCGGGTGCGCATATTGGCGGCGCGGTCGCTGGAGCCCGGGTGCGAGGAGAACATGCTGCTTTCGCCGCCGCCCAGCTTGGCCAGCTTCTCGAACGCGGTGACCAGGCCGTCACGGGGGATGTTGCGCTGGGTCAGCAGGTCGAAGGAGAAGTTGTCGGCGGCGTTTTCCTGGCTTTGCGAGAACTGCGCATTGACCAGTTGCTCACCCAGGGCGCCGAGCTGCGACGCGGACAATGCGGCGATGGTGCCGTTGCCTGAAGCGGCTGCAGCATTGCGCGCGGCGGTGGTGGCGTAGGCGGTTTGCATGGCCTTCTTGCTGTGGCCGAGGGCGACGTGGCCGATCTCGTGGCCGAGCACGCCTTCCACTTCGTTGTCGGTCATCAGGTCCATCAGGCCGCTGTAGACGCGCACGCAACCGTTGGCCATGGCCCAGGCGTTGACCTCATCGGCCTGATACACCTTGTAGGTGATCGGCGTGCCGTTGATCTGATGGCCGAGGTTGTTGGCGATCTTGTCCAGGCGCTTGCTGTACGGGCTGTTCGGGCCGGCGATATTGGCTTCGGCATCCATTTCGGCGCAGGCCTGGTCGGACATGCTGCGCACTTCGGCGTCGCTGAGGGTCGCGGCCTGCACGGCCATCAGGCCGGATTGCAGCATGGCATCGGGGGACATGTTCTGGCAGCCAGTCAGCAAGAGAGCACTGGACAGGGCGAAAGCGGAGAGGGTGGTGCGCAGTTGCATGGTTCATCGTCCTTGTTGGGGGTGTTGGCCGCGAGTCCTTTCCGGCTGGGTGGAGCTTGGGCACCTGTCCGGTGCTCGCGATGGGACAGCATTATGCCGGACACCGCACAGAAGATGTGCGAGCCGGTTCGCGCCCTGGCCAGTGGCCAGGGCGCGGAGGGTCAGCGGCGTACCTGCTTCAGCGTTTCGGCGATCATGAACGCCAGTTCCAGAGACTGGTCGGCATTCATGCGCGGGTCGCAGTGGGTGTGGTAACGGTCGGACAGGCCGTCCTCGGTGATCGGGCGCGAACCGCCAATGCACTCGGTGACGTTCTGCCCGGTCATCTCGATATGGATGCCACCGGCGTAGGTGCCTTCGGCCTGGTGTACGGCGAAGAACTGCCGGACTTCACTGAGAATCTGCGCAAAATCGCGGGTTTTGTAGCCGCTGCTGGCCTTGATCGTGTTGCCGTGCATCGGGTCGGAACTCCACAACACCTGGCGGCCTTCCTCCTTGACCTTACGCAGCAGACGCGGGAAGTGCGCCTCGACCTTGTCCGCGCCCATGCGCACGATCAGGTTGAGGCGACCGGGATCGTTGTCCGGGTTGAGGGTGTCGATCAGGCGAATCAGCTCGTCTGGGTCCATGCTCGGGCCGACCTTGACGCCGATGGGGTTCTCGATGCCACGCATGAACTCGATGTGTGCGCCGTCCAGCTGGCGGGTGCGATCGCCGATCCACAGCATGTGTGCGGAGCAGTCGTACCAGCGGCCGGTGAGGCTGTCGCGACGGACGAAGGCTTCTTCGTAGTTCAGCAGCAGCGCTTCGTGGGCGGTGAAGAAACTGGTCTCGCGCAGTTGTGGCGCGCTGTCCATACCCACGGCGCGCATGAAGGCCAGGGTTTCGTCGATGCGGCCGGCGAGCTGGTGGTACTTCTCGGCCAGCGCCGAGTTGGCGATGAAGTCGAGGTTCCACTGGTGCACCTGGTGCAGGTCGGCGAAGCCGCCCTGAGCGAAGGCGCGCAGCAGGTTGAGGCTGGCGGTGGCCTGGTGGTAGGCCTGCAGCAGGCGCTCCGGGTCCGGTACGCGACTGGCGACGTCGAAACCGATGCCGTTGACGATATCGCCGCGGTAAGCGGGCAGGGTGACGCCATCGATGGTTTCGCTGCCGGACGAGCGCGGCTTGGCGAACTGGCCGGCCATGCGCCCGACCTTGACCACCGGGCAGCCGGCAGCGAAGGTCATGACGATGGCCATCTGCAGCAGCACCTTGAAGGTGTCACGGATCTTCGCGGCAGAGAACTCGGCGAAGCTCTCGGCACAGTCGCCACCCTGCAGCAGGAATGCGCGGCCCTGGGTGACCTCGGCGAACTGGCGACGCAGCTCGCGCGCCTCGCCGGCGAATACCAGCGGCGGGTAGCCGGCCAGGGTTTGCTCGACGCGAGTCAGGTGCGCGGCATCAGGGTATTCAGGCTGCTGCTGGATGGGCTTGGCCCTCCAGCTTTCGGGGCTCCAGGCGTTCGACATGCTGCGTCTCTAGCGGTTGATCAGGCGGAGACGCATGGTAACCGATAAGCCCCGCAGCTCGTATGTGTATTGGCTCATGACGCCGGGGCGGGCCCGAATGCGCACGCAGGCCGCATGCGCGGCGATACAGTACGCGCCGGCAGGAAGCGTCCGTAGCACTGCGCCTTGCCCAGGTCATCCGGGTATTCCAGGCCGCGTCGATAGGCGATGCGACCGTTGATCATAGTCAGCGCAACCGCTGCATCGTTGCGTTTGACCACCCGCACCAGGCCCAGCACCTCCATCGGCGCTTCGTGCAGTTCGTCCAGGGTGTCATCGAGGCCGGCGGGGTCGATCAGCACCAGGTCGGCACGATCACCGACGCGCAGATAGCCGGCGTCGATGCCGATGAAGTCGGCCAGCTCGCCGCTGCAGCGGCGCACGGCCTTGCCCAGCTCCATGAAGGGCTCGCCGGCCAATTCGGCGTCCCGCACGTATTTGAGAAAACGCAGCGGGAAGTTGTACTGGGCGATGGAGCGCAGGTGCGCACCGGAGTCGGCGAAGCCGGGGTGCGTCCAGGGGCTGGCCAGCAGCTTGCGCATGATCGCCTCGCGCTGGTTGCCGTAGCAGGTCGTCCACTTCAGCTCATCGCGGTACTGGCAGGCCAGTTCGAAGTAGGCGTCTACCGCATCCAGGCCCCGTGCCTGCCCCAATTGCTTGAAGTTCTTGCCGACCAGGCTGGGGTCCGGGCATTCGGTCACCCAGCAGTCGGAGAAGTCGCGGTGCCACAGGCCCTTGGTCAGTACGGCCTTGACTTGCTTCTTGAACAGGGCGCGGAACGCCGGCTCTCTGACCTTGGCGTAGAGCTCATCCGGGTCCTTGATGTTGCGCAGGATCTCGCCGGCACCGAATTCCTCGAAGGCATTCACGTTGAGTCCTTCCAGGCGCAGGGTGAAGGGCGCCGGCAGGGTCTGCCAGCGGAAGTGGCCGCGCAGCACCCGGTTCGCCAGCCAGCCGGAAAGGCGGGTGAAACGGTGCAGCAGCGGCTGCGACTTGAGATCCAGCGCCGTCAGCATGGTGCATTTCAGCGGTTTCCTGAACCAGCCGTGAGCCTGCCAGAGGAAGGCGAACACGTTGACCTTGGTCACCGCGTTCGGCGCGCCCTGCAGCACGGCGCCGCGCCGCCGCAGTACGGCGAACAGCCGGGAGAACTCCTTCCAACTGGCGAAGGTCGACGGCAATGGGCTGGACCAGGCGCGGTCGCCGTCCATCTTGTCCAGCCGAGTGGTCATCACCGACAAGCCGATACAGCCAGCGTCCAGCGCCTCTTCGAGCAATTGCTCCATGCGCGCCAGTTCGGCTTCGCTCGGCGTCACCCGACTGGTGGCGCGTTCCAGGCCCATCACCGCCACGCGCAGCTCCGAATGGCCGAGGAAGGAATTGACGTTCGGGCCCAGCGGCAACTGGTCGTAGAAGGCCCGATAGCCGGCGGCGTCGCGCCAGGTTTTCTTTTCCTTGAGGATTGGCAGCACGTACTCGCGCGGCACCGCTTCGACGCGGGTGAACAGGTCGGAGCAGTCTTCGGCATCAGCCAGCACCATGCTGATGGAGCAGGAGCCGATGGTTACGCTGGTGACGCCATGGCGTACCGATTCCTTCAGCGCGGGTGCGGCGATCACCTCGGCATCGTAGTGCGAGTGGATCTCCAGGAAGCCGGGGGTGAGCCACTGGCCTTTGGCGTCGATCACTTCGGGGCAACCGGCCTCGTCCAGCGGGCTGAGGCTGAGCACCTCGACCCTGCCGTCACGGATACCGATATGACGGATTGCCCCCGGCGCGCCGGTACCGTCGAAGTACAGGCCGTTGTTGATGATGATGTCGTAGCTCATGGCAGTCTCCAGGGCGCCAGCAGCAGGATGCCGGTGACCAACAGCAGGATGTAGATGGCGAGGCGGAAATGACGCTCGTCGAAGCGCCGGTGCAGGCGTTCGCCCAGCCACACACCGAGCAGCAGGAGCGGGGCGTAGGTGAGCACCTGGGGCAGCGCTGGCAGCAGGCGGCCGTCGAGCAGAAAGGCAAGGGTGAGCAGGCTGTTGAGGGTGAACCAGACAGTAACCAGGGTGGCGCGCAGTCGCGCCTTGTCCAGCTGGGTGCCGGCCAGGCCGTAGACCAGCAGCGGACCGCCCGAGGCGAACAGGCCGTGGCTGAGGCCGGCGGCCAGGGTAATGACGCGAGTCAGCCAGGCCGGGCGTTGCGGCAGTGCGCTCGCCCGGCGCATGCGCCACAGTTCGCGGCCGGCGAACCAGACGATCAGCGCACCGAAGCCGAGCTTCAGCGCCTGGGTGTCCAGATAAGGCAGCAGCCAATAGCCGAGCAACGTGCCGATAAGCATGCCGGGCAGCAGGGTGCCAAGCAGCAGGCGGCGGTCGATCTGCTGCCAGTGGCGATGCACCAGATAGCCGGTCATGCAGATGTTCAGCGGCACCAGGATCGGCAACAGCTGATCGATGGGCAGCAGCAATGCGCCGAGCGACAGCGCGATGACCACGCTGCCAAAACCAGTAACGGCTTCCAGGGTGTAGGCCAGCAGAATGAAGCCGCCGAGGGCGTAGGGCGCCAGGGCCATCAGCTGATCTCCCCGGCGAAACGCTGGCTCATCTTGCGGTGATACAGCGCCGGCGCCAGGCGCCAGAGCAGGCTCGCCAGCCAGCTGCCACGATCTGGAAACAGGCGTTCGCGGCGCTGCTGCAGTGCATCGAGAATCAGGCTTGCCATCCAGTCGGCGCTGCGAATCCTGCCGATGGTCGAGCGGGCATGGCCGGCCGGTTTGCCGTCGCCGCCCAGGGCATTGCGGTCGATGGGCGTATCGAGAAAACTTGGATAGACCATCAGCAGGTCGATGCCGTCACGGGCGATCTCGGCGCGCAGTACCTCAAAGGCCTGGCCCAGGGCGCTTTTCGCGGCGCAGTAACCGGCGCGGCCGAGCACTGGCATCCAGCCGGCCATGGAGCCGATGGCGACCACCTGACCGCGGCTTTCACGCAGCAGCGGCAGGGCGGCCAGTGTCAGTTCCAGCGGCGCGTGATAGTCCACCGCCATGACCTTGCGAAACACCGCTGGATCGGTGCGCAGTGTAGGCGAACGGTGGGTGATGCCGGCGTTGTTGATCAGCACGTCCAGCCGTCCGAAGCGCTGCCGGCAGCCATCGAGCAGACGTGCATGCAGCTCGGGTTCGGTGATGTCGCCGGCAAGGGCCATTACGCGCTCGCTGCCCAGTTCATTGGCGCGAGCAGCGAGACCGCTGGCGTCGATATCGGTGAGCAGCAGGGCATCGCCACGGGCGTGACAGGCGCGCGCCAGTTGCCAACCGAGGCCGCTGGCGGCGCCGGTGATCAGTACGACACGCATCACTGCTCTCCTGCGCTGGGCAAGGGCGACAGCAATGCGTTGGCCGCAGGCGGCCTGCGTGACCACAGCCAGGCCAGGCTGAGGCCGGATATCAGGTGCCAGCAACCCCAGAACGCAGCGATCAGCAACATGCCGCTGGCCTGTGGGAAGAAAGTGAAGATGATCACCAGGCCCAGCGCCGAATTCTGGATGCCCACTTCCAGCGTCAGGGCGCGGCGGTCGGCCACTGATAGCCCGCTCAGGCGGGCGCTGAGGTAGCCAATGCTCAGTGCCAGGGCGTTGTGCGCCACCACCAGCCAGAAGAACAGATGGAAATGCCGAGTGAACTGCTCGAGGTTGCGGCTGAACGCCAGCGCGACGAAACCGAGCATTACCAGCAAGGCGAACAGACGCAGGGGCTTTTCCACTTTCAGCGTCAGTTGCGGGAAACGCCGGCCGATCCACATGCCAGCCAGCAGAGGCAGCCCGAGTACCAGCAGCACGAGCAGCAGCAAACCCAGCGGGTCCAGTTCGATTTGCGTCAGCAAGGGCCGCGTATGTGGATTGAGCCAGGCGTACAGGGCGAAGTTGAGCGGTGTCAGCACGCTGGCGACGACGCTGGAAACGGCGGTCATGCTCACTGACAGCGCGACGTTGCCACGAGCCATCCAGGTCATGATGTTGGAGAAACTGCCGCCTGGGCAGGCAGCGATCAGGGTCATGCCCAGCGCCAGTTGCGGCTCGATGGTCAGGGCCCAGCAAGCCAGGCAGGTCAACGCCGGTAGCAACACGAATTGCGCCAGCATGCCAATCACCGGGGCCTTGGGCGCGCGGGCAATGCGGCGGAAGTCTTCGGCGCGCAGGTCCAGGGAGACGCCGAACATCATCAACGCGACGATCAGGTTGATCAGCACCAGGCTGCTGGGGTCGAAGGCGATATTCACCTGTTCCATGCTCATGCCCCCTGCGCAGCGAGTGCGCCATCGTTGGCCAGCTCACGGCGCAGGGCGGCGCTGTGTTCGGCTATGCGTCTACGATAGCTGTCCTTGTGCACGTAATAGGCCATGCGCTCCAGTGGCAGGTAGCGATAGCCGCCATCCAGGCGTTGGCTGGCTTGAGCGCGAATGGTATGGCGCAGGGCCTGAGCAGCGGGGCTGCCAGCCCGCGACTGGCGGATATACAGCGCGACCAGCTCCGCCTGTTCGTCACGACCCTGCCAGCCCAGGCCGGAAGCCTCGACCATGCCGAGCATGAACAGGTCGTCGTGCTCGGGGTGGAATACGTTGAGATACAGCTGTGGTGCACCGGCATCTTGCGGCCAGTTCAACTCGTCGCGGGCAATGAAGGGGTAGTCGAGCTTGTAGCCGGTGGCCATGAGGATCAGGTCGTACTCGGCCTGTTCGCCATTGGCAAAGGTCACGCTTTGACCACTCACTGCTGTGATATCGCCGCGAGGGCGGATGTCGCCGTGGCCGATATGGTGCAGCACCAGCGAGTTCATCACCGGATGCGACTCGTACAGGCGGTAGTCCGGGTCGGGCAGACCGTACTGCGAGGGTTTGCCGACCAGGGCGCGCACCAGCAGACCGTCGACCAGCTGTTTGAGACGGCGCGGTAGCTTGATCGCACCGCCGAAGGTATCGGTGGGTTTGCCGAGGATGAACTTGGGCAGGAAGTGATAGCCACGGCGTACCGAGAGGTCGACCGAGGCGGCGCGATGCACGGCATCGACGGCGATATCGCAGGCCGAGTTGCCGCAGCCGACTACCAGCACCCGTTTGCCGGCAAAGATATCGGCGCTCTTGTAAGCATTGGCGTGCAGCAGCTCGCCGCTGAAGTTGCCAGGCAGGCGCGGCAGGTTGGGCGTATGCAGGGTGCCGTTGGCGATCAGCACACCGTCGAAGCGCCATTCGCGTTGCTCGCCGTTGCGCTCGCTGATCAGCTTCCAGCCATCTTGCTCGCGTTGCACCTGCAGCACGCGGGAGTCGAACTGATAATGCTCGTAGAGACGAAACTGCCTGGCGTAGTCGCGAAAGTAGCGGCGCATCTCGCTGTGGTGTGGATAGGGCGCCACCTCGGCGTGCATGGGGAACTCGCGGAACTCGGTGGTGCCCTTGGAGGAAATCAGATGTGCCGATTGGTACATGCTGCTGTGCGGGTTATCGATATCCCACAGGCCGCCAACGTCACTGTGCAGCTCGAAACCGACGAAATCGATACCGTGCTTCTTCAATTGCCGAGCCGTGCACAGGCCCATGGGGCCGGCACCTATGATGGCGTACATGGCGAACCTCGTTATTGTTATGAGTAGCAGCGCAAGTGTTGGAATTATTGCGTGACCGGGGGCGGCTGCTTCAATGACAATCGGCGCCTTTAGCCCGGTTGTTGTGGTACGGGATGTCACTGTGGGAGAGGTATCGATGCCAGGGTTGCCGCCGGACGACGAGTTGCAGCAGCAGGACGAGGTTCAGCTGGCCGAGGTGCGCGACGCCTTCGGGGTGATCCGTGTGGTGCAGATCGGCGCCTACCGCTTTCTCGAGTTTGGTGATGCCATCGAACAGAGTTGCGTGTTCCAGGGCGACCCCAGCTGGCTGGAATACGACTACACCCGCGCCATGTTGCTGGGCGCGCTGTGTCACGACGCACCGGAAACCGCACTGTTCCTTGGTCTGGGCGCCGGCAACCTGACCCAGGCCTGCCTGAAGTTCCTGCCGTTGGAGGACGTCGAGGCCATCGAGCTGCGCCCAGACGTACCGCGCCTGGCCATGGAGTTTCTCGGCCTGGACGATGACCCACGGCTGACCATTCGTATCGGCGACGCCACCGAACTGCTCGACAGCGCGGAAACCGCCGACCTGATCTTTCTCGATCTGTACACCGACCAGGGGCCTGGTGTCGGGCATCTGGCCTGGCGCTTTCTCGAGCGCTGCCGCGAAAAACTCAACCCGGGCGGCTGGCTGATCATCAACCAATGGGCAGGCAATGACGGCAAGCCGCTTGGCGCGGCACTGCTGCGTGGCCTCTATCACCGGCACTATTGGGAGTGCCCGGTGAAGGAGGGCAATGTGGTACTGCTGATCCCGGCCGACCTCGAGCAGCGCTTGAACATGGGACGCCTGCAGATGCGTGCGGGCGAGCTGGCGCCGCGCCTGGGTTATTCATTACAGCCGCTGATCGAAGCGCTGCGTCCGGCCACTTGATGCGCCGTTGAGCGGTTGGATGCATGCCAATCGATAAAAACCAGCACCCGAGTCAGGATTTTCCGGTATAGTGCGCGCCGGCCAATTTTCTGGCCACGTTCAGGTAGCGCAACTCGCCCGGGAAATTAACACCCGGCAGCCAGTCCCCAGCGGACTATCCTTGACGATTCACTTTCATCACGTTTTCGCAAATCCCCGCCGACCAGGCTGCCAGGGTGACCCAAAAGGTCTTACACGGCATGTGCAGCTTTGGAACATGGGTCTTTGCGGATGCACTTGAGGCAGACCCATGACCCAGGAAATCGGCGGCTTCGCCGCGCTCGGACTTCACCCCAATATTCTCGCCGCTCTGACCGCTGTCGGTTACGAAGAGCCGTCTCCGATCCAGTCGCAGGCCATTCCGGTGATTCTCGCCGGCCACGACATGATCGGCCAGGCGCAGACCGGTACCGGTAAAACCGCAGCCTTCGCGCTGCCGCTGCTGTCGAAAATCGACACTGCCAAGCGCGAGCCGCAGGTGCTGATCCTGGCGCCGACCCGCGAGCTGGCCCTGCAGGTCGCTACCGCCTTCGAAACCTATTCCAAGCAGATGCCTGGCCTGAATGTCGTTGCCGTATACGGCGGCGCGCCCATGGGCCCGCAGCTCAAGGCCATTCGCCAGGGCGCTCAGGTCATCGTCGCTACCCCTGGTCGCTTGGTCGACCACCTGCGTCGTGACGAGAAAGTGCTGTCCACCATTCAGCACCTGGTGCTCGACGAAGCCGACGAAATGCTCAAGCTGGGCTTCATGGATGACCTCGAAGTGATCTTCGAAGCCATGCCGGAAAGCCGCCAGAGCGTGCTGTTCTCCGCCACGTTGCCGCACTCGATTCGTGCCATTGCCGAAAAGCACCTGCGTGAGCCGCAACACATCAAGATCGCTGCCAAGACCCAGACCGTCTCGCGCATCGAGCAGGCGCATCTGATGATCCACGCCGACCAGAAGACCAACGCCGTGCTGCGTCTGCTGGAAGTCGAGGATTTCGACGCGCTGATCGCCTTCGTGCGTACCAAGCAAGCCACCCTGGACCTGGCCAGCGCCCTGGAAGCCAAAGGCTACAAGGCGGCTGCGCTGAACGGTGATATCGCCCAGAACCAGCGCGAGCGCGTCATCGAATCGCTCAAGGATGGCCGTCTGGACATCGTCGTGGCAACCGACGTGGCTGCCCGTGGTATCGACGTACCGCGCATCACCCACGTATTCAACGTCGACATGCCGTACGACCCGGAGTCCTACGTGCACCGTATCGGTCGTACCGGCCGTGCCGGTCGTGATGGCCGTGCGCTGCTGCTGGTGACGCCACGTGAGCGTCGCATGCTGCAGGTGATCGAGCGTGTCACTGGGCAGAAGGTCGGTGAGGTCAAGCTGCCGAACGCCCAGCAGGTGCTCGATGCTCGCATCAAGAAACTGACCAACAGCCTGGCGCCGCTGGTGGCCGATGCCGAAGCCAGCCATGGCGATCTGCTCGACCGTCTGACCGCCGATATCGGCTGCAGCCCACGTGCTTTGGCCGCTGCGCTGCTGAAAAAGGCCACCAACGGCCAGGCACTGGATCTGGCCACTGTCGAGCGCGAGCAGCCACTGGTGCCGGGCGCTGGCGGCGCTCCACGTGAGCGTCGTGAACGTGACGGCGAGCGTAGTGATCGTGGCGGTGAACGCGGCGAACTCCGCGAACGCCGAGCGCCGGTACCGCTGACCGAAGGTCGCGTGCGTTGCCGCACTGCGCTGGGTACTCGTGACGGTATCGCCGCGAAGAATCTGCTCGGTGCCATCCTCAATGAGGGTGGCCTGGCTCGCGAAGCGATCGGTCGTATCCAGATCCGCGAAACCTTCAGCCTGGTCGAGCTGCCGGAAGACGGTCTGGACCGCCTGCTGGGCAAGCTGAAAGATACCCGCGTGGCCGGCAAGGCTCTGAAGCTGCGTCGTTACCGCGAGGATTGATCCCGCGGGCCTGATGGCTCATGGCAGGATCAACGAAACGCCGCAACCCTTACCGGGTTGCGGCGTTTTTGTTTGTGCGAGGGTTAATCAGCCGGTTTCGCTGAGATTGGCCTTGGGCGCCAGGCGATCGAACACCTCCGGCGTCAACGCCGCTTCACCCGCTTCGTCGAGCACTTCGCGTGGTCGCTCACTGCCGGGGATGCTGCTGTCGAGCATGCTCAACAGCTGCGCGCCGCGCGCGGTGAGAATGAAATTTTCGCCGTTGCCCCCTTCGTCTTCCGGGCGTGGTTCGATAAAGCCGTTTTGCAGCAGGCGCGCTTCGTAGCGTGCAGCCTCGGCGCGCAGATGATCGAGATTGTCCACGGGGTCGCCGGCATTCTCATGCTCTTCGGCCAGGTCTTCGGCGTAGCGACGCGGGGCGAAGGGTTTGCCAGCGGAGTTCTGTGCCTCATGCAGCAGGCGTTCGATCAGATCCCAGTCGTGCTTCATGGCGGTCTCTCCCTATGCGATAGGCTTATAGAGTCCGACTTCAGCAACGCACTAGGGTTCGACCTGAATTCTGCGAGCCGGAGTACACAAAGCAAAACGCCCCGAAGCAGTCGGGGCGTTCTGGGCGTTTCAGTTACCGTGATCAGGCGCGACGACGGAACAGCGGTTGCGGCTGATCGGCCGAGGCCTGGTAGACCTCGCTGTAGTCCTCGAAGGCTTTCAGCGCATCGTACGGATCCTTGTCCGCGCGTACGGCGAAGGCATCGAAACCGACACGCTTGAGGGCGAACAGCTGATCGCGCAGCACGTCGCCGATGGCGCGTACTTCACCCTTGTAGCCGTAGCGGGTGCGCAGCAGGTAGGCGGTGGAGGAGTGACGGCCGTCGGTGAAGGCCGGGAACTCCAGGGCGATGACCTGAAAATGCGCCAGGTCATCGGCGATTTCCTCAATCTCGTCGCCGGCTTCCAGCCATACGCCAAGACCGCCGTCGCGGGCCTTGAGGGCATGCGCATGCTCGCGCCACAGGGCCAGCGGGACGATGATGTCGTCGCAGTTGGGGATGACGTCCAGGGTCACGTCCTTGGCCAGCAGGTGCCAGGTCTCGTCGACCACCTGACCGTTCTTAATGATTCGCTGCATAGACGCGCTCCTTGAACGGGTCGATACCGACGCGGCGGTAGGTATCGAGGAAGCTTTCTTCTTCGGTACGTTGTTCGACGTAGACCTTGATGATCTTGTCGATCACATCGGCCATGTCCGCTTCGGCGAAGGAGGGGCCGAGGATCTGCGCCAGGCTGGCATCACGACCGGAGCTGCCGCCGAGCGATACCTGATAGAACTCCTGGCCTTTCTTGTCGACGCCAAGGATGCCGATATGGCCGACGTGGTGGTGACCACAGGCGTTCATGCAGCCGGAGATGTTCAGGTCGATATTGCCGATGTCGAACAGGTAGTCGAGATCGTCGAAACGACGCTGAATGGCTTCGGCGATCGGGATCGACTTGGCGTTGGCCAGCGAGCAGAAGTCGCCGCCCGGGCAGCAGATGATGTCGGTCAGCAGGCCCACGTTCGGCGTGGCGAAGCCTTGCTCACGCAGCTCGCCCCACAGGGCCAGCAGCTGACGCTGCTCGACGTCGGCGAGGATGATGTTCTGGTTGTGACTGTTGCGCACTTCGCCGAAGCTGTAGCGATCGGCCAGGTCGGCGATGGCGTCCAGCTGCTTGTCGGTAACGTCGCCCGGCGCCACGCCGGTGGGCTTGAGCGACAGGGTCACGGCAACGTAGCCAGGCTTCTTGTGGGCGAAGGTGTTGCGCTCGCGCCAACGGGCGAAGCCTGGGTGTTCGGCGTTCTGCTGGGCGAGAAGGGCGTCTTCGTCCTGCAGGGTCAGATAGGCCGGATCAACGAAGTGTGCGGCAACGCGGGCGACTTCGGCTTCGGTCAGGGTGGTCGGACCATCCTTGAGGTGGGCCCATTCGGCGTTCACGCGCTCTGCGAACACCTCGGGGGTCAGCGCCTTGACCAGAATCTTGATGCGCGCCTTGTACTTGTTATCGCGACGGCCATAGCGGTTGTACACGCGCAGGATGGCGTCGAGATAACTGATCAGGTGCTGCCAGGGCAGGAATTCGTTGATGAAGCTGCCGACGATCGGGGTACGACCCAGGCCGCCGCCGACGGAAACGCGGAAGCCCAGCTCGCCGGCCTCGTTCTTCACTGCTTCCAGGCCGATGTCATGCACTTCGATGGCAGCGCGGTCGCTCACGGCGCCGTTGACGGCGATCTTGAACTTACGCGGCAAGTGGCTGAATTCGGGATGGAAGGTCGACCACTGACGGATGATTTCGCACCAGGGGCGCGGATCGACGATCTCGTCCTTGGCCACACCGGCGAACTGGTCGGTGGTGGTGTTGCGGATGCAGTTGCCGCTGGTCTGGATGGCGTGCATCTGCACGGTGGCCAGCTCGGCAAGAATCTCCGGCACGTCTTCGAGTTCCGGCCAGTTGTACTGGACGTTCTGCCGGGTGCTGATATGGGCATAGCCCTTGTCGTAGTCGCGAGCGATACGCGCAAGCACACGAACCTGAGCGGACGACAGCAGGCCGTAGGGCACGGCGACGCGCAGCATGGGCGCGTAACGCTGGATATACAGACCGTTCTGCAGGCGCAGCGGACGGAATTCCTCGCCGCTCAGCTCTCCGGCGAGGTAGCGGCGGGTTTGATCGCGGAACTGCTTGACGCGATCCTCGACGATCTTTTGATCGTACTGGTCATATACGTACATGAAGGGTCCTGTTTTCAGGCTACTTACTGCCAATCAGCGCGCACGGCCGCGCACTCCCCGAGGAGCCGGGGCACGATACCAGCTCAGGTTTATGCGTAAAAGTGATGTTTGAATATATAAACCTAGGTTTAAGGAATAAGACTGCCCCAGAGCATAACCATATGGTTTGAGCGATGGCCAAGGCTGGTCTTAAATGCAGTGTGCATCACCCAAAAGCACAAGAAGAGGGGGAATCATGACCGAACGCACTGAAGTGGAAAATTCCGACAGCGTTATCGATGCCTGGGCGATCTTTTGCCTGATCCTGATTGCGGTAGGTACGGCTGTCTTCTGGGTCAGCGGACAGTGAGGGCGAAGGCCGACACGCATTAGCGGTCGGCCTTTTGTTATTTGCGCCCTATACTGCGCCCCGGTTAATTGGGGAGGGGTGCCGTGATCCGGTGGGTGTTGGGCCTGTGGCTATTACTATGCTGCGCATTGGTGTCTGCGCAACCCCGTGCGCCGTCTGTGATCTTTCTCAATCCCGGCTATTCCGACGAGCCGTTCTGGACCGATTACACCCGCTATATGCAGGACGCCGCAGGCGACCTCGGCATCGACCTGAGAGTGCTTTACGGCGAGCGTGATCCAGCGCGCATGCTGAGCAATGCCCGCCAGGTTTTCGACGGTGAGCACCCTGATTATCTGATTTTCACCAACGAGCAGTTCCAGGGGCCTGTGCTTCTGCGCCTGTTCGAGGCCAGCCAGGTTCGCCTTTTCGCCTTGCACAGCACGCTCACCGACGAGCAGCAGGCGCTGATCGGTGGCAGCCGCGAGCGTCACCGCAACTGGCTGGGTAGCCTGGTGCCCAATGATGAAGAGGCGGGTTACCTGATGGGGCGCGAACTGATCGCGCTGGCCAAGGGGCAACCGGCCGAGCTGCTGGCATTTTCCGGCGTCAAACAAACACCATCATCGATCTTGCGTCTGGCCGGTTTGCAACGTGCGCTGAACGAGGCGCCGCATGTGCGTCTGGTGCAGGCGGTGCATGGCGAGTGGCAGGAGCAGCGCGCCTATGAGCAGGCGATGAGCCTGCTGCCGCGCTATCCGGGGGTGAGCCTGGTGTGGTCCGCGAACGATGCAATGGCATTCGGCGTGATGCGTGCGGCTGATGAACAGGGCAGGGACCTGCGCTATGCAGCCCTGAACAACTCGGCTCGGGTGCTGCAGGCGCATATCGATGGACGAATCGATGTTCTGGCGAGCGGCCACTTCATTCTGGGGGCTTGTGCCCTGGTGATGCTCAGTGACCATGCCCGTGATCTGGATTTCATCGAGCGCGGCGGCCAGGACCAGGTGGCATCCCTGCTGCGCCTGCTCGACAGGGCGCAATCGCAGAAACTGCTGGCACGTCTTGGCCAGGCAGACATCGACATGGACTTTCGCCAGTTCAGCGCGCTGACGCGGCCCCAACAGCAGCGCTACGACTGCTCGATAGCATCCCTGCTGGACTGATCAACCAGTCGCCAGGTGCAGGATCAGCTTCACCGTCACCAGCAATACGATCACGAACAGTGTGGTGAACAGCACGCCGAGCAGAATGAAATGGCTGGGCTTGCCGCGACTGAAGTCGCGGCTGCGATTCTTCCCGCTCTGCACACCAAGGGCGGCGGCCAGCACGCTCTGCAGCATTTCGCGCAGGGTCAGCGGGGCCTGCTGGGGGTCTTTGTCCTGATCGCTCATGGTCAACCTCTCCGTCGATCCTGCAAGCATAGTCCGCAACCGACGCGTCGGCACGAGGGGCTAGGCTGGCCGCGGCGAATCAGGCAATCTGCCCGAGCGCTGACCACCGACCTAGACCATGCCTGACAATCTTTTCCCCGACGACGCCGCACAGACCGAGCGCACCCGCGAGATCATCCTGCGCTACCACCTGAGTTGGAAGCACCGCGACCTCGATGCGGTAATGGCGCTGTATCACCCGGAGATCGAGTACAACGACTTCTACCAGCAGCGCTGCATGCGCCTGGGTGAGCTGCGTGAGTACGTCGAGAACAACCTGCCACGCCGCCCGGGCGAGCTGCTGGAGCACGTCGACCGCATCCGTATCGACGGGCATACCGCCTTCATCCAGTACTGCACCAGCTTGCAAGGCGGGGAAGGGCTGGTGTCGTTCCGCACCGGTGAAGCCATCACCGTGCGCGACGGGCTGATCTGGCGGATCAACGAATACGCCACCCTGGTGCATGAGGCGCGTGGCACTGGTGAAGCGGCCAGTTCGCGCCCGGCCATCAGCCGCCTGGGGCTGTCGACCCGCCAGCTCGGTCAGCTGGCGCAGGACCTGCAGGACTACTTTCAGCGCAGCCAGCCCTTTCTCGACCCCGAGCTGGATCTGCAGCAGGTGGCGGCAGCGACGGGTTACAGCCGCAACCAGATATCCCATCTGCTCAATCAGGTTCTGGGCGAGAGCTTCTACCGCTACGTCAACCGCGCCCGCCTGCAGTACCTGCTCGATGGTTTGCAGGCAGGAAGCGACCTCAAGCGTATCGACGAGCTGGCCTTTGCCGCCGGTTTCAACTCGTTGTCGGCCTTCTACAGCTGCTTCAAGCGCCACACCGGGCTGTCGCCCAAGGCCTACCTCAAGCAGATTTCCTCGCGGGCACGCACGCAAGACAGCGACTGATCGCCCCAACTAGCCTTGCGTCATCGATTGATGACGGAGGCGTGGATGAATCCCTGGCGCAACATCAGTCTGTGGATGGATCAGCTCGATGATCCTCTGCAGGCGCGGCCGAGCCTGCAGGCCCATCTGTACGCCGACGTGGCGATCATCGGCGCGGGTTACACCGGCCTGTGGACGGCCTATTACCTCAAGCGCCAGGCGCCGCAGCTGCGTGTGGTGATGGTCGAGGCCGAGACAGCCGGCTTTGGTGCCTCCGGACGCAATGGCGGCTGGTTGATGGGCAACCTGCTCGGCGAGGATCGTCTGTTGGCCGGTGTGCCCGCGTTGGAGCGCAAGGCGGGCTTCGACCTGCTGCACGGCATTCCCGATGAAGTGGCCTCGGTGGTCGCCCGTGAAAGCATCGACTGCGATCTGCGCAAGGGCGGCGTGCTGTATTGCGCGGCGCGCTACCCGGAGCAGGAGGTGCGCCTGCGTGAGTACCTCAAGGAACTGCGTGCGCTGGGCCTGAGTGAAGACGATTACCGCTGGTTGGCGCCAGGCGAACTGGCTGCACAGTTGCGCCTGGCCAATGCCTACGGTGCGCTGTACAGCCCGCATTGCGCGACGATCCAGCCAGCCAAGCTGGTGCGGGGCCTGGCGCACTGCGTCGAGGGCCTGGGCGTCGAGCTCTATGAGCGCAGCCCGGTGATCGACTGGCAGCCAGGCCTTGTGCGCACCGCTCACGGCCTTGTCACGGCAGATTGGGTGGTGCCGGCCATCGAGGGGTACGCCGCCACCTTGCCGCCGCTGGGCAATCACCAGTTGCCGGTGCAGAGCCTGATCGTTGCCACCGAGCCGCTGCCGGCCGATGTCTGGGCCGGTATCGGCCTGGAGCGCGGGCAGGCGTTCAGCGAATTCAGCAGGCAGGTCACCTACGGGCAACGCAGCCTGGATGATCGCCTCATCTTCGGTGCGCGTGGTGGCTACCGCTTTGGCGGACGCCTGCGCAGCGATTTCAACCTCACCGAAGACGAGTTGGGCCTGCGCCGCTACTTGATGGGAGAAATCTTCCCGCAGTTGCGCAACGTGCGGTTCACCCATTCCTGGGGCGGCAACCTGGGTATGGCGCGGCGCTTCCAGCCGCACATGCTGCGCGACACCCGTAACCGCATCGCGCTGTCTGGCGGTTATGGCGGTGAGGGCGTCGGTGCCACCAACCTGGGCGGGCGTACTCTGGCCGACCTGATTCTTGGCCGCGATAGCGAGCTGCTGCGCCAGCCCTGGGTATTGAGCGACAGCCCGATTTCCGGCCTGAGGCGCTGGGAGCCCGAACCGTGCCGCTGGCTCGGTTACAACGCAATCATCCGCAGCTTCGTCCATGAGGACGAGGTGCTCGCCAACCCGCGCAGCCCAGCCTGGCGTCGCCGCCTGGCGCAAGCCGTGGCGGCGCGCATGGAAAGCCTGATGGGCTGAGCGAATGCCGCCGTCCTTTGATCTGGAGTACCAATGAATATCACCCATTTTCGTAACACACCCAGCGTCGGCCTGGACGAGTCCAATCCGGTTGCCGTGCCCCTGAGCGAGCCAGTGGCGGTTACTTCGACCACCAGCGTCGAGCGCAGTGACGGCGTCGAGACCGGCATCTGGGAGTGCACGCCCGGGCGCTGGCGCCGACAGATCGTGCAGCAGGAGTTCTGTCACTTCGTGGCTGGGCGCTGCACCTTTACCCCTGACGGCGGCGAGCCCATCGAGATTCGCGCCGGCGACGCCCTGATGATGCCGGCCAATACCCTTGGCATCTGGGACATACAAGAAACGGTGCGCAAGACCTACGTGCTGATCTTCTGAGTCAGCCGTTTTCAGTACTGCCTAGAACAACAACTCATGAGGTATCCCATGCTGAAGAAACTCCTGCCGTGCCTGATCCTGGCCGGCACCGCTCATGCCGCTGATAGCGTGCGCATCTACAACTGGACCGATTACATCGCCCCGGACACCCTCAAGCAGTTCGAAAAGAGCAGCGGTCTGGGTACCCATTACGATGTTTACGACAGCAACGAGACGCTGGACGCCAAGCTGATGGCTGGGCGCTCAGGCTATGACGTGGTGTTTCCTTCCAACCACTTCATGGCCCGGCAGATTCAGGGCGGCGCGCTGAAGAAGCTCGACCGCGCCAAGCTGCCGAATTGGAACAATCTCAGCCCTGTACTGATGAAGACGCTGGAGGTGAACGACCCGGGCAACGAGCACGGCTTCCCCTATCTGTGGGGCAGCACCGGTATCGGCTACAACGTCGACAAGGTGCGCGCCGTGCTGGGCGATGACGTGAAGATGGACAGCTGGGACGTGCTGTTCGACCCGGCCACGCTAGCCAAGCTCAACCAGTGCGGCGTGGCGATCCTCGACAACGGCCCGGAAATGCTGCCGATCGCCCTGCATCACCTGGGCCTGCCACACCACAGCAAGAACCCTGAGGACTACAAGCGCGCCGAAGCGTTATTGATGGAGATGCGCAAGAACGTGCGTTATTTCCACTCCTCCAAATACGTCGGCGATCTGGCCAATGGCGAGATCTGCATGGCGGTGGGCTTTTCCGGCGACATCATGCAGGCCGGTGCGCGCGCTGCGGAAGCAGGCAACGGGGTGAAGATCCAGTACGAGATTCCCAAGGAGGGCGCGCCGATCTGGTTCGACATGGTGGCCATGCCGGTTGATGCCGGCAACCAAGAGGGCGCTTACGCCTTCATGAACTATCTGCTGCAGCCCGAGGTAATGGCGGCCATCAGCAACCACGTGAAGTACGCCAATGGCAACACCAAGGCCGACGCGCTGGTCGACCCGGCGCTGAAGGCCGATCCGACCGTGTATCCGCCAGAGGCTGTGATGGACAAGCTGTACACCCTGGAGGCCATGCCACTGCAGATCGACCGGGTGCGCACGCGTATCTGGAGCAAGGTCAAGAGCGGCGTCTGATCCCCTGCTCGATGAAAAAAGCCCCGGCATGCCGGGGCTTTTCTTGTGCGTCATTCAATCGCTCATGGTTCAGACCTTGAAACGCCCCAGCAGGCGATCCTGCTGGCCAACCTGCTCCACCATCGAGCCGCACTGGCGCACCTGCTGTTCGGCGCCGCCAGCCAGTTCATGGCTGATGTCGCGAATGTTGGTGGTGTTGCGGTTGATCTCCTCGGTGGTGGCGCTTTGCTCCTCGGCCGCGGTGGCGATCTGCAGGTTCATGTCGTTGATGCGGGTGATCGCCTCGCGGATACGGCCGAGCATGTCGTTGGCCGCGCCAGCGTCTTCGGCGGTCTTGCTGGCCGTGTCGCGGCTCTGTTGCATGCGGCTTTCGGCCTGACGTACACCGCCTTGCAGCTGATCGATCATCTGGCGGATTTCCTGGGTGGCCTGCTGCGTGCGCGAGGCCAGCGAGCGCACCTCATCGGCGACCACGGCAAAGCCACGGCCGGATTCACCGGCGCGCGCGGCTTCGATGGCGGCGTTCAGTGCCAGCAGGTTGGTCTGCTCGGCGATGCTGGTGATCACCTGCAGAATCGACTCGATGTTGTGGCTGAGCTTGGCCAGTTCGTTGATCGCGTGGCTGGTGCCATCCATCTCGTCGGCCAGATGGCGGATCGCTGCGCTGGATTGCGACACCACGCGCACGCCGTTTTCGGTTTCTTCGTTGGCGGCGACGGCGGCCTGGGCGGCGGCTTGGGCGTTGCGCGCCACCTCCTCGGCGGTGGAGGCCATTTCCTGCATGGCGGTGGCGAGCTGATCCAGCTCCTGCAGCTGTTCCTGCAGACGGCGCGCGGCTTGTTCCGACTCGTTGGAGGTCAGGGCCGTGCTTTCGCGGACCTGGCGCGAGCTGCCCATGACGTCGCCGATCAACGTCTGCAGGGTCTGCAGGAAGCGGTTGAATTCCTGCGACAGCTCGCCGATCTCGTCGTTGCTGGTGATCGCCAGGCGGCGCGTCAGGTCACCTTCGCCGCTGTTGATCTCACGCAGCGAGGTGCTGAGCAGGCTCAGGGGTTTGAGCAGGCTGTTCATCAGCAGGCCCAGCACCACCAGGCTGATGGCCACGCCGACCACGGTGCCAACCACGGCCAGCCAGGTCAGGCGGTTGGCCTCGGCCATCACCACGCTCTCGTCCAGCACCACGCCGATGTACCAGTCCATGCCGCGCAGGTTGGGTAGCGGGGTGAAGGAGGCCAGCAGGTTCTTGCCGCCGGCCTCGACTTCGCGCAGTTCCTTGCCCAGCGCCGGGCTCTGGCCGTCGAACAGTTCGCTGTAGGACTTGCCGTTGTACTCGGCATTGGGGTGGGAAATGATATTGCCCGAACGGCTGAGCAGGAAGGCATAGCCGGCGCCATTGAAATCCAGGGTGTTGACCGCATCGGCTACCGATTGCAGGCGGATATCGCCACCGAATACGCCGAGGAACTGGCCCGCGTCGCTGATCCGGGCCACGGCGGAAATGAGGATTTCATTGGTGGTCGAGTCGACGTAGGGTTCGGTCAGCACTGCCTGGTTGCCAGCCTTACCGGTCGCGTACCAGGGGCGTTTGCGCCCGTCCCAGTCGGCACTGGGCTTCCAGTCGTCGCTGTTCTTGATTGGCTTGCCGTCTGTTTCCAGCGCACCGAATACCAGGATGAATTCACTTTTGAGCAGCGGCGCATCGAATACGCGCTGGTTTTCCTCAGGGCTGTAGTTGCTGTCGATGGTTTGCGACATCAGGTCGATCAGACGCAGCTTGGCGTTGAGCCAGTTCTCGATCTGCCTGGCCAGGGCGTTGCTCGATTCGGCAATGCTCGATTCGACCTGATTGCGCAGGGTGTCGCGAACCTGGCTGACCTGGGATAGCGACAGCAGGCTGGTGGTAAGGAACAGCACGGTAGCGGCCGCGATACCGACCTTGTGGGCGATTTTCATGAATGGGCTCCTGGGCACCAAGACGACGGGGCTGCATCCATGCAAGGCAGTTGTCTGCGAGGCAATACAGTGCTGGCTTTTCGCCAGCTGGACGTGTGGTCTCTCTGTACGCTCTTGTATCGGCTCTCAGGCGCCGTTCTTGAGCCTCAGCCGCGCTTTCTGTGCAAGCGACTGGTATTGACCACATCCACCGCGCGGGCGCGCAATTGACCGCAACCGCCGTCGACATCCTGCCCGGCAGAATTGCGCACCTTGGTCAGCACACCGCGGCTGTGCAGATAACGCACCATCTCGACGATGCGCTCGCCGTCGGGACGCTGGTAGTCGTCGGCTTCCAGGCTGTTGTAGGGGATCAGGTTGAGCACGGCGAACTTGCCCTTGAACAGGCGCAGGATGTTGTCCATCTCTTCCTGGCTGTCGTTGATGCCCTTGAGCAGGGTCCACTGGTACTGGATCGGGTAGTCGATGGTGCGCGCGTAGGCTTCGCCCAGTTCCACCAGCTCTTCGGGATCGATGCGCGGCGCCTTGGGCAGCAGGCGCTGGCGCAGTTCGGCGTCAGTGGTATGCAGCGACAGCGCCAGGGCAGGGCGCACGCGTTGCTTGGGCAGGCGCTCGAACACCCGCGGGTCGCCAACGGTGGAGAACACCAGGTTGCGCTGTCCGATGCCGCCCTCGGTGCCAAGCAGATCGATGGCCTCAAGCACGTTGTCGAGATTGTGCGCCGGCTCGCCCATGCCCATGAACACCACTTTCTTCACCGGTCGAAAGCGCCGCCCCAAGGCGACCTGGGCGACCATCTCGGCGCTGCTGAGCTGGCGCAGCAGGCCGCTCTTGCCGGTCATGCAGAACACGCAGGCTACGGCGCAGCCCACCTGGCTGGAGATGCACAGGCCATCGCGCGGCAGCAGTACGCTTTCCACCATCTGTTTGTCGGCCAACTCCACCAGCAGGCGTGCCGAGCCATCTGCGCCAGGGTGTTCGGAGCGCAGCCGGGCCAGTGCATCCAGCTCGCTGGCTATGGCTGGCAGCCCTTCACGTACTGTCAGGGGCAGGAAGTTCTCGGTCTTCTGATGCTTGGTGCCGGTGTCCAACGGCTTGCCTTGCAGCCAGGCACGCGTGATGCGCCCGATATGCTGGGGTTTGGCGCCAAGGTCGGCGAGGCGTTGGTTGAGTTCGGAGAGCTGCATGGGGCGCGGATGCTATCACTTGGCCGGAGTATCGACCACGTCGAAGCGCAGCACGCCGATCATCTGCCCGGCTTCGGTGACGACCCGCACCTGCCAGCGACCTTCGGGCGAGGCCGGGAAGTTGAGTTTGTGCGTCCAGGCGCGATAGCCCTCCTTGCGCCCGCCGTTGATGTCCAGCGCAATGCGGTCGACTTCCCGGCCATTGTGCTGCCAGACGTGGTAGATGCGTTCGTTGAGGCCGCGTGGGGCGTTGATCGAGGTGTAGGCGTAGAGTCCATCGTCGCGCAGCTGTTCCGGGCTGATCTGTTGCAGGCTCTGGCCCGGCGTGCGCTGCTCGCCATCGAAGCGATCACTGATCGCCACCTCGGTCAGCCACAGCGTTGCCGGTGGTACCCAGACCCGCGCCATCCAGCCGGCGCTGGCCATGGCCAGAGGCAGGGCGGCGAGCAGCACAATGCGGCGCCAGCCAGCGAAGCCGATCAGGCCCGGCAGGCTTGGTAGCGCCAGTACCGTGGCAACCGCCAGGGCGATCCGGTAGCTCTGCGGTGTGCTGAGGTGAAAGATGATCGGCAGCGCGGTAAGCATCACCGCGAACAGTGCCAGGCTGTGAAAGATCAGCAGCAACCAGCGCCGCGGCGCCAGCCAACGGTAATAGATCGGGTCGGTGATCGAGGCCAGTGCGGCGATCGCCAGCAGGCCGCTGAACAGTAACTGGCCACTGTTCCAGGTGGTGGTGATGAAGAAGAACGGCAAGACGAAGAACAGACTTTCCTGGTGGATCATCTGTGTGCCGTAGCGCAGCAGCGGCAATGGCAATTCGAAGCCGAAGCGCCGGGCAATGCGTTCGCGCAGCAGGTTCTCCAGCATCAGCCAGACCCAGCTGACCAGCAATACCACGCCCAAGACCTTGGCCAGGTGCGCCTGACGGTCGACCAGGAGAAAACTGGCCACGCCCGAGCAGAAGCCGAACAGGGCAACCAGGCCTGGGTAACGGCGCAGCAGGGCGATCAGCGTGGGGATGCGGTCGAGTACGACTTTCATGGCAGCGGCAAATGGCAGTGTTGGGCGCGCATCCTAGGTAGCGCGAGCCTTGGCTGCAAGCGAGTCGTCAGCTGCGCTGGCGGTGCCGGGCCGCTTGCGGCAATATTGCGCCCCCGTTTCACCACCGAGTCCGAAAAAGATGAAATTCATCCATCAACGCGAGCATCTGGAAGAGGGCGATCTGGTGGTCATCCAATGTTCGCAGCCCTGCAACATCCGCCTGATGAACGATGCCAACTTCCGCGCCTTCAGGAATCGTGGCCGTCACAGTTATCACGGCGGTGCCTTCATCAAGTTCCCGGCGAAGATCCGTGTGCCCTCCGGTGGCTTCTGGAACATCACGCTGGATACCGTCAGCCGTCGCGCGGTAAGCGTGACGCGCAAGCCGCAGATGGAGTACAGCATCAAGATCGTCCGTCGCCCAGGCGCCTGATACTCGCCGCGGCAGTTGAAGAAAAAAGCTAAACGCTGACAGCCAGGCCGAGGTCACAACTCGTGAACCTCGAAAAAGGAGAGTCAGCATGCTGAAGTTTCTGGGCGGTACCGTCGGTATCATTTTCATCATCGGCCTGATCGTGGTGGTGGGATTGCTCTCACTGATCTTCTAGCCAATGAATGGCCCCGCTGCGTGCAGCGGGGCTGATCGTATTCAGAGCCGCTTGCGCTGGTTGCCCTGGTGCTGCTCGCAAGTCATGAAGCCCTTGCTGTCGACCCGGCCGTTGACGTCGAAGTCCACGTAATAGGGCTGTTCCAGGCCGTCGACATTCAACACGTAGTTGTTGCAGGTGCCGCCTGTGACACTGTTGCGCACGTCCGAAGAGGGAGGCCCACCAAGGGTGCGTACCTGCTCCTGAGTCATGCCGTGGTCGACCTGCTTGACCAATGGCTCATTGCGGAAGGTCACGTAATCGGCCGGGTTCTCGAAGGTCGAGCAACCGCTCACCGCGGCCGCTACGGCCAGTACTGCAAGGCTGTGCTTGTACATGTCATCGCTCCGTCGATTGAGCCGAAATGGCTCGACAGGTTTTGGAGCCGCGCCCATGCATGAGAGTTCGAGCTTTTCGATGATCGGCGCGAGTCGCGCCTGGTTCGTGCTGCATGAATGAAAAGAGCCCGCGATTGCGGGCTCTTTGGCATCAGTCGTCGTAGCCCAGGTTGGGCATCAGCCAGCGTTCGCTGACGGCGACGTCCTGCCCCTTGCGCTTGCTGTACTGCTCGATCTGATCCTTGTCGACCTTGCCCACGGCGAAGTACTGCGCCTCTGGGTGGGCGAAGTACCAGCCGGACACCGCTGCCGCCGGGAACATGGCGTAGTGCTCGGTGAGAAACACGCCGCTGCGGCCCGCCTTGTTGTAGTCAGCCTCGGGGTCGAGCAGCTTGAACAGCGTGGCCTTCTCGGTGTGATCCGGGCAGGCCGGATATCCGGGGGCAGGGCGGATGCCCTTGTACTGCTCGCGGATCAGCGCTTCGTTGTCCAGCTGTTCATCCCTGGCATAACCCCAGTAGTCCTTGCGCACACGCTCGTGCAGCCATTCGGCGCAGGCTTCAGCCAGGCGGTCGGCCAGCGCTTTGACCATGATCGAGTTGTAATCGTCGCCCTTGGCCTCGTAGGCCTTGGCCACTTCCTCGGCACCGATGCCAGCGGTGGTGATGAAGCCGCCGACATAGTCGGTTACGCCGCTTTCCTTCGGCGCGACGAAGTCGGCCAGCGACAGGTTCGGCTTGCCGTCGGGCTTGATGCTCTGCTGGCGCAGGTGATGCAGGGTGGCCAGGGGCTTGCCGTCGTCACCGTAGACTTCGATGTCGTCATGGGCGACCTGGTTGGCTGGCCAGAAGCCGAACACCGCGCGGGCCTTGATCAGTTTCTCGTCGATGAGCTTCTTCAGCATCGCCTGGGCGTCGTCGAACAACGCGGTGGCGGCTTCGCCAACCACTTCGTCGGTGAGGATGCGCGGATACTTGCCAGCCAGGTCCCAGGAGATGAAGAAGGGCGTCCAGTCGATGTACTCGGCCAGCGTCGCCAGGTCGATATCGTCCAGCACCTTGGCACCGGTAAAGCTCGGTTTGGGTGCGACGTAGCCGTTCCAGTCGAAGGCCGGCTTGTTGGCGATGGCGTCTGCATAGCCCAGGCGCTCGGTACGCGAGGCGCGGGCCGAGGTACGCTCGCGCACTACGACGTATTCCTCGCGGGTCTTGCGCACGAAGTCGGCCTTCAACTCCTTGGATAACAACTGGGTGGCCACGCCCACGGCGCGCGAAGCGTCTGTCACGTAGACCACCGCGTCGTTGCTGTACTGCGGGTCGATCTTCACCGCGGTATGAGCCTTGGAGGTGGTGGCGCCGCCGATCATCAATGGCAGGTTGAAGCCCTGACGCTGCATTTCCTTGGCGACATGCACCATCTCGTCCAGCGACGGGGTGATCAGGCCGGACAGGCCAATGATGTCGCACTTCTCGGCGATGGCGGTCTGCAGGATCTTCTCCGCTGGCACCATCACGCCGAGGTCGACGATGTCGTAGCCGTTACAGCCCAGCACCACGCCGACGATGTTCTTGCCGATATCGTGTACGTCGCCCTTGACCGTGGCCATGAGGATCTTGCCCTTGGCCTCCGGCTTGTCGCCTTTCTCCGCTTCGATGAAGGGAATCAGGTGGGCAACGGCCTGCTTCATAACGCGAGCAGACTTGACCACCTGGGGCAGGAACATCTTGCCCGAGCCGAACAGGTCACCAACCACGTTCATGCCGCTCATCAGCGGGCCTTCGATGACCTCGATGGGGCGCGCGCACTGCTGGCGGCACTCCTCGGTGTCCTCGACGATAAAGGCAGTGATGCCCTTGACCAGGGCGTGCTCCAGGCGCTTGTCTACCGGCAGCGAGCGCCACTCTTCGTTTTCGACTTCCTTGGCGGCGCCGTCGCCCTTGTATTGGTCGGCGATGGCGAGCAGGGCGTCGGTGCCGCCGGGTGTGCGGTTGAGCACCACATCCTCGACCTTGTCGCGCAGCTCCTTGGGAATCTCGTCGTAGATTTCCAGTTGGCCAGCGTTGACGATGCCCATGGTCAGGCCGTTCTGGATCGCGTAGTAGAGAAATACCGAGTGGATCGCCTCGCGTACCGGGTTGTTGCCGCGGAAGGAGAACGACACGTTGGACACGCCGCCTGAGCTCAGCGCATAGGGCAGGTTGTCGCGAATGAAGGCGCAGGCTTCGATGAAGTCCACGGCGTAGTTGTTGTGTTCCTCGATGCCGGTGGCGACGGCGAAGATGTTCGGGTCGAAGATGATGTCTTCCGGCGGGAAGCCCACTTCGTTGACCAGGATATCGTAGCTGCGCTGGCAGATTTCCTTCTTGCGCGCGGCGGTGTCGGCTTGGCCGACCTCGTCGAAGGCCATTACCACCACGGCGGCGCCATAGCGCTTGCACAGCTTGGCGTGGTGCTTGAACTGCTCGACGCCTTCCTTCATCGAGATGGAGTTGACGATGCCCTTGCCCTGGATGCACTTCAGGCCGGCCTCGATCACTTCCCACTTGGAGGAGTCGATCATGATCGGCACGCGCGAGATGTCCGGCTCACCGGCGATCAGGTTGAGGAACCTGACCATGGCCGCCTTGGAGTCGAGCATCCCTTCGTCCATGTTGATGTCGATCACCTGGGCGCCGGCTTCCACCTGCTGCAGGGCGACTTCCAGTGCCTCGGTGTAGTTCTCCTCGCGGATCAGCCGGGCGAACTTGGCCGAGCCAGTGATATTGGTACGCTCGCCGACGTTGACGAACAGCGAGTTGCGGTCGATGGTGAAGGGCTCGAGGCCCGACAGGCGGCAGGCCTTCGGAATCTCTGGAATGGCGCGCGGTTGGTACTTGGCGACCGCCTCGGCAATGGCCTGGATATGCCCCGGCGTGGTGCCGCAGCAACCGCCAATGATGTTGAGAAAGCCGCTGGCAGCGAACTCTTCGACCACCGCGGCCATCTCGGCAGGCGATTCGTCGTACTCGCCGAAGGCGTTGGGCAGGCCGGCGTTGGGGTGCGCAGAGACGTGGGTGTCGGCCTTGTTGGACAGTTCTTCCAGATACGGGCGCAGGTCTTTGGCGCCAAGGGCGCAGTTCAGACCGACGGAAATCGGCTTGGCGTGGCGCACCGAGTTCCAGAACGCCTCGGTGGTCTGGCCGGACAGGGTACGGCCGGAGGCGTCGGTGATTGTGCCGGAAATCATGATCGGCAACTCGACGCCGTCTTCGTCGAACACTTGCTGCACGGCGAAGATCGCCGCCTTGGCGTTGAGGGTGTCGAAGATGGTCTCGATCAGGATCAGGTCGGCGCCACCTGCGATCAGGCCGCGAGTGGCCTCGGTGTAGTTATCTACCAGTTCATCGAAGGTAACGTTGCGGTAGCCGGGATCGTTGACGTCAGGGGAAATCGAGCAGGTGCGGCTGGTCGGGCCAAGCACGCCGGCGACGAAGCGCGGGCGATCCGGGGTTTCCAGGGTCTTGGCGTCGGCCACTTCACGGGCTACACGGGCACCGGCGACGTTCAGCTCATAGGCCAGGCCTTCCATGCCGTAGTCGGCCTGGGATACCTGGGTGGCATTGAAGGTATTGGTTTCCAGAATGTCGGCGCCGGCATCCAGATAGGCCTTCTCGATGGCAGCGATGACCTGCGGCTGGCTGAGCAACAACAGGTCGTTGTTGCCTTTTACATCGCTCGGCCAGTCGGCGAAGCGCTCGCCGCGGTAGTCGGCCTCTTCCAGCTTGTAGCTCTGGATCATGGTGCCCATGCCGCCATCGAGGATCAGGATGCGCTCCTTCAGGGCTTGCTGGAGGGCTTGGAGGCGGGCGCTGCGATCGGACATGAGAACTACCTGAGCAAAGCGGAAACAAAGGTGGGCGATGATAGCAAAGCTGCAGGGTTCTGGAGCACTAGCGGGCTTTTCATGAATTTCATTCATGTTGCTGGGGGCGCCGTCTCGTTAGAATTGCCAGCATCGCACTCAAGGACGTGGTCATGCTCAAGCCTGCTGCTCTGTTTCTTCTTTCTTTCGCAGCTGGCCTGGCCCGTGCGGAAGCGATTTCCTATATCGATGATGTCCAACCGATCCTCACCCACAAATGCGTGGCCTGCCATACCTGCTATGACGCGCCGTGCCAGCTCAATCTCGGTAGCGGTGAGGGCATTGCTCGCGGCGCCAGCAAGCAACTGGTGTACGACGGTACGCGCAGCAAGGCGCAAGCGACCACTCGGCTTTATCTGGACGCACATGGCGAGGCAGCCTGGCGCCAGCGCGACTTTCATTCCGTGCTCGATGGCGGGAACGACCAGGCGGCGCTGATCAAACGCATGCTGGAGCTGGGTCGTAGCCAACCGATCGAGCCCAATGCCAAGCTCCCTGACAATCTCGACATTGCCATCACCCGCAGCAACAGCTGCCCATTGCCGGGCGAGTTCGCTGCCTATGCGCAGAAGAATCCCCATGGCGGCATGCCGTTCGCCGTGACGGGGCTGAACGATGACGAGTACGCCACCCTGGAACAGTGGCTGGCCCAGGGTGCACCGGTCGCCGAACAGGCGCTCAAACCCAGTGCAATCGAGTTGCGCCAGGTGGAGGATTGGGAAAGCTTCATGAATGCGCCCGGTGCGCGGCAGGATCTGGTGGCGCGCTGGCTCTACGAGCACCTGTTCCTCGCGCATTTGCACTTCGAGGGCGGTGAGCCTGGGCACTTCTTCCAGATGGTCCGTTCGCGTACCCCCAGCGGCAAACCCATCGATCCTATCGCCACGCGCCGCCCCAACGACGATCCGGGCACCGAGTTCTACTACCGGCTATGGCCGATCCAGGGCGTGATCGTGCACAAGACGCATATCACCTATCCGTTGGATGACGCCAAGCTGGCGCGGGTCAAGGAGCTGTTCTTCGGCGAAGACTGGGCGCTGGACGCTGTGCCGGGTTACGGCGCACAACGTCGCGCCAACCCCTTCGAAACCTTCGCCGCGATTCCGGCGCGTGCGCGCTATCAGTTCATGCTGGATAACGCCGAGTATTTCGTGCGTACCTTCATCCGTGGTCCGGTGTGCCGCGGGCAGATCGCCACTGACGTGATTCGCGACAACTTCTGGGCCGTGTTCCAGGCGCCGGAGCACGATCTCTACATCACCGATGCCAATTACCAGCGCGAGGCCACGCCGCTGTTGGCCATGCCCGGCCAGTTCGACGATATCGGCGATCTGTTGGGCCTGTGGCGCAACTATCGCGACAAGCGCAACGATTACGAGAACCTGCGCAAGGACGCTTACGCCGACGCACCTCCTGCGGACTGGGCGCATATCTGGAGCGGCAATGACAACGCGCTGCTGTCGATCTTTCGCCAGCACGACAGTGCCTCGGTGCGCAAAGGCCTGCTCGGGGAAATTCCGCAGACCCTCTGGTGGATGGATTACCCGCTGCTGGAGCGCACCTACTACCAGTTGGTGGTCAACTTCGACGTGTTCGGCAACGTTTCGCACCAGGCGCAGACGCGGTTGTATTTCGATCTGATCCGCAATGGCGCCGAAGTGAACTTCCTGCGCCTGCTGCCGGCGCGTTCTCGTGAGGCTTACCTGGATGACTGGTATCAGAACAGCGGCAAGTTGAAGATGCTGCTGGACTACACCTCGGTCGATCATCGTTCACCGAGCGCCATTGGCCTGACCGGTGACGATCCGAAGAAGCAGTTCGCCGAACAGCTGCTGCAGCGCTACGCCAAGCTCAACGCGCGTCCTGATCCGATCAACCGCTGCACGGGCGCGCAGTGTTATCGCGACGGTTTGCCCAGGGAGCTGCAAGATGTCGAGCAGACGTTGGCGCGCCTGGCCAGTCGTCCGGCGGGCGGCTTGCGGGTGATCGATCAACTGCCAGAGGCGACGATGTTGCGGGTGGAACTGAGTGATGGTTCGCGCGAGATCTACAGCCTGCTGCGCAACCGTGCGCACAGCAACGTGGCGTTCATGCTGGGAGAGGAGCTGCGCTATCAACCGCGCCTGGACACCCTGACCATCTACCCGGAAGTGCTGAGCAGCTACCCGAATTTCCTGTTCACGGTCGAAGCGGGGGAGGTGGATACCTTCGTCAAGCAGATGGAAGGTGTTAGCGACGCAAAATCCTTCGAGCAAATCGTCGAGCGCTGGGGTGTACGGCGCAGTCATCCCGAGTTCTGGCGCTATTTTCACGATCTCGCCGAGCATATTCGCGAAACCCAGCCGTTGGAGACAGGCGTGCTGGATATGAACCGCTATCAGAACCTCTAAACGCACCGGAGCGCACGTGAAGTGCGCTCCAGATCGCTTGTTGCATGGCAGCTATGGCTGCGATCAATTCCTACTAATTTAGTTGGGCTTTAACCGGGCGGCGCTCTGGCGTACACTGCGCTCATGTTCGCGAGGAGTTGCCATGAGCGCCATCATCATTACCCAAGCTGCCGAAGATTACCTGGCCGAGCTGCTGAGCAAGCAGGACACTCCGGGTATCGGCATCCGAGTTTTCATCACCCAGCCGGGTACGCCTTACGCGGAAACCTGCATTGCCTACTGCAAGCCGGGTGAGCAGAAGCCTGAAGACACCGCCGTTGGCCTGGCCAGTTTCACCGCCTGGATCGATGGCATCAGTGAGCCTTTCCTGGAAGACGCAGTCGTCGACTACGCCACCGATCGCATGGGCGGCCAGCTGACCATCAAGGCGCCGAACGCCAAGGTGCCGATGGTCAACGAAGACAGTCCACTCAACGAACGCATCAACTACTACCTGCAGACCGAGATCAATCCCGGCCTGGCCAGCCATGGCGGCCAGGTGACGCTGATCGACGTGGTCGAAGAGGGCATTGCCGTGCTGCAGTTCGGCGGTGGTTGCCAGGGTTGTGGCCAAGCCGATTACACCCTCAAGGAAGGCATCGAGAAGACCTTGCTCGAGCGCATTCCTGAACTCAAGGGGGTGCGTGACGTGACCGACCACAGCAATCGCGAGAACGCCTACTACTGATAAGCGTCTTGCACATGAAAAAGGGGCGACTGGAGTCGCCCCTTTTTCATGTCAGGCCTTGAGTACGCGTTTGCTGGAGGCGGGGAAGCGTTCGAGCTTTTCGGCCGGGCGAATCGGGCGCTTCACCAGTTCACCACCGCAGTTCGGGCAGCGTAGCGCCAGGACGGATTCGGCGCAGGAGCGGCAGAAGGTGCACTCGAAGGAGCAGATCAGGGCATCAACACTGGACGCAGGCAGATCGCATCGCAGTTCTCGCAGTTGGGGCGCAGTTCAAGCATGGCGCTAGGCTCGGCACAGTGGGTGATCGCAGCAGTCTGCAGTCGCTGGCGGCCAGGCGCAACGGGCAAATCTGGGGGCGCGCAAGGCGCCCCGGCGGGGTTTATTCCGGCATGCTCCAAGGCGCCAGGTCAAAACCTTGGCTGCGCAGCTCATCACGGGAGCGCTGCAGTGCGTCTTCCAGCTGTTGCGGGTCACTGTAAGTGGCGCTGGACAGCTGGGTGCGGCCGAGCAGGCGGGTGTTGGTGCGGTCGATGACGCTGATGCTGACGACGCCGGTGCCGTCCTGCGGAGCCCAGGCCACGCACTGGAACGGGCGGAAGGCGCGATCGGCAATCAGCAGGGCTTCGTTGAAACGCAGCGGTGTGTTCATGGGGTCGGCTTCTCCGAGTTGTTCCCAACAATCAATGGCGGCCAACAGGTTATTGATGTTGGCCTTTCAATGTTGTTGATGAACTCAGCAGACCCATAAGTCACACATGGCTGAAAAAAGTTTTATTACCGGTGTAGTGTGCCTTGATAAAAACTTCTGGCGTCTCGCCGGCTACAACTCTCTACTGCGAAAGTTCCACCTCTGTTTCTTGCGCAACTGGCTGCGGCGCAGCGTTAGCGGGGGCTGGGGCGTTGCGCTGATGGCGATAGGCGCTTACCGCCTCATATACCGACTTGCGCAAACGGTTTATGCCACCGATAGGCCGGTGTTCGGGAAGTGCATGCCAGGGGTTGAAGGACAAATTGTCGCAGAACAGGTTTTGTTCACGGCTATCGAAGTCCTGCGGGTGTACGGTAATACGTGCAACGCTCTCGAAGGGCGATATCTTTTCACTCCATTCGACTGTCGGATCTTCGATGGGCATGTAGTACTGCGCGTTCTGCTTTTGCACCTGAAGTTCAAAACAGGCCGGCGCACGGTCCAGTGACAACTGCTGGTAGAGCGCATTACGCAGGAAGTTGGGCAGGTCGGTGTTTTGTTCCGGCAGCTCGTAGGGTGGGCAATTCTGTGGGGCCGGCACCACGCGGTACTTGATGTTCAACTCGCCGAGCTTGAACGGCGCGATGGAGTTGTAGGTAGTGGCCACGGGGCTTTCTGGCGCCGGAGCCAGGGTCTTCAGGGCGATGATCAGGTGGCGTGCCTCCCAGGTGCGCGGATCCCAGCTGGGGAAGAACGCCAGGGCCTTCTTGCCATCGGCCTGGGCGGCGAAGTTGGTACGGTACTCAGCCACGTCGCGAACGAAGAAGGCTGGATGGTTGAACATCACGAAATCCTGTTCGCCAGCATGCGCCGAGCTCTTCATGAGTTTCTCGCCAGGTACGTCGAGCAGTTTGATGGCCATGCCGCGCGCATCGCGAGCACGGTCGAACTGCGGGTAGGCATTGCCGTTGGACAGGCGCATCCAAGCCTGCCAGGTGTGGCCCGGCTCGGCGAACACACCCTGGCGCAGGCTCTCATCGAGATCGTCCAGCACCTGGACTTCGGCCTTGACGCAACCATGGGCCTTGGCATGCGCATCGCGCAGCACGCGGGTATTGTCGCGGTGCTGCTCGACGATACGTACCGCGTCTTCGATGATCAATCTGGTGAGCGCGGCCTCATCCGGCGCGATCTGTTCTTGCGTGGAAACCGGGCCGGAGAATTTCCAGGCGTAATAGGCTTCACCCAGGCCCCAGCCAACCAGGCCTACAAGGGCGACGGTGAGCAGCAGTTTGCCGAGCAGGCGACCGAGCCAGAGCCAAAAGCGTTTCAACATCGTTGCAATCCTTGTTCTAGATATCGGTTGAAATCAGCCTTCGCAGTTCGGGCCGGGCGTCCAGGCTTGTACCGGCACGTCACTGAGCTGAGTTTCCAGATCGGCATTACCCAGCACTTTCAGGTATTCGATCAGCGCCAGGCGTTCGTCGGGTGACAAGGCGCGCCCGATGACGCCCTCCTGACGGCAGCCATCGCGGAACTCATGGCCACCATTGCCATTGCCGGTAACGCGGGTATCGAGCAGGAAGCCCCCCGGGAACTTGTCGCTGCGATAGCCCACGCGTACCGGGTCGAATTCGAAATTACCGACCCAGAACTGGGCCTGCCGCTCGTATACGGGAGAGAGCAACTCGAACAGATTGGGTACCGAACCGTTGTGCAGGAAGGGTGGGGTGGCCCAGATGCCGTCGAGTGGGCGGGCCTTGTAGCCGCGCTTTTCCTGGACGCCGATAGGCAGGCCATAGCCGTCCATTTCCTTGCGCTGGCGTGGCCCGATGCCGGCGTCCTGATAGGCGCGGTTTTCCACGTAAGCGGTGATATAGGCCAGGCCCTTGGCGCTGGAAATGCTCTTGAAATCGACCTCATCGAGGCTGGAGCCGAACAACTTCACATCCAGGCGCGACAGCTCAGCCTTGGTCCAGCCCAGGCGACTGATATCGAAACGATGATCAGCGATGTTGTCGGCGGTAGTCGGGTCGGTGCCGACGATGCTGATCGGTACGACGCGCATCTTCCACTCAGGGTCGCGCGAAGGAGCCAGGCGCTGGTCGCGCGGCTTGGGATCGGGGGCATGGCAATAGGCGCAATTCTCGGTGTAGAGCGCCTTGCCACGGCTGGCCAGCGGCAGATCCACCTTGCCGAATACAGCCTCTGGCCACTTGGGTGGCTGCAGCCGTTTCAAGGTTTCCTCCAGGGTGTAGAGGCCATGCAGGCGCACGCTGGAGGCATAGCGATCAGCCTCGGCGACGCCTTTGCCGTGTTCGTCGAGCAGATGCAGGCTGGCACCGACGCCAAGGGCTTCGCCAACGTTGCGCGCCATCGGCTGCATGGCCGAGCCATTCCATTGCACCCAGTCGAATTTCCAGATGTCCCAGAGTTGCGGGTAGCTGACCGGGGCATTGGCGACGCGGTAGTTGGCGTCATCCAGCACATCGCCGAACACGGTATTGGCGATACGACCGAATGCATCGGTACGGCCAAAGCCTTCTTCGGTCGGATACAGGCCGCGGTGCCAGTCGTTGAAAGCCGTAGCCAGCAGCCGGTCGAGCACTTGCTTGAAGTCCTCGCGCAGTTGGTCACGGCCTTGCGGGTATTGATCACCCAGGACTTCCTGGGCGAAACGACGGAATTTCAGCGGGTTGTAATAGGTGAAGGCCATGCTCATGCCTAGCGCCTGGCCAAAACCGCCGCCGCGCAGGGTGGGTACGGTGGAGGCCAGCGAGTGCAGGGCAGCACCGCCGTCGATACGCACGGCCTGGCCTTTGTAGCGCAGCTCGCCGGTATGGCAGGCGGCGCAACTGATATCGAGAAAGTGCTCGCCGCTTTCGTTGTCCTGGTGACGGGTAAAACCGACAGGCAGATTGCCGGGATTCAGAGCGCTTGGCTGCTGCTTGGGATCGGTGAGAAAGCCGAAGCGGGCCAGATAATCGAGGCGGGCGAATTTCTCGGTACCGAATGGCATTTCCAGCGCGCTGAACCAGTCATAGCGCAGGCCTTTAACCGTGGTGCCCTGCGGCGTGTAGTAATAGGTCTGGCGCTGCTCTTCGCTCCACTGGTCCAGATAGTGCAAATCTCTGGGCTGCTGATAGGTCGGCAGGTTGGGGTTGGCGACGTAATACAGCGCCACCGCCAGGCCGATAAGCGCCAGCAAGATGAAAATTTTAAGGGTACGGCGGAGCAGACGCATCAGAGACTTCCTTGTAGCGTTCTTATTAATCGGTCTGTTATGCCAATACTGCAGACTATTGGCAAGGTGCCATCCCCTTGATCATGAAAACTCTGCAATAACCAGTAGGAACAATGCATATAGAGAAATGATCCATGAAGCGTCAAAGTTCTTGCTAGCTTTACGTTTGCGAGCGCCAAATTGTTGTTTTTATTGGAATTACAAAATAATGGCGCCAAGGATGGAGTATGTTGGAGGCTGTTTCCGTCGCATCCCGGCAATTACTGATGCTCGATCCTTTCGATGCATGCGAAGCGCTGCTTCAACCATTGCAGGCCGCTGGCTGGTCGGTGCAGCACTGCACGCCAGAAACGCTCAATGGCCATGCAGGTGACGCACTCTTGTTGTACCTCGATCAGCGACCGAGTCATGCATTGCTCAAACAGCTGCAACTGACGGGACTGGGTTGCATCGTGCTGGCGGATGCCGAGCGATTGAGGCAGGTCGGCAGCGAAGAGCTGGCCGGCGAATGGTGTTTCGCCGCGCTGACATTGCCGGGGGAAATGCCCCGCTTACTGGAGACCTTGCAACAGGCGCAGGCAGTCACTCGCTTGCGCAGATTGAAAAGCGGACGACAACTGCCGCAGTTCTTGGGTAATTGCGGTGCAGCGCGCAGTCTGCGTCGGCAGCTGGATCGCCTGAGTCGTATCGATGGGCCGCTGCTGGTCAGCGGGGAACGTGGTAGTGGCAAACATCTTCTGGCCCGCTTGCTCCATCAGCGCTCATCCTTTGCAGCCCAGGCCATGCGCGCTATCGACTGCGCCGAGCCTCTCGACGAGGGCGCTCTCGCCGCATCGAGCGTTACCAGCGTACTGCTCGAAAACGCCTCCCTGCTTTCTGCGGCTGACCAGCAAAGGTTGCTGGACTACCTGCAGCGCCATCCTCAAACACATCTATTGACCCTGGACCGAGGCGAGTTGGCGCAGGCAGTCCAGCAGGGACGTTTCAGACGGGATCTATTTCATCAATTGGCGGCGCAACAGCTGCAAACGCCGAATCTGCGCGAACATCCAGGCGACCTGTCGCTGCTGGCCGAGCATTTCGCCAAACAGCACGGGGCGATGATCGGGCGGCATCATCGGCGTTTCAGTGAAGAAGCGATCGACGCCATGATCAGCCATACCTGGCCAGGCAATGTGCGCGAGCTGCGCAATCGCGTGATACGCGCACTGGTGCTGGCTCAAGGGCGACAGATTCTTGCAGCCGACCTTGGCTTGCGCCCGGCACAGGCCAGCATCGACGCCCCGGTAACGCTGGAAGACTACATACTGCGGGCCGAACGGCAGGCGCTGAACGACGTCCTGGGCCGCTACGCCAACAACATGAGCCAGGCGGCGCGGACGCTCGGGGTGTCTCGGCCAACCTTCTATCGCTTGCTGCACAAGCATCGTCTGCGCTGAGACTCATGGCTGTAACGCTTGAGAAACACTGCTAAGGTGCTCGGGACACCTATCGCCAAGGAGATCGCCATGCACCCATTCGACGCCGAGAAGCCGCCGCAACTGGCCGTGTTGCTGGGTTATGCCGGGTTGGTTCCATTCGTTGGCGGTGCGCTGGGTATCTGGGTGATTCCCATGGGCTGGCGGCCTTTCGTGCTGGGGGCGTTGCTGGATTTCGCAGCCGTGATCCTGGCTTTCATGGGCGCCATCCACTGGGGGTTGGCGATGCGGGCGGAGGAAACCGACGAGAATGCCAAGTTGCAATTGGGGCTCTCGGTGATCCCGCCGTTGCTGGGCTGGGCTGCACTGGCTGGCGGACTGCCGATGGGCTTGTCGCTACCGATTTTCCTTTTTGCCTTTATCGGCCTGTATCTGGCAGACATGCACGCGGTACGCGTAGGACTGGCGCCGCAATGGTATCCGGCACTGCGTACGCCGTTGACGCTGGTGGTGTGCCTGAGCCTGTTAGTGGCCTGGGCCAGCGTACTGATTCGCTGAGCCGAGCAGCGTTGCGACCTGCTTCAGCGCTTCCTGTCGCCTCTCGTCCCAGTCACCTGAAAGTTCGCAGAAACGCTGCCCGTTACCCTGCAGCCAATCCCGGCAAGCCTGATGAAAAGCCTGGCGCTCTGCCAACTGTGGCTGGCAACGCTGGCCATCTTCGACCCAGGGCACGCCAGCGGGGTCGAGCAACAGATGCTGGTCGTAGTGACGCGCCAGCAATTCGGCCTCCAACCACTGCGGACAGTCGCCAAACAGGCAACGGCTCCAGAGCATGTTGCTCAGCAGGTGGGTGTCGAGAATCAGCAGTGGCGGCCTGACTGCCCGCGCAGCATCCTCCCAGGCCAGTTGCCCGCGCGCGATCTCGGCGATGTCGGCGTAACAGGTATCGCGCCGCTGCTCATCGATGAAATGGCGCACGTACTCGCCCACCACCACGCCACCGAAGCGTGCCTGTATTTGCGCCGCAAGCCAGCTTTTGCCGCTGGACTCCGGCCCGGTCAGCACCAGTACTTTCATGGCGCGTACTGCAACGCCGGGTCGCGACGCCAGCTCAACCAGCCGCTGACGGCCAATGCGGTGAAAGCAGCGTAGAGACCAGCAGTAAGATACAGCTCGCTATAGAGGAAGAAGGCCACGTAGCAGAGGTCTACCACCACCCAAAGCGCCCAGCATTGCAGGCGTTTCTGCGCCATCCACAGTTGCGCGACCAGGCTGAAGGCAGTCAGCGCTGAATCCAGCCAGGGCGAGCTGGCGTCGGTGTAGGTCGCCATGAGATAGCCGAGCAGCCCGGCACCGAGCGTGCCGATCAACAGGCCAGTCAGGGCTGCGACCATGCCCAGGCGGCTGACCTTGCGCCCATCATGGCATTCGCCGCCACGGGTCCACTGCCACCAGCCGTAGAGCTGCAGCGCGGCGAACAACAGTTGCAGAAGCAGATTGGAGTACAGGCGCCAGTCATAGAACAGCCAGGCGTAGAGCAACACCATCACCAGGCCGATGGGCCAGCACCAGGGGTTCTGTCTGACCGTCAGCCATACCGCGACGATGCCGAGCCCGGCAGCAACGAGTTCGAGCCAGGACATCCGGCGTCCTCAAATATGAAAAGGGTGGCGATTGTACTGATGCCGGCGGTTCAGCACACCAGGCTGTCGGCTTGTCGATAGAGCATCAGCAGCTTACGGGTGATGGTTTGCTGGATGTCGTCGCGCTCGAAGCTCGACAGTCGCTCCAGGCGTGCCAGTTGCAGGCGATGCAGGTGGATGTAGGGCATCTGCTGGTCGAACTCACGCAGGTCGCCCTTCATCAATACCGGCAGGAACAGATCACCGATTTTCTTCTGGTTGCTGATGATCTGCGCCAGTGCCGGTTTGAAGGGCATGGTCTTGGGCGCAGGCCCATCGTCCTTGATCTGGGTGCTGAGCAGCAGGCCCGGCTTGCCCAGAACCTTGCCCGGCAATACGCACAGGCCCGTCTTGCGGATGGCCTGGCTGTCGATGCCGTGCAGGGTGTCGTGGAAGGCGTAGGGGTTGGGCAGCACCACCATCTTGCGACCGAGATCGGTGGGGAAGTGCAGGCTGTAGTTGGTGTACAGCTGCCCCACCGATTCGGAATAGACGCACAGGCGATTCTCGAACAGCTTGATGAAACGCTCGGCCAGCTCGCGGCGGGCCATGCTGTCCAGGTCCCAGATCAGGTCCTGGTTCTGCGGCCGACTGAAATCGACCTCCTGATGTTGCATGCTGCTCATGCTCGACTCATACGCGGAACTGCCCAAGCAGACGATTGAGCTGGTCGGCCAGCTGTTTCAGGTGCTGGCTGGCTGCGCTCGACTGTTCGGCAGCCTCGGCGGTGTTGTGGGCCAGTGCTGCCGTCTGCGTGACGTTCTGATTGATGTCTTCCACCACGTGGGATTGTTGCAGGGTGGCGCTGGCGATCGAGGCGTTGAGCCCGGTCAGGTTGCGTAGCGATTGGGCGATCTGGGCGAGGCTCTCGCCAGCCTGGCTGGCCTGTTCCACGGTCAGCTGGGAAGCACGGCTGCTGTCGTTGATCACCTTGACGGCGGCCTCGGAGTTGCCTTGCAGGCGCTCGATCATACCCTGAATTTCAGCGGTGGACTGCTGGGTACGTTGCGCCAGAAGCCTCACTTCGTCCGCGACCACGGCGAAACCACGGCCCTGCTCACCGGCGCGGGCAGCCTCGATGGCGGCGTTGAGAGCGAGCAGGTTGGTTTGCTCGGCGATGGAACGGATCACCTCCAGCACGCTGCCGATCTGCGTGCTCTCACTGGCCAGCGATTGGATCACCTCGACGGCCTTGTCGATGGTGCCCGACAGCTGATCGATCTGGCGCAGGCTCGCCTCGATGTTCTGCTGGCCCTGGCTGGCCTGCTCCTCGGCGGTGTGCATCTCGCTGGAGGCGTGCTCGGCGTTTTTCGCCACGTCCTGCACGCCGTAGGTCACCTCGTTGACGGCGGTCGCCACCAGTTCCATCTGCTGCGCCTGTTGCTGGCTGTGGCGCTGCGCTTCGCTGGAGATGTCGCCAAGCGAGCGGGCAGCCTGATCGAGCGACCCCGCTGAATCGAGCATCTGCCGGATCACATGACGCAGCTTCGCGGTGAAGGCATTGAAATAGGTCGCCAGGGCGGTCAACTCGTCACGCCCATGGGTGTCGAGGTTGCGAGTCAGGTCGCCTTCGCCGCTGGAAATGCTGGCCATGGCGTCCACTGCGGCCTGCAGCGGCTGCACGATGCTGCGAGTGATCAGCACCACCAGTCCAGTCAGGAGCAGGGCGATCAGCAGACCGATGCTCATGGCTTTCACTGCCTGGGCCCTGAACTCCGCCTGCACGTCATCGACATAGACGCCGGAGCCGATGATCCAACCCCAGGGCTGGAACAGCTCGACATAGGAGATTTTCGGTACCGGGTCAGTGGCGCCGGGTTTTGGCCAGCGGTAGTCGACCTGGCCGGCCCCCTGGCTGCGGGTAATGGCAACCATGTCGTTGAACAGCGCCTTGCCGTCCGGGTCCTTGAAGCCGGAAAGGTTCTGCCCCTCGAGCTTGGCATTCATCGGATGCATGAGCATCACCGGGGTCTGGTCATTGATCCAGAAGTACTCCTGGCCGTCGTAGCGCAAACCGCGTACCACTTCCATGGCCTGCTTCTGCGCCTCTTCGCGGCTCAGGCTGCCGGCGCTTTCCAGGTCATGGAAGTGCTTGAGAATACCGGCCGCGCTCTGCACCACATGCTCGGTCTTTTCCGATTTGCCGGCGTAAAGATCGGTGTGGATCTGGCGCAGCATGTAGGCGCCCTGCAAGATCAGCGTCAGAATGGCCAGCGCCAGGATCAGCCATAGACGGCGGCTGATGGGAAGACTACGTAAGCTGTTCATGGACGAATTCCTGATTGTTGTAATTGTCGGCTTCAGGGCTGCCTCGAAGGGTGCAGAGCAATACTGTCACATCGAGGCATTATTCACTCTAGTTGTCTGATAGCATTTCGGCAGCCCGAGGCAGAACCTGAATGAGCACCGGGCTAGACCGTCGCAAGGAACCTCCATGACGGTTTTGTGTCCCAGGGCCGGGGCCATGCTCCACGTTCTGAGTTTTACGCGTAGGTAGTTGCCGCGCTTTGGGGGATTTGATGGATTTCTGGGTGGCCTTTCAGGCCCTGATTCTGGGCATAGTGGAAGGCTTGACCGAGTTCTTGCCGATTTCCAGCACCGGACACCTGATCGTGGTCGGTGACTTGCTGGGCTTCAATGGCGAAAAGGCGACTGCGTTCAAGATCATCATCCAGCTTGGCGCCATCCTGGCGGTTATCTGGGAATTTCGAGCCAAGGTGCTCGGCGTCGTCGTCGGTTTGCCCAGCGACCCGAACGCGCAGCGTTTCACCTTCAACCTGCTGCTGGCGTTCATTCCTGCGGTGATCTTTGGCCTGGCCTTCGCCGATCTGATCGAGCATTGGCTGTTCAATCCGATCACAGTGGCCATGGCATTGATCATTGGCGGCATCATCATGCTCTGGGCGGAGAAGCGCGAACACGCGATCAAGGCCGAAACGGTCGACGACATGACCTGGAAGCTGGCATTGAAGGTTGGCCTTGCGCAATGTCTGGCACTGATTCCGGGTACGTCGCGTTCGGGCGCCACCATCATTGGCGGCCTGGTATTTGGGTTGTCGCGCAAGGCCGCGACCGAGTTCTCCTTCTTCCTGGCCATGCCGACCATGGTCGCGGCTACGGTCTATTCGCTGGTCAAGTACCGCGACATCCTGCAGATAAGCGACTTGCCGATCTTCGCCATCGGTTTCGTCAGCACCTTCATCGTGGCGATGATCACCGTGCGCGCACTGCTCAAGTTCATCACCAGCCACAGTTATGCGGTGTTCGCCTGGTACCGCATTGCCTTCGGCCTGGTGATTCTCGCCACCTGGCAACTGCACCTGATCGACTGGAGCACGGCGCAACCGTGATCGGCAACGAACGCAAGGGGCGTCTTAAAAGCTGGGATGACGCCAAGGGTTTTGGTTTCATCCAGCCGCTCAACGGCGGCGCTGAAGTCTTCGCGCACATCTCGGTGATGCGCGGTGATCGTCGCCCGCAGCCGGGCGACGAAGTGCTGTTCATCGAGGGGCGTGAGGAAAGAGGGCGGCCACGGGCCGAGCACTTGCGCCTGACTGGTGAGCTCAGCCTCGATCGCCAGTCTATCCGGCGCAAACCGAAAACGCCCGGCACGGCGGCACCGGTAGTGCGAAAGGCTGCTGCCAAATCCACGCACCGGTCATCGACTCAAGGCTCCATCCAGAACTTCTCCAGCAAGGCCTTGGTGCTCGCTTTGCTGTGCATCCTGCCATTGCTCGGCTGCGTGACGCTGTTCGGCAGGGGGCTCTGGTGGGTATTGCCGCTTTATCTGCTGGCCAGCCTGCTGAGTTTCCTGCAGTACTGGCTGGATAAACGCAGCGCTCAGAGCGGCGGCCGACGCACGGCGGAAAACACCCTGCATCTGGTCGAGCTGGCTGGTGGTTGGCCAGGTGCGCTGATCGCTCAGCAGACATTCCGGCACAAGACGCGCAAGGTTTCCTATCAGGCTGTTTTCTGGCTGATCATCGCAGTTCATCAACTGTTCTGGATCGATCTGCTGCTGCTCGACGGCGCCTACATCCCCCACCACATACCCTTATTCGTCCAGTAGCAGGCCGGGTTGCAGGCGCTTGGGCAGGCGGCGCACCACCAGTTGATGCGAGCGCGTCAGCAACTGGCGCAGCTCATCGTCGCCCAGCGGCGGCCGGTGGGCGCTCATACTGATCCAGTAAGCACGAGCCAGATACGGGGCAGGGCGGATGCCTGGACGGTCTACATGACCGAGAAACAGGTCGTTATCGACCTTGAAGGCCAAATCCTCGCCAAGAAAATCAAGAATGGCGAACATCTTGTTGCCAGCCACCGAGAACACCCGGTTGCTGCCCCACTTGAGGTCTTCGCGGGCGCCGGGCAGGGCGAGGCAGAAGGCGGCGATCTGGTCGGGCGTCATGGGCATGTCCATCGCTGGTCCAAACGGCAGTCTATCGGCTGGCCGACTCGCTGCGTAGTCGGTCGATCTGGCGCCGGGCATAGCCGATGAAAGCGGCCAATGCCTGGGGACGCTGAGCCAGGTCATCCCTGGCCTGGCCCAGGTAGACGTCTCGCGCAGTTTCCAGCAGCGGCCGGTGCTCAGGAGGCAAGCGCTCGAGCAGCCAGTCGGCCGCCCCGTCCTTGGTAGCGATCTCGCCGCTGCTCAGTGTCAGCCAGATGCGTGCCAGAGCCAGGACCACGTTGCATTCATCGCCCAGCCAGTCGTCCGGTCCGCTCCATTGCGCCGCGGTGTCGTGCAGGGCGCGAATCATGTCCGCTTCAGGCACCAGCTCGAACAGTTCGGCAGCCGGCGGGCCCATGAGGCTAATAGCGTGCTGGCGCGCCTTGCTCAGCAGGATGGCCAGGTCATGATCGGCCATGGCCGGCTCGAAGCGACCCTCCTGCAGTTCGTCGCGCAGCCATTCGCCGAACTGCAGTTCGCGCATCGGCCGATAACGCCAGGGCCGCACGGCTTCGTGCACCAGCAGCGTCACCTCCAGCGGGCGCAGGTGCGCGGTGGCCGGCCAGGCCGACAGCCTCAGCAGGTCGGTCATCAGGGCCTTGCGCGTGCTGTCGCTCAGGGGCGTGCGGACGGTGACCAGCATATCGATATCGCTTGCCGGCTTAAGGCCGCCGCTGACGGCGGAACCGAACAGATGCACCGCCAGCAGGTTGTCGCCAAGATGATGATGCAGGAGGGTGAGGGCATTGCTGATCTGCAGGTTCATGTTTTCGTCATTCTGCTTCGGGTTGCGCTGCACTTTACCGCCGTTCGGCCTCGTCTCGCAGAGGCGGGTTCCCGAGGCCCGGGTCTGGTCGGTTCCCCGATAGCGTTCCACGCCATCTGATGTGTCTGGCCGGACTATTTGCGTGGCTCCCTTGGGATTCGCCGGGATAGCTGAGCGCAAAAAAAGCCCCTGAGCATCGACTCCGGGGCTGAGGAGGGTCGGCAGGACTGCCGACCGGGGAGAGCAGTTCAGGCTTGTGGCTGCCAGCCGCCGCCGAGCGCCTTGTAGATCGCGACGATACCGCTGTAGAGCTCGACCTCGGCCGAGGCCTGGGCATCTTCGGCGGCCAGGCGCTCACGTTCGGCGTCCAGCAGCACGAGGAAATCCACCGTGCCTTCACGATAGCGAATCGCCGCTTGATCCGCCGCCGCGCGGCTGGCTTCGGCCTGGCGCACCAGGGAAACCAGGCGCTGCTGGCGCTTGGCGTAGTCGCTGAAGGCGTTTTCCGATTCTTCCAACGCCAGCAACACCTGCTGCTCGTACTGCGACAGCGCGCCATCGGCCTCGGCTTCGGCGCCGCGCAGACGCGCCCGCACGCTACCGAGATCGAAGGCCGCCCAGCTGATACTTGGCGCTACACCCCAGGCGCGGGCCGCAGACGAACCCAGCTGCGAGCCGCGCCCGGCGGTAAAGCCGAGAAAGCCGGAGAGGCTGACGCGCGGGAACAGGTCGGCAGTCGCTACGCCGACCTGTGCCGTGGCCGCCGCCAGCTGTCGCTCGGCCGCCTGGATATCCGGGCGGCGACGCAGCAGCTCGGCCGGATTGCCGATGGGCAGCGCCTTGGCAATCACCGGCAGGGGTTTGGGCGACAGATCGATCTGCAACTGCTCCGGGCGCTGGCCAAGCAGGGTAGCGATGCGATTCTGTGCACGCACCTGTTGCGCCTGCAGTTGCGGCAGGCTGGCTTCGGTGGCGGCCAGACGTGCATCGGCGCGCAGTACGTCCAGCTCGTTGCCAACACCGGCATCGCGCAACTGCTCGGTGATGGCACGCGAATCCTCCTGATTCTTCAGGTTCTCGCGGGCAATGCTTTCGCGCAGTTGTGCGCCACGCAGGGTTCCGTAGGCATCGACCAGTTCGGCAATAAGGCTGACCTGCAACTGGTAGTAATCAGCTTCGGCCACTTCGATGCGCGCTTCACTGGCTTCCAATTGGCGCTGGATACGGCCGAACAGGTCCACTTCCCAGGCCATGTCCAGCCCCAGGTCGTAGCGTTCCTGACGGATGCGCTCGTCCGTGGTCGGCGGCTGCTGGGCCTTGCCGAACTCGCCACTGGCGCGGCTGGTGACGGTGGGGAAGCGGTCGTTGGCCACGTCATCACGGATCGCCCGTGCCGCACGCAGGCGGTTGAACGCCACGCGCAACTCGCGGTTGTCCTGCAGCGAACGCTGCACCAGCTGGTTCAGCGTCGGGTCGTCGAACTGCTGCCACCAGGCGGCTTCGAAACGGCTGCGGTCGTAATCGGCCGCCTCCAGCGCGGCAATGCGCGCAGGGTCGGTTACGGGCGCTCGATAGTCCGGGCCGACGGCGCACGCCGACAGCGCCAGGGTCAGGAGAGCGGGGGCAAAGGCTTTCATGCATGCGACTCCTGCAGACGGGCGGCTTTGCGGGCTTCGCGTTTCTCGACGAAGCCGCGGATCAGGACATAGAACACCGGAGTCAGCAGGAGACCGAAGAAGGTCACGCCGATCATCCCGGAGAACACCGCCACGCCCATGGCATGGCGCATCTCGGCGCCCGCACCGCTGGACAGCACCAGCGGCACCACGGCCATGATGAAGGCGATCGAGGTCATCAGGATCGGGCGCAGACGCAGACGGCAGGCTTCCAGCACGGCGGCGACGCGATCGAGACCCTCTTCCTGTTTCTCCTTGGCGAACTCGACGATCAGGATGGCGTTCTTGCAGGCCAGGCCCACCAGCACGATCAGGCCGATCTGGGTAAAGATGTTGTTGTCGAGCCCGGCGATGATCACCCCGGTGATGGCGGTGAAGAGCACGATGGGCACGATCAGGATCACCGCCAGCGGCAGGCTCCAGCTTTCGTACTGGGCGGCCAGCACGAGGAAGGCCAGCAGCACGCAGAGCGGGAAGATGAAGATCGCGGTATTGCCGGCGAGGATCTGCTGGTAGGTCAGATCGGTCCACTCGAAGGTCATGCCGATCGGCAGTTCCTCGTTCAGCAGTTTGGCGATGGCTGCTTCGGCCTGGCCCGAGCTGTAGCCTGGCGCGGCGGCACCGTTGATCTCGGCGGTGAGGAAGCCGTTGTAGTGCATCACTCGATCCGGGCCGGAGCTGTCATCGACCTTGACGAAGGTCGACAGCGGCACCATCTCGCCACGGTTGTTACGCACCTTGAGCTGACCAATCTGCTCCGGTTCCAGACGGAATTGCTGGTCGGCCTGGACGTTGACCTGGTAGGTGCGGCCGAAACGGTTGAAGTCGTTGGCATACAGCGAGCCCAGGTAAACCTGCAGGGTGTCGAAGATATCGCTGATGGCCACACCATGGGTCTTGGCCTTTTCGCGGTCGATGGCGGCATCGACCTGCGGCACGTTGACCTGGTAGCTGGTGAACACCGACATCGGGTTCAGCTCCGGCAACTGGCGGGCCTTGTTGAGGATGTTCTGGGTCTGCGTGTACAGCTCTTCGTAGCCCAGGTTGCCACGGTCCTGAATCTGCAGACGGAAGCCACCAATGGTGCCCAGGCCCTGTACCGGCGGCGGCGGGAAGATGGCGAGGTAGGCTTCCTGAATTTCACCGAACTGGCCGTTGAGCTCGGCGGCAATGGCGCCGGCAGACATGTTTTCGTCCTTGCGCAGGCTGAAGTCCTTGAGCGTGACGAAAACGATGCCGCTGTTGGGGCTGTTGGTGAAGCCGTTGATCGACAGGCCCGGGAAGGCCACGGTGTTTTCCACGCCCGGATGCTTGCCGGCGATTTCGCTCATGCGTTTGATCACCACTTCGGTGCGATCGAGCGTCGCCGCGTCCGGCAACTGCGCGAAGGCAACCAGATACTGCTTGTCCTGCTGCGGCACGAAGCCGGTCGGAGTGCTGGAGAAACCCAGGTAACCGAGCACCAGCAGACCACCGTAGATCAGCATGGCGATGCTGCTACCACGCAGCACACGACGCACGGTGCCGACGTAGCGGTTGCTGGCGCGCTCGAACATGCGGTTGAACGGGGCGAACAGCCAGCCACCGAACAGCTTATCGAGCCCGCGCGAGAAGGCATCTTTCGGTGCGTGGTGATCCTTGAGCAGGATGGCGGCGAGGGCTGGTGACAGGGTCAGTGAGTTGATCGCCGAAATCACCGTGGAAATGGCGATGGTCAGGGCGAACTGCTGGTAGAACTGCCCCGAAAGACCGGAGATGAAGGCCGTCGGCACGAACACCGCGCACAGCACCAGAGCGGTGGCGACGATGGGACCGGTCACTTCCTTCATGGCCTGGCGGGTGGCCTCGACCGGGGGTTTGCCCAGAGCGATGTTGCGCTCGACGTTCTCCACCACGACGATGGCGTCGTCCACCACGATACCGATGGCCAGCACCAGGCCGAACAGCGACAGGGCGTTGAGCGAGAAGCCGAACATGTGCATGACCGCGAAGGTGCCGATCAAGGACACCGGCACCGCGGCTAGCGGAATGATCGAGGCGCGCCAGGTCTGCAGGAACAGCACGACCACCAGCACCACCAGCACCACGGCTTCGAGCAGGGTGTGCACCACCGCCTCGATGGAACCACGCACGAAGATGGTCGGGTCATACACCACTTCGTAGTCCATGCCTTGCGGGAAGGACTTCTTCAGTTCGGCCATGCGCCCGCGCACCGAGTCGGAAATCTCGATGGCGTTGGAGCCGGGGCGCTGGAATACCGGGATGGCGACCGCCGGCTGGTTGTTCAGCAGCGAGCGCAGGGCGTACTGGTTCGAACCCAGCTCGACGCGGGCGATGTCGCGCAAACGGGTGATCTCGCCGTTGTCGCCGACGCGGATGATGATGTTCTCGAACTCTTCCTCGGAGACCAGGCGGCCCTGGGCGTTGATCGACAGCTGGAAGCTGTTGCCGGCATCGGAAGGCGGTGCACCGAGGGCGCCGGCGGCGACCTGACGGTTCTGCTCGCGGATGGCGGTGACCACGTCGGTGGCGGTGAGCCCGCGCGAGGCTACCTTGTTCGGGTCGAGCCAGACGCGTAGCGAATAGTTGCCCATGCCGAACAGCTGCACGTCGCCCACGCCATCCAGACGCGCCAGCTCGTCCTTGACATTGAGCGCGGCGTAGTTGGACAGGTAGAGCATGTCGTAGCGCTGATCCGGCGAGGTCAGGTGCACCACCATGGTCAGGTCCGGGGAGGCCTTGTCCACGGTCACGCCGAGACGCTGCACCTCGGTAGGCAGGGTAGGCATGGTGCGGGTGACGCGGTTCTGCACCTGCACCTGGGCGTTGTCCAGGTCGGTGCCGAGGGCGAAGGTCACGGTCAGCGTCAGGCGGCCGTCGATGGTCGACTGCGACGACATATAGAGCATGCCCTCGACGCCGACGATGGCCTGTTCCAGCGGCGAGGCGACGGTTTCACCGATCACCTTGGGGTTGGCGCCGGGGAAATCGGCACGCACCACCACGGTGGGCGGCACCACTTCAGGGTATTCGCTGATCGGTAGCTGGAACAGCGAGATGGCGCCGCCGATCAGGATCAGCAGCGACAGCACCGCGGCGAAGATCGGCCGCTGGATGAAGAATTGCGAGAAATTCATGGGTCTTTCCTCTGGGCGCGGTCTGGATCAGCCGCGCGGCGAGCGAGCTTCGATTTTTTCGGCGGCGATACGCGGGGCCTGGCTGCCATCGACGGCCTGGCGCATGCGGGCCAGTTGCTCCAGGGTGCTGTCATCGGCCATGGATACCGGCTGCGGATCGACGGTGGAGCCGGGCATGGCGCGCTGCAGGCCGTTGACGACGATCTTCTCGCCCTTGCTCAGGCCGCTACGCACGATGCGCAGACCTTCGAGCTTCGGTCCCAGCTCGATGGAGCGATAGGCCACGGCGTTGTCGTCACCCAGCACCAGCACGTACTTCTTGCCCAGGTCGGTGCCGACTGCTTCGTCCTTGATCAGGGTGGCGGTATAGGGCTTGCTGCCCACCAGTTTCAGACGCGCATACAGACCCGGGGTAAAGCGACCATCCTGGTTGTCGAACACGGCGCGACCACGAATGGTGCCAGTGCGCGGGTTGACCTGGTTGTCGAGAAAGTCCAGCTGGCCCAGGTGCGGGTGGTCGGCTTCATCGGACAGGCCGAGGTACACCGGACTGGCGCCACGGGCGTCGGCACCGGATTCACGGGCCAGTTCGACATACTTGAGGAAAGCGCGCTCATCGGCATCGAAGTAGGCGTAGACCTTGTCGGTGGATACCACCGAGGTCAGCAGGCTCTCGCCGGCACCGACCAGGTTGCCTTCGGTGATCTCGGCGCGGCTGACGCGACCGTCGATGGGCGCAGTGATGCGGGTGAAACTGAGGTTGAGGCGGGCGTTTTCCAGCTCGGCGGCGATTGCCGCGACCTGAGCCTGAGCTTCGGTGGCGGCGCTGGCACGAGCATCGGCCAGTTCGGCGGAGATGGCGTTGCTCTGACGCAGACGCTCACCACGACGCGCTTCGTTGGCGGCACGGGCCTGGCTGGCGCGGGCCTGTTGCAGTTGGGCTTCGAGGCGTTTGACTTCCGCCTGGAACGGACGTGGGTCGATCTGGAACAGCAGATCGCCTTTCTTCACCAGGGTGCCTTCGTCGAAGGCGACCTTGTCGATGTAGCCGGAGACGCGTGGGCGGATTTCGACGGATTGCGGCGCTTCGAGACGCCCCGTGAACTCGTCCCACTCGTTGATCGGCTGTTCGATGACCTCGGCGACACTGACCTTGGGTGCGGGCATTTGCGCCTGAGTCTGCGCAGCCTGTTCGCATCCGCTGAGTGCGAGGACGCCGGCGAGGGCCAGGGGGAATATCCAGATGTTCTTGTGCTGCTGTTCCATGGGTGACTCCGCCAGTCGGATTTGTGGATTGGCGGAGTCTGCGACGAGTCTCGGAGGGCTACGAATCGAATGCCATGAACTTGAATATCATCGGGAATGATAAAAGACAGATTTATATCAATTTCGATCTATGAAGGTGCACCAAGGTTCCTGCCGGCACTTAGGTGGTGCGTTTCCGGATATTTATCAGAGGCTGTCCGGGTCGCCGCAGAACATCTGGATGCGCGAGCGCAGCCAGCGCTCGGCAGGGTCGTTGTCCTGGGCGCCGCGCCAGGCCATGTGCAGCTCGAAGGTCTGCGTCTGTAGCGGCAGCTCCTCGGCGCGCAGGCCGCCTGCCGCGGTCAAGGCGGCGGCGGTGTAATCCGGCACGCTGGCGACGATATCGGTTTCTGCCAAGAGGGTCGCCAGGCCGTTGAACTGCGGAACAGCCAGCACGATGTGGCGCTCACGCCCGATCTTGGCCAGCTCATCGTCGATGAAGCCGGTAAGGTCGCCGGCGAAGGACACCAGCGCATGCGGGCGCGCGCAATAATCATCAAGGCTGAGCGCACCGGGTACGGTGTCGGCACGCAGCAGTTTGGCCTTGCTGCGGCGGAGAATCTTGCGCTTGGCGTTGGCCGGAAGTTCTTCGGTGTAGGCCACACCCACCGAGATTTCGCCTGAAGCCAACAGCCCCGGCATCATCAAATAGTTGGTGCGGCGAATCACCAGCACCACGCCGGGGGCTTCGGCGCGCAGGCGGCGGAGCAGGGCGGGTAGCAGGGCAAATTCAACGTCATCGGACAGGCCGATGCGAAACACCGCCTTGCTGGTGGCAGGATCGAAATCGGCGGCGCGGCTGACAGCGGTGGAAATCGAATCCAGCGCCGGCGAGAGCAGGGCGAAGATCTCCTGCGCGCGCGGTGTCGGTTCCATGCTGCGACCGGTACGCACGAACAGGGGGTCATCGAACAGGGTACGCAGGCGAGCAAGCGCCGCACTGATGGCGGGCTGGCCGAGAAACAGCTTCTCCGCGGCTCGCGTCACGCTGCGCTCGTGCATCAAAGTCTCGAAGACAATCAACAGGTTCAGATCGAGGCGGCGCAGGTCGTTGCGGTTCATCCGGGTACCATTCGAGGGATACGGGCCTTGTCAGCACGGCGCTGCAAATGAGAGCCTTTGCCCGGGCAATAGTACGGGCAGTGTGCAGCGGATTGAAAGTCGCTGAATCACTGACAGGCATGAAGACTATCGATAGAGTCTGATAGTGTCGCCGCCGCACAGCGGATAGAGTCCACAGTCAATGAAGTGTTAATCCGCGATCAAGCTCGAGGTAAGCGATGTCCCGCATGATCCGTTTTCATAAGTTCGGCGATGCCGATGTGCTCCAGTACGAAGAGGTTCCGACCCCTGTGCCCGGCCCTGGCGAAGTCTTGGTGCGCGTTCAGGCCGTCGGCCTGGGCTGGAAAGACGTGCTGTGGCGTCAGAACCTGGCGGCCGAGCAGGCCAAGCTTCCAGCCGGTACCGGTTTCGAACTGGCCGGCACCGTTGCGGCGTTGGGCGAGGGCGTGAGCGACTTCGAAGTCGGCACCGCCGTTGCCGGTTTCCCGGCGGGCACGCCGAACCGTTACCCGACCTGGGGCGATCTGGTGCTGATGCCCAGCCATGCCCTGACCCGTTATCCCGAGGTGCTCAGCCCGGTCGAGGCCAGCGTTCATTACACCAGCCTGCTGTTCGGCTACCTGGCGCTGAACGATCTCGCTCACCTCAAGCCCGGCCAGCACGTGCTGATCACCGAGGCTAGCCACTGCATGGCACCACAGACCGTGCAACTGGCCAAGGCGCTGGGTGCCAAGGTCATCGTTTCCACCAGTTCTTCGGAGGATCGCGAGTTCCTGCGTGGCCTGGGGGCCGACAAGGTGATCGCCACCGAGGAACAGGACCTGGTCCTGGAAGTCGAGCGCTACACCGAAGGCAAGGGTGTCGAGGTGATTCTCGACCAGTGTGCCGGCCCGCAGATGAAGCTATTGGGTGATATCGCCGCGCCGCGCGGCAAGCTGATCCTTTACGGCATCAATGGTGGCAACGATACGGCTTTCCCTGCTTGTGCCGCATTCAAGAAGCACCTGCAGTTTTTCCGTCACTGCGTGCTGGATTTCACCGGGTGCCCGGAGCTGGGAATCGAGCCGAACAATGATGCTGTGCAACGCGCGCTCACGCACATCAATCAGATGACTGCGGACCGCCTGCTGACGCCGGTGATCGACAAGGTGTTCGACTTCGAGGATTTCGTCGAAGCGCACCGCTACATGGAAACCTGCCCGAACCGCGGGCGAGTGGCCCTGAAATTGGCCGCGGATTAAAGTCCGTGGCCATGCGGTCGCTATAACCTAGGTCTACGTTCGTTCTAAGGATAGGTACATGAGTCTGGTTACCGGCGACGCGCTATCGCTGTTGTTGTTTCGTTTGCATAGCGGCCGCCTGCTGGGGATCAACCTGCTCAAGGTCAACGAGATCATTCCCTGTCCAGCCTTGACCAAGCTGCCCAATCGTCACCCCAACGTGCGCGGCATCGCCACTTTGCGTGGCGCCGCGATGACGGTGATCGACCTGGCGCGGGCTATCGGCGAACGCGGTGCGGCTGACGAAGACGACGGTTGCCTGATCGTCACCGAGTTGAGCCGCTCGCGTCAGGGGCTGCACGTGAAGAGTGTCGAGCGTATCGTGCAGTGCTCCACCCGTGACGTGCGTCCGCCACCCGCCGGGGCCGGTAATCGTGCCTTCATTACGGGAGTGACGCAGATCGATGGCGCCATCGTGCAGGTTCTCGATATCGAGAAGGTACTGCACGACATTGCGCCTGCGCTGGAGGAAGCACCCGTCGGGCAACTGCTCGATGGCCAGGATGCCCGCTTGCTACAAGGTCGCCGCGTGTTGCTGGTCGACGACTCACAAGTCGCGCTGCAGCAGACCCTCAACGTACTGCGCCAGCTGGGGCTCGATTGCACGGCTGTGCGCAGTGCCCAGGCTGCCCTGCAGCAACTGCACGAATACCATCAGGCTGGCATGCCATTCGAGCTTCTGGTCTCGGACATCGAGATGCCGGAGCTGGACGGCTACAGCCTGGTTCAGGAAATTCGTCGCAGTCCCGATATTGCTGACACCTACGTTCTGCTGCACACCTCGCTGGACAGCACCATGAATACCGAGAAGGCGCGTTCGGTCGGTGCCAATGCGGTACTGACCAAGTTCTCCTCGGTCGATCTCAGCCAGGCACTGCTCGATGCCTTCCGGCAAATGAGCGGGCAGCACTGAGCCCGCCCCTGCAACCCTTTGCCGCTTGACGGCAAGGGGTTGCCTCGCTTCCTTTTTATTCGATTAGAAAAACCAATAATTTCAATTGGTTAAGTGCGCCTTATGAGCTGGCATGCGCCTTGAATCAGTGCGCCTGGCAATTGCAACTCAGTCAAGGAGCACGGCATGAGCACGATTGGAGGTATTGGCAGTTACGGTGGCATATCCCTGACGGGATTTCGCAGCAAGCAGAGTGAAGAGCAGGGCGAGCTTGCCCAGTTGGCGCGCAATGTCGAGAAGACCACGCGCACGGCGAACGCCGAGTCCGAACGCGAGTTCCGCGCCAGGCAGGCTACGGAGGAGGGCTTCGCTCGTTTGCGCGTCGCTCTGCAGAACGCGTCAGACGGCAAGGTCGAGACATCCGTCAGTTCAGGTCAGGTGGAAAAGCCACTGGGCGACGAGGGCGGTAACGCCGCGCTGGAGGCTTTCAAGGCCTATATGGCGATGACTCCGGCCGAAAAGATGCGCGACAGTATCCTCAAGGAAATAGGCATGACCGAAGAGGAGATCGAGGCGCTGCCACCTGAGCAGCAGAAGGCAGTCGAAGAAGAAATTGCCCAGCGCATGGAGGAGCGAGCCAAGATGCAGGCCCAGTCAGAAGACAATGGTCATTCTTATGGGCTGATCTGATCGTTGGATGGGTATTTCAGGGTTTGGGCCTGTAAAAAACTGTGATGTAAATCACGGATGATTCTCCGTCCGGGTGAATAACCGTTGGAATTTTCATGGGTTGAACTGTCTATCAATCGACGACGGTTCAACCCATGGGCTCTAACCGGTTGAGCTTTCACCACCCTAGAGAATCTTTATCAGGTCATTGCCAATATGGATGTTCTTTCCGAGTTCTTCGAGCGCACGAGCCTGCAAGGGCGACTGTTATTCGCCGGCCCGGTAGACGGTACCCTGGTGTTGGATAAGCCCCCTGGCATGGCATTCATCCACGTGATCGAGCGAGGTGCACTGGATATGGTGCACGCCGACAAGCCTCGTATCGCGATCAGTGAACCCAGCGTTTTGTTCTGTCCCAGCACCTGCTGCTACAAGCTGCGTGCGCACCAGCCCGGGGGTGTGGATCTGATCTGCGCCTCGTTCCAGTTCGGGCGTTCAGGGCAGCAGCCATTTCCATTGGGTCTCTTGGAGACCCTGGTGTTTCCGCTGAGCGCCCTTGAGCAGCTCGGGCCGGTGATCGGTTCACTGGTCAACGAATTCCGTACGCCGGCACCTGGTCGGAGCAAGGCGCTGAACCTGCTGTTCGAATATGTATTCGTCCTGCTGGTACGCCGCGCTGTGAACGAAGGGCGCATAACCAGCGGCCTGCTTTATGCGCTGCAGGACAGTCAACTGGGGCCTGCGCTGATCTGCATTCACCAGGAACCCCAGTTGGCCTGGAGTGTCGAGCGTCTGGCCGCGTTGGCGAAAATGTCGCGTACCAAGTTCGCAGCGCTGTTCTCCGAGGTCATGAGCATGACGCCCATGGCCTATGTAACGGCCTGGCGCATGAAGGTGGCGCAGGATCTGCTGCGTGAGGGAATGCCGATCAAGGTGATCGCCGATGCTGTGGGCTACGCCTCGCAGGCGTCGTTCTCACGCACCTTTGCCCAGCAGGTCGGGCAACCACCAGGCGAATGGTTACGGGCTGAAGGGGAGGACCCGCCGGCGAAGCTGCAGGTGCAGATTTACCGCGATTGAGCATGACATGCCCAGGGCAGCAGCAGCCCTGGGCACGTCTCATCGATCAGGCGACGACCGGAATCAGCGGGTCGGCGGCTGCCAGGGCGATCTCGCGCTTGGCCTCTGGCGGGTAGATCCACTGGGTGTTGATCTGCATTTTCAGCTCTTTGCCTTCCTTGCCGGTCAGCACCACCTTGCGCTCCCAGCCTTCGGTGAATACAGCGCCCCAGGCGCCCAGGTCCAGGCAGGTGACGTACTTGGGTTGGCTGTAGGGAATCGGCTCGATACCCAGCAGATCGGCTGCAGCGTTATTGCCGGAGGAGCGGCCGAGAGCGATGGCGTGCTGGCAGGTCATCAGTGCGTGGTTGCCAAGTTCATCCACCGCGGCATAGGCGGTATCGCCGGTGGCGTAGATGGCGTCCTGGCCCAACACTTTCAGGTTGCGGTCGACGTGCAGGCGGCCGAAGGCATCGCGCTCGCCATCGATCTGCTGCGTCAGCGGTGAGGCCTTAACCCCGACGGTCCAGACTACGGTGCTGGCTTCTATACGTTCGCCGTTGTCGAGCTGGACGCCATGCTCATCGACCATCGACACCGGGCTACCGAGCTTCCAGGTCACGCCCAGTGTGTCGCTGGCTTCGGCGATCACCGAGGCGATCTGCTCGCCCATGACGCTGCCAACCTGTTTGCCCATGTCGACGACGATCACCCGCACATCGGCCTCATCACCCAGAATGGCACGCAGCCGTGCCGGCATTTCCGTGGCCGTTTCGATACCGGTGAAGCCTCCACCGACCACCACCACGGTGTTACGGGCCTGGCTGGCCGGTTTGTCGCACAAGCTCTGCAGATGGGCCTCAAGCTTCTGCGCCGACTCCAGGCTGTCGACATCGAAGGCGAAGCGGTCGATACCGGCCAGTGGAGGCCGGGCGACCTGGCTACCGGAGGCCAGAATCAACCGGTCGAAATTCAGTTCGGCCTGGGCGCCGCTTGCGCTGCGATAGATGACTCGCCTGCCTGCGGCGTCGATACGGGTGGCGCTGCCTTGCACGAATTGCACACCGACCGCATCGAACAACGGGTCGAGCGGGGCAACGGTGGTGCTCAGGTCGCTTTCATAGAAACGCGGGCGTACGCGCAGTTCCGCTTGCGGAGCGAGGAGGGTAACGGCGACGTCCAGGCGCTGGTGCTGGTCCAGCAGGCGAACGGCGCTCAGCGCACTCCACATACCGCCGAAGCCGGCACCGATGATCAGGATCTGCTGTTTCATATCGTGAATTCCCATAGTCGTTGAAGAGAAGAAGTGTTGGCTGGCTACGGGATCGATTGTGTGGTTGTTTTGGATCAGGGTATTGATCCAGTATCTGCAAAAATAATTAGTCCACTTCGAGGACCCTATGCCACTCGATAAAACCCCACCGCAAGTAGTCTTTCTGCCGCTGGGAACGCCGGAGGAGGGAGTCAGTCTGCAGGGATGGCTATACGAGTCGCTGCGTCGCGCGATTCTGAGTGGGCGCCTGCCCGCTGGCAGCAAGCTACCCAGTACTCGCTCCATGGCCGAGTACTACGGCCTGGCGCGCGGGACGGTGCAGGCTGCCTATCAGCAGTTGCTTTCCGAAGACTATCTGCAAGCTCGAACCGGCAGCGGTACGCGCGTCAGCGAGGTGTTGCCGGACCCGACGCTGAACGCCGGATACGTTCGGCGCAAGGTGGTGGCCGAGGTGCAAGAGAAGCGCACAGCACCTGACACGCCCTGGCTAAAGCGTCTGGCCGAGATCGAACCAATCTTCTCGCGGCGAACGCTGCCAACCGGCGTGCGTCCGTTCTTTCCTCACCGTGGCGATATCAACGCCTTTCCCATCGACCTGTGGCGCAAGTTGCACACCCAGCAGTTGCGTAGCTCGCGCCTGACGATGTTGCTCGACGCCGACCCGGCAGGCCTGCCCGAGCTGCGTGAAGCCGTCGCCGGCTATCTGGCCATCGCCCGTGGGGTACAGGTTTCACCGGAACGCATCCTGGTGCTCGGCAGCGTGCAACAAGGCTTGGATATATGCCTGCGCTTGCTGGCTCCAGGCGACTCTCAGGTCTGGATGGAAGATCCCGGTTATCCCGGCGCACGGCAGTTGATGGACATCTCTGGAGTGACGCGAGTGGACGTGCCGGTAGATCGTTCCGGCCTCAAGGTGGACGAGGGGAGGCGCATGGCTCCTGGCGCTCGGTTGGCTTACGTCACCCCCTCACGCCAGGCACCAATGGGCGGCGAGTTGTCGCCTGCACGGCGCCTAGCCTTGCTGAAATGGGCGGCGGAGCAGGGCAGTTACATCTTCGAAGACGACTACGACAGCGAGTACCGTTTCATCGCCAAGCCCATTCCGGCACTGCGCTCCATGCCGGGCGCCGAGCACTCGGTGATCATGGCTGGCACCTTCAGCAAACTGCTGTTTCCCTCGATTCGTCTGGCCTATCTGGTGCTGCCCGAGCATCTTGTGGAGAGTTTCACCCGCGCGTCGGCACTGATGTCGCGCCATGCCAACAGCCTGGCGCAGGCTGTGCTGGCCGACTTCATCCATGAGGGGCATTTCGACCGTCACGTGCGGCGCATGCGCAAGATCTACGCAGCGCGTGCCGATGCCTTCGCCGAGGCCGCGCACAAGCACTGGCAAGGGCTGATCGAGGTGCCGGAAATTCGTGCAGGTATGGATATCGCCTGCCATTTGCAGGTGGAGAACGAGCAGGAAGCTTTCGCGCGTTTGCAGGCTGCCGGTATCGACGCGTTGCCACTGGCGAGCTACTGCGTCGAGGCAAGGCCACCAGGGTTGGTAATGGGCTTTGCGCCTTATGAAGAACGCGCCATCGAGGATGCCGCCAGGGTCGTTGCGCACACCCTGCGCGGCTGAGAACTGCCCCGGCCGAGGCCGGGGCAGCGACCATCAGAGGATACTCAGCGGGTATTCGACAAAGGCACGAATCTCGTTGAGATCCGGCCCTACGTCAGTGCTGGAGCGATAGATGGAGTTACGCAGGCGCAGGTGCAGATCCTTGGCAGCGCCACTCTGGAAGGTGTAGCCGATCTGGTTGAAAATCTCGCGTTCGGTACCGTTGTTATCGCTGCCGGTATCGATGTTGTCACCGCGTACGTAGGCGAACTTGTAACGAAGACCCGGCACGCCGTACTCGGCGAAGTTCAGCTCGTAGCTGGCCTGCCAGGAGCGCTCGTCCTTCAGGTTGAAGTCCGAGTAGTAGGAGTTGGCCACATAGATGGTTCCGCCGCCGTCGCCATAATCTTTGGCAAATCCGGCATCGCCGCTGTTGCGCTGGTGCGCGACGATGAAGGCATGGGCGCCGATGCTGTACTTGGCCGCCAGGCTCCAGATAGTGTTGCGGTCACCTTCGCCATCGCCGCCGTAATCCAGGGCTGCTACTGAACCGGTGTCGTACTTGGTGCGATAGATGTTGAAGTCGAAATTCAACGCCTGTTCGGCGGCCAACACCAAGTTGTAATTGACGTTGGCGTAATAGCGTTTGTACATGTCCTCGAGGTCAGCGTGATAGAGCGCCACACTCAGATCGTCGCTGACGGCGTAGCTGCCACCGAACACGTCGATGCTCTTGAGTCGGTTGGGGTCGCGAGCCGAGTCACCCATCGGGCTGTCAGCGGTGAAACGGCCTGCATTCAGTTCCAGGCCGTCGATTTCATTGCTGGTGACCAGCGTGCCGGTGAACGACTGTGGCAGCAGACGAGTGTCGTCATGGGCCAGAACCGGCAGGGAAGGGAACTGGTTGCCGTACTTGATCACGGTATTGGAGATGCGCAGCTTCACTGCACCGCCAGCCTGGGACAGGTCGTCCACCGGGCGACCTTCGCTATCGGTATCGAAGAAGGGGCGATAGTTGCGACCGCGACCACTGTCGAGCTTGACCCCGAGCAGGCCGAAAGCATCGACGCCAAAGCCGACGGTGCCCTGGGTAAAACCCGACTCGAAGGTGGCGATGAAGCCCTGTCCCCAGGTCTTGGCATCGTTGGTGTTGTCTTTGAAATCACGGTTGAAGTAGGCATTGCGCAGCAACAGATCGAGGCTGGCGTCCTCGACGAAACCATTGGCTTCGGACTGGCTGCTGGCATGAGCCAACTGCCCGCCCAGCGCGAGGCTGCAAGCCAGCGCGAGACAGTGCTTCTTGTGCATGAGTGCTCCGGTGTTGGTATGTTTTCTTGTCAGGCCTCGCATCGAGACAAGGCCCAGTCCAAACGGACCGCTCATAAATATCACCGAGACGGTACAGGCACTACTGAAGGTGGTCGATGATCACTATCGACTTCTTCGATGAGGGGTTGGCAGCGAGCGGGGGTAGGCTTCTCCCCGATGAAGATTCCATAGGCGGCGGTTTTTGCAACACTCCCGGAAGCCGTCGCTCTGGCTCCACTTCATCTCCTTTGGTTAAGACGACTTGTGGCCGCCTGGTGATCCAGTGCGGCCTTTTTTTGTTCTCGTCTTTCTCAGCCAGCCGTGCGTGGCGGTTCAAACCATGGCTCAGTGAAAATCGCGGCTGCGGATATCCAGGCCCGTCAGCATCGTCGTCATGTCCGTCAGGCGCCCGGCAATCACGTGGCGCACACCGTCGACGGTCTCCAGGTGACCATCGATGCGCAGCATCTGCGACTGCACCAGAACCCGTCGCTGCCGCTCGGCCAGGTCGTGCCAGACGATCACATTGACCAGACCGAACTCATCTTCGAGGGTGACGAAAATGACGCCGCTGGCGGTTTGCGGCCTTTGCCGGCCGATCACCAGACCGGCAATGCTGACAGGCCGGCCGTGCTCAACTGCCTGTAGCTCCCGCGAGCTCTTGCAGCGTATCGCGCGCAGCGCCTGGCGCAGCAGAGCCAGAGGATGCGGACCGAGCGTGGTGCCAAGCGTGGCATAGTCGGTCAGCAGGTCTTCTCCTTGCGATGGTGCAGGCAGATTCAGGATTTCTTCACTCGGCGCAGACACGCCAGCGAACAACGGCAACTGCTCCTCGACGCCAGCAACCGCCCAGCGCGCCTGGTAGCGGTGGCCAACCAGGCCGGAGAGCGCGCCTGCATCGGCCAATCGCTCGCGCGCCGATGCATCCAGGCGTGCACGTATGCTGAGGTCTTCGACATCACGGAATGCGCCGCACTGGCGCGCCTGTTCGATACGGCGCGCATCGTCTTCGCGCATGCCACGAATCATCCTCAGCCCCAGGCGAATGGTCGGCTCGCCATGTTCATCGGGCTCCAGGCTGCAATCCCAGTCGCTGTAATGCACGTCCACGGGACGCACCTCGACATCATGCCGCCGTGCATCCTGCAGCACCTGATCCGGGCTGTAGAAGCCCATTGGCCAACTATTGACCAGCGCGCAGGCATAGGCAGCAGGCTCGTGGCACTTCAACCAGCAACTGGCATAGGCGAGCAGGGCGAAGCTGGCCGCGTGCGACTCGGGAAAACCGTAACTGCCGAAGCCCTCGATCTGGCGGAAGATCCGCTCGGTGAATGCCTGCGTGTAACCCTTTTCCAGCATGCGCGAGGTGAGTCGCTGACGATGCGGTTCGAGCCCGCCATGACGCTTCCAGGCGGCCATGCTGCGGCGTAGTTCATCCGCCTCGCCGGGGGTGTACTCGGCAGCGACGATGGCCAGCTCCATGACCTGCTCCTGAAACAGCGGCACGCCGAGTGTACGCTCGAAGACCGGCTTGAGTTCATCCGAGGGATAGTCGATCGGTTCTTCGCCGTTTCGCCGACGCAGGTAGGGGTGCACCATGTCGCCCTGAATCGGCCCCGGACGGACGATGGCCACCTGGATCACCAGGTCGTAGAACTCCTTCGGGCGCAGTCGTGGCAGCATCGCCATCTGCGCACGGGACTCGATCTGGAACGCGCCGATGGTGTCTGCACGGCTGATCATGGCGTAGGTGGCCGGGTCTTCCTTGGGCAGGGTCGCCAGCGTCCACTGCGTGCCTCGGTAGCGCTCGATCAGGCCGAAACAACGGCGCAGTACGCTGAGCATACCCAAAGCCAGCACGTCGACCTTGAGCAGGCCGACCCTGTCCAGATCGTCCTTGTCCCACTGGATGACAGTACGCTCGGCCATCGTCGCGTTCTCCACCGGCACCAGCGTATCGAGGGCGTGCTCGGAAATGACGAAACCGCCCGGATGCTGCGACAGATGGCGAGGAAAGCCGATCAACTCGCCGGTCAGTATCAGCACGCGCCTGAGCAGTGGATTCTGCGGATCGAACCCCGCCTCCAGCAGTCGCTCGGGCGCTGGCGGGCCGCTGCTCCAGCGGCCACAGCAGTCAGCCAGGGCATTGATCTGGTCTGGCGGCAAGCCAAGGGCCTTGGCGACGTCGCGTATCGCCCCGGCGCCGTGATAGGTGTTGACCACGGCCGTGAGCGCCGCACGCGTTCGACCGTAGCGACGAAACACGTACTGGATGACTTCTTCACGGCGTTCATGCTCAAAATCGACGTCGATATCCGGCGGCTCGTTGCGCTCGCGGGAGAGAAAACGCTCGAACAACAGCCGGCTGTGGGTGGGGTTCAGCTCGGTGATACCCAGGGCGAAACAGACGCTCGAGTTGGCCGCCGACCCCCGGCCCTGGCAGAGGATGTGCTGCTCGCGGGCAAAGCGGACGATGTCGTGCACGGTCAGAAAGTAGCTTTCGTATTCCAGTTCGGCGATCAGTGCCAGCTCGTGTTCGATCTGCGCGCGAGCGGCGGTCGGCACGCCTTCGCGCCAGCGCTCGGCGGCGCCACGTTCCACCAGAACGCGCAGCCAGGAAGTGGGATCATGGCCGGCAGGTACCAGCTCGTGCGGGTAGTGATAATCCAGTTCGCCGAGATCGAAGCTGCAGCGTTCGGCAATGCACAGCGATTGCGCGAGCAGCTCGGGCGGATAGAGCTCGGCCAGCTCATCAAACCGGCGCAGATGCCGTTCGCCATTGGCAAACAGATAGGCGCCGGCCTCAGCCACGGGCAGATGATGACGGATGGCGCTCATGCAATCCTGCAGGGCGCGGCGGCCACGGGCATGCATGTGTACGTCGCCACAGGCCACGGCTGGCAGGTCGTGATCGCCTGCCAGCTCGAGCAGGCGCTGCAGGCGCGCGGTATCGTCCGCGCCACGATGCAACTCAACGCCTAGCCACAGACGCTCGGGAAACAGCGAGGAAAGCCAGGGCAGGGCGCTGGCGTCACCGTCGCTGAGCCAGATGGCCAGCAGGCCATCGAGCGGCGCCACGAAATCCTCGTGCAGCAATCGATAGGTGCCTTTTGCCGCTCGGCGCCGCGCCCGAGTGATCAGGCCGCATAGCGCCTGATAGCCCGTCAGGTTCTCGGCCAGCAGCACCAGCTTCGGGCCTTTTTCAATGAGCACCTCGCTGCCTACGATCAGCTTTACCCCGGTTTTCTTCGAGGCTTCCCAGGCGCGCACGATGCCGGCCAGGGTGCATTCATCGGTGATTGCCAAGGCGCGATAGTTCAGCCTTGCCGCACGCTCGAACAACTCCTGCGCACTGGACGCGCCACGCTGGAAACTGAAGTTGGACAGGCAATGCAGCTCGGCGTAATCGCTCATGCAAACCAACCGTGCAGCAACAATGGCCCATCACTACCGACCGGGCGATACGCCCAGCCGCGCTGACCGGCACGGGTTTGCACCACGTAATAGTCGCGGCGCACATCTTCGCCATCCCACCAGCCGGACTCGATGCGCTCCGGGCCGGAGAGGATGCGCAGCGAGGCTTCACGCAGCGGCTGGGGTTCGCTCAGCAGCCAGCCGGGGCGCGGGCCGCCGGGAGGCAGCAAGGGATTGGCAGGTTCATTTAGCCAGGCATGCTCGGGGCGGTGATCGGCTCTGGCACCGAGGCCATGCAGAGCCTCATCACCGAGGCGCGCCCTTAGCCGCTCGCGTAATTGCTCCCAGGGCTGGTTCTGCTGTGGACGCTCGTCGAACAGTTGCTGATGCTGCGGCGCGAAGGTCGGCAGTTCACGCGCCTCCAGCCGCACGGCCAGCACCGGGGCTGGTAGCTGCTGATGTTCCAGACGGCCACGTGTCAGCTCGAACAGCATGCCGGGATCACGCTCGGCGCTGAGCAGGCCCACTTGTATCTGCGTATCGGCACCCGCGCGGTGTTCCAGATGCAGGGTGAAACGCTGCACGCCACTGTCACGACAGGCCAGGTAAGCAGCCAGATCGGCTGTCAGCCGGCGCAACGGGAACAGCAGTGCCTGATGCGATTCCACTTCGAAATTCAGCTCGATACGGGTATCGAAAACATTCGCAGGCACGAAGAAATCCAGCGCTAAGGGGCGCTGGCCAGACAGGGTATCGAGATGACGTAGCACTTCGCCAGGAAAACGCTTGGCCAGGCTGTCACGCGGCAGAGCCAACAGCTGCCGCAACTGCCTGAGCCCCATGCGATTGAAGGCCGTGGTTAGCGTGGCGGATAGCCCGAGCCGATCCACTGGCAAGGGATCGAGCATCTGCTTGAGCATCCGCTCATCACTTGCCATCAACCCATCACCGATATTGACCAGCACTCGGGCTGCTGCCGGATTCGGCGCGACGGCAATACGGTGCTGGAAGGCCAGCGCCGAAAGCTCGGCGCGCAGGCGTGCTTCGAAACGCGGCCAGGGGCCGAACAGTCCCAAACTGGACTGTACCTCCAGCAACAAGCAGCGCGGATAGTGCAGGCTGACCTGGGCACTGAACCCATAGGCCCAGGCAGCCAGAAACTGCTGCCAGCGCTCGATGGCCGCAAGATCGTATTCTGCCGTGGCAAACCCACGTGTCAGCGCCTGCGCTGCAGTCAGTGACTGACCGGGCTTCAGTCCCAGGGCTCGGGCTGCCGGGTTGACGGCTTGAAGAACGCGCCGTTGTGGCGAGCCGGTAAGCAGCACCAACGGCTCGTCGGGACTGGCACGGTGGCGCTGCACGCCGTCCATGGCCAGTTGCGGCAACAAGATGCAAGCCCAGAGCATGGCAGGCTCAATGCCAGGCAAACGCGAGCGGCTGTGCAGGCGGCAAACCACCACGGCACTTGATCACCCGCAACTGTGCTGGCTGACTGTCGAGCACCAGTCGTAGTGCTGCCGGTGAAGGATTGGCCGCTTCTGCCTGCGGCCGATAGGCGAAAGCCAGGGTTTGTCCGGTCGCAGCGGCCACCTGCAGACGTCTTAGCGAGCGATCATCGGCCTGGCGTAACCAGCTCAACACCGCGCCACAACTCCCCGAACGCAAGCATTGTTCGGCAGCCCACAGGGCATCGCGGCCATCTGCCTGGATGATGCTCAGTTGGCGCAAATCGACGCCGGCATGAATCCAGGCCTGAGGGTAGGGCAGATGAGGAGGGGAGATTAGCACCACCCGTTCGCCGGAAACCGTCAGCCTGGCAAGGGTCGGCCACAGCAAGCTCAGCTCGCCGATGCCAGGCGCAGTCGTGAGAATTTCACTGAGTGCAGCCTTAGGCCAGCCGCCACCTGGCAATGCGGCGTCGAGAAACTGATGTCCAGTTGAGAAATTGGCGCCCGACGGCGATGAAACGACCTGGCCTCGCCATACGCGGCGAGCGTCGATCAACCGGTCAAGCGCGACCACGGATGACATGGAGTAGCAACCAAATACTGTATATGAATACAGTATTATTTGAGCCGACGCATGGGTCAAGAGAATCGCGATAAGGTGCTCAGCCTGGTTACCGAGACGCAGCCGAGTCAGCCGAATAAATCAGTCCGGAGAATCGTGTCGATCCAGGGAATCGTGATCTACGTACAACCGACTCATACGATCCGTCGTGTTGTGCAGACGCTGACTCGAAGCGAACCCATATGGCTTCTCGGAAATTTATCGCTGCGCGCACCTAGGATTGTCGACCGCAAAGCGGAGCTGCAGATGCGGTTGTGAAAGATCTCAAGGCCCATGGGAGCCCATGGATCAATGGACCATGGGAACGATGAAGCCCGGCGTTTCAAGTGTCTGGGAGCCAACATAGGTAATTCAGTCTGGCCAAATCGAGAGTAAGAGTTCCCACATTGGATAAACCATAGGTTCGCATAATGTATATTATGTTAAATTACATATTGGCTTGAGTATGCGGTGAACCACTGTGACAGCTGGTTCGCATCAGGCACGTAACGCGATCCCCGCTCTTTGAGAAATCCTCATGCCTGATGACCGAATTCTTAGTTAAAGGCGCAGTTACAGGTGGTAATCGCCTGCGGCCTCCGGCTGATATAGCACTTTCCTGATCTCGATCCGGCGAGTCCGATCAGACACTCGCCAGTCGATGGCGTCGCCCTCCTGATAGCCCAGGATGGCGGCGCCGATGTCGGAACACACGGAATGCTTGCCAGCGCTGCTGTCCGCGTCCTCAGGATAGACCAAGGCCACTTCGATCTCTTCGTCATCCAGCTGCAACAAGGCCCTGGAGTTCATCGTGACGACATTGCACGCCACCTGTTGCGGCTTGACGACGATGGCCCGCTCAAGCTCATGTTCGAGCTCAACAACGGCCGGGCCTTGCTCGAGCGCGATCAGACATTCGAGCCTGGCCTTGTCGATTTCAGTGATATAGATCCCCGTGGAGTCGCCAACGGCGCCTTCACGTAATAACTGGAGGTAGCGCCCCGCCGTCATGGAAAATGACTTCAATGTCGGCGTTTCACTCTCAAGCAGAAAACCGCTGCGTTGAAAGGTTTTCAGCGAGCGCGTGTTGTCCGGATGGATCTTGGCGATGAGCTTCTCGGCCCGTATGTCGAGGAAGGCCAGTTTCATGCCTTCGCGAATCGTACGTGCACCAAGGTTTTGGCCCCATTTGTTGCTGTCTCCGATGGCCAGGACTATCTCGCAATCGCGGCCGGTCTTGATCAGTCGGACAAAGCCTACCGGTTCATCATGTCGGTCGTAAGCCATGAAAAATCGGCCGCCCCGGTTGAACAGATGGGTCAGGATCGGCAATTGAGTTCGTTCGATGGCTTGCTCGATAGAGCGGGAAACATGACGTGAATCGCTCAGATAGCAGGTGACGCGCTCATCCTGCAACCACTCCATCAGCGTCAGTGCGTGTGCCCGAGTAATTTCAGGGCACAGCGAAATGAAAGGCTTGTTCATCTTCACCACACACTTATATGCAAAGAATGAAAGCCCTTCATGGCTATGGCCATGACGGTTCTTTCGGCAACCAGCCACTTTAAGCCATAACGCGAGTAATGCCGAACCGCCTGCGCGGCACTCAAGCTAATCAAAGCATTCAGCTATCGCCATTGCCGCTTCGCTCAACGGCGACATCCCCTCCACTACTCCACTTGAACCGCATCTCACATGGTTTATCAGAGCGCCCTGGCCCAGTCGCGCAGCAAGTATTTCTGTATTTTGCCCGTCGAGGTCTTCGGCAGCTCACGGAACACCACGGTTTTGGGCAATTTGTAACTGGCCAGTTGCTCGCGGCAAAACCCAATGATGTCCTCCTCCCGAGTGTCCGCACTCCCCTCCTTGAGGGCGATGGACCACGCCCTTGGGGTTACCGGTGGTGCCGGAGGTGTAGTTGAGCGAGATGGCCTGCCATTCGTCCTCGGGCCACTGCCAGGCGAATTGCGGGTCGCCTTCGGCCAGCAATGCTTCGTAGTCCAGGTCGCTGACCGCCTGGCCTTCGCCGTACTCAGGGTCATCGACATCGACCACCAGTGGCGGATGCGCCAGCAAACTCAAGGCCTCACGGATCACGCTATGGAACTCGCGATCAGTGATCAACACCTTCGCCTCGCCGTGTTCGAGCATGAAGGCAATCGCCGGCGCATCGAGGCGTACATTCAGCGTGTTGAGCACCGCGCCAATCATCGGCACGCCAAAGTGCACTTCGAGCATCGCCGGGATGTTGGGCAGCATCACCGCCACCGTATCGCCCTTGCCGATGCCCCTGCGGCTGAGCGCACTGGCAAGACGTCGGCAACGCTCATAGGTGTCTTGCCAGTTGCGTCTCAAGGAACCGTGGATCACCGCGGGATATTGTCCGTAAACCGCTGCGGTGCGCTCGATGAAGCTCAGCGGTGAGAGCGCTACGTGGTTAACCGCCAAGGGCGTCAGGCCAGTTTCGAAAATCGACATGAGGTTTTCCTGCAGGAAGGCCACCCGCCAAGCAGGTAGCCTTCAGTGGCTGATTGTTAGCTCTGATTCAGGTGTTGAAAGGCCTCGCCAGGCTGCTAATGAGGCGCTTCTTCGGCTTTCTGGATAGCCGCGAACTCTTCCTCTGGCGTGCCGGACACCAGGTGGTGGCGGCTGTATAGCGCAAAGTAGGCAATGAAGAGCCCGTAGATTGCCGCCGTACCCATCATCACTTTCGGGTCTACCAGGAAGCCGGCGACCAAGGCGATCGCCGCCAGGATCAAGGCGAATGACGACGTGACGATGCCACCTGGCGTGCGATACGGGCGCTGCATGTCCGGGCGACGGATGCGCAGGGAGATGTGCGCCGCCATCATCAGTACGTAGGACAGCGTAGCGCCGAACACCACGACCAGGATCAGCAAGTCACCCTGCCCCGTCAGCGACAGACCGAAGCCGATGAACCCCGGTATTACCAACGCGTGGACCGGCGCCTTGTTGCGATTGGTGACCGACAGCTTGCGTGGCAGGTAGCCCGCTCGCGACAGGGCAAAGATCTGCCGCGAGTAGGCATAGATCACCGAGAAGAAACTGGCGATCAGTCCGGCCAAGCCAACCAGGTTGACGAACTGGCTCATCCAGGTCGAACCCCCATACACCGCCTCCAGGGCCGCCACCAGTGGATTGCCCGAGTCCATCAGCGCCTCGGCACCCGCAGCCCCCGGGCCTACCAGTAGGATCAACGCGGCGAAGATGAGCAGTAGCAGCATCGAGCCGATCAAGCCACGTGGCAGGTCGCGCGCGGGGTTCTTGGTTTCCTCTGCGGCCAGAGCGACACCCTCCACGGCGAGGAAGAACCACATCGCGTAAGGGATTGCGGCCCAGATGCCGACATAGCCGAATGGCAGGAAGCTGCTGGCACCCTTGGCTTCGCTCGCCGGGATATCGAACAGGTTGGCAATCTCGACGTGCGGAACCATAGCCACGATGAACAGGCCAAGTGCGATGGCCGCCACTGCAGTAATGACGAACATCACCTTCAGGGCCTCTCCCGCACCGAGCACATGGATACCGATGAACAGCGTGTAGAACGCCAGGTAGATCGGCCAGCCACCAACTCCGAACAGTGACTCACAGTAGGCACCGATGAACACCGCGATAGCGGCCGGCGCGATGGCGTACTCGAGCAGGATCGCCGCCCCGGCGAAGAAGCCGCCCCAGGGCCCGAAGGCCGTGCGGACGAAGCCGTAACCGCCACCTGCGGTGGGAATCATCGAAGACAACTCGGCCATGGAGAAGCACATGCACAGGTACATGGCGGCCATCAGCAAGGTGGCGAGGAACATGCCGCCCCACCCGCCCTGGGCCAGGCCGAAGTTCCAGCCGGCAAAGTCACCCGATATGACATAGGCAACCCCCAGACCGATAAGCAGCACCCATCCCGCAGCACCTTGTTTCAACTGTCGATTCTGGAAATATTGCGCATCGACATTCTCGGTTTCGACACCGCGCGCGAGGCTGATTGTTTGTTCTTGTTGAATGGACATAAGTTGGGTCCTCTTCATGTCAGCCGCCATGCACCTGCACGGCGGCGTGAGGCGAATTAGGGAGTGGCTATGGCAGTACTCAGAAGAACCCCAACGGGTTGATGTCGTAGCTGATCAGCAAGTTCTTGGTCTGCTGGTAGTGGTCGAGCATCATCTTGTGAGTCTCGCGCCCTACCCCAGACTTCTTGTAGCCACCGAACGCGGCATGCGCCGGGTACAGGTGGTAGCAGTTGGTCCATACGCGGCCAGCCTTGATGCCGCGCCCCATCCGGTAGGCACGGTTGATGTCGCGAGTCCACACCCCGGCGCCCAGGCCGAACTCGGTGTCGTTGGCAATCGCCAGGGCCTCGGCTTCGTCCTTGAAAGTGGTGACGCTGACCACCGGGCCGAAGATCTCCTCCTGGAACACGCGCATCTTGTTGTGGCCCTTGAGCAGGGTCGGCTGGATGTAGTAACCGGTGGCCAAGGAGCCTTCGAGCTTCTCCACCTTGCCACCGGTCAGCAGCTCAGCACCCTCCTCCTGGGCAATCTCCATGTACGACAGGATCTTCTCGAACTGCTGCTGAGAGGCCTGGGCGCCGACCATGGTGTCGGTGTCCAGCGGGTTGCCGCGCTTGATCTGCTGCACCTTTTTCAGCACCACTTCCATGAACTGTGGGTAGATCGACTCCTGCACCAGCGCGCGCGACGGGCAGGTGCACACCTCGCCTTGGTTGAAGAAAGCCAGCACCAGGCCTTCGGCGGCCTTTTCGATAAAGGTAGGCTCGGCGTTCATGATGTCTTCAAAGAAGATGTTCGGGCTCTTGCCGCCCAACTCCACGGTCGAGGGGATGATGTTCTCGGCGGCGCACTTGAGAATGTGCGAGCCCACCGGGGTGGAGCCGGTAAAGGCGATCTTGGCGATACGTTTGCTGGTGGCCAGGGCCTCGCCGGCTTCGCGGCCATAGCCTTGCACCACATTGAGCACGCCCGGCGGCAGCAGGTCGCCGATCAGCTCCATCAGCACGGTAATCGACAACGGAGTCTGCTCGGCAGGCTTCAAGATCACGCAGTTACCTGCGGCCAGTGCGGGGGCTAGTTTCCAGGCGGCCATCAACAACGGAAAGTTCCACGGAATGATCTGCCCGACCACGCCAAGGGGCTCGTGGAAGTGATAGGCCGCAGTGTGTTCATCGATTTCGGCGGCGCTGCCTTCCTGGGCGCGGATGCACCCTGCGTAGTAGCGGAAGTGGTCGGCGGCCAGGGGCACGTCGGCATTCAGGGTTTCGCGAACGGCCTTGCCGTTGTCCCAGGTTTCGGCCACGGCCAGCAGTTCGAGATTGGCTTCGATACGGTCGGCGATTTTCAGCAGGATGTGCGAACGTTCCTGCACGCTGGTGTGGCCCCAGGCGCCGGCAGCAGCATGGGCGGCATCCAGGGCCAACTCGATGTCGTCGCTGCCTGAGCGTGGGAACTCACCAATCAACGAGCCATCGACCGGGCTGGTATTGCTGAAGTACAGGCCTTTGACCGGGGCCACGAACGCGCCACCGATATAGTTGCCATATTGCGGCTTGAGTTGGATGACCGCATCGGGTGTTCCGGGTTTCGCGTAGATCATGGTGCTCTCCGTGACATTGTTGTTGTGATTGTCGGGCGCAGTACCGCTGCGCCGGTCAGAGTCGCTCGAGCACGCGCTCCAAGCTGTTCAGGAAAATCTCTGCATGCTCGCGCTGGAAGACCAGCGGTGGGCGAATCTTGAGGGTATTGACATGTGGACCGGCGGCGCCGATCAGCACGTGCTCCTCTCGCAGGCCGTTGACCACTTGCGCAGCAGTCGCGGCATCGGGCGCACCCTCCGGGGTCGTGAAGTCGACGCCGAGGTAAAGCCCCATGCCACGCACATCACCGATGACCGGGTGGCGTACGGCCAGGCGCCGGAGCCCTTCGAGCATGAACTTGCCGGACTCGTGGGCATTGGCGATGAGGTTTTCCCGCTCGATCACTTCCAGCACCGCCAGGCCGACAGCGGATGAAACCGGGTTGCCGGCAAAGGTGTTGAAATAGCCTGACTCGTTGGCGAAACGCTGAAGGATTTGCGGCTTGATGGTGATGCCCGCCATTGGGTGGCCATTACCCATCGGTTTGCCCAGGGTGACGATGTCAGGGACCAGGCCATGGCACTGGAAGCCCCACATATGACGCCCCGAACGCCCATAGCCTGGCTGGACCTCATCGGCGATATACAGGCCGCCAGCCTCTCGAACGGCCTCGACGGCCTCGCGCAAGAACCCGGACGGTTCGAAGAAAGCGCCATCGCTGGTGAAGAACGAGTCCAGCAGCAGTGCCGCAGGCTTGATGCCGTGGCTGCGCATATCAGCCAGCGCAGCACGCACATCGGCAGCGAAACGTCGGCCGACTTCCTCGGGGTTTTCCGGGCTATGTATCGGCGCCGCGACCGTACGTACATCAGGGCTCGCTGCGATCTGCGAAAACTGCGAGGAGGACAGTTCGGCAATGCTGGCGGTGAGTCCGTGGTAGGCGTAGTTCGTAACGATCACGCCGGTGCCGCCGGTATGCTCACGAGCGATACGCACCGCCAGATCGTTGGCCTCGCTGCCCGTGCAGGTGAACATTACCTGGCTCAGCTCGGCGGGCATGGTGCCCAACAGTTTTTCCGCAAAATCCAGGATGTTGTCGTCCAGGTAACGAGTGTGCGTATTGAGCAGACGCGCCTGGCGACACAGGGCATCGACGACATGTGGGTGGCAATGCCCGACTGACGGCACGTTGTTATAAACGTCCAGGTAGCGCTGCCCCTCGACATCGTGGACCCAGACACCTTCGCCACGCACCAGGTGCAGCGGGTTCTGATAGAACAATTGATACCCAGGGCCGAGCAAACGCCGCCGACGCTCGATCATCTCGCGGGTACGCGGCGAGAGAGAGTTACTGCTTTCCTGTGAAAAAGCGTTGGTTTTCAGCATGGTGAACGGCCTCGCTAGGCGTGCAAAGAAGTACCGGAAGCGGCATCCAGGCATCAGATGCGTGATGGAAATAGTGCCGCTGGTTTCTTCTCGCGACTTGACCTTGGCAGATTCGTTATCTGCGCTGCGGTCAACTTTTCGACTTGAATCTTGTAATTGTCCTCTGCAGTCAGATTCCCCCCTCCCAGGGTCAAGCACACCCGCAACAGTCACTCCATCCTGATGCTGACTTTTCCTCAGAACTCGCTGGAGCTGGCACATGAGCACTGCAAAAGAAGAAGAAATAGGCCTTCAGACCCTGCAAGATGTGGCGATTCGCACGCTCGCCCTTTGCTACCCGCCCCATGTGCAAGGGCAAGTAACACTGCTGTGTCACTCAGAGAACGCTACATATCGCATCGACACACCGAGCGGGCATCGTTATGCCTTGCGCGTGCACAAGCATGGCTATCACCAGCGGCCCGATATCGAGAGCGAACTGGACTGGCTGAGCGCTCTGCAGGCATCAGGCATTCGAGTCCCGCGGCCCGTCATTGGCCTGGATGGGCAGTATGTGCAGAGTGCCGAGATCGGTGCTGGCAAGGAACTCAATCTGGTGCTGTTCAACTGGGTCGGCGGGGCCGAGCCCACCGCAGATGTCGACGTCAGTGCCTTCATGCGGCTGGGCGCCATTACCGCAAAGCTGCATCAGCACAGCCGGCAATGGCAGCGTCCTGCCGACTTTCGCCGGATTGTCTGGAATCACCAAAGCATGGTCGGCCCCGAGGGGCACTGGGGCAATTGGCGAAATGCGGTCAATCTGGACAGCAGCGCGTTTGGTTTGATCGAGGAGGTGTTACAGCGCGTGGAGAGCGAGTTGGCGAGCTATGGGCAGGACGCCAAGCGTTACGGTTTGATTCATGCCGATCTGCGTTTGGCCAATTTGCTGGTCGATCATGAGCACACGCACGTTATCGATTTCGATGACTGCGGTTTTGGCTGGTACATGCATGACCTGGCTTCAGCCCTGAGCTTCTACGAGCATCATGATCGACTGAATGACTGGATCGAACATTGGCTGGCCGGTTATGCGGCGGTTAGTCGTTTGACGGCGTACGACATCGCCATGATCCCGACCTTTATCATCCAGCGACGCATCCAGCTTCTGGCCTGGACCGGAACCCATGCTGACACCCAACAAGTCCGCAACCTGGGGGCGAACTGGGCGAAACAAAGCGTTGATTTATGCCGGCAATATTTGAACGATGGACTCGCCCAGGTCGCACTTCGATGATGCCCCATGAACGAAATTCGGACACTTTCAAGAAATAGCGCTTTGGCGGCGGCATCGAGTCCTGAGATGCCGACCGAATTACGCGTCAGACTTGCGCCACTGTTTCGGACTCGCCCCGTGCCAACGCCGGAAAGCGCGCGAAAAGGCACTGGTCTCTGAATAACCAAGCAGCAGTGCGAGCTCGGAGATGGGTAAGCTCGTTCGGGTCAGGTAATACTGGGCCAGTTCCTGACGCACCTTTTCGACCAGAGCAGAAAAGGTCAATCCTCTCTCGCCAAGGCGTCGTTGCAAACTCCAGGGTGTAATATTCAGCAGGTCCGCCACTTGCTCGAGGCTAGGCTCCCCCTCAGCCAGCTGAATTCGGATCTGCGCCTGCACATCGTTGATGATGCCATGCCCCCCCTGCTGCTCGCCCCATTGGCGCGCCAACAGTTCCATGCTTTCCATGACGATGGCCAGCAGGCGACCATCCCGATCGGGCATGGCTTTCTCCAGCGTACTCTTCCTGAACACCAGCGAATTACAGGGCTGGCCAAAGAAGACAGGAGCATCGAAGGCCTTACAGTGTTCGTGCCAGGCCTCTGGCTGAGGGTGCTCGAAATGAACCCGCTCAGGGGCCCATTTCTGGCCGAGCGCGTGACGCATCAAGTTGGTGAACATGCCCATGGACAGTTCAGCGTCCTGACGCTTGCGAAAGATCGCACCGTACCGGACCTGGTAATCGAGCCGGCACCATTCGCCCTCCACCTCAAGCCGCAGCAAGCTACCTTGCTGATGAACAGGGAACACCTTCACCACGTTACGCAGTGCGTCTCCCAGGGTTTCCGAACAGATGCCGACATAACCGAGCATACCCAGGCTATCGGGTTTGAATTGATTGCCGTAGCGCAAACCAAAGTTGTCATCCTGGGTCTGGCGCGCAGCCTCTTCGAAGACAGCGCAATACTGCTTGAGATCAAGGCTCAACGTTGGATGCTGCAGATGCTCCGGGTCGAACCCCGCATGACCGAAGATTCGGTCTGCATCGCCACCTTTCAGCTGGATGAATTCAGCCAGGCCCGTAGCAGCCGAACTGAGGACGCCAATGGATTGAAGCTGATCGGCGAGTCGTCGCGTAGTGGCAAGTTGCATGGCAACCTCTCACATGAATGCTGATGGGACCGTTAGGTCGGTTTTGATAAGCACGATATCAAGGCAAGGTTCATGCCGTTCTTTGACACACATCCTGTGAGAGATCTCATTGAGCTTAGCAACATTCGATACAGCCTGAATTATCAGCGACCACCGGTCTCTTTCTATCGGTTTTCCTCGAATCAGTGACAAGTCCAAGGAGGCCAAGTGGAGCGGCCAACCCTGAAACTTGAAGGCCGGTCGATGACTGAGTTGCAAAGCATAGACCCTGTTTTTTTCTGGGTTTTGATCGCTGAGCACAAAAATGTGCCAAGCGGTCAAGCGGATATCCATGGTTTGACTGACGATGCCAGTGAACCTAATTGGATAGGAGCTGTGCAGATGTTCTCGTCATTAAGTGGCAAGAGTGTCCTGATCACTGGTGCCAGCAGTGGCATAGGCCTTGGAATTGCCAGGCTGTTTGCTATTCAGGGCGCGCGCGTGTTGATCACCGCCCGTAACGCTGAAAAGGTCGAAGCCGTTGCGGCCGGTATGCGCGCTGATGGGCTGCAGGTACAAGGGTTGGCCGCCGATGTGGCTGACTCAGCGTCCGTCAAGGCATTGATGCGGACCCTGGATGAAATGTACGGCGGCCTCGACGTGCTCTGCTGCAATGCAGGCATTTTCCCCAGCTCGACCCTGGAAAACCTGACCGAGGCCGATTGGGATCGGGTGTTGGCAACCAATGCCAAAGGCACATTCCTGTGCGTGCAAGCCGCCCTGCCCCTCCTGCGGCGAGCCGAATACGGTCGGGTGATCCTCACCTCATCGATTACGGGGCCCGTCACCGGCTCCCCCGGTTGGGTTCATTACGGCGCGAGCAAGGCAGCGCAGCTGGGTTTCATGCGTACTGCGGCGATCGAATTGGCCAAGGACGGCATCACCGTCAATGCGGTACTCCCCGGCAACATCATCACCGAAGGCTTTCTCGATGTGGATGCCGAATACCAGGCCGGCGTGGCCGCTTCGATTCCGGCCAAGCGCCTCGGCACCCCCGAAGACGTTGCCAGCGCTGTCATGTTCTTTGCCAGCCGTGAAGCCGGCTACATCACTGGGCAAAGCCTGATTATCGATGGTGGCCAGGTCCTGCCGGAATCACTTCAAGCTATTGAGTAAGTAGCCAGCCTGAATAAGGAATCTGCCCGTGAACAGCGCGACATCTGCCGACGTGCAGGGCCTGAAAAACTCCCCGAAGTCTCGCCAGTACGCTGCGCACGCGTGCGCATCTGGATTTATCACCACAACCTGATTCCAGAACCATCGTTTCGTCCAAGGCAAGTGACTGCCGCTGGTAATACGCTTTTCTATCCGGCGGCCGGAGGAACAAGCAAGAGCGCGGCCTGCGACCTCTTTGTGAATCGCATGCTGAAAGAAACATGCCCGGCTTGAGCACTCTCAAGCCTCACAGATACGAGGATTTACAATGAAAGCGCAAGTACTCAAATCCTTTGGCGGCCCGAACGCGTTCGAACTGAGCGAAGTGGCCAAACCCGTACCGCAGGCAGGCCAAGTGCTGGTGCGGGTTCACGCAACCTCCATCAACCCGCTGGATTACCAGGTACGTCGCGGCGACTACGTCGACTACGTGCCTCTCCCCGCCATTACCGGGCATGACGTATCCGGCGTCGTCGAAGCCGTCGGTCCGGGTGTGACGAGCTTCGTGCCAGGTGATGAAGTCTGGTACACCACGCAAATTTTCGAAGGCGATGGCAGCTATGCCGAGTACCACGTGGCGTCCGAAAGCATCATCGGCAAGAAGCCGGCATCGTTGAGTCATCTCGAGGCGGCAAGCCTGACGCTGGTAGGCGGAACGGTCTGGGAAGCCCTGATCGGGCGTGTATCGCTGAGGGTCGGGGAAAGCATTCTGATCCACGGCGGCGCCGGTGGCGTTGGCCACGTGGCGATCCAGGTGGCCAAAGCCATTGGCGCTCGGGTGTTCACCACCGTGCGCGAAGCCAACTTCGAGTTCGCCCGGGGCCTGGGTGCCGATGTGGTCATCGACTACGAGCAAGAGGATTACGTTGACGCCGTCCTGCGGGAAACCGATGGCCAGGGTGTCGATGTGATTTTCGACACCATCGGCGGTGACACCCTGACCCGCAGCCCCGATGCGCTCGCCCAGCTTGGCCGTGTGGTTTCGATCGTGGACATCGCCAAGCCGCAGAACCTCATTCAGGCCTGGGGCAAGAACGCCAGCTACCACTTCGTCTTCACCCGGCAGAACCGCGGCAAGCTCGATGAGCTGAAGGCATTGGTCGAGCGTGGCCAGCTGCGCCCCCATATTGGCGCGGTCTATTCGCTCGCGGATATCTCAAACGCGCATGCGCTGCTGGAGACACCTAACAACGGTCTTCGCGGAAAAGTCGCAATTGCCGTCGAGCCCTCGCTCGCACCGTAAGTGCATGCAACTGCCGAACTTGCTCTAGAGGAATACCGCAATGATTTATGAAATCGCACTGCTGCCCGTTCACAAAGAACAGATCGAACCCTTCAAACAGGCATTTGCCGAAGTGGTTCACTTGCTCCAGCGGGCCAAGGGTTATGGCGGCCACATGCTCGCGCAGGGAATCGAAAGCCCCGAGCGATTCAACCTGATCGTGCGCTGGGCGTCACTCGAAGACCACACGCCGGGCTTCGAAGCGAGTGACGACCATCAGACGTTCATGCTGGGCCTGGAGGAATTTTTCTCGGAAGAGCCGACGGTCTATCACATCGAGGGAGCGGCTTTCAGTACGGGAAAGGATGAAGACCAGAACGGCATCTTTGGCGTGGCAGTACCTTAAATTGCGCGCAAGCGCTCACAGCCACAGACAGTGGGGTGGAGCAATGGCCAAGGCCGCTGATGTAGTTGTGCAATGCCTGGAGAACGAAGGTGTCGAGTACGTCTTCGGCATTCCGGGTGAGGAAAACCTCGATCTGCTGGAGTCTCTACGCAAATCGAAGATCAAACTGGTACTGACCCGCCACGAGCAATCCGCAGGTTTCATGGCCGCCACCTACGGCCGCCTGACCGGCAAGACCGGCGTCAGCCTGTCGACCCTCGGCCCTGGTGCCACCAACCTGGTGACCGCCGGTGCCTATGCCTATCTGGGTGGCATGCCGATGATGATGATCACCGGCCAGAAGCCGATCAAGAAGTCCAAGCAGGGCCGGTTCCAGATCATCGACGTCTGCGGGATGATGGCTCCAATCACCAAATACACCCACCAGTTCGCCTCGGCCGACAACATTCCGGCTCGCATGCGCGAAGCTTTCCGTCTGGCTGAAGAAGAAAAGCCCGGTGCCGTGCACCTGGAACTGCCGGAAGACATCGCCGCCGAGCAGACCGAGAGCACGCCGATTCCGCCGAGCCTGCACCGTCGCCCGTTGGCCGAGCACAAGGCGATTGAAGGCGCGGTAGAGAAACTGCAGAACGCCCGCACTCCAATTCTGGTGATCGGCGCTGGCGCCAACCGCAAGATGACCGCCAAGGTGCTCAAGCAACTGATCGACAAGACCGGCATCCCCTTCGTCACCACCCAGATGGGCAAGGGCGTGGTAGATGAGCGCAACCCACGTTTCCTGGGCAATGCCGCGCTGTCCGCGGGCGATTTCGTGCACCGCGCCATCGAGGCCGCCGACCTGATCGTCAACATCGGCCATGACGTGATCGAAAAGCCACCGTTTTTCATGGTGCGTGGCGGTACCGAAGTCATCCACATCAGCTTCCGTTCTGCCGAAGTCGATGCCGTGTACTTCCCGCAGGTGGAAGTGATCGGCGATATCGCCAACGCCGTGTGGCAGATTGGCGAAGCGTTGCAGATTCAGGACCACTGGGACTTCAGCCGGCTGATGGCGATTCGCGAAGCCAACGAAGAACAGATCGTCGAGGGCGCTGGTGACAACCGCTTCCCGATCTACCCACAGCGCTTCGTCGCTGACGTGCGTCAGGCCTTGCCGTCCGAAGGCGTGGTCGCGCTGGATAACGGCATCTACAAGATCTGGTTCGCGCGCAACTACAAGGCGCACAAGCCGAACACCGTGCTACTCGACAACGCTCTGGCGACCATGGGTGCAGGCCTGCCTTCGGCCATGGCCGCGCACTTGGTCTGCCCGGACCGGCCGGTGGTCGCGGTGTGTGGCGACGGTGGTTTCATGATGAACAGCCAGGAGTTGGAGACCGCAGTACGCCTGAAGATGAACCTGACGGTCATCATCCTGCGCGACGGCGGCTACGGCATGATTCGCTGGAAGCAGTCGAACATGGGCTTCACCGATTTCGGCCTGGACTACGGCAACCCGGACTTCGTCATGTATGCGCAAAGCTACGGCGCACAAGGCCATCGAGTGGAAAACGCCGCAGGCTTCCTGCCACTGTTGCAGCGCTGCATCAGCGAGCCAGGCGTGCACGTGATCGATTGTCCGGTGGACTACTCGGAGAATGACTTCATTCTCAATGGTGAAATCAAGAGAAGAAGTGCCCTGGTCTGATCTGACCAGACGCGTTTGTCTTGGAGGCGGCACTGCGGTGCCGCCAGTCTTTCCGTATTGAAATCGGAGTGCATCATGCAACTCAAAGACACTCAGCTGTTCCGCCAGCAGGCCTTCATCGATGGTGCGTGGGTTGACGCGGACAGTGGTCAGACGATCAAGGTCGATAACCCGGCAACCGGCGAAATTCTGGGCAGCGTGCCGAAAATGGGCGCCGCGGAAACCCGCCGAGCCATTGAAGCCGCGGACAAGGCACTGCCCGCTTGGCGCGCACTGACCGCGAAGGAGCGTGGGAACAAGCTACGTCGCTGGTTCGAACTGATGATCGAGAACCAGGACGACCTTGCGCGCCTGATGACTTTGGAGCAAGGCAAACCCTTGGCAGAAGCCAAGGGTGAAATCGTCTACGCCGCCTCCTTTATCGAGTGGTTCGCCGAAGAAGCCAAGCGTATTTACGGTGACGTCATTCCGGGCCATCAGCCGGACAAGCGCCTGATCGTGCTGAAACAGCCGATCGGCGTTACCGCCGCCATCACACCGTGGAACTTCCCGGCCGCGATGATCACCCGTAAAGCCGGCCCAGCCCTGGCCGCCGGTTGCACCATGGTGCTCAAGCCGGCTTCGCAAACCCCATTCTCCGCGTTCGCCCTGGCTGAACTGGCGCAGCGTGCCGGAATCCCTAACGGCGTGTTCAACGTGGTGTCTGGCAGCGCCGGCGACATCGGCAGCGAGCTGACCAGCAACCCGACCGTACGCAAACTGACCTTCACCGGCTCGACCGAAATCGGTCGCCAACTGATGGCCGAATGCGCCAAGGACATCAAGAAAGTCTCGCTGGAACTGGGCGGTAACGCGCCATTCATCGTGTTTGACGACGCAGACCTGGACAAGGCCGTCGAAGGCGCGATCATCTCCAAGTACCGCAACAACGGCCAGACCTGCGTCTGCGCCAACCGTCTGTACATTCAGGATTCGGTCTACGACGCATTTGCCGAGAAGCTCAAGGTGGCTGTGGCCAGACTGAAGGTCGGTAACGGCCTGGAAGACGGCACCAGCGCCGGTCCCCTGATCGACGGCAAAGCCGTGGCCAAGGTCAAAGAACATATCGCCGACGCGGTTGCCAAAGGCGCCACCTTGCTGGCCGGCGGCAAGTCCATCGAAGGCAACTTCTTCGAGCCGACCATCCTGACCAACGTGCCCAACAACGCCGCCGTGGCCAAGGAAGAGACATTCGGCCCGCTGGCGCCACTGTTTCGCTTCAAAGACGAAGCTGAGGTCATCGCGATGTCGAACGACACCGAATTCGGTCTGGCCTCGTACTTCTTTGCGCGTGACCTGAGCCGTGTGTTCCGCGTGGCGGAAGCCCTGGAATACGGCATGGTTGGCGTCAACACCGGCCTTGTGTCTAATGAGGTCGCACCGTTCGGTGGCATGAAGGCCTCGGGCTTGGGCCGTGAAGGCTCCAAGTACGGCATTGAAGACTACCTGGAGATCAAATACCTGTGTCTGAGTGTATGAGGCGCCTGATCACGCCTTGTGCTCAACGCTGCCATTAAGCCCCCTGCCCCCATTTGTGCGGGGGTGGATCAGGTCTGAGTCTCGATCATGCTCGCGCCTGAGTGTGTCGAGACAGGGCCAGTGATCGAGCGCGTTCTGGAGCTGCTGCGCAGCTGCGATCGTGTGCTGATGATGCTCAGCCAGTTGCTGCTGAAATGCCGGCGACAGCGTTTGCGCCAGCAACGACTCGAAGGCCCGTCTTGATCGGGTTTCGAGCCGTGATGCGACTTCGAGCCTGGTTCGATCATCAGTCGGCGCGATCAGGCTTCTCAGCCTGTACCAACCGCGCTGCCACAGCATTGCCAGGCTGACGTGCCAGTTGGCTCGGCCGCCATAGGTAGTGATCTGAGTACGCAGGCAGACAATCAGAGCGGAGTAGTTGCGCTCGCGTTCACCAAGAAACTCGCGCAACAGCGCGTCCTGAGCGCCCGATGCGAGTAGTCGACAGGTCCGTCGCCCTTCAACGCAGATGGCCTGCAACCGGATGAGATGAGCAATGGTCTTGTCCAACGTCGGCATGCGCTACGCCTCCCCTGCGCTCGGATGCAAAGAACTGACACCGGGTGCGCGCAGTGTCGCGGCACCCGGTAGACGGATCAGCTCTTGGCACGAGCCACGTCACGCATCGCTCTGACTTCATCGTGATTGCGCAGCACGCCCTGATACTGACGCTCCACCATGCTGCGGATTTCTGGGGGAAGATTCTTGGTCAGCGCTTCGCTGTAGCGCTCCTTGGCCACGTCTTCGCCGCGCTCGGCCTCGTTGAGAATGGCCTCTTCGTCCTTGCCGGTGACCAGTGATTTCAGGTCGACCCAACGGCGGTGCAGGTCTGCTCCCACGCTGGTGCTGTCCTCTGGTTCACCGCCCAATTCCAGGACGGTCCGTTGCAGTTCTTCCGCCGCTTCGGCGCATTGCCGCGAGCGTTGCGAGAAGAGCTGCTTCATGTCAGGTCGTTTGACGTCTTCGGCGCAGATCTTGAAGCCTGCCTCGCCGTCCTTGCAGGTTTCGATCAGCTTGTTGAGGGTACGTACCAGGTCTTTACGATCGTCGGTGAGTTCCATGAGTCGTCTCCAGGCCGGCTAAACGGCCATTGCTGGGTGGTATGTCCCCTGGCGGGGCGTACATGGATTCCGACGCTCAGGCTGCGCGGATCGTTCAGGGAAAATTCCAAGCGGCAGGCTGAGCCGGCTTCAGGTATGCACGCACCAGTTGACTGCCTCGGCCGGCATGCCGAGGCAGTCTTCACGGTGAATCACACCGGCTGCCAGTGCCTCGGAGGCGTTGAGAATGCGCGGCGCAGACATCAGACATTCGAGCACGTTGAGGGGCGCTTCGGCGCCAGCGGTGCACTCGGCGACGATGCTGGCGTAAAGCTGCAGATCGTAGTCCAGGCTCATGGCGTACTCGGACATGCGCGCGTGGTCCACGGCGCCGTTGACCGTCCAGTGAAAGGGATGAAACAGGAACTTGCTATGCGGGCAGGCCGTGCGTGTTTCGCCGGCAAGAAAAATGATGTTGCCCATGGATTCGACGGTGCCGAGGTTGTGCGTCTTCACGGGCACCGGGAGTGAAATGAGGAAGTTGTAGAGGGAGAAGCCGTAGCTGCACTCCCCGCCCATGGTGGCAATCTTCAGCACCAGCTCATCGGCGCCCTGATGGATGGCCTGGCTGCATTTGGCGATCAACTGACCGCAGGTGTAGGAGTTGATCGGGGCGGTGAAATGCACGACGTGGGTTCTCATGATGGTCTCCTCTGCAATGAAATGCCTTTGCGCGGCCTTCTTTTGCAGTGAGTGAAAACGCACGGGAGGGTTTCAATTTTATGCCTCGATGGCTGTGCTGATCATCGCAAGCCCGGCAAAAAGCTTGAACGCAAGCCAGCCAGTGGAACTCTGTCTATTTCAGGGGAGCTTTGTCAGGGGCCGTTTCGTGACCTGGCAGGCGCAATTGCGCCAAATCGAACGAGCATCTTGCTTCCCCAGGGCCGCCGCACCGTCTCCTCCTTCTCCTTGCGGCGGTTCCTTCTTTTCTGACCGGAGACGATCCTGGCCCGCTCTGGAGAGCGGCCGAACTCACACACCATCAGGCAGTCACAACGTCGTGGCCTGCCCACCAGGGCCACGTGCTCGCAACGAACGGACGCATGGGAGAGCATCGATGCCACTGCTCAAACTGCTGCATTTCATGGCGCTGATTTGCTGGTGCGGCGCGCTGCTGTATCTGCCAGCGATGATCGCTGCCGGCACGCGCAGCAGCGACGAGATGTTCTATCGCGACCATGCTCACCTCACCCGCACCGTCTTCAACCTGATCGCAACGCCAGCCGCTCTGCTGGCCATTGGGTCGGGCACCGCGCTGTTTCTACGTGAGTCGATTTTCGACCCTTGGTTGATCGTCAAGCTCACCACGGTCGCCGGGATGGTGCTCTGTCACGCCCTGTGCGGTGTACTGATCCTGCGTATCGAACGTGCCGCCGAACCTGCGCTGCGCCGCGACTGCCTGCTGATCGCTCTGCTGCTGAGCGCCCTGATCGGCGCCACACTGTGGCTGGTGCTGGCCAAACCCTTCTGATCATGGAGTATCCGAGAATATGCCTGGCCTGCCCCGCGCTCTCTACCGTCCAGTAGCTGGCAAGCCGGAGCCGATTGCTTCAGCGTGTATCGACACCCACGCCGTGCTCGTACACCAGGCGCCCGCCCAGATAAGCAGCCAGGCCAATCAGCGCTGCGGTCAGCAGCGACAGATACAGGCCCCAACGCTCCATGCCCTGCTCCGGCCCCGCGTAGCGCAGCAGCCAGTTCAGCGACGCCAACGACAGCATCATCACCGCGATGATGGCATGGCACCAGGCGGTGATCTTGCGCCGGATGCTGCCAACGGTAAGCAGATCGACCAGCCCCGCCATGCTCGCCACCCAGCCACCGAATGCGCCAACGCCCGCCAGCCAGAGACTGGCTCGCGCCCAGAACGGATCGGCCAGCAGCAGATAGGCGATATCGGTCGCCACCAGACCCAGCAGCGCGGCTACCGGAAAGTGGATCATCATCGGGTGCAGCGGATGCCCGGCGATGGCGGCGCGACTGACGATAACTTCCTTTATTTCGGCCATCCCGGCCTCCCTGTACAGGTGAATGATGAGGTGAAACGGGCGCGTCATTGGCTGACACCCTGTTTCAAGTTGACCACGCTGACGCTGGCAGTTCCGTTTCTCGTTGCCTGCGAGGGGCCGCAATCGGCGCTCGATCCGGCCGGGCCGATGGCACGCGAGGTGGCAATGCTGTGGTGGGCAATGTGCGCCTTCGCCACCCTGGTGCTGATCGTGGTGACGGCCCTGTGGGTGCATGCCATGCGCCGCAACAGCCCAAAGATGGACGCCGCACGGGCACATCAGCTGACGCTGCGCTGGCTGGTCGGTGGCGGGCTGCTGCTGCCGACCTTGAGCGTGCTGCTCCTGTTGCTGTTCGGCATACCCATCGGCCATCGCATGCTGCCCTTGCCACTGGCGGGCGAGCAGCCCATGCGTATCGAGGTGGTTGGCCATCAATGGTGGTGGGAGGTGCGCTACCCGGACAGCGGCGTGGTTACCGCCAATCAGCTGCATCTGCCGGTAGGCCGGCCGGTGGACCTCGACGTCAGTAGCGCCGACGTCATCCACTCGTTCTGGGTCCCTCGCCTGGGCGGCAAGATCGACATGATCCCCGGCCGGGACAACCGCATCCGCCTGCAGGCCGATCAGGCCGGCACCTTTCGTGGCCAGTGCTCGGAGTTCTGCGGCACCCAGCACACGCACATGATTCTCGATGTGCAGGCTCACGAGGAGGAAGACTTCGCCAGTTGGCTGCAGGCACGCCGCGAGCAACAGGTCAGCGCCCTGCCCGGCCCGGCTGGCGACGTGTTCGCCGCGCGTTGCGGTCAGTGTCATCGCGTGGCGGGCGTCAGCGAAGGGAATCGCGCGCCGGACCTGAGCGATGTCGGCGCGCGATCGATGCTTGGCGCCGGCGTATTGAGCAATGAACCGGGCGCGCTGTTGCGCTGGCTGCAGGAGCACCAGCGGCTCAAACCCGGCAACGCCATGCCGCTGCATGACGATCTCGACCCCGACCACCTCAGCACCATCGCCGACTGGCTGGAGACCCTGCGCCCGTGACTACGCCAAGCAACGAACAGGTTGCCGCCCAGGAACAACTGCACGATCAGTTCAACGACGTATGGGGTAACCCGCGCGGCTGGAAGTCGCTGACCATCGTCAATCACACCACCGTCGGAATTCGCTTCATGCTCACCGGGCTGGGCTTCTTCCTGTTCGGTGGCCTGCTGGCGATGCTGGTGCGCACGCAGCTGGCGATACCCGGCTACGACTTTCTCGAGCCGGACGTTTACAACCAGGTCTTCACCATGCATGGCACGGTGATGATGTTTCTCTTCGCCGTGCCGATGATGGAAGGCCTGGCGGTCTACCTGATTCCGAAGATGCTCGGCGCGCGCGACCTGGTGTTTCCGCGCCTGTCGGCGCTGGGCTACTGGTGCTACCTGTTCGGTGGGTTGATCCTGTGCGCCAGTCTGCTGCTGGGTATCGCGCCCAAGGCTGGATGGTTCATGTACACGCCGCTGTCCAGCGCCGTGCATACGCCGGGGCCGAACTCGGATTTCTGGCTGATCGGCATCACCTTCGTGGAGATCTCGGCGGTGTCGGCCGGTGTCGAGCTGGTGGTGTCGATCCTGCGCACCCGCGCCGAAGGCATGTCGCTGAACAAGATGCCTATCTATGCCTGGTACATCCTGGTGATGGCCATGATGATCGTGGTCGGCTTCCCTCCGCTGATCCTCGGCAGCATCCTGCTGGAGCTGGAGCGCGCCGTTGGCCTGCCGTTCTTCGAGGTGGCGCGCGGCGGCGACCCGATTCTCTGGCAGCACCTGTTCTGGCTGTTCGGCCATCCCGAGGTGTACATCATCTTCCTGCCGGCGGCCGGTATCGTCTCGACCCTGTTGCCGGTGTTCTGCCAGCGGCCGCTGGTGGGCTACCGCTGGGTGGTGCTGGCGATCCTCACCACCGGTTTCATCAGCTTCGGTCTGTGGGTGCACCACATGTTCACCGTGGGTATTCCGCAGTTGGCGCAGGCGTTCTTCTCCGCGGCGAGCATGCTGGTGGCGATACCGACCGGTATCCAGGTGTTCGCCTGGATCGCCACGTTGTGGGTCGGCCGGCCGCTGTACCACGTGCCGATGCTGTGGCTTGTGGGGTTTCTGGTGATCTTCGTCTGCGGCGGGCTGACCGGCGTGATGCTGGCGCTGGTGCCCTTCGACTGGCAGGTGCATGACACCCACTTCGTGGTCGCGCACATGCACTACGTGCTGGTGGGCGGCATGTTCTTCCCGCTGCTGGCCGGAATCTATTACTGGCTGCCGCATTTTTCCGGACGCATGCCGTCGGTGCGCCTCGGCAAATGGGGCTTCTGGCTGGTATTCATCGGCTTCAACCTGACGTTCCTGATCATGCACTGGACCGGCCTGATGGGCATGCCGCGGCGTATCTACACCTACCAACCCGGCCTCGGCTGGGACCTGCCCAACCTGATCTCGTCGATCGGCAGCTTCATCATGGCCATCGGCATCGCCACGGTGCTGCTGGATATAGTCCTGCACTTTCGCTTCGGCCAGAAGGCCACCAAGAACCCCTGGAACGCTGACACCCTGGAGTGGAGCACGCACCTACCACCGAGCCCCTTCAACTTCGTCAGCCTGCCGCCGGTGCGCACCCGCCACCCCATGTGGGAGCTGCCAGACCTGGAGGAACGCATCGACCGTGGCGAATTCGCCTTGACCGTGATCGATCATGGGCGGCGGGAAACCTGGGGTATCGAACCGCTGACCGGCAAGATGCGCGAGATCATCCACCTGCCGGGCAACAGCTGGCTGCCGTTCGCGGCGGCGGCGTTCATCGCCATCACCTGCCTGGGCCTGCTCAGCAAGTTCTATTGGGTCGCCCTGGCGGCCAGCATCGTCGCCGTGCTGGTGCTGCTGCGCTGGAGCTGGGAGAACGGCGCGCACCCGCTGGCGGCACCGGATGCGCGAGTGCAACCGGGTGAGCCGCCACTGCATTCGCGCACCTGTGACGGGCCTGGACTGTGGGGCATGGGCGTGACCCTGCTGGCCAACGGTGCCTTGTATCTGTCGCTGCTGTTCGGCTGGTTCTATCTGTGGACGGTATCGCCGAACTGGCTGGTGCCGGACGATCCGGTAATCGATCAACGCCTGCTGCTGGCCAGCGCCGTGTTGCTGAGCATCGCCGTACTCTGGCAGCTCCCGGTATTGCGCCGTCTGCGTCAGGGCCAGGGCGAGCCCGCCGCGCTGATCACCTGTTTCAGTGGTGTAGCGCTGCTGGGTGCGCTGCATGCAGGACTGTTGCTCTGGGCGCTGTTGACGGGAGACCTGGCGCCACGCGCCACTGCGCATGATGCGGTGATCGTGGTGATGCTCGTCTACAGCCTGGTGCATGGGGTGCTGGCCAGCATTCTCAGCGCGTTGCAGGGGTTGCGCGTGCACTACGGCTATGTGTGCAAACGCACGCCCTACGAGCCGTTGGTGGTCGAACAACTCTGGCAATACAGCCTGGCCGTGATGTGGATCACCTACTGCAGCGTGGTGCTGTTCCCGCCCACCTTCGGAGGCGTGTGATGCAGCCGTTACGCTCCCCCTATAACCCGATCCATATCCCACTCGGGCTGGTGCTCTGGAGTATCTGGTTCGTCGTGCTGTACGGCGGATTGTCGGTTGGTTGCGCACTGGCGCCGCCTGATCCCGCACAGGGGCAATGGACCTGGCTGAATGCTCTGCTCGCTCTGCTGAGTCTGTTCACCATGGCGGCCCTGCTGGGTTTGGCCTGGCTGTTTCAGCGCGCCGCCAGAAACGAGCGCGAAGGTCAGTCTGCGCGCTTCGTGGCTCACCTCGCGGCAGGTGTGAACCTGATCGGCGCTATCGCCACCGTCTTCGTCGCCCTGCCCACCTTGAGCCTGCCGCCATGCCTCTGATCCTACTCGCCCTTATCCTTCTGCCTGGCACCGCCGCCGCCCATGGTCTGCTCGACGGCCATCTGCATCTGAACGAGCGTGTACCGCTGCTACTCAGTGCTCTGCTGCTCAGCGCGGCCTGGTTGCTGTACATACTGGGTTGCCGCAAGGTGCGCCCGCACGGACGCGAAGCGTTGTGGATGCACCTGGCCATGGTCCTCACGGTACTCGCCGTATTCGGCCCCATCGATGACTGGGCAGAGACCAGCACCAGCCTGCACATGGTCCAGCACATGCTGTTCATGATCGTCATCGCACCACTCTGGGCGCTGGCTCGACCATTGCCGCAATGGCGAGCAGTGCTTGGTGGCTGGATGGCGCCGGTGTCCAATGCGATTCTGCGCAGCGGTCGTTATCCGGTAGCCCTGGCGATGTTGCACGGTGCGATGATCTGGGTCTGGCACACCCCCAGCCTGTACATGCTGGCGCTGGACAACACCTGGTGGCACGCCATTGAGCATGCCTGTTTTCTGTTCAGCGCCTGGCTGTTCTGGTGGTCGTGCCTACGCGCCAATCCACGGCAGGTGCCGCACGCGCTGATGGCCATTCTCCTGACGCTGATGCACACCGGCCTGCTCGGCGCCCTGCTCACCTTCGGTAACACGACGTTCTATGGCGAGTCCCGCGACCTGGCCGACCAGCAACTGGCTGGCTTGTTGATGTGGGTGCCAGGCAGCCTGGTCTACCTCGCTGCTGCCGGCTGGATCAGCTGGCGTTGGCTGACACGGATCTGGCGTCGGCAGGCACGAGAAGGTACGGAGAACTCCCTGTAGCGCATCTTTCAGGCGCGCCAACCTCTTGTACAACTTGTATTCAGGTTTTCCGCTGATGGTCAGCGCTTCTGCCGAAACCATGTTGCAGATTTGGTTCAGAGTATTTTTTCTGTCAGTGCGAAGCAGTTGGCTTATTCCCAGCCGCAAGGTGCTGTGTTCAAACAATAAAGTCTTGAGTGCAGCAATCGAGTCGCGAACATCTTCCTGCAATCAACATTGCCAAGTTCACTTTGTATAACTCTGGTAGATGATGTCACTTTGAACTTTTTTTTTGCCAATCGTCCCAACCATTGGTATGCATTGAATACATGGTTATGGTTGATGAGTGTTCACAAGGAGAGACTCATGAAACATGACCTGGAAAATATCAGATCGGCGCTAGCCAACTACGAAGTTGATATGACGCCAAGACCGGACGGCAGCATTGTGCTTACCGTTGCTCATAACGAGCGACAGTTGGTGCGCGTCCTCGATGGAAGTTGTTCGACGCAAGAGTTCATTCGTCTTATTCATTTCGATATGGCTCTGGATGAGGATGCCTCATCAGTCAACGAGGCGGTCAAACACTGCAGTACTACCCAATTACCCACCTACTCGCGCGAGCCGCTTTTCCGCACGCGCTCCTCTCGCTTATGGGCCATGAGAAAGCTCGAAAAGAAATGAGGAGATACGCAAGTGCCCAGATGCAACGACTCAAGGACGGCTCGAAACCAGCCGGCAGATCTGTTGGGACGAATCAGGCGGCATATGCCCTATCGGCACCAGTTGATGTACGAGTGGCCCTATATGGCCGGCTCTACATGCCTGGTGGTGCTGCTGGTCTGGCAGCCCTTTCAACCGTCTGCGTTGGCGGTGATGCTGTCCCAGCCTCAACCGAAAGCTCAGACGATGCAGCGTTCTTTGCAGGAGATCGACTCGAACTGCTATCAGGTTCGCAGCGAAGACCTGAACGACCTGCACTGCGAAGACTGCAGCAAAGACACTGCCGCTGCTGGGCGGCCTGACCCAGGGTTCGAATTCAGCCGCTCTATTCTGACCTGCACAGACATACACCGTGACGCGCAATACGACAGCGACTCGGACAGACCTGACAACATGATGATCGAAGTGATCAAGTCCAATCACTCCTTCTAGCCGCCCTTGAGGCCCTCGGCTGGTATTTCCAGCCTTTATCCTGCCTTCACTTTTTCCGCATCCCGATTATCTGAGCGAATGATCGGGGTGGCTGTCGACATGCATGGACCTTATTGAAAGGAGGCATGTCATGCCGGATTCAGTCATTTACTTTTTCATTACAATTGCGGCCGCTATCGTTCTGCTACACCTGTGGGCGGTTATCAGTGTATTTCGTAGCGACAAGCATGTCGGGACGAAAACACTTTGGGCTCTGCTTATCTGGATATTCCCGATTATCGGGCTGGTTATCTGGGGTATTGCCGGGCCGCGTGGCCATGGTGATGGGCCAACTTCTCCTGAGCACAGCAAGTGATCAAAATGATCTTTTTCAATGCCTATAGGAAGTTGTTCGGCGTGCGAGTGCCGGCAAAGTAAAACCACCATTTATTGGCGTTCATGATTATTTTCTACAGTACTTATACAGCGAGGCATCGACATGTCAGAAGCGTATAACTATCTCGATCACATTACCGCTTACAGCAGTTGTGCCAACGCCTGCGAGCACTGTGCCTCGGCCTGCCTGAGCGAAGGCAATGCCGGGCATTATCGCTGCGTCGCGCTATGCCGTGATTGCGCCGACCTGTGCCGCCTGACGGCAACGCTGATGCTGCGCAACAGCCCTTACATCGCGGTGGCCAGCCAGCTGTGCAGAATCGCCTGCCTGGCCTGCGCCGAGGAATGCGTGCAGCACGTCAGCACGCATTGTCAGGAGTGCGCGCGAACCTGCCAGGTGTGTGCAGAAGAGCCATTGCTGGAGCCAGCATGAAATCGGACAAAAGCACACGAACGCCAGTGGCGCGTTCCAGCGAGGCGCTACTGGACGACCCCGGTAACGAAGACCCCGGCTCGCAGCTCGATGCGCCAGTGCCGCTGCGTCCATCGACCAGGACGCAGCGCAAGAAAAGCCCCCGGCCAAGCGACGAAAAACCGCGCTAGGCCGGGCGTCGGTTCAGGCAGGAATGCTCTTGGCGCGCATCTCTCGCGCCCAGATACGGTGTTGCTTCAGCGCAGTCTCGAAACGCATGTACAGCGGATCGAAGCTATCGCCGCAGAGCATGCCGTCGTCCTCCTCCAGACCCAGCATCGCCGCAAGCTGAACCGCATCACCGCTGAGCGCCACGGGTTTGAGGTGCTTGTAGGCCTCCAGCAGGTAATGCTTGGCAACGCCATCGTCCTGCAGGGTCTTGAGCACGTACTCACCACCCGGCACGAACACCGCGTCGACGGTAATCGACGGCTCCGAAGCGAAGCTGCCATCGGGTTGCATGGGCTGGCCGTCAGAGTCCTTCAACGCCGCCGCTGAAGGCGCCAGGAGCTTGGCCACGGCACCGGCTGCTTCGAGCATCTTCTTCAGACTGCCGACCTCGTCAGCCTTGCAGCCGGGGGTAAGCAGGATAGCCACGCGCCGTCCGCGAATATCGCCAGGCAGCAGATTCATCTGGCTCAGCGCCGGGGAATCCTGGAGCTTACCCTCCATAGGCGAGGTCGAGGTGCTGTCCAGATCGATACCCAGATTCTCCGCCACGCGCAACGCCAGCAGCGGATCAATGTGGGCGAGGATTTCCTTGACCTGGCGCTCGCGAATGTACAGACGCTCGACTTTCGACAGCTCGAAGCTGTAGGCATCGACGATATGCTGCTGCTCGGCCTCGCTCATGCTGCGCCAGAACAGCTTGGCCTGGGAGAAGTGATCGGCGAAGCTGGCGGAGCGGACCCGTACCTTGTGCCCCTGCAGCGGCTCGGGATAGGGGCTGTAACCACCCCCGCTGGGTGCTGGCGGTGTCTCGCGCGGCCAGTTGCCGTCGATCGAGTTGGGCTCGTAAGAGGCGCGACCACGATTGATCTGCTGACGATGCGGCGCGTCACGCTGATTGTTGTGAAACGGACATAGCGGCCGATTGATCGGGATTTCGTTGAAATTGGGGCCGCCCAGACGCAGCAACTGGGTATCGGTGTAGGAAAACAGGCGCCCCTGCAGCAATGGGTCATTGCTGAAGTCGATGCCAGGCACCACATGCCCTACGTGAAAGGCTGCCTGCTCGGTCTCGGCGAAAAAGTTGTCCGGGTTGCGATTGAGCACCATGCGCCCGACCACGCGTACCGGCACCAGCTCTTCGGGTACCAGCTTGGTCGGATCGAGCAGGTCGAAACCAAAGCTCAGAGCGTCCTCCTCGTCCATCACCTGCAGGCCCAACTCCCATTCCGGGTAAAGGCCGCGCTCGATGTCTTCCCATAGGCCGCGTCGGTGAAAGTCCGGGTCCTTGCCGGCGAGTTTCTGCGCCTCATCCCATACCAGCGAGCAGACCCCGGCCTTGGGTCGCCAGTGAAACTTCACCAGCTTGCTCTGACCCTCGCCGTTGACCAGGCGAAAGCTGTGTACGCCAAAGCCCTGCATCGAGCGATAGGCGATGGGAATGGCGCGGTCGGACATGGTCCACAGCACCATATGCGCCGATTCCGGCGTCAGCGAGACGAAGTCCCAGAAGGTGTCGTGGGCTGATGCGCCGGTGGGAATCTCGTTGTGCGGCTCGGGTTTGACCGCATGGACGAAGTCGGGGAACTTGATTGCGTCCTGGATGAAGAACACCGGCATGTTGTTGCCGACCAGGTCGAAGTTACCCTCTTCGGTGTAGAACTTCACCGCGAAACCGCGCACGTCACGCACGGTATCGGCCGAGCCGCGCGGCCCCTGCACGGTGGAAAAGCGCACGAACACTGGCGTGCGCTTGCCGGCTTCGCCGAGAAAGGCAGCGCAGGTCAGGTCGTTGGCCGGCTCGGTCACCTCGAAATAGCCATGCGCTGCCGCGCCGCGGGCATGCACCACGCGCTCGGGAATGCGCTCGTGATCGAAGTGGGTGATCTTCTCGCGCATGATGAAATCTTCCATCAGCGTCGGGCCACGTTCGCCGCCGCGCAGGCTGTTCTGGTTGTCGGCGATGCGCGTGCCGGTGTTGGTGGTCAGCGCCTCCCCGGTGGCGTCCTCGCGGAAGCGCTCGAGTTGCTCGAGCTTGGCGTTGCTGTTGCTGCGGTCGAGCGTATCGCTGCCCGCCATCTGACTGTTTTCGGCGGTTTTCGGTTGCTTGCTCATGGGCTACTCCTGGCTATTGGAGGCGTGCGTATCGCGCGCTCGGTTATTCAGTGGCCATGTCGAACATGGCGGCCACGCAAGCGACGGGAAAGTCGCTCCGGGTAGTTTTTGAGACGGGCTGCGGCTGTTCCGTTCGACCTGAATTTTTCCCGAGAGACCGATGATGGCGGGCCGTTGCGCTTGGCGTAGCGGGGCAAATTTGTCCTGAACTTCGTCCTGGCCTGGCCCTTCTACCCCTGTGAACGCACATCCCAGGAGGAACCACCATGCATCCTTTGAAAACGCTGACCCTATTGGCCGCAGCAGCCTTCACCATCTGTGCCGTCACCAGCCTGCAGGCTGCCAGCCAGACGGAATCGATAAGCAGCGAAGACTTCGTCGAAGAGGCATCGGCAAAAGGCGTCGCCGAGATCGAAACGGCCAAACTGGCCCTGGAGAAATCGCAGAACGAAGCGGTCAAGGGCTTCGCGCAGATGATGATCGACGACCATCGTCGCGCGAATCAGCAGCTGGCCGAACTGGCCAAGAGCAAGGACCTGGAAGTCTCAGACGATGCCGAACTGATCAACCAGGCCAAGGCCCTGGTGCTCAAACTGCGCAGCGAAGACAGCTTCGACAAGGCCTATATGAACAATCAGGTGGTCGCTCACCGCGAGACCATCGAGTTGTTCCGTCGCGCCGTGAATGTGGATGACGAGGAGCTCGCCAGCTTCGCCCGCGAGACGCTGCCCAAGCTGGAGCAGCATCTGCAACGCGCTGAGCAGTTGAACGGTCAATTGCCGGAAGAGTGATCGCTCGGCTTGCCGGGCTGCTGATGCAGCTCGGCAGCGCCTCGCCAATCAGCCCTGACGCAGTCGTTCGTAGTAGTAAGGCAACTGCATCAGGGCGTAGCGTGCCGTTTCCTCACGCACCTGGTTGCGGCTTCCGCTGAACTTCACCGTTTCACTGACGATGCCCTGGTGCTGCTTCAGGCGAATGGCGCAGGCGATGCACTGCACGCCGTCCATCTCTCCCTCTGCCTGCGCCAGACCAGTGTTGGCCAGAGCGATATCGGCGTCGCTGCGCAGCAATGCGCCCAGTGCCATCTCCCGCGCTACCTCCTCGCTGGTCAGGCCGAAACGCTCGATGGTATCGGCGCTGACGCCAAGGCAGCGCTGCTTGGCCTGCGGCGAATAGGTGACGAACGCGCAGTCGAGCACCTTGCCACTACCGGGCACATCCGCCACCAGCGAGCTGATCAGCCCCGCTGTGCATGACTCGGCGGTGGCCAGGCGCAGTTTGTACTTGCTGAGAAAATTCACCACCTGTTCGACGTTTTGCATCTGTCATTTCCTCGCAACGGTCTGATTGCTCTGTGAAAGCGGCCGAAAGGGCTGCGTTCAACTTTTTACGTTGCCTTTGCCCGGTGAAAAAAAGGTCGAACCTTTGTTCGCTTCGCCCCGTCAGCTCAAGGGTAAGGGGGAGATCGCGCAATCGTTCACCGCACTCCTCCACAGGCCCTCGCCCACAAGGCGAGTCGTCCTCAGGTCCAACCCCCTATGGAGAGAGACATGGCAAGCGCTGCAGCCTCCGCACACATCCAAGCCACACCCACCCTTTGCGCCGCAGCCAAGCCTCCCTTGCAGATGCACAGCGAGCATCCGCAGCGCAAGCGCGTGCTGTTCGTCACCTCGGAGTTCGCTGATCTGATCAAGTGCGGCGGGCTCGGCGATGTCTCTGCCGCATTACCCCGCGCGCTGTCGCCGCAACACGACATTCGCCTGCTGATCCCCGGCTACCGGCAAGTGGTGGAAAGCGGCCGACCGATCCGCATCGTCGGGCAGTTGCCTGGCCTGGCCGCGTTGCCACCTTGTCAGATCGGGCGTATGGATCTGGCCGATGGATTGATCGTCTACGTACTGCTCAACCCGGCGCTGTACGAACGTAATGGCTCACCTTATGTCGATGATCAGGGCCGCGACTGGGCCGACAACCATATTCGCTTCGCCCGCCTTGGCCTGGCCGCCGCAGAAATCGCCACGGGTGATGCCGGCATCCAGTGGCGTCCGGAGCTGGTGCACGCCAATGACTGGCCAGCCGCCATGGCGCCGGCCTACATGGCCTGGCGTCAAGCCAGTACGCCGTCCCTGCTGACCATCCATAACCTGGCCTATCAGGGCCTGTGCGACATGCGCTGCGCCAGCGAGCTGGCGATACCGGAGTCGGCTTGCGGCGTCGATGGCCTGGAGTTCTACGGCCAGTTGTCGTTTCTCAAGGCGGGTATCGCCTACGCGCAGCATGTAACCACCGTGAGTCGCCGCTATGCCCGTGAAATTACCACGCCGGAACAAGGCTGCGGCCTCGATGGCCTGCTGCGGGCCAAGGTACAGATCGATCAGCTCAGCGGTATCGCCAATGGCATCGACGAAAGCTGGCACCCCGAGAGCGATCCGCACCTGCTGCAGGGCTTCAGCGCTGGCGACTGGGCCGGCAAGCGAGCCAACGCCGCGTATGTCCAGCAATGGCTGGGCCTCGATGACGACGGGCCGCTGTTCGCCGTGGTATCGCGTCTGGTGCAGCAGAAAGGTATAGATCTGACCCTGCAGGTTGCCGAGCACATCGTCGCGCGGGGCGGCCGCATCGGTGTGATCGGCCAGGGCGAGCCGGCGCTGGAGGCCGTCATGGCGGAGCTGGGGCGACGCCATCCGGGGCGCATTGGCGTACATATTGGTTTCGATGAAAGCGATGCCAGGCGCCTGTATGCCGGTAGCGACTTCCTGCTCATGCCTTCGCGCTTCGAGCCCTGTGGCCTGAGCCAGATGTACGCCCAGCGCTACGCCTCGCTACCCATCGCCCGTTGTACGGGCGGCCTGGCCGACACCATCGAAGATGGCGTCAACGGTTTTCTCTTCGACGCGCCCAGGGCCGACGCCTATCGCCAGGCCATCGACCGCGCGCTGCAGGTCTTCGACCATCCCGAACTGCTGGAAGCCATGCGCTGTCAGGCAATGAGCGCCCCGCTCTACTGGCACCAGTCGGTGCAACCGTATGATCGCCTTTTTCAACGCCTGCTGAGCCAGGCCACTGCCTATCGAGCGCTGCGTTGATGTACAGCCATGGAGCCCGGCCAATGGCCGATGGACGTGTGCGCTTCGCCCTCTGGGCACCCAGTAGCCGCCAGGTGGAACTGGAGCTACAGGGCGGTGGCGTGCATCCGATGCAGGCGCAGGAGGAAGGCTGGTTCGTTGCGCTGATCGAGTGTCCGGCCGATACCGCCTATCGCTACCGTATCGACGGACAGTGGCCAGTGCCGGACCCGGCATCGCGCCGCCAGGTCGAGGACGTACATGGCTTCAGCCAGGTCATCGATCACTCGTCCTTTATCTGGCATCACCGCGACTGGAATGGCCGGCCCTGGCACGAGACGGTGCTGTACGAACTGCACGTCGGCCTGTTCGGTGGTTTCCAGCAGGTCATCGAGCACCTGCCGCACCTGGCAGATCTGGGCATTACCGCCTTGCAGCTGATGCCGCTCAATGCCTTCTCCGGGACGCGCAACTGGGGCTATGACGGTGTGCTGCCGTTTGCGCCGGCCAACGCCTACGGCACGCCCGATGAACTCAAGCAACTGATCGACAGCGCCCATGCCTATGGCCTGATGGTATTTGTCGATGTGGTCTACAACCACTTCGGCCCGGACGGCAATTATCTGGGCGTGTACGCGCGGCAGTTCTTCCACGAAGAGCGCATCACGCCCTGGGGCGCAGCCATCGATTTCAGCCGCCCACAGGTGCGCGACTTCTTCTGCGAAAACGCGCTGATGTGGTTGCTGGACTATCGCGTCGACGGTTTGCGTCTGGACGCCGTGCACGCCATCGACGATGACGACTTTCTCAAGGAGCTGGCGGCGCGGGTGCGCTCGGCGCTGCCGCAACAACGCCAGGTGCACCTGGTGCTGGAGAACGAGCACAACGCCGCGCACCTGCTACGTGATGGCTTCGATGCGCAGTGGAACGACGACGGCCACAACACTCTGCATGCGCTGCTCACCTTCGAGAACGAGAGCTACTACGCCAACTACGCCCAGGCGCCAACGCGCAAGCTGGCCACCTGCCTGGAGCAGGGTTTCGTTTACCAGGGCCAGGCCAATCGCCATGGCCAGCCGCGCGGCGAGCCCAGCGCCGATCTGCCGCCGCATGCCTTCGTGCTGTTTCTGCAGAACCATGACCAGGTGGGTAACCGCGCCTTTGGCGAGCGCCTGACGCTGCTGGCCGACGTCGACGCGCTGAAAGCCGCTACCGTGCTCCTGCTGCTGTGCCCGATGGTGCCGCTGCTGTTCATGGGTGAGGAATGGGGCAGCAAGCGGCCGTTTCTGTTCTTCACCGATTACCACCACGAGCTGGCCAATGCCGTGCGCGAAGGCCGGCGCAACGAGTTCGCCGATTTTTCCCAATTCAACTCGGCGCACAGTCGCGAGGCCATTGCCGACCCCAATGCCGAGGCCAGCTTCCAGCGCTCGCAACCGGATCTCGCGCCGGCCCTGGAGCCCGAACAACGCGAGTGGCTGGCCTTCTATCGCGGCTTGTTGCAGGTGCGCCACAGCCGACTGCTGCAGGGCTTGCAGGAGGCACGCAGCCTCGGTGCGCAAGTGCTCGGCGACGGCGCCGTGCTGGCGCGCTGGCGACTGGGTAACGGCCCGGCGCTTAGTATCGCCATCAACCTGGGTACCAGCGCCGTGTCCCTGCCAGCAGAGGCCATCCACGGCGAACGGCTGTACACCTTGCGTATCGACGACGCCGACCTGCGTCAGGCGCAATTGCCGCCGCGCAGTGCCCTGGTCACCCTGGAGCCCGCCCGATGAGTGATCAACTACTGGCCGAACTGACGCAGGCCGCGGATCTGAGCATCGACTGGGTCGATGCCTACGGCCAGCCGCAGCGCGTAACGCCGGAAGCGCAACGCAACCTGTTGGAGGCGCTCGGTTATCCGGCGCAAAGCCCTGAACAAATACGCGAAAGCCTGACCTCGCTGGTGCACCGTCAGCATGTGCCGGAAGATTCCGCCCTGCTGCTTCAGGACCAGGGTCAGCCACTGGCCCTGACCCTCTACCCTGCGGAGAGCTTTTATCGGCTCACCGACGAGCAGGGCAATATCAGCGAGGGTCGGCTTGACCGCGATGGCCATTTGCCGGCGCAGCAGCAGCCTGGCTATTACCAGCTGGAGATTCGCGATACCCAGCATGCGTTCGCCGTGGCCCCCGCCACCTGCATGTCGGTGCAGGAGCTATGTGGCAAGCCGCGCATCTGGGGGCTGACTGCCCAGCTCTACGGCTTGCGCCGCACCGGCGACGGCGGCCTGGGCGATACCCTGGCGGTGGCGGATCTGGCCCGGCATGCCGCCAATCACGGTGCCGATGCCATCGGCCTGAGCCCGGTACATGCACAATTCAGCGCCGACTTGCGCAGCTACGGCCCCTACTCGCCATCCAGCCGGCTGTTCTTCAACACCCTGTACGCCGCCCCGGTCGCCCTGCTCGGCGAGGAACGGGTCGAACGCGCGATTCAGGTTGCAGGTCTGCACAGCGAGATGACCCGGCTGGAGTCGCTGGAGCTGATCGACTGGCCGGCCGTGGCCGCTACTCGGCAGCGCCTGATGCGCCAGTTGTACGCGGATTTCTGCAATGACTCCGGCCAGTTGCAGGAGCGTTTCGACGCCTTTCGCACCGCCGGGGGTGATGCGCTGCAGCAGCATTGCTGTTTCGAGGCCATCCATGCACAGCGCCTGCGCGAGGGAGCCAGCGGCGACTGGCGCACCTGGCCGGCGGCCCTGCGCAGCCCAAATCAGGGCGCAGTGACCCGCTTCGCCATCGAACATGCTGACGAGCTGGGCTTTCATGCCTTCTGCCAATGGCTGATCGCCCATGGTCTGGAAACGGCGCAGGCCACCGCCAGCGGCGCAGGCATGGGCATCGGCCTGATCGCCGACCTGGCGGTGGGCGCCGATTGCGCCGGCAGTCAGGCCTGGTCGCGTCAGGACGAACTGCTGCCACGGGTCACCGTCGGTGCGCCGCCGGATGTGCTCAATCGTCAGGGGCAGAACTGGGGCGTGGCCGCCTTCTCGCCGCAAGGCCTGCGTCAGCACGGCTTTCGCGCCTATATCGAGATGCTCCAGGCCAACCTGGCGCATGCCGGCGGCATTCGCATCGACCATGTGATGGGCCTGCAGCGCCTGTGGGTGATCCCGCAAGGCGCGGAGTCGCAACACGGCGCCTACCTGCGCTACCCGCTTGATGACCTGCTGCGCTTGCTGTCTTTGGAGTCGCATCGCCATCGTGCCCTGGTGATTGGCGAAGACCTCGGCACTGTGCCCGAGGGGCTGCGCGACAAGCTCGCCGCACGCAATATCCTCGGCACCCGCGTGTTGCTGTTCGAGCAGGACGACCTCGGCTTCGTCCCGGCCGAGCGCTGGCCAGGCAATGCCCTGGCGACCACCACCACCCATGACCTGCCGACGATCAAGGGCTGGCTCGCCGGCCGCGATCTGGAATGGCGAGTGCGCGCAGGCCAGCGCGACGCCGAGCTGCTGGAGGGCGATCACGCCGAGCGTGCCGGTGAGCGCGTGGCGCTACGCCAACTGCTGGAACGCCAAGGCATGGTGAGCGGCGGTGATGACGATGCCTGTCTGCAAGCCTGCATCGAACACGTCGGCCGTACCCCGGCGCCGCTGGCGCTGCTGCCACTGGAGGACGCCTGCGGCCTGGAGCAGCAGCCCAACCTGCCCGGTCCGGGCGATATTCACCCGAACTGGCGACGGCGCTACCCGCTGGCGGTCAGCGAACTGCTGGAACAGCCCGCCACCAGCGAGCGTCTGACTACCCTGGACGGCGCACGCCGGGAGGCTGGCCATGACTGAGCTGCGCGCCACGCTGCGTCTGCAGCTGCACAAGGACTTCACCCTGCGCGACGCGGCAGCGCAGGTACCCTACCTGGCGCAGCTGGGTATCAGCCACCTGTACGCCTCGCCAATTCTTACCGCCCGCCCCGGCTCGCAACATGGCTACGACGTGATCGATCCGAGCAGGATCAACCCCGAGCTGGGCGGCGAAGAAGCCCTGGTGCGACTGGTGAACATCCTGCGCGCCCATGACATGGGGCTGATCCTGGATATCGTGCCCAACCACATGGCCGTGGGCGGCGACGGCAACCCCTGGTGGTTGGACGTACTGGAATGGGGGCAAGAAAGCCCTTATGCGGACTTCTTCGACATCCAGTGGCAATCCCATGACCCCTTGCTCAGCGGCCAGCTACTGGTGCCCTTCCTGCGCAGCGACTACGGCGAGGCGCTGCGTGACGGCACGCTGGAATTGGTGTTCGATGCCGAGCGCGGGCGCTTTCACGTCCAGCACTTCGAACACCGCCTGCCGCTGACGCCATCCAGCTACGCCAGCATCCTGCGCAGCAGTGACCATGCCGCGCTGCGCGAACTCGGCCAGCGCTTCGCCCGCCTGGGCAGCGCTGGCGATAGCCGTACACAAGCCGAGCAGCTGTGCGCCGAGCTGGCCGCTCAAGCGCATAAGGTGCGTCCCCTGCTGGCCAGTTTTCAGGGCAGTGACGAAGCGGCACAAAAGCGCATGCATGCGCTGCTCGAACGTCAGCATTACCGTGTGGCCAGTTGGCGTACCGCAGCGGATGACATCAACTGGCGGCGCTTTTTCGATATCAACGAACTGGGGGCGCTGCGTGTCGAGCACAGCCAGGTGTTCGAGCAGACCCACGCCAAAGTCTTCGAGCTGATCGAGCGCGGCCTGATCGACGGCCTGCGCATCGACCATGTCGACGGTCTGGCCAATCCGCGCGCCTATTGCAGCCGGCTGCGACGACGCATCCGGCAACTACGTGGTGACGCGCCCTTCCCCATTTTCGTGGAGAAGATTCTCGGCGCGGACGAACGGCTGCCGCAGGAGTGGCCGGTGGACGGCAGTACCGGCTACGAATTCATGAACCAGGTGTCGCTGCTGCAACACGATCCGCACGGCGAGCTGCCGCTGAGCGAACTGTGGCAAGCGCTCAGCGGCCGGCCGACGGCGTTCGAGGACGAGACTCAGCAGGCGCGCCGTCTGGTGCTGGAAGGCTCGCTGGCCGGTGATCTGGAGGAAGTTGCCCAGCGCCTGCTACACGTCGCCCGCCATGACATCGCCACGCGCGACCTGACCCTCGGCGCGATCCGCCGGGCGCTGCGCGAGCTGATCGTGCACTTTCCGGTGTACCGCACCTATGCCCAGGCCTGTGGTCGCTCACAGCAGGATCGGCGCTTCTTCCAGCAGGCGCTGGACGGTGCGCGGCAAACCCTGGCCGAGGCTGATTGGCCCCTGCTGCCACATTTCGACGACTGGCTTGGCGGTGCCTTCCTGCGTGCACTGCCGCCCGGCCGTGCGCGGCGTCTGCGTGCCCAGGCGCTGACGCGCTTCCAGCAGCTGACTTCGCCAGTGGCTGCCAAGGCCGTGGAAGACACCGCGCTGTATCGCGCCGGCGTGCTGCTGTCGCGCTATGACGTGGGCTTCGATGCCGAGCATTTCAGTGCCAGCATCGAGCGTTTTCACCAGGCCTGCGCCGAGCGTGCGGACCACCACCCGCTCAACCTGCTGGCCACCGCCACCCATGACCACAAGCGCGGCGAAGACTGCCGCGCGCGTCTGGCGGTGCTGAGCGAGCGCGCCGCCTGGTACGCCGAGCGTGTCCGGCATTGGCAGCACCTCGCTCAACCGCTGCGCAGTAGTCAGCTGCAACAGGCGCCGGACGGTGGTGAAGAGGCGATTCTCTATCAGGCGCTGATCGGCAGCTGGCCGCTGGGGCTGCAGGCGGACGATGAGGTCGCCCTGGATGCCTACCTGCAACGCCTGCTCGGCTGGCAACGCAAGGCGCTGCGCGAGGCCAAGCTCAACAGCGCCTGGAGTGCGCCGAACGACGCACACGAGGCCGCCTGCGCCGACTTTCTGCGGCGCCTGCTGTGTGAGCCAGCGGGGATGGCCTTGCGCACCGAACTGGCTGCGAGCGTCGCGGCAATAGCCCCTGCCGGCGCCTTGAACAGCCTGGTGCAATGTCTGCTGCGCATGACCACACCAGGCGTGCCCGATCTGTACCAGGGTTGCGAGTTCTGGGATTTCAGCCTGGTCGACCCGGATAACCGTCGCCCGGTGGACTTCGCCGCGCGACAGGCCGCATTACAGGCCGGGGATGCGCCAGCGGCGATGCTGGCCAGCTGGCAGGACGGGCGTATCAAACAATGGCTGATCCAGCAGGTGCTGGCGATTCGTGCGGCGCATTCCTCGCTGTTCAGCCAGGGCAGTTACCAGCCCCTGGCTGTCACAGGCAGACACGCCGCCCAGGTGCTCGCCTTCCTGCGTAGTCACGGTGACGAGCACCTGCTGGTGATCGTGCCGCGCCTGGCCGCCGGCCTGCTCGCAGAACACGACCGGCCCCATGTACCCGCACAGCGCTGGGGCGACACCACCGTGGTGCTGCCGGGCGAACTGAACGACGGACATGTCACCGGCTTGCTCACCCCCTGCCAGGTCGCAACGCGCAGGGGCGTGCCACTTGCCGACGCGCTGGCCGAGTTGCCGGTCAACCTGCTTCGCCTTACCCCTTGATCACAGGAGTCACGCCATGAATATCGATGAGCAGCGCATACGCGAGTTTGCCTTTCAGATCTGGGAATCCGAGGGCCGCCCCCATGGCCAGCACGAGCGGCACTGGAAGATGGCCAGCAAGCTGGCCGAAGCCGAGGCGCAAGCCCAGGCCACACCCAAACCACGGCGCATCAGCAAACCCAAAACGGTGCCGCTGAGCGAAGCCGAACAGCCGGCGCTGCTGAAGAAACCCCGTGCCCCGCGCACGCCCAAGCCGCCGAAAGCCTGAGGTCACCACCATGCGCAAACATCAGCGCTCACGCGTTACCGAGGGCACACCATTTCCGCTCGGCGCCAGTTGGGATGGGCTTGGCGTCAACTTTGCCCTGTTCTCGGCGCATGCCACGCGGGTCGAACTGTGCCTGTTCGACGAGCGCGGCGAGACCGAAATCGAACGCATCGAACTGCCGGAATACACCGACGAGATCTGGCACGGCTACCTGCCGGACGCACGTCCCGGGCAGGTCTATGGTTACCGCGTGTACGGTCCCTACGAGCCCGAAGCCGGGCACCGTTTCAACCCCAACAAGCTGTTGATTGATCCCTACGCCAAGCAGCTGGTGGGCAAGCTGCAATGGTCGGAGGCGCTATTCGGCTACACCATTGGCGACCCAGCCGGCGACCTGAGCTTCGATGAGCGTGACAGCGCGCCGTTCGTGCCCAAGTGCAAGGTCATCGACCCCGCCTTCACCTGGGGTGAACAACCCAGCCTGCGCACGCCCTGGGATCGCACGGTGATCTACGAAACGCACCTGCGCGGCATCAGCATGCGTCATCCGGCTGTGCCCGAGCGCCAGCGTGGCACCTGCGCCGGGCTGACCAACCCCGAACTGTTGCGGCATATCCGCGAGCTGGGCGTCTCCAGCGTCGAATTGCTGCCGGTGCATGCCTTCGTCAACGACCAGCATCTGCTGGAAAAGGGCATGAACAACTACTGGGGCTACAACAGCATCGGCTTCTTCGCCCCGCACCCGGCCTACCTCGCCAGCGGTCGTATCAGCGAATTCAAGGAGATGGTCGCGCACCTGCACAAAGCCGGCCTGGAGCTGATTCTCGATGTGGTCTACAACCACACCGCCGAGGGCAACGAGCGCGGCCCGACGCTGTCCATGCGCGGCATCGACAACGCCAGCTACTACCGCCTGCTGCCGGACGAACGCCGTTACTACATCAACGACTCCGGTACCGGCAATACGCTGGATCTGAGCCATCCCTGCGTGCTGCAGATGGTTACCGACTCGTTGCGCTACTGGGCTACCGAGATGCGCGTGGATGGCTTTCGCTTCGACCTGGCGACCATTCTCGGGCGCTATGCCGATGGCTTCAACGAGCGCCACAGCTTTCTCGTCGCCTGCCGTCAGGACCCGGTACTGAGCAAGGTCAAGCTGATCGCCGAGCCCTGGGACTGTGGGCCCGGCGGCTATCAGGTCGGTGGCTTTCCGCCGGGCTGGGCCGAGTGGAACGACAAGTTTCGCGACAACGTGCGCGCCTACTGGAAGGGCGATCGCGGCGAGCTCGGCGAACTGGCAAGACGCTTGACCGCCTCGGGCGATCTGTACAACCAGCGCGGACGAAGGCCATTCGCCTCGGTCAATTTCATCACCGCACATGACGGTTTCACCTTGCGCGACGTGGTGTCCTACGACCACAAGCACAACGAGGCCAACGACGAGAACAACCAGGACGGTACCGACCGCAACATTTCCTGGAACCACGGCTGCGAAGGCGCCACCGACGACCCGTCGATCCGCCGCCTGCGCGTGCAGCAGATGCGCAATATGCTGGCCACCCTGCTGTTCGCCCAGGGCACACCGATGCTGGTGGCCGGCGACGAGTTCGGCCGCACCCAGCACGGCAACAACAACGCCTACTGCCAGGATAACGAGCTGAGCTGGGTGGACTGGACACTCGACGACGAAGGCCGCGAGCTGCTCGCCTTCTGCCAGCATCTGATCGCCCTGCGCCGAAGTTACCCGATCCTGCGCCGCCAGCGTTTTCTGGTGGGGCATTACAACGAGGAGCTGGACGTCAAGGACGTCACCTGGCTGGCACCGGAAGGCGGCGAGATGAACGAGGACCACTGGCACGACGAGGAAGCGCGCTGCATGGGCATGCTCATGGACGGCCGCGCGCAGCCATCGGGCGTCAAGCGCAGCGGCGCCGACGCCACCCTGCTCTTGCTCCTCAACGCGGGCCACCAGCCCTGCGAGTTCCAACTGCCCGAAGTGCACGGCGGGCGCCACTGGCTGTGCCTGGTCGATACGCATACCGCGCAAACAGTGCCAAGCCCGTTGCAGCACGCTGCGATAGAGCTGGCCGGGCGCTCGCTGCAGCTGCTGGAGTTGCTGCGCTAGCAGGCGCAAAAAAAAAGCCTGAACCCAGCCTTTGTCTGCCAACTCGAAAACTAGGATGAGAAAAAGTTCTAGAAGCGGCGCCGTGCACGGCGCATCAGCCTGACAGAGAAATAGCGAACCTACGCAAACCGGCCGCCTGGCTGGCAAAGGGAGCCCGTGATGACAACCGAAGTACTCAATGCCGACCGTGATAGCTGCCGGGATCAGGTCGACATGCTCGCTCATGCGGTGGGCGACCTGTGAGCGAGCGCAGCCGACAATGAACAGCACCATTGCCAAGCCGGAGGTAATCATCGACCGCGTGACACCGATGAAATGTCTGCGCGTGTTGACGATCAACACGCACAAGGGTTTTACCGCACTCAACCGTCGCTTCATCCTCCCCGAATTGCGCAGCGCGGTGCAGGCCACCGGGGCCGACCTGGTGTTCCTGCAGGAGGTGCTCGGCAACCATGCCCTGCATGCCAAGCGCTTCCACGACTGGCCCAGCGTGCCGCAGTACGAATTTCTCGCCGACAGCATGTGGCCGCAGTTCGCCTACGGGCGCAACGCCGTGTACCCGGCGGGCGATCACGGCAACGCCCTGCTCTCGCGCTTTCCCATCCTCGAGTATCACAACCTCGACGTGACGGTCAGCGGCACCGAGCAGCGCGGCCTGCTGCATTGCCGCCTCGACGTACCAGGGCAGGACGCCGTACATGCGGTGTGCGTACACCTCGGTTTGCGTGAGGCGCATCGTCGTCAGCAGATGGGCTTGTTGCTGGATTTGCTGGCGACCTTCGAACCCGGTGCGCCGGTAATCGTCGCCGGCGATTTCAACGACTGGCGTCTGCGCGCGGACGATCTGTTGGCACCGCATGGCCTGCGCGAGGCGTTCGAGCATCGCCACGGCAAGCCTGCGCGCAGTTTTCCGGCCCGCATGCCGCTGCTGCGCCTGGATCGCATCTACACCCGCAATGCCACGGCATACCAGCCGCAGGTGTTGTCCACCCGGCCCTGGTCGCACCTCTCCGACCACGCGCCACTCGCTGCGGAGATTCACCTGTGAGCGGCATATGGCGAGACGGTAACCAGCTGCGCCTGCTGATCAATGGCGAAGACTATTATCCGCGGGTGTTCGAATGCATTCGCGCGGCGCGCATCGAAGTGCTGCTGGAAACCTTCATCATTCGTGAGGACAAGGTCGGCCTCGAACTGCAACAGGTGCTGATCGAGGCCGCGCGGCGTGGCGTGCGCGTGGTCATCGCCGTGGACGGCTACGGCACCGCCGACCTGCAGCATGAGTACGTCGCAGCGCTGACCCGCGAGGGGGTGAAGATCCATGTCTTCGATCCCAGCCCCCGGCGCTTTGGCATGCGTACCAACCTGTTCCGCCGCCTTCATCGCAAGCTGGTTGTGATCGACGGCCAGTGCGCCTTCGTCGGCGGCATCAACTATTCGGCCGACCATCTCGGCGACTTCGGCGAGATGGCCAAGCAGGACTATGCCGTGGAGGTGAGCGGCCCGATCGTCAGCGACTTGCACGTGGCCATGTTGCGCTTGCTACGCCCGGCGTTCAGCGAGCCGAGTCCGGCGCAACCCTCCAGAGAGCCGGTGGGCGATGCGCGGGTGATGCTGCTGGAGCGCGACAACGAGCGCCACACCACCGATATCGAAGACGAACACCTGCGCGCCTTCGAAGCGGCGCGCAAGCGCCTGGTGATCGCCAACGCCTATTTCTTCCCCGGCTATCGTGTGCTGCGCGCCTTGCGCAACGCGGCGCAGCGCGGCGTACAGGTGACCTTGATCCTGCAGGGCCAGCCGGACATGCGCTGGGTCCAGGCCTTTTCCCGCCTGCTCTACAACTACCTGCTGCGCCACGGTGTAGTGGTCTACGAATACTGCCAGCGCCCGCTGCACGGCAAGGTGGCACTGGTGGATGACGAATGGTCCACGGTCGGTTCGAGCAATCTCGACCCGCTGAGCCTGGCATTGAATCTGGAGGCCAATCTGGTGATCCGTGACCGGGCCTTCAACCATTACCTGCATGAGCACCTGCTAGCGCTGTCTAGCGAACACTGCAAGCGCATCGAACTGGAGCGGGTGATACGCGGCTACTGGTGGCGCGCACCGCTGGTGTTCCTGTGCTTTCACTTTCTGCGCCGCTTCCCGGCCATCGCCGGCTGGCTGCCGGCGCACCGCAAGAACCTGAAGCCGCTGGAGCCAATCGACAAGGCCAGCGGTTACGAAGAGGAAAAGACTGGATGAATGCCGCTCCCACCAACCCCTGGATGCGCTGGGGCAAACGCGCACTCACCCTGTTCTTTGTCCTGGCCGTACCAGCCCTGCTGTACATGCTGGCGCGCAACCTGGACTGGGGCGAAGTGCGCCAGGCGCTCAGTGATTACAGCTTGCAAACCCTGCTGGTGGGCGCGCTGATCGCCTGCGCCAGCTATCTGGTATTTGGCTGCTACGACCTGCTGGGCCGCCATTACAGTCGCCATCACCTGCCGGCACGCCAGGTCCTGCCGGTGGCGATGGTCTGCTACGCCTTCAACCTCAACTTCACCACCTGGATCGGCGGTGTGGCCATGCGTTACCGCCTGTACATGCGCCTGGGCCTTAGCGCCTCGACGGTGACGCGCATCCTCAGCCTCAGCCTGCTGACCAACTGGACCGGCTACATGGCACTGGCTGGGGTGATCTTCTCCCTGCGCCTGGTGCAGTTGCCCGACAACTGGGGCTTGGGCGTCACCGGCCTGCAATTGGTGGGGTTCGCGCTGCTGGGAGTGGTCAGTGCCTATATCGGCATCTGCGCTTTCGCGCGGCAACGCGTGTGGCACCTGCGCGAGCGTTCGATCACCCTGCCTTCGTTGCGCATGGCGGTGATGCAGATAGTCCTGGGCGCGAGCAACTGGGCGTTGATGGCGGCCCTGATCTTCTGGCTGCTACCCGAGGGCGCCGCCTATACCTCGGTGCTCGGGGTGCTGCTGATCAGCTGCATGGCGGCGGTGGTGGCGCACATCCCCGCCGGGCTGGGCGTGCTCGAGGCGGTGTTTCTCGCCCTGCTGCAGCATCAATACAGCCAGGCCAGCCTGATCGCCGCCCTGCTCGCCTATCGCGTGCTCTATTACCTGCTGCCGCTGCTCCTGGCCAGCGCTACCTACCTGCTGCTGGAAAAGCGCGCGAAAACGCTGCGCAAGCGTGGTGAACAAGGTGTAGAGACCCAGCCCGGCTAACGAGGCCAAACAACCTATTGACGCGGGGTGCGCCATGCGCACCGGCTGCACAAGGCACCGGGGCCGGTGCACGCAGCGCACCGCTACGGGCAACCACCCGGCGGATGGTGGGAACTCACAAGCGCGTTACGCAGGTCTATCTCACATCATTCAGCAAAACCGGAGGCATACCATGGCCAAGCCACTGCATCTGATCAGCTACATCCTGCACAACCAGCCGCACAGCGTCGAAGTCGAGTCGGACCGCGAACAGCTCACGCCGGACCAGGCACGCTTCTACCTCAGTGCCCTGCACACCTTCGAATGGCCCAACGAGTTCACCGACGTGCAGGTCACGCGCATCCTGCATCCGAAGAAAGGCGGCGGCACGCCGGCGCACCGCGTACAGCGCTGAAAGCCTGTTCAACCTCTTGCAGTGTCTCGCTGCAAGAGGTTGAACAGGCCGCGCCTAGTCTCCCTCACGCCGCGGCAGCGGCACCTGCCAGATATCCCGGGCGTATTCGGTGATGGTGCGATCGGATGAAAACCAGCCCATGCGCGCGGTATTCAGAACCGCCGAACGCCACCACTGCTCAGGCCGCTGCCAGCGTTGATCGACCTGGCGCTGCGCCTTCCAATAGGCATCGAAATCGGCGCAGACCATGAAATGGTCCTCGTACAGCAGCGAATCCACCAGGCCCACATAGCGCGCTGGATCGTCTGGGGAGAACACTCCGCCGCGAATGGCGCCGAGCGCGGCCTCCAGACGTTCCGAATCCGCCACCACATCGCTCATCTCCAGGCCCAGGCGCCGCCGGGCGGCAACCTGCTGGGCGGTCATGCCGAAGATGAACATGTGATCTTCGCCAACCTGCTCGCACATTTCCACGTTGGCGCCGTCCAGCGTGCCGATGGTCAACGCGCCATTGAGGGCGAACTTCATATTGCTGGTACCGGAAGCTTCCAGCCCAGCGGTGGAGATCTGCTCGGAAAGGTCGGCTGCGGGAATGATGGTTTCGGCCAGGCTGACGTTGTAATTGGGGATGAACACCACCTTGAGCAGCCCGCGTACGGTCGGGTCACCATTGATGGTGCGGCTGATGTCGTTGGCCAGTTTGATGATCAGCTTGGCCTGGCGATAACTGGCCGCCGCCTTGCCGGCGAAGATCTTCACCCGCGGTACCCAGTCGGTGGTCGGATCGTTGCGGATGGCCTGGTACAGCGCGACGGTATGCAGCAGGTTGAGCAACTGACGCTTGTATTCATGGATGCGTTTGACGTGCACATCGAAGATGGCCGTCGTGTCGATGCTGATCCCCAGCACGTGCCTGACTCGCTCGGCCAGCAGCTCCTTGTTGCGCTGGCGGCAGAGTGCATATTCGTCGCGGAAATCCTGGCGCTCGGCGAAGGGTTCCAGCGCCTGCAGATGATCCTCGGGGCGATGCAGAACCTGCTCGCCCAGAGCGTCGACCAGCAGATGCGTCAGCCCCGGATTGACCTGAAACAGCCAGCGACGGAAGGTCACGCCATTGGTCTTGTTGTTCACCCGGTCTGGATAGAGCCGGTGCAGATCACGAAACACCGTATCGCGCATCAGCCGCGTATGCAGCGCGGAAACGCCGTTGATGCTGTGCGCGCCGAGAAACGCCAGGTTGCCCATGCGTACGCGGCGGCCGTGGTCTTCCTCGATCAGCGACACCGCGCGCAGCAGGCGAAAGTCGTGGATGTCCTTGGCACGCAGCGCATCGATATGCTCGGCGTTGATCAGGTAGATGATCTGCAAATGCCGCGGCAGCAGACGCTCCATCAACGCTACCGGCCAGGACTCCAACGCTTCGGGCAGCAGCGTGTGGTTGGTGTAGGAGGTGGTGGAGACCGTCAGTTGCCAGGCTTGCGCCCAGGACATGCGATGCTCGTCCACCAGCAGGCGCATCAACTCGACCACGGCGATGGCCGGGTGGGTGTCGTTGAGCTGGATCGCCACCTGCTGCGGCAGACACTGCAGACCGTCATGCAGACGCAGATGACGCTCTAGCAGATCCTGTAGCGACGCGGAGACCAGAAAATACTCCTGGCGCAGACGCAGCTCCTGGCCGGCCTCGGTATCGTCGGCGGGATAGAGCACGCGTGAGATGCTTTCGGCACGCACCTCGCCGGCCACTGCGCCGAAGTGATCGCCGGCATTGAAGCGGTCCAGCTGCAGGTTTTCCTCGGCGCGTGCACGCCACAGCCGCAGCGTATTGACCGAGGCGCCGCGCCAGCCCACCACCGGGGTGTCATAGGCGATGGCACGCACCCTCTCCTGCGGATGCCAATGCTGGCGTGTGCCGCCGGTACCGTCGTCCAGGGTTTCCACACCACCGCCGAAGCCGATGCGATACGCCACCTCAGGCCGCTCGAACTCCCAGGGGTTGCCGAAATCCAGCCAGGTCTCGGTCTGTTCGGCCTGCCAGCCGTCGACGATCGCCTGGCGGAACAGGCCATGCTCGTAGCGGATACCGTAACCATGGGCGGCCAGGCGCAGGGTCGCCATGCTCTCCATGAAACAGGCGGCCAGACGCCCTAGCCCACCATTGCCGAGCGCTGCATCGGGTTCGACCTCTCGGATGCGTTCGAGCTCGACACCGAGTTCGGCCATGGCCTGGCGCGCCACATCGAGCAAGCCAAGGTTGCTCAGGTTATCCACCAGCAAACGGCCGATCAGAAATTCCAGGGACAGGTAATAGACGCGTTTGGCGCCCTGCCGCTCGATCTGGGCGGATGACTCTTCCCAACGGTCGATCATATGGTCGCGCGTGGCCAGGGCCAGCGCCTCGAACCAGTCGTGATCGAAGGCGGTACTCGGGTCCTTGCCCACGGCGTAGCGCAGCTTGGCCAGGATGGCCGCCTTGAACTGGACTACGGCACTCTCGGCCTCGCTGTGCGATTCGCTCATATCGATCCCCTCACGCGCGCGTCGATTACAGCCGAAGCGATGGGTCCGGCTTTTTCTTTGTGGCCGTCACAACGGCGATGAGTTCAGGGTTTTTCTGCCCTTTGCCCCCTCTGATCAAAAAGCCTGAACTTCGACTTGGTGGCTCCCCTCACAACTTAAGAACGCCATTGTCGAGGAGAAAATCATGCGAGCCATCATTCCCGGCCTTCTGGTCGGCGCGCTGGCAGCCGGCGACGCACTGGCGGAAGCCTGCTACGTCAGCGCCCGGACTTCCAGCGATGCCATCGCCGAGGTCGCACAGGAGTTCTGCTACGAATTCACCGGCATGGACGAGGGTGCCATTGACTGGTCGTGCAATAACGAGGCGGATGACATGCTCAACACTGACCAGCGCACGGTGGCCAGCTGCGCCGAGGCCAAGCTGGGCAGCTGCGAAGCGGCGCTGACCCAGGAAACTCTGACCAACTATCGCTCCGGCGATGATGACCGGGGCGAAGCGCGACCAGCCGTGCCCAACGATGCCAAGGTGGTCACCCACTATTACCAGGCGGGCGACCTCAAGCAGGTACGCATCGATTGCGAAAGTGCCGGCGGCACCTGGCGGGATCGATGATGGGTGCTTACCAAGGCCTGCTTCTGCTACCTGGCACCGCTCAGCACATGGCCCATGAGCGCATGGTGCAACGCCAGCTCGGCGAGAAACTCGCCGACCTGCTCGGTTGTCCCTTCCTCGGCCCTTGCCAGCCGGGCACGCAGATTTGCGGACGTCACTATTACCTGCCTGAGGACACCCTGGTCGGCGATGTCGGCTCGCTGGGCATCGACGGGCCGGACGATTTCTTTGGCGGCCAGGTCGAGCATGCCTTTCTGGCCACCAAGGCCATCAGTCACCCTGCCCTCGATGCACCGCGCCACTTGCCTGAGGGTTGGTCCGAGCGCTTCGCCCGGCAGGTCGAAAGCGTCACCTTGCGGGGCTTCAGCGTCTTTGATCTGGAGGACGCTACCGAAGCAGGTAAACGCCTGCTGCGCGACGGGCCGATTCGCCTGAAGCCGGTTGCTGGCACCGGCGGCCGAGGCCAGCAGGTGGTGCGCTCCCATCATGAGCTGGAAAGCGCGCTGGCGGCGCTCGATGAGCAACATGTGCGGCAACAGGGCCTGGTGCTCGAGGAAGACCTGCAGCAGCCCGATACCTATAGCGTCGGCCAGATTCGCGTGGCAGGTGTCACTCTCAGTTACCACGGTACCCAGCAACTGACTGACGACGGTCACGGCAATCAGGTCTACGGCGGCTCACGCCTGACGCTGGTGCGCGGCGACTACCTGGCACTGATGACCCTCGATCTGCCACGCGCCGTGCGCCTGGCCGTGCAGCAGGCGCGCATCTTCGAACTGGCGGCACTGGAGATATATCCCTCCATCCAGGCGTCACGGCGCAATTACGACGTGGCGCAAGGGCTGAACGCGCGAGGCAAGTCGCGCAGTGGCGTACTCGAGCAATCCTGGCGCGTCGGCGGGGCCAGTGCGGCGGAAATCTTTGCCCTGGAAGCGTTCATCAAGGACCCGCAGCTGCAAACACTGCAGGCCTCGACCCACGAATGCTATCGGGACGCACCACCGCCACCTGGTTCCATCTGCCTGTACCAAGGCCAGGACAGCGAAGACGGCCCGCTTGCCAAGTATGTCAAGGTCGGGCCGCTATGAGTGCGAGCAGCCAGAGCCTCGATATTCTGGTGGATGGCCAGCACATTGCAGGCACCCTGCTGACCCCACCGAACAAGGTTCCCGGCGTGCTGTTCGTGCACGGCTGGGGCGGCAGCCAGCAACGCGATCTGGCGCGTGCCCGTGGTATCGCCGGGCTGGGCTGCGTGTGCCTGACCTTCGACCTGCGCGGGCACGAGCGCAACGTCGAGGCGCAGGAGCGCGTATCGCGCGAAGACAACCTGGCCGATATCCTCGCCGCCTACGACCTGCTGGCCGCGCACGAGGCGGTCGACCCCGGATGCATCGCGGTAATCGGCACCAGCTACGGCGGCTACCTCGCCACCCTGCTCAGCGTGCGGCGCCCAGTGCGCTGGCTGGCCCTGCGCGTGCCGGCGCTGTACTGGGACGAGCAATGGCAGCTGCCCAAGCGCCAGCTAGACGTTGCACGGCTGGCCGAGTACCGCCGCACGCCGCTGCGCGCGCAGGACAATCTGGCGCTCGGCGCCTGCTCCGAGTTTCGCGGCGATGTGCTGCTGGTGGAGTCCGAGCATGACGACTTCGTCCCGCACACCACGCTGATGAGCTACCGCAATGCCTTCGACAAGGCACACTCGCTGAGCCATCGCACCATGGCCGGTGCCGACCACGGGCTCAGCGAGGACCGTCACCAGCAAGCCTATACGCGCATCCTGATCGATTGGGTCAGCGAGATGGTGATGGGCGCACGGGTAGGTGACTACCCGCATCACCTGGTGCGCTATTCCTGAATCGCCGTGCCCTGCTCGCTGCGGTTCCCCCTGGGCATTCGCCCTTTCACAACTGCAACAGGAGACACCGATGAAAATCAGCAAAATAATGACTCGCAACGTTCGTACCCTAGAGCCCGAGCGCAGCATTCGTGAGGCCGCCACGCTGATGGCCGATATCGACAGCGGTGCGCTGCTGATCAATGAAGGTGACCGCCTGATCGGCATGATCACCGACCGCGACATTGCCGTACGTGCCGTTGCTGCGGGCCTGGACGGCAATACGCCGGTACGTCAGGTGATGAGCAGCAACGTGCGTTATTGCTTCGACGACGAGGACGTCGAGCATGTGGCTGCCAACATGGCCGATATCCAGGTACGCCGGCTGCCCGTGCTCAACCGCGAGAAGCGCCTGGTGGGTGTGGTTTCGCTGGGCAATATCGCCTCCGGCCACAGCCGGATGGCCAACGACACCGTGCTGCGCGGCGTGACCTCTGCGCACTGACCGCACCCTGTGTGAGAGGGGCTTTAGCCGCGATTGCCGTTAAAGCCCTCCCACTACGAGTCCGGCGCCTAGTTGGCCGGAGCAGAATCATTACTCCAAGACACACTTCGCCCTTTGTGGGAGGCGCTTCAGCGGCGACACTTATTGCACCGGTCGCAGAATCAGCGTGCCCAGTGGGGGCAACTGCAAATTCAGCGAATCGGACTGGCCGTGAGCGGTCGTCTGCTCGCTGTGCAGCTCACCCTCGCTGCCTGCGCCCGAGCCGCTCCAGCAACGGTCATCGGTATTGAGCAGCACCCGCCAGCGGCCCGCGTGCGGCACGCCGATGCGGTAGCCATCAAGCACCTGCGGGGTGAAATTGTGCACCACCAGCAGCGGTGCGCTGCCCTCGCCGCCCTTGCGCAGCCAGGCGAATACGCTGTTGCGCGCGTCATCGCCTACCAGCCACTGAAAACCGCTGTCCTGGTCATCGAGACGGTGCAACGCCGGCTCTTCGCGGTACAGGCGATTCAGCTCGCGTACAAGCGCCTGGGCTGCGGCATGCTCGGGGTACTGCAGCAGGTACCAGTCCAGTTGCTGGTCGTGGTCCCATTCGCGCCACTGGCCGAACTCGCAGCCCATGAACAGCAGCTTCTTGCCCGGGTGACTCCACATCAGGGCGAGGAACAGGCGCAGGTTGGCGAATTGCTGCCAGCGATCACCAGGCATGCGCCCGAGCAGCGAGCGTTTGCCGTGCACCACTTCGTCATGGGAGATCGGCAGGATGAAACGCTCGGAGAAGGCGTAATGCAGGCCGAAGGTGATCTGGTGGTGATGGTGCAGGCGGTACATTGGGTCCTGCTGGATGTAGCTCAGGCTGTCGTTCATCCAGCCCATGTTCCACTTGTGGCTGAAGCCCAGGCCGCCCTGCTGCACCGGGCGACTGACGCCAGGCCAGGCAGTGGATTCCTCGGCGATCATCAGCGCGCCGGGCACTTCGCTGCGCACCACCTCGTTGAGGTGCTGGAGAAAGTCGATGGCCTCCAGGTTCTCGCGCCCGCCGTGGCGGTTGGGGATCCACTGCCCTGCTTCGCGTGAATAATCGCGGTAGAGCATCGACGCCACTGCATCCACGCGCAGGCCGTCGACGTGGTATTCGCGCAGCCAGTACAGCGCGCTGGCCAGCATGAAACCGTGTACTTCAGTGCGGCCGAGGTTGTAGATGCAGGTATTCCAGTCCGGGTGAAATCCCTCGAACGGGTGCGCGTACTCGTAAAGCGCTGTGCCGTCGAATTCGGCCAGACCGTGAGCGTCGTTGGGGAAATGCCCCGGCACCCAATCGAGAATCACGCCGATGCCCGCGCGGTGGCAGCGATCGACGAAGGCGGCGAAGCGCTGTGGGCTGCCGAAGCGCGAGGTGGGTGCGAACATCGACAGCGGCTGGTAGCCCCAGGAACCGCCGAACGGGTGCTCCATGATCGGCATCAGCTCGATATGGGTGAAGCCCATATCCTGTACATAGGGAATCAGCCGTTCGGCCAGCTCGTCCCAGTCCGGCGCGTGATCGTCTTGCCATTGCCAGGAGCCTGGGTGCAGCTCGTAGATCGACAGCGGTGCCTGCGAAGCATGGCGCTGCTGGCGCTCGCTCATCCACTGCTGGTCCTGCCAGGCGAAGGCCTCGCCCTGCGGCACCCTCGAAGCGGTAGCCGGCGGAGTCTCGGTGGCTTGCGCCATGGGATCTGCGCGCAGCGGCAACACGCCGTGAGGGCCGAGGATTTCGTATTTGTAGCAATCGCCAGGCTGCAGCCGCGGGATGAACAGTTCCCACACCCCCGCCGGGTAGCGCAGACGCATGGGGTGCCGGCGCCCGTCCCAGCTGTTGAAGTCGCCGACCACCGACACCCGCCGTGCATTGGGCGCCCAGACGGCGAAACGCACGCCAGGCACGCCTTCATGTTCTACCGGTGCCGAGCCCAGACAGCGCCATAACTGGCGGTGGTTGCCTTCGGCGAACAGGTAGAGGTCGGTGTCACCCAGCAGCGGGCCGAAGGCATAGGGATCTTCCGTCTCCTGCACGCTGCCCGGCCAGTGAATGCGCAGGCGGTAGCGCTGCGCCTGGGGCAGCTGCAATTCGAACAGACCCTGCGGGTCGCTGCAGTGCATGCGTCCCAGCAGCGAGCCGTCGCTGGCCAGCAGCTCCACCGCGTCGGCACCGGGCAGCCAGACCCGCACCAGGCTCTCGTCGCCCTGCGGGTGTGGGCCAAGGAAGCTGAACGGATCGCCGTCTTCGGCGCGCTGCAGGCGCTGCACTCTGTTCTGATTCAAGGTCGCACTCCTGGCAATTGGTTAGCGAGATCCACTAGCCCCTGCAACGGGACATCGATCCAGTCGGGGCGGTGGCCGCTTTCGTAGACGATTTCATAGACAGCCTTCTCCAGGCAGAACAGGTCGAGGGCTGCGCCCTCGCCGTCGCGTTCGTGCCATTCGTGGGGCAGGCCGTTGGCGGCCAGACGATAGGCATCGAGAAAGGCACTGCACGCTTGCTCGCGGTAGCGTGACACCACGTCGCGAACTACCTGCTGGGCGTCCGCCGCGCCTTCCACGCCGCCGGCGTTGCGCTGGGCTACCGCGGTCGCGTAGTCGAAGGAGCGCAGCATGCCGGCAACGTCCTTGAACGGACTGTGGCGCTGGCGGCGCTCCTCCAGCGAGCGGTTGGGCTCACCCTCGAAGTCGATGATGTAGGCATCGCCCTGCACCACCAGGACCTGGCCCAGGTGAAGGTCGCCGTGCACCCGTATGCGCAGGCCACCTGCCGCCTGCGTTGCCAGGCGGGTGACGGCCTCCAGCAAGGATTTCTCCCTGGCCAGCAGCCAGTCGGCCTGTTCGACTGTCGCCGGGCTGAGGGCGTCCCGCTGACGAGCCAGAGCCTGCAAGGCTTCCTGCAGCTGCGCCGTGATGGATTTGGCCCAGTGGGCGCTGTCGCGCTCGCCGCTGAGCTGATAACCGAAGTCCGGATTCTCAACCGGCCGCGCCAGTACCGCGTGCATCTCGCCGACGCGTTTGCCGAGCACGCCGGCGAACTGTTGCAGTTCGCCCAGGGCATCGACATCCGGATCGGCGGTGCCGCCGACCAGTTCATCGCGGATGGCACGGTCGAGGGTATTGAGCGTCCATTGCCAGGCGTCGCCCTGATTGTCCAGATAACGCTGCATCACCATCAGGGTGTGAGGCTGACCGTGCTCGTCGACCCGCACCACCTCGCCAAGAAACGGCGCGACATTGGCGTAGCCGTGATCGGTCAGGAAACGTCCCATTTCCACCTCCGGGTGGATACCGGGGAAGCCGCGGCGCAACAGCTTGAGCAACAGCTGCTCGCCGATCAGCACCGAACTGTTGGACTGCTCGGCCGAAAGCAGCTTGAAGTCGTTCTCGTCGATACCTTCGAGCGCCAGCAGCGCCGCCTCGGCGCGGAACTGCAATTCGCCGCCAGCGCTGCGCAGCACTGCCTGCTCACGCAGCAGGCGCAGAACCTGCTGGCTGAACTGCGGCAGGCTGAAGGCATCGGTCAGCAGCTCCACATGGCGACCCCGGCGCAGCCGGGCCAGCGCCAGTTGCTGTGGTAGATCGTTACCCTCGGCGCGTTCCGGCACGGCCGCCAGCGGCAGGCGGTAATGCTCGACGCCGCCCCCCCCCGTCACCTGAACCTCGGCCAGCAGCGGCGCATTGGCATCGCCACCAAGCGGCATCACGTACAGCACGCTAACGGCCGGGCGCTGTTCACCCGCGAACCAGCGGCGCTTGGGCAGATACAACGGCAGCGACTCGCGCTCCAGCGTCTGCCGCGCGCGCCCATCCATCACTTCGCTCAGGGCGCGCCCCAGCACCAGGGTCTGCAGCTCCGGCATGCGCTCCACCGGTTTCAGGTGCCAGCTGGGCATCTGCGAGGCGTCGGCCAGGTAGAACCAGTAGAAGCCGTACGGCGGCAGGGTCAGCAGGTAGGTGAGCTGGCCGATGGGCGGGAACGAGGCGCCGCCGATCATTTCCACCGGTACCCGGTCGCGGTAGTCAGCCAGTTCCAGCTCCACGGCCTGGGCCGCACTGGACAGGTTGGCCACGCAGAGTATCTGCTGCTCGCTGCCGCCCTCGCCTCGATGCATGCGCAGGTACGCCAGGATGCGCCGGTTGCTCGGCGTCAGCATCGTCAGCGAGCCACGGCCGAAGGCCTTGTGCTGGTTGCGGATGGCGAGCATGCGCCGCGTCCAGTTGAGCAGCGAATGCGGGTCGCGCGCCTGCGCCTCGACGTTGATGGTCTGGTAGCCGTATAGCGGGTCCATGATGGGCGGCAGTACCAGGCTCGCCGGATCGGCGCGGGAGAAGCCGCCGTTGCGGTCCACTGACCATTGCATCGGCGTGCGTACACCGTCGCGGTCGCCGAGGTAGATGTTGTCACCCATGCCGAGCTCGTCACCGTAGTACAGCGTCGGCGTGCCGGGCATCGACAGCAGCAGGCTGTTGAGCAGCTCGATGCGCCGCCGGTCACGCCCCACCAGCGGCGCCAGTCGGCGGCGAATGCCGAGGTTGATGCGCGCACGGCTGTCGGCGGCGTAGTAGTTCCACAGGTAGTCGCGCTCGTCGTCGGTGACCATCTCCAGGGTCAGCTCATCGTGGTTGCGCAGGAAGATCGCCCACTGGCAATTGGGCGGAATCTCCGGCGTCTGGCGCAGGATGTCGGTGATCGGGAAGCGGTCTTCCTGGGCGATGGCCATGTACATGCGCGGCATCAGCGGGAAGTGGAAGGCCATGTGGCACTCGTCGTCTTCACCGAAGTACGGGCGGGTGTCCTCTGGCCACTGGTTGGCCTCGGCCAGCAACAGGCGATCCGGATAGCGTGCATCCAGTTCGGCGCGGATGCGCTTGAGCACGGCGTGGGTCTCCGGCAGGTTCTCGCTGTTGGTGCCGTCGCGCTCGATCAGGTAAGGGATGGCGTCCAGGCGCAGGCCATCGACGCCCATGTCGAGCCAGAAGCGCATCACTCCGAGCACGGCTTCGAGCACCTTGGGATTGTCGAAATTGAGGTCCGGCTGATGCGAGTAGAAGCGGTGCCAGAAGTACTGGCCGGCTACTGCGTCCCAGGTCCAGTTGGACTTCTCGCTGTCGATGAAGATGATCCGCGTGCCGGCGTACTTCTCGTCGCTGTCGGACCAGACGTAGTAATCACGAGCCTTGGAGCCCTTCTTCGCCCGGCGCGCGCGCTGGAACCAGGGGTGCTGATCGGAGGTGTGGTTGATCACCAGCTCGGTGATCACGCGCAGGCCGCGCCGGTGCGCCTCGGCGATGAAGCGCCGGGCGTCGCTCAGCGAGCCATAGTCCGGGTGGACATCGTTGTACTTGGCGATGTCATAGCCGTCGTCACGCCGCGGCGACGGGTAGAACGGCAGCAGCCAGAGCGTGTTCACGCCCAGTTCGGCAATGTAGTCGAGCTTGTCGATCAGGCCCTGGAAATCGCCGATGCCGTCATTGTTGGCATCGAAGAACGACTTGACGTGAACCTGGTAGATCACCGCGTCCTTGTACCACTGTGGGTCATTGAGGAAGGTCTTGCCGGCGCTGCGCTTGGCCATGGTGCTACTCCGTTGTTCAGCGGGCGGTCTGGATTCGCCAGATACCGAAAGGCAGGTGCCAGGGTTCGATGCGCATCCACTGCACCTTGCCGTGCCAGGTCCAGCGGTGGCCGTTCATCAGGTCTTCACCCTGCAGATCGGCATCGTCGGGCAGGCCCAGCTCCCACAGCGGCAGTTCGAAGTGGGCTTCCTGGGCGTGATGCGGATCGAGGCTGATGGCGATCAGGATGAAGTTACTCAGATCAGCCGTGCGCTTGCCGAAGTAGAGGATGTTGTCGTTCCACGCGGTGTAGGCCTGGAAGCCCAGATGGGTCTGCAACGCCGGGTTCTCGCGGCGAATCTGGTTGAGCCGGGTGATCTCGGCGTTGATGTTGCCCGGCGCCTGGTAGTCGCGCGGACGCAGCTGGTACTTCTCCGAATCGAAGTACTCCTCCTTGCCCGGCACCGGCTCGGCCTCGCACAGCTCGAAGCCCGAATACATGCCCCACAGCCCCGAGCCCATGGTCGCCAGCGCGGCGCGGATGAGAAAGCCGGGGCGACCGCTGCGTTGCAGGAAATAGGGATTGATATCCGGGGTGTTGACGAAGAAGTTCGGCCGGTAGCAATCGCGCCATGGCGGCTGGTTCAGTTCGGTCAGGTAGCTCTGCAGCTCAGCCTTGGTGTTGCGCCAGGTGAAGTAGGTGTAGCTCTGGCTGAAACCCAGCTTGCCCAGACGCGCCATCATCGCCGGGCGGGTAAACGCCTCGGAAAGGAAGATCACCTCGGGGTGGCGCTCACGCACGTCGGCGATCAGCCATTCCCAGAACGGCATCGGCTTGGTGTGCGGGTTGTCGACGCGAAACAGCGTCACACCCTGCTCCACCCAGCCCAGCACCACGTCACGCAAAGCCAGCCACAGATCGGGCAGCGCCGCTTCGGCATAGAACTCGACGTTGACGATGTCCTCGTACTTCTTCGGCGGGTTCTCGGCATGGCGGATGCTGCCGTCCGGGCGCCAGCTGAACCAGCCGGGGTGCTGCTTGAGCCAGGGGTGATCCGGCGAGCACTGCACGGCAAAATCCAGCGCCACTTCCAGACCGTGCTCACGCGCTACGCGCACCAGTTGGCGAAAGTCCTCGAGGCTGCCTAGCTGCGGGTGCACGGCGTCGTGACCGCCCTCCTCGCTGCCGATGGCGTAGGGGCTACCAGGGTCGCCCGGGCCGGCCTTGAGGCTATTGTTCGGCCCCTTGCGGTGCGCCCGGCCGATGGGATGAATAGGAGGGAAATACAGCACATCGAAGCCCATCCGGGCGATCTCGGGGATGCGTGCATGCACGTCGGCGAAGCTACCGTGGCGCTGCTCGTCGCCCAGCGAGCGGGGAAACAGCTCGTACCAGCTGGCGAACTCGGCCAGGCTGCGCTCGACATCCAGCGGGTAGTTCGGCGTGCGTAGCAAGTGCGGACGATATTCGGCGCGACGCATCAAATCATTGACGGAGGGATCGATCAGCACCGCTTCGCGTTCGGCCTGCGATTGCGAGGCCTCCATGCGTTCGATCAGCGCCGCCAGCTCGCCGCGTAATTCTTCCGGGGCCTGCGCGGCGATGCGCCGAACCAGCTGAGCGCCCTCCTGCAGTTCGACTTCCACCGGCACACCGGCCCCGAGTTTCTTCACCAGTTCCTGGCGAAAGCTGGCGTAAACGTCCAGCCAGGCTTCGATGGCAAATTCGCCTCGGCCCTGCTGGTCGATGCGCAGCACGGCGCTCCAGCGATCATTGCCCAGGGCCTGCATGGGCACGCGCTGCCAGGTGGCCTCGCCATTGGCGCGCCACAGCAGGTCGGCGGCCAGTTGCTCATGGCCGTCGCTGAAGATCACCGCCGTGACCGGAAACTCCCGACCACACAGGCATTTGCTGGCGAAGCGGCCACCTTCAATGATCGGCTGTACTGCTTCGATGGCAAGCCGAGGCTGGGCGATGGCATGGGTGACGGCCTGGTCAGCATGTTGCGGGGACGGCATCGTTCCTGGCTCCTCTACGCCTGGCAGACGTGTTCGAAGGGATTGGCGGGCAGGTTTGCGGCAGCGCGCGAAGCGCTGCACCTGTCAGAAATTCCGAGGCGGAGGCGGCGGAAAAAGTTCAGGCAGTTTTTGCCGGTTCACCAGGTTGACGGCTATTGCCTGTCGCCCGGGTTTTCATCGGCCTGGTCGTCCGGCTTGGTCCTGGTGCCCGGATCGACCAGCAGCGGCATGAGGTGCAGCACCACCAGCACGATCACAGTGGACAGCACAGCGGTGGCCTCGCGCCCGAGCCCGACCGCCACGCCGATGGCGGCCGAGGCCCACAGACCGGCTGCAGTGGTCAGGCCTTTGACGTCGGAGATGTTCTGGCCTTTGAGGATGGTGCCGGCGCCGAGAAAACCGACACCGGCGGCGATACCCTGGATCACCCGGCTCATGGCATCGGCTTCAGCGCCGTCCTGCTCCAGCGCCATGACGAAGATCGCCGCGCCGAGGCACACCAGCATATGCGTGCGCATGCCGGCGGCCTTGCCCATCACCTCGCGCTCGTAGCCGAGCAGGCCGCCGAGGACCATGGCCAGAATCAGGCGCAACGTGGCGCGGGTGATGTGCTCCACCTGGCCTAGGTCGGAAAACTCCTGCACCAGGGTCGTGAGAATTCGTTCGAATACGTCCATCGTCGTTCAATCTCCACGGATGCTTTTCATCTGAGCGAATTCGGCACGCAGAGGTTCGGATCATCCTCACTGCCGGTTATCCGAAACAGGGAACCTATGCCCCAACGGGCATTCACTTCCCTTAGAGACCCAAACCAACCGGGAGAACGCTCATGCCCCGAGGCAGCAAAGACAAATACACCGCCAAGCAGAAGCGCAAGGCCGAGCACATCGAAGACAGCTACAAGGCCCGCGGTGTACCCGAGGATGAGGCCGAAGCGCGTGCCTGGGCCACGGTCAACAAGCAGTCCGGCGGTGGCAACAAGGCTGGCGGTTCCGGGCAGAAGACCAGCGCGGCCAGCAAGGAGGCCGCACGCAAGTCCTCGGCACGGCGTGCGGCAGCGACCCGTGAAGGCACACCCCGCCCTGGTCAGCGTCTGGAAGCGATGAATAAGACCGAGCTGATGGAGCTGGCGCGCAAGCGGGATATCGCCGGGCGCTCCCGTATGCGCAAGGAGGAGCTGCTGCAGGCGCTGCGCAAGGCCAGTGCCTGAGGCACGTTGCCTTCTCGGGCAATGACTCGGTCGGCCTGAAGATCTCTTCATAGTCGGGAACCCAGAAATACCCTGCGAGCTGGGCTCCCGCCTACGCGGGAGTGACGTTTATCAAGACGCCAGTTCGCGCTCACGCTCCATGCGCTCGCCGCAATCGCAGCCTGGGCTATGGCACGGGACCATGCCCTTGGGATGGCGCTGCATGCAGGCTTCGCAGCAATAGACCAGATCATCTCCCGCGACTTCGTGTACCCACTCCCGAGACTCGACCGCGCAATCGCAATGCGGGCATGCACAGGTATATGCGCTCATGGCTCACGCTCCTCGTCGGTGGATACGACCTTGTCGCTCCAGGGTTTGCCATCGAGCGGCGCGGAACGGGCCAGTTCCGCTTCGTCGAGGCCGGAGCCACCACCGACCTGATTCTCGTCGACCACACTGAACTCCTCATCGAGGGCGCCATCGCCACCGCGTTCCAGCGGCGAGCGCGCACCGCTGTCATCGATCAGCGTATCCGGGCTGAGATCGTCGAGGCTGACGTTGTCCTCATGCTCGCTTTCGCCTAGCGTCGCGGCACCGGTCAGGCCGATTTCCTCCTCTGGGGTGGACGATGGTCGCGCGGTCGGCTGCAAGGTGGGATCGCCGGTGCCGAGGCTGTACTCCTCATCGCTGAAGTCCAGCGCCTGTTCATCGATTCGCTCCGGGGTGGGACCTGGAATTGTGTCTTTCATGAGATGCCTCCTTCGAACGATATGGGCCGCGCATGGCGACGGCGCAGATGCGCCATCGTCCGTACGCTCGGTTCAAGGCGAAATCGGGTCGCTGGCAGGAAAGGTTTCCTCCACCGCATGATCCAGCCGGTTTTCCTGGCGCCCTTTCACCCGCTCCATCTCCTTTTGCAGTTTCGGTAATGCCGCGCGCAGCTCGGCCACCCGCTCACGCAAGCTTTCGAGTTCGCTCTTGGGGTCGCTGATCATTCCCTTGACCACGCAGTGTCCGCTGATCCCGCGCTGCAGCAGCGCGGCGCCACCAAGGGCCTTGAGCACACCTGAGGTACCGCCCTGGCAAACCCCGGCGACGATGGCGGTGGCGCCGGTGGCGAGTGATACGGCACGTTCCAGACGATGAACGTTATGGGTCAGTGACATGGCGTTTCTCCTTAGCGTTGGATGACGCAGCCAATTGCGGCTCACGTGAGGTTTAGAAAGCCAGGTGTACGGCAAAGGTTCAGGCTATTTGCCGAACGTCCTGCAGGGCGGTCTGCTGCATCAGCCTGTCGACCACATCGAACAGGGCTGCGCGATGATCGGCTCCACCACTGCGGGCGCGGCGGTAGGTAATGAGCTGGTTTTCGGCGCTGCCGCCGACCCGCGCCAGCTTGCGTGCGTGGGCCATGACCCAGCGTTCGTCAGGCGCAATCTGCTCGCCGATGCAGGCCAGCACTTCGTCCAGCCAAGCGGCGAATGGCAAAGTGCTCTGGCTGTGCGGCTCGATGAACAGCCCACGCAGGCCGCGGCGCTTGGCGCGCCAGCGGTTTTCCAGGGTAAGGATGCGGGTCAGCGGATCATCGAACCAGCCATGGTGAGGCGCGTCCAGGGCATGGCCGAGCATGGCGCGAAACAGCCCGGCGATGCACAGGGCATCGTCCAGACGCGGGCAGGCATCGGCGATGCGCAGCTCCAGGGTGGGGAAGCGCAGTGACGGGCGGATGTTCCACCACAGATTGACGGCCGAGCCGATGCAGTCGGTATCGGTCATTACCTTCAGGTAGCGCTGGTACTCGGCGTCATCGCGAAAATGATCGGGAATGCCCATGCGCGGCCATTCATCGCAGACCGCCTGACGATAGCTCATCAAACCGCAGGGCCGACCATCCCAGAACGGCGACGACGCGCTCAGACCTAGCAATAACGGCAGCCAGGGCGTCAGCCGGTTCATCAGGCGAATGCGGTCGACACCCTCGGGCACGCCGACATGCACATGCAGGCCGGCCAGCACGCTGCGGCTGGCAACGATCCGGTAGTCATCGAAGATCGCCCGGTAGCGCGCCATGTTGGTCGCCTGAACGCTACGCCATTGCCCCAACGGATGGGTGCCGGCAGCGAGGATGCCGCAGCCGAACTCGCTGGCCAGGTCGGCCATGGTCGTGCGCGCCTGGCCAAGACAGTCGCGCGCCTCGTCGAGACTGTTCAGCACCGGCGTGACCACTTCGAACTGTGCGGCGAACATCTCTCGCGTCACCCGCTGGCCCAGCGCGCGACGACTGGATATGGCAAAGGCCTCGACCCCATGCTGCGCCACGCAGCGGCTTGCCAGGTCAGTCAGAAAGTACTCTTCCTCGATGCCGAACGTGCTCGCTGCCATGACTCGCCTGCTCCCGTGGTTCCTGTAGTTGAGGGCCGCCGGCAAGCGTGAGTTCAACCTCTTTGATCGCCCGTTGGGCGGCGAAAATTCAGTGGGAATCTTTGTCCGAATCGACCGCTCCTATGCAACACATCGCCCTCTTATAGATGGACTTATTCAGGAGATCTGCCCCATGTCGATTGCCAGTTTCATCGACAGCCCCGGCGCCCAGCGCATTTCGCTCGCGCCCATTTCAGGACCTTTTCAGAATCTTTATCAGCAACTGCTGGCTGAGCCCGAACCGGGCCACCCGCAGGCCCGTGAGTTTCTGCTGGAGTGCTTGCAGGAGGTGGCGGAGCTACCCTGCGAACTGCCGCAAAGCCCCTATGAACTGGCGGCCTGGTCCCAACGTCAGCACCAGCGTGTGACAGCGGACTACGCTGACTATCTCGCGGGGCGACGCGCCGGTGAAGGCCGGCGTTATTTCCCACGCAAGGCCGATGCCCTGCACTTTCTGCGCGCCGTGGCACCGACGAAGCTGGTCGACGGTGCCTGGCTGTACGGAGTTCTGCCCCACTGGCGCGACTATCGCGTGTATCCGCTGGTACGCACTTACCTGGAAGAGCTTGGCGACGGGGTCGCGGCGCAGAATCACGTGTTGCTCTACCAGCGCCTGCTGGCCAGCCAAGGCTGTGACGATGCCCTCGAACTGGGCGATGAGTTGTATCGCCAGGGCGCCATCCAGCTGGCGCTGGGCCTGCTGGCCGACGAGTTCCTGCCCGAAGTGATCGGCTACAACCTGGGCTATGAACAATTGCCGCTGCACCTGCTGATCAGTGCCTTCGAGCTGAACGAGCTGGACATCGACCCCTACTACTTCCAACTGCACGTGACCATCGATAACGGCTCCAGCGGTCATGCCGCCAAGGCCGTTCAGAGTGTGCTGACCAATCTGCCGCGTGTGGGCGACGCCCAGGCGTTCTACCAGCGCGTGCTGCGCGGCTACATGCTCAATGAGCTGGGTGTGGGCTCGACGGTTGTGATCGACAGCTTCGATCTGCAGCAGCAGTTACTGCAGATGTTCGAGCAAAAGCGCGCGGTCGCCAGCCAGGTGCATTCCGACTACTGCCGTATCGAAGGACGCACGGTCAATCAATGGCTGGGCAGCTCCGGCAGCGTGGCGAACTTTCTCGAAGCACTGCAGAACAGCGGTTGGATACGGCGCGACACGGACCCGGCCTGCAGCCGCTTCTGGCGCCTGATTCAGGGGCCAGGAGCGGCCATGTTCGGTGTGTTCAGCCCCTACGAGCGCCAGCTGCTGCATGACTGGATTGCCGGTAGCTGGCAGCCGGAGGCGCCGGCGAAACCCTTCCGTCCGCGGCGCAAGCCTCAAGCCGCACTCTCGCTAGCGGGCAGCGCGCAGCATGGCGAGCTGGACCGCGAGCGCCGCGAGTTGATCCAGGAGCTGCAAGGCATGGACGCCTATCGCCGCGAATCTCGCCTGATCGGCCTGCAGGCGCCGGCGCAGCATTGGTCCAGCGCCGGTCTGGCGGCCACCCGTACCTTCGCGGCGCTGATCCAATAGCCGCCCTGCCCCTGGAATCCGCTCATGCTCGAACCCACCTTCAACGCCCCCCAGAGTCTCGCCTTGCTGCGCCTGGGCACGCTTTTACGTGCACGCGGCTATCGCTTCGTCACCCCCACACCACTCAGCCATCAGCGCGTCAACCAGCGTCCGGGCAATGCCATGGCCAAGGGTTTGCGTGATGTCTTCGGTTGGAGCCGACCCTTCGCTGACGGCACGCTGGACGAGGAAATCCTCGACAGCATGCGTGAGGCCGAGGTGCTGCAACCTCACGCGCAAGGCTGGATCAGCCAGGTGCGCTGGTCGACCTTGGGCGACGGGCTCTATGTGCACTCGCGTTTTCCCACGGAGGAAAGCGACGCAGTGTTCTTCGGCCCCGATACCTACCGCTTCACCCGTCTGCTGCGCGATTACCTGGCGCACACCAACCAGCCGCTGCGGCGCATCGCCGATATTGGCTGCGGCGCCGGCCCTGGCGCCATCACGGCAGCGCAACTACGCCCAGGGGCAGAAGTGATGGCGCTGGATATCAACCCTAGAGCGCTGGCCCTGACCGCAGTGAATGCGCGCCTGGCGGGCATCTATAACCTGCGCGTGCAGAGCAGCGACCTGCTACGGGATGTGGACGGGCAGTTCGACATGATCATCGCCAACCCGCCCTATATGCTCGATCCGCAACAGCGTACCTATCGCCACGGCGGCGGCAAGCATGGCGCCGGACTGTCCCTGGCGATCTTCGATACGGCAATGGAAAGACTCGCGCCTGGCGGCACGCTGTTGCTCTATACCGGGGTGGCGATCGTTGACGGCGAAGATCCTTTGCTCAATGCCATTCGCCTGTCGCTGGGCGATACGGGTTGGGACTGGGACTACCAGGAAATCGATCCGGATGTGTTCGGTGAGGAGCTGGAAAAACCGCAGTACGATCAGGCCGAGCGGATCGCTTGCGTGGCGTTGCGCCTGAGCTATCAGCCCAATCTGCGCCAGCGCTAGCAGGCTGTTGAAAAACGTTGGCGAGGCAGGCAAGACAATACCGATTGCGGCCCCGCAAAAATGGCCGAAAAAACGCAGTTTACGCGTTGTAAATGAGCATTTTGACTGGGCTCGCACGCGAGGCCGTTTTTAACGCAGTATTGCCAACGCAGGCAGTTCTTCAACGGCCTGCTAGACCGATGCCTGCCTTGCGCAAGCATCGGCCCGGTGATGCTCAGGCCGCCTTGGCTTGGGCATTGCTCTTGAGCGACTTGCGCAGCACTTCCATCGACTGCCCCAGTTCCTGCAGCTGACGTTTGCTCAGCAGCTTGCTGGCCTGGGGAAACATGTCGCGTTCCTCTTCCTCGATGTGGTGTTCCAGCAGTTCCTTGAGCACCTTGACCCGGCCGGCGAACTCGAGGGTCGATGGCGAGGTTTCCTTGATGTCGGGCAACACCAGCGCTTCTACGGCGCGGTGCTCTTCCTTGGCCTCGATGGCAAGCACGGCGTCGTCCTTGCTGCCGGCGCGCCTGAAAGCCGGATAGAAAATCTGCTCTTCAAGCTCGGTATGAATCTTCAATTCCTGCTCGATCTTGAGCAGCAGTTTCTTGCGCGTCTGCACCGCGCGCTCGGTGGTGTCCTCGAGCTTGCTCAGCAGCTCCTTTACGGTTTCGTGATCCTTTTTCAGCAGTTCGATGGCATTCATCGTTTTGCTCTCCTCAGGCCTACCAATCACATCGGTAAAAATGCCAGGGCCCGCTTCTGGCGGGCCCTGGCATGACGGTCACGACTCGCGACCGCTTTGGCTTTTCTGACCACCCTTGCGCCCGGCCTCGGACGCTCTCTGGCGGTCATTGGCGAAGTTGCCGCCGCTGTTGTGACCGCCTTTACGGCCGGCTTCCGAGGCCTTTTCACGATCGTTTGCGAAGTTACCCGGATTTTTGTTGGTCGCCATTGCTGGTACCTCCTGATAGTTACTCGCGAGGCGTTATTGCCTCTACATAAAATGAGGCAGGCTCTACTGCGAGTCGTTCAGGCTTTTTTTCATCAGCCGTTGACCACACTTCCGCCGTTGACATGCAGCATCTGCCCGGTGATGTAGGAGGCATCGTTGCTGGCCAGATAAACGAATGCCGGAGCGACCTCCGCAGGTTGTCCAGGCCGGCCCAGCGGCGTGTCCGCGCCGAACTCGGAGACTTTCTCGGCACTGAAGGTGGATGGGATCAGCGGCGTCCAGATCGGCCCAGGCGCGACGCCATTGACGCGAATGCCACGCGGCGCCAGGTTGATCGACAGCGAGCGGGTGAACGAGGTGATCGCGCCCTTGGTCGAGGAATAGTCGAGCAACATCGGGTTGCCCTTGTAGGCTGTCACCGAACTGGTGTTGATGATGCTCGCTCCCGGCTGCAGATGCTCCAGCGCGACCTTGGTCAGGTGGAACATGGCGAAGATGTTGGTGCGGAAGGTCTGCTCCCACTGCGCCTCGTCGAGTGCTTCGAGATTGTGCTCGGGATGCTGTTCGCCGGCGTTGTTGATGAGGATATCGAGGCGCCCCCACTTGGCGATCACGGCGTCGACCACGCACTGGCAGAAGCCGCCGTCGCCCACGTCACCGGCCAGGGCGATGGCTTCACCGCCGTGGTGCTTTACCTCGTCGAGGGTTTTCTGCGCGTCTTCATCCTCGTTCAGGTAAACCAAGGCGACCTTGGCCCCTTCCAGGGCGTAGTGCACGGCAACGGCGCGGCCGATACCGCTGTCGCCGCCGGTGATGATCGCCACCTTGCCGGTCAGCTTGCCGGCCGCGCGGTAATCATCGGCAAGGTAGACCGGCTCAGGGTGCATGGCGTGTTCGACACCGGGTTGCCGCTGCTGATGCTGAGGCGGCAGGGTCTTGTCGTTCATCCTTCACTCCTCCTTTCGCTGGCGTTCAGACGGCCTGCAGGCGCGGGCTCGCAGTCACCGGATGGGTCTTGTGGCGATTCTCGAAGCAGAAGTTGGTGGCCTGTACGTAGCCTTCGGCCGAACCGCAATCGAAGCGGCGACCCTTGAACTTGTAGGCCAGCACACAGCCCTGCTGGGCCTGCTTCATCAGCGCGTCGGTAATCTGGATCTCGCCGCTCTTGCCCGGTTCGGTCTGCTCGATCAGCTCGAAGATATCCGGCGTGAGGATGTAGCGGCCGATGATCGCCAGGTTCGACGGCGCATCTTCGGGGTTGGGTTTTTCCACCATCCGCTCGATGCGGAAGATGTCGTCACGCAGCGCTTCGCCGGCGATCACGCCGTAGCGCGAAACCTCCTCCATCGGCACTTCCTGAATGGCGACGATGGAGCAGCGAAACTGTTCGTAGAGCTTGACCATCTGGGCCAGCACGCCGTCGCCTTCCAGGTTCAGGCACAGGTCATCGGCCAGCACCACGGCGAAGGCCTCGTCGCCGATCAACGAGCGGCCTGTGAGGATGGCGTGACCGAGGCCTTTCATCTCGATCTGGCGGGTATAGGAGAAGGTGCACTGATCGATCAGGTGGCGTACACCACTCAAGGATTTTTCCTTGCCGGTGTTGGAAATCTCGTGTTCCAGCTCGTAGCTGATGTCGAAGTGGTCTTCCAGCGAACGCTTGCCACGGCCGGTGACGATGGCGATTTCATGCAGCCCGGCTTGCAGTGCTTCTTCGACGCCATACTGGATCAACGGGGTGTCGACCACCGGGAGCATTTCCTTGGGCATGGACTTGGTAGCGGGAAGAAAACGGGTGCCGTAACCGGCTGCGGGAAACAAACATTTCTTGATCATGAGTTCTATACCAATTGAGTGACTCGGTAATAGAACCTGACCCGTTTAGAACCTTTACGGTTCAAGATATTTCAGCAGGCGCCGTTTCGCTGCTGCACTTTTGCGAAGTTCGGCACCTAGACCTCAGCACGCGGATGCCGAGGTGCCGCTAGCCAGAAACTGTCCCTACGCGGGATAACGGCTCACTTCGATCAGATTGCCGTTCGGGTCGCGAAAATACACCGATTCGATAGGACCCACGGCGCCGGTGCGCGCCACTGGCCCCTCTTCCACCGTCACGCCCTGCTCGGCCAGATGAGCCATGACTCGCTCCAGCGGCCACAGGGTGATCAGGCACAAATCGATGGCACCCGGTGTCGGCTTGATCGCCTTGGGCTCGAACTCACGCCCGGCCTGATGCAGATTGAATTTCTGCTGGCCGAATACCAGAGCACTGCGCCCGGCGCCAAAACGCTCGTGACGCATGCCCAGCACGCGCTGGTAAAAGTCGACGGTGGCGTCGATATCCGCCACCGTCAGTACCAGATGGTCCAGTCTCTCGATCATGCTCAATGCCTGTCCAGAAGATGAAAACGCGGTAACCCCAGGTGCCAGTGGATTGCCGCCAGACGAGCGGCCAGCACCACGAACATCGCCGCGGCAGTATCCAGCCAGTGCGGCGTGCCCAGGGTTCGCAGGCCGATGAAGGTCAGCGCGCCGGCGATGCAGGCCGTGGCGTAGATTTCCTTCTGGAAGATCAGCGGAATCTCGTTGCACAGCACATCGCGAATCACCCCACCAACCACGCCGGTCATCACGCCCATGATCACCGCGGTACTGATCGGAGTGCCGTGCTGCAGCGCCAGCTCGGTGCCATACACGGTAAACACGGCCAGGCCAAAGGCATCGGCGATCAGCAGGCCTTTCTCGTGAATCGGCCGGGTCATGCGCACCCAGGCCACCGTGCCCAGTGCCGCCAGCGAGGCCACCAGGATGTAGGTGTCGTCGCGAATCCAGCTGACCGGATGATTGTCCAGAATCAGGTCGCGCAGCGTGCCGCCGCCCAGCGCAGTGACGATGGCCATCACCAGCACGCCGAACAGATCCATGGATTTGCGCCCAGCCATCAGGGCGCCGGTGATGGCGAACACCGCCACACCGAACAGGTCTGCGACATAGAAAAGCTTTTCCATGCTGCCCTCAGCGGCTGACCGGCGTACGCAGGGTGACGAACTCCTCGGCAGCGCTCGGGTGCACGCCGATGGTTTCATCGAAGATCTGCTTGGTCGCACCGGCCTTTAGCGCGATGGCCAGGCCCTGGACGATCTCGCCGGCCTCCGGCCCGACCATATGGCAGCCGAGCACACGATCGCTGTCGGCATCGACCACCAGCTTCATCAGCGTGCGTTCCGGGTTCTCGGTCAGCGTCAGCTTCATCGGGCGGAAGCGGCTCTCGAAGATCTTCACTTTGTGCCCGGCTTCGATGGCCTGCTCTTCACTCAGGCCAACGGTGCCGATGTTCGGCAGGCTGAACACGGCGGTAGGGATCATGCTGTAATCCAGCGGCCGGTATTCCTCGGGCTTGAACAACCGACGCGCCACGGCCATGCCTTCGGCCAGCGCAACCGGGGTCAGCTGCACGCGGCCGATCACGTCGCCAAGGGCGAGAATCGACGGCGTGGAGGTCTGGAACAGGTCATCGACTTCGATATAGCCGCGCTTGTCCAGCTTGACCTCGACGTTTTCCAGACCGAGGTTGTCCAGCATAGGCCGGCGGCCGGTGGCGTAGAACACGCAATCGGCCTCCAGTACGCGACCATCCTTGAGCGTCGCAGCCAGGCTGCCATCGGCCTTGCGTTCGATGCTGGCGATGTCGGCGTTGAATTGCAGGTCCAGGCTCTTCTTGCTCAACTCGTCGCGCAGGTGCTCGCGCACGGCGCCGTCGAAGCCGCGCAGGAACAGATCGCCTCGATAAAGCAGCGAGGTAGTTGCACCCAGGCCATGGAAGATCGAAGCAAACTCCACGGCGATATAACCGCCGCCCACCACCAGTACGCGCTTGGGCAGTTGCTTGAGGAAGAAGGCTTCGTTGGAGCTGATGGCGTGTTCGCGACCGGGGATATCGGGAATCTGCGGCCAGCCGCCAGTGGCGATCAGGATGCGTTCAGTGCTGTGCCGCTGGCCGTTCACTTCGACGGTATGCGCATCGACGATGCGCGCATGCCCCTCGAACAGACTGACGCCGCTGTTGGTCAACAGATTGCGGTAGATGCCATTGAGGCGTTCGATCTCGCGGTTCTTGTTGGCGATCAGCGTCGTCCAATCAAAATTCGCTTCGCCCAGCGACCAGCCGAAACCCGAGGCCTGCTCGAAGTCCTCGGCGAAATGCGCGCCGTACACCAGCAGTTTTTTTGGTACGCAGCCGACGTTGACGCAGGTTCCGCCCAGATAGCGGCTCTCGGCGACCGCAACGCGCGCACCATAACCAGCGGCGAAGCGCGCCGCACGCACGCCGCCGGAACCGGCGCCGATAACGAACAGGTCGAAGTCGTAACTCATGAGGGTATCTCCTTGGCAGACGAGGAGCATACCGTAAAGGCCCGCGCTAAGCTGATAGGCAGAGGAGAACACCATGCGCCCTACCCTGACTCACCTGGCCCTGCACGTCCCCGCTCTCGACGCCTGCATTGCCTTCTATCAGCGTTTCTGTGGCATGCAGGTGATCCACGAGCGCCCCGGCAAAGGCACACGCATCGTCTGGATGGCAGAGCCGGGCAAGGAGCACCAGTTCATCTTCGTGATCATGCCCGGCGGCCAGGACAGGCACCTGGCCGCCAATGACTACAGCCACTTCGGCTTCGCCCTGGGCAGCCGCGCAGAGGTCGATCGCATCGCCGCCATGGCCGAACAAGCGGGCTGCCTGATCTGGCCACCGCGGGACGAGCCCTACCCGGTCGGTTACTACTGCGGCCTGCGCGATCCGGCCGGCAACTACGTGGAGTTCAGCTATGGCCAGCCGCTCGGGCCTGGCTCCGAGGAAATGCCCATCCCCTGAAACGCAAAACGCCACCCGAAGGTGGCGTTTCGTTGACCTGAAGGCGTATCAGAATGCCTTGCCGGTCTTGTACAGGTTCTCGAAGCAGAAGTTGGTCGCGTCGATGTAACCCTCGGCGCTACCGCAGTCGAAACGCTGACCCTTGAACTTGTATGCCATCACGCAGCCCTGCTGGGCCTGGCGCATCAGCGCATCGGTGATCTGGATTTCGCCACCCTTGCCCGGCGGTGTGCTGCGAATCAGATCGAAGATGTCCGGGGTGAGGATGTAGCGGCCGATGATCGCCAGGTTCGACGGCGCGTCCTCGGGCTTGGGCTTCTCCACCATGTTGCTGACGCGGTAGATGTCATCGCGGATCATCTCGCCGGCGATCACGCCATACTTGGACGTCTCGTCCTTCGGCACTTCCTGAATCGCCACGATGGAGCAGCGGAACTGGTTGTACAGCTTGACCATCTGCGCCAACACGCTATCGCCTTCCAGGTTCAGGCACAGGTCGTCAGCCAGTACCACAGCGAACGGCTCGTCACCGATCAGCGGCTGACCGCAGAGGATGGCGTGGCCCAGGCCTTTCATTTCGACCTGACGGGTGTAAGAGAAGCTGCACTCGTCGATCAGACGACGGATGCCAACCAGGTACTTCTCCTTGTCGGTGCCCTTGATCTGGTGTTCGAGCTCATAGCTCACGTCAAAATGGTCTTCCAGCGCACGCTTGCCGCGACCGGTGACGATGGAGATCTGGTTGAGGCCAGCCTCGAGTGCCTCTTCAACCCCGTATTGAATCAGTGGCTTGTTCACCACCGGCAACATTTCCTTGGGCATTGCCTTGGTAGCAGGCAGGAAGCGCGTGCCGTAACCGGCAGCGGGGAACAGGCATTTCTTGATCATGGGACTCCCTAGTGGGGATGGTTGGAATGCGCGCTCAGTCTATCAAGCCGCGCTAGCCTTACAACTGCCGCTTGCAGGTCGACCGATGCCGCGATAAAGAAAACCCAGCTCCGCCAGCTGATCGGCGTCATAGATGTTGCGCCCGTCGAACAGCACCGGCATGCGCATCGCACCGCGAATACGCGGGAAGTCAGGCTGACGAAACTGCTTCCACTCCGTCACCAGCACCAGCGCATCCGCACCCTGGGCGACGGCATAGGGGGATTCGCTCAGCACCAGTTGCCCCGCCTCGACGGCCGCCGCATAACGTGCAGCAACAGCTGCCGTGGCAGCAGGGTCGCAAGCCTGCACCTTGGCGCCAGCGGTCAGCAATGCGTCGAGCAGCACCAGACTGGGCGCTTCACGCAGATCGTCAGTACCGGGCTTGAATGCCAACCCCCAGAGCGCGACGACCCGCCCCTGCAAGTGGCCATTGAAATGCTCGCGCAAGGCCTGGAACAGCAGCGTTTTCTGCAGCGCATTGCGCGCTTCGACCGCACGCAGGATGCCCGGCTCGATACCCTCGTGCTCAGCCGTACGGATCAGCGCTTTCACATCCTTGGGAAAGCACGAGCCGCCATAACCGCAACCAGCGTAGATGAAGTGCGTGCCGATACGCCGGTCGCTACCGATACCGCGGCGTACCTCCTCGATATCCACGCCCAACCGCGCGCAGATACCTGCCATCTCGTTGATAAAGGAAATCTTGGTCGCCAGAAAGGCATTGGCCGCGTACTTGCTGAACTCGGCGGCGCGCACGCCCATGCACAACAGGCGGTCGTGATTGCGCAGAAATGGCGCATACAGCCGGCGTAGTAACTCGCGCCCACGCTCGTCGTCGCAGCCGACGATCACCCGATCGGGGCGCATGAAGTCCTCGACCGCAGAACCTTCCTTGAGAAACTCCGGATTGCTCGCCACGATCACCCGCGCCCGTTGTTCCCGACGCGCCAGGCCGGCGTTGATGCGCTGCGCCACACGCTCGGCGGTGCCCACCGGCACCGTGGATTTGTCCACCACCAGACACGCATGATCGAGCCGTTCACCCAGCTCGTCGGCAACCGCCAGCACATGGCTCAGATCGGCCGAACCGTCCTCACCACTGGGCGTGCCCACCGCAATGAAAATCACCTCGGCGCGGCGGATGCCGGACTTCAGCTGCGAAGTGAAACTGAGCTGCCCTGCGGCCAGCTGCACCTTGAGCATCGTTTCCAGGCCAGGTTCATAAATCGGCACCTCACCTCGAGAAAGCATCGCGACGCGCTGCGGATCTCGCTCGACGCAGACCACCTGATTGCCCATTTCGGCAAAACAGGTGGCCGTCACCAAACCTACGTACCCTGCTCCAATCACGCATATCTGCATCGCAGCATCCTCCTGGCCTATGCTGCGATTGCAACCAATCGCGGTGGCAGCGATATGACGGAACGACGAAGGAATGATGACAAGCGCCTTCGCCGTAGTCGGCGGGTATTGGCCAATGTGGCTGTATCTTCGGCGCTGTAGGTAAGGAGCACGGCCTGACCGTGCCAGACGAATAACCGTTCGAGCTAATTGCCCCAAGGGAACGACCATGCCAGACGACAAACGCCAGCAACTACGCAATAAGTTGCTGGCCGGCGCCGAATCCAAGCCAGCAAAGCCCGCCAATCAGCGATATTTCGCTAGCCTGCGTGAACGTGTACGACGCTCCAGGCAGTCACCTCCTCCATCGATTTGAAACGAGCGGCTGGCTGTTTAGCGTCTTGCGCCGAGAGATGAGCGACAAGCCAGAAAACCAAAAGCCCTGAAAGATTGTTAGCTTTCAGGGCTTTTGGTATTGCGAAAGTGGCGGTGAAGAAGAGATTCGAACCCGTTTCGACAGCGTGTCAGTCCGTACCAAACCCTCTCAATACGGGCTTTCCAGCCTCCCCGCCTGCTCGTTTCGTCTCAGTTCGTCACAGTAATTTCGACACTTTTTCGACACCTCTTAGGGAACAGTAGGTCACCTAAGGTTTCTCATGCTCACCACGTATCCCTCGCGGATTCTACGACCGCTCGTCTGAATCACTGACAAATACCTGTGGATGTGCCCTACTAAAAGACAACACAAATGTTGCATAACGCAACACTTCTGTTGTAGTCTGTGGCCGCCCACTGGCTAGAAGGAGCCGTACCATGAAGTACAGCGAGTTCAAGCGGTGGCTGGCCCAACAAGGTGTTGAATTCCAGCCAGGGAAAGGGAGCCACTTGATTGCCGCTATCAATGGTAGGCAAACAACGGTTCCCTACCACGGCTCCAAGGAAATCGGCGAGGGCCTCCGCCGTAAAATCCTGAAGGACCTAGGCTTGTAAAGCTAGGTCCTAACGGACTACGCGGTAGGCGAGCTGATTCACAGAGAGGTAATAAAAGTGAACGATCCAACTACACTTTAGACACAGCGGAAAAACTTAATATTATTTATACTTACGAGGGTAGCCATGGAATATTTAGTAGAAGTTGAGCAAGACACTAATGGTAGTGTCCTGGTCACTTGCGCCGATATTCCTGAATTTGCAAGTGTCGGAGATGACATTGAAGAAGCCTTGATCAACGCAGTTGACGGCTTAGAAACAGCTTTAGAAATATATATTCAGGAACGTCGTAGGTGGCCAACTCCACCAGCAAATCCTAAAAAAATTAAAGACCTTTACAAAGTAAGAATACCCGCATTAACAGCAACCAAAGCAATCTTGCATAATGAAATGCTTGAGCAAGGAATAAGGAAATCTGAACTTGCACGTAGACTACACGTTGCAATGCCACAGATTGATAGACTCCTTGACGTAAGGCATAAATCAAAACTGGAAGGTTTAGAGGAAGCGCTAGAAAGACTAGGCAAGCACCTAGAAATATCTGTTGCATAAATATCAAGGCCCCGCAATGGGGCCTTATTTATTTAGGCAATAACTAGCACGTTTCCTATGCATGCCAAGCGGAGCAATAATTGCAAAAAAAAATATGAAATATCGGGAGTGGCATTAGAGGCTATAGGCCTCTTTCTACTATTGATTGCAACCTTTTGGGAAAATGAATATTCTGGCTGGTGGGACACCCAATCCCCAGAGTGGCAATACTGGATTCAGGAAGAGGTAAATCTAGCGACGCTATACACTCTAGCTGACCTAGCTGCGCTAGCGGCTGTAACAGATCAAAATCTTCAGAACAAAATGGCTATAGATGCTAAGAACAGAGCCACAGACGCTGCCATTCGATCTATAACCATGCGAGACGAACGCAAAAAAGCATTAAAAGGGCAAGCTGAGCTTTTCTCTAAAATAAAACTATGGCTATTAATAAGTAGCGCTATATGTCTAATCATTGGAAAAAGCCTAGTATTAATAGCCCTCCTTAAAAAAGGACGCCAGACAAATATTGGGCCTACCCCATCGGATTAAAACTGCTCGCTGCAGAGCAATAGCGCGTCTTCATGCGATCACTGCTTGTCTTGCGGTCACTGTCATAGCGGGCGCGCCAGGTTCGGCACTCTTCGTGGAAGTGCTGTTTGGCGGCCTTTCGGCATTCGCGGTAGTCGATTGATCCGCGCCGGTGATTGGCGCAGACGCTGGTGCTGTCGATGTAGTTATTCACCGATAGCCATTCCGCCAGGTAGTTGCTGCCACCGTTCCAACTCTTTATCCATCTGGAAGTACGCTCGTTGCTCACCTGTCTGGTTTGGCGCTGCTGCGTCTGCTGGGGTGCTTGGGCTATGCGATGGGTAGCGGGCGGTGTGTAGGTGCTGGCCGGCTGCTTGGGTGTGTAGTTCTTGTCACTAAACACGTTCTGAGAGCTGGCAATCGCCCTCGCCTTTTCTTCCTCCGTCCACTCCATCGAGGCGTATGGCTGAGGCTGGCTTACCGGTTCGTATGCGACCTGTCGCGAGGGTGGATCGATGGGAATGGATGGCAGCCTTATAGGCTCTTCCGGCTCGCTGTAGGGCTGTGGCGCCGATTGCTGGCTGAATAGGGGTTTGCCGTCTACGTGGATCGCCTGCTTGAGCTGATCCACATTGATCACGATTGGCTTTGCAAACATCGCGATCACGCCCCAGGTAATCGCGGAACCTACGCCCAAGATGGCCATCATTCTCCATGGGCCGGGCTTTTTCTTGCTGCGTAGGTAGTCTGGTGCGTCATCCCAGTCTGATTTCATATTGCCTCCCTGCTATTCCTTAATCTCCTTATGTTTCAACCTAACAAGAACTCAGATATATCCGCTTGTTTTTTCTTATGTTTTCTCTCAAGAACCTTTATCTTGCCTTTGGCAAATTCAAGCCTAGACACAAATCTCTCAAGATACCCTGCTTCAACAATTAGTTTTTTTTGCTTTAACGTCAGGTCAGATGTCAAATCCAAGCTCCCGTGAACATTTTTCTTTTTAAAAAGATCATTCAAAGCTTTCTCTTGACTCTCGGAAAGCTCTTTATCCCAGCGATTTCGAGAAAAAAATCTAGACCAATCCTTGCTATACAGCCTGCTAAGGATCATATAAAAAAAAGCCTCAGAATTATCTCTTACGTCAGAACCAACTATACCAAAATAGATCAGTCTTCGACCCTCATGAAGCCTCACGCTTATAGAGTCATACATAGAGGCAATCATTGAAACCTGGCCTTCAAGAGTATCCGGAAAAAGCTGCATATTACTTACATGACGATTTAGTCGAGGCAACAACCACTCTTTTTCCAAGAGATCAGCATTAATATCATAGACCATAGGAATAACATCATTCCTATGATTGATGAAAGCCACCTTATCTATCAGTTCAAATTTATTTGCACCAGCGTAGCCAACCAGAAAAAGCGCTGTAAAATACTCCTGAAAAGATCTGTGAGAAAAAGCATAGCCAAGTCCATCGCGCTGCAACACACAGACATTACTTACTAAGTCATGTACAAAATCCTCAGCTTTGGTTTTCAGACCGCACAGTCCGATTGCCTTTCTAGCGTAAGTGACAACTTCTTCCTCTGAGAAATAATATTTAGCATCAACATAACTTACAACCGCAAATGACGAAAGGGCCTTTTTGAAATCATCGAGAGCCAACTTAGACATGCTCTGTCTCTTATAAAGGCTTTTAAGAGAGTCGTGCTTATTAAACAGCGTTAAAAAGGCCTGCTCATAAAATAGATGTATTTTGTTCGGTATCTCAGCAATTTGCTCGTAGGTCATAAGCATCATCGTAAGCAACAGCGGCACGCTAGCAAAGCTCTGATGCTTATCGAACAGACTATCATCCAAGTCCTCCAGGAACTTTCTTTTAACAGCCCTGTCGTACTCCAGCTTCCCTATCAAAGATTTAGCTTTTTCTTTATCGAGAGGAAGCACTCGATATAGGTAGAATTCTTCCCATGAATCAAAGCAGCCATCTGGACGGCTAGATACCACAACCATTAATCGTCCATACTGATTAGAGAGCTTTAACACCTCTTGATAGAACTCTTCCCTGCGCTCTACCAAAAGCTCGTCGTAACCATCTAAGATCAGCAAAACCCTTCCCAGCCTCAATGCGTACTCTAACTGAATGCGGCTGAAAGCCGGCTCTATTTCAGTCATCACCGACATAAGAAACTCTATAATCCCTGAGCTGCCAGCCGAGTTCAAATGCCTCAATTCTACGAATATTGGTACGACCTCTCCTCCATTCTCCACCATATCCAAGAACAGACTTTTACAAAAAGTAGACTTACCCGTTCCTGCAGTGCCACTCACGACAACCTTTCTGTACCTGACAACCTCCCCATAGAAGTTCTCAGCCTCAACCCTTTCCTGGCCTAGAGAAAGATCAGTTTTTACGTAAAAATCCCTCAGCCTTACAGGTTGATCACGATATAGTAATGTTTTAGTTTTTGAGTATCTCTCATAACTTCTCACCAAGTATTTTGAGAAGCTCTTTTCGAGTATAACTTTAAGCTTATCATTTGCCTCCCTACCCATCCCCCCCGCGCCTTCAAATACTGTTTTAACAAACCCTGCCACCAAGGAGCTTACTAACCCACTCATACCTTCAGCTTCAGACATGCTTTCTCACTCAGCCTAAAATAGATTATTTTAATTTAGCGTAAACTTATAATTCACTGATTGCATTCTAAGAAAGAAGCACGCATCACAATTATCCCTTTCCTTGGGCGTACCAGCGCCTAGCTACTTCAGTTGTAATCGCTATCCCGCGTTTTGATTGGGCAAGTTTGAATCGGCCTGATCGTATTCGGGGCTTGTCTGCCCTGCTTCTGGAGCTACATCGCCACTGACCACCCACAAGGCATATTGAGGAAAGAGCTTAACGATAGCCTCGATCTCCTCTGCCTTGATTTCGCGCTTTCTGGCGGTGTTCTTCAGGTTGTTCCAGGTGTAGCGACTGATGCCAGTGCGCTCCTCTAGCTCAGGAAGCCGAATCCCTGAGCTTTTCAAAATAGTTATAACGCGCTCTTTAATCATAGCCACTTGATCTATAGTTGATATATCCGATATGGATCAACAATGGCATTATCCGTTTCGACACGATCCATTTTGGATAACGCAGTGCTGAATAACTGGCATTGACACGAATAGTGACGGAACGAGCATGGAACTGGAAGAGCTGGAACCTTCGAAGCTGATAGGCCCGCAACAGGACGTGGAAACCGTCGAGTCCTGGGCCGACCGCAACGGCCTGACCTACGGCACCGCGCGTGCCTGGGCAATGAAAGGCGTTCTTCCCACCGTAAAGCTAGGCAAGCGCCGCATGGTCAACAGCGCCCTGCTCCGCACTTGGCTGCTGGAACAGGAGTGGACGGCATGAATCCTCCTTTCTATACGCAAGCCGCCTTCGCCGCCCTGGCGGGTGTTCCCGTCGAACAGGTCGCGCACTGGATCAGAACCGGCGCCGTCGAGAGCGTAAAGCTCGGCAAAACCCGCGTGGTGCTGTTTCCGGGGGTGAACCAATGAGCCGCACTGACCCGCAATTCAAGCTGCGCATGCCGCCAGCCCTCCGCGCCCAGGTAGAGCAAGCCGCCGAACAGGCGAACCGCTCCCTGAACGCCGAAATCGTCACCCGCCTGCAAGCCAGCTTCGCCAAAGCAAAGCCAGAGGTGTCGGCCAATGACCAACACGAGTCAGTACCTGCTGTCACACCCCAGGGAGTGCGGCTGTCCGGGCTGCTTCGCCCGCAATCCCCAGGGCAAGTACATGGCGTTCGTGCGACACCCGCACCCCGAGAACTGCGACTGCTCTGTGTGCTACGTCAATCGAAACTGGGCGACGCTCCCGACATCGTCGAACTCGGATACCTACCGATCCACACCATGCACCGACTGCCACCCCGCGCAATGGTCCGTGGTAAATGGTCGGACCCACGTTACGCCGGCTTATACCTGCGAGAAACACAAGCCGTCGAACCGACCGCCGAAGTACTGGAGCGTTGTGCACGACACCGGCAAACCAACGCCCTTCGTGCCGCTACGCGAACCGTTCGAACTGGTGGGGTGATCGCATGATTGTTCTCGACACTCCCTCTATCGTCATGCTCGGCCTACTGCTTGTTAACTGCATCGGCGTCGCCTACTGGTTTGGCCGCATGGACGGTGCCCGCACTGCCCGCCCTGCGGACCCGCGCCTAGCCAACTCCCAGGCGGAAACACGCGGCTTCTTCAAAGGCCTGACCGCCGCGCTCGTTGCTATGTCGGTCAAGGGCCGCGCCCCCGGCTTGTCCGAACACGCTCCACCGTTCGGCCAAACGGAGGCACGGGCAGAGCGAACCCTTGAACACCCACCACCCTGAATAGCCTCCGCTCGTGAGTGTGGGGCAGCTCCACCGCCCCGCGCTCCCGAGCCCTCGGCGGCAAGAGTGGGATGACAAGGGCAAAGCCCTTAGTGTTATCCAGATTAATGATCAAAAGTTAATTATCACAAAAGTTAAAAGTTTCATTGCGTCACTATTTGGCTCAATAAGTTTTAACCGATGATATTTATGCAAGAGTGATTTTTTAGCTTTTCAGTAGCGTATAACTAGGCACACAGAAACCCGTTGCAAGCCGCGCAACCCCTGGCATTGGCGAACTTAACAAGTTCCTCTGCCTGGGCTAACTCGGCCTGCAAAAAGGCAAAACCGCGCAATAACGCGCAACTAAGCGAGGAAACACAAATGGCACGTTCGACTATGGAAGTTGCATTTCTTGGCACTCAGAAACTGGCGTTCAACCAAAACGGCACCGACGTAAAAATCGTCAAGGTGTTTTACGGCGATGAGCCAGACGGCATCACCGAAAACGGCCTGTCCATTGTGAGCATGGATGTGCCTGCCGACGTTGCAGATGAGGTGTTCGCCTCTGGCGCCCAATTTGCCCCGCTCGAAACGGTCCGCATCACCTTCGAAGTGGCGCGTGCTGGTAAGCAGAAAGGTAACAACCTGGCTGTTCATATCGAGGCGGTGAACCCGAAAGGCCAGGCCGCCAAGCCTGCTGCCCCGCAAGGCTCCCAACAACAGCCCAAGCCGACCGGCACCCAGCCGGACGCGGCCAAGGCCTAACGGGAGGGCGCCGCCGTGCTGATCGTTGATCGCGTGCTGTGTGACTGCTGCGGGCAGCCCATGGGCCAGCTCTACAACCAGTCCGCCCCCCAGCCCGACCTGCTGCCCGATCTGAACAAGGCGCCCGACCTCGTGATCTGCCCCGACTGCATCGCCATGGCTGAGGTCATTCGTGACCCCAGCCTGGCCGAGTAAGCGAGGGCGCATGAATTTCATCGCCTGCGATGGGGAGTGGTCGGCTGGTGCTTCGGGTGAACTCCTGTGCACGGGTCAGCTGGTTTCCATCGCAGACGACGAAATGCAGGGCCTGATCGGCTCTGCGCTCACCTGGGATGACGTGTCCGAACTGCAAGGCGAAGCAATGATTCTGTTCGCCACCGTGTTCGGGTTTCTCGTCCTGAAAAAAGTCCTGAAATCGAGGTAATACCCATGCAACACATCAAAACCCTGCGCCGTTCGCTCGGCACCGCTGCTGCAATCGGCTTGCTGTCTGTTCAACAGGCCTACGCCGCCCTGCCCACCGAGGTTAGCACCCAGCTCGACACCACCAAGACCGACGTTGTCGAGCTGGGTGGCCTGATCCTCGTCGTGCTGATCGCGGCTGCCGCGTTCAAGTACATGCGCCGTGCCATGTAACCCAGCAACTGCACGTATGTGCCGAAGCAAGCAAAGCCCCGCCTCGGCGGGGTTTTCTTTTCCGGATACCGCCATGAGCTATCAACTTTTCGTGCTGATCATCACCGTACTGGCGCTGTATCTCGTGTTCTTCGGGAGGGTGTGAGGTGCGCAGATTTCAAGGCTATATCGCGCTGGTTCTACTGATTGTTTCGGCGGGGTTTTACTCGGGGCTAACCCAGGCTGAGGATTATTATTGGACTAGGCAGAACGATCCAAACGGCCCCCGTTATTCATCGGCCATTGCCGCCTGTAATGCGATCTTTCCCTATGTCGTATCCGGCCGTACTTATGTTTATTCCCATTATGAGCCGACCAATGAGTTATCTGGCAATTGCGCGGGTTACTGGACGGCGACCCCCGGCATCTATAACAAGCATGCTGTAGCGCGCCATGGCGATTCCTGTAGTTCAGGCACATATAACCCCCAAACCGGTGAATGCGAGGCTCCTGAGCCTGACCAATGCGAGTCCACCATTGGTAATGTCGTCCATCACGAGTTTCGCTTTGCCAGCCTCGGCAGTGACGGCAACCCTTCCGCTGACCCACCCGTAACCGTCTGCAAAAGCGGCTGCCAGTATTCCCACACCTTCGGCGATTTCAGCTCCAAGCGTGATTTCGGCCCGCCTGATCAGCTCGTCGGCTCCTTCGAGTACAAGGGCAACGGTGTCAGCTGCACCCCATCGGCCAACGACCCATCCGTCTTTGATCAGCCGCCCGCCAAGGACCCAGTCACCAAAGCGCCGGAGTACGCCACCAGTAACGATTGCTCGGGCTGGGAAACTCAGCCCGACGGCACGGTCAAGCGCAACTGCACCGCCAATACCTCGTACAAGGATGAAGGCGAAGTCGAGTGCAAAGGCGGCACGGCGGGTTCGGGTTTCAGCAGCAGCGTTACGTGCACGCCGTCGAAGAACAAGCCGCCGCAAAAATCAGAGACCAACGTCGAGCAGGAGACCACCAAGAAAGACAACCCGGACGGCTCCAGCGAGACCACCACCAAGACCGACACCACCAAGACCGAGTGCAAAGGCACCAAGCCGTGCGAGTCCTCCAGCAAGACCGAAACCGAGTCGGAAAACACCGACCCCAACGGCAACTCCACCAAAAACGGTAACTGCGTCGGTGATGGCTGCAACCCGGATAAAACCGACGGCAGCGGCACTGAGGGCAAAGAAGAAGGCGAACAAGGCGAAGAGCGAACCGCCACAGTCGGCACCTGTGACGGCGGTTTCTCCTGCGCGGGTGATCCCATCGACTGCGCCATCCTCAAGCAGCAGAAAGAACAGCAGTGCTACGCCGAAGAAATGAGCGATTTCGACGGCAACAAATCCGAAGTCGAAGGCCTGCTCCAGGGCGAAAACTTCGAACTCAACGAAGGCAGCGGCGATATCGACGTGCCGTCCTTCATCAGCCAGGGCACCCGCTTTCTCAGCCCATCCTGCCCACCTGATCGCGTCGTGTCCCTGTCCATGGCCGGGCGCTCTGTTGGCCTGTCCTTTCAGCCCCTGTGCAGCTTCGCCAGCGCACTCGGCCCCTTTCTAGTCGCCGTCACCGCCGTTATATGCGCGCTCTACGTCGGCCGTTCCGTAGGAGGTAACTAATGCACTATCTATTCCTGGCACAGCTCCTGATCATGATTGTCGGCCCACTGGTGAAAATGGCCCTGCGCGTCATTGGCTTCGGCTTCGTGTCCTATATCGGCTTCAATCTGGTGATCGATCAGGCCCGTGGCTACATGCAGTCGAGCATGGGCCAGCTCGGTGCTGAAATCAGCGGCATTCTCGGCCTCGCGAACTTCGACATCATCGTCAACATGTACTTCGCGGCCATCGCAACGCGGTTCATCCTGGCGGGGATCGACAAGGCTCAGGACCGCAAGCGTAATCAGGTCTGGCGCAAGCCGGGCGGCACCTCCATCGAAGCATAAGGGGGCCGCACCATGCTCGTTATCCGCACCGGCAAACCCGGCCACGGCAAGACCCTCAACACCATCCGCGAAGTGGACCAGAAAGCCCTGGCCGAAGGGCGTGTGGTCTACTTCCACAACATCAACGGCCTCAAACCTGAAACCCTGCAGGCGCAGTGGTTCGAGTTCGATGATCCGGAAAAGTGGTACGAGCTGCCGAAAGACAGCATCGTCGTGATCGATGAAGCGCAAGGCTGGTTTGGCGCCCGTGATCCAAGGGCACGTCCACCGGAGCACATCACCCGCTTCGAAACCATGCGCCACCAAGGCCACGAAGTGCACCTGGTCACCCAGGACCCGCGCTACCTGGATGTGCACCTTCGCCGCCTGTGCAACAGCCATATCCACTACTGGCGCGTCTTCAAGTCCTCCCAGCTGCTGCGCTTCGAATCCGAAGTGGTGGTGGAAAAGGTCGAAGTCAAAACCAGCTTCAAGGATGCCGACAAGAAAACGCTTCGCCTCGATAAACGCTATTTCGGGTCCTACACCAGCACCAACGCCAAGCACCACTTTCAGACCACGGTGCCGACCAAGTTCATCCTGGCAGCGGCTGTCATCGCGATAGCCGTTGTCTGGTCGTATCGCTTCATTGGGCAATACGCACCAGCCGACGAGCAAGCGCGCGCAGCCGATGCGCCCGAACCTAGCATGGTGGATCAAGCCAAAGGCGCTATTGGCTCCTTCATCAACCCGCTTGGCCAGCAGGCACCGGAACAAGGCAAAAAGAACACAGCCACCTACCTGACCGAGCGAATACCTCGGGTGCCTCAGCTCCCCGCCTCTGCCCCGCTCTATGACGACCTGACCAAGCCGCAAGCCTTCCCGCGGCTCTACTGCATGTCCAGCACCGATCCAGAGATATACCGACGGCACTTCGCCAAGCGCCCCAGTGGCATCGTCAATGGCCAGCAGACCGTTTGCCAGTGCTACACGCAGCAAGGCACCAAGGTCGAAACGGATTTTCAGTTCTGCCTGAACATCGTTGAAAACGGCTACTTCGACCCGGCCATCGCTGATCGCAGCAAACAGCAGCAGTACGGCCAAGCGCAGCAACAGCCGATGCAGCAGCCCGTCACCGGGTATCCCACCCAGCAGCCCCAGCAGGCACCCGTAACGGTCGTCACCTATGAGAAAGGCAAGTTCTTGTGGTGATCAGCAATGGGACGTCGTGTGCGCGTTCTGCGAACGCCTGCGAGGGACGAGCGGGCGCGCAGAACGCGCCTGCTGACGTCCCTGTAGCACGTCAGATAAACCAAGGTTAAACGTGTCGATTCGGCACTATTTGGAGCATTAGAAAATGGCAGTTAAAGACCAACTCCGTGTTGATCGTGAGTTCAATAAAACCCCGACCGGTAGGCTGTTTTTCGACAGCATGACCGCTCGGATAACTGACCTTTCCAACGTCCGAATCCTGGCCTGCAGCGTCGATACAGTCCGCCAGCTGTATCGCGGCCTGATCCGCCCGGAAATCATGAGCCTGTTCGAGAAGCCGGGGACCATCGTTGATTTCGCCGGCCAGCGCTGGCACTCGGGTCGTGTCAGCAAGGATTCGGGCTATCAGTACAAGCTGCAGAATGCAGACCTGGGCATCATCCTGCTGGTGAAGAACTTCAACGCCAAGCTCGAGAACATCGGCCCTCACCTGAAAATCGAAGTGTCTCCGCATGCCATCGACCAGTTCTGCCCCGAGCGCCTGCAAGAACGTCTCGACTACTACGCCAGCCACGTACTGACCAACGTCGAACGCAACCAATGCGCCGTTCACCTCGCGCTAGACCTGCAGGGATGGCAACCGCCCGCCGATCTGGTCGCCCGCATGCACTGCCGCGCACGCGCTGCACGCGATATCTCCGGCATCAAGGAAATCCAGTGGACGCTGGAGTCTGCCACCTACGGCAAAGGCCAGTCTTACCTGTTCGGCTCCGCTGGTGGCGTCCAGCTCGGGATTTACAACAAGACCGAACAGGCCCGAGCAATCGACAAGCTCGACTACTGGGAAAACGTCTGGAAGCGTCGCGACAGCTTCGACGAAGCCGATCCGGACAACTACAACCCCGACCAAGACGTATGGCGCGTAGAGCTGCGTTATCACCACTCAGTGATCCAGCAATTCGCCTCTGGCTCGTTCGATCTGCACAGCGGCGAAACCATCGAAACCAACAGCTATGCCGCCTTTGCTCCGCACCTAGACGGCCTGTGGCGCTATGGTCTGCGCCAGTTCAAGTTACTGGCTCGCCCTGGCTACTTCGAACCCATCTGGACGCTGATCCGTGACGATGTGCGCGTCGATCTGCCGGTCGATTCCCTCGTCGATGAAACCGAGTACAAGCGCCAATACAAGACGTCTCGGGGCTTCTCGGGGAAGAACGTCGAGCTATTCCTGGGAAACTTCGTCAGCCTGCTGGCACGGGAGCGAGTGGGCGCTAGGCGAGCATTTCACCGGCTCAAGGATTGGGAGTGCTGGCCGGTGATCCGCGACCACTATGCCGCCAAGGGCATGGATGAAGACGGCCTGTATAAGCACATCAAAGGCATCCTTGAAGAACGGCATGTGCGCTGGGGGCGTGCTGTCTGATGGCTATCGAGCAACTGCCTGATGGTCGCTGGAAAGTCGACGTTGAACCCATCAAGGGCCGGCGCTTTCGCAAGACCTTCAAGACCAAGGGTGAGGCCCAACGCTTTGAAGCCACCTGCAGGGCTAACTGCATCGACTCACCGGCCTGGACGCCCAAGCCGAAAGACCGTCGCCGGCTCTCCGAACTCTGCACCCGCTATCACGAACTGCACGGCCATGCCCTGGCTGACGGTGCCGCGATACTCCGCACGCTGCAGAACCTGGCCAAGGATCTAGGCGACCCTTTGGCAATCAAGCTCACCGGCAATGCCTTCTGTGAAACACGCAGCGAGCTGCTCAAGGCTGGCATTCAAGGCAAGACGCTGAACAACCGGCTTGGTTACCTCAAAGCCATGTTCAACGAGCTGCACCGCCTGGGCGATATCGACTACCCCAACCCGCTGGCCAAGGTTCGCCCGCTACGCCTGCAGGAACGTCCGATTTCCTTTCTGTCTCACTGCCAGATAGCCGAGCTGCTCGATGCGCTGGACGAACGCAAGACCAGCCCGGGGCTTGGCCTGATCGCTCGTGTTTGCCTGAGTACCGGTGCCCGCTGGGGAGAGGCCCAAGCACTGGTGCCCGAGCGTGTCAGAAACGGCATGGTGACGTTCGCCAATACCAAGTCCAAGCGAACCCGGTCGATTCCTATCGATAGCAAGCTGGAAAAGGCACTGCACGTCCACTTCAAGCGGCACGGCCTGTTCACCAACTGCATGCTGACCTTTAGCCGTGTACTGGAGAAGACCTCGATCAAGCTCCCGGCCGGCCAGGCCACGCACGTACTGCGGCACACCTTCGCCAGTCACTTCGTCATGCGGGGCGGGAACATCCTGACGCTACAGAAGATCCTGGGGCATACGTCGCTAGCAATGACCATGCGCTATGCGCACCTGTCGCCGGACCATCTGCAGGATGCTTTGACCTTGAATCCGCTTTTCGACACTTCTTCGACACCTGCCGAAAGCTGAAAAGCAAAAAGCCCCGAAAACTTCTCAGCTTTCAGGGCTTTAGGTATTGCGAAAGTGGCGGTGAAGAAGAGATTCGAACTCTTGATACGGTTTCCCGTATACACACTTTCCAGGCGTGCTCCTTCAACCACTCGGACACTTCACCGGATCTCGACGTTTTGGCGTTTACCCCGTCGAGGCGCGCTAATGTAGTCGAATGTTTTCTCGATGGCAAATTTTTTTTAAAGGATTCATGCGCTTAAGAGCGAAGCGGGTTTTCGTCGCGCTCCTCACAGGGCTGCTCGTCGAAGCGAATGTGGCCGAACAGCAGAAAACCCAGGGACATGAACAGGCCCAAGCCAAATAGCATCAGCACGCCGGATGGGCTGCGCAGGTAGAGGGTTTCGCTGAGCACGACCGATGCCAGCAGCAGGCCGATCATGGCAAGCATATAAAGGATGGAGTAGAGGATGTTCATGGGGCAGCTCCTTCGGTTCGCTGCGCACCTTAAAGGCCTGGCTTTGCGTTCGACCAATTGCCATCCGGCATCGCCGCGATAGGCAAAAACACTGACCAGCCAGTCAGCCGCGGCGCTTTACCAGAACGCTTCGGCTGAGTACCTTCTGCCCACATTCGCCCCCAAGGCTCTAACAAGGAATACCGCCATGAGCGACCTGATCAGCTATCAACTCGAAGACGGCATCGCCACCCTCACCCTGAGCAATGGCAAGGTCAATGCCATCTCGCCTGACGTGATCGCTGCGTTCAATGCCGCCCTCGACCGCGCCGAACAGGATCGCGCCATCGTCGTCATCACCGGCCAGCCGGGGATTCTTTCTGGCGGCTATGACCTGAAGGTGATGACCTCGGGCCCGCAAAATGCAATCAACCTGGTGGCTGCTGGCTCCACGCTGGCGCGACGCATGCTCGCCCATCCCTACCCGATCATCGTCGCCTGCCCAGGTCATGCCGTGGCCAAGGGTGCGTTCATCCTGCTGTCGGCCGATTACCGTATCGGTGTGGAAGGCCCGTTCAATATCGGCCTGAACGAAGTGCAGATCGGCATGACCATGCACCACGTCGGCATCGAGCTGGCCCGCGACCGTCTGCGCAAGTCGGCATTCCATCGTTCGGTGATCAATGGCGAGATGTTTGACCCGGCTGGCGCGGTAGAGGCCGGCTTCCTGGACAAGGTGGTACCGGCCGAGCAATTGCTGGCCACCACTCAGGTGGTGGCGCAGCAGATGAAGAAGATCAACATGACCGCGCACAAGAACACCAAGCTGAAGGTGCGCAAGGCGCTGCTGGAAACACTCGATGCCGCCATCGAGATGGACAAGCAACACCTGCTGTAAGCACTCGGTAACCCATAAATGAAAAACGCCGCTTCCGTTGAGGTCGCGGCGCTTTTTCTTTACGCGTCTCGCCAATTAACCCGCCGGCGAATGCCGGTGCGCACGGCGCACCCTACGGATCAGCCGGAATAATCCAGGGCCGTCCAAGCTCGGCTCAGGCCTTGCGCGAGCACGCAGCCGGGCTTGCTCAGTTGCTCGTTGAAGGCGGCCGGCAACAGCGTGGTTTCACCCTCTGCAGCGCCATGACGCTCGGTCAGCCACTGCAGCTTGCCGCAGTTGGGCGTTTCGATCACGTAACTGGCGGCAATGTTGGAGTGGTGGCTGGGCAGTCGAATCACGTCGAGCACTATGCCCGCCTCCTCGACGCGCTGGCCATCGGAAACCAGCACGGCCCAGGCCTGCTCGCCCTCGATCACCAGGTAGGCACCGTTGGCCTGTGGTCGATCAATCTGCGGTTGCGCGCAGCCGCCCAGCAGGGCCAATAGCACAATCGTCATCAGCATCTGTTGCATTGCCAATACCCCCTTGCAAGGCGCCCACCTTCAGGCAGTGGACGGGTTGTTGTCGCCTAAGTGAGGCCAATATCACTCGATACTGTTTATTTGTACAGTATTTTTCGATTAGGCTATATCGCAGGTAAATGATCGATTGCACAGGAGCGCCATCATGCTGGACGTACTGCAGCTAAAACACCGAGTGAACCGCATGCCGCTGGAGCGAGTACGCGAGATGGTCGAGGAATTGCAGCTCGAGGGCATCGTCACCGAGAGCCGCACCCCTTTCAATCGTCAGCACTTCAATACCTGCTTCGCCGAGATCGAGGCATTGCTGCAGCGCGCCGGCTACCATCGGCAACTGGATGTGGTCGGCTATCAGGGGCTGGCCTATGCGCTGTTCGATCCGGCTCGCTGGGAAGCCGTCGAAGTGCTGCGCTGGCTGCGTGACTTTGTCGAGGAAGCGCGCGTTCAACCGGCTTCCTGAGCCCTCCAGGCGAACCAAAAAGGCTCAGCGTCGCCTGTTCATGCACGGCATTGGCTCAGAAGCATGCGGGGTGAACTGAGCGTGTGTTCGCTCCACACACTTCACAATATTTTCAGAATACAGCTTCAACCTATTGATCCTAAACAGCTAGCCACTGGCTAGATTGCATCTAGCCACTACCTGTCAGGTGCCACATGCCGTTGCTCGGCCACTGTGCACGAAAGCTGGCAAGCCCCTTGCTAAGTCCCTGTCAACCATCCTGCGTAGCACGCCAACGGCGGCGGGCCGAGGATCACGGACAACGGCGTCCGTCAGGTCACCTCCCTCTCATTTGAGGCGGCCTGGCGTACGCCGTTTTTGTTTATGCGCCTGACAAGGATTAGACCCATGACCGATCGTGATTCGAACAAGCCCCTGGCCACCAGCCGCCGTAACTTCCTCAAGCAATCCATCGCCCTGGCCGGCGCCGTGAGCGGCATCGCCGCACTCGGCCTGTCCGCCCCCGCTTCGCTGCGCAGTGCAGCCTGGGCCGCCGGCTCCGACGCACCGGAGAAGGCCGCGCTGACGGTCGGCTTCATTCCCCTGACCGATTGCGCCTCGGTGGTGGTAGCCGCTACTCAGGGTTTCGGCGAGAAATATGGCCTGACCATCAACCCGAGCAAGGAAGCCTCCTGGGCCGGCGTGCGCGACAAGCTCAATACTGGCGAACTGGATGCGGCCCACGTGCTCTACGGCATGATGTACGGTGCCCAGCTCGGCCTCGCCGGCCCGCAGAAGGACATGGCAGTGCTGATGGGCCTGAACCAGAACGGCCAGGGCATCACCCTTTCCAAACAGTTGCGCGACGCTGGTGTGACCAACGGCGCGCAATTGGCCGAACACGTGAAGAAAGGCGGTAACCCGCTGACCTTCGCCCAGACCTTCCCCACCGGCACTCATGCCATGTGGCTGTATTACTGGCTCGGCAGCCTGGGCATCAACCCCATGAACGACGTGAAGACCATCGTCGTGCCGCCGCCGCAGATGGTTGCCAACATGCGTGTCGGCAACATGGATGGCTTCTGCGTCGGCGAGCCCTGGGGCGCGCGGGCGATCTTCGACAAGATCGGCTTCACCGCCACCACCACGCAGCAGATCTGGCCGGACCACCCGGAGAAGGTACTGGGCACCACCCGCGCCTTCATCGAGCAGTATCCCAACGCGGCGCGCGCGCTGATCATGGCGATTCTCGAGGCCAGCCGTTTCATCGAAGCCAGCGAGGAGAACCGCAAGAGTACCGCCAAGCTGATTTCCGGCAAGGCCTACGTCAACGCGCCGGTGCAGGTGATCGAGCCGCGCTTTCTCGCCCAGTACGAGGACGGCCTCGGCAACAGCTGGAAGGACGAACACGCCATGGCCTTCTGCAAGGACGGCAGCGTCAACTTCCCCTATCACTCCGACGGCATGTGGTTCCTCACCCAGTTCAAGCGCTGGGGCCTGCTCAGGGATGCGCCGGATTACGCCGCCGTGGCCGCGCAGATCAACCAGACCGCGCTCTACGCCGAGGCTGCCAGCGCCCTCAAGCTGACGGTGCCGAGCAGCCCGCTGCGCAGCAGCACATTGATCGACGGCGTGGTTTGGGATGGTAGCAATCCGGCCGCCTACGCCGACTCCTTCGCCATCAAAGCCTGACCGGAGGTGACCATGAATGCCCCCCTGAAAACACCACTGCCGCCAATCGCCAAGCCGCGTCTCTCTGTGCAGGCCTTGCTGCCAAGCGCCACTGCACTGGGCGGCCTGCTCAAGGCCGGCATCGCCCCGCTGCTGGGCATCATCGCCTTCATCGGCTTCTGGTCGCTGCTGGCGCAGTACAGCGAGGGCCTGCCCGGCCCCTTGAGCACCTGGCAAGCCGCCCTGGTACTGTTCGCTGATCCCTTCTACGACAACGGCCCCAACGACATGGGCATCGGCTGGAACATCCTCAACTCGCTCGGCCGCGTCGGGGTCGGCTTCGGCCTGGCGGCGCTGGTGGGCATTCCCCTGGGGTTCGCCATCGGCCGCTTCGCCTTTCTCGCCGGTATGCTCGCGCCGATCATCAGCCTGCTGCGTCCGGTTTCGCCGCTGGCCTGGCTGCCGATCGGTCTCCTGGTGTTCGAGGCGGCTGGCCCGGCGTCGATCTGGGTGATCTTCATCAGCTCGATCTGGCCGATCATCCTCAACACTGCAGCCGGAGTGGCCAGCGTGCCGCAGGATTACCTCAACGTGGCCCGCGTGCTCAAGCTGTCTGAATTCAAGGTACTGACGCGCATCCTCTTCCCCGCCGTGCTGCCGCACCTGATGACCGGCATCCGCCTGGCCATCGGCGTGGCCTGGCTGGTGATCGTCGCCGCGGAGATGCTTACCGGCGGCATCGGCCTGGGCTTTTGGGTGTGGGACGAATGGAACAACCTCAACGTCGAGCACATTCTCATCGCCATCATCATCGTCGGCCTGGTCGGCCTGGCGCTGGAACAGATGCTGCTGTTGATCGCCAAGCGCTTTGACTACGCGAGTTAACAAAGACTTTCAGGAGTAGACCACAAGTCTTTGTTTTACAAGACAAGTTATCCGAATTAATTCCGGATCAACATGACAACGATTCCCCGGTCGCATCCGGGGACCGGGAGAACTCCGATGGACAAATTCGTAGAGCTGACCGCTGTCAGCAAGCACTTCGACACCAAGAAAGGCCGCTTCCAGGCACTGGCAGACGTCAACCTGAGCATCGCCCGCGGCGAGTTCGTGGCGCTGATCGGCCACTCCGGCTGCGGCAAATCGACGGTACTCAACCTGATCGCCGGCCTGCTCGACGCCAACGAGGGCGGGCTGATCTGCAACGGTCGCGAGATCGACGGCCCCGGCCCCGAACGCGCCGTGGTATTCCAGAACCACAGCCTGCTGCCCTGGATGACCTGCTTCGGCAACGTCCACCTGGCCGTGGAAAAGGTCTTCGGCGCACGCGAAAACAAGGCCCAGCTCAAGGCTCGCACCGAGCAGGCGCTGAACATGGTCGGCCTCAGCCATGCCATGCACAAGCACCCTAACGAGATCTCCGGCGGCATGAAGCAGCGCGTCGGCATCGCCCGCGCCCTGGCCATGGAGCCCAAGGTGCTGTTGATGGACGAGCCATTCGGCGCCCTCGATGCCCTGACCCGCGCGCACCTGCAGGACGAGCTGCTGCGCATCGTCGGGCAGACCCAGAGCACCGTGGTGATGGTCACCCATGACGTCGACGAGGCCGTGCTGCTGTCTGATCGCATCGTGATGATGACCAACGGCCCGGCCGCCACCGTCGGCGAAATCCTCGCCGTCGACCTGCCGCGCCCGCGCGACCGCCTGGCGCTGGCAAATGACTCGCAGTACCACGGCTACCGTACCGCCGTGCTGGAGTTTCTCTACCAGCGCCAGCAGCGCCCGGCCGCCTAAGCGTCAAAACCGCTCTGGCTCAAGGGCTGGGGCGGCGGAACCTCTGGCCCTTTGCAGGGACGAACAAGGGCCCTCAACTGACAAGCAGAGAACCCCGTGCTCGACCTCACCACCTGGAATCTGTCGATTCCCACCGAACCGGCGCCGACCACCATCACCACCGAACGGCTGAATAACGGCTATACAAGCCGTTACTTTCGGCGCAATGCCGACGGCAGCGTGACCTTCTGGGTACCAGTCACCGGCTCGACCACTGCCGACGCCCGCTATCCACGCAGCGAGCTACGCGAAACCCAGCACGACGGCAGACTCGACAACTGGCTCCACGCCAGTTCGGACAGCTATCTCAGCGCTGTGCTGCAGGTCGACCAGGTGCCCAGCCGCAACAAGGTGGTGATCGGCCAGATCCATAGTACCGATGTGCCGGGCAGCCAGAACGACCCGCTGCTCAAGCTGCAATATCACTATCGACGCGGCGTTGGCCGGGTGGAGCTGCTGCTGCGCGCTCGCCCAGGCGACAGCGACGTGCAAAACATCCTGCTGGCCGAGAACATCCAGCTTGGCGAGCGCTTCGGCTACGACCTGCGCGTCACGCCCAGCGGACGCATCGGCATCAGTGTGGCCAGCACGGATGGCGACAATGGCTCGCTCTACCGCCAGTTGAGCAGCAGCTGGAGCAAGCAGTACCTGTACTTCAAGGCGGGCGCGTATATCCAGGACAATTACGGACCGGATAGCGAAGGTGGCCGCGTCACGTTCTATCACCTCAACAGCCTGCACCGCTGAGGAACGCGGCGGTTTACAATCGCCGCTCCCCTCGACGACGGCTCGACCATGGCACGCCTGACCCTCGATTTTCCCGAAGACCAGTATTGCTACAGCACCCACCTGACCGTGCGCGTTACCGACATCAACGGTGCCAACCACCTGGGCAATGACTCGATGATCTCGATGATTTCCGAGGCACGCGCCCGCTTTCTCTTCGAGTTCGGCATCCGCGAAACCGATGGCAGCGGCATCGGTATCATCGTCACCGACCTGGCCACCACCTACCGCGCCGAGGCCCATGCCCGCGACCAGTTGCTGTTCGAGGTCGGTGTGATGGATTTCAACCGATATGGCGGTGACATCACCTTTCGCATCACCCGTCCGGCTGACGGCACGCTGGTGGCCATGGCCAAGTCCGGCTTCGTGTTCTTCGATTATCTGCAGTCGAAGGTGGTGCCAATGCCGGAATCCTTCAGCGCCAAGTTCCCCAAGGTCAATCGGCTCGACTGACTCAGCGATTCCACTGCTTCAGGGCCCAGGGCGAACAGGCGTCTGCAAACTTGCACAGTTATTGCTGCTAATAACGTGACACATCGTCATTCGTCTGCTACGCCTAGGTCAGAACAGAAAAAAGGGGGGATCGAGGATGACCGACACCTACCGCCGTGCCCGTCAGGCGGGGCTGCTCAGCAATCTGCTGGCGCTCGCCCTGCTGACCGCGCCGCTACCCACTCACGCAACCAGCGTTACCCAACTTTCCAGCGTCCAGTCTCAAGCCACTCTCAGTACGCAGCGATCGCCCCATTCGGGGGCATAGACGGCGCAAACGCCTCGTTTTACGGCAGTACTGCGCGTATTGAAGGTGCGTAGCGCCTGACCCCAGGGCCTCTGTTCGGTTGGCTCGGCTCTTGCTTATTCCCTCGCACCAGGTAGCCAACGGCGGCCACCTCCCTCACGACAAAGACGTCGCCTCACCTCGCCTTCATGGCCTGTGGTGAAGCGGCGTTTTTTTTCGTGTTCGCCCCAGTGACCGGGGCCGGCGCAGGCATCGCGATCCGAGCCTGCACCGCAATCGCTCAAACCTGCTGTGGCTTCGGCCGCAGGGCTCTGCACCACAAGTGCACGGCCTTCCCGGCAGGCACGGCCGCCGTGTCCACGACCACGGTTCGCCGCGCCTGGCCGGGCTCCTTCTCGCTGATGAGGTGATAGATGAATACAAGTTTCTGGAAAGCCGGCCACGCCCCCACACTGTTTGCCGCCTTCCTCTATTTCGACCTGAGCTTCATGGTCTGGTACCTGCTCGGCCCACTGGCGGTGCAGATCGCTACCGACCTCGACCTCAACGCCCAGCAACGCGGCCTGATGGTGGCCACGCCGATTCTCGCCGGCGCCGTGCTGCGTCTGCTGATGGGCTTTCTCGCCGACCGTCTGTCGCCGAAGACCGCCGGCCTGCTCGGCCAGGTGGTGGTGATAGTCGCGCTGTTCTGCGCCTGGCAGATCGGCATCGGCAGCTACGAGCAGGCGCTGCTGCTCGGCCTGTTCCTCGGCTTCGCCGGCGCGGCGTTCGCCGTGGCCCTGCCGCTGGCCTCGCAGTGGTACCCGCCGCAGCACCAGGGCAAGGCCATGGGCATCGCCGGCGCCGGTAACTCCGGCACCGTGCTGGCAGCGCTGTTCGCCCCCGGCCTGGCCGCGCTGTCCGGCTGGCAGAACGTGTTCGGCTGGGCGCTGATCCCGCTGCTGGCGACCCTGGTGATCTTCGCCCTGGTGGCCAAGAATGCGCCGGAGCGGCCCAAGCCCAAGGCCTTCGGCGACTACCTCAAGGCCCTCGGCGATCGCGACAGCTGGTGGTTCATGTTCTTCTACAGCGTCACCTTCGGCGGCTTCATCGGCCTGGCCAGCGCCCTGCCCGGCTACTTCAGCGACCAGTACGGGCTGAACCCGGTGACCGCCGGTTACTACACCGCCGCCTGCGTCTGCGCCGGCAGCCTGCTGCGCCCGCTGGGCGGCGCTCTGGCCGACCGCATCGGCGGCATTCGTACACTGCTGATGATGTATACCATCGCCTCGCTGTGCATTGCCGTAGTGGGCTTCAACCTGCCCAGCGCGAACGCCGCCCTGGCCTTTTTCGTCGCCGCCATGCTCGGCCTTGGTGCTGGCAATGGCGCGGTGTTCCAGCTGGTACCGCAGCGTTTTCGCAGGGAAATCGGCGTGATGACCGGGTTGATCGGCATGGCCGGCGGCATCGGTGGTTTCTTCCTCGCGGCAGGCCTGGGCACCATCAAGCAGCACACCGGCGACTACCAACTGGGCCTCTGGCTGTTCGCCAGCCTCGGCGTGCTGGCCTGGGTCGGCCTGCATGGGGTCAAGCAGCGCTGGCGCACCACCTGGGGTAGCGCCGCGGTGACCGCCGCACGGGTGTGAGCGAGTTCTCAACGACCGGCCACACTCCGTAGGGCGCGCCGCGTGCACCAGCGATTTGCGTCGAGCCTGGTACGCACGGCGCACCCTACGGTCCAAAGATCTACGGAAACCGCATCATGGCCCTGCAACTGAGCATCGGCGAAACCAGCGCCATCGGCCCGCGCAGCGAGAATCAGGACGCCCTGCGTGTGGTCACCCCGGCGCCGGCCCTGGCCGCCAGCAAGGGCTACCTGCTCGGTCTGGCCGATGGCGTCAGCCAGTGCGCCGACGGCGGCCTGGCCGCACGCGCGACCCTGCAGGCGCTGGCACTGGATTACTACTCCACCCCGGAAACCTGGCCGGTGCAGCACAGCCTGGACCGCCTGCTCATTGCGCATAACCGCTGGCTACAGGCCAACGGCGGCGGCCAGCCGCTGCTGACCACCCTCACCGCCCTGGTGCTGCGCGGGCGGCGCTACACCCTGGCGCACATCGGCGACAGCCGCGCCTACCTGTGGCGCGACGGCCAGCTGCTGCGCCTGACCGAGGACCATGTGTGGGAACAGCCGGGCATGCAGCACGTGCTCAAGCGCGCCATGGGCCTGGATCAACACCTGGTGGTGGACTACCGCGACGGCGAGCTGCAGGCCGGTGACCGTTTCCTGCTGGTCAGCGACGGCGTCTGGGCCTGCCTCAACGACAAACGCATCGGCGAGTTGCTGCAACGAGACGATGACGCCGAAGCGATCTGCCAGGCACTGGTCGACGAGGCGCACCACGCCGGTAGCCAGGACAACGCCAGCGCCTTGCTGGTGCACATCGAGCAGCTCCCAGAAGCCGCGCTGGCCGACACCCTGGCCCAGCTCGAACATTGGCCTCTGCCGCCGCGCCTGCGTGAAGGCCAGGAGTTCGAGGGCTGGCAGGTCGAAGGCCTGCTCGGCGAATCGCGCCAGTCGCTGATCTACCGGGTGCGCGATGCTGACAACCTGCCCTGGCTGCTCAAGACCCTGCCGCCCAGCCGCGCCGGCGAGGAGCAGGCCGGCCCGGCGCTGCTGCAGGAGGAATGGTTCCTGCGCCGCGTCGCCGGTCGCCACTTTCCCGAGCTGCATGCTCTGCCGCAGCGCCAGCATCTGTATTACGTGCAGCGCGAATATGCCGGCCAGACCCTGGCCGCGCGCCTACGCCAGCACGGCCCGCTGAGCCTGGCCGACTGGCAGGACCTGGCGCCGCGCCTGATCAAGACCCTCGGCCTGTTGCACAGGCGCAATATCATCCACCGCGACATCAAGCCCGAGAACCTGCTGCTCGGCGACGACGGCGAACTGCGCGTGCTCGACTTCGGCCTGGCCTACTGCCCGGGCCTGACCCGCGACGAGGCCCACAGCCTGCCCGGCACGCCCAGCTATATTGCCCCCGAAGCCTTCGCCGGCAGCCTGCCCAGTGCGCAGCAGGACCTCTACGCCGCGGGCGTGACGCTCTATCACCTGCTTACCGGACACTATCCCCATGGCGAAGTCGAAGCCTTCCAGCACCCGCGCTTCGGTCAGCCGGTGCCGGCCAGCCGCTACCGCCCGGACTTGCCTGCCTGGCTCGATGAGGTGTTGAGCCGCGCGGTAGCCGCCGCCCCAGCGCAGCGCTTCGAGACCGCCGAGGAGTGGCTGCTGGCCCTGGAAAGTGGCGAGCGCCAATCCCTGAACAACCGCCCACGACCGCTGCTGGAGCGCGAGCCGCTACTGGTGTGGCGCAGCGTGGCGCTGGTGTCGCTGCTGCTCAACCTGCTGCTGGCGTTCCTGCTGCTCAAATAGCCCACCCCGCACCAAAGCAGCGCAAAACGCCTCTCAACGGTGCATAAACCCAACCTACAGCGCCAGCCAAGTGACTGAAAAGCCTGAAAAACCGTGACCTGATCGAGTTGGCACAAGGGCTGCATTCACAACTACCACAAACCACATAAAGCGCGACCTTCAACGACGAAGGCTGCACTTCCCGATAGAACGGGACCTGGACAAAGGCGTCCTCGCTAGGTGACTAGCGGGACGCCTTTTTTGTTTTTTATGGCCTGCCATCCCTGGCGGCCACTCTTCGAGCCGTCGCGGAGCGACGTTAAAAATTGCTCCCGACAATTTTTTCGACCGTGATTTTTCTTCAGGAGATGGCCGGCATGCAAAAACTCAAGCTGGTGATGATCGGCAACGGCATGGCGGGTGTACGCACCCTCGAGGAGCTGCTCAAGCTCGCCCCCGATCTCTACGACATCACCGTGTTCGGCGCCGAGCCGCACCCCAACTACAACCGCATCCTGCTCTCCCCGGTACTGGCCGGCGAACAGACCTTCGAGGAGATCGTGCTCAACGATCTCAACTGGTACGCGGAAAACGACATCAAGCTGCTGCTCGGGCGCAAGGTGATCAAGATCGACCGCAAGAAGCGCCTGGTGATTGCCGACGATGGCAGCGAGGCCGAGTACGACCGCCTGCTTATCGCCACCGGCTCCAACCCCTTCATCCTGCCGATTCCGGGCAAGGACCTGCAGGGCGTGATCGGCTATCGCGACATTGCCGACACTCAGATGATGATGGACACCGCCAAGACTCATAAGCACGCGGTGGTCATCGGCGGCGGCCTGCTCGGCCTGGAAGCGGCCAACGGCCTCAAGCTGCGCGGCATGGACGTCACTGTGGTGCATATCGGCGACTGGCTGCTGGAACGCCAGCTCGATAGCACCGCAGGCCGTTTGCTGCAGAAATCCCTGGAAGACCGCGGCCTGAAGTTCCTTCTGCCCAAGCACACCGCCGAGCTGCTGGACAACGGCGAAGGCCGCGTCTGCGCGGTGAAATTCAAGGACGGCGAGGTGATTCCCGCCGACCTGGTGGTGATGGCCGCCGGCATCCGCCCCAACAGCGAACTGGCCGAGAGCGCCGGCATCGCCTGCAACCGCGGCATCCTGGTCAACGACACCATGCAGACCTATGACCCGCGCATCTACGCCATCGGCGAGTGCGCCAGCCACCGCGGCATCGCCTACGGCCTGGTGGCGCCGCTGTTCGAGCAGGCCAAGGTCTGCGCCAACCACCTGGCCCAGCTCGGTTTCTCCCGCTATCAGGGCTCGGTAACCTCGACCAAGCTCAAGGTCACCGGCATCGACCTGTTCTCCGCCGGTGAATTTATGGGCGGCGAGGGAACGGAAACGATAACGCTGTCGGACCCCATTGGCGGCGTGTACAAGAAGCTGGTGATCAAGGACGACGTGCTGGTCGGCGCCTGCCTGTACGGCGACACCGCCGACGGCGGCTGGTACTTCCGCCAGATTCGTGAGAATCACAACGTCAGCGAGATCCGCGACCACCTGATGTTCGGCGAAGGCGCCATCGGCGACGTCGGCCACCAGGGCGCCGACAAGACCGCCAACATGCCCGACAGCATGGAAATCTGCGGCTGCAACGGCGTGTGCAAGGGCACCATCGTCAAGGCCATCCAGGAGAACGGGCTGTTCTCGGTCGACGAGGTCAAGAAACACACCAAGGCTGCCAGTTCCTGCGGCTCCTGCGCCGGCCTGGTCGAGCAGATCCTGATCAGCACGGTCGGCGGCGCGGCGGATGTCAAGCCCAAGAGCGAGAAGGCCATCTGCGGCTGCAGCGACCTCAACCACGGGCAGATTCGCAAGGCCATCCGTGAGCAGCACCTGACGTCCATGGCGCAGACCATGGCCTTTCTCAACTGGAGCACGCCCAACGGCTGCGCCACCTGCCGCCCGGCGCTCAACTATTACCTGATCTCCACCTGGCCGGGCGAGGCCAAGGACGACCCGCAGTCGCGCCTGATCAACGAACGCGCCCACGCCAATATCCAGAAGGACGGCACCTACTCGGTGGTGCCGCGCATGTGGGGCGGCGTTACCAATCCCTCCGAGCTGCGCCGCATCGCCGATGTGGCCGACAAGTACAACGTACCCATGGTCAAGGTCACCGGCGGCCAGCGCATCGACCTGCTCGGCATCAAGAAAGACGACCTGCCGGCGGTGTGGAAGGATCTGGACATGCCTTCCGGCCACGCCTACGGCAAGTCCATCCGTACGGTGAAGACCTGCGTCGGCAGCGAGTTCTGCCGCTTCGGCACGCAGAACTCCACTCAGCTGGGCATCGACCTGGAGCACGACCTGTTCAACATGTGGTCGCCGCACAAGGTCAAGCTGGCTGTCTCCGGCTGCCCGCGCAACTGCTCCGAGGCCGGCATCAAGGACGTCGGCATCATTGGTGTGGACTCCGGTTTCGAGATGTATATCGGCGGCAACGGCGGGATCAAGACCGAGGTGGCCGAGTTCTTCGTCAAGGTCAAGACCGCCGAGGAAGTGCGCGAGTACAACGCCGCCTTCCTCCAGCTGTACCGCGAGGAGGCCTTCTACCTCGAGCGCACCGTGCACTACCTGCAGCGCGTCGGCATGGAGCACATCAAGAAGGCGGTGCTGGAAGACGAGGCCAACCGCAAGGCCCTGGCTGCGCGCCTGCACTACGCCCTGTCGTTCGAACAGGATCCCTGGAAGCAGCGCATCGAAACGCCGCAACTGAAGAAAGAGTTCGACACCATCAAGGTCGTGCAAATCGAGGAGGCCACCGTATGAACTGGCTGGATATCTGCGCCCTGGAAGAGATCAACGTGCTCGGCTCGCGCATCATCGCCGGGCCGAAAGGCGATATCGCCATCTTCCGCACCAGTAACGATGAAGTATTCGCCCTCGACGACCGCTGCCCGCACAAGGGCGGGCCGCTGTCCCAGGGGCTGATCTACGGCAAGCGCGTGGCCTGCCCGCTGCATAACTGGCAGATCGAGCTGGAGTCCGGCGAGGCCGTGGCGCCGGACGTGGGCTGCGCCCATCGGCACCATGCCAAGGTGGAGAGCGGCCGCGTGTTGCTGGCATTCGCGCAACGCAACTAGCCAGCCCTGTGGGAGGCGCTTCAGCGGCGACGGTCGCGGCTGAAGCCCCTCCCACCAGAACTTCCCCGCGCCTCAGGAGCTCCGAACATGGCCAGCCCCACTCAAGTCACCGCCTCCACCTGCTGCTACTGCGGCGTGGGCTGCGGCGTGCTGATCGAGCACGACGGCGAGAAGATTCTCGGCGTCGCCGGCGATCCCAGCCACCCGGCCAACTTCGGCAAACTGTGCAGCAAGGGTTCGACCCTGCACCTGACTGGCGACCTTGATGCCCGCGCCCTGTACCCCGAGCTGCGCCTGGGCAAAGGCCTGGCCCGCACCCGCACGGACTGGGACAGCGCCCTGGACCACGCCGCGGCGGTGTTCGCCGAGACCATCCGCGAGCACGGCCCGGACAGCGTGGCCTTCTATATCTCCGGCCAGTTGCTGACCGAGGATTACTACGCCTTCAACAAGCTCGCCCGCGCCCTGGTCGGCACCCACAATATCGACTCCAACTCACGGCTGTGCATGTCCAGCGCGGTGGTCGGCTACAAGCGCAGCCTCGGCGCCGACGCCCCGCCCTGCAGTTACGAAGACATCGAGCGAAGCGACTGCCTGCTGATCGCCGGCTCCAACATGGCCTACGCCCACCCGGTGCTGTTCCGCCGCCTGGAAGAAGCCAAGGCTCGCCGCCCCGAGATGCAGATCATCGTCATCGATCCGCGGCGCACCGACACCTGCGAGCTGGCCGACCTGCACCTGGCGATCCTGCCCGGCACCGACGTGGCGCTGTTTCACGGCATCCTGCATATCCTGCTGTGGGAAGGCTGGATCGACCGCCGCTATATCGACGCCCATACCGAAGGCTTCGAGGCGCTGAAGAACCTGGTGCACGACTACAGCCCGGCGGCCACCGCCGATATCTGCGGCATCAGCCTGGACAGCCTGCAGCGCTGCGCCGAGCTGATCGGCAAGGCGCCCTCCTTCCTTTCTCTGTGGTGCATGGGGCTCAATCAGTCCTCGTCCGGCAGCGCGAAGAACAGCGCGCTGATCAACCTGCACCTGGCCACCGGACAGATCGGCAGGCCCGGCGCCGGCCCCTTCTCGCTGACCGGCCAGCCCAACGCCATGGGCGGCCGCGAGACCGGCAGCCTGAGCAACCTGCTGCCGGGCCACCGCGAGGCGGGCAACGCCGAACACCGCGCCGAAGTCGCCGCCTACTGGGGCGTCGACGCCCTGCCGGAGACGCCGGGGCTGTCCGCCATCGAGCTGTTCGATGCGGTGCACGACGGCCGCATCAAGGCGCTGTGGATCGCCTGCACCAACCCGGCGCAGTCGCTGCCGAACCAGAACAAGGTGCACGAGGCTCTGGCCACCTGCCCCTTCGTTGTCGTTCAAGAGGCCTTCTTCACCACCGAGACCTGCCGCTACGCCGACCTGCTGCTGCCCGCCGCCAGCTGGGGCGAGAAGGAAGGCACGGTGACCAACTCCGAGCGCCGCGTCAGCCATGTGCGCCGCGCCGTGCCAGCGCCCGCAGAGGCGCGGCCCGATTGGTCGATCACCTGCGACTTCGCCCGTCGCCTGGAAACTCTGCTCCGCCCCGGCCTGCCCAGCCTGTTCGATTTCGCCGACAGCGAAGCGCTGTTCGAGGAATACAAGCACCTGACCGCCCAGCGCGACCTCGACCTCTCGGGGCTGAGCTACGCGCTGATTGATGACCAAGGTCCCCAGCAATGGCCGTTCCCGGCCGGCGCACGCCACGGCACCGCGCGGCTCTATGCCAATGGCCGCTTCCCCACGGCCAGCGGGCGCGCGCAGTTTCATGCCGACCCCTACCGTGCGCCGAAGGAAAAGCGCGAGGCGCGTTACTCGCTTACCCTCAATACCGGTCGCCTGCGCGATCAGTGGCACGGCATGAGCCGCACCGGCACCGCCGCGCGCCTGTTCGGCCATGTCGAGGCCGCCGTGCTCGGCCTGCACCCGGACGAGCTGCGTCGTCGTCGCCTGCAGGACGGCGATCTGATCAAGCTGCGCAGCCGTCGCGGCAGCCTGATCCTGCCGGTACAAACCGACGAATCGGTGCGCCCCGGTCAGGCCTGGCTGCCGATGCACTGGGGCGATCGCTTCCTCAAGGGTTTGGGCACCAACGTGCTGACCCAGCCGGCTTTCGATCCGTTATCCAAACAACCGGAGCTCAAGCATGCTGGTGTCGAGGTGGACAAGGTCGAGCTGCCCTGGCAGCTGTTCGCCCTGGTCGAGGGAGAGGTGCAGAGCCGCTTCGAGGCCCTGCGCCCGCTGTTCGAGGAGTTCGCCTACGCCAGCCTCACCCCCACCGGCCGCGAGCGCCCCGCTCTGCTGATTCGCGCCGCCAGCGCCGTGGCGCCGCAGCCAGAGCTGCTGGCGCAGATCGACCGCCTGCTGCGCCTGAATGAAGGTCCGGTGCTGGCCTACGACGACCCGCGCCGTGCGGTGGGCAAGCGCGTGCGCATCGAGGATGGCCGCATCGTCAGCATCCGCCTGGCCGGCGAAACCGCCGCCAGCGAATGGCTCAGGAGCCTGTGGCTGGACGGCCAGGCCGACGCCGATCTGCGTCGCTGGCTGCTCGCCCCGGTCTCCGCGCCGCCAGGCAATGCAGCCGCCAACACGCGCGGCAAGACCCTGTGCAACTGCCTGAACGTCAGCGAAGGCGCGGTGTGCGCCGGCATCGCACGCGGCCTGGACCTGGACGGCCTCAGGCAGGAGCTCAAGTGCGGCACCAGTTGTGGCTCCTGCGTACCCGAAATCAAACGTCTGCTGGCGCAACAGCCCACTGCAGTGAACGCATGAGTTGATCGTACCCACGCTCTGCGTGGGTACGCAGGCCGAGACGCTCCGCGTCTCATGGGACGCAGAGCGTCCCCCGAATCCTTTCCACGCCGGAGCGTGGGAACCAGCGGCAAACGCCGGCACGTGACACGAGAGAGGTGGTGAACATGAGTGCAAAAGTCTGGCTGGTAGGCGCGGGCCCCGGTGATCCCGAGCTGCTGACCCTCAAGGCGGTCAAGGCGCTGAACCAGGCCGAGATCGTGATGATCGACGATCTGGTCAACCCGGCCGTGCTCGAGCACTGCCCCGGCGCGCGTATCGTCTCGGTGGGCAAGCGCGGCGGATGCCGCTCCACCCCGCAGGCCTTTATCCATCGCCTGATGCTGCGCTATGCGCGCCAGGGCAAGTGCGTGGTGCGCCTCAAGGGCGGCGATCCGTGCATCTTCGGCCGCGGCAGCGAGGAAGCAGACTGGCTCGGCGAGCACGGCATCGAAGTGGAGCTGGTCAACGGCATCACCGCCGGGCTGGCCGGCGCCACCAACTGCGGTATCCCCCTGACCCTGCGCGGTGTGGCCCGTGGCGTGACCCTGGTCACCGCCCACACCCAGGACGACAGCAGCCTGAACTGGGCGGCACTGGCGCAGAGCGGCACCACCTTGGTGGTCTATATGGGTGTCGCCAAACTGGCGGATATTCGCGACGGCCTGCTCGCCGGCGGCATGAGCGCCGAGATGCCGGTGGCCATGATCGAGAACGCCTCGTTGCCCGCACAGCGTGAGTGCCGCAGCCAGTTGGGCGCGATGCAAGACGATGCCGCAGCATTCGCCCTGAAGAGCCCGGCCATTCTGGTGATCGGCGAAGTCGCCCGCGCCAGCACACAGATCAGCATGCCCCAGCTCCTGCATGCCTGACCGCTTCGCGCTCCTGTGAAGACGTTGTTTGCCCGTCGCCCCCTCGGCGGGCTTTTTTATTCCAGAAAAGAAAAACCCGGCCGAGGCCGGGTTTTTCTTGGAGCGCCAGAAGCATTACTGCTGGATCTGGGCTTCCACTTCAGCTTCAACGCGACGGTTGATAGCGCGACCGGAGTCGGTGGCGTTGTCAGCAACCGGACGGGTTTCACCGTAACCGGCAGTGTTCACGCGGCTACCGTCAACACCGTACTGGTTGACCAGAACGTCACGAACGGCGTTTGCACGACGCTCGGACAGCTTCTGGTTGTAAGCGTCGCTACCAACGGAGTCGGTGTGACCTTCAACAGTGGTGGTGGTCTGCGGGTACTGGTTCATGAAGTCAGCCAGGTTCTTGATATCGCCATAGCTTTCTTCTTTGACGCGGTCTTTGTCGAAGTCGAACTTGACGTCCAGCTCAACGCGAACAGCTTCCATCACCGGCTCAGGAGCGGGCTCAGGCATCGGCTCGGGCGCAGCAGCCACGACCGGAGCCGGAGCAGGCTTGCTGCCGCCACCGAAGTTCAGACCAACACCCACGCCAGCTTGCCACTCGGTGTCGCCCTGGTCGATGTTGTACAGAGCGTCAACGCCAGCACGGGCGTAGAACATTTCGGTGAAGTAGTACTTGGCACCAGCGCCAGCGATAGCCAGGGTGGAGTGGTTACGACCACCGCTGTTGGCGTCGCCGATGCTCTGATGGCCGAAACCGGCAGAGACGTACGGACGCAGACCAACACCCGGCTGACCGAAGTGGTAGATGGCCTTCAGGTCGGTCAGGTTACCCTTGATATTCTTGCTGCCTTGCGAACCTTCGCCACGCAGGTCGTGGTATTCGCCATAGGACAGCGCCAGTTCGACGTCGTCAGTCAGGTAGTAGCCAATGCTGCCACCGAACAGGTTGCCTTCGTTGTGCGCGTAATCACGCTGAACGTCGGTGAAGTAGCGATTGACGAAGCCCTCCACCTCGACAGCGCCTTGGCCTTGCGCCAGCGCGCCGAAGGAGGTTGCGGCAACGAGAGAGCCAATGACTACGCCCAAGGTGTTTTTTACTTTCATCCGTTAAATCCCCATCTTGGTGGTTAATAAGTCGCCGTTAACTTCAGTCGGCAACTTGGCGGCGATTATATCAGGGTTCGCCACTCCCTTAGTGGTCGGGAAGCTGAACTAAGTTTCGGAAGTGTCCGAAAATTTATCCCGCAACCGATCCAATGCTCGCTTGTAGCGCATCTTCGTTGCGCTCAAGCCCATGTGCATGATGTCGGCAATCTCTTGAAACTCGAGCTCTGCGACAAAACGTAGCACCAGAATCTCGCGATCGATCGGGTTGACGTGAACCAACCAGCGATCCAGACCGCCTCGCTCCTCGACTTTGGGTGTCTTGTCGTCGGAAGCCTCTTCGAGCGGGTCCAAACTTAAGGCGTCAACCAATCGACGCTTTCGCCGCTCTTTTCGATACTGAGTAATGCATTCGTTGTAGGTGATGCTGTAGAGCCAAGTTTTGAACTTGGATTTACCCTCAAAGTTCTTAAGGCCATAGAGAACTTTGAGCATCACCTCCTGACAGACATCATCAGCATCCCTTTCGTTCCCCAAATAACGCGCGCAAACGTTAAATAATGTTCGCTGGTAGCGCCTCATCAGCTCTTCATAAGCACGAGTTATATGAAACAGCTCGTCGTGGGCGCGCGCCACCAGCTCTTCATCAGTGAGCTCGCGGGGGTCGTAGCGCGTGGGCAAGGGCTGGGCTTTGTTCAAAACGAGTCGGGCCGACAGTCAGGACGAAAAGTGCCCGGCAGGTCACGCCTGCCGGGCAGCGGCATAAAATAACAGATTGGCGTCAGCGACTGTTCACGCGTTGTTCGAGCATCACTCGATTTGCCACCGATACCAGCTCACCGGTATCGGTCAACAGGGTGGTTTTCACTGTGCCGATCTCTTCGATCTGCCCTTCGACCTCACCAACCTGCACTTGTTGCCCGACCTGATACAGCTCGCGCACATAAATGCCAGCGAGAATCTGGCTGGCGATATCGCGACTACCCAGGCCCAATGCCAGCGCGACCGCCAGGCCAACGGAAATCAGCACGATGGCGATCACGTTGTTGAGCAGGTCGGTCTTGATCTCCAGCTGACCGATGGCCACGGAGATGCTGATGATGATGACCAGACCTTGCGCGACCCGCCCCAGCCCGTTGGCATACTCCAGACCGACGCCTTCGGCAGCGCCGCGCACCAGGCTGCTGACCAGTTGCGCCAGCAGCACACCGGCAAGCAGCACCAGGGCGGCGCCGAAGACTTTGGGCAGGTACAGCGCCAGCACGTCGAGGGTCGCGGAAACCCGTTGCAGACCAAGCGATTCAGCGGCCGAAACCAGGAAGATCAGCAGCACGAACCAATAGACGATCTTGCCGATCAGGGTCGATACCGGCGCGTGAATGCCGACGCGCGCCAGCAGCTTGGTCAGACCGGTACCTGTCATCAGGCGATCCAGTCCGACCTTGCCGAGCAGCTTGGACAGCAGCGTGTCGAGCAACTTGGCCACGACGAAGCCAAGCAGTACCAACACCAGCGCAACGAACAGGTTGGGAATGAATCCGGCAACCTTGGTCCACAATGCGGTCATCGCGGAGATCAGGCTTTGGGTCCAGGGATCGAGTTCCATTTCAGTCAGCCTTATCAGCAGAAGCAGAGGATTGGGTACGGCGCGAAACCGGCGCGACATGCGCCGAACCGTTGTTCAGGGCGATCATCAGGGCCTGCGCCCAGTGGCCTACCAGGCTGAACAGGTCACCAGCGCCGACCTGGCGGTTGGCGGTCTTGAGAACCCGGTGCAGGCAAGCATCGTCGTCATGGCTGGACGACGAGGACTTGAGCAAATCGCGTAGAGACTCTTCGAATGGATCGTGCATGCGCACCTCACGGGATGTCACGGCTAGACGCAGTAGCCGGCGGATGAGTCACACATCACAGCCAACGCCAACGTCGAAAAAGCAGCAGTTGACCCAGCGCCAGAAGGACCATAAGGCCGCAGGCGATGAAGAAACCAATCGGACTTTCAGAACCCGGAATCCCGCCGACATTGATGCCCAGCAGCCCCGTGAGAAAGGTCAGCGGCAGGAACATCCCGGTGATCACGGTGAAGCGATACATGATGCGATTCATGCGCTCACCGAGACGCCGGCTTTCCGCCTCCAGTACCAGGCCGACGCGCTCGCGAATCAGCTCCAGCTCTTCCAGATAGCGGGTCAGGCGATTGTTAAGCTCGTTCCAGTAGTCACCGTCGTCCTCGACGAACCAGGGCTGTCGATTACGCACCAGCTGCGCGTAGAGATCGCGCTGCGGCGCGAGAAACCGACGCAAGCTGGCCGCACGCCGACGCACCTGCAACACCAGGCCGTGATCGGGACGATACCGCTCATCACCATCGAGGCCATCCTCCTCGACGTCGAGCTGCTCGCTCAACTCGGCGATCAGATCATCGACGCGACTGGTGAGGTGACGGGCGAGCTCCAGGAGTAGCTCTGACGACGTCTTCGGCCCCTTGCCCGCCAACAGATCGGCAATCAGTGCATCGGTCGCGAGCAATGGACGCTGACGCAGGGAGATAACCCGCCGGGCATCGGCGAAGATACGTACCGAAACCATGTCTTCCGGTTCTGCGCCGGGATTACGGTTGACCCCGCGCAAGAACAACAGCAGCTCATCGTCGGGCAGGGGCAATAGACGCGGCCGGGTATTTTCCTCGAGCAGCAGGTTGCAGCTGAATTCATCCAGCCCGCTGTGCTCACGTAACCAGCGCTGTGACTGCTCCTGGCCGCGATCCCAGTGCAGCCACAGGCTTTCCTGCTCGCCTAGCTGCAGGCCATCCAGTTCATGACGAGTGATGCTGCGTGCACCGCCCCGACCATCGAGCACGAAGGCATGCAGCAACGCCGAATCCTGATCCTGCATCGGCTTATTCCGGCATGCTCAGGGCTTGCGGGGAAACGATGATGCCGTTGTTGTCGGCGTACAGATAATCGCCCGGCTTGAAGGTCACGCCGCCAAAGCTGACGGGCACATTCAGGTCGCCAATGCCGCGCTTGTCGGTCTTCATCGGATGACTGGCCAGCGCCTGCACGCCCAGATCGGTCTGCGCGATGACGTCGACGTCACGGATGCAGCCATATACGACGATGCCTTCCCAGCCGTTCTTCGCGGCCTTCTCGGCCAGCATGTCACCGAGCAGCGCACGTCGCAGGGAACCGCCGCCATCCACGACCAGGACCTTGCCCTGACCAGGCAGATCGACCTGCTCCTTCACCAGCGAGTTGTCCTCATGGCACTTGATGGTGACGATCTGACCGCCGAAAGAATCGCGGCCGCCGTAGTTGGCGAACATGGGCTCGACGACCTGAACCAGTTCCGGATAGGCATCGCACAGATCAGGGGTGATGTAGTGCATGACAGAACTCCTTTCGACAATGGATGAGAAGGCAGCCACCTTCATGGACCTGCTTGAAGCGGGACAATTCAGCATCGCGCTATCGCTGCGAACTCGCCCGACATGAACGACAAACAAGCACTTGAACCTGAAATGACCACCCACACATGATGCGTCACATCTTACCGCTAAGCCCGTGCCGAAGAAACGGCCGGGACGATCTCAAGCAGCAGCTCAAGATCCTATAGCAGAGGCCTGCTCGGCAAAGCCGGCGGGCAGTTGCAGATGCTGCAACCAGTATTCGGTCAAGGGCCACACCTCGCGCTGCGCCTCCTTGCTGACCAGCATTTCGATATGCCCGAAGTCACTGGAGAAACCGTTCTCCTTGCCCAGCAGCAAGAACTGCGACGGCGCCGCACTGCACTGTTCCAGCAGCTTGCGACAGGCCCAGGCTGGATCCTGCTGATCGGCCGCAGCTCCTACCGCCAGAATCGGCACGCGCACCTGAGTCAGGCCCGCCCACCAATCCTGATCAGCATCACCGAAACGCCCGAACAGCCTGAGCCAGCGCAGGGTTTCCAGTGCCAGGCCGGTCGGCTCGTCTTCAGGGCCGCGCTTCAGCCGACGCCCGGACAGGTAGGGAAAGGCACGCAACAGCAGGCGACCGCCCCACTCCACAGGCGGCAGCTTGAGTGGCCAGTAGATACGGCTGACCTGGCTGCCGAACAATGCCGCCGAACGCGCACGCGACTCGCCGAGATAACCGCCCCCTAGCGCCGCCGCCAGAATCACTCCACCGAGGGAGTGGCCGACCCAGTGCGCGGCTTGCCCGGTCTGCTCGATGATGAAATCAGCAATGGCTGGCAGGTCATAGCGCACGTACTGCGCCACGTGGTTGTCTCGATAGTTTTCGTTGCGCGGCGACAGGCCGTGGCCGCGCATTTCGGCGATCCACACATCGAATCCCGCGCGCGCCAGGTAAGGCCCCAGGCCAATGCCCTTGGGCGAATACCAGAAGCGCCGATTGGAAAAGCTGCCGTGCAGCAATACCACAGGCATGCCACGCTCGCCTTCTGCCCCTGCGCGGCCGAGCCGGGTCAAGGCCAGCTCGACGCTGGAGTCCGGGCTGTTATTGGGCTTGAGAAGATAGACGTCTTCACTGAGATCGCCACGCAGTTCGGCACTCATCAGGGAAACGGGAAAAAGCTCACTACTGCTTTGCATGGATCAGATGACCGCACTGGCGAGACGCCATAAAAGAATAACGACACGCATAAAAAACCGCCGGGAGCGATATTGCATATCGCTGGCGACGGCTTGGGATGACAGGCAAAACGCGATGGACACCAAAAAGGGCGGGATCAACCCGCCCTTTCTGGATCGATCACAGACCTCAGGCGGGCTGAGCCTCAGCCAGGAAGAACCAGGTGTCGAGTACCGAGTCCGGGTTCAGCGACACGCTCTCGATACCCTGCTCCATCAGCCACTTGGCCAGATCTGGATGGTCCGACGGGCCCTGGCCGCAGATGCCGATGTACTTGCCAGCCTTGTTGCAGGCGGCGATGGCATTGGCCAGCAGCTTCTTCACCGCCGGGTTACGCTCATCGAACAGATGGGCGACGATACCGGAGTCACGGTCCAGGCCCAGAGTCAGCTGGGTCAGGTCGTTGGAGCCGATGGAGAAACCGTCGAAGAACTCGAGGAACTCTTCGGCCAGAATGGCGTTGGACGGCAGTTCGCACATCATGATGACTTTCAGGCCATCCTGACCACGGGCCAGGCCATTGCTGGCCAGCAGCTCGACCACTTGCGAGGCCTCACCCAGGGTACGCACGAACGGCACCATGATCTCGACGTTGGTCAGCCCCATCTCGTTGCGCACTTTCTTCAACGCGCGGCATTCCAGCTCGAAGCAGTCACGGAAGGATTCGCTGATGTAGCGCGAAGCGCCACGGAAGCCCAGCATCGGGTTCTCTTCTTCCGGCTCGTACAGCTTGCCGCCGATCAGGTTGGCGTATTCGTTGGACTTGAAGTCCGACAGGCGCACGATGACTTTCTTCGGCCAGAAGGCGGCGGCCAGGGTGCTGATACCCTCGACCAGCTTCTCGACGTAGAAGTCGACCGGGTCACCGTAACCGGCGATGCGTTTCTCGACGCTGTCCTTGATCTCCGGCGGCAGGCTGGAGAAGTTCAGCAGCGCCTTCGGGTGCACGCCGATCATGCGGTTGATGATGAATTCCAGGCGAGCCAGGCCAACCCCTTCGTTCGGCAGTTGAGCGAAATCGAAAGCGCGATCCGGGTTGCCGACGTTCATCATGATCTTGAACGGCAGATCCGGCATGGCGTCGACCGAGTTCTTGCGAATGTCGAAGCCCAGTTCACCTTCGAAGATGAAACCGGTATCGCCTTCGGCGCAGGATACGGTCACACCCTGACCGTCCTTGAGCACGCTGGTGGCGTTGCCGCAACCGACCACGGCCGGAATGCCCAGCTCACGGGCGATGATCGCTGCGTGGCAGGTACGGCCGCCGCGGTTGGTGACGATGGCGCTGGCGCGCTTCATCACCGGCTCCCAGTCCGGGTCGGTCATGTCGGAGACCAGCACGTCGCCCGGCTGCACCTTGTCCATCTCGGATACGTCGTGGATCACGCGTACCTTGCCGGCGCCGATGCGCTGGCCGATGGCACGGCCTTCGACCAGCACAGTGCCCTTCTCTTTCAGCAGGTAGCGCTCCATCACGGTGGCGCTGGCGCGGCTCTTCACGGTTTCCGGACGGGCCTGCACGATGTACAGCTTGCCGTCATCACCGTCCTTGGCCCACTCGATGTCCATCGGGCGGCCGTAATGTTTCTCGATGATCAGCGCCTGCTTGGCCAGCTCGCTGACCTCGGCGTCGGTGATGCAGAAACGCGCGCGCTCGGCACGGTCGACTTCGACGGTCTTCACCGAGCGACCAGCCTTGGCTTCGTCGCCGTAGATCATCTTGATCGCCTTGCTGCCCAGGTTGCGACGCAGGATCGCCGGGCGCCCCGCTTCCAGGGTTGGCTTGTGCACGTAGAACTCGTCGGGGTTCACCGCACCTTGCACGACGGTCTCACCCAGGCCATAGGCGCCGGTGATGAACACCACGTCACGGAAGCCGGACTCGGTGTCCAGGGTGAACATCACACCGGCCGTGCCGGTTTCCGAACGCACCATGCGCTGCACACCGGCAGACAGAGCGACCAGCTTGTGGTCGAAGCCCTGGTGCACGCGATAAGCGATAGCACGGTCGTTGAACAGGGAAGCGAAGACTTCCTTGGCAGCGCGGATCACGTTGTCCACACCGCGGATATTGAGGAAGGTTTCCTGCTGGCCCGCGAAGGAGGCGTCCGGCAGGTCTTCGGCGGTGGCGGAGGAACGCACGGCCACGGCCATGTTGTCGTTGCCGGCGCTCATGATGGCGAAGGCTTCGCGGATCTGCTTGTCCAGCTCGGCCGGGAACTCGGCGTCCATCACCCACTGGCGAATCTGCGCGCCGGTCTTGGCCAGGGCGTTGACGTCATCGACATCGAGTGCGTCAAGCGCTGCGTGGATCTGCGCATTCAGGCCGCTTTGCTCGAGAAAATCGCGGTAGGCCTGAGCCGTAGTGGCGAAACCGCCGGGAACCGAGACACCGGCGCCGGCCAGGTTACTGATCATCTCGCCGAGGGATGCGTTCTTGCCCCCCACATGCTCAACATCGTGATTGCCGAGCTTATCGAGGGAAACTACGTACTCTACCAAGGTGATCTCTCCACTAACTGTATTGGAAAAGCTCAGTGGGCTGCGCAATGTCGAACGACCGAGGTCGCGCGATTGTGGCCTTGCCCTTGTATAAGTAACAATGCCGAACCCGGTGGGCCCGGCGTAAAACGCGGCCTATCATAGCCAAGAATCGAACTCAGCTTAAGGCCTTTGGCGCAAATGAAACGAACCGCTTTCTTCATCTCCGACGGCACCGGCATCACGGCCGAAACCTTGGGCCAGAGCCTGCTCGCACAGTTCGAGAACATTCAGTTCACCAAACTGACGCGCCCTTATATCGACAGCATCGAAAAAGCGCGCGCCATGGTACAACAAATCGATGCCGCCGCTGAAAGGGACGGCGCCCGCCCGATCATCTTCGACACCATCGTCAACCGCGATATTCGTGCGATCCTCGATACCGCCAATGGTTTCATGATCGATATTTTCTCGACCTTCCTTTCCCCCCTGGAGCAGGAGCTGAGCTCGCACTCCTCCTACTCGGTCGGCAAGTCACACTCCATCGGCCAGCACTCCAACTACATGGAGCGCATCGAGGCGGTAAACTTCGCCCTCGACAACGATGATGGCGCGCGCACCCACTATTACGACAAGGCCGATCTGATCCTGGTCGGCGTGTCGCGCTGCGGCAAGACGCCTACCTGTCTGTACATGGCCATGCAGTACGGCATCCGCGCCGCCAACTACCCGCTGACCGAAGACGACATGGAGCGCCTGCAGCTCCCAGACTCACTGAAAAAGTACCGTGACAAGCTGTTCGGCCTGACCATCGACCCGGATCGCCTCACCGCCATCCGCCACGAGCGCAAGCCCAACAGCCGCTACGCCAGCTTCGCCCAGTGCGAGTTCGAAGTGCGTGAGGTGGAAGGCCTGTTCCGCCGCGAAAACATTGCCTTCATCAACTCCACGCATTTCTCGGTCGAGGAAATTTCGGCCAAGATTCTGGTGGAAAAAGGTGTTGAAAGACGCCTTAAATAATCACTGCAAGCACATGTTTATAAAGGGAAAAGGCTCGAAACTTCGAGCCTTTTCTCATTCAGGGCCTAGAAGCTTTCAGCGGGTACGCGCACCCAGCCTTCCATCAGGATGCGCGCACTGCGGCTCATCACCGCCTTGGTCACCGTCCACTGACCATCGACCCGCTTGGCCTGCGCGCCGACACGCAGGGTGCCGGACGGATGGCCGAAACGCACCGCCTCGCGCTCGCCGCCACCGGCGGCCAGGTTGACCAGCGTGCCCGGAATCGCTGCCGCCGTACCGATGGCCACCGCGCAGGTGCCCATCATCGCGTGGTGCAGCTTGCCCATGGACAGCGCCCGCGCCAACAGATCGACCTCGCCGGCCTTGACCTCCTTGCCGCTGGAGGTGCGGTAGTCCTTGGGCGGACTGACGAAGGCGATCTTCGGGGTGTGCTGACGTGTCGCAGCCTCCTCGGCCGTTTTGATCAGCCCCATGCGCAGCGCACCGGCAATGCGAATCTGCTCGAAGCGCGCCAGTTGCGCCGAGTCGCCATTGATGGCCTCGCGCAGCTCGGTGCCCTGGTAGCCGATATCCTCGGCATTGACGAAGATGGTCGGGATGCCGGCGGTGATCATGGTCGCCTTGAAGGTACCGATGCCCGGCACTTCGAGGTCATCGACCAGGTTGCCGGTGGGAAACATCGAACCGCCCTCCTCGCCATCATCAGATGGGTCGAGGAATTCCAGCACGATCTCCGCTGCCGGGAAGGTCACCCCGTCCAGCTCGAAGTCGCCGGTTTCCTGCACCTGGCCATTACTGACCGGCACATGGGCGATGATGGTTTTGTGGATATTGGCCTGCCAGATACGCACCACGCAGGTGCCGTTGTCGGGAATCCGCGCGGGATCGACCAGGCCGGCATGGATGGCGAAGGCGCCCGCCGCGGTCGAGAGGTTGCCGCAGTTACCGCTCCAGTCGACGAAAGCCTTGTCGATGGACACCTGGCCATAGAGGTAATCGACGTCATGGTCGGGCTGAGTGCTTTTCGACAGGATCACGCACTTGGAGGTGCTCGAGGTGGCGCCGCCCATGCCGTCGATCTGCGCCGAATAAGGATCAGGACTACCGATCACACGCATGAACAGCTTGTCGCGCGCCTCGCCAGGCACCTGGCAACGCTCGGGCAGATCCTGCAGACGGAAGAACACGCCCTTACTGGTGCCGCCACGCATGTAGGTGGCGGGGATTTTCACTTGCGGTAAATGGGACATACACGCAGCCCTGAAAAAGTAGCCCGGATGCAATCCGGGAATGACGGCGCAGTTCTCCCCGGATTCATCCGGGCTACACGCACCTATAGGAGTTGTGCCGACCCATTAACGGGCCGGCATGTCACGTCAGGTCAGGTCAAGCCACCGCGCCCTCGAGGAAGTCCTTGGCGAAGCGCTGCAGCACGCCGCCAGCCTGGTACACGCTGACATCGGCAGCAGTGTCCAGACGGCAGGTCACCGGTACGCGCAGCACCTCGCCATTGCGGCGATTGACCACCAGGGTCAGGTCGCAGCGCGGCGAAATCTCGCCTTCCACGTCATAGGTCTCGGTACCGTCCAGGGCCAGGGTCAGGCGTGTGGTGCCCGGCTTGAACTCCACCGGCAGCACGCCCATACCCACCAGGTTGGTGCGGTGAATACGCTCGAAGCCTTCGGCGACGATCACCTCGACACCCGCCAGACGCACGCCTTTGGCCGCCCAGTCACGGGACGAACCCTGGCCGTAGTCGGCACCGGCGACGATGATCAGGTTCTGCTTGCGGTTCATGTAGGTTTCGATGGCCTCCCACATGCGCATCACCTTACCCTCCGGCTCGACGCGGGCCAGCGAACCCTTCTTCACCTGTCCGTCGATCACGGCCATCTCGTTGACCAGTTGCGGGTTGGCGAAGGTGGCGCGTTGCGCGGTCAGGTGGTCGCCGCGGTGGGTGGCGTAGGAGTTGAAGTCCTCCTCCGGCAGGCCCATTTTCGCCAGGTACTCACCGGCGGCCGAGTCCGCCAGGATGGCGTTGGACGGCGACAGGTGGTCGGTGGTGATGTTGTCCGGCAGGATCGCCAGCGGGCGCATGCCCTTGAGCGTACGCTCACCGGCCAATGCACCCTCCCAGTAAGGCGGGCGGCGGATATAGGTGGACATCGGGCGCCAGTCGTACAACGGGCTCTCTGCCTCCTGCACGCTACCCAGGTCAAACATCGGGATGTAGATCTGCTTGAACTGTTCGGGCTTCACCGAGGCAGCGACGATGGCGTCGATCTCCTCGTCGCTGGGCCACAGGTCCTTGAGAGTGATCGGGTTGCCCTGGGCATCGCTGCCCAGTGGATCCTGCTCGATGTCGAAACGCACGGTGCCGGCGATCGCATAGGCCACCACCAGTGGCGGCGAGGCAAGGAAGGCCTGCTTGGCATAGGGGTGGATGCGCCCGTCGAAGTTGCGGTTACCCGAGAGCACGGCGGTGGCGTACAGGTCGCGGTCGATGATTTCCTTCTGGATCTTTGGTTCCAGCGCGCCGGACATGCCATTGCAGGTGGTGCAGGCGTAGGCGACGATGCCGAAGCCGAGCTTTTCCAGCTCCAGTAGTAGGCCGGCCTCCTCCAGGTACAGCTTGGCGACTTTCGAACCCGGTGCGAACGAAGTCTTGACCCAGGGTTTGCGCACCAGGCCCAGGGCGTTGGCCTTCTTCGCCACGAGACCGGCAGCGATGACGTTGCGCGGGTTGGAGGTATTGGTGCAACTGGTGATAGCGGCGATGATCACCGCGCCATCGGGCATCAGCCCCTGGGCCTCCTCGCCCTTGCCGGCTTGCAGCTTGGCCTCGTCGGCGATGCCGCGCTCGGCCAGCGCCGAAGTGGGCAGGCGACGATGCGGGTTGCTTGGGCCGGCCATATTGCGCACCACGCTGCCCAGATCGAAGCGCAACACGCGCTCGTACTCGGCGGTTTTCAGCGCGTCGCTCCACAGGCCAAGGGTCTTGGCGTAGTTCTCAACCAATGCCACCTGCTCCGGCTCGCGCCCGGTGAGCTTGAGGTAATCGATGGTCTGGCGGTCGATATAGAACATCGAGGCGGTGGCGCCGTATTCCGGGCACATGTTGGAGATGGTGGCGCGGTCGCCGATGGTCAGGCTGTCGGCACCCTCGCCGAAGAACTCGACCCAGGCACCGACCACGCGCTCCTTGCGCAGGAACTCGGTGATGGCCAGGACGATGTCGGTGGCGGTGATGCCAGGCTGGCGCTTGCCGGTCAGCTCGACGCCGACGATGTCGGGCAGGCGCATCATCGATGGATGGCCGAGCATCACTGTCTCGGCTTCCAGGCCGCCGACGCCGATGGCGATCACGCCAAGCGCATCGACATGCGGGGTGTGCGAGTCGGTGCCGACGCAGGTGTCGGGGAAGGCGATGCCACCGCGCGCCTGGATCACCGGGCTCATCTTCTCCAGGTTGATCTGGTGCATGATGCCGTTGCCGGCCGGGATCACGTCGACGTTCTTGAACGCGGTCTTGGTCCAGTCGATAAAGTGGAAGCGATCCTCGTTGCGCCGATCCTCGATGGCGCGGTTCTTCTCGAAGGCGTCCGGGTCGAAGCCCGGTGCCTCGACGGCCAGGGAGTGATCGACGATCAGCTGGGTCGGCACCACCGGGTTGACCTTGGACGGGTCACCACCCTGCTCGGCGATGGCATCGCGCAGGCCGGCCAGGTCGACCAGTGCGGTCTGGCCAAGAATGTCGTGGCAGACCACGCGCGCCGGGTACCAAGGAAAGTCCAGGTCGCGCTTGCGATGGACCAGTTGCTCCAGCGAGGCAGTCAGATCCTGCGGATCGCAGCGGCGCACCAGCTGCTCGGCGAGCACGCGCGAGGTGTAGGGCAGCTTGCTCCAGGCGCCATTCTGGATCGCCTCGACCGCCTCACGGGCATCGAAGTAATCCAGCGCGGTGCCGGGCAGGCGCTTGCGGTATTGGCTATTCACGGTGTCATTCATGGTTATTTACGGTCCTTGAGCGGCACGAACTTCAGGTCTTCGGGGCCTGTGTAGTTGGCGCTCGGGCGGATGATCTTGCCGTCGATGCGTTGCTCGATGACGTGCGCGGACCAGCCGGCGGTACGGGCGATAACGAACAGTGGAGTGAACATGGCGGTGGGCACCCCCATCATGTGGTAGCTCACGGCGCTGAACCAGTCGAGGTTGGGGAACATCTTCTTGATCTCCCACATCACGCTTTCCAGACGCTCGGCGATGTCATACATCTTGGTATTGCCCTGCTCCTCGGACAGCTCGCGGGCCACTTCCTTGATCACCTTGTTGCGTGGGTCGCTGACGGTATAGACCGGGTGACCGAAACCGATCACCACTTCCTTGCGCCCTACCCGCTCACGGATGTCGGCCTCGGCTTCATCAGGGTTGTCGTAGCGTTTCTGCACCTCGAAGGCCACTTCGTTGGCGCCGCCGTGTTTCGGCCCGCGCAGCGCGCCAATGGCGCCGGCGATGCAGGAGAACAGGTCGGAACCGGTACCGGCGATCACCCGCGAGGTGAAGGTCGAGGCGTTGAACTCGTGCTCGGCATACAGGTTGAGCGAGGTGTGCATGGCGCGCACCCAGGATTCGCGCGGCTTCTCACCATGCAGCAGGTGCAGAAAGTGGCCACCAATGGAGTCGTCGTCGGTGTCCACCTCAATGCGCTTGCCGTTGTGGCTGTAGTGGTACCAGTACAGCAGCGCCGACCCCAGCGAGGCCATCAGCTTGTCGGCGATATCGCGGGCGCCAGGGTGGTTGTGATCGTCCTTCTCCGGTGCCAGACAGCCGAGCACGGACACGGCGGTGCGCATCACGTCCATCGGATGCGCCGATGGCGGCAGGGTTTCCAGGGCGGCCTTGACCCCGGCCGGCAGGCCGCGCAGGGCCTTGAGCTTGGCCTTGTAGCCGGCCAGTTCGGCGACGTTGGGCAATTTGCCGTGCACCAGCAAGTGAGCAATCTCCTCAAACTCGCAGCGGTTGGCGAAATCGAGCACGTCATAGCCACGGTAATGCAGGTCGTTACCTGTGCGGCCAACGGTGCACAGCGCGGTGTTGCCGGCGGCGGTGCCGCTCAGGGCAACGGATTTCTTCGGTTTGAAGCCAGGGGTGGTTTCGGTGGCACTCATGGTTATCTCCTCGAATCCTTGTTCTTGTCTTTATTTCTTGCCAGCAGCGAACAGCGCATCGAGCTTCTGCTCGAAGGCGTGGTAGCCGATGCGGTCGTAGAGTTCGGCGCGGGTCTGCATCAATTCGATCACGTCCTTCTGGTGGCCGTTCTGGCGGATCGAGGTGTAGACACTTTCGGCCGCCTTGTTCGCTGCGCGGAAGGCCGACAGCGGATAGAGCTGGATGGCCACGCCTACCGAAGCCAGCTCGTCGCGGGTGAACAGCGGCGTGGCGCCGAATTCGGTGATATTGGCCAGCACCGGCACCTTCAGCGCCTCGACGAAACGCTTGTAAGTGGGCAGGTCGTAGGCCGCCTCGGCGAAGATGCCATCGGCACCGGCCTCGACGTAGGCCTGGCAACGCTCGATGGCGGCATCCACACCCTCGGCCTGGATGGCGTCAGTGCGGGCGATCAGGAAGAAGTCCGGGTCGGTCTTGGCATCGGCGGCGGCCTTCACGCGGTCTACCATCTCCTCGCAGGAGACGATCTCCTTGCCCGGCCGATGACCGCAGCGCTTGGCGCCGACCTGATCCTCGATATGCGCGGCGGCGGCGCCGGCCTTGATTAGGTTCTTGATGGTGCGCTCGATATTGAAAGCCGAAGGGCCGAAGCCAGTGTCGATGTCTACCAGCAGCGGCAGGTCGCAGACATCGGTGATGCGGCGCACGTCGGTCAGCACGTCATCCAGGGTATTGATGCCCAGATCCGGCAGTCCGAGCGAGCCGGCGGCGACACCGCCACCGGACAGGTAGATGGCACGAAAGCCTGCACGCTTGGCCAGCAATGCATGGTTGGCGTTGATCGCGCCGATCACCTGCAGCGGTTGCTCTTCGGCAAGGGCCTGACGGAAACGCTGGCCGGCGGAAAACTGAGTCATGAATCACCTCGAGTCTTGGATGAAGGGATGAGCGCTTCCTGTCCACGCTGGGAAACGTAGTGGCGCTCGATATTACGCTTGGAGGCGCCGATGTGACGGCGCATCAGCAGTTCGGCCAGTTCACCGTCGCGAGCTTCGATGGCGTCGAGAATGCGGTGGTGCTCGGCGAAGGCCTGATGCGGCCGATTGGGTGTAGTGGAGAACTGCAGGCGGTACATGCGCACCAGTTGGTACAACTCGTCGCACAAAAGCTTGGCCAGAGTACGGTTGCCGCTGCCCTGGATGATGCGGTAGTGGAAGTCGAAGTCGCCTTCCTGCTGGTAGTAGCCGACACCAGCCTTGAACGCGGCATCCTGCTCATGCAGCTCTAGTACCCGGCGCAGCTCGCCGATCTCCTGCTGAGTCATGCGCTCGGCCGCCAGGCGACAAGCCATGCCTTCGAGCGACTCGCGAATCTCGTACAGCTCGACCAACTCGGCATGACTGAGCGACACCACCCGCGCCCCTACATGCGGCACGCGTACCAGCAGCTTCTGCCCTTCCAGGCGATGGATCGCCTCGCGCAATGGCCCTCGGCTGATGCCATAGGTGCGCGCCAGCTCAGGCTCGGAGATCTTGCTCCCCGGGGCGATCTCGCCCTTGACGATGGCAGCCTGGATCAGGCGGAACACGTGCTCGGAAAGTGTTTCCGAATCCACCTGCGGCGCTGTAGACACATCTGATTCGAGCAGCATGATTGTCAACACAAATAGCTTTTCATGGCGATAAAACTACGCCATGAAGGCAAATTCGTCAAAGCAGACCAAAGTATTGTCGACAATATCTCCAGCTCACCCGATCAGGCGAACCGCGACCCTACTTGCAGAAAGCTACATAAGCGTCTGTCAGCACGGAAAATCCCCATGTTAGAATCCGTCCGTTCATGCCCGGCCATCGCCTTTTGCCATGCCTGCTAAACTTCACGGCAGAAAGTTGTATGGCAGGATGCCTGCCAGTCGCTGCCTCCATCCCGCCCCTGGCAATACCTTCTCAAGGACACATGAGACTGAAACCCTTCTCTTTGCTGATCTGCCTGCTGACCTTGTCCTGCCCGGCTCTGGCCATGGGCAAGTCGATCTATGGTCTGAATGAATATATTCACATAGAAGAATTGGACCTGCAGGTAGCCGCCAAACTCGACACTGGCGCCAAAACTGCGTCCTTGAGCGCCCGCGATATCAAACGCTTCAAGCGTGACGGAGAAACCTGGGTGCGTTTCGTGCTGGCCATCGACGATGCCCATGAGCGCACCATCGAGCGTCCGCTGGCGCGAATCAGCAAGATCAAACGCCGTGCTGGCGATTTCGACCCCGATGAAGGCAAGACCTATACGGCACGCCCGGTAATCGACCTTGAATTGTGCATGGGCAAGACCCTGCGCACGATCGAAGTGAACTTGACCGACCGAAGCGCATTCCAATACCCGCTTCTGATCGGCTCCGAAGCGCTCAAGCACTTCGAGGCCATGGTCGATCCAAGCCTTAAATATGCAGCCGGCAAACCCGACTGCACCAATGACGCAACCCCTGGCGAGTAATTCCCATGCGCTCTCTGAACCTGCATCTGAAAGTCCTGATCACCCTCTTGGTGGCCATGGGCGTTCTGATTACGGCATACCAAATCTTCATTCTCGGCATTCCGGTGACCGAGGACGAGACCGACGATCTGTGGAACATCGATGCCAAGGTCGAATTCCAGGCGACTCCGCGTGAGCCGGTGAAGCTGCAGATGTTCGTGCCGCCGCTGAACCAGGATTACGTGAGCCTCAACGAGAGCTTCATCTCCAACAATTACGGCGTCAGCGTCAACCGTGTCGACGGCAACCGCCGCGTAACCTGGTCGGCACGTCGTGCTAATGGCAAGCAGACCCTCTATTACCGACTGGTTCTGACCAAGCGTTACAGCGGCGAGCAGGCGCCTGCAAAAGGCCCGATCTTCCGCGACAGCATCCCGGTCGAAGGCCCCGAGAAGATCGCCGCCGAAGCCCTGCTGGCACCGATTCGCCAGCACTCGGCGGATGTCGAGACCTTCATCAGCGAAACCATCAAGCGCGCCAATAACGTCAACGATGACAACGTGAAACTGCTGCTAGGCGGCGATGCCTCCACCGCCAATAAGGCCAAAGTCGTCGACCTGCTGCTGTCCATCGCCCACGTGCCGATGGAGCGCGTACACACCATTCGCTTGCAGGCCGAGGTCGCTCAGTCGCCGGAGCTTTGGCTACGTAGCTTCAATGGCCAGAAATGGCTGTACTTCAACCCGGAAACCGGTGAGCAGGGCCTGCCGGACGACCGCCTGGTCTGGTGGATCGGCGACGGTGATCTGGTCAGCCTCGAAGGCGGCCGTCAGGCGCAAGTCAGCTTCAGTCTGAACAACAGCGAGATGAACGCCATCCGCCTGGCCAAACTGACCGATGAGAACACCGACGCCAGCTTCCTTGAATACTCGCTATACGGCCTGCCGCTGCAGACCCAGCAGACCTTCATGATCATGGTGATGATCCCGATCGGCGTGCTGGTCATTCTGATCCTGCGCAACCTCGGCGGTCTGCAGACCCTGGGTACCTTTACCCCAGTGCTGATCGCCCTCGCCTTCCGCGAAACCCAACTGGGCTTCGGTATCTTCCTGTTCACCGTGATAACCGCGCTCGGCCTGTCATTACGCTCCTACCTGGAACATCTGAAACTGCAGATGCTGCCGCGCCTGTCGGTGGTGCTGACTTTCGTCGTGGTACTGATCGCCGCCATCAGCCTGTTCAGCCACAAGCTGGGCTTGGAGCGCGGCCTGTCGGTTGCGCTGTTCCCGATGGTGATTCTGACCATGACCATCGAGCGCCTGTCGATCACCTGGGAAGAGCGTGGCGGCAGCCATGCCTTCAAGGTCGCCATCGGCACCCTGTTCGCCGCCACCATCGCGCACCTGCTGATGAGCGTGCCGGAGCTTGTGTACTTCGTGTTCACCTTCCCGGCGATCCTGCTGATCCTGGTGGGCTTCATGCTGGCGATGGGGCGTTACCGCGGTTACCGCCTGACCGAACTGTTCCGTTTCAAAGCCTTCCTCAAGGACTAAGACCATGTTCGGCCTGATCAAGACGTGGAAGGCCCTTGAAGCCAAGGGCATCATGGGCATCAACCGACGCAACGCGGACTACGTGCTGAAGTACAACAAACGGCACCTGTATCCGATCGTCGACGACAAGATCATCACCAAGGAGCGGGCCATCGAGGCCGGCATCGATGTGCCCGAGATGTACGGCATCATCGAAACCGAGAAGGAAATCGACAAGCTCGACGAGATCATCGCCGGGCGCACCGACTTCGTCATCAAGCCGGCGCAAGGCGCCGGCGGCGATGGCATCATGGTCATCGCCGACCGCTTCGAGGACCGTTTCAAGACGGTGTCCGGCAAGATCGTCAGCCACGAGGAGCTGGAGCAACAGATTTCCAGCATCCTCTCCGGTCTGTACTCGCTCGGCGGTCACCGCGACCGTGCGCTGATCGAGTACCGCGTCACCCCGGACACCATCTTCAAGAGCATCAGCTACGAAGGCGTGCCGGACATCCGCATCATCGTGCTGATGGGTTACCCGGTGATGGCCATGCTGCGCCTGCCGACCCGCCAGTCCAACGGCAAGGCCAACCTGCACCAGGGTGCCATCGGCGTGGGTGTGGATCTGGCCACCGGCGTCACCCTGCGTGGCACCTGGCTGAACAACAAGATCAGCAAGCACCCGGACACCACCAACGCGGTGGACGGCGTGCAACTGCCGAACTGGGACGGCTTCATGAAGCTCGCTGCCGGCTGCTACGAGTTGTGCGGCCTGGGTTACATCGGCGTGGACATGGTGCTGGATCAGGACAAGGGCCCGCTGATTCTCGAGCTCAACGCCCGCCCCGGCCTGAACATCCAGATCGCCAACGACTGTGGCCTGACCCACCGCGCCCATGCCGTGGAAGCCCGCCTGGAAGAACTGAAAGCCAAGGGCATTCAGGAAGACGCCGAAGAGCGCGTGCGTTTTTCCCAGGAGCTGTTTGGTCACATCGTCAGCAAGGAAGTCTGACCAGCGAACGTCGTAAGGTGCTGCTGCACCTTACGACGCGCTCAATGCACCGTCGCCAGCTCCCACCCTCACTCGCACACCGTCTCATGCCTCGCTCAGCAGCCCCAGGCTCTTGCCCTTGAGTACCGCTTGCGTGCGGCTGCGTACGCCCAACCTGGAAAACAGGTTATGCAGGTGCCATTTGATGGTGGCCTCGGACAGGTGCACCGCCTCGGCGATATCGCGATTCGATAGACCGGCTGCCACAAGCCGCAATATCTCCCGCTCGCGATGGCTGACACCCTGATTTTCCTCGAGACTTTCTGGATCGATAGCCAACCTGCGGCACTGCTCGCGCAGCATTTCGGCAACGCCTTGCCAGACAGCGGCGCGCTTGGGCTCGGCGCGGCTCCAGGCATTCCAGAGTGGCAGCAGCCACAGTGCGTCGTCCTGAAACAAGCGGCGATAGCCACATTGCCAGGCCTCTTCGAGTGTCGCCTGCAACAGCGCGAAGGCTTTTTCGCCGTGACCTTTGCTCCAGTAAGCCACTGACAGGAGCAGGCTCAGGTGCAGACGCCGATCACGCTGGTGGTCCGCTCCCTGCTTGGCCAGGCACGCCTCCAGGCTGGCCTGGGCTCTCTCCACCCATTGCTCGCTCAGCGCCAGGCGCGCCTGGCTCAGCGCCAGCGCCGTATGTGCATCGCCATAGCGTTCGATGGGCAATACAGCGAGATGACGCTCCAACTGCAGATAAATACGCTGCGCCTCGTTGGGCCTGCGTAACCACAGCAGGAACTGCACCTTGCACCCCATGGCGATGGCGAACACCCGCTCGTAGCCCGGCCCCTGCAAACCGCTCAACCACTCGTCGAGTTCTTCCAGCCCCTGCTCACCGGCACCGGCAAAGAAGCGCGCACGCGCCATGACCAGCTTGCCGCGGCTGATCAACTCCACCGGCGTGGCAACATCACGCCAGGTGGTGGCCAGCGGCAGCTCGGCGAGAATCGCAGCGTGGCGATCCTGTTCGTAAAGCAGATCGGCATAAGCCAACCCGAGCGGACCGCCAACCCGGCTGCGCCGCCCGAACACCTGCTCGACCCTCGCCCGCGCGGCCTCGGCCAGGGAGCGACCGCGCTCAAGTTCGCCGTACTCCTTGCAGATCAGCGCCTCGATCAGGCTGGCCATCACGTGCAGGTACTCACTCTCGCACTGACGCAGGTTCTCCCGCGCCACGGCAATCGCCTTGGCCGCCTCACCGAACTCACCGAGCAGAGCGAACGCCGCTGCCTGCACGCAGGCCAGACTGGCGCGAAATACCGGCTGATTCTTTGGTACCAGTGCCAGCCAGTGACTGGCGACCTTGAGACAGGCGTCGAGCTTGTCCTGGTAGAGCAACACCAGTGCCTTGAGCACCTGAGCGGCAGCCAGCAGCTCGATCAGGCCAAAGTGGATGCCTGTGCCGCGCCCTTGCGTCAGGCGTGCGCTGACCTCCTCGATCAACGCCTCGGACTCGGCAAACTTCTGTTCAAAGGCCAGCTGCCAGGCATAGAAAATCTGGAACACCGGCTGCTCGGTGATCACCAGCGGTGGAATATCCTTGAGAATGGCGAGGATGCCGTAGACCCGATTACCGGCGATCAGACGCGCGCCCTGACGCTCCAACAGCTCGGCGGCGAAAGCATAATCGCGAGCGCGCAGGGCATACTTGATCGACTTGTCGGCCAGATCATGGCTTTCGCACCAGCGCGCAGCGGCGTGCAACAGATGAACCGGATCGCCGCGCCTGGCCAGACGCCCCTGCAGGAAGTCAGCAAACAGGTGGTGATAACGGAACCATTGGCCCTGCTCGTCCAGCGCGATCACGAATAGTTGCTCGGCCTGCAGCCGGCGCAGCATGTCACGACCGTCCTGGCGCCCAGTCAGCGCGTTGCACAACTCAGCGTTGAATTCGTCGAGGACCGAGGTCTGGTCGAGAAACAGCTGCATGGCTTCCGGCAGGCTGGCCACCACATCTTCGGCCAGATAATCGGCAATGTTGCGTTCGGTCCCTGACAGCCCGGCGAGAAAGGCAGTGCGATCGCGCTGGCGTGGCAAGGCCAGCGACGCCAGGTGCAACGCAGTGATCCAGCCTTCCGTGCGCGTATGCAGCTGGTTGAGTTCACTTTCCTCAAGCGCGAGACCTTTGATCTTGCGCAGATACGCAGCCGTTTCCGCGCGAGTCAGACGCAGGTCCTCAGCCTTGAGCCAGAACGCCCAGGCGCCGAGCGACGGCGGCTCTTCGAGAAAACGCGGTTGATAACGCGTGCTGACCACCAGGCGCACTTGCTTGGGCAGACGCTCGATCAGATAGCGCGCGCCCTGCCCGAGAGACGGATGGCGAATGTGGTGAAAGTCGTCGAGCATTAGATAGAGCGTTTCCGGCAGCTCTTTTAGATCGTCGAGCAGCGCATCTATCACCGCCTCCAGCGGCCAACTGATCTCGCCCTGCAGCAGCGCCGCGGCACTACTGCCGAAGCCGGGACAGGCGGCGGCAACCGCCGCAACCAGATACGGCAGAAACCTCGCCGGTTCGCTATCGCTTTCATCGCACGACAGCCAGGCGACCCGCGCCCCCTGCACCTGCAAACGGCTACGCAGCTGGCTGAGGATAGTGCTCTTGCCAAAGCCGGCGGGTGCGCTGAGCACGATCAGGCGCTGCTCGCTGGCGTCCAGCAAACGCTCGAGCAAGGCCGCGCGCTCCAGCAGCGGCGCACCCTCGGCATGGGCGGGATACAGCTTGGTAAGCAGCAGCGGCGCAGCGGATGGGCAGGACGGATTCTGGCTGTTCATGATTCGAGTAGGCTCAGTTCGCGGGCACGGCGGATAGCTTGAGTACGATTACGCACCTTGAGCTTTTCGTAGATGTTGTGCAGGTGCCATTTGACGGTACCCAGGGCCAGCGCCAACTGCTGGCCGATCTCTTCATTGGACAGGCCCTTGGCGGCCAGACAGACCACCTCACGCTCGCGCTCGGTCAGCCCCTCCTCCAGCGCGTCCAGGGTGTGATACGACTCCTGACCGGGCCAGGCACTCAATAAGCTGCGGATGAACACCTGCAGCGCGGGCTGGCGTTCGACGGATTCCAACTGCTGCAGCAACTGGCGTATGGCCTCGCCTTCCTCGATGAACAGGCTGCGCGCCTCTTCCCGCTCGGCGCCAATCAGGCATTGCACCAGCAGGCTCTGCGCACGCTCCCGGTAGCCCAGGCGCTGGTAGCTCAGCGCAGCGAGCAGATCCAGGCGCAGCTGATGCAGCCCGTGCCGGCCATCCTGCAACTGGCTGCGCAACTGGGTGATCTCATGCAGCGCCTCGCTGAAATGGCCCCGCGCCTGCTGCAGACGAACACGAGTCAGACCGAGCACCCACGGCACCGGATTGAAACTGCACTGCGTGTAGTACCCCGCCAGCTTGCTCCAATCCACAGATTTCAGACGTTGTTCTGCGCGCTTGCTGCGGTCGGCCACCGGCTCCTGCAGAATCAGCGCAATCTCCTCGCCTACGGCCTGCACGTAGAAACGCCAGGATTGATTGCGCGCCGCCAGGTTCTGCATCAGCACCAGGGTAGCGATCGCTTCTTTCGGCGCGTCCTGCTGGCGCTGAACCCGCGCCAGGCAAAGCATCGCCTGGGCATACAGGTCGATCGGGTTGATCACGTCGACCGTGGCCAACGCCCAGCGCAGCCGATCCTGCAGACCGTCCAGGCGGCCCTGGTGATAGGCGATCAGCGACTCGCTGATGGTTGGCAGAACCAGGGCTCGGGACTTTTCGCCGAACCAGGGCATCATCCGCGCACGCAACTGCTCGAACAGCAGCTGCGCCTGCTTTACCCGCCCTTGCTCCAGACACAGGAGCACTTCCACGTTGGCCAACTGCATGTCCAGGTAACGGCCTTCGAGGAAATGGTTGCGCTGCTGCGCCAGCGCCAGCAGTTTGCGCGCCTGCTCGCCCTGGCCAAGCATGACGTTGGCCAAGGCGCCAACGGTGAGGATCGCCACTTCGAGAAACGCGGTGTGCTGCCCCAGCTGCGCCTCGATGCGCCGCGCCAGATCGACGCAGGTATCCAGATCATCCTTTTGCAAGGCGATCACCGCCTTGATCGCCAGAGTCGCCAGCACCTTGTCGCTCAACGGCCCACTGGCGCGCGAATCGGCCCAGCGCTCCAGCAGCTCATCGAGCACGCCGTTGGCCTCGTTCAGGCCCAGCTCGGCCGCACGGGTCCAGACATCGGCAAGCACCAGCACCGGAAAGCGCGCGGCGATTTCGTCCGGCACATGCTGTCGCCATTTGTAGATGAGGTTGAGCTGGCCGCGGTTGATCAGCTCCAGGCCGCAGCCGTCGAGCAGCGCGGCGAGCATCTCGGCATCTTCGGCCAGACAGGCGTGCTCGATGGCCAGGTTCTGCATATGGTGGTTGGTGAACCACAGGCTGGCATTGAAATGCAGCTGCTTGAAGCGCTCCGGGTCGCGATCCTTGAGACGGCTGCGGAGAAACTCGGCGAACAGATTATGGAAGCGATACCACTGGCGTTCTCGATCCATGGGCAGGAGAAACAGCTGCATGGCCTCCAGCTCTTCCAGCAGTTGCTGGCCATCCTGACGCGCGGTCAGGGCGTTGACCAGCTCGCCACTGAGCTGCTGCGCCACCCCTAGCGCCAACAGCTGTTCCTGGCGCTCGCCAGGCAACTGTTCGAACACCGAGCGCAGCAAGTAATCGCCTACCACGTTCTTGTCTGCGCCCAATTCGGCCAGGCGCTCAGTCGGTTGCGGGTGGTTGCGCAGCCACAAGCTGGCCAGATGCACCCCCACCACCCAGCCCTCGGTATGACGGTAAAGTGCGCCAAACGTCTCTGGATCGAGCTGCAGGCCGCTGCGTTCCAGATAACCGCGCGTCTCTTCAGGATTGAGCCTGAGCTCATCACTGCCCAACTCCAGCAACAATCCCTTGGCGCGTAACGTGGCAAGACTCAGGGCGGGCTGCGAACGGCTGCCGATGGCCAGGGTGAAATTCGGGGGCGCCATCTTGACCAGGCGATTGAGTGCAGCGAGCAGTTCGCCATCCTGGATCAGATGCAGATCGTCGAGCACCAGCAGCAACGGCTCCGAACGCTGCGACAGATCCACCAGCAGACTTTCCATCACGGCCTCGACCGGCACCCGCATGGTATTGCGCAGGTAACCCAGGGCGTAATCACCCAGGCCGGGCAGTGCACGTCCCAATGCGTCGATCAGTTGCTGGAAGAAACGTACCGGCTCATCATCAGCAGAGCCCAGCGATAGCCAAGCAACAGCGCTGCCGGCCTGACGACGCTGCTCGACCAGCATCGCCAAAGCGGTGGTCTTGCCAAAGCCAGCAGGAGCGCAAAACAGCACGAGGCGGGCATGGGGGTGGGCCGAAAGCGCGGCTTCCACCTGGGGCCTTGCCAGATAGTCCGCGGATGCCTGGGGCGGCGACAGTTTTGAACGCAGCAGGCTTCCAGCGGCTGGACCGATGACTACATCCATGGCCTGGATTCCTTCATTCATTATTGTTTTGGCACGGTAGTTCAACATCCTGGCACGACTCCATACTAATCAGCCGAGCGTACCGGAGCAAACCTGGCCGAAGCCCTAGGATGAATATTAGCGACGGACTACAATCGCTCCTTCCCCCCCTTCGACTACCACGCATGCCCAGCTGCTCTTTGCACCCTCTTCCTTACCGCACCGACCCCAGCGACTACTTCCAGCGCATTCGCCAGGCCCCCGGCGCCGTAATGCTGGATGCAGGACGACCAAGTGCCACGCGTGGACGCTATGACCTTATGAGCGCCTGGCCATTGGCAGAACTGGCACCCACGCCCGACGAATCGGCCAACGACTTTCTGCAACGTTTGCGAGGTGCATTGCAGAGCCTTGGGCCCGCCGAAGTGCCAGCGCAGCAAGAGCTGCCATTCGTCGGTGGTTTGATCGGCTACCTGTCTTATGACTTCGGCCGTCGCCTGGAAGTGCTGCCCGAGCAGAGCGTCGATGATCTCGATCTCGAGGATGCTCGTTTCGGTCTCTACGCCTGGGCGCTGATCAGCGATCATCAGCTGGGTACCAGCGCCCTGCTGTTTCACCCGGCGCTGCCGGAGGCAGAGCGCCAGCGCCTGCGTACACTGTTCGAAGCACCTCATAGCGAGGAACTCGCGCCCTTCCGACTGACTCAGCCGTTCCAGGCCGCTATCGACCAGCACCGCTATCGCCAGGCAATCGAGCGCATCCAGGGCTACATCCTCGCTGGCGATTGCTATCAGGTGAATTTCGCCCAGCGCTTTCAGGCACCCTGCACGGGTGATCCCTGGGCGGCTTACCTGGCACTGCGCCAGGCCTGCCCCACACCTTTCTCGGGTTTTCAGAGCCTGGGCGATGGCGACGCCATTCTCAGCCTGTCGCCCGAACGCTTTCTCAAGGTCAGCAACGGTCAGGTGGAAACCCGTCCGATCAAGGGCACTCGGCGCCGCGGCGATGACACCGACGATGACCAGTTGCAGGCGCAGGAGCTGTTGGCGAGCCGCAAGGACCGCGCCGAGAACCTGATGATCGTCGATCTGCTGCGCAACGATCTGGGCCGCAGCTGCCGCATCGGTTCGGTGAAAGTACCGGAGCTGTTCGCCCTGGAGAGCTATCCCAACGTGCATCATCTGGTCAGTTGCGTCACCGCCGAGCTGGCGCCCGGCAGGGATGCGCTGGACCTGATCGCCTGCAGTTTTCCTGGTGGCTCCATCACCGGCGCCCCGAAGATCCGCGCCATGCAGATCATCGATGAGCTGGAGCCGACACGGCGCGGGCTCTATTGCGGCTCGCTGCTGTATCTCGATGTACGCGGCGAGATGGACAGCTCCATCGCCATCCGCAGCCTGCTGGTCAAGGATGGCAAGGTCAGTTGCTGGGGTGGTGGCGGTATAGTCGCCGACTCCAACTGGCAGGCCGAATATCAGGAGTCCATCACCAAGGTGAAAGTGCTGCTGGAAACGCTGGAGCGCCTGTCGGCTACAGCCGAATAGAGCCCCCAAACGAAAAACGCCGCGAAATCGCGGCGTTTTTCATACATCGGCGTTACAGACTCAGCTTGCGATTCGAGGCCTTGAGGAACTCTTGCTTGAGCGCTTCGAAGGTGTGCACGGCCGGGAATTGCGGGAACTCGCGAATCACGTTGTTCGGCGCATGGAACAGGATGCCGGCATGGGCTTCGCTGAGCATGGTGGTGTCGTTGTACGAGTCGCCAGCGGCGATAACGCGGTAGTACAGGCTCTTGAAAGCGATGACCGACTGACGCTTGGGATCTTTCTGGCGCAGCTGGTAGCTGACCACACGATCATTCTCGTCGGTGATCAGACGGTGGCACAGCAAGGTCGGGAAACCGAGCTGACGCATCAGCGGCTGGGAGAACTCGTAGAAGGTGTCGGAGAGAATCACCACCTGGAAACGTTCACGCAGCCAGTCGACGAACTCCACAGCGCCATCGAGCGGCTTCAGGGTAGCGATCACGTCCTGGATGTCCTTCAACTTCAGGCCGTGCTCATCGAGAATACGCAGGCGTTGCTGCATGAGCACGTCGTAATCGGGGATGTCGCGGGTGGTCGCCTTGAGCGACTCGATGCCGGTTTTTTCCGCAAAGGCGATCCAGATTTCCGGAACCAGTACGCCTTCCAGGTCGAGACACGCGATTTCCACAGGCCACTCCTCGGTTGAGCCAAAAAGGAGCCGGCACTCTAGCCGCTGGGCCTGACTGGCGCAATGCGGCCTTCTTATAACCGGAACGAAGGACATAAATCGCCTTAGTTATTTAGCCGCATAACCGGGCTTTGTTACCATCGCGCCCTCACGCACACGATCTGGAGTCCTCAACATGGAACTCGACCTGGACGCGCTCAACGCCGAATTCGGCAACCAGCCTGAAAAGCTGGTGCAGTGGGCCATAGGACTGGGCAAACCCGCCATCTGCACCACCAACTTCCGCCCCTTCGAAGCGGTGATCCTGCACATGGTCAGCCAGGTCAAACCGGATATCCCGGTGGTCTGGATGGACAGCGGCTACAACACCGAAGCCACCTATCGCTTCGCCGACGAGGTGACGCGCAAGCTGGGCCTCAACCTGATCACCTACCTGCCCAAGCGCTCGCGCGCGCACCGCGAGGCCATCGACGGCCCGGTGCCCGGCCTGGATGATCCGCGCCACGCCGCGTTCACCGAAGAAGTGAAGCTCGAGCCCTTCGCCCGCGCCCTGCGCGAAACCGCACCCAGCGTCTGGTTCACCGCCCTGCGGGCCACCGACACCGCCGTGCGCGCGCAGATGGACCCCATCAGCATCAACCCGGACGGCCTGATCAAAGTCGCCCCGCTGCTGCACTGGTCTTCCAAGGATCTGTATCAGTACCTGGTCGCCCACGACCTGCCGAACGAGTTCGATTACTTCGACCCGACCAAGGGTGAAGACAATCGCGAGTGCGGCCTGCACCTCAGTCATTGATTGACGTTGGCTAGAACGAAACATGGCGCCCTTGGGCGCCATGTTTCGTTTCGGTTGTTTTGCTTCAGTGCATCGGTAACTCGACACCTGCGAACAGCTCTTCGAGTTCGGATTTGTTATGGCACTGCACCGCCTTGGCCAGCATCTCGCGGGTCAGGTGTGGGGCGAAACGCTCGATGAAATCGCACATGAACCCCCGCAGGAAGGTGCCGCGACGAAAACCGATCTTGGTCACGCTGGGTTCGAACAGGTCATCGGCATCGAGCACCACCAGATCCGGATCGAGCTTGGCGTCGACCGCCATCTTGGCCACGATGCCAACGCCCAGGTTCAGGCGTACGTAGGTCTTGATCACGTCGGCGTCGGCGGCGGTGAACACCACCTTGGGCGTCAGGCCGCGATGACTGAAGGCTTCGTCCAGTTTCGAACGCCCGGTAAAACCGAATACGTAAGTGACGATGGGATGCTCGGCCAGGGCCTCGAGGGTCAGCTTCGGCAGCTTGGTCAGCGGGTGCCCCTGCGGCACCACCACGCAGCGATTCCAGCGGTAGCAGGGCATCATGATCAGGTCGTTGAACAGTTCAAGACCCTCGGTGGCGATGGCGAAATCGACACTGCCATCGGCGGCCATCTCGGCGATCTGCGTCGGCGTGCCCTGGTGCATGTGCAAGGCAACGTCCGGGTACTGCTTGATGAAAGCGCTGATCACCGGCGGCAGCGCGTAGCGTGCCTGGGTATGGGTAGTGGCGATGGACAGCGTGCCTTTCTTCTCGTTGGAGAACTCCTGGGCGATCTGCTTGATGCTTTCGACCTTGCGCAGAATCTCGCCGGCAGTGGTGATGATGCGCTCCCCGGCTGGGGTCACGCGGGTCAGGTGCTTGCCGCTGCGGGCGAAGACTTCCACGCCCAGCTCATCCTCGAGCAAGCGAATCTGCTTGCTGATCCCTGGTTGCGAGGTGTACAGGCTCTGAGCGGTAGCCGATACGTTGAGGTCGTGGTGCGCAACTTCCCAGATGTAGCGCAATTGCTGAAGCTTCATATGTTTCCCTCAGAGCAGTAAGGCAGGCCAACAACTGCCAATGCCTTATATAACCATATTATTGGTTTAATCGAACAGCCTAGAACGTTTTATTAGGTACCCCCTTTTACAAATCCCCATGACCACGATGCTGCAGCATGGGCACCAGGTATACCGGCGCCTCCGACAACTGCACGATGCGCGCAGCCGTACGCCCCAGCGGCACGGCCAGATCTGCGCCATGGCTATGACTGCCTACGACCAGCAGATCCACCCCAAGTTTCTGCGCTTCCTCAAGAATCACCGCAGGCGGATCCCCCTGAAGCACCCGCACCGCACGAATCAACTGGAGATCCTGCTGACCATCACCCAGTTCGTCGCGAAAGCCCTCCAGCACACGCTGCTCGATACTGGCCATGACGGTATTCAGCCCATTACGACGCAGCTCCCCGAGGGTGTCCTCGTCCAGGTAGGTCTGCAGCACGGATTCGGCGAATAGCCCCATGGGCTCAACCGCGTGCACCACATACAGATCGGCCTTGAAGCTGCGGCTCATAGCGAGGGCGTGCTGCAGCACGTAGGAGGCGTAAAGCCCCAGATCGGTGGCATAGAGTATCGAGCGGATCACGCGGCCTCCTCGACTGCTGGCGCAGGCCCTTGATTGAGCTTAGCAGCGCATCAGACAAAGCAAGATCGGCAGCGTTATTTAGGACGAATGGCTATATGCAGGCGCTTGAGCGCCTGCACAGGCCCAGGCTCAGGGCACCAACTCGTTGCTGACGCCATGGGGGACATGACCGGTCGCCACCACCTGGCGAGCTTTTTCACAGTGTCCGGTCTGGTCATCGAAGAACACATCGGCAGCGAAGGCCTCCAGCACCGCCGACTTGTCCAGCCCACCAAGGAAGAAGGATTCATCCAGGCGGATGTTCCATTCGCGCAGGGTGCGAATCACACGCTCATGCGCCGGGGCCGAACGCGCGGTGACCAACGCCGTACGAATCGGGCATTCGGCTTCGGGAAATTCCTGCTGCAGCGCATGCAACGCAGCGAGAAACGGCTTGAAAGGCCCGCCAGGCAGGGCCTGCCGAGCGGATTCACGCTCATGATCCTGAAACGCGTTGAGGCCGCCACTCTGGTAGACGCGCTCGGAGTCGTCGGAAAACAGCACGGCATCGCCATCGAAGGCGATACGCAGCTCGTTGCTGTTCGCTCGCCGCGCACCACCGGAAAGCAGCGTGGCCGCGCCGAAACCGGCTTTCAGTGCGTTGCGCACGTCATCGGCGTGGGTAGACAGAAACAGATGACAGCCAAAGGCCGCCAGATAAGGATCGGGGCTACGACCGCCGACGAAGGCGGCGCGGGATATGCCGAGCCCGTAGTGCTGGATCGAGTTGAACGCACGCAGCCCGGTATCGGCGCTGTTACGCGACACCAGGATGACCTCCACGCGCTGTTCGCTGAGCCGTGTGTTCAGCCCAAGCAGCTTTTCCACCAGCGGAAAGGCGTCGCCCGGCATCAGCACTTCGTCTTCATGCTCAATCTGATAGCGGCGATAGGCTTCCACCCCTTCGCTTTCGTAGATCTGGTGACTTTCACTCAGATCGAACAGCGCCCGCGAGGAAATCGCCAGCACCAGTTTGTCCCCCAGCCCCTTACCCATGCTTAGGCCTCCCGGCGAGCCTGAATGAAACGTAGCGCCTGATACAGAGCGCGCACCTTGGGCATATCGAAGCCCGCTGCATCGGCAGCCGCCAGAGGCGCTTCATAGATGGCGTGCAGCTCGGCCGGTCGCCCCTGGGCAAAGTCGTGGTACATGCTCGGCAGGTAATCGGGCATGCGTTGCGTGGCGGCCAACAATTTGTCCGCATAGCTGTCCGGCATGACGTAGCCCAGTGCCTGAGCAGCCTGCACCACTTCCTGCATCATGTCAGCGATCAGTGCGCGGCTGTCGGCATTACCCATCAGGCGCCGTGTATCGGCATCGAGCAGCACCGACAGGCCGTTGTAAGGGATATTCCATACCAGTTTCTGCCAACGCGTCTGCGCCAGGTCGCGCATCGCTGCCGAGTCCAGGCCGGCGCTGCGCAGCAGGCTCGCGCCCTCCTCGACCAGTGCAAGGCGCGTCTCGTCGTCATCCATCGACCCGGAGTGGTAGGCCAGGTTGATCGCACCCAAAGCCTGATGCTCGATCACACCCGGCGCACTGCGATGAACGCAGATGTAACAGAGTCCGCCCAACAGATGCAGGTCATCGCTCAACAGTGGGCGCAGCTCATCTTCCACTGCCAGGCCATTTTGCAGCAGCACCGCCTTGGCGCCTGGCGCTGCAGCCTTGGCAATCAGCGGCGCCAGCTCGGCATTGGCCGTGGTCTTGGCGCCGACCAGCAACCAGTCGCACGGTGGCATCTCGTCGACATGCTGGTAGGCCTGTACCGGCGCCAGGTTCAGTGCACCATGTACCACGCTGTTCAACTGCAGGCCTCGCTCGACCACCGCACCGTACTCGCTACGCAGCAAAAAGTGCACGTCATGACCAGCGCGAGCCAGCAGCATTCCGTAGAAACCACCAATGGCACCGGTGCCGATGATGCCGATACGCGGCGCAGGGTATTGAGACATCAGGGAAGCTCCTCAGCCGGGCGAAGCAGGGCCTCGCCCATGGCGTTAACCAGATCAGAATGGATAAGACGCGTGTGCAATGCGCCAAAGAAATGACCGTCCTTGACCAGAAACAGCGCCGGCAGATGGAATACCTCGTATCGCGTCACCAATCCGGCGTTATGCCCGGCATCGACCCAGCACAGGCGCTCTATGGGCAGCGGCATGCCAGGCAAGGCCTGACGTGCCCAGCGGCAGCTGGCACAGCCCGTGCTTGTGAACACTAGTAGCGAGGTACCGGGAAGATCGAGTAGCCGGCGGTCGGCATCCAGATCGGTCAATTCCAATTGCGTCGCTATACTGAATTCACTGATGTCAGTTTGCCTGCATTCAAGGTCGGTGTTCATGCGTAAGTTTCTGCGTCATCCAAGCAACATGCCGGTTGAACTGGTGCTGCGCAAACAAGCCTGCATTCCTCGGCAGCGGCTGAACAATATCAGCCTCGGCGGGGTTGCGTGCAACTCGACACGTGGCTTTCGCCGCGGCACCTCGGTCGAACTGCGCATCCCGCTACTGGGCGAACAGGCGCGCTATCCCGGCGTAGTGGCCTGGTGTCGGCGCCAGGACACCGATTATCTGGTAGGCATCGCTTTTCTCGATGAAGACACCCTGTTCCGCGCGCGCATGGTCGAGCAGGTTTGCCAGATTCAGCATTACCGACAACAGTTGGAGCAGGCATCAGGCCACCCCATGGCCATCGAGCAGTGCGCTCAGGACTGGATTGCCAAGCATGCCGCCGAGTTTCCCTATCTCGCCTGAATACGCTGCAACCACCCAACAACGAGGGTAACAAGACACCCTCATGCTGCCACTCCATCAGCCTTATTGAACTTAACGCCCATTGTCGCGCAGCCGCGTACGCGCTAAGGTTCGGCTCCCCCTGCACCAACTAGCTGTGCACCGCCATAGGGGGATCGCTGGCGGCCGGCACCCGTGACCTGACGACCTGACCCGATGAATAGCACGATGGCTGATTTACCGATCGACGACCTCAACGTCGCTTCCAACGAAACCCTGATCACCCCCGATCAGCTCAAACGCGAGATTCCTCTGACCGATGCTGCGCTCAAGACCGTGGCCCATGGCCGTCAGGTGGTACGCGACATCCTCGACGGCAAGGATCATCGCCTGTTCGTGGTCGTCGGCCCTTGCTCCATCCACGATATCAAGGCCGCTCACGAGTATGCCGAGCGCCTCAAGGTACTGGCTGCCGAGCTGTCCGATAGCCTGTTCCTGGTCATGCGCGTGTACTTCGAGAAGCCACGCACCACGGTCGGCTGGAAAGGTCTGATCAACGATCCGTACCTGGACGACTCGTTCAAGATCCAGGACGGCCTGCACATCGGCCGCAAGCTGCTGCGCGACCTGGCAGAAATGGGCCTGCCCACCGCCACCGAGGCGCTCGACCCGATTTCCCCGCAGTACCTGCAGGACCTGATCAGCTGGTCGGCCATCGGCGCGCGCACCACCGAATCCCAGACCCACCGCGAAATGGCCTCGGGCCTGTCCTCGGCGGTTGGTTTCAAGAACGGTACCGACGGCGGTCTGACCGTGGCCATCAACGCCCTGCAATCAGTTTCCAGCCCGCACCGCTTCCTCGGCATCAACCAGGAAGGTGGCGTATCCATCGTCACTACCAAGGGCAATGCCTATGGCCACGTGGTACTGCGCGGTGGCAACGGCAAGCCGAACTATGACTCGGTCAGCGTTGCCATTTGTGAGCAGGAACTGACAAAAGCCGGCATTCGCCCGAACATCATGGTCGACTGCAGCCACGCCAACTCCAACAAGGACCCGGCTCTGCAGCCGTTGGTGCTGGAGAACGTGGCCAACCAAATCCTGGAAGGCAATAACTCCATCGTTGGCCTGATGGTCGAGAGCCACCTGGGCTGGGGCAGCCAGTCGATTCCAAAGAATCTGTGCGACCTCAAGTACGGCGTATCCATCACCGATGCCTGCATCGACTGGGATACCACCGAGAAGAGCCTGCGCAGCATGCACGCCAAGCTCAAGGACGTGCTGCCCAAGCGCCCTCGCGGTTAAGAGCGCAACAGCAATGAAAACGCCGGGCATTGCCCGGCGTTTTTGTATCCGCATTCACACGCAGGGTGGGCTTCAGCCCCCGAACAGTCTCCTACTGGTGACGCGAACGTCGCTCCATGTAGCGCTCGACATAAGAGCACGACGGAATCACCGTGTAGCCCTTGCCTTCGGCATATTGCAGGGCATGTTCGGTCAGCGCGGCGGCGATGCCACGGCCGCGCAGGCCGTTGGGTACGAAGGTGCGATAGATGTCCAGCGTCTGCTTGCCCAGATCCATATAGGCCAGATAGGCACGATCACCGTCGACGGTGGTCACGAACTGGTGACTCGCCTGGTCATGGTGGATGGACAACCCGTCGCTCATCTTCACTCCTCTAGCCGCAAACCGTTAGCGGCGCATCTATTTTTACTTCATACCGGTGCTTTGGCAAAAGCGCAAATTCCGCTGCCACTTCCGGCCACGCCATTGGCCAAGCTTATCAGCCGCCGAACTGCCCAGCCACGAGCAATCAGAAGCTCAAGACTGCAATGCAGAGCAGAGCCGCAATCACCGGGATAAGTACCGTGATGACGAAGATATCCTTGTATGCCTGCTTGTGAGTCAGCCCCATGATCATCAGCATCGCGATCACCGCTCCGCAATGCGGTAGCGAATCGAGCCCGCCAGCGGTGATGTTGGCGATACGGTGCAGCACCTCGGGCTCTACACCCATCTCGAGATACCGCGGCGCCAGCGTCTGCATGAAAATCTGCAGGCCACCAGACGACGAACCGACGATCCCCGAGACCACACTGACCGAGGCGAACACCGACAACAGCGGCGGCAGATCCACCCCCAGTATCCATTGAGCGAATTGGGCGAAACCTGCGGTCTGAGTAACCACCCCGCCAAAGCCGATCACCGCAGCGGTATTGAGCAGCGGCATGATTGCATCGTCAGCCCCCTGCCCCAGCAAGCCGACGGTATTGCGGCGCAACGCCGGAAACATCAGCACAGCCACCCCGGTAGCGATCACCAGGGCCAGACTGGGCCAGAGAATCGGCTGCGCCTGACTGAAGGCCAACAGCCCACCCAGCGCCCCCGCACCTGGCACAGCTGCACCAGACAGAGCGAGCAGACGCGGCAGGAGAATGATCCCCAACACCACGATGATCGGCACCAACGCCATACCCCAATGTGGACCGCTACCCGGCACACCGGCAAGCTGCTGCATACGCTCGTCCTGCGCGTTCGGCTCAAACCCCTCGCCTCGCTCGCGCGCCAGGCGCCATTCGCGCTGCAGATAGGCCATGCCCAGAGCGATCATCACCAGCGAGGCGAACAGACCAATCCAGGCGCCGGCGAACAGGTCGGTGCCCAGCGCACTGGCTGCGATCACATTATGAATCGACGGTGAGCCAGGCAAGGCCGTCATGGTGAAGGTTCCCGCCCCCAGTGCAGTGGCGGCACAGAACAATCGTTTGGGTAGATTGGCCTCGCGCATCAGGGTGATGCCCAGCGGATACATGGTGAAGATCACCACGAATACCACCACCCCGCCATAGGTGAGAACCGCACACACCAGCATCGCCACCCAGAGCGTACGCTGCGTGCCCAGGCCGCGGGTAATGGCCTGCGCAATACTGCTGGCTGCCTGGCTGGCCGCCATGACCTTGCCGAAGATCGCACCACAGAGAAACAGCACGAAGAACTTGCCAGCAAAGGTGAATGCGCCCAACGGGCCGAATGGAAAGTGCTCGAGCAATGCACCTGATACGGCGACGCCATTGGTGAGAGCCACCAGAATCGAACACAGCAATGCGGCGATGAATATGTTCACCCCGCGCAACGCCATGAAAATTAGTAGCGACAAGCCCAGCAAAAGCCCCAGATTCCCAAGCATCTGCATCTCCCTCTTTTATTGTTTTAGTTTGAAAACCGGGACAGTTATAACAGCTCGTACAACCGCTGCACTGTATCGAATGCGTAACTGACTATTTTTTAGCCAGCCCACGCAGGCTCTATCCTTCGGCGTCCTGCCGCAAGAAAAAAAACTGCAACTCTTGCCCTGGCTCCGTTTACTTACTAAAAGTAATAGGTAGTATGTATGCCGGCTAATTTCCCGCAGTTGGGGAATTGCTCTTTATGGAAAACTCCACCTCAAGGGGAACACGATGAACAACGTTCTGAAATTCTCTGCTCTGGCTCTGGCCGCAGTTCTGGCTACCGGTTGCAGCAGCATGTCCAAAGAAACCGAAGCTCGTCTGACTGCTACCGAAGACGCAGCTGCTCGCGCTCAAGCCCGTGCTGACGAAGCCTACCGCAAGGCCGATGAAGCTCTGGCCGCTGCTCAGAAAGCTCAGCAGACTGCTGACGAAGCTAACGAGCGCGCTCTGCGCATGCTGGAAAAAGCCAGCCGCAAGTAATTGCGACTCGTTTTTTTCGAAAGCCGCCCCAGGCAACTGGTGCGGCTTTTTTATTGCCTGCTCATGACCTGGCCCTCTCTGAACAGCTTGATTGCCGGGCAATAAAAAACCCGCGTACACGAATGCAAGCGGGCTTTCTGCAACTTTGCCGAATCAGAACGGGTTGTCGTTGCTCGCCACCACGTTATCGGTCTGCGCCGCGATAGGTACCGGCATACCGTCCTCGGCAGCAACCACCTCACGGACCATCTCCCAGTCAAGGCGCAGTCCGCTGAGTTCGTCACGCTTGAGCAACGCATTGATCACCGCAGTGTGCTTGTCGACAACAGAGGGGTCACCCTCATCATCCAGTGGCGCATGTGCTTCCAGATAGATCTTGCCGCTGCTTACACCAAACTTGTAGGGCTCGTTGATGATGCGTACCGGCGTACCGACCGGCACCATACCCGCCAGCTCCAGCACGTTGTGATTGAGCATGCGGAAGCAGCCATGACTGACGCGCATGCCGATGCCGAACTTCTTGTTCGAGCCATGGATCAGGTAGCCAGGGAACGACAGCGTCATCTTGTACGGCCCCAGCGGGTTATCCGGGCCAGGCGGCACCACAGTGGGCAGAATGTCGCCCTCGGCCGCATGCTCTTCGCGAATCGACTTCGGTGGATACCAGGCCGGGTTCGGCGTTTTCACGGTCACGCGGCCTGTGCCCAGCGGCGAACCCCAGCCCTCACGGCCGATGCCCAGCGGGAAGGTGTGCACCACGTTCTGGCCTTTCGGGAAGTAATACAGACGATATTCGGCCAGGTTGATCACGATGCCCTCACGCGGCCCTGGAGGCAGCACGTAGCGAGTAGGCAGGATGATCTCGCTGCCCTCGCCCGGCAACCAGGGATCGACACCCGGGTTGGCCGCGACCATTTCCAGATAGCCTAGATCATTGGCCGTTCCCAGATCGGCGAAGGTATCTTCGTACTTGGCCTTGATCACCTGTACCTGGCCCACCACATCCTCGCCTGGCGGCGGCAGTGGAAGTTCGAGTGCCTGTACCGCAGCGCTGGAGCACAGTGCGACCAGAGTCAGGCAGCGGTTGACCGCAGAAAAGCGCGACAACATCCGGGAGTCCCTTGAAGAATTGAATGATATTGCGGCGATTGTACACCGTGGTTCGCAAGCCGGGCAGACGTCAGCCATCCGCCCAATTCGAGCACAGCCCCTGGCGCTGCGCCTCGAATGCCGCCAGGCAAGCAGGACACAGACGACGGTCACGCAACCAGACCTTTTCCAGCGCCCGCCAACGCGGTTGCGCCGGCAGCAAGCCACCGCAGAGCGTGCGATCAGCATACCCGCCCAGGCGCAACTGGCGGGCCACCAGATGTACACGTACCTCACGACAGGCGAACAGATCCAGCTGCTCATCCGGCTCGATCAGTTGGTAGGCATAAAGGGACCAGGCGGGACGCGGCATCTGGGGCTCCGTGACAGGTCGGCCACATTAGCCGAAAGGCTTGAGGCGGAAAAGCCTGTGCCTACTCTGTTTTCCGCCGAAACAGTTGCTTACAGCAGCGGCTTGAGCGTCGGCCAGACATTCTCCAGCAACACCGCCTGCGCGGACTCGGTCGGGTGAATGCCATCGGCCTGCATCATCCCCGGCACACCACCGACACCCTCGAGAAAGAATGGCACCAGCGGCACCTTCTTCTGCTCCGCCAAATCAGCGAAAACCTGGGCGAAAGACGTGGTGTAGCGCGCACCATAGTTGGGTGGCAGACGCATACCGAGAAGCAGCACATCGGCACCGGCAGACTGCGATCTATCGATCATCGACGCAAGATTCTGTTGCAATTGCGCTGGGGGCTGGCCACGCAGACCATCGTTGCCGCCCAACTCGATGATGACCAGTTCCGGCTTGTGCTCTGCAAGCAGCGCAGAGAGCCGCGCAGCGCCGCCTGCGCTGGTGTCGCCACTGATCGAGGCATTGACCACCGAATGCTCGAAACCCTCTTCTTCGAGGCGTTTTTCCAGCAAGGCGACCCAGCCCTGGCGGCTATCCAGGCCAAAAGCGGCGCTGATACTATCGCCGACCACAAGCAGGGTGCCTGCAACCGTTCCCTGAGCCCAGAGCATCAGGGTCAAGGCACCACTCAACCACCATGCACGCATTTGGAATCTCCATGACTTCGAGCATTCTCGCTGCGCGGAACCTTAACAAAGTGGTCAGCAGCGCGGAAGGCGAGCTGACCATCCTCCATGACCTCGATCTTGAACTGAGCAAAGGCGACAGCCTGGCCATCGTCGGCGCCTCAGGCTCTGGCAAATCCACCCTGCTCGGATTGCTCGCCGGTCTGGACCTGCCAAGCGGCGGCGCCGTACTGCTGGCCGGCAAGAACCTCAGCGAACTCGATGAAGACCAGCGTGCGCGCCTGCGCGCCGAGCATGTGGGGTTCGTATTCCAGTCGTTCCAGTTGCTCGACAGCCTCAACGCGCTGGAGAACGTGATGCTGCCGCTGGAGCTGGAAGGCCACGCCGATGCGCGCCAGCGTGCCCGGGCGCTGCTCGAGCGCGTCGGCCTGGGTCAACGTCTGACGCACTACCCACGCCAGCTATCCGGTGGCGAGCAACAGCGCGTGGCCATTGCCCGCGCCTTCGCTGCAGAGCCGGACGTGCTGTTCGCCGATGAGCCCACCGGCAACCTCGACAGCCACACCGGAGAACGCATCAGCGATCTGCTCTTTCAGCTCAACCAGGAACGCGGTACCACCCTGGTGCTGGTCACCCACGACGAGCGCCTGGCGCACCGCTGCCAGCGTCTGATTCGCCTGGAAGCCGGACACCTGATCGATCGCGTGGAGCCCTGATGAAACGCGTGCCCGTCACTCGCCTGTTTTCGCTCGCTGCACGCCAACTGCTGCGCGATGCCCGCGCCGGCGAGTTGCGGGTGCTGTTCTTCGCCTTGCTGGTCGCGGTGGCCGCCAGCAGCGCCATCGGTTATTTCAGCGCACGCCTGAATGACGCCATGCTGCTGCGTGCCAGCGAATTTCTCGCTGCAGATCTACGTCTAAGCGGCAGCTCGCCGGCCAGCCAGGAACAGATAGACGCGGGGCTCAAGCTGGGTCTCGATCACGCACAAGCGGTGGAGTTTTCCAGTGTGGTGGCGGCCCAGGAAGGCATTCAGCTGGCCAGCGTCAAGGCAGCCAATAGCCTTTATCCGCTGCGCGGCGAACTGAGGAGCGCTACCGAACCCTACGCACCAGAGGAAGCGGGTTCCGGCCCGCGCCCCGGAGAAGTCTGGGCCGAAGCGCGCCTGATGGTCGCGCTGAATCTGAAGATTGGCGATGAACTGGAAATAGGCGCCAAAACCCTGCGCTTGAGCCGTGTGCTCACCTATGACCCGGACACTGCTGGCGACTTTTACAGCCTGACGCCGCGCGTGCTGATGCACCTGGACGACCTTGCCGCGACTGAAGTGGTACAACCCGGTAGCCGTGTACGCTTTCGTGAACTCTGGCGCGGCGATGCCAATGCCCTGGCGGCCTACCGTCAGGCAGTCGAAGCCGGCCTGGAACCCAATCAGCGCCTGGACGACGCTCGCGATGGCAATCGCCAGGTCGGCGGCGCCCTCGGCCGCGCGGAACGTTATCTGAACCTGGCCAGCCTGGCAGCTGTGTTGCTCGCTGGTGTCGCGGTAGCACTCTCGGCCGCTCGCTTCGCGGCGAGGCGCTTCGATGCCAGCGCGCTGCTGCGTTGCCTCGGGCTATCACGGCGTGAAGCGTTGGCCCTGTTCGGCCTGCAGCTGGCGTTGCTCGGGCTGATCGCCTGCCTGATCGGCGCGCTGCTGGGCTGGGCCGGCCAACACGTGCTCTTCTATCTGCTGCGCGGGCTGATCCCGGATGATCTGCCGCCTGCCGACCTGTGGCCCGCATTGGCCGGCATGGCCACCGGCCTGGTGGCATTGGCCGGTTTCGCCCTGCCGCCGCTGGCCGCGCTCGGCCGCGTGCCGCCGCTGCGCGTCTTGCGCCGCGATATGCTGCCGGTGCCGGCCAGCTCCTGGCTGGTCTACGGTGCAGCGCTGATCGCACTGGGTTTGATCATGTGGCGCCTGAGCCTGGATCTGCGCCTGACGCTGGCATTACTGGGTGGCGGACTACTCGCCGCATTGCTACTCGGCGGCCTGTTGTTGCTCGGCTTGCAAAGCCTGCGCCGCCTGCTGCAGCGCGCTGCCCTGCCCTGGCGCCTGGGCCTGGGCCAACTGCTACGCCATCCGCTGGCTGCAGCCGGGCAATCGCTGGCGTTCGGCCTGATCCTGCTGGCCATGGCGCTGATCGCCCTGCTGCGCGGCGAGCTGCTCGATACCTGGCAGGACCAGTTGCCGGAGGACGCGCCCAATCATTTCGCCCTCAATGTGCTGCCTGCCGAGCGCGACGCGTTCGCCGCACGCCTGGCCGAGCTATCGCCGCATCCTGCCCCGCTGTATCCCGTGGTGCCGGGCCGACTGATCATGATCAACGGTGAGCCGGTACGCCAATTGGTAACCAAGGAAAGTCGCGGCGAGCGCGCCATCCAGCGCGACCTGAGCCTGACCTGGGCCGAGGACCTGCCATCCGACAACCTGATCACCGCTGGTAATTGGTGGGGCGCTGCGCACGCCAGCGAGCTGCCTGGCGTTTCCGTCGAATCCGAGCTGGCCGAAAGCCTGCAACTGAAGCTCGGCGACCAGTTGCGTTTCAACGTCGGCGGGATCGAACGCGACGCGCAGGTGACCAGTCTGCGCCAGGTGGATTGGGACAGCTTCCAGCCCAACTTCTACATGATCTTCGAGCCGCAGACCCTGCAGGACCTGCCTGCCACCTATCTGACCAGCTTTTACCTGCCGCCCGGCCAGGATGCGGAGCTCATAACGCTCAGTCGCGCCTTCCCCAGCGTGACGCTGCTGCAGGTCGACGCCCTGCTGGCGCAACTGCGCAGCATCCTCGCTCAGGTCACCCTGGCCATCGAGTACGTGCTGTTGTTCGTACTCGCCGCCGGCATCACCGTGCTGCTCGCTGGGCTGCAGGCGACACTGGACGAACGCATCCGCCAGGGCGCGCTGCTGCGCGCACTGGGTGCCGAACGCAAGCTGCTGATCAGCGCTCGCCGCGCCGAGTTCGGCCTGCTCGGCGCGGCTGCCGGCCTGCTGGCCGCGCTTGGCTGCGAGCTGGTGAGCTTTCTGCTCTATCGCTACGCATTCGACATGAGCTGGCAACCGCACCCCTGGCTGCTTCTGCTGCCGCTGATCGGCGCCCTGCTGATCGGTCTGGCTGGCGTGCTCGGCACTCGCCGCGCACTGAATGCCAGCCCGTTGAGCGTGCTACGCGAAGGCTGAGAACCGTGAGAGGGGTTTGCTAAACTTGGCGCCCCTCTTCATACCCGAGACACCATGAGCCGCTATCGCCCCCCTCGCCCTGCCGGTACACCACTGATCACGCCAGAGGGCGAAGCACGACTGCGCGCCGAACTTCACGAGTTGTGGCATGTGCGCAGGCCACAGGTGACGCAATCGGTCAGCGAAGCGGCGGCGCAGGGCGATCGTTCGGAGAACGCCGAATACACCTACGGCAAGAAGATGCTACGCGAGATTGACAGCCGTGTGCGCTTTCTCACCAAGCGTCTGGAGAAGCTCAAGGTCGTCAGCGACAAACCGTCCGATCCGAACAAGGTGTACTTCGGTGCCTGGGTCACCATCGAAGACGAAGACGGCGAACAGTCGCGCTACCGCATTGTCGGCCCCGACGAGCTGGACCTGAAACAGGGCCTGATCAGTATCGACTCGCCTCTGGCCCGCGCCCTGGTCGGCAAGGAGCTGGACGCCGAAGTGCGGGTGCACAGCCCCAGTGGAGAGAAGACCTGCTATATCGTCGAGATCGAATATCCCTAGGTGCTGTAGAAGCGAGCTCTGCTCGCAATAATGGCGTTTAAAAAGCTTCGCGAGCAGAGCTCGCTCCTACGCAGATGGCCGACTTCCCCACAGCCCAGCTAGCGCCGGGTAATCAGCCCCTGACGCGCCACCCGCACCAGCTCACCGACAGTTTGTGCCAGGTCCTCGGCGCTGGGGGCCTGGATCACGGCCAGATCGAAGCTGTCGCGCGCGAAGCGGCTCAGCGACTCGCCGTTCTGCACGAACTGGATGCGAAAGGCACGCGACCCGGCCCAGCGCTTGGGCCAGCCTTCGAGATAGCGCAGCAAGGTAGGCTGGTGGCTGCCGCCCAGCAGCACGCGCGGATTGCGCAGCAGCAGGCCCGAGGTGATGGGCGCCAGACGAATAAGGGGTTGGGGACAGATCATGGTCGAGTCTCCGCCTCGAGAATCCCGCTGGGCAGCGGTGAGAGGCGACACCGAACCAGCGCTTTAGCGGAATTTCAGGCGTTGATGACAACACCCTGTGGCGCCCCGCAAGTAGCTGTTTAAATCGGCGCAGGGCGCATCCTAGAGAAGCCCACGGCAAACTGTCAAGGCGCACCCCACTTCGACCCCAACCTTCGATTGGGCGACGGTCGATCCGCGCATTTCCATCCGCTCAAAAGACCCGTTCCTGGCCATGGACGCCCCGCCTGGCCAGATCGATTGCGGCCCTCGGCGCGACCTGACGTTTCGCCACGTAACAGAAAACACGCAACGATATCTACGCCAAGTTGCCCGAAAATCCCGGAAACCGCTTGTATAGAGGGCTCGCTGGAATCTGCAGGACGATGGCATGTTTCCTGCCATCGCTCTTGCGCCGTACGCGCCACGGAATGGGCGTGATCTGTGTTGCGGGAAGCAGCTGACTGCCTCAACAAAAATCATCGAGAGCGCCCATGAAGAACAATAAAACCCTGCTCGCCCTCTGCCTCGGTACCGGCCTGCTCGCCAGCGGCCAGACCCAGGCTTTCTGGTTCGGTTCATCCGGCTACACCCAGACCAAGTACCCGATCGTCCTCGGCCACGGCATGCTCGGCTTCGACAGCATCCTCGGCGTCGATTACTGGTATGGCATCCCGGCGGCACTGCGCCGTGACGGTGCCAGTGTCTATGTCACCGAAGTCAGCCAGTTGGACACCTCCGAAGCGCGCGGCGAGCAATTGCTGCAGCAGGTCGAGGACATCGTCGCCATCAGCGGTAAAGGCAAGGTCAACCTGATCGGCCACAGCCATGGCGGCCCAACCACCCGGTACGTCGCCGCCGTACGCCCGGATCTGGTGGCATCGGTCACCAGCGTCGGTGCACCGCACAAGGGTTCGGCCACCGCCGACTTCCTCAAGGGCATCAGCGACGGCCCGGCAGGTCCGGTCGCCACCCCGCTGCTGGTTGGCATCGTCAACGGACTGGGGACGCTGATCAACTTCCTCTCCGGCAGTTCCAGTACCACCCCACAGAATGCGTTGGGCTCGCTGGAGTCGCTCAACAGCGAGGGTGCAGCACGCTTCAATGCCAAGTTCCCACAAGGCATACCCACCAGCGCCTGCGGCGAAGGTGCCTATAGCGTCAACGGCGTGCGCTATTACTCCTGGAGCGGCACCAGCCCGCTGACCAACCTGCTCGACCCGAGCGACCTGCTGATGGGCGCCTCCTCACTGACCTTCGGCAACGAAGCCAACGACGGTCTGGTCGGCCGCTGCAGCTCGCGCATGGGCCAGGTGATTCGTGACAACTACCGAATGAACCATCTCGACGAGGTCAACCAGACCCTGGGCCTGACCAGTCTGTTCGAGACCGACCCGGTGACTGTCTATCGCCAGCACGCCAACCGCCTGAAGAACGCCGGGCTCTGAACTGCTGCGCTTCGTAGGGTGCGCCGCGCGCACCGGATGCTGGGAACGTCGGCATTTCGGTGCGCTCGGCGCACCCTGCGAGGTACCAGCGCTGAGCAATGGTTCGAACGCCTTACTGGAACCTGCCGTGAAGAAAACCCTGTTCGCCCTGCCTTTACTGATCGTTGCCGGCCTGGCGTTGATGCTTTACCTGCAACCCGGACACCAACCGACCCAATTCATGCCTCCCGCCGCCACTGCCAAGGCTACGCAGCCTGGACCGGCCCCGGCTGCAGAGGCCTTAACAGCGACCAACCAAAAAACGCAGAAGAAGGCCACGACGCCGACCCTGCCCAGCTCCTTCGTCGGCACCGAAGTCGACGGCAGCTTTCGCGTGGACGCTGCCGGCAATCTGATCATCAGCGAAGACATCCGCCGGATCTTCGATTACTTCCTCGCCAGCATCGGCGAGGAAAGCCTGGATGCCAGCGTGTCACGCCTGCGCAATTACATTGACAGCCAATTGCAGGAACCTGCACGAGCCCGCGCGCAGGCACTGCTGGAGCAATACCTGAGCTACAAGCGAGAGCTGGTGCTGCTGGAGCGCGACCTGCCACAAATGGCCAGCCTGGACGCCATGCGCCAGCGCGAGACCGCCGTGCAGGCCCTGCGCGCAAGGTTGTTCGACAGCGAAACCCACCAGGCCTTCTTCGCCCGTGAGGAAGGCTACAATCGCTTCACTCTGGAGCGCCTGGCCATCCAGCACGACAGCACAATGAGCGCAGAGGAAAGAGGCGTTGCCATCGACCGCCTGCGCGCATCCCTGCCTGAAGAGCTGCAGGACGCCGTACTGCCGCAGTTGCAGCAGGAACTGCGGCAGCACACCGCACGCCTGCAGGCCGAAGGCGCCAGCGCGGCGCAGATCCGCCAGATGCGTCAGCAGTTGGTAGGCGCCGAAGCCACCACGCGCCTGGAGGCGCTGGATAGCCAACGACAGAACTGGCAGCGACGTCTGGATGACTACATCACCGCCAAGACGAAGATTCAGGCCAATGAGGGGCTCAGCAACAGCGACAAGCGCGTGGCGATCGAGGCCCTGGCAGCAGAACGTTTCGATGAGCGTGAACGCCTGCGCCTGGACGCCGCCGAGCAATTGGCGGCGGCCAACAAGAAGCAGTAGACCTCAGGCGCTGTCGCGCATCACCAGTTCGAAGCCGACGTCGATGCAGTGCTGCTCCGGCGTTTCGCCACGCATCAGCGCCAGCAGCATGTTCGCCGCCAGCTCACCGACACGACCACGGGTGGTACGCACGGTACTCAAGGCCGGATGCATCCAGGCTGCAGCTGGCAAATCGTTGAAACCGGCGATGGCCAGGCGTCCCGGCACGTCCAGACCCAACTGACGCGCGCGGAACAGCGCGCCCATGGCCAGGTCGTCGTTGTTGAAGAACACCGCATCGATCTGCGGCTGCTGTGCCAGCAGGCGATCGAGCAACTCGGCGCCCAAGCCGATGGATGACAACTGCGGTGTCAGCAACTCCAACGCCGGATCATGTCGATTGAGGTAGCGCATCACCTGACGGTAGCCTTCTGCGCGCTGCAGGGTGCGTGGGTCAAGCTGCGCTGCGGCGAAGGCGATATGGCGGTAACCACGCTGCACCAGGGCACGGGTCATCGCGGCCCCCGCTTCGACCTGAGAGAAGCCGACGCAGTAATCCTCCGGCTCCTCGCTCAATTCCATCAACGTCACCAATGGGCAACTGCTGGCACCGAGGATTTCGCGCGCCGCATCGCTGCGCTCGAAGCCAGTGAGCAGCAGCCCCGCTGGCTGGTGCGCCAGATAGGAACGCAATAGACGCTCATCCTCCTCGACCCGGTAATGACTGACGCCGATCATCATTTCGAAGCCGGCCGGCATCAGCACCCGCTGGATGGCCTCCACGGTATCGACGAACACCGAGTTCGACAGCGACGGGATAACTACCGCCACCAGGTTCGAGCGTGAACTGGCCAATGCCCGCGCAGCCGGATTAGGCACGTAACCCAGCGCCTGGGCCGCGCGCATCACCTGCTCGCGCAACGCATCGGACACCCGCCCCGGCTGCGACAGCGCGCGCGAAGCGGACATCAACGAGCAGCCCGCGGCCTTGGCCACGTCGGACAAGGTGACACGTTCTGCGGACCGGCGACGGCGTTGGCTCATAGCGCCTCCAATGATTTCAGCGGCCGATTCTACCAGCCCCACCGGGGAATAAAGCGCGGGACACGCCGCCCGGGGTAACGCCACCATGCAAGGAGCGTTACCACCTGCGTGCCCCGCGAAACTGCGAACCTGCCCAGAATCAGCGGCGCACTGAGCGCGCCAATCCTGGGCAAGCCCTTATAGAGCGGCCTTTTCGGCCTCAGCCTGCACCTGATCGAACAGTTGCTGACCGACTGTGTCGACGACCTTCTGGATCGCTGGCGCGGCCTGCTCACGCATGCGCTGCACTTGCGCCGCTTCCACTTCGTTGATCTGCATACCCTTGTCTTTCAGCTCGGCCAGGGCACGGGCAGCTTCCTCGCGGGTGTCCTTACGCTCGAAGTCACGCGCCTTCTTCGCCGCTTCCAGCAGGATGTTCTGCTCGGTTTGCGACAGGCCATCCCACCAGCGCTTGGACACGGTGACGATCCACGGGCTGTACACGTGGTTGGTCACGGTCAGGTACTTCTGCACCTCGTAGAATTTCGAGGAAAGAATGGTGTTGAAGGGATTTTCCTGGCCGTCGACGGCCTTGGTCTCCAGCGCGGTGAACAGCTCGGAGAATGGTAGCGGCACGGCATTGGCGCCCATCAGTTTGAAGGTCTCGAGGAATACCGGGTTGGGCATCACGCGCAGTTTGACGCCGGAGAGGTCCTCCAGCCTGCTGATCGGCCGCGTGTTGTTGGTCAGGTTGCGGAAGCCGTTCTCCCAGTACACCAAGCCGACCAGGCCCTTCTCTTCCAGCTTGTCCATTACCTGGCGGCCCACCGGGCCGTCGAGCACGGCATCGGCCTGCTCGGCACTGCTGAACAGGAAAGGCGTGTCCCACACCGCCATTTCCTTGGTGATGCCCACCAGGGTCGCGGTGGAACCGACCATCATTTCCTGCGCGCCGCCAATCAGCGCACTCTGCATCTGATCATCCGAGCCCAGGCTGGCGGCACCGAAGGTACGCACCTTCAGCTTGCCGTCGGAGGCCTTGGCGACCTCCTCGGCGAACAACTTGGCCGCGCGGCCCTGATTGCTGTTCTCGTTGAGACCGTAACCGAAGCGGATCATGCGTGAGCGCACGTCATCGGCATGGACGGTGAAACTGGCGAGCGGACTGCACAGCATGGCAGCGGTGAGGATGGCGAGCAGTGGACGTTTCATCGGGTCTACCTCTTATTGTTGTGAATGATGTCGGCGCGCCAACGCCGTCAGGTCAACTCAGCGCAGCCAGGCCAGCGGCACGGTGACGATGGACGGAAACGCCACCAGCATCGCGACGATGATCAGGTAAATCAGGAAGAACGGCATGACGCCGCGTACCAGCACTTCCATGCGCAACTTGCCGATACCACCGACGACGTTAAGCACGGTGCCCACAGGCGGCGTGATCAGGCCGATGGAGCCGATCAGCACAAACATCACGCCGAAGTACACCGGATCGACACCGGCCTTGATCGCGATGGGAGCCAGTACCGGTGCCAGAATCAGGATGGTCGGGGTCAGGTCGAGCACCATGCCCACTGCGATCATCAGCAGCATGATCGCCAGCACCAGCAGTCGCGGGTGTTCGGCCAACGGCCCGAGCATGGCGCCAATCTCGTCCGGTAACTGCGCCAGGGTGATCATGTAGGCCGATACCGTGGCAGCGGCGCACAGGAACATCACCGACGCCGTGGTGCGGCTGGCGCGGGTCAGGGTTTCCATCAGATCGCCCCAGCTCAGCTCGCGGTAGAGCAAGGTGGAAACGGCCAAGGCGTAGACCGCAGCGACCACCGCCGCTTCGGTAGGGGTGAAGATACCGAAGCGCAGACCACCGACGATGATTACCGGCAACATCAGCGCCGCAGCACCGTCGATCAGCACCCGACGACGCTCGGCGGCGCTGGCCTTGGGTGGCGTTGGCTCGGTGAAACCCCGGGCGATCAGAGTCCAGGCAATGATCAGACCTGCGCCCATGATCAGCCCCGGCACCAGACCTGCCATGAACAGCTGGCTGATGGAGGTGTTGGTGACCACGCCATAGATCACGAACGGCATCGATGGCGGAATGATCGGCGCGATGATGCCGCCAGCGGCTACCAGTCCCGCCGAGGAATGCACCGGATAACCGCGCTGGCGCATCATCGGCAACAGCAAGGTGGCCAGTGCCGCGGTATCGGCCAGTGCCGAACCGGACATACTGGCCAGTAGCACGGCGGCCGCAATGGCAACGTAACCGAGGCCTCCGCGCAGGTGGCCAAAGTAGGCCTGCGCCATGGCGATGATGCGCCGGGAAATACCGCCGGCGTTCATCAGTTCGCCAGCCAGTATGAAGAACGGCACCGCCAGCAGCGGGAAGCTGTCAGCGCCGGCGAGCAGGTTCTGCGCCAGCAACTGCACGTCCCAGAAATCCAGGTACCACATCAGTACGGCCGCGGTGAGGATCAGGGCGAAGGCGATGGGCATGCCGAATGCCATGAACCCCAGCAGGGAAGAAAGAAATACCGCGACAGTCATCGGCAGGTCCTCGCTGGGCAGTGCCCGTATTGTTGGAATTGGGCCAGCATCATTCGACGTGAGCCTGGGTCAGCCTCACCTGCGGCGTACGCCGCCAGAGGTTGACCAACTGCACCACCGCCAGAATCGCCAGCACCAGCATGCTCGCCAGCACCGGCAGCATCGCCAGCACCACCGGATAACCGACCACGGTACTGACATTGCCCCAGCCGAACTGCACCTGATTCCAGGCACCCAAGGCCGAGAGCAGGCTCGCTCCTGCCACGAGAATCCAGCTCAGTGAATCCACCAATCGCTGCGCCAGCAGCGGGAAGCGGTCGCGAATCATGCGGAAGGTCATCAGCTCGCCGCGGCGCATACCAGAGGCCACACCGACGAAGACCAGCCAGACGAACGCCAGCCGTGAAAGCTCCTCGGCACCCGGCCAGCCGGTGCCGAAGGCGTAGCGCAGCACCACATTGGTAAACACCGCCACCACCATGAAGGCCATCAGAACCGCCATCAGCCCATCGGTCAGGCGATCGAACATGCGCGCGATGCGGCCTTCGTAGATCGGCTCGGCGCCTAGCTGAGCCGCCTGGTTAGCGCTATCAATTTCGCTATCGAGCATATCCTGAGCCTGGCTCGACACGGCCTCCACCGCTTCGCGACGTACCCAAGCCTGAATGTCGGCCACCAACGCTTGCCGCGACTGCTGCGCATCGACGACTCGTACGTATGGTTCGCCTGCCGGGCTTTCGAGGGTGGCGAACTGGCTGTCGACCAGCGAAGTCGGCATGAAATGTCCGGGCCGAGCGCCGACACGTTGCACCGCGGTGGCGTGGTCGATATCCAGGTGCACGAACTGCAACCCCGGAACCGACTGACGCAGGCGCTCGCGGTAAGCGCGCTTGAGCGCCGAGCAAGCCAGTACGAAACATTCACCCGCGGCCTGCGCGGCCAGCATCTGCTCGCACAGCGCATCCAGCCAGTGGCGACGGTCTTCGTCACTCAGTGGGATGCCCGCGCGCATGCGCGCTACGTTTTCGGGAGGATGGAAATGATCGGCTTCGATATGGCGCCAACCGAGTGCGGTGGCGACCGCCTGGCTGATCTCGCTCTTGCCGGAGCCACTGACCCCCATGACCACCAGGGTGGTACGGGCAGGCAATGCGCAAGGCTGCTGTTGCATGGGAACTCCATGGGCACCATCGAGGTGGCACCGCTCATTGTTTGATCCGGATGTTAGCGCTATCCAAATCATCCGACAACCCTCTTTCGGCAACATTTCGTAGAGCATTTCCGCTAATGGCTATCACCCAGCTCTGGTCCGCTGCTGACTGACACGTTCAATATCGCCTACCTGCCCCGAGGGAGACATTTCGCTTATGTACCGGCTGAGCCCCCGCTTCTGGCTGCCCACACTGTTCCTGCCACTGGCTGCACAGGCCGAAAACTCCACCTACCAGGCCGACCCACTGGTGGTCACCGGCAGCCGGTATCAGGCCAGCGGCTGGCAACTGCCCTTCTCGGTCAACCGCATCGATGCCGAACAAGCCACTCTGGGCAAACCCGGCGTCAACCTCTCCGAAGCACTCGGCAGCGTCCCGGGACTGGTGGTGCAGAATCGGCAAAATTATGCGCAGGACCTGCAAATATCCTCACGCGGCTTCGGCGCCCGCTCGGCCTTTGGCATTCGTGGCATCAAGCTGCTGGCTGATGGTGTGCCGCTGTCCAATCCGGACGGCCAGGGCCAGGCGGCGACCTTCGACCTCGACTCCCTGGAGCGCATCGAGGTCCTGCGTGGGCCATTCGCCAGCGTCTACGGCAGCAACTCCGGCGGTGTCATCCAGCTGTTCTCGCGCGATGGCGAAGGTGCCCCCAAGGTCGCGCTGGACACCTCCCAGGCCACTTACGGCACCAGCCGTACCCGTGTCTCGGCCGAAGGCGGCAACGACAGAGCCGGTTTCATCATCAACCGCTCGCATTTCGAGACAGACGGTTACCGCGACCACAGCGGCGCCATCCTCGACAAGACCTTCGCCAAACTGACCCTGTACCCGGATGACCTCAGCAAGCTCAGCCTCAGCTTCAGTGAACTGGATCAGAACGGCACACAAGACCCGCAGGGTCTGAGCTGGGATCAGGTACAGGCTGATCGGCGATCTGCCGCGCCCAGCGCACTGCAGTTCGATACGCGCAAGACCGTCGATCATCGCCAGTTCGCCCTCAACTACGAGCGTAGCTTCGCCGCCGGCACCTGGCAGAGCACGGTCTACAGCGGCACGCGGCGGGTGATCCAGTACCAGTCGATCCCTGTGGCCGCGCAGACACCGGCCTCTCAGTCCGGTGGCGTGATCGATTTCGAACGCCGCTTCCACGGCATCGGCAACCGCTGGATTCACTCCTTCGACCTCGGCAGCAGCCTGCTGACTGTCACCACCGGCCTGGACTACGACTATTCGCGCGATGACCGTCAGGGCTACGAGAACTTCATCGGCACCACCCTGGGCGTGAAAGGTAATCTGCGCCGCGACGAGCGCAACGAGGTCACCAGCCTGTCGCCCTACGTCCAGGCAGCCTGGCAACTGGGCAAACTCGACCTGCAGGCTGGTCTGCGCCACAGCCAGGTGGAGTTCGACGTGGATGACCGCTTTCTGAGCAATGGCGACGACAGCGGCTCGGTCACCTACCGTGAGCTCACGCCCACTCTTGGCGCCAGTTACGCCCTGCTACCAGATCTGAATATCTATGCCAGCTGGGGCAAGGGGCTGGAGACGCCGACGCTGAACGAGCTGTCCTATTCCGGTCCCGACAACAGCTTCGGCTTCGAGCTGAAACCGGCCACCAGCGAGCAAATTGAAATCGGTCTCAAGGCCCGCCTCGCACAAGCGACCAGCCTGCAACTGGCGCTGTTCCAGATCGACACCGACGACGAGCTGGTGGTGGCGTCGGCCAGCGGCGGCCGCTCACGCTTCCAGAACGCCGCACAGACTCGCCGCAGGGGCCTCGAGCTGGCACTGGAAAGCCGCTTGAGCGACACCCTGCGCGCCAACCTCGCCTACACCGAGATCGATGCCACCTACAGCAAGGATTTCACCAGCAACGGCCGCCTGATCGAAGAAGGTAACCACCTGCCCGGCATTCCCGCACGCACGCTGTATGGCGAACTGGCCTGGCAACCGGTCGAAGGCTTCAGCACCGCCGTCGAAGGCCTGTACCGCAGCAAGCTCTATGTCGAGGACAGCAATACCGCCAAGACGGCGCCCAGCCATGCGCTGTTCAACTGGCAGGCGCGCTTCGAGCAGAAGGCCGGCGCATTGACCTTCAACCAGGTGCTGCGCATCGACAACCTGCTGGATCGCGAGTACATCGGATCGGTGATAGTCGGTGACGGCAACGGCCGCTACTACGAACCCGGCCCGGAGCGCGCCTGGTATGTTGGCGCGGGCGTGCAGTATCAGTTCGATTAAGGCTCGCGGCGCATGTGCGCATCCAATGTCCGGCCTGAGGCCCCCTGCCCCGCTCGTGGGATAAGGCGCCAGAGGATACGTATCGCCAGATACGCACGCGCTCAAAAACAAAAAGGCCACCCGAAGGTGGCCTTTTCGCGAGCAGTCAGCGAAGGCTTAGGCCTTCTTGACTTCCCAACCGGTCAGCTCGGCCAGGGCCTTACCGATGTCAGCCAGGGAACGCACGGTTTTCACGCCAGCGTCCTGCAGTGCAGCGAATTTCTCGTCTGCAGTGCCCTTGCCGCCGGAAATGATGGCGCCAGCATGGCCCATGCGCTTGCCGGGAGGAGCGGTCACACCAGCGATGTAGGAAACTACAGGCTTGGTGACGTTGGCCTTGATGTAGGCAGCCGCTTCTTCTTCAGCCGAACCGCCGATCTCACCGATCATGACGATCGCTTCGGTCTTCGGATCTTCCTGGAACAGTTTCAGGATATCGATGAAGTTGGAGCCCGGGATGGGGTCGCCGCCGATGCCCACGCAGGTGGACTGGCCGAAGCCGGCGTCGGTGGTCTGCTTGACGGCTTCATAGGTCAGGGTGCCGGAACGCGACACGATGCCTACCTTGCCTGGCAGGTGGATGTGACCCGGCATGATGCCGATCTTGCACTCGCCGGGAGTGATCACGCCCGGGCAGTTCGGGCCGATCAGGCGAACGCCCAGCTCGTCGCAGATGACCTTGGCATCCAGCATGTCCAGGGTAGGAATGCCTTCAGTGATGCAGACGATCAGCTTGATGCCACCGAATGCAGCTTCCAAAATCGAGTCTTTGCAGAACGGAGCCGGAACGTAGATGACCGAAGCGTCAGCGCCAGTGGCTTCGACAGCTTCTTTGACAGTGTTGAACACTGGCAGGCCCAGGTGGGTAGTGCCACCTTTACCCGGAGTCACGCCGCCAACCATCTTGGTGCCGTAGGCGATGGCTTGTTCGGAGTGGAAAGTACCCTGCGAGCCGGTGAAGCCCTGGCAGATGACTTTGGTGTCTTTATTGATCAGGACGCTCATTACTTGCCCTCCGCAGCTTTGACGACTTGCTGAGCAGCGTCGGTCAGGCTGGTTGCCGCGATGATGTTCAGGCCGCTTTCAGCCAGGACCTTGGCGCCCAGCTCAGCGTTGTTACCTTCCAGGCGGACGACCACCGGGATTTTCACGCCGACTTCTTTCACGGCGCCGATGATGCCTTCGGCAATCATGTCGCAACGAACGATGCCGCCGAAGATGTTCACCAGAACGGCAGCGACGTTGCTGTCGGACAGGATGATCTTGAACGCTTCGGTCACGCGCTCTTTGGTTGCGCCGCCACCTACGTCGAGGAAGTTGGCTGGCTTGCCGCCGTGCAGGTTGACGATGTCCATGGTACCCATGGCCAGACCGGCACCGTTGACCATGCAGCCGATGTTGCCTTCCAAGGCCACGTAGTTCAGCTCGAAGCTGGCAGCGTGGGCTTCACGAGGATCGTCTTGCGACGGGTCGTGGAAGGTCTTCAGCTTCGGCTGACGGTACATGGCGTTAGCGTCGATGTTGATCTTCGCATCCAGGCAGTGCAGGTCGCCGTCAGCCTTGATGACCAGCGGGTTGACTTCCAGCAGAGCCAGATCGTGATCTTTGAACAGCTTGGCCAGACCTACGAAGATCTTGGCGAACTGAGCGACCTGCTTGCCTTCCAGACCCAGCTGGAAAGCCAGCTCACGACCCTGGTACGGCTGAGCGCCAACCAGCGGATCAATGGTGGCCTTGAGGATCTTCTCAGGGGTTTCGTGGGCCACTTTCTCGATGTCCACGCCACCTTCGGTGGAAGCCATGAACACGATGCGACGGCTGGAGCGGTCCACTACAGCGCCCAGGTACAGTTCCTTGGCGATGTCGGTGCAGGATTCGACCAGGATTTTGCTGACCGGCTGACCATTGGCGTCAGTCTGGTAAGTCACCAGACGCTTGCCCAGCCAGTTGGCGGCGAAGGCCTTGGCGTCTTCTTTGCTCTTGACCAGCTTTACGCCACCGGCTTTACCGCGGCCACCAGCGTGGACCTGAGCCTTGACGACCCACTCGCTGCCGCCGATTTTTTCGCAGGCTTCTGCGGCTTCTTCCGGGGTGTCTACCGCGAAGCCCTTGGATACAGGCAGGCCGTATTCAGCGAACAGCTGCTTACCCTGATACTCGTGAAGATTCATGCTTGTCTACCGTCTTCGTTTAGGTATTGCGCATTCGGCGCTGCACTTGTGATACCGCGCCACCTGTGACTGCCGAAGCAGTCCGCCAGGCCTTCCGCCGCGAGTCAAACTCGACGCGGGCCACCCGACGTGGTTCTGCTTGCAAACACCACCGTAGCGATGAGGCGATTACACGACGCCCCGCCTACCACGGCGGCTTACAACAACTACTGCAGTGGCCGGACATTACCGGCCACTTGCACACTCAGCGCTTCTTGCGATTGGCGATATGGATCGCGCCACCGTTGACCGCCAGGGCCGCTTCGTGCAGCGCCTCGGACAGGGTCGGGTGGGAGAAGACCATCATGCCCAGGTCTTCGGCGCTGGTGCCGAATTCCATGCCGATCGCACCTTGTTGTACCAGCTCGGCAGCGCTTGGGCCGATCACATGAACGCCCAGTACACGGTCGGTGTTGGCGTCAGCGATGACCTTGACGAAGCCGCCGGTGTCGTTGGCCGCCATGGCACGACCGCTGGCAGCGAACGGGAAGGTGCCGACATTGACGGCAATGCCTTCGGCCTTCAGCTGCTGCTCGGTCTTGCCGACCCATGCAATTTCCGGGTGGGTGTAGATCACGGAGGGGATCAGGTCGTAGTTCATCTGCGCCTTGTGGCCGGCGATACGCTCGGCAACCATCACGCCCTCTTCCGAGGCCTTGTGAGCCAGCATCATGCCGCGCACCACGTCACCGATGGCGTATACACCCGGAACGCTGGTTTCGCACTGGTCATTGACGAAGATGAAGCCACGCTCGTCCAGATCCACACCGCTGTCAGCGGCCAACAGGTCGGTGGTCACCGGGCGACGGCCAACGGCCACGATCAGCTTGTCGAACACCATCTTCTGCTCGCCATTGGCGTCGGTGAAGGTGACGGTAACCTGCTTCTTCTTGACCTCGGTAGCCGTGACGCGGGCGCCCAGGCGGATGTCCAGCCCCTGCTTGGTCAGGGTTTTCAGGGCTTCCTTGGCGACCTGCTCGTCGGCGGCAGCGAGGAACTTGTCCATGGCTTCCAGCACGGTGACTTCGGCACCCAGGCGAGCCCATACCGAGCCCAGCTCCAGACCGATCACACCAGCGCCGATAACGCCCAGCTTCTTCGGTACGCTCTGGAATTCCAGGGCACCGGTGGAGTCAACGATGACGTCCTGATCGACCGGGGCCGGCGGGATCTCGACCGGCTTGGAGCCAGAGGCGATGATCACGTGAGCGGCTTCGACCACCTGGGTCTTGCCGTCGGTGCCAGTGACTTCCACTTGCTTGCCGGCCAGCAGCTTGCCGTGGCCTTCGAGCAGGGTTACACCGTTGGCCTTGAACAGTCCGGCAACACCGCCGGTGAGGTTCTTGATGATGGTGTTCTTGCGCGCCACCATGGCCGGGACGTCAATGGTCACGCCCTTGGCTTCGATACCATGCACGGCGAAACCGTCTTTCGCTTCGTGATACTTCCAGGAGCTGTCCAGCAGCGCCTTGGAAGGAATGCAACCGACGTTCAGGCAGGTGCCGCCGAGAGCGACCTTGCCGTCGCTGCCCTGGTACTTCTCGATGCAGGCAGTCTTCAGGCCGAGCTGCGCTGCTTTGATGGCGGCTACATAGCCACCAGGGCCGGCACCGATGACTACCACGTCGAATTTCTGGGTCATAACGTATTCCTTCTCGAATAAACCGGACGGCCCTGAGAACAGGGCCGCCGTGGAGGAGACTGGCTTTTAGATTTCCAGCAGCAGGCGAGCCGGGTCTTCAAGCAAGTTCTTGATGGTCACCAGGAAGGTCACGGCTTCCTTACCATCGATCAGGCGGTGGTCGTAAGACAGCGCCAGGTACATCATCGGACGGATCACCACCTGACCATTGATTGCCATCGGACGCTGGATGATGTTGTGCATACCCAGGATGGCAGCCTGCGGCGGGTTGACGATCGGCGTCGACATCATCGAACCGAAGGTACCACCGTTGGTGATGGTGAAGGTGCCGCCGGTCATTTCTTCGATCGACAGCTTGCCGTCTTTGGCTTTCTTGCCGAAGGTGGCGATGCCGCTCTCGATTTCAGCCAGGCTCATCTGCTCGGCATTACGCAGTACCGGAACCACCAGACCGCGGTCGCTGGACACGGCAACGCCGATGTCGGCGTAGCCGTGGTAAACGATGTCGTTGCCGTCGATCGAGGCGTTGACTGCCGGAAAGCGCTTCAGGGCTTCGGTGGCGGCCTTGACGAAGAACGACATGAAGCCCAGGCGCACGCCATTGTGGGACTTCTCGAACAGGTCCTTGTACTTCGAACGCAGGGCCATGACTTCCGTCATGTCGACTTCGTTGAAGGTGGTCAGCATGGCCATGGAGGACTGGGCCTCGACCAGACGCTCGGCGATCTTGGCGCGCAGGCGAGTCATCGGCACACGCTTCTCGGTGCGATCACCAGTGGCGACGACAGCAGCGGCAGCAGCCGGAGCAGCAGCCGGTTTGGCAGCGGCAGCCGGAGCGTTCTTCTTCGCTTCGACGGCAGCGACCACGTCTTCCTTGGTCACACGGCCACCTTTACCGGTGCCGGCGATGCTGTTCGGGTCGATGCCGTTCTCTTCGGCCAGCTTGCGCGCGGCCGGCGAGAGGATGGCGTCGTCGCCAGCAGCGGCAGCCGGGGCAGCAGCCTGAGCCGGAGCGGCGGCAGCGGCCGGAGCGGCAGCCGGAGCAGCGGCGGCAGCGCCACCTTCGGTCAGCTTGCCCAGCAGCTCGTTGGAGAGAACGGTGTCGCCTTCGTTCTTGATGATTTCAGCCAGAACACCATCGGCCTCGGCCAGTACTTCGATCACGACCTTGTCGGTTTCGATGTCGACGATCAGCTCATCGCGCTTGACCGCTTCGCCCGGCTTCTTGTGCCAGGTGGCCACGGTGCCGTCGGCAACCGATTCCGGGAAGGTTGGGGCTTTGATCTCGATAGCCATTGTATGCGTTTCCTTAAATTCGGTTTTACCGCCAGATGGCACCTGCCACCTAGCGGATGAAGGCGTTAAACAGTAAAGGCGTCCTGCAGCAGTTTTTCCTGCTGCTCGGCGTGCATCGACGCATAGCCGCAGGCTGGCGCTGCCGACGCATCACGACCGGCGTACTCCAGGAACAGCGACTTCTTGTGCGCGGTAGCGACGCGACGCATGTGGTGCTGGCTGCAGTACCAAGCGCCTTGGTTCATCGGTTCTTCCTGACACCAGACGATGTGCTTGAGGTTCTTGTACGGCGCTAGCGCCTCGGCCAGGTCGTCTTCCGGGAACGGATAGAGCTGCTCGATACGAATGATGGCGATGTCTTCGCGACCCTCGGCACGACGTTTTTCCAGCAGGTCGTAGTAGACCTTGCCGCTGCACAGCACCAGGCGCTCGACCTTTTTCGGGTCCAGCGAATCGATCTCGCCGATTACGGTCTGGAAGGAGCCTTCGGCCAGATCTTCCAGGGTCGAGATGGCCAATTTGTGACGCAGCAGCGACTTGGGCGTCAGCACCACCAGCGGCTTGCGCAGCGGACGAATCACCTGGCGACGCAGCATGTGATAGACCTGCGCCGGGGTGGTCGGCACGCACACCTGCATGTTGTGCTCGGCACAGAGTTGCAGATAACGCTCCAGACGCGCCGAGCTGTGCTCAGGCCCCTGCCCTTCATAGCCGTGCGGCAGCAGAACGGTCAGACCGCAGAGACGGCCCCACTTGGTCTCGCCGCTGGAAATGAACTGGTCGAATACCACCTGGGCACCGTTGGCGAAATCACCAAACTGGGCTTCCCAGATCACCAGCGCGTTCGGCGTGGTGGTGGCATAGCCGTATTCGAACGCCAGTACCGCTTCCTCGGAGAGGTAGGAGTCGTAAAGTTCGAACTTCGGCTGACCGTCGTACAGGTTCTTCAGCGGAACGTAGGTCGAGGCATCCTTCTGGTTGTGCAGCACCGCGTGACGGTGCGAGAAGGTGCCACGGCCGATGTCCTGACCGGTCATGCGGATCGGATGACCTTCGACCAGCAGAGTGGCGTAAGCCATGGTCTCGGCGAAGCCCCAGTTGATCGGCAAGCCGCCCGCGCCCATCTTCTGACGGTCTTCGAGGATCTTCGCGACCTGACGCTGAACCAGGAAGCCCTCAGGGATCTCCAGCAGCTTGGAAGACAGATCCTGCAGGGTCTTCAGATCGAAACGGGTGTCGTGACGCGCGGTCCAGGCATGGCCCAGGTAAGGACGCCAGTCGACGAACAGCTCCTTGTTGGGCTCCTTGACCAGGCTCTTGACCACGTGCTGACCGTTGTCCAGCGCAGTACGGTACTCGTCGATCTTGGCCTGCACGTCGTCGCTGCTCTGCACGCCGGCTGCAATCAGAGCGTCGGCGTACAGCTCACGGGTGGTGCGCTGCTTGGCGATCTGCTGGTACATCAGCGGCTGAGTACCGTTCGGCTCGTCGGCCTCGTTGTGACCACGACGGCGGTAGCAGACCAGGTCGATGACCACGTCACGCTTGTACTGCATGCGGTAATCGACAGCCAACTGAGTGACGAACAGCACGGCTTCCGGATCGTCGCCGTTCACATGGAAGATCGGCGCCTGGATCATCTTCGCCACGTCGGTCGCGTACTCGGTGGAGCGCGCATCCAGCGGGTTGCTGATGGTGAAGCCGACCTGGTTGTTGATCACGATGTGGATGGTGCCGCCAGTCTTGTAGCCGCGGGTCTGCGACATCTGGAAGGTTTCCATGACCACGCCCTGACCGGCGAAAGCCGCGTCACCGTGGATGGAAATCGGCAGTACCTTGTCGCCAGTGGCGTCACTACGACGATCTTGACGAGCACGCACCGAGCCCTCGACCACCGGCGAAACGATTTCCAGGTGCGAGGGGTTGAACGCCAGCGCCAGGTGCACTTCGCCACCGGCAGTCATGACGTTGGAGGAAAAGCCCTGGTGGTACTTCACGTCACCGGACGACAGACCTTCGGTCTTCTTGCCTTCGAACTCGTCGAACAGGTCGCGCGGGTTCTTGCCGAAGGTATTGACCAGCACGTTCAGACGGCCGCGGTGGGCCATGCCGATGACCACTTCCTTGGTGCCGTAGGAGCCGGAGCGCTGGATGATTTCGTCCAGCAGCGGGATCAGGCTCTCGCCACCCTCCAGGCCGAAACGCTTGGTGCCCGGGTATTTGGTACCCAGGTACTTTTCCAGGCCTTCGGCAGCGGTGACGCGCTCGAGCACATGCGCCTGCACCTCGGCAGAAAACTGCGGACGACCGCGCACGCTTTCCAGGCGCTGGGCGAACCAGTTGCGCTGGCCGGAATCGACAATGTGGGTGAACTCGGCACCGATGGTGCGACAATATGTCTGCTGCAGCGCATCACGGATTTCGCGTAGCGTTGCCTCTTCCTTGCCGATATACAGCTCGCCAGTGCGGAATGTGGTGTCCAGATCCGCGTCGGTCAGGCCATAGTGATTGATCGACAGGTCAGATGGCGCAGTGCGCACCCACAGACCCAGAGGGTCGAGCTGGGCGGCCTGATGGCCACGCATGCGGTAGGCCTGGATCAAGCGCAGCACTTCCACCTGCTTCTTTTCGTGCTCGCTGCTGACGGCCCCGGCGGAAACCGGCTGGGCACGACGCGAATTCTTGGCGAGCAGGACGAAATGATCGCGAATGGTCGAATGCGATACGTCCGTTGCAGCGCTGCCGTCGGTCGGCAACTTCTGGAAGTAAGTGCGCCACTCTTCTGGCACAGCGTTGGGATCGTGCAGGTAGAGCTCGTAGAGCTCTTCCACGTAGGCAGCGTTGCCACCGGATAGGTGGGCACTGTCCCACATGCGCTGCATCACGCTTTCTTGCATGCTTGGTCACCCTCGGTAAGGGGACACCACCGGCGTGAATACCGCATGGTCCTGATCAAAGTCATGATGCTGCGACTCGGATAAAGCCACTTGGGTTCCCGCAGATAGTCCGGGTACCAGCCCGGATGCCCCTGCTGGTCGTCATATTTTTCGAGTATGAGCCGCGGCTTTGTGGGCTGCGGCTCTGGCTTTACTGCGAGGCCGGCCTGAGCCGGACTCGCAGGTGTTACAGGTATAGCAACTTGCGAATCAGGTACCGCTCTGCAGCAGCATGTTACGCACGTGGCCGATCGCCTTGGTCGGGTTCAGACCCTTGGGGCAAACGTTCACGCAGTTCATGATGCCGCGGCAACGGAACACACTGAACGGATCGTCCAGCGAAGCCAGACGCTCAGCGGTCTTGGTGTCACGGCTGTCGGCCAGGAAGCGATAGGCCTGCAGCAGTGCAGCGGGACCGAGGAACTTGTCAGGGTTCCACCAGAACGACGGGCAGCTGGTCGAGCAGCACGCGCACAGGATGCACTCGTACAGGCCATCGAGCTTCTCGCGCTCTTCCGGCGACTGCAGACGCTCGATGGCCGGAGCCGGCGTATCGTTCTGCAGGAACGGCTGCACCTTCTCGTACTGCTTGTAGAAGATGCTCATGTCGACGACCAGGTCACGAATGACCGGCAGACCCGGCAACGGACGAATCACCAGCTTGCCGCCCTTGAGGCCGGCAGCGGAGATCGGCGTGATGCAGGCCAGGCCGTTCTTGCCGTTGATGTTCATGCCGTCGGAACCGCATACGCCTTCACGGCAGGAACGACGGTAGGAGAAGCCTTCGTCCTGCTCCTTGATCAGCGCCAGCACGTCGAGGACCATGATGTCCTTGCCGCCGGTGTCGACCTGGAAGTCCTGCATGAACGGAGCAGCGTCCTTCTCCGGGTTGTAGCGATAAACACTGACTTGCAACATATCAGTCACCCTTAATAAGTCCGAACCTTGGGTTCAAATGCCGGAACGGTCTTCGGCGCGAAGTTGACATCACGTTTGGCAACGCGCTTCTCGCCTGGGAAGTACAGGGAGTGGCACAGCCAATTCTGATCATCGCGCTCCTCGAAATCTTCACGAGCGTGGGCGCCACGGGACTCTTTACGAGCCTCGGCCGCGACCGCGGTCGCTTCGGCGACTTCGAGCAGGTTTTGCAGTTCCAGCGCTTCGATACGCGCAGTGTTGAACGCCTGGCTCTTGTCCGCGATTTTGACTTTCGCGATGCGCTCACGCAGGTCGGCCAGTTGTTGGATGCCCTTCTGCATGTATTCGCCGGTACGGAATACACCGAAGTAGTTCTGCATGCACTGTTGCAGCTCTTTACGCAGCGGGGCAACGTCTTCGCCGGTGCTGCGCTCGTTGACACCGGCCAGGCGCGACAGCGACTGTTCGATGTCGGTTTCGCTGGCGCCACGGACCTCCACGCCTTCTTTCAGCGCTTTTTCCAGGTGCAGGCCAGCGGCACGGCCGAATACCACCAGGTCGAGCAGGGAGTTGCCGCCCAGACGGTTGGCACCGTGCACCGATACGCACGCCACTTCACCTACAGCGAACAGACCTTCGATGATCTTGTCATTGCCGTTGGCGTCCTGAGTGATGGCCTGGCCATGAATGTTGGTCGGCACGCCGCCCATCATGTAGTGGCAGGTCGGGATGACCGGGACCGGAGCGACGACCGGGTCGACGTGAGCGAAGGTCTTGGACAGTTCGCAGATACCCGGCAGACGGCTGTGCAGCACTTCTTCGCCGAGGTGGTCGAGCTTCAGCAGTACGTGGTCCTTGTCCGGGCCACAGCCGTTGCCGGCGATGACTTCCTTGACCATCGAGCGCGCAACCACGTCGCGACCGGCCAGGTCTTTGGCGTTCGGCGCATAACGCTCCATGAAGCGCTCGCCATGGGCGTTGATCAGGTAACCACCCTCACCACGGCAGCCTTCGGTGACCAGCACACCAGCGCCGGCGATACCGGTCGGGTGGAACTGCCACATTTCGATGTCCTGCACCGGCACACCGGCACGCAGGGCCATGCCCACGCCGTCACCGGTGTTGATCAGCGCGTTGGTGGTGGAGGCGTAGATACGACCCGCACCGCCGGTGGCCAGAACCACGGCCTTGGAGCGGATGTAGACGGTTTCGCCAGTCTCGATGCAGATGGCGATAACGCCGACGATGGCGCCGTCCTGGTTCTTCACCAGGTCAACCGCGTACCACTCGTTGAGGAACGAGGTGCCGGCTTTCAAGTTGGCCTGATACAGGGTATGCAGCAGTGCATGACCGGTACGGTCGGCAGCAGCGCAGGTACGAGCAGCCTGGGTCGGATTGTCCGGCCCCTTGGACTGGCCACCGAACGGACGCTGGTAGATGCGGCCCTGCTCGGTACGGGAGAACGGCAGGCCCATGTGCTCGAGCTCGAACACGGCTTCCGGACCGACGGAGCACATGTATTCGATAGCGTCCTGGTCACCAATGTAGTCGGAACCCTTGACGGTATCGTACATGTGCCAGCGCCAATCATCGTTCGGATCGGCCGAAGCGATGGCGCAGGTGATGCCACCCTGAGCGGAAACGGTGTGCGAACGAGTCGGGAACACCTTGGTGACCACGGCAGTCTTGTGACCGCCTTGGGCCAGTTGCAGCGCAGCACGCATGCCGGCGCCGCCGCCACCCACGATGATGGCGTCATAGGAAAGAGTACGGATGCTAGCCATGAATCAGAAACCCCACAGAATCTGCACGCCCCAGACGAACATCGCGAACATCGCGATGCCACACACGGCCTGGAACAGGAAACGCACACCAGTCGCCCACTTGCCCAGCGCCATCGGCGTCAGGTAGTCGGTGGAGATGGTCCACATGCCAACCCAGGCGTGCACGCTCAGTGCAACAAGGGCCAGCAGGCTGAAGATGCGCATTGCGGTATGCGAGAACAGACCATGCCATTCGGCGTAGCCCATACCCGGATTACAGATCACATAGCCCAGCAGAAACAGCGTGTAAGCCGCGAGAACGACCGCAGAAACGCGCTGAGCCATCCAGTCATAGAGGCCCGAACGCGAGAAATTCGTGACATTAGTTACCATATCCACACCCCCAGCAGCACGATCACTACCACCGCCACGACGACGACGATTTTCGAGCCCAGCTTGCCGCCTTCCAGCGTCTCACCGATGCCCATATCCATGATCAAGTGGCGCACACCGGCCACCAGGTGGTACAGCAGAGCGGACAACAGACCCCAGATCACGAACTTGGCCAGCGGACTGGTCAGGCATTCTTTCACCTGGGCGAAGCCCTCCTCGGAGGTCAACGACTTGTCGAGGCCAAACAGCAGAATGGCGATACCGACAAAGAGGATGACACCGGAGATACGGTGAAGAATGGACGTGTAAGCGGTGATCGGAAGCTTGATAGTCCGAAGGTCTAGGTTTACAGGTCGTTGGCTATTCACGGCTTTTTTATCACACTGAGAGCCCCTAACGATCAGGGCAAAGTTGTTGGGAAGTGCACTGGCAAGGTACCCATCACCCAATGAGTGACAACCGCCATGACACGGCCCTAAAGCCTGTGGCGGTCGGCCGCAGAGTATAGACAGTTAGCAGACTAATGACAATGCAATGCCCTCCCCCAAAAAGCGCATTGCAGCCTTTAAACAAATGGCGTAAATAGCGCCCTTTTTTCGTTGAAAATACCGTTCAAACCCTTCTACTGCCTGGGTTCTCGCAAATTGACTTTCGGATTTATCCCACTATAGTGGTGCGGGCCCTGCGTGGGGGGCTGTCTGATGATTTCAAGCATAACTAGGAGGCCACATATGGCTGACAAAAAAGCGCAGTTGATCATCGAGGGCAATGCCCCCGTCGAACTGCCCGTTCTGACCGGCACTGTTGGTCCCGATGTAATCGATGTGCGGAGCCTGACCGCCACGGGTCGGTTCACCTTTGATCCTGGTTTCATGTCGACCGCCTCTTGCGAGTCGAAGATCACCTATATCGACGGCGACAAGGGCATCCTGCTGCACCGCGGCTACCCCATCGAGCAGCTCGCCGAGCAGTCCGACTACCTGGAAACCTGCTACCTGCTGCTCAATGGCGAACTGCCGAGCAAGGAAGAAAAGGCCAAGTTCGTCAGCACCATCAAGAACCACACCATGGTTCATGAGCAGTTGAAGACCTTCTTCAACGGTTTCCGCCGCGATGCCCATCCGATGGCCATCATGTGCGGGGTGGTTGGCGCCCTGTCCGCCTTCTATCACGACTCGCTGGACATCAATAACCCGCAGCACCGCGAAGTGTCGGCCATGCGCCTGGTGGCCAAGATGCCGACCATCGCTGCCATGACCTACAAGTACTCCATGGGTCAGCCCATGATGTACCCGCGCAATGACCTGAATTACGCGGAAAATTTCCTGCACATGATGTTCAACACGCCGTGCGAGATCAAACCGATCAGCCCGGTGCTGGCCAAGGCGATGGACAAGATCTTCATCCTCCATGCCGACCATGAGCAGAACGCCTCCACCTCCACCGTACGCCTGGCTGGCTCCTCGGGCGCCAACCCGTTCGCCTGTATCGCAGCCGGTATCGCCGCGCTGTGGGGCCCGGCACACGGCGGCGCTAACGAAGCCGTACTGGCCATGCTCGACGAGATCGGTGACGTTTCGAACATCGACAAGTTCATTGCCAAGGCCAAGGACAAGAACGACCCGTTCAAGCTGATGGGCTTCGGTCACCGCGTCTACAAGAACCGCGACCCGCGCGCCACCGTGATGAAGCAGACCTGCGACGAAGTCCTCGGCGAGCTGGGCATCACCAATGACCCGCAGCTGGAACTGGCCATGCGCCTGGAAGAGATCGCCCTGACTGATCCGTACTTCAAAGAGCGCAACCTGTACCCGAACGTCGACTTCTACTCGGGCATCATCCTCAAGGCCATCGGCATTCCGACCTCGATGTTCACCGTTATCTTCGCCCTGGCACGTACCGTGGGCTGGATCTCGCACTGGAAGGAAATGCTCTCGGGTCCGTACAAGATTGGCCGTCCGCGCCAGCTGTACACCGGTTACGAGCAGCGCGACCTGCCGACCAACCGCGACTGATAGCGTCCTGAGACGAAAAAGGCTGCCAATCTGGCAGCCTTTTTTTATTGCCTGGCGAGTATCTCGCTCAGCGCCCTTCCACTTTCGCTCGCAAACCCTGCAGCGTCTGCAGCGGCGCATCGACGACGAAGCTGTTGGCCAGCCAGGAGGGCACGCTTCCACCCGGCTCGGTGTGCACCTCGTAGGTCACCTCCACCCTGCCCTGGTCCAGCGGTTTGAGATGCCACTCGCCGTCGACACGCTGCACCCGCACGAACCCCTTCTCCTCCGGCAATCGCTGCGGCACCGCCTTGAGCAGGCGCGTGACAGCGCCGTCAGCATCGGTGCGCGTGGTCACCTGAATCACCGAATCACGCGCCTTCACCGGCCAGGGCATCTCGAAACGGGTGTACAGCTCGCTCACATTACCCTCGGTCTCGAGCAGTCGCTGCTGCTGGCAACTGAAGATCCAGGAGCAGGATCCCGCGACATCTTCCTGCGCCGCCTGTACCGCGGCCAGATCAGCGTTGATCGTCACCACACCGCGATAGGCCTTGTACTTGGATCCGGGCACGTCAGCCAGGTAAACGCTCACACCGTCTTCTTCGCGCTCCAGCTGCCACTGCCTCTCGGCAGCCTGGACAGCGGTCGCGCACAACATCATGGCCAGAACGGAATAACGCATCATCTTCGAGCAACTCCCGGTGGGACTGTTTGCGTTTCGACCCGCACGGGCCGTGAGCGGTTCACATCGTCAGGCAGTCGCCTGCTCCAGCCAACCCAACATACGAATGGCGCTTTCGCGATCATCCGCGCACAGCTGCTCTTCCGCCTTGAACCCAGCGCACACTGCGGGCCTCTCCGGGCTACCGAAGATGGCGCAAAGAAACTCGGCATTGAGATGGATACAGCGCACGCCAGCGGGCTTGCCCTCAGGCATGCCCGGAATCGGTGAACTGATGGAAGGCGCGATGCAGCAGGCACCGCAACCGGCACGACACTCCATTAAACGACCTCAACAGGAAGCGAACGGCGGCGATCCTAATGAGGCACGCGCCGTCCGTCGAGGCCTTTGGCGATCAGCGGTTACGCTGCAGGCGCGCCAGCAGGCTGGAGGTATCCCAACGCCCACCACCCATGGCCTGAACGTCGGCGTAGAACTGATCGACCAGCGCCGTCACCGGCAGCTGTGCGCCGTTGCGACGCGACTCGTCGAGCAGGATCGACAGATCCTTGCGCATCCAGTCGACCGCGAAGCCGAAATCGAACTCGCCCGCCAGCATGGTCTTGTAGCGGTTTTCCATCTGCCAGGACTGCGCCGCGCCCTTGCTGATCACATCGACCACCGCATGGCCATCCAGCCCTGCGCACTGAGCGAAGTTCAGCGCCTCTGCCAAGCCCTGAACCAGCCCGGCGATGCAGATCTGATTGACCATCTTGCTCAACTGGCCGCTGCCGGCCGGCCCCATCAGGCGCATCATCCGCGCGTAGCTCTGGATGACCGGTTCGGCAATCGCATAGGTTTCGGCCTCGCCACCGACCATCACGGTCAGCACGCCATTGACCGCACCGGCCTGACCACCGGATACCGGTGCATCGAGAAAACCCAGGCCACGCTCGGCCGCAACAGCGGCCAGCTCACGTGCCACATCGGCCGAGGCGGTGGTGTGATCGACCAGAATGGCGCCCGGCGCCATACCGGCGAACGCGCCCTGCTCGCCCAGAATCACACTGCGCAGGTCGTCATCGTTACCGACGCAACACATCACCAGTTCGGCGCCCGCCACCGCCTCACGCGGGGTCGGCGCAGAGCTGCCGGCGTACTCGCCCATCCATTGCTCGGCTTTGCCCGGCGAGCGGTTATAGACCGTCACCTGATGCCCTTTGCGAGCCAGATGCCCGGCCATCGGATACCCCATGACGCCCAAACCGAGAAACGCGACCTTTGCCATAGCAACCTCCTGCAGATATAGGCGCCAGAGCCTAACACGACGTTTGCCCTGGTCGAAAAGGCCTTCCATACTGCCTGCGGTTCTATTCAGAACGGGTGCTTGAGCTTGGAGCCTGGCCCTTGCCAGGAACCTTTTCCATGCAGCGAGGCCGAAGCGCAACAGATCGCAGACAGGTTCTAAGGAGCGCCCATGGGGCATTGGCTAGTCATCGACCTGGAGGCCACCACCGATGAGGGCGGCTGGGCGATGGAGGAAATGGAAATCATCGAGATCGGCGCCAGCCTGGTTGGCGTGGATGGCCATGAGCGGGATCACTTTCAGCGCATCGTCAAACCACAGCGCCGCCCGTGCCTGACCGACTTCTGCCGCGAACTCACCCACATCAGCCAGACCGACGTCGACAATGCAGCACCCTTACCTCAAGTCTGGGCTCAGTTCGAACGCTGGCTGATGCAGCACGCCTCACGCCTGGTCGGCTGGAGCAGTTGGGGGGATTATGATCGACGTCAACTGGAACAGGAGTGGCGCCAGCACCGCTTGCATAGTCTGCTGGCCGATGTGCCACACCTCAATCTCAAGCAGGCTTTCGCCAAGGCTCGCCAGCTACAGCGCCCGGTAGGCCTGCACAGCGCGCTGCAGCTGGCCGGCATGCAGTTTCAGGGACAACAACACCGCGCCCTGGAAGATGCACGCAACACCGCGCGCCTGTTGCCGTTGGTACTGCCTCTCAAAGACTGATGACGAAGAAAAGGCGCTTGGGCATACTGGCGGCCCTTTTAAAGCCTACCTTCGGGCCGTCGCTACGCGACGTTTAAAATGGCTCCCTGCAACTTTTCCAACCCCTTTCGAGGAATCGCAGATGTTCAAGGTCAACGAATACTTCGACGGCACCGTCAAATCCATCGGTTTCACCATGGCTGAAGGCCCTGCCACCATCGGCGTAATGGCCCCGGGCGAATACGAATTCGGCACCAGCCAACTGGAAGTCATGCATGTCATCGCCGGCGCCCTGACCGTCAAACTGCCGGGTAGCGACAGCTGGAACACCTTCGAAGCCGGCAGCACGTTCACCGTCGAGGCCAACAGCAAGTTCCAGCTCAAGGTGGCCGTAGACACCGCCTACCTCTGCGAATACCGCTAACAGGCCGTTGAAAAACTACCTACGTTGGCAATACCGCGTTAAAAGCGACCTCGCGTGCGAGCCCAGTCAAAATGCTCATTTACAGCCTGTAAACTCCGCTTTTTCGGTCACTTTTGCCTTGTCTTGCCTGCCTCGCCTACGTTTTTTCAACGGCCTGGCAGCCACCAGGCGCCACGAAGAACCGGCCCCAGCGGCCGGTTTTTTTCTTTGATGATCACCACCTGGACATAGCCCATGTCACGCAGTGCACTTCTCGTCCCCATTGCCTTGTTGCTGGTGGCCATGGTTTCGATCCAGAGCGGCGCGTCGCTGGCCAAGAACCTGTTCCCGCTGGTCGGCGCCGAAGGCACCACAGCCCTGCGCCTGGTGCTCGGCGCGATCATTCTGTCGCTGGTGATGCAGCCCTGGCGGGCCAAACTGGATCTGCGCAAGTGCCATGCCCTGCTCGCTTACGGCCTGGCGCTGGGCGGCATGAATCTGATGTTCTACATGTCCCTGCAGAGCATCCCGCTGGGCATCGCCGTGGCGCTGGAATTCACCGGCCCACTGGCTCTGGCGCTGTTTTCCTCGCGCCGCCTGCTGGACTTCGTCTGGGTGATTCTGGCCATCATCGGGTTATGGATGCTGCTGCCAACCGGCGCCACGCAAAGCGCCATCGACCCTCTCGGCGCAGCTCTGGCCCTCGGCGCGGGTGTGTGCTGGTCGCTGTACATCATCTTCGGGCAGAAAGCCGGCGCCCAGCATGGCCGCCACACCGTCGCCCTGGGCACCTGGGTCGCCGCCTTGCTGGTCTTGCCCATTGGCATCTGGCATGCCGGCACGGACCTGCTGAGCGTGGACCTGCTACCCATCGCCCTCGGTGTCGCGGTGCTGTCCTCGGCCCTACCCTACAGCCTGGAGATGATCGCCCTGACGCGCCTGCCCGCACGCACTTTCAGCGTGCTGATGAGCCTGGAGCCGGCAGTCGCGGCAATGTGCGGCCTGGCCTTTCTCGGCGAGAAGCTGCTCTGGGGCCAGTGGCTGGCCGTCGGTGCGATCATCATCGCCTCGGCCGGGGCAGCCGCGACCATCAAACCCAAGAGCTAGTTGCCGAACTGCAACTCGGCCAAACGCGCATAGAGCGGACTACTCTCGATCAGCTCGGCATGGCTGCCGATGGCAGCCACACGGCCATGCTCGATCACCGCAATGCGATCCGCCTGCTTGACCGTAGCCAGGCGATGGGCGATCACCAATGTGGTACGCCCGGCCATCAGTGACGGCAGCGCCTGCTGGATCAGGTGCTCGCTCTCGGCATCCAGCGCGCTGGTAGCCTCATCGAGCAATAGGATAGGCGCATCGGCGAGCAAGGCACGGGCAATCGCCAGGCGCTGACGCTGCCCCCCGGATAGCCCGAGCCCGGCCTCCCCCAGATGAGTCTGGTAACCCTGTGGCAGGCGCTGAATGAACTCGTGCGCATGCGCTGCCCGCGCGGCTGCCTCCACCTCGGCCTGGCTGGCATCCAGACGACCATAGCGAATGTTGTCCTCCACCGAGCCGAAGAACAGCGCGGGATTCTGCGAAACCAGGGCGAAACTGGCGCGCAGCTCGCGCGGATCAAGCTGATCGATCGGCACGCCGTCGATGAGGATGCGCCCGCCCTGCGGATCAAAGAAACGCAGCAGCAGATCGAACAGCGTCGACTTGCCAGCGCCGGACGGCCCCACCAGTGCCAGCGTCTCGCCTGCCGCCACCTGCAGGTCGACGCCATCGATGGCGTAGCTGTCCGAACGCGACGGATAGGCGAAACGCACATCCTGCAGCTCGATACGCCCCTGTACCGGCTGTGGCAGATGCTGCGGCTGTTCTGGCGCCACGATGGCATTACTGGCACGCAATAGCTCGCCGATACGCTCGGCGGCGCCTGCGGCGCGCTGCAATTCACCGATCACCTCGCTCAGCGTGCCGAAGGACGAGCCAACGATCAGGCTGTAGAACACGAAAGCCGCAAGCTCGCCACCGGAGATACGCCCGGCGATCACGTCCATACCGCCGACCCAGAGCATCACCCCCACCGCACCGAGCACCAGCACGATAACCACGGTGATCAGCCAGGAACGCTGGGCGATGCGCTTGCGCGCCACATCGAAGGCGGCCTCGGCGGATTCGCCGAAACGGCGCTTGTCCTCATTCTGGTGGTTGTAGGCCTGCACCGTCTTGATCTGCCCCAGCACCTCACCGACATAACTGCCGACATCGGCCACGCGGTCCTGGCTCTGCCGCGACAGCGCGCGCACACGACGGCCGAACAGCAGGATAGGCGCCACCACCAAGGGTAGAGCCAACAGAACGATACCGCTGAGCTTGGGATTGGTGACCACCAGCAGCACGCTACCACCGATCAACATGATCAGATTGCGCAGTGCCATCGACAGCGACGAGCCAATCACCGACTGCAACAAGGTGGTATCGGCGGTCAGCCGAGACTGGATTTCCGAGCTGCGATTGCTTTCGTAGAAACCGGGATGCAACTCGATCAGGTGATCGAATACCCGTCGACGGATATCCGCGACCACACGCTCGCCGATCCACGACACCAGGTAGAAGCGCGTGTAGGTGCCGAACGCCAGCGCCAATACCAGCACGAAGAACAGCAGCAGGGATTGGCGCAGCGCGGCCGGCGACTGCGTGGCCAGTCCCTGATCCACCAGCAGCTTGATGCCCTGGCCCATGGACAGGGTGATTGCCGCGGTGAACATCAGGGCCAGCAGCGCGCCCAGCACTCGGCCGCGATAAGGCGCAATAAAGCGCCAGGCCAGGCGTATGGCGCCACGCTGGCGAGAAGAAAGCATCGATGTCATGACGGGTCTCAGGAGTCAGCAGCCGAGGGCGCTTCAGCCAGCCAGGCCACTGCGCACAAGGCCAGCGCAGCCAGGTTGGTCGAAAGCGGATTGAACGCCTGAATCAACAGATGGGGGCTCAGCAGCACAACATCAAGCAGCAATACCAGCAACACCCCGCCAGCGACCAGCAAGGGCCAACGCTGGCGCCGTGCCGTCAGCAGCAGGACGCCCAGAAGGATCTCGACAATACCGCCGACAGCCGCAATCAGTTGCGGCGCGAACAGCGGATGATCTGGCAGACCATGGGCCGCGATCATCGCCACCTCGTCAGGGCTGAGCCAGAGAATCTTCGGCGCCAGGCCGTGCCAGATGAATACCAGTGCCAGAGCCAAGCGAGCGAGCCAGGCGATCTGCGCCAGACGCCGTTCAGTCATGCAAAAAACGCTCGGCATGGTCCGCGCTGGGCAGCAGGCAGACCTCGTGCCGCCCGAACAGGTGATAGCGATTCAGCGCGATGCGGTCATAGCACCAATCGCGCAGCGGGCGCGGGATAAGACGCAGCCAGGCAAGCGCACGCCAGGGCTGTGGCAGGCGAACAAGGATGCGCAGCAGCGCGTCCGAGCGTACATGCAGCCCCGCCTCATCGATCAGCGCCATGGTGTCGAAACGGTCGGTCGGCAGCCCATGCCAGGCCAGCAATGCCTGGCCTTGCGCCGACTGCACCGAAGCCAATCGAAACAGGCGCTGGCCGTCATGCCGAATGAGAAATTTCGCCCAGCCACTACAGAGTTTGCAGACGCCGTCGAACAGCACCACGCGCTCGCCAGCGGCAAGACCGGGCGGCAGCGATTGCGCGGTCATTGCACAGCACTCGCCCGCTGGGCAAGCGGACGGTAATGGCCGGTGATGCGGTAGGCGAACAGAATGTCCTCCTCCTGCGTGCCGCGACCAATGTTATGCAGCACCAGCGGCGTAGCCGTTGGCGCCTGACGATCACTGATGATGCCGATATGAGTAAGGCCACGACCCAAATCCCAGGTGACGATATCGCCGGGCTGGTAAGCCGCGGCATACTGCTTGACCGGCAACGACCAGCCCTGACGCTTGAACCAGGTCATCAGGTTGGGCACGCGGCGGTGATCGATATTGCTGTCCGGGCGACTCAGCCCCCAATTCTTCGGATAGACGGAGAAGTTGCCGCGCATGTCGCGATGCACCGCTTCCTGCAGATCCAGCCCCTGCTGACGCAGTGCGCGGATCACCACGTCGGTGCAGACCCCGGTGGCCATGGGCACGTCGCCGCCCGGATAGCTCAGGCGGCGATAAGCCGGGTCATAGCTCAGGGTCACGCCGACCTGCTGGCGAGCATCGAGCACCAGCCTGTCCGCCTCGATGGCCTGCACAGCAAACGCCAGCGACCAGAGCAGCAGCGCGATCAGCATGCGCATATCGATCTCCTATCGACTCAGGGGGTACAGCAGTTCTTCCTTATAACCGGCCCAGACCCGCACTACATCGGGAAAAGCGTCGTCCAGGCTCACGTCGCCACTGTCGACCAGCAGCGGCCGGCCTTCCAGTGTTGCCAGCTTGCGCTTGGTCGCAACCACCCGCAGGCGCTCCAGGCCAACGGTGCGCAGCACGCGCGGGCTGATCTGCTGGTTGCCGCGGCCGATGATATGGCCCTGACCGCCAATCGCGGTGACCAGCAGATAAGTCGGGCGCCCTTCGACCAGGGCGAACAGCTCGACTTCATTGACGTCGCGGGCGATGACTCGACCATCCTCGATCACATCGACGCCGAGCAAGGTGGTTTCCAGGCCAAGATTCTGCGCCAGACCGTGCAAGGTCGAGCCGGGACCGAACACGTAGCGCGCACCCGGCTCCCACTCACTCTCGAGCCAGGCGGCCAGATCAGCCAACACCAGCTCTTCGGACTCCACACCACCCTGCTTGACCGCCTGCACGTAGCCGCCCTCCTGCGGCACGCACAGCTCGCCGTACCAGCGCGCGGTGACGCGGCCTTCGCGCAGGGCGCTCTCGTCGATGTCACGCACCTCGCCGCTGGCCAGTCGTACCAGGCCGCCCTCCACCAGGCGCGCAGTCAGCTCGCCTGCCGCTCGCGGGCTGATGGCGTAGACGCCGGACTGGATCTTCACCCCCGCCGGAATACCCAGCACCGGCTGGCCGTCCCTGACGGCGGCACAGACATCACGCGCAGTACCATCACCGCCAGCGAAGAGAATCAGCGCCACACCGGCGTCCTGTAGCTGCTGCACTGCCTGGCGGGTGTCTTCGGCAGTGGTCGGCTGCGCACCGACCTGCCCCAGCAGGCGATGTTCGAAGCCCATCTGCGCCAAAAGATCGCCACCCATGGCGCCCGGGTAGCTGACGAACTCGATGCGCTCATGCAGAGTCAACAACTGCTCAAGCGCGGTGCGTGTACGTTGCGCCGCCTTTGGCTCGACACCCAGAGCCAGCGCTTGCTCGGCCATGCCGTCGCTGCCCTTGAAGGCTGCAGGACCACCCAGCCCGGCCAGTGGATTGATGATCAAACCGATATGAAAACGCGACATGAATTCCTCGTTCCACACAGGCTGGCACGCAGCCTGCTATACGACTTTTGCTAAGTGTTTTGTGACGGAGTTCCGCCGTCGCAACTGTCACCGCGCCTTCATCTAACAGCCCTAGACTGGCGCGCATTACTGATGAGGAGACAGGCCATGAGCTTGCAAGACAACGCTGCCCAGTACCCCACCAACAAACATCAACAGGAGCCGGTGGGCGGTTTTATCATTGATGGTCAGGGCCGCGAAGTGCCCATTACCGAAGAGATGATCAAACAGGCCTGCGACGCCCTGGAAGAAGGCCGCCAGCGCGCCAGCCAGCAGGCTTGAACCCAAGGCGCCAGGCACGCAATGTGCCTGGCGTGCCTGCCTCAATCGCGTGGCACCAGCTTCAGCGACAGTGAGTTGATGCAGTAGCGCAACCCCGTCGGACGGGGGCCATCAGGGAACACGTGCCCCAGATGCGCGTCGCACTTGGCGCATTTGACTTCGATTCGATGCATACCATGGCTGTAGTCGTCGAGGCTGGCGATCACCTCGTCGTTGATCGGCTGAAAGTAGCTCGGCCAACCGCTGCCAGAATCATATTTGGCATCCGAATCGAACAGCGCCTCGCCACAGCAGGCGCAGTGGTAAATGCCTGGGGTCTTGCTGTCGTGATAAGCGCCAGTGAACGGCCGCTCCGTGCCGCCCAGACGACAGACATGAAATTGCTCGTCAGTCAGCTCTTCGCGCCAGCTATCCAGGGGTTTGTCGACTTTATCCACGAATAGGGTTCCTCCTCGGTAATTGGGCAATACGCAGCAGTACAGGCAGCACCAGCATCTGGCAGCTTCGAGAGCGAGGTTTCTGCGACTGCAGCGCCTCTGTGCGCCGCGTGGCAGGCCAGAAAAAAGCAGGGCTGATACCTTTGCCGCGCTCAGGTCGCCACGTATGATTCGACCCCAGTCTGTCACCCACGTTACGGGCTGCCAAGATTCCCTGCCGGGAGAATTTTGCAGCGTACTTCAGTGGGTTCTCCATAGCTCGGGAATCCTTACATGCAGGTCAGCAAATCGAACAAGCTCGCCAACGTCTGCTACGACATTCGCGGGCCGGTGCTCAAGCACGCCAAGCGTCTGGAAGAGGAAGGCCATCGCATCCTCAAGCTGAACATCGGCAACCCGGCGCCGTTCGGTTTCGAGGCACCGGAAGAAATTCTCCAGGACGTCATCCGCAACCTGCCAACCGCCCAGGGCTACAGCGACTCCAAGGGGCTGTTCAGCGCGCGCAAGGCGGTGATGCAGTATTACCAGCAGAAGCAGGTCGAAGGCGTCACCATCGAGGACATCTACCTCGGCAACGGTGTCTCCGAGCTGATCGTGATGGCCATGCAGGCACTGCTAAATAACGGTGACGAGGTGCTCATCCCCGCACCCGACTATCCGCTGTGGACCGCTGCCGTGGCGCTGTCCGGTGGCAAGCCGGTGCACTACCTGTGCGACGAGCAGGCTGGCTGGTTCCCGGATATCGCCGACATGCGCGCCAAGATCACGCCCAATACCAAGGCCCTGGTGCTGATCAACCCGAACAACCCGACCGGCGCGGTGTACTCCAGGGAAGTGCTGCTGGATATCGTCGAACTGGCGCGCCAACACAACCTGGTGATCTTCTCCGACGAGATCTACGACAAGATCCTCTACGACGAGGCCGTGCACATCAGCACCGCCTCGCTGGCACCGGACGTGCTCTGCCTGACCTTCAACGGCCTGTCCAAGAGCTACCGCGTGGCGGGTTTCCGCTCCGGCTGGGTGGCCATCTCCGGACCCAAGCACCGGGCGCAGAGCTATATCGAAGGCCTGGATATCCTGGCCAACATGCGTCTGTGCGCCAACGTGCCGAGCCAGCACGCGATCCAGACCGCGCTCGGCGGCTACCAGAGCATCAATGACCTGGTATTGCCCAACGGCCGCCTACTGGAGCAGCGCAACCGCGCCTGGGAACTGCTCAACGACATTCCCGGGGTCAGCTGCGCCAAGCCCATGGGCGCGCTCTACGCCTTCCCGAAGATCGACCCCAAGATCTGCCCGATCCACAACGACGAAAAGTTCGTCCTCGACCTGCTGCTGTCGGAAAAACTGCTGATCGTCCAGGGCACCGCCTTCAACTGGCCGTGGCCGGATCACTTCCGTGTGGTCACCCTGCCCCGCGTCGACGACCTGGAGCAGGCCATCGGTCGTATCGGCAACTTCCTCAAAGGTTACAGCCAGTAAGCCGACATGGATCTGCAGATCGACGATTTCTACAAGGACGCCGCCAGCGGCCTGCTCATGCTCTATCAGGCCTTCCCGCGCAAGATGGCGCTCTACGTGGAAGACCTGATCGGGCGCGAGGAGCCGGACGAATTCGGCCTGCCCAGCAAGCGTCACCAGGCCTGTCTCGGCGCATTGCTGTGGCTGGCCGAGGAAGGCTATCTGCGCTTCGAGTCGACAATCGCTTACGACGCGCTGGATCAGGCGGTGCTGAGCGAGAAAGGTTTTCTGCGCCTGTCGCGCGCCATTCCCCACGCTTTGCGCGAGGGTGAAGTGCTGCCGCCAAGCGTGCGCCGCGTACACACCACATTGGCATTTCAACTGCGCGAGGCCCTGGCCCAGCAGCACGGCGAGCGCACCGCCCGCCTCACTCGCCTGCTGTTCGAGAGCACGCTACAGGGTCAAGAGACATAGTTTGAAATAGTCGCTGGTTGAAAGCCCCAGGGGGGCGCCCTTATATAGCCGGCATTACTCGTACGTCTTTCCCCGTGAGGAGTCCGTTCACACCATGATGCGCATTATGTTGTTCCTGGCCACCAACCTGGCGGTTCTGGTTATCGCCAGCATCACCCTCAAACTGCTGGGGGTCGACCGCTTCACCGGCCAGAACCATGGCAGCCTGCTGATTTTCTGCGCCGTGTTCGGTTTCGCCGGCTCGCTGGTGTCGCTGTTCATCTCCAAGTGGATGGCGAAGATGAGCACCGGCACGCAGATCATCACCCAGCCGCGCACCCGTCACGAACAGTGGCTGCTGCAGACCGTCGAGGAGCTGTCGCGCGAAGCCGGGATCAAGATGCCTGAAGTCGGCATCTTCCCGGCCTACGAGTCCAACGCCTTCGCCACCGGCTGGAACAAGAATGACGCACTGGTCGCGGTCAGTCAGGGTCTGCTCGAGCGCTTCTCCCCCGATGAAGTGCGTGCGGTGCTGGCCCACGAAATCGGCCACGTGGCCAATGGCGACATGGTCACCCTGGCGCTGATCCAGGGCGTGGTGAACACCTTCGTCATGTTCTTCGCGCGCATCTTCGGCAATTTCGTCGACAAGGCGATCCTGAAGAACGAAGACGGCCACGGCATCGGCTACTTCGTCGCGACCATCTTCGCCGAGTTGGTACTGGGCATCCTCGCCAGCATCATCGTCATGTGGTTCTCGCGCAAACGCGAGTTCAAGGCCGACGAAGCCGGTGCTCGCTTGGCCGGCACCGGCGCGATGATCGCCGCGCTGCAGCGCCTGCGCGCCGAACAGGGTGTGCCGGTGCATATGCCTGACAGTCTCACCGCCTTCGGCATCAACGGCGGCCTGAAGAACGGCCTGGCCGGCCTGCTGATGACCCACCCGCCGCTGGAAGACCGTATCGAGGCACTGCGCCGCCTGGGCTGATCCCTCGGCTGCACACGAAAAAGGCGACCCTCTGGTCGCCTTTTTCATTGGGCCGCCGCTAGCGGCGCGTCAGATGGAAGACTCGCTCGTCTACCGCCGCGAGTCCGCTCTCGGCGAAGCGCGGATTCCCCGTCAGCACGTCCTTTTCCTCGACCATGCGCAGCGTCCAGCCGGCGGTGAAATGCCGGTCCACCTCGGCATCTTCTACCGAGAACGGTGGGCCATCCATGCGCTGCTGGTCGTATACCAGCGTCACCAGCAGTCCCTGGCAGGCATCCGGCAATATCGCCTGCAAATGAGCGACGTAGCGCTCGCGCATTTCCGGCGGCAAGGCGATCAGCGCAGCGCGGTCATAGAAGGCCCGGCACTCGGCAACGTCCTCACGGCCCAAGGCAAAAAAGTCGCCACACAAAATCCGCAGCGTGCCCGCCTGGTAGACCTTGAACGCACCGTACTGCGACACCTGTGGCTGCACATCACGCTCAGCAAAGAAATCCTGCACCGCGCGCTCGGCCAGTTCCACACCGATCACCGCATGCCCCTGCTCCGCCAACCAGACCAGATCGAGACTCTTGCCACACAGCGGCACCAGCACCGCCGCACCTTTCGCCAGCCCGAGCGCGGGCCAGTGACGACGCAGGTAGCCGTTGACCTTTTCCTGATGAAAACCGATTTGGCTGCGCGCCCACCTGTCCTGCCAGAACGCCTCATGCATGAATAAAACCTCCATAAATTCGATAGGAATGACCAACTATTTATGCTGGAATCCGATAGATCCAGCAACGAAGATGGCGTCATCCTACTTCAGGAGCTGATCGTCATGCTGCCCAGTCTGTTCATTTCCCACGGTTCCCCCATGCTGGCCCTGGAGCCCGGTGCCAGCGGCCCGGCGCTGGCCAAACTGGCCGCCGATATACCCAGACCCAACGCCATAGTGGTGGTGTCGGCGCACTGGGAAAGCCAGCGCCTGCTGCTGACGGCGGGCGAGCACCCGCAGACCTGGCACGACTTCGGCGGTTTTCCAGCCGAGCTGTATGCCGTGCAGTATCCGGCACCCGGCGCACCGAAGCTGGCCGAGGAGATCGCCCAGCAACTGAACGACGCAGGTCTGTCCGCACAGCTCGATACGCAACGCCCCTTCGACCATGGCGCCTGGGTGCCGCTGTCGCTGATGTATCCGCAAGCCGACATCCCCGTTCTGCAGCTATCGCTACCCAGCCGCCTTGGCCCCGAGCTACAGACCCGCGTGGGCCGTGCGCTGGCCAACCTGCGTACACAAGGCATCCTGCTGATTGGCTCCGGCAGCATCACCCATAACCTGGGCGAGCTGAACTGGCGTGCCGGCCCGGACGTCATCACGCCCTGGGCCAAGACGTTTCGCGACTGGGTGGTGGAAAAGCTCGAAGCGGACGACGAAGAGGCCTTGCACCATTACCGCCAGCTGGCGCCGAATGCCGTGCGCAATCACCCTACCGAAGAACACCTGCTACCGCTGTTCTTCGCACGTGGTGCTGGCGGTACCTTCACGATTGAGCACAGCGGTTTCACCTACGGAGCCCTGGGGATGGATATCTATCGCTTCGGCTAGCCGCTGTTTTTCACGCTATCCCAGGCGATCTGCGCCAGTAGCTCGCGGCACTCGCTCAGCTCGCTCTGAGTGCGGCCAGCCAGCCAGTTGCGCGCCAGATCATGCGTCGGGCCGATCACCACCGAGGCGAAACAGTCGTCCGGCAGCGCCCTGAACAGTCCCTGCCGACGGTACTCGGCGAGCGCCGTGAGAATCTGCGCAAAATGCTGACGATTGGCTTCGCGCAGTACATCGCCCATTTCCCCCGCCTCGACCCGACTACGGCTGTGCAGGATGAAACGCGCCCAATCAGGATTGGCCACCACCCAGTCGATGTAGCTGGTCACCAGCAACTTGACGCAGGCCTCGGCGTTGGCCGCGCTGGCAAATCCGCGCTGCAGCAGCTCGGCGTATTGTTCGGTGCCGGCCAGATAGAGCGCAGCGATGATCCGCTCCTTGTTGCCGAAGTGGTGATACAGACTGCCGGTGCTCGCACCAGAACGGTCACGGATCATCTCGATGGTGGTGACATCGACACCGTGCTCGGTGAAGCAGGCCAGTGCAGCCCGCAGGATCTCGTCTTTGCGTGATGGACGGGCCATGCCGCTCCTTATGACTAGAATATTTTTCTAGAATAACTTTCTAATGCTCGTATACTGCTCCGGCGCGCGCTCATCTTCAATCGCAAACACGCAGGAGAGAGTCATGAGTCAGATGTTGCAGATGTTCCAGCAGGCCGGCGCTGCCCAATTCAGCGCGATGATTGGCCAGGTCGCCCCCTACTTCGCCAGCATCGCCCCGCAGATGGTCGAGCTGCGCCCCGGCTATGCCGAGGTCCGCTTCGCCAAACGCCGTGAAGTGCTGAATCATATCGGTACGGTGCACGCCATCGCCTTGTGCAATGCTGCCGAGCTTGCCGCCGGCAGCATGACCGACGCTTCCATTCCTGACGGTTGCCGCTGGATTCCCAAAGGGATGACGGTGGAATACCTGACCAAGGCAGACGGCGACATCCGCACGGTGGCCGATGGCAGCAAGGTGGATTGGGATCAGACCGGCGACATCAAGGTGCCAGTGATGGCCTACGTTGGTGACAAGCCGGTGTTCCGCGCAGAAATTACCATGTACGTCAGCCCGGCCTGAAATACAGAGGCCCGTCATTGACGGGCCTCTGATCCACTCAATCGAGTCGCACCAGGATACGGCCCACCATACCGCCGGAGAGTATCCGCTCGATGGCCGTCGGCAACTCCGTCAGGCCTATTTCCTGACATAGCGGCGCAAGATCGAGCTTCCACTGCAGCGACAGCTTGTCCCACATCGATGCCTTGACCACCAGCGGCAGCTCCACCGAGTCCACGCCCAGCAGGTTGACCCCACGCAGGATGAACGGCAGCACGCTGGCCTGGAAGCCGACACCGGCAGTCAGCCCGCAACAGGCCACGCTGCCGCTGTGGCGCAGCGACTTGACTACATTGAACAGGATGTCGCCACCCACTGTGTCTACCGCTCCCGCCCAGCGTTCCTTCAGCATCGGACGCTCACTACCTTGCTGCAGCTCTTCGCGGCTGACGATCTCATCAGCACCGAGACCACGCAGGAAATCGCCCTGTTCAGCCTTGCCGGTCGCGGCGGCTACGCGATAACCGAGTTGCTTGAGCAGCACCACGGCGATGCTGCCAACGCCGCCTGTGGCGCCGGTGACCAGCACGGTGCCGGACTCCGGAGTAACGCCGGCCTGCTCCAGCTTGTCCACACAAAGGGCAGCGGTCAGGCCGGCGGTACCGAGAATCATCGCCTCGCGCAGCGGCAAACCTTGTGGGCGCTTGATCGCCCAGGCGGCCGGGACGCGGATGTACTGACCGAAACCGCCGGCTGTGTTCATGCCCAGATCGTAGCCGGTAACGATCACCTCGTCGCCCACGGCGAACTCGGCAACGCTGGAGGTTTCGACTACACCGGCCGCGTCGATACCGGGCGTATGCGGGTAGGCCTTGGTCACACCTCGATTGCCGCTGGCGGACAGGGCGTCCTTGTAGTTGAGAGAGGAATAGCGCACGCGAATCAGCAGCTCGCCCTGCGGCAGTTGCTCGACGTTGCGCTGGACCACTTCACGCTGGAAACCGCCATCGGCGCCTTCGCTGACCAGCAAGGCCTTGAACTCGGTCATCACCCTCTCCTCTTGTCGTGGTTCGCGGCTACGCGGCGCGCAGCCCATCATGAACGAAGCGTTACCAGAAGCGCTGCTGATTGAGCCTGCTCAGCCAGGTCAGGACGAAGCGATCTGCCGCAATGCTGGCCGCCAGCCCGACACGCTCCTGCAGACTCTTTTTATGAGCGAAATGCACATGGAACAGTTCAGCCTCGACGGCGCGCTCGGCCAGGTACTGGTCGCTGGTCTTGAGTTCGTCAACCAGCAGGCGCTCTTGCGCCGCCATGCCCAGCCAGACCTCACCGGTGGCGATGGCATCGATATCCAGCTGAGGGCGGTAACGAGCAACGAAGCCCTTGAACAGTTCGTGGGTGGTCTCCAGGTCTTCCTGGAATTTCTCCCGGCCCTTTTCCGTGTTCTCACCGAATACGGTCAGCGTGCGCTTGTATTCGCCGGCCGTCAGCACCTCGAAATCGATTTCGTGCTTCTTCAGCAGACGATGCACGTTAGGCAACTGCGCCACCACGCCAATGGAGCCAAGGATGGCAAAAGGCGCACTGAGAATCTTCTGTCCGATGCAGGCCATCATGTAGCCGCCGCTGGCCGCTACCTTGTCCACGCACACCGTCAACGGGATACCCGCATCGCGGATACGCACCAGTTGCGACGAAGCCAGGCCGTAGCTATGCACCATGCCGCCACCACTTTCCAGGCGCAGCACCACTTCGTCCTCGGCCTTGGCCATGGACAACAGGGCCGTCACTTCGTGGCGCAGGTTGTCGGTAGCTGACGCCTTGATATCGCCATCGAAATCCAGCACGAACACCCGCGGTTTGCTGGGCGGCGCTTTCTTTTCCTGTTTGGCCGCCTTGGCCTGCGCCTTGCGCGTGGCCTTGAGCTGATCCTTGGACAGCACGCTGTGCTCCAGGCGCTCGCGCAGATCCTTGTAGAAATCATTGAGCTTCTGCACCTGCAACTGACCACCGCCGCGCCGCCCTCTGCTGCGCGTGGCGGCGATCGCCACCAGAACCACGACGATGGCGACCACCAGGGTCAGGGTTTTCGCCAGAAAGCTGGCGTACTCGCTAAGAAACTCCACGGATCCCCCTTGGACAATGCAGCGGCGCCTGAGCGCACAAAGGCTCAAGCATACCGGCGCAGCGACTCGCCGGCCAAGCGCGGCAGCACTGCACAATGGACATACAAGCAATTCAAACAAGCGTATGTTTTTTCATTGACAGCCCCCGAGCTTCCTCATACCCTCGCGAAACATTCAACGTGCCGGGACCAATACGGACGTGGGCAGCATCTATCTGATTCGACATGGCCAGGCCTCATTCGGTGCAGACGACTATGATGTCCTGTCACCCGTTGGCATACGCCAGGCCGAAGTGCTGGGCAAGCACCTGGAGCAACTCGGCATCAGTCTCGATCGTTGCGTCAGTGGCAGTCTGCGTCGCCAGCAACACACTGCCAACGCCGCCCTGGAGCACATGAGCAGAGCGCCGGCGCTGGATGTCGACGAAGCCTTCAACGAATTCGATGCCGATGCGGTTATTCGCACGCTGCTACCGGATCTGCTGCCGGAAGAACCCGAAGCCCTGCATATCCTGCGTAACGGTGCGCATAACCGCGCCGAGTTCCAGCGTCTGTTCGCCAAGCTGATCGGCCGCTGGATTTCCGGGGAGCATGACAAGCCCGGCCTGCAAAGCTGGCAGGCCTATGTCGAACAGGTCGAAGGCGGTCTGCGGCGCATCCTCGAACAGGCCACCAGCAAACAGAATATCGCCGTGTTCACCTCCGGTGGCACCATCACCGCCCTGCTCCGCCTGATTACTGGCGTCCCGGCGGCAAAGGCCTTCGAACTGAATTGGCAAATCGTCAATACCTCGCTCAGCCAGCTGAAATTCCGCGGCAGCGAGGTGAGTCTGGCTTCCTTCAACAGCCATGTGCATTTACAGCTGCTGAAGGCGCCGGAGCTCATCACCTACCGATGAGCTCCAGCCCACTGCGGCCGTGAGGCTGCGCGAAAAAACCGAAAAAGGATAAGACCATGAGTGTTGCTGACATCGCCCAAACCATGCAGTCCAAGTTCAACGCCAGCGCCGCTGCAGGCCTGGATCTGGTATTCCAATTCAACATCGAAGATGGCGAGAACTACGCGCTGATCGTCAAGGACGGCACCTGCGCCCTCGAGCAAGGCGACAATCCGAACGCCAACGTGACCCTGATCATGGACAGCGAAACCCTCAAGGGCATCGTCAGCGGCGAAACCGACGGCATGCAGGCCTTCATGGCTGGCAAGCTGCGCGCTGAAGGCGACATGATGCTGGCGATGAAGCTGGGCGAACTGTTCCCGGTCTGATCGGCGAGCTGAGCGCAAGACACGAAAACCGGAGTCCTGGCACTCCGGTTTTTTTTGCCCGTGATTTGCGGCCAGGGTGACAAACCGACATGACTGATCAGGCAGTTTGATCGAGGTGCAACACGCCCGCCTATAACGGCGCGTATTGCTTGTGGCAGCCTGAGTGCAGCATTAGATTAACCAATTATCTAGGGCACCCATCATAAGCAGAAGGGATAAGCATGGCGCTCACCGACCAATCCACCCGCATCCGCACTGGCGAAGAACTCGACGCCGACGTCATCGACGCTTATCTGAAAGCCAATATTCCGGGCCTGAGCGGCACAGCCAAGATCAGCCAGTTCCCCGGCGGCGCTTCGAACCTGACCTACCTGATCGAATACCCGCAGCAGGAATTCGTCCTACGCCGCCCGCCGTTCGGCCACAAGGCCAAGTCGGCCCACGACATGGGCCGTGAGTACCGCATTCTCAACCAGCTCAACGCTGGTTTCCCCTACTGCCCCAAGGCTTACGTGCACTGCACCGACGAGTCGGTGATCGGCGCCGAGTTCTATGTGATGGAGCGGGTCAAGGGCATCATCCTGCGTTCGGAGATGCCGACCGAGCTGAACTTCAGCCCCGAGCAGACCAGCGCGCTGTGCAAGAGCTTCATCGACAAGCTGGTCGAGCTGCATAACGTCGATTACAACGCCTGCGGCCTGGGCGACCTGGGCAAACCCGAGGGCTATGTCGGGCGTCAGATCAAGGGCTGGAGCGAGCGCTACGAGAAAGCCCTGACTCCGGACGCACCGACCTGGGAGCCGGTCAAGGCCTGGCTCAATGACAAGATGCCGGCCGATCACCACAAGCCGGGCATCGTGCATAACGACTACCGCTTCGACAACGTGATCCTCGACCCGAACAACCCGATGCAGATCATCGGTGTGCTCGACTGGGAGATGACCACCATCGGTGACCCGCTGATGGACCTGGGTAACACCCTGGCCTACTGGATCGAGGCCGACGACCCGGCTCCGGTGCAGCTGATGCGTCGCCAGCCGAGCAACGCGCCGGGCATGCTTACCCGCCAGCAGTTCGTCGACTACTACGCCGAAAAAGCCGGCATCGAGATCAAGAGTTTCGACTTCTACTACACCTACGGCCTGTTCCGTCTGGCCGGCATCGTGCAGCAGATCTACTACCGCTTCTACCACGGCCAGACCCAGGACAAGCGCTTCGCCCAGTTCATTCAGATGAACAAGTTGCTGGAGCAGATGTGCCTGCAGGTCATTGGCAAATCCACTCTCTAACCCCGGGGTAATCACAATGTCCAAGACCCAACTGTTCGACCTCGACGGCAAGATCGCCTTCGTTTCCGGCGCCAGCCGCGGCATCGGCGAGGCCATTGCCAAGCTGCTGGCTCAGCAAGGCGCGCACGTGATCGTCTCCAGCCGCAAGATCGAAGGCTGCCAGGCCGTGGCCGACGCCATCGTCGCGGAAGGCGGCAAGGCCACCGCCATCGCCTGCCACATCGGCGAAATGGAGCAGATCACCAACGTCTTCGCGCAGATCAAGGAACAGTTCGGTCGTCTCGACATCCTGGTCAACAACGCCGCGACCAACCCGCAATTCTGCAACGTGCTGGACACCGACCTGGGCGCCTTCCAGAAAACCGTGGACGTAAACATCCGCGGCTACTACTTCATGTCCATCGAAGGCGGCAAGCTGATGAAGGAAAACGGTGGCGGCTCGATCATCAACGTTGCCTCGATCAACGGCGTATCCCCCGGCGAATTCCAGGGCATCTACTCGGTGACCAAGGCCGCGGTAATCAGCATGACCAAGGTGTTCGCCAAGGAGTGCGCGCAGTTCGGCATTCGCTGCAACGCTCTGCTGCCGGGCCTGACCGACACCAAGTTCGCTTCGGCACTGACCAAGAACGACGCCATTCTCAAGCACGCCCTGCAGCGCATCCCACTCAAGCGCGTAGCCGACCCGAGCGAGATGGCCGGCGCGGTGCTCTACCTGGCCAGTGAAGCATCCAGCTACACCACCGGCGTGGCGCTCAACGTGGACGGCGGCTTCCTCTCCTGAGGCCAAATGCCATGAACGACAAAGGCACCTCAGGGTGCCTTTGTCGTAAGCAGGGTAGGCCGAGCGCAACGCAATTGTAGGGTGGGCCAGGCGGCGCTCCGCTTCAGCCCACCAATGAAGGTCGCGGTGGGCTAAAGCCCACCCTACGCCACCAAAGCGAACGCCAACTTCGCTCCCCCTCTCCCGCCCTTTGGGCACCCTCTCCCATAAATGGGAGAGGGTCATCAGATGGCCGCAGGCGGCCGCTACCAATCCTTCAGCGCAGCTTCAGCTGCAGGGTTCATCGGCTCTGCCAACAGGCCGGTCGGCGTCAGGCTGACGCTGTACACCGCATCGGCGGCAATTGGCAGGTAGGTGACGCGCAGCGCCTGCGGATCGAACAGCAGCAGATCACGCTGACTCAGACGCAGCCAGCGCCACAGGTCCACGCCATAGGGGCTCTCGGCCAACTGCACGCGACCGTGTTGCGCCAACGCCTGCTGCTCGATGGCCAGAAAACGCCCGGATAGACGTTCCAGACGGTAACCCGGCTCTAGGCCAATCAGCTCAGCCAGGCCTTTCCAGCGAATCAGTCGGCCGTCGAGTTGCCACATGTCGCCCTCGAGCGTGACCGTGCGCTCGCGCCCCCCTTCGAGCAGCGTCACCTGATAACGCTGCGGACCATCAGCCTTGAAGCTCAGCGTCACCAGCGGCTTGCCCGCCTGCAGCGGCTCGTAGGCATACAGATCGTAAGCCACCAGCCCCACCAAGCCAGCCAGGGCGAGAAATGCCAGACCACAGGTGCCACGCAACCAGCCGAGGAACCAGCCCGTATTGAGCAGAATGCGCAATGCCACCAGCAGCGCCAATACGGCCAACAGCGCCACGGCCCAGGCCAACCCGTCGTATTGCATCGATTGCGTTCCTTCTCTGACGAAATCCCGGCATTATGCGCAGCTCTCCCCACGACGAACAGCCAGCAGGCTGCGCACTCGCCCACAAGTCGACACTTTATATGCCATTCGTTCTCGAGCTCGCCATCGACCCCAGCACGCTAGCCATACTCGCCCTGGTCGCCTTCATCGCGGGCTTCATCGACGCCATTGCCGGTGGCGGCGGCCTGCTGACCATCCCTGCCCTGCTTACCGCAGGTTTACCACCGCACCTGGTGCTGGGCACCAACAAGCTGTGCGCCACCTTCGGCTCGGGCACCGCGGCTCTCACGTTCTATCGCCGCAAGCTGTTCGATCCGAAGCAATGGCGCAACGCGTTGCTGGCAACCCTGATCGGCGCTCTGCTCGGCGCCGTCATCGCGCACTGGATGCCGGCCGCCTGGCTCAACCAGATGCTGCCGGTGATCGTCTTCGCCTGCGGTGTCTACCTGCTGTTCGGACGTATGCCGGAGGCACCAGCCGAACACGATCTGCCGATCGCACGCGGCCGGCAATGGCCGCAAGGGCTTGGTCTGGGACTCTACGATGGAGTGGCGGGCCCTGGCACCGGCGCGTTCTGGACGGTCAGCAGCCTGCTGATGTATCCACTCGACCTGGTGCGCGCCAGCGGCGTGGCGCGCACCATGAACTTCGTCAGCAACGCGGCGGCGCTGGCAGTGTTCATCGCCTTTGGTCAGGTAGCCTGGGTGCTCGGTCTGAGCATGGGCGCCGCCTTGATGGTAGGCGCCTTTCTCGGTGCCCGCACCGCGATCAAAGGCGGTTCGAAGTTCATTCGCCCGGTGTTCATTACGGTGGTATTGGCACTGACCGCGCGCCTGGTCTGGCAGCACTGGGTCGCGTAGGGCGGGTGCAACCCGCCACAGCATCGATTTTGCGGGTTATACCCGCCCTAAGGCAGACTGGGCTCGGGCAAACCGAGGCGGCGAGCGACGTAGAGGTCGATCAGATGGCGGGCAATGGAGCGCGACGCTGGCAACGGCGGCAAGTCATCGACACGGAACCAGCGCGCATCCTCGATCTCATCTTCCTGCATGACGATCTCGCCGCTGGCGTACTCAGCGTGGAAGCCAAGCATCAGCGAATGCGGGAACGGCCAGCCCTGACTACCGATGTACTGCAGGTTTTTCACCTCGACGCCGACTTCCTCACGCACCTCGCGCGCCACGCAATGCTCCACGGATTCGCCCGGCTCGACGAACCCGGCCAGGGTGCTGTACACGCCGGTGACGAACCGCGGTGAACGTGCCAGGAGTATCTCGTCGCCCCGTGTGACCAGCACGATCATACTCGGCGAAATGCGCGGATAGTGCTGCGATTCGCAGCTGTCGCAACGCATCGCCCGCTCACCAGGAAGCTGGCGCGTCGGCGTACCGCAACTGCCGCAATAACGATGCTCGGCGTACCAGGTGCCGATCTGCGCGGCGTAGGCCAGCATGCGAAAGGTTTCTGCGTCGCCCTGCAGCATGAACTGACGCAGGCTCTGCCAGCTGCAGCCCTCCAGCGTCGCCGAGGGCTTGAGTTGCAGCAGGTATACGGCATCGTCACCGAAATGACCGATCCCCTGCTCGCCAAGAATCGGCAAGTCCTGGCGCTTGACCCAGTCACGCGGGAACAGCACGCCATTGCTGTCGGCAAGAAACTGCTGCTGGTTGTAGAGCAGCGCCCAGCCGCCTGGCTGGGCAGGATCGAGAAAGGTATTGCGCCAGACCATCAGGCTGCCACCGGCATGCCCAGTGCCTTGACGCTTTCTTCAGCCAGGTCGAGCACGCTGGGACGGGTTTCAGGACGCATCACCGCGCCCGCTTCCAGGTAGTACTCGAGGCTGCTCAAGGCATCAGCCAGGGTTTCCAGCATCTGCTCCGACGGCATTTGCGCCGACTCGAGCATGCGCGCCTGGATATAGTCGGCACAGGCACCAACCAGTATCGCGGCACGGCGCTGCTCGAGGAACCACAAGCCGCCACGCACGGCCTGCAGGCTGAACGGTACGTTGGACAGGTGCATCTTGTCGCCAGCCGACTCCAGATACGCGGTGATCGCGCGCTTGGCCAGGGCCAGACCGGCCTGGGCCTCGTCGACCACGACGATACGGGCTTCGTTGAGCTGATGAGTGGCGAAAGAGTCGGCCTCATTGCCCGGTTCGACGGCAGCCGGCCTGATATCGCGACCTTCGCCACGTTCCAGGCTGGCCACCATGCCTTCGACGTAGAGCACGGCATCGGCCAGCTTGTGCAACTGCTCAGCCTGTGGCGGCGTGTCTTCGCTCCAGGCGGCGACCAGCGGCAACTGCGCGCCGAGCGAGTTGCCGGCAGAGTTCAGGCCGACCATGCCCAGGGTCTTGGCCAACTTGCCCAGCAACGCATGCAGGGTGCCCAAGGTTTCGCCTTGCAAGGTGCCGCGCTCGAGCAGGTCGAGCATGTCCTTGACGCTGGCCAGCTCTTCACGAATCGCCGTGGACAACGAACGCATCACCGCCTGGCCCGGCCCGGCCAGGCGCTGGTATTCCTCTTCCAGCAGGTGGTCGGTGAACGGCAACGGCGTGAGGCCGAACACTCCGCGCATGGCGCTGGCATGCGGGCCATGGCTGTCGGCCAGCGCGACCAGATACAGCAGCTCTTTCAGCAAACTGCGCGGTGCTTCGTACTGGGGGTTACCGAGCATCAGCTTGAGCTCGCGATCAACCCGCGAGAACAGCTGCTTGCGCGATTTGCGTGGCAGCAGTTGACCATCGCACTGCGCTTCGATGGCGGCAGCGCCAATCCAGCACATGCGCCCACGCGGCTCATTGGCGAACAGGCTGTCCAGGCGCGCCATCGCACGCACCATCAGCTTGAGGCTGGCCTGCGGATTCTGCTCACGAATGAAGCCCAGCAGCCCCACCTGATACATGTGACGCAGGCGCTTGCCTTCGCTCAGTTTGGCCGCGCCATCGAGTGGCTGGGTAGCTGTATGTGGCCGCGCATGATCGAGGCGCACACTGAAGAAGAAACTTTCCGGCAGCGGCTGCTGGGCGCCAGCCTGACGCAAATCGTTGATCGCCGGCAGCAACAGTTCAGGCATTTCCTGGCGATGAGCGTCGACGTTTTCCAGATAACGGCGCAGCACATGCAGGGCATTGCTCAGAGCCGAGAGCTGCGCGTCGCGCTCCTCACCTGCTCCGGCTGGAATATCGGTCGCCTGATCCAGCACTTCCTGGGCCAGCAACTCGGCACCGGCCAGCTCGATCAGGTTGAGCGTGCCGCGTACCTGGTGCAGGCTTTCCACCGCCTGCTGCAACAGGCTGCCGTTGTGCCGCTCGGCGATGAAATGCTCCAGGCTCTGCTCGGCCTCTTCCATGGTGACGAACAGCTCGTCGCGCACCAGATTCAGGGATGTGGCTCCACTTACCATGCTCTAGGCCTCGCAGCGAACATCAGCGAATACGGCATCAGTCGGCGAACTCCGGCTTCTGCTTGGTCATGTGCGCCGCCATGGCCAGGCGCAGGTCTTCCGACTGCAGCATGGCGGCATTCCAGGTAGCGATATATTCAAGGCCATCATCGACCCGGTGATCGCGCATGTAGCGAATCATTTCCTTGGTCCCACGCACGGCAATCGGCGACTTGGCAGCGATTTGTGCGGCGATTTCCATCACCCCGGCCAGCAGCGCTTCCTGATCTTCGTAGGTGCGATTGACCAGGCCGATGCGCGCAGCCTCGTTACCGTCGATGGTGCGCCCGGTGAAGGCCAGCTCACGCATCATGCCGTCGCCGATGATGCGCGGCAGGCGCTGCAGGGTGCCGACGTCAGCGGCCATGCCCATGTCGATTTCCTTGATGGAGAACTGTGCGTCGACGCTGCAATAGCGCATGTCGCAGGCGCTGATCAGATCGATGGCGCCGCCAATGCAGTAACCCTGAATGGCAGCCAGCACCGGCTTGCGGCAGTTGTCTACAGCGTTGAAAGAGGCTTGCAGCTCGAGAATCTTGCGCCGCAGCGCCGAGGCATTACGACCAACATCCTTGCCCAGCTGGGCACCGACCGAGGCGAGCAGCATCAGGTCGATGCCCGAAGAAAAGTGTTTGCCGGCACCGGAAAGCACCACGACACGCACCGCATCGTTGTCATCGACCCACTGGAAGATCTCGATGATCTCGCGCCAGAAGTCGGCGTTCATGGCGTTGATCTTGTCCGGACGGTTGATCTGCACGTGGGCGATCTTGTCCACCAGCTCGACGCGGAAGGCTTTGTAGTCGGACATGGCAGGCATCCTCAGCCGCGGCTCGGCAGCACAGTAACAATTTTGTGATTAATAACCGAGCAACTATAACAAGCAAGCCATAAAAGTCGATGCTTGCCACTGTGACGCAGGGCACGCCCCGGACGTTAACAACCGCTTTGAATGTCAGAGATAAGAGATTGATCTGCCGAGGATCTTGCTCCCCGACAGATCCACAACAGGTTTATTCCACCAAGCAATCCACGCAGTACTCGCCCGCTTCGGTTTGCAAGCCGTGCACGTCGATATCGAACCCCGGGAAGGCCTGGTCGAAGGTCCGCGCGAAGGCCAGGTAGTCGAGAATCGAGCGCGTGGCGGCAGTGAAGCGCTCGCCCGGCATGATCAGCGGAATGCCCGGCGGGTAAGGCACCAGCATCACCGCAGCGATACGTCCCTGCAACTGATCAATGGGCACAGCCTCGACCTCGCCGCGCACCAGGCGGTCATAGGCATCGGCAGGTTTGATCGCCAGCTCGGGCAACGCCGTGTACATGCTTTTCAGCGCTTTGGCCGTGGCGTTTTCGCGGTAGCAGCCATGCAGCGCGTCGCACAGATCACGCAGGCCCATGCCCTGGTAGCGGCCCGTGCCGGCGTGGGCGATGGAAGGCAGCACGTCTATCAGCGGCAGATTGGCGTCGTAGCTGCGCTTGAACTCCAGCAGCTCGGTCAGCAGCGTGCTCCACTTGCCCTTGGTGATGCCCATGGAGAACAGCACCAGGAAGGAGTACAGGCCGGTTTTCTCCACCACTAGGCCGCGCTCCCAGAGAAACTTGCTGACCACCGCTGCAGGAATCCCCTGCTGCTCCAGCTTGCCGGCTGCATTGAGGCCGGGCATCACCAACGTGACCTTGATCGGATCGAGCAGCACATAGTCATCGGCCACTTCGCCGAAGCCATGCCAGTCGGCGTCCGGTTGCAACACCCAGTCGGAGGTCTTCAGGCTGTCGGCGCCATCGGCCTCACCTGGCTGCCAGATACTGAACCACCAGTCCTCGGCGCTCAGGTTGCGCCGCACATTGGCCAGGGCACGGCGAAAGCTCAGCGCCTCATCGAAGGTTTCCTGGATCAGCGAACGGCCGGCCGGCCCTTCCATCATCGCCGAGGCTACATCCAGCGAGGCAATGATGCCGTATTGCGGCGAGGTGGAAATGTGCATCATGAAGGCTTCGTTGAAGCGGTCGCGATCCAGCTGCCGCTGCCCGCCGTCCTGCACGTGAATCATCGAGGCCTGACTAAAGGCGGCCAGCAGCTTGTGCGTCGAATGGGTGCTGAACACCAGCGGCGAGCGCTCGTCGTATTGGGTGCCCATGCCATAGCGGCCAGCATAGAACTCGTGAAAGGCGGCGTAGGCGTACCAGGCCTCGTCGAAGTGCAGCACCTCCACCGAGTCGCCCAGCGCCTGCTTGACCATCTCGGCGTTGTAACAGAGCCCGTCATAGGTGGAATTGGTCACCACCGCCAGCTTGACCTTGGGCGCACGACCACGCGCCAGCGGGCTGGCGTCGATCTTGGCCTGGATCGACGCCTTGCTGAACTCGCCCAGTGGAATCGGCCCGATGATCCCCAGTTCGTTACGTTCCGGGCAGAGGTAAAGCGGAATCGCGCCGGTCATGATGATCGAGTGCAGGATCGACTTGTGGCAGTTGCGATCCACCAGCACCAGGTCATCACGCCCGACCATCGAATGCCAGACGATCTTGTTCGCCGTCGAGGTGCCGTTGATCACGAAGAAGGTGTGATCGGCGCCGAAGTTGCGCGCTGCGCGCGCCTCGGCCTCGGCCAATGGTCCGGTGTGATCGAGCAGCGAGCCCAGCTCCGGCACCGACACGGACAGATCCGAACGCAGGGTGTTTTCGCCAAAGAACTGGTGGAAGGCCTGGCCCACCGGGCTCTTGCGATAGGCCACGCCGCCGCCATGCCCTGGCGTGTGCCAGGAATAGTTGGATTGTGCAGTGTGCTGCACCAGCGCCTTGAAGAACGGCGGTAGCAGGCCGTCGAGGTAGTTATGCGCCGCGCGCGCCACCTGCCTGGCGAGAAAGGACACGGTGTCTTCGTAGAGATAGAGGATGCCACGCAGGTGGTTGAGATCGGCCATGGCCTCGGCCGGCGCGTTCTCGATGGTGACCTGCTCGCCCAGGGCAAAAATCGGCAATTGCGGCGCACGCACTCGCGCCACGCGGATAAGCTCGACCATGTCCTGCAACAGGCGGCTGTTCTCCCCCGCCCCCTCGGCCGCCACCAGGATGCAGGCCAGGCCGTGGTGAGTGGACGCGACGATACGCCCCTCGGCAGCGCTCGCCGTGGGCAGAATGCTGAAACCGTCCTGGGTAAGCTCCTGAGCGATGGCGCGCACGCGATCACCGGCCACGGTGTCGGCCTTGATGTCACGGTGCACGATTAGGACGGGGAATTTGAGATCTTTATACATTGTGACGTCCTGAAGGCTGGCAGGCCTGGCCTGCCCATCGCCTCAGGTTAGAGGCTCCCCCTGATCGGCGGAACCCCCTGTGCATCACGCTATAAGAAAAGGTCGCAATTGCGCTGTTCGGTTATTCCGGCGCTTTTTCCAGCTGCGCCCATAACGACGGGCCACCAGCGGATTTCTCGATCACGGCTAGGCGCGCCAGATGCGCTGCAAGTTCCTCTTCGCTGGCGCGAATGACGCGAGTGCGCGGACGAGAGGCGTCCAGACGGCGGATCGGCGTGGCCTGCTGGCGCCCGCTGCCATCGCCATCGGCGTCCTCACCGGCCAGAGACAGATTGGTCTGCCCACCAGTCATCGCCAGGTAGACGTCGGCGAGAATCTCCGAGTCGAGCAAGGCGCCATGCAGCTCGCGGTTGGAGTTGTCGACGCCGTAACGCTTGCACAACGCATCCAGGCTGTTGCGCTGCCCCGGATGACGCTCGCGAGCCATCATCAAGGTATCGAGTACCGAGCAGTAATCGCTGACGTCGGCACGCTCGCTCTGCCCCAGCAGGGCGAACTCGTTGTTGATGAAGCCAACGTCGAACGCCGCGTTGTGGATGATCAGTTGGGCGCCTTTGATGAACTCGTAGAATTCATCGGCGACCTCCTTGAAGCGCGGCTTGTCGGCGACGTACTCGTTGGTAATGCCGTGAACCGCGATGGCGCCTTCGTCGATTTCACGATCGGGGTTGAGGTAAACGTGGAAATGACGCCCGGTCAGGCGGCGGCCCAGCAATTCGACACAACCGATCTCGATGATGCGATGCCCGTCAGTGACCGGCATACCCGTGGTTTCGGTATCCAGCACTACGTAGCGTTTGACGGTGTTCTCGGTTGTCACGCCTTGCCTCTCTCATCTAATTCGGGTTGCCGCACAGTCAGCGCAGCATCTTAACTCAGGTGCGGTATCACCGCTCAGCGCGCCGCACGCACATCGTCGACACCGCGATTGGCCAACTGGTCGGCACGCTCGTTGCCGGGGTGGCCTGTATGCCCACGCACCCACTGCCAGCTCACCTGGTGGCGATTCACTTCCTCATCCAGCTTCTGCCAGAGGTCGGCGTTTTTCACCGGCTCTTTCGAAGCGGTCTTCCAGCCGCGTTTCTTCCAGTTCGGCAGCCATTCCTGGATACCTTTCATCACGTATTGCGAGTCGGTCACCAGCTTGACCGAGCACGGCCGGGTCAGCGCGATCAGGCCGGCAATCGCCGCCATCAGCTCCATGCGATTGTTGGTGGTATTGGGGTCGCCGCCCCAAAGTTCCTTCTCCACGCCTTTGTACACCAGCAGCGCACCCCAACCTCCGGGGCCGGGATTGCCCTTGCAGGCACCGTCGGTGTAAATCACCACATCATGGGTTTCAGACATTCATAAACTCTGTACAGAATTGTTTGGCCGCAGCCTCGCATTCAGCTGTCGAGATCGCGCCGACTGACCTTGGCCACCGGCATTGGCAGCAGCTTGCCCATCGGCTCGCGGCGCGATTGCCGCAAGGGGCGCAAGCCGACCACCAGTTTGCGCGCCACCAACAGGTAGAAACCGGCGCCCGGCAACTGCCAGGCATCGCCCCAGCTCTCCATTCGCCGCAGGCGCATTTGCCAGGCCAGCGAAGCGAGCGGCGGACGATAGCACCCGAACCGGCGTTTCTCCAACGCAAAGCCCAGCAAACTCAGCCAGTCGCCGACGCGGCTCGGGGCGATGCAACGCGCCTTGGCCAAACCATCCCGGGCAAACAGGCGCCGCACGCCCCAGGCGCTCCAGGGGTGAATACCCAGAATCAACAGATGCCCGCCAGGCCTGACGCTGCGAGCCGCCTCACGTAGCAGGCCGTGAGGCGACAGACTGAAATCCAGGCCGTGCTGCAGCACCACCACATCGGCGGCGTGCTCACCCAAAGGCCAGGATTGCTCCTCACAGACAATCTGCACGCCAGGCATCGGCGCGCCAAGGCGCACGTTGTGCTGGATCTGCCCTGCCCTGGGCGGACCTTCGGTGCCGGGGCCGTAGCTCACCAGATAACCACCGAAAAAGCGCGCCAGCTCTTCTTCCAGCAAGCGCCGCTCCTCCTCCAGTAACAGCTGGCCGAGCGGCCCGGCAAGCCAGTCGCGCGCCTCACCGATGAGTTTGAGCCACTCAGGGTCGGCCTGGGCGAATGCCTGATCAGTCATCGCTGCCTCCGCATGACAGGTTCTGCATGTCCTGTCTAAGATGCACCTTTATCACCAGCTTAGCGACCCGCAATGATCCAGATCGACGCGTTGCCCGCCTTCAATGACAACTATATCTGGCTGCTACAGGAGGCCCGCAGCAAACGCTGCGCCGTGGTCGACCCCGGTGATGCGGCGCCGGTCATGGCCTGGCTCGAGGCCCATCCTGACTGGACGCTCAGCGACATCCTGATCACTCACCATCACTTCGATCATGTTGGCGGTGTCGAGCAACTGAAGACGGTTACCGGCGCCCGTGTCGCCGGCCCGGCGGCGGAAAAGATTCCGGCTCGTGACGTCGACCTCAAGGATAACGACGCAATCGAGCTGCTCGGCCTGCGCTTCGAGGTCATGGCCGTACCTGGGCATACCCTCGGCCATATCGCCTACTACCACGCCGAACAGAATCTGCTGTTCTGTGGCGACACGCTGTTCGCGGGTGGCTGTGGCCGCCTCTTCGAAGGTACGCCGCAACAGATGCACCAGTCGCTGAGCCGCCTGGCAGCGCTCCCTGGCGCAACACAGGTCTACTGCACTCACGAATACACCCTGAGCAACCTGCGCTTCGCCCATGCCGTCGAGCCGCACAACCCGGACGTCAGTGCGCGCCTGGCCGAGGTGGCCCGCTGGCGTGATGAGGGTCGCATCAGCCTGCCGTCGAACATCGAACTGGAACTGGCCACCAATCCTTTCCTGCGTGTTGACGAGCCTTCGGTCGTCGCTGCGACCAACGGACGCGACGACCGGCAGTCGAGCGAGCCAAGCGCCGTATTCGCTAGCCTGCGTGCCTGGAAGGACAAGTTTTAGTCGCTGAGAAAAAGGTCGACAGGCCCGCAAAAGACCAGATTAAGACTGGTGAAAACTTGACCACCCCCGGCCCGATTCCTAGAATCGCCCGATCTTTTCGCCGGGACATACACCTCACCCAATGCCTTTATCATCACGCAAGCCATTGAATATAAAGGCGTTGGCGCGAAGCTCCCGAGCGCTCGCGGTGATGTGCAGCATGATCCTGGCCGGCTGTCAGAGCCTGCCCAGCGACACTCCGGACCGTTTGGCTGACACTTCCCGAGCCGTGGGCCTGGAGCGCGAGCCGGAGTGGCTCAACAACCAGGTCAAGCCGCGCGAATACGCCGATATCTGGGAACGCGTACGCGACGGCTTCAAGCTGCAGGATGAAATCGGCATCAACCCGCGCATCGAACGCGTGCGCCTGTGGTACGCCAGCAATCCAAAACACGTCAATACCGTCAGCGAACGCAGCGCACCTTATATCCACTACATCGTCGAGCGTCTGGCCGAACGCGACATGCCGATGGAGCTGGCGCTGCTGCCGGTGATCGAAAGTGCTTACGATCCACTGGCCTACTCCTCGGCACACGCGGTCGGCCTCTGGCAGTTCATCCCCTCGACTGGCCGCCATTACAACCTGCGCCAGACCAACTGGTACGACGGCCGCCGCGACGTCACTGCATCGACCGAGGCAGCGCTCAACTATCTCAGCCGCCTGCATGAAATGTTCAACGGCGACTGGCTGCTCGCCCTGGCCGCCTACAACGCCGGCGAAGGCCGCATCAGCCGCGCCATCGAGCGCAACGAGAAGCTCGGCCTGCCCAGCGACTACTGGAACCTGTCGCTGCCCAAGGAAACCGAGGACTACGTCCCCAAGCTACTGGCGCTGTCACAGGTGATCCTGACGCCGGAAGCCTACAGCGTGAGCCTTTCGCCAATCGCCAACGAACCCTACTTCGAACAGATTGCAATCAAGCAGCACATGGATTTGTCGCGCGTCGCCAAACTGGCCGACCTGGATGAACAGGAGCTGCTGCAGCTCAACCCCGCCTACAAGCGCGGTATTACCCTCGACGGTCCGCAACATCTGTTGGTGCCAACCGATAAGGCAGAAATGCTCAGCGCCAACCTGGCCCTGATGAAACCGCAGGAAATGGTCGACTGGCAGAGCTACACCGTGCGCTCCGGCGATAGTCTGCACGCCATCGCCAACCGTCATCACCTGTCGGTGAGCATGCTCAAGGACGTCAATCGCCTGAGCAGCAACAACCTGAGCATCGGCCAGGTGCTGACCATTCCTGGCAAACCTGGCGCGCAACCGAGCGAGCCGCTGTATCAGCAGCGCGGCGTCGCGCAGAGCGCGAGCGCGCGGACCTATCAGGTGAAGAACGGCGACAACCTGTGGCAGATCGCTCGCGCCAACCAAGTCGCGGTGCATGACCTGAAGCGCTGGAACAAGCTGCAGGGCAATGCGTTGAAAGTCGGCCAGGTGCTCACGCTGGCAGCCGCCGACAGCGGCGCGCGCGTCGCCAGCACCGCTCGCAGCACCGCCACTTCAAGGGACAAGGCCACCTACTACCGCGTACAGCATGGCGATTCGCTGTATGTGATCGCCAAGCGCTTCAAGATTGACCTCAAGCGCCTGCAGGCCTGGAATCCACGCAGCAGCAAGCTGCAACCAGGGGAAATGCTGACTCTCTATCTGCCGTGATCAGCGCTTGCTGAGCGCCTCCAGGCAACGCCCCGCCAGTTGCGTGAAACGCTGAAACGCCACGAACTGCTCATGTCGCAGCGCCCGCCCGGACAGCCTGCTGTCGGCATACAGCACGCCGATTTCCCGCGTACCCGCGATGATCGGCGCGATGAAGAACATGCCAGCGCCAAGACTGCGCCGAATCGGCTGGGTCACCAGCTCGGCCAGGTTGTAGCTGGCGGGCACGCCCATCCAGATCGCCTCGCGATGGCGCAGCGCATAACTGAAGATGTGCGGCTGCTCCACCTGCTCGGCTGGCAGCACGAAGTCTTCCAGCCATTGCTGAGACTTTTCACCGATCACCCGTTTGGCGCGGAAGCGGCTTTGCCCATCGGCCAGCACCGTGAGCATCACCCGCTCCAGGCCAGCGCCCCGATGCAGGCCTTTTAGCAAGGTGTCGAGCACCAGCCCGACATCGGCCCTGGCATTGACCATCAGGCCGAGATCCTGCAATGCCTGCTGCATAACCAACAGATCCGGCTGCAGCAAACGCGCACGACGCTCCTCCTGCTGCTGGCGAATCTGCTCGGGATCGGTATTGGGAATCAGTCGGCACAACTTGCTGGCGCCGAAGGTCGAGGCGACCTTGACCGCCTCATCAGCACTGGCCAGCACCTGCTGCAGGGTTTCCTCCGGCGTCAGCTCGATAAACGCTGCCACCTTGCCCAGCACGCCCTCCATTTCTGCACAGTCCCAGCCATCCAGCGCCGCCTCGCTGATGCGCACGCCCAACTGTACGGCGTAGGCGGCCGGATCATGCTGGCTGGCGCCCGCCTGAGCGAGGATGGCGGTTTCGCCGAGATTCCAGCTTTTCAGCAACGCCTGGGTAAGTTGACGAAAGCTGGCACCGAGCACCTCACGCACGGCCTCATCGACATCGACACCGGGACGCTCAAGGGCATCGGCCAGTTCGTCAGCCTGCGCCCCACCGCAGCCCCAGAACGCCAGCTCGCCCAGATGATGGAGCAGCGCAGCGATGAACACTTCTTCGCTGTGCCCGGAAATGACATAGCCAGCCAGGTTGCGCGCCTGCACCGCGGCATGGAAAGAACGCGCGAGTAACATCTGCAATTGCTCACGCGGTGCACGGGTAAGCAGCCCGTCTATCAGGCTCACCGAAAGACTGATCAGGCGCACATTGTCGAAGCCGATCAGTACGATGGCCCGCGAGATGGTCTTGATGGTTTCCTGGGAAGGGTTGTAGTAGACGCTGTTGCCGACCCGTAGCACCTTGCTGGTCAGCGCCGCATCACGCAGCAACACATCAGCCAACTGCTGCACTGAAGCAGAATCCTGCTGCGCAAGGCGCTGCAGATCCTGCACCACTGCAGCCAGCGCGGGCAGTTCGGCTTGGTTCAGGCGATCGATCCATGACTGCAAACCATGGCTTCGTTCCGACAAATTCGTACCCTCATGGTGTGTCCCTGAAGTGTATGTCATAGCGTCGCAAGCGCCCGCCCACCGCTGCACTCTTTTTCCTGTCCATACAAGCTGTTACTGTACCGACCCAGAAGCCCAAACGCCGCCATGGATCGGATCTCACGCCCGATGCGTCCCCTCCTACTGCTGTTCCTCAGCCTGGCCTTGAGCTTTCCCGCCTCTGCGACTATCAGCGAGAGCCACGGCTACGCCCAGTTCGGGACACTCAAGTATCCTGCCAGCTTCAGTCATTTTGACTGGGTCAACCCCGATGCGCCCAAAGGCGGCACGTTGCGCATCATGGCGTCCGGTACTTTCGATACGCTCAATCCCTACACGCTCAAGGGCAGCAGCCCGATCTCGACCGCACATTTCCTGCAATACGGCGCCAATGAGCTGAACGAACCCTTGATGGTCGGCACTGGCGCTTACGATCCGTCCGGGGATGAGCCTGCCTCCAGCTATGGCCTGATCGCAAAAAGCGTCGAGTACAGCGAGGACCGCAGTTGGGTGGTCTTCAACCTGCGCCCGGAAGCGCGTTTTCACGATGGCAAGCCGATCACGGCCTACGACGTGGCCTTCTCCTATCGCCTGCTGCGCAATGACGGCCACCCGCAGTACCGCACCAACCTGCAGGAAGTGAAACGCGTCGATATTCTCGGCCGGCACCGCATCCGTTTCGTCTTCAAGCGCGCCGGCAACCCGCTGCTGATCCTGCGCCTGGGTGAACTGCCGGTCCTGCCGCAGCACTACTGGAAGGACCGTGACTTCAAGAGCACCTCCTTCGAGGCGCCGCTGGGCAGCGGTCCCTACCGCATCGTCCAGGTGGTACCTGGCCGGCGCCTGGTGTTCGAGCGGGTGAAGGACTGGTGGGGCAAGGATCTGCCGGTCAATCGCGGCAAGTACAACTTCGACCGCGTCGAGGTGGAGTTCTACCGCGACAACCATGTTGCCTTCGAGGCCTTCAAGGCCGGCGAATTCGACTTCTACATCGAGAACCAGGCAAAGAACTGGAGCAACGGCTATCGCTTTCCGGCCGTGACCCGCGGCGATGTGATTCGCGCCGAGATACCGCACCAGATTCCGACCCAGACCCAGGCGCTGTTCATGAACACGCGCCGTGATCTGTTCAGCGACCGCAGGGTGCGCGAAGCGCTGGGGCTGATGTTCGATTTCGAGTGGACCAATCGCACGCTGTTCAACAACGCCTACGTGCGCGCCGCCAGCTACTACCCCAACAGCGAATTCTCGGCCACTGGCAAGCCCGAGGGCGCAGAGTGGCTGTTGCTCTCGCCGCATCGCGACAGGCTGCCTGCACGCTTGCTCACCGAGCCACCGACACAACCGGTAACCGACGGCCGCGGCATCCCCCGGGAAACCTTGCGCCGCGCCCTCGGTCTATTGGCCGATGCCGGCTGGAAACCCTCCGGCCAGGAGCTGCGCAATGCTCGCGGTCAACGCCTCGAGTTCGAGATCATGCTGGTCAACCCCAGCCTCGAACGCATTCTCCAGCCCTATACTGCCAACCTCGCCAGTATCGGCATACGCGCCAACCTGCGTACTGTCGATCGCGCCCAGTACAAGCAACGCCTTGACCAGTTCGACTACGACATGATCCTGCTGACCCTGCCGCAAACCCTCAGCCCAGGGCTGGAACAATCGCTGTACTTCCATTCCAGCCAGGTGAACATCAAGGGCGGCAAGAACTATGCAGGCGTCAACGATCCGGTGGTCGACGAGATGATCGACAAGCTGCTCTCGGCGCAGACTCGAGACGAACAGGTAGCTGCCACGCGAGCCCTGGACCGAGTCCTGCTCTGGCAGCACTACAGCATTCCCAACTGGTACATCAATTATCACCGCCTGGCGTACCGCAATCGGTTCGCCTTCGTCACCACGCCGCCCTACACGCTGGGCCTGCGCACCTGGTGGCTGAAGCTCACGGAGAACGCTCGATGACCCACCCGCTGCGCAGTTTCCTGCTTCACGGTAGCAGCCTCATTCTGCTCGGCCTGGCCGGCCTTGCCTTCGCCGCCCCCAAACACGCCGTCACCCTCTATGACGAGCCGCCCAAATACCCCGCCGACTTCACGCACTTCGAATACACCAATCCCGACGCGCCCAAGGGCGGTACCTTTCGCGAAGCGGGTTTCGGTGGTTTCGACAGCCTCAACCCCTTCATCAGCAAGGGGGTGGCTGCCGACGAGATCAACCTGATCTACGACACCCTTGCCGTGCAGAGCATGGACGAACCCTTCACCGCCTACGGATTGGTGGCGGAAAAGATCGAGAAGGCACCTGACAACGCCTGGGTGCGCTTTCTGCTGCGCAAGGAAGCCCGCTTCCACGACGGCACGCCGATCACCGCCGAAGACGTCAAGTTCACCTTCGATACGCTGATGGAAAAAGGCGCACCGATGTACCGCGGCTACTACGCCGATGTCGAGCAGGTGGAAGTGGAATCGCCGCACAGCGTGCGCTTCGTGTTCAAGCACGCCGGCAACCGCGAGCTACCGCTGATCGTCGGCCAGCTGCCGGTGCTACCCAAGCACTGGTGGGCCGAGCGCGACTTCGCCAAGAGCAATCTCGAGGTACCGCTGGGTAGCGGCCCGTACAAGGTCGGTCGCGTCCAGGCCGGCCGCAGCATCCGCTACGAGCGTGTCGACGACTGGTGGGCCAAGGACCTGCCGGTGAGCCGCGGCTTCTACAACTTCGACAGCATCCAGATCGACTACTACCGCGACAACACCGTGGCCCTGGAGGCGCTCAAGGCCGGCCAGTTCGACTACTGGCTGGAAACCAGCGCGAAGAACTGGGCCACGGCCTACAACACCCCGGCGGTTGCCAACGGCCAACTGATCAAGGAAGAAATCCAGAACCGCAACCCCACCGGCATGCAGGGCTTCATCTTCAACACCCGCCGCCCGCAGTTCCAGGATCGCCGCGTACGTGAGGCGCTGGGCCTGCTGTACGACTTCGAATGGGCCAACAAGCGCCTGTTCAACGGCGCCTATTTCCGCACCCGCAGCTATTTCGACAATTCCGAACTGGGTTCGCAGGGGCTGCCTGGTGAAGACGAACTGAAAATTCTCGAACCGCTGCGCGGCAAGATTCCGGCCGAGGTGTTCAGCGAGGAATTCCGCGTACCGGTCACCGATGGCAGCGGCATCATTCGCGAGCAACAGCGCCGCGCCTACCAGCTGCTGCAACAGGCAGGCTGGCGTATCGAAGGCGATCGCATGCTCGATGCCAATGGTCAGCCGGTCAGCTTCGAGTTCCTTCTCGCACAAACCGAGTTCGAGCGCGTGCTGCTGCCATTCAAGCGCAATCTGGCTGACCTTGGCATGGATCTGGTGATTCGCCGCGTCGACGTTTCGCAGTACATCAACCGTCTGCGCTCGCGTGACTTCGACATGATCGTCAGCGGCTTCGGCCAGTCCAACTCGCCGGGCAATGAGCAACGCGAATACTGGCACTCCTCCAGCGCCGACAATCCCGGTAGCCGCAATTTCATCGGGCTCAAGGACCCGGCCATCGACCAGATCGTCGAAGGTCTGATCAACGCCGACTCGCGGCAGAACCTGATCGCCCATACCCGCGCCCTCGATCGCGTGCTGCTGTGGGGCTATTACGTGATCCCCAACTGGCACATCAAGACCTGGCGTGTCGCCTACTGGAACCGTTTCGAGCACCCGAAGGTGACACCACTCTACGATATCGGCCTGCACACCTGGTGGGTGCGCCCAGGCCTGGAGCAGCCGAGCGAAGCTCAGCAGCAAGCCGCAGAACAAGCGACCGAAGAGGCGGAGCAATAACATGCTGGCCTATATCTTTCGCCGCCTGCTGCTGATCATCCCGACCCTGTTCGGCATTCTGGTCATCAACTTCATCATCATCCAGGCCGCGCCCGGCGGCCCGGTCGAGCAGATGATCGCCAAGCTGGAGGGTTTCGATGCGGCCGCCGGCGGCGCCACGGGGCGAATCGGTGGCGGCGGCGCCGAAGTGTCGGTGGCCGGCTCCAACTATCGCGGCGCCCAGGGCCTCGACCCACAACTGATCGCCGAGATCGAGAAGATGTACGGCTTCGACAAGTCGGCGCCCGAGCGTTTCTGGATCATGCTGAAGAACTACGCTCAGCTGGATTTCGGCTCCAGCTTCTTCCGCGACGCCCAAGTCATCGACCTGATCATCGAGAAGATGCCGGTGTCGATTTCGCTCGGTCTATGGAGCACCTTGATCATGTATCTGGTCTCCATCCCGCTGGGGATCGCCAAGGCCACTCGCCACGGCAGCGCCTTCGACGTCTGGACCAGTTCGGCGATCATCGTCGGCTACGCCATCCCGGCGTTCCTCTTCGCCATCCTGCTGATCGTGCTGTTCGCCGGCGGCAGCTACTGGGACTGGTTCCCGCTACGCGGGCTGACCTCGAACAACTTCGAGCAGCTCAGCCTCGGCGGCAAGATTCTCGACTACCTCTGGCACCTGGTGCTGCCGGTTACCGCCCTGGTCATCGGTAACTTCGCCACCCTGACCCTGCTGACCAAGAACAGTTTTCTCGACGAGATCAACAAACAGTACGTGGTGACCGCACGCGCCAAGGGCCTGACCAACCATCGCGTGCTCTACGGCCACGTATTCCGTAACGCCATGCTGCTGATCATCGCGGGCTTCCCCGCCGCCTTCATCGGCATCTTCTTCACCGGCTCCCTGCTGATCGAGGTGATCTTCTCGCTAGACGGTCTCGGCCTGATGAGCTTCGAAGCAGCGATCAACCGCGACTATCCGGTGGTGTTCGGCACCCTGTTCATCTTCACCTTGCTGGGGCTGATCGTGAAATTGATCGGTGACATCACCTACACCCTGGTCGATCCGCGTATCGACTTCGAAAGTCGGGAGGGTTGAGCATGAAACTCTCCCCTCTCAATCGACGCCGCTTCGACCGTTTCAAGGCGCACAAGCGCGGCTGGTGGTCGCTGTGGCTGTTTCTCATCCTGTTTGGCCTGAGCCTCGGCGCCGAACTGATCGCCAACGACAAGCCGCTGGCCGTGCGCTACGACGGGCAGTGGTACTTCCCGGTGCTCAAGCGCTACCCGGAAACGGTGTTCGGCGGCGAATTCCCGCTGCAGGCCAACTACAAGAGCCCGTACATTCAGGACCTGATCGCGGAAAAGGACGGCAAGATGATCTGGCCGCCGATCCCGTTCAGCTATTCGAGCATCAACTACGATCTGGAAGTACCAGCTCCCGCGCCGCCCTCGGCGCAGAACTGGCTGGGCACCGACGATCAGGGCCGCGACGTGTTGGCGCGGGTGATCTACGGCTTTCGCATCTCGGTGCTGTTCGCCCTGATCCTGACCCTGGCCAGCTCGGTGATCGGCGTGATCGCCGGCGCATTGCAGGGCTTCTACGGCGGCTGGGTCGACCTGCTTGGCCAACGCTTCCTGGAAATCTGGTCGGGCCTGCCGGTGCTCTACCTGCTGATCATCCTGGCCAGCTTCGTGCAGCCTAACTTCTGGTGGCTGCTGGGCATCATGCTGCTGTTCTCCTGGATGAGCCTGGTCGACGTGGTGCGCGCCGAATTCCTGCGCGGGCGCAACCTGGAATACGTGCGCGCTGCGCGGGCGCTGGGCATGGAGAACGGCGCCATCATGTTCCGCCATATCCTGCCCAACGCCATGGTTTCGACCATGACCTTCATGCCCTTCATCCTCACTGGCGCGATCGGCACCCTGACCGCCCTGGACTTCCTCGGCTTCGGCCTACCGCCTGGTGCCCCTTCGCTCGGTGAACTGGTCGCCCAGGGCAAGAGCAACCTGCAGGCCCCCTGGCTGGGCATCAGCGCCTTCGCCGTGCTGGCGATCATGCTGAGCCTGCTGGTGTTCATCGGCGAAGCCGCCCGCGATGCCTTCGACCCGAGGAAATGACATGAGCCAGAACGAAACCCTGTTGCAAGTGCGCGACCTGGCCGTCGAATTCGTCACGGGCGAAAACTGCCAGCGCGTGGTCGAAGGCGTCAGCTTCGATATTCACAAAGGCGAGACCCTGGCCCTGGTTGGCGAGAGTGGCTCTGGCAAGTCGGTCACCGCGCACTCGATCCTGCGCCTGCTGCCCTACCCGCTGGCACGTCATCCGCATGGCAGCATCGAATACGCCGGCGAAGACCTGCTCAAGCTCGGCGAAGGCCGTCTGCGCGGTATTCGCGGCAACCGCATCGCCATGGTCTTTCAGGAGCCGATGACCTCGCTCAACCCGCTGCACTGCATCGAAAAGCAGATCAACGAAGTGCTTGCCCTGCACAAGGGGCTGCGTGGCAAGGCCGCCAGCGCACGCACCCTGGAGCTGCTGGAGCTGGTCGGCATTCCCGAACCGAAGAAACGCCTCAAGGCCTACCCACACGAACTCTCCGGCGGCCAGCGGCAGCGCGTGATGATCGCCATGGCCCTGGCCAACGAACCACAGCTGCTGATCGCCGACGAGCCGACCACCGCCCTGGACGTCACCGTACAGCTGAAGATCCTCGAATTGCTCAAGGATCTGCAGGCGCGCCTGGGCATGTCACTGCTGCTGATCAGCCATGATCTCAATCTGGTTCGCAGAATTGCCCACCGCGTATGTGTCATGCAGCGCGGTCGCATCGTCGAACAGGCGTCGTGTGAAGAATTGTTCCAGGCTCCGCAGCATCCCTACACCCAGGAACTGCTCGGCGCCGAGCCCAGCGGCGACCCTGCGGCCAATCCTGCGGGCCAGCCGTTGCTGGAAGTGGACGACCTGCGTGTGTGGTTCCCGATCAAAAAGGGCCTGCTGCGCCGGACGGTGGATCATGTCAAAGCGGTGGACGGCATCAACTTCAGCCTGCCCCAGGGCCAGACCCTGGGCATCGTCGGCGAAAGTGGTTCCGGCAAGTCCACGCTGGGCATGGCCATTCTGCGGCTGCTCGCCAGTCGCGGTGATATTCGCTTCCAGGGCCAGCAGTTGCAGGGCCTCAGCCAGCAGGAAGTACGTCCGCTGCGGCGGCAGATGCAGGTGGTGTTTCAGGACCCCTTTGGGAGCCTGAGCCCACGCATGTCGGTGAGCCAGATCGTCGGTGAAGGTCTGCGCATTCACGGCATGGGCAACGAGGCGGAGCAGGAACAAGCCATCATCGACGCGCTTTTGGAGGTAGGACTGGATCCGCAGACGCGGCATCGCTACCCCCACGAGTTTTCTGGCGGGCAACGGCAGCGGATTGCCATTGCCCGGGCACTGGTGTTGAAACCGGCGCTGATCCTGCTGGACGAGCCCACTTCGGCGCTCGACCGTACGGTGCAGCGTCAGGTGGTGGAGTTGTTGCGCGGCTTGCAGGCCAAGTACAACCTGACCTATCTGTTTATCAGCCATGACCTGGCGGTAGTCAGAGCGCTGAGCCACCAGTTGATGGTGGTCAAGCAGGGCCAGGTGGTCGAACAGGGGTCTGCCGAGTCGATCTTCAGTGCACCGCAACACCCTTATACGCAGCAGTTGCTGGAAGCCGCTTTTCTGGCCCCGGCAACAGCTCACTGATCCTTGAAACAGGAAGAGGAATAGCACAATGGGTTTTCTAACCGGTAAGCGCGTACTCATCGTTGGCGTTGCCAGCAAACTGTCCATCGCCTCGGGTATCGCCGCCGCCATGCACCGCGAAGGTGCCGAGCTGGCCTTCACCTACCAGAACGAGAAGCTCAAGGGCCGCGTGGAAGATTTCGCTGCCGGCTGGGGCTCCAGCGCCGACCTGTGCTTCCCTTGCGATGTGGCCAGCGACGAGGAAATCGCCGCCGTGTTCGAAGCGCTGAGCAAGAAGTGGGACGGCCTGGACTGCATCGTCCACTCGGTCGGCTTCGCCCCGGGCGACCAGCTCAATGGCGACTTCACCGACGTCACTACCCGTGAAGGCTTCAAGATCGCCCACGACATCAGCGCCTACAGTTTCGTCGCCCTGGCCAAGGCCGGTCGCGAGATGATGAAAGGCCGCAACGGCAGCCTGCTCACCCTCTCCTATCTGGGCGCCGAACGCACCATGCCCAACTACAACGTCATGGGTATGGCCAAGGCCAGCCTGGAAGCCGGTGTACGCTACCTGGCCGGCAGCCTCGGCCCGGAAGGCACCCGCGTCAACGCCATCTCTGCCGGCCCGATCCGCACCCTGGCCGCCAGCGGCATCGCCAGCTTCCGCAAGATGCTGGCTGCCAACGAGAAGCAGACTCCGCTACGCCGTAACGTCACCATCGAGGAAGTCGGCAATGCCGGCGCCTTCCTCTGCTCCGACCTGGCCTCGGGCATCAGCGGCGAGATCATGTACGTCGACGGCGGCTTCAACACCACCGCCATGGGCGCCATGGAAGACTGAGAAGGTCGCCGGACATCGTAAAGCGATGCACGGCCCAGCCGTGCCTGAACCCACAACGCCGCACATTGCTCAGCAAGTGCGGCGTTGTAGTTTCTGGCTTTTGTCAGCATTCAGCTACCCGAACCGAAACGCCACCACTACTCGGCACGCTTCAACGTTGGCGTTGTCCTAGCTGGAAGCCTGGAACCGAGATGGGTCAATGATCCCGACAAACAAATGGCGTGCTTGCCTGATCTGCGCACTATGCAGCCTTGTGGTCGGCTGCGCCTTGCCACCGCTGGATGGCCGTACCGAGAGCCAGGCCTTCCCCCAGGCCGAAACGGCCAATACCACGCTGGGGCAAGCACTGGGCAGCGAACGCGACGCCCACCCCGGCCTGTCCGGCATTCTTACGCTGGCGGCTGCCCGCGATGCCTTTGCCGCGCGCATGTTCCTGGTCGAAGCGGCCGAGCGCAGTCTCGATGTTCAGTACTACATCTGGCGCAACGACATTACCGGCACCCTGCTGCTCGATGCGCTGCTCAGAGCGGCCGAACGAGGTGTTCGCGTTCGCCTGCTGCTGGACGACAATGGCATCGCCGGCCTCGATCAGACCCTGAGCACGCTCGATCGCCACCCCAACATCGAAGTGCGCCTGTTCAATCCCTTCTCCTTGCGAAAGGCCAAGGCGCTGGGTTATCTGACCCATTTTCCACGCGCCAACCGGCGCATGCACAACAAGTCCTTCACCGTGGACAACCAGGCCACCATCATCGGTGGACGCAATATTGGCGACGAATACTTCGACGCCAGTGAGGGGATGCTCTTCGCCGACCTCGATGTGCTGGCAATCGGCCCTGTCGTGGCCGACACCTCCGCCGACTTCGATCGCTACTGGGCCAGCGACTCCAGCTACCCACTGGAGCTGATCGTGCCTCGCAGCCGGAGCGCTCCACAGCCCCTGCACGATATCGCGGCAGACCTTTCCAGCTCGCCTGCAGCCAGCGGCTACGTGAAGACCCTGCAGGAAAGCGAGTTCATTCAGCGCCTGCTGGACAAGAATCTTGGCTTTGAATGGAGCGAGACCACACTGGTCAGCGATGACCCCGCCAAGGGCCTTGGCAATGCCAGTGACGGCGAGCTGCTGATCAATCATCTGGGCGAAATGCTCGATATTCCAAAGTCACGCGTCGACCTTGTATCCCCCTACTTCGTGCCCACGCAAACCGGCGTCGACATCTTTACCGGCCTGGTAAAACGCGGCATTGAAGTGCGCATCCTGACCAATGCGTTGGAGGCAACGGACGTGACGCCGGTACACGCCGGCTACGCCAAACGCCGGCGCGCCCTGCTCGAAGGCGGCGTCAAACTCTATGAGATGCGTCTGGGCGCGGACGACGAAGGCCACCAGGAGAAAGCCGGCCCATTCGGCAGCTCCGGCTCGAGCCTGCACGCCAAGACCTTCGCCCTCGATGGCCAGCGAGTATTCATCGGCTCATTCAACTTCGATCCACGCTCTGCCAGCCTCAATACGGAGATGGGTTTTCTTATCGAAAGCCCGAAACTGGCAGCAGCCATCGGCCAGGCATTCGAAAGCGATATCCCGGCCAATGCCTACGAGCTGCGACTGGACGAACACGACCGAATCTACTGGCTGCAGCGCGTGGATGGCGAGCAACGGCGATTCGATAGCGAGCCCGGTACAGGCCTGCTCAAACGCCTGGGTATTCATCTGCTCTCATGGCTGCCCATCGAATGGTTGTTGTAACCCAGAAACGAGAAAGCCCCGCACTAGCAGACTGTGTGAAAACCTAGCAGTCGGAGAGCAAGCTGAAGACAATGCCTCCATCATTCGATGGGGGCATTGTCGTTTATGGGCTACATCCAGGGCGAAGGTCGTCAGCAAAGCAGCCTGTTTCCTCCCACATTGGAGGAGCTGGTGCCGGAGGATCACCTGGTACGGGTGATCGAGGCCTATGTCGCCCGCCTGGATTTGCAGGCTCTGGGTTTCAGCAAGGCCGAACCACTCAAGACTGGACGTCCTGGCTATGATCCAGCGGATCTACTCAAGCTTTATCTGTACGGTTACTTCCAGCGCATCCGCTCCTCCCGGCGCCTGGAAGCCGAGTGCCAACGC
>NZ_FOXK01000010.1 GCF_900115695.1 Ectopseudomonas toyotomiensis
GTTGATAGGTGGGGTGTGTAAGCGCTGTGAGGCGTTGAGCTAACCCATACTAATTGCCCGTGAGGCTTGACCATATAACACCCAAACAATCTGCCCTCAAAGCAGAGGGTGTCGATGGTGAAGTCGACAGAAAGCCGAAAATTTGCAAGAACTACAAAGCCTCTATCACGTATCCAAGGGATAGCGCCTCACCGCGAGATCCCAACCGAATTGCTTGACGACCATAGAGCGTTGGAACCACCTGATCCCATCCCGAACTCAGTAGTGAAACGACGCATCGCCGATGGTAGTGTGGTGCTTCACCATGTGAGAGTAGGTCATCGTCAAGCTCCTATACGAACGCCCAGTTTGCTCACGCAGACTGGGCGTTCTTCTATGTGCGCAAAAAATGGCGCGTAGCGGTGAGAGCCCCGGGGCGCCGGCCGGGTCCTCATCAAGCTCCTATACGAAACCCCAGATCGCGCAAGCGGTCTGGGGTTTCTTCTTTGGCACGCGGAAAACAGAGCTTCATAGGGCGCGCTGCGCGCACCGACAAGGACGCGGTCACAGCGGTGCGTGCGGCAGACCCTACGGTATGTCGGCGTTTGGCTTTGCTCGGGTAGAATGCACAAATTCTGCAGGGGACTTTCATGTCTGACTCACCGTCCGAACCCTCCTTGTCATCCTTGCCGATCGAGCAGTTGGTCGCCTGTCATGAGTGCGATCTGTTGATGCGCAAGCCGGTGTTGCAGGATGGCGAGAGTGCCGAGTGCCCGCGTTGTGGTTATGAGCTTTTCAGCCATCGTCACCATGTCGTGCGGCGTAGCCTGGCACTGGTACTGACGGCTCTGCTGCTCTATGTCCCAGCCAACTTCCTGCCGATCATGCAGCTCAACCTGCTGGGGCAGACCTCGCAGGACACCGTCTGGAGCGGTGTTATTGGCCTCTATGAAAGCGGTATGCAGGGCATCGCTGTTGTGGTGTTTCTGTGCAGCATGGCGGTGCCATTGCTCAAGTTGCTTTGCCAACTGCTGGTGCTGCTGAGTATTCGTATGGATTTCGGTCGTAGCTACGGTCTGTTGCTCTACCGGATCTACCATCACATGCGTGAGTGGGGAATGCTCGAGGTCTACCTGATGGGCATCCTGGTGGCGATGGTCAAGCTGATGGACCTGGCTGACCTGAGCCTCGGCCTGGGCCTGTTCTGTTTCATCGCGCTGTTGCTGGTGCAAGTCTGGCTAGAGGTGACCATGTCACCGCATCAGATCTGGGAAGCCTTGTCTGGGGAGGATATCCATGCGGGCGATTGAGGCAGGATTGCTGGTCTGTCATGAGTGTCATCAACTCAATCCAGTCGACGTTGATGCCAAGCACCAGTACTGCAGGCGCTGTGGCGGTCATATTCATGCCCGGCGGCCCAATAGCCTGATCAGAACCTGGGCATTGCTGCTGACTTCGGCGATTCTCTACATCCCAGCTAATCTGCTGCCTATCATGACCGTCAACAGTCTCGGCAAAGGTGCGCCAGCGACCATAATGGGCGGCGTACTGGAGCTTATTAACTTTGGCATGCTACCTATTGCGGCGGTGGTATTTATTGCCAGCATTCTTGTGCCAACCTTCAAGTTGGTGGGGATTGCTCTGCTGTTGTATTCCGTGCAGCGCCATCAACCGATGTCAGCGCGTCAGAGGATCCTCATGTACCGCTTCATCGAATGGATTGGCCGCTGGTCGATGCTCGATATTTTCGTCATCGCCATTCTGGTGGCAGTGGTGAATTTTGGCAGCCTGGCCAGCATCGAAGCTGGAGCCGGCGCCGCTGCCTTTGCCAGTGTGGTGATACTGACCATGCTTGCTGCATTGACTTTCGACCCTCGCCTTATCTGGGATAACACGGAAACCGATCATGACTGACCTTCCTCTGGCCAAGACGCGTCCTGCTTCGAACTGGTCAGCCATCTGGGTTTTGCCTCTTATTGCACTGCTCATTGGCGGCTGGTTGGCGTGGCGTGCATACAGCGAAGCCGGTATTCAGGTGGAGCTGGTATTCGCCAGCGGCGAGGGGATTCAGGCCGGCAAGACCGAACTGATGTACAAGGGTATGGCGGTGGGGAAGGTAACGGCCATCAGTCTTGACCAAAGTGGAAAGAATCGCGGTGTTGTCGCTCAGTTGGAGGTCAATAAGGAACTCGAGCAGTATCTGCGTGAGGGCACTCGTTTTTGGTTGGTCAAACCGAATGTCAGTCTGGCTGGTATCAGCGGTCTGGAGACACTGGTTTCAGGTAACTACATTACTTTCAGCCCCGGTGAGGGCGAATCTACCCGCAGCTTTACCGCCTTGGCTCAAGAACCACCGATGGGTGACGATGTGCCGGGGCTGCACATCACGCTGAAGGCTGAGCGGCTCGGCTCGCTCAACCGTGACAGCCCGGTTTTCTATCGGCAGATTCAGGTTGGCCGAGTGAAGAGTTACACCCTGGGTGATGACCAGAGCACCGTAGAGGTGAAGGTGTTCATCGAGCCCGCTTATGCACATCTGGTGCGCAAACATACGCGGTTCTGGAATGCCAGCGGGATCAGTGTCGATGCTGACCTGTCCGGCTTCAAGCTGCGCAGCGAGTCGCTAGCCAGTATCGTCGCCGGCGGTATCGCCTTCGCCACGCCCGAGCATCGCAAGGACAGCCCGCCCACTGATCCAGCGCTGCCGTTCCGTCTCTATGAGGACTACGACGAGGCACAGGCGGGTATCAAGATCGTCGTGAAGCTCAGTGATTTCGATGGGCTGCAGGAAGGCCGAACGCCGGTCATGTACAAGGGCATTCAGGTCGGTTCGTTGAAAGCCATGAAGGTCGACCGTGACCTCAATAGCGCCACGGCCGAGCTGACCATCAATCCACTGGCCGAAGAGTATCTGGTGGAGGGCTCGGATTTCTGGGTGGTCAAACCCTCCATTTCGCTGGCCGGTATCACTGGCCTCGAGGCATTGGTCAAAGGTAACTACATTGCCGTGCGGCCGGGGGAGAAGGGCAATCCACCGGCACGCAACTTCGTCGCGCGAAGCAAGGCGCCGCCTTTGGATCTTGGGGCGCCAGGACTGCACTTGGTGCTGTTCACCGATCAGCTCGGCTCTATCGAAGTCGGTAGTCCGGTGCTCTACAAGCAGATCAAGGTGGGCTCGGTACAGAGTTACCAGCTTGGCCGCGACAATAGCCAGGTCGTGCTCGGGGTGCATATCGAGCCTGACTACGTACATCTGATCAATACGTCCACACGTTTCTGGAATGCCAGTGGCATCACCCTAAGGGGTGGATTGTCCGGTGTAGAGGTGAAGAGCGAGTCGTTGCAGACCCTGCTGGCGGGTGGCATCGCCTTCGAAACGCCAGACCTGCAGGCGGCCAGGTCGGGCCGTCAGGTGCAGCGTTTCGCCTTGCATGCGGACCGCGAAAGCGCCTTGCAACTGGGGCAGCAGATCACCATTCGGCTGGCTGATGGTGACGGTCTGCAACCAGGCACCCTGGTGCGCTACAAGGGGCTGGAGGTTGGCAAGGTCGAGAGCCTGAGCCTGACTGATGACCTGCAAGCGGTGATCCTCAACGTGCGTATCAGTCAGGCAGCCGAGCAGATTGCCCGTGAGGGGACGCGCTTCTGGGTGGTGAAGCCGGAACTTAGCCTGATCCGTGCCGCGAATCTCGGCACGCTGGTCAGCGGTCAGTATCTGGAGGTACAACCGGCTGCGCAGAAAGGAGCGCGACGTACCGAGTTCGTCGCCCTGGCTTCTGCGCCGAATCAGGCCGTGCGTGAGGAAGGCTTGCGCCTGGTGCTGAGCGCGCCGCGGCGTGGCTCGATCAAGCCGGGGGTGATCGTCAGCTACCGCGAGGTGCCGGTGGGCAAGGTGGTGGATTTCGAGCTGGGGCCGACCTCGGATCGCGTATTGATCCATGTGCTGATCGAACCGCGTTATGCGCCGCTGGTACGTTCGGGCAGCCGCTTCTGGAATGCCAGTGGCATCGGTGTGGATGCCGGGCTGTTCAAGGGCGTGAAAGTGCGGACCGAATCGCTGGAGGCGTTGCTCGAAGGCGGCGTCGCCTTCGCCACGCCGAACAATCCTGAGATGGGCGGGCCGGCGCAGCCGGGGCAGACCTTTGCACTGTTCGACGAGCCGCAGGATGTGTGGATGCAGTGGGCGCCGAAGATCGTGCTGGAGCAGTGAGCAAACCGTAGAAATGAAAGGGGCCGCATTGAGCGGCCCTTTCTTTTGGGTTGATAAAAGCTCGCGGCTGAAGCGGAATGCCGCCCAGCCGCTCCTACGGTCGTGTGGACCTTGGGAGGGGCTTGAGCTTCAAGCCGGCTCGACCGCCTCTTCCTGCTGAGGTGCCTGGGCCTTGGTACTTTCGCGCGGCTTGATGAACTTCCAGTCCGCCTCGTCGATATAGATGCCGTTGGGGCCGCTGCCGCCTTCCAGGTCGATGGCCACGTGGGCCGAGACCTGCGGTTTGACCGAGGCCAGGATCGGCACGAAGCCAAGCTGCAGGCTGGTCTCGATCAGCGCCTGCTGGTTGCGTTCGTCGATGTCCGCCGCCTCGTCGAGGTAGTAGGGCAGGCGCACGCGCCCGGCTTGCTCGCGATCCATCAGGTGTAGCAGCAGGTACATGTTGGTCAGCGCCTTGATGGTCATGGTGGTGCCGTTGGAGGCAGCGCCATCGATATCGGTGTGGATCACTGGCTGGCCGTGCACCTTGGTGATCTCGAAGGCCAGCTCGAACAGATCCTTCAGGCCCAACTGGTTGCCGTTGGCAGCCACCAGGCGCGACAGGTAGTCCTTGGCCTCCTCGTTCTTGGCATCCTGATCGGCCGATTGCGACAGGTCGAACACCGACAGGGTCTCGCCTTCCTCGTACTGGCCGGCGCTGTGGATGATCTGGTCGATATGGCGCAGGGCTTCCTTGTTCGGCGCCAGGACGATGCGGAAGCTTTGCAGGTTGGAGACCTGGCGCTTGTTGATCTCGCGGTTGAACAGCGCCAACTGGTGCTCGAGGTTGTCGTAGTCGCTGCGGATATTGCGCAGGGTACGGGCAATATCGGTGACCGCCGCACGTCTGGCCTTCGCTAGAGTGAGGGCTTCGTCCTGGCGGTGGGCATAGGCGTTGACCAGCAGTTGCAGGCGGCGCTCGACGTCGTCTTCGCTGTCGAACTTGGCCACGCCCTTGAGGCGAACCTGGGCGTATAGCGCCTCGATCTGGCCGTCGATGCGCTGCAGCGCCTGCCAGGTGTCCTGGTAGTCGTTGAGCAGCGGTAGCAGGTTGTCCAGCGAGTCGTCCACCGGCTCCATGAACGGCGTGCCGAAGGGCAGGTCGGCCGGCAGCAGTTGGCGACGGCGCAGGGCGTCTTCCAGGGTGCGCTCCTTGGCTTCCAGATCGGCCAGCTGGCGGCCGACCAGTTGCAGCTTGGCGGAGAGTTGCTGAACGCGCTCGGCGAAGGCATCACTGGCACGCTTGAGTTCGTCCTGGGCGCCTTCCAGCTCGGCCAGGCGCTCCAGCTTCTGCGGTTCCTCGGCGGCCAGGGTCTGGCTCTTGCGGAAGTCCTCCAGGGCCTTTTGCGCATCCAGCACAGCCTGGTACAGCGTCTCGGCCTGGGCCTTGCTGGCGGCGCGGTCGGCGGCGACCGACTGTTGGGTCTTGAGCTGCTTGAGCTCGCGCTCCAGACGATCCTTCTGATCGCGCAGGGCGGCGCGGTCGGCCAGCGCTTGCAGTGCCGGCGGTTCGATATGACTCAGGTCGATGGATAGGCCCGGCACGGCGAAGGTGTCGCCCTTGAAGCGATCCAGTACCGCTTCGACCGCCTTGACCCAGTCGTCGCCCTCGGCCTGAATGCCTTTCTCGCCCAGCGGCAGGCTGAACAGTTGGCCGTTGAACAGACGCATCAGGCGGTCGACATCGGCCTGGCTGAATTCCTCGCGCAGGCGCGAGTAGCTGTTGTTGTCGGCGTGGTCGAGCTGCTGCTTGACGGACTTGAGGCGCTTTTCCAGATCGCGCAGGCGCTCGTCCAGGTCTTCGCTGGAGAACTGCCGCGACTGCGCCAGGGCGCCGGCCAGTTCGTCGTGGGCGTCCTTGGCTGCGAGCAGTTGCTCCTCCAGCACCTTGGCGTTTTCCACCAGGGCGAAGCGGTTCTTCAGCACTGCCAGTTCGCCTAGCCAGCGCTGGATTTCGCTGATCTCGCGCTCCAGGCGCATCAGCTCGCTAGTACCACCACGCTGCTCGTTTTGCAGGCCGTCCTGCTCGTTGCGATAGTGCTCGGCCTGGATCACCAGCTCTTCCTTGCGCGCATCGGCGTAGTCGTGCCAGGTGCCCAGCAGGTTGTCGAGCAGCGGCGAGAGGCGGTGCAGTTTGCCGCGCAGCACTTCGCGCTGGGTCACGCCCGAGGCCAGCGCTTCGATCAGCGGGCCGGCAGTCACCAGCGCCTGATAGTCCTGCTCCATGCGGCGCACATCGCGGAAGGCCTCTTCGGTGGCGGCGATGTAGTCGACGCTGCCGGAGCGTAGGCTGTGCTCGAAGGCATCGAGGAACAGCTGCTTGAGCTTCGCCGCGGTGATCTCCCTCATATGCAGCAGGTTGATGAATAGCGCGCGGAAGGTCTTCAGGCTCTGCTCGCTGGTCGAGCGCAGCGGGATCAGGGTCAGGTCCAGCGGGATGCTGGTGTGACCGCCGACCAGCAGGCGACGCAGTTCGTCGGGCTTGAGTTCGTAGGCGGTGATGCCGGCCTGGCCGAGGTTCTTGAACAGTTCGCGCTGGCGCAGGCAGGTGCCGTTCTGCTGGTAGTGCTCCAGGTCCAGCTCGCCGGCATAGGCGAAGAACTGATGGCCGAAGCCGCCACCCGGGCCGCGACCGGCCACGCCGATCACGTGCGGGCCATGGGGCAGGGCGACTTCGACGAGGATGTAGCTGGTGTCGCTGGCGAAGTAGAACTTGCGCGAGGCTTCCAGGCTGTACTTGCCGAAGCTCATGTCCGACATGCGCGCCAGGATCGGGAACTGCAGGGCGTTGATCGAGGCGGATTTGCCCAGGTTGTTGGCGCCGTATACCGACAGCGGGTTTTCCAGCGGGAACAGGCCGAGGCTGTAGCCGGCGGTGTTCAGCAGGGCGAAGCGGCGGATGCCGTAGCGTTCCTGGCTCATGCGTCCATCTCCTGTGCGGCACGTTCTTCGGCCATGGCGCGAGCCAGGGCGTTTTCCTCGGATTCTTCGATATCGATGACAGCGGTCGCGTCGGCGTCGCCGTCATCGTCCAGCAGCACCGGGGCCGGCAGCGGCAGATCGCTGCTGTGCAGGCTGGCAGCCAGGTCGCGGTCGTGCTGCACCGATAGGCAGACGTCGAGGAAACGGTGCATCGGCGGCAGGAAGCGGTACACGCCGTTGCTGTCCTCGGCGAAGCCGAGCTGCACCAGGCGGCGGATGATCTTGTCCTCCAGCTCCTCGAAGGTGGTCACCTCGGCCTGCAGGAACAGGTCGCGGTATTTCTCCAGCAGCGCCGGCAGCTCGTCACGGCCGATGCTGCCGCCGTCGAGCACGCTCAATGGGTCGCGGCCCTGGTCAGCGAGATGCTCCACTAGAATGAAGGTGAACAGCGCCAGGCGCTGGGCGGTCTTGTTCACCTGTGGGGCGACCTGCTCGGGGACGAAGTAGTAGAAGCCGCGCGGGTCGCACACCAGCTCGAAGCCGAGAGCGCGGAACAGCGCGCGGTACTGGTCCTGCATACTGGACAGCTGGGCGTAGCACTCTGGCTCGCTGCGCGAGATGTGGTAGCCCTTGAACAGGTCGCGGAAGGCGGCCGCGAGCTGGGTCATTTCTTTCAGATCGATGTTCATACGCAATGCTCACGGGCAGTCGTAGGGTGCGCTGTGCGCACCAGGTCGTCGGTTGCGGTGCGCACAGCGCACCCTACGGGCAGCTCAGCCATTGGGCTGGCCTACCAGGGCGAAGGAGGCGAGGCTGACCTCGTGCTCGCGGGTCAGGTACTGGCGGCGCTCCAGGCGTTCACGCTGGAAGCGCGACTCGCGCGACAGGCGCGAGAACCAGTAGAGCAACTCGTCGGTGGCGCCTTCCGGCTCCTGTTCCAGCAGCCAGGTCATCAGGTCCGGCAGCGGCAGGGCCTGTTCGCAGCGCTCGATCATTTCCCGCGCGGTCTTCGGCGCCTTGGGCGCGCCGCCCTTGCGGCTGCCACTGGCCTTGGGGAAGTGCGCCGGCTTGGCTTCGAAGCGCGCCAGGGCGTAAACGTAGGCTTCGACCTGGCTGGCTGAGCCCAGGAAGTTGCTCTGCGGCCGGGTGAACAGCGGCATGGCCGCCTGCGGTACTGCGTCGATGCCCTTCTTGCGGATCACCGACAGCGCCAGCGCCGCGCCACGGGTCACGGCATTGTGCCGGCGCGCTTCCTCGCGCAGCGGCAGCAGCAGCTCGCGAGCCTTGCGCAGGGTCAGCTGGGCAGTGGTCTGCATTTCCAGGATGCGCGCGTGGGTGCGCAGCAGCAGGTCGTCGTCGACTAACTGGCCTAGGCGCTGCTGGTCGCCGAGCAGGCGTAGCAGCACCTGTTCGACGCGGCGCACGCCCTGCTCGAAGGCGCCGTCGGCGGCGACCAGCTGGATCATCGGCTCGACGTATTCGTCCCAGGTGGCCAACACCTCAGCGTAGCGCTGGCGCAGGGGAATCTGCCGGTCGCTGGTCTTGGCCCGGTCGGCCACGCTGACCAGCGCCTGTTCGTCGTTGGCCAGCTTCTTCAGTACGTCGCGCACGCGCATGTCGAGCAGGCGCAGTTGGCGTGCCAGGTCGTTGGCGTCGCGCACCTCGAAGGCGTCCTGGATATAGCCGGCCAGGCGCTCCAGGTGGCGCAGGTAGGCCTCGATCTCCAGGCACAGGCCGAGGCGGTGCTCGCGGCGCAGGTAGGCGAGAAAGTCGTGGATCTGCGCGTTGAGCTCGAAGCGGTTGGGGCTCTTGGCCACCGGCACCAGGATGTCCAGGCGAATCCAGGTGTCGAGCAGGGCGGTGGTGTCGCTGGGCGTGGCGTCGGGCAGTTGCGCGGCGAGCTGGCCGCGCAGCTCCACCAGGCTCAGGGTGCCGGCGTCGAAACGCTCGCAGAGCGGTTCGAGCAACGTCCAGTGTTCGGCGAGGGCGCGCAATACGCGCTTGGGATCGATCATCGAGGCGCCGGTTCCAGGCAAGTTAAAAGCGGCGATTGTACTGCAAGGTGGATGCCGGGTTTGAGTCCGAATCGATCAGAGGCAGGTGACGCGATTCGGCACATTGGGACGGGCTGTGCGCAAGAAACCCTGCCAAGTGCTTGAAAAGCCGGGAAAACCTGGGTTGGAGAGGTGGCACACTTTCTGCCGTGGCAACAGCGAACCGGTTTTTGGAGTCCCTGATGTCTGCCCTTGCCCTGAATGTCGATGCCCGTTGGCATGAGCTGCAGCACCAGCGCGATCTGAACTGGGATCTGCACGCGATTACCGATCGTGCCCAGGCCATCGCCTTTCTACGGCGGTTCGAAAACCGCCTGTGCATCTACTCCAGCTATGTCGAGAAGCTCTACAGCAACTACAGTTTCGTGGTGCCGCAGGACGAGCAGGGCGGCATCACCATCCTGCCGGACGAGATGGCCTGGCATGACACCTTTCACGATATTCCCGCCGATGCGGTGGAGCCCACCGGTGTGCACATCCTGCCCGGTGAAGCGGTGGGGTTCGACGGCCTATATATGAAGGTACCGGGTGAGTCGCGTCTGATTGCCTCGCGCGAATTACCGTTCCAGGTCGGCTTGCGTTTGCTGATCGAGCGCTATCGGGAGCGCGGCGAACATTTTCTGCCCGTGCTGGTGAAAGGCGATCTGCGTGAGTACGAGGCGCGGATGCCATCGCTGCACCTGCACCGTATCAACCCCGCCAAGCTCGCTCACTGCTCGCGCTTGAGCATCGACACCATCCGCGGCGCCATCGCCGAGCACCTGCTGACCCTGTTCCGCCAGCATTGAGCGCGTCGGATATCGCGGCAATGTGACCCGCACCAACCCTGTGCGCCTTGGGGCGCAGGTGATGGATAAGCCTGGCCCGGTCATATCATTGTAACCGCTCGGCCGTAGGGTCTCCGCTCAGTCAAGGCAGACTCCGGTCATCACCGGTTGTACAAAAAATCCCCAATGCCCTTTCGATATTCGCTGGTTATCGGCACAATTCGCGTCCACTTTTTTCCGGGGGGCTGAAAGTCCTCCACTGGCCGACCTTGTTGGGGCGACGACATGATCCAGACGCCGTATTACCTCATCGACAAACAGAAGCTTCTGGTCAACCTGGAGAAGATCGCCTACGTGCGTGAGAACTCCGGTGCCAAGGCGCTGCTGGCGCTGAAATGCTTCGCCACCTGGTCGGTGTTCGACCTGATGCAGCAGTACATGGACGGCACCACTTCGTCCTCCCTCTACGAGCTGAAACTGGGCCGCCAGAAGTTCGCCGGCGAAACCCATGCCTACAGCGTGGCCTGGGCCGACGACGAGATCGAAGAAATGGTCGCCAACTGCGACAAGATCATCTTCAACTCCATCGGTCAGCTCGAGCGCTTCGCCGAGCGTACCGAGGGCACCATCCGCGGCCTGCGCGTCAACCCGCAGGTGAGCAGCTCCGACTACCTGCTGGCCGACCCGGCGCGCCCGTTCAGCCGCCTCGGCGAGTGGGACCCGGCGAAGATCGAGCAGGTCATGGGGCAGATTTCCGGCTTCATGTTCCACAACAATTGCGAGAACGGCAGCTTCGAGCTGTTCGACAAGATGCTCAGCACCATCGAGGAGCGCTTCGGCCACCTGATCGCCCAGGTCGAGTGGGTCAGCCTCGGTGGCGGCATCCACTTCACTGGCGAGGGTTATCCGATCGATGCCTTCTGCGCGCGCCTGAAAGCCTTCTCGGAAAAATACGGTGTACAGGTCTATCTGGAGCCAGGCGAAGCGGCGATCACCATGAGCGCCTCGCTGGAAGTGACCGTGCTCGACACCCTGTACAACGGCAAGAACCTGGCGGTGGTCGACAGCTCCATCGAAGCACACATGCTCGACCTGCTGATCTACCGCCTCAACGCCAAGATGGCGCCCAACGATGGCGAGCACACCTATATGGTGTGCGGTAAATCCTGCCTGGCCGGCGATATCTTCGGCGAGTACCAGTTCGACAAGCCGCTGCAGATCGGCGATCGCCTGTCGTTCATCGACGCGGCCGGTTACACCATGGTCAAGAAGAACTGGTTCAACGGTCTGAAAATGCCGTCCATCGTGGTGAAACAACTCGACGGTAGTGTCGAGGTGGCGCGCCAGTTTGGCTTCGACGACTACCTGTCCAGCTTGTCCTGACATTGCTGCGGTGGGCGGTGCTCCGCTTCAGCCCACCTCATCAAACGCTTAAAACAACGCAGTTCCCTGGAGGTGAAACAATTGAAGAAGAATGTTCTGATCATTGGTGCAGGAGGTGTTGCCAAGGTGGTGGCCCATAAGTGCGCGCAACACAATGACGAGTTAGGTCGCATTGCAATTGCGTCGCGCAACATCTCCAAATGCCAGGCCATCATCGACAGCGTGCAGGCAAAGGGCGGTCTCAAGCAGCCCGGCGAGATCAAGGCCTATGCGCTGAACGCCCTGGACGTGGAAGCGGCCAAGGCACTGATCCGCGAAACCGAATCGCAGATCGTCATCAACGTCGGCTCGGCGTTCCTCAACATGTCCGTGCTGCGCGCCTGTATCGACACCGGCGTCGCCTATCTGGACACCGCCATCCACGAAGATCCGAGCAAGATCTGTGAAACCCCGCCGTGGTACGGCAACTACGAGTGGAAGCACCTGGCCGAATGCCAGGAGAAAGGCGTGACCGCCATCCTCGGCGTCGGCTTCGACCCGGGCGTGGTCAACTCCTATGCCGCTCTGGCGCAACAACAGTACTTCGACAAGATCGAGTCGATCGACATCCTCGACGTCAACGCCGGTTCGCACGGCAAGTACTTCGCCACCAATTTCGACCCGGAAATCAATTTCCGCGAATTCACCGGCACGGTCTACAGCTGGCAGAACAGTCAGTGGGTGAGCAACCGCATGTTCGAAGTCAAACGCACCGACGATCTGCCGGTGGTGGGCGAACAGAACCTGTACCTGACCGGCCATGACGAGGTGCACTCGCTGTCCAAGCACCTCGACGTACCGAACGTGCGCTTCTGGATGAGCTTCGGCGACCACTACATCAACGTGTTCACCGTGCTGAAGAACCTTGGTCTGCTCTCCGAGCAGCCGGTCAAGACCGCCGAAGGCCTTGAGGTGGTACCGCTGAAAGTGGTCAAGGCCGTGCTGCCCGATCCCGCCTCGTTGGCGCCGGGCTATACCGGCAAGACCTGCATCGGCGACCTGGTCAAAGGCACCAAGGACGGCCAGCCGCGTGAGCTGTTCATCTACAATGTGGCCGACCACGAAGAAGCCTTCGCCGAGACCGACAGTCAGGGTATTTCCTACACCGCCGGCGTGCCGCCGGTCGCCGCCGCGCTACTGGTCGCCCGTGGCGAGTGGGATGCCAAGCGCATGGTCAACGTCGAGGAGCTGCCGGCCGAGCCGTTCCTCAAGCTCCTGGACGTAATGGGCCTGCCGACGCGCATCAAGGATGAGCACGGCGACCGTCCCTGGGATCAGCCCGTCTGATTCGCCCTGCAGAATGAAAAAAGGATCGCCTCGGCGATCCTTTTTTTCGTTTCAGAGCAGTCTCAGATGGTCACCACACCAAACAGCATGGCCGCTGCCAGCATCACCAGGCTGATGCCCCAGGCCCACAGCACGGTGTAGCGGATGTGCTTGTACAGCTCGACGCCGGCCAGGCCGATGGCCAGGTAAACGCTCGGCACTACCGGGCTTATGCCGAAGCCGGTGTTCTCACCGATCAGCATGGCGTTGGCCACTGAAGCCGGGTCGACGCCAGCCGCCACGGCGACATCGCGGATCACCGGCAGCAGAGCGAAGTAGTAGGCGTCTGGCGAGAACAGCATGCCCAGCGGCACGCCGAAGGCGCCGATGATCACGTGCAGCCAGTTGGCCGAGCCTTCGGGCAGCACGTTGATCATCCAGTGCGCCATGCCATCGGACATGCCGGCGCCGGACAGCACGCCGAGCAGGATGCCGGCTGCGAGCATCACCAGGGCCATCTGCATGGCATCGCTGGCGTGGCGCAATAGAGCCTGGTTCTGCTCCGCCAGGCTCGGGTAGTTGAGCACCAGAGCGACGCCGAGGCCGACCATGAAGCAGGCGAATAGTGGAAAGGCGCCGGTAAACAGGCAGACGAGGATGGCCAGTGTCAGCGCCAGGTTGGCCCAGTAGCGCCAGCTCATTGGGCTCAACTGACGGCTGTCGTCGCCAGACTCATCCACCTGCGCGGCTTCGTGGCCGGCGATCATGCCATGACCATGAAAGCTGCGCTGGGCACGCAGCCCAAGGAATACCGCCAGAGCCATGACCAGTGCCAGGCCTACTGCCTGCACGGGAATCAGCGAGATCCACAGCTGCGAGGCGTCGATGCCGGACACCGCCGAAGCGCGTGCCGTGGTACCGCCCCAGGGCACCATGTTCATCACCCCGGCGCTGAGCACCACCAGGCACAGGAGCATTTCGCGTTTCATGCCCAGGCGCAGGTACAACGGCAGCAGGGCGGGAATCACCAGCAGGAAGGTCGCGGCGCCGATGCCGTCCAGATGGGTCACCGCCGTCACTGCAACGGTCACCACCGCCACGGCCAGCGGCTTGCCGCCGGTGCTGCGCAGCAGGAAGTTGACCAGCGGCGCGAACAGGCCACGCTCGCGCATGATGCCGAAGTAGAGGATGGCGAAGATGAACAACGTAGCCGTCGGGGCCACGGCCTTCAGCCCCTCGGTGATGAACTTGCCGATTTCCCCCAGGCCGAAGCCGGCGAGGGCACTGGCGATCACCGGCAGGGTGACGAAGGCGACCAGCGGGCTGATCCGGCGTAGCAGGATCAGGGTGACGATGAGAAACATCAGGCCGAAGCCCAGGGCGGTGATCATGTCGATCTCTCCGGTGTTGTTATTGTTGGAGACAGCGGGGAAAGGGCAGCTCAGTCCGGAGGCGGCAGCCTCAGGCCGAGCAGCGCGTAACTCAGGCTCTTGCCGTGACGATCCAGCCCGGGGCTGGCGTTGACGCCACCTTCCAGAGCGTTCTCCACCACGAAGTTGAGACCGCCCAGGTTCGGCAGCTCATAGCGTTTCACCGTGCCGATGGCGCGGTGGTTCAGGCAGCTGGCCACGCGCTCGCAGGTCAGCTCACGGGCCAGCCAGGCGTAGTGCTCTGCCGCGAAGGCGAACACCGCCACGCTGAGGGTGTTGCCCTTGTCGCCAGCGCGGGCGTGGGCGTAGTCGCACAGCAGTACATCGGTCATCAGAACCACTCCAGCTGTTGCCGCACCGCAGTGCGCTCGATGAGGAAACTGGCGGTGCCGAGGGATTCGCCGATATGCCGGCGTACGCCACCACCGCCGGCGGGGCCGTTGGTATAGAGCGATTCGGCATCGAGCAGCAGGCGTTCCAGCAGGGCCTTGTCGCGATCCAGGAAACTGATGCGCAGGCGCACGTCCTGGCAGTCGACCGCCTGTGCCAGGCGCTGCTGCAGCCACTGGCCGCTGACATCGTTGAACAGGCTGGCGACGCCGATCACATCGATCCACGGCGTGAGTTGCGGCGCCAGCCTGGCGCAGCGCTGCAGCAGGATGTCGCGGGCCAGCGCTGCTCTAACCACGGCGCCAGGGCCCGCGTAGGAAATCTCCGCTTCGGCGAACCACTTGCCGCGCAGGCCGACCAGACCCTTGAGGTGCGTCGGCTGCGGTTTGCCGCGTACGCCCTCGACCGCCACCTGATCGGTTGCGATCTGCCGGACATGAACCTGGCTCAGGTCCATGATCACATCCGGGGTCAGATAGCTGGCCGGGTCATGCACCTCGTAGAGCAACTGCTCCTTGACCGTGCGCTCGGTGACGCAGCCGCCGGTGCCGGCCGCCTTGCCGATAGTGATCCGTCCATCGGCCGTGACACTGGCGATGGGGCAGCCGACATTGGCCAGATCCGGTACGTCCTTCAAACCGGGGTGAGCGAAGTAACCGCCGCTGACCTGGGTGCAGCATTCGAGCAGGTGGCCGACTGCCGTGGCCTGGGCGATGCGCTCCCAGTCATCGGCCTGCCAACCGAAGGCGTGGCGCAACGGGCCGACCGCCAGGCTGGGGTCGGCGACACGGCCGCAGAGGACGATGTCGGCGCCCTGATCGAGCGCCTGGACGATGCCATCGGCACCGCTGTAGACATTGACCGAGACCACTTCGCCGTCGAGTTGCGCCGGCAGCCACTGCTGCAGATCGATGTCGCTGTTCAGCAGATCGTCGCCCAGTACGCAGGCGATGCGTGCCGAAGCGTGACCTGTGCCCTGCAACTGCTGGCGCAGGCGCGTGGCGGCGGCGGTCGGGTTGGCTGCGCCACCGTTGGTGACGATGGCGATACCGGCGTCCAGGCAGGTTTCCAGCACCGGTTCGAGAAAGTCGAACAGGCGCAGGGCGTAGCCGCTTTGGGCATCGTTTAGGCGGCGTAGCTGGGCTTCGGCCAGGGTGCGCTCGGCCAGCAGTTCGAAGAACAGGAAGCGCCGGCCGTCGCGACCGGCGAGGTCGTTGGCCAGCGCCAGCGCGGCATCGGGACGATCATTGGCGAAGCCCGCGCCGCACCCGATATGGACTGTTGTGGTCATTGTCGATCCATTTCATGGTCAGGTATGCAGCCAGGGTGATGCCTGTGGATTTAGTTGTGAATTCGAAATGTGATATGAATTGATAAGAGGATTTTATAAGTTGCCGAACCATGGACATCAGCTTTCGCCAACTTCAGGCCTTTGTCCTGATTGCCGAACACCGCAGTTTCAGTCGCGCGGCCGAGCAGGTTTACCTGTCACAGCCGGCGCTTAGTTACAGCCTGCGCAAACTCGAGGATGCCCTCGGCTTGTCGCTGCTGGCGCGCAACACGCGCAGCGTGGAGCTGACCGCCGCCGGCCAGCGTTTTCTCGAACAGGCTCGCCGCCTGCTGCGTGACATGGACAACGCCGTGCACGATGCGCATGAGCAACTGCATCTGGAGAGTGGTTCGCTGCGCATCGCCGTGTTGCCGTCGGTGGCCATCGAGCCCTTGCCACGGGTGCTGCAGGAATACCGGCGACGGTATCCCGGTATCGACATCAGCCTGCACGACGGCCGCGCCGGAGAAATCCGCCAGTGGGTGAGTGCGGCCGAGGTGGATTTCGCCATCACCTCGGCGGTCGACGACCTCGGCGCGCTGGATTTCCAGCCGCTGTACGACGACAGCCTGGTGCTGCTGGTACGCGGTCACGAACGCCTGCGCGGCAAGGCCTTGCTCGCTGCGCTACGTGAGCAGGACTACGTCGCCACCACCCGCGACACCAGCCTGCGCGGCATGGCCGATGAAACCCTGCTCCGTATGGGGTTGCAGCGTGATCCTGCTTGGGAGGTCGCCTACATGAGCAGCGCCGCCGCGCTGGCGCGTGCGGGATTGGGCTTCGCCCTGCTGCCGGCCAGCGTTGCCGACACTTTCAACAGCGATGGCAGCCTCGCTGTGCACGTCCTCAGCCAAGCGCCGGCGCGCAGCATCGGTCTGCTGCAGCGCAAGCCGTGCTACCTGAGCCCGCCTGCGCAGGTCTTCATTGCCCTGTTGCGGCAACAGGTGGGCGACGCTCAGGGACTATCCGCGCCCCTCGATTCACGCGACAATCGCCCCCCTATCAAATGACTGTACTGGATACTTCTGGTTTGAACGCCGAGCTGCGCCGTCGCGCCTACCTCGATGCCATGCAGGTAGCCACCTGGCTGCCGCGTACCGAGCTGCCCTTTGCCGCGCCATCGCGTGCCGAGTTGCTGGCGCCGCCGCCTGCCGAAGCGCCACTGGATATCGTGAGCGAGCCGGTGGCCGAGCCGGTACGCGAGGCTCCGGTCGAACGGCCGAAGATCGAAATTCCGCGCCCGGGCGCCCAGCCGCGCCAGGCGGTTGTCGAACCGGTGGCGGAGCCGGAGCCTGTCGAGGAAAAGCCGGCTCGGGTCAGTGCTCCGCCGCCGCGTTTTTCCCTGCAGTTGCTGCGAGCCGGCGATTGCGCCCTGCTGGTGGAGCTGCCCACCGGTCAGCCTTTCCAGAGCCGTGACCCGGCCTACATCCTGCTCAAGGATCTGCTGCGCGCCGCCGGTCTGCCGGACAGCCCGCAGTTGCTCGGCGAACCAGTGCGTTGGCCGCTATTGGTGCGCGGCAATATGGATCAAGGCCCGCAAGCGGCACTGGAGTTCGTGCAGAGCTTCGTCGCAGCGCGCCTCGAAGAACAGCCGAGTACCTGTCTGTGGCTGGTTGGCCTGCCGGCCATTCGCTTCGCCGGTGAGGGCGACGAGCATAGCTACAACCGCGAACTGCAGGTCGAAGGTCTTGGCGCCTGTTGGGCCATGCCAGGCCTGGAACTGTTGATGGAAGAGCCGGCGCGCAAGCGCGAACTCTGGCAGGCCATGCGGCGCGTTCGCCAGCGTTGGTCAGCCCCCGCTCATTCCTGAGAACCCCCGTCTTTGTGCCTGAGTTACGCCCAATGAGCGATGCGATTTCCTTCCGCCCGATGACCGAGGCGGATCTCGATGCCGTACTGAAAATCGAATACGCCGCCTTCAGCCACCCCTGGACGCGCGGCATCTTCACCGACAGCCTCAAGTCCTATAACTGCTGGCTGATGTTCGAGGGCAATCAGCAGGTCGGTCATGGTGTGATCAACCTGATCCTCGACGAAGCGCATCTGCTCAATATCACCGTCAAGCCGGAAAGCCAGGGCCGCGGCCTCGGTTTGCGTCTGCTCGAACACCTGATGAAAGAGGCCTACGAGCTGGGCGGGCGCGAGTGCTTCCTCGAAGTGCGCGCCAGCAACCAGAGTGCCTACCGTCTGTACGAGCGCTTCGGCTTCAACGAAGTGGGGCGCCGCCGCGATTACTACCCGGCAGTCGGCGGGCGTGAAGATGCGCTGGTGATGGCCTGCACGCTGGTCGATTGATCATAGGGGGGCGCCGTGCGCACCTAGAATCACCCCGGATGACCATCCACCCGCGCCCGACACAGCATCGGTGCGTAATGCCAGGCGAACAGGGCGAAGGCCACGCCCCAGCAAAGCGCTGCCAACCATAGCCAGCCGCCACCGCATGTGACCCGAATCAGCGCGCCCAGATTGAGCAGACCGAAGGCCCAAGGCATTGCTTTTGGCGGTTGCAGCGCGCGGCCGGTGTGGCCGAGGCTGACCCGCGCCATCATCGCCAGGATCAGCCCGCCCATCGCACCCACCGCCAGCGCGTGGCTGGCCAGGCTGGGTTGCGCTAGCCAACCCAGGTGCCAGGCGGCCATGCCGAGCGTAGCGAGCAAAAGCCAGGCGTAGGCCAGGTGCAGCGACCACAGCAGCGGCACGTGCCAGATGCCGCGCAGGTACCAGCGCCACAGACGCAGGCCGTGCAGCGCGCTCAGCAGGATGAACGGTGCGGCCAGCCATGGGCGGGCCTGTAGATTGTGCCCGCTGGCGAACAGCGCCGCGACCAGCACACCGCAGGCCAGCAGCAGACGGTCCTGCCAGGGATGGGCGGCGAAGGCCTCGGCCCGCCCCAGGCCGCGCTGAGTGAAGAAGGGGATCACGCGGCCACCGATCAGGCTCAGCATTACGGCAATCAGCCAAAGGGCGGCCAGTGCGCCACGGCGTTGCAGGCCATCGTCGCCCAGTGCCAGGCCGGCGAGGGTGAGGGACTGGCACAGCGCGAGCAGGCTCAGTACCAGCAGAATCGGATAGTTGTTGCGTTGCCGGGCAGCGATCAGCTGGCGCGCCATCTGCGCGATGAGCAGACCGATAAAGGCCAGTTGCATGGCGATCAGCAGGGGTAGCGGTACGGATGTGAACCAGGCCAGACGCGCCGCCAGCCACAAGCCGAACAACGCGATCAACGGCCGCCCGCTGAGGCCGGGGTGGCCCGTCCAGTTCTGTACGGCAGTGAGCAGGAAGCCGGCGATGATTGCCAGGCCGAAGCCGAAGGGCATTTCGTGGCGATGCCAGGCCAACAGGCCGCCGGGCACCGCTGGGTTTGTCAGGCCTTGCAGCACCGCCGCCCAGAGGGCGACGGCGAGCAGGGCGAACAGGGTGCCAGCGAGGAAGAACGGCCGAAAGCCAAGGCGCCAGAGTGGCGCAATGGCCAGGGCCTGCTGGCGATCAAGCAACTGCATGAGCACATGCCCTGTCGTTCAGGCGCTCCTGAGCGATCAGGCGCAGCACATAACCGATCTTCAAGATGCTGGGGCCGAGCAGCGTCAGGCTGTGCGCGAGCACCAGTGTCGGCATATTCAGGTGCCTCTCCAGGCCGTAGGCCGCGACCAGCCCGACGAGTAGCAGAATCAGGCCGCTCCAGAGCAGTTGGCTGGACAGATGAAGAATCTGCGCAGGTGGAAGATTGAGCGGATACATGGTTTACCTCCTGATTGATCAGTTATCCAGTGCCGAGGCCGGGCCGAAGAACTCGTAGCGGCTTTGCTCGGCGGGAACGCCCAGTGCCTGCAGATGACGCTTGACCTGTGCCATGAAGGGTTTCGGGCCGAGGAAGTAGGCGTCCAGATCGCGCTCGGCCGGGAGCCATTGCTCCAGCAGATCGCGGCTCAGAAAACCGGTGGCGTCGGCCCTGTCACCCTCGCGCGGTTCGCTGTAGCAGACGTAATGGCGAATCTGCGGATGCTCGGCGGCATGGCCATCGACCCAGTCGCGGAAAGCGTGCACCTCGGCATTGCGCGCGCAGTGGATGAAGTGGATGGGACGGCCGCTGTGCCGCGCCGCGTCGAGCATGGCCAGCGCTGGGGTGATGCCGACGCCGGCACTGATCAGGGCCAGCGGTTTGTCCGAGGCGCTCAGGGTGAACTCGCCAGATGGTGGGAACAGTTCGAGTTCGTCGCCGACCTGAACGTTATCGTGCAGGTGATTGGAGACACGGCCGCCAACCTCGCGCTTGACGCTGATGCGGTATTCGCGACCGTTGGCCAGGGCCGACAGCGAGTAGTTACGGCGCACTTCTTCGCCATCCAGCAGCAGGCGCATGCCGATGTACTGGCCGGGTTGATGGTCGAGCAGGGCGCCGCCGTCGGCCGGCACCAGGTGGAAGGAGGTGATCTCGGCGCTCTCTACCACCTTGCGCGCCACGCGGAAGCTGCGTGCGCCGCGCCAGCCGCCCGGCGCCGCTGCATTCTCGGTATAGAGCTGCTCTTCGGCGCCGATGAAAATATCGGCCAGTTGCTGGTAAGCCACGGCCCAGGCTTCGATCACCGCGTCGGTAGCGATCTCGGCACCCAGCACCTCGCGGATCGCGCGCAGCAGGCAGCCGCCAACGATGGGGTAGTGCTCGGGGAGAATCTGCAGGGCCACGTGTTTGTTCACCACCTGACGCACCAGCGGGCCGAGGGCTTCGAGGCGGTCGATATGGCGGGCGTACATCAGCACGCCATTGGCCAGGGCGCGCGGCTGGTCACCGCTGGCCTGGTGCGCCTGGTTGAACAGCGGGCGTACCTCGGGGTATTCGCTGAGCATCATCCGGTAGAAATGCGTGGTCAGCGCTTCGCCGCCGCTTTCCAGCAGCGGCACTGTGGCTTTGATCAGGTCACGTTGAGCATGGGTCAGCATAGGGTTATCTCCGCAAGGCAAATAAAGGCGCCGGTGTGGCTCGTCTGGCCAGTTGTGGCGTGCTAGCGTTAGCGATAGATACCTATCAGTAAGCGTGCCAATTAAATAATCCTTAAATATCAGTTGCTTACTTATTTTGTTGTGTTAATGACTCGCCTTGCGCGTGAGTCATAATGACTTTGAGTAGTCGAAATGACCGCTAATCCTCTGCTGGAAACTCTTATTCCCCTGGTCGCCGATCTGTCTCGCGAGCTGGACGACGGCGAGCGTTATCGCCGCCTGCTCGCCGCCTTGCGCCAGCTCTTTCCTTGCGATGCCGTGGCGCTGCTGCGGCTCGATGGCGAAGTTCTGGTGCCGCTGGCGGTCGAGGGGCTGAGCCCCGATACGCTGGGACGGCGCTTCAGGGTCAGCGAGCATCCGCGTCTGGCCGCGCTGCTGGAGCATGCCGGGCCGACACGTTTCGCCGCCGACTGCGGCTTGCCTGACCCCTACGACGGTCTGGTGGAGGGGCTGCATGGCCACCTGGAAGTGCACGACTGCCTCGGTTGCCCGCTGTACCTGGACGAGCAGCTCTGGGGCCTGCTGACCCTGGATTCGCTCGACCCGGCCAGTTTCGGTCGGCTCGATCTGGACAGCCTCGAGGCATTCGCCAGCCTGGCCGCGGCCACGGTCAAGGTCAGCCAGCGCATCAGCGGCCTGGCGCAGCGGGTCGAGGCCGAGCGCCAGCTCACCGAGCTTTACAAACAGGCGCGGCAGCAACCGCGCGAGCTGGTGGGGCAGAGCGCGGCGCTGCGCAAGCTGCAGGACGAGATTCGCCTGGTCGGTGACAGCCCGCTGACGGTGCTGATCACCGGCGAGACCGGGGTCGGCAAGGAGTTGGTGGCCGAGGCGATCCACGCCGCTTCGCCACGTGCGCAGCGGCCGCTGGTCAGCATCAACTGTGCGGCGTTGCCCGATGCGTTGGTGGAGAGTGAGCTGTTCGGTCATGTGCGTGGCGCCTTTTCCGGAGCCATGAGCGAGCGCAGCGGCAAGTTCGAGTTGGCCGATGGCGGCAGCCTATTTCTCGACGAGGTGGGCGAGTTGCCGCTGGCGATCCAGGCCAAGCTGCTGCGCGTGCTACAGAGTGGGCAGTTGCAGCGGGTCGGTTCGGATCGCGAGCACCGCGTCGACGTGCGGGTGATCGCCGCCACCAACCGCGACCTGGCGGCTGAGGTGCGTGCCGGACGATTTCGTGCCGACCTGTATCACCGCCTTAGCGTTTACCCGTTGCCGGTGCCGCCGCTGCGCGAGCGTGGTCGCGATGTGTTGCTGCTGGCCGGCTATTTTCTCGAAGAGAACCGCGCACGCCTGGGGTTGCGCAGCCTGCGCCTGAGCCCTGAGGCGCAGAAGGCGCTGCTCGGTCACGACTGGCCGGGCAACGTACGCGAGCTGGAGCACCTGATCGGCCGTGCCGCGATCAAGGCGCTGGCGCGTCACGGCGAGCGCCCGCGTATTCTCAGTCTGGATGTGCAGGATCTGGACTTGCCCGTTAGCGACACGAGCGCCACTGTCGATACGGTGCTGGCGCCCGACGAGCCGGTGCCGGAGGGTGTGGAATTGCGCACGGCGGTGGATGTTTTTCAGCGCCAATTGATCGAGCAGTGTCTGGCGCGCCATCAGGGCAAATGGGCCGATGCGGCGCGTGAGCTGGGCGTGGATCGTGCCAACCTCAGCCGTTTGGCCAAACGGCTGGGTATTCGGTAGGGAAGAGCAAGAGGCTTTTGTAGGAGCCGCGCCTCGCGGCGAATGTGATCGAGCCAGCAGCGCAGAGGCAAGAGTTTCGCCCCGGGGCGGGACTCCCACAATCGGTGCCGCGTTGGGGGATGATTAAAGCCGGAACACCAGCGCCTTCAGGCCGCTCTCGGGCGAGATATCGGGAAACTCCGGCGGGTTGTCCAGGCGTGCGACGAAGCGCAGCTGCGGGGCTTCGGCGGTCATGCTGTCGATGAGAAAGTCCGGGCCGATGTCCGGGTCGTTGACGCAGGCCAGCACGGTGCCGTGCTCGGTCAGCAGCTCGGGCAGGCGCCGGAGAATCTTGGCGTAGTCCTGGGTGAGGGCGAAGCTGCCTTTCTGAAAGCTCGGCGGGTCGATGATCACCAGATCGTACGGCCCGCTTTTGCGCACCTTGCCCCAGGACTTGAACAGCTCGTGGCCGAGAAATTCCACCCGGCCCAGGTCGTGCCCGTTCAGGCGATGGTTGTCGCGCCCGCGGGACAGTGCGGCGCGCGCCATATCCAGGTTGACCACGTGCGCGGCACCACCGGCGATGGCCGCGACGGAGAAGCCGCAGGTGTAGGCGAACAGGTTGAGCACGCGCTTGCCGGCGGCCTGCTCGCGTACCCAGTGGCGACCCAGGCGCATGTCGAGGAACAGCCCGCTATTTTGCTTGCTGCCCAGATCCAGCAGGTAGTGCAGGCCGTCCTCGATGATCGGCCATTGCGCCTGCGGCTCGCCGGCCAGCCATTCGCTCTCACTGCCCTGTACATAGCGGTGCTGCAGCAACAGGCCGCGCGCGCCGCTGGCCTGCCATTGCGGCGTTGCTAGCAACTCGATCAGCAGCGGCCGCAGCGCCGGCGATGGCTCGCGGAACAGCATCACCAAGACGATACCGGAGAGCCAGTCGACGGTGATCTGCTCCAGCCCTGGCCAGCAGCGGCCGCGGCCATGGAACAGGCGGCGGGTCTCGGTGCCGGGGTGGTTTTCCAATGCCTGCAGCAGGTGCTCGCGCAGGGTGGCGAGGGCGGTGTCAGTCATCGCGGGTCAGCACTTCCAGCAGCTCGATCTCGAAGGTCAGGTTGGAGTTGGGTGGAATCGAGCCGACGCTGCGCTCGCCATAACCCAGATGGGCCGGCACCTGCAGCTTGCGTTTGCCACCCACCTGCATGCCCATCAGGCCCTGGTCCCAGCCCTTGATTACCCGGCCGGTGCCGATCACGCACTGGAACGGTTTGCCGCGCGACCAGGAGGAGTCGAACTCGCTGCCGTCGGCCAGCCAGCCGCGGTACTGGGTGGTGATCAGGGCGCCCTTGACCACGGCCTTGCCGTCGCCGAGTTGCAGGTCTTCGATGATCAGTTCGTCAGTCATATCAGGTTTCCTTGCGATGACGGTTTTGGCTGGCCTGTACCGAGCGTTCCGCGGGGACGCGCAGCTGGGTCAGCAGGTAGTCGGCGAAGGCTGGCGCATAGCCTTGCAGGGCGATGGCGCCGGCCATGCAGCTCAGCCAGCTTTCGGCCAGCGCCTGATCGATCGGCCACTGCGCATGAAAGGCCGGAATGCTGATGCTGCCGTATTTCTCGGCGAACAGGCGTGGCCCGCCCAGCCAGCCGCTCAAGAAGCACGCCAGCTTGTCGCGCGAGGCGTTGAGGTCGGCGGGGTGCAGTGCGCGCAGGGCAGCAGCCTCAGGGCGTTCGTCCATCAGTCGGTAGAAATCATCGACCAGGTGGCGCAGGCCGTCGATGCCACCGGCAGCCTGGTAGGAGGCATCGCCGGTGCCGTAGGGAGGGGTGTGGCTCATCGCGTTATTCCGCGGAAAAGGCGCCATTGTAACCGCTCGCGTAGAATGGCCGGCCAGTTTGGTTTGAGGTAATGGGCAACTGCAGAGGCTGTTTCTCCCCTCTCCCATTTATGGGAGAGGGCCGGGGGAGAGGGGAAAAGCTCACACCCTCTCCCCAGCCCTCTCCCGCAAGCGGGAGAGGGAGCAGATCGTGCTTGCCTGAAAAGATGATGACGCAACCCCAGCAAGGCTTCGTGCTCAGCCGCCATTGGCGTGATACGCCGGAGGGCACGGAAGTGGCCTTCTGGCTGGCGACCGACGCCGGCCCGCGCCAGATACGTCTGCCGTGCCAGGAGACGGTGGCTTTCATTCCCGCCGAGCAGCGCGCCTGGGCCGAGCCGTTGCTGCGCACCGAGCAGGGCGTCGAGCTGCGTGAGTTGGCCTTGCGCGACTTCAAGCGTCGTCCGGTGCTGGGCCTGTACTGCCGCCAGTACCGCCAGTTGCTGCAGCTGGAGAAGAAGCTGCGTCAGGTCGGCGTGGATGTCTACGAGGCCGATATCCGACCGCCGGATCGCTACCTGATGGAGCGCTTTATCACCGCCAGCGTGCTGTTCGACGGTATCGAGCAGGAAGGCGGCAGCCTGCTGTGCAAGTCGCTCAAACCGGCTCCCGACTACCGCCCGACGCTGCGCCTGGTGTCGCTGGATATCGAGACCAGCGCCCGTGGCGAGCTGTATTCCATCGCCCTGGAAGGCTGCGGGCAGCGCCAGGTGTACATGCTCGGCCCAGCCAATGGCGACGCCAGCATCGTCGACTTCGACCTGGAGTACTGCGATAGCCGCAAGGTGCTGCTCGAACGCCTGAATGACTGGCTGCAGCGGCATGACCCGGACGCCATCATCGGCTGGAACCTGGTGCAGTTCGACCTGCGCGTGCTGCGCGATCACGCCGAGCAACTCAAGGTGCCGCTGCTGCTGGGGCGTGGCGGCGACGTGATGGGCTGGCGCCAGCACAACAGCAGCCAGCACTACTTCGCCGAGGCGGCCGGGCGGCTGATCATCGATGGTATCGAGGCGTTGCGTTCGGCGACCTGGAGTTTCCCCTCGTTCAGCCTGGAGTCGGTGGCGCAGACGTTGCTCGGCGAGGGCAAGGCCATCGACACGCCCTATGCGCGCATGGACGAGATCCAGCGCATGTTCGATGAGGAAAAGCCCGCGTTGGCCCGGTACAACCTCAAGGACTGCGAGCTGGTCACGCGCATCTTCGCCCACACCGATCTGCTCGCTTTCCTCCTCGAACGCTCCAGTGTCACCGGCCTGGCCGCCGACCGCAGCGGTGGCTCGGTGGCGGCTTTCACCCACCTGTACCTGCCGCCCATGCACCGCCTGGGTTTCGTCGCGCCGAACCTCGGCGACATTCGCGGCGAGAACAGCCCCGGTGGCTTCGTCATGGATTCGCGCCCTGGTCTGTACGACTCGGTGCTGGTGCTGGACTACAAGAGCCTGTATCCGTCGATCATCCGCAGCTTTTTGATCGACCCGCTGGGCCTGGTCGAAGGCTTGCACCAGCCGGATGACGAACACTCGGTGGAGGGCTTTCGCGGCGCGCGCTTCTCGCGTACCCGGCACTGCCTGCCGGCCATCGTCGAGCGCGTCTGGCAGGGCCGTGAGGTGGCCAAGCGTGACGGCAACGCGGCCTTGTCGCAGGCGCTGAAGATCATCATGAACGCTTTCTACGGCGTGCTCGGTTCCAGCGGCTGCCGTTTCTTCGATCCACGCCTGGCTTCGTCCATCACCCTGCGTGGACATCAGATCATGAAGCGTACCCGTGAGCTGATCGAAGCCGAGGGGCATGCGGTGATCTACGGCGATACCGATTCCACCTTCGTCTGGCTCGGTCGCGCCCACGACGAGGCCGAGGCAACGCGCATCGGCCGCGCACTGGTGGCCCGCGTGAACGCCTGGTGGCGTGAGCATCTGCAGCAGGAATACGGCCTGACCAGCGCGCTGGAGTTGCAGTACGAAACCCATTATCGACGCTTTCTCATGCCCACTATCCGTGGCACCGAAGAGGGCAGCAAGAAGCGCTACGCCGGCCTGGTATGTGCCGCCGATGGCAGCGAGCGCATGGTATTCAAGGGGCTGGAAACGGTACGCACAGACTGGTCGCCGCTGGCTCAGCGCTTTCAGCAGGAGCTGTATCGCCTGGTGTTCGCCGGCCAGCCCTATGAGGACTTCGTGCGCGATTATGTGAAGCGCACCCTGGCCGGTGAGCTGGACGAGTTGCTGGTCTATCGCAAGCGTTTGCGTCGGCGCCTCGACGACTACCAGCGCAACGTACCGCCGCACGTACGCGCCGCGCGCCTGGCCGACGAGCACAACCAGCGTCTTGGCCGGCCGCTGCAATATCAGCGTGGCGGCTGGATCAGCTACCTGATCACCACCGGCGGGCCGCAACCGCTGGAGCGCCTGCTGTCGCCGGTTGACTACGAGCACTACATCAGCCGCCAACTGAAGCCGGTGGCCGATGCCATCCTGCCTTTTGTCGGCGGCGAGTTCGAGCGGCTGGTGGACGGCCAGCTGGGGTTATTCTGAAAAGGCTCGTGGCCGGTTTGCGCCGCAGGACGATCACTTGGCGTGAAATACTTTGCAAAATTCGCCCCGTTGAGTGGCGTTCGCGGGCTGCATATATTGGCGCCCGTGATGCCGGGCCCCTCTGGCGGTTAACACCGCGATGTCGGAATCACAGTCTGTTCAATCTGACTGTAGGAGGGGCTCATGACTGCCCTAGAACCGTTCCTCTTCGCCGACTTCCTCGGCACGGCCACCTGGTTGTGGCTGGTCTTCATCGCTGTCGTCATCTCTCTGCTGGCTTTCGACCTTGGTGTGCTGCATCGCGACAACCGCGAAATCGGCGTGCGCGAAAGCCTGTTGCTGTCGGCCGGCTACATCACTGCGGGTCTGCTGTTCGGCGTCTGGGTGTTCTTCCAGAAGGGCGGCGACGCCAGCATGGATTACCTCACCGGCTTTCTGATCGAGAAATCGCTGTCGATGGACAACGTGTTTCTCATGGCCATGATCTTCAGCTTTCTGGCCATCCCACGGCAGTACCAGCACAAGGTGCTGTTCTGGGGAATCATGGGCGTGCTGGTGCTGCGGGCGATCATGATCGGCCTGGGCGCCGCGCTGATCCATGAGTTCGACTGGATCCTCTACGTGTTCGGCGCTTTCCTGTTCTTCACCGGCGTGAAGATGCTGTTTTCCAAGCTCGATGATGCGCCTGATCTGCAGAACAACGTGCTGGTGAAGTTCCTGCGCAAGCACCTGCGCGTGACCGAGAATCTCCACGGTCAGCGCTTTTTCGTCCGCCAGGACGATGGTCAGGGACGCAGCGTGCTGTGGGTGACGCCGCTGTTCCTGGCGCTGATCCTGATCGAGTGCGCCGACCTGTTGTTCGCCATCGACAGCGTACCGGCGATCTTCGCCATCACCCAGGATCCATTCATCGTCTACACCTCGAACATCTTCGCCATCCTCGGCCTGCGCGCCCTGTATTTCGCCCTGGCCGCGCTGATCCACCGCTTCGCCTACCTCAAGTACGCGCTGGCGCTGGTGCTGGTGTTCATCGGCGCGAAGATCTTCCTGGTCGGCATCATCGGCAAGATTCCGGCGGCGGTGTCCCTGAGCGTAACCCTGGGCCTGCTGATCGGTGGTGTGCTGCTGTCGCTGTACAAGACCCGTGGCCAGCCACCCGCGCAGATCTGAACACAGACGCTAACCCGGCTATGCATAACGTCTGGCCGGGTCCTCGAAACTGGAGAGCCATGATGTACACACACTGGAAAAACCGACTCGCGCCTGTCGCACTGGGCCTGGCGTTGATAACTCTGGTCGGCTGCGATGCGGCCGAACAGTCAGCGCAGAAACTCGCGGAGGAGGCGAAGAAGGAAGCGCAGGCGCTGATCGAGGAGTCGGTCGGCGAAGTGGTCGATGAGCTCAATCGCCAAGTGGACTCTCTGCAGGAGTCCACCAATCGCGCCTTGGGCAAGGATGATAAGGAGCAGGACACCGAGGCACAGCAGGAAGAGCCTGAGAAACCACTCGAACAGGGTGTGGAAACCTGATTCCAGGGCAGGATCGGGTAATGGAGTTGAGTGTGTGAGGCGGCAGTTGGCCTCAATAAAACCGAGGCCACTGGCGGCTGAACACCTTCCAACTGCTCAGCGCAGCAGGCGCCCTGGGCTGAGTATCGCCTCATTGAGGCCGGCTTTTACCAAGTGCTCCGGCAGCGGCTGCCGGAGGATCAGCGCCGCACAGGCCTGACCCATGGCCGCGCTGGTCTGGATGCCATAGCCGCCCTGTGCTGCTACCCAGAAGAAGTCATCTGCGTGAGTGTCGAAGCCGCCGACCAGATCGCCGTCGGCGACGAAGCTGCGCAGGCCGGCCCATGTATGCGCCGGGCGGCGAATCTGCAAGGTGGTGTGTGCCTCGATCTGATGGATTCCCAGTGCGATATCCAGCTCTTCCGGTTGCACGTCATGCGGCGCCACCGGGTCGGCATTGGCCGGTGAGCCCAGCAGCAGGCCGGCATCGGGTTTGAAGTAGAAGGACTCGTCCAGGCTCACCAGCGCCGGCCAGGCCTGGCAGTCGACACCCGGCGGACCGGCAAAGGTGAAGGCCGCGCGGCGTTTGGGTTGCAGGCCGATGCCGGGCAGCCCGGCCAGGTGCGCGATCTCATCGCACCAGGCACCGGCCGCATTGATCAGCATCGTTGCCCAATAGCTTTGCCCGGAGCAATCCACCTGCCAGCCGCCAGCATGGCGCACGATCGATACCACGTCGCGGTTGCAGTGAATCTCCCCACCTTGCTGGCGGATGCCACGCAGGTAACCCTGGTGCAGCGCCGCGGTATCGATATCGGCGGCGCTGGGGTCCAGCAGTGCGCCATGCACGCGCTCACGGCGCAGCACCGGAACCAGCGCGCAGGCCTCGTCAGCGTCGAGCAGACGAGCCTCGGCGACATGTTCACGGGCTTGCTCGTACTGGCGCTGCAACTCGGCGGCGTCACCACTGAAATCCACCACCAGCTCGCCACGCGGCGTGAGCAAGGGATGCTCGGCGAAACCGGCTGGCGGGGCATCGTAGAAGGCGCGGCTGGCGGCCGTCAGTGCGCGGACCTGCGGCGTACCGTAGGCCACGGTGTAGAGCGCGGCCGAGCGGCCGGTGGCGTGATAACCGGGCTGCGCCTCGCGTTCTAGCAGCAGCGTCTTGCCGTGGCTAGCGAGAAAGTAGCCGGTGGACGCGCCGGCAATGCCGGCGCCGATGATCAGGTAATCGCAATGCTGCATGCCGCGTCTATCCACTGTGCAAGGTGATTTCGTCAGGGGCGCTGTCCAGGTACTGCTCGAGAGGTGCAGGGACGAACAGTGGCTCCCGGCTGATCATGCGCACGCCGTCAGGGCCACTTTCCAGCAGGCGCCGTTCGCTGTGCGCCACGAGCAGGTCGAGACTGTACCCTGACGCGCTCAGGCTGGCAGCGATTTTCCGGATGGCCTGCAGTGCCGCAGGCAGATCGGACTCGAAGTGCCCAAGCAACTGATCGTCATGGCGGATGGTAAGTCGGAAGATGGGCATGGGTGATTCATCCTCGGATGGCAATGCGACCTGGTTTCAGGCAGACGAGAGGCGGTCAGACGGCCCAGTAACTGTCAGCCAGCACGATCCGGCCGAAGCTGGCGCCGGTGTTGAGCGGGGTGATGGCCAGCAACCGATCCAGGCGCAGCTCCTGCTGGCCGGTTTCGCCTTGCACCACCAGAAATTCTTCCTTGCTGGCTGTCGTGCGCGTGGTCAGCGCCCTGGCCTCGAAGCTCGGACCTTCGAGTCGTTCGATCAGCAAGCGATAGCCATGCATGCAGGCAATTTCCAGGTAGTCGTGCAGGTCGCAGTTCAAGGGGCGATACGCGTTCATGGGGCGTCTCCTAGCAGCCTTGCAGAGGAATGATGAAATAGCCTTTGCTGCTGATGGCCGCGGCGACTTCGGGGTGTGCGGGCTCGCTGTGGCAGAACTGGCAGTGGCTTTGTTCGATATCGTCGCCTTGCAGGCCGCGTTCGGCCATCCAGTCTTGGGCGAACTGGTTGGCTCGCCCCTGGTCGTTACCCTCGATCAGTACATCGAAGTGCAGGTAACGGCCGTCGCGCGTGCGTACGTGGGTATCGAAAACATTCACCTTCATATCGTTTCTCCTCGCTGGGGAGCGAGACGCCGCAGGGCGTCTCGCACGCTCTGGGTTACTTCAGGTCGTCGATGGACGCGCCGAAGTTCAGGTGCAGCACCTGGCCGTCGACCACCAGTGCGGGGACTGACTTGACCCCGGCCTGTTCGGCTTCCGCCACTCGGGTGGCCTGTTCGCCGAGGTGAACGATCTCCACCTTCACCTCTGGAGCCAGCAGGTTCAACAGGGTCTGTTCGGCCGATACGCAGACGGGGCAACCGGCGTGATAGAAGCGTGCTTGAGTCATGGTCAATCTCCTGTTCGTCACTTTGGTATCGAATCGATACTGAGTCACAGGCTACGCTCAAATCGATCTTTGTCAACATGGTATTTAGTCGATACTATGTTTCGACAGGAGTGATACATGACCGACACGACTCTCTTCGATCTGCTCGAAAGACTTTCCAGCCTAACCCGTATCTGGTTTCGCCAGCACCCGCTGCTGGCCGAGTTGCAGCCCATCCAGCTCAGTGCGCTGATGTACCTGGCGCGCTGCAACCACTATTCGAATACACCGCTGGGGGTGACCGATTACCTCGGCCTGACCAAGGGCACGGTGTCGCAGTCGCTCAAGGCGCTGGAAGGCAAGGGGCTGATCATCAAGACGCAGGACGCACGCGATAAGCGCAGCGTGCACCTGGCGCTCACCGACCCGGCCTGGGCGTTGCTGCAGGCGCTGCTGCCGCCGGATTTCCTCGCTGCTGGCGAAGCGCGCCTGGGGGCCCAGGCAGGGCAGTTGAAAAATCTGCTGACCGATCTTCTGCGGGAAATTCAGCGCGACACCGATGTGCCGGGCTTCGGTCTCTGTGGCAGCTGCCGTTTTCACCAGAAGGTCGATGGCCAGCCGTTCTGCGGCCTGACCCAGGAGCCGCTGCAGCCAAGCGATGCCAAATTGATCTGCCGCGAACATCAGCCCCCGGAGGCCGCATGAACAGCCTGCAACTCGATGCATTGCTGACGGGCCGTGCCCAGCCTTTCACCCGGCCTGGCTCGCGCAGCGGCATTGCCAAGGTGCCACGCCAGGAAGCGCTGGCGGTGACCACGCTGGGGCTGGCCGGAGACGAGCAGGGCGACCTGCGGGTGCATGGCGGCGTGGAAAAGGCCATCCACCACTACCCGCGCGAACACTACGCCGCCTGGCTGGCCGAGTTGGGCGAGCATCCACTGCTGATGCAACCCGGTGCTTTCGGCGAAAACTTCAGCACCACGGGCTGGACCGAAGATGACGTCTGTCTGGGCGACCTCATACGTGCGGGGTCCGCCCTGCTGCAGGTTTCCCAAGGGCGCATGCCGTGCTGGAAACTGAGTGATCGCTTCGGCGTTGCCAACCTGGCGCTAAGGGTGCAGCAGTCCGGCCGTACCGGTTGGTATTACCGGGTTCTGCAGGAAGGCGTGGTTGGCGTGGGAGACCGGCTGCAGGTGGTGGAGCGCATTCATGCCGATTGGCCGCTCAGCCGTCTTTCGGCGGTGTTGTTCGACAAGCGCGTGGAGCCTGAACTGTTGCGTGAATGCCTGGCCCTGCCGCTGGTGCCGTCCTGGCGCAGAACCCTAGAGCGACGCCTGGAAAAAGTCGAGGTCGAGGACTGGGCGCCTCGGCTGCAAGGCACAGACATCATCGGGTAGCGAGCGAAATGCGCAGATAACTGGAACGGCAAACGGATGCGAATGCTTCTACACTGGTTTCTCTTGTTGATTCCAGGTGGTTCTATACCAAGCGCCTAGCGTTTGCCGTGGGGGCAAGATGAGCAGGTTGATCTGCGCCGACTTCGATGAGTTCGAGGAGGCCTTGTACGGGGTAGAGGGCCGTTATCTGCTGCGTTCACGGCAGCAGCGCGACTGGCGTTTACGTGTCGTCGAGCTTGATGGCGTGGCGCTGATGTTCGGGCGTGAGGGGGCGGGCACGGTCTATAGTGGCGTCGGTCTGCCGGGCTTCTTCAATATCTTCCTGCCGCTGAGCAGGCACGAATGCACGGTATTGGGCGGCAAGCGCCTCGACCCTCGATTTATCGGCTGGATGGTGCCTGACGCCATGTTCCACATCGATGCTAGCCAGCCAGCGAGCTGGATGACGGTGGCTATGTCATGCGAGCTGGTACTGCGCTGGGCGCAGCAGCATGAAGATGAGTTCGATCTGTCGATTCTTTCCCGCAACCTGGTCTGCGTGGCTCAACAGGATCTGGCGCCGCTGGTATGGCTGGCGCTGCGTCTGTTACGCATCGACCACTGTGCGCCGCAGGACCTGCATGTTCCGGCGGCCGAGCGTGCAGCACAGGCAGAGTTGATGGCGCTGGTGTTTCGCAGCCTGTTGCCGGTGACGCTGGCTCCGCGAAATCACGCCGGGCATCAGCAGATTCTCCGCCGTGCCCTGGAGCTGCTGGAGGTGACACCGGATGCGCCGCTGCATATGTCCGATCTGTGTCAGGCGTGCAGCACCTCGGAGCGCACATTACGCAATCTGTTCACCCGCTATCTGGGCATGAGCCCGCACCGCTATCTCATGCAGCATCGTCTTCATGCGATCCGCCGGGCAATTGTGCATGCGCAAGCCGATGAGACCATCACCGAGATCTGTGCCCGTTTCGGGGTATGGGATTTCGGTCGCTTCGCAGGTTTGTACCGGCTCTATTTCGGTGAGTTGCCGTCGCAATCACTGCGCAGTCGCCGCGCTCTCACCGGGCCGTTCAACCCGCGTTGAGCGGTCGCTGCAAGGTGGTACTGGGATACTCGCCGAAAACTCTGTAGTACTCCGCAGCCATACGTCCGCAGTCGGTATAACCGAAACGTTGTGCAATCGCCGCGACGCTGTTCTGTTGCCCATCGGCTATGGCCAGCGCGGCGCGCAGCAGGTGCAGGCGTCGCAGGCGCAGATAACGTGCCGGCGCCATGCCCAGCGTATGCACGAAGGCGCTGCGCAAGGTCCGCTCACTGACGCCCACCATTCGACATAGCTCGGTCAGACGTGGCGTGCGCCCACCGGCCAGCGGTAGCAGCGCCAGCACCTGCTGCAGCAATTGCTCATGGGAGGCCTGGCGAGCGCGCTGGCGAGGCGTCATTCGCAGTTGCATGGCGGTGTCCTGGCCGGGGGGAGCACTCAGGTTGCGCGCGTGCAACGGTGCTCGCTACGTAAAACAGGCAAATCGCCAGGCAGTGAGATTTGCCGATTTTACGTAGTGAGCGACCACTCACTACGGCGAGCATCGACTCAACGCTCGCCAGTCGCCGTTCGAGCTGACGAGCCTTCAGAAGCGTTCGATGTGGATCGACGCGAGGGGAGGCTATATGAGTCCGTCGACGTGCAGCTTGGGCATCTGTCTGGTGCTGGCCGGTGCGTTTGCCGCCAGCCAGGCGCAGCCGCTCGGGCCGCAGGTGCTGGAGGTCGAGCCATTCGTCGAGTTGCCGTCAGGGGTGCGCTACCCCGAAGGCCTGGCAACCAACCCACGTAACGGCGACATCTACGTCGGCACGTTCGATATGCGCCAGCCCGCCTCCGAGCGCAACAATCAACTGCTTCGTTACGCAGCCGATGGCCGCCTGCTGGCGCAGCGATCATTCGCCGGCATGCCGCTGACCGGGCTGGGCTATGCCGACGGCCAGCTCTACATCCTCAATTTCGGTGCCGGCAAGCTGCAACGCATCCTGGCCGATTTCACGGCGGACACCCCGGTGGAGGATATGCTCGATTTCCCCCGGCTCGTTCCTCCAGCCACGGCGGCTCGCATGGTGGACAACCCGGACGGCAGCCAGGACCGGATCGAGTTCGCTGCCAGTGGCATGCCTGCTCCCAACGGCCTGGTGTTCGCCGGCAATGGTGATCTCTATGTGTCCGACTCCTTCCAGGGCGTGCTGTATCGAATCGCTGACGCCACGCACTGCAGACCCTGTTCGCTTGAGGTGCTGTCGCGTGATCCGCTCCTCGCGACGGCGAGCTTCCTGCCCTTTGGCGCCAATGGACTAGCCCTCGATGATGGCGAGCGCCATCTCTATATCAACAACGCGGGTGACGGTCGTCTGCTGCGCATGCCGCTGCCTGGCGGTGAGTTGCAGGTGGTGGCCGAAAGCCTGCCTGGAGCCGATGGTCTGCTGTTTCACGACGGTCTGCTGTGGCTGCTGGCCAACCAGGTCGACCAGCTTCTGGGAGTCGATGAACAGGGGCTGATCCGTATACGTGCCGGTGGTTTCCAGGGCCTCAGTGCCAGCGGAGCCCCGTTGGGCTTGCTGTTCCCTGCCAGCAGCGTGGTGCAGGGCGACTGGATGGTGATCAGCAATCTGGCGCTGCCATTGACCCCCACCGAAGGTGACGAGTGGGAAGAGCAGGTGCGTACCTGGAATCTGGTGCGGCTGCGTCTGCCGCGATCTTCGGCCAAGGGAGGGGCAACTCATGCCGCAAACCCCTGAACAACCTTTGAATAACGGACGTCGCCAATTGCTGCTCGGCTCTGCCGCGCTGGCAACGGTGATGTTGTTACCCCTGGGCGGTTGCGTGCGGGGCGCTGGCCCCGGCACTGCCCATCCGCAAACCGAGAATGGAGGGCGTAGAACCATGGGCACCATCACCACACGCGACGGTACACAAATCTACTACAAGGACTGGGGCAGCGGCCCGGTCGTGGTGCTCAGCCATGGCTGGCCACTGAACTCCGATAGCTGGGAGGCGCAGATGATGTTCCTGGCCAGCAACGGCTATCGGGTGATCGCTCATGACCGACGTGGTCATGGACGCTCCAGCCAGCCCTGGAATGGCAACGAAATGAACACCTACGCCGATGATCTGGCTGCACTGCTCGATCATTTGGATGTGCGTGGCGCTTCGCTGTTCGGTTTTTCCACTGGTGGCGGTGAGGTGGCGCGTTATATCGGCCGGCATGGTACCGCCCGGGTGGCCAAGGCGGGGCTGATTGCCGCTGTTCCGCCGTTGATGGTGCAGACCGAGGCCAATCCGGGTGGTCTGCCACTCTCGGTATTCGATGGCATACGCGCGGCATCGCTAGCTGATCGTTCGCAGCTGTACCGCGACGTCGCCAGTGGGCCGTTCTTTGGCTACAACCGCCCCGGTGCCAAACCCTCGCAGGGAGTGATCGACGCGTTCTGGATGCAGGGCATGATGGTGGGTCACAAGAATGCCTATGACTGCATCAAGGCTTTCTCCGAAACCGACTTCAGCGACGACCTGAAGAAGTTCGATGTGCCGACGCTGATCCTGCATGGCGATGACGACCAGATCGTGCCCGTGGACGCCGCTGCTAGAGCTTCGGCCAAGTTGGTGCCACACGCCAAGCTGGTCATCTATCCCGGCGCGCCTCACGGCATCACCGATACCCACAAGGAACAACTGGGTGCGGACATGCTGGCCTTCCTGCGTAGCTGATCGGCCAGCAACGGCCATTCAATGTCATTTTGAGGATTGACCCATGAGTAGCAAGACAGCCCTGATCGTCGTGGATATCCAGAACGACCACTTCCCTGGCGGCCTATGGACGCTGAGCAAGGCTGATCCCGCTTATGGTGCGGGGGTGGCCAGGGCGCTGGGTTTGGGTGACTGACGCTCAGGCATTAAAAAGGCGAAGCCTCGCGGCTTCGCCTTGGTTCCACCTGCGCAGGCTCAGTGCTTGCGCGGTACCGGCTTGAGCAGTTCGTCCGGCGGCATTTCGCACTGGATCTTGCGGCCGATCAGCGCTTCGATCGGCGGCAGGGCGAAGGCATCGTCTTCGCCGGCGAAGCTGATCGAGGTGCCGCTGGTGCCGGCGCGGCCGGTACGGCCGATGCGGTGCACGTAGTCGTCCGGGTCTTCCGGCAGGGTGAAGTTGATCACGTGGCTGATGGCATCGACGTGGATGCCGCGACCGGCGACGTCGGTGGCTACCATGACGCGGATCTTGCCTTCGCGGAAGCCTTCCAGGGCGCGGATACGCTTGTGCTGGGGAATGTCGCCGGACATCTGCACGGCGCTGATGCCGTCGCGGGTCAGGCGCTCTTCGATGCGCCGTACTTCGTCCTTGCGGTTGGCGAAGACCATGACCCGCGTCCAGTCGTTCTGGCTGATCAGGTTGTACAGCAGCTTGTACTTGTCAGCCGAGGCTACGGCGTACACATGCTGCTCGACGGTATCGCTGGCGACGTTCTCCGGCTCGATCTCGACGATGGCCGGGTTGACCGTCCATTGCTTGGCCAAGTTCATCACGTCTTCGGTGAAGGTGGCGGAGAACAGCAGGGTCTGGCGGTCACCTTTCATCGGCGTCTGGCGAATGATCTGGCGCACCTGCGGGATGAAGCCCATGTCGAGCATGCGGTCGGCTTCGTCCAGCACCATCACCTCGACCATGTCCAGGTGCACTTCGCCGCGCTGGTTGAAGTCCAGCAGGCGGCCCGGGGTGGCCACGAGGATGTCGCAGAAGCGCGATTCCAGTTGTTTGAGCTGCTTGTCGAAGTCCATGCCGCCGACGAACTGCATGACGTTGAGGCCGGTGTACTTGGTCAGCTCGGCAGCGTCCTTGGCGATCTGCACCACCAGTTCGCGGGTCGGCGCGATGATCAGCGCGCGTGGCTCGCCCATGTAGCGCTCTTTCGGCGGCGGGGTCTGCAGCAGCTGGGTGATGATCGAAATGAGGAACGCAGCGGTCTTGCCGGTGCCGGTCTGGGCGCGGCCAATGGCGTCCTGGCCCTTGAGGGTGTAGCCCAGTACGCCAGCCTGGATCGGCGTGCAGTAGGGGAAGCCCAGATCATGAATGGCATGCATCAGCTCGGGGGCGAGCTTGAAGTCATGGAAACGGGTCTTGCCTTCGGCCGGCTCGACCACGAAATCTGCCAGTTTCCAGGTGCTTACTGGCTTGGCTGGGCGCTCGCGGCGTGGCTTGTCGGCCTTGGGCGGGCGGGGCTGTTGCTGCGCCGGACTATCGCCTGCGCTCTCGCTGGCAGTGCGGGCGGGCTTGTTCTTGCGGGGACGCTTCTGCTCTGCGTCACCGCTCTGGGCGGGCGCTGTTACGGGTGACGGCACTGGTTGTGGCTGCTCGTCTTCGGCTTTGCCGAACATTTTCTTGAGTGCTTTGAGCACGGGCTTCTCATCGACTGGTTAAGGAGTGAACGCCCGCCAGTGTAATGCAAGACGCGGGCGTGGCGAAGTGCTTCGCTCGCGTCTGTCAAGAGGAGCGTGTGCCCAGTGCCTCATTTCTCCGGCAGGCTGGCCAGCAGCAGGCGCTGTACATTGCCGCCCATGATCGCGGCAATGGCGTCATTGTCGAAGCCGGCGGTTTGCAGCCCCTCGGTAATTTGCGCCAGGCCGGTGACGTCGAATGGTGTATGCACGGTGCCGTTGAAGTCCGAGCCCAGGGCGACGTGCTCGACGCCGACCTTGTCCACCGTATAGCGGATGGCGCGGACTATGGCCGCGACCGAGGTGTCGCACACGGCGGTGCTCCAGTAGCCGATACCGATCACCCCGCCCGTGGCGGCGATGGCCTGCAGATGCTTGTCGCTGAGGTTGCGCGTGCCGGGGCAGGTGCCCTCGACCCCGGTGTGCGAGACCAGCACCGGGCGCGTGGCCATGGCCAATACGTCATCGATCAGTGGGCGCGAGGCATGGGCCAGGTCGACCAGCATGGCTTTTTCTTCCAGGCGCGCGATGACCTGGCGCCCCAGTGGCGTCAGTCCGCCTTTTGCCAGGCCGTGGGCCGAACCGCCCACTTCGTTATCGAAGAAGTGGGTCAGACCGGCGATACGAAAGCCAGCATCAAAGAGCGTATCGACGTTATCCAGCTGGTTCTCGATGGGCTGCAGGCCCTCGGTGGCGAGCAGGCCTGCCACACGCTGCGGGTCTTGGTCCCAGGCCTTGATGAAACGGGCCAGGTCCGCGCGGCTGCGGATCAGCACCAGGCGCCCTTCGCTGGCCTGCGCCGCATCCTGCAGCTTCTGCGCCTGGTACAGGGCGCGCTGCAGCAGGCTGTTCCAGGTTTCCCGCGGCCAGCGCTGGGCCATGGCCAGCAGGGTGATGTTGTCGCTGTCGGCGGCGTTGCTCTCCATGTTCAGCCCGCGTGGCGTCTTGGTCACGGTGGAGAACACCTGCAGGCCGAGGCGGCCTTCGAGCATGCGCGGCAGATCGGAGTGACCGTAGTCGTAGCGTTTGAGCAGGTCGCGCTCCCAGAGCAGGGCGTCGTCGTGCAGGTCGGCGACGAACAGCCCCTGGTGCAGCTTCTGCGCACTGGCGCTGGCCGGGTAAGGGGGCGGGCTGGCGACGCTGTTCATTTGCGCGTCGAGTACCTGGGGCAGGCCCAGAACGGCGAGGGCAGAGAGAGGAATCAGCAGAAGCAGGACGATCAGTAGTTTGCGCATGAGGAGCCATCCAGGCGTGTTGTTATGCCCGTCACTCTATCAGGCAAGCGTTGCGCACGGCTTACCCTGCGGTAGGCTGCGCCGTGCGCACCAAGCCGAGCAAGGCTTAACCGCAGAGGCAGTTACGACCCTGCTGCTTGGCCTGGTATAGCGCCGCATCGGCGCGCGCGATAAGGCTTTGCAGGCTGTCCTTGTGCTGCATCTGCGCCAGGCCGATGGAGATGGTGACGCCGGGCAGCACGCCAACCGGCGAATAGAAGGACGCGATCTGCTCCAGGCTGATGCGCAGGCGCTCACCGATGCCGCGTGCAGCCTCGTCGGCGATTTCCGGCAGGAGAATGACGAACTCCTCGCCACCGAAACGTATCAGGCTGTCCTTCGGCCTTAACTGGCTGCTCAGGGTATGCGCCACCAGGCACAGGGCGTAATCACCGGCCAGGTGGCCGTGCTGGTCGTTGTAGGCCTTGAAGTGGTCGACATCGAGCATCAGCAGTGACATGGGTTCGTCGTTGAAGGCACAGCGGGTGCTCTCGCGCTCGAACACGTGTTCCAGCCAGCGCCGGTTGAAGCAGCCGGTGAGGGTGTCGACGTTGGCATTCTGTTCACTGTCGAGAATCTGCCGGTTGCCTTGGCGCACGCGATCGCAGAGCAGCTCCAGCAGGTTCTGCATCATCTGTGGGGATTGCTGGAACAACGCCACCAGTGACTCTCGGTGCAGGCGCAGGACGATGGAGGGGCGCTCGGCCACGACGTAGGCGGAGGGATGTTCGTTGTCGATGAAGCTGATTTCACCTGCGCAGTCGCCGACTTCGAGGGTGCTGACGGCCTGGTTGTCCAGTGACCCGAGGTAGACGCGCAACTGGCCTTCGATCAGCAGATAGAGGTGCTGGTTGCGATTGAAGGGGGAGAGCAGCACTTCGCCGGCTTCCAGCTCGCAGGCGCGAAATTCTCGCAGCAACTGGTCCAGGCTGCTGGTGGCGACATTATGAAATAGTCGCAACTGTTGAACTTGCTGCAGGTCTGCCTGCCAGTGCGCCGGTTTCATCGTGATCTCGTCGGGCCTGGCCGGGAGAATAGGCCTGAGGGCACCACCAACGCTCCCTGTCGTGTCTACGAATAGCGTTCGACATTATTCCCGAGCTTCAGGCGTGGCAATGCTTGCCTGAAGCTCGGCCGACCAGTGGTTGCACGAAAGTGCGAAGTTGTTAACTGGCGCGCGTCCTGGCGCGCTCTGGATCACGCAGCGAAGTGGATGCGATGGCCCACCGCGTAGCCGGACAGACGCTCGGCAATGCTGACAGCCAATGCCTGATCCTGGTTCGGCAGGTGGATATGGGCCAGTTGACCGGCCTTGTCATCGCTCAGCACTTCGACCCGAACAGCCGGATGCAGCTCATCGACAGCCGCCTGGTAAACCCGGGCGATGGCATCGAAACGCAGTGCTGGTTTGAAGGTCTTGCCCACCGCTGTAAGCGGAATGGCATCGATGATCCAGGCGTCCTTGGGCACCGCGGCGCGCTCGGGAATATGCGCGGCGGCATGTTCCAGCAGCTCGGCTTCGCTGGTCTGCGCGCCCGGCTTGAGCTGCACGTAGACCACCGGCAGTTCGCCGGCCTTCTCGTCTGGCTTGCCGACTGCTGCGGCCATGGCCACGGCGGGGTGTTTATGCAGGGCTTCCTCGATCATCTGCGGGTCGATGTTATGACCACCGCGGATGATCAGATCCTTGCTGCGCCCGGTCAGCCAGATATAGCCGTCAGCATCGACGCGACCGAGGTCGCCGGTGTTGAACCAGTCGCCATCGACCCAGATGCCGGCGTTCTTGCTCGCCTGCAGGTAGCCCTTGAATACCGTGGCACCGCGGATGCACAGGTTGCCGATTTCGTTGGGCGCGGCTTCGCGCAGGTACTGCCCTTGCTCGTCGAGTACCTTGATACGCACTTCGCAGTAGGGCATGGGCAGGCCGATCGAGCCAGGGCGGCGCTCGCCCGCAGGCGGGTTGGCGCAGCTGCCGCAGGTGCCCTCGGTCAGGCCATAGCCTTCGAGCAGGGTCAGCCCGGTCTTGGCCTCGAACTGGCGAATCAGTTCCACCGGCATGGGCGCGGCGCCGCACAGGGCGTATTTCAGCGAGGACAGGTCATGACCCTCGCTGGGAATCTGCAGCAGGCCGGCATAGATGGTCGGAACACCGCTGAAGAAGCTGACCTTGTGGCGCGCGATCACCTTCCAGAAGTTGCTGATCAGGGTGGTGTTGCGATAGCCCTGCGGCGTGGCCAGCAGCACTTCCGCGCCGCCGATGAAGGCCGTCAGCCCGGTGACGATCACGCCGTTGACGTGGAACAGCGGCAGGCCGCAGAGCGTCACGTCGCCTGCGCCGAAGCGGGTCACCAGGTTCATGCTGTAGGCCATCGCCACTTCGTTGCCATGGCTGTGCGGCGCCAGCTTGGGCGTACCGGTGGTGCCGCCGGTGTGGAAGTAGCTGGCGATATCGTCGGCGGTGATCACGCGGCCGCTTTCCAGGTGATCGTCGGGGCAGGCGGCGATGGTTTCATCGAAATCCAGCACGCCCTCCGGTAGCGGGCCGCGCTGGGCCTTGAGCGCGCTGCGTTGCGGTTCGGGCAGCAGGTTGGCCATGTCCACGCAGAGAATCGCTTTCAGCTCCGGCAACTGATCGCGCAGGGTATCGACCTTGTCCCACAGCTCGGTACCGGGGAAGGGCGCCAGGGTCACCAGCAGCTCGGAGTTGGATGCGTGGATCAGCTCGGCGATGTGCTCGGGATCGAGCAGTGGGTTGATCGCATTGACGATGCCGGCTGCCTCGCCACCCCAGATGGTGTAGTGGGTCTGCGGCAGGTTGGGCAGCAGGAAGGACACCGCCTTGCCGGGACGCAGGCCCAGGCGGTGGAAGGCGTTGGCGGTCTGGGTGATCTTGCCGAGCAGCTCGGCATAATTCAGGCGCAGCGGGGTTTCCTCTCCCGTGCCCTGGAGAATGAACGACAGCGCCGCTGCCTCGGGGCTGGCCTGCGCCGTACGGCGAATCAGCTCGAAGGTGCTGCTGGGTAGGTCGCGATCACTCAGTGGGGTGCTCTCGATCTGTTCGATATCCTGCAGGGTGCGAATGAGGGGCGCTGTGCTCATTTATCGTGCATCTCTCGGTTCGGTCAGTCGGCCAGCAGCTGGCTCAACCATTCGGCGATATCGCGAATCTCTTCCGGCAGTACCTCGTGCGCCATCGGATAGTCGCGCCATTGCACCGGCACCCCACAGGCGTGCAGGCGGTCATACGCGGCACGCCCCATGTCGGGTGTCACCACGTCGTCGAATCTGCCATGCAAACAAAGCACCGGCAGTTGTCTTTTTGTATCCGCCAGCGGCATGTCGTCGCTGAAAGTCGGTGCGTAGGTCGAGAGTGCCAGCACCCCGCCGAGGGGCTGTGAATAGCGCAGAAAGGCAGTGTGCAGCACCACCGCGCCACCCTGGGAGAAGCCCGCCAGGACAATGCGTTCAGGGGCGATGGCGCTGTCGCGCTCGGCTTCGATCAGGGCGATCACCTGGTCGGCGGACTCTTCCAGTTGGGGCTGGTCGATGGCGCGGGCCGGACTCATCGCGAGGATGTCGTACCAGCTCGGCATGCTCCAGCCGCCGTTGATGGTCACCGGGCGGGTTGGCGCCTGCGGCAGGATGAAGCGCGTGCTGGGCAGACGTTCCTGCAGCATCTCGGCGACCGGCAGGAAATCGTAGCGGTCAGCCCCCAGCCCGTGCAGCCAGATCACGCTGGCATCGGCGGATTGTGGGGGCTGCAAAATCATGGGTGCGGTCATTGGTAGCTCCAGTGTGGTGCGGGCGCCTTAATTTGGGGCGGCGCCCTGTTCAAGGCTTGGCTAATCTGTGAATAAGTTGTCGCACGGGTGAAAGTTTTGCCCTTGACCCCCGTATATCCGGCAATTTGCCATGCGCTGGTACGGGGCTTGCTATGGCTCATTTGAACTGACGACGCGGTGCGGTAACGGTAACACTGTGCCACTGCGCACCGCTCAACAGGCAGGAATCTGCTGTGTGGGGTTCCTAATAGACCGTCGGGGCGATCGATCGCTCAGACGGATGACGATCCGTCTCTGGCCCGTTCAACCAATGGGCAGGGTGGGAGCAGTTGGCCAGCAGAGGGTAAAGCCGACTAGACTCCCGCCTGACGTTCGAACTTCTCGTCGATACCGTTGCTGCCAGCGGATCGCGTGCCTCAAAAGGGTGGGGAAGGCGGACGGAGACTCCAACACAACAAGAGCAACTGGAGGTTTTTGATGAAGATGGTGAAATCCACCCTGGCTGTGCTGACCACCGCAGCTGTGCTCGGTGTCAGTGGCTTTGCTCAGGCAGGCGCCACCCTGGATGCAGTGCAGAAGAAAGGCTTCGTGCAGTGCGGTATCAGCGACGGTCTGCCTGGCTTCTCCTACGCCGATGAAAAAGGCAACTACCTGGGTCTCGACGTTGACGTCTGCCGCGCTGTTGCAGCCGCGGTTTTCGGCGACGCGACCAAGGTCAAGTACAGCCCGCTGACCGCCAAGGAGCGCTTCACTGCGCTGCAATCCGGCGAAGTCGACATCCTGTCGCGTAACACCACCTGGACCAGCTCGCGCGACGCCGCACTGGGTCTGAACTTCACTGGCACCAACTACTACGACGGCCAGGGCTTTTTGGTGAACAAGAAGCTGGGCGTTTCCAGCGCCAAGGAGCTGGACGGGGCTACCGTCTGCATCCAGGCCGGTACCACCACCGAGCTGAACCTCTCCGACTACTTCCGTGCCAACGGCATGAAGTACACCCCCATTACCTACGATACCTCTGACGAGAGCGCCAAGTCGGTCGAAGCCGGCCGTTGCGACGTGTTGACCTCCGACCAGTCGCAGCTGTACGCACAGCGCATCAAGCTGGCCAATCCGGACGATTATGTCGTGCTGCCGGAAGTCATCTCCAAGGAGCCTCTGGGCCCGGTCGTGCGCCAGGGTGACGAGGAGTGGTTCGACATCGTGCGCTGGACCCTGTTCGCCATGGTCAACGCCGAAGAGCTGGGTGTGACCTCGGCCAACGTCGAAGCCACTGCCAAAGACACCAAGAACCCGGACGTAGCACGTCTGCTGGGTACTGAAGGTGAGTTCGGCAAAGACCTCAAGCTGCCGAAAGACTGGGCAGTACAGATCGTCAAGCAAGTCGGTAACTACGGTGAGTCCTTCGACCGTAACGTCGGTGCCGGCAGCGAGCTGAAGATCGAGCGTGGTCTCAACGCCCTTTGGAACAAGGGTGGTCTGCAGTACGCACCGCCGGTGCGTTGACCGTCCACAGCGGCAGGCCTATGGCCTGCCGCTGTCGTTTCCGATTAAGTGAACTCCGGCCGGCTTGCGTGCGGCCGGGGCTTCCGTGAGGGTTGTCATGCACACGACTGCTAATGCCCCGCGCCCGCGAGGATCGCTTCTGAACGATCCGCAGGTGCGTGCTTGGGCTTTCCAGATCATTGCCGTTATCGCCGTTGTGGCGCTCGGCTGGTTTCTCTTCCAGAACACCCAGGCTAACCTGGAGAAGCGCGGGATCATTTCCGGCTTCGCTTTTCTCAATAACAGCGCCGGTTTCGGTATTGCCCAGCATCTGATCGACTACACGGAAAGCGACAGCTACGCCCGTGTGTTCCTGGTCGGCTTGCTCAATACCCTGCTGGTGTCTTTTATCGGTATCGTGCTGGCCTCCATCCTTGGCTTTCTGTTGGGTGTGGCGCGGCTATCGCCCAACTGGCTGATCAGCAAGTTGGCCACCGTTTACATCGAGATTTTCCGCAACATTCCGCCGTTGCTGCAGATCCTCTTCTGGTATTTCGCGGTATTTCTTGCCCTGCCTGGTCCTCGGCAGAGCCTGGATGTGGGTGAAATCTTCTTCCTCAACAGTCGCGGTCTGTACATGCCGGCGCCTGGCCCTTCGGAGAGTTTCGGCCTGTTCGCGGTGGTAGTGCTGGCGACCATCGTCGGCATCATCGCCTTGGGACGCTGGGCCAAGAAGCGCCGCGAGGCCACTGGCCAGATCTTCCCGCTGTTGTGGACCTCGCTGGCGCTGATCGTCGTCATCCCTGGCCTCACCGTGCTGATCGGTGGTAACCCGCTGGTGTGGAGCGTGCCGGAGTTGACCGGTTTCAACTTCCGTGGCGGCTGGGTGATGATCCCCGAGCTGATGGCGCTGACCCTGGCGCTGACCATCTACACCGCGGCTTTCATCGCCGAGAACGTCCGCTCCGGGATCATGGCGGTCAGCCATGGTCAGACCGAAGCGGCGCGCTCGCTTGGGTTGCGTCCGGGCATCACCCTGCGTCTGGTGATCATCCCGCAGGCATTGCGCGTGATCATTCCGCCACTGACCAGTCAGTACCTCAACCTGGCGAAGAACTCTTCCTTGGCCGCCGGTATCGGCTACCCGGACATGGTTTCGCTGTTCGCCGGTACCGTGCTCAACCAGACCGGCCAGGCCATCGAGGTGATCGCCATCACCATGAGCGTGTATCTGGCCATCAGCATCAGCATCTCCCTGCTGATGAACTGGTACAACAAGCGCATCGCGCTGACTGAGCGGTAAGGAGCAGCCATGCAGACTCATACATTCAAACCGGACCTGCCGCCGCCACGCCTGAGCGTCGGTGCAGTGGGCTGGCTCAAGGCCAACCTGTTTTCCAACTGGTTCAACAGCCTGTTGACCCTCTTCGCGCTTTATCTGATCTGGCTGGTGGTACCTCCGCTGCTGCAGTGGGCGATCATCGATGCCAACTGGGTGGGCAGCACCCGCGCCGATTGCACCAAGGAAGGTGCGTGCTGGGTGTTCATCCAACAGCGTTTCGGTCAGTTCATGTATGGCTTCTACCCCAGCGAACTGCGCTGGCGCGTGGACGCCACGCTGTGGCTGGCAATCGTCGGCGCGGCGCCGCTGTTCGTGCCGCAGATGCCGCGCAAGGCGTTCTACGGCCTGGGCTTCCTGGTGATCTATCCGGTGATCGCCTGGTGCCTGCTGCACGGCGGCGTATTCGGCCTGAGCGTGGTATCCACCAGCCAGTGGGGCGGCCTGATGCTGACCCTGGTGATCGCCTCCGTCGGCATCACCGGTGCCTTGCCGCTGGGTATCCTGCTGGCACTGGGGCGACGTTCCAACCTGCCGGCGATCAAGGTCATCTGCGTCACCTTCATCGAATTCTGGCGCGGTGTACCGCTGATCACCGTGCTGTTCATGTCCTCGGTGATGCTGCCGTTGTTCCTGCCCGAGGGCATGCATTTCGACAAGCTGATGCGGGCGCTGATCGGGGTGATCCTGTTCCAGTCCGCCTACATCGCCGAAGTGGTGCGCGGTGGTCTGCAGGCCATTCCCAAAGGGCAGTACGAGGCGGCCGCGGCCATGGGCCTGGGCTACTGGCGGATGATGGGCCTGGTGATCCTGCCGCAGGCGCTGAAGCTGGTGATTCCGGGCATCGTCAACGTCTTCATCGCCCTGTTCAAGGACACCAGTCTGGTGATCATCATCGGCCTGTTCGATCTGCTCAACAGCATCAAGCAGGCGACCACCGACCCGGCATGGCTGGGTATGGCTACCGAAGGTTATGTGTTCGCCGCGTTGGTCTTCTGGATTTTCTGTTTCGGCATGTCCCGCTATTCGCTGCATCTCGAGCGGAAGCTGGATACCGGCCACAAGCGTTAGGAGTGAGTCATGAGTGAAGCAATCAAACAACCCAGCGCCGAGCCGATGATCCTGCTGCAGGGTGTGAACAAGTGGTACGGCCAGTTCCATGTGCTCAAGGACATCAACCTGAGCGTGCAGCAGGGCGAGCGTATCGTGCTCTGTGGGCCGTCCGGTTCGGGCAAGTCCACCACCATTCGTTGCATCAATCGCCTGGAAGAACACCAGCAGGGGCGCATCGTGGTCGATGGCACCGAATTGACCAGCGACCTCAAGCACATCGAAGCGATTCGCCGTGAAGTGGGTATGGTGTTCCAGCACTTCAACCTGTTCCCGCACCTGACCGTGCTGCAGAACTGCACCCTGGCGCCGATGTGGGTACGCAAGATGCCCAAGCGTCAGGCCGAGGAAATTGCCATGCACTTTCTCGAGCGCGTGCGTATCCCCGAGCAGGCCAACAAGTTTCCGGGCCAGCTCTCCGGCGGTCAGCAGCAGCGTGTGGCGATTGCCCGCGCGCTGTGCATGAAGCCGAAGATCATGCTGTTCGATGAGCCGACCTCGGCCCTCGACCCGGAGATGGTGAAAGAGGTGCTCGACACCATGATCGGTCTGGCCGAAGACGGCATGACCATGCTCTGTGTGACCCACGAGATGGGTTTTGCCCGTACCGTGGCCAACCGCGTGATCTTCATGGACAAGGGCGAGATCGTCGAGGAGGCCGAGCCGAACGCCTTCTTCACCAACCCGCAGAACGAGCGCACCAAGCTGTTCCTCAGTCAGATCCTGCACTGAGCCGGCACTGCGCCATGGATCAGGGAGCCTTCGGGCTCCCTTTTTCGTTGCCGGTGCCGCTCCCTCTGGCGGCTGTGCCACCAATCTGTAGGAGCGGGCCCCGCCGCGAACCGGGGCGGCGTGCATTCGAAAGCTTCGCCCCGGGGCGGGGCTCCTACGAAAAGCCGCTTTGATTGGCATCAGCCATCGGACACCTTGGGTGCCTAGTGGCGCCGCATGCGCTTGCGGAAGGCGCCCGGCGTTTCCCCGCACAACTGCTTGAAGCGCTTGGCGAAGGTGGCGCGGTCGGCGAACCCGACCTGACTGGCGACCTGCTCCAGCGACTGCGCCGAATCGGCCAGTGCCTGCTGCGCCAGACTGATACGCAGGCGCTGCAGGTAATCGCCTGGGGTCAGCCCGGTGGCCTGTTTGAAACGGCGTAGCAGGGTGCGCGCCGAGCAATGGGCTTGTTGTGCCAAACGATTGAGGTCGATTGTCTCGGCGTGATGTTCGCGTAGCCAGGCCAGCAGTGGGGCGAGGGACTTGTCCTCGCTGCTGGGCAGCAGCGGGGCGAAACGCGTCTGCGTACCGCGCTGACGCTCGATCACCATCGCACTGGCCACCTGTTGCGCCAGCCATTCGCCGGCATGCAAGGCAATCAGGTGCAGGCACAGGTCGAGCCCGGCCTGAGCACCACCGGAGCAGAACAAGGGGCCATCCTCGGTCAGCAGCAGGTCACTGCGCAGGTTCACTCGGGGGAATAGGCGAGAAAACGAATCGGCCAATGCCCAGTGGGTGGTCGCCTGGCGCCCATCGAGCAGGCCGGCAGCCGCCAGCAGGAAGGCGCTGCTGCACAGACTCGCCACCTGTTGTTGATCACGTTGGGCCAGCCAGGGCAGCAGCTTGGCGTTGCTCTCCAGCGTACGGGTGACGGCGCTGCCGGTGGCGGGAACGATCAGCAGGTCGGCCTGTTCGGCCAGCTCAAGGCCGCCATCGACCAGAATCTGTGCGAACTCCAACTGCACTGGCTGGCCGTCAAGGCTGAAGCGCTGCAAGTGAAAACGGGGCGCGCCGGCCAGGCGATTGGCCAGGCTGAAGGCATCCTGCGCCATGCTCAGGCTGGAGCAGATGGTTTGCGGGCAGACGTACAAGGCGATGCGCAGCATGACAGTGACTTGAATTGGGTTGGCGATTATTGACACAAAGTTGTCCTTATAGCCAATCGCCACATCATCCGCCTGGGCCCAGACTAGGCTGCATTCACCATCGAGCCGTAGGGTGTGCCAAGCGCACCGCTGTCATCGCCAACAAATCACAGGAGCGAACCATGAGCCACGCCAACGCCGAGTTGATCCAGCGTTTCTACCGTGCTTTCCAGAAGCTCGATGCCGAGACCATGGCCGGCTGTTACGCCGAGGACGTGCGTTTCTCCGACCCGGTCTTCGTCGACCTGCAGGGCGCGGAGGCGGGCGATATGTGGCGCATGCTGTGCAGCCGCGCCGAAGACTTCTCGCTGACCTTCGACTCGGTGCACGCCGACGATCATGCTGGCAGCGCGCGCTGGGTCGCCAGCTACCGTTTCAGCGCCACCGGTCGTCAGGTGGTCAACCATATTCAGGCGCGCTTCATGTTTCGCGACGGGCTCATCGTCGAGCATCGCGATCACTTCGATCTATGGCGATGGGCACGTCAGGCGCTAGGTGGCAAAGGGTTTCTGCTGGGGTGGGCACCACCGGTTCAGGCTGCCATTCGTCGACAGGCGGCACGCGGGCTGGCCCAGTTTCGTGGCACGCGCTGAGGCGGGCGAAGGAACGCAGTGGTAGGCTAGCCGGTCTTAGCCTTCAATAAAGAGTGCGCACACCGGGTGCCGCACCTCCACTGCCAATCGAGACCTGCCGTGACCGAATTGATCGTTGCCGTAAAACAGGCCAAAGCCTGGGGGGTCCATGCTGTTACCGCCAGCGGTGTGATCCTCGCCCTGTTGGCATTGCTGGCCGTACTCGACGGTCAACCCAAGCAATGCCTGTTATGGCTCGGCCTGGCGCTGCTGGTCGACGGTCTGGACGGCTCGCTGGCGCGCCGCTATGACGTCAAGGGTGTGCTGCCGCATTTCGACGGCTCGACTCTCGACCTGGTGATCGATTACCTGACCTACGTATTCATCCCCGCCATCTTTCTTTACCGCTTCATCCCCCTGCCGGATTACACGCCGCTGTTCGCCGTGGGCCTGATTCTGCTGTCTTCGCTGTTCTGCTTCTGCAACCTGAACATGAAGAGCAAGGACAACTACTTCGTCGGCTTCCCGGCGGCGTGGAACGTGGTCGTGTTGTATTTCTACATCCTCGACGTGCACCCCTGGATCACCTTGGCCATTATCGTCCTGCTGGCCGGCCTGACCCTGACCAAGATGAAGTTCCTGCACCCGTTCCGCGTGCGTCAGTTCATGCCGCTGAACATCCTGGTGACCTTCGTCTGGATGCTCTCCAGCGCGCTGCTGATCCTGCAGTACCCGGTCAATCAGTTCTGGCTGCTGGCGCTCTGGTGGTTGGCTTCGGCCTACTTCGTCGGCATGTGCCTGTGGCGCTCGGCACGTGAGTGGTTTCCCGCGCGCGGATGAATGTAGCAGTCGAAAAGGCCTGGTTCGTCTATCTGGTGCGCGCCGCCAATGGCGCGCTGTATTGCGGCATCAGCGATGACCCGCAGCGGCGTTTCGTCCAGCACCAGAGCGGCAAGGGTGCCCGGTTCTTCCATACCAGCCCGGCGCTGGCGCTGGCCTACGTCGAAGCCTGTGCCTGCAAAGGTGATGCGTTGCGCCGTGAACGGGCGATCAAGCGCCTGAGCAAAAGCGCCAAAGAAGCGCTCATTCTGGCCGTTGATGGCGGTTCATCAGCCTGAGGCGGTTGCGTGCAGGTGTCGCGCGGGTAAGCTGAGGACTTTTGAGCCGACGCGGAGCGCGCCATGCATGAGTTGATCCTTCATCACTACCCGACCTCGCCGTTCGCCGAGAAGGCCCGCCTGATGCTGGGCTTCAAGCAACTGTCCTGGCGTTCGGTGATGATTCCGCCACTGATGCCCAAGCCCGATCTCACCGCGCTGACCGGTGGCTACCGCAAGACCCCGGTGCTGCAGGTTGGCGCCGACATCTATTGCGATACCGCGCTGATCGCTCGCCGCCTGGAAGCCGAGAAGGCAACCCCGGCGCTGCTGCCCGAAGGTCAGGAGTTCAATGTCAGCCTGCTGGCGCAATGGGCCGACTCGGTCTTGTTCCAGCATGCCGTGGCGCTGGTGTTCCAACCCGAGTCGATGGCGTTGCGCTTCGCCAAGGTGCCGCCGGAGTTCGCCAAGGCCTTCGCCGCCGACCGTGGCGCGCTGTTTTCCGGTGGTACGGCGAGCCGCCTGCCGTTGGAGCAGGCCAAGCATCAATGGCCGGCGCTAATGGGCGCATTGCAGCGCCAGTTGCAGCGCGAGCAGGGCGATTTCCTCTTCGGTGAACCGTCGCTCGCCGATTTTTCCGTGGCCCATTGCCTGTGGTTCCTGCGCGGTACGCCGGTCACCTCACCGCTGATCGACGATTACCCGGAGGTTGCTGCCTGGCTTGGCCGTGTGCTCGGCTTCGGCCATGGCTCGTTGAGCGAGATGAGCAGCGAACAGGCGATCGCGGTGGCGCGTGAAGCGACTCCGGTAGCGCTGCCAAACGAGGATTTCGTCGACCCCAATGGTTTCAAAGCTGGCCAGGCGGTGAGCATCGCCGCGGTGGACTATGGTGTCGACCCGGTGCAGGGCGAGTTGCTGCATGCCGGGCGCGACGAGCTGATTCTGCGTCGTGAGGATGAGCGTGCCGGCGTCGTGCACGTGCACTTCCCGCGCCTGGGGTTCCGTATCGAGGCGCGCTGAGGCGTCTCGCGCCGTCTGTCAGTAGGCGGCGCGGATGGCGCGCACGTCGTAACCGTGAATGACCTGCCCGCGCAGGTCGATCACCGGCACGCCGCGGCCGCCGAGCGCCTGGTACTGGGCGCGGCCGGCGCTGTCCTTTTCGATATCCACTTCGCGGTAGGCGACGCCATCTTCGGCGAACAGCTCGCGGGTCTTGGCGCAGTAGCCGCACCAGGTGGTGGCGTAGAGCACGATCTCGCCGCTGGCGTTACCGGCCTGCGGCGGATTGAGCCAGCGGTCGATCCTGTCCCAGTTCTGCCACAGGGCCAGGGCGGTGAGGATCAGCAGGATCTTCTTCATTGCGGCGCGTCCTTGTGCGTGGTGGCTGCTTGCAATTGTTGCAGAGTAAAGGGTGCCGGCCGATCCGGCCACTGCAGGGCGAGCTTTTCCAGCTCGCGGGCCAGCAGGCTGGCGACCAGCAGATCGCGCAGCCAGCGCTTGTGCGCGGGTATCACGTACCAGGGCGATTCGGCGCTGCTGTGGCTGGCGCGCAGCAGCTCGGCCCAGCGCCGCTGGCGCTCGTCGAACTGGCGGTGCGATTGCAGATCGCTGGCCTTGAGTTTCCAGCGTTTGGATGGCTTTTCGATGCGTTCGACCAGGCGTTGGTACTGCTCGGCCTTGTCGATCTGCAGGTAGCACTTGAGTACCAGGGTGCCGCTTTGCGCCACTTGCCGTTCAAAGGCCAGCACCTCGGCCAGACGCGCCGGCAGCTCATCCTCACCGCACAGACCGTCCAGCGGGTCACAGATCAGCGCCTCGTACTGGCTGCGGTTGAACACGCCGATCATCCCAGGCGCTGGCAAACGTTGGCGATAGCGTTGGAGAAAGTGCTGGCTGCGTTCCTGCGCCGTGGGCGCCTGGAAGCTGTGCACCGCAAGGCCCTGCGGGTTGCAGGCGCTCAGAACGCGGCGGATCACGCCGTCCTTGCCGCTGCAATCCGGGCCTTGCAGCACCAGCAGCAGGGCCTGGCGACGATTGGCCCACAGGCGCATCTGTTGTTCCTGTAGCCAGGGTTTGAGTTGCTCCAGGCGCGCCTTGCAATCGGCCTTTTTCAGGCCGAAGTCGCGTGCCGGATCGCCCGCCAGCGGTGCCTCTGGCCGGCACAGGCAGGCGTCAAGCAGCTCATCGGCCAGGCGCGCGCTCATCTCAATCCTGACGGCGCTTTAGCTGATCCTTCAGCTGGGTCGGCAACTGACGAATGATCAGCATGTCGCGGCCCTCGTCATACTCGATCTTCGAGCCCAGCAGATGGGCCTCGAAACTGATCGACAGGCCCTCGGCACGCCCGGTGAAACGCTGGAACTGGCTGAGGGTGCGCTTGTCCGCCGGAAATTCCGGGGCCATGCCGTAGTCCTTGTTGCGGATATGTTCATAGAAGGCCTTGGGGCGCTCTTCGTCGATCAGCCCGGACAGTTCTTCCAGGGTGATCGGTTCGCCCAGCTTGGCCTGGCCGCTGGCATAACCGACTAGGGTCTTGGTCTTCTCGCGCGCCTGTTCTTCCGGCAGGTCTTCGCTCTCTACGAAATCGCTGAAGGCCTTGAGCAGGGTGCGGGTCTCGCCCGGGCCGTCGACGCCTTCCTGGCAGCCGATGAAGTCACGGAAGTAATCCGAGACCTTCTTGCCGTTCTTGCCCTTGATGAAGGAGATGTACTGCTTGGACTGCTTGTTGTTCTGCCACTCGCTGATGTTGATGCGCGCGGCCAGGTGCAGCTGGCTCAGATCGAGGTGCTTGGCCGGGGTCACATCCAGCGCGTCGGTCACCGCTACGCCTTCGCTGTGGTGCAGCAGGGCGATGGCCAGGTAGTCGGTCATGCCTTGCTGATAATGGGCCAAGAGCACGTGGCCGCCGGTGGAGAGGTTGGATTCTTCCATCAGCTTCTGCAGATGCTCGACGGCCTGGCGGCTGAAGGCGGTGAAGTCCTGCTCGCCATCGAGGTACGCCTTGAGCCAGCCGCTGAACGGGTAGGCGCCGGATTCTTCGTGGAACAGGCCCCAGGCTTTGCCTTGTTTGGCGTTGTAGCTCTCGTTGAGGTCGGCCAGCAGATTTTCCATGGCTGCGGATGCGGCCAGTTCGCTGTCGCGGGCGTGGAGTGCGGCGGGGCTGCCGTCGGGTTTCTTGTCGATCAGGTGGACGATGCAGTGGCGAATCGGCATGGGGCTTCGGTCTTTGGCGGTTTCGCGATGGAGTTGGCTGTGTTGCCGGGCGAGTGAGTGCTCGCGTCGTTGGCGCAGCGGCATGGGCAAAGTCTACCTGACATCGGCACGTGATGCCGGGGGCGCTGCGGTTGGGTAGATCTTTGCTGGCTAATTGCTGGCATCTGCAGTGATAGATCTCTATTTTCTGCAAAAAATACGGTTTTCGATTCGCGCTATTGCACTACTCAGGCTAGCGTCTTTCTCGTCCAAACGACGCAGTAAAGGGACGCACCGCGGTGGCGCCACAAGCGCTGCCGCTCTTCTCGATCTCCAAATATGGATTGGAGGATTACATGCGCAACAAGACCAATAAACGCCGTCTACTGGGCGCCGCCGTGCTGGCGGCCATTTCAGGGCAGGCTACTGCGGCCAAGGGGCTCGATGTCACCGAGCTGTTCGATCAGTTCTGGAGCCCCACCCGGCTCGGGCCGGCGGAGTGCCGTTCTGCTGTGCTGAGTGCAACGCCGTTGTTGCTGCCGCGCTGCATGCAGGCCGCCAACAGCATGACCCACCTGCAGATGTTCAATGACATCGCTCTGGCCAATGGCGGCAACCGTGCCGCCGGCCTGTCCGGTTACCAGCGCTCGCTCGATTACGTGCAGAGCACCCTGGAAAGCGCAGGCTACAACGTCACCCGCCAGGCCTTCCCATTCAGCGCGTTCTACCCGCAGGGGCCCGGCGTGCTGCAGAGCCTGGCGCCGACCCCGGCGCAGTTCGAGTGGGAGGTGGACTTCACCTACCTGTCGCAGACCGATGCCGGCGACGTCAGTGCACCCGTGGCGGCGGTGGACATTGCCCTGGGCGAGGGCAACCAGTCCAGCAGCGGCTGCGAGGCCGAGGATTTCGCCGCTTTCCCGGCTGGCGCCATTGCCCTGCTGCAGCGTGGGACCTGCAACTTCCAGATCAAGGCCGAAAACGCCGCCGCCGCTGGCGCCGTGGGTGTGGTGATTTTCAATCAGGGCGACAGCGAGGACCGCAAGGGCCTGCTCAACGCTACCCTGGGTGATGCCTATGCCGGCGGTATTCCGGTGCTGTTCACCACCTATGACGTGGGCGTGAGCCTGGCGCAGACGGCCGAGCAGCAGGTGCGCATGGTCACCGACGTGGTGCGCGAGCGGACCCAGACCTACAACCTGGTGGCCGAGAGCAAGCGCGGCAACGCGGGCAACGTGGTGATGCTCGGCGCGCACCTGGATTCGGTGTTCGAGGGCGCCGGCATCAACGACAACGGTTCGGGCAGCGCCGCGCTGCTGGAGCTGGCCGTGCAGATGGCCAAGGCCAAGCCGAAGAACAAGCTGCGTTTCGCCTGGTGGGGGGCCGAGGAGTCGGGGCTGGTGGGCTCGACCTACTACGTCAACCAACTGCCTGACGAGGAGAAGGCGAAGATCAAGGCGTATCTGAATTTCGACATGATCGCCTCGCCGAACTTCGCCTACTTCATCTACGACGGCGACGGCTCGGACTTCGGCCTGCAGGGTCCGCCCGGCTCGGCCGCGATCGAGCGCCTGTTCGGCGAGTATTACCGCCTGCGCGGTCTGCCGTTCGAAGGCGACGAGATCAGCTTCCGTTCCGACTACGCGCAGTTCTTCCTCGATGGCATCGCCTTCGGCGGCTTGTTCACCGGGGCAGAGGTGGTCAAGTCCGACGAGCAGGCCAGCCGTTATGGTGGCACGGCGGGCGAAGCTTTCGATCCGTGCTATCACGAAGCCTGCGATGATCTGAGCAACGTCGATCTGCGCGCGCTGGAGGTCAATGGTGATGCCATGGCCTTCGTCGCCAGTTGGTTGGCGCTGTCGACCAAGATCGTCGATGACGAGATCGCTGCGTCCAGGGATTCGCGCACGATGATGCGCAGTGCCCAGGCCTACGACATCACCCACTGGGGCAAGCACTGGGTCAAATAGCCTCGTTTGCTGTGCGCACCCTGCGAAAGAAAAGCCCGCGAGTGTATCGTATCGCGGGCTTTTTCGTGGGCGCTTGCCCTGGCTAGCTGCGGTCCTGGCTTGGCACTACCGAGGATGCCTGTTCCGGGCCATCGCCGCGGCGCCGCTGCAATACGCGCAGTCGTTCGATCACGTAGCGCACATGCATGTGCAGTTCGTACAACTCGTTGGAGTACGACAGTGGTACCTCCACGGCCGCCAGCTCGTCTTCCATCTGCTCCAGGCGTTCGATCTCGCTGTCCAGTTCGTCGGGCAAGGAACCTGCGTGCAGCTTGCGGTCTATCTCGCGCAGGTACTTGTACCAGCGGTAGATGCGCGCGCGAATGCGCCACTGGTAGATGGGGCCGACAGCCTTGAACAGCGGGATCATTACCACGATCAGGGGGATCAGCAGGATGATGTAGCGGTCGGCCAGCGAGGCGATGCGAAATGGCAGGTAGCGCTGCAGGATCGGCAGGCCCTTGTCGTAGTAATGCCCGGCATCCTTGTGCAGCTCGAAGGTGCGCGGCTCGGCGCTGGGAAAGGTGCCTGCGGCATCGAGTAGGGTACCGCCCCGCATCACTTCACGGCTGGCCTCGAGAAACAGCGGCACCAGGCCAGGGTTGAAGTCGTCGTTGACCACCAGCGTGGCGACCGGAGAGAGGGTGATGATGTCGCGGTCCGGCGCATTGCTCGCCAGATCCAGCAGGCCTTCGCCGACCTTCACCTGATTGAGGAATGGCAGGCGCGCCTCGTAGGCAGCTGCACGACGAAAGTGCGCCAGTGCAATGTCCGGGTTGGCCGCCAGTTGCTGCACCAGTGAGTTTTCTGCCGGGCCGACGAAGAACGCTGCATCCAGTTCGCCGGCCATCAACGCTCGGGCGGCCTTGCCACCTCCGATGCTCTGCCAGCTTTCGGGATATTGTTCCGGCTCGATGGCATTGGCGCCAAGGATGGCGTCACTGGCGGCCCGGGTGCCGCTGCCTTCGCCGCCCAGACCGAGACGCAGTGGCAGCAGGTCGGCAATGCGATCCAGCTCCACGTCACGTCGAAAGAACAGCCACAGGGGCTCCTGATAAATCGCCCCCAGGCTTTCCAACTGACGCTGCTCCTCGGCTGTCAGCTGGCGCTCCAGGCCGCTCTGCACCAGGGCGATCTCCACTTGCGGATCGTTGGCCAGCAGGCGTTGCAGGTTGTCGCGCGAGCCTGAGGTCGGCACCAGATTCAGTTCGAAACCTTCCTTGGCCAGCTCTTCCTTCAGGCGTTCGGCAAACTGCTGGTAGGCGCCGCCTTGGGCGCCGGTGGCCATGCTGGCGCTCATCGGTGGTGGCGGCGCGACGAACTGGAACAGTGCCCAGACCAGACCAGCCACCACCGGGACTATCCACAGGTTGGCCAGGATCATGATTTTCAGGTCATTGAGTACGCGGCGCATGGGGCTTCCTTTCAGCGAGTTCAGGGTAAGGATAGAACCCCATGCGCCTCACGGTCACCCTAGATGGTGGATGACACTCGTTCGTCCGCCATCAGGTTTGCGGTGGATCGATTACGCCAGCGCCTTGTGCCTTGCACGCAGATGACTGAACAGCAGCAGGGCGGCGAGCAGCCCTAAGGCATACAGCGCATCGCTGCCAAGCATCGCCAGTAGCGCGGCACAGAGCAGCCCACTGAGCCCGGCCAGCAGGCGCCAGATGCCACTGAGCAGCACCCAGCCGGCGGCCATGCTCAGCAGGTAGATCAACACGAAGTTGCCGTTGGCGTAGCGAATCAGATCGTCCACCGACAGGTTCAAGGTGGCCGAGAGCATGGCGCACAGCGCGCAGCTGATCACCACCAGCAGCAAGGCTCTGCCGGGTACGCCCTGGCGGTTGCGCACGGCCAGCCTGGCTGGTAGACGGCCCTCATCGGCCAGGCTCCAGATCAGCCGGGCGAAGCCCTGGATGTACACGTTCATCGAGGCGAAGCAGGCCAGGTAACCGAGCACCGCTACCAGGGCACGGGCGCGCTCGCCCAGCAGTTGCTCGAACAGACGCGGCAGGGCGGTGGTGTCGCTGTGCACGTCGCCATAAGTGGCGAAGCTCAGCACCGCCACCGAGCAGGCCCAGTACACCAGGCCGGCCAGCAACACGCCGAGCAGCAGTGCCAGCGGGAAGTCGCGTTCGGGGTGTTTGAACTCCTCGCCCAGATGGGTGAAGGCCTCGATGCCGACGAAGCACCAGAACATCACCCCCAGCGCTGTCGGCAGCAAGTGCCACTGGCCGCCCATCGCCGGCAGCAACGGCTGGCTGACGCGCGGCAGGTCGCCGACCCACCAGATCAGCGCCACGCTGGCGACGATGGCCACGGCGATCAGCCCCTGCAGCATGCCCGATGCTTTCGGCGGACGTTGGCCAAGCAGGAGAATGGCGCCCAGCGTGGCCAGTTCGATGAGCAGCAGGCCGGATCGATCGAGATCGAACAGGGCCAGCCAGAAGCCGCTGGCGATATGCAGAGCAGCGGGCAGACCGACCGGCAGCACGGCAAGGAACAGCAGGGCGCTGACCCCCTCCATGCGCAGGCCGAAGGCACGGCCGATCAGGTGCGGCGCGCCGCCGGCATGAGGGAAGCGCTTGCCCAACTGGGCGAAGGTGAACGCCACCGGCAGCACCAGGGCAATCAGGATCATCCATGCCCACAGCGACGCCTCACCGGCTGCCGTGGCTGCCAGCGCCGGCACCACGAAGATGCCGGTGCCGAGCAGCGAGGTGCTGAGCAGGGCAATGCCCTGCAGCAGGCCCAATTCCTTGTTCAATCGACTCATGGGGTATGCTCATCATTTTCCAGATACCGCCATGGTAGGGCGCCGGCCAGTTGCAGGCTGTCGCCTTTTGCCGACGAAATGGCGGTTTTCACCGTCAATCCGATTGCCGCCCGAGAAGCCCCGTGGACAAGTTCGATCGCCAGATCCTCGCTCTGCTGCGCAGCGATGCGCGCACCTCCGTCAGCCAGATCGCCCGTGAGGTCAACCTGTCACGTTCGGCGGTCAGCGAGCGGATTCGCTATCTGGAAAGCAGCGGGGTGATTCGCGGTTATCACGCGCAGGTGGCCGAGCCGGGCGAGGCGGGCGTGAAGGCCTTTCTCGAACTCTTCTATCAGGGCCGCCGCTGCGAGGACTACGTGGAGCGCATGCGCGCCCTGCCCGAGGTGCGTCACTGCAGCGGCATCAGTGGCGAAACCGACATGCTGGTGTTCATCGAAGCCCCGAGCATGACGCGCCTGAGCGAGGTGCGCGGTGCCATCGAGGCGTTTCCCGGCATGCAGAAGGTCAAGACCCATGTGGTGGTCAAGGACTGGGCGATGTAGCGCTGCTCACTCGGCGTGTTCGCCCTGCTCGACGGCTTGCGGGCGCTGCAGGGCCAGCAACGGCAGGCCGGCACCGAGCACCAGCAGACCCAGCAACGCGCCGCTGCCGGCATACAGCGTGCTGGAATACAACAGGCCCAGGCAGGTGAGGGCGAACAGGATCGGCGTCAGCGGATACAGCGGCACGCTGAATGGCCGCCGCACCCAGGGGTGCCTGTGGCGCAGGCGAATCAGCGCCAGCGCGACGAGAAACATGAACAGCCAGAATACCGGTGCGGTGTAGGCCACCATGGTTTGCACGCCGTTCGCACTCAGGGCGCCGAACAGGATCAGCGGCAGGGTAAGTGCGCACTGCAGCAGCAAGGCGCGTACCGGGGTGGCGCCGCGTTCGTTCCAGCGACCGATGAATGCCAGTTGCGGCACGTCGCGACCCAGCGCGTAGTAGACCCGCGCACCGGTGAACAGCGTGGCGTTCAAGGTACTTAGTGCGGTCAGGCAGACAAAGACTGCCAGCATGGCCTCGGCCCTTGGCCCGGCGACGATGTTCATCAGGTCCGCCGCCACGGCATCGCTCTGGCGCAGGCCGTCGAGGCCGAAGATATTGAGAAAGACCAGGTTCGCCAGCAGGTAGATGGCCGTCACCAGCGCTGTGCCAATCAGCAGCACGCGACTCATGTTGCGCGCCGGGTTGCGCAACTCACCGGACAGGTAGGCTGCCTCGTTCCAGCCGCCATAAGTGAGCAGCACGAACACCATGCCCATGCCCAGCATCGCCGCCAGGTTGCCGCTGGCAGGTACGGCACTGGCGGTGTTCGGCTGCGGTTCTGCCAGCACCAGGCCGGCCAGCACCACCAGCAGCAGCGCCAGCACCGTCACGCTGGTGAAGAACAGCTGGGCGCGTCGCGATTCGCGCGTGCCGAGCACATTGAGCAGGGTCAGCGCCACCACCACCAGGGCGGCGTGCCAGGCGCTGCCATAGTCTCCGAGTGGTAGCAAGCGCTGGGCGTAGTCACCATAGATGAATGCGACCACGGCGATGGCGCCGGTCTGGATCACCATGCCGCGCGCCCAGGCGAACAGCAGGCCGACCTGCGGCCCCCAGGCCAGGCTCAGATAATGGTATTCGCCGCCCTGGTCCGGATGTGCCGCGCCCAGCTCGCCGTAACACAGCGCGCCGATCAGCATCACCAGACCGCCGACCAGCCACAGGGCCAGATACAGCTCGGCGCTGTTGGCATGCTGCGCCACCAGCGGCGGCAGGCCGAAAATGCCGACACCGATCACCACGCCGACCAGCATGGCAACGGCATCGACCACCGACAGCCCGGCGCGCGGCGAGGACCCTAGCGAGGTCATGGCTTAGCTCCTGCGCGCGACCCAACCCTGCTGTGCACCATCGGTCGGCACCGCTTCGATACGGTCACCATTGAGTTGGCCGACATACAGCCTGTCGTCGAAGGTGAAGCGCAGTTCGTTGCCTTTGAGTTGGCCGCTGAGCATGTCGGGTTGGCCGTCGACCTTGCCAACTACCTTCTGGAAGCGCTGGTCGAGTTCGACCTGATGATTTCGGCCATCGAGTTCGAGAGTCCACTGCCCCGCGACCTTGGCTGGCACGATCCACAGGAACACCGAGCTGCCGTTGATCACGTCGCTCTGGTCAGGCTCCCAGTCACCGAGGTTGAAGGCGTGCGACACCACCCGAGTACCTGGCTTGAGGATGTCGAGAATCACCGGACGCAGGCGCATGTTGACCGTGGAGAGCAGGTACATGGTCAGCACGTCGGCCTCGGAAATATCCTTCTGGAACAGGTCGCCCTGCTCGAACGTGACCTTGTCCGCCACACCCTCGCGTTCGGCGTTCTGCTGCGCCTCGCTGATGCGCTCAGGGTCCAGATCAATGCCGTAGGCCGCTCTGGCACCGTGATCCTGCACGGCTGAGATGGCGATGCGGCCATCGCCCGAGCCCAGGTCGATGAGATAGTCGTCCGGGCCGATTTCGGCCAACTGGAGCATATGCGCCACCACAGGCTCCGGCGTGGGCACGTAGGGGACGTCGAGCCTGGGCGGTTGTGCCTGCGCGGGGCCAATCACCAGGCTGGCCAACAAGCCGACGGGGAGGGTCAAGGAGGCGAAGCTACGAACGGATAGAGCGCTCATCGGGAAAATCTCCTCACGGGTGGCGATTTTTTTCCGACTGGTGAGCGGGGCCTAGGTTCGTACCGATGTGCAGCAGGATCGTGCAAGAACGCCCTTCAGGCCACTAACCGCAGCGCCTGCGGCTGTGTAACCGGATGTGATCGGTCTATCCGCTACTGCAGCATTGCCAGCCTGCGGGCGCGCAGGCACTGTAGGCGGGTTTTTCGCTTTGGTCGTTTTCGCATGCGCATCCTGCACACCTCCGACTGGCATCTGGGCCAGCATTTCATGGGCAAGACTCGGCAGGCCGAACACCAGGCCTTTTGCGCCTGGCTGCTGGAGCAGGTGCGTGTGCACGACGTGGACGTGCTGCTGATCGCTGGCGACGTGTTCGACACCGGCGCACCGCCCAGTTACGCCCGCGAGCAGTACTACCGGCTGGTGGTTGAGCTGCGCGACGCCGGCTGCGCCCTGGTCGTACTGGGCGGCAACCACGACTCACCGGCCATGCTCGGTGAAAGCCGCAGCCTGCTGGCGCAACTGGGTACCCAGGTGGTGCCGAGCGTGGGTGTCGATCTGGCCGAACAGGTACTGGTGCTCAATGATCGTACTGGCCAGCCGGGCGCCATTCTCTGCGCCATTCCCTTCATTCGTCCGCGCGACGTGCTGGCCAGTCAGGCGGGGCAGAGCGCGCAGGACAAACAACAGTCGTTGCAACAAGCCATCGCCGAGCATTACCGGGCACTGTACGAGCTGGCGGCGAGCAAGCGTGACGAGCAGGGCCTGACGCTACCGATCATCGCCACCGGTCACCTCACCACGGTTGGCGCCAGCGCCAGTGAGTCGGTGCGCGAGATCTACGTCGGCAGCCTGGAAGCCTTCCCCACCAGCGCCTTCCCGTCGGCGGACTACATCGCCCTTGGCCATATCCACCGTCCGCAGAAGGTCGGCGGCCTGGAGCATATCCGCTACAGCGGCTCGCCGATTGCGTTGTCCTTCGACGAGGCGCGCCAGCAGAAGGAAGTGCTGCTGCTGACGTTCGAGGGCGCCACCTTGCAGTCCATCACGCCACTGCCCGTGCCGGTGTTTCAGCCCATGGCCAGCCTGCGCGGCTCGCTCAAGGAACTGGCCGGCGCTATCGCCGAAGTAGCTGCTCAGGGCACGCCCGAGCGGCTCGTATGGCTGGAAGTGCAAGTGAGCACTGACGATTACCTGAGTGATCTGCAAAGCCGCATCAACGCCCTGTGCGAGGGGCTGCCTGTCGAAGTGCTACGCATCCGCCGCGAACGTGGCAATGCCAGCACCAGCCTAGCCAGCGAAGCACGGGAGACGCTGGACGAGCTGTCGGTGGAGGACGTCTTCTCACGCAGGCTGCAACAGGAAACGCTGGATGAGGACGATAGCCAGCGCTTGCAGGACCTGTATCGACAGGTGCTGGAAACGCTGCCAAGAGCCTAGGTGCCCTAATGCGCTTATGACCGGGTACATGCGCCTATCAACGTCAGGCGCAAGATCTAGAAGACCATGGCGCGGTTCGGTGCCAAGGTGAGCCCCCGTTCCGGGTGATTAAACGCCAGATGCGCCGACGCACTTCCGTGCCTTCGGCGAAAAATTCGGTACAGTGGGTGACATTGTGCCCACCTATTCTGATCAGACCGCCGCTTTAAATCGACTGATCTCCTCTAGCGCAGCCCTTGGCGAATCCGATGGAACAACCCTGATAGATCGACGCTCTCAATCATTGTCGTTTCGCTCCCGGGAATGCGGGGGCTGGAGCAGATCTTGAGACCGACTTCGTGCCGATAAATTGCCTCAGTCGACGTAAGTTGGGCGCACTAATACACAGCTTGATGCGGACGAGGAGTCGATAAGTTGTGAAAGCAGCAGTCTACGATACAGCCGGCGTCCCTAGTGTTCTGAAATACATCGATCTTCCAAAACCCGCTGTTGAACCAGGCGATGTGCTGATTGCCGTCGAGGCCATTTCGCTTGAGGGTGGCGATCTGATAAACCGTCGCTCTACACCGCCGCCTCATCCATCCTGGGTAGTTGGTTATGCGGCATCCGGCACCGTGATGGAGATCGGGGCGGGCGTTACAAGCCGCAAGGTCGGGGACAGGGTCGTAGCGTTCAATATGCAGGGATCGCATGCGGAACTCTGGTCGGTGCCGGAGGCGCGAACATGGCGCATACCTGATGGCCTGGATGCGTCGGATGCTGCAGTTGTGCCGATCTCGTTTGGAACCGCTTACCACTGTCTTTTCACACGAGGCGCGCTTAAACGGGGAGAGACTGTTCTCATCCAGGCGGCTGCCGGCGGAGTAGGGGTGGCTGCTCTTCAGCTCGCTGCACAATCGGGCGCGACAGTAATCGCTGTAGCGAGTGGTGCGCAACGCAGAGGTCGCTTGATTGAGCTCGGCGCTGACCACGTAATAGATCGTGCTAGTTGTGACGTGGTGGAAGCGGTTCATGAGCTCACGAAGGGCGCAGGCGTAGACCTCGTTATCGATCCGGTCGGAAAGACTCTGCAGGCCTCCCTTTCTTCCCTCGCGCATGAGGGGCGTCTTGTCTTTGTCGGCAATGCGGGGGGCGGTAGCCTGACAGCCGACCTATGGTCACCGATGCAGGCCAACCAAACACTCATGGGCGTGTTCATGGGGACTCTTTTCGAGAGGTCCACTGTACGGTCGAATGTTGACAGCATGTTGAAGGCCGTCGCTACGGGCCGTCTTCGCAGCGTCATTGACCGGACCTTTGCGTTATCGGAGGCTGCCGCAGCCCATGAATATGCCGAGAAGGAGAAGCCGCTCGGACGTATCGTTATCAAACCGTGAAACTCGCTCTGAGCAGGAGCGTCAACCTGCTTTCTTGCGCAGAGATTTGTTCCATACCGCTGACCCAGGGCCAACTGTAAGATCAAACCAGAATGTTCATCTGCAGCAGTGAACTCCGCTTCTTCTCCTGTTTGCTTTGCCTGACCTTCACTCGGAAACTTTTCGTGGAGACCCTCAGCGCCGCTTCAACGGACCTGCCACCAGCGCGCTAATGCGGTTTACTTGATCGTATTGCGGATCACCTCGATGCTCTGAAGGGCGCGGGCTGCCCGAAGCGTCTTGGCATCCACTCACACCTTTACTTTGACCGAACGACAGCGGAGTCGGACATGCAGCGAAATTTCTCTCTTTCTATTGCGGCAGCGGGCATTTTCTCCGGTCTGGTCGGTTGCGGCAGCGCGCCTGTATCTGATGCCAGGGTGACCGAGCAATGGTTGGGGCGCTGGAACGGGCCCGAGGGTACCTACCTGGATATCAGTGGCACGCCGGCCGACTACCGCCTGACCATCGCCAACCTCGACGGCCCGCGTCGCTTCGTCGGGCGTGCGCAGGGGGCGAAGATCGTCTTCGTGCGCGATGGCCTGGTGGAGAGCATCAGCGCCACCGACGGCGAAGCCACCGGCATGAAATGGCTGCTGGATAAACAGAACTGCCTGACCGTGCGCAGCGGCGAGGGGTATTGCCGCGATTGAGCCAGCACACCGCCGATGACAATGCCAGAATGAGCGCCTCCAACGGCTTACGACCTGTGCATGAAAATCCTCAGCCTGCGCCTCAAGAACCTCAATTCCCTCAAGGGTGAGTGGAAGATCGACTTCGCCGCCGAGCCTTTCGCCGGTAGTGGCCTGTTCGCCATTACCGGGCCGACCGGGGCGGGCAAGACCACCTTGCTCGACGCCATCTGTCTGGCCCTGTATCACCGCACGCCGCGTATGAGCACGCTATCGGCCAGTGGCAACGAGCTGATGACCCGGCATACCGCCGACTGCCTGGCCGAGGTGGAATTCGAGGTGAAAGGGCAGGGCTATCGCGCCTTCTGGAGCCAGCGCCGCGCGCGGGACAAGGTCGACGGTGCGTTGCAGGCGCCCAAGGTCGAGCTGGCACGTATCGCCGATGGTGAAATCCTCACCGACAAGATTCGTGAGAAGGAAAGTCTCACCGCCGAGCTGACTGGTCTCGATTTCGAGCGCTTCACCAAGTCCATGCTGCTCGCTCAGGGCGGCTTTGCGGCGTTTCTCGAAGCCAATGCCAACCAGCGCGCAGAGCTGCTGGAGGAGCTGACCGGCACAGAGATTTACGGGCAGATATCCCAACAGGTCTACGAGCGCACCAAGGCTGCCGAACAGGCACTCAATCTGCTGAAAAGCCGCGCCCAGGGCATGGAGTTGCTCTACGAAGCGCAGCGCGCCGAGCTGCAGGCCGAGCAGCAGCGTCTGAGCTTGGAGGAGTCGCCGCTGCTGGCGCGGCAGCAAGCTCTGCAAAGCCAGCGCCGTTGGCGTGAGGCGCTGCAGCAGGCCGGGCAGCAACGGGAGCAGGCGCGACTCGGACTGGAGCAGGCCCAGCAGGCCCGTAACGAGGCGGCCGCTGAACTGCAGCGCCTGGCCGCCAGTGAGCCGGCCGCGCGCCTGCAGCCGCTGTACCTGGCCTGGCAGCAGGCGCAGCAGGACAGGCAGCAGGCACAGCAGGTGCTGGATGACCTGCATCAGCAGCAACGCCACAGCACCCAGCGCGAGCACCAGCAGCTCTGGCTGGCCAGCCGCTATGCCCAGCAAAGCCTGAGCCTGCGTCACGCGGAGCTGCAAGGGCTGGTCAAACAACGCGAAATGCTGCGCACACGCATGAGCGCTGCGCCGCAACGGGAACGCCTGGGCGAGCTTCTGGGTAGTTGGCGTGTGCAGTTCGATCAGCGCGGGCAACTGCTCAAGGAGCAACAGGCACTGCACACACGCATGGCGCAGGAAGGTGAGCAGCTCGCCGCCTTGCAGCATCAGCGTGATCAGCTCGGTGTGCAGCAGGCCGACGCGCTGAAGCGGCTGGAGGATGCGCGCGCCAGCGAGGCCAGACAGCAGGGCGAGCTGCAGGCCTTGTTGGGCGAGGGCGACGAGGCCGGACTGCGCCAGCGTTGGCAGCAACTGCAAGTGCAAGGGCGCGTATTGGATCGTCTGGAGCAGTTGGCGCAGAGCCGTGAGCAAACGGCTGCACAGATCGCCGAGTTGAACCCGCGTCTGACTCAGTTGCAGCTACAGCACACCCGCAAGAACGATGAAATCACCGGCCTGCGCGAGCGTTACAAGGCGCTCAAGCAACAGCAGGCCGACAAGGAGAAGCTGCTGGAGCAGGAGCAGCGCATTCAGGATCTGGAAGCCTACCGTGCCCAGCTGCAGCCGGGCGAAGCCTGCCCGTTGTGTGGTTCGCACGAGCATCCGGCGGTCAGTCAGTATCAGGCGCTCAACGTCTCTGCCACGCGCCAGGCGCTGGAGCAGTGCCGCAACGAACTGGCACAACTGGAAAGCCAGGGCGGCACCCTGCGTGACGAACTGACCCGGCTGGTCACGCAGATCGCTCAGGTTCAGCAGCAACTGGAGCAGGCGAGCCAGCAGGCCGCTCAGCAGGATGCGCAGTGGCAGCAGCAACTCACCGAACAGGCCTTGCAGCTTTCTGACGGCGCCGCTTTGCGCGAACTGCAGCGCCAGCATGAGCAGAGCCTGACGCATCTGCAGACGCGACTCGCCTTGGTCGAGACCGGGCAGGCGCAACTGACACAGGCGCGTGGTGCACGTGAAGTGGCCGAGCGGGCGTTGGCTGATGCGCAGCAGCGCCAGGCGCTGCTGGCGCGTGATGAGGAGAACCTGCAGGTGCGACAAGCCGAGCAGGGCCAGGACCTGCAGCGTTTGCAGCAGGCGCTTCGGCATCACGAGCAAGTGCTGCTGAGCAGTCTTGAGGGCTTTGCTGTTGAGTTGCCGTCGGACGCTGGCCTATGGCTGGACGAGCAGGAGCAGGCATGGCGCGACTGGCAGCAGGCCCAGGCGCAGGATCAGCAATTGCAGGAGCAGCAGCGCGAGGCACAGCGCCTGCTCGTCGATGCCGAGGCGCAGGCTGGGCTCTGGCAACAACGCTGGCAGGACGAAGGTGCGATGGTGCTGGCTCAACCCGAGCTATCGGCACAGCCGCAACTGGCGTTGAATGAGGCCGCCAACAGTCTGTCCAGTGCTCAGCGCGAAAGCGATGCGTTGCGCGGCCGCGAGCAGAGTCAGCAGACCTTGTTGCTGCAGCTGCAGCAACGCTCGAGCGAAGCCGAGCAGCACTGGCTGACGGCTCTGACGGCCAGCCCGTTCAGCGATCTTGCGGCGTTTCTCGCCGCGCTGCTGGAAGAGGGCGAGCGAGAGCGTCTGGCGGCTTTGCAGGCACGTGTGGAGCGCGCCCTGACCGAGGCTTCGACGCTGTTGGCTGCCGCCGACGCGCAGCTGCAGCAACTCGTCGCCGCGCCGCAGACTGAGCTGGAGCTTGGTGAACTGGACGAGCAGTTGCAGGTACTGCAGAGCGAATTGCGTGCACTGAGCCAGCGTCAGGGCGAGCTGCGCGCGCAGTTGCAGGCCGACGAGACGCGGCGCAGCAGCCAGCAGGCGCTGTTCGCCGAAATCAGTGCGCAGGAGAGCGAGCAGCGCCTGTGGCAACAGCTCAACGGCCTGATCGGCTCAGCCGACGGCGCCAAGTTCCGCAAGTTCGCCCAGGGCCTGACCCTCGATCATCTGATCCACCTGGCCAACCGCCAACTGACGCGCCTGCACGGCCGCTACCAGCTGGCGCGCAAGGGTAGCGGCGAACTCGAGCTGGAGGTGTGCGACACCTGGCAGGCTGATGTGGCTCGCGACTGCCGCACGCTGTCCGGCGGCGAGAGTTTCCTGGTCAGCCTGGCGCTGGCCTTGGCGCTGTCCGATCTGGTCAGTCACAAGACCAGCATCGACTCGCTGTTTCTCGATGAAGGCTTTGGCACGCTGGACGGCGAGACGCTGGAGGTTGCCCTGGATGCGCTGGACAACCTCAATGCCAGCGGCAAGACCATCGGTGTGATCAGTCATGTCGAGGCGATGAAGGAGCGTATTCCCGTGCAACTGCGGGTGCACAAGGGCGTCGGCCTGGGCTACAGCCGACTCGATGCGCGTTTTGCGGTGAAGGAAGGAGCGTAGTGATGCTGATGCGAGCGAAGGATTCCACCCTGTTGGTGATCGATCTGCAGGAGCGGCTGCTGCCAGCCATCGACGGCGGCGCGGCGGTGATCGAGCAGGCTTCGTGGCTGGTGCGTTTGGCGCAGCGCCTGCAAGTGCCGGTGATCGCTACCGAACAGTATCCCAAGGGCCTGGGCTACACCGAGGCAGGCCTGCATGAGTTGCTGCCGGGCGAGGGGCTAAGGGAGAAGATTCATTTCTCGGCGACCGCAGGGGCGGGGCTGTTCGACTTACCGGGCGGTGAGCGCAGGCAGTTCGTCGTCTGCGGCACGGAAACTCATGTCTGCGTGCTGCAGACGGTAATGGGCCTGCTGGCGGCCGGGCGTGAAGTGTTCGTGGTCGACGAGGCAGTGGGATCGCGTCGGCCGCGTGACAAGGCACTGGGCCTGGCGCGCATGGAAGGTGCCGGGGCGGTCATCGTCTCGCGTGAGATGGTCGCCTTCGAGTGGCTGGAGCGGGCCGGTACCGAGCTGTTTCGCGAGATCAGCCGCGGTTTTATTCGCTGATTCGTAGCCCGGATGCAATCCGGGACTCTCTGCTAGCGCTGCCCCGGATTGCATCCGGGCTACGGGCTGGCCTGCTCCGGCACGGGTTGGTAGTGGCCGGCCTGTAGGGCGTCGAAGTACTGCTGGTAACGGCCATCCTGGCGAAACTGCTGCAGCCGTGCGTCGAAGCGCTCGCGTAGCGTTTCACTCTGCGTCAGGCGTTTGGGCAGCATCAGATAGCTGAGGTTGACCAGCAGCGGTTTGGGGTGATGGGTGATGCGCTCGGCGTCCTCCCTGGAGAACTCGTTACGCAGCGCGGCATAGCCGACGTTTAGCTCCTGCGGGTAGAGCACCACACGCTCCTTGAGCAGTTTCTCGAAGTTCTGCCGGTCGCTGGAGACGCGTTCGATGCGCACTTTTTCCTTGGCGAGGAAGGCATCGAACGCCGGCCCATAGCTGTATTCCAGGCCGCCGCCGAGGGTCATGCCACTGAGATCATCGAAGTGCCGCCAGTCGAAGGGCTGCGTTTTCAGATGGAAGAACACGAACTGTTCATTGAGCAGTGGAGCGCTGAAGAGAAAGTCTGCCTCACGCTCGGCCTTGTGCATCCACACCGCCGTGGCGTCATAGCGGCCGGCGGCGGCTTCGGCGTAGGCGCGTGGCCAGGGCAGGAAGGTGAACTCGACGCGATAGCCTTCCTCGGCCAGCAGGTCGCTGATCAGATGAGCCACCGGTCCCTGGTGTTCGACCCTGGCGGACAGATAGGGCGGCCATTCCCCGGCGCTGATACGTAGCAAAGGTGTCTCGACGGCCTCAAGAGGGCCGCAGCAGAGCAGACTAAACAGCACAATCAGCAGGCCGTGGCGCATCTGTAGTCCTCGACAGCTCGGGCAACAGGATGATGGCACTTTAATCGTCTTGCCTTGTTGACCCCAGTCATGCTCCCGCATACGAGGCAGTGGAATGATTCAAGCCTAGCGCCTGGCTTTCGCTCTGTGCCGGGGAGTCGTTTGCAAGGTGTTGCCCCAGGTGCTGCAGACGGCTTTGGGTGAGTATGCCTATGCTTACAGGACAAGAAGTCGGTGATAAACCGCGGATCGAATGCCCATCGTCAGGCATTCCGGTGATGGAGTCTGTTTTTTGCACAAAGCGCTGCATTACTGCCTGCTCTGGCTGCTAGCCGGCACCTGCTATGGCAGCCAGCCGACCTTGACGTTCTGTCATGAGGATCAGAACGCCTACCCTTGGGTGATGACCGATGGCACAGGACTCAATCTGGAGCTGCTCGACCTGGTACAGCAGGCGCTAAAACTGCAGGTGATATACGTCGCCGTGCCCTGGAAACGCTGCCTTTCAGGGATGCAGCAGGGGTTCTACGACGGTGCCTTCGCCGCCAGCTTCAAAACCGAGCGCCTGCAGATGGGCCGGTACCCCAGCGATGCTGATGGCCGACCGGATGCGCTCAGGCGGTTGCACACCTCGCGTTATACCCTGTATCGCCGCATCGGCAGCGCGGTGTCCTGGGATGGCCAGCGTTTCACTCATGTGACAGGCCGCGTCGGCTCGCTCAGCGGTTTTTCCATTCGCGATCTGTTGCTGGCCCACGGGCTGGAGGTGGACGAGTCAAGCCGCGACCCACTGGCATTGTTGCAGATGCTGGTGCACGGCCGAGTCGATGCTGTCGCCCTGCAGACCATGCGCGGTGATTTCATCTTGCAAGCCAACCCGCAACTGGCTCGGCAGGTGGAAAAACTGCCGCAGCTGCTCGAGGAAAAGCCCTATTACCTGATGCTGTCCAACGCGCTGCTGGCGCGTGACCCCGAGTTGGCCGAGCGGATCTGGAGCGAGGTTCAGCGTCAGCGCGAATCAGCGACCTATCAGGCTCGCGTAGAGGCTTACCTGGCGCAGCCCGGCCATTGAGGAAAATTTGCCCGCGCTATTCCCGCGCCGCCTCGGCATCGCTAGAGTCCGCTCCTTCTCACATGCATCCGTTCGGGTGAATCGCGCATGACCTTCGCTGCCTGGCTGACCATCGGCCTGTTCCTTCTCACCTACCTGGGCATGGCTGCCGGCGGCGTTCGCGGCCTGCGCATCGACCGCAGCTGGATCGCCTGCTGCGCGGCAGTGCTGTTGCTGGTCAGCGGTGCGCTGAGCATGGAAGACGCGGCCCATCATCTCGACCCCGGCGCCTTGTTGCTGCTGTTGGCGCTGATGCTGATTTCCGCGCAGTTCGACTTTTCCGGGGTATATGCCTGGCTCAACCGCTACCTGACCGAGCATGCCGAGCGCCCGGCAGTGCTGCTGTTGGGCGTGGTGCTGCTGGGCGGCTTGCTCTCGGCGGTGCTGGTCAACGACATCGTCGCCTTCGCCCTGACCCCGCTGCTGTGCCGCGGCCTGCACCTGCGTGGGTTGGAGCCACGGCCGTTTTTGCTGGCGCTGGCGCTGTCGTGCAACGCGGGTTCGGCGGCAAGCCTGATCGGCAACCCGCAGAACATACTCATTGGGCAGGCCGGCGCTCTGGATTTCTGGGGTTATGTGGCCGTGGCCGGGCCACCCGCCGTGGCCGCGATGGCCATCGTTTACGCGGTGATCTGGCTGCAGTGGCGCCATCGTTGGGGTGAGGCCAGGCCGTTGGCCGCGGACGATACGCCGGTCGAGCATATCTACGGCGCGCACAGCTATCTCAAGCCACTGTTGGCCAGCCTGGCGCTGCTGGCGCTGTTCGCCACGGCGCTGCCGCGCGAGCTATCAGCGCTGCTGATCGCGGTGCTGGTGATGGTGTCGCGGCGGGTGGACAGCCGCGATTACGTGAACAAGGTGGACTGGAACCTGCTGCTGCTGTTCGTGGGCTTGTTCCTGGTCAGCGGCGCCGCGTTGCAGTTGCCGCAGCTGGCGCAAGGTGCGACCTGGCTGGCCGAGCATGGCCTGTTGCCGCAGGGCGTGATTTCGCTGGCGACCTCGTCGCTGCTGGCGAGCAACCTGATCGGCAACGTGCCCTTCGTGGTGTTGCTGCTGGGCTTGATGCCGGAGCTGTCGCACTCGGTGCTGATCGGCCTGGCAGTGATGTCGACGCTGGCCGGCAACCTGCTGCTGATTGGCAGCGTAGTCAATCTGATCGTCGCCGAAGGGGCGAAGCGTCAGGGCGTCAGGCTTGGCTTCGTCGATTATGCGCGCAGCGGCGTGCCGGTGACGTTGCTAAGCATGACGGTGGCCGGGCTCTGGCTGGCGTTGGGCGGCTGGTTGCCCTGGTAACGGCGCCGTAGGGCGGACTCAGAGCGTAGGGCGGACTCAGGAGCCCAAGCGAACAGTCCTCCATTGGTAGTGGCTGGCGGGTTGCGTTGGCGTACTGCTGCGCGAACGGAACGCCGCCCGGTAAGCCCTACCTGGCTGAATTGGCCGGCTCAGCGCCAGCGACTCTTGCTCCAAGTGCTGCGCTCTTCGGCATTCTTGAAGGTCCAGGCCACCAGGCGGCTCTGCTTCTGCCCCTGGGACATGCCGAGGATGCGTACCTCGATTGCCCCGGCCTTGGCCAGCCAGCCTTGTAGCAATTCCACGTTGCTGCCTTTGGAGACCAGGCTGCTGAACCACAACACCTGCTCGGCCACCTGCGCGCTTTCGCTGGCCATGCGCTTGAGAAAGGCGGCCTCGCCACCTGGGCACCACAGTTCGGCCGCCTGGCCACCGAAGTTGAGCACCGGCAGCTTGCGCTTGGGGTCGAGCTTACCCAGGTTACGCCATTTGCGCGTGCTGCCGCTGGTGGCCTCGGCGGCGCTGGAGTGGAAGGGTGGATTGCACAGGCTCAGATCGACATACTCCTGCGCCTGCAGCAGGCCGAGGAAGATGTGTTCGGCATTGGCCTGTTGGCGCAGCTCGACGCCGCCGGCCAGTTGCGGGTTGGCAGCGACGATGGCACGTGCCGATGCCAGTGCTTCGCTGGCAATGTCGGTACCCATGAACTGCCAGCCATATTCGCAGCGACCAATCAGTGGATAGATGCAGTTGGCGCCGACGCCGATATCCAGGGCTCGCACCTTCTCGCCGTGGGGAATCTGCCCGTCGTTGTCGCTCGCCAGCAGGTCGGCAAGGTTGTGCAGGTAATCGGCGCGGCCCGGGATCGGTGGGCACAGGTAGCCGTCGGGAATATCCCAGTGGCGGATGCCGTAGTACTGCGCCAGCAGCGCGCGGTTGAACACCTTGACCGCTGCCGGGTTGGCGAAGTCGATGCTCGGCTTGCCATAGGGATTGCTGATGACGAAGTCTCCCAGCTCGGGACTTGCCTTGATCAGCGCGGGAAAATCGTAGCGCCCCTGGTGACGGTTGCGAGGGTGCAGCTCGCCCTTGCTCGGCGCGGTTTTCACGGCGGCAGGGGTGGGCTTGCGCGGGCGTTTCGGCGGCTGGGGCATGACCGGGTATCTAGCGATTGGGGCGCGGATTTTCCCACAGTCGGGCCGGGCACGCACTGCATTCGGGGCAAGGGAAGCTGGTGCGCGGCGCACCCTACGTCCGTGGCCGTTGCGATTTGTAGGGTGCGCCGTGCGCACCGCAGACACCTCAGAGCGGAAAGATCAGCGGCACCAGCGCCACGCTGACGATCATCACCAGCAGGGTGAAGGGTACGCCGATGCGCACGAAGTCACCGAAGCGGTATTGGCCGGGGCCAAGCACCAGGGTGTTCACCGGCGAGGAGATCGGCGTCATGAAGGCGGCCGAGGCGGCCAGGGCCACGATCATGGCGAAGGGCAGGGGCGAGACGCCTAGCGCCTGCGCCGTGGCGATGGCCACCGGCGCCATCAGTACCGCCGTGGCGGTGTTGGAGATGAACAGGCCGATCACTGCGGTAAGCACGAACAGGCTGGCGAGAATTAGCCGTGGTCCGGCATCGCCCAGGCCGCCGACCAGGCCCTGCACGGCCAGTTCGACACCGCCGGTCTGCTGCAGCGCTTGGGCGAAGGGCAGCATGCCGACGATGAGAATCAGCGTCGGCCAGTGAATGGCGCGATAGGCGCTGTCCAGGTCGATGCAGCGAAACCCGCCCATCAGCAGGCAGGCGATCAATGCGGCCTGCACATTGGGCACCAGGCCGCTGACCATCAGCAGCACCATCACCGCCAGGCTGAGCAGGGCGTAGGGCGCCTTGCGCGCGGCGGGCGCGACCTCGGCCACCTCCGCCGGCAGGCTGAGCACCAGAAAATCCCGGCTCAGCCCCTGCAAGCGGTGAATGTCGCGCCAGGATCCGGCCACCAGCAGGGTATCGGAGGCCTTGAGTTTCTCGTCCACCAGCACGCCTTCCAGCGCCTGGCCCTGGCGGCGCAGGCCGACCACGTTGAGCTTGTGCCGCGAGCGAAAGCCCAGCTCCTGGATGGTCTTGCCCGGCAGTTGCGACTCCGGCGGCAGCGCCACTTCGGCAAGGCCCAGTTCATGGGCGTGCAGGCTGAAATACGAATGCGGCAGCGGCATGGGCTCGAGGCCCAGCGCCTGGTAGCTGCCGAGCAGGCCGATGGCGGGACTGGCAATGTCCACCAGCAGCACGTCGCCCGGTTCTAGCAGGGTATTGCCGCTGGCCATCAGTAATAGGGTGCGCAGGCGCTGGCGGCGCTCGACGGCGATGACGTTGATGCCATGATCACGACGCAGCTGCAGTTCGTTGAGTACCTGATTGGCCAGGGGCGAGTCGGCGCGCACCTGCAAGCGCCGTTCGCGTTCACCCAGGCGGTAGCGCTCGGCCAGATCAGCCAGGGTCAGGCGTGGCGGCTTGCCCCCTTCACCAGCGTCCTTGCGCACCAGCCAGCGCCGGGCGATCAGCATGTAGCCGACACCGAGCAGCAGCACCGCCAGGCCGATGGGCGTGAGATCGAAAAAGCCAAAACCATCCAGCCCAGCGCGGCGCAGTTCGGCATGTACCACCAGATTCGGCGGTGTAGCGACCAGCGTCAGCATGCCGCTGATCAGCCCGGCAAACGCCAGTGGCATCATCAGTCGCGCCGGGGCGATACGCAGGCGCGCAGCCACCCCGAGCACCACGGGGATGAAGATCGCTACCACGCCGGTGGAGCTCATCACCGAACCCAGGCCGGCCACTGCCAGCATCAGCAGAATCAGCAGGCGCGTCTCGCTGCTACCGGCCTTGGCCACCAGCCAGTCGCCCAGGCGGTAGGCGATGCCGGTGCGCACCAGGCCGTCGCCGATGACGAACAGCGCGGCAATGAGGATGACGTTGGCGTTGCTGAAACCGGCCAGGGTCTGTTGCAGGTCGAGCACGCCGGTCAGAGGCAGGGCGACCAGCACCAGCAGGGCGACCACGTCCATGCGTGGCTTGCCGATGATGAAGAGGGTGACGGCGCCGGCCAGCAGGCCGAGCACCCAGAGCAGATCCAGATTCATCGCAGCTCCAAGAGGTGTGGAGCGATTATTTCAGGGATAACCCAGTGTGGTCTTGATCTGCTGCAGGTTGGCGGCGATCCAGCGTTTGTCGATCGGCCCCCAGTCGCGAATCTGGTAGTGGCCGGCGTTGTTGCGTTCGCCCTCGCTCTGCTCGAACTGGCAGTCGATATCCAGCTCGGCCAGTGCGGCAAGGGTGTCCTGTGCGGTGCGTCGGGGCATACCGGTGGCGTCCATCAGTGCTGGCACGCTGACGGCCTGGCCGCTGTCGATCAGCCAGGCCACATAGAGGCGACGGTAGAAACTGGTGCGGGTCTTACTCGTCTGCATGGTGACTCCCTGTACGAACCCGAGCGCCGCACCGGGATCAGGCGGCGAACATCAGCATATAGGTGACGGCACCGGCCAGGTAGCCGATGAAGGCCAGGCCGCTGATCTTCTTCAGGTACCAGATGAAGTTGATCTTCTCCATGCCCATGGCGGCCACGCCGGCAGCCGAGCCGATGATCAGGCAGCTGCCGCCGGTGCCGGCGCAGTAGGCGAGCATTTCCCAGAAGTTGCCGTTGACCACGAAGTTGCGCAGCCATGGCAGCTCGTTCGCAGCGGCCGCTGCCAGATTTTCCGGACTGACCAGCGGATACATCTTCATGGCGCCGGCAACCATCGGCACGTTGTCCACCACGGCCGAGAGCATGCCGATGGAAATGGCGATGCTGTAGATATTGCCCAGGCTGTCCTTGAGCAGCGTCGCCACCTGGATCAGGTGACCGGCGCTAGACAGCGCGGAAACCGCCAGCAGGATACCGAGGAAGAACAGCACACTGGTGATGTCGATACGGCGCAATACACCCACTACCGACAGTGGATCCTTGTCTTCGCTGTTCTTGCTACGGTGGATGATCTCGGTGGTGATCCACAGCAGGCTGAGGCCGAAGAGGATGCCCATGTACGGCGGCAGATGGGTGATGGTCTTGAAGATCGGCACGAAGATCAGTACACCCAGGCCCAGGCAGAACACCAGATTACGCTCGAAGGGCGTGGTCGGGTCGCGGCGGCTTTCGGCGCTTTCCTTGATGCGCGGTTCAGCCACTTCACCCTTGAGGCGCAAGCTCATGATCAGTAGCGGTACCAGAAGGCAGACCAGGCTGGGCAGGAACAGCTTGGTGATGATGCCGGTGGCGGTGACCTGATTGCCGATCCACAGCATGGTGGTGGTGACGTCGCCAATCGGCGACCAGGCGCCGCCGGCGTTGGCGGCGATGACCACGATGCCGGCGTAGAACCAACGCTCGTGGCGGTCGGCGATCAGCTTGCGCAGCAGCGAGATCATCACGATGGTCGTGGCCAGATTGTCCAAGGCGGCGGACAGGAAGAAGGTGATCAACCCCACCAGCCACAGCAGGTGCACACGTTTGTGGGTACGGATGCGGTCGGTGATGACCTTGAAACCTTCATGGGCGTCGATCAGCTCGACGATGGTCATCGCGCCCATGAGGAAGAACAGTATCTCGGAGATCTCGCCGAGGTGGTGGCGCAGTTCCTCGACTACATGATGGGTGTTGGTGCTGGCGCCAGCCGTACCGGTGCCGAGCAATGGCAGGATGCTGTCGGCGCCGAGAACCAGCAGGGTCCAGGCGATCACGGCCGTGAGCAGGGCGGACGCTGCCTTGTCGATCTTTAACGGGTGCTCGAGTGCAATGCACAGGTAGCCGAGGACGAAGACAAGTGCCATCAACGCATACATGTTCGGAGTTCCGCTCTGATTCTTATTGGTTGAGACGTGCCGGAGGGCTGCTGTCAGGCGGGTGAAGATGCCTGAAACAATTGGAAAAAGGGAGGGTTTTTATAGCGAAAAGAGCAAAGAGATGAGCGCTTTGCTACCTAATGAGGAGTTCGAGCCGGTGCACTGGCCGGCCCGAAACGGATCACGCGGCCGTCTGCGGCTTGGGTGGCAGCAGGTAGGCGAGGGCGATGGCCAGCACCGGCATGATCAGGTTGAAGAAGCAGTACGGCAGGTAGCTCAGCGTCGCCACGCCGAGCGTCGCTGCCATATAGGCGCCGCAGGTGTTCCACGGCACCAGCACCGAAGTCAGGGTGCCGCCATCTTCCAGCGCGCGCGACAGATTGGTCGGCGCCAGGCCGCGTTTTTCATATTCGGCACGGTACATGCGCCCGGGGAGTACCAGGGCGATGTACTGGTCGGCAGTGATGATGTTGGTACCGATGGTGGTGGTGATGGTGCTGGCGACCAGGCCGCTGTCGCTGCGTACCAGACGTAGCGCGCTTTGTAGCAGGCGTTGCAGCAGGCCAAGGCGCTCCAGCACGCCGCCGAAGCACATGGCGCAGATGATCAGCCATACGGTGGTGAGCATGCTGGCCATGCCACCCTTGGACAGCAGGCCGTCCAGCTCGGCGTTGCCGCTGGCCGACTCGTAGCCGGCGAACAGCGCGCTCCACACCGTTTTCAGCGGCGCCAGAGCGCCAGCTTGTGAGTCAGCCAGACGCGCCATCACCTCCGGCTGGAACACCACGGCGAACACCGCACCGAGCAGGGCGGCGAGAAACACCGCCGGGAAGGCGGCCCACTGGCGTACCGCGAGCAGCAGCAGGAAGGCTACTGGCAGCAGCAGGTGCCAGCCGAGGTTGAACTGTGCCTCCAGCGCGCTCAGCACTTCGGCGATACGGCTGGTGTCATGTTCGGCGCTGGCCTGCTGGCCGAGGGTGAAGAAGATCGCCAGGGCGATCAGCAGCGCCGGCACAGTGGTACGCAGCATGTTGCGGATATGCGCGAACAGATCGGCGCCGGCCGCCGCCGGCGCCAGGTTGGTGGTGTCCGATAGCGGCGACAGCTTGTCGCCGAAGTAGGCGCCGGAAATGATCGCTCCGGCGGTGATCGCCGGGTCCAGGCCCAATCCGGCCGCCACGCCCATCAGGCCGATACCGAGGGTACCGGCCACCGTCCACGAGCTGCCGATCGACAGCGCGGTGAGCGCGCAGATCAGGCAACTGGTGAGGTAGAAGTACTCGGCGCTGATCAGCTTCAGGCCGAGCCAGATCATGGTCGGCACCGTGCCAGCGAGAATCCAGGTGCCGATCAGCGCGCCGACCGCCAGCAGAATCAGGTTGGCCTTCATCGCCATATGGATGCCGGCGAGTATGCCTTCCTCGATCTCGGCCCAGCGCAGGCCGTTCTTCAGGCCGACCAGGCCGGCGACGAAAGCGGCGCTCATCAGGGCGATCTGGTTCGGGCCGCTGGAGGAGCTATCGCCGAACAGGTAAACGGAGAGGCTGAGCAGCACGACGAGCACGCCAATTGGCAGCAAGGCGTCGAGCAGGGAAGGGGAGCGGGCAGTCATGGGTGTACCAGGTGATCGATCAAACAAGGGGTAGAGGCCTGGGTGGCGCTCTCCATAAAAAGGTCGAGTGTGTGATTGGATGGGCTTTGCAAGATGGGCTGTGTCGCTCAGCCGAAGTACCGATGGTGGGCTGAAGCCCACCCTACGAGCTGGGCTCAAGCCCCTCCCACAAAAAACAAACCCGCGCCGGTTAGGGCGCGGGCCTGTGGGTGTCGCGCGGTGATCAGAGTGCGGCGATCTTGCCGCGCTGCTCGACCATCTTGGCCAGAGCCTGTTCGGCCTCGGCCAGTTTGGCACGCTCCTTCTCCAGCACTTCTGCCGGCGCCTTGGCGACGAAGCCCTGATTGCTCAGCTTGCCGCCGACGCGCTGCACTTCACCTTGCAGGCGGCCGATTTCCTTGTCCAGGCGAGCCAGTTCGGCGTCCTTGTCGATCAGCCCGGCCATCGGCACCAGCACTTCCATCTCGCCGACCAGGGTGGTGGCGGACATCGGCGCTTCTTCACCGGCTGCCAGCACGCGCACCGACTCCAGCTTGGCCAGCTTGCTCAGCAGCGGCTCGAAGTCGGCCAGGCGACGCAGGTCTTCGGCATTGCTGTTGGCAACGATGATATCGATGCGTTTGGCCATGGAGATCTTCATCTCGCCACGGATCTGGCGCACACCGAGCATCAGTTGCTTGACCCACTCGATGTCGCCTTCGGCGGCGGCATCGATGCGGCTTTCGTTGGCTACCGGCCAGGGTTGCAGCATCAGGGTTTCGCCCTGCACGCCGGCCTGGGCCTTGATGCGCTGCCAGATTTCTTCGGTGATGAAGGGCATGAATGGGTGAGCCAGGCGCAGGATCACTTCCAGCACGCGCACCAGGGTGCGGCGGGTGCCGCGCTGGCGCTCGATGGGCGCGTTCTCGTCCCACAGTACCGGCTTGACCAGCTCCAGGTACCAGGCGCAGTACTCGTCCCAGATGAACTCGTACAGGGTTTGCGCCGCCAGGTCGAAGCGGAAGGCGTCGAGGTGGCGGGTCACGTCAGCCTCGGTGCGCTGCAGGGCGGAGATGATCCAGCGATCCACCGGCGACAGCTCGACTGGTTCACCATTGATGCCGGTGTCCTTGTCATCGGTGTTCTCGATAACGAAGTTGGCGGCGTTCCACAGCTTGTTGCAGAAGTTGCGGTAACCCTCGACACGGCCCATGTCGAACTTGATGTCGCGACCGGTGGAGGCCAGCGCCAGGTTGGTGAAGCGCAGGGCGTCGGTACCGTAGGCGGCGATGCCCTCAGGGAATTCGGCGCGGGTCTGCTTGGCGATCTTCTCGGCCAGCTTGGGCTGCATCATGCCGCTGGTGCGCTTGGCCACCAGGGATTCGAGGTCGATGCCGTCGACGATATCCAGCGGGTCGAGCACGTTGCCCTTGGACTTGGACATCTTCTGGCCCTGTCCGTCGCGCACCAGACCGTGTACATAGACGGTCTTGAACGGAATCTGCCCGGTCAGGTGGGTCGACAGCATGATCATCCGCGCGACCCAGAAGAAGATGATGTCGAAGCCCGTTACCAGAACATCCGTGGGGTGGAAGGTCTTGAGGAAGTCGGTCTGCTGCGGCCAGCCGAGGGTGGAGAAGGTCCATAGGCCGGAGCTGAACCAGGTGTCCAGCACGTCTTCATCCTGGCGCAGGTTGGCATCGCCGAGGTTGTGCTTGGCGCGCACTTCCGCTTCGTCGCGACCAACGTAGACGTTGCCGGCATCGTCGTACCAGGCTGGAATGCGATGGCCCCACCAGAGCTGGCGGCTGATGCACCAGTCCTGGATGTCGCGCATCCAGCTAAAGTACATGTTCTCGTACTGCTTGGGCACGAACTGGATTTCGCCGCTCTCGACCACGGCGATGGCTTTTTCGGCCAGCGGCTTGGTGGAGACGTACCATTGGTCGGTCAGCCAGGGCTCGATAACGGTGCCGGAGCGGTCGCCTTTCGGCACTTTCAGGGCGTGATCTTCGATCTTCTCCAGCAGGCCGGCAGCTTCGAAGGCGGCGACGATCTGCTTGCGCGCTTCGAAGCGATCCAGACCGACGAACTGCGCCGGAATGTTCGCTTCGATCTGCTCGTTGACGCTACCGTCGAGGTTGAACACCTGGGCCTGAGCCAGCACAGCGGCGTTCTTGTCGAAGATGTTGATCAGCGGCAGATTGTGGCGCTTGCCCACTTCGTAGTCGTTGAAGTCGTGCGCCGGGGTTATCTTCACACAGCCGGTGCCGAACTCGGGGTCGCAGTAGTCATCGGCGATGATCGGGATGCGACGGCCCAGCAGCGGCAGTTCGACGAAGCTGCCGATCAGCGCCTTGTAGCGCTCGTCCTCCGGGTGCACGGCCACGGCGCTGTCGCCGAGCATGGTTTCCGGGCGGGTGGTGGCGACGATCAGGTAATCATTGCCTTCAGCGGTTTTCTTGCCGTCGGCCAGCGGGTAGCGCAGATTCCACAGCGAGCCTTTCTCGTCGTGGTTTTCCACTTCCAGGTCGGAGATGGCGGTGTGGAACTTGGTGTCCCAGTTGACCAGGCGCTTGCCACGATAGATCAGGCCGTCCTCGTGCAGGCGTACGAAGGCCTCTTTAACGGCTTCGGACAGGCCGTCGTCCATGGTGAAGCGCTCGCGCGACCAGTCCACCGAGCTGCCCAGGCGGCGAATCTGACGGGTGATGGTGCCGCCGGACTGCTCCTTCCACTCCCAGACTTTCTCCAGGAATTTCTCGCGACCCAGGTCGTGGCGGCCGATACCTTCAGCAGCAAGCTGGCGCTCGACCACCATCTGCGTGGCGATGCCCGCGTGGTCAGTGCCCGGCTGCCACAGGGTGTTGCGGCCCTGCATGCGGCGGAAGCGGATCAGCGCATCCATGATCGAGTTGTTGAAGCCATGGCCCATGTGCAGGCTGCCGGTGACGTTCGGCGGCGGGATCATGATGGTGTAGGGCTCGCCCGAGCCTTGCGGGGCGAAGTAGCCCTTGGCTTCCCAGTTCTGGTACAGGGCGGTTTCAATGGCGTGCGGCTGGTAGGTCTTGTCCATGCGCGGCGGGACCCTTTGACGGCTGATCGGAAAAGCCGACAAGTATACCGCTTCTGAGCGCCAAGCCATAAGACTTGAGCTGTAGGGCAGACCAGCCTTCAGTTTTGTAGGAGCCCCGCCTCGGGGCGAATGTCTGGCTACCAGGGATCAAAGGGCCCTGGGGCGGGGCAGGTGACTACTTGCGTGGTGGCAGCAGGCGCGGCAGGCGGGCTTCGAGGCGGCGCTTGAGTTCGGCCTCGATCTGCGGCACGAAATCGTCTATCACGTCCTGCAGGATCAACTGGGCGGCGGCGCGCAGCTCGGCATTAAGGTGTTGCAGATCACGTGCACTGTCGTGCAGGCGCGGTTCGATGCGTTCACGCAACTGGCTCGGGGCAGTCGCTGCAGCGGACTGCGGTGCTGATGCCGGTTTGGGCGTCGGTGTTGCATGGAAGGGCGGCGGCGGGCCAGGCGGCGCGCTGACGATATCGGACAGCACCGGAATGCTGTCCGGGTCCAGCGAGTCGATCAGCAGCGGTGGTTCACTGCCGTTATCGCCCAGCAGCTCGCGAATCGACTCCAGGTCGTGCAGCAGTTGAGCAGGTTTTTGCGGAGGTTTGGGGGTGTCCATGATCATCGGTGCAGCGAGAAAAAGGGCTGGAGTGACTTGTGTTGTGAGCGTGCACGGACACTAAAGTTCGACGCGTTGCGGATCATACCCGCGCTGGCGATAGGTACGGAAATTCTCGCGACAGGCGTTGAGCAGTTCAGGCTGCTGATTGACGATCTCGATGATGCGGGAAAAGCGCTCGACATGCGGCGACAGGCTGCTGCCTAAGTTGATCAGCACGCCCTGCTCGGTACTCGGCACTTCGTCGATGCCCAGTACCACGGGTGACAGCGGCGCATCGCGATGCAGATCATGAGGCACGAAACGTTCGGCTTTGAACGTCCACAGCAGTTCGTCGAGTTCACCGCACTGCGCCTCGTCGCTAGCGCGAACGAACACCGGCAGGCCGGCGCTCCAGGCCTTGAGCGCCAGTTGGCAGGCCGCGCGCAGGCGACCAATGGCATCGCTGGAGGAAAGGACGTAGAACTCGATTCTGGGCATTCGGTTTTCAACGGTTGGAGGCTAATGGGCTGGATGTTGTAGGAGCGGATTCATCCGCGATTTCATCGCGAATTATCGCGGCTGAAGCCGCTCCTACAAGGGCATGGCCCGGATGCTGGATCAGACCTTGGCGCGGTCCAGCAGGTACTGGGTCAGCATCGGCACCGGGCGGCCAGTGCCGCCTTTGTCCTTGCCGCCGCTGATCCAGGCGGTGCCGGCGATATCCAGGTGCGCCCAATGGAAGTTCTTGGCAAAGCGCGACAGGAAGCAGCCGGCGGTGATGGTGCCGGCCTTCGGCCCGCCGATGTTGGCAATGTCGGCGAAGGGGCTATCAAGCTGCTCCTGATACTCGTCGTACAGCGGCAGTTGCCAGGCGCGATCGTCGGCGCTTTCGCCAGCCTTGAGAATCTGCTTGATCAGCGCGTCGTTGTTGCCCATCAGGCCGGAGACGTTGCTGCCCAGGGCGACGATGCAGGCGCCGGTGAGGGTGGCGATGTCGATCACCGCCTGCGGCTTGAAGCGCTCGGCGTAGGTCAGGGTATCGCACAGCACCAGACGGCCTTCGGCGTCGGTGTTGAGGATTTCCACGGTCTGCCCGCTCATCGTGGTGACAATGTCACCAGGGCGAGTGGCGCGGCCGCTGGGCATGTTCTCGGCGCAGGCCAGCAGGCACACCAGGTTGATCGGCAGTTGCAGCTCGAGCACGGCCTTGAGGGTACCGAACACGCTGGCGGCGCCGCACATGTCGTACTTCATCTCGTCCATGCCGGCGGCCGGTTTGATGCTGATGCCGCCGGTGTCGAAGGTGATGCCTTTGCCGACCAGGGCGAAGGGTTTGTCGTCCTTCTTACCGCCCTGGTAGTGCATGACGATCATCCGTGGCGGCTGCTCGCTGCCCTGGGCCACGGCGAGGAAGGCACCGGCACCCAGTTCCTTGAGCTTCTTCTCGTCGAGGATCTCGACCTTGAGGTTTTTATGCGCCTTGCCCAGGGCCTTGGCCTCTTCGGCCAGGTAGCTGGGGTGGCAGAGGTTCGGCGGCAGGTTGCCCAGATCCTTGGTGAAGGCGACGCCGCTGGCGATGGCGCGGGCATGCTGCAGGGCGCGTTCGGCATCGGCCAGCTCGGCCTTGTCGACGACCAGGGTGATTTTCTTCAGCGCGCGCGGGTCGGCCTTCTGGCTCTTGAACTGCTCGAACAGGTAGGTGCCGTCGGCCAGAGTCTCGACGATCAGGCGGGTCTTGCCGTAGGTGTCGCGGCCCTTGACCTTGAGTTCACCCAGGGCGAGCAGGGCATCGCCGCCGCCCAGACCCTTGAGCACGCCATGCACGCTTGCAACCAATTTGCGCAGTTGACGGTCGGATAGATCGCCCTTGCCGCAGCCCACCAGCAGTACACGCTCGGCCTTGAGTCCCGGCAGGCTGTGCAGCAGCAGGGTCTGGCCCGGCTTGCCGGCGATGTCGCCACGCTTGAGCACGGCGCTCAGTGCACCGTTGCTGGCCAGGTCGACGGCCTTGGCGGCGTCGCCGAGCTTGCGGCCTTCACCGATGGCGACGACCAGGGTCGCGGTTTTCAGGGTTTCCGGGCGGGTGCTTTTGACGAGGAATTCCATAGTGAGCTGTCCCCAAGACAAAGAGTCGGGTTTGACGGATAATGGCCGCCATTTTTCGAGGGTCCACCCTGCGGTGGGCCGGCAAGTAGGTGCGGCTAGTGTGAGCGTTCGCGCCTGAGCCTGACAACCCTGGAGCGTCCGGTTTGATCGTCTTCCGTTATCTGTCCCGCGAAGTGCTGGTGACCCTCAGTGCGGTGAGTGCCGTGCTGCTGGTGATCATCATGAGCGGTCGTTTCATCAAATACCTGGCTCAGGCTGCGCAGGGCGTGCTCGACCCGGGTGTGCTGTTTCTGATCATGGGTTACCGGATTCCCGGCTTCCTGCAGCTGATTCTGCCGCTGGGCCTGTTCCTCGGTTTCCTGCTGGCCTACGGGCGCCTGTATCTGGACAGCGAGATGACCGTGCTGTCGGCCACCGGTGTCAGTCAGCAGCGCCTCACCGCCTACAGCATGGCGCCGGCGCTGATCGTCGCGCTGCTGGTGGGCTGGCTGAGCATGGGCCTGGCGCCGCAAGGTGTGGCCAGCGTGGCGCGCATCCTCAACGAGCAGGACGCCCTGACCGAACTCGATACTCTGGTACCGGGGCGCTTCCAGTCGCTGCGCGATGGTTCGCGGGTGACCTACTCGCAGGAGCTGTCGCCTGATCGCAGCGAGTTGCGTGGCGTGTTCATGTCGGAGAAGCGCTTCTCCACTGATGGCACCTCGGAGCGTGGCATTACCGTGCTGGTCGCCGAGAGTGGTCGTCAGGAAATTCAGGAAGATGGCAGTCGCTATCTGATTCTGGAAAACGGCTATCGCTATGACGGTGAGCCGGGCGAGGCCGACTATCGCGCCATCCAGTACGACACCTATGGCGTGTTGCTGCCCAAGCCGGAAGTGGCCATCGAGGCCAGCGAGCGCGAGGCGACCCCGACCCGTGAGCTGTTCGGCAGCGATGACCCGCGCATGCAGGCCGAGTTGCAATGGCGCCTGTCACTGCCATTGCTGGTATTCATCGTCACCCTGCTGGCCGTGCCGCTGTCGAAGGTCAATCCGCGTCAGGGCCGCTTCCTCAAACTGTTGCCAGCGATCTTCCTCTATATGGCTTACCTCGGTCTGCTGATCGCCGCTCGCGGTGCGCTGGACAAGGGGCGTTTGCCTGCGGCACTGGGCTTGTGGTGGGTGCACGGCATCTTCTTCGCCATTGGCATGCTGTTGTTGTACTGGGAGCGTCTGAGTCTGTGGTGGGCCAGTCGTCGTGCGCCGGTGTCGGAGGTGGCTCATGGCTAAGTTGGATCGCTACATCGGCACCCAGGTCTTCTTCGCCATTCTGGCAGTGCTGGGCATCATTCTCGGCCTGGCACTGCTGTTCGCCTTCATCGACGAATTGGGTGATCTGAACAAGGGCGATTATGGTCTTGGTCAGGCGCTGTGGTACGTATTGCTGACTGCGCCGCGCCGTGCCTACGAGATGCTGCCGATGGCAGCACTGATCGGTTGCCTGATCGGTCTCGGCACGCTGGCCAGCAACAGCGAGCTGACCATCATGCGTGCGGCGGGTGTCTCCATCGGGCGCATCGTCTGGGCGGTGATGAAACCCATGCTGGTGCTGATGCTGGCCGGCATTCTGATCGGCGAATACGTTGCACCGTTGACCGAGAACCAGGCCCAGGCGGATCGCGCGCTGGCTCAGGGTGGCGGTGCGGCGCAGAGTTCCAAGCGCGGCATGTGGCACCGTCAGGGGCAGGAATACGTACATATCAACGCTGTACAGCCCAATGGCATTCTGCTCGGGGTGACGCGTTATCGCTTCGATGACGAGCGTCGTCTGCTTTCCTCCAGCTTCGCCCGTCGCGCCGAATACCGAGACAGCCACTGGATGCTGCGCAACGTGCAGACCACCGTGCTGCATGAGGACCGTTCCGAAGTGATCAACCAGCCGGAAGAGCGCTGGGAGATCGAACTCAATCCCGAGCTGCTCGGCACGGTGGTGATGGAGCCTGAAGCGCTGTCGGTCACCGGGCTGTGGCAGTACATCCATTACCTGGCTGAGCAGGGCCTGAATAATGCCCGCTACTGGCTGGCATTCTGGACCAAGGTCCTGCAGCCGCTGGTAACCGGCGCGCTGGTCTTGATGGCGATTTCCTTCATCTTCGGCCCGCTGCGCTCGGTTACCCTGGGGCAACGCGTATTCACCGGTGTGCTGGTGGGCTTCATCTTCCGTATCGCCCAGGACCTGCTCGGCCCATCGAGCCTGGTATTTGGTTTCTCGCCGCTGCTGGCGGTGCTGGTGCCGGCCGGTATCTGTGCGCTGGCCGGGGTGTGGCTGCTGCGTAGGGCTGGCTGAGGCGATCAGGGGCATGAAAAAAGCCGGTTCAATGAACCGGCTTTTTTTGGCATCTGCACTGGGCTACTTCTTGTGAATATTCTTCGGCAGTTGCACCACACGACTGTCGGAATAGATGTCGTGCCAGGTGCGCCCCTGCTTGTCCCACAGCAGCCAGAGAAAACCCAGGCCAGCGAACAGCCAGGAGCCGATGGCGACCACGAAGCGCAACAGGGCCTGCCACAGGTCGATGGCGCTGCCGTCGGCGTTCTGGATGCGCAGCCCCCAGGCCTGCATGCCCAGTGTCTGGCCATTGTGCGTCCAGAACTTGGCGAAGAAGGCGAACAGCGACAGTACCACCAGGCTGGCAAGAATCGGGTCATGATCCAGAGCGCCGGCCTCGGACATGGCCATCAGTGCATCGCCGCCGTGAATCAGGCGCAGGATGCCCTGCTGGTAGATCAGGGTGACGACCATGATCAGTGCCACGCAGAGTAGAAAATCGTAGAAGAGGGCCGCCAGGCGACGAATCAGCCCGGCAGTGGGGAAGTCTCCCTGCGGACGTAATTGGTGTTTCGGCATGATGGGCTCGCTGAGACGAAAGTGCGCGCCATTCTAACCGCGACTTCGCTGTCGATATAAAGATGCACGCGGGCTATCTGTAACCTGGCGCTGCGACGGGAATGACAGGCAAAAAAAAACCCCTGACAGATATCAGGGGTTCTTCAAAGCAGCGGCGATTAGCCCAGGACTTGAACCTGGTCAGCCTGCATGCCTTTTTGACCTTGCACAGCTACGAAGCTGACTTTCTGGCCTTCTTTCAGGCTCTTGAAGCCGTTACCTTCGATCGCGCGGAAGTGCACGAACAGATCCGGACCGCTTTCGGGAGTGATAAAACCAAAACCTTTCTCGTCGTTAAACCACTTGACGGTACCGTTCTGACGATTCGACATGTCTTTTTCCTTGAAACTAGAGTTGATGACAGCCTCCAAGTATAGAGGGCTGAGACTGGTTGCAAGGAGTAATAGAAGTCGAGCGGGATGTAGCGGATCTAGATGATCTGCTGCACCAGAGTCACGATTCACAGCGACCCATGCAAACAGTTGGTTCACTCTACGCTAACTTTTGCGCAATTGCCAACCCCCGCCAGCAAGGTCGCCGGCCAGGTTTTGCGGGGCTTGTCGAGGTGCCGAAAAAGTTCATCGGCAACATGCTTGCAACAATTGTCTGAGTTGTTCATGCAGATACGAAAAAGCCCGCAAGACCAATGTCTTGCGGGCTTCGAATCGTGGTGCCCGGGGGAGACTAGAAGCTTTTGCTGCAGGCCCTGCACTTGCTGGGTTGCTGCACTTCGGCCGTCATGGCATGCCCCTAAATCTGCCCCTAAAACGAAAAATGCCCCATCCCTAAAGGCCAATTTGCGTTCCAAGTGGCGTGCATCATATGAAGTGATATAGCCCCTCGCAATAGCAGGGTGCCTCTTTCGAGACTCGAACTTTCACCGATCTGCACTTCGCTCATGAACTCGATAGTTCTGATGCTCTCCGGCCACCGAACTCCCGCAACAGGAACAGGTAGTCGGGGCGCCGCGCGCCATGCTTGACCGCGCAGCGATCGAGGTAAAGAAGCCAGGCGTCTTCGCTGGCTTTGTCGCCGGTGGTCGGCGCGTCCGGTGGCATCAGTGATCCCTGGAGCCCGAAGGGCTCATCCCAGGTGCTGTAGCGGTAATCGAACTCTGCCCAGTCGTACAGGGTTTCGCCAGGGCTTGAGCCAGGCATGTCGTTTGGCACCGCACCGCCCTCCAGCAGGATGCGCATCAACTCGACGTTCCGGGCCAGCATGGCGGTGTGCAGCGCGGTCATGCCTTCATCACCCGGCCGGTTGGGATCAGCACCAAGCTGCAGGAGAAGGCGCAGCATGTCGGCGGCGAATGCCGGTACTGGGTCGGGGAGGGTAAGCGCGGAAACGGCGCGATCAAGTAGTGTCTCTCCGTCATCCAGCGCATTCAGATCCGCGCCGGCCTGGGCCAACTGCCGCACCCACTCGAAGTCGCCGGCGGCTGCCGCGTCCAGTAGCTCCTGAGTGCTGGTTTCGTTTGTCATTCTGCCCTCCTGGGTTTCTGAGCACGGTAGCTGCGGGAGGTGATCGGCTCAAGGCGGCTGGCGGAATTGACGGCCGCTGGTGTCGGGCGTACAACGCAGGGGAGGCTGGTGATTGGGGCCTCACCTAGAGGGCGTTTCGGCGCACTAGGCGTCCCACAGGAACGCCGGCCTTGGAGCCCCGGTATTGGCCGATGTCGATCTCTGACCGCCTTCTCGGTGGTCATCTCGCGCGGAGAGACTGCCGGGGCTTCTTTTTACTGATCGACCGAGGCAGCTCAGTGGACCGCTGCCCCGGACAGCGCCCGCTGTCGAACGGCATAGACCGCATTCAACTCGGCAACCATCCTTTCTGACTCAGCGGCGCTGATAAGCCAGCAGAGAAACAGGGTGTGCATGACGCCCGTTGCGTGATCCGCTATCAACTGGAGCTGGTGCAAATCCGTTGCCTGTTCCTGGCACCGGCATAGCCATTGCACCAGTTCTCGCGCGGTGAGAGGTCTGGCGCCCAGGGTCTCTGTGAGCTCTGGCCCTAGTGCCAGATACTCGAAGCCTACATAGCCTTTCCCGGTAGGCTGGTCGTTTTGCTGCTCAGGCATAGTGATACCTCTTGGTGTGGCTTGCTGCGCGTCTGTGGGGCTGGCCGTGGCGGAAAACTCCGCTGATCAGCAGCGCGCCGATCAGGGGCGCCCGCACTTCGTGAGCCTGTTTCACGGGCTTTAGACGGGTAGATGGCCAGGCTGCGCCTGGTATATCTAAGAAGGAGTACAGTTTCTGTACCAAGTGAAACCGCTCCATGCGTACAGTTTCTGTACCGATGAGGGTGTTTTTCATGGCTACTCAGGGCTCCATGGGTACAGTTTCTGTACCCCGTCGGTACAGTTTCTGTACCGGGTAATTTGATCTTTCGAGGCTGAATTTCCTGGGCGGTGTCGTGGTCGGCGACACCTCCAGTTTTCCGCCGCATTCGTCGATGGGCTGCCAGCTCAGCGCGTACAGAGCGCAGCAGCCGCCAGGCTTGATGAAGCGACCTTCGCGGGTGCATGTGATCAACTGCTGCTCCTGCAACTCTCGTAGCGCCTTCGCCAGCGTTGCCTTGCTACCGACGCCCCAGGCCTCGGCCTGGGTGAAGGTTGCCGACAGGTCGCCGTTGTTGCCGCCGCGGTACTGGCGCAGCAGACCCAGCAGCACCTTCAGTGCACCGCCGGACAGTGCCCGGAAGCTCTCGCTGTCCATGACCGCATGGGGCAGGGCGGCGAACGTTCCGGTCGGGCTGCGTCCTTTGGATTTCCTAAGGCTTCGCGCCACGGTTGCTCCTCAAGCCTTTCCATGGGCAAGCCAATCCCGTCGGCGCTTGGGCGCCGTTGTGTCGAGTCATGGCACTTACTCCGCTGGGCTTTCTGCGCGTGGGCAGTGCTGCAGCCTGTACTCCGCCTCGCCGTGAAGGTCGCTCAGGTGCTGAGATAGCTTCCCCAGCGCCTGCATCAGCCATCCCAGGTTGCGAACCTCGTTGGCATCAATACCGAAGTCCTCATTGTCGGCGGATGCAGCGATACTCCAGCCGATGGCTGAGATACCGCTATTCAGGATGCCGCTATAGCTGCTCGAGGCGTTGGCGATGCTCTTGAGTCGTTCCACCTGTTCTGCTGACAGCGGCTGCTTGCCGAGAGCGGAAGGGAAGTCTTCTATCGAGAGCAGCAGCTCTCCCCAATTTGGACCGGCCATTACCGCACCTCCTTCTGGCTGCGATCCGCAGCGGTGTCCTGGCCACTTGCACGAAGGCTCAGCGTGCTTTTCAGCTTGGCCCTTGCAACGGCCCTGGCTTCAATCAGCAAACCGCTCGGAACGCGATCGGCGAACCACCCGGCATGCACGGCCAGGTTATGGCTTGGAAAGCATGCCCGTAGTTTGGCTGCTGCCTTCTTGGCCTCGCGCCGTTTGGCGAAGGGGCCGCAGACGCCGAAGGGAAACGCCGGCCGGCGTTCATCCAGCACGAAGTAGTACGTCACACCCACAGCACGCTCGACAAAGTACTTCATGGCCGAACCTCCTTGGCGACGTGCGCAGCGCCGACGGAGCGATGCTGCCAGCAGAAGTTGCCGCTGAAGGTCCGAACCTGCTCCATATGGCGGCAAATATCCTCCGAGACGGGAGCGGATCGACCGCCGAGAGCGGGGACGATCTGCTGCAAAACGAGCCGTTCCAGGCGGTCGTACTCCTCGCGAGCGAAGTTCATGTGAGCCATGCGCAGGGCGTCCAGAGTTGCGTTCTGCACAAGCTCACCAGTCATGCCATCGAAAGGGCGGATTGCGTTACGCATTGCGCACCCCCTGCACGGCAGCCAGAGCCGCCGATAGGTTATTGGCCAGTTCGACGGCTGCTGCTGGGCTCAGCGACAGGCTGCAAATCCCCAGGTCGAGCGTGATGCGGCCCTGACTCCAGGCGTGCAATTCGACCGGGTGGCCGTCGAGATTGCCCTCTACGGCGTACACCAGTTCTGGAATGCAGGTGGTGCGGGTGGTCAGTTGATTACGCATTGGCCACCTCCTGAGCTTCCAGGGAGCGAGCACGGGCCATCGCGGAGTTGTAGCGTGCCAGGCGGACGGAGAGGCTTGAGTTGGAATGAAGCGCAGCGATAGCACGGGCACGCCAGGCTGCAGCGTGTTGCTGAAATGCGGACGGATTGGGGGCGTGTTGCATGTGATGGTTCTCCTTGGACTGGGGAACCGTCACCGCCTGCGGCCAAGCAGGGAGTGGTGACGGGTTACGCAGGGTTGGCCGACCGGCGTCCAAGGGAACCGGCACACCCGAGGGTGTCCCCACGCAACCCGCCATAAAGCAGCACGACGGGCACAAAAAAAGCGCCTGCATGCAAAGGTGGGCGCTGTAGCGCCTCGGACGAATCGGGCGGCCAAGCCCGGCCGCGGGACTTACCGCGACAGGCGAACCATAGCGCCGGGATAGGGGAAGTGCAAGTGTGGGATGGTCCCAAAAAGGGTCATTGCCATTTGGTTGCTCTCTATACGGCATTGCCGTACTATTCTTCCCATGTATACGGTCTTCGAAACGGAAGTTTTCCAACGCTACGCCGGCCCCATCTGGGCCGATGGTGAGCGTGAAGAGTTCATCGCCTGGTTGGCCGCCAACCCGCTGGCCGGCGATGTGATTCCCGGCACGGGTGGTCTGCGCAAGGTTCGATGGTCGCGTGCCGGCATGGGGAAACGTGGCGGTGCGCGGGTGATCTATTACAACGCGCTGACTGAAGGCCATATCTGGCTGCTGATCGCCTACACCAAGGCGAAGTTCGACAATTTGCCGGCGGCCTTCCTGAACCAATTGAGAGAGGCAATCAATCATGGATAAAGAACTGGAGCAGTTCCAGGCGGATTTGCTGCGATCCGTCCACGATATGAAAGCGGGCAGGGCGGTGCGTGCGACGCAGGTGGAGCTTTCGCCGGTGGCAGAGGCACGGGCCAAAGTGGGCGTTTCACAGAGCGCCTTCGCCGACTTGCTGGGCGTGAGTCTGCGCACCTTGCAGGACTGGGAGCAGGGGCGGCGATCACCGTCCGGGGCGGCCAAGACGCTGCTGCGCATTGCGGTGAAACACCCCGAGGCGCTGCGGGATCTACAGGTCGCGTGACGTTGGTGGCGGCTCATTGCAGCGTCTCCTGGGGCTTGTCGGCGGGAAAGCGCATTTCGTTGATCGCGCGGATGATCTCGTCGCGTCCGACACCATCAATCGCCATGATTCCCGCCATGGTCAGGAACACCGCGAAAGCGGCTACCCCAGTCGGTACGCCTTGGCTGTCGGCATAGCCGACAACAGCAGGTAGTACGTCGTCGAACAGGAAGGAGGCGTGATCTTCAACCCGGTGGCCGTCGTAGAGGTTCATGCTGTCGCTCCTTCGGTCTGAACGGGCACGGTACCCAGGTAGTAACGTGCGACGCCGTGATGGGTTCGGCCCTGCTCATCGGTCAGGGTGAGACGGTGGGTTTGGATGTCGTGGCCGGCCTCTCGCAGCTCCTTGATGCGGGCGGCGGGCATCATGATGTTGAGCTCGCTGCGCGCCGCGAAGGTGTCCACGGGCCCCAGCTGCAGGCGCTCCAGCAGCCGGGCGCGCTGAGCTTCGGCGGTGGTATCATTCAAGGGCGTTTTCTTGGGGCTGGCCTGTTGGTCGGCCTTTTTTGTGTTCGGCATTTAGCTGTCCTCCTTCCGGCTGGCGGCAATCTGGGCCTGTTGCCAGGCCTCAATCTCCTCCTCGACCCATGCAACGCTCTTGGCTCCAAGCTGCACCTGCTTGGGGAAGGCGCCACGGGAGATCCGTCGATAGATCTCTGTGGCGGAGAGGCCGGTACGGCTTCGCACCTTTGGAAGCTTGATGAAGGTAGTCATTGGCGCTCGCTCTCCCGTTTGGCGCCCTGCTCCAGGCGGGCATGCAGCGTCTGCTGGCGCGCGCTGAGGGAAAGGCCGCCGTCGATCAGCAACTGATCCATCGTGCGCAGGTTCTGCAAGGTGGCGGCATTCACCAGACCGGCAAAGGCTTCAGCTGCGCTCTCTGGCGTACCCTTCTGGGTGGAAGCTTTACCGCCGGCTTGCTCGGCCAGCACCTGCTCGACGAACTCAGCCAGCGGGCTCGGTCGCCAGCTTTCTCCTCGACATTCGGCCCATCGGGCCAGACCTGCAGCCAAGTCAGAATGAGCCCACAGGCCTGGCACGAAGTCGCGGACGCCGTTGCCTGCCACGCCTGGCGCTGCGGCCTTGTGGCTATCAACTGTTCCAGGCTTCTGGCGCATGATGCCGGCGGCGGTCAGCTCGCGAAGGAACTCTGGGCGTCGGCTGAAGCGTAACCGGCCATCCTGCCAATGGCTGGCCAGCGGCTTGCCGTTATTTTCGGCAAGGCTGGCGAGGGTTGGCTGGGTGTCGTCGAGCATCAAAAACTCAACAGGATTTCGGCCGCTGAAGCGCTTGACCAGAAGGCTCGCGTTGACCATCCCGTCTGACGGATCGATGGCCAGAGTGGTTTGCTGGTGATGATGGACGATGAGCTCGCTCATGCTGCAGCCTCCGCACGGCTAGCCAACTTCGCAGCGAGATATGCCTCTATTTCGACTCGCACGAAATAAACCCGGCTGGAGCGGTCGTTGCCGTCCTTCAAGGGCTTGGGGAAGTCCGGTTCCCTGGCTATCAGCTTGTCCAGGCCAGACGTAGTGCGTCGGAATAGCTCCGCTGTCTCCTTCTTGGTCAGCAGTTCATTGGGGGTGGTGTTTTTAATAGATGGTTGCTGCTGTTGCATGACGATTGCTCCGTTTAGGTAACGGAAGCTGACGCTATGTCACTGGGCATGCTCGACAAGCAGGTTGCCTGCCCGTGTTAAACGGTATTGTCGATAGATCTTTTGATATCTATCTGCTCCGTAGAAGTATTTTCCCGCAATGGATGCTGAGGGACACTGAATCGCCCTATTTCTTGGCTTGCAGGCTGGCGCCAGTGACATAAATCAAGAGCCCTCAATCAATGGAAAAGAGGGCTATTTAGATGCCTGCAATCGACGAAGGCTGGGGAATGCCCAGCCGGCAACGCAAGGAGCGGCTGGAGGAGTGGCGCAGCACGGGAATTGGCGCGGGGCTCCAGGGTGGCGAGATCTATGCTCGCCGCGGCTCGGCTGGCGGGGTGGAACTGACCAACGACCTGGCCACTCCCACAGCTTCAGCATCCGCAACTCCAATGCCTCAAGGCGGCATGCGCCAGAATGTACCTGCGATCGCCGCCAACATGCCCGACGATCTGCCGCTGGCGCAGCGCGGGTCGATCAACAACCTGGGCAACGGACTCGGTACCTTCAGCCAGATGCAGCCGGGAGACAGTCAGCTGGCCATCGAGCGGTTCGGTCGGGCAAACGAAATTCGCGCCCAGACCCTTCAGAATGAGAGACGCGGTGGCGGGCTGACGATCATTCCTGACTCATCCCGTACGCCAACTCTGGGCGATCACCAGCGAGCCAGGCTTGAGGAGCGCCAGGCCAATACAGAGTTCACCAGGCAGCGAACCCAGCAAAGCATCATCTCCGGCATGGATGAGCGTTTCACCGGCCAACTGGAGCGGCAGCGCCTGCAGCAGCAGATCCAGGCCGGCGACATTGATATCAAGCGTCAGCAGGCACTGGGCGGCATCCTGGCTGGTCTCGATGATCCTGCTTTGCAGGGCGATGCCCGTGCCCAGGCTGAGCGCAGCTATCTGCTGCAGACCGCACCGAACGCCTATGCCTCGCTGCAGGGCAAGGGCTCGAACCCTCTTACTGCACCTGTCCAAAGACTGGAGGACGAAGATCTTTCTGCCATCGGCAGTGCCATGACAATGAACACCGAGCTCTCTCGTATCGACAAGCAGATCGCCAGCGGTGAGCTCAATCTGGGGCTTTTCGCCAATGCCAAGAGCACTGCATTGAATGCCATTGGCGCCGGTGATCAGAACGCCCGCAACTACGCATCCCTCAACAGCACGCTGGAGAAACTGCGCAACGAAAGTCTGCGCTTGAACACGGGCGTCCAGACCGAAGGCGATGCTCAGCGCGCCTGGAATGAGCTGGTGACCAATTTGAAGAGCCCCGAGCTGGTGAGGCAGCGACTGGCAGAGATCCGGGCGCTGAATGATCGGGCGATTGGCATCCGTACCGGGATTATCAACAACCGCCGCACTGGCCAGGGGGCGGCTCCCTTGGACGTCGACTCGGTACTGGGGCGTGAGGTGTCGAACTCTGCTCAGTCGCGCTCTGCCTCCACAGGGCGCCCGGTACCGATTGAAACCGATAGCGATTATGAAGCGCTTCCGTCTGGGGCGTTGTTCGTCGCCCCAGATGGCACCACTCGGAGGAAACCATGATGGCCGGTTGGAAAGATGCCCCTCTGGTGGAGGGAGAGAACGAGCAGCAGCCAGCATGGAAAAGCGCCCCCGTTGAACAGCCAGCAGGCCTGCAGAGTGCGGATGCAGGTATCGGTGCCGGCCGCTCGCTGCTGCGTGGCATCAACGATGGTCTGACCTTGGGCTTTGCCGACGAGGTCAGTAGCGCGCTGTCGGCAACACTGAACCCTGTCATCGGAAGTGGCAATGATGGGGATACCTGGCGCGAGCGCTACGATCGCAACGTCGAGGGCGAGCGGGCACTTGATCGCCAGGCGCGTGAGAAGAACCCCATGGCCAGCGCCGCTGGCGGCATTGCGGGTGGATTACTGCCGATGGCTGCGACGGCTGGCGCGTCTCTGCTGCCATCGGCAGGGCGTGCGGCCGCTGGGCCAGTGTCGCGTGCGGCCTCTCAGATGCCAGTTGCCCAAGCCGCTCCGAGCATTCTGCGGACTGCTGGTGAGGGCGCCGCTGTCGGTGGTGCATATGGTGCTGCCTACGGCCTCGGCTCTGCTGAAGGCGATTTGCTGGAGCGACTGCCGGGTGCTGTTGACGGAATGACCACTGGCGCTTCAATCGGCGCCGGTATTCCCCTGGTCATGATGGGTGGTCGTGCTGCCGCCGGTGCTATGCGTTCGCCGGAGCGCTCGGCTGTGCAGCAGGTAGAACGTGCGTTGGAGCGTGATGGCATGACCATCGACCAGTTCCGCCGCCAGGCCGATGATCTGCAACAGCGCTACCCGGGTGCTGCCATGCCTGCCGACGCTGGAGGAGAGAACGTCCAGGGGCTGCTTGAGCGCGTGGCGCAGACGCCAGGCGCTGGCCGCTCGCAGGTCATCCCAGCACTGACGGAGCGGCAGCAGGCGCAGCCGCAGCGGATCACCGAAGCACTGCAGGATCTGACGAAGGGGGAGCGCGAAAACCTCAACCGTCTTTCCGAGGATCTTGGCCGCGCCACTGGAAGCCAGCGCAGTGCCTATCAGGCAGTGGAAGAAGCGATGGCGCAGCGTACCCGTGATGCTCAGCCGCTTTATGCCAAGGCCTATCAGGAACCGGTGCCCTGGTCGAATGAGCTTGAAGAACTGTTCAAGCGTCCTGTCATGCAGGAGGCCTATCGGGCCGCCGAACGCCGTGCGGGCAATGAGGGCCGGGACTTCTACGGCAAGTTTATCGACTTGAAGGAGGACGGATCCTTCACGGTGCAGAGCGTGCCGAGCACCGGAGATCTGGACTTTATCAAGAAGACGCTCGATTCCAAGGTCGGCACCCTCGAGCGCGCCGGCGACTACAGCGAGGCCCGCGTCATCAAGGGTATCCGCACCAAGCTGCTCGACATGATGGACGCAGCTAGCCCGACCTATCGCGAGGCCCGGGCGGCCTGGGCGGGGCCGAGTCAGTTTATCGATGCGGTGGAGAGTGGTCGGACGATCCTGAGTCGGAACATCAGCGCGGAGGAGCTTGCCGCCAACCTGGGGCGGCTGAGTGCTTCGGAGATTGAAGGTTTCCGCATCGGCGCTGTGTCGGCGATCGTCAACAAGATGGGCAACGACCCGGCGAAGATGGCCGACGTAACCAAATACCTGCGCAGCAAGGAAATGCGCGCCAAGGTGGCGGCCATGCTGCCGGACGACGCTGCCCGCCAGCGCTGGGGGGATCTGCTGGACTTCGAGGTGAGCGCATCCACCACGGCCGGGCGCAGCCTGGGCAACAGCGCCACCGCACGCCGCGCAGCCGAAATGGCGGATGCCAACAGCATCGGCGGGGATCTGGTGCTGAGTGCGCTGGCTGGGACGCCTGTCGGGAATCTGTTCAGCCAGTTCGTTGGCAAGGCCGGCCGCAGCCTGCGCGATACCGTTCGCGCTCGTTCTGATCGGGCTGTTGCTGATGTGCTGACTCGTCCTGATGGGCTTGGCCAGGCGCAGAGAGCTGCAGCGGAGGCCACCAGGTCGTCGGCGCCGCCCTTGCTGATCACTGGCGGGGCCAGTGCTGGCGCCGTCCAGGGCTCTACCGGACGTGAGGCCCGTCCGACGGTGCAATCCCTCCTGCCGACCGTGCGCGATCGCATGCGCACCGACTATCCGCTCGATGCTGACGAAATAGCTCGGGAGACGGGCTCTACCAGGGCAGCGGCCAAGCAAGCGATCGCCCTTGCGCAGCGTGAGCAGCAGGCCATGGCCAAGACCTACAAGAGCGTGCCGGGAGCCAACCAGGCTCGGCGCGGCCTGCTCGATCCCGATGCCTACACAGTGGCCAAGACGGGCGACCGTGAGTGGCGCATTCAAGCGAAAGCAGAGTAGGAGGGCGAGATGAGACAGCATCGTGAGGACGTGTTCTGCCATCAGGAACTCCCGTTGACGTTACCGATGACCAAGTCGGTAGAGGAGTGGATCAGGGAGCTTGGCTCGAAAGAGGGAGTGCTGACTCTGCAGGTGACCAAGACGGCCAAGGAATGGGCCAAAGAGCTTGGCGTGAATTGGGAGACGGTCAGGAAGCGGCGCTACCGCGGTTGGTCATGGACGGAAGCCCTGGACCCTCGCCTGAGAAAAACCACCTTCAATGATCGAGGGCTGCACTGATGGACGCTATTGAGAGGGCCGGAGCGTTGGGGGGGCTCAGAACTGAGCATACCCAGCGCGCGCTGGAACTGGTGCGCACGGCGCTGGATCAGCTGGCTGCAGAGGTCGAAGCCGAGGCGAGGGAGTTGGCAGGGCCTGAGCTTCGGCTGCAGCAGGCGCTGGCGCTGCCCCGGCGCGCGGCGGCCTTGCGTGATCTCTCGATCGCCTTGCGGGAGCTGATCAGCCTCGAGCGCTGGCAGCTTGGGCTGGACAGTGCTCGGGGTGGGCAGTTGCTCGAGGTGTTGAGGGCCCTAGCAGCGAATGCCCGTCGACCTGATGCCGCCGTGGAGGCTCAACCTGATGGGCAGTAAGCAGGCTTTCGACTGGGAAGCGATCGAACGCGACTACCGCGCCGGTCTGCTTTCCATTCGAGAGATCGCCGGCCGCCATGGCTGCACGCACACAGCGATCGGCAAGCGGGCCAAGGCCGAAAGGTGGGCGCGCGACCTGAAGGCGAAGATCCGGGCGAAAGCTGATGCACTGGTTTCCAAACGGGAGGTTTCCAGCGAGGTTTCCAGCAAATCGGCGGAAACTGAGCGGCAGATCATCGAGGCCAATGCCGAGGCCATCGTCAACGTGCGGATGTCGCACCGGGCTGATATCCGGCGTTCGCGCCGCCTGACCAACAAGCTGCTGGAAGAGCTGGAGCAACTGACTGATCACCGCGACCTGGCCGAGTCGCTGGGCGAGATGATGCGCAGCCCAGACTCCTTCGGGAACGACCGGCTGAACGACCTCTACCACAAGATCATCGCACTACCGAACCGCACCAAGATCATGCGAGAGCTGGCCGAGACGTTGAAGACTTTGATCACCCTGGAACGCCAGGCCTATAACCTCGATGAGCAGGAGCATGAGGAGCCCTATGAGGAGCGGCTGCGGAGGCTTTTGGAGCAATGAGGCTATTTGCCTGGAGGCGTCAAACCACAAGCCGCATAGTCAGCATCAGTCATTGCTGGATAGAACACGCAGTTAGGGTAAGAGGTACGTTGCGGGGTTATAGATGCTGGTGCCGATGGTTGCTTGGCCATGCGTGCGCTGAGGTAGACCTTATAGCCGCTGATCAATGTTATGACCTCATCTGCTGTGCCTGATTCTGCAACTCTGCCGCGCTCTGTATCGGCACTCACCCATTGCTGAAAAGAGGCTGAAGCAGCTATGGCGTTTGCGTCAGGGTGTACGGCGTAGATTCTATCGGCGTGGCTTGGCGGTGCTGGCCGTGGGGGTGCTGGCTGGCGGACTGCCGGTGCAGACGATGCCGTTGCCCGGTGGTCATTGGCTCCAGTGATCAATTCGGACAAGTCGTAGCGTCCAATCGCCCAGATGCAGAAAAGTGCCGCGCCAGCATATGCAAGCGATCTCCACCAGCTCGGATATTGGCGATTGATCGTGGTATTGCGATTGTCGCTTGGTGCGGTAGCAGGTTTCGACGGCTCATCGCTACGATTACCTGATCCATCGGTGGGCCTGGCGCCTTCACTCTGTGAGCGTTTTTGAGCTAGTCCAGCGTCATACGCAGCTCTTGCCTCCGAGTCTGATAGCACCTCAAAGGCATGGGAGATGATCTTGAAATAGCGTTCGGCTTTTTCACGCTGATGCGGGTGCTTATCTGGGTGCCACTTTTGAGCTAGGGCCTTATAGGCTGCCCGGATGACCTCTGGCCCAGCTTTCTCGCTTACGTGGAGGTTGTCGTAATGAGTGCGCATAGGGCCGATTCCTTCCGGGTGCGGGACGGACCATGATTCTCTATCCGCGACAGCGTGACAAGCCAGAGGCTACATGGCCTCTGGCTGTGTTGTTGTTGATGGACTCAGGCTTCGTAACTTAGCGGAAATGACGCTGCTTTTGTCTAAAGTTCCAGCAGATAAAGCGCTACCTGGCGGTGATGGCGGCCGTTCTCTTCGGTTGCTGAAATGCGTACTGTCTTGATGGGATATCCAAGCGAGCGCAATTCATTAACCCTGGCGGACGGTGACATTATACCGAGCTCACGACGTGCCGCGATGGTGCTGAGGGGGCCCGTCTGTAAGCGCGCGAGTAGTCGGGTTTGCTGAGGCGTCGTTGGGAGAGAGTGATGCTCAAGCAGATCGAAAGGAATGAGCAATTGGCAGGCCATGTTTTCGCCTCCTTCGGTGGCGTTGGGAACATGGGCACAGCTTCTTGCAGAGCATTAAGCGGGTCAGGGGCAGATATTATCGATTAACTGTCCCGCCTCTCTCTGTAGTTTTTCTGGCTGTATCGTGATTTATCCCAGTATCGCGTTGCCTCTCGCTTCAGGTTGCCGTCAGGGTCTTTACTCCAGCTCGGCGGCACAAGGTCTGGGCGTTGTTCCGTTGCTGAGTAACATGCTTCTTCAAAGGACATACGTGGGGTCTCATGGTAGATACGGCAGGCCAAGGCGTATAGCGCCTCGATGTTCTCCGAGTAGCTACGGCGCTTACCTTTTTTGCCTTTCGGCATATCACCAGTGAGCCAGCTGTCCTGAAAGAACCGCGCGAAGCTAGGGACGTCAAAAACCTCTTTGCGGATGTCTCGGGCCTCCTCGAATGTCATTTTCCCTGCCCTGATATCCTCTTCAAAGACAGCGGCTTGCTTCGTGTTCAGCCAGGAGTAAAACAAGCGAAGAATAGTGCTCGCGCCAGCAGTATCGAGCCGAAAAATGGCCTCGCGCGGTATTGATGCGGTGCTTAACTCCGAAAGAAATCTGTCGAAGTGAGCCGGTTCGTATTTTAGTTCGAGTTTGGGATTACCTAGGTCGTCTGCCGTGACGAAGAGGAAACCCTCAGCGGTGATGCTCACTTCCAGAGCGTCGATTGGCTTTTTCAGCCGGGCTTCGTCGCCATCGGTTAGTTGACTCGCCAGGGTGGACGGCATTCCCAAGGTAATCAGGAGTTCTCCTAGCCGAAGAGTGAACCCTTTCGCCATTGTCGATGCCCTCCCAGGCGTTCTGGCTTGTCTGTCCTTATACCTTGCGCTTGATGCTCACTACATTGCCACCGGAGCGCAGTGCGTCTATCGAATCGGCCCAGGCCTGCATCATTTCCCGGCGCTGTTCGAGGTAGCTTGCGTGGTTGTAGGTGTCGCGGATCTCGTCCTGATCGCCGTGGGCCAATTGGCGCTCGATCCAGTCGCGGTTGTAGCCGCGCCCGTTCAGCTCGGTGCTGAGCAGGTGGCGGAAGCCGTGGCCTGTCTGGCGATCCTTGTAGCCGATCGCCTGCAGCGCCAGATTCACGGTGTTTTCGCTCATGGGGCGGCTGGTGTCGTGCCGGCCGGCAAACACCAGCGGGTACTTGCCGGTGACCTGCTGGAGCTGGCGCAGGATGGCCACCGCCTGGCGGGGGAGGGGGACGATATGCGGGCGGCGTGCCTTCATCCGCTCCTTGGGGATCGTCCATGTCGCGGCTTCGAGGTCGAACTCAGCCCAGGGCGCGGCGCGCAGCTCGCCAGGGCGAACGGCAGTCAGAGCCAGGAGCTGGATAGCTCCACGTGTGAGGGCGTGAATGCCGGCCGCGTCGACCTTATTCAGCAACTCGGGCAGCTCAGCGAACGAGACGTGCGGGTGATGCTTGGTCGCCGGCGGTTGGGCCGCGATCACATCTAGATCGGTGGCCGGATTGTGCTCGATCACGCCCTTGGCCAGGCCGTAGCGGAAGATCTGGTTCAGCCACTGGCGGGTTTTCTTGGCGACGTTGTGTGCGCCGCGGCTTTCGATTTTGCGGATCAGCTCCACCAAGTCGGGGCGGGTTACAGCATCGAATGGCTTTCTGCCGAGGGCAGGTAGCAAGTCTGATTCGAGGTAGGCGAGTGCTTTCGCTGCCGTGGATGGCGCCCAGCGCGGGGTGCGGTACCGGTGCCATTCCCGGGCCAGGGCCTCGAAGGTCAGCACCTCGGCCTGCAATGCCAACTTGTCCGCCTTCTTCAACTCGCCGGGGTCGATGCCTTCGGCGAGCTGCTGGCGTGCTTCATCCCGGCGGCGGCGCGCCTGTTGTAGGGGCACGGCAGGATATGCCCCTACGGCCAGCCGTTTTTCCTTGCCCGCATAACGGTACTTGAGACGCCAGAGCTTCGAGCCGTTGGGCATTACCTCAAGATACAGCCCCTGGCCATCGGTGAGCTTGTAGGCCTTGTCTCTGGGCTTGGCCACCTTGATGGCGGTATCGGTCAGCGGCGTGGCTTTGCGGGGCATCTCGGGCACTCCGTAGGGGCATGAAGCATGACCTAACTGGGAATGCCCCTAACGATGCCCCTAAAACTTTGGGCTTGCAAGGGTGGTTTGGGGAAGTTTGGAAAATAAAAAACCGGCGCAGAGGCCGGTTTTATTGGGTTCTTGGTACTTCGTGGAACTACCTGAACCTTGTATGTGGTGCCCCGGGGGAGACTCGAACTCCCACTCCTTTCGAAAACGGATTTTGAATCCGCCGCGTCTACCGATTCCGCCACCGGGGCACGATGGCGGCGCAGTATAGGGATGCACCTTGCTTCGGTCAATCGGCGTTAGCGCAGTGATTGGTTGATCTACTAACGGCCAATGGCTCGGCTAGTGGCATACGGCTTTTATTGCGTGGTTACCGCTAGAATCGTTCGTTGTCATCAAGGGCGCTGAGCGCGACGTGTATAGAGTGTCCGGAGCAGACCAATGTTGGGATGGGGTGTGATCAACGTTTTGTGCGGAGCACTTGTTGCCGGTCTGCTATTTACGTCCGTTGTTCAGGCCAAGACGCTGACCTACGCCGTGACCGATGAGAGCTGGGTGCCGTACTGGATTGTCGACGAGCAGCGGGTCAGTGGCATTCTCCACGAGTTCATGCTCGCGCTGGATGAGCGATTGCCAGAACAGCTGCAAGCCAGTCACCCGCTGCCGCCTCTGCGGACGCAGAAGCTATTCCGTGAGGGGCAAGTGCAAATTGAATGTTGCGTGAGCAAAAGCTGGCGTAGTGATGGCGATCAGGGGGCGGGGTCGTTATGGACGGTGCCGGTGCTGGAAACCGAAGAAATGTTGATCTTCGCGCCAGGCAGACATTTTCCCTACCAGCATCTGCAGGATTTGCGGGGGCGCTCGATCGCAACGGTACGCGGTTATGGTTATGCCGGCAGTGAGTATTTTCAGCGTAACGATGGCGCCGATGCCCGAGCGCTGATCTATCTGGTGGCGCAGGGGCGTAGTGAGGCCGGTATCCTGGATCGCCTGGAGTGGCGCTATCTTCAGCATGAAGATGCGCAACTGCAGGCGCCACGTTGGCAGGTAGAGGAAGGGCCGACGATCAATCGCTCTCAGCTGCGCCTGCGTCTGCATCGACAGTTGGCCGGGCGGCTTGAGGTATTCAATGCTGCCATTCGTTCTCTGCAGGTCGATGGCACCTTGGCGCGTATCATCGCCAGGTACGCGCCGTAGGCTCACATGGTCGGCCAGGTGGAAATCCGGTAAGCTTTGCCACCCTGCAGAAATACCCCCTCCGAATCATGCGTGTTGCCGATTTCCACTTCGATCTTCCCGAGTCGCTGATCGCCCGTCATCCGCTGGCCGAGCGTCGCGCCAGTCGTTTGTTGCAGCTCGATGGCCCAAGCGGTGAGCTGCGCCACGGCCAGTTCACCGATGTGCTGGAGCAACTGCGTCCTGGTGATCTCATGGTGTTCAACAACACCCGAGTGATTCCGGCACGTCTGTTCGGCCAGAAAGCCTCCGGCGGCAAGCTGGAGGTGCTGGTAGAACGTGTGCTCGATCAGTATCGCGTGCTGGCCCATGTGCGCTCGAGCAAGTCGCCCAAGCCCGGTTCGCAGATTCTCATCGACGGTGGCGGCGAGGCCGAGATGGTCGCGCGTCACGATGCCCTGTTCGAGCTGCGTTTCGCCGAGCCGGTGCTACCGCTGCTGGAGCGTGTCGGGCATATGCCCCTGCCTCCTTATATAGATCGGCCGGATGACGAAGCGGACCGTGAGCGCTATCAGACCGTCTATGCGCAGAAGGCGGGGGCCGTGGCGGCTCCGACTGCCGGCCTGCACTTCGATGACGAACTGCTGGCGGCGATCCGTGCCAAGGGTGTGGACACCGCGTTCGTGACGCTTCACGTCGGTGCGGGCACTTTCCAGCCGGTGCGGGTCGAACGTATCGAAGATCACCATATGCACAGCGAGTGGCTGGCGGTCGGCCAGGATGTGGTCGATGCTGTTGCCGCCTGTCGTGCACGGGGTGGGCGGGTGGTCGCCGTCGGCACCACCAGTGTGCGCTCGCTGGAAACCGCTGCGCGCGACGGTGAGTTGAAGCCCTTCAGCGGTGATACCGACATCTTTATCTACCCCGGTCGTCCCTTTCATGTGGTCGATGCCCTGGTAACCAATTTTCACCTGCCCGAGTCGACCCTGCTGATGCTGGTGTCGGCCTTCGCCGGTTATCCCGAAACCATGGCCGCCTACCGCGAAGCCGTGGCGCAGGGCTATCGCTTCTTCAGTTACGGTGATGCCATGTTCATCACCCGCAATCCCGCCGCGCGCGGGCCCGAGGTTTGAGTATGTCGCGCACCTGTCGCATGTCCTTTGAGTTGCTGGCCACTGACGGCAAAGCCCGCAGGGGTCGCCTGACCTTCCCGCGTGGCGTGGTCGAGACCCCGGCCTTCATGCCGGTGGGCACCTATGGCACGGTCAAGGGCATGCTGCCGCGCGATGTCGAGGATATTGGCGCGCAGATCATTCTCGGCAATACCTTCCACCTGTGGTTGCGCCCGGGCATGGAGGTGATCAAGAAACATGGCGACCTGCATGACTTCATGCAGTGGCAGGGGCCGATCCTCACCGACTCCGGCGGCTTCCAGGTGTTCAGCCTGGGCGCGATGCGCAAGATCAAGGAGGAGGGCGTGTACTTCGCCTCCCCGGTCGATGGCGCCAAGGTCTTCATGGGGCCGGAAGAGTCGATGCAGGTGCAGCGCGACCTGGGCTCGGACATCGTGATGATCTTCGATGAATGCACGCCGTACCCGGCCGAGTTCGATGTGGCCAAGCGTTCCATGGAGTTGTCGCTGCGTTGGGCCAAGCGCTCCAAGACCGCGCATGGTGAGAGCAGCGCAGCGCTGTTCGGTATCGTCCAGGGTGGCATGCATGAAGAGCTGCGCATGCGCTCGCTCGAAGGGCTTTGCGAAATCGGCTTCGACGGCCTGGCCATTGGCGGACTGTCGGTCGGCGAGCCGAAGGAAGAGATGATCCGTGTGCTGGATTTCCTGCCGCCGCACATGCCGGCCGACAAGCCGCGCTACCTGATGGGTGTGGGCAAGCCGGAAGACTTGGTCGAGGGCGTGCGCCGCGGTGTGGACATGTTCGACTGCGTGATGCCGACCCGTAACGCGCGCAACGGCCACCTGTTCGTCGATACCGGCGTGGTGAAGATTCGCAACGCCGTGCACAAACACGATGACTCGCCGCTGGACCCGACCTGCGACTGTTACACCTGTAAACATTTCTCGCGCGCTTATCTGCATCATCTGGACAAGTGCGGCGAAATGCTCGGTAGCATGCTCAATACCATCCATAACTTGCGGCATTATCAGCGGGTTATGGCTGGTTTGCGCGAGGCTATCGGACAGGGTACATTGGCCGCCTTCGTCGAAACCTTCTATGCCAAGCGCGGCCTGCCTGTGCCGCCGCTTGACTGATTCCCGAACGATTCAAGATCTTTTCCATTAGGAGTGTTACATGAGCTTTTTCATCCCTGCCGCTTACGCTGACACCGCGGCTGCTGGCCCTGCCGGCAGCGGTTTCGAGTGGGTTTTCCTGATCGGCTTTCTGGTCATCTTCTATCTGATGATCTGGCGTCCGCAGGCCAAGCGCGCCAAGGAACACAAGAATCTTCTCGGCAGCCTGCAGAAGGGTGACGAAGTGGTCACCAGCGGCGGTATCGCTGGCAAGGTGTCCAAGGTTGCCGACGATTTCGTGGTGATCGAGGTGTCTGACACCGTCGAGCTGAAATTCCAGAAGCAGGCCATCGCTGCCACCCTGCCCAAGGGCACGCTGAAAGCCATCTGATTCGGTTCTTAGTTTCCATTCGACGGGGCGCTTTTAGCGCCCCGCGTCATAAGCGGGCGGCTCGTTCATGCTCAATAAATACCCTCTGTGGAAGTACCTGCTGATTTTGTCCGTTCTGGCAATCGGCCTGGTGTACTCCATTCCCAACCTTTATCCAGACGATCCTGCCGTACAGATCAGTGGCGCCAGCTCGGCGCTGAGCATCGAGCAGACGGATGTCGACCGTGCCAGCAAGGCTCTGCAGGACGTCGGTATTGCCGTCAAGGCTGCCAGCATCGACGAGCGTGGCCGCGGTGGCCTGATTCGTCTGACCAGGCAGGATGACCAGTTGCCGGCCAAGGACATTGTCCGCCGCGCGCTGGGCGATGATTACGTCGTGGCGCTGAACCTGGCGCAAACCACCCCCGACTGGCTGCGTAGCCTGGGTGCGAGCCCGATGAAGCTCGGCCTGGACCTGTCTGGTGGTGTGCACTTCCTGCTGGAAGTCGACATGGACAAGGCGCTGGATGTGCGCCGCAAGGTCTATGAAGGTGAGATCAAGAGCCTGCTGCGCAAGGAGCGTATTCGCTACCGCAGCATGCCTGAAAGCAATGGCCGGATTCAGCTCGGCTTCGCCGACAGCGATGCGCTGGACAAGGCGCAGCGCCTGATCCGCAAGGATTACAGCGATTTCGAACTGACCACCGTCGAGCGCAGCGGCCAGCAGGTTCTGCAACTGGGCCTGACTCAGGCGAAAATCGCCGAGATTCGTGAGTACTCCATTCGCCAGAACCTCACCACTGTACGTAACCGCGTCAACGAACTGGGCGTGGCCGAGCCGCTGGTGCAGCGCCAGGGCGCCAACCGCATCGTGGTGGAGCTGCCGGGGGTGCAGGACACTGCCGAGGCCAAGCGTATTCTCGGCAAGACCGCCAACCTGGAGTTCCGTCTGCAGGCCGACCTCGATGCGCCGCGTGGCGCCACCGAGTCCTTTGGCTTCCGTGAGGAAGGTCGTCCGCCGGTACAACTGGAGCGTGAGCTGATCATCACCGGTGACCAGGTTACCGACGCTCAGGCCAGTTTCGACGAGAATGGTCGTCCGCAGGTGAATATCCGCCTCGACGGTCACGGCGGCGATCTGATGAACCGCGCCACGCGTAACAACGTCGGCCGCAGCATGGCGGTGATCTTCATCGAGCAGAAGCCGGTCACCCGCTACGTACGTCAGACTATCGATGGCGTCGAGCAGGAAGTTGCCGTTTCTTCCTTCGTGGAAGAGAAGAAGATCATCAGTCTGGCGACCATCCAGTCGGCACTGGGTAGCCAATTCCGCATCACTGGTCTGAACGGCCAGGGCGAATCGTCCGAGCTGGCGCTGCTGCTGCGCGCGGGTGGTCTGGCGGCACCGATGTACTTCGCTGAAGAGCGCACCATTGGCCCGAGCCTGGGTGCCGAGAACATTGCCAAGGGTATTGCTTCCACCGAGTGGGCGATGATCTTCGTGGCTATCTTCATCATCGCCATCTATCGCTTCTTCGGTGTGCTGGCGACCGTTGCCCTGGCGTTCAACCTAGTGCTACTGGTCGGTCTGATGTCTGCCATTGGCGCGACCCTGACCCTGCCGGGTATCGCCGGTATCGTGTTGACCCTGGGTATGGCGGTTGACGCCAACGTACTGATTTTCTCGCGGATACGCGAGGAACTGGCCAATGGACTGCCGGTGCAGCGTGCCTTGCACGAGGGCTTCGATCGTGCCTATTCGGCGATTCTGGACAGTAACCTGACCACCTTGTTGGTCGGCGGCATCCTGTTCGCCATGGGGACCGGTCCGGTGAAGGGCTTCGCGGTAACGCTGTCGCTGGGCATCATTACCTCGATGTTCACCGCCATCATGTTCACCCGTGGTCTGGTCAACCTGATCTTCGGTGGCCGTAACTTCAAGAAGCTGTGGATCTGAGGTGCAGCCATGATCAAGTCAACCATTCGTTTCATGGCGATCCGCAATATCGCCTTCTCCATTACGGTCGTGCTGACGCTGATCGGTCTCGGCGCGTTGTTCACCAAGGGGCTGAATTTCGGCCTGGATTTCACCGGTGGTACCCTGATCGAGCTGCAGTATGAGCAATCGGCCAATCTCGATCTGATCAAGACCGAGTTGGGCCAGGCAGGCTATGCCGATGCTGTGGTGCAGAGCTTTGGCGCCAGTACCGATGTGCTGGTGCGTCTGGCTGGCGATTCCCCTGATCTGGGTAATGAGGTAGCGGCTGCACTGCGCAAGGTCGACGAGGCCGCGCGCTTCGAGGTCAAGCGCGTCGAGTTCGTCGGCCCGCAGGTGGGTGAGGAACTGCGTGACCAGGGCGGTATCGCCATGCTCCTGGCGCTGGGCGGGATCATGCTCTACCTGGCTTTTCGCTTTCAGTGGAAGTTCGGTGTCGGTGCGATCGCGTCGCTGGTGCACGACGTGGTGATCACCCTGGGTGTGCTGGCGTTCTTCCAGATTCCATTCGACCTGACGGTGCTGGCGGCGGTGCTGGCGATGATCGGTTACTCGCTCAACGACACCATCATCATCTATGACCGGATTCGTGAGAACTTCCGTGTGCTGCGCAAGACCTCGCTGATCGAGAACATCGACGTTTCGATCACTCAGACCCTTCTGCGTACCATCGCTACCTCGCTGTCCACTGCGCTGGCCTTGTTGGCACTGCTGTTCTTCGGCGGTGACGTACTGGCGGCCTTCGCGCTGACCCTGTTGGTTGGTGTGGTGGTGGGGACCTACTCGTCGGTCTACATCGGCGCCACGGTGCTGGTATGGCTGAAGCTCAGCGTGGAGGACCTGATTCCTCCGGTGGCCGAGGCCGAGGCAGACGACGGTCGTCCATGATGTTGTGACGCGCTTCATGAAAGTCAGTGAAAGCCGCGGCAAGTCGAACTTGTCGCGGCTTTTTGCTGTCCTAGGCAGGGAGAAGGGCGCGAGTCGCCGAGCCTAGGAGACACAAAAATGAATAAATCAATGTTGGTAGGTGCCGTACTGGGTGCTGTGGGTGTGACCGCTGGTGGGGCCGTCGCCACCTACAGTCTGGTCGATCGTGGCCCGGACTATGCAGAGGTGCTGGCCGTAACCCCGATCAATGAAACCGTGAAAACGCCGCGGGAAGTGTGCAAGGACGTGGCTGTCACCCGTCAACGTCCTGTGCAGGACCAGCACCAGATCGCTGGCACTGCTATCGGCGCCATTGCTGGTGGTCTGCTGGGTAATCAGGTCGGCGGCGGTACTGGCAAGAAGATTGCCACGGTGGCTGGTGCGGTCGGCGGCGGTTACGCCGGCAACAAGATTCAGGAAGGTATGCAGCAGCGAGATACCTATACCACCACCGAAACCCGCTGCAATACCGTGACCGACACCAGCGAGAAGCTGGTGGGCTATGACGTGAAATATCAGCTGGGCGAGAAGGTCGGTACCGTGCGCATGGATCGTGATCCGGGCAGCCGTATTCCGGTCAACAAGCAAGGTGAGCTGGTGCTGGTGCAGCAGGCTCAGTAAGAATACAAAGCAATAAAAAACGCCCCTCGGGGCGTTTTTTTATTGCTCGATTGGAACTCAGCGCTTCATCGAGGGTGCCAGATGTGGCTGGATTGCGGTCAGCACGGCCTTGAAGCATTTGGTGTTACCGGCAACGATCTGGCCTTTCTCAAGGAATTCGTGGCCACCAGTGAAGTCGCTGACCAGGCCGCCTGCTTCCTGAATCAGCAGGGCGCCGGCTGCTATGTCCCACTCGGACAGGCCAAACTCCCAGAAGGCGTCGTAGCGGCCGGCTGCGACATAAGCCAGATCCAGGCTGGCGGCACCGGCACGGCGTACGCCGGCGGTCTGGCCGACCAGGCTGCGGAACATGCCCAGGTAGTTCTCGAGGTTGTCCAACTGCTCGTTGCGGAATGGGAAGCCGGTGCCCAGTAGTGCGCCGTCCAGGCTCTTGCGGTTGCTCACGCGCAGGCGGCGACCGTTGAGGGCGGCGCCACGGCCGCGGCTGGCGGTGAATTCTTCCTGGCGTACCGGGTCGAGAACGATAGCGTGCTCAAGGCGGCCGCGATATTTGCAGGCGATGCTGATGGCGAAGTGCGGAACACCGCGGATGAAGTTGGTGGTGCCGTCCAGCGGGTCGATGATCCACTGGTAGTCGGCGCCGTCGCCACTGCCTTCCAGCACGCCGCCTTCTTCACCCAGGAAACTGTGGGTCGGGTAGGCCTTGCGAATGGCCTGGACGATCATCAACTCGGCGGCCTTGTCGACCTCGGTGACGTAATCATTGGCATCCTTCTCGTCTACCGAGATGACATCCAGGCGCTCGATGGAGCGAAAGATCATTTCACCGGCGCTGCGAGCGGCGCGCAGGGCGATATTCAGCATGGGCTGCATGGGAGGTTCACCTGGGGCGTTAAAGAAAGCCGGCCATGTTAGCAGAAAACCGTTGCCGATGAAGCGCCGTCTGTACGCTGCATGGCATTAATCGAAGGGCTTGGGTAAGATCGTTGCCCCCTGAAGATTTCTGAGAGTGTCTGCGTTGCTGGACAATATTCGCGTGGTTTTGGTGGGCACCAGTCATCCGGGCAATATCGGCGGCGCGGCGCGGGCGATGAAAAACATGGGTCTGTCGCGTCTGGTGCTGGTCGAGCCAGAGGATTTTCCCAGTGGCGACGCTGTGGCGCGCGCATCCGGCGCGACCGATGTGCTGGATGCTGCACAGGTTGTCGGTAGTCTTGAAGAGGCGCTGGTCGGTTGCAGTCTGGTGATCGGCACCAGTGCTCGCGATCGGCGTATTCCCTGGCCGCTGCTGGATCCGCGCGAGTGCGGCGTGACCAGTTGCGAGCAGGCCGCTGCTGGCGGCGAAGTGGCGTTGGTGTTCGGGCGTGAGTACGCCGGCTTGACCAATGAGGAGCTGCAGCGATGTCAATATCACGTGCATATCCCGTCCAATCCCGAGTTCAGTTCGCTGAATCTGGCGGCGGCGGTGCAGGTGCTGGCCTATGAAGTTCGTATGGCGTGGCTCACGGCGCAGAATCTGCCGACCAAGGTAGAGAAGCTGGAGGCTACGGCCATGCTCAACTCCCAGGCGGCGACGGCGGATGAGCTGGAGTCTTTCTACGGTCATTTGCGGCGCGTGCTGGTGATGATCGGGTTTCTCGATCCGCAGAAGCCGCGGCACCTGATGACTCGCCTGCGTCGGCTTTATGGGCGCAGTGCGGTGAGCAAGTTGGAGATGAATATCCTGCGCGGCATCCTTACCGAGACAGAGAAGGCCGTGCGTGGAGAGCCTCACAAGCAGGGGAAGTCTGATGTTTGAACGCATTCGAGAAGATATCCAGGGCGTTTTTCACCGTGATCCGGCAGCGCGTAATGCCTTCGAGGTGGTGACCTGCTATCCGGGGCTGCACGCCGTGTGGTTGCATCGTGTGGCGCATGCGCTGTGGCGTTCGGGCTGGAAGTGGCTGGCGCGCGTGGTGTCCAATTTCGGGCGCTGGATGACCGGTATCGAGATTCATCCGGGGGCGAAGATCGGGCGTCGCTTCTTCATTGATCACGGCATGGGTATCGTGATTGGCGAGACCGCCGAGATCGGCAATGACGTCACGCTCTATCAAGGGGTGACGCTGGGTGGTACCAGCTGGAACAAGGGCAAGCGCCATCCCACTCTGGAGGACGGTGTGGTGGTCGGTGCCGGGGCCAAGGTGCTGGGGCCGTTCACTGTCGGTGCGGGTGCCAAGATCGGCTCCAATGCGGTGGTGACCAAGGCTGTGCCGGCGGGTGCGACTGCGGTGGGCATTCCTGGCAAGATCATCGTCAAGTCCGACGACGAGCAGGAGGCCAAGCGCCAGGCCATGGCCGAGAAGATCGGTTTCGATGCCTACGGCGTCGGTCAGGATATGCCCGACCCGGTGGCGCGTGCCATCGGCCAACTGCTCGATCATCTGCATGCTGTAGATGGTCGGCTCGAGGATGTCAGCAAGGCACTGGCCTCGATGGATTGTGGCTACCGCGCCAAGGCCCTGCCTGCATTGCGCGATGAAGACTTCGCCGAGGTGTGCAAGGGGCAGGGCGACAAGCCTGCCGCCTGATGCGCGCAGAGGCGGCATTTGCTATCATGCCGCCTCTTTTTGCGGTCAATCCTGAGTAAATCAATCGGTCTTATAGTTGACTTAAATACTCGGAAATTGCATACTTCGCCGCAATTCAGTGATTCGTGGTAGAGCCATGCGACTGACCACCAAAGGCCGTTACGCCGTTACCGCCATGCTGGATCTGGCGCTGCACGCACAGCACGGTCCCGTTTCCCTGGCCGATATATCCGAGCGGCAGGGCATCTCCCTGTCTTATCTCGAGCAACTGTTCGCCAAGCTGCGCCGTGGCAGTCTGGTTTCCAGTGTTCGCGGGCCAGGTGGCGGCTATCAGCTTTCGCGTGACATGCGCGGCATTCAGGTGGCTCAGGTGATCGATGCGGTCAACGAGTCGGTAGATGCCACGCGTTGCCAGGGGCAAGGCGATTGCCATTCTGGCGACACCTGTCTGACCCATCACCTGTGGTGCGATCTCAGTCAGCAGATTCATGAGTTCCTCAGTGGCATCAGTCTGGCCGATCTGGTCGCGCGCCGTGAGGTTCAAGAGGTCGCGTTGCGCCAGGATCAGCGCCGCTGCAATGGCAGGACGCCGCGCCTGGATAAGATTGAAGCGTCTGCCATCGAGTGAGCAGGGCGTTTGCCTGATAGGAGAAACCTAATGAAATTGCCCATTTACCTCGATTATTCTGCCACCACGCCGGTAGATCCGCGTGTTGCGCAGAAGATGAGTGAATGCCTGCTGGTCGACGGTAACTTTGGCAACCCGGCTTCGCGCTCCCACGTCTTCGGCTGGAAGGCCGAAGAAGCCGTGGAGAACTCACGTCGCCAGGTCGCCGAGCTGGTCAATGCCGACCCACGCGAGATCGTCTGGACCAGCGGTGCAACCGAGTCCAATAACCTGGCAATCAAGGGTGTTGCGCACTTCTATACCAGCAAGGGCAAACACATCATCACCTCGAAGATCGAGCACAAGGCGGTACTGGATACCACTCGCCAGCTTGAGCGCGAAGGTTTCGAAGTGACCTATCTGGAGCCGGGCGAGGATGGCCTGATTACGCCGGCCATGGTCGAAGCCGCGCTGCGTGAAGACACCGTGTTGGTGTCGGTCATGCACGTCAACAACGAAATCGGCACCATCAACGACATCGCCGCCATCGGCGAGCTGACTCGTTCGCGCGGCGTACTGCTGCATGTCGATGCGGCGCAGTCCACCGGCAAGGTGGAAATCGACCTGGAGAAGATGAAGGTCGACCTGATGTCTTTCTCCGCGCACAAGACCTATGGTCCCAAGGGCGTCGGTGCTCTTTACGTTCGCCGCAAGCCGCGCGTACGTCTGGAAGCGCAGACTCACGGTGGCGGTCACGAGCGCGGTATGCGCTCGGGTACCCTGGCCACTCACCAGTGCGTCGGCATGGGTGAAGCGTTCCGCATCGCCAAGGAAGAAATGGCTGCAGAGAATCAGCGTATCGCCGCTCTGCGTGATCGTTTCTACCGCCAGCTGGAAGATATGGAAGAGCTGTACGTGAATGGCAGTCTGACTGCTCGCGTGCCGCACAACCTCAACCTGAGTTTCAACTACGTCGAGGGTGAGTCGCTGATCATGGCGCTCAAGGATCTTGCCGTATCGTCCGGTTCGGCATGCACCTCGGCTTCCCTGGAGCCGTCCTACGTGCTGCGTGCTCTGGGCCGCAACGATGAACTGGCGCATAGCTCGATTCGCTTCACCTTCGGTCGTTTCACCACCGAAGAAGAGGTCGACTACGCCGCTGCCAAGGTCCGTGAGGCCGTGGACAAGCTGCGCGAACTGTCGCCCCTGTGGGATATGTTCAAAGAAGGTGTCGACATTTCCTCCGTGGAATGGGCAGCACACTGATAGCTGCCGAGGCGGATCGCTCGATGGGCGATCCGACCTGAAGAGCGGCACCTGATGAGAGAGGAAGTACAACATGGCTTACAGTGACAAGGTCATCGACCACTACGAAAATCCGCGTAACGTCGGCAAACTCAATGCCGAAGATCCGGATGTCGGCACCGGCATGGTCGGTGCACCGGCCTGTGGCGACGTGATGCGCCTGCAGATCAAGGTCAACGAGAGCGGCGTTATCGAAGACGCCAAGTTCAAGACCTACGGTTGTGGTTCCGCTATCGCCTCCAGCTCCCTCGCTACCGAGTGGATGAAGGGCAAGACCCTGGATGAGGCCGAAAGCATCAAGAACACCCAGCTCGCCGAAGAACTGGCGTTGCCGCCGGTTAAGATTCACTGCTCTGTGCTCGCCGAAGATGCCATCAAGGCCGCTGTGCGCGACTACAAGCAGAAGAAAGGCTTGCTCTGATACGAGGTTTGTAATGGCCATCACCATGTCTGAAGCAGCTGCCCGCCACGTGCAACGCTCTCTTGAAGGGCGCGGCAAGGGTGAGGGTATTCGCCTGGGTGTGCGCACTACCGGTTGCTCCGGCCTGGCCTACGTGCTCGAGTTCGTCGATGAGCTGGCGGCAGAGGATCAGGTATTCGAGAGCCATGGCGTCAAGGTGATCATCGATCCCAAGAGCCTGGTCTATCTCGATGGCACTGAATTGGACTTCGTCAAGGAAGGCCTCAACGAGGGCTTCAAGTTCATCAACCCCAACGTGCGCGGCGAATGCGGTTGCGGCGAAAGCTTCAACGTTTGAGGCATTCTCGTGGGTAATCCGTGTCACTTCGCCCTGTTCGACCTGCAGCCGGGCTTTCGCCTCGATCTGGAGCAGCTGGCTGTCCGCTACCGTGAGCTGGCGCGTCAGGTTCATCCGGATCGTTTCGCCGATGCCGGTGAGCGTGAGCAGCGCATAGCGCTTGAGCGCTCGGCCTGTCTCAACGAGGCGTATCAGGTTCTGAAAACGCCGTCTCAGCGTGCGCGCTACCTGCTTGCGATGCGTGGCCCCGAGCTGCCCTTGGAAGTGACGGTGCAGGATCCGGATTTCCTTCTGCAGCAGATGCAGCTGCGAGAAGAGCTGGAAGAACTGCAGGACGATGCCGATCTGGCCGGTGTCGCCGCTTTCAAGCGTCGTCTGAAAACAGCGCAGGAGCAGCTCAACGACCGCTTCGCTGCTTGCTGGGATGACGAAGCTCGCCGTGAAGAGGCCGAGCGCCTGATGCGCCGCATGCAGTTCCTCGACAAGCTCTCCCATGAAGTGCGCCAGTTAGAAGAGCGCCTCGACGATTAACCTGTAGGTTGCCACGGCAGCCTGCCTGATGACTTCAAGAAGACCATGGCCTTATTGCAGATCGCCGAGCCCGGGCAGAGCCCGCAACCGCACCAGCGTCGTCTGGCAGTGGGTATTGACCTGGGTACCACCAACTCGCTGGTTGCCGCTGTGCGCAGCGGCCTGGCTGAGCCCTTGGCTGACGATGATGGCAAGGTCATCCTGCCGTCTGCCGTGCGCTACCACGCAGCAAGCATCGAGGTCGGCGAGTCGGCCAAGCTGGCGGCCGCCAGCGATCCGCTCAATACCGTGCTGTCGGTCAAGCGCCTGATGGGGCGCGGTATCGCCGACGTACATCAGCTCGGCGAGCAGATGCCTTACCGCTTCGCGGCGGGCGAGTCGCACATGCCCTTCATCGAGACCGTGCAGGGGGCGAAGAGCCCGGTCGAAGTCTCGGCGGAAATTCTCAAGACCCTGCGCTTGCGCGCTGAACAGACCTTGGGCGGTGAGTTGGTCGGTGCGGTGATTACCGTTCCAGCTTATTTCGATGACGCTCAGCGTCAGGCCACCAAGGATGCTGCGCGCCTGGCCGGTCTTACGGTTTTGCGTCTGCTCAACGAGCCCACTGCTGCTGCAGTCGCCTATGGCCTGGATCAGAAAGCAGAGGGCGTAGTCGCCATTTATGACCTGGGTGGCGGCACTTTCGACATTTCCATCCTGCGCCTGACCGGTGGTGTGTTCGAGGTACTGGCTACCGGTGGCGACAGCGCGTTGGGTGGTGACGACTTTGATCATGCTGTGGCCGACTGGATCATCCAGCAAGCCGGTATTTCCAGTGATCTCGACCCGGCGACCCAGCGCAGCCTGCTGCAGACTGCCTGTGTGGCCAAAGAAGGGCTGACGGATGCCGATAGTGTCGAGCTGAGCCATGGTGAGTGGCGTGGTTCGTTGTCGCGCGCGCAGTTCGAGGCGCTGATCGAACCGATGGTGGCGCGCAGTCTCAAGGCCTGTCGTCGCGCCGTGCGTGATTCCGGTGTCGAGCTGGAAGAGGTTGGTGCGGTAGTCATGGTCGGTGGCTCCACCCGCGTGCCGCGTGTGCGTGAGGCCGTCGGCGAGCTGTTCGGTCGTGCGCCGCTGACCAATATCGATCCGGATCAGGTGGTGGCCATAGGTGCTGCGATCCAGGCCGATGCCCTGGCCGGCAATCAGCGTGACGATGGTGAGGAGTTGCTCCTGCTGGACGTGATACCCCTGTCGCTCGGCCTGGAAACCATGGGCGGGCTGATGGAGAAGGTGATTCCGCGTAATACCACCATCCCTGTGGCGCGTGCGCAGGAGTTCACCACTTACAAGGATGGCCAGACGGCCATGATGATTCACGTGCTGCAGGGCGAGCGTGAGCTGATCGCCGATTGCCGCTCCCTGGCGCGTTTCGAGTTGCGCGGCATTCCACCGATGGTGGCGGGGGCTGCGAAGATCCGCGTGACCTTCCAGGTCGATGCGGACGGTCTGCTCAGTGTCGCGGCGCGTGAGCTGAGCTCCGGCATCGAGTCGAGCATTCAGGTCAAGCCATCTTACGGTCTGACCGATGGTGAAATTGCACGCATGCTGCAGGACTCCTTCCAGAACGCTGGAGGTGACAAGGCTGCGCGCGCGCTGCGTGAGCAGCAGGTCGATGGTCAGCGTCTGATCGAGGCGGTCGAAGCAGCGCTGCAGGCCGATGGCGAGCGCTTGCTGGATGCCGAGGAGCGCCAGGTCATCGAGCTGGCGGTGCAGGAGTTGCGCGACCTGCTTGCGAGCAATGATGGTCTGGCCATCGAGCGGCAGACCAAGCGTCTGTCCCAGGTAACCGATGCGTTCGCGGCCCGCCGCCTGGATTCGACGGTAAAAGCTGCGCTGGCCGGGCGCAATCTGAATGAGATCGAGGAATAATTGATGCCGCAGGTAATTTTTCTGCCTCACGAGCGATTCTGCCCGGATGGCCTGGTGGTCGAGGCCGAGCCTGGCATTTCCATTCTTGAGTTGGCGCACGAGCACCATATCGAGATGGAAAGCGCCTGCGGCGGTGTCTGTGCCTGCACCACTTGTCACTGCATCGTACGTGAAGGTTTCGACTCGCTGAACGAGGCCGACGAGCTGGAAGAGGACTATCTGGACAAGGCCTGGGGGCTTGAGGCTCAGTCGCGCCTGGCCTGTCAGGCCATCGTCGGCGAGGAAGATCTCACCGTCGAGATTCCCAAGTATTCGCTGAATCACGCGGCTGAAGCGCCGCATTAATCCAGGAAGCATCATCATGAGTCTGAAATGGGTCGATGTACTGGACATCGCCATCGAGTTAAGCGAGCAGAAGCCGGATGTCGATCCGCGCTACGTCAACTTTGTCGATCTGCATCGCTGGGTCGTGGAGTTGCCGGAGTTCTCCGATGACCCGCAGCGTGGGGGAGAGAAGGTGCTGGAGGCGATACAGGCCGCCTGGATCGAAGAACTCGATTGAAACAGGCGCTTACGGCGCTCGCCCTACGCTTTTAACCGGAACCCGCGTATAATTCGCGGGTTTAATTTTTCGCTTTAACCCTAAAGTTTCTGGAGCTTCACATGGCTGTTCAACGTACTTTCTCTATCATCAAGCCTGACGCCGTTGCCAAGAACGTCATCGGTGAGATCACCACCCGTTTCGAAAAAGCCGGCCTGCGCGTTGTTGCTTCGAAGATGGTGCAACTGTCCGAGCGCGAAGCCGCTGGTTTCTACGCTGAGCACAGCGAGCGTGGCTTCTTCAAGGATCTGGTTGCCTTCATGACCTCCGGTCCGGTTATCGTTCAGGTTCTGGAAGGTGAAGACGCCGTTCTGAAAAACCGCGAGCTGATGGGTGCCACCAACCCGAAAGAAGCGGCTGCCGGCACCATCCGTGCTGACTTCGCCGTTTCCATCGACGAAAACGCTGTTCACGGTTCGGATTCCGAAGCCTCTGCTGCTCGCGAGATCGCTTACTTCTTCTCCGCTACCGAGCTGTGCGCGCGCATTCGCTGATTGGCGAATGATGCGAGGGTGAAGCCATGACCAATACCACCGGCAAGATCAACCTGCTGGGCCTGACCCAGCCGGAAATGGAACAGTTCTTCGAGTCCATCGGCGAGAAGCGCTTCCGTGCCGGCCAGGTAATGAAGTGGATTCATCACTTTGGCGTCGATGATTTCGCCGCCATGACCAATGTCGGCAAGGCCTTGCGCGAGAAGCTCGAGGCCTCTGCCGAGATTCGCGGCCCGGAAGTGGTCAGCGAAAACATTTCTGCCGATGGCACGCGCAAGTGGGTGGTGCGCGTGGCGTCGGGTAGCTGCGTGGAAACCGTGTACATCCCGCAGAACGGCCGTGGCACGCTGTGTGTGTCGTCGCAGGCTGGTTGCGCCCTGGATTGCAGCTTCTGCTCCACCGGCAAGCAAGGCTTCAACAGCGACCTGACCAGCGCCGAGATCATCGGCCAGGTGTGGATCGCCAACAAGTCCTTTGGCACCGTTCCCGCGAAGGTCGATCGCGCCATTACCAACGTGGTGATGATGGGCATGGGCGAGCCGCTGCTGAACTTCGATAACGTCGTCTCTGCCATGCAGATCATGATGGACGACCTTGGCTACGGCATTTCCAAGCGCAAGGTAACCCTGTCCACCTCCGGCGTGGTGCCGATGATCGACAAGCTGGCCGAGGTCATCGACGTGTCCCTGGCCCTGTCGTTGCACGCACCCAACGACGAGCTGCGCAATCAGCTGGTGCCTATCAACAAGAAGTACCCGCTGGAAATGCTTCTGGCCGCCTGTAAGCGCTATATCTCCAAGCTTGGCGAGAAACGTGTGCTGACCATCGAGTACACCCTGCTCAAAGGTGTCAACGATCAGCCCGCGCACGCTGAGCAGATGGTCGCACTTCTGGCCGATGTACCTTGCAAGATCAACCTGATTCCGTTTAATCCCTTCCCCTTCTCGGGGTACGAGCGGCCGAGCAATAACGCCATTCGCCGCTTCCAGGACCTGTTGCACAAGGCCGGCCATAACGTCACGGTACGTACTACCCGCGGTGACGATATCGATGCGGCTTGCGGCCAGTTGGTTGGCCAGGTCATGGACCGTACTCGGCGCAGCGAGCGTTACATCGCCGTGCGCCAGCTGGGCAACGAGGCGCAAGAGCCTCATGCTGCCGCCAATCGAAATTGAAGAGAGGATGCCTATGACCCTGCGCCCAGCGCTGTTGTTGCTCGTTGTCAGTCTGCTTGCTGGTTGTGTGACCACGGGCGATGTCGACCCCATGCGTACGGCGGAAGGGCGTGATAAGGCGCGTGACTCCTTCATACAGCTCGGTATTGCCTATATTCAGCAAGGTGATACCCAACGTGCCAAGATACCGCTGAAGAGCGCCCTCGACCTCGACTCGTCGAATGCAGACGCGCATGCCGCGCTAGCTATGGCCTTCCAGCTGGAAATGGAGCCAAAACTGGCCGATGAGCATTTTCGCAAAGCGCTGTCCCAGCGCCCGAAGGACGCCCGTCTGCTAAACAACTATGGCGGTTTCCTGTTCGAGCAGAAGCGTTATCAGGAGGCCATGAGCACCTATCTCAAAGCTGCAGAGGACAACCTCTATCCAGAGCGTTCCCGGGTTTTCGAGAATCTGGGCATGACCGCTCTGCAGCTCGGTCAGCGTGAGCAGGCCAAAGAGTACTTCCAGCGCGCCTTGCGCCTGAGTAGTCGTCAGCCACGCGCATTGCTGGAAATGGCCGTGCTGTCCTATGAGGACAAGGAGTACGTGCCAGCGCGTCGTTACTACGACAGCTACAGCGAAATGGCACCACAGAATGCGCGCAGCCTGCTGCTCGGCGCACGTTTGGCCGACGTATTCGAGGATCGTGACAAGGCCGCCAGTCTGGGCCTGCAGTTGCGTCGCCTGTATCCGGCCTCTCAGGAATATCAGCAATTTGTTTCGGGGCAACAATGAACGCGGCACATAGCGAAGTGACTCAGCCGATGCCGACCAATCCGGGTGAAAGTCTGCGTCAGGCCCGGGAGATCAAAGGGTGGAGCGTCGCCGAGGTGGCGACTCAGCTCAACCTGACTCCTCAACGTCTTGCCCAAATCGAGGCCGGTGCTTTCGACAAGCTGCCGGGTACCACCTTCGCCCGTGGTTACATTCGCGCCTATGCCAAGCTTCTCGAAATGGACCAGAACCGGCTGGTGATGGAGTTCGACCAGTTCACCGGGACAGATGCCTCTGGTAGCAGTGTGCATGCCTTGGGACGTATCGAAGAGCCCGTGCGCTATTCGCAGAGCATCCTGCGTCTGGTCAGCTTCCTGTTGTTGCTGGCGTTGATCGGTGCAGGTTTTCTCTGGTGGCAGGATCAGGGCCGCCCGGTGGCCAGCTTGGCTGATCTGGGGCTCGAGCATGTGGAGGTGGAAGGCGCCGACGGTACCACTCAGGTGCACTCGCTTGCCGAGCCGGAAGACCAGGCGGTGATCGCCGCTCAGGGCAACGAGCAGAGCAGCCCGCTGCTGCTGCCGGTCGAGCCAGGTGAAGCACCAGAAGCTGTCAGCACCGCAGAACAGCCTGCTGCCGAAACCGGCACCGCTGAAAGCGTGCAAGAGGCTCCTGCTGCGCCTGTATCGAATACACCGGCTGCTCCTGCTCCGGCTGCACCTGCAGCCGAACCTGCAACGCCTGTAGCCGCCTCTGCTGGGCAGGGTGTGCTCAACGTGCAGTTCACCGCCGATTGCTGGACTCAGGTTACCGATGCTGATGGCAAGGTCCTGCTAAGCGCACTCAAACGCAGCGGTGAACGTATCGAACTTGCTGGCAAGGCACCGCTGGAACTGCGTCTGGGTTTTGCCCGTGGTGCCCAGGTGGCCTACAACGGCGAAAGCGTTGACGTTGCGCCGCACATGACTGGCGAAACCGCGCGCCTGAAACTGGGGTTGTAAAGCATGCATTGCGAATCGCCGATCAAGCGCCGACTGTCGCGCAAGATCTGGGTTGGCTCGGTACCGGTGGGCGGCGATGCGCCGATCGCGGTGCAGAGCATGACCAACACCGACACCAACGATGTGGCTGCTACCGTGGCGCAGATCCAGCGCCTGGAAAATGCCGGCGCCGATATCGTGCGTGTTTCCGTGCCGGATATGGAAGCCGCCGAGGCCTTTGGCCGCATCAAACAGCAGGTGCGCGTACCACTGGTGGCTGACATCCATTTCGACTACCAGATCGCTCTGCGTGTGGCAGAGCTGGGTGTCGACTGCCTGCGCATCAACCCCGGCAATATCGGCCGCGAGGATCGCGTCAAGGCGGTGGTCGAGGCTGCTCGTGACAAGGGCATTCCGATCCGCATCGGCGTCAACGCCGGTTCCCTGGAGAAGGATCTGCAGAAGAAGTACGGCGAGCCGACTCCCGCGGCGCTGGTGGAATCCGCGCTGCGCCATGTCGAGCACCTGGATCGCCTTAACTTCCCCGATTTCAAGGTCAGCGTGAAGGCCTCCGACGTGTTCATGGCCGTCGAGGCCTATCGCCTGCTGGCCAAGCAGATCGAGCAACCGCTGCACCTGGGCATTACTGAAGCCGGCGGCCTGCGCTCCGGTACCGTGAAGTCCGCAGTCGGCCTGGGCATGCTGCTGGCCGAGGGGATTGGCGATACCATCCGCATCTCGCTGGCTGCCGACCCGGTGGAAGAGATCAAGGTTGGCTTCGACATTCTCAAGTCTTTGCGTCTGCGTTCGCGTGGCATCAACTTCATCGCCTGCCCGAGCTGCTCGCGGCAGAACTTCGATGTGGTCAAGACCATGAACGAGCTGGAAGCCCGCGTCGAGGACCTGCTGGTGCCGCTGGACGTGGCCGTGATCGGCTGCGTGGTCAATGGCCCTGGCGAAGCCAAGGAGGCGCATATCGGTCTCACTGGCGGCAGCCCGAACAATCTGGTCTATATCGATGGCAAACCGGCCTCGAAGCTGACCAACGAAAACCTGGTGGACGAGCTGGAAAAGCTCATTCGCGACAAGGCAGCCGAAAAGGTCGCCGCTGATGCCGCCGTGATCGTGCGCGGCTGATCCGTGCGTAAGGAATACAATTGAGCAAGTCCCTGCAAGCCATCCGTGGCATGAACGATATTCTGCCGGAGCAGACGCCTGCCTGGCGTTACCTGGAAAGCACCTTGGTCAGCCTGCTCGACGGCTACGGCTACAAGGAAATCCGCTTGCCCATCGTCGAGTACACCGAGCTGTTCGCCCGGGGCATCGGCGAGGGCACCGACGTGGTCGACAAGGAGATGTACACCTTCCTCGACCGCAACGAAGAATCCCTGACCCTGCGCCCCGAAGGCACCGCCGGTTGCGTGCGTGCCGTGCTCGAGCATGGTTTGTCCGGTGGCGGCCAGGTGCAGAAGTTGTGGTACGCCGGCCCCATGTTCCGCTACGAGAAGCCGCAGAAAGGCCGTTATCGCCAGTTCCATCAGGTGGGTGTGGAAGCCTTCAACCTGCCGGGGCCTGACGTCGATGCCGAGCTGATCGTGCTTACCTGGCGTCTGTGGAAGAAACTCGGCCTGGCCGATGCCGTGACCCTGCAGCTCAACAGCCTGGGTTCCAGCGAGGCGCGCGCTGCGTATCGCGACGCCCTGGTGGCCTACCTGCAGGAGCGCTTCGACCAGCTCGACGAGGACAGCCAGCGTCGTCTGACCACCAATCCGCTGCGCATTCTCGACAGCAAGAACGAGGCGACCCAGGCCGTGCTGGTCGGTGCGCCGACCTTGGGCGACTACCTCGACGAGGAGTCGCGTCTGCATTTTGAGGGCGTCAAGGCGCGTCTGGATGCAGTTGGCATTCGCTATCAGATCAACCACAAACTGGTGCGCGGTCTGGATTACTACAACCGCACCGTGTTCGAGTGGGTCACCGACAAGCTTGGTGCTCAAGGCACGGTATGCGCTGGTGGTCGCTACGACGGCCTGGTGGCACAACTGGGTGGCAAAGCCACGCCGGGTGTCGGCTTCGCCATGGGGGTCGAGCGCCTGGTGCTGCTGCTGGAAACCCTGGACCTGTTGCCGGCCGAGCTCAATCGCGCTGCCGATGTCTACGTCTGCGCCTTTGGCGAGGCGGCGGAGCTGGCGGCGCTGACGCTGACCGAGCGTCTGCGCGACGAGTTGCCGGGTCTGCGTCTGCTGCTCAATAGCGGTGGCGGCAGCTTCAAGAGCCAGTTCAAGAAGGCCGACAAGAGCGGTGCACGCTATGCGCTGATTCTGGGGGACGACGAATTGGCAGGGCGCGTGGTAGGTTGCAAGCCGCTGCGCGACGACAGTGAACAACAAAGCGTTGCCTGGGATGCTCTGGCTGAGCATCTGGCTGCCTGCCAGCAGGCCTGAGCAGGCTCTCGATTAGGAGTACGGGGTTAGACATGCAGACCGAAGACGAACAGATCGCGCAACTCAAGGATTGGTGGGATCGCAACGGCAAGCCTTTGTTGGCCGGCGGCGTACTGGCGCTGGTAGCCGTATTCGGCTGGCAGGGCTGGCAGAAGTATCAGGTCAACCAGGCGCAGAGCGCCTCGGTGATCTACCAGCAACTGCTGGAAACCGCACTGGACCCGGCCGGCAAGCCCGACGCCGCGAAGGTTGCCGAACTGGCCGGCAAGCTCGACAGCGAGTTTGGCGGTAGCCACTACGCCCAGTACGGCAGCCTTTTCGTCGCCAAGGTCGCCGTCGAGGCGGACCGCCTCGACGATGCCGCTGCAGCGCTACAGCGCGTGCTCGACAAGCCTGCCGACGCCACGCTCAATGAGCTGGCACGTCAGCGCCTGGCCCGTGTGCTGGCCGCGCAGAACAAGGCTGATGATGCGTTGAAACTGCTCGATGCCAAGGTCGAGGAAGCTTTCCTCGCTAGCCGTGAAGAACTCAAGGGCGACCTGCTGGTACAGCTGGGTCGCAGCGATGACGCGCACGCCGCCTATCAGAAGGCCAAGGATGCGCTGGCCGAAGACGCCGCTGTTGGCGGTCTGCAGATGAAGCTGGACGACCTGGCAAAAGGGGATGCGTGACGTGATGCGTTGGAAGAATGCCGCACTGCTGGCTCTGGCCGTTCTGGCCGTGGGTTGCAGCAGCAATAGCAAGAAGGAACTGCCGCCCGCCGAACTGACCAAATTCGACGAAGAAGTCGAGTTGCGTACCGAATGGAGCCGTTCTGTCGGTGATGGTCAGGGCGAAACCTTCAACATGCTGGTACCGGCCATCGATGGCGAGGTGATCTACGCCGCCGACGTCGAAGGCCTGGTGATGGCCATGGACCGCACCAGCGGTAAGGTCATCTGGCGCAAGAAGCTCGACATCCCGGTTTCCGGCGCCATTGGCGTGGGCTACGGCCAGGTACTGGTAGGTACGCTCAAGGGCGAAGTGATCGCGCTCGACTCCAGCGACGGTGAAGAACAGTGGCGCTCGCGCGTGACCAGCGAAGTGCTGGCTGCACCAGCGACCAATGGCGATATCGTCGTGGTGCAGACCCAGGACGATCGCCTGATCGCCTTCGATGCCAGCACCGGTAGCCAGCGCTGGATCGTCGAGAACACCCCGGCCGTACTGACCCTGCGCGGCACTGGCGCTCCGCTGGTGACCAACCGTCTAGTGGTCGCTGGCCTGTCCAGCGGCAAGGTGGTCGCGGTCGACGCCCAGCGCGGCCTGCCGGTTTGGGAGCAGCGCGTTGCCGTACCACAAGGTCGTTCCGAACTGGAGCGCGTGGTGGATATCGATGGCGGCTTGCTGTTGTCCGGTGGCACCGTCTACGCAGTGAGCTATCAGGGCCGTGTCGCTGCCATGGATCTGGAGTCTGGTCGTGTGCTGTGGCAACGCGAGGCATCCAGTTCGGTAGGCGTCGCTCAGGGTTTCGGTAACGTATACGTCAGCCATGCCAGTGGCACCGTCGAAGGTATCGACGAGCGTAGCGCTTCGGCTCTGTGGAGCAACGACTCCCTGGCGCGTCGTCAGCTGTCGGCACCGCAGGTGTTCTCCAGTTACGTGGCCGTGGGCGATGTGGAAGGCTATCTGCATCTGCTGAGCCAGGTCGATGGTCGTTTCGTCGGTCGTACCCGCATCGACAGCGATGGCCTGCGTGCCCAGCCGTTGGTGGTCGGGGATTGGCTGTACGTCTACGGCAACAGCGGCAAGTTGGTGGCACTGACCATCAAATGAACCGACTATGCTGCATCCAGACCTGAGTCTTGGATGCAGCAGCGCAACAGATTCCGGCCGCTGCCCGTGCAGCGGCCTTTGCATTTTCTGAATTAACTCAAGTGGAGAGCCTGATGGTTCCCGTAATTGCCCTGGTGGGCCGGCCGAACGTCGGCAAGTCCACACTCTTCAACCGCCTGACCCGCAGCCGCGACGCCATCGTCGGCGACCTGTCCGGTCTGACCCGCGACCGCCAGTATGGCGAGGCGAAGTGGCAGGGGCGCACCTACATCGTGATCGACACCGGGGGTATTTCCGGTGACGAAGAAGGCATCGACGCGAAGATGGCCGAGCAGTCGCTACAGGCCATTGAAGAGGCCGATGCCGTGCTGTTCCTGGTGGACGCGCGCGCCGGCATGACCGCCTCCGACCAGATGATCGGCGAGCACCTGCGCCGTCGTAACAAGCAGAGCTTCCTGGTGGTGAACAAGGTCGACAACCTCGACGTCGACCTGGCTCGCGCCGAGTTCAGCCCCATGGGCCTTGGCGAACCGCTGGCGATTGCCGGTGCCCATGGTCGTGGCATCACCCAGATGCTCGAAGTGGTTCTCGGCGCTTTCCCAAAGGACGCTGGTGAGCCGGAAGAGGGCGCCGAAGAAGAGGAAGAAGTGCTGGAAGGCCAGGAGGCCAAGCGCATTCCCGGCCCGAGCGAGAAGGATGGCATCAAGCTGGCCATCATCGGCCGCCCCAACGTGGGCAAGTCGACCCTGGTCAACCGTATGCTCGGCGAAGAGCGGGTCATCGTCTATGACCAGGCTGGCACCACGCGCGACAGCATCTACATCCCGTTCGAGCGTGACGACGAGAAGTACACCCTGATCGACACCGCCGGCGTGCGCCGTCGCGGCAAGATCTTCGAGGCCGTGGAGAAGTTCTCCGTGGTCAAGACGCTGCAGGCCATTCAGGACTCCAACGTCGTGGTGTTCGTCATGGATGCCCGCGAAGGCGTGGTCGACCACGACCTCAACCTGCTTGGCTTCGTGCTGGAAAGCGGCCGCGCCCTGGTCATCGCCCTGAACAAGTGGGACGGCATGGACCAGGGGCAGAAGGATTACGTGAAGACCGAGCTGGAGCGCCGGCTGTTCTTCGTCGACTTCGCCGATATCCACTTCATCTCTGCCCTGCACGGTACTGGCGTCGGCCATCTGTACAAGTCGGTGCAGGCCTCGTTCAAGTCGGCCATCACCCGCTGGCCGACCAGCCGCCTGACGCAGATTCTCGAAGACGCCATCAGCGACCACGCGCCGCCTCTGGTCAATGGTCGCCGCATCAAGCTGCGCTATGCCCACCTGGGCGGTGCCAACCCGCCGCTGATCGTGATTCACGGTAACCAGGTCGACGCCGTACCGCGCGCCTACTCCCGTTACCTGGAAAACACCTTCCGCCGTGTGCTGAAACTCGTCGGTACGCCGATTCGCATCGAGTACAAGGGGGGCGAGAACCCCTACGAGGGCAACAAGAACAAGCTCACCGACCGCCAGGTGAACAAGAAGCGTCGCCTGATGAGCCACCACAAGAAGGCCGAGAAAAAGCGCAAGGACAAGCGCAAGTAAGCTCTGCAGAAGCGTGCACGCCGGAGATCGCTCGGCGTGCACGGCATAAGCTTCCAGCTCTTTTTCATAAGCACTGCGGGTGCCGCCTATGGCGCCCTTCGGCTATCCTCGCGGCTTGCCTAGTTCTTCGTAGGAAGTCGCGATGCTCGTCAGCAAACTGCCCAACGTCGGCACCACCATCTTCACGCAGATGTCCCAGCTCGCTCTGGAGACTGGCGCGATCAATCTGTCCCAGGGTTTCCCTGATTTCGATGGGCCGCAGGCATTGCGCGAAGCCGTGGCGCGCCACGTCATGGAAGGGCGCAACCAGTATTCGCCGATGACCGGGTTGCCCATTCTGCGCCAGCAGGTGGCGGCGAAGATCGCCCGCAGCTATGGCGTGCAGCGTGATGCCGACAGCGAGATCACCATCACCCCCGGCGCCACCGAGGCGATCTTTTGCGCGGTACAGGCGCTGATCCGTCCGGGTGATGAAGCCATCGTCCTCGACCCTTGTTACGACAGCTACGAGCCGTCGGTGGAGCTGGCCGGCGGGCGCTGTGTGCATGTGCCGCTGGCATTGCCGGATTTCGCCGTGGACTGGCAGCGCCTGAGTGATGCCATCAGCCCGCGCACCCGGCTGATCTTCCTCAACTCCCCGCACAACCCCAGTGGTGCGCTGCTGACCCGTGCCGACCTGGACAAGCTGGCCGAGCTGATTCGTGGCCGCGATATCCATGTGATCAGTGACGAGGTCTATGAGCACCTGATCTACGACGGCGCCCGCCATGCCAGCGTGCTGGCCCACGACGAGCTGTATCAGCGCGCCTTTGTGGTCAGCTCTTTCGGCAAGACTTATCACGTGACTGGCTGGAAGACTGGCTACGTGGTGGCGCCGCCGGCACTGACCGCGGAACTGCGCAAGATCCATCAGTACGTCAATTTCTGCGGCGTGACGCCGCTGCAGTTCGCACTGGCCGACTTCATGGCCGCGCACCCCGAGCATGTCGAGGAGCTGCCGGCTTTTTACCAGGCCAAGCGCGACCTGTTCTGCGATCTGCTGGCTGGCTCGCGCTTCACCTTCACCCGCGCTCCGGGGACCTATTTCCAGTTGGCCGACTATTCGGCCATTCGCCCCGATCTGGACGACGTGGCCATGGCCGAGTGGCTGACGCGTGAGCACGGCGTGGCGGCGATCCCTGTGTCGGTGTTCTACCAGTCGGCGCCCGAGGATATGCGCCTGGTGCGCTTCTGCTTCGCCAAGCGTGAAGAAACCCTGCGCCAGGCCGCCGAGAAACTCTGTGCGGTGTGAGAGTAGGGCGGGTGTAACCTGCCTGTAAGGAGTTGGCGGGTTTCACCCGCCCTACGGCGAACGAGGTGCCCCGATGAGCAGCAAACCCGATCTCGAACTGGCTCTGATCCAGACCACCCTGGCCTGGCATGATCCGGCGGCCAACCGTGAACACTTTCAGGCATTGCTGGAGCAGGCGCGTGGCGCTGATCTGGTGATCCTGCCGGAGATGTTCAGCACAGGTTTTTCCATGGAGTCGGCCGAGCTGGCCGAGCCCGAGAATGGCCCCAGCAGCGTCTGGCTGCGCGAGCAGGCGCAGCGTATCGATGCGGTGATCTGCGGCAGCCTGATCATCCAGGCGGCCGACGGCAGCTACCGCAATCGCCTGCTCTGGGCCCGCCCGGACGGCCCGCTGGCGCATTACGACAAGCGCCACTTGTTTCGCATGGCCGGTGAGCACAAGCATTACCGCGCCGGTAGCGAGCAGGTCGTGCTGGAGCTCAAGGGCTGGCGCGTGCGCCCGCTGATTTGCTACGACCTGCGCTTCCCGGTCTGGAGTCGCGATGCGGGGGGCACCGATCTGCTGCTGTATACCGCCAACTGGCCGGGGGCGCGTCGCCAGCACTGGAACCGCCTGCTGCCAGCGCGAGCCATCGAGAACCTGTGCTATGTCGCGGCTGTGAACCGCGTCGGCGAGGACGGTAAGGGCCACGGATATACTGGCGATTCTCAGGTACTGGATTTCCAGGGCGAGACCCTGCTGGCGGCTGGCGATGGTGATGGTGTGTTCCGCGCCCGGCTGTCGAGCGAGGCACTGGCTGCCTACCGCGAGCGCTTCCCCGCACACCTGGATGCCGATGCCTTCACCTTGAACTGATCAGGAGCTACATGAACATGGACGTACAGCAGAGCAATCCCTTTCAGCCTCCGCAGGCCGACCTGCAGCAGGCCCCCACCAATCAGTCGCCGCTCTACAGCGTCGCGGGTGTTGGCCTGGCGACCTTCATCGGCACGCCGCTGGCTGGCGCCTGGCTGCTGGCGCATAACCTGCAACTGCTCGGCAAGGCAGATCGAGTGGCGATGGTCTGGGGCATTTCCGTCTTGCTTCTGGTGGTTACCTTGGTCCTGGCTTTCGTCTTGCCGGAGGAGGTGCCCGCCATGCCGTTCGCCATTGCACAGTTGATGGCGATGATCATGTTTGCCAAGAGCCTCATGGAAGCCGATCTCAAGCAGCATGCAGAGGCCGGTGGTGCGTTTCTGTCCAACTGGCGGTCGGCGGGTATCGGTGTGATGTTCACCCTCGGCCTGGCCGCGCTGATGTTCGCGGTGCTGATGATTTTCGATATCTGAGCACATTGCTCCCGGATTTCATCCGGGCTGCGCATACAAAAACGCCGGGCATTGCCCGGCGTTTTTGTGAGTGGCGCTTAAGGAAATCAGGCCGCTTGCGACTCGGCCTGGCTCAGGGCGCGGTTCAGCGCGCTGAACAGGGCGCGGAAGCTCGCGGTGGTCAGGTTCTCGTCGATGCCGATGCCGTGCAGGGCACGACCGCCGTTGACACGTAGCTCGATGTAGGCAGCCGCCTTGGCATTGGTGCCGGCGCCGATAGCATGCTCGCTGTAGTCCATGACTTCCACCGCGACGGGCAGGGCTGCGGCCAGGGCTTCCAGTGGGCCCTTGCCGATGCCGCGCCAGTGGTGTTTTTCAGCGCCTTCAATAACCTCGATATCCACCGCGCTGGTGCCATTCTCTTCCTGCAGACGATGGCCTTTCAGGGTGTAGGGGCTGCGCGCTTGCAGGTATTCGGTTTCGAGCAGCTGATGGATCTGTGCGGCAGTCATTTCCAGGCCAAGACGATCGGTTTCGCGCTGCACTACCTGGCTGAACTCGATCTGCATGCGCCGCGGCAGGCTGATGCCGTACTCCTGCTCGAGCAGGAAGGTGATACCGCCCTTGCCCGACTGGCTGTTCACGCGGATCACCGCCTCGTAGTCGCGGCCGATGTCGGCCGGGTCGATCGGCAGGTAGGGCACTTCCCAGAGGGCATCTTGCTTCTGCTGGGCGAAGCCCTTGCGGATGGCGTCCTGGTGCGAGCCGGAGAAGGCGGTGTGCACCAGATCGCCGACGTACGGATGGCGCGGGTGCACCGGGATCTGGTTGCAGTCCTCGACCACCTTGCGCACGGCGTCGATGTCGGAGAAGTCCAGCTCAGGGTCTACGCCCTGGGTGTAGAGGTTCAGCGCCAGGGTCACCAGGCAGACGTTGCCGGTGCGCTCGCCGTTACCGAAGAGGCAGCCTTCGACGCGGTCGGCGCCAGCCATGACGGCCAGTTCCGAGGCTGCGACGCCAGTGCCACGGTCATTGTGGGTGTGCACGCTGATCAGCACGCTGTCGCGGCGGTCGACGTGACGACCGAACCACTCGATCTGGTCGGCGTAGTTGTTCGGCGTGGCGCACTCGATGGTGGCGGGCAGGTTGAGGATCAACTTGTTCGCCGGGGTCGGCTGGAACACACCGATCACCGCGTTGCACACCTCGACGGCAAAATCGATCTCGGTGCTGCTGAACACTTCCGGCGAATACTCGAAGCCCCACTGGGTTTCCGGCGCGGCATCGGCCAGGCGCTTGATGGTGGTGCCGGCGGCCACGGCAATGGCTTTGACGCCGGCCTTGTCCTGGTTGAAGACGATCTTGCGGAAGCTCGGTGCGCAGGCGTTGTAGTAATGGACGATGGCCTTTTTGGCGCCTTTCAGCGACTCGAAGGTGCGCTCGATAAGGTCGTCACGGGCCTGAGTCAGCACCTGGATGGTGACGTCGTCAGGGATATGGCCGCCTTCGATCAGCTCGCGGACGAAGTCGAAGTCGGTCTGCGAGGCGGACGGGAAGCCCACTTCGATCTCTTTCAGGCCCACGGCCACCAGGCACTTGAAGAAGCGCATCTTCTTCTCGGCATCCATCGGCTCGATCAGCGACTGGTTGCCGTCGCGCAGGTCGGTCGACAGCCAGATCGGCGCCTTGTCGATGATCTTGTCCGGCCAGGTGCGGTCCGGAATCTGAATCTGGGTGAACGGACGGTACTTCTGCGACGGGTCTTTGAGCATGGTCATGAGAGGGTCCTGCGAAATGGGAGTCGAACACGAGGCCGGGCGGCCATGAAACGGGGTTTCAGGCGGGGCTTCGCAGTCGCGGGCTGACCAGTCGCAGGCATGCGAGCTGGCGGACGAGAAAGATGTTTTTCATGTGGGCACCCTATCCATAGCAGGTGGATATGGCAATGCTTGCTTAAAAAACGCCGATTTATTGCTGGATAGCGTTTACTGGCGGATTTTATTGCTTTGAAAGGTGTGTTTTCGGCGAATCGTGTTTGTGGGGGCTTGCGGCGGCTCGCCCCTGCACCTCTTATAGTCAGCCTTCAATCGGCGTAGTCATATGCGCCACCTTTTTCAAGGGCTCGGCGATAAGCCGGCCTGGCATGAATGCGTTGCAGAAAATCGCTCAGACGCGGGTGGTTGGTTAGCACTCCACGGGCGGCAGCTGCTTCAAGCGGGAAGCTGAGCTGAATATCGGCAGCGCTGAAGGCATCACCGGCAAACCAGTCGTGCTCGCTCAGTTGGCTCTCCAGGTAGTCGAAATGCAGCTTCAGCTGCGGCGAGATGAACGCCTGACTGACCTTGTTCGCGATACCTCTGGCGATGGGTTTGATGAAGAACGGCATTGGCGCGCTGCGCAGCTTGTCGAAGACCAGCTTGAGCAGCAGTGGTGGCATCGCCGAGCCTTCGGCGTAATGCAGCCAGTAGCGGCAGCGCAGGCGTTCCGGGCTGCCGGCGGCAGGCAGCAACCAATCGCCATAGCGCTCGGCCAGGTATTCGATGATGGCGCCCGATTCAGCCAGGGTCAGTTCGCCGTCGGTGATCAGCGGCGACTTGCCCAGAGGATGCACCTGGCGCAGCTCGGCAGGGGCGAGCATGGTCTGCGGGTCGCGCTGGTAGTGCTTGATCTGGTACTCGATACCAATCTCTTCGAGCATCCAGAGAATGCGTTGCGAGCGCGAGTTGTTCAGGTGATGCAGGGTAATCATGGCAAGCTCCGACCGATTTTGGGACAAAGGCTCTGTAACACGTCGTTCAGGGACGCACCACTAGCGTTTCATTGAGCTGCCCCGTGCTGTTCGACGATGGCTGGCCGCAGTTCGCGCATGTCCGCACCGCTCGGATGCTGGAACACGCGCAGGCCGAACTCGGGGAGGATGGCCAGCAGGTGGTCGAAGATGTCCGACTGGATACCTTCGTAGGCATTCCAGGCGATGGTGTTGGTGAAACAGTAGATTTCCAGCGGCAGGCCGTCGGCAGTCGGACTGAGCTGGCGCACCAGCAGGGTCATGTTCTGGTGGATGTTCGGGTTGTGCCGCAAGTAGTGCTCGACGTAGGCCCGGAAGCTGCCGATGTTGGTGATGCGCCGGGTGTTCACCGCTTCCTTGCCGTGCTCGGCCAGCTTGGCGTTCCAGTCCTGCAGTTCCTGGTCCTTGCGATCGAGGTACTCATCCAGAAGCATGAAGCGGCGCAGCCGTGCGATCTCCTCGTCGCTAAGGAAATGTACGCTGGTCTGATCGAGAAACAGCGCACGTTTGATCCGACGCCCACCCGACTCCTGCATGCCGCGCCAGTTCTTGAACGGGTCGGTGATGAAACGCTTGGTTGGGATGGTGGTGATGGTCTTGTCCCAGTTCTGCACCTTGACCGTGTGCAGGGCGATATCGATCACGTCGCCGTCCGCGTTCAGCTGGGGCATTTCCACCCAGTCACCGACGCGGATGATGTCGCTGGAGGAAATCTGCACGCTGGCCACCAGCGACAGCAGGGTGTCCTGGAAGATCAACATCAGCACGGCGGCCATGGCGCCGAGGCCGGACAGCAGGATCAGCGGCGAGCGGTCGATCAGCGCCGCTACCATCAGGATCGCGGCGATGGCGAAGATGGCGATCTTTATTACCTGCAAGTAGCCCTTGATCGGCTTCAGGTGTGCGTTGGGGCGACGCTGGTAGAGGGTGTTGAGGATATCCAGCAGCGCGCCAATGGCCATGGCGATAGTCAGCACCACGAAGGCGCCGCAGACGTTGCGCGTCACTTCCACCACAGCAGCGGGCATGCCCGGCACCAGAACCACGCCGCTGGACAGCACCAGCGCCGGCACGATGTTGGACAGGCGCTTGATGATGCCGCTTTCCTTGATCTGGCCATGGCGGCCCAGGGCGGTCGCGCCGACCAGGCGGTAGATGGCGCGAACCAAGATGCGTTTGACCACCCAGTTCGACAGCCAGGCGGCGACGATCAGGGCGAGGGTAGCGGTGAGGGTGAGCAGTTCTGGCTGAGTGTTCAGCCAGTCCATCCAGGTGTTGAGCTCATTCGGCATTTCCGGCTCCGAAGCAGACAGAAGAAATGACCGACGCTGCAGGGCGGCCATCTGAGCCGCCGTACCCTAACAAAGATACTCGATTAACCCAAACGGCGGCTGTTGCAGGCTGCGTGCGTTCAGGGCTTGAACGCGCCGATGAAGATCGCCGGGTCGACCCGCGCGTCGTTGAGGCTGACGTTCCAGTGCAGGTGTGGGCCGGTGGCGCGCCCGGTGGCGCCGACCTTGCCGACGTGGCCGCCTCGGGCGATTTCGTCGCCAAGCTTCACGTCGATCTCGGACAGGTGGCAGAACATGCTGATCAGCCCCTGACCGTGATCGAGGAACACCGTTTTGCCATTGAAGAAGTAGTCACCGATGAGGATCACTTTGCCGGCTGCTGGCGCCTTGATCGGTGTGCCGCGGTTGGCGGCGAAGTCCAGGCCCGAGTGCGGGTTGCGCTCCTCGCCGTTGAAGAAACGACGCAAGCCGAACGGACTGGACAGCGGGCCGTTGACTGGTCTGTCGAACATCAGGTTGCTCGGCTGGCGTGCGCTGAATTGCTGGTAGGCGCGGGTCTGCTCGGCCAGCTCGCGTTCGATGCGCTTGAGGTTGGCGGCGTTGGGGGTGACCTGCTGCTGGTTCTTGATGGTGATGCGCTGCTCGGTGTAGTGCTTGGCACCCACCTGGAAATTCAGCTTCTGGCCGCCCTCGACCTCTACCTGCTGAGTGCCCGGTTTGACGCTGAGTGGGATGCCGACGATGGCGATCCAGCGCTTGCTGTCTTCATGCACGGTCAGCACCGGCTTGCCCTGATAGCGCACTTTGGGCGCCTGCGCCGGGTTGCCCAGATCGATCACCGCCACACCACCTGGCACCGGCTTGTTCAGCAGGCGGGTGATAAAGCCTTCGGCGTGGGCGGGCAGGGCCAGACACAGAGCCAGGACGAACAGGCACAGCTTGTGTAGGAGCGGGCTCTGCCCGCGAAGCTTTTGGGTCATGAATGTTCGCGAGCAGCGTTCGTTCAAGCGGGCAAGGGCAGGCATGTTCAGTCAATCCAATAGCGACAAGGTCGCCGGTTGTATGTGGTTGTCTTCGACGCGCACGTCCAGCTCGCCCTCGCTCAGGCGCGCCTTGAGGCGCTGGCCGGGCTGGGTCTGCGCGGCGCGGCGCACGGCCTGGCCGCGTTCGTCGAGGAGGATGCTGTAGCCGCGACCGAGGGTGGCCAGCGGGCTGACGATCTGCAGTTGCGCGGCCAGTGCACCCAGTTGCTGGCGCTGGCTGCGCAATTGGCTTTGCATGGCGCGTGGAAGCCGTGTGGCCAGGCCATCCAGGCGCTGGCGCAACAGGGCCAGGCTACGCCCCGGATGCTGTGCGGCGAGGCGAGCGTCGAGACGGGCCAGACGCTCGCGCTGATTGGCCAGTTGCTGGTTGAAGGCACGGCGCAGGCGCATGTCCAGATCGTCCAGGCGCTGGGCTTGTTGGCGCAGGCGCTCACCGGGATGGCGCAGGCGTCGGCTCGTTCCTTCCAGGCGTAGGCGTTCGCGAGCCAGGCGGGCCTGCATCTGCAGGACCAGGCGGCGCTGCAGATTGTGCAGGCGCTGCACCAGTTCGCTGCTGTCCGGTGCCAGCAGTTCGGCAGCGGCCGAGGGTGTCGGGGCGCGCACATCGGCGACGAAGTCGGCGATGGATACATCCGTCTCGTGTCCCACGGCGCTGACGATGGGCGTCACGCAGGCCGCCACGGCGCGGGCCACGGCTTCCTCGTTGAAGCACCACAGGTCTTCCAGTGAGCCACCACCACGGGCCAGGATCAGTGCGTCGAAACCCTGCGCGTCGGCGCGTTGCATGGCCCGGACGATCTGCGCGGTGGCCTCACGGCCCTGTACGGCGGTGGGGATCAGGTTCAGCTCCACCTGCGGCGCGCGGCGACGAAACACGCTGATGATGTCGCGGATCACCGCGCCGGTAGGCGAGGTGACGATACCGATGCGCTTGGGATGGGCGGGCAGGGCGATCTTGCGTTCGGTAGAGAACAGACCTTCGGCGCTGAGCTTTTCCTTTAGTGCCTCGAAGGCCAGGCGCAGGGCTCCGTCGCCCGCTGGTTCCACGGCGTCGAGAATCAGTTGGTAGTCGCCACGCCCTTCGAACAGCGAGACCTTGCCGCGCACCTTCACCGCCAGACCATCACGCAGCGCCTGGCGCACACGCGCAGCGTTCTGCCGGAACAGCGCGCAACGCACCTGGGCCTGGCTGTCTTTCAAGGTGAAGTAGATGTGGCCGGAAGCTGGACGGGCGAGGTTGGAGATTTCGCCCTCGACCCAGATGCCGGCGAACACGTCCTCCAGCAGCAGGCGGGCGCGGTTGTTGAGCTGGCTGACGCTGAGCACCTCGCGGTCGAGGTTCAGGCGGGCAAAAGGGTCATTGATCATGGGGCGGCATGATAAGTCGAGAGCGACGTTGGCGCGACCTTCATCAGGCGTCTTGCAGCAGGCGTTCGAGCAACCAGGCCGCGACCGGACCGAGTTCGCGCTGGCGCGACCAGATGGCGTCCACCGTGACCCGCCGCGGCCAGCCGCTGCAGGGCAGTTCATGCAGGCCACCAAAGCCGTAGGCATCGACCAGTTGCCGCGGCAGTTCGGCCCAGCCGAAGCCCAGTCTGGCCATTTCCAGCAGCATCAGATAGTCCGGCGCGGCCCAGCAGCGGCCGCCGCTGCCGGGCAACTCGTCCGTGTTCGCATCGTCATGGGCGACGCTGCTCAAGCGCAGCAGACGCCAGCGCGACAAGTCGTCCTGACGCACTCGTGGCAGCTTGCTCAGGGGATGATTCTTGGCGACGAACAGGCCGAACTCGCTGCTCATTTCCAGGCGGGCGTGGGCGATATGCGGTGGATAGGCCGCTTGCGCGGCGAGCAGTCCCAGCTGCGCGCGGCCCTGGGTGATCAGATCGAGCACATCGGCCTGTTCGGCGATCAGACTTTCGAACTGCAGATCGGGGAAGCGCTGATCCAGCTCCTGCAGGCGAACTTCGTATTGTTTCGGCTGGTAGGCGTCGGACAGTGCCAGAGTCAGTCGCGGCTCCTGGCCTCTGGCCAAACCTGCGGCGTGTCGCGCCAGGCGGTCGCTGGCGCAGAGCACTTCTTCCGCATGGGCCAGCAGGCTGGCACCGGCTTTGGTCAGCTGCAGTTTGCGTGGGCCGCGTTCGAACAGTGCCACGCCCAGGTCGATTTCCAGGCGCGCGACGGCCTCGCTGATGGTCGACTGGCTCTTGCCCAGACGCCGCGCTGCGGCGCTGAGCGATCCGCAGTTGGCGGCCTGAGCGAAGGCCTGGAGTGAATCGGGGGAAATATTCATATCGGTTTTGCCGATGGCAGCTGCCTTTGGGTTGGCTGATATTCCGATGATCATAGCGCTCGTTGTCACTTATCACGAGGTTCGTTTCATGACTCAGCCCCTGCCGCGCTCCCTGCGTGAGCGCATCGGTCACGCCCTGGCCTTCGAGACCATCGCAGTGCTCATCTGCGCGCCGACCATGGCCTGGTTCATGGATAAACCACTGCTGCACCTGGGTGTGCTGACCCTGATGTTCTCCACCGTGGCGATGCTGTGGAACATGCTGTTCAACTACCTGTTCGACCGCGCACAGAGTCGTCTGGGCTTCGAGCGCGGCCTGTGGGCGCGGGTCAGCCATGCGTTGCTGTTCGAAGTGGGGTTGATCATCGTGCTGGTACCGCTGGCGGCCTGGTGGTTGTCGATCGGTCTGCTCGAGGCGCTGCTCTTGGATATTGTGCTGATCCTGTTCTTCCTGCCGTACACCCTGGCGTTCAACTGGATCTACGACGTGCTGCGTGCGCGCTGGGTGGCCCGTCGTGAAGCACAGGCGGCTGCCGTGATTTGTCGCGGGGCTTGATTTGCCGGCGGTAGTGCCTAAGCTGCCGCCCTTTCCTTGCCAGCTGTTCGAACACCATGACCGCGCAACTGATCCTCGTCCCTCAGATATCCACGCTTCCCGCTCACGAGCAGAAGGCCCAGGCCATGCTGCGCTGGCTGGTCAAACGGGAAATCGTCGAGGCATTGCCGACCACCTGCGGTCAGGGTGGCAACGGTATGGCCTACGCCATCGGGCCCGGCGCTCGGCGTATCGCCCAGCGTCCTGAGATGCTGCCTTATGGTGAGGCGCACAATGGTCTGGAAATCATCACCAATCGCTGTATCTATGTGCCGACGCGCAGCTTTCTCGAAGAGGCGGGCTGCGCCGAATGCCGCAGGGAGGTCGGCGTGCCGCTGTTCGACAGCCTGGAGGTGTGGTGGCCAGGGGAAACCGACAACTTCACCTGCCCGGAATGCGGGCATGAAGATGACATCAACGGTTTCCTGTTCCTGCAGCCGTGCGGCTTTTCCAACCTGGGCTTCATCTTTAACGGCTGGGCTGAAGCCGGCTTGCGCCCGGCGTTCGTCGAAGAGTTCGGCGAACGCCTGGGCTTTGCGCTGAGGCAGGTACGGGTCGACGATCCGGCGTAAGTCAGAACTCGACGCTGGCGGAGAGCCTTGCCGTGCGCGGCTCTCCAACGCTTACGTTGAGCTGACTGCCCGTGGTGGAAGGGTAGTAGTGCTTGTCGAATATGTTGTCGAGGTTCAGCTGCAACGAGGTCTTGTGACCCAGTAGCGGGTATTCCCAGCGTACGAAGGCGTCAGCCAAGGTGTAGCTATCGAGGCGGAAACTGTCGGCGTTGTCGCCGGTACGTTCGCCGATATAGCGGGTGCCGCCGCCGACGCGCCATGTGCCTAGTTGATCGTCAACTGGCAGTTCGTGGGTCAGATAGAGGCTGCCAGTGTGACGGGGGGCTTGAGCCAGGCGATTGCCTTTGTTGCTGGGATCATCGAGGAGCTCGGTATGGGTGTAGGCATAGGTTGCTATCAGTTCCCAGTCATCGGCGATCCGGCCAGCCAGATCCACTTCCACGCCGCGTGAGCCGACCTTGCCGGCAGCCTCCATGTCATCCCCGGAGCCGACCACGACGTTTTCTTTGACGATATCGAAAAGCGCGAGATTGAGGCTCAAGCCGGGTCGTAGATCGTACTTCGCCCCCACCTCGTAACTGCGACCTTCCTCGGGGTCAAAGGTCTGGCCGGCATCGGTAACGCTGGTGTTGGGAACGAACGAACGGCTGTAGTTGCCGTACAAAGAGAGGGCATCGCTGGCCTTGTATACCAGTCCTGTGAAAGGAATAAGCGTCTGGTCGTTCTTGTCGAAGAGCGTAGTACGGCTGGCGCCGAGCCCCTGTGCGATGTACTGGTCGTAGTGCTGATAGCGTCCGCCGAGCACCAGAATCCAGCTGTCGTCGAGGTGCCAGTTGTCCTTGAAGTAAACGGACGTCGATGTCAGCTCGTTACGGCGATTGCTCTGCGTTGGGCTGACGACGCTGGGTTCGGGCAGATTGCCGTATACGGGATTATGGGTGTCGATATCGTGTCGCATTCCGTTGGGGTTACGGTAGGTCTTGCCTCGGTATTGATCGTTCAGCTCATGCTCGATGCCGAGCAGCAAATCGTGGCGCTGACCGAAGATCATTTGCTGGCCGATGAAGTCCAGGCCGCTGTAACGGGTTTCGTCATCGTAGTGTGCACCGTTGCCTACACGGCGGAAGGCGCCGGTGGCGGCATTCATGGAAACCGGCTGAGCGATGGAAAGGCCATAGATGTCATTGTTCCAGCCATAGGTGAAGCGGCTTTTCCAATCATCGCTCAATTGGTACTCGAGCACCGCGCGGGCGCTCTCAGCGATACCGCGAGTTTCGGCCCAGCGTTCATCCAGACGTTTTTCGTAGTCGATGTCGGCTGGATGGCCGTCGATGAATACCGTGCCGCGGTCGAATGGCGCGGAGTAATCGTTGTACTCGTATGAGAGCGTCAGGCTGGTGCGCTCCCCAGCCCAGGTCAGCGAAGGTGCTATGAGCACCTGCTCATGAGAACCGTAGTTGCGCCAGTAATCTTCGTTCTGGCGCTCGGTGATCAGCCTGTAGGCAAAACCGCTGTCGCCGATTGGCCCTGTCGTGTCCAGCGAGAGCGAGCCGCCACCCTCGCTGAAAGCAGATCCGCTCACGGTGGTGCGCTGCTGGTATTGCGGCAACTTACTGATGACATTGATAAGGCCGCCTGGATCCATCGCTCCGTAAAGAAGAGCGGCAGGGCCCTTTAGCACCTCCACTCTCTCACTGGTGGCGGTAAAGTTCTTCGACAGGTTCGAGCGAATACCGTCTCGTAGTACCGAACCGTCGGAGTTGGTGCCGAAGCCGCGCTTGATGAAGGCATCTTTTGTACCGCCCAGTGTATTGCTCTGGATGACGCCGCTGACGAACTTCATTGCATCGTCCAGCGATCTGACCTGAAAGTCCTCAATGGTCTGTGGCGTTACCACCTGTACCGACTGGGCTTCATCCTTGAGCGCTACGGAGGATTTGCTTGCAGTACTGGCGCGCTTGGCCTGATAGCCGTTTTCTTCGACGTTAGGTTTGGCGACCACTTCCTGGCTAGGTAGTTCGAGCTCTTGGGCTAGCAGTTGGCTGGCAGGCAGCAGGCAAAGGGTCAGCAGGGCAGCGCATTGGCTGCTCAGGGAGGGACGGTAAGATTTCATTTGGCACTCAAGTGCAGGTGTTTTTGAGAATCATTATTTTATGATTTTCAAGATGTGGCTGCCTAGAGATACACTTTGCATTGAGTGAAATGAGGTCGCTGGGTATAATGCCGCGCTTCTTATTTTCCCGCTCGGGAGCCCGCCATGCTGCGCATCAGCCAAGAAGCACTCACTTTCGACGACGTCCTGCTTATCCCCGGTTATTCCGAGGTACTGCCCAAGGACGTCAGCCTGAAGACCCGCCTGACCCGCGGCATCGAACTGAACATCCCGCTGCTGTCCGCTGCCATGGACACCGTCACCGAAGCGCGCCTGGCCATCGCCATGGCCCAGGAAGGCGGCATCGGCATCATCCACAAGAACATGACCATCGAGCAGCAGGCTGCCGAAGTGCGCAAGGTCAAGAAGTTCGAGGCCGGCGTGGTCAAGGACCCGATCACCATCGAGGCCGACGCCACCGTGCGCGACCTGTTCGAGCTGACCCGTCTGCACAACATCTCCGGTGTGCCGGTGCTGTCCAACGGCGACCTGGTGGGTATCGTCACTTCCCGCGATGTGCGTTTCGAGAACCGTCTGGACGCTAAAGTGCGTGACGTGATGACGCCGAAAGAACGCCTGGTCACCGTCAAGGAAGGCGCCGCCAAGGAAACCGTGCGCGAGCTGCTGCACAAGCACCGTATCGAGAAGGTGCTGATCGTCGATGATGCCTTCACCCTCAAGGGCATGATGACCGTCAAGGATATCGAGAAAGCCAAGGCCTACCCGCTGGCGAGCAAGGACGATCAAGGTCGTCTGCGCGTTGGCGCTGCCGTCGGTACTGGTGCCGACACCGGTGATCGCGTAGGCGCTCTGGTCAATGCCGGTGTGGATGTGATCATCGTCGACACCGCTCACGGCCACTCCAAGGGCGTGATCGACCGCGTGCGTTGGGTCAAGCAGAACTTCCCGGAAGTCCAGGTGATCGGTGGCAACATCGCCACGGGCGCAGCTGCCAAGGCGCTGGTCGAAGCCGGCGCCGATGGCGTCAAGGTCGGCATCGGCCCAGGCTCGATCTGCACCACCCGTATCGTGGCTGGCGTCGGTGTTCCGCAGATCAGCGCCGTGGCCAACGTGGCCGCAGCACTGGCCGGCACTGGCGTACCGCTGATCGCTGACGGTGGTATCCGCTTCTCTGGCGATCTGTCCAAGGCCATCGTCGCCGGCGCTTCCGCCGTGATGATCGGCTCCATGCTGGCCGGTACCGAAGAAGCCCCGGGCGAAGTCGAACTGTTCCAGGGCCGCTCCTACAAGGCTTACCGCGGTATGGGCTCGCTGGGCGCAATGGCGCAGGCGCAGGGCTCTTCCGACCGTTACTTCCAGGACTCCTCGGCCGGCGCCGAGAAGCTGGTGCCGGAAGGTATCGAAGGTCGTGTCCCCTACAAGGGCGCGATGAGTGCCATCGTTCACCAGCTGATGGGCGGCCTGCGTGCCTCCATGGGCTACACCGGCTGCGCCACCATCGAAGAGATGCGTACCAAGCCGGAGTTTGTGCGCATTACCGGCGCCGGCATGGCCGAGTCGCATGTCCACGATGTGCAGATCACTAAGGAAGCGCCCAACTACAGAGTTGGTTGATTCGCTGCAATGTATGAATAACGGGGCTGTTCGATCAGCCCCGTGTCATTTGTGAATACCTACGAGAGACGGCCATGGCCCACGACATTCACGCCCACCGCATCCTCATTCTGGACTTCGGTTCCCAGTACACCCAGCTGATCGCCCGCCGTGTGCGCGAGATCGGTGTCTATTGCGAACTGCACCCCTGGGACATGAGCGACGAGGACATCCGCGCCTTCGCTCCGCGCGGCATCATCCTCGCCGGTGGCCCGGAGTCGGTGCACGAAGCCAATAGCCCGCGCGCGCCGCAAGCGGTGTTCGACCTGAACGTGCCGGTGCTGGGCATCTGCTACGGCATGCAAACCATGGCCGAACAGCTCGGCGGCAAGGTGGAAGGTTCCGATCTGCGTGAATTCGGCTACGCCCGTGTCGACGTGGTCGGCAAGAGCCAACTGCTGGCCGGCATCGAAGACCATGTCGACGCCGACGGCGTGCTTGGCCTCGACGTGTGGATGAGCCACGGTGACAAGGTCACCCGCCTGCCGGAAGGCTTCCACATCCTCGCCAGTACCCCGAGCTGCCCGATCGCCGCCATGTGCGACGACACTCGCCACTATTACGGCGTGCAGTTCCACCCGGAAGTGACCCACACCAAGCAGGGCGGTCGCATCCTCTCGCGCTTCGTGCTGGAAATCAGCGGCTGTGAAGCCCTGTGGACACCGGCCAACATCGTCGAAGACGCCATCGCTGCCGTGCGCGCCCAGGTCGGCGACGCCAACGTGCTGCTCGGCCTGTCCGGTGGTGTCGACTCCTCGGTGGTCGCGGCGTTGCTGCACAAGGCCATCGGCGACCAGCTGACTTGCGTGTTCGTCGACAACGGCCTGCTGCGTCTGCACGAAGGCGACCAGGTAATGGCCATGTTCGCCGAGAACATGGGCGTCAAGGTGATCCGCGCCGATGCCGAAGAGCAGTTCCTCAGCAACCTGGCCGGCGAGTCCGACCCGGAGAAGAAGCGCAAGATTATCGGCCGCACCTTCATCGACGTGTTCGACGCGCAGGCCAGCAAGCTGGACAACATCCAGTTCCTCGCCCAGGGCACCATCTACCCGGACGTGATCGAGTCGGCTGGCGCCAAGAGTGGCAAGGCCCATGTGATCAAGAGCCACCACAACGTTGGCGGCCTGCCGGAGGAAATGAACCTCAAGCTGGTCGAGCCGCTGCGTGAACTGTTCAAGGACGAAGTGCGCAAGATCGGTCTGGAGCTGGGCCTGCCCTACGACATGGTCTACCGCCACCCGTTCCCGGGCCCGGGCCTTGGCGTGCGCATCCTCGGTGAAGTGAAGAAGGAATACGCCGACCTGCTGCGTCGCGCCGACCACATCTTCATCGAAGAGCTGCGCAAGGCCGATTGGTACCACAAGACCAGCCAGGCGTTCGTGGTGTTCCAGCCGGTGAAGTCGGTCGGTGTCGTCGGTGATGGCCGTCGCTACGCCTGGGTCGTTGCCCTGCGCGCCGTGGAAACCGTGGACTTCATGACCGCTCGCTGGGCGCACCTGCCCTACGAGCTGCTGGAAACCGTCAGCGGCCGCATCATCAACGAAATCGAAGGCATCTCCCGCGTTACCTACGACGTGTCGAGCAAGCCGCCAGCGACGATTGAGTGGGAGTGATGTCGGGTCCTTCTGGGCTCATTGAGATGTATCGATAGCCAATTGCAACGTGTTGATTTAAAAGAAAATTCGTTGCAATGGTTATCGTGACCTATCGCCGATTAGCAGAACGGATTGGCGGTAGCGGGGACGGTAGTAAACAGCGGTCGGATTGAGACCGCTCTGTTTACTATCCGGTCAAAACCGGTCTTTGACGGTAAATCGCTCCTTGGGAAAGCTTGCCCCGTGCGGCTTTCCCGGCATCAACAGGTCTCCTGACCCTTGACGGTAAAAGCCGTCATGAACAGGAGTAAAAACCTCGATGCTTACTGATACCAAACTGCGCAATCTCAAGCCCAAGTCCAAGCTGTACAAGGCTTCCGACCGCGATGGTATGTACGTGACGGTATCGCCTACCGGTACCGTCACCTTTCGCTACGACTACCGTCTCAATGGACGCCGAGAAACGCTGACCATCGGGCGCTATGGGCCAACTGGCATTTCCCTGGCCATGGCGCGCGAGAAGCTGCTCGATGCCAAGCGCATGGTCGCCCTGGGCAAGTCTCCCTCCCTGGAGAAGCAGCGCGCTAAGCGGCGTCTGAGCGCCGCCAAGAATTTCGGTGAAACGCTGACGAAGTGGTTGGCCGGTGCGCGCATGGCCGACAGCACTCGCGCGATGCGCAAAAGCATCATCGACCGCGACATCCTGCCGGTCTTCGAAAATCGTCTGCTGACCGAAATCACCCCTGACGATCTGCGAGCACTGTGTGCCAAGGTAAAGGCACGAGGGGCGCCGGCAACTGCGGTCCATATTCGCGACATCGTGAAACAGGTCTATGCGTTCGCGATTCTGCATGGCGAGAAGGTCGAGAATCCGGCTGACGACGTTAAGTCGTCTTCCATTGCCACTTTCGTTCCGAAGGACCGGGCACTGAGCCCTACCGAAATTCGGCTGGCCTTCCACCAACTGGAGACTATCGCCGCGTATCCCACGATCAAGCTGGCCTTGCGTCTGGTGCTGCTGACCTTGGTACGCAAGAGCGAGCTGATCGAGGCGACCTGGGACGAGGTGGACTTCGAGAACGCCACCTGGACGATCTCCAAGGAGCGGATGAAGGGGCGTAACCCGCACGTTGTCTACCTGTCGCGCCAGGCCTTGGACATCTTCGTGGCGCTGCACACCTGTGCGGCCGGTTCCCGCTATGTGTTGCCCTCGCGCTATGACATCTACCGCTGCATGTCGCACGCCACCCTGAACCGCATTACTCAGCTCATCGCCTCCCGTGCGAAGGAAGCAGGCCTGCCGTTGGAGCCGTTCACCGTCCACGACCTGCGCAGGACTGGTTCCACGCTGCTCAACGAGGTGGGCTTCAACGGCGACTGGATCGAGAAATGCCTGGCTCACGAAGATGGTCGCTCCTCGCGCTCGGTCTACAACAAGGCTGAGTACGCGGAGCAGCGCCGGCACATGCTGCAGGAGTGGGCGGACATGATCGACGCTTGGATCGACGGCCGCACTCATGTTCCCAAGCTGCTGCCGGACCGCGTTGTAGTGCCGGTATTGAGTGCCACGGTTTAAGGAAAGTGCAAGGTTGTCAGTTGACAACCTTGCCGGTCATGCGAATACTGGAGATCACTGATGACCCGTCCTTCTCACTCGAAGAAAGAGGTCGAAGAAGCACTCAGGCATGCCGAAGAGCAGGGCTGGCGCATAGAGCTGGGTGGTAGCCACGCTTGGGGACGAATCTTCTGTCCCTACAACGATGAAGAGTGTCGCTGCGGCGAGTTCTGCATCACCAGCGTGTGGAGCACACCGAAGAACCCAGGCAACCATGCGCGTGCCCTTCGGCGCGTCGTCGACAACTGCACCACGCACCGTAAGCAGCGGCAGACCGCTGAGGGCGCAGAGGAGTAGCGCTATGGAATACACCTTCACACTGAAATACCAACTGGCCGACGATGACCGTGATCCGGAGGCGTTGGTCGAGCGCCTTGGCGAGGCCGGCTGCGACGATGCCTTGATCGGCATTGGTCAGCCCGGTCGTCTGGCGCTGGAGTTCACCCGTGAAGCGGAGAACGCTGAAGCGGCTGTGCGCAGCGCACTGGCCGACGTGCGCATTGCCATACCGTCGGCCAGGCTGATCGAGGTGGCACCGGATCTGGTCGGCCTCACCGATGTGGCGGAGATCGTCGGCGTGTCGCGCCAGAACATGCGCAAGCTCATGTTGGCTTATCCGAGCAGTTTCCCGGCGCCGGTGCATGAGGGCAGTGCTTCGATCTGGCACCTGGCGGATGTGCTGACTTGGCTGCAAGCCAAAGGCAGCTATTTGCTGCCTGGCGGTGTCTTGGACGTGGCTCAGGTGGCCCTGCAGGTCAATCTAGCCAAGGAAGAACGGCGGCTAACGCGCCCCGCCTCCAAGGAACTGCAAGCCCTTGTCGGATGAGGGCGGCAGACTTCATGCTTGGCTGGAGCCCGCCCGGACAGGGCGGGTTTTCCTTAGATAAACATCCGGCTTGCTGATATTGAGCCGAGGTGCTCGCTTGCGCTCCTCAATCCAGGCTTCCACCTCGGCCAGATCCCAGACCACGCAACGTGGTGTCAGGTTGAAGCGCCGGGGGAACTCGCCACGACGTTCCATTTCGTAGATCGTTGATTCAGCCAGAGGGACTATCTGTCTCAGCTCATGCTTGCGAATTGTGCGCCGGAAGGGCAGGGGGCTGCCCTTCGGGAACTGCGGAAGCGACTCGTAGGCTTCCGTGCCCGGTAAGGGGAGGGACTGGTCAGAGGCGGTATCGAGAACCTCGGTAGTACGCGCAGAAGTATCCATCTCTATCTCCATGATTACACTCCATGGGGAGATGGTGGGTTTCAATACCATATGAGCCAACATGCTGTGGCGTAGTCTGGTGTAGGAGCTGCTTCCGGTCCAGGCTGCGTTGAAGCTCCCGCACAGTTCTGGGGTTCGCGTTGCGAACCGTGGGCCAGAGGATTATGAGTTGCCTCGAAACGCTGCAGGCCCAGCAAAACCGTGAGCAGCTCAACGCAAGTAAAACAAGCTGAAAGCAGCGTGGTTACTGGGATTGAGCGAAATTTTGCGAAACCTGAAAAAGCTAGGGACTGTACTGCTAGCGTACCGTTTTTGTACCTCAGAAGCTCTAATTTCACCTGCCACAGTGTCGCGTGCCAGGCTGGCGTGAGAAACGTTGAATGTCCGTGCGGATCTTCTCAACGACCTCAATCAGCTGGGCACCAAAGAGCCCCTGCTCGGTATCTGCACGCAACTCCTCGAGCCAGGTGGGACGCCCAGAAAAATGCGGCCATAGCTCATGGTCAGCTTCCAGCAGATGAGGGCGGCACCTGTCCAGCCAGTTGGGAATAAGCCCTTTATGGTGGCTCAGCTGATACAGGGCAGCTGCATCCAGCTGCGAGCGGCGCATGAGGGCACCGTGGTGATGGGCAATCGCCAACACCTGCAGAAGATGAATCAGGCTCGGCCAATGCTTGAGGTCTCCACCTTCGGTGAGGTGGTAAAAGCGACTGCACGCCGAGTGGTCCTCATCCATTTGCTCCAGAACCAGGGCGTAATAGCCTTCTGAGTCCGGCCCGATTTCGTGAGTGTCGGGGGTTACCAGATGCAGCTTGAACTCGAAGTCGGCCACAGGCGTGCGGTTCTCCAGAAACCAATGATGCAGCTGCCCCGGCGTTTTGTAGCTGAATAGATGCTGGTGGGCTGAGTCGCTTTTCCCGGTGAGCCAGCCTTCTTCGAGCGCGAAATGCTGATTGAGCCAATCCAGATGTGCCTGACGCAAGGCCAGCTTGAGCTGATCGGCACTAGACCACTGGTAAGCCGAAAGCTGTAGCGCCTCCGGCAGCAGGGCATTGATCTCAGTACGGGCCACGCCATGGGCTTCAAAGGTCGCCAGCACGCGTGCTGCCTGCTGGCGCACCGGGTTGCGCCGCTCACTGAGCCAGGCAAGCAAGCGCTGCAGCAAATCAATCCAGTCCTTGGGGTTCATGCGGCAGCTCCTGTGTTGGCGGGTGCGGGGGCGTGTTTAGACCGAGGCCTTTCTGCCGCGCTTGGCCTTGGGTGCGGCGGCGCGTTGGGCTTGGATGCGTTCCAGCAGCACGCTGGCCGGTTCGTCGTTCGGGTCTTGCGGCACCAGTTCGCCTCTGAAGGCTTTGGCCAGGATGCTTTGGGTCAGGTGGTCGATACGGCTTTTGGCCGAGGCGACCTTGGCTTCCAGTTGGTCGGCGAAGGCGAAAAGTTGTTCGACGCGGCGGACTATTTCGGTTTGTTCTTCCGCCGGCGGAACCGGAAGTGGAAGCTCTCTGCAAATCTCGAGGGTCAGATTGAATTGACCTGCTGTGGCTTTTGCGCGCGAGACCGCATGGCTTAGGACTTCTTCGGTACGCAGGCAGAGAGCCAGATATGCAGCGGAAATTTCGTCGCCTGCTCTGAACCGTGCGATAGCTTGGTTTATGTTCCATTCAGGATAAGTTGCTGGGACGATTGAAACCTTGCCTAGCGGTGGGCCGACAATATTCATTAGGACATCGCCGGGTTTTACAATGGATCTTTTCAAGTCAGTCGAGTGGGTGCTTGAGTCGACAAACGTTGGGTCAATGGAGAAGTCTAGCGCCCCTGTAAATGTCAGGTTATAGACCTTGATATATGGAACCTCACCGTGGCCAGCAGTCATCTTTTCTTTTGAGGGGGTCGTTCCTTTGGTGATGAATCCACAGATATCACCTGCGGTTTTTGACGACCAGCCAACTGGAAGCGAGCTACTGGCTGGCTCCGTTATTGGACCTCCTTCGTCAACGCAACCAAAATTTTGTGCACGCCACTCCTCCGTCAACCGCCCGGAAACTGCGGCGGCGAGGACGGATTGGCGGAAGCGTTTGAGCAGGGCGGGGATGCCGTCGATGCGGGCCTTGAGGGTGTCGACCTGGGCCAGCAGTTCATCGAGCTTGGCGGCGATGCGGGTTTGTTCGGCGAATGGCGGGAGCACAACGGGATACGTTGCCACTTTCTTTGGCTGCGCTCTCGTCAACGAGCCGCCCACCCCAGATACCTCTGAACACAGCTTGTCGCGGAAACTGCTTTCACTCAGTTGGTACCGCAGAAAACCAGAGTGAATTAGTGGCTGACGAATCACGACCCACTCAGATGAGCCAATCTGCGGTAACTCAGATTTCGGTCCGACCATCCAAACTCGATTGATGCGAGGGTTGATTTTGCATAGAAGTACATCACCCGGCTCAACACATTGCTTAGTCGAGCCAATGTCCTGACCAAGCAGATGTTCCGGTTTCCCCGTTGGATAAACTGGGACGCTATACAGTTCAAAAACCTGTGCTGGCGCTTTCAACGGATCAATGTTGCCACTGGAGTAATCGTTGATCTCTCCAATCGTTGTACTTACCCAGCCACTCGGCAACTCACTCATCCCCAGCCTCCTGAACCACCGAAAGCCCCATCACCTCCGCCATTAACTGCTTCTGCGCCGCCACTTCATCGCCCGCACCCAGCGCTTTCATCAACTCTTCCAGCTCATGCAGTGCCTCGGTCAGTTCGGCCATGGCCTCACCGGCCAGCAATTCCGGGGCAGGCAGGTCGGCGGCATCCAGGCTGTCGGCATCCTTTAGCCAGCTGATATCCAGCGAGTCGCCACGCTCACGGATCTGCTCGCGGGTAAAGACGCGGAAGCGGCTGAGCTCGCCAATGCCTTCGACATTCTCCGCTCGCGGGCTATTGCCGTTCGGGTCATCCCCGTATGCATCCTCAAAAGGTTTGAGGTGCTGCGCACCAAAGGGCGTGCGCTTGCCAAAGCTGGGCATATTGCTGCGCAGGTCATAGACCCAGACGCGCTGGGTGCAGTCTTGTTCCTGGCGTGGGTTGTCGGCAGTGCCTTTCTGGAAGAACAGCACATTGGTCTTCACGCCCTGGGCGTAGAAGATGCCAGTGGGCAGGCGCAGGATGGTGTGCAGGTTGCACTTGTCCATCAGGTCGCGGCGTACGTCGGTGCCGACGCCTGCTTCGAACAGCACGTTGTCCGGCAGTACCACGGCGGCGCGGCCACCGGGTTTTAGGCCACGGTAGATATGCTGGAGAAAGGCCAGCTGCTTGTTGCTGGTTTTATAGGTGAGGTCGTCGCGGGTCGGGCCACCGCCGCCTTTAGCGGTGCCGAAGGGCGGGTTGGAGAGAATCACCTCGACCTTGGGCTGGCTGGCGCCGACCTGGCCAAGGGCATTGCCGAGGTGCACCACGCCTTCCTCGTCGCCTTCCATGCCGTGCAGCAGGGTGTTCATCAGCGCCAGGCGGCGGGTGCCGGGCACCAGTTCGATACCGACAAAGGCGCGGCTGCGTTGAAAGGCCTGGGCCTTGGCGTCGAGGTCGTAGTGGTCGTCGGTGTGGCGCTTGATATAGGCGTCGGCGGCAATCAGAAAGCCGGCGGTGCCGGCAGCCGGGTCCTGGATGGTTTCACCGGGCTGCGGTTTGAGGCAGTTGATGATGCTGTCGATCAGCGGGCGCGGGGTGAAGTACTGGCCGGCACCGGATTTGGTTTCGCTGGCGTTCTTTTCCAGCAGGCCTTCGTAGAGGTCGCCGAGGCCATCCTGGCGGGCGCTGAACCAGTCGATGCCGTCCAGACTTTTGATCAACTGTTCCAGGTGGCGCGGCTCTTTCAGGCGCGTTTGCGCGTCGGCATAGATGGCGGCGATCAGCGGGTCGCTGTTCTTGCCCAGATCCAGCAGCATCTGCCGGTAGTGGTCGAGCAGGTTAAGACCGGATTTGCCGGCCAGATCGGGCCAGCGTGCCCCCTCGGGCAGCTTGTGGGCGAAGCTGTCGTTGTTCTGGACCTGCTCGTATTCCATTTTGATAAACAGCAACAAGACCAGTTCGGTGACGTAGTCGCTGTAGTTGATGCCGTCGTCGCGCAGCACGTCGCAGAGGTTCCAGAGCTTCTGGACGATATCGGAGTGGGTCATGGGGCTTCCTACCAGAAATAAAAAACCCGCACGATTTGTGCGTGGCTGCCGGGGCAGTCAGAGGCATGGCGGGTATGTGGTTGCCGAGGGTAGTGGCCAAGGCGGGGCTTTTCAAGGATGGCCATGCGCGCCTTAGTTACCAGCGGGGGGCTGTAATGCTGTGCGTACCTGGGTGACGGTGGCATTTCGCCCGGCATCCAGTATCTGCCGGGTGAAGAGCGTTGCGTAGGCGCAGGCGTCAGTGTGTCTACCATCCAAGCGAGGATGCAGGCGAGCCTTGAGCTGTTGGCTGCTTTCGTGTTCACCCACCTGCTCGCCCAAGGTATCGAGCAAAGCACCTTCAAGGCACTGTGGCCGCCAAAGAATGATTTCGTAGCCCTCTTTGGCGGCGCGTTTGTAGTCCGCGTCGTCAGGTGGCAGGTCGGCATCGAGCAGGAACAGACGTCGGTCATAGTCCTTGCCCTGGTACTTGCGAATGGCGTGGGTGATGACGTTGCCCGGTGAGCCGCCATCACCCGCTTCGACCTTGACGCTGATGCCGCTGTCGCGCGGGCAGTAGAGCTGTTTCATATGGGTTACGAAGGCTCGGTCATCTGCACCTTCACCCACCACTAGCAGGGTGCTGCGCATGATGTTGCGCGGCCCCTTGCGTACTGCTCGCTTCATAGATCCGGCACCCCGCCGAGGGCACCTGCCATGTATTTGGCATAAAGGTTGTCGTCGGCTCGTAGGCCCTGAACTTCATCTAGGCGCCAGGCTTCGGAGCACTGGTCACGCTTCTCGCAGAGGTAGACCTGATGCTTCTGAAGATGGTTGAGCAACTCCGGTGTGTGACAAGTGAAGATCAATTGCGCCTGATGCGGATTGCTGTGTTCGAAACGGAACCAGTCGAGCATGCGTGGCATCAGGTGCGGGTGAAGGTCGTTGTCGATTTCATCGATAACGGCGATACCGCCAAACTCCAGAGCGTGCAGGACTTTTCCCAGCAGCACGAAAGCGGACTGGGTACCACTGGATTCATCGAAGAAGCTCAGCTCGAACTCGTGGCCAGTGTTGTTGCGGTGCAGTCCGAAGGCTTCGTGTAGCGTACTGGCGCTGCCATCTTCACGGGTAATTACGCGTTGGCGAATGGCGATGTCGCTCAGGCCAAGGTCAAACTCGCGCATGGCTTCCACCATACGCACCTTGAGCTGGGGCACCTGCTCATAATCCCTCGCTGCGACAAACACCTCGCCATGCTGGAAATGGCGCCGCCCCATGGCGTTGACGTTGCTGGTCACCCGCTCGAAATACTCGATGAAAGGTTGCGCTTCGCGGATGTCGTAACTGTGGGCTGCGGCTAGCAGCGATGCATTGGCACGAATGCTTTCGGCCTGGGCCTTGGGGAAGGGAAAGCCTTTTTGCTTGAAGCTGAAGCCTTCGCCATTACGCTCGCGGCGGAACAGGTAACTGAACTGGCTGCTGGTTCGTTGCAGCAGAACTTCTCGGATCACCTGCCCCGACTGAAGGGCGAGCTGATAGCGATGTTCGACGCCGGCCAGCAGGAAGTCGATTTCTATGAGCGTCTCTTCTGAGGCGTGCAGACGATGGGGGCGGTAAAAAATCGCACTGTCTGGGTCGTTCTCCAGAAACGAATCACAGATGAACCAACTGAGAAACGCCAGTGGCTTGATGAGCTGTGTCTTGCCTGAACCATTGGCTCCAACCACCGCTATGACTTTGTTCAGCCTGCTGCCATCAGCCAGGTCGATATCGAAGCCGGAGGGGGTGGGTTTCTTGCCGAGGGTGAAGTCGACTTCGGTTTCGCCAGCAAAGCTGTAGAAGTTCGAGATACGCATGGATTTGATCATATTCTTTAACTTCTAACGAAATTTTGTTGATTCTTGGCTTTAAATGGCTTTTTGGCAAGCGCAAAAGTAGAGATGCCTTAGCCTGTCGATGCGGGCGGGTTGCGCTTCGTGCTCCCACAGCGGGGAGCTGTGCGGCCGGGAGCCGGATGGGTTCATCGACAGGCCGCTAGCTGTGAGCCGATTAGCTGGTTCATTCGGCTCATTGGGTGAGCCAGTTGTGTGGGCTAATCGGCTCTGCGTTTCGTTTCAGCAGCCGGGTACACGTAGCTGCTGGCCAACCGTGACGGCCGTGACCTGAACAGTGTTGAGGGCTTGCCGGGCAATCGGGTCGAACTGGCGGTTGCAGTTGAACTGGCCATCCATAACCCAATCCTCGCCCATGGTTTTGATCATCTGGTTACGCCAGATATCGGCGGCCTCAATGGCAGCGTCCTCAACCTGCACGGCTTCCAGCAGCACTTCCATAAAATCGACAGCGCGCGGGCCTTCCCAGTGGCCGTAAACGGATGGGTCGTATGAGTTTCCGCAACCGCTCAGGCAATCGGCGTGGTAGCTCAAGCCGCCGCCAGAGGCTTGTTCGAAAGCACCGAAAGTCAGGGGTTGGCCAGGGGCCGGAGCATAGTCGCCAACGAATTGGGTCAGGTCGGCTTGGCATTGGGGGGTTAGTTCCAGGCGCAACGCACTGACGGTGTCCTCAGTAATGGTGGCGGTGATGTTGCAGCCCTGAACGCGGAACTTGTGCTCGTCGCCAAAGGACTCGCGAGGGATGCCCGCAATGGACTCGAAGTAGCGCTGGTTGGTGCCGAGCATTTCACCGTTGAATACTTCGGCCACGGTGCCTGCCTGGGCCAGTGAGCAGGCACCGAGCAGCGCGCTGCCAATTAGGGTTTGGGGGAGCTTTTGCATTGGGACTTCCTTGCCGTTGGGTTAGCTGGCCTGAGGCCAGAGATGTTGGTTGAGCGTGTCCAGTACTGTATCCAGGTTGCCGCCTAGGTTGCGATCCAGTGCTTTGAGGCCGCCATCGTTCCGGAAGGCGTCATTGACCTGCTGCGGGTCGATGACCACTTCATGCACCAGTTGCTTGGCCAGGCGATCCAGCCATTTGCGTTGCACGGGTGTCCAGGGTTGCTGGGCGTAGATGGTCTGCATGGCCTTGGCTACGCGTTGATCGAAGGGCAGCAGGGCTTCGCCGATGGCCGCCTGGCGAATGTAGCCGATGATGCTGGCGGCGATTTCCTGGTTGGTCTGGTTGCGCCAGGCGCTTTTAAGGCTGGCTTCGCTAAAGCCGTGCTGGTCGAGCAGCAGGCGGACTTCGCGCAGTTGTTCGCGGGTCAGATCCTTGGGGCGGTTGACCACAACGCCAAGGGCCGCAGATTGGTTGAGCTGGCTGCGAATAAAGTCGTTAAAGCTTTCCAGGTAGTCAGCCGGTTTCTGGTTTTGTCCGTAGTTTTGCTCGCGCAGCAGCAGTTCGTCGCTGTGGGTGGAGATAACCGGGTAGTTCTCCGAACCGAGCAGGGCGCTGACGGCAGCGAGCTGGTTGAGCAACTGGCTGTGTTGGCGGACGAAGTTGGCCGCTTGCTGCGGGCCAAGGTCGTGCAGGTGTTTATGTAATTGGGCCGGCTCAACGCCCCACACCTCTTGAAGCTCATCGAGCTTTTTCTTCAGCGTGGGTTTGTCCTCGGCCTTGTGCTGGGCCTTGCGCAGGATGCGCATGACTCGCTGGCTCAGCTGGTCGAGCACGTCATGGGCGTGGCTGCTGTCGTCCTGGCTGCCAGGGGCATCATGGCTGGCTCCGCTGGTGAGTTCGCTGACCAGTTGCTCCAGGCTGATGTTGGGGTTCTTCACCAGCGGCTTCATGGTGTCGACCGCTTCCAGGCTGGCGTAAAGATCGACGGGATCAAAGATGCGGAATACGGTTTTGCCGATGTCGTCGCAGCGACGGGTGGCGCGGCCTTTCATCTGCTCGTAGAGGATGCGCGAACGTACGCGACGCATGAACACCAGGTTGCAGATTTTCGGCACGTCGATACCGGTGGTGAGCAGGTCGACGGTGATGGCGATATTGGGGTTGGGCTCGTTCTTGTAGCGGCGAATAAGCTGCTCAACCTTGTCGCTTTGCCCGGTGATGATGCGCACGGCCGCTTCGTTGTATTGCTCGCCGTAGGCCTCTTTGAACGCTTCGTCGAGCAGGTTCTTGACCCGTTCGGCATGGGCCTGATTGACGCAGAAGATCATGGTCTTCTCGTCGCCAAACGGGTCCAGTTCCTTGGCCAACTCATCACAGATGACCTTGTCGAAGGCCGGGGTGATCACGCGGCGATTGAACGACTCGATGTTGAAGTTGAGTTCATCCTCCAGCTCGGCTACGTCGACTTCGCCGGTCTGGGTGTTGATGACGCTGACCGACTCGCCTTTCTCGAAGCGGATACCGTGCTTGCTGAGCTGGGTTTCATAGCGGATCGGTGGTTCGTGATCCACCAGCCAGTCGTCGGCCACTGCTTCGCGGTAGCTGTAGGTGAATACCGGTTTGCCGAAAATTTCGCTGGTGTGCTTGGCCGGGGTGGCGGTGAGGCCGATGCGGCAGGCGTCGAAGTGGTCGAGCACGCGGCGGTATTGCGAGAGGTACTGGCTGTGATCGCGCACAGCCAACTCGCCTTCGGTCATCTCCTGATCGAGGGTGTAACCCCGGTGGGCTTCGTCCACGATGATGCAGTCGAACTCGCCCACGGGAGGTGGGTTATCCGAGCGGAAGATGCGGCTGACCATGGCTTGCACGGTAGCGACCTGGACGCGGGTTTCCGCCTCGGCGGCCATATCGCCCAGCTCTTTGATGTCGTAGATCTGCGCCAGGGTGTGATTCTGCTCAAGCGTGGTGTCGTTGAACGAGTCAATGGCTTGCTGGCCGAGGGCGCTGCGATCAACCAAAAACAGGATGCGCTTGAAGCGTTCGGCCTTCAGGAATCGGTACATCAGGCCAATGATGGTGCGGGTTTTACCGGTGCCGGTGGCCATGGCCAGTAGGCAGTCACGCTGATTGTTGGCCAGGGCCTGCTCCACGGCCTGGATGGCTTTCTCCTGGTAGTCGCGCAGCTTGAGGTAGGAGAAGCCTTCGGCCTTGAGCTTGGCCTCGGCGTCTGCCTGGCTGCGTTTGAGCAGGTCGAGCAGGTCATTCGGGGTGTGGAAGTCAGGCAGCGGCCTGCGCGTGTTGGCCGGGCTACGTAGGTCACGGAACCAGGTTCCGGACTGTTCGGCGAGCTGCTTGATAAAGGGCCGGCCGTTGCAGGCAAAGGCAAAGGGCACGCGGAAGTGACCACCCTGGCCATCGTTCCAGGGCTGCGTCTGACCCGCCAGCAGCCAGGGCTGTTGATGCTCGGCCGCCAAGTTGAACTCGCGGGCATAGCGCTCGGCTTGGGGGATGCGGTCGGCGATATTGATGCGCTTACGCTTGGCTTCAACGATGGCGATGGGCGTGAGACCGGCGAACAGTACGTAGTCGGCGCATGCTTTGGGGCTGCTGGTGGGCCACTCGGCGATGGCCTTGTTCTTGCCCTTCTCCGGGCGCGCTCCCTTGCCGTAGGTGAGGTCGAGAGAGTCGGCTTCCCAGCCGGCGTCGATCAACTGCTGGTCGATCAGGATGCGGGTGAGGTCCTCGGATAGATCGAAGCTGCTGCTGGCCTGCTGAGTCAGCTTGGCGACCTGTTGGCTGGCTTGTGGCTGGGCCGCCAGTTGTTGCTGCAGGGCTTTGAGGCTTTTTTCGTGCTCACTGCGCAGCTTTTGCAACGCGGCTTCGTGTTCGGCTGCTAGCTGCTTATGGCTGCGTGATTCGGCATCCATTTGCTCGGCAAGCACGGCGTATTCTTCAGCCTCCTGCTTGAGTAGGTCGGCCAGCTTCTGGTTGCTCTCCAGTTGCTGGCTGGACTCGCTGAGCTGCGTCTTGAGCTGTTCGATCTGGCTTTGCAGATCGCGCAGCGGTGCGCTGGGATCTGCGGGGGTGACGAAGGGGCCAGGTTTGAACGCATGAGCGTTCTTGCCAAACGACTGGTGATACCAGATGGCCAGAGCGCGGGCGACCTTCAGACCATCCATGGCCTCGCGATGCTGGGTGCGGAACTCGTGAGTGGCCCTGTTGCCCTCGACGCGCAGGGTGTGAAACAGGCTGCGGATGTTCTGATCCAGCTGGATCTCGCGGCTGAGCTTGTAGAGCAGGTCGGACTGGGTGGTGGTGGCATCGAACTCGATACCGGCACGGCTGGCCAAGTCCTGAGCCAGCGCTTCGCCGAGTTGGCGCAGTTTGATCAGTGTGGTGTTGGGATCGCTGGCGAAGACCTGCTCGGCTGTGCTCGCAAGCTGCAGGAAAACGGGGTCGTGCTCCTGGAGAAAGGCAAAGTTACTGCTGGCCGCCATGATCGATCCTTCGGTTGCGTTCCCACTTAATAAGCCCTGTATGGCTTTATCGTGCGTAAGTGATGGCAGCTTAACCAAGATGAGCCGAGTTTGACCATGGCATCGAGCCACTCGGTGACCCAGTGCGTATCGGCTAGCTGGCCGGACAGCTAACCGTCAATGCAAGACCATCCAGAGAACCTCCAGCCTGATCGTAGTTTGGCGTGTTAGGCACGCTTCAGAGCCAGTGCTGGCGCAGGTTTGCGGTGTAGGCGGCACGCAGACGCATTGATTGGGTGCCGTCTCCAACCCCCGTGCAGACTGCTTTCCAGGCCAACGAAGTGCCGCCTCCTTTTATCTTGCCCTCCGCTTTTTCCGTGCCTTTGTGCGCCTGAGCAGGGTAATCAGGTTGGGGGATAATAAGGACCTCGACGTCGCTGGGCGGCAGCCGAGGGCAGACGTATCTGCAGCTCCGCGCTGCTTGAATGCGCAGGCTGAGCATACGCTATCGACATCATGATCGACGCGATAATGGACAGCTCATCGACATGAGCCCGGTCAGAAGAGCTGCACCCGAACAATCATCCCTTCGACCGACACTGTGCCGAAGTAGCGACTGTTGAATCACTTCGGGTTTGTGCTGCTGAGCAGGAGCCGTTCCTCTCCAACTAGGCGCCGGTAGGTGTGCCAGGCTGGCAACGCGCGACCCTGTCGACCTCTGTGCAAGAGCCCGGCAACTAGGACGCCATTGATGCGCACCCATCAGGCCCTCTTGCATACACCTGTGCTGCGGCACCATCGCCGCAGACAACTGTGCGGTCGCCAGCGGGTGGCCGTGCTGCGCAACCATTGCATTGCCTCTGGAGGTAGGTGAACCAGCATCAGATCGCCAGGCGCCAGTGAATTGGCCGGCGAAGTGCGATACCAGCCGACGGGCACGCTGTCGGACGCGTTGTAGACCAACTGCGGTGGCGACGTTATGAGCGCCGCCCAACCCAGGGCGAATATGCTGCCTGCGGGCAGTGTCAGCGGTCGTCATGCCTGGTGAGTCCCCCGGCGTCATGACGTGGCCTGCTGCTTCAGCACTTCGCGCTGCATTTCCGCCGTGGTCACGCCGCGGTCGAAGGCCGCCAGCTTGATGCGTGTGCGCAGTGCTGGCGTCACGTCCAGCGTCAGCCTTGCGCTTTAGCGCTCGGCCTTGCCATGGTCGATGGCGGCGTCCTGGCGTACCCAGGCTTCGGCCTGTGGATCGGCCAGCGGACGTGCACCGATACCGATGCGCTTGCCGCTCATGGCGACCACCTCAGCAGCTCGTCGACCAGGCTGCTGACCTCGCGTGCGGCGGCGCCGTCCGGGGCCAGTTCACGTGCCAGGCGACCGGCTGCCACGCTCTCGGCGAAGACGATGCGCTGGCGTACTTCGGCTTGCAGTGCTGGTAGCGGTTGGTCGGCCAAGGCGCCGCGTGCTTGGCGGCCGATCACCGTGGTGCTGACGCGGCGGTTGATGGCGAACGCTGCGCGCAGCGTCAGCCTGGACACCTGTGCATCGCGGATCAGGTTGACCATCTCCGCGCTGGCCCACAGGTCGTAGGGGCTGGGCTGCACCGGGATCAACACGCGATCTGCCGCCAGCAACGCCGAGCGGGCGAGGGCGGCGATGCACGGTGATCAGTCGATGATCACATGATCGGCACGACGAGCCAGCTCCGGTGCCTCCTGGTGCAGCGTCTCGCGCGCCAGGCCTACGGCGCTGAACAGCCTGGGCAAGCCCTGCTGGCTGCGCCGCTGCGTCCAGTCCAGTGCTGAGCCCTGCGGGTCGGCATCGAGCAGGATGACGTTCTGCCCGCGCAGGGCCAGTTCGCCGGCGATATGGGTGGCCAGGGTGGTCTTGCCCACCCCACCTTTCTGGTTGAGCAGGGCGACGATCATGGCCGTTTCTCCCCGGCCAAACAGCCCCGATCAGGAGCTGTCCACAGCAGGGGCCTCCCCAATAACAAGTTAGAGCTTTTAAGTTAGTTAAGTTAAGGGAGGCTGGAAGCCCCGCCAGCCGTGGCCTGCAGCGGAGTTCGTGCGCCTAATAGCACGAGAGTGATGCGCCTGATAGCACGTGTCGGCGTGCGCCTGATAGCACGACTGAATTCACAGCTTTTCCAGAAGATATCCCCGTGCCGTTGACGGCACGCGCCGGAGATCCGCTCGCCTGGGGTGCAAGCGCTACGATGTTTCAGCGGTTTTCTAGGCATGGGTTGGCGCCAATCCTGGAGCTGGGTGCGGGCAGGCTCGAGATAACTGCGCTCAGGATAGGCGTCACGATCTGCGGCGCATCGTCCTCGTGCTGGAGTTAGCGCCGATGGCCGCCCTCCGGGCCTGTGCGCGTTTGCTGGGAACGGCCCAGAAGCGCGTTGAAACGCTTCAGATGACTTGGGAAGGGGCGCATGAGGTAAGGCGGCTGGAGCGTTCTAAGAGGCTCTGGAGGCGTTTCTGGCCGCTGTCGTTGAGCGGGACTCAAAGGTGAACAGACGGGCCTCATTGGTAGACCCTGGCCTGTTCGTGTGCGAGCTCGCGTCTCGCAGTCTCGCCCGCGGCGAGTTTGGCTGCAGTCTCCGATTACGGTTTTCTGCAAAACCGGACAACCGCATCGGCGGATTTCTGTAAATCCGTAAAAGCGTAAATCCGCGTCCTCACAAATCCGTAAATCCGTGGATACGGATCGACGGATTTGGGCAAAAACGTAAGACCGTAACAGTCTCAATCAGCAGGGGAGACAACGCGCCTGCTGCAGGCTGAAAGCCGGGCGCGCGCCCCTTTGCATCAGTCTCAGCCTTCCGGGTGGGGCGCGCGGGTGGCCGGCAGGACAGGGGCGCAAAAAACAAGGCACCAGGTCGCCCCGGTGCCTTCCGCGGGTTTAGCGATTCCAGAACACATGCATCTGCTCGAAGCCGGTCTCCAGGGTGAACAGGTCGCCGCTGTACTCCATATCGCGGGCCATGGCGCGGTAGTCGATGTACATGGCCAGGTGCTGCGGAATGCTGGTGGTTTCCTCGGTCAGTTCCTGGGCGTAGTCGGCCAGCGAGCTATAGCAGCCGCAGTAGTCTTCCTCAGCCACCTTGCGCGCCTGTTCCAGGTCGTTGAAGTGAGCGAGCAGGGCGCCGCCGAATTCGGGGTACTCCTCGATGAAACACGCAATCTCATGGGCGCTCTCGAGGCCTTGGTACTCGCCGAGGCGGTAGCCGTCGAAGCCCTCGAAGTCGTGGATGGCATACTCCTCCGCACCCTCGACCGGTGAGGCTGCCAGCATGGCACTGACCTGTGCCTGGATGTCGTCCAGCTCCAGGGTGGCATCGATCCAGACGCCATGCAGGTGACCGGCGTTGTAGGCGGCCAGGTCGGCAACGTAGATCCTGATTTCTTCGCTCATGGCTTTCGCTCCTTCGTCTTCAGGGTTCTGCGCTTGCGCTGCGCATGAACCCCTGCCGACTAGGGCGACTAAGGCGGTCGTGAAAAAATCAGGAAAAATCGCGGAGGCTCCACCCAGCGCAGCGGCCGGGTGGAAACCGTCTATTTTTCTTGATTTTGAGGGGGCAAGAACCCCTGCCTTGGAAAGGGAGAACGTCACCACGGGTGGTGATAGCAACGTGTTTCGTCAGTTGGCAGTTGGCACTTGGCCGGAGCCGGCCAAAAGCGGTCGTTCGACACCGTCAAATTTCAACCCAAAGCTGTCGCTGGAAATCTAAAGAAACTCTTTCAGCCAACCTGCAGTTAAGCGCTACGAATTTGCTAAAAAACTTCTATATTCCGGACACTTTATTTGGCTGCAACAAATCAGATGCCACTTTTTTCAACATGAAAGTCTCACGCTGAATGGACTGTCCCATTGAGGTTTCTTGGCGCTGCATGACGGCCAGGTTGTGTGTAATGGCTTCATGAAGATCAATCCAAACGGGACGCATGCCGTTGGCGATCTCATGGCTTTCCATCCTAACCGGCTGCAATTGCGGGGCTACTTCGCATTGGTAGAAGTGCGAGGTCATGTGCATCAGGTCGTACTGCGGCTTCCAATAGGGCCGGTACTCTTCGATGTACCCAAAGTTCTGAACGATTCGAATGTCGCGTGCACCAGTCTCCTCCTCAAGCTCGCGGGTGAGGCCAGCAATGACGTCTTCGCCGGCATCGAGACCGCCACCGGGGAAGCTGAAGTCGTTGTATCGCTCAGTGAACAACAACAGGATCTGTTCATCACGAAGCACGATGCCGCGAGCGGCATGGCGGCGAAAGACTCTGCCCTGGGTAGATTTGAGTTCGGGGTGGATCAGTTCGGTAATCAGCTGCATGGGTCGTCAAATCAAGCGATTGATGTAGGCCAAGCCCTTAGACACTCGGCATTGCAGGACATAGCCTAAGAGTTGTGGTCGGTTTTGTTCGCGCATTCAATGCACAGCGGCGTTGCGGGGTCGAAATTCAACCTGCCCAAAGCTATGGGCTCGTCGCACTGAGCACAGTAACCATAATGGCTTTCGTAGATACGGCGAAAAGCAGCCTCGATGCGCAAGCGCTCCCGTCTGCCGCGTTCTCGGTTTGCGTCCAGCATGGCTTGCTGTTGAAGGGCATCCATGCGCGAGAGTCGACCCACTTTGCTCTGGTCTAGCTCGACGGAGTCTCGTGACTGTGCGGCGCACTCAAGGCTCTGTAGCTCAGCCAGGCGAATCTGCAGCAGATCTCGAAAATGTGTCAGGTTGATCTCGTCGCTCATGGTCTGCCCCGATCAATGCAGGAGCAGTAAAGGGGTGCGCGAGGTGCTGAGCATCTTTGTAGTATTGCTGCCAACCAAGAACTCGCGAATCCGGGAGCGGCTGTAGGCCCCCATTACGACCATGTCGATGGCGTGTTCATTCTGGTACGCATGCAGGGTGGGTTCTACTTCGCCGGAGCGAATGGCGATCTGGACATCAAACCCTGCGGCTTTTAGGTTTTCCTTTGCAAGTTTGAGTTGCTCCCACGCGTCGTTGGTGTCTGCGCCAACCATCACCAAGTGGATTGGTAGCCCCTTGAACAATGGACTGCCTGCAATAAGCTGAACGGCTTTATCCATGGTTGGGCGACCGTCGTAGGCCAGCATCACGCTCTCCGGATGCTTGAATGCGTTAGGCGTAACCAGTACCGGGCGACTGAGTGTGCGCAGTACGCTTTCTAAGTGGCTACCGACCTGAGACCCAACGTTTGCGTGATCGCCTTGCTTGCCTATCACCGCTAGGCGGATTTCATCTTCAAGCGCCGCCAGCGATTCAGCGAGATCACCATGACGCTGTTTAAGCAGTGGGCTGCTAATGCCTTTTTCCAGTGCACGCTTTTTGGCTGCCTCCAACATAAGACGGCCTTCTTCCAGAGCGAGCTTGCTGCGTCGAGCGTCTAGTTCGGCCAACTCTTCCAGTAGATGTTCGCGGCTGCCTAGGCCGATATTGCCACTGAGGTTACTGCTGGTCGGATAGCGGTTCTCGTCGAGAACGTGGAGGAATGACAAAGGGCAATCGAGTCGTAGACTGGCCCAGGCTGCGTAATCGCACACGGCAGGTGCGGAGGGAGAACCATCGATGCATGCCATCACAGAGGTCATAGAATTTTCCTTGTATTGGTGCATTGCGTTTAAGCGGTTTGTAGGGAGTTGGCAGCCGCATAGTGTGTGAAAACTAACAGAGCCACCGGGTAATGAAACACCGAAACACGGGTGCCGTATAACCAGCACCCGGAGACTTCAGGATCAGTGCAACATCAGCAGGGGCACTGTAGCCCGGCGCAGCATGCTGGTCGTGGTGCTGCCGACCAGAAACTGGCGAATTCGCGAGTGGCCGTAAGCGCCCATTACCAGAAGGTTGATGAACTGCTCCTGGCAGTAGCGTTCCAGTTCATCCTCGACATCACCTTGGCAGGTTTTCGCATAGGTGGTGTAACCCGCCAGCTGAAGTTGGCTAGTAGCCGAATCAAGTTGTGCCTGCTGTTCGGCTGAGGCTTCACCTACCATCAGCAAGTGACAATCCAGCCCCTTAAGCAATGGACTCTGCACCAGTCTTTCGACTACGCGGTGAGCGTTAGCGCTACCGTCGAAGGCGATGAGAAAGGACTGCGGCATAACGAAGTCATTCGGCACCACAAGCACCGGACGATGCAGCGTGCGAATCACACTTTCGACGTGGCCACCGATGTGCTGGAAAACATTTCCGCTGTCTTCGCCCTGACGGCCAATCACCAGCAGACGAGTGTCTTCTTCCATCGTCTTCAGGCTATCGACCAGATTTCCATGTCGCTGAACGGATTTTGGATGAACGATGCCTAGTTGATCGAGGCGGTGCTTGGCAGCCTCTAACAGGTGCTGGCCTTGTTCGCGGGCCAAACGTCCGCGCTTCTCGTCTAGGTCAGCCAGCTCTTGCAACAGGTGCTCGCGGCTGCCCAGGCCAATGCTGCCGGAAAGGTCTGTTGGCGCTTGCGCCACATCCTCCAGGATGTGAACCAGGGTCAGCGGGGACGCGAGGCGCACACTAGCCCAGGCGGAGTAGTCGCACACAGCAGCAGATGATGGTGATCCGTCAATGCAGGCTATGACTGTTGTCATTTGAGTTCCTCGTTGTCTCCGTCTTTACGGAGAGCATGAGTGATAGGGTGCCGCTCCTTGTGGGGGCGGCTCTCCGGGAGTCGTGATGGCTTAGTGGGCCATCAGCTTGTCCACGGCATCGGGTTTGTCATGTACGCCAAAGCGGTCGACGATTGTGGCGCTCGCTTCGTTCAGGCCAAGCACTTCGACTTCGGTGCCTTCGCGGCGGAACTTGATAACCACCTTGTCCAGCGCAGCCACGGCGGTGATATCCCAGAAGTGGGCATGGGTCAGATCGATGGTGACCTTGTCCAGGGCTTCTTTGAAGTCGAAGGTATCGACGAACTTGTCCGCCGAGCTGAAGAACACTTGACCGGTCACCTTGTAGGTACGACTCATGCCTTCGTCATCGATGGTGGAGCCGACATGCATGTAATGGCCGACCTTGTTGGCAAAGAACAGTGCCGCCAGCAGAACACCAGCCAGCACGCCAAAGGCCAGGTTATGAGTGGCCACGACGACGATGACTGTTACCACCATAACGATGTTGGTCGACAGCGGATGGTTCTTCAGATTGCGCAGAGAATCCCAGCTAAAGGTGCCGATGGAGACCATGATCATCACCGCGACCAGAGCGGCCATCGGGATTTTGGTCAGCCATTCAGACAGGAACACCACCATCAGTAATAGAAAGACACCTGCAGACAGGGTTGAAAGACGGGTACGGCCACCAGACTTAATGTTGATGATGGACTGCCCAATCATGGCGCAACCGGCCATGCCGCCAAGAAGGCCAGAAGCGATATTGGCAACGCCTTGGCCTTTGCACTCGCGGTTCTTGTCGCTGCTGGTATCTGTCAGGTCATCGACAATCGTGGCAGTCATCATTGACTCCAACAGACCAACCACAGCCAGTGCGGCGGCATAGGGGAAGATGATTGCTAAGGTCTCAAATGTCAGCGGCACTTCCGGCCACAGGAAGATTGGCAGGGTGTCCGGCAGCTGGCCCATGTCACCCACATTGCGGATATCCATACCGAAGTACATGGCGATGGCCGTCAGGACAACGATGCACACCAATGGCGAGGGAATGACCTTGCCCACCATCGGCACATAGGGAAATAGGTAGATGATGCCCAGGCCCGCAGCAGTCATTGCGTATACGTGCCAGGTGACATTGGTCAGCTCAGGCAGCTGAGCCATAAAAATCAGAATGGCCAGCGCGTTGACGAAGCCTGTCACTACTGAGCGTGAAACGAAGCGCATTAAAGAGCCAAGTTTCAGGTAACCCGCTGCAATCTGCAGTACACCGGTCAGCAGCGTCGCCGCTAACAGGTACTCCAGGCCATGGTTTTTCACCAGGGTAATCATCAGCAGCGCCATAGCGCCGGTCGCTGCTGAGATCATGCCGGGGCGACCACCGATAAAGGCAATGACCACGCAGATACAGAACGAAGCGTATAGACCCACTTTGGGGTCGACACCCGCGATGATCGAGAAGGCGATTGCCTCGGGAATGAGCGCCAAGGCAACGACGATGCCGGCGAGCAAATCGCCGCGTATGTTTGATAACCAGGTTTGCTTAAGTTTCTGCAGCATTGATAAGTCCGTAGGTTAGAGGTGATTAATGGGTTTCTAGCAATAGAGACGCCAGTTCGGTTTAGCGAGAGAGATCACACCCAGCCGTCCACTTGGAAGCAGCGGGATAGTGTGCGAAGGCATAGCCATGGAGGAAATAAACTCAGCACTCAGCCTCCATCCAGCGACTTGTAGGCAGAATCGCCACAGGCACAAAGTGTTTAGCAGGAGAAAGGCGACAATTGCCTGCTTGTACCAAATTGGCGCCTGGCCAAGGAAATTGTGCGCAAAGGCAGCAACTGTAATTGGGGGCATGAAAGCCTCTTCTAATCGTTGCGACTGAAATCGGCGCAACAGGACAACCCTGGACATGCAGGCGAACGAAAACGATCTGGCCGAAGTTCAGCAGGGTTGGCAGTAGGGATAAGAAGAACCGTTGTTCGTGGTCAACGGTGCACGTCAATGGCCTGCGGCAAAAGTGCAGCAGACAGCGACGCTAGAAAGCGGGCGGGTAACTTATGGCGGCGTAACAGCCGGAATGGAGCAGAAATTTATCATCGCTACGGGATACTTTTGGCATCGGGTCGTTGGGCGGGTCGATATATTAGCAGCTGCGACCGGGTTTTGGGCGCTTTTTTGACCAGATGTTGCAAGCCAGTCCATTTGCAATCTCGTCAGTTCAGGTCTGGACGCCAGGTTTTATGCGGTTTTCAGCCGCGCAGGCCAACTGCCGAAAATAATCTTGGGGATATTTCGTCAAGATACCCAAGATTGCATCGATGAGCTCACTAGGCCATCATCCGCCACTTGCTGGGGCCCGTCCTTTAGCTATTTCCTTGAACCTGAGTTGAGTTAGACCCTTGTAAGAACCCGCCAAACACTCCTTCGCCATGCCTCCAATCCTTGAGGTCTGTGTCTAGTCGCTTCCTGCTCAAGTGCAGGGTGCGTACGTGTTTGTGTGAATATGGTTTTTTCAATGCGCTCTAAGAAGTTTGGCTTTCTGCCTTCAGCCCTGGCTGTCATTTCCCTTTCTGCTGTCTTTGCCTCCGCTTGGTGGCTACACCCTGATCGCCCTATTTCTGGTTTCGCTGCTTCGGCAGTATCCGGTGAAGTGATCGGCAGTTCATCCGCCCCCTTCTACAACAGCCGCTTCGCGTCCTCAGATCTTGAAGAGTTTGTTCACGCATCATCGGTAGCATCACTGCCCGATGGTGGGCTGATGGCTGTTTGGTTTGCCGGCTCCCGAGAGGGTGCGGCGGATGTCCAGGTTCGCGGCTCACGTTACGACCCCATAACGGCGGAATGGGGTGCCGAGTTAGTTCTAGCCACACGTGAGTCGACTCAGTACGCCACCCAAAAGCACATACGCAAACTGGGTAATCCCGTCATTGCACTTGCACCAGACAATCGCCTGTGGCTGTTCTATGTCTCGGTTTCGATTGGCGGCTGGGCGGGTAGCGCAATCAATGCCATGCACTCGGATGACTTCGGCGAAAGCTGGTCGCCCCCCAAGCAACTGATCACCACGCCTTTTTTGAATATCAGCACACTGGTGCGTAACGCTCCGGTGTTCCATAGCGACGGCACCATTGGGCTGCCGGTCTACCACGAGTTTCTCGGTAAATTTGCCGAGTACCTGTACATCAGTGCCTCTGGCGAGGTGCTCGATAAAAGCCGGATCAGTAAGGGCAAGCACTCCTTGCAACCTACCGTGGTGCCCATGGACGAGCACAACGCTATTGCGATGCTGCGCTATGCCGGCAATACCTTTCATAAGGTACTCGCAAGCCGTACGGAGGATGCTGGGCAGACTTGGAGTGAGCCGTATCCGCTTGATCCCTCGAACCCTAACTCATCCCTTGCAGCGGTAGCCACACCCAATCATGGCTTGCTGGTGGCCTTGAATGATCTTGAAGATGGGCGCTTTCGCCTTCGCCTGATGGGCACCGACGCCAGCCTTGATCTTTGGCAACAGATTGTCGATCTGGATGAGTCGCCTGATCTTGAGGGCAATCCATTTAGCCCCGAGGCCTATCGGGAAATCATCGGCGATAAGTTTCGCCTTTCCAGTGGGGCGGATCGGCTGAGCCTCGTTGACGAGTTCCTTAACAATCTGGATTACCGCGTGTGCTCAGAGCACGGCTGCGATTTTGAGTACGAATATCCGTACTTCATCAAGAGCGCCGACGGCCTGTACCACTTGGTTTATTCGTGGAACAACACTTTTATCAAACACGTCAGCTTCAATGATGCCTGGCTAGAGGAGCAACTCTAATGCTTGATCTTTGGCAAGCGCATCTGACCTTTGCGCTACTCGCGTTCGTGCTTATTCCGGGATTTGGTCTCAGTCCGGGTCTGCAGGTAGTTCGACTGATCGTGCTGCTGGCAATCAGTTTCATTCCCGTAGACGGGCTCTCGCTGGCAGCCTACATGCGTAGCTTTACGGACGATGTGGCGATCACCTCGCTGGTGGCCCTGGCATTTGTCACTGCAGTACGCACGGGGCTGGCGGCGCGACTGCAACATACAACTCGCTTGCAGGTGCTGATCGTAATAGCAGCGCTGGCACTCTTCCTGTACCCGGCGACGATGGGACTGACCTACTTTGACCCCTATCGACTCGGCTACAACCCACGCCCGTTGATAGTGGTGGTCGGCGTGGTGACCCTGGCGCTGCTGGTGATGCGCAATTGGTTGGGTGCCTGCATGCTCGGCCTGGCTACCTTGGCCTTTAGCCTGGGTGTTAAGCCTTCTCCGAATTACTGGGATTACCTGCTCGATCCGTTTATCGCCCTGTACTGCTGGGGGGCGCTGATCGGTTACGTCGCGAAGAAGATCGTGCGCTGGCCGTCTGCACAGCGCGAGGCGAAATTGCCAATCCGCCTCTGATGGCAAGGCATCACGGTTTTTTGATGATTCGATAATTTGAGGGTTGGATGATGGGTTGGCTTCACTCGCGGCGCTTGCACTACTGGTTTGGTGCAGTAGCGATTCTCTTCGTGGCGCTGGCAGCATTGCGTGGGTTGTTCTTTCTAGGCTTCTCGGGCTTTGCAGCCAGCGCGCTCGGCGAAGTTGAGGCGGTGCCGGAAACGCTCGGTATCGGGCTGCGCTTTGACCTGCGCCTGGCCATCTTGCTGATGTTGCCCGTTGCTCTGCTTGCGTGGTTACCGGTATGGAACCTGACGCGTTCGCGTGCCATTCGCTGGCTGGCACGGTTGTATCTTGCCTTGGCGCTGGGTGCGGTGCTGCTGGTTTACATTATCGATTTCGGCCACTACGCGTACCTGGGTGTGCGGATCAATGCCACCGTGCTGCGCTTCCTTGAAGACGCACAGATCTCCACCGACATGGTCTGGCAGACCTATCCAGTGGTGTGGATTACCCTCGGATGGGCAGCTGCGACCGCTCTGGTTTGGTGGCTGCTGCTGCGCCTGGAACGGGTGACCCTAGACCGCTCCGCCAAGCGAATCAGCCGGCTCTCGCTGACTTGGGGCAGCCCGCTGATGGTCGTGCTGGTCTTCCTCGGCATTCTCGGTCGCGTCGAGAACATCAACCTGGAAAACCCCGTACCGCTGCGCTGGAGTGATGCTTTCTTCTCCGGTGACAACCAGATATCTGCGCTCGGTCTGAATCCGGTGATCTTCCTCTACGACACCTTGAGAGTGCCAAACGAACCCTACGACCGAGATCAGGTAGCGGAGCATTACGACGTCGTCAGCCGCTATCTGGGGGTCGATCAGCCTGATGCGCAGAGTCTGAATTTCATCCGAGAACAAGCACCGCAACCCTATGCGATTGCAGGCAGTCAGCGCCCGAACGTGGTGTTCGTCATGCTCGAATCCCTGGGCACCAGCGCAGTGGGGGCTTACGGTAATCCGCTGAACCCAACCCCGAATATTGATCGGCTTGCCAAGCAGAGTTTGTTCTTCAAAAACTTCTATGTGCCCGTTACCGGCACGGCAAAAACCGTCTGGGCCAGTATCTCTGGTGTACCCGACGTATCACGCGCGGAGACGTCCACGCGTAACCCGCTGATCACTCGCCAACATACTCTGATCAATGCGTTGCAGGGCTATGAAAAGTTTTACATGATCGGCGGCAATTCCGGCTGGGCCAACATGAATGCCCTGATTCGTCAGAGCATTGACGATGTCCAGCTGTACGAAGAGCGTCATTGGACATCGCCAATGGTTGATGTTTGGGGTGTCTCAGACCTCGACCTGTTCAAGGAGAGCGACCGCATTCTGCGTCAGCAAGCAGATGGCAAACCCTTCTTTGCCTATATCCAAACTGCTGGCAACCATAGGCCCTTTACCATCCCCAAAGAAAATGACGGTTTTGAGTTGCTCGATCTACCGCTGGAGACCGTGCAGAACGCAGGCTCGCGTAGCGTCGCTCAATACAACGCCGTGCGACTGTTGGACTTCAATATAGGACGCCTGATGGATATCGCCAAAGAGGGTGGTTGGTACGACAACACCATCTTCGTCATGTTTGGCGACCACAACACCCGCATTAGTCAGATCCCCCATATGCCGCCTGCGTTCGAGAAACTGGGCCTGGAGAGCAACCACGTACCGCTGTTGATTCATGCGCCCAAGCTGCTGGAGCCGCGAGTGATCGAGGAAGCCGTGGGCTTGGTCGATCTGCTGCCTAGCGTGCTCGGAATGGCCGGTATGGAGTTTCGCAACGGCGCGCTGGGTCGCGATATCCAGCAGCCGGCTGCGGAGGGCGAACGCGTAGTGCCGCTGGTACTGCAGGAAGGTACTTTCCCTCTTATTGGTGGCGTGACCAAAGACTTCCTGCTGCAAATGCAGCACGACGGTAGTAAGCCGACACTGCATGACCTGGCCTCACAAACCCCGCTCGATGATGTCGCCGAGCAGCACCCAGAAGAGTTTCGCCGCTTGGCCGAGCTCACGCGCGGGCTGCACGAAACCTCGCGACTGATGCTTTACCAGAACGTCAGAACGGATTAAAGGTGCGCCGGGAATGGTTCCCGGCTTTCCGAAACTGTCTCCGGACTATTGAGGTCGCCTAAGCGTCCGCTTTTGGCCCAGAGTGTGTAAAAACACTTTCGCATCTTGGGTGCCTCAGCCCAGTGTTCCTGGGCGAGGCGGTTTCCCAAGCAAATAGCCGCGATCAGCGCCAATAGCGCGTCAGAGCGTTTATGAAGCGCTTTGGCACCTCTTGGAGCAGCAAAAGCTGGGGCTTTTACGCCGTCATCGCCTTCAACAGGCCTTCGGTGCCGATGATTTTCATCACCCGTTTCAAGTTGTAGGTGAATCGCCCCTAGTTTCGTAGACACCTCTAGGCCTCATAATACGGCCCATTAGGAGGTGCCATGAGCAACCCGCGTTATCCCGAAGAATTCAAAATCGAAGCAGTCAAACAGGTGACCGAGCGAGGTCTGCCGGTGGCTGAGGTAGCTGCTCGTTTGGGCATGTCGACACACAGCCTTTATGCCTGGGTGAAGCGCTACAGCAAGCCTCAAGAGCAGCGAGCGCAAGAAGACGACCAGCATGCTGAACTGCGTCGTTTGCGCGCTGAACTCAAGCGTGTGACTGAAGAGCGAGACATCCTAAAAAAGGCCGCCGCGTACTTTGCCAAGGAGTGCGGCTGAAGTACGCCTTCATTAATCAGCTATCCGCAGACTATTCGGTTCGCCGCCTGTGCCTGACCCTGAAAGTACATGCCAGCGGTTACTACGCTTGGCTGGCAGAGCCGAACTCGGCACGAGCTAAGGATGATCAGCGGCTGCTGAGTTTGATCAAGCACTCCTGGTTAGAGAGCGGTGGAGTCTATGGCTACCGCAAAATCCATGACGACCTGCGTGAGCTTGGAGAACAGTGCGGCAGGCATCGCGTTGCTCGACTAATGCGCCAGGAAGGACTGCGTTCGCAGACGGGATATCGGCGGCGTCCAGGACGTTATGGCGGCAAGCCTCCAGCGGCCTCACCGAATCATCTTGAGCGTCGATTCAATGTCACCGAGCCCAACAAAGTCTGGGTTACGGACATTACCTACATTCGCACCTATGAGGGTTGGTTATTTTTGGCGGTGGTGCTCGATCTGTTTTCGCGGCAGGTAATCGGTTGGTCGATGAAGCCACAGATGACCAGCGATTTGGCTATTGATGCATTGCTGATGGCGGTTTGGCGGCGTAAGCCAAAACAGGAAGTGATGATTCACTCAGACCAAGGCAGTCAGTTCAGCAGCGGTGACTGGCAGAGCTTCCTGAAAGCCAACAACTTACTTGGCAGCATGAGTCGACGTGGCAACTGCCATGACAATGCGGTAGCGGAAAGCTTTTTCCAACTGCTGAAGCGGGAGCGGATCAGGCGAAAGATCTACAGCACCAGGCAGGATGCCCGCGCGGATGTATTCGATTACATCGAGATGTTCTATAACCCAAAACGCCGGCATGGATTCAACAATCAGCTGTCGCCGATAGAGTTTGAAAAGCGTTATTTCCAGAGCCTGGAAAGTGTCTAAGAAATCCGGGGCGATTCACTGCGTCATTATCCAAGCCGGACTGACATGCTTATGGCCGGCCGGATTGAGGAGCAGGCGGAGACGCTGCCAATTGGAGCTCTTGGCCCTGTATTCAGCTCGACAACAACTCTCTAATAGGTATCGAATCGGATGTGATCGCTCTCGCCCTCTACAATCGCGGGCCCGCATGAGCGTATGAGGAAGCTTTAAGAAGGGGCTCAGTCGCGCGCGGTGGGGGATAGGCCTGTACAACTGGGCTGGGGAGGCAACATGATTGAGGTTCCGCCGGCGTCTTTTCAGACTACTCCTTACGGCGAAGTGGATTCTGTAGCACTGGAAAGGCTGCGAGCGAACTTCGACACCACCCGGCTTCTGCAGTTGGTTGGCCGACTGGATGCATGTCTGGCAGAGTTGGGTGGAATTAATGACATGCGCGACGAGCTACTGCGGTTGCATGCAATGGCGCTGACGGTAATCGAGGGCGTCGTACCGACAGTCCCAACTGAGAATGTCAGCATTTGGGAAGCGGCCGAATCGGTACGGCTAGATCTCGAAACGCTGAGTTCTTGGATACGCATTGCTCAGATGACGATTGCACCGTTGGGTGATCTTGTTCCAGGCCATGAACGATAGCTGGCGTTGGGTTCAAGCCAAACTCGGTGCAGGTTTGAGTCCTGAAAAAGAAAAGCCGCCCGTAGGCGGCATAGTAAGAGGGGCACACGGATGAAACTGCAATATAGCTTGGGATCTCTGCATCGTCACGCTACCGTTCGGTATGCCGTTACTGGCATTACACTTTAAGCATATCGACTATCCAAGCCTTCATCGCACACAAGGCCAATGGACTTGTACTACAAGCTCCACCCTCAAGTGCAATCTTGAGTTGCTCTATATCGACTTGTTGCAAGTATCGTTCGGCATCGTCTAATCGCTGCTCACCGCCAAAGCCGCCACCGCGCATTTCAGCCAGAGCTTGCTCCTTGCTCCAGCCCTGATAAACGATGCGATATAGAGCCGCAATCAGGCCAGTTCTATTTTGTCCATGCTTACAGTGAATCAGCACAGAACCGAGCTCTTGTGACTGTCGAATGCTCCGTAATGCTGCGATCACATCCGTATCATCAACTCTGTCAGTATGGAATGGCAGGTGAATCTGGCGCATTTTTGGATCATGCAGCCAAGCTGAGTCGCTACGTTGATAGAAATTGATCACTGTCGTGACGCCCAGTTCTTTGAGCATCGGTTCAGCCTCATTATCAGGCAAGGCACTTCGATAGAGATTTGGCTGTATCCGATACAGGTTCAACCGCTCATCTAGCGGCTCCGCCCAACTCTGTGGCCGAGTCTCGCCAGCCAGGCTCTGAGTTGTAGGCGTGGCACTCCAGGCCATGCTAACAGGCAGTGCTACCAATGCAGCGACCAATACCAGCGCTGCCAGGCACAGGCGAAGAAACCATAGAAGACCTTGCATCAGTTCTGTCCTCCCGCTAAATCAGGCGCAAGCTGAGACAGTTGCATTGGTTGTGGCGCTTTATAGAGAATCCACCGGTAGCACAGCACTCCGATCAGCCAGTCGAACAACAAGGTCCACAGGTTATGCGAGAGGAAATGCGCGCCCTGCATCATACGTCCTAGCGAAAACACGGCTCCCAGTCCCAACGCAACAACTAAAGCAATGCGAGCGGTGCGAGGACGCCTGTCGCGCAGCGCGAAAAACAGAGCCAACAGAGAGAACCCTGCCGAGGCATGCCCCCCTGGCCAACAGCGCCCTGGCTTTTCGGTTGGCGCGCGCTCACTAAGCAAAGGTGTAAAAGTTTCTGCTCCCCCGAACTCGCTCAAACTCCATGGACAGTGCACGCCAGTCAGTGTTTTCAGCGGAGTGACAATACTGGTTGATAAAGCCAATGCCAGTACCAGGTAACCTAGTTGACGGCGAAGGGGACTTAACCCGGTTGGCATCAGACTTAGTACGAAACCGAAAATGGCCATTACGCCCAAGAAGATAACAGCTTGCTTCGCCCGATCATGGAGTATGTCTTCCAGCCAGAAGCTGTGACGACCGATAAAGCCCTGGCCCGGCTCGTAAAACAGTTCTGCCAAAGCGAAATCAACTCCACTAGGGTCAAGCAACAACAGTAAGGCCATAAGCCCTAATGGAATACCTATCGCAAGACGGAAATCAAAGTACCGAGAAGCGCTTTCTGAGCGGTCGGCCGTCATTTCAGTAGCTCCAAATCAAAGCACCGCCAGGCGGTGCCTGTAATGCATGAGTAGGTTAACGCAGGCCCAACTTTTCATCTGGCAGTAACCCTGACCGCCAAGCTATAAGTCCCTTCTGAAAGGCATAGCTAGCACCCTGGTAGTAGGCGATATCGCGACGCAGCAGCCCGTCATCGGTGCCAATGATCGACTCATGGCTCAACCCCAATGCGTCTTCATGTTTGCGCATGCCACGCCTTGGACTGAGAATGGCCAGATTATTGCCATCGAACAGTCCTAGGTGCTGGTAGTTACCAACCAGAGCGCGCCCAGCAGTGCGATCCTCTCGCAGCACGTTGCGCCCGAAAAACGTTGAGACATAGTCGATATTGAGCATGCCCAGTAAAGTTGGAGCCAGGTCGATCTGACTGACAACATCGGTGAACTCTCTAGGTTCGATATGTTCCGGAGCGTAAATAAACAGCGGGATGTGGTAGTTGGCCACCGGCAGATCTTCCTTACCGGCGCTGCCTGCAGTGTGATCGGCGACGAAGACGAACAGCGTGTCCTTGAACCAGGGTTTTTCCCGCACTTGGGCAAGGAGTTGGCCAATGGCGTAGTCGGTATACTTCACCGCTCCTTCGCGACCGTCACCGGAAGGTATGTCGATGCGACCTTCAGGGTAGGTATAGGGTCGATGATTTGAGGTGGTCATCAATTGCAGGAAGAAAGGTTTGCCGGCTGCATGGTCGGCATCTGCAATTTTGAGGGCTTGTTTATAGAGGTCTTCATCCGACATGCCCCAGGCGTTTTTGAAAGCAATATCCGCCTCGGCCACGCTGCTTTGGTCAACGATGCGATAGCCGTTGCCGCCAAAAAAAGCATTCATGTTGTCGAAGTAACCACGCCCGCCGTAGAGAAATGCACTGTCATACCCTTGGGCGGCGAACTGCTGACCTAGACTTGCATAACCAGCTTCACGACCAATACGCTTGACGATCGAACGCCCCGGCGTTGGTGGAATAGACAGGGTGATGGCTTCTAGGCCACGGTCAGTTCGGGTACCCGTGGCGTAAAAGTTACTGAATGCCAGACTCTGCTTGCGTAGCGCGTCCAGATTCGGGGTCAATCCGCGGTTGTCACCGAAACTGCCCAAGTATTTGGCACTCAAACTCTCGATGGTCACCAGTACTACGTTCAGGCGTTTTGGTTGCCCTGGATTATCGATTTCACGGCGAATGTCTAGCGGATCACTGCCTATGAAACGGGCATTGGGCTCGCTCACCTCGCTTCGCAACAACCCGGCGACTTCGGACTCCGGCAGGGTCGAGTAAAACTGCTGGTAGTCCAGTTCGTTATTCCGAAACGCAGCAAAGAACTGGAAAGGCCCATTGCTCGCCAGCTCGCGCTGATAGGCATTACCACCTATTCCACGGGGGGAGTTCTGCCCAACAAAAGCGCTACTAAGCCCGGCCAGCAAGAGCAAAACACCCAGACTATATAAAGCTTGCTTAGGTGCCATGCGTGGGGCATCCAAGGCAGCTGCTAGGGGGCGGCGAAGGATGAATGTCAGACCAATGGCCAAGATGGCGAGCAATGCCAGTAAGGGGTAAATCGGGTAGGACTCAAGAATGTTGTTGATCACCTCCTCGGAGTACACCAGGTAGTCGACGGCGATGAAATTGAAGCGTACGCCGAATTCGTCCCAAAACAGCCATTCCGCAACAGCAGTGAACAGCATGACGAATAGACTGAGGGCCATGGCGCTGGCCATAAACTTTTTGTGCCAGCGCTGCTGCCAAATCGCGCGCGGGCAAAGCAGCAGGTAAAGCGCCATTGGCAAGGTCGCGTAAAGCAGGAAGCTCAAGTCGTAGATCATCCCTATGGCATACAAGCCCATAAGGTTCGAAATGCTGATATTCGCATCTGCCAGGTGGCTAACCAGCAACAGGCTCCGAGTCAGAGTGAATACCGTTAGCCACGCCAGCACGACGATGGATAAGTAGCGAATTTGCGCATAATGAAGCTGGGGCATCGTATGATCCTTTTTGGATGAACGGGCCGCAGTCTGCATTTGCCTCTGTTAGTAGCCTGTCAAAGCGACGTGAAAAAAGCGTCAAAATCAAAGAGTAATCAGCCGATGCGTATTCTGGTCATCGAAGACAACCGCGACATCCTGGCCAATGTGCTGGACTACCTGCAGCTAAAGGGCTTCGGCGTCGACTGCGCGCAGGATGGCTTGAGCGGCTTACACCTAGCCAGCACGGGGCACTACGATTTGATCGTGCTTGACATCATGCTGCCGGGCATCGACGGTTATCAGGTGTGCAAACGCCTGCGTGAGGATGGCCAGAGCGAGGTACCAATCCTTATGCTGACTGCCCGTGATGCGCTTGACGACCGGCTGCACGGCCTCAACGTCGGAGCTGACGACTATCTGATCAAACCCTTTGCCCTATCCGAGTTAGTCGCGCGTATCGAGGCGATCCTGCGCCGCAGCCAAGGCAGCCGAAAACGCCAATTGAAAGTAGCGGATCTGATCTATGACTTAGATACGTTGCATGTCAGTCGAGCAGGCCGACCGCTCAAGCTGAATCCCATTGGTCTAAAGTTATTAGCTGTATTGATGCAGAAAAGCCCGGCCGTGGTACGCCGCGAAGTACTGGAGGAAGCGCTCTGGGGAGATGACTGCCCCGATAGCGATAGCTTGAGAAGCCATATCCACCAACTCCGTCAGGTTCTCGATAAACCCTTCAATACAGAGCTGCTGCATACTCAGCATGGTGTTGGTTACCGCCTTGCGGAGAAAACTGATGGTATCTAAACAACCTTTTGCACGGCGCATCCTGCTTGCCTTTGTATTGATGACCGTAATGGTAAGCGGCATCTTTTCCATAGGCATCGTAGCGGTGGTGCACTTTGTCGAAGAACATCTGGTTTCCGAGGAGTTACAGCGGGAACTGAATACCGTGCTGCACCAGGATATCAATCGAGGTCGGCCACCACGTTTGGACTCTAGTACCCGATTTTTCGCCTCTAGCCATTCCGAATATGCCATTCCCGAGCAGTATGCAAATCTGGAAGAAGGCTTCAATGAGGTCGTCGATGGCAATGAGGCGTTCTATGTCTATGTCCAGGAAATCAACAATCAGACCTATCTATTGGTGCAAGAACAACACGAGTTCGAGGCCCGTGAGCAAGTTCTATTCGATGTTGTACTAGCAGGCTTTCTACTGACCATCGCAACCGCATGGGGGCTCGGGCTAGTCATGGCGCGTAAGGTGATGGCGCCCATCAGTCGCTTGGCTCAGCAGGTGCGTCATCGCGACCAATTGCACTCTTTGGCTCCGCCACTTGCTCCCGATTACCCTGATGACGAAATTGGTCAACTGGCAGCTGCCTTTGACAGCACGTTGGGCCAAGTGCGTCAGTCACTGGAGCGTGAACGGCTATTCACCAGTGATGTCAGCCATGAATTGCGCACCCCACTCATGATCATTGCCACTTCCTGTGAGTTGCTTGCAGAGGTGAAGCTTGAGCAGCGCGAGCGTGTGCAGATTGAACGTATAGACCGGGCTTGCAAGGAGATGCGCGAGCTGGTCCAGACCTTCCTGCAACTAGCCAGAGATAAAGCTAATGAGACAGCCTTTGTCGCGAGTAGCAGTTTAGCCAAGGTGGCCACCGAGCAAGCCGAGCGTTGGGGCCCAATGCTCAGAGAAAAAAAACTGGATTTCCAGTGCATTGAAGAGGGTACGGATGATGGTCGCTACAATCCTACTTTTCTCAACGCGGTGATGGCCAACCTACTGCGAAACGCACTGCATTACACCGAGAGGGGGTTTGTACGCCTAGTAATAGGATCTGGAGAGTTCCGCGTAGAGGATAGTGGCAGCGGCATTCCTTTCGAGCAGCACGAGCAGATTTTCCAGCCCTTTGTACGTGGTACACAGGCGCGAGGGGATGGTTTGGGGCTGGGTCTTTCATTAGTAAAACGCATCTGTAGCAAGCAGGGTTGGACGATCTCGGTTCAGAACCTACCCGGTGGGGGAGCATGCTTCAGCGTAACCTTGAAAAGCGTTGTTTGACGATTTTTTCACATCCTTTTGACAGGGCCATGATGCCCACCCCCCTAGTGTGGCGAGCGTACCTTCTTGTGGACGCCTCGCCATGTCGAAACCAAATCCCATCGAACTCGAATTTTCCCGTAAATATGACCAAGAGCATGCTCAGCAGTACCTGATTAAACATCAGGATGGCTTGGCTCGGCAGCTGTCGCACTGGCGCGATATTCAGGTGGCGCGCAGGGCTCTACAGTTAGCAGATGAACCCAATTTGGTGCTGGATTTGCCCTGTGGTGCTGGGCGTTTCTGGCCCATGCTTTGCGAGCAACCCAATCGGGTGATCCTCGCCGCCGATAACTCAGCCGATATGCTCGCTACAGCATGCGCCGCACAACCGCCAGAGGTAGTCTCGCGGGTGAATACCTTTCAGACTTCGGCGTTTGATATTGACCTGGGTGTCAATGCGGTGGACTGCATCTTCTGCATACGTCTGCTGCATCACATTGAATCATCTGAGCACCGACTGGCCATTCTGCGTGAGTTCCATCGCGTTAGCCGCGATAGCGTAATACTTTCGCTCTGGGTTGATGGCAACTACAAGGCATGGAAGCGTCGCCGCCTGGAACAGCGGCGAGCAGATGAAGGCCGGGCGTCACAAAACCAAAACCGATTTGTCGTAGCCAAGTCAGTTATCGAGGATGAATTTAAACAAGCCGGCTTCCGCGTCGTCGATCACCTAGATTTTCTTCCAGGCTACGCCATGTGGCGCACTTATGTGCTGCGCAAGGAGGCCTGAGCCATGGGCGTAATGACCGAAAAAGCATCGCCGCAGCTCATCACTACAGAATTTGATCGCTGGTGGAATAGCTCCGGTATCTGGGTTGAACCGGCCAACAAGCGACGTGGTGGCGAAAGCGGCGTTCAGTTGTTGCAGCAGCGCGATTTAATGCGGCCACCCTTGTACTGCAAGCGTCAGATTGGACATACCTACCGAACTTTTTTGCATCCGTTTGGCCGCCCGACCATCCTGCGAGAACTGCAGGCCTATCGCGCTTTTGCCCGCCTGGGCATCAAGACACCTAACGTCGTTTACTGCACTGCACGGCAGAAACATGGTGCCTGGCAGGCGCTGCTGGTTACCGAAGCCCTGCAAGGCTTTGTCAGCCTAGAGCAGTGGTACGCCGTTGAGAATAGTGCCGCGCTTACGAAGGCTGCACTGATACAACTCGCAACAACCCTAGCACGCTTGCATCTGGCGGGCTGGCAGCATGGTTGCTGTTATCCCAAGCATATCTTCGTCAAATCCCAGGTAAACGAAGGCGGCACGGTGACGGTCGAAATAGCCTTGCTCGATCTTGAAAAAAGCCGCCGACGTCTACGAATCAAAGACGCTGCTCGCCGTGACCTAGGCCAGTTAGGGCGGCACCGTGGAAACATGCCTGAAACTGATCTGTTGTTTCTCCACCAGGCCTATCAGCAAGCGCTGAACAACCCTGCTGGAGTGTTGCAGCCATGAGCAACATGCCACAGAGCGACGAATTGGATGCCCTCTCGTTGAAAGGTCGCAGCGGCTTTATCCGCATTATTTATGCCACTAGATACTCGCTGGCAGGTTTGCGGGCAGCGTTTCAAGGCGAAGCGGCTTTCAGGCAACTGCTGTTATTAAATGCAGTGCTTCTGCCGCTGGCCTGTGTGGTGGACGTGACCCACAGTGAGCGCGTACTGCTAATGCTCGTGCCGATGCTGGCGTTGGTAGTGGAGCTACTCAACTCAGCCATAGAGAGCACTGTTGACCGTATTTCCCTGAGCATCCACCCACTGTCTAAACAAGCCAAGGATATGGGAAGTGCGGCGCAACTCATTGCACTGATACTGATCGCCCTTACTTGGGGTTTAATCCTGTTATAGCTTCCAATTCTTAAATTATAGAAGGCTACCCATTATGCCTCCCCGCATGCCAGCGTCCGCTGAAGCCTCCAATGCGAAAGAAAAACTTGGCCTAAGCGAACACCTGGCCTTCCTTTTTGGCAGTGCAGCACTATTAGTAACTTTGCTGACCCTGTTACGCGTGGCCCTATTACTTTTCAACCGAGAGCTGATTGGATCTACCGCTTGGACCAGCCTGGCGGAAGCGTTTTTTAATGGCCTGCGTTTTGACTTGCGCTTAGTGGTCTATATCTGTGCACCACTGACCCTGGCATTTGCATATCGCCCGGCAATGGTCCGCCGGACATGGCAACGCATTTGGCTAGGAACTTGCGCAGCGGTAGCTATCCTGCTCGGCATGATTGAACTGAATTTCTATCGAGAGTTTCATCAGCGTCTCAACGCATTGGTCTTTCAATATTTGCAGGAAGACCCGGCAACTGTGCTGAGCATGCTCTGGTATGGCTTTCCAGTGCTGCGCCTACTGGGTGCCTGGCTGGCGTTGAGTGCTCTATTTTTCGTACTGCTGGGTTGGCTGGATAAACGTACTCGTGGCCAGGGCCGCTCAACCGTCGAGTCGCGCCGAACAATGAATAACCTCGGTCATGGTATGACGCTGCTGCTTTGCCTGGCTATATCGGTTGTTGTGGCGCGCGGTACTTTGCGGCAAGGGCCGCCACTACGCTGGGGGGATGCATTCACCACAGACTCAATGTTTGCCAACCACTTAGGCCTCAATGGCACCTTGAGCCTTTATGCCGCAGCCAAGAACCACTACTCAGGTGATCGCGCCGACAAGATTTGGAAGAGCCGCATGCTCGCAGATCAAGCGACGACCCTGACACGCGATCTCTTATTCACCGAACACGACCGCCTAGCAGACCAGAACACAGCGGCGATCCGCCGCGATTTTCAGCCCCCACAAAATACGCGCCTGCCGGTCCGCAATGTCGTAGTGATTCTGATGGAGAGTTTTGCTGGGCACTTTGTTGGCGCGCTCGGCAGCGAAGCTGGCATCACACCGAACTTCGATCAGTTGGCTCAAGAAGGTGTGCTGTTTCGCCGCTTCTTCGCTAATGGCACCCATACCCATCAAGGCATGTTTGCCAGCATGGCCTGCTTCCCAAACTTACCCGGTTTCGAGTACTTGATGCAGACTCCGGAAGGAGGCCACCAATTCTCCGGTCTGGCTCAGTTGCTTAGCACTCGCGACTTCGACGATCTGTATGTCTACAACGGCGATTTTGCCTGGGATAACCAACGTGGCTTTTTCAGTAACCAGGGCATGACAAGGTTTATCGGTCGTAATGATTTTGTTGACCCCGTGGTATCAGACCCGACATGGGGAGTGGCTGACCAGGATATGTTTGATCGCGCTGCAGAAGAACTGCTCAAGCAAGACCCAAAGAAACCCTTCTATGCACTCCTTCAAACGCTTTCAAACCATACGCCATACGCGCTGCCAGGTGTGTTGCCTATTGAGCCCGTCACAGGACAAGGTTCGCTTGACCAGCACCTGACAGCTATGCGTTATTCTGACTGGGCTCTTGGACGATTTTTTGAAAAGGTTCGTAAAGCGCCTTATTTCAAAGACACCCTATTCGTGGTCGTGGGTGACCATGGCTTTGGTGCGCAAGAGCAGTTAACCGAGATGGATTTGTACCGATTCCATGTACCCATGCTGTTGATCGCGCCGGGCGTCCAAGACGCCTTTGGTAAGACCCAGGATGTCGTCGGCAGTCAGGTTGATATCGTCCCAACCATCATGGGCCGGCTTGGAGAGCCTGTGCGCCACCAGTGCTGGGGGCGCGACTTGTTGAGCTTGCCAGATGGCGACAGTGGCTTTGCCATTGTGAAACCCTCGGGCAGTGACCAGACAGTAGCCATGATCAGTGGCGAACGTATGCTGGTATTGCCTAGGGACATGCCTCCACGCAGCTATCAATACACTTTGGGCCCGCATCCGCAAGGTGCGCTGACGCCTGCTACAGAGCTGGATGACCGTTTGGGTAAGCAACTACAGGCCTACCTGCAGACCGCAACCAATAGCCTACTCAGTAATACGACAGGCGTTGAGGATAGTATTTCGAATAAACCTGAGACACCTATAAGCACTCTGTCAGTGGTAAAAAAGAATGCGCAGGAAAATTGAATCTCTGAATTGTAAGCAGTCGGGTTCTATCCCGTTAACGCGGACACTTTCGGATGGCGGAGTGAATTCACCAGTGCAGACTACCAGCGCTTTCTGAACCGCAACACGCTGGTCGCTGCTGCTGAGCTGGGCGCCAATCATCGGCGATCCTTTGACTGTCATCGCCGGCACGCTGCGCGAGCCATTCTGGAGCTTTCTGATGATCGTTCTGGTGGCCAAGGCAGGGCGTTATCTGGCACTGGCCGCGTTAACGCTTGGGCTGCTGGGATGACGCGCGACGCCGGGCTCGATTTGGTCAAGTGGCTGGCCATGCTCAGCATGCTAATCGACCACTTGCGGTATCTGTGGCCAGACGCCTATGGCCTGTTCGTCATCGGGCGCCTGGCGTTTCCGCTGTTCTGCCTGGGTATTGCCGCCAACGTGGCCAGAACCCGATCTGGCGAGTTGTTCAGCGAGGGTAATGCACGCTATCTCGGCTGGCTGCTGGCCTTCTCCCTGCTCTCCGAGTTGCCTTACCGTCTGCTCTCGCCGGAGAGCGCGACGCTCAACGTGATGCCGACCTTGTCGCTCGGCCTGCTGCTGGCCTGGGGCATTCATCATGCCGATCGCAACAGTCTGTTCCTGGCTGCCACTGCGCTGGTCGTCGCCCTGTTGCTGCATCGACAGCTGATGTATGGGGTGATCGGCGTGACGTTGCCTGCCGCCTGTGTTCTCGGGCTAAAGGGCGTACGCTGGTGGTTATTGCCTGCAGCCCTGGCGGTGTTGGCCAATAGCCGCAACCGCTGGTTTGTGGAGTGGGGAATAGTGCCGGAGACCCTGGCTATGTTCGCCATGGCTGGAGCAGCCGTACTGCTGGGGGTGGCCCTGTTGCGTCAACCCATGTCCTGCACAGTCTGGCCCCGCCTCCAGAATAATTGGCCTTTTGATAATGCCATCTAGGCCGCGAGTGTTCGCATGATGGTCTTGAGCCATTCACACCGCTGCTTCGAGACAAACCAAATAGCACCCTAGCTGAAGGGGCTCAGCAGGGCGAGGCTGCATTAGCCGTGGCGCTTTTACCGGTGCTATCCTTGACGTCTGCCCAAGAGCTTCCTCTCCCGGGTATAGATACCGGTGATGAAACTTGGTTTGAGGCGGTCTCGTTGAGGCCGCCTTTGTCGCTTTTGGGAGAGGCCTCAGTGCTAAGTAGCCCGCAGCTTTGTGTACGCGTCGAAGCGTAAAGCCTCGGCCAAAGCTGTTCGCAGGCCCTCTAACTCGGCATTTTCTCCAATTTTATGGACTCGCGCTGGCCACAGACTGGGGGAATTATCTGCAATTATCTCGGCATAGATAATTGATCAATATCTAGCCGCCACAGGCAAGTTGCGCATCGTTTTTAACGTTCTTCCGCGAGTGCAACCAAGCGGGTGAATCATCCTTTTTTCTGGATGGCTGAAGCGGCCTTTACTTGAGCAGCGCCTCTCAAATTTACTCCTTTAGATACAGCAAGTTACAGAACGAATGTCCTAATTTTTGCCTTATCTCGGCATGACCCCCTATTTGAGGCGCACGTAATCCCATCGAGCAAAGCTCCTGAGGGCATATCGTGTACCAGATGAACGAAGGCGTGCATGTACCCTGATTGGAGGCTTCGATGAAGATCACAGCTATGGAACAGAGCAAATCGGTCAGTGATGTCCTGTGCGACATCTGCGGCGATAGCACGCGCGTTGAAGGGCAAGGATTGCAATTTGGCACTCTTCGCGCCAGTTGGGGCTATGGCTCGGCTCATGATGGCGAGCGCTATGAGGTCCATCTGTGCGAGTCCTGTTTTTTCAGAACGCTTTTAGGTCTCAGACGTGAGCGGATGGTGAACTTCATGTTCAGTGATGAAGACCAAGATCTCAGCGACTTTGGGCGCGTTGCTCACGATGATTTTTTTAATGAGGGTGGTAGCTCGGCCACCTAACTCCCGGCTGTGGCAGCACCCAAGTCTAGCCTGCATCTCATCTTTAATTGTGAGATCAACGTCAGCTGAGGCGACGTGATCCCCTGCGCGGAGAGCACTAAACCAAACACGTCGAGGATGCATTGCCTGCTTAAATGGCTGAGTCCGTAGGGTACTTGCAATAGCAGGCGAATATTGACTACCCGCGACTCTGTAGCCGAGCAGCCTGTTGAGCCCTTTGCTGTTCCCTTGCCACAGCCTGCTGCGCTATCCGCTCCTGAATCTGGGTGTAGAGCTGAGCATGCTCATTGTCCCGATCAGCTACAGTGACCACCAGAGAATAGGGCTCCTTCTCTGCTGCAGAGGGGTTCCAGTCACGGTCTTGCCTGACCACGACCAAAAACCACTTTTCACCCGGTTTACACTGCCGAAGCGTCCAGCGTGAAGACTGGACCGTACCGCGGTTTCTCAGCTGGGCCGAGATGTCGCGATTGCTGGACTTGGCCTCCTTGAGCACCTCCGTCTCAGCCTTGAGTTCCTTGCTAAAGTGCTTCTGAACTTCGTCTAGCGAAGTGCCTACAGCCAAGCGATAGTTGATCTGAGTGGCCAAGTAATCAATTCTGGTAGTTCGGACTACTGGCGAGTAAGCCAATGTTATCGAGAGCTCACGTGTCCCACGAGCGGAACGCAGGTAGTCGTCCGGCAAAGGCAGCTCAAAGAACTGGCATCCGTCGTTTTCAATAGTCTCCTCCGACATCAGAACTACGACGTTATCGGAAGATCATTGTTCCGCCGGTGAGGCGGTATATGCAGTGAGAATGCCAGAGTTTATGTGTACCCAGTTAGTGGAGATACTACCGCTTCAGCTAGGGAAACCCTGAAAAGCCCGTGTTTCGCGAAATCACCGCTCTGTAACCCGCATGGTTGCTGGGGCGCATTTTTCGAGCGGGGGCTTTTTCAGACCTTCCCTAGACTGTCTGTCACTTTCCGTCCGCTCTTGGCCGACTCCAGCCCGTTGCTACTGGCGACTCCCGGCCAAAAGGAGTCACTGGGAATGGACTTGCTCAGCGCGTATCGAGTAGTGTCTGAAGCGAATTCGTTCGCGCATCTGAACGATGCTACCGTGGCCTTCTACCCATACGGTCATCCGACCGCTGCAACACCCGGGTTAGAAAGGGAAAGAAAAGAGGACAAGGAATGTTATCCACCAAACCCGTCAAAGCGTTATCACACCATTTGGTGTCTATTTATAGTTAGGTAATTAAATGGACTTATTCAGTATCTTCAAAAAGAAAAAGCCGGAGGCTGATCCAGAAGCTCTGAGTCAAACAGAAAAAGTCATATCAGAATTTGAGAAATATGACTTCCTCGGAAAGGCCGCCGCAGCACTTCATAAAGCCAAAGCTGCTGTTAAGTCCAAGCAACATGATGAGGCTTGGGGATTGTATCATGAACAAAAGTCCTTCTACATGCAGCATGCCAATCGCTCAAATTTTACGGCCAAGCAAGCCCTCGCCCTTGATGCCAGTGTTCATGAGGAAATGGCCAATATTTTAAAATTAGAAGGCAAACACGAAGACGCATTGGCACATATCGTGTATTGGGTTTTGGCTGGTGTTGAGCGGCCAATTAAGCGACATCAGCAAAAGCTGCAGAGCTATTTTAATAGGTGTGAATTTAAAAACACTACTCTGTCAGATGCTACAAAAATCATCAATGCACAAACAAAGCTACCGCAGTTTACTCTTGCAAGATCAATTGTTTCAGAATGGGTGTCTCGTGGTTAATCACCTAACAGGGCGCTCAAATCGCTCACTTCGGGACCGGATAAAGCCGGCCCCTTAGCTTAATCGTTATACGGTCTTATGAATTATCAATGCTGCTACTGTAAAGAAGAATTTCCTGCCATCGAGGCAATTGATGGGTACAAGGAAGGCTATAAAATTGGTTTTCTCTGTCCAAAGTGTGGAAAGAATATTCAAGACACACCTATGAATGAAGAATGGGTGTTTTCTAGTGACTCATCCAAAGTGTTCTTCGTTATTTTTATGGGGTACTTTTTCTTGGCCTGGATATTTCTAGAGTTTTCTGAGCCGATAACTCCGGCTCACTACATTATTGCTCTAGCGGGGCTAGTTCCGTTTTTAATTTATGGCCATATAAAACACGCTAAAGATATGTATTCACCAACAATTGGAACTAAACCAGTAAAGTGATGGTTATCATCTCGTGTAACAATGAGTTGGTGATCGCCCCTTCTGGGCTGGGACGGTTACACTTCGCTCGTTCCTCGCTACGTTTCGCCGCCCCATAACAAAAACATTAGGCAATGACCGCTCTGGGTCGGTAGCTGCCTCTGTCCAAGGGCATCCATCGGCCAAAAAGGCGCTCCTGTGCCAGCGGCACCATCGTCGTGGACTGGTATACGGTGTGCAACTGGTAGCTATTGATAGCTAGCGTTGGGGCAAGTAGGGCTTAAGTCTTTCAAGCTCTGCTTCGGACATCGAGCGCTTGCTCATTTCTGTCAGCCGTTTGATCATTTTGTAGTACTCCCTACGTTCAGCGATAACTTCAGGAGTGCCTTGCAGATAGGGGTCTGAGAGTTCGGCCGCTGGATCGATGATGTAATACTCGGATTCCCTGAATCGTTTAATAGCAGGAATAATCCAGACTGCTGGATAGAAGTGCACGTATCCGTTTCCAGCCTTTTGAACCAATCCAACCCATTCGGTCTGGTTCGGTTTTGGCTGAAGATTTGTGACAATGCCGCCGCTCATTCCATTGAGTTCATCGTGGGTTAGATTCCCCTTAAGTTTTACCGATGGGAAGTCACTTTCATAAACGCATATCCCGGGATATATATCCTTCGAGAGACCAACCGTATGTGCAAATGGAGCGTCATCTTCATAGTGATAATTTATATTATTTTTCTGGGCCGGAAATCCAGAGACAATGAGATACATACCCTCGAACATTGATTTTAGCGAAAGTCCTTGCGGTGCGTGGGCTGAGTCTAGGTCAATGAATCGGTCTGGATAGCGAAATAAATCTCCCAGCTCGATCAACACCAGGTCATCATTATCGATGGTTGGTGAATCACCCGTTATGAGTTGACCAATTTTCCAGCCACGGATAGGAAACGCGAACTCCTCCATGTCTGAGTTAAAGCTCTTACAAAAAACATGCGAGAAGAAAGGTGATTCGTTTTGAAACTCTAAACCCTGAACATGACTGTCCAGCACATGCTGCGCCGTGAGGATAAAGAATTTTTCTTCGAATTTTATTAAAAGGCCAGTGCCTCCCCAGCCCCATACCGTGTCAGCGTAGTAGAAGCCTCGATCTGCAATAGTGCTATTGCTATGAGTAAAAAGCAGTTGTCTTGGCGACTGAATCAGACTCCCCTTCGCCATCCGATCGTAAGCATTTATTACCCTTTTTGAATTTATTCTTGCCACGAGTGACGTCGTCCACAAAAAAGCGGATTAAACATTAAACTGTGTACGATTTGAAGGCTACTGCCGCGCCGATTGGCCGCACAGAGCATCACAGAGACGCCGGATCAGTAAAAATCGGGTGACGCAGCCCACTGCACTTGCATTCGCTATGCCTAACATGGCCTGCAGAAAAGGCAAAAATGCTGCACGTCAATACGCGCCATGAGAATGGTAGTCGAAGACGACTATTGACCGAGTGCTGCCGCATGAACCGACTGCTTTCGGTCAACAATAATAGCTAGAAGCTTCGATCTAGAATACCCATCCCTCCTTCTCCATAAAGCCTTCGAGACTCAAAAATGGGATTTGAAAGTGCGAGCAGATATTCGGGATCTTCACCGCGTTTGGCTTGAGTCGCTCTAATGTCACTACTGTCCCACCAACGGCGAAGGCTCGGGCAATGAGAAAGGCGTCTGCGTTGCGTCCACCCTTGATCAGTTTTTGCCTTTCGATATTGGCTTGAAAGTGAGGAACAGCGTAGATCCTTGCGACGAATCCTGCTTCCGTGGCATCAGGAGTGGTGAAGAGAGAGGCATTATCCTTTGCCCAGTCGGTATCGGCGCCCGCACCGTCGTGCAGCTCACGATACGCCTCACGCGTTGACGTGATCATGCCACTATCGACCAACATATCGAATTGTTTCCAAAGCGACACGAAGCGCGAGCGATAGTAATTTTTGTGTAGGGCAGAAATGACAGTGGTATCGAGTACGTACATTAGAGGCCGCCCCACGCGAATTTTTCTGCAAAGGTTGGCAGACTCTTCGGCTTGAGGTTTAAGTACTCGGCCAATTGCCCTTGATCGAAGCGGTTCTGGTAGTACCTAGTAAATGCTAGGTCGATATAACGCTGCCCCAGATAAGCGCGATGACTGTTGTAGTAATTGCCAGAAGATGAACTCTTGGTTTTTACCTGTGCAGCCCACGCATCAGCCGCGGCAGAGTATTCACCAGCACTTACCAGTTCTCGATCAAGAAACTTGCGATAGATCACCTCGCGGCTGACGTTGAAGCGTTTGGCAATCTGCTCTGCGATCGCGCGACTGACCTGAACTCCAACAAGCATATTGTCGAGCACATCGTCAGGGACTAAGACGCGAGCGGCCAAGGCGTTGCAGATGACCTCGATTTTTAGATCTTCATCATCCAGATGCTTCAGATACGAGTCATCGAGAATGTCGATGCCACTGGTATGGAAGAGCAGATGCCCCAACTCGTGGAAGAGCGTGAATATTTGCCTTGACTTCGTTGCGCTGTTGTTGATGTAGATGACGGGAAATTCAGCATCGTAAAGGCAGAATCCGAAGTAGTTCGGGGCGTGGAAGGCATCCTTGAAGACATACACCCCAGCGCGCGCTGCAAGTATCTCACGCCAACTATCGAGCGCCTCGTCCACGCTCTTCCAGCTAGCCTGCTCCTCAATGGAGACTCCGAGATAGTTCCTCACTGCGGCTGCGATGTCATCGATGGACGTGTTGGGCGAAAACTTCAAGTCGCGGATTATCAAGTTCTTCGACGGATTGGTGCCCTCATTAAGCTCCGCCAAGTTGATCTGCATTGCTTGGCCACGACGCAACAGCAGCCGAATGTTGCGCGGGATCGCGGCGAAATCGTCGGCAGGAAGCGTACGAAAAGATTGCTGGATTGAGGGCAGTGCCGGTGGGGCAGGGAAGAAGAACACGGCGACGGGCGTTTTGAATTTGTCGGCCATATCCTCAAGCTGGGCATAGGACGGCAATGCTTCTCCAGCTTCCCAGGCGGCAATTTTCTTGAAAATCAGGCTGGCATCTTCCAACGAATAGCCGGCACGCTCGCGCGCCCATTGGACGACGGCAGGGGTAATCGGCAGGCCTTCCTTTACGTCTGCCATTTCAGCGGTCTCCACTCATCTTCATGGATAAGGGCACGGGTACGTCGTGTTTTATGAATAGGTCAAGCAACGCTTCGGCCAAGCAATCCTTTACGTTCTTGCCGTTTCTGGATTGAACCAGGCGTAAGCTAGATTTCACATCCGCAGGGAAGTACGCAGAAATGTTGACCTCACCTTCCTTATGAACCTGGCGAGCCCGAGGGACGTCCATGGGCTCGATAGCCTTCTCGACATTGTCTGATTTAGCTGATTGCTGCAAGTGCGCCTTAGGCATGCGTGAGTATCATTTTGGAAGATTGAGAGATTGAGAGACTCTAGCGCACCTACAGCGATGGTGGGCTTCATACTGCCGAACGGTTCGGAGTTGTGGCACTGGTTGAAACAAGGCCCAAGCTCGGCCTGAGGCAACCAATTTGGACTACCTATCTTGGGTAGGGGGCCGCCTCTTTTGAAAGGCAGCTTCTGGCCGCTTTCGGCCTGTTCTAGGGTGCCCGCGTTATGGAGGAGTCCCCAAAATTTGCCGGAATGTTACGGTTAGCGAGAGCCGGCGGGGCCGGCTCACGAACATCCGCTTACAGCTGGAAGGAAAGGGGGAGCTGGCTCGCCTCAGCACCTGGGTGAACATATGCGCTGGTGGACGCGGCTGAGGAAGCCCACTTCGAAGGCTCTCCGTTCTAGCGCGCATGGCAGCAGATCTCGCTCGGCAATCATCACTGCCCAGAGCCATCCGCTGCGGGCGTTGTCGAGCCAGGTCTGGGCCAGCTTCACGCCTTGGTTGAATGCCTCTCTGCAGTCAGCAGCCCAGATGATCTCGACACCTGGGTGGCCATCATGAGGAGGCAGGCATGTCATGACACCCTTGCTCATCTGGCACCTCCTCGTACTTCGGAGAGCGCGCGGCGATAGAGCACCACCATCTCGTCCAGCAGATCCAAGGCTGAATATGCAGCGATCCGTACGCGCAGATCTGCCGGCTGCAACCCATCAGGTTCAGCCAGTTGATCCAGCAGATTGCCGAGCATTACGCCGCGTAGTTCAGCTGCCGCTTCAGAGGGTAGGGGAGAGCGTTCGGACTCATGCAGCGGGCTTCGCTGCAGCGGAAAAGGTACAACGCAGGATTCGAACTCAGCCATGGCACACCTCCAGATCAGAGGTGGACAGCAGGACCAGCAGCCCAAGGCGGAGCTCTCGGGTAAAAAGGGGGTAGCGCATTCCTTATGCTCCTTGGTTCGATTAAGGAGCCACTACCAACCGTTGTCACGCGGATTGGTGGTGGACCGCACGGGGGTGACAACCGGGAACCAAGGGAACCGGCCAGGCAAAAGCCTGCCCCGCACGGCCCACCATAGAAAAGCGATAGCCCAGCACTTGCGTGCCTGCTAATCACCTTTTGGCGTTGCCGCGCCCTTGCTCCACGAGTTGTCACGCTCGGTCGTGGGACTTACCACGACGGGCGCACTCTAGCCCGAGGGTTGCAGGATGGCAACCTACTGTGGCGTAGCTGAGATTGAAGACAGGTAACGCCTCGGCCGCTGATTCGGCGGCCGCATGTTCGGGCTCGTCTCGGGGGCAGGGTACGGATAATATGAGGGCTGATTGATGAAGGTGCCGCCAGAGCCGTCACCCCGCAAATCGATCTATCTCCCGCGTCAGCAAAAGCTCTGCGCGATTGACGGTAGAAGTGACGGTAGGGCTCCATTGCAATCACAACGAATCCCTTTAGCCAAGCGGGCTCGGGCGGCTTGTTGATGATCGAGTGGGAGTGAAGTCCATTCGGGCTTAGCCCGTGTGAAGAAACCCCGGCGCTAGTGCCGGGGTTTTGTTTTTAGGCCTTATATGACGTGTTTTCTGTCGCCGGCTGAAAGCTTTGGCTAGGGTTAGGCTTTCATTTCGTTGAAAAGGAAGCGTCCATGCCCGGTAACTCGCTACCTGCCTTGTATTCGCGCCTGTTGCTGACGGTGCTGCTGCTGCCCCTGGCGCCCTGCGGATTCGCTCAGGACATGATCGAGCGCTTCGGTGAGCGCCCTTACACTGGTCGAGTCGACTTCAAGGTGGCACCTCCCTCCGGCAAACCGGTCACGCACTACGGAAGGGGAAGTGTGTTGCTGCAGCGCAGCGCACCGGGCAAGGCGGTCCTGCAGTTACGCGGCAAGGTTCCGGACAGCACCACGCAGACCGAGCTGACGATTCCCGGCATTTATGACGACGCAGGCTGGCGCAGCGAGCCGGATGACGTGCAGATGAGCATCGCAGCCGACGGGCGTGTCAGCGGTGGCGGTATCAGCGACGGGCGTACCTTTCTCTTTTCGGGCACTTTCAGCCCGGCTGAGGTGCGCCTGGAGGTGCGTGTCACGATGGCTCGTGAAGAAGGTGGTGCGCCTGCCGGAACCACCCTGACGTTTGATTACCGGGTCAAACGCGAATCGCTCGAGGCACAGGCCGGCCAGGATGTAGAGGACGGCTGCCGTCTGGTCATGCGACCCATTGCCAATTTCGGTGGGGGCATGACCATGGCTCAGGTACCTGAATGCGACTGAGCAGGGAAATTTTTCCGGCTCAGATGGGTGATCCGCCCGTAAACGCCTGAGCGCTGCCAGGGGCAGTCAGCCCTGAAGCAAAGACAGAGTCGCCAGAAGCACGAACAGGCTCGGGCTCAGACAACGCAGCAATTGGGAGTAGCCGTCGTCGCTCAATCGGCAGGTGACAGGGGGCGCAGGCAGATCGTGCGTGGGAAACGGCTCGGTTCTTCGTACCTCGATGCTTCTAGAGATATCCCGTAACCCTGCCCATGACGCTCGCCATCCAGATCAAGGTGCACTTACGAATGCTCTGTGTAGCTGCACGCTCTATCTAGCAGGTGGTCCGGGACCGCTCTGTGCTCCGAACAAGTAATTGAGATGCATTGCGCCTGGTGCATAACGGGCTCGGTATCACGAGAGATCAGTAAATCTATATGTAAGTCATTATCGTTTTGATGTGTGTTTTCTGCTATGTTGCCGCCGCCAACCAGGCGGTACCGCCACATAGAAAGATGACAAGGCAGGCCGCTGACTCGCCTCTTAACCGATAAGGACCATGAGCATGACCGATAGTAAGAACGGGGTTCTCAATGCACGAGCGCCCTGGCGGCGCGTTACCAGCGCTGCTCTGTTTTGCACGCCGCTGGTTGCCGCGCCTCTATACGTTCACGCGCAAGAGGCAAGCTCTGCCAAAGAGGATGAACCCTTCCGCCTGGCGCCAATTATTGTCAACGCCAAGGCCTCGGCAGGTGATGACGCCAGTTCGGTGGTTGCCCAGGAGCTCTGGGTCGGCGGCAAGGTCGCCACCAGCATCCTCAATACCCCTGCTTCGGTTTCCGTTATCACGCAGAAAGAAATCGAACAGCGCAATGCCAGCACCACTGAAGAAGTGCTGAAATACACGCCGGGTGTTATTACCGACTACTACAGCACCGATGACCGCAACGATTACTTCCAGATCCGTGGCTTCAATGCCACTACCTATCGCGATGGCCTGACCCTCGGCTCGATGCGTGGCGTACGTGAAGATTCGTTCGCCTATGAGCGTGTAGAGGTGCTGCGCGGCGCCAACTCCACACTGTTCGGTCCGGCCGACCCGGGTGGCTCGGTGAACTTCGTAACCAAGAAGCCGCGCTTCGACAAGTTCGGTCAGGTCTACGCAAGCTACGGCTCCTTCAATCACAAGGAAACCGGTATCGACGTTGGCGATTCGCTGGATGCGAATCAGACCCTGGCTTATCGCTTCACCGGCAAGTTTCAGGACAGTGACCGTGAATACGATCATTCTCGTGACGACAACCAACTCGTCATGGGCGGCCTGACTTGGGTACCGACTGCCTTTACCTCGGCGACGCTGGTCGTGGATCACCTCAAGAGAAAGAGCACGCCCAATAGCGGCGGTTATCCGATGGACAAGGAGTATGACCGTGATGATTTCTTCGGCGAGCCTGGCTACAACTTCCACGATGTTGAACGCACCAATATCAGTGGCAGCCTCAGTCACGACTTCGACAACGGCTTCGTGCTGCGTAGCAACCTGCGGTACAGCGAACTGCACGATGATTATGGTTATGCCTATCTGACTGGCGTCCGCACAGGAGACATGCTGGATCGCGCTATTCTGGGGGCAGACAATGAGGCCGAGCAGCTCAACGGCAACCTGATGCTGCAGTACGACGCCCGCTTCAAGAATATCGACAGCAGCACCACGGTCGGTGTGGAGTACGGCGACTCGTCGACTGACGAAAGCGCTGTATATCAGGGGATCGATCCCATCAGCGTTACCAACCCCGTGTACACCGGCGTTGCTTCAGGACTTTCGCCATATCTCTCCAGAAAACAGGAGTACACCACCAAGTCTGTATTCCTGCAGCAGAACCTGTCGTTCTATGAGCGTTTTATCGTCACGGCCGGTGTTCGTAACGACTCCATGGATCTGTCCAGCAAGGGATTCAACACGTTCAATGCTGTCCCAGCGTTCAGTGACAGCGATAGCTTCTCAGAAACCTCTTATCGCGCGGCACTGACCTATGTCGCCACTGACGAAATTTCCACCTACATCAGCATGGTGGAGTCCGTCGCCGTACCAGAGGTCGGCACCACCCCGGAGCGAGGCAGACAGTACGAAGTAGGTGTGAAGTATTCGCCAATGGCGATGAATGCATTGTTCTCTGCTGCCATCTATGAGCTGACTCAGGAGGACGTCGCCACAGCGGTCGTGCAGCAGAATGGCGTCATCGACTTGCAGAGCGTGGGCGAGCAGCGTGTGCGTGGCCTCGAGCTCGAAGCCAAGGCCGAGCTGACCGAGAACCTGAGCCTAGTTGGCGGCTACACCTATATGGATACCGAGGTGCTTCGTGGTGCGCTGCAGGTGTGGAACGGGACGGGCTATGGTGCCGTATCGATCAAGGGTAACGAGCTTGTCACTGCTCCCAAGCATTCGGCCTCGCTCTGGACTTACTACAGCGTGCCGGGAACGGATGTTAGTGTCGGTCTAGGCGCTCGTTATGTCGGTGCCTACTACTTCAACGACCTCAACGACAACGGCGAGAGTGATGGCACCACGCTGTTCGATGCTGCGTTCAACTACCAGATCGTCAAGGGCACAGAGCTGGCCCTCATCGTCTCCAATATATTCGACGAGCAGCATGTGGTTGGGCGCGGCACTGCGAACTACTACAACTCGGGACGCGAAGTCACTGCCAAGCTGAGTTACAACTGGTAAGCATGCACCTGATGCCGGAGATAGATGCCAGTTTCTGCGGGTTGGTGTCTATTCAGGCCCAAATGAAAAAACCGGCTTCGGCCGGTTTTTTCATTTCTGCAGCAGTGTCAGTACAACGCTTTTGGCAAGCGCGAGCAGCGCAGCATCTCGCGCTTGGCGCGTACCTGGTTGGTCAGCATCACTTCGATGCTTCCAGGGTCAATCATGCGACGTACAGTGCCAGTGCGCTGGTCATCGCCATGCCGAACAGGTCCATGGCGTATCGATACCCTTGTCGGACAGGTGGCTTGGCAGGCGACATGGTCAGACGCTCCCGTGATGTTTGTCGCGTTCATCTGCGGCAATAAGTCCTTCGTCCGAGCTCGTCTCTTCCTTCGTGAAAATGAGAAGATACCGCAATTGAGTATGCTCGCAGATTGCCGAGGATGAAGATGTCGTTTACCCGCAGACAAGTGCTCGCCGGCCTGGCTGGTCTGGGTGTTGCCGGCCTGGGCGTAGGTGGTGTGCGTTACTGGCTCGGGCGCCCGGAGAACGTGGCGACCCATGACTACGAGCTGATCGCCGCGCCGCTGGACCTGGAACTGGTGCCGGGGCACAAGACGCCGGCCTGGGGCTATGGCGGCCACGCGCCGGGATTGGAGTTGCGCTGTCGGCAGGGCGAGCGTCTGCGGGTGCGCTTCATCAACAAGCTGGAGCAGCAGAGCACCATCCACTGGCATGGCATTCGTCTGCCGCTGGAGATGGACGGCGTGCCCTACGTCTCCCAGGCGCCGGTGCTGCCGGGTGAATACTTCGACTACGACTTCATCTGCCATGACGCCGGCAGCTTCTGGTATCACCCGCACACCACCAGCGCCGAGCAACTGGGGCGCGGCCTGGTCGGGCCGCTGATCATCGAGGAGCGTGAGCCGACGGGCTTCCGCCATGAGCGCACGCTGAGCCTGAAGACCTGGCATATCGACGAGCAGGGCGCCTTCACCGACTTTCTGGTGCCGCGTCAGGCAGCGCGCGAGGGAACTCGCGGGCGGCTGACGACCATCAATGGCGAGCCGAATCCAACGCTCGAACTGCCGGAAGGGCAGGTGGTGCGCCTGCGTCTGATCAATGTCGACAGCACCATCACCTATCGCCTCAACCTGCCGGGCGGGGAGGCGCGCATCTATGCCCTGGACGGCAATCCGGTGCAGCCGCGGCCGCTGGGTAAGGAATACTGGCTGGGGCCTGGCATGCGCATCGACCTGGCGCTGAAGGTGCCGGCAGCCGGCGAGGAATTGTCGCTACGCAATGGTCCGCTGCGCCTGGCCACCTTGAAAGGTGTCGCCAGTAGCGAAGTCGCAGGCGACTGGCCACCGCCTCTGCCGGCCAACCCCGTCGCCGAACCGGACCTGGCCCGCGCCGAGACGTTGCGCTTCAACTTCGAGTGGGCCGCCGCGCTGGCCTCGCCGGCCGACGAGGCCGCCGGTCGCTACAAATACTGGCAGATCAACGGCCAGGCCTGGGACATCAATGACAAGACCTGCGCCGATCGTCCGATCGCCACGTTGAAGAAAGACGGCCACTACGTTTTCGTGCTGCGCAATATGGCGCAGTATCAGCATCCGGTCCACCTGCACGGCATGACCTTCAAGGTGCTGAGTTCGGACCGGCGCAAGATCATTCCGTATTTCACCGACACCTATCTGCTGGGCAAGAACGAGACCGCGCGCATCGCCTTCGTTGCCGATAATCCTGGTGTGTGGATGTTCCATTGCCACGTGATCGACCATATGGAAACGGGGCTGATGGCGGCCATCGAAGTGGTGTAGGGTAGGCGCCGTTTTCAGGTCCGCGTAGCAGAGCGGCCACCCTTCGGATTGATGCAATGAAACGACCGCAGATCATCGATCGCTCGCGTGACGAGCATTTCATGCGCTTGGCGCTGGCGCAGGCGTGCCTGGGCGCGGAGCAGGGCGAGGTGCCGGTCGGCGCCGTGCTGGTGCAGGATGGCGAAGTGGTCGGGCAGGGCTTCAACTGCCCGATTCTGCGTCAGGACCCCAGCGCCCATGCTGAGATGGTGGCGATTCGCGCGGCGGCGCAAAGCGTGCAGAACTACCGACTGCCCGGTAGCACCCTGTATGTCACGCTGGAGCCCTGCAGCATGTGCGCCGGCTTGATCGTGCATGCGCGCATCGCCCGGGTGGTGTTCGCCGCCAGCGAGCCGCGCGCGGGAGTGGCGATCAGCCAGGGGCAATTCTTCGACCAGGGCTTTCTCAACCACCGCGTGCGGGTGGAAGGTGGTTTGCTGGCCGAGGAGAGCGGGGCGCTGCTGAAAGATTTCTTCAAGGCTCGGCGAGGCTGAGCGTTATTACAGGGAATGAGCATGAACAAACGGATGTTGAGTCTGCTGGCGCTCCTGGCTGCGCCTGCGTTTGCTGAGCAACCCGAGGTGTATCTGGTCGCCAGCGTGCAGTTGGGCGGCTCCAACCTGGCGCAGAGCATTTTTCTGCACGAGCCGCAGATCACCACGCTTGAGGAGTGTCAGGAGGCCGTGCGTATCGGTCAGCGTGATCGTGACTGGCAGCGTTATCACCACATCTTCATGCGTGATCGTTTTCAGGGCTTTACCGGGCATCTGGACTATCGCTGCGTGTTAACTACTCAGCGCTTCAGCGCCTGGAACGACCGCGCGCGTTACAACCATCCCTATCTGATCAGCATCGACGAGCAGGCCAATCTGCAGGTCGAGCGGATATCGAGTCAGGCGCAGTGCGCCACGCGCCTCAAAGGCATGCCACAGGCGCGGCAGGCGATCAGCCGCTGTGCGGTGGGGAATCAGAGTTTGCTCTGACAGCTCAGAGCGGCGGGGTTTCTTCTTCGGGCTTGCGCTTGTCGATGCCGGGCAGGTGGATACCGCTCTCGGCCACTTGCGTGCCTTCCAGCTGCGGCTGGGTTACCCAGGTAAGAATGTCGTAGTAACGACGGATGTTGCGCACGAAGTGCACCGGCTCGCCGCCGCGGGCATAGCCATAGCGGGTCTTGCTGTACCACTGCTTTTGCGCCAGGCGCGGCAGGATCTTCTGCACATCGGCCCACTTGTTCGGGTCCAGCCCTTCGGCTTCGGTCAGCTTGCGCGCGTCTTCCAGGTGGCCGCCACCGACGTTGTAGGCAGCCAGGGCGAACCAGGTGCGATCCGGCTCGACGATGCCTTCCGGCAGTTGCTGGTGAACCTGGATGAAGTAGCGGGCACCGCCGTCGATGCTCTGTTTGGGGTCGAGACGGTTGGAGACACCGACCGACTGGGCGGTGCGCTGGGTCAGCATCATCAGGCCGCGTACGCCAGTCTTGGACGTGGCGTTGGGTTGCCACAGCGACTCCTGATAGCCCATGGCGGCGAGCAGGCGCCAGTCGACCTGATTGGCGTGACCGGCCTGGCGGAACATCTTCTCGTAGCGCGGCAGGCGCTGCTGCAGGTGCTGGGCGAAGGTGTAAGCACCGACATAGCCGAGCACGTCGACATGGCCGTAGTAGCGTTCTTTCAGGCGCTGCAGGGTGCCGTTGGCCTCGGAGCGTTCGAGGAAGGCGTCGATCTCCACCAGCAGGCTGTCATCATCGCCAGCGGCTACCGCCCAGCGCATGGTGTTGGTGTCGCCCAGGTCGAAGGCCACCCGCACATTGGGAAAGTACACCTGGTTCATCGCCAGCTCGTTGGAGTCGACCAGGGTCAGGTCGATCTGTCCTTCATCGACCATGCGCAGCAGGTCGACCACCTCTACGGCGTCGGATACCTCGAACTCCAGCTCCGGCTGTTCCAGCTTGAGGGCGGCCAGCTGTTCGGCATGGCTGCTGCCAGCCAGCACCAGAATGCGTTTGCCGACCAGGTCTTCAGGTTTGGTTGGACGGCTCTCGCCCTGGCGATAGATGACCTGTGGCGTGACTTCCAGATAGGGAATCGAGAAGCGTGCCTGGCGCTGGCGCTGTGGCGTGTCCACGAGGCCGGCGGCAGCCATGACCGGGCCGTTGGCGAGGTCGAGGCTGGAAAACAGGTTGTCGAGGTTGTCCGCGGTTTCGATCTTCAGTTCCAGGCCGAGATCGGTGGCGAAGCGCTTGGCCAGTTCATATTCGAAACCGGTGGCGCCGTTGCGGTCCTGGAAGTAGGTGGCGGGGCTGTTACGAGTGACCACGCGCAGCTCACCCTCCGCCTTTGCCTGCTCGAGTACGCTGGGCTTGGGGTCTTCGCCACAGCCAGCAAGCATCAGGAGGGTTCCAATCGCCAACAGCCCTGTGGCGCAACGCATGCGTATCGCAGGTCGTGCAAACATCGGCGCAGTATACGCAAAGCGCAGGCGGTGCCATATCTCGACAGCGCTTCGCTTCTCTGCTAGTGCGCGTTCGTCCTTTAAGCGGCTGGCTACAGCTGCCGCAGGCCGCCACTTTAGGGTAGAATGCCCGGCCTCCAGCACACCCCTTCCCAGAGGCTGTTCCGACGATGTTGATTCTGCGCGGCGCTCCCGCCCTTTCCGCTTTCCGCCATGGCAAATTGCTCGAGCAACTGACCAGCAAGGTGCCGGCCGTGACCGGGCTGTACGCCGAGTTCGCGCATTTCGCCGACGTGACGGGCGTGCTCAACGCCGATGAAGAACAAGTGCTGGCGCGGCTGCTCAAGTACGGCCCGAGCGTGCCGGTTCAGGAGCCCAGCGGCAAACTGTTCCTGACCATTCCGCGTTTTGGCACCATCTCGCCCTGGTCGAGCAAAGCCAGCGACATCGCCCGTAATTGCGGCCTGGCCAAGGTCCAGCGTCTGGAGCGCGGTATCGCCTATTACGTCAGCGGCGAACTGAGCGAGGCCGACAGCGCTGCCGTCGCCGCCCTGTTGCATGACCGCATGACCCAGCTGGTGCTGGGTGCGCTGGAAGACGCCGCCGCGCTGTTCAGTCACGCCGAGCCCAAGCCGCTGACCGCCGTGGACGTACTCGGTGGTGGCCGCGCCGCGCTGGAGCAGGCCAACCAGGACCTGGGCCTGGCCCTGGCCGAGGACGAAATCGACTACCTGGTGAAGAGCTTCAATGATCTGGGGCGCAATCCCCACGACATCGAGCTGATGATGTTCGCCCAGGCCAACTCCGAGCATTGCCGCCACAAGATCTTCAATGCCAGCTGGGACATCGATGGCGAGAGCCAGGACAAGTCGCTGTTCGGCATGATCAAGAACACCTACCAGATGCACAACGAAGGCGTGCTGTCCGCCTACAAGGACAACGCCTCGGTCATCGTCGGCCACACCGCCGGGCGTTTCTTCCCCAATCCTGAGAGCCGCCAGTACGGCGCAGTGCAGGAACCGGTGCATATCCTGATGAAGGTGGAGACGCACAACCACCCGACCGCCATCGCCCCGTTCCCTGGCGCCTCCACCGGCTCCGGTGGTGAGATTCGCGACGAAGGCGCTACCGGCCGTGGCGCCAAGCCCAAGGCTGGTCTGACTGGTTTCTCGGTCTCCAACCTGAACATCCCCGATTTCCTCCAGCCCTGGGAAAAGCCCTACGGCAAGCCCGAGCGCATCGTCAGCGCGCTGGACATCATGATCGAAGGCCCGCTGGGCGGCGCCGCGTTCAACAACGAATTCGGTCGCCCCGCGCTCAACGGCTACTTCCGTACCTTCGAGCAGGCTGTCAGCAGCCCGCGTGGCGAAGAAGTGCGCGGCTACCACAAGCCAATCATGCTCGCCGGCGGCCTCGGCAATATCCGCGAAAACCACGTACAGAAGGGCGAGATCTCGGTCGGCGCCAAGCTGATCGTGCTCGGCGGCCCGGCCATGCTCATCGGTCTGGGTGGCGGCGCCGCTTCCTCTATGGCCACCGGTGCCAGCTCGGCCGACCTGGACTTCGCCTCGGTACAGCGCGAAAACCCGGAAATGGAACGCCGCTGCCAGGAGGTCATCGACCGCTGCTGGCAGCTGGGCGAGGCCAACCCGATCAAGTTCATCCACGACGTCGGTGCTGGCGGTATCTCCAACGCCTTGCCGGAGCTGATCAACGACGGCGGTCGCGGTGGCCGTTTCGAGCTGCGTAACGTGCCCAACGACGAGCCGGGCATGGCCCCGCACGAAATCTGGTGCAACGAGTCGCAGGAACGTTACGTCCTGTCGGTCGATGCGGCCGACTTCGAGCGTTTCAAGGCCATCTGCGAGCGTGAGCGCTGCCCGTTCGCTGTAGTCGGCGAGGCCACTGCCGAGCCGCACCTGACCGTGACCGACAGCCACTTCAGCAACACCCCGGTGGACATGCCGCTGGAAGTGCTGCTGGGCAAACCGCCGCGCATGCACCGCAGTGTCAGCCGCGAAGCCGAGCAGGGCGATGATTTCAGCGCCGCCAGCGTCGATATCGAAGAGGCGCTGGGTCGCGTGCTGCGTCACCCGGCCGTGGCCAGCAAGAGCTTCCTGATCACCATCGGCGACCGCACCATCACCGGTCTGGTTGCTCGCGACCAGATGGTCGGCCCGTGGCAGGTGCCGGTGGCCGACTGCGCCGTTACCGCCACCAGCTTCGACGTCTACACCGGTGAAGCCATGGCCATGGGCGAACGCACACCGCTGGCGCTGCTCGACGCGCCGGCTTCCGGCCGTATGGCGGTGGGTGAGACCGTTACCAACCTGGCCGCGGCACGCATCGAGAAAATCTCCGACATCAAACTGTCGGCCAACTGGATGGCGGCTGCCGGCCACCCGGGCGAAGACGCCCGCCTGTACGACACCGTCAAGGCTGTCGGCATGGAGCTGTGCCCGGCGCTGGGCATTACCATTCCGGTGGGCAAGGACTCCATGTCCATGAAAACCCGCTGGCAGGAAGAGGGCGTCGACAAGAGCGTGACCGCGCCGTTGTCGCTGGTGATCACCGGCTTCGCTCCGGTGCAGGACATCCGTCAGACCCTGACCCCGCAACTGCGCATGGACAAGGGCGAGACCGACCTGATTCTGATCGACCTCGGCCGTGGTCAGAACCGTATGGGCGCCTCGATCCTGGCGCAGGTCTATGCGCAGATTGGTCAGCAAGTACCGGACCTCGACGACGCCGAAGACCTCAAGGCCTTCTTCGCCGTGATCCAGGGCCTCAATGCCGACGGTCATCTGCTGGCCTACCACGACCGTTCCGACGGCGGTCTGCTGACCACCGTGCTGGAAATGGCCTTCGCCGGTCACTGCGGTCTGTCGCTGAACCTCGACGCGCTGGCTGACGACAGCTCCGAGTTGCCGGCCGTGCTGTTCAACGAAGAACTGGGTGCAGTGATTCAGGTGCGCCAGGACGCCACCCCGGAAGTGCTGGCGCAATTCAGCGCCGCCGGTCTGGATGACTGCGTGGCCGTGATTGGCCAGGCCGTGAACAACGGCGAGGTCAGCATCAGCTTCAATGGCGAACCGGTGTTCGCCGGTGAGCGTCGTCTGCTGCAGCGTCAGTGGGCTGAGACCAGCTACCGCATCCAGCGTCTGCGCGATAACGCGCAGGGTGCGGATCAGGAGTTCGACCTGCTGCTGGAAGAAGACAACCCCGGCCTGTCGATCAAGCTCGGCTTCGACGTCAACCAGGACATCGCTGCGCCTTACATCAAGAAGGGCGTGCGTCCGCAGGTGGCGATTCTGCGCGAGCAGGGCGTCAACGGCCAGGTGGAAATGGCTGCCGCGTTCGACCGTGCCGGTTTCTCCGCGATCGACGTGCATATGAGTGACATCCTCGCCGGTCGCGTCAGCCTGGAAGAGTTCAAAGGCCTGGTGGCCTGCGGCGGCTTCTCCTATGGCGACGTGCTCGGCGCCGGTGAGGGCTGGGCCAAGTCGGTGCTGTTCAACGCTCGCGCCCGCGATGCCTTCCAGGGTTTCTTCGAGCGTCGCGACAGCTTCGCCCTCGGCGTGTGCAACGGCTGCCAGATGATGAGCAACCTGCACGAGCTGATCCCTGGCACCGAGTTCTGGCCGCACTTCGTGCGCAACCGTTCCGAGCAGTTCGAAGCGCGCGTGGCCATGGTGCAGATCCAGGAGTCGGCATCGATCTTCCTGCAGGGTATGGCCGGTTCGCGCATGCCGATCGCCATCGCTCACGGCGAGGGTCATGCCGAATTCGAAAGCGAGGAAGCTCTGCTGGAGGCGGATCTGTCCGGCACCGTGGCGCTGCGTTACGTCGATAACCATGGCAAGGTCACCGAAGCTTACCCGGCCAACCCCAACGGTTCGCCGCGTGGTATCACCGGCCTGACCAGCCGCGACGGCCGTGTGACCATCATGATGCCGCACCCGGAGCGCGTGTTCCGCGCTGTGCAGAACTCCTGGCGCCCGGACGAGTGGCAGGAAGACGGCGGCTGGATGCGCATGTTCCGCAACGCCCGAGTGTGGGTGGATTAAAAGCGGCCGCGTAGCGGTCTTCTGCTGACCCTCTCCCGCTCGGGAGAGGGTGCCCGAAGGGCGGGAGAGGGCAAAAGCCGCGCTCCGATTCAGCTTGAGCTTGCAGATATAACACCGGAGATATCGGTAGGGCGGGAGAGGGCGTTATGGCCAATATCGAACCCTCTCCCCAGCCCTCTCCACTAGGCGTGCCCCCAATAAATGGGAGAGGGAGCTGATCGTGGAGTCCGTAGCCCAGAAACAATCCGGGGCAGTTTCCCTCACACCACTAACCCGGATTCCATCCGGGCTACACAGGCCCAACCATGGCCGATGATCCTCTCCCCATCCTCCCCGAAGTTCGCTTGGTCAAACCCGGTGAAACCCATCGCCTATGCCGCTGCGGGCACTCCGCAGAAATGCCCAACTGCACACCCGACTGTCAGCAGTCTCTAGAGCTGCGCCCGGAGCGCGAGCAGCGTCTGCTGCTATGCCGCTGTAGCCGATCCGCAAACCTGCCCTACTGCGATGGCAGCCACAGCCCGCCAGCCACCGGTCTGGCCGACAAATGGCGGCGCTTTTTCAGCGGGCGCTGAGAACGCCACGCCCGTCGCCTGAGTCGAAAGCAGCGAATCGTTTTAATGCTGCGTATGGAATTGTGCGGGCGATCTCAAGACAACTCCATGGCTAAATGACATCATATTGGTGTCATGGCTTGTCTGTTGTTCGGTTGCCCATCTGCGGAGAACTTGATGTACAAACTGTGTTTCTACGTGCCGGAAGCCCATCTGGAGCCGGTGAAAAAGGCGGTGTTCGCAGCCGGCGGCGGGCGCATCGGGCTTTACGACAACTGCTGCTGGCAGGTGTTGGGCCAAGGTCAGTTCCGTGCTCTGGACGGTAGCCAGCCGTTTATCGGTCAGGTCGGCAGCGTCGAGCAGGTTGCCGAGTGGAAGGTGGAAATGGTCGTCGCCGACGAGTTGATCCACGATGCTGTCAAGGCACTGAAGAAGAGCCATCCTTACGAAACGCCGGCTTTCGATGTCTGGCGTTTGTCCGACCTGCAGTTCTGAGTCGATATGAAAAAGGCGCCGATGGCGCCTTTTTCAATGCAGTGGCTCAGGGCCTGATTTCGATCAGCGTCCCATCCTTGACCAGGCTCCATACCTCGCGCATGTCGTCGTTCTTCATGGCGATGCAGCCTTCTGTCCAATCCAGGGTGTGGAAGAACCACTCCGGGTATTCCTCATCCAGCGGCGTGCCGTGGATCATGATCATGCTGCCCGGGGGCACTCCCGCTTCCTTGGCCTTGGCCAGGTCGCGTGCGTTGGGGTATGAGATATGCAGCGACAGCTGGTATTTGTCGCTCGGTTTGCGCCAGTCGATCCAGTAGAAGCCTTCCGGTGTGCGCAGATCGCCTTCGCGCTGCTTGGCGCCGTTGGGCTGTTTGCCCAGGGAAATGCGGTACGACTTGATGGTCTCACCGCGTTGCTGCAGATGCAGTTTGCGCTCCGACTTGAGCACCAGCACCTTGTCCACGGTTCGGCTGCTGGTCGCTGGCGTGGCGCTGGCCAGTGCGTTGAAGCTGAGAGTCAGGCAAAGCAGGGGCAACAACCAACGCATCGGGAACGTCCGCAAGGGTCAACGGGGTGTGTAGTGGGTACGCAGTGCTTCGAGTGGCTCATTGCGTACCGGAAAGAGATTCTGCCGACGGTCGGCGAAGAAGCATTCTAAGGTACGGCCTATGGTCGGGAAAGCCAGCTCTGACCAGGGGATTTCGCTTTCTGCAAACAGTCGCACCTCCAGGCTCTCTTCGCCCACGGCGAAATCCAGGTCGACCAGCTCGGCGCGAAACATCATGTACACCTGACTGATATGCGGCAGGTCGAACAGGGTGTAGAGACTGAGATCGCGCACGCGGGCGCAGGCCTCTTCCATAGTTTCGCGGGCGGCGGCCTGCTCGATGGTCTCGCCGTTTTCCATGAAGCCTGCAGGTAATGTCCAATAGCCACGGCGTGGCTCGATGGCGCGTCGGCACAGCAGCACCTGGTCACGCCATACGGGCAGGCAGCCGGCGACGATGCGCGGGTTTTCGTAATGCACGGTGGCGCAGTGAGCGCAGACATGGCGCATGCGGTTGTCGCCGGCCGGGATCATGCGGGTGACGGAGTTGCCGCACTGACTGCAGAATTTCATGCCCGTTCCTCTTTTTCTGGCGTTATCTTGGCGGTCTGCGTCTTGGCCGGCAAGCCTGCCATTGAGGCCGGCCTGTCCTGTCGTCGGGGTTGGGCGGCCGGCTGCTTTCATGCCATGATGCCTGGCAAAACAAGACTTCGAGTATGCCCATGCTGGACGAGTTGCTCCATCGTGTGCGCGGTTACAGCCCGCGCCCTCTGGAGACCGAGCGCAGCTTCCCCGAGGCGGCGGTGCTGGTCCCGATAACCCGCAGTGATGAACCTGAGCTGGTGTTGACCCTGCGCGCCAGCGGTTTGTCGACCCACGGCGGCGAGGTTGCCTTTCCCGGTGGCCGGCGCGACCCGGAAGATCGCGATCTGGTGGATACCGCGCTGCGTGAGGCCGAGGAGGAGATCGGTCTGCCGCCGGGACTGGTCGAGGTGGTCGGGCCGCTCAGCAGTCTGGTGTCGCGACACGGCATTCAGGTCACGCCCTACGTCGGGCTGGTGCCTGATTACGTCGAATACAAGGCCAATGATGCGGAGATCGCCTCGGTATTCTCAGTGCCGCTGGAGTTCTTCCGCAGCGACCCGCGCGAAGTCACCCACCGTATCGACTACCTCGGGCAGAGCTGGTACGTGCCGTCCTACACCTATGGCGAGTACCGCATCTGGGGCCTGACCGCGATCATGGTGGTGGAGCTGGTCAACCTGATCTTCGACGATGCCCAGATCGCCCTGCACCAGCCACCCGAACACTTCATACACCTGCGCTGATAGCGCCGAGGACTGACGAGCATGAAATACCGCCTGGGAAGCTCCCGTGTCGACGCCCATCCCGAGAGCTGGGTCGCGCCAAGCGCCGACCTGATCGGCAAGGTTCGCCTGGAGGCCGGTGCCAGCGTCTGGTTCGGCGCCGTGCTGCGCGGTGACAATGAGCTGATCCATATCGGCGAGAACAGCAATGTGCAGGACGGCAGCGTCATGCATACCGACATGGGTTTTCCGCTGACCCTGGGCAAGGGCGTCACCGTCGGCCACAACGTGATGATGCACGGCTGCAGCGTCGACGATTACAGCCTGATCGGCATCAACGCGGTGATCCTCAATGGCGCCAAGATCGGCAAGTACTGCATCATCGGCGCCAACAGCCTGATTCCCGAAGGCAAGGTGATTCCTGATGGCAGCCTGGTCATGGGCAGTCCCGGCAAGGTGGTGCGCGAACTGACCGAGGCGCAGAAGAAGATGCTGGAGGCCAGTGCCGCTCATTACGTTCATAATGCGCAGCGCTATTCCCGTGACCTGGTACCTGATGACGATGAGTGATGTAGAAAAGCCGGTGCGTTCGCCCTGCGTGCATGTCTGCGCGCTGGACGAGCAGGATGTCTGCATCGGCTGCCAGCGCACCGTCGCCGAAATCACCCGCTGGGGCCGCATGGACAATGCCGAGCGCCGTGAGGTGCTGCAACTTTGCCTGGAGCGCGCCCGCGCTTCGGGTCTGCTAATGACTTCTTCCTGATTCACTGTTCGAGGAACACTCATGCCCCGTATTGGAACCCCTCTGTCGTCCTCCGCGACCCGTGTGCTGCTGTGTGGCTGCGGCGAGCTCGGCAAGGAAGTGGTGATCGAGCTGCAGCGCTTGGGCTGCGAAGTCATCGGTGTCGACCGTTACGCCAATGCGCCGGCCATGCAGGTGGCACATCGTAGCCACGTCATCGACATGCTCGATGGTGCCGCGTTGCGTGCAGTGATCGAGAAAGAGCAGCCGCACTACATCGTCCCGGAAATTGAAGCCATCGCCACTGCCACCCTGGTGGAGCTGGAGGCCGAAGGCTTCAACGTGGTGCCGACCGCGCGTGCCGCGCAGCTGACTATGAACCGCGAAGGCATTCGTCGTCTGGCGGCCGAGGAGCTGGGCCTGCCCACCTCGCCATACCATTTCTCCGACACCTTCGAGGACTACGCCGCGGCGGTGAAGTCCGTCGGCTACCCCTGCGTGGTCAAGCCGATCATGAGCTCCTCCGGCAAGGGCCAGAGCGTGCTCAAGAGCGACGCCGACCTGCAGCGCGCCTGGGACTACGCCCAGGAAGGCGGGCGTGCCGGCAAGGGGCGGGTGATCGTCGAGGGCTTCATCGACTTCGACTACGAAATCACCCTGCTCACCGTACGTCATGTCGGTGGCACCAGCTTCTGTGCGCCGATCGGCCACCGCCAGGAGAACGGCGACTATCAGGAGTCTTGGCAGCCTCAGCCGATGAGCCCGAAGGCCCTGGCCGAGTCCGAGCGCGTGGCGCTGGCGGTGACCGAGGCGCTCGGTGGTCGTGGTCTGTTCGGCGTCGAGCTGTTCGTCAAGGGCGACCAGGTATGGTTCAGCGAAGTTTCGCCGCGCCCGCACGACACCGGCCTGGTGACGCTGATCTCCCAGGAGCTGTCCGAGTTCGCCCTGCATGCCCGCGCCATTCTCGGCCTACCGATTCCTGTGATCCGCCAGATGGGCCCGTCGGCGTCGGCGGTGATTCTGGTGGAGGGCAATTCGCAGCAGGCCAGCTTCGCCAACCTCGGCGCCGCGCTGAGCGAGCAAGACACGGCGCTGCGCCTGTTCGGCAAACCCGAAGTCAAAGGCCAGCGCCGCATGGGCGTGGCGCTGGCGCGTGACGAGTCCATCGAGGCTGCTCGCGCCAAGGCGTTGCGCAGCGCGCAAGCGGTTCGCGTCCAGTTGTGAATCGGCATGCGCTGTGGTGGCTGGCGACTGTGCCACTGCTGCCACTGGCGCTGCCTCTGGCCCTGCACACCCGGCGCACGGCATTGCGTCTGCCGGTTGCGCAGGGCGAGCCAAGCGGCACCGCTGCCGCGCATTTACCGGGTGAGCCGTTACGCCTGCTGCTGATCGGTGAGTCGACCGTGGTGGGCGTTGGTGTCACGCACTTCGATCAGTCCCTGGCGAATTGTCTGGCAGTCGCCCTGGCCGAGTGCCTGGGGCGGCCGGTACGTTGGCGCGCCTGTGGCGAGAATGGCATCACCGCCTCCGAGGCGCATGAACGCCTGTTGCCGCTGGCATTGGCGGAACCGGCTGACCTGGCGCTGCTGGTATTCGGCGTCAATGACACCACGCACCTCACCCCAAGCAAGCGCTGGTTGCAGGCGCTCGCCGCGATGGCAGATGCATTAGGCGAGCGGGGCTGTCGCGTGGTGTTCAGTGGCGTGCCGCCGTTGCAGCATTTCAGCGCCTTGCCGTGGTTGTTGCGGCAGTTGATGGGCTGGCGGGCCAGCTTGCTGGATCGTGAACTACAGAGCCTGGCACAACGCCTGGGCGCGTTGCACTGCCAGCTGGATCTGCCGTTCGAGGCGCACTACCTGGCCGAAGATGGCTATCACCCGTCGGCATTGGGCTATCGACAATGGGCTGCAGGCCTGGCCGAACGCCTCACTCCGGAGCTGCTTCGTCCGCTTTGACCTTTGCCACCTGCCAGACGCGCACGCTCTTCACCCGGTTTTCCGCTGCCTGGAGAATCTCCAGGCGATAGGGGCCGATCTTCAAACAGACGCTGCTGTCCGGGATGCTCTCCAGGGCTTCGGTGATCAGGCCGTTGAGGGTCTTGGGACCGTCGCTGGGCAGATGCCAGCCGAGGGTCTTGTTCACTTCGCGAATGTAGGCGGCGCCGTCGATGACCAGGGTGCCATCTTCCTGTGGGTGGATATCGGGGCTGCGCAGGCTGTCCTGGTTGCTGAAGTCGCCGACGATCTCTTCGAGAATATCTTCCAGGGTGACGATGCCGATCACGTCGCCATATTCATCGACGACTATGCCGATGCGCCGCTTCTGCTTCTGGAAGTTGATCAGCTGGGTCGCCAGGGGCGTGTTTTCCGGGATGAAATAAGGCTCGTTGCAGGCTGCCAGCAACGACTCCTTGGTCAGCTGGTTGTGGCTCAGCAGGCGGGCGATCTGGCGCATGTGCACCACGCCTTCGATCTGATTGATGTCGCCACGAAACACCGGCAGGCGCGTGTGCGAGGTGCTACGCAACTGACCGATGATGATTTCCAAGTCATCGTCGAGATCGATGCCGGTCACTTCGTTACGCGGGATCATGATGTCGTCGACCGTGACCCGTTCGAGGTCGAGGATGCTCAGCAGCATGCTCTGGCGGTTCGTCGGCAGTTCCGAGCCGGACTCACGCACCACGCTGCGCAGCTCCTCGGTGGAAAGACTGTCGCTGGCGCGCTGCGACGGATCGACACCGAGCAGGCGCAGCAGACCGTTGCTGATCACGCTGGTCAGCCACACCACCGGGTAGAGTACGCGCAGCAGCAGGCTGAGCACGCGACTGGCGGGGAAGGCCACCAGTTCCGGGCGCAGCGCAGCCAGGGTCTTGGGCGTGATTTCACCGAAGATCAGCACGATGATGGTCAGGCCTGCCGTGGCAATGGCGATACCGGCCTCCCCCCACATGTCCACCGCCAGCACCGTGGCGATGGAAGCGGCGAGAATGTTGACCACGTTGTTGCCGACCAGGATGGTGCCGAGCAGGCGATCCGGGCGATCCAGCAGGCGAGTGACGCGCTTGGCGCCACTGTGCCCTTCCTTGGCCAGGTGCTTGAGCCGGTAGCGGTTGAGGCTGAGCATGCCGGTCTCGGAGCTGGAAAAGAACGCCGAACAGAGAATGAGGAAAATCAGCAGGCCGAGCAGATAGCTCGAATGTAGGTCGTCCACGAGGTCTGCCTCAGATGTGCAGGATGAATTCGCGTACCAGCTTGCTGCCGAAATAGGCCAGCATCAGCAGGCAGAACCCGGCAAGGGTCCAGCGAATGGCCTTGTGGCCGCGCCAGCCGAGCTGGTGGCGCCCCCACAGCAGCACAGCGAAAACCACCCAGGCGAAGCAGGAAAGAATGGTCTTGTGTGCCAGGTGCTGAGCGAACAGGTCGTCGATGTACAGCGCGCCGGACAGCAGCGACAACGACAAGAGCAGCCAGCCGGCGAAGAGGAAGCCGAACAGCAGGCTCTCCATGGTCTGCAGCGGTGGAAAGTTGCGGATCAGCCCGGAAGGGTGCTTGTGCTTGAGCTGATGGTCCTGCAGCAGCAACAGGATCGACTGGAACACGGCGATGGTGAGCATGCCGTAGGCCAGGATCGAGAACAGGATGTGGGCGAGGATGCCCGGGTGCTCGTTGATCGGATTGATGGTGCCGCTGGGCATGAACTGCGCTGCCAGTACGGTCAGCGTGCCGAGCGGGAACAGGAGTAGCAGCAGGTTTTCCACCGGTATGCGCAGGCAGGCCAGCAGAATCAGGCCAATGACCGCGCAGGCGATCAGGCTGGCCGCATTGAAAAAGTCCAGGTTGAGGCCGTGTACGTCATACAGCTGGAAGAACAGGCTGACGACATGCAGGCACAAGGCGAGCGCACCAAGCGACGCCAGCAGGCGTTTGTCGGGGATGCTGCGCTGCGTAAGGCGCAGTCCTTGGTAAGCGGCGGCGCCAGCGTAGAGGAGTGCGGCGGCGAGGCTGGGCAACAGAGGGTGCATAAATCCGTGTAAGGCGAGCCCGAAAGGCGCTGAGTGTGGCACAGAAGGGCGTCAGCACGAAAGACTGCCGGCGGTGTCGGCAGCTCGGCGACTTCGCTATAATCCGCCGCCTGTCGCACACCCGGCGCGCCGGGTCGCACCTATCAAAGGAACGCGCATGTTCGAAAATCTTACCGATCGCCTGTCCCAGACGCTGCGTAATGTCACGGGCAAGGCCAAGCTGACCGAAGACAACATCAAGGATACGCTGCGCGAAGTGCGCATGGCCCTGCTCGAGGCCGACGTGGCTCTGCCGGTGGTCAAGGACTTCGTCGGCAAGGTCAAGGATCGCGCCGTCGGCACCGAAGTCTCCAAGAGCCTGACGCCGGGCCAGGCTTTCGTGAAGATCGTCCGCGCCGAGCTCGAAGAGCTGATGGGCGCGGCCAACGAAGACCTGTCGCTCAATGCAGCTCCGCCTGCCGTGGTACTGATGGCCGGCCTGCAGGGTGCGGGCAAGACCACCACCGCCGGCAAGCTGGCCAAGTTCCTCAAGGAGCGCAAGAAGAAGTCGGTACTGCTGGTGTCGGCTGACGTCTATCGCCCGGCGGCGATCAAGCAGCTGGAAACCCTGGCGGGCGATCTCGGGGTGACGTTCTTCCCCTCCGATGCCAGCCAGAAGCCGGTGGATATCGCCAACGCAGCGATTCGCGAAGCCAAGCTGAAGTTCATCGATGTGGTCATCCTCGATACCGCCGGTCGCCTGGCCGTGGATGCCGAGATGATGGCCGAGATCCAGGCGCTGCACGCAGCCGTCAAACCGGTCGAAACGCTGTTCGTGGTCGACGCCATGACCGGCCAGGATGCCGCCAACACGGCCAAGGCGTTCGGCGAGGCGTTGCCGCTGACCGGTGTAGTGCTGACCAAGGTCGACGGTGATGCGCGTGGTGGCGCTGCCTTGTCCGTGCGCCACATCACCGGCAAGCCGATCAAGTTCATCGGTATGGGTGAGAAGAGCGACGCGCTCGAGCCCTTCCATCCGGACCGTATCGCTTCGCGCATTCTCGGCATGGGTGATGTGCTCAGCCTGATCGAGCAGGCCGAGCAGACCCTTGATCGCGAGAAGGCCGAGAAGCTCACCAAGAAGCTGAAGAAGGGCAAGGGCTTCGATCTCGAAGACTTCCGTGATCAGCTGCAGCAGATGAAGAACATGGGCGGCCTCGGCGGCCTGATGGACAAGCTGCCGTCCATCGGTGGCGTCAACCTGTCGCAGATGGGCAGCGCCCAGGGCGCAGCCGAGAAGCAGTTCAAGCAGATGGAGGCGATCATCAACTCGATGACGCCGGCTGAGCGCCGCGATCCGGACATCATCAGTGGCTCGCGCAAGCGCCGTATCGCTCTGGGCTCCGGTACCCAGGTGCAGGACATCGGTCGCTTGATCAAGCAGCACAAGCAGATGCAGAAGATGATGAAGAAATTCACCGCCAAGGGCGGTATGGCCAAGATGATGCGCGGCATGGGTGGCATGCTTCCAGGTGCCGGCGGAATGCCGAAATTCTGAGGCCTGTACCCCGGCCGATGGCCGTCCGGAAAAAGAGATTTGCAAACCGCCGCATAATCCTTAAAATATGCGGCCTTTCGGGCCTAGGCCCATTTTTAATGTGTGCCTCAAGTTAGCACCGACTATAGGAACGATGTTCACATGGTAACCATCCGTCTTGCTCGTGGCGGCTCCAAAAAGCGCCCCTTCTACCACCTGACCGTGACCAACAGCCGCAATGCGCGCGATGGTCGTTTCGTTGAGCGTATCGGTTTCTTCAACCCGATCGCTGCTGGTGGCGAAGTGCGTCTGTCCGTCGACCAAGAGCGTGCGACCTACTGGCTGGGCCAGGGTGCTCAGCCGTCTGAGCGTGTTGCTCAGCTGCTCAAGGAAGCTGCCAAGGCTGCTGCCTAAGCATCTTTATGAGTACGACGCCGGCCGTCGCCGAGGATCTGATCGTTCTCGGCAAGATTGTTTCGGTGCACGGCGTCAAGGGTGAAGTGAAGGTGTACTCCTTTACCGATCCCATCGATAACGTGCTCGATTACCGCAACTGGACGCTCAAGCGTGACGGTGAGGTAAAGAAAGTGGAACTGGCCAGCGGCCGCCTTCAGGGCAAGGTGCTGGTAGCCAAGTTGAAAGGTCTGGATGATCGAGAAATCGCGCGTACTTACGCCGGTTTTGAGATTTGCGTGCCGCGTAGCGAGCTGCCGGAGCTGGAAGATGGCGAGTTCTATTGGTACCAGTTACAGGGCTTGAAGGTCATTGATCAGGCAGAGCAACTGCTCGGTGTGGTCGACCACTTGTTCGAAACCGGTGCCAACGATGTGATGGTGGTCAAGCCCTGCGCGGGCAGTCTGGATGATCGCGAGCGTCTGTTGCCCTACACCGGGCAGTGCGTGCTTTCGATCGACCTGGCAGCTGGCGAGATGCGGGTCGACTGGGATGCGGATTTCTAAGGCTCATGCGCGTAGAAGTCATCACCCTGTTTCCGGAAATGTTTGCCGCCATCGGCGAGTACGGCATTACCAGTCGTGCGGTCAAGCAGGAGCTGCTCAAGCTCAATTGCTGGAACCCGCGAGACTACACGACCGATCGTCACCACACGGTGGATGACCGCCCCTTCGGCGGTGGTCCGGGGATGGTGATGAAGATCAAGCCTCTCGAGGATGCCTTGGCCAGTGCCAAGCAAGCCGCGGGAGAGACGGCGAAGGTGATTTACCTCTCGCCGCAGGGGCGCAGCCTGAATCAGGCGGCGGTCCGCGAGCTGGCACAGGAGGATGCATTGATCCTGATTGCTGGTCGTTATGAAGGCATCGACGAGCGTTTCATCGAAACGCATGTCGATGAGGAATGGTCGATTGGTGACTACGTCCTGTCCGGCGGTGAGCTGCCGGCCATGGTGCTGATCGATGCGGTGACGCGCCTTTTGCCTGGTGCATTGGGTCATGCCGATTCGGCCGAGGAGGACTCCTTTACGGATGGCCTGCTCGACTGCCCGCACTACACCCGCCCGGAGGTGTATGCGGATAAACGTGTTCCCGAAGTGTTGCTTAGTGGCAACCACGAACACATCCGGCGCTGGCGTTTGCAGCAGTCCCTTGGTCGGACCTGGGAACGCCGCGCTGATCTTCTGGATAGCCGCTCGCTTTCTGGAGAAGAGAAGAAGCTGCTGGAGGAATACATCCGCCAGCGGGACGATAGTTAACGTATCGATGATGGGCCGGGAGGCTTGTCTTAGGAGCGCAGCATGACCAACAAGATTATCCAGATGCTCGAAGCCGAGCAGATGAACAAAGAAATCCCTACTTTCGCACCGGGCGACACCGTAGTCGTGCAAGTGAAAGTGAAGGAAGGCGACCGTCAGCGTCTGCAGGCCTTCGAAGGCGTTGTTATCGCCAAGCGTAACCGCGGCCTGAACAGCGCCTTCACCGTGCGCAAGATCTCCAGCGGTGTCGGTGTTGAGCGTACCTTCCAGACCTACAGCCCGCTGGTCGACAGCCTGAGCGTCAAGCGTCGCGGTGACGTGCGCAAAGCCAAGCTGTACTACCTGCGCGACCTGTCCGGCAAAGCCGCGCGCATCAAGGAAAAGCTGTCCTAAGTTCGGACGCTTCTCTGACAAAAGCAGCCTAAGGGCTGCTTTTGTCGTTTCTGGCCTCCAGTAAATCATCAGTGGCAATGGCATGACCCCAAGAGAGCAAGAGATTCAGCGGCGCATCGCGCTGTCGGAAACCCGCGTGACCAAGGCGGTGTTTCCGCCGACCACCAATCATCACAACACCCTCTTCGGCGGCACCGCGCTGGCCTGGATGGACGAAGTGTCGTTCATCGCTGCTACGCGTTTCTGTCGTTTGCCGCTGGTGACGGTGTCCAGTGATCGCATCGATTTCAAGCATGCGATACCGGCCGGCTCCATCGTCGAATTGGTCGGGCGGGTGATCAAGGTGGGCAACACCAGCCTCAAGGTGGAGGTCGAGGTGTTCGTCGAGGGGCTGTATCAGGAAGGGCGCGAGCGGGCGATCAGCGGCAGTTTCAGCTTCGTCGCCGTCGATGATCAGCAGAAGCCGGTGCCGGTCTTGCCGGGCTTCGTTAGCTAGTCAGGCTAGCTTGCTGGTGCGTCGGGTGTAGGCTGTGGAACACTTGCCTGCCGTGTAATTGAAGGTCAATCGATGCCTGTGCTGACTCACCCTCTAATCGAGCGCTTCCTTGAGGCGTTGTGGTTGGAAAAGGGCCTCTCGGCCCACACTCAGGCTGCCTATCGCAGTGATCTGGAGCACTTCAATGCCTGGCTCGATGTGCGCGGTCTGGCACTGCAGCATGTCGGTCGCGAGGCCATTCTCGATCATCTGGCCTGGCGTCTGGAGCAGGGCTATCAGGCGCGTTCCACTGCACGTTTTCTCTCTGGTCTGCGAGGCTTCTACCGCTTTTTGCTGCGCGAAACGCTGATCAGTGAAGATCCGACGCTGCAGATCGAGTTGCCGCAGATCGGCCGGCCGCTGCCCAAGTCATTGTCCGAAGCGGATGTCGAGGCGCTGCTGCAGGCGCCTGACCTGGATGACCCTATCGGTCTGCGCGATCGCGCCATGCTCGAGGTGCTCTACGCCTGCGGTTTGCGTGTCAGTGAGCTGGTTGGACTGACGCTGGAGCAGGTCAATCTGCGTCAGGGCGTACTGCGGGTATTCGGTAAGGGCAGCAAGGAGCGCCTGGTGCCGCTGGGTGAAGAGGCCATCGCCTGGATCGAGCGCTATATGCGCGAAGCGCGCCCGCTGTTGCTGGGCGGCAAACCCAGTGATGTGCTGTTTCCCAGCCTGCGTGGCGAGCAGATGACTCGGCAGACCTTCTGGCATCGCATCAAGCATCAGGCCCAGGTCGCAGGCATCAGCAAGGCGTTGTCGCCACACACATTGCGCCACGCCTTCGCCACGCATCTGCTCAATCACGGCGCCGATCTGCGAGTGGTGCAGATGCTGCTGGGGCATAGTGACCTGTCCACCACGCAGATCTACACCCACATTGCACGTGCACGCCTGCAGGAGCTGCACGCGCAGCACCACCCGCGCGGTTGACGTGTGAAAAAACAAACCCCCGCCGCCGTTGCCGGCGCGGGGTTTGGTCTTTTCAATTGCTTCGACTCGGGCACCGAGTTGTTCTTGACGTTCAGCTCTGGTTAGCGCAGGCACTGGAAAGCTGTTTGTAATCGAGAACTTCCACGTCACCCGCGCTGTTGCGGTAGGTCATCGTTGCCGTGACCACTTCGCACTGCGAGCTGTTGGGCACGTCGATGGAAATCACCTTGGCGACATCCAGGTTCTGGCCGTAGCGGTAGGGCGTGGCCTCGGCGCTGTGGGCGAGGGTGGTGAGCGACGCGCTGAGTGCGAGGGCGGTCAGGGCGGTGGCGAACAGAGTGCGGGTTTTCATGGTGGTTCTCCTCTTGGAGCCGCGCTCGGGCTCTGGCCGCGAGCGCTGGCTGCTATCTGTCAGACGATGGTCAAGGTGACGTCGATGTTGCCGCGGGTGGCGTTGGAGTACGGGCAAACGATGTGCGCGCGATCCACCAGGGTTTGTGCGGCTTCCGGGGTCAGGCCGGGCAGGCTGATGCGCAGTTCCACCTCGATGCCGAAGCCGGTGGGGATGGCGCCGATGCCGACGGTGCCTTCGATGAAGGTGTCAGCCGGGATGCTCAGCTTGTCGCGGGCGGCGACGAATTTCAGGGCGCCGAGGAAGCAGGCGGAATAACCGGCGGCGAACAGCTGCTCCGGGTTGGTGCCGTTACCGCCGGCGCCACCCAGTTCTTTCGGGGTGGA
>NZ_FOXK01000020.1 GCF_900115695.1 Ectopseudomonas toyotomiensis
ACCGAGGCGCGCATTCTACAGCAGCCTCTCTACCTGTCAAGCTGTTTTTCGATTTTGTTTCCGGAGAAACTTCTTTCTACTCAACCACTTGCGCCTTCGATCAGAACTTCTTCTCTCCAGCGGGAGGCGCATTCTACAGCGTTCAAAACCGCTGTCAACCACCTCTTTCAAACCGCTTTCGATCCATTCGACCGAAACTTCAACAGGATCAAACCACCACCCCGTCGACCAGCGCGCATTCTACACGCCAGATCCAGCTTTGCAAGCCCTTCACTCAACTTAACTTATTGATTAACAAGCAGTTTTTGAAGCGCTTCATCGCTGAAGTGGCGCGCATTCTACATGAGCACGGCGAGCTGTAAACCCCTGACATGCAAATAATTGCGTAAATCGGATCACCCCCCACCTCTATATATAGAGGCTCAGATCACCCCTGCCTCGCGCAGCTCGGCAATCTGCGTTTCACTCATACCAAGCAATTTCTGCAGCAGGGCATCGGTGTGCTGGCCCAGCAGTGGCGGAGCCGAACGATAGGCCACTGGCGTCGCAGACAGGCGCAGCGGACTGGCGACCTGCGGCGTACTGCTACCCAGGGCATTAGGCAGGTCGAGACGCAAACCTCGCGCCTGTACCTGAGGGTCGGCGAACACCTGCTGCAGATCGTTGATCGGCCCACAGGGCACGCCGGCCTTTTCCAGCAGCTCGATCCACTGCGCAGTGGTCTTGAATACCGTGGCCTGACGCAACAGCGGTATCAGCTCGGCACGATGGGCAACCCGGGCCTTGTTAGTGACAAAGCGCGGATCATCGGCAAGGTTCGCAATACCCGCCACTTCGCAGAACTTACGGAACTGCCCATCGTTACCCACCGCAAGGATGAAGTTGCCATCGGCACTGGGGAAATCCTGGTAGGGCACGATGTTGGGATGAGCGTTACCCAGACGCTTGGGTGATACGCCTGTCGCCAGGTAGTTCATGGCCTGATTAGCCAGACAGGCAACCTGCACATCGAGCAATGCCACATCTATATGCTGACCGAGCCCGGATTGCTCACGCTGATTTAGCGCAGCCAGCACGCCTACGGTTGCATAGAGCCCGGTGAGGATATCGGTCAGCGCCACCCCCACCTTCATCGGCCCGGCGCCCTCTTCACCCTCCTCACGGCCGGTCAGACTCATCAGCCCACCGAGGCCCTGAATCATGAAGTCGTAACCGGCACGCTTGGCATAGGGGCCGCTTTGACCGAAGCCGGTGATGGAGCAGTAGATCAGACGCGGGTTGATCGCCTTCAGTGATTCGTAATCCAGGCCATAGGCTGCCAGGCCGCCAACCTTGAAGTTCTCCAGCAACACATCGCACTGCGCCACCAGCTCGCGCACCAGGCGCTGTCCTTCGGGCTGGGTGAAGTCCAGGGTAAGCGACTGCTTGTTGCGGTTGGCACTCTGAAAGTAGGCCGCCTCACGCGAGTCATTACCCTTAGCATCCTTTATATAAGGAGGCCCCCAATGCCGGGTGTCGTCGCCCGAGCCCGGACGCTCGACTTTGATCACCTCAGCACCGAGGTCACCGAATATTTGTCCGGCCCAAGGGCCGGCCAGCACGCGAGATAGATCAAGCACGCGGATATGGGACAGTGCACCGGACATGAGCTTCTCCGTTGGGTGCGCCACGCGCACCATGGATCAGTGAGAGGCGTGAGCCTTTAGAAGAACGCCTGAATGCCGGTCTGCGCGCGCCCGAGGATCAGCGCGTGCACGTCATGCGTGCCCTCATAGGTATTGACCACCTCAAGGTTGACCAGATGGCGGGCGATGCCGAACTCGTCGCTGATGCCATTGCCGCCCAGCATGTCGCGGGCCATGCGGGCGATATCCAGGGCCTTGCCGCAACTGTTGCGCTTCATGATGGAGGTGATTTCCACCGCTGCCGTGCCTTCGTCCTTCATCCGCCCCAAGCGCAGGCAGCCTTGCAGCGCCAAGGTGATCTCGGTCTGCATGTCGGCCAGTTTCTTCTGGATCAACTGATTGGCGGCCAGCGGCCGGCCGAACTGGTGGCGATCGAGCACGTACTGGCGCGCGGTGTGCCAGCAGAACTCGGCGGCGCCCAGGGCACCCCAACTGATACCGTAACGGGCGGAGTTCAGGCAGGTGAACGGGCCGCGCAGGCCGCGTACATCCGGGAAGGCGTTCTCTTCGGGACAGAACACGTTGTCCATGACGATCTCGCCGGTGATCGAGGCGCGCAGACCGACCTTGCCATGAATCGCGGGAGCGGAGAGACCTTCCCAGCCTTTCTCCAGAACGAAGCCGCGAATCTCGCCAGCATCGTCCTTGGCCCAGACCACGAAGACATCGGCGATCGGACTGTTGGTGATCCACATCTTGCTACCGGTCAGGCGGTAGCCGCCGTCGACCTTCTTGGCACGCGTGGCCATGGAGCCGGGATCGGAGCCGTGGTTTGGCTCGGTCAGGCCGAAGCAACCGATATACTCGCCACTTGCAAGCTTGGGCAGATACTTCTGCTTGGTCGCTTCATTACCGAACTCGTTGATCGGCACCATCACCAGCGAGGACTGCACGCTCATCATCGAGCGGTAGCCGGAGTCGATACGCTCCACTTCACGCGCAATCAGACCGTAGCACACATAGTTCAGACCGCTGCCACCGTAGGCTTCAGGAATGGTCGCACCGAGCAGGCCGGTTTCGCCCATTTCGCGGAAGATCTTCGGATCGGTCTGCTCATGACGGAAGGCTTCCAGCACCCGGGGCGCCAGCTTGTCGTCAGCGAACTGCTGGGCGCTATCACGCACCATGCGCTCTTCTTCGGTCAGTTGCTGATCGAGCAGCAGTGGGTCGATCCAGTTGAAGCTTGCCTTGGCCATTGCGAGAAACCTCGAAGCGGGGAAGTGAGCGGGCGGCCAGCCGCCCCTGAATGGCTTTGATCCTAGGCCGACCTTGAGCAGAGGACAAACGCAGAATTTGCACAGACCTGTGCTTTTTTCTCACTCCGAGATAGCTTATTCATCTAAATCTATTGCTTACGAGTGAGGCTTTTGCATACATGCGTCGCAAGATACCCAGCACCGCTGCCCTGGTCGCCTTCGAATCCGCCGCTCGCCACCAAAGCTTCACCAAGGCCGCCGACGAGCTGAACCTGACGCAAAGCGCGATCTGCAGGCAAATCGGCGGGCTGGAGAGCTTTCTCAATGTCGAACTGTTTCGCCGCTCCCGGCGCGGCGTGGTGCTGACCGAAGCGGGCGTCGCCTACAGCCGCAAGGTGTCAGCGCAGCTCGATGCAGTGGAGCGCGACACCCTGGCACTGATGGGCAACCAGGGCACCACCAGCATAGAACTGGCAGTGGTACCGACCTTTGGCACGCAGTGGCTTCTGCCGCGTTTACGTGCCTTTCAGCAGCTGCACCCGGAGGTGACGGTGCACCTGACCAACCGTACCCGCCCCTTCCTGTTCGCCGACACTCACTTCGATGCCGCCATCTATTTCGGTGACGCCGAATGGTCGGGCACCGAAGCCCATTTCCTGATGCATGAGCACCTGCTGCCGGTGTGCAGCCCGGCGCTGCTGGGCGATACCCCAGTCGACGCCGAACGCATCGCCAACTTGCCGCTGCTGCAGCAGACCACACGCCCCTATGCCTGGCGGCAATGGTTCGCCGCCCAAGGCATGAATGTGGCCCGCGACATGACAGGCCCGCGACTTGAACTGTTTTCCATGCTGGCGCAGGCCGCTCAACATGAAATGGGCATCGCTCTGATCCCACCCTTTCTGATCCAGCGCGAACTGGAAGAGGGCAGCCTGGTGATTGCCCTCGACCGCGCCTTACCAAACAACGACCGCGCCTATTATCTGATGGTGCCGGAACGCAAGGCCGAGTCAGCGGCTCTGAAGGCCTTTCGAGACTGGCTCCTGGAGCAGGCCGATGCCTACCGAGGCGCATGATCATCGCCGGAGCAAGATCGCTTTTAGCCCGCAGCGCGTAGCTACGCCCAGGGACAGAACCCGTAGCGAGCAAGCGGTCACACTACATATGTCTTCCCAGAAAAAGTGCACAACAGCCACTGCTTTCGGGCTATAGCACTATTCTGAACGGGTTGTTCGTTACTCTCCACACTCCTCCCGATTCGACCAGCGGTCATCCAGCGCGTGACTGCCTATACTGCCCTGCAAGCTGCGCAGAATCTGCTGTCAGCCCGAATCTACGCGGCCTGCACACAGTATAAAAATCCCTCATAGACCCATTACTTGTAGTAATGCATTTTTTTTACTCCATAACTTCTTGTAAGGGTTTGCGTTCGATTGCACAATCGCCGCGCTCGCCACCTTCCGGCGGGTTATGTGCTGATCCCCAATCGCCGGCGCGCCAGCGCAGTGCTCCGGTTCACAAAAAAGATCACGCAGGAGATTAGAAGTGCACATCGGTGTTCCTCTCGAAACCCATGCCGGGGAGACGCGGGTTGCCGCGACCCCAGAGACCATCAAGAAGCTGGTCGGCCAAGGTCATCAGGTGACCGTCCAGGCCGGCGCCGGCATCAGCGCCAGCATTCCAGACAGCGCTTATGAAGCTGCTGGCGCGACCATTGGCAATGACTCTGCCGCGTTTGGCGCAGACCTCGTGCTCAAGGTGGTCGCACCGACCGACGCCGAGCTCGCTCATATGAGAGCCGGAGCCGTGTTGGTTGGCATGCTCAACCCGTTCTGCAACGAGACCATCGCGCGCATGAATGCTCGCGGTGTCACTGCCTTCGCCTTGGAGGCCGCACCGCGCACCTCCCGCGCGCAAAGCCTGGACGTACTGAGCTCGCAGGCCAATATCGCCGGCTACAAGGCCGTGCTGCTGGCAGCCCATCACTATCCACGCTTCATGCCGATGCTGATGACTGCTGCCGGTACCGTTAAGGCCGCGCGTATTTTGATTCTCGGTGCCGGTGTTGCCGGTCTGCAGGCCATCGCCACGGCCAAGCGCCTGGGCGCGGTGATCGAGGCCTCCGACGTGCGCCCTGCAGTCAAAGAGCAGATCGAGTCTCTCGGCGCCAAGTTCGTCGACGTGCCTTTCGAGACCGACGAAGAGCGTGAATGCGCCCAAGGCGTGGGCGGCTATGCCCGACCGATGCCGCAGTCCTGGATGGAACGTCAGGCCAAGGCCGTGCACGAGCGCGCCAAGCAGGCCGATATCGTCATCACCACTGCGCTGATTCCGGGCCGTAAGGCACCGACCTTGCTGCACGAAGCCACCGTCACCGAGATGAAGCCTGGCTCCGTAGTGATCGACCTTGCAGCTGCGCAAGGCGGCAACTGCCCACTGACCGAAGCCGACAAGGTAGTGGTCAAGCACGGCGTGACCCTGGTCGGCCACACCAATCTGGCCGCACTGGTACCGGCGGATGCCTCCGCCCTGTACGCACGCAACCTGCTGGACTTCCTCAAGCTGGTGATCGACAAGGAAGGCCAGTTCCAGCTCAACCTCGAAGACGACATCGTCGCGGCCTGCCTGATGTGCAATGCCGGCGAAGTCGTGCGCAAGAACGGCTAAGGAGTAGGGACATGGATCTGATTTCCGACGGCATCTACAACCTGATCATCTTCGTGCTGGCCATCTATATCGGCTACCACGTGGTGTGGAACGTCACCCCGGCCCTGCATACCCCGCTGATGGCCGTGACCAACGCCATCTCGGCGATCGTGATCGTCGGCGCCATGCTGGCTGCCGCGCTTACCGTCACTCCGCTGGGCAAGACCATGGGCACCCTGGCCGTGGCCCTCGCTGCGGTCAACGTGTTCGGCGGCTTCCTGGTAACCCGGCGCATGCTGGAAATGTTCAAGAAGAAGGCGCCGAAAGCGCAGGCGGAGAAGCACTGACCATGAGCATGAACCTGATCACTGTTCTCTACCTCGTCGCCTCGGTGTGCTTCATCCAGGCGCTCAAGGGCCTGTCGCACCCGACTTCGTCACGACGCGGCAATGTCTTCGGCATGGTCGGCATGGGCATCGCCATCGTCACCACGGTCGGCCTGATCCACAAGCTGGGCAGCGAACTGGCCCTACAGGGCCTGGGCTTCGTCATCGCTGGCCTGATGCTCGGCGGCAGCATCGGCACGGTCATGGCCAAGCGCGTGGAAATGACCAAGATGCCTGAGCTGGTCGCCTTCATGCACAGCATGATCGGTCTGGCAGCGGTATGTATCGCCATTGCCGCGGTGGCCGAACCGCAGTCTCTGGGCATCGTCGCCGGCATGGCCGACCCGATCCCGGCCGGCAACCGCCTGGAACTGTTCCTCGGTGCAGCCATCGGCGCCATCACCTTCTCCGGGTCGGTGATCGCCTTCGGCAAACTGTCGGGCAAGTACAAGTTCCGCCTGTTCCAGGGCGCGCCGGTGGTCTTCAAAGGCCAGCACTTGCTCAACCTGGCCGTCGGGCTGGCCATTCTTGGCCTCGGCCTGGTCTACACCTTCACCGGCGACATCACCTCGTTCGCCATCCTGGTGGCGCTGGCGTTCGTCATCGGCGTGCTGATCATCATCCCTATCGGCGGCGCCGACATGCCGGTGGTGGTGTCGATGCTCAACAGCTACTCGGGCTGGGCGGCGGCCGGTATCGGCTTCTCGCTTAACAACTCGATGCTGATCGTCGCCGGCTCCCTGGTCGGCTCTTCGGGCGCCATCCTCTCGTACATCATGTGCAAGGCGATGAACCGTTCGTTCTTCAACGTCATCCTCGGTGGCTTCGGCGCCGATGCAGATGCCGGCGCAGCCAGCGGCAGCCAGGAGCAACGCAGCGTGAAGTCGGGATCAAGCGACGACGCCGCCTTCCTGCTGACCAACGCCGACACCGTGGTCATCGTGCCCGGTTACGGTCTGGCCGTGGCGCGTGCCCAGCATGCACTGATGGAGCTGGCCGAGAAGCTGACCCACCGCGGCGTGACCGTGAAGTACGCGATCCACCCGGTTGCCGGGCGCATGCCTGGCCACATGAACGTGCTGCTGGCCGAGGCCGAGGTGCCGTACGAGCAGGTGTTCGAGATGGAGGACATCAACTCCGAGTTCGGCCAGACCGACGTGGTACTGGTGCTCGGCGCCAACGATGTGGTCAACCCGGCGGCGAAGAACGATCCGAAGTCGCCGATCGCCGGCATGCCGATCCTCGAGGCCTACAAGGCCAAGACCGTGATCGTCAACAAGCGCTCGATGGCCAGCGGCTACGCCGGCCTGGACAACGAACTGTTCTACATGGACAAGACCATGATGGTCTTCGGCGATGCCAAGAAGGTGATCGAGGACATGGTCAAGGCCGTGGAATAGGCCCTGACCGGTCAGACAGGAAACCCGGCCATGTGCCGGGTTTCCTGCTTATGTAATCAGCAAAAAAGCTGATTTTCAGGTCAAGCATCGCGGCGAATCAATTTCAAACTGTACTGTTTGAAAGACCAATATTTTTGGGTTGCACCCAGTTAAAAATCTCGTAAAAACAGGTTGCACCCAGTCTTTTCACTTATGACCAGTACAGTAATACCGATTCCTGACCGAACAGTTACAAAGCAACCTATCTAATAGCACAACAATTTCATCCAGCTGTGACTACTGAGCCACCACCGTGCTCGGGATAATTTGCCCATCGAAAGTAAACACCAGCGCCGCCACAAGCGGAAGGATGACCACCATGGAACGTACCCTCAGTTCCGCCCTGCTTCAAACTCACAGCGTTGCCAGCGACAAATCGGCCTGGCTGCTCCGCGTTATCGCCACCCTCAGCCTGTGGCAGCGCCGCATCGTCAGCCGTCGTCAACTGGCTCGACTGGATGCCCGTCTGCTCGCTGACGCCGGCATTAGCGAAAATCAGCGTTACGTCGAACTGCAGAAGCCGTTCTGGCGTTAACACCCCCGCTTTGCTCCATCCCTAGTTGGGATCTTCTGAGAGCTCCACCGTCTCTGCTGCGGTGGGGCTTTCGTTTTATCTGCAACAGTCATCGCCCGAGCGAGCAGTACAGTTGCCATAAAACCGCCACTGCCCCCGCACAATTCCCCCCGGTTGTATCTGCTCGCCCAAGAGCGCTTGCGAGAACATGAGCTGCCACCCTTGTCTCTCGACAGGAGAACGCCATGGACCGCACTCACGAACCACTCTCGCAACTTGCACACGGCAAGTCCCTGCAATGGCTCAGCCTCTACTCGACACTGCGTCATTGGCAACGCAACCGTCGTACTCGTCGGCAGCTTGCTTTGCTCAATGAGCAACAACTGGCTGACGCCGGCATCAGCACAGCTCAGCGTGAGCAGGAACTGGCCAAGCCCTTCTGGCGCTGAGCCAGTAATGGAGCTGGGAATGCCGTTGGGCTAAGCTGCGGATGCGGGCAGAACAGCGCCCCGCCCTACCGGAGTTACCCCATATGCACCTGAAGAAATCCCTGATTGCAGCGCTCCTTTCATTAGGGTTGGCATGCACCGCCTGCGCCAGCAGCCTGGTCGCGACGACCGATACCCTGGGAAGCGCCCTGGCCGGCACTGCCGAGGGAACCTCGGACGCGACCAGCTCGTTGCGCGACATGAAACAGCTGCGCGCGGCCCGCGATGACGCCGCCAGTTTCGTCGCCAGCGCCGGCGCAATCCGCAGCGCACGGCTCGAAGCGGCCCTGGCGCACATTCGCCGTCATGACGCCGCGCTGGCGACGGCGGATGACCTGGCTCTGGCTCAGGCCGTCCTCAGCCTGTGAAAACTTTACACACGTCTATCGATAAGCTCGCTGCTGACCGACGCTGCATGGCCCCGTAAACTTCACCAACCTGCCTGGTCGCGGGGAACCGCGCCGGCCTGTCCACGTCAAATCGTCCGTTCTGCAGTTCTCGGAGCTTCTTATCATGCGTCGTTCATTCGTCATCGCCGTCGCCGCCTGCGCCCTGTTCAGCGGTATCGCTCAGGCGCAAACCGTGGTCGCCACCAGCAACATCGTGGTGCGCGCCCTGGATCGCAGTATCAACTTCACCTCCGATACCACCACCTCGCTGCGCGATATGAAAGCCGTGGTGCAAGCTCGTGACGATGCCGCCAGCTTCGTCGCCAGTGCCGGCGAAATTCGCGGCGCGCAACTGGAAGCTGCGCTGCAGGCCATCCGCCAGCAGTTGCCGCAAGCGCAGGCTGCCAGCGATCTGCAACTGGCCGAAGCCATTCTCGCGCTGTGACCCACCTCGCCGCCTGGTGCTGCGGCGCGCTGCTGGCGATGGCCGCAGGCTTCGCCCAGGCGCAGCTGCGTCTGACGCTGGACGACAGCGCTCTAGGCGCAACCGAACGCCAGGCGAGCCAGGCCCTGTTGGACGAGGCGATGGCCGCATTGCCCACGCGCTTCGTCCAGCAACTGGACCGAGAAGTGAGAGTCAGCTGGCGTACCGGACTGCCCTCGGAGATCTATGGCCAGGTCGGTCGCTTCAGCGGCATCGAGCTTAACGCCGAGCTACTGCCGAAGCTGGTCGACGGCTCGGCGGCAGAAAATCGTACCGGTCGCCCGCACGGCACCCAGCGCCAGGAACTGCTGGCCACCCTGCTGCATGAACTGACCCACCTCTACGACCGCGCCCGCCTCTGGTCTGCGGCCGAGCGCCGCCACATCAGCCAATGCCGACAGCGCGTCAGCTCCATGGGCCCGGTTGGACTGCCGGAGGATTGTCGTGGCCTGACCGAGCGCCGCTTCACCCTCAGCGACGACCCGCGCCTGCTCGATCTGGCTGGCTGGCCGCAACGTGTCGGCCGGCGAGGCGCGCGCGATCTGGACAACGGCCAGGTCGCACGCAGCCCGGACAGCTATGAGCTGACCAATGCGCTGGAGTTCGTCGCGGTCAACCTCGAATACTTTCTGCTCGACCCCAGCTATGCCTGCCGCCGCCCTTCGCTGGCGCGCTATTTCCGTGAGCACTTCGACTGGACGCCGCCTAGCGAGAATTGCAGCAACGACTATCCCTACCTCAATGCCGGGCGCGACTTCGCCTTGCAGCCACTGAGGCGGCTTGATCCTGAGCGCGTGTATGAAGTCGACTACCTGCTCGCTGAAGCCAACGATGCCTGGATGAGCCGCTGGGGTCACAGCATGCTGCGCCTGGTGGTCTGCGCACCGGGCCGGCCGCGTGGCCCGGACTGCCGCCTGGATCTCGACCACCACCTGGTGCTGTCCTACCGCGCCTTCGTCGGCGACCTGCAACTGTCGAGCTGGGATGGCCTGACCGGCGTCTACCCCTCGCGCCTGTTCGTGCTGCCGCTGGAGCAGGTGATTGATGAATACACTAAGGTCGAGCTGCGCAGCCTGGCCTCGGTACCGCTGCGCCTGTCGCGCGACGAGGTCGAACAACTGGTGGTCCGCGCTGCCGAACAGCACTGGAGCTATGACGGTGACTACTACTTCGTCTCCAACAACTGTGCGGTGGAAACCCTCAAGCTGCTACGCAGCGGTACCGGAAATCCGCGCCTGCATGCCCTCGACAGCATCCTGCCCAACGGCCTGCTGGAACTGATGGATGCACGCGGGCTGGCCGACACCACAGTGCTCGACGATCCGCGCGAGGCGCTGCGCCTGGGCTATCGCTTCGACTCCTTCCGCGAGCGTTACCAAGCCATGTTCCGCGTCCTGCGCGAACGCCTGCCGATCACTCAAGACAGCGTTGAAACCTGGCTGGAACAACCTGCCGAAACGCGACGCAACTGGTTCGCCAAAGCCGACCTGCGCGCCAGCGCCGCCCTCTTGCTGCTGGAGCAAGCCGCGCTGCGCAGGCAGTTGCTGCTGGCTCAGGACGAACTCAAGCGCCGCTACCTGACCGGCCGCGCCGCCGGTGATCCGAGCCTGAACAAGGCCGGTGCCGCGCTTGAACAGATCCTGGCCAACAGCGGCTTCCTCAGCCGTCCGGCCGAACTGCTCGAAGGCGGTTACGGCTTGCCGCAACAGAAGGAGTGGGAGCGCCTCGAAATCAGCAGCCGCGAGCGTCAGCAGCAACTGCGCCAGCTCAGCGACGAGCTCGATGGCGAAGTGCGCAACCTGCTGCAACCCGAGCGCCTGGCTGAACTGGAGGCCAACGAGGCCAACCTGGTGGCATTGGGCGAACACCTGCGCGCCCTGCACAAGGCCAGTGGCGGGCTGGAGCTGCCCTAGTTTCCAGAGCCGGGGTAGCCCGGATGCAATCCGGGGCGATGGCCACTGTATCGATCAGCTCCGAAGCAGCCTTGCGTAGGAGCCCCGCCTTGAGGCGACGCTTTTCGAGCCTGCCGCGCCACGATTCGCGGCGGGGCGCCGCTCCTACACAGTCGCACCCAGCTTCCCGGTTTGCATCCGGCTACGAATCGAGGCCCATGGGAATGATCTCTTCGTTTTCTTCCGGCAATTGCGGATCGACCGTCAACCAGGGCAGGCGGCTGCCTGCCCAGATATGCCGATCCGCCGGGGCTTGCTCCGGCGCGTCCAGCGTGGCCACGGTTACATCCAGCGTATCCGGGCTGAGCGAAGTGAACAGCGCCAGATGTGCACCGCAGTCCGCACAGAAATAGCGTGTACAGCTGGCTGATGAGGCGAAAGCCTTCGGCGTACCGCGCAGCCAGTGAAATGCCTGGCGCGGCACCGTGACCCAGGTGGTGAGGATGCCGCCACTGCTGCGCCGACAGATCGAGCAATGGCAGTGCGCGATGTCCGTCAGCGGCGCATCGATCCGATAGCGCAGTGCTCCACACTGGCAGCCGCCCTGATGTTCGACCTTCATCCTGCCTCCGCCTTGCATTGCCCCGCGCCGCTGACCAAGATAGGCGCTTACCACCACCGGGGGTTCCCGTGATAGACCTGTTGCTGGCCTTGTGGCCGCTGTTCGCCATGATAGTCGCCGGCTACTGGCTGCGCCTGCGCGAGTTCCCCAGCGAGGCTTTCTGGCCAGGTGCCGAGCGCCTTAATTACTTCATTCTGTTCCCTGCCCTGCTGTTCTCCAGCCTGGCCCGAGCGCCGCTGAACAATCCGGCGTTGCCGCGCCTGGCGCTGGCCGTGCTGCTCGGCCTGGGCATCGCCTGGCTGGCGCTGCTGCTGGTACGGCGCCTGCGCGGCTGGCCCGCTGGACGTTTTGGCGCCTTCACTCAGGGCATCCTGCGCTTCAACACCTACCTGGGCCTGGCCGCGGTCGGCAGCCTGTTCGGTCAGGAAGGCCTGACCCTCGCCGCGCTGATGCTGGCCCTGATGGTGCCGACGGTGAACGTGCTGTCGGTGTGGTCGCTGACCGCCGAACGTGGCGTCAGCGCGCGCAGCCTGCTGCTGCCGATCATCAAGAATCCGCTGATCCTCGCCTGCGTCGGCGGCGCGTTGTTCAACCTCACGGGCATCGGCTTGCCGGGCGGCACGGATCGCCTGCTCAGCCTGCTCGCCGCCGCCAGCCTGCCGCTGGGCCTGCTCTGCGTTGGCGCGGCGCTCAAGCCGGAACAGCTGGGCGGGGAAATTCCCGCATTGGGCTGGAACAGTGCGCTGCGTCTGCTGGCGATGCCGCTGCTGGCCTGGGGCGTGGCCTGGGTGCTGGCCCTGCCGGCCATGGAGAGCGCGGTGCTGGTGCTGTTCTTCGCCCTGCCCACGGCGCCCACCGCCTATGTACTGACCCGCCAGCTCGGCGGCGACAGCCAGCTGATGGCCGGCATCATCACCCTGCAGACGCTGCTGGCGGCCGGCAGCCTGGTGGCGATCATGATGTTGCTGGCCTGATTGGCCAGCACGGACGCTACTCCACGTAGCTCTCGATCAGCCGCTGATATTCGCCGCGTGCCTTGAGCGCCTCGAGCCCACGATTGAAACGCTCGATCAACTCGGTAGCACGCGGGTGCTGCCGCGAGACGATGAAGTGCAGCGTACTGCTCTGAAACGGCACTCGTGACCGGTGAAACTGCGCCAGATCAGCGCCAGCGCTCTGCAAAGCACTGTCCCCCAGGTTACGGTCGGCAATGAACAGGTCGTCACGCTCGAGCAGCAGCAGCCGTGCGCATTCCTGCAGACCCAGTGGAGAATGACGGCGCAGTATGCCCTGCTCGACCATTTGCTGGATCGCCACCGGCGGCTGCCAGCCCAACGGATAGCAGAGCCGCCAGCCGATCATGGCAGGCAGATCATCGAGTTCGATGTGATCACCGGCCCGGCTGAAGATGTATTGTTCCGCCACATAAATGGGCGCCGAGTAGAGAAACTCCGCCTCGCGCTCGGCAGAACGGACGTAGGGAAAGGTGGCGTCGTACTCAACGCGCTTGGCTTTCAGGTAACCGCGGTTCCAGGGTAGCCAGTCGAGCGTGATTGCCGAACCCTGTTCAGCCAGCGCCGCCCGCACCACCTGGGTGAGCATGCCCTGACCAGGCAATGCCTTGCCGGTGAATGGCGCATAGTCATCGCCCGTAGCCAGGTGCAGCACCTCAGCTCGCACCGAGACGCACAACAGCAGACTCAGCAGAGCCGCCCCCCATAATCCCACCATCGATCTCCAGTCACTGGCGCGCAATCGCCTTGCTGCCCTGATCATTGACTCTTGCTCTCACAAGCACGGCTGTCCAGTGCAACCAGGCTATAGGGCGACAATTCATGCTGTTCTCTTGATACGAAGCAACGGGCTGGGCAGGACGCCGTCTATTCTTGTCGCAACACGAACGAGATGCGGCAAGCCGATGAATGACACCAACGCAAACGATCAGCCTGACGTTTTCCCCTATCTGCAGCTGATCCACCAGCACGGCGGCTCGGACCTGTTCTTCAGCGTCGGCGCACCGCCGCACATGAAAGTGGAAGGACACAGCCAGCCGGTGGGCCAGCGCGTCATGAAGGCCGGCGAGGTGCAACAGCTGGCCTATCAACTGATGACGCAGAAGCAGGTTGCCGAGTTCGAGCGCGATCTGGAGATGAATCTGGCGGTCAGCCTGCAGGGCGCCGGACGTTATCGGGTCAACCTCTACTACCAGCGCGGCGAAGTGGCCATGGTGGTGCGCCTGATCAAGAGCCAGATTCCCAGCTTCGAGGCGCTCGGCCTGCCAAAAATGCTGGAAAAGCTGGCCATGCAGGATCGCGGGCTGATCCTGGTCACCGGCGCAGCCGGTTCGGGCAAGTCCACCACCCTGGCGGCGATGCTGGATTTCCGCAATCGCCACAAGAGCGGGCATATCGTCTGCATCGAAGACCCCATTGAATTTCTCCACAGCCACCAGCGCTCGATCATCGACCAGCGTGAAGTCGGCCTCGATACCCACAGTTTCGATGACGCCCTGCGCAACGTGCTGCGCGAGGCACCGGACGTGATCATGCTCGGTGAGATCCGCGACGCCGCGACCATGCAGCACGCGCTGCATTACGCCGAAACCGGCCATCTGTGCGTGGCCACGCTGCATGCCACCAGCAGCAGCCACGCCATCGAGCGTATCGCCCGCTTCTTTCCCGACGACGCCCGCAAGCAGGTGCTGGCCGACGTGGCGCACAACCTGCTCGCGGTGATCGGCCAGCGCCTGGTACCGGGCATCGCGCAAAAACGCGTGGTGGCGGTGGAGCTGATGCTGGGCACGCCCTATATCCGCGACCTGATCCAGCGCGACGAACTGGACGAGCTGCGCGAGGCCATCGCACGAGCCGCCGAGCAGGGTCTGCAAACCTTCGACCAGCACCTGTTCGCCCTGCTCGAAGCCGGCCGTATCAGTCTGACCGAAGCGCTCAAGTTCGCCGACTCGCGGACCGATCTCAGCCTCAAGTTCAAACTCGAGCGCGGTTTCTCCGCCGACGACGCCGAACTCAAGGTGCTGCGCGACGGTTGACTGGCTTTATCAGCGATTTCGGCCGATGCTCATCTATACAGGCCGAAACCATAATTCCTCATCGGCCGTCTTTCAGGGGGGCCGATTCATGCTGACCCTGCTGCATTTGCTGTCAGCCATTGCCCTGTTGGTCTGGGGCACACACATCGTACGTACCGGCATCCTGCGCGTGTTCGGCTCGCAGTTGCGCAAGGTGCTCAGCCACAACATCGGCCGCCGACCGCTGGCGTTCGTCGCCGGCATCGGCGTCACGGCGCTGGTGCAGAGCAGCAACGCCACGGCCTTGCTGGTCACCTCCTTCGTTGCCCAGGGCTTGATGGCGTTGGCGCCGGGCCTGGCGATCATGCTCGGCGCCGACGTCGGCACGGCGCTGATGGCACGCGTGCTGACGCTCAACCTCAGTTGGCTCAGCCCGCTGCTGATCTTTCTCGGGGTGATCTTCTTTCTCTCGCGGCGGCAGACCCGAGCAGGACAACTCGGCCGCGTGGCCATCGGCCTCGGGCTGATGCTGCTGGCGTTGGAGTTGATCGTTGCCGCCGCCACGCCAATCACCGAGGCGCGTGGCATTCGCGTGCTGTTCGCGTCATTGACTGGCGATCTGCTGCTCGACGCGCTGGTCGGTGCGTTGTTCGCCCTGCTCACCTATTCCAGCCTGGCCGCCGTGCTGCTCACCGCAACCCTGGCCGGTGCCGGGCTGATCAGCCTGCCGGTGGCCATCGGCCTGGTGATCGGTGCCAACATCGGCAGCGGTCTGCTGGCCTTTCTCACCAGCAGCCTGCAGAACCCTGCCGGGCGGCGTGTGGCGCTGGGCAGCCTGATCTACAAGCTGATCGGACTGTTGCTGGTGCTGCCGGTGCTGCAGCCATTGGCCGACTGGCTGGACAGCCTGAATTGGCGCCCGGCGGAGCTGGTGATCTTTTTCCACCTGCTCTACAACAGCCTGCGCGCCGTGCTGATGTTGCCCAGCGTCGGGCTGATGGCGCGCTTCTGCAACTGGTTGCTACCGGACCGTGCCGATGACAGCGGCATCGCCCTCCCACGCCACCTCGACCCGACGGCGCTGACCACACCGAGCCTGGCGTTGGCCAACGCCGTGCGCGAAACCCTGCGCGTGGGCGACAAGATCGAGGCCATGCTCGGCCACCTGCTGCCAGTGCTGGAGCAGAACCAGCCGGCGTTGAACAAGGCGCTGCGCAGCCTCAATGACGATGTCGCCAGCCTGTGCCGGGCAGTCAAGCTGTACCTGGCACAGGTTCCACGCGAAGCGATGAGTGAGCATGAAAGTAGGCGCTGGGCGGAAACGCTCGAGCTGGTGGTGAACCTGGAGCAGGCTGGCGAGTTGATCGAGCGCATGCTCGGCAAGATCCAGAACGAGAAGACTGCGCAGCGCCGAGCCTTCTCCGAGAAGGGGCTGGAGGAGCTGACCAGCCTGCATGGGCAATTGACAGCCAACCTGCGCCTGGGCCTTAACGTGTTCCTCAGCGCCGATCACGCCAGCGCCAGCCAGCTGCTGCGCGAGAAGCGCCGCTTCCGGGCGCAGGAGCGGCGCCTGGCGCACGCGCATATCGGCCGGCTGCAGCGCCAGGTGCCACAGAGCATCGAGACCAGCTCCCTGCATCTGGAACTGATCGCCGACATGAAGCGCCTCAACTCGCTGTTCTGCTCCAGCGCCTATGTGGTGCTGGAGGGCCAGGAGACCGGCGCGCTCAGGCTCGAGGGCGGCGAGTGATTCAGTCGGCGCCGCTCACTCGCTCGGGCGCGGCCGGCTCCACACCGCGCCAGGCATACCAGGCGAAGAACAGCGCCATCAGTAGATAGCCGTGGACGAAGTCCGGCGCGGCGTACCAGGCCAGTTTCGGTGCGTGCATCAGACCAACGAAGGCCATGCCGGCCGCCACCAAGGCGAAGACAGTGGCCTGGCGGAACTGACGATCGATCACCGCCACGCACATGGCACCGAGCAGGATGGCGCTGAACATGGCACCCTGCCCCAGCGCGCCGATGGCACTGGAAATGCCCTCGACCACCTCCGGCGCGCCCCGATTGAAACGGGTCATCAGGTAGTTGGCGAAATACGGCAGCATCGCCAACGCCACTGCCGGGTAGTAACGGGCGTGGTTGCTGTTGAACGCGGTGGCGATCATCGACATGCCGACGAACACCAGGATCGGCGCCACCACCGCCACCGGAATCAACGCGGCGATAAAGGCGATCAGGCCGAACATGGTCGCAAGAATGTACACCGCACCGTTGAGCAGGCTGTAACCGCGCCCGGCACCCATCCACTTCGAGCCCACGGTGGCGATGTACACGGTGGTCGGGAACACACCGCCGAACAGCGCGCCGAGCGAGGTGCCAAGACCGTCCACGGCCTGGCACTCGCGCACGCTGTAGCTGTCACCGGCGGCGCTCATGGCCTCGACGTTGTTCATGGTCTCGATGGCGTTGTACAGGGTGATCGGCAGGATCACCGTCATCAGCGCCAGCATGCTGGTGAACAGCAGGCCCAGGCCCTCGTACCAGGCCAGATTGGGCAACAGCGGGTAGAAACCCAGGTGGGTGAAGGCATCACTGAACTTGCCGCTATCGGCGGCGCCGATCAGGTAGGCCAGCGCCGTGCCCACGACGATGGCGAACAGCGAAGCCGGCAGGCGAAACGGCATGCTTACCCGCGCCACCAGGCCGACGATGGTGATGGCCAGCACCAGCAGACCGATCACCGGGATTTCCAGGGTCTTGAACAGCATCTCGCCAGCAATGAAGGTCAGTGCCACACCGGCCACCGCGCCGAGCATGGCGGCGCGCGGCAGGCGGCGCTGCACCCAGCCACCGATCAGGCTGATGGCGGCCTCGATCAGACCACTGATGAAACACGCGGCCACCGCCACCTTCCACGCCAGCTCGGCGTCGCCGGTAAGGTTCTTTGCCGGCAGCAGCACGCCGAACAGGAAGACGAACATCACCGGCGTGCTGATGCCGTAGGACAGCGCGGTGACATCGGCGCGGTTCTCCTTGCGCGCCAGGCGCGCGGCGCTCCAGGCGTAGTAGAAGTTACCGGCCATCACCGCCACCGCTGCGCCCGGCAGCACCTGGCCGAAGACGATTTCGGCAGGAAAGCCCATGCCCAGCATGCTGATGGCGATGATCACGAAGTTGGCAATATTGTTCTGGAACAGGGCGAAGAAGGCGTCGGTATCTTCCTTCTTGTACCAGGGGTAATGCACGCGCGGCTTCGACATGCTGGCTGCGTCCTTGTTGTCTGAGTGGTCAGGCCGGCGAGTCTAGCAATCCGCCGCGAGGGCATAAACGAACAAGGCAGCCGAAGCTGCCTTGTTGTCAGTTGCCAGGCCAGGTTATGCGGTCTGCGCGACCTGACGGCGGCGCTGCAGCAGCACGATCAAGCCGAACAGCAGGAAGCCCGGAATCCACATCAACTCCTTCATCCAGCGGTCGGTCGGTGCCCGCACGCTGAGAATCTGCTGGTCGAACTCGAGACCGGCATCGGCGGCCATGCTGCCGAAGGTGACGCTATCCACCAGCACCTTGTCGCCCTCCTCATAGAGGTTCAGGCCGAGCTTCTGCAGACGCTCCTCACCCGAGGCACCATCGGGTACCGGCAGCAGCAGGGTGAACTCGCGCGGATCGCCCACGGCATTTTCCCCGAGTACCTGCAGGCGCAGCGAGCTGCCGTCTTCCACGCCATCGAGCGCCTGCGCCAGCTCGGCCGGCGGCACCTCCTGGTAGGGATCGTGCAGCATGTCCATCCAAAAGCCGGGGCGGAACAGGGTGAAGGCCACCAGCAACAGCAATGCGCTCTCGTACAGGCGACTGCGCACCAGGAAGAAGCCCTGAGTACCGGCGGCGAAGATCAGCATGGCAATGGTCGCCACGATGAAAATGATCACCCCATGCCAGAAATCGACGTCGATCAGCAGCAGGTCGGTGTTGAAGATGAACAGGAACGGCAACGCGGCGGTGCGCAGGCTGTAGAAGAATGCCACCAGGCCGGTCTTGATCGGGTCACCCTTGGACACCGCCGCCGCCGCGAACGAAGCCAGCCCCACCGGCGGCGTCACGTCGGCCATGATGCCGAAGTAGAAGACGAACAGGTGCACCGCGATCAGCGGCACGATCAGACCATTCTGCTGCCCCAGCGCCACCACCACCGGCGCCAGCAGACTGGACACCACGATGTAGTTGGCCGTGGTCGGCAGGCCCATGCCGAGGATCAGGCTGAACACCGCCACCAGCACCAGCATCAGCAGCAGGTTGCCCATCGACAGCAACTCGACCAGGTCGGCCAGCACCAGGCCAACGCCGGTCTGCGACACCGCACCGACAATGATGCCGGCTGCCGCCGTGGCGATACCGATACCGATCATGTTGCGTGCACCGGCGATCAGGCCTTCACGCAGATCGACCACGCCATCGATGAAGGTGCCGTGCTCGTGGCTGCCGTCGCGGCGCATCCAGCTCAGCAGCGGACGCTGGGTGAGCAGGATGATGATCAGCATCACGCTGCCCCAGAAGGCCGACAGGCCGGGAGACAGGCGCTCGATCATCAGGCACCAGACCAGTACCACCACCGGCAGCAGGAAGTGCAGGCCGGACAGCAACACGGCGCGGGTCTGTGGCAGTTCTTCCAGCGGTGCGTTGGGGTCTTCCGGCGGCAGTACTGGCACGCTGGCGGCGACTTTCAGCAGCGCCAGATAAACCACCGCGAGCAGAACGCCAATCACTGGCAGGGCGTACTCGCCCAGGGCCGGCTTGAGCCAGCCGAGACCGTAATAAACCGCCAGCGACAGACCGCTGATCAGCGCCGCACCGAAGGCGAAGCCGGTCAGGCGGCGCAGCCAGGGCTTGGGCTGATGGCCACCGATGGGCTGCAGGCCGAGCTTGAGCGATTCGAGATGAACGATATACAGCAGCGCGATGTAGGAAATCGCGGCAGGCAGGAAAGCGTGCTTGATGATCTCGACATAGGGCATGCCGATGTACTCGACCATCAGGAAGGCTGCTGCGCCCATCACCGGCGGCATGATCTGGCCGTTGACCGAGGAGGCCACTTCCACCGCGCCGGCCTTCTCCGAGGAAAACCCGGTGCGCTTCATCATCGGGATGGTGAAGGTGCCGGTGGTGACCACGTTGGCGATCGACGAACCGGAGATCATCCCGGTCAGACCGGAAGCCAGCACCGCCGCCTTGGCCGGGCCGCCGCGGAAGTGGCCGAGCAGGCTGAATGCCAACTGGATGAAGTAATGCCCGGCACCGGCGCGCTCGAGCAGAGCGCCGAACAAGACGAAGAGGAAGACGAAGCTGGTGGACACGCCCAGGGCGATGCCGAACACGCCTTCGGTGGTGATCCACTGGTGGTTGGCCAGCGCGTTGAAGCTGACCCCACGGTGCGCCAATATCCCCGGCATATAGGGGCCGGCCAGGCTGTAGATGAGAAACACCAGGGCGATGATTGCCAGGGGTGGGCCGAGCGCGCGGCGCGTAGCTTCCAGCAGCAGGGGAATACCGATGCAGGCGGTAACTAGGTCGCCCGTGGTCAGGCTGCCGGGGCGCAGGGCCAACTGCTGATAGAAAATGAATAGGTAAGCAGCACTGGCCGCGGCGACCAGGCCTAGCGCGATATCCATCAGCGGTACGCGATCACGCGGCGAACGCTTGAACGCCGGGTAGGCGAGAAACGCCAGCAGCAAGGCGAACGCCAGGTGGATGGCGCGGGTCTGGGTATCGTTGAGTACGCCGATGCCGAAGATAAACGGCAGTGGCGAGGCGATCCACAACTGGAACAGCGACCAGAGCAAGGCCAGGCCAGTGATCACCTGGGCCATCGGGCCGACGGGCGTGCGCGCGCCGACATCCTGGGCGATCAGTTCCTCGGTGGATAGTTTCTTTTCGGCCATAGGGTAGTACACCTACGTTGTCATTCTGATAAAAACGGCGAGCCCCTCGTTGACGGAGGGGCTCGGTTTTTGACCCTTTGAAAGGGTCTCTGAGCACGCAGTTTACCTATACCAGCTCAACTGCGCCCGCTATCGAAGAGTTTAGAGCCCAGCCTGAGACTCTCCACCCCGGCTAGAGCCAGCCTTTTTCCTTGTAGAAACGTAGTGCCCCTTCATGCATCGGAGCCGTTAGCCCCGCTTTGATCATGTCCTCTGCCTGCAGGTCGGCAAACGCCGGATGCAGGCGTTTGAAGCGCTCCAGGTTATCGAATACCGACTTGACCAACTGGTAGACGACCTCGGGATCCGTCTTGGCCGAAGTAGCCAGCACCGCTTTACCGCCGATGGACGGGACGGGCTGCTCCACACCAGGATAGACACCCGCCGGGATGTCCGCTTTGGTGAAGTAGCTGGCCTGCGCCAGGAGCTTGTCGATATCAGGGCCGCTGACCGGGATCAGGCGGGTTTCGACGGTAGCCATGGCCTCCTGGATCGCACCACTTGGATGACCGACCACATAGGTGATGGCATCCAGGTTGTTGTCCCCCAACGCGGCTGCCATCTCGGCAGGCTTGAGTTCAGCGGCCAGGGAGAAGTCGGACTTGCTCCAGCCGTTGGCCTGGATCACTTCATCAAACGTATCGCGGCTACCAGAGCCCGGCACGCCGATATTCACGCGCTTGCCCTTGAGGTCGGCGAAGGTCTCGATACCGCTGTCTGCGCGGGCGACTACGGTGAGGATCTCGCTCTGCAGGGAGAAGACCACGCGCAGATCTTCGACAGCGCCATCCCGGTCGAAAGGCGGTTGGCCCGAGAGCGCCTTGTTCTGGTGATCGGACTGAATGAACCCGAAGTCATAGTCGCCGCTCTTGATCGAGGCAATGTTGCTGACGCTGCCAGCAGAAGACGGCGCGTTGCACTTGATGCCGTGCTCGGCACCACTGCGATTGAGGAACCGACAGATCGACTGTCCGGCCGTGTAATAAACGCCCGTCTGCCCACCGGTACCAATGGTCACGTAGCGCTCCTGAGCGACCAGGGGACTGCTCAGCAAGGTGCTGCCCATGACACATGCCAGGAAACCCATGATTCGATGCTGCTGCATATCAACGTCCTCGTGTTGTTGTTTTTTCGAACGGTGGATGGGCTGTCATCACCAGCGCCATCGGTACAACCATTGCGGCCGTCAAGCCGCCTTACGCACTGCAATGACCATGATCTCGACCAGAACATCGGCAGAAGCCAGGCGTGCCTCGACCGTGGCCCGGGCAGGCGCGCAGCCGGCTGGCAGCCAATCACTCCAGACCGCGTTCATGGCGGCAAAATCCTTCTCGATGTCTTTCAGCCAGATCTGCGCGCTGAGCATGTGACTCCGATCAGATCCCGCCTCGATAAGCAGCGCGTCGATCTTTTCCAGCACCTGGGCGGTCTGCCCAGCTACATCCTGGCTGCGGTCGCTCGGCACCTGGCCAGAGAGAAAAACCAGATCGGAGAAGATCGTCGCGCCAGAAAGGCGGTCGTTGGTCTGAATACGTTGCACGGACATGGCAAACTCCTGCTGTTGTGAGTGTTCGGGTGTGCTCAGGATGCCAACTGCATACCATCGAGAGCGATCGCCGGTTGTTGCTGGCCTATCAGTTGCGTCAGCACCTCGGCGCTGCCGCACGCCAGGGTAAAGCCCAAGCTGCCATGGCCGACGTTCAGCCAGAGATTGCCGATGCCGCTGGCCCCCAACAGTGGCGTGCCCTCTGGCGTCGCCGGGCGCATTCCCGCCCAGGTCTCGGCAGCCGCGTAATCGCCCGCGCGAGGAAAGCTGGCCTGGGCAAGCTGCCTCAACTCGGCCAGCCGATCAGGATCTGGCGTGGCATCCCAACTGCCGATATCGACCATTGCAGCAACCCGCAAGCGCTCGCCCAGGCGGGCGTAGACCACCTTGTGGTCGTAATCGGTGACGTTGGTCTCCGGGCCCGCTGCACGCTCGGCCAGCGGCAAGGTGAGGCTGTAGCCCTTGAGCGGGTATATCGGCAGTCGCAACCCCAGCGGGCGGAGCAAGGCCACACTGCCGACACCTGCAGCGACCACCACATGATCGACCTCCAGCTCCCCGTCATGCAGCGCCACGGCCCTGACCCTGCCGTGCTCAAGGGGTATCGCAGTGACCCGCCGCCCGGCATGCAGGCGGAACGAAGGGCTACTGCGCAGCTTGCGCAGCAGCTGTCGGCAAAACTGATGACAATCACCGACCTCGTCGCCGGCCGCGAAGACACCGCCCTGGAATCGGCCGGCCAACCCCTCGAGAGCGGGCTCCAGCTCAAGGCATTGATCAGCATCGAGCAGGCGTTGATGCGCCGATTCACCGACTGCGCTGCGCGCCTTGTTCCAGCTCGCAGCGTTGCGGTAGATCACCAGCTTGCCATTGGCACGCCAGGAGAAATCATCCAGCGCCTCATGCTCACGCCAGCCCTGCAACACCGACTGGCTGTACAAGGCCAGGCGCAGCAGGTGGGCGCCATTGCGCTGGTTCACCGAGCGACGGCAAGCCAGCAGAAAGCGCAGGCACCATTGCCACTGATGCGGGCTCAGACTGGGGCGAAAACGCAGCGGGGCATTACCCTGCAGCATCCAGGACAGCGCCTGCAGCGGCACGCCGGCATCGGCCAACGGTGAGACATAGCGATAACTGAGCTGACCACCGTTGGCGAAACTGGTCTCTAGCGCCACTTCCTCACGCTGCTCGATCAGATCCACCCGATACCCTTGACGGAGCAGCGCGTAGGCCGTGCTCAGCCCTATCACCCCACCACCGATAACCGCGACCCGCATGATCCATCCCCCGCATCTGAATGAGGTCAGGGTATGGAGGGCCGAAACGAGCGGCCAATGAAAAGATGGCGGCAGCCCATAACCCTAGGTTATGTTCCCTCGACCACGCGGGAACACGGATTGCTCATGCGCCTACGCCACGTCGAACTGTTTCAGGCAGTCCTGCAGACCGGGAGTCTCACGGCAGCGGCAGAGCTGCTGCACATCTCCCAGCCGGCTGCCAGCAAGATTCTTCAGCATGCCGAACAACAGCTGGGGTTTGCCCTGTTCAGCCGTGTACGCGGCAAGCTGCTGCCTACCGCCGAAGCGCGAATACTGCAGCAACAGACCGAACGCCTCGCTGCCGAGCTGCAGGATCTGCGGCGACTGTCCGATAGCCTGCGCCGCGGCGAGGAACGGGCGCTGCGCCTGATCTGCACACCCACCCTGGCGCAGACCCTGCTGCCTGAAGTGGTATGCGGCTGGCGCGCCGAATTTCCGCACACCCGATGCGACCTCGCGACCCAGCACACCGGCGAAATCATCCAGGCCCTGTTGCTGCGCGAGGCCGATCTGGGCCTGACGCTGCAGCGTGTAGAGCACCCTGACCTGCACACTGAAGTGCTGACACAGGGAAGGATGATGGCCATCGCCCCACCGGGTTGGTGGAGTGACCAGGAATGCGCGACGCCCATGCGCCTGCAGAACATGGCGGGGCTGAGCCTGATCGGTCTGGACACACGAGATGCATTGGGCGGTCTGCTGCGCGGGCACATCCAGGAGCTGGACCCGCCTGCCCGTATCGACATTTCGGTCCAGACCTACCAACTGGCCCGCATGCTGGTGGCCGCCGGGCAGGGGCTGGCGCTGGTCGACCCGTTCACGGCCCTGTCAGGCAATCTCGGAGAGGTTCAGGCCCGCCCGCTGGATCCCGTGATTCCCGTGCCCCTTTACCTGTTGCGGCGCTTCGACGAGACCCCCTCGGCCACTCAGCAGGCGCTGCTGAAACGTCTTCAGAGGCTGGCCATCGACCTGCTCGATGAGCAGGACTGAGGCAAATCCGGGACAAAAGAAAACCGCGGCCAGGGCCGCGGTTTCGTCTAGCGCCGGGGTGCTGACTTACAGCCAGCCGCGCTCTTTGTAGTAACGCTCGGCGCCTTCGTGCAGCGGGGCAGTCAGACCGACCTTGATCATGTCCTCTTCCTTCAGGTCAGCGAAGGCCGGGTGCAGACGCTTGAAGCGATCGATATTGTCGAACACCGACTTGACCAGCTGGTAGACCACTTCCGGGTCGGCCTTGGCGCTGGTGGACAGCACGGCCTTACCGCCGATGGACGGGGTCGGCTGGTCGTTGCCCTTGTACAGACCGCCAGGGATGTCGGCCTTGGTGTAGTAGGTCTTCTCGGCCAGCAGCTTGTCGATCTCGGCGCCGGTCACCGGAACCAGAACGGCGTCGGTGGTGGTGGTGGCTTCCTGGATCGCGCCATTGGGATGACCGACGAAGTAGGTCATGGCATCGATGTTGTTGTCGCCCAGAGCGCTGGCCTGTTCGGCCGGCTTCAGCTCGGCAGCCAGAGCGAAGGCAGAGCGATCCCAGCCTTTGACAGCCATGATCTCTTCCAGGGTGTCACGCTGACCGGAACCCGGGTTGCCGACGTTGACGCGCTTGCCCTTGAGGTCATCGAAGCTGGCGATGTTGGCGCTACGACGGGCGAGGACGGTGAACACTTCGCTCTGCAGCGAGAACACCGCACGAATATCGCTCATCGCACCTTCGGCTTCGAACGGCGCAGCGCCGTTGAGGGCCTTGAACTGGTGGTCGGACTGCATGATGCCGAAGTTGAATTCGCCGCTACGAATGCCATTCACGTTGGCCACACCACCGCCGCTGGCGGGCGCGTTGCACTTGATGCCGTGCTCAGCCGAGCCACGGTTGAGGAAGCGGCAGATGGACTGACCGGCCACGTAATAGACGCCGGTCTGGCCGCCGGTGCCGATGGTGACGAATTTCTCTTCGGCCTGTGCCATGCCACTCAGGGCAGTACCCGCGAGCGCGGCGGACAGGACCCATGCCAAGGATTTGCCTTTCATGGGATATCTCCTTTTTCTGTTGTTTTGAGCGAGCGTGCCTTGTGAGCGACGTCCGGGTGGGAAGTCTAACCGCTTGCGACGAATATGCACGTCTTGTTGACCAACCGGTCGTAACTCATTGTGTGGGGCGCAGGCTATCGTCCAACCCCGGCATTGGGCAGAATCGGCCAATGTCGAACATCCTTCACGAATCATCGCAGGCCTCGGTCAGCGCCAGTCTGACCCAGGCTGTACTGCATGCAGCCAGTCGCCTCGGCCTCGACCGTCAGGCGCTGCTCAGCGTCTGTAACCTGACTGACCAGCAACTGACTGACCCCGACGCACGCATTCCCTTCAGCGTCCAGCAAACCCTCTGGCACGAGCTGGACTCACGCCTGCAGCACCCGGAACCCGGCCTGCTGCTCGGGCGCAACCTCACCCCTGGCCCATTCAGCGTGCTCAGCTATCTGCTGCAGAGCAGCGCCACCCTGGGCGATGCGCTGAGCGCCGCGCTACGCTATCAGCGCCTCGGTGGCGAGGGCGGCGAACTGCATATCGAGACGCGCGACGACAGCCTGTTGCTGCTGTACCGCCCATTGCATCCGCAGCATCCGGCAACCCGCATCCGTGTACTGGCGATGATGGCCTGCTGGGTGCAGATGACCAGGCCGCTGCTCGACGACTTCCGCCTGCTCGGCGCGCAATTTCGTCATGCTGCACCAGCCGACCTTACACCCTATCAGGACGTGTTCGCCTGCCCACTGCAGTTCGCCAGCGACGACTACGCGATTGCCCTGCCCCGGACCCTGAGTCAGGCGCCCCTGATCCAGGCCAACCCGCCGTTGCAGCAACTGCTGCGCCAGCATGCCGAAACCCTGCTCGCCCGCCTGCCCAGTGCCAGCCTCAGCGCGCGGGTTATCGGCCTGCTCGGCGAGCAACTGGCGCACGGCGAGCCCGACCGCGCCGAGCTGGCCCGCGCATTGAACCTGAGCGAACGCACCCTGCAGCGCAGGCTGGCCGAAGAGGGCTGCAGCTATCAGCACCTGTTGGCCGACACGCGCCGCCAGCTGGCCGAACAACACCTGCGCGACGGACGCCTGCCAGCGGCGGAAATCGCCCTGCTGCTGGGCTACTCCGAACCCAGCGTATTCTTCCGCGCGTTTCGCCAGTGGACCGGCCTGACCCCTGGCGAATACCGCGCCCAGCACGGCGCAGGCTGAGGCACAGGCTCGCTCGCCAACACGGCGGTCCTAGGCAGCATGCGCCACGCTCATCACCGGGCGTCCCGCGGCGCAAACCAGCCACGACGGCATCAGCGCATCACCCGTATCGATGATGACTATGCCTGTGCCCGGCGTGCGCTACCTGGACCCGAGGGGTTAGAGTGGCCGGCCATGCAACGAGGAGAATTCCCCAATGAGCCGACTGGCCTCCATCAAGCTCTCCACCCTCGACCTGGCGCCAATTCGCGACGATGGCGATGCCGCTCAAGCCCTGCATAATTCGCTGGCGCTGGCCCGACATGTCGAGAGCCTCGGCTTCGAGAGATTCTGGGTGGCCGAGCACCACAACATGGACGGCATCGCCAGCTCCGCCACCTCTGTGCTGATCGGCTATCTGGCCGCCGGCACCTCGAAAATCCGCCTGGGCGCTGGCGGCGTGATGCTGCCGAACCATGCGCCGCTGGTGATCGCCGAACAGTTCGGCACCCTCGCCACGCTCTATCCCGGGCGGATCGAGCTGGGCCTGGGCCGCGCGCCCGGCGCTGATCAGTACACCGCACACGCCCTGCGCCGTAGCCGCGATGGCAGCGCCGACGACTTCCCCAATGACGTCGAAGAACTGCAGGCCTACCTCGGCCCACGCCAGGAAGGGCAACGGGTGATCGCCATGCCCGGGGCGGGCACCAATGTGCCGATCTGGCTGCTCGGCTCCAGCCTGTTCAGCGCCCAGCTGGCCGGCATGAAGGGCCTGCCTTACGCCTTCGCCTCGCACTTCGCACCGCGCTACATGCACGAGGCGATCCGCATCTACCGCAACCACTTCCGCCCCTCGGCGGTGCTGGACAAGCCTTATGTGATGCTTGGCGTACCGCTGCTGGCAGCCGACAGCGACGAGCAGGCGCAATACCTGGCCACCTCCGCGTTCCAGCGCATCCTTGCGCTGATCCGCGGCCAGAGCCTGGTGCAACGCAAGCCGGTGTCAAGCATGGACGGCCTGTGGCTGCCGCACGAGCGTCAGGCCGTGGGTGAGTTCTTCGGCCTGGCCGCCATCGGCGGGCCACAGACCGTGCGTCAGCGCCTGGAACAATTGCTGGAGCAAACCGAAGCAGACGAGCTGATCTTCACCTGCGACATGTACGACTTCGCCGACCGCCTGCACGCCTTCGACATCCTCGCCGAGCTGCAACACGGCTAGCAGGCCGTTGAAAACGTAGGCGACGACTGCATGGATGCAGGAGGTAGAGCGAAGCAGGAAGCCCGAGCCGAGGCAGCCAGTGCAATGCCGATGGCGGCCCCGCAAAAGCAGGCGAAAAACGACCTGGGTCGCGCTCGACTTTACGAGCTGTAAATGAGCATCTGATTCGCTTCGCTCACCCCTTCGGGGCCGCGCTGAAGCGCGTTCAGCCTTCGGCTGTGAGCCTGCTTTTAACGCCGCAATGGCAACGCAGGTAGTTTTTCAACAGCCTGCTAAGTGCGAACTTGTACGCGTTACCGCCCTCTGAATCAGAACAGGCCGCCAGATCGGTGGCCCCGTTCATACGATGGGAGACGCATATGAAGAAGACAGCTTCGGCCCACTGGCAAGGTGGTATCAAGGACGGCAAAGGCACCATCTCTACCGAAAGCGGCGTCCTCAAGGACTCGCCCTACGGTTTCAACACCCGCTTCGAGGACAAGCCCGGGACCAACCCCGAAGAGCTGATCGGCGCCGCTCATGCGGGCTGCTTCTCCATGGCGCTGTCCAAGGAGCTGGGCGATGCTGGCATGACCGCCGAGAGCATCGACACCAAGGCGCAAGTGACCCTGGAAAAGGTGGAGGGCGGCTTCGAGATCAGCGCCGTGCATCTGACGCTGCGCGCGAAGATCCCGGGCGCCGAACGCGCCGCCTTCGAGAAAGCCGTGGAAGCGGCCAAGACCGGCTGCCCGGTATCCAAGGTACTCAACGCCACGATCACCCTGGAAGGCATACTCGAAGCCTGACCTTGCAACCGCGGCGCGCCCACTGATCAGCGGGTGCGCCGTGCGCATCAGCCCTGGCCTAGATGGCCGTCCCGCAACGCAGCACTTCGCCACGCGCCAGCACATTACGCTGCTCGTCATACAGCCAGGCCTGCGCCTTCATCAGCTGTTGGCGCGCCTCGATTCGATAGCGCTGACCGGCTGCGAAGTCGTCGTAGCGCAGGCGAATCTCGCAGGTCATGCGCAATGGCTCACTCTGCATGCCTATCGACCCACCGCTACGCACCTCGAACTGGAAGCGTGTTTCCAGCTCATGCTGGCCGGGCGTCACCTGAAAGTAGCGGCCATCCGGCCAGCGCTTGCCGTCCAGGCGGTCGGCCATCAGCAGGGTATCGGCGGTGGAATACAACTCGACCCAGGCCTGCTGCGGGTCGGGCTTGGGCAGGGGTGAAGCACAGGCCCCGAGCATCATCAGGGCGGGGGCGAGAAACAGGGCGCGCATGGCGACCTCCACGATAGGGTTCAGACACCAGCCTACATCGGGAGGCGGGCAAAACCGAGGCGAAACGGGCCTATTCACACGCACGGGGCTGGAGACAAGCAACGCGATCAGCTAGCGTGACGGCATGCCTAACGCCTCTCCTAAAGACCTGCTGCGCCGCTGCGCGGTTCCCCTGCTCGCCCTGCTGCTGGGCGGCTGCTCGACCCTCGACTATTACGCCCATCTCGGTCAGGGCCAATGGCAACTGTTGCATGCACGCCAGCCAGTCGAACGCCTGCTCGACGACTCGGCCACCGACCCCGATCTGGCCAGGCGCCTGAAGCTGAGCCAGCAGGCGCGGGACTTCGCCAGCGCCAGCCTGCAGTTGCCAGAGAACCGCAGCTATCGCCTCTACGCCGACCTGGAGCGCCCCTTCGTGGTGTGGAATGTCTTCGCCACGCCAGAGTTCTCCCTCGACCCCGAGCTGCACTGCTTCCCCATCGCCGGTTGCGTCGCCTACCGCGGCTACTACCAGCAGGGCCGTGCCCGTGGTGCTGCGGCACTGCTGCGCCAGCAGGGCCTGGACACCTACATCGGCGGTGTCGAGGCCTACTCCACCCTGGGCTGGTTCGATGACCCGCTGCTCAACACCATGCTGCGCTGGAGCGACGAGCGTTTCATCGCGGTGATCTTCCACGAGCTGGCGCACCAGCAGTACTACCTGCCGGGCGACACGGCCTTCAACGAGTCGTTCGCCACCTTTGTCGAACGCGAGGGGCTGCGTCAGTGGCACGCGGCCCGTGGTGAAACGCCGCCGGCCAGCGACGACCGCCAGCGCCAGCAGTTCATCGAGCTGGTGCTGGCCAGCCGTGAACGCCTACAACAGCTCTACGCCAGCGACCTGCCGGTGTCAGACATGCGCGCCGCCAAACATGCCGAGTTCGAGCGCCTGCGTCGCGACTACCGCGCCTTGCGCCAACGCGAATGGCGTGGCCAGGGGCGTTATGACGCCTGGATCGAAAGCCCGCTGAACAACGCCAAGCTGCTGCCCTTCGGCCTCTACGACCAATGGGTGCCGGCTTTCGCGGCACTGTTCACGCGCGAGGGCAGGGATTGGCGCGCGTTCTACGCCGCCGTGGCCGCGCTCGGTCGGCTGCCGGAAGCAAACCGTCGGGCCGCGTTGGAAGGCCTGATGCAAACCAACTAGAACTGCAGGGCAAATTGCCAGTCCAACCTACTCAGGTTTCGCCCAACACCGGAGGTACAAGCGATGCAACGACTGATTCCCGCCCTGGCCCTGATGCTCCTTGCTGGCGGCGCGCTGGCCGCGCCCAAGCCCTGCGAAGAACTCAAGCAGGAAATCGAAGTGAAGATTCAGGCCAACAACGTGCCCAGCTACACCCTGGAAATCGTGCCAAACGACGAAGTTCAGGATCAGAGCATGGTCGTCGGCAGCTGCGACGGCGGCACCAAGAAGATCGTCTATCAGCGTAACGGCTGATCTATCTACAGCTGCTTTTTGTAGGAGCGAGCTCTGCTCGCGAATCTTTCGCAAGCGAGCCCGCTCCTATGCCCTCAGCAGCCGAACGCCCGGTGCATCTGCTCCAGCGTCTCGAAATGAAAGGCCGGCGCCTCGCCGAGCAACTCCTCACGACTACCGAAGCCATAACCGACCGCCACCGCCTGCAACCCGTTGCTGCGTGCGCCGATCAGGTCATGCTTGCGGTCGCCGATCATCAGCGCCGAGTCGGGCGCCAGTCGTTCCGAGTCCAGCAGATGCGCCAACAGTTCCACCTTGTTGGTGCGGGTGCCATCCAGCTCGCTGCCGTAGATGCGTTTGAAGTAGCGGTCGAAGCCGAAGTGCCGGGCAATTTCCTCGGCGAACACCGTCGGTTTGCTGGTCGCGATATACAGCGTCCGCCCCTGCGCCACCAACCCTTGCAGTAGTGCATCGACCCCATCGAACAGGCGGTTCTCGTACAGCCCGGTGACCTTGAATCGCTCGCGGTAATGATTCACCGCCTGCCAGCCGGTGGCCTCGTCCAGCGCGTAGGTCGCCATGAAGCACTGCAACAGGGGCGGGCCGATGAAGTGCTCCAGCGCGGCCAGGTCTGGCTCATCAATACCCAGCTTGGCCAGGGCGTACTGCACCGAACGGGTAATGCCCTCACGCGGGTCGGTCAGGGTGCCGTCGAGGTCGAAGAGGATGGTGGAGTGATGCATGGCGGGGCCTGTTCAGGATCGGAACGGTGGCCAAGGATACAAGATTCCCTCGACCGGATAGGCAGATCCAGACTCACTCATCCAGCGCGCGAAACATCACATGGCAATCCACCAACCCATGCTGGGCGTGGCGGTATGCCTTGGGCAAGGTGCCGACGATGGCGAAACCGTGCTTCTGCCATAGCGCCACGGCCACCGTATTGGTCGCCACCACACTATTGAATTGCATGGCGCTGAAACCCAGCTCGCGCGCCACCTGCAGCGAATGGGCGCAGAGCCGGCTGGCCACACCCTTACCCCGTGCGGCCGGAGCGGTCATATAGCCGCAGTTGCACACGTGATCGCCGGGGCCGGCGGCGTTGGCCTTGATGTAGTAGGTGCCGAGGATCTGCCCACCTTCTTCGGCGACGAAGGTGGCGCGCGGCAGTTCGACCCAGGTTTTCCAGGCCGTTTCACGATCCATGTTCGGATCGAAGGCGTAGGTTTCCTGCGCCTGCACTACGTCACGGATGATCGGCCAGACCTGATCGAAATCGGCCGCCTCGATGGGGCGGATGATCAGTTCATCGCTCACTGGTCATACCCCTCGGCCAGATGCTGGTCCTTGAGCTTCACGTAGTTGCCGGCCGTATAGCTGAAGAAGTTGCGCTCCTTGTCGGTCAGCGGGCGCGCCTGTTTCACCGGGCTGCCGACGTACAGGTAGCCGCTTTCCAGGCGTTTGCCCGGCGGCACCAGGGAGCCTGCGCCGATGATCACTTCGTCCTCGACCACCGCGCCGTCCATGACGATGCTGCCCATGCCGACCAGAATCCGGTTGCCCAGGGTGCAGCCGTGCAGGGTGACCTTGTGCCCGACTGTCACTTCGTCACCGATGATCAGCGGGTAGCCATCGGGGTTGAACGGCCCGGCGTGGGTGATGTGCAGCACACTGCCGTCCTGCACGCTGGTGCGCGCGCCGATGCGGATGCGGTGCATGTCACCGCGAATCACGGTCATCGGCCAGACCGAGCTGTCCTCGCCCAGTTCGACGTCGCCGATGACCACGGCAGAAGCGTCGATGAATACGCGCTCGCCCAGTTGTGGAATGTGCTGCTGGTATTTGCGAATCGCCACGATAGAAGCTCCTGAGCTGCGGGAAAGCTTGATTCTAATTAAGATCACCCCCATGTCGGTTGTTATCGCGCCAGAAAGCTCTGTGCCGTCTGCGCAGCAACCCTACATTCATTCGCCACAGGTGCCTCGTCGTGACCGCGAACAACCCCCTGCTGCAAGACTTCGACCTGCCGCCCTACTCGCAGATCAAACCGGAACACGTCGAGCCCGCCGTCGACCAGATCCTGGCAGACAGCCGCGCTGCCATCGCCAAACTGCTCGAACAACAGCAGGCCAATCCGAGCTGGGACGGCCTGGTGCTGGCGCTGGACGAACTGGGCGCGCGCCTGGGCCGCGCCTGGAGCCCGGTGAGCCACCTCAACGCCGTGTGCAACAGCCCCGAGCTGCGCGCCGCCTACGAGGCCTGCCTGCCCAAGCTGTCCGAGTACTGGACCGAAATGGGCCAGAACAAGCCGCTGTTCGAGGCCTATGACGCGCTGGCCAAGAGCCCGGCTGCGGCCGATTTCGACGTGGCGCAGAAGACCATTCTCGAACACGCCCTGCGTGATTTCCGCCTGTCCGGCATCGATCTGCCGGCCGAGCAACAGAAGCGCTATGGCGAAATCCAGATGCGCCTGTCCGAGCTGACCAGCAAGTTCTCCAACCAGTTGCTCGACGCCACCCAGGCCTGGACCAAGCAGGTCACCGACGAAGCCCTGCTCGGCGGCCTGACCGACTCGGCCAAGGCGCAGATGAAGCAGGCCGCCGAAGCCAAGGGCCTGGACGGCTGGCTGATCACCCTGGAATTCCCCAGCTACTACGCAGTGATGACCTACGCCGACGACCGCGCTCTGCGCGAAGAGGTCTACGCCGCCTACTGCACCCGCGCCTCCGACCAGGGGCCGAACGCCGGGCAGAACGACAACGGCCCGCTGATGAGCGAGATTCTCGACCTGCGCCAGGAGCTGGCGCGCCTGCTCGGTTTCGCCAATTACAGCGAGCTGAGCCTGGCCAGCAAGATGGCCGAGAACACCGACCAGGTGCTGAGCTTTCTGCGCGATCTGGCCGTACGCAGCAAACCCTTCGCCGAGCAGGATCTGGCCGAACTCAAGGCTTTCGCCGCCGAGCAGGGCCTGAATGACCTGCAAAGCTGGGACGTCGGCTACTACAGCGAGAAGCTGCGCCAGCAACGCTACAGCATCTCCCAGGAAGAAGTGCGCGCCTGGTTCCCGGTGGACAAGGTGCTCACCGGCCTGTTCGCCATCGTGCAGAAGCTCTACGGCATCGAGATTCGTGAGCTGAAAGATTTCGACACCTGGCACCCGGACGTGCGCCTGTTCGAGATCAGCGAGAACGGTCAGCACGTCGGACGCTTCTTCTTCGACCTCTACGCCCGCGCCAACAAGCGCGGCGGTGCCTGGATGGATGGCGCCCGCGACAAGCGCCGCGACGCCCAGGGCAAGCTGATCGCCCCGGTGGCCAACCTGGTGTGCAACTTCACCCCGCCGGTCGGCGGCAAGCCGGCGCTGCTGACCCACGACGAGGTCACCACCCTGTTCCACGAGTTCGGCCACGGCCTGCACCACCTGCTGACCCGCGTCGAGCACGCCGGCGCCTCGGGCATCAACGGTGTGGCCTGGGATGCAGTCGAGCTGCCCAGCCAGTTCATGGAGAACTGGTGCTGGGAGCCGGAAGGCCTGGCGCTGATCTCCGGCCATTTCGAGACCGGCGAGGCGCTGCCACAGGCCGTGCTGGACAAGATGCTGGCGGCGAAGAACTTCCAGTCCGGGCTGATGATGGTGCGCCAGCTGGAGTTCTCCCTGTTCGACTTCGAGCTGCACGCCAGCCACGGCGACGGCCGCAGCGTGCTGGACGTGCTCGAAGGCGTGCGCGCCGAGGTCTCGGTGCTGCGTCCGCCGGCCTACAACCGCTTCGCCAACGGCTTCGCGCACATCTTCGCCGGCGGCTATGCGGCCGGTTACTACAGCTACAAGTGGGCCGAAGTGCTCAGCGCCGATGCCTTCTCCAAGTTCGAGGAAGAAGGGGTGTTCAACGCCGATACCGGCCGTGCCTTCCGCGAAGCGATCCTCGCCCGCGGCGGCTCGCAGGAACCGATGGTGCTGTTCGTCGACTTCCGCGGCCGCGAGCCGAGCATCGACGCCCTGCTGCGCCACCTCGGCCTGAACCAGGAGGCCGCATGAGCGATGCGCCTGTGAACAGTACACCCAAGCGCTTCATCGCCGGCGCCGTGTGCCCGGCGTGCAGCGAGACCGACAGCATCAAGATGTGGAACGTCGACGGCGTGCCGCACCGTGAATGCGTCAAGTGCGGCTATGCCGACACCCTCGACGCACGCGGCAATTCGGTGCCCAAGGAGATCCCCACGCGGGTCAATGTCAGCGGCCTCAAGCCCAAGGCGGCCGACCCCAATGTGCAGGCTGTGCAGTTCTTCCCCAATCCGAAGCTGAAGAAGCCGAGCGAGTGATTCGTAGGGAGGGTTAGCGGCGCGGACCGTCGATCTCGCAAGCGCCGGTAAAGGTGGCGCGCTCGGATGGCCGCGCCCCACGTAACCCACCAGGCGATGGATCGTGTTGCTCCGATGATGCAGGAGAGCTGCACCCACCTCGACCTTACTCGCGGAAAAACTCCCCTGGTGTTGCGCCGAACTGGCGACGAAAGGCGGCGATAAAGGCCGATAGCGAGTCATAGCCGCAGGCCAGCGCTACGTCGGTGACGCGCTCGCCCTGCTCCAGCGGACTCAGTGCATCGAGCAGGCGCTGTCGCTGGCGCCAGACGCGAAAACTCAGACCCGTCTCACGCAGGAACAGCCGGCTCAGGGTCTTTTCCGAAACCCCCAGGCGCTCGCCCCATTCGGCCAGGCCAAGCTGGCGCAGCGTCGCATCCTCCAGCCCCTGACACACCTCGCGCAGCCGCGCGTCTTGCGGCAGCGGCAACATCAACGCCACCTCTGGCGCAGCACGCAGTTCGTCCAGCAACACTGCCGCCAATCTACCCGGCGCGCCCTGCTCGTCGTATTCGGCCGGCAACGCACTGAAACCGCGAATCAGCTCGCGCAGCAGCGGGCTGACCGCCAGCACCCGGCACTCGGCCGGCCCCCAGGGCACCGCGCTGCCGTCGATGTACAGGCTGCGCATCTCGGTGCGTGGAGAGCTGAAGACCTGATGTTCAACACCCGCCGGCACCCACACCGCGCGCTGCGGCGGGGCGACGAAACGTGCCCCAGCGGTCTGCACCTCGAGCACCCCGGCGATGGCGTAGGACAGCTGCACCCAGGGGTGGGTATGACGGAACGTCAGCGCACGGTTGGTCAGCGACTCGACCCGGCCATAGAGCGGCCGAGGCAGGCTGGGCAACTCGGGCAGGCTGCGATGCAGGGTAGCGGGATGTCTGTTTGACGACACTTGCTGGCTCTTTAGCGTTAGCCGGAAATTTTCAGCGACGATAGTCTGGCCCCCTCCTGTATCGCAAGTCCGAGATTCGCCATGTTCCTGCGCCGCCTGCTGCCCGACAATTTCACCCTGACCCTGCTCGCCGTTGTGCTCGCCGCCACGCTGCTGCCCGCCAGCGGCCAGGTCGCGACGATCTTCGAGTGGATCACCAACCTGGCCATCGCCCTGCTGTTCTTCATGCACGGCGCCAAGCTGTCGCGGCAGGCGATTCTTGCCGGTGCCGGGCACTGGCGTCTGCACCTGCTGGTGTTCGCCTGCACCTTCATCCTCTTTCCGCTGCTCGGCCTGGCGCTCAGGCCGGCACTTGAGCCGCTGCTGGGCAAAGAACTGTACCTGGGCATGCTCTACTTGTGCGCCCTGCCGGCCACGGTGCAGTCGGCTATCGCCTTCACCTCGCTGGCGCGCGGCAACATCCCGGCGGCGATATGCAGCGCGGCGGCCTCCAGCCTGCTCGGTATCTTCGTCACCCCACTGCTGGTGGCCTTGCTGATGGGCGTGCAGGGCGACAACGGTTCGACCCTCGATGCCATCGGCAAAATCAGTCTGCAGTTGCTGCTGCCCTTCGTTCTCGGCCAGATCGCTCAGCGCTGGATCGGCGGTTGGGTCAACCAGAACAAGAGCTGGCTGAAATACGTCGATCAGAGCTCGATCCTGCTGGTGGTTTACACCGCCTTCAGCGCCGCCGTGATCGGCGGCCTGTGGCAGCAGGTACCGCTGACCACCCTGCTGCTGGTGATTGCCGCCTGCTGCGTGTTGTTGGCACTGGCCCTGGTGCTGACCCACCTGCTGGGCAAATGGTTGGGCTTCAGCCTGGAAGACCGCATCACCATCCTCTTCTGCGGCTCGAAGAAAAGCCTGGCCACCGGCGTGCCGATGGCCCAGGTGCTATTCGCCGGTAGCGCCATCGGCGTACTGATCCTGCCGCTGATGCTGTTCCACCAGATCCAGCTGATGGTCTGCGCGGTGCTGGCGCAGCGTTATGCCAAGCGCGAGGAAGCGCCGCAGATCGCGACCGTTTGATCGACGCCGCGACAGAAGGGACTTGCTCGGGCCTTAAATAACTGTATTTTTATACAGCATATTTTGGAGTCCGAGCATGTCCATCAGCCTGCCGCCACGTGGCCGTGGTACCGCCAGCAATCCGCACAACCGTTATGCGCCGACCCGTTCGGAGCAGGAAGACGACGGCTGGTATCAGGACGAGACCCCGCCAAGTCGCGCTACCGAAGTGCGCAAGGAGCAGGCGAAGACGGCGATCACCCGCAACAACTCACCGGACGTCGGCTTCGACCGCTCGGTGAACCCCTACCGTGGCTGCGAGCACGGCTGGATATGCTCTGCAAAAGGTTCCATCAAGGTCTTTTAGGACGGTTGAACTTGTTCAAGCGTTCTAAATGACCAGCCGTCAGCACTCAACCATATTGACCAATTGTTGAATGTCATCGTCCATTTCTAATAAATACCAATCTTGGTATTTGATGACATTTGGCTGGTTTTCTTTTCTATCAATTCTCATCATTGTTGCTTTTCTTTCAGTAGCAAAATGATTATTGGAGAAAATTACAGTTCCAATTCCAATATTTCTTTTGATTATCACTGTTTCTTTAGTTGCATAATCTTTATATGAGAGATAAAGACAATCTTGGAAAACCTTCTCATATAATTTGATTTTCCCTGCACTCACATTTTCCATTGTGAAAATTTCTGCAAGATTAAGGTTTTCACCCACATAACTATTAAGAAGAAGAGCAGAGCACTTCTTTGACTTAATAAGTTTAAATGACGGGAAATTCGTTGCGTTTATCTTTGCGAAGGTTTTACTAGGCACTTCAATAAAAGAGACTTTCCTAGCAAATGAATATTTGCTTTCAATCTCTTTTACTTTTTCGATGATTGACAAATAAGCGTCATAATCATCAACCAAATAAACACTACAAACATCATAAGCAGTTTCTTTATTGACATAAGAAACTAAAAGGTCGTTTATTTCACCAACATACTTATCAAACTTTTTATTATCTTCACTCATATATTCCTCTTTCTTATTCTCTTAATTATATTTTCCCATATAAATATATAATGTCAAGAAAGTCGGAGGAACTTTTTAAATATATTTCCAAGAGGTATATGTGTGG
>NZ_FOXK01000030.1 GCF_900115695.1 Ectopseudomonas toyotomiensis
ACACGGGTCAGAGCAGCGGTCAGAGTGGTTTTACCGTGGTCAACGTGACCGATGGTGCCAACGTTGACGTGCGGTTTGTTACGTTCGAATTTTTCTTTAGCCATCTTGACCGTCTCCTAGCGAAGAATTGAGCAAGCCATGCCGCCATTAAAACAAAGGCAGATACTTTCATATCTGCCTTCATTAGATGGAGCTCATGAGCGGATTTGAACCGCTGACCTCACCCTTACCAAGGGTGTGCTCTACCAGCTGAGCTACATGAGCCAAACTCTGTTGCGCCAGCCACAAACTGGAGCGGGTAGCGGGAATCGAACCCGCATCATCAGCTTGGAAGGCTGAGGTTCTACCACTGAACTATACCCGCGGAGCTTGCAGCTCACGCCGAATCTGGTGGAGGGGGAAGGATTCGAACCTTCGAAGTCGATGACGTCAGATTTACAGTCTGATCCCTTTGGCCGCTCGGGAACCCCTCCAAAGTGAGGCGGCATTTTCTAGATCTGCCACCCTGCTGTCAAGCTTTTTCTCATTAAAATCTTGAGGTTAGCTACTTTGACAACATCTTCGTCGGGAACCAACTTTGACCACCCTGCGAAGCGGGCGCCATTCTATGCAAACTACTGGAGCAATGCAACGCCTTCACAAGGCATTAATTGATGCTGCAAACCTGCGAAGTCACCCGCGAGCCGCCCAAGCAAAAATTCGTCAGCCAAGCGCCGACTTTCCGGAGCCACCCGCACCCAGAAACTGCGATGCGCACGCGAGAGCTCGCGAATCTGCGGCTCGTAACCCACATCCCGCAAACGCTGCATGACGCTATTGGCCGAGTCATTGCGAGGGAATATGCCGAGCGATATGCCATTCGCCAGCTCGCCCTGAGTAATGATGTAGCTATCGATACGACGGGCCTGCAGTTCGCGCAACTGCCTCAGCGAGGCCTGGCGGGAAGCCAGAGGCGGCAGATACACCCAATACTCGACCCCCGCCGCCGCATCGACACCGCGCACCTCAGCCTGTATGTCCAAACTCAATAGCCGCTGCTCCACAACCCTGGCCCTCGACTCCTCCTCGAAACTCCCTAGATAGAGGCAAACAGCCGCATCAGGAGCAGCCGCATCAGCCGGCATCGACGAATCTGCACGCGAGCGCGGCGCATCCGCTTCACTCAACAAACGAATATCTTTACGCGCCGCCTGATAAGCACCTGCTGGAGCCACCTCTTTGGCACGCAAGGGGGCCTGCTGCTGATGCCAAACGTAATAGAAGGCGTTAAGCAGCAGGAGCAATAGCAGAATCCAGCGCATACCTCGCCTCAGCTCAAAGGACAGGCGATAGCCAGCCCGACAAATACCAGATCAGGAACAACCTGCGCTCCCGGGACCACATCTTGCACCAGGCCCGCATCGCCTCCAGTCAAGAAGACCTCGAAGCCCTCAGGAAAACGAGCCTGCGCCTGCAGCAACTGCTCGGCAACAAAACCGCGCAACATCAATACGCACCCTCGCTCGACAGCCTCCGCAGTGGAGCGCCCAGGCTCCAGCTCTTGCAAAGCGGCGAGAGCCACCTGTCGGTCATAGCGAATACGCCGAGTGTGCGTACTCAACTGATCACGCATGAGCGGCAACCCCGGGCAAATGAAGCCGCCCAGGTGCATACCTGAGGCAGAAACGAAATCAGCGGTCACCGCTGTCCCGAGATCCACCACCAGACAAGCACGCTGCCCCAGATGATAGGCACCCAGCACAGCCAGCCAGCGATCCAGACCAAGGCGCCGGAAGTCTTCGTAACCGTTATGCACAACCCCGACCTGACTGGCAGATTGAGCACAGACCGCATCCACCCCCAAGGACTCACGCAGACGCGCAACCAACTGTTCGGTCTCGGCGTCGCTGCGCACGCTGACCAAGCGACAGCGACTTACCCGCAACTCAGGCGCAGCAGCCAATGAGTCGAAGAGAGCGGCATCGGAGTCGACCACGCCAGCAAGAAGGCGCTGCGCTCCATCCACGGAGATCACCCGCCACTTGATAAAGCTATTACCGCAGTCGAGCTCAAGAATCATGCTGCAACCTCAGGCTCAACTCGCCACCACTGAAGGAGCGATCGAAGCCATCCACGCTCAGCCTAATAGCGCCTCGCTCATCAACCCCAAGCACGACACCCAGAGTCGCATTATTTCCTGCCGTCAACGCCACAGATCGCCCGCACCATGCATGCAACGCTTCCCACTCCTCGCGCAAACCGGCAAACCCGCGCTGCCAATGAATGGAAAGGCAATCTCGAAGCTGCAACAACAACTTGGCGGCCAACTCATTACGGTCGAGCATGTGTCCAAGGCACTGGCGCACTGAGGTCCAGGGCTGGTCGATAACAGCAGGCACATCGATCGCCATATTGACGTTGATACCGACACCAATCACAACGTGACAGACATCTGCCGGATCCCCGGCCAGCTCCAGGAGAATTCCAGATATCTTGCGCCCCTCGACCAGTACATCATTCGGCCATTTCAGTCGCGCACCGTCGATACCAATGGATTGCAGCGCCTTAGCGACAGCAAGGCCCACAGTCAGACTCAAGGCCTCCACCTGACTCATGCCACCATCTACACGCAGAACCACGCTGCAATAAAGGTTCTCGGCAAAGGGACTGGCCCAGACCCGCCCCCGCCGACCACGCCCAGCGGTCTGGCGCTCGGCAAGCAGAACGAAAGGCGCACGCACTCCAGCATCGAGGCGACGAAAGATCTCCGCGTTCGTAGAGTCCACGCTGGACTCGACAGTGATCGGCCAATCCAAGCCATCAGCGCCATGAGATATCTCTTGGGCATCGAGCAAGGTCATGGGCGAAGACAACCGATAGCCCCGACCAGGAACCTTGAACACCTCGATCCCCAGCTCGGCCTCCAGGCCTTGCAGTTGCTTCCAGATGGCACTGCGACTTATCCCAAGCTTCGCCCCCAGGGCTTCACCGGAATGGAATCGACCATCCTGTAGAAGTTTCAACAATTCCAGCATGCCAGGCCCCGCCACGAACAAGGCTGGCATGATAACGACGAGGCTTCAGCTTGCATAGAAAACGGCAAGCCAAAGAAGGCCGCGCGGGGAAAGATAACTGCCATGGCGCAAGATCCAGCCGAAAGAGCCGCCAATAAAAACCAACGGCAACAAGACCACCTTCAAGGAAACCTTTCCTATTGATGCCGATAAAGCTTAAATCTGAGGCGAGCGCTGTGACGCCGACATGCCGGTGCGCGCAGCCCCCCCTACGCGAAGCTCTGTTTTCCGCGCCGCAAAGAAGAAACCCCAGACCGCGTTAGCGATCTGGGGTTTCGTATAGGAGCTTGACGATGACCTACTCTCACATGGTGAAGCACCACACTACCAT
>NZ_FOXK01000002.1 GCF_900115695.1 Ectopseudomonas toyotomiensis
AGGTATGTATTTATTTTTTTGAATGTTGTGTCAATCGACTCTAATGTTTGCCAATTTTTTTCTGGGATGGATTCATTGCTATTAAGATGCTTGGCTATTTGATTAAGATTATTGTATGGCTCTGATATTTTCTTTTCGAATGCCTCATATATCTTTTTTAAAGATTCGCTATTGATTTCAATAATCAAACCAAATCCATCTGTAATTATTTTTTCAATCAACTGCTCATAGGTTAAGCCGGTTTTAATTTTTAATTCTTGGAATGCAAGTGCAGTCTTTTCTGTTGTTCTAATTGTTATGGTAGAACCTTTACTTCTGTTTGCTTTTTTCTTCTCCTTATCTGGAAATAAATCACTCATATAATCACCTTAAATTGTTATCTTAATTTTGGCAGTCTTTCCGCTTTTATATTTTCTAAACGAAGTGCAGAAAATCGAGCAACAATGGAAGTCCACGAAGTGGCACTCCATTGTTATTGCTCGCATATAATTAGAATGCCATATAAATGTTGTATCATATATTTTAATGTTTTCAAGTGGCGTGGACTGCCATTTAAATTGATAACAAAATATTGGAAACAAAAAAGGCCACTATTTAGTGGCCTTTGGTAACTGAATAAATTAGTTAATTGAAATATTGATTTAGGTTGTCAATGCCAAATTCTTTCAAAGGGTTATGGAGTGGAAACTTTTTATTGATAACATCAACATGTATATCTTTATAGTAAATCTTGCATCTTAACATTCTGGCTTTCTGGTCGAATGAAAAACTGAAAGCAATATTGTTGCTTGTGAAGAAACTATTGATTTTTAACCTTCCGGCTTCTGTCTTATATAAATCAATTATGTCATTGTAAGAATGAACCATCAAAGAAATATTCCTTGTTGAGCTTTCAATATTAAGCTCCGCAAGCTCTCTTTCTAATGCTTCAATCTTAATTTCTGTTTCGCTGGCTTTCTTTATGAAAGCGGCTGGAATGATTCCATCTGTGAATGCTTCAAAAGATTTATTGATATTGTCTTGATAGTTCTTTTGTTCAAGCAATAAATTTTTCACATGTGAAATTTTCTTTTCAAGTTCTTTATCTTTTTCGGTACTTGTTAAAAGTTTGAACAAGGTTTTATGGAATGAGCCGACTGATGTGGTTTCATTATTCCAATCATTGGGGTTTATTGTTTCGCTGCTTGTTGTGGCAAATTTAACCAATTCTAAAAAAACACCGAAAGCCAAATCAAATCTAAAACGCGGTTGGTCGCAGCCGTTTTTTAATTCTTTTCTGGTGAAGCATTGGAAATATGGATAAACAACGCCTTTGGGGTTTGTTTGCTTTTCAAATAGCATTGAGGCATTGCAATTACTGCATTTAATTGAGTGCCTGAAAATATTCAAACTACCTACGGTTTGATTTCCATAATGTTTGCGGTGTGCTCTATTTTTCATTGAAGCAACTGCTTCATTGAATAACTCAAATGAAACTATTTGAGGGTAATAATTTTCAATATATCGTTCAAACACCTTCTTTTTATTTTCGTCTCTTCTTTGAGCCATATAAGAGCCGAGAACATATTTGGTGTCTAAAAGATGTTTAATGTTGCGGTTTGTCCATTTTCGCTTTGAATATTCATTTACCTTTTTAATAGTCAATGAAACGCCAACATATTTAAGGCTTTCAAATATGTCTCTAATTTCTTGGGCTTCTTCTTCTACGATTTCAAAGCGGCTTTCTTCTTTATTAAATGAAATGCCATAAGGCGGATTGTGACCGTTAAAAATTTCCTTTTCTTCATCTGCTAATTTTTTGGCTCTATTCCAAGCAGATTTACGACGAACAGATTTAGTTTTGCTTTCTTCGTGTGCTCGCTGAGCAATCACGGAAAGCATAATATCTTGTTCCATACCATCTTTGGCACGGCTATACATCTGACCATCTATTGTGGTCACAAGCGTCACGCCACGGTCTAAAATCGTATAAACAAGGTCTTTTGATAACCTCATTTTTTGCCGAGACAATCGGTCAATTGACTCAACAAAGACAAAATCACCATCTTGGATTTTTTGACTAATAATTAAGTCGATAAGGTCTTTGAGCTTTCCTTTGTTTTTATTTGAGCCATCAAAGCCAGATATGCCGGTATCACTGAAAATATTTTCAGTCCTTAGCTCGATACCTTGCTGCTTTGTGATGGCCTGAATTGAAGCCATTTGACGGTCTACCGAGTCCCTACCGGCTTCGCCCTGGGCTTTTGATGAGTAGCGTATATAGGCGTATGCGGTAGGCATTCCGGGCTTCCTGCTGAGATCTTAGGAAGTGTGAGAATACCACCTGCCAGTCTCCAGCGGTTCTCGCAGCACCTCCAGCACTTTCCTATCGAATTCCGGCAGCTCATCAAGGAACAGGATACCCATATGGGCCAAGGTTATTTCGCCAGGCTGCGGGCGACTGCCACCCCCCACCAATGCCGGCCCGGAGGCACTGTGGTGCGGCGTGCGAAAGGGGCGCTGCGGCCAGTGCTGCAGCGGCAGATGGCTGGCTACCGAATGGATGGCGGCGACCTGTAGCGCCTCGCTTTCGTCCAGCGGTGGCAGCAAGCCGGGCAGGCGGCTGGCCAGCAGCGTCTTGCCGGTACCGGGTGGGCCGCTGAGCAGCAGGTTATGCGATCCCGCGGCAGCCACCAGCAGCGCACGCTTGGCGGCCAACTGGCCCTGCACTTCGGCCAGATCCGGATAGGGCAGGCTCTGCCTGAGCAGACCCTGGGCTGCATAGGGTTCGAGAGGAGCACTGCCGTTGAGGTGCGCGGCGATCTGCAGCAGGTGCTCGACGGCGATTACCTTCAGCCCCGAGGCCAGGCTGGCCTCTTCGGCATTGGCCTGTGGCACCAAGAGGGTGCGCCCGGCTGCGCGCGCGGCCAGGGCGGCCGGCAATACGCCCTGCACGGGGCGCACCGCGCCTGACAGTGCCAGTTCGCCCAGGCATTCGCATTCATCCAGGGATTGAGCCGGCACCTGCCCGCTGGCCGCGAGAATCCCCAGGGCGATGGCGAGATCGAAACGGCCGCCGTCTTTCGGTAAATCGGCGGGCGCGAGGTTCAAGGTGATGCGTTTGCTGGGGAATTCGAAGGCGGCATTGAGGATGGCGCTGCGCACGCGATCCTTGCTCTCCTTGACTGCTGTCTCCGGCAGGCCCACCAGCGTCAGGGAGGGTAGGCCGTTGGCCAGGTGCGCTTCGACGGTGACGGCCGGTGCTTCGACGCCGACCTGGGCGCGGCTGTGGACGATGGCCAGGGACATGATCTCTCCTTGATCAGTCCACCTTCCTGTGGGATCAGTCGGTGGATGGGTTCAGCTTGGCTTCCAGTTCGGCGACCTTTGCTTCCAGCGCCTCGAGGCGGGCGCGGGTGCGGGCCAGGACTACCATCTGGCTGTCGAATTCGTCACGGCTGACCAGATCGAGCTTGCTGAAACCGCTCTGTAGCAGGGCTTTGAACTGCGCTTCCAGTTCGGCGCGAGGCAGCGGGCTGTCGCCGCTGAAAAGACGCGAGGCGTGGCTACTGAGAGTGTCGAGCAAGGCTTTCGGCGGCAGCATGATCAGGTTCCGTAAACAGACGGTCGGCAGTGTAGCACGCAGCCAGCGGCGGGGCGGTCTAGCACTGCTTGCACGATTTTTGAGCATTGCTCAATGTGTCGATGCACCAAGTTTGTGCGTTGCATTCGACGTGAATGACCGGTCACCGTGGCTGGAAGCTGTTAAAGGCCTGATAGATAGCGCTTTTGCGTGAGCTGGCAAGCTTTCTGCTTAGACCCCAGCGACGCATGCACCGATGCAGTTCTGGTGCTGCAGGCGAAGCGGGGGAGTGCTTCGTCGGGAGCGGTTGGTGGGTATCGACCACGCCAGGCTGGAGCGGTCGATGCATTACAAAAGCCAGACACTGCGCTTAGACTTGAGCCGGGTTCGCAATTCCTGGGGCAAGTCCACCTTACACGGGAGAAAGTTTCATGAAGCTAGTCACTGCCATCATCAAGCCGTTCAAGCTGGACGACGTGCGCGAGTCGCTGTCGGAGATCGGCGTGCAGGGCATTACCGTCACCGAGGTCAAGGGCTTCGGCCGCCAGAAAGGCCATACCGAGCTGTATCGTGGTGCCGAGTATGTGGTCGACTTCCTGCCCAAGGTGAAGATCGACGTGGCCATCGCTGACGATCAGCTCGATCGCGTGATTGAGGCCATCACCAAGGCCGCCAACACCGGCAAGATCGGTGACGGCAAGATTTTCGTAGTCAACCTGGAACAGGCGATTCGTATCCGTACCGGCGAAACCGATACCGACGCGATCTAACAAGCCTCCGAACCCCACGCCCCAGGAGTAAACCCATGACTCTGCGAACTTTCGCAGGGCTAGGAGCCCTTTTGTCCTCGAATTCTGGCTTTACGCTGTTTTCGAGGGCCAAAGCCGGAGCTGGCGATGTCTTCGCCGCTCTGCTGTGTCAGACCCTCTTTGGTCTTGCGCTCGGCCTAGTGATGGGAATGCCTGGTCGCCTCACGGCGCAAGGGGTTCCGGTGATCCAGAGCGAGCGTGGCAACGACCTGTAAGCATGCGGAACGCGTCCTGAGCCAACCTGGACGTTTCAACCGAACAGCGCACAACAAAAGCGCCGGCAAGAGGTGAAAAATGGATAACACAGCATTGACTGCATTGCAGTACGGCTTCGATACCTTCTACTTTCTGATCTGTGGTGCCCTGGTGATGTGGATGGCAGCGGGTTTTGCCATGCTCGAATCCGGCCTGGTGCGTGCCAAGAACACCACCGAGATTCTGACCAAGAACGTGGCGCTCTATGCCGTGGCCAGCGTCATGTACCTGGTGATTGGCTACCACATCATGTACTCCAGCCCGGAAGGCGGCATCCTGCCGAGCCTGGGCTTCCTGATCGGTGACGAAAACAGCGTCGACTCGGTACTTGCCGGTGGCGACGATGCACCTTACTACTCGGCGCGTTCGGACTTCTTCTTCCAGGTGGTGTTCGCCGCGACCTGCATGTCGATCGTGTCCGGTGCCGTTGCAGAGCGCATGAAGCTGTGGGCCTTCCTGGCTTTCGCCGTGGTCATGACCGGCTTCATCTACCCGGTTCAGGGTTTCTGGAAATGGGGCTCGGGCTTCCTCAACGAAGCTGGCTTCCTCGACTTCGCCGGTTCCGGCGTGGTTCACATGGCCGGTGCCGCCGCTGCTCTGGCTGGTGTTCTGCTGCTCGGTGCGCGTAAAGGCAAATACGGCGCCAATGGCCAAGTCAACGCCATCCCGGGTGCCAACCTGCCGCTGGCGACGCTCGGCACCTTCATCCTGTGGATGGGCTGGTTCGGCTTCAACGGCGGCTCGCAGCTGAAGATGAGCACCATCGAAGATGCCAACGCCGTTGCCCAGGTGTTCGTCAACACCAACATGGCAGCCGCCGGTGGCCTGATTGCCGCGCTGATCGTTGCCCGCATCCTGTTCGGCAAGGCTGACCTGACCATGGCGCTCAACGGTGCCCTGGCTGGCCTGGTGGCCATCACCGCGGAACCGCTGACCCCGAGCGGCCTGCAGGCGACTCTGATTGGCGGCGTGGGTGGTGTGCTGGTGGTGTTCGCCATCCTCGGTCTGGACAAGGTCAAGATCGACGATCCGGTTGGTGCCATCTCCGTACACGGTGTGGTCGGCATCTGGGGTCTGCTGGCTGTTTGCCTGACCAACAGCGATGCTTCGCTGGGTGCTCAGTTGCTGGGTATCGGCAGTATCTTCGCCTGGGTCTTCATCGCCAGCCTGATCGTCTGGAGCATCATCAAGGCGGTGATCGGTCTGCGCGTCAGCGAAGAAGAAGAATACGAAGGTGTGGATATCGCCGAGTGCGGTATGGAGGCCTACCCGGAATTCACCAACAAGTGATCCTCCGGTAAATCGCAAAGGGCGCCTTCGGGCGCCCTTTGTTTTTTCTGGCAGCACGCTAGAATGCGCGCGCTGGAGCCATCGAGAGTGAGAGCGGCATGTGGCAGCAACGCATCATCAGCCTGCGTCCGCGTGAGCGCGGTTTTCATCTGGTGACCGAGGAAGTGCTGGCAGCATTGCCGGAACTGGCGCAGGTACGTGTTGGTCTGTTGCATCTGTGGCTGCAGCACACCTCGGCATCGCTGACGGTCAACGAGAACGCCGATCCCGCGGTACGCCGCGATTTCGAGCGCTTCTTCAACCGTCTGGTGCCGCAGGGGGAGGCGGGCTACGAGCACGATTACGAAGGGCCGGATGATTTGCCGGCGCACTTCAAGGGCAGTCTGCTGGGCTTTCAGCTACAGCTGCCGATACAGCAGGGACGGCTGGCACTTGGTACCTGGCAGGGGATCTACCTTGGTGAGCATCGCGATCATGGCGGTGCTCGGCGAGTGGTGGCGACCTTGCATGGTGAGGCTATTTGAATTTTTTCCGGTCGAGCGGTGTACATCGCGCGACTGGGCTATAACTAACCTGCTTTTCGCAAGTCATGAGGTTGAACATGAGCGACGAAGACCTGGAACAAGACGATCTGGACGGGGCTGACGAGGACGATGGTGAGGAGCTGGCTGCTGCCGATGACGGCGACAGCGGTGACGATGAAGGCGATGGTGCGGTTGTAGCCAGCGGCAAGAAGAGCAAGGCCAAAGCCGTTGAAGTCGATGAGCTGCCCAGCATCGAAGCCAAGCAGAAGGAGCGCGATGCCCTGGCGCGTGCCATGGAAGAGTTTCTCTCCCGTGGTGGCAAGGTGCAGGAGGTGGAGCCCAATGTGGTCGCCGACCCACCCAAGAAGCCCGACAGCAAATACGGCAGCCGCCCCATCTGAGGACGGCTAGCTACAAGGAACCCGCCCCTGTGGCGGGTTTTTTGTTGCCCATATCCCCGGTGGCACCCCTCGAGGCTTGCGCGCAAAAAAACGCTGCCGACGTCGATGGCGCGGCATAGGGTGCGCCGTGCGCACCGATGTCGTGCGTGGCTCGAGCCTAGACGCGCCGCGACGCCGTGCGGGTCAGCGCGTCCAGCTGCCCAGCAGTGCCGGTAGTTCGGCCAGGCTGACGATCTGCGCGTCCGGGGTCGTTTCACCCTCCCAGGACCGCCCTTGCGGGTTGAACCAGATCGCACGCATCCCGGCTGCCTGGGCGCCGGCAATGTCGTCACTGGGGTGATCGCCGATGTGCACGGCGCGCTCGGCCGCCACGCCGCCTGCGCGGCTGAGCGCTTCACGGAAGGGTTTCGGGTCCGGCTTGCCGATGCCCAGTTCTTCGGCACAGAGGGCGAACTGGAAGTAGTCCGACAGACCCAGGCGACGCACGTCGGCATTGCCATTGGTGATCACCCCGAGCATGAAGCGCTCGGCCAGGGCCTCCAGCGTCGGATGTACCTCGGTGAACAGTTCGACTTGATGGCGGGCGCTGAGAAAGACCTGGAATCCCGCTTCGGCCAGCGTCTGCGCTTCGCCGTACGGGTAGCCGGCGTCTTCCAGTGCATGGAACAGAATGCGCCGGCGCAACTCGCTGAGGCGATGCTTGAGCATCGGCTCGGCGTCGAGCAGACGGCTGCGGACCGCCCACAGATGCTCGACCGGCACTGCGCCCAGGCGCGGTGCATGCAGGGCCAGCCAATTGCGCAGGGCGGCTTCGGCATCCTGCATCACCGGAGTGACGTCCCACAGGGTGTCGTCGAGGTCGAAGGTGATCAGTTCAATGCTCATTCGGAACCGCCTTTGCGCTTGGCGCGTGGATGGGCCTGGTCATAGACACTGGCCAGGTGCTGGAAGTCCAGGTGGGTGTAGATCTGCGTGGTGGCGATATCGGCATGGCCAAGCAGCTCCTGTACCGCGCGTAGATCCTGCGAGGATTCCAGCATATGACTGGCGAAGCTGTGGCGCAGCATGTGTGGATGCAGGTGCTGGCCCAGCTCGCGCACGCCGGCCTGGCGCACGCGCAGTTGCACAGCGCGTGGCCCCAGGCGTCGGCCCTGCTGGCTGATGAATACGGCACCGTCGCCAGGGTTGGCCAGCTTGCGCAGTGGCAGCCAGTGTTCCAGTGCCTGTCGCGCCATGCTGCCGACCGGCAATTCGCGCACCTTGTTGCCCTTGCCGCGCACGCGTACCAGACCGGCGGGCAGGTCCAGGCCGTCGAGGTCGAGTCCGACCAGCTCGGACAGGCGCAGGCCCGAGGAATAGAACAGCTCGAGCATGGCCTGATCGCGGCGGGCGATGAAGTCGTCCTCGACTGCGCCGTCGAGCAGTTGCGCGCTGCGGTCGGCGTCCAGGGTGCGGGGAAGGCGGCGCTCGCGTTTTGGCGGGCTCAGGCCGGTCGCCGGATCGTGACGGCACAGGCCTTCACGCAACAGATATTGATAGAGGCTGCGGGTGGCCGAGAGCAGGCGCGCCAGGCTGCGGCTTGCCAGGCCCTGCTGATGCAGGCGGGCAACCAGGCGGCGCAGGTTACGTGTGTCCAGCCCGGTCCAGTCGCTCAGGCCTTCGGCTTCGCAGAATGTCCGCACCTTGTTGAGGTCGCGCCAATAGCCGTCGAGGGTATGCGTCGACACTTGGCGCTCGCGGCGCAGGTGTTCGATGTATGCGTCGAGGTGGGCTTCAAGTGTCACGTGGCGGGTTCCGAGCGGGCCAATGGTGGATGAGCTTCGTCATCCACCCTACACGACCTAGCAGGCCGTTGAAAAACTACCTACATTGCCATTGCTGCGTTAAAAACAGCCTCGCGTGCGAGCCCAGTCAAAATGCTCATTTACAACACGTAAAGTCGGACGCGACCCCGGTCGTTTTTCGGCTGTTTTTGCGGGGCCGCCATCGGTATTGCACTGGCTGCCTCGCCTACGTTTTTCAACAGCCTGCTAGCGTACCGAACGCAGCGGTGTGGAGAAACCGGGCACGACACGTGCCAGTACTTCGGCGATGTAGCCGAGGAACAAGGTGCCGAGCGAACTCTTGTAGTGCTGCGGGTCGGCGCTGCCGATGGCGAGAATGCCATGCAGGCCCTGATGGTTGAGGCTGACCACGGCGGCGGAGCCGACTTGCGCCGCGTCTTCCTTGCCGAAGAGAAACTCCAGCTCGTGCGGGCGCAATACGCCGCAGATGGTCTTGCCGCCGCTGAGCAGGCCGCCGACCTGTTGATGCGCCTCGGCCGAGCTGACCGAGCGACCGACCGGCAGCTTGTTGTCGCTGAACAGGATCAGGCCGACGAAGGGCACCTGGAATTCATGGCGCAGGCTGTCTTCGACCACACCGACCACTTCCTCGAGGCTGCCGGCATCGAGCAGGTCCAGCACCAGGCGGCGGGTCTTGTCGAACAGGCGGTCGTTGTCGCGCGCCACGTCCATCAACTGGCCAAGGCGGTGGCGCATCTCGATGTTGCGCTCGCGCAGCAGCTTGACCTGGCGTTCTACCAGCGACACGGCGTTGCCGGGCTGGTGCGGAATACGCAGCTCGGGGATCAGTTCTTCATGGTCGATGAAGAACTCCGGGTGCAGACGCAGATAGGCCGCGACCGTTTCCGAATCGAGCGGTTTGGGCGAATCCTGCTGGTCGGTCATAGGCGAACCTGTCCTTCGTATACGCGGGCAGCGGGCCCGGTCATCATAACCGGCTGACCTTCGCCTGCCCATTCGATGGACAGTTTGCCGCCTGGCAGTTCCAGTTGCACGGGCGAATCCATCCAGCCCTGGCGAATTGCCGCAACGGCCGCCGCGCAGGCCCCGGTGCCGCAGGCCAGGGTTTCGCCGGCACCACGCTCCCACACGCGCAGGCGCGCACGCTGACGATCCTGTACCTGCAAAAAGCCGACGTTGACCCGCTGCGGGAAGCGCGGATGGTGTTCCAGTTTCGGCCCAAGCGTGTGCACCGGCGCGTCATCGACGCTATCGACGCGCAGCACCGCATGCGGATTGCCCATCGACAGCGCGGCCAGCTCTACGCTCTGGCCCTCGACGTCGACGCGATAGGTCAGCGCGGCCTGGTCGGCCTGGAACGGCACCTGTTCCGGCTGCAGGCGCGGTGTGCCCATGTTGACGCAGACCTGGCCATCGTTCTGCACGCGCAGCTCGATGATGCCGCTCTTGGTCTCGACGCGAATGACCTTCTTGGTGGTCAGGCGCTTGTCCAGCACGAAGCGGGCGAAGCAGCGCGCGCCGTTGCCGCACTGCTCAACTTCCGAGCCGTCGGAGTTGAAAATGCGGTAACGGAAGTCGACATCCGGGTGACTCGGCGGCTCGACGATCAGCAGTTGGTCGAAACCGACACCGATGTGGCGGTCGCCCCATTGTTTGGCATGCTTGGGTTGCACGTGGGCGTGCTGACTGATCAGGTCGAGGACCATGAAGTCATTGCCCAGGCCGTGCATCTTGGTAAAGCGCAATAGCATGACGTCGCCCTCAGGCCGGCAGCAGGCTTTCGCCGGCATAGAGCTCTTGGACTGTCTCGCGACGACGCACTTCATAAGCCTGCTCGCCATCTACCAGCACCTCGGCGGCGCGGCCGCGGGTGTTGTAGTTGGAGCTCATGACGAAGCCATAGGCGCCCGCCGAACGCACGGCCAGCAGGTCACCCTCGGCCAGCACCAGCTGACGATCCTTGGCCAGGAAGTCGCCGGTCTCGCAGATCGGTCCGACCAGGTCGTAGTTACGCGACTCGCCTTCACGCGGCTGCACCGGCGACACGTCCATCCATGCCTGATACAGGGCGGGGCGGATCAGGTCGTTCATCGCCGCATCGACAATGGCGAAGTCCTTGTGCTCGGTGTGCTTGAGGTATTCCACCTGAGTCAGCAGTACGCCGGCGTTGGCGACGATGAAGCGGCCCGGTTCGAATACCAGGCCCAGGTCGCGACCTTGCAGGCGTTTGCGCACGGCGGTGATGTAGTCGCCGGCCAGCGGCGGCTGCTCGTCGCGGTACTGCACGCCAAGGCCACCACCGAGGTCCAGATGTTTGATGGTGATACCGCGTGCGGCCAGTTTGTCGACCAGCAGCAACAGGCGATCCAGGGCATCGAGGAAGGGTTCGAGAGTGGTCAACTGCGAACCGATATGGCAGTCGACGCCGATCACTTCCAGGTTCGGCAGCTCGGCAGCGCGGGCATAGACCGCCTCGGCCTGCTCGATGTCGATGCCGAACTTGTTTTCCTTGAGGCCGGTGGAAATATACGGGTGGGTGCCGGCGTCCACGTCCGGATTGACCCGCAGCGAGACGGGCGCTTTGACGCCAAGCTCGGCAGCGACCTTCTGCAGGCGCTCCAGCTCGACGTTGGACTCGACGTTGAAGCAGTGCACGCCGACTTCCAGCGCGCGGCGCATGTCGTCGCGGCTCTTGCCAACGCCGGAGAAGACGATGCGACTCGGCTCGCCACCGGCGGCCAGTACGCGCTCCAGCTCACCGCTGGAAACGATGTCGAAGCCGGCGCCGAGGCGTGCCAGCACGTTCAGCACGCCGATGTTGGAGTTGGCCTTGACCGCGAAGCAGACCAGGTGCGGCATGCCGGCCAGGGCATCGGCATAGGCGCGGTACTGCCCTTCGATATGGGCGCGGGAATAGACGTAGGTGGGCGTGCCGAAGCGCTGGGCCAGCGCGGACAAGGCAACGCCTTCCGCGAACAGCTCGCCGTCGCGGTAGTTGAAGGCTTCCATGGGGCAGCTCCTGTCAGAGTTCGAAACGGTCTCGGCTGTTGCCGGCGTTGTCGTCGCCCGGCAGATACAGCGGGCCTTTCTGACCGCAGCCAGCCAGCAGGCAAACGGCGGCGAGGAGCGCGAGGGTCAGTCGCTTCATGGGACAGTCCTTGAAAATAAGCGTGAATTGCGCCGGAGTATACCGACCCCCTGCCACCTTGCCTATGCGCCCGGCGCCCGCCTGGCGGGGCGCTGGCTCGATTTGCGTCTGCATCTGGCGTGTGTGCCGAAGGCATTCGTGCCGGCTTGGGTTAGCATGCGGCGAGTAACGAGGAGCCTCGATGGACAATCCCGCGATTCTGGCCGGCTCGGTCTCGGTGGCCTACCTGCAAGGCTTGATCGAACACCTGCAGCGCCACGGGGTGGCGGCCGACGCGCTGCTCGCCCATGCCCAGCTCAGCCCTGAAGCCCTGAGCCAGCGCGATCAGCGTATCGCGGCCAGTGCCTACCTGACGCTGCTGGGCGAAGGCGTGCGCCTGACCGGTGACCCTAATCTGGGCCTGCATCTGGGGGAATCGGTGCGGCCGGGTTATTACGGCGTGCTCGGTTACCTGATCATGAGCTGCGCAACTCTGGCCGACGCGCTGCACCGCCAGGCGCGCTATGCCTCGCTGGTTGGCAACCTGGGGCTGGTGGTGCTCGACGACGAGCCCGCTCGGCCCGACAGCGAGCCGCTGGTCGCCCACAGCTGGCAGCCGTTGCTGGCGCAGCAGCAGCGCCAGCTGAGTGAAGAAACCCTGGCCGGCTGGGTCAGTTTCGGACGCTGGATCAGCGGCCTGGATATCGCGCCGACCGAGGTGCGCTTCCAGCATCCGGCGCCGGCGGATACCTCTGAGCACGCGCGCATCTTTCGCTGCCCGGCGCTGTTCGAGCAACCCGACAATGCCCTGATCTTTCCCAAACGTTTGCTCGCGGCGCCGCTGAACCAGGCCGACGCCCAGGTGCGTGGCATGCTCGATGCCTACGCCGATCGCCTGCTGGCCGAGCTCAATCAGGGCAACAGCGTGCTTGATCGCGCGCGCCTGGAGCTGGCGCGCCAGTTGCCGGAGCAGGGGCCTGATCTGGAGGCCATCGCCGCTGCCCTGGCGCTGAGCCCGAGGACCTTGCAACGGCGCTTGCGTGAGGGCGGGCTGTCGTTCAGCCAATTGGTCGACGAAACCCGCCAGCAATTGGTGCTGCACTACCTGCGAGATCCCGCACTGGAGCTGGCGGAAATCGCCTTTCTGGTCGGTTTCAGCGAGCCGGGTTCGCTGGCGCGCGCATTTCGTCGCTGGACGGGAACGAGTCCGGGCGAGTACCGTCGCCACCTTTGCGCCTAGGCCGCTAGCCTGGTCTTGCGTTTTCGCCTAATTTTTCTGCAGTCGCTGCATCTAGTGAGGACACCCCGATGAGCCTGAGCGAAGCCCGCTTTCACGACCTGGTCGATGCCACCCAGCAGGCGGTGGAGGACATCTTCGACGACAGCGGTCTGGACGTCGATCTGGAAAACAGCGCCGGTGTGCTGACGGTGCGTTTCGATAATGGCAGCCAGCTGATCTTCAGCCGTCAGGAGCCGATTCGCCAGCTGTGGCTGGCCGCGCGCTCCGGTGGCTTCCACTTCGACTACGACGAGGCCGACGGCCGCTGGATCTGCGATACCAGCGACGAACAGCTGGGTGAAATGCTGGTACGAATCACGCTCGAGCAGTCGGGCGCCGAGCTGGAGTTCGATGAGCTCTGAGCCGAACGTGGCGCCGCTGGCTTCGCCGTGCCGGCGCCAGTGTTGCCTCGACGAGCATGAGCAATGCCTCGGTTGCGGTCGTACCCTGCAGGAGATTCTCGACTGGGGTGCGGCCGATAACGCGCGGCGCCGCTTGATCTGCCAGGCCGCCGAGCAGCGGTTGCGTGAGCGCAAACGGGCGCACTGACCCGGCGGTCTTGTTTATTTGTCCGGCTGTGTTAGGGTCGACAGAACATTCAGCTGAACCCCGCCTTCGGGCGGGGTTTTGCTTTTTTACGGTTTACGCAAGGAGTCCGCCCGGCATCATGAACAGTTCACCGACCATCACCATTACTCGCCTCGATCTGCAGCGTCTGGAGCGCCTGCTCGACAGCCTGGACGAGTTCGGTCCTGGCGCCCAGGCGCTGCAGGCTGAGCTGGATCGCGCCGACGTGGTGGGGCACGACGAGGTGCCGGCTGGTGTGGTGACCATGAATTCGCGCGTGCACTGCCGCGAGGAGAGCAGTGGCAAGGACTATCACCTGACCCTGGTCTACCCGCAGGATGCCGGTGGCGAAGGCAAGGTCAGCATCCTCGCGCCAGTGGGCAGCGCCTTGCTCGGTCTGTCCGTCGGCCAGCATATCGACTGGCCGGCGCCGGGCGGCAAGCAGCTCAAATTGACCCTGCTGGAAGTCGAATACCAACCGGAAGCAGCAGGCGAATACGACCGCTGACGCCTTTCTCTAGGCTGGGCTAGAGTGAGGTTTCCGCTAATGGCAAGGAGGCCTCGCCATGCCGAGTCTGCCGCTGTATTTCCCGCCGTCCTACCAGCTGTCGCGCGCCTTGCTTTGCGCCGAGCTGCTGATGGCCGCCTACGGCCAGTACGAGCAATGGCTGGCGCAGCAGTGCCCGCGCACGCCCGAGCGCTTTCATTGGCAACAGCCTGATCTGGAGGGCTGGCAGCTTTCCGCGCCAATCTGGAGCGTGCTCAGCGATTGGCATGTGTTCAATGAATCCGAGCCCTTCGGCTTCGCCGCGCGGGATCCGCAGGGTGATTGCTATCTGGTGTTTCGCGGCACCGAGTCGGTGCAAGACTGGCTCGATGACGTCGACCTGGATCAGCGCGATTACCCCTGGCAGGCTGGGGCGGGTCTGGTGCACGACGGCTTTCTGAAACTCTACACCTCGTTGCGTGACCAGGCTCTGCTGGCACTGGACGGCTTGCAGCCGCAGGCGCGGCTCTGGGCCTGTGGTCACAGCCTGGGCAGCACCCTGAGTACGCTGGTGGTGCCGGATCTGCTGCAGCGCTGGCCTGCATTGCCGCTGCAGCATTACAACTTTGCCAGCCCGCGTCTGGCGTCCCCGGCGTTCGCCAGCTACTACAACGGGCTGGCCGTGCCGACTTACCGGTTGGTCAACGACAGCGACCTGGTGCCCGAGGTGCCACCGGCGGACAGTGATCGCTGGTTCTATCAGCACCTGGGCTTGCCGGTGACCTTCACCGCCAGTTACGGAGGTGTCGCCGCCAACCACAGCATGGGCGGCTGCTACCTCTATGCACTGAACAATCCGGATGCGCCGATGAAGGGCTAGACCTGCTGCAGCGCCATATTGAGGGCATCTTCCAGCCCGCTCTTGTAGTGCAGGTAATGCACCGTTTGCGCCTGTTGCCCGGCCAGCACGGCGGACAGGTCGAGGTCGGTGATGTAGCAGGGATAGCGTTCGCCGCCGGCACGCTGGGCGAGGATGTGCTGCGCCACGGCGCGATACAGCTCGCGGCCGTACTCCAGCTCTGAGAATTCGCGATGGTTGCAGTACAGGGTAACGTGGCGCTGGCGACCGTCGCCAGGCTCGACGATGGCCTGCACATCGTAGAACGGGTGGCTGACCTGCGCCTCGGGCGCCGGTCTGCGCTCAAGGCGCTGAGCGCGTAATGGCGCCGCCGGCAGCAGTTGGTAGTAGAGAATTTCCAGGGGCGGCTGGTTGTCGGCGCCATCGAGCGGCAGCATGGCATTGCGCCGATAAAGCAATGACTGCAGGAAACGGTGGATCGGCGTCAGCAGGCTCTGCTCATCGCGAAATGGCAGGCGCCGGCGCCAGAGTGCATTGCGTTCATCGAGCAGGGTCAGTTCCGCTTCGCCGCTGGTTTCGTGCAGGCGATAGAACACCTGGATGCACTGTGGGCGGCCCATGGGCAGGATCAGCGCGAGGTCGTCGCCATCGAGGGCATGGCGGTCCAGGTGCAGGGGGCTGTAGAGCTCCTGCTCGGCGCCGAGGTGCTCCAGCAGTGCTGGCAGATCACCCAGAGCAGTGTGGCTGACCTGGCCGGGTGTCAGCTGCAACACGTGGTAATGCTGGCGTACCTGCACCAGATAGCGTGACTGGCGACCTTCGGCATAGGTGTCGAGCAGGTCGCGCAGCAACTCGTCGACGCGTTCGGCAATCGGCTGGGCGCGATTACGACAGTAGCAGCGCACCTGTACCTGGGGTTGCGGGCCGCCGATCGGCAAGCTGTTGAGCAGATCGCGCAGGCAGTCGAGCAGGGCGTCGGTGCCGTCATGGCGGCTGACCTGCAGTTCGTTCCAGCTGTTGAGCACCACCTGATCGAGGGTCAATACCAGGTTCTCGCGCACCCCCGAATAGCCCAGCGCATCGGTGCGCCCGGTGGTCATGTGCACGTTCATCTGGCTGTGCTGCCTGAGCGGGTCAACCCCGACATTGACCAGCAATAGCACCTGGCTGGGGATGCTGGCGCGCAACAGGGCGGCCTCTTCGACGCTGGGCTGCGGCAAGGGGAAGCTTTGCTGCAGGCTGGCGATCAGGTTGGACAGTTCGAAATCGGTCAGGTCGCTGGCGCCCGGATGCAGCGACAGGCGCGTGCTGCTGTCGATCACGCCGTTGCGATGGCACCAGGCGAGCAGTTCGATCAGTTCGCGCGAGCGCTTGAGAGGGGCGAAATCACTCCACTCCTGGGCGCCCAGGCTGCCGTTGAACAGTGCCCACTGGTATTCGTTGGGCGCCTCAGGGCTGGGGTGCTGGACCAGGGTCAGAGTGTCTTCGGCCAGGTCCGGGGCGATACCGGGGTTGATGTACTCCACCTTGCCGGCCTTGCGTTCGAAGGCTGCATACAGGCGCCGGCCCAGCACGTTGAGGTCACGGTTGTTCAGTGAACTGCCGGTTTCGGCACTGCGGGCGAACTGCGAGAGGAAGCGGTAGCTGTAGGTCAGCTCGTTGACCAGCACGCGGCGCTCGGCGGCGACCTGGCGCACCTTCCACTGGCTGCGACTGTCGAGCACGTTGAGCTGGCGGCTGTGCCAGCCCCATTCAGCAGTCAGGCGCTCAAGCAGTAGGCGCTGCCAGCTTTTGGCGCGGCCGCGCGTCGGTGGGCGGCTGACCTTCTTGTTGACCTTCAGGTACAGGCAGCGGCGAATCAGCTCCAGCCTTTCCTGGTCGCCGCGCGCGCTCAGATACTCTTCCAGGCGACGGTAGACGACGATGTAGGGGTCGAGTTCGTCGAGGTCCAGGCGGCCTTCGAACACCGCCCGCTTGAAACGCAGCGCCAGGCACTCGACCTTGGGATGCTCGCTGGCGTAGACCTCAGTCAGCAGCAGTTTGAGTACCGACTTGTAGGGCGACTCGATGCCCTTGTACAGCTGCCACATGCCGGCGCCGATGAACTCTTCCGGTGGGATATGCGCCAGGTTACCGAGGTCCAGTACGTCCTCGGCGCGTACGAAGCGCTTGCTCAGCAGGGTGCGGCAGTAGTCGTGGTAGCGCGTTTCCTCGTAGACCGGCACCAGCCACCAGAGTGGCGTACGACCGCCTAGCCAGATGGCGGTGCGGTAGAACTCGTCAAGCAGCAGATAATGCTGGGTGGTGCCGCAATCATCGGAGGTCAGTTGCGCCTCACGCGCGCCCTGGGTGAAGCGCTGCGGGTCGACCAGAAAGACATGCACTTCGGCGCCCTGGGTGGCGGCCCAGCTTTCCAGTTGGTCGCACTTTTTGCGCAGATCCTGCAGTTCCTGCGCCGTGAGGTTGGGCGAGTGGCACAGCCACAGGTCCATATCGCTCTGCTCGGCCTGCGCCACGGTGCCCAGGCTACCCATCAGGAACAGCCCATGCAGCGGCGCGGCGCCCTGGCCACGACGTGGCTTGTAGACGAACGAGCGGGTCAGGCGCTGGACTTCGGCGAGGCTGGCATCATCCGGCTCGAAGCCGCTGAGGCCGGCCGGTGTGCTGGCCGAGACATAGCCAGGTAGCAGTGGATGATTGACGTGCAGCAGCAATGGCAACAGCTTGAGGACCAGTTGCTGACGTGTGGACAGCGCCTCCATGGCCCGCTGCAGGCGGCCCTGATTGATCTGCAGAAAGCGCGCGCGCAATTGCGCCAGCACCTTGCGGTCGATGCCGTCATCGATATCGGGGCGTATTTCCTGCGTGCGCGTCATGCTCGAACTCTACTGCAGATGCGGCAAGCCTATCAGCGGCAGGCTCGCCAGTGCAGTGCCTTTGACGCTATATCGCCCGCCGCGCCTTTCCCTGAAGGGTGGCCGGCGGGCAACCGAGATTAAGCGGAGGTGGTCTGACGGGTCGAGAGAATGGTCAACAGGGCTTGCGCATGCTCGGCGGCATCGATGCCCAGGCTGGTCAGATAGCCGCCGTCGGCTTGGCTCACCAGGCCTTTTTCGTGAAGACGGGTGATGGCGCCTTGCGCCTTGAATGAGGCGTTGTTGTGCACCTTTAGCCCCTCCTGATGATTGTCCAGGTTGTACAGGGCGAGGATTTCCAGCTCGTCGATCAGGTCAGCGGTGAATGACTTCATGGTGACTCCGTCTTGTTGTTATGGCGCTCTTGCAGTGTAGAGCCATGTGCCGAGCTCTGCCCATCGCTGAGCTGCCAGTTGGCAAGAATTCGTTGATAGGTGCCATCCTGCTTGATCTGTCGCATGCCTGCGTCGAAGTCTCGCAGCAAGGCAGCAGCCCGTGGGTGGTGGCGGGAGAAGGTCAAGTAGAGTCGCGGGCGATGTACCCTGGTTAGCGCCTTGAATTGGCCGACCAGTTCGGGGTTGTCGCGCAGCAGTGCGTCGGTGGTGCCGCGAAAGGCGATGACGTAGTCCACGCGCCCGCGCTGCAGCATGCGAAAGCCATTGATATCGCGTCGCACCGCAATGCGCTGAATATCTGCATAGCTGTCGAAGTACTCGCCGTAGGTATAGCCGATGGTGACCGCCACGCGTTTGCCACGGATGGCGTCCAGGTCATCTATTGCCGCGTCCCCTGCATGGCCCCAGAGCAGAATGTCGTCGCTGAACAGCACCTCCTGCGGTAACAGGAACTCCGCACGGATGTGCGCATCAGGCGTGGTGTTGAAGCAGCCTGCCAGGCTGCCTGAACGCGCCAGCTCCATGCAGCGCGAATAGGGATAGGGCGTCAGCTCGACGGATGTGTCGCTGGCATTGAAAGCGGCGCGGACTATGTCTGCCGACATGCCCTCGATCCTGTCATTGCGCAAAGCTGTGTAGGGGTACCAGTCATCCTCGGCACCAATACGCGGCGTTTCGGCTCGAGCAATGCACGCTCCGCTCAAGCAGAGCGTGAAGACAAGCAGAGCGAGAGTTCGAGTCGACTGACAGGCCATCGAAGACGGTGCCTTCTTGGTCGGAGTTGGCAGTGACAGTAGCAATCTGCTTGCCAGTCCGGCCAGTGGCCTGGATCAATCCTTGCTCAGTTTTCTTCCGGCAGCTCCGGCAGGGCGCGCAGGGCCTGCTCATACCAGGCGCCATCGAAGGGACGATCCTCGCGCAGCATGGCGTCGACTTCATGGGCCAGGACCAGCGCCATCAGCTCGAGGATCTCTTCGCGCTCGTAACCGACCAGCGTCAGCTTGTTGTAAACCGCCTTGGCTGCAGCGGGCTCAACGCTTTCCAGCTGGTTTTCGATGGCCTGAATCAGGGTGGCTTCGGCGAAGTCTTCGTCTTCTTGCTCGTTGTTTTGACTCATGGTTCCTCTCGTGTTCAGGCCCTGGCTCAGTCGCAGGGGACGCCAACGCCTTTCAGGCTGACTTTGAAGAATTGCAGACGAAAGCCGGAGTTCGCGGCTCGACGGCAAAGACTCGTATTGAGGGTGCGGTACTCGGCGATGAAGATCGGTTTGCCCTGGTTGCGCATGTGACTGTAACCGTCGCATTCGTTGTAGCGATAGCAGCTCTCGTTGATGGCAAAGTCGAAGTAGTCGCCAAGCTCAGGCAGCAGTTCCACGGCATTCTTCAGGCCGATGCTCAGGTCGCGGCTGTGCGCCTCGCTGGCCAGCCAGCGGTTGAAGTCTATTTGCTCGGCTTCCGTCAGGCTCAGGCCATTGTCATTGCTGTAGCCGTCCACGTTGTCCGGATCGACAGCGTCGCAGCCCTTGTCGACGGCCAGGTCCAGGCGTTTGGCCAGCAGTTGGCGTACATCGTCACGGCGATAGTCGAGCCAACGCTCGCCAGGCCAATCAGGCAATGCTTTGCCCAGCGCCGCCGTGGGGTAAGCCTGAGCGTCGCTGCGCCAGTCTTCCCAGGTGCCCGCGCTGAAATAGCAGATGACGATACGGCCTCCCGCCTTGAGATTGGTGATGGTTTGCTTGGGCGTGTCGTACAGGTCGATGTCATAGACCAGGCGATTGGGTGTTTGCAGTTTGCCATCGAGCTGCATATGCCAGGAGGCATTGGCGGGAATGGTGATCGGTGTAGCCGCTGTCAGTGCCGGGGCGATAACGCTGAGCAGTGCAAGGAGTGTGCGCATGATGGTCCGGGGCAGGTGGAGGTGTAATTACCTTAGGCTAGAGGTGTTGCCCTGGCCAGGCGCTGGCTTGCTCAGCCTGCGGCGAAGTCCAGCAAGGCCTGGCCGGTAAGGCGATAGGTCGTCCATTCGCTCTGCGGGCGGGCGCCGAAGGATTCGTAGAAGTCGATGGCCGGGGTGTTCCAGTCCAGCACCGACCACTCGAAGCGACCGCAGCCTCTCGCCACGGCCAGTTGTGCCAGGTGGCGCAGCAGCGCCTTGCCGGCGCCCAGTCTGCGAGCCTCGGGGCTGACGTAGAGGTCCTCCAGGTAAAGGCCGTGCTTGCCCAGCCAGGTGGAGTAGTTGAAGAAGTACACGGCATAGCCAATGGGCTGGCCGTCGTTCTCGCAGATCAGGCCGTGGGCAGTGCTGCCTTCGGCGAACAGGCTGTCGCGGATGCCGGCTGCGTCGGTTTTCACCTCGTGCTCGGCCTTTTCGTAGATGGCCAGGTCGGTGATGAAACGCAGGATCAGCTCGGCGTCGTCAGGGGTGGCGGGGCGGATATTTATAGCCATGGAATGTCTCGCGGCAGTGTTCAGCTGTAAGTGACGGTCAGCCACGTCAGGGGCAGGCCAACCAGGCAGAGGAAACCGAATGCGGCGACCCAGGCGCTGCGCGAACTCATCGGGTCGGCCATGCGCAGCGGCAGATTCGGGTAGTGGCCCAGAGTCAAAAGTCGTAGTGCCAGCCAGCCGGTGGCGTAGAAGACGTAGCCGATGATGATTTCAAGCGCGAGCTCGGCGATTAACGCCAAGCCGCGCAGCAACAATTCTGCCATGGGAACTCCTTTTCCCAGGTATTTCTCCGAGACGTCGCTTAGCGGCTAGCCAGCAGTTCCCGACCGCGCACTACCGCCGCACGCACCTGATTCGGCGCCGTGCCACCGATATGGTCGCGTGCGCCGACCGAGCCTTCCAGGGTCAGCACGGCGAATACGTCATCACCGATCTGGTCGCTGAACTGGCGCAGCTCGTCCAGGCTCATCTCGGCCAGGTCCTTGCCGCTGTCGACGCCGTACTTCACCGCATGGCCAACGATCTCGTGGCAGTCACGGAAGGGCAGGCCCTTGCGCACCAGGTAGTCAGCCAGATCGGTGGCGGTGGAGAAGCCGCGCAGCGCTGCCTCGCGCATGATCTCGCGCTTGGGCTTGATCGCCGGGACCATGTCGGCGAAGGCGCGCAGGCTATCGCGCAGGGTGTCGGCGGCGTCGAACAGCGGTTCCTTGTCTTCCTGGTTGTCCTTGTTGTAGGCCAGCGGCTGGCCTTTCATCAGGGTCAGCAGGCCGGTCAGGGCGCCGAATACGCGGCCGGTCTTGCCACGCACCAGCTCGGGCACGTCCGGATTCTTCTTCTGCGGCATGATCGAGGAGCCAGTGCAGAAGCGATCCGGCAGGTCGATGAACTGGAACTGGGCGCTGGTCCACAGCACCAGTTCTTCGGAGAAGCGCGACAGGTGCATCATCGCCAGCGAGGCGGCGGCGCAGAATTCGATGGCGAAGTCGCGATCCGACACGCCGTCCAGCGAGTTGCCGCCCACGGCATCGAAGCCCAGCAGTTCAGCGGTGATCTCGCGCTGGATCGGGTAGGTGGTGCCGGCCAGCGCGGCGCTGCCTAGCGGCATGCGGTTGGTGCGCTTGCGGCAGTCCACTAGGCGCTCGTAGTCGCGCGCGAGCATCTCGAACCAGGCCAGCAGATGATGACCGAAGGTCACCGGCTGGGCGGTCTGCAGATGGGTGAAGCCGGGCATGATGGTGTCCGCTTCGGCTTCGGCCAGACCCAGCAGGCCCTGCTGCAGGCGGGTGATCTCGGCCAGGATGACGTCGATCTCGTCGCGCAGCCACAGGCGAATGTCGGTGGCTACCTGGTCGTTGCGCGAGCGGCCGGTATGCAGCTTCTTGCCGGTAACGCCGATGCGGTCGGTCAGGCGCGCCTCGATGTTCATGTGCACGTCTTCCAGGTCCACGCGCCAGTCGAACTGGCCGGCTTCGATCTCGCCCTGGATCTGCTTGAGCCCATCAATGATGGCGTCACGCTCGGCATCGGTGAGTACGCCGACCTTTGCCAGCATGGTCGCGTGGGCGATGGAGCCCATGATGTCGTGGCGGTACAGGCGCTTGTCGAATTCGACCGAGGCGGTGAAGCGGGCGACGAAGGCGTCGACAGGTTCGCTGAAGCGGCCGCCCCAGGATTGGTTGGTTTTTTCGCTGCTCATGGCACTTGCTCTGGATCGGGCGGCCGCGTCGGCGGCCGGCATGGCGGACAAAGTGCGTCGATAATAACAGGGTCGGCAGGCGTTTCGCCGGGGCGCGTTCGCTGTTGGGCGTTCGATGGCGTTGTCGGCTGTTTCACAATTTTGCCCTGAAGGCGGCATTTCGGTGCTTTATTTTGTCCGGCTGGAGCCGTCTGGCTTGCCGGCTCGCAGGGCGACAAGGAAACTGCGTCGATGCACAGACAATCCTCTACCAAGAACAAATACAACGCCGCTATCGACGACTTCTTCGTCCCGGAGCTGTGTCAGCCCGAAGCGCTGCTGAGCATGGTGCTGTTGGCCGAGTTGCTGGTATTGGTGTTGGTGCTCGCCGAGCCGATGACGCCGGGTTTCGACTGGGTACGCCTGGCCCTGACTTCACTGTTCGTGCAGTGGATCGTGCTGTTGTCGGCTGCTGTGCTCTGCCGCTTGCGGCCGCTGTTGGCGCGTCTGCGTCCCGCGTTGGCTGGGGGGCTGTGCTGCGCGCTGGTGGTGCTGCTGACCCTGGGTTGTACGGCCGTGGCCGACTATTACGAGCTGGGCGGGCCACTGCCGCGCAGTGGTGAAGTGAATCTTTATCTGCGCCATGCGTTGATCAGCCTGATCATGTCCGCACTGCTGCTACGCTATTTCTATCTGCAGAGCCAATGGCGTCGGCAGGAACAGGCCGAGCTGCGTGCGCGGATAGAATCGTTGCAGGCGCGGATTCGCCCGCACTTTCTGTTCAACAGCCTCAACAGCATCGCCAGCCTGGTCACGCTCGATCCCTACAAGGCCGAGCAGGCGGTGCTGGATCTGTCCGATCTGTTTCGCGCCAGCCTGGCCAAACCTGGCACGCTGGTGCCTTGGAAGGAGGAACTGGAACTGGCGAAACGATATCTATCGATCGAGCACTATCGGCTCGGCGAACGACTACAGTTGCAGTGGGAGGTCGAAGGTGTGCCGGAGGATCTGCCGATTCCCCAGCTGACCCTGCAGCCTCTGTTGGAGAATGCGCTGATCTATGGCATCGCGCCGCGTATCGAAGGCGGTCTGGTGCGGGTCGAGGCGGATTACCAGGATGGTGTGTTCAGCTTGTGTGTCAGCAATCCGTATGAAGAGCGGGGCGAGCAGCATCCGTCACGGGGAACGCAGCAAGCGCTGAGTAATATCGATGCGCGCCTGGCGGCACTTTTTGGGCCGAGGGCGAGTCTCAGCGTGGAGCGCCGTGACGGCCGTCATTACAGCTGTCTACGCTATCCTTGTGCGAGACTCACGCAGGAAGCCAGAGCAATATGAATGTCCTGATCGTCGATGACGAACCCCTTGCCCGCGAGCGCCTGAGCCGCATGGTCGGTGAGCTCGAGGGTTACCGGGTCCTGGATCCCGCCGCCAGCAACGGCGAGGAGGCCCTGACCCTTATCGATAGCCTCAAGCCGGATGTGGTCCTGCTGGATATCCGCATGCCCGGCCTCGACGGCCTGCAGGTCGCTGCCAAATTGTGCGAGCGCGAAGCGCCGCCAGCGGTGATCTTTTGCACGGCTCATGATGAATTTGCCCTGGAAGCCTTCCAGGTCAGTGCAGTGGGTTATCTGGTCAAACCGGTGCGGCCTGAGAGCCTGAGCGAAGCGCTGAAAAAGGCCGAGCGGCCCAATCGTGTGCAGTTGGCCGCCCTGACTCGTCCCGCAGCGGAGACTGGCGGCGGCCCGCGTACCCATATCAGTGCGCGTACCCGCAAGGGCATCGAGCTGATTCCACTGGATCACGTGGTCTACTTCATCGCTGACCACAAATACGTCACCCTGCGTCACGAGGGCGGTGAAGTCCTGCTGGATGAGCCGCTGAAGGCGCTGGAAGACGAGTTCGGTGATCGCTTCGTGCGCATCCACCGCAATGCGCTGGTGGCGCGCGAGCGCATCGAGCGCCTGCAGCGCACCCCGCTCGGACACTTTCAACTGTTCCTCAAAGGTCTGGACGGCGACTCGCTGGTGGTCAGCCGCCGCCACGTGGCCGGCGTGCGTAAGCTGATGCAGTCTCTTTAAGAGGCGGGGCGTCGGCTGCGGCCTATGGCCGCCTCCTTCAACTGGCGCCGGGCGAGCCTGTTATGATTCGCGGCAATCGGTTTTCTGGAATTGCCCCATGTCCCGCGAAATTCGCATCGCCACCCGTAAGAGCGCCCTGGCCCTGTGGCAGGCCGAACATGTCAAAGCCCGTCTGGAACAGGCTCATCCAGGTCTGAAGGTCAGCCTGGTGCCCATGGTCAGCCGCGGCGACAAGCTGCTCGACGCGCCGCTGGCGAAGATCGGCGGCAAGGGGCTGTTCGTCAAGGAGCTGGAAACCGCACTGCTGGAAAACGAGGCCGACATTGCCGTGCACTCGATGAAGGACGTGCCGATGGACTTTCCCGAAGGGCTGGGCCTGTACTGCATATGCGAGCGTGAAGACCCGCGCGACGCCTTCGTCTCCAACACCTATGCCAGCCTCGATGCGCTGCCTCCCGGCAGCGTGGTCGGTACGTCCAGTCTGCGCCGTCAGGCCCAGTTGCTGGCGCGCCGGCCAGACCTGAAAATCCAGTTCCTGCGCGGCAACGTCAATACCCGCCTGGCCAAGCTCGATGCCGGTGAATACGACGCCATCATCCTTGCCGCAGCCGGCCTGATTCGCCTGGGGTTCGAAGACCGCATCCGCAGCTCGATCAGCGCTGAGGACAGCCTGCCGGCCGGCGGCCAGGGCGCCGTGGGCATCGAGTGCCGCAGTGCCGACAGCGACGTGCATGCCTTGCTGGCGCCGCTGCATCACCGTGACACCGCGCTACGTGTCACCGCCGAGCGCGCGCTGAACAAGCACCTCAATGGCGGCTGCCAGGTCCCTATCGCCTGCTATGCCCTGCTCGAAGATGACCAGCTGTGGCTGCGCGGTCTGGTCGGCCAACCTGACGGCGGCCTGTTGTTGCGCGCCGAAGATCGCGCCGCCAGTAGCGATGCCGAGGCTCTGGGCGTGCGTGTCGCCGAGGCGCTGCTGGCGCAGGGGGCCGATGCCATTCTCCAGGCCGTCTATGGTGAGGCCGGTCACCCTTGAGCGCCTGGCGCCTGTTGCTGACGCGTCCTGCCGAGGATTGTGCGGCGCTGGCGCAGATACTGGCTGCGCAGGGTGTCGTCAGCCACTGCATGCCGCTGCTGGCCATCGAGGCACTGGACGAGACACCCGAGCAGCGCAGCGCCTTTGCCGATTTGCAGCGTTACTGCGCGGTGATCGTGGTCAGCAAGCCGGCAGCCCGAATTGGCTTGCAGCTCTTGGCGCAGCATGGAGCGTCGACGCCTGATCTGCCCTGGTTCAGTGTCGGCGCGGCTACCGCTGCGGTACTCGCCGAGCAAGGCTTGGCCGTGCATTTTCCCGACGTGGGCGATGACAGCGAAGCGTTGCTCGCTCTGCCTGCACTGCAGCAGGCCATCGCGGCACCTGCACCGTGCGTGCTGATCCTGCGCGGCGAAGGTGGCCGAGAATTCCTCGCCGAACGCTTGCGCAGCCAAGGTGTGAGCGTCGACTATCTGCCACTGTATCGCCGCGTGCTGCCACAGTACGCGCCGGGCGAGTTGAGCCGACAGGTGCGAGCGGAACGCCTGAATGGCCTGGTTGTCAGCAGTGGGCAGGGTTTCGAGCATCTGCTGCAGCTAGCCGGCGATGACTGGCCGGCGTTGGCTCGGCTACCCTTGTTCGTACCCAGCCCGCGCGTCGCCGAACAGGCCCGCGCTGCGGGTGCCCAGATCGTTGTGGACTGTCGTGGCGCCAGTGCCGCGGCCTTGCAGGCAGCTTTGGAGCAGTTTCCGGCTGCCGCCCTCTAAAAGGACGGATACGTGAGCGAAGCATCCACCCCGAACACGCCAGAAGACAAACCGGCCAGCGAAGCCGTGAAACCCACACCTGCACCGCCACCGGTGAAGGCACCACGCAGTGGCGGTGGCAGCGGCCTTGCTGCATTCGCCCTGCTGATTGGCCTGGCTGGCGCCGGTGCTGGCGGCTGGAGCCTGTGGCAACTGCATGCAATGCAGAGCAGGGACCTGCAGCAGGCCGAAGACCTGCAGCGCACCCGTGACGACAGTGCGAAGAAAGTGGATGAGCTGGCCCAGCGCCTCGATTCGCGTCTGTCCGCCCTGCCCAGTGCGGCTGAGCTGGACGAGCGCCGTCGTCTGCTGGCTAACCTGCAGAGCGATCAGCAGCGCCTGAGTCAGCGCCTGGAAAGCGTGCTCGATGGTAGCCGTCAGGATTGGCGCCTGGACGAGGCCGAACACCTGCTGCGCTTGGCCACCTTGAGATTGTCTGCGCTGCAGGATGTGGCCAGCGCCGAAGCGCTGGTACTGGCCGCCGATGAAATCCTCCGCGAGCAGGACGACCCTGCCGCATTCGCCGCCCGTGAGCAGCTCAGTCGTAGTCTCGAAGCCCTGCGTACCACCGAGCGCCCGGATCGCGTCGGCCTGTTCCTGCAGCTGGGCGCCTTGCGTGAGCAGGCCGCTACCCTCAATCCACTGGCGCCGACCTTCGAAGGGCAGGGTGACGTGCTCTCCGACCTGGCAGCCGAAGGCGACGGCAGTGCCTGGTGGAGCGAGTGGGCGAAGAAGCTGTCGGAGTACTTCCGTATCGAGTTCGACGCCGATCGCAACGTGCGTCCGCTGCTGTCCGGGCAAAGCCTGTCGCAGGTGCGCCTGAGCCTGTCGCTGGCGCTGGAACAGGCGCAGTGGGCCGCACTGCATGGTCAGACCGGTGTGTACAAGCAGTCGCTGAAACAGGCCGAGGAAATCCTCGACGCCCACTTCAACCTGGATAACCCGGACAGTCGCGCCCTGCGCCAGCGTTTCGGCGAGCTGGCCGATGCCAGCATCGAGGTCAAGGTGCCGGATCTGAGCGACTCGCTCGATGCGCTGCAGGCCTACCTGCAACGCAAACAGGCGCAACGTCGGCAGGGGGCCGCGGCGGCCGAGGAGGCGCAATGAGACGCCTGATCTGGCTCCTGTTATTGCTGGCCATCGCCGCCGGGCTGTATCTGCTCAGTCTGGCCATCGAGGCTGATCGCGGTTATGTGCTGTTCGCCTACCAGGGCTTTCGCTACCAGTCCGGCCTGTGGGCATTCCTTGGCCTGCTGGTGGTCGTGGTGGTGCTGTACTACCTGATCAAGTGGACACTGCGTTTGTTGCTCAGCTCGACACGGCTGGCCAACCCCTGGTCGCGTCTGCATCGTAACCGCCGTGTGCGCCTGGCTTCCGAGCAGGGCATGCTCGACCTGGCCGAAGGTCGCTGGGCGCGTGCCCAGCGTCAACTGACCCGTGCCGCCGAAGCCGACAGTCAGCCATTGATGTACTACCTCGGCGCTGCTCGTGCTGCCAGCAAGCTTGGCGATCACGAGCAGAGCGACGCATTGCTCGAGCGCGCACTGAACAAGCAACCCCAGGCCGAGCTGGCGATTGCCCTGACCCATGCCGAGCTGCAGCGTAACCGCGGCGACAGCGACGCGGCACTGGAAACCCTGCAGGCCATGCGTGAGCGCCACCCAGGCCATCACCTGGTGCTGCGTCAGTTGCAGCGTCTGTATCTGCAGCGCCAGGACTGGTCGGCACTGCTTGGCTTGCTGCCCGAGTTGCGCAAGGAAAAGGCGTTGCCCGCTGCAGAACTCGACGAACTGGAGCGCGAGACCTGGCGTGGTCGCCTGGCCGATGCCGGCCTTGCTGGTCAGGGCCATGGCGAAACTGCGCTTCAGCCGCTGACGCAAGCCTGGCAGCAGCTTTCCGCGCCACTGCGTCAGGAGCCTGAGCTGATCGCCACCTATGTCGAGCAACTGCGTCGACTGGGCGCGCAGGAAGAAGCCGAGGAAGTTCTGCGCGGCGCGCTCAAACGTGGTTACGACAGCCGTCTGGCGCGCTTCTACGGCGTGCTGCGTGGCGCCGACCCGGCGCGTCAGCTGCAAACGGCCGAACTCTGGCTCAAGCAGCATCCGCAGGATCCTGCCCTGTTGTTGACCCTGGGCCGCCTGAGCCTGCAGAACCAGTTGTGGGGCAAGGCGCGAGACTATTTCGAGACCAGTCTGAAGCTTGAGCGCCACCCGGAGACCTGCGCCGAGCTGGCGCGTCTGCTGGCGCAATTGGGTGAGTTGGAACGCAGCAATCAGCTGTTGCTGGAGAGCCTCGGTCTGTTACATCAGGGCTTGCCTCCGCTGCCGCAACCGCAGGACGTGACAGCCTGAATGGATGCGGCTGATTGCCGCAGTTTACTCGCCGTACGGACGGAGGGGCGTTCGGGCATGATGAATAGCCTGCTCTGAGTCATGGGGCGCCTTGAAAGGCGCCCTCGCTTTCCTCTACCGTACTGCCCTCGATTTCCCTCCCGGAGCCACCATGCACTTGGCCAGCCCGCGTCCCCTGTTTTTCCTGGCATTCATCGGCTGCGTACTGCTGATGGCGGCTGCGTTGTACCTGGAACATGTCGTTGGCCTGGAACCCTGTCCGATGTGCGTGCTGCAGCGAATCTGCGTGATTCTGTTCGGCGTGGTCTGCCTGATCGCTGCGATCCATGGGCCGGGGAGTCTCGGTCGTCGCATCTATGCGGTGCTGGCACTGCTGTTCGCCAGCGCTGGCGCCGCTACCGCTGGCCGGCAGATCTGGTTGCAGAGCGTGCCAGCCGATCAGCTCGAAGCCTGTCTGCCCAGCCTCGAGTTCATGATGGAAGCCCTGCCGATGCAAGACATCGTGCGCCTGGTGTTCCAGGGTAGTGCTGACTGTGCCGAGGTGAAGTGGACGCTGTTTGGTATGAGCATCCCCGAATGGAGCCTGCTCGGTTTCATCGGTATGCTCGGTTTCTGCCTGTTCCAGCTGCTGCGTCGCAATTGAGAATGCGAATTGCACGAAGCCACGCGGGTCGTGGCTTCGAGATTAAACGCTCGTATGAAACTTTCTCACGGCGATGCCTTGATGGTGGGTGCCCACGAGCATAATCTGGCTCGCACGCACCGCCGGAAAAATGCCATTTTGCGGTTGCCTTCCCAAGGCCAAGCACCGATTGACAGAAAAACGTCTCGGGAGCGGACGTATAACAGGCATTATCGATAAGGGAAGCGAGGTTCATCATGCTTGAGAGTTGCCGGAACGCACAGGAACGTTGGGGTGGGGTTCACCAGCTGATTGATCGCTGGCTGGGTGAGCGCCGCGAACTTGTGCTGGCTTACACCGCCCTTACCAAGGCGCCGCAGGCGCCAGCCATCAACTGTGAGTCTCTGCAGGGTTTCTGCGAGTTGCTGGTGGACTACGTGTCTGCTGGTCACTTCGAGGTCTACGAGCAGCTGACCAACGAGGCCAAGGCCTTCAACGACCAGCGTGGTCTGGAACTGGCCAAGCAGATCTACCCGCGTATCGAAGCCATTACGGCGGTCGCGCTGGCGTTCAATGACCACTGCGACAATGGCGATTGTCGCGACAGCACGTCGCTGGTGGCAGAGCTCAATCATCTGGGGCAGTTGCTGCACGAGCGTTTCGAACTGGAAGACTGCCTGATCGAAGTGCTGCACAACGCTCATCAGGAACAGGCCGCCGAAGCGCTCTGAACCCTTGCTGGCAATGGTCCGGAGCACTCCGGGCCGTCAGGCTGACGCCAGTCAGTCAAGCGTCGACGCACAAGTTTTTAGCAGCGGCGTCCCGCCGCGCATCAGGGCCGCGCGCAATCGAAAAGCTTCCCCCCCGGGCGGGCTCCTGCGCAAGACCGCTTTGGCAACCTGATCGGATCGGCATCAGGCCTGCAGGCTGGCCTTCAGTCGGCCACGTCGAGCAGGCGCAGATCGAACACCAGCGGCGCATAGGGCGGTATCAGGTCGCCCGCACCTTCCTCCCCATAAGCCTGATCCGATGGAATCACCAGGCGCCAGTGAGCGCCTTTCGGCATTTGCAGCAGTGCGCTGCGCCAGCCGCCGATCAGGCTGTCCAGGCGAAACCACTGCGGTGTGCTGCTCTCGTCGAAGACGCTGCCGTCCGCCAGTTCGCCGCGGTAGCTCACCTGTACTCGGCTGCGAGCGGTGGGCATGGGGCCGCTGCCAGGGCTGAGCTCTGTCACCAGTACGCCGTTGGCCAGCTCCCGCACGTCAGGGCGGCGACGTTGCTCGGCGAGAAAACGCTGCTCGGCCTCGATAGCTTTGCTCTGGCGCTGTGGTGAGGCTTCGATACGCGCTTCGTGCTCATCGAGCAGCTGCTCGATCCGACTGGCGTCGAGGCGCAGAGGCTTGCCCTCATAGGCCTGGCGCAAGCCTTCGAGCAGCTCGCTCAGCGGCAGGTCTGGCACCTCGTCGTGCAGGCGCTCGCCGAGTCGCACGCCGAGGCTGTAGGCCAGATCCTGCTGGTGCTGGTCAGCCTGTACGCCCAGGCTGCAGCAGATGGCGAGGGCGGCTAGTACGGCGCGGCTCATTACGGTGTCTCCCGATCAAGATGCTTAGGGGCTGTTGAGATTACGCTGCGCCGCAGTCTGCGCTGAAACGGCAAAAGGCCTCGACGATTATGCCAGCGCGGTTCGGCATCTGCTCGGTTCGCCAAAAGGCCTATGGCGAGCCCTCGCGGCTGCGTCTAGTATGGGCGCGTTCACATCCGCCTGGAGGCGCGCCATGTCGGCCAAGAAGAAGTCCATCACTACCCCGTTGCACCTGCTGCACCAACTGTCTGCCAGCCTGCTCGAACACCTGGAAAATGCCTGCTCGCAAGCGCTGATCGACGCCGAGAAACTGCTCGCCAAGCTGGAGAAGCAGCGCGGTAAGGCGCAGGAAAAACTGCACAAGGCTCGCAGCAAGCTGCAGGACGCGGCTGTTGCCGGCAAGGCCAAGGCGCAAGCCAAAGCCAAGGATGCAGTCGCCGAGTTGGAGGAGCTGCTCGACTCGCTCAAGGCCAGCCAGAGCGAAACCCGCACCTACATCGCCCAGCTCAAGCGTGATGCCCAGGAAAGCCTGAAGCTGGCACAGGGCGTAGGCAAAGTGAAGGAAGCCGCTGGTAAGGCGTTGGATGCACGTGAGACCAAAGCCGCTGCTCCGGCCGCCAAGCCGACCAGCAAACCGGTCGCGGCGAAGAAGCCTGCTGCTGCGAAGACGCCCGTGAAGAAGGCCCCGGCCAAACCGACTGCTGCCAAACCGGCGAGCAAACCCGTCGCCAAGCCAGCAGCGAAACCTGCGGCAGCCAGCAAACCTGCGGTTAAGCCAGCTGCCAGCAAGGCCGTTGCGGCAAAACCCGCTGCGCCGAAAGCTGCCGCCAAACCCGCTGCCGCCAAGCCAGCCGCCAAACCGGCAGCCAAGCCTGCTGCAGCAAAAGCACCGGCCAAGCCCGCAGCAGCCAGTAAACCTGTCGCCAAACCTGCTGCCAAGCCGGCTGCCAAGGCCACGCCTGCAAAACCCGCGAGCAAACCTGTCAGCAAGCCGGCTGTGGTGAAGAAACCAGCCGCTGCCAAGGCTCCGGCGAAGAAGGCTCCGGCCAAGCCAGCAGTTGCCAAACCAGTCGCCGCAGCGGTTGCTCCGGCAGCCCCTGCTGCTCCTGCGACCACCAATGGAGCCACCGCCCCGGTTACTCCGAGCGCTTCCTAAGGGTGATCAACGGCGCCGCGTAGCACCTGCAGCGCGGCGCTGTTCCCTCCGGCCAGGCGAATCAGCCAATCGTTTTCGCCTGCCTCGTTTGGCCAGTGCTCGGCCAGCACCTGCAAACGATCGAGCAATACCCGCTCGGCCTGCAGTTCCAGTTTCTTGACCTGCTCACGCAAGGCTGCCAGCTCCGTATCCTGGCTTGCGTTCGCGCGCCAGTCCTGGCGTACCTGGCGCAAGGGTGCGATCACCTCGCGTTGCCAAGGGGCAGCCGCTTGCTGCAGTGCCTGCAGGCGCTCATCCAGGCAGCGCACACCGCGCCGCTGCAACCAGGCTCCGGTCAGCAGCAGGCAAACGTCACTACCTGTGTCCTGCAACTCCAGGCAGGCCTGTTCCACGCCTGCTCTGGCGTAGAGTTCGAGGGCGAAATTCCACAGATCCTGCACGCGGCCTCCGGGGCGATTTGATAGACTCCGCCGCCATTATGATCCGACTCCAGAACCTCACTCTACAGCGTGGCCCGCAGCGTCTTCTCGAAGGCGCCGAGCTGACCCTGCACGCCGGTCACAAGGCCGGTCTGATCGGTGCCAATGGCGCCGGTAAATCCAGCCTGTTCGCCCTGTTGCGTGGCGAGCTGACGCCTGATGCCGGCGATTGCCTGCTGCCTGGTGATTGGCGCATCGCCCATATGCGCCAGGAGGTCGACACCCTTGATCGGCTGGCGGTGGACTATGTGCTCGACGGTGATCACAACCTGCGCCGCGTGCAGGCCGAACTGGCTGCCGCCGAGCAGGCGCATGATGGTGCGGCCATCGCTCGCCTGCACAGCGAGCTGGACAGCGCCGACGGCTACACCGCCGATGCTCGCGCGCGCAAACTGCTGGCCGGTCTGGGCTTCGAGAACGCGCAGATGGATCGCCGCGTCGGCGACTTCTCCGGTGGCTGGCGCATGCGCCTGAACCTGGCCCAGGCGCTGATGTGTCCGTCCGACTTGCTGCTGCTCGACGAGCCGACCAACCACCTGGATCTGGACGCCATTCTCTGGCTGGAAGGCTGGCTGCAAAGCTACCCCGGCACCTTGCTGCTGATTTCCCATGACCGCGATTTTCTCGATGCGGTGGTCGACCACGTCGCCCATGTCGAACAGCGCAAGCTGAATCTCTATCGCGGCGGCTACACGGCCTTCGAGCGTACCCGTGCCGAACGTCTGGCCCAGCAGCAACAGGCCTACGAGAAGCAGCAGGCGCAGCGCGCGCACATGGAAAAGTACATCGCCCGCTTCAAGGCCCAGGCCACCAAGGCCCGTCAGGCGCAGAGCCGGATCAAGGCCCTGGAGCGCATGGAAGAGCTGAGCGCGGCGCATGTCGACTCGCCCTTCGACTTCGTTTTTCGCGAGGCCGACAAGATCTCCACGCCACTGCTCAGCCTCAGCGAAGGTCGCCTGGGTTATGGCGACAAGACCGTGCTGCAGCAAGTCAAGCTGAGCCTGGTGCCGGGCGCGCGTATTGGCCTGCTCGGCCCCAACGGCGCGGGCAAGTCGACGCTGATCAAGAACCTGTCGGCCGAACTGCAGCCGCTCGGTGGCAGCCTGACCCGTGGCGAGAACCTGGTGATCGGCTATTTCGCCCAGCATCAGCTCGACGCCCTGGACGACAAGGCCAGTCCGCTGCTGCACCTGCAGCGCCTGGCACCGGCCGAGCGCGAGCAGACCCTGCGTGATTTCCTCGGTGGCTTCGACTTCCGTGGCGCACGTTGTGACGAGCCGGTGGTGAATTTCTCCGGTGGCGAGAAGGCGCGTCTGGCCCTGGCGTTGATCGCCTGGGGCAAGCCCAACCTGCTGCTGCTCGACGAACCGACCAACCACCTCGACCTGGAAATGCGCCTGGCTCTGACCATGGCCCTGCAGGAGTTCGCCGGTGCTGTCGTAGTGGTCTCGCACGATCGTCATCTGCTCAAGAGCACCACCGATGAATTCCTGCTGGTCGCGGAAGGGCGTGTGGTGCCGTTCGACGGCGATCTGGACGACTACGCGCGCTGGCTGATCGATTACCGGCAGCGCCAGGCGCCACCGAGCGCACCAGCTGAAGGGGCGGCGGACAAGACCGACAAGCGCGCCCAGCGCCAGGCCGCCGCCGCGCTGCGTCAGCAACTGGCGCCGCACAAGAAGCAGGCCGACAAGCTCGAGCAGGAACTGGGTAAGGTGCAGGAAAAGCTCGCCGCCGTGGAAACCCAGCTGGGCGACAGCGGTCTGTACGAGTCCGCGCGCAAGGATGAGCTGCGCCAGCGTCTGGCTGAACAGGCGCAGCTCAAGGCCCGCGAGGCCGAGCTGGAGGAAGCCTGGCTGCTGGCGCTGGAAACCCTGGAGGCGTTGCAGCAGCAATTGGAGGAAGCCGAGTAATGGAACAGCTTGAACTGCTGGCGGCCTGGCGCGACCCACTGATTCGCACCGGCCAGGTACTGCTGATCATCCTGCTGGCGTGGATCGCCCAGCGTATTCTCACCCGTGCCATCAGCCGTCTCGGCGCGCGTTACAGCCTGCTGCCGCCAGAAGTGCTGCAGCCGCTGCGTGGGCTGGTGCGTTGGCTGATCATGGGCAGCGCTCTGCTCATGGTACTGGAGCGCCTGGGTGTTTCCGCGACCGTGCTGTGGACGGCGCTGACCGGCTTCACCGCTGTCGCCGCGGTGGCGTTCTTCGCCATTTGGAGCGTGCTGTCGAACATGTTCTGCGCGCTGCTGATCTTCACCATGGGGCCGTTCCGTATCGGCGATACGGTCGAGGTGATCGACAGCGCCGACAAACCGGGCGTCAAAGGCCGGGTCATCGCCATCAACCTGTTCTACACCACCCTGCAGGACCTCAGTGAGGAGGCTGCCGGCGCCGTGTTGCAGGTGCCCAACAGCCTGTTCTTCCAGAGGTCGGTGCGCCGCTGGCGCTGACCGACTGGTCGAGGCGCTGGAGCAGGAGTAGGCTGTGCTGCTCTTCCCCTGAATTCAGCTTCTCGAGGTACGCATCATGGCATTGGAAACCTGGCTCGCTTTCTTCGTCGCCTGCTGGGTGATCAGCCTGTCGCCGGGTGCTGGTGCCGTGGCCTCGATGTCGGCCGGTATGCAGTACGGCTTCTGGCGCGGCTACTGGAACGCGCTCGGCTTGCAGCTCGGTCTGGCGCTGCAGATCGCCATTGTCGCCGCGGGTGTGGGCGCCGTCCTTGCCACCTCGGCCCTGGCCTTCAGCCTGATCAAGTGGTTCGGCGTGGCCTATCTGGTGTTCCTCGCTTACAAACAGTGGGTCGCCCTGCCCAGCGATCTGGATGCCGGCGCGGCCGAGCGTCCTATCGGCCGGCCGCTGGCCCTGGTTCTACGTGGCTTCTTGGTCAATTTCAGCAACCCCAAGGCCATCGTCTTCATGCTCGCGGTACTGCCGCAGTTCATCAATCCGCATGCACCGCTGGTGGCGCAGTATCTGGTGATGGGCGTGACCATGATCATCGTCGATCTGATCGTCATGGCCGGTTACACCGGCCTCGCCTCGCGCGTCCTGCGCCTGCTGCGCACCCCTCGTCAGCAGCGGGTAATGAATCGCAGTTTCGCCGCGTTGTTCGCTGCCGCTGCGGGCTTGCTGGCGACCGTCAAGCGCGCGGCAGTCTGAGGCTCGCCCGCTATCGTCCAACGCTGGCCGATAGCGTTTGTCCGGGATGTTCTGAAAAGCCATTCATCGTCTCTCCCGCGAAGGCGGGAGCCCGGGTGATTGGCAGGTTCTGGATGGCCGCCTGTGCAGGCAAGGCGGTTTTCAGGGTCCGCTCGGCAGTTTGTTACTGAATATTTCATATTCTTCTTGTGCTCAATCGTTAGGCCAGCAACAATTTAATGCCACCCATTCTCGTTTGGGATGCATTAATGACCCGCTTTCGCTTCTCTCTTTCCTGGCTGATGCTGCCCTTGCTGGCCAGCCTGAGCTTTCTCGCCATTGGCGAGCCCCTCGACGGCGCCGCACAGGCGTTGCACCTGATCGGTTACATCGGTGCTGATTACCCGGCCACCGTTGCGGGCGGTCAGGTTATCGATGCCGGTGAATATCAGGAGCAACTGGAGTTTCTCGATGTACTGCAGGGCCTGATCGTCGCCTTGCCCGCTCAGGTCGGCCGCGCCGAGCTGGAGCAGGGCGTCAGCAATCTGCGTCAGGCGATTGCTCAGCGCCAGCCGGGCGAGGAGGTTGCTGGCGCCGCCCGCAAACTGGGCGCACGTCTGGCTGAGCTTTATCAGGTGGCGCAGAGCCCAGTGCTGACGCCGGACCCGGAACGCGGCGCGCCGCTCTACGCTCAGCACTGCTCGGTGTGCCACGGCGACACCGGCCTGGGCGATGGACCTGCCGGTATCGGCCTGGAGCCAGCACCGGCCAATCTGCGCGATGCCGCGCGTCTGGATCGGCTGAGCCTTTACGATCTCTACAACACCCTCGGTCTGGGCATCGAAGGCACCGATATGCCTGCCTTTGTTGATCAGCTCGACGAACGTCAACGCTGGGATCTGGCTGCCTACATCGCCGGCTTCACAGCAGTGCCGGCGCAGAGCCAGACACGCTTTGCCATGAGCGAGCTGGCGGGGCGTACGCCCGCCGAGATCGCCGCCACCGGCGGTGATGTCGCCGCGTTCCGCGCCCTGCGCGCGCATCCGGTGCTGGAGCAGCGCGGTCCGCAGCAACTGATCGGCTACACCCGCTCGACCCTGGAGCGCAGCCTGCAGGCTTATCGCGAGGGTGATCGCGAGCAGGCTTATGACCTCTCCGTAGGCGCCTATCTGGAAGGCTTCGAACTGGTCGAAAGCGCTCTCGACAACCTCGATGCCGCGCAGCGCAAGATCACCGAGCGCGCCCTGATGGCCTATCGGCAGGCGCTGCAGGATGGCGCCAGCGTCGCGCAGGCTGCTCTGGCACTGGAGCAGGCCAAGGTCGAGCTGGACAAGTCCGCTGCACTGCTGGCCGAGGGCGCCATGGACGACAGCCTGAGCTTCTTCGCCAGCCTGCTGATTCTGCTACGCGAGGGGTTGGAAGCGATTCTGGTGCTGGCGGCGATTCTCGCCTTCCTGCGCAATACCGGGCAGCAGCAGGCGGTACGCAGTGTGCACATTGGCTGGGGTCTGGCGCTGCTCGCCGGTGTCGCGACCTGGGCGGTGGCGGCCTACCTGATCGATATCAGCGGCGCCCAGCGCGAGCTGCTGGAGGGCGCCACGGCGCTGTTCGCCAGCGTGGTGCTGCTGTGGGTCGGCGTGTGGATGCATGATCGTCGTCATGCTGCGGCCTGGCAGGATTACATCAAGAGCAGCCTGGTCGGCGGTGGTGGCCGTTTTGGCTTCGCCATGCTGGCGTTCTTCTCGGTGTATCGCGAGCTGTTCGAAGTGATTCTGTTCTACGAAACCCTCTGGCTGCAGGCCGGCCCTGCCGGGCACGGTGCGGTGCTGGGTGGCGCTGCTGCCGCGCTGGTGCTGCTGATCGGCCTGGCCTGGGTGATCCTGCGCGGTTCGCGCAAACTGCCGCTGGCGACCTTCTTCGGCGTAAACGCGGTGCTGCTGTGCGTGCTGTCCGTGGTCTTCGCCGGTCATGGCGTGGCCGCGTTGCAGGAGGCTGGCGTGCTAGGCACGCGTCCGGTGGCCTTCTTCGAGTTCGACTGGCTGGGCATTCATGCCGATGCCTGGAGCCTGTCGGCGCAGGGCCTGGCGCTGGTCGGTATCGCACTGCTGTACGGACGCAGCCTGCTAGGGGAGCGTCGACGCATGGTCGAGCAGGCCTAGACAACCTGCTCAGGTTTGAACGAGGGCGAGCTTTGCCCGCCCTCGTTGTGTCATAGCGTGAACCGCCGCTACGACAGCTGGTCTCAGTGCACCTAGGCTGCTTCCAATTCCTCTGCCGAGTGCGCGCATGTCTTCCTCGATCCACTCCACTCACTACGCCGACAGCCCCGATCTGGCGTTGGCTGTATTGCGTCACCCCACCCTGGAGCAGGCACTCTCAGCGGCCTGTGCCCAACTTGCCATACGTGAGGCCTTTCTCGCTGCGTTGCGTGATCCAGCCATCGGTCCACAGCCGCGGCTGCTGTTGGCAATTTCCGGCGCCGACATGCGTGGCCAGCGTCGCCTGGCTGCGCTGGTAGCCGAGCTGCTGCCGGACGAGCTGGAGCTGGATCTGATCGAACTGGCCGAGGATAACCTGTCGCGCGCCGTGCGTGAGCGCTGCGAGCCGTTCTACCAGGCCTGAGCCTCGCGCCTGCTGGCATACTGGGCGCTGGTTTCTCTACGGACGTTGCTGCATGCGCGTATGGATCGACGCCGACGCCTGCCCTCGGGCGGCGCGGGATCAAGTGGTCAAGTTTGCCCTCAAACGGGGTTTCGAAGTGGTGCTGGTGGCCGGGCAGGCCGTGGCGCGGCCGAACTTCGCCTGTGTGAAACTGATCGTGGTGCCCAGCGGGCCGGATGCCGCCGATGATCATCTGGTCGAGCACGCGGTGCCTGGCGAGCTGGTGATCTGCAGCGACGTGCCGCTGGCCGACCGCCTGGTGAAGAAGGGCGTGGCCGCGCTCGATCCGCGTGGCCGCGAGTTCGACGAGCGCAACATGGGCGAGCGTCTGGCGGTGCGTAATCTGTTCACCGATCTGCGCGAGCAGGGACAGGTGGGTGGTGGTCAGGCGCCGTATTCGGAGAAGGACCGGCAGGCTTTTGCCAACGCGCTGGATCGGATTCTCACGCGTTTGAGTCGTTAGCAGCCTCGGCTATCGAGGCAATGACCGTAGGAGCGAGCTCTGCTCGCGAATTTCCTGAGGCTGGGCGCTTCGCGAGCAGAGCTCGCTCCTAAAAGGCATCCGTTCAGCCGCACAGATAGGTGCCGGTGCCAACCGCCACCAGTACGCCCTCGTCGTTGTGCAGCTCCATGCGAATCACCGCCACCTTGTTACCGGCGCGCAGTGGCGTGGCCGTGGCAGTGAAACGCTGGCCGCGACCGGGGCGCAGGTAGTCGATGCGCAGGTCGATGGTGCCGAGCTTGGACAACTTGCTCATGCGCTCGGCTGGCGGCAGGTGCTGGTGGTTGGCGAAGGCGCCGATCAGCGCCATGGCGCCGCCACAGACGTCGAGCAGCGAAGAAATCACCCCGCCGTGGAGGATGCCGTGGACGAAGTTGCCGATCAGTTCGGGTTTCATCGGCAGGTGCATGGTCACCTGCTCGGGGCTCAGCTCATCGAGCTCGATGCCGAGCACCTGATTGAAGGGAATCCGCTGGAAGAAACTGGCCACCGCCTGCTGCAGGTCGGGGCTGAGGACGAAGGGCTGGGACATGGCAGGGGCTCCGGGAAATCCTGTCGCCACGCTGCCGCAGGCTGGCCGGTTTGGCCAGCGGCGCGGCGGGAGTGTCGTGAGCATTGGCCGGATCGGCCTGGCTGCAGCCGATAGAGCGGTGTTGCGTTTCAGTCCGGCCATGGCGAGCGAGGTGGGCTGAAGCCCACCCTACAAGGCTCCGGCATTACATGGGTCAGTGGTGCGCCAGCTCCAGCACGCGGTCGACCATCTTGTTGATGCCCGACGCTGCCTCGGCGATGGACTGGGCGAGCATGTAGGCCGGCGTGGTCACCAGCTTGCGCTGGCTGTCTTCGATGATGTCGCTGACCTCGCACTCATGGTGCTCGGCGCCCATCTGGGTCAGGGCGGCGGCGGTGTCGTGATCGTTGCCGATGGTGCAGACCACGCCGGCACCGAAGATCTTCGCCGCCAGTGCCGGGGCGATGCACATCAGGCCGACCGGCTTGCCGGCATCGACGAAGGCCTTGCAGGCGGCCAGTACGTCCGGTTGTACGGTGCAGCCGGCGCCACTGGTGGCGAAGTCGGAGAGGTTCTTCGCCACGCCGAAGCCGCCGGGCAGGATCAGTGCGTCGAACTCGGCCACATGCAGCTCTTTCACGTCCTTGATCTTGCCGCGGGCAATGCGCGCCGATTCCACCAGGACGTTGCGCGTCTCGTCCATCTCGTCGCCGCTGTAGTGATCGACCACGTGCAGCTGCGGCACGTTGGGGGCGAAGCACTGCACCCCGGCGCCACGCTGGTCGAGGCGCAGCAGGGTGATCACGCTTTCATGGATCTCGGCGCCATCGTAGACGCCACAGCCGGACAGAATCACTGCCACTTTCTTGCTCATGCTCGACTCCTGGTGAGGAAAGACGCGACCGTGAAGCGGGCGCGGGTACTACCAATTCTTGGGTTGTCGCCAAATGCCACTCGGACTGTCATTTGCCGCCGCGAAGCCTGGCGAAGCTGCGCATAGGATGAATAACAGCTCATTCCCGACACAAGTACAACGATACGGCGCAGTCATGAATTATGTTCTCTACGCAGTGCCCTTCTTCTTCCTGCTGATCGGCCTGGAATTGCTCGCTGACCGCTGGCGCGGCATGCGTACCTATCGCCTGGCCGATGCCCTTAACAGTCTAAGTGCCGGCGTATTGTCCCAGGCCACCGGGATTCTCACCAAGGTGGTCGGCCTGCTGACCTACGCCTTCGCCTGGGAGCATTTGGCGCTGTTCGAGTTGTCCGAAAGCAGTCTCTGGGTGTGGCTCTTCGCCTTCGTCTTCTACGATTTCTGCTACTACTGGAACCACCGCCTGGGCCATGAGCGCAACGTGCTCTGGGCCGCACATGCGGTGCACCACCAGAGCGAGGACTACAACCTCTCCACCGCGTTACGGCAAACCAGCACCGGTTTCATCTTCGGCTGGATCTTCTACTTGCCGATGGCCGTGGTCGGTGTACCGCCGCTGGTCTTCCTCACTGTTGCCGCCCTGAACCTGCTCTATCAGTTCTGGGTGCATACCCGGCATATCCCCAAACTGGGCTGGTTCGAGTGGCTGTTCATCACTCCGTCCAACCACCGCGTGCACCATGCACAGAATCCTATCTACATGGATCGCAATTACGGCGGTGTGTTCATTGTCTGGGATCGAATTTTTGGCACCTTTCAGGAGGAGCTCGATGAAGAGCCGGTGGTCTTCGGCGTGACCGTGCCGCTGGCAAGCTGGAACCCGCTGTGGGCCAACCTGCAGGTTTACGCCGGGCTGTGGAACGATGCCAGACGCGCTGGCGCCTGGTGGGACCGCCTGCGCATTTGGTTCATGCCCACCGGTTGGCGCCCGGCCGACGTCGCGGCGCGTTATCCACAGGCCAAGGCGGACCTGAGTCACTTCCGCAAGTTCGAGGTACCGCTGGGGCGTGGCGCCCAGGTCTACGCGCTGCTGCAGTTCGTCTGCTACCTGCTGGCCGGCGTGTGGCTGCTGGCGCAGGGCGATTCACTGGCGATAGGCGCAGTGCTGCTGGCGTGCCTGTGGATGGCTCTGGGCCTGTGCAGCATCGGCATGTGGCTGGAGAATCGCAGCAATGCCTGGCAGATGGAGTGCCTGCGTCTGGTGAGCAACCTGCCGGCGTTCTGGCTGGCTGGTGAACTGGGCATGCTGACGTTGGATGCCAGTGCCTGGACCTGGCTTATCGCTTACAGCCTGGCCAGCCTGCTGGGCATCTGGCTGGCTCGCGGTTCAGCCGCGCCGGCGCTGACGCCACCGGTATAGCCAGGCGAGGGAAAGCAGCAGCACCACGGCCGCGAGCAGGATGACCTGATAGTTGCGCAGTTCTTCCAGCAAACCGCCCATGGCATTTCCCAGGCTGTAGGCCAGCAGGCTGATGCCGCCAGCCCAGACGCCGGCACCGATGGCGTCGAGCAGCAGATAACGGCGCCAGGAATAGCCGGACAAGCCGATGGTCAGCGGCATCACCGTGCGCAGGCCGTAGAGAAAACGAAAGCACAGCACCCACAGGTCCGGGTAACGTTTGATCAGCGCGCTGGCGCGTTCACCCAGCGGTTGCCAGCGCGGTTTGCGCTCAAGCAGCGCGCGGCCATGGCGACGGCCCAGGTAGTACCACAGCTGATCGCTGGCGAAGGTGCCGAGGAAGGCGCACAGCGCCACCCATTCGATCTCCAGCACGTTGCGCACGGCCATGTAGGCAGCCAGCAGCAGGGATACTTCACCTTCGAGAAAGGTGCCCAGTACCAATGCTGGATAGCCAAACTGGCGGATCAGGTCTTGGAGCATGCCGTGCGCTCGATGAGAAGGTGCTGAAGACTACTCTGACCACGAGGAAGCCGGAAGGTGGCGCGTCATGCCACAATGGCCAGGTTTCGTGGCATTGCCGCCGCCCTGGCTGCGACCCGCAGTCGCATCGCGTCATGCGGCTGTCATCATTTGGTCATAATGCCCGCTTATAACCGTCACACTGGCCCGCCCGTGCGGGCTCTGGAGTCTGCCGTGAGCGTTACCCCCGCCAATCGTCTGTTCCCTGCCACCCGCCTGCGTCGCAATCGCCGCGACGATTTCTCCCGCCGTCTGGTGCGCGAAAATCGCCTGAGCGTCGATGACCTGATCCTGCCAGTGTTCGTCCTCGACGGCGAAAACCGCCGCGAAGCCGTACCGTCGATGCCGGGCGTCGAGCGTCTGTCCATCGACCTGCTGCTCAAGCAAGCCGAGCACTGGGTCGAGCTGGGTATTCCGGCGCTGGCACTGTTCCCGGTGACGCCGCTGGAGAAGAAATCCCTCGACGGGGCCGAGGCCTGGAACCCGGACGGTATCGCCCAGCGCGCGATCCGTGCTCTGCGTGCGAAATTCCCCGAGCTCGGCGTGATCAGTGACGTGGCGCTCGACCCGTTCACTACTCATGGTCAGGACGGCATCCTCGATGAGTCCGGCTATGTGCAGAACGACATCACCGTTGATGCGCTGGTCAAGCAGGCGCTATCGCATGCCGAGGCCGGTGCCCAGGTGGTGGCCCCGTCGGACATGATGGATGGCCGCGTGCAGGCGATCCGCGAGGCGCTGGAACTGGCCGACCACGTCAACGTGCGCATCATGGCCTACTCGGCCAAGTACGCCAGCGCCTACTACGGCCCGTTCCGCGATGCGGTGGGCTCGGCCGCCAACCTCGGCAAGGGCAACAAGCTCGGCTACCAGATGGACCCGGCTAACGGCAACGAGGCGCTGCACGAAGTGGCAGCCGACCTGGCCGAAGGCGCCGACATGGTCATGGTCAAACCCGGCATGCCCTACCTGGACATCCTCTGGCGGGTGAAGGATGCCTACAAGGTGCCGACCTTCGTCTACCAGGTCAGTGGCGAGTACGCCATGCACATGGCCGCGATTCAGAACGGCTGGCTCAGCGAGGCGGTCATACTGGAGTCGCTCACCGCCTTCAAACGTGCCGGTGCCGATGGCATCCTCACCTATTTCGCCGTACGGGCGGCAGAACTGCTAAAACAAGAGCGATGACGCTCTCAGGAACCCAGCGATGAACAGCGAAGGACTCAACAGCGAAGTGCTCGACAACAACCCGCCTCAGGCCGAGGTGGTCGCCGAGACGCCCGTGGTGGAAACTCCACCGCCGGCCCCGATCCCCAGCCTGGATGACAGCAGCCTGTACATCCACCGTGAACTGTCGCAGCTGCAGTTCAATATCCGGGTGCTGGAGCAGGCGCTGGACGAGTCCTATCCGTTGCTCGAACGCCTGAAGTTCCTGCTGATCTTCTCCAGCAACCTCGACGAGTTCTTCGAGATTCGCGTCGCCGGCCTGAAGAAACAGATCAATTTCGCCCGTGAACAGGCCGGCGCGGATGGCCTGCAGCCACACCAGGCGCTGGCGCGCATCAGCGAGCTGGTGCACGAGCAGGTCGAGCGGCAGTACGCCATCCTCAACGACACCCTGTTCCCGGCGTTGGCCAAGCACAACATCACCTTCATTCGCCGGCGGTTCTGGACCACCAAGCTCAAGGCCTGGGTACGCCGTTACTTCCGCGACGAGATCGCGCCGATCATCACCCCCATCGGCCTCGACCCGACGCACCCCTTCCCGCTGCTGGTGAACAAGAGTCTGAACTTCATCGTCGAGCTGGAAGGCGTCGATGCCTTCGGCCGCGACTCCGGTCTGGCCATCATCCCGGCGCCGCGCCTGCTACCGCGCATCATCAAGGTGCCGGAGGACGTCGGTGGCCCTGGCGACAACTACGTGTTCCTGTCGTCGATGATCCACGCTCACGCCGATGATCTGTTCCAGGGCATGAAGGTCAAGGGCTGCTACCAGTTCCGCCTGACCCGCAACGCCGACCTGTCGGTGGACACCGAGGACGTCGAGGATCTTGCGCGCGCCCTGCGTGGCGAGCTGTTCAGTCGTCGTTATGGCGATGCGGTGCGCCTGGAAGTGGTCGACACCTGCCCGAAACACCTGCGCGATTATCTGCTCAAGCAATTCGGCCTGACCGAGGGCGAGCTGTACCAGGTCAACGGCCCGGTCAACCTGACCCGCCTGTTCAGCATCACTGGCCTGGATAACCACTCGGACCTGCAGTACGCGCCGTTCACCCCGGTGATCCCCAAGCTGCTGCAGAACGCCGAGAACATCTTCAGCGTGGTGAGCAAGCAGGACATCCTCCTGCTGCATCCCTTCGAGTCCTTCACCCCGGTAGTGGACCTGCTACGCCAGGCGGCGAAGGACCCGCACGTGCTGGCGATCAAGCAGACCCTGTATCGTTCCGGCGCCAACTCGGAGATCGTCGATGCTCTGGTGGAAGCAGCGCGTAACGGCAAGGAAGTCACGGCGGTGATCGAGCTGCGTGCGCGCTTCGACGAAGAATCCAACCTGGCCCTGGCCAGCCGTCTGCAGGCCGCTGGCGCAGTGGTGATCTACGGTGTGGTCGGCTTCAAGACCCACGCCAAGATGATGCTGATCCTGCGCCGCGAGAACGGCGAAATCGTTCGCTATGCTCACCTTGGCACCGGCAACTACCACGCTGGCAACGCCAAGCTGTATACCGACTACAGCCTGCTCACCGCCGACGTGGCCCTGGGCGAGGACGTGTCCAAGCTGTTCAGCCAGCTGATTGGTATGGGCAAGACCCTGCGCATGAAGAAGCTGCTGCATGCACCCTTCACCCTGAAGAAGACCCTGCTCGACCTGATCGCCAAGGAAACCACAGCGGCGGCCGAGGGCAAGCCGGCACACATCATCGCCAAGTTCAACTCGCTGACCGACCCCAAGGTCATCCGCGCGCTATACAAGGCCAGCCAGACCGGGGTGAAGATCGACCTGGTGGTGCGTGGCATGTGCTGCCTGCGACCAGGTATTGCCGGGGTCTCGCACAACATCCAGGTGCGCTCGATCATCGGCCGCTTCCTCGAGCACACGCGGGTGTTCTACTTCCTCAATGGCGGTGACGAGCAGATTTATCTGTCCAGCGCCGACTGGATGGAGCGCAACCTCGACAAGCGCGTGGAGACTTGCTTCCCGGTGGAGGGCAAGAAGCTCATTACCCGCGTCAAGAAGGAGCTGGAAAGCTACCTGACCGACAACACCCAGGCCTGGGTGTTGCAGTCCGACGGCCGCTACCTGCGCCAGCAGCCCACCGGCAACCAGAATCCACGCAGCGCTCAGTCCGGGCTGCTGGAGAAGCTGACCGCGCCGGTGATCATCGCTCGATAAAAAAGCGGCTGCGTGCAGCCTTCTGATGACCCTCTCCCATTCATGGGAGAGGGTGCCCGAAGGGCGAGAGAGGAGGCTTTGTGGTCCTGGCGGGTCTCATCCGCCCTACAGGCCGAGCCGCGCCCGTAGGGTGCGCCATGCGCACCGGGGTATCAGCGCACGCTCAAGGTCAGATCGATACGGCTGAGCCACGCGGCTTCGGCTTCGAAGTCCGCCAGGGTCAGCGGGTTGGCGGCCAGCCAGCCTTCAGGGAAGACGATCTCCAGGCTGTTGTCGCCGGCCTTGAACTGCACCTGTGGCATGTCCTGCGTACCACGGATGTGGTGGAACAGAATGGCGAAGCGCAGCAGCACGCACAGGCGCATCAGCTTCACGCCTTCCTCGCCGAAGTCTGCGAACTTGTCCTTGGGAATGTTGCGGCGGTGGCCGCGCACCAGCAGGGCGAGCATCTGCTGGTCCTGGCGCGAGAAGCCGGCCAGGTCGGAGTGCTCGATCAGATAGGCGCCGTGCTTGTGGTACTGGTAGTGAGCGATATCCAGACCCACCTCGTGCACCTTGGCACCCCAGCTCAGCAGTTCGCGGTGCCAGTCGTCGGTCAGACCCCAATCGGCGGACACCTTGTCCAGCGCTGACAGCGCCTTGGCCTCGACCCGTGCGGCCTGGTCGACATCGACGTGGTAGCGCTCCATGAACGCCGCCAGCGTGCGTTCGCGTACGTCCTCGTGCTGGTGACGGCCGAGCAGGTCATACAGCACACCCTCTCGCAGCGCGCCTTCGGAGTGGCTCATGCGCTGAATGTCACAGGCATCGAAGATGGCTTCGAGAATTGCCAGGCCGGCGGGGAAGATGCCACGGCGGTCCGGCTTGATGCCGTCGAGGTCGATCTTCTCCACCTCGCCGAGTTTGAACAGTTTGCGCTTGAGCCAGGCCAGGCCTTCGAGCGTGACCTCGCCATTACCGAGGCCGGCGGCCTTGGTCGCCAGGCCGATGGCCTTGATGGTGCCGGAGGCGCCGACCGCGTCCTCCCAGCCGAGCCGGCGCAGGCCCTGTTCGATGCCCATCAGTTCCAGGCGAGCGGCGGTGTAGGCCTGGGCGTAGCGCGCCGGGGTGACCTTGCCGTCCTTGAAATAACGCTGAGTGAAGCTGACGCAGCCCATTTGCAGGCTCTCGCGCAGCAGCGGCTCGAAGCGCTGGCCGATGATGAACTCGGTGCTGCCGCCGCCGATGTCGGCGACCAGGCGCTTGCCGGGCGTGTCGGCGATGCTGTGGGAGACGCCGAGATAGATCAGGCGTGCTTCCTCGCGACCGGAAATTACCTCGACCTGATGACCGAGGATCTCCTCGGCGCGGCGGATGAACACCGCGCGGTTGCGTGCCTCACGCAGGGCGTTGGTGCCGACGATGCGTACGGCGCCTTCCGGCAGCGTGTTGGTGAACTGGGCGAAGCGGCGCAGGCAGTCGAGCCCGCGCTGCATCGCTTCTTCGCTGAGCTGACGCTCGTCGTCCAGGCCTGCGGCCAGTTGCACCTTGTCGCCGAGGCGCTCGAGGATGCGAATTTCGTGATTGTCGGCCTTGGCCAGCACCATGTGAAAGCTGTTCGAACCCAGGTCGATGGCAGCGATCAGGGGAAAACTCTCGGCAGGGGCTTTGGGCATGATTACGGCATCTCGTTCGATTTCCGCGCATCCTGCCACGACTGAGCGCATGAGCCAACGCATACGGTTGTCGCATGAAACTGGTCTAGACCTGTGATTACTGCAGGTTCAGTACACTCAGTGGCTGTTTCAACACCTGCTCGTCGCAGTTGTGACCCTCGCCGCCACGGTCCACCACGATGAATCGGCCGGGGTGCTGCAGGCACAGCAGTGGGTGATGCCAGGTGCCGCGGGCGTAGTTCACCCCCTGATCTGGCGCGCTGATGAAGGCGCGGATCTGCGACTCGTCCAGCTCGCCTGGTGGGGCGACGACGATCAGCATGCGCCCGCCGTCCACCGGATAAAAGGCCTGGCTGCCCAGCGGGTGGCGTTCGAGCATGCGGATGGCGATGGGCGCGTGCCAGGCCTTACCCTCGAACAGGTTGACCAGGGTGCGCGGCGCCTCGCCGGCCAGCTCCACTTTGGCCAGGTCGTGGTAGCGCGTGGTGGTGCCTACGTTGATCGGGAAGGCCGTGGCACCGGCCGTCTCGATCACCTCGCCGAAGGGGGCGAAGGCTGCGCGGGTCAGCGGCTCGATGCGCAGCGGTAGGGGCGCTGGTGCGTTCACAGGTTCACCGAGCCGATGAAATTGCGCAGCTCTTCCGTGCGTGGCGTGGCGAACAGCTCCTTGGGGTCACCGATTTCATGCACCTTGCCATGGTGCATGAACACCAGCTTGTTACCCACTTCGCGGGCGAAGCGCATCTCGTGGGTGACCATGATCAGGGTCATGCCCTCGCTGGCCAGTTGCTTGACCACCGCCAGCACCTCGTTGACCAGCTCCGGGTCGAGCGCCGAGGTGATCTCGTCACACAGCAGCACCTTGGGCGACATGGCCAGGGCGCGGGCGATGGCTACGCGCTGCTGCTGGCCGCCGGAGAGGCGCTCGGGGTAGGCGTCGAACTTCTCCGCCAGGCCGACGCGCTTGAGCATCTGCCGGGCGATCTGCTCGGCTTCGGCGCGCGGGGTTTTCTTCACCACTTGCGGCGCGAGCATGACGTTCTCGCCGACGGTCAGATGGGGGAACAGGTTGAACTGCTGGAACACCATGCCGACTTTCTGCCGCAGGCTGCGCAGGTCAGCGCGGGCGGCGTCGATGTACTCGCCATCGACTTCGATGACGCCATCGTTGATCGACTCCAGACCGTTGAGGGTACGCAGGAAGGTGCTCTTGCCCGAGCCGCTGCGGCCGATGATGGCGACCACTTCGCCTTCCTCGACCTTGAGGTCGATGCCCTTGAGCACATGGTTGTCGCCGTAATACTTGTGCAGGGCGGTGACGTTAAGCAGTGACATTCAGCCTCCTTTCCAGGCGGTATGCAGCGAGCGAGAGCGGGTAGCAAAGCAGGAAGTAACCGAGGGCGACGAAGCCGTAGACCATGAAGGGCTCGAAGGTGGCGTTGGCCAGCATGCTGCCGGTCTTGGTCAGTTCGGTGAAACCGATGATCGAGGTCACCGCGGTGCCCTTGACCACCTGTACCGAGAAGCCAACGGTAGGCGCCACGGCGATGCGCAGTGCCTGCGGCAGGACGACATGGCGCAGGGTTTCCAGGCGGCTCATGGCCAGGCTTTCAGCGGCCTCCCATTGGCCGCGGGTGATGGCCTCGACGCAGCCGCGCCAGATCTCGGCCAGAAAGGCGCTGGTGAACAGGGTCAGTGCGGTGGCCGCAGCCAGCCAGGGCGACACGTCGATGCCGAGCAGGGCGATGCCGAAGAACACCAGAAAAAGCTGCATCAACAGCGGCGTGCCCTGGAACAGTTCGATATAGCCACGGGCCAGGATGCGCGGCGCCGATAGCGGCGACAGCCGCGCCAGCAACACCAGCAGGCCGGCGATACCGCCGCAGACGAAGGCCACCAGTGACAGCAGCAGGGTCCACTGCAAGCCGGTGAGCAGGTTGCGCAGGATGTCCCAGAGGGTGAAGTCCATCAGCGGGCTCCCATGATGAAGCGGCGGCCGAACCAGGCCAGCAATTGGCGAATTCCGATGGCCATGACCAAGTACAGCGCGGTGGTCAGCAGGTAGGTCTCGAAGGCACGGAAATTACGCGACTGGATGAAGTTGGCGGCGAACGACAGCTCCTCGGTGGAAATCTGCGAGCACACTGCCGAACCCAGCATGACGATGATGATCTGGCTCGACAGCGCCGGCCACACCTTGGCCAGCGCCGGGCGTAGCACCACATGGCGAAAGGTCTCGAAGCGGCTCATCGCCAGCGCCGCAGCGGCTTCGAGCTGACCGGAGGGGATGGCCTGAATGCCGGCACGGATGATCTCCGTGGAGTAGGCGCCGAGGTTGATCACCATCGCCAGCACCGCGGCCTCCCACTCGCTCAGGCGCACGCCGAGTGAGGGCAGACCGAAGAAGATGAAGAACAGCTGGACGATGAACGGCGTATTGCGGATCAGCTCCACGTACACGCCGAAAATCCGGTCGAACGGGCGGATGCGCCAGGCGCGCAGTATCGCCCCGACGATGCCGAGACCGACCCCCAGCAGGGTGCCGATCGCCGTCAGGCCGAGGGTGAAGGCCGCGCCCTGCAGCAGCAGATCACTGTGCTGCAGGACGGCGGCGAAATCGAACTGATACGCCATGGCTCAGCTCTCCGCGCGGCTCAGAGGCCGGCCGGCAGCGGCTGCTTCAGCCACTTCTGGCTGAGCGACTCGAGGCTGCCGTCGGCCTTGGCGTCGGCGATGATGGTGTTGACCTTGTCCAGCAGCGCGCTCTGGTGCTTGTTCACGCCGACGTACACCGGCGAATCCTTGAGCTTGAGCTTCATGCTGGGTACGCGCTTGGGGTTGCGCTCGGAGATGGCCACCATCACCACGTTGCCGCTGGCGATCAGCTCGACCTGGCCGGAGAGGTAGGCGGCGATGGTCGAGTTGTTGTCCTCGAAGCGCTTGATGGTGGCGCCTTTCGGGGCGACGTTGCTCAGCTCGATGTCCTCGATGGAGCCACGGGTGACGCTGATGGTCTTGCCGCTCAGGTCTTCGAGGCTGGCGATGGCGGCGTCCTCCGGGCCGAACACGCCGAGGTAGAAAGGCGCGTAGGCGGCGGAAAAGTCGATCACCGCTTCACGCTCGGGGTTCTTGCCGAGGCTGGAGATCACCAGATCGACCTTGCCGGTGGTGAGGAAGGGGATGCGGTTGGTGCTGTTGACCGGGGTCAGCTCCAGTTTCACCGCCAGCTTGTCGGCCAGCAATTGCGCGGTGTCGATATCCAGGCCGCGCGGCTTCATGTCCGGGCCGACCGAGCCGAATGGTGGAAAGTCCTGCGGTACGGCGACCTTCAGCACACCGGCCTTGCTGATGTCTTCGAGTGCATCGGCGTGAGCGGTGCTGGCGCCGAAGGCCAGGGCAGCGAACAGGGTACCCAGCAGGGTGCGGTGAAATTTGCGCATGTCGAACTCCCGATGAATTAACGAAAACTGAAGCGTTTTGCCTGGCTCGTGCAGTGCATCGCCTGTGCCAAATTCAATGAAATAAGGGCTCTCATCGTTTCAGGCGAGTGGAAACAAGGTCTTACTGGTCTGAACAGTTGGTGTAACTGACCAGTTGGTCAGAAGCGTTTCTGAGCTATCTCGGTGCATCCGCGTGACGGGCTGTTCCACAAGAGGGCGTCGCTTGCCTGGGGCGGCCTTATGGCCGTACAAAGGCGACTTCACTGGACTGACCGGCCCGAACAGTCATGAATGCTTCTGCTCCCCGCGCGGTACCCGAATACGCCTTGCAGGCAATCCGCCGACTGATTGAGGAAGAGGGTTATCGCCCCGGCGACGCGCTGCCGTCGCAGCGCGATCTGGCCGAGCGCCTCGGTGTCAGCCGTGCGTCACTGCGTGAGGCGCTGTCGTCGCTCAGCGCGTTGGGCCTGGTCAGCGTGCAGGCCGGCAAGGGTGTATTCGTGCAGGAGGCAAGTAAGGCCGAGGCGGCCGGCGCTTTCGCCTGGCCCTTCGCCGCACAGGTGTCGGCGGCCGATACCTTCCAGTTGCGCTTCGCTCTGGAGGGCTTCGCCTGCGGCCTGGCGGCCGGGGTGATGACCGCCGAGGAGCTGGACATTCTCGAAGACAACGTCGAGCAGATGCGCCGCGAGCTGCGTGCCGGCGATTTCGAGCAGGCCAACCGGCTGGATTTCGAGTTTCACCAGCGTATTCTCGCCGCCAGCGGCAACCAGGCGATGTTCGCCCTGGTTACCTCCAGCGCCGAGATCTTCCTGGAAAGTCAGAAGCTGCCGTTCATCCGCCCGGAGCGTGCGCAGGAAACCTGGCAGGAACATCGCAAGATCCTCAAGGCCCTGGCCCGGCATGCCGCCGGCCCGGCACAGAAAGCCATGCAGCAGCACATCCGCGCGGCAGCGCTGCGCACTGGAATAGCCTTCATCACGCTTGGTGATTGAAACTATTGAGTGGCTCAATCGCCAGTGCCTTTCGGTGTCAGGCAAGCCGGGCTATGATGTCGCCACTTTTTGGTTGCCAGTCATCCTTGGCAGCAGCCCATCGGGCCGTCGCAAGCGACGTCAAAAATTCCTCCCGGCAATTTTTTGCTTCCGAATATACGGAGACTCCTCATGAGCGAATTCATCACCAACGTCAGCGACGCCAGCTTCGACCAGGACGTCATCCAGGCTGAAGGTCCGGTTCTGGTCGACTATTGGGCTGAGTGGTGCGGCCCGTGCAAGATGATTGCACCGGTGCTCGACGAGATCGCCAAGGAATACCAAGGCAAGCTGAAGATCTGCAAACTGAACATCGACGAGAACCAGGAAACGCCGCCTAAGTACGGCGTGCGTGGTATCCCGACCCTGATGCTGTTCAAGAACGGCAACGTCGAAGCGACCAAGGTCGGCGCGCTGTCCAAGTCGCAGCTGGCTGCTTTCCTCGATAGCAACATCTGAGGCAAGTCGCTGTGGAAGAGGCCCCGCAATTCGCGGGGTTTTTTCGTTTTCGGGGCTAGACGCTGTTTTTTCACAGTGTTAAATTCGACCCCGCTGCATCCTCCATGCAGCTCTCTGCACGCCGTCGCCGATTCATTCCTATACGAACTCGTTCGCGATCCTGTCGCCTTCTCTGCGGCGCGGCTTCTCAAGCTAACAGCTTTCTTCTCCTCTCGATGATCACGTCATTCCTATGAATCTGACCGAACTCAAGCAAAAGCCGATTGCCGAACTGCTGGACATGGCCGAACAGATGGGCCTGGAAAACATGGCTCGTTCGCGCAAGCAGGACATCATCTTCGCCCTGCTGAAAAAGCATGCCAAAAGCGGCGAGGAAATTTCCGGTGACGGCGTGCTGGAGATCCTCCAGGACGGTTTCGGCTTCCTGCGCAGCGCCGATTCTTCCTACCTGGCCGGCCCTGACGACATCTACGTCTCGCCCAGCCAGATCCGCCGTTTCAACCTGCGTACCGGTGACACCATCGTCGGCAAGATCCGCCCGCCGAAGGAAGGCGAGCGTTACTTCGCCCTGCTCAAGGTCGACAGCATCAACTTCGACCGTCCGGAAAACGCCAAGAACAAGATCCTGTTCGAAAACCTGACGCCGCTGTTCCCCAACAAGCGCCTGACCATGGAAGCCGGTAACGGCTCCACCGAGGACATCACCGGCCGTGTGATCGACCTCTGCGCGCCGATTGGCAAGGGCCAGCGCGGCCTGATCGTCGCCCCGCCGAAAGCGGGCAAGACCATCATGCTGCAGAACATCGCCTCGAACATCACCCGCAACAACCCCGAGTGTCACCTGATCGTTCTGCTGATCGACGAACGCCCGGAGGAAGTGACCGAGATGCAGCGCACCGTGCGCGGCGAAGTGGTTGCCTCGACCTTCGACGAGCCGCCGACCCGCCACGTGCAGGTCGCCGAGATGGTGATCGAAAAGGCCAAGCGCCTGGTCGAGCACAAGAAGGACGTGGTCATCCTGCTCGACTCCATCACCCGCCTGGCGCGTGCCTACAACACCGTGATCCCGAGCTCCGGCAAGGTACTGACCGGTGGTGTCGATGCCCACGCCCTGGAGAAGCCGAAGCGCTTCTTCGGCGCCGCGCGTAACATCGAAGAAGGCGGCTCGCTGACCATCATCGCTACCGCGCTGGTGGAAACCGGCTCGAAGATGGACGAAGTGATCTACGAGGAATTCAAGGGCACCGGCAACATGGAGCTGATCCTCGATCGCCGTGTTTCCGAGAAGCGCGTGTTCCCGGCGATCAACATCAACAAGTCGGGCACCCGCCGCGAAGAACTGCTGACCGGTGAAGAAGAGCTGTCGCGCATGTGGATCCTGCGCAAGCTGCTGCATCCGATGGATGAGATTGCGGCGATCGAGTTCCTCATCGACAAGCTGAAAGCGACCAAGACTAACGATGAGTTCTTCCTGTCGATGAAGCGCAAGTAAGCGGTTCATGTCTTGCCACAAGGCCGGGGAAACCCGGCCTTGTGGTATCTGGAGGCTTTCAAGCCTTCTGAAAGCCCGACTTCGGCGCTAAACTTTGCGGCCGACTCTTGCCTGTCCGACACGAGGCTCCTGCATGCAGTATCGCGACCTGCGCGATTTCATCCGTGAACTGGAAAAGCGCGGTGAACTCAAGCGCATCCAGACCCCGGTATCGCCCGTTTTGGAAATGACCGAAATCTGCGACCGCACCCTGCGCAAGGGCGGCCCGGCACTGCTGTTCGAAAAGCCCACAGGCTTCGATGTGCCAGTGCTCGGCAATCTGTTCGGCACGCCCAAGCGCGTAGCCCTGGGCATGGGTGCCGAAGAGGTGTCCGAACTGCGCGAGATCGGCAAGCTGCTGGCCTTTCTCAAGGAGCCTGAGCCGCCCAAGGGGCTCAAGGATGCCTGGAGCAAGCTGCCGATCTTCAAGAAGGTCATTTCCATGGCGCCCAAGGTGGTCAAGGACGCGCCTTGCCATGAGGTGATCGAGGAGGGCGACGACGTCGACCTGGGCAAACTGCCGATCCAGCACTGCTGGCCGGGCGACGTGGCGCCGCTGATCACTTGGGGCCTGACCATCACCAAGGGCCCGAACAAGGAGCGGCAGAACCTTGGGATCTACCGCCAGCAGGTGATCGGCCGCAACAAGGTGATCATGCGCTGGCTCAGCCACCGTGGCGGCGCGCTGGATTACCGCGAATGGTGCCAGAAGCATCCGGACAAGCCTTACCCGGTTTGTGTCGCGCTGGGTGCCGATCCTGCGACCATTCTCGGCGCCGTGACGCCAGTGCCCGATACCCTCTCCGAATACGCCTTCGCCGGCCTCTTGCGCGGCCATCGCACCGAGCTGATCAAGGCGGTTGGCAGCGAACTACAGGTGCCGGCCAGTGCCGAGATCGTGCTCGAAGGCGTGATCCATCCGGGCGAGACCGCGCCGGAGGGCCCCTACGGCGATCACACCGGCTACTACAACGAGGTCGACACCTTCCCGGTGTTCACCGTCGAGCGTATCACCCGGCGCCGCGATCCGATCTACCACAGCACCTACACCGGCCGGCCGCCGGATGAGCCGGCGATCCTCGGCGTGGCGCTGAACGAAGTGTTCGTGCCGATCCTGCAGAAGCAGTTCCCCGAGATCACCGACTTCTACCTACCGCCGGAAGGCTGTTCCTACCGCATGGCGGTGGTGACCATGAAGAAGCAGTACCCGGGCCACGCCAAGCGCGTAATGCTCGGTGTCTGGTCGTTCCTGCGACAGTTCATGTACACCAAGTTCGTTATCGTCACCGACGACGATATCAACGCACGGGACTGGAATGACGTGATCTGGGCGATTACCACGCGCATGGACCCCAAGCGCGACACGGTGATGATCGACAACACGCCGATCGACTACCTCGACTTCGCCTCGCCGATCTCCGGCCTTGGCTCGAAGATGGGCCTGGACGCCACCCACAAGTGGCCGGGCGAGACCACCCGCGAATGGGGCCGCGCCATCGAGAAGGATCCAGCCGTGGTGGCGCGTGTCGACGCGCTGTGGAGCGAGCTGGGAATCGATTGATGAACGTCACCCTGCAACCTTCTGGCGTCACCCTCGCGCTGCATCCGGGCGAACGCATTCTCGATGGCGCCCGCCGTCTGGGCTACGACTGCCCGCAGAGCTGCCGCAATGGCAACTGCCATATCTGCGCCGCGCTGCTGGTGGAGGGGCGGGTGCGGCAGAACGGCGCCGAGCTGGATCACGGCGAGCTGTTCACCTGTCTGGCCGAGCCGCTGGAAGACTGCGTGCTGCATTGGGATGGTGTGCTGGCGCCGGGTGAGTTGCCGGTGCGCGAGCTGAACTGCCAGGTGACCGAATGTCAGGCGGTGGGTGGCGATGTGTTCCGCGTGTGTCTGCGCGCCCCGGCCGGCAAAGTGCCGCGTTATCACGCCGGACAGTACCTGCTGCTGCAGCGCCCGGATGGCGAGATGGCGGCCTTTTCCCTGGCTTCGGCGCCACACGCCGGACGTGAGTTGGAGCTGCATATCCTCGCCCGCGAAGACAGCAGCATTGCCCTGCTGGAGCATCTGCGCAGCACCGGCATGGCTCGTGTGCAGATGCCCTACGGTGACACCCACCTCGCCGACCTGCCCGATGGGCCGCTGGTGCTGATCGCTGCCGGCACTGGCATGGGCCAGATGCACAGCCTGATCGAGCACTGCCGCGCGGCGGGTTTTGCCCATCCGGTGCATCTGTACTGGGGCGCGCGTCGGCCCGAGGATTTCTACGAGCTACCACATTGGGCAGAGTGGCAACAGTTGGATAATCTGCACCTGCATCAGGTGGTCAGCGACCAGTGCGGCTGGCAGGGTCGTTGCGGCCTGCTGCACGAAGCGGTGCGCCAGGATTTCCCGGATCTCAAGGCATTGCACGTCTATGCCAGCGGCTCGCCAGCGATGGTCTATGCCACGCTCGATGCGCTGGTCGAAGCGGGGATGGACGCCCACCAGATGCGCGCCGACGTGTTCGCCTACGCGCCGCGGCCGTAACCATAGGGCGCAGACTAGCTTGGTGGGTGCTCCCGCCCCAGGCAGTTCAGAGAAGCGTCACGCCACCTTGCCGATCGTCTCGCGCTGAGCAAAACGGTCGGCCGCTTATCCGCCTGGTTTCAGCGGGAGGGGCGAAATATCCCCCAGCGCTCTGCCTCAGCCAATCCATGGGTTTTCGTTGTCACGTCCTGGCTCTGCGCCACCAATTTAAAGTTGGCACTTTCCGATTCGCTGCCGAGTCGTAACTGATGCAGAGGGATGGCGAAGTATCGAGAGCATTGCCAGATATTGGCCTCGCAGCATGGTCATGCCCTGCGTACGAACGGCAGCCGCATAAGCGCTGCCGGTTCCAGGCGCGCCGCTCCTTCTTTGGCCGCCACAGACATGCGAGGAGATTGTCATGGGCTTGGGAACCATACTGCTGATCATTCTGCTTCTGATGCTGGTTGGTGCGCTCCCCGCGTGGCCCCATAGCCGCGGCTGGGGCTACGGGCCTACTGGTGGCTTGGGACTGGTGCTGGTCATCGTGCTGGTGCTGGTGCTGCTGGGATACATATGAGCCTTCGTCGCTGACGGACCGGCAACTTCCAGCTCGTTGCCGTCGCCCATTTTGCGCAGGCCGCCAGTTGGATCTGGCAGCCCGTAGAGTGGGCGTTGGCCCACCAGCGGTGGTTGGTGTGGGGTAACGGTCCACCCCACAAGGCTTGGCGTCGCAGGGGCGGGCCTTACCGCCCCTAGGCTCCCTGGCGAATTTGCACCACCAGCTTGCCTACAGCCTTGCGCTGGCCGAGGGCATCGATGGCTTCGCCGCCACGCTCCAGCGGGAAGGTCTGCGAGACCAGCGGCTTGAGCTTGCCTTCGGCATGCCAGGCGAACAGTTGCTGGAAGTTCGCTGCGTTGTCTTGCGGCTGGCGTTGGGCGAAGGAGCCCCAGAACACGCCGACCAGGGAGGCGCCCTTGAGCAGCGGCAAGTTGGCTGGTAGCGCCGGGATGCCACCGCCGGCGGCGAAGCCCACCACCAGGAAGCGGCCGTTCCATCCGATGCTGCGGAAGGCTTCTGCGAACAGCGTGCCGCCCACCGGGTCGTAGATCACGTCGACGCCCTGGCCGCCGGTGAGCTTTTTCACCTCGTCCTTTAGGCTCTGCTCACTGTAGTTGATCAGCTCATCGGCGCCGGCTTTGCGCGCCACTTCCAGTTTCTCGGCGCTGCTCGCTGCGGCGATGACCTTGGCGCCCATGGCCTTGCCGATTTCCACAGCCGCCAGGCCGACGCCGCCGGAGGCGCCGAGCACCAGCAGGGTTTCACCCGGTTGCAGGTTGGCGCGCTGCTTGAGGGCGTGCATCGAGGTGCCGTAGGTCATGCCGAAGGCCGCCGCGGTGGTCAGGTCCATGCTCTTGGGCACCGGTAGCACGTTGTAGGCCGGCACGGCGACCTCTTCGGCGAAGCCGCCCCAGCCGGTCAACGCCATGACCCGATCACCCGCGCGCAGATGGCTGACTTTCTCGCCGACGGCCTTGACCACACCGGCTACCTCGCCACCCGGGGCGAAGGGAAAGGGCGGTTTGAACTGGTATTTGCCTTCGATGATCAGCGTGTCGGGGAAGTTGACCCCGGCGGCCTGCACCTCGATCAGCACCTCGTTCTTTTTCGGCTCGGGGCTTGGCAGGTCTTCCAGTACCAGGGTATCGGCGGGGCCGAAGGCTTTGCACAGCAGGGCTTTCATGAAGGTCATTCCTCTTGCAGGGTGCCATGCAGTGTAGAAAGCGCCCGCTGAGGGTCAACGAGCATGCCGATGCCTGATAGGTCGGCATAAGCGCCGGACTTGGGTGCGGGCCTGTGGATGGCTATGCTAGGCACATCCCCGATGGAGTGCCGAACGTGAAACTGTTGACCGCCCTGCTACTGAGCCTGTCGATCTGCCTGCCTGCCCTGGCCTCTTCGGAAAAGAAGGAGGAGGCTCCTGCGACGATTTATCACAACCTGACGCCAGCGCTGATCGGCAACCTGGCGGATCAAGGCAATCGCCTGAAGTTCTTCAAGGCCGATGTATCCCTGCGGGTGACCGGTACCGAGGCCGAGGAGAAGCTCAAGCAGCATGAACCGCTGATCCGCCATCAGATGGTGATGCTGTTTTCGGCGCAGACCAGCGAGACCATCAACGCTCCCGATGGCCGTGAGAACCTGCGCCTGGAAGCCTTGAAGAAGGTGCAGGACGCGATCAATGGTGAAGAGGGCAAGCCGATTGTCGAAGACCTGCTGTTCAACAATCTGATTATTCAGTGAAAGGGTGCGGCTTCAGCAGCGTGATTTTCGCGGCTGAAGCCGCTCCTACATGTTGTTCAGGCCATCTGCGCCAGGGTCTTGCGAAAACGCGTCAGTGCCGCGACGAAGAACAGCGTGCCGATGCCGGCGATAGCCAGCATGTAGGGCCAGACGATGGTCAGCCCCGCACCGCGATAGAGAATGGCCTGGGCCAGCGCGACGAAGTGAGTGGTCGGCGCCGCCAGCATGATCTGTTGCACCAGCTCGGGCATGCTTTCACGTGGCGTGGTGCCGCCGGAGAGGATCTGCAGCGGCAGCAGCACCAGGATGATCAGCAGGCCCAACTGCGGCATCGAGCGCGCTACCGTGCCGAAGAAGATACCCATCGAGGTGGTGGCGAACAGGTGCAGGGCCGCGCCGGCCAGGAACAGAGCGATGGAGCCTTCGATCGGCACCTGCAGCCAGCCCTGAACCACCAGCAGCAGTGACAGGGCTGCAGCCGTCAGTACCACCAACCCCATCGACCAGACCTTGGCCAGCATTATTTCCAGTGGCGTCACCGGCATCACCAGCAGGTGTTCCACGGTGCCGTGCTCGCGCTCGCGGATCAGCGCTGCGCCGGTGAGGATGATCGACAGCATGGTGATCTGGTTGATCACCTCCATCACCGAGCCGAACCAGGCGCGCGTCAGGTTGGGGTTGAACTGTATGCGCAGCGCCAGTTCGGCCGGCTGCTGCAGCTCGCCACGGTAGCGGTGGACGAACTCGGCCACCTCGCTGGCACCGATGTTTTGGATATAGCCAGCACCGGTGAAGGCCATGCTCACCTGGGTGGCGTCGACGTTGAGCTGGATCGCCGGGCTGCGGCCGGCGAGCACGTCGCGCTGGAAGTTCGGCGGAATGTTCAGGGTGAAGGTATAGCGCCCGGAATCCATGCCGCGATCCATCTCGCTCAGGTCGATGCGCTCCGGCGTACGGAAATAGGGCTCCTGAAAGGCCTGGATCAGCCGCTCGGAGAGCTGCGACTGGTCTTCGTCGACCACGGCGATGGCGGCGTTGTGCAGGCTCTCCGGCATGCTGGTGGCGGCGGAGTAGATGCCCATGCTGAAGGCCCAGAGGATCAGCAGCACCAGTGCCAGATCATGCTGCAGGCTGCGCAGCTCCTTGATGCCGAGGTGGAGGATATTGGCCAGGCGTTCCATCAGACCTCCTGTTTGCGCAGCAGGCTGGCGCTGAGCAGCGTCAGCAAGGGGATGGTCAGCGCCAGGGTAAGGAAGTACCCGACCAGATCATGGAGTTCGAGTGCCTTGGAGAACAGGCCCCGGCTGATCACGAGAAACTGCGAGGTCGGGTAGAGCTGGCCGACCAGCGCGCCGAAACCTTCCAGCGAGGCCACCGGGTAGATCAGCCCGGAGAACTGGATGGCCGGCAGCAGGGTGGCGATGGCGGTGCCGAACACCGCGGCGATCTGGCTCTTGGTAAAGGTCGACATGAGCAGGCCGAGGCCCGTGGCGCACGCCAGGTAGAGCAGGGCGCCTGCCAGCAGGGTTAGCGGGTTGCCCTTGAGCGGTACGTCGAATACGGTCACCGCCAGCAATACCAAAAGAACGAAGTTGAACAGGCCCAATGCGATGTAGGGCAGCTGCTTGCCGAGCAGGAACTCCAGGCGGGTGACTGGTGTGACGTAGAGGTTGATGATCGAGCCCAGCTCCTTCTCGCGCACCACGCCGAGGGCCGTGAGCATCGCCGGGATCAGCATCAGCAGCAGCGGAATCACCGCCGGCACCATGGCCTTGAGGCTTTCCACGTCCGGGTTGTAGCGGTAGCGCACTTCCAGTTCGGCGGCGCTGGCGGCTTGCGGCTGGGGTGAGCGGCGCGCCAGTTCGCTCAGGTAGTGCTGATGCAGGCCGGTGACATAGCCCTTGATGGTTTCGGCGCGGGTCGGCATGGCGCCGTCGATCCACATGCCGATCTGCGGATTGTCGCCGCGCTTGAGGTCGCGGCCGAAATTCGGCGGAATCTCCACCGCCAGGCTGATGTCGCCATTGCGCAGGCGTCGTTCCAGTTCGTCGTAATCGGAGAGCGGCGCCTTCTCCAGAAAGTAGCGCGAGCCGGACAGGTTCAGGTGGTATTCCTGGCTGGTGGTGGTCTGGTCGCGATCCAGCACGGCGAAGCTCAGGTCCTCCACGTCGAGGCTGATGCCGTAGCCGATGATGAACAGCAGCAGCACCGTGCCGAGCAGTGCCATGCCGCCGCGAATGGGGTCGCGGCGCAGTTCCAGCGCTTCGCGCCGGGCATAGCTGAGCAGGCGGCGCAAACTGAACAGCTGGCGCTGCGGTGGTGGTGCCTGTTCAAGCGGCGGCGCCTCGCTGGCGGGCTGTTCGCCAACCGCCTCCTGCAGGTAGGCGATGAAGGTGGCTTCGAGGCTATCCAGCCCGCGTTTTTCCATCAGGCCTTGCGGCGTGTCGCTGTCGAGCACCTTGCCGGCGTGCATCAGCGAGATGCGGTCACAGCGCTGCGCCTCGTTCATGAAGTGGGTGGAGATGAAGATGGTCACGCCGTCACGGCGCGAGAGGTCGAGCATCAGTTGCCAGAAGCCGTCGCGGGCCACCGGGTCGACGCCTGAGGTGGGCTCGTCGAGGATGAGGATCTCCGGCTTGTGGATCACCGCCACGGCCAGTGACAGACGTTGGCGAATGCCCAGCGGCAGGCGTTCGGGGAGCATGTCCATGACTTCGCCGAGGTCGAAGCGTGCTGCCATCTGTGCCACGCGCGGCTCTATCTCAGCGGTCGGCACATGGAACAGCTGGGCATGCAGCATCAGGTTCTGCCGCACCGTCAGCTCGCCGTACAGGGAGAAGGCCTGGGACATGTAGCCGACGCGCTTGCGTGTGGCCATGTCGCGCGGGTCGACGGCCTGGCCGAACAGCAGCGCCTCGCCCTCGGACGCTGGCAGCAGGCCGGTGAGCATCTTCATGGTGGTGCTCTTGCCGCAGCCGTTGGAGCCGAGAAAACCGAAGATCTCGCCACGGCGGATGCGGAACGATACCGAGTCCACCGCGACGAAATCGCCGAAGCGCATGGTCAGGCCCTTGGCTTCGATGGCGATCTCGTTGCTGTCTTGCAGGGGTGGAATGACCACCTGCTGATGTCCGCGGCGGCGTTCCTCGGGCAGCAGGGCGATAAAGGCCTGTTCCAGGCTGGTGCTATGGGTGCGGGTGCGCAGTTCTGCCGGGCTGCCTTCGGCCAGCACGCGGCCGGCATCCATCGCTACCAGATGGTCGAAGCGCTCGGCTTCCTCCATGTAGGCGGTGGCCACCAGCACGCTCATCTGCGGGCGCTGCGTGCGGATGCGGGCGATCAGTTCCCAGAACTGGTTGCGCGACAGTGGGTCGACGCCGGTGGTCGGCTCGTCGAGGATCAGCAGGTCCGGGTCATGGATCAGCGCGCAACACAGCCCCAGTTTCTGTTTCATGCCGCCGGACAGCTTGCCTGCCGGGCGCTCGCGGAACGCGGCCATGCCGGTGCTGCGCAGCAGATCGTCGATGCGCCGCTCGCGCTCGGCAGCGTCCTGGCCGAACAGGCGGCCAAAGAAGTCCAGGTTCTCGAACACCGACAGTGTCGGATAGAGGTTCTTGCCCAGGCCCTGCGGCATATAGGCGATATGCGGGCAGACACGGCGGCGATGGCGGGCATCGGCCATGTCACCACCGAGCACCTCGATGTTGCCTTCCTGAATCTTGCGCGCACCGGCGATCAGCGCCAGCATACTGGACTTGCCGACGCCGTCCGGACCGATCAGGCCGACCATGCGACGCTCTGGCAACTGCAGATCCACCTTCTGTAGGGCCTGGGTCTGGCCGTAGCGCAGGCCGACGCCAGCCAGGCGTGCGACCGGGGCGTTCATTGCGGAACCTTGATCGCCAGATGCGTGGGCCACTCGGCGTCAGGATCGAGGCGCAGGTAGGCCATGCCTGGTACGCCGGTCTTGACCTGCTGCAGGTGTTTGCTCAGCAGCTCGGGGTCGATGCGCGCCTTTACCCGGAACATCAGCTTCTCGCGTTCGCTGGCGGTTTCCACGGTCTTCGGCGTGAACTGGGCGACGCTGGCGACATAGCTGACCTTGGCTGGAATCACGTATTGCGGTGCGGCGTCGATCACCAGGCGCACCTCGCTGCCCAACGCGACGCGACCTGCCTGGCGCTCGGGCAGGAAGAAGGTCATGTAGACGTCGGTCAGATCCACCAGGTTGAGCAGCTTGCCGCCGGCACCGAGCACTTCGCCGGGTTGAGTGACGCGGTATTGCACGCGGCCGGCGCGTGGTGCCTTGAGCTGGCTGTCGTCGATGTCCACCTGCAGCCTCTCGACGCTGGCGCGGGCCGCTTCGGTGGCCGATTGCGCTTCGATGGCCTGCGACTGGGCTGCAGCTATGCCGGCCTCGGCCGAGCTGACCTGAGCGCGCGCGGCGGCCAGCGCGGCCTCGGCACTCTGCAGGCGGGCCAGGTCGTCATCCAACGTCTGCTGAGGCAGGGCGTTGCGCTTGACCAGCGTGGCGCTGCGCGCGTGACGTTTGCGCGCGGCATCCAGCTCCGCCTGGCGTTGGTGCACCACGGCCTCGGCGGCAAGTTTTTCGCTTTGACGCAGGCTGATCTGGCTGGCGGCGGTGATCTGGCCATTCTCTGCCTGACGCAACTGGGCACGGGCCTGGGCCAGTTGGGCTTCGAGCACCTGGGTGTCCATGCGGGCGAGAATCTGGCCGGGCTCGACGAAGTCACCTTCGTCGACTTCGATGCTGGCGACGCGCCCGGCTAGTTTGGTCGCCACATCCACTTCGGTGGCTTCGATGCGCCCGTTACCGCTGGCGAACCCCTCGCCCAGCCCCGCTGGGCGCAGTTGCCACCAGGCTGCGGCCGCCAGCAAGGCCAGGCTGGCGGCGATCAGATAGGGCAGGCGGCGTTTTGCGTTGGTCATCTCGGCTTCCCTGTAGCGCCCCATGGCTGGGGGCTATCACGACATTTCCATTGTCTGCCAGATGCGCCTCAGGGGGCTTGATGCAGGTCAAGCGCGGGGGGCTGCCACAGGCAGGTTCGGTTGCGACCCTCATGCTTGGCACGATACAGCGCCTGATCACCTTGGGCGAGCAGTTCGCCTGGCTGTTCGTCGCTCACTGGGTCGACCACCGTGATACCGATGCTCAGGGTCAGGTGGCCGAACGGGCTGGCCGGGTGATGGATATCCAGGCTGGCGATGGCTGCATGGACGCGCGCGGCGACCTGCTCGGCACCCTCCAGATTAGTGTTGGCGAGAATGATCGCGAACTCCTCGCCACCGTAGCGGCAGGCCGTATCGCCTTCGCGTTGCAGGCTGTCGCGCAGGGCTGCACTGACTCTGCGCAAGGCGTCGTCACCGGCGAGGTGGCCCAGTGCATCGTTGTAGGCCTTGAAGTGGTCGATATCCAGCATCAGCAGCGCCAAAGGCGCGTTGAGGCGGCGCAGGCGGCGCCATTCGGCGAGCAGTTGCTGATCGAAGTAACGGCGGTTGTACAGCCCGGTCAGGCCGTCGAGCTGCGACAGGCGCTGCAGTTGCGCTTCCAGTTGCAGTCGCTCGCTGTTGTCGCGGGAAACGGCGATCAGGTATTCGCGGTCATGCAGTTGCACCAACTGGGTGTTGATTTCGGCTGGTTGGCGACTGCCATCGCGGCGGATCAGCTCGCGCTGGAATATCCGCGAAAGGTTGTCGCGCTGCGCCTGGCGCGCCTGCTCCAGCCAGCGGTGGAAGCCTGGCAGAAGTTTCTCCGGATCATCGCGCAGCAACTCGGCGAACTGTTCAGGGCGATAGCCAAGCGTGGCGTAGGTGGCCTGATTCATATGCAGCAGCTCGCGGGTGCCGCTGTCGAAGATGAACAGCCCGTCATGGCTGGAGTCGGTCAGGTCCAGCACCAGCTGTAGACGCTCGCGGTTCTCGCGCAGGCGCTGCTCGGTCTCTTCGCGGCGTTCGGCCTCCAGCTTGAAACGGCGGTTGGCCAGTTGCAGGGCATGGGCGCGACGGCTGTTCTCCAACGCCAGGGCCAGGGCGGCGACCAGTAGCAGGCTGATCGCCAGGCTGGCGCCGAGCACCACGCCGGGCAAGGGCGACTCGAGCTGGTCGAGCAGTTGCTCGGTGGGGCTCAGGCGCAGGCTGAAGTCCTGATTGTTGAGCAGACTCAGGCCCAGTTGCAGGCTGTGTCGCGCATCGGTGTCCGCTGCGCCATGACGGAACAGGCTGTGACTGTTTTCCAGCAGTTCGAGGTTGAAGGCTTCGCGATCGATCTGGGTCAGCAACTGCAGCATCAGCGGTTCGACGCGAAATACCCCCTGGAGGAAACCGTCGAACACCTTGGTACCGTCATGCTCACGGTACAGCGGTGTGTAGAGGACGAAGCCGCGTCCGCCCTGGACCAGATCGAAGCTGTTGGAGAAACGCTGTTCGCCGCTCTCGCGAGCCTCCATCGCCAGTGGGTAATTGGGGTGCTCCGGGTCCAGGCGAAAATTCAGCGCCGCTTCGTTGCCGGCCACCGGTAGCAGCCAGCGCATGCGTAGATCGTCGCCGACCCACTGGATTGATTGATAGGCGGGAAAGCCTCGCAGTACACGCTCCACCTCCTCACCCCAACTGGCATGCGGCAGGCGGCCCAGGCTGTTCCACAAGCGGGCGATGCGCTCGAGGCTGGCCACCTCCAGGTGCAGCGTGCTCTCCAGCTGACGCGCCAGGCTGCGTGCCTGGTAGCCGATACGCTCATCGACACGCTGTTGCTGTACGGCCTCGATCTGACGCCAAAGCAGAACGCTGGCGCCGCTCAGCACCAGTAACAGGAACGCCAGCGCAAGTCGCGCCGGCCAGGGGGAGGATGCCGGCATGGAAAAACTCCTAGGCTCTGTGTCGTGATAGCACAGTGCCGCATGCGACTCAACGCATGGCGAGAATTGCTGTCCATTCGGCATCGCTCACCGGCATCACCGACAGGCGACTGCCCCGTTGTACCAACGCAAGTTCGGCCAGTAGCGGATTGTTCTTCAGTTGCTGCAGCGCCAGCACCTCGTCGAAGGCTTCGTCGAACTCGACGTCCAGAGCGCTCCAGGGGTTCTTCTCGGTACTGGCCTTGGGATCGTGATAGTGGCTTTGCGGGTCCAGCGCGGTGGGGTCCGGGTAGATCTCGCCGGCAATACGTGCAATACCGGCGATGCCGGGTTGTGGGCAGCTGGAGTGATAGAAGAAGAACAGATCGCCCGGCTTCATTGCGCGCATGAAGTTGCGCGCCTGGTAATTGCGTACGCCATCCCAGCGCGTTTTGCCCAGTCGTTGCAGGTCGTGGATGGACAATTCATCGGGTTCGGACTTCATCAGCCAATAAGGCATGAACTTTGCTCCTGCAGGTCTGTCCGTAAGCGGACGCTCGTTTGAGGGATATCTCCGACGGCCGGTTGGCGCCGGAAATTGCACAGTGCTTGGCGCTGACGGAAAATGCCCGGCTTAACGCTTGGCGCCGTCGTATTGCACACAACAATAACGCGCGACCAACGCGCGCATTGCCTTGAAGGGGGAGGCAATAGATGAAACGTAAGCCAGATCTTTTGTGGGTTCTCGTCGTACTGTTCAGCCTGGGCGTGGTTACCACGGGTTACACCCAGAGCCTTTGGGAGCGCCAGAGCGAAGCTCCGATCAATGTAACGCAGCAGCCCTGATTCGCGGACTGCCAGCGTAAGCGCCGCAGGGAACGCGGTGCCGCATCTTTCGATTCAATACCACGCCTTGTCCGTCACCGTTGCCTGCAAGGGCACGTCCCAGCTGGCCATCGCCAGTTCTTCCACGCGCTGACACTCATGCGCCAGGCCCAGTAGTGTCGGCATGTGCCAATTTTTGCGCATGCGCAGATAAGCCAGGCTGCGGTCGTAGAACCCGCCGCCCATACCCAGGCGCCCGCCGCGATCATCGAAGCCCACCAGCGGTAGCAGCACCAGATCCAGCGCCCAGACCTTGCGTTGGCGCTTGGGCTGCGTGCGTGGCTCAAGGATGCGAAAGCGATTGCTCGCCAGTTTCTCGTGCTGGCTGACGCGCTGAAACACCATCTTGGTGCGCGGCCAGGCGCTGAGCACCGGCAGGTAGGTGTGTTTGCCGCGCTTGTGTGCGGCGGCCAGCAAAGGCCTTGGGTCGATTTCGCCATCGTTGGGCAGGTACAGGGCAATATGCCTGGCGCGGCGAAACTGCGGGCTTTGTGCCAACTGACGATACAGGTTACGTGCGGCAAGACGTTGCTGGCTGCGGCTGAGTGCGCGACGACGCTGGCGCAGCACGCGGCGCAGTTGCGGGCGACTGAGAGTGGCGGGCGTAGTCATGAAAGGAAGTTTGGACGAGGCGGGTAGCAGCGCTGAAGGTCACTGCTGGACATGATGACTTCCCGGCGTGCCGCTGTCGGTTTAGCCCTTGAACCCGAAAGTTCAAGGTGGAGGTTGCAGGAGGCGTTAAGGCTTTCCGTCAGGCGGACATGCACACCGGCCCCAACGTGCAACCCCCGTGGTTGTGCGTATCGGCTCAGGGACATCACCGACTGGCGCACACCCCAGGAAGTTGCGCCCAGTATACCCGAACAGAGGGTCTGCGGGGCGGCCTGCGACGAACTGGCAGGCATGACGGTGCTCAGGAGCTCGGGTCGTCGGCCAGTGCATGGTCGACACGATCGAGCAGGTCGCGCACCTGCTGGCGGGTGGAATTGGCGTCCTGATCCAGGCGCTGCTGCTTGTGCAGCAGGTCGTGGGTGATGTTCAAGGCTGCCATCACGGCGACGCGGTCGGCACCTATCACTTTGCCGCTGGTACGGATCTCGCGCATCTTGCCGTCCAGGTAGCGAGCCGCGCTTTCCAGATTGGCGCGTTCGTCCTGCGGGCAGGCGATGCAATATTCTTTGTCCAGAATATGGACGGTCACGGTGTTCGACTGGGTCATGAGTCCTGCTCCAGGGCTTTAAGGCGCGAAATCATCGATTCGACCTTGTGCCGGGCCATTTCGTTCTTTTCGATCAGATGGGCGCGTTCCTCACGCCAGGCCTGTTCGTTCGCCAGCAGGAGTCGGTTGTGAGCCTTTAGCTGCTCGACACGCTGGATCAGCAGTTCCAGCTTGGCGGTCAATGCGTGCAGATCGGCGTCTTCCATGGGCTCTCGCTATGGGATGGCTGGCTGGACTGTATAGGCCTGTCCCGGTTACGGGTCAAACCCAGATAGCAGTGGTGTGATGCAGATGGCGGCATCACCCCGGCGGCCTCGGATGGTCTTGCCGCGTCTGCCGGTGCTAGGATACGAGGCCTCCATTCTAGAGATTGCGCCGCCTGGCGCCTAGCTATCTATGTCGATTCCAAGCTCTCCCTACGCCGCCTTCGCCGCTCTGCTCAATAGCGCCGGGCATTCCGTTTCCCCTGCCGAACTGCACGGCCTGCTGCTTGGTCGCAGCTGTGCTGGCGCTGGCTTCGACGCCGATGCCTGGCTGCTCGACGCGGCCGACCTGCTTGGTGGCGAGCCTCAGGACAACGTGCGCCAGGCGCTGATCGGCCTGCAGGAAATGGTCAAGGGTGAGCTGTGCAGCGAAGACGTCACCGTGGTGCTGCTGTTGCCGGATGACGAAACCCCGCTGGCGCAGCGCGCGGTCGCTCTGGGGCAGTGGTGTCAGGGCTTTCTCGGTGGCTTCGGCCTGACCGCTCGTGACGGTGCGCTGAGTGCCGAAGCCATGGAAGTGTTGCAGGATCTCTCCGCCATCGCCCAGGTGCAGAGTGCACTGGAAGAATCGGAGGATGGCGAGAGCGACTACATGGAGGTGATGGAATACCTGCGTGTGGCACCGCTGTTGCTGTTCACCGAGTGCGCCAAGCCTGCGGCACCTGCTGCTAAACCGTCCCTGCACTGATTTTTCGTCGGAGCCTGCCTTGATCAGCATCCCCAAGTCCGAATATGCCCGTCGGCGCAAGGCGCTGATGGCGCAGATGGAACCCAACAGCATCGCCATTCTGCCGGCGGCGCCGGTGTATATCCGCAATCGTGACGTCGAGCATGTGTACCGTCAGGACAGCGATTTCCAGTACCTCACCGGTTTTCCCGAGCCGGAAGCGGTGATGGCGCTGATTCCTGGGCGCGAGCATGGTGAATATGTGCTGTTCTGCCGCGAGCGTGATCCCGAGCGCGAGTTGTGGGATGGCCTGCGTGCCGGCCAGGACGGTGCGATCAGCCAGTTTGGCGCCGACGATGCTTTCCCCATTGGCGATATCGACGACATCCTGCCGGGGCTGATCGAAGGCCGCGAACGTGTCTATTACGCCATCGGCAGCAATCAAGAGTTCGATCATCGGCTGATGGAGTGGGTCAACCACATCCGCGCCAAGGCGCGCCAGGGCGCTATGCCGCCAAACGAATTCGTCGCCCTCAACCACCTGCTGCACGACATGCGCCTGTACAAATCGGCCGCCGAAGTGAAGGTGATGAAGGAAGCTGCCGAGATCAGTGCGCGCGCTCATATCCGTGCGATGCAGGCGAGTCGCGCCGGCCTGTTCGAATATCACCTGGAAGCCGAGCTGGACTACGAATTCCGCAAGGGTGGGGCGAAGATGCCGGCCTATGGCAGCATCGTCGCCGCCGGCCGCAATGCCTGCATCCTGCACTACCGCGAGAATGACGCGGCGCTCAAGGACGGCGATCTGGTGCTGATCGACGCCGGCTGCGAGATCGACTGCTACGCCAGCGACATCACCCGTACCTTCCCGGTCAGCGGCAGGTTTTCGCCCGAGCAGAAGGCTATCTACGAACTGGTGCTCAAGGCCAACGAGGAGGCATTCAAGTTCATAGCTCCAGGCCGGCACTGGAACGAGGCCCATGAGGCTACCGTGCGGGTGATCACTGCCGGCCTGGTCGATCTGGGTCTGCTTGAGGGAGATGTTGACGAGCTGATCGCCAGCGAAGCCTACAAGCCTTTCTATATGCATCGCGCCGGCCACTGGCTGGGCATGGATGTGCATGACGTCGGCGACTACAAGGTCGGCGGGCAGTGGCGCGTGCTGGAGGTCGGCATGGCGATGACCGTCGAACCAGGCATCTATATCGCCCCTGACAACGACAAGGTCGCCAAGAAGTGGCGCGGCATCGGCGTGCGCATCGAGGACGACGTGGTCGTGACCAAGAAGGGCTGCGAGATTCTCACCAATGGGGTGCCCAAGACCGTTGCCGAGATCGAGGCACTGATGGCGGCCGCTCGCACCGAGGCGGCCTGAGCCCATGTCACGCATACAGCTGGCCATTATCGGCGGCGGCCTGGTGGGTGCCAGCCTGGCACTGGCGCTGCAGGACACGGCGCGTCAGCGTGGTTGGCGCATCGCCCTGATCGAACCCTTCGCCCCAGGCAGCGAATACCAGCCCAGCTATGACGCGCGCTCTACCGCGCTGTCCTATGGCAGCCGGTTGATCTACGAGCGCCTGGGCCTGTGGCAGAGCATTGCCCAGCGGGCCGAGCCGATTCAGCAGATTCATGTGTCTGACCGCGGCCGCTTCGGTGCCACGCGCCTGCAGGCCATCGAGGAAGGCGTGCCGGCGCTCGGTTACGTAGCTGAGAACGCCTGGCTCGGCCATTGTCTGTGGCAGGCGCTGGATCAGGATGTGATCGAGTGGCGTTGCCCGGCCGAAGTGGTCGGCATGCAGCGTCTCGACGATGGCTATCGCCTGACCCTGAACGACGAAACCTGCCTCGACTGCGACCTGGCGATTCTCGCTGATGGTGGGCGTTCCGGCCTGCGTGAGCAGCTTGGTATCGGCGTCAGCAGCAAGCCCTATGGGCAGAGTGCGCTGATTGCCAACGTCAGCCCGCTGGAGGCGCATCGCGGCCAGGCCTTCGAACGTTTCACCGATGATGGCCCGATGGCGCTGCTGCCCCTGAGCGACAACCGCTGCGCACTGGTCTGGACGCGCGCCGCGGCTGACGCCGAACGTCTGTTGCGCGCCAGCGAGTCAAGTTTTCTCAGCGAGTTGCAGCAGGCTTTCGGTTATCGCCTGGGTGCCTTGCGCCAGGTGGGTGCGCGGCATCTCTATCCGCTGAGCCTGGTCGAGGCGCAGGAGCAGGTGCGTCCGCATCTGGTGGTGCTGGGCAATGCCGCACACAGCCTGCACCCCATCGCCGGCCAGGGCTACAACCTGTCGTTGCGCGATACCCTGGCGCTGGCCGAGGTGCTGATCGGCAGCGAGGCAGCACTGGGCGATTTCGCCACCCTTCAGCGTTACCAGCAAAGGCAGCAGCTCGATCAGCAAATGACCGTCGGCTTCTCCGACCAGGTGACGCGCCTGTTCAGCAACGCGCAGCCGCTGCTGACCGCCGGGCGTAACCTGGGCCTGCTGGGCCTGGATCTGCTACCACCGGCCAAGCGCTGGTTCGCCCGCCAGGCGATGGGCATGGGCACGCGAAGTCTCTGACAGCCAAGGAATGAATATGCGAGCGGATCTGATCATCGTCGGTGCCGGAATGGTCGGCAGCACCCTGGCCCTGGCATTGGAGCACAGCGGTCTGGACATTCTGATCGTCGACGGCAGCCCGCTGAGCGTGGCGCCGTTCGACGTGCAGGCGCCGTTCGAGCCACGTGTCAGCGCGTTGTCGATGGCCAGCCAACGCATTCTCGAACGCCTGGGCGCCTGGCAGGGCATCGCCACTCGGCGTGCCTGCCCCTACGGCGAGATGCGCGTCTGGGATGGCTCCGGCACCGGCAGCATCCACTTCGCTGCGGCCAGCGTGCATGCGGAGACGCTTGGCCATATTGTCGAGAATCGCGTGGTGCAGGATGCCCTGCTCGAAAGGCTGCACGACAGCCAGATCGGCCTGCTGCCTGGCGCGCGCCTGGAGCAGCTGCGCCGCTCCGGCGACGACTGGTTGCTGACGCTTACCGATGGTCGCCAACTGCGCGCACCGCTGCTGGTCGCGGCCGACGGCGCCAACTCCGCGGTACGCCGCCTGGCCGGCTGCGCCACGCGCGAGTGGGATTATCTGCACCATGCCATCGTCACCAGCGTGCGTTGCGAGCGAGCGCACCAAGCCACTGCCTGGCAACGCTTTACCGACGATGGTCCACTGGCCTTTCTGCCGCTGGCAGGCCCTGCCGGCGAGCACTGGTGCTCGATCGTCTGGTCGACCGTGCCGGTCGAAGCCGAGCGCTTGATGGCGCTGGACGACGAGGCTTTCTGCATCGAGCTGAGCAAGGCCTTCGAATCGCGCCTGGGCAAGGTGCTGCACGCCGACCGCCGTCTGTGCATCCCGCTGCGCCAGCGTCATGCCAAGCGTTATGTCGAGCCTGGGCTGGCGCTGATTGGCGATGCTGCGCACACCATCCATCCGCTGGCGGGGCAGGGCGTCAACCTGGGTTTCCTCGACGCTGCCGTGCTGGCCGAGGTGCTGCTGCATGCCGCCGAACGCGGTGAGTGCCTCAGTGATGAGCGCGTGTTGAGCCGTTTCGAGCGTCGGCGCATGCCGCACAACCTGGCGATGATGGCGGCGATGGAAGGCTTTCAGCGCTTGTTCCAGGCCGACCCGTTGCCACTGCGCCTGCTGCGCAACGTCGGTCTCGACCTGGTGGATGGTCAGGCCGAGGCCAAGGCGCTGTTCGTGCGTCAGGCGCTTGGGCTGGCCGGCGACCTGCCGGAACTGGCGCGAGCCTGAGCTGACGCAACTTGTAATAACTGCTGCGTGTCGTCTCGCTGTTTACGTTGAGAAGGCAAATAACATTCACTACTATTCAGCCACTTTGCTCACCCACAAGAGGCTGGTCCCATGAAGGCTCGCAACGCGCTTCTCGCTGCATTCACTCTCAGCACCCTGGCAACCGCCGTTCAGGCTGCTGATGAGGTGGTGGTCTACTCCGCCCGTATCGACGAGCTGATCAAGCCGGTATTCGATCTCTACACCGAGAAGACCGGGGTCAAGGTGAAGTTCATCACCGACAAGGAAGCCCCGCTGATCGCCCGTCTCAAGGCCGAAGGTGCCAACACCCCGGCTGACCTGCTGATCACCGTCGACGCCGGCAACCTCTGGCAGGCCGAGCAGGAAGGCGTGCTGCAGCCGACCAAGTCCGATGTGATCGACGCCAATATCCCCGCCCAGTACCGTTCCAGCACTGACAGCTGGACTGGCCTGTCGCTGCGCGCGCGGACCATTTTCTACTCCACCGAGCGCGTCAAGCCGGAAGAGTTGTCCACCTACGAAGCCCTGGCCGACAAGAACTGGGAAGGCCGCCTGTGCCTGCGCACCAGCAAGAAGGTCTACAACCAGTCGCTGACCGCCACCCTGATCGAAACCCATGGCGCCGAGAAGACCGAGGAGATCGTCAAAGGTTGGGTCAACAACCTGGCCACCGACGTATTCCCGGATGACACCGCGCTGCTGCAGGCCATCGACGCCGGCCAGTGCGACGTGGGCATCACCAACACCTACTACTACGGCCGTCTGCACAAGCAGCAGCCGGATCTGAAGGTCAAACCCTTCTGGCCGAATCAGGACGACCGTGGCGTGCACGTCAACCTGGCCGGTGCCGGTGTGACCAAGCATGCACCGCATGCCGAGCAGGCCAAGAAGCTGCTGGAGTGGATGACCACCCCGGAGGCACAGAGCATCTTCGCTGGCGTCAACCAGGAGTTCCCGGCCAACCCGGCGGTCGCACCGTCCGACGAAGTGGCTGCCTGGGGCAGTTTCAAAGCTGACTCGATCGCCACCGAAGTAGCCGGCAAGCGTCAGGCTGAAGCGACCATGCTGATGGATCGCGCCGGCTGGCAGTAAAGGGGATCGTGCCCACGCTCCGGCGTGGGTACGTCACCAGTGGCGCTCCGCGTCATGTCTGTTGGCTTCTGACGCTGGAGCGTCGAGCGCTGCATCATCGTACTTTCGGTGATCCACACTGCTGCCGCTATACTGCGACGCCCCGCCTAGCCGGGGCGTCGTCATTTGCGTAGTCGAGGAATCCGCGTGCCGCATCCCGTCCAGCGTCGCTGGTACCCCATCGTCCTTGCCGTCGCCGTTCTGGTGCTGATGCCGTTGTCGGTATTGCTGCTGAGCTGGCATGAGGTCGATCAGCAGATCTGGTCGCACCTGTGGCAGACACAGATGGCGCGGCTGATTGGCAACACGCTGACGCTGGTGATTGGCGTCGGTGTGGGCGTGACACTGCTGGGCGTCAGCCTGGCCTGGCTCACCAGCCTTTGCGAGTTCCCGGGTCGGCGCTGGCTGGACTGGGCGCTGATGCTGCCCTTCGCCATTCCCGCCTATGTCCTGGCCTTCGTCTTCGTCGGCCTGCTGGATTTCGCCGGACCGCTGCAGACGCTGCTGCGCGAATGGTTCGGCAGTGGCCTGCGCCTGCCGCGGGTACGCTCCACCGGTGGCGTGATCATCGTCCTGGTGCTGGTTTTCTACCCCTACGTCTATCTGCTCGCCCGTGGCGCGTTCCTGGCCCAGGGCAAGGGCCTGATGGAAGCCGCGCGGGTGCTCGGGCAGAGCCCCTGGCAGGCGTTCTGGCGGGTGGCACTGCCGATGGCGCGACCGGCCATTGGCGCCGGTCTGGCCCTGGCGATCATGGAAACCCTGGCCGATTTCGGTGCGGTGTCGGTATTCAACTTCGACACCTTCACCACGGCGATCTACAAGACCTGGTACAGCTTCTACAGCCTGACCAGTGCGACCCAGCTGGCCAGCCTGCTGCTGCTGGCGGTGGCGCTGGTGCTCTATGGCGAGCGCCGTGCGCGTGGCGCCGCGCGGCCAGCCAATGAGCGGCCACGCGGCAAGGCGCTATACCACCTGCATGGCTGGAAGGCCTTTGCCGCCAGCGCCTGGTGCGGCCTGGTGTTCGCCTGTGCCTTCGTCATCCCGCTGCTGCAACTGCTGGCCTGGTTCTGGCAACGCGGCCGCTTCGATCTCGATGAGCGCTACGCCGGGCTGATTCTGCATACCCTTTATCTGGGCGGCATGGCGGCGCTGATAACGGTGAGCGTGGCCATGCTGCTGGCCTTTGCCCGGCGTCAGGCGCCGAATCGCGGTGTGCGTTTCGGTGTGGCGCTGGGCAACCTCGGCTATGCCTTGCCGGGGTCGGTGCTGGCGGTGGCGATCATGCTGGCGTTCAGCTTTCTGGATCGTGAACTGGTGATTCCGCTGTCCACGGCATTGGGCGGTGCCGGCAAGCCGCTATTGCTGGGTAGCCTGGCGGCGCTGCTGGTGGCCTATCTGATTCGTTTCATGGCGGTGGCCTTCGGGCCGCTGGAAACCAGCCTGGCGCGTATTCGGCCGTCCCTGCCGGAGGCCTCACGCAGTCTGGGCGTTGGCAGCTTCGGGCTGTTCTTCAGGGTCTATCTGCCGCTGCTGCTGCCGGGCACCCTGTCGGCTGCGCTGCTGGTATTCGTCGACGTGCTCAAGGAAATGCCGGCAACCCTGCTGATGCGCCCGTTCGGCTGGGACACCCTGTCGGTGCGGGTGTTCGAAATGACCAGCGAAGGCGAATGGGCGCGCGCCTCGCTGCCGGCACTGACCCTGGTGCTGGTCGGCCTGCTGCCGGTGATCCTGCTGATCCGCCGTTCGGCCCGCGGCTTCGGTTGAGGCGAGGGCCTGCCAAGGGAGCGACCTTCGGTCAGATGACCCCCGCCGGCCTTGCGGCTACAATGCGCGCCATTCGCGAGTCGGGGTGACCCGATAGGACTCATCTAGAAGCGTAGCCGAGGCAGCCAGTGCAAGGCGAAAGTGGGAGAGAAAGCGGAATGTACTTTTGTACATGAGCATTTCGAGCCCACTTTCAACGCAGCAATGGCAACGCAGGTAGCTTCTAGGGGGCTGAATCGCTTCGCCAAGCCCGGAAGGAGATTTACCCATGGGACAGCGCACCCCCCTCTATGACCTGCACCTGGCACTGGGGGCCAAGATGGTGGATTTCGGCGGCTGGGACATGCCGCTGCACTACGGTTCGCAAGTGGAGGAGCATCATCAGGTGCGCCGCGAGTGCGGCGTGTTCGATGTCTCGCACATGTGCGTGGTGGACGTGAGCGGCAGTCAGGCGAAGGCCTTCCTGCAGCGTCTGCTGGCCAACGATGTGGCCCGCCTGGAGAGCCCCGGCAAGGCGCTGTATAGCGCCATGCTCAATGAGCAGGGTGGGGTGATCGACGACCTGATCGTTTACCTCACCGAGCAGGGTTACCGCCTGGTGGTCAACGCCGGTACCCGTGACAAGGACCTGGCGTGGATGCATGCCCAGGCAAGCGACTTCGATGTGCAACTGCGCGAGCGTCGCGATCTGGCCATGCTCGCCATTCAGGGGCCGAAGGCGCGCGCACGGGTTTCCGAACTGCTGAGCCAGGCACGTGCCGCACTGATCCACGAGCTCAAGCCGTTCCAGGGCCTGCCTGAGGGCGACTGGTTCATCGCGCGTACCGGTTATACCGGCGAAGATGGTCTGGAAATCGTGCTGCCAGTGACCGAGGTGGTGTCCTTCCTCAACGACCTGGTCGGTGCTGGTATTTCGCCCATCGGCCTTGGCGCCCGTGACACCCTGCGCCTCGAGGCGGGTATGAACCTCTACGGCCAGGACATGGATGAGCAGGTCAGCCCGCTGGCCGCCAATATGGCCTGGGTCATCGCCTGGGAGCCGGCCGAGCGCGACTTCATCGGCCGCCAGGCGCTGCAGGCGCAGCATGCTGCCGGCTGCCCGAGCAAGCTCGTTGGCCTGGTGCTGGAGGAGCGTGGCGTGCTGCGCGCGCACCAGGTGGTGCGCGTCGAAGGTATCGGTGACGGTGAGATCACCAGCGGCAGCTTCTCGCCGACGCTGAACAAATCCATCGCACTGGCACGGGTGCCAGCAGCGACCGGGGATCGTGCCGAGGTGGAGATCCGCGGCAAGTGGTACCCGGTGCGTGTGGTCAGGCCGGGCTTCGTGCGTAACGGCAAAACCCTTATCTGAATCATCAGGTCGCGGTGCTGGCTTCCCCTGGCGCCGCGGCCTGCTAAATTGTCCTGACGGCCCACTTGCCGTCATCGTTTACGAGGAAAGACACATGAGCAATATCCCCGCCGATCTGCGTTATGCCGCCAGCCACGAGTGGGCGCGCCTGGAGGCTGACGGCAGCGTGACCGTGGGCATCTCCGACCACGCCCAGGAAGCCCTTGGTGACGTGGTGTTCATCGAGCTGCCGGAAGTTGGCAAGCAGCTGAACGCTGGCCAGGAAGCTGGCGTGGTGGAGTCGGTCAAGGCTGCTTCCGATATCTATGCGCCAGTTGGCGGCGAAGTGATCGCCATCAACGAGGCATTGGCCGACAGCCCGGAAAGCGTTAACGGCGATCCGTACGGTAGCTGGTTCTTCAAGCTCAAGCCAAGCGATGCCAGCGAGCTGGACAAGCTGCTGGACGCGGCAGCCTATCAGGCTGCTGCTGACGCCGACGCCTGATTCATCTGGCTTCGACCCGGAGACCCGCTACGGCGGGTTTCTGCGTTTCTGGGCTCCGCTAACGAATTCGCTTGTAGGGTGTCAGTGTTAGCCCGGATGTCATTCGGGGAGTGACGATACCCGTGTGGGAGGGGGCTTCATCGGCGAGCTCTTGTCGCGGCTAAAGCCGCTCCTGTAAGGCCTGTTGAATCCTCAACCGCTGGTCAGTTGGGCTAACACTTATTCGAAATACAATATATAAAAATACATATTGTATTGAATGAAGGTATCCCATGGATGAACCCATCGATATCCAGCAGTTGCGCGCCAATGCTGACGCTGCCGGGCAGTTGCTCAAGGCATTGGCCAACCCTGATCGTCTGCTGCTGCTCTGCCAGCTGTCGCAAGATGAGCGCAACGTCAGTGAGCTGGAGGCGCTGCTCGGTATCCAGCAGCCTACGCTGTCCCAGCAGCTGGCCGTGCTGCGTCGTGAAGGGCTGGTGGCAACCCGTCGCGACGGCAAGCAGATCTTCTATCGCATCAGCAGCCCGGCGGCGCTGGCCGTGATCGAAACCCTGTATCGGCTGTTCTGCGAGGGGCAGCAATGAGCATCGACTGGGCCGCTTTCACACCCTGGAGCGCTCTGGCCGGCGGCGCCCTGGTTGGCCTGGCGGCGTCCGTGTTCGCCTTGGCCAATGGCCGCGTGGCCGGTATCAGTGGTCTGCTCGGCAGCGTTCTGCAGCCAGGCGCAGAAGGGCGCGGCGAGAAGGCATTGTTCCTCCTCGGGCTGTTGTTGGCGCCGCTGCTGTGGGGGCTGTTCAGCGCCTTGCCAGCGATCAGCTTCGATGGCGGCGCGCTGTCGCTGATTGGCGCCGGTTTGCTGGTGGGCATCGGCACGCGCTACGGCTCTGGCTGTACCAGCGGCCATGGCGTATGCGGCATCTCGCGCCTGTCTCCGCGCTCCATGCTGGCCACCTTGTGCTTCATGGCCACGGGTTTCGCTACGGTTTTTGTCCTACGTCATCTTCTGGGGGGCTGAACATGGCCAGACTGAGCGCATTCGTGGCCGGTCTGCTGTTCGGCCTCGGTCTGCTGCTGGCCGGTATGGCCAACCCGACCAAGGTGCTGGCCTTTCTCGACCTGGCCGGTGCCTGGGATCCTTCCCTGGCGCTGGTGATGGCCGGTGCCATCGTGGTCGCGGCGCTGCCGTTGCACCTGGCGCAACGGCGCGCCAGGGCACTGCTCGGCGGCGCCATGCAGTTGCCGATGCGTCGTGACCTCGATGTTCGCCTGATTGGCGGCAGCCTGCTGTTCGGGATCGGTTGGGGCATCGCCGGCATCTGTCCGGGACCGGCCGTTGCCATCCTGCTGACCGGGCACTGGCAGGTCCTGCTGTTCGTCGCGGCGATGCTCGCCGGGATGCTGATCTTTACTGCGCTGGAAGGCCGGCGCGGACGTTGACCTGGAGAACCTCGATGAAAGCCAATGTTGGAACGCTCGATCGCAGTCTACGCATCGCCGCAGGACTGATTCTTATCGCGCTGAGCCTTGCCGGTGTCATCGGCCTGTGGGGCTGGATCGGTGTGGTGCTACTGGCGACCGGCATCTTTCGCTTCTGCCCGGCATATCCACTGTTGGGTATCAACACCTGCAAAATGAAATGAAACATATCCACTGAGGTGGCATGCATGTGCGGCTTGATGTAGATCAAGTCGCCCCGGGTTTGCGCTGGGCATGGTCAGGACATAACCAGAACAGCCAATACCTGAGGAGAAATACGCATGCGCACTCTGAGCCTGATGGCCGGGTTGTGCCTGGGCGCCAGCGCCTGGGCCAATGTACCGGCCAACGAACCCGTCGAGCCTATCGCACCGGCCGAGATCACCGATCCGGCCAAGGTGGAACTGGGCAAGCAGCTGTTCTTTGACCCGCGCCTGTCGCGCTCGGGGTTCATTTCCTGCAACTCCTGCCACAACCTGTCGATGGGCGGCAGTGACAACCTGCCCAGCTCCATCGGTCACAACTGGCAGCAAGGGCCGATCAATTCGCCCACGGTGCTCAATTCCAGCCTCAACCTCGCGCAGTTCTGGGATGGCCGCGCCGCCGATCTCAAGGAACAGGCTGCCGGCCCCATCGCCAATCCGATGGAAATGGCCTTCACTCACATTCTCGCCATTGACGTGCTGCGCTCGATCCCGCAATACCGCGAGTCGTTCAAGGCCGTGTACAAGAGCGATGAAATCACCCTGGATGAAGTGACCGACGCCGTCGCCGAGTTCGAAAAGACCCTGGTCACGCCCAATTCGCGCTTCGACCTGTGGCTCAAGGGCGACCAGCAGGCCATCACCCAGACCGAACTGGAGGGCTACCAGCTGTTCAAGTCCATCGGCTGCGTCGCCTGCCACAACGGTCCGGCGCTGGGCGGCAACTCGTTCCAGAAGATGGGGCTGGTCGAACCCTATGAAACCAGCAATCCGGCCGAGGGAGTGGCTGGCCTGACTGGCAAGGATGCCGACCGCTTCAAGTTCAAGGTGCCGACCCTACGCAACGTCGAACTGACCTATCCCTACTTTCACGACGGCGCCTACTGGAAGCTGGAGGAGTCGGTAGACATCATGGCGCGCTTGCAGTTGGGGCGTAAGCTGAGCGAGGAAGAGATCGGCAAGATCACCGCCTTTCTCAAGACCCTGACCGGCCAGCAGCCGAGCTTCGCCCTGCCGATCCTGCCGCCGTCGAACAACGATACGCCGCGGCCGCAGCCATTCGAGTGAGCAGGCTGTAACGACAACGCCCGGCGTATGCCGGGCGTTATCGTTTTGTGCAAGGAAGGTGAAACCCTGGGATCGGCGCGCTAGCCTTTGGGCTGCTGCTGGGTGATGCAGTGGATATTGCCACCGCCGAGCAGGATCTCGCGGCCTGGCACCATCACCACGCGATGCTCGGGGAAAATACGCTCAAGGATGGCGCGCGCCTCTTCGTCCTTCGGGTCATCGAAGCTCGGCGCGACGATGCCGCCGTTGACGATGAGGAAGTTGACGTAGGAGCCGGCCAAGCGAACCTCCGGGCTACGCTCCTGGCTGCCGTCGACGATGTCGACGCCTGCGCATTCTTCGGCGCTGGCGTGGATCGGGCCGGGGATCGGCATCTTGTGCACGGTCAACTGACGGCCCTTGGCGTCGCGCGCGTTTTCCAGCACACGCATGGCGGCCTGGCAGCGCGGGTGGTTGGGATCGTTCTGATCGTCGGTCCAGGCCAGCAGCACCTCGCCCGGGCGCACGTAGCAGCAGAAGTTGTCGACGTGGCCGTTGGTCTCGTCGTTGTAAAGGCCGTCGGGCAGCCAGATCACCGTATCGATGGCCAGATGCTCGCGCAGCACGGCCTCGATCTCTTCGCGCGACAGGTGCGGGTTGCGGTTTTTGTTCAGCAGGCACTCTTCGGTGGTGATCAGGGTGCCTTCGCCGTCGACGTGGATCGAGCCACCCTCGAGCACGAAACCTTCGGTGCGATAGCGCTTGCAGCCTTCGATCTCGAGAATCTTGCGCGCCACCTGGTCGTCGCGCTGCCACGGCCAGTACAGGCCACCATCAAAACCGCCCCAGGCGTTGAACGTCCAGTCCACGCCGCGCACTTCGCCGCTGGTGTTGGTGATGAAGGTCGGGCCGGTGTCGCGCACCCAGGCGTCGTCGGTGGTGATTTCCACCAGGCGGATGTTGTCGTCATCCAGTCGCGCGCGGGCGTTCTCGTACTGCGCCGCGGATACGCAGACGGTTACCGGTTCGAACTGGGCGATGGCCTTGGCCACTGCGGTGAAGGCCGCCTGCGCCGGCTTGCCGCCGTTGCGCCAGTTGTCCGGGCGCTCGGGCCAGACCATCCAGGTCTGGCTGTGCGGTTCCCATTCTGCCGGCATACGAAAGCCATCGGCGCGTGGTGTGGTGGTCAGCGTGGTCATGTCCTGGTTCCGTAGGGTGCGCCATGCGCACCGGCAAAGTGTTTGTAGGGCTAGGTGCGCACAGCGCACCCTACGAGATCGACGGGGTTTGACCATCGAGCGTGGAAAGTGGCCAGTATAGGTTCGGCCGTCGGTCGCGGAACACACCCCAGGCCGTGCGCACTTTCTCCAGCTCGGTCAGATCGAAGCTGTGCACCAGCACGCCTTCCTCGGTCTGATTCAGCTCCTCGACCTTCTCGCCGAACTGGTTGGCGATGAACGAGCTGCCGTAGAAGGTGATGTCGTAGCCGTCCTGTTCCTCGCGGCCGATGCGGTTGCTGGCCACCAACGGCATCAGGTTGGCGCCGGCATGGCCCTGCTGCACGCGCTGCCAGTGATCGCGCGAGCTGATGTTCGGGTCATGCGGCTCGCTGCCGATGGCGGTCGGGTAGAAGAGGATTTCCGCGCCCATCAGCGCCATGCTGCGCGCGCATTCCGGGAACCATTGGTCCCAGCAGATGCCGACACCGATCCTGGCGTAGGCGGTATCCCAGACCTTGAAGCCGGTATCGCCGGGGTTGAAGTAATACTTCTCGTGGTAACCGGGGCCGTCCGGGATATGGCTTTTCCGATAAATACCGAGGTTGCTGCCGTCGGCATCGATGACGGCGATGCTGTTGAAGCGCGCGCGGCCAGCGCGCTCGAAGAAGCTGATCGGCAGTACCACCTGCAGCTCGGCAGCGACCTTCTGGAAGTGCTGGATGGCCGGATTTTCCGCCACCGTGGTGGCCAGCTGGGTGTAGTCGGCGTCCGGTTTCTGGCAGAAGTAGGGCGCCTCGAACAGCTCCTGGATCAGGATGATCTGGGCGCCCTGGGCTGCCGCCTGGCGCACCAGCCTCTCGGCGTTGGCGATGTTAGCGGGGGTATCCCAGGAGCAGGCCATCTGGGTCGCAGCGACGGTAACGATACGGGACATGAAGCACCTCTTGGCTCGTTCGCAGGCCGCTCCGGCGGCCCATTCAGAGTGCCGTGGCTGAACATCGACCAGGGCGGGATGTTCGATTTATATCCGATAAATATCGATATTAGAAGGTGCCTTGGTCGAATCGCAAAAAAAATATCCGATTTTTATCGATTCAGAAGTTGGCAAGCCGTAGGGTGCCCCAGGCCTCGATTGCCGAGATGTCAGCGGTGCGCACGGCGCACCCTACGGGATAAGCGGCGTGGCTCGTTTCGGCAATGCAGCCGGCAGATACAGGCCGAGATAGGCATCGAATACGCGCATGCCTTCTTCGGCCAGGCGCGGGGTGATCTCCCCGTACAGTTGCACGGAGCGCGCGTAGACGCGATCACCCAGGGACATGGCCAGGCTGAATACATCGATATCCATCGGTAATTGCGGCAGGGGGAAGTGCCGCTCGAACAGTGCGCGCATCAATCGGCCCAGTTCCAGATCGTGCTGGTGATCAGCCTGGGTCACCTCAGCCAGACCATGCTGGGCGAGGATCAGCTGCCGTGCGGCGGCGTCCTTGGCGTAGATAGCCAGCATGCGCTGCTCGATCAGGCGCGAGAGGTCGTGCCAGGTGCGCAATGCGGCATGCTCGACCGGTTCGAGCAGGCTGCCACGGAAGGCTGCGTGCACGTCCGCGGTCAGCCCTTCGAGCAGGGCCGGCACGCTGGCGAAGAAGTGATACACCGAAGAAGGCGGAATGCCGGCTCGTTCGGCCACCGTGTAGACCGACAGGTTGGCCATACCCTGCTCGGCCAGCAACTCACGAGCGGCAGAGAGAATCACGGCAATACGTGCCTGGCTGCTGGCGCGCGGTTTGCGGATGCTGGCGGGGCGCGACATGGTGAGCTCCTCGGTGGGCGAGGTGCTATTGGACGTCAGGCGCTATTGGCGAGGCAAGCCTCGCCATCCGTTCAGCTGCCGTCGCGGAAGCGCTGCCAGACGTTGTTGCGTACCTGGGCATGTTTCTCCGAGAGAACCTCCAATGGATACAGGCGGCGCTTGGTGTCCTGATCCGGATACAGGCCGGGCTGCTGCAGCAGGGCGCTGTCGATGAACTGTGCCGAGTCGGCATTGCCGTTGGGGTAGAGCGTCTCGGCGGTAATCTGGGCGATTACCTGCGGCTGCATCAGGTAGTCGATGAAACGGTGGGAGAGATCGGGGCGGCTGGCATTGGCGGGAATCACCAGGTTGTCGACGAACAGTACCGAACCCTCGTCCGGTACCACGAAGCGCACTGGCTGGCCGGCCTGGGCTGCGGCAAGGGCGTCGCCGACCCAGGCCATGGCCAGGCACAGGTCGCCGCTGTTGAGATCTTCGATGTAGCGTTCGCTGTCGACGTAGCGCAGGTTCGGGCGCAGGGCGTCGAGTATCTCTCCGGCGCGCTCGACGCGGCTTGGGGCGCTGCGTGCCAGGCTGCGGCCCTGGTAGTTGAGCAGCAGTGACAGGGTTTCATCCGGTGCATCCAGCACGCTGATGCCGCAACTGGCCAGGCGCTTGCTCTGTTCGGCGTCGAACAGCAGGCTCCAGCTGTCCGGCAGGGGGCCACCATAGGCGGCCTCGGCTCGTGGGGTATTGATTGCCAGGCCAACCGCGCCCCACAGGTAGGGGACGGCGTGCTGGTTCTGCGGGTCGACCGCAGCCAGCTTGCTCAGCAGTTGCTTGTCCAGGTGCGTGCGGTTGGGCAGCAGGTTGAAATCCAGCGGGCGAATGCGGCCGCTGGCGATCAGCCCTGGCAGGTCGTTGTGCGAGGGTACGGCGATGTCGATGGGCTGGCCGCTTTCCAGCGCTTGCGCCAACTCCTCTGCGCTGGCGAAGGTGTGGTACTCGACTTCGATGCCGGTGTCGCGAGTGAAGTTCTCCAGCACCTGCGGCGCGATGTAATCGTTCCAGTTGTAGACACGGATGCTGTCGGCGGCCTGAGCCAGGCCGCAGCTCAGGCCCAGCAGGATGGCGGCAAGAGCGCGTTGCATGAGTAACTCCCCGATTGATCAAAGCAACAGTATCCGGCGGTCTGATTTGCCGGAGTTTGATGCATGTCAGCGCAGTCGCCTTGTGGCGAACCGCTGGTCCCTACGCAAAGCGTCAGAGCTGTCGGTTGGCAGTTGGCAGGCAAAAAGAAGCCGGCTCTGCGGCCGGCTTTCTCGGTGTTACACGGTGTGCAGGTACCAGTTGTACTCGAGGTCGGAGATGGTGGTCTCGAACTCCTGCAGCTCGGCTTCCTTGCATGCGACGAAGATGTCGATGTACTTCGGGTCGATGTACTTGTTCAGCACTTCGCTGTCGTCCAGCTCGCGCAGGGCATCGCGCAGGTTGTTCGGCAGGCTGGGTTCGAGCTGTTCGTAGGAGTTGCCCTCGATCGGCTCGCCCGGTTCGATCTGGTTGGTCAGGCCGTGGTGGATACCGGCGAGAATCGACGCCAGCATCAGGTAGGGGTTGGCATCAGCACCGGCAACGCGGTGTTCGATGCGTACCGCGTCGGCGCTGCCAGTCGGCACGCGTACGGCCACGGTGCGGTTGTCCAGCGCCCAGCTCGGTGCATTGGGCACGTAGAACTGTGCGCCGAAGCGACGGTAGGAGTTGACGTTGGGGCAGAGGAAAGCCATCGACGCCGCCATGGTGTCGAGAATGCCGCCCACGGCATGGCGCAGCGAGGTGTTCTGCAGCGGGTCGTCGGCGGCGAAGATGTTCTTGCCGGTCTTCTTGTCCAGCAGCGAGATATGCACGTGCAGACCATTGCCCGCCTGGCCCGGGTAGGGCTTGGCCATGAAGGTGGAATCCATTTCATGGTCGTAGGCGATGTTCTTGATCAGGCGCTTGAGCAGCAGCGCGTAGTCGCAGGCCTTGATGGCATCTTCGACGTGATGCAGGTTGACCTCGAACTGCGCCGGGGCGCTTTCCTTGACGATGGCGTCGGCCGGGATGTCCTGCTCCTTGGCCGCTTCGAGCATGTCCTGCAGGCAATCGACGTACTCGTCGAGGTCGTCGATCAGGTAGACCTGAGTGGAATGCGGGCGCTTGCCGGAGATCGGCGAGCGTGGCGGCTGCGGGCGACCGTTCACATTCTCCTGGTCGATCAGGTAGAACTCCAGTTCGAAGGCTGCGCAGATACGCAGGCCCAGTTCGTCGAACTTCTGCACTACCTGGCGCAATACCTCGCGCGGGTCGGCGAAGAAAGGCGTGCCGTCCAGCTCGTGCATGGTCATCAACAGCTGCGCGGTGGGGCGCTTCTGCCAGGGTTCGTTGCACAGGGTATTGGGGATGGGGAAGCAGATACGGTCGGCGTCACCGATATCCAGACCAAGGCCGGTGCTCTCGACGGTGGAACCATTGATGTCGAGGGCGAAGAGCGAGGCCGGCAGGTTGATGCCTTTCTCGTACACCTTGTGCAGGGCGTTTCGATCGATGCGCTTGCCGCGCACCACGCCATTCATATCTGCAATAAGAAGGTCGACGAACTGGACCTCGGGATGTTCCTTGAGGAACGCGTTCGCTTCGTTAAGCTGAACGGCACGCGGGGGTACCGACATGATGCAACACCTTTTTGTTAAATATATCAATCATGCGACTGCATGGGTGTGAGTCAATCCGAAACGCACTTTACTGTCAAGCTGGCCCAATGATGCCCTGTAGTGGGGCGTGGTGGCCATTTTTGGGGCATTTCAAGGCCTTTCAGCGGGCTCCAAGCGTTGATCTCTCAGGCTGCTCAGTGGGGTGTGTTCAATTTTTTACAGAGCTATTGTGTAAAAAAATGAACAAGGCTAAGCTCGGTTCAAACCCATAACAGCAATAATACGGGTGTCTCATGTTTTGCCTGCCGGCCATCGGCGTCAGCGCTTGCACCAGGACCATCGGTCACGCGACCTCTTCCCTCATCAACGAGGCGAGCCCGCTCATCATGCAGGCCGGATCAGTCATGAGCATGACCGCTGCAACGCAGCAACATCTCTCCTTTGCGGCCTCTGCGCCGCGTGGCCTGTCTCGTCAGGCTGTTCGCTCATTCCATACCCTGCACGATAGCGTACGTGGCTGCGCAACGCTCCCTGGCGTGCGCCCAGGCCGTTGCTCTGCAGCGCACCGCTCACTCGCGGGCTTTGCTGGGCTCGCGCAATACCCCGAGCTAGAAGGCTCGGCGCTCGTGAGAAAGGGTGAGCGATTTTATTTCGGTGGAGTGAAATGCCAGGTGTCGGAGGTGCCGCACCCCTAGTAGCATCCACCCGAATATCTCGCCTTCTTTCAGGCCTTTGGTGAGGCTTGCAGGGAGAAGGCGGGGCAACGCTGAACCCGCTATAACTCAAGCTGGTTCTACAACCCTGAGGTCTCTATGAGTACCAAGCTAGACCAGCTCACGAGCTGGCTGAAAGAACGCAAAATCACCGAAGTCGAATGCCTGATCAGTGACCTGACCGGCATTGCCCGCGGCAAGATCTCGCCGACCAACAAGTTTCTCGACGAGAAAGGCATGCGCCTCCCCGAGAGCGTGCTGCTGCAGACCGTGACGGGCGACTATGTCGAGGACGACATCTATTATGACCTGCTGGACGAAGCGGACATCGACATGTTCTGCCGTCCGGATGCCAACGCTGTCTTCGTCGTGCCCTGGGCCATCGAGCCCACTGCCATGGTGATCCACGATACGTTCGACAAGCAGGGCAACCCCATCGAACTGTCGCCGCGCAACATTCTCAAGAAGGTGTTGCAGATGTACGCCGAGAAGGGCTGGAAGCCCATCGTCGCGCCGGAGATGGAGTTCTATCTGACCAAGCGCAACAGCGATCCGGACTTCCCGCTGGTAGCACCTGTTGGCCGCTCCGGCCGCCCGGAAACCGGACGTCAGAGCTTTTCCATCGATGCGGCCAACGAGTTCGACCCGCTGTTCGAAGACATGTACGACTGGTGCGAACTGCAAGGCCTGGATCTGGACACTCTGATCCACGAAGAAGGCCCAGCGCAGATGGAAATCAACTTCCGTCATGGCGATGCACTGCACCTGGCCGACCAGATTCTGGTGTTCAAACGCACCATGCGTGAGGCCGCGCTCAAACATGACGTGGCGGCCACTTTCATGGCCAAGCCGATCACCGACGAGCCTGGCAGCGCCATGCACATCCACCAGAGCGTGGTCGACATCAAAACCGGCAAGAACATCTTCTCCAACGAAGACGGGACGATGAGCGAGCTGTTCATGCACCACATCGGGGGGTTGCAGAAATACATCCCCGAGCTGTTGCCGCTGTTCGCGCCGAACGTCAACTCGTTCCGCCGCTTCCTGCCCGATACCTCGGCGCCGGTGAACGTGGAGTGGGGCGAGGAAAACCGCACCGTAGGCCTGCGCGTACCTGAGGCCAGCCCGCAGAACCGCCGCGTGGAAAATCGCCTGGCTGGCGCTGATGCCAACCCCTACCTGGTGCTGGCGGCGACCCTGCTGTGCGGCTACATGGGCATGGTTGGCGGGGTCAAGCCCGGTGCACCGGTCAAGGGCCGCGGCTACGAGCGTCGCAATCTGCGCCTGCCGGTGACCATCGAGAGCGCCCTGGAGCGTATGGAAGCCTGCAAGGACGCCGAGAAATTCCTCGGCGAGAAGTTCATCCGTGGCTATGTCGCGGTCAAGCGTGCCGAGCACGAGAACTTCAAGCGCGTGATCAGCTCCTGGGAACGCGAGTTCCTCCTGCTGTCGGTGTAATGCATTGATGGCACTGTGGAAGGGCTTCAGTGGCGATGGCCGCCGCTGGAGCACCTTCCACGAACCAACGGATTTTTCGTGGGCCGCCAAGGCGGCTCGCACCAATAAGGTGTTGTGATGAACCAGCAATCCAAGAACCCCAAGACCGCCCAGTGGCAGGCCCTGAGCCAGGCCCACCACCTGGCGCCGTTCAGTGATTACAAGCAGCTGGCCGAGAAGGGCCCGCGCATCATCACCGAGGCAAAAGGCGTGCACCTGTGGGACAGCGAGGGCAACAAGATCCTCGATGGCATGGCCGGTCTGTGGTGTGTGGCGGTCGGCTATGGTCGCGAGGAGCTGGTCGAAGCTGCCGCTACGCAGATGCGCCAGTTGCCGTTCTACAACACCTTCTTCCAGACCGCCCATCCGCCGGTGCTGGAGCTGGCGCATGCCATTTCCCAGCTGGCGCCGGCCGGCATGGACCACGTGTTCTTCACCGGTTCGGGCTCGGAGGGCAATGACACCATGCTGCGTCTGGTACGCCACTACTGGGCGTGCAAGGGCCAGCCGGGCAAGAAGATCATCATCGGCCGCGACAACGGTTACCACGGCTCCACCGTGGCCGGTGCCAGCCTCGGCGGCATGAAGTTCATGCACGAGCAGGGCGACCTGCCGATCCCGGGTATCGCGCACATTCCGCAGCCGTACTGGTTCGGCGAGGGCGGCGACCAGTCGCCTGAAGCATTCGGTATCTGGGCTGCCGACCAGTTGGAGAAGAAGATTCTCGAACTGGGCGAAGAAAACGTTGCAGCTTTTATTGCCGAGCCGATCCAGGGCGCTGGCGGCGTGATCATTCCGCCCGAGACCTACTGGCCGCGCATCAAGGTAATCCTGGCCAAGTACGACATTCTTTTCGTCGCCGATGAAGTGATCTGCGGTTTCGGCCGTACCGGCGAGTGGTTCGGCAGCCAGTACTACGACCTCAAGCCTGACCTGATGACCATCGCCAAGGGCCTTACCAGCGGTTACGTACCGATGGGCGGGTTGATCGTCAGCGACAAGGTGTTCGAGGTGATCGAAGCGCACGGCGATTTCAACCATGGCTTTACCTATTCCGGCCATCCAGTGGCGGCAGCGGTGGGCCTGGAGAACCTGCGCATTCTCAAGGAAGAAGGCATCGTCGAGCGGGTGAAGGCAGAAACCGCACCCTACCTGCAAAAGCGCCTACGTGAGCTGGCCGATCACCCGCTGGTGGGCGAAGTGCGCGGCGTCGGCATGCTTGGCGCCATCGAGTTGGTGCAGGACAAGGCGACGCGCACACGTTATCCGGGTGACAAGGCGGTAGGCATGATCTGCCGCGGCCACTGCTTTAATAATGGTCTGATCATGCGCGCCGTGGGCGACACCATGATCATTGCGCCACCACTGGTGATCAGCCAGGCGGAAGTGGATGAGCTGGTAGAGAAAGCACGCAAGTGCCTGGATCTGACCCTGCGTGACCTGTCGGTCTGAAAGCCCGCAGTCACGGAAAGTTGTCAGCGGTGCCATGACCTTGCCAGACTGCGCCAGAGTGCACGAGCCGGCCTGATTCGAACGGCTTGCGCGACCTCTGGAATAACGACACAACAACAGGAGCTGTACGCATGAAAACATTCGGCAAGACCCTTCTCGCGTTGTCCCTGACCGCGGCCGTGGCAGGCGCTGCTCAGGCTGACAGCAAGGTGCTGCATGTCTACAACTGGAGCGATTACATCGCCGAAGACACGCTGGCCAACTTCGAGAAGGAAACCGGCATCAAGGTCGTCTACGACGTCTTCGACAGCAACGAAGTACTGGAAGCCAAGCTGCTGGCCGGCAGCTCCGGTTACGACGTAGTCGTGCCGTCCAACCCGTTCCTGGCCAAGCAGATCAAGGCTGGCGTGTTCCAGAAACTGGACAAGTCCAAGCTGCCGAACTGGTCGAACCTGGACAAGGACCTGCTCAAGGCCCTGGAGCCGAGCGATCCGGGCAACCAGTACTCGATCCCCTACATGTGGGGCACCATCGGCATCGGCTACAACGTCGAGAAGGTCAAGGCCGTGCTCGGCGAAGACGCGCCGGTCGACTCCTGGGATCTGGTGTTCAAGCCCGAGAACATGGAAAAGCTGAAGGCCTGCGGCGTTTCCTTCCTCGATTCCCCAACCGAAATTCTCCCGGCCGCTCTGCACTACCTGGGCTACGCCCCGGACAGCAGCAAGGCTGACGAACTGAAGAAGGCCGAGGAACTGTTCCTCTCCATCCGTCCTTCGGTGGCTTACTTCCACAGCTCCAAGTACATCTCCGACCTGGCCAACGGCAACATCTGCGTCGCCATCGGCTACTCGGGCGATATCTACCAGAGCAAGGCACGCGCCGAAGAAGCGAAGAACGGCGTGGAAGTCGGCTACAACATTCCGAAGGAAGGCGCGGGCTCCTTCTTCGACATGCTGGCAGTGCCGGCCGACGCCAAGAACGTCGAAGCTGCACACGTGTTCCTCAACTACCTGATGGAGCCGGCGGTGATGGCCAACATCACCAACTACGTGCAGTTCCCCAACGGCAACGCCGCAGCTACGCCGCTGGTCGATGAGGCGCTGCGCACCGATCCGGGCGTTTACCCGACTCCGGAAGTGCTGAAGAAGATCTACACCTTCCCGGACCTGGCGCCGGCGGTGCAGCGCAACATGACCCGCAGCTGGACCAAGATCAAGTCCGGTCGCTAAGCAACGAAGCAACGCCGCCTGGCGGGTTCGCCCGCCAGGTACCCAAATCGCGAGAAGAGGAAACGTTATGCGTCGTTCTACCCTGCTGGCCGGCCTTGTCGCCGCTGCCATTGGCATGTCCGCAGCTCAGGCAGCCGATCGTGTGGTCAAGGTCTACAACTGGTCCGACTACATTGCGCCGGACACCATCGCCGAGTTCGAGAAGGAAACCGGTATCAAGGTGGTGTATGACGTTTTCGACTCCAACGAAACCCTCGATGGCAAGCTGGCCACCGGCCAGAGCGGCTATGACGTGGTGGTGCCTACCAACCACTTTCTGGCCAAGCAGGTACGTGCCGGCACCTACCTGAAACTGGACAAGTCCAAACTGCCCAACCTGGTCAATCTCGATCCGACCATCATGAAGAACCTGGCCGCGGGCGACCCCGGCAACGAATACTCGGTGCCCTACCTGTGGGGCACCAATGGCATCGGCCTGAACGCCACCAAGGCCCGTGCCGTGCTCGGCGATGACGCCCCGCTGGATTCATGGGCGCTGCTGTTCGACCCGCAATATGCCGAGAAACTCGCCTCCTGTGGCATCGCCCTGCTCGACTCGGGCGACGAAGTGCTGCCGCAGACGGTCAACTACCTGGGCATGTCGCCGCATACCACCAAGCGCGAAGACTACGAGAAGGCCTTCGAGCAGATGATGAAGGTGCGTCCCTACATCACCTACTTCCACAGTTCCAAGTTCATCTCCGATCTGGCCAATGGCAACATCTGCGCCGCTTTCGGTTACTCCGGTGACGTGCTGCAGGCCGCCGACCGCGCCGAAGAGGCCGGCCGCAGCGACGAGATCATCTACATCATTCCCAAGGAAGGCACCGCCATGTGGGCGGACCTGCTGGCCATCCCCAAGGACTCGAAGAACGTCGACGAAGCGCACGCCTTCATCAACTACCTGCTGCGCCCCGACGTGATCGCCAAGATCAGCGACTACGTGGCCTACGCCAACCCCAACCTCAAGGCCACCGAGCTGGTCGACGAGAGCGTGCGCGAGAACCCGGGCGTTTATCCCAGCGAGGAGGTCATGGCCAAACTCTACGTTGCCGAGGAGCGTACGCCCGAGGTGCAACGCTGGCTGACCCGCGACTGGACGAGAATCAAGAGCGGACGCTGATCGGCGGAAGATTTTCCTATAAAGTGCCGCGCCTTTTTCGGGCGGCACACAATAACGAGGATGATACTGTGCGAGTTACCCTGCCCAAGTCTCTGATCGCCCTGGCGGCCTCCGCTGTCTGTGGTGTGGCCCTGGCCCAACCCAAGGTGCACATCTACAACTGGAGCGATTACATCGGTGAAGAGACGCTGGCCAAGTTCGAGGCGAAAACCGGCATCAAGCCGATCTATGACGTCTTCGACTCCAACGAAACCCTCGAAGGCAAACTGCTCGCCGGCCGCAGTGGCTACGATGTGGTGGTGCCGTCCAACCACTTCCTCGGCAAGCAGATTCGCGCCGGCGCCTTCCAGCCACTCGACCGCAGCAAGCTGAGCAACTGGGACAATCTCGATCCGGCGCTGCTCAAGCAGCTGGAGACCAACGACCCCGGTAACCAGTATTCGGTGCCCTACCTGTGGGGCACCAACGGCATCGGCTACAACGTCGAGAAGGTCAAGGCCGCGCTCGGTGTCGAGGAGATCGATTCCTGGGCCGTGCTGTTCGAGACCGAGAACATCAAGAAGCTCAGCCAGTGCGGCGTCGCCTTCCTCGATTCCGGTGATGAAATGATCCCGGCCATGCTCAATTACCTTGGCCTGGACCCCAACAGCACCAACCCCGACGACTACGCCAAGGCCGAGGCCAAGCTGCTGGAAGTGCGCCCCTACGTCACCTACTTCCACAGCTCCAAGTACATCGGTGATCTGGCCAACGGCAACATCTGCGTGGCTGCCGGTTTCTCCGGCGACATCCTGCAGGCCGCCGACCGTGCCGACGAGGCTGGCAAGGGCATCGAAATCGCCTACAGCATTCCCAAGGAAGGCGCCAACCTCTGGTTCGACATGATGGCCATTCCCGCCGACGCGGCGAACGCCGAACAGGCACATGCCTTCATCAACTTCCTCCTCGCGCCCGAGGTGATCGCCGAAGTCAGTGACTACGTCGGTTATGCCAACCCCAATACCAAGGCGGATGAATTCATGGATGAGGAGGTGCGCAACGACCCCTCCGTTTACCCGTCACAAGCGGTGCTGGACAAACTGTACATCTCCGCCGAGCTGCCGGTTCGCGTGCAGCGCCTGATGACCCGCAGTTGGACCAAGGTCAAGTCGGGTCAGTAATCGTTCCTGCCCGGCCGCAGGGGTCGGGCACAATCTTCCGGGAGTTTTCCTAAATGGCTGTTGCCTCCAGCGCCTACAAAAAAGCCCTCGAGGGGGATCAGACACCGAAAGAGGTGCTGGTCAAGATCGATCGGGTGACCAAGAAGTTCGACGAGACGGTGGCCGTCGACGATGTCTCGCTGACCATCAACAAGGGCGAGATCTTCGCCCTGCTGGGTGGCTCCGGCTCCGGCAAGTCGACCCTGCTGCGCATGCTCGCCGGCTTCGAGCGTCCGACCGAAGGACGCATCATCCTCGATGGCGTCGACATCACCGACATGCCGCCCTACCAGCGGCCGATCAACATGATGTTCCAGTCCTACGCGCTGTTCCCGCACATGACGGTGGCGCAGAACATCGCCTTCGGCCTGCAGCAGGACAAGCTGCCCAAGGCCGAGATCGAAGAGCGCGTGGCCGAGATGCTCAAGCTGGTACACATGACCCAGTACGCCAAGCGCAAGCCGCATCAGCTTTCCGGTGGTCAGCGTCAGCGCGTGGCCCTGGCCCGCTCCCTGGCCAAACGCCCCAAACTGCTGCTGCTCGACGAACCGATGGGCGCGCTGGACAAGAAGCTGCGTTCGCAGATGCAGCTGGAGCTGGTGGAGATCATTGAGCGTGTCGGCGTGACCTGTGTGATGGTGACCCACGACCAGGAAGAGGCCATGACCATGGCCCAGCGCATCGCCATCATGCACCTGGGCTGGATCGCCCAGACCGGTAGCCCGATCGATATCTACGAGACGCCGACCAGCCGCCTGGTGTGTGAGTTCATCGGCAACGTCAACCTGTTCGACGGTCAGATCACCAGCGACGAGGCCGACCACGCGATCATCGACTGCCCGCATCTGGACAAGCCGATCTACATCGGCCACGGCGTCAGTACGCGCGCCGAGAACAAGTCCGTCAGCTACGCCCTGCGTCCGGAAAAACTGCTGATGGCCACCGCGCTGCCGGATGACCACGAGCATCCCGATTACAACTGGAGCCGTGGCCACGTGCACGACATCGCCTACCTCGGCGGTCACTCGGTGTACCACGTCAAGCTCACTTCCGGGCAGATCGTGCAGTGCTTCATCGCCAACGCCGAGCGCCGCGGCAAGCGCCCGACCTGGGACGATCCGGTGGTGGTGTACTGGGAAGACGACAGCGGCGTGGTACTGCAATCATGAAACCGAGCAAACTGGCGCGCTATCTGCCCACTGGGCGGCATGCCGTTATAGGCATACCCTTCCTCTGGCTGTTCATGTTCTTCCTGCTGCCCTTCATCATCGTGCTGAAGATCAGCTTCGCCGAAGCCGACGTGGCGATTCCGCCCTACACGGAAATCTACCAGTGGGCGGACAACAAGCTGACGCTGCTGTTGAATTTCGGCAACTACATCTTCCTTAGCGAAGATGCCCTGTACCTGTCGGCCTACCTGGGTTCGCTGCAGATCGCCTTCTTCAGCACCTTGCTCTGCCTGTTGATCGGCTACCCGATGGCCTATGCCATCGCCCGGGCGCCGAAAGAGCACCAGACGGTACTGCTGCTGCTGATCATGATGCCGACCTGGACTGCGATCCTGATCCGCGTCTATGCCTGGATGGGCATTCTCGGCAACAACGGCCTGCTCAACAGCCTGCTGATGGGCATTGGTCTGATCGATACGCCGCTGCAGATTCTCAACACCAACACCGCGGTCTATATCGGCGTCGTGTATTCGTACCTGCCGTTCATGATCCTGCCGCTCTACGCCAACCTGGTGAAGCACGACCTCAGCCTGCTGGAGGCCGCCTCCGATCTGGGTTCGAGTAATTTCAACAACTTCTGGAAGATCACCGTGCCGCTGTCGAAGAACGGCATCATCGCCGGCTCCATGCTGGTGTTCATTCCGGTGGTCGGCGAGTTCGTCATCCCCGAACTGCTTGGCGGCCCGGAGACCCTGATGATCGGCAAGGTGCTGTGGCAGGAGTTCTTCAACAACCGCGACTGGCCGGTAGCGTCCGCCCTGGCCGTGGTGATGCTGGCGATCCTGATCGTGCCCATCATTCTCTTTAACCGTAACCAGGCGAAAGAACTGGAGGGCCGCCCATGAAGCGTTTCAGTTTCTCCAGCATCATGCTCTGGGCTGGCTTGATCTTCATCTACCTGCCCATGGTCATTCTGGTCATCTACTCGTTCAACGCCTCGCGGCTGGTAACGGTGTGGGGCGGCTGGTCGGTTAAGTGGTACGTCGGTTTGCTGGACAACACCCAACTGATGAACTCGGTGATGCGCTCGCTGGAGATCGCCTGCTACACCGCCATCGCGGCGGTGGCGCTGGGCACCCTCGCGGCCTTCGTGCTGACCCGCATCACCCACTTCAAGGGCCGCACCCTGTTCGGTGGCCTGGTCACCGCGCCGCTGGTGATGCCGGAAGTGATCACCGGTCTGTCGCTGCTGCTGCTGTTCGTGCTGATGGCGCAGCTGATCGGCTGGCCGATGCAGCGTGGCATGACCACCATCTGGATCGCCCACACCACCTTCTGCTCGGCCTATGTGGCGGTGGTGGTGTCGTCGCGTCTGCGTGAGCTGGACATGTCCATCGAAGAGGCGGCCATGGACCTGGGGGCGCGGCCGTGGAAGGTGTTCTTCCTGATCACCGTGCCGATGATCGCGCCGTCGCTGGCAGCAGGGGCGATGATGTCCTTCGCCCTGTCGCTGGACGACCTGGTATTGGCCAGCTTCGTCTCTGGTCCGGGTTCGACTACCTTGCCAATGGAGATCTTCTCCGCCGTGCGCCTGGGGGTTAAGCCGGAGATCAACGCGGTGGCCAGCCTGATCCTGCTGGCGGTGTCGTTTGCCACCTTCCTGGCCTGGTTCTTCGCCCATCGCGCCGAGGAAAAACGCAAGAAGGCCATGCAGCAGGCCATGGACGAGACCACCAATCCGTCCTGGCAGCAGGTCGTCGACAGCCGTCGCAGCACCAGCAGCAACTGAGCTTCTGGCTGAAAGCAAAACGGGCCCCGCGGGGCCCGTTTTTCATGCGGTAGGGTGCGCCGTGCATGCGCTATTTCACCAACGCCTTCCAGGCCTTGAGGCTGTTCACGATCTGCGTCTGAGTCGCACGCAGTTGGCGCTGCTCATCGTCCAATTCCTGCTGCGCCAGACCATACAGCTTGTTCAGCTCGCCATACAGGCGGTCGACCTCGGGCACTTCCAGCACGCCTCGCGCCAGACGCAACCAGACCAGCAGACGCTCCAGGCGTGGCATCTGCTCGGCCAGGTCTTCCGGTTGCTGCTGGTAGCGGCGCAGCTGCAGGGCCGTGCCTTCTTCGTTCAGCAGGGTCGGCAGCCAGTTGCCCAGGGCTGCGTTACCCTGGCGGTTACCGCGATTGTTGCGCTCTGCCGTCCAGCTGCGTTGCAGCAGCCAGTGCGACAGCTTCAGCGACAGCAGGCCCCAGCGGCAGCCATCCAGTTCGGCGGCGAACAGCGCGGGAGCGTTGCGCCGCATGCTGTCGTCGTGCTGCCCAGCCGCCAGGCGCGGTCGCCAGTCATCGAGCAGCGCATCGAGTGCTTCACGCAATTCGCGCGAGCTGGCACGCGGCGCCGCCTGGCCGAGGCTGGCGAGCAGGGCGCGCAGGTCGATCAGTTGCTCCAGCCATTGCTGCAACAGACTCCAGTGACCGTTCCAGCGATACTGCTCGGCCAGGCGCTGGCTGGCGCCGAGCAGGTGCCAGGCTAGTGCGGCGAAAGCGTCGTCCAGGCTCATCTCACCCTGCAGCTCGGGTGCTGGCAGGCTGAGGTTATAGCTGCCAGCATCGAACAGACGATAGCCCCGCTCGGCCTTGCTGATGTCGCAGGGCATCAGCGGCAGTTCGGCGGCCAGCTCACAGGCCAGCTCCAGCAGCGCGGCGGGTTCGCCCTGGCGCAGCTCCAGCTCCAGCTCGCAAATCTCTTCTTCGCCTTCACCGGCGATCACCTTGCCCAGGTCCAGCGCGGCTTCGATGACGACCTTGGCCTTGCCACGGCCCCAGGCAATCTCCGCTTTTTCACGGACGAAATCGGTGGTGAACAGCGGCTGCAGGGTTTTCTTGTCCAGTTCGGCCAGGCTGGCCGGCCAGCAACTGTCGTCGAGCTTTTTCAGGTCGAGCTTGGCCTTGCTCAGGTACCAGTCCCACTCGTTGCGTTCGGACAGGCCGGCGACGCTCTGGCCGCGGCTCTTCAGGGTCTGGATGAACTGCTCGCCGTCACGGCGCAGGCGCAGGGCGACCTTGGCCCCGGCCAACTCGCGATCGGGGGTGTCATAGTACTGGTTGAACAGTTCGCCGCGTTGCCAGCCGCTCTTGTTGCGCTTCTTCAGCAGCGGGTGTTCACGCAGTGCTGCCAGGGTGGCGCGGCTGGCGCGCAGTTTGATTTCGGTTTCTTTGACCATGGTGAGGAGCTAGATAGCCTTTTATGAAAATGTGACAGACCGATGACACGCGCTGGCGGATGACGAAGCCGGTCCCTATACTTGCGGCCTTCTCAAAACGGGGGCTTACCCTATGCCTATCAATCCCTTTGTCAGCCTGTTCGGTCGTTCACCCATCGGCCCCATGCAACAGCATATCGCCAAGGCCCACGAGTGCGCGGCGAACCTGGTGCCCTTCTTCGAGGCCATAATGGCCGAGGATTGGGCCAAGGTAGAACAGGTGCAACAGGAGATGTCCCGGCTGGAGCACGAGGCCGACAAGCTGAAGAAAAGCGTGCGCCTGCACCTGCCCAAGAGCCTGTTCCTGCCGGTACCGCGTTCGGACCTGCTTGAGCTGCTCAGTGTACAGGACAAAGTCGCCAACCGTGCCAAGGACATCGCCGGGCTGATGCTTGGCCGCCAGATGGCCATTCCGCAGCCGCTGCAGCCGCTGATGCGTACCTACGTGCAGCGCAGCGTGGACGCCAGCGCCCAGGCGCTGAAAGCGATGAACGAATTGGACGAGCTGCTCGAGACCGGTTTCGCCGGCCGTGAAGCGGTGCTGGTGGAAACCCTGATCGAGGAGCTCGGTTCGATCGAAAACGATACCGATCGCCTGCAAATCGAGGTGCGCCGCAACCTGTTCAAGCTGGAGAAGGACCTTCCCCCGGTCGATGTGATGTTCCTCTATCAGATCATCGACTGGGTCGGCGATGTCGCCGACCGTGCCCAACGAGTGGGCAACCGACTGGAACAACTGCTGGCGCGCTAAGCGCCAGTGTCCTTTCTGGGATCTACGGAAAACTAATTTATGTCTCTGATTGCGGACTACGGGCTGGTTCTGCTCGTTCTTGCCTGCCTTTTCGGTTTTTTCATGGCCTGGGGTGTTGGAGCCAACGATGTAGCCAATGCTATGGGTACATCCGTTGGCTCGCGTGCACTTACCATCAAGCAGGCGATCATCATCGCCATGGTCTTCGAGTTCGCCGGTGCCTATCTGGCTGGCGGCGAGGTGACCGAAACCATCAAGAACGGCATCGTCGATGCCAACATGATCAGCCCCAATCTGATGGTGCTGGGCATGATGTCGGCGTTGCTGGCAGCCGGTACCTGGCTGCTGGTGGCTTCGACACGTGGCTGGCCGGTATCGACCACACATACCATCGTCGGTGCCGTGATCGGCTTCGCTGCAGTCGGCGTGTCGATGGATGCGGTGCACTGGGGCGGCGTCGGCCCTATCGTCGCCAGTTGGGTGGTTACGCCGCTGCTGGCCGGGATCATCTCCTTCTGCCTGTTCGTCAGCGTGCAGAAACTGATCATCGACACCGATAATCCCTTCCTGAACGCCAAGCGCTACGTACCGCTGTACATGTTCATCACCGGTTTTGTGATCTCGCTGATGACCATGACCAAGGGCCTCAAGCATGTTGGTCTGAACCTTTCCAGCACCGAAGGGTTCCTGCTTTCGGTCGCTATCGGTGTGCTGGTCATGCTCATCGGTATTGCCCTGCTCAGCCGCATCCATGTCGATGTCGAGGCTGACAAGGCCTTCCATTTCTCCAGCGTGGAGAAAGTGTTCGCCATCCTGATGATCTTCACCGCCTGCTCCATGGCATTTGCTCATGGCTCCAACGACGTGGCCAATGCGGTCGGTCCGCTGGCCGCCATCGTCGGCGTGATCCAGAGTGGCGGTGAGCTGGCTGCCGGGGAAAAGTCTCTGGTACCGGGCTGGATTCTGCTGCTGGGTGCACTGGGTATCGTGGTCGGCCTGGCCACCTACGGTTACAAGGTTATCGCCACCATCGGCAAGGAAATCACCGAGCTGACGCCAAGCCGTGGTTTTGCTGCGGAGCTGGCTGCCGCCACCACCGTAGTCAGCGCTTCAGGTCTGGGGCTGCCGGTTTCTACCACCCACACCCTGGTCGGCGCCATTCTCGGTGTTGGCCTGGCACGCGGCATCGGCGCACTGAACCTGGGCATGATCGGCAAGATATTCCTGTCCTGGATCATTACCCTGCCGGCAGGTGCGATCCTGTCGATCATCTTCTTCTTCATCCTGCGCGCGCTGTTCGGCGGGGTTTGATTCCACTTCGGCGGTTTCACCGACAGGACGATGCCCCTATGATGGGGCATCGTTTTTTGGAGATCGCCGATGCCCCTGCCGTCCTTTCAAGAGCAGTTCGCTGCGCTGATCGCTGCGCCATCGGTGAGCTGCACCCAGCCCAATTGGGACCAGAGCAACGCGCCCGTCATCGAGCTGCTCGCTGCCTGGCTGGGTGATCTGGGTTTTGCCTGCGAAACCCAGCAGATCGCTCCGGGCAAATTCAACCTGCTCGCCAGCTATGGCTCCGGCCCTGGCGGTCTGGTGCTGGCCGGGCATAGCGACACCGTGCCCTTCGATGCCGCGCTGTGGCAGACCGACCCACTCAAGCTGACCGAGGTCGGCGACCGCTGGGTGGGCCTCGGCAGTTGCGACATGAAAGGTTTTTTTGCCCTGGCCATCGAAGCCGTGCGGCCGCTGCTCGATCAGCCGTTCAAGCAACCGCTGCTGATCCTTGCCACCTGTGATGAAGAGAGCTCCATGGCCGGCGCTCGCGCCCTGGCCGAGGCCGGCCGGCCGCTTGGCCGTGCTGCGGTGATTGGCGAGCCGACCGGCCTCAAGCCCATCCGCCTGCACAAGGGTGTGATGATGGAGCGCATCGACATTCTCGGCCAGAGCGGCCATTCCTCCGACCCGGCGCTTGGCCGCAGTGCGCTGGAGGCCATGCAGGACGTGATGGGCGAGTTGCGCGGCCTGCGCGCGCAGTGGCAACGCGAGTTCAACAACCCGCAATTCGGCGTGCCGCAACCGACGCTGAATCTTGGCTGCATCCATGGCGGCGATAATCCCAACCGCATCTGCGGCCAGTGCGCGCTGGAGTTCGACCTGCGCCCGTTGCCGGGCATGGACCCGGAGCAACTGCGTGAGGCGATTCGCGGCAAGCTGCAGCCGTTGGCGCTCAAGCATCAGGTGCGCATCGACTACGGCCCGTTGTTCCCGGCCGTACCGCCCTTCGAGCAATCTGCCGATGCCGAGCTGGTGCGCCTGGCCGAGCGTCTGACCGGGCACAGCGCGCAAGCGGTGGCATTTGGCACCGAGGCGCCTTATCTTCAGCAACTTGGCTGCGAGACCCTGGTGCTCGGCCCCGGTGACATCGACTGCGCCCACCAGCCCGGGGAACACCTGGAGCTGGCGCGCATCGAACCCACTGTGGCGCTGCTGCGCCAGTTGATCCAACACTATTGCCTGACGCGGAGTGAAGACGTGCAACGACGATGAGAGCCAGCCCCGAGCCCGCCCTATCGCTCATGGCGGGTTGTACCCGCCCTACGTCTGGACGCTACGGATCTCTACATGCACGACTACGTTACCTGGTTACGCCACGCTTCGCCCTACATCAACGCTCACCGCGACTGCACCTTCGTGGTCATGCTGCCGGGCGAGGGCGTTGCCCACCCGAACTTCGCCAATATCGTCCACGATCTGGTGCTGCTGCACAGCCTCGGCGTGCGCCTGGTGCTGGTACACGGCTCGCGTCCGCAGATCGAGGCGCGCCTAGCTGCTCGTGGCCTGATCCCGCACTACCATCGTGACCTGCGCATTACTGACGCACCGACCCTGGAATGCGTGATCGACGCTGTCGGCCAGTTGCGCATCGCCATCGAAGCGCGCCTGTCGATGGACATGGCCGCCTCGCCGATGCAGGGCTCGCGCCTGCGTCTGACCAGCGGCAACTTCGTCACCGCGCGGCCGATCGGCGTGCTCGACGGCATCGACTATCACCACACCGGCGAAGTGCGGCGTATCGATCGCAAGGGCATCAATCGCCAACTCGACGAGCGCAGCATCGTGCTGCTGTCGCCGCTGGGGTACTCGCCTACCGGGGAGATCTTCAATCTGGCCTGTGAGGACGTCGCTACCCGCGCGGCCATCGACCTGGGTGCGGACAAGCTATTGCTGTTCGGCGCCGAAGACGGTCTGCTCGACGAGCAGGGCAGGTTGGTGCGTGAGCTGCGCCCGCAGCAGGTGCCGGCGCATCTGGCGCGCCTGGGCAGCAATTATCAGGGCGAACTGCTCGATGCCGCAGCCGAGGCCTGCCGTGGCGGCGTCAAACGCAGCCACATCGTCAGCTACGCCACCGATGGCGCGCTGCTCAGCGAGCTGTTCACCCGCACCGGCAACGGCACGCTGGTGGCGCAGGAGCAGTTCGAATCTCTGCGTGAGGCGACCATCGAGGATGTCGGCGGTCTGATCGAGCTGATCAGCCCGCTGGAAGAGCAGGGCATTCTGGTGCGTCGCTCGCGCGAGGTGCTGGAGCGCGAGATCGAGCAGTTCAGCATCGTCGAACGCGAGGGGCTGATCATCGCCTGCGCAGCGCTCTATCCCATCGCCGATTCCGACTGCGGTGAACTGGCCTGCCTGGCGGTCAACCCCGACTACCGTCACGGCGGTCGTGGTGACGAGCTGCTGGAACGGATCGAGGCCAGGGCGCGGGCGCAGGGGATCAAGACCCTGTTCGTACTCACCACCCGCACCGCCCACTGGTTCCGCGAGCGCGGCTTCGAGCCAAGCAGCGTCGAGCGCATGCCCACCGCGCGGGCGTCGCTGTACAACTACCAGCGCAATTCGAAGGTATTCGAGAAGACGTTGTAAGCGAGGGGTATGAATCGCAGCGAACTGTAGGAGCGGATTTATCCGCGAGCTTCGCGGCTGAAGCCGCTCCTACAGAATTGATTCCAATCGCAACTGCTCCTCAGGCGCTGTGCTGCTGCAGGCGCATCTGCTCGAAACCGTCGTCCCAGCCGGCCTCCCAGGCCGCAGCGGGGATTTCGTCAGGGTAGGGCTGGCGCGTTCTGGGCTGGCCAGTAAGGCCGGCCATATAACCTTGCTGGTAGGCCTTGGTCAGGCTCTCCAGGCTCCATTGCGGCGTGGCGTCATCGGCCATGGGCGCTGCTCGTCTATCGTCCTTTACCCGGCAATGCTAGCTGGCCGGGCGGCCAAGGGAGTGGCCGCCCATCCTGGCTTTTGCTCCGCTGGTTGGCTTTGTGACGCAGTCGACGCTTCGCCGCCTTACACGGCCAAAGCCAGAATGCTCGCCTGGTAGGCCGCGACGAAAGCATCGAAATCACCCTTGGGCTGCGCTTCAAGCTCTGCCTGCGCGGCCAGCGAGTCGTGGGCGGCCTGTTCGAAGGCTTGCTGCTGCTGCGTGCTGAGCGGTTGCCCGCGGAAGTATTCGGCGTGGCGCAGGCTCTGCTGCAGGGCGAACTCGGTGAAGCTCTTGCCCTGACGCAGAATCGCCAGTACCTGGGCTGATGGCGTCATTTCCACATCCGCGACCTTGGCTTGCTGTTGCGCCAACGCCTCGATATGCACGCTGCTGCCCTGGCTGCGATCGAGCAGTTCGGCCAGCGGCAGGATGCGTTCGAGCAGTTCGCTGGCCCAGACCTTGAGTTCCACCTGCTGCTTGCCTCTGTGCAGGTGCAGCCCGGGACGACGCCCCTCCTTGACCACCTTGAGGAAGTTGCTGGTGCAGCTACTGCACTCGCCGTTTTCCAGCAGAGGGCTGTCCTCCAGTGCACAGAACAGCAGGAAGGCGTCGATGAAGCGCGCCTGCGCCACATCGATGCCCAGCGGCAAGAAGGGGTTGATGTCCAGGCAGCGCACTTCCACGTACTGCACGCCGCGGCTCATCAGCGCCTGGATAGGGCGCTCGCCGCTGTAGGTGACGCGTTTCGGGCGGATGCTCGAGTAGTACTCGTTCTCGATCTGCAGGATGTTGGTATTCAGCTGCAGCCACTCGTCGCCGCGCTTGATGCCGGCTTCGACATAGGCCGGGTAGGGCGTGCCGACTGCCAGGCGCAGGCTGTCGGTGTAGCTGGCCAGGTCGTTGTAGCAGGGGGTCAGGCCGGACTGCGCGCTGCTCTGGTAGCCCAGGTCGCTCATGCGCAGGCTGGTGGCGTAGGGCAGGTACAGGGTGCTGGCGTCCAGTTCCTGAAGGTGGTGCGGACGGCCACGCATGAAGCCCTTGTCCAGCGCCGGCGAGGCACCGAACAGGTACATCAGCAGCCAGCTGTAGCGACGGAAGTTGCGGATCAGCGCGATATAGCGCGCCGACTGATAGTCACGCGCACTCTGCTCGCTGCCTTCGCTGTGCTGTTGCAGCTGCCACAGCCTCTCGGGCAGGGAGAAGTTGTAATGGATGCCGGCGATGCACTGCATGGTCTTGCCGTAACGCAGCGCCAGGCCCTTGCGATACACGTACTTGAGGCGGCCAATGTTGGAGCTGCCGTAGCGGGCGATGGGAATGGTCTCCTCGTCCGGCAGGGCGCAGGGCATCGACGGGCTCCACAGCAGTTCGCCATCGAGCTTTTCGTAGGCGAAGCGGTGGATGCTGTCCAGTTCGGCGAGGGTGGCGGCTGGATCATTGGCGGTGCCGGTGATGAACTCCAGCAGCGACTCGGAATAGTCGGTGGTGATCTGCGCATGGGTCAGCGCCGAGCCCAGGGCCTGCGGGTGCGGGGTCAGGGCCAGTTGGCCATCGCGGTCGACGCGTAGGCATTCGCGCTCGATGCCGTGCAGACACTCACCCAGCAGGGACAGGTTGGCCGGCTCGCCGAGCTGAGCCAGGCGGCGGGAGAGAAGATCGCTCAAGATGCAATTCCTAACTGGGCAGTCGCCACAATATGGGGATCGCCCCTGCACTCTGCAAGGGGCGAACGGTTTGCCAGATTAGACCAGGCCGAGCGTGGGCGATTACACGCAGGCGAAGGTGCCTTGCGCCTTGGCGACCAGCTTGTCGCCCTGCAGCACTTCGGCTTCCACCACCTGAGTGCGGCGACCGGCGTGCAGCACCTTGGCGTGGCACAGCACGTTGCCCTCGGATACCGGGCGGATGTAGTTGATCTTGCACTCCAGGGTCACGCTGCTCGGGCCGCCATCGCCCAGGCTATGGCTGGCCTGACCCATGGCGGTGTCGATCAGCGAGAACAGCGCGCCACCGTGCAGCTTGCCGTGCAGGTTGCGCAGCTCGTCGGTGAGAGTCAGGCGCACGCGCGCCTCGCCGCCGCCGACCTGGAGAATCTCCAGGCCGAGCAGGCGGGAAAAGGCGCTGCTGGCGCCCACGTTGTCAGTCGTGCTCATTTCTTCAACTGCTTGGCGTTGGCGAACAGGGCGGCCATGCCGCCGGTGGCAGGTGCCGGTTTGTCCTGGCTGGAATGGCGTTCGCTGCGTGGGGTATTGCCGCCGCGGTTGCCACCGCGCGACTGGCCGCCACGCGCGCCCTCGACTTTCTCGCCGGGGGTGTCGCCCATGCGCATGGACAGGGCGATACGGTTACGCGGGATGTCCACCTCCATCACCTTGACCTTGACCACGTCGCCGGCCTTGACCGCCTCGTGCGGGTCCTTGATGAACTTCTCCGACAATGCGCTGATGTGCACCAGACCGTCCTGGTGCACGCCGATATCGACGAAGGCGCCGAAGTTGGTGACATTGGTCACCACGCCTTCGAGCACCATGCCCAGCTTGAGGTCATTGAGGGTTTCCACGCCTTCCTGGAACTCGGCGGTCTTGAACTCCGGACGCGGGTCGCGGCCGGGCTTGTCCAGTTCCTTGAGAATGTCGCCGACGGTGACCAGGCCGAAGCGCTCATCGGTGAACTTGGCCGGATCGAGGCGCTTGAGGAAGCTCGAATCGCCGATCAGCGAGCGAATGTCGCGGCCGGTGTCCTGGGCGATGCGCTCGACCAGCGGGTAGGTTTCCGGGTGCACCGCGGAGGCGTCCAGCGGGTTGTCGCCGCTCATCACGCGGAGGAAGCCAGCAGCCTGTTCGAAGGTCTTGTCGCCCAGGCGCGGCACCTTCTTCAGTTCGGCGCGCGAGGCGAAGGCGCCGTTGGCGTCGCGGTACTGCACGATGTTCTGCGCCAGGGTGGCGTTGAGGCCGGAGATGCGTGCCAGCAGGGCGGCAGAGGCGGTGTTGACGTCCACGCCGACGGCGTTCACGCAGTCCTCGACCACGGCGTCCAGGCTGCGCGCCAACTTGAGCTGCGACACGTCGTGCTGGTACTGGCCGACGCCGATGGATTTCGGGTCGATCTTCACCAGTTCGGCCAGCGGGTCCTGCAGGCGACGGGCGATGCTTACTGCGCCGCGCAGGGACACGTCGAGATCGGGGAATTCACGGGCGGCCAGCTCCGACGCCGAGTACACCGAGGCACCGGCCTCGGAGACCATCACCTTGGTCAGTTTCAGGCCCGGTACTTTCTTGATCAGCTCGGCGGCCAGCTTGTCGGTCTCACGGCTGGCGGTGCCGTTGCCGATGGAGATCAGGTCGACGCCATGCTTGGCGCACAGCTTGGCGAGGATGGCCAGGGTGCCGTCCCAGTCGTTGCGCGGCGCGTGCGGGTAGACGGTGGCGGTTTCCAGCACCTTACCGGTGGCATCGACCACGGCCACCTTGCAGCCGGTGCGCAGGCCCGGGTCGAGCGCCAGGGTGGCGCGGGGGCCGGCCGGTGCGGCCAGCAGCAGGTCATGCAGGTTGCGGGCGAACACGGCAATCGCCTCGTCCTCGGCCTTTTCGCGCAGCTCGCCGAGCAGGTCGGTTTCCAGGTGGTTGTACAGCTTGACCTTCCAGGTCCAGCGCACCACCTCGGCCAGCCATTTGTCGGCGGCACGGCCTTGTGCGCTGATGCCGAAGCGCTCGCCGATCATCAACTCGCACGGATGCATGGTGCCGGGCAGTTCTTCGCCGACCTTGAGGCTGGCGCTGAGAATACCTTCGTTGCGACCACGGAAGATCGCCAGCGCACGGTGCGACGGCACGCCCTTGAGCGCTTCGTCGTGCTCGAAGTAATCGCTGAACTTGGCGCCTTCGTTTTCCTTGCCTGGCACCAGGCGAGCGCTGAGGGTGGCGTTGTCCTTGAGGAAGCTGCGCAGCTTGTCGAGCAGCGCAGCGTCTTCGGCGAAGCGCTCCATGAGGATGTACTTGGCACCTTCGAGCACGGCCTTCACATCCGCGAAGCCCTTCTCGGCGTCGATGAAGCGCTCGGCTTCCGGCTCCGGAGTCAGGCTCGGATCGTTGAACAGCGCATCGGCCAGCTCGCCAAGACCCGCTTCCAGGGCGATCTGGCCTTTGGTGCGGCGCTTCTGCTTGTACGGCAGGTACAGGTCTTCGAGACGGGTCTTGGTGTCGGCGAGGTCGATCTCGCGCTTGAGCTCGGGCGTCAGCTTGCCCTGTTCCTCGATGCTGGCGAGGATTGCCACGCGACGCTCGTCCAGTTCGCGCAGGTAGCGCAGGCGCTCTTCCAGGTGGCGCAGCTGGGTGTCGTCGAGGCTACCGGTCACTTCTTTACGGTAACGGGCGATGAAGGGCACGGTGGAGCCTTCATCGAGCAGGGCCACGGCGGCGGCAACCTGTTGCGGGCGCACGCCCAGTTCATCGGCGATGCGGTTGTTGATGCTGTCCATATAAAAACTACCCACTGAAGCGACAGGGCGGCCGCAAAGATGCTGGCCAGACACGAAAGCGGCGCATTATAAACACCGCATTCGCGAGAGCTGCGAACCGTTGGGGAAAAATCTGCTAACAATGGCTAAAGCGCCCACCCATGCGCCTGAGCGATAATGCCGCCACTTGCCGTCCTCAGTACGGCTGTCCAAGGAGACGCCATGACCCAGTCCGCTGCCCCTGTCGCCGAAGGCGAGAAGATCCTCATCGTCGATGACGACGCCCGTCTGCGCCGCTTGCTCGAGCGCTTCTTCGATGAGCAGGGCTACCGGGTTCGCGCAGTGGAAAACGTCGAGCAGATGGATCGTCTGCTGGCGCGCGAACTGTTCAATCTGGTGGTGCTGGACCTGATGTTGCCGGGCGAAGACGGTCTCTCTGCTTGCCGCCGCTTGCGTGAAGCCGGCAACCAGATGCCGATCATCATGCTCACCGCCAAGGGCGATGAGTCCAGTCGTATCCAGGGCCTGGAGCTGGGTGCTGACGACTACCTGGCCAAACCCTTCAACCCGCGCGAGCTGCTGGCGCGGATCAAGGCGGTGCTGCGTCGTCAGGCACCGGTGGTGCCGGGTGCGCCGGGCAGCGAAGACGAGAGCGTCAGCTTCGGCGAATACGAACTTTCCCTGGCCACTCGCGAGCTGAAGAAGGGTGAGCAGGTGCACATGCTCACCACCGGCGAGTTCGCCGTGCTCAAGGCGCTGGTGCAACATGCGCGCGAGCCGCTGACTCGCGACAAGCTGATGAACCTGGCCCGTGGCCGCGAGTGGGATGCGCTGGAGCGCTCCATCGATGTGCAGATCAGCCGCCTGCGCCGCCTGATCGAGCCGGACCCGTCCAAGCCGCGCTATATCCAGACTGTCTGGGGTGTGGGCTACGTGTTCGTTCCCGACGGCAACAAGTGATGCGCGTGTGAAGGCTCCCGTCTGGTTCCCGCAAAGCTTCTTCGCCCGCACCCTCTGGCTGGTGCTCGTTGTCGTGCTGTTCTCCAAGGCGCTGACCCTGGTGTATCTGATGATGAACGAGGACGTGCTGGTCGACCGCCAGTACAGCCACGGTGCGGCGCTGACCCTGCGCGCCTACTGGGCAGCCAATCCCGATGATCGCGACCATATCGCCCAGGCCGCCGGGCTCAAGCGCATCCCGCGGGACAAGGTGCCGGCCAGTGAGCAGCACTGGCCCTACAGCGAGATCTTCCAGCGGCAGATGCAAACCGAGCTCGGCCCCGATACCGAAACCCGCGTGCGCGCGACCACGCCGCCAGCGCTGTGGGTGCGGGCGCCGAGTCTCGGCGATGGCTGGGTGCGGGTACCGATGTATCCGCATCCGCTGCGCGGCCAGCGTATCTGGAGCGTGCTCGGCTGGTTCCTGGGTATCGGCCTGCTGTCCACGGCTGCCGCCTGGATCTTCGTGCGCCAGCTCAATGCGCCGCTCAAGCGCCTGGTCTATGCCGCTCGCCAGCTAGGCCAGGGGCGCAGCGTGCGCCTGCCGGTGGGTGATACGCCAAGCGAGATGACCGAGGTGTACCGCGCTTTCAACCAGATGGCCGAGGACGTCGAACAGGCCGGGCGCGAACGCGAACTGATGCTGGCCGGTGTTTCTCATGATCTGCGCACGCCGCTGACTCGCCTGCGGCTGGCCCTGGAGTTCATGGATAGCGACACCGAGCTGACCGACGACATGGTGCGCGATATCGAGGACATGGACGCCATCCTCGATCAGTTCCTCGCCTTCATCCGTGACGGGCGCGACGAGCCGGTGGAGGAGCTGGACTTCTCCGAACTGGTGCGCGAAACCCTGGCCCCCTACAACCAGAACGGCGAGCGCGTGCGGCTGTGTCTTGAGCCGATCCCGCCTTTCCCGCTGCGCCGCGTCTCGACCAAGCGTCTGCTGACCAATCTGGTGGAGAACGCCCTCAATCACGGCGGTGGTGATGCCGTCGAGGTGGTCGCCAGCCTGGCCGGCGACCACAACGCGCCTTATGTGGTGCTGAGCGTGCTGGACCGTGGCAACGGTATCGATCCGGCCGAGCTGGACAGCATTTTCAACCCCTTCATTCGTGGGGATCGGGCGCGTGGCGGGCGTGGCACCGGCCTCGGCCTGGCCATCGTCAAGCGCATCGCGGCGCTGCATGGTGGCAGTGTCGAGCTGCGCAATCGCAGCGGTGGCGGTCTTGAGGCACGGGTGCGCCTGCCGCTCGGCCTGCTGTTGCCGCGCGACGCGGTGTAGCTGACGACCGACCGTCCTGGCGGCGGTCTGGGTGCTGGCAATATGCTGCCAAGCGCTCTGGCGCTGGGCTATGCTGTGCCAGCGCATCAATTCGAGGCCTGCATGCCCGCCGCCTTCCCCGACCGCTTGCCCAACTGGACCTGGTGGCTGCCGCTGCCGATTTTCCATCTGGCAACCTGGATTTCCCTGGCGACCCGTCTGAGTGACGGGGTGGCGTTGTGTTACCTGCCCTTGGTGCTCGGCCTTGCCCTGTGCCTGTGGTGGGGACCGCGGGTGCTGCCTGCGTTGTATCTCAATGCCCTGGTCAGTGTGCCGCTGTGGGGCCTGCCCTGGGCGTGGGCGCCGCTCTATGCCCTGCCGGAAACCGCCGCCGTTGCCCTGGGCTGGTGGCTGTTGCGGCGTCAGCCTTTCGATCCTGCCCTGGGACGCTTGAGTGATCTGCTCCGATTCCTTGCCTTCGCTGTGTTGATGCCGAGCGCCCTGGTGGCGCTCGGCTTGCAAAGCAACCTCTGGCTGACCGGTTTCCAGGTCAGCGAGCAGTGGGCGCAGGCCAGCCTGGCGATCTGGCTGGGCGACACCATCAATATGCTCGCTCTGACGGCGCCTTTGCTGGCGTACGGTACCCCGCTGCTGCGGGCGCGCGGTTGGACCCGCGAGCCGCTGGCAGATAGCGCGCCGACGTTGAACATCAGTCGCTCGCCAGGTGGTTGGTTGTTGGCGACAGGTGTATTTCTGGTACTGATGCTGCTCAGCGCCAGCCTGCCAGCTCAGTTCGCCCTGCCGCTGCTTGGTCTGAGCATGTTGGTCCTGGCGCTACGACACGCCTTTGCCGGTGCTCTGTATGGCGTGCTGCTGGTGTACGCCGCGACTCTGCCGCTACCGCTGCTGCGCGGCAGCCTGAGCTTTGGCGAGCTGGATCTGCAGCGTAGCCAACTGCACTTCGCCGTCATGCTGCTGATGGGCGCCACCTTGCTGGTGGGGCGTGCGCTTAGCGATCTGCGCCAGGCGCTGTCACGCAGTGCGCAGATTCAGCAGCAGCTGGCTCGCGCCAACCTGGCGATGGAGGCCAGCCCGCTGGGTGTGACCATCGCCGATGCGCGCCAGCAAGACATGCCATTGGTCTACTGCAATGCCGCATTCAGCCAGATAACCGGCTACAGCGCCGAGGAGGTGCTGGGGCGTAACTGTCGCTTCCTGCTCGGCCAGGATCGCGCCCAACTGGAGTTGCAGCAGTTGCGCCGAGCCCTGCGAGAGGGGCGCAGCGGCCACGCGGTGGTGCGCAACTATCGCAAGGACGGTAGGCCGTTCTGGAACGAGGTGGTGTTGGCGCCAATGCGCGACGGGGAGGGCATCAGCCATTTTGTCGGGCTGCAGCATGATGTCACCGAGCGTGTCGAGCTGGCGGCCAAGGTCGAGCTGCAGCGTGCGCAATTACTGCGTCAGAGCCATCTGTTCAGCCAGACCGAAGACATCGCCAACCTGGGTGGCTGGGTGCTGGAGATCAGCGACTACGGCATGTTCTGGAGCGATGGCTGCTACCGCATCGTCGAACGCGACATTCATCTTGGGCCACCGAATCTCGAGCAGGCGCTGCATTACTTCGACACGCCGAGCCAGACGCTGATCATGCAGACCCTGCAGGCAGCCTTGAGCGGGATGGATGATCTGGATATCGAGGTGCGCCTGGCCGCGCGTCTGGGCGGACGCCTGGTGCGCCTGCGTGGCATGGCCGAGCGCAATCAGGACGGTAGCCTGGTGCGCATCTATGGCGTGGTGCAGGACATCAGCGAGCGCAAACGCACCGAGTCGCAACTGCGCGAGCGTGACGAGCGGCTGCGCCTGTTCTTCGAGGCGCCGCTGATCGGCATGGCACTGACCACCCAGAGCTTTGGCTGGGAGGAGGTCAACCAGAAGCTGTGCAGCATCCTCGGCCGCAGTCGAGACGCATTGCTCGCCTGCAGTTGGCAGCAGCTGTCGCACCCGGACGATCTGCCGATCGAGCAGGCCCATGTGGAGCAGGTGCTGCTGGGTAGCAGCGATGGCTTCGAGATGGACAAGCGCTTTCTGCGTGCCGATGGCTTGGTGGTCTTCACCCGTGTCAGCCTGCGCGCCGTGCGCGGCGGTGGTGGCCGGCAGACGCTGTTCCTGCTGCTGGTCGAGGACATCAGTGCGCGGCGTGAGGCCGAGGCGCGCTACCGAACACTGGTCGAGCACGCGCCCGAGGCGATCTTGCTGTTCGACCCCGAAGGCGGCATCGTCGAGTGCAATGAGAACGCCCTGCGTCTGTTTCGTTATCGCCGCGATGAGCTGCTCGGTCGCTCGATTCAAAGCATCAGCCCGCTGCGCCAGGCCGATGGTCGCTCGTCCTCCCGCGCCGGCAAGGCCTTCCTGCGCCGCGCCATTGCCGGTGAAGCGCCGGTATTCGAATGGAACCATCGCGACAGTGGAGGTCGCCAGCTGCCCTGCGAGGTGCGCCTGGTGCGCATGCCGGGGGAGAGTCTGCTGATTCGCGCCAGCGTCACCGATATCTCCGAACGTCAGCGCTACCAGCGCGAGATCGAGCGCCTGGCCTACAGCGACGAACTGACCGGCCTGCCCAATCGCCGCCTGTTGCTCGATCGTCTGCAGCACGCCATGGACCGGGAGAATCGCGAGGGCAGCCTGGGCGCGCTGCTGTTCATCGATCTGGATCATTTCAAGACGGTCAACGACAGCCTGGGCCATTTGGTTGGCGACGCCCTGCTGGTCGAGGTGACCACACGCCTGGCTCGTGAGCTGCGCACTGAAGACACCCTGGCGCGTCTCGGCGGTGACGAGTTCGTGGTGCTGCTCGAAGCTCTGGGCCATGAGCCGCAAGCGGTTGCCGAGCAGGCCGCAGCAGTGGGTGAGAAATTGCTGCGCGGCCTGCATGGCAGTTGCCTGATCGACGGTCATGAGCTGGCGATCAGTGCCAGTATCGGCATCGCCCTGCACCCGTTGGGCCTGCAACAGGCCTCGGACATTCTCAAGCAGGCCGATACCGCCATGTACCGGGCCAAGCATGCCGGGCGCAACGCCCTACATTTCTTCGCCCCGGAGATGCAGGTTGCCATCGACCAACGGCTGCAGTTGCAGAGCGAGCTGCGTCAGGCCATCGCGCGTCAGCAACTGCAGCTGGTGTTCCAGCCGCAACTGATGCTGGCTGACAACAGCGTGGCGGGCGCCGAGGTGTTGCTGCGCTGGATGCACCCCGAGCGTGGTGAGATCGGTCCGGACCAGTTCATCCCACTGGCCGAGGAAACCGGGCTGATCCAGGACATTGGCCAGTGGGTGCTGGAGCAGGCCTGTGCGGCGCTGGCGCGATGGCAGGGGCAATGGCCGCAACTGGTGCTGGCGGTCAATCTCAGCCCGCGTGAACTGCGTCAGGCTGGCTGCGTGGAGCGTGTCGAGCAGTGCCTGCGTGATCACGCCGTGCCGGCCCAGTCCCTGGAGCTGGAAATCACCGAGGGCGTGCTGCTCGAAGATGTCGAGCGCTGCATCGGCAACATGCAGCAACTCAAGGCGCGGGGCGTGCGCTTCGCCATCGACGACTTCGGTACCGGCTACTCGTCGCTCACTTACCTCAAACGTCTGCCGCTGGACCGGCTGAAGATCGACCGCAGCTTCGTCGCCGATCTCGACGGCGAAGCGAGTGGGCGCATGCTGGTGCAGACCATCCTGATGATCGCGCGCAACCTGGGCCTGGAGTGCGTGGCCGAAGGTATCGAACACGACAGCCAGCTGGCGCTGCTGCGTGAGCAGGGCTGTGCCTTGGGCCAGGGTTATCTGTTCGGGCGGCCGATGACCGAAGCGGAGTTTCTTGCCTGGATACAGGCTCGTCAGCGCTGAGCCGGGTTACCAGCTCAGGCTGCCGCTGCCCAGGCGCGCCCGCTGGCCATAAGGCCAGGGATAGTTGCTGTCGCCATGCCCGCTCGGCAGGTCGCCATACAGCGGGATGCCCAGCGGCGCCAGGTATTCGCCGATGATCTGCTCCAGGCTGTGGTGCACGCCGCGCCGTGGGCAGTCGGTGAAACTGCCCAGGCACACCGCACGCGGGCGCTTGCCGGCGAAGCTGTGCAGCAGTTGCCAGAGACTGCGCTCCAGGCGGTAGTAGGGCTCGCCGACGTCCTCCAGAATCAGGATCGAATCCTCTGTCAGGCGCAGCCCAGCATCGGTACCGCAGACGCTGGCCAGGGCCGTCAGGTTGCCGCCCTGCAGGGTGCCTTCGATGGCATGCAGCGGGCCGCTGATATGCCTTAGCGGCAACTGCCGGTGCTGGCCCTTGAGCAGGTTCCACAGCGCCTGCATCGAGGCCAGGCGTTCGCGCTGGCCGGCGGGCGCCGATAGCATCTGATGGCCGAGTGCGGTGGCCACCGGCCCATGAATGGCTGGCAGGCCCCGCTGCGCAAAGGCTTCGAGCAGAATCGACAGATCGGAGAAGCCGATCAGCGGGCGCGGGCTGGCCTGGCGCAGCAGCGCCCAGTCGATATCCGCCACCAGTTGTGCGCAACCATAGCCGCCACGCAGACACCAGACGGCGCTGATATCCGGCAGGGTTAAGGCCTGGTGCAGGTCTGCCAGGCGTTGCTCCGGCGTGCCGGCCAGGTAGCGATGGCGGGCGCGTACATGCCGGCCCAGGTGGTAGCGCACGCCCAGTACGTCGAGCTGCGCCAGCGTTGCCTCGAGCACGTCTTCGGCGATGGCAGAGGCCGGCGCGATCAGCGCCAGGCGACCGTCGAACACTGGGCTCATCCGCGGCCCTTGGTGCGGGTCTGGCCGGGTTCGGCGTTCTTTTCCAGGTACTGGATGATCATCCCGGCGACGTCCTTGCCGGTGGTGGTCTCGATGCCTTCCAGGCCGGGCGAGGAGTTCACCTCCATCACCAGTGGCCCGTGGTTGGAGCGCAGGATGTCCACCCCGGCGACGTTCAGGCCCATCACGCGGGCAGCGCGCACAGCGGTCATGCGCTCTTCCGGGGTGATCTTGATCAGGCTGGCGCTGCCGCCGCGATGCAGATTGGAGCGGAACTCGCCGGCCTTGGCCTGGCGCTTCATTGCCGCGATCACCTTGTCACCGACCACGAAGCAGCGAATGTCGGCGCCGCCGGCTTCCTGGATGTATTCCTGGACCATGATGTCCTGCTTGAGGCCGAGGAAGGCCTCGATCACCGATTCGGCCGCCTTGTGCGTTTCGGCCAGTACCACGCCCATGCCCTGGGTGCCTTCCAGCACCTTGATCACCAGTGGCGCACCGCCAACCATCTGGATCAGATCGGGAATGTCGTCCGGGGAGTGGGCGAAGCCGGTCACCGGCAGGCCGATGCCCTTGCGCGACAACAGTTGCAGAGCGCGCAGCTTGTCGCGCGAGCGGCTGATGGCCACCGACTCGTTGAGCGGGTAGACGCCCATCATCTCGAACTGGCGCAACACCGCGCAGCCATAGAAGGTCACCGAAGCGCCGATGCGCGGAATCACCGCATCGAAGCCCTCCAGCGCCTGGCCGCGATAATGGATCTGCGGTTTGTGGCTGGCGATGTTCATGTAGGCGCGCAAGGTGTCGATCACCTGCATCTCATGGCCCCGCTGCTGACCGGCCTCCACCAGGCGGCGAGTGGAATACAGACGCGGGTTGCGCGACAGCACGGCGATCTTCATTGGGCACCTGGAAGGGACGAGGAGAGTGAGGGTTTGTCCTGCACATAGCTGAGTGCCGGATTGACCACCAGTTGGCCGGTGATCAGCGCCTTGGAGCCGAGTAGTACGCGATAACGCATGGTCTTGCGACAGGCCAGGGTGAACTCCACCGGCCACAGGCGATCGCCGAGGGCCAGGTGCGTGCGGATCACGTAGCGGCTCTGCGCCTGGCCGTTGGAGCTCTTGATGCGTTTGACCGAGACCATCTGCGCCTCGCAGCGATGACGGCGTTGCACCTGGGTGCCGAGGTAGGCGGTGAAACGCACCCAGTCCTCGCCGTCCTTCTGGAACGGCTGGATATCGCTGGCGTGCAGGCTCGAGGTGCTGGCGCCGGTGTCGATCTTGGCACGCAGGCCGATGATGCCGAGCTCTGGCAGATTGATCCACTCACGCAGGCCGATCACGCTGAGCTGGTCGAAAGTCTTCAAGGTGAGAGTGTCCCCTGCGGCCGACAAGGCCTATGATTCCGCGCATTCTAGTTGTGTCGTGTGACAACTGCATCTGCCGTGCGTGCGAATACCTGAACCCTTCAGAGAGTGAGATGAGCGAAAAAGACGACGACAAGATCCGCCTGGACAAATGGCTGTGGGCGGCACGCTTCTTCAAGACGCGCGCCCTGTGCAAGGCCGCTATAGAAGGTGGCAAGGTCCATCATCGTGGCGAGCGCTGCAAGCCGGGCAAGGAACCGAAGATCGGCGACGAATACGTGCTGCGCACCGGTTTCGATGAGCGCACCGTGGTTGTGTTGGCGCTATCCAGCGTCCGCCGCGGCGCGCCCGAGGCGCAACTGCTGTACCGCGAGACGGAAGAAAGTATCGCTCGCCGCGAGCAGGCTGCGGCGATGCGCAAGGCTGGCGCCGTGGGTATGCAGACCGATGGTCGGCCGAGCAAGAAGCAGCGCCGGCAGATTCATCAGTTCAACGAACAGCAGGAAGGTGGCCTGCGCCACCCCTGGGCGGATGAGGATTAGGCGCAAGCCTGCAGGAGCGAGTCGGGTTGTTGGTAGCCCGGATGAAATCCGGGCTACCCGCTTCAGCGCCCGCTGACGATGCTCATGCGGCCCAGCAGCGGCAGCTTGGCCAGGCGCGAGGTGATTGGCAGGGTGATCTTCTCTAGCCATTCGCTGGCGCGATAACCCAGTGGGGTGTAGCAGCTCCAGGCCAGGGCCAGCAGGCTGAGGAATACGCCGCCGACGAAGGCATCCGCCCCCCAGTGAGCACCGGCCACCAGGCGCGGCAGGATGCCGATCGCGGCAATCGCCCAGACCAGCAGCAGGCGCCAGCTGCGGGCGAAGAACGTCATGAAGTAGGCCCAGATCAGTAGCACCGAGGCGTGGTCACCGGGGAAGCTGCGACTGGCGCTGTCCTTCAGGTCCCAGCGCTCTTCCCAGGCCGGGAACATCTCGGTCAGACGTGCGCTGCCTTCTACCACCAGCGACGGGCTGGCATGCTGCCAGCCCATGTATTCGACCAGATCGGCGAACAGCACGCGCATCAGCAGCATGACCGTCAGAGCAACGAGAAAGGCGAACAGGGCCCGACGCACCTGGGCACCGGTGAAAATCAGATCGGCTTTGAGCATCACCGCCAGCATCACCACACCGACACCCGCATCCACTGGGCGCATGCTGCCGATGGCCCAGACGTGTGCCCACAGACCACCCGCATGTACCGGATCGTTGAGCAGCTTGAACAGCCTCAGGTCGAAGGCGTCCCACAACTCGCGAGTGGGCTGCCACAGCCAACTGGCGAGCAGCACGATGGCCGCGACATGGCAGACCAGCATGGCGCGTGGCTGCCAATGGCGATTGATGAACGTGCTCGACATGAAAAGTCCCTTTGCAGATTTATGACAGGCCCTACCCGGGCGCGCGGATAATAGGCAGTGCTGGCGGCAGTACAAGGCCAGCAGTACGGTCGTTCAGCCACAGTTCAGGGGCTGGTTCTTGCCGTGTGAGCAGACGCACATGACGGTCGGGCCTTGGTTGTGATGGCGTTTGTGCATAAAATCGCCAGCCTTTTACAGACCCTGGGCCAGCCGCCATGTACGACTTCAGTCAACGCTTTCTCTTCGACGACACCGACGTGCGGGGCGAAATGGTCGCGTTGCGCGAAAGTTACGCTCATGTACTGGCCAAGCACGCCTACCCGCAGCCAGTGGCGCAACTGCTCGGCGAGATGATGGCCGCCGCCGCACTGCTGGTCGGTACCCTCAAGTTCGAGGGTCTGCTGGTGCTGCAGGCGCGTTCGGAAGGCCCGCTGTCGCTGCTGATGGTGGAATGCTCCAGCGCCCGTGAGCTGCGTGGTATCGCCCGCTACGAAGCCGAGCAGATCGGCGCCGATGCCGACCTGCAGAACCTGATGCCCAATGGCGTGCTGGCCATCACCATCGATCCGACCCGTGGCCAGCGCTACCAGGGCATCGTCGACCTTGAAGGCGTCGACCTGGCCGAGTGCCTGTCCAACTATTTCGCCAGCTCCGAGCAACTGCCGACCCGCTTCTGGCTCAAGGCCGACGGCCAGCGTGCTCGCGGTCTGCTGCTGCAACAGTTGCCGCCGCACCACCAGATCGAGCCCGAGGCGCGCCAGGAAAGCTGGAACCATGTGCTGACCCTGGCCGACACCCTGAGCGCCGAAGAGCTGCTCGGTCTGGACAATCCGACACTGCTGCATCGCCTCTACCATGAAGAGAACGTGCGTCTGTTCGACGAGCAGCCACTGCAGTTCCGCTGCAGCTGCTCGCGTGAGCGTTCTGCCAGCGCCCTGGCCAGTCTCGGCCAGGCCGATGCCGAACTGCTGCTGGCCGAGCAGGGTGGCAGCGTGGTGATCGATTGCCAGTTCTGTAACGAGCGTTATGCTTTCGATGCTGCCGATGTCGCCCAGCTGTTCGCCGGCGCTGGCAGCGAGGCGCCGTCGCATACACGACATTGATGAACTTTTCTGAACGATAGCCGTTCTCTATCAGATCGGAGGCTGCCAAGCAGTTCGCTTTTCTGGCATACTCCCGCGACTTTTTTACCGTGTAGTGCAGTTGCCCCTGTACTACACAACGTTCGGAAGACTCGGCCAGCGGCCGACGGGGACCCTCATGACGCAAGCCAACAACGCCGTGTACACCGACATCAGCGCCGCGCAACTGGTCGAAGAAGCCATTCGCCGTGGTGAAGGGGAACTGGCCGCCAACGGCGCGCTGGTCGTACGTACTGGTCATCGCACTGGCCGCTCGCCGGCAGACCGCTTTATCGTTCAGGAGCCGAGCACCGAGGCGCAGATCGCCTGGGGCGCCATCAACCGTCCGTTCCCGGCCGACAAGTTCGACGCCCTGTGGGATCGCGTCGCGGCGTTCAACAACGCCCAGGAGCACTTCGTCTCCCACGTTCACGTAGGTTCTGCCGAAGAGCACTACCTGCCGGTCAAGATGACCACCGCGACCGCCTGGCAGAACCTGTTCGGCCGTCAGCTGTTCATCAACCCGAGCGCCTACAACCCGGCCGGCAAGGTCGAGTGGCAGATCCTCAACGTTGCCAACTTCGAGTGCGTGCCGGAGCGTGACGGCACCAACTCCGATGGCTGCGTGATCATCAACTTCGCCGCCAAGAAAGTCTTGATCGCCGGCATGCGTTACGCCGGTGAAATGAAGAAAGCCATGTTCTCCGTGCAGAACTTCCTGCTGCCGGAAAAAGACGTGCTGCCGATGCACTGTGCCGCCAACATTGGCGAAGAAGGCGACGTCACCCTGTTCTTCGGTCTGTCCGGCACCGGCAAGACCACCCTGTCCGCCGACGAGTCGCGTTACCTGATCGGTGACGACGAGCACGGTTGGGGCGAGGGCGTGGTGTTCAACGTCGAAGGCGGTTGCTACGCCAAATGCATCGACCTGTCCGAGAAGAACGAGCCGGTGATCTGGAAGGCCATCCAGTTCGGCACCGTGCTGGAAAACGTCGTGCTCGACGACAGCCGCACCCCGGATTACGCCGACGACAGCCTGACCCAGAACAGCCGCGCGGCCTACCCGCTGGAGTACGTCGAGAAGCGTAGCGAGAAGAACCTGGGCGGCGAACCGAATGCCGTGATCTTCCTGACCTGCGACCTGACCGGCGTACTGCCGCCGGTGTCGATCCTCAACAACGAGCAGGCGGCCTACCACTTCCTGTCCGGTTACACCGCGCTGGTCGGTTCCACCGAAATGGGTTCGGGCGGCGGCATCAAGTCGACCTTCTCCACCTGCTTCGGTGCGCCGTTCTTCCCGCGTCCGGCCGGCGTTTACGCCGAGCTGCTGATCAAGCGCATCAACGCCTTCGGCTCCAAGGTCTACCTGGTCAACACCGGCTGGACCGGCGGTGGCTACGGCGTCGGCAAGCGTTTCAACATCCCCACCACCCGTGGTGTGATTGCCGCCATCCAGAGCGGTGCGCTGATCGGTGCCGAGACCGAGCACCTGCCGATCATCAACCTGGATGTGCCGAAGTCGGTTCCGGGCGTCGAAACCAATCTGCTCAACCCGCGCAACACCTGGGCAGACAAGAATGCCTACGACGAAGCCGCCAAGGGCCTGGCCAAGCTGTTCATCGACAACTTCCAGAAGTTCGATGTCAGCGAAGCGATCAAGAACGCCGGCCCGCAGCTCTAAGCTGACCTGCGTTTTCTGACAAAGCCGCCTTCGGGCGGCTTTGTCGTTTTCGGGAGCTCGGGCCGTAGGGTGCGCCATGCGCACCTTGTTTATTTGCGGTGCGCATGACGCACCCTACCTAACCGCGTTATGGTCAGGGACCATTCAGCGGTCAATGGAGTGACAGCGCATGTCTACCCTCAAACGTGTCTTCGGTTTCGATCAGCTGCGTCCCGGTCAGGAAGCGGTGATCAGCGCCGTACTCGCCGGTCGCTCGGCGGCGGCGATCTTTCCCACCGGCTCGGGCAAGTCCTTGTGTTACCAGCTACCGGCGCTGCACCTGCCGCATCTGACCCTGGTGATCTCGCCGCTACTGGCGCTGATGCAGGATCAGCTGGCCTTCCTGCATGCCCATGGCATCGCCGCGGCCAGCATCGATTCGGCGCAGAGCCGCGAGCAGGCCGCCGAGGTGATGAACCGCGCACGCAGCGGCGAGCTGAAGATTCTGATGATCTCGGTGGAGCGCCTGAAGAACGAGCGCTTCCGTAATTTCATCGCTCAGGTACCGATCTCACTATTGGTGGTCGACGAGGCGCACTGCATTTCCGAGTGGGGCCACAATTTCCGCCCTGATTACCTCAAGCTGCCCGACTATCAACGCCAGTTCGGCATCAAGCAGGTGCTGCTGCTCACCGCCACGGCGACGCCCAGAGTGATCGCCGACATGCGCGAGAAATTCGCCATCCTTGAAGCGGACGTGGTCACCACCGGCTTCTACCGGCCCAACCTCAATCTGCTGGTCGAGCCGGTGCCCGGTGGCTCCAAGGCGCAGCGCCTGCAGCAGTGGCTGGCGCCGCGGCGAGGCCAGGCGAGCATCGTTTACGTCACCCAGCAGAAGACCGCCGAGCAGGTCGCCGAGCGCCTGGCGCGCGATGGTCTGGCGGTAAGCGCCTACCACGCTGGCATGGCCCATGACGTGCGCGAGTCGATCCAGCGGCGCTTCATGGCCGGCGAGCTGGAATGCATCGTCGCCACCATCGCTTTCGGCATGGGCATCGACAAGCGCGACATCCGCAACGTGGTGCACTTTGACCTGCCCAAGTCGGTGGAGAACTACAGCCAGGAAATCGGTCGCGCCGGGCGTGATGGCCAGGCCTCGGACTGCCTGGTGCTGGCCAGCCGCGATGGCCTCAGCGTGCTGGAGAACTTCGTCTATGGCGATACCCCTGAGCTTGCCGGCATTCGTGCGGTGCTCGACGACCTGCGTGCGGTCGGCACGGGCGGGCAGTGGGAGCTGATGCTCAATCAGCTGTCGGAACTGAGCAATATCCGCGCGCTGCCATTGAAGACCCTGCTGGTGCAGCTCGAATTGCGCGGCATCATCGCGCCGCGTTATGCCTACTTCGCCGAATACCGCTTCAAGCTACTGCTGGACGACGAGGCCTTGCTGGCGCAATTCGAGGGCGAGCGGCGCCAGTTCGTCGAGGCGATCCTGGCCTGCTCGAAGCGCGCGCGCACCTGGTCGACGCTGGACTTCGACGCGCTGTATCAACAGTACGGCGCCGAGCGCGCACGGGTGGTCAAGGCGCTGGACTACTTTCAGGAAAAGGGCTGGCTGGAGCTGGAAAGCAAGCAGATGACCGAGGTCTATGGCGTGCTCGATGGCGGCTTCGAGGTCGAAGCATTGGCGGCCGATCTGCACGCGCATTTCCGTGCCCATGAGGCCAGCGAAATCGCCCGCATCCAGGCCATGCTCGCCCTGTTCGAGAGCCGCGAATGCCTGAGCCGCCGTCTGGCGCTGTACTTTGGCGATGCGCAGGCGCCCGAGCGTTGTGGGCATTGTTCGGTATGTCAGGGACGTGTCGCTACCCTGCCGCAACCGCCAGAGCAGCCGCCGTTGAGCGCTCGTGATGCGCAGGCGCTGTGCGCGGCCTTCGTCGAAAAGCACCTGCAGCACGCCGGCGACAGGCCGAGCCATGAGTGCCTGACGCGCTTTCTCTGTGGCGTGACCACGCCACTGTTAACCAAGCTCAAGGCGCGCCAGCTGGCCGGTTTCGCTGCACTGGAGGAGTACCCCTACGCCGAGGTGCGCGGTTGGTTGGCGGCCTCGTTTGCGTAGGGGGGCCTAGGCGTGCGCACCAGAGATTGCGCGCAAGGCATTGGTGCGCACGGTTCTCGTCAGTTGTGTAGGGTGCGCCGCGCGCACCGATGATCACCTGTGAAGTGTCTGGTGCGTACAGCCCAGGCGGCCCGCCACACCCTACGGGGTAGCGCGTTGCCCTTCGGCCAGCGTCCAGTTCACCAACTCCTGAGCCAGGCGATCCCCCGCCTGGCCGAAGGCGGCTACCACCGCGGGGACCGACGTATCACCTGCCGGCTGGCTGACGCTGAAGCGGCGGCTGGCGAGGATGCGTTGATCGCGGGCATCGACCAGGCGCACGTCGAGCTGGATCAGCGCCTCGGGGCGGCCGTCGCGATACTGGCTGTGGAAGCTGCGCAGGTCGCTGACCAGCTCCAGGTCGGCTTGCAGGCGCTGCTCTTCGTTGCTCAATGCCTGAACTCGACCGTCGTCGTGAAAGGCGTCCAGCAGGCGGCCACGCAGCAGTTGCGGCGTGCGTTCGCTCCAGCGTACGCCCTGGTAGGTATTGACCCGACCGGGCTCAGGCAGCACGACGATGCGCGTGCCGTCGAGCAGCTGGTTGCTGACCGGGCTGTTGACACGTAACGACCAGTCGACGCGCTGAGTTTGCGCCGGCATCGCGGCGCCTGGCAGCAGGTAGATATCCAATGGTTCGCTCTGCGGCAGGATCGAGCAGGCGCTGAGCAGGCCAGCGGCCAGCAGCAGGGACAGACGCTTCATGGTTGGAACTCCTTGATGCTGTCGTTGCGCAGCAGGTAGCCAGTGGGATCCTGCTCCAGGCGGCGGGAGAAGCTGCGCAGGGCGCCGAGGGTGTCGCGCAGTTCGCCAATCGCCGGGCCCAGCTCGCCGAGGCCCTGCATGCCGCTGTCCAGCGCACTGCGATTACTTTCCAGCAACTGCTCGATGCTGCGGCTGCTGCGTTCCAGTGAGGCCATCAGACGCTCGGCATTGTCCAGCGCCTGACTGCCCTGGCCGTCGAGCAGGCGGTTGGCGGTGCGCATCAGTTCGGCCGCCTCGCGGGTGGCGGCGCCGGCCTGTTGCAGGGCTTCGCTCAGCTCGCCGCGTTGGTCGGCCAGGCCGGCGGTGGCCTGCTCCAGATTCTCCAGGGTGCGCGAGACGCGCTCGGCGTTCTCGCGCGAGAGCAGGCGGTTGGCACGGGTCAGCAGGCGGGTGATATTGACCACCAGGTCCTCACCATTGGCCATCAGCCGGGACAGTGGCGAACGGTCGGCGATGATGATGCCTGGCTCGCCATCCTTGCCTTCCAGTGGCGGGCTTTCCGGGCTGCCGCTGTACAGCTGGATCACTGCCAGGCCGGTGATGCCGGTGATCGACAGGCGCGCGCGGGTGTCCTGCTTGATCGGTGTATGGCCGACGATGCGGATGCGCGCGCGCACCGTGCGCGGGTCGTCCGGGTCGAGGCCGAGGCTGATCACGTCACCGACCTTGATCCCGCTGTACTGCACGGCGCTGCCCTGCGACAGGCCACTGACCGCCTCGTTGAAGATCACCTCGTAATCGGTGAAGGCGCGATCGGCCCCGGCCTTGTTCAGCCACAGGGCGAACAGCAGCGCGGCGCCCACCGTGAGCACGGTGAACAGGCCGATCAGCACGTGATGGGCTCTGGGTTCCATTCATTGACTCCCTGCCGCGGTAGCGGCCTGTGCAGCCGCGCGTCCGCGCGGGCCGTGAAAATATTGCTGAATCCAGGCGTCGTCGGTGGCGGCCACCACGTCCAGGCGGTCGGCCACCAGCACCTTCTTCTGTGCCAGCACCGCGACCCGGTCGCAGATGCTGTAGAGCGTGTCCAGATCGTGAGTGACCAGAAATACGCTCAGACCCAGGCTGTCGCTGAGCGTGCGGATCAACTGGTCGAATGCCGCCGCGCCAATCGGGTCGAGGCCGGCGGTGGGTTCGTCGAGAAACAGGATGTCCGGGTCCAGTGCCAGGGCGCGGGCCAGGGCGGCGCGCTTGACCATGCCGCCGGACAGCGAGCTGGGGTATTTGTCGGCGGCATCCTGCGGCAGGCCGGCCAGGGCGATCTTGACCCTGGCCAGGCGTTCGGCTGCCGCGCGTGACAGACCGGCGTGTTCGATCAGCGGCAGGGCGATGTTCTCGCTGACGGTCAGCGAGGAGAACAGCGCGCCGCGCTGGTAGAGCACGCCGAAACGCCGCTCCAGTTGCGAGCGCCGCTCGGCTGACAGGCTCAGCAGTTCTTCGCCGAACACCCGTACGGTGCCGGCATTCGGTTGGCGCAGGCCGACGATGCTGCGCAGCAGCACCGACTTGCCGGTGCCCGAGCCGCCGACCACGCCGAGTATCTCGCCGCGATAGAGGTCGAAGTCCAGATGCTGATGCACCACCTGTGTGCCGAACTGGTTGCACAGGTCGCGTACCTCGATGATGGTCTCCTGGCTCACCAACCCATCTCCATCAGAAATAGCGCCGCCAGGGCGTCGAGCAGGATCACCACGAAGATCGACTGCACCACCGCTGAGGTGGTGTGCTCGCCCACCGATTGTGCGCTGCCGCTGACCTTGAAGCCTTCCAGGCAGCCGATCAGGGCGATCAGGAAAGCGAAGATCGGTGCCTTGAGCAGGCCAACGAGGAAGTGCTGCAGCAGGTCGCTGTCCTGCAGGATCGACAGGTACATGGTCGGCGAGATGTCCAGGCTCAGTGCACAGACCAGCGCGCCGCCGAACATGCCGCTGAGCATGGCGATGAAAGTCAGGATCGGCAGGGCGATGAGCATGGCGAACACCCGCGGCAGCACCAGCAGCTCGATGGGGCTCAGGCCCAAGGTGCGGATGGCGTCGATCTCCTCGTTGGCCTTCATCGAGCCGATCTGTGCGGTGAAGGCGCTGGCGGTGCGCCCGGCCATGAGAATCGCGGTGAGCAGCACACCGAACTCGCGCAGGAATGAGAACGCCACCAGGTTCACCGTGTAGATGGTGGCACCGAAGTCGGCGAGGATGGTGGCGCCGAGAAACGCCACCACGGCACCCACCAGAAAGGTCAGCAGGGCGACGATGGGCACGGCGTTGAGGCCGCACTGTTCCAGATGGGCCGCCAGCGAGGTCAGGCGCCAGCGCGCCGGGCGCAGCAGGACTGTCAGCATGCCGCTGAGGGTCAGGCCCATGAAACCGAGCAGTTCCCGGCCATGGCACCAGGTGGTTTCCACCGCCTCGCCGATATGTCCGAGTATTTCGCGCAGTGCCGAAGGTGTGGCGTGTTCTGGCACCTGCTGACTGCCTGCCATGGCGTCCGCCACCGCCAGCAGAAGGGCGCGGCGCTCGGTGCTCAGGCTGTCCTGTTGCGCCAGTTGGCGCAGGCGCTCGCAGCCCAGCAGTTCCACCAGCAGCGCAGCGCCGGCGGTATCCAGTGCGGCCAGTTCGTCGAGGTCGATGTTTTCCCGGCCGTGCAGGCGTTCACGCAGGGCCAGGACCTGAGGTTCGAGTCGGCTGTAATGGGCCAGCGTCCAGTCGCCACCGATGCGCAGGCCGCTGGCGGCGTCCGTGCTGCTGGTCTGGAGCGGGGTCAGGTATGGCGTGGTCATGGCGACAGCTTAGCGCTGCGAGGGTCTGCCAGGCCAGTCGCGCTGTTCAGGCTGTATCGGCGGCACGGCGCATGAGCCGCTCGGTCACACCAACGTTCGGATGACGAGCGCATGGGCTAAGGTGATGCTCATTGCCCGAGTTTTGTGAGCGTGCGCCATGTCCGTGGAACATCTGGATGTCCTGATCATCGGTGCCGGCCTGTCTGGTGTCGGCGCCGCCTGCCATCTCAAGCGCCTTTGCCTCGGCAAACGTTTCGCCATTCTAGAAGGGCGTGAGGCCATGGGTGGCACCTGGGACCTGTTTCGTTACCCGGGCATCCGCTCCGACTCGGACATGTACACCCTCGGCTACAACTTCAAACCCTGGAGCGATGCACAGGCCATTGCCGACGGTCCGTCGATCCGCCGCTACATCGAGGAAACAGCACGTGAGTATGGCGTCGATGGGCTGATTCGTTATCGGCACAAGGTGCTCAAGGCGGATTGGTGCAGTGCCAGCGCCACCTGGCAATTGCTGGTGCAGCGCGGTGACGAGGCCAAGCCGCTGCACCTGAGCTGCCAGTTTCTGATGATGTGCACCGGTTACTACCGCTACGAGTCCGGCTACACCCCCGAATTCGTTGGGCGTGAGGATTACCGCGGCACCTTCATTCATCCGCAGTTGTGGCCCGAGGGTTTCGACTACAGCGACAAGCGCATCCTGGTGATCGGTAGCGGCGCCACAGCGGTGACCCTGGTGCCGGCACTGGCCGAGCGCGCGGCGCAGGTCACCATGCTGCAGCGTTCGCCCAGCTATGTGATCAACCTGCCGCAGCGCGATGCGCTGTCCAACGCGCTGCGGCGAGTGTTGCCGGAGAAGTGGGTGTACCGCCTGGCGCGCGGGCGCAACGTGACCCTGCAACTGGTCTTCTACAAGCTGGCCAAGCGTTTTCCCAACCTGGTGCGGCGGGTTTTGCTGGGTCTGGTACAGCGCCAACTGGGTGAGCGGGTCGATCTGCGCCATTTCAGCCCCCGCTACAAACCCTGGGACCAGCGCGTCTGTGCGGTGCCCGACGGCGACCTGTTCCGCGTGCTGCGCCAGGGCAAGGCGCAGGTGGTGACGGCCGAGATCGAGCGTTTCACCGCGCACGGCATCCGCCTGAAAAGCGGCGAGGAGCTGGCTGCCGACGTGATCGTCAGCGCCACCGGTCTGCAGCTGCAGTTGTTCGGTGGTATCGACGTGAGCGTCGATGGCACGTCCTTCGAGGCACCGACGAGCATGGGTTACCGCGGCATCATGTTGCGTGACCTGCCCAACCTGGCGGTGGTGATGGGCTACACCAATGCCAGCTGGACGCTCAAGGCCGATCTCTCCAGCGAGTACTTCTGCCGCCTGATCCGCCACATGGACGCTATCGGCCGGCGTCAGGTGACCCCGCGCGACACTGATGGTCGAGTGCGGCCGGAGCCGTTTCTCGATCTGCAGTCAGGTTATATCGAGCGGGCTTCGCACCTGCTACCGGCGCAAGGTGACCGGGTGCCCTGGAAGCTGCATCAGAACTACCTGCTCGACCTGGCGCTGCTGCGTTACGGAAAACTCGAAGACGACTATCTGGTGTTTTCCGCCCCTCAGGGCGAGCAGCAAGGCGTATTGGCGCAGCCCTGATTCGGCGTGAGCCATAGCAAATGTCCTACAAGAAATTGCACAATCGCGCCGCTTTATTTCCTGGCATTGCGCCACTACCATTTTGCGATCTGTGTCACGGATGAGCCAGTGGGTGCAGCGTCACCTATCACATGAGGAGTCGGCCATGAAGGAACAGCGCCATCTACCCGCACTGCGGGCGCACATCGAACAGTTATTGAGCAAAGGCTGGGTGATCGCCAGTCGCAGCCCCATGACGCTACGTAACGGCAGCCGCTGCTATCTGGTGTCACACGGCATGCTGATCAGCGAGTCCGCCACGCGCGCGGCCTGATAACTCTTTTCCCGACCGCTGCGCCGTTATCCCGCCTGGCGCAGCGGCGTTTTTGGTTACCGGATATTGCGTCCGTAGCCTGCCGTATTTCCCCTCTTTCTCCCGTTATAGCCGGGCTGCAGGCATTTCACCGGCATGCTTTCTTTGCCCGATACCTGATCGGCAACGGATGTAACGTCTTGGTCTGAGCGTGGTCAGTGCCTATAACCAACCGGTCACTGATTAGAGGAGCCACGCCATGCCCAGTCGTCGTCGATTCCTGCACGGCAGCGCCAGCCTGGTGGCGTTAGCCGCCCTGATGCCCTGGTTGCCGTCATCCGTCTTCGCTTCCGGCACTTTGCTGAGTCGGGCGATTCCCAGCACTGGTGAACTGCTGCCGGTGATCGGCCTGGGGACCTCGCGTACTCACGATGTGGCGATGACCGACGAGGCGTTACAACCCTTGCGCGAGGTGCTGCAGGCGCTGGTCAATGGTGGCGCCAGTCTGGTGGATACCGCGCCCAGCTACGGACGAGCAGAGGCCGTGTGTGGTGCATTGGCCGCAGAAGACGACATGCGCAAGAAACTGTTCCTGGCCAGCAAGGTGTCCTCTTCCGGGCGCGCAGCAGGTGAGCGTCAGGTCGAGGCCAGTTTCGCCGCGCTCAAGACCGACACCATCGACCTGATGCAGGTGCACAACCTGCAGGACACCAGCACTCAACTTGCGCTGCTGCGCGAGCTGAAAGAGCAGGGCCGGGTACGCTACATCGGTGTGACTCACTACCTGGATTCCGCTCATGAGCGCCTGCTCGAGGTGCTGCGCCAGGAACCGGTGGATTTTGTCCAGTTCAACTACTCCATCGGTGAGCGCAACGCCGAGCGTGAGCTGTTGCCTTATTGCGCCGACAAGGGCATCGCGGTGCTGATCAACCGGCCCTTCCAGCGCGCGGCGCAGTTCGACCGAGTCAAGGGCAAAAGCCTTCCCGACTGGGCTGCGGTGGAGTTGGACGTCACCTCCTGGGCGCAACTGATGCTCAAGTTCATCCTCGCCAATCCGGCGGTAACGGCGGTGATTCCGGCCACCTCGAACCCGCGTTACATGGCCGACAACATCCTCGCCGGGCAGGGCCGCCTGCCTGACGCGGCGCAGCGCCAGCGCATCATCGAGTTGTTCGCCTGAGATGCAGGCGCTCACCCGGCGCCTGGCGCGGGCGATCAATGCCGAAGGAGAAGAGTTGGCGGCCGTTCTGGCTGGCTTCGCCCTGTTCTTCTGCCTGTTCGCCGGCTACTTCATGCTGCGGCCCATTCGCGAGGCGATGGGTATCACCGGCGGGGTGAACAACCTGCAGTGGCTGTTCACCGCCACCTTCGTCGTCATGCTGCTGGCAGTCCCGCTGTTCGCCTGGCTCAATTCGAAAGTCCCGCGTATTCACTTCATCGACTGGGTATACGGCTTTTTCTGCCTCAACCTGCTGGTCTTCGTCCTGCTGTTTCGTGTCGATCACGACAGCGTGTGGCTGGCGCGGGTGTTCTACGTATGGATCTCGGTCTACAACCTGTTCGTCGTCTCGGTGGCCTGGAGCCTGATGGCCGATGTGTTCGACGGCGCCCAGGCGCGCCGGCTGTTCGCCTTCATCGCCGCGGGCGCCAGTGTTGGCGGGCTGTGCGGGCCGCTGCTGAGCGCCTTGTTGATCGGCGCTATCGGCGAGTCCGGGCTGATGCTGATGGCCGCGGTGCTGCTCGGCGCGGCCATGGCGCTCAAGCGCTACCTGATGGATTGGCGCGAGCGGCAGGGCGCTGGACGATCTGGGGCGGTACCCAGCGAGAGCCCACGCAGGCCGGTGCCGGGCAATCCGTTCAGCGGGCTGACGCGTATGCTCGGTTCGCGTTACCTGCTGGGTATCGGCGCGTTCATCCTGCTGCTGACCTCGGTCAGCACTTTCCTCTACTTCGAGCAGGCGCGCCTGGTGGCCGAACTGTTCCCGGATCGCGCCGCGCAGGTGCGGGTGTTCGGCGTGATCGATTTCGTCGTGCAGGCCGGTGCCCTGGCAACTCAGGTATTCATCACCGGCAGGGTGGCGCAGAAGCTCGGCGTGCGCGTGCTGCTGTCGCTGGTGCCGGCGCTGGTCTGCCTGGGCTTTATTGGCCTGGCGCTGGCGCCGACTTTCGCCATGCTGGCGGGGCTGATGATCGTGCGGCGCATCGGTGAATACGCCTTCGTACGGCCGGGGCGGGAAATGCTCTTCGCGCCGCTGGATGCCGAGAGCAAGTACAAGGTGAAGAACTTCATCGACACCGTGGTCTATCGCGGCGGCGATGCCCTCAGTGGCTGGGCCAAGGCGGGTCTGGACATGCTCGGCCACGGGGCCTGGCTTGTAGCCATGGTCGGTGCGCTGTGCGCCGCGTTGTGGGGTGTGCTCGGCTGGTACCTGGGTGGCCGCGCCGATAGGCAAGTCGAGAGGTAGGCTGTGCTGTACGCACCGGCATTGCACTACCCGTAGATTGAAGAATGGCCGGTGCGCACCGCCTGTGGCGGCCCCGCGACATCCTAAGGGTTGGCCACTGCGACGATCTCCTCGATCAACCATTGCAGCGCGGCATCGCGCTGGCGCTGCGCCAGGCTGACCACTTCGAGGTGGAAGGGCCCGAGGCTGAAGGGGAGGTCGAACAGCTGCAGCGGCAGCAGCGTGGCGAAGTGCCGGGCCAGGGCGGTGGGCAGTACCGCCGCCAGCTCGCTGCCGGCGACGATATGCGCGGCCTGCAGGTAGTTCGGCGTGGTGTAGAGGATCTGCCGCGACAGCCCCTGCTCCCCCAGCCACTGATCGACCATGCCGCGGGTCTGCCCACCGTGTACCCAGAGGTGACGCAGACGCAGGAAGGCCTCCAGATCCAGATTACCCTGGCGCAGCAGAGGGTGCTCGCGGCGCACCGCCAGTTTGAGCGTCTCGCTCATCCAGTGGCGGCGGGCGAAACGCGCCGGCATCTCGTCGAAACGGCCCAGCACCAGGTCCAGCTCGCCCTTGTCCAGCGCTTCCATCGGCAGGCTGGGGCTGAGGTGGCGAATATCGATGCCGATGCCCGGTGCCTTGTGGCTGAGGCGGTCGAGCAGGCGCGGCATGCACACCAGCTCGACGTAGTCGGTGACGGCAATGCGAAAGCGCTGGCGGCTTTCGCCCGGCTCGAAGGCCTCGCCGGCGCTCAGGCTCTGCTCCAGCTGACGCAGCGCGTTGCGGATCGGCGCCTCCAGTGCCAGTGCCCGCGGCGTTGGCTGCATGCGCCGGCCGACGCGCACCAACAGCGGGTCGTCGAGCAGCACGCGCAGGCGATTGAGCGCATTGCTCACCGCCGGCTGGCTCAGCGCCAGATGTTCGGCGGCGCGCGAGACGTTCTGCTCGCGTAGCAGGGCGTCCAGTACGCGCAGCAGGTTGAGGTCGAAGTTGCTGAAATTCATCTACTGAATACGTCGTATCACAAGACTAAATTTCAAAAATAGTAGCGGCTTGCTTATCGTGACCCAAGCTTTTCTGTTTGTGCACGAGAGGAACAACAATGAATAAAGTCGTCTCGCCGCTTCGCTGTGCCGCCGTGATCGGCGCCGGCACCATGGGCCGCGGTATCGTCATCAGCCTGGCCAATGCCGGCCTGCAGGTGCTGTGGTTGGATAACAACCCGCAGATGGTCGAGCAGGGCCTGGCGATGGCTGAGGAAACCTGGGCGCACAATGTCGCCAAGGGCCGTATCGATGCGGCCGAGGCTGCCGCGCGGCGCGCACGTATCGAGGCGGTGTACGGCTACGCGGCGCTGGCCGACGCTGACCTGGTTATCGAGGCGGTGTACGAGAATCTCGAGCTCAAACAAAACATCTTCCGTGAGCTGGACTCGGTGCTGAAGCCGGGCGCCATCCTCGCCAGCAACACATCGGCGCTGGATGTCGACGCTATCGCTGCAGTCACCACGCGGCCAGAATCGGTGCTGGGCCTGCACTTCTTCAGCCCGGCGCACATCATGAAACTGCTAGAGATCGTGCGTGGTGCCAGGACTGCGCCTGCCGTGCTGCAGGCCGCTCAGGAGCTGGGCGAGCGCATGGGCAAGGTGGCGGTGGTGGCCGGCAACTGCCACGGCTTTATCGGCAACCGCATGCTGCACACCTACGTGCGCGAGGCGCGCATGCTGCTGCTCGAGGGCGCCTGGCCGCATCAGGTAGATACGGCGCTGCAGGGTTTCGGTTTCGCCATGGGGCCGTTTCGCATGTACGACGTGGTCGGCATCGATCTCGAATGGCGCGCCCGTGAACTGTCTGGCCAGGGCCAGGATGATCCGGCGGTGCAGGTGGATAACCGTCTCTGCGAGTTGGGGCGCTTTGGCCAGAAGAGTGGCAAGGGCTATTACCGCTATGCGCCCGGCAGCCGCCAGGCCGAGCATGATCCGGTTGTCGATGGGCTGGTGCAGATGCAATCGGAGCGCCTGGGCTTCACCCGCCGCGATATCGGCAACGAGGAGATTCTCGAGCGCTGCCTACTGGCACTGGTCAACGAAGGGGCGAAGATTCTCGAGGAGAACATTGCCGCCAACAGCCGCGACATCGATCTGGTCTATCTCAACGGTTACGGCTTTCCCGCCGAGCGTGGCGGCCCGATGAGCTGGGCCGACGGCGAGGGTGTCGCGGCGATTCACCAGCGTCTTTTGCAACTGGCAGAGCGCTTCGGCGCGCATTGGCAACCGGCGGCGCTGATCGAACGCCTGGCTGCCGAGAACAAGCATTTCAGCGACGTACAGGAGGGTCGGGTATGAGCTATCAGGCGCCATTGCGCGATATGCGCTTCGTCCTGCACGAACTGTTCGACGCTGCCGGCCACTGCGAGCGTCTGGGTAACGGCCTGGATCGCGAGCTGATCGACGGCGTGCTGGAAGAGGCGGCGGTCTTCGCTGCGGGCGAGGTCGCGCCGCTCAATCGCAACAGCGATGAGGAGGGTTGCCACCTGGAAAATGGCCAGGTCAGCACGCCCAAGGGCTTTGCCGAGGCCTACCGGCAGTACGTGGACAACGGCTGGGCGAGCATGACCGGGCCGGTGGAACATGGCGGCCAGGGCTTTCCGCAGCTGGTGGCCTTCGCATTTCACGAGATGCTGATGGGCGCCTCGCTGTCGTTCCGCGTCTACTCCGGGCTGACCGAGGGCGCCGTGCTGGCGCTGCACAAGCACGGCAGCGAAACGCTGAAGCAGCAGTACCTGGGCAAGCTGGTCAGTGGCCAGTGGACCGGCACCATGTGTCTGACCGAGCCGCAGGCCGGCACCGATCTGGCCCTGCTGCGCACCCGCGCCGAGCCGCAGGCCGACGGCAGCTACCGCGTTAGCGGCAGCAAGATCTTTATCAGTGGTGGCGAGCAGGACATCTCCGAAAACATCGTCCATCTGGTGCTGGCGCGCCTGCCCGATGCACCTGCTGGCGTGAAGGGCATTTCATTGCTGTTGGTGCCGAAATTTATCGCTGCCGCCGACGGCACACCGGGTGAGCGCAACACGCTGTCGTGTGGCGCTATCGAGCACAAGATGGGCATCAAGGGTGCCTCCACCTGCGTGATGAACTTCGACGGTGCCACCGGTTGGCTGGTGGGCGAGGCCAACCAGGGCCTGGCCTGCATGTTCACCATGATGAACGACGCGCGCTTTCAGGTCGGCCTGCAGGGCCTCGGCATTGGCGAGGCAGCCTTCCAGGGTGCGCTGCGCTACGCCCGTGAACGCCTGCAGTCGCGTGGTCTGGCGGGTGTGCAGGCGCCGGACAAGGCGGCCGATCCGATCATCGTTCACCCCGATGTGCGGCGCATGCTGCTGACGCAGAAGGCCTTGGTCGAGGGCAGCCGCATGCTCGCTGCCTACACCGCGCGCCAGCTTGACCTGGTGCACGGCGCCGAGTCGGCCGAGGCACGCAAGGCGGCCGGCAAGCGCGCGGCGCTGCTGATCCCTATCGTCAAGGCGTTCTTCACCGATATGGGTCAGGAAGTGGCCAGCCATGGCGTGCAGGTTTATGGCGGCCACGGCTTCATCCGCGAGTGGGGCATGGAACAACTGATGCGCGACAGCCGCATCACCCAGCTTTACGAAGGCACCAACGGTATTCAGGCGCTGGACTATATCCGCCGTAAATTGCTGGGCGACGGTGGTGCGGAGTTGTCCGCACTGCAGGCCGAGTTCAGCCAGCTGTGCGATGCCGAGGCGGATCGACGAGCCCTGGCTCAGATGGCCAGTGTGGTGCAGGCCCGCCTGGGCGAATGGCGCGAGCTAAGCACAGAAGTGATTGCCGCCTGTCAGCGCGACCCGCAGGAGATCGGCGCCACTTCGGTGGATTTTCTCCAGTACTCGGCTTATGTGCTGCTCGCCGGTTTCTGGCTGCAGGCCGCGGCGCGGGCGCAGGATGCGCTGGAGGCGGGCAGCGGCGAGGCGGCGTTCTACCAGGCCAAGCTGCACAGCGCCGAGTTCTACCTGCGCCGCGTGCTGCCGCGCGCCAGCGCGCACCGCGAAGCCCTGCTGGGAGGCGCGCAGTGCCTGATGGCCATGGATGAGGACAGTTTCGCCTTTTAGCGCAGATGTCTGTAGGAGCGGCTTGCCGGCGATGCCGGTTGTGATCGCCGGCAAGCCGGCTCCTACGGGCGCAGCGGCGTAGCCCGGATGTAATCCGGGGAAATTTGCATGACCGGTCCCGGATTTCATCCGGGCTACAACAAGAGGAGCACCCCATGCACCCTTTCAGCTTCGCCACCACCGCACAGATTCTTTGCGAATCCGGCGCCAGTCTGCGTCTGGCCGAACTCTGCCGCGAGCGCGGCGCCCGACGCGTGCTGATCGTCACTGACCCGGGCATCATCCGCCTGGGCTTGCTGGAACCCTTGCTGCCGGGCTTCGCCCGCGCTGGCATGAGCGTGCAGGTGTTCGACCAGGTGCTGGCCGACCCGCCCGAGACCGTGGTGCTGGCCGCCGTGACCCAGGCCCGCGAGCTGCAGGCGGAGCTGGTGGTCGGCTTCGGTGGCGGCAGCTCGATGGACGTGGCCAAGCTGGTGGCCTTGTTGGCCCATCCCGACTGCACCCAGGCGCTGAGCGAGATCTACGGCGTGGGCAATGCCCGCGGTCGGCGCCTGCCACTGATCCAGGTGCCGACCACCGCCGGAACCGGCTCGGAGGTGACGCCGATCGCCATCGTCACCACCGGCGAGACCACCAAGATGGGTGTGGTTTCGCCGCTGCTGCTGCCGGATCTGGCGTTGCTCGATGCCGACCTGACCCTCGGCCTGCCAGCGGCGGTCACCGCGGCCACCGGCGTCGACGCCATGGTGCATGCCATCGAGGCCTACACCAGCGCGCTGAAGAAGAACCCGCTTTCCGACCTGTTGGCGCGCGAAGCGCTGCGTCTGCTGGCGGCCAATCTCGATGAGGTAGTGCGCAACGGCAGCAACCGCGAGGCACGTCAGGCCATGCTGCTCGGCGCCTGTCTGGCCGGGCAGGCCTTCGCCAACGCGCCGGTGGCGGCGGTGCATGCCCTGGCCTATCCCCTGGGCGGGCATTTCCACATCCCTCACGGGCTGTCCAACGCCCTGGTGCTGCCACAGGTGCTGGCCTTCAATGCGCCGGTGGCTGCGCCGCTGTATGCCGAGTTGGCGCCGCTGGTACTGGGCGAGCAGTTGCGGGCCGGCAGTGCGGCGGCGCAGACCGAGCAGTTGATCGAGGCGCTGGCAGCTTTCAGTCTGCGCAGCGGCCTGCCGACGCGGTTGCGCGACGCCGGAGTGAGCGAGGTCATGTTGCCCACGCTGGCGGCGGACGCCATGCTGCAGCAGCGTCTGCTGGTGAACAATCCGCGTGAGATGAACGAGCAGCAGGCCCTGTCCATATACCAGGCAGCCTACTGACATTCATCGCGATTGGTGCGCATGGCGCACCCTACCGGGCCGGCGCCATCCCTGCCGTAGGGTGCGCCGCGCGCACCGAAGCCACTCCAAGGATCATCGATGAACCAACCCCAACACCTGCGTGGCGACTACCGTCACTTCCAGTCGATCACCACGCGCTGGCACGACAACGACATCTATGGCCACGTCAACAACGTGACCTACTACAGCTACTTCGACAGCGCGGTGAATGCCTACCTGATCGCCGAGGGTGGTCTGGATATCCATGGCGGCGAGGTGGTCGGCTTCGTGGTCAGCTCAAGCTGCGACTACTTCGCCTCCATCGCCTTCCCCGATGCCATCGAGGTGGGGCTGCGCGTCGGCAAGCTGGGCAACAGTTCGGTGCAGTACGAGCTGGCAATCTTCAAGGTGGGCGAAGAGCAGGCCTGCGCCGCTGGGCGTTTCGTCCACGTGTTCGTAGATCGTGCGAGCAATCGCCCCGTAGCGATCCCCGAGACCTTGCGTGCAGCGATGGCGGCATTGCGGGTGGATTGAAACTCGCGCCGGGTGCGCCGTGCGCACCTTCTGGCTCGGCCTGCTAGGCTGTGGGCAATTATCCGCCAGGGAGTGCCCATGTCCGATCTCGAGCGTGAGCAGGCGCAGCAGCGCGCCGCCCGCATCGCCGCCTTCCGTGAGGAGCTGGACGAGCTGCGCCGCGAGCAGGTGCTGCAACTGAGCGAGGCGCAGGAACAGGCGGTCACCGCCCATCATCGGCAATTGCTGACGTATTACCGGCAGACCCTGGACATCGACGCCGATGCCCGCGCGCGCCAGCTATCACTGGGCATGCGCCTGGCCTCGCTGTTCGGTGCGCTGGCGCTGGCGGCCGGGTTGTTTTTCCTGTTCTACCAGTTCTGGGGGCTGTTCGATGTTGCCGCTCAGGTCGCCATTCTCCTCGGCAGCAGCCTCGGCAGTCTGCTGCTGTGCTTTTGGCTACAGGTCCGCGACACCTCTGGCTATTACGCCAAGCTGGCCGCCGTGCTGGCGTTCGTCTGCTTCGTGCTGAACCTGTCGATGCTCGGGCAGATCTTCAATATCACCCCTTCGGACAAGGCCCTGCTGCCCTGGGGAGCGCTGGCGCTGCTATTGGCCTACCAGTGTCGCCAGCGCCTGCTGTTGGTGGTGGCGTTGCTCTGCTTCGGTCTGTTCGTCGCGGCTCGCCTTGGCGACTGGGGGGGCTGGCACTGGTGGTCGCTGGGCGAACGGCCGGAGCTGTTCATGCCGCTGACGGCGCTGCTGCTCGTCCCGCAATGGCTCGATCAGCGGCGCTATGCGGGGTTCGCCGCCTGCTACCGAGTGGTCGGCTTGCTCTACCTGCTCGGCCCGGTGCTGGTGCTCTCCTACTGGGGCGGCGGCAGCTATCTTGACTGGTCGACGGGCTGGATCGAGGCGTTCTACCAGACGCTCGGCTTCGTCCTCGCTGGGCTGACCATATGGCTCGGCATTCGCCGCGGCTGGGGTGAGGTGGTCAACACTGGTCTGGTCTTCGCGTTGATCATGCTCTTCGCCAAGCTGTTCGACTGGTGGTGGCAGTTGCTGCCGCGCTACCTGTTCTTCCTCCTGCTCGGGCTGATCGCTGTGCTGCTGCTGGTGATGCTGCAACGCTGGCGGCGCAGCGCGCCGGGAGGTGCGCAATGAAGCGGTCAGCGTGGCTTGCTCTCAGCGTGGTGCTGTTGAGCAATGCCGTCGCCCTGGGTAGCGTCTGGTACAACCGCAGTGGCGAGCCCGAGGCGCAACTGCTGCTCAGCGAGCGTGAGCTGCAGCGCGTCTACGGTGGCTGGTTGCGCGATGAGGACGATGGTGTGCTGCGCCTGCAACTGAGCTGGCAGCGCCCCGGTGATGGCTGGCAGTTGCCCTGGCTGGATGAGGCCAAGCTGCGCGAGCTGGGGTTCTCTGCCACCGATGAACGAGCCTTGAACAGGCAGACAGCACGCGAAGTCTGGTTGGTGTTGGAGCTGGATGGGCCGTTGTACCGACATCAGGTCGAACAGGCTCGCCAGGCACTGGTCGCTGCTGAAGCCGAATTGAATGCCAAGCCCGAGAGTGAGGTTTTGCGGCAGGAACGTGATGATCGCCAGCGTCGTTTGCAATTCGTCGAGCAGCAGGCCAGCCGTCTGATGCTGGTGGATACGGGCGTGGATGCACAGGTACTGCGTCAGAGCTGGCCGGATCGGCGGCGCCAGGTATTACTGACCGGAAGTATCGAGCCTTACCGCCACGGTGCCGAGGCCGGTTATGGCGCGACCATTCGCCTGGAAAATGATCGCCTGAGTGTTCCCTATGCTTATCGCGAGCTGGCGCGTGGCTGGGAGCGTAACTATGAACAAACAGGGTTCAAGGCGCAGGTAGAAGTGGCCTTCGGTCGTCGCCATGAACCCTGGGTGCTCAGTATCCGTCAGTGACGGCGCCAGTGCTTGTGGTGCTTCTTGTGTTTCTTGCCGTGGTAATGGCGGTGATGCTTGCCGCGACGGTCATCGTCGTAGCTGGCATTGCCCATGTAGTTGCCCAGTGCACCACCGGCGCCGCCACCGACTGCCGCACCGACCACACCGCCGGTGTTGCCGCCGACCTGCTGACCGACGACGTTGCCGCCGGCAGCGCCCAGCGCGCCGCCAATGGCGGCTTCGGTACGACTGCGACGGTCTGCACCGACCATGCTACCGGCTGCGCCGCCGAGACCGGCGCCGACCGCCGCGCCAGTGTTGCCGCCGACCTGCTGACCAACCATCGCGCCCACTGCGCCGCCCAAACCGGCTTCGGTACTGCCTGCAAAGGCAAAGCCACCGCTGCTCAGGCCAAGGGAAAGAAAGAACAGTTGCAGAGACTTCATGGACACCTCGATCATAGGATTCGCCGGCCAATGGCGAGCGTTACGCCATTGACCGGTGATTTGCGCAGGAGGTTCCTGGCCGCCTGTCAGCTCGCTGCGCTACTACTCAGCAGATTGCCGCCGCTGGCGGCCTGCAGGCGAATGGCGACGAACTTCGAAGTCGGTGTGCTGCTGCCGACACCAGCACTTTCCAGCGGTACCAGCGGGTTGGCCTCGGGGAAGTAGGCCGCGGCCTGGCCGGCCGGGATGTCGAAGGCGAGCAGGGTGAAGCCGCTGACGCGACGCTCGATGCCATCGTTCCACAGCGAGCGGATGTCCACCTTCTGCCCGGGCTTGAAGCCCAGGCGGAGGATGTCCGCCTCGTTGGCGAAGAGCACGTCGCGCTGGCCGCGCACACCCCGGTAGCGGTCGTCGAGGCCGTACACCGTGGTGTTGTACTGGTCGTGCGAGCGCAGGGTCTGCAGGATCAGATCCGGCGTTTCACCGCTTTCGCGTACCTGCGGGGGCAGCAGGTCGGCGAGCAGAGCATTGGCCTTGAAGTTGGCCTTGCCGGACGCGGTCTTCCACTGCCGTGCGCCGGCCGAGTTGCCGAGGTAGAAACCGCCGGGGTGAGCGACGCGCTGGTTGAAGTCATGGAAGCCGGGGATGGTGTCGGCGATCAGCTCGCGGATGCGGTCGTAGTCGGCGATCAGCGCGTCCCAGTCCACCGGATGGTTGCCCAAGGTGGCCTTGGCGATACCGGCAACGATGGCCGGCTCCGAGCGCATCTCGCTGCCGGCCAGCGGCTCGAGCTGGCCGTAGGAAGCGTGGATCATGCTGAACGAGTCTTCCACCGTCACCGCCTGCGGGCCGCCGGCCTGGTGGTCGATATCGGTACGGCCAAGGCACGGCAGGATCAGCGCGTCACGGCCGACAGTGAGGTGACTGCGGTTGAGCTTGGTGCTGATCTGCACGGTGAGGTCGCAGCTCTGCAGCGCCTTGTGCGTGCGCGGGCTGTCCGGTGTGGCCTGGGCGAAGTTGCCGCCGAGGCCGATGAACACCTTGGCCTGGCCGTCGACCATGGCGTTGATCGCCTCGACCGTGTTGTGACCGTTCTCGCGCGGCACCTTGAACTGGAAGCGTTTTTCGATGGCATCGAGCAGCGTCACGGGCGGGCGGTCGTTGATGCCCATGGTACGGTCGCCCTGCACGTTGCTGTGGCCGCGCACCGGGCACAGGCCGGCGCCGGGGCGGCCGAGGTTGCCGCGCAGCAGTTGCAGGTTGACGATTTCCTGGATAGTGGCCACCGAGTGGTGGTGCTGGGTGATGCCCATGGCCCAGCAGATGATCACGCGTTCGGCGCGGCGATACATGCGCGCAGCCTGTTCGATCTCCAGCAGGCTGAGGCCGGACTGGGCTTGCAGCGCCTCCCAGCTGCAATCGTCGAGCAGCTGCAGATAGGCCTCGACGCCGTCGGTGTGTTCGGCGATGAAGGCATGATCGAACACTGCCGGTTCGCCCTTGGCCTGCGCTTCGCGCTCCCACTGCAGGAGGAACTTGGCGATGCCGCGCAGGGCGGCCATGTCGCCGCCCAGCGCCGGACGGAAGAACGCGGTATTCAGTGGCTCGGAGCCGTTGGTGAGCATCTCCAGCGCGTGCTGCGGATGCTGGAAGCGTTCCAGACCACGCTCCTTCAGCGGGTTGAAGCAGACCACCTGGGCGCCGCGTTTGACCGCTTCACGCAGCGGCTCGAGCATGCGCGGGTGATTGGTGCCAGGGTTCTGACCGAGCACGAAGATGGCGTCGGCATGCTCGAAATCGTTGAAGGTCACGCTGCCCTTGCCGATCCCCACGCTCTGGCCGAGGGCGACGCCGCTGGCCTCGTGGCACATGTTCGAGCAGTCGGGGAAGTTGTTGGTGCCGTAGGCGCGCACGAACAACTGGTAGAGAAACGCCGCCTCGTTGCTGGCGCGGCCGGAGGTGTAGAACTCGGCATGATCCGGGCTTGGCAGCGCCTGGAGGTGCCCGGCGATCAGGGCGAAGGCGTCATCCCAACTGGTCTGCACATAGCGATCGGTGCTGGCGTCGTAGCGCATCGGATGCGTCAGGCGACCCTGGTACTCGAGCCAGTAGTCACTCTGCTCGCGCAGTTGGCTGACCGTGTAGCGGGCGAAGAAGGCTGGATCGACACGACGTTTGGTGGCTTCCCAGTTGACCGCCTTGGCGCCGTTCTCGCAGAACTTGATGTGACCGTCCTCGGGCGAATCGCCCCAGGCGCAGCCGGGGCAGTCGAATCCGCCGTTCTGGTTGGTCTTGAGCAGCGCGCGCAGGTTCTTGAACGGCTGTTTGCTGTCCAGCCAGAAGCGGGTGACGGCGTTCAGTGCGCCCCAGCCAGCGGCCGGGCCTTTGTAGGGCTTGTAACGGGGATTGACGGGTTGCAGGCTCATGGTCGTTCTTCTTCGTCAGGCGCGGGGCTATAGACCCGCGGCGTGCTGTGATGAGGCAGGTGGATCAGGTTGAGGCGGTGGCGCCGCGCCCAGTCCACGGTCAGGGCGGTGGGTGCGGACAGGCTCACCAGCGTGTCGATGCCGGCGCGCACCGCCTTGTGCAGTAACTCCAGGCTGCAGCGACTGGTGACCAGAGCAAAGCCACCACGGGTGTCGATGCGCTCGCGGGCAATGGCGCCGATCAGCTTGTCCAGCGCGTTATGGCGGCCGATGTCTTCGCGGCACAGACGAATCTCGCCGCTGGCGTCGATGAACAGGGCGGCATGCAGCGCGCCGCTGTGGCGTGCCAGTTGTTGTTGTTCACCGATGCGTTCGCGCAGCCCGGTCAGGTGTTCCAGTGGTGGCAACGCTGCGCCGGGCAGGGCGGTCAGGGCCGGTAGCGCCTGTTCCAGTGCATCCACACCGCATAGGCCACAACCACTGGTGCCGGCCATTTGTCGGCGTTGCTGCTTGAGCGCCCAAAAGGCGCGGCTGCTGACTTGCAGGCGCGCTTCGCGGCTGTCACCGAGGCCGCGCAACTGGATGTCATAGATGTCGTCGATGGACTGGATCAGGTCGTTACCGAGACTGAAACCGACGGCAAAATCTTCCAGATGATGGGGAGAAACCATCATCACGGCCTGGTTCAGGTCGTTGTAGCTGATCGCCAGGGCACATTCTTCGGCCAGTGCAGCGTGCTGCGCACGACCATCACCGAGTTCGGCGTAGGTGTAGGCACTGGCAATGTGCGGCTGGGCGGCTGGCTTGGCCATCGAGGCGCGCTCTGTGACAGATTGACACAGCTAAGCCTAGGCCCATGGGCGGGGAGCGTCTAATCGTTGGCTTTGATACGTTGATCGAGCATATCTATCAAGCGTCCACCAGCCACTCTCGCGCCTCTTCGAAGCAGGCTTGTGCGAGCGGTGAGGCAGGGGCGCTACGACGCATGATCAGGCCCTGAGGTGCCAGGGTATGAGCGTCCTCGATGGGTAGCAGGCGCAGATGACCGTCGGTCGGAGCACCGTCGGCCGGCAGCGGCATGACGCTGCAGCACAGACCGGCGCTGACCGCTTGAGTCAGGTGGTGCACGGCGTCGGCTTCCAGGCGCACCTGTGGGCTGAGGCCGCGCGCACGGAAGCTGTGATCGATGGACTGGCGAAAGTGCATGCCGGTGGAGAGCAGGCCCAGGGGCAAGTTGGCCAGTTGTTCCCAGCGCAGGCTGGCGCTGACGAAGTGGAAGTGGCGCTGATCGTAGAGCAGGCCCATGCGTGCTTCGGCCAGCTCCAGGCTGGCGAAGTGCTCGCGGTCGAGTCGGTCGAGATAGGACAGGCCAAGGTCGAGCTGATTACGTACCAGCCCCTCAAGAATCTGATCGCTGCTCAGCGCGTGCAGTTGGAAGCGCAGCCCGGGGTGACGCTCGGCGAACAGGCTGATCAGGCGCATCGGGTCGAAACTGGCCAGCGGCACCACGCCCAGGCGCAGGGTGCCGACCAGGTGCCCACGGCAGGCAGCTGCCTCGGCGAGCAGGCCATCCTGCGCCGCCAGCAGGCTGCGCGCCCAGGCCAGGATACGCTCACCTTCGGCGCTGAAACCCTCGAAACGTTGTCCGCGGCGCACCAGCTCCAGTCCCAGTTCGTCTTCCAACTGGCGCAGGCGCATGGACAGCGTCGGCTGGGTCACGTGGCAGCGTGCAGCGGCCTGACCGAAGTGGCGGGTCTCGTCGAGGGCGACGAGAAATTTCAGCTGCTTTATGTCCATGGGGGCTCCTGGTTTGCTCGGATTCTAATGCGCGAATGCTAATCAGGGGTGTTTCCTGAACTAGACTTTGGTCTCCGGGGGCTTTGCCCGGTCATTCACAAGGAACGAGAGGAATCGCCATGAGTCTGTTTGCCTTTGTCAAAGACGCCGGGGTCAAGCTCTGGGAGTCGCTGGTGGGTCAGGAGGCGCAGGCCGCCGAATCACTCAAGGACCACGTTACCAAGGTTGGCCTGGGTAACCCGAACATCGAGGTCAGTGTCGAAGGTGACAAGGTCATCGCCCGTGGCGAAGTGGCCAGCCAGGAAGAGAAGGAAAAGATCCTCCTGGCGCTGGGCAACGTTGCCGGTGTCGGTGAAGTCGATGACCAGATCAGCGTGACCACGCCCGCCCCCGCAGCGCGCTTCGTTACGGTGAAGAAGGGCGACACGCTGAGCGCCATCGCCAAGGCCGAATACGGCAATGCCAATGCCTACATGAAGATATTCGAGGCCAACAAGCCGATGCTCAGTCACCCGGACAAGATCTACTCGGGGCAGGTATTGCGCATTCCCGAATAAACCCGCGCTTAGGTACTGCGGGGGCGCTTGGCCTTGCCGGCGATCATCGTCATCCGGGATCGCCGGCAAGCCGGCTCCTACAACGAGGACGTCGCAGATAGTTCCTGTACCAACTCCCGGTAGTCCTCCACTGCGGCGAACTCCTCGGTATTTTTAGGCCCGGCATGGCTGTCTGGCTGGCGCACGGCGAGCAGATGGGCAACACCGAACCGGCCGGCGCTGCGCAGGATCGGCAGGCTGTCGTCGATGAACAGGCTGCGCGCGGGGTCGAAATCGACGTCCTGGCGCAGGGCGAACCAGAACTGCTGGTCCTCCTTGGGAAAGCCGTAGTCGTGAGAGCTGATCAGGCGCTCGAACCAGGGCGCCAGCTCGACGCGTTCCAGCTTCAGCGACAGCGAATCGCGGTGCGCGTTGGTGATCAGCACCACGCGCTTGCCCGCTTCTCGCAGGGCGCGCAGAAACAGCTCGGCATCCGCGCGCAGGGCGATCAGGTGCGCGACCTCGCGCTTGAGGTCACGGATCGACAGGCGCAGCTCGCGGCTCCAGAAGTCCGTGCAGTACCAGTTCAGCGTACCGGCATGCTGGCGAAACAGCGGCAGCAGTTCGGCCTGAGCCAGCGCCAGGCTGACGCCATGGTGCTCGGCGTAGCGCTGCGGCAGGTGGGTGAGCCAGAAGTGGTTGTCGAAGTGCAGGTCGAGCAACGTGCCGTCCATGTCCAGCAGGACGGTGTCGATCTGCTGCCAGGGTAGTACGGGCATGCGCATCTCTCTGATCGGGAACAATCGATCCGTGGCCTGTTTCGCCTTGATGCAATCTCGGCCACGGATAATGGCGAAAGCCGCTGTATGATAACCCGCTCGGTCCCGCCAAGGAGTCGCCTCATGCGCCAAAAACCCACGGTTCTCGCTCGCGAGATTGTCGCCAGCAGCCGTCTGTTTCGTGTCGAGGAAGTGCAGTTGCGCTTCTCCAACGGCACGGAGCGCACCTATGAGCGACTGGTCGGCAAGGGTTCGGGCTACGGTGCGGTGATGGTGGTGGCGATGCTCGATGCCGAGCACGCGGTGTTGATCGAGGAGTACTGCGGCGGCACCGATGACTACCAGCTGTCGTTGCCCAAGGGCCTGATCGAACCGGGTGAGGACGTGCTGGTCGCCGCCAACCGCGAGCTCAAGGAAGAGGCCGGTTTCGGCGCGCACGAGCTGGAGTACATCACCGAGCTGAGTCTGTCGCCCGGTTACATGAGCCAGAAGATTCAGGTGGTGCTGGCGCGCAACCTTTACGAGGAGCGCCTACCGGGGGATGAGCCCGAGCCGATGCGGGTCGACCGCATCAGCCTGCGCGAGCTATCCAGTTTGGCCCAGCACGAACAGTTCAGCGAAGGCCGTGCGCTGGCGGCGCTGTACCTGGTGCGTGATCTGCTGACCCAGCGCGGGGAGTTCTGCCCGTGAGTCATCCCTTTATGCCCCAAGTGATCGAACTGGTTCGTGCGGCGGGCGCGGCGACGCTACCGTACTGGCGCAGCGGTGTGGCAGTGACGGAGAAGGCCGATGCCTCGCCGGTGACCGCTGCCGACCTGGCCGCGCACCATATCCTGCTCGATGGCCTGCAGGCGCTGGCACCGGAGGTGCCGGTGCTGTCGGAGGAGGCCGCTGATATCCCGCTGGCCGAGCGCGCCGCCTGGACGCGCTGGTGGCTGGTCGATCCGCTCGATGGCACCAAGGAATTCATCGCCGGCTCCGAAGAGTTCACGGTCAATGTCGCCTTGATCGAGCGTGGCCGTGTGGTTTTCGGTGTGGTTGGCATTCCTGCCAGCGGGCGCTGCTACTACGGCGGCGCCGGTTTGGGTGCCTGGCGCAGCGATGTGTCGGGTGATGAACAACCGATTCGCATGCGCCTGGCGCCTGCGCAGGGCTTCACGCTGGTGGCCAGCAAGCGCCATTCCAGCCCTGCGCAGGAAACCCTACTGGCAGGCTTGGCCGCCCGTTTCGGCGAGCCGGCGCTGGCCAATATCGGCAGTTCGCTGAAGTTCTGCCTGCTGGCCGAAGGCAATGCCGACTGCTATCCGCGCCTGGCGCCCACCTCGCAATGGGACACCGCTGCGGCGCAGGGCGTGCTGGAAGGGGCCGGAGGCGAGGTGTTGAACCTGGCAGGCGAAGTGCTGACCTACGAGGCGCGCGAATCCTTCCTCAACCCCTCGTTCCTGGCCTTGCCGGCTGCCGCCGAGTGGCGTGGCGAGCTGATCGAACTGGCCAGCGGCCTGTAGGGTGCGCTGTGCGCACCGAGAGCTGCCCGGAATAGTGCTGGTGCGCACAGCGCACCCTACAGGATCTGCGTAAACCTCAATCGAGCATATCGCTGTAGCGCGCGTCCTTCTTGAACACCAGCGGCTGGTCGAAGCCCGGCACCTTCACTTCTTCGGTGGTGATGGAGATCGCCTGGTCGTCGATCATGTCGTTGCCGAAGTTGTAGATGATGTCCAGCTTGCCCTGCAGGGCAAGCTGATCGTACGCGGCAGCGGCGGCACGGGTGCTCTCGCGGCGCGCCAGGTAGGCGTCGAAGGCGGCCTGGCCGTGGCGTTTGCGCAGCATGCGTTCGGTCACGTGCGGGGCCAGCACCAGGGCGCTGGCGTTGTTGCCGCCGAAGCCCTTGGAGTTGATGAAGGCCACGTCCAGCGCCTGCTCACCCACCTTGCGGTCTTCGGTGGACAGGCTCAGGTGATCCTGATGCACGTCGCCGGCGACGGCGTCGATGGTCTTCAGACCCGGCACGATGCCGTACTTGAAGGCGCCGAGGGCTGCGATCACCTGGTCGCCGCTGGCGGTGGCCAGGGAATGGCCGACGAAGGCCTTCACTGCCGTGATCGGCCATTGCTCGATACCGAAGGCCGCCGCGACGCGGTCGAGAATCTCCGACTCGGTGACGCGGTTGGCCGGGGTGCTGGAACCATGGGCGTGGACGAAGCTGCGGCTACGCACGGCGTCCAGGCCGAGCAGCTGCACGGCGCTGGCCACGGCCTTGGCCACGGTCAGGTAGTTGCCCGGGCCGGGGGCGGAGATGGATTTCTTGAAGCCATCGGCGTTGATGAACACATCCGGCACCGCGCCGTGGATGTCGGCACCCAGTTCCAGGGCCAGCTCGTCGTCCATCAGCACCACGAACTGACAGGCCTCGGCCAGGGTGAAGCCGCAGTTGTCGCCGAACGGACGGCTGGCGCGGCGGAAGTCCACCTCGCTCTTGCCCTCGATCTGGCGCAGGCCTTCTTCGGTGGCCAGCGCGCCCATGGCGCCGTAGCCCTCGATGCATTCCTGGTTGATCGGCGCCTCGCTGCTGCCAACGATCACCACACGGGCCTTGCCCGAAGCGATCTGCTCGATGCCCTTTTGCAGGTTGTAGAGGAAGGTGGCGCAGGCACCGGTGATACTGCCGGTGGTGCCGACGCTGCCGAGCACGTAGGCGTTGATGAAGTCCGCCGGCATGGTGTTCAGGCCCAGGGCCAGTTGCTTGGCGGTAACGCGGCCACCCTTGAGGCGCGACTGCATCATGCCGCCGAAGCCGTTCTCGTCGAGCTGGCTCATGATGCAGCTGGCGAACACGGCGATTTCGTCCGGGGCGACATGTTGAACGATGCGCTGCCAGTCGATGCCGACCGAACGCAGGGCGTCGGTGACGCCGACGACGGTCATGGCCAGGCCGCGCGGGTGGAAGCGCGAATTGTACAGCTCGCTCGGCTCGAAGCCGGTGGGCAACTGGCCGGCGGATTTCACTGCCAGCGGGCGATAGCTGTCCACCTTGAACTCGCAGCTGTCATGCAGGGTGACGCGTACTTCGTTGCCTTCGAGCTCTTCGACCGACCAGTTGGCCGGCAGTGGCTCGGGCAATTGCTTGCGCTGGGTGATGAAGCTCAGGCTGGCGCCATTGATGGGGGCGACGCTGATGCTCTTCTGCCAGTGGGCCGCGTCCGGGTCCAGGTGCTGCTTCTCTAGGCGGCGCACCAGGGTGCCGGCCAGAATCTCCTTGGCGTAGCGGCTTTCGATCTCCGCCAGACTGAGTGCTTGACCGTCCTGATCGCGGTACTGGCCGTCGACCACGCGCACCAGCTTCATCATCTGCGCCAGCCCGGCCAGGGTTTCCTGGCGCGCCTGGGGTTCCAGCGACTCCTGCACGGTGCGCCGGAAGCCATGGTGGAAGGAGCTGCGCCCGGCTGCGTTGTAACCCCCAAAACCCACGATCACAGGTAAGCGCGACATAAATCAAAAGCTCCTGAACAAGGCCAGCGCGACGCCAGGCCGGCGCCTCTGGGCGCGAGCAGGGTCATAAGGCGGTGGCATTTGGAAAATTTCGGCTGCCTAACCTGACGTGGATCATGACCGTCGAGTCACTCATTCGTCCAATGTCGTGGCGAGAGTGAGGTGTGTCGCGGATGGGCGGGCGTTAGCGGGGCAATGGATCGGGGGTAGGGTGCGCTGTGCGCACCGCTGTTTTCTGAAGGCTGGTGCGCATGGCCTAGGCGGCCTCGCGACACCCTGCTGGCAAGCCCGCCGGCTGGCGGGCTTGTGTCGGCTCAGCCCTGGTAGCTGATATGCCCGTCGACCAGCGTGTAGCGCACCGCACCGGGCAGACAATGGCCGATAAAGGGGCAGTTGCTGCCCTTGGAGTACCACTGCTCACCGGCGACGGTGGAGGCCTGCGGGTCGAACAAGACGATATCGGCAGCGCCGCCGACGCGCAGCGAGCCGGCCGGCAGACGCAGTGCGGCGGCCGGGCCATTGGTCAGGCGTGCCAGCAGCGTCGGCAGATCGAGCAGGCCGTCCTGCACCAGGCTAAGCGCCAGCGGTAGCAGCAATTGCACGCTGCTGATGCCCGGCTCGGTGGCGGCGAAGGGCGCCAGCTTGGCATCGCGTTCGTGGGGCTGGTGGTGGCTGGCGATGGCCGAGATAACCCCGGTCTTCACTGCCTCGCGAAGACCATCGCGGTCGGCACGCGAGCGCAGCGGGGGCTGCACGTGATACAGGCTGGAAAAATCGATCAGCGCCTCGTCGGTGAGGATCAGCTGGTACAGCGCCACGTCAGCAGTCACCGGCAGGCCACGGGCCTGGGCGGCTGCGATCAGCTCGGCGCCACGGGCGCTGGTGATCTGGCTGAAGTGCGCGCGTACGCCGCTCTGTTCCACCAGCAGCAGGTCGCGGGCCAGGGCTACGGTTTCGGCGGTTTCCGGGATGCCGGCCAGGCCGAGGAAGCTGGCGGTCGGACCCTCATGCGCGAGACCGCCTTCGGCCAGATCAAAGTCCTGCGAATGGAAGATCACCTGCAGGTCGAAGGTGGCCGCATACTCCAGGGCGCGACGCAGGGTGCGGCTGCTGCGGAAGTTATCCAGGCCATTGCCGAAGGCGACGCAGCCGGCATCGCGCAGGGCGACCAGCTCGGCCAGCTGTTCGCCGGCCAGGCCCTTGCTCAGCGCGCCGATGGGGAAGACCTTGGTGTGCCCGGCTTCACGGGCGCGGTCGAGAATCAGCTCGGCCACCGCTGAGGTATCCAGCACCGGCTTGGTGAACGGTGGGCAGCACAGGCTGGTGACACCACCGGCCGCTGCGGCCAGGGTTTCCGTGGCGATGCTGCCCTTGCGGCTATAGCCGGGTTCGCGCAGGGCCACCGACAGGTCGACCAGGCCGGGCGCGGCGATCAGGCCTTGGGCGTCGAGGGTCTGGTCGGCGGCAAAGCCAGAGGGGGCATGACCAGTGGCCACCAGCTTGCCGCCATCTATATAGAGGTCAGTGACCTGATCCAGGCCGCTGGCCGGGTCGATCACGCGGGCGCCGAGGATTGCGGTACGCATCAGTTGGCCTCCTCGGCGTTGAGTTGACGTTGGGCGTTCTGCCCGCTCATGGCCATCGACAGCACGGCCATGCGGATGGCGATGCCGTAGGTGACCTGGTTGAGGATCACCGATTGCGGGCCGTCGGCCACCGCCGACTCGATCTCCACGCCGCGGTTGATCGGGCCCGGGTGCATCACCAGGGCATCGGGCTTGGCCAGCTTCAGGCGCTGCTCGGTGAGGCCGAACAGGCGGTAGAACTCGCCTTCGCTGGGCAGCAGACCGCCCTGCATGCGCTCGCGCTGCAGGCGCAGCATGATCACCACGTCGACGTCCTTGAGGCCTTCGTTGGCGTCGCTGAACACGCGTACGCCGTAGCTTTGTTCCAGGCCGATGGGCAGCAGGGTCTTCGGCGCGATCACGCGGATATCCGGGCAACCCAGGGTCTTCAGGGCCAGCATGTTCGAGCGCGCCACCCGCGAGTGCAGGATGTCGCCGACGATGGCCACCGACAGATTCTCGAAGTCGCCCTTGTGGCGGCGGATGGTGAGCATGTCGAGCATGCCCTGGGTCGGGTGCGCGTGGCGGCCGTCGCCACCGTTGATGATCGCCAGATTCGGGCACACGTGCTCGGCGATGAAGTGCGCGGCGCCGGAGTCGGCATGGCGCACGACGAAGATGTCGGCGGCCATGGCCTCGAGGTTGCGCAGGGTGTCGAACAGCGTCTCGCCCTTGCTGGTGGAGCTGGTCGACACGTTGAGGCTGATGACGTCGGCCGACAGGCGCTGGGCGGCCAGCTCGAAGGTGGTACGGGTGCGCGTGGAGTTCTCGAAGAACACGTTGCACACGGTCTTGCCGCGCAGCAGCGGGACTTTCTTCACTGCGCGTGCGCCGACTTCGAGAAAGGAGTCGGCGGTGTCGAGGATTTCGGTCAACAGCTCGCGGGGCAGGCCGTCGAGTGAGAGGAAGTGGCGCAGTTGACCTTGGTCGTTCAGCTGCAGCGGGCGCTTGGCGGCGAGTGGCGTCATCGCGGGGAGTCTCAGTTGGCGAGCGTCTGGAGTTCGAGGGTCAGCGGCGTGGGGCCGGACAATTTTACCCGCTCGTTGGCGGCCAGCGACAGGGTAGCGCCGACCACATCCGGGCGGATCGGCAACTCGCGGGCGCCCAGGTCGAGCAGGCTGACCATGGTCACGCTGGCCGGGCGGCCGTAGTCGAACAGTTCGTTCAATGCGGCGCGGATGGTGCGCCCGCTCATCAGCACGTCGTCGATCAGCACCAGATGCTGGCCTTCGATCTCGAACGGCAGTTCGGACGGCTGCACCTGCGGGTGCAGGCCGTTCTGGGTGAAGTCGTCGCGGTAGAAGGACACGTCGAGGATGCCCAGTGCGTCATCGCGCCCCAGGGCGGCAAGCAGGGCCTGGGCAACCCAGACGCCGCCGGTACGGATGCCGATGAAGCGCGGCTCGCTGATCTGGCGATGGTTCAGATGCTGGGTCAGGGCGCTGGCCATGGCCGGCAGCAGGTCGTTGGGGTTCGGTAGCATGGCGAAACTCCTTGATGCGGGCCGACTCGCTCAGCCCGTGCAGTTTTCCTCTAGCCAGCCCTGAAGGAGCAGAGCTGCAGCAATGGCGTCGACCGGGCGCTCGCGATAGCCGCCACTCTGGCCTTCGCGCAGGCGTTGGCCTTTGGCCTCGAAGGTGGTCAGGCGTTCGTCGTGGGTGTAGGCCGGCAGGTTGAAGCGGCCGTTGAGGCGGCGGGCGAATTTCTCGGCGCGGGCGCTCATCTCGCTGGGCGTGCCGTCCATGTTCAGCGGCAGGCCAACTACCACGGCATCCGGCTGCCACTCCTTGATCAGCGCTTCGACGCGGTTCCAGTCCGGTACGCCGTTCTGTGCCTTGAGCACGCACAGCTCACGGGCCTGGCCGGTGATCACCTGGCCGACGGCGACGCCGATCTGCTTGGTGCCATAGTCGAAACCCAGCAGCAGGCGCAATGGCTTGTCGCTCATCAGGCGTGCCCGACCTGCGAGGTCAGCAGGCTGAGATTGACGCCCAGGCGTGCGGCGGCGGCGTTAAGACGCTGGTCGAACGGCAGGTCGAAAAGAATGTTGCTGTCGGCGGGGCAGGTCAGCCAGGCATTGTCGGCCAGTTCGGCTTCCAGTTGCCCGGCATCCCAGCCGGCGTAGCCAAGGGTGATCAGGTAGCGATCCGGGCCGCTTCCGTCGGCGATGGCGAACAATACGTCTTGCGAGGTGGAGAGGCCCAGCTCGCCCAGCTCCAGGGTCGCCTGGAACTGCGGACCAGCGGGGTGCAGGACGAAACCGCGGTCGGTCTGTACCGGGCCTCCGGCGAAGATCGGCAGGCTGTGGCACAGCGCCGCCGGCTCTTCGTCAGGGCGCAGTTGTTCGAGCACGTCAGCCAGATTCAGGCCATTGGGCTTGTTGATGACCAGGCCCATCGCACCTTGCTCGTTGTGTTCGACCAGGTAGGTGACGGTCTGCGCGAAGTGCGGATCGGCCATGTGCGGCATGGCAATCAGGAAGTGGTGCTTGAGCGAAGTGGGGGCTGATTTCTTCATGACGCCTAGTTTGGAACGACAGGCGGCAAGCTACAAGCGTGAGCAGCGCTTTGCCGGATCTCATCCAGGCTGCTGGCGCCACTTCGCAGGGGGCGCAGTGCGCACCGATGATCAGGGTTGGCTAATTACTCGACAGCCGATCACCGCGCTCGAAGCGCCAGGTGCGGATGATTTCCAGGCGGTCGATATCGGCCAGGTCGCCGGTGAAGGGTGCATAGGGCGCGGCCAGGCGCACGATGCGTTGTGCGGCCTGGTCGAGCACGGCCTGGCCGGAAGACTCCAGCACCTGTACCTCGTACAGCGAGCCATCACGGTTGATCGATACCAACAGGCGCAGGCTACCGTATATACGTTGGCGACGAGCGTCGTCGGGGTAGTTGAGGTTGCCGATGCGTTCGACTTTCTTGCGCCATTCGTCTTTGTACCAGGCGCCTTTGTCGCGCATGGTTGAGGCGGCGTTGAGGCGGTGGATCTTCGGGCGTTTGGCGTACTGCTGAACTTCCTGGGCCAGCTCGGCTTCCAGGCTGGCGATTTCTGCCGAGAGCTGGGCCGAGTCGAATACCGGCGCCGGGCGCGTTTCTGGTACCGGCTTGGCTTCTTCGCGTTTGACCGGGGTTTTCTGCTGCTGCGGTGCGCGTGTTGCGACGGCAGCCTTGGGCGCTTCCTGTCTGGTGGCAGGCTGCTGCGGGGTGGCGGGTGGTGTGACCTTGCGCACCTCGCTGTCCTGAAAGGGCGCCTGTTCGGTGGTCTTGGGTGCTGCAGTGTGTTCCAGCGTGCCGCTGCCCTGCTGGTTGTCCTGTGCCAGGAAGTCCGCTTCCTTGGGCTTCTCTTCGCTCTTGAAGGTGGACAGGGTGATTTCCAGCGTCTTGCTGATTTCCGGCGGCGACTCCAGGGTGAAGCCGACGCCGAGGATCAGTGCCGCGTGCAGTGCTGCCGCGAGAAACAGGGTAAATCCCAGGCGGTCCGCCGGTCGGGCGTTGGCGGAGGAGATGGTCGGTGGGGAGGCTGCTGCGTTCATCGCGTATCGGGTCTGCTTTCGAATGTCGCGCAGTCTGCCGGGTAGCAGTAGGCGCCTGCAAGTTGCGGGCGCCAGGCTGCCACCTGCGTCAAGCTTTTAACCCACGTTTGCGCGCAATGCAGTCCATCAGTTGTTCGCCGATACGGGTGTCGAATGCGGCATCTATTTCGCGGATACAGGTCGGGCTGGTGACGTTGATTTCTGTCAGGTGCTCACCGATCACGTCGAGCCCGACGAAGATCAGGCCCTTTTCGCGCAGGGTAGGCCCGACTGCTGCGGCAATTTCGCGATCGCGCTCGGTCAGCGGGCGCGCCTCGCCGCGGCCGCCGGCGGCCAGGTTGCCGCGGGTCTCTCCAGCAGCCGGAATGCGTGCCAGGCAATAGGGTACCGGCTCCCCGTCTATCATCAGGATGCGTTTGTCGCCGTCCTTGATAGCTGGCAGGTAGGCCTGCGCCATGATCTGCTGGTGGCCGTGCAGGGTCAGGGTTTCCAGAATCACCGAGAGATTCGGGTCGCCTTCGCGGTGGCGAAATATCTGCGATCCGCCCATACCATCAAGGGGTTTGAGAATGATGTCACGGTGCTCATCGGCAAACTGGCGCACAATGTCGGGACGCCGGCTTACCAGAGTCGCTGGTGTGTATTGGGGAAACTGGGTGGCGAAGAACTTTTCATTGCAGTCGCGCAGACTCTGCGGCCGATTGACCACCAGTACGCCGTCGTTCTCGGCCTGCTCAAGCAGGTAGGTGGAGTAGACGAATTCGTTATCGAAGGGCGGGTCCTTGCGCATCAGGATCACGTCCAGTTCGGCGAGCGGCGTGTCCTGTTCCGTACCAAGGGTGAACCAGCGCTGCGGATCATTGAACACTTCCAGAGAACGCAGGCGGGCACGGGCCTGGCCACGAACCTGATAGAGATCCTGCTGCTCCATGTAGAACAGCGACCAGCCGCGTGCTTGAGCGGCCAGCAACATGGCCAGCGAGCTGTCCTTCTTGAAGGAAATGCTGGCGATAGGATCCATGACGATCCCGAGGCGAAGGCTCATGGGGGATAAACTCCGTGGGATAAGGGCGAAGGCCGGGCTGGCCGCGCCGAACAATGGCTGTCAGGGTGGCGCCGGCCAGGCCGCGCGGTCAAGGGTGGAGCTGCCCTGGCAGGCTTATAGATTGCATCTGGAGAGTGTGCTAAAAAGGCCCGACGATTGGGTCAAGCCCCATCGAAGACTGGGCCTCAGGCATACTGATAACGCGAATATAACGACTCACCGAGGCGATGGTAGGGCGAACATGGAACAGCATACCGAGGGTTTGAAAGTGATGGTGATCGACGATTCGAAAACGATTCGTCGCACCGCTGAAACTCTGCTGAAAAAAGTGGGTTGTGATGTCATCACCGCGGTCGATGGCTTCGATGCCCTGGCCAAGATTGCCGACACGCATCCCAGTATCATCTTTGTTGACATCATGATGCCGCGTCTCGATGGGTATCAGACCTGTGCCCTGATCAAGAACAACAGTGCTTTCAAGTCCACGCCAGTGATCATGCTGTCCTCCAAGGACGGTCTGTTCGACAAGGCCAAGGGGCGTATCGTCGGCTCCGATCAGTACCTGACCAAGCCTTTCAGCAAGGAAGAGCTGCTCGGTGCCATCAAGGCTCACGTGCCCGACTTCACCCCGGTGGAACAAGCTTCCTGACGTTCCGGCCTGACCGCCGTACGCCACTTCTGTATTGGGAAACACCATGGCTCGAATTCTGATTGTTGATGACTCCCCGACCGAGATGTACAAGCTGACCGCCATGCTGGAAAAACATGGGCATCAGGTACTCAAGGCGGAAAACGGCGCTGACGGCGTGGCTCTTGCTCGCCAGGAAAAGCCCGACGCGGTGCTGATGGACATCGTCATGCCCGGCCTCAACGGCTTTCAGGCGACCCGTCAGCTGACCAAGGACGCCGAGACCAGCCACATCCCGGTGATCATCGTCACCACCAAGGATCAGGAAACCGACAAGGTCTGGGGCAAGCGCCAAGGCGCCAAGGACTACCTGACCAAGCCGATCGACGAAGATACCTTGCTGAAGACCCTCAATGCGGTACTGGCCGGCTGATGCCGTGCTGTCCGTGTACTAAATAAAAAGAAGGCCAAGGCTGGCATGTCCGCGCAGACTCCTTTCCAGATTCTCCTTGAGATTGACCAGCGTTGCCGGGTCCTGGCGGCTGGCCTGCCGTCGCAACAGGCGGCGGTGCAGAGCTGGAGCGGTATCGGCTTTCGCATGGGCGAGCGATTCTTCGTCGCGCCGATGGGGGAAGTGGGAGAGGTGCTGCACGAGCCGCGCTACACCCTGCTGCCGGGTGTGAAGGGCTGGGTCAAAGGGGTGGCCAACGTGCGTGGCCGCCTGCTGCCGATCATGGACCTGTGCGGGTTCTTCGGTAACGAACTGTCGCCGCTGCGCAAGCTGCGGCGAGTGCTGGTGGTGGACCACCAGGAGATCTTCGCTGGCCTTACCGTCGACGAGGTTTTCGGCATGCAACATTTTCCGGTGGATGCATTTTCAGAACAACTGCCGCCTCTCGAGGCGAGCATTGCGCCGTTTATCCACGGAGTCTTTCAACGAGAACAACCCTGGTTGGTGTTCAGCCCTCATGCGCTGGCCACCAATCCGGGCTTTCTCGATGTGTCCTATCAGTAGATTTTCGGTTGGGCCGGCTTTGCCGGCTCTTTGGCGTTACATGGGAACCGTAGTGCGGTCGGTCCAGGCGGGGGCCAGAAAATGAAAAAATTCAATGCAGGTAATTTGTTGGTCGGAGCACGCAGCAGCACGCTGATCGCGGCGCTGTTCGTCGTGCTTATCGTCTCCATCGTGCTGTTGTTCGCGAACTTCGCCTACATCAACACCCAGTCCAACTACGATACCGAGTACATCAGCCACTCCGGTGAGCTGCGCGTACTGTCCCAGCGTATCGCCAACAACGCCACTGAGGCTGCGGCGGGCAAGGCAGAGGCATTCGGCCTGCTGCGTGCCGCGCGTAACGACTTCCAGCGGCGCTGGAGCTACCTGACCGATGGTGATGCCAATACCGGCTTGCCCCCGGCACCTGCTTCGGTGCAAGCGCAGATGGCTGCGGTGCAGCAGGACTGGGACAGCCTGCGGCAGAACACAGACGCCATTATTGCCAGTGAGCAGACCGTACTGTCGCTGCACCAGGTAGCCGCCACCCTGGCGGAAACCATTCCGCAATTGCAGGTCGAGTACGAAGAAGTGGTCGACATCCTGCTGGAAAGCGGTGCACCGGCTGCCCAGGTCTCTGTGGCCCAGCGTCAGTCGCTGCTGGCCGAACGTATTCTCGGCTCGGTGAACAAGGTACTGGCCGGTGACGAAGACTCGGTACAGGCCGCCGACATGTTTGGTCGTGATGCCAGCCTGTTCGGTCGCGTACTGGCCGCCATGCTCGAAGGCAACGCGGCGATGGAAATCAGCCAGGTGACCGACGAGGAGGCTCTCGAGCGTCTGGCCGAGATTTCCGAGCTGTTCGAATTCGTATCCGGTTCGGTGGACGAGATTCTCGAGACCTCGCCGGAACTGTTCCAGGTGCGTGAATCGGCCAGCTCCATCTTCACCGTTTCGCAGACCCTGCTGGACAAGGCGTCCGAACTGGCTGTCGGTTTCGAAGACCTGGCCTCGGGCCGTGCCATCAATACCCTGTTCGGCTACGTGCTGGGTGCCCTGGCGCTGGGTTCGATCATCCTCATCGGTCTGGTGATGGTGCGTGAGACCAACCGTCGTCTGGCCGAGACTGCCGAGAAGAACGAACGTAACCAGGCGGCGATTCTGCGTCTGCTCGACGAAATCGCCGACCTCGCCGACGGTGACCTGACCGTGGCCGCGACGGTAACCGAAGACTTCACCGGTGCCATCGCCGACTCCATCAACTACTCCATCGACCAGCTGCGTGACCTGGTAGCCACCATCAACCTGACCGCCGTTCAGGTAGCCGGTGCTGCGCAGGAAACCCAGGCCACGGCGATGCACCTGGCCGAAGCTTCCGAGCACCAGGCGCAGGAAATTGCCGGTGCCTCCGCAGCGATCAACGAGATGGCCGTGTCGATTGACCAGGTATCGGCGAACGCCTCGGAATCCTCCGCGGTAGCGGAACGTTCCGTAGCCATCGCCAACAAGGGCAACGAAGTCGTACACAACACCATCACCGGCATGGATAACATCCGTGAGCAGATCCAGGACACCTCGAAGCGGATCAAACGCCTCGGTGAATCGTCCCAGGAGATCGGTGACATCGTTAGCCTGATTAACGACATTGCCGACCAGACCAACATCCTCGCACTGAACGCCGCGATCCAGGCGTCCATGGCCGGTGATGCGGGCCGCGGCTTCGCCGTGGTAGCGGACGAGGTACAACGCCTCGCAGAACGTTCCTCGGCGGCGACCAAGCAGATCGAGGCGCTGGTAAAAACCATTCAGACCGACACCAACGAAGCCGTTATCTCCATGGAGCAGACGACTTCCGAAGTGGTTCGCGGTGCTCGCCTGGCGCAGGACGCCGGTGTGGCACTGGAAGAGATCGAGAAGGTATCGAAAACCCTCGCGGCTCTCATCCAGAACATTTCTAACGCCGCCCGTCAGCAGGCCTCTTCGGCCGGCCACATTTCCAACACCATGAACGTGATCCAGGAGATCACCTCGCAGACGTCCTCGGGTACCACCGCCACCGCCAAGAGCATTGGTAACCTGGCCAAGATGGCCAGTGAGATGCGCAAGTCGGTGTCCGGCTTCACCCTGCCAGACGCCTGATAAAGGAGTGCGGAGGCTGGCGGCAGCCTTCGCTACACAGCCATGACTCAGGGCGAAGGTATGCAGTCAGCGGGCGTTTGGGCATTGCGCCCGGTGGCCGATATGTCGCAAGCCGATTTTCACGACTGGCAGACGCTGCTCGAGGCGCGTACCGGTGTGGTGATCAGCGAGCAGCGGCGCGCCTTTCTGCAGACCAATCTGAGTGCGCGCATGCGCGAACTGGGCGTTACGGATTACGCCAGCTACTACCGTCAGGTCACCGACGGGCCGCGTGGCGCGGTGGAGTGGTCGACCCTGCTGGATCGTCTGACCGTGCAGGAAACCCGCTTCTTCCGTCACCCTCCGTCCTTCGAGGTGCTCTCGCAATACCTGCAGGAGCGGCTGGAAGCGGGCCTGGGCAAGCCCTGGGAGTTTTGGAGCGTGGGTTGCTCCAGTGGCGAAGAGCCTTACTCGCTGGCGATTCAGGCCGCGGAGGTTCTGCAAGGCAGCGAGTTGCCCGAACACTTCGCGGTGACCGGTACGGATATCAGTCAGGGCGCACTGAGCAAGGCACGCGAGGCGTGCTACTCGGCGCGACGCCTGGAGCAGGTGAGTGACGAGCTGCGCGAGCGCTACTTTCTCGCCCAGGCCGATGGACGCTTCAAGGTGGTACCGAGCCTGGCCGCGCGTGTGTGCTGCGCCAAGCTCAATGTGTTGGAACTGGCCAAGGCGCCGATGTCCGGCATGGATGTGATTTTCTGTCAGAACTTGCTGATCTATTTCCGCCGCTGGCGTCGCCGCGACATCCTCAATCGCCTGGCCGAAAGCCTGGCGCCGGGTGGCCTGCTGGTCGTGGGCGTGGGCGAAGTAGCCGGTTGGCAGCACCCGCAACTGGTGCCGGTGGCCGACGAGCGAGTTCTGGCGTTTACCCGCAAGGGATAAGGCCAAGTTTATGAGTGGAGTGGCTATGGGTGATCGGCATGATTATGTCGCCCTGGAGTGGGTCAAAGGCGAGATCGGGGAAACCCTGAAGCAGGCGCGGCAAGCCCTGGAGGCGTTCGTCGAGAACCCGCAGGACCCTACGCGCATGCGCTTCTGCCTGACCTACGTGCACCAGGTTCACGGCACCTTGCAGATGGTCGAGTTCTACGGCGCGGCTCTGCTCGCCGAGGAAATGGAGCAGTTGGCCAAGGCACTGATGGAAGGTCGCGTGGCCAACCAGGGCGAAGCCCTGGAAGTGCTGATGCAGGCCATTCTGCAACTGCCGGTGTACCTCGACCGCATCCAGACCGCTCGCCGCGACTTGCCCATGGTCGTGCTGCCGCTGCTCAACGATCTGCGCGCCGCCCGTGGCGAAAAGCTGCTGTCGGAAACCAGCCTGTTCTCCCCGGACATGTCCGCACGCCTGCCGGCGCTGCCGTCCGATAGCCTGGCACGCCTGCGTACCGCCGAGCTTCCGGTGCTGCTGCGCAAGCTGCGGCAGATGCTGCAGATGGCCCTGGTCGGCGTGATCCGCAATCAGGACCTGGCGACCAATCTCGGTTACATGGCGCGCGTCTTCGCTCGTCTGGAAACGCTGTGCAAGGACGCCCCGCTGGGCGGCCTGTGGCAGATCGCTTCCGGCATGGTCGAGGGTCTGGCCAACGGCAGTGTGGTCAACGGCACCTCCGTGCGTACCTTGCTGCGTCAGGTCGACAAGGAACTCAAGCGCCTGGTCGAGCAGGGTGCCGATGGCATCAACCAGCCCGCTAGCGACGAACTGACCAAGAACCTGCTGTTCTACGTGGCCAAGGCACCGGCGCAGTCGCCGCGTATTCGCGCCCTGAAGGAACAGTATCGCCTCGACGAAGCGCTGCCCGACAACGAAGTGGTGGATGAGGAACGTGCCCGTCTGGCAGGTCCCGACCGTGATGCCATGCGTTCTGTGGTGGCGGCTCTCTGCGAAGAGTTGGTGCGGGTCAAGGACAGCCTGGACCTGTTCGTGCGCAGCGATCGCAGTCAACCCAGTGAGCTGGACGCCCTTCTGGCGCCGCTCAAGCAGATCGCCGATACCCTCGCAGTGCTCGGTTTCGGCCAGCCGCGCAAGGTCATTCTCGACCAGATCGACGTCATTCACGGCCTGTCCCTCGGTCAGCGCGAGCCCAACGATGCCGTGCTGATGGACGTCGCCGGTGCGCTGCTCTACGTCGAAGCGACGCTGGCCGGTATGGTCGGGCCGAGCGACGACAGCAAGAACGAACAGAGCCACCTACCCACTACCGATGTGGCGCAGATTCATCAGTTGGTGATCAAAGAGGCGCGCAACGGTCTGGAACAGGCCAAGGACGCGATCATCGAGTTCATCGCCTCGCAGTGGAACCACGAGCATCTGGCACGTGTCCCCGGCCTGCTGACGCAGGTTCGTGGCGGCCTGGCGATGATCCCGCTGCAGCGCGCTGCCGACCTGCTCAATGCCTGCAATCGCTACATTCAGGAACAGTTGCTGGCGCGCAAGGCCGTGCCCAACTGGCAGAGCCTGGACACCCTGGCAGACGCCATTACCAGCGTCGAGTATTACCTCGAGCGTCTGGCCGAGGACCACGGTACGCAGGGCGACCTGATTCTCGATGTCGCCGAGGAGAGCCTGGAAGCACTGGGTTATCCGCTCAAGGAAAAACCGTCGATTCTCGACCGCGTCGAGCCGCAGGAGGAAAGCCTGGCGCCGCTGGCTGACCCGCTGCAAGAAATCGAACTGCTGGGTGCCGAGGACGAACAGCTCGAAGAGCCTCTCGCCGAGATCGAGCCGCTGGCCTTCGATTCGGTCGATGCACCTGACGAAGCCGTTGCCGAGCTGGAGCTGGTTGACATCGAGCCTGACCTGCCGGCAGTGAGCGAGAGCGCCGAGACCTTCACCTTCGAACTGGGCGAACTCGAAGAGCTGCCCAGTACGCAAAGCGAAGAGATCATTGCCGCACCGTTGTTCGACGCCCAGGCCGAGCCGGCCTTGGAGCTCGAAGAGCTGAGTCTGGAGCAACTGGCCGAAGCGAGTCAGTGGGATGAGCTGGAGTTGGCCGATCTGGAACTGCCGGAAGTCGAGCTGCCCAGCGCGCCGCACATCCAGGTCGAAGAGCCAGTGGCAGAGAAGCCGCTGTCAATGGCTGACGTGATGGCCGCACCGGTGCAGGCGATCAATCCGCCTGCCGCCGATGTCCCGCCGAGCCTGTTGCCGCCGCCGGCCGATGAAGAGCCGGTGGATGAAGAATTGCTGGAAGTCTTTATCGAGGAAGTCGGCGAGGTGCTGGAAACCATCGGCGAATACCTGCCGCAGTGGCAGGCCGATACCGATAACAAGGACGCGCTGATCGAAGTGCGTCGCGCCTTCCACACACTCAAGGGCAGCGGCCGCATGGTTCGCGCGCTGATCATCGGCGAGCTGGGCTGGTCCATCGAAAACCTGCTCAACCGCGTGCTGGACCGCAGCATCGAACCGAGTGCACCGGTGCAGCAGGTGGTGCTCGACGTAGTGGCGCTGATGCCGGCGCTGGTCGACGAGTTTGCCGCCAAGGCTCAGCGTCAGCGCGACGATGTCGATCTACTGGCGGCCACCGCGCATGCCCTGGCCAAGGGGCTGACGCCCCCAAAATCTGACGCCCCGGCCGCCCAGCAGGTAGCCGAGCCCGTGGGCGTTGACGGCGCTACCGAGGTCGTCGAGCAGGTCGAGTCGGTCTCCGACCAACCGCTCGATAGCGAGTCTCTCGACGGCGAGCCCCTCAATGGTGAGCCCCTTGACCCACAGTTGCTGGAAATCTTCCGCAACGAGGCGGAAACCCATCTGGATACCCTGGTGGGTTTTCTCGCCGATTGCGCCCAGGAGCTGCCGCAGCCAGTCACCGACGACCTGCAACGTGCCCTGCACACCCTCAAGGGCAGTGCCTATATGGCCGGCATTCTGCCGGTGGCAGAAATCGCTGCGCCGCTGGAGAAGCTGGTCAAGGAGTTCAAGACCAACCTGATTCAGGTGGATCTGGCGGCCGCCGAGTTGTTGAGCAGCGCCGAGGGCGTGTTCCGTATCGGGCTCGACAATCTTGAGACTCAGCCTCTGGCACCTATTCCCGGCGCCGAGGCATTGCTTGCCCGCGTCCAGGCGCTGCATCAGGAGCGTCTGGCCAGCGCCGAAGACGAGCGTATGGCGCAGAGCGGTGAAAGTCGCGATCCGCAGATGATCAGCATCTTCCTCGCCGAAGGCATGGACATCTTGCTGGACGCCGAGGACCTGCTGCGCAAATGGCGCGAGCATCCGTCTGAGCGCCAGGAGCTGTCTGCGCTGCTGGAGGAACTGACGACCCTCGGCCGTGGCGCCGAGATGGCCGAGCTGCCGCAGATCGACGAGCTCTGCGAGGCCCTGCTGGATCTCTATGGTGCCGTCGAGGAAGGCAGCCTGGCCGTCAGCGAACGCTTCTTCGACGAAGCGGAAAAGGCTCACGAAGCGCTGATCGGCATGATGGATCAGGTCGCTGCGGCCTTGCAGGTCAGCCCGCAACCCGAGCGCGTACAAGCGCTGCGTGAGCTGCTCAGCGAAGCCATTGATCCGCATACCCTGGCCTTGCTGGCGCCTGGCGCCGAGGGGCTGGAAATCATCGAGCTGGACCAGGCCACTGCCGAGCTGGAGCAAGCTGAGGCCGAGCCGGTGCAGTGGCAAGAGACGCCCACCGAACCGGCAATCGTCGATGACGCTGGCCAGGAGTTGCAGGCCGAGGCCGAACTGGGCTTCAGCCCTGTTGACGCCGACCTCGATGAGGAAATGGTCGAGATTTTCCTCGAAGAGGCTGTGGATATTCTCGACAGCGCCGGTCAGGCGCTGGAGCGCTGGCTCAGTGAGCCGGACAACACCATGCCGTTGTCCTCCCTGCAACGCGACCTGCACACCCTCAAGGGCGGTGCGCGGATGGCCGCGATTCGCCCGATTGGCGATCTTGGGCACGAACTGGAGTCGCTCTACGAGGGCCTGGTCGACCGCCGTTACAACTATTCACCAGCGCTGGGCAACCTGCTGCAGCAAAGCCATGATCGTCTGGCGCAGATGCTCGATCAGTTGCAGGCCCGCCAGCCGCTGGTTTCTGGTGACGACCTGATTCAGGCAATTCGTCAGTTCCGCCAGGGTGGCACGCCGCAGAGTCTGTCGGCCGCAGTGGCTCAGGTTGAACCGGCGCTGGACGACGAGCTCGCCGAGTCGATCGAAGCGGTGGAGCCCGATAGCTTCGAGCTGCCGCCTCTGGCACTGGTCGAAGACGAAATCGTGCTCGACGAAGCGCCACAGGCAGAGCCTGAGGCAGAGTTGCCGCTGATCGACGAAGTCGAGCTGGTGTTGCCCGAGGACGAACTGCCGCCTCTGGCTGAGGCTATCGTCGAGCCAGAGCCAGAGCCAGAGCCAGAGCCAGAGCCAGAGCCAGAGCCACAAGGCACGCTGGCCAACTGGCATGAAGAGCGCGATCCCGAGTTGGTGGAAATCTTCCTCGAGGAAGGTTTCGACATCATCGACAGTGCCGGTGCCGCTCTGCAGCGCTGGATGGGCGACGTCGACAACAGTCTGGAGCTGGAAGCCCTGCAGCGTGACCTGCACACCCTCAAGGGTGGTGCGCGCATGGCCGAGATTCGTGAAATCGGCGATCTGGCCCATGAGCTGGAGTTCCTTTACGAGGGGCTGGGTGGCGGTCGCCTGCGAGCCAGTCAGGAGTTGTTTACCCTGCTGCAGGCCTGCCACGACCGTTTGGCCGAGATGCTCGAAGCCGTGCGTGGTCAGCGCGCGGTGCCGCAGGGCCATGCCCTGATCGAGACGATCAAGCGCTTTCGTGCCAACCCTGACGAGCAGTTGAGCATGCCGTCGGCAGTCCACCTCAGGGCGGTGGTCGAGAGCGATGAAGCCGAAGAGGCTGACAGCGACATCCTCGATATCTTCCTGGAAGAGGGCGATGACCTGCTCGAAGCGATGGAGGCGGCGATCGGGCGTTGGGAAGAACAACGTGATGATGTCAGCGCCATCGACGAGATGCTGCGCACGCTGCACACCCTCAAGGGCGGTGCACGCCTGGCCGGACAGAAGCGCCTTGGCGATCTGAGCCACGACCTGGAGCAGCATCTCAGCGAGGCGCTGCAGCAGGGGGCACCCTGGCCGGAAAGTCTGCTGCTCGATGTGCAGTCCGGTTTCGAAGGACTGCAGAACGAGCTCGATGTGCTGCGCCAGCGCCTCAGCGCCAGCCTCGGCGATGAGCCGGTAGTTGCCGAACCAGCAGCAGCGCCTGCGAACAATCTGCTCAACCCGATCATTGCTGCCAGTGACGTGCCGACCCAGTTGCAGGCACCGAAGGTGCTGCCGTTCGTGAAGCGTGCGCAGGAGGCAGCACTGGAGGCGGCATCCCGCCGCGCGCCACAGGAGCTGGTCAAGGTACCAGCGGAGCTGCTCGAAGGTCTGGTCAACCTGGCCGGTGAGACCTCGATCTTCCGTGGCCGTGTCGAGCAGCAGGTGAGCGATGTCGGCTTCACCCTGAGCGAGATGGAAGCGACCATCGACCGCGTGCGTGACCAGCTGCGCCGTCTCGACACCGAGACCCAGGCGCAGATTCTCAGTCGCTATCAGGCCGAGGCCGAACGCGCCGGTTATGAAGATTTCGACCCGCTGGAGATGGACCGCCACTCACAACTACAGCAGCTGTCTCGTGCGCTGTTCGAGTCGGCCTCGGATTTGCTCGATCTGAAGGAAACCCTGGCGGCGAAGAACCGCGACGCCGAGACCCTGCTGCTGCAACAGGCGCGGGTCAACACCGAGCTGCAGGAAGGTCTGATGCGCACCCGCATGGTGCCGTTCGATCGTCTGGTGCCGCGTCTGCGCCGCATCGTGCGTCAGGTGGCGGGTGAGCTGGGCAAGCAGGTGGAGTTCGTCGTCGGCAACGCCGAGGGGGAAATGGACCGTACCGTGCTCGAGCGCATCGTCGCGCCTCTGGAGCATATGCTGCGTAACGCCGTCGATCACGGCATCGAGCCCACTGCCGTGCGCCGCGACGTCGGCAAGCCGGAAACTGGCACCATTCGTCTCAATCTCGGTCGTGAGGGCGGCGATATCGTTCTTACCCTGGACGATGACGGCGGTGGTATTCGCCTTGAGGCCGTGCGGCGCAAGGCTATCGAGCGTGGGCTGATGGACGCCGACAGCGATCTGAGCGATCACGAGATCCTGCAGTTCATCCTCGAGGCGGGTTTCTCCACTGCCGAGAAGGTCACGCAGATTTCCGGTCGTGGTGTCGGCATGGACGTGGTGCACTCGGAGGTCAAGCAGCTTGGCGGCTCGATGAGCATCGACTCGGCGCTGGGTAAGGGTACGCGCTTCACCATTCGTCTGCCGTTCACCGTGTCGGTCAACCGTGCACTGATGGTGTACTCCGGCGAAGACCTCTATGCCATCCCGCTGAACACCATCGAAGGTATCGTGCGGGTGTCGCCGTTCGAACTGGAGGCCTACTACGCGCCGGATGCGCCGCGTTTCGAGTACGCCGGACAAGCCTACGAACTGAAGTACCTGGGCGATCTGCTGAACAACGGTCAGCAGCCCAAGCTGGTGGGCCAGAGCCTGCCGCTGCCGGTGATCCTGGTGCGTTCCAGTGAGCACGCCGTGGCGGTGCAGGTGGACAGCCTGGCCGGTTCGCGCGAGATCGTGGTGAAGAGCCTCGGCCCGCAGTTCGCCGGGGTGCACGGGATCTCCGGTGCAACGATCCTCGGTGACGGCCGCGTGGTGGTGATTCTCGATCTGCTGGCGACCATTCGTGTGTTGCATGCACATCTGCAGAATCAGTTGATGCCGCGCCTGGCTTCGCGTCAGGCTGCGGCCAATGAAGAGGTCGAGGCCGACCGGCCGCCGCTGGTCATGGTGGTGGACGACTCGGTCACCGTGCGCAAGGTTACCAGCCGTCTGCTTGAGCGTAATGGCATGAACGTGGTCACCGCCAAGGATGGGGTCGATGCCATCGCCCAGCTTCAGGACCACAAGCCTGACATCATGCTGCTGGACATCGAGATGCCGCGCATGGACGGCTTCGAAGTGGCCACGCTGGTGCGCCACGATGAGCGCCTCAAGGATCTGCCGATCATCATGATCACGTCGCGTACCGGCGAGAAGCACCGCGAGCGGGCCATGTCCATCGGCGTCAATCAGTATCTCGGCAAGCCTTATCAGGAATCTTTGCTGCTCGAAACCATCGCTCAGTTGGTGGATAGCCATCGGGTCAAACGGACATGACAGACAAAACCTCCGCGCGTATCGCAGTAATCGCCGACACCTCGCTGCAGCGCCACGTGCTGCAGCAGGCATTGGCCGGTGGCGGTTATCAGGTGGTGCTCAACAGCGACCCGACGCGGCTCGACGAGGAGCAACTGGTAGCCTGCGAGACCGACCTGTGGTTGGTGGACCTGGCCCAGTCGGAAGATTCGCCGCTGGTCGACAGCCTGCTAGAGCGCGTCAGTGCCCCGGTGCTGTTCGGCGAGGGCCATGCCCCCGAGCGCCATTCGGAGAACTACCCGCGTTGGGAGCGCAGCCTGTTCGGCAAGCTCAAGCGCCTGGTCGGCGATCCGACCCAGGCCGTCGGGCCGAGCCTGCAGGCACTGCTCGACGAAGCGCAGCGCCCGGCGCGTCTGGAACTGCCGCAAGCACTGGCCGACACGCCGCTGAAAGCTGGCGAACCGGCCCGTCAGGTATGGCTGCTGGCCGCCTCGCTGGGCGGTCCGGCGGCGGTCAAGGCATTTCTCGATGCCCTGCCGGGTGGCCTGCCCATCGGTTTCATCTACGCACAACACATTGATGCCAGCTTCGAGGCCGTGCTGCCACAGGCGGTCGGTCGGCACAGTCAGTGGCACGTCAACTCGGCACGTCATGGCGATCCGGTGCGTTGTGGTGAGGTGGTGGTGGTGCCGATCAGCAACGAGCTGGGCTTTGCCGAAGACGGCGCGATGCAGATCGCCGAACGCGGCTGGCCGGAGCCCTACAGTCCTTCCATCGATCAGATGATGCTCAACCTGGCGCAGCAGTTCGGTGCCCAGTGCGGCGTGATCGCGTTCAGCGGCATGGGCAGCGATGGCAGCGCCGCCGCCGCCTACGTCAAACGCCAGGGTGGCGTGATCTGGACCCAGCGCGCCGACAGCTGCGCCAGTCCGAGCATGCCCGACAGCCTGCGCGAAGGCGGTTACAGCAGCTTCAGTGCCGACCCGCGTGAGCTGGCCGTGGCGCTGGTCAATCACCTCGCCGAACATTGCAGTTGAGGACGTTTCAATGAGCCAAGCCGTCGCCACCCAGAACAGCGCCGCCAGTCTCACCGGCTTGCTGGTGCCTCTGGCCGACCGCACCCTGCTGCTGCCCAACGTGGCGGTGGCGGAGCTGATCCCCTATCGCGCACCGCAGGTCACTGAAGGCACTCCCGACTGGTTTCTCGGCCAGATCGCCTGGCGTGATCTGCGCTTGCCGCTGCTCTCCTTCGAGGCCGCCAGCGGCGGCCAAGTGCACGTCGCCAGTGGTGCCCGCGTTGCGGTGATCAACGCTCTGGGCGGCCGCCCCAAGGTCAAGTTCATCGCGCTGCTGGTGCAGGGTATTCCGCGCTCGCTGAAGGTCGGCAGTGAGCTGCAAGGCGCTGATGTCGAGCTGGCGCCTCTGGAGCTGGGCGCAGCGCGCGTTGGTGATGAGGTGGTGCGTATTCCCGATCTGGCCGCACTGGAGCAACTGCTCGCCGATGCCGGCCTGATCTGAACCGACCCGGCGCGATCACCTCGCCCATGAAAAAGCCCCGGCACTGGCCGGGGCTTTTTCGTTACTGCTGTGCGGCTATCAGCGCTGCGGTTGCTGCGCTTCGCCGTTCTCCGCAGTCAGGTTCTCTTCCGAGGTGCTGCTGCCCCAGTAGTCGGCATTCTTGATGCCGAGCTTTTCCGGGTGGAAGACCGGGTCCTTGCCCTCGTCCAACTGCTGCTCGTAATCCTTCAGGCACTTGTAGGCGACCTTGTGCATGAGCAGGATGGCGATGATGTTCAGCCAGGCCATCAGGCCGACGCCGAGATCACCCAGGTCCCAGGCGAAGGTGGCAGTGTGCACGGTGCCGTACACGGTAGCCGCGATGATGCCGAACTTCAGCAGCAGGGTGAGGACGGGACGCTTCACCTTGCGGTTGATGTAGGCAATGTTGGTTTCGGCGATGTAGTAGTACGCCAGGATGGTGGTGAAGGCGAAGAAGAACAGGGCGATGGCAACGAAGGCGTTACCGAAGCCGGGCATCATGTTCTCCATCGCGGTCTGCACGTAGCCCGGGCCGGCTGCTACGCCAGCGATACCGGTGAACATCGCGCTGCCATCCGGTGCCTGCACGTTGTACTGACCAGTGATCAGCAGCATGAAGGCAGTGGCGGAGCAGACGAACAGGGTGTCGATGTAGACCGAGAAGCCCTGAACCAGGCCTTGCTTGGCCGGGTGGCTGACAGCGGCGGCCGACGAAGCGTGCGGACCGGTACCCTGTCCTGCTTCGTTGGAGTAGACACCGCGCTTGACGCCCCACTGGATGGCCATGCCGACGATGGCGCCGAAACCGGCTTCGAGGCCGAAGGCGCTCTTGACGATCAGCAGTACGACTTCCGGCAGCTTCTCGATGTTCAGCAGGATGATGACCATCGCTACCAGGATGTAGCCCAGCGCCATGAACGGTACGACCACCTGGGTGAAGTGGGCGATACGCTTGACGCCGCCGAAGATGATCAGGCCGATCAGTACGGCCAGCACAGCGGCAGTCACGTTCGGGTCGATACCGAAGGCGGTATTCACGCTGGAGGCGATGGAGTTGGCCTGTACGCCTGGCAGCAGCAGGCCGCAGGCGAACACGGTAACCACGGCGAACAGCCAGGCGTACCATTTCAGACCCAGGCCACGCTCGATGTAGAAGGCCGGACCGCCACGGTATTCACCGTTGAGCTTTTCCTTGTAGACCTGACCGAGGGTGGACTCGACGAATGCCGAGCTGGCGCCGAGGAACGCCACCATCCACATCCAGAACACGGCACCCGGACCACCGAAGGTGATCGCAGTGGCCACACCGGCGATGTTGCCGGTACCGACGCGACCAGCGAGGGTCATGGTCAGTGCCTGGAAGGAGGTGATGCCATGTTCATCGGTTTTGCCGGTGAACATCAGGCGAATCATTTCTTTGAAGTGGCGAACCTGTAGAAAGCGGCCGCGCAGGGAGAAGTAGAGACCAACGCCAAGACATAGATAGATCAGCGCCGGGCTCCAGACCAGACCGTTTAGGGTCGAGACCAGTTCGTTCATGCAATGCTCCTGGGCATGCGGCCGCCTTTTGGGCGGGGCCGAAGCCCGTTGATTTGTTATTGGAAGAGGAACGACGCTGCGGGGCGCCGGCCTCGGCCGCGCGCAGGTTGCTGGTGAGCGGGTCGCGCGAGCGGCGCGCAGAGCATGACAAAGACAGCCAGTCTTGCAATCTCTTGAGGTCACATTTTGTTACGCCAAGGCGACATTTTACGCCTGGAGGTCGCCCCAGAGCTGTTGGGCGACGCTCAGCGCCACCACGGGGGCCGTTTCCGTGCGCAGAACGCGTGGTCCCAGGCGGGCGGCATGGAAGCCGGCGTCCTTGGCCTGATCCACTTCTGCTTCGCTCAAACCGCCTTCCGGGCCGATCAGAAAGGCCAGGCTGTTCGGTTTGTCGTGGCTTTGCAGGGGGGCGGCGACCGGGTGCAGCACCAGCTTCAGGTCGGCTTCGGTTTGTTGCAGCCAGGCTGCCAGTTCCAGCGGTGGGTTGATCAGCGGCAGCACCGAGCGGCCGCATTGCTCGCAGGCACTGATCGCTACCTGGCGCCAGTGGGCCATGCGCTTGTCGGCGCGTTCGTCCTTCAGGCGTACCTCGCAGCGCGCCGAGACAATCGGTGTGATCTCCGCTGCGCCAAGCTCGGTGGCTTTCTGGATGGCCCAGTCCATGCGTTCGCCGCGCGACAGGCCCTGGCCGAGGTGGATGCGCAGAGGGGATTCGGCCTGGCCGTCGAGCGCTTCACGCAACTCCACCCGCACTGCCTTCTTGCCTACCTCGATCAGCTCGCCCAGATACTCGCGGCCGCTGCCGTTGAACAGTTGCACCGCGTCGCCTGCGGCGTGGCGCAGCACGCGACCAATGTAATGAGCCTGAGCCTCGGGCAGCTCGTGTTGGCCGAGTGAGAGCGGGGCGTCGATAAAAAAGCGGGAAAGGCGCATATGAGGCAGCTACAAGCGGCAAGTTTGAGGCGGCAAGTTTAAAGCGATGGTGCGCGCGGCGCACCCTACGGGAAGGGCGCCGCTTGCTCCATGCGCACCAGGCTCGTTAACCCGGATCGCGATGATCGGGATAGCGATTATCCACCGCCACGCTGATCGACTCACGGGTGGCGATGTCGATGCCCTCGCTGGCCACCTCGGCGAGAAAGTCGATTTCCTCGGGGGTGATCACGTAGGGCGGCAGGAAATACACCACGCTACCCAGTGGGCGCAGCAGCGCGCCGCGTTCCAACGCGTGCTGGTAGACGCGCAGGCCACGCCGTTCCTGCCAGGGGTAGGCTGTCTTGCTGGCCTTGTTCTGCACCATCTCGATGGCCAGGGCCATGCCGGTCTGGCGCACTTCGGCCACATGCGGGTGTTCGGCCAGGTGCGCGGTGGCACTGGCCATGCGTGCCGCCAGGGCCTTGTTGCGCTCGATCACATCGTCATCACGGAAGATGTCCAGGGTCGCCAGCGCGGCGGCGCAGGCCAGCGGGTTACCGGTGTAGGTATGCGAGTGAAGGAAGGCGCGCAGGGTGGCGTAGTCGTCGTAGAACGCGCTGTAGACCTCATCGGTGGTCAGCACCGCGGCCATCGGCAGGTAACCACCGGTCAGTGCCTTGGACAGCACCAGGAAATCCGGGGTGATGCCGGCCTGCTCGCAGGCGAACATCGTGCCGGTGCGGCCGAAACCGACGGCAATCTCGTCATGGATCAGGTGCACGCCATAGCGGTCGCAGGCCTCGCGCAAAAGCCTGAGGTAGATCGGGTGGTACATGCGCATGCCGCCGGCGCCCTGGATCAGCGGCTCGACGATCACGGCTGCGACCTCATGATGATGCTCGGCCAGCGTCTGTTCCATATGGGCGAACATGGCGCGTGAGTGTGCCTCCCAGCTCAAGCCTTCGGGGCGCAGGTAGCAGTCCGGGCTGGGCACCTTGAGGGTGTCCAGCAGCAGGGGTTTGTAGGTGTCGGTGAACAGCGACACGTCGCCCACCGACATCGCTGCGACCGTTTCGCCGTGATAGCTGTTGCTCAGGGTGACGAAGCGCTTCTTGCTCGCTTGGCCGCTGTTGAGCCAGTAGTGGAAGCTCATCTTCAACGCCACTTCGATGCCTGAGGAACCGTTGTCGGCGTAGAACACCTTGTTAAGGCCTGCCGGGGTGATCTGCACCAGGCGCTCGGAGAGCTCGATGACCGGTTGGTGGGTAAAGCCGGCGAGCATCACGTGCTCGAGACTGTCCAGCTGCTCGCGAATACGCGCGTTGATGCGCGGGTTGGCGTGGCCGAACACATTGACCCACCAGGAGCTGACCGCGTCCAGGTAGCGCTTGCCGTCGAAGTCCTCCAGCCATACGCCTGAGGCCTTGCGAATCGCCACCAGTGGCAGGCGCTCGTGATCCTTCATCTGGGTGCAGGGGTGCCACAACACGTCGAGGTCGCGTTGCATCCAGCGGTCGTTCAGGCTCATGCGAAATCTCCCAGGGTTCGGCGGCACAGCCTACCAGAAGCCGCCAGTGAGACGTGGTCGCTGCCGCTGGTCTGGTGCAGTGCACCGTCCGTTCTGCTGCTGATGAACTCTGCAACGAGCGCGTTGAACTAAACTGGTCGGCGAAAGGAAGCTGAAATGAAAGATCGCATTTCTCGATGTTTCATAGCGAAATTTTCCGCTTTAAATCGATATATTTGTCGTTAGTCTTGCTCGGAACTGAATTAGGGAAGCATCCCATGCAATGGCGCAATACCTCTGTTCGTTATGGTCTGGTCAGCGTCGTGCTGCATTGGCTGGTGGCGTTGGTCGTGTTCGGTCTGTTCGCCCTCGGCTTCTGGATGGTGGGGCTCAGCTACTACGACCCGTGGCGCCAGAGTGCACCTGACCTGCACAAGAGCATCGGCATCCTTTTGTTTGCCGTGATGTTGCTGCGTGTGTTGTGGCGCCTGTGCAGCCCAGCGCCGGCAGCCCTGGCCAGCCATGGCCGGCTCACACGCCTGGCTTCCAAGCTGGGTCATGGCGTGCTCTATCTCGGTCTGTTCGGTGTGATGGTCTCCGGCTACCTGATTTCCACCGCCGATGGCCGCGGGATCGAGGTGTTTGGCCTGTTCAGCGTACCGGCAACCCTGACTGGCATACCCCAACAGGAAGACATTGCCGGGACGATCCACGAATACCTGGCCTGGGGTCTGGTGATTTTCGCCGGCCTGCATGGCCTGGCCGCTCTCAAACACCATTTCATCGACCGCGACAGCACCCTGCTGCGGATGTTCGGGCGCTGAAGCACTTCATAACCGGGCCAAGGCCCATCTAGATCGACAACCTCGCAAGGAGAACACCCCATGTTGAAGAACGCCCTCGCTGCACTGGTTCTGGGCTCCGCTCTGATCGGCGGCCAGGCCATGGCGGCCGATTACGCCATCGACAAGCAAGGCCAGCACGCCTTCGTCAATTTCAAGATCAGCCACCTGGGCTACAGCTGGCTGTACGGCACCTTCAAGGACTTCGACGGCACGTTCAGCTTTGATGCCGCCAACCCCGAGGCCAGCAAAGTCAACGTGACCCTGAAGACCGCCAGCGTCGACACCAACCATGCCGAACGTGACAAGCACATCCGCAGTGCCGACTTCCTCAATGCGAGCAAGCACGCTACTGCCACCTTCGAATCCACTTCGGTCAAGTCCACTGGCGAAGGCACTGCCGACGTGACCGGCAACCTGACCCTGAACGGCGTGACCAAGCCGGTAGTGATCGCTGCCAAGTTCATTGGCGAAGGCAAGGACCCGTGGGGCGGTTACCGTGCCGGCTTCGAAGGCACCACTACCCTGACGCTGAAGGACTTCGATATCTCCATGGATCTCGGCCCGGCTTCGCAAACCGTCGAGCTGATCATTTCGGTCGAAGGCATTCGTCAGTAAGAAAAGCGGCCGCTTGCGGCCCAGCTGATGACCTTCTCCCATTTAATGGGAGAAGACGACTGCAAGGATGCAGGAGCTAAAGCCGAGGGGGTCCAAAGGGCGGGAGAGGGTTGTTTCAGTTCATCCCCCTCTGCACCATGAAAAACGCCACCCCATGGGGTGGCGTTTTCGTTGGCGCGGCAGCTTACTCTTCGCGGTTACGCGTCAGTAGCGCCGGCTTTTCGCTGCGTGGACGAGTGCTGTTGCTCAGTTCGTCGAGCTGCTCGGCGCTGGGGAAACGATCCAGGCGCGAGCCCTTGTGCACGATGATCGGCTGCTTTTCGCGCGGGTTGCGCACGGCCGCTTCGGCGCGTGGCAGCTCGTCGCGATCCAGCGAGGTGATGCGACCGTCCGCCGGTCGGCCACGGCCACCGCCGTTACGCCCCTGGCCGCCTTGGCGACGATTCTTGCCGGGGTTGCCTGGGTTGCCGCCAGCGTTGCTGCGGGGCTGCCTGTTGTTGCTGTTGGCTCTCTGGCCTTGGCCCTGAGCAGCGCCATTGCCAGCCGACCCACCGCCTGAGCGACGGCCGCGACCTTGTGGCTTGTTCTGCACTGGTACGTAATCGGCACGGTTGCCGAAATTATCGATTTCGTCGTCGAGGAACTCTTCCGGGTCGCGATCTGGAGGCAAGGGTGGAATGGCCGGCGCTGCGCCACGACTCTGGCTGCGCGACTGCTGACCACGGCGGTTCTGGCCCTGACCCTGTTGTTGCGGCTTGGCTTTCTGGTCCTTGCCGCTGTCCTTGCCCTTGTCTCTGCGCCCACCGTTGTTGCGCTCACCCTTGGGTTTGTCGCCGCCCTGGGCGTTCTGCGCCTTGGCTTGCTTCTGCCCGCGCGGCTGGCGCGGTTCGCGGGTTTCCGGGCGCTCGGCCTCGACGGTGCTGGCGTCGAAGCCCAGCAGATCGCCGTCGGGGATCTTCTGCTTGGTCATCCGCTCGATGCTTTTCAGCAGCTTCTCTTCGTCCGGCGCGACCAGCGAGATGGCCTCGCCGCTACGGCCGGCACGGCCAGTACGGCCGATGCGGTGAACGTAGTCTTCCTCGACGTTGGGCAGCTCGAAGTTGACCACATGCGGCAGTTGGTCGATATCCAGGCCGCGTGCGGCGATATCGGTGGCTACCAGGATACGTACCTGGTTGGCCTTGAAGTCGGCCAGGGCCTTGGTGCGGGCATTCTGGCTCTTGTTGCCATGGATCGCGGCAGCCGGCAGACCATGCTTGTCGAGGTACTCGGCCAGGCGGTTGGCACCGTGCTTGGTGCGGGTGAACACCAACACCTGTTCCCAGGCGCCCTGGGTGATCAGGTGGGCGAGCAGGGCGCGTTTGTGGCTGGAGGCCAGGCGGAACACGCGCTGTTCGATGCGTTCGACCGTGGTGTTTGGCGGCGTGACCTCGATGCGCTCGGGGTTGTGCAGCAGCTTGCCGGCCAGGTCGGTGATGTCCTTGGAGAAAGTGGCCGAGAACAGCAGGTTCTGGCGCTGTGCCGGCAGTTTGGCCAGCACCTTCTTGACGTCGTGGATGAAGCCCATGTCGAGCATGCGGTCGGCTTCATCGAGCACGAGGATTTCGACATGGGACAGATCGATGGCCTTCTGATTGGCCAGGTCGAGCAGGCGGCCGGGGCAGGCCACAAGCACGTCGACACCCTTGGCCAGGGCCTGGACCTGCGGGTTCATGCCAACGCCGCCGAAAATGCAGGCGCTGACGAATTTCAAATCGCGGGCATAGACCTTGAAGCTCTCATGCACCTGAGCGGCCAGTTCGCGGGTGGGTGTCAGCACCAGCACGCGCGGTTGTTTCGGGCCGTGACGTTGTTCGCGATCCGGATGACCGCCTGGAAACAGGCGTTCGAGGATCGGCAGGGCGAAACCGCCCGTCTTACCTGTACCCGTCTGGGCCGCCACCATGAGATCGCGACCTTGCAACACGGCGGGAATAGCCCGCTGTTGCACCGGAGTGGGCTGGGTGTAGCCGGCGGACTCGACCGCACGGACTAGAGCCTCGGAGAGACCGAGGGAGGCAAAGGACATGAGCAATCCTGTACTAAGTGAGGGCGTGGCCCTGGGGGTGTAGAGCCTGGCTTGAATCACGCGTGGGGGGCGTGATCCCGTCCGGTACTGCTGGCTTCTGGGAGCTAGCATCCGGGCGCAAGCCTGGCGGGAAGCCCCGAGTATAACAGAGCTGAGGACTTGCGCAGCTACCAGCCTGTCGGTTGGTTCACGGCTTGGGCTGATCAGGGTTGGCGTAGCGCAGCTGCAGCTGGGCATAGGCAGGTTCGCGCTTGAAGCGGCGCAGTTCGTCAGCGAAGTCCTTGGCCAGGCGTGCCAGGACAGGGTCGTGACGCAGTGCGAGGTACAGCCGGTCATGGCCGACCGCCTTGCGGTTGTAGTCGACCTGCTGTTGCAAGCCCATCTGGGTGGTCAGATAGAGGCCGGCGCGACGGTCATTGATGACCAGATCGACGCGGTGGCGGATCAGCTTGCCCAGATTGGCCTCGTGAGTCGGAGCCTCTTCGCGACTGAACAAGGGCGAGTTGCGGAAGGTTTCGTCGTTGTACCAGTAGCCCGGCGAGATGCCGATCACCAGGTCGCGCAGGTCTTCCAGGCTCTCATAGGGGTAGGGGCGGTTACGTGCGTAGAACAGCACGAGTTCGACGTCACTCAGCGGCTCTTCGACGAAGAGCATGCTCGCCTCGCGCTCGGGCAGATGGAAAATATCCAGAATGCCGTCCGCATTGCCCAGTTCCAGCTCCAGCAGGCAGCGCTTCCAGGGCAGGAACTGCAGGTCCAGCTTTACTCCCAGGCGCTGCAGCACCTCGCGGGTGATCTCGTAGTCGAGGCCAGCGGCCTGGCCGTCTTCCTCGTAGACGTAGGGCGCCCAGGCATCTGTGACCAGGCGCAGTGTTTCGCCGCGGGCGGCGAAAGCGCAACAGCACAGCAAAAGGGTGGCGATAATCTGGCGCTGGAATAATGGCATTGCGCCAGATTAGCGATTTTGCGGGTGCCGTGAAAGTGCGTCTTGTGCAGCTTTAGTCGACTACCCGATAGCAGGGCTCATAGGCACTGCCACCCGGCAGCTTCATGCGGTGCTGTTCGACGAAGGCCTGCAGCAGGCGATCCAGCGGGCGCATGATGGTGGTTTCGCCGCGAATCTCGTAGGGACCATGTTCCTCGATCAGGCGGATGCCGTTTTCCTTGACGTTGCCCGCAACGATGCCGGAGAACGCGCGACGCAGGTTGGCGGCCAGGTGATGCAGTGGCTGCTCGCGGGTGAGGTTGAGGCTGGCCATCGCTTCGTGGGTCGGTTCGAAGGGGTGCTGGAAGCTTTCGTCGATCTTCAGCAGCCAGTTGAAGTGGAAGGCGTCATTGCGCTCACGGCGGAACTGGCGCACGGCTTTGATGCCGACGGCCATCTCGCGGGCGACTTCGGCCGGGTCGTTGACGATCATGCGATAGCGCTGCTGTGCGGCCTCACCGAGAGTCGCCCCGATGAAGTCATGCAGCTGCTGCAGATACGGTCCGGCGCTCTTCGGGCCGGTCAGTATGACCGGGAAGGGCAGGTCCTGGTTGTCCGGGTGGGTGAGGATACCCAGCAGGTAGAGGAACTCTTCGGCCGTGCCAGCGCCGCCGGGGAAGATGATGATGCCGTGGCCGACGCGGACGAAGGCTTCCAGGCGCTTCTCGATGTCCGGCAGGATCACCAGCTCGTTGACGATCGGATTCGGCGCTTCGGCGGCAATGATGCCCGGCTCGGTCAGGCCCAGGTAGCGGCCCTTGAGGTTGCGCTGCTTGGCGTGGCTGATGGTGGCACCCTTCATCGGCCCCTTCATCACGCCCGGGCCGCAACCGGTGCAGATGTCCAGGCCGCGCAGACCGAGCTCGTGGCCGACCTTCTTGGTGTACTTGTATTCCTCGGTGCTGATCGAGTGGCCGCCCCAGCACACCACCATCTTAGGCTCTACGCCGCTACGCAGGGTCTGGGCGTTGCGCAGCAGGTGGAAGACGTAATCGGTGATGCCTTCGGAGCTGTCCAGGTCGATGCGCTTGTTCTCCAGCTCACTCTGCGTGTAGACGATGTCGCGCAGGGCGCTGAACAGCATCTCGCGGGTGCTGGCGATCATCTCGCCATCGACGAAGGCGTCGGCCGGCGCGTTGATCAGTTCCAGGCGGATGCCGCGATCCTGCTGGTGAATCTTCACTTCGAAGTCCGGGTAGGCCTCGAGGATGGTCTTGGCGTTGTCGCTGTGCGAGCCGGTGTTGAGGATCGCCAGTGCGCACTGGCGGAACAGGCGATAAACGCTACCGGAGCCGGTTTCGCGCAGTTGCTGCACTTCGCGCTGCGAGAGGGTTTCCAGGCTGCCCTTGGGGCTGACTGAGGCGTTGATCTTGGTGCGTTTGAGCATGAGGGGCGATCCTTCGGCGGCAAGGCGGGAGGGCGAAGCGAGCAGGCTACCCAGGGTGGGCAGCCTGTGAGTAAGCGGCCTGCTAACGCGGCAGCTTGAGATTGTTCCAGATGGCCAAGCTGGGGCCGGCCAGGTTCATGCTGTAGAAGTGCAGGCCGGGCGCGCCGCCTTGCAGCAGGCGTTCGCACATCTCGGTGATGACCTGCTCGCCGAAGGCGCGAATGCTGTCGGCATCGTCGCCGTAGGCTTCCAGTTGCTTGCGTACCCAGCGTGGGATTTCCGCACCGCAGGCGTCGGAGAAGCGCGCCAGCTTGCTGTAGTTGGTGATCGGCATGATGCCCGGCACCACCGGAATGTCCACGCCCAGTTTCTGCACGCGCTCGACGAAGTAGAAGTAGCTGTCGGCGTTGAAGAAGTACTGAGTGATGGCGCTGTCGGCGCCGGCCTTGGCCTTGCGCACGAAGTTGGCGATGTCGTCCTCGAAGTTGCGCGCCTGCGGGTGCATCTCCGGGTAGGCGGCGATTTCGATATGGAAGTGATCACCGGTTTCAGTGCGAATGAACTCGACCAGTTCATTGGCGTAGCGCAGCTCGCCGCTGGCCATGCCCATGCCGGATGGCAGGTCACCGCGCAGGGCAACGATGCGCTTGATGCCGGCATTCTTGTACAGGTTCAGCAGCTCGCGCAGTTCGGCCTTGCTGTCACCCACGCAGGACAGGTGCGGGGCGGTGGGCACCTTGATCTCGCCATCGAGCTGCAGCACGGTGTTGAGGGTGCGGTCGCGGGTCGAACCGCCGGCGCCGTAAGTGCAGGAGAAGAAATCGGGGTTGTAGGTCGCCAGCTGGCGCGCCACGTCCATCAGTTTTTCATGCCCGGCTTCGGTCTTGGTGGGGAAGAACTCGAAGCTGTAGCGGCGTTCTTGGCTCATAGGGTTTCTAGCCTTGGAGACGTAGGGTGGATGGCGTTTTTCCATCCACCTTGCGGGAAGTCGGCGGTGGATAAGCCAGGGGCTTACCCACCCTACGCATTAGTAGCGGTAGGCGTCCGGCTTGAATGGGCCTTCCACGGTCACGCCGATGTACTCGGCCTGCTGCTTGGTCAGCTGGGTGACCACGCCGCCGAAGCCCTTGACCATTTCCAGCGCCACTTCTTCGTCGAGCTTCTTCGGCAGTACTTCTACGGTCAGACGCTCGGCCTTCTTCTCGGCCGGCAGGTCGGCGAACTTCTGTTCGAACAGGAATATCTGCGCCAGCACCTGGTTGGCGAACGAACCGTCCATGATCCGGCTCGGGTGGCCAGTGGCGTTGCCCAGGTTCACCAGACGGCCCTCGGCCAGCAGAATCAGGTAGTCGTCGTTGGTCGGATCGAAGGTGCCGGCACCGGTACGGTGGATCTTGTGCACCTGCGGCTTGACCTCTTCCCACGCCCAGTTCTTGCGCATGAAGGCGGTGTCGATCTCGTTGTCGAAGTGGCCGATGTTGCACACCACGGCGCGCTTCTTCAGAGCCTTGAGCATGCCGGCGTCGCAGACGTTGACGTTACCGGTGGTGGTGACGATCAGGTCGATCTTGCCCAGCAGCGCAGCGTCGACGCTGGCCTCGGTGCCGTCGTTGATGCCGTTCTTGTACGGTGAAACCAGCTCGAAGCCGTCCATGCAGGCCTGCATGGCGCAGATCGGATCGATCTCGGAAACCTTGACGATCATGCCTTCCTGACGCAGCGACTGCGCCGAGCCCTTGCCCACGTCACCGTAGCCGATGACCAGCGCCTGCTTGCCCGACAGCAGGTGGTCGGTGCCGCGCTTGATGGCGTCGTTGAGGCTGTGGCGGCAGCCGTACTTGTTGTCGTTCTTGCTCTTGGTCACGGCGTCGTTGACGTTGATCGCCGGGACTTTCAGGGTGCCGGCCTTGAGCATGTCGAGCAGGCGGTGCACACCGGTGGTGGTCTCTTCGGTGACGCCGTGGATGCGTTCGAGCATCTGCGGGTATTTCTTGTGCAGGATCTCGGTCAGGTCACCGCCGTCGTCGAGCACCATGTTGGCGTCCCACGGCTTGCCGTCCTTGAGGATGGTCTGCTCGATGCACCACTCGTACTCTTCTTCGGTCTCGCCCTTCCAGGCGAACACCGGGATACCGGCAGCGGCGATGGCGGCAGCGGCCTGATCCTGGGTGGAGAAGATGTTGCAGGAGGACCAGCGCACTTCGGCGCCCAGGGCGGTGAGCGTCTCGATCAGCACGCCAGTCTGGATGGTCATGTGGATGCAGCCGAGGATCTTCGCGCCTTTCAGCGGTTGGCTGGCGGCGTACTTGCGGCGCAGGCCCATCAGTGCCGGCATCTCGGATTCGGCGATGATCAGCTCTTTGCGGCCCCAATCGGCCAGGGAAATGTCGGCGACTTTGAAATCGTTAAAAGCAGCGCTCATGAAAGCTCTCCATTCGTTGTCTGCGAATGGGCGCCGTTGATGCGTATGGTTAACGCCCCATCCGAGCCTGACAGGTTGCCCTGCTGCAGCGCCCCTCGGACAGGTGGCGGGAGCGACCGGAGCTGTGCCGGTCGTTTGAAACTGGCGGATTATAGCTGCGTGCGGCTTGCAGCCCAAGGTTTTCCGTCGCTCTAAGCGCTGCGCTGCTGGCATTTGCCACCGAGGGATTGGCTGGATCGCCACCCACATACTCCTGCTTGGGTCATGGACGCCGGTCGGGACCTGGCTCAGGCTGCGCACTCCATTACCAAGCTGCGGAGCCTCCATGACCCTCGCCTACTGGTGCGTGCTGATCGCCATCTTCCTGCCCTACCTGGGTACTGCCACCGCCAAGTTCCTTGGCCCCGGCTACGGACCGCACGCCAATCAGGATCCACGCGCGTTCCTGAGTACCCTGGACGGCTGGCGCAAGCGCGCCAACAACGCCCAGCTCAACGGCTTCGAGGTGACCCCGGCGTTCGCCGCCGCGGTGATCATTGCCCACCAGGCCGGCGGTGCCGAGCAGGCGCTGCTCGACCAGTTGGCCGTGGCATTCATCGTCAGCCGCGTGCTGTATTTCATCTGCTATCTGGCTGGCTTGGGGCCGGTGCGCTCGCTGGTGTGGTTCGCCGGGATGGGGCTGATCGCGGCGCTGTTCGTGGTTTCTGCCTAGTCGATATCTGCCGCTGACTGTGACGATGAGCTAGAAAGGCGCGTGACTGATCAGTCATTGCTCCGTTCTGGTGCGCTTTATGAGGCCAATCAGCCTGTAGGGCGGCTGGCCGCTGGCCACGTTCTTGCTTGCTCCCGATTATTTGGCGGGGTTTCCCGCCGTCTGCCAGGGAGCCGCTCATGTCCGCCACCGCTTTTTTCGATCGCCTGCTCTGCGCCATCGGCCTGCGCACTCTGAATCAGCAGTTTCTGTTTTCCTATGCGCTGATGTTTCTGCTCGCGGTGGTCGCCTCGGTGGCACTGTACCTGAGCATGTCGGTGTCGCCGGAAACCATCAATGTTGCCGGCGCGCAGCGCATGCTCAGCCAGAAGATGACCAAGGAGGCGCTGTTGCTGCGTGAAGGCGTCCTGCCTGCTGCGACGCTGGAAGCCACCATGGCGCAGTTCGATGCTGCCCATCGCGACCTGCTGAGTGGCAACGCGGCGCGCAATATCAGTGCCATCGCCGAGCCCAGCGTCCAGGCGCAAATGAACAAGGTCGGTGGTCTCTGGCAGGGCTTTCGTACTCAGCTGCAGCGCGTTGTTGCGGGCGATGCGGCAGTCGACCTCAAGGCCCTGGAGCAGCACTCGGTCGAGCTGCTGCGCGAGATGAACCAGGCCGTCGGTTTGATGGCTGCCCACGCTGAAGGCAGCCAGCGCCGCCAGATGTGGCTGGCGTTCGGTTGCGTGCTGGGCATTCTGGCGCTGGTGGTGCTGGGCCGTCAGTTCGGCCTGCGCCCGCTGATGCACAACCTCAATGCGGTGGAGGGGGCGCTGACCCGGGTCGGCTCCGGCGACTTCACGCGTAGCCTGGATGGTCGTCAGGGTGACAACGAGATCGGCCGCATCTTCGCGGGTTACAACCGCATGCAGGAGCAGGTGCGTGGCTTGCTGGCGGAGGTCAAGCGCAGTGGTGAGCGTACTGGCGAGTACGTCGGCAGCGTGGTCGGTGCTGCGCAGTCGGCGGGCAATGGTGTGCGTCGTCAGTACGAGGATCTCGATCAGGTCGCCACCGCGATGAATGAAATGAGCGCCACCGTCGCCGAGGTGGCGCGTCACGCTGCCCATGCAGCCGAGTCGGCACGCAGTGCCGATGATTGTGCACAGAGCGGCAAGCAGGTGGTGCAGCGTAGTGCGGTGCAGATCGCCGAACTGGTGGAACAGCTGCAGCGCAGTGGCGAGCAGGTACAACGTCTGGAGGCCGAAACCGGTGGTGTCGGCAAGGTGCTCGAAGTGATCACCGGTATCGCCGAACAGACCAATCTGCTGGCACTCAACGCGGCCATCGAGGCCGCACGCGCCGGCGAGGCAGGGCGTGGCTTCGCCGTGGTCGCCGACGAGGTGCGCACCCTGGCCAGTCGCACCCAGCAATCGACTGGCGAAATCCAGGCGATCATCCAGCGTTTACAGGGCGGTGCGCGTGATGCGGTTCTGGCGATGCAGCGCAGCGCGGCCCTGGCCGACGGCAACCTCCAGCACATTCGTCAGGCCAGTGAGGCGCTGGAGACCATCGTCGGGGCAGTGGATGGCATCAATGCTCTGAATGCGCAAATCGCCACGGCCGCAGAACAGCAGAGCCAGGTGGCGCAGGAGATCGACCAGCGGGTAACGCACATCTCCAGCCTGGCCGAGCGCAGCCAGGGCGAGACCGAGAGCGTGGTGCAGGTCAGTGCGCAGATTCAGGGCGAGGTGCAGCAGCTCAACAGCCAACTGGGGCGCTTCCGCACCTGAACCCTGGCTGACCAACGCATACAAACGACAGCTGTTGTGACAAGAGGTCGCTTGGCCCGACCGGGGCGAGCCGCGATACTGGCGGCCCCTTGTCGCCCGGAAGTCGTGTCGATGACCCTGAAGAAACTCCTGCTGCTCACCTGCGCCTGCCTGACCCTGGCTGCTTGCGGTGGGGTCGACCCTGATTCGCCATTGGGCAAGCGCCAAGCCGCGTTCAAGGAGATGCTCAAGGTCAGCGAAGACCTCGGTGGGATGCTGCGCAATCGTATTCCCTACGACGAAGCCGCATTCATCAGCGGCGCCGCCGAGCTGGAGCGTCTGTCCCACGAGCCTTGGCAGCACTTTCCGCAGGTACGTGACGACGAGCGCAGCAAGGCCAATGCCGAGGTCTGGCAGCGCCAGGAGCAGTTCCAGAAGATGGCGCGTGATCTGGAGCAGGCCACTGCCGCACTGGTACAGGTCACGACCGCGCCGCCGCTACGTCGCTCCGAGCTGGAGCCGGCGGTGCAGGCCGTCGAGGACAGTTGCGAGGCGTGCCACAAGGCGTTTCGCGCTTACTGATCAGCGCGCGCTTCGGCCTCGGCCTGCTCCAGTTCGGCGCGTGCCTCGGCCAGTTTGGCCTGACGCTTGGCGATCTTCTCCTGATCTCCCTTGCCCATGGCTTCACGCAGCTCCATCTCGCGCTCCTGCACTTCCTCCCGGGCTTCCTTGACGCTGGCCAGGCGCTCCTTGTGCAGCGACGCGTCATCGCAATGGGCATCGACATTGCCCAGTGCTCGTTGCAGTCCATCCAGCTCTCGTGAGTTGCCGCTCTTGTGCGCTGCGTCGATCTTCTCCTGGAGCACCTGGCGTTTGACGGCGCAGCCGCTATCGCCCTCGGCGGCCAGAATCGGTGTGACGTTCAGGTTGGCGGCCAGCAGCAGGCCGAGCAAAGCGGTTTGACGGATCATGGTCTCTCCTCGTGAAGGTCTACTTCGAAGTGACCCTGGTTGCCGCGCGAGGTTCGACCCGATTGAGCCATCTGCTGACCTGGGTCAACCGCGCGGTGAATTCTCCTGCGGCAGGAAAGCGACGGTGCCGGCTTCCTGCAGTTGCGCGCCCAGGCGCTGAACCTCCGGGTGGCTGAAGAATGCCAGCAGGCGCTCGGCGCTGTTCTGGCTCACGCCGGGTTGCTGCATCCACTCGGCGTGGCTGCGAGCCACTAGCGTGGTCCAGTCATCCTCCGCGTCGAGCTGGAAACCAGGTGGTGCACCGAGAGCCTGCAGCCATTGCTGCAGTGAGCGCTGTTGGGCCTGGGCGAAGGCCTGCTGCAGCTGCGAGGCGCGCCTTGGGCCGATACCGGGCAGCTGTTGCAGGTGTTCGCTATCGAGTGCCAGCCAATCGAGCAGGCCATCCAGTTTCTGCCCCGCCAGTAGCGTGCTCCAGGTGCCAGGTCCCACGCCGGGCAGGTTCAGCCCCTGTTTGCCGGCGAGCCAGTTCAGGCGTGCCTGGAACTGTTGCTGACACTCGCCACTGAGCCGCCAGCAACTCATGGCGTGGTATCGACTGGGATCAGGCGCGTGTACCGCTGCGCGCTCCTGGCTGCGCCAGATCACTTGCTCGAGACGCGGAATGGTCAGGCCGGCGAGGCGTATCGCCACCTGATCGCCGGGGCGTATGTCCAGCTTCTCCCAGGTTTGCAGCGAGCCGAGAGCGACCCTGCTGATGCGCCGCTCGTCGAGGTCGACCGGCTGCAAGCGCAGGATCGGCGTGATGCGTCCAGTACGGCCGATACTGAAATCCACCGCCTGCACCACGGCCAGCGCCTGGCCGGCCGGGTATTTCCAGGCAACCGCCCAGTGCGGCGCTTCTGCCTGCCAGCGCTCTCCGGGTGGGCGCGTACCCTGACGCAGGACCACGCCATCGCTGGCGAAAGGCTGGGGTTCGTCAAACCAGCGTTGGCGCCAACGGCGGGCATCCTTTGCATCCCGCAGGGGTTGGGTGTAGTGCAGGCTGTCGTCAAAACCCAGTCTCTGCAGGGCTTGCAGGCGCTCAGGCATGTTCGCCGGGCCGTCCGGCCAGTCCCAGACGAACAGCCCGATTGCACTGGCCTGTTGCTCATCAAGCGCCTGTCGCGCCATCAGGCCTGCCACCTTGCCACGGGCGCCAACCCCACCGTCGCGGCCTTGCACGTGGCCGTCCAGGCGCCAGTAGAGCTCGCCCTGCAATACGGCATCGAGTGGTTCCTGCAGGCGTGCGGGAATGGCCGACAGCTGCAGCACGCGGGCTGTCCAGTCCTGGCCAAGGCGTCCATCGCCACGGCTGATGGCTTGTTGCAGCACGCCGTCTCGGTAGACCAGGGTGACCGCGACGCCGTCGACCTTGGGCTGAATCCACAGATCGTCGCGACTGTTGATCCACTTCGCCACTGCCGCGTCGCTCAGCTTGCGCAGGCCGGTCTGTAGCACTGGGTGCGTGATCGTCCCGCTGCTGCCAGCCAGAGGGTCGGCCAATGCCATGCGGGCGGTCGGAAAGCACCGATGCCAGGACTGCAGGCGATCGCGGGCCTGGTCATAGATTTCATCAGCCACCAGCGAGCGGCCGTGGTTATGGTAGGCGTCGTCCCACTCGGCTATCTGCTGACTGAGCGCGGCGAGCTCGGAGTCGGCGCGACTGGTGGGCCAGTCGGGGCAGGGGGTGGCCTGGGCAGCCAGCGGAAGGAGTAATAGCAGCAGGGCAATTTTCATCGCGGAGCTTCCTTGCTCAAGGTACTCACTGAGCCTAGCAGGCTGTATTGGTATTCGCTGAGCCTTGGAGCTAAGTCTCTGATACTGTTCGGTTTTTTCTTGTTGCCTGGCTATCTGGGTGATAAATTCGCGCGCCTTTTCAACCCCCAAACAAATGGATTTGCCCGGCGGGGGCGCATGGACAGCCGGGCCTCAACCCTTAGAGGTCTTCACTGATGCGTATTGTTTCCGTTGCCTGCTTCACCGCTCTGGCTTTCGCCGCTCTGCCTGCTCATGCTGCCGAGGTCGCCTCGATCCAGGCCAAATGTCAGGAGCAGATGGCTGCCAATCAGGACGGTCTGGCTCAGCTCAAGCAGTTGGCAGCATTGGCTGGCAACGACAAGGCCAATGAAAACCTGGCTGCGCTCGATGGTGGCTGTGAGCGTCTCAGCGCCGAGGCCGATGCTTCCACTGAGGCTGCTGCACCTGATCAGCTGAATGCCACCAAGGATGCACTCAAGGGCCTGAGTTCGATGTTCGGCAAATAAGCCCTCCAGGCACGAAAAAGCCCCGCCAGATCGCTCTGGCGGGGCTTTTTGCTTTCAGGAGCTTACAGGCCGGCAGCGGCGCGCAGATCGGCAGCCTTGTCGGTGCGTTCCCAGGTGAAGGTGGTGAAGCTGTCGTCGCCGACGGTCTTGGACTGCGGCGTACGGCCGAAGTGGCCATAGGCAGCGGTGTCCTGGTACATCGGGTGCAGCAGGTCGAGCATCTTGGTGATGGCGTACGGGCGCAGGTCGAACACGTCACGCACCAGTTTGATGATCTTGTCTTCGGCGATCTTGTGGGTGCCGAAGGTATTGATCGAGATGGAGGTCGGCTGGGCCACGCCGATGGCGTAGGACACCTGGATCTCGCAGCGATCGGCCAGGCCGGCGGCGACGATGTTCTTGGCCACGTAGCGGCCGGCGTAGGCGGCGCTGCGGTCTACCTTGGACGGGTCCTTGCCGGAGAAGGCGCCGCCGCCGTGACGGGCCATGCCACCGTAGCTGTCGACGATGATCTTGCGGCCGGTCAGGCCGCAGTCGCCCACCGGACCACCGATGATGAACTGGCCGGTCGGGTTGATGTGGAACTGGGTGTCCTTGTGCAGCAGTTCGGCCGGCAGCACGTGCTTGACGATCAGCTCCATCACGCCTTCGCGCAGGTCGTGGTATTTCACTTCCGGGTTGTGCTGGGTGGACAGCACGACCGCGTCGATGGCCGCGACCTTGCCGTTCTCGTAGCGGCAGGTGACCTGGCTCTTGGCATCCGGGCGCAGCCACGGCAGCAGGCCGGACTTGCGCGCTTCGGCCTGACGCTCGACCAGGCGGTGCGAGAAGCAGATCGGTGCCGGCATCAGCACGTCGGTTTCGTTGCTGGCGTAGCCGAACATCAGGCCCTGGTCGCCAGCGCCCTGATCTTCCGGCTTGGCGCGGTCGACGCCCTGGTTGATGTCCGGGGACTGCTTGCCAATGATGTTGAGCACGCCGCAGGTGGCGCCGTCGAAACCGACGTCGGAGCTGGTGTAACCGATATCGCAGATCACGTCGCGGACGATCTGCTCCAGGTCGACCCAGGCGCTGGTGGTGACTTCACCGGCAACGATGGCTACACCGGTCTTGACCAAGGTTTCCACGGCCACGCGGGCGTGCTTGTCCTGGGCGATGATGGCGTCGAGCACCGCATCGGAGATCTGATCGGCGATCTTGTCCGGATGCCCCTCGGACACGGACTCGGAGGTAAACAGGGAATATTCGCTCATCTATCGGTTCCTTTCTTGCCGGAGGCTGAAGGCGCTGTGCGCATCGGGTTTGGCAAAGTGCCGTAATTGAATCTGAAAGCCGTTTTTCAGGCCTATGTACAGGCTTTCGCCGGGTGTCAGGCCGGCGGCCGTCGCCCAGCGCGCCAGGTCTTCCTGTTCGAAGCCGAGCCACAGGTCGCCGCAGGCTTCGCGCGCCCAGCTCTGGTCGTGGCTGCACAGTTCGCTGAGCAGCAGGCTGCCGCCGGGTGCGACCAGGGCAGCCAGCTTGCGAAAGGCTTCGGCCGGCGTGGCGAAGTGGTGCAGCACCATGTTCAGCACCACGCAATCGGCCGTGACTGGTGCGTCCTGCAGCGCATCGGCCAGTTTCAGCTCGACGTTATCCAGGCCCTCGGCGGCGCAGCGTTGGCTGGCCAGTTCGAGCATAGCCGGGCTGTTGTCCAGTGCCGTGACCTGGGCGAAGCGCCGTGCCAGTTCAGGCAGGAAGGCGCCATCGCCGGGGCCAATTTCCAGTGCCGTGGCACCGGCGCTGAAATGCAGGGCATCGAGCAGGGAGAGCAGGCTGTCGCGGTACTGCGGCAAACCGGCGATCAGATCCTGCTGGGCCTGGAAGCTGCTGGCCATGCGCGCGAAGAAGTCGCGGCTGACGGTGGCGCGTTGCTGATGCACGGCGGCAATACGCGTTTGCACATCGCCGGGCAGCGGCAGTTCGTCGATATCGTCCAGCAGGGCGGCGTGCAAGCGGCCATTGGGCAGCGCGCGGCGGTAGAAGATCGCGTTGCCTTCACGGCGCGTGGCCACCAGGCCGGCCTGGGCCAGCACTTTGAGGTGGTGGCTCATGCCTGACTGACCAATAGCGAAGATCTGCGCCAGCTCCAGCACGCCAAACGAATCGTTGCTCAGGGTGCGCAGCACGTTCAGGCGCAGCGGATCGCCGCCGGCCTTGCACAGGGCGGCGAGCTCGTCGCAGGGGTCGAAATCCAACTGGGATGCGCGCAGGGTCATGGGGGCGCAGTCTAGTCGGTCATTTTTCATACAGCAATACCAATATCAAAAAGTTTTGATATTGGTATTGGGGCTAGCCTGGTGCCTGGCTCAGTTGCAGAAAAGCGGCGGGGGCCGGGCTCAGGCTGGTGCCGAGTCGCCACAGCACATGCAGTTCACGCTCGATCTGCAGGTCCTGCACTGTCAAGCGCTGGAGTTCGCCGCTGGCCAGTTCACGTTCGACCACCCGCTGCGACAGCCAGGCGATGCCTTGGTCGTCGGCGAGCAGGCGTTTGAGCGCTTCGGTGCTGCCGATGGCCATGCCGGCCTGTGGCTCCAAGCCGTGGTCGCGATAGGCCTGCTCGATGCTGGCGCGAGCGCCGGAGCCAGGTTCGCGCATGTACAGCGGGTACGCCTGCAGGTCGCGGGCCTCAAGGCGCTCGGCCCTGGCCAGCGGGTGCAGCGGCGATGCCACCGGAAGCAGGGCATCGCGCGCCAGCAGGCGATGCGCGTAGTCGGCCTGGGCGAACGAGCCTTCGACGAAGCCCAGGCTGATGCGGCCTTCGTCCAGTTGTCGGGTCACGACGTCGGTGTTGCTCACCTCCAGGCTGACGAATATCTGTGGATGCAGGGCGCGAAAACGGGTGAGCAGGGGCGGCAGCAGGTAGGCGCCGAGCGTGGCGCTGGCGCCCAGATGCAGCTCGCCCTGCTCCAGCTGGGCGAAGTCACGCAAGTCGCGTTCGGCGGCGCGCTCCAGGGCGAAGATGCGCCGCGCATAGTCATGCAGGCGTAGGCCACCTTCGGTCAGTCGCACGCCGCGCGGCTGGCGATCGAACAGGCGCAGGTCGAGGCTGGCTTCGAGGTCGCGAATCTCCCGCGTTACGGCAGGCTGGCTGATATGCAGGCGCTCGGCTCCGGCGCTGATGCTGCCGGCTTCTGCCACGGCCAGAAAGACCTTGAGATGGTGCAGGTTCATGGTTAATGCATAAATGAAAAGTATGCATTCAATGCTGAATATGTATTTTTCATATGGCAAGCCAATTCTTACTCTTGTGCCATCACTCATGTCACGGGACCACCCGACTCATGCCGCGCCCCTTCAGTCGTTTACCCGAGCCCCTGGCGTTCATTCGTCATTTCACCCCCAGCTGGTTCGCCGTGACCATGGGCACCGGTGTGCTGGCGCTGGTGATCGCTCAGTTGCCCTGGCATCTGCCGGGATTGTCGATGCTCGCCGAGGGACTGTGGTTCGTGGCGCTCGGCCTGTTCGCGCTGTTCAGCCTGCTGTTTCTGCTACGTTTGGCGCTGTTTCGAGAAACCATCTGGCCGATGTTGCTGCATCCGGTGCAGTCGATGTTCCTTGGTGCCATTCCCATGGGCCTGGCGGTGCTGATCAAGGGTTTGCTGCTGTTCGGCCTGCCGCGCTGGGGTGAAGGGATTTACGCGCTGGCTCATGCGCTGTGGTGGCTGGATGCGGCGCTGGCGCTGCTCGGCGCCTTGTTGGTGCCCTATCTGATGTTCACCCGCCAGCATCATGCGCTGGAGAAGCTCACCGCGGTCTGGCTGCTACCTATCGTCGCACCGGAGGTTGCCGCCAGCACGGCAGGGACGCTGGCACCGCATCTGGCGGCCGAGGCGGCGCAACAGTTGCTGGTGGCCGGTTTCGTGCTCTGGGGGTTGTCGCTGTCGCTAGCGTTCTCGCTGATCACTCTGGTGCTGCTGCGTCTGGCCCTGCATAAATTGCCGGATACCGATTTCGCCGCCACCAGTTGGCTGCCGCTGGGGCCGCTGGCTACCGGCTGTCTGGGGCTGCTCAGCATGGGCCAGGCGGCGCCGCTGGCCTTTGCCGGCACGCCGCTGGTCAGCGCCGCCGAGCTGGCGCGGGATCTCGGCCTGATCGGCGGCCTGGCCTTGTGGGGCGCTGGGCTGTGGTGGCTGGTGATCGCCACACTGTTCACCCGCCACTACATCCGCGACAACATGCCGTTCAACCTCGGCTGGTGGGGTTTTACCTTTCCGCTGGGTGTATTCGCCCTGGCCACCTTCGAGCTGCAGGCCGTGACCGGTTTGAGCTTTTTTGCCTTTATCGGTCTGCTGCTGGCGGTACAACTGGCGGCGGTCTGGACGCTGGTGTTCAGTCGCACAGTCGCCGGCGTCTGGCATGGCGAGTTGTTTCAGGCGCCTTGTCTTGGCGGGCCGGGCAGCCCGGCGGTGAGCGTTCTGAGCGAACAGGCGGGCTGATTTGGTCTCTACGACCATCTGTCATTGCCCCATGGGGGCCGGCTGGGCGAAAATAGGCGTCTTTTTTCGCCCCCTTCATTCAGAAGCAGCCCCCGTAGGAGATTCAGCGATGCCCAGCCGTCGTGAGCGAGCCAATGCCATTCGTGCCCTGAGCATGGATGCCGTGCAGAAAGCCAACAGCGGCCACCCCGGTGCCCCCATGGGTATGGCGGATATCGCCGAAGTACTGTGGCGCGACTACCTCAAGCACAACCCGAGCAACCCGAACTTCGCCGATCGTGATCGCTTCGTGCTGTCCAACGGCCATGGCTCGATGCTGATCTATTCGCTGCTGCACCTGACTGGCTACGACCTCGGCATCGAAGACCTCAAGCAGTTCCGCCAACTGCACAGCCGTACCCCGGGCCACCCGGAATACGGTTATACCCCGGGTGTCGAGACCACCACCGGCCCGCTCGGCCAGGGCATCGCCAACGCCGTCGGCTTCGCCATCGCCGAGAAGGTGCTGGGCGCGCAGTTCAACCGTGAAGGCCACAACATCGTCGACCACAACACCTATGTGTTCCTCGGCGACGGCTGCATGATGGAAGGCATTTCCCACGAAGTCTGCTCGCTGGCCGGCACCCTGGGCCTGGGCAAACTGATCGCCTTCTACGACGACAACGGCATCTCCATCGACGGTGAAGTCGAGGGCTGGTTCACCGACGACACACCGAAGCGCTTCGAAGCCTACGGTTGGCAGGTGATTCGCAATGTCGACGGCCACGACGCCGAAGAGATCAAGATGGCCATCGAGACCGCGCGCAAGAGCGTGGACCAGCCGACCCTGATCTGCTGCAAGACCACCATCGGCTTCGGTTCGCCGAACAAGCAGGGCAAGGAAGAGTGCCACGGTGCGCCGCTGGGCAACGACGAAATCGCCCTGACCCGCGCCGCCCTGGGCTGGAACCATGGCCCGTTCGAAATCCCGGCCGAGATCTACGCCGAGTGGGACGCCAAGGCCGCCGGCGCTGCCGCCGAAGCCGCCTGGAACGACAAGTTCTCCGCCTACGCCGCTGCCCATCCCGAGCTGGCTGCCGAGTTCAAGCGCCGTATCGCCGGTGAGCTGCCGGCCGATTTCGCCGAGAAGGCCGCTGCCTATATCAAGGATGTCGCCGAGAAGGGCGAGACCATCGCCAGCCGCAAGGCCAGTCAGAACGCGCTGAACGCCTTCGGTCCGCTGCTGCCGGAATTCCTTGGCGGTTCGGCCGACCTGGCCGGCTCCAACCTGACCCTGTGGAAGGGCTGCAAGGGTGTCTCCGCTGAAGACGCGTCCGGCAACTACATGTTCTACGGTGTGCGCGAGTTCGGCATGAGCGCGATCATGAACGGTATCGCCCTGCACGGCGGTTTCGTGCCGTACGGCGCGACCTTCCTGATCTTCATGGAGTACGCGCGCAACGCCGTGCGCATGTCCGCGCTGATGAAGAAGCGTGTGCTGTACGTGTTCACCCACGATTCCATCGGTCTCGGTGAAGACGGCCCGACCCACCAGCCGATCGAGCAGCTGGCCAGCCTGCGCGGCACGCCGAACCTTGACACCTGGCGCCCGGCCGATGCCGTGGAGTCCGCCGTGGCCTGGAAGTACGCCATCGAGCGCGTCGACGGCCCGAGCGCCCTGGTGTTCAGCCGTCAGAACCTGCCGCACCAGCCGCGCGATGCCCAGCAGCTGAGTGATATTGAACGTGGTGGCTACGTACTGAAAGACAGCGCTGGCGAGCCGGAGCTGATCCTGATCGCCACCGGTTCGGAAGTCGGTCTGGCCGTGGCCGCTTACGACAAACTGACCGCCGCCGGCCATAAGGTGCGTGTGGTGTCGATGCCGTCCACCAGCGTCTTCGATGCCCAGGATGCCGGCTACAAGCAGGACGTGCTGCCGCTACAGGTCGGTGCGCGCATCGCCATCGAGGCCTCGCACGCCGACTACTGGTACAAGTACGTGGGCCTGGAAGGTCGCATCATCGGCATGACCAGCTTCGGCGAGTCGGCCCCGGCTCCGGCTTTGTTCGAGCACTTCGGCTTCACCGTCGACAACATCGTCGCTACTGCCGAAGAACTGCTGGACGCCTGAGTTGAGAACGACGCTGTAGCGGTGGATCGGGGCGCTTAACTGGCGTCCTGTTCATCCACCGTTACAGCGCCCGGTGGATCGATAAACGCGATCCATCCTAGGTTCATACGAGACCTCTTATGTCCAATCGCCCCTATCGTGTCGCCCTCAACGGCTATGGCCGCATCGGTCGTTGCGTGCTGCGCGCGCTGCACGAGCGTGGCAATTCGGCGAGCCTGGAAATCGTCGCGCTGAACGACCTGGCCGATCAGGCCAGCATCGAATACCTGACCCGCTTCGACTCCACCCACGGGCGCTTTCCTGGCGAGGTGAAGGTCGATGGCGACTGCTTGCACATCAACGGCGACTGCGTGAAGGTGCTGCGCCAGAGCGAGCCTGAGGCCATCGATTGGGCGGCGCTGGACATCGACCTGCTGCTCGAGTGCTCCGGGCAGTACGTCACCCGTGCCGAGGCGCAACGCTTCATCGATGCGGGGGCGCCGCGCGTGCTGCTGTCGCAGCCGATGGCCAGCGAGGCGGATATCGACGCCACCGTCGTCTTCGGGGTCAATCAGCAGTGCCTGAGCGGCGCCGAGCGTCTGGTGTCGAACGCGTCCTGTACCACCAACTGCGGCGTGCCGTTGTTGAAACTTCTCGATGAGGTGGTGGGTCTGGAGTACGTCTCCATTACCACCATTCACTCGGCGATGAACGACCAACCGGTGATCGATGCCTACCACCACGAAGACCTGCGCCGCACGCGCTCGGCTTTCCAGTCGGTGATCCCGGTATCCACCGGCCTGGCGCGTGGTATCGAACGTCTGCTGCCGGAACTGGCCGGGCGTATCCAGGCCAAGGCCATTCGCGTGCCGACGGTCAACGTCTCGTGCCTGGACATCACCCTGCAGACCGCGCGCGATACCTCTGCAGAAGAGATCAACCGCGTGCTGCGCCAGGCGGCGGAAAATGGCCCGCTCAAGGGGCTGCTGGCTTACACCGAACTGCCGCACGCCAGCTGCGACTTCAACCACGACCCGCACTCGGCCATCGTCGACGGCAGCCAGACCCGCGTGTCCGGCCCGCGCCTGGTCAACCTGCTGGCCTGGTTCGACAACGAGTGGGGTTTCGCCAACCGCATGCTCGATGTCGCCGAACATTTTCTCGCTGTATCCACTTCCTCCGTACAACCAGCCTTTGTGAAGGACTGATCCATGACCGTTCTGAAGATGACCGACCTCGACCTCGCTGGTAAGCGCGTGTTGATCCGCGAAGACCTCAACGTCCCGGTGAAGGACGGTGTGGTCAAGAGCGACGCGCGTATCCTTGCCTCCTTGCCGACCATCAAGCTGGCGCTGGAGAAGGGCGCGGCCGTGCTGGTCTGCTCGCACCTGGGGCGCCCGGAAGAGGGCATCTACAGCGAGGAAGACAGCCTGGCGCCGGTCGCCGCCTACCTGAGCAAGGCGCTCGGCCGCGACGTGCCGCTGGTCAAGGACTACCTTGGTGGTGTCGAGGTCAAGGCCGGCGAGCTGGTGCTGCTGGAGAACGTACGCTTCAACAAGGGCGAAAAGAAGAACACTGACGAACTGGCCCAGCAGTACGCTGCCCTGTGCGACGTGTTCGTGATGGACGCCTTCGGTACCGCTCACCGCGCCCAGGGCTCGACCCATGGCGTGGCCAAGTTCGCCAAGGTCGCCTGCGCCGGCCCGCTGCTGGCTGCCGAGCTGGACGCCCTGGGCAAGGCGCTGGACAAGCCGGCCCGGCCGATGCTGGCCATCGTCGCCGGCTCCAAGGTGTCGACCAAGCTCGACGTGCTCAACTCCCTGGCCGATATCTGCGACTCGTTGATCGTCGGCGGCGGCATCGCCAACACCTTCCTCGCTGCTGCCGGCCTGCCGGTGGGCAAGTCGCTGTACGAGGCCGATCTGGTCGACACTGCCAAGGCCATTGCGGCCAAGGTCAGCGTACCGCTGCCGGTCGACGTGGTGGTGGCCAAGGCCTTCGCCGAGGATGCCGAAGCCACCATCAAGGCGGTCAAGGACGTCGCTGAAGACGACATGATCCTCGACATCGGCCCGCAGACTGCGGCGATGTTCGCCGAAATGCTCAAAGCCTCGCAGACCATTCTGTGGAACGGCCCGGTCGGCGTGTTCGAGTTCGACCAATTCGGCAACGGCACCAAGGCCCTGGCCCTGGCCATCGCTGAAAGCCCGGCGTTCTCCATTGCTGGCGGTGGCGACACCCTGGCGGCCATCGACAAATACGGCGTGGCCGAGAAGATTTCCTACATTTCCACTGGTGGCGGCGCTTTCCTCGAGTTCGTCGAAGGCAAGGTGCTGCCGGCCGTGGAAGTGCTGGAGCAACGCGCGCAATAAACACCAGCTAGGGTGAAGGATGGCCTTCACCTGCGGCGGATTAAACCCTGACGCGAACGGGTGGTCTGTAGAAAACCGGATCATCGTACAAGGAGTCGTGTCATGGACAAGTTAGCCGCATTGAGCGTCATTGGTATGTTGCTGGCCGGTTGTGCTGGCGCAGGAAGGGAGTCGGCCTGCGAGGTATTCAGCCCTGCGCAGATCGAAACCCCGACCACTCAGGATGATCAGCGTGTCGAGGAAAGTACTGGCCAGCCTACTGGCCCGGCGCCGGAACAGCGTTGCTGACGAGGAGAGGTAATTGAGCGGGATCAAATTGACGGGGCTCGCTGCCATTGCCCTGGTGCTGGCAGCCTGCAGTAGTCAGCCGGCCGCGCCGGATCAGTGGAATCGCTGGGTATGCGACAGCCAGACCGAAGTGCTGTGGCGCTTCGCCAACGGCAGCGTCGACCAGGTGGATGTGCGCCTGGGCGGTGACGACATCGTCTATCGTCTGACTCAGGAGCCGGCAGGATCTGGCGCGCTGTACAGCGACGGACGTCTGTCCTTCCACACCAAGGGTGAGGAAGGCCTGGTTTACTGGACGGCCACCGATGACCTGATCGGCCGAGGCTGCAAGGCTCCGTAACACCTTCGGCGACGCCGAGACGAGCGCTGCGGGCATGCCCCAGTCTCACGAAACTTGAACAACGCCTGCCCCTGCGGCAGGCTTGCACGATTAACGACCTCCAAACCGGGAGACAGAAACACCATGGCACTTATCAGCATGCGCCAGATGCTCGACCACGCCGCCGAATTCGGCTACGGCGTGCCGGCCTTCAACGTCAACAACCTCGAGCAGATGCGCGCCATCATGGAAGCCGCCGACAAGACCGATTCGCCGGTCATCGTTCAGGCCTCCGCTGGTGCCCGCAAGTACGCAGGCGCGCCTTTCCTGCGCCACCTGATCCTGGCTGCCATCGAAGAATTCCCGCACATCCCGGTGTGCATGCACCAGGACCACGGCACCAGCCCTGACGTGTGCCAGCGCTCGATTCAGCTGGGCTTTTCCTCGGTGATGATGGACGGCTCGCTCAAGGAAGACGGCAAAACCCCGGCCGACTACGACTACAACGTCCGCGTAACCCAGCAGACCGTAGCCTTCGCCCACGCCTGCGGCGTGTCCGTGGAAGGCGAGCTGGGTTGCCTGGGCAGCCTGGAAACCGGCATGGCCGGTGAAGAAGACGGTGTCGGCGCCGAAGGCGTGCTGGATCACAGCCAACTGCTGACTGATCCGGAGGAAGCCGCCGACTTCGTCAAGAAGACCCAGGTCGATGCCCTGGCCATTGCCATTGGCACCAGCCACGGCGCCTACAAGTTCACCAAGCCGCCAACCGGCGACGTGCTCTCCATCGAGCGCATCAAGGAAATCCACAAGCGCATCCCCAACACTCACCTGGTGATGCACGGTTCCTCCTCCGTTCCGCAGGAATGGCTGAAGGTGATCAACGAGTTCGGCGGCGACATCAAGGAAACCTACGGTGTGCCGGTCGAGGAAATCGTCGAAGGCATCAAGCACGGCGTGCGCAAGGTCAACATCGATACCGACCTGCGTCTGGCTTCCACCGGTGCCATCCGCCGCATGATGGCCGAGCACCCGAGCGAGTTCGACCCGCGCAAGTTCTTCGCCAAGACCATCGTCGCCATGCGTGACATCTGCATCGCCCGCTACGAAGCCTTCGGCACTGCCGGTAACGCCTCCAAGATCAAACCGATCTCCCTGGAAGGCATGTACCAGCGCTATGCCAGCGGCGAGCTGAACGCCAAGGTCAACTGATCCGGCGCGGGCGAACGCCCGCCCGGACCAGCCGAAAGCCGCGACTGCGCAAGCGTCGCGGCTTTTTCATGCCTGGCTTTTGGGGCTCAGGGCGCTGTGCTGAGCAACGCGCGATGCTCGATGCTCAACTGGTCGAAGCGCGCAGCGCCGGCTTCGGTCTCGTAGCCGGTGTTGTCCTGGGTGTAGACGCCGGCCTTGAAGTACAGCGGTTTGGCCGCCCAGGAGGAGTCCAGGCGGGTGCTCCAGCTGGTCCTGTCGAGCTGGATCGCCAGAGTGCCGTCGGGCTTCAGGTTGATCGCATAGCTGAACGCCTGATTGAGCGCGATGCCACTGGCCACGGTTACCGTCTGAATCTCGGCATTTGGCGTCATGCGTACCTTGGCGACGATGTTGCCGCTGGCGGTCTTGGTCTTGTACTGGTACTCCAGCTTGAGCAGCGGCATCGAGCTCTTGTAGGCATGGATCTGGCCGATGACGATCTTGCCGGTCGACGGCACCTGGCTGACGCTCAGTGCGGCGCGCAGGAAATGGTCGGCGCCGGGGTAGGTCCAGTTGCGCAGGCTGCCGTCGGCGTAGGTCTCGCGCAGTTCGCTGCGTGGATAGCTGGCGCTTTCGGTGGTGGTGCCATTGACCGGTGACCAGAAGAAGATGGCGCCATCTTTGGACTGGAAATAGTGATCCTGATAACCACCGGCCAGAACGCGGGTCTCGATGGTGGTCGCGGGGACGCCGACTGGAATGCTGAGGTTCCACATGGCGAGTTCGATCATGTTCAAAGCTCCTGAAAAACGGAAACTTCAGTCGGGGGCACATCTCATCCAGGAGTCAGTAACGGCTTACTTGGCGTTCCAGCGTGTGACACGCGAGCTAGAAGGGTGGCAGGGCTGCCTGTCACGAGCAGCGAGTGCGCTCGTGGCGCGCTTTATAACGGCAATCGGGGCGAAAGCGTGATGACCGTCTGTCGCTTTATTGGCGTCAATATAAAGTCATTGCCATTGGGCTTTCGATCCCCTCTGTTTTCGATCGACCCGAGTCTGGCGCAGGTAAAACCCTGTAAAACACCTGGGGCATAACGGTGGGTGGGGTGCGCCATAATTCGCGCACTGTCGTTCCGGGAAACTGCCCCCCATGTCCAGCAAGCCACGTCTGTTGCTCGCTTTCCTCCTCGCCGTGTTGCTGGCCTCGCTGCTTGCCTCGATCTTCCAGACCCAGACCAACCTCGCCGCCTTGCAGGCGCTCGGTGCACCGATGCCGCTGGATGTGCGCGTTGGCACCACCTGTCTCGATCTGCTCGGTTTCGCACCGACCTTCGCCCTGCTCAGTGCGCTGGGCTTTCTGCTCGCCCTGCCGCTGGCTGCCTGGTTGGCGCGGCGCATGCCGCCGCTACGGTGGCTGATCTTCGTGCTGGCGGGCGCGGCAGCGATCTGGACGGCGCTGGGGCTGGCCAATGCGCTGGCACCTATGCCGACGCTGATCGCCGCCGACCGCAGCCCGTTCGGCACGCTCGGACTGATGGCCTGCGGCAGCGTTGGTGCGCTGCTGTTCGGCTTGCTCGGTCGGCGGGTGCGCTACCGGGCGCAGCCGACTTCTTCCGACTCTCTGTGACAAGGCGTTTGCCCATGTTGAGAAGCACCCGCGCGCTGATGCTCTGCGCCCTGTTCTTCAGTACGCCGCTGCTGGCCCTGGATTACCGCATCGAAACCTTCAGCGAAGGGCTGGAGAATCCCTGGGCCGTGGCCTTCCTGCCGGACGGACGCATGCTGGTCACCGAGCGTGTCGGGCGGCTGCGCATCATCGAAGCGGACGGCAGTGTCGATCCCGAGCCGGTGGCGGGCCTGCCCGAGGTCTTCATCGCTGCCCAGGCCGGGCTGATGGAAGTGGCGCTGGACCCGGACTACAGCGACAACCGCTGGTTGTATCTGACCTACGCGCACGGCTCGCTGGAGGCCAACAACACGCGTCTGGCGCGTGCCCGCTTGGTGGATGACGAACTGCACGACTTCGAGGTGTTGTTCACCGCCCAGCCGCTCAAGGCCGGTGCCGCGCACTACGGTGGGCGTATCGCGTTTCTCGCCGACAACACCCTGGTGCTGACCCTGGGCGACGGCTTCGACTGGCGTGAGCAGGCGCAGAACCCGGCCAACCACCTGGGCAAGATCGTGCGCCTGAACCGCGACGGTAGCGTGCCGCAGGACAATCCATTGCTCGGTCAGGAGGGCGCCGCGCCGGAAATCTACAGCCTTGGCCACCGCAACGTGCAGGGCATCTTCTTCGATGCCGAACATGATCGCCTATACAGCCATGAGCACGGCCCGCGCGGGGGGGACGAACTCAACCTGATCGAGGCCGGCAACAACTATGGCTGGCCGCTGGCAACCTTCGGTATCGATTACACCGGTGCGCGCGTCAGCCCCTACACCGAGCTGCCAGGGTTGACCTCGCCATTGTTGCATTGGACGCCCTCGGTGGCGCCGTCGAGCCTGACTCTGTATCGCGGCGAGCTGTTCCCCGAGTGGCAGGGTGACCTGTTCGCCGCCACCCTGGCCGAGCGCAGCGTACGCCGCGTGCGTGTGCGTGACGGCATGCTGGCTGGTGAGGAAATCCTCTTCGAGGAGCTGGACGAGCGTATTCGCGATGTGCGCAGCGGGCCGGATGGCGCGCTCTATCTGCTCACCGATAACCCAGAGGGGCGTCTGCTGCGTGTGGTGCCCAGCGAGTAATGCCGCATCCGTTACACTGACGGTCCAGATGAATTCGGGATCGTAGCGTTGAAGTATCTCCAGGGTTATCCGGTCGCCTTGCAGCAGCAGGTTCGTCAACTGATCGCCGATGATCGGCTCGGTGACTACCTGGCGCAACGCTATCCGGGCCGGCATGAAGTGCAGAGCGACAAGGCGCTGTATGGCTACGTGATGGCGCTCAAGCAGGAACACCTGAAGAACGCGCCGGCCATCGACAAGGTGCTCTACGACAATCGACTCGACCTCACCCACCGTGCGCTGGGCCTGCATACGGCGGTCTCACGGGTGCAGGGCGGCAAGCTCAAGGCGAAGAAGGAGATTCGCGTTGCTTCGCTGTTTCGCGACGCCGCGCCGGCCTTCTTGCAGATGATCGTGGTACACGAGCTGGCGCACCTGAAAGAGAGCGAGCACAACAAGGCCTTCTACAAGCTGTGCGACCACATGCTGCCGGGCTATGCGCAGATCGAGTTCGACCTGCGCATGTACCTGACCTGGCGCGAAATGACGGCGGCCAACTGAGCAGCCGATGTGCTGGCCTGTGACCTCAGCCGTGCAGGCGCACGTTGAGCTGGTCGACCACCGGCGCCCAGTCGGCGTCTTCGAGAATTTCCTCGCGCAGCAGCGCGGCCTGCGCCGGCGTCCAGAACGGGGCCTCGGACAGTTTGCAGGCATCCGGCAGCGGCGAATGGGTGCTGATGAAGGCATTGATGCTGGCGGCATCGTCAGGCAGGCCGAGCTGCTTGAACAGGGCTGGCAGGCTGTGGATTGGATTTTCCATGGTATTGGCTCTCGCTAGACGTGGTGTTCATCGCTAATTACCAACCCTAGCCCAGATAGTTCCGCTTACGTGGCTGCCAGTACCTCGAAAACCTGCTGGCGACTCCCTACTGGCAGGCTTATTTCGTCGCCTGGCTTCTTGCCGAGCAGCAATTTCCCGAGCGGTGCGGTATTGCCGAGCACCTGGATGCTCTGGTCGGCCAGTTGCAGTTTCATGCTCGCGCCTGGAGGACCAAGGAACAGCCATTGTTCGTGGCCATCCTCGGCCGCAAGCTGAATCAGCGCGCCGAGCTCGATACCCTGCTCGATATCGAAGGGGCGCGGGCGCAACTGGCGCCAGGTGATCAGGGTCTGGCGCAGTTCTTCGACGCGGCGTGCCTGACCGCTGGCCAGGTAGGCGGCCTCCAGGCCTAGGGTGTCGTACTTGTTCTCGGCGACATTCTCTTCGTGGGTGGCCGCTTCGTGGGCGCTGAGGGCGGCGAGGCTGGCCTGTTCGAGGTCGCTCTGCAGATGGCTGAGTACGTCTTGCAGCAGCAGATTCTTGTCCATGGTGTGCTATCGGGTTCGGGTTGATGAGAGGGGCAGCGGCCCATCTTCAAAGCTCTTGGGTGGCCAGTTGTACGCGGTTGCGACCTTCGGCCTTGGCTCGGTACATGGCGGCATCGGCCAGGCGAATCAGCAGGGTGGCATCGTCGGCGCCGCGGCTCAGGGCGATGCCGATGCTGGCGCCGACGCGTACGGCACGATCTTCCAGGTACATTGGCGTGTCCAGCCCCTCCAGCAGACGTTTGGCCAGGTCGTGCGCATCTTCGGCTGATTGCACGCTCTCGCAGATCACCACGAACTCGTCACCGCCAAGGCGCGCAGGCAGATCGGTATCGCGCACGTATTGCCGCAGGCGCTGCGCTACTTCGGCCAGTACCAGATCGCCGTAGCCATGGCCGTGCTGGTCGTTGATCGGCTTGAAACCGTCCAGGTCGATCAGCATCACGGCGAGCAATTCGTTGCGGCGTTGGCTGCGCGCCAGTGCCTGCTCCAGGTGTTGCTGCAGCGCGGTGCGGTTGGCCAGGCCGGTCAGTGGGTCCTGCAGGGCCAGCTCACTGAGGCGCTGATTGGCCTGTTCCAGAGCCTGGGTGCGTTCGGTGACGCGCTTGGCGAGGATCTGCTCGTTGAGCTGCAGCGCGGCTTCGCGTTGGCGCTTGAGTTCGTTGAAGCGTGCCGCCAGGGCGAAGGACAGCAGGATCATCTCCAGTCCCGAGCCGATCTGCATGGCGTACAGGGTAAGGAAGTTCGACGGAATCAGGGCGAAGTTGCGTAGCGCCAGCAACACCGCGCCGGTCAGTAGCATTAGCCAGGCCAGGGCGAACAGGCGAGCACCGGGCACCCGGTAGCCGATGCAGACGAAGCTGGTCAGCAGCAGCGTCAGGGTGGCGATCAGGCCGGTCAGCGACATCAGCTGCAGCGCGCGCTGCAGTGGCAGCAGCACACTGGCCAAGACGGCCAACCCGATGGCGATGGACAGCATCAGCAGGCCCTTGTCCCAGCGTGGCAGCCACTGGCGGGTGTCGAGAAAGCTGCGCGCAAAAACCACCGACAGCAGCGCCGCCGTCGTCAGGCTGACCGGCAGCATGCGGTTGCTCCAGGGCGCGGCTTCGGACCACAGATACTGCGCACCAAGACCATTGAGCGACAGCACGCTGAGGGCGAACGCGAACATGAACAGCACGTAGTTGAGGAAAGGCCGCTCGCGCAGGGCGAGAAACAGCAGCAGGTTGTACAGCCCCAGGGCGATCAGCACGCCGAAGTAGATGGCATGCACCAGGTAGCCGTTCTGGCTGTGCTGCTCGAAATCGCGCGAAGACATCAGTGCGCCGCTGAGGGTCATGCTGCCGCGCGAGTCGACGCGCAGGTACAGCGTGCGCTGCTCGCCGGGCTGCAGAGTGATCTCGAATACCGGGTTGCGATGGCCGACGCTGCGCTGCGCGTAGGGCACGGTGTCGCCGCTGCGCGACTCACGCACGCCATCGGCGCCGATGTCGTACAGACGCACCTCGTCCAGTGAGGCGTAATTCAGTTCCAGGCGCCAGACGCGTGTTTGCTGGGCATCCGATTGCAGCGCCAGGCGCAGCCAGATCACCCCCGGCACGTAGCCGAAGCTGAGGTCACGGCGGTTCAGCGAGGGCTGGAAAGGGGCATCGACAGCGCGAACGTCGTCCAGGCTCAGGGCGCTCTGGGGATCGGCGAGAAAGTCGACCAGGCCGTAGAGATCCTGTGCTGCGCTGCTGTCACCCAGGCGCGTGCTGGCGAGGGTGACTTGGCTGACCAAAAGCAGGCTGCACACCAGCAGCAGACCCGGCAACGAGACCAGGTAGGCGAGGGTGGTGTGTCGGTTGGCTGGCATGGGCAAGGCCTGGGAGCTAGGCGTCGTCAGATAGTGGCAGAAAGCCCCATGAGCCTGCTAGTGGCGATCCTTCTGCAGATGCGCGGCCAAGGTGCGCAGTGGCGCCAGCTGGCGGCAGATCAGTGCGAGTTGCGTCTGCACCAGACGTTGGCGTTCGTCGACGTCGTCGGCAATCTGCTCCAGGCTTTGCGCCAGTGCCTGTTCTTCATCGCTGTGTATGGCCAGCGGCTGCTCGCCGCGCAGGCCGGTGGCGATTTCATCGAGGCTGCTCGCCAGCGCTTCGGCCTGTTCCAGCAATTGTGCCTGGGCCGCCTGCGGCAATTGCTCGCCACGATGGGCGCCGAGTCCGGAGAGATAGCTGAGCAGGGTGTGCGACAGCACCAGAAAGCGAAAGCCAAGGTCGGCGTCCTTACGGAAGTGGCCAGGCTCCATCAGCATGTTGCCGAGGGTGGTGGACAGTGCCGCGTCGGCGTTGTGCGCGTTGCGTCGAGCCAGGCGGTAGCCGAGGTCGTCACGCTTGCCGTGTGCGTACTGGGCGATGATCTGCCGCAGGTAGGCGCTGTTGCAGCTCAGTGTGCTGGCCAACATGCGCCCCAGGCGTCGACCCTGCCAGTCCGGCAGGATCAGGAACACCGCCAGCCCGGCCAGCATGCCGCCGAGCAGGGTGTCGACCAGGCGCGGCAGGAACAGGCCGTAGCCATCGCCGATCTGGTTGAAGCAGAACAGTACCAGCAGGGTGATCGCCGCCGTGGCCAGGGTGTAGCGGGTGCTGCGTGTGGCGAAGAAGGCGACGCCAGCCACCACGGCGAACAGGGCCTGGATGCTTGGATCGGGGAACAGGTCGATCAATGCCCAGCCCAACCCCAAGCCGATCAGGGTACCGACGATGCGCTGCACCAGTTTGAGACGCGTAGCGCCGTAGTTCGGCTGACAGACGAACAGGGTGGTCAGCAGAATCCAGTAGCCCTGGGTCGGATGAATCAGGTGCAGCAGGCCGTAACCGGCGGCCAGAGCAATCGACAGGCGCAGCGCGTGGCGGAACAGCAGCGAGGTGGGAGTCAGTTGCTGGCCGATGCGTTCGATGACCTCGCGCAACGAATGCGGTTCGCGATCCAGCAGGCTGCTGTCCTGCTCATCGGCCAGGGCGTCAGGGTTGCTGGCGTTACCGAGCAGCAGGTCGAGACTGGCGAGGTTGCCGGCCAGGGCGCCGAGCGAGCGCAGCAGGCGGCGCCAGGCCGGGTTGCTTTGCAGGTGCAGGTGGTCGAGCGAGGCATGCAGGTCTTCCAGGGCCTGGCTGCACAGCTCGCGGTACTCGAACGGCTGGCGCAACTCGATGGCGCTGCCCAGGCGCTGGCAGGCTTCGCCGTGCAGGCGCAGCAGGCGTTGGCAGCGAAACAGCACATCACTGTGGAAGAAGGCTTCGGCCAGTTCGTTGTAAGGGTAGTGCGATGAGCTGGCGCGTTCGTGAATGTCCTGGGCGAGGAAGTACAGTTTCAGGTAGCGATTGACCTTCGGGGCCGGCCGACCGCCACCGACCCGGTGCAGGATGATCTCCTTGGCCGCGTTGAGTGCGGAGACGACGCGGCCATTCTGCTGGGCCAACTCCAGGCGGCGTTGCGCCACATCCAGCTGGCGCACGGGTTCGAACAGCGCTGCCTTGAGTTTGAGGTACTTGCCCAGTTCGCGAAACAGCCGGGCCAGGGCGAGTTGTACCGGCTGATGGGCGAAAAGAGCGTGCCAGATCACCGAGAGCAGGCCGTACCAGGCGGCACCGGCCACCAGCAGCAGCGGCTCCAGCCACAGGCCGGCGACGCCGCCGCGCTGCTCGACGCCGATCATGCTGTACACCGCGAGGATCAGGGTGCCGGAACCCAGGGTGGCGAAGCGCTCACCGAGTGCGCCGAGCATGGTCAGGCAGAAGGCGGAAAAGGCCAGGGCGATGACGAACAACCAGGGATAGGGGAAGAGAAACTCCACCGCATAGGCCGCCGCGCTGAAGCAGGCCAGGGTAGCCAGCACCGCGCCGAGGCGGCCTTGCCAGCTGTCGTCGGTCTCGGTCAGGGCGCTGGCGATGATACCGAGAAACAGTGGGATCAGCCCATGCATCCAGCCCTGCCACCAGCACAGCGCCAGGGCTCCGGCCAGGGCGATGAATACCCGCAGGCTGGCGCTGAACTTGTCCAGTGCCCAGAGGCGGCGCAGTGATTGGCGAAGGCGAGGTCGGGGCATAGGGAGTCTGGTCGAAAAAGATCTGAGCAGCCTACCGGAACTGGCCGGTCACTGGGTATCTGTCTGCCGGCAATCTGTTCGGTCTAGCCCCTTTCACGATTTCGTCGTCCGTCTCGGATAAATCTGCTCCTGCAGCGAGCAGCTGCTGGCGCACCCGTACATCCCCTGTAGCACATCCGCCAGCCCTGTCGCGGGACCCACTGGGGGCATGGACTATGCTCAACAAAGGCCCTCCGCCACCTGTCCGGTATCACTGCGGGGCCTGGGAGTCGAACGTGTTGCCTGGCTGGTTGCGTCTGTGTCTGTGTGCCCTGATCCTCTGCGGTTCGGTGGGGGCGATTGCGGCGCCGGGCGCGGTGGTGCGCTTGCAGGTGGACGGGGTGATTGGCCCGGCCAGTGCCGACTATCTCGTACGTGGCCTGGCCAAGGCGGTGGACGAGGGCGCGCAACTGGTGCTGATCGAGATCGACACGCCCGGCGGCCTGGATAGCTCCATGCGCGCGATCATCAAGGCGATTCTTGCCAGCCCGATCCCTGTGGCCAGTTATGTCGCCCCGGGCGGTGCGCGGGCGGCCAGCGCCGGCACCTACATCCTCTATGCCAGCCATGTCGCTGCCATGGCGCCGGGGACCAACCTCGGTGCCGCCACGCCGGTGGCCATCGGCATGCCGGGCTCGCCGAGCAAACCAGAGGGGGCTGACAAGGGCGAGACGGACAAGCCCGCGCAAGGCGAAAAGGGCTCGAGCGATGCCATGACCGCCAAGCAGGTCAATGACGCTGCCGCCTACATTCGTGGCCTGGCCAACATGCGCGGGCGCAATGCCGAGTGGGCCGAGCAGGCGGTGCGCGAGGCCGTCAGCCTGTCCGCCGAAGAGGCCCTGGAGCAGAAGGTGATCGACTATCTGGCCAGGGACCTGAGCGACCTGCTGCGCCAGCTGGACGGCAAGACCCTGCCAGCTGCAGGCGTCGAAGTCACCCTGGCTACCGCCGGTGCGCCGCTGATCAGCCATGCGCCGGACTGGCGTACCCGGCTGCTGGCGGTGATCACCAACCCCAGCGTGGCGCTGATTCTGATGATGATCGGTGTCTACGGCCTGTTCTTCGAGTTCTCCAATCCCGGCAGCGGCGTCGGCGGAGTGCTCGGTGGCATCAGTCTGGTGCTCGCGCTCTACGCCCTGCAACTGCTACCGGTGAACTATGCGGGGGTGGCGTTGATCCTGCTCGGCATTGCCTTCATCACCGCCGAAGCCTTCCTGCCCAGCTTCGGTGTGCTCGGTATCGGTGGGGTGGTGGCGTTCGTCTTCGGCGGACTGATCCTGATCGACACCGACGTGCCGGGCTTCGGCATCCCGCTGGCGCTGATCTTCACCCTGGCGCTGATCAGCGCGGCGGCGATCCTGGCCATCGTCAGCATGGCATTGCGGGCCAGGCGGCGTCAGCAGGTGGCCGGTGGCAGCACTCTGGTGGGCAGCCTGGTAGCGGTCGCTGCGGTACGTGACGACGATCCGCGCGCCGGTTGGGTAGCGCTGCAGGGCGAACGCTGGCAGGTGCAGGGCGCCTCGCCGTTACGGCCCGGGCAGCAGGTACGAGTCACGGCGCGCGACGGCGTGCATCTGCGGGTCAGCGCGGTGGATGAACCACCGCCCCAAGGAGGTCACTGATGGGTTTCGAATTGAGTTTTCTTTCACTGGCGATCATCGTCCTGGCACTGCTCGTCTCGTCGTTTCGCATCCTGCGCGAATATGAACGTGGCGTGGTGTTCCAGCTCGGCCGCTTCTGGCGGGTCAAGGGCCCGGGGCTGATCCTGATCATCCCCGGCTTGCAGCAGATGGTGCGGGTGGACCTGCGCACCATCGTGCTCGACGTACCACCGCAGGACGTGATCTCCCGCGACAACGTCTCGGTCAAGGTCAACGCGGTGATCTACTTCCGCGTGCTCGATCCAGAGAACGCCATCATCCAGGTCGAGGACTACATGGTCGCCACCAGCCAACTGGCGCAGACCACATTGCGTGCGGTGCTCGGCAAGCACGACCTCGATCAGATGCTCGCCGAGCGCGAACAGCTCAATTCCGATATCCAGCAGGTGCTGGACGCGCAGACCGACGCCTGGGGCATCAAGGTCGCCAACGTCGAGATCAAGCATGTCGACATCAACGAGTCGATGGTGCGCGCCATCGCCCGTCAGGCCGAGGCCGAGCGTGAGCGGCGCGCCAAGGTGATTCACGCCGAAGGCGAGCTGCAGGCCTCGGAGAAGCTGATGCAGGCCGCCGAGATACTCGGCCGGCAGAGCGGCGCCATGCAGCTGCGCTACATGCAGACGCTGAGCCATATCGCCAGTGACAAGAGCTCGACCATCGTCTTTCCGCTACCGGTGGAGTTGTTGCGCGGCATCGTCGACCTGAAGGAGCCCAAGGCTTGAATTTAGAACTGATCGGTTCTAAATTGCGCGCATGACGACACGTGGACGCCCCAAGAGCTTCTGCCCGGACCGGGCCCTGGAAAACGCCATGCAGCTGTTCTGGCAACGCGGTTATGAAGCCGCGTCGCTGCAGGACCTGCAGGCGGCCACCGGGCTGTCCAAGAGCAGCCTGTATCAAACCTACCCGAGCAAGCAGGCCTGGTTCGTCGCGGCCTTCAGCCGCTACGTAGCGCAGCGCCGAGCCTTGTTGCTGGAGCAGCTTGACGCCAGCACCTCGCCGCTGGCTTTCATCCGCGAGCGCCTGCTCAGTGTGCTCGAAGATGATGGCCCTGACGGCGTGCCGCGTGGCTGCATGCTGGTCAACGTGGCCAATGAGTTCTCCTTGTCGGAGCCGGCGCTGGTGCCGGTTCTGCGGCAAGCCACGGCAGGTATCTGCCAGGTCTTCGAACAGGCGCTCGAACGCGCCGTGGCCTGCGGGGAGTTGAGCAACGGCAGGGACCTCGCCGCCCGCGCCAGTTATCTGCAATGTGTGATGAGCGGGCTGCGTACTCAGGTGAAATCCGCGGTGCCGGCGGATTCGATCCGCGCCACCGTTACAGTGGTGATGACCAGCCTGGACTGCACCTGAGCAGTCCGGCGCTGGGTTTTGTTCGCTTGATTCTGGACTGATCGGTTTTTAATGGGGGTGATATGCGGGAATTGTTCGAGTTATGCGGCGCCGATCCTGAGCTGGTGTTCTCGCCTTACTGCTGGCGCGTACGTCTGGCGTTGGCGCACAAGGGACTGGACTGGCAGAGCCGGCCGACACGTTTCACTGACAAGGAGTTGATCGCTTTTTCCGGACAGAAGCTGGTGCCGGTGCTGATCGACGAAGGTGAAACGGTGCATGACAGCCTGGCGATCTTTGCTTACCTCGATCAGCGTTATCCACAACGTCCATTGCTCGGTGGCGCGCTGGCTGCCGAGCGCGCCCGCCTGGTCGAGCGCCTGAGCTTTCATATGGTGCGTGTGCCGCTGTTGAAGATGCTGATCCCGCGGGTCTGGCAGGTGATCGACCCGGCTGACCGCGAGTATTTCCGCAGCAGCCGGGAGAAGGCGCTGGGTATGAGTCTGGAGGCGTTCGCCGATCCGCAGGGCGGTGAGCGCTTGTTCCGTGAAGGCGTGGCGCCGCTGGAAATGTGGCTGCGTGATCAGCCCTTCCTCGAAGGCCAGGCCTCTGGCGGTTGTGACTACCTGCTGGCTGGCATGTTGTTCTGGGCCTGGTGCCTGGGCGCGCAACCCTGGGCCGAGGATTCGGCGCTGGGCGCCTGGTTCGCGCGCATCCTGCAGACGTATGAAGCGACTCACGGCCCGGTCAAGCGGGCCGCGATCCACCTGGAGGAAAACCAATGATCGACCTGTACTACTGGACCACGCCCAACGGCCACAAGATCAGCATCTTTCTCGAGGAAGCCGGGCTGGACTATCGCATCGTCCCGGTGCATATCGGCAAGGGCGAGCAGTTCGCGCCGGCGTTTCTCCAGATCGCGCCGAACAACCGCATTCCCGCTATCGTCGATCGAGCGCCGGCCGATGGTGGCGAGCCCATCGCCCTGTTCGAGTCCGGGGCGATTCTCGAGTACCTGGCCGACAAGAGCGGGCAGTTCCTGCCGCGCGAGACACGCGCGCGTTTCACCGTGTTGCAGTGGCTGTACTGGCAGATGGGGGGCGTTGGCCCGATGGCGGGGCAGAACCACCACTTCGTGCGCTACGCACCGGAGCCGATTCCGTATGCCATCGATCGCTACGTAAAGGAAACCGCGCGCCTCTACGGCGTGCTGGACCGCCAGCTGGCCGGGCGCGACTACGTGGCGGGCGAGTATTCCATCGCCGACATGGCCATCTACCCCTGGGCCAAACTGTGGAAGATGCAGCAACAGAAACTGGAGGACTTCCCCAACATGGCCGCCTGGCTCGAACGCATCGATGCACGCCCTGCGGTACAGCGTGCCTACGCGCTGGTAGAACAGGTGAACGCCGATCCGCAGGCCTTGCTCACCGCAGAGGCGCGGCGCCTGCTGTTCGGGCAGTGACGGACGGACGAAATTTCTCGTGGATTTTCCTGTGAGCTGGCTCACGCTTTCCTAGACTTCAGACTGTTGGCCCGCAATGGTTGGAGATGGTTATGCGAATCGGCGTACCCAAGGAAATCAAGAACCACGAGTACCGAGTCGGCCTCACGCCACAGTCGGTGGCCGAGCTTACGGCGCTCGGCCATGAGGTCTGGATCGAGACCCATGCCGGTGCCGCTGTCGGTTTCGCCGACGAGGATTACCTCGAGGCGGGCGCGCAGATCGCCAGCAGTTCGTCCGAGGTGTTCCAGCAGGGGCAGTTGATCGTCAAGGTCAAGGAGCCTCTGGCGGTGGAGCGCGCCAGGTTGCGAGCCCACCACACGCTGTTCACCTACCTGCACCTGGCGCCGGATCGGGCGCAGACCGAAGAGCTGATGGCCGGCGGTGCCACTTGCATCGCCTACGAGACGGTGACCGATGCGCAGGGGCGCCTGCCTTTGTTGGCGCCGATGTCGGAAGTGGCCGGGCGCATGTCGATCCAGGCCGGCGCCGGCTGTCTGGAAAAGGCCCGTGGCGGGCGTGGCGTATTGCTGGGTGGTGTACCAGGCGTGGCACCGGGCAAGGTGGTGATTCTCGGCGGCGGCGTGGTCGGCAGTCATGCCCTGGCCATGGCGGTCGGCCTCGGTGCCGATGTCACGGTGTTGGACAAGAGCGTCGACGCGCTACGCCGGCTCGATGCCCAGTACGGCAATCGCATCACCACGCTCTACTCCACTCGCGCAGCGGTGCGTGAGCAGGTGTTGGCGGCCGATCTGGTGATTGGCGGGGTGCTGATTCCCGGAGCTGCCGCGCCCAAGCTGATCACTGCGGACATGGTGCGGCAGATGAAGGCCGGCGCAGTGTTGGTGGATGTTGCCATCGACCAGGGCGGATGCGCCGAGACTTCCCGCGCAACCACCCATGCCGAGCCCACCTATGTGGTCGATGATGTGGTGCACTATTGCGTGGCCAACATGCCCGGCGCGGTGGCACGCACCTCGACCCTGGCGCTGAACAACGCGACCCTGCCGTTCGTCGTGGCGCTCGCCCAGAAGGGCACACGCCGCGCCTTGCAGGATGACCTGCATCTGCTGAATGGGCTCAACGTGGCCAGGGGCGTGATCACCTGCGGCAGCGTGGCCGAGGCCCACGGCCTGCCCTTTCAATCGGCCGCCGGGGTGCTGGAACATCTGTCGTAGGGCGTCGCGCTACGGAGGAAAGAGACCATGTCCAGCCGTCGTCATCTCCTCTTCGCCGCTGGCGGCGCGTTGCTGGTCAGCCCGGCACTGGCGCTGGCCGAGCGGTTGCTGACGCCACGCCAGACGTTGGGCCCCTTCTACCCCGACCAACTGCCGCTGGACCGCGACAACGATCTGGTGCGAGTCGACGGCCAGGCCGCAGAGGCGCGCGGCATTCGCGTGCAACTGCACGGCTCGATCCTCGATGCGGGCGGGCGGCCACTGGCGGGAGCGCTGGTGGAAATCTGGCAAGTGGATGCCAACGGTATCTATCTGCACAGTCGCGGCGGTGACCGCCAGAGGCTCGACCCCGGGTTCCAGGGGTATGGTCGTTTCACCACGGCGGCCGATGGGCGCTACCGTTTTCGCACCATCCGCCCGGTGCCCTATCCCGGCCGCACCCCGCATATCCATCTGGCGGTGACCCTGCCCGGCATACCGCGTTTCGCCACGCAGTGTTATGTGCACGGCGAGCCGCTGAATCAGCGCGATGGCCTGCTCAACGCGATCCGCGACCCACGCTTGCGCGAACTGCTGGTCGTGCCCTTCGTGCCGGTGAGCGGGCAGAGCGACGAGCAGGTCGCTCGCTTCGATGTGGTGCTCGGCATCACCCCGAGCTCCTGAATGATGGATTACAACGGCCAGATCCACAGCAGCATGGGCACACTGATCAGCACCACGAGGATTTCCAGTGGCAGGCCCAGGCGCCAATAGTCGCCGAAGCGGAAACCACCCGGGCTGAGGATCAGGGTGTTGTTCTGGTGGCCAATGGGCGTGAGGAACGAGCAGGAGGCGCCGATGGCGACGGCCATCAGCAGCGAGTCCGGGCTGACGCCGAGCTGGCTGGCGGCGCTCAGCGCGATGGGGCACATCACCGCTGCAGTCGCCGCGTTGTTCATGAAATCCGACAGGGTCATGGTCACCACCAGCAACAGGGTCAGGGTGATGATGGCGTTGCCTTGCGCCAGGTTCTCCATCAGCAGGCGTGCCAGCAGATCGGCTGCACCCGTGGCGGACATCGCACCGGCCACCGGAATCAGAGCCCCGAGCAACACGATCACTGGCCAGTCGATGGACTCGTAGACGGCGCGCAGCGGCACCAGACGCAGCAGCATGTAGGCCAGTACGCCGCTGGCGAAGGCGATCGCAGCCGAGAGCAGGCCGAAGGCGGCTGCTGCGATGGCCAGCAGCATGATGCCGAGCGCGAGGTTGGCCTGCTGCGGATCGGGAATGTTGATGGCGCGTGCGGCCAGCGGCACGCAGTCATAGTCGCTGGCGAACTCGCCGATATCCTCGGCGCTGCCCTGCATCAGCAGCACATCACCGCTCTGGATCAGGGTCGAGCGCAGGCGTTTGATCGAGCGATGGCTCTGTCTGGAGATAGCCAGCAGGTTGATGGAGTAGCGGCTGCGCAAACGCGTGCTGCTGGCGGAACGACCAATCAGCGAAGAGTCGGGTTTGACCAGCAGTTCCTGCATGGCGCGGTCTTCGTCATTGTTGGCTTTCTTCTCGGTTTCACCTTCCTTGTCCTCTTTCTGTTCGGCCTCCTTGGCTTCGCGCTCGGCCTCCAGCAACAGGTCCAGCTGGCCGAGCACTTCGCCCAACTCCTGCGGGTCGGCCTCGATCACCAGTACGTCATCGGCCTGCAGAACGCGCCGCGGGTTGGGCGCAGTCAGGCGCAGCTTGTTGCGCACCATGGCCACCACCTGGGCGTCGGCCTCGTCGAGCAACTGCTCGATTTCGCGCAGGGTCTTGCCCTGGGCCTTGCCACCTTCCTTGACCCGCGCCTCGGTCAGGTAATGGCCGGTGTCGAAGCTGGCGGCGTTACCTACTTCGCGCTTGGGAACCAGACGCCAGCCGAGCAGGGTGATGAACAGCACGCCGGCCAGTGCCACGGCGACACCGACCGGACTGAAGTCGAACATGGCGAAGGGACCGCTGCCATGCTGGGCGCGAAAACTGGAGACGATCAGGTTCGGCGGTGTACCGATCAGCGTGGTCATGCCGCCGAGGATGGTGCCGAAGGCCAGCGGCATCAGCACGCGCCCTGGCGGCAGCTCCAGGCGTGCAGAAATCTGCAGGGCGATGGGCATCAGCAGGGCGAGGGCGCCGACGTTGTTCATGAATGCCGAGAGCAGCGCGCCCAGGCCGGTCAGTGCGGCGATGGACAGCAGTACGCCAGCGCCGCTGGGCAGCAGTCGTTGGGCCAGTCGGCTGACCGCCCCCGTGCGCTGCAAACCATGGCTGAGCACCAGTACGCAGGCGACGGTGATCACCGCTGGGTGACCGAAACCTGCAAAGGCCTCGCGCTCGGGCACCAGGCCAACGATCACGCACGCCAACAGCGCGCCCAGCGCTACCACGTCATGGCGCCAGCGGCCCCAGATGAACAAGCCCATGCTGGCAACGAGAATGACGAAAATCAGGCCTTGTTCGAGAGTCATGAAGCGGCGTCGTCCCTGTGATTGCAGCGTTATATCTGCTGTTCATAGCAGAGTCTGCGCCGCGTCGGCAGTTCCCGCTGCACCGTCAAATGGGGCGCAATATTTTAGCCTCAGACGTATTGCGCGGCGGCGTAGCCCGACGCCCAGGCCCACTGGAAGTTGAAGCCGCCCAGGTGGCCGGTGACGTCGAGCACTTCGCCGATGAAATACAACCCCGGTACCTTGAGCGATTCCAGGGTTTTGGATGACACCTCGTTGGTATTCACCCCGCCCAGGGTCACTTCCGCCGTGCGGTAGCCTTCGGTGCCGGCCGGCACCAGTTGCCAGTCGGACAGGTGCTCGGCAATCGTCTTGAGCTCGCCGGGCGTGTACTGCTTCAGCGGCTTGTTGCTGAACCAGCTGTCGACCAGCAGGGTCGCCATCTTCTTGGTGAACAGTTCGGCCAGCAGAGTTTTCAGCTCGCTGTTGCCCCGCTCGCGCTGTTGGGTGGCGAGCCAATCGGGCAGATCGATATGCGGCAGCAGGTCGATATGTACGGTATCGCCAGGTTGCCAGTAGGACGAGATCTGCAGGATCGCCGGGCCAGACAGGCCACGGTGGGTAAAGAGGATGTTCTCGACGAAACTCTGGCCATTGCAGCTCACCCGGCAGTCCTCCACCGAGGTGCCGGAAAGCTCCGTGCACAGCGTCTTGAGCTGCGGGTCGGTGATGGTGAAAGGCACCAACCCGGCGCGGGTCGGCAGCAATTCGTGACCGAATTGCCTGGCTACCTGATAGCCGAAGCCGGTGGCGCCGAGGGTCGGAATCGACAGCCCGCCGGTGGCGATCACCAGTGACTGGCAGGCCACTTCGCCGAGGTCGCTTTGCAGCAGGAAACCGCCTGCGGTTTTTTCGATGCTGTGCACTGCCGTGTCCAGGCGAATCTGTGCCCCGGCCTCGGCACATTCGGCCAGTAGCAATTCGAGGATGTCGCTGGACTTGTTATCGCAGAACAGCTGGCCAAGCTTCTTCTCGTGGTAGGGCACGCCGTGCTTGGCCACCAGGCCGATGAAGTCCCACTGGGTGAAACGCGCCAGGGCGGACTTGCAGAAGTGCGGGTTGCCGGAAAGGAAGTTGTTCGGCTCGCAGTACAGGTTGGTGAAGTTGCAGCGCCCACCACCGGACATGAGGATCTTCTTGCCGGCCTTGTTGGCATGGTCGAGCACCAGCACGCGGCGGCCACGGGCTGCGGCGGTGGCTGCGCACATCAGGCCGGCGGCGCCTGCGCCGATGATCAGTACGTCGGTTTGCAACACGAAATGTCCTCAGGTGAATCGCTGACGCAGCCAGCGCTGCGCGAAAACCGCTGAAGTTTACCCGAAGCCGCTCTGGGCCGACGCTTCTGTCGCGGTGTGGCAGGCAAGTGTATGACGCCCGCCTGACTGTCTCAGATATGAGACAGTGACGAGTGGCGTTGTGCCTGCTATCACTAGAACTGATCATTTCGGATGGATCGCCACCAATGCCCGCAGTGCGTGCCTGGCTATTGCTCTTGCTGCTGTCGCCGGCGCTGGCCTCGGCCGAGCTGTTGCGCCTGGTGGCCGACCCCTGGCCGCCGTTCAATGATCAACGGTTGCCCGGCAAGGGGCTGGCCAGTGATCTGGTGGAGCAGGCGCTGGCCCGTGCCGGCTACACCACCAGCTACGTGGAGGTGCCCTGGGAACGTGCGGTGTTGGGGCTCAAGCGTGGTGATTACGATGTACTGATCAACGCCTGGTACAGCGCCGATCGTACCGAGTACGGCTATTTCTCCCAGCCCTATCTGGTCAATCGCATCCGCTTCATGCGGCGCAAGGGGAGCGACATTCAATTCGAGACCCTGGCCGATCTCTACCCGCACAGCATTGCGGTGGTCAGGGGCTATGCCTATTCCAGGGATTTCGACAGCGATCCGCAGCTGCTCAAGGTTGGTGTCGGCAGTTTCGAGATCGCCGCGCGGATGCTGCATGCCGGGCGTGTGCAGCTGGCGCTGGAGGATGAGCTGGTCGCGCGCCACCTGCTCGGTCGCAAGCTGAGTGCTATCCGCGATGAACTGGAGTTCCTGCCGCAGCCCTTGAGCGAGAATGGCCTGCATATCCTTGTGCGGCGCAGTCTGGTCCAGCATCGCGACATTGCCAGGCGTTTCGATGCGGCGATTCAGGCCATGAGCGATGACGGCAGTTATGCCGCGACGCTGCAGCGCCACAGCCCCTGATCAGGCCAGTACGGTGCGGGCACGGCCCTGTTGCTTGGCCCGGTACAGGCGAATGTCGGCCTCATGCAGCAGGCTTTCCAGGTCCTCGGGGTCACCCTGATAGAGGCCTGCGCTGAACGACAGCGCGGGCGCTCCGACGGCGTAATGCAGGCCGGCGCACTGCCGGCGCAGTTTATCCAGTGCCTGAGCCACATGATCTGCGCCATGCAGGGTCAGCAGGGCAAATTCCTCACCGCCCAGGCGTCCCAGCAGCATGTCGGGGAAGGCATTGCTCATCGCCCGGGCGAACACCACCAGGGCGCTGTCGCCGCTGGCATGGCCGAAGCCGTCGTTGATCTGCTTGAAGTGGTCGAGATCGAGCATCGCCACGCTGACCTCGCGACTTTCCCGTTGCGCCTTCTGCAGTATCTGCATGCCTTGTTCGTAGAACGCGCGGCGGTTGTTCAGGCCGGTCAGGGCATCGAACTGCGCGGCCTTCTTCAGTGCGCGCAACAGGTCGCGTCGCTCCAGGGTCGACATTACCCGGCAGTTCAGCTCTTCAGGGCAGAAGGGTTTGCGCAGGAAGTCGTCGGCACCGTGCTTGATGAACTGCGCACTGAGCGAGCCCTTGGGGTCGGCGGACACGCCGATGATGATCAGGTCATTGAGGCGCAGTTTCTGACGCAGTAGCTTGACCAGCTCGAAACCGCTGACGCCGGGCATGGCATGGTCGAGCACCAGCAGGTCGATATCTGGATGCTCATTGAGCTGGCGCAGGGTCTCCTTGCCGTCGCTGGCCTCGATGATCTGGTAGTGGTGTGGCTCGAGGATGTGGCGAATGTAGTGACGCTGCGCCGCAGAGTCGTCGGCGATGAGAATCTTGATATGGCTGTTGTGGTCGAGCCGGTGCAGCAGGCGGAAGGCGTACTCATAGGAGTGCTGGCTCTCCTTGAGTACGTAGTCGACCACGCCTTTCATCAGCAATTCGTCGCGGCGCTGTTCGTTGTAGCTGCCACTGAGCACGATGCACGGCAGGTGGTAGCGCATCACCAGATCGACGCTTTCGCCGTCCGGTGCGTCCGGCAGGTGCAGGTCGACGATGGCGGCGAAGAACAGCGCCGCAGAGGTCTCCAGCATGACTTCCGCTTCTGCCAGTGAGGCACAGAAGATCGGCTCCAGATCGGTTTCCTGACGGAACAGATGCTCGAGGATCTTCAGTACCAGTGGGCTGTCTTCAATGACCAGAATATTGCGCATGGGTGACTCCGGCCCAGGCCGTTTGATTCTTTATATCAGCCTTACAATAGACGCACACGCAGCGTTCTACCCTTGATCTTGCCCTCAGTGAGGCGCTTGAGCGCTTGGCGGGCGACGTCGCGTTCGACGGCGACATAGGCCTGGTAGTCGAACAGGGCGATCTTGCCGACCTGGCTACCGGGCAGCCCGGCGTCACCGGTCAGGGCACCAAGGATATCGCCGGGGCGTAGTTTGTCCTTGCGTCCGGCGCCAATGCACAGGGTGTGCATCGGCGGCAGCAGCGGCTCACCCGTCGCCTTGGCTGCGGGCAGCGGGTACCAGGCCAGTTCCTTGCCTTGCAGGGTTTCGATGGCCTGGGCGCGACCGGCTTCGGCCGGGGCCACCAGGCTCAGTGCCAGGCCTTTCTCACCAGCGCGACCACTACGGCCGATGCGGTGGATATGCACCTCGGCATCACGCGACAGCTCGACGTTGATCACCATTTCCAGCCCGGCGATATCCAGGCCGCGCGCGGCCACGTCGGTGGCCACCAGCACGCTGAGGCTGCGATTGGCGAACAGCGCGAGAATCTGATCGCGATCACGCTGTTCCAGATCGCCATGCAGCGCGGCGGCGGAAATCTTCTCGGCCTCCAGCTGTGCGGCCAGTTCGTCGCACTGTTGGCGGGTGGCACAGAAGGCCACCGTCGGTTGCTTGCGGAAATGCCGCAGCAGGGTGCTGACCGCTTCCATACGTTGGCTCGGCGCTATTTCGTAGAAGCGCTGCTCAATCTGCCCGTCGTCGTGCTGCGCCTCCACTTCGACCCGCTCCGGGCTACGCAAGAAACGTGCGGCAAGCTGCTCGATGGCGGGCGGATAGGTGGCGGAGAACAGCAGGGTCTGGCGGCGTGCCGGGGTCTGCTCGATGATGTCGGCGATGCTGTCGATAAAACCCATGTCGAGCATACGGTCGGCTTCGTCGAGTACCAGGGTATTGAGCCCATCGACTTTCAGCGTGCCTTTGCGCAGATGCTCCTGCACCCGTCCCGGCGTGCCGACGATCACGTGCGCACCATGCTCGAGCGAGCCGATCTGCGGGCCGAAGGGCACGCCGCCGCAGAGGGTAAGCACCTTGATGTTGTCGGCAGCACGGGCCAGGCGGCGGATTTCCTTGGCCACCTGATCGGCCAGTTCGCGCGTCGGGCATAGCACCATGGCCTGGCAGCCGAAGTAGCGCGGGTTGAGCGGATGCAGCAGGCCGATGCCGAAGGCTGCGGTCTTGCCGCTGCCGGTCTTGGCCTGGGCGATCAGATCGCGGCCCTTGAGAATCAGCGGCAGGCTGGCGGCCTGGATGGGCGTCATCTCGGCATAGCCGATGGCGGCGAGATTGGCCTGCATGGCGGCAGAAATGGGCAGGCTGGCGAAGGCAGTAGCGGTCACGGCAAGAGCTCGGGGGTGAAGAAACAGGCCGGCAGTGTAGCAGGCCCGCTCATTCGTCCGCTGAAACCTCGATATTGCGCCCGCTACGGCCATCTTTCGTGTCCAGTTGCAGGAAGATCGCCGCTGCCAGCATCGACAGCAGGCCAACGCACAGGTAGGTCGCCTGGAATGCCTCCAGCACATGGCCATTGTCGCCCAGCTCGCGGCTGAAACCGCTGAGCAGGGCCGCCGCCGAGGCAACGCCAAGGCCCATCGCCAGCTGTACCACCACCGACAGGAGGCTGTTGCCGCTGCTGGCGTCGCGGTTGTCCAGGTCGATCAGCGTTACCGTGTTCATCGCGGTGAACTGCAGCGAGTTGCAGGCGCCGATCAGGCTCAGCTGGATGATCAGCTGCAAGGTCGAGGTTTGTGCGTCGACCAGGGCCAGGCTGGCGATCAGGGCGCCGAGCAGCAGGGTGTTGCTGGTGAGGATGTTGCGGTAGCCGAGGCGCTCGATCAGCGGCCTGGCCAGCGGCTTGGCTGCCATGGCCGCCAGCGCCAGCGGAATCAGGCTCATGCCGGCCTGGGCCGGCGAATAGCCCATCGCCAGTTGCAGCAGCAGCGGCGTGAGGAAAGGTAGCGCGCCGCTGCCGAGGCGGGCGAACAGGTTGCCGATGATGCCCACGGCGAAACTGCGGGTGTGGAACAGCCTGGGTGCGAACAATGGCTGCTCGATGCGCCCGGCGCGCAGCCAGTAGGCGGCCAGGCAGGCCATGCCGCCGAGCAACAGCAGCACCACGCGCATGGTCGGCAGGTGCAGTTCGCCGAGCCCTTCCAGGGCCACGGTGATCAGCAGCATGGCGGCGCCGAACAGCAGAAAGCCGCCGGTATCGAAGCGGCTGCGCTCAGGGCCGCGCAGGTCGGGCATATGGCGCAATGCCGCCCAGCAGCCGAGTAGCCCCACCGGCAGGTTGATCAGGAAGATCCAGTGCCAGCTGGCCACTTCCACCAACCAGCCACCGAGGCTCGGGCCGATCAGCGGGCCAAGCAGGCCAGGCAGGGTGATGAAGCTCATGATCCGTACCAGCTCAGAACGCGGATAGGCGCGCAGTACCACCAGGCGCCCGACCGGCATCATCAGCGCGCCGCCCAGGCCCTGGATGACCCGTGCGCCGATCAGCATGCTCAGCGACTCCGACAGCGCGCAGAGTAGCGAGCCAAGGCTGAACAGGGCGATGGCGCCGAAGAAGATGCGCCGCGTGCCGAAGCGGTCGGCGACCCAGCCCGAGGCCGGGATCAGCAGGGCCACGGTAAGCATGTAGGCGATCACCACCGACTGCATGCGCAATGGATTTTCGCCGAGGTCGGCGGCCATGGCCGGTAATGCGGTGTTGAGGATGGTGCCATCGAGCGTCTGCATGAAGAAGGCGATGGCGACTATCCAGGGCAGCAGGCGGGCGGTTCTGGGGTCGAGCAGGGTGGGATTGGTCATGCTGTTCTCATGGTTTGTGCACCCCACTCTAGGCCGCCGACCGAGCCCGGGCAACTGCGGGTTGCCAACGTGCAAGCAGGTGTCCGAGGTGGTGCTACGCTGGGGTTACTGGCACATCGCCCCGCAAGGGCTAAGGACGGCGTCATGCGCTGGTTGACTCTGTGGCTTTCGCTGGCTTGCCAGTCGCTGCTGGCGGCCGAGTGGTTCCCTTATCCGGTACGTGCCGATGGCCGCATGCTGGATTACCGGCCTTTGCCGGTGGCCAGCCAGCCCTGGCGTATCTGCGCACTGCTGCCTCATGGCAAGGATCGCTACTGGTGGGGCGTGGCCTGGGGGCTGGATCAGGAAGCCAGACGCCTTGGCGTGCGCCTGGGTATCTACGAAGCCGGTGGCTACGAGTATGCCGAGGTGCAAGTGGAGCAGTTCGAGCATTGTGTAGCCGAGGGCGCCGATGCTTTCGTCGTCGCCAGTATCAACACCTATGACCTGTGCAGCGCAGCAGAAGTGCAGATCAAGGCCGGTCGGCCGGTAATCGATTTGGTCAATCGCCTGGAATGCCCAGGGCTCAGCGCGCATTCGCGGGTCGACTTCGCCGACATGACGCGTGCCACGCTCAAGTATCTGGTACGTGTCAGTGAAGGGCGGCCGATTCAGGTCGGCTGGCTACCCGGCCCTGCCGATGCTGGCTGGGTGCAGGATGCCGAACGCGGCCTGCGTGATGCCTTGCCTGGAACCAGGGTGACCCTGGCCCATGGTGGTTATGCCCCAGTGGATCGCAGTAGGCAGGCGCAGCTGACGCGGGAGCTGCTCAAGCAGCATCCACGTCTCGATTACCTGATCGCCAATGCCGAAGGCGCGGCCTTCGCCGCGCAGTTGGTGCGCAATATCGGTTCCGAAGCGCAGGTGTTGTCGTTCTATGCCACCGAGCGGGTGCTGGAGCAGATTCGCGAGGGTCAGGTACTGGCTGCACCCACCGATTCACCGGTTATTCAGGCGCGCATCGCCCTCGATCTGGCCGTTCGTGGCCTGCAGGGCGAAAAGCTGCCGCAGCTGGTGAGCCCGCAGATCGAAATGCTCGACGCCGACTCACTGGATCGTTTCGACCTCGGCCGGCTGATGCCGCCCGAGGGCCACTGGATGATCCGCCAGGAATTACCCGACTAACCTGTCTTGCTGGCTACGCAGCGGCGTACCACGCACCGGGCGTTCGCCCGCGACGAAGTAGGGCGCGTTGCTGCGCGGCAATGGCTGGCGCCCGCGAATCCGATCCGCGATCTTCTCGGCGATCATGATGGTGGTGGCGTTGAGGTTGCCGGTGATGATCTCCGGCATGATCGACGCATCCACCACCCGCAAACCCTGCAGGCCGTGCACGCGGCCCTGACCATCGACCACCGCCATGTCGTCCTCGCCCATCTTGCACGAGCAGGAGGGGTGGAAAGCCGTTTCCGCATGCTCGCGAATGAAGGCATCCAGCTCGGCGTCGCTCTGCACATGCGCGCCAGGGCTGATTTCACGCCCACGGTACGGATCGAGCGCAGGCTGCGCCATGATCTCGCGGGTCAGGCGGATGCCGTCACGAAATTCCTGCCAGTCCTGATCGGCGCTCATGTAGTTGAAGAGGATGCTCGGGTGCTGGCGCGGGTCCTTCGACTTGAGCTGGATGCGCCCGCGGCTGGGCGAGCGCATCGAGCCGACGTGAGCCTGGAAACCGTGCTCGTTGACCGCGTTGCTGCCGTTGTAGTTGATCGCCACCGGCAGGAAATGGAACTGGATATTGGGCCAGGCGAACTCCGGGCGCGTGCGGATGAAACCGCCGGCCTCGAACTGGTTGCTGGCGCCGATACCGTTGCCGGCGAACAGCCATTGCGCGCCGATGCCGGGCTGGTTGAGCAGCTTGAGCGCGGGGTACAGGGACACTGGTTCGGTGCAGGCGTATTGCAGGTACATCTCCAGGTGATCCTGCAGGTTCTGGCCGACGCCGGGCAGTTCGTGCACCAGTGCAATGTCCAGCTCGCGCAGCAGCGCGGCGGGGCCGACGCCGGAGCGCTGCAGAATTTGCGGTGAGGCGATAGCGCCAGCGCACAGCAGCACTTCGCGGCGAGCACGGGCTTCGGTGGCGTCGTTGGCGTTGCCGATCAGGTAGCTGACGCCGCTGGCGCGCTTGCCGTCGAAGAGGATGCGGTCGGTGGTGGCGTGGGTGACGATGGTCAGGTTGGCGCGCGCCCGTGCCTGGTCCAGATAGCCACGCGCGGTGCTGGCGCGGCGGCCTTCCGGGGTCACGGTGCGGTCCATCGGGCCGAAGCCTTCCTGCTGATAGCCGTTGAGGTCATCGGTACGTGGATAGCCGGCCTGCACGCCGGCCTCGACCATGGCGTGGAACAACGGGTTGTTGCCGGCCTTGGGCGTGGTCACGCTCACCGGGCCGTCGCCGCCGTGGTAATCGTTGGGGCCTATGTCGCGGCTTTCCGCCTTGCGGAAGTAAGGCAGGCAGTCCAGATAGGTCCAGTCTTCCAGGCCCTTGGCCTTGGCCCAGTTATCGAAGTCCAGGGCGTTGCCGCGGATGTAGCACATGCCATTGATCAGGGATGAGCCGCCCAGGCCCTTGCCGCGTCCGCATTCCATGCGGCGGTTGTTCATGTACGGCTCGGGGTCGGTCTCGTAGGCCCAGTTGTAGCGCCGGCCCTGCAGCGGGAAGGCCAGGGCAGCGGGCATCTGGGTGCGGAAATCGAGGCGGTAGTCGGGGCCGCCGGCTTCCAGCAGCAGCACGCTGACGTCAGCGTCTTCGGTCAGCCGGGTGGCCAGGACGTTACCGGCCGAACCGGCACCGATGATGATGTAGTCGAATTCCTGGGTCATGGCTCCTCCTGCTGCCCGGCTGTGATCCGGGAAAACGCGGTGACTGTTCCCGGATTGCACCCGGGCTACGGGGGGCGACTTCTTTGTAGGAGCGGATTCATCCGCGATGTCTTTCGTGGCTGAAACGGTGCGCCGCCCGGCCGCTCCTATGCTGTGGTGGGTTCAGAACACCGAGGTGTAATCGCCCATTTCCAGCTGCACCGACTTGATGCGGGTGTAGTGGCCGAGGGTGACCAGGCCGTTCTCGCGACCGACACCGGACTGCTTGTAGCCGCCCACCGGCATCTCGGCCGGCGATTCGCCCCAGGTGTTGATCCAGCAAATTCCGGCTTCCAGCTTGTGGATCACCCGGTGCGCGCGGTTCAGATCGCGGGTCACCACGCCGGCGGCCAGGCCGTAGTCGGTGTCGTTGGCGCGGCGGATCACTTCCTCTTCGCTGTCGTAGATGAGGATGCTCATCACCGGGCCGAAGATTTCCTCGCGCACTATGGTCATGTCGTCCCGACAGTCGGTGAACACGGTGGGGGCGACGTAGGCGCCCTTGGCGTAGTCGCCGTCGGTCACGCGCGCGCCGCCGATCAGCAGGCGCGCGCCCTCGCTGCGGCCCTTCTCGATGTAGCCGAGCACGCTGTCCATGTGCGCGTAGCTCACCAGCGGGCCGAAGTTGGTGGCGTCATCCAGCGGATCGCCGAGGCGGATGCGTTTGACCCGCTCCAGTACCTTGGCCTCGAAGCGCGCCTGCAGCATGCGTGGCACGAACACGCGGGTGCCGTTTGTGCACACCTGGCCGGAGCTGTAGAAGTTGGCCATCACCGCGATGTCGGCGGCGCGGTCCAGGTCGGCGTCCTCGAAGACGATCAGCGGCGACTTGCCGCCCAGTTCCATGGTCACTTCCTTGAGGCTGGAGCTGGAGGCGCTGGCCATCACCTTCTTGCCGGTGACGGTGCCGCCAGTGAAGGAAATCTTCTCGATGCCAGGGTGCTCGGTCAGCCACTGGCCGACTTCGCGACCGCTGCCGGTGAGTACGTTGAACACGCCAGCCGGCAGGCCTGCTTCGGTGTAGATCTCGGCGAGTTTCAGCGCGGTCAGCGAGGTGACTTCGCTGGGCTTGAAGATCATCGCGTTGCCGGCGGCCAGCGCTGGGGCGGATTTCCACAGGGCGATCTGGATCGGGTAGTTCCAGGCGCCGATGCCGGCGACCACGCCCAGCGGTTCGCGACGGGTATAGACGAAGGAGGTCTCGCGCAGCGGGATCTGCTCGCCCTCGATGGCCGGGATCAGGCCGGCGTAGTACTCCAGCACATCGGCGCCGGTGACGATGTCGACGTAGCGGGTTTCGCTCAGGGGTTTGCCAGTGTCGAGGGTTTCCAGCTCGGCCAGCTCATCGTTGCGCTCACGGAGGATGTCCACGGCCTTGCGCAGGATGCGCGAGCGCTGCATGGCGGTCATCGCCGCCCACACCTTCTGCCCTTCGGCTGCGCTGGCCACAGCCCGGTCGACGTCGGCCTGGCTGGCGCGTTGCACCTTGGCCAGCACCTCGCCGGTGGCCGGGTTGATGCTGTCGAAGGTTTCTCCACTGCTGGCGGCGACGTACTGGCCACCGATGTAGAGCTGCTGTTCGGCGAAACGGGGCATGGGCTGTCCTCTGCACTTGGCAATCTGCTTGGAGAACAGCCTATTTTATTTAAATTGAACGATCAATCAATAAAAACGACAAGGCGCAGCCAAACGCGACATGCCCGCAAGGTGCACGGTCGTAGGGTGCGCTGCGCGCACCGAGCGATCTAAATGATCAGAGAAAGAGGATGTACGCGGTGCGACAGCGCACCCTACGAAGCCTTGGCCAACTGCAGGTCGAGGTAGTCGTAGGCGATGCGGCGTGCCTGTTCGGTGTCGAAGGCTTCGCCGGACAGTGCGCCGCGCAGCCACAGGCCGTCGATCAGCGAGGCCAGACCGCGGGCGGCGAAGCGTGCCTGGTCTTGCGGCAGCGCGCGATGGAACTGGCCGCACAGGTTGGAGTAGAGACGGTGATCGTTGACCCTCTGCAAACGGCGCAGGGCCGGCTGGTGCATGCTGCTGGCCCAGAACGCCAGCCAGGTCTTCATCGCCGGGCCGCTGACCTGGCTATCGTCGAAGTTGCCGTCGATCATCGCCTTCAGATGAGCACGCGGGCTGTCCTCGCGCAGTGCGCGACGGCGTGCGCCCACCGCATCGCTGAGCGCCTGCATCAGGTGGCGCATGGTGGCTTCGAGCAGGCCGTTCTTGTCGTTGAAGTAGTGGCTGATGATGCCATTGGAGACCCCGGCCAGGCGGGCGATATAGGCGATGCTGGCGTCGGCCATGCCGACCTGGTCGACGGCTTCCAGGGTGGCGGCAATCAACTGCGAACGACGAATGGGCTGCATGCCGACCTTGGGCATGGGGATCTCCAGCAAGGGGAAGTTGGGCCGGAGTCTAGGCGGATTTTGATCGTTCGATCAATTACATGAGGCGACGAGAGGTCGTGTGGCGCAAGGTGGAACCTAGAGTGCGCTGTGCATGTTGGCTCATGGTTCCTATCTTGATCAGTAGAGCCACCATGGAACAGGCGTTCCTGGAGGCTGGCCGCACATCCCGATGGAGCAGAGTCGATTGAGGCCGGCTTCTGTCGGCAGAATACTTGCCTGGGCTTTCGAGTCGAAGGTGATGCGGAACCTCGCTGCTGCCGTACTCAATATTGACGCCTGCAACTGATCCTTTCCGCAATCACCGGCATCTACGGATAGGGTGTAGTCGCCCAGGGGCAGTTTGAATATGGCTGACTCTTCAGGGTTGAGCCGCACGCTCAACTGGCCGTCAATGTAGATTGCGGCATCACAGCTACTCCCGCTAAATCCTTTATCCCGGTTGATCACTAGGTACTGAAAGGGTTCGGATGGTATTTCCTGATAGCTTAACAATCGCTCGGTAGACACCGGTATCGCGCGATTGGCTGGAACTGACTGGGTTGCGCATCCGGCAAGCAGCGAAATGATGATTAGAGGCAGCAGGCGCATGCATATCGTCCTTGAACTTGAGTTGGGCTCCAGCTTATCGAGGCGATCTGCAGAAAGCACTCAGGATTTTCAGAAGGACAAAGTCGGCTCGGTAGCTGAACGACAAAGCGGGCCGAAAGCCCGCTTTGTCGTGTTGCGGGCTTGTGGCTTATTTCAGCCAGCTCTCCACGCGCTCCGGGTTGGCGGCGATCCAGTCCTTGGCGGCCTGGTCCGGCTTGGCGCCTTCGCGGATGGCCAGCATCACCGCGCCTACTTCTTCACCGCTCCAGGAAATCTTGCTGAGGAAGGCGGCAGCGTCGGCGGCCTTGTCCTTCAGCTCAGGATTGGCCACGGTGTCGACACGCTCGTCGTCGCCGAAGACTTTCTTCGGATCTTCGAGGAAGCGCAGTTTCCACTTGGCGAACATCCAGTGCGGAATCCAGCCGGTGACCACGATCGGCTTCTGCGCTTTCTCGGCGCGGGTCAGGGCGGTGGCCATGGCCGGGCCCGAGCTCGGCATCAGCTTGATGCTGGCCAGGTTGTACTCCTTGATGGCGTCTTCGGTGCGGCGCATCACGCCGGCACCGGCGTCGATGCCGGTGATCTTGCCGTCGAAGTCCTTGGCGTATTTCTCCAGATCCTCGATGGTCTTGGCTTCGACGTAGTCCGGCACGATCAGGCCGATCTTGGCGCCGGAATAGTTGGTGCCGAGGATTTCCACCTTGTCCTTGAGCTTTTCGAAGTACTCGCCATGAGTGGCCGGCAGCCAGGCGGAGAGGGTGGCATCCAGGTCGCCACGGGCCACGCCCTGCCACATGATGGCGGGTTCGACTGGCTTCAGTTCGACGGTGTAGCCGAGTTTGCTTTGCAGGATTTCACCGGCGACGTGGGTGACGGCAACGCTGTCGTCCCAGCCGTTGACATAGCCGATTTTCAGGGTGGGTTTGTCGGCGGCCAGGGCGCTGCCCATGCCGATGGCCAGGGCGGCAGCGCCGAGGCAGAGATGCTTGATTACGCGCATGTTTGTTGTGCTCCATCAGTGAGTGGCAGTTGCAAGATCGTTGACTGGCTCGTTCTCATTGCGGGCCTTGCGAATCCGTGTTGCGCAGCAGATTGCCGGTTCGCGGGCAAAGCCTCCCCGTGACGGCCAGAAAGCAGCCGCTAGTGGCTTACGAGGAGGTTTCCGGGCTCGAACCCTGAGGTTCGAGCCCGAATAGGGTCGCGGCCTATTACAGCCCGACGTGTTTCTTCACGGCGGCAACGCCGTCCTGACCGTCAAAGGTGGTCACGCCGCTCAGCCACTGGTCGAGGATCGCCGGGTTGGCCTTGATCCACTCCTTGGCGACGTTCTGCGGGTTTTCCTTCTCCAGCACCTTTTCCATCAGCTGGCTTTCGATATCGACGGTGAACTGCAGGTTGTTCAGCAGCTTGCCGACGTTCTCGCAGCGCGCCTCGTAATCCGGCGGTACCACGGTGTAGACCTTGGCCGCGCCATAGTCGGGGCCGAACACGTCGTCACCACCGGACAGGTAGGTGATGTCGTGCTGGGTGTTCATCGGGTGCGGCGCCCAGCCGAGGAAGACCACCGGCTCTTTCTTCTTGATCGCCCGCGATACCTGCACCAGCATGCCGGCTTCGCTGGACTCGACCATGCGGAAGCCGCCGAGGTCGAACTGGTTGTTCTTGATCATGCCGTCAATCAGCAGGTTGCCGTCGTTACCCGGCTCGATGCCGTAGATCTTGCCGCCCAGCTGATCCTTGAACTTGGCGATGTCCTGGAAGCTCTTCAGGCCGGCTTCGGCCGCGTAGGTCGGTACGGCCAGGGTGTACTTGGCACCCTCGAGGTTGGCCTTGGGCAGTACCTTGACGCCATCGTCCTTGAGGAATGGCTCGATCACCGAGTCCATCGATGGCGCCCAATAGCCGAGGAACACATCGACCTGGCCGCTCTTCACGCCGGTGAAGGCGATGGGTACCGAGGCCATGATCTTGCGCGGCTGATAGCCCAGACCTTCGACCAGGGTCATGGCCACACCCGTGGTGGCGGCGATGTCGGCCCAGCCAATCTCGGCGAAACGCACCTGCTTGCAGCTCGCCGGCTCCGCGGCCATGGCGCCCTGCATCAGTGCGCAGGACAGCAGGCCGATGGCGGCAGTGGTCTTGATCATTTTCATCTGCGGTTCCCTGTGAAGTGAAAAAATGTTTACTGGCGCTGCAGCTTGCCGCTGAACCAGGCAAAGATGCCGCCGCGGGCGGTCTGCTTGGTGCCGAAGCTTTCAGTGATGCGGTCGAGAATGATCGCCAGCAGCACCACGGCCATGCCGCTTTCGAAGCCTAGCCCGATGTCCAGGCGCTGGATACTCGCCAGTACATCGTTACCCAGGCCACCGGCGCCGACCATCGAGGCGATGATCACCATCGACAGAGCCATCATGATGGTCTGGTTGACCCCGGCCATGATCGACGGCATGGCGTTGGGCAGTTGTACCTTGAACAGCAGCTGGCGGCTGGTACAGCCGAAGGACTGGCCGGCCTCGACGATTTCCTTGTTCACCTGGCGAATGCCCAGGCTGGTCAGGCGCACCGCCGGCGGCATGGCGAAGATCACCGTGGCGATGATCCCGGGCACGCGGCCGAGGCCGAAGAGCATGGCCGCCGGAATCAGGTAGACGAACGCCGGCATGGTCTGCATGAAGTCGAGGATCGGCCGGATGATGGTCGCCACGCGCTCGCTCTTGGCGGCCCAGATGCCCAGCGGGATGCCCAGCAGCAGGCTGATCAACGTCGAGGAGAAGGTCAGGCCGAGGGTGACCACGGTCTGTTCCCAGAACCCGGTCATGACGATCAGGATGAACGCCACGGCGGTGAACACCGCGAAGCGTGCGCCGATGCGCCACAGGCCGAGGGCGACGAAGATGGCGATCAGCAGCCAGGCCGGCGGCAGCATGAGCAAGGCTTCGATGCCTTCGGAGAAACCGCTGACCAGCTTGCCGATGCTGTCGAAGGCACCGCTGTAGTTGTCCAGCAGGTGCTGGACGACGTCGTTGACCCAGCTACCCAGGTCGAGTTTCTTGTCACTCATGGGATTCCCCCTGCAGTCGGGTCAGCAGACGGCCCTTGCTGATGGCGCCGCAGTAGTGGCCTTCGGCGTCCACCACCGGGATCGGACCTTCGTTGTCCACCAGGCGGGTGATGACGTGTTCCAGCGGCATGTCTTCGGGTACCGGCACCACCTGCTTGAGCGCATCCGCTTCGAGTGGTCTGGGCTCGTCGCCGTCGACCATCAGGGCGATCTTCTCCAGGCTGATGGAACCCTGGAAGTTGTTCTGCTCGTCGACGATGAAGGCGTAGTGCTTGTCCAGCGCCTGCAGCTCTTTGCAGATCATTGCCGCATCCGGCGCCTTGCCGTTGTAGACGTAGGTCGGCACGCTGTCGGCCTTGAGCTGGCCGGCGGTGAGGTAGCGGCTGGTGTCGACGGTGTCGAAGAAGTTGCGCACGTACTCGTTGGCCGGCTTTTCGATCAGCTCCTGCGGAGTGCCGACCTGGATCAGCTTGCCGCCTTCCATGATGCCGATGCGGGTACCGATGCGCATGGCTTCTTCGATGTCGTGGGAGACGAAGATGATGGTGCGGCGATGGGTCTTCTGCAGCTCCAGCAGCACATCCTGCATCTCGCGGCGCTTGAGCGGGTCGAGGGCGGAGAACGCCTCGTCCATGATGATCATCGACGGGTTGACCGTCAGCGCGCGGGCCAGGCCGACGCGTTGCTGCATGCCGCCGGAGAGTTCGTGCGGGTACTTGTGAGCGAAGGTGTCCAGGCCAACCTGCTTGAGCACTTCCATGGCGCGCTTCTCGCGCTCCTTGCGGCCGGTGCCGGCCACTTCCAGGCCGAAGGCCGCGTTATCCAGCACGCTGCGCGACGGCATCAGGGCGAAGGACTGGAAGACCATGCTCATGTCGCGTCGGCGCAGGTCGATCAGTTGCGATTGCGGCAGCTTGGCCACGTTCTGGCCATCGATGTAGACGTCACCGGCGCTGGGTTCGACCAGGCGGTTGATCAGACGGATGAGGGTGGATTTGCCAGAGCCGGACAGGCCCATGAGGACGAAGATCTCGCCCTCTTCGACACTGAACGACACATCGCTGACGCCGATCACGGCGCCTTTCTCGGCCAGAATCCTCTCCTTGCTCCAGCCTTCCTTGAGCAGGTCGATGGCTTCTTGTGGGTTGGGGCCGAAAACCTTGTACAGGTGTTCGACCACGATCTTTCCAGACTGCATGGGACGTTTCCCCTTCAATCGGCATCCAGTTCACGCTGGCACGGCTGGGCACGCATCTTCGAAGCGTAGATCAGCTGTGTCAGGCCTCTGATACCTGTGTGGGTGTTTGCTGAGTTTCGAGGTTGGCGAACGTTTCGCGGCGGGCGTTGAGTGTGGCGCTCGGGCACGCTGCAGCGCACGCGGCTGGTGGCAAGAATTGCCCGCTGCGTCGTTGCAACCTGTTGATGAGTGACCACTGTCTTGCCGTGCTGCAAACCGCTTTCCAAACCCTCTGGCAGTGTTTCGAAGCCCATTCCCTTGGGGGTTCATGCGTCGTCCTGGCGCATGCGTACATCCGAAATTTCTTGTTGGGCTGGCGCCCTATCGATGGTGGGCCAGCGCTTGTATGTTCTTCGGTCCGGGGCGGTGAGCCCCAGTCTGCCGTTCCCCTCGGGAAGCGGCAGCGACGTCATCGGCTGACTCAACGATATAGTCTTGGGGTCTGCGCAATTATCGGTTTGCGACCCTGACGTGTTGGGCGACGACATGGCCCGTCACACCCCGTGTTTTTCCATGTTCTCGCCGTTTTCCGGGCTCCTGAAAGCACTGCGTGATGCCGTTTCGAATAGCGCTCGATGTGAGCATCGAGAAGCGCTTTCGAGAGCGTGCTTTAAAAACCTTAACAGACTTTTTCGTTCCTTGGCCAAGGCTGAAAGCCGCGCCGGTGCTGGTTTTCAGCCCTTCAAGCGAGGCGCAGGCGGCGTAGCGCGGGGGCTGCGGCGATGTTGAAAAAAATTTACAGCGAAAGATGGTGTAGTGCCGAAAATCGCTGAAAAATCGAAAGGCGGCGCAATATGACCGCCTGGTCACGACCGGTTCATGTCGCGAGCCTGGGCGTGATTCTCGACAAGACGATGGAAAACCCTTTCGAGCTACCAGGTGGGCTTTGTTTTCCGCCATTTTTATTGGTTTTTCTCGGCCATTTCGTCGAATTTATCAGTCATTTCCTGCCAGTGGTACGTCGAATACCTTGCTGACAGGGCCACCTTGATAGCGGCTCACACCTTCCAGCCAGGCCGCAATCATCTGCGGGTTGTCTTCGATCCACTGCTTGGCCACCCGGCGGCGGTTGGTATTGCCTTCCAGTACGGCGCTCATCAACTGGTTTTCTGCGGCGATGGTGAAGGTCATATTGCGGAAAAGCCGCGCCAGGTTGGGACACTGCTCGCTCAACCCGCCGCGCGCCACCGTGTTGACCTGCGCTGCTCCGTAATTGGGGCCGAAATAATCATCACCACCGGCCAGATAGTTCATCTTCAGACGCTCGTTCATCGGGTGCGGTTCCCAGCCGAGAAATACCGCCCATTTGCCCAGGCGTTGAGCTCGCTCGACATGGTTGAGCATGCCGCTTTCGCTCGACTCGACCAGGCTGAAACCTGCCAGACCGAAGGTGTTGTCGCGAATCATGCCCTTGACCATCTCGTTGCCTTCGTTGCCCGGTTCGATGCCGAAGATCTGCCCACCGAGTTCGTCCTTGAAGCGATGGATGTCGGCGAAATCCTTCAGTCCGCCCTCGTAGCCTGGCGTCAGTACCGCCAGGGTGTAACGCACCGTCGGCAGGTTGGTGTGCAGCTTCTCGATCCTGCCGCTGTCCAGGTGAGGCTGCACCAGTTCACTCTGGGCCGGCATCCAGTTGCCCAGGAACACGTCCAGCTGGCCTTCGGACAATCCGCGGTAAGTGTCGGGCAACGACAGGCGGCGTATCTGCGTGCGATAGCCGAGCTCGCCCAGTATCAGGCGGGCAACGGCGGTGGTCATGGTGATGTCGGTCCAGCCGACATCGCTCAGGCGCACCAGCTCGCAGCGCTCGGCTTCTTTGGCGTGCAGGGCGGTGGAGGAGGTGAGGGCGATCACCAGCAGCCAGCGAGCAAATCGGTTCATGGGGTGTGCCTCTGTTCGGGCGGCTGGAGCCGCTGGAAGATTCCTGGAGCGGGCGATTGGCTATTTCACAGCAAGAGGTGGGCCGCACCCTGGGCGAGAAACGACACCGGCATGTCGAGAAAAGACCCCGACACGGACGGTTAACCGCGGCGCGATTGGATATGCATGAGTCGGTTGGAGAGCTGGGCGCGCTGGCGAAAGTTGGATCATCGCGAACCTGTTGCGGATTCGTCAGGATGTTCTTCTCCATGCGTTCCTGGCGGCTGGCACGCCAGCGAGCGGTGACCTTTGCTGGTGCAGCGATTCTGGCAAAGCCGCCGCTTCGCGAGCTTTTGGTGCGACGCTTGCGGGCATCGATTTCCTCAGGTGTGACCGAGCGGTCGCTGTTGTTACCGCTCGTCCGTTACTGACAGCCAGAGACGCCGTAGCAGGCCGCTCAGTCTGTGCTACCGAAATGCTCAAAGCCTTGCGCAAAGAGGCCTTGAGAGCGTTTCGCAAACCCTGAAAGCAGGGGCAAGGAGCCCGTCTGGCGCGCCATGTATTGAGGGTTCAGTTTTTATTGAACGCTTGATCAATTTAGGCATGACCTTTGCGTAGAGATGCATAGCCGCCCGGTTTTCAAACCCGGCCAGGACAAAACAGAGGCCCACTTCTAATTGGGCTCACACCGTGCTTAGCGTGAGAGGGTTCCATCAATGTCGCAGTTCAGCCAAGGGGCGCAACCCCAGAACCGTGTCGCCCAGTCCATCGGCTTCCTGCTCCTGGACAACTTCACCCTGATTTCCCTCGCTTCGGCGGTAGAGCCCCTGCGCATGGCCAACCAGCTTTCCGGCAAGGAGCTGTTTCGCTGGCATACCCTGACTCATGATGGCCTGCCGGTCTGCGCCAGTGATGGCTTGCAGATCACCCCGGACGCCGCCATGCAAAGTGCTCCGGCGTTGGATGCGGTGATCGTCTGTGGTGGCGTGGATATTCAGCACAGCGTCAAGCGTGAGCATGTCAGTTGGTTGCAGTTGCAGGCGCGCCAGGGTCGCTTGCTCGGTGCGGTGTGCACCGGCAGTTGGGCGCTGGCCAAGGCCGGTCTGCTCGACGGCTACGATTGCAGCGTGCATTGGGAGTGCCTGGCCTCGATGCAGGAAGCCTTCCCGCGTGCGGCCATCACCACTCGCCTGTTTTCCATCGACCGCAATCGCCACACCTCCTCTGGCGGTACCGCGCCGATGGACATGATGCTGCACCTGATCGGCCAGCAGCATGGCCGGGAGCTGGCCGCCGGCATCTCCGAGATGTTCATCTACGAGCGCATCCGCAACGAGCAGGATCACCAGCGCGTGCCGCTCAAGCACATGCTCGGCAGCAACCAGCCCAAGCTGCAGGAAATCGTCGCGCTGATGGAGGCCAACCTCGAGGAGCCGATCGACCTCGACGAGCTGGCCTGCTTCGTCGACATTTCCCGCCGCCAGCTCGAGCGCCTGTTCCAGAAGTACCTGCACTGCTCGCCGTCGCGCTACTACCTCAAGCTGCGCCTGATCCGCGCACGTCAGCTGCTCAAGCAGACCAGCATGTCGATCATCGAGGTGGCTTCGGTCTGCGGCTTCGTGTCCACCCCGCACTTCTCCAAGTGCTACCGCGAGTACTTCGGTATTCCGCCGCGCGACGAGCGTGCCGGTCAGCAGGGCAACAACCTGGTCATGCTGCTGCCGATCCCCGAGCATCAGGTCAATTCCAGCGCGGTGCTGGCGCTCAACCGTGCCCAGGGTGAGTCGACCTTCGCCAGCGTACGCATCTGAATCGAGCGGCAATGAAAACGGGGCGCCAGTGGCGCCCCGTTTCGTTATGAGTGATGACCTGCGTTGGTCGCTTTAGTCTTGTAGGGTGGGCTTTAGCCCACCAGTGGCTCTACCTCTATTCCATGAGACGCAGCCCGATCTGCTGCTGGAGTAAAGTCGCTGCGCTGGCGCAGCGTTGATCAAGCAGGTTTCGGCACCAGCGCCGGCAGCAGATGGCGGCTGATGGCTTCGCGCACGTTGGGCAGCAGGGTGGCGCTGCCGCCAAGCAGTTCTTCCACCAGGTGGCGCAGGGCCACGGCACGTTCTGCGCTGAGGCCGCTGACGGCCAGCTCGCAGGCCTGCTCGGGCGTCACACCTGGTGGAATGCTCAGGCCCAGCGCGATCAGGCGCTCACGGAAGTCTTCCTGGTCGATCAGATCGGCATGCATCATGGTCGTGGCTCCTTGTGGCGAGGCAGGCGCTGCGCAGTTGGTCTTCAACCCTCGGTCAGCGCAGAACCCCTTCTTCGATCAATAGCTTGAAGATAGCCTCTGCGCCCTCCTGTGGCGAGACATCCTTGAGCACCTGGCCGCCACCACCACTGGCTTTGGCCGTGGCCGCCTTCATCCGTTCCGCGCCCGTCTTGGCCTTGATCACCTTGAGCCGTTTGGGTCGTGACTTGGCCGGCTGCAGGCTGGCTTCGGCCAGCAGCGGGTCGTCCACTACCGTCACCTCGTGGGCTTCGATCTGCCCGCGCCGTGCCGGGCCAAAGGCACTCTGGCGGGCGACCGGAGCGGCGTTGTCGACGCTGGCCACGCAGGGCAGGCGTACCTTGAGCCGGCGCCGCTGTCCGCGCGGCAGCGCCTGTAGCACCTGGGCTACGCCGTTTTCGACCTTCTCCACTTCCGCCAGGCCGACCACCATCGGCCAGCCCAGGCGCTCGGCCAGCAGGAACGGCAGCATGCCGGAGCCTTCGCCGGTTTCCGCCTGGCTGCCGGTGAGTACCAGTTGGGTGCGGCTGCCTTGCAGATAGTCGACCAGTAGCGGCAGGGCGTCGGCACCTTCGGGCTGTTCCAGCACATCGAGCTGTTCCAGGCCCATACCCAGATAGCCGCGCAGGGCTTCGGCCTGAGGGTCGCCGGCATGCAGCAGTTGCAGGTTCTGTCCGGCCAGACGCAGGCCCAGCTCGACCGCACGGGCGTCCTGCTCGGCGCGCCGCGGGCGACCCGAGGTCGGGTGGGCGCCGACCGAGACCAGGGCGACGATATTAAGATCAGTCATGGTGTCCCCGTAGCCCGGATGCAATCCGGGAAAGCTGGTGGTGAACCCGGATTTCATCCGGGCTACGCCGCATCACGTTTTCCTTCCTGGCGCCAGGCGGCGACGCGCTCCATCAGCGCCGCAAGGATCGCCGCCGAGTCGCCGATCACCGAGAGGTCGGCACGTTTGATCATGTCGCAGCCGGGATCCATGTTCACCGCCACCACCTTGTCGCAGGCACCGATGCCCTGCAGGTGCTGGATGGCGCCGGAAATACCGACGGCCAAGTAGACGCGGGCGGTGACCCAGGTACCGGTGGCGCCAACCTGACGGTTGCGCGGCATGAAGCCGTCGTCCACCGCCACGCGCGAGGCGCCTTCGGTGGCGCCGAGGGCGATGGCAGCCTGGTGGAACAGCGTCCAATCCTTCACACCGTTGCCGCCGGAGAGGATGAACTCGGCCTCGGCCATGGGAATCTGCGCTGGATCCACGGCCACCGGGCCGAGATCTTCGATACGCGGCAGGCTGTGAGCGATCTTCGCGCCCAGCTCCAGTGGCCGTGCTTCGTGACGGGTTTCGCTGACCGGCTCGGCGCACTCGACCGCTGCCAGGATCAGCCGGGGCAGGGCGCGCTGGATATCCTGCTGGCCGCTGCCGGCGCGGCCGATGGTCTGCTCGCCGGCGACCTGCCAGACGCGCGTTGCAGGGCGCTCACCGAGCTTGGCGGCCAGGCGCCGACCCAGCTCGCCGCCACCGGTACGGCTGTCAGGCAGCAGCCAGTGGCGCGGTGCCAGTTGGCTTTCCACGGCGCTCAGCGCCAGTACGTGGGCTTCCGGGGCGTAGCCGTCGAAGGCATCTCCTGCGATGCGCAGCAGGCGGTCGACGCCGGCCGTGTCGAAGGCGTTCTCCTTGTCCTCGCCGAACACCACGGCGACCACGGCACCACTATCGCCGGCCAGCTTGCGGGCCAGGCCGAGGAGATCCTTGTCATGGCTGGACAGACGGCCGCCGACCATGTCCGGCACCACGCAGATGTGGAACGCCGGTTGTTCGATGACGTGTAGCGGCAGCTGCACCTCGACGCTGGCGCTGCTGCGTTTGCCGGCAGTGCCCTGCTGGGCGCCGCTGCGGTCGATACGCTTGAGCCCGGCCGGGCCGATAAAGCCGGCAGCGATGGCGTGCGGGTTCTTGCGGATGATGCCATTGGGGCCCATCCAACTGGTCTGATCCTGGCTCTGCATGGCTGCATGCAGCGGGTGCAGGCGGTTACGGGCGATCCACTCGGCGCGAGGGTCGCGGCGGATGATGTCGCTCATGCCTGGGCCTCCTGGATGCGCTGGGATTGTTGTTTCATCACTGCACCTCCGCCAGTTCACGCTTGGCGAGTGGCTTTTTTGCCGCCACCTCGGTGGCTTCGATCAGCACTTCGGCGACCAGCTCGGCTATGTCCTTGATCTCTGGGCGCGGCGCGACCACGGCTTCGAGCATCGCGGTGCACTGCGGGCAGCCCACGGCCACCAGCTCGGCGCCGGTTTCCTTGATGTCGACCATGCGCATGTCGGGGATACGTTGCTTGCCGGGGATGTCGGTGATCGGCGCGCCGCCACCGCCGCCGCAGCAGCGTGAACGGAAGCCCGAGCGTTCCATCTCCTTGACCTCGATGCCGATAGCCTTGAGTACGGCGCGTGGCGCCTCGTACTCGCCGTTGTAGCGGCCGAGGTAGCAGGGGTCGTGATAGGTGACGCTGGCGGCTTTGCTCTGGCCGAGGTTCAGCGCGCCCTTGCGTACCAGCTCGTCGATAAAGGTGCTGTGGTGCAGAACCTGGTAGTCACCACCGAGCGCGCCGTATTCGTTCTTCAGCACGTGGAAGCTGTGCGGGTCGCAGCTGACGATGCGTTTGAAACGGTACTTGCTCAGGGTAGCGATGTTGCGCTTGGCCAGGTGTTGGAAGGTCGCTTCGTCACCCAGGCGGCGCGCCACGTCGCCGCTGTCGCGTTCTTCCAGACCGAGTACGGCGAAGTCGACGTCGGCAGCCTTGAGGATCTTCACAAAGGCCCTCAGCGTTCTCTGATTGCGCATATCGAAGGCGCCGTCACCGACCCAGAACAGCACGTCGGTTTCGCCCTTGTCGGCGAGCAGCGGCAGGTTCAGGTCGGCAGCCCAGTTCAGGCGACCGCCGGGGTTGAAACCGCCCGGGTTGTCAGTGGCGATCAGGTTGTCCAGCACCTCGGCGCCTTTGTTCGGAGTCGCGCCTTTCTCAAGGGTGAGATGACGGCGCATGTCGACGATGGCGTCGACGTGCTCGATCATCATCGGGCACTCCTCGACGCAGGCGCGGCAGGTGGTGCACGACCAGAGGGTCTCGGCATCCACCAACGCCTTGCCGTTCAGATCGACGATCGGCTGATGTGGGCCGCCGCTGTGTTCGCCCAGCGGCTTGCCGGGGTAGGGCGAGCCGGCGAACTTGGCGTCATTGCCACCGGCCAGGCCGATGACCATGTCCTGAATCAGCTTCTTCGGGTTCAGCGGCTGGCCAGCGGCGAAGGCCGGGCACATGGCCTCGCATTTGCCGCACTGCACGCAGGCGTCGAAGCCGAGCAGCTGGTTCCAGGTGAAGTCGGTGGGTTTTTCCACGCCCAGCGGCGCCTTCGGATTGTCCAGGTCCAGCGCCTTGAGGCCGGTGGAGCGACCGCCGCCGAAGCGCTCGGCGCGGCGGTGCCAGGCCAGGTGCAAGGCGCCGGCGAAGGCGTGCTTCATCGGCCCGCCCCAGGTCATGCCGAAGAACAGCTCGGACACGCCCCAGGCCACGCCGACGGCCAGTACGGCGGCCAGAATCCAGCCGCCGAAACCGACCGGCAGAATTCCGGCAACCGGCAGCGTGGCGATGAAGAAGCTGGCGGCGAACATCAACAGGCTTTTCGGCAGGCGCATCCATGGGCCTTTCGACAGCCGCGAGGGCGGGTCGATACGGCGCTTGGCAACGAACAGGGCGCCGACGAACATCAGTACCGTGGCGCCCAGCAAGGCGAAGCCGAGGATGCGGCTGTGCAGGCTGAAACCGTGCACGACGATCGCCAGCACGGCCGCCAGGACGAAGCCGCCAGCGGTGGCGACGTGGGTCTTGGACATGTACTTGTCGCGCTCGACCACGTGGTGCAGGTCCACCAGGTAGCGACGCGGCATCTTCAGCAGGCCGCCGATCCAATCGACCTTGGCCGGCCGACCGCGGCGCCACATGAAGAAGCGCCTGGCCGCGCCAATGACCGCAAGGGCCAGGGCGGTGAAGAGCAGGAGGGGGAGGATGGTGTTCAACATCTTGGGGTCTCCTTAGCGGGACCGAAAGCTACGCAAATCCATCCCCTCTTCCCCTGGGGGGAGAGGGTTAGGGAGAGGGGGCAGACGACATGGATATCCGCCCAATGGCCCCTCTCCCCCCGCCCTGTCCCGCAGTCGGGAGAGGGGCCGTTTGTGTCGTGGCTAAAAGTCCTTGCACAACCGCAGCGCGTCGTAGATCGCTGCGTGGGTGTTGCGCTGGGCCACGCAATCGCCAATGCGGAACAGCAGGTAGCCGTCGCCCGACTCGCTCAGGCACGGCTGCGGCTTGATCGCGAACAGCGCTTCGACGTCGATCTGGCCCTTGTTGCGCGAGCCCTGCTTGAGCGCGTAGTACAGCGATTCGTCCGGGCGCACGCCGTTCTCCACTACCACCTGGTCGACCACGCGCTCTTCCTTGGCGCCGGTGTATTCGTTCTCCAGCACGGCGACCAGCTTGTCGCCCTCGCGGTAGACCTTCTCCAGCATCAGGTCGCCGGTCATGATCACTTCTTTCGGGTACAGGCTGCGGTAGTAGGTCGGGAAGCTGGTGCCGCCGATGGCCACGCCCGGCTTGATGTCGTCGGTGACGATCTCCACCTGGGCGCCCTTGTCGGCGAGGAAGTCGGCGACCGACATGCCGGTAAATTCGCAGATGGTGTCGTACACCAGCACGTTCTTGCCCGGCGCCACCTTGCCCGAGAGCACGTCCCAGCTGCTCACCACCAGGCCCTCGGCCGCGCCCCAATGCTCGTTCTGCTCGAGGAACGGGTGGCCACCGTTGGCCAGCACGATGATGTCCGGGCGCAGGTCGAGGATGGTGGCTTCGTCAGCCGGTGTGCCCAGGCGCAGGTCTATCCCCAAACGCGCCAACTCGAGCTGGTACCAGCGGGTGATACCGGCGATCTGGTCGCGTTGCGGCGCTTTCGACGCGATGGTGATCTGCCCGCCAAGACTGTCGTTCTTTTCAAACAGGGTCACGTCATGACCGCGCTCGGCGGCGACGCGGGCTGCCTCCATGCCAGCCGGGCCGCCGCCGACGATCACCACCCTGCGCTTGGCGCCGGTGGTCTTCTCGATGATGTGCGGCACGCCCATGTATTCGCGGGACGTCGCGGCGTTCTGGATGCACAGTACGTCCAGGCCCTGGTACTGGCGGTCGATGCAGTAGTTGGCGCCGACGCACTGTTTGATCTGGTCGATCTGGCCCATCTTGATCTTGGCGATCAGGTGCGGGTCGGCGATGTGCGCACGGGTCATGCCGACCATGTCCACGTAACCGCCTTCGAGAATGCGCGTGGCCTGGTTCGGGTCCTTGATGTTCTGCGCGTGCAGCACTGGCACCTTGACCACTTCCTTGATGCCGGCCGCCAGGTGCAGGAAGGGCTCCGGCGGATAGCTCATGTTCGGAATGACATTGGCCAGGGTGTTGTGGGTGTCGCACCCTGATCCCACGACCCCAATAAAATCGATCATGCCGGTGGCATCGTAGTAGGCGGCGATCTGCTTCATGTCCTCATGGGACAGGCCGTCCGGGTGGAACTCGTCGCCACAGATGCGCATGCCGACGCAGAAGTCGTCACCGACTTCCTTGCGCACGGCCTTGAGCACTTCCAGGCCGAACTTCATGCGGCCCTCGAAGGTGCCGCCCCATTCGTCAGTACGCTTGTTCACGCGCGGCGACCAGAACTGGTCGATCATGTGCTGGTGCACGGCGGACAGCTCGACGCCATCCAGGCCGCCTTCCTTGGCGCGGCGTGCGGCCTGCGCGTAGTTGCCGATCACTCGCCAGATTTCCTCGACCTCGATGGTCTTGCAGGTGGCGCGGTGTACCGGCTCACGAATGCCGGACGGCGACATCAGGGTCGGCCAGTGGAAACCATCCCAGCGCGAGCGGCGGCCCATGTGGGTAATCTGGATCATGATCTTGGCGCCATGCTTGTGCATGGCGTCGGCCAGGTTCTGGAAGTGCGGGATGATGCGGTCGGTGGACAGGTTGACCGAACTCCACCACTGCTGCGGGCTGTCGATGGCCACCACCGAGGAGCCGCCACAGATGGCCAGGCCGATGCCACCCTTGGCCTTCTCTTCGTAGTACTTCACGTAGCGCTCGGTGGTCATGCCGCCGTCGGTGGCGTAAACCTCGGCGTGCGCGGTGCTGAGCACACGGTTGCGGATGGTCAGCTTGCCGATCTGGATCGGCTGGAACATTGCTTCGAAGGCCATTACGGCATCCTCACGGTAAGCGCTCTAGCGTTGTGGGAGGCGCTGGCCGCTCCCACGGATTTCTTATGGGTGACTCAAAGTGGCCGGGTGACGAACAGACCGTCGTCATGGCCGTCTTCGGCGCCGCTGTATTCCTGCACCGTGTGGGTACGGAGCGGGCTGCCCTTGGCGGCGAGAATCTGGTCGATGGCGCCGGAGAACCAGCCGGTGAACATGTAGTCGACCTTGCGGTTCACCTTGCCGTACACGTAGACGAAGGCCGAATGTTTGAGCTTGACCTCGGCATGGCCGGTTTCCAGGTCGAGCTTCTGTGTTTCGAACAGGCCCCAGCCGCGCTGCGACAGGCGCTTCATGTAGTGCTCGAACACCGCAGCGCCGGAAATGCCGTGGCACTCGGCTTCCTTTTCGCACCAGTGCCAGGCGGACTTGTAGCCAGCCTTGTAGAGGATCTCGGCGTATTTCTCGGCGCCGAGCACTTCCTCGATGCCCATGTGGTTGTTGACGAAGAAGTGGCGCGGCACGTAGAGCATCGGCAGCGCGTCGGTGGTCCAGACGCCGGTTTCGTCGTCGACTTCGATTGGCATTTCGGGGGCGTGGGTGGCCATATACGGGAACTCCAGAGTTTGAACCGTAGGAGCGGCTTCAGCCGCGAAGCTTCAAAGCATGCCGTCCCTTCGGGACGGATCGCGGCTGAAGCCGCTCCTACAAGGATTGTGTTGGGAGGGGCTTACTCGCCCCAGACGTCTTTCAGCACGCGCACCCAGTTCTCGCCCATGACCTTGCGCACCACGCGCTCGGACATGCCTCGCTTGAGTAGCGTCTCGGTCAGATTGGGGAACTCGCCGACGGTGCGGATGCCCAGCGGGTTGACGATCTTGCCGAAGTTGGTCAGGCGCCGGGCGTAGCCCTTGTCGTGGGTCAGGTATTCGAAGAAGTCCTGGCCGTGGCCCTGGGTGAAGTCGGTGCCGATACCGATGGCGTCTTCGCCGACCAGGTTCATCACGTACTCGATGGCCTCGGCGTAGTCATCGATGGTCGAGTCGATGCCCTTGGCCAGGAAGGGCGCGAACATGGTCACGCCAACGAAGCCGCCGTGGTCGGCGATGAACTTCAGCTCGGCGTCGGACTTGTTGCGTGGATGTTCCTTCAGGCCCGAGGGCAGGCAGTGGGAGTAGCAGACCGGCTTCTTCGATTCGAGGATGACTTCCTCGCTGGTCTTGGAACCGACGTGGGACAGGTCGCACATGATGCCGACGCGGTTCATCTCGGCGACGATCTCGCGGCCAAAGCCGGACAGCCCACCGTCGCGCTCGTAGCAACCGGTGCCGACCAGGTTCTGGGTGTTGTAGCACATCTGCACGATGCCCACGCCGAGCTGCTTGAATACCTCGACGTAGCCGATCTGGTCCTCGAACGCATGGGCGTTCTGGAAGCCGTAGAGGATGCCGGTCTTGCCTTGCTCCTTGGCCTTGCGGATGTCGGCGGTGGTGCGTACCGGGATGACCAGGTCGCTGTTCTCGCGGATAAGGTTGTTGCTGGCGACGATGTTGTTCACCGTGGCCTGGAAACCTTCCCACACCGACACGGTGCAGTTGGCCGCCGTCAGGCCGCCCTTGCGCATGTCTTCGAACAGGTCGCGGTTCCACTTGGCGATGATCAGACCGTCGATGACGATGCTGTCGGCGTGCAATTCGGCTGGGCTCATCAGGCTTGTCCCCTAAACGGATGCGCCGAGTCGGACGTCGGCGCTTTGGGGAGAGCTTATCCCTGGGGGGCAGGGCGACCCGGTGCAAAAACGACTGGGGGTTTGCCGAAAGCGTCAAGCCGAGGTCGCGAACGGATATGCCAGTGTTTCGCCCGTCACCGCGTAGCACGGACGCAATCCGGGGAATCGGTGGCGCCTGGCCCCGGATTGCATCCGGGCTACGGTTGGCCTAGCTGCCTGGTCGTTCGTGGCGATCCTGGCTGGGGCTGGCGGCGAAGCGTCTGCGGTAGCTGCGCGAGAAGTACGAGGCCGAATCGAAGCCGCAGGCCAGGCCCACCTCCAGCACGCTGAGGTCGCTCTGGCGCAGCAACTGGCGCGCCTTGTCCAGCCGCAGGTCAAGGTAGAAGGCCGAAGGCGTGGTATCCAGGTGATGACGAAACAGCCGCTCCAACTGACGCACGGTGATGCCGGCCAACTCGGCCAGCGCCTCGCTGGACAGCGGTTGTTCGCACTGGCGCTCCATTTCGCCGATCACCCGCACCAGCTTCTTGTTGTGCAGGTCGTAACGGCTGGCCACCTGCATACGCTGGTGATCCAGGCGGGTGCGGATGCGGCTGACCACGAACTGTTCGGACACCTGCACTGCCAGCGCCTCGCCGTGTTCCTGGCCAATCAGGCCGAGCATCAGGTCGAGGCTGCTGGTGCCGCCGGCGCTGGTGATGCGCCGGCCGTCGATCTCGAACAGCTCCTGGGTGACCAGCAACGCCGGGTAGCGCTCGCGAAAGGCGTCGATGGCTTCCCAGTGCAGGGTCAGACGCTGGTGCTGGAACAGCCCGGCCTCGGCCAGCACGAAGCTGCCGGTGTCGATGCCGCCGAGGATCGCCAGTTCCGGTTCGCGTCGTTGCAGCCAATGCGCCAGGTGATGGTTGTAGTGGGCCAGCGGCTCGAAGCCGGCGACCACGAACAGTGCTCGGCTTTCCTCGGGCAGCTCCAGGCCGCCATCGACGTTGAGCGACATGCCATTGCTCGCCTGTACGGCATTGCCGTCCTGGCTGAGCAGGCGCCAGCGATACAGCTCGCCGCGAAAGCGGTTGGCCACGCGCAGCGGTTCGATGGCCGACATCAGGCCCATCATGGAAAAGCCGGGTAGTAGCAGAAAACAGAAGGTCTGGGGCATGCAGGTCACGAGGCCGTTGCGGGGTGGCAGATAGCCCGGAAAGATTAATGGGCCAGCATGGCTCTCATACAAGCAGAAAGTCGATATAGGTCAATAAATAGTCGCTCAAGTGTGAATGAGGCGTGAAATCGAAGCGTAAGGTGTTTTCATCGGGAAACGAAGATTCCCGAGCACGGTGGGGGTTCTGCCCGCTGGCAGGCCTCTAGAAAAACGAAATAGAACCGCTGTGACACGATGAGGAGCACCCAGATGAAAGGTCTTACCGCGCTGGCCGCGTGCTGCACCCTGAGCCTGTTCAGTACCTCCCTGCTGGCCGACGACGCCAGTTGCAAGAACGTTCGCATCGGCGCCGTCGGCTGGACCGACGTGGTCGCCACCACCGCCGTCGCCAGCGAGCTGCTGCAGGGCCTCGGCTACGAAACCAAGCAGACCCAGGCGTCGCAACAGATCATCTTCGCCGGTATCCAGAAAGGGCAGATCGATGCCTTCCTCGGCTACTGGAAGCCGATCATGGACGACAACATCAAACCCTTCCTCGACGCTGGCGCGGTCAAGGTCGCGGCCGAGCCGTCGCTGGATGACGCCGTGGCCGTGCTCGCCGTGCCCAGCTACACCGCCGACAAGGGCCTGAAGACCCTGGCCGACATCGCCAAATTCAAGGACGAGCTGGACGGCAAGATCTATGGCATCGAAGCCGGTTCGGGCGCCAATACGGCGATCCAGAAAATGATCGACTCCAATCAGTTCGGTCTGGGTGGCTTCAAACTGGTGGAGTCGAGTGAAGCAGGTATGCTCGCTGCCGTTGGCCGCGCCGTACGCAACGAGAAACCCGTGGTGTTCTTCGGCTGGAAACCGCATCCGATGAATCTGTCGATGCAGGTCACCTACCTGACCGGCACTGACGACGTGTTCGGCCCCAACGATGGAGCCGCCACGGTGTCCACCGTCACCGCGCCGGACTACGCCGAGCGTTGCCCCAACGCCAACCGTCTGCTCACCAGCCTGCGCTTTACCAGCGAGCAGGAGGCCGAGCTGATGCAGCCGATCATGGATCGCAAGGCGCCAGCGCAGGTGGCGCGTGACTGGATCAAGGCCAATCCGCAGGTGGTCGAGGCCTGGCTCGAGGGCGTCACCACGCTGGACGGCAAGCCCGCCAACGCCGCGCTGGTCGCCGGCAACTGATAGCACGGCGCCGGTTTATTCGGCGCCAATTTCCCTCTTTGCACAACGCCTGCGGCTCTGCCGTCGGCACTCGTTCGCCTCTGGAAAGGACAGTCGAAAATGAATTACGAGGTTATCGTCACCTGCGCGGTGACCGGCGCTGGCGACACCGTCGGCAAGCACCCGGCGATCCCGGTCACGCCCAAGGAGATCGCTGCCGCCGCCATCGAGGCGGCCAAGGCCGGCGCCACCGTCGCCCACTGCCATGTGCGCGATCCGCAAACCGGCAAGCCGAGCCGCAACGTGGCGCTGTACCGCGAGGTGGTCGAGCGCATCCGCGAGAGCGACACCGACGTGATCATCAACCTCACCGCCGGCATGGGCGGCGACCTGGAAATCGGTCACGGCGAGCAGCCGCTGGAATTCGGCGCCGGCACCGACCTGGTCGGCCCGCTGGAGCGCCTGGCGCATGTCGAGGAACTGCTGCCAGAAATCTGCACCCTGGACTGCGGCACCCTGAATTTCGGCGACGGCGATTTCATCTATGTCTCCACTCCGGCGCAGCTGCGTGCCGGCGCCAAACGCATCACCGAGCTGGGGGTGAAGGCCGAGCTGGAAATCTTCGACACCGGCCACCTGTGGTTCGCCAAGCAGCTGCTCAAGGAGGGCTTGCTGGAAGACCCGTTGATCCAGCTGTGCCTGGGCATCCCCTGGGGCGCGCCGGCCGACACAACGACCATGAAGGCCATGGCCGACAACCTGCCGGCGGGCATCACCTGGGCCGGCTTCGGCATCGGCCGCATGCAGATGCCCATGGTCGCTCAGGCCATGCTGCTCGGCGGCAACGTGCGGGTCGGTCTGGAGGACAACATCTGGCTGGATCGCGGCGTGCACGCCAGCAACGGCCAGTTGGTCGAGCGCGCCATCGAGATCATCGAACGCCTCGGCGGCCGCGCCCTGACCCCGGCCGAAGGTCGCGAGAAGATGAAGCTCAAGCGCCGTTAACGATTTTCTCCCCTCTCCCATTTATGGGAGAGGGGGCGGGGGAGAGTGCCTGTGGGCACCCCCCGTAGCCCGGATGCAATCCGGGCATTCCCTTCGCCAATCCCCGGATTGCATCCGGGCTACCGGAGTTCAGCATGACCTTCATCACCGATATCAAGACCTTCGCCGCCCTTGGCACCGGCGTCATCGGCGCCGGCTGGATCGCCCGCGCCCTGGCCCACGGCCTCGACGTGATCGCCTGGGACCCGGCGCCTGGCGCCGAGGCCGCGCTGCGCACGCGCCTGGCCAATGCCTGGCCGGCGCTGGAAAAACAGGGACTGGCCCCCGGCGCCTCGCTGGATCGCCTGCGCTTCGTCAGCACCATCGAGGACTGCGTACGGGATGCCGATTTCATCCAGGAAAGCGCGCCCGAGCGCCTCGAACTCAAGTGCGAGCTGCACGCGAAGATCAGCGCCGCAGCGCGGTCAAACGTGCTGATCGGCTCCAGCACCTCGGGCCTGCTGCCCAGTGAGTTCTACGAGGGCGCTACGCATCCCGAGCGCTGCCTGGTGGGCCACCCGTTCAATCCGGTCTATCTGCTGCCGCTGGTGGAGGTGGTGGGCGGTGTGAAGACCGCCCCGGAGGCGGTGCAGGCCGCCATCGAGGTCTATCAGTCGCTGGGCATGCGCCCGCTGCATGTGCGCAAGGAGGTGCCTGGCTTTATCGCCGACCGCCTGCTCGAGGCGCTGTGGCGTGAGGCACTGCACCTGGTCAACGACGGCGTGGCAACCACCGGCGAGATCGACGATGCGATCCGCTTCGGTGCCGGTCTGCGCTGGTCGTTCATGGGCAGCTTCCTGACCTATACCCTGGCCGGCGGCCCGGCCGGCATGCGCCACTTCATGGCCCAGTTCGGCCCGGCGCTGAAGCTACCTTGGACCTATCTGCAGGCGCCGGAGCTGACCGAGGGGCTGATCGATGCGGTGGTCGAGGGCACCGCCGAGCAGCAGGGCGAACGCAGCCTGGATGCCCTCGAACGCTATCGCGATGATTGCCTGCTGGCGGTGCTGGAGGCGATTCGCCAGACCAAGGCCAAGCATGGCTTCGAGTTCGCCGAGTAACCGAGTCATTCCCGGTGCGCATGGCGCACCCTACGCCCCGGGGCCACTTCTGGAGTCGTGTCATGTCCGCCAAGCCGCTTACCAGCTACCAAACCACCATCTCCCCCGATTGGGTCGACTACAACGGCCATCTGCGTGACGCCTTCTACCTGCTGATCTTCAGTCATGCCACCGACGCGCTAATGGACATGTTGGGCCTGGACGAAGCCGGTCGTGCTCGCACCGGCCACACGCTTTACACCCTGGAATGCCACCTCAACTTCCTGGCAGAAGTGAAGGACGGCGAGCGGGTGGAAGTGCGCACGCAGCTTTTGGCGCACGACGCCAAGCGCCTGCATATTCACCATGGTCTTTATCGGCCGGGCGAAGACGCCAGTCTCGCGGAAAGCGAACAGATGCTGATGAATATCGACAGTGCCGCCGGCCGCGCGGCGCCATTCGACGAGCAGGTGGCCGAGCGGGTGGCGCACCTGGATGCCGAACAGCAGAACCTGCAGCGGCCAACCTGTGTCGGGCGTGTAATCGGCCTGCGTCGGGCTTCGTAGGGTGCGCTGTGCGCACCAGGGGCCAGTGCCTGCGTGACCAGTCCTACTTAGGCTTGTAAGCGCAATACCCCGGCCGCGGGCCGACCTTGGGGTGATGACGGCAGGTGTCCGGGCGCTTGTCGTAGACGGTGCACAGGCGCGTCTTGCGATCGAGGAACAGGCAGTCGTTGTTGGACATGCGGATCAGGGTGAAGATGCCCGACTTCTGGTTGAAGCGCTCGACGATGCCGTCCTTCTGCAGGCGCTTGGCGATGTTCTTCGGTGGCTCGCTGCGCTCGAACTCGTCCACCAGCTCCAGGCGGATCAGATCGTTCAGGCGCACCTCAACCGGCATGGTGCAGCAGGTGGACATGCAGCTGTGGCACATGTCTGCCGTGTATTTGGCCCAGGTTTCCAGGCGGTCGATCTCTGCGGCGGCTATCAGGCGGGGTTTTATCATGATGCTCGGGTAGGCCTGTCTTGTGCGGCGGACTGTTCGCTTCGCTCCCGAGTCCGCCCTACGGTCACGGGGCGGCGATGATAGCGGGCGCGCGGCATTTGTGAAGCACCGGCTGGCGGCTGATCGCTTTGCGTTGTGCCTGTGAACGGCTTGGCAGTCGTCTCTCTGGGTGTGGGTCGGCGCGGCTCCTATACTGTGGCTCGTCTCGGGCGGCCAGCAGGAACGTGAGGCGACTTCTTTCTCAGGGTTGGGACATAACGCATGCAATGGATTTTCATGCTGGTCGGTCTGGTGCTCGGCGTGGGCGCCAGCGAATCGGTCACGGGTGCGCTTCTTGGCGGTCTGATCGGCCTCAGCCTGGGCCAGGCGCTGCGTCTGCAAGGGCTGGAGACGCGTAATGCGCAACTGACTGCGCAGCTCAAGGATTTCGCCGAACGCTTTGAGCGCGGTACTCGCGCGATGCATGAACGCTTGGTAAAGGTGGAACAGGGCGAGCGCAGTGAGCCGGAACCGGGCCCGGTTCCAGTGCCTGCTGAACCTGTCGTTGATGCGGCACCCGACCCCTTGCCCGATCCGGTTATCGCCGAGCAGCCCGAGCCCGAGCTGGACTGGACACTTGATCCGCTGCCTGAGATCGAAACACCCCAGCCTGTCGAAGAGCCTGCGGCATTGGCCGCTCAGGTCGCCCATCAACCTCAACCGGTGCCACAATGTGAGGGGGTTAGAGGTATGGCACAGGGAGGGAGTGGCCGGAAGATGCCGGGGAAAGCCGGAAGAGCCCGGATGGCGCGGGGTGTGGGCGGGCTGATTGTGCCAAAGCGGCGCGAAGCAGAAACGGGCCGATTTTTGGGGTGGTGGCCCGATTTCGCGAGTGCTTTGGCATCGCAGCCTTAGACCATCCAGCCCCCGGCCCATACCACGCGGCCGATGATATGCAGCTCGCTCAGCCGATCCTTGGGGACGGTCATTGGCTGATACTCCTTGTTATGGCTGATGATCAGCACGGAGCCATCGAACTGGCGCTGCAGGCGCTTGGCATAGAGGTGGTCATCGAGCATCACCACATAGACACCCTCACCCTCAAGCGCGTTGCGGCTCAGGTCGATCATGACGGTATCGCCGTCATCGAGCAGGCCAAGCATCGAGTCGCCGTCTACGCGCAGGCAGGCCAGGTCTGAGGGCGTCAGGCCTTTCTTACGCAAGCTATAGCGCGTGAACGACAGGTTTACCAGGACACGGCTACGTTCGTTCCAGGCGCCGCTGCCTGCGCTGCAGCGGGCGTCGTACAGCGGGACATAGGCATACGCATCATCGTCTCCGGCCAGAGGCTCGTGCCTTTCAACCTCATCCCCTTTGCCTGTCATCAACCAGACCAGGCTTACGCCAGTGCACTCGGCCAGAGTAATGAGCATTTTCCGGGTGGGCTCGCCTCCCTTGAGATACCGCTGAATCCCGCTCTGGGATATTCCAGACCTCTTCGCTAAAGCGTTAGCACTACCCGCGATCTGCACCAACCTCTGCAGGCGCTGCAGGAAGGCATCTGCGCTTTCAGCTTCGGAATCCGAACTTGAAAGCCGTGTAGCTTCGTCAGTTTCAAGTTTCAACTTAGCGCAACCTATTGATTTATAAGGCATTAACCCTTTAGGGAGTGAGATCAAACCCTAAAGGAACAAATGTCTAACCTGAAAGCGTTTACTTTCATGTTCTATAGCGCTATGTTTATGTCGTAAGGCACGTTAAACATCACCACATGACCACCCTGCCAGGCGGTCTTTGGATCACGACATGAACACAGCGGAAATCCCATCTGACCCAGCACTGCGCTGGGAGTGGATCAAGTTCCAGCTACGGGCCAAAGGCACGTCGCTGGCGAAACTGGCGCGTGAGCAACACGTAACAGGGCCTGCCCTGAAGAACGTGAAGCGCACGCCCTACCCACGCATGGAGCGCGTTATCGCTAAAGCACTAGGCATCGCCGTCGAGGCGCTGTGGCCTGAGCGCTGGGATGCCAGTGGCAAACCCAATCGTCAGCGCCCCAAGCGCCCGGAGGCTATGTCCGCGCGTATGCAAAAGCATAACGCAGCTTGTGACCTTGGGCACCGTAAAACAGGGACGGATAACTAGACATGAGTCGCGTAAAAACATTGCGGGATACCCGCACCTTCGATTTGTTCGAGATTCCCCAGCCAGTTCTGGCCATCCCAGGCCAGGGCAACTATTCGGTGCAGGTGAGTGAGATTGTCGGCGAGATGCTCAAGGGCGCCGTCGTTGACCGCTACGAGATCGCCACCTGCATGTCGCGCTTGTCCGGTGATGACGTGACAAAGCACATGCTCGACGCCTGGGCCAGCCCGGCCCGCACCGACCACAACCTTCCTTTCTATAGGGCAGCGCTGCTTGAAGAAGTGTGCGCCAGCCATCTGCTGACCGACTGGCTGGTAAGCCTGCGAGGTGGCCGTGTGGCCTATGGGCGTGACGCGCTGCTGGCCGATCTGGGGCGCCTGGAGCGTACCCGCGACGAATCGGCCCGTCAGGCTCGTGAACTCAAACGTCTGCTTGGTGGCGACCATGCGTAAGTGGTTCGCCGCCGGAGAGCTAGCTGGGCAGCCAGGCATGCCGAGTACCGTGCAAGGCGTCAATCTTCGCGCCAAGCGCGAGGGATGGGAGGCGCAGCTACGCTTGGGACGGGGCGGTGGCCAGGAATACAACTTCGCCATGCTGCCCGCCGAAACCCAGGCCGCTCTGCTTGCACGCCTTGTCGGCGACGCCGAACCGCAGGCCGAAGTCGCGCCCATCCAGGCGCACGAAATTGCGTTGCGTGACGATATTTCAGCGTCACGCCTTACCGATGATCAACGCAGCGTGATGACGGCGCGCCTGGCATTCGTGCGTGAAATCGAGCGCATGAGCCAGGTGGTCAGCCAGCAGCGGGCCATCATGACCTTGATTGGCCTGGCGCGTGACGGCCAGCTCAGCCCCTATCTGGCTGCCCGCGTCGAGCGTGCCAACGACCGCAAGACGGCTGACCGCACCCTGAGCGAGCGCACCCTTAAAAGGTGGCTGGCGGACTACCGCAAGCAAGGCGAAGTCGGCCTGGCCCCGGCACGCCGCAAGGTAGATACCGGCGTACCGGACTGGGCGCCTGACTTCCTGCGCTGCTACCAGCGGCCGACCAAGCCAGCGGTCGAGCGTGCCTATGCCGAGTTTGCTGCGAAGTACCTGGGCGAGCGTCCGAGCATCCACCAGGTGCGCCGCTTCCTGGACAAGCTGAGCCCGGAGGCCCGCGAGCGTGGCCGCTACAGCCCGCAAGAGCTTAAAGCCTTCAAGCCCTTCCGTCGTCGCACTACCAAGAACCTGCTGCCCGGCGACGTGTACACAGCGGATGGCCACAAGTTCGACTCGGAGGTGATCAACCCGCGTACCGGCAAACCGTTCCGGCCGGAGATCACCACCACCATGGACGTGAGGACCCGCCGAGTCCTGGGCGTTTCCGTAGGCGAGTCGGAGAACAGCATCGACGTCATGCACTCGCTGCGCGATGCCATCGAGCGCGGCGGCATGTTTGCCCTGTTCTACGTGGACAACGGCAGCGGCTTCGCCAATGACGCCGTGCGCGAAGTGGTCGACCGCCTGGGTGGCGAGATGGTGCATGCGCTGCCCTACAACAGCCAGGCCCGTGGTTTGATCGAGCGCGCCCACCAGACCATCTGGGTGGCGACCGCCAAGAAGCTGGTCAGCTACATCGGCGCCGACATGGACAAGCACGCCGGTACCAAGGTGCACCGCATCAGCCGCCAGCAGCTGCGCGACCACGGTGTTACCCGCCTGATCCCAACCCTGAGCGAGTTCATGGACGTGGCCTCGGTCGAGATCGAGGACTACAACAACCGGCCGCACCGTGGCCTTGAGAAGATCCGCGACCCGCAGACCGGGCGCATGCGCCACATGAGCCCGAACGAGGCCTGGGAAGCAGCACGCGCTACCGGCTGGGAACCCATCCTGGCGCCGGCCGAGCTGGTGTGCGACCTCATGCGCCCGCAGGTAGTGCGCCGCACCCTGCGCGGCGAAATCAACTGGGACGGCAACCGCTACTTCTTGGACGAGCTGCGCCACATGCACGGCGAAGACGTGCGCATTGCCTACGACGTGCATGACGCCAGCCGCATCTGGGTTCGCACCCTGGCCGGCGAGCTGATCGGCGAGGCGCTGATCGACGGCAATGCCGACGACTACCAGCCGCTCAACCGCATCCAGAAGGCGCGCGAGAAGCTGGCCCAAGGCCAAGTGAAGCGAGGCATCGAGAAGATCGAGCGCAGCACGGGCCAGCGCCTGGAGCTGGTGCCGCAGCCCATCGCGCCCAGCAGCAACTTGCTCCTGGAACAACAGCAGACGGCCCTGGAGTACGCCGAGCAAGTTGTGGAACACCAAGCCATCCAGGCCTCTGCCTTCACCGTGCCCGACAACGACATGACCCGCTACGACCTGTGGCAGGAGCTGGAGACCCGTCGCCAGCGCGGCGAAGCGCTCAGCGAGGCCGAGGCCAACTGGCACGCCATCTATCCGAACAACCCTGGCTTCAAAGCCATTCAACGCATGTACGACCACTTCGCGGCCGCTGAGGCCACTGCCTGACCTGGGGGAGAACCACCTATGAGCGTTTCCAAAATCATCCCGTTGACCAATGTCGGCCTGCTGGCCGGCGCCATCGAGCGCGCCATGCAACGACCGATTGGCCTGCCAGGCCTGGTGGTGATGTACGGCCCGAGCGGACTGGGCAAGTCCGTGGCCGCTGCCTGCTCGGCCAACCAGCATCGTGCCTACTACGTCGAGTGCCGCGACACCTGGACGAAGAAGGCATTCCTGCTCGCCATCCTGCGCGAGATGTCTGTCACCCCGGCACGCACCCTGAGCGAGATGGTCGACCAGGTGGCCGAGCAGCTCAGCCGCAGCGGTCGCCCGCTGATCGTTGATGACGTGCAGTACCTGCTGGAGAAGGCAGCCGCTAACGTGCTGACCGATATCTACAACGCCAGCCAGGGCACCATCATCCTGATCGGCGAGAAAGGCGTACCGGCCAGCATGGCCAAGCTGGAGCGCTTGCATAACCGCGTGCTGGAGTGGGTGCCGGCACAAGCCGCCACCCTGGCAGACGTGAAGCGGTTGGCTACCGCCAGCTATCCAAGCCTGCAGATCGCAGACGACTTGCTGTCCGACCTGGTCAAGCAAGTGAAGGGCTGCCTGCGCCGCGCTGCGGTCAATCTCTACCGCGTCAGCAGTGAGTGCACCGCCAAGGGTCTGAACGAGGTAAGCCTGGACACCTGGACGTCTGACTGGTTTACCGGCGAAGCGCCGCGCGCGGGGGATAAGTAATGCGCTCCGGTAAGAAGCCGATTCACCTGGCCATGACCGGGGGCAAACTGCCGCGCCAGCGCATGTGGGAAGCCATCCGCGAACTGGGCCGCGATGGCGCCGAGTTCACCACTTACACCGTCGCCCGCCGTTCTGAGGAAGAAGACGAAGCCGCGCGCAGCTACCTGCTGAGCCTGGCCAAGGCCGGCATCGTCGCAAAGCTGGCCGTGAAAGGCCGCGACGGCACCTGGTCTCTCCTGAAAGACGAAGGCGCAGAGGCGCCGCGCGTGAACAAGAAAGGCGAGCGGCTACCGCTTGAGGCCGTCGAGTGCATCTGGCGCGCGCTGCGCATCCTGGGCGAGCTGACCGCCGCCGAAGCGGCCAGCCAGGCTGCAGCCGGTGGCGCGCCTATCAGTGAGAACGGCGCGCGCATCTACCTGCAGGGGCTGGCCCAGGCCGGCTATACGGTGCGCTCGGGTGGTACGCCTGGCATCCCGGCCAGCTACCGCCTGCTGCCTGCGCGCTACAGCGGCCCGCTGCACCCCATCTATCAGCGCTCCAGTTATGAGCAGGTCTATGACCCGAACCTGGACAAGGTGGTGTGGGCCAAGGGCGCGCAACCTGATGCGTCCGAGCTGGCCGGGCTGCGCCTGGAAAAGGCCAACCTCGACAAGCAACTGGCCGAGTTGCGCGAAGCCATCCGCCCAGTCAAGGCGCTGGCCGGCAGCGCCGTTGCCCAGTTCCACCCCGATGACCGCGAACGGGCCGAGGGTGTCGAAGCGCTCGCACGCCTGAACAAGCTGTTACTGGAGGTGGGCGCATGAACCAGGCTGCCCGAGTAGACCTGTCCGCCTGGGGCGAACAGCCGCCGCTGTGGGTCAGCCTGCTGGCCCGCGAGGTCGAGCAGAGCAACCGCAAGTCGGCCGGCGAGCGTGTCGGTGTCAGCCGCACCGCCGTAAGCCTGGTGCTGGTCAACCGCTACCCGTGCTCCACAGAGGGCGTGGCCCGCAAGGTGATGGACGTCCTGGGCCGCATCGAGTGCGTGGCCCTGGGCGAAGTGATCACCGCCGAGCAGTGCCAAACCTACCGCGAACGCAAAGCCCCCACCCATAACCCGATGGCCATGCAGCACTGGCGCGCCTGCCAGCACTGCCCCAACAACCCCAACTGTGCAGCAGAGGAGCCACGCCATGGCAGCCACTGAGCAACGCCCGCTGAGAGTCCTGACCACTGCGCTGGCCACCAGCCTGCGCGACTTCAACGCAGCCGCCCGCCACCTGCAGGCCAAGGGCGTGCGATTGCTGCAAATCAAACCGACCGAGAACTGCCTGCAGATCAGCCCAGAGGACGGCGAGCGCCTTGTGCGTGAGCGCCTGACCGAGGGCTACCAGCGCCACGCCTCGGCGGGCAGCGACCGCATCACCGTGCTGTTCGAGGGCGTAACCCTCGAATGGCGCAAACCCATCAGCTACCGCGATTTTCAAACCATTCACTGAGAGAGGCCCCAAACATGGCACCGAAAAAACGACTGAAAGCCGCTGCGGCTCAGAACATCCCGCAGACCCGCGACCAGGTGGTAAGCGACATCAAAGCCATCGGCGACGTGCAGCGCGAAATCACCCGGCTTGAAACCGAAATGAATGACGAAATCGGCGAGGTCACCGAGCGCTTTGCCGGGCCGGTTGATGACTTGAAGAAGCGCCTCACCGCTCTGCAAAGCGGTGTGCAGGGCTGGTGTGAGGCCCACCGCGCCGAGCTGACCGATAACAACAAGGTCAAGTTTGCCAACCTGGTGACCGGCGAAGTGCAGTGGCGCTGCCGCCCGCCGAGCGTGACCGTGCGTGGCGCCGAAAGCGTGCTTGAGCTGCTCAAGGTCAAGGGCCTGGAGCGCTTCATTCGCACCAAGGAAGAGGTGAACAAGGAAGCCATCCTCAACGAACCGGATGCAGTCGAGGCCCTGCCGGGCGTGACCATCAACCGTGATATCGAAGACTTCGCCATCGTGCCGTTCGAGCAGGGGGTGCAGTGATGGGGCTTCTTACTGAACTCGCCCAGGTCAAGGCCGTGGCTGATGCCGTCGAGCTGCTCGACGTCGACGCCCTGGACTTCGAGCACCTGGAACTGAATAACGGCCGCGACTTTCTACTGGCGCTGGTAACTGGTCCGCAGGCCGAGCGGCTGGCCGAGCTGCTGGAGCGGCTGCGCTCTGGCCAGGAGGCATGACATGAGCCTGGAGCACATCCGCAACTACTACGGCGTTCCGGCCAAGAAAGGTGGCCGCGTCAATGCCTACGGCAAGTCGGGCACGATCACCGGCACAAGCAACGCTCACCTCCTAATCAAGCTGGACGGCGAGAAACACAGCAACCCGTATCACCCCACCGACGGCATCGAGTACCTGGAGCCTGAGCCCAAGCGCAGCAGCACCAACATCATTGCTTACTGCTGGGCCGGTGGCCTGATCCAGTTCGGTCCGAGCGTGCCGGACGGGGCAATCGGTATCGCACGGGGCGAAGAGTCGAAGGTGCGCGAGGTTATCGAGACCACCGCCCGCCACGCGAAAGACAACGAGCGCTTGCTGGTACCCGGTGTGCCCGAGGCAGCAAACGAGCGCGAAGGCTTGGCAGCCCTGGCCCGCTATATCCAGTGGCTTGGCGAACGCAACGGCCCCGGCTTCCGGGCCATGGGGGCGTGAGATGCAGCGCTATCACGACCCTAGCGAAGACCCGCTGTCCGCCACTGCAGCACATGAACAGGAGCGCCAGCGCATTGCAGCAGCTACCGAGGCGTTCCTGGCCAAAGGGGGGCAGATCGAGCAGGTAGGCCACCAGATGCAGGCCACCAGTCCGACCTTCGTTATCAACCCGACCAAGACGCCGGTCTATGCGCACCTGTTCGTGCGCCCGGAGGACGAAACGCTGCGCGCCAAGCCTGTCGTGAAGCCGATCACCGTCCCGGCCAAGCCGGAGGTGAAGGCCGAGGCGCCTGCTGTCGAGCCGAAACCGGCCGCGCCGAAACGTACCGACGTTGTCCAGGAGCTTCGCGAGCTGTCCATTGCCGCCCGCCTGATGGTTCAGGCGGCGCTGGGCGCATCACCGGGCATCGCCGCGCGGACAATCGGTATCAACGAAAAGCAAGCGCGTCAGGTGGCGCGCGACTTCAACATCAAATTCAAACGCCAACGCTAGGAGACCCCCATGGCCGAACTGACCATCACCATCAAAGACGAAAACGGTGCCATTGGTGTCGCCCTCGGGGGCGACACCAACGTCGAGACCACTGCGGGTTTTGTTGCCCACGCCCTCATGCGTTTGGTGCCCGAGGTTGTCGTCGGTGCCGCCCGCGCTGCCGCGAAACGTGGCAACTGCCCCTGCCCGAAGTGCTCGGCCAAGCGCGAGGCTGCTGGCCAGGCCCAATCCAACGAACCCAAACCAACCCTGCACTAAGCGAGGAAACACCATGAGCCTGACTCAGAAAGACCTGATCGACACCATCACCCACGAACTGGGTGTCTCCGGCACCACGGTCAGCAAGACGCAAGTCGATGCCGTGCTCAATCGCCTGTCCATCGTTACTGCTCGCACCCTCAAAGCCGGTGGTGACGTGCCGCTTCCGGGCATTGGCAAGTTGAAGGCCAGCAAGCGCGCCGCACGCACCGGCCGCAATCCGGGTACTGGCCAGGCCATCGAGATCCCGGCAAAGACGGTGGTCAAGCTGAGCCTCAACAAAGCCATGGACGAGGCAATCAACCGCTAAGCGAAACCGCCCCGGCTTTGCTGGGGCGGTCTGCCAGGCGTGGTGGCCTGGTACTGACGAGCAGCCACTGGAGAGAACATGGATCGCAAGAAAGCCCTGGATAAGGTCAAGAAGTGCCTGGCCTTGGCCAATAGCAGCAACCCCAACGAAGCGGCCGCAGCGATGCGACAGGCCCGCGCGATGATGGAGAAGTACCAGCTAGAGCAGAGCGACTTGGATCTGTACGAGATCGAGGAGCACAGCGCCCGCAGCGGTTCGAAGATGAACCCTGCGCAATGGGAAGCCAACCTGGCGCAGATCATCGCCAAGGCCTATGCCTGCCGCCTGGTGTTCATGGCAGGCCTGGGTGATTGGCGGTTCATTGGTGAGATGGCCGAGGTGGCTGGTTACACCATGACCGTGCTGCTGCGCAAAGTGCGCCAGGCCCGCCGCGAGTACATCGGCAATGATCTGAAGCGGTGCAAGCCGGCCAACAAGACCAAGCGGGCCGACCAGTTCTGCGACGGCTGGGTGTGGGCTGTGCGCAAAGAGGTGCTGCAGTTCGCAGACGCCGCGCCATCAGCTGCGACCGAGGCTTACATGCTCAAGCACCACCCCGAGTTGATCACCGGCAAGCCCATCGACCGCAACAGCAGCACCAAGGTTCTGAGTCAGCGGGCTATTAGCGATGCTGCAGCGGGCATCCGGGCAGCCAATGGTGTGCAACTGCAGCACGGTGTGCGTGGCACCGAACAACTGGCCCTGACCTAAGCGAAACCTAGCCCCGCCAGGGGCGAAGGTCTGCCGGGCGTGGTAGCCCGGTACTGATGAGCAGCCACACATGAGCACGAGAAAGAAGAAGCCCAGAACCGCGAAAGTCCGCGCCCAGGATACGGCTCGGCAGCGCCGCAAGCGCGAGCGTGATGCCAAGCATCGCGCCGCCGTTGGCGCCCAAAAATTCAAGTGGGAGACCTACACAGGCACCCGCGACGACATGGAGTGCATCCGCGCTGCTGGTGACTTCGAGCAGGTCGAGGAAGGTTTGACCCTGGCCATCCGCTACGTGGCCAACATTGCCCGCCGCGACCCTGCCGCCCTGCGCGTGGCACTCGACCCGAGGAACCTTGTATGAGTACGGGAAAGACGAAAATTCAGATCGCCCGCCGCCAGCTCGGCCTGGACGATGAAACCTATCGCGCAGTGCTCAAGCGCACTGTCGGCGTTGAGTCGTCCAAAGGCCTGACGCCGCGCCAAATCGGCCGCATTCTGGTCGAGATGGAGCGTCTTGGCTTCAAGGCCACTGGTTCCAAAGGCCGAGACAAACCGAAGCCATCGGCCGAGCGCGCCAAGTTGGTCGGCAAGATCGAGGCGCAACTGGCCGAAGCCGGCCGGCCGTGGGAGTACGCCGATAGCCTGGCCGCCCGCATGTACAAGGTCGAGCGCCTGGAGTGGTGCGACAGCAAGCAACTGGGCGGAATCATCACCGCGCTGGCAAAAGATGCCGAGCGCCACGGGAGACCTGCATGAGCAATAACGACCTGTTCGGTGACGACGTGCCCGAAGACGCCCTGGAACACATGCTGTCGCCTGAGATCCGCTCGAAGTGGCCCAAGACTCTGGCCGACCTGGTCAGCGTTATCGAGGCCGGCCACCTGCGCGCGGGTGACGCGCCGGAGTTGGCGCAGAACCGAGCGTTCATCACTGTCCGGGCACTGTCGCGCTATGCCGGCGGGCGTCAGCTCTATATGCCCAAGGGCGATGTCCTGGAGCGCGCTTTGCGGGCGCGGCAGATCTGGGTCAAGTACAAGGGCAACAACATCGACGACCTGGCCAACGAGTTCGACCTGACCGTTTCCCAGGTCTACTCGATCATCGCCGAGCAGCGTGAGCTGCACCGCCAGCGTATCCAGCCGTCGCTGTTCTGAACCAAGGGCTTTACAAGATGCCTATAACACCCGTTGAATGTTGCCCTGAAACCCGCCGCCCTGGCGGGTTTTTACATTCAAAGGCTTGAATCCCTGGCGGCGATTGCCGCGCCTTACTGTTCGGTCTCCTATCCCTTGGAGCCAGAACAGTGTCCGCCAGTCGCCCAACGTCCCCCCGCGACTACGCCGCCGCGATCCTCGCTGAGCCATCGCTTGACCGCCGCCAGTTGTTGATGGGGCGTTGTCCGGCCGAGTGGCGTAGCCAGGTCGAAGAGCACGTCCGTAGCGCCTTCGCGAAAGTCAGCGCGTACCGCCAGCACATGGCCGGCCGGGCCGAGCAAGCGCGCGAGAAGCCACCCGCAGCACAGCGCCGCGATGCCACCCCCAAGCCCCGGCGCGTGAGGAAGTCCGCCCCAGAGATCGGCAATGCGGCCATCGCGAAGCTGCGCAATGCAGTCGGTAAGGGGGGCGTATGAGCATCAAGACTCGGGTCGCCGCCGCCATCCTCATTGCCACGCCAGTTGTTTCCTACTTCGAGGGGCGCAACCTGCTGGCATACCTGGACCCCGTGGGCATCCCGACCATCTGCGACGGCTGGACGTATGGGGTACGCCTTGGCGACGTTGCGACTAACGCCGAGTGCGACGAGAAAACCCGGCTGGCACTGGAGGAAGCCGCGAGGACGTTCGAGCGCTGGGTGCCCGCCAAGGTCATTGCCGCCATGGATACCAAGAGCATCGCGGCGTTTCTGTCGATGATCTACAACACCGGCCCCGGCAAGCCAGGCGTTAAGGACGGCTTTGTCTGGCTCAAGAGTGGCCGCCACTCGACCATGCTGCTGCACCTGCAGGCCGGCCGCATTGAGCCTGCATGCGCGCAGCTCAGCTACTGGGTGAACGCTGGCGGCCGCAAGTTCCGAGGGCTGGAGCGCCGCCGCGCGGCCGAGCGGGAACTATGCGAGGCGGGCTTGCAATGAAGTGGCTCAGTTTCCTGCGCGCAGCGCTCCCGTTCGCCATCCCTGTGGCCCTTGCCGCCGCGATCTACCTGCTGGTCGGAATGCTGGAGCGTTCCGCCTATGACGCTGGTCACCGCGCCGCAACCACCAAGGGCGACCTTGCCCTGATGAAGCTGAAAACCGAGCACCAGGAACAGGAGCTGGCCCGCGCCCGCGCAGCCGAAGCGAGTGCCAAAGATGCCGCAAAACGCCTGCAGGACGCCCAGGCGCGCAACGACAAGCTGGCCGCCGACCTGGCCACCCAGCAACGCCAACATCGCAAAACCACTGACTACCTCTCTGGGGAGATTGCCCGTGTCAACGACCTATACCGGAAAGCGCTCGACGCTGAGCCTGAGCCTTTGCCTGCTTGCGTGTTCACTGCTGGCTTTGTCCGCGTGTGGGACGAAGCCACCGGAGCCCGAACCCCAACCGCTTTGCCCGCCGCCACAGATCCCGAGCGAGCTGCTGCGCAAGTCGCCCAAGCCCGAGCCGCTGACCAGCTCGACTCAGGCATCAGCCAGAACACTCTCCTGGCCCATCACGTCCGCTACGCAGAGCAGTGCAAGAACACTGCCGCGCAGCTGGACGCTCTGATCGACGCCGTACAGGAGAAACACTGATGTCGCTGCCACTTTCCGAGCTGATCGGATGGGCCATCGGGCTGCTAGGCATGTTCACCACCGTAGTGGGCGGCCTGGTGAAGCTGCTGCTGCACAACTTCGAGAAACGCCTGGGCGAGCGTTTCGCGGCCCAGGAAGCGGCCCGCAAGGCAGCCAGCCGTCATTGGGACGAGAACTTTGCCAAGGTGCTGCAGCGCCAGGATAAGGACGCCCAGGCGCTATTGGAGCTGGAACGTTCATTTCTGCGTTTCCAGGCCGAGCTGCCGCTTGAGTACGTGCGCCGCGAAGACTGGGTGCGCGGGCAAGCCGTCCTGGAAGCCAAGCTCGACGGCGTTGCCTTGAAGATCGAGAACATCATGCTCAAAGGAGCCCGCAATGATTGACCCCGCAAAGGCGCGCCGCGAGTCGCTGCGCTGGTACCTGCTGCTGACCCTCAACACCTCCCGGCCGGTAGATCCGCACGAGGCCGTGGTGCTGTCCACCATCCAGGGTATCTATCCCGATGCCACCCCACTGGAGCTGCGCCGCGAACTGGATTACCTGGCCGACCGTAGCCTGGTCACACTCAACAAGCAGCCAAATGGCCAATGGATCTGCGGTCTGACCCACTACGGCGTCGATATCGCCGAGTACACCGTGGACTGCCGTCCCGGTATCGCCCGCCCGGAAAAGTACTGGAGCGCCTGACATGCCGCCGCGCAGTAAGGTGGCGCAACTGCCGCCGAGGGTTAAGGCCTGGCTCGATCAAGCCCTGGTCGAGAACAACTTTTCCGGTTACGAGCTGCTCTCGGCCGAGCTGGCCGGGCGCGGCTACAGCATTGGCAAGTCGGCACTCCACAGCTACGGCCAGAGCTTCGAGGAGCGCCTGGCGGCCTTGAAGATGGCTAGCGAGCAGGCGAAAGCCGTGGTCGCCGTTGCGCCTGATGATGACGGCGCGGTCAACGAAGCACTGTTGCGCCTGACCCAAGAACGACTGTTCACGCTGCTGGCCGATGGTAAGGGGCCACTCGATATCAGCAAGGTTGGCAAGACCGTGGCCGAGATCATCAAAGCCTCGGTGACCCAGAAGAAGTACGCCGCCGAGGCCGAGGCGCGCCGTGCCGCCCTTCAGGAAGCGGCCAACGTAGCCGAAGGCGCCATGACCAGCCAGGGCATGAGCAAAGAGGCCATTGACGCAATCAAGCGCGACATTCTGGGGATCGCCTGATGAACGCCCCAGTGCCAAAGTCGGTGCTACTGCCGTATCAGCGTGTATGGATCGAGGATCAGGCAGAGCTGAAGATCGCCGAGAAGAGCCGGCGAACAGGGATCACCTGGGCGGAAGCTGCCGACGCCGTACTGTCAGCGAGCGCAGCCAAGGCCGCTGGCGGTACCAACCACTTCTATGTCGGCTCCAACAAAGAGATGGCCATCGAGTTCATCGACGCCTGTGCCATGTGGGCCAAGGCGTTCGACAAGGCTGCCAGCGCCATTCAGGAGGAGGTCCTGGTCGACGAGGATAAGGACATCCTGACCTTCAACATCCACTTTGCCAGCGGCTTCAAGATCCAGGCGCTCAGCTCCAGGCCGTCCAACCTGCGCGGTCGTCAGGGCAACGTGACCATAGATGAGGCGGCGTTCCACGAGCAGCTCGCCGAGGTGCTCAAGGCCGCGTTGGCCTTGACCATGTGGGGCGCCAGGGTGCGCTTGATCTCGACGCACAACGGCGCCGAGAACCTGTTCAACGAGCTGATCCAGGACAGCCGGGCCGGCAAGAAGCGCTACAGCGTGCACCGCATAACCCTGGACGATGCCTGCGAGCAGGGTCTGTATCAGCGCATCTGCCAGGTTCGAGGCAAGCCGTGGAGCCAGGAAGCCGAGGATAAGTGGAAGGCCAACCTGCTCGCCGACACCGCGACCCGTGAGGACGCCCTGGAGGAGTACTACTGCGTGCCCAAGTCGGGCGGTGGGGCCTACCTGTCCCGCGCCCTGATCGAGGCGCGAATGATCGACGCCTCGGTGCTGCGTTTCGAGGGCTCGGCCGAGTTCAACGCCATGCCGGAGCACCTGCGCGCGGCAGAGATCCGGGACTGGTGCGAGCGCGAGTTGAGACCGCACCTGGAACGGCTCAATCCCAATGATCCGCATTGTTTCGGCGAGGACTTTGGCCGCTCGGGTGACCTTACCGTCATTGCGCCGATGGCCATTACCCAGCTGCTGCAACGTGTGGTGCCGTTCCTGGTCGAGCTGCGCAACGTGCCCTTCAAACAGCAGGAACAGGTGCTGTTCTACATCGTGGATCGTTTGCCTCGCCTGCAGGGCGGCGCCCTGGATGCCCGTGGCAATGGGCAGTACCTGGGCGAGCAGGCGGTGGAGCGCTACGGCGCTGGCTTGATCGAGGCGGTAATGATCAGCCAAGCCTGGTACCTGGATGCCATGCCCAAGTTCAAGGCGGCGCTGGAGGATGGGGTGTTGAGTATCCCGCGGGACCGCGAGGTGGGCGACGACCTGCGCGCCATCGAGGTCATCAAGGGTATTCCGCGCTTGCCGGAAGGCAAGACAGGCAGCAGTAAGAACCGTCACGGTGACGCGGCCATTGCCCTGGTAATGGCCTATTACGCCTCGATGATGGAGACGACGGTGATCGAATTCTTTTCCGTTACCCAGTCGGGCCAGCTCGACTCGGACGATGACGACGACAACAACGAAGGTTTTGGAGCAGGCGCATGGTAAAGGTAGGCGTTCCCGCGTTTATCAAACGGCTATTGGGTGATACGAGCGCCCTAGACGAAAAGCAAACCGATGATGAAGCCACTACTCGCTCGATCAAGAGGGAGTTTGCCGAGCACCCGACCAAGGGCCTGACGCCTGCGCGGCTCTACCAGATCCTGGAGGGCGCCGAGCAAGGCGACCTGATGGCGCAATGCGACCTGTTCGAGGATATGGAGGAGAAAGACCCGCAGATCGGGGCGGACATGCTCAAGCGCCGCCAGCTCGCTGCCGAGCTGGAATGGCAGGTCGTGCCGCCAGACAACGCCTCGGCCCAGGAGAAGAAGGCCACCGACCACGCTATCGAAGTGCTGACAGCCATGGAGGTCGAAGACCTGGTGCTCGATCTCGGTACCGGCCTGGGCCATGGCTTCGCCAACCTGGAATTGACCTGGGGGCGTGACGGTACCACCCGCTATATCGAGCAGCCCACGCTGCGGCCGCATCGTTGGTTCCGCCTGCACCCCGATGACCAGAACCACATCACCCTGCGCGATATGAGCCCGACCGGGGCCGAGTTGTGGCCGTTGGGCTGGGTAGCGCACCGTCACCGTGCCCGGCCGGGCTATGTGGCGCGCGCAGGCCTGCACCGCATGCTGGCCTGGCCGTACCTGTTCCAGAACTACGCCCTGGGCGACCTGGCGCAGCTTCTGGACATCTATGGTATGCCGGCTCGCCTGGGTAAGTACCCGAAGAACGCCACCGCGAAAGAGAAAGCGACGCTGCTCCGTGCGGTGGTAGCCATGGGCAAAGACGCCGCCGGGATCATCCCCGAAGGGATGGCCATCGAGTTCCTGGAAGCGGCCCAAGGCAGCGCCGACCTTTACCTGGCCATGATGAACTGGTGCGAGCGCAGCAAGTCCAGGGTCATCCTGGGCGGCACGCTGACCAGCGGCACGGGCGAAGGGACGAACACCAACGCCCTGGGCAATGTCCACGAACGCGGCCAGGCCGCGCTGATCCGTTCGGACGTACGCCAGTACAACAGCACGGTGCGCCGCTCGATCCTGTGGCCCATGGCGGCACTGAACTTTGGCATCACCGACGCCAACCGGGCGCCGCGTTTCGTCCTGGACATGGGCGAAACTGAAGACTTCCAGGTGCTGGCCAACACGCTGCCCGTGTTCGTCGACATGGGCGCCAAGATCGAGGTCGACTGGCTGCATGAGAAGAGCGGCATTCCCAAGGCCAAGGATGGCGCCCCAGTGCTGCAGCCCCGCCCGCAACAGCCAATGACCGCCATGCTGCGCCAGCAGCCGGGCGCGCACCTGGCCGTGCTGCGCCAGGGCCAACGCCCGGCCACGCCTGCAGACGCTATTGCCGCCCGTATGGCCCGTGAAGGCGACCCGGCGATAGCGACCTGGCTGGAGCGTATCGAGGCCATGCTGGCTGCGGCCAAGAGCATCGAAGAGTTTCGCGAGATGCTGCTGGCCGCGCAGACTGAGCTGGACGAGGACAAGCTGGCCGCGCTGATCGGTGACGGCCTGTCTGTTGCCGAGCTGGCCGGCCGCAGCGACATCGAGGACGTGTCGGAGCCCGGCAATGGCTGACGGCCAACCCACGCTGCACAACGTCCTGGGGCGCCCATTCGCCGAGCAGGTGGCGTTCTACCGCAACAAGCTGGGCAACCTGGTGCCCACGGCCCGGTGGGACGATATCAAGCGTGACGCCCATGACACCGGCTTTATGGTGGCCGGCGCGGCCAAGGCTGACTTGCTGTCGGATCTGGCTGTGGCGGTCGACCGGGCGATCACTGAGGGGCGTGGCCTGGGCGAGTTCCGCAAAGACTTCCGCGATATCGTCCAACGCAACGGCTGGCACGGCTGGACGGGCGAAGGCACCCGAGCCGGCGAGCGCTGGCGCACCAGAACCATCTACCAGACCAACGCCATGACCAGCTATTCGGCGGGACGTTTGGCACAGCTCCAGGACGGCGGCTTCAAATACTGGGTCTATCGGCACAACGACTCGGTGCGCAACCCACGACCCGAGCACCAGAAACTCAATGGCCTGACCTTGCCGGCCGGCCACGCGTTCTGGAAGCGCTACTACCCGCCGAACGGCTGGGGATGCCAATGCTATGTGGTGGGCGCACGTACAGCAGCTGGAGCACGTCGCTTAGGTGGCGATCCGGACAAAACCCCGATTGAAGGCTGGGACGCCGACGAAGCGCCTGGCATCGACGAAGGCTGGGACTACCAACCTGGCGCCCGCGTGGCGCAGACCGTCACGCAGATGGCCGAGAAGTCGCGGGCCTGGCCCTATGAGGTGGCCAAGGCCTACATGGCAGGCGTACCCGACCGCGTGCGAGATCAGCTGGCACGCAGCTACCGGGCGCTGCCCAGCGTGGCTGACGACGCCAGGCGCTATGCCGCTCGCGTGCTGCGTGGCGAGAGCCCGAGCCAGATCCCGGCCTACCGCACCTTGGGGCTGTTGCCTGCTGCAGACGTGGCCCAGGTTCGCCAGGTCAAGGATCTGGCCGTCGACGGCTACGACTATGCCCTGGACGTCTCGGCCGTGCGCCACGTCGAGAAGAACCACGGCAATGCGAAGTCAGAGCGCGCCCGAGGGCAGCGTGCGGTGTCGGCCGAGGACTACGCCATGCTGCCCAGGCTGCTCAATGAGGGCGGGCCGCTGATCGATGCCGGGCTGTCACGCACCACCAGTTCGCCCCTGGTACGGCGGGAGTTGACCGTGGACGGGGTGACTTACGTTGGCGTTTTTGAGGTGCGCAAGGGACGCCGGATGCTGGTGCTGCAGACGTTCTACATCCGGGAGGGGAAATGATCGGTCTCGCACCCCATGCCCTAACGCCCTGGGCGATTCGTGGTATGGCCACGACGGCGCGATGCGCGAAACCGAGTCAGGAGTATAGCCGATGATCCAGACCAGGGTAGATAACCAGCGCGTCCTGGATGCGCTGAACGGCCTGATGAAGCACGCCCAGGACGTGCGCCCCGCGCTGCAGGACATGGGCGAGTACTTCATCGAATCGACCAAGCGCCGCTTTGCGACCAAGACGGCGCCGGATGGCACCAGGTGGGAAGACAACTCATCGGTGACCGAAGAGCGCAAAGGCAAGAATGACCCGCTGATCGGTGAAAGCCGGCGCCTGGCCAACGAGATCCACTACCGGGCGACAGCCACCACCCTGGAGTGGGGTAGCAGCCTGGTCTATGCCGGCATGCAGCAGTTCGGCGGACTGAAGGCCGCTTACCCGCATCTGTGGGGTAACATCCCGAAGCGTGAGTTTTTGGGCATGTCTAGCGAGGACGAAGCCATGGCCCTGGAGATCCTGCAGGAACACCTGGCAGAGCCTCTAGAGGGCGGCGGCCCGTAGCGGCCCTTACAGCGCCTTTATCGACTCAGGGGCTACCGTCGCCCGCGTAGAAGGGAAAGAACGCGTTAAACCCGCGTTAAATTCGCGTATAGACGCGCGCACATGGGCAGGCTCACCCGCCCATTCCCGGATCTGGTAATCTCGGCCAGGTTCCCCCCCCTCCGGCCGCCAGGCCAACCAATAGTCAAACGCTTGAATCCCGGCCTCGCGCCGCGCCCCCCGAATATGGGGGCATGAAAACGAAACGCACATTCCCCATCGCAGCATGTTCTCTGGCCCTTCAAGTGGCGGCCGAGGGTGGCATGACGCGCCTGATTCCGGCCGGCACCTTCAACGCCCCGCGCGGCGCTTTGGCCGGTAGTGGCCCCTGGTTCCTCGACGCTGCAGCCGCCAAGCCGATCATTGAGCGCGCTGCAGCCCGCAGCACCGACCTCGTCGTCGACTACGAGCACCAGACCCTGCTGGCTGAAGAAAACGGCAAGCCAGCACCTGCATCCGGCTGGATCGATCACGCCTCCCTGGAATGGCGCGAAGACGGTCTCTATGGCCGCATCAAATGGACTGCTGCCGCCAAAGCTGCCATCGACGCGGACGAGTACCGCTACCTATCTCCCGTTTTCCCCTACGACCCCAAGACCGGCACCGTGCTCGACCTGATTCACGTCGGCCTGGTCAACAACCCCGCCATTGACACCCCGATTCCAGCACTTGCTGCAGCCCGCATGGGCAGTGGCGCCTATGACCCCACCCATGAGGAAGACACCGTGGATCGTGAAGAACTGATCAAGCTCCTGGGCCTCGCCGCCGACGCCACCGACGAGCAGATCACCACAGCTATCAACGCCCTGAAAACCAAGGCCGAAGGTGCAGACCAAGCAGTTGCAGCTGCCAAAGATGACGCCGAGAAGGCTGTGGCAGCAGCCAAGGCCGGCGCGGCCAAGCCGGACATGAACCAGTACGTCCCCTTGGCCGTGTTCCAGGAACAAGGCCAGCAACTGGCCGCCCTGCGCGCCAGCCATGGCGAGTCCGAGCTGGACAAGCTGCTGGACGAAGGCCTGCAAGACGGCCGTATCCCTGGCCAAGCCACCGCCGACTGGCTCAAGCCGCAAGGCCTGGCCGCTTGCAAGGCATACCTGGCCGGCGCCCAACCGATTGCCGCCCTGCGTGGCAGCCAAACCGGCGGGAAGAAGCCGGACGAGGAAGCCGGTAAAGACGGCGACCTGAACGAATCCGAACTGGCGGTGTGCAAGTCCATGGGCATCAGCCCGGATGAATACCGCAAAGCCAACCCGAAGGAGTAAGCCCACATGGTTGCCGCAACTCAAAACCGCAACACCCCGAGCGTTTCCGGGCATCGCCGTGGTTATCCGGTCGCTGCACTTGCCCTGTGCCTGGCTGGAACCATTGCCGTGGTAGATGCCGATGGCCTGGTGCAACCGGGCGTTACCGGCCTGGGTCTGGTCGCTGTGGGCATCTTCGAGGCCCGGGTGGACAACAGCGCGGGCGCAGATGGTGAGCAAACTGCCGAAGTACTGCGCGGCTTCGCCCGCCTGGAGAACAGCGCAGGCGCTGACGAGATCACCGCCGCCGACATCGGCAAGGCCTGCTTCATCGTCGACAACCAGACCGTGGCCAAGACCGATGGCACGGGCACTCGCTCCATCGCCGGCATCGTCGACGCGGTCGACGACGTGGGTGTGTGGGTACTGATCGACCCCACCAGCGGCGTGCTGCTGTAACGGCAGCCGCATAGCCCCTAATTCGTAGAGGACATATCAATGGATCTTACTTCCGCCAACCTGCAGGCGCTGTTCCGTGCCTACAACACGGCCTTTCAGCGTGGCTTTGGCTCCTTGGGCACTGATGGCGCGCTCTTCGAGCAGTTCTGCACCACTGTGCCATCGACTACCGCTGTCGAGGTTTACCCCTTCCTGAAGAGCCTGCCGCGTCTGCGTGAATGGATCGGCGACCGCGTGGTGCATTGCCTGGAAGGTGGCGAGTTCAGCATCAAGAACCGCAAGTTCGAGCTGACCGAAGGCATCAGCCGCGATGCCATCGACGACGACACCTACGGCCTTTATGCCCCGGTGTTCCAGGAGTTCGGTCGCTCCAGCCGCGAGCACCCGAACGAGCTGGCCGTCGAGACGCTGATCAACAACCCGAAGTGCTACGACGGTGCCGCGCTGTTCGGTAACCATGTTGTGATCAACGACAAAGGCAAAGAAGTCCAGGTCAGCAACGACATGGGCGGTGCAGGTGCAGCCTGGTACGTCATGGATCTGACCCGTGTGATCAAGCCGGTGGTGTTCCAGAAGCGCCGCGACTATCACTTCCGTGCCCTGACCGACCTGAACAGTGACTCGGTTTTCAACACCGACAAGTTCAAGTTCGGCGTAGACGCCCGTGTCAGTGCCGGCCCTGGCCTGTGGCAACTGATCGTGCGCTCGAAGGAGCCGTTCAACGCCGAGACCTACGCCGCCGCGCGTGCCCGCCTGCAGGAGCTGAAAGGCGATCACGGCCGCCCGCTGGCACTGCGTCACAGCCACACCATGGTGCCGAACGGTCACGAAGGTGCGGCACTGCGCGTGCTTAACAACGCCCAGGCGGCGAATGGCGCGACCAACGAATGGGCCGGCACCTCGAAGCTGATCCTCAATCCCTGGCTGCCCAGCGCAGCCTGATAAGGATCAGCCATGGCCGCCTATCTCACTCTGGATGACCTGATCCGTCGCTTCGACCGAAACGAGATCCTGGATCTTGCCGAGGACAAGAGCGACGACACCGGGGAAACCATCGACCAGGTCAAGGTCGGCGACGCCATCCAGGACGCGACTGGCGAGATCGACAGCGCCCTGGCCGGCGGCGGGTATCGCCTGCCGCTGGCCAGTGTGCCGCCGATCCTGACGGCCTACGGCTGCGACATTGCCCGTTATCGGCTCTACGACAACCGCGCTACCGAACAGGTGACCAAGCGCTACGACGACGCGATCAAGGCCCTGCGCCTGATCGCAAGCGGTGTGGTGAAACTGGGCCTGCCGAAGGTAGACGACGACGTCACCAGTGCCGGCGACGTGATGATGGTGCCTGGGCGCCGGACGTTTCCGGGCGGGGTCTTCTGATGCTGGCCAAGGTTGAGGACGACATGATCGAGCGCTGCAAGTCCCTGCTCGGTCGACACGTCAAGAAAGTCGAGGATCTGCCCGCTGGCTGGGACGCCAACACACTCAAGGCGGCGCGCCGTGATGTGCCGGGTGTCTACGTTGCGTGGTCTGGTGGCGCCGCTGCTCCTGGTAGTCGTGCGGCGATCAACAGCCGCTATGCGGTGTATGTGGTCACGGGGCACGCCAGTGGTGAACGTGTGCGCCGCCGGGGCAACGGTCGTGAGATGGGGGCCTATGAAATCCTGGAGCGCATCGTTCCAGGACTTCACGGGATGACGATAGAGAAGATCGGCACGCTGCAGCTGGAGCGCGTTGACAACCTCTACTCAGACCAGGCCGACCGCGAAGGCGTGGTGATTTACGGCGCCGTTTTCGCACTCAACAAGATGCAGTTTCCAGCAGCGCTGGACGCCAGCGACCTGGCCGACTTCGCCACCTTCCATGCCAACCACCAGGTGCCGGATGGTCCTGACACCGAAACACACCAAACCCTGCCCACGGGCAGCGAGGTAACGCCATGACTATGCGAACCATCAAGCCGGCCGAGGGGCTGCTGGTGCGTCGTCCAGACAACGGCCGCCCACTGGCCGCCCAGGGCGAGCCCGTCGAGTGGTCGGCCTACTGGCAGCGCCGCTTCAACGACGGCGACGTACGCGCAGTGCCAAACACCGCGCAAGAACAACCGCAGGCCAATCAGCTCCCCGCTGAGGCAGGCAAGAAAGGGGGTGCCAAGTAATGGCTATCAGCTCCACGGTATTCAATGACATCCCGGCCGCGCTGCGTATTCCGGGCTGGTTTATCGAGTTCGACAACCGCCTGGCTGGCAATGCCGTGTTCCAGGGCAAGCTCCTGGTACTCGGTCAGATGCTGGAAAGCGGTACCGCCGAGCCCCTGGTGCCGGTGCGCGTCACCCGCGATGGCCAGGGCGATGAACTGTTTGGCCGCGGCTCGATGCTGGCCGAGCAGTTCCGCGCCATCAAGGGCGTCGACCTGTACACCGAGACCTGGGCGCTGCCGCTGCCTGATGCCAACCTGGCCCAGCCGGCCAAGGGTGCCATTGTGGTGACCGCAGGCCCGACCGAGACCCGCCCTCTGGCGCTGTACATCGCCGGCTACCGCGTCTGGTGCGAGATGGTTGCCGGCGCCTCGTTGGCCGTAACCGCCACGGCTATTGCCGACGCCATCAACGCCGATGACCGCTTGCCGGTCACGGCCAGTGTCGCAGTCGAAACCCCTGAGCGCGTCGATATCGAATGCCGCTGGGGCGGTGAAACCGGCAACAGCATTTCCCTGGCCGACTGCCTCAAGGGCGAGGAACGTACTGCAGGCCTCGCGCTGACGTACACCGCCCCGGCCGGGGGCGCGGTCAACCCGGATTTGATTCCGGCCATCGCCGCCATGGGCAGCGAATGGTGGAACTGGGTCTGCCTGCCGTACACCGACAGCGTCTCCCTGCAGGAGATCGAGGCCGAGCTGGCCAACCGTTACGGGCCGATGCGCCAGATCGGTAGCCGCGCCTTTGCGGCGTTCCGTGGCACCCACGGCGCAACTGCCGCCCTGGGCAATGCCCGCAACTCGCCGCACCTGTCGATCATGGGTATGGGGGCGTCCCCCAGCGCGCCGTGGGTCTGGGCCGCGACCAACGCCATTGTGGCCGCGAAATCCCTGGCCGTTGACCCGGCCCGCCCGCTGCAGCGCCTGCCGCTGCCGGGCCTGATCGGCCCGCGTGAGGATCAGCGCTGGGATGACGCCGAGCGCAACCTGCTGCTGTTCGACGGCATTGCGACCTACACCGTGGCCACCGACGGCACCGTGCAGATCGAGCGCCAGATCACCACCTACCAGCGCAATGCCGCCGGGGTGGCCGAGGACAGCTATCTCGACATCGAGACGCCCGAGACCCTGGAGCGCATCCGTTACGAGGTTCGCAGCACCTTCGCCATGAAGTACCCGCGCCACAAGCTGGCCGACGACGCCGACCGCCTGCTCTACGACCCGAGCCAGTTAGTCATGACGCCCAAGGTGTGCAAGGCCGAGTTGCTGAGCCTGTACCAGCAGACCTTCATGGGCGAGCGCGCCTGGGTGCGTGACTACGCCGGCTACAAGGAAAGCCTGCAGGTGAGCATCGACCCTGATGACCCGAGCCGCCTCAACGTCATCGACCAGCCCAAGCTGATCGGCCAATACCGCGTCCATGCCCAGCAGACGCAGTTCCGCCGCTAACCAGAGGAACCACACATGAGCGGAAAAGTAACCGGGGTCGCGACCATTCGTGTTGATGGTCGCGAGATGCCGACCGAACGCGGCGCGACCCTCAACCCTGGTGGGGTGAACCGTCCCAGCCGCATGGCCGGCAAGCGCGTGTTCTTCAACGAAGAGCCCGTGGCGCCGACCCTGCAGTGCACCGTGTTGCACACCGAGGAGATCGATCTGATCGACCTCAACACCATCACCAACGCCACCGTGCTGTTCGAGTGCGACAACGGCCAGGACTACATGCTGACCGGCGCATTCGTGACAGAGACCACTGAACTCAACTCGGCCGAAGGCCAGGTGCGCCTGAACATGGCCGCCCGCCGTTGCGAAAGGATTTAACCGATGACGACCGATTTGCTCGCGGATCTGGAACTGACCGAAGAAGAGCGCGCCCGCGTCCAGGACTTGGGCGACGCCCTGCAGATCACCCTGGCCGAGCCCTTCAGCTACAAGCACAGCAAGCTCGATGGCATGCGCGAGGTGACTGAGCTGCGCCTGGTCAAGAAGGTCAAGGGCAAGCACCTCAAGGCAATTGATCAGGCCGGCGGTGGCGAGATCGCCCAAGGCCTGGCCCTGGTCGCTGCGCTGTCCGGCATTCCGGCGCACGCGATGGACGAACTTGACCTGGTCGACATGGAGGTCGCGCTGACGGTGATCGAGCCTTTTTTGCCCAAGCGCCTGAGGACTGGGACGTCCTCGTCCGCGTAGTGGCAACAGCGTTTGGCGGCTTCAACCCGCTGGACCTGTTGGAGATGGACCTGGACGACCTGCGCTGGTGGTACGGCCAGGCGGAAAAGTTGGCAGAGGAAATGAAAGAGCATGGCGGGTGAACTCAGGACATCGGTGATCCTGGAGCTGGTCGACAAGATCACGGCTCCCACCCGCCGTATCACCCAGGCGCTTGCTGGCCTTTCCCGCCGTGGCGGTCTGGAAAACCTCAAGAATGCCGGCCGCCAGGCTTCCACCGCTCTGGGCGACACCATCAAGCGCGCCGCCGCCCTGGGCAAGGGGCTGGCCATCGTTGGCGGCGCTGCAGCAGCTGCAGGCTGGGCCGTCACCAGGATGGTCGGCGGCGTCGCAACACTGGGCAATGAGATCAAGATCGCCGCTGAGAGGCTGGGGGTAGGCGCCCGCTGGCTTCAGGAATGGCAGTATGCCGCCCACCAGTTCGGCGTAGGTAATGACGCCTTGATCGATGGCCTGAAGGAGCTGGGCCTACGCGCAGACGAGTTCGTCATGACCGGATCGGGCGGCGCGGCCGAGGCATTCGAGCGTTTGGGCATCACCGTCAAGGATCTGCGCGGTACCGCAGGCGAGACCGAGAAGCTGCTCGACCTGGTGCTGTCGCGCATGGGCAAGATTCAGAACGATGCAGCCAAGCAGCGGATCTTCGACGAGTTGTTCGGCGGCAGCGGCGGTGAACAGATGGTCGCGCTGCTGACCCAGTCCCGCGAAGAGCTGGACAAGCTGCGCCAGGCCGCCCGCGACAACGGCGCCATTCTCAGTGATGAGGACATCGAGCAGTCGCGCCTGTACGTGCGCCAGATGCACGAACTGACTAGCACCCTGGCCGGCCTCAAGAACACCATCCTGGGCAGCCTACTGCCTACCGTAAACCAATGGCTGGGCGGCATCAGCAAGCTGTCCAAGGCCAATCGGGAAATGGTTACTCAGCAGGTTCTGATGCGTCTGCGTCAGCTCTGGACGGGGCTGTCGGCCGTAGGAACGACCGTTACCTGGGTGGCGGATCTAGTCGGGGGGTTTGGCCCCTTGATCGCCATCGTCTCCACGCTGATCGCTGGCAAGTTTCTTCTTTCGTTGGTTGTATCAACTGTAGCCCTGGTCAAGCTTGGCTGGAGCTTCTCTCTTCTAGCTGTGAAGTTTCTCCCCGCTGTAATTGGCGCATTTAAAGCATTCTCTTTGGCACTGCTCACCACCCCGATTGGCTGGATCATCCTGGGCATTACTGCCCTGGCCGGTGCCGCGTACTTGATCTATCGCAACTGGGACGGTATCGCCGATTGGTTCAGCGGCATGTGGGACCGGGTCAAGGCCTTCTTTGACCGTGGCATCGGCGATATCGCCAAGGATCTGCTGGCTTTCAGCCCGGCGCGCCTGCTGATGAGTGCTGTCGACGCTGTATTCGAGCTGCTGGGCGCGCGCCCTTTGAGTGACCTGGGCCGCGAGTGGATCGGCGGCCTGGCCAACGGCATTGCCGAGCGCTTCGAGCAGCTCACCGGCTGGCTGCGGCAAAAGGTCGGCGCGTTGACCGGCTGGCTACCGGACTGGATGACAGGAGGCGGTCTCACACAGGGCTTTGCCGCTCCGGCCGGTGCGGCAGCTGCTGCGCCGAAACTTGGCCCACCAGCGTTCAGCAACCGCCCGACGCCCCTGGTTCATCAAGGGCGCGCTGACGTGGGCGGTGAATTGCGAATCAAGATCGACCAGGAAGGCCGCGCGCGGGTGGCGTCGATGAAAGCCAATGGTGGCCTGGATTACAGCGTGGAAAGCGGTTTGCTGGGGGTGGTGCAGTGAGCCTAGCTCTTGTCCTTACTAAACAAATCGCCGTCAGCGATTCGCTCGTCCGCCATCTGTTTGACGATGCCGCCGTAGAGCCCACCAGCAACCAAGCAGCCGAATACAACGGGAACCCACCAGACAGCATCAGGAAGAAGCCAGGCCAGGCCGAGCCCCGCGATAAGACCACCAATAGCGGCTCCAATAGAGGCTTTCTCAGTCGGTTTCATGTGTTGTCCTCCTATGACGTGAATGCCGGGAGCGTAGCACATGACCTGGCGTGATCGTATCGACCCGGAGCTGCGCGGCAGTTATCGAAGCGTCGAGTTCTTCGTCGAGCGGGCCGACACCACGGCCGGCCGGCGCTGGCTGGTGCATGAGTACCCGCGCCGCGACGTGCCGTACACCGAGGACATGGGCCGGCGCGCGAAGGAATATCGCCTGGCGTTCTTCGTTGCCGGCGACGACTACGACCTGCAGCGCGACAAGCTGATCGAGGCCCTGGACGCACCTGGTGCCGCCACCCTTGTTCACCCTTATATGGGCACGATGTCGGCGGTGGCCACCGACGTGCGTTTCAGCGAGACCACCCGCGAGGGCGGCGCCTGTACGTTCGAGGTCACCTTCACCGAGTCCGGCCTGCAGCTGGAGCCAGCCACCTCGGTGGATACCCAGCGCGAAGTTGGCCAGGCCGCTGATGCGGTCGAGAAAGAGGCTGAGAAAGACTTCCTGGAGCGCTGGAGCGTCGAGGGGCTGACGGGCTTCTCCCTGGATGCCATCGAGCGCGACCTGGCTGCGGTAGTCGACGGCCTCGATCAGTTCGTGGGCGATATCGCCGAGGAAATCACCAGTGTGATCCGCTTCCCGGTGAACATCGTTGGCCTGGTGCTGGGCGGTTATAACCGTATCCGCAACGCGGTCATGCGTCCGGTCAACGCCCTGGATCTGTACAGCGGCAATAGCGTGTTGTCCCTGGGCGGTTCCGGCCGACTGCGTACCACGGCCGGCACTCCGGCCAGGGCGGTGCGGATGCTGCGCGAAGCCGGCACGGCCGGCGACTCGGTCGCGGTACCACCTGCAGACACGCCCGAGAACACCCAGCGGGCCGGCAACGTCGTCGCTGCCAGCCAGCTCAACGGCCGCTTGGCCGCGACCACCGCCGCCCGCGTGGTGGCCGAGACCGACTGGCTGTCGCGCCAGGACGCCGAGCGAGCTGGCCAGGATGCCCTGGCCCTGATCGATCACGAGCTGCAGACGGCCGCGCCGATCAGCGATGACGTTTACAACGGCCTGGTGGCGTTGCGCGCCGCGCTGTCGACGGATCTGCGCACCCGCGCCCTGGCCATGCCCAGCCTGACCCAATACACGCCGCAGGCCACGCTGCCGGCCGTGGTGATCGCCCACCGCCTGTACGGCGACGCGACCCGCGCCGACGAGATCTGCGTGCGCAACAACGTCCGCCACCCCGGTGCACTGCGCGGCGGGATGGCTCTGGAGGTACTAAGTGAGTGATGAGCAAGTAATCCTGCAGATTGGCAGCGACCGGCATACCGGCTGGCAGGAGGTGAGCATTCGCCTGTCCCTGGAGCAGATCGCGGACGAGTTCCAGTTGACCCTGACCGAGCGCTGGAGCGAGTCCGGCCAGGTGCGCCCGGTGTCGCCTGACGAAGCCTGCACCCTGCACATCGGCGACGAGCTGGTGCTGACCGGCTTCCTGGACGAAGTACTGCCGGACTATGACGCGACCACGCACACCATCGTGGCCAACGGCCGCAGCAAGGCTGCTGACCTGGTCGACTGCAGCGGCAAAGAGCGACGTTTCGCCAACCGCACGTTGCAGCAAGTCGCGGCATCTTTGGCACAACCCTACGGCATCGAGGTCGTCGACACCGTTGGCGCGACCAAGCCCCTGCGGTCGTTCGTCCTGGAGGGCGGCCAGCCCATCGCCGAGGCCATCGAGCGCGCCGCGCAGATCCGGGGCGCGCGAGTAGTCAGTGACGCCCTGGGGCGCCTGCTGATTGTCCACGCCGTCCAGCGCGAGATTCGCACCGCCCTGGTACTGGGGCAGAACATCCGCCGCGCCTCGGGCGTCTTCAGCAACCGCGACCGCTTTAACCAGTACATCGTCGAGGGCCAGACCCCAGGTGATGACCAGTGGAACGGTTCCAACGCTTCTGGCCCGCGCGGTACCGCCACTGACCCGCGAGTGCGTCGGCCGCGCACCACTCTGGTGGTGTGCGACACCCCGGCCGATGGCAGCGACTGTTCCGCGCGGGCCGAGCTGGAGGCGCGCATGCGCTGGGCAAACGGCCGAGGCGTCACCTACACCGTCGGCGGCTGGAAGCATGAGCAAGGCGTCTGGCGACCGGGCGACCTGGTGCCGGTACGCGACGCATACCTGGGCCTGGACGAGCAGCTCCTGGTCAGCGCTGTGCAACTGATCGACGGGCTGGATGGACGCCGTGCCGAGCTGCGCATGGTGCCTCCTGCTGCCTTCGAGCCAGTCCCTATTGCCGAAGCGACAGACAGCTCAGGCAAGAAGACCGGCGACCTGGGGTGGGGCTGATGGATCGTCGCACGATGGGCCGCATGCTCAGCCCGATCTGGCGCCGCATGCGCCTGCTGGTCTCCCGTGGCGTGCTGCAGATGAGCAAGGACGCCACAGGCCTGCAGGAAGTCCAGGTAACGCTGCAGGGCGACGAGCCGGCCTGGGCCGAGCGCTTCCAGCAGTACGGCCACACATCGGTACCGCACAGCGGCGCCGAGGCCGTAGTGGCGTCCGTTGGCGGCGCCCGCGCGCACCTGGTCGCCCTGGTAGTCGATGACCGCCGCTATCGGATGGCGTCGCTCAAGGCCGGAGAGGTGGCCATCTATGACGACCTGGGCCAGTCCGTCCACCTGACCCGCGAGGGAATCGTGATCAAGGGCGCAGGCCTGCCGCTGGCCTTCGTCGATTGCCCGGTGGTGACCATGGACGGCGACCTTGAGGTCGCGGGCGACGTGCGTGACCACACCAGCACGATGCAGGCCATGCGTGACACCTACAACCCTCATACCCATGGCGGCCCAGGCCCAGACCGGAGCATGAGCTGATGGACGTAGCCCTGGTTTACGACGCCGACGCGAAAGCCTTCGACCTGGCCATCTTGGGCGGTGACCTGGTCACTGACTCGACCCTGCAAACCGCCGTGCTGCTGTCGCTCTACACCGACCGCCGTGCCCTGCCCGAGGACGTGCTGCCCGATGATGGCACCGACCGCCGTGGCTGGTGGTGCGATGCTTACTCGGATCGCCTGCAGGGCTCGCGCCTGTGGCTGTTGAGCCGCGAAAAGGATCTGGACTCGGTACTGCGCCGGGCCGAGGAGTACGCCAAGGAAGCGCTGACTTGGGTCATCGAGGACGGCATCGGCGATGCCGTCCAGGTCGAGGCCATCCACCTGCGCCGTGGCGTGCTGCAACTGATCGTTGGCATCGAGCGCCAGAGCACCAGCGTGCTGGCTGGCCGCTATGACTATGTATGGGGAATGACTGATGGCGTTTAACCGACCCTCGCTGCCTGAGCTGATCAAGCGGGTCGACACTGACCTGGTCTCTCGCCTGCCGGGCGCGCAGGCCGTCCTGGCCCAGCGCCTGACGCGCATACTCGCCACAGGCGAAGCCGGCGTGGCTCACGGGCTGTATGGCTACCTGCAGTGGCTAGAGCTGCAGATGTTTCCCGAGACCTGCGATGACGAGCTGCTGCACCTGCACAGTGTGGGCGTGCCACGTCGGCAGGCGGGCACCGCCACGGGGCCGCTGATCTTCACCGGCACCGCAGGCGCCGTGCTCGATGCCGGCACCCTCGCGCAGGTCGACGGGCTGGAGTACCGCACCACCCAGGATGCGACTCTGGTCGGGGGCACTGTCACGGTCGAGGTCGAAGCGCTGGCCGCTGGCAGTGCCGGCAGCCAGGCCGCTGGCGTGCAAATGACCTTGGTGGCGCCCGTGCTGGGCGTGAATGCCACGGCGACCGTTGGCACAGCCGGTATCACGGGCGGGGCCGACATCGAGACCTTCGACAGCTGGCGTGACCGCATCATGCGCCGCCGTGCGCGTATTCCCCGTGGTGGCGCCGAGGGCGACTGGGTCGAGTGGGCGCTGCAGGTGCCGGGCGTAACCCGCGCCTGGGAAGATCCGATGGGCATGGGGCCAGGCACCATCGTCATCCGCATCATGGCTGACGACGCGGCAGACGGTCCTATGCCGTCGCTGCAGCTCCTGCAGGAGGTGTTCGACTACATCGCTGCCCAGCGCAACGTAACCGCACATATATATGTACTGCCTCCTGTGCCAGCACCGTTCGTGCCGCGACTGCGGGTGTCGCCGGACAACAGCGGCACCCGGTCGGCCGTAGAGCAGGCGCTCCAGGATCTGATTCTGCGTGCCAGCAAGCCGGGCGGCACGCTGACCATTTCGTCGATTCGCACCGCAATTGGCACTGCTGCAGGCGTGAGCGACTACGAGCTGGAATGGCCGGCCGCCAGCGTAACCCACGCCTATGGGCACCTGCCGATATGGGGAGGTGCTGAGTGGCTGGCCTGACAGCGAACGACTACCGCCAGCAGCTATTCGCGCTGCTGCCGCCGGGCATCGTCTGGAACGCCGACCTGGACTCGACGCTGCAGCGCCTGCTGGCCGGCCAGGCCCTTGAGTTTGCCCGCATTGACGCGCGGGCCCAGGCGCTGCTGGCCGAGGCTGACCCGCGCCAGGCGCTGTACACCTTCGAGGAATGGGAGGCCAGTTACGGCCTGCCGTCAGCGTGCGCCCCGGCCGAGCAGTCCATGGCCGACCGGCGTGCGGCGCTGATCGGCCGCATCGTCGGCCGGGGCGGCATGACGATCCAGGACTACCTGGATTTGGCCGAGGGCTTCGGCTACGTCGGCGCCCAGGTGCTGGAGTTTCGCGAGGCCACCGTCGAGGTCGATACGCCGACAGGGCACGTCGGGGCCGTCATCGGCGACGACATGAACGATGCAGTCTGGGATCTGACCTGGCGCGTCCTGCTGCCCAATGGCGTGGTGCGAGAGTCCGTCATCGACGAGGCCGTGATCGGCGACCCGCTGCGTTCCTGGGGCGATGAACTCATTGAATGCTCGCTGCGGCATGCCGCGCCGAGTTGGCTAATCCTGCAAATCGGATATCTGGAGGGATAAATGGAAAAGGTAGGTGCTTTCACCGACCGGACTACCGAGGGGGGCGAATGGCGCTCCGGTAACCCGGCCTCGGGGCAACAGGCGACGCCGATGCTGGCGGCGTACTTCAACATGCTGCAGCGCGAGCTGGTTTCGGTGGTCGAGTCGGCCGGCATCGAGCTGGACAAGGACGATGACGGCCAACTGCTGCAGGCGATCCGCCGCCTGCGCGGTGGCGCGGCCACAAACTTCGGTCAATGGCTCTGGAGCAGCAGCACGGCCGGCAATCCTGGCACCGGGCGCATCGCTCTGAACAATGCCACGCCAGGCTCGGCCACCACATTGTTCATTGACGAGATCAGCGCCGAGGACGTCGACTTTGCCCAAAGCCTGGGTCTGCTGCGTGCGGGCGATACCATCACGCTCCAGGAACGCGATACGGCCGAGCTGTCGCACCGCCTGCGCGTAACCGGCCTGGCTGTTGATCATGGGACTTACCGCTCGATCCCGGTTGACTACGTCAGTGGCTCGGGCGGCCTGCCCGAGAATGACGCTATCGTCTCGGTGTTGCTGACTCAGGCCGGCGCCTCTGACGCCTCGATCCCGCTCTTTATGGCGCAATGGTGGCCGAACCGCGCCAGCATCCCGGCCGGCTATGCCCCGGCTGATGGGCAACTGCTCTCGCGCGCGACGTTCCCGGACGCCTGGGCCGGCATCGAGGCGGGCAACGTCCCGACCGTAGCGGACGGCACCTGGCTTAGCACCCCCGTCGAACGCGGTAAGTACACCGCTGGCGACGGGGCGACATCGTTCCGGCTGCCTGACTACAACGGTAAAGCTGCCGGTTCGCTGGGTGCCGTCTTCATGCGTGGTGATGGGGCGCTGTCTGCTGCGGTGGCTGGTGCGATTCAGTCAGATGCTTTCCAGGGTCACAAACATAAGTATGGCGGAATTTTATCGGCCGTAGGCTCAGGTGCTCAGGGGGTTATTAACTACAGCGCTGCGTCGGCTGGCGATGTTGGTGATGCAACTTCAGACGGTGTAAACGGTGCCCCTCGCACTGCTTCGGAAACTCGCCCGCTGAACGTGACCGGCTGCTGGATCGTCAAGATCTTCGGCAGTGTCACCAACCCTGGTAGTGCTGACGCGGCACAGCTAGCAACGGATATGGCAGCGCTGATCACGCGTGTGACAGCACTTGAGGCCAGGCCTTTCTCGGTTCAGTTCGTTAGCTCGTGGGCGCAGATGGTCAACAGCGGCCTACTGACGTTCACCCATGGGCTTGGTGTTGAGCCAACGAGCATTGAGCTGGTCGCCGAGTGCATAACCGCAGATGGTGGCTATGCAGTTGGTGACAGGGTCAGGCTCAGCCCTGGCGCTGGTGTCTCGTCGATCAACGGCATTCAGCCGACGGTCTACGCAAACGAAACAAATATCTTTGCCCAGTGCTCTGCCAACGGCTTCGCTTACCTTCCCAAGGGCGGCGGCTCTGGCGTGACTCTGGTGCATGCGCGTTGGCAACTGAGAGTGAGGGCTTGGGCATGACGGCTATGAAGTACTACGTCAGTAATGATGGCCGCTATCTTGGTGGCTGGGACGCTAACCCGCCACCTGGCGCAATCGAAGTACCCAGCGCGCCTGACGATGCTCGTCAACTTTGGCTGGGTGATAGTTGGGGAGAAGTACCAAGCGCTCCGGTCACCTCCCTTGATATCGACATCGAGCGAGATCGCCGTATCGATGCGGGCGTTGAGTTCCAGGGCTTGCTGTTCCAAAGCCGTGCGACCGACCGCGAGAACATCGCAGGCGCCGCCCAGCTGGGCTTTATGGCCGTCGTGGCCGGGGCAGAAGCAAACGACCTGCGCTGGTCAAACCCGGACCAGGACTTCGCCTGGATCGCCTCGGACAACAGCCTTGTGCCAATGGACGCGCAAACTGTGGTGGCCTTCGGCAAGACAGCGGCCGAGCGCAAGCAAGCGCTGATCTTCGCAGCGCGCCAGTTGAAGGACATGGAGCCAATCCCGGCCGACTACACCGACGACAAGTGGTGGCCATGATGGGGCGCTTTCCTCTTCCACTTAACGTGCAGCTCCTAAACGGCGGCGACCTGGCTCGCTTGCTTACCGAGTTCATGTACCACGACTCGGCCGGGCCAACTGTTCGCGTGCCGGCCGGCTTCGAGACGGACTTCGCCAGCGTGCGGCCGCTGCGCAATATCGCCGTAGGTCTGCTGGCCCTGAGCCTGGTGATTGGCTGGTTCCTGCCGATGCTGGGCGCGGCGGTCGGCACTGCCGGCTATGGCGCCCTGGCGCTGTATGCCAGTGTCGTCGGCTATGGCCACGCGGCGGCGACCATTCATGACCGCCTGTACGCCACCGGGGAGTTGAGCCGCTACTGGTCAGATCGGGTTTTCTACCACGCGCTGCGCTCCAGCGGCGTGGCCCGCTGGCGAGCCTGGCTCATGTATGCCGGCGTCCGCATCGGAGGGCACTGGCGCTACAACAAGCAGTAAAAAGAGGGCGACCCGTTTCGAGTGTTCCAGCACCCAAACGGGCCGCCGACCAGCAGAGCTAGCCTGCAAGCCAGCCAAGGCCCTCCTGCTCGCGCGAGCGCCGGGGAGCCTACCTGAAAGAAGGCAATTTTGCAGGATGTTTGACATACGTTGCGGCGGCTGTGGCCGCCTGCTGTGCCGCGTAAGCGGTAGCTACACCATTCAAATCAAGTGCCCGCGCTGCCGGACACTTAATCACCAGAAGGCCGAGAGCCTCCCTCAAGCGCCACTGAGCGCCGACCGAAAGGAGTCTCTATGTCCGCACAACCCATCATCCCCTGGCTCGGCGGCAAGCGTCGTCTAGCCGACCGGATCTTCCCGCTGTTCCCGCGCCACTCCTGCTACGTGGAGCCGTTTGCAGGTGGCGCGGCGCTTTTCTTCCTGCGCCCGGTACCGGCCGACGTCGAGGTGCTGAACGACGTCAACGGCGACCTGGTCAACCTGTATCGAGTCGTTCAGCATCACCTGGAAGAGTTCGTCAGGCAATTCAAGTGGGCTCTATCGTCGCGCCAGGTCTTCAAGTGGCTGCAGGAGACCCGGCCGGAGACGCTGACCGACATCCAGCGGGCCGCCCGGTTCTACTACTTGCAGCAGAGCGCCTTTGGTGCCCGCGTGGAGGGGCAGACCTATGGCACTGCGACCACTACGCCACCCGGTCTGAACCTGCTGCGCCTGGAGGAGAGCCTGTCGGCTGCCCATCTGCGGTTGAGCAGTACCTACATCGAGCACCTGCGCTGGCAGGACTGCCTGGCGAAGTACGACCGAGAACACACCCTCTTCTATATGGACCCACCTTACTGGCAGACAGAAGGCTACGGCGTGCCGTTCGGCTTCGAGCAGTACGAGGAGATGGCCAGGTTGCTTCGCCAGCTCAAGGGCAAGGCCATCATCAGCCTCAACGACCATCCAGACATTCGCAAATGCTTCGCTGGGTTCCACATCGAGGCGACCGACATCAAGTACACGGTGGGCGGCGGCAAAGGAAGTGAAGCGAGAGAGGTGCTGATATTCAGCTGGGATATCCAGGCTGAGCCGGCTGGGCTGTTCTGACGCTTAGTCGTGATGGGATGCTTGGCTGGCCTTCCCCCAAACATAGAGGTGCCTTATGGCTCAGCAACAGCACATTACGTTTCAAGGCTATCTGATCGTCTCCGAACACACCTATCAAAGCGACATAGGGAAGTGGTCTGTGCAGTGTTCCATCACCTCGTCGCAGGGAGAGGTTCTTGGCGTCCGGGCATGTCCCGAGCCCATGTATGCAGCAAGTGAGGAGGAGGCAATTCGCGCGGGGCTGGTCTACGGGCAGTGGTTGGTTAAGACCGGTCGGCCGTAGCATGGGTGCTGTGCCATATCAGCCGCAAAATTTCGCGGCTGATAGACGGTTGCGCTATGCCAAAAGCCTCGCGAGGCAGTGCCAAAAGCACCGCTCGCTTACACACAACAAAGCCCCTGGCGCGAGCAAGCGCCGCGTGAGCCGAATCTGGTAGAGCGTGGTATCGCCGCCGGCAAGGCCTGGCTGTTCGGCGGCAACACCGTGCTGCGAGTCGGCGTGGTACTGCTTTTTCTCGGCCTGGCCTTCCTCCTTCGTTATGCCACCGAAGGTGTCGAGGTACCGGTAGAGTTGCGTTACATGGGCGTCGCCGCCAGCGCCCTGGCCTTGCTTGGCCTGGGCTGGTGGTTGCGCCGACGCAATCGCAACTACGCCCTGGTGCTGCAGGGCACCGGCATCGCCGTGCTGTACCTGACGGTGTTCGCCGCCATGCGCCTGCATCCGCTGCTCGATCCGGGCCTGGCACTCGGCCTTCTGGTGGCGGTGACACTGTTCTCGGCCATCCTCGCCGTGCAGCAGAACGCCCTGGGCCTGGCCGCCGCGGCAGCTCTGGGCGGTTTCGCCGCACCGATCCTGACCTCCACCGGCAGCGGCAACCATGTCGCGCTGTTCTCCTATTTCGCCCTGCTCAATGCCGGCATCTTCGCCATCGCCTGGTTCAAGGCCTGGCGCCTGCTCAACCTGATCGGCTTCGTCGGCACCTTCGGCATCGGTTTCGCCTGGGGGCTGCGCTCCTACACGCCGGAGCTACTGGCCAGCACCCAGCCATTCCTGATCCTGTTCTTTTTGATGTATGTGGCCATCGGCCTGCTGTTCGCCCGCCGCACTCTGCGTGATGCGGCGGATGCGCCCGAGGCGCGGGACGAGCTGTTGCGCTGGTCGCTGCGCCGGGGCGATTACGTCGATGCCACCACGTTGTTCGGCCCGCCGTTGATCGGCTTCGGTCTGCAAGTCGCATTGGTTCGACATATCGAGTTTGCTGCGGCGTTCAGCGCCCTCGGCCTCGGGCTGTTCTATCTGCTGCTGGCGCGGGTACTCAAGGCGCGCGCCGGCGAGCGGGCGCGGCTGTTGGTGGAAATCTGCCTGGCCCTTGGTGTGGTATTCGCCAGCCTGGCCATTCCGCTGGGGCTGGATGCGCGCTGGACGGCGGCGGCCTGGGCGGTGGAAGGCGCTGGTATCTACTGGCTCGGCCTGCGCCAGGGCCGGCCGCTGGCGCGCGCCTTCGCTCTGTTGCTGCAGGTGGGCGCGGCGCTGGCCTTCCTCAGTGGCCTGGATCTTGGCTACGCCAGCCTGCTGGACGGTTCGCCGCTGGGCGCACTGATGCTCGGTGTGGCGCTGCTGTTCAGCTACTGGCAACTGCGCCGCGAACCTGAGGCGGGCAGCGCCTGGGAGAGGCGCCTGCTGCCCTGGCTCGGCATTGCCGGCCTGGCGTTTCTCTATCTGATCGCACCGCTGCTGTTCGAGGCCCCCGGCACGGCCATCGCCTGGGCGCTGGTGGGGTTGGCGACCCTGTTGGTCGGGCTGCGCATCGCGGCGCCGAGCTTCGTCTACAGCGCCTTTGCCATCCAGTTGCTAGGCGGTTTGCTGTTCCTCGGTCAGATGGCGCTGGATTCGCTGTTCGGTCGCGGTGGTTTCAGCGCCGGCTGGTTTGGCTTGCTGGCGGCGTCGATGGTTGGCTTGGGGCTGATCGCCGGCATGCTGCTGGCCGCGCGTGATCCGCAGATTCGCGAGAATCGCCGGCTGCTCGGCGCCTTGTCGATGGTGATGCTGGTGGGCCTGATGTTCATCAACCTGGCCGTGCTGTTCGTCCTGCCCTGGGTCGCAGCCGCGGCGGTGTGGGGTGGTACGGGGCTGCTGATTCTCTGGCTGGCGCTGTATCTGCAGCAGCGCGCCGCCTTCCTGTTCAGCCTGGCGCTGCAAGTGTTTGCAGGCCTGGCCTTCCTCGCGGCCGGGCCGTTGCTGCTGTCGGGCATCAGTGGCGAGGGCCTGTCGCCGCTGGCGCACACCGGCTTCTGGACCCCCGCTGTGCTCGGCCTGGCTGCGCAGATCGGCGCCTGGCGCCTGCAGGGGCTGGCGCGTAGCGGCCGTGATACGGGCATCGATGGCGTCAGTCTGCAGCGCCTGGGCCAGCTACTGTTGGCCTGGGGCGCGGGCTGGTGGGCCTTGGCTTTGGCCAGTGAGGTGCTGCGCTTCGTGAGCGATAACATGCAGGCCAGCGTGTTGCTGATACTGGCTGCGCTGTCGGCGCTGATCTGGATGCTGCTGGCGCTACGCACCCGCTGGCGCGAGTTGGCGCTGCTGTGCAGCCTGCTGGCACCGGTGGCGGGCTTGATCCTGATTCACGCCTGGCATCCCTTCTATCACCCGGCGGCGAACTTCGGCTGGTTGGGCTGGGTGGTGGTGATAGCGGCGCATCTGCTTGTCCTGCGCCGTCTGCATGAGCTACTACCGTCCATGGCAGCCAGCGTCGCCCATGTGCTCGGCTGCTGGTTGCTGATCGGCGTGCTGGCGCTGGAGCTGCGCTACCTGATGCTGAGCCTGGCCGATCACTACAATGCCTGGCGCTGGCTGGGCTGGGCATTGCTGCCGACCGCTTACCTGTGGGTAATGGCGCAGGCACGTCGCCTACCCTGGCCGGTGGCTGGGTTCGAGCGTGAATACAGGCTGTGGGCAGCGGCACCGCTGGCCGCGCTGATGCTCGCCTGGTTCTGGCTGGCCAATGCCAGTAGCGCCGGCGACAGCGATCCGCTGCCTTATCTGCCGCTGTTCAATCCACTGGAGCTGGGTTTGCTGCTGTGTCTGGGCGCGCTGTTCGTTTGGGCGCGTAATGCGTTGCCGCGCTTCGGCCTGGCACCGGTACGGGTGCTGCCGGTGGTGCAGGCCGTCGCAGGGCTGTCGCTGTTCGCCCTGCTGACCGTGATGGTGATGCGCACCGCGCACCACTGGGGCGGCGTGCTCTGGCAGAGCGCGGCACTGTTCGACTCGATGCTGGTGCAGGCCGGGCTGTCCATCGTCTGGACCCTGATCGCCCTGGCGCTGATGCTCTTCGGCCATTTGCGCATACGCCGCGAGCTGTGGCTGGTAGGCGCTGCGCTGATCGCCCTGGTGGTGGCCAAGCTGTTCTTCGTCGAACTGGGCAACCGCGGCGGCCTGGAGCGCATCGTCTCGTTCATCGGCGTCGGGGTGCTGTTGCTGGTGGTGGGCTATTTCGCCCCGCTGCCGCCGCGCAAGGCCGAAAAGTCAGCTGCTGCTGACGAACAGGAGTCTGCCGTATGAAACTCATCCGTTGGGGCCTGCTCCTGGGGTTATCGTTGAGTGCGCTCAGCCAGGCCAGTGAGACACCTCAGGACTATCGGCACAACGCTGCCCTGCAACTCGCTGGTGAGGGCCCCTGGTATCGCCTGGAGCTGCCCTTCGCTGCTCACCTCGCCGCCGGACATGGTGATTTGCGTGATCTGCGAGTATTCGACAGCAATGGTCAGATGCAGGCCTATGCGTTGATTCCGGGGCGTAGCGAGACCGTGCAACAGGAACAGGAGCATGGCGTGCGCTGGTTTCCGTTGCGGGGCCGCGCTGATGCCCAGGAAGTACCCGCGCTACGCGTCGAGCGCAGCACCACTGGCACGCTGATCGAACTGCGCGGCGGTGCACCGGCCGCAAGCGAGCAGCAACTGCGCGGCTGGTTGCTCGATGCCAGCGCCATCGATGCGTCGCTGGTGCGTCTGAATCTGGACTGGAGTGGGGCAGAGGAAGGATTTCAGCGCTTCAGCATCGAGGCCAGTGACGACCTGCAGCACTGGCGCAGTTGGGGAGAAGGGCAGGTGGCACGTCTGAGCTTCGCCGATGAGCGTATCGACCAGCGTCAGGTCGAACTGCCTGGGCAGCGTGCCCGTTATCTGCGTCTGCTGTGGAGCAACCCAGCCCGGGCCCCGCAACTGCAGGCCGTTACCCTGCGCAGTCAGCGGCAGGCTCATCAGGCTGCGCCGCTGGTGTGGTCCGAGTCCATGCCGGCGCAGACCAACGCTGAGGGGCAGTACCAGTGGCAGTTGCCCTTGTCGTTGCCTCTGGAGCGACTGCGGGTCGAATTGGAACAGAGCAACACACTGGCGCCACTGCGCTTCGAGGCGCGCAGCAGCGACCAGGACGCCTGGCGTCAGCTGACAAGCGGGGTGCTTTATCGTCTGCCTGAGGCTGGGCGTGAAGTGGTGAACGATGAGTTGGCCCTTCCCGGTTGGCCGGTGCGCCAGCTGCGCGTGCAGGTGGATGCGCGAGGGGGCGGCTTGGGTGCGGATACGCCTCGCCTGCAGGTAGCGCTACGTGCCACGCAACTGGTGTTTCTCGCCCGTGGCGAGCCGCCTTATCGGCTGGCGCTGGGTAGCCCGAGTGCGCAGTCGGCAGCATTGCCGCTGCACACCCTGATCCCCGGTTATCAGCCTGAACGACTTGTCAGCCTTGGTCGTGCCGAGTTGGTCGAGCCGCTTGCCGCTGTGGTCGAATCACAAGCCGGCGCCGGTCAGGACTGGCAGCGTTGGGGACTCTGGGCTGTACTGCTGGTGGGCGTTGGGTTGCTGGCCGCGATGGCCGCCAGTGTGCTGCGTCGCCCACCAGACGCCTGAGAGGCATGGACCAATAAAGCCCAGCTGCGGCAGGGCTTTTGCAGTATCTTAGGCACCCCGCGCCAATCCAGCATTGAAGGTCAGGAAGGCCCTTGCGTATTTCGATTCGCGTCATCGTCCAGTCGCCCCGTGTCGCTTGCGTATGCGACTCACGCACTGCTTCGCCGGGAATGCGGAGGAGTCGCTGATGCAGGCCTGCATGGCGTCCGGCTGGAGTTTCTCGGCGCCTGTCCTGGTGACACTGCTAGTGTGCCTCGGCGTGATCCTGCTGGCGCACTGGGTGACCCGTCAGCGCGACTTTCCCGGACGTGACAGTTTCATCCTGCTGCATCTGGCCAGCCTCTGGTGGATGGTGGCTGCGGCGCTGGAAATGACCTTCCTCAGTGCCGACTGCAAGATGTTCTGGGCCAGCATGGCCTGGCCCGGCATCGTTTCCACGCCGACGTTCTGGGCCGTCTTTCTTTGGCAATACGTCAACAGCATGCGCGCGCCTCTGGCGCGCAGCAGTATCCTCGGGCTGAGCCTGGTGCCGCTGCTGGTCTGGGGGCTGGCGCTGAGCAACCCTTGGCATGGTCTGTTCTACGGGGCTGGCAGTGCGCCGGTCGATGCCAGTCTGGGGGCGCCGGTGCGCTACGAGCATGGCCCGCTGTTCTACGCCACCGCCGTCTACGTCTACCTGTTCATGGCCTTCTGCATGGGCGTGGTGACGCGTGCCGCGGCGCTGAGTCAGGGGCTGCATCGCCGCCACTATCTGGCCTTCGTGCTGGTCACCGCGGTGCCCTGGGTGGCCAATATCGGTTATGTGGGGTTCGGTTGGACGCTGTTCGGCTTCGACCCGACGCCCTTCAGTTTCGCGTTCACCCTGATTGCTTTTTCCTGGTTGATCGTCGGGGTGCGTCTGTTCGACCTGTTGCCGGTGGCCCGCCATCTGCTGCTCGAAGCCTTGCTCGATCCGGTGCTGGTGATCGACCCGCGTGGACGTGTGATCGAGGCCAATCCGGCGGCGCTGAAACTGGCAGGCCTGCAATCGGGATGGCAAGGCACCGAGTTGGGGCGGTGGCCGGTTTTCGGTGCCGATCTGCAACAGTTGCTGCAAGAGCACAAAGGCCCCGAGCAGGACCTGCCGCTGACGCTGACCAGCGCCGCGCGCTACTACGAGGTGCGCGTGCGCGCCATCCAGCGCGCCACCCGCCATGGCCCGACCCTGCTCGGCCATATGCTCTATATCCGTGACGTGACTCAGCGTCACCTCAGCGAGCTCAAGTTGGCCGAGGCCCTGGCGCTGAGCGAAGAGCGTCTGCGCACCATCTCCAGCCTGCACGAGCAACTGCGCGAGCAGGCCCTGTGCGACCCGCTGACCGGCCTCTACAACCGCCGCTATCTGGATGAATTCTTCGAACGTGAACTGGCCAGGGCACAGCGCGAGAGCCTGCCACTGGCGCTGGCCCTGATCGATCTTGATCACTTCAAGCGCCTCAACGACGAATGCGGCCACCTGGTCGGTGACGACGTACTCAAGGCCGTCGCGCAGCATCTGCTGGACAACCTGCGCAGCACCGACGCGGTGTTTCGTATCGGTGGCGAAGAGTTTCTGCTGATATTGCCGGGCGCTGATCCGCGCGAGGCCAGCGAGCGCCTGCAGAGCATCTGCGCGCAACTGGCGACTCGCGATGTCGCCACCCGTGGCGGCGACCAGCGTGTGACCCTGTCTGCCGGCCTGGCCCATTGGCCTGAGCAGGGGCAGGCACTCGACGAGCTTCTGCAGGCTGCCGACGCCGCGCTGTACCAGGCCAAACGCGACGGGCGCAATCGTGTTTGCGGGCTGCTGGCAGGCGCCGATCTCAGCCATCCATCCCGGCAGGCAGCATTGCGCGGCGACTCGGGTTAAACTGCGCGCGATTTTTCCCCTTTCCGGAGCCGTCCATGTCCCGCGTCACCCTGAGCCGCTACCTGATCGAGCAGACTCGCAGCCACAACACCCCGGCCGACCTGCGTTTCCTTATCGAAGTCGTGGCACGGGCCTGCAAGGCGATCAGCCACCAGGTTTCCAAGGGCGCCCTCGGCGGCGTACTGGGCAGCCTGGATAGCGAGAACGTGCAGGGCGAAGTGCAGAAGAAGCTCGACGTGATCTCCAACGAGATCCTGCTCGAAGCCAACGAGTGGGGCGGCCACCTGGCCGGCATGGCGTCCGAGGAAATGGACAACGCCTACCAGATTCCCGGCAAGTACCCCAAGGGTGCCTACCTGCTGGTATTCGACCCGCTGGACGGCTCCAGCAACATCGACGTCAACGTCTCGGTCGGCACCATCTTCTCCGTGCTGCGCTGCCCGGATCGCAACGGTGACACCGGCGACCTGGGCGAGGAGGCCTTCCTCCAGCCGGGCACCCAGCAGGTTGCGGCCGGCTACGCCATCTACGGCCCGCAGACGATGCTGATGCTGACTCTGGGCGATGGCGTGAAAGGCTTCACCCTGGATCGCGAGCTGGGCAGCTTCGTGCTCACCCATGACAACATCAAGGTGCCGGAATCCACCAAGGAATTCGCCATCAACATGTCCAACCAGCGCCACTGGGAAGCCCCGGTGCAGCGTTACGTCTCCGAGCTGCTGGCCGGCGAGACCGGACCGCTGGGGCGCAACTACAACATGCGCTGGATCGCCTCGATGGTGGCCGACGTGCACCGTATCCTCACCCGTGGCGGCGTGTTCATGTACCCGCGTGACGCCCGCGAGCCGGACAAGCCGGGCAAGCTGCGCCTGATGTACGAGGCCAACCCGATGTCGATGATCATCGAACAGGCCGGTGGCGCTGCCACCGACGGTAACCAGCGCATTCTCGATATCCAGCCCACTTCCCTGCACCAGCGAGTGCCGGTATTCCTCGGCTCCAAGGAAGAAGTGCTGCGCATCACCGCTTACCACCGCAACTGATGAGCGCCTGGCAACCGCTGCTCGACTGGTGGTTCGGTACCGAAGGCAGCGCTACCGAAGTCGCCGCAGCGCGCCAGGGTTTGTGGTTCGGCAAGCGTGACAGCCAGGATCGTGAAGCCGAGGTGCGCTTCGGTGCCCTGGTCGAGCAGGCACTGGCTGGCGAGCTGCAGGGTTGGACGGACGACCCGCAAGGTTGGCTGGCGCAGCTGATCCTGCTCGATCAGCTGCCGCGCATGATCTTTCGCGATACGCCGCGGGCCTTTGCCGGCGACAGCCTGGCCCGCCCGCTGTTGCGCGATGGCCTGGATCGCGGCTGGGATCGCAGGCTGACGCCGATCCAGCGCGTCTTTGCCTATCTGGTCTTCGAGCACGCCGAAGATCTGCCCTTGCAAGACCGTGCGGTCGAGTTCTTTGCTGATCTGCTGAACGAAGCCGCTGTCGATGAACGGCCATTGTTCGCCAATTTCCTCGATTTCGCCGAGCGCCATCAGCGGGTGATTGCCCGCTTCGGTCGCTTTCCTCATCGCAATGCGATTCTCGGTCGCGCCTCCACTGACGAAGAGCAGGCCTTCCTGCGGGAACCCGGCTCGCGTTTCTGAACTCCAAGCGGGCAAGTCGTCGCCGGCTATGCCAAGCTTGCTGGCACCTTCCCATCAGGAGCTTCATCCATGTCGATGCGTATCGTCGCGTTGCTCGCCTGCTGCCTGCTCGCCGCTTGCAGCAAGGTCAATCAGGAAAACTATTCCAAGCTCAAAGCGGGCATGAGCAAGCAGGAAGTGGAAAGCCTGCTCGGCGCGCCGGGCGAATGTGCCGGCGCACTGGGCATGACCAGTTGCACCTGGGGCGACGACAAGGCCTATATCAGCGTCCAGTACGCCGGGGACAAGGTCATGCTGTTCTCCGGCAAGGGACTCAAGTAAACAGGAGCTTTCATGCGTTCGATCCTAATCGCCAGCGCCATTCTCGCCCTGGCCGGCTGCGCCAATTCCGGTACCGGCAGCATCCCCAAACCGCCACCGCAGACCATGCAGGTCGACCTGCAGCGCTACCAGGGCACCTGGTACGAGCTGGCGCGCCTGCCGATGTTCTTCCAGCGCAACTGCGTGCAGTCCGAAGCGCATTACGGTCTGCGTGACGATGGCCGCATCGACGTGACCAACCGCTGCCGCGACAAGGACGGTGAGTGGATCGAGGCCAAGGGCGTCGCCGAGCCTCAGGTCGAAGGGCAAACCGACAAGCTGTGGGTGCGCTTCGACAACTGGGCCAGCAAGCTGCTACCGATCAAGGGCGACTACTGGGTGATCTACCACGACGAGGACTATCGCGTGGCACTGGTCGGTCACCCGGAGCACAAATACCTCTGGCTGCTCGCGCGCACCCCTGAAGTCGATCAGGAAACCCGCGACAAGCTGCTCAGCGTCGCGCGCGAGCAGGGCTACGTCACCTCTGACCTGATCTGGCGTCAGGCCGATTGATCCAGCGCTCGCCCGTAGCCCAGATGCAATCCGGGGATGTCTACCGGGATTTCCCGGATTGATCCGGGCTACGTCGTCATTCCCAATCCAGGCGCGCCAGCTTCCACTCGCTGCCGTCGAGCCACCATTCCAGTTTCACCGAATAGTGCCGCGCGCTGTCGGGGATCAACCCCTCGGCGCCACTCAGGCCTACCTGAACTTCGGTATAGCCCTTGCTGCTGATCGCCGCGTCGATCCAGCTGTTCTTGCCCAGTGCGATGACCTTGATGTTCTTGTGGCGCAGGAACAGCAGGGTCATGGTGCGCTTGGCCCATTCACGATTGAGTTCCTGGCGGGCGAGGAAGTCGCCATGCAACTGCTCCAGCACTGCACCGGTGCTCTTGGCCTCGATGTTGTCCTGCAGCTGCTGAACGGCCGTCTCCAGAGCGGCCTGCGGGTCGTCACCGCCGCCGCAGCCGGCAAGCAGGAGGGTGAAGGACATAAACAGCGACCAAGCCAGATAACGCATCGACATGCTGAACTTCCTTTTCATGGTTATGATGCCGGGCAGAGTGGAACACGGCAGTTGTAGCCCAGCCAACAGGAGCCAACCATGCAGACTTTGTACCCGGAGATCAAACCCTACGCTCGCCATGAACTGGCGGTCGAGCAACCGCACGTGCTGTACATCGACGAGAGCGGCTCTGCGGATGGGTTGCCGGTACTGTTCATCCATGGCGGCCCCGGCGCAGGCTGCGATTCTGCCAGCCGCCGTTACTTCGATCCCGCCCTGTATCGCATCGTCACCTTCGACCAGCGCGGCTGTGGCCGCTCCACACCCCACGCGAGTCTGGAGAACAACACCACCCAGGCGCTGATCGCCGATATCGAGCGTATTCGCGAGCATCTGGGCATCGACAAGTTCGTGCTGTTCGGTGGCTCCTGGGGCTCGACCCTGGCGTTGGCCTATGCACAGGCGCATCCGCAGCGCGTGCATGGACTGATCCTGCGCGGCATCTTCCTGTGCCGGCCGCAGGAGTTCAGCTGGTTCTATCAGGAAGGCGCCAGCCGCCTGTTCCCGGATTACTGGGAAGATTACGTGGCGCCCATCCCGGTCGAGGAGCGCGGCGACCTGATGCAGGCCTTCTACAAGCGCCTGACGGGTCCCGACCAGATCGCCCAGATGCATGCGGCCAAGGCCTGGTCGACCTGGGAGGGGCGCACTGCCACCCTGCGTCCGAACACCCAGGTGGTCGAGCGCTTCAGCGAGGCGCATCGGGCGCTGTCCATCGCCCGTATCGAGTGCCACTACTTCGTCAACGACGCCTTCCTCGAGTCTAACCAGTTGCTCCGTGACATGCCGAAGATCGCCCATCTGCCGGGCATCATCGTGCACGGTCGCTACGACGCCATCTGCCCGCTGGACAACGCCTGGGCGCTGCACCAGGCCTGGCCCAACAGCGAGCTGCAGATCATCCGTGACGCCGGCCACTCGGCGGCGGAACCCGGTATCACCGATGCGCTGATCCGCGCTGCCGAACAGATGGCCCGGCGCCTGCTCGACCTGCCGCCGGAGGACGCATGAAGCTCCTGATCCAGCGCGTCACTGGCGCACGGGTTGAAGTCGAAGGCGAGGTGGTGGGGAGTATCGATCAGGGGCTGCTGGCATTGGTTGGCATCGAGCCGCAGGACGATCAGGCCAGCCTCAGCCGTGCTCTGCACAAGTTGCTCAACTACCGCGTGTTCAGCGATGACGCGGGCAAGATGAACCGCTCGCTGAGCGACGTGCAAGGCGGGTTGTTACTGGTTTCGCAATTCACCCTGGCCGCCGACACCAAGAGCGGCATGCGTCCCAGCTTCTCCAACGCTGCGCCACCCGCACAGGGCGCTGCGCTGTTCGATGCTCTGGTGGAAATGGCCAGGGCCCAGCACCCGCAGGTCTCCACCGGACGCTTCGGCGCCAATATGCAGGTGCACTTGGTCAACGATGGGCCGGTGACCTTTCTGCTCGAGGTATAGCGGTAGTTTGTGGGAGCGAGCTCTGCTCGCGAATGCTGGCGACTCGAACGCTTCGCGAGCAGAGCTCGCTCCTACAGGTTGCTCGTTCGCGTTTAGAACAATCTGGCCAGCAATGCCGGCACTGCCGTCTCCACCCGCAGAATGCGCTCGCCCAGTTGCACCGGTTGCAGGCCTGCTGCTTCGCGCAGCAGCTCGACTTCGTAGGGAATCCAGCCGCCTTCCGGGCCGATGGCCAGGGTCACGGCCTCCTGCACTGCACGCGGGCAGGCCGGGTAATCACCGGGGTGGCCGGTCAGGCCAAGCGTTCCCGCCGCCAGGGTCGGTAGGCGATCCTCGACGAAGGGCTTGAAGCGTTTCTCGATGCTTACTTCGGGTAGCACCGTGTCGCGGGCCTGTTCCAGGCCGAGGATCAGCTGTTCGCGAATGGCCTCGGCCTCGAGAAACGGTGTTTGCCAGAAACTCTTCTCCACCCGGTAGCTGTTGACCAATACCAGGCGCGCCACGCCCATGGCGCTGACCGTCTGCAGCACGCGCTTGAGCATCTTCGGGCGGGGCAGGGCGAGGATCAGGGTCAGCGGCAGCTTGGCCGGTGACGGCTGGTCGAGACTGACCTGCAGTTCGGCATGCTCGGCATCCAGGGCGATCAGTCGACCTTCGCCCATCAGGCCGCCAAGATGACCGACGCGCAGGCGGTCACCGGTTTCGGCGCGATGCACTTCATGTAGATGTTTCAGGCGCCTGCCACTGAGGCGTACCCGCTCGCCACCGACGAAGTCGGCGTCCTCCAGCAGTAGCAGGTTCACGGCAGCGGTGCGGGTGGCTGGTCTTCGGACTTGGCTTCTTCTTCGGCCTGTTCCTGGTCGCGCTTGCGCTTGACCAGCGCGCCAGCCAGTACACCGGTCTCGAATAGCAGCCACATCGGCACGGCCAGCAGGGTCTGCGAGAACACGTCCGGCGGCGTCAGCACCATACCGACCACAAAGCAGCCGACAATGACGTAGGGGCGGCTCTTGCGCAGAGTCGCTACGTCGACCATGCCTACCCAGATAACCAGGAAGGTAGCGATAGGGATCTCGAAGGCCACGCCAAAGGCGAAGAACAGCGTCAGGACGAAATCCAGGTACTGGCCGATGTCGGTCATCATCGCCACGCCTTCCGGGGTCACGCTGGCGAAGAAGCCGAACATGATCGGGAACACCACGAAGTAGGCGAAGGCCATGCCGGCGTAGAACAGGAAGATACTGGAAATCAGCAGCGGTACCGCGATGCGTCGCTCATGGGTGTACAGCCCCGGCGCGATGAAGCCCCAGATCTGGTGCAGGATCACTGGCATGCCGAGAAACAACGCACACATCAGGGTCAGCTTGAATGGCGTCAGGAACGGCGAGGCGACCCCTGTGGCGATCATCGTCGCGCCTTCTGGCAGATAGGCGCGTAACGGCGCAGCGACCAGGGCGTAGATATCCTGAGCGAAGTAGAACAGGCCGGCGAAGATCAGCAGGATGATCACTACACAGCGCAACAGGCGAGTGCGCAGCTCGGCCAGGTGCGAGACCAGAGGCATTTCCTGGTCGGCTTGTGGATTATTGCTCATGGCTGGGGATTCTTGTCCTGAACGCTCGGGGCCGTGTCGGCAGTCGGTTTGGCGCTGTTCTCCGCTGGCGGATTGTCGCTTTTGCCGGTGCCGAGAATGTCCTGCTTCATCGCCTGCATTTCCCGCTCGAGTTCGAGAATCCGCTCGTTATGCAGCTGACGGCGAATCTCGTCGGCGCCGATCTCGCGCTCCACCTCGGCCTTGATCGAGTTGAAGCTGCGCTTGATCCGGCCGATCCACAGGCTGGCCGTACGCACGGCGCCTGGCAGGCGCTCGGGGCCGAGCACCACCAGGGCCACCAGACCGACCAGCAGCAGCTCGGTAAAACCGATGTCGAACATGGCTTAGTCTTTCTTCGCTGGCTCTTCGACCTTGCGTGCCTGGGCGTCGATGGTCTGGCCCTTGGGCTCTTCCACGGCTGGCTTTTCAGCTTCGCCGCTATCCATCGATTTGCGGAAACCCTTGATCGCGTCGCCCAGATCCGAGCCCAGGCTCTTCAGGCGCTTGGTGCCGAACAGCATGACCACGATGAGCAGGATGATCAGGAGTTGCCAGATGCTGATACCGCCAAAGCCCATGATATGTACTCCGTAATGAAGGTTTATTCGGATTGCGGTCGCGCGGCTTTTTCCGCGTGGCCGGAGAGGCCGAAACGGCGATCCAGTTCATCCAGTACAGCCTGGGGATGCTGGCCGAGGGCGGCGAGCATGACCAGGCTATGGAACCACAGATCGGCGGTTTCGTAGATCAGGTCCTTGCAGTCACCGCTGGCGGCGGCGTCCTTGGCGGCGAGGATGGTTTCCACCGATTCCTCGCCGACCTTTTCCAGAATCTTGTTCAGACCCTTGTGATACAGGCTGGCGACGTAGGAGCTGTCGGCCGCTGCGCCCTTGCGCGACTCCAGTACCTCGGCCAGGCGGCTCAGGGTGTCACTCATGGCTGTGTCCTGCATAGATGGCGTGCGGATCTTTCAGCACTGCGTCGACGGTTTTCCAGCCGCCATTCTCGTATACCCGATAGAAGCAGCTTTCGCGACCGGTGTGGCAAGCGATGCCGCCCAGCTGTTCGACCATCAGCACGATGACATCGGCGTCGCAATCCAGGCGCAGCTCGTGCAGCTTCTGCACATGGCCGGATTCCTCGCCCTTGCGCCACAACTTGCCACGTGAGCGCGACCAGTAGATGGCGCGTTGCTCGCTGGCGGTGAGGGCAAGGGATTCGCGGTTCATCCAGGCCATCATCAGGATGCGGCCAGTCTGGTAGTCCTGGGCGATGGCCGGCACCAGGCCGTCTTCGTTCCAGTGGATTTCGTCGAGCCAATCGTTCATCGGTATTCCGTGTCTGTTGCGCCGGGCCTCGGCCCGTGAATTCCTCAAGTGTGCCAGTGCCGCAGCCAACTGGCTATCGGCGCAGTATCAGATAGAGCCCGCCGCCGACCATCAGCCAGGCTGGCCAGGTGGCCAGCAGTGGTGCCAGGCCCTGCATGGCGCCAGCGCCGATCAGTGCCGCGCCAAGCAGGCGCAGTGGCCAGTGATCGCGCGATGCGGTGGTCTGGACCTGTACCGGCTGCTGCAGACGCTCCAGGGTGTCGCGGGCGATCTGTGACAGGTGCGGTACCTGCTCGGCTTGTTGCTGCAGGTTGCGCAGCAGATGCAGCGGGCTGATGCGCTCGCGCATCCAGCGTTCGAGGAAGGGCTGCGCGGTACTCCACAGATCCAGATCGGGGTAGAGCTGACGGCCCAGGCCTTCGATGTTGAGCAGGGTCTTCTGCAGCAGCACCAACTGCGGCTGCACTTCCATGTTGAAGCGCCGGGCGGTCTGGAACAGGCGCAGCAGCAACTGGCCGAAGGAGATGTCCTTCAGCGGCTTCTCGAAGATCGGCTCGCACACGGTGCGAATCGCCGCCTCGAACTCGTTGACCTTGGTGTCGGCCGGTACCCAGCCTGAGTCGATGTGCAATTGCGCGACCTTGCGGTAGTCGCGCTTGAAGAAGGCGATCAGGTTGCGCGCCAGGTAGTCCTGGTCTTCGTCGGTGAGGCTGCCGATGATGCCGCAGTCGATGGCGATGTACTGCGGGCTCCACGGCGTGCGGGTACTGACGAAGATGTTGCCGGGGTGCATGTCGGCGTGGAAGAAGCTGTCGCGGAACACCTGGGTGAAGAAGATCTCCACGCCGCGCTCGGCCAAAAGTTTCATGTCGGTGCGCTGGTCGGCCAGGGTTGCCAGGTCGGTCACCGGGATGCCATAGATGCGCTCCATCACCAGCACCTGGTGGCGGCACAGGTCCCAGTACACCTGCGGTACGTAGAGCAGAGGCGAGCCGTCGAAGTTGCGCCGCAACTGGCTGGCGTTGGCTGCTTCGCGCAGCAGGTCGAGTTCGTCGTAGATGGTCTTTTCGTAGTCGCTGACCACTTCCACCGGGCGCAGGCGGCGGGCATCGGCCGAGGCTTTCTCGGCGATACGGGCGATCAGGAACAACCAGGCAAGGTCCTGGCGAATCACCGGCTTGAGGCCCGGGCGCACTACCTTGACCACCACCTGCTCGCCGCTTTTCAGCTGCGCGGCATGCACTTGTGCCACCGAGGCCGAGGCCAGGGGCTGGCTGTCGAAACGGGCGAACAGCTCGCTCACTGGTGCGCCAAGCTGGCGTTCGATCAGGGCGATGGCTTGCTCTTCCGGGAAGGGCGGCACCTGATCCTGCAGGCGCGCCAGCTCATCGGCGATATCCGGCGGCAGCAGGTCGCGGCGGGTGGACAGCAGTTGGCCGAACTTGATGAAGATCGGCCCCAGGTCTTCCAGCGCCAGACGCAGGCGTGCTCCGCGCGACAGCCCCAGCGGCTTGCGCGGCAGCCAGCGCCAGGGCAGCAGGCAGGACAGCGCGCGCAGCCAGAATGGCAGCGGCAGCTCGAAGAGCATCTCGTCCAGTTGATAGCGGATGACTACGCGCTGGATGCGCAACAGGCGGCGAACGGCAAGCAGCTTCATGCGTCGGACTTATTGGCAGAAGTGAGGCGCTCGATGCGTGCTTCCAGGCGGTCGAGGGCGAGTTTGAGTTGATCCAGCTCGGCGAAACGCGCATCGGCTTCGCGCTGGCCCACCAGGGTGCGTGACTCTTCGGCCAGGTAGTCGGCCAGATTCTGCTTGAGGCTGGCGGCGCCGTGGCTGGCGAGATTGACCCGGCTGCGCAGGTGACCCGCGAGCAGGGTGGTGGCCACCGGGCCGAGCCAGCGCGAGATTTCGTATTCCCAGTCCAGCTCCAGATCCTGGAGGATGCCGGCCAGTTGCAGCAGCACCGCGCTGTCGCCATCGAGCGACACTTCCGGGCGGTGCAGGATGGCGGTTTTCTCGCGACTCAGGGCGAGGCGCGCCAGGCTGGAGGCAGGCGCGGTGAGTGTGCAGTCGGTGGGTGCATGCCATTGCGACGCCAGTTGCAGGCCGTCGCCGCTGGGCAGGATAAATATTTCCAGTGCTGGGTTCTGGCAATGTACAGCGATGACCTTGCCACTCAGCGTCTGCAGGCGCGGCAATGCCGTGCCATCGAGGCGCAGGACGCGGTTGAGGCCCGCCTCGACGCCCGCCAGCAAGCCCGTGATCAGCATTAAGGCTTGATGCCGCGATGCAGGGCGACGATGCCGCCAGTCATGTTGTGGTAGGTGACACGCTCGAAGCCGGCGTCGACCATCATCGCCTTGAGGGTTTCCTGATCCGGATGCATGCGGATCGACTCGGCCAGGTAGCGGTAGCTTTCCGAGTCATTGGTGATCAACTTGCCGGCCAGCGGCATGAAGCTGAACGAGTAGGTGTCGTAGACCTTTGCCAACAGCGGGTTGCCGGGCTTGGAGAACTCCAGCACCAGCAGGCGACCGCCGGGTTTGAGCACACGCAGCATCGAGCGCAGGGCGTCTTCCTTGTGGGTGACGTTGCGCAGGCCGAAGGCGATGGTGACCACGTCGAAGTGGTTGTCGGGGAACGGCAGCTTCTCGGCATCGGCCTGGACGAACTGCACGTTGCCGGCCACGCCCTTGTCCAGCAGGCGGTCACGACCGACCTTGAGCATGGAGTCGTTGATGTCGGCCAGCACCACTTGCCCGGTCGGACCGACGATGCTGGAGAACTTGCGGGTCAGGTCGCCAGTGCCGCCAGCGATGTCCAGTACGCGGTTGCCCGGACGCACGCCGGACAGCTCGATGGTGAAGCGCTTCCACAGGCGATGCAGGCCACCGGACAGCACGTCGTTCATCAGGTCGTACTTGGCCGCCACCGAGTGAAAGACTTCGGCCACTTTCTCCGCCTTCTGACTTTCCGGCACATCTTGGAAACCGAAGTGGGTGGTGGGTTCCTGCTCCTGGGCCTTGCGTGGATCGCTCATGTCGCTCTCACCGGGTAGAAAACCGCACCATTCTAAAGGCGCCTGGCGCCTTTGTCTTGCCTGGGTGCCCGCTTGCCCGATGGGCTGGTAGAGTGATGTGACCTCATGCCGCAGACGTGCGGCACGCCGCCAGTTCAAGGAGTTGCCATGTCCCGTATTCGTGTCGAACGATCCCATTCCCTCGGTCGCGAGGCCGCCCGCGAGAAGGCCGAACGCCTGGCCGAGCGCCTGGCCAGCGAGTACGACGTGCGCTACCGCTGGAATGGCGACACCCTTGAGTTCAAGCGCAGCGGTGCCGACGGCAGCATCGCGGTCGGTGAAGACACTGTGCGTGTGGAGCTCAAGCTCGGGCTGTTGCTGTCGCCCATGGGCGGCATGATCCAGCGCGAGATCGAGCAGGTGCTGGACAAATCCCTGGCCTGAGAGCAGTGGCAAGCCAGTAGGGTGCGCTGTGCCCGCCGCCACTGGGTCGCATTGAACATGCATGCTGTCGCCTGCTCCTAGTATGCGATTTCTAATTTTTCTCCTTAGGGTGTACCCAAGCCTGCATTCCGTGGGCGTTTCCGCTAACTGTCAAAGCGCGTGAGGTGCACCATGTCGAAAGTTGCCGTGAAGAAAAAAGTCGAAGCCGTGGTCGAAGACAAAGCCGGTCTGTTCGACGACGTGAAGGGCTATGCCCGCAAGATCTACCTCGCTGGCCTGGGCGCTTACGCCAAGGCGGGTAGCGAGGGGGCCGAATACTTCAAGGAGCTGGTCAAGGCCGGTGAAGGCGTCGAAAGCAAAGGCAAGAAGCTGGTCGACGAGCAGGTAGAAGCCGCCAACAGCCAGATCGAATCGGTCAAGCAGTCGGTCAATAGCAATGTCACCAGTGTTAAAGGCAAGGTCGAAGTTCAGCTCGACAAGATCGAGAAGGCTTTCGATACTCGTGTGGCTTCCGCTCTGAACCGTATCGGCATTCCGTCCAAGCAGGATGTTGAAGCACTCTCTGCTAAGCTGGATGAGCTGAGCGCGTTGCTCGAGCATGTCGCGCGTACCAAATAAGGAGATCAGGATGGCTGTTAAGAAGAAAACCGAGAAACAGACCAGCTCCTGGATCGGCGAGGTCGAGAAATACTCGCGTCAGATCTGGTTGGCAGGCTTGGGCGCTTATTCCAAGGTCAGCAAGGACGGCACCAAGCTGTTCGACACGCTGGTCAAGGACGGCGAGAAGGCTGAAAAGCAGGCCAAGAGCGAAGTCGACAAACAGGTTGATGCGGTGAAAGCCGGCGTCGGTTCCAAGGTCGGTTCCGCCAAGTCCAAGGTCGATGAAGTCCGGGGCAAGGCGATCGGCAAGTGGGGTGAGCTGGAAGAGGCCTTCGACAAGCGTCTGAACAATGCCATCTCGCGTCTGGGTGTACCCAGCCGCAATGAGGTCAAGGCATTGAATGACAAGGTCGACAGCCTGACCAAGCAGTTGGAGAAGATCACTGGTGTATCGGCCAAGTCGGTCGCCAAGCCTGCTGCCAAAGCTGCGCCCAAACCTGCCGCGAAGGCTGCCGCCAAGCCTGCTGCCAAACCTGCTGCGAAGCCGGCCGCCAAACCTGCTGCCAAAGCTGCAGCCAAGCCCGCTGCCAAACCGGCTGCCGCGAAACCTGCAGCCGCCAAGCCGGCAGCTAAACCTGCGGCCAAGCCTGCGGCGAAACCGGCAGCCAAGGCCGCAGCGAAACCCGCTGCCAAGCCAGCCGCCGCCAAGCCTGCAGCTAAGCCAGCAGCCAAACCTGCTGCGGCGAAGAAGCCGGCTGCGAAGAAACCGGCAGCGCCCAAGGCAGCTGCGCCGAAACCGGCTGCACCGGCACCGGCTCCGGCCGCTGCTGCAACGCCGGCCGCTGCACCGGCTCCGGCTGCCGCTCCGGCAACTCCAGCCACCCCGTCCTGAGTTTCTCAGGATCAAAAACGCCCGGCCTGCCGGGCGTTTTCGTTTGCGGTCGCAGGGTGCGCCATGCACAGCAACCGAGGCTGCGCGTCAGGCTTCCAGATACCGCTGCGCCAAGTGCTCGACGGTGCTGCGTGAGGGCTGGTTCAGGTGTGGCGCCACCAGCATCATGATCTGGTACACCACCAGGCGCACTTCACCTTCCTGGTCGAGGATGCGCTGATAGTCGAGGGAGAACAGCAGAGTCAGGGTGATCTGCTCGACCAGTTGGCCGAGCGCCTGGGTGCCGCTGGCCAGTTGGCCGTCGGCCATCAGGCGGGCGAGCAGGGAGGCCAGCGTGCGTTTCAGCGCGTTCAGCCAGTGACGAATGCCGCGCGCCAGTTTCGGCAGACGCCCGGCCAGGTTGGACAGGTCCTGGAAGAGAAAGCGGTACTGCGACAGGCGCTCGACGATCAGGTGCAGGAACAGCCAGTAGTCCTCGACGTCCAGCTGGGCTTCGGCTGGCGGGTCGAGCAAAGGCGCCATCTCGCTCTGGAAACGCTCGAAAAGCTCCAGTACCAGCGGCTCCTTGCCATGGAAGTGGTAGTAGAGATTGCCCGGGCTGATGTCCAGCTCGTTGGCGATTTCCAGTGTGGAAACGTTGGGCTCGCCCTGCTCGTTGAACAGCTGCAGGGCGGTTTGCAGAATGCGCTCGCGGGTTTTCATCCTTGGCTTCTTGTTCGATTAGGCGCGAAGGGCTGACGATAACCGGCCGGCGTGCAGCCGGCCATCCCTTTAGTAAAAGTCGCGTAGCGACATCTCTCATGTCCTTCTCTCTTCGGGGGAAGGTGGAGCGAAGCGCCGGATGAAGGATGTGGGCATGCCGCGCAGGTTTTGTTGGCGCTGGGGGCTTCGTGGCATGCCGCTTCAGCGGATATGCACGTAAGTGCCCGGTGCCGCCTCCATGGCCGGATGGTTCTGGTTACCCAGCGCCATCAGGGTTTCGCGTTGCGCGCCGGAGCGTGCCTGCATCCACTCCAGCCACTGTGGCCACCAACTGCCTTGCTGGTGCGTGGCGTCGTGATACCAGGCGCGTGGGTCGGAGGTGAGCTTGGTGTTCTCGTAGTAGTTGGCCTTGGGGTTGCCCGGCGGGTTGAGAATGCTCTGGATATGCCCGCTATTGGACAGAATGAAGCGGCGGTTGCCGCCAAGCAGCAGGGTCGAGCGATAGACCGCATCCCAGGGCGTGATGTGATCGTTGATACCGGCCACGCTGAAGCTGTCGACGTTGACCTTGGCCAGATCCACTGGCGTACCGCAGACCTCCAACGCACCCGCGCGGCTAAGCGGGTTGTGTTTGAAGAAATCGATCAGGTCGCCATGCAGTGCAGCGGGCAGCCGCGTGTTGTCGTTGTTCCAGTAGAGGATGTCGAAGGCTGGCGGCTGCTTGCCAAGCAGGTAATTGTTGACCCAGTAGTTCCAGATCAGGTCGTTGGGGCGCATCCAGGCGAATACTCTGGCCATGTCGCGACCGTCCAGCACGCCCTGCTGGTAGGAGCGGCGCTTGGCCGATTCGAGGGTTTCCTCGTCGGCGAAGAGCATCGCCGGGCTGTCGATCTGGCTATCGAGCAGACTGACCATGTAGGTGGCGCTGGCAACTTTGCGCAGCTGGCGGCGTGCCTGCAGGTGGCCTTGCAGGGCGGCGATGGTCAGGCCGCCGGCGCAGGCGCCGAGCAGGTTGACGTCCTTGCTGCCGGAGATGGCGCGGCAGGCATCGACGGCCTCCTCGACGGCCTGCACGTAGCTCGACAGGCCCCATTCGCGGTGGCGTGGATCGGGGTTGCGCCAGCTGATCATGAAGGTCTGCAGGCCGTTCTTCAGTGCGTACTGGACGAAGCTCTTGTCGTTGGACAGGTCGAATATGTAGTACTTGTTGATCTGTGGCGGCACGATCAGCAGTGGGCGCAGGTACTGCTTTTCGCTCATCGGCTTGTACTGGATCAGTTCCAGAAGCTCGTTGCGAAAGACCACGGCACCTGGCGTGCAGGCCAGATTACGGCCGACCTCGAAGGCGTGTTTGCTGACCTGGCTGGGCAGGCCGTCGTTGTTCAGCAGGTCGTCGAGCAGATGGCGCAGGCCCTTGAAGGCGCTACTACCTCCTGTGTTGAACAGCTCCTTGAGTGCCTGCGGGTTGAGCGGGCTGTTCGACGGTGACAGGGCGTCGCTCATCAGCGATGCGAGAAAGCGCGCGCGGGCGCGGTCATCGGCCGACAGATCGCTGTCGTCGATCCACGCAGCCAGTTGTTTCTGCCACGCCAGATAGGCCTGCAGGCTGCGTCGGTAGAAGGGGTTGAGGTGCCAGGTCGGGTCGGCGAAACGCGCGTCTTGCGGGTTGACCTTGTGCAGGGTATCGCCGAGCAGCACCCGGCCAAGCTGGCTGCCGAAGGCCAGCAGATGACGTCCACTGCGCACCGGGTTCTTCAGGCCCTGGGCGGCCAGCAGGCGCATGGTGGACAACAGATCGCGACCGCGCACGCCGACCACGGCGCTCTGGGCATTCATGAAACTGGCAGGTGCCGGCAGTGAAGCCGGGTTCGACTTGTCTCGCATGGGGCAACACTCCGTCGTCAAACCGTCTAGAGACTTTCATGGCGCGGACTGCCTGACACGCACCTTGTACTTGTGCAGGGTGTGCAGCAAGCCCTGTACCAGGCGCGCGGGAAGTGCATTCCAGAGCGCCGCGTCGAACAACAAGAGGCCTTGAGCGGCCCCTTTGTCGAGCACGCAGAACATTGCGCACTACGCTGGTGCGGTCAATGCTGGCGCAATGGTGTGGGCTGCGGGTGCATCACCGCGCGGTGCCGTTCCTCTTCGAGAAACTTCATGATGATCGGGGCCACCGCTTCGGCGCGGGTAACCAGGAACAGGTGGCCGTCGTCGATCACGTGCAGTTCGGCGTTGGGAATGCGCCAGGCCAGCAGGCGCATGTTGATCAGCGGAATCAGTGGGTCGTCGTCGCCGGCCATCACCAAGGTCGGTTGGCGGATCTTGTGCAGCCAGTGGATGCTGGTCCAGCCGAGGCCGGCGAACAGCTGCCAGTAGTAGCCCATCTTGCCGCCCGAGCGCACCTTGCTGGCGTGCGCCATGGCCAGCTTGGGGTCGCGCCGGAAGGCGCCACCGTAGATGTCCGGGGCGATGCGCACACCGTAGGACGGCTGCACATAGCGGCGTGGGCTGGCCATGCGCCAGAGCACCTTGGGCTTGCCCGGCACCATCACCGCGCCGGCTGACGTGGCGGCGAGGATCAGCTTCTTGCAGCGCTCGGGATAGTCATGGGCGAACTGCTGCGCCAGGGCGCCGCCCCAGGACACGCCGATGGCATTGACCTGACCGTAGTCGAGGTAATCGAGCATGCGCGCTGCCAGCTTGGCCAGACCGGGGAAGCGGTAGGGCGTGGCCGGCGTGGAGGAACCGCCGACACCGGGGACGTCGAAGGCGATGATTTCCAGCTCCGGGTCCAGGGCGGCGACGAAGGGCATCACCAGCTCCAGGTTGGCGCCGATGCCGTTGAAGATCAGCAGCGGCACCAACTGGCTGTTGCCTGGCCGCACCGCGGTGCGGATGGTCTGCCCATCGAGATCGATGGTGCGGAATACGAATGGTTGCGGCATAGGCGCAGCCCCTGTGGAGTTGAGCGCTGGAGAGGGCCGTCCGGGCCGCCTCCAGGGTTACCAGGGGTTACCTGGTTCCACGCCGGTCAGACCGTCGTGGCGTGCGGCACTTCCCGGTGCCGCTGCGGTTGAGACTGAAAATCAGCGTTCGTGTACATAGGTGCCCGGAGCGGCTTCGCCGGCCGGGAATTTCTTGTTGCCCAGCGCTCGTGGCGCATTCTTGGTTTCGCCCGAGCGTTCGCTCAGCCACGTCTGCCAATGTAGCCACCAGGAGTCGGCGTGCTTGGTCGAGCTTTCCTGCCAGGCCTTCGGGTCCAGCGGCATCTCGCTGTTGGTCATGTAGCGCGCCTTGGGATTACCCGGTGGGTTGAGAATGCTTTGGATATGGCCGCTGTTGGACAGCACGAACTCGCACTTGCCGCCGAACAGGTGCGCCGACTTGTAGCAGGAGTCCCATGGCGTGATGTGGTCGGTGGTGCCGGCGACGACGAAGAAATCACAGGTGACCTGCTTGAGGTCGATCGGTGTGCCGCAGACTTCCAGCGCGCCCGGACGGGTCAGTGGGTTGGTCTGGAACATGTCGATGAACTCGCCATGCAGCGCGGCCGGCAGACGCGTGGTGTCGTTGTTCCAATAAAGGATGTCGAACACTGGTGGCTCGTTGCCGAGCAGGTAGTTGTTGACCCAGTAGTTCCAGATCAGGTCGTTGGGGCGCATCCAGGCGAACACCTTGGCCATGTCGCTACCCTCCAGTACGCCGGCCTGGTAGGAGCGGCGCTTGGCGGCTTCCAGGGTCTTCTCGTCGGCGAACAAGGCAACCTGGGTGTCGAGCTGGGTGTCGAGCACGCTGACCAGCAGGGTCAGGGCGTTGACCTTCTGCTGGCCAAGCGCTGCATAGTGACCGAGCAGCGAGGCAGTGGTCAGGCCGCCGGAGCAGGCGCCTAGCATGTTGACGTCCTTGCTGCCGGTGATGGCGCAGATCACGTCGATGGCTTCCTTGAGCGCCTCGATGTATGTGGACAGGCCCCACTCGCGCTGTGCCTTGGTCGGGTTGCGCCAGCTGACCACGAAGGTCTGTACCTGGCTGCGCAACAGGAAGCGCGCCAGGCTCTTGTCGGGCGACAGGTCGAAGACGTAGAACTTGTTGATCTGCGGTGGCACCACCAGCAGCGGGCGCTCGTGCACGCTCTCGGTGATTGGCTTGTACTGGATCAGCTCCAGCACATCGTTGCGAAATACCACGGCGCCGTCGGTGGTGGCCAGGTTCTTGCCGACCTCGAAGGCCTCCATGTTCACCTGGCTGGGCATGCCGCCGTTGTGCACCATGTCCTTGGCCAGGTGGGAGAGACCATCGAGCAGGCTTTTGCCGCCGGTTTCGAAGAAGCGTTTGACCGCGGCCGGGTTGGCCATGCTGTTGGACGGCGCCATGGCTTCGGTCATCAGGTTGATGACGAAGTGGCCGCGACTGGCGTCCTGCTCGGACAGCGAGCTGTGTTCGATCCAGTCATGCAGTTCCTTGCGCCAGGCCAGGTAGGTCTGCAGGTAGCGGCGATATAGCGGGTTCTGGCTCCAGGCCGGGTCGGCGAAACGGCGGTCGCCGTCTTCAGGCTTGAGCGCGGACTGGCCGAGCATGACGTTCTTCAGTTCGAGGCCGAAATGGGCGACGTGCTTGGCGCTGTGGAAGGGTTGCTTGAGTGCCTGGGAGAGCACCATGCGGGCAGAGGTCAGGAGATCCTTGCCGCGGATACCAATCACCGGGTTGAGTCCCAGGGTGTTTTCCGAGGCCTGGCGTTTCAGGTCTTCGTTATTCTTATCACTCATCTACGACGCTCCATTGTCCTGAGACGAATACCGGCCTGCGAGGGCGCACGGCGACACAGGGCCTGGTACTGCTCGGGTTACCGGGGGCGGATCGAGTCCGCGTATTTCGTTGCACCTGGCACTGCCAAATGCAGGGAACCTGCCAGTTCCTTGGTTACCCGAGTTTGTGAAGTTAAGCAAGCTGCTCGATGGCGCAGGAGTATGCCGCGATAGATTAGAAAACTCGCCCTAACTGTCGTTAACGTGGTCGTTGGCGGATGCGCCGAGCGCTCTGTGGCAAGGGTTTTCCTGACGCCTCAGAGCATCAGACGTACGACCGATTCGCTGGGGTCGCGGGATTTCCCAGCGGCGCTGAGCTGCGCCAGATAGTCGGCCCACAGCTGATCATGCCGGGTGGCCAACTCGTGCAGATAGTCCCAAGTGAACAGGCCGCTGTCATGGCCGTCGTCGAAGCACAGTTTCAGTGCATAGTTGCCGGCCGGTTCGATGCGCTCCAGGCCGACGTTGAGCTTGCCGGTCTGCAGAGTCGGCTTGCCATGCCCCTGCACCTCGGCCGACGGCGAGTGCACGCGCAGGAACTCGGCGCTGAGCGAATAGCTCTGTTCGCCGTAGCGCAGCTCCAGGGTTTTCGAGGCCTTGTGCAGTTTGATCGCGCTGGGGATGGGCATGGCTGATTTCCGTGATCTTTTTAGGCACAACGCCCAGTTGAGTGATTGCACCGTCCTGTAGGAGCGGATTTATCCGCGAATTTCGCGGCTGAAGCGGAATGCCGCCCAGCCGCTCCTACAGAATGACGCCGGCCACCGGCTCTAAGATCGTGCTTCTGGATTTACAGAATATAGCGCGACAGGTCTTCGTCCTGTGCCAGCTCGCCGAGGTGACCGTTGACGTAAGCCGCGTCGATACGGATCGGCTCGCCGTTCTGCTGGCCTGCCAGGTCGCCGGCACTGAAGGACACCTCCTCCAGCAGGCGCTCGAGCAGCGTGTGCAGGCGGCGGGCGCCGATGTTTTCGGTCTTCTCGTTGACCTGCCAGGCGATCTCGGCCAGACGCTTGATGCCGTCTTCGGCGAACTCGATGTTCAAACCCTCGGTCTGCAGCAGTGCACTGTACTGCTCGGTGAGCGAGGCATGCGGCTCGCTGAGGATGCGCTCGAAGTCCTGCGGGCTCAGCGCCTTGAGCTCGACGCGGATCGGCAGGCGACCCTGCAGTTCGGGCACCAGATCGCTGGGTTTGCTCAGGTGGAAGGCGCCGCTGGCAATGAACAGGATATGGTCGGTCTTGACCATGCCCAGCTTGGTGTTGACCGTACAACCTTCGATCAGCGGCAGCAGGTCGCGCTGCACGCCTTCACGCGACACATCGGCGCCGCCGGTGTTGCCGCGCTTGGCGACCTTGTCGATCTCGTCGATGAAAACGATGCCGTGCTGCTCGACGGCTTCCAGGGCTCGAGCCTTGAGTTCTTCCTCGTTGACCAGGCGGGCGGCCTCCTCGTCGCGCACCAGTTTCAGCGCGTCGGCGACCTTGAGCTTGCGGCTCTTCTTCTTGCCCTTGCCCATGCTGGAGAACAGGTTCTGCAGCTGGTTGGTCATTTCTTCCATGCCTGGCGGGGTCATGATCTCTACGCCCATGGGCGAGTCGGCCACTTCGATGTCGATTTCCTTGTCGTTCAACTGACCTTCGCGCAGGCGCTTGCGGAACAGCTGACGGGTATTGGAATCCTCGCTGCGCACCGGCTCGTCACCGAAGCCCTGGCGCGCGGGTGGCAGCAGCGCGTCGAGGATGCGCTCCTCGGCGGCATCTTCGGCGCGGTGGCGGACCTTGGTGATTTCCTGCTCACGCAGCATTTTCACCGCTGCATCGGCCAGGTCGCGGATGATCGATTCGACATCGCGGCCGACATAGCCGACCTCGGTGAACTTGGTGGCTTCCACTTTGAGGAACGGCGCATTGGCCAGCTTGGCCAGACGACGGGCGATCTCGGTCTTTCCGACGCCGGTGGGGCCGATCATCAGGATATTCTTCGGCGTGACTTCCTGGCGCAGTTCGGCCGGCAGCTGCATGCGCCGCCAGCGGTTGCGCAGGGCGATGGCCACGGCGCGCTTGGCGTCGTCCTGGCCGATGATGTGGCGGTTGAGTTCGTGGACGATCTCGCGGGGCGTCATGGACATGGAGTTTGGCTCGCTATCGAATCTGTATGAAGAACGGACGTCACTCGGGCGCGTCCAGTTCCTCTATTGTCTGGTGATGATTGGTGAACACGCAGATGTCGCCGGCGATGCCGAGTGCAGTCTGCGCTACCTCGAGGGCGGACAGGTCGGTCTTCATCAGCAGGGCGCGGGCGGCGGCCTGGGCGAAGTTGCCGCCGGAGCCCATGGCGATCAGGCCTTCCTCGGGTTCGACGACGTCGCCGTTGCCGGTGATGATCAGCGAGGCGTCCTTGTTGGCCACTGCCAGCATGGCTTCCAGGCGGCTCAGGCTGCGGTCGGTACGCCAGTCCTTGGCCAGCTCGACGGCGGCGCGCACCAGGTGACCCTGGTGTTTTTCCAACTGGCCTTCGAAGCGCTCGAACAGGGTGAAGGCGTCGGCGGTGGCACCGGCGAAGCCGGCCAGCACCTGGCCGTGGTAGAGGCGGCGCACCTTCTTGGCGTTGCCCTTCATGACGGTGTTGCCGAGGGAAACCTGGCCGTCGCCAGCCATCACGACCTTGCCGTGGCGGCGCACTGAAACGATGGTGGTCAAGGGTGAATCTCCACGCTGCGGGGCGAACTTGCCCGGATGGAAACTCAGATGGGGTGCCCGCCGCAGCTTTTCAACCGGCGGCGGGTCAATCGGCGATCAGCGGACCTGGCGTTGCTGTAACAGCAGGTTGCTGAAGCCGCCGGCTGCCAGGGTCTTCTGCGCGCTGGCCAGTTGCTCGCGGCTGGCGAAGGGGCCGACCAGTACGCGGTGCCAGGTTTCCTCACGCACCTTGCCGGTTTCCACCCGTACGTTCTGGCCGAGCAGGATGATCTGCGCGCGCAGGCCGTCGGCGTCATCACGTTTACGGAACGAGCCGGCCTGCAGGAAGAACTGCGTGGTGACCGGCGCGCTGGCCAGGACGGGCGGTGGGGGCGGCGGCACCTGGCCGTTAAGGGCCGCTTCGGCGCGAGCGGTGTCGATCTTCGCGGCTTCTTCCGGGGTGACCGGCTTTTGCTCAGGCACGGGTGGTGGCGTTTCTTCCAGTGCCTGCGGCAGGATCACTTCCGACTCCGGCAGCAGAGTGTAGAAGTCGTACTTGGGCCTGGATGGCTCGGGTTGCGTCGGCTTCGGCTCAGGCTTGGTGCTGCGCACTTGTTCGCCCTTGTCGCGCTTGATCTCGTCACGGCCTGGTTCGAGGCTGAACAGGAACATGAAGAAACCGCCGACCACCAGGCCGCAGGCCAGCCAGATCCAGCCCGGTACCGGCTTCTTCGCTGGGGCCTGATAGCGACTGGCGCCGCGTTTCGGTGCCGGCTTCTTGCGCGCTGCCATTTACATCCGCTCCAGAGTTTCCAGGCCGAGCAGCTCCAGGCCCTGCTTGAGGGTGCGGCCGGTAAGGGCTGCCAGGCGCAGGCGGCTGTCACGGGTGGCCTCGTCCTCGGCGCTGAGGATCGGACAGTTCTCATAGAAGCTGGAGAACAGGCCGGCGAGGTCATACAGGTAGGCACAAAGGATATGCGGCGTGCCCTTGTTGGCGACGTTGCCGAGCAGCTCGTTGAATTGTGCCAGCTTGGCTGCCAGGGCTTGCTCCTGCTCGGCGACCAGGGTGATCTGCCCGCCGATCTCGTCCACGCCCTTGCCCAGCTTGCGGAACACGCCGGCCACGCGGGTGTAGGCGTACAGCAGGTAGGGTGCGGTATTGCCCTCGAAGCTGAGCATCAGGTCGAAGTTGAAGCTGTAGTCGCTGGTGCGATGCTTGGACAGGTCGGCGTACTTCACCGAGGCGATGCCAACCACGCGGGCGATTCTACGCAGCTCGTCCTCGCCCAGGTCCGGGTTCTTGTCCTTGACCAGGCTGTAGGCGCGCTGTTCGGCTTCGTCGAGCAGTTGCACCAGCTTCACCGTGCCGCCGTCGCGGGTCTTGAACGGGCGGCCGTCCGGGCCGTTCATGGTGCCGAAGCCCATGTGTTCCATGTCCATGCTGGCCGGGACGAAGCCGGCCAGGCGCGCGCAGGCGAAGACCATCTGGAAGTGCAGGGCCTGGCGCTGGTCGACGAAGTACAGCACGCGGTCGGCCTTGAGCACGCCTGCGCGGTAGCGGGTGGCGGCCAGGTCGGTGGTGGCGTACAGGTAGCCGCCGCCTGCCTTCTGCACGATCAGCGGGAGCGGGTTGCCTTCGGCGTTCTTGAATTCGTCCATGAACACGCACTGGGCGCCGTTGTCTTCGGTCAGCAGGCCCTTGGCGGCGAGATCGGCGACCACCTGCGGCAGGTCGTCGTTATAGGCACTCTCGCCCTTGACGTCGGCCATGGAGAGCTTGACGCCGAGACGGTCATACAGCGCCTGGCAGTGCGACAGGGAGATGTCGTTGAAACGGTGCCACAGGCGCAGGCACTCGGCGTCGCCGGCCTGCAGTTGCACCACCAGCTCACGGGCGCGGTCGGCGAACTCGGGGGATTCGTCGAAGCGCTTCTTGGCGGCGCGGTAGAAACCTTCCAGGTCGGCCAGCTCGCTTTCGGCGGCGGCCGGGTTTTCCTGCATGTAGGCCAGCAGCATGCCGAATTGGGTGCCCCAGTCGCCGACATGGTTCTGGCGGATCACGGTGTCACCGAGGAACTCCAGTACGCGCGCCACGCCGTCTCCGATGATGGTCGAGCGCAGGTGGCCGACGTGCATTTCCTTGGCCAGGTTCGGCGCCGACAGGTCGACCACCACGCGCTGCGCGGGGCCGTTCTTGCGCACGCCGAGATGGGCGTCGGCCAGTGCCGCTTCCAGGTACTGAGCCAGGACATCGCTGTTCTGGAAGAAGTTGAGAAAGCCGGGACCGGCGATTTCCACCTTGGTGATCTGCTCGTCGGCCGGTAATGCCGCGATCAGTTTCTCGGCCAGGTCGCGCGGCTTCATGCCGGCGGGTTTGGCCAGCATCATGGCGATGTTGCTGGCGAAGTCGCCGTGGCTCTTGTCCTTGGTGTTCTCCACCTGGATGGCCGGCGTCAGGCCCGCAGGTAACACGCCTTCGGCGGTCAGGCGGTCGAGGGCTTGCTGGATCAGGTGGCGAATGCTGTCTTTCATGTTCGGCTCGGGTTGCCTTGGGGCTTTGATCGAAAACTGCGCATTATAGAAGTAGCGACAGGCTGCAGGCCATAACTTGTAGGGTGCGCTATGCGCACAAAGGGTTGCCTGGTTGCGAATCGAGAAGCGGGTGCGCACGGCGCACCCTATGGTTAGGCGAAGCGGTGGTGCGTCAAAACAGGTCGATCGGGTCGACATCCAGCGACCAGCGCACTGCACGACCGCTGGGCATTTGTTCCAGTGCATGCAACCAGCGGTTGAGCAGCCGGTGTAGTGGCGCGCGGGCATTGCCCTGCAGCAGCAGTTGCGCGCGGAAGCGCCCGGCGCGGCGTTCCATCGGTGCGGGCACCGGTCCGAGCAGTTCGATGCCGGTCAGACCCAGTTCGCCCAGCAAATATTCGGCCTCGCTGCAGGCCTCATCGAGAAAACTCTCGGCCTGGCCAGGCTTGTGCGCTTCGGCGCGCAGCAACGCCAGGTGGCAGAATGGTGGCAGACCGGCACTGCGGCGTTCGCTCAGCTCCTGTTCGGCGAAGGCGAAGTAGCCTTGCTCGGTCAGTTGCACCAGCAGCGGATGGTCGGCCAGGTGGCTCTGGATAATCACCTTGCCCGGTTCCTCGGCGCGGCCGGCGCGACCGGCAACCTGCACGATCAGCTGCGCCATGCGCTCGCTGGCGCGGAAATCGGCGGAGAACAGGCCGCCGTCGGCATCGAGGATCGACACCAGTGTCACTCTGGGGAAGTGATGACCCTTGGCGAGCATCTGGGTGCCGACCAGGATGCACGGCTCGCCCTTGTTGATGGTGGCGAACAGGCGATCCATCGCGCCCTTGCGTGAGGTGCTGTCGCGGTCGATGCGCAGCACCGGGTAGTCGGGGAACAGCACCGCCAGGCGCTCTTCGGCGCGCTCGGTGCCAGCCCCGACCGGGCGCAGGTCGACGTGCTGGCATTTCGGGCAGTTGCTCGGCTGTTTCTCGACGTGGCCGCAGTGATGGCAGCGCAGTTCCTGATAGCGCTGGTGCACGGTCATGCGTGCGTCGCAGCGTGGGCATTCGGACAGCCAGCCGCAGTCGTGGCAGAGCAGGGTCGGGGCGAAGCCGCGGCGGTTGAGAAACACCAGCACCTGCTGGCCGGCGGCGAGGGTCTGGGCGATGGCCTGCTGCATCGGCCCGGAGATGCCCGAATCCAGTGGCCGGCTCTTCACGTCCAGGCGCAGGAAGCGCGGCTGGCTGGCGCCGCCGGCGCGCTGGGTCAGCTTGAGCAGGGCATAGCGGCCGCTGTAGGCGTTGTGCAGGCTCTCCAGCGAAGGTGTGGCCGAGCCGAGGACGATGGGCACGTCTTCCTGGCGGGCGCGCACCAGCGCCAGGTCACGGGCGTGGTAGCGCAGACCTTCCTGCTGTTTATAGGAAGCGTCGTGTTCTTCGTCGACGATGATCAGCCCCGGGTTCTTCATCGGCGTGAACAGCGCCGAGCGCGTGCCGATGATGATGTCGGCCTCGCCATCGCGTGCCGCCAGCCAGGCGTCGAGGCGCTCGCGGTCGTTCACTGCCGAATGCAGCAGGGCGATACGTGCATTGAAGCGGCGAGCGAAGCGGTCGAAGGTCTGCGGCCCGAGGTTGATCTCGGGGATCAGCACCAGCGCCTGCTTGCCGGCCTCCAGGCATTGGTGGATCAGTTGCAGGTAAACCTCGGTCTTGCCGCTGCCGGTGACGCCCGCCAGTAGAAAGGCATTGAACTGGCCCCAGCCTGACGCCACGGCATTCACCGCGGCACGCTGCTCGGCATTCAGTGGCAGTTCCGGTTGTGCCAGCCAGTGCGCCGGCTTGGCATGCGGCTGGGTGCGGCGCACCTCGACCCGTACCAGCCCCTTCTCATGCAGCAATTGCAGGCTGTCGCGGTTGAGTTGCAGCTGGCTGAGCAGGCTGTGGGCGACACCGTGCGGGTGTTGCGCCAGTGCCTTGAGGGCGTCGCGCTGGCGTGGCGCGCGGGCCAGGCGAGGGTCGTCGACGCTGGCGCCTTTGTTGGCCAGCCAGTAACGCTCCTGGCGGGTTTCGGCGGGTTCGCCCTGGCGTAGCAACACGGGCAAGGCCCAGCTCAGGGTGTCGCCTAGGCTGTGCTGGTAGTACTGCGCCGTCCACAGGCACAGCTTGAACAGCGACGCCGGCAGCGGTGGGCGGGCGTCGAGCAGTTCCAGGGCGGGCTTGAGCTTGTCCGTCGGGACCTCGCTCTGGCTGTCGACTTCTACCAGCACGCCGATCATCTCGCGCCGGCCGAAGGGCACGCGCAGGCGTGCGCCTGGCTGCAAGGCGCTGCGCGACACGCCGGCGGGGGCGAGGTAGTCGAACAGGCGGCGCAGCGGCGAGGGCAGCGCGAGGCGCAGGATCAGGTTGGGCAAGCCAGAAGCTCCATTGACAGGCCGGCGATCTTAACACGCGACGACCGGCGCCTTGCGTGGCTTGCATCGGTCTGCGTCTCTGGTAAGATGCGCGGCCTATTTCTGTGCGGTGCCTGACATTGGTCGGGTGGCGGCACGACTACCCCGAGGAAAGCACGATGAAAGCCGATATCCATCCGAACTACGTCGAAATCGACGCTACCTGCTCCTGCGGTAACGTGATCAAGACCCGCTCCACCCTGGGCAAGAACCTGAGCCTCGACGTTTGCTCCGAGTGCCACCCGTTCTACACCGGTAAGCAGAAAGTGCTGGACACCGGCGGCCGTATCGATCGCTTCAAGCAGCGCTTCGGCGTATTCGGCGCCAAGTAAGCGACCGAACGATTACGGAACGTGCCATGCACCTTTCCGTGAATCTGAAAAAGGCGTCCCTGGTGGGCGCCTTTTTCGTTTCTCTGCTGTGTGTCGATCTGGCGCAGGCCTTCTGTCCGCAGCGCACAGATCTGGCTCAGGTCGTCGTACGTCAGGTGGTCGATGGCGACACCGTGCGCCTGACCGATGGGCGCAGCATTCGCCTGATCGGCATCAACGCACCTGAGCTGGGGCGCAAGGGACGTAGTGACGAGCCTTTCGCCGTGCAATCCAAGCGTCGTCTGCAGGCGCTGGTCGATGCCAGTGATGGCCGTGTCGGCCTGCTCTACGGTGAGCAGCGCAAGGATCGTTACGGTCGTACCCTGGCCCATCTTTACGACCGTCAGGGGCGTAATCTGGAAGCGCAGTTGCTGGGTGAAGGCCTTGGTTTCATGGTCGCCGTGGCGCCCAATAGTGCACTCGTGAGTTGTCAGGTAGAGGCCGAGCGCCAGGCACGGCGTCAGCGTCTGGGTGTGTGGCGCACCGAGCAAGTGAAGACGGCTGGCCAAATAAAAAGTGGCGGCTTCGCCATGCTCGGCGGGCGGGTGGCGGGTGTGCAACGCAATCGTGGCGGCCTCTGGCTCGATCTCGATGGGGGGCGGGTATTGCGCGTGTCGCCTGAGCTGCTTGGCGAGTTCGATGTGCGCGCCTTGCAGCGGCTCGAAGGGCGACGGGTGGAGGCGCGGGGCTGGGTCATCGATCGCCAGAGTCGCGGTGGCTTGAAATCTGGGCAGGCGCGCTGGATGCTGCCGCTTACTCATTCGGCGATGCTGGAGGTGTTGCCATGATACGCGCATTGACGCTGTGTTTTATCTGCGGCTGGTTGGCGGGTTGCGCGGTCAATCCCGCCACGGGCCGCACCGATTTCGTGATGATGAGCGAGCGTCAGGAGCTGGAACTTGGTGCGCGTTACAACCAGGAAATCCTCAAGCAGTATCCGCGCTATGAGGACGCCAAGTTGCAGGCCTATATCCAGCGCGTCGGCGAGCGGGTGGCACGCAGCAGCCATCGCAATCAGCTCAACTACGTTTTCACCTTGGTGGACAGCCCGGACGTCAACGCCTTCGCCTTGCCGGGGGGCTACATCTATATCCACCGTGGCCTGCTCGCCTATCTCAATTCCGAAGCGGAACTGGCGGCCGTGCTGGGCCACGAGGTCGGTCACGTGACCGCGCGCCACAGCGTGCGCCAGCAAAGCCAGTCCACGGCCTGGGGCTTGCTCGGGCAGGCTGCGGCCATCGGTACCGGTGTCGGGGCGGTAGGGGATCTGACCAGTGCCATGGGCAATGCTTTCGTGCGCGGCTACGGGCGCGACATGGAGCTGGAAGCCGACGGCCTTGGCGCGCAATACCTGGCGCGTGGTGGCTACGATCCGCAAGCGATGATCGAGGTGGTCAAGGTGCTCAAGGCGCAGGAGGATTTCGCCCGCGAGCAGGCAGCCAAGCGGGGCGAAGTGCCCGCGGCGGGTGGCTACCACGGCTTGTTCGACACCCACCCGGACAATGATCGTCGTCTGCAGGAGGTGATCGGTCCTGCACGTGCGCTGGTGGGCGGTAATCAGGAAGTGGGGCGCGACAATTTCCTGCAGATGCTCGACGGCCTGGTGTTCGGCGATTCGGCCGCCAGCGGCATTCGTCGTGGGCGCAATTTCTATCACGGCGAGCTGGACTTCACCCTGACCTACCCGCAGGGCTGGCAACTGGTCAATCGCCCCGATGTGTTGATCGGCCACACCCCGGATGAGCAGGCTTTCATCGCCATGACCCTGGAAGCGGCGGACAAGCGTCTGTCGCCTGCCGAATTTCTGCGCCAGCGCGTCGGCAACCAGCGTCTGATGGCCGGTGAGGAGCTGCGCCTTGGTGCGTTGCAGGGCTATACGGCGGTGTTGCAGGGTCAGTCGGCGCGTCGCGTGGCGGTGATCTATCGTGGCGACAACGCTTACCTGTTTGTGGCAGCGGTGAAAGGTCGTGCCTCGCTGGAAACCGAGGACCAACGTTTCCTTGAGGTTATCCGCAGTTACCGGCCGCTGAAGCCTGCCGAACGCAAGCTGGCCGAGCCAGTGCGCCTGCACCTGGTAAGGGCGAAGGCAGGGCAGAGCATCTCCGCTTTGGCCAAGAATTCGCCGCTGCCGGCCGACGGCGAGGCCCAGTTGCGCCTGCTCAACGGGCTCTACCCAAGCGGTGAGCCGCGTGCTGGAGAGTGGCTGAAAACGCTGCGCTAGCGCGGCGCTTCAATCGCGACCGAACGGTCTTGTGCAGGTGTATACAACTTGCGTATCCTCGGCCGCCTGCCCGTTCAACAGCCAACAAAAGCGGAAATGCCACTATGTCAGATCTAAAAACTGCCGCTCTCGAATATCACGCCCAGCCCCGCCCCGGTAAGCTGAGCGTCGAGTTGACCAAAGCCACCGCTACTGCCCGCGACCTGTCGCTGGCCTACAGCCCGGGTGTCGCTGAGCCGGTTCGCGAAATCGCTCGTGACGCCGAGCTGGCCTACCGTTACACCGGTAAAGGCAACCTGGTAGCCGTTATTTCCGATGGCACCGCCATCCTCGGCCTGGGTAACCTCGGCCCGCTGGCGTCCAAGCCGGTGATGGAAGGTAAAGGCGTGCTGTTCAAGCGTTTCGCCGGTATCGATGTGTTCGATATCGAAGTAGATTCGGAAAGCCCGCAGGCCTTCATCGACACCGTCAAGCGCATCTCCATCACCTTCGGCGGCATCAACTTGGAAGATATCAAGGCCCCCGAGTGCTTCGAGATCGAGCGCGCGCTGATCGAGCAGTGCGACATTCCGGTATTCCACGATGACCAGCACGGCACTGCGATCGTTACCGCTGCCGGCATGCTCAACGCCCTGGAAATCGCCGGCAAGACCCTGGAAGAGGCGAAGATCGTCTGCCTGGGGGCCGGTGCTGCCGCCATCTCCTGCATGAAGCTGCTGGTGAGCATGGGCGCCAAGGTCGAGAACATCTTCATGATCGATCGCAAGGGCGTGATTCACGCTGGCCGCGATGATCTGAACCAGTACAAGGCGGTATTCGCTCACGAAACCGATCGTCGCACCCTGTCCGATGCGCTCGACGGCGCGGACGTATTCGTCGGTCTGTCCGGCGCCAACCTGCTGAGCCCGGAAGATCTCCAGCGTATGGCGGCCAACCCGATCGTCTTCGCCTGCTCCAACCCGGATCCGGAAATCAAACCGGAGCTGGCGCACGAGACGCGCAACGACGTGATCATGGCCACCGGTCGTTCGGACTATCCGAACCAGGTCAACAATGTGCTGGGTTTCCCCTTCATCTTCCGCGGTGCTCTGGACGTGCGCGCCACCCGCATCAACGAAGAGATGAAGATCGCCGCAGCGCTGGCGCTGCGTGATCTGGCCAAGTTGCCGGTACCGCAGGAAGTCTGCGACGCCTACGGCGGTATCGAGCTGTCGTTCGGTCGTGAGTACATCATTCCGAAGCCAATGGACCAGCGTCTGATCACCGTGGTTTGCGATGCAGTGGCCAAGGCTGCCATCGAATCCGGCGTGGCGACTCTGCCCTATCCGAAGCACTATCCGCTCAAGTCGGTGGATGAAGTGTTCAACGGCTGATCGGCCTGGCAATAAAAAACCCGCTTCGGCGGGTTTTTTATTGTCGATGATTCGGCTCAGGGCGACGCTTACTGTCGTGTGAGCCTTATCCTAGAACAAGTCGATCGGCGCCATCTCGTCGGCCGGTAGCGGGCTGCCAGGCACGCCCATGCCAGGTTCGAACTCGCTCATCGGAGGGGGCGAGTCTTCACTCTTGAACAGTTCGAAATAGGCGTCCGGTGTGCCGGGTGCGGCAGCGCGGCCACTGATTGGGTCGACGCGCAGCGTCAGTAGCCCCTTGGGTTCCTTGGGCAGATGGTTGGGGCGATCCTTGAGTACTGCGCCCATGTAGTTCATCCAGATCGGCAGCGCGACAGTGCCGCCGTACTCATGGCGGCCCAGGCTCTCCGGCTGGTCGAAGCCGGCCCAGACGGTGGTGACGTAATCGGCGTTGTAGCCTGAGAACCAGCTGTCCTTGGACTCGTTGGTGGTGCCGGTCTTGCCTGCCAGGTCATTGCGGCCAAGGGCGAGAGCACGGCGGCCGGTACCGCGCTTGATCACGTCCTGCAGCATGCTGGTCATGATGTAGGCGGTGCGCTCGTCGATGATCTGTTCGGCGACCTTGGGCTCCTCCAGCGGCAACTCATCAGTTGCGTTGACGGTGAGGTTGGCGTTCTCCTCGGTCGGTGCGCTGCCTGGCACGCGGGCCGGATTGGCGCGGAACAGCGGCTTGCCGTTGCGGTCATCGATGCGTTCGATCAGGTACGGCTCGATCTTGTAACCGCCATTGGCGAAGACGGCCCAGCCCTCAGCGATTTCCATGGGGGTCAGGCTGGCAGTGCCGAGTGCCAGTGACAGGTTGCGTGGCAGATCCTGCGGGGCGAAGCCGAAGCGCTCGATATAGCGCAAGCTACGGTCGATGCCCATGTCCTGCAGCAGGCGGATGGAAACCAGGTTGCGCGACTTGTACAACGCTTCGCGCATGCGAATCGGGCCGAGGAAGGTGTTGTTGTCGTTCTTCGGACGCCACTTCTGTGACAGGTAGTCGTCGGAGAGGATGATTGGCGCATCGTTGACGAGCGTCGCTGCAGTGTAGCCGCTATCGAGAGCCGCGCTATAGATGAAGGGCTTGAAGCTCGAACCCGGCTGGCGCTTGGCCTGCACGGCGCGGTTGTAGTTGCTCTGATCGAACGAGAATCCACCGACCAGTGACTGAATGGCGCCGCTGTATGGGTCGAGGGAAACCAACGCGCTCTGCGCAGCGGGGACTTGGGTGAAACGCAGGCTGCCATCCTCCTGGCGCTGCACGCGAACGATATCGCCGATCTGGGTGACATCGCCAGGCTGCTGCGGCCGCGGTCCGAGGCTGTTGGTGTTGAGGAAAGGACGTGCCCATTTCATGCTGTCCCACGACACCGCTTGTTCTTCGCTGTTACGGGTCAGTACCAGAATGCCGCTTTTCTCTACCTGGGTAACCACGGCAGGCTCCAGGCCGCCGATGCTGCGGTACTTGGCCAGCTCGGCCAGCCAGGTTTCGCGGGTCATGCCCGGCAGGCGACTCTCAGGACCGCGATAGCCGTGGCGCTGGTCATAGGCGATCAGTCCGTCACGCAGGGCGGTGTTGGCCACTTCCTGCAATTGGCTGGGCACGGTGGTGGTGACGTTGAAACCTTCGGTGTAAGCCTCGCTGCCATAGCGACCGACCATCTCCGCACGCGCCATCTCGGCTATATAAGGCGCGCTCAGTTCGGGAGCAGGTACGTGGTAGCGCGCGTCGACTTCTTCGGCCAGGGCTTGCTCGTAGCTGGCCTGATCGATACGGCCCAGGCGATACAGGCGGCCGAGAATCCAGTCGCGGCGCTCCTTGGCGCGGGTCGGATTGACCAGCGGGTTGTAGCGCGACGGTGCTTTCGGCAGGCCGGCGATCATCGCCATCTGCGCCAAGTTCAGGTCACGGATCGATTTGCCGTAGTACACCTGTGCAGCAGCTTCGATGCCGTAGGCGCGGTGGCCGAGGTAGATCTTGTTGACGTAGAGCTCGAGGATCTCGTCTTTGCTCAGTTCGCGCTCGATCTGCAAGGCCAGGAGAATTTCGGTGGCCTTGCGCGAGAAACTGCGCTCGCTGGTGAGGAAGAAGTTCTTCGCTACCTGCATGGTAATGGTGCTGCCACCGCTCTGAATCTGGCCGCTTTTCAATAATTGCGTGGCAGCGCGCATCAGGCTGGTCACATCGACGCCATAATGATTGGCGAAATTATCGTCTTCGGCAGCCAGCAGGGCGCTGATGAATTCCTTGGGGATTTCGTCGAAGCGAATGGGCGAACGGCGCATCTCGCCGAACTCGGCGATCAGCTTGGCATCGCTGCTGTAGACGCGCAGAGGAATCTGCAGCTGTACCTGGCGCAGCGACTCGACGGACGGAAGGGTCGGGCTAAGATAAAGAAACGCGCCGCTGAAACTGAGCAACAGCCCACAAAAAACGGCAACGCAAGACCACCAGATGAACTTCAGCAGGCGTATCAAAATGTTCGGAATTCCAAGTAAAAGAATGAGTTAAGCAGGAGCCGAGGCTAAAAGGGAAAAGCTGATCACATTATAAGCGTTTTTTTTCCCGGGGAGCCATTTGCGCTTCTGTCAAGACTGATATTTAATGTGGAAAAACATAAATAGTCCGTAAGTCGCGGATGCCAATAGGAAAACGGTCGTGCTAGGGCTCTTCACTAAGAAAGCGAATACGCTGCTGGGGATCGATATCAGCTCGACTTCGGTCAAGCTCCTCGAACTGAGTCGCTCGGGAAGCCGCTACAAAGTAGAGGCTTATTCAGTCGAGCCGCTTCCACCTAACGCAGTGGTAGAGAAGAACATCGCCGAGCTGGAGGGGGTCGGTCAGGCACTCTCTCGCGTATTGGCCAAGGCCAAGAGCGGTGTCAAGACGGCTGCAGTTGCTGTGGCGGGTTCGGCTGTCATCACCAAGACCATCGAAATGGAAGCAGGTCTTTCCGAGGACGACTTGGAAAACCAGCTGAAGATCGAGGCCGATCAGTACATTCCCTACCCGCTGGAAGAAGTCGCCATCGATTTCGAAGTGCAGGGGGCGGCGCCGCGCAACCCCGAGCGGGTCGAGGTGCTGCTGGCTGCATGCCGTAAGGAGAACGTGGAGGTCCGCGAGGCCGCCCTTGCGCTCGCAGGACTTACCGCGAAAGTGGTCGATGTCGAGGCGTATGCCCTCGAGCGCGCATACAGCCTGCTGGAGGCGCAGCTGGGAGGTGGTCACGATGAGTTGACCGTCGCGGTGGTGGATATTGGCGCGACGATGACCACGCTCAGTGTTCTGCACAATGGCCGCACCATCTACACCCGCGAGCAGCTTTTCGGCGGCAAGCAGCTGACCGAGGAAATCCAGCGCCGCTACGGCCTGTCGGTCGAGGAAGCTGGGCTTGCCAAGAAGCAAGGTGGTCTTCCAGATGACTACGACAGTGAGGTTTTGCAACCGTTCAAAGAAGCTGTCGTTCAGCAGGTTTCGCGCTCGCTGCAGTTCTTCTTCGCCGCCGGGCAATTCAATGATGTCGACTACATCCTCCTGGCTGGCGGCACCGCGTCCATTCCTGATCTCGATCGGTTGATCCAGCAGAAGATTGGTACGCAGACGCTAGTGGCCAATCCCTTTGCCGATATGGCGCTGAGCAGCAAGGTCAACGCCGGTGCGCTGGCCAGTGATGCGCCGGCACTGATGATTGCCTGTGGTCTGGCGATGAGGAGTTTCGACTGATGGCGCGGATTAACCTACTTCCCTGGCGTGAACAGCTGCGCGAGGAGCGCAAGCAGCGGTTTTTGGTAAGCCTTGTCGGTGTCCTCGTTGTGGCTGCTGGTTTGGTGTTTCTGGGGGATCAATTTCTCAGTGCGGCGATCAGCAACCAGAATGCGCGAAATGACTTCATCAAGAAGGAGATCGCAGTTCTCGATGCGCGTATCAAGGAAATCAGTGAGTTGAGAACGCGTCGCCAGCAATTGTTGGAGCGCATGAAGATTATTCAAGACTTGCAGGGTAACCGGCCAATTATCGGTCGTGTGTTCGACCAGTTGGTGAGAACGCTGCCGGACGGTGTGTATTTCACCAATGTGAAAATGGCGGGTAAGAGCATTGCCATTGTTGGTGCGGCTGAATCGAATAATCGCGTCTCGAATCTGATGCGTAACTTGGATGGTTCTGAGTGGTTAACGGCTCCTAATCTGACCGAAGTCAAAGCCGTTACTGCGGGGGCTCTGGATCAGGCGAATGTGTTTCAGTTGACGGTCCAGCAGACGCAGCCTGATCAAGAAAAGGCGGAGGCGGTGCAATGAGTATTAAAGATTCCTTGGACAGCCTGCGCAGTATTGATGTCAATGACCTTGATTTGAATAATGTTGGGTCGTGGCCTGGTGCGGTCAAATTCATTGCCGGCCTGCTACTGCTTATTGTCGTTCTGGCGTTGGGCTACAACTTTCACCTCAAGGATCTGCAAAGCATGCTCGAGCAGCGTCAGCGAGAAGAGGTGACGCTGAAGGAGCAGTTCTCCAGCAAAGCTTTTCAGGCGGCGAACCTTGAGGCCTACAAAGAGCAGATGCAGGAGATGGAGGTGTCCTTCGGCGCTCTTCTGCGTCAGCTGCCAAGCGATACCGAGGTTCCCGGGTTGCTGGAGGATATTACCCGTACCGGCCTGGGTAGTGGCTTGGAGTTCGAAGAGATCAAGCTGTTGCCGGAAGTGGCTCAGCAGTTCTATATCGAGTTGCCGATTCAGATCAAAGTCACCGGTGGTTATCACGACCTTGCGACTTTCGTAAGCGGCGTTGCCAGTCTGCCGCGTATCGTTACCCTGCATGATTTTCAGTTGGCGCCAGCCAGTGCTGGAAACTCCAGCCGCCTGAGCATGCAGATTATGGCCAAGACCTATCGCTACAATGATAAGGGGGCTCAATAATGAGTTTCTCTCGTTTGGTTCTGGTGGCGGGGTTCTCTCTTCTGACAGGGTGCGGCGTCGGTGGTGATTTTTCCGATTTGCGTACCTATATGGATGAAGTGCGCGCAAAGCCTAAAGGCGCTATTGAGCCGCTGCCGACTTTTCAGCCGTATGAAAGCTTCACTTATCGTGCTGCGTCTTTACGTAGCCCGTTTCAGCCCCCGGTCAAGATCGATGTCGTAACCCGGCAAAAAGGGGCGCCAGAGATCAAGCCTGATGAAAGTCGTGTCAAGCAATTCCTCGAAGGGTTCAACATCGAAACATTCGAGATGGTTGGCACGCTGAGAAACGATCACCAGTTATTCGCTCTGGTTAACGGTGCGGGTGGTGTTCATCGTGTAAAAGTAGGCGACTTTCTTGGGCGTAACCACGGCAAGATTCTCGTGATCGATGACTCCAAGATCGATGTTATGGAAATTGTTCCAGATGGCGAAGGTGGCTGGCTTGAGCGACCACGCAGCCTTTCCTTGAAGGAGCGCTCCTGACGGGGCGGGGTGAGAAATGAATATAAATAATCTGTCTGCCACACGGGATACGAAAATGAACAGCTCTCTTTCGCGTCTTAGCGTCGCTCTGCTGGCGGCGCTGCTGTCGCCCGCGGTATTGGCGGCCAATCTTCAGGATTTGAATGTCGCCAGTTTGCCTGGTGATCGAGTTGAGCTGAAGCTTTCCTTCGATGAGCCGGTAACGGCTCCTCGCGGCTATACCATCGAGCAGCCTGCGCGTATCGCTTTGGATCTGCCGGGAGTGTCGAACAAGCTCGGCTCCAAGAATCGTGAACTGGGCGTCGGTAATGCGCGTAGCGTTACCATTGTCGAGGCCAAGGACCGTACCCGTCTGATCGTCAACCTCACCAGTCTGGCGCCATACAGCACTCGAGTTGAGGGTAATGATCTGTATGTTCTGGTTGGTGATTCTTCTGCTGTCGCGTCGCGGCCCTCTGCCTCGGCGCCTGCTTCGGTAGCGGCGGTTCCGCCCAAGAAAACCTACGGTCCTCAACCGAAAACAATCAGTAATATCGACTTTCAGCGTGGGGAGCAGGGTGAGGGCAATATCGTCATTACCCTTTCCGATGCATCGGTGAGCCCTGATATCCAGGAGCAGGGCGGGAAGATCCGTCTGGACTTCGCCAAAACTGACCTGCCCGAGTCGCTGCGTGTACGGCTGGATGTGAAGGATTTCGCGACGCCGGTGCAGTTCGTCAGTGCCACGGGTAGCGCAGACAGAACCAGTATCGTGATTGAACCAGTCGGTTTATACGATTACCTGGCTTACCAGACCGAGAACAAGCTGACGTTGAGTGTCAAACCTCTCACTCAGGATGACGTAGAACGCCGCAAGGCTGAGCGCTTTGCTTATACCGGGGAGAAATTGTCGCTCAACTTTCAGGATATCGATGTGCGTTCGGTGCTGCAGCTGATTGCGGACTTCACTGATCTGAACCTGGTTGCAAGCGATACTGTCGCCGGCAATATCACTCTGCGTTTGCAGAACGTGCCATGGGATCAGGCGTTGGACCTGGTGCTGAAGACCAAGGGGCTCGACAAGCGTCAGGTCGGCAATGTCTTGTTGGTGGCGCCGGCGGACGAGATCGCCGCTCGTGAGCGTCAAGAACTGGAGTCGCAGAAGCAGATCGCCGAACTCGCCCCGCTGCGTCGTGAGCTGATTCAGGTGAACTACGCCAAGGCGGCCGATATGGCCAAACTGTTCCAGTCGGTCACCAGTGCTGATGGTTCAGCGGATGTACGAGGCTCTGTAACCGTCGATGATCGCACCAATAGCATCATTGCCTATCAGACCCAGGAGCGCCTTGACGAACTGCGTCGCATCATCGCTCAGTTAGACATTCCTGTGCGTCAGGTGATGATCGAGGCTCGTATTGTTGAGGCGAACGTGAATTACGACAAGGCGTTGGGAGTTCGTTGGGGGGGGCTCGACTCGTCGGGGTAATTGGAGTCTTTATGGTAAGGACGGTGCAACCTCCTTTGACGATGGGCAGGCCTTTTTGCCCGGCACTGACACCATAGGAGATTTCACATTGGAGGATGGCGTTGCTCCCGTGCCTTTCGTCGATATGGGGGTTGCAGCCAGCACTTCGGGTATCGGTATTGGCTTCCTGACAGACAATCTTGTTCTGGATCTACAGCTTTCCGCTATGGAAAGCTCTGGAAATGGTGAAGTTGTTTCTCAGCCCAAGGTGGTTACTGCAGATAAAGAAACTGCAAAAATTCTCAAGGGGCAGGAGGTTCCGTATCAAGAAGCCAGCTCCAGTGGGGCCACCTCCACATCCTTCAAGGAAGCGGCACTGTCTCTTGAGGTGACGCCTCAAATCACCCCAGACAATCGAATTATCATGGAGGTGAAGGTTACCAAGGACGCGCCTGACTTTCAGCGAGCTATCAACGGCGTTCCTCCGATCAACAAGAATGAGGTCAACGCTAAGGTTTTGGTTTCTGATGGTGAAACGATCGTCATTGGTGGCGTTTTCGAGAATACCCAAACCAAGGCTATTGAAAAGGTCCCGTTCTTAGGCGATTTGCCTTATCTGGGGCGGTTGTTCCGCCGCGATATCGTGCAGGACAACAAGACCGAGTTGCTGGTTTTCCTCACTCCGCGCATCATGAACAACCAAGCCATTGCCGTGAACCGATGACCTAAGTGCGGAATGTAATCCTCGTGGGCCCGATGGGAGCTGGAAAGAGCACCATCGGGCGTTTGCTTGCCAAAGAACTGCGTTTGTCTTTCAAAGACTCCGACAAGGAGATCGAGCAGCGCACCGGTGCTGATATACCCTGGATCTTCGATGTCGAGGGTGAGCAGGGCTTTCGTGAGCGGGAGCGGGCGGTGATCGCCGAGCTCTCGATGCAGGACGGTCTTGTGTTGGCCACTGGCGGCGGGGCGGTTATGCGTCCGGAGAATCGCCAGGCGCTGCATGCCGGCGGCCGGGTCGTGTACCTGCATACTTCGGTGGAGCAGCAGATCGACCGCACGTCGCGCGATCGTAATCGTCCGTTGTTGCGCACGGCCAATCCGGCTCAGGTACTCAGGGATCTGATGGCCATGCGTGATCCTCTGTATCGAGAGGTCGCCGATATCATCATCGAGACGGACGAGCGTCCGCCGCGTATGGTGGTTCAGGAAATTCTGTCGCGTCTGGAAGCCTTGTCGCCCCGTTAAAGCGCGGGGCGAACTGCGCTATCCTAGTGGCCTTTTTATCCTGGGGGCCTCATGCAGACTCTTCATGTCGATCTCGCTGAACGCAGCTATCCCATTTATATCGGTCAGGGGCTGCTGTCCCGACCTGAACTGCTCACTCAGCACATAGCTGGTCGGCAGGTGGCGATCGTGACCAATGACACCGTCGCGCCGCTGTATCTGCAGACGCTGCTGCAGGTGCTCGAGGGCTACAGCGTCACCTCCGTGGTGCTGCCCGATGGTGAGGCGTTCAAGAACTGGGAAACCTTGCAACTGATCTTCGATGGACTGCTGAGCGCTCGACATGATCGCCGCACCACTGTCGTGGCGCTTGGTGGCGGTGTGATCGGTGATATGGCGGGCTTTGCTGCGGCCTGTTATCAGCGTGGCGTCGATTTCATCCAGGTCCCGACGACCCTGCTATCTCAGGTCGATTCGTCGGTGGGCGGCAAGACAGGCATCAATCATCCACTGGGCAAGAACATGGTGGGTGCCTTCTATCAGCCCAAGGCCGTTCTGATCGATACGAGCAGTCTGAACACTTTGCCCGTTCGCGAATTGTCGGCTGGCCTTGCCGAGGTCATCAAGTATGGCCTGATCTGCGATGAGCCCTTCCTGGTATGGCTGGAGCAGAATATGCCGGCCTTGCGTGCGCTTGATCAGCAGGCGCTTACCGAAGCTATCGAGCGATCCTGTGCGGCCAAGGCGCGTGTCGTCGCTGCGGACGAGCGTGAGTCGGGAGTGCGTGCCACTCTCAATCTCGGCCACACCTTTGGGCATGCCATCGAGACCGAGCAGGGGTATGGCGTGTGGCTGCATGGCGAGGCCGTTGCCGCTGGAACGGTGATGGCGCTGGAAATGTCCTATCGCCTGGGCTGGCTGTCGGCGGCGGATCGAGACCGAGGTGTACGTCTGTTGCAGGCTGCCGGGCTGCCAGTGGTGCCGCCGCAGGATATGACGCCTGCGCAGTTCCTCGAGCATATGGCAGTGGACAAGAAGGTGCTCGATGGTCAGCTGCGTCTCGTGTTGCTCAAGCGATTGGGTGAGGCTGTAGTGACTGCTGACTACCCGCGTGAAATTCTCGACGCCACGCTGCGTAGCGATTACGCAGCGCTGGCTCTGTCGTCCAACTCTTGAAGAGTGATCCATGACCAGTTTGCATGCTGACGAAGCTTTCCTGGCGCATTACCAGTTCAGTCACGACCCCTTTGCGCCGCGCGTACCTGGCTTCAAGTTCTTCCCGGCGCAGCGCAAGCCAGTGTTGGGGCAATTGCATCACCTTGCACGTTACAGTCAGCTGTTGCTCGCAGTGGTCGGGCCCGAAGGTAGTGGTAAGACGCTGCTGCGTCAGGCATTGGTGGCCAGTACCAACAAGCAGGCGGTGCAGAGCATTGTCGTTGCGCAGGGCGTCACCGGTAGCGAGGCGCTGCTGCGCCAGGTCGCTCAGGGGCTGTCCATTGCTCAGGCTGATGTGCGTTCGATTCTGGCGCAGGTAGCGCAGTTGGCGTTGACCGGGCAGGAGGTCTATCTGCTGGTCGACGATGCTCATCAGCTGGATGACGCGGCATTGAAGGGCGTCTTGGCGCTTGCTGCGGGAAATGCCGAAGGGCGCCCACATATCTTTCTGTTTGCCGAGCAGGATCTGTTGGCGCGCTTGGAGGCGCTGGCAGGTGGCGAGGAGTGTTATCACGCGATCGAGCTTCAGCCTTACGCCGAAGAAGAGACGCGAGACTATTTGGCGCAGCGGCTCGACGGGGCCGGTCAGAGTATCGATCTGTTGAGCGAAGAGCAGATCGAGGACATTCATGTTCGTGCTCAGGGGTGGCCCGGAGCAATCAATCAAGAGGCGCGTGAACTGCTGGTCGAGCAGATGCTCGCGCAGCGCTCGGCTGGTCGTGGTACGGGCGGCGGTTTTGCCCTGCCGAAAAAGCATCTGTTGGCGCTGGCCGTCGTGCTGGTAGGTGTTGCCGCTGCCTGGTTCATGCAGGGGCGCGAGTCCGCCCCGCCGGCGCCGGTGGCTAGCAACACGTCGCTACCTTTGCAGTCCTCCACGCCGCCTGTAGAAGCTGAAGAGCCGGCGCAAGCGCCTGCTGCGGAAAGTCGCGCGCCAGCCATTGAATTCGCAGGCGCCAGTCAGCCGCTGCCATTGCCGCTTGTGGGGGAATCGCAAGCCGTTATTCGTCAGCCTCTGGCTGAGGCGGCGGGTGAAGAACTGGATAACTTTGAGCCGCCAGCGTCGCCTGAGCCCTCGACAGTCATTCCGCCTTCGGCTCCAATCACTGCTGCACCTGCACCTGCACCTGCACCTGCACCTGCACCTGCCAAGCAGCCTGAGCCTGTTACGCCGAAGTCAGCGACTCCGGCTCCCGCGCCGGCTCCGGCTGTGGCCTCAGGTGGGGTGGCGACCAACTGGTACGCGCAGCAGCCGGCGTCCCGCTATGCCTTGCAGGTGGTCGGGTCGCGTTCGGAGGCCAATATTCAGGCGCTGGTGCGTGAGGGTGGCAGCGAATACCGTTACTTCAAGAAAGTCCACCAGGGGCAGCCGCTGTACGTGCTGACCTATGGTAGCTTCTCCAGTCGCGATGCTGCTCAGGCAGCCGTGAAAACCTTGCCTGCCAAGCTGCAGGCGGGCAAGCCCTGGCCTCGTACCCTGGGTAGCATCCAGCAGGAAATGAGCCGCTAAGCGCTCTGTCCCAAGATGACTGCTTGGTCGTTAGCACGACCTTGCGGTCTTATCCTTCGTTTTTGCGACATAAATATTCACCCCCTCGTCACGAAAATTTGTGACGCCATGGGTGGATATGTACAATGACCTCCCTTTTGCCTGTGCAAAGCTGGCCCGTGCCCGCTTTTCGGGTTTAAGTAATTGAATTAGAAAGTAATTTGCCTGAGGTCTAGGCAGCCTGGTGAGAGTTTCCCCTATGAAAGCAGGTTTGTACCGTCCTGATGAGTTCAAGGATAACTGCGGCTTCGGCTTGATCGCCCATATGCAAGGTGAGCCTAGTCATCACCTGCTTAATACCGCTATTGAGGCCCTCACCTGCATGACTCACCGCGGTGGTATCAACGCCGACGGCAAGACCGGTGATGGCTGTGGCCTGCTGATCCAGAAGCCCGATCAATTCCTGCGCGCCATCGCCCAGGAGCAATTCGGCGTCGAACTGCCTGCGCAATATGCCGTGGGCATGGTGTTCTTCAATCAGGATTCGGCCAAGGCCGAGACTGCGCGCGAGAACATGAACCGTGAAATTCAGGCTGCCGGCCTGCAACTGGTGGGCTGGCGCAAGGTGCCAATCGACACCAGTGTGCTCGGTAGGCTGGCGCTGGAGCGCCTGCCGCAGATCGAGCAGGTGTTCATCGGTGGTGATGGCCTGTCCGACCAGGAATTCGCCATCAAGCTGTTCAGCGCCCGCCGTCGTTCCTCGGTGGCCAATGCCGACGACAGCGATCACTACATCTGCAGCTTTTCGCACAAGACCATCATCTACAAAGGCCTGATGATGCCGGCGGACCTGCAGCAGTTCTACCCGGATCTGGGTGACGAGCGCCTGCAGACCGCCATCGCGGTTTTCCACCAGCGCTTCTCCACCAACACCCTGCCGAAGTGGCCGCTGGCGCAGCCCTTCCGCTATCTCGCGCACAACGGCGAGATCAACACCATCACTGGCAACCGCAACTGGGCGCAGGCCCGTCGCACCAAATTCGCCAACGAGCTGATCCCTGATCTCGACGAGTTAGGCCCGTTGGTCAACCGCGTCGGCTCCGACTCCTCGAGCATGGACAACATGCTCGAGCTGATGGTCACCGGTGGCATCGATCTGTTCCGTGGCCTGCGCATGATCATTCCGCCGGCCTGGCAGAACGTCGAGACCATGGACGCCGACCTGCGCGCGTTCTACGAATACAACTCCATGCACATGGAGCCCTGGGACGGCCCGGCCGGCGTGGTACTGACCGATGGTCGCCATGCCGTATGCCTGCTCGACCGTAACGGTCTGCGCCCGGCGCGTTGGGTCACCACCAAGAACGGCTACATCACCCTGGCGTCGGAAATCGGCGTGTGGGACTACCAGCCCGAAGACGTCATCGCCAAGGGCCGTGTCGGCCCGGGGCAGATCCTCGCCGTCGACACCGAAACCGGCCAGGTGCTGGACACCGAGTCCATCGACAGCCGCCTGAAGTCGCGCCACCCCTACAAGCTGTGGCTGCGCAAGCATGCCCAGCGCATCAAGGCGACGCTGGAAGACCGTGACCATGGTTCGGCCTTCTACGACCCGGATCAGCTCAAGCAGTACATGAAGATGTTCCAGGTCACCTTCGAGGAGCGTGACCAGGTGCTGCGTCCGCTCGGTGAGCAGGGCCAGGAAGCCGTCGGCTCCATGGGCGATGACACGCCGATGGCGGTGCTCAGCCAGCGCGTGCGTTCGCCGTACGACTACTTCCGCCAGCAGTTCGCGCAGGTCACCAACCCGCCGATTGACCCGTTGCGCGAAGCCATCGTGATGTCCCTGGAAATCTGCCTGGGCGCCGAGCGCAACATCTTCAGCGAGTCGCCGGAGCACGCCACCCGCGTGATCCTCAGCAGCCCGGTGATTTCGCCGGCCAAGTGGCGCGCGCTGATGAACCTGGATCGCCCTGGTTTCGACCGTCATGTCATCGACATGAACTACGACGAGTCGCTGGGTCTGGAAGCCGCCGTGCGCAACATGGCCGACCAGGCCGAGGAAGCCGTGCGTGCCGGCAAGGTGCTGTTGGTGCTGACCGATCGCCATATCGCTCCGGGCAAGCTGCCGGCACATGCCGCGCTGGTTACCGGCGCCGTGCATCACCGCCTGACCGAGAAAGGTCTGCGCTGCGACTGCAACATTCTTGTAGAAACCGCCACCGCGCGTGACCCGCACCACTACGCTGTGCTGCTGGGCTTCGGCGCCTCGGCGGTGTATCCGTTCCTGGCTTACGAAGTGCTGGGCGACCTGATCCGCACCGGTGAAGTGCTGGGTGATCTGTACGAAGTGTTCAAGTACTACCGCAAGGGCATCTCCAAAGGCCTGCTGAAGATCCTGTCGAAGATGGGTATCTCCACGGTCGCGTCCTATCGCGGTGCGCAACTGTTCGAGGCGGTCGGCCTGGCCGATGAAGTCACCGAACTGTGCTTCCGTGGCGTGGCCAGCCGTATCCAGGGCGCGCGTTTCGTCGACATCGAAAGCGAGCAGAAGCTGTTGTCCCAGGAGGCCTGGAACAACCGCAAGTCGATCCAGCAGGGCGGCCTGCTCAAGTTCGTCTATGGCGGCGAATACCACGCCTACAACCCGGACGTGGTACGCACGCTGCAAGAGGCCGTGCAGCAGGGCAACTACGAGAAGTACAAGGAATACTCGACGCTGGTCGACACCCGCCCGGTGTCGATGATCCGCGACCTGCTCAAGGTCAAGGAGTCCGCCACGCCGATCAGCCTCGACGAAGTCGAGCCGCTGCAGTCGATCTTCAAGCGCTTCGACGCCGCCGGTATCTCCCTCGGCGCGCTGTCGCCCGAGGCGCACGAGGCGCTGGCCGAGGCGATGAACCGCCTGGGTGGTCGCTCCAACTCCGGCGAGGGCGGCGAAGACCCGGCCCGCTACGGCACCATCAAGAGCTCGAAGATCAAGCAGGTGGCTACCGGCCGCTTTGGCGTGACCCCAGAATACCTGGTCAACGCCGAAGTACTGCAGATCAAGGTGGCCCAGGGCGCCAAGCCCGGTGAGGGCGGCCAATTGCCGGGCGGCAAGGTCAACGGTCTGATCGCCAAGCTGCGCTACGCGGTGCCGGGCGTGACCCTGATTTCGCCGCCGCCGCACCACGATATCTACTCCATCGAAGACCTGGCGCAGTTGATCTATGACCTCAAGCAGGTCAACCCGAAGGCGCTGGTGTCGGTCAAGCTGGTGGCAGAAGCCGGTGTTGGCACCATCGCCGCTGGCGTGGCCAAGGCCTACGCTGACCTGATCACCATTTCCGGGTACGACGGTGGTACTGGCGCCTCGCCGCTGACTTCCATCCGTTATGCCGGCGCGCCCTGGGAACTGGGCCTGGCCGAAACCCACCAGACCCTGCGTGGCAATGACCTGCGCGGCAAGGTGCGGGTACAGACCGACGGTGGTCTGAAAACCGGTCTGGACGTGATCAAGGCAGCCATCCTCGGCGCCGAGAGTTTCGGCTTCGGTACCGCGCCGATGGTGGCCCTGGGCTGCAAATACCTGCGCATCTGCCACCTGAACAACTGCGCCACCGGCGTGGCCACGCAGAACGACAAGCTGCGCAAGGATCACTTCATCGGCACTGTCGAGATGGTGATGAACTTCTTCACCTACGTCGCCGAGGAAACCCGCGAGTGGCTGGCCAAGCTGGGCGTGCGCAGCCTCGAAGAGCTGATCGGGCGTACCGACCTGCTCGAAGTGCTACCGGGTGAAACCGCCAAGCAGGGCAACCTGGATCTGTCGCCGCTGCTGGCCAGCGCGCATATCCCGGCTGACAAGCCGCAGTTCTGCCAGGTGCCGAAGAACCCGCCGTTCGACGAAGGCCTGCTGGCCGAGAAGATGGTGGAAATGGCCAAGGACGCCATCGCCAACAAAACCGGTGGTGAGTTCGAGCTGAACATCGGCAACTGCGACCGTTCCATCGGTGCGCGCATTTCCGGTGAGATCGCCCGCGTGCATGGCAACCAGGGCATGGTTGATGCGCCGATCACCTTCCGCTTCAAGGGCACTGCCGGGCAGAGCTTCGGCGTGTGGAACGCCGGTGGTCTGCACCTGCGCCTGGAAGGCGACGCCAACGACTACGTCGGCAAGGGCATGACCGCAGGCAAGATCGTCATTACCCCTCCGGCTGGCAGCCCGTTCGCTACCGAGGACAGCGCGATCATCGGCAACACCTGCCTGTACGGCGCCACTGGCGGCAAGCTGTTCGCCACCGGCACCGCGGGTGAGCGTTTCGCCGTGCGCAACTCCGGCGCCCATGCCGTGGTGGAAGGTACTGGCGATCACTGCTGCGAGTACATGACCGGCGGTTTCGTCTGCGTACTGGGCAAGACCGGCTACAACTTCGGCTCGGGCATGACCGGCGGTTTCGCCTACGTGCTCGACATGGACAACGGCTTCTACGACCGCGTCAACCACGAGCTGGTGGAGATCCAACGCATCAACAATGAAGCGATGGAGGCTTACCGCAGCCACCTGGAAAGCGTGCTCGCCGAGTATGTCGAGGAAACCGGCAGCGAGTGGGGCCAGAACCTGCTGGAAAACCTGGACGATTACCTGCGCAAGTTCTGGCTGGTGAAACCGAAAGCGGCCAGTCTGAAGTCGCTGCTGTCCAGCACCCGTGCCAACCCGCAATAAGAATGCGCCTGAAGTGGTTTGATGAGGTAATGCAATGACTGAACGTCTGAATAACGACTTCCAGTTCATCGAAGTCGGGCGCAAAGACCCGAAGAAGAAACTGCTGCGTCAGCGCAAGAAGGAATTCGTCGAGATCTACGACAACTTCAAGCCGGCGCAAGCTGCAGACCAGGCGCACCGCTGCCTGGGCTGCGGCAACCCGTATTGCGAGTGGAAGTGCCCGGTGCACAACTTCATTCCCAACTGGCTCAAGCTGGTGTCGGAAGGCAACATCCTGGCCGCCGCCGAGCTCTCGCACCAGACCAACACCCTGCCGGAAGTCTGCGGCCGCGTGTGCCCGCAGGATCGCCTCTGCGAGGGTGCCTGCACCCTCAATGACGGCTTCGGCGCGGTCACCATCGGGTCGGTGGAGAAGTACATCACCGACACCGCCTTCGCCATGGGCTGGCGCCCGGACATGTCCAAGGTCAAACCGACCGGCAAGCGCGTCGCGGTGATCGGCGCCGGCCCGGCCGGCCTGGGTTGCGCCGACGTACTGGTGCGCAACGGCGTGACCCCGGTGGTGTTCGACAAGAACCCGGAAATCGGTGGTCTGCTGACCTTCGGTATCCCCGAGTTCAAGCTGGAAAAAACCGTGCTCAGCCGCCGCCGTGAAGTGTTCACCGGCATGGGCATCGAGTTCCGCCTGAACACCGAGATCGGCAAGGACGTGACCATGCAGCAACTGCTGGATGAGTACGATGCCGTGTTCATGGGCATGGGCACCTACACCTACATGAAGGGCGGTTTCCCGGGTGAGGACCTGCCGGGCGTTTACGATGCGCTGGACTTCCTCATCGCCAACGTCAACCGCAACCTGGGTTTCGAGAAGTCGCCGGAAGACTTCATCGACATGAAGGGCAAGCGCGTCGTGGTGCTGGGCGGTGGCGACACCGCGATGGACTGCAACCGCACCTCGATCCGTCAGGGCGCCAAGGCTGTGACCTGCGCTTACCGCCGTGACGAAGAGAACATGCCCGGCTCGCGCAAGGAAGTGAAGAACGCCAAGGAAGAGGGCGTGAAGTTCCTCTTCAATCGCCAGCCCATCGCCATCGTTGGCGAAGACAAGGTGGAAGGCATCAAGGTGGTCGAGACCCGTCTCGGCGAGCCGGACGCCCGTGGCCGCCGCAGCCCCGAGCCGATCCCGGGATCCGAGGAGATCATCCCGGCCGAAGCCGTGCTGATCGCCTTCGGTTTCCGTCCGAGCCCGGCGCCCTGGTTCGAGCAGTTCGAGATCCAGACCGACAGCCAGGGCCGCGTCGTGGCGCCCGAGCAGTCGCAGTTCAAGCACCAGACCAGCAACCCGAAGATCTTCGCTGGTGGCGACATGGTGCGTGGTTCCGACCTGGTGGTGACGGCGATCTTCGAAGGCCGCAACGCCGCCGAAGGCATCCTCGACTACCTCGGCGTCTGACTCGTCTCGTACCTGCGCGGCTGCGACCTGCCCGGTCGGTAGTCGCGTGGGTCGATGGCGAAACTCTCCAGGCGTGAGCGCAGGGTCGTTGGCTTCAGCTCCAGCAACCGCGCTGCGCCGTCCTTCCCCGATATCCTGCCCGCACAGGCCGTCAGTGCTGCGATCAGGTTTTCGCGCATCTGCCGGCGTTGCTCGCCCTGAGTGAAAATCCGCATTTCCTGTTCGACCGGTGGCTGTGACGGTGCTTCGTTGCCGTTGTCGTTGGGCAAGTCCAGGCGCAGCCGAGTGCCGGGCGAAATGATTACCGCACGCTCGATCAGGTTCTCCAGCTCACGAATGTTGCCCGGCCAGGAATAGGCCTGCAGGCGCTGGATGTCGGCCAGGCGCAGGCTGGGCTCGGGACGGTTGAGCTGACGACAGGCGCGGCTGAGAAAGTGCTGGGCTAGCGGCGGAATGTCTTCCGGGCGCTGGCGCAGTGGCGCCGACTCGATGGGGAAGACGTTGAGGCGAAAGTACAGGTCTTCGCGGAAGCGGCCGGCGCGTACTTCCTGGCGCAGGTCACGGTTGGTGGCGGCGATCACGCGCACGTCGACCTGGCGTGTGCGGGTGTCGCCGACCCGCTCCAGCTGCTGTTCCTGCAGCACGCGCAGCAGCTTGCTCTGCAGCTCCAGGGGTATTTCGCCAACTTCATCGAGAAACAGCGTACCGCCGTCGGCCAGCTCGAAGCGCCCGACGCGGTCATTCAGCGCGCCGGTGAAGGCGCCGCGGATATGGCCGAAGAACTCGCTTTCGAACAGTTCACGCGGTACCGCGGCGCAATTCACCCGGATCAGCGGGCGGCGGCTGCGTCCGCTGTTGTCGTGAATGGCGCGGGCGATCAGCTCCTTGCCGGTGCCTGACTCGCCGGTGATCAGCACGTTGGCGCCGGTGGGGGCGACCAGTTCGATCTGGTGGATCACCTGCTGCATGGCGGCGCTGCGCCCTACCAGGTCGTGCTGGGCATACTCGCCACGAATTTCCTCCTGCAGGTAGGCATTCTCCAGCTCCAGGCGTTGCTTGAGCTGCTGCACCTCCCTCAGGGCCTGGCGCAGTCGGCGCTCGGTTTCCAGGCGCTCGCTGATGTCGCGAAACACCACCACGGCACCGACCAGTTCGCCGTCGTCGCGCAGCGGCGTGCTGGTGTAATCCACCGGGATTGGCTTGCCGGCCTTGTTCCAGAACACCTCGTCGGCCACCTGATGCACTTCGCCGTCATTGAAGGCCGCATAGATCGGGCAGGTGTGGCCGTCGTAGGTGCTGCCGTCGGGATGATGGTGGTGGATCAGGTCGTGAATGTTGTGGCCGATCAGGTCATCGGCACGCCAGCCGAGAATGCGCTCGGCCGCCGGGTTGACGAAGGTGGTCTCGCCATTGCGGTTGACGCCGTAGATGCCCTCGCCAGCAGCGCCGAGGATCAACTGATTCTGCCGCTCGAACTGGCGGAAGATGCGTTCCACGCCCTGCCATTCGAGTAGCCCTTGACGCTGGTAGCGCTCGGCTTCGGCCAGCCCGCGCAGGGCGTCGAGGCGGCGGCGCTGTTGGATCAGCAGGCCGAGCAGGATGGTGCCGTCATGCTCCAGTCGACTGCCCTCGATTTCCACCTCCAGGCGCTCGCCATCGCGATGCAGCAGTCCGAGGCCGTCACGCCAGGCATTGCCGCGCACCTGTACCTCTTCGGTGAAGGTGACCAGTGCTCCCAGGTCATGTGCCCAGAGACGGCTGGCGCGCTGTGCGAGCAGTTCATCCAGCGGCCAGCCGAGCAGGGCGCAACAGGCTGGATTGGCATGCAGGATGCGGTCGTGGATTGGATCGATGACCAGGCTGGCGCTCTGCATGTGTTGCAACAACAACTGACTGGCGGCATTGGGATCGGGCATCGTGGGACTCTCGGGATTGGCCTTTCAGGTCGTTATCCAAAGGACGTGCCAGTTGACGAAATATCGTTTTTTAAGGTGACGAAATCTCGTGAATAACGAGATTTCGTATTTATTGATTTTGTTAAAAATTTATATTTTTCAATCGCTTATTTATAGTTTTGAGCTGGTACAGCTCCTGCAATAGCTGACATGAACCGGCCAGTAATGGCCCAGCCCAGTCAGCACCCGCCTCACCAATCTGGGGCAGGCCATCGCAGGAGTGATCACGATGAGCGTCAACAGCCTGGACGATCCATTCAGCCCCGACAGCGAACTTTCCCATGCCGCCGGGTGCGCCTGCCAACGTTGCACGCCGAGTGCCGCTGCGCTGCCCGATGACCGCGAGGCCATGCTAGATCGTGCCGTGGAGAACGCCATCGTGCGCGGCGTGTTCGGTCACAATGATTTCTCCCGGCGCAGTTTCATGGGGATGATCGGGGGCGGTGTCGCGGCGGCGATTCTGGGCAGCTTGATCCCGCTGGATGCGGTCAAGGCGGCGGTCAAGGACAGCCTTGGTCCGCTGGAGAAGTCCAAGCTGAAGATCGGCTTCGTGCCCATCACCTGCGCCACGCCGATCATCATGGCCGAGCCGATGGGCTTCTACGCCAAGTACGGGCTGGAAGTGGAAACGGTGAAGACCGCTGGCTGGGCGGTGGCGCGCGACAAGTCGCTGGCCGGTGAATACGACGCCTCGCACATGCTTTCGCCGATGCCGCTTGCCATCAGCCTGGGGCTGGGCTCGACGCAGACGCCCTTCGTCATGCCGGCGCTGGAAAACGTCAACGGCCAGGCCATCGTGCTTGGCATGCAGCACCAGGACAAGCGCGATCCGAAACTGTGGAAGGGCATGCGCTTCGGTGTGCCGTTCGAATACTCGATGCACAACTTCCTGTTGCGTTATTACGTCGCCGAGCATGGCCTGGACCCGGATCGCGACATCCAGATTCGCGTGGTGCCGCCACCGGAGATGGTTGCCAACCTGCGTGCCGGCAACCTCGATGGTTTCCTCTCGCCGGACCCGTTCAACCAGCGCGCGGTGTGGGAGAAGGTCGGCTTCATCCACCTGCTGACCAAGGAGTTGTGGCCGGGCCATCCGTGCTGCGCCTTCGCCTGCAGCCAGCGCTTCGCCAGCGAGAACCCCAATACCTATGGCGCGCTGCTGCATGCGCTGATCGATGCCACGCAGTATTCCTCCAAGGCCGAGAATCGCAAGGCGGTGGCCGAGGCGATCTCGACCCGCAACTACCTCAACCAGCCGGTGCCGGTGGTGCAGCAGGTGCTCAGCGGGCGCTATGCCGACGGTCTGGGCAACATCTATGACGAGCCGCAGCGCATCGACTTCGATCCGTTCCCGTGGCAGTCGATGGCCGTGTGGATCCTCACCCAGATGAAGCGTTGGGGCTATCTGCAGGGGGATGTCGACTATCGCTCCATTGCCGAGCGGGTGTTCCTCGCGGCTGACGCCGGCAAGGTCATGAAAGAACTTGGCCTGCCGGTACCGGCCGACGCCTACAAATCCTTCAGCGTGATGGGCAAACCCTTCGACCCGGCCGATCCGGACGGTTACCTGGCCAGCTTCGCCATGCGGAGGTCGTGATGAAAGCGTCCATTTCCCTGCGCGCGGCGATTCTTTCCGTTGTGCTGCTGGTTCTGCTGCTGGTGGTCTGGGAGGTGCTCTGCCGCGTGCCCGCAAGCGCCGCAGTCAGTGCTGATGACGAATACGCCCTGCTCATGGGCGAGGCCGAGCAGGAGGCCCGCGTGCCGCCGCCCTCGGTGGTGCTGGCGCATGCCTACGCCGAACTGAGCCAGCCGTTCTATGACAACGGACCCAACGACAAGGGAATCGGTATCCAGCTCGCGCACTCGCTGTACCGGGTGCTGACCGGCTACCTGCTGGCGGCGCTGGTGGCGATCCCTATCGGTTTCGTCATCGGCATGTCGCCGCTGATGTACCGCGCGCTCAACCCCTTCATCCAGATTCTGCGGCCGATCTCGCCGCTGGCCTGGATGCCGTTGGCGCTGTTCGTGATCAAGGACTCGCAGACCTCGGCGATCTTCGTGATCTTCATCTGCTCGGTGTGGCCGATGCTGCTCAACACCGCCTTCGGGGTGGCGGGTGTGCGTCGCGACTGGATCAACGTCGCCCGTACTCATGAGCTGAGCCCGCTGCGTACGGCGTTCAGCGTGATCCTGCCTGCGGCGATGCCGACCATCCTTACCGGCATGCGTATCTCGGTGGGCATCGCCTGGCTGGTGATCGTTGCCGCCGAGATGCTCGTCGGTGGCACCGGCATTGGCTACTACGTGTGGAACGAGTGGAACAACCTCAACCTGGCCAGCGTGATCTTCTCGATTCTGATGATCGGCGTGGTCGGCATGCTGCTCGACCTTCTGCTGGGCAGCGTCGCCCGTCTCGTCAGCTACCAGGAGTGATGTCATGTCCCGCTATTTTCTCGATGCCCGCCGCCTGGCCAAACGCTTCCCGCAACCCGGCAGCGAGCCGCTGACGGTCTTCGAAGACGTCAGCTTCGGTCTCGACCAGGGCGAGTTCGTCTGCATCATCGGTCACTCCGGCTGTGGCAAATCGACCATCCTCAACGCCCTGGCCGGGCTCGACAGTTTCAGCGAGGGCACACTGGAGATGGCCGGCAAGGAGGTCGCCGGGCCCAGCCTCGAGCGCGGCGTGGTGTTCCAGAATTACAGCCTGCTGCCCTGGCTCAGCGCGCTGGAGAACGTCGAGTTCGGTGTACGCGCGCGTTTCCCGCAGTGGTCGAAGGAACAGCGCCGTGCGCACAGCCGCAAGTACCTGGAAATGGTCGGCCTGGGTGGCTCCGAGGCGCGCAAGCCGGCGCAGCTGTCCGGCGGCATGCGCCAGCGCGTGAGCATCGCCCGCGCCTTCGCCACCCAGCCGCAGTTGCTGCTGCTCGATGAGCCCTTCGGTGCGCTGGACGCCCTGACCCGCGGGGTGATCCAGGACGAACTGATCAAGATCTGGAGCGCCACCAAGCAGACGGTGTTCATGATCACTCATGACGTCGACGAGGCGATCCTGCTTTCGGACCGCATCCTGCTGATGACCAACGGCCCGCAGGCGCGCATCGCCGAGTCGGTACGTATCGACCTGCCACGGCCGCGCCAGCGCGACCAGGTGATTCACCACCCGGCGTACTACCGCATCCGCAATCATCTCGTGGACTTCCTGGTGAACCGCTCGCATGAGCTGCGCGGCCGCACCGTGGCCGACGAGCAAGGCTTTCCGCCCGAAATCAACCCTGCCCTGGACGAGCCGGCAGCGGCCGCCAGGGTCGTACCTCTGACCCCTGTGAAGGAGTTTCACCATGGATAAGCAACAGATGCGCACCACCATCATCGACGCGAAGGCGCGCCTGGGCCTGGACTGGGCCGCACTTGGCCAGGGCATCGGCATGTCGCCGGTGTGGACGACGTCGGCCTGCCTGGGCATGAACAGCATGCCCAAGGCGCAGGCCGACGCCCTGTGCGAGATGCTCGAATTGCCGGCGGAGGTCTCCACCGCGCTGCAGGCCTTCCCGCACAAGCACTGGGACAAAGCCATCCCCACCGACCCGTTGATCTATCGCTTCTACGAGATGATCAACGTCTATGGCGAGACCATCAAGGAACTGATCCACGAGGAGTTCGGCGACGGCATCATGAGCGCCATCGACTTCAGCATGGACATTTCGCGCGTCGCCGACCCCAAGGGCGACCGCGTGCAGATCGTGCTCAACGGCAAGTTCCTGCCCTACCGCAGCTGGTAAATCGTCGCGGCATATCGTCGCGATGGACAAAAGGCACGGCACCCGCCGTGCCTTTTGTTTTGCGCTCTGCGAAAATGCCCGCACTTTTTTCTAGGACTCTGCCATGACCGCCCTGAAGAACGACCGTTTCCTTCGTGCCCTGCTCAAGCAACCCGTGGATGTCACGCCGATCTGGATGATGCGCCAGGCCGGTCGCTATCTGCCGGAATACCGCGCGACCCGGGCCAAGGCCGGCGACTTCGTGAGCCTGATGAAGAACCCGGAACTGGCCTGTGAGGTCACCATCCAGCCGCTGGATCGCTACCCGCAACTGGATGCGGCGATCCTGTTCTCCGACATCCTCACCATCCCCGATGCCATGGGCCAAGGCCTGTACTTCGAGACCGGCGAAGGCCCGCGTTTCAAGAAGGTGATCAGCAGCCTCGCTGACATCGAGGCACTGCCAGTGACGGATGCCGAGAAAGATCTGGGTTACGTGATGGACGCCGTGCGTACCATCCGTCGCGAACTCAATGGCCGCGTGCCGCTGATCGGCTTCTCCGGCAGCCCGTGGACGCTGGCCACCTACATGGTCGAAGGCGGCTCGTCGAAGGACTTCCGCAAGACCAAGGCCATGCTCTACGACAATCCGCAGGCCTTGCACGCGCTGCTCGACAAGCTGGCGCAGTCGGTCACCGCTTATCTGAACGGGCAGATCCTGGCGGGTGCGCAGGCGGTACAGATCTTCGACTCCTGGGGCGGCGCGCTGTCGGCAGCGGCCTATCAGGAATTCTCCCTGGCCTATATGAAGAAGATCGTCGATGGTCTGATCCGCGAGCATGACGGCCGTCGTGTGCCGGTGATCCTGTTCACCAAGGGCGGTGGCCTGTGGCTGGAATCCCTGGCGGACACCGGCGCAGAAGCGCTGGGTCTGGACTGGACGTGCGACATCGGCAGCGCGCGTGCCCGTGTCGGTGCCAAGGTCGCCCTGCAGGGCAACATGGACCCGGCGGTTCTCTATGCCAAACCGGCGGCGATCCGTGCCGAGGTGGCGCGCATCCTGGCCGCCTACGGCGCTGGCAGTGGCCATGTCTTCAACCTTGGTCACGGCATCACCCCTGAGGTCGACCCGGCTCATGCAGGCGCCTTCTTCGAGGCCGTACACGAGTTGTCGGCGCAGTATCACCAGTAAGTCGATGCCGGGTGGCCAGGCCTGTGCGCCTGGCCGCTAGCGATCCCCTGCGCGTGGCGCCACGGGTGCCAGACGCTCCTTCTTTGGGCGCGGTGAAATCAGTCGCACACTGATCACGCTGTCTGTATCGCTGTGCTCGAACAGGCTTTCACTGGGTGTGGGTTTGCCGCCGAAGAGCGACGGATTGCCGGAGAAACCCACTGGCTCCAGCGGAATGCCACGCGGGCTGAGATCCAGCTGACCATTGCCGTTGCTGTCCTGAAACACCTGCACGGCATAGCGGCCGGGGGGAAGGTCGTTCAGGCGCAGCGGTGTTTCTGCGCTGTGCAGTTCGCGCAGGCTGGGCTGCCAGTCCTGTTGGTCTGCTGGCACCAGCGCCAGATAGAGGTTTGCCTGATCCTGCTTGCCTTCCACTTCGATCAGCAGGTCGCCCGCCTGGAGCGACTGGCAAACGAGTAGCGGAACCAATAGGCAGAGTTGGCGCAGGCAGGTTACGGTTTGAAGAAGGCTCTGTGGCATAATCCGGCCATTTTGCAGGGAATGCGCCGCGAATGCGTCATGTTTTAGTCGTCCACTTTTCTCAGACTGGCCAATTAGAGCGCTTGGTGCAATCGGTCTGCGCGCCGCTGCGCGAGTGCGACGACATCCAGGTGGATTTCCTGGCGCTGCAGCCGGCCCAACCTTTCCCCTTTCCCTGGCCCTTTCTCGGTTTCTTTCGCGTCTTCCCGGAAACCGTGCTGATGAAGCCGCAGCCGTTGCTGCCGCTGAGCGTGGACGCCGACAAGCGCTATGACCTGGTGATCCTGGCCTATCAGGTCTGGTTCCTCTCGCCCTCGCTGCCGTGCACCAGCTTTCTCGCCTCGCCTGAGGCGGCTCGCCTGCTTAAGGATACGCCGGTGGTCACGTTGATCGGTTGCCGCAACATGTGGCTAATGGCGCAGGAGAAGGTCAAGGCGCGCCTGAAGGCGCTGGGCGCGCGCCTAGTGGACAACATCGTGTTGACCGATGCCTGCGGTACGGCTGCCAGCTTCCTGGCCACGCCGCTGTGGATGTTCACCGGCCGGCAGAAGCCCTATAGCTGGGTACCACGTGCCGGTATCGACGAACGGGAATTGGCGGCGGCTAGCCGCTTCGGCGACGCTATGGCACGCCGGCTGCTCGCTGACGAGCTGCCCATTGAAACACCGATGCTCGCCGGCTTGGGCGCGGTGAAAGTGGATGAAAAACTGATCGCCAGCGAAAAAGTCGGTAATCGCAGCTTTACCTTGTGGAGCCGGCTGCTGTCGGCGCTCGGCCCGCAGCAGAGTCGTCGCCGTGGCGCCGGACTGGTGCTGTATATCGTATTTCTGATTTGCCTGATCCTGACCGTGGTACCGATCACGGCTGTTTTGAAAAAATTGCTGGCGCCGCTGTTCAAGGCGCGTATCCAGCGAGAGAAGGCCTACTTTGCCGGCCCATCCGGCGAGTGAAGTGACCCGAGGTAAGACCGTGGTAACCCCAGTATTCATCAACCGCATCAGCGCCTGCCTGCCGCACGAGCCCGTGGACAACGAGCAGATGGAGGCGTGCCTCGGTATGGTCGGTGGTAAGCCATCGCGCGCGCGCAAGCTGGTGCTGCACCGCAATGGCATCCAGCAGCGCCACTACGTGATCGACCCGAATACGGGCGAACCAAGCATGAGCAACGCACAGCTCAGCGCCGAAGCCATTCGCGGCTTACAAGGTGACGGCTTCGAACTGAACCAGCTCGACTGCCTGGTGGCCAGCACATCATCGCCGGATCAGGTGATGCCGGGTCATGCCGTGATGGTGCATGGCGAACTGGGCAATCCCTCCTGTGAGGTGGCGACCACTGCCGGTATCTGCCTGTGCGGGATGACCGCGTTGAAATACGCCTGGATGAGCGTGGCCAGTGGCGAGAGCCGCACTGCCGTGGCCTGCGGTTCGGAGGTCGCCTCGACGCTGATGCAGGCGCGCAACTTCAACGCCGAATACGAAAGCCGCGTCGACGAGTTGGAAAAGCACCCGGAGATCGCCTTCGAGAAGGACTTCCTGCGCTGGATGCTGTCCGATGGCGCAGGTGCCGTGCTCCTGCAGGATCGTCCGAATCAGAACGGCCTGAGCCTGCGCATCGACTGGCTGGATATCTACTCCTTCGCCGATCAGATGCCGCCCTGCATGTATGCCGGTGCCGACATGCAGGACGACACCCTGCGCGGTTGGAGCCGTTACGACGCCGACGAGCGTGCCAAGCAGTCAGTGATGGCGATCAAGCAGAACGTCAAACTGCTCAACGAGAACATCGTCAAGTACACCGTGGAAGAGGCGCTGCGCCGCATCATGGCGCGGCGCGAGCTGCGCGTGGCAGACATCGACTGGTTCTTGCCGCACTACTCCTCGGAGTTCTTCCGCGAGCCGCTGGCCGTGGGTCTGGCCAATGTCGACTTGCCGATCCCGATGGAGCGCTGGTTCACCAACCTGACCAGCAAGGGCAATACCGGTGCGGCGTCGATCTTCATCATCCTCGAAGAACTGTTCAACGGTGGGCGCTTGCTGAGCGGCCAGCGGCTGCTCTGCTATGTGCCCGAGAGTGGGCGTTTCTCCAGTGCTTTCATGCACCTGACGGTGGTCGGCGATGAAGCTTGACGAGGTTCCCCAGGATCACAGCTCAACCTATGGCGGCCACAGCAAGCTGGTTTACGCCGTGGATGCCAGCGGTCATTACCAGGGCACCCAGAGCGATGGCTGGGAACCTGAGGCCTATTCCACGCTGCTCGCCGTCGCCGAGCTCGAAGCCCAGGAGGCCGAAGCCAGAGAGGGCTGGCAGCGCGGCGAACTGTCACCGCTGAAATGCCTGATGTACCGCTACCGCATGGACGAGCCCGCGCTGGCGCAGATCACCGGCCTGTGGCAATGGCGGGTGCGCCGCCACTTTCGCCCGCAAATATACCGCCGCTTGAGCACTTCGCTGCTGGCGCGCTACGCCGAGGCCTTTGGCCTGACCGTCGACGAGTTGCGTCGTTACCAGAGAGAGTTGCCATGACTGCGTTCGAACACCGCCAGAGCGCCCACTGCGAAAGTGGCGTCATGGCCAGCCTGCTAACCCACGCCGGTCTGCCGATGAGCGAGCCGATGGCTTTCGGCCTGGCGTCGGGTCTGGCCTTCGCTTACCTGCCGATCGTCAAGCTTGGTGGTATGCCGTTGATTGCCTACCGCATGCCGCCGCGTCACCTGATCAAGACCCTGAGCAAACGCCTCGGCGTGCGCCTGACCAGCCGGACCTTTTCCAACCCCGAGCAGGGCCGCATGGCGCTGGATGCGGCGTTGGATAGTGGGCGCCTCGCCGGTCTGCAGAGCTCGGTATTCTGGCTGCCGTACTTTCCGCCGGAGATGCGCTTTCATTTCAATGCGCACAACCTGCTCGCCTATGGGCGCGAGGGTGACGAGTACCTGCTCAGCGATCCGGTGTTCGAGGCGCCGGTACGTTGTGCCAGTGCCGACCTGCAGAAGGCGCGCTTCGCCAAGGGCGCGCTGGCGGCCAAGGGCCTGATGTACTACCTCGACGACGTGTCGCCGGATCAGGACTGGGAGCGCCTGATCCGCCAGAGCGTGCTGTCCACCTCACGCATCCTCGACGGTATGCCGCTGCCGTGGATCGGTATTCGTGGCATCCAGCACCTGGCCAAATGCGTCGAGTCGCTCGACCCGGCGCAGGCCAAGTACAACCGTCTGTACCTCACCCATATCGTGCGCATGCAGGAAGAGATCGGCACCGGCGGTGCGGGTTTCCGTTTCATGTACGCCAGCTTCCTGCAGGAGGCCGGTGAGAAGATCGGCGATGCCAGCCTGCGGGACGCTTCGGTGCGGCTCACGGCGGTGGGCGACGACTGGCGCCAGTTCGCCTCGGCCTGCGTGCGTGCCAGCCGGAGCAAGGGCGAGGCGCCGGACTTCAGGTCGATTGCCGAGATGCTCCGTGGCATCGCCGGGCAGGAGCGGGTATTGATGAAGGAACTGGGTGCCTGGGCCAAGCGCAAGGGGTGAGGTGGGTGCTCTTTGCGTGCTGAGAGGCTGGTTGTGGTGGGCTGATGCGGAACGCCGCCCGGCCCACCCTACAGCTAGGCCCGTTTTCGGTATGGCGCTGTGAAACGGTAGACGGGTAAAGCGTCTTCCACCCTGCAACTGCAGTAACCGTAGGGTGGGCTTCAGCCCACCAATGCCATCGATAAGTCAGGCTAGAACTGCAGTTGCAGGACTTCGATGCCTGCCGTCAGCCCGGCAAAATCCAGTGCTTTCGTGGCAGCTTCGACCAGCACAGCCTGTGCCTGAAAATCCCCGTTTTCGTCGATCACCACCAGCAACGCCTGGCTGATCGCGCCATCGGCCAGATCAAGGGCGGCCAGCATCTGTAGCTGTTTCCACACATTGGCCCCGGCGCCGATAAACAGGTTCGGCCCTTCCAGCCCCAACTGCGAGGCGACATGGAAGCCTGCCGCGTTGCTGACGCTGTTGACGAATTCGAAGGGCTTGGGCTGGCGCTGATGCACGCAGACCGCATCGAGCAGTGCGCCCATGGTGGCGCGGGCCGGGTGGCGCGAGGCTAGATAGAGGCCGCAATCGCTACGCACATGCGCCTTGAGTGGCGCGCTGCACAGCAGTGCTTGCAGGATCATGCGGTCTATGCGCCGTGGCGGCGCGGCCAGCCACTGGCCCAGCGCGACCTTGAGATCTTTGTCGGAGCAGCTCGCTTCTCCGCGCACGCTGCAGGCGGCGATGACCGGCTTCATGCTTGGGCTCCCGTGCAGCGCTGCAGTATCAGGCTGGCATTGTTACCACCGAAGCCGAAGAAGTTGGCCAGCAGCAGGCTGTTCGCTGCGATGCTGGTTGGCTGGGCACTGAGCGGCAGCAGGGCTTCGGCGGCGTAGCCCACGCCTGGCAGGCTGGTGAGGTTTTCCACCAGCAGCAGGGTTTCGCTGAGACCGCAGGCGCCCAGGGTATGGCCGAGCCAGGGTTTGAGTACGCACAGCGGCGGCAGCGTGTCGCCGAACAGCAGGCGCACGCCATTACTCTCTGCGCGGTCATTGGCACCTGTGGCCGTGCCATGCAGCTTCACCAGGCCGATCTGTTCGGCATCGACACCGGCGCTGCGCAGGGCCTCGCGCATCACCCAGTCGATATGGCTACCGTCTTCGCGGGTGGTGGTCAGGTTGCTGGTATCGCAGGCGCTGAAGCCGCCGAGCAGCTTCGCCAGTGGCGCCTCGCCGGGCACCCGCGCCAGCAGAGTCGCAGCATAGGCTTCGCCGAGAATCAGGCCGTCGCGCTCCGGGTGGAAGGGCCGGTAGGCGCCGCTCGGGCTGGTCAGGTCGAGGGCGCCGAAGCCTTGCTGGGCGATGGCGCTGGGCGTTTCGAAGGCCAGTACCAGCACACGTTCGTACAGTCCGGCGGCGAGCATCCGTGCGCCGTACAGCAGGCCGTTGGCGGCGCTGGTGCAGGCGGTATTGAGGGTGAAGGCATCGGCGAAGCCCCAGCGTTGGCGCAGGTTTTTGGCCAGCAGGTCGAGCGGGGTCGAATGATCCGGGCGAAAACCGCCTTCTGCAGCGATCAGTTGTTCGAGGTCGTCGATATCCAGGCTGGTGCTGGCGATGATCAACAGGCAGTCATCCAGCTTGCCCGTCTGTCCGCCCAGTGTTTCGCCGAGCAGTCGGTCGCAGCGCTGCTGGCGGCTTTCACCGTTGCTGTTGACGACGGCCAGATAGGGGCGCGGCTGCTGCAGCTCATGCAGCAGAAACGAGCTCGGCACAGGCAGTTGGCCGGCTTGCAGGGCTGCGCTGGCAGCGTGCAGGTCGGTGCCAAGGGCGCTGTGCAGGGCGCCGCGCTGGAGATAGATGGGCGTCACTTTTGTTGCCTGATAAAGGCCGCGATGCTGGCGATGCTGTTGAGAATACGCCGTCCATCCTTGGCGCCCTCGATGCGAACGCCATAGTGCTGCTGCAGGGCCAGGGAGACCTGTAGAGCATCGAGACTATCCATGGCGATACGGCTCTGTTGACCGAGCAGCGGCTCGTCATCGGCGATGCTCTGCCAGTCGATGTCGTCTTCCTTGTCGCACTCACGGATCAGCAATTGCTTGAGTTCTTGTTCTAGTAGTGTGTGGTCCATTGCGTTTGCTGCACTCGTTTGCGGAACAGGTAAAGCCCGACGCCGCCCAGGAGGATGGCGAACAGCATAAGACGGGCACAGTCAGGGGCGATGTCGGCGAGCGTTCCCTGGCCCACCAGCAGGGTCAGGAAGGCGTCCAGCGCCCAGCTCATCGGCGAGATTTCTGCCAGTTGGCTCATGGCCTCGGGCATCACGCTCTTGGGCACCATGATGCCGCCGATTGCGGCGAGGATGATATTGAGGCCACCACCAAGCAGCAACGCCTGTTCGCCACTGCGCGCCAGCGAAGCCAGGAAAAGCCCCAGGCTGCAGGCGGCCAGGCTCAGGCTCAGGGCCAGCAGCGCATAGGCCAGTGGCGCGCCGGGAAGGCTCAGGCCGCTCAGCCCGAGCAGCGGTAGCACGTATACGCCGATGGCCAGCAGCAAGGTGAACTGCAACAGGTTGATCACCAGGTAGGGCAGCAGTTTGCTCAGCACCAGGGTGGCAGGGCTCAGGCCCAGTGCGCGGAAACGCAGCAGCGCGCCGCTTTGCTGTTCGCGCTGGAAGCCGCCGGCCATCGGCAGGGCGACGAAGAACATGCCGAAGATCAGCCAGGCCGGCACGCTCAACTGGCTGGCGTTGGCCTTGCCGCTGAGCTCGCCGCTGGCCAGCACCTGCAGCTCGCTGAGCTGGCTCTGGGTACGCTGGCGGATGAGTTGCAGGCGCTGCTCTGCGTTCATGTCCTGCGGCAGTGCGTCGCTGTCTTCCAGATAGGCGAGCAGGCGGGTCTGGGCCAGGGCGATGTTGACCGCGGCGCGCAGGCGCTGACGGGTCTGATTGTCAACGCGTGCGGGATAGGTCAGTGCGGGGCCTGTGTGCGGTGTATCCAGCAGTGTCTCGCTAAAGTCATCGGCAAGGATGATGTGCGGCAGCGCTTCGTCGCTGCTGACGAGCACCCGGCTGCCCGGCAACTGCTCCTGCAACGCCTGCTGGAAGAACGCACTGGCCTCGCTGTGCTGCGGAGCCTCGAGCACAAGGTCGAGGGGCGACGGCTGGTCGCTCAGGTAGTTGGACAGCGCGGCGGCCATCAGCACGAGAAACAGGATCGGCATGATGAACAGCACCGCCAGCGCATGCGGGTCGCGCAGCAGCAGCAGGCATTCCTTGCGTACCAGCGCCAGCAACGGGGTCACAGGCGGCCTCCGTTGAGGCTCAGGTAGAGCTGCTCCAAAGAGGGCCGGCCAAAGCGCAGCAAGCTCGGTGGGTTCGGCTGCGCGGCGAGGAACTGGGTGATCACCAGCAATTGCTGGCTGTCCAGATTGCCGATGCGCAGACCATCCGGCAGCGTCTCGGCGCTCAGTTGCAGCTGGTCGAGCAGTTGCTGAAAGCCGGCGGGAACCTGCTCCGGCCATTCCAGCAACAGGCCGTGGCCGCCGTCGAGCAGTTGCTGCTTGTCGACATCGAGGCGCACCTTGCCTTCATGCAGCAGCAGGATGCGCCCAGCCACGCGCTCGACCTCGTCCAGATAGTGGCTGGTGTAGATCACCCCATGGCCTTCCGCAGCAAGTCGCTCGACGGCATCGAGCAGCAGTTGCCGGCTGCCGGCATCGACGCCGACTGTGGCTTCATCGAACAGATACAGGCGCGCGGGCTGCAAAAGGCCGATGGCGAAATTCAGACGACGTTGCTCGCCACCGGACAGGCGTGCGGCGCGACGCGGCAGCTTGTCTTCGAGGGCGCAGCTGGCGATGCAAAGTTCCAGGCGCTGGCGGCGCTGGGTACCCTGCAGGCAGTACAGATCAGCGAACAGCGCGAGATTCTCGGCAACCGTCAGTTCGGCGTAGAACGCCAGTTGCTGTGGCACCAGGCCCAGGCTGCGCGGCCCATTCCAGCGGATTTCGCCCTGCTGCACGGCCAGGGTCTCGCTGAGCAGCGCGAGCAGGGTGGTCTTGCCGGCGCCGTTGCTGCCGAGCAGGCCCAGGCACTGGCCTTCCTGCAATTGCAGGTCGATGCCGTGCAGGGCGAAAGTTTCTGCGCCTGGGTAGCGAAAACTGACGCCACGTAGCTCAAGCACGAACGAGCACCAGCAACAGTTTGCCGTCCAGCAGCGGTTGGCTACCGGCCTGGATGGCGAATGCGTAGAGCGCGCCGGCCGGGCTCAACGCCTCCTGCTGGGCGCTGACCAGCAGCGGCTCTGCACTGCGTGTGACCGGGTGCAGATTGAGCTGGGAAAGTTTGCCGACCAGGGCCATTTCAATGGCATCCGCTTCGCCGTATAGGGCACCATGTGCGGCGCAAAGTTGGGCGGCGGCTTCGAACAGCAGGCAAGGCGAGGCATTTTCGCCAAGCTTGTCGAGGTGATGCCAAGCGCTGAGACCGCGGATATTGAGGCTATCGTGATCGACCAATGCATCCAGCCAGAGCGCGTCGCCCTGGTGTGGCAGCAGTGTGTGCAGTTGGGTGCGATCCATGGCGGGCGGTCGGTGCATACGGGCGACGCAGTGTAACAGAGGCAGGGATAGAGGGAGGATGCAGTGACGATCTGGCAGTGGGTGGCTTTTGTGACGATCAGCGCAGTGCTGGTGGGTATTTCCTGGCGCACCCTGGGTAATCCACGCAGTCACGGGTTCTATCGTTTTCTTGCGTGGGAGGCGATGGCGTTGATGCTGGTGCTCAATGCGCCATCCTGGTTCGGCGACCGGGGCGAGTTGCATCAGCGCATATCCTGGGTACTGCTGAGTCTTTCTCTGCTGGTGCTGTTCGCCGGCGTTTATCAGATGCGCCGTTTTGGTCAGGCCGGTGAGCAGCGCCAGGATGATGAGCTATTTGCCTTCGAACGCACGTCGCAACTGGTCACGGGCGGCATCTTCCGTTACATCCGGCACCCCATGTACTGCTCGTTGCTGCTGCTGGCCTGGGGCATCGCTTTCAAGCGTATCGATGCGCTGATCGTGTTGCTGGCAGTGCTCTCCAGCGTGCTGCTGTGGTGCGCCGCGCGTTGTGAGGAGCGCGAGTGCCTGGCCTATTTCGGCGAGGCCTACCGCGACTACATGGGGCGAAGCTGGATGTTCATGCCACTCGTGCTCTGAGACCTCAGCGGCTCTATTGCCCGCTCTGGTGCTCCAGCAGAAGCTGCCGGTAGGCACGTTGATAATCCTCATAGCCGAGCTTTTGCTGCTGCAGATCATGCACGCGTTCATCCAGGCTCTTGCGTGGCTCGGCTGTCGAGTGGGTCTGTGTGGGAGGTGGGGCTGCGCTGCTCAACTGTGCGCTGGCCAGCAGCTCGTCGATGACCGGGTCTATCTTGCTTTTGGTGCCTTGCCATTTCATCAGCGACAGGCCGCCCTTGCCGCGCAGGTGATAGTTGGCTTTGGCCAGTGTCTGGCGCCGCGGGCCGAGGATGGTGATTTCGGCAGTGGACAGGTACGGCGCCATGTCCCAGGAGCGGCGGGCGGTGTAAGTCACCACGTAAGGGCAGTCTGCTCTGGGAATCTTCGAGTAAATCTGTGTCTGGATTCCATGCCGTGCGAAACCTTCCTGCAGTACGGGCACGAAGTCGCTGACCTGAACTTTTGGGTTCTCTTCGATACACATCTGGTCGGCCGCCGCCTTTAGCGGTGTGACCCGGGTAGCAGTGCAACCGCCTAGTAGGGTTACCGTTGCGAGCAAGGGCAGGGCTATGCGTAGTTTCGACATGGGAGAGGGCTTCCTTGCGTGAAAAGGCCACCTCGACGGTGGCCTTTGCGTGAGTGCCGAGCTGGTGTCACTTCACCTTGGCGTATTTGGCCTTCAGCGCGACACCGGCCATGATGGCGCCGGCATGGCATTCGTATTTGCTGTCGTCGCGGTATTCCTTGTTCTTGTAGTTGCTGGCCAGGTCGACCACTGCGTTGGCTCCGGCGGCCTTGGCGGCGTTCTGCAACTTGATCAGAGCCGATTGCAGAACCCAGCTGCAGGCTTCCTCATCGCTCTTGTTGAAGGCGTTGGTCTTCTGGCTGGTGGTGACGTTGGCGTTGATGATCTGAGCACCAGCCGGGGTCTTGTTCAGGTAGAACTTCACCGAACCGTCGAGACGACCAGCCTGGGTGGCTTCGTTGACCACAGACTGGAAGTCGAGGAAGTGGGCGGTGTCGCGCGCCTGGCTGAGGCCGGGCAGCAGGGCGACGGAGAGAAGTGCGGCAGTAGTCCAGATTTTTGCTTGCATGGTTATCTCCTTGAATATCACTGTATGTAAAAGCTCGTTCAACGTCTGCTGCGCTTGGGCCTGTAGCACTGATGAACAGGCCGTTACCAACCAGGCACCTACTAGAAGGACGCCCTGTTCAGTTCCTGCTGGATGCTGCGATCCAGATTATGGATCCACTTGTTGTAGTTGCGATGGATCTTGCCGTCCTTGTAGCCCAGGTTCTGGCTGTCGCGGTAGCGGATCGAATAGCTCGACGCGCTGTAGGGAATGGTGATCTCGGCCTGGTGACTGCGTCGCTGAATCAACGCCATGATGTTGCCCCGGTCGGCACGCTCGACCGTCCACTGGCGGCTTTGCAGGGCTGCGAGAATAGCCCTGCGCATATCATCCTCATTCCTGGCCGCCGAAGTGGGTGTGCGGTTCTCAATGTTCATCACCGGCTTCGACGTACAGGCTGCGACGCCCAGCAGCAACGCAACGATCAGAGCAAATCGAGTGAAACGAGACATCATCCATGTTCCTTGTCAGTTGAAGGTCATTGCCAGCGCTTGAAGATCAGCGAGGTGTTCACGCCACCAAAGGCGAAGTTGTTGTTCATCACGTATTCATGGCTCATCTGGCGGAACTCGCCGCGCAGATAGTCCAGCTCACCGCAGGCCGGATCGATTTCGTCCAGGTTCAGCGTGTAGACGTAGCTGTCCGAGTTCATCATCTCGATGCTGAACCAGGACTCCAGCGCCCCGCAGGCGCCCAGGGTATGACCAAGGTAGCTCTTCTGCGAGCTGATCGGCATCTGCGCGCCGAACAGGCTGCTGGTGGCCAGGGTCTCGGCGACGTCGCCCTGTTCGGTAGCGGTGCCATGGCCGTTGACGTAACCGATTGCCGAGGGTTCCAGGCCGGCGTCATCGAGTGCCAGCTGCATGGCGCCGCGCATGGTTTCCTGCACCGGCTTGGTGGCGTGCTGACCGTCGGAGTTGCAGCCGAAACCGACGATCTCGGCATGGATGGTGGCGCCACGGGCGAGCGCGTGCTCCAGCTCTTCGAGCACCAGGATGCCGGCGCCTTCGCCGATCACCAGGCCGTCACGGCCGCTGTCGTAAGGGCGCGGGCTGGTGTGCGGAGCGTCGTTCTTCAGGCTGGTGGCATACAGCGCATCGAAGACCATGGCTTCGGTCGGGCACAGCTCCTCGGCACCACCAGCGAGCATCATCTTCAGGCGACCGAACTTGATCGCCTCGTAGGCGTAACCGATGCCCTGGCTACCACTGGTGCAGGCGCTGGACGTGGGGATCAGGCGGCCCTTGAGGCCGAAGAAGATGCTGATGTTGGCCGCCGTGGTGTGCGGCATCATGCGGATGTAGGAGTTGGCGTTGAGGCCGTCCGCCACCGAGTTCAGCAGCATATTGCCGAAGGCCTTGACCTCCTCGGTGCTGCCGGTGGACGAGCCGCAGGCTACACCCATGCGCCCGTCGGCGATGCATGGGTCGCCGAGCAGGCCGGCGTGCTCCAGGGCGCGTTCGGCGGCATACACGGCCAGCTTGGACACTCGGCCCATGCTGCGCGTCTGCTTACGGTTCCAGTGCTTGGGCTGGACGAAATCGTCCACCGGCCCACCCAGGCGGGTGTTCAGCTCGGTGAAGCGGTCCCATTCATCCATGCGCCGGATACCACTCTTGCCGGCCTTGAACGCGGCCGAGATGGTTGGCCAGTCGCTGCCCAGCGAGGTGATACCGGCCATGCCGGTGACGACTACACGTTTCATCAACACAAACCACCATTCACCGCGAGAACCTGGCGCGTAATGTACGCCGCCTCGTCGGACATCAGAAAGTTCACCGCACCGGCTACCTCTTCGGGGGTGCCCATGCGGGCGGCCGGGATCATCTTGAGAATCTCCTCCACCGGTACCAGCTCGTCGAGGATCTCAGTATCGATCAGGCCAGGAGCTACGCAGTTGACGGTGATCCTGCGCTTGGCCAGTTCGATTGCCAGGGCCTTGGCGGCGCCGATCACGCCGGCCTTGGAGGCGCTGTAGTTGACCTGGCCGCGGTTGCCGATCAGACCCGACACCGAGGTGATGCAGACGATGCGCCCTGGCGCGCGGCGGCGAATCATCGGCATGGTCAGCGGGTGCAGCACGTTGTAGAAACCATCCAGGTTGGTGCGCAGCACCTGATCCCAGTCGTCTTCGGACAGCGCCGGGAAAGCGCCGTCGCGGGTCAGGCCGGCGTTGCATACCACGCCGTAGTAGGCACCGTGCTGCTCGACATCGGCTTCCAGCGCTTCGCGGCAGGCCGCGCGATCGGACACGTCGAATTGCAGGATGCGCGCCTGGCGTCCCAGTTCGGCGACCTGCGCCTGCACGGCTTCGGCCTCATCGCGGCGCGAACGGCAGTGCAGGACGATGTCATGGCCCGAGCGCGCCAGGCGCAGGGCGATGGCGCGGCCGATGCCGCGGCTGGAGCCGGTGACCAGAACGGTGGGGGCGGAAGTGCTTTCAGTCATGGGATTGTTCTTGCTGCTCTTGTAGATAGACCGCCGGCTGCGGCGGGCGGAACACATTGAGACGGGCTTCGGCCTGGATGTCAGGGCCTTGCAGATGGCATTCGAACACGCCCATGCCGTTGTCGTCCTGCAGCGAGCACAGGGCGCGGATGCGCAGCTCGCTGCCAGCGGGGAAACACTCGACGTTGCAGGCGTACTTGCGCGTGCCTAGCAGAAAACCCAGTTCCACCGGCAAACCGGCGCGCTTGGCCTGGACGCCGGCGAAAGCGGCGATGGCCTGCGCCATCAGCTCGATGCCGGTCCAGGCTGGCAGGTTGCCGTCGGCATCGCTGAGCAGGCCATCCGGGCGTACGACGAGGCGTACCTCGATCGCTTCGCTATCGCAGCTCAATACTTCATCGAGCAGCACCATGTTGCCCGCGTGGGGCACCAGTTCGGCGACGGGCCACAGGCTCATGGGGCATCTCCCAGGATCAGTGCGACGTTGTTGCCGCCGAAGGCGAAGGAGTTGCTCATCAGGTAGCGGCCCTGGTCACGTGCCAGGCGGTCGCCAGGCCGGACGAGTTGGAGGGGCGCCAGTTCGGGGTCGTGCTGGCCATCCCAGAGGTGCGGTGGCAGCAGGCCGTCGCGGTTGTATTGGCTCAGGGTCAGCCAGCAGAAGGCAGCTTCCAGCGCGCCGGCGGCGCCCAGCGTGTGGCCGGTCATGGGTTTGCTCGAGGAACAGGGCACCCCATCGGTGAACAGTGCGTGCACGGCCTTGCTTTCCATCACGTCGTTATGCCGGGTGGCGGTACCGTGCAGGTTGAGATAGTCGATGTCGCTGGCGGCTATGCCGGCGTTGGCCAGTGCCTTTTCCATGGCGGCACGGGCGCCGAGGCCTTCCGGGTGGGGTGCGGAGATATGGTGGGCGTCGGAGGTGGCGCCGCCACCGAAGAAGGCGATTGGACCATGCTCACGGGTCATCAGGAACAAGGCCGCGGCCTCGCCGATGTTGATGCCGTGGCGGTTTACCGAGAACGGATTGCAGGGTTCGGCAGAGACGGCTTCCAGCGACGAGAAGCCATTCAGGGTGAGGCGGCACAGGCTGTCGACGCCACCGCAGATCACCGCATCGCACAGGCCCAGGCTGAGCAGGCGATGAGCGCTGAGCAGGGCCCGGGCGCCGGAGGTGCAGGCCGTGGACTGGCAGTACACCGGGCCAGTCAGGCCCAGCCAGTCGGCAAGGAAGTTGGCCGGTGCAGCCATCTCCTGTTGGGCGTAGTTGTATTCGGCGGGCAGCGCGCCTTCGTTGACGTGGCGTGCGATATGCTCGCCCGCTTCGCGGATGCCCGAGGTGCTGGTGCCCAGCACCAGGCCGACGCGCTGCGCGCCGAAGCGGGTGATGGCTGCGCGCAGCTCGGGCTCGATCTGTTGCGCAGCGGCCAGCAGCAACTGGTTGTTGCGGCTGTGGGAGGCCTCGAAACCTGCAGGCATGGCGGGCAAATCGACATGCACGGCGCCTACCGTCAGGCTGCGGTCTTGCACCCAGCCGTCTTCGGCGCGCATGCCCGAGGCGTCACCGGCGAACAGCGCGTCGGCCACGGCTTGCTTGCCTTCGCCGATGGCGCAGAGCAGGCCGAGTGCATTGAGGTAGCCGGGGGTTGGGGAGCGGGGCATCAGTCGCTTTCTTCCAGGTTCAGTGCGCGTATCCGGTAGTTCAGGCCGGTTTTGCCAAGGGTGAAATCCACAGGGCCTTGGTAATCGATGGTCCAGTCCGGCGCGAGTCGGCGCCGTTCATCGTTCACCTGCTGCCAACTGCCAGCCGGGTAAGCCTGCAGCGCGTCGGCGCGGGTCAGGGCGAACAGCAGTGCAGCGAAAAGCTCACGCGCCTCGGTATTCGGTGGTAGCAGGCCGTCGTTGCGCCACTGCCCCGCATCCAGCAACTGGCGGGCCAGGGGGATGCCGAGCGGATCCAGCAGCGACCAGCGCAGGGCGGGGCCTTCCTGCTGGATCACCAGTAGCCAGTCCTGACGCACGTCCGCCTGTTCACGCTGGATCTGCAGGGTGAGCGGCAGCGCTGCGACCAATGCCGGGGCCACTGGCGGCACGGGGGTGCGTGCAGCGCAGGCGCCCAGCAGCAGGCTGGCGACGAGCAGGAGTATGCGTGGCATCACGGCTTGCGCGCCACTACGTTGAGCAGCGTTTCGTCGCGTTGGCCGACCGGCTTGGGCCGCATCAGCCCCCAGCGCTCCAGCAGGCCGAAGTCCTTGGCCCGGCTCCACCACAGGTAGGGGTAGGAAACGCTGGCATCGTCGAACTGGAAGCCCTGATCGCGCAGCATGTCCAGGTACTGTTCCGCGCTGCGCTGGACGTGCATCGGGTGGCGGAACAGCCAGCGGATCACCCAGGTGTCGATGTAGTACTTGGTCGACTCGGCCAGCAGCAGTCGGCCACCGGGTTTGAGCACGCGCCAGAACTCGGCCAGGGCTCTTTCCTGTTCCACCAGATGATGCAGAGTCTGATGGCAGAACAGCAGATCGACGCTGGCATCGGGCAGGTCGATGGAGGCGCAGTCACTGGCGATCAGTTCCACGTCCAGACCCAGGCGCTCGGACTCGCGGCGCGAGCACTCGAGGCTGTGCGGATCGGCGTCGAGACCGATCATCCGCACCGGTGCGAAGGCGGCGTTGAGCAGGCCGAAGGAGCGGCCCTGACCGCAGCCGGCATCGAGCAGCACGGGCGCTTGCGGCAGCGGGCTGCCGGTCAGGCGCACCAGGTCGTTGATCGCAACCCGCAGCACATGGTGTTGCCACACATGGCTCTGCAGGAACCAGAAGCCGAAACGGGTTTCTTCGACGTAGGTGGGCGAGACGGGGCGCAGGGCGTTCATCGACGATCCTTGTCAGGGTTGGGCGCACAGCTCTGCGAGAACTCGCAGGCGTCGGCGTGGTTCGGAAACATAGGGATTCTTGCTGTCCCAGGCGTAGCCGGCAAGGATCGAGCTGATCATGCGGCGAATCTCCGGGGAGGCTTTTTCGTAGTAGATCACGTCCTGGAAGGAGCCCTCGTACCAGCCCTCGACGTAGACGCGGAAGGTGTCGACGCCGCGCTTGAGCGGGATGGCGAACTCGTTTTCCCAGTCCACCGTTTCGCCGTTCAACTGACGATGCAACAGCCCGGCGGCCATGCTCGCTGAGCGCATGGCAATGGTCACGCCCGAGCTGAATACCGGGTCGAGGAACTCGGCGGCGTTGCCCAGCAGAGCGAAGCCCGGCCCGTGCAGGCTCTTGACGTTGGCCGAGTAACCGTTGATCTCGCGCGCCGGGGTATCCCACGCGGCATTGCCCAGCACCTTGCTCAGCGATGGGGTTTCGGCGACGAACTGCTTGAGGCAGGCATCGAGATCCTTCGGGTAGTTCTCGTAGTGCTCGGCCGCGGCGACCACGCCCAGCGAGCAGCGGCCGTTGCTGAACGGGATGGTCCAGAACCACACGTCACGCAGGGTCGGATGGGTGGTGATGAGGATCATCTCGCGGTTGAAGCCCGAGGCCGGGTCGATACGGTCCTCGATATGGGTGAACACCGCACGGCGTACCGGGAAGGCCGATGGCGTGTCGAGGTCGAGCAGGCGTGGCAGCACGCGACCATAGCCGCTGCCGTCGAGGACGAAGGCGCACTCGACCTGGTATTCAAAGCCATCGGCCAGGCGGCGAACCGACAGCCGCGGGCAGTCGCCGCTGAAGTCGGCGGCGAAGATCTCCTCCTCGTAGCGAACCTCCACGCCCTGGCGCTCGGCCTCGTCGGCCAGCAGCTTGTCGAAGTCGGCGCGGATCACCTGATAGGTCGAGCCCTTGCCCTCGGTGAACTTGTCGCGGAAATCGAAGCTGGTGTAACGATCGCCCCAGGCGAACGCGGCGCCATGTTTGGTCTGAAAGCCGGCTGCCTGCACGGCTTCGAGCATGCCGGCTTCTTCGACGAAGTCCAGGCAGTGCGACAGCAGGCTTTCGCCGATGGAAAAGCGCGGGAAGCGCTGGCGCTCCAGCAGCAGTACGTCGTGGCCCTGGCGCTTGAGGATGGCGGCGGCGATGGCGCCGGACGGGCCGGCACCGATGACGACGATCTGACGTTGTTCGAGTTCAGGAGATTTCATAGCGGGCTTTCGCTTCATGATTGACGGTGTGCCGGCCCAGCAGGGCAGGCAACAGAGTAGAGAACAGACTCATCAGCAGCAGGCCGAAGTACACCGTTGAATCAATCAGCTGGAGCTGCAGGAGCAGGTTGAGGAACACGATTTCGGTCAGGCCGCGGATATTCAGCAGCAGGCTCTCATGCCACTTGATCTGCGCTGACGCAGCCGGGTCTGCCCAATGCAGGCCCAGCCAACTGCCAAGCACCTTGCTGATGACCGGCAGCGCCAGCAGGGTACCTATCACCAGCCAGGACATGTGTTGACCCAGGCCATGGAAATCCACGCGCAGCACGCCGTAAGTGAGAATCAGCGGGACAGCCACGCCATTCATCAGCAGCTTCCAGTGACGCTGCGCCAACGGCAGCACGAACGTCTGCTTCAGATAGCCCAGACACAGCATGTAGGCGATGCCGAACACCAGCGCATTCAGTCCAAGCTGCTGAAACAGCAGCATCAGAGTGAAGAATGGCAGGCTGTAGCACGACGGATGACGCAGCGTAAGCAGGCGCAGCAGCACGGGCAGAAGCGCCGTCAGCAGCGGCCAGAGCAATGTCGCCGGTTGACTGCTGCCCTGGGCCAGGCCGAACAGGCTCCAGCACATGAAATCCATCAGGATCGCCGCATGCAGCAGGCGTTTGCTGGCGTCGGCCGGGTAACCGATGCTCTGCAGGAACAGATAGAGCACCGGGATGGCGGTGATGGAGAACAGCAGGCCAATGCCCACCGCGCTCAGCCAGCCGCGCTCGCCGGGCAGTAGCCAGAACGAGCAGGCCAGGCCAGCCAGCATCGGTACGAGAAAGCTCGGCAGGGCGATCTTTACGCAGGCCGGGCTGAGATCGAGGTCGATCACGTCGCTGAGGATATAGCCGAGCAGCAGCGCGAAGCACAGGCCGTAGGCGAGGTTCAGCCAATCGGGCGCCAGCAGCTCGGCCGCGCTCAGTTGCCAGTGCGGCTCGGCCCACAGCAACAGCAGCGCCGGAATGGCGAGTGCTGCCACCAGCAGTTGGCCGACGATGGGAACCAGGCGGCGCCCAGCGACGACCGCGACCAGCGCATAGATGGCCAGGGCCAGCAGCCAGAACAGGGCGACCGTCATGGATGCTTATCCTTGGCCAGCGCGTCACCCGCCCAGGGGGCGAGGAGGAAGCTGAAGGCCAGGCCGATGCTGATGACCAGGCCGAAGTTGCTCACTGCAGGCGTACTGGAAATGGCCAGCAGGCCGAACGACAACCAGGTGGTCAGTGCCGACAGCAGCGTGCCGAGCAGGCTGGTGGCCGCACCGCCGACCCGTTCGCGAATCAGGATGGCGTAGTCCACGCCGATGGCGGTGACCAGTAGCAGGCCGAACAGGCTGAACAGGGTCAAGGGTTGGCCAAGCCAGCCGAGGCTGGCCAGGCTGGCCAGTGCGGCCAGCAGCGAGACCGCCAGTACGCGAGCGGCGCCGTGTGCGCCGAAGAAGATGCACAGTACGGCGAAGATCAGCAGGCAGGAGGCCAGCTTGAGTTCGGCGGCGCTGACTTGCGTGGCGGCGAACAGGCGATTGAGTTCGCCGAGGCGGTCGACCAGCTTCACCCCGTCGAGCCCTTCGGCATGGGCGGCGAGCAGGTCGCTGTCGGTCAAGCCTTGCAGGCTGATCAGCCCGGCGACCTGGCCGTCATCGGCGTTGCCCAGCCAGAGCGGTCGCCAGGGCTCACTCAGCGGTGCGGCGAGCACCTGTTCGATGTTCAGCGTCGGCAGGGCTTGTAGCTGTTGCGCCTCCCGCGCGATGGCATCGACGGGTATGCCCAGTTCGCTGAGCGCGGCGCTGTGGCTCGGCAGCTGTGCCACGGCCTGACGCAGTGCCTCCTGCTGCGTGGCCGGCGCCATCAGCTGGCTCAACGCCAGATAGCTCTGCAACCGACCCTGCTCGACCAGCCTGTCCAGGCGCTGGCTCAAAGACTGCTGGCGTTGCAGCAATTGCTCCTCATCATCGGCGCGCACCAGAAAGAACTGACTGGTCGGTTGCATGCCGACGATCTGGCTGATGGTTTTCGATTGCTCCAGCAATTGCGGCGGCACGCTGGCCCACTGACGCAGATCGTCCTTGTGCGAGAGCTGCAGCAGGCCACCGGCGCAGAACAGGGCGAAGATCAACAGCAGCCAGGGTGTGGGCAGTTTGCGTAGCAGGGCTTCGCGCCGGTCGAGCAGACGCTGTGCCAGAGCATGCGGCGCTTGCCAGGGACGGAGCGCGGCCTTGCCGAGCAGCGTTGGCAGCAGAAATAGAGTACTCAGATAGGCGCCGAGCAGGCCGGCGGCGGAAAAGATCGCCACCTGCTTGAGTGCCGGGAATGGGGTGAAGGCCAGGGCCAGATAGCCGATGACATTGGTCAGCAGACCGAGGGTCAGGCCAAGGAAGGTGGCGCGCAGGGCACGCCAGCTATCCCAGGGTTGCAGCGTCCAGCTTTTCGACAGCAGGTGCAGAGGGTAGTCGATGGCCACGCCGATCAGGCTGGCGCCCAGCACCAAAGTCATCACATGAACATGGCCGAACACCGCGACGCAGGCCGTGAGCCCAGCGAGCACGCCAATGGCTGCGGGAATGAAGGCGAGTAGTACGCGTACCCGGCGAAACACCAGCAGCATCATCAGCAGGGCGCCGGCACTGGCGATGCTGCCCATCAGGCTGATTTCGCGAGTGGCTTCACGCTGGCCGTGGGCGGAATACAGCAGTCCGCTGCTGGCGAGCAATTGGCCGCCGCCTGCCTGCACCTCGTTGCGAGCCTGGGTGACTAGATCGTCCACGGCCAGCGCCAGGTTGCCGTCGAAGGCGTCTGCATTGGTGCGGGCGCGCAGCAGGGCCCAGGTGGTCCCCTCGCTTTCGGCGATCAGCGCGCCGCTGAGATCGACCTGGACATTGTGTTGGTGGGGAAGCCCTTTCTCCACCAAGGTGCTGAGGCCGAGCAGGTCATCGTTGGTGGCGACTACGCCCTGGCTGCGAAAGGGGTCGAACAGATCCTGCACACGCCGCTCGACGAAGGCGGCCGGGTTGTCGATCAGCAATTGACGGTCGGCAGCCGGCAACAGCGCCAGGCGTTGATCCTGCAATTGCTGGCGGATGCCGGACAGGTCGGCTTGCGGCTCCCACTGCACCCTCTCGAACAGCGCCTGCTGCTGCCAGCGTGTGCCCAGTTCGGCTGCCAGCGCCAGAGCCTGTTCGCGCTGCGGGTGGCTGATCAGCACCAGCAGCTCGCGGTTGAGCGGCTCCTGCATGCGTTGCACGGCCTGCTGTTCGAGCGCGTCCGGCGCGCCGTTGGGCACCAGCTCCAGCAGGTTGGCGGAGATGGGCGCGCCGCCGCGCCACTGCCAGGCAGCAACGACAACGAGCAGCAGCAGGGCGAGCGGGAACAGCCGTGAGCCCCAGTATTCAACTCTGGAAGTCATGTCGCTCCGCATCGCTCAGGGACTGGTCGGCCTGATTGTCCTCAAGGCGCAGCACGGTGCTATCGCCCTGGGTTTCCTGCAGTTCGATGCGCTGCACCAGCTCACCACCATTGATGACGATGGTCTTGAATACCTGCTTGAGCAGCACGCTGCGAGGCGTCAGGTCGAGCTGCCAGGCCTCGGCTGTGCCGCTCAGGCTGAGCTCGAAATCCTGACGCAGACCGCTGCTGTCGCCCTTGAGCACGGCAAGGAACAGGCGGTTCTGCTGGGCGGTGGCACTTTGCTGGGCGACGAACTGCCAACCCTGCTCGCTGCGCCGGGCGATGCCCTGCGCGTCGATGCGGTAGTCCTGCTGCAGCGGGCGTTCGAGCAGCCAGAGCAGGCCATGATCCTTGGCCAGGACGAAGGTGCCACGGCTGGTCAGCGGTTGCGGCAGGGCGCGCAGGTGTTTTTCCTGGATGAAAGTGCCGCGCACCACCTCGGGCTCGCCAAGCTGCTCGCTGAGCTGGTCGAGGTCGAAGGCCAGCGCCAGATGGGCTGTGCCGAGCAGGATAAAGCCCAGAGCTGCACCGAGAAGGCGTTTCACGCGATGGCCCTCTGTACGGCATCGATGAAGACCTGTGGCGAGGCGAACTGCATTTCCCGCGTGGCGATTTCCACGGCCACTTGCACGGTGCTGCCGCGAGTCATGCGCTCACCCGTTTCGGCGTCGCTGATCAGGTAGTTGATCTTCAAGCGGCTTTCCCATTCCACCAGGTCGGCGCGCACGATGATGCGCTGGCCGAACTGGGCGCCGCGCACGTAGCGAACCTGCAGGTCGATCACCGGCCAGGCGTAGCCGGAGTCGCGCATCTGCCGGTAATTGTGATCGAGCTTGTCGAGCAGGGCGCAGCGCGCCTGCTCGAAGTATTTGACGTAATGGCCATGCCAGACGATCTCCATCATGTCGACGTCATAGAACTGCACCTGCAGTTCGATTTCCGCCTGCAATACGCCTGACTTACGCATGTTGAGATCCTTTACCAAAGGCGCGCACGGCGCACCCTACGCGGTAGAGGATCGTAGGGTGCGCCATGCGCACCAGAGCGAGCTCAGGCATACAGCCTCCAGTGCTGGCTGCGGATGCGCTCCAGGCACAGGCGCAGCTCGCCTTCCAGGGCGCGGTCTTCGATCACCGGCGGGAAATCGCTGGCCAGTTGCTCGCGCATGGCGGCCAGTGGCTCGGGGATGTCCTGCTTGCCGGCGCGCTCACGCAGCCAGACGCCCTGGTTGGCGGCCAGCAGCGTGGCGGCGGCGACCTGCTCGGTCAGCTCCAGGCTGCGCAGGGCATCGCGTGCAGCGATGGTGCCCATGCTCACCTTGTCCTGGTTGTGGCACTCGGTGGAGCGCGAGAACACGCTGGCCGGCATGGTGTTTTTCAGCGCTTCGGCAGTCCAGGCGCTGGCGCCGATCTGCACGGCCTTGAAGCCGTGGTTGATCATCGCCGTTGCAGCCGGCGCGCCGGACAGGTTGCTCGGCAGGCCATGGTTGTAGCGGGTATCGACCAGCAGGGCGAGCTGACGGTCGAGCAGGTCGGCGACGTTGCCCACCAGGTTCTTCAGGCTGTCCATGGCGAAGGCGATGTGCCCGCCATAGAAATGCCCGCCGTGCAGGGTGCGCTCGGTCTCGGCGTCGAACAGCGGGTTGTCGTTGGCGCTGTTGAGTTCGATCTCGATGAACTGGCGCAGCAGGCCCAGGCTGTCGGCCAGCACGCCAAGTACGTGCGGCGCGCAGCGGATCGAGTAGCGATCCTGCAGACGGTGTAGCGGCGGCAGCGGCGCCTCGACGGCCAGATCCTGGCGAATCCAGGCGGCGACCTGGGTTTGGCCCGGATGCGGCTTGGCGGCGAACAGGCGCTCGTCGAAGTGCTCCGGATTGCCCTCCAGGGCGATCACATTGAGCGCGGTGATGCGTGTCGCCAGCTTCAGCAGGTAGTCGGCGCGGGCATAGGCCAGACAGGCCAGGGCGGTCATCACGGCGGTGCCGTTCATCAGCGCCAGGGCCTCTTTAGGGCGCAGGGTCAGTGGCGTCCAGCCGAGCTCTTCATGCACCTCGGCGGCGCTGCGGCGTTCACCCTTGTACAGCACCTCGCGCTCACCGCTGAGGGTGGCGGCGACGTAGGACAGTGGAGTGAGGTCGCCGCTGGCGCCGACCGAGCCTTCTTCCGGGATCAAGGGCAACACGTCGTGCTCGATGAACGCCTGGATACGCTCCAACAGTTCCACGCGCACCCCGGACACGCCGTGGCACAGCGACTGCAATCGGGCGGCGAGCACCGCGCGGGTACTGGGGGCGTCGAGCAGTTTGCCCAGGCCACAACCGTGGAAGGTGAACAGGTGGTGGGGCAGCGCCTCGACCTGATGCAGCGGCACCGTGACCACGCAGGAGTCGCCGTAGCCGGTGGTGACGCCGTAGATCACGCCTTCCTTGTCCAGCAGGGTGTCGAGGAAACGTGCGCCCTTGGCGATCTTTTCCCGGTAGGCGGCATCATCCTGCAACTGGGCGCGGGCCTGGCGCTGCGACAGGGCTACGATGTTCTCGATGGTCAGGGCGCGCTCGCCGAAGATCACCGGCTCAGGCTGGTATGTCGTCATCTCGCTTCCAGAAAGGGTAGAAGTTGAACCATTGCTGCGGTGCGTCCAGGCAGTGTTCGCCCAGGCGCTGCGCGTAACGTTGTGCCCAGCCGTGAACCACCTGGTCGCGCTCGCTGCGCTTCCAGCTCACCGCATCGGCGAAATGTTCCAGGCGCACCTGGTAGCGCCCGTCGATCTTCAGGCAGTGCATCAGCCCGACCGGGCATTGCAACAGGCCGGCCAGCAACCAGGGACCTTGAGGGAAGGCGGCGGGCTGGCCAAGAAAATCGACCGTGACACTGCGTCCGCCATGCAGCGGCACGCGGTCGCCGGCGATCGCCAGCCACTCGCCGCGCTCCAGGCGCTCGGCCAGCTGCAGCATGATTGCCGGGTCCAGCTCGCTGACCTGAATCAGGCGCAGATGGCTGGCGCCGGATTCGCCCAGCAGACGGTTGAAGCGCTCGGCGTGCTTGGTGTGTACCAGCACGTTCATGCGCACCCGCTCGCCAAGCTCGGCCAGCGCCCGACAGACCTCCAGGTTGCCCAGGTGAGCGCCTACCAGCAGTCTTCCACGGCTACCGTCATGCAAGGTGTGGCGCAGGTTGCCGGGGTCTACCAGTTGCAGTTCCTGCAACGGCAGGCGGCCGTTCCACACGTCGAGCTTGTCCAGCAGGCTATCGGCGAACGCCAGGAACTGACGCAGTACCGAACGGCGGCTGGGGCGCAGATCGGGGCGTGCGCCCCAGTTCGCCAGGTTGTACTGGTATTGATGGATGCTGGTCCGCGCGCTGCGGCCAAAGATGTAGAAATACAGGACGATCAGATACAGCAGTGGCACCAGGGGGCGACGGCCGAGCAGGCGCGCGGCGGCGACGGTGAAGCGCATCAGCAGAAAGCTGCCGCGCTCCTTCTGCCGAGCCCAGTGATCGGTGTGCTCGGCAGCGCTCATGCGACCAGCCTGCGCCATAGAATCCTCGGCGCGCGCAGCAGCATGCCGAAGAACAGCCGGGCGTGCATGCCGGAGATCAGCAGGTTGTCGTGCCACAGGCGAAAGTGCGAGAGGCCATCGGCCGGGTAATGCACACGGGTCGGCAGCCAGTGCATGGGCTGCTCGCGCCAGGCCATGCGCACCAGTATCTCGGTGTCGAAGTCCATGCGCCGGCCGAGTTTCACCGTATCGAGCAGGGCCAGGGTGGCCGGCAGCGGGTAGATGCGAAAGCCACACATGGAGTCGCGAATCTGCAATGACAGACAGTTGATCCAGACCCAGACGTGGGTCAGGTAGCGTGCGTAGAGGCGCGACTTGGGCACGCTCGCATCGTATTGCGGATAACCACAGACCAGGGTTTGCGGATGAGCACGAGCGGCGGCGATGAACCGGTCAAGAGTGCTCAGGTCGTGCTGGCCATCAGCGTCTACCTGCAGGGCATGGCTGTAGCCGAGGCGCGCCGCTTCGCGCAGGCCGGCCATCACTGCGCCGCCCTTGCCCTGGTTGCTCGGCAGGCGTAGCAGGTGAATGTTCGGCTGCTGCACCAGTTCGTCGATTACCGCCGCGCAGGTCGCGTTGGAACCGTCATCCACCAGCAGGCATGGCAAGCCGGCGCGGCGCAGTTGCCCGACCACACCGGGCAATGGCCGCTCGTGGTCGTACACCGGGATCACCGCGCAGGGATTGAAGCCTGGCTCAGCCATGGGCCTGCTCCAGCAGAATGCGCCCGGAAGAACAGGCTGCCTCGCCATTGCGATAGGCGAAATACAGCTTGCCGCGTTCGGCATCGAAACGCAGGGACAACTGCAGGGTGTCGCCGGGGCGCACCAGTTGCTGGAATTTCAGCACTTCCATGCCGGCGAAGCGCGGTGGCAGGTCGATGATCAATTGGCGCGCCAGCTGCTGGGCCCAGTCCACCTGCACCACGCCTGGCAGCACCGGCGTCTGCGGGAAGTGGCCGGTGAAATGGGCGAGATCCAGTGGCACCTGCAATTGCAGCAGCCATTCGCCGTCGCGCTGTTCGGCGCTGACAGGCTCCACCCGCGTCGGGCGTGGCGCGGCCAGCAGGGCGTCGATCTGGCTCTGCGCCAGCTTGCCCTGGCTGCTGTAGGGCAGTTCCAGCAGCAGGCGCCAGCGGCGTGGCAGGGCGATGGTTTCGCAGTGTTCGGCCAGGTGTCGACGCAGGGTTTCGGTCACGCTGCGACGGCCCTGATTGCGCAGGACATGCACGCCGTTCGGGCTCAGGGCCAGCACGGCGCCGAGGAAGGCTCGGCCTTCCTGAATCACGCCAAGGCGGGCATCGGTTACCCAGTCATGACTGATCAACGCCTGCTCGAGCATGGGCAGGGAGATGCGTTTCTCCTCGAGCTTGATGATGCGGTCGAGGCGCCCGCGCAGAACGAAACGGCCGTCAGCGCCGATCTCTGCGGCATCTGCGCTCTGTTCGATATGCCCGGCTGGCAAGTACGGTGAAGCGATGCGCAGGGCGCCGGTTTCATCGAGGCTCAGCTCGACGCCTGGGAACGGCAGCCAGGCTGTGTCGCCCTGGCGCCAGCCGATGCCGCCGGTTTCCGAGCTGCCGTAGATTTCCGTCGGCCACTGGCCCAGGCGTTCGTGCAGGGATTCGGCCGCTTCGCTGGGCAGCGCGCCACCGGAGGAAAATACCTGTTTCACGCAGCTCAGTGCCGACCAGTCGAGATTGTCGCCCATGCGCTTGAGCAGGGCCGGGCTGGCGACCCAGACAAAGTCGGTCTGGCTCAGGCTCGCCTGCTGCAGATCTTCAGGGAATGGCAGGGCGCGGCGATACAGAGGGCGACCGGCGCATAGCGGCCAGAGCAGGCGGAACAGCAGGCCGTAGATATGCTGGCAGGCGACGCTGCCGAGGACGGTGGCCTGGCCGAGGTTCTGGCCCCACAACCGCTCCAATGCCTCGACCTCGTTGGCTAGCTGCGCAAGGCTCTTGTCGATCAGCTTGGGTTCGCCACTGGAGCCCGAGGTGCACAGGGTCAGGCGGCAATGTTCGGGCTGCAGCGGTGCGCCTGGCAGTGGTTCGGCATCCAGTTCGGCGATGTCGTCCAGCCACAGGTCGACCTGGGACGTCAGGCGCTGACGTGTCTGCACCTGGGCGTCGGCAGGCAGCAGCACCTCGACGCCAGCGCGCCAGGCACCGAGCAGGGCGATGGCCAGCTCGGCAGCATCTTCCAGATACAGCGCCACGCGTTGTACACCGCGCGCCTGCAGGGCGGCGGCCAGGCGCAGGGCGCGCTCACGCAACGCCGCATGATGCAGGGTGGGTTGCAGGGCAACCTGACGCTCGGGCTGAGCCTCCAGCAACAGATCAGTGAGGGGCAGCCAGATCATTCGTATTTCCTTACCTGCTGGCGGACTAACCATTCGCCAGCGAACAACAGGCCGATCAGGCCGTAAGAGATCAATCCGGTGTAGAGCGTCCACCAGGACAGCGGTGCCCACATCGCCAGTGCCATCAGCAGGACGGTATTGCCGAGGAAGAACAGCGCCCAGACCTTGGTGACGGTGCGCGTGTAGCGCACGGCGACGTCCGGTAGCTCCGGCTCGCGCAGGCGTGCCATGCGTTCCACCAGCGGCGGGCCGAACTTCAGGCTGAGGCCGAATAGCGCCAGCAGCATCAGGTTGAGCAGAACCGGGTACCAGCGCAGCAGCACCGGTTCGTTGGCGACGCCGAGTAGTAAGCAGAACACCAACGCCGCCACGGCCAGCCACAGGCCGCCCGGCCGGCGACGCGCCGTCAGGGCGCGGGCCAGCCAGAGGCCGCCCAGTAACGCGGCGAACACACGCGGCGACCAATGCTCCATGCCGTAATAGACGGCGAACGGGTAGAGCACGCCGGCTATCAGCAACAGCAGGCCAAACAGGCGAGCCATGGGGTCAGTCTTGGGTCTGAGGCGTGTCATTGATCAGGCGATACACGGCCTCGACCACATCGCCCACGCTGCGCACGCTCTTGAACTCCTCGGCGGCGAGCTTGCGCCCGGTCTGGCGCTTGATATGGTCGATCAGGTCGACCGCATCGATGCTGTCGATCTCCAGGTCTTCATACAGGCTGGCGTCCAGGGTCACACGCTCGGCCTCCAGCTCGAACAGCTCCACCAGGGCGCTACGCAGGGTGACGAAGATTTCTTCACGGCTTTGCATCGGTGAAATCCTCAGGCAGCTTTCTGGGCGGAAACGAATGCAGCCAGGCTCGCGACGTTGGCGAAGTGCTTGCGCGTGTCCTTGGCCTCAGCGTCGATCTTGATGCCGAAACGCTTCTGGATTGCCAGCCCCAACTCGAGTGCGTCCACCGAGTCCAGGCCGAGCCCTTCGCCAAACAGAGTCTGCTCCGCGCCAATGTCATCGGCACTCATGTCCTCGAGGCCGAGGGCATCGATGATCAGGTTCTTGATTTCAAGTTGCAGATCGCTCATCTGAGGCGAGCTCCTTCATAAAGTGTTGGTGCAGATGGTCGTTGAGCTTGCGCGAAGCTATCGGCAATGGCGCCTGCTCGGTGAATTGGCGTGGATCGATATCCTCCCCGACCCGCAGCCGAAAGTGAAAACGGCGCGACGGAATGCTGTACCAGGGCTCGGCCTTGGTCAGCGTCGTGGGCGTCACGCTGATGACCACCGGGGTCACCACGCTGGCGCCGCGCACGGCAATCGCGGCGGCGCCACGATGAAATTCCGGGCTGCTGCCAGGTACGGTACGAGTGCCCTCGGGGAAAATGATCAGGGTTTCGCCGTTTTGCAGGGCGCCGGCAGCTTCGTCAAGCATGTCCATGCTGCCGCTGTTGCTGATGTACTGGGCGGCGCGAATCGGCCCGCGCATGCAGGGGTTTTCCCACAGGCTCTGTTTGACCACGCAGTTGGCGTCGCGGATGAAGGCGATCAGCACGACCACGTCGATCAGCGAGGGGTGATTGGCGATCACCATCTGTCCCGGGCGGCCGAGGCGCTCTGCACCCTCGACCTCATAGGTGAGTACGCCGGTGCGGAACATGAATTCGACGAATAGGCTAAAGGTGCGGCTGACCACCGCGCGTGCACGGGTACGCCGACGCAGGGCGTCGCCTGGCAGCAGGCCGAGCAGCGGGAATACCAGCACGCGCAGCAGTACACCGCCGACGCCGAACAGGGCGAAGCTCAGTGCAGTGGCGACAAGCCTCCATGCATAAGGCGGGCTATAAGGGCTCAGGCCTCGTTGCGTGACCAGGTCCATTGGCGGTCTTTCCAGTAATGAGTCAGCGTTCGCTGCCCGCCATGCAAGGCGCGCAGCAGGTTCAGGGGGTGTGGCCAGGCGGCGGGTAAGCCGGATTCGGCAGGTGCGAGGCTCAAGGTCCAGGTTTTGCCCGGTTTCAGCAGCAGAGCCAGCGCGTACGAGAAGGGTACGTCATCTATATAGGCTGTATAGAGGTCGGGCGGCAACTCTTCGGCAATGACCAGCAGAACAGCGGGGGCGCCCTCGGCAAGTAGCCCGCTGGCTTCCAGCATGGCCTGTTCCAGGCCGTCCCCGGCAGCGGCCATGGCGGTCATTTCGCTATTGTCTTCGCGCAGGATCGACCACAGACCGATGATGGCGTTGTGCACTGACAGGCTGAATTGGGTGGGCGACAGCGGCTCGCCCTTCGCCAGCTCGTTGAGGATCGCCAGCGTGCGCGGGGTTTCGCCATGACGCGAGGCGAACACCAGGGGTAAAGGGCCTTGCCCCTCGGCCAGTGGCCAGGCGACATGGAACAGCATGCGCGCCAGCCGGCTGAGGCGGCGCCGTTGCATGGCGGGTAGGAAACTCACGTCCGGCTGTTGCTGGTCGTCGGGCACGACCTCGGGGGCGTTGCACCAGGCACGCCAATCATCCTCTGACTCCAGGCCGGGGGCCCAGGCGCGCAATCCTTCGATCTGGAAATTCATAGCACGAGGCTTTTCGCCACTCCGGGCATACTGGTCGGCACGACGATACGCCTGAAAGAGACGGCGTCAGTCAGTGCCATGGCATAGTGCCGGTACTTGTTCGGGCGGGCATTATCTAGATGCACGCGGCGCTGTGCAAATGTTGCGCAGCTTCTTCTGATGGGCGGATGATGGCGATGTGGCCTACGTCTCGTGCTTGTCATGGGCTTTGCATAGAATTCGGAACATTCCAGATCAGGGAGAGCGGCGATGCGACGTGTGGTGTTCAACCAGAAAGGGGGGGTGGGCAAGTCCAGCATCGCCTGTAATCTCGCGGCGGTCAGTGCGGCGCAGGGCTACCGTACGCTGCTGATTGACCTGGATGCCCAGGCCAACTCGACTCACTACCTCACCGGGCTCACTGGCGAGGAAATTCCCATGGGCATTGCCGACTTCTTCAAGCAGACCCTGTCTTCCGGGCCCTTCGCCAAGAAGGGCAAGGTGGATATCTACGAGACGCCGTTCGACAACCTGCACGTGGTCACCGCCACGGCCGAGCTGGCCGAGCTGCAGCCGAAGCTGGAGCAGAAACACAAGATCAACAAGCTGCGCAAACTGCTCGACGAACTGGCCGAAGATTACGACCATATCTACCTGGACACACCGCCGGCACTGAATTTCTATACGGTTTCCGCGCTGATTGCGGCTGACCGCGTGCTGATCCCCTTCGACTGCGACAGCTTCTCGCGCAACGCCCTGTATGGCCTGCTGGCCGAGATCGATGAGTTGAAGGAGGACCATAACGATGCTCTGGAGGTGGAGGGCATCGTGGTCAACCAGTTCCAGCCGCGCGCGACCTTGCCGCAGCAATTGCTGGATGAGCTGATCGCCGAGGGCTTGCCGGTGTTGCCGGTGAACCTGATGAGTTCGGTAAAGATGCGCGAATCGCACCAGGTGTGCACGCCGCTGATCCATCTGGATGCACGGCACAAGCTGACGCTGCAGTTCGTCGAATTGCACGATCTGCTCAATCAGGCTTGAGGGGCTGTCAACGATAAAACAAGGCGCCCGCGGGCGCCTTGTTCGTTAGCGCACCACGAACACGTCGCAAGGCGCCTTGTGCAGGAAATGCTGCGCCAGGCTGCCCAGCAAGGCTTGAGAAAAGGCGCTGCGGCCGTGGCTGCCGAGCACCAGCAGTTCTGCTCGACGCGTCTTGATCTGCTCTTGCAGGCTGCGCAGGATGCCGCCCTGCAGCACGTCGTGGCTGAGCTTCGGGCCGCCAGGCGGCAGGCTTTGCGCTTCGTCTTGCAATAGCTGATCGATCAGGCCGCGCTGGGTCTGCAGTTGCAGTTCCACCTGCTGCGGCGTGCCCTTGTCTGGTTCGAATACATGCAGGGCGTGCAGCTCGGCATCGCCGGGCAGCAGGCGATAGGCCTGGCCGAGGGCACTGCAGGCGCACAGGGAGAAGTCGATGGCGGCCAGCGCCCTCTTATAAGGCTGGGCGTCGTTGCGCGCTACCAGCAGCAGCGGCACGGTGCAGCGGCGGGCGATGCGATCGAGGCTGGTGCCGGAGAAAAAGTCATGGCGCTGGTGGTGCCCGCCCAGCACCAGCAGGTCGCAGCCGCTGTCCTGAACCTGTTGCAGCACCACTTCCGAAGGTTTGCCGCTGAGCATGCGCAGTTCAGTGCCGGGAGGGGCGTATCGGGTCAGGCTGCGATCCAGCGCTTGGCGCGCCTTTTCGTGCTGTTCGCTGCTCTGGCTAGGGTCGAGCACGTGCAGGATGCTCAGTCGGGCGTTGTGCTGCTGGGCCAACTGCGTGGCGCGGCATAACGCCATGTCAGCGGTGTCGCGCAGGTCATGGGCGATAAGAATGTGCTTGAACATGGTGACGGCTCTCCTGCCGATACCCCTCGGCAATTTTATTGTGCCTGTTCAGATAGCCGCTCTTTTGACCTATGGCAAGGTCGGGGAATGTTACCGATTGCGAATGCAGGCAGCGGCACCGATCAGCGTAAACGCAATTGGTAGTACCCGCGACTTTCTGCGACCACTTCGCCGCTGCCGTCGGTCAGTTGCAGCTCCAGCAGATAGTCGGCCTTGCCCTGCAGGTTGGCCTGTTCTTCCAGATGGGCGATTTCCTCGGCCGAGAGGCGTGCCTCGACCTGAATGTCGCCCGTGGCCGGGCGGCGAAAGCGCAGGTTCATTTCCTTGATGATGGGATAGAAGCGCTGGGCGTCGAAGCTGGTCAGAAACAGCGCGCCGCCGGGAATTTCGGCCAGGGTGAACAAGGCGCCGGCGTACATGCTGCCGATATGGTTCTGGTTGCCTTGCAGGGGCATGCGCAGGCGTACGAATCCTGGCTCCAGCACTTCGGCTTTGAGGCCGCTGCGTTTGACGAAGGCGATCTGTTCTTCGGTGAGCTGACGAGCGATTTCCACGGGCAGCGGCATGGCGAAACTCCTTGAGCGGACGTTTTGCCAGACTAAGGGGCGGTTGGCGCGCTGCAATTGACCGCAGCGCCCGTGGCGACTGACCGAAGTGCTCAAGCGCCCCAGGCACGTAGTCCGGATGCAATCCGGGAAATCGCGTAACGGCTATCCCCGGATCGCATTCGGGCTACAGGTGCATCCTAAATGCCCTGCTGGCGCAGCCAGGCCTGCAGTTGTGGGAGAGGCATGGCGCCGCTCTGGCGGGCGACTTCGACGCCGCCCTTGAACAGGATCAGGCTGGGAATGGAGCGTATGCCCAGTTGCCCGGCCAGGTTCTGGTTGGCCTCGCTGTCGAGCTTGCCCAGGCGGCAGCGTCCCTGCAGCTGTGCGGCTGCCTGCTGGAAGGTCGGGGCGAAAGCCTGGCAGGGGCCGCACCAACTGGCCCAGACATCCACCAGCAATGGCAGGTCGCCTTTCAACTGACTGGCGAAGTTGGCTTGGGTGAGCGTGATGGGCGCAGCGGGCAGCACTTCACTCTTGCAGCGGCCGCAGCGTGGGGCGTCGTGCAGACGCTCGACGGGAATGCGGTTGAGCCCGTTGCAGTGCGGGCAGGGAATCAGCAGCGGATCGGACATGAGGCGAGACTCCGTGGGTCATGTGCCTTAAATGGAGCCAGCGCCTGCGGATATCAAGTCAGAGCGGGGTCAGCGGGAAGAACCAGGGGATGACCAGGGTGGCTACGCCCCACAGCAGCAGGTTCAGGGGTATACCGATCTTCATGAAGTCGGTAAAGCGGTAGCCACCGGCGTTGTAGACGAAGGTGTTGGTCTGGTAGCCGATGGGCGTGGCGAAGCTGGCACTGGCGGCGAACATCACTGCGACCACGAAGGCGCGTGGGTCCACGCCCAGATGTTGGGCCATGCCGATGGCGATGGGGGTGATCAGCACGGCCACGGCGTTGTTCGACAGCATTTCGGTAAGGATGGACGTGAACAGGTAGATAAAGCTCAGCATCAGCAACGGTCCGGCCCAGGGCAGCCAGCCCATGACGTTTTCCACCAGCAGCTTGACCAGGCCAACCTTGTCCATGGCGATGCTGATGGCCAGCATGCCGAAGATCAGGCTGAGAATTTTCCAATCCACCGCCTTGTAGGCGTCCTCCACATCCAGGCAACGGGTCGCCAGCACGGTGACTGCGCCGATGATCGCCAGGCCTTCGATGGGCATCACGCCAAAGGCGGCCAGCAACATCACGGCCAGGGTGGAGAGAATCGCGATGGGCGCCTTGTCGCGGCGGAAGGCGCGCTCCTGCACGGCGTTGAGGCTGATCAGCTCGCCGTTGTCGGCGAAGCGTTTGATCTGCGCCGGTGTGCCTTCGACCAGCATCACGTCGCCGAATTGCAGCTCGAAATCATCGAGGTTGCCCTGCACGTTCTCGTCCTGGCGGTGCACGGCGAGCACGGCGATACCGTAGCGCGCGGTGAGGTCCAGGTCGCGCATCGGGCGGTGGCTGTAGCGCGAGTTACGCCCGACGATGGCCTCGGCGAGGATTACGTCGTGGCTGCTGATGGTCTCGAAGGCGTCACCGCGGTTGAAGCTCAGGTGGCCGCTCTCACGCAGCTCCACCACATCCTTGACCTGGCCGTGCAGCACCAGGCGGTCGCCACTGGAGAGCAGGGTTTCGGCGCCGGGTTCGGTCAGTTCCTGCTCTTCACGGAACAGCTTGAGCACCTGCAGGCCGCTGCCGCCATTGAGGTTGGCTTCGTGCAGGGTCTTGCCGATCATCGGTGAGTCGTGCGGTACCAGCAGTTCGGTCATGAAGGTGCGCGACAGATCCGGGCGCAGCTGGCGCGACAGGGTCTCGCGTTCTGGCAGCAGGTGGCGGCCTACGGTCAGCAGGTAGAGCATGCCAAAGGCGGCCATGATCAGGCCGACGCCGGTGATCTCGAAGATGCCAAAGGGCGCCATGCCCGCCTTGCGTGCGACACCGTCGACCAGGATGTTGGTCGAGGTGCCGATCATGGTCAGGGTGCCGCCGAGAATGGTGGCGTAGGACAGCGGGATCAGCAGTTTCGACGGCAGAGTGCCGGCGCGGCGCGCCAAGGCGATGGCCACCGGGGTGAGGATGGCCACCACTGGCGTGTTGTTCAAGCAGGCCGATACCACCAGCGCGGTGACGGTGAGGCCGGTGAGCACGCGAATCGGGCTGGTGCCGACCAGATTGCCCAGCCAATTGCCGAGGGCGTCGATGCAGCCGGTACGCTCCAGCGCAGCGGAGAGCACGAACATGCAGGCGATGGTCACGGGGGCTGAGTTGGACAGCACGCTTAGCACTTCGCCTGGTGTCAGCAGCTGGCTGACCAGCAAGGCGGCCACGGCGATGGCGGCGACGATGTCCGGGCTCCACTTTTCGCGGACGAAGGCATAGAGCACCCAGATCAGCAGGGCGCCGACAAACAGCAGAGGCAGGGAGTCCCAGAGCATGAAAATCCTTAGAACCGGCCGCTGATCCGCTGGGTGGCCTGGCTGTTTGGCAGCAGGTCTCGGCCAGCGGGATCGGGGACAGATTCTTTGCGTCGAATCTCGTGTGAGGTATCGGGCACGCACTGGGCGGCCTGGCAGGGCGCCAAGATAGAGGGGTTCTTTTAGATAGTCTAAGAATGTTTGGGCAGATTGATATGCCTTTTCGATTTAACAGATAAGCGCTGTCGAGAGGTCTGGCCAGAGTCTGTGGGCCGCCACGAACAGGGCCAAAGCGCTACCACTTACGACGAACAGCTGATCTCCAGGTGCTTGCCCCACTCCGGCGGGCGTTCGGCATAGCGCTGCATGTCCGGTTGTTCGTCGAACGGTCGTGACAGCACCGCGTGCAGCTCACGTACCGGGCCATAGTCGCCCTGTTCGGCGGCTTCGATGGCCTGCTGTGCCAGGTAGTTGCGCAGGATGTACTTGGGGTTGACCGAATGCATGCGCGCCTGGCGTTCGGCCTGTTCGCCGCCCTCGCGTTCGCAACGGGCCAGGTAGTCGCGGCTCCAGGCGTCGAAGCCGGCGAGGTCGACGAAATCGTCACGCACGATCGTCAGTGCCTCGGCAGGCGCCCGTTCGCCGAGGTGGCGGAAGAACAGGGTGTAGTCGGTGGATTTACCGGCCTGCATCAGTTGCAGCAGACGCTGGATCAGCGCTTCGTCCTCATCCTCGGCACTGGTGAAACCCAGGCGCTTGCGCATCAGGTCGAGGTAGTGCGCCTGGTACAGCGGCAGGAACAACTCCAAGGCCTCGCGCAACTGTTCGACCGCGGCGAACGGCGTCAACGCCTGCGCCAGGGCGGCGAGGTTCCAGTGGGCGATGGGCACCTGATTGCTGAAGCTGTAGCGACCGGTGTCGTCGGAATGGTTGCAGATATGGTTGGCGTCGAAATCGTCGAGGAAGGCGTAAGGGCCGTAGTCGAAGGTGATGCCAAGGATCGACATGTTGTCGGTATTCATCACGCCATGGCAGAAACCATAGGCCTGCCAGTAGGCGATCATCGCGGCGTTGCGTTCGATCACCTCGCGCAGCAGCGCCAGCCAGGGTTCGTCCTGTTTCAGGCGCTGCGGGAAGTGGCAGGCCATGACGTGTTCGCCCAGAGTCTTCAGGTGCTCGTGCTGGCGCGTGTAGTAGAAGTATTCGAAGTGGCCGAAGCGCACGTGGCTCTGCGCCAGGCGCAGGACCATGGCGGCGCTTTCCTGCTTCTCGCGCCACACCGGTGTCGCTGAACCGGTCACGCATAGCGCGCGCGAGCTGGGGATACCGAGGGCGTGCAGGTGTTCGCTGGCGAGAAACTCGCGGATCGAGCTGCGCAGCACCGCGCGGCCATCGCCCATGCGCGAGTAGGGCGTCATGCCGGCGCCCTTGAGGTGCAGATCCCAATGCTGGCCGGCCTCGTTGACCACTTCGCCCAGCAGCAGTCCGCGACCATCGCCCAGGCGCGGGGTGTAGCCGCCGAACTGGTGCCCGGAATAGACCATGGCGCGCGGTTCGGCTTCTTCCCAGAGTTTGTGCCCGGCGAACAGTTCGGTGAACTCGGGGCGCTGTGCTTCGCTAGCGGCGAGATCGAGCAGAGCCAAGGCTGACTCGCTCGCCACCACCAACCTTGGCTGCTCGATCGGTTCGGGCAGTATTTCGGTTGAGAACGCATCACCGAGGCGGGCGAAGCGGTTGTCGAAGCTCAGCGTATCGAGACTTTTCACCAGGGTTCCTAACTGCTCAGGGCGCCGCGGGCGGCTTGGGTGGTTGCTGCAGGCTGGCGGCGCCGGCAGCTGCGGCCTTGGCCAGATCCTTTTGATCGAGTTTTTGCTCGCCGTGTTCCAGGTTCTTCACATACACCTCGACCTGACGGAAGGCGATGTTGATGCCGTTCTTCGGGAACTCGCGGTCGATGAAGCGGTTGATCTCGTCTGTGGCCGGGTTGCGGTCGCCGAGGTCGCGCACGTGGATGCGCAGCTCATGGTCCAGCGTGCTTTCGCCAAAGTTTAGGAAGTACACCAGCGGCGACGGCTCCTTGAGCACCCTTGGGTTTTCCTGCGCCGCTTGCAGCAGCAGCTTGCGCACCAGGTCGAGATCCGAGCCATAGCCGACACCGACCTTGAGGGTGACGCGGGTGACCGTGTCGCTCAGCGACCAGTTGATCAACTGGCCGGTGATGAAGGTCTTGTTCGGAACGATGATTTCCTTGTGGTCGAAATCGGTGATGGTGGTGGCGCGGATACGGATCTTGCTCACTGTGCCGGACAGGTTGCCGATGGTCACCACGTCGCCGATACGCACCGGGCGCTCGAACAGAATGATCAGGCCGGAGATGAAGTTGGCGAAGATTTCCTGCAGGCCGAAGCCCAGGCCCACCGACAGCGCGGCCACCAGCCATTGCAGCTTGTCCCAGCTCACCCCCAGGGTGGACAGGGTGGTGACGATACCGATACCCACCAGCACGTAGGACAGCAGGGTGGTAGTGGCGTAGGCGCTGCCCTGCGCCAGACGCATGCGCGACAGCACCAGTACCTCGAGCAGGCCCGGCAGGTTGCGCGCCAGGGCTACAGTGATGGCGACGATGATCAGCGCGCCGATCACGTCCATCAGGCTGATGGGCACCAGTGTTGCGCTGTCTCCGGTGCCACTGCTGTATTCGTAGAGATTGATCGTGTCGAGGTAGGTGAAGACGCCGATCAGATCGGCCCAGACCCAGTACAGGCAGACCAGGAAACCGCCGAGCAGGGCCAGGCGAATCAGGCGCAGGGACTGCTGGTTGACCTGCTCGATATCCAGGGTCGGTTCTTCTACCGGTGCTTCGCCATCCAGGCTTTCCTTGCTCTGTGCCTGGCGTTTGGCCAGTGCACGCTGATAGGCCAGGCGTCGTGCCGCCACGCTCAGGCCGCGTACCAGCGTGGCCTCGACGATAAGCAGGATGATCAGCAGGTACAGGGTGTCGATCAAGCGGTCGGTGAGCTTGAGCGCCGTGTAGTAATAACCGAAGGCAACCGCACCGATCAGCGCTAGCGGTAGCAGGTTGAACAGCACGCCGACGCTGGTGCGCAAGGCGGAGGTGTTCTCGCGCAGCGGGGCGCTGAACAGCAGGTGGAACAGCAACCAGGCCATCAGGGCGTAGCAGCTCAGGACCACGGCGATGCCGATGACGTCGTTGGCCAGGCTCGCCGGCTGGTGTTCGGCAATGCTCACCACGGCCACCAGCGCCATCACCACCAGGCCCAGGCGGCGCAGGTGCTGGCGGAAGAAGGCAACGTTGGCCGGTGGCCAGTGGAAGTGCAGGATGGCCACACCATCCGGAGAAAGAATGCGGTGCAGGGTGTAGAACACCAGCCAGGCTTCCGCCATCTCATAGAGTGCGGCACCCAGGTAGAGGTTCTGCCCGCGCGCATCATGCAGCAGGGCATAGCCGCAAAGCGCCAGGAACAGTGTAACCGGTAGCGCGAGGATGACGTTGAGTCCCAGTGCCATCGGTGTATGTAGCTGGCTGTCATGCTTGTAATGGCCTATGTCGCCATGTAGCGCGCTGAGCTTGTTGAACAGATACTGGCGCCGCCAGAGAATTAGGGCGCAGAGCAGAATCAGTGGCAGGAAAACCAGTGGGCGCTCGAACAAACCGGCGCCGAGCTCGCTGATGGCCAGACCCCAGGGCATGCTGGCCAGTTGCTGCTCAAGACGACGCGGTGCCGATTTCAACCAGTCCAGATCGAGTGGCTTGTTGCTGGGAATCCAGAACATCTGCTCGTCGATGGTGGCGCGCAGGCTGCTGGCCGTGCTCTCCAGCTCCTTCTGGTTGAGCTGAAGGGTGATCGACTCATTGAGCAGCGCATTCAGCGAGCGATTGAGGCGGTCGAGCAATTCACGCCGGGTGTTGAGTTGCTCGCGCAGTGCATTGCGCAGTTCAGGGGTGACCTCCTCGCTCGGCTGGTCGCTGAGCAGGTTGTCCACATAGCGGGCGGGGTCGCTGATTTCTTCACGTTGCTTGTTCAGCTCGAACTGATAGAGACGAATGTCGGCGATTTCGTCGGCGAGCGAGCCGTCTTCGAGCTTGAGTTTCGGCAGGGCCTGTTTCTGCTGGTAGAGAATCTTCGACAGCAGCAGGCTGCCTTGCAGCACCCGAATCTGCTCATCCAGGGCCTGGTTGGCCTGATTGAGGTTGTCCAGCTGCTGACGAGTTTGCAGGTTTTGCTCGGTCAGGCCGTTGAGGCGGTCTGTCGCACGCAGCAGATAGTCGGAAAGCTTCAGGTTGAGCGAGCTTTCCCTGGCCAGCAGCTTATCCGAACTGGCACGTTCGGCCTCGCGCGATTGCTCGGCGACAGTCTGCTCCGATTCCGCACGGCGCCGTTCGTTGATCAGACCCTGCAGGGCCTGGCGCTCCTGCTCGGCGCGATTGATACGTTCCTCCAGCAGTGCGCGCTGGGCACTGCCGAGGTCTTGCAGCAGGCTGTTGCCGGCCAGCTCCTGGCGGCGTAGCTGGGTTTGCGCTGCGAGCAACGAGAGCTCCGCGCTGAGTTGATTACGGCGCTCCTGGGTCAGTGCCTTGCCATCGAAGCGACCGCTCTTGAGGCCGTCGTTGATCAGTTGGCTGCGTGTCTGGTTCTGGCTGATCTCCGCCTGGGCACGCTCCGGGCGGGTTTGTGCGGTGATCACCAGGCTGTTGGCCTCGATGATGGCCTTGTTCCATTCGCTGATCTGGCTGGAGCGCTCGCTGAGCAATTGTTCGAGCTGAGCGAGCGGGGTCCGCGCATGGCGCGCGGAAACCTGTTGTTCCGGGCTGGCCTTGAGTCTGTCCAGTTCGCGCTGGGCCTCGGTGATCAAGCGCGGCGCGTCGTCCAGTTGCTTGCGCAGGTCGCTGAGACGCTGATCGGCGCTCTGCCGATCCTGAAGCATGCGCAGCGTCTGTTCCAGGGTCTGTTTGAGCGCCAGCTGCTCGGCTTCCGGCAGTTTGCGATCAGCCAGGCTATCCAGGCTCTGCTGCACGCTCTCCGCCGTCGGTGGCTCTTCGGCGAACACCTGTGGGATGCCAATGAAGAGGGCGAACAGAACGGCTGCTAGGGAAAGGCGCGACAGATGCATGGTCGATTGATCTACTGAGTTTAGCGATAACGATTGAGAATGCCTGCGGCACAACGAAGACGCGGGCCCTGTGGCCCGCGTGTGATGCTGATGCTAGCAGAGTCCTAGCCGGTAGTTTTCAACTGCTTGCTAGAAGTGCAGCCCGGGGCCGGGACGGGCGCCCTCGGGGAATCTGACGCCGACTTTGCGCACCTTGTTCCCTTCCATGGCTGCGACCGTCCAGGTCAGGCCCTGCCACTCCACCTGGTCGCCGACTACGGGCTCACCACCGATTTCGTGAGCGATGAAGCGCCCCAGCGGCTGATTGCCTTCCAGCTCGTCGAGCTTCAGGCCGTAGAGCGCCGCGACTGCGCTCAGCTCGGCGTCGCCTTCCAGTACGAAATCACCGAAGAAGCGCAGGTCCTGGCCACGCTTGGGCGCCTGGCTGAACAGCTTGCCGAGGGCTGGCAGGTCGTGTTCGTGGCCGATCACGCAGAGCAGGTCGCCAGCTTGCAGGCGTGTGCTACCCGAAGGGTGGAGCAACTCACGGCCACGGAACAGGGCGGCGATACGGGTGCCATCGGGCATGTTCAGCTCACGCAGGGCGGCGCCGATGCACCATTTTTCTGCACCCAGGCGATAGACGAACAGCTCCCACTGGCTGGTCGGGTGTACTTCCAGGCCGGCGCGTGACACCGGTGCTGGCTCCGGCGGTACGGTCACACGCATCAGCTTGGCGGCCAGCGGCAGGCTGGTGCCCTGCAGCAACAGGGAGATGATGACGATGAAGAAGGCGACGTTGAAGAACAGCTGCGCATTGGGCAGGCCGGCCATCAGCGGGAACACCGCGAGGATGATCGGCACCGCGCCGCGCAGACCGACCCAGGCGATGAAGATCCGCTCGCGGTCGTGGAAGGCACGAAACGGCAGCAGGCCGAGGAAGATCGACAGCGGTCGCGCGAAGAGGATCATCCACAGTGCCAGGGCCAGAGCCGGCAGGGCGATCGGCAGCAGCTCGTGCGGAGTGATCAGAAGGCCGAGGACGAGGAACATGCCGATCTGCGCCAGCCAGGTCAGGCCGTCGAGCATGTGCAGAATGCCGTGGCGCGAACGGATCGGTCGGTTGCCCAGCAGCAGGCCGCACAGGTAGATGGCGAGGATGCCGCTGCCACCCACGGCGGTGGTAATGGCGAAGATGATCAGGCCGCCGCTGACCACCAAGAGCGGATACAGGCCGGTCGCCAGCTCCATGCGATTGATCAGTTTCAGCAGCAGCCAGCCGCCCCCCAGGCCGAGCAGGGCGCCGAGACCGAACTGCTGCACCAGCTGGATCGGCAGGTCCCAGCTGAAACCGGTCTGGCCGCTGGCGAGCATGGCGATCAGGGTCACGGTGAGGAACACCGCCATCGGGTCGTTGCTACCGGACTCGATTTCCAGTGTGGAGCTGACCCGTTCGTTGAGGCCGCGCCCGCCGAGCAGGGAGAACACCGCCGCGGCATCGGTGGAGCCGACGATGGCGCCGATCAGCAAACCTTCCAGCAGGGTCAGATTGAACAGCCAGGCGGCAGCCAGGCCGGTCAGGCCTGCGGTTATCACCACCCCCACCGTCGCCAAGGATAGCGATGGCCACAAGGCCACACGGAAGCTGGAGACCCGTGTGCGCATACCACCGTCGAGCAGTATCACCGCCAACGCCAGGTTGCCGACCAGATACGCCAGGGGATAGTTGTTGAAGATGATGCCGCCAGGGCCGTCGGTGCCGGCCAGCATGCCGACGGCGAGGAAGATCACCAGGATGGGGATGCCGAAACGCGTACCGAACGCGCTGACCAGAATACTGGCCGCTACCAGCAAGGCGCCGATCAAGAACAGATTATTGATGGCGCTGGCATCCAACGGCGCGTACTCCTGGCTGGGTCATCGGGTGCGCCGTTATGCATGGCGCGTGCCAGGGATTCTAACCGTAGCCTTCGTACCGCTGTCAAAAAGGTTATTACATTTTTCTAAATTGCCCCGAAGCGCCTCGTGCAGGGGCGCCCCGGGGTCTTTGGCTCAGTTTCAGAACCAGGCGTCCTGCATGCCCAGGCAGGTGTCGTCACGCGCTTCGAGAATGGCCAGATCGTGGTGGCAGCTCGGCACCTCCCAGGTCAGGAAGTAACGCGCGGCTTGCAGCTTGCCGCGATAGAAGGCCTGCTCCTCGGCATTGTCCGTGCGGGCCAGGCCTTGTGCGGCGCGAATCGCCTGCTCCAACCAGCGCCAGCCAATTACCGTGTGGCCGAACACCTTCAGGTACAACGCCGAGTTGGCCAGTCCCTGGTTGACCTTGCCGCTCATCAGATCGCCCAGCAGCGCCAGGGTCACCGCCTGCAGGCGCGCCAGCAGCTGTTCCAGCGGTTGGCGCAGGGCGGTGAGCGATTCTTGCTCGCTGGCGCGCTGGCAGCAGTCGTTGATCAGCTTGAGCAGTTGCTTGAGTGCAGCGCCACCGTTCTGCGACACCTTGCGCCCGAGCAGGTCGAGCGACTGGATGCCGTGGGTGCCTTCGTGGATCGGGTTGAGGCGGTTGTCGCGGTAGTACTGCTCCACCGGGTACTCGCGGGTGTAGCCGTGGCCGCCGAGGATCTGGATGGCCAACTCGTTGGCCTTGAGGCAGAACTCCGAGGGCCAGGACTTGACGATGGGCGTGAGCAGGTCGAGCAGCTCCAGGGCGCGGGTGCGCTCTTCGGCTGTCTCCAGGGTGTGGGTGTCGTCGAACAGGCGTGCGGCGTACAGGCCGAGGTCGAAGGCGCCTTCGACGTACGCCTTCTGGGTCAGCAGCATGCGCCGTACATCGGCGTGCTCGACGATGGAAATCTGCGGGCTGGTCGGATCCTTGCCATCGGGCTGGCGGCCCTGCGGACGGTTGCGCGCGTAGTCCAGCGAATACAGGTAGCCGGCGTAGCCGAGCATGATCGCGCCCATGCCAACGCCGATGCGCGCCTCGTTCATCATCTGGAACATGTAGGACAGGCCGGCGTGCGGCTTGCCCACCAGATAGCCGACGCACTCGCCGTTGTCGCCGAAGTTCAGCGCCGTAGAGGTGGTGCCGCGCCAGCCCATCTTGTGGAACAGGCCGGCCAGGGTCACGTCGTTGCGCGCGCCGAGTGAGCCGTCGTCGTTGACGTGGAACTTGGGCACCAGGAACAGGCTGATGCCTTTAACGCCGGGCGGTGCGTCCGGCAGCTTGGCCAGCACCATGTGCACGATGTTCTCGGAGATCGGTTGGTCGCCGCCGGAGATGAAGATCTTGTTGCCCTTGATCCGGTAACTGCCGTCGGCGTGCGGTTCGGCCTTGGTGCGGATGTCCGACAGCGAGGAGCCTGCGTGCGGCTCGGTCAGCGCCATAGTGCCGAAGAAACGGCCATCGATGATCGGTTGCAGGTAGCGGGCCTTCTGCTCCTCGCTGCCGAAGGCCTCGATCAGGTTGGCCACGCCCATGGTCAGCATCGAGTAGGAGCTGGTGGCGATATTGGCCGACTGGAAATGGGCGAAGCAAGCCTGCGACAGCAGGTTGGGTAGCTGCATGCCGCCATGCTCGAAATCGCGCGTCGCATTGAGGAAACCCGCCTCGTGGAAGGCGCGAAGGGCCGGCTCGACCTCCGGGATCAGTACCGCGCCGCCATCGACGTACTGCGGCTCGTGTTCGTCGTTCTTGCGGTTGTGCGGGGCGAACAGCTCTTCGGCGATGCCACGCGCGGTGCTGATCGCCGCATCGAAGGTCTCGCGGTTGTGATCGGCGAAGCGCGGACGCTGGGTCAGGGCTTCGGCGTCGAGCACTTCATAAAGTTCGAACGCCAGGTTGCGGGAGCTGAGCAGGGTCTCGGACATGGAACGGGCCTCCAGATGATCGACCGAGTCTAGGCAGTGAGTCGCCTGGCTGCCCAGCATCATCATCGGTGGTGATAAAGCGCTACATCACCTGTAGGAGCGGCTGGGCGGCATTGTGCTTCAGTCGCGTTTCGCAAGCGGGGCAAAGCCCAGCGCCAGCTCACGGGTCAGCTCCGCTGCAGACAGGGGCCGACAACTCGCGACATTCTGCCCGGCCCATAACGGCGAAAAGTCCCCGCTACCTTGTGCTTCGGCCGCCGTACGCAAGGGGGCGATGGCCGCAGTGGCCAGGGGAAAGGCTGGCGCCTGCGTGCTCAGCGGCCCCAGCTCGCGCATCAGGCGATTGACGATGCCGCGTGCCGGGCGACCGCTGAACAGGTTGGTCAGTGCGGTATGGCGCGCCGCCGGGCTCTGCAGTGCTGCGCGGTGCAGAACGCTGGTGGTGGCCTCCGGGCACAACAGATAAGCACTGCCGACCTGCACGCCAGCGGCGCCCAGGGCCATGGCTGCGGTCACGCCACGGGCATCGCTGATACCGCCGGCGGCAATCACCGGTACGTTGAGGGCATCGACCAGTTGCGGCAGCAGGGCGAAGGTGCCGAGCTGGCGGCTCAGGTCGAAATCCAGAAAATGCCCGCGATGGCCGCCAGCTTCCAGTCCTTGGGCGATCACCGCATCGACGCCGTGCTCCTGCAGCCACAGCGCTTCGTCCAGGGTGGTGGCGCTGGAGAGGATCTTCGCCCCGCTGCGGCGTACTCGCTCTAGCAGGTCCGGCTGCGGCAGGCCGAAGTGGAAGCTGACCACCGCAGGGCGGAACTCCTCCACCAGTGCGGCCGCTTCATCGTTGAACGGCAGGCGCCCAGGCCCGCTGGCAATGCTCGCCGGGTTCACGCCCAGCTCGTCATAGTAGGGCGCCAGCGCTTCGCGCCAGCCAGCCTCGCGGGCCGCGTCCGGCTCGGGCGGCACATGGCTGAAGAAGTTGAGGTTGAACGGCCGCTCGGTCAGCTCGCGCATCGCCTGCAGTTCCTGGCGCAGGGCGGCAGGCGTGAGCATCGCGCAGGGAATCGAGCCGAGGCCGCCGGCCTGGCATACGGCGGCGGCCAGGCGATGATCCTGCGAGCCGGCCATCGGCGCCTGGATCAGGGGCAGGTCAGTGTCGAGCAGGGCGGTGAGAGACATGGGATGGCTCCATTTCAGCATGGGATCGTGGTTCGGACACCTGCCAGGCCCACAGGACGGCCCAGAGCAATGCCGCGGTACCGATAAGGAAGCTGCTCGTGAGGCTATGGCCAGCGGCTGTCCAGTGTTGCACCAGCCAGGGGCCGAGCAACTGGCTGCCGCTGTACAGACTGATCAGCAGGGCGGCCAGGCGCAAGCCCTGGTCCGGGTTGAGGGCGCGGGCCAGGCGTTGGGTCAGCAATACGGTGCCGAGGAAGGTCCCGCCGACCAGCAGCGCGCAGGTCATGACGCCAAAGGGACCGGGTAGCAGGATCGGCATCGTCACACCGAGCAGTTGCAGCAGGTAGTTGGCCAGCAGGGCCCGACGATCGCCCAGCCAGGCGCCGGCATGATTCCACAGCGTCGCCGAGAGCAGGCAGGCGAGCGCCGTCCACCACCAGTTGCCGACCAGTAGCGGATGACCGGCAGGCAGCTGCTCGCGGGCCAGGGCCGGCAGAAAGGTCAATGGCAGGATGTAACCCAGGCCTGCTCCCATATAGGCCATCAGTAACGCCAGGTTGTGGCTGCCGAACAATGCGCCACGAGCGGTCGCGGGTGGCTTGTCGGGCAGATCCCGCGCCAGGCGCCTCAGCATCGGAGCGCAAAGCAGCGCCAGAGGCAGGGCGCACAGCGCGATCGGCAGCCAGCGCATCGGTCCCTGCCATGGAGTGATGGCCACCAGCACGCCGCACAGCAACATGCCGCCACCCAAGCCCAGATAGACCAGACCGCTCAACGCCGTGGCCTGGCGCAGGGCAAGCCACTCCAGCACCAGGGCCGGGGCCAGCACGAAGACCACGCCGTTGCTGACGCCGTTGGCCAGGCGCAGGGCGGCCAGCAGGTCGACGTCGTGGGTGAACACCTGGGCCAGGGTCAGGCCGGCATTGACCAACAAGGCGGCCGGCAGGCCCTGGCGTAGGCCGCGCGGGTTGGCCATGAACAGTGCGAGCAGGGCGCCAAGCAGATAGCCGAGATAGTTCCAGGTCGCCAACTGGGCGCCTTGGGCCAGATCGAACAGGCCGTCGTCGAGCAGCAGTGGCAGCAAGGGGGTGAAGGCGAAACGGCCCAGCGCGTGGACGACCACCAGCGCCAGTGCGGCGGCGAGCAGGGCAGTGAGGTGGGCGCGGTCGAGTCTGGGCATGGGGGCTCCGGTCGTGCTGCCCACCTTAGTCATTGTCGTTAATTGATGGTTAGTGAAAAATATTGCGGTCTATTTTCACTTTTGGTGAATACCATGGATGCCTGGCAACGACTCAATCCGCAGCTGCTGCGTTATTTTCTCGCCGTGGCTCGGGAGGGCTCGCTGAGCGCCGCCGGCGTGCGCCTGCACTGCGTGCCGTCGAACGTCTCGGCGCGCCTTCGTCAATTGGAGCAGCAACTGGACATCCGGCTTTTTCAGCGTCATGGGCAGCGTCTGCGAGTGACTGCGGCCGGCGAACGTCTGCTGCCCCATGCCGAGCATCTGGAACAGCTTTGCCAGATGGCCTGGCGCAGCGTGCAGGAAGATATCTGGAGCGGCGATCTGCGTCTGGGTTCGATGGAAACCACCGCCGCGGTGCGTTTGCCTGAGCTGCTGGCGGCTTTCCATCAGCGGGCTCCGCGAGTGAACCTGCAGCTCAGTACCGGGCCGAGCCGGCGACTGGTCGAGGGGGTGTTGTCAGGAGAACTGGACGGCGGATTGATCGGCGGGCCGTTCGAGCATCCTCAGCTCGACTGCCTGCCCATCTGGCAGGAGGAACTGATGCTGGTGCTGCCGCCCGAGCAGGATGGCACCCAACTGGAGAGTCGACCGCAGACTCTGCTGGGTTTTCCCGATGGATGCCATTACCGCGAGCGCCTTGAGCGCTGGGCAGTCAGTCGTGGTTTGCAGGTGGCGGCGCGGCAGAGCTATGGCTCCATCGACGCCATCTTTGCCGGCATTGCTGCCGGCATGGGGATTGGCCTGTTGCCACGCAGCCTGCTCGACAGTCACCCGCGTGTGCATCTGGTGCAATACCAGGCCATCGCCCCTGAGCTTGGCGCAACGACTACATTGTTGGTACGTCGTCGCGACGCCGGTGAGCACCCGCCGCTGGCCTTGTTGCTGGAGCTGATGCGCGCGTAAAGCCCTTCCAACGGGTAAACTTGGCGACCGCTTTGGAGACCTCCATGAACTACCGCCACGCCTTCCATGCCGGCAATCACGCCGACGTACTCAAGCATCTGGTGCTGACTCGCCTGATCAGCCTGTTGTCGAAAAAGGAGGCACCTTTCGCCTACCTCGACAGTCATGCCGGACTCGGTTTGTACGACCTGCATGGCGATGCTGCCAGCCGTACCGGCGAGTACCTGGAGGGCATCGCACGCCTGTGGCAGGCTGAGCACCTGCCGGATGCCGTGGAGGCCTATCTGGAGGTGGTGCGGGCGATGAATCCCGATGGCGAGCTGCGCTATTACCCCGGCTCGCCCGAACTGGCGCGGCTGCTCAGCCGTGAGCAGGATCACTTGCAACTCAACGAAAAACATCCCGAGGACGGCCGCCTGCTCAAGGACAACATGCGTGGCGACCGCCGCGTCGCTGTGCACCTGGGCGAGGGCTGGCACGTGCCGCGGGCGCTGATGCCGACCCGCGAGAAGCGCGTGCTGCTGCTGATCGATCCGCCATTTGAAAAGACCGACGAGCTGCAGCGCTGTGTCGAGGCCTTGAACGAAGCGCACGGCCGCATGCGTCAGGCCATCGTCGCGATCTGGTACCCGATCAAGGATGAGCGACAGCTGGCGCGCTTCTATCGTGACCTGAGCAAGAGCGCTGCGCCCAAGCTGCTGCGCGCAGAGCTTTACGTGCACGCGCCGGACGATGCCACGCGCCTGAGCGGCTCGGGTCTGGTGATCAGCAATCCGCCATGGGGCCTGGAAGATGAGCTCAAGCAGCTGCTGCCCTGGCTGGCCGATGTGCTTGGCCAGAGCCAGGGCGGCTGGCGCCTGGATTGGCTGATCGAGGAAAAGTCGGCCGGTTGAGCGAGCGGGGCGGTGCGCATGGCGCACCCTACGGCCACGCAGCTGTCACCTGGAGACAAAGTCGTCGCTGGCGGCTGCTCAAGCCGGCTTGTGGTTGGGCTCGATGTGGTAGCTGAGGTTGCGCCGCGGGCTGAGGTACTCCAGCACCTCCAGCGGTAGCTGCGAGGGGCGCAGGCTGCGGGCGATGGCGAGCTTCGGCTCCTGGGCAAGATCGACGATCAGGGCTTCCTGCTTGGGAATGTCGGCGTCGTAGAGAATCAGTGTCGGTTTCAACGCCTGAGTTGGGTTCATGCCCAGCACCAGCGCATAGCGCTCATCTTCCAGCTGCACCAGGCTGCCCGGCGGGTAGATGCCCATCACGCGAACGAAGGCCTTCAGCGCTACCTCGTCGAAATACTCGCGCTGCTGCTTGAACATCAGCGCCAGGGCTTCGTGTGGGCTTAGCGCCTGGCGCGGGTCGAGCGGGTTGCACAGCCCGTCGAAATGGTTGGTGATGGCCACCAGACGACTCAGGCGGCCGATAGCGGCCTCGCGCAGCCCACGCGGGTAGCCACTGCCGTCGCAGTGCTCGTGATGTTCATGGATGATGCGCAGCACCTCGTCATCGAGCATCAGTTTCTGCCCCATGCGCAGGCCGAAGTCGGTGTGCATCTGCAGCAGTTGCTGCTCCGGGCGGCTCAAAGGGGCGGGCTTGAGTAGCACCTTGCTCGGCACTTCCAGCTTGCCGATATCGTGCAACAGGGCGCCGAGGCCGAGGCTATGACAGGCCTCGCTGTCGAGTCCGAGCTGGCGTCCGAGCAGCAGGGACAACACGGTGACGTTGAGGGCGTGGAAGTAACTGTCCTCGGCCGCCTTGCCGGTGATGCCATGCAGCACCACGCCAGGCGCTCCAAGCAGCGTCTCGACCATCTCGCCGACAATGACGCCGGCTTGACGCATGGCGTCTTCCGGGCGGCTGCGCAGGGTCTGGTTGAGCATCTTGATGCGTTGGCTGGCCTCGATGAAGCGGCGATCCACCTCGGCCAGGCGACTGCGCAGGTGACGCAGTTTTTCCACGCGTTCCTGGCGTGCCTGACTCTGCGGGTCGATTGGCGGTTCTTCGACAGGAGGGGCGGTGATGCTGTCGACGAGAGACGGAGGCGGGCAGTCGCTGCGCGCCGGGTCATAGCGCAACTGCTTCAGGTTGAGCGCGCGCAAGGCGCGAATCTGCGCTTCGTCCTTGATCTTGAAATTGCTGAAGGCGAAATCATGCTCCCACCAGCTCAGGTCCAGATGAACGTAGAGGCCGACGCAAAGCTGATCGGGGGTGATGGTGGGCAGAGGGGCGGGCATGCCGGGCTCGTCGATCGATGGCTAATTGCCCGCAGTTTAGTCCGGCTGATGGCCTGAAGGCATTAGTTGTTCAGGCCATCACGTCGATGCTGTTGCCCAGGTTGGGCGGATTGCTGGGGGCGCTGACCGGTGCAGCTGACTGCACTAGCCCTGTGATATTGGCGGCCTGCAGCTCCAGCGTCTTGCGCAGCAGCAGAAGCGACATCTGCGCGGAGATCTGCGCCGATGCCTGACTCGATACCTGGCTGGAAATGCTGCTCAGCTCCACGACCCGTTACCCGTGCTCAAGATTCAGGGGGTAGACATACGCCTGTTCCGCCGAGGCCGCAATAGCCGCCCGGATTCTTCGCCAGGTATTGTTGGTGATAGGTCTCGGCGTAGTAGAAGGTCGGCGCCTCGGCGATTTCAGTGGTGATGCTGCCCACTCCGGCCTTGTCCAGCTCGGCCTGGAAGCGTGCCTGGCTGGCCTTGGCGGCGCGAAGTTGAGCGTCGTCCTGGCAGTAGATCGCCGAGCGGTACTGAGTGCCCTGGTCGTTGCCCTGGCGCATGCCCTGGGTTGGGTTATGCACTTCCCAGAACACCTTGAGCAGCGCTTCGAAGCTGGTCTGCTGCGGATCGAACACCACCAGTACCACTTCGGTGTGTCCGGTCAGGCCCGAGCAGACTTCCTCATAGGTGGGGTTGGGCGTGAGGCCACCGGCATAGCCGACCGCCGTGCTGAACACGCCAGGCTGTTGCCAGAAGCGTCGTTCGGCGCCCCAGAAGCAGCCGAGACCGAACACCGCCTGTTGCAGGCCGGCGGGGAAGGGCGCTTTGATCGGATTGCCGTTGACGTAATGAGTGTCTGCCACTGGCATCGCCTCTGCGCGGCCGGGCAAGGCCTGCTCGGCAGACGGCAGGACATCCTTGTTAACGAGAATCTGGGAACGCAGAACCATGTCGGTCTCCTGGAAGTGGGTAGGTAGTGGACTACGCGCAGTGAGGCGTATTACGTCCGTTGGTCGGCCTGTGGCCGGCAGGGGTAGCGGCGCAGGCTGTCGATCAGTTCGCGGCCGGGAATCGGCTTGTCGAACAGGTAGCCCTGACCTACGTCGCATTGCTGGCGGCGCAGGAAACCGAGCTGGGCACCAGTCTCGATGCCTTCTGCGACCACCTTGAGCTTGAGGTTGTGGGCCATGGCAATCACCGCTGAGGTGATCTCCATGTCGTCCTGATTGTCGGGAATGTCCTTGATGAAACTGCGATCGATCTTGATCACGTCGATGGGGAATTTCTTCAGGTAGCTGAGCGAGGAATAACCGGTGCCGAAGTCGTCCATGGCCAGGGTCAGGCCCAGGCTCTTGAGGCGGCCGAGCTGGTGGCGGGTGTCCTCGGTGGCTTCCAGCAGCAGGCTCTCGGTCAGCTCCAGCTCCAGCAGGCGCGGGTCGAGCTGTTCTTCGTGCAGGATGGCGGCGATGGAGCCGACCAGATCGGGGTCGGAGAACTGCTTGGGTGACAGGTTGATCGCCACCTGCAGTTCGCCCATGCCGATGGCGGCGATCTGCTTGCTCATGCGGCAGGCCTGACGCACTACCCACTTGCCGATGGGAATGATCAGGCCGGTTTCCTCGGCGACGCTGATGAACTGGTCAGGGCGGATCATGCCCTTCTCCGGATGGTGCCAGCGCAGCAGCGCTTCCAGGCCCAGCAACTGGCCGTTTTTTAGGCACAGCTTGGGTTGGTAGAACACCTCCAGTTCACTCTGGGTCAAGGCTCGGCGCAGATTGTTCTCGACGAACAGCTTGTAGTTGGCCTCGGCATTGAGCTCTTCGGTGAACAGCTGCACCTGATGCTTGCCGTTGGCCTTGGCCTTGTGCAGGGCAAGGCCGGCGTGCTTCATCAACGTCTGCGGGTCGTCGCCGTGTTCCGGGGCCAGGGCCAGGCCAAGCGAGCCGGTGATGCTTATCAACTGGTTATCGACGAACAGCGGCTTGTCCAGGGTCTGCAGCACCTGATGAGCGACGCGCAGGCCAGTGTCCTGATCGCCACCGTCGAGCAGGATGGCGAATTCGTTGCTGGCAAAGCGTGCCAGTGTGCCCTTGGCGCCGAGGCTGTTGCGCAGGCGCCGGGCCAGGGCCGAGAGCAGCTTGTCGCCGGTCTGGTGGCCGAGGCTGTCGTTGATCCGCTTGAAGTTGTCGATGTCCACCAACAGCAGGACCAGCGGCTGCTGCGTATTCTGAGCAAAGCGTTGTTCGAGGCTGCGGATGAACGAGGGGCGATTGCCCAGATTGGTCAGGTTGTCGGTATAGGCCAGGCGTTCGATGCGCTGCTGCGCCAGCTTGGCTTCGGTGACGTCTTCGTAGATGCCGATGTAGTGGGTCAGCTCGCCATCGTCGCCATACACCTTGGATATCGACAGATGGCCCCAGTAGGGGTCCAGGTTCTTGCGTCGGCTGCGGAACTCGCCCTGCCAACTGCTGTGCTCGGCCAGGCTCGAGCCGGCATCGAACAGCAGGTCGCTGAGGTTGTTCAGCGCCGGCAGCTCGGACAGGCGGTGACCACAGACCTCGTCGCTGCTGTACAGGGTGATGGCCGTGAAGCTGGGGTTGACGTACTCCACCCGGCCGTCGCGGTCGACGAGCAGAAAGGCGCTGGCGCTCTGTTCGACGGCGCGCTGGAACAGATGCAGGGCGCTGGTGGCGCTGCGTTTCTGTTGGTTGATCAGCACCTGGGCGAACTGATCAGCCAACTCGCCGGCGAAGGCGATCTCGTCGGCCTGCCAGGTGCGCAGGCCGCCGATATGCTCCAGGCAGAGCACGCCGACTACTTCACCTTCGATGCGTATGCTGGCGTCGAGCATCGAGCAGATATCCAGCGGCTGCAGGTAGCTGGCGGCCAGTTCGCAGGTGCGCGGATCGCGCTGGGCGTCGTGCGCGTCGATGGCGCGGCCGCTGTGCAGCGCTTGCAGATACTGCGGAAAATTACGTGCGTTTATCGACGGTAGTTGTTCGTGACGATCCAGGTCGCGGCGGTACAGCGACACGGAATCCAGGTGATGACTGCTCAGCTTCCAGATGCCGGCGCGAGCGACACCGTAGACCTCGCAGGCGGCCTGGGTGATCAGTTCGGCCGCTTCCTGCTGAGGGTCGCTGGAGGTGTAGCGCTGGCGCGCCAGACGCACGATCAGCTGCTGCTGGGTACGCGAACGGGCGAGGTGTTGTAGGTGGTCATTCTGAGTGCGCTGATATTGCTGCAGAGAGCTGCGCAGTTGCTGATTTTGCGTGTACAGCTCCTGTTCGGCAGGGGCGAACTGATCGAGGCTCTCGTCCGCTACCAGCAGATAGCCGCGCAGCAACTGGCGGTTGCGCTGTTTGAAGGGTTCGCCCATCTCCAGCAGGGTCAGAGCACCTTGCGGGGTATGCAGGGTGTAGCGCACCAGGTAATGCGGGCCTTGCAGCAGTTGCTGCTGGATGGCGTCGTGCAGGCGATAGCGCGCTTCGGGCTCCATCAGGCTGGCGTAGGGGGCATCCACCAGTGCACAGAGATCGCTGGCGCTGATACCGAGCTGGCGTTCACAGGCCGGGTCTAGAAACAGCAGCGCCCAGCTTGGCTCGTTCAAGCGCTCGAAACGCAGCATGCCGAGCCGCGAGGGCACTGGCAACTGCGTCACAACCTCGGCTGCCGAGCGTGCGCTGGCATCGGGATGGCTTTTCATTGGGCGGCGGGCTTCCAGTATGCTGACCAGGCGAGGCATCCGTTCTCAGTACAGGGCCGCTGCTGCCAGAGGGCGCAGCGGCACGGACGGAGGCTAGGGCTCAGGCCTACTTCACTATAGCGTTCGGCAAGGGTGCATCATGCAAGCGAGACTGACAAGAAAACTCATGGCCATGGTGCTTGGCGGAGCACTTTTTACGGCCATACCCGCGGTTGCCGGCGCCGATGATGCGGCGACGCTGCAGGGCGCCGAGCAGGCTGCTTATCTGGACGGGCTCAAGCGTCTTTATCTGACCGACAACGAGCGCAATGCGTTGCTCGCGCACAGCAATGCATTGCTGGAAACCTACGCCCTGCGCGCGGGTTACCAGGTTGGCCAGGCGCAGCGGCAGGACCTCCTGTATCGCTTCAATGTCGGCAATGTCGGCAATGCCGGCGAGCTTATCTTGCGTGAGGAGAGTCGTGGCGCGCAGGGCACCGCCATCTCGGTGCGCAATCAGCGTGTTGCGGTGTTCGGTATCGATCCGTTCATCCGCTACGAGTGTCCGACCGGCGGTATCCGCTGTGTGCTGTTCAATCCGGCTGATGGCAGCCCGTTGCTGAGCATCGTGCGTGATCACCAGGGCGCGGGCGAGTTGGCCAAGGCGCTGAGCTTTCTGATTCGCAATGTGCAGAAGGGCTGAGAGGCCTCACACCGCTCTGAAAGAATGCAAAAAAAACCCCGCCTGAATGGGCGGGGTTGAGGATGCGAGCGTGGCGTGCTCGAAACGATTTACAGCAGGATGGTGCGGATATCGGCCAGCAGCTGCGACAGACGCTGAGTGAAGCGTGCGGCGGCAGCGCCGTTGATCACGCGGTGGTCGTAGGACAGCGACAGCGGCAGCATCAGCTTGGGCTGGAAGGCCTTGCCATCCCACACCGGCTGCATGGTCGCCTTGCTGACCCCCAGGATCGCCACTTCCGGCGCGTTGACGATCGGCGTGAAGCCGGTGCCGCCAATGTGGCCGAGGCTGGAAATGGTGAAGCAGGCGCCCTGCATGTCATCAGCCGAAAGCTTCTTGGTGCGCGCTTTTTCTGCCAGTGCGGCGGCCTCAGCCGCAAGCTGCAGCAGGCTCTTCTGATCGACGTTCTTGATCACCGGCACCAGCAGGCCGTCCGGCGTATCGACAGCGAAGCCGATGTGCACGTACTTCTTGCGGATGATCGCCTTGCCACTCGGGGCCAGCGAACTGTTGAAGTCCGGCAGTTCCTTGAGCAGGTGGGCGCAGGCCTTGAGCAGCAGCGGCAGCACGGTCAGCTTGACTCCGGCCTTTTCCGCCACGGCTTTCTGCGCGACGCGGAAGGCTTCCAGGTCGGTGATATCGGCCGAATCGAACTGGGTCACATGCGGCACGTTGAGCCAGCTGCGGTGCAGGTTGGCGGCGCCGACCTGCATCAGGCGGGTCATCGCCACTTCTTCGATTTCGCCGAACTTGCTGAAGTCCACGGTCGGGATCGGCGGGATGCCGGCGCCACCGGTGGCAGCAGCAGTCGCCTGCGGTGCGGCCTTGGCCTTGTGCATCATCGCCTTGACGTACACCTGCACGTCTTCCTTGAGGATGCGACCTTTCGGGCCGGTGCCGGCGATATCCGCCAGTTCCACGCCGAAGTCACGAGCCAGCTGACGCACAGCCGGGCCAGCATGCACCTTGGCGCCATCGCGCTTGGGTGCGTTGGCGACTTCGGCGGCAGCAGCCGACAGCGAGGCAATGGCGCGTACTTCGGCGGCCACTTCCGGTGCGGCGCCTTCCGGTACGCGGTGCACTTCCTGGCTGGCTTGCGCCGGCGCGGCTGCCGGGGCAGAACCGGCCACCTTGAGCTTGAGAATCAGGTCTCCGGTGCCAACTTCGGCGTCCAGCTTGACCAGCACTTCTTCCACCACGCCGGCAGCCGGCGAGGGGATTTCCATGGAGGCCTTGTCGGACTCCAGGGTGATCAGCGACTGGTCGGCTTCGATCGTGTCACCGGCCTTGACCATGACCTCGATGACCTTGACCTTGCCGTCGGTGCCGATGTCCGGCACGTGCACGTCCTGCACCGAAGCAGCAGTCGGGGCTGCGGCAGCGGGGGCAGGTGCGGCGGCTGGCGCAGCAGCGGGTGCTGCGGCTTGAGCCGGAGCAGTGCTGGCGGTTGCGCCACCTGCGGTACGCAGCTTGAGGATCAGGTCGCCGGTGCCAACTTCGGCATCCAGCTTGACCAGCACTTCTTCCACCACGCCGGCAGCCGGCGAAGGGATTTCCATGGAGGCCTTGTCGGACTCCAGGGTGATCAGCGACTGATCGGCTTCGATTGTGTCGCCGGCCTTGACCATGACTTCGATGACCTTGACCTTGCCGTCGGTGCCGATATCCGGCACGTGCACGTCCTGCACGCTGCTGCTGGTTGCAGCGGCGGGCGCGGCAGCCGGAGCGGCCGCTTTCGGTGCTTCGGCAGGTGCTGCTTCGGCTTTCGGCGCAGGCGCGGCTTGCGCGGCACCTTCGACTTCCAGCACCAGCAGTTCGTCGCCTTCTTTCAGGCGGTCGCCGATCTTGACCTTGATTTCCTTGACCACGCCGGCTTTGGGCGAGGGCACTTCCATGGAGGCCTTGTCGGACTCCAGGGTCAGTACGCTCTGGTCGGCTTCGATACGGTCGCCGACCTTGACCAGCAGTTCAATCACCTCGCCTTCACCGCCGAGGTCGGGTACGCGAATCAATTCACTCATCGCTACGCTCCTTAGCAGTCCAGGGGGTTGGCTTTGTCGGCGTCGATACCGAACTTGGTGATGGCATCAGCCAGCACCTTGGCTTCGATCTCGCCACGGTCTACCAGGGCTTCCAGGGCAGCCAGCACGACCCAGTTGCGATCCACTTCGAAGAAGTGACGCAGCTGCTTGCGGCTGTCGCTGCGGCCGAAGCCGTCGGTGCCCAGGACCTTGTATTCCTTGCTCGGCACCCACTGACGAACCTGTTCGGCGAACAGCTTCATGTAGTCGGTCGAAGCGATGACCGGACCCTTGCGACCGCTCAGGCATTGCTCGATGTAGGTCTGCTTGGGCTTCTGGCCCGGGTGCAGGCGATTGCTGCGCTCGACGGCCAGGCCGTCGCGACGCAGTTCGTTGAAGCTGGTAACGCTCCACACATCGGCGCCGATGTTGAACTCGTCACGCAGGATCTTCGCTGCTTCGACGACTTCACGCAGGATGGTGCCCGAGCCCAGCAGCTGCACGTGATGCGCAGCTTCCTTCTTGTCTTCCTCAAGCAGGTACATGCCCTTGATGATGCCGTCTTCCACGCCCTGCGGCATGGCCGGCTGCTGGTACGACTCGTTCATCACGGTGATGTAGTAGAAGATGTCCTGCTGCTCTTCGGTCATCTGGCGAATGCCTTCGCGGATGATCACGGCGAGTTCGTAGCCGTAGGTCGGGTCGTAGGTGCGGCAGTTGGGGATGGTCGCTGCCAGCATGTGGCTGTGACCGTCTTCGTGCTGCAGGCCTTCGCCGTTGAGGGTGGTACGGCCGGCGGTACCGCCGATCAGGAAACCACGGGTGCGGCTGTCGCCGGCGGCCCAGGCCAGGTCACCGATACGCTGGAAGCCGAACATCGAGTAGAAGATGTAGAACGGCAGCATCGGCTGGTTGTGGTTGGAGTACGAGGTGCCGGCGGCGATGAAGGAACTCATGGCGCCCGCTTCGTTGATGCCTTCCTCGAGGATCTGACCCTTCTTGTCCTCTTTGTAGAACATCACCTGGTCTTTATCGACCGGCTCGTACAGCTGGCCGACCGAGGAGTAGATGCCGAGCTGACGGAACATGCCTTCCATACCGAAGGTACGGGCTTCGTCCGGAATGATCGGGACGATGCGCTGGCCCAGTTCCTTGTCCTTGACCAGCTGCGCGAGGATGCGCACGAAAGCCATGGTGGTGGAGATTTCGCGGTCGCCCGAGCCGTCGAGGATGGCCTTGAGGGTATCCAGCGGCGGGGTGGGGATGCTGAAGCTCTGCTGGCGACGCTGCGGTACGAAGCCGCCTAGCGCGTTGCGGCGCTCGTGCAGGTACTTGTACTCGGGGCTGCCCGGCTCCGGGCGCACGAACGGCAGGTTTTCCAGGTCTTCGTCCTTGACCGGGATATCGAAGCGGTCGCGGAACTGACGCAGGCTGTCGACATCGACCTTCTTGGTATTGTGCGCGGTGTTCTTCGCTTCACCGGCGCCGGTACCGTAGCCCTTGATGGTCTTGGCCAGGATCACGGTCGGCTGGCCGCTGTGGTTCACGGCCTGGTGGTAGGCAGCGTAGACCTTGTACGGGTCGTGGCCGCCACGGTTGAGCTTCCAGATCTCGTCGTCGGAGAGGTCCTTGACCATCTCCTTGAGCTCAGGGGTGTTGAAGAAGTTTTCGCGCACGTAGGCGCCGTCTTTGGCCTTGTAGTTCTGGTATTCACCGTCGACCACTTCGTCCATGCGGCGCTGCAGGGCACCGTCTTTGTCCTTGGCGAACAGCGGATCCCAGAAGCGACCCCAGACCACCTTGTTGACGTTCCACTGGGCACCGCGGAACACGCCTTCGAGTTCCTGGATGATCTTGCCGTTACCGCGCACCGGGCCGTCGAGGCGCTGCAGGTTGCAGTTGATGACGAAGATCAGGTTGTCCAGCTTCTCGCGGCCGGCCAGGGAGATGGCGCCGAGGGATTCCGGCTCGTCGCACTCGCCGTCGCCCATGAAGCACCAAACCTTCTGCTTGCCGGCCGGGATGAAGCCGCGCGCTTCCAGATACTTCATGAAGCGGGCCTGGTAGATCGCCTGGATCGGGCCGAGGCCCATGGACACGGTGGGGAACTGCCAGAAGTCCGGCATCAGCCAGGGGTGCGGGTAGGACGACAGACCTTTGCCATCCACTTCGCGGCGGAAGTTCTTCATCTGGTCTTCGCTGATGCGGCCTTCCATGAAGGCGCGGGCGTAGACGCCAGGGCTGGCGTGGCCCTGATAGAACACCAGGTCGCCGCCGTGTTCGTCGGTCGGGGCCTGGAAGAAGTAGTTGAAGCCGATGTCATACAGCGTCGCGGAGGAGGCGAAGCTGGAGATGTGGCCGCCCAGATCCGGGTCGTCCAGGTTGGTGCGCATCACCATGGCCAGGGCGTTCCAGCGCACCAGCGAGCGGATGCGGCGTTCCATGAACAGGTCGCCGGGCATGCGAGCTTCATGGGTTACCGGGATGCTGTTGCGGTAAGGCGTGGTGATCGCGTAGGGCAGTTGCGCACCGCTACGGGTGGCCAGCTCGCCCAGACGGGTCATCAGGTAATGGGCACGGTCTTCACCCTCACGGTCGAGGACGGATTCAAGGGCGTCCAGCCATTCCTGGGTTTCGATCGGATCGAGGTCTTGCATGGCTTGCTCCAGGGCGGAAAGGCTTCCAGAATCGGAGGCCAGTTGGGTCTCACCGGCTTTTTGGGCGGGCGAGTTGAAATTCTTGGATTTACCGGGGGTAGGACCGGCCGCTTGTAGTTTTACTACATTTCGACGACGGATTCAGCCCTCTGGATACAATTCTTTCGTAGTAAAACTACAATCCGCGGCTCCGCCGGCCGCGCGTGCCCCGTTGGAGCGGGGCTGCGGGCGATTGCACCGCGCGTCCGGCAGTCCGCCAAAAGGATAGACCATGAGCCTGCCGTTGCTGGTCGAGTTGCCCCCTTCTCTTGTCCCCCTGGCCGAACGCGCCGAACAATCATTGCAAACCGCTTTGGCCGAACATCAAGCTCTGGCTGAACGTGTCGCCGCCTGGCCGCAAGAACGCCGCAATACCTGGCGGCAGGTGTCGGCGCTGAGCGATTTCGTCGCCGAGCAGGCTCAGCGTGATCCTCAGATGTTCGTCGCGCTGGCCGAGTCCGGTGAGCTGGAGCGCAGCCTGGCATCGGGCGAGCTGCGCCAGCAACTGGAGGCGCAGTTGGCCGAGTGTGCCGATGAGGATGCCTTGGGGCGCTGCCTGCGGCGTTTTCGTAATCGTCAGCAGCTGCGCATCATCTGGCGCGACTTCAGCCGCCAGGCGGCGCTCGGTGAGACCTGTCGCGATCTGTCCGATCTCGCCGATGCCTGCATCGATCTGGCCTATCACTGGCTGTACCCACGCCATTGCGCGCAGTTCGGTACGCCGGTGGGGCGGCGCAGCGGCCTGCCGCAGCACATGGTCATCCTCGGCATGGGCAAACTGGGCGCGCATGAACTCAACCTGTCTTCGGACATCGATCTGATCTTCGGCTATCCCGAAGGTGGCGAGACCGAGGGTGTGAAGCGCCCGCTGGATAATCAGGAGTTCTTCATCCGTCTGGGGCAGAAGCTGATCAAGGCACTGGATGCGATCACCGTCGACGGCTTCGTGTTCCGCACCGACATGCGCCTGCGCCCTTATGGTTCCAGCGGTGCGCTGGTGTTCAGCTTCAATGCGCTGGAGCAGTACTACCAGGATCAGGGCCGTGACTGGGAACGCTACGCCATGATCAAGGCGCGCGTGGTGGGTGGCGATCAGGCCGCGGGTGCCGAGTTGCTGGAAATGCTGCGGCCCTTCGTCTACCGGCGCTACCTGGATTTCTCCGCCATCGAGGCGCTGCGCGCGATGAAGCTGCTGATTCAGCAGGAAGTGCGGCGCAAGGGCATGAGCGAGAACATCAAGCTCGGCGCCGGCGGCATTCGCGAGATCGAGTTCATCGCCCAAGCCTTCCAGCTGATTCACGGCGGGCGCGACCTCAGCCTGCAGCAGCGGCCGCTGCTCAAGGTACTCACCACGCTGGAGGGGCAGGGCTATCTACCGCCTGCCGTGGTTGCGGAGATGAAGGAAGGCTACGAGTTCTTGCGTTATGCCGAGCACGCCTTGCAGGGCATCGGTGACCGGCAGACGCAGATGCTGCCGACCGACCCGCAGGATCAGGCGCGGGTGGCGGCGATCATGGGTTTCGCTGACTGGACGAGTTTTCATGAGCGCCTGATGCACTGGCGTGGCCGCATCGAATGGCATTTCCAGCAGGTGATCGCCGATCCTGACGAAGATGAGTCGGATGCTGGCGAGGCCTGCGTTGGCGCCGAGTGGTTGCCTTTGTGGCAAGGGGCTCTGGACGACGAGGCTGCCGCGCTTCAGCTGCAGGAGGCAGGCTTCATCGAGCCAAGTGCAGCCTGTCGGCGTCTGGGGGATCTGCGCAACGGTCCGCAGGTGCGCGCCATGCAGCGCCTCGGTCGTGAGCGTCTGGATGCTTTCATTCCAAGACTGCTGGCACAGACTGTGGAGCACGACAAGCCGGATCTGGTGCTGGAGCGGGTGCTGCCGCTGGTGGAGAAGGTCGCACGGCGTTCGGCCTACCTGGTGCTTTTGAGCGAAAACCCAGGTGCGCTGGAGCGCCTGATCAGTCTTTGCGCAGGTAGCCCGTGGATTGCCGAGCAGATCGCCCGCTATCCGCTGTTGCTCGACGAGCTGCTCAACGAAGGGCGGCTGTATTCGCCGCCGCTGGCGCCGGAGCTGGCGGCCGAGCTGCGCGAGCGGTTGATCCGTATTCCCGAGGAGGATCTGGAGCAGCAGATGGAGGCGCTGCGCCACTTCAAGCTGGCCCACAGTCTGCGCGTGGCGGCGTCGGAAATCGCCGGTACGCTGCCCTTGATGAAAGTGTCGGACTACCTGACCTGGCTGGCCGAGGCGATTCTCGATCAGGTGCTGGCGCTGGCTTGGCAGCATACGGTGCAACGTCATGGTCGCCCGCAGCGTGCCGATGGCACGCTGTGCGACCCGGACTTCATCATCGTCGGTTATGGCAAAGTCGGTGGCCTGGAATTCGGCCATGGCTCGGACCTGGATCTGGTGTTCATTCATGACGGCGACCCGCAGGCCGAGACCGACGGCGCCAAGCCCATTGATGGCGCGCAGTTCTTCACCCGTCTGGGCCAGCGCATCATTCACCTGCTGACCACCCAGACCACCTCCGGCGCGCTCTACGAGGTGGACATGCGCCTGCGACCATCGGGCGCAGCCGGGCTTCTGGTCAGCTCGCTCGGCGCCTTCCAGCGCTATCAGGAAAACGAGGCCTGGACTTGGGAGCACCAGGCGCTGGTGCGCGCACGGGTGCTGGTGGGATGTTCGCGCCTGGCCGGCGAATTCGCTCGCGTGCGCGCCGAGGTGCTAGGCCGTCAGCGCGATATCCAGGCACTGCGCGTCGAGGTCAGCGAGATGCGCGCGAAGATGCGCGACAACCTTGGCAACAAAAATACCGCAGCCGGAACGGCGCCGAATGCCTTCGAGGCCACGTCCTCCTTCGATCTGAAGCAGGACGCCGGTGGTATCGTCGATATCGAATTTATGGTGCAATATGCGGCTCTGGCCTGGTCGTGGCAACACCCGCAGCTACTCGAGTTCACCGATAACATCCGCATTCTGGAAGGTCTGGAGCGGGTCGGTCTGATGAGCGCCGAGGATGCCGCATTGCTGCGCGAGGTCTACAAGATCTATCGCTCGGCTGCCCATCGCCAGGCACTGCAGAAGCAGCCTGGGGTGGTGCCGGGGGATCAGTTCCAGGATGAGCGCCGCGCCGTGATGCGCCTGTGGCGTGAGCTGGGGCTTGAGTTGAACAACGGGGCCTGAGGCCCCACCTACTGATCGAACCGTGAAGCGAATTTGAGGAGCAGGCAAGATGTCGATGTCCGACCGTGATGGCGTGATCTGGTACGACGGCAAGCTGGTGCCGTGGCGCGAAGCCAACACCCATGTGCTGACCCATACCCTGCACTACGGCATGGGCGTGTTCGAGGGCGTGCGTGCCTACAACACCCCGGATGGCACCGCGATCTTCCGCCTGCAGGCGCACACCGACCGCCTGTTCGATTCGGCGCACATCTTCAATATGCAGATTCCTTTCAGCAAGGAAGAGATCAACGAAGCGCAGCGCGCCGCCGTGCGTGAAAATGGTCTGGAAAGCGCCTACCTGCGCCCGATGGTGTTCTTCGGCAGCGAAGGCATGGGCCTGCGCGCCGCTGGCCTGAAGGTGCATGTGATCGTCGCTGCCTGGCACTGGGGCGCCTACATGGGTGAAGAAGCGCTGGAAGCCGGCATCAAGGTGCGTACCAGCTCCTACACCCGTCACCACGTCAACATCTCCATGACCCGTGCCAAGGCCAACGGCAACTACATCAACTCGATGCTGGCCCTGCAGGAAGCCATCTCCGGCGGAGCCGACGAGGCCATGCTGCTGGATCCGGAAGGCTACGTGGCCGAGGGTTCGGGCGAGAACATCTTCCTGGTCAAAGACGGCGTGGTGTACACCCCGGAGGTGACCTCCTGCCTCAACGGCATCACCCGCAGCACCATCCTGACCCTGGCCGAAGAGCACGGCATCAAGGTGGTCGAGAAGCGCATTACCCGCGATGAGGTGTACATCGCCGACGAGGCCTTCTTCACCGGCACCGCCGCTGAAGTCACGCCGATTCGTGAAGTAGATGGCCGCAAGATTGGTGCCGGCCGCCGTGGCCCGGTCACCGAGAAACTGCAGAAAGCCTACTTCGACCTGGTCACCGGCAAGACCAGTGGCCACGCCGAATGGCGTACGCTGGTTAAGTAAGCGATTGCTCGAAGGCTCGACGGGGAGGCGAAAGCCTCCCCGGTCGTTTCTGGAAAGAATATGAAGATACTTATCGTTGGGCCAAGCTGGGTAGGCGACATGGTGATGGCGCAGACGCTGTTCCAGTGCCTGAAGCAGCGCCATCCCGAGTGCGAGATCGACGTGCTGGCGCCCGAGTGGAGCCGGCCGATTCTCGAGCGCATGCCTGAAGTGCGCGCCGCATTAAGCCTGCCGCTCGGTCACGGCGTGCTCGATCTGGCCACGCGCCGGCGCATCGGCAAGTCGCTGGCCGGCCAGTACGACCAGGCCATCCTGCTGCCCAACTCGCTCAAGTCCGCCTTGGTGCCCTGGTTCGCCGGCATCCCCAAGCGCACCGGCTGGAAGGGCGAGATGCGCTATGGCCTGCTCAACGATATCCGCACGCTGGACAAAGAACGCTACCCGCTGATGATCGAGCGTTTCATGGCGCTGGCCTATGAGCCCGGTGCTATGTTGCCGCAGCCTTATCCGCAGCCGCGTCTGGTGATCGATGAGGCCAGTCGTGATGCCGCGCTGGTCAAGTTCGACCTGCAGCTGGATCGCCCGGTGCTGGCGCTGTGTCCAGGCGCAGAGTTCGGCGAGGCCAAGCGCTGGCCGGCCGAGCACTATGCCAAGGTGGCCGAGATCAAGATTCGCGAGGGCTGGCAGGTGTGGCTGTTTGGCTCGAAGAACGACCATGCCGGCGGCGAAGATATTCGCATGCGCCTGATTCCGGGGCTGCGTGAGGAAGTCAGCAACCTGTCCGGGCAGACCAGCCTGGCCGAGGCCATCGACCTGATGTCGGCGGCCACTGCCGTGGTGTCCAACGACTCCGGGCTGATGCACGTGGCAGCGGCGCTGAACCGTCCGCTGGTGGCTGTCTACGGCTCCACCTCGCCAGGTTTCACCCCGCCGTTGGCTGATCGCGTCGAGATCGTTCGCCTGGGGTTGGAGTGCAGCCCCTGCTTCGATCGGACCTGTCGTTTTGGTCACTACAACTGCCTGCGCGAACTCAAGCCGCGCCCGGTGATCGAGGCGCTGGATCGGCTGGTCGGTGAAACCTTGAGCCTGGTCGAGGGCGACTGATTTGCGGGTACTGATCATCAAGACCTCGTCGCTGGGCGACGTGGTGCATACCCTGCCGGCCCTGACCGATGCGGCGCGTGCCATTCCCGGCATCCGCTTCGACTGGGTGGTGGAAGAGGGCTTCGCCGAGATTCCCGCCTGGCATCCGGCGGTGTCCCGGGTGATTCCGGTGGCGATCCGCCGCTGGCGCAAGCATCCCCTGCGCACCTGGCGCAGTGGAGAATGGGCGCGCTTCAAGCAGCGTCTGCGTGAAACCCGCTACGACCTGGTGATCGATGCCCAGGGCCTGCTCAAGAGTGCCTGGCTGACGTGTTACGTCTCGGCGCCGGTGGCCGGTCTGGATCGCGATTCGGCGCGTGAGCCACTGGCCAGTCGCTTCTATGACCGCCGCTATGCGATAGCCAAGGATCAGCATGCCCTGGAGCGTGTGCGCCAGCTGTTCGCCAAGGCGCTCGGTTATACGCTGCCGTCCGGCAGTGGTGACTACGGCCTGAATCGTGCGGCGATGATGGACGCTACCGCGCAGCCCTATCTGGTATTCCTGCATGGCACCACCTGGGCCAGCAAACACTGGCCGGAAGCCGACTGGCGTGCGCTGGCCGAGCGCATGGACGAGCTGGGCTGGGCCGTGCGCCTGCCCTGGGGCAACGAGATGGAGAAGGCACGTGCCGAACGCATCGCTGCCGGCCTGACGCATGCCGCCGTGCTGCCGAAACTGAACCTGGCCGGCGTGGCCAAGGTGATCGCTGGCGCCAGCGCCTGCGTTTCCGTCGACACCGGCCTCGGTCATCTGGCTGCTGCGCTGGATGTACCCAATATTTCTTTGTATGGCCCGACGTTGCCCGGCAAGGTGGGTGCCTACGGTCGTAGCCAGATTCACCTGTGTGCCAGTGGCCCGGGCGCCGGCAGCGGTGACCGTGACCAGCCCTGCTTCGATGGTCTCGGCGCCGAGCGCGTCGGCCTGGAACTGGAGGCGCTGCTGCTGGCGCCTCCCGGCACCCTTTAAGGAGCGGCTATGCAACTGGCCTTCGTCCTCTACAAATATTTCCCCTTCGGCGGGCTGCAGCGCGACTTCATGCGTATCGCCCTCGAATGCCAGGCACGTGGTCATGCCATCCGTGTTTACACGCCGATCTGGGAGGGCGAAAACCCCGGCGGCTTCGATGTGCGCGTGGCGCCGGTGCGTGCGCTGTTCAATCATCGCCGCAACGAGAAATTCAGCGCCTGGCTGCAGGCTGATTTGAAACGCGACCCGGTCGACCGGGTGATCGGTTTCAACAAGATGCCGGGCCTGGATGTTTATTACGCTGCTGACGGCTGTTTCGAGGACAAGGCGCAGACCCTGCGCAACCCGATCTACCGCCGCTGGGGCCGCTACAAGCACTTCGCCGATTACGAACGCGCGGTATTCGCGCCGGAGTCGAAAACCGAGATTCTGATGATCTCCGAGGTGCAGCAGCCGCTATTCATCAAACACTACAAGACCCCGCTGCAGCGCTTCCACCTGCTGCCGCCCGGCATTGCCTTTGACCGCCGCGCGCCGGCCAATGCCGCCGAGATTCGCGCCGAATTCCGTCGCGAGTTCAAGCTGGCCGACGACGACCTGTTGCTGGTGCAGATTGGTTCTGGCTTCAAGACCAAGGGTCTGGATCGCAGTCTCAAGGCGCTGGCCGCGTTGCCGCGCGAGCTGCGCAAGCGCACGCGGCTGATCGCCATCGGCCAGGACGATCCAAAGCCCTTCCTGCTGCAGATCAAGGCGCTGGGTCTGTCCGATCAGGTGCAGATACTCAAGGGGCGTAGCGACATTCCGCGCTTCCTGCTCGGTGCCGATCTGCTGATCCATCCGGCTTATAACGAGAACACCGGCACCGTGCTGCTGGAGGCTCTGGTATCCGGCTTGCCGGTGCTGGTCACCGATGTCTGCGGCTACGCCCACTACATCACCGATGCCGATTGCGGCCGCGTGCTGCCCAGCCCCTTCGAGCAGAACCATCTCAATCGCACGTTGGCCGATATGCTGGCTGACCCTGAGCGCCGCGCTTTCTGGAGCCGCAACGGCCTGCTCTATGCCGATAGCGCCGACCTGTATTCGATGCCGAAGAAGGCCGCCGACGTGATCCTCGCGGAGAGACGCGCGTGAAGCTGATTCTTGCCGAACCCTTCAAGAGCCTGTGGGCGGGCCGCGATGCCTTCGAGGCCGTCGAGGTGCTGCAGGGCCAGGTCTATCGTGAGTTGGAAGGGCGTCGCACCCTGCGCACCGAAGTCGATGGGCGCGGTTATTTCGTCAAGATTCACCGTGGCATCGGCTGGGGTGAAATCGCCAAGAACCTGCTGACGGCCAAGGTCCCTGTGCTCGGTGCTGCGCAGGAGTGGCAGGCGATCGCTCGCCTGACCGAGGTCGGTGTGCCGACCATGACCGCCGTGGCCTATGGGGAGCGTGGCAGCAATCCGGCGCGTCAGCACTCGTTCATCGTCACCGAAGAGCTGGCGCCGACCGTAGATCTGGAACAGCTCAGCCTCAACTGGGCGCAGCAACCGCCGAAGGCCTCGCTCAAGTGGGCGCTGATCCGCGAAGTGGCACAGATGACCGGCAACATGCACCGCGCCGGGGTCAACCATCGTGACTGCTATATCTGCCATTTCCTGCTGCACACTGATCGACCGATTCAGGCCGATGACCTGCGCCTGTCGGTCATCGACCTGCACCGTGCCCAGGTACGAGACACAGTGCCCCGCCGTTGGCGTGACAAGGACCTGGCCGCCCTGTATTTCTCGGTGCTGGACATCGGCCTGACCCGCCGCGACAAGTTGCGCTTTCTACGCACCTACTTCCAGCGTCCATTGCGCCAGGTGCTGCACGAGGAAGCGACCCTGCTCGCCTGGCTGGAGCGCAAGGCGGTGAAACTGTATGAGCGTAAACAACGTTATGGAGGTCGACTGTAAATGTCGGCAGAGAAGACATTTATCCGTGCGGGGATGAAAGTGGCGGTGGTCTCGTGCTCGGCTCTGGGAGACACAACCTTGTTTCTACGCCTTGCTTGGCGTCTGCAGGCCGCTGGTGCTCAGGTCACGGTCGTCTCTGCTTCTTTGTCGGCCGTGCGCGAGTATTTACCAGGCCTAGAGATCATTGGAGATACGCAGCCAGATGTTGCAGCACTGGCTGAAAGCAATGATCTGGTGATTTGCTACATCGACTGGCTGATCAAGGCGTCTCAAGCCGGAGTTGAACTGTTGTCATTGAGTAACGTTGCTTACTTATCTGGTAAGAAGCTTCCGGCCAGATTTCAGCTCGATCAACGTTCCGTGTTAATTGATGGGGTTCTAATTCCCGCTGCCCACAATGTCATTTGCCGCGATCCGAAAGCTGGAAAAACCATGGTGCAGTGGATCGATCTCTATGCCGAGGAAGTGCTTGGGCTTGATCCGGCTATTCCTCTGATGGGGTTTCAATTCTTGCCCGCTGTGGCAGGTGATGCTGGATTTCGTATCGCGATTTTCCCAACTACGCCGCATGCCAAAAAGAATTATTCGAGTCGTGGCTATCGGCGTCTGGCTCGGAGTTTGGTTGCTAAGGGGTGGCAGGTCGAGTTTGTTGGCACCCCTGCCGAAAGGGATGTATTGCAAGCGCAGTATGAGGGTTTCACCGTACATGCTTTCACCGACTTGAAGGGGCTGGTGGATTTTCTCTGTAGCTGCTCCATCGTGATCAGCAATGATTCGGGTGGCGGACATTTGGGTTCGTTATTGGGGCTGCGAACCTTCACTATCACTCGACGTCGTTTGGACTTTACTTGGCGGCCTGGTTTCAATTCTCTCAATAGGGTTATTAATCCGCTGTTCACCTTCAAGTGGATGGGAAAAACTGTTTGGCGACCGTTTATTCCATTGAGCCGCGTTTTACGGGAAATTCCCACGGTGGTGAGGCGATAACCATGTCAGCTTGGAAGCATGAGGTTGATAGCGATCCGCTGTTTTTGAGCGCTTTTGATAGCTTGGAAGCGGTTTTCCTGCTCGAAGGTGAGCGCCTGACCTCTGATCCATTGTCCGAGGTTGTTCGTGTAGAAATTTCCGGCATTCGCTACTACGTCAAGCGTTACTGGGGAGCAGGGAAGGGACTGCGTCACTATATTGGGCGCCCGCGAGTCAAGGCGGAGTGGCAGAACCTCAAGTTGTTCGCCAAATGGGGTATTCCTACCGCACCTATCGTAGCGCATGGGCTGGAGCGACGAGGCGGAGCATTTATACGCGGGGCTTTAGTGACGCGCGAGCTGGAAAACACACGTGATATGGCTGAGATGGCCAGTCAGGGAGATGCTCGGCTTGCCAATCCACATTGGGTTGCAGGTATCAGTCAGCAATTGGCGCAGCACACCCGTACCTTGCATGACCACCATTTCACCCACAATGATTTGAAGTGGCGCAACCTGCTGGTTAACGAGGCGGGAAAGCTGTTTTTTATCGATTGCCCTACCGGCAGCTTCTGGTGGGGGCCGCTGTTGCATTACCGCATCGTCAAAGACCTAGCCTGTCTGGACAAAGTGGCCAAACGGGTGCTTTCACGCACGCAGCGGTTGCGCTTTTATCTGCAGTATCGTGGCCGTGCTCGGTTGAGTCAGAGTGACAAGCAGCGGGTGCGACGTATCCTGAAATTCTTCGAGGGCAGGGAGTGACCGATTTTATTGCTGCGCATGATCGTGCATTGCTGGAGCGTCACGGTCTGGCCAGCTTCGACGCGCTGTGGGCCCTGCAGTTGGAGGCGGTGGATGAGCCCAACACCGAGCGTGGTGGTTGGAGCAGTGTCTATCGGCTTGAGCTGGATAACGCTGCCTATTACCTCAAGCGGCAGAGCAATCACTTGACGCGTAGTCTGCTCCGTCCGCTTGGTGAACCTACCTTCGCTCGCGAGTTTCGCAATATCCAACGCTACTCTGTGTTGGGCATTCCTTCGCTGCAGGTTGCGTTATTCGCACAGCGCCGTTTCTCTGGCGAGCAACGTGCCGTGCTGCTGACCCGTGCGCTGGATGGTTGGCAGGATCTCGAACACTGGTTGATGCAGTGGTCAGGATTGGACGAGGTGCATCGATCCGGCATTCTCCGTGCGTGTGGCGAGCTGGCACGCTGTCTACACCAGGCAGGGCAGATACACGGCTGCTTTTACCCCAAGCACATTTTTCTGCGCGAGGGCGCTGCGGGTTTTCAGGCGCAACTGATCGACCTGGAAAAAACTCGTCCTTTGCTGTTTGGTAGGCGTGATCGGATCAAGGATCTAGAGCCGTTAGTGCGTCGGGCCGCAGTCTGGAAAGCAACAGATATACGTAAGTTACTGGCAGCTTATCTCGGTAGCGAAGTAGGGCTGGAGCACTGGTTTGCACTATTGGGCGCGCGTCGATCACACAAGGAGTCGCGCTGATGCAGCTGGAGCAACTTTCTCATGCTGGGCGGGCTCCCTCGCTACCGCTAACGCTGCAGCTGGACGGTGATTCATTGCAGCTGGAGTCTCTACTACGCGTATTGCCGGGGCAGCGTTACGTTGGCCTGGCGCGCTGGCGCGGTCGTTCGGTGCTGGCCAAGTTGCTGGTAGGGGCGAAGGCAGAGCGTCATTTTCAGCGTGAGCTGAGAGGCGCGCGCCTTCTGGTCGAGCAGAACCTCCTCTCGCCGGCATTGCTATCCGAGGGTTTCATCGATGGGGTAGGTGGCTGGCTGCTGTTCGAATACCTGGAAAAGGCCGAGAGTCTTTGGCAGGCCTGGCGGAACGTCGCGCGTTTACCGCTACTGGCTGATGCCCAGCAGGCAGTCCTAGGCGAGGCTCTAGCAGTTATCGGACATATGCACTCGCGGGGTCTTTGGCAGGCTGATCTGCACCTGGACAATCTGTTGCGGCAGGACGGCGAGTTGTTTCTTATCGATGGGGGAGGCGTGCAGGTCGAACAGGCGGGACAGCCGCTGTCGCGTGCACGGGTGTTGCAAAACCTCGGCGTATTCTTTGCCCAGTTACCAGCGGAGTTAGATCCCTTTATCGAAGAGTTGCTGATCCACTACCTGCTGGCCAATGGTGAGCATGCACTGCCGCTGGAAGCGCTGCTGGTCGAGGTGAGTAAAGTGAGGCGCTGGCGGCTGCGCGATTATCTGAGCAAGGTCGCGCGCGATTGCAGCCTGTTTTCCGCGAGTATTGGGGCCTTTGGCCTACGTGTGGTGCGCCGCGAGTACGCAGCAAGCCTGGAGCCCATACTGGAGGCTCCGGATGTTGCGCTGGCGAGCGGGCAGGCTTTGAAGCTTGGAGGCAGTGCCACGGTTGCGCATGTCGAGTTCGAGGGCCGCCCGCTGGTGGTCAAACGCTACAACGTGAAGAACTGGCTGCACTGGCTCAAGCGCTTCTGGCGCCCGAGTCGCGCCTGGCACAGCTGGCGCGAGGGTAATCGCCTGCAACTGCTCGGCATCGCCACGCCGACGCCGCTGGCCGTGCTCGAGCGGCGCTGGTGCTGGCTACGCGGTCGCGCTTACCTGATTACCGACTATTGCGGCGGGCAGGATATAATCGCCCGTTTCGAGGCATACACGCAGGCTACGCCCCCGGAAACCGAACTGCTGGCGCTTGATCGCCTTTTCGCTGCCCTGCTGCGCGAACGCATCAGCCACGGTGATTTCAAGGGGCACAATCTGTTTTGGGATGATGCGCTGGACACCTGGTCGCTGATCGACCTGGATGCCATGCGGCAGCATCGCAGTACGCGCAGTTTCGCCCGGGCCTATGCCCGCGACCGCGCCCGTTTTCTGCGCAACTGGCCAGTGGACTCGGCTCTGCACCAGTTGCTCGACCAACGTTTACCGCAGGTGCCCGGCACCTGCCCGAATTAGAGGCTCAAACCTGTGGCACTGACCATTCTCGGCCTGTCCGGCGCTCTCAGTCACGATCCGTCCGCTGCGCTGTACATCGACGGCAAGCTGATCGCGGCGGTGGAAGAAGAGCGCTTCGTGCGCGATAAGCACGCGAAGAACCGCATGCCCTACGAATCGGCCAAGTTCTGCCTGGAGCAAGCCGGGATCAAGCCGTCCGACGTCGACGTGGTAGCCATTCCCTTCGCGCCCATCAGCATCTTCGAGAAGGCCCGCTGGCAGTACGCCAAGCGCTATGCCTACGCGCCGGATCGCGCTCTCGATGCCATCCTGTTCGGTAACCGCCGCTACAAGCGCTACAAGAAGCGCATCGAGTGGTGCCTGGTGCAGCTCGGCTTCGACCTGAAGAAGGTCAAGATCGAGCCGGTCGAGCACCACCTGGCGCACGCCTCCAGCGCCTACCACTGCTCGGGCTTCAAGGAGAAGACCGCGATCCTCGGCATCGACGGCAAGGGCGAGTACGCCACCACCTTCTTCGGCTACGGCGAGAACGGCAAGATCCACAAGATCAAGGAATTCTACGATCCTGACTCGCTCGGCGGTCTCTACGGTGCGATCACCGAGTACCTGGGTTTCGAGATGCTCGATGGTGAGTTCAAGGTTATGGGCATGGCGCCTTATGGCGATGCCGCCAAGTACGACTTCTCGCGCCTGGCCAAGTTCGAGAATGGCGAGCTGATCATCAACACCGAGTACGCCAACGTCATCGGTTTCCGTCGCTACAAGGAAAACGGCAAGGGCTATTACTTCTCGCCCAAGCTGATCGAATGGCTCGGCCCGAAGCGTGAGGGCGATATCGCCGACGACCCTTACATCCACTATGCGGCCAGCATGCAGGCGCTGTTCGAGAAGCTGGCGCTGCAGATGATGGAGTACTACCTCGGCGACATCCTCAAGGAAACTGGCAAGATCGCCTTTGCTGGCGGCTGTGCACTGAACGTTAAGCTCAACCAGAAGATCATCGCCCGCGATGACGTCAAGGAACTGTTCGTGCAGCCGGCCTCTGGCGACGCGGGCACGGCTGTCGGCGCAGCTGCCTACGTCTCGCACAAGCGTGGCGTGCCGGTGGAGAAGATGGAGCACGTCTACCTCGGCCCCTCGTATAGCAACGAAGAGGTCATCGCCGCCTGTGCAAAACACCCGAACAAGCCGGTGTTCAAACGCATCGACAACACGCTTGAGCGCATCGCAAAAATCATGGTCGATGGCAATCCGGTGGCCTGGTTCCAGGGCCGCATGGAGTTCGGTCCGCGCGCCTTGGGTGGCCGCTCGATCATCGGTTGCCCGAGTATTCCTGGCGTGGCCGACCGCATCAACGAGCAGATCAAGTTCCGCGAGCGCTGGAGACCCTTCTGCCCGTCCATGCTCGACACCGTGGCAGCGAAGATGCTCAAGGTGGATCACCCGAGCCCGTTCATGACCTTCACCTTCGAGGTGAACGAGGAGTGGAAGGAGCGCGTCAGCGAAGTGGTACATGAAGACGGCACCTCGCGCGCTCAGGTGCTGGAGCGCCAATACAACCCGCGCTGGTATGACCTGATGCTGGAGCTGGAGAAGCTCACCGGCAACGGCGTGTCGCTGAACACCTCGCTCAACCGCCGCGGAGAACCGATGATCTGCTCGCCGACCGATGCTCTGAACATGTTCTACGGCTCGGATCTGCAATACCTCATCATGGAAGACGTACTTGTGGTCAAGGGCGACAAGGATTGGTATGACGGCCTCTGAGCAGACTTCTGGCCAGGAGCAGCGCTGGGTTCTGCAGTTCTGTCATGGTTATGACGGTCCCTTTTTGGACTGTGCACGACAATACGCCGCCCTGTTCGCTGATACAGGCTACAAGGTGTGTACTGTCTATCTGACAGGAAAGCCGAGTGAAATCGTCCGGCTTGGCTCAGCTTCGGACGAGGTGATTTTTCTTGATTACACGAGTGCTGATGTACGGGGTCTCAAGCTGGCGGCGATCCGTGATATGCGTCGTTTGGTTATCACGCGTAATTTCAAGCTGTGTATTGCCCACCGAGGTAAGCCGATTTATGTCGCGTTGCTGGGCAGCACCCTGCCTGTGATTGGTGTACACCATGCATTCGGTGACTATCAGCGCTTCTCGCGTAGGCTGTTCGCCAGCCTTTTCAAAGCACGCCTATGGTTGTTGGGCGTTTCCAATGCTGTGCGTGATGACATTCGTGCCAGTCTACCGGGCTGGGATGCGTCGCGTATTTCTACGCTATATAACCGCCTGGACATCGAGGCTGTTCAAGCCCAGCTTCATGACCGTGACTTTGCTCGCGAAGTGTTGAAATTGCCGGCTGATGCTTGGGTCATCGGCAATGTTGGCCGCCTGCATCCGGATAAGGATCAAGCGACCTTGATTCGTGGTTTCGCTCAGGCTTTACCTGGATTACCTGCCGGCAGTTTGCTGGCAATCATGGGTAGCGGTCGACTCGAGAAGACTTTAAAAGAGCTAGCTGCCGAGCTGGGTATTGAGCAGCAAGTTCGTTTTCTCGGCCAGGTTACCAACGGCCGGCGTTATCTCCGTGCGTTTGATTGTTTCGCTCTGACCTCTGATCACGAGCCCTTCGGCATGGTGCTGGTCGAGGCTATGGCCGCTGGCCTACCGCTTATTTGTACAGATTGTGGCGGTGGTCGTGAGGTCGTCGATGGTGTCGGTGAGTTGTTCCCATTGGCGGATACGGATGGTTTGGCTTTGGCACTGCAGCGTGTCGCCAGGCTTGACGGAATAGCCCGTGCTGCATGCGCTGCACGTATGACTCAGCGTCTGCAGGCGCATTTTTCCGACCAGGCTGCGTTTAAGGCGTTCTGGAGTCTGCCGTGGCCGGTGCTCATTCGATTGCGTGATTGAGTCGAGACGAAAAGCGATGGTTGTGCTCTGACCCTGGTGCTTCATGCATCATTCGAGGCCCATGCCGATGTTGGGCTGTTAAGTGGGAAGCGGTTGATTGCATTGAGTTCGCTTCGGCCCTTTATCGTGATGATGATCGGCTACATGTTCTGAGTGAGAACGATTTTTTCAATTTCTGTGGCTGTTTTGTATCCGCTCTAATAGAGCACTCGAGCGGCTTTTCAAATTGGTTCACTGATTCATACGCTTGAGATCAAGCGTCAATAGCTCCTAGGGAAGTCCCATTGAAAGTCTTGTTCCTGGTGCAGAAAGAGCAGCGCGCGATTCTAGATCGCCTGTACGACGGTATCGCTGCGCAGTGCGAGTGCGATATTCGCTGGTTGAGCAGCGACGAGCAGGCCGATCTGCGGGGTTATTTTCACAAGCACGTAGATACCGCGCGCTATGATCGCATCCTGTTTTTCCTGCGCTTCAAGAAGGAAATGCGTCAATGGCGTTTCATTCGTACCGTGCCGAATCTGGTGATTTTGGAGCACGACGCGTACCAGAATTACATTTCCTGCAAATACACCGGTCTGTTCAGTGCTCACTATCGGCGCATGCCTTGGGTGCGGATCATTAGTTCGGGCGCGGATGTGGCCAAGCGTCTGCAGGACGAAGGATTCGATGCCGTGTTTGTACCCAAGGGTTACGATCAGACGCTGCTTTCCTACCGGGAGCGAGAGCGGGACATCGAGCTGGCGTTCGTCGGCAGCACCAAGAGTGTCGCCTACTCAGGGCGTAAAGCGCTGCTGGACGAGCTAGGGCGGGTTGAGAACCTCCTGGTGACCAAGACCCGCTCGGGCGAAGAGTACTGCGAGACCCTGAATCGAATCCGCTTCTTCGTCAGTGCAGACGTCGGTATGGGTGAGTACATGATCAAGAATTTCGAGGCCATGGCCTGTGGCTGTGTTTTGTTGGCCTACGATCAAGGCGATAGGGAAAACTCTGCGCTGGGATTTCGAGATATGGAGAATCTTGTGCTCTATCGTGACGTTGCAGAGCTGCGTAAGAAGTTGTCTCTGCTGCGTAACGATCCTCAGTTGGCTGCACTTATTGCTGACGCGGGAAGGTTGCTCGCTGAGCGGCAATACAGTTTTCAGATGATTGGCCAGAAGATCGTTGAGGCGATGGCGCTGCCGTTGCGGGCATCCACATTAAGTAAGGGTTGGTTCTCTTGGTTCAGGTAAAAACAAGAGGTTTTGTTGCCTCGGTTCTTTTCTATGTTTTGAGTGGCGTCTCGGTTTATGAGTGATAACCCCAAGCACGACGATTTAACCGGGAAGCCTCTGGTTTCGGTGATCATCGCTTCTTATAACCATGCCCCGTACATTGAAGCCAGCATCCGTAGTGTTCTGGCACAGAGCTATCCGAACATCGAGTTGCTGGTTGTTGACGATGGTTCCAAGGACGACAGTGTTGAGCGTATCCGTGTATTGCAGGCGGAGTACGATTTCGATTTCCAGCAGCAGTCCAACCAGGGGTTGAGTCGTACCCTCAACGCCGCTATCGCCCGCGCCAAGGGCTCGATTATCGTGCCCTTTGGTTCCGACGACATCATGCGTCCTGAGCGCATCGCCAAGCAGGTCGCATATCTGCACGATAAGCCGGAAGTAGGTATCTGCTCGGCAAACATTGATTTTATCGATGCGCAGGGCAATCCATTTCCTGACAGTGAACAGAAGCTACGTCACTTGCCGTTCCGCCGCCTGGACTTCGATGATCTCTTTCTTGATCGCAAACCTGGTCCACAAGCAGCTACGCTCATGTTTCGTCGTGAGGCGCTCGAGGCCGTAGGAGGCTTCGATCCGGATATCCGGCTCGAGGATGTATACATTTGTCTAAAGATCCTTCGGGCAGGCTTTTACATCGATATCTTGGGCGAAGTACTGGCTGACTACCGTAAGCACGAGAGTAATACCTATAAGCATTTACGCTTCATGGCTGACAATATGCTCAAGACCTATGCCTGTTTCTCTGATCATCCAAGTTACGAGGCGGTGACACGGCGTTATCTGGTCTCTATGTTTCTCAAAGCATCAAATCGCGACAAGCCCCTGGCACGTGAGCTGATTCGTCAGATTCCGGTGCGTTACTGGAATGCCAAGGTGGTACGTGGCGCATTGCGCCTTCTGTTTGCCTGACTCAAGGGTATTTGGCGGCTGCTTTCTGATATGGGCAACCGCTTCAGTGATCGGTTTAGGGGGAAGTTTCATTGGCGGGCTGGCGAGAGCGGATTTACAACGGCTATGTGGGCTACTGGGCGCCTCTTGCGCTTCTGGCGTTTCTGACCGGAATGTTCTGGATCGGTGATCGCTCGCTCTACCACAAGCTTTATTACGCCACGTTGGCATTGCCGACGCTGTTAGTCGCGCTAGTATCGCCAGTGCGTTTTCTGCATCAGTTGCGTCAGCCCTATCTGGTTCTTTTCTTGGTTTTTTCGTTGTATGTGATGCTTTCGTTGTCCTGGTCTCCCGAGCAGAATTACTCCAAGCTCAAGCAGCCGCTCTATGTGCTGATGTTGTTGCTAGCTGTGGGGGCCATGGCGGAACACGATATGCGCCGGCTGGTGCAGTGCGTCGCACTGGCTGCCGTTTTTGCAAGCCTCTTTGCTCTGATCACCATGCTCATGTATGGCATGGATGAGAACAGGCCTGAGCGCCTGGAGGGCATGGGGGCACTGTACAATCCTTTGCTGACCACGCACGTGTATGGTTTTTTCACGGTGATGGCGATGGGAGCGTTGGTTACCAGCCGTCGGTACTTCGCTGTAAAGCTGTCGATGTTCGTTGTGTTGCTTTGCTTGCTGTTCCTGACCGGGTCGCGTACACCGTTGCTGGCATTGCTGGTCTGTGTGGGCTGGCTGGTGCTTCTGTTGGGCGATCGTCGTGTAGTCGTCTTGGCGGCGGTGGTATCGCTGGCGATCATATTGGGTTTCTGGGGGTTGGATTACAACCCCCTGGAGCGGGGCTTGTCGTATCGTCCGTTCATATGGCAGGACGCTTGGCGTCAGACCTTGCCTGTGTTGTGGCTGGGTCATGGCTACGACGCCTCCATTGATATTTACCTGCCGGACCTTGATTACTTGCTGGCAGATACTCACAACCTGACGCTGGGGGTCATCTACCAGACTGGTCTGGTAGGAGGAGTGATGTGGCTGAGCCTCTATGTCTACGGCTTCTCCCAGGCTTGGCGTTACAGGTCGTCTGGCTTGGTGATCATCAGTTCGGTGTTACTTGTATATGGTTTCGTGGCCGGTATGACCGAAGGTAGTGCCTTTATGTCGAGGCCCAAGGAGCATTGGTTCATCATTTGGATACCTATTGCCCTGCATTTTGCTGTCTTGCGCAAAGTTGGCACGGGTATGAAGGGGGTGTCTGCTTGATAGCAGCCCCATCATGGGCTTGTCACGAGTTGGTGGTATCGTTTAGGGCTGGCTTACGCGCTTTACAAGGGTGTCGAAGGGGAAGTCGGCTAGACCGTTATGCTTGAGGTAGCGCTCGAAGTGGGCAAGATTACGGCGGATCTTGTCCTTGGACAGTGGGCCTGCAAGAAACTGTAGGTCGGCGATATCGATCAGACCCAGTTGCCCTTCGGGTGTGCGAACGATGTTGCCTAGGTGTAGCGAGCGAAAGTAGATACCCTTGCGATGCAGATCTTTGAACAGCTCGATTAGCTGTTCGAACAGGGAGGCTGAAAGTTCTCCATGCTGAGTGAACAGATCCCTCAGTGTTTCCCCCGGCAGTGCTTTGTAGCGGATCGCAGTCCAGCCTGCTGTTGCCAGTTTGAACAACTGTAGAGGTTGCACCGTGGGTATGCCTAGCTCTTCTAATCGTGATGCATTTTCCCAGAAGCGTTGCGAGTAGGGGCGCAGTAGGGCAGATGACAGTAAGCGCTTGCGTCTGAAGACCTTCAAATATTCGCCATTTTCAAAACGATAGACCTTAGGGCCGTGGCTATCTTCTTCAATGCTCTCTGCGCCCTGAATTAGCTTCTGGAATGCCTCTTGCGTTAGTGGCTGAGCGGTGGTCATATCAATCGTTTTCTAATGCTGGATATTTAAGCCTGCCAAGGTTTCGTCACTCTTGCTGTCTTGAGTGTTCGCGTATGGCAGGCATGAAAATTTAGCCTGCTAGGGTACGTAAAATCGTCCGCTTAGGCCACTGATCGTGCCTTGTCTTTTGTCGGCCCTCAGAGCCCGAAAGCCTGCCCTGGCTCAATGTGCTGGTTTGAGTCTCTCTAGCTGCCCGGTTTTGGGGATGAGGTGACGTTCCTTGCGATCTGCACCGTGGTGCTTGAAGTGATCATAGAAGAGTCGAAAGCGAGATGGTTCAATGCCTCTAAGTCTGGCAAGCTGCGCGCTTACAAGCCCGTCATAGAGCGACTCGCTTATGAAATCGTGTAGCTGATACTGGTACAAGAAAGCAAACTGAAAGCCTAGCGTTTCACTGGAGTGAGGGTTGTCACCAATGTAGCAATTTTCCAGGTCAATCACCTTCAGGTCTTCAAGATTGCCCTCGTGGATCATGACGTTACCCGCCCAAAGATCTAGATGGTAGATACCTGAATGATTGAGTTGTGTGATCAGTTCCAGGCAAGCTTCTGCGAATAAATTGGCCTGTAATGGGTTTTGCTGCAGCCAGTCAAAACCATCAAGCCAGTCGGCTAGATGTTCATAATTCAAAAACACCTCGGTAACCAAACCGCTACGCTGGCGAACCAAGCCGTAGCCAAGCAGTTTGGGAACCAGCGTAGTTCGCTTCTGCGCTTCTGCGTGATTGTTTAGCTCTTCAAGAACCCAATCATATAGACCTGATCGGCGCCTGATCCCTAGCGTTGTTCTGATTCGCGCAGGGATGCTGTCTATTGTGGATGCCTTGATGAAAAGTGCGCTTGCGGTTTCTCGAGTGAGGGGGCGCGCAAGTCGCTTTTCTCCCGTTTTTCGGCGCTTTGAGAGCAATTCCCTGATCTGCGGCCAGAGGCTTTTCAAAGACTTTCCAGTCTCTGTATCTGTCGCGTAAAGAGTTGTGTTCTGGAGCTGCTGGGCGTGATGCTTGCTTTTGCTCATCCATCCGTGAGAGATCACTACTGGGTCCTTGTCTACTGAGGTGCGAGCGGCTTCGCTGTCTTGGGGCAGAACAGATCATCGTAGTGGCATTTTGATGTGATGTCTACGAGTTGGTGCCTCTGAATGCCACTATGATGGCAAAACTTCTGATGCACCTGGGCGCTTAAATAGGCAGTGCTGGTACAATCGCTTCTTGCTAATCCTGCCTGTGAGACGAGCTGAATGGCCAATCCTACCCAACAATCGAGCCTGAAGGTCTATCTGCGATTGTTGCGCTACGTAGTTCCCTACTGGGGACTGTTCACCATCAGTCTCGTCGGGTTTCTAATTTTCGCTTCTACCCAGCCGATGCTGGGGTACATGCTCAAGTTCTTTGTCGACGGGCTGAGCAACCCCGACGCTGGTCTGTTTGCTGGAGTGCCTTGGGTGCTTGAGCATGCGCCCTGGCTTGCTGAGCTAAAGCTGTTGCAGGCAGTGCCATTACTGATCGTTCTGATCGCGCTATGGCAAGGTATCGGCTCGTTCCTTGGGAATTACTATCTTGCCAAGGTCTCCATGGGGCTGGTACAGGATCTGCGTATTGCTTTGTTTAACAATCTGCTGACCTTGCCCAACCGATATTTTGACAGCCACAACTCCGGTCACCTGATTTCCCGCATCACCTACAACGTGACCATGGTAACCGGTGCTGCTACCGATGCGATCAAAGTCGTGGTGCGTGAAGGGATGACCGTAGTGTTCCTTTTTGCCACGCTGCTGTGGATGAACTGGAAGCTCACCTTGGTGATGGTGGCTATCCTGCCTGTCATCGGTCTGATGGTGACGAGCACCAGTAAGAAGTTTCGCAAGCAGAGCAAGAAGATCCAGACCAGCATGGGTGATGTCACCCACGTCACCTCCGAGAGCATCCAGGGCTACCGCGTGGTGCGCAGTTTTGGTGGTGAGGATTACGAGAAACAGCGCTTTCTCGGTGCCAGCGAGGAGAACAAGCTCAAGCAACTGAAGATGGTCAAGACTAATGCGGTCTATACGCCTTCGCTGCAGCTGGTGATCTACAGTGCCATGGCCGTGCTGATGTTTCTTGTCCTGTGGCTGCGGGGCGATGCCTCGGCGGGTGATCTGGTGGCCTATATCACTCTGGCGGGTCTATTGCCCAAGCCGATTCGCCAACTGTCTGAGGTCAGCTCGACCATCCAGAAAGGTGTGGCAGGTGCCGAGAGCATCTTCGAGCAGCTCGACGAGGAGCCGGAGGTCGACCGCGGCACTCAGGAGCGCGAGCGCGTCAGCGGCCGACTGGAAGTAAAGGAGCTGAGTTTCAGCTACCCCGGCTCGGAAAAGCCCGTTCTGAACAATATTTCCTTCGTCGCCGAACCGGGGCAGATGGTGGCGCTGGTCGGGCGTTCCGGTAGCGGTAAGTCGACCCTGGCCAGCCTGATTCCGCGTTTCTATCACCACGAGCAGGGCAGCATCCTGCTCGATGGGGTGGATGTGGAGGATTACACCCTGCGCAACCTGCGCCGGCACATTGCCCTTGTCACCCAGCACGTCACCCTGTTCAACGATACGGTGCGCAACAATATTGCTTATGGCGATCTGGCCGGCGCACCGCTCGAAGCCGTTCAGCAGGCGGCGAGCGATGCCTATGCCGCCGAGTTCATCGAGAAGATGCCGCAAGGCTATGACACCCTGGTCGGCGAGAACGGCGTGCTGCTGTCCGGCGGTCAGCGCCAGCGCCTGGCTATCGCCCGCGCGCTGCTCAAGGATGCGCCTGTGCTGATTCTCGATGAGGCTACCTCAGCACTGGATACCGAATCCGAGCGACATATCCAGGCCGCACTGGACCAGGTGATGCAGGGCCGCACCGCACTGGTGATCGCTCACCGCCTGAGCACCATCGAGAAGGCCGACCTGATTCTGGTGATGGATCAGGGGCAGATCGTCGAGCGCGGCAGTCACGCACAGTTGTTGGAGCGTAATGGATATTACGCTCGCTTGCATTCCACGCAATTTGAAGACGCTGGCACTGATAATTCAATCGAGAAGGATACTTGATGCTTGGCTATCTGCGTTTCTGGAGGGAGCGTGGCTGGGAAGTGATCGAGGCAGCGGACTATGCTTTAGCCTGGGCTCGATTCGGGGGAAGCGTCATTACCCACCCGCTAGTGGTCGAGCGGCTTTCTGGGCTTGCTGGTATACCCGTGCGTTACCTCGGATGCATTGTTGGGGGCGAAATTCAGGCTGCCATTCCTACATGGGGGCGCTACCTCGCACTTTCGCGCAAGGTTCTGAAGAGCAAAGGGCAGCGTGAACTCTTTGACCTTGGCAATGCTGAAATCATTCTCCCTGCCGCTGTGGACGCACGAGCACCGTTGCGGCATGAGGTGAGCTACATCTCCGAACTTAATCGGGTGGCTTTTCCAGGGCTTCGTCTGCAGAAAGAGCAGTTGGCGATGGCTCGAGCCCCTGAAGAGCTTTCGAAGAAGTTTCGCTATAACCAGAGGCGTGAGCTGCGCCTGTTCGAGGAGGCCGGCGGTACAGTACGCTCTGTGGGCGAATTCGCTCCAGATGACTTCGCCGCTATCTATACCGAACTGTTCGAGCGACGTTGGGGCTTTTCTGTGCCGGGGAAACGCCATCTGAGTGAAGTATTTGCGTTGTTACGCGAGCTGCTTCAAGGCTCCCTGCTGATGTTGGATGGTGTTCCTACTGCTGTTCAGGTGTTGTACAGGGTTGAGTCGCCAAACTGGCTCAGTTACGAGTACATCAATGGCGGAGTCGACCCTCGTGCTCAACACCTCAGTCCGGGCAGCGTCCTGAGTTTCATCAATACTCAAGCTGCATGGTCTGACGCTCGACAACAAGGAAAGGCATTGCGCTACTCTTTCGGCAGAGCCGATCGAGAGTACAAGGATCGTTGGTGCAGCAGGGTTGCCGCGTTTCGGACATAAAAATGGAAACACGTAAGCAAGGACTGTTGCGCCGTCATCGGCGCAACAAGCGCATTACTATGGCTGTTGCGTTACCGATTATGGTGGCGCTGGACTGGTTTGCTGGCTGGAGTAGTCTGCCAGTACTTCTACTGTTGGCTTGGATTGCTCACGAGGCATGGTTCTCTGACCATCTCTTTTACTCGCCGCGAGACGACTATCAGTATTCATTTCCTGCTTCGAGCCAAGTCGCTACCGGGACATTGAGCAAGGGGCGGATAGCTCTGGATGCAGTCGATCTTACGAATTCGATGGACACGCTCATTCTTGAAGTGTTCATCCATAGTTCCTGGCTGGGACGCTGGCTAGACCCCCATATTCTGATCTGTGCTGAGGCAGTACTTGATAGGCAGGATTTCGAGCAGGGCGCGAGTGGTCGGCGTTACCTCAATATTTCTGGTCTGTTGCCCGAGCTGCAAAGTGGAAAACTGCGATTGCGTACGCGGTTTTGCCGGCTCTCGCCTGAAGTACGATTATACGCATTTTCAAACCCTGACTATGCAATGCGACGCGTGATGGTCATTGCGCCGCATGCGGACGATGCCGAGCTTGCTGCCTTTGGTCTCTATAGTCGAAGTGATGAGGCCTGCATTGTGACGCTCACTCAAGGTGAAATCGAGGCTCATAACTATGCGCGTATGGGCCTCGACAAGGCCGCGGCGGCCCGTCTCAAGGGGCGCCTGCGCAGCTGGAGTAGCCTGGCTGTTCCGCTGTGGGGGGGCGTACCTGCAAGCAGGTGCGTGCAGTTGGGGTACTACTGTCTTCAACTGACGCCCATGGCCTCGGCTCCAGAGCAGGCTTTCCCGTCTTTGGAGTCGGGGGATTCGGATATACGCAGTGTGCGCCGTTTCAATCCCATTACTTTGCCTGGCGATGTCGACGGAGTGCCATCGTGGCGGAACCTTGTTGGTGATCTGGCTGCTCTGCTTGTCGCTTTTCGTCCAGAGGTAGTGGTTCTGCCTCATCCGGAACTTGATCCTCATCCTGATCATATCCAGGCCAGCAAGCTTCTCGACGAGGCAGTTGCCCTGAGTGAATGGAGCCCTGAGGTGCGTCTGCTCTATGCCAATCACCTATACGATAATGATCGTTGGCCCATGGGGCCTGTTGGCAATGGCATATCGTTGCCCCCTTGCCATACAGGTCTGCCGATCGATGGACTGTGGAGCCCGCTTCTGAAAGATTCAGTGCGGATGGACAAGGCGCAGGCGTTGGCCATGCAGCATGATTTGCAGACACCATTGCCTCTCAAAAAACGCCTTCGTCGCTTAATTCAATGGGTGCTGGCTGGGCGGCGTTGGCCCGAAGTCGGCCAGGACGATTTCTTCCGCAAGGCAGTGCGTCGTCACGAGCTATTCTGGGTGCGCGTTAGCCGCTAGGGATGCTCGGGTTGACTGAGTGGCCATGTTATTATTTTCTCCATTTTTTCTCTGGAGCTCCCATGAAACTGACCATGCCCCGCTATGACCAAGCCGCCGTTCTGGTGGTGGGCGACGTGATGCTCGATCGCTATTGGCATGGCGGCACCTCGCGGATTTCTCCGGAGGCGCCGGTTCCGGTGGTGCGTGTCGACCAGATCGAGGATCGTCCCGGTGGTGCTGCCAACGTGGCCCTGAATATCGCCGCACTCGGTGCGCGGGCCGTGCTGGTTGGCGTGACCGGTAATGATGAGGCCGCCGAAAGCCTGAGCGACAGCCTGCGTGGCGCGGGCGTGGATGCACATTTCCAGCGTCATGAAGGCCAGCCGACCATCGTCAAGTTGCGGGTGATGAGCCGTCACCAGCAACTGCTGCGCATGGACTTCGAGGAGCCGTTCAACACCGACACCGTCGCCTTGGCGCGCGAGATCGATGCGTTGCTCGATGGAGTCAAGGTGCTAGTGCTGTCGGACTATGGCAAGGGAGCGTTGCAGAATCATCAGGCGCTGATCCAGGCCGCGCGCAAGAAAGGCATTCCGGTGCTGGCCGATCCCAAGGGTAAGGACTTTTCCATCTACCGTGGCGCCAGCCTGATCACCCCCAATCTGCACGAGTTCGAACTCATCGTTGGCGGTTGCGCCGATGAAGCCGAGCTGGTCAGCAAGGGGGCCACGCTGATGCGCGAACTGGAGCTCGGGGCCCTGCTGGTGACCCGCGGCGAGCACGGCATGACCCTGCTGCGTCCGGATCATGCCCCGCTGCACCTGCCGGCTCGCGCCCGCGAGGTGTTCGACGTCACTGGCGCAGGCGATACGGTTATTTCCACCCTTGCAGCTTCCATTGCTGCGGGCGAAGAGTTGCCGCTGGCAGTGGCCCTGGCCAATCTGGCTGCCGGCATCGTTGTCGGTAAGCTGGGCACTGCTGCCATCAGCGCACCCGAGCTGCGTCGCGCGGTCCAGCGTGAAGAGGGGTCCGAGCGGGGCGTACTGAGCCTGGACCAGTTGCTGATCGCCATCGACGACGCCCGCGCCCATGGCGAGAAGATCGTCTTCACCAACGGCTGCTTCGACATCCTTCACGCCGGCCACGTGACCTATCTGGAGCAGGCCCGTGCGCAGGGCGACCGTCTGATCGTGGCGATCAACGATGACGCCTCGGTCAGCCGCCTGAAAGGCCCGGGCCGGCCGATCAATGCCGTCGACCGGCGCATGGCGGTGCTCGCCGGCCTGGGTGCGGTGGATTGGGTGGTGAGCTTTGCCGAAGACACCCCCGAGCGCCTGCTCAAGCAGGTGCAGCCGGATGTGCTGGTCAAGGGCGGCGACTACGGCATCGATCAGGTGGTAGGCGCCGATATCGTCCAGGCCTATGGCGGCGAAGTGCGTGTGCTTGGCTTGGTGGAAAACAGCTCCACCACCGCTATCGTCGAGAAGATTCGCAGCAAATGACTGCAGGCTGAGTAAGACGCAGGTCTTGCTCAGCCAGTACGTTTCCCTGGCGATGGCTTGACCCGATTGCCGCCGCGGCGCGTCTTGAGGGTCATAGGCGTGCGCCAGTCGGCAGCGCATCATCGATGGCATCTCTCATGTGGAGCGAGATGCCATGATCGTCGATACCCAGGGCCAGGCTCTGAGCGTACTGAGCAAGCTGGCCCAGGCCGACTGGCCAGACCGCCTCAAGGTACGCAAATCCTTCGAGAAGCTCGTCTACAGCGGTAGCCGCGCCAGTTTTCGCCTGGCCGCCGGCGGCACCAGCAACAAGCCGCGCGCGGCAGCCGATGACCTGTTTGATCTATCACTGACCGAAGAGCAGCAGATGCTGGTGGACATGCTCCAGGGCTTCGCGCTGGAGGTTCTGCGCCCGGCTGCGCACAGGGCAGACGCCGAGGCTCACGTGTCTGCGGCACTGCTCAATCAGGCGCATGAGTTGGGCCTGGCCCACTATGGCGTTGCCGAGGCACAAGGTGGTCTTGCTGGGGCGCGCACCGTGCTGAGCAACGCGCTGATCGCCGAGAGCCTGGCGCAGGGCGACTTTTCTCTGGCCGCCGCCTTGCTGGTGCCGCTGTCCGCAGCCAATTGCATTCGGCGCTGGGGAAGCGCTGCGCAGCAGGCTGCCTGGTTGCCGGCATTCGTCAGTGAACAGGGTGCGCCAGGCTTCGCGTTGGCGGTAACAGAGCCCGGCGTATTGACCGATGCTGGTCAACCCGCGACGCGGGCGCGCAAGCGCGGCAAGCACTATCTGCTCGATGGGGAGAAGGCGCTGGTCATCGCCGGTCTGGATGCCAGTCGGTTGATCGTAAGCGCCCAGGCAGTTGATGGCCCGGCGCTATTTATCGTCGATGCGGCGAGCGAGGGGGTCTGTCGCCGTGCCGAGCCGGGCATGGGGCTCAAGGCTTGTGGGTTGACACGTATTGAGCTGAAAGGCGTCAAGGTTTCGAGCGAGTGCCGTCTGGCAGGTGATGGTTTCGACTTTCCGGCCTTTCTCGATTATTCGGCCTTGGCATTCTGTGCCCTTGCAGTCGGTACGGCGCAGGCGGCGCTGGACTACGTGACGACCTACTGCAACGAGCGCCAGGCGTTCGGCGAGCCGATCAGTCATCGCCAGGGTGTGGCCTTCATGGTGGCCGACATCGCCATCGAGCTGGACGCCATGCGCCTTCTGCTCTGGCGTGCCTGCGCCCGTGCAGAGTCTGGCCTGCCGTTTCGCCGTGAGGCGTACCTGGCGCGCCTGCTCTGTGTGGATAAGGCGATGAAGATCGGCTCCGACGCGGTGCAACTGCTCGGCGGCCATGGTTTTACCCAGGAGCACCCGGTCGAGCGCTGGTATCGCGACCTGCGCAGCGTAGCGGTGCTCGCTGGCGGCCTTCATCTCTGAACAGGCAGGCAACCATGAATCTGGAAACCCCGAAGAAATTCCGTGGCCTGCAACAGCAGGCGCAGCTGGTGGCCAAACACTACTTCCGGCCGATCTCGCGCAAGTATGACAAGGTCGAGCACGCTTACCCCAAGGAGCTGGATCTGCTCGCCGCGTTGCTCGATGGCATGAACGAAGGCTCACCCGATGCCGTCGGTGCTGGCTCGGCCAGCAAGCGTGGGGCAGCACGCGAGCAGCAGGCAGGCATCAAGAATGGCGGCAACATGGCTGCGCTGCTCGGCGTGATTGAGCTGTGCTGGGGCGACGTCGGCCTGTTGCTGGCCATGCCGCGTCAGGGCCTGGGCAATGCGGCCATTGCCGCGGTGGCCAATGACGAGCAACTGGCGCGGTTCGGCAAGACCTGGGCGGCCATGGCGATTACCGAGCCGGGCTGTGGTTCGGATTCGGCGGCGATTCGCACCACGGCGGTAAAGGATGGCGAGCACTACATCCTCAATGGTGAAAAGATCTTCGTCACCTCCGGCGAGCGTGCCGATGCCGTGGTGGTTTGGGCCAGCCTGGACAGGAGTCTGGGGCGTTCGGCAATCAAATCCTTCGTGGTGGAGAAGGGCACGCCAGGCATGGCGGTTACTCGCCTGGAGAAGAAACTCGGCATCAAGGCCTCGGATACCGCCTCGATCAGCTTTAGCGACTGCCGGGTGCCGGCGGTCAACCTCTTGGGCAACGCCGAGATCGACGTGCAGAAGGGCTTTGCCGGGGTCATGGAAACCTTCGACAACACCCGACCGCTGGTCGCCGGCATGGCGGTCGGCGTGGCGCGCGCGGCGCTGGAGCGTACCCGTGAATTGCTGAGCAAGGCCGGTTGCCGCTTTGATTACGCCAAGCCACTGCTGAGCGTTACCCATGCCGAGGCCACGTTGTATCGGCTGGAGGCGGAATGGGAGGCAGCGCGCCTGCTGACGCTAAAAGCGGTATGGATGGCCGACAACAAGCTGCCCAACTCCAAGGAGGCGTCCATCGCCAAGGCCAAGGCAGGGCGTGTGGCCAGCGAGGTGACGCTCAAGTGCGTGGAGTTGGCCGGTGCGCTGGGCTACGGTGAGGATGAATTGCTGGAGAAGTGGGCGCGCGATTCGAAGATTCTCGATATCTTCGAAGGCACCCAGCAGATTCAGTTGCTGATCGTTGCCCGGCGCCTGCTGGGCAAGAGTTCCAGCGAGCTCAAGTAATCAAGGTAATCCAATCCGCCGCGAGCTTGCTGCACGTGGCGCCCCCTACAAGAAAAAGCCCGCATCAGCGGGCTTTTGCTTAGAAACGGAAGACTTCCGTATCGATCTTGATCGGTTCCGCCACCGGAATCTTCGGCCCGGCAGCGGCGGGGTCCTGCGGTTTGGCTTTGGCCACTGGAGGCTTCTTGCGCGGCGGCTCGGGGGTAGGCTCAGCTGCAGCGATGGGTTGAATAGCCACAGCCAGTTCAGCCGCCAGACGTTGCAGCAAGACACTCTGTGCCTTGACCTGTTCGGCCATGGGCCCACCGTGCGCTTCTTCCAAACGAATCAGCCGGCTGTCGCGCAGTTGTCCGCGGCGGTCGAGCAAGCGCCACTGAGCTTCCAGCACGGCAGGTTGAGTCGGGCCGGAATCCAGGCGGGTAATGGTCAGCATGACCTGAGCATCGGCACTGAAGCCTGGTGCCGCCGGGGCTAGAACCAGGCGCTGGCTATCCAGGCGCCAGGCCAACTGGCGCAGCATCTGCTGGTCGATATCGTTGGCCAGACCGCTGGCCCAGCGGGCATCATGCGCGGCCACCAGGCTGCCATCGGCCTGACGTTGCAGCAGATTTTGCTGGCGCAGGTAATCGGCCACGCTGATCGGGCCGACCAGTACGGTCACACCGTTGTCCTGGGTCGGCGTCACGGCGCTGCCGCTATCGAGTTGGTAAAGAGGAACCGGCTTCTGCTGCAGCAGACTGCAACCACTCAATACGAGCAGCGTGGTCAGAAGCAGAGCCACAGGGCGTACTACAGTCATCATTAATTCCAGGCAGCCGCTTCTGGGGCAGCTGCATATCGATCCCATATCATGCTGTGGGGTCATTTGTGCATGACCCGGGGCGCGTATCATCCGTCAAACCGCGCTACGACTCCAGCCTTGCCTGCTGGCTGGTAGCGCGGATATCCCGGACGAACGGGGCGTGTTGCCGACGCTATTCCACCAGCAGCTGGTCGACGCGCTGGAAGCCTCGCGGCAGCTTGTTACCGCGGCGGCCGCGCTCGCCCTTGTAGTGTTCGAGGTCGTCGGCTTTCAGTGTCAGGGTACGCTTCCCGGCCTGCAAAACCAAACTGGCGCCGCTGGGCAGCACGGCCAGATCGGTCAGATATTCCTCACGCGAGGCTACGCGCTCGCCGGGAATGCCGATGATCTTGTTGCCCTTGCCTTTACCCAGTTGTGGCAGATCGGTGACCTTGAACAGCAGCAGGCGACCTTCGGTAGTCACCGCGGCCAACCAGTCGTCGTCCAGGTTACTGACTGGCTTGGGTGCGACCACCTTGGCGCCGTTGGGTAGAGTCAGCAGCGCCTTGCCCGCCTTGTTCTTGGCTTGCAGATCCTCACCCTTGACCACGAAACCGTAACCAGCGTCGGAGGCGATCACGTACAGGGCGCTGTCTTCCGGCAGCATCACGCATTCGAAGGTCGCCCCTGGTGGTGGCGTCAGACGACCGGTCAGCGGTTCGCCCTGGCCGCGAGCCGACGGCAGGCTGTGGGCGGCGAGCGAATAGCTCCTGCCTGTGGAGTCGATAAACACCGCGTACTGGTTCGAGCGCCCCGGCGCGGCGGCCTTGAAGCCGTCGCCAGCCTTGTACGACAGGCCGGTGGCGTCGATGTCGTGACCCTTGGCGCAGCGAACCCAACCTTTTTCCGAGAGCACCACGGTGACCGGCTCGGTCGGCATCAGCTCGGTTTCCGAGAGGGCCTTGGCCTCGGCGCGGGCGACGATCGGCGAGCGGCGGTCATCGCCGTACTTCTCGGCGTCCTCGATGATTTCCTTGCGTACCAGCTTCTTCAGCTTGGCTTCGCTGCCGAGCAGGGCCAGCAGTTTTTCGCGTTCCTTGGCCAGCTCGTCCTGCTCGCCGCGGATCTTCATTTCTTCCAGGCGCGCCAGTTGACGCAGGCGGGTGTCGAGGATGTAGTCGGCCTGCACGTCGGTCAGGCCGAAACGCTCCATCAACACCGGCTTGGGAGAATCCTCGGTGCGGATGATGCGGATCACCTCGTCGAGGTTGAGGAAGGCGATCAGCAAGCCTTCCAACAGGTGCAGGCGCTTTTCCACCTTGTCCAGGCGGAACTGCAGGCGGCGGCGCACGGTGCCGACGCGGTACACCAGCCACTCGCTGAGCAGGGTGCGCAGGTCCTTGACCTGTGGCTTGCCGTCGAGACCGATGACGTTGGTGTTGACTCGGTAGCTGGACTCCAGATCGGTGGTGGCGAACAGGTGGGTCATCAGTTCGTCGGCATCGACACGGTTGGAGCGCGGGATGATGACGATGCGGGTCGGGTTCTCGTGGTCGGACTCGTCGCGCAGATCGGCGACCATCGGCAGCTTCTTGGCCTGCATCTGCGCGGCGATCTGCTCCAGTACCTTGGCCCCGGACACCTGGTGCGGCAGGGCAGTGACGACGATGTCGCCGTCCTCGATGCGATAGACGGCGCGCATGCGCACCGAGCCGCGGCCGGTCTCGTATACCTTCAGCAGGTCGGCCTTGGGCGTGATGACTTCGGCTTCGGTGGGGAAGTCCGGGCCCTGAATATGCTCGCACAGCTGCTCGACCGTGGCCCCCGGCTCGTCCAGCAGGCGTACGCAGGCCGCGGCTACCTCACGTAGATTATGCGGCGGCACGTCGGTGGCCATGCCCACGGCGATGCCGGTGGTGCCGTTGAGCAGCAGGTTGGGCAGGCGCGCCGGCAGCGTCGCCGGCTCGTTCATGGTGCCGTCGAAGTTCGGTACCCAGTCCACGGTGCCCTGGCCGAGTTCGGAGAGCAGCACCTCGGAGTAGCGCGACAGGCGCGCCTCGGTGTAGCGCATGGCGGCGAAGGACTTGGGATCGTCCGGTGCACCCCAGTTGCCCTGACCGTCGACCAGGGTGTAGCGATAGCTGAACGGCTGCGCCATCAGCACCATGGCTTCATAGCAGGCGCTGTCGCCGTGCGGGTGGAACTTGCCAAGCACGTCACCGACGGTACGCGCGGATTTCTTGTGCTTGGAGTCGGCGTCCAGGCCCAATTCGCTCATGGCGTAGACGATGCGCCGCTGCACCGGCTTCAGGCCGTCGCCGATGTGCGGCAGGGCGCGGTCCATGATGACGTACATGGAGTAGTTGAGATAAGCCTGCTCGGTGAAATCGGCGAGTGACCGGCGTTCAACGCCTTCCAGGCTCAAATCGAGGGATTCGCTCATGCGGGCCTCATTGCAAGGTTGATTGGCGCAGCACCAGGGTGCCGCCCTTCTGACTGAATTCGAGTTGTTTCAGGGCGCTCATGCCCAGCAGCACTTCGTCGCCGTCCATGCCTGGGGCGATCAGTGCGGCGACGTCACGTAGTTCGATATCGCCCAGACGCAGGCTGTCCAGGCGTGTGCGATGCCCGGTAGCACGGCCATTGGCAGTGCTGATGATGATCGGGGCGCCGCGTTGCAGGCCAAGACGCTCGGCCACCGCGCTGGGTATTGCCACCTGGGTGGCGCCGGTGTCGAGCAGAAAGGTCACGTCATTCCCATCAATCTGGCCATTGACCAGGTAGTGACCCTGACGACTGCTGGCCAGGCTCACCTCGACGAAACCATCGCCATGCACCGACTGCGGCGTCTGGTTGGGGTTGCGCTGGCGGTCTTCCCAGTTACCGAAGAAGTGCGTGGCCAGCAGCAGGCCGGCGCCCCAGGCGAGCACCAACATCACTCGTCCAGCACGACGGCCTGGCGTCTGTTCGCTCACGGGCGCCGGCTCCAGCCGCCCTTGGGCGCGGCAAAACGCCAGACGATGGGGCGTTCTTCGCCATCGGCGCGGGTCTGGGTGCCGTTGTCGACGCCGATCCAGGCGCCCTCCTTGTCGATCCACAGCGCTTCGGCCATGCCGTAGTCCGGTGCGTAGCGGCGTGGTTCGCTCAGGGCTTCGCTGGCGAACGACCAGCAGATTTCCGCGACACCGTCGCTCAGGGTGCGCCGGCAGACACGGTGGGCCTGACGCTCCAGGGTAAAGAGCTTTTCACCGAAATAGGCCAGGCCGGAGAAGTCGCGTGGTGTCATATGGCCACCGAGCGCTTCGGGCGACGCCTCGTCACCACTTTCGCTGGTCAGCACGCAGCCGCCGGTACAACGCCAGCCGCTGCCGCGACGATGCAGTACAGTGAGGCCGCGGCGGCGCTGTTCGGCAGCCAGCCACAGGCGATCACCGGCCGGATCGATGGCGATGCCTTCGAAGCCTTGGTTGAAATGCAGCAGCATGCCGCTTGCGCGCGCCTGGCGCACCAGCCCGCTGGGCAGGTTGAGCCACTGGGCGTTGCCGTTGCTGCTCACCTGCAACACGGCGGCGCGGGTTTCACTGACCAGGTAACGGTTGCCTTGTGCGTCACACGCCAGGCCCTCGAAATCCAGTGCGCCACCGCGTACCAGGCCGGCCACCCAGTTGCGCATGCGCAGGCCCCAGGGCAGAGCGCTCTCGGGGGGCTCGGGAGCAACAAAGGTTTCTGCTTCGGCGCGCAGCAGGCCTTCTTCGCGATGCAGTTGATAGAGACGATCGTCGTCACGGTCGGAAACTGCCCACAGCGTTTCGCCGCACAGGGCCAGGCCGGACAGGTTGCCGCCCGGCATTTCCGTCACCGGGTATTCGGCCTCCAGCTTGAGCTCTTCCAGCACCACTGGCTCGGCGTTCGCGACGCCGGCCAACAGACCGAGTGCAAGGAGGTGATTACGCATCAGGCCAGTACCTCGGCCAGGTTGCCCTTGGTTTCCAGCCAGCTCTTGCGATCACCGGCGCGTTTTTTCGCCAGCAGCATGTCCATCACTTCGCGGGTACCTTCGAAATCATCCAGGGTCAGTTGCACCAGACGCCGGGTGTTGGGGTCCATGGTGGTTTCGCGCAACTGCGGCGGGTTCATCTCGCCGAGGCCCTTGAAGCGGGTGACCTGTGGCTTGCCGCGACGTTTCTCGGCTACCAGGCGGTCGAGAATACCGTCGCGCTCGGCGTCGTCCAGGGCGTAGAAGATTTCCTTGCCCAGGTCGATGCGGTACAGCGGCGGCATGGCCACGTAGACGTGACCGGCATCCACCAGTGGGCGGAAGTGACGCACGAACAGGGCGCAGAGCAGGGTGGCGATGTGCAGGCCGTCGGAGTCGGCGTCGGCGAGGATGCAGATCTTGCCGTAGCGCAGCTGGCTCAGGTCGCTCGAGCCGGGATCGATGCCGATGGCCACGGCGATATCGTGCACCTCCTGCGAGGCCAGGACTTCGCTGCCGTCCACTTCCCAGGTGTTCAGGATCTTGCCGCGCAGCGGCATGATGGCCTGGAACTCCTTGTCGCGCGCCTGCTTGGCACTACCGCCGGCCGAGTCGCCCTCGACCAGGAACAGCTCGCAGCGCAGCGGATTCTGCCCCGCGCAATCGGCCAGCTTGCCGGGCAGAGCCGGGCCTTGAGTGATCTTCTTGCGCTCGACCTTCTTGCCGGCCTTGAGACGACGGCCAGCGTTGCTGATGGCCAGTTCGGCCAGCGCCAGGCCGGTTTCCGGATGGGCATTGAGCCACAGGCTGAAGGCATCCTTGACCACGCCGGAGACGAAGGCGGCGGCTTCGCGCGAGGACAGGCGCTCCTTGGTCTGGCCGGAGAATTGCGCGTCCTGCATCTTCATCGAGAGAACGAAGGCAATGCGTTCCCAGACGTCTTCTGGGGCGAGTTTCACGCCACGCGGCAGCAGGTTGCGGAACTCACAGAACTCGCGCATGGCATCGAGCAGACCCTGGCGCAGGCCGTTGACGTGGGTGCCGCCCTGCGCGGTGGGGATCAGGTTGACGTAGCTTTCCTGCACCGCGTCGCCGCCTTCAGGCAGCCACAGCAGGGCCCAGTCCACGGCTTCCTTGTTGCCAGCCAGACTGCCGACGAAGGGCTCGGCCGGCAGACGCTCGAACTCGCTGACGGCATCGACCAGATAGGAGCGCAGGCCGTCCTCGTAATGCCACTCGACCTTCTCGCCCGAGGCCTTGTCTTCGAAGCTGACGTTCAGGCCCGGGCAGAGCACGGCCTTGGCCTTGAGCACATGCTTGAGGCGGCTGAGGGAGAACTTGAAGGAGTCGAAGTATTTTGCATCCGGCCAGAAATGCACGCTGGTGCCGGTGTTGCGCTTGCCGACGCTGCCGATGACTTCCAGTTCGCTGGCCTTGAAACCGTCGGCGAAGCTCATCTGGTATTCGTTGCCGTCACGCTTGACGGTGACCACCACGCGGGTCGACAGGGCATTGACGACGCTGATGCCGACGCCATGCAGACCACCGGAGAACTGGTAGTTCTTGTTGCTGAACTTGCCGCCGGCATGCAGCTTGGTAAGGATGAGCTCGACGCCCGGCACGCCTTCTTCCGGATGGATATCCACCGGCATGCCGCGGCCATCGTCGAGCACTTCCAGCGAATTGTCCTCGTGGAGGATTACCTGGATCGACTTGGCGTGCCCGGCCAGGGCTTCGTCGACGCTGTTGTCGATGACTTCCTGGGCCAGATGGTTGGGGCGCGTGGTGTCGGTGTACATGCCCGGGCGCTTGCGTACCGGGTCGAGGCCGGAAAGGACTTCGATGGCGTCTGCGTTATAGGCGTTCTGCTGGGCCATAGGGTCTCTTGGTCGTCAATTGAATGCGGAAAAGTCGGTATCGCGCCAAAGTGTGGCGTTAATGCCGGCAAAAGCGAAGAGTGCCGGCAGGCGTTCGGCGAAGCCCTGGAAGCCGTGGTCGCCCCCGGCCTGGATGCGCAGGGCGCAGGCGCGGTAATAACGCTCGGCGTCACGGTAGTCGAGGGTTTCGTCGCCGGTCTGTAGCCAGATCTGGTAACGCGTCGGGTCGCTCGGCGGCGCAACGTCGAGTTCGGCCAAGGCCTGGACGTGATCTTCGGTAAGGTCCCAGGTCTCGTCGCTGTAGTAGTTCTTCTGTGGGCCCAGGTAGCCGTCGAAACGCAGGTGCGGCTGCACGGCCGGGTTGATCAGCAGCGCCTTGAGCCCATGCTGTTCGGCCAGGTAAGTGGCGTAATAGCCGCCCAGGGAACTGCCCACCAGCACCGGCGCGCCGAGGTCGCTGATCAGCGCCTGCAACTGGGCGATGGCCTGACGCGGATGATGATGCAGGGCCGGTACGCGCAACTGGTTTTCCAGACCCAGGTGGGCCATGGCGCGGCTCAACTGGCTGGCCTTGTGCGAGGCTGGCGAGCTGTTCAGGCCGTGTATATAGAGGATGGATGCGGTCATGGAGCGGGAGGCTACTCGTCCGGGGCCTCAAGCTGCAAGCTTCAAGCTGATTGGGGGTATGTCAGTAACCCTTGACGCTGTAGTCCACTTCGAAATGGATGCCGGTGACGCGCGATACACCGGTATCCAGCTTGCCGTCGGCATGCAGGCGCAGCCAGCGATAGCCGGGGGCTTCGCTGTCCACCTGAAACTCCTCGCTGCCCGGCGCGAACTGCACGCAGGTCGAAGGCGAGGCGAGCAGGCGCAGATTACCGCGCTGCTGGTCGAACTCCTGATGGATATGCCCCCAGAGCACGGTGCGCGCCTGCGGGTAGCGGTCGAGCACGGCGAACAGGGCGTCGGGGTTGCGCAGACCGATGGGTTCCATCCACTTGCAGCCGATGGAGACCGGATGGTGGTGCAGGCAGATCAGGTGATGGCGCTGCGGCGCTTCGCTGAGGGCGCGATCGAGCAGTTCGAGTTGACTGTCGGCAAGAAAACCGGGCACCGCGCCGGGGATCGAGGAGTCGAGCATGACGATGCGCCAGGCGCCAAGGTCGATTACCGGCTCCAGCAGCTCGCTGCCCTGGCAGGCGGCCTGCATGGGGGGGATTTCGTCATGGTTGCCGGCCAGCCAGCGGATTGGTGCGTTGATGGCTGAGGTGAGTTGGCGAAAACGCTGATACGACGCTTCGCTGCCATCCTGCGAAAGATCACCTGTAGCCAGAATCAGATCGATCTGCGGCTGCTCCTGCAGGACCCGTTCGATCACCCGCTGCAGGCTGTCGCAAGTATCCATGCCCAGCAGCTTGCCGTCCGCTTCGGCGAACAGATGGCTGTCGGACAACTGCACCAGCAGTACCGAGGAATCAGTGGATTGGGTGGGCAGGCTCGGCAAGACCGTCTCCTAGGGCGCAATCGGGTGAATTATGGTGGTTGCCGCAGTAAAGGGAAAACCCGGGAAGCAGACGCAGGTCACAGAAAAAACGCCAGAAGCGCTTTTTACCGTGATTCGCGACAGTCGTCAGGCAGTGCGGGCTATCCAAACAGTACAACGCCGCGCTATCGGCAAGGCAGCGAAAAGCTTGATCGCCGCCTTACATCACCGGCTGCGGTTCGTGCCCACAGGCCAGGCAATGGCTCAGCCATTCGCCGAGGAACAGGTTGAGCTGACTCTTCTCGTCCGGTTGATGCATCGCCGCGTTGGGGTAGGGGTAGCGAATATGCAGGCGACGCGCGTTCTCTGCGCTGACGACCTCGGCCATACGCGCATCGTGATAGACCCGCACTTCCAGCTGCGGCACCGGCAGCCAGGGCAGGCTGTGTTCCTGGCGCACGCACAGGGTGGTGGTGTAGGGGCAACTTTCCAACACGTCCAGCGCCAACACGCCGAGCAGATGCTCACCCTGGCTCAGCGCCACGCGGCGGCTTTCCGTGTGTTCGCGCATGTTCGGCAGCAGGCGCATCAGGCGCGCATAGTTGGCCTCGCAAGCCGCTTGCAGCTCGACCAGGTCGACCCGATAGCGCTCGCGTAGCAGATTCACGACCACATACCCCGCACTTCGTCGCGGTTCAGCGCCAGCCATTGCAGGGCGATGATGCTGGCGGCGTTGTCGATACGCCCGTCGCGCACAGCGGCCAGGGCATCCTCCAGCGGCATCACCTGTACCCGGATGTCCTCGCCTTCTTCGGGCAGACCATGCACACCGCCGGCACCTTCACTGCTGCAGCGACCGACGAACAGGTGCACGCGCTCGTCCGAGCCTCCAGGCGAAGGGTAGTACTGGGTGATCGGCCACAGCGACGTCAGGGGCAGATCGGCTTCCTCGATGGCTTCGCGACGCGCGACCTCCTCGGGCTCCTCGTCCTTGTCGATCAGGCCGGCCACCAGTTCCAGCAGCCAGGGGTTTGCGCTCTTGTCCATGGCACCGACGCGAAACTGCTCGATCAGCACCACTTCGTCGCGCTGCGGATCGTAAGGCAGCACGCATACGGCGTCGTGACGCACGAACAGCTCGCGGGTCAGCTGCGGGCCCATGTTGCCGGCGAACTGGCGATGGCGCAGCTTGATCCGGTCGAGGCGGTAGAAGCCGCGAAAGCAGTTCTCGCGCTCGATGATGTCGATGTCGTCTTTGCCCATGGCAGCTCCCCAGATAGTCGTAACGGGCCAAACTGCGGCCCGTTACCTGTCACACTAGCGAGCATAGCGCTGCCAGATCAAGCTTCCATGACTGCCTGCTACACGCGTTGGTAGAGTTGGCTGCCTTGCGCCTTGAATTCCTCGGCCTTGGCCTGCATGCCTTGCTCGGCATCCAGATCGACGGCGTCGATACGCTGCTCCTTGGCGTACTCGCGCACTTCCTGGGTGATCTTCATCGAGCAGAACTTCGGCCCGCACATGGAGCAGAAGTGTGCCACCTTGGCCGAATCCTTCGGCAGCGTCTCGTCGTGGAAGGCACGGGCGGTGTCCGGGTCGAGGCCGAGGTTGAACTGGTCTTCCCAGCGGAACTCGAAGCGCGCCTTGCTCAGGGCATTGTCGCGAATCTGCGCGCCCGGGTGACCTTTCGCGAGGTCAGCAGCATGCGCGGCGATCTTGTAGGTGATGATGCCGGTCTTCACGTCATCCTTGTTCGGCAGGCCCAGGTGCTCCTTGGGCGTGACGTAGCAGAGCATGGCGCAGCCGAACCAGCCGATCATCGCCGCGCCGATGCCGCTGGTGATGTGGTCATAGCCCGGTGCGATGTCGGTGGTCAGCGGGCCGAGGGTGTAGAACGGTGCCTCGTCGCAGCATTCCAGCTGCTTGTCCATGTTCTCCTTGATCAGTTGCATCGGCACGTGGCCAGGGCCTTCGATCATGCACTGCACATCGTGCTTCCAGGCGATCTTGGTCAGTTCGCCGAGGGTTTCCAGTTCACCGAACTGCGCTTCGTCGTTGGCGTCGGCAATCGAGCCCGGACGCAGGCCATCGCCCAGCGAGAAGCTGACGTCGTAGGCCTTCATGATTTCGCAGATGTCTTCGAAATGGGTGTAGAGGAAGTTTTCCTTGTGGTGCGCCAGGCACCACTTGGCCATGATCGAGCCGCCGCGCGAAACGATGCCGGTGACGCGTTTTGCGGTCATTGGCACATAGCGCAGCAGTACGCCGGCGTGGATGGTGAAGTAGTCCACGCCCTGTTCGGCCTGCTCGATCAAGGTGTCGCGGAACAACTCCCAGGTCAGGTCTTCGGCGATGCCGCCGACCTTTTCCAGCGCCTGGTAGATCGGCACGGTGCCGATCGGCACCGGCGAGTTGCGGATGATCCACTCGCGGGTTTCGTGGATGTGCTTGCCGGTGGACAGGTCCATCACCGTGTCCGAACCCCAGCGGATGCCCCAGGTCAGCTTGGCCACTTCTTCTTCAATCGAGGAGCCGAGCGCCGAGTTGCCGATATTGCCGTTGATCTTCACCAGGAAGTTGCGGCCGATGATCATCGGCTCCAGCTCCACGTGGTTGATGTTGGCTGGGATGATGGCGCGGCCGCGAGCGACTTCGCTGCGTACGAACTCGGGGGTGATCTCTTTCGGGATGGCAGCGCCGAAGCTGTGGCCTGCGTGCTGTTCGCCCAGCAGACCGGCTTCACGCGCCTCGGCCAGCTTCATGTTTTCGCGGATGGCGACGTATTCCATCTCGGGCGTGATGATGCCTTTCTTGGCGTAATGCATCTGGCTGACGTTGTGCCCGGCCTTGGCCCGGCGCGGGTTGCGCACGTGGGCGAAGCGCATCTTGGTCAGCTCGGCATCGTTGAGGCGGCGCTGGCCGAACTCGGAGGACAGGCCCGGCAGTTTCTCGGTGTCACCGCGGTCTTCGATCCAGGCGCTGCGCACGTCGGCCAGGCCCTTGCGCACGTCGATGGTGACGCTCGGGTCGGTGTAGGGGCCGGAAGTGTCGTAGACGGTGACCGGGGCGTTGATCTCGCCACCGAAGTCGGTCGGTGTCACGTCCAGGCTGATCTCGCGCATCGGCACGCGGATATCCGCTCGTGTGCCTTGTACGTAGACTTTCTGCGAACGGGGGAAGGGCTGTACCGACTGTTGGTCGACCTGGGCGCTTTCGCTCAGGTTCTTTTGTTGTTGTGTGCTCATCAAGGCTCTCCGGGATAGATGTCGGAGTTGGAACCTGAGCGGACGAAGGGCGCGAGATACACCGTGGGCGGTGTCGAGAGGACTCACCGGTCTACTGGCGAGGACATCTTGTTCCCTACGCAGGCCTTAACCTGATCAGGTTCAACGGGATCCGGCAGCTGCCAATCTCAGCCCCGCATTTGGGGCACCCCGACAAGAACTCGGGCAGTCTAAACAAGCTGGTGGGAGAAAACCAACTCGGTGGTCAATAAATATCGACCCGTGCGTCGGAAAGCGACTGCTCGCGCTGCTGGTGGCGGATTGTTCCCGACGAGCAACATAGCTTGCCGCCAGCTAGACTGATGCCGTCCATGGCGCGCTTGACCCCCGACTGTGGCGACCCGTAGCCTTGCCGATTACCGCCTATTCAAGGATCGACATCCATCATGTTGCGCAGACTATCCCTGGCAATCGCCGTGGCCGCCGCTTCGGTGGGCCTGATTCAGGCCGAAGAGGCCCCGCTGTCGAGCAAGACCGACCTGGTCACCGTGTATCAGGAAGCGGCGAAGAACAATGCCGATATCGCCGCCGCGCGCGCCGATTATCAGGCGCGCCGCGAAGTCGTACCGCAGGCGCGTGCCGGCTTGCTGCCCAACCTGTCCGCCGGTGCCAATTACGGCGACACGCGAACCGAGGTTGATTCGCCCAGCGTGACGCTCTCGCGCAGTGGCCTGGTCTATCAGGCCAACCTCAGTCAGCCGCTGTTCCGTGCCGACCGCTGGTTCCAGTTGCAGGCTGCCGAGGCCACCAGTGAGCAGGCTTCGCTGGAGTTGTCTGCCACTGAACAGAATTTGATTCTGCAGAGCGCCGAAACCTATTTCGCCGTGTTGCGTGCGCAGGACACCCTGGCCTCGACCAAGGCCGAGGAAGCGGCATTCAAGCGTCAGCTGGACCAGGCCAATGAACGTTTCGATGTCGGTCTGTCCGACAAGACCGATGTTCTCGAAGCGCAGGCCGGTTTCGATACGGCCCGTGCCAACCGCCTGCTCGCCGAGCGTGCAGTGGATGACGCCTTCGAAGCCCTGGTGACCCTGACCAACCGCGATTATCTGGCCGTCGAGGGGATCGTCCACACCCTGCCGGTGCTGGCGCCGACGCCGAATGATGCCAAGGCCTGGGTCGACACCGCCGCGGCACAGAACCTCAACCTGCAGGCCAGCCTTTACGCTGTGGCGGCTGCCGAAGAGAATCTGCGCCAGCGTAAGGCCGGTCATGCGCCGACTCTGGATGCCGTGGCCAGCTATCAGCAGGGCGATAACGACAGCCTGGGGTTCACCAATTCCGGCTCCTTTGGTGCGCCGCGTTACAGCGGCGACGTCTCGCAGCGCTCCATCGGCTTGCAGCTGAATATCCCGCTGTACAGCGGCGGTCTGACCAGCTCGCAGGTGCGCGAGGCCTACCAGCGCCTCGGCCAGACCGAGCAACTGCGCGAGAGCCTGCGTCGCCAGGTGGTGCAGAACACCCGCAACCTGTTCCGTGCGGTGAACACCGACGTGGAAACCGTGCAGGCGCGTCGCCAGTCGATCATCTCCAACCAGAGCGCGCTGGAGGCCACCGAGATCGGCTATCAGGTCGGTACCCGCAACATCGTCGACGTGCTCGACGCCCAGCGTCAGCTGTACAGCGCCGTGCGCAACTACAACGACGCGCGCTACGACTACATCCTCAACAACCTGCGCCTGAAGCAGGCTGCCGGCACCCTCAGTCCGGCCGACCTGGAGGCGCTGGGCAGCTTCCTCAAGCCGGACTACAACCCGGACAAGGACTTCCTGCCGCCAGATCTGGCCTCTGCCGCCGAAGACCGCCTGCAGAACAATCAGGATTTCTGAACCGTTCGCAGCAAACGAAAAGCCCGACTTGCGTCGGGCTTTTCGTTTCGGCGATATGGCACGTAGGGTGCGCTGCGCGCACCGATCGGGTTGGCGGTGCGCACGGCGCACCCTACCCCTGTTTGATCCGAACTAAATCAGGCGACGTAACCCACTCAGCAAGCGCTCCAGCGCGCCTTGGTTGGCCTTGAGCACGCTCAGGCCCGCCTGGCTCATGCGCTGCATCTCGCTCGGTTCGTTCAGCAGCGTCGCAACCTTGTCCGCCACCTGCACGGCGTTCTCCACTTCGCTCAGGGCGCCGGCTTCACGCAATTGCGCGGCGATTTCCAGGAAGTTGAACAGGTGCGGGCCGCTCAGTACCGGCTTGCCCAGTGCGGCTGGCTCCAGCAGGTTATGGCCGCCGTTGGCCACCAGGCTGCCGCCGACGAAGGCGATATCCGCCAGCGCATAGAGAAACAGCAACTCGCCCATGGTGTCGCCGAGCAGCACCTGGTCGCCGGCTTGCACGGTTTCACCCGCTGAGCGTCGGCGCGTCGTCAGTCCCTGGCTAAGGCAGAGTTCATTGACCGAGTTGAACCGCTCTGGATGACGCGGCACCAAGATCAGTAGCGCATCGGGGTGATTGCCGAGCAGTTGGCGATGGGCGGCGAGGATGATCTCGTCCTCACCGGCATGGGTGCTGGCGGCAATCCACACCGGGCGCTGCTCTGCTTTCCACTGACGGCGTAACTCGACCGCGTGCTGCAGCAGCTCGGCATCGATCTTCAGGTCGAACTTGATCGAGCCGGTGACCTCCACACAGCCAGGGCGAGCGCCCAGGTCGAGAAAACGCTGCGCCTCGGTCTGGGTCTGCACGGCGATCAGCGACAGTTCGCCAAGCATCGGTGCGGTGAGTTTGCCAAAGCGCGCATAGCCGCGTGCCGAGCGCTCGGAAAGGCGCGCATTGGCCAGGGCTACGGGAACGTTGCGCTTGGCGCACTGATGGATGTGGTTCGGCCACAGCTCGGTTTCCATCACCACGGCTAGACGCGGTTGCACTCGGTTGAGAAAACGCGCGGCAGCCCAGGGCAGATCGTAGGGCAGGTAGCAGTGCTGCACGCTTTCACCGAACAGTGCCTGGATGCGCTCAGAGCCGGTCGGCGTCATGCAGGTCACGGTGATCGGCAACTCGGGATAGTTCGCCTGCAGCGCACGAATCATCGGTGCGGCGGCAATGCTTTCACCGACCGATACCGCATGTACCCAGATGCCGCCTGGTTTCATTGCCGGCAGGCTGAGGGAGAAGCGTTCATTGATACGCCGCGCATAAGCCGGTGCCTTGCGTGCGCGCAGGGCCAGACGCAGGGCAATCAGTGGCAGGGCCAGGTGCAGCAGCAGGGTGTAGAGAAGTCTGTTCATGGGGGCGCAGCTTATCGCCGCCGGTCATCCTCTGGAAGCGCGATCATGCCTGCGGGCGCAGCAGTTCGCGCGCCAGGCAGTCGGCCAGCCAGTTGGCAGCGGGGCCGAGCGCGCCGTCGCGACGGCAGACCAGTTCCACCACCAGCGGCAGCGGCGCCCAGTCGCTGCGCAGCTCCTGCAGGTGACCCTGATAGGTCGGGTACTGCGCCACATGGCGCGGCAGCCAGGCCCAGCCAACGCCGCGTATCACCAGCTCGGCCATGACGTAGAAGCTGTCGGCGCGCCACACCAGCGGGCTGATCTGCTCGCCACCGGGGTAATGGCTGTCCTGGGGCGTCATCAGCAACTGTCGATGCTCGGCCAGGTCGCGACGTTCCACGCTGTCGAGCTCGGCCAACGGGTGGTGCGGGCTGCATACCGTGACCATTTCGATGGTGCCCAGGCGCTGGCTTTCCAATGCGCGTGGCATCTGTTCGTGATGAAACAGCAGGCCAAGATCGGCCTGGTGCTGCAGCAGCTTGCGCGCCACGTCGCCCTGGGCGCCGCTGGAAAGCTGCACTTCGAGCAGGGGGAAGGCGTCGGCCAGTGCCTCCAGGCTGGCCAGTACCGGCTGGTAGGGCATGGCCTCGTCCTGCGCCAGACGCAAGCGCGCCTCCTCGCCTCGTGCCAGACCCAGCGCGCGGCCATCGAGGCGCTCGCACTGCTGCAACACGCTGCGGGCCTGCTCCAGCAGCGCCGCGCCTGCCTCGGTCAGCTGTGGCTGGCGACCGCTGCTGCGTTCGAAGAGGGTGACGCCAAGATCGCTTTCGAGCAGGGCGATGGCGGTGCTGACCGCCGATTGCGCGCGTCCGGTTTGCCGAGCTGCAGCAGAAAAGGAGCGGCTCTCGGCGGTACGGACGAACAGTTGCAGTTGATCGAGATTCCAGTTCATGGCTGACCTATCTCAAAAGCAGATAGGTAATGACTTTATCCCATCATGGAAGAACTTAGAATTGTGGCCATCTTTCAGGAGTCGCCATCATGCCCGGATACCTCTATCTCGCCATTGCCATCGCGGCCGAAGTGGTCGCCACCACCTCGATGAAGGCTATCGACGGCTTCAACAAGCCCTTGCCGCTGTTGCTGGTGATCGGCGGTTACGCGATCGCCTTCTGGATGCTGATTCTGGTGGTACGCACCATCCCGGTAGGTATCGCCTACGCCATCTGGGCAGGGTTGGGCATCGTCCTCGTCAGCATCGCGGCGATGTTCATCTACCAGCAAAAGCTCGATCTGCCGGCCGTGCTCGGCATGGGGCTGATCGTCAGTGGCGTGGTGGTGATTCAGCTGTTCTCGCAGTCGACCGGGCACTGATGGGCCGCGGGCGAGGGAGCTGACGGGTTATACTGCGCGCCTGTTTTTCGCCGAGGCCCGTTCATGTCCCAGTCTCTCAGCACCGATGTCCTGATCGTCGGCGGCGGTATCGCCGGCCTCTGGCTCAACGCGCGCCTGCGTCAGCAGGGTTTCTCCACCGTTCTGGTGGAGCGCGGCAGCCTGGGCGGCGGGCAGAGCCTGAAGTCGCAGGGCATCATCCATGGCGGCGCCAAGTACGCCCTGCATGGCGCGCTGACCGGTGCCTCCGAGGCCATCGCCGATATGCCGCGCCGCTGGCGCGAGGCGCTGGCCGGTAACGGCGAGCTGGATCTGTCCGGTGTGCGCATTCTTTCCGACGCGCATTACCTGTGGTCCCCCGGCACCCTGGCCGGCAACCTCACCAGCTTCTTCGCCAGCAAGGCGGTACGGGGGAGGGTCGATCAGGTCAAGGGCGAGCAATTGCCGCCCGCGCTGCAGCATCCTAAGTTCAAGGGCAAGGTCTATCGCCTGGCCGAGCTGGTGCTCGATGTGCCGAGCCTGATCGCGCGTCTGGCCGAGCTGGCGGGTGACAGCCTGCTGGCCGCCGAGCGTATCGAACCGCTGCAGGAAAACGCTGAGCTGTGCGGGCTGATCATCGACGGACGCGAGATTCGTGCGCAGCGTGTGGTGCTCAGTGCCGGTGCCGGCAATGCCGAGCTGCTCGCCGCACTGGGCGTCGAGCAGCCCGCGCAGCAGTTGCGCCCGCTGCATATGGTGCTGGCCAAGGGGCCTGCATTGAAGCCGCTGTACGCCCATTGCCTTGGTGGCGGGCCGAAACCTCGGGTCACCGTGACCACCCATCCGGCGGCCGATGGCCAATGGGTCTGGTACCTCGGCGGCGATCTGGCCGAAGCCGATGGCGTCGCTCGCGACGAGGCGGCGCAGATTCAGGCCGCACAGAAGGAAATGGCAGCGTTGTTGCCCTGGGTCGACCAGAGCCAGACACGCTGGGCCACGTTGCGCGTGGATCGTGCCGAACCCGCGCAGTCGGGGCTGGTGCGCCCTGATAACGCGTTTCTCGCCGAGCAACAGCGTCTGCTGGTGGGCTGGCCGACCAAGCTGGCGTTGGCGCCGGACTTCGCCGATCGTGTGCTGGCTACCTTGCTACGTGAGCATGTACAGCCGGCAAGTCATGCGCCACTGCCCGAACTGCCACGCCCAGCGCTGGGGCAGCCAGTGTGGGAGGCGCTGCTGCCATGAGCACGCTGCACGATCTGCATCGTCCGCTGGGCTCCACTGGTTTTCAGGTTTCGCCGCTGGGCCTGGGCACGGTCAAGCTGGGCCGCGACCAGGGCGTCAAGTACCCCAACGGCTTCACCATTCCCGACGATGCGCAGGCCCTGGCCTTGCTGCAGCAGGCCCGCGAGCTGGGCATCAATCTGATCGATACTGCGCCGGCCTACGGCATCAGCGAGCAGCGCCTTGGCCCGCTGCTGCGTGGCCAGCGTGATGAGTGGGTGATCGTCAGCAAAACCGGTGAGGAGTTCGAGCAGGGCCGATCGCACTTCGATTTCTCCCCCGCACATACTCGCCTTTCGGTCGAGCGCAGCCTCAAGCGCCTGGAGACTGACCGTATCGATCTGCTGCTGGTGCACTCCGACGGCAACGATCTTGCCGTGCTGCGCGAGACAGGTGTGTACGAGACGCTGGCCGAGCTCAAGCGTGAGGGCAAGATCCTTGCCTACGGGATTTCCGGCAAGACCGTCGAGGGTGGGCTGCTGGCGCTGGAACAAGGCGACTGCGCCATGGTCACCTATAACCTGAGTGAGCAGGGCGAGAAGCCGGTGTTGGACTACGCTGCCAGTCACGCCAAGGGCATCCTGATCAAGAAGGCGCTGGCCAGCGGGCATGCCTGCCTGGCCGAGGGTGTCGACCCGGTGCGTGCCAGCTTCGAGCTGATCTTCAGCCACCCGGGCGTCAGCAGTGCCATCGTCGGCACCATTACGCCCGCGCACCTGGCGGCCAATGTCGCGACTGTCGCGGCGGTTTTACAGGGCATCCGCTGAGTCCCCGGTCACGTCCTCTTACAGCCTTGGGTTGTACTGGGTGGTCGGCTTGGGGCAGCCTTGAGCGGTTTTCGCTTCAACCTGACCCTCGCGTGAGCGCTGGCTGCCGAGCCGTCTCATGCCCAGCCGGAACAAGGAGTCGAGATGCCGCGTACGCTGATCCGCAAGGACCCGAGTAACTTCAAGACCCTGCCGCTGTTCGTCGAAGCCAGCCCGGATGGGCTGAGCTACCAGAGCCTGGGGCAGCCGCTGAATTTCCAGCAGATGCTCGAACGCCGCCGCCCGGTCGAGGTGGCGGACAGCTCGCGGTTTTCTATCGAGCTGGCCAACCTCGGCGTCTCGGTGCGTCTGACCCTGCGCCTGCATGGCCGTGATTACTGGTTGCTGGTGCGCCAGCGGCGGCCGGATCGCGGCGACACTGTGCTCAAGCTGATTTCCGGCTATGTGCCAGCGCACGAGTTGAATCTGCCGCTGCTCACCGCCATTCAGGAAGTCGCCGAGGAGTGCCTGCTGGAGAGCGCCGATGGCTGGCTGAGCGGGCGTTTTGCCGATACCTGGTTGCCCACGCCCTATCAGGGCGCGCTGCGTTATCGCGAGTCGAGTCATTTTCGCCTCAGCCCGCTGTCCGGCGCTGCGCGGCCCGTGCAGTGTGGCAACCTGACCTTGCTAGAGCGCCCGCGCGCCTACGTGCACCTGCCTACCGCATCCTTGCAGCTGGTCTACGACCTGAGCCTGGAGCTGCCGCGTGATGCTCGTCAGCTGAGCCTGTTCCATGTCGATGAATGCCTGGAAGACGGCCGCCTGGTGGCGCGTCTGGAGCGTCGTCGGCCGGATATCTACTTGTTGGCATTGCAGCGCGGCGTGCCCAGTGGAGGTCTGTTCACCCTGCGCAAGGGCGAGCTGCTGCCTGCCAGTACCCGAGGGGTGTGGCTGTCGGAGAGTTTTGCCGAACAGGATGGCTGGCTGGTGCGGGACGAACGGATTCGCTGGAAGGACTGGCTGCAGCGCTACGGTGTAAAGACGCCGCAGCGGCGCGCATTGGCCAGCGCTTGAGTGACGCCGGGCCTCAGTGCGCCCGGCTGTCGTGCATGCGCGTCAGTTGCCGCTCCAGTAGTGCCGGATAAGGATCGAGCAGGCGCTCCACGCAGCTGGCTCCTTCCGGGCTGGCAATCGGGCGAATGCGGGCGCGCTGGCGGGCCAGAGCATCCTGCGCGACGCGTTGCTCGACCAGCAGCAGATTGCGGCTGTGCTGCGACAAGGCCAGGGCGTCCAGGGCGCTGTCGCTGAGCAGCAGGTCGGCTTGGCCCAGCTCTTCCAGATCACTGCCCAGGGTCAGGCCCAGCTGCAATTGCAGGGTGATGCCGCTGTCGGCGACCTCGATCTGCAGGGCGTGGCCCAAGGCGCGCATCAGCTCGCCACAACAGATCGCGTGGGTCAGGTGATCCTCGCCGCATTCGCGCTCGTGGAACAGCATCAGGCTGCTGCCGTCCTTGAGTGTATGAAGCTGACCCTGATAGAGGGCAGCAGCCTGTTCCAGGCAACCCCGATAACGATCCAGCAGGTCCAGCAGGCGCGTGCGCGGCAGGCGACGCAGCTGCTCCTGGGCGCCAAGTTGAATGGCCAGTACGGCACTCGCCTGCGATGGGCGCGGAGCCTTGGCGACCGGCGCAGGCGCCTCGGACTCGTCACGCAGGTCGGCAAAGGGATCATCCGGCTCTATCGTGTCAGGCCAGGGCTTGAGCGGCTCGTCATCGTCTTCACGCAGGTCTGCTTCGTCGAAGTCATGCTCGGCGCAGGGCTCTTGCGGTTCGTCGAAGCGCTTGTCGTCCTCGTCATGCAGATAGTCCTCGCTGTCATCCTCCAGCAGCGGCTCGTCATCGAGTTCCGGCTCGGGCTCCGGCTTTTCCGGTACCAGGCGCGCCTGTAGCTGGCGCGCTAGATCACCGATCTCGTCGTTGCGTCCGGCGCCCGGTGCAGGGTCGTCCGGGTCGCGCAGCCACAGGCGCATCTGCAGCAGTGGGGTGGAAATATGCCGGCCGAGGCGCATGCTCAGTGACAGTGTCAGGGCCAGCAGAATCAGGCTGAGAATGCCCATGCTCTGCAGGCTGATGGTCATCGGTTGCTGGAACTGGCTCATGTCCAGGCTGATGCGCAACTGCCCGGCCATCACCTCCTGGAAGGTGATGGGGGTGGTGTACAGACCCTCGGTCTCGCCCAGCACACTGCGCGTCGGACGCGCGCCGGCTTCGGCGAGGATGCGATTGTCCACGCTGTAGATGGCCGCATGGGCTACCAGCGGGTTCTTCGCCAGGTTGTTCAGCAGTACGTTGAGGCTGAGGATGTCGTTGGACACCAGCAGTTCGGTGGCCGAGGCCGCCGTCTGGGTGATCAGCGCCTGACCCAGTGCATCGGCCTGCTGCTGCATGGCTTGCTTGAACTGCATGCCCATGACCCACGCATAGATGACCATGGCCAAGGCCACCAGCAGCAGGCTGTGGCTGGCGATGCGCAGCACCAGAGGCACCCGCCGCTGACGCAGCGCGTGGAAGATCATGATGAAGAAGTTATCGGGTTTGACGGGCGCGGGCCGGTTCACAGAGCACGGCTCTTGTCGACTGAAGTTGCCGCGCAGTATAGCGAGCGCCCTGGGGCGGGCAAAGCGCATGGCTGCCCGGATTGGCGGGAAACTGGGTAGAATGTGCGCCTTTTCGTCGGTCAGTGGTCAATTCGCCGCTTGCCTGCCTCAATCGTTTGCCTTGGAGGGTGCGTCTTGCGCGAAATCGTCCTGATCAATATCACCGGCGAGGATCGCCCCGGACTTACCGCAGCCATCACCGGCGTGCTGGCTCAGGGCGGGGTGAACATCCTCGATATCGGCCAGGCGGTAATCCACGACACCCTGTCCTTCGGCATCCTCATCGAGATTCCTGACAACGGCCACTCCCAGTCGGTGCTCAAGGATCTGCTGTTCACCGCCTACGAGCTCGATCAGCAGGTACGTTTCACCCCGGTCTCCGAAGACGACTACCGCCAGTGGGTTGGTGGCCAGGGCAAGGCGCGCCATATCGTGACGCTGTTGACGCGCAAGGTCAGCGCCGAGCAGTTGCAGCGCGTCAGTGCCATCACCGCCAAGTACGGCCTGAATATCGATCATATCGACCGTCTTTCCGGGCGCATGCCACTGGACATGCCAGCCGAGCAGGGCAAGGGCTGCATCGAGTTCTCCGTGCGTGGCGAGCCAGCCGATCCTGCAGCCCTGCGCGCCGAGTTCCTCAGCGTGGCGCAGGAGCTCAACGTCGACATCGCCTTCCAGCGTGATTCGGTGTTCCGTCGCAATCGCCGTCTGGCAGTGTTCGACATGGATTCGACGCTGATCGAGGCCGAGGTGATCGACGAGCTGGCCAAGGCTGCCGGTGTTGGCGAGCAGGTAGCCGAGATCACCGAGCGCGCCATGCGTGGCGAGCTGGATTTCCGCGCCAGCTTCAAGGAACGTCTGGGCTTGCTGCAGGGCCTGTCGGAAGACGTGCTGGAAGAGATCGGCGCGTCCCTACGTCTGACCGAAGGCGCCGAGGTGCTGTTCGCTGAACTCAAGCGCCTGGGCTACAAGACCGCGATTCTCTCTGGCGGCTTCACTTACTTTGCCAAGCAGCTGCAGGCCAAACTGGGCATCGACTACGTGTTCGCCAACGAACTGCAGATCGAGAACGGCAAGGTCACCGGCGTGGCCGTCGAGCCCATCGTCGACGCGCAGCGCAAGGCGGATCTGTTGCGTGAGCTGGCGCAGAAGGAAGGTTTGCAGCTGGAGCAGACCATCGCCGTCGGTGATGGCGCCAACGACTTGCCGATGCTCGGGCTGGCCGGTCTCGGTGTGGCCTTCCGCGCCAAGCCGCTGGTCAAACAATCGGCCAAGCAGGCGATCTCCACCCTGGGGCTGGACGGCATTCTCTATCTGCTCGGCTTCCGTGACCGTGAGGGACAGGAATAAATACCAGCGCTGCGTCGGATATGAAAAAGCCGCCTGTTCAGGCGGCTTTTTTGTCGGTGGAATTTATTCGTCGCCGGCCGAGAAGTCGTAGTCCATCGACTGGCTCGGGCCCTGCAGGTAGTAACCCTGAATGAAGTTGACTCCGGCCTGCCACAGCGTGGCCAGTACGCTGGCACTTTCGACGAAGGGCACGATAGTCAGCTTGGCCTGGGCATGCAGGCTGCTGAGCAGGGTTTTCAGCGCTTCCTGGTTCTCTGCATTGCTCAGGTCCTGGGAGAACGAGCCGTCGACTTTGACGAAGTCCACTTGCAGGTGTTTGAGCGTATTGAACGGGTTCAGCGCACAGCCGAACTGGCTCAAGGCCACCTTGCAATGCAGTTCCGCCAGACCCTGGGTCAGCGCCTTGGCCTGCTTCAGGTAGGCGATGGCGTCCGGTTCGCTGAACTGGAACACCAGCGAGTCCGATGGCAGGCGCGCGGCTTTGAGTGCCACGCTGAGCCAGGGCAGCAGCGTCTGGTCCTGCAGGCTGGCGCTGGACAGGTGTACGAATAGACGGGTGTTATGGCCTCTAGAGCGGTGGTCTGCCAGTAGCTTGATCGAGTTGAGGATTACCCAGCGGTCGATCTTCTCGCCGAGGCCGGCATCCTTGGCGGCGGCGAGAAATTCCATTGGCGGCACCTCTGCACCCTGCGGATTGAGAAGGCGCAGCAGCACTTCATAGTGTTCGTGAGCATCGCCACGCAGGCTGATGATCGGCTGGAACAGCAGTCGGAAGCTGTTGTTCTCCAGTGCCTGCTGCACCATCGCCAGCAGGCTGCCGCGGTTGGCTGCTGCGGCGAGTTCATCGGCCGGGTTGAACACTTTGATGGCATTGCCGTCACTGAGCTCGTCGGCGCAGCGGTGCGCGCGATCGAGGACTTCCTGCGCCTTGGCGGTTTTCTCGCTAAGGCCGGCGACGCCAATCGACAGGGTGGTCTGCGCGGTGCGGCCGCTGACATCGAACAGGTGGGCTTCGACCTTCTTCAGCAGGGGCGCCAGGCTGGCTTGGCACTGCTCGGGCGTCTGGCCCGGGAGCAGGGCGGCGAACACGTCGTCACCGAAGCGGGCCAGTTGAGTGTCCGCCGGGAAATGTGCGCGCAGCAGGCCGGCCAGGTCGGTCAACAGCAGGTCGATACCGGCGAGGCCGATCTCGCCCTGCATGCTGGCATAGCGGTCGACACGGATGTACGCCAGGGTCGAGGGCTGACCGGTGTTGACGGCGCGCTCTGCGGCGCTGTCCATCAGCTCGAGGAAGTGATTGCGGTTGAACAGGCCGGTGACCAGATCCTGGCTGCTGATCTCGCGCAGTTTCTCTTCCAGTTCGGCATTGGAGGTTTCCGCGCGGATCACCACCTGAATGCACGGTTCGCCATCATAGGTGGCGGGGGAGAAGGTCATTTGCGCGGCGAAGCTGCTGCCATCGGCGCGTACGCCCTGGCAATTGAGCTCGGCATTGCCTTCGGCGCTCTGGTAGTTCTTCAGGAAATCCTTGAACGCAGCGTGATCGGCACTGGCGATCAGGTCGATCATCGGCATGCCTTCCAGCTCTTCACCATCTTCGTAGCTGAACAGCTCGAGATAGGCACGGTTGGCATAGATGTGCATGCCGTCGTGGACGTAGGTGATGGCGTCTACCGAGCTTTCCAGCAGCAGCTGGCAGCGCTTCTCTGCTTCACGCAAGGCCACTTCGGCGGCACGGCGGGCGCGACGTTCCTCGAGGTTGGCCAGCTCGCGCTTGGCCACCAGCACCAGACGCTCGTCCTCACCTTGCGGCAGGGCGTCTTGCGCGCCGAACAAGAGGGCTTCGGTGATGATCTCGGAATCATTTTCCTCGACCAGCTGGATGACGGGGATGTCCTTGGCCTGGCGGCGGATGGCACTGATCGCCTCGCCAGGATCGAGATGCTCGCTGCTCGCTGCGCAGATCAGCAGGTCCCAGGTCTGTTGCAGTGTTTCTGCCAGGTCATCGCTGGAGGTCAGACGATGCACACGAGTGGCATGCCCGGCGTTGCGGAACAGACTGACTAGGCGCTCTGCTTCGTTCTGCGAGTCTTCGAGAATCAGCAGGCGGATGGTTTTTTTTTCGATGGCCATAGAGGGGTCATTACCGCGCCGAACGGACGCGAAAAGGCGACAAATGGTGAGTTCGCCGGAGCCTACAGCGACTTCCAGAGCGAGTCAAAATCTTCCTCCCCCGCAGGCTTCTGGCTTTGCGAGGCTGTGACCGGTGTCCCGGGCGCGCTTTCCTCTTCGCCCACGCGGCGATACTCGAACTGACTGAAGCTGCCGGTACTGACCTGTCTGCGGGTCAGCAGGGCGCGGTGTTCTTCGCCGTGATCGTTGATCAGGACCTTGCTGCCCTCCTGGAATGGCAAGCGTGGAGTGATCAGGCTGGCGGGGCGAGAAATGGCGCTGATTTCCGGTAGCAGCAGGGCGCGCAGAAACTGGCTGTTCTGCTCGGCTTTGCGCAACAGTTGCAGGCCGCAGGGGCGCGCGTGCGGTGCGATCAGCTCGATACCCATCTGCGTGCCGCCGCCGCGCACTTGGCGAATCCAGCGCACGATGGCCACGCTCCAGCCCTGGCTGGGGTTGTCTTGTACGCCTAGCAGTTCACCAGCCTGCAGTTGGCTGGGGACGTCCTTGGGCCAGGACAGGCAATAGCCACCTGGGCTGTGATTGACGATGGGCAGGGGGAAGGTCGGGTAACTCTCGCCATTGCTCTCAGGCTGCGCCTGCTCACCGGGGGTTACCTTGGTGTACTGAATCTCTTCGAAGTGGATTTCGTCAGCCGCATTGCGCTGAGCATCGAAGGCGTTCGACCAGACATCAGGCTCGCCCGTGGACGGCTTGAATACCGCAGCGCCCAGCTCTACCGGGCGTTTCAGTACTTCAGCGAACGAGCAGCGTCCGGAGAGGAAGAAATGCAGCGCGGTCATACCGATGCACAGGGTCAGGCTGCCTTGCCCCGGCGTGCGCTGGAAGGTGCGCTCGGCGATGTCGCCCCAGGCTGCGGCAACGTGCTGTAGCAGATCGAGGGTAATGCCCTCCGGAATCATCAGGCGCGATTTGCTGCGCTCTTCTTCGGGGAGTTCCAGGTATTCCTTGATGGCATCGACCAGCGGCTGCGTATCGATGCCCAGCAGGTTGTGCAATTCGCTGCTCTGATACAACGACTTGTAGCGCGGCGGGCCGTCGACCTGCGGCGCCAGCACGAACAGGCTGTCGGCATGATCGCCTGGCTGCAGCTTGACCAGTGCGCTCCAGGGTTCCAGCGCTTGCGCCAGGCGGGCGATGCCGTTCTGGCGCATCTGGTTGGTGCGCGCGCAGCCGAGTAGCAGTGCGGTCACGTAGGTCTGCTCGGTGCTCAGGCCCTGAGTATGGCGTGCCAGTGGGTCGCGAATGACCTGACGCTGCAGGCGCTGCTCGCAGGCAATCTGATAGAGCTGGTGCAGCTCCAGCCAGAGCCCTTCCGGAACCGGGCAGTAAAGCTGACTGGCACGAATCAGCGGACTGCACAGGCTGTGGCTGGCGCGTTGCAGGGAGACGGCGAGCAACTGGTCGCGATCCTTGCCGCTGCGGGCGATCACGCGGGAAATGATCAGCTTGTAGCCGACGGCCAGGTGGTTCTGCAGCGCCTGGCACAGATTGGCCACCTTGCGCGGGCGCTCGTCGAGAACGATGGCCTGGTTGAGAAAGTGACGCTCCAGGTGTTGGCAGACGAAGCTGACTTCCGGGCGCAGCAGTTCGAGCAACTGCAGGCGATTTTCCGAAGGGGTGAGGAATTGATTGAGTTCCACCAGGCTCTGATACAACTGACGTGCGGTTTCACCGATGTTCGCCTTGGGCAGGCCTGCGATCCAGCGTTTCAGATCGCGGGGGCTGCCGTCGCAGAAACTGAGGCTCTGCTTGCTCGGCGTGGGAACGCGCAACAGTTGAAGGTGGGTACTCTGTCTATCCATCAAACTCGGATACTCCGGCCACGCAATACCAAGCGGCTCTAGTAATAGTCTTTCGAACTCTAGCAGTATCTGCCTGTGCTGGCAGCCCATCCGCGCGGACGGCCTGCCTCGCCAGAGTACGGATCTATGACCGAACGGTCGAGATGCGGGTTCCTTTTCTCAGCGGCTCAGTTCTGAACCGTGCCCATCAGCTGGCCCATGCGCACTGCGCTGCCTGCGCCCAGCTCCTGGGCCCATTGCACCTGATTCGGGCCGAACAGGACGATGGCAGTAGAGCCCAGTTTGAAGCGGCCCATTTCTGCGCCCTTGGCCAGTTCGATCGGCCCGCGTGCTTGCGCGTCATAGCGGGTGCTCTTCAGCTCGCGCTTGGGTGGCGTGACCAAGCCGGCCCATACGGTTTCCACGCTGGCAACGATCATCGCGCCCACCAGTACCACGGCCATCGGCCCGCGCTCGGTGTCGAACAGGCAAACCACGCGCTCGTTGCGGGCGAATAGTTCCGGCACGTTTTCCGCGGTGGTCTGGTTGACCGAGAACAGGCGGCCCGGCACGTAGATCATCTCTTTCAGCGTGCCGCCCAGCGGCATATGGACGCGGTGGTAATCCTTCGGCGAGAGGTACACGGTGGCGAACTGGCCGCCCATGAACGGTGCTGCACGTTCGGCGTCGCCGCCAAGGAGTTCGACCGCGCTGAAACTGTGACCCTTGGCCTGGAAGATGCGGCCGTGCTCGATGGCGCCGAGTTGGCTGATTGCTCCGTCGGCCGGGCTGAGAATGGCCCCGGGAGTTTCATCCAGCGGGCGCGCGCCGTCTTTCAGAGCGCGGGTGAAGAACGCGTTGAAATGTTCGTAAGCACGCAGGTCCTCGACTTGCGCTTCGCTCATGTTGACCTGGTACTGCTTGGCGAACCACGAGATCAGCGGATTCTTCAGCCAGCCGATACGGCATTCGGCAACGCAGCCGATCAGGCGCGACAGCAGGTGATGAGGCAGCAGGTACTGGCTGAGGATAAAAAGACGTTGTTTCATCGTGTTTCCTTGAAGGTTCTGAACCGGCATTGGCGTGGCCAGGCCGGGTGCAACTGAATGGTCGACGGACTCAGCGTTCGATGGGCGTGTCGGGCAGGTTGCCCCACTCGGACCAGGAGCCGGCATAGGCCTTCACGCGTGGATAGCCGAGTGCCTTGGCTACCACATAGCTGAAGCCGGAGCGGCGGTGAGTCTGGCAGTGGGTGATCACTTCCTTGTCGGGTGTGATGCCCAGGCCTTGCAGGATTTCTGCGATATCCGTGCGAATGCGCATACCGCGTTGCGGGTCCATGCCGGCGGTCCACTCGAAATGGGTGGCGCCGGGGATATGCCCGCCACGCGCTGAACTCAGTTTTTCGCCGCGGTATTCGTCCGCGCCGCGCACGTCCCAGATGGCCAGGTCGGTGGCGTCCAGGCGCGATTGCAGGTACTCGCGGGTGGCGGTGGGGGCATCGCTCAGCGTCAGCGATACGTCGGTGCGGGTTACTGCGGGCACCTCCTGGCTCAGCTTGAGGCCATCGCCGATCCAGGCCTGCAGACCGCCATTGAGGAAGTGGTAACGCTGATGGCCGATCACGTCGAGCAGCCAGATGAAGCGACCGGCCCAAGGGCCGCCCTCATCGTCGTAGACCACATAAACGGCATCCGCGTGATGACCGATATCGGCGAACAGCGCTTCGAGCTGCGCTCGCTCGGGCAGCAGACCGGGGGCGGGCGGCAGGCCCAGTTGCGTACGCTTGGCATCCACCCAGCGCGCGCCTGGGATGTGGCCGGTGGTGTAGCGCGCTGCGCTGCTCAGATCGAGCAGGATCAGGTCGGCTGCATCCAGGCGTTCGGCCAGTTGGGCTGGCTCGATCACCAGTGGCAAGTTGTCGAAGGCGGACATGACGGCCTCCTTGAATGAAAAGAGGTCGATTGTAGCGGAAACAGAGCGCTTCAGCGCCCGCGCCTGGAAAAGCTGCCCAGCGCGCGCTCGATGCACTGCACGGTCTTGGTAAAGGCCTGCAGGCTGACGTCATTGAGCGGTTGGCCGCCCTGGTCGGCCACGACCAGCATCACTACCCGACCGTTGTTGGCCACAGAGCGCAGCAGCAGATGCTCGCTGGGGAACAGGGCCTTGAGGTTGCCTGGCAGCAGTGCCGAAAACTGCGCCACGTTGCTGGGCGTCAGGCGCAGTTGTCCTGGCGCGCTGAGCAGGCGTTTCAACACCTGGCTTTGTGCCGGGTCGAGGCTCAGGGTGCTCGCGCTGGCATCGAGCCCCGCCTGTTGCTGGGTTTGCAGGCGGGTGTGCTGGCGATCGGCAAGAAGCAGCAGCACGCGCTTCAGGCCGCAGGCCTGTAAGGCGTCGCGGGCGCAGGCAGTCAGCTGCGGCACATTGGCAAAGGTGCTGGGCTCGGCGAGCAGGCGTGCACAGTGCTGGCGCCAAGTGGCCAGGTCATCGCGCTTGGGTGGCGCTGCGGTGCTGACGGCAGGCTTCAGGCGATGGGTGTCCCATGGCCAGATCAGTGCCTGGGCCGGGTGCCAGAGTGCGTGATCGTGAATCAGGCGTGCGCTGCTCACGGCGTGCTGGTGCACTTCCTGTTGTAGCTCATTCAGAGGGATCTGCAGGTAAAGTCCGGTAAGACGTTGCCAGCGCAGGCTGTGCGCGGTATCCCAGGCGTGGTGGGCGGATACTGCCAAGCCGTTGGCCAGCAGCACGCAGTTGCTCGGATGGGTGAGCCAGTGGCGCAGGGGGATGTCGGCGTCGAGCATTTGCTGTTGATGCAACGGATGCTCGTTGTCGCGAGCGATGTGCAGTGCCCGGACCAGTTGGCGACGATCACGCTCGAGCAGGCGGTAGCCGCGCACGATCCATTCTGGCAGTCGCCAGCGCTCGGCCAGTTTGACGCACAGCTGGATCAAGGTGACGCCGAGCAGCTCTTTCTCGACTGCAGCGGGTCGCTCACCCTTGAGCAGTACACGTTGCTCCCAGGCCTCGAACAACTGCGGATGGGCGCACAGCAATGGCCAGATGGGTGAAAGAAACAGCAGGCTGCAGCCGTGCAGTTCATTCCACAGGCGAGCCAGGCGTGCACCGAACAGGCCACGAGCTTGTTGGCTGGCATGCTGACTGATCAGCAAAATCTGCTTGAATGCTAGAGGGATGTCGCTTTCTGGCAGGGCAGGCGCCTGGCTGAGAAGGGCTTCGCAGCGGCTCAGGCCCAGGCGCGACAGCGCGGTTTCGACGCTCTCGGCTGGATCACTGAGGCTGTTGCTCGATTGGTTTGCCTCGCGCAGTACCTGCAGGGCGAAAGAGGGGCTGGACTCTATCGCCTCGGCAATTTCGCGCCAGGTCCGGCGACTGTCTGCCAGGATGCGACGCAGGCGCACATGCTGCTGCTGCTCGATAGGCAGTGGCAACTTGCCCAGATGTTGGACCCAGGCGTCCAGAGTGCGTGGCAGAGACTTTGACGTCGGCATATTGGCTCGAGTCGAACTGGCTTTTGACCATAACTGGCTATAGTCTGGCGTATAAGCTCCGATAATTAGAAGGGTTGTTTTTAATAACCCGTCCACTAGGCTCTACAAGCGTTTATTCCATGGTAAAAATCTTAGGCATCATTGTCGTCTTTGGCTGTGTGCTCGGCGGGTTCATACTCTCGGGCGGGAAGTTCATGGCATTGGTCCACCCCTTCGAGGTTCTGATTATTGGCGGCGCGGCGCTGGGTGCATTCCTCCAGGCCAACCCCGGCAGCATGTTCATGCAGGTTTTCAAGAAATCGCTGAGCATGTTTGGCAGTCGCTTTACCCACGCTTATTACCTCGAAGTGCTCAAGCTGCTGTACGAGATCCTCAACAAGAGTCGCCGCGAGGGCATGATGGCCATCGAGGCGGACGTCGAAGATCCCAATGCCAGTCCGATCTTCAGCAAGTATCCCGGTGTGCTCAAGGACGCGCGGATGACTGCGTTCATCTGCGATTACCTGCGCATCATGTCTTCCGGCAACATGGCGCCGCACGAACTCGAAGGCCTGTTCGACATGGAACTGGCCAGCCTCAAGGAGGAAGTGGAGCACCCGGCGCACGCTGTGGCCAAGGTCGCCGACGGCATGCCGGCCATGGGTATCGTCGCGGCCGTGCTGGGCATCGTGATCACCATGTCGATCCTGGCAGAGGCGGACAACGCGCAGATCGGTGAGAAGGTGGGTACTGCTCTGGTCGGTACCTTCCTCGGTATTCTCGCTTCCTACGGTTTCTTCGGCCCACTGTCGAACGCGCTGGAACATGACGCCAAGGAAGAGCTGAACCTTTACGAAGCGATCAAGGCGACCCTGGTCGCTTCTGCCTCGGGCATGCCGCCGACCCTGGCCGTAGAGTTCGGGCGCAAGGTGCTGTACCCGGCACATCGTCCGAGCTTCAGCGAGCTCGAACAGGCCATGCGCGGCAGCTAAGCCATGGAAAATAACCAACCCATCATCGTCAAGCGGGTCAAGAAGACCGCTGGCGGACACCATGGCGGTGCCTGGAAGATCGCTTTTGCCGACTTCGCAACCGCCATGATGGCGTTCTTCCTGGTCATGTGGCTGATGACATCGGCCACTCCGGAACAGAAGAAAGCCATTTCCGGCTATTTCCAGGACCCGATCGGTTTCACCGAGAGTGCCAGTCCATACGCCATCGACCTGGGCGGCACGCCTACGCCAGCGCCCGAGCGCACCCTCAATCCGGATATCTCCGAGACGCCGGAGAGTCAACCGGATGAGTCCGGCGTCAGTACCGATCAGATCGAAACCCTGGCGGAAAAGATGGAGCAGGAACGTCTGGAACTGCTGTTGCAGGAGCTGCAGAACAAGGTCGAAGAGAATCCCGAGCTGCAGCGTTTCAAGGACCAGATACTGTTCGAAATCACCCAGGATGGCCTGCGCATTCAGATCATGGACGCCGAGAACCGACCGATGTTCGCTCTCGGCAGTGCCAACCTTCAGCCCTATTTCGAAGACATCCTGCTGGCCATGGCCGACACCATTCGCGCGGTGCCGAACAAGATCAGCATCAGCGGTCACACCGATGCCAAGCCGTTTGTAGGGCGCGGCGATTTCGGCAACTGGGAGTTGTCATCCAACCGTGCCAACGCCGCGAGGCGCACATTGGTGGCGGGCGGGTACCCGGACGAGCAGGTGGCGCGTGTGGTCGGCTATGCCTCGTCGGCGCTGTTCGATCGCGAGGACCCATTCAATCCGGTCAATCGGCGCATCGATATCGTTGTGCTGACCAAGAAGGCGCAGCGCGCCATCGAGGGTGAACAAGGCGTCGAGGAAGGCACTGCGCCCGCGCCAGGCGAGGTTCCGGCGGACGCGGCGAGTGAGCCGCTAGCGCCAGAGCAACTGCAGCAGCGCCTGAATATCTTCGAAGAAGGCGCCTTGCAGTTCGATCAACTGAATAATCAGTAATCGTCTTCCGGCAGGCTGGCGATGATGTGCCGGTAGCTGGCCATGCGCTGTGGCTGCACGCGGCCGTCTTCCAAGGCCTGCAAAAGCGCGCACCCGGGTTCGCGATCATGCTTGCAGTCGCGGAAGCGACAGCGCCCGAGCAGGTCGTGGAATTCGATGAAGCCCGCTTCCACGTCATCACGGCTGACATGTCCGAGGCCGAATTCGCGAATGCCTGGGGAGTCGATCAGTTGACCGCCACCGGGAAAGTGGAAAAGCCGTGCGGTGGTGGTGGTGTGCGTCCCCTTGCCGGTCAACTCCGACAGCGCGCCGACACGCGTATCGACGCCGGGCAGCAGGCTGTTGACCAAGGATGACTTGCCCACGCCAGACTGGCCGACGAATACACTGACGTTTCCGTTCAGGCGATGTTTCAGCTGCTCCATGCCATCGCCCTGATGGGCCGAGACTTCCAACAGCGGGTACTCGAGCTCACGATAGACCTTGAGCAACGCGTCCAGCACTACCTGGTTCTGCTCATCGATCAGATCGGCCTTGTTCAGCAGCAGTAGCGGGCGAATGCCCGCGTGCTCGGCGGCAACCAGATAACGGTCGATCAGGTTGGCGTGCGGCTCGGGCAGCGGCGCGAAGACGATGACGATCTGGTCGACGTTGGCCGCCACCGGCTTGAGTTGGCCGCGCATGTCGGGGCGGCACAGTTCGCTGTTTCTCGGCAGTTGCGCGACGATGACGCCGTCACCCTGGTTGCCGGGGCGCCAGACCACCTGATCACCAGTGACCAGTGCCGGCAGGTTGGCGCGCAGGTGGCAGCGAAACACCTGGCCGGCCATCTCGCCCTGTAAACCTTCGATTTCCACCTGTACGCCGAAATGGGCGATTACCAGTCCGGTCTGTTCCGGGCCGAGGTCACCGCCTTCCAGTGCTTCCATTGCCCGTGATTCACGCTTGGCGGCGCGGGCGGCGCGCTCGCCTTGAATCTTTTCGATCCGCCAGTTCTGGCGTCGGTTGAGTTGGCGTTTGGCCATGGAGCATCCGGGTAGTGGAGTGTTGATCGCGGCGAGTTTAGCATGAGCGCTCGGCGGCCATTCGGCTGTCAGGAACAGAGGTCGGGAATGACGGCAGGCGAGGAACGAGCGGTGCTGCGGCTACCGCTATTGCGCGCTCTTTTGGCGCAGGGTCTGGCCCTGGCGCTGGTGGTGGTGCTGGTCTATCTGCTGGCGTTGCTGCCCTGGCGCATGTCGCTTTTTTCGGTGGCGCTGCTGCAAGGTGTTGTGGCCGCCGGGATCGGCTGGCGCCTGGGTCTGTCACGCTGGTGGTTGTGGATCAATCTGGCGTTTCTGCCCGCGCTGCTGGTAATGCAGCGCGCCGATTTACCGGCCTGGTTGTTCCTGCTGGGCTTCGTTCTGCTGCTACTTGTTAACTGGAACAGTCTGCGTGAACAGGTGCCGCTCTACCTGAGTGGGCGCAAGGCGCAGCAGCGTCTGCAGCAGTGCTTGAGCGAGCGTGAGCCGCCGCTGCGCTTCGTCGACCTGGGCTGTGGTACTGCTGGTACGTTGCTGCAACTGGCCAGACGGTTTCCGCGCGGGCAGTTCGTTGGTGTCGAGACGGCGCCACTGCTCTTCGCTTTCGCCTGGCTACGCTGCCTGCTGCAGGAGAACTGCAGCATTCGTTATCGGAGTCTGTGGCAGGTCGAGCTCGGCGACTTCGATGTCGTCTACTGCTTTCTCTCGCCCGTGCCGATGCCGCGTCTGTGGGCCAAGGCGCACGTCGAGATGCATGCCAATAGCTGGCTGATCAGCAACACCTTCGAGATTCCGGGCGTGCCGGCTGATCGCGAGCTCGAGATCAACGAAGGGCGGCAAACGTCCCTGTTTCTCTGGCGTATGAAGGGTCACGAGATCCGCTAGACTTGGCGCCTGAGCCAAGGAGCCTAACCATGCAAAACCCCAACAACCTGATCTGGATCGACCTGGAAATGACCGGGCTGGAGCCGGAGCGCGATGTGATCATCGAGATGGCCACCATCGTCACCGACAGCGAGCTGAACGTGTTGGCCGAGGGCCCGGTGATCGCCGTCCACCAGAGTGACGAAGCTCTGGCCGGCATGGACGAATGGAACACCCGCACCCATGGCCAGAGCGGCCTGACCCAGCGCGTACGTGAAAGCAAGATCGACACGGCTGCGGCCGAAGCACAGACCATCGCCTTCCTCGAACAGTGGGTGCCCAAGGGCAAGTCGCCCATCTGCGGCAACAGCATCGGCCAGGATCGCCGCTTTCTCTACAAGTACATGCCGGCCCTGGAAGCCTACTTCCACTACCGCTACCTGGACGTGTCGACGCTGAAGATCCTCGCTGGCATGTGGGCGCCAGCGGTCAAGGACAGCTTTCAGAAAACCGCCACCCACCAGGCGCTGGATGACATTCGCGAGTCCATTGCCGAGCTGCGCCACTACCGTGAGCATTTCCTCAAGGTGTAAATCAGCCACTCCGGCGCGTCGCGCGTACCGTGCAAGTAGCGTAGCCCGGATGCAATCCGGGGAAGCGGGCGGCGCCATTCCCGGATTGCATCCGGGCTACAGAGCACCGTGTCGCGCCAGTGCCCACTCGACATGCTCGCGCACTAGCTCCGACGGGTGTTCGCGGCGCGCCTGCAGAGCCTGTAGTACCGGGATGGTGGATGGCGCGTTGCCCAAGCCGACTGCCAGGTTACGCAGCCAGCGCTCGTAGCCGGCGCGGCGTAGCGGCGAGCCTTCGGTGCGGCTGAGAAACTCCTCTTCCGTCCACATGAACAGCTCGGCCAGGCCGCTGTTGTCCAGGCCGTGGCGCGGTTGAAAGTCGCCCTGGTCGGTGGGGCGAGCGAAGCGATTCCAGGGGCAGACGATCTGGCAGTCGTCGCAGCCGAACACGCGGTTGCCGATGGGCGCACGCAGCTCTTCGGGGATCGAGCCTTTCAGCTCGATGGTCAGGTAGGAAATGCAGCGCCGGGCATCCAGCACGTAGGGCCCGGCGAAGGCTGCAGTGGGGCAGATATCCATGCACGCGCTGCAGCGTCCGCAATGCTCGCTGGCGTGTGGGGCATCCACCGGCAGTGGCAGGTCGACGAACAGTTCGCCGAGAAAGAAATAGCTGCCGGCCTTGCGGTTGAGCACCAGGGTGTTCTTGCCGATCCAGCCGAGACCGGCTTTTTCGGCGATAGCCTTTTCCAGCACCGGGGCGCTGTCGACGAAGGCGCGGTAGCCGAACGGACCGATCTGCTGCTGGATGCGTTCGGCCAGTTGTTGCAGGCGCTTGCGGATCAGTTTGTGGTAGTCGCGGCCCAGGGCGTAGCGCGACACGTAGGCCTGCTCCGACTCTTTGAGGCGCTGGGCCATCTGCGTGTCGCCGGGCAGATAGTCCATGCGCAGCGACACCACGCGCAGGGTGCCAGGTACCAGTTCGTCCGGGTGTGAGCGCTTGCTGCCATGGGCGGCCATGTACTCCATCTCGCCCTGATAGCCAGCTGCCAGCCAGCGTTGCAGGTGCGCCTCGTGTTCGCCCAGCTCGACATCGGTGATGCCGACTTGCTGAAAGCCCAGCTCACGTCCCCAGTCCTTGATGGACAGGGCCAGAGCATTGAGGTCGAGGGTTTGATCGGACATGGGCGGGCGCAGGCGATGGACGTAGGTATAATTCTGCCAGACATCCGTGGTGAGCGAGCCATGCATCTATTACCAGCCTCTTTGCCGTTGAGCCTGCACAGTGCCGAACAGGTGCGTGCGCTGGATGCGCAGTTGATCGCCGCCGGCACGCCCGGTTTCGAGTTGATGCAACGCGCCGCCCATGCGGCCTGGCGCGCGTTGCGCAGACGCTGGCCGGATGCCGGCGAAATCACCGTACTGGCCGGGCGTGGCAACAATGCCGGTGACGGCTACCTGATTGCGGCTCTGGCTCAGCGTGCCGGTTGGCGCGTGCGCGTGCTGGCAGTGGGTGATCCCGCTGCTCTGAGTGGCGATGCTGAGCAGGCCTGCGCCGAGGCGCGAAGGGCGGGTGTGGATCTGCTGCCCTGGAGCGAATGCGCGCCACTGGCTGGCATCGTGGTCGATGGGTTGCTCGGCACAGGTCTGGCTGGCGCGGTGCGTGAGCCTTATGCGCAGGCGATTCGCATGCTCAACCAGAGTGGCTTGCCGGTGCTGGCGGTGGATATTCCTTCTGGTTTGCACGCCGATAGCGGCGCGTGCCTTGGCGTGGCCGTGCGCGCCGATCTGACCGTGACCTTCATCGCCCTCAAGCTCGGCCTGCTCACGGGCATTGGCCCGGAGCTGTGCGGCGAGCTGCAGTTCGACGATCTGCAAGGCGATGCCCAGCTATTGGTCCAGGCGCCCAGCGTGGCGCAGCGTCTCGACCCGGCCAATCTGCCGCGCCTTGCGGCGCGGTCGCCGGTGGCGCACAAGGGCCAGTTCGGTCACCTGCTGGTGATCGGAGGCGATCTGGGCATGGGCGGCGCCGCGCTGCTCTGTGCCGACAGTGCCCTGCGTGCCGGCGCTGGCCTGGTGTCACTGGCGACACGAGGTGAGCATGTCACGGCCGCTTTGGTGCGGCGGCCTGAAATCATGTGTGCGGCGGTGGCTTCGGCCAATCAGCTGTTGGCACTCACCGAGCGAGCCGATGTCTGCGTGGCAGGGCCTGGCCTGGGTCAGGGGGGCTGGTCGCGCAGTTTGCTGTCTGGCGTCTGTAGTCTCGATATGCCTCAGGTCTGGGATGCCGATGCGCTCAATCTGCTGGCTGCCGGGCAGGTCGCCGCGCCTGATCAGGGCGTGCTCACGCCGCATCCGGGCGAAGCGGCGCGTTTGCTGGGCATCGATACCGCGAGCGTGCAGGCTGATCGGCCGGCTGCCGTGCGGGCCCTGGCGCACCGTTTTGGCCTGGTGGTAGTGCTCAAGGGCGCAGGCAGCCTGGTCGCAGCACCGGACGGGCGTATGGCGCTGTGTGATCGTGGTCATCCGGCCATGGCGGGCGCGGGGCTTGGGGATGTGCTGGCCGGTTTGATTGGCGCGCTGCTGGCGCAGGGCATGGCAGCGTATGATGCGGCCTGCCTGGCGGTATGGCTGCATGCACGTGCCGGTGAGGTGCTGGCTGCGCAGGGGCGCGGGCTGGCTGCCGGTGATCTGCCCTGCACCATTCGTCACTTATTGGAGGAGTTGTGTCCTTGTGTGAAGTGAAACTCGAAGCGGCCGACGAAGCCGCAATGCTGACTCTGGGGGCGCGGATCGCCAAGATCAGTGGGGGGCAGGGCATCATCTATCTGCATGGTGATCTGGGCGCCGGCAAAACCACCCTTTCACGCGGAATTCTGCGCGGCCTGGGCCACGCTGGCGCGGTCAAGAGCCCGACCTTTACCCTGGTCGAGCCCTACGAAATTGGCGACGTGCGCGCCTTCCATTTCGATCTTTATCGTCTGGTCGACCCTGAGGAGTTGGAGTTTCTCGGCATCCGCGATTACTTCGAGGGGGATGCCTTGTGCCTGATCGAATGGCCGCAGCGTGGCGCGGGCGTTTTGCCAAAGCCCGACCTGGACATTACCATTAGCCCCCAAGCGAGCGGCCGTTCGCTGTTGCTGCAGGGGCGTGGGGCTCGAGGGGAGGCCTGGTGCAAGGCCCTGAGCAGCAAGGAATGAATAAGAAGCGATGGGGTTGGTTATGCGCATAGGCGCGCTGGTTACAGCTGTGGGGGTGTTGTTGGCGGCCCTGGCTGCCGAGGCCCTGGCTGCCTCCGATATACGGAGCGTGCGTTTGTGGCGTGCCCCGGACAATACCCGTCTGGTCTTCGATCTGTCTGGCCCGGTACAGCACAGCGTGTTCACCCTTGCCGCACCTGATCGCATCGTTATCGACGTCAGTGGCGCCAAGTTGGCTACCAGTCTCGAACAGCTTTCGCTGGCCAATACCCCGATCACCGGTGTGCGCTCGGCCCAGCGCAGCGCTGATGACCTGCGCGTGGTCATCGATTTGTCGGCGCCAGTGTCGCCGAAGAGCTTTACCCTGGCGCCTAACCAGCAATATGGCCATCGCCTGGTGGTCGATCTGTTCGATCAGGGCAGTGCGCCACCCGCCACGCAGACGCCCAGCATTGCCGCCAGCGCACCTCCTGTGCCGGTCACGCCGACCCAGCCACCACCGAAGTTGACGCCTGTGCCCAATGGCAAGCGCGATATCGTCGTCGCCATTGATGCCGGCCATGGTGGTGAGGACCCGGGGGCGCTGTCGCCGGTCAAGGGGCAGTATGAAAAGCACGTGACCCTGGCCATCTCCAAAGAGTTGCAGCGGCAGATCAATGCCGAAAAGGGTTTCCGTGCCGAACTGGTGCGCACCGGTGACTATTTCATCCCGCTGCGTAAACGCACCGAGATCGCGCGCAAGAAAGGCGCGGACCTGTTCGTGTCCATTCATGCCGACGCGGCGCCGCGGGCTTCGGCGTTCGGCGCTTCGGTCTATGCCCTGTCCGAACGGGGTGCTACGTCCGAGACGGCGCGCTGGCTGGCCGACGCCGAGAACCAGTCCGACCTGATCGGTGGCGCCGGCAATGTCAGTCTCGACGACAAGGACAAGATGCTCGCCGGCGTGTTGCTGGATCTGTCGATGACCGCTTCGTTGTCCTCCAGTCTCAATGTCGGGCAGAAGGTGCTGTCGAACATGGGCGGCATCACCCCGCTGCACAAACGGCGCGTCGAGCAGGCAGGCTTCATGGTGCTGAAATCGCCGGATATTCCCTCGATTCTGGTTGAGACCGGTTTCATCTCCAACCCCAACGAGGCCAAGAAACTGCATAGCGCCAGCCATCAGCAGGCGCTGGCGCGTTCGATCACTACCGGGGTCAAGCAGTTCTTCCATGAGAACCCGCCGCCTGGCACCTACGTTGCCTGGCTGCGTGACGAAGGCAAAATCGCCGCTGGTCCGCGTGAGCATGTGGTGGCACGCGGCGAGAGCCTGGCGCTGATCGCCCAGCGCTACCAGATCAGCCTGGCGTCCCTGCGCAGTGCCAACAAGCTCAATGGTGACGTGATCAAGGTCGGCCAGACATTGCAGATACCCGCCACAGCGCTGGCAGCCCAGTAGTGAGTGTCATGTCCCGTATTCATTTGCTCAGCCCGCGCCTGGCCAACCAGATCGCTGCGGGAGAGGTGGTTGAGCGCCCGGCTTCGGTCGCCAAGGAACTGCTGGAAAACAGCCTGGACTCCGGGGCGCGGCGTATCGATGTCGACGTCGAGCAGGGCGGTGTCAAACTGCTCAAGGTGCGCGACGACGGTGGTGGTATCGCCCCAGACGACCTGCCGCTGGCGTTGGCGCGCCATGCCACCAGCAAGATTCGTGAGCTGGAAGACCTCGAAGCCGTGCTCAGCATGGGCTTTCGTGGCGAGGCGCTGGCGTCGATCAGCTCGGTGTCGCGCCTGACCCTGACCTCGCGTACCGCCGACGCCGACCAGGCCTGGCAGGTGGAAACCGAAGGCCGTGATATGGAGCCGCGCGTGCAGCCTGCTGCGCACCCGGTGGGTACCTCGGTGGAAGTGCGTGACCTGTTTTTCAATACCCCGGCGCGGCGCAAGTTCCTGCGTGCCGAGAAGACCGAGTTCGATCATCTGCAGGAGGTGATCAAGCGCCTGGCGCTGGCGCGGTTCGATGTGGCTTTCCATCTGCGTCACAACGGCAAGACAGTGTTTGCCCTGCACGAGGCTGGCGACGAAATCAGCCGTGCGCGCCGCGTTGCTTCTGTCTGCGGCCCGGCTTTTCTGGAGCAGGCGCTGCCCATCGAGATCGAGCGCGGTGGCCTGCGCTTGTGGGGGTGGGTCGGCTTGCCGACCTTCTCCCGCAGCCAGGCGGATCTGCAGTATTTCTACGTCAACGGCCGCATGGTGCGTGACAAGCTGGTGGCCCATGCGGTGCGCCAGGCCTATCGCGACGTGCTGTTCAATGGCAGGCACCCGACCTTCGTGCTGTTTCTGGAAATCGATCCGTCGACGGTGGACGTCAACGTTCACCCGACCAAGCATGAAGTGCGTTTCCGTGACAGCCGCATGGTTCACGACTTCCTATACGGCACCCTGCATCGCGCCCTGGCCGATGTACGCCCAGAAGATCAGGTGGCGGCTCCGGCAGCCATTTCATCCGTGGCGCGTCCGACCGGCATGGCTGCCGGAGAATTTGGCCCGCAGGGCGAAATGGGTCTGGCGGCCAGCATTCTTGAAACGCCGGCTCCCAGCGTGCAGCCAGCCTGGCGCGGCAGTGGTGCCGGGTATCAGCAGTCGGCAGGTAATCCCTGCGTATCCGCTGGCGAAGCCCAGGCTGCATATCGCGAGTATTTTTCGCCACTGCCGACTGCCCAGGTTCAGCCCATGCCCCAGGAGCAGGGCGACATTCCACCACTCGGTTATGCCGTGGCGCAGCTCAAAGGCGTTTACATCCTCACCGAAAACGCTCAGGGCCTGGTGGTGGTGGACATGCACGCCGCGCACGAACGCATCACTTACGAGCGTCTTAAGCACGCCATGGCCAGTGAAGGCTTGCGCGGCCAGCCGCTGCTGGTGCCTGAGTCCATCGCCCTCAGCCAGCGCGAAGCCGATTGCGCCGAGGAACATGCCGAGTGGTTCCAGCGTCTGGGCTTCGAGCTGCAGCGCCTGGGTGAGGAAACCGTGGCGATTCGCCAGATTCCGGCGTTGCTCAAACAGGCTGAGGCCACCCAGTTGGTGCGTGACGTGCTGGCCGATCTGCTCGAGTACGGCACCAGCGACCGTATCCAGGCGCATCTCAACGAGCTGCTGGCGACCATGGCCTGTCATGGCGCGGTGCGCGCCAACCGGCGCCTGACCATTCCCGAAATGAACGCCCTGCTGCGTGATATGGAGCAGACCGAGCGCAGCGGCCAGTGCAACCACGGGCGTCCGACCTGGACGCAGTTGAGCATGGATCAGCTCGACAAGTTGTTCATGCGTGGTCAGTAATTGAATGAAGCCCTGAGTCAGGGGCGCCCGTCTTCGTGTTTCGAGCCATATCGATGTCTTCGCTTCCTCCTGCAATCTTCCTGATGGGCCCGACTGCCGCCGGCAAGACCGATCTGGCCCTGGAGCTGGCGCGCGTATTGCCGTGTGACCTGATCAGCGTCGATTCGGCGCTGGTCTATCGCGGCATGGATATCGGCACGGCCAAGCCTGAGCGCGCCATTCTTGATGAATTTCCCCACGCGCTGATCGACATCCGCGACCCGGTCGAGAGTTATTCGGCGGCGGAATTTCGCGCCGATGCCCTGGCTGCCATGGCCGAGAGCGCCGCGCGTGGGCGTATTCCGCTGCTGGTAGGCGGCACCATGCTCTATTACAAGGCGCTGTTGGAGGGCTTGGCCGATATGCCCAGCGCTGACCCGGCCATCCGCGCCGAGCTGGAAGCAAGGGCCGCAGCCGAAGGTTGGGAGGCGCTGCATCGGGAGCTGGCTGAGGTCGATCCGCAGTCCGCCGCGCGCATCCATCCCAACGATCCGCAGCGTCTGACCCGGGCACTTGAGGTCTATCGCGTGAGCGGCCTGAGCATGACCGAGCATCGCCTGCGCCAGGCTGCAGGAAATCCCGATGCGGGCACATCAGGCACCGGGCAATTACCCTATACTGTTGCTCAGCTTGCTATCGCACCAGCGCAGCGTCAGGTTTTGCATGACCGCATCGCTCAACGATTTCGGGTGATGTTGGAACAGGGTTTCGTGGAAGAGGTCGAAGCCCTGCGTAGACGAAGTGACTTGCACGCGGGATTGCCGTCTATACGGGCGGTGGGTTATCGCCAGGTATGGGAATACCTCGATGGCGAGCTGTCCCGGGACGATATGGTCGAGCGGGGCATCATCGCCACTCGGCAATTGGCCAAGCGTCAGTTCACCTGGCTACGCGGTTGGGAGAACTTGCATTGGCTCGATAGCCTGGCCTGCGACAATCTGTCTCGCGCCTTGAAATACCTGGAAAGCGTCTCCATATTGAAATGAGACCTTGCCGCTGGTCGTCTATCCTTGGGGGTGGGGCGGCCTGAAGCCATTGTTTACCTACTAAAATTATTGAAATTGATCCTCGAAAGGAGTGCGGCACATGTCAAAAGGGCATTCGCTACAAGACCCTTACCTGAATACCCTGCGTAAGGAACGCGTCCCTGTTTCCATCTATCTGGTCAACGGCATCAAGCTGCAGGGCCAGATCGAATCCTTCGATCAGTTCGTCATCCTGCTGAAGAACACTGTCAGCCAGATGGTCTACAAACACGCTATTTCAACCGTCGTACCCAGCCGTCCGGTGCGTCTGCCGAGTGCTGGCGACGCCGAACAGACCGATGGCGAGCCGGGTAACGCCTGATAGGGGGCTGCATTGTTCTTCGAGCGTCATGAGGGCGGTGAGCGGGCCATCCTGGTTCATCTGGAAGGCCAAGACTCCGAGGCGAGCGAAGATCCCCAGGAGTTCCAGGAATTGGCCATGTCGGCAGGCGCCGACATGGTCGCTTTCTTTAGCGTGCCCAGCAGTCGTCTGACTGCCAAGTTCCTTATCGGCAGCGGCAAGGTCGAGGAGCTGCGCGACCAGGTCAAGGCCATCGAGGCCGATCTGGTCATCTTCAATCACACCCTGACCCCGAGCCAGGAGCGCAACCTCGAGCGCGCCTTCGAGTGTCGTGTGCTCGATCGTACCGGGTTGATCCTCGATATCTTCGCCCAGCGTGCGCGCACCCACGAAGGCAAGCTGCAGGTCGAGTTGGCCCAGCTCGATCACATGAGTACGCGCCTGGTGCGTGGCTGGACCCACCTTGAGCGGCAGAAGGGTGGTATCGGCCTGCGTGGTCCGGGTGAAACCCAGCTGGAAACCGACCGCCGCTTGCTGCGTGTGCGTATTCGCCAGATCAAGCAGAAGCTCGAGAAGGTGCGCAGTCAGCGCGAGCAGGCGCGCCGTGGGCGCAGGCGCGCGGATATCCCTTCGGTTTCCCTGGTGGGTTACACCAACGCCGGTAAGTCCACGCTGTTCAATGCGCTCACCACCTCCGAGGTCTATGCGGCCGACCAGCTGTTCGCCACGCTCGACCCGACCTTGCGGCGTCTGCAACTCGATGACCTGGGTCCGATCGTGCTGGCCGACACCGTTGGTTTCATTCGCCACCTGCCGCACAAGCTGGTTGAGGCCTTCCGCGCTACGTTGGAAGAGTCGAGCAACTCCGATCTGCTGTTGCACGTGATCGATGCCCATGAGCCCGAGCGTATGGCGCAGATCGAGCAGGTGCAGAACGTGCTCAAGGAGATCGGCGCACACGAGTTACCGATGCTCGAGGTATACAACAAGCTGGATTTGTTGGATGGTGTCGAGCCGCAGATCCAGCGCGATGCTGATGGCAAGCCGCTGCGTGTCTGGCTGTCGGCCCGCGAGGGGCGTGGTCTTGAGCTGTTGCGTCAAGCAGTGGCGGAGCTGTTGGGCGAAGATTTGTTCGTTGCTACTCTGCAGCTGCCGCAACGTCTGGGGCGACTGCGTGCGCAGTTCTTCGCGCTGGGGGCGGTGCAGAGTGAAGAACATGACGAGTTGGGGCGCAGCCTGCTAGCGGTACGTTTGCCGCGAGTCGAGCTCAATCGCCTGGTGAGTCGCGAAGGTTTGGAGCCTCAAACCTTCATCGAGCAACATACTTTGCAATAAAGCCTGGGACGGTGGCTTTGCTGTCACCATAGGGCTTTGGGTAGCATTGGCCGGCGCGCCGTGGGCGCGCCTTCGCTTTATCAGTACGGAGAACGCTATGGCTTGGAATGAGCCGGGTGGCAACTCGAACAATCAAGACCCTTGGGGCGGCCGCAAAGGCGGTGGCCGGCAGGGGCCGCCGGATCTCGACGAAGCGTTCCGCAAGCTGCAAGAAAGCCTCAACGGGCTGTTTGGCGGTGGCAAGAAACGTGGTGACGACGACTCTGGTCGCAGTGGCGGCGGTGGCTTCGGCCTGCTGTTCGTCGGCCTCGGCCTGTTGGCGGTGGTATGGCTGTACAGCGCGATCTACGTGGTGGATGAACAGGAGCAGGCCGTTGTGCTGCGCTTCGGTAAGTACCACGAGACCGTTGGTCCGGGCCTAAATATCTATTTCCCGCCAATCGATCGCAAGTTCCAGGAAAACGTCACGCGTGAGCGCGCCTACAGCAAGCAGGGCGCCATGCTGACCGAAGACGAGAACATCATCGAAGTGCCGCTGACCGTGCAGTACCGGGTGAGCAACCTGCAGGACTTCGTGCTCAACGTCGACCAGCCGGAAGTCAGTCTGCAGCACGCCACCGACAGTGCCGTGCGCCACGTGGTGGGCTCCACCGAGATGGATCAGGTGCTGACCGAAGGTCGTGAACTGATGGCCAGCGAGGTGCGTGAGCGCCTGCAGCGTTTCCTCGACAACTACCGCACCGGTATCACCATCACTCAGGTGAACATCCAGAGCGCTGCGGCGCCGCGTGAGGTTCAGGAAGCCTTCGACGACGTGATCCGTGCCCGTGAAGACGAGCAGCGCGAGAAGAACCAGGCCGAGTCCTACGCCAACGGCGTGATTCCGGAAGCGCGTGGTCAGGCCCAGCGTCTGCTGGAGGAGGCCAACGGTTATCGTGATGAAGTCATCGCTCGCGCCCAGGGTGAGGCTGATCGCTTCACCAAGTTGGTCGCCGAGTACCGTAAGGCACCCGAGATCACTCGTGAGCGTCTGTACATCGACACCATGCAGGAAGTCATGAGCAACACCAGCAAGGTTCTGGTCACCGGTGACAAGGGGCAGAACAACCTGCTCTATCTGCCGCTGGACAAGATGATCGACAGCCGTGGTGGTGCTTCTTCCTCCAGCTCTGCCAACAGCAGCAATTCGACAGCGCGTGATCCGGCCGTGCCGCTGAGCAGCGATATGTCCCAGCGTAACCTGCGTACCCGGGAGGGCCGTTGATGAACAACAAGTCCCTGATCGGCCTGATCGTGGCCGTGGTTGTGGCCCTGGTGGCGTGGAACAGCTTCTATATCGTGGCGCAGACCGAGCGTGCGGTGCTGTTGCAGTTCGGGCGAGTGGTTCAGCCTGATGTGCAGCCCGGCCTGCATGTGAAGATCCCCTACGTCAACCAGGTGCGTATCTTCGACGGTCGTCTGCTGACGCTGGACTCGACGTCCTCGCGCTTCCTGACCCTGGAGAAGAAGGCGCTGATGGTCGATGCCTATGCCAAGTGGCGGGTGAAGGATGCCGAGCGCTTCTATCAGTCCACCTCGGGTATGAAGCAGGTCGCTGATGAGCGTCTGGCGCGTCGTCTGGAAGCATCGCTGCGTGACCAGTTCGGTAAGCGCACCCTGCATGAATCGGTATCCGGTGAGCGTGATGCGCTGATGGCTGACGTGACCGCGACCCTCAACCGCGCCGCCGAGCGTGAGCTGGGTATCGAAGTGGTCGATGTTCGGGTCAAGGCCATCGACCTGCCGCGGGAAGTGAACCGCAGCGTGTTCGAGCGGATGAGCACCGAGCGTGAGCGTGAGGCCCGCGAGCATCGCGCCAAGGGTCGTGAGCTGGCCGAAGGTATTCGCGCCGATGCTGATCGTCAGCGCCGCGTACTGCTGGCTGAAGCCTATCGTGAAGCTGAAGAGCTGCGCGGTGACGGTGATGCCCAGGCTGCCTCCATCTACGCCAACGCTTTCGGTCAGGATCAGGAGTTCTACTCCTTCTACCGTAGTCTGCAGGCTTACCGCGAAAGCTTCGCTGACAAGCGTGATGTGCTGGTGCTGGACCCGGGTAGCGATTTCTTCCGCTACCTGGAAAAGTCCAGGCCTTGATTGGAAACCCTGGCGGCGCGATGCGTCGCCAGGGTGACCTCAAGGTAAAACGTGGTATCATGCGGCAGCCGGGAAAATCCCGGCTTTTTTGCGTCTGTGGGAATCATGTGGCAGGAACTCGGCATCGCGTTGTGTCTGGTATTGGTGCTGGAAGGCATCCTGCCCTTCCTCTATCCGCGCCATTGGCGCGGAGCGGTCATGCAGGCAGCTCGTCTGCCCGACCGCCGACTGCGCCTTATGGGGCTGGCCAGCATGCTGCTGGGTACGGCCCTTCTATATCTGCTTCACTGAAGGCTTGTGCCGCCCGGATCGAGAGGGGAATGGCGAAATGGCAACGGTAGACCGCTGGCTGCTGCCAGATGGCATCGAAGAAGTACTGCCGCCGGAAGCGGCACGCATCGAGGCGGCACGCCGTCAGGTGCTGGATCTGTTCCAACGTTGGGGTTACGAGTTCGTCGTCACCCCCCATATCGAGTACCTGGAATCCCTGCTGACTGGCGCTGGCCAGGATCTCGACCTGCGTACCTTCAAGGTCACCGATCCGCTGTCCGGTCGGCAGATGGGCTTTCGTGCCGACATCACCCCGCAGGTGGCGCGCATCGATGCGCACACCATGCGCCGTGAGGGGCCGAGCCGTCTGTGCTATGCCGGCAGCGTGTTGCATGCGCAGCCGCGTGCACTGACTACCTCGCGTAGCCCGATCCAGCTGGGTGCCGAGCTCTATGGCGACGCCAGTCCGGCCAGCGATATCGAGGTGATCAGCCTGCTGGTCGAGACCCTCGAGCTGGCTGCGGTGCCGGACGTGCACATGGATCTCGGTCATGTCGGTATCTACCGTGGTCTGGCGCGTGCCGCCGGTCTGTCCGGTGAGGCCGAGCAGCAACTGTTCGATGCGCTGCAGCGCAAAGCCATGGATGAGATCGAGAGCCTGACCGCCGCGTTGCCGGCGGGCCTGGGCAGCATGCTGCGTTCGCTCGCCGAGCTGTGTGGCGGCCGGGAAGTGCTGGATCTGGCCCAGGCCGTTCTGGTTGAGGCGCCGGATGCGGTGCACGCTGCGCTCGATGAGCTGGTGGCCATCGCCGATGCGCTGGAGCTGCGCTATCCGGAGCTGCCGCTGTACTTCGACCTGGGCGAGTTGCGCGGCTACAACTATCACACCGGCGTGGTGTTCGCGGCCTTCGTGCCGGGTGAGGGCGGTGCCATCGCTCAAGGCGGTCGTTATGACGATACCGGCGCGGTATTTGGTCGTGCGCGCCCGGCAACTGGCTTCTCCACGGACCTGAAGACCCTGGTAACCCTGGGTGACATGCATGTGGATGAGGCGGTCAGCGGTGTCTGGGCGCCGGACAATCATGATCTCTATCTGTGGCAGGCCGTTCGTCGTCTGCGTGGTGAAGGCGAGCGCGTGGTACAGGCGTTGCCCGGGCAGAGCGAGGCGGATGCGCGTGAAGCAGGCTGTGATCGCCTGTTGACGCTGCGCGATGGACGTTGGCAGGTGGCGCCCCTGGCGTCCTGAATTCATTTTCGCCGGCTCGCAGCCGGCATCGAAGCTTGCGCGAAGAGGACAAGTTTATGGGTAAGAATGTCGTCGTCCTGGGCACCCAATGGGGTGATGAGGGCAAGGGCAAGATCGTCGACCTGCTCACCGAGCAGGCCGCTGCAGTCGTGCGTTATCAGGGCGGTCACAACGCAGGTCACACCCTGGTGATCAACGGTGAGAAGACCGTCCTGCACCTGATTCCGTCCGGCATCCTGCGTGCTGGCGTCGAATGCCTGATCGGCAACGGTGTGGTCGTCGCTCCCGATGCTCTGATGCGCGAAATCACCAAGCTGGAAGAGAAGGGTGTACCGGTGCGTGAGCGCCTGCGTATCAGCCCGGCCTGCCCGCTGATCCTGTCCTATCACGTGGCGCTGGACCAGGCGCGCGAAAAGGCCCGCGGTGACGCCAAGATCGGTACCACCGGTCGCGGTATCGGCCCGGCCTACGAAGACAAGGTCGCGCGTCGCGGCCTGCGCGTCGGTGACCTGTTCCACCGCGAGCGTTTCGCCGCCAAGCTGGGCGAGCTGCTGGATTACCACAACTTCCAGCTGGTCAATTTCTACAAAGAGCCGGCCATCGACTTCCAGAAGACCCTGGATGAGTGCATGGAATACGCCGAGCTGCTCAAGCCGATGATGGCTGATGTGACTGCCGTGCTGCATGACCTGCGTCGTGAGGGCAAGGACATCATGTTCGAAGGTGCCCAGGGTTCGCTGCTGGACATCGACCATGGCACCTACCCCTACGTGACCAGCTCCAACACCACCGCTGGCGGTATCGCCACCGGCTCCGGTTTCGGTCCGCTGTACCTGGATTACATCCTCGGTATCACCAAGGCCTACACCACCCGTGTCGGTTCCGGCCCGTTCCCGACCGAGCTGTTCGATGATGTCGGTGCTTTCCTGGCCAAGCGTGGTCACGAGTTCGGCGCCACCACCGGTCGTGCCCGTCGCTGCGGCTGGTTCGATGCGGTGATCCTGCGTCGCGCCATCGAGATCAACAGCATCTCCGGCCTGTGCCTGACCAAGCTGGACGTGCTCGATGGTCTGGAAAGCATCCGTATCTGCACCGGCTACAAAGATGCCAACGGCCAGGTGCTGGTCGATGCGCCGACCGACGCCGACAGCTACATCGGCCTGCAGCCGGTCTACGAGGAAATGCCCGGCTGGAGCGAATCCACGCTGGGCGCCAAGACCCTGGAAGACCTGCCGGCCGCTGCTCGTGCCTACATCAAGCGTGTGGAAGAGCTGGTTGGTGCGCCGATCGACATCATCTCCACCGGCCCGGATCGCAACGAGACCATCGTACTGCGTCATCCGTTTGCCTGATCGAGATGCTCTCGAGTCGCACAGGAGCCGCCTTCGGGCGGCTTTTTTGTGCCCGTCCGTACCGGCGCTCCTGCATAGGAGCTGGGCATGCGCTTTGCTTATATTCAATAAATCCCGGAAGTCGCCGTTATAGCTATTACGGTTGTTGAGGAGTGTCCCCAGTGTTCGCCATCGTTTCCATGTTGCGTAGCCGTTTGTTGCGCCCGGTGTTCGTTGCGCTTGGCCTGGCCATGTTGGTGCAGGTCGGTTTGGCTGTTTGGCTGATGCGCGCCTCGGTCGACGGTATGGTCGAGGATCTGGCGCAGCGCCTGGGTGGTGAGAGCCGCCGCCTTGGCGAAGAGCTGAACATGGCTGAGCGCGAGATGAGCCAGGGTCTTGCGGCGTTGGCGAGCAGTACCCGCACTCGCCTGGGCGAAGGGCTTTCTGGCCAGTTGAAGAGTGAGCAGGCGCAACTGCGTGCGGTGCTCGAGGGCAATCTCAAGCAGTCCGGCCAGGCGCTGGCGCAATTGCTGGCTGGGGTGGCGCCGAAGTCCATCTGGGATCTGGATATTCCAGCGCTCACGGCACTGACGCGCATCGCCCAGCAGGACCCAGCGGTGCTGTTCGCCATCATCTATGACGCCGAAGGCAAGCGCCTGACGCGCAACTTCAATCGCAGTAATGCGCAGGTGCGCGAGCTGGTCGCTGCCGGGCAGGGTGACTCGCCGCTGGATAAGTTGGTGGAGGCGGCCTCGCGTGATCCGCGTGTATACGTGGTCGAGGCGCAAATCAGTCCGATGGGGGCGTCGATCGGCAAGGTGCAGATGGGCCTGTCGCTGGATCTGGTGGAAAAGGAGCTGACGGCGCTGGACGGTCGTTTCGCGGCGCTGGTCAGTGGTGCGGGTGAGTTGGTCGACAGCAGTCTGGCTGGCGCTTCCGAAGAGGCGACCGGTGCGCTGCGCGAGCGTCTGCAGTCGGCCGAGCGCTACACCCAGGAAATGGCGCGCAACGGTGGTGAGTCGGTGCGCGTGGCGGCGGATTCGCTGCGCTGGAACATCGCCCTCGGCCTGTTGATCGTGGGGGCGCTGGCAATGCTAGTGGTCGCCCTTGTGTTGGGTTGGCGAGTGCTGAGTCGCTTGCGCTTGCTTAGTGCAGCGCTCAATGACCTGGCGGCGGGCGAGGGCGATCTGACGCGGCGTGTGAGCATCGACAGTCAGGACGAGGTCGGCGAGATGGCCGATGCGGTCAATCGCTTTATCGCCAAGCTGCAGCCCATCGTGCGTGAGTCGGGTGAGGTGGCGTTACGTACCGGTGAGCAGATTCGCAGCTTGACTCAGCGCGGCGTGGCGGCCGAGGCGGCTGCCGGGCGGCAGCGCGATGAGGTGGCGGGCAGCCTGCAGGCGTTGGAGCAAATGGCCGACGAGGCGCAGGCGGAAAGCCAGGCCATGCAGGACGCGTTGCAGCGCGTCGACACCATCCGCCAGGCGGCGCACGAGAACGCGGCTATCGCTCAGCGTCTGTCCACGCTGATCGAGGGCTTGGTGGCGCGGGTGGCCGATGGTTCGGCGGTGATCGAGCGCCTGGCCAAGCAGAGCGAGCAGATCGAGGTGGTGCTGACGGTGATTCAGTCCATCGCCGAGCAGACCAACCTGCTGGCGCTCAATGCCGCCATCGAGGCGGCACGCGCTGGCGAGAGTGGTCGTGGGTTTGCTGTGGTGGCTGACGAGGTGCGGGCGCTGGCGAGCAAGACTCAGCAGTCAACCGGCGATATCCAGACCCATATCGCTGCCCTGCAGCGGGGCGCGCAGGAGGCGGTCACCGCCATCGCCCAGGCGGGCGCGCAAGGTAGTGAAGGTCTGCAGGTGCTGCGTGACAGTGCGCGTCTACAGCAGTCGGTGCAGCAGTCGGTGGATGAAGTGCATGGCGCCATCAATGCAGCGACTCAGGCAGCGGCACACCAGGCGCAAGGAGCTGGAGCGGTACGCGGGCGTGTCGAGACCATCCATGCCGAAGCGCAGCGTGCGGCCGAGGCGGTGGCGGCGATTGCGGGTAACGCGCGAGCGCTGGATGAGTTGGCAGCGCAGCTCAAGGCCAGTCTGGGGCAGTTCAAAGTGTAGGGGGGCTGTGCGCACCTCGCTGCTCTAAGGTCTTGGCGGGTGCGCGCAGCGGCGCACCGTGCGAGGTGGCGCGCTTTTTCGTGGGCAATAAAAAACCGAGCCATTGGCTCGGTTTTTTGAAATTTGGTGCCCAGGAGAAGACTCGAACTTCCACGACCGTTAAGTCACTGATACCTGAAACCAGCGCGTCTACCAATTCCGCCACCTGGGCACTGCAGCAATGTTCGTCGTTGCCGACACGGAGCGTTGCATCCGTTTATTTGCAAAGTGGGTTATCAAGCCACTTCACGAAATTTGGTGCCCAGGAGAAGACTCGAACTTCCACGACCGTTAAGTCACTGATACCTGAAACCAGCGCGTCTACCAATTCCGCCACCTGGGCACAGAAACCGATGAATCATCATCTGCTTCGTGTTACAACGTCTGCTCGACGCTGTGGGCGCGAACTATACGGGCGGGCATTTACCTTGTAAACCCCTGACCCCAAAAAAATTATTGTCGCCGGAAAAGCTGCCTTGAATGACGTTTTCGCGCTTCAATAGGCAGATGGCATACACCTCTATAGATAAGCACAGGTAATCCTCCTTACATGGCCGATTGGCAATCCCTCGATCCCGAGGCCGCCCGCGAGGCGGAAAAATACGACAACCCCATTCCCAGCCGTGAGCTGATCCTTTCGCACCTGGCCGAGCGCGGCGCGCCCGCCAGTCGTGAACAACTGGTCGAAGAGTTCGGTTTGCATACCGACGATCAGCTCGAAGCCCTGCGACGCCGACTGCGCGCCATGGAGCGCGACGGTCAGCTCATCTATACCCGTCGTGGCACCTATGCCCCGGTGGACAAGCTCGACCTGATCTGCGGTCGCATCAGTGGCCACCGTGATGGCTTCGGCTTCCTCGTGCCGGATGACGGCAGCGACGACCTGTTCCTCAGCCCGGCGCAGATGCGCCTGGTGTTCGATCGTGATCGCGCGTTGGTGCGGGTGGCAGGTTTCGATCGGCGCGGCCGGCGTGAAGGCGGTATCGTCGAGGTGATCGAGCGCGCGCACGAGAGCATCGTCGGCCGCTACTACGAAGAGAACGGCATCGGCTTCGTCGTCGCCGACAATCCCAAGATCCAGCAGGAAGTGCTGGTCACGCCGGGGCGTACTGCCGGTGCGCGCATTGGTCAGTTCGTCGAGATCAAGATCACTCACTGGCCTACGCAGCGTTTCCAGCCGCAGGGCGACATCGTCGAAGTGATCGGCAACTACATGGCGCCGGGCATGGAGATCGACGTGGCGCTGCGCAGCTACGACATCCCGCACGTCTGGCCCGAGGCGGTAGTCAAGGAAGCGCGCAAGCTCAAGCCTGAGGTGGAGGAGAAGGACAAGGAGAAGCGCGTCGACCTGCGTCATCTGCCCTTCGTCACCATCGATGGTGAAGACGCCCGCGACTTCGATGATGCGGTCTACTGCGAGAAGAACAGCAGCCGCTGGAAGTTGTTCTCCGGTGGCTGGAAACTCTACGTGGCCATCGCCGACGTCTCGCACTACGTCAAGGTTGGCTCGGCGCTGGATGCCGAGGCGGTCGAGCGCGGCAACTCGGTGTACTTCCCCGAGCGCGTCGTGCCGATGCTGCCGGAAGAGCTGTCCAACGGCCTGTGCTCGCTCAACCCGCATGTCGATCGCCTGGCCATGGTCTGCGAAATGACCATGTCCAAGAGCGGCCAGATGGTCGACTACAAGTTCTACGAGGCGGTGATCCACTCCCATGCGCGCCTGACCTACAACAAGGTCAGCCTGATGCTGGAAGATCCCAAGAGCAGCGAGGGCAAGTCCCTGCGCAGCGAGTACAAGGACGTCCTGCCGCATCTCAATCAGCTCTACGCGCTCTATCAGGTACTGGTCGCCGCGCGTCACGAGCGCGGCGCCATCGACTTCGAAACGCAGGAAACTCGGATCGTCTTCGGTACCGACCGCAAGATCGACGAGATCCGTCCGACCCAGCGCAACGACGCGCACAAGCTGATCGAGGAGTGCATGCTGGCCGCCAACGTGGCCACCGCACGCTTCATGCAGGATCACGAGATCCCGTCGCTGTATCGCGTGCACGATGGCCCGCCGCCGGAGCGCCTGGAGAAGCTCAAGGCCTTCCTCGGTGAGCTGGGGCTGTCGCTGCAGCGTGGCAAGTCCAAGGATGGTCCGTCACCCAAGGACTATCAGCGGCTGCTGGAAAGCATCCGCGAGCGCCCGGACTATCACCTGATCCAGACCGTGATGCTGCGCTCGCTGAGCCAGGCGGTGTACAGCGCGCAGAATGAAGGGCACTTCGGCCTCAATTATGAGGCGTATACCCACTTCACCTCGCCGATCCGCCGTTACCCCGACCTGCTGGTGCACCGTGCCATTCGCAGCGTGGTCCGCTCCAAGCGCGACACCAAGCACGTTGAGCGTGCGGGTGCGGCGATCATGCCCAAGGCACGCATCTATCCGTACGACGAAGCGACCCTGGAGAAACTCGGCGAGCAGTGCTCGATGACCGAGCGCCGTGCCGATGAGGCGACGCGTGACGTGGTCAACTGGCTCAAGTGCGAGTTCATGCAGGATCGCGTCGGCGAGACGTTCGCCGGTGTGATCACTGCCGTGACCGGTTTCGGCATTTTCGTCGAGTTGCGCGATATCTACGTCGAGGGCCTGGTGCATGTGACCGCGCTGCCGGCCGACTACTATCACTTCGACCCGGTTCACCATCGCCTGTCCGGCGAGCGCAGCGGCCGCAGCTTCCGTCTTGGCGACAGCGTCGAGGTCAAGGTGATGCGCGTCGATCTGGACGAGCGCAAGATCGACTTCGAGCTGAGCCAGGACAAGGCCGGCAAGGCTGACGATGCGCGTCGCGGCGGCAAACCGAGTGGCATGGGCAATACCGACGTGCAGAAAAGCCGGGACGTGAAGAAGGCGCTGTTGGCTGGTGCCAAGGCTGGCAAGGGCGCGAGTGGCAAAGGTGCTGCCGGCAAGTCGGCGAGCAAGCCGGCCGGCGGTGCGCGCAAAGGCTCCGGGCGTGGTGACAGTGCCCCGCCGCCTGCCGGTAAGCCGCGCAAGCGTAAGGCCAAGTCATGAGTGATCTGGAAAAGATCTACGGCGTACATGCCGTAGAAGCCATGCTGCGTCATCACCCCAAGCGGGTAAAGCAGGTCTGGCTGGCCGATGGTCGCAGTGATCCTCGGGTGCAGCCCTTGCTGGAGCTGGCTGCGCAGTCTCGCGTAAAAGTGGGTCAGTGCGAGCGCCGTGAGATGGATGCCTGGGTCGAGGGTGTTCACCAGGGTGTGGTTGCCGATGTCAGCCCCAGTCAGGTCTGGGGCGAGGCGATGCTCGAGGAGTTGCTCGATCGCTGCGAAGGCCCGCCTTTGCTGCTGGTGCTCGATGGCGTGACCGACCCGCACAACCTGGGGGCCTGCCTGCGTACGGCGGATGCCGCCGGCGCTTTGGCGGTGATCGTGCCCAAGGACAAATCGGCCACCCTCAACGCCACGGTACGCAAGGTGGCCTGCGGTGCTGCCGAGGTGATTCCGCTGGTGGCGGTGACCAACCTGGCGCGCAGTCTGGAAAAGTTGCAGCAGCGCGGCCTGTGGGTGGTTGGTACGGCCGGTGAGGCCGAGCTGGAGGTCTATCAGCAGGACATGACCGGGCCAACGGTGCTGGTCATGGGGGCCGAGGGCAAGGGCATGCGCCGTTTGACCCGTGAGCATTGCGATTACCTGGTCAAGCTGCCCATGAGCGGCAGTGTCAGCAGCCTCAATGTCTCGGTTGCCACCGGCGTCTGCCTGTTCGAGGCGGTGCGTCAGCGTCAGGCCAAGCGCAAGGGCTGATTGTTCAAATAATCGCCAATTCGTCTTGCGTGCGGCAGGGGGCTTCTCTAGAATGGCGCCCCTTGCCGTGACGGCAGGCCTTTTCGCGCCTACCGCCTGGCAAGCTCATCATGAGAAAAACCCACTCCTTGCCTGACCACCTTAGTTGGCAGGCTACAACCCGTAAGGAGCATTTATGCGTCATTACGAAATCATCTTTCTGGTTCACCCGGACCAGAGCGAGCAAGTCGGCGGCATGGTCGAGCGTTACACCAAGCTGATCGAAGAAGACGGTGGCAAGATTCACCGCCTGGAAGATTGGGGCCGTCGTCAGCTGGCTTACGCCATCAACAACGTCCACAAAGCCCACTACGTGATGCTCAACGTAGAGTGCACCGGCAAGGCCCTGGCCGAGCTGGAAGACAACTTCCGCTACAACGACGCCGTGATCCGTAACCTGGTCATCCGTCGCGACGAGGCCGTCACTGGCCAGTCCGAGATGCTGAAGGCCGAAGAAAACCGCAGTGAGCGCCGCGAGCGTCGTGAACGTCCTGAAAACGCCGAGTCCAACGACGGCGATGACAGCGACAGCAACGACAGCGACAACGCTGACGAGTAATCCACGGATCTATTGAGGAGCCAATCACATGGCACGTTTCTTCCGTCGTCGTAAATTCTGCCGCTTCACCGCTGAAGACGTGAAAGAGATCGATTTCAAAGATCTCAACACCCTGAAAGCCTACATCTCGGAAACCGGCAAAATCGTTCCTAGCCGTATCACCGGTACCAAGGCTCGTTATCAGCGTCAGCTGGCCACCGCTATCAAGCGCGCCCGCTTCCTGGCCCTGCTGCCCTACACCGACAGCCACGGCCGCTGAGACCGGACAGTCGACAAGAGTTAAGGAATAGATCGCATGCGCGCCCTGGCTGAATACATCATGCGCGGCCGTATGCAGGCCACCCTCGTGGTGGTGGGATCGGCAGCGATGCCGCTGTTGTTCTGGTTGAGTGCCGCCGCTGGCAGCTTGGTGCTGTTGCGGCGTGGAGTCAGTGATGCCATCGGCATCCTGGCCTGGGCCATGCTACCGGCTATTGCCTGGTGGTATTTCGGCGAACCGCGCACCTTGCTGGTGCTGGTCGGCGCGCTGGGGTTGGCGTTGTTGTTGCGCGCCAACTGGACCTGGAACCGCATACTGCTGAGCAGTGTGGCACTGGGCCTGGTGTATGGATTTGTCCTTGGGGCAGTGTTCCGCGAACCCATCGCGGCCATGGCTGGTGAGCTGCAGAAGCTTTTGCCAACCATGTTCGATGGGGCTCACCAGCAGTTGTCGGTGAGCGAACGCGAGCGTCTCGAGGCACTGATCGCACCGGTGCTGACCGGACTGCTGGCAGCCTTGCTGCAGATCCTGAGCTTGCTGAGCCTGATTCTTGGGCGTTACTGGCAGGCCGTGTTGTACAACCCTGGCGGTTTTGGTCGCGAGTTTCGCGCCCTGAGACTGCCGCTGCCGCAGGCGCTGTTGCTGCTGGCGGGCATGATGCTAGGTCCCAATCTGGGGCCGCAGTTGGCCATGCTCACGCCGCTGTGCAGTGTGCCGCTGCTGTTCGCCGGGATCGCCCTGGTGCATGGCCTGGTGGAGAAGGGTGGGCTCGCTCGCTTCTGGCTGGTGGGTATGTACATCACGCTCCTGCTGTTCATGCAGCTGATCTATCCGTTACTGGTGGTCTTGGCCATCGTCGACAGTCTGTTTGATTTTCGCGGTCGCCTGGCGCGCAAGAACGGCCCGGGCTCTGCGAACGGTGAAGGTTAAAAGTTAAGAGGTAAGACCCAAATGGAAGTCATCCTGCTGGAAAAAATCGCCAATCTGGGCAACCTGGGCGACAAAGTGAACGTTAAAGCCGGTTACGGCCGTAACTTCCTGCTGCCGCAAGGCAAAGCCACCGCTGCCACCGAAGCCAACGTTGCTGCTTTCGAAGCACGTCGCGCCGAGCTGGAAAAAGCTGCTGCCGAGAAGAAAGCTTCCGCTGAATCTCGCGCTGCGCAGCTGGCTGAGCTGGAAGTCACCATCACCGCCACCGCTGGCGATGAAGGCAAGCTGTTCGGTTCCATCGGCACCCACGACATCGCTGACGCCCTGACCGCCTCCGGCGTTGAAGTGGCCAAGGCTGAAGTTCGTCTGCCGAACGGCACCATTCGCCAGGTTGGCGAATACGACGTCGCTGTGCACCTGCACACCGACGTCGAAGCCACCGTCAAGGTGGTTGTGGTCGCTGCTTAATCAAGTAGCCGCCAAGCGGGCTTGCGCTGTAGCGTAGGTCTGCTGACAATCGGGCACGGTATCGCTCTGCGATCCGTGCCCTTTGTTTTTTCTATCGCAGCATTTTCTCCCCGAGCCTATGAACGACATCAGCATTCCCGAGCAATACGACCTGCAGACTGCCGCCCTGAAAGTGCCACCGCACTCCATCGAGGCGGAACAGGCGGTGCTCGGCGGCCTGATGCTCGACAACAATGCCTGGGAGCGCGTGCTCGATGGGGTGTCCGATGTCGATTTCTACCGCCACGACCACCGGCTGATCTTCCGCGCCATCTTCAAGCTGGCCGAGCGTAACGAGCCCTTCGACGTGGTGACCCTGTCCGAGCAGTTGGACAAGGAAGGACAGTTGTCGCAGGTCGGTGGCCTGGCTTATCTCGCCGAGCTGGCCAAGAACACGCCGTCGGTGGCCAACATCAAGGCCTATGCGCAGATCATTCGTGAGCGCGCCACGCTGCGCAAACTGATCAGCATCAGCAACGAGATTGCCGACAGTGCCTACGCCCCGGAAGGCCGCACCGGCGAGGAGATTCTCGACGAGGCGGAGCGCCTGATCTTCCAGATCGCCGAAGACCGCCCCAAGACCGGCGGCCCGGTGGGTATCAACGACATTCTGGTCAAGGCCATCGACCGCATCGATACGCTGTTCAACAACGGTGACGCGATCACCGGTCTGTCCACCGGTTTCGACGATCTGGATAACCTGACCAGTGGCCTGCAGCCGGCCGACATGATCATCGTCGCCGGCCGTCCGTCGATGGGTAAGACCACCTTCGCCATGAACCTGGTGGAAAACGCGCTGATGCGTAGCGACAAGGCGATTCTCGTCTACTCGCTGGAGATGCCGTCGGAGTCCATCGTGATTCGTATGCTCGCCTCCTTGGGGCGCATCGATCAGACCAAGGTGCGAGCCGGTCAGCTCGACGATGACGACTGGCCGCGCCTGACCAGCGCGGTCAACCTGCTCAATGATCGCAAGTTGTTCATCGACGATACCGCCGGTATCTCCCCGAGCGAGATGCGTGCGCGCACCCGGCGTCTGGCGCGCGAGCACGGCGAGATCGGTCTGATCATGGTCGACTACCTGCAGCTGATGCAGATCCCGGGCTCCAGCGGCGACAGCCGGGTCAACGAGATTTCCGAGATTTCGCGCTCGCTCAAGGGCCTGGCCAAGGAATTCAACTGCCCGGTCATCGCCCTGTCGCAGCTCAACCGTGGCCTGGAACAGCGCCCCAACAAGCGCCCGATCAACTCCGACCTGCGCGAATCCGGTGCGATCGAGCAGGACGCCGACATCATCCTGTTCGTCTACCGCGACGAGGTGTACCACCCGGAGACCGAGTACAAGGGCGTGGCCGAGATCATCATCGGCAAGCAGCGTAACGGCCCGCTGGGCACTGCGCGCCTGGCCTTCCTCGGCAAGTATTCGCGTTTCGAGAACCTGGCGCCGGGTAGCTACCAGTTCGAAGACGAATAGGTCGTTTCCGCGCTCGTTGCGGTTTCCACCGCAACGCGGCAGCGGCACAGATCAATGAAAACGGGCGCCCAGCGGTTAAGATGGACGCCCGTTTTTCGTTCAGGCCTTCTGTCATGCGTCCGCTTGCCGCCATCGTCGACCTCTCCGCCATCGCTCATAACTACGCTGTCGCCAAGCGCTGCGCGCCCGGGCGCCAGGCCTTCGCCGTGGTCAAGGCCAATGCCTACGGACATGGCGTGCGTGAGGTGGTAACGGCGCTGTACGAGGTTGCCGATGGCTATGCCGTGGCCTGTCTGGAAGAGGCAGCCGAGGTGCGTGCCATGCATGACAAGGCGCGCATCCTGCTGCTCGAGGGCTGCTTCGAGGCCAGTGAATATGCCATCGCCGCGCAGCTTGGCCTGGATGTGGTGGTGCAGAGCGCGGCGCAGGCCGAGGCGCTGATTGCCGCTGAGTTGGCGCGTCCGCTCAACGTCTGGCTCAAGCTCGACTCCGGCATGCATCGCCTCGGTTTCGATGCCACCAGCCTGCGCCAGTGGCATGCGCGGCTGGAGGATGCTGAACAGGTCGCGGAACTCAACCTGCTCAGTCATTTTGCCTGTGCCGACGAGCGCGGCCATCCGCTGACCGAACAGCAAGTCGAGCGTTTTCTCGACCTGCTGGATCTGGATTTCAATCATCGCTCACTGGCCAATTCGGCGGCGGTGCTGACCATTCCGGCGGCGCATATGGACTGGCTGCGCCCTGGCATCATGCTCTACGGCGCGACGCCGTTCGCCGAGCTGAGCGCACACGAACTTGGACTTAAACCGGCCATGACCCTGGCTGCGCGGGTGATCGCCGTGCGTGAGGTGGCAGCCGGTGAAAGCGTTGGTTATGGCGCGACCTGGGTGGCCGAGCGGCCCTCGCGTATTGCCACGGTCAGCTGTGGTTATGCCGATGGTTATCCGCGCCATGCGCCCAGCGGTACGCCGGTGCTGGTCGAGGGACAGCGTGTCGGGCTGGCGGGCAGGGTGTCGATGGACATGCTGGCGGTGGATATCACGGATCTGCCCGAGGTCGATATCGATTCGCCGGTGGAGCTGTGGGGCAGCCAGCTGCCTGTGGATGAAGTGGCCATGGCGTGCGGCACCATCGGCTACGAGTTGCTGACCAAGGTCACCGCGCGGGTGCCTCGGCGCTATATCGGCTAGCAGGCTGTTGAAAAACTACCTGCGTTGCCATTGCTGCGTTAAAAGCAGGCTCAAAATGCTCATTTACAGTTTGTAAACTCCGCTTTTTCGCCTGTTTTTGCCTTGCACTGGCTGCCTCGCATACGTTTTTCAACGGCCTGCTAGCCTAGGCCAGCCCGCTCGGGACTTTCAGTACGTCCAGCTCCAGACAGGCCTGTTCGCTGAGCTCGCCATCGTCGCCATGCACGCGTGAACCGGAGCGACCCAGTTCCTTTACCCGGTAAAGGGCCATGTCTGCCGCCTTGTACAGCCCGGTGAAGTTTCTCGCATGACGCGGATAGAGCGCTACGCCGATGCTGATGGTCACGCGTAGGCGTTCGGCACCGTAGTGCACCGGCGTGGATAGTTCTGCCAGCAGGCGTTCGGCGATCTCCCTGGCCTGACTTTCGGCATCGCTGCCGCAGATCAGGGCGGCGAACTCATCGCCGCCCAGGCGGGCAACCGCATCGCCTGCGCGAACGTGCTCGCGCAGGCGCTTGGCGATCACCTGCAGCATTAGGTCACCGGCTGCGTGACCAAAACGGTCATTGATCGGCTTGAAGTGATCCAGGTCGATCAGCAGCAAAGCCACGCTCTCCTTGTGCCGCTCGGCGTGAGCCAGGGCCGATTCGCAACGCTCGACCAGATAGCGGCGGTTGGGCAGTTCGGTCAGCGAGTCATGGAAGGCAGCGTGCTGCAGTTCGCGCTCGCGGTCGCGTAGCTGTTCGTTGGTCGCGGCCAGCTCGGCGGTGCGTGCGGTCACCGCTGCTTGCAGCTCATCGGCGCTGGCCTGTAGTTGCGCCAGGCGAGCGGTTTTCTCACGGTCTGCCTGTTGCAGGGCAACGGCGCGCTCCTGCTTGAGTATCTGGATGCGATACGCCAGGGCAAAGGAGAACAGGATGGATTCGGCCGCCACGGCCAGCGGGAATACGTAGGCATTCCATTCGGCCGGTTGCAGCACCCCGGTGGTGCGCAGCAGCAGGATGGCGACGCTGCCCAGGACCAGACCATAACCGTAAAGATACAGCTGCGCCGGGAAGAACCCCTGGCGCCAGCGGATCACGGCGCTGCCCAGGGCTGCAGGGATACTGGTCAGCGACAGCAGGGCAATGGCCCAGGCGGCCAGGTAACGTTGATCGAACAGGGTCAGGGCGATGGCGATGAGGTAGATCACGCAGGCCATGTTCAGCAGATGATGCGCCCAACGTACGTAAACGCGTGTCTGCAGCAGCGTCTGGGTGAAGCGGCTGGCGAACAGGCCCCACAACGACGGCAAGGTGATGCGGTCGAGCCACGCCGGCACCGGGTGGTTGGGCCACAGGTACTGCGCGCCATGGCCGGTCATGCTCATGATGAACAGCAGGGCGAAGGCGGTGGTCAGCACATACCAGAAATAGGCCTTGTCGCGCAGCGAGATGAGGATGAACAGGTTGTACAGCAGCAGTGCGAAGACCACGCCGTAGATGACACCGAGCGCTAGATTCTCGCGGGTGGCCAGTTGCGTGAGGTCGTCGAGCTGCCAGATGCGCAGCGGGAAGGAGTTGCCCGCCGGGTCGAAGGCGCGCAGGTAGAAGGTCGTTGGCTGTTCACCCAGGGTTGGCAGGTCGAACACCATGCGTCGGTAGGGGTGGTCGCGGTTCTCGCTGAAGGCGACGCGCTCGCCAGATTGACGCACCAGCCAGCCGCCCTGGCCGTCGGGTTGATGGAGCTGCAGGTCGAGTTGGGTCACCGAGCCCACTTCCAGTACCCAGTGGGCGGGGGCACGCATATCGCGTTGCAGGGTGAGCTTGATCCACCAGGGATTGAGGCTCTGGCCGACACTGGCACGGCCATTGGCCGGTTGAAAGCGCGACTGCAGCTCAGGGGTGGCAAGGTCATCGATGGTCAGAGTGCCCTGAGCGTCCTCCAGCAGCTCGATATGCGCATTGAGCGGCATGCCGCTGCTGGCGTCGGTGAGCACCACGGACGCCGCCGCCAGGCCCGTGGTCGACAGTCCCAACAGAAGAGCGAGCAGAAAGGCGAAGCGCTGCAGCATAGATGTCCTAGAGTCGGATGACCGAGTACTTGAGTATATGCACAGGATTGTTATCGGACGAAAACAAATATGGCGTATGGCTACTGCAGGAAAATGTTTGATTTTTCTATTCTTTCTTTCCCCAGGTCGGTGCTGCGCCAGAGCCGATGCCCGGACCATTGAGCCAGGCGCGTGCTTGAGCGTTCGTCGCAGTGCGTGCAGGCGGTATTAAACCCAGTGCAACAGTCTGGTTTGGTCAATATTTGTGCTATTATCCGCGCCCCTCGTGATAGCCCATTGATCAAAAAATATGCAAGCCGCCAAGCCGCTGTTCGACTATCCCAAGTACTGGGCCGAGTGTTTCGGGCCTGCGCCCTTCCTGCCGATGAGCCGGGAAGAGATGGATCAGCTCGGCTGGGACAGCTGCGACATCATCATCGTCACCGGTGACGCCTACGTCGATCATCCGTCGTTCGGCATGGCCATCATCGGTCGCCTGCTCGAAGCCCAGGGCTTTCGCGTGGGCATCATTGCCCAGCCGGACTGGCGCAGCAAAGACGACTTCATGAAGCTCGGCGAGCCGAACCTGTTCTTCGGTGTCGCAGCCGGCAACATGGACTCGATGATCAACCGCTACACCGCCGACAAGAAGATTCGCTCCGACGACGCCTATACGCCCGGCGGCCTGGCCGGCAAGCGCCCGGATCGCGCCAGCCTGGTCTACAGCCAGCGCTGCAAGGAGGCCTACAGCCACGTGCCGGTGGTGCTGGGCGGCATCGAGGCGTCCTTGCGCCGTATCGCCCATTACGACTACTGGCAGGACAAGGTGCGCCGTTCGATTCTGATGGACGCCACCGCCGACATCCTGCTCTACGGCAACGCCGAGCGCGCCGTGGTCGAGATCGCCCAGCGTCTGTCGCGGGGCGAGCAGGTCGAAGCCATCAGCGATGTGCGCGGTACGGCCTTTATTCGTCGCGACACGCCCGAAGGCTGGTACGAGGTCGACTCCACTCGTATCGACCGTCCGGGCCGCGTCGACAAGATCATCAACCCCTACGTCAATACGCAGGACACCGAGGCCTGTGCCATCGAGCAGGCCAAAGGCGAGGTCGAAGACCCCAACGAAGCCAAGGTCGTACAGATTCTCGACAGCCCGCGTATGACCCGCGACAAGACGGTGATCCGTCTGCCGTCGTTCGAGAAGGTGCGCAACGACCCCGTGCTCTATGCCCACGCCAACCGCGTGCTGCACCTGGAGACCAATCCGGGCAACGCCCGTGCGCTGGTGCAGAAGCATGGCGAGGTGGATGTGTGGTTCAACCCGCCACCCATTCCGATGACCACCGAGGAAATGGACTACGTGTTCGGCATGCCCTATGCGCGCGTGCCGCACCCGGCGTATGGCAAGGAGAAGATCCCGGCCTACGAGATGATCCGTTTTTCGGTGAACATCATGCGCGGCTGCTTTGGTGGCTGCACCTTCTGCTCGATCACCGAGCACGAAGGCCGCATCATCCAGAACCGCTCGCACGAGTCGATCATCCGCGAGATCGAGGAGATGCGCGACAAGGTGCCGGGCTTCACCGGCGTGGTCTCCGACCTCGGTGGGCCGACCGCCAACATGTACCGCATCGCCTGCAAGGACCCGGAGATCGAGAAACACTGCCGCAAGCCGTCGTGCGTGTTCCCCGGTATCTGCGAGAACCTCAATACGGATCACTCCTCCCTGATCGAGCTGTACCGCAAGGCGCGCGCCCTGCCGGGTGTGAAGAAGATCCTGATCGCCTCCGGCCTGCGCTACGACCTGGCCGTGGAGTCGCCGGAGTACGTCAAGGAGCTGGTCACCCACCACGTTGGCGGCTACCTGAAGATCGCCCCGGAGCACACCGAGCGCGGCCCGCTGGACAAGATGATGAAGCCTGGGATCGGCAGCTACGACCGCTTCAAGCAGATGTTCGAGAAGTACTCGAAAGAAGCGGGCAAGGAGCAGTACCTGATCCCGTACTTCATCGCCGCGCATCCGGGCACCACCGACGAGGACATGATGAACCTCGCCCTGTGGCTCAAGCGCAACGGTTTCCGTGCCGACCAGGTGCAGGCGTTCTACCCGTCACCGATGGCCACGGCCACGGCCATGTACCACTCGGGCAAGAACCCGCTGCGCAAGGTGACCTACAAGAGCGACGGCGTCGAGATCGTCAAGAGCGAGCAGCAGCGTCGCCTGCACAAGGCCTTCCTGCGCTATCACGATCCGAAAGGGTGGCCGCTGCTGCGTGAAGCGCTGGAGCGCATGGGCCGTAGCGATCTGATCGGCAATGGCAAGCATCAACTGATCCCCACCTACCAGCCGCAGAGCGACGAGTACCAGAGCGCCCGACGCAAGAACTCGACGCCCGCCGGCAGCAAGAAAGTGGGCAAGATCCTGACCCAGCACACCGGCTTGCCGCCTCGTGCCAGCGACGGCAGCAAGCCCTGGGACAAGCGTGAGCAGGCCAAGGCGGCGGCTGAGGCGCGTAACCAGCAAGCCGCGCGTGAACGTGCGGGCGCCGCCAAAGGCAAGGGCAAGAAGCACGGGAAGAAGCCAGCGGTACCGCGCTGAATCATCAGCAGCACTCACGAAAACGCCAGCACTGTGCTGGCGTTTTCGTTTCAGAAGCCCTAGCCAGCGCCTCGTAGGGTGGGCTTCAGCTCACCATTGTCGTGTGAGGTGTGGCTTGTCTCAGTCCGTGCTGAAACGGCAGGTCAGGTAGCGATTGCTTGGGCCATAGCGCAGGATCGACCACAAGCGCCTGAACAGATAAAACGGGTGGCTGCGGTAATACGCCAGTACGGCATTGCCGACACCTTCCGAGCGGTGCTGGCGTGCCTCCCTTTTCTCCGGCTTCTTGAACAGCCCGGAAAACTCCCAGCGCTGGATCTGCTCGAAACGCTCATGCGGGCGCAGCCCATGGCGACTGAACAGGCGCGCGAAGCTGGCCGGGCTGAAGTCATGCAGGTGGTGCGGGTTGCCGTCGAGTGTCGGTGTGGTCGGCACCGAGGCAATGATACGGCCACCCTGGGCCAGCAGTCGTACGAGGTTTTCTGCCAGGCGCAGCGGGTCTGGTAGATGCTCGATGGTTTCCAGGCTGACAATGCTGTCGAAGCCTGAACTGTCGGCGAAGGTTTCGGCATTGGCGCACTGATAGCGCAGGTTGGGTCGCTGATAATTCGCCTGCGCGTAGGCAATGGCTTCGGGATCGATGTCGATACCGGTGATCTGCTTGTCCGGATGCCGTTCGGCCAGCAATGCACTGCCATATCCACAGCCGCACGCCATATCGAGCACGCGCGAGCCTGCCAGCGAGTCGCTGGCGAATTCGTAGCGCTGCATGTGCAACTCGAGAGTGGCCAGGTCGGCGGCCAGGCGATCATCCATCTTCAAGGGATAAATGCGTTCGAGGGTGTGCATGGCGGCCTGTCCTTGGGCTGCGAAAGTGTTCGTAGTCTGTTGTTTCCCGGTGGGGGCTGCAAGCATCTGGCTTGGTTTCATGGCGCAGCTTGCGGAGGTTGGCTTGTTCGCTTGTTGGTACTATGGTTCCATAATATAAAAACAACAGTGGAGTCCCATCATGCGCCTTGCCGCCACCTCGTTTATTGCTCTGTCCTTGCTGCTGACAGCATGCGGGGAGAGCGAAGCGCCGCCCGTGGCCAGTCTCGACTTTCAGAAGCAACTGCAGACGCAGCTGATCAAGGCCAAGCCGGGTGAGGTGATCGAGATTCCCGCCGGCACCTGGCAGCTCGACCGCAGCCTGAGCCTCAAGGTCAGCGGTGTGACGTTGCGCGGTGCTGGCATGGATCAGAGCATCCTCAACTTCAAGGGCCAGAAGTCCGGCGCTGAAGGGCTGTTGGTGAACGCTTCCGACTTCACCATCGAGGATCTGGCCCTGGAGGACACCAAGGGCGATGCGCTCAAGGTTGTTGGCGGCCAGAACATCATCATCCGTCGCGTGCGCACCGAGTGGACCAATGGTCCGGCTACCGAGAATGGTGCCTATGGCATCTACCCGGTGCAGACCGAGAACGTGCTGATCGACGGCGTGGTGGCCATCGGGGCCTCGGACGCCGGCATCTACGTTGGCCAGTCGCGCAACGTGGTGGTGCGCAACAGCCGTGCCGAGCGCAACGTCGCCGGTATCGAGATCGAGAACACCATCGGTGCGGACGTTTACGACAACGTCGCCACCGGTAATACCGGCGGCATCCTGGTGTTCAACATGCCCAACCTGCCACAGCCAGGTCACACCACTCGGGTCTACCGCAACAAGGTCGAGAGCAACAACCACAAGAACTTCGGCCACAAGGGCACGCCGGTCGCCAGTGTGCCGGCGGGCTCTGGCGTGTTGGTCAACTCCAACGACAAGGTGGAGATTTTCGATAACGATATTGGCGACCACCGCACGGCCAACGTGATCGTCAGTAGCTACTTCAGCACTGGCTACACCGACCTCTCCACCGAGGCGGACTTCGATCCCTACCCGGAGGCCATTCATATTCATGGCAACCGCTTCGGACCGGGCGGCGACAGCCCCGACAACCTCGAGCTGAAAGCGCTGAGGCTGGCCAAGTTCGGTCTCAATGGCCGCCTGCCGGACATCCTCTGGGATGGTTACGTGAACCCTGAAAAACTGGTCGATGGCAAGCTGCCGGCTGAGTTGGCCATCTGCATCGACAATGGCGATGCCGGCATCGTCAACGTCGACGGCCCCGGCGGCTACAAGAACATCAGCACGGACATCGAGCCGCACCGCTGCGAGCTGCCTCGTCTTCCTGCCGTCGAGCTGCGCGCAGCCCTGGCCGAGGCAGGTAAGTAAGCATGAAGTGCGCCTGGCTGTTGATCGCCGCCTCTCTGCTCGGCGCCTGTGAGCAAGCGCGTACGCCCCTGTATCTGCCCAGCAGTGAAGACTATCCGCACAAGCTCAGCGCCTGGGGTGTGCTGCAACAGCGTGACGGCCAGTTGCAGCCAGTCGAAGGTGTACAGCCCTACGATCTGAATACGCCGCTGTTCACCGATTATGCGCACAAGCTGCGTACGATCTGGCTGCCCGAAGGGAGCCATGCTCGCTATGGCGAAGCACGTTTCGATTACCCCGTTGGCACCGTGCTGAGCAAAACCTTCTACTACCCGATCGATACCCAGGGCCGGTTGCAGCGCAGCGAGCAGCACGATGTCGAGGCGGTGGAACTGAAGCGGGTACGGCTGATCGAGACGCGCATCCTGCTACGTCAGGAACAGGGCTGGGTCGCCCTTCCTTACATCTGGGACGAGGCGCAACGCGAGGCCACGCTGGACTGGGCAGGCGCCGGCTTCGATCTGCAACTGCATGATGAAACTGGCGAGGTGCTGGCAGTCGACTATCAGGTGCCCGATGCCAACCAGTGTGCGGGTTGTCACGAGGAGCAGGCGGGCAAGGGCGTACAACCCCTGGGGCCGAAGGCGCGTCATCTGAACAAGGATTTCGCCTATGCCGATGGAACGGCCAACCAGTTGTTGCGCTGGCAGGGTATCGGTTTTCTGCAAGGCGTTCCGGCTGACATGGCCGGCGTTCCACGCAACGCCCTGTGGGGCGCACCGCATGAAGGGGAGAGTCTGGAGCATCAGGCGCGTAGTTATCTGGATGCCAACTGCTCGCACTGCCATAACCCCGAAGGGCCGGGGCGTACCTCAGGTTTGTATCTCGATCCGGCTACGCCGCTGAGCATCGCCTATGGCCTGTGCAAGCAGCCAGTAGCTGCGGGCAAGGGCTCAGGTGACCGACTGGTGGACATATATCCCGGTGCGCCGGAGAAATCGGTGCTGAGCTTTCGTCTGCACAGCACCGACCCCAGCATCATGATGCCCGAGCTGGGGCGTTCCACCTCCCACCGCGAAGGTCTGGAGGTGATCGACCGCTGGATCGCCAGTCTCGATGGCGAGTGCTGACAGGCTAGAGCTGACCTGCCTGCCACTGCGCTTCGCGGCTGGACAGCGCTGCAGCGATATCCGCAACGCTGTCGGACGCGACGCTCTCGGGCAGCGGGTCGAGGCCGACGCTGGCGAATAGCTGGCCATAGCTGTTACGCAGCTCGGCGTAGGCCAGGTCACGGCGCAGATCCGCCTGTAGTGTATTCAGCTCGCCCTGGATCAGTTCCAGCTCGCCAATGCCCTGGGCCTGGTAGCGATTACGCAGTTGCTCGACGATCTGCCCATCCAGGCCGGCGAGTTGCTGGCTGGTCTGGAATTGACGTTGGGCTTCGCGGAAGTTGGCGTTGGCAACGTGCAGTTGGGCGAGGATCGCCATAGACATGGCCTGACGCCGCGCATCGGCGACCTCCTGGCCTGCTTTGGCAACGTCAATGGCGGCTGGCGCGGAGAGCACGTTGAACAGGTTCCAGGTGACTTTCACGCCGTAGTCGGCCCAGCTTTGGTTCACCAGGAACGAGTTGCTGTCGTAGTGTCCGCCGGCGGAAAACTCCAGGCCTGGCAGCAGACGGAGCATGGCTTTGCGTGTTTCTGCGGCGCTGATGCGCGCCTGGTAATCCTGCTCGCGCAGTTCGGGACGACTGGCCAGAGCCTCCCGCTCCAGCGTGTCCAGCGCCACCTTGAGTTCCGGCATCTGATAACCGGCGTCAGGCGCCAGTTCGACCTGAGTGCCCAGTGGCAGGTTGATCAGGGTAGCCAGCTCGGTCTTGGCCAGCGACAGGGCGCGGCGTTGTTCCTCCAGCTGGCGGGTGGCCTCGATCAGCGCGCGCTGATAGCTCAGGGCCTGGATCGGGTCGCCGATGCGTTGTTCGCTCAGGCGCTGGCTGTTGTCGCGAGCCTGGGCGACGCGGGCCATGAGGCTGTCGATCTGAGTTAGCAGACGATCTGCCGCCACGGCACGCCAGTAGGCGGAGCGCACATCCTGAATGATGGTGTGCACCACCTTGCGCCGGCGCTCTTGCACGATCAGGCGCTGGTCCCCCTGTTGCTTGGCGCTGACGTAGCTGACACCGAAGTCCAGCACGTTCCACACCATGGTCAGATCCGCCACGCCACGGTCGCGGTCCTGCGAGGTGGACGGCTCCAGAGACTGGGTGCCGGTTTCGATGCTCTGGCTGCTTGAGGCGCTGACGTTGTTACGTCCGGCATAGCCGGCGGACAGCGCCATGCGTGGCAGCATGTCGAAGGTGGCCAGGTCGACCTGGCGCTGAGCCATGGCTTCTTCCATGACCTTCAAGCGCGCCTCGAGGTTGTACTTGACCGCGCGGGCCATGGCTTCGTGCAAGGTAAGTGGGCCGCTGAGCGGTTCCTGATCCTTGAACATGCTCGCCAAATCCTGCTGCGCGCGTTGCTCGCTGACGCTGCGGTCGATGGGTTGGCTGGTCACCGCGCATCCACCAACGGCTAGAGCCAGTAGACTGATACTGAAAAATTTCGCTGCTTTGCTCATCCTTGGGCCGCCCCCTGGTATGGCACTCATTCGATTCTTATCTGTCTTGTCGATTACGCTTGTGGCATCTGCAACGGAATTTCTCCCAACGCCCAGGCAAGCTCTCTTATCTGGCGTTGTTCGCTTTCACCGATCTCCTGCAGTTGCTGGCTCAGAGTCGGTGCTCCGAGAACCTCTCCCCCGCCCAAGCCATTGCCGCTGGAAGTCCCCCAGCGGAGCTGGATTTCGCCTGATTCCAGCGGTACGTCCTTGTTGAACATGCTGGAGAAACTGCTGGTACCGAACACGCCGCCGTCGCCCCCGCCAAAGCCGAGGAAACCAATGCCGCTGCCATTGCCGGCACCGCTGTCGCTGCTGGCAAAGACCTGGGCGATGAAGCTGGGCGCCAGCGCACCGTTGTTGATGAAGATGTTGCCCACCGTGGGTACGCCGCTACCGAGAGTCGGTTGCTCGAACAATGGCGGCGGCAACAGTGGCGAGGTGGTGCTGGAGGGTGGCGCGCCGGGCACACTGGGTTGAGCCGGTGCGGTCGGTGTAGTGGGTAAGTTGGGCGTCGGGTTAGCGCGGAACTCCGGATCGCCGGTATTGAGCCCGCCCAGCGTGTAGCCGGCGCTGGAGAAGTTGCTCTGCATGGCGTTACCGACGGCATCAACGATGCCGCTACCAGCGGCCGTGAGTGACAGGCCAAGCGTACCCTGGCCCGTCACGCCGCCGACGCTGATGCGATAGGTACGTGCATCGATCTGTACCAGCGAGAGCAGGGTACCGTTGGCGCTGCCCGTGGTGGCCAGAGCGAAGTCGGTCAGATCGACGCCATTGACGTCCTCGCTGAAGGTAACGGTGAAGCCGAGGGTGGTATTGGTGGTGGGCGATGTGCCGTCGAGGGCGATGCCGGTCACCTGTGGCGGTGCGGCATCCACCAACACGTCTGCTGTGGAGGGAACGTTATTGAGCGCGGTCTGGGTATCATTGCCGGCGGCATCGCGCAGGGTCGCGCCGTTGCTCTGGAAGTTGGTGCCGATGGCAATGCCGTTGCTGTCCTGCTGGCCGTTGGCGACGGTCAGGCGGAACACCAGCGCGGTGCTGCCCGATCCACTCAGGTAGTTGGCGTAGACGGTGCCGCCGGTATCCAGGGTAATCGCCAGGCGCGGTGTGCCGCCAGCGGTATCAACGGTTACGGCTTCGTCGAAGTTCACCGTGAAGTCGAGGGCGTCACCCGCCACGTAGGTGCCGTTGGCTGGCACGTTGACCGAGGTGACAGTCGGTGCCCTGCTGTCGATGGCGTAGTTGCCCGAATCGGTGCTGCCGACGCCGGTGTTGCCGGCGGCATCGGTGTAGCCGGTGTTGTCCAGGGTGATCAGATTGGTGGCATCGGTGACGTCGGCGTCAGGTGTCAGGGTTGCCGTCCAGGTGATGCCGCCATCGCTGGAGCCGAGGTCGCTGAGTGCACCATTGGCCACGCTGAAGTCGGTCGTGGTCAGCCCGGTCACCGCCTCGCTGAAAGTGATGGTGACCGTGGTGCTCTGCCCAGCCTTGAGCGCGGTATCGGTGATCACGATGCCGGCCGTCGGGAGCAGGGTGTCGATGGCGTAGTTGCCCGAATCGGTGCTGCCCGTGCCGGTGTTGCCGGCCTGGTCGGTTACACCGGTATTGTCCAGGGTGATCAGGTTGCTGGCGTCGGTGACGTTTGCACTGGGCGTCAGGGTGGCGGTCCAGGTGATGTTGTCCGAGGTGGACAGGTTGCTGAGGGTGCCATTGGCCACGCTGAAGTCGGCGGTGGTCAGCCCGGTCACCGCCTCGCTGAAGGTGATGGTGACGGTGGTGGTCTGTCCGGCCTTCAGGGCGCTGTCGTTCACCACGATGGTGGCGGTGGGACGCTGGGTGTCGACCACGTAGTTGGCCGAATCCGTACTGCCGCTGCCGAGGTTACCCGCCAGATCCATCACGCCGCTGTTGTTGAGGGTAATGAGGTTGCTGGCATCGGTGATGGTGGCGCTCGGAGTGAAGGTGGCCGTCCAGGTCAGGCCACCGTCACTGCTGCTGGGGTTGCTGAGGCTGCCATTGGCTATGTTGAAGTCGCCGACGTCCAGGCCCTGCACGGCTTCGTTGAAGGTCACGGTGACGGTGGCGGTCTCGCCGATGCCAAGGGTTGTGTCGCTGAGGGTGATGCTGGTGGCGGCAGGCCGAACGCCGTCCACCACCAGGGCCTTGTTGGCCCCCAGGGAACCTGCCGCGCCAGGTGTTGGCAGGGTGAGGATGGCGGCCTGGCTGGCGCCGTCCTGAATGCTGCCGCCGTTGAGGCTCAGGGCCGAGGTGGAGGCGTAGTCGAGGTCGGCGGAGCTGTCACCGGCCTGTATGGTGTAGCTGAAGCTCAGGGTGTCGCTGCCCGAGCCGGAAAGGTAGTTGAGTACGCGATCGGTGGTGCCGGTTTCCAGGGTTAGGGTCGGGGTGCCGGTGACGTCGACCGCGCTGTCGAACTGCACGTTGATGGTGATGGTGTCACCGATCTTGTAGGTCCCGTTGGCCGTGCTGGACGAAACGCTGGTGACCGTCGGGGCGTTGGGGGCGGTCAGGGTCAGATCATTGCCGGTGTCGCCGGCATAGCTTGTGGTCAATTGGGTACCATTGCCCGCCGCGTTGAAGGTGCTGCCTTCGCTGAGGCCACTGAAGGTGCCGGTGATCGCATCGGCGGCGTCATTGAGGATGACCTTGTAGATCTCGCCATTGCCGGCGGCATAACCATGGTTGACCGTCAGGGTCGCGCCGGAAACGTCGACGGAGCCATTGACCACGACCTGGTCGTAGCCGGTGCCAGCACTGGCGCCATTGATATCCAGTGCCAGGGTGCTGCCTGCATCCAGGATCAGATTGCCATTCACGGTCAGGGTGCCGGCACCGCTGTTGCCCGGGGAAAGGGTACCGCCGTTCTGCACGATGACGTCGCCACCCAGGGTGCCGCCGCCGGCCAGGGTGGCGCCATTGGCCACAATGGTAGCGCTGCTGGTGCTGCCGTCCACGACCAAGGTGCCGGCAGACACGCTGGTCGTGCCCGTGTTGGTGTTGCTACCCGACAGGGTCAGGTTGCTGGAGCCCGCCTTGGTCAGGCTGCCCGAGCCACTGATGGTGCCGGACAGGGTAGAGGCCGCGCCGGCATTGATGGTGGCCACGCCGGTCAAGGCCAGGGCATTGTCGATGGTGGTGTTGCCGGTGATCTGTAGGGTGGTGCCGTTGGCCAGGTTGAGGTTGCCGGCGCCGAGGTTGCCGTCGCTGGCAATGCTCAGGGTGCCTGCACTGACGCTGGTGCTGCCGCTATAGGTATTGCTACCGCTCAGCGTCAGGGTTGCTGTGCCGGTCTTGGTCAGATTATTGCTGCCGCTGATCACGCCGGAGAGCGTGGTATCTGCGCCAGTGCTCATGGTGGCGTTGCCGCTCAGGGCGATGGCGTTGTCGATGGTGGTGGCGTTGGTCACGGTCAAGGTCGAGCCGGCAGCCAGGGTCAGCGTGCCGCTGCCCAGGTTGGCATCGCTGGCGACCCTCAGAATGCCAGCGCTGACGGTGGTGGCGCCGTAGGTGTTGCTGCCATCCAGGGTCAGGGTCGCGGCGCCTGCCTTGGTCAGGGTGTAGGCACCGCTGACCACGCCGGACAGGGTGGCGTTGGCTGCGGCAGTGACCGTGGCATTGCCGCCAAGGACGATGGCGTTGTCGACGTTGGTCGCGCCGGTGAGCGCCAACATGGTGCCGGCGGCCAGATTGACCGTTCCAGAGCCCAGGTTGCCGTCGCTGTCCACGCTCAGGGTGCCGGCATTGACAAAAGTGGCGCCATAGCTGTTGCTGGCGGACAGGGTCAGGGTGCCGGCGCCGGTTTTCGTCAGGGCGTAGGCGCCGCTGATGGCGCCGCTGAGGGTGGTGGCGTCACTGTTGTCGATGGTGCTGTTGCCGGTGAGGGCGATGGCATTGTCGATGGTGGTGGCACCGGTGATTGCAAGCGTGCTGCCAGCCAGGGTCAGGCCGCCACTGCCCAGGTTGCCGTCGCCGGCGATCGACAGCGTGCCGGCGGATACGGTGGTGGTGCCGCTGTAGGTGTTGCTGCCGTTCAGGGTCAGGATGCCGCTGCCCTGCTTGATCAGTGAGCCGCTGCCGGAAATAATCCCGGAGACGCTGGTTGAAGCATTGTCGCCCCCACTGGTGAGGGTGTAGCTGCCGAGCTGGATGCTGGCGTTGGTGTTGTTGCTCGCCAGGCTGCCGATGGTCTGATCCGAGAGCAGGGTCAGCACGCTGTTGCCGTTGACCCGTACCGCACTGCTGCTGGACATCGAGGCGTCGCCATCGAGTCTCAGCCAACCGTAATTGAGCAGCGTGGTGCTGCCGCTGTAGCTGTTGCTGCCGGAGAGGGTCAGGGCATGGCTGGCCGAGCCTGTCTGGTTGATAGACAGGCCACCGTTGCCACTGATATTGCCGGAGAAGGTGGTGTCCGCAGTCTGGGTCGTGGTCAGGGTGCTGCTGCCCAGGTTGATCGCCCCCGCCCCGGAGAGATTGCCGATGGTTTCGTTACTGTTCAGCGCCAGGGTGGCGCCTGCGGCGATCGACAAGCTGCTGTTGTTGGCAATGGCATCGCCATTGGCGACGGTCAGGATGCCGTCAGCGATGCTGGTGGCGCCGGAGAAGCTGTTGGCACTGCCGGCCAGGGTCAGGTTGCCGGCCCCCGCCTTGGTCAGGGCGCCGCTGCCGGCGACCACGCTGACGATGGATGCAGTGTCTCCCGAACCGTTGGTGAAGATCTGGGTGGTGCCGCCGGCCAGGGTGATGGTGCCGCCGGTGAGCGTGAGACCGCTCACCTGATCCATGTCGAAGGTCAGGCTTTCGTTGAACGATACGACATTGAGGTTGAGCGTCTGGCCTGCCAGGGAGCCATCGAAGACGATGGTCTGGCTGCCGGTGTTGTCGGCGGCGGCAATGGCCACGGCCTCGCTGAAGCTCACGCCGTTACTGACGTTGATGGTGGCAGTGTCGGTGTTGTTGGTCACGTATATGAAATCGCTGGTGACCGTGACATTTGCGGTTGTCGCAGTGCCTCCGTCGCCATCGGTCAGGGCAAAGCTGATCGTGGCATCGCCGGCTGGGGTATCGCTGCGATAGGTAATGCGTTGGACAACGTTATCGACCAGTGCGCTGGTCGCCGTTGTACCAGTGCTGGTAAAGGTGATGGTCAATACACCGTTGGTGTTGGTGAAGGTCGCGAAGGTTTGACCGCCGGATTGCAGATCGCTACCGCTAACCGTAAACAGTGCCCCTGACGTGTTGAAACCAAAAATATCCGACGTAATGGCCATGCCAGAGCGTTGGACAGTCAGCGTGGCATCTGCCCAGTTGCCATTGCCACTGTTAAGCGCATCCAGTTCCGCGTCGGCTAGATTGGCATTGCCACTGGCATCCAGCGACACGGTGTTGCCTACACCGGCCCAGGCGACGCTGTCGCCGTTGAGGCCGTTGACTACGGGAGCCGCATTGGAGCTGCCGATCACGACATTGTTGAAGCCGTAGTACATGCCATTGTTGGTACCGGCATATCCAAAAACGATCTTGTCGGCTGACTGAAAGCCTATGTGGCTGAGTACGTTCGTCTGGTTGATGGTGTAGATGCCGCTGGCTGTGTTCGGCGGTATGAAAAACTCCGCGTAGGCAACCTGTGCTCCATCCCTGTAGGCCGTGACGGTCTGCAGAATGTCGTCGTTGGTCCATTGGGGATTTAAGGTAAACCACTGATGGTCGATGAGGGTGATACTTTCGAAGTTGAATTCACTGCCGTCGGCAGACTCTATGACCATGCGATCAGGGCGTGGATTGGGGTCTCCGCCTACGCTCCAGTAAATATCCGATGCAAGCGTAGGTAATTCAGGATATTGGCCAGGGTAGTCGTTTGGATGCCAGCCGATCACGTTGCCAGCGGTGTTTCCGGACGAGTCGATGAAGTAGATGTTCAGATCAACTTCCGACAGGTTCAGGGTGCCACCTTCGCCATCGTTGAATACTGATCCGAAGTTCTGGTCACCCGTCATGCTGTAGGCAAGGGTGCCGCCATCGAGCTTTGCCTGATAGGACTCCAGCGACAGCGCTGCCGCTTCCACGCCGCCGATGTGCACTTCCAGTTCGCTATCGCCGCCAATGCTGCTGGACCCGGAGTCATCGTTGCTCGCTGCCACGTCGGTACCCGTAGCGCTTGCCAGGCGTTGAATGAAGTCGGCGCCCTTATCGCCGCTGGCGACATCGCATCCGTAAAGCAGGAGATCGCCCTGTTCGCTGAATACGCGTCCAAGCTGGTTCAACACATCGCTGCGGGCATTGAGTGTGCCTGCATCAATCCAGGTGTTGCCAAGCAATAGCTTGCCTGCGCTGCCGTGGCTGAAAATATGCACCGCGTCGATGCCTTCACGTCCCTCTAGGTAGTCAGCGATCTGCTGCAAGCCATCCTCGCTGCTATCGAGCACGACCACTTCGGTGCCTGGTGCGAAGCCCTCGATCAATTGCTGCTTCTTGGTGACCTGGCCATCGATGAACACCACTTCCTGGCGCTGGTCGGCGGTGCCGGCGGTAGGCGTGGCTGCCAGCCCGTCGTGGCTGGCGGTATCGGTGGTGGTGCTTTCCTGGGCGCTGGGTGTCGCGGCGGGCTGATTGGCCGCAGCATCGGCCACGGTGGCGGCAACCGCGCCGTCGAACAGCATGCGCGGTTCCAAGGATATGGCTAATGGTGTTCTAGGCGTGGCGACTGGGGAACGAGGCGATGACTTCTTATCATTCCAGAACATGACGTAACTCCCTTTGATCGCATCGTGCCATTAGCTGGGTAACCGGATTAGGATCGCGTTGAGTCTAGATGTCAATGGCCGCCAGTTCGGCGTCTGGCGGAGGGCGTAGGCCAGTAATTAAAAACCACTTTCGCGCACGCCGAGCGCCGCGATCCGCCGCCAGGCAGCGCCGAGTAGCGACTGCCGCTCTCCGTCCAGTATCACCACGCCGCGCAGGGGGTGATCGGGATGGATGTCGTTATCCAATAGCGTCAGACGTACGCCGTACTGTGCTTGCACAGGTTCTGCGCGGCGCTGTGCGTCACGGCGTACGGCAATGGGACCGCCGTGATCCGAGCTGAGCGCTTCCAGTTCCAGATAGGCGACGCCGGTGGCGTCCACTTCGTCCAGGCGCACTTTCACCGCCGGGCGTGCCGGGTCGTCAGTGATGAAGCGTCCTTCGCTGCCCGTTTCGACCCGCCAGAGGTTTTCTTCGGCCAGATAGCCGCGCAGGCGTAGTCCCGGCTCGACGATGCGTGCAAGTGATTCGGCAGGGTGCAGCCAGCGGTCCGCGCTCAGGTCGCGTTGCAGGTCGCGTACCACGCCGGCCTGCGGTGAGCGCAGTTGCAGGCGCTCGCGCTGGGCGGCCAAACCGCGGTATTCGGCCACGGCCTCGGCCAGGCGTTGTTCGAGGATGCCGGCATCGGCTGCCGTTTCGCTGCGTGCGGACTGGCGGCGCAGTTGCAGCTGAAGAATTTCGGTCTCGCGCCGGACGATGGCCTGGCGCGAGTCCAGATCGGGCGAATCCAGCTCCAGCAGCAGGTCGCCGACTGCCACGCTCTGCCCGTCTTGCACGTGCACGGCTTTCAAGCGCGCGGCCACCGGCGCATGCAGGGCGCTGGTGCGTGAGGCTTCGAGCACTGCAGGGATTTCCACCGAGCTGCGCCAGGGCACGATGAGCACCAGCATTACCGCGCCAAGGCTCAGGCCGGTGATCAGCACCTTGCGTGAGTCGGCCTGCTCACGGCGTTGCCACCATTCGCCCAGCTCGCGCCAGATGGGCAGGCCAATGAACCAGAGCAGTTCAACCACCATCAGGAAGATGCCGAGCACCTTGAAGAACAGGTGATAGACCGCCAAGGCGATGCCGAGGAACAGGATTGTGCGCCATATCCAGGAGCCGTAGCCCCAGATCAGCAGACGCCGGGTCATGCTGGGTGACCAGGGTTCCGGTGCCGGTTCGCCATAGCCGAACAGGGCTTCGCGCAGGCGCCAGCGACACAGGGCGAAGGCACGGTTCTGCAGGTTATCGACGCCCCACAGATCGCTGATCAGGAAGTAGCCATCGAAGCGCATGAAGGGATTGAGGTTGATCACCAACGTGGTGATCCAGGTCGCGCTGGCCAGCATGAAGGCTGAGGTACGCAAGGGGCCGTCCGGCAGCAATGACCAGGCCAGCAGTGCCAGCACCGCCAGCAGCAGTTCGGCGAACACGCCGCCTGCACCTATCAGCAGTCGCGAACGCCGGTCGCGCACGCGCCAGGCATCGCTGACATCGGTGTAGAACATCGGCAGCAACACCATGAAGGCCAGGCCCATGCTCTGTACCCGGCAGCCGGCGCGCTTGGCCATGAAGGCGTGGCCGAACTCGTGACAGAGCTTGGCGAAGGTCAGCGCGATGCCGAAGGCCAATGCGCCTCCGAGGCTGAACAGATGGGGGAAGGTGGCGAGGAAGCGCTGCCAATCGCGCATCACCAGGAACAAGCCCAGTACAAAGACCAGTGGCAGGCCCCAGCGCAGCAGCCAGGGGCCGTGGCGTTCGAGCACGGGCCAGGCGCGATTGAGGAAAGGATCGGGCCGCCACAGAGGAATGCGAAAGAACAGGTATTGATGCAGCACCCGTTTCCACGGACTTTGGCGCTGGGTGGCGGCTTTCATCGCGTAGCTGGCGCGCTGTTTGTCGTCCAGGGCAGCGATCAGGTCATGGCTGCTGAGAAAGCGCAGCATGTCCTCAAGTTCGGCCTGACCCAAGGGCAGGCCAGGCTCTGCATTGGCCGCCGCCAATACACGCTGCGGTTCGCCCAGTGTCCAGTGGCGCAGCAGGCGCACGGCGGCGGCGCCGAGTTTGAAGTAGCGACCGCGTAACGGGTCGGCCAACGTCCATTGCGGGGCGCCGTCGAGGCCAGGCGCCGCCGGTGAAAGCTGCAGATCGGGGCGCAGGGCAGGCAGCATCAGAAACCCAGGCTCTGGCGGGCCGCGGCCAGGGGCCGGCGCAGCAGGTAATAGGCCAGCGGCGCACGATCACCGAACAGCTTGGCGGTGCCACGCAGCCCTACACGTGGTGGGGTATCGACGAAGCGCGCATCCAGGCGGTAGGCCAATTGCCCGGCGGCGGTGGTCTGGGCTTCATAGGCGGAACGCTCCAACTGAGCCTCATGGCGATTGAGTGGATCGCTGTCGAGAAACAGCGCTACTTCAGCGCCAGGCTGCAGGGCGACGGCGTCACCCACCGGCAGCTCGATACGCAATTCGGCCTGGCTCGGGTCGGCGATCTGCATCAGCCGTTCGCCGGTCTGCACCGGTTTGCCGGTCAGGCGCTCGGCGTCGGCGAAAACGGCGATGCCTGAACGCTCGGCGCGTACTTCGCTGCGGGCCAGCAGTTGCCTGGCATAGTCGCGTTCGGCGCGCTTCTGTTCGACGCGTGCGGCCAGCAGGTCGAGGCGGGCGCTGGATTCGGCATCGGCGAAGGCGCGCTGGCTGTTGGCCTTGAGTTCGGCCTCGGCCACGCCCAGGGCGCGTTCGGCCACATCGGCCTGGGCCTTGAGGCTGGTGGCCTCGAAGCGCACCAGCCGGTCACCGGCGGCGACGCTTTGATTGGGCTTGACCAGAAATTCGGCGATCACGCCATCCAGCGGCGCGGCGACCACCCGGCCACCCAGCGGGACGACTTCGGCAGGTGCCAGTACCGACTGGCGTACCGGAATCAGCAGCAGGAGCGAGAGCGCCGCCGCGACGGCCAGCAGCTTCTTGCGCGGCCAGCGCATGCGCCAGGGCTTGCGCGGTTGCAGCGCCAGCCAGGCGTGGGCGTAGGTATCGGCCAACTGCCTGAGCAATGATTGCTCCGCTTCGCTGAAGGGGGTGTCGCGAGCCAGCCACAGGCCGCCGAAGGTTTCGCCGTTGCGGCTTTTCAGCGGCAGCCAATAGGCATGTGGGGCGGACAGGTCGTTCATGTCGGCGCGGGCCTGCTCGTCCAACTGGGCAGGGTCGATGCTGTGTCCTTCATCCAGTCGGCCGTGCTTGAGCAAGGCCGAGGTGGCGCGTTCGACGAAGGCAACGAACGGTGCATGCGCTTCCACCACGCTGATGCCGGTCAGTGCCTGCACCCTGCCGGCGATCAGCAGGGCGGCGTGGCGGAAGCCGAACAGTGCCTGGCCGTCATTGACCATGGCGAAGGCCAGTTGCTCGGTATTACCGGCCTTGCGCGCCTGTTGCTCGAGCCCGAGGAACAGGGCGAATACACGTTCGGCCGTACTGGGCAGCGGTGCGTTCATTCCGTCACCTGGAACTGGGCCGTGCCACTCATGCCGGCGAGCAGGCCCTTGGCATCGTCGGACAGGCTGCCGATCAGCAGAAGGGTTTGGCTGCCCTCATCGATACGCGCGCCCAGGCGCTTTACCGTGGCCTGGAGCGGCTTGCCGGTTTCGTCGGGGGTGAAATCGAAGGTTTGGCCTGGCTGCAAGCGGCTAAGCCAACTGGACGGCACCAGCAGATAAATTTCCAGCGTGCCGTTATCGACGACATCCAGCAGTGGGGTCCCACTGGCCACGCTTTCGTGGGGTTGCGCGCGGCGTAGAACCACACGGCCATTGAAGGGCGCGACGACGCTGCAGCGCTTCACTTGTACCTGATACACCTGGGTTTCCGCCTGAGCCTGGGCCTGCCGAGCCTCGGCCAGCGCCACTTCGAAGCGGCCGACCGAATTGAGGGCGGCCAACTGCTTCTTGTGGTTCAGCTCTTCACGGGTGGCGCGAGTGGCGGCTTGGGCCGCATTGAGTTGGGCCTGGTAAGCGCTGCAGTCAAAGCGCACCAGAACGTCGCCCTTGTTGAAATCCTGGCCATCGCTGAATGGCATTTCGATGATGCGGCCAGGTAGTTCGCTGGACAGTACCGCCTGGTTTTGCGCGCGCAACACGCCGCGCACCTGGCGCTCACCGGGTTGGGTGGCGGTGGGAGTCGGTGAATCGAGCAGCGGGTCGTCGGCCCAGAGTAGTGGGCTGAACGCAAGGATCAGCAGGCCGAGGAGGGTCGAAAGAGAGCTGTGACGCGGCATGGCATACGTCCTTGCATGAAGTCAGCGCAGTCTACGGCAGAAGTCGGGCCCGGCAAATTGGCCGTAACTGCGCATCTATATGGTGCATGATGTCGACTCTGGTGCGCGCACGGCCTGCTTCTGGTGCGTGGGCTGTCTGGCCGGCCTAGCTGGCGCGTGGTCTGAGCCCTGGCATAAGTCTTGCGCTGCACTGAGTATCGTCCAGGCTAGCAGGAGGCCGCCGTGTCGATTCATGTCGCGCTGCACCACGTCACCCACTACCGCTACGACCGTGCGGTGAACCTTGGGCCACAAGTCGTACGTTTGCGGCCGGCGCCGCACAGTCGCACACGCATCCTTTCCTATGCGCTGAAGGTCGAACCGGGCCAGCACTTCATCAACTGGCAGCAAGACCCGCAGGGCAACTACCTGGCGCGCCTGGTGTTTCCCGAAAAGACTCGGGAGTTCAAGGTCGAGGTCGACCTGGTCGCCGAGATGGCGGTGTTCAACCCCTTCGACTTCTTCCTCGAACCCTACGCCGAGCGCATTCCCTTCGCTTACACCGAGGGCGAGCAGCGCGAGTTGGCGCCGTACCTGGTTAAGCTGCCGGCCACGCCGCTGTTCGCCAAGTACCTGGCCGGCATTTCCCGCGAGCCGGTGCCCAGCATCGATTTTCTGGTCGAGCTGAACCAGCGCCTGTCGGCTGACATCCGCTACCTGATCCGCATGGAGCCGGGCGTGCAGACGCCGGAACAGTCGCTCGAGCTGGCCGCTGGTTCGTGCCGCGACTCGGCCTGGCTGCTGGTGCAACTGTTGCGTCACCTGGGTCTGGCGGCGCGCTTCGTCTCTGGCTACCTGATCCAGCTCACCGCCGACGTCAAAGCTCTCGACGGCCCCAGCGGCACCGACAAGGACTTCACCGACCTGCATGCCTGGTGCGAGGTGTACCTGCCTGGTGCCGGCTGGGTCGGTCTCGACCCGACCAGCGGCCTGTTCGCCGGTGAAGGCCATATTCCGCTAGCCTGCAGCCCGGAGCCATCCTCGGCGGCGCCGATCACCGGCGGACTGGACGAGTGCGAGGTGGAGTTCGAGCACCTGATGAGCGTCGAGCGTGTGTGGGAGGCACCGCGCGTCACCAAGCCCTACAGCGAGGCGCAGTGGCAGGCGATCCAAGCGCTGGGCCGGCAGATCGACGATGACCTGCACAAGCACGACGTGCGCCTGACCATGGGTGGCGAGCCGACCTTCGTCGCCCTCGATTACCCTGATGACGACGAGTGGAATACCGCCGCACTGGGGCCGAACAAGCGCCGCTTGGCCGCCGATCTGTTCTACCGTCTGCGCAGTCACTATGCGCCCAAGGCGCTGGTGCATTTCGGCCAGGGCAAGTGGTACCCCGGCGAGCAGTTGCCGCGCTGGTCGCTGAACTGTTTCTGGCGCCGCGATGGTGAACCGCTGTGGCACGATCCCAAGCTGCTGGCTGACGAGAAGCGCGGTTATGGCGCTACGGCAGAAACGGCCTCGCGCTTTCTCGCCACCCTGGCGGCACATCTGGGCGTAGATGGCGGTAACGTTTTCCCGGCCTATGAGGACTGGTTCTACTACCTGTGGCGCGAGCGCAAGCTGCCGGACAACGTTACCCCGGATGATCCACGCCTGAGCGACCCACTGGAGCGCGAGCGCCTGCGCAAGGTGTTCGATCAGGGCCTCGACGCCGTGGTTGGCCACGTGCTGCCGCTGGCGCGTCAGGTGGTGGGCGATGGCTGGCAGAGCGGGCGCTGGTTCCTGCGCGACGAACATTGCCGCCTGCTGCCCGGTGACTCGGCGCTGGGCTATCGCCTGCCGCTGGATTCGCTGCCCTGGGTCAGTCAGGCCGACTACCCCTACGTCAATCCGGTCGACCCCAGTCAGGCGCTGCCGCCGTTGCCCAGCCCGGCGCAGATCCAGCGTCAGCTGCGCGGTGTCTGGCGCGGTGCGAGTGCCGGCCCACAGAGCGCGCGTCCGGCCAGTGGGCAATCGGCTGCCGGCATCGTGCGCACCGCGCTCTGTGCCGAGCCGCGCGAGGGGCGCCTGTACCTGTTCATGCCGCCGCTGAGCCATCTCGAAGACTACCTGGAGCTGGTCGCGGCCATCGAGGCCGTGGCTGCCGAGCTCAATTGCCCGGTCTTGCTGGAAGGCTATGAGCCGCCGCTGGACCCGCGCCTGCAGTACTTCCGTGTCACCCCCGATCCGGGTGTGATCGAGGTCAACATCCACCCAGCTGCCAGCTGGGATGAGCTGGTCGAGCGCTGCGAATTCCTCTACGAGGCAGCGCGCCAATCGCGGTTGTCCAGCGAGAAGTTCATGATCGACGGACGCCACACCGGCACCGGCGGCGGCAACCATTTCGTTCTCGGCGGCGCGACACCAAGCGACTCGCCCTTCCTGCGCCGCCCCGACCTGCTGCGCAGCCTGATCAGTTACTGGCACAACCACCCGTCGCTGTCCTACCTGTTTAGCGGTCTGTTTATCGGTCCGACGTCTCAAGCGCCGCGCGTGGATGAAGCGCGCAACGATGCGCTGTACGAACTGGAGATCGCCTTCGCGCAGATGCCCGAGCCGGGCCGCGACTGTCCGCCGTGGCTGGTCGATCGTCTGCTGCGCAACCTGCTGGTGGACGTCACCGGCAACACGCACCGCGCCGAGTTCTGCATCGACAAGCTGTACTCGCCGGACTCGGCCACTGGTCGCCTCGGCTTGCTCGAGCTGCGCGCTTTCGAGATGCCGCCGCATGCGCAGATGAGCCTGGCCCAGCAACTGCTGCTGCGTGCGCTGATCGCGCGTTTCTGGCAGGAGCCCTACCAGCCGGCGAAGCTGGTGCGCTGGGGCACCGAACTGCATGACCGCTACCTGCTGCCGCATTTCGTCGAGCAGGATTTCGCCGACGTGCTGCAGGAGTTGGGCAGCTTCGGTTATCGCCTGCGCAGTGAATGGTTCGCCCCGCATCTGGAGTTCCGTTTCCCCAAGGCCGGCGATTTCGTGGTCAAGGGCATCGATCTGGAGCTGCGCCAGGCGCTGGAGCCCTGGCATGTGCTGGGCGAGGAGGGAGCAGTCGGCGGCACCGTGCGTTACGTCGACTCGTCGCTGGAGCGCATGCAGGTGAAGGTTAACGGCATGGCGCCGGATCGCTACGTGCTGACCTGCAACGGCGTGCCGGTGCCGTTGCGACCGACCGGCAAGGTTGGCGAGTTCGTCGGGGGTGTGCGTTTCCGCGCCTGGCAGCCGGCCAGTTGCCTGCAACCGACCATCGGTGTGCACGCGCCGCTGGTGTTCGACCTTGTCGACACCTGGATGCAGCGCTCGCTGGGCGGTTGCCAGTACCATGTGGCACATCCGGGCGGTCGCAACTACGACAGCCTGCCGGTCAACGCGTACGAGGCCGAGAGCCGGCGCCTGGCACGCTTCTTCCGCCTGGGCCACAGCCCGGGCAAGCGCCCTGTCATGCAGCCGATAGACAATAATGAACTGCCGATGACCCTGGATCTGCGTCGCGTTTGACGACATGTTGCTCACCTGAGTGTCGGCTACCGCGATCAGTCCCCTCGCCCCTCTGGGGAGAGGGTCAGGGAGAGGGGAGAGTGGGCGACTTCGCGCTTTTTTCAGCCCTCTCCCCGGCCCCTCTCCCATAAATGGGAGAGGGGAGTTTAAAGCCGCACCGCCTTGCCACTGCCGAGCCTGCCATGCACGACCTGCTAGCCGATTACCCGCCGCCTAACGGCGCCTACCACGAACTGCTCGACGCCAAGGGCAACGTGCGCCCGCACTGGCGCCGCCTTTATGAACAACTGGTACGCAGCCGCCCGGAGCACCTGGCGCAGCGCGAGGCCATGCTGGCGCGGCAGATCCAGGAAAACGGCGTTACCTACAACGTCTATGCCGACCCCGACGGCGCCGACCGCCCCTGGGAACTGGACTTGCTGCCCAACCTGATACCGGCTGACGAGTGGCAGCAGATCGCCGCCGGCGTTGCGCAGCGCGCGACCCTGCTCAACCGTGTGCTGGCCGATCTCTACGGTCCGCAGAAGCTGATCGCCGAAGGCCTGCTGCCGACCGAGCTGGTATTCGGCCACAACAACTTCCTCTGGCCGTGCCAGGGCATGCAGGCGCCTGGAGGCACCTGGCTGCACCTGTACGCGGTGGATCTGGCCCGGGCGCCGGATGGTCGTTGGTGGGTCACCGCCGACCGCACCCAGGCGCCCTCCGGTGCCGGTTATGCGCTGGAGAACCGGCAGATCGTCTCCCGCGCCTTCCCCGAGCTGTACCGCGATCTGCGCGTGCAGTACCTGGCCGGTTTCTTCCGTACCCTGCAGGACACCCTGGCACGCCAGGCGCCGAGCGGCGGTGAGACGCCATTGGTGGTGCTCCTCACGCCAGGGCGTTTCAACGAAAGCTACTTCGAACACCTGTACCTGGCGCGTCAGCTCGGCTACCCGCTGGTCGAAGGCAGCGACCTGACCGTGCGCGATGCCACTCTCTACCTCAAGACCCTGGCCGGCCTGCGCCGCGTGCACGCGGTGCTGCGCCGTCTCGACGACGACTACTGCGACCCGCTGGAGCTGCGCACCGATTCCGCCCTCGGCGTGCCCGGCCTCCTTGAAGCCGTACGCCGTGGTCGCGTGCTGGTGGCCAATGCCCTGGGCAGCGGCGTGCTGGAGTCGCCCGGCTTGCCCGGTTTCCTGCCGGCGATCAGCGAGCATCTGTTGGGTGAGGAACTGCTATTGCCGTCCATCGCCAGTTGGTGGTGCGGCGAGCCGCCGGTGCTGGACGAGGCGCTAGAGAAACTCGACCAGTTGCTGGTGCGCCCGGCGTTCCCCTCGCAGAGCTTCACGCCAGTGTTCGGCCGCGATCTGGACGAGGCGCAGCGCGCCAAGCTGGCCGAACGACTGCAGGCACGCCCCTACGCCTATGTCGCGCAAGCGCGGGCCAAGTTGTCGCAGGCGCCGGTGTGGGATGGTAGCGGTTTGCAGCCGCGGGCCATCGGCATGCGCGTGTTCGCCGTGGCCAGTGCCGATGGCTATCGGGTGATGCCCGGTGGCCTGACCCGCGCGGCCGCCGAGGCCGATGCGGAGGTGGTGTCGATGCAGCGCGGTGGGGCGAGCAAGGACACCTGGGTGCTGGGCACGCGGCAGAGCGGCGGAGAGCCCTGGCAGACGCAACGCACCCTGGGCACTGCCGACCTGGTGCGCAGCGACCCCTTCCTGCCTTCACGCGTGGTGGAGAACCTTTACTGGTTCGGTCGTTACGCCGAGCGCTGCGAGGGCAATGCGCGCCTGCTGCGTATCATGCTGGCGCGCTACGTCGATGACGATGACGACCCGCAGGCGCTGCAGAGCGCGTTGGCATTGGCGCAGGATTTGGGACTGCTGGCAGATCCCGAGGAGGGCGAGCTGGCTGAGCGTCTGCTACAGGCGCTGCTGGGCAGCGACTGGCCGGCCAGCCTGCGCTCCAATCTGCAGCGCTTGCAGTGGGCCGCTGGCAGTGTGCGTGGCAAGCTGTCCCAGGCCAACTGGCAGGCGCTGGTGGAATTGCAGCGCGAGGCGCAGCTGCTCGAGGACCAACCGGCCGACTTTGGCGAGCTGCTGGATTTTCTCAACCGACTGTTGATGTCGCTGGCGGCGCTGTCGGGCTTCGCCCTCGACGACATGACCCGCGACGACGGCTGGCGCTTTCTCATGCTCGGCCGCTATATCGAGCGTTTGCAGTTTCTCTGCGACAGCTTCGCCGGCTTCCTGCGCAGCGGTTCGGCCACTGACCAGTCGGCGCTGGAATGGCTGCTGGAACTGGGCAATAGCAGCATCACCTACCGCACCCGTTACCTGGCTTCGGCGCAGTTGATTCCGGTACTCGACCTGTTGCTGCTCGATGAGCAGAACCCGCACGCCGTGATCTTCCAGATGCGCACCCTGCTGCGTTCGCTGGAAGGGCTCAACGAACGTTTCGAGCTGCCAGCCGAGCGCTACCTGGTCTATCTGGAGCAGCAGCTCACCGCCTTCAGCCTGGCCAGCCTGGAAAACCCATTGTTCGGCCCCGGTAGCACTCGGGCGGTGCTTGAAGGCCTGGCCGATTTGCTGGTGGCCATCAGTGAGGCCGCCGGCGCGGTCTCCGATCATCTCGGGCTGCGTTTCTTCGCCCATGTCGATGTCAGCCAGCGGACGCAATCCTCATGAGCAGCGCGTTGTATCAGGTGCTTCACGACACCCATTACCGATACTCGGCGCCGGTTTCCCTGGCCCAGCAGCTGGCGCACCTGTGGCCGCGTGACTGCCCCTGGCAGCGCTGCCACGAGCAGGAGCTGCGCATCGACCCGCAGCCCTGCCAGCGCCGCGACGGCCTGGACGTGTTCGGCAACCCACTGACTCGGCTGGTGTTCGAGCGCCCGCATGAGCAGCTCAGCGTCAGCGCACGGTTGCGCGTCGAGGTGCTCACGCGTGTGCCGCTGGAGCTGGACGACTCGCCGAACTGGGAGGCAGCGTGCGCCGCGCTCAGCTACAGCGGCAAACGGATGGAGCCTGCATTGCTGGAGGCGGCACGCTACCGTTTCGAGTCGCCCTACGTGCGTCTCAAGCAGGTATTCGCCGACTACGCCGACGATTGCTTCACGCCGGGGCGCCCGCTGCTGCAGGCATGTCAGGCGCTGATGCAAAAGATTTTCGACGAGTTCAGTTTCGATGCCGAAGCCACTCAGGTGGCGACGCCGCTGCTGCAGGTACTGGAGGAAAAGCGCGGGGTCTGCCAGGACTTCGCCCACCTGATGCTCGCCTGCCTGCGCTCGCGTGGCCTGGCGGCGCGTTACGTCAGCGGCTACCTGCTGACCCAGCCACCACCCGGCCAGCCACGCCTGATCGGCGCGGATGCCTCGCATGCCTGGGTGTCGCTGTATTGCCCGCGGCAGGGTTGGGTGGACTTCGATCCGACCAACAACGTGCGTCCGGCACTGGAGCACATCACCCTGGCCTGGGGCCGGGATTTCTCCGACGTGTCGCCGTTGCGTGGGGTGATTCTGGGGGGCGGCAGCCACGACCCGGACGTGCAGGTTACGGTGCTGCCGCTGGGATGAGGTTCGTGGGAGGGCGCGACAGGCGCATCTCCCACGGTTTGTGGTGGCCTCAGTCGACCAGGGCCAGACTGCCTTTCATCAGCGAGTAGTGGCCAGGGAAGGAACAGAAGAAGCTGTAGTCTTCGCCTGCCGCCAGCTTGCTGACATCGAAGGTTACCGAAGTGCTTTCGCCGCCGCCGATCAGATCGGTATGGGCGATCACACGCTCGTCGCCGGCCTTGAGGTAGCTGGCATCAGGGCCGGCAGAGATGCCGTCGGTGGCCACGCCGGGCATGTCGGCGGTCTTGCTCAGCACCCAGTTATGGCCCATCGCGGTCTTGGGCAGCGAGCCGGTGTGCTTGAGGTTGACGGTGAAGGTCTTGCAGCTCTTGCTGACGGAGATGGCCTGGGTGTTGAAGGTCATCTGATCGGTCGACTCGACATCCACCGCGCATTCGGCAGCCAGAAGCGGTGTGCTGGCAAGTCCGAGCAGCGCCAGCAGGGCAACGTTACGCAACATCTTGATTCCTCCAGTTTCTGATAACCCGGTCAGGTCTGAAGAGACTCGCACAGCTGCCTGCGCTTATGGATGCGACCGAACGCCACGCCTGGTTATCCAGAAAAGCTGTGGATAATTCTGTGGGGAAGCTCTGTGATGCCAGCTCGAGGCCTGTTTCCGCGGGCTTTCTGGGTATCTGGTCAGCTTTTGCCCAAGACACCTGCTCGCCACTGAAAAATGCTTTGAAATGAATTGCTTGAGCGAGAAGTCAAGGCTTCTGCGCATGTCTGGACAGCCACTGGCCGGTTATCCACGAAAGCCGTGGAGCAAGCTGTGGATAAGCTTGGGGAAAGCCGGCCTCGACTGCGCCCGGCAAGGGGCGCAGACGATTGATGAGAAAGTGAGCGTTTTCTTAAGCGGACTGCGGTTTGCGCAGGGCCTGCCACAGGCGTGTGGCGAGGCTGACCAGCGGTACGCTGAGCAAGCCGGCGACGACACCCAGCAGGGCATTGAGCAGCGTCGGCACTATCGCCGAGAGCAGGAGGCCGGCGTCGCGCGCGACCCATTCGGCGGCGTGATGCACGGCACTTTCCACAGGCGGCAGACCATGGCTGAGAATGCCGCCACCGACCATGAACATGGCCGCGGTGCCGATCACCGACAGTGCTTTCATCAGCCAGGGGGCCAGGCGCAGGATGCCGCGGCCGCAGGCCTGGGCGAAGGCGCTGGTGCGCTGGCTGAGGTAGAGCCCGGCGTCGTCGAGCTTGACGATGCCGGCCACCAGGCCATAGACGCCGACGGTCATCAGCAGAGCGATGCCGCTGAGCACCAGCACCTGATTGAGGAAACTGGCAGTGGCGACGGTGCCCAGGGTGATGGCGATGATCTCGGCCGACAGCACGAAGTCGGTACGTACCGCGCCACGGATCTTCTCGCGCTCGAATGCCACCAGGTCCACCTGCGCATCGGCGATGGCCTCCAGGTGTGCCTGTTGTTCGTCATCCTCATGCTTGTGCAGCAGTTTGTGCAGCAGCTTCTCGGCGCCTTCGTAGCAGAGGAACAGGCCACCGAGCATCAACAAGGGCACCACTAGCCAGGGCGCCACGGCGCTGATCAGCAGCGCCGCCGGCACCAGGATCGCCTTGTTGACCAGCGAGCCCTTGGCCACGGCCCAGACCACCGGCAGTTCGCGATCCGCCTTGACTCCGGTGACCTGCTGGGCATTGAGTGCGAGGTCGTCGCCCAGTACACCGGCGGTCTTGCGCGCGGCGATCTTGGTCATGGTGGCGACGTCGTCGAGTACCGTGCTGATGTCGTCGATCAGGGCGAGCAGGCTGCTTCCGGCCATGTTGCGGCTTCCATGAGAGAGAGAAGCCGCAGAGCGTAGCATTGTGTTACATGTCTGCGTACAGGTTCAGACGGGCGCGCGATCTACCCACTTCGGCGCCGCGCTGGGGCGCCATTCGCTGAGGGCATCAAGCAGGTTCTGCGGGTTGCCTGCGATCTGCAGCATCTCGCGGTGCTGTGGGCGAACGAAGCGCTCGGCGACCAGATGATCGAGGAAGTCGCCGAGTTTGCTGTAAAAACCCTTCACCTCCAGCAGGCCCAGCGGTTTGGCGTGGTAACCCAACTGGCCCCAGGTCCACACCTCGAACAGCTCTTCCAGGGTGCCGAGGCCGCCGGGCAGGGCGATGAAGGCATCTGACAGCTCGGCCATGCGCGCCTTGCGTGCATGCATGCCGTCCACTACTTCCAGGCAGGTCAGGTTGCGATGGCCGATTTCGGCGCGCTCCAGGCTTTGCGGGATGATACCGATCACTTCGCCACCGGCGTTCAACGCCGCATCGGCGACCACACCCATCAGGCCGACGGCGCCGCCACCATAGATCAGGCGAATGCCGCGCTCGGCCAGGTGCTGGCCGAGCGCTTCGGCAGCCTCGCGGTAAACGGGACTGGCGCCAGGGCTGGCACCACAGAAGACACAGACACTATGCAGGGACATGCAACGACTCCTTGGGCAAATAAGCCAAGGGTAACCAGCCGCTGCGTTCGCACCAAGTATCAGTGCCGCGTATCAATGCCGCAGGTGGCGCAGGCGTAACTGGCGAGCAATTGCTTGAGCAGATCGTTGAGGTACATGGCGCGGCTTCCTGACGCGGGGACATGTGGTTCAGGCTAGTCCCGTTGCTGGCGCCGCGCCGTTAGATTGTTTCGATGATGGCAATAGTCGCGGCTCGCTCAGACCAGTTCCATCGCACTCATCCCGGCCAGACCCAGCAGCACCACGCCGCAGGCTGCGTAAGTCAGGCGGTGCCAGAGCAGCGACGCGGCGCGGCGAAACCAGTCCACCAGGCCGGCGCAGATGAAGCACCAGAGCAGCGAGGACACCATGAAGCCGGCGAAGAACACCGCCAGGTGCGTCGGCGTTGGCTGGGCAACGCCGATGGCCGCCATCGCCCCGCCCATGGCGGCCCAGTAGACGATGTTCTGCGGGTTGGTCAGCGACAGCGCAGCGCCAGCGGCGAATGCGCCTCCGGCCGCGACCTGACCATCGTCGCTGGGTTGCGGCGGGCGATGGGCGTCGCGCAGCGACTGGTAGCCGAGCCAGGCCAGATACAGTGCGCTGGCCAGAGTCAGCGGGTAACGAATCTGTGCGCTGTCGAGCAGCAGCGCCAGGCCGGTCAGGCCCAGGGCGGCCCAGGTAGCATCGCCCACCAGCGAGCCGATCTGTACCAACAATGCCGGTTTGTAGCCGTCACGCAGCCCACGGCGCAGGGTTTCGCTGAAAACGGCACCTGGCGCGGCGTTGAAGACGAAGCCGAGGAGCATGGCAGCGAGGAAGAAACTGAACATGAAGTGTCCTTACGAGAAGAGGCAGGGCAGGGAAGCGTGAGGTTCATAGCAGGTGGCGTGCCAGACGCCGATAATAAAGTTTTCCACGGGGTCTGTGGATATCTCTGTGGTTAAGCTGGTAGTGCTCCTCTGCTGGCCTCGTCGTGCGTTGCTCCGGCCATGCTGACGAATATTTGAGCAACGGAATTTTTCCTTTGTACACAGTGGGTTGACAATTGGAAGGGAGTTTTTCGGGCTGTTGTTGGTTGTCCACGATGTCTGTGGATAGTTTTGTTGGTAAGCGCTGTAAGCATTGCTGAGGGCTCGATTTGGCGGGTCTTTCAGCGCTTTGCTGGTTTTTTGATCAGCGCCTTTGAAGACTCGAGCGAGAGCGAAGGCGGGTCGGTTTGTCCAGCGTTTTCGCCGGCTGCTCTGTGGGCACAGCAGGTTATCCCCGGATTCTGTTGGCAGGTCTGTGGATAAGCTGGTGGCAAGGCCACCAAGCGCCTGTCGGGCGGGCTCGAAGAGCAAGTGGCGAGTTGCTCGCCATCATTGTGGCTGCAGCGCGCCGAGCTGTGTGGAGCGGCCGAGCAGCTGCAAGGCGCGATCCGGGTAGTCGGTGATCAGCCCGTTGGCGCCCATTTCCAGTAGTCGCCGCATTTCCGGCTGTTCGTTGATTGTCCACAGCTGTACGTGCAAGCCACGCGTCTGTGCATTGCCTATGAGGCGCGGGGTGGCCAGGGTCAGGCCGCTGTGCTGGGGCGGAATCTGCAGTACCGGGTAGGAGGGTGATAGCAGGTCGCTCAGACCCAACCAGTTCAGCGCCAGCAACAGGCGCACCGAAACCGGTCCGGCCGAGGTGGCGACCTCCGGACAGAGCTCACGAAAGCGCTTGAGGCTGCGCTCATGAAAGCTGCCGACGATGACCCGATCGAGTTGGTCATAAGCCGCCAGCATTTCGCAGAGCACAGCTTCCATGCCGACATCGGGCACCTTGATTTCGAGCGCCTTGGGGATCAATGGGAAGCGCTCGAACACCTCTTCCAGCGCGGCGATGCGCGTACCCTGGCCACGGTAGGGATAGCTCTGGCCGCCATCGGCCGTCCATTTGTAGCCGGCATCGAGCGCTTGCAGTTCGGCGAGGCTGAAGTGCGCGACCGGGCCCTGGCCATTGGTGGTGCGTTCCAGGGTTTCATCATGGATCACCACCAGCTTGGCGTCCTGACTCAGGTGCAGATCCATCTCCAGCATGTCGACGCCGAGAGCAGCGGCGCGTTCGAAGGCGAACAGGGTGTTCTCCGGCCATAGCCCCTTGCCACCGCGATGGGCGATCACCAGAGGGCGTTCGCCGAGGTCTTCGAGCACCGCAGGCATGCTCGCCTGACGGCTGGTCAGCGTCAGTACCAGCACGATGATGCCGATCAGCAGCAGCGGGACGAGCAGAAATCGGGTGAAGCGCAGCATGGGCCGGGTCTCGAAAGCGGTTCGGGACTTTGTGCCCCAGCGCAGGGGGCGTTGGCAAGTGCTGTGGTGGCGGTCGGTAAGGTACGTCGCGCACCGCAGTGTTCGCGATGGACGAGTCGACATTGGTGCGCATGGCGCACCTTACCGATTGCCGGCGCTTAGCTGGCCAGCAGCCAGACGCCAGTGGCGGCTGACGCAGCGCCAGCGATGCGCACCAGCGGTGCGGCCGCTCGCGGCAGAAAGCGCACCAGGGCGAAGCCGACAGCGTGCAGTGCTGCGGTGGCGACGATGAAGCCGATGGCGTAGCCGAAGGGGCTGGCCAGGTCCGGCAGCTCCAGGCCATGGGCGACGCCGTGGGTCAGGGCAAATACTGCGGTCAGGGTCATGGATGCGGCCATTGGCAGGCGCGCCGCCACGGCCACCAGCAGACCGAAGGCCAGCACCGAACCGGCGATGCCGGTTTCCATCAGCGGAATTTCCACCCCGGCGAAACCCAGCAGGCCGCCGATCAGCATGCTGCCGACGAAGGTCGCCGGCAGCGCCCAGCGTGCTGCGCCACTCTGCTGCGCGGCCCACAGGCCAACGGCGAACATCGCCAGCAGGTGATCCAGGCCAAACACCGGGTGGGCCAGGCCGGCCATGATCCCGGAGTCACCATGCCCTGGGTGGGCGAAGGCCAGCGCCGGGGTGCAGAACAGGGCGATGGCGTAGAGGGTTTTGCGCAGATTCATGTGGATCTCCTTGAGGTGGAATCAGGCCGCCGTGAGCATGCCCTGGCGTTCTATGAAGGCGATGATCTCGTCGAGACCCTGGCCGATTTTTTGATTGCTGAAGACGAAGGGCTTGTCGCCGCGCATCTTCAGCGTGTCGCGCTCCATCACTTCGAGCGAGGCGCCGACCATGGGGGCCAGGTCGACCTTGTTGATCACCAGCAGGTCGGACTTGCAGATGCCTGGGCCGCCCTTGCGTGGCAGCTTGTCGCCGGCGGATACGTCGATCACGTAGAGGGTCAGGTCGGACAGCTCGGGGCTGAAGGTGGCCGACAGGTTGTCGCCGCCGGACTCGACGATGATCAGGTCCAGGCCAGGGAAGCGGCGGTTGAGCTGCTCCACGGCTTCCAGGTTGATCGAGGCGTCCTCGCGGATAGCGGTGTGCGGACAGCCGCCGGTTTCCACGCCGATGATGCGCTCGGGCTCCAGGGCCTCGTTGCGCACCAGGAACTGGGCGTCTTCCTGGGTATAGATATCGTTGGTGACCACGGCGATGTTGTAGCGCTCGCGCAGGGCGCGGCACAGGGCCAGGGTCAGGGCGGTCTTGCCGGAACCGACCGGGCCGCCGATACCGACCCGCAGAGGTTGGCTGTTCATGTGCTGATGTTCCTCGTCAGGAGCGGAAGAGACGCGAGTACTGGCGCTCGTGCGCCATGCTCGCCAGGGCCAGGCCGAAGGCGGCACTGCCCCAGTGTTCGGGAGAAAGGCTGGCGGCCTGCTGCTGGGCGGCCTCGAGCGTTGGCAGCAGGCGGCTGGTCAGGCGCTGGGCGGCCTGCTGGCCCAGCGGCAGCACCTTCATCAGGACGGCCAGCTGGTTTTCCAGCCAGCCCCAGAACCAGGCGGCCAGGGCATCGTCCGGGGTGATCTGCCAGGCGCGCGCGGCCAGAGCCCAGGTCAGGGCCAGGCCCGGTTCGTCCTGGGTTGCGAGCAGTTTACGCGCCGCCTTGTCCAGCTCGGGCAGGCCTTCGAGCAGTTGCCGCAGCGAATAACCCATCTGCCGGCTTTCCAGAGCCAGCTCGCGGGTTTCACGACTGGCGCGGTGCTGTTCGGCCAGCGCCTGCAGGTGCGGCCAGTCACCCTCGTGTGCAGCGCGGCAGTGAGCCAGCAGCAGCGGTGCTTCGAAGCGGGCTAGGTTGAGCGTGAGTTGATCGGCCAGCCAGCGCTCGGCGCCTGTGGCATCAGTGATCAGGCCACTGTCGATGGCCCATTCCAGGCCTTGCGAGTAGCTGTAGCCGCCAATCGGCAACTGCGGGCTGGCCAGACGCAGCAGAGCCCAGGCGGGTTTCATGAACTGGCCCCGATACGCGCGGGCGACGGCGCTTGGCTCACTTGCGCACACCGAACTGGTGCAGGCGCGGGCCGTAGTTGAATTCCTCGTCGCCGTGATGGGAGTGATGATGACCGCCGCCATAGGCGCCTTGCTCGGGCTGATAGGGCGCTTGGACGGCTTCGACCGTGGCGCCGAGCTGCTCCAGCATGGCCTTGAGCACGTAGTCGTCGGGCAGGCGCAGCCAGCCGTCGCCCAGTTGCAGGGCGACATGGCGGTTACCCAGGTGGTAGGCGGCGCGCATCAGCTCGAAGGGGCTGGCGCAGGTGACATGCAGCAGCGGCTCGGCTTTGGCACGCACGCGCACGATGCGCCCGTCCTTGGCTTGCAGGCATTCGCCGTCGGCCAGTGCCGGCTGGCCCCGCTCGAGAAACAGGCCGACTTCTTCACCGCTGGTGGTGAAACAGCGCAGGCGGCTTTTGCTGCGTGCTTCGAAGGTCAGTTCCAGTTCAGCGTCGCAGGCATTTTGCGGCGCGATTCGGGCGTGGATCACCAGCATCTGTGTTTATTCCGGGGCAATGTGCCCGGAAATAGTGCAAGTGGCTTGCCAAGGCTGGAGAGTGGCGCAAGGCAGCGCATTTCTGCGTGCTGTGGATAACTTGGTGAGGTGGTCAGGATTTATTTGGTGCGTTTTCGCTGTCGGTGCACGATTGTGGTGCGCGCTACTCGGAAGGCTTGCCCAGGCCCAGCCAGTGCTTGCCACCGACCATGATGAAGCGCAGCTGCTGAATGACCTTGGCTTCTGCCGTGAGGTGCGCCGGCAGGGTTTCAGCGGGCGGGTCGATCAGTTCGGGCAGGGTGGCGAATACCGTCTTCACCACCAGATCCGACACCACGTCGAGCGCTGCATCATCGAGGTGCGGCATGCGATTCATCAGCTTGAGGTCGGCGGCCAGGTCGCTGGTGATGCGTTCGCGCAGGGCCGCAACGGCCTGGCGCACCGGTTGCGAACCGCCATACTGCTCGCGGGCGAGAAAGAGGAACTGAGCGCGATTGGCAGCCACTTCGGCAAGGAAGATACGCACCGAGGCGTCGATCATGCCGCGCATCTCGAACTCATGGCGGCGCACCTGGCGGATCGCCGCACGGAAGGTTTCGCCTACCTCCGCCACCAGCGCCAGGCCCAGCTCGTCCATGTCGGCGAAGTGGCGATAGAAACCGGTGGGCACGATGCCGGCGACGCGGGTCACTTCGCGCAGGCTCAGGCTGCCAAAACCACGGCCGCTCTCCATCAGGGTGAGCGCGGCTTCCATCAGGGCCTGGCGAGTCTGCTGTTTCTGTTCGGCGCGTGGCGTCATGCGAAATCGGGTCATTGAGCGATGCCGCACTCTAGCAAATGCACGGCGCCAGCGTCGAACCGCGCGAATGTAGTTCGGTGAACGACTGTTGACTGAAATACAGGCTATCTGTCAGCCTCGTGCACAAGTGTTCACTGGAATTCATTCATGGCTCTGCTTTCCCTGGCGCTGGCGCGGCATGTCGCTCGCGGTCTGCAACCGCTGCGCCGGCTCTGTGCGGTCGGTTGGTTGCGTGAGGCAGATGTCGATCTGTGCTTGCGCCTGCTGCACCCGGCACTGCGCCTCAATCGCGTGTTCGCCCAGGTCGAGGCGCGCCGTTGGGTGGCCGACGACATGCTGGCACTTGAGCTGCGCTGCAACGGCAATGCGCAGGACTGGCGAGCCGGGCAACACGTTCACCTGTATCTGGATCAGGACGGCGTGCGTCACGGGCGCAGTTACAGTCTCACGTCAGTGGCTGCCGACGGGCGCATCGAGCTTGCGATCAAACGCCAGCCGGGCGGGCGCCTGTCCAATCGGCTGCTCGATCATCTGGAGGTGGGTGAGGTGGTCGAGTTGGGTCAGGCATTTGGCGATTTCGCCTGGCCGCAGGAGCAGAATGCGGTGTTGCTGCTGGCGGCTGGCAGTGGCATCACGCCGTTGTTCGGTTTGTTGCGTGATGCGCTGGCGCGTGGCTTTTCTGCGCCGGTGACGCTGCTGCACCAGGTACGTCGCCGGGGGCAGCAGGCCTTTGCCGAAGAGCTGCAGGCGCTGGCTGCGCGTTACACCAACTTCCAGGTGCGCTGGGCCTTCAGTGGTGAGGATGGTGGCCGCCTGACGGCCGAACAGCTGGCGGCGCTGTCGGGCGCGCACCTGTTGATATGCGGCCCGCGTGGTTTCGTCGATCAGGCGTGCGGCTGGTGGCGCGACGCCGGGCGCGGGCGCAGCCTGCAGGCGGAAAGCTTCAGCCCACTGCCGGTGCTGGCTGAGGCCGATACCGGCGAGGTTCGTCTGCGCTTTGCGCGCAGCGGCCAGCAGGTTTCGGGCAACGGCAACGCCAGTCTGCTGGAGCAGGCCGAGGCCAGCGGGCTGCGCCCGGCTCATGGCTGTCGCCAGGGCATCTGCACCAGCTGCACCTGCCTGCTGCTGGCCGGCACGGTGCGCGATCTGCGCAGTGGTGAGCTTTTCGCCGAGCCCAACCAATCCATTCGCTTGTGCGTCAGCGCCCCGCATGGGGATGTGGAGATCGATCTGTGACGGCTCGTGTTGATCGTGAGTTGAACCCCGCCGAACTCGAAGCCTTCGGCCAGGAGCTGGATGCTCTGCGCCAGCGCACCCTGGCTGATCTGGGCGAGGCCGACGCGCGCTATATCCGTCGCGTACGCGCGGCCGTGCGTTGGTGTTGCTGGAGTGGTCGCGCGCTGCTGATGTTCGGCTGGTTCCCGCCGACCTGGCTGCTCGGCACCTTCTTGCTGGGGCTGGGCAAGATCCTCGAGAACATGGAGCTGGGCCACAACGTCATGCACGGCCAGTACGACTGGATGAACGACCCGGAATTCGCCGGGCGCCAGTACGAATGGGACATCGTCGGGCCGGCCGATTTCTGGCGGCATACGCATAACCACGTGCATCACACCTACACCAACGTACTGGGCATGGACGATGACGTCGGCTATGGCGTGGTGCGCCTGTTCCCCGAGCAGCGCTGGAAGCCGTTCTACCGCTGGCAACCCTTGTGGGTGACGATCCAGGCGCTGCTGTTCCAGTACGCCGTGGCCATCCAGCACCTGCGCCTGGACAAGCTGGTGAAAGGCCGCATCAGCAAGGAGGAAGTACGGCCGCTGGCGCGTCAGTTCGGCGCCAAGCTGGCGCGGCAGTGGGGCAAGGACTATCTGGCGTTTCCGCTGCTGGCCGTGCTGCTCGGCGCCAATGCACTGGCCGTACTGACCGGCAACCTGGTGGCCAATCTGCTGCGCAATCTGTGGACCTTTCTGGTGATCTTCTGCGGCCATTTCACCGAGAAGGCGGCGGTGTTTGCACCCGAAGTATTGGAAGGGGAGACGCGTGGGCACTGGTACCTGCGCCAGCTGCGTGGTTCCAGCAATCTGTCCGGTGGGCCGCTGCTGCATATTCTGACCGGCAACCTCAGCCATCAGATCGAGCATCACCTGTTCCCCGATCTGCCGGCTCGGCGCTATGCCGAACTGGCGCGCGAGGTGCGCCTGGTCGCCCAGCGCTATGGTCAGCATTACAACTGCGGCACCTTGTGGGGACAATTTGCGACCGTGCTGCGGCGTATCTGGATCTACCGTTTACCCGCTGCCGGGATGGCGTGACTCGCGTGAAAGGCATAAAAAAGCCCGGCATGCGCCGGGCTTTGGGGGTGTGACTACAGGGCTCAGGCCGTGTGGCCACGCTGCTTGATCAGGCGACCGGAACCACCCTCGGCCAGCTGAACACGCTGGGCGCCCGGCGTGCGCTCGTAGCCGCCTTCGGCCAGCTGGATGCGCTGTGCACCCGGGGTACGGTCGGAGCCGTCTTCGGCCAGCTGCAGGCGTTGCGCGCCGGGGGTGCGGTCATAACCGCCTTCAGCCAGTTGAACGCGCTGAGCGCCCGGAGTACGCTCATAGCCGCCCTCTACCAGTTGGATGCGCTGGGCACCTGGGGTGCGCTCATAGCCACCCTCGGTCAGCTGGATGCGCTGGGCACCCGGCGTGCGGTCGGAACCGTCTTCGGCGAGCGGTGCGATGGGTTGCTGTTGTACCTGGCTGTCCTTGGCTTCGCCCACCAGAGGGAAGGGCGCGCTGCTCGATGCGGCGAATACGCTGGTGGTGATCAGACTAAGGGCCAGAGTGGCGAGGGTCAGTTGAGCTTTCATGTCGATGTCTCCTTGGGGAGTAATAAGTGGCGTCGGAGTCAATTCTTGAGGACATGAGCGCAGATAAGAACTTGACTGGCCTGATAGTGAACATCGACCCTCTCAATACTCGATCGGAAGGCTCTATCTCGGGGCTTGTGGGCGGGCGTTACGCGTCGCGACGAATGTTTAGCCAGGCATCGCGCTGAATGCCGGGCGCGCGTATGCTTGGCGACCCTTGCGGGTCGTGCTCGATCCGTCCTCTTTTGCAGTTCCCTGGAGGCAGGCTCAGCAATGCTCGCGGCACAGGCAATTTTGCCGATCTTCGCTTTGATCGTTCTCGGCTATCTGCTCGGCTGGCGCCAGTGGCTCACCAACGAGTCGGCGGCCGGTCTGGCCAACATCACCTTCAAGCTGTTCATGCCGACGCTGCTGTTCGCCGGTATCGCCAAGGCATCGCTGGCCGAAGGTCTGTCGCCGATGCTGCTGTTGGCCTACTACCTGCCGGTACTGCTGGTGTTCGGCGCGGTAAACGTACTGGCGCACTGGCGTCGCGGTACGGCGACGCCGCTGGGATTGGTGGCGGCGTTCTCCAACAACGTGCTGGTGGGCATTCCGCTGATCGCCAGCCTGATGGGCAACGACGGCCTGCTCTACGTGTTCGCCATCCTGGTGTTCCACAGCCTCACGCTGTTTTCCCTGCACAGTTTCTATGCCGCTTTCGGTAGTCAGGAGCGTGTCGACGGTCGCGCGCTGCTGAAGAACCTGGCCAACCCGATGATCATTGGGCTGGGATTGGGCGCACTGCTCAACCTGTCCGGGCTGCAGGTGCCGGAGAGCCTGTGGCGGGCGATCACCTGGCTGGGCCAGGCTGCCTTACCTTGCGCCTTGATCGTGCTCGGCGCCAGCCTGTCGCGTTATCGTCTGCGCCCTACCGGCGAGGCCTGGGGCGTGGCCTTGGCCAAGCTGCTGCTGTTCCCGGCGCTGGTGTGGTGGCTCAGCGGCCAGCTGCCGGGCCTGAACGAGACGGCGCGCAGCGTGCTGGTGCTGCTCGCGGCCTGTCCCAGCGGGGTCAACGTGATGGCCTTTGCCCGTACGGCCGAAGACAGCCGCAGCGTCAGCGCGGCGATCTCGCTGTCGACGCTGTTGGCGGCGGTTTCACTGCCGTTGTGGATGCTGCTGGTAGGGTTCTGATTGTTCTGTCTGGCGATTCCCTCTTCCGGGCGATAGGCGTGTTCGCGGTGGCCGGCTAGCATCGCGCTTCCGATCCATTCAGGACTGCCCAGATGAAACGCCTCGCCCATGTGCTGCTCGGCCTGCTGTTGGTGGTCGGATTGACCCTTGCCACCTTAGTCGCACTCAGCTGGGCCCCGGATCGCCCGCTGGACGAACTCAAGGCGCGCTGGGCGCCACCGCCTTCGCAGTTCGTCGATATCGATGGAATGTCGGTGCACCTGCGTGATCAGGGGCGGCGCGATGACCCCGAGCCCATCCTGCTGTTGCACGGCACCTCCGCCAGCCTGCATACCTGGGACGGTTGGGTAAAAGAGCTGGCCAAGCAGCGTCGCGTGATCAGCCTGGACTTACCTGGTTTCGGCCTGACCGGGCCATTTCCCGATGGTGATTACCGCGTCGAGCACTACACAGGCTTTCTCCGCAGTCTGCTCGATCATCTGCAGGTGAGCCGTGTAGTGCTGGTCGGCAACAGTTTCGGCGGCCAGTTGGCCTGGCGCTTTGCCCTGGCCCATCCCGAACGCAGCGCGCGTCTGGTGCTGGTGGATGCAGCCGGTTATCCGCGCAACGCCGAATCGGTGCCGATAGGATTTCGTCTGGCCGGCATCCCGGCCTTGGCGCCGTTGATGAGCCGCTTGTTGCCGCGGAGCATGATCGAGTCGAGCGTGCGCAATGTTTATGGCGATCCAGACAAAGTCGATGACGAACTGGTCGAGCGTTACTACCAGCTGACCCTGCGTGCCGGCAATCGTCAGGCCTTGCGTCAGCGCTTCGCCCAGGCCCCCAGTGGCGAGCTGCATGAGCGCATCGGCGAACTGCAATTGCCGACGCTGATCATCTGGGGTGGGCGTGATCGGCTGATTCCGCCGGACAATGCCGAACGTTTCGCCGCTGACATCGCCGACAGCCAGTTGGTGCTGTTCGACGACCTTGGCCATGTGCCCCAGGAGGAGGAGCCGCAGCGCACCGTTGCGGTGCTCGTTGCCTTTCTGCAGCGCTGAGGCTCTAGCACGGTATTTTCCAAGCCTTTGATTTTATTCGTGGAAGCGCTGGCTGTTAATGGCTGGCGCGTTTCCTGCTATGGCTCGGCGGGGCGGTTGGCTTTGGCGAATCTTCGTCTAGGCTGACGGGATAACGAACAAGAAAAGCAGGAAACTGCATGCGCAAGGGCATTAGAGCTTTCGTCCGGGTAGTGGACGCATTCAACCGGAGGGTCGGGCGTTTCGCCATGTACCTGATCTTCGCCATGCTGGCGGTGCTCCTGTACTCCTCCATCAGCAAGACCTTCTTCACCCCATCGATATGGACCCTGGAAAGCGCCCAGTTCCTCATGGTCGCCTACTTCCTGCTCGGCGGTGCCTACTCGATGCAGCTCGACGCTCATGTGCGCATGGACCTGGTCTACAGCGCCTGGTCGCCGCGCGCCCGCGCCGTGGTCGATGCGATCACCGTGTTGATGCTGATCTTCTATCTGGTGATGCTGCTGATCGGCGGCATCTCCTCCACCGAGTACGCCATCGAATACAAGGAGACCAGCTACTCGGCCTGGTCGCCCCATATGGCGCCGATCAAGATCGTCATGTGTTTCGGCATCGCCCTGATGCTGTTGCAGGCAGTCGCCACCTTCTTCAAGGACCTGTACGCAGCCCGTGGGGAGACGCTCTGATGAGCTACGAGCTGATCGCGCTGTTGATGTTCTCCTCGATGATGTTGCTGCTGCTGACCGGTAAGCGGGTCTTCGGCGCCATCGGCTTCGTCGCTGCGGCTGCTGCATTGCTGTTGTGGGGCGATGGCGGCTCGGAGATGGCCTTCAGCGCGGCCATGAAACTGATGAAGTGGTACCCGTTGCTGACCCTGCCGATGTTCGTGTTCATGGGTTACATGCTCTCCGAGTCGGGCATCGCCGAAGACCTGTACAAGATGTTCCATGTGTGGATGGGCCCGCTGCCGGGCGGCCTGGCCATCGGCACCATCTTCCTCATGGTGGCGATCTCGGCGATGAACGGCCTGAGCGTGGCCGGTATGGCCATCGGCGCCAGCATCGCCCTGCCCGAGCTGCTCAGGCGTGGCTACGACAAGGTCATGATCACCGGGGTGATCCAGGCTGGCAGCTCGCTGGGCATCCTCATTCCGCCCAGCGTGGTGCTTGTGCTCTACGGCATGATCGCGCGCCAGCCGGTGGGCCAGCTGTGGCTGGCCGGGGCGATTCCGGGCTTGATGATGGCCGGCATGTTCATGCTCTACATCGCCATTCGCTGCCGCCTGCAGCCGCATCTCGGCCCGCCTCTGGCACAGGCCGAACGTGAGCAGATCAGCATGCAGGAGAAGCTGCGGCTGCTCAATGCCGGGTTGGTGCCGGTGTTCATTTTCCTGTCGATGACCGGGCTGTTCCTGCTGGGGTACACCAGCCTGGTGGAAAGCTCGGCGGTGGGCGCCAGTGCTGCGACCCTGGCGGCTTTGTTCAAGGGGCGGCTGAGCGGCAAGGTGATGGAGGAAACGCTGCGCAAGACCCTGGCCATCAGCTGCATGTTCATGTGGATCATTCTCGCCGCGCTGTGCTTCGGCGCGGTGTTCGACGGCCTCGGCGCGGTCAAGGCCATCGAAGGCTTCTTCGTCGACAGTCTGCACCTGGGGCCGTGGCAGATTCTCATCCTGATGCAGATCTCGTTCATCGTGATGGGCATGTTCCTCGACGACACCGCCATGCTGGTGATCGTCGCGCCACTCTACATCCCGCTGGTCGGTGCCCTGGGCTTTGACCTGATCTGGTACGGCGTGCTCTACACCATCACCTGCCAGATCGCCTACATGACCCCGCCATTCGGCTACAACCTGTTCCTCATGCGCGCGATGGCACCACCGGAAGTGACCCTGCGCGACATCTACGTCTCGGTCATACCCTTCGTCTTCATCATGGTCCTGGCGCTGACCCTGGTCATGGTCTTCCCGCAGCTGGCGCTGTGGTTGCCGCAACTGCACTACGGCGGTTGATCAACGGAAATCGGCGCGTCCACGCGCCAGCAGTCGAGCCGGATCGTCCGGCCACTGGTAAGGCCGTCAGCTCTGGCGGCATTGAGCGGTTGTATTGCATCTGCATCGACATTACGGAGAGACCAGCATGAGTACGAGACGCGATTTCCTGAAAACCGCCGCAGTTGGTACCGCGGCCTTGGGCTCGGCGCACATCTACGCCGCCGAGCCGAAGAAGATCACCTGGCGATTGCAGACCTACGCCGGCGCGGCACTGGCCGAGCACGTGATCAAACCCTCGATCGACGCCTTCAACAAGGCCGCCAATGGCCAGATGGAGATCCAGCTGTATTTCGCCGACCAGTTGGTGCCGACTGGCGAGCTGTTCCGCGCCATGCAACGCGGCACCATCGATGCGGTGCAGAGTGATGACGACTCGATTGCGGCGCCAGTGGACGTCTCTGTATTCGGCGGTTACTTCCCCTTCGCCACCCGCTACAGCCTCGATGTGCCGGTTCTGTTCGAGCAGTACGGGCTCAACGAGATCTGGGCCGAGGCCTATGGCGAGGTCAAGGGCGTCACCTGGCTCGGCGCTGGCGCCTGGGACCCTTGCCACTTCGCCACGGTCGAGCCGATCACCAAGCTCGAACACCTCAAGGGCAAGCGTATCTTCACCTTTCCTACCGCCGGCAAGTTCCTCTCGCGCTTCGGCGTGATCCCGGTGACCCTGCCCTGGGAGGACATCGAGGTGGCGATCCAGACTGGAGAGCTGGACGGCATCGCCTGGTCCGGCATCACCGAGGACTACACCGTCGGCTGGGCCAACGTCACCAAGTACTTCCTCACCAACAACATCTCCGGCGCCTGGTGCGGTTCCTACTTCGCCAACTCGGACAAATGGGCGGAAGTGCCGGAGCACCTCAAGACCCTGTTCAAACTGTGCATGGACAGTTCCAACTACTACCGTCAGCACTGGTACTGGGGCGGCGAGGCGCAGCTGCGGGTCGAGGGCGGCAAACTGGAGCTGACCTCCATCCCCGCCGAGGAATGGGCCACGGTGGAGGCCGAGGCGCTGAAGTTCTGGGACGAGATCGCCAAGACCAGCCCGCGCTGCGCCAAGGTGGTGGATATCTTCAAGAAGTACAACGCACTGATGGCAAAGGCGGGGGCGCCTTATCGTTGATGTCATTTGAGTAAGCCAGAGCGCCCGTACCGAGCGGTACGGGCGCGGTTCTATCCCGTACAGCATCGCGCCAGCCAGATTTTTCCCGCCGCTTCCCTGCCATCCCGGCAATCCTGTACCACACTCTATGAGCCTGAAACGGACGCTGTCACACGCGTCGTGCTGCGCTCGTGCGTCGTCGGCCTTGCCTGGCCGGTCATGGATGCCCAGCCCTGCGCTGAACCCGTTGGCCATAACAACAAGACACAGGGGTTAGCATGTTCAAACCACGGGATGTAAAGACCCTGGGCGATGCCCGGCGCATCGTCGAGGAGCGTGGCCTGAGCCACGTCAAGGTCGGTCTGTTCGATAACGACGGGGTGATGCGCGGCAAGTACATGAGCCGCAGCAAGTTCTTCTCCGCCCTTGAGCACGGTTTCGCTTTCTGCGATGTGGTGCTCGGCTGGGACGTCAAGGACCAGCTCTACGACAACGCTCAGTACACCGGCTGGCACAGTGGCTACCCGGACGCGCCGGTGCGCATCCTGCCGCACACCTGCCGCGAGATCCCCTTCGAGAACGGCATGCTGCTGTTTCTCGCCGAATTCGATCAGCAGGCCGAGTCGGTGTGCCCGCGCGGTACCCTGCGCCGGGTGATCCAGCGCTGCCAGGACATGGGCTTCGAGCCCTATGCCGCGCTGGAATACGAATTCTTCATGTTCGATGAAACCCCGGACTCGGCAAGGGCCAAGGGCTTTCGCGATCTGAAGCCATTCACCCCGGACTGGTTCGGTTACTCGATGATCCGCAACTCGGTGCATGCCGAGCTCTATCACCAGATTCTCGAAATGGGCGAGGCGATGGATTTCCCCATCGAGGGCCTGCACACCGAGACCGGGCCGGGCGTGCTCGAGGCGGCAATCGCCTATGACCGCGCCGAGGCGGCGGCGGACAAGGGCGCGCTGTTCAAGACCTTCATGAAGGTGCTGGCCCAGCGCAACGGCCTTATGGCCACCTTCATGGCCAAGTGGTCGGGCAAGTATCCGGGGCAAAGCGGGCACATACATGTCTCATTACGTGATCGCAAGAGCGACAAATCGGCCTTCTACGACCCCAGCCAGGCGCACAACATGAGCAAGTTGCAGCGGCATTTTCTCGCCGGGCAGCAGCGCCTGATGCCGGAGTTCCTGTGCATGGTGGCGCCGACCCTGAACAGCTATCGGCGCCTGATCCCCGGTTTCTGGGCACCGACCGACGCCACCTGGGGCGTGGAGAACCGCACCGCAGCGCTGCGGGTGATCCCTGGGAGCGACAAGTCGCAGCGTCAGGAGTACCGCCTCGGCGCCGCCGACGGCAATCCGTTCCTGGCGCTGTCGGTGGCCATCGGTTCGGGCTTGTACGGCGTCATGCAGGAGTGGGAGCCGACCGAACCGGTCAGCGGTAACGCCTACGCGGTCAAGCATCCAGAGGATCTGGCGTTGCCGCGCACGCTGTGGGACGCCGCGCAGCGTCTGAAGGGCTCGCAGGCCGCCCGCGAACTGTTCGGTGATGCCTTCGTCGAGCACTTCGCCGCCAGCCGCGAATGGGAAGAGCGCGAGTACCGTCGCCATGTCAGCGACTGGGAGCTGGATCGCTACTTCGAAATCATCTGAGCGCTCCCCCTCTCCCCAACCGTCTCCCCGGAGGGGCGAGGGGGCCGAGCGCGCACGCGATCCACCGCGTGGGTCGCGATTCCTCTTACGGAGCACCTTATGAGCAAACTGCAATGTATTTCCCCCATCGACGGTTCGGTCTACGTCGAGCGTCATCTGGCGTCGAATCCCGAGGTGCTGGTCGCGCTGGCCAAGGCCGAGCTGGCGCAGCAGGCCTGGAAGCAGACGCCGCTGCGTGAGCGTATCGCCATCGGCCGGCGCGCCATCGAAGCCTTCGCTGCACGTGAGGCGCAGCTGGCCGAAGAGTTGTGCTGGATGATGGGCCGGCCGATCCGTTACGCCGCCGGCGAGATCCGTGGTTTCGTCGAACGTGCCAGCCATATGGCCGATATCGCCGAGGGCTCACTGGCCGATATCCGCCTGCCGGAAAAGGCCGGTTTCACCCGTTTCATTCGCCGCGAGCCGCTGGGCTTGGCGTTGATCATCGCGCCCTGGAACTACCCCTATCTGACCGCCGTCAACGCGGTGATGCCGGCGCTGTTGGCGGGCAACGTGGTGCTGCTCAAACACTCGGCGCAAACGCCGCTGTGTGCCGAACGCATGGTCGAGGCCTTCGCCGAGGCCGGTCTGCCCGAAGGCGTGTTCCAGTACCTGCACCTGAGCCACGGCGAGACCGAGGCGCTGATTCGCTCGCCGAGTATCGACCACGTTGCCTTCACCGGTTCGGTGCCCGGCGGAGCGATGGTCGAGCGTGCTGCTGCCGGGCGCTTCATCAGTGTTGGGCTCGAACTGGGTGGCAAGGACCCGGCCTACGTCCGGGCCGATGCCGATCTGCAGCACGCGGTGGAAACCACCATCGACGGCGCCTTTTTCAACTCCGGGCAGTCCTGCTGCGGCATCGAGCGCATCTACGTGCACGAGTCATTGTTCGATGAGTTCGTCGAGCGCGCGGTGGCGCTGGTGCGCCAGTACAAGCTGGGGCGTTCGGATGATCCAGAGACCACCCTGGGGCCGCTGGTGCGCAGCGACGCCGCCGACTTCGTCCGCGCCCAGATCGCCGAGGCGGTCGAGCAGGGCGCCAGGGCGCATATCGACCCGGCCGAGTTTCCCCTGGATGCGCCAGGTACGCCCTACATGGCGCCGCAGGTACTGACCAACGTCAACCATGAAATGCGCGTGATGACCGAGGAATCCTTCGGCCCGGTGGTGGGTATCCAGAAGGTCGCCAGCGACGAGGAGGCGCTGGCGCTGATGAACGACAGCGAGTTCGGCCTGACCGCGGCAATATTCAGTCGCGACGTCGATGCCGCCATGGCCCTGGCTGATCGGGTGGAGGCCGGCACGGTGTTTCTCAACCGCTGCGACTACCTCGACCCCGGTCTGGCCTGGACTGGGGTGAAGCACTCCGGGCGCGGCTGCACCCTCTCAAGGGTCGGTTATGAGCAACTGACCCGGCCGAAATCCTTCCACTTCAAGACTCAGCTGTGAGGCGTTCAATGACTCTCGATCAGTACCGTATGAACTGGAACTACCCGACCTCGATGCGCGTCGGCGTCGGCCGCATCAGCGAGCTGGCCGAGGCCTGCCGTCAGCTCGGCATGCGCGCGCCGCTGCTGTGCACCGACCCCGGTCTGGCCGCGCTGCCGATGATCGACGCGGCGCTGCGCCAGTGTCGCGATGCTGGCTTGAACGCAGGGCTGTTCTCGGCGATCAAGGGCAACCCCACCGGCGCCAACGTGATGGACGGTGTGGCGGCGTTCAAGGCCGGCGCTCATGACGGGGTGATCGCCTTCGGCGGCGGTTCGGCGCTGGATGCCGGCAAGGCCATCGCCCTGATGGTCGGCCAGGAGCGGCCGCTGTGGGATTTCGAGGACGTCGGCGACAACGCCAGTCGGGTCAATGTCGCCGGCATGGCGCCGGTGGTGGCAGTGCCGACCACTGCTGGTACCGGCTCGGAAGTCGGCCGCGCCTCGGTGATCACCGATGACGCGGCGCATATCAAGCGCATCATCTTCCACGCGCGCATGCTGCCGGCGCTGGTGATCCTCGACCCCGAGCTGACCGTCGGGCTGCCGGCGAAGATCACCGCCGCCACCGGTATGGACGCCCTGTCGCACAGCCTGGAGGCCTTCTGCTCGCCGCTGTTTCATCCCATGGCCGAGGGCATCGCCCTGGAAGGCATGCGCCTGGTGCAGCAGTACCTGCCACGTGCGGTCAGTCAGGGCGCCGACGTCGAGGCGCGGCTGCAGATGTTGGTGGCCTCGAGCATGGGCGCCACCGCCTTCCAGCGCGGCCTCGGCGCCATGCATGCGCTGGCGCATCCGCTGGGGGCGCTGTACGACGCCCACCACGGCCTGCTCAACGCAGTGCTGATGCCTTACGTGCTGGTGGCCAATCGCGGTGCCATCGAGCCGCAAATGGAAAAGATGGCGCGCTATCTGGCGCTGCCAGGCGGCTTCGATGCGGTACTGGAGTGGGTGTTGGCGCTGCGCAGCGAGGTGGGTATCGCCCACAGCCTGGGCGAAATCGGCATCGACGATGCACGAATCGAGCAGGTGGGACGGATGGCCGAGGTCGATCCCTCTGCCGGCACCAACCCCATCGCCTTCAGCGCCGCGCAGTACAGCGCGTTGTTCGAGAAGGCGCTGCGTGGGGCCTTGTAGCCCGGATGCAATCCGCGAGCGATTGGCCTGCTTTGCCCCGGATTTCATCCGGGCTACGGGCTGAGCAGTGAGTGCGTCAGCGGTCAAGAACCTGGCTGAAACGTAGCAGGTAACCATCCGGGTCCTGGATCATCAGCTGGCGCACCCTGACCCAGCTGTCGCCAGTGCGGTATTCCACCGTCTCCGGTGGCAGGCGCAGCGGTACGTCATTGGCGAGCAAAGCCTGATACAGCGGCTGTAGATCAGCCACGTCGATCTGCAGATTGATGCCGCGTCCCAGCGGTCGGTCGAGCGGCATTATCGTCCAGGGATCGTTTGGCCGAGCGTGCTGGTCGATCTGCTCCAGCATCAATGCGGCTTCACCCAGAACGATGGCTGCAAAGCCATTCTCGGGGCGTTGGTACAGCAGGTTGAAACCCAGTACCTGCTGGTAGAACGTCAGACTGGTCAGCAGATCACCGACCTGTAGTTCGGGCGTCAGGGCCGGCAGGCGTGTTTGGCTCATGCCTGGTCTTGCGCTGCCTGCAGGGCTTCCAGCGCTGGCGCGGCATAGATGCCTACTTCCACCGCCAGCTCCATCACCCGCGGCAGATCGCTGGCGTACACCAGTACCGCCTGCAGCTCGTCGTCCAGCGGTTCGCTGAAGTCCACCAGCACATAGCCGCCGGTTTCCGGCGACAGCGCCGAGAGCTGCACCTGAATACGGTTGAGCGCCTTGAGCGGTTCGGTCTTGGCCAGTTGCTTGGCCTTGAGCACGAACTGCACTTGTGGGCCGAAGGACTCGGTGATGCGCTGGAACAGCTCCTCATAGCTGTCGGCCTGGAACAGCACGGTATCCGGCAGGCTGCCGACCACCACCCATTCGCCCAGCGCAATGGGGAATTCGTCGTCGTAGTTGACGTCCGGGTTGGCGGCGAGGAAGGCGGTCGGGTCGGCGTAAGCCTGGGTGGCCTCGTCGGCGATACGGGCGATCTCGTCCTCGGGCAGGCAGCCGGAGCTTATCTTGGCGATCAGTTCTTCCAGCTGGGCTTTCATCGAGGCATTCCTGTTCGGGGGGCAAAGGCGCGCAGGATAAGTCAAAGCGCGCTGCGCTAGAAGTAGGCCAGCAGGCGGCCCAGGCTCATCACCAGCAGCCAGATCAGAAGCGACAGCGCCGCCTGCAGCCGACCTAACAGTGGTGCGTGCGTATCCCAGTCGCCCAGCCGAGCACTCCATAGCTGGCGAAACAGCAGGGCGTTGCCAATACCCATGGCAATCAGCAGCAGCTTGAGTTGTAGCAGTCCATCGGCGCTCAGAGGTCCCGCGTCGGCGGCGAACAGGCAGAAACCGCTGCCAAGCAGCAACACAAGACCGAACACTGCCAGTGGCGTCAGCGCCCGCGACACGGCAGGCAGGGAGAAAGTACGGCCGGCGCCTAGCAAACGCGCATCGAGTAGCAGCATGGGCCCAAGCAGCAACACCAGGCCAAGCAGATGCAGCAGGTTGAGCGCCGGGTAGAGCAGTGCCGAGCTGCGCATCTGCTCGCCCAGCGCCGTGGCTTCGAGCCAGGCGGCCCAGGCGATCAGACTGTCCATCTAGCGCAGTTCGATGGTGCGCCCGTCGACGATGATACGTTCGGCGCGGATCTCCGCGGTGCCGTCCTTGCGCGGGTAGCCGACTATGGTCACGGTCTTGCCCGCCGTCAGGTCGGATTCCGGCAGCCCACGCGCCTGCAGGCGGCTGATCGGGGCGAGGATCACCTGCCAGGTGCGCCCGTCGTGCTCGATGCTCACGTCGGCGTGCGGGTTGCGGTAGTTGACGGTCTGTAGCGGCACTTCCAGGGTCAGGAGCTGATCGGCGTCGTAGGAGCTCCAGCCATGGTGAGCCTGGGCGAGGGCAGCGGTCAGCAGCAGGCCAAGTGTGGTGGTGAGAAGCAGCAGTTTCTTCAGCATGGCGATCACCCGGTGGACTGATGGAACACCGGGTAAACCTAGACCCTGTAACCGATGCTGCGACGTACGGGCAGCATTTGGAAACAGAATCGGCTCAGCCGTAGCGCTTCTTTGCTTCGATGGCCAGACCACTGCCGATGCTGCCAAAGGTATTGCCTTCTACACTGCGCGCGTTGGGCAGCATGGCGGCCACGCTCTGACGCAGCGCCGGCACGCCACTGGAGCCGCCGGTGAAGAACAGTGTGTCGACCTGATCGGCGCTGACTCCGGCATCGGCGAGCAATTGTGTGAGGCTGGCGCGGATGCGCTCGAGCAGCGGCTCGATGGCGTTCTCGAACAGCGGCCGGGTCAGCTCGGCGACCAGGCCCGGCTCGACGCGCGACAGATCGATGGGCCGCGCGTCCTGTTCGCTCAGGGCGATCTTGCTCTCTTCCACCTGCATCGCCAGCCAATGCCCGGCGCGCTGTTCGATCAGGCCGAACAGGCGGTCGATGCCGGTGGCGTCGACAATGTCGTAGCGCATGTTCTGCAGGGCCAGCTGGGTCTTCTGCGCATACAGCGCGTTGATGGTGTGCCAGGTCGCCAGGTTGAGGTGATAGCTGGTGGGCATGAAGGCGTCGCTCTTCATCCGGCTGCCGTAGCCGAACAGCGGCATCACGCCGGCCAGCGACAGCTGCTTGTCGAAGTCGGTCCCGCCGATATGCACGCCGCCCGTGGCGAGGATGTCGTCCTGGCGCTCGGCCAAATGGTGGCGCTCAGGGGCCAGACGCACCAGAGAGAAGTCTGAGGTGCCGCCGCCGATATCGACGATCAGCACCAGCTCCTCGCGCTCCAGGTTCGACTCGTAGTCGAAGGCCGCGGCGATGGGCTCGTACTGAAACGACACCTCCTTGAACCCGAGCTTGTGCGCCACGGCCACCAGGGTGTTCTGCGCCTCCAGGTCGGCGACCGGGTCGTCATCGACGAAGAATACCGGGCGACCCAATACCACTTCCTCGAAGGCGCGCTCGGCCTGGGCCTCGGCGCGCTTCTTCAGCTCGCCGATGAAGAAGCCAAGCAGGTCCTTGAATGGCAGGGCGCTGCCCAGCACCGTGGTTTCGCTTTTGAGCAGCTTGGAGCCCAGCAGGCTCTTGAGTGAGCGCATCAGGCGCCCCTCGTAGCCCTCCAGATACTCGTGCAGGGCCAGGCGGCCGTATACCGGGCGGCGTTCCTCGGTGTTGAAGAAAATCACCGATGGCAGGGTGATCTTGCCGTCCTCCAGTGTCAGCAAACTGTCCTGGCCGGGGCGCAGCCAGCCGACGGTGGAATTGGAGGTGCCGAAGTCGATGCCGCAGGCGCGGGCAGGAGTGGAAAAGGACATGGAACGCAGAGCCGCAAAAATGGCCGCGCATTCTATGTCAGTAGCGCGGCGACGGCGAGTCGTCAGGACGGCAGGTTGCCGCTCTGCTGCTTGCTCTTCCACTGGCTCCACTCGAAGCCCAGCACTACCAGTAGCGACAGGGCGAAGGGCAGCAGCAGGTAGAACACGCGAAACACGATCAGCGCGGCCAGCACGTCGGCGGCGGGAATTTCTGGCAGGGCCGCCAGGAAGGTCACTTCCAGCACACCCAGGCCACCTGGTGCGTGGGACAGCAGCGCCAGCGAAAAGGAGGCGAGGAATACGCCGAGCACGATCAGATAGCCGGGGTGATTGTCGGCTGGCAGGGCGAAATAGATGATCGCCGCCGCACAGAGCAATTCCAGCGGGCCAGCTAGCAACTGCCGACCGACGATGGGCAGGCGCGGATATTCCACGTGCAGCTTGCCCAGGGTCCAGGGTTTGAACTGGCGCCAGGAGCCCAGCACGTAGAGGCCGACCAGGCTCAGCAGCACACTGCCGATGACCACCGAGACCAGCGGCGTGATGTTGGCGACCCGGTGGATCAGGTCGGGTTGGGCGATCAATACGCAGCCGCTGGCCAGCAGGGTGCCAAGGGCGAAGGTGAAGGAGCAGAAGACGATGAGGATGCCGATTTCCTGAGGCGTCAGGCCCTTGCTGCGATAGGCGCGATAGCGCACCACGGCACCGGAGAACACCGAGGCACCGATATTGTGGGCCAGGGCATAGGTGGTGAAGGAGCACAGGGTGATGAAACGCCAGGGAATCTGCTTGCCGAGGTGGGCGACGGCGATGCGGTCGTACCAGGCCAGTGCCCAGTAGGCACCGAGGGTGGCGGCGGCGGCGAGCAGCCAGTTCATGTGGGAGATCGCCTCGAGGCTGCCCTTGATCTGGTCGAGGGAAATGTTGCCCAACTCGCGGTAGAGCAGGAAGCCAGACAGCACCACGGCACTGAGCCCGATCAGCGTCCAGATCAGGTCGCTGCGCTTCAGTTTGGGTTTGGCTTCTACGACAGACACCGCTATTCCTCGCTCACCAGGCCCGGGGTAGTGGGGCCGTATGCCTCTGACGAGGCGGCTGTTCACCGGCTTGCCGGCCGCTCGCAACGGCCGTTGGCGGATCGTGCCCGCGCGGCGCGCTGCGCAGTATCAGGGAGCCGCCGCCAGTACTCAACTGGCAAGCATGCAGACGCCCCTCAATAGTTGTGTCAGCGATTGTTCCGATATGTTCATATCCAGGTCAGGGTCAGCGCTGCCAGCACCGCGTAGCGGCCGGCTTTGGCCAGGGTGACGATGAGCAGGAATATCCACAGGCGTTCGCGCATCACACCAGCGACCAGCGTCAATGGGTCGCCGATCACCGGCATCCAGCTGAGTAGCAATGACCAGCGCCCGTAACGGGCGTACCAGGCCTGCGCCTGCTGCAAGCGGGCCGGGTTGACCGGGAACCAGCGGCGCTCGCGATGGTGCTCGATGGAGCGGCCCAGCAGCCAGTTGACCCAGGAGCCCAGCACATTGCCCAGGGTAGCTACCAGCAGCAAGGCCCAGAGCGGATGCTGGCCGGCCAGCAGGAGGGCGACCAGCACGGCTTCGGACTGCAGCGGCAGCAGCGTCGCCGCGCCGAAGGCAGAAAGAAACAGTGCCGGATAGGCGGACAGACTCAGCATGACAGGAGCGCGCCGGCCGCAGGGCCGGCGGGGGTCAGGACTGCGATTCCTGGCCGCTGTTGGCCATGATCTCTTCCAGGCTCAGGCCGGTCAGGCCGTGAATGGTCTTCCACAGGTAGTAGAAGATGGCCATCAGCATGATCATCGAGGGAATGGCGATCATCGGGTAGCTGAGCAGGGTCATGCGCCCCAGTTCATCATTGAAGGCCTCGGTGCCGGCCGGGCTGACCACGATCCACTTGGCCAGCACGTAGTTCATGAACGAGGAGAAGAAGAAGGTGCCGCTGAGCCAGTAGGTCGCGCGCATCAGGCGCGTCTCGAAGTGCTCGACGTGGCCGCCTTGCTCCAGGCGATCATGGATCTTGTCGATATTGAGCACCGTCTTGTTGAACAGCAGGGTGCGGATCAGCGGGTAGCGGGTGCGGGTGGAGACCAGCACGGCAATGCCGATCAGGCCGGGAATCAGTGCTTCCTTGACTGCCAGCCACTGAGTGTCGAGCTTGAGCAGGCCGATACCGCCGGTCAGCGCTACGCTGATCAGGCCGAGCAGGGCGATGAAGTTGAATTTGCGATATTTGATCAGCTCGAACGCGCCCCAGCCCAGCGGGAACGCCAGGGCCAGGATCAGTGCGCCATCGGCGCCGAGGCGGTGCTCGCCGCTGAGCTTCATCAGGATGAACGAGGGAATCAGGATGCTGATGGCCAGGTCGATCAGCGGGCGGGGCTTGTGCGTCGGGGTACGGCTGTCAGTAGTGGCGGTCATGGTAGCTGGAGTCTGCGTAGGAAGGCCGATGATCGCCTGCCCGGCGCGCCAGGGCTAGCCCGACCGTCGGTTTTGAATGTGAAAAAGTATGAGTCGACAGCCATCCGACAGGAGAGAAGAGCTGGCTGGCGATGCTAAAGTGATGGCAAGGCCTGGGAGTCGAACATGCCAAGAATCATCCCTTTCATTTGCCTGTTGCTGGCTGCTGTTTTCCTGACGCCTGTGCCGGCCTGGGCGCGGGACTGCATCGGTATGGTGCCGGCCGGCACATCGGCGTTCTGGAGCGAGCTGGAAGCCGGCGCGAGACGCACCGCTGACGATCTGCAATTGGAACTCTATACGCGCGGCCCGACCCAGGAGGGCAGCGTCGAGGTGCAATTGCAGCTGATAGATCGTGTGCTTGCACAGGGCTGCAAGGCGCTGATCATCGCCCCGGCTGGCGATGCCATCGATACCCGGATAGCGGCCTTGCGTGACGAAGGTATTCCCACCGTCTATGTCGACCGCGGCGTTGCGGGAGATGGCGCTTATGCGCTGGTGGCGACCGACAACTTCCTCGCAGGTCAGTTGGCCGGGCAACAACTGGCCGAGCGTCTCGGGCAGGGTGGCAGGGTCGGGGTGTTGCGTTTGCGTCCCGGGCTGCAATCGACCGAGGAGCGTGAGCGCGGCTTTCTGCTGGCGGCACAGGCGTCAGGGTTGCAGGTGGTATTCGACACCTACCTGGGTGATGACCGCCAGCGCATCGCCGAGGCCCTGAGCGAGCAGTTGCCCAGGCTCGACGGCCTGTTCAGCCCCAATGGCACCAGCAGCCGGGCGACACTGGCGGCTCTGCGCCAGTTGGGCAAGGCCGGTACGGTGGACTTCGTCGGCTTCGATGGAGGCGAACTGCTGTTCGATGCCGTGAGACAAGGACAGATTCACGCCCTGTTGCTTCAGCAGCCGCAGGCCATGGGTGATCATGCGGTGCGCCTGGTGCATCGGGCCCTGAGTGGCGAACGCGCCATTTCACGCCTGCAACTGTTGCTCGAGCCACGGGTACTGACCGCCAGGGAATTGGCCGATATGACCGCGCCGCAACAGCCTTGGTGATGGGCAGAGCGCGGGTTTATGATCCTTGTCCTGGCCGCCCTGAATTCGCTGTAGGGCGCGCTCTAGACGGTGGCGTGCAATGAACCTGAAGTACCTGCTCGCAGCTCTGTTGTTCTGCAGTTTTTGCGTCCACGTGACGGCTGCCGAGTTGCGGCTGTATACCGAAGACTATCGACCTTTCAGCTATCTTGAGAATGGCAGGCCGAGTGGCATGGCTGTGGCGGTGGTCGAAGAGTTGATCCGCCGTACCGGTGAGCAGGCGCGCATCGAACTGGTGCCCTGGACACGCGGCTATCACCAGGTTCGTCATCAGGCCGACACCGCGTTGTTTTCTACCGTGCGCACGGCGCAGCGCGAAGCCGAGTTTCAGTGGGTCGGGCCGATCGCGCGAGGCTATACGCGCTTCTACACGCACAAGGATGCCGGGCTGCGAGTCACCAGCCTGGACGACGTGCGCCAGCTCGGCACCCTTGCGGTGCCCAAGCAGTGGTACAGCTACGAACTGCTGCGTGAGCAGGAGCTGGATAACCTGTATGGCGTGCCGACGCCTCAGGACATGCTGCGCATGTTTCGCCATGGCCGGGTCAAGCTGCTGCTGGCCAACAACCTGACCCTCGACGGCATGCTTGCCGAACAGGGCATGCATGCCGGGCAGCTGCAGGCGCAGTTCGACCTGATGCCCAATGACTCCTATATCGCCTTTTCCCTGCAGACGGATGCCGCTCGTGTCGCGCGATGGCAGCAGGCGCTGCAGCAGATGCGTCATGACGGTAGCCTGGAGCGGATCTATCGACACTGGTTTCCGACGGCCGATGAGCGGACGTTGGTCGATTTGCTGCGCCTCGAGTGAAGCGGCTGCATGGCGCTCCACGTCTTGCTAGGCTGCAAGCGGGAGGGGCGGTGATGGCCAAGTGTATTAATCAATGGCTGTGTATCCTGCTGCTGGTGCTGTGCGCTCCAGCGGCGGCACAGCTGCGTCTGCTCACCGAGGATGCGCCGCCGATGAGCTTCTTGCGCGAGGGCGAGCCCAGCGGTTTCTCCGTCGAGGTGGTCAGAGCGTTGCTGGCGCGCACCGGCGACAACGGTCAGATCGAACTGATGCCCTGGACGCGAGCATTGCATCTGGCTCAACAGGAGGAAGATGTCGCGCTGTTTTCCACCGTGCGTACTGCCGAGCGCGAGAACAGATTTCAGTGGGTCGGGCCCATCGTGGTCGGCACCACCAGCTTCTATTCGCTCAAGTCGCGCGACCTGGTCATCGACACCTTGGAGCAGGCCGCGGCCAGCGGGCCACTGGCGCTACCCAAGCAGTGGTACACCTTCGAGACCCTCAGCGCGAGGGGCTTTACCAACCTCTACGGCGTGCCCAGTTCGAAACAGATGGTGACCATGCTCAAGCATGGCCGGGTCAACCTGATTGCTACCGAAGACCTGACCCTGGCTGGCGAGCTGGCTGCTGTCGATCTCAAACCGCAGGACGTCACCGCGCACGTGCCGTTCATGCGCTCGGCCTATTACATCGCTTTCTCCCCGCAGACTTCGGTGGTGCGTGTGGTGCGCTGGCAGCGCGCCTTGCAGCAGATGCATGAGGACGGCAGCCTGGAGGCGATCCTGAAACGCTGGTTGCCGCATGCGCCGATGCCGCCCATCGCTCCGTAGCGCCTCGCGCGGCGACTGGTTAACCTGAGCGCTGCAATCCACCGAGTCCGATCATGTCGCGTCGTCATCTCACTCTCGATCTGCGCAGTCGCGCCGGCTTGTTCGCTCACCTTGGCGCGATGGAGCGGGCTGGCGTGCCCATTGATCGAGCGCTGGCCAGTCTGGATCTCGGTGCGCACCATGAGGCCGCCGTCAAGCGCCTGCGACAGATGGTCGGCGGCGGACGCGACCTGGCGACTTCCGGCCAGTTGAGTGGCGTGTTCACGCCATTGGAAAGCGGCCTGGTGCGCGCTGCGCAGGAGGCCGGTGCTCTGGCGCATATCTACGAGCAATTGGCGCAGCGCTATGACGAACAGGCGCGTTATGCCGCAGAGTTGAAGTCACGTCTGCTATTGCCGGCCGGGGTTTTGCTGTTGGCGCTGGCGGTCAAACCCTTGCCTGCTTTAGTTGGGGGAAGTCTGAGTGGCGCGGGCTACCTGGCGGCTGTGCTGATGCCGATCTTGTGGCTGTCGGCATTGCTGTTCGGTGCACGAGCGTTGTGGCGACGCTGGCAACAGCGGCGAACCGATCAACCGGGCCCGTTGGACGATCTGCTGCTGGCTCTGCCGGTGTTGGGCAGCCTGCAGCGCCGGGCGGATGTCCGTAATTTCTGCGACAGCCTCGGGCTGCTGCTGGAGGCCGGGATGCCCGTGCTCGACGCCTTGCCGCGTGCCTGCAGTGCAGTGAGCGGCGCGCGGCTGCGGCGGGATTTCGCCAACCTGGCACCACGGGTTGCGGCTGGGCAGTCGTTGGTGCGGGCGTTCGACGGGCTGAGTTTTCATGGCAAAGCCATGCTCATCGGCGTGCTCAATACCGGCGAAGCGACCGGCCGGCCAGGCGAGGCGCTGCTGCGTTTCGCCCGCCTGCAGGCGCAGCAGCTGGCTGCGAGCCAACAGATGCTGGCGAGCTGGGCGCCACGGCTGTTCTATTTGGCGGTCGCCGGCTGGATGGCATACGGCCTGCTGACCGGTGGCGGTTTCTTCCCGGCCCTGCCCGCGGAGCTGGCTGGCCGATAATTTGCTGGTTATCGACCACGGCGGTCCGTTTGAAAGCTGGCAGCAAGTGCCTTGCGCTAGCATTCGTCACGTCTACGCCATTACTAAAAAGAGAAAAAAGCGATTCAACCGACTTTGGAATACGCCCCATGCCCATCCTGCAACGTGCATCCCACCATGAGCTACGCAGTGCCTTCCGTGCCCTGCTGGCTTCCGACCGCTGTTACCACACGGCTTCGGTCTTCGATCCCATGTCCGCCCGCATCGCCGCCGATCTCGACTTCGAGGTCGGTATTCTCGGCGGCTCCGTCGCCTCCCTGCAGGTACTCGGTGCGCCGGACTTCGCCCTGATCACTCTCAGCGAATTCGTCGAGCAGGCCGCGCGCATCGGCCGCGTCGCGCGTTTGCCGGTGATCGCCGATGCCGACCACGGCTACGGTAATGCGCTCAATGTGATGCGCACCGTGGTCGAGCTGGAACGCGCCGGCGTCGCCGCGCTGACCATCGAAGACACCCTGCTGCCGGCCCAGTTCGGCCGCAAGTCCACCGACCTGATCTCTATCGAGGAAGGCGTCGGCAAGATCCTCGCTGCGCTGGAGGCGCGTGTCGATCCGGAGCTCTCGATCATCGCCCGTACCCATGCCGGCGTACTGGAGGTGGACGAAGTGATCCGCCGCACTCGCGCCTATGAGGCTGCAGGCGCCGACGGCATCTGCCTGGTCGGGATCAAGGATTTCGCCCATCTCGAGCAGATCGCCGCAGGCCTCAAGGTGCCGCTGATGCTGGTCACCTATGGCAATCCCGAACTGCGCGATAACCAACGCCTGGCGCGCCTGGGCGTGCGCATCGTGGTCAACGGCCATGCTGCCTACTTCGCCGCGATCAAGGCCACCTACGACTGCCTGCGCGAACAGCGCGGTGCACAGCCGTGCGACCTCAACGCCACCGAGCTGACCCACAAGTACACCATGCCCGAGGATTACATTCTGTGGGCCAAGGAGTTCATGGAAGTCCGCGAGTAGCCTGTCGCGACCGGCTGCACTTGCACTTCGCATTCTCCGGGCGCATATCTGTTCGGAGAGTGCGAGGAGGTCGAACATGGCAGGTGGTTGGGCAAGCGACGACGCAGTGCAGGAACAGATCGACAGCAGCATCGAGGACGCCGTTGCGCGTGCTCGCAGCCAGCTACCAAAGGGTGAGAGCCTGAGTCATTGCGAGGAATGCGATGCTGCCATTCCCGAGGCCCGGCGTCAGGCGATTCCCGGCGTGCGCCTGTGCGTCAACTGTCAGGCCGAGCACGACCGGGAGAACGCCGTCTACAGCGGCTACAACCGTCGCGGTAGCAAGGACAGCCAGCTGCGCTGAGCAAGCGGTACGGCACCTATTCGAGTCCTGATGGTCTAGTGCTACTAGACCGTGACTCAGGAAGAGGTGCCTGCATGACGATTTTCGAAGCCTTACGCATCAGCCACGATATCCAGCGCGAACTGGCGCAGAAACTGATCGCCACCCAGGGCGACAGCGCCGAACGCCACGCTTTGTTTTCTCAGCTCAAGCAGGAACTGGCCGTGCACTCGGTGGCCGAAGAACGCCATTTCTATATTCCCCTGATGCAGCAGGACGCGGGCGTGGATCTATCGCGCCACGCGATCGCCGAGCATCACCAGATGGACGAAATGATCGAGGACCTGGAGGAGACCGACCCCAGCAGCCCGAGCTGGCTGGCGCAAGCCAAGGCCCTGGCGGAAAAGGTCGAACACCACCTCAAGGAAGAAGAACACACCTTCTTCCAGATGGCCGGCAAGCTGCTTCGCGACAAGGAGAAACAGCAACTGGCGGGTGACTATCTCAGCGCCTACGACGAGATGAAGCAGGCGTCCTGACAGACCGATAAGAGCCGGGCGCAACACCCGGCTCTTGCATCAGAACAGGAAATAACGCTGCGCCATCGGCAGCACCTCGGCCGGCTCGCACCAGAGCAACTGGCCGTCGGCCCTGACCTGATAGTTCTGCGGGTCGACCTCGATGTTCGGCAGGTAGCCGTTGTGGATCAGGTCGGTCTTTTGCACCTCGCGGCAGCCTTTGACCACGCCGATTTTCTTCTGCAGACCGAGCTGTTCGGGCACACCCGCTTCGAACGCCGCCTGGCTGATGAAGGTGATGCTGGTGGCATGGCGGCTGCCGGCGTAGCTGGCGAACATCGGTCGGTAGTGCACCGGTTGCGGTGTCGGGATCGAGGCGTTGGCGTCGCCCATCAGGCTGGCGGCAATCGCGCCACCTTTGAGGATCAGCGTCGGCTTCACGCCGAAGAAGGCCGGGCGCCAGAGCACCAGATCCGCCCACTTGCCCACTTCGATGGAGCCCACTTCATGGCTGATGCCATGGGTGATCGCCGGGTTGATGGTGTACTTGGCAATGTAGCGTTTGGCGCGGAAGTTGTCGTTGCCCGGCGCGTCTTCAGGCAGCGGGCCGCGCTGCTGCTTCATCTTGTCGGCAGTTTGCCAGGTACGCGTGATCACCTCGCCGACGCGGCCCATGGCCTGGCTGTCGGAACTGATCATGCTGAAGGCACCGAGGTCGTGGAGGATGTCTTCGGCGGCGATGGTTTCGCGGCGGATACGGCTCTCGGCGAAGGCCACGTCCTCGGCGATGCTCGGGTCGAGGTGATGGCAGACCATGAGCATGTCCAGGTGCTCGTCGATGGTGTTCTTGGTGAACGGTCGGGTCGGGTTGGTCGAGGACGGCAGCACGTTGGGGAAGCTGCAGGCCTTGATGATATCCGGGGCGTGGCCGCCGCCGGCACCCTCGGTGTGGTAGGTGTGGATGGTGCGGCCTTTGAACGCGCCGAGGGTGGTCTCGACGAAGCCGGATTCGTTCAGCGTGTCGGTGTGAATCGCCACCTGCACGTCGTATTGGTCGGCCACGCTCAGGCAGTTGTCGATGGCCGCCGGGGTGGTGCCCCAGTCCTCGTGCAGCTTCAGGCCGATGGCGCCGGCCTTGACTTGCTCGATCAAGGGCTCGGGCAGCGAGGCGTTGCCCTTGCCGGTAAAGCCCAGGTTCATCGGAAAGGCGTCGGCGGCCTGCAGCATGCGCGCCATGTGCCAGGGGCCGGAAGTGCAGGTGGTAGCGTTGGTGCCGGTGGCCGGCCCGGTGCCGCCGCCGATCATGGTGGTCACCCCGCTCATCAGCGCCTCTTCAATCTGCTGTGGGCAGATGAAGTGGATATGGGTGTCGATGCCCCCGGCGGTGAGGATCATGCCTTCGCCAGCGATCACCTCGGTGCCGGCACCGATGGCGATGGTCACATCGGGTTGGATATCAGGGTTGCCGGCCTTGCCGATAGCAGCGATGCGCCCGTCCTTGAGACCGACGTCGGCCTTGACGATGCCCCAGTGGTCGATGATCAGCGCGTTGGTGATCAGCGTGTCGACCACATCGGCGGCACACAGTTGACCCTGGCCCATGCCGTCGCGGATCACCTTGCCGCCACCGAATTTCACTTCTTCGCCGTAGGTGGTGAAGTCCTTTTCCACTTCGATCCACAGGTCGGTATCGGCCAGGCGCACCTTGTCGCCGACGGTGGGGCCGAACATCTCGGCGTAGGCTTGGCGGGAAATCTTCATTGGAAGTCCTCGTAGGGTGCGCTGTGCGCACCGTTGCTATCTGTGTCGTTGCTGGTGCGCACGGCGCACCCTACGGGCTATAGATCGCCCATGATCCGGCCGGCGAAGCCGAACACCCGGCGCTGGCCAGCCAGATCGACCAGTTCCACTTCACGGCTCTGCCCTGGCTCGAAGCGCACTGCGGTGCCGGCGGGGATGTTCAGGCGCATGCCACGCGCGGCAGCACGGTCGAACAGCAGGGCGTCGTTGGTCTCGAAGAAGTGGTAGTGCGAGCCGACCTGGATCGGCCGGTCGCCGCTGTTGGCTACGGAGAGGGTCAGGGTGCGGCGACCGGCATTGAGCTCGATCTCGCCATCGGCAATCTGGTATTCGCCGGGAATCATGGTGAAGGCCTCGCAAGCGTCTTGTAGTAGATGGCATTGGCCCGGTAGGTGCCGTCCGGGCCGCAGGCGTAATCGGGTAGGCCACCAATGCACTGGTAGCCGAGGTGGCGATAAAGCTGTTCTGCGTCACTGCCAGCCTCGGTGTCGAGGTACAACAGGCCGCGCTTGCGGGTCGCCGCTTCCTGCTCGACGGCCTGCATCAACAGACGGGCGATGCCGCGACGACGTGAGTCGCTCAGTACCAGCAGTTTCTGAATCTCTGCGCGGTTCAGTCCGTTGGGTTTCTGGCACAGGCTCAGTTGCACGCTGCCCAGAACGCGGCTCTGCTCATGGGCCACCCAGAGCAGCAGAGAGCCGTCCGTCATGGCCGCATGCACCTGGGCGAAATATTCAGCGGCTTCTCGTTCGTCTAGATCGGCGAGAAAACCTATCGATGCACCATCGTTGATCGCATCGAGCAGCAGGACGATCAAACCTTCGCGGTAGTTGGCGAAGTTGGTGCTGTCGAGTCGCTGTAGCGTCACGGCCACGGGGTCACTCCTTGGCGCCGAGGATCAGTTGCATAAAGGTCAGATCCAGCCAGCGCCCGAACTTGCGGCCGACCTGGGGCATCTGCCCGGTGGTGATGAAGCCGAGGCGCTGGTGCAGGCGAATCGAGGCGGTATTTTCCGACTCGATGGCGGCGACCATGACGTGCAGGTTGGCGGCGCGAGCGCGCTCGATCAGCGCCTGCATCAGCGCCGGGCCCAGGCCCTGGCCGCGTTGGTCGGCGCGCACGTAGACCGAGTGCTCGACGGTCTGACGGAAGCCTTCGATGGTGCGCCAGGTGCCGTAGCTGGCATAACCGACTACCTCGCCGGCGGCGTCATGCGCGACCAGCACCGGGAAGCCGGCCGCCGTGCGTTCGACCAGCCAGGCACGGCGGTTGGCCAGGTCTACCAGGGTCTCATTCCAGATTGCTGTGGTGTGCTGCACCGCGTCGTTGTAGATGGCCAGGATGCCGGGCAGGTCGGCTTCGCCGGCATTCACTATGTCGAAACTCATGGTTCAGGCGATCGGTTGGTGGACGGTCACCAGCTTGGTGCCGTCGGGGAAGGTGGCTTCGATCTGGATCTCCGGGATCATCTCCGGCACACCCTCCATCACCTGATCGCGGGCCAGCAGGGTGGTGCCGAAATGCATCAGCTCGGCGACCGTCTGGCCGTCGCGTGCGCCTTCGAGCAGGGCGGCGGAGATGTAGGCCATGGCCTCCGGGTAGTTCAGCTTGACCCCACGCGCCAGGCGGCGCTCAGCCACCAGGCCGGCAGTGAAGATCAGCAGCTTGTCTTTTTCTCTTGGTGACAAATCCATGACGGCTCCAGTCTTGGAGCGGCAAGGCAGTGCCTTGTCCGCGATAGTGCTTCGGTTGCTTGGTGGAAAGCGGCGTGCGCTGTTCCACTCTGGCGTGGCTGTACTGCAATTTGTAGGAGCCGGCTCGCCGGCGATTAGGCTTCTGTTGATCGCCGGTAAGCCGGCTCCTACGTGTCCGTTGTGCTCATGTGCTCCAGATTCGGGGTGGCACTGCTTCGCGCCCCAGCAGCGCCGGACGCAGCAGGCGCCAGAACTCGATCAACCAGGCGCGTGCCTTGAGTGCTTCACTGGCCAGGCAGCGCGCTATAAGCAGGCCTGAAATCTGGCTGAGGTCACCGCGTACACCGTCGATCTTCAGCTCCCGGCAGCGCTCCAGCAAATCACTGTCTACATCGCCGCTGATCAGCAGGGTGGCAAACACCGGCTGGCCGTCGAGGCCGATGGGCGAGTCGAGCAGGCCGTCGCCGCCAGTCAGGCGCTGACGTTCGTGCCAGAGCAGCTTGCCATCGCGGCGGACATCCAGCACGGCCTGGAAATGGCCGCTGGCAAAGCGCTCGTCGGCGGCGGGGCGGCCGAGGGCGACGATATCCCAGTAGAACAGGCGAGCATCGCCGTGCAGCTCGATCTGTGTGTGCAGTTCGGCCTGAGCGCCGGCATAGATGATGGTTTCCTGCGGCAGCCACTCCAGGGTGGCGCCGGTCTCGACGTTCAGGCGCAGAACCTGGCGGGCGACACCTGCTGCGCGGTACCACTTGGCCGCGCCAGGGCTGGTGAGCTGTACCCAGCTGCGCTCGCCGGCACGGGCCGAGATGTTCAGGGTGTCGCCGCCAGCGATGCCGCCAGGCGGATGAACGATGATGTGCTGGCAAACCTCCGGGCCTTCGGCATACAGATGCTTCTGCACTCTAAGTGGGCCGACATGGCGTCGCTGCACTGGTGTGGTGCGTTCGCCGTGACGTGCGTAAGCCAGCTCCAGCTCGGCAGGCCAGCTTGGCGTGAACAGGGCAGCAGGCAGATTCATCAGTGCCAGGGTTCCACGGGATAGTTGACCGAGTGGGCAAGCAAGAGGCGTGCCCTGAACCAAGTCGGTGCGCTTGCCTGCACGCTCACGTGGCCAGTCGAGGTGCTGCATCTGGCTCTGCCTCAAAGCGTCTCCCCGGTTCTAGAGTCGAGCGTCGATTCGTTGGGAGCACTCATGTTTTTTATCATCGCCTTCGCCGCCGGCCTGGTGCGCGGCTACAGCGGTTTCGGTTTCGCCATGCTGATGGCGCTCGGGCTGATGCTGCAGTTGCCGCCAGCCGAGGCGGTGCCGGTGGCGTTGATTCTCGACGTGGCCTGTAGCGTGACGCTATGGCCGGCCGCGTTGCGCGCCGTCCATGGGCGCGTGTTCGGGCGCCTGCTGCTGGGCATGCTGCTGGCGGTGCCGCTGGGCGCATGCTTGTTGCTATGGCTACCTGCAGGCGTCATGGCGCCGTTGGTGGCCTCGCTCTGCTTGTGTGGTGGATTGCTGGTGCTGTGGCGCCCGCCCGTTGGTAAGGCGCTAGGCCAGGGCTTGGCCTGGTTGGCAGGGCTGGCATCCGGTCTGGCGACGACCATGGCCTCGGCCGGTGGCCCGCCACTGATGATCTACCTGCTGCGCAGTGGTCTGGATGCGCGGCAATTGCGTGGCACGGCGGTGCTGTTCTTCCTGGCCAGCAGTTTCTCTGCGTTGATCGGGTTGGGTGTCGCTGGCGTGTTGACCGGCTCGCTGTGGCGACTGGCGCTGGAACTTGCGTTACCGGCGCTGGCCGGCAACCTGCTTGGCCAGTGGCTGTATCCGCGCTGGCAACCTTTGTCGCTAAGGGTGTTGGTAGGTGGGTTGCTGGTGCTGTTGTCGCTGGGAAGCCTGCTGAAGGCGATCTGGTAGGGTGCGCCGTGCGCACCGAAAACGCGTGCTCTCGCTGCGGATCGGCAGAACGTATGCGTTGTTGCGGAGTTACTGCGGCCGCACGGCGCACTCTACGGGCGGGTTCGGTGTCGATGACCCGCCCTGCGAGGCGCGCTCTTCAATCGCGGTCGATGGCGAAGGGCGACCAGGCCTGGCGGCTCGGCATGATTTCCAGGCGGTTGATGTTGATATGGTCGGGCAGGGTGGCGACGTAGAAGATCTGCTCGGCGATATCTTCGGCGGTCAGCGGTGTGGTGCTGCCATACAGCGCGTCGGAGGCAGCCTGGTTGCCCTTGGTGCGCACCAGGGTGAATTCGGTTTCGGCCATGCCTGGTGCGATGTCGGTGACGCGCACGCCGGTAGACACCAGGTCGCAACGCAGGTTGAAACTGAACTGTTTGACGAAGGCCTTGGTGGCGCCGTACACGTGGCCGCCCGGGTAGGGCCATTCGCCGGCCACCGAGCCGATGTTGATGATGCTGGTGCCCTTGCCGATTGCCAGCAGCTTGGGCAGCACCGCGTGGGTGACATTGACCAGGCCGGTGACGTTGGTGTCGATCATGGTGTGCCAGTCTTCCAGTGCGACCTTCTGCGCAGCCTCCGGGGCCAGCGCCAGGCCGGCGTTGTTGACCAGCACGTCGATACGGTCGAAGGGCGCCTGCAGGCCGTCGACCAGCGCCTTCACCGCCGCAGCATCACGCACGTCGAGCGCAGCGATGTGCACCGGCACCTTGTCCTGCAGTTCGGCCTTCAGCTCTTCCAGGCGCTCCAGGCGTCGGCCGCTGAGCACCAGCGCCCAGCCCGCCTCGGCGAAGCGTCGTGCCGTGGCGCGGCCAAAACCGGATGTCGCGCCTGTGATGAATGCCACCTTGCTCATGGATAACCTCGTTTTGCTATCAGGATTCATGGCCTGCTCCTGCATCCACTGTCGGGCGCAGCGAGAACAGTCCTATTGGGGCGGTGCATCAGTGTATGGCCTTGGCCGTTAGGCCGCGCGCCACAGCTGGCCGCGGATTCATGCGGACAGTTCGAGGAACTTGCGCACGCGTTCGGTTTCCGGGTTGGTGAAGAACTTCTCTGGCGCGGATTTCTCGATCAGCAGGCCCTTTTCCAGGAACACCACCTGATCCGACACCGCTCGGGCGAATTCCATTTCGTGGGTGACCACGATCATGGTGTAGCCCTCGCTGGAGAGGTTCTTCATCACCGTCAGCACTTCGCCGACCCGCTCCGGGTCGAGTGCCGAAGTCGGCTCGTCGAACAGGATCACCTCCGGGCTCATGGCCAGGGCGCGGGCAATTGCCACACGCTGCTTCTGCCCACCGGAGAGGGTGTAAGGGTAGGCCTCGGCCTTCTGCTCCATGCCGACTTTTTCCAGCAGCGTCTGGGCGATGGCGCGGGCCTCGTCCTTGCGCATCTTCTTCACCTGCATCGGTGCTTCCATGACGTTCTGCAGCACGTTCAGGTGCGGCCACAGGTTGAAGCTCTGGAACACCATGCCGGTTCTGGCGCGAATCGCCGCCAGGTCGCGGTTGTTCATGCGCTTGCCCTGGGCATCCACGCCGATGCGCTGGCCGGCGATGTGAATACTGCCGCGATCCGGCTCTTCGAGCCAGTTGATACAGCGCAGCAGGGTGGATTTGCCCGACCCGGACGAGCCCAGCACGCTGACCACCTCGCCCTTGTTCACGGTCAGCGAGATGTCGCGCAGCACCTCGACGCCGTCGAAGCTCTTGGACAGATTGTCGATCTGTACCGCGGGTACGTCAGGCATGTTCGAAACCTCGTTTGGCGCCGAACCGGCTCGCCCACTTGAGCGCCAGTTCCAGGCAGATGCTGATGATCCAGTACAGGGCGATGACCACGATGAACGCCTCGGTGGGGATGAAGTAGGTGGCCTGCACCGAGTTGGCTGCAGCGGTCAGTTCCTGCACGGTAATGATGGTGAGAAAGGCGGTGTCCTTCAGCGCGTAGATCAACTGGTTACCGAGCAGTGGACGGGTGCGGATCACCAGTTGCGGCAGGATGATCCGCCAGTACAGGCGAGCGGGGCGGAAGCCATGGGCCTTGGCCGCCTCGACCTGGCCGAGCGGCAGCACCAGGCGCGCGCCGCGCAGTATCTCGGCGAAGTAGGCCGCGTGATAGATGGCCAGCGCCACCAGGCCCGCGCCCCAGGCGCTGGGTTTGATGCCCAGCGCCGGCAGGCCGTAGTAGAGCAGGTAGGCCAGCACCAGAAAGGGCAGCATGCGCATCAGGTTGATCGCTCCGCGCAGCAGCGTCGACAGCCAGTTGCGGCCCTCCAGCAGGTATACGCTGAAGCAGCCGATGACGAAGGCCGCCAGCACTGACAGGACGAACAGGATCAGGGTGTTGAGTGCGCCGTTGAGGAAGGCGCCGCGCGCCTCCCAGATGATGCTCCATTCGGTCATGGTCGCGTCCTCACATGGCCAGTCGGTTGGCTTTCTTCTCGGCGATGGCCTGCACCTTGAGCAGCACGCCGATGATCAGCATGTACAGCAGGGCCGCCGCGAGAATCGGTGGCAGCGGCTCGTAGGTCACGGCGCTGATGCGGTTGGTCACGCGGGTCAGGTCGACGATGCCGATCACCGCGATGGCCGGGCTGCTCTTGATCAGGAAGGACATCTCGTTGACCAGGCCGGGCAGGCTGCTGGTGATCATCTGCGGCAGCATGATGCGGCGGAAGAACACACCGTTGGTCATGCCGCAGGCCAGCGCCGCTTCCTTCTGCTCGCGGGAGAAACTGATGAACGCCGTGCGCCAGACCTCGGCATTGAAGGCCGCGGTGTTCAAGGTGAGGGCGAGGATTGCCGCCGTGTTGCGGTCCATCGCCAGGCCGAAGGTCGGTGCCGAGAGGAAGATGAACAGCACCAGGGTGACCAGCGGCGTGGCGCGCGCCAGGCTGACGTAGAGCACCAGCGCCTGTTCCACGAAGGGAATGCGCGCCATGCGTAGCAGGGCAATGCCCAGGCCGATGACGACGCCCAGGGCGATGGCGATCGAGGAGATCCACAGAGTCGTCCAGGCGCCTTCGAGCAGCAATAACCAGGCTTGTCCGTTCATGTCGGGCTCCAGGGAAAGGGATGGGGTGTTGCAAGCAAGGTCAGGGCCAGGGCTGGCCCTGATAGACGGCAGTGCGTTGGCGATGAGCATGTAGGGTGCGCCGTGCGCACCGAAGCGCTGGCACCTTTGAGGCTGATGCGCGCGGCGCACCCTATGCGGCCATGTCAGAGACTTGGCCGCGGCCCGCTGTCACATGCCGGCCAGTTCGTGGAACTGCTCGACCTTGGTGATCGGCTCCTTGGGCATGGCTGGGAAGGCTTCGCCGAACCACTTGGTCTGCAGCTCGGCCAGGCGACCGCTATCGCGCACCTCGGTCATGAAGCCGGTGAGAAACTCCAGCAGCTCGGGGCTGCTCTTGGGCACCGGCCAGGCGGCGAAGCCGTCGCCGGATACGGCGATGCCCTTGGCGAAGGTGTCGCCACGGGTCTTGACCAGGTCGTTGACCGAAATCAGCGCGTTGATCACGTAGTCCAGACGGCCGTTGGCCAGGTCGGCGTAGGCCTCCGGGTAGGACGGGTATTCGGTCACGGTGCCTATCTCGCAGCCTTCGGCAGCCATCATCTTCTTCAGCTCCGGCAGGCGCGCAAGCAGGGCGCTGCCGGCCTGCAGGCCGACGGTCTTGCCACACAGGCTGGAGATATCGCTGAGGCGGTCGTCACCGGCGCGTTTGACGTAGAAATGCTGCGCCGAGGCAAAGGGCGGGGCGAAGTTGAACACGCGCAGGCGGTCGTCGGTGACCAGGGCGCCGGTGAAGGCCATGTCGTACTGGCCGGCCGAAACCGAGGCAAGCAGGCCGGTCCAGGGCAGGATTTCCTGCTTCACGTCGAAGCCCTGCGCTTTGGCGTAGATCTTCAGGTCTTCCAGCAGTTCCTTGTGAAAACCTTCCGGCTTGCCATCGACGATGAAGTTGAACGGCGCGTAGTCATCCTCGGTGGCGACGGTCATCACGCCCTTGGACTTGATCTCGTCGAGGTCGGCGTGGGCGCTCAGCGAGGCGCCGACCAGGCAACTGGCCAGGGCCAGCTTGCGCAGCAGGCCGAAGGGTTTGGAATCGGTGTTCGATGGCTTCATGGGCGTGCTCCAGAGGTGTCGACAAGGGTTGTCCAGGCCGCTCGGCGGCGGTTTCGTTTTCACCTTAGAGAGGCCTGGCGAGCCGGCGATAGGGGCAGTTCCGGCCTTTGTTCTGGCCAGCGACAGTGGCGCGCTACTTGCTACATCCCAGGGTTGTTTGGCTGTTGGAGGGCGCCATGATCGATCACTTCTACCACCTCGATTTCGACCGTCAGCGCGGCCTTCAGGAGCAGCTTCGCGAGTCGTTGGTGTCGGCCATTCTCGGTGGCGGTTTCCCTGCCGATGAGCCGCTGCCGTCATGCCGCAAGCTGTCCCAGCAGCTGTCGGTCTCGCGCAACACCGTGGCACTGGTCTACGAAAGCCTGCTCGACAACGGCTACCTGATCAGCCGCCCGCGCAGTGGCTACTACCTGCACCCGGACTATTGCGGGCAGGCGGGCGAGGCGGTGCTGCGCATGACCCCGCTGCGTAAGCTGGAGCAGTCCGACGCCAGCAGCGCTGCCACTGCCCCGGATTGGACCGCGCGCTTTCGCATGCAGCCCAGTTTGAAGCACGGCGTGCTGCGCCCGAGCAACTGGAGCCGCTTCACCTACCCGTTCATTTACGGCCAGCCGATCAGTGAGCTGTTCCCGCTGGAGCGCTGGCGCGAGGTGTCGCGCAAGAACCTCAGCGGCGAGCGCGACCAGCTGTGGCTGGGCGACCGTTTCGACCGTGACGATGAGCAACTGATCGAGCAGCTGCGCACCCGTGTGCTGCCCAAGCGCGGCATCTGGGCGCGTGCCGACGAGATCCTGGTGACCCTCGGTTCGCAGAACGCCCTGTACCTGCTGGCCAGCCTGCTGATGGCGCGCGGGGTGCGAGTTGGTGTGGAAAATCCGGGTTTTCGCGACGCGGCGAGCATCTTCGACCTGCACGGCGCCAAGGTGCACCTGCAGGATGTCGACGATCAGGGCCTGGTGGTGGACCGCCGGCTGGATGACTGCCAGTACCTCTACGTAACGCCGGGGCACCAGGTGCCCACCGGTGTGGCGATGAGTGCGGCACGGCGCGAGCAACTGCTGCGGCAGGTTCGCGAGCACGACCAGGTGTTGATCGAGGACGACTACGACGCCGAATTCAACCTCGACAATCACCCGCTGCCGGCGCTCAAGGCCAGCGACAGCAGTGGCCGGGTGATCTACCTGAGCAGCCTGTCCAAGGCTTTTTCGCCAGGGCTGCGCATCGGCTACATGGTCGCCGACGCCGAGCTGATCGACGAGCTCCGTGCACTGCGCCGGCTGATGTACCGCCACCCGCCGCTGAACAACCAGCGCATGCTCGCCGACTTCCTCGCCCAGGGGCATTACGACGCGCACCTGCGGCGCTTTCGCGAGGAACATTGTCGCCGCCGCGAGCTGCTCTACCAGGCGCTGCGCAGCGACCTGAGCGATTGCCAGCCTATGGGCAGCCCCGGTGCCAGCGCCTGCTGGCTGGCGGCACCACGCGGTGTCGATACCCAGCGCCTGGCCTGGGCGGCGGCGCAGCAGAGCGTGTTGATCGAGTCCGGGGCGCAGTTCTTTCTGAGCGACGGCGCGGCACCGACGAACTTCATGCGCCTGGGTTTCCATGCCATCGATGCCGAGCGCATTCGACCGGGTGTGCAGAAACTGGGAGAGGTGTTGGCTGGGTTGTGATCGCTTGTCTCCCCTCTGCCGCTTGCGGGAGAGGGGCGGGGGAGAGGGCTTGCCTGCGACTCCGATCTGCCGCACTTGCCCTCTCCCCGACCCTCTCCACTAGGCGTGCCCCCAATAAATGGGAGAGGGAGCCGTCCGCGGCCCGGACAGAGTCAGGCAAAGCGCGGCGCGAACAGGGCGAACACCTCGTCGAAGATCGCCAACGCCTCGTTCACCTGCGCGGCGCTGACGATGCACGGCGGCACCACATGGATGCGGTTCTCCACCACGAAACTGAGCAGCCCGCGCGCGGTCAGTCCCGCCTTCATTTCCAGCATCACCGCTGCCGGCATCGGGGTCTTCTTCTGCACGTCGCTAACGAACTCCAGTGCCCAGAACAGGCCGACGCCGCGTGCCTCGCCGATCATCGGGTAGCGCTCGGCCAGTTTCTTCAGGCCCGGGCCGAGCACTTGTGCGCCGATATCACGGGCGTTCTCCACCATGGCTTCCTCGGTCATCGCATCCAGCGTGGCGACGATGGCGGCCATGGCCAGCGGGTGTCCAGAGTAGGTCAGGCCACCGGGGAAGAAGTGAGTGTCGAAATGCGCGCAGATCGGCTGCGAGATCATCACCCCGCCAGCCGGCACGTAGCCGGAGTTGACGCCCTTGGCGAAGACGATCAGATCCGGCACCGCGCCGAAATGCTCCAGCGCCAGCCAGGAGCCGGTGCGGCCGAAACCGGCCATCACTTCATCGAGGATGAGCAGGATGCCGAACTCGTCGGCCAGCTTGCGCACGCCCTGCATATAGCCTGTCGGCGGTACGAGGATGCCGGCAGTACCAGGAATGCTCTCCAGCAGGATGGCGGCGATGGCGCCCGGCCCCTCGCATTCGATGACCCGGCGCAGGTGCTGCAGGGCACGCGCGCATTCTTCTTCTTCGTTCGCCGCATTGAACTCGGTGCGGTACAGGTAGGGGTTGAAGAAGTGCACATGTCCACGGGCGTATTCGTTGGGCACGCGGCGCGGATCACCGGTGGCGACTATGGCCGCGCCGGTGCTGCCGTGGTAGGAACGGTAGGCGGAGAGGATCTTGTCGCGACCGGTATACAGGCGCGCCATGCGCATGGCGTTCTCGTTGGCATCGGCGCCGGCGTTGGTGAAGAACACCTTGGAGAAACCGGCTGGTGCGCGGGCGAGAATTCGCTTGGCCGCTTCACCGCGCATCAGGTTGGCGGTGGCCGGAGCGATGGTCACCAGGCTGCCAGCCTGTTCCTGGATGGCGGCGATGACCTTCGGGTGCTGGTGGCCGATGTTGGTGTTGACCAGTTGGCTGCTGAAATCGAGGTAGCGTTTGCCGTCGTAATCCCACAGCGTGCAGCCCTCGCCACCGGCGATCACCAGCGGGTTGAGGGCGCCCTGGGTCGACCAGGAATGGAAGACGTGCTGGCGATCCAGATCGTGGACGTACTGGTTGCTGATCGGTGTGCTCATGATGACCTCGGGCTGGCCGTTGCGGATGCCTGCACCTTAGGAACAAAGCGGTCGTTGGCCGTAGGGCCAGATGCCGGAAGTGGCCGGGTCAGCGCGTCTGGCTCACCGATGCCTGACAACTGTCCCTAGGCGCTGTGTGTGCACAGGCTAGGCTGGAGGCATCCGTTTTCAGGAGTGAAGCCATGGCCCACGCATTCGAGATCAACACCGCCCCCGTGGCGTCCAGCGAAGGCTTGAACAGCCCCGCGATCGCCCAGGCGCGTATCGACCTGGCCGCCTGCTTTCGCATGGCGGCGCGGCTCGGCATGGGCGAGGGCATCTGCAATCATTTTTCCGTGGTGGTGCCGGGGCGGCCGGAGCTGTTTCTGGTCAACCCCTATGGGCTGTCCTTCGCCGAGGTCACTGCTTCGTCGCTGCTGATCTGCGATTTCGACGGGCGCGTGGTGCTGGGCAATGGCCGCCCTGAGGCCACGGCGTTCTTTATCCATGCCCAGTTGCACCGCCTCAACCCGCGCGCCACGGCAGCCTTCCACACCCATATGCCCAACGCCACGGCGCTGTGCATGCTGGAGGGCGAGCCCTTCGTCTGGGCCGGGCAGACCGCGCTGAAATTTTACGAGCGACTGGCGGTGGACGAGGATTACCAGGGCCTGGCGCTCGACTACGCCGAAGGCGAGCGTATCGCCCGCGCGGCAGGCGATGCCGATGTGCTGATGCTGAAGAATCACGGCCCGTTGGTACTGGGGCCGAGCATTGCCGAAGCCTGGGACGATCTCTACTACCTGGAGCGCGCTGCCGAGGTGCAGCTCAAGGCCATGGCCAGCGGTCGGCCGTTGAAGGCTGTGGCACCGGCGATTGCCAGTGCGGCGTGCCGGCAGATGCTGCAGGGCAACGCCGAAAGCGCGCATCTGCATCTTGAGAGCGTGAAACGCCAGTTGCTGCGCGAGGAATCGGATTTCGCCGAGTAGAGCAGCGAACCTCTGTGGGGGGCGCTTAGCGGCGACTGAGGCGATCACCGGGTCGCGGCTAAAGCCCCTCCCACAGGCGGGCGCAGGTCAGATCGCCACCAGCCCGCGCACGCCTTCGGCTTCCATGTTCTCGCCACGGCCCTGCTGGACGATCTCGCCACGGCTCATCACCAGGTACTGGTCGGCCAGCTCGGCAGCGAAGTCGTAGAACTGCTCCACCAGCAGGATGGCCATGTCGCCGCGAGCGGCGAGCTTCTTGATCACCACGCCGATCTCCTTGATCACCGAGGGCTGGATACCTTCGGTGGGCTCGTCGAGGATCAGCAGGCGCGGCTGGCTGGCCAGCGCGCGACCGATGGCCAGCTGTTGCTGCTGTCCACCGGAGAGGTCGCCGCCACGGCGATGCTTCATCTCGCGCAGCACCGGGAACAACTCGTAGATGAATTCCGGCACGGCCTTGGCCTGGCTGCCGGGAAAACGCGACAGGCCCATCAACAGGTTCTCTTCCACCGTCAGGCGGCCGAAGATCTCGCGGCCCTGGGGCACGTAGGCGATACCGGCGTGTACGCGCTGGTGCGGTTTGAAGCCGGTGATTGGCTTGCCTTCCCATTGCACGCTGCCGTCCTTGGCCGGGATCAGGCCCATCAGGCATTTGAGCAGGGTGGTCTTGCCCACGCCGTTGCGGCCGAGCAGGCAGGTGACCTCGCCGACCTTCGCGTCGAACGACAGGCCACGGAGGATGTGGCTGCCGCCGTAGTACTGGTGGAGTTGTTGGACTTGCAGCATATCGATGTCCTTAAGCATGCGGTGCGCGCGGCGCACCCTACGGAGCGCCAGCCTTCTCCCCTCTCCCGCTTGCGGGAGAGGGGCCGGGGGAGAGGGGCTTTTCAGCGACCCAGATAAACCTCGATCACCCGCTCATCATTCTGTACCTGCTCCAGCGAGCCTTCGGCCAGCACGCTGCCCTGATGCAGCACGGTGACATGGTCGGCGATGGAGCCGACGAAGCCCATGTCGTGCTCCACCACCATCAGCGAGTGCTTGCGCGCCAGCGACTTGAACAGCTCGGCGGTGAACTCGGTTTCGGCGTCGGTCATGCCTGCCACCGGCTCGTCGAGCAGCAGCAGGTGCGGCTCCTGCATCAGCAGCATGCCGATCTCGAGAAACTGTTTCTGGCCGTGGGAGAGCAGGCCAGCGGGGCGGTTACGCGAGGCTTCCAGGCGGATGGTGGTCAGCACTTCCTCGATACGATCCTTCTGCTCGCCGCTGAGTCTGGCGCGCAGGCTGGCCCATACCGACTTGTTGGTCTTCTGCGCGAGCTCCAGGTTTTCGAACACCGTCAGCGCTTCGAACACCGTGGGCTTCTGGAACTTGCGGCCGATGCCAGCCTGGGCGATCTCCACTTCGCTCATGGCGGTCAGGTCGTACTGCTCGCCGAAGTAGGCGACACCGTTGTCCGGGCGGGTCTTGCCGGTGATCACGTCCATCATGGTGGTCTTGCCGGCGCCGTTGGGGCCGATGATGCAACGCAGCTCACCGACGCCGATGTACAGGGTCAGGTTGGTCAGCGCCTTGAAGCCATCGAAGCTGACGTTGATGTCTTCCAGGGTGAGGATGGTGCCGTGTCGAACGTTGACGCCCTTGCCGACGTTCTTGCCGGTGTCCAGCGCCAGGCCGGTGGGGTCGAAGGCGGCTTCGAGCATGGTCTCGGGCAGGGGAGTGGCTCTCATTGATCCTTCTCCTTCTTCAGCAGGCCGACGACGCCTCGTGGCAGGAACAGGGTGACGACGATAAACAGCGCGCCCAGGGCGAACAGCCAGTATTCCGGGAAGGCCACGGTGAACCAGCTTTTCATGCCGTTGACCAGGCCGGCTCCCAGCAACGGACCGATCAGCGTGCCGCGACCGCCCAGGGCGACCCATACGGCAGCCTCGATGGACTGCGTCGGCGCCATTTCGCTGGGGTTGATGATGCCCACCTGCGGCACGTACAGCGCGCCGGCCAGGCCGCACAGCACTGCGCTCAGCACCCAGATAAACAGCTTGTAGCCGCGCGGATCGTAGCCGCAGAACATCAGGCGGTTCTCGGCGTCACGCAGGGCGGTAAGCACGCGGCCGAACTTGCTGCGCGCCAGGCGAAAGCCCAGGTACAGGCTGCCCACCAGCAACACCACGGTGGCGAAGAACAGCGCAGCGCGGGTGCTCTGCGCGGTGATGTCGAAGCCGAGGATGCGGGTGAAGCCGGTGAAGCCATTGTTGCCGCCGAAGCCGGTTTCGTTGCGGAAGAACAAGAGCATGCCGGCGAAGGTCAGCGCCTGAGTCATGATCGAGAAGTACACGCCCTTGATCCGTGAGCGAAAGGCGAAGAAGCCGAACACCAGGGCCAGCAGGCCAGGCGCCAGCACCACCAGGCACATGGCCCAGAGGAAGCTGGAGGTGCCGTACCAGTACCAGGGCAGCTCGTTCCAGGCCAGGAAGCTCATGAAGGCCGGCAGGCCGTCGCCCGCCGACTGGCGCATCAGATACATGCCCATGGCGTAGCCGCCGAGGGCGAAGAACAGGCCGTGGCCCAGCGACAGCATCCCGGCGTAACCCCAGACCAGATCCAGCGCCAGGGCAACGATGGCGTAGCAGAGGATCTTGCCCACCAGGGTCAGCGAATAGGCCGAGACGTGCAGGACATGGTCGGCCGGCAGCAGGTGCAGCAGCGGCATGGCGAGCAGCACGGCCAGCACCAGCAGGCCAATGGCGATGGACACCTGCGGGCCGAGCTTGGCGCTGGCGCGGGCCAGCAACGTTTGATTGAGTGGCATGGTCATCAGTCGATCACCCGTCCTTTGAGAGCGAAGAGGCCTTGCGGGCGTTTCTGGATGAACAGAATGATCAGCGCGAGGATGAGGATCTTGCCGAGCACCGCACCGATCTGCGGTTCGAGGAACTTGTTCACCACGCCCAGGCCGAAAGCCGCCAGCACGCTACCGGCCAATTGGCCGACGCCGCCGAGCACCACCACCAGGAAGGAGTCGATGATGTAGCTCTGGCCTAGGTCCGGACCGACGTTGCCGATCTGGCTCAGGGCCACGCCGCCAAGACCCGCGATGCCTGAACCGAGGCCGAAGGCCAGCATGTCGACTCGCCCCGTTGGAACCCCACAGCAGGCGGCCATGTTGCGGTTCTGCGTCACTGCACGCACGTTGAGGCCCAGGCGCGTCTTGTTCAGCAGCAGCCAGGTCAGCACCACGACGAACAGCGCGAAGCCGATGATGACGATGCGGTTGTAGGGCAGCACCAGGTTTGGCAACACCTGCACGCCGCCGGAGAGCCAGGCCGGGTTGGCCACTTCGACGTTCTGCGCGCCGAAGGTGACGCGTACCAGTTGAATCAGGATCAGGCTGATGCCCCAGGTGGCCAGCAGGGTTTCCAGCGGCCGGCCATAGAGGTGGCGGATCACCGTGCGCTCCAGGGCCATGCCGATGCAAGCCGTGACCAGAAAGGCGATCGGCAACGCGGCCAGCGGGTAGAGCGTCAGGTATTCGGGGGCCAGGCGCTGGAAGCTCAGCTGCACCACATAGGTGGTGTAGGCACCGAGCATCAGCATCTCGCCGTGGGCCATGTTGATCACCCCGAGCAGGCCGAAGGTGATGGCCAGACCGAGGGCGGCGAGCAGCAGGATCGAACCCAGCGACAGGCCGCTGAAGGCCTGGCCGAGCAGTTCGCCGATCAGCAGTTTGTTCTTCACCTGGGCCAGGCTCTGCTCGGCGGCAGTGCGCACGGCGGCATCGTTTTCCTCACCATCGAGCAGGCTTTGCAGGCGCGTGCGGGCCTGCGGGTCGCCGGTTTCGCCCAGGCGCTCCACAGCGGCCAGGCGCACGGCCGGGTCGCTGGCCTCCAGCTGCAGGTTGGCCAAGGCCAGGGTGATGGCGTCACGTACGTTCTCGTCGGCTTCCATGCTCAGGCGGTTTTCCAGCAAGGGCAGCAGCGCCGGCGGCGTGTTGCGTTGCAGTTGCTGGGCCGCAGCGAGGCGCACGGCTGCATCGTCGTCGAGCAACTGATGGCTGGCCACGGCGAAGGCGATCAGGCCGCGCAGGCGATTGTTCAGGCGCAGTTTGCGTGGCGTGCCGTTGGCTTCGGCTGCGCCATCGGCGGCTTGCCAGGTGCCATCCTGTTCGATGAATGCGCGTTTGTCGGCATCGCTGCCGATGCGGCCCTGCTGCAGGGCTTGCAGCAGCGGTATACGCTCTGGGCTGGGCGCGGCGGCCCAGTCCTGCAGCAGTTTGGCCTGCTTGCTGGCGTTGGCGGCGACGAAATCGTCGGCCTCGCCAGCCTGCGCCGCCAGTGGCAGCAACAGCAGCAGGCTCAGGAAAATTCGGGTAAGGGCAGTGGGCATAAGGATGTCCTTGGCGTAGCCCGGATGAAGTCCGGGGCGAGCTTCCCGGATTGCATCCGGGCTAAGGCGGCCCTCTCCCCCGGCCCCTCTCCCGCAAGCGGGAGAGGGGAGACAAGCGGCACTGCAAGCCATTGACGAGCTGTGGTTGCCGCTTGCAGGAGAGGGCTTTTGCCTCAGTTCGACTTCACCGGGGTATCGGCTTTCTTGTCGTTGCCTTCGATGAAGGGGCTCCACGGCTGGGCGCGAACCGGGCCGTCGGTTTCCCAGACCACGGAGAACTGACCGTCTTCCTGGATTTCGCCGATCATCACCGGCTTGTGCAGGTGGTGGTTCTTCTCGTCCATCTTCAGGGTGAAGCCGCTCGGCGCGGCGAACTCCTGGCCGGCCATGGCTTCACGCACCTTGTCGACATCGGTAGTGCCGGCCTTCTCGACGGCCTGCGCCCACATGTGGATGCCCACGTAGGTGGCTTCCATCGGGTCGTTGGTCACCACGGTGTCGGCGTTCGGCAGCTTCTTGGCCTTGGCGTAGGCTTTCCAGTCGGCGACGAACTTCTCGTTGACCGGGTTCTCCACGGACTGGAAGTAGTTCCAGGCCGCCAGGTGACCGACCAGCGGTTTGGTATCGATGCCGCGCAGTTCTTCTTCACCCACGGAGAAGGCCACCACCGGCACTTCGGTGGCTTCCAGACCCTGGTTGGCCAGTTCCTTGTAGAACGGCACGTTGGAGTCGCCGTTCACCGTGGAAACCACGGCAGTCTTGCCGCCAGCGGAGAACTTCTTGATGTTGGCGACGATGGTTTGATAGTCGCTATGACCGAAGGGGGTGTAGACCTCTTCGATGTCCTTGTCGGCGATGCCCTTGCTGTTGAGGAAGGCGCGCAGGATCTTGTTGGTGGTGCGCGGGTAGACGTAGTCGGTGCCGAGCAGGAAGAAGCGCTTGGCGGCGCCGCCGTCTTCGCTGAGCAGGTATTCCACTGCCGGGATGGCCTGCTGGTTTGGCGCCGCACCGGTGTAGAATACGTTCGGCGACATCTCTTCGCCTTCGTACTGCACCGGGTAGAACAGCAGGCCATTGAGTTCTTCATAGACCGGCAGCACGGATTTACGCGATACCGAGGTCCAGCAGCCGAAGGTCACCGCGACCTTGTCCTGGGTCAGCAACTGGCGGCCACGTTCGGCGAACAGCGGCCAGTTGGAAGCCGGGTCGACCACCACCGCTTCGAGCTGCTTGCCGAGCACACCGCCCTTGGCGTTGATCTCGTCGATGGTCATCAGCGCCATGTCTTTCAGCGAGGTTTCGGAAATGGCCATGGTGCCGGACAGCGAGTGCAGGACGCCGACCTTGATGGTCTCGGCGGCCTGGATGGACCAGCTCAGGCCCATGGCGGCGATGGAAGCGGAAAGGGTAAAGGCCTTGATCAGGCTGCGACGTTGCATGGTGCGATCTCCATTCACATATGTGAGTAAGTGGACAGCTCGTTATCGGGCCTTACATGCCTTGCTGCGCTAGCCCAGGCTGCGTTGAAAAGGGGTTCGAAATGCTCATGTACAGCTCGTACACTCCGCTTTCTCTCCCCTTTTCGCCTTGCCTGGCCGTCGCTCGCGACAGGCGTGTAAGGCCCTTTGTGTGGCAGTGATTCAAAGGTCATTTACGTCACCCTTGCGCCGGCAGTGCCCGTTGCCGGGCGCTGTGCAGCATGTGCAGGGTGATCTTGCGCACTTCCGCTTTGCTGACCTCTATGTGGGTCTTGAGCAATAGCTGTGCCTCTTCGCAGCGACGCGACAGGATCGCGCCGAGGATGCGGGCGTGTTCCTCGTAGGTGAGCGCCACGCGCGGCCCCTGGGTGAAGTCCAGGCGCCTGATAATTCGGATCTTTTCGCTGATTTCGGCATGCAGCCGGGCCATCTCGCGATTGCCGGCGGCTTCCACCAGTTGGCAGTGAAAACGCTCGTCCAGACGCGAGACTTCGCGGCCGTCTTGCAGACGCTGTTCGGGTTGCACCATCCAGGTGCGGCGCAACTGTTCCAGTGCATCCGGCAGCTCGTCATTGGGGCGTTCGCACAGACGCTTGACCGCCTCCAGTTCGAGGACGATGCGCACCTCGTAGAGCTCTTCGAAGTGGGCGAAATCGAACGGCTTGACCTGCCAGCCGCTGCGGAAATACACCTCCAGATAGCCCTCGCGCTCCAGGCGATACAGCGCCTGACGTACCGGCGTGCGGCTGGCGGCCATGCGCTCGGCGATCTCGCCTTCGGAAAAGCGGTCACCCGGCAGCAGGCGAAACTCGAAGATGTCGTCCTTGAGCTGCAGGTAGATACGCTCGGCGAGATTCTCCGGGCGCTCCTTGCCGCGCTTGGCCGGGCTGACCAGTTGCATCTCAGGCCGCCTCGTTCGGGGTCAGCAGGAGCAGGGCATCGCCCGGCGTCACCGCCTTGCCGGGGGCGCAGCGCAGCGCCTTGACCGTGCCGGCCACCGGCGCAGTCACCGCCAGCTCCATCTTCATCGCCTCGACCACCAGCAACGGCGTGCCGGCTTCCACATGCTGGCCGGGCTCGACCAGCACCTTCCACACGCTGCCACTCATCTCGGCGGCGACCAGATGGCCGTCCACATCGGCGTCGTCATCAGCCATGGCGCTCAGTGCCTGCGCAGCGCTCGGATCGTCGTCCTTCCACAGCTCGACTTCGGCATCGAAGGCGGCTTTCTGCTGGCGCTGGAAGGCTTCGATGTCAGCGGCGTTGTCGGCGATAAAGCGGTTGTAGGCGGCGAAGTCGAATTCGGTTTCCTCGATGCGAATCTGCGCGCGACCCTCGCGGAAGGCTTCGCGGAATTCCTCCAGCTCGGCCTCGCTGACCGGGTAGAAACGCACCTGATCGAAGAAGCGCAGCAGCCAGGGCTGGCCATTCTCGAACTGGGGGTTCTTCACGTACTTGTTCCAGATCGGCAGGGTGCGGCCGACCAACTGATAGCCGCCGGGCGAGTCCATGCCGTAGATGCACATGTACATGCCGCCGATGCCCACGGTGCCCTCGGCGGTGAAGGTGCGCGCGGGGTTGTACTTGGAGCTGAGCAGGCGATGACGCGGGTCCAGCGGCACGGCGCAGGGTGCGTCGAGGTAGACGTCGCCGAGGCCGAGGATCAGGTAGCTGGCGTCGAACAGGATGTCTCTGACTTGTTCGCGGCTGGCCAGGCCATTGGCGCGCTGGATGAAGTCGACGTTGTTCGGCAGCCAGGGTGCTTCGCTGCGCACGGTTTCGCGGTAGCGTTCGACGGCGGCCAGCGTTGCGCTGTCCTCGAAGGCCATGGGCAGGTGGACGATCCGGGTTGGCACCTTGAGGTTGGCCACATCGCCAAGGTTTTCCTCCAGACGCAGCAGATGTTCGAGCAGGGTGCGCTGGTGCAGCACGCGGCTGTCATAGCGCAGTTGCAGCGAACGCACGCCGGGGGCGAGCTCTTCCAGGCCACGCAGCGGCTCGGCCTTGAGTGCCTCCATCAGCAGGTGCACGCGCAGGCGCAGGGCCAGATCCAGTACGTTGTCGCCGTATTCGAGCAGGATGTAGGCGTCGCCGGCCTGGCGATACACCGCACGCGGGCGGCTGCCATTGGCCGGCAGCTCGGCCAGCACGGTGGCAGAAACCGTAGTGTCCGGTTGCAGTGACGGCGCCGGCAGGGTCACTGCGCTGATTGCCGCCAGTGCCTCGATGCTGCCCAGTTGCGCCTGCTCCAGGCTCTGCGCCTGCTGGAAGCCGATGGGGTGAAAGCGCAGCTTGTCGCCAGGTTTGACCTGGCCGACCTTCCACAGCTCGGCCTTGGCGATGGTCACCGGGCAGACGAAACCGCCGAGGCTGGGGCCGTCCTTGGTCAGGATCACCGGGAAGTCACCGGTGAAATTGATCGCGCCGATGGCGTATTCGCAATCGTGCACGTTGGACGGGTGCAGGCCGGCTTCGCCGCCGTCGGCCCGCGCCCAGCTTGGTTTCGGGCCGCTCAGGCGCACGCCGAGGCGGTTGGAGTTGTAGTGCACCTCCCATTCGGCAGCGAAGAACTCCTCGATGGCGTCGGCCGTGAAGAAGTCCGGCGCACCGTGCGGGCCATAGAGCACGCCGATGTTCCAGGTGCTGCCGTAGCTGGGGATCAGGCTCGGGTGAGCCGCCTGCGGCGGGGCGACTGGCGCTGGCGTGGTGCAGGCCGGCAACTCGGGCTGGGAGATGGCCAGCATGTCGGCGGTACGCAGGGTGCGCCCGGCATGCCCGCCGAACTGGCCAAGGGCGAAGGTGGAGCGGCTGCCCAGGTACAGCGGCACGTCCAGCCCATTGCGCACGGCCAGATAAGTGCGGCAGCCGCTGACCGCGCGGCCCAGCTTGAGCACCTGGCCGGCCTTGACCTCGATTGGCTGCCAGTAGGCCACCGGCGCATCGTCCAGGGTGGCCGGGCAGTCGGCGCCGGTCAGGGCGATCAGCGCGTCGCTGTGAAAGCGCAGGGTCGGGCCTTGCAGGGTAAATTCCAGGCCGGCCGCTTCGGCCGCGTTGCCGACGATGCGGTTGGCCAGGCGGAAGGCGAAATCGTCCATCGGCCCGGACGGCGGCACACCGATATCCCAGTAACCGAGACGGCCGGGGTAGTCCTGCACGCTGGAGTAAGTGCCTGGCTCCAGCACTTCGATGACGCTGGCCTTGAAGGAAAAACTGTCGAGCAGACGCGTCCACACTTCACCTTGGGCGAAGCGTTCGTCGGCGACCACTTGGCGCAGGTAGTCGAGGTTGCTGGCGATGCCGTGCAGGCGGGTTTCGCCCAGGGCTTTTTGCAGCTTGGCGATGGCTGCATCGCGTGTGTCGGCATGGACGATCAGCTTGGCGATCATCGGGTCGTAGAAGGCCGACACCTCGCTGCCTGTGCTGACCCAGCCGTCGACGCGCACGTCGTTCGGGAAATGTACGTCGGTGAGCACGCCCGGGCTGGGCTGGAAGTTCTTCAGCGGATCTTCGGCGTAGATCCGCACTTCGATGGCGGCGCCTTGCGGGGCGCGGTCGAGCGTGGGCCAGTCCAGCGCATCGCCTGCAGCCACGCGCAGCATGCACTCGATCAGATCCAGGCCGGTGACCATCTCGGTAACCGGGTGCTCGACCTGCAGGCGAGTGTTCACTTCGAGGAAGTAGAAGTCGTCGCGGGCGGCGTCGTAGATGAATTCCACGGTGCCGGCGCTGCGGTAGTTGACCGACGCGCCAAGCTGTACGGCAGCGGCATGCAAACGCTCGCGGGTGGCCTGCGGCAGGTTCGGCGCCGGGGTTTCCTCGACCACCTTCTGGTTGCGCCGCTGCAGCGAGCAGTCGCGCTCGCCGAGGGCGGCGACGCGCCCGGCACCGTCGCCGAAAATCTGTACCTCGACGTGGCGCGCCTGATCGACGAAACGCTCGAGGAACACCCCGGCATCGCTGAAGAACTGCTCGCCCATGCGCTTGACGCTTTCGTAGGCGCTTTCCAGCGCGACGGCGTCGCTGCAGCGGGTCAGGCCGATGCCGCCACCGCCGGCAGTGGTCTTGAGCATCACCGGGTAACCGATGTTCTCGGCGGCGCTCAGCGCTTCTTCCAGGCTTTGCAGCAGGCCGGTGCCCGGCGCCATCGGCACCTGGGCCTGGGCGGCCAATTCGCGGGCCCGGTGCTTGAGGCCGAACTCGCGAACCTGCTCGCCGGTCGGGCCGACGAAGGCGATGCCGGCTGCCTCGCAGGCATCGGCGAACTCGGCGCTTTCCGAGAGAAAGCCGTAACCGGGGTAGATCGCCTGGGCGCCGGTTTCCTGCGCGGCGGCGAGAATCTTGTCGATACGCAGGTAGCTGTCAGCCGGCTTGTCGCCGCCCAGGGCGATGGCGATATCGGCGTCACGTACGTGCCGGGCATTGCGGTCGGCGTCGGAGTAGACGGCGACGCTTTTCACGCCCAGGCGCTTGAGCGTGCGGATGGCGCGGACGGCGATCTCGCCACGGTTGGCGATCAGTACGGTATGAAACATGGGGCTATCCCTTCCTCAGTTCTTGGCGGCTTGTAGGCTGGCGATATAGGCGCGCCAACCACCAAAGCTGGTGATGTCACGCGCGCCATCCAGCGCATAGGGCTCACAGATGAAGCCCTTGACCCAGCGGCCGTCGGCCAGCTCCAGGTTGCCGATGCCCAGCGGTGGCGGGATCTCGGCGACGAACTCGCCGAAGCGCGCCTGCGGTACGTCCCACAGCTCGACGATGATCGCCGCGCCGTCCTCGGCGACACGCGCCAGGCCTGGCTTGGGCGGCACGGTGCCGGGCAGCGCGTAGAGGCGGTAATGCGCGGCGCTGGTGGTCTGCTCCACCAGCACGGCATCGCGGCTGGTGAGCTGGAAGTTCAGCGGCATGCCGGTCAGGTGCGCGCCGACTACGGCGACGCGGATGCAGCCCGGCGCTGGTTTATCGCTGGCGGTTTGCGCTGGCAGCGGCTTGCCAGTGGCGCCCAGCGGCAGATCGAGGGCCTGCTGCCAGCGCTGACCGAAGGCCGCCAATGCCTGGTCATGCCAGGCTGGGGCGAGCAGGGTGATGCCGGCCGGTAGACCGTCGGCGCGCAGGCCAGCCGGCACCGCCAGGGCGGCCAGGTCGGCGAGGTTGGTGAAGTTGGTGTAGGTGCCGAACTGGCTGTTGAACAGCACAGGTTCCGCTTCCATCTCGGCCAGGGTGCGGATGGTTGGTGAGGTCGGTACCACCATGGCGTCGAAGCCGGCCAGGGCGTCGTTGATCACGCGGCTCAGTTCGGCGCGGATGTACTCGGCCTTGTAGGCGTCGCAGGCGCTGTATTTGTGGCCGTTGTCGACGATGCCGCGCACCACCGGGTTGATGTGCTCGGGGTTCACGCCTTCCACCGCGACGGTGCGTTCGGCGACCCAGGGGCCGTAGTAGAGCTGCTCGGCCAGTTGCTGGAAGGGGGCGAAATCGATCTCCACCAGCTCGGCGCCCAGTTCGCGCAGTTTGCCCAGGGCGGCCTCATAGACGGCCTGGTTCTGGCTGTCACCGAAGAACTCGGGGTTGGCCGGCACCGCCAGGCGCGGCTTGGCCGGCATGCCGACCTTGGCGCTGTTCGGGTTCTTGCGGCTGTAGGCATCGGCGGCGTCATAGCCACCGGCGATATTGGCCACGGCCAGGGCGTCGCCGACGGTCAGGGCGAATACAGAGATGCAGTCGACCGTGCGGCAGGCCGGCACCAGGCCGGTGTTGGGCAGCCAGCCCTTGGTCGGCTTGAGCCCGACGATATTATTGAAACCAGCCGGCACGCGGCCCGAGCCTGCGGTGTCGGTGCCCAGCGAGAAGGGCACCAGGCCACGGGCGACCACACTGGCCGAACCGGAGCTGGAGCCGCCGCTGACGTAATCCGGGTTGAAACTGTTAGGCACCGCGCCGTGAGGCGAACGGGTGCCGACCAGGCCGGTGGCGAACTGGTCGAGGTTGGTCTTGCCGATAAGGATGGCGCCAGCGGCGCGCAGGCGTGCGACCACGGTAGCGTCGGCCTGGGCCTGGTAGGCGAACTCGGGGCAGGCCGCCGTGGTGGGCCAGCCGGCGACGTCGATGTTGTCCTTGATGGCGAAGGGCACGCCGTACAGCGGCAGCTTGTTCAGATCACCTGCTGCACCTTCCAGTGCGCTGGTCAGGGCATCGAGCTGGGCATCGAGCTGCGCTTCGCTGGTCAGGGCGATCCAGGCGCTGTCATCGCTGCGCAGTTCCAGGCGCAGGGCGTGCAGCAGTTCGGCAGGGGATTGGCCGTTGCGGTAGGCCTGTTGCCACTGCGCGAGGGTGAAAGCGATAGGTGCGTTGGACATGCTTAGAGATTCCATCTTGTATCCAAGTTGGAATTGCTAGAGCAATGAGGGTGCCAGTTTTGCGTAGGCCTCTATTTTCGGGGTTCTCAGGGCAACTGCAGGGGCTTTGGCGAGAGGCGTTGCACCGAGGTGGGGCTGGCCTGCAAGCGAATGGTGCAAGGCTTTAAGGACTCGCGGTGCGCATAGCGCACCCTACGGGATCGTGGCGCCAGTGGCGTAGCCCGGATGAAATCCGGGGCAGGTCATACGCTTATCGCGGCGTTACGGCACCAGGTAATTCTTCACCCCGGTGAAGATGATCTGCGCGGCCAGGGCGCAGACGAACAAGCCCATCAAACGGCTGACGATCTGCAGCCCCTGGTCGCCGAGCAGGCGCTCGAACTGGTTGGACAGGTACAGCACCACGCCCACGGTGAGGCTGGCGAGGAAGATCGCAGCCACCGCCACCAGCTTGTCGTCCCAGTGCGGCTGGCTGGCGCCCATCAGCAGAAGCGCGCCGATGGTACCGGGGCCGACGGTGATGGGAATGGTCAGCGGCACGATGGTCACGTCCTGCTGCACGTTATCGCTCTGCACCGCCGACTTGCCCTGGGCCATGCCGAGGGCTGAGATGAATAGCACCGAGCCTGCGCCGATACGGAAGGCGTCGATGGTGATGCCGAACAGGGTGAAGATGTGCTTGCCGAACAGATAGAGCAGCACGCTGGCGATCAGCGTGGCCAGCGCCACCTTCCAGGCGAGGCGCTTGCGCTCCTTGAGGGTGTAGCCACGACTGAGGCCGATGAAGCAGGAGAGGACGAAGAAGGGGCTGTAGAGCACCAGCATCTTCAGGTACAGGCTGAACAACTCGGACGCCATGGCGGCAGGCTCGCAGAAAGGCAGAGAAGGTAAATAAGACTATCAGTGTGGCAGCGCGTCACGCTGGCGGCGCAGCTCGCGCTCGGCGATCCAGTGTTCGATCAGTTCGCGCAGCTGCGACAGCTCCACCGGCTTGGACATGTGACCGTCCATGCCCACGGCGCGCGCGCGTTCCTTGTGTTCGCTCAAGATATGCGCGGTCAGCGCCACCACCGGCGTGCGCGGACGCTTCTCGCTCTTTTCCCAGGCACGCAGCTGTTCGGTGGCAGAGAAACCATCGAGCACCGGCATCTCGCAATCCATCAGCACCAGATCGTAGGGCTGCGCCTTCATCGCGCTGAGGGCTTCCTCACCGTTGCTGGCGGTGTCGGGCTTGAGGTTGAGCTTGCCGAGCATGCCGCGAATCACCTTGGTGGAGATGCTGTTGTCTTCGGCCACCAGAATGCGGAAGTCGGTCGGCACGTTCAGCGGCGTGCTCACCGGTGTCGGCGCGGCCTGTGCGGGCGTGTCGTTGGGGCGCTGGGCCAGTTCGTCGGCCAGGGTAGTCTTGAGCGTGTAGCCCGCCACCGGCTTGGCCAGGATGCGCTTGATCCCGGCGTTGCGTGCGATCACCTTGCTCGGCGCGTTGCTGATGCCGGTGAGCATGATGATCAGAATGTCGTGATTGAGGCTCGGGTCTTCTTTGATCTTGGCGGCCAGCTGCATGCCGGTCATGCCGGGCATGTCCTGGTCGAGCAGCACCGCGTCGAAGTATTCGCGCATGTGTGCCTTGGTACGCAGCAGGGCCAGGGCCTCCTTGCCGGAGGGCACGGCGCTGACCTGCATGCCCCAGGCATTGCACTGCTGCATCAGTACCTTGCGGCAGGTGTCGTTGTCGTCCACCACCAGCAGGCGTGCACCCTGTAGCGGACTGTCCAGGTCGGTTTCCGGCTGTTCCAGGCGGGCCGCGTCCAGCGGCAGGGTCAGCCACAGGGTGGTGCCCTGGTTGCCGCTGCCCTGGATGCCGAACTCGCCGCCCATCAGGCGTACCAGTTGGCGCGCGATGATCAGGCCGAGACGCCCGCCCAGGCGGGTGGCAGAAAGGAAGTCGCGGCTCTGCAGTTCGGCGTTGAGCAGGGCGTCGCGCTCCTCCGGCAGCAGCGGTCGGCCGCTGTCCTGCACGGCGATGCGCAGGCGGTGCTGGCCGTCGCTGCTGTCGAGTGCGGCGACCAGCAGGATCTCGCCCTCGTCGGTCTGCTTGAAGGCATTGTCCAGCAGGCTGAGCAGGGCCTGGCGCAGGCGCGTCGGATCGCCGCTGATCACCCGGGGTACCTGCGGCTGGATGAAGCTGATCAGCTCCACGCGCTGTTGTTCGGCCTTGGCGCGGAAGATGTCAAGGCAGTCCTCGATCAGCGCGCCGAGATCGAATTGCACGTCGTCCAGCTCGATCTGCCCGGATTCGAGCTTGGAAATGTCGAGGATTTCGTTGATCAGGGTGAGCAGCTCGTTGCCCGAACTGTGGATGGTCTGCACGTAGTCACGCTGCTTGGCCGACAGTGGCGTGCCCAGCAGCAACTCGGTCATGCCCAGCACGCCATTCATCGGCGTGCGGATCTCGTGGCTGATCTTGGCCAGGAACTCGGCCTTGGCCTTCAGCTCGGCGCTGCTGGCGGCCAGGGCGGTGCTTTCCTGCAGGGTGTCGCGCTGGATCTGCCGCTGCCGCTCGGTCAGCGACACGCTGAGAATCAGGCCGGCCAGGGTGGCAACGCTGAACACGCCCAGCACCAGCCAGCCCGGATTGAGCTGATCGAAGCCGAGCAGCACCGGCACGAAGAAGCCGAAGCCCAGGTTGAAAACCAGCATGCCGATGGTGATCAGGCGTGCCGGCTGATAACCGGCGCGCCAGTGCCGGCTGCTCACCAGCAGCAGATTGATTGCACTCAGGGCCACCAGCAGGTAGACCAGCGAGCTGAACCAGAACAATCCGGTGACGGCAATACACAGGGCGTAGGCCAGGATCAGCAAGGCATTGCCCTGCAGCAGGCGGTTGAGCGGGCTGCGCTGCACGGGGGTGCCATGCATGAAACTCAGGCCGAAGGCCAAGGCGCTGAAGGCAGCGAACAGCGCGGAGAGGTCGGCGATCAATGACTGGTTGTAGCCCAGGCTGGGTAGCCACTGGGCGAAAATGCCGAGGTTGGCCGACGAGCACACGGCCAGGCCGATGTTCACCCCGGCCAGCCACAGGCCGCTGGCGCTGCGGCTGTAGATGAAGCGGATGAGGTTGTACAGGGTCAGCAGCAGCAGAGCACCGAACAGCATGCCGTAGAGGTAGGCGGGTTTTTCCAGGCTGACCAGTTCGGCCTGATCCATCACCTTGAACCAGGTCATCAGCGGGTGGTTGGAGGTCAGGCGGACATAGGCGACGCGGGCCTGACCGTCATTGGGCAGCGGCATCAGGTAGAAGCGCGACGGCAGCGGTCGCGAATCCAGCGGCATGGCCTCGCCGGTGTGCAGGTTCTGCTCCAGCTGGCCATCTCTCAGCAGGTAGTAATCGAGGTACTGCACCCGCGGCGAGAATATCCACAGCCAGGCGGGCTGCTGCTGCGGTGCGAATTCGGCACGGAGCCAGACGGCGTGGTCACTGGGCGGGAAGGTAAAGGATTGTTTGCTGAGGGGCTTGAATTGCTGGCGCTGGGCGCGGACTTCTTCGAGGCCCAGGCGGGCGCTGGCGTCGACCATATAGGACCAGCTGTGCGCGCTTGGCGGGACCGAGTTCGCACTGGCTGTCAGCGCAAGGCTGAGAAACAGCATGCTGGCGAGTAGTCCGATGGCAATCCTGAGCCGGCGCACGGGCAAAATCCTTCTAAATGAGTGGCCGGATTATAGCCAAGCATCTGCTCGCGGGAACATGGTGCAGCCAGGCATTTTTAAGGCTTTCTGCTGGTAAAAGCCGCCTTTTACCGGGCTGCACCCTGTTTATCAGTCCTCGCCGCGCTCGCGGGCGATGGCCCGATAGCCGATGTCGTTACGGTGGAACATGCCGTTCCAGCGAATCTTCTCGGCCAGGCGGTAGGCCTGCTGCTGGGCATCGGCAACGCTGGCGCCGATGGCGGTGGCGCAGAGTACGCGACCACCAGCGGTGACGATCTGGCCGTCCTTCAGTGCGGTACCTGCGTGGAACACCTTGCCGTCGAGCTTGGCGGCTTCATCCAGACCTTCGATGACATCGCCCTTGGCGTAGTCACCCGGGTAGCCACCGGCGGCCAGCACCACGCCGACGGTCGGACGCGGGTCCCAGGTCGCCTCGACCTTGTCCAGCGCCTTGGCCAGGGCAGCCTCGACCAGCAGCACCAGGGAGCTTTCCAGACGGCACATGATCGGCTGGGTTTCCGGGTCGCCGAAGCGGCAGTTGAATTCGATGACCTTGGGCTTGCCCGCCTTGTCGATCATCAGGCCGGCATAGAGGAAGCCGGTGTAGACGTTGCCTTCGCTGGCCATGCCGCGCACGGTGGGGTAGATCACCTCGTCCATCACGCGCTTATGTACTTCGGCGGTGACTACCGGGGCTGGCGAGTAAGCGCCCATGCCGCCGGTATTTGGGCCGCTGTCGCCGTCGCCGACGCGCTTGTGGTCCTGGCTGGTGGCCATCGGCAGCACGTTCTCGCCGTCGACCATGACGATAAAGCTGGCTTCTTCGCCGTCGAGGAACTCTTCGATCACCACGCGCGAACCGGCGTCACCGAAGGCGTTACCAGCGAGCATGTCGCGCACCGCGTCTTCGGCCTCCTGCAGGGTCATGGCGACGATCACGCCCTTGCCTGCGGCCAGGCCGTCGGCCTTGATCACGATCGGGGCGCCTTTCTCGCGCAGGTAGGCCAGGGCTGGCTCGATCTCGGTGAAGTTCTGGTAGTCGGCAGTCGGGATCTTGTGACGCGCCAGGAAATCCTTGGTGAAGGCCTTGGAGCCTTCCAGCTGGGCGGCGGCGGCGGTGGGGCCGAAGATGTCCAGTTTGCGGCTGCGGAACAGATCGACCACGCCTTTGACCAGCGGCGCTTCCGGGCCGACGATGGTCAGTTGCACGTTCTTCTCGGCGAAGTCGGCGAGCTGCTCGATGGCCAGCACGTCGATGGCGACATTCTCACACTTGGCTTCCACCGCAGTGCCGGCGTTGCCCGGGGCGACGAAGACCTTCTCGACGCGTTTGTCCTGCGCCACTTTCCAGGCCAGGGCGTGTTCACGACCGCCGCTGCCGATGATCAGTACGTTCATGTCTGTCTCCTTGTGGAGGCGGGCTGTTGGCCCGGTTGGTGGATAAGAAAAGCGTTATCCACCCTACGAATTCCGAGGTCGCGATGAAGCCGGTAGATGCTAGGTCCCCAGGTTTCGACAAGCGCAGTTGCCGACTGGCAATGAGCATTGGCGGAACCTGGGGCAACAACGCAGATGCCGGTTTCAGTGCGGCCGATTTTAGTGCCTGAAGTGGCGCATGCCGGTAAACACCATGGCAATGCCGGCTTCGTCGGCCGCCGCGATCACCTCGTTGTCGCGCATCGAACCACCCGGCTGGATCACCGCAGTGATACCGGCCTTGGCGGCGTTGTCGATGCCGTCGCGAAACGGGAAGAAGGCGTCCGAAGCCATCACGGCGCCCGGTACGGGCAGGCCAGCGTGCTCGGCCTTGATCGCGGCGATACGGGCGGAGTTGACGCGGCTCATCTGGCCGGCACCGACACCCACGGTCTGACGGTTCTTGGCGTAGACGATGGCGTTGGATTTGACGAACTTGGCCACTTTCCAGGCGAAGATCAGGTCGTGGATTTCCTGCTCGCTCGGCGCACGTTGGGTGACGATCTTCAGGTCGGAAGCTGCGATCATGCCGATGTCGCGGCTCTGCACCAGCAGACCACCATTGACGCGTTTGAAGTCCCAACCCGCAGCACGCTCGGCCGGCCACTCGCCGCATTCGAGCAGGCGCACGTTGGCCTTGGCGGCCACCACTTCACGGGCGGCGGCGCTGATTTTCGGGGCGATGATCACTTCGACGAACTGACGCTCGACGATGGCCTTGGCGGTTTCGCCATCCAGCTCGCGGTTGAAGGCGATGATGCCGCCGAACGCCGACTCGGTGTCAGTGGCGTAGGCCAGGTCGTAGGCCTTGCGGATGCCGCCTTCGTCTTCCGGTACCACGGCCACGCCGCAGGGGTTGGCGTGTTTGACGATGACGCAGGCCGGCTTGACGAAGCTCTTCACGCATTCCAGCGCGGCGTCGGTGTCGGCCACGTTGTTGAACGACAGTTCCTTGCCTTGCAGCTGCACGGCGGTAGAAACGCTGGCTTCGCCTTTCTTCGCTTCGACGTAGAAGGCTGCGCTCTGGTGCGGGTTCTCGCCGTAGCGCATTTCCTGCGCCTTGACGAACTGGCTGTTGAAGGTGCGCGGGAAGGCGCCACGGCCTTCGGTGGACAGGGTGCCCGCCGCCTGGTCGATGGTGCCCAGGTAGTTGGCGATCATGCCGTCGTAGGCAGCGGTATGTTCGAAGGCCTTCAGCGCCAGGTCGAAACGCTGGGCGTAGCTCAGGCCGCCGGCCTTGAGGGAGGCGACGATGCCGGCGTAGTCGCCGGTATTGACCACGATGGCGACGTCCTTGTGGTTCTTCGCCGCGCTGCGGACCATGGTCGGGCCGCCGATGTCGATGTTCTCGATGGCGTCGGCCAGGTCGCAATCAGGCTTGGCCACGGTGGCTTCGAAGGGATAGAGGTTGACCGCGACCAGGTCGATCGGCTTGATGCCGTGCTCGTCCATTACCGCGCCGTCCAGCGCACGACGGCCGAGAATGCCGCCGTGGATCTTCGGGTGCAGGGTCTTCACGCGGCCGTCCATCATTTCCGGGAAGCCGGTGTAGTCAGCCACTTCCACTGCGGCTACGCCGTTGTCCTTGAGCAGCTTGTAGGTACCGCCGGTGGAGAGAATCTCGACACCGAGGGCGGCCAGTTCGCGAGCGAATTCGAGGACACCGGTCTTGTCGGAAACGCTGATCAGCGCGCGGCGGACGGGCAGAAGGGTGGTCTGGTCGGTCATTTCACTATCCATCAGAGCGGGGATATCAGCAAAAAAGGCGGCTCATGCGGGCCGCCCTTTTCGGGAGTTCAGGGTTACAGCAGGTCGTACTGCTTGAGCTTCTTGCGCAGCGTACCGCGGTTCAGGCCGAGCAGTTCGGAGGCCTTGGTCTGGTTACCTTTCACATAATTCATGACGGTTTCCAGCAGCGGCGCTTCGACTTCGGTGAGCACCAGGTTGTACACGTCGGTGACGTCCGCGCCCTCGAGGTGGGCGAAGTAATTGTGCAGCGCCTTCTCCACGGCGCCGCGCAGGGTCTGGCCCTCTTCGCTCGGCGTGTTCAGGTGCTGTTTAAGGCTGGTGTTGTCACTCACGGGTGCAATTCCACTCACTAGGGTCTCTGTCATCAACGTCATGCGGCCACCTCGTTTCCATCGTTGTGCCGTTCGCGGAAGAACGCGCGAACGTGGGCGCACTGTGCGTCCGTACTGTCCAGACGGTTGAACTGGGCGCGAAACTCCCTGGCGCCCGGCAGGGTTGCCAGATACCAGCCGACATGCTTGCGGGCGATACGCGTGCCCATCAATTCGCCATAGAAGGCGTGCAGTGCAGCCAGGTGCTCTAGCAGAATGCGTTCCACTTCGAGCAGGCTCGGTGCCGGCAGGGTTTCGCCGGTACGCAGGTAGTGCTCGATTTCACGGAAGATCCATGGCCGCCCTTGGGCGGCGCGACCAATCAGCAGGGCGTCGGCGCCAGTGGCGTCGAGCACGGCCTTGGCCTTCTGTGGAGAGTCGATGTCGCCATTGGCGAACACCGGAATCGATATCGCCTGCTTGATGGCGGCGATGGTGTCGTACTCGGCTTCGCCGGTATAAAGGTCGGCGCGGGTGCGGCCGTGTACGGACAGTGCAGCAATGCCGGCATCTTCGGCGATTTTCGCTACGGTAATGCCGTTCTTGTTCTGGCGGTCCCAGCCGGTACGAATCTTCAGGGTCACCGGCACGTCCACCGCACCGACCACGGCAGCGAGGATTTCCCGTACCAGCGGCTCGTCACGCAGCAGGGCGGAGCCGGCGGCCTTGTTGCAGACCTTCTTGGCTGGGCAGCCCATGTTGATGTCGATGATCTGCGCGCCTAACTCGACGTTCTTGCGTGCTGCGTCGGCCATCATCTGCGGGTCGCCACCGGCGATCTGTACCGAGCGCGGCTCGGGATCACCGGCGTGCAGCAAACGCAGGCTGGACTTGCGGCTATTCCACAGGCGCACATCGCTGGTGACCATCTCCGACACCACCAGGCCGGCACCGAGACGGCGGCACAGCTGGCGGAACGGGCGATCGGTGACGCCGGCCATGGGAGCCAGGATCAACCGATTGGGCAATGTGTAAGGGCCAATACGTGGGGCCGACATGGGGCGTCCCTGCTTGTTGGTGCGCAGTTGAGACAAAGGGCGATCAACACCTGCCCTCCACTGTGTCCTCAGGGGAAACTGCGGTGGGTCGGTGCTCGCGAAAGGGTGGGCATGATACCCGCTCTGGATGACCGGATAAAGGTCGTTTTGAACAAATTCTGAACAGCTATGGGCTTATCGCCAGGAGTTAGAAGGAAGGCCTGCGACCACGGGTCGCGCCGTCTTCAGACTACTCGGGCGAGTGGAAGCTCAGGCTGTAGTTCACCGCGCGGGTGCCCGGATCAAGGATGTCCAGGGAGATGTGTATGGGCGTCTGCGGTGGCATCTCGCTCTGTCCGGCCAGCTCGCCGGCCAGGTACTCGCTGGGTTTGAAGCGACGACTGGCGACCAGTTGTCCGCCCAGGTCGGCGAAGCGCATCTCCAGCAGCGGGAAGGGCTGGGCGAAGGAGGCACGGTTGTAGAGGATGGCGTCGACGATCAGTGCGCCGGAGAACTCCGGGTGGCTACGTACCACCAGGTTGCTGCTGCGAATCTGGCTGATGTCGACTTTCGAGGGCAGGGTGCAGCCGATGTTCGGGCACAGTTGTTCGAACCAGGGGCGATAGCGGTCCTGGCGTGCCAGCTCATCGAAGTTGTAGGCAGCGTATTGTGCCAGCAGGCCGCCAGCCGCCAGCAGATTGAGCAAGCCCCAGCCAAACAGGCGGCCCCATGATGTGCCCTGTGGCTGGCGCCAGTCGAGTTGCAGGGGTTCGTCGTCCAGTTCGAACAGACGTTCCTCGCGCAGCCCCGGCTCGTTGCGCACCATCTTGGGTTCTTCAGGTGCCGTGCGCAGGTCTTCGTCCTGGTGCTCCGGTTCGGTCTGCTCGTCATCGAGATCACCCAGGCGCGGCTCAACGGCTTCGTCGCGGTCATCGGCGATGGGCTGCTGCTTGCGGGGTGTGGGGGGCGAGACGAACTCAATGGCTGCTTTGGGTTCAGGTGCAGTGATCGGTTCAGGCTGCTCTTCAGTCGGTTGCAGTTCGAAGCTGTCGCGCTCGCGCTGCACCGGCTCGTCACGCAGTAGGGCCTCGGCCCAGGCTTCGTCATGCACGTCGTCGGGTTCGTCCGTCGCGCGGTTGCCGAAATTCTCGGCGTAGCGCGGCGCCTGTTCCAGTGCGAGGAACTGCTGCGACAGCTGCTGTTCCTGCTCCTCCAGTCTGGCCAGTTCCTCATCGAGGTTGAGGCTGTCCAGGTCGAGGTCGTCATGAATCCACAGGGTATCGTCGGCGGGCTTGCTCGCTGGCGGCTTGGTGCGTGTGTCGGGCTGGGCTGTGGTCGGAGCGCTCACCGTTTTGGCTGCCGCTGGCGCAGGTGCGGCGGCACGCGGGCCGAACAGTTGTTCGGCAGCATTGAACACGTGCAGGCAGGCACCGCAGCGTACTGCGCCATGGGCAGCAGCCAGCTGCGCCTGGCTGACGCGGAAGCTGGTACGGCAATTGGGGCACTGGGTGACGTGGCTTTCGCTCATGCGCGGGTCCGGAAAATCCAAGCAGCTAGTCTATCGCAACGACTGCGCGCGGTTCAGCGCTTGACGCCGCTGATGCGCACCCAGCCGTCCTTGACGGCCGTTGGGTCGAGGTCGAAGGCGCTTGCGTAGGCGGCGCGGACTTCCTCGGCCTGTTCGGCGAGGATACCCGACAGCGCCAGGCGCCCACCGCCTTTGACCAGCGCAGTGATCTGAGGTGCCAGGGAAACCAGCGGGCCGGCGAGGATGTTGGCGACGACCACGTCGGCAGGCTGCTGTGGCAGATCGGCAGGCAGATACACCGGGAAGCGCGCTGGATCGATGCCGTTGCGCGAAGCATTGTCGCGCGAGGCTTCCAGCGCCTGCGGGTCGATATCGGTGCCCGCTGCCTGCGGCGCGCCTAGCAACAGGGCGGCGATCGCCAGGATGCCCGAGCCGCAACCGAAGTCGAGCACGCTGCAGTTGTCCAGACTCTGGCTATCGAGCCATTCCAGGCACAGTGCGGTGGTCGGATGCGTGCCGGTGCCGAAGGCCAGGCCCGGATCGAGCAGCAGATTGACCGCGTCCGGCTGCGGCGCGGCATGCCAGCTTGGCACGATCCATAGGCGCTGACCGAAACGCATGGGCTGGAAACCATCCATCCAGCTGCGTTCCCAGTCCTGATCCTCGATGCGCTCGACATGATGCTCCGGCAGCGCGCCGCCACACAGCAGTTGCAGGTGGGCGAGCAGTGCGGTCTCGTCAGTGTCGGCCTCGAACAGGGCCAGCAGGTGGGTGTTCGACCACAGCGGCGTGGTGCCCAGATCCGGCTCGAAGATCGGCTGATCTTCGGCGTCCATGAAGGTTACCGATACGGCGCCGACTTCCAGCAGGGCATCCTCGTAGGTTTCTGCCTGCTCAGGAGTGATGGCGAGACGGACTTGTAACCAGGGCATGGAAAACCTCATGAAGGGCGCGCGTTTGGCCGCGCAGCTTACTTGAAGGGGCGGGCGGCTTGCCAGTTCGACCGCTGAAACGACAGGGGCCGCCCGAAGGCAGCCCCTGTTGAGCATTTCAGTCATGGCCTCGCGAGCTAGAGCGGAACAAGGCAAAAGTGACTGAGGAAGCGGAGTTTACTGTTGTAAATGAGCATTCCTCGGTCACTTTTAACGCAGGGCCGCCGACGCGCAGCAGGTCATGGACTCAGTGCTTGTCCATACCCAGTTTCTTTTCCAGGTAATGGATGTTCACGCCACCTTTGACGAAACCCTTGTCGCGGGTCAGGTCGCGGTGCAGTGGCACGTTGGTCTTGATGCCGTCGACCACGATCTCGTCCAGGGCATTGCGCATACGGGCCATGGCCTCGTCACGGTCCTTGCCGAAGGTGATCAGCTTGCCGATCAGCGAGTCGTAGTGCGGTGGAACGCTGTAGCCGCTGTACAGGTGCGAATCGACGCGCACGCCATTGCCGCCCGGAGCATGGAAATGCTTGACCTTGCCGGGGCTGGGCATGAAGTTGTCCGGGTCTTCGGCGTTGATCCGGCACTCGACCGAGTGACCGAGGATCTTCACGTCTTCCTGCTTGATCGACAGCTTGTTGCCAGCAGCGATGCTGAGCATCTCCTTGACGATGTCGATACCCGTGACCATCTCGGTGACCGGGTGCTCTACCTGAACACGGGTGTTCATCTCGATGAAGTAGAAACGACCGTCTTCATAGAGGAACTCGAAGGTGCCGGCGCCACGGTAGCCGATCTCGACGCAGGCATCGACGCAGCGCTTGAGCACTTCGGCGCGGGCCTTCTCGTCGATCAGCGGAGCCGGAGCCTCTTCGATCACTTTCTGGTGACGGCGCTGCAGCGAGCAGTCACGGTCGTACAGGTGAATCGCGTTGCCCTGGCCGTCGGACAGCACCTGGACTTCGACGTGGCGCGGGTTGCCGAGGAACTTTTCCAGATAGACCATCGGATTGCCGAACGCAGCACCGGCTTCGGTGCGGGTCAGCTTGGCCGATTTGATCAGGTCTTCTTCCTTGTGCACCACGCGCATGCCGCGACCACCGCCGCCGCCAGCGGCCTTGATGATCACCGGGTAGCCCACTTCACGGGCGATGCGCAGAGCTTCTTCCTCGTCTTCCGGCAGCGGGCCGTCGGAACCGGGAACCACCGGGACGCCAGTTTTGATCATGGCTTCCTTGGCCGATACCTTGTCGCCCATCAGGCGGATGGTGTCGGCTTTCGGGCCAATGAAGGCAAAACCGGAGTTCTCCACCTGTTCGGCGAAGTCGGCGTTCTCGGCGAGGAAGCCGTAGCCCGGGTGGATGCCCGTGGCACCGGTCAGTTCAGCTGCGCTGATGATGGCCGGGATGTTCAGGTAAGACTGAGCGCCGGCTGCCGGACCAATGCAGACGGACTCGTCGGCCAGGCCCAGGTGCATCAGTTCGCGGTCGGCAGTGGAGTGCACGGCAACCGTCTTGATACCCAGCTCTTTGCAGGCGCGCAGGATACGCAGCGCGATTTCGCCACGGTTGGCGATAAGGACTTTTTCCAGCTTCTGCATTGCAGGCTCCCCGTGCATCAAACGATGGTGAACAGGGGTTGGTCGTACTCAACCGGCTGGCCGTTTTCCACCAGGATGGATTCGATCACACCGCTGGCTTCGGCTTCGATGTGGTTCATCATCTTCATCGCTTCGACGATGCAGAGGATGTCGCCTTTCTTCACGGTCTGACCGACTTCGACGAAGTTGCCCGAGGTCGGCGAGGCGGCGCGATAGAACGTGCCGACCATCGGCGAACGCGCCACGGTGCCGTTCAGTTTCGGTGCGGCGGCCGGGGCGGCTTCAGCGCCCGGAGCGGCTGCTGCGACAGGCGCTGCGATCGGAGCCGGTGCCGGTGCGTACATCGGCTGTGGGGCATAGGCCGGTTGTTTGCTGTGACGGCTGATGCGTACGGACTCTTCGCCCTCTTTGATCTCCAGCTCGTCGATACCGGACTCTTCCAGCAGCTCGATCAGTTTCTTGACTTTACGGATATCCATGAATGGTCAACTCCCAGAGGTGAGGTAGGACTTGTCTACCAGGCTACGCGTCAGGCGCGCCTGGTCAGTTGTTCGAGTGCCGCTTCCAGGGCCAGCCGATAACCGCTGGCACCAAGGCCGCAGATCACCCCTACAGCAACGTCGGAAAAGTAGGAGTGATGGCGGAAAGGTTCACGCTTGTGCACGTTGGACAGGTGCACTTCGATGAATGGGATGCTCACTGCCAGCAATGCGTCACGTAATGCGACGCTTGTATGGGTAAAAGCGGCAGGATTGATCAGGATGAAGTCGACACCTTCACCCTTTGCGGCGTGAATGCGGTCGATCAGTTCGTACTCGGCATTGCTTTGCAGGTACAGCAGATGATGGCCCGCCTCGCGTGCGCGGCGTTCCAGATCCTGATTGATCTCGGCGAGGGTGGTGGCACCGTATTTGTCGGGCTCGCGGGTACCCAGCAGATTCAGATTGGGGCCGTGCAGCACCAGTAGGGTGGCCATGGTCGCGTTCCTTGTTGTTCAGGCTGCGCAGGACTATGCCGCAGCTGCGCGATGTCAGCAATAGTCGACACGATGCCTGCTGTTTACGGCAGAAATATGACTATAGCGTTGGTTTTGGTCGTTGCCAGGACATTTGCAACGTGCGGGCGATGATCGCGTCGACAGCGCTCAACGACCTGCCAGGCGGCTGCTGGCCTGATCCAGGCGGCCAGCGAAGGTGGCGGCATCGACTTCACCTACGACACGCAGATCGAGCAGTTCGTCACCATTGCCGGTGAACAACTGGATGGCAGGCGGGCCGAACAACTTGTAACGGTCCAGCAGGGCGCGCTGGGCGGCGTTGCTTTCGGTGATATCGAAGCGGATCAGGCGCCAGTCAGCGAGCTTGCTGCCGACTTCGGCATTGCCGAATACTTCGCGCTCGATGACCTTGCAACTGATGCACCAGTCGGCGTACCAGTCCAGCAGCAGCGGCTGACCGGCGGATTTGGCCGCGGCCAGTGCGGCGTCCAATTCGGCGGGGCTGCTCAGGGTTTGCCAGGCACCGCTCTTGGCGCTGCTCTGGCTGGCACCAGCCTGCAGTTGGCCGAGTGGCTTGAGCGGATCGCTCGCACCCTGTAGGGCACCGACCCAGGCTGCCAGGGCATAGACCAGCAACGCCAGGCCGGCGATCTGGCCGAGCTTCTGTCGATGCGTCTTGGGGCCGAACTCCAGCGCGCCGAGGAATACTGCCACGCCACCCGCCAGCAGGCCCCACAGGGCCAGGCTCAGACTGCCCGGCAGCACGCGCTCGAGCAGCCAGACCGAAACGGCCAGCAGCAGCACGCCGAAGGCATTGCGTACGCTGACCATCCAGGTACCGGTTTTCGGCAGCAGCGCACCACCGCCAACGGCGAACAGCACCAGCGGCGTACCCATACCGAGGCCGAGCGCGAGCAGCTTCAGGCCACCGCCCAAGGCATCGCCACTGGCACTGATATAAAGCAGTGCACCGGCCAGCGGCGCCGAGACGCAGGGGCTGACCAGCAGGCTGGACAGCACGCCGAGCAGGGCTGCATTAAGATGCGAGCCGCCATGGGTTTTGCCTGCCAGGCGATCCAGCGGTTCACTGATGAAACGAGGCAGGCGCAGCTCGAACAGGCCGAACATGGCCAGCGCGAAGAAGGCGAAGAAGGCGGCGAAAGGCACCAATACCCAAGCCGATTGCAGGCGAGCCTGCAGATTGAGGCCCGCGCCGAACAACCCCATCAGCGTGCCGAGAATGGCGAAGCAGGCGGCCATCGGCAGGACATAAGCCAGTGACAGCGTCAGGCTGCGCAGGCCACCCAACTGGCCGCGCAGTACTACGCCGGAGAGGATCGGCAGCATCGGCAGCACGCAGGGGGTGAAGGTCAACGCCAGACCGCCGAGGAAGAACAGCGCCAGCTCTTTCCAGTTCCAGCCTGTCGCGACAGGCGCCACATCATTGCTGGTGGCGGCAGGCATATCACCGATCTCGATATATTCGGTTTCCGGCGGATAGCACAGGCCCTTGTCGGCGCAGCCCTGATAGCCGACCAGCAGGCGTAGCGGGCGGTTATCCGGGTTGTCCAGTGGCACGCGGATATCCAGCACGCCGTAGTACACCTCGACATCGCCGAAGAATTCATCGTGCTTGGCCTCGCCTGCTGGCAATTCGGTGTCGCCGAGCACCAGGTCCGCCGGTTCGACGCTGAAATTGAAACGATGGCGATAGAGGTAATAACCCTCGGCCGCGACGAAGCGCAGCGTCACTGCCTGTGCATCGCTGCTCACCAGGCTCAGCTTGAAGGCTTCACGCACCGGCAGAAAATCGCTGCTGTTGTTCAGGGGGGCGCCAATCGGCGAGGCAGCAGGGCGCTGGTCGAACAGGTTGGCGCTGGCGGGCAGGCTCAGGCAGAGCAGAAGCAGGGGAAGCAGCAGTCGACGCAGTGACATCGGGCGAATATCTCGGCGAAAGGTGGCGGCATGATACCGGAAAGCGCCCACCCGTATCGTCGTCGCCGCGCCGGGGCGTCGATTGCCGGGGATGAGCGGAACCTTGGAGAAGGCCGGCCTTGTCGAGTTCCCGTGCAGATCAAGCCTGCGCTGCCGTGTCGCAGGCGCTTAGACGCGAAACGCCTGTACGGCGCTGTGCAACTGGCCACCCAGGTGCAGCAGGCGTTCACTCTCGCTGCGTCCGTTGGCGATCAGGCCGAGGTTGTCGTCGCCCAGTTGGTGGATGCGTTCGCCGTGTTCGCGAATCTCGCTGACCGCATCGCTCTGCTGCGCGGTGGCCTCGGCGATACGCTCGGCCATGCTGGCGATGGTGCGGATGGCGCTGACGATCTCGTCCAGCGCACCATCGGCCGCTTCGGCCTTGCCCGCGGTAGCTTCGGCATGTTCGACCTGCGCCCGCATGGCCTGTACCGACTGGTGCGCAGCCTGTTGCAGGCGGCCGATGACATCCTGGATCTCTGCCGTGGCGCTGCCGGTGCGCTGCGATAGTGAGCGCACTTCGTCGGCGACTACGGCGAACCCGCGGCCGGCCTCGCCGGCGCGTGCAGCCTCGATGGCGGCGTTGAGGGCGAGCAGGTTGGTCTGTTCGGCGATGCCGCGAATCACCGTAAGCACGCTGCCGATGGTGGCGGTCTCGTCGGCCAGGCGTTCGATGGCCTGGGCGTTGTCCTGCACCTCGGAGACCAGGGCGTGCAGCCCTTCCAGACTCTGGCCGATGACCTGCTGGCCCTGGACCAGGGCGCGGTCGGCGTCGCGGCTGGCGTCGGCGGTCTGGCTGGCGTCCTGGGCAACCTGGCCGATGGTCGCTTCCAGCTCGCTCAACGCGTCGCGGATCAGGGCGGTATCGCCGGCCTGGCGTTCGGCTCCGCCGTGCAGGCCGCCACTGAGGTCGGCCAGGGTACGGCTGGAGCCGGCGACATGCTCGGCGTGGCCGCGGATGCTGGCGACCAGCTCCACCAGATAGCGGCGCAGGTGATTGAGCGAATCTTCGATATCGCGCAGCTCGCGGGTGCGGGAATTGATGCTGATCGGCGTCGCGAAATCACCTTTTGCCCACTGCGACAGCGCCGGTACCAGGCGCTCGAGTACCTGTGACAGGCGCCGCTGGATGCGGTCGATGAGCAGGGCGATCAGCAGGATCAGGCCGATCATCAGGCCTTGAATCAGCCGGACCTCACCCTGAATGCGCGCGTATTCGCCTTTTACCAGGGGCTCCAGCGCCGCCAGTGCCTGTTGTACCTGCGTCACGCGTTCGGTGGTGGTCACGGCCAGTTGCTGACGTTGCTCGACCAGCTCGCGGGTGCGCTGCAGTTCGCTGGGGTAGCGGCGTACCAGGGTGCCCAGTTCGCGTTTCAGTTCGATGCCACGATCCTGCGTCTGTTGCTCCTGCTGTGTTTCATCCAGGCCTAGCAGTGCAGCGAAACCAACGCTGGCAGAGCTGTCGGCCTGTTGCACGCCGAGTAGCGGCAACTTATCCAGCGCCTCTGCCTGCTGAGCAAGAGCCTTGAGTTCGCGTTCGACGTCGCCGAGCAGCTCACTACGACCCTGGCTGGTGAAGCGTTCACGGGCGTGGGCCAGCCTCAGCAGGCGCGAACCGGCTTCCTGCAGCGGTTTGCGGTAGTCACCAGCGGCTGGGCTGCTGGCATCTGCGACGTACTGGGTCAGTTGTTCCAGCGCGGCGAGCATCTCGCGTTCGGCCTGCAACAGCAGTCCCTGCGGGTCACCGGCCAGTTTGCCGGCCGCCAGCAGCTGATTGGCGCTGAAGTCGCGCAGTTGCTCAAGGCTTGAGCGCAGCTCGGTGGTCAATTGTTGCGGCAGTTGTTCGAGGGATTCGTCGAAGGCGTCGATGGCCTGGGTCGCACTGCTGTGTTGCACCGCGTTGCCACTGGCCAGATAGGCCTGAATGTTGTCGGCCACCTCGCGCTGGAACTGCTGGGACAGCGTCAGGTAGCGCTCCATCAGTTGCACCGGTTGCTGCAACGCGCGCTGCGACCACCAGAGCGTCGCCGCCAGCGCGACGCAGACGGTGACCAGCAGCAGGGTGTTTAGGTTGGTGAGCAGCTTGAGGCGCATGACGGGCTCGATCGACGACTGAACGATGCCCGCGAGCTTATTGCGGTTTGGTTACAGGCTGATGACGCCGTGAGCTGCGTCACGTTCTGCAGCGAGTCATTCGCTGCTGTACAGCTCCACCCGGTTACGACCACCGTGCTTGGCCTTGTACAGCGCCTCGTCGGCACGCTTGGACAGGGCATTGCCATCCAGGCCCGGTTGCAGCATGGCGATGCCGCAACTGAAGGTGCAGGACAGGTCCTGCGGCTGGGCCGGGTAGTGAATCTCGGCGAAGCGCTGGCGAATCTCCTCCAGTACCTTGAGCGCCGATTGCTCGTCGGTATCCGGGAGCACCACGGCGAACTCTTCACCACCGTAGCGGCCGATGTAGTCGGTCTTGCGCAGGCGCTGCTTGAGGAACAGCGCCAGGCTCTTGATCACCCTGTCGCCCATGGGGTGACCATAGGTGTCGTTGACCTTCTTGAAGTGGTCGATGTCGAGCATGGCGAAGGCCAGCGGCTGCTCTTCGCGGCGTGCGCGAAAGCAGGCGTCATCGAGCAGTTGCAGGGTATGGGTGTGGTTGTACAGACCGGTCAGGCTGTCGCGCACCATGCGCGCCTTGAGGTTGCGCGCACGGGCCGCGCGGTTGCGCACGGTGGCGATCAGGTGGCGTGGTTTGATCGGCTTGGTGAGGAAGTCGTCGCCGCCCTCGCTCATGGCGTCGAGCTGCTTGTCCAGGTCGTCCTCGGCCGACAGATAGATGATCGGTACGCTGACATAACGATCGTTATGGCGGATCACCTTGGCCAGCTCGGTGCCGTTGCACTCGGGCATGTACATATCGAGGATTATCAGGTCCGGCTGGAATTCGGCCAGCGCGTCCATCGCCTGGATCGGCTCGGTCAGAGTGTGGGTGAGGATGCCGGCGCTGTTGAGCACGCGCTCGGTATGGGTCGCCTGGGCCTTTGAGTCGTCGACGATCAGCACCTTGTACGGGTCGTACTGCGAGACGTGGGTCAGTACCTCGATACGTTCGAGCAGGCTGGAGGCATCCAGCGAACCGGTAAAGAACTCCTGCCCGCCGGCGCGCACGGCGGCCAGGCGCGTTGGCGTGTCGGTATCGCAGTGGCTGAAGAACAGCAGCGGAATCTTCTGCTCCAGACCCTCTTGTACCGAGTTGGCAAGTTCCAGGCCGGCACCGGCGAAGTCGACGTCCATGACGATGGCCGCCGGGTGGCGCTCGCTGATGGCGGCGCGGAAGGCGAGCTCATCACCTAGGGCCTGCGCGGCCAGGCCGAAGAAATCCAGTTGCTGGGCCAGACGCTCGGCACGCTGAGCATCCTGCAAGGCCAGGTACACCGGTTTGCGCAGTGGTGGCAGGAAGGTCTGTTCGAAGGCATCGCTATGCCGCAGACCGGTTCTCGACAAGCGCTGCATGGCCTGATTGAGACGGGCGATCAACGTGCTGTTGAGGCGGCCGCGATTTTCCACCACTTCATCGAGGCTGAGGCCAATGCTTTGCGCCAGCTGCGCGTGCTCGATCTGCTCGAAGCGCTCGGCGTAACGCAGCAGTCGCAGGTTGGCCTCGGTCAGCTCAGCCATGCCGGCATCGTTCCATTCGCTGCGTTGCAGGCGCTGCCAGACTTCCAGCACCTGGCGTGCCTGGTGAATCACGCGCTGGGCGAAATGGTGCTTGAGGCGATCTCGACTGGGATCCGGGTGCTCGGTCATGGGCCGACTTCTATAGATGGTTAAGTCAGTGGTGGCTTGATGCTATCACTTGCTGGAAGCGCTGACATTGCCGTCGATCAATTGGCGTCGGTATTTCTGTCGAATAAGCGACAGAAATGTAGTTTTCCCTTACCAGCGGTAAGTTTGCCCCTCTGCCCTGCGTTTTGCTGTGGGCTTGCCTTATAGTGCGTAGCAGGTCGCAACCCGTTGGTCGGGTTGTGGTCGAACACTCGAATTCGTTTGAAAAGGACACTGCCATGCTGGATTGGAAGAATCGCGCGACGAACTCGCCAGACGACGCCGCCAAGACCTCAGGGGGCAGTCGCACTGGCGGCAGCCTGATCGCTCGCGCTCTAGGCAGTCTGATCGGTGTCTATCTGCTGATCGCCCTGGTGGTCGGTTGGTACTGGAGTCAGGAACCGTCTGCCTTCCAGGTCCAGCAGCATGCGCAGAATTCGGCGCAGCAGGCGCAACGGCAGATGGTCACCGGCTACACCTCGGTGGAAACCCTCAAGCAGGTCGCCAGCACGCTGCTCGACAAGCCAGGTGGTTATCTGTCCAACGATCTCGCGCCGCCCGGCCTTTGGCTGGACAACATGCCGAGCTGGGAATACGGCGTGTTGGTGCAGGTACGCGACTTTTCGCGTGCGTTGCGCAAGGACTTCGCCCGTTCGCAGTCGCAGTCCACCGAGGACCCGGACCTGGCCAAGGCCGAGCCGCGTTTTCACTTCGACAACAAGAGCTGGGCGTTACCGGCGTCCGAGTCCGAGTACCGCGAGGGCATCAAGTCGCTGGACCGCTACCTCGCTCGTCTGGCCGACCCGGCGCAGAGAAACGCGCAGTTCTATGCCCGTGCCGACAACCTCAACAACTGGCTGGGTGATGCCGGCACACGTCTTGGCTCGCTGTCCCAGCGCCTGTCCGCCAGCGTGGGTCAGGTGCGCCTGAATGAGAAACTACAGGTCGGCAACGATGCCGAAGAGTCCGGGCTGATTGGTGAAGGCGGCGTTTACGAGACGCCCTGGCTGCAAATCGACAACGTGTTCTACGAGGCTCGCGGCCAGGCCTGGGCGCTGGCTCATCTGCTGCGCGCCATCGAGGTGGACTTCGCCGACGTGCTGGCGAAAAAGAACGCCACCGTCAGTGTGCGCCAGATCATTCGTGAGCTGGAGGCCGCGCAGGCCACCCTGTGGAGCCCGATGATCCTCAACGGCAGTGGCTACGGCGTTCTCGCCAACCACTCGTTGGTGATGGCCAACTACATCTCCCGCGCCAACGCGGGTCTGATCGATCTGCGCCAGTTGCTGAGTCAGGGGTGATGGTCGCGATTTCGGCAGCGGAGGCGGCGCATCGTGCTGCCTCTGACCGCGAGCGGGTGGCCTGGGTCGACGAGCATGATCGGCCACTGGGTGGTGTTTCCCGGGCCGAGATGCGCGAGCGCCGGCTGATCGGGCGCGGTACCTACATTCTCCTGTTCAACACGGCTGGTCTGCTGTGCGTGCATCGGCGCACCCTGAGCAAGGCGCTGTATCCCGGTTACTGGGACGTGGCGGCCGGCGGCATGGTGCTTGAGGGCGAGGACTACCGCCTCTCAGCCGAGCGAGAGTTGGCCGAGGAACTGGGCATCGTCGATGCCGAACTGGTCGAACATGCGCACTTTCTCTATGACGCTCCGGAAAGTCGCCTGTGGTGCATGGCCTATTCGGCGGTATCCGACGCGCCGCTGGTGCTGCAGCCGGAAGAAGTACTGGAAGCGCGTTTTATCAGCGTCGAGCAGGCGCTGGAAGAAACCCATCGTCTGCCCTATTGCCCCGATTCGTTGGCGGCGCTGGAGCGCTACATAAAAAGGCCATAAACAGGCCGCCTGCGGCTAGCTGATGTCCTCTCCCATTTATGGGAGAGGGTGCCCGAAGGGCGGGAGAGGGTGTTTGTCTCGCCTCCTGTGTGTCGTCGAACTCGTAGGGTGCGCTGTGCGCACCGGCTTTACTCGGATGTGGGACCATGGTGCGCACGGCGCACCCTACGGGCCGAGCTCGCTACGGCGTCGCGGATTCCGAGCGCGCCGTGTGCGATGGTGAACAGCGTCGCCAAAGTGCCGCACAATGACGCAAATTTGGTCTTAGCAAGCCTGGCCTTTGCCGTTACACTGCGCGGCCTTTTCGGCGGACGTCTGTCCGCTTGCGCTGCCCCTGCCTGAGTGGGGCTTCGCGGCTGAACCCGTTCAGCCAGTCGCTATCCTGACCCCTACGAGGACAAGCCGGTGGTCAAGAAAGCCTCTTCATTTGCCGCCCTGAGCGGTCTCGTCTATTCCACCGATGGCGGTCGCCATTGCCCGGATTGCAACCAGGCGGTGGATGCCTGCATCTGCAAACAGACACGCATTCCCGATGGCGACGGTATTGCCCGTGTGCGCCGTGAGACCAAGGGTCGTGGTGGCAAGACCGTCACCACCGTCAGCGGCGTGCCGCTGGCCGAGGAGCCGCTCAAGGAGCTGGCCAGCGCCTTGAAGAAACGCTGCGGCACCGGTGGCGCACTCAAGGACGGGGTGATCGAGATTCAGGGTGATCACGTCGAGCTGTTGTTGGCCGAGCTGAGCAAACGCGGATTTACCGCGAAGAAGTCCGGCGGCTGATAAGTCCTTTTCTAAACTTCGACGATGCTCGTGCGGTCAACCGCCGAGCAAATGTCATCTTGCTTTCATAATTTCTAAACTGGCCGCCAGCAAGGTCAGGCTTTTCTCATGGGAGAACCCGATGTCCGCACGACGCACCCGCAAAGACGACGGCAGCCAATGGACGGTAGCCGATAGCCGTAGTGTCTATGGCATTCGCCATTGGGGCGCCGGTTACTTTTCGATCAACGATGCCGGACGTATCGAAGTGCGTCCCAATGGGCCGGACAGCCAGCCCATCGATCTTTATCAGCAGGTCGACGAGCTGCGTCAGAGCGGCCTGTCGCTGCCGCTGCTGGTGCGTTTCCCGGACATTCTGCAAGATCGCGTGCGCCGCCTGACCGGTGCCTTCGATGCCAGTATCGAGCGCCTGGAATACCAGAGCCGTTACACCGCGCTGTACCCGATCAAGGTCAACCAGCAGGAAGCGGTGATCGAGAACATCATCGCCACGCAGAACGTCTCCATCGGCCTCGAGGCCGGCTCCAAGCCCGAGCTGCTGGCCGTGCTGGCACTGGCGCCGAAGGGCGGCACCATCGTCTGCAACGGCTACAAGGACCGCGAGTTCATCCGCCTGGCGCTGATGGGGCAGAAGCTCGGCCACAACGTGTTTATCGTCATCGAGAAAGAGTCGGAAGTCGCCCTGGTGATCGAGGAGGCCGCTGACCTCAAGGTTGCGCCGCAGATCGGCCTGCGCGTGCGCCTGTCCTCGCTGGCATCTTCCAAGTGGGCCGACACCGGTGGCGAGAAGTCCAAGTTCGGTCTGTCCGCCGCGCAGATCCTGCAGGTGGTCGAGCGCTTCCGCGCTGCCGGGCTGGATCAGGGCATCCGCCTGCTGCACTTTCACATGGGTTCGCAGATCGCCAACATTGCCGACTACCGCAAGGGCTTCCGCGAGGCCATCCGCTATTACGGTGAGCTGCGCGCCATGGGCCTGCCGGTCGATCACATCGACGTCGGCGGTGGCCTCGGCGTGGACTACGACGGTACTCACTCGCGTAACGCCAGCTCGATCAACTACGACATGCAGGACTACGCCGATGCCGTGGTCGACATGCTCAAGGAGTTCTGCGACCGCCAGGAAATCCCCCATCCGCACATCTTCTCCGAGAGTGGCCGGGCGATGACCGCGCACCATGCCGTGCTGCTGGTGCAGGTCACCGACGTCGAGCGGCACAACGACAAGGTGCCGGAGATCGATGCCGGCGCCGAACAGCCGGAAGTGCTGCAAGTGCTGATCGAGCTGCTGGAAGACAGCGACCCGGAAATGGTCGCCGAAACCTACTGGCGCGCCACCCACTACATCGAGGAAGTGGCAGCGCAGTATTCGGCCGGCAAGCTGAGCCTGGCGCAGAAGGCCCTGGCCGAGCAGTGCTACTTCGCCATCTGCCGTCGTCTGCACAACCAGCTCAAGGCGCGTCAGCGTTCGCACCGTGCGGTGCTGGACGAACTCAACGACAAGCTGGCCGACAAGTACATCTGCAACTTCTCGGTATTCCAGAGCCTGCCGGACACCTGGGCCATCGGCCAGATTCTGCCGATCCTGCCGCTGTCACGCCTGGACGAAGAGCCGCTGCGCCGCGCCGTACTGCAGGACCTGACCTGCGACTCCGACGGCAAGATCCGTCAGTACGTCGACGAGCAGTCGATCGAGACCAGCCTGCCGGTGCACGAGATTCGCGAGGGTGAGGACTATGTGCTGGGCATCTTCCTGGTCGGCGCCTATCAGGAAATCCTTGGCGACATGCACAACCTGTTCGGCGATACCGACTCGGTGAACATCTACCAGGGCGCCGATGGCAGCGTGGTGCACGCCGGCATCGAGACCCACGACACCATCGAGGACATGCTGCGCTATGTGCACCTGTCGCCGGAAGAGCTGATGACCCACTACCGCGACAAGGTGGCCAGCGCCAAGATCAGCGCCCGTGAACGTACGCAGTTCCTCGATGCCTTGCGTCTGGGGCTGACCCGCTCGTCCTACCTGGCTTCGTAAGCCGTCAGCGGCAACTTCGATAGCCCGGATGCAACCCGGGGGTGGCGCAACGTCGGGCATCGTTCCCGGATAGCATCCGGGCTACGGTGCTTCCTGAGGCCCTTGGTGCGCGCGGCACACCCTACTGTAGGGTGCGCCGTGCGCACCGAGCCGAAGATTCAGCCGATCATCCCGTAGCCACGCGCCATCAGCGTCGCCAGCAGTGGTATCACCAGCAACAGCAGCAGTTCGATGTGGATGCTCCAGGTCACCAGGCGTACCTGCCGAGCGCTCGGAGTGGGCACCTGGCCTGCCTTAACGGTTTTGCGCCATTTGATGAACACCACCGTGGGCAGGATCGACAGCAGGCCGACCAGGATGAACAGCCCTAACTTCGCATGCAACAGGCTGTTACCCATGTAGTAGGCGGCGCCCTTGCCGAACCACAGCACGCGGGCGACACCGGTGGCCAGCACCAGACCGGCACAGATGCCGTAGACCAGGTCGGTGATCATCAGGCTGCGCGCACGGGACAGATCCAGCGGCGCCTTGAACAGCACGTGCTCGATGCTGAGCAGGGCGAACAGGGCGAAGATCGACAGGTAGTGCAGGTAAGCGACGAACGCGGCAGCCATGATTGCTTCCTTTCAGTGGGAACTTGGGGCGATTTCACTGCGGTTGCGGCCGCCATGTTTGGCCCGGTAGAGCGCCTGGTCGGCGCGTTTGAGCGCATCCACGCTGCTCTCGCCGGGGCCAAGCAGCGTGCAGCCCAGGCTGATGGTCTGCTGCAGTTGGGCGTGCTCCAGTTGCATCGGCTGGCTGGCGATGGCCAGACGGATGCGCTCGGCGATCTGCAGCAGTTCCTGGTCATCGTGCACCTGGGTGAGGATGACGAACTCCTCGCCGCCATTGCGGGTCACCACATCCTGCGGGCGCACGGCACTACTCATGCGTCGCGCGCTTTCCCACAGCACGTGGTCGCCGCCATCGTGGCCATGCCTGTCGTTGACCTGCTTGAAGTGGTCCAGGTCGCAATAGATAACGCCCAGGCGCAGCTGGCTGCGTTCGGCAGTGGCCTGCTCCAGCGGCAGAAAGTGCAGCAGCCCGGCGCGATTCCACAACTGGGTAAGCGGGTCGAGCATGCCCTTGCGCTGCTCGCGGCTAAGGGCGTCGCGCAGGTCGTTGGCCTGTTGCGAGCAGTGCTGCAGGTGCAGATAGTTTTCGGTCAGGTAGGCCAGGTCGCGCAACTGGCATCTCTCCTGACTGCCGAACAGGCGAGGTTTCGGGTCGGCCAGGCACAGCGTCCCCAGCGGCAGGCCATCGGCGTCGTGCAGCGGCCAGCCGGCATAGAAGCGCACATCCGGCGTGCCGCGGGCCAGTTCGGTACCAGCAAAGCGCTCGTCCACCTGGCTGTCCTCGACTATCAGCGGTTCGTCGCGCAATACCGCATGAGAACAGTAGGACAGACTGCGCGGCGTCTCTGCTACATCCAGCCCCTGGCGGCTCTTGAACCACTGGCGATCTCGGTCGACCAGCGTCACCAGTGCGGTTTTTACCTGGAACAGGTCGTGCGCCAGGCGCGTCAGGGTATCGAGGTAAGGGTCGGCAGGTGTGTCGAGCAGTTCCAGGCGATCAAGGGCCTGCTGGCGTTCGGCTTCATTGGCGGGCAGCGGGACGTTGAGCATGAGCGATCTCTCCTAATGCCGGGGAAGGGAACCACTGGTCGCGACGGCTCAACTTCCAAGCATAGCCAGCCAATACCAGGCTGCGCAGCCCCATGAAACTCAGAAATGCCAACCACAGCCCGTGATTGCCCAGGCCTTGCAGCCCCCAGGCCAGCGGCAGGGCCAACGCCAGGGCAATGAGCATGGCGTCGCGCATTTCCCGGGCGCGGGTGGCACCGATGAACAGACCGTCGAGCAGGTAGCTCCACACCGCCAGCAGCGGCAACAGCGCCAGGTAGGGCAGGAAGTTCAGGGCCAGCTCGCGGACCTCGGCGATGTTGGTGAGCATGCCGACGAACCAGTGCCCGCCGAACAGGAAGAACAGCGCGAAGCCGGCGCTAGCCAGCAGCGACCAGGTACCGGCTACCAGCAGCGAACGGCGCAGCGCAGCGCGATCACGCGCGCCCAGCGCATGGCCGCATAGGGCCTCGACGGCATGTGCCAGACCGTCGAGGGCGTAAGCGGTCAGCGTCAGGCCATTGAGCAGCAGCGCGTTGGCCGCCACCGTGGCATCGCCGAGGCGCGTGCCTTTCACGGTGATCAGGAAGAACACCAACTGCAGCGCCAGGGTGCGGATGAAGATATCGCGGTTGACCGCCAGCAACGGACGCCAGTTGCTCCAGCGTTTCAGCGCGCTACTGTCGAGGTGGCCGGGAAAGTGTGCGAGCGCACCGCGGGCCAGCCACAGGCCGAGCAGGGCGCCACTCCACTCGGCGATCACCGAGGCCCAGGCCGTACCGGCCACACCCCATTCGAGCCCGAGCACGAACAGCAGGTCGAGCGCCACGTTGATCAGGTTGGCCGTCAGCAGAATGGCCAGAGGACCACGGGCGCTCTGCGTGCCCAGCAGCCAGCCGATCAGGGCGTAGGTCGCCAGGCTGGCGGGCAGGCCGAGCAGACGGATATGGAAATACTGGCGCGCCAGTTGATCCAGTTCGGCCGAGGGTTGCATCAGGCTCAGCGCGGCGTTACTGAACGGCAACGCCAGCAGGCCCAAGAGCAAGGCCAGCAGTACACCCAGGCCAAGCCCCTGCACCAGTACCTGACGCAGGGCGCTGCCATCCTCGCGGCCTGCAGCCTGGGCGGCGAAACCGGTGCTGCCCATGCGCAGAAAGCCCATGGCCCAGGTCAGCAGGGTGTAGAGGCTGCCGCCCACCGCCACGGCAGCCAACTGGTGGGCATGCGGCAAGTGGCCGACCACGGCGGTGTCGACCAGCGCCACCAGCGGCACCGAGAGGTTGGAGAGAATCATCGGCGCCGCCAGTGCCCAGACCTTGCGCTGGGTCGGGGTGTGGCGCCAGGCATCGAGCAGGGCGGACATGGGCGGCTCCGGCAAAGCGCCGATTATAGGCACAGCGCCGGGGTGGTCGCACGTCGCCTCAGGACTGTGAGTGGCTTGGCGAATTCTTCTGCACGGCTCGTCGTCGGCAGGGCGCCTCGGCTATAGTTGTCGGTCTCTGCGCCCCCTGATTCCGGAGCCCGCAATGCCGAACAAAGGACTGCTTCTGGCCTTGGTGCTGACCCTGCTCAGCGCCTGTGATTCTTCTGAACCCCCTGCCACGGTGACCCCCGCTGCCCCTGCTGCGCAACAGCCACAGGCGCCCAAGCCAGCGGTCGACCGCGACGCGCTGGCCAAGCGCTACGCCGGGCGCGAGCTGGAGGTGGTCGACGTTTCCGAGGTGCAGCTCGACGGTGCCAGTGCGCTGTCGGTGACTTTCTCTATTCCGTTGGACCCCGACCAGCCCTTCGCCGAGCGCCTGCACCTGGTCGACAGCACTGCCGGCAAGGTCGACGGCGCCTGGGAGCTGACCGACAACCTCAGCGAGTTGCGCCTGCGCCACCTGGAGCCGCAGCGCAAACTGGTGCTGACCATCGATGCTGGCCTGAAGTCGATCAATGGCGGCAAACTCGCCAAAGAGCATGTCAGCCGTTTCGAAACCCGCGACCTGCAGGCCAGCGTCGGTTTCGCCAGCCGGGGTTCACTGCTGCCGACCCGCCTGGCCGAAGGCCTGCCAGTGATCGCGCTGAACGTCGACAAGGTCAACGTCGAGTTTTTCCGCATCAAGCCCGAGGCGCTGCCGCGCTTTCTGTCGCGCTGGGGCCGGGCCAGCAACCTGGATACCTGGGAAGCCCGCGAACTGCTGCCGATGGCCGATCTGGTCTATGGCGGGCGTTTCGACCTGAACCCGGCGCGCAACACCCGTGAAACCCTGCTGCTGCCTATCGCCGGCCTGGAGCCGTTCAAGCAGCCGGGCGTTTACCTGGCGGTAATGCGCGAAGCCGGCAGCTACAGCTATTCGCAGCCGGCGACGCTGTTTTCCCTGAGCGATATTGGCCTGTCCGCGCATCGCTATCGCGACCGTCTCGACGTCTTCACCCAGGCGCTGGAGGGCGGCAAGGCGCAGTCCGGTGTGCAGCTCGAGCTGCTTGATGGCGATGGCGCGCTGCTGGCCGAAGGCAAGACCGATTCGGCCGGCCATGCGCAACTACCGCTACCAGCCAAGGCCCAGGTGCTACTGGCCAAGCAGGATGAGCAGACCAGCCTGCTGCGCCTGAACAGCCCGGCGCTGGACCTGGCCGAGTTCGACATCACCGGCCCGAAAGCGCACGCCCTGCAGTTCTTCGTGTTCGGTCCGCGCGATCTGTATCGCCCCGGCGAGACCGTATTGCTCAACGGCTTGCTGCGCGATGCCGACGGCAGCCCAGTCAAGGCCCAGCCGGTCAGCGTCGAGGTGCGCCGTCCGGACGAGCAGATAAGCCGCAAGTTCGTCTGGAATGCCGGCGATGATGGTCTCTATCAGTACCAACTGCCGCTCGCCGAAGAGGCCCCGACCGGCCGCTGGCAACTGCTGCTCGACCTCGGCGACGGCAACCCGCAGCTCTACGAATTCCTCGTCGAGGACTTCCTGCCCGAGCGCATGGCCCTGGAGCTCAAGGGCCAGGACCAGCCCTACGCGCCGGGCGACAGCGCCGAGTTCGCGGTGACCGGACGCTACCTCTATGGTGCGCCGGCCGCTGGCAATCGTCTGACCGGCCAGCTCTATGTGCGTCCACTGCGTGAAGCGGTGGCGAGCCTGCCGGGTTACCAGTTCGGCGACATCACCGAGGCCGATCTAAGCCAGGATCAGGAACTCGACGAGGTCAATCTCGACGACCAGGGCCGCGCCGTACTGCGTCCGGAAAACCGCTGGGGTGATGCCAAATCGCCGCTGCGTTTGATCCTCCAGGCCAGCCTGCAGGAGTCCGGCGGCCGTCCGATTACCCGCCGCATCATTCAGCCTGTATGGCCCGCCGAGCGTTTGCCGGGGCTGCGCGGCCTATTCGACGGCGAGGAAGTCGACGCCGATAGCCTGGCCGAGTTCGAAATACTGGTGGCCGACGCCGCCGGCAACAAGCTGGCGGCCGACAACCTCAACGTGCGCCTGGTGCGCGAACGCCGCGACTACTTCTGGAGCTTCTCCGACGGTGAAGGCTGGCGTCATAACTACAACGAGAAATTCCTCACCCTCAGCGATGAGCCGTTGAAGATTAACGCGGGCGGTACCGCCAAGGTCAGCTTCCCGGTGGAGTGGGGCCCGTACCGGGTCGAGGTGGTGGACAGCCAGACCGGTCTGGTCAGCAGCCTGCGCTTCTGGGCCGGCTACCGCTGGCAGGACAACGCCGACGGCGGCGCGGTGCGCCCGGACCAGGTCAAGCTGGCGCTGGACAAGCCTGCCTACGCCGCGGGCGACGTGGCCAAGATCACCGTCACCCCGCCGGCTGCCGGCAACGGCTACCTGCTGGTCGAGTCCAGCGACGGTCCGCTGTGGTGGCAGGGAATCAGCGTGCCGGCTGAAGGCCAGACCTTCGAACTGACCATCGACGAAAAATGGGCGCGTCACGACCTCTACCTTAGTGCTCTGGTGATTCGCCCTGGCGAGCGCAAGGCGCAGGTCACGCCGAAGCGCGCCGTCGGCCTGCTGCACCTGCCACTGGAGCGCGCTCCGCGCAAGCTGGCGCTGAGCCTGGAAGCGCCGGAAAAAATGCGTCCGAAGCAGCCGCTGAAGGTCAAGGTCAGTGCGCGCAACGCCGACGGCAGCATCCCCGACAAGGTGCATGTGCTGGTCGCCGCGGTGGACGTGGGCATCCTCAACATCACCAGCTACGCCACGCCCGATCCTTTCGCCAACTTCTTCGGGCGCAAGGCCTATGGCGCTGACCAGCTGGATATCTACGGTCAGCTGATCGAAGCGCAGGGGCGTGTTGCCAGCCTGGCCTTCGGCGGTGACGCCGGCCTCGCCGCGGGTGGCAAGCGCCCGGATACCAGCGTGCTGATCGTCGCGCTGCAGAGCGATGCACTGAAGCTCGACGACAAGGGTGAAGGCGAAGTCAGCCTTGATATCCCCGACTTCAATGGCGAGCTGCGTCTGATGGCGCAGGCCTGGACCGACGAGCGCTTCGGCATGGCCGAAGCCAAGACGGTGGTCGCAGCGCCGCTGATTGCCGAACTGTCGATGCCGCGCTTCCTCGCCGGTGGTGATGAAACCACCCTGGCGCTGGACCTGACCAACCTGTCCGGTGCCGAGCAGCAACTCGACGTGCAACTGGGCGTCGAAGGTCAGCTGCGTCTGCTCGGCAAGGGGGACTCGCCGATCAGCCTGAAGGATGGCCAACGTACCACCTTGCGCATTCCGGTGCGCGCCGAAGGCGGCCTGGGCCAGGGCCGTATCCATGTCGAGGTGCAGGGCCTGGCACTGCCGAACGAGGCGCTGGGCGACTTCAGCCGCGAATGGACGCTGGGTATTCGCCCGGCTTACCCGGCGCAACTGCAACACTTCCGCGCCGTCCTGGGAGAGGGCGAGCCCTGGAGCATGCCGGCTGGCACCCTCAACCAGTTCGAGCCTGCCGGGCTGGAGGCCGTGTTGGCCCTGTCGAGCCGGCCGCCGCTGAACCTCGGTGAGCAGATTCGTGCGCTCAAGGCCTACCCCTACGGTTGTCTGGAGCAGACCACCAGCGGCCTGTACCCGTCGCTCTACGCCGACGCCGCGAGTCTCAAGCGCCTTGGCCTCGAGGGTGAGCCGGACGAGCAACGCCGCAAGAGCATCGAGCTGGGTATCGAGCGTCTGCTTGGCATGCAACGACACAACGGTGGCTTCGGCCTGTGGAGCGCCGAGAGCGAAGAGGAATACTGGCTGACCGCCTATGTCACCGACTTCCTCCTGCGCGCTCGCGAGCAGGGCTTCGGCGTACCGGCCGAGGCGCTGAAGAAGGCCAGTGATCGCCTGCTGCGCTACCTGCAGCAGAGCAGCCTGATCGAGGCCAGCTACAGCCAGGACTTCGCCCACACCCGCTTCGCCGTGCAGGCTTACGCGGGCTACGTGCTGGCACGCAGTCAGCAGGCCCCGCTGGGCGCGCTGCGCAGCCTGTTCGACCGGCGCAGCGAGGCGCGCTCCGGCCTGCCGCTGGTACAACTGGCCGCCGCACTGAAGCTGATGGGCGATGCGCCGCGTGCCGAGCAGGCGTTGAATCAGGGCTTGATCCAGCAGCGCGATGGCGAACGTTGGATGGCCGATTACGGCAGTCCGCTGCGCGACCAGGCGCTGATCCTCGCCCTGCTGGAAGAGCACGACCTGGCTGCGGGCCAGCGTGAGCAGCGCCTGTTCAACCTGGCCGATGAGCTGGCTGGCCAGCGCTGGCTGTCGACCCAGGAGCGCAATTCGCTGTTCCTCGCCGGTCGCGGCATTCTCGGCAAGCCGGAACAGGCTTGGAGCGCTGCGCTTAGCAGCGGCGCCTTCCAGTTCGAGCTGAGCAACCAGCAGCCCGGCATCAAGCTGGAGCGTGGCGAACTGGCCGAACCGCTTAGTGTGAGCAACGCCGGCAGCGCCAAGCTGTATCAGCAACTGACCCTGTCCGGTTACCCGACTCAGGCGCCGCGCGCCGGTGGCGAGAACCTCAGCATCGAGCGCGAGTACCTTGGCATGGACGGCCGTCCGCTCGATCTACAGCGTCTGGACAGCGGTGAGCTGGTACTGGTGCACCTGGCTGTGCGGGCCAAGCAACGCGTACCGGACGCGCTGGTGGTGGACCTGCTGCCGGCTGGCCTGGAGCTGGAGAACCAGAACCTGGCGCAGAGCGCGGCGAGCCTCGATGACGCTGGTAGCAACGTCAAGGAATGGCGTCAGTCGATGCAGAACGCGCGGATCAAGCACCAGGAATATCGCGGCGACCGCTATGTGGCAGCGGTGGATGTCGAGGAGTATGGCACCACCCATCTGCTCTATCTGGCCCGTGCCGTGACACCTGGCAGCTACCGCGTGCCGCCACCTCAGGTGGAGTCCATGTACCGGCCGAGCTGGCAGGCGCTGGGCAGTGCGCCGGAGAGTCTGGTCGTCAGGGGGCGATGAAGCGATCCCGGATTCATTTGGGCTACAGTCTGCGTAGCCCGGATGAATCTGGGAGCTTGTACTGACCATGCCATTCAAACGCTGGCGGCGTTGGCTGCTGATCCTCCTGCTTCCCCTCGCCCTACTCTGGCTAGCCGACCGCCTCTTCCCGCTGCCTCTGCCCGAAGACGACCTGGCTCGCGTCGTGCTGGCTGAGGACGGCACGCCGCTGTGGCGCTTCGCCGACCACGACGGCGTATGGCGTTACCCGGTGACGCCCGAAGAAGTCTCACCCTATTACCTCGAAGCCCTGCTGACCTACGAGGACCGTTGGTTCCGCCAGCACCCCGGCATCAATCCACTGGCATTGGGGCGCGCGGCCTGGCAGAACCTCACCGGCGGGCGCGTGGTGTCCGGCGGCAGCACGCTGTCGATGCAGGTGGCGCGGCTGCTCGATCCGCATGGCCGTGACCTTCCAGGCAAGCTCAAGCAACTCTGGCGCACGGCGCAGCTGGAGTGGCACCTGTCCAAGGACGAAATCCTCACCCTATACCTCAATCGTGCGCCCTTCGGCGGCACTCTGGAGGGCGTCGCGGCGGCGAGCTGGAGTTACTTGGGCAAGCCGCCGAGCCAACTGACTCGCGCCGATGCCGCGCTGCTCGCCGTGCTACCGCAGGCCCCCAGCCGCTTGCGCCCGGACCGCCACCCCGAGCGCGCCCAGGCCGCGCGTGACAAGGTGCTGCGGCGCCTGGGCGAATTTCAGGTATGGCCGCAGACGCTGGTGGACGAGGCGCTGGAAGAGCCGGTATTCCTCGCCCCGCGCCGTGAGCCGAGCCTGGCGCCTTTGTTGGCGCGGCGGTTGAATCGCGCCGGCAGTCCGCCGCTGATTCGCACCACGCTGGATGCCGGTTTGCAGCTGCGCCTGGAGGATCTGCTGCTCGGCTGGCGCGCGCGCCTGCCCGAGCGCACCTCGGCGGCGATCCTGGTGGTGGAGCACGAAAGCATGGCCGTGCGCGCCTACCTGGGTTCGGTGGATATCGCTGACACCGCGCGCTTCGGTCACGTCGACATGGTGCGCGCCCTGCGCTCGCCTGGTTCGACGCTCAAGCCCTTTCTCTACGGCATGGCCCTGGATGCCGGGCTGATTCACTCCGAGTCGCTGCTGCAGGACGTGCCGCGGCATTACGGCGACTACCGCCCCGGCAACTTCGCCGCCGGCTTCATCGGCCCGGTGTCGGCCAGCGAGGCACTGGCCACCTCGCTTAATCTGCCAGCCGTGCAACTGCTCGAAGCCTATGGGCCGAAGCGCTTCGCCGGCGAGCTGCGCAGTGCCGGCGTGCCGATTCGCCTGCCGGCGCTGGCCGAGCCGAACCTGGCGCTGATCCTGGGGGGCGGCGGCTCGCGCCTTGAGTCGCTGGTGGCTGGCTACAGCGCCTTCGCGCGTGGTGGCATGGCGGCCAAGCCTCGCCTGCAGCCGGGTGATGAGCTGCGCGAACGGCGCCTGCTGTCGCCCGGCTCAGCCTGGATCATCAGGCGCATTCTCAGCGGTCAGGCACGGCCTGATCGTGACCCACGCGCACAGCTGGCGCAGCGCCCGACCCTGGCCTGGAAAACCGGCACCAGCTACGGCTTTCGCGATGCCTGGGCCATCGGCGTCGGCCCGCGCCATCTGATCGGTATCTGGATCGGCCGCCCGGACGGCACCCCGGTGCCCGGCCAGTTCGGCCTGGCCTCGGCCGCGCCGCTGCTGCTGCAGGTGCATGATCTGCTGGTCAATCGCGACAGCCAACGCGGCATCGCTGCACCGGCCGACCCGCAGCCGGCCGAGGTCGGCGTGGCCGCCATCTGCTGGCCGTTGGGCCAGCCAATGAGCAAGGACGATCCCAACTGCCGTCGCCTGCGCTTTGCCTGGACGCTGGAAGGCACCACGCCCCCCACGTTGCTGGCAGCCGATCAGCCATTGGGTAGCGGCCTGCGCGAGCGCTATTGGCTCAATGCCGAAGGGCGGCGCGTTGGTCCAGGTTGTTCCGGCGCCGAGGCGCGTGAACTGGCCTTGTGGCCAGCGCCATTGGAACCCTGGCTGCCACGCCGTGAGCAGCGCACGGCACGATTGCCGAGCGTCGATCGAAGCTGCCCGCCACCGCGCAGCAGCCAGGTGGCGCCGCTGTCCATCGTCGGGGTGCGCGATGGTGATCGTCTGCGTCGCCCGCAAGGCAATCACGAGCCACTGCGGCTCAGCCTTTCGGCGCTAGGGGGAAGTGGCCGGCGCTGGTGGTTCCTCGATGGCCGACCGCTGGGTGACACTGCGCTGGATGCGCCCTTCAACCATGCCTTCGACAGCGGCAGGCATCAACTGAGCGTGCTCGATGAGGGTGGCCAGACCGCTCGTCTGGAATTCAGCGTAGGGCCGTGACGCGACTCGCTGGCGGTGTGCGAGCGCCGACCGCTCTGGCCTGAGCCCTGATCATCCCTGCAAATAATGCCGCCTAGAGCGAATAAAGCTTGGTCGTGAGCCGCCGATATGAAATCTGGCGGTAACCGATTTGCAATTTGTGTACATTTTTGTATCCAATTGCTCGGCGAACTCAAAATAATAACCGGGAGTAGCCCCCATGCGCCTCTGGCAACGCAGTATTCAGTGGCAGTTGATCCTCAGCATGGGCGCTGCCCTGTTGGCCAGTATTCTAATCGTCGTCGGCATCTACTCGGCGGTGGTCAATCGCCTGACCGAGCGCTACCTGATTGAGGAGGCCTTGCCGGCGCGGGTGCTGGCGATCCGCAACGACCTGGAGCGGGTGCTGACTGCGCCCATTACCGCCAACGCCTCGATTGCCGAGAACAGCCTGGTACAGGACTGGTTGGCCGCTGGCGAGGACGCGGCCCGGCGTGACGAGTTCGCGCGCTATCTGGAGGGCGTGCGCGCCCAGCAGAACGCCATGACCACTTCCATCGTCGCTCTGGCCAGTGGCAACTACACCACCGGTGAAGGGCTGATGCGCACCCTCGATCGCAGTCAGGCCGAAAACCAGTGGTTCTATCGCCTGGTCGACAGCGACCGTGATCGGGTGCTGGAAATCGATATCGACAAGACCACGCGGCTGCCCACGCTGTTCATCAACCAGCGCATCAAGCGCGGTGGCAAGACTCTTGGTGTTTCCGGCCTGGGCTACAACCTGGCGGACATGTCGAAGATGATCAGCGAATTCCGCTTCGGCGAGCGCGGCCAGGTGTTTCTCATCGACAGCCAGGGCAGCATCAAGGTGCACCCGCGTTCGGAGCTGAGTGGCAGTGGCAAGCTCGCCGAACTCTTCGGCGCCGATGCCAGCCGTCAGGTGCTTGCAGGCGATAGCCGGGCGGTACGTTTCGAGCGCGATGGCGAGACCTATCTCGCCGTGGCGCAGAAGTTCGCCAGTATCGACTGGCTGCTGGTCAGCGAAGTGCCCGAGGTCGAAGTCTACGCCGAGGCACGGCAGGCGCTACTGATGACCAGCCTGATCGGTGTGGCTGTGGCGCTGTTGTTCCTGGGGCTGGTGGTGCTACTGGCTCGCGGCCTGGTGCGGCCGATCCGTCAGGTGACTCAGGCGCTAGTGGAGATCGGTGGCGGTGGTGGCGACCTGACGCGGCGCCTGGATGAATCGCGGGCCGATGAGCTGGGTGACCTGGCGCGGGGTTTCAACCGCTTTCTCGCCAGTCAGCGCGATCTGATCGGCGATGTGCTGGCCACCAGCGAGCGACTGCGTACCGCGGTCGGCCAGGTGGCGCGGGTGGTGGAGAACACTGCAGGGCGTGCTGTGCAACAGCAGGAAATGACCGACATGGTGGCCACCGCCGTGCACGAAATGGGCCTGACCGTGCAGGAGATCGCGCGCAACGCCAGCAACGCCGCGCAGTCCTCGCACAGCGCGCGCGACGAGGCGCAGAGTGCGCGTCAGGTGGTGGGCCAGTCCATCGCCCATATCGAGCGCATGTCCGCCGATATTGGCAGCGCGGCGGGAGCGGTGACCGAATTGGCCGAGCAGGTCGCGTCGATCGATCAGGTGCTGGCGGTGATTCGTGGTATTTCCGAGCAGACCAATCTGCTGGCGCTCAACGCGGCCATCGAAGCCGCGCGCGCCGGGGAGATGGGGCGCGGCTTTGCCGTCGTGGCAGACGAGGTGCGCACCCTGGCCAGCCGCACCCAGGCCTCCACCGACGAGATCCAGCAGATGATTCAACGCCTAAAGCAGGGCGCCGAAACTGCCGTCAGCTCCATGCATGCGGGACAATCGGCCACCGGTACCGGCGTCGAATCCAGTCAGCGCACCGGGCAGTCGCTGGGCGCCATCACCGAGCAGGTCGAGCGCATCAGCGACATGAACACTCAGGTGGCTGCGGCGACCGAAGAACAGAGTTCGGTGACCGAGGAGATCAACCGCAACGTGCAGGGCATCGCCGACCTGGCGCACGCCACTGCTGGTGAGGTGCGCGTCTGCCGTGAGGATTGCCAGACCCTGAGCCGCCTGGCCGATGATCTGGCCGGGCAGATGGGCAAATTCAGGCTGTAGTCCTGAGGTCCGTTCTCAGTGATCGGCTGCAACCAGGCGGTTGCGGCCCTCGCGTTTGGCGCGATAGAGCGCACCGTCGACGCGCTTGAAGAAGGCATCGGCGTCGCCGTCATGACTGCTGCTGAAACAGCCGACGCCCAGACTGGTGGTCAGCTCCAGGCGCTGGCCGGCCAGCATCAGGCCTTCTGTTTCCAGTTCCTGGCGAAAGTGCTCGGCCAGATCCCACGCCTGGGCCAGGGTGGTGCCCGGCAGCAGTACGCCGAATTCTTCGCCACCCAGACGCAGCAGGGCGTCGGCATCACGGCGAAACACCTTGCGCATGCGTTCGGCGAAGGCGCTCAGGCATGCATCGCCACCGGCGTGGCCGTGTTCGTCGTTGACCTTCTTGAAGAAGTCGATATCCATGAGCACCAGTGACAGCGGCTCGCCCTGGCGTACCGCATTGGCCACCAGGCTGGGGAACAGGTTGTTGAACTGATAGCGGTTGCCCAGCTGGGTCAGACTGTCGGTGCGGCTGAGCAGATCGAGCTGACTCTGCTGCTCCAGCAGCTTCAGCTCCAGATCGAGGGTGGCGCGGTATTCACGGTGATTTCGCCCCAACACCAGAATCAGATAGCCGAGGTAGAAGGTCAGGGTGATCAGCATCGCATGCTTCTGCTGCCAATTCAGCGCCATCACTGTCAGGCCCGGCAGGTAGAGCAGGGCCAGCGCCAGCAGGGCGCGGCCGCGGCGCATGGCGAAGTTGAAGGTCATTGCCGTGGCGAAGGCTACCGTGGCCAGGGTAGCGATCATTTCCGAGTCATTGTAGGCGTCGCTGTACACCGCCAGCGCATGGGCCTGGCCCCAGCACAACGAAGTCAGGAGGATCAGACCCCAGTGACGATCCAGCCAGCACTGCAACTGTTCAGGGCTGTCGAGGCCATCGGGGCGGTGCAGCAGGCGCGCAGCCAGGAGTACGACGAACACCGTGCAGCCCAGCACGCCGCTGACCATCAGGCTGCCCGGTGCCGCACTGAATACCCAGGTCAGCAGCCAGGCGAGGACGTAGAAGAAACCTCCCAGGCGCGTACGGATGCGAGTGTCATCCACTTCACGCCACAGGGCGAAGGTATTGGGCTGGCGCGGTACTTCGGCGTCGGTCATTTTTGTGATCACAGAATGCTCTCGTGTGAGCATAGCGCTTTTTGATTGCAGCAAGGGTGTCGATTGGCCAGCATCCTGTGCCTTTCGGTTCTCAACACCTTGTTACCTTTGCCGCCCGTTCGCAGCGAACCCACCGCTCTGTAGGCAGTCAGACCCGAGGCTTTGCTGTCTCGAACGACTGCAACAAATCCGCCGCACACTGCCCCATCCACCTTCATGCGAGCGCTACGCGATGATGTCCGCAGCCAAGGGGATGCTTGGAAAGCTTCCTGTTCTGAGTCCATGGAAATGGGCGTTGCTGCTGGGGGCCGTGCTGGCTGCCTACCAGATGAAAGCGATGCACCTGGACGACCGTCTCTATTTCTGGATCACGACGTCCTGGCATCAGGATGACTGGGCTAAACGTAGTCTGTGGCTACCGGAGTATCGGGTCGAGGTCGATGCCAAGCCGGTCGTCGGCGTTTCCGATAATTTCTCTGGTCTTAGCTATGACGACGACCGCCATCAGATCTGGGCCGTGCTCAACAACCCGGAGCAATTGCTGAGGCTGAGCGTCGATGGCGAGGTTTTGGGCCGCTATCCCCTGCATGGCTTTCAAGATGTCGAGGGTGTGACCTACCTCGGTGATGACCTGTTGCTTCTGGCCGAGGAACGCAAGCATGCGTTGGTCGCAGTATCTGTGCCGCACCGTGAGGGTACCTTGCAGCGTGCCGATTATCGCGCACTGACCCTTGGCATCGATCTGAGTGGCAACCAGGGCTTTGAAGGGCTCGGCTACGACCGGGCTGGCGACCGTCTGTTCGTCGTCAAGGAACACTCACCGCGCAAGCTCTATGAGATTCGTGGTCTCAAACGCAGCCTGCAGGGCGAGTTCGGCCTTGAAGTGATCGATCGCCAGGACTGGATAGATCACCGGATATTCGCGAGCGATCTATCGTCTGTACATTTCGATGAGCGCACTGGCCATCTGGTGTTACTGAGCGACGAATCGCGCTTGCTGATTGAACTGGGCAAAGATGGGCAATTGATCAGCTTCCGTTCCCTGCTTCGAGGTTTCGCAGGGTTGCGTGGCAGTGTGCCGCAGGCCGAAGGTGTCACCTTCGATGCACAGGGAAATCTTTACCTGGCCAGCGAACCCAATCTCTTCTACCGGCTGCAACGCCAATGACTTTTCACCCCCGGCGGATCAGCCAGATGCCGGCAACGATCAGCAGCAAGCCCGCCACCTTGCTGAAGGTTATCGGCGCTTCACGAAAGCCTGCCCAGCCGAAATGATCGAGGGTGATGGCCATGGCCAGTTGCCCGGCGATCACCAGCACCATGAACAGCAGCGCGCCCACGCGTGGTCCGGCGAAGGCGGCGGTGGCGATGAAGAATGCGCCTAGCAGGCCGCCGCTCCAGTGCCACCAGGTCAGCTCCTTGAGTGCACCAAGCCCGGGCATCTCGCGCTGGCTCAGGGTCATCAGCAACAACGCCAGGCTACCGACGGCAAAGGAGATCAGCGCCGCGGCGAAGACGCTGGACAGATGGCGGGCGAGTTGGCCGTTGATACCGGCCTGCAATGGCAGTACCGCACCGGCGAGAAAGGGCAGGGCCAGCAGCCAGCCACTGATGTGGTTCATGGGTAACTCCAGCGAGGAAGGGAGGATGGGGCGAGGCGTTACGGCAGGGCTTTTTCCAGTTGCACCAGCGCCACGCGGCTGCCATTCGGGGCTCGGCGTTCGACGATGCCGACGGTCTGGTAGCCGAGGCGGGTGTAGAGCAGCAGGCCGCCAGCGTTGGCGTTGAAGCAGGACACCTTCATCAGTGGCGCCTTGTAGCGCTCGTGGGCGATCTGTTCCATCACTTCCACCAAGTGTTGAGCCACGCCCTGGCTGCGCGCCCAGGGCGCCACCATCAGGTTGCCAAGGGCACAGAACTCGCTGTGTTGCCATTGGTAGAAGTTGGCGAAACCGGCGACTTTCCCATCCAGTTCCACCACGGTGCTTTCGCGCCGTTCAGCGATGGCGGCGGCGAGCTGGCCGACGTTGAGCGGCCAGATGGCCTTGGGGTAGCAGAAGAACAGTTCATCGATGTTCTGCGGGAAGCCGACCACGTCGCCCAGGTCGGTGGCCGTGGCCGGGCGGTGTTGCAGGTGTGCGTTCAAGCCGGGTGGTCCTTGTTCAGCGCGGTGGATATTGCGAGAGCACCTGGGTAACGGTTTCGCGGATCGCTCGTTCGCGTTCGGCCGGCGTCGGTGGTTGGCTGCGCATGACCTGCTCACCGCTGCCGCGCCAGACCAGTTTGCCGTCTTTGGCGTCGTACAGGTCGATCTGCAGGGTCGCGACCTTGTAGTCCACGCGGCGCGTTTCGGTGAAAGCCGGGCCGCCCCAATAGCCACCCCAATAGCCGCCCCAGCCACCGCCGTACTGGGTGGTGATCTGATCCTGGCGCTCGTCGACGATCAGTACGCTCTGGACTTTCAGGTCACCGTTGCCGTCGGCTGCCTGGCGCAGGCCGCGTTGGTCGAGTTGTTCGGCGACGGCCTGGCTGATGCGCGCCTCGGTGATATCGCTCTTCAGGCGCGCATCATTGGGTTGGTAGGCGAGCTTGTCGTCCATCCAGCTCCAGCTGCGGTAGGCGCCGAAGTCGCGGCTGGGGTCGAAGTCGCGCTCCAGGCTGACGCTGGCGCAGCCACTCAGCAGCAGGGCCAGGATCAGGTAGGACAGGTTACGCATGATGCTCTCCGGGGCAGTCGATCAATAGGGGGGATAGCCGTCCAGCGCGCTGCGGATGGCCGCGCGCATGGCGTCGGCCTGCGCCGCCCGGTCCTTGCCGGCCACGGCTTCGCCGCTGCCTGACCAGACCACCTGGCGGTCGCGTGGGTCGATCAGTTCGATGCGCACTACCGCTACTTTCTGTTCGTAGGTGCGCATGATAGGGACACTACCGTAGGCGCCGTAGCGGCGGTCCCAGTGGCTGCCGGTGCCGTAGTAGCCACCGACGTTGTCCTGATATTGGCGCAGGCGGATTTCCTGGCTGATACGGGCGTTGACCAGCACGTCGCCGGGACCATTGAGTGCCGGACGTAGGCCGTACTGGTCGAGGCCGGCGCTGACGCTGTCGGCCAGTTGATCACCGCCTGGCGCACGGCCATCCAGCCAACTCCAGCTGCGGTAGCGGCCGTAGTCGCGCGGTGCCGCTGGATAGGCGCTGCGGTCGAAGGTCGTCGCCGCGCCAGGCGGTGCTGGTGGCATCGGCAGTGATTCGGCCTGGTACGGGTTCTGGCTCTGGCAGGCGGCCAGCAGCGGCAGGATGAATATGGCTATGGCGGTGCGCATGGTTGTCTCCGTAGTCGCGCGCGACATCCCCGATGGCTTCAGGCTACGCCGGACTGCCGGCTTCGTCCAACGCGCTCAGCGTGGTCGGCAGATCCAGTGCAGGTAGCGACCCAGGCCGGCGAAGCTGGGGTGGCGGCGGTGCGCCAGTTCCATTTCCAGCAGGTCGATCAGTTCGGCCTTGGCCTGAAATTGCGGCGGCATGTAATCGTGGAATACGCGTACGCCGCTACGGCTTTCGACCTGCCAGTAGGCCGCGAGTTGCGTGGCCAGTTCGCGTGGGTCGACCGGTCGCTGTGGGGTCAGGCTCTGTTTCTCGCCGGCGAAGTGTTCCTTGCGCAGCTTGCGAAAATGGCCCTTGAGCAGGTTGCGGTAGATCAGCGCGTCCTTGTTGTAGAAGGCCAGCGACAGCCAGCCATCTTTGGCCGTCAGTTGGTGCAGCACCGGCAGGATGGCTGCCGGCTCGGCCAGCCACTCCAGTACGGCGTGGCACAGCACCAGATCGAAGGGCTCTTGCAGTTGGCCGAGCAGTTCCTGCCAGGGCGCCTGGATGAACGTGGCGTTCTGGCCTGCTTCTGCAAAACGCTGGCGCGCACCTTCGAGCATGGGTTCGGCAGGCTCGGCCAGGGTAATCTGGTGACCACGCTGGGCCAGCCACAGGCTCATATGACCCAGGCCGGCACCTACGTCCAATACGCGTAGCGGGCGATCCGGCAGCGCCTCGGCCAAATCGGCCTGCAGCACGGCGAGGCGGATGGCACCCTTGGCGCCGCCGTAGATCTTCTCGGCGAAGCGGGTCGCGAGTTCGTCGAAGTGGCGGTCGCTCATTTGAGGAAGCGCCGTTCGTTGTCGGCGAGCTTGTCGAGCACCGCCTGATTCATGTCGATACCCAGTTCACTGCACAGCTGCAGTAGATAGAGCACCACGTCAGCCACTTCCTGGCCGGCATGGGCGAGCTGTTCGGCAGGCAACTGGCGCGACTGCTCCTCGCTCAGCCACTGGAAGATTTCCACCAGCTCGGCCATCTCTACGCTGGCGGCCATGGCCAGGTTCTTCGGGCTCTGGTAACGGCGCCAGTCGTTGTGATCGCGAATGGCGTGCATGCGGGCGGTGAGTTCGGCAAGGTTCATGGTACGGCTCCGTTCGAGCCGCATAGCTTCGGCCCGAACGGGGCGCGCTGCAAGTTACCGAGTGCTTTTATCCACTTGTAGGATCGGCTTCAGCCGCGATCCATTTCGCGGCTGAAGCGGAATGCCGCCCAGCCGCTCCTACAGGAAGTGGAGATCAGCTTTCCAGCGGCTGCCAGCTACCGGCCATATGCGGCGTGTCGTTCTCGCCGATCAGGCGAAACTGGCCGCTCGGGCCAGGCTCGCTGGCTTGCAGGGCCACGTGGGTGGGCAGCAGCACCGGCTTCTGGAAACGCACCTCGACCATGTAGCCGGCCTGTGGCAGGTGGGCATGCAGGGCCGCCAGGCTGCGCGCCTTGTTCCACAGGCCATGGGCGATGGCGCGCGGGAAGCCGAACAGGCGCGCCGTTGCGGTGTACAGGTGGATCGGGTTGTAGTCGCCGGCCACACGCGCGTAGCGCCGGCCGGTATCGGCGGGTGCGTCCCAGTCAGCCAGTGGTGTCAGTTCCAGCGGCGGCCGTTCGGCGCGCAGTGGCGCCTGCCCTTCGAGACGCAGGGCGCGGCAGAGAATGCGGCTGTCACCTTCCCAAAGCAGGCCGAGCTGATCTTCCAAGCGGGTGATCAGGCTGAAGGTGGCGCCCTTGTCGTGCGGTTGCAGGTCGGTGACCTGCACGCTGATCTGGAACGGCCCCAGCCCACCCAGTGGACGCAGCACACGGATACGATTTTCCAGATGCACCAGGCCCAGCAGCGGGAAGGGAAAGCGGCGGTCGGTGAGCAACTTCATCTGCAGGCCGAACGCGAGCACATGCGGATACACCGGCGGCAGGTACGGGCTGTTTTCGATGGTACACACCTGGCGATAGCGCGCCAGGTGCTGCGGCTCCACCTCAACACGGCAGCGCAGACCGATATTGGGTAACTTTCGGCCAGTCACCTTGCGACGCAGGGCTGCGCGCAGGAACAGGCCAGGCAGGGCAGGTGGTGTATCGAGATCGAGCCAGTCGATGGCCATCGGCGAACTCCTTGGCGAATGAATGACAGCAGCTTAACCCTCAGACCCGCGCTGGCATTGGCTGTTCTGCCCAGCGTGTGGGCAGGCTAGCCAATCCGTCTGCGACGTGGTTTGCGCGCGGCGGCTCGCTGCCCCTAAGATGGCGCCGTTCACGAGTAATGCTCACTAATAAGAAGAACAGCAGGAATCATGCGTGACCTGACCGACGATGTGGCGCTGATGCGCCCGGTAATCGATGCCCTGCGTGCCAGCGGAACCGATCCTGACCGCGTGCTGGTGCGCGTTGGCCTGCCTCCTGGCGGGCTGCCGGCTGGCCGCTTTCCCCATGCGGCCCAGGCCGCGTTCTGGAAGGCTGCCAGCGAAGAGTGTGGCGAGGAGCACGTCGGCCTGTACCTGGCCCAGCACCTGCCCGCCTTCCATGGCCTGCTTCTGGAATACCTGTTTCTCTCCAGCGAAACCTTTGGCGTTGGCTTGCGCCACGCGCTGCGCTACGTGCGCCTGCTCTCCGACACCCTCAGCGCGCGTCTTGACGTGGACGGCGATATGGCCGTGCTGACGTTGGGCGTGGAGGCCGACACGCCGCGTCATTTCCCGGAGATGTTGGCAGGGGCGGTGATCCGCCTGTTCGCGGCCTTGACCGAAAACGATTTCCGCCCACGTGAAGTGCGTTTCATGCATGCCGAGGGCGCATCCGCTGAGCGCTATCAGGCGGTTTATGGCTGCCCGGTGCGCCTCGGCGCCGAAGACTGCGCGCTAGTGTTCGACGCTGCAGTTCTGGACAAGGCTTCGCGCCACGCCGCCCCGGAATTGCTGCGCATGCACGAGTCGCTGGCGCGGCGGCAATTGGCGGAAGTGGAGAGGCTGGACCTGGTGCGCCAGGTGCGAGAGTTGATCGCCGAGTTATTGGTCAATGGTGGCGCCACCCTGGAACAGGTAGCAGCGCGCTTGAACATGCCGGCGCGACGCTTGCGCGAGCGCCTGGCCATGGCTGGGGTGCGCTTCAACGACCTGATCACCGACTACCGCTGTCGCCTGGCCAAGGAGCTACTGCTCAAGACCGACGAGCGCATCGAAGTGATCGTCGAGCGCACTGGCTTCTCCGAGCCGAGCACGTTCTACCGCGCGTTCAAGCGCTGGGTCGGGGAAACGCCGGTGGAGTTTCGCAAACGCGGCAAGATGTGAAGTCGTAGGGTGCGCCCAGGCAGTAGGGTGGGCCGGGCGGCGATCCGCTTCAGCCCACCAGCGCAGCGGTCTCAGGCGCCCAGCAGGCTCTGCCCACACACGCGTAGCACCTGCGCGGTCACCGCGCCCGAGCCCGGTTGGGCGAACCAGGCCACGGCTTCGGCGACATCCTGCGGCAGGCCACCCTGACTCATCGAGTTCATCCGTCGCCCGGCTTCGCGAATGCCCAGCGGAATGGCGGCGGTCATCTGGGTTTCGATGAAACCGGGGGCCACCGCGTTGATGCTGATGCCTTTCTTTGCCAGGGCCGGCGCCCAGGCCTGAGCCAGGCCGATGACGCCGGCCTTGCTCACCGCGTAGTTGGTCTGGCCCATGTTGCCGGCGATGCCGCTGATCGATGCGATCAGCACCACGCGACCATTGTCGTGCAGCTTGTCGGCGTCCAGCAGCGCCTGGGTCAGCACCTGCGGCGCCATGAGGTTGACGTCGATCACAGAGCTCCAGAACGCATCGCTCATCTTCGCCAGGGTCTTGTCGCGGGTGATGCCGGCGTTGTGCACAACGATATCCAGGCCCTCGGGTAGCGCCTCGACCAGGCGCTGTGGCGCATCCTCGGCGCAGATGTCCAGGGTCACCGCCTGCCCACCCAGGCGCGCGGCCAACGCCTGCAGCGCATCGGCCGCCTGTGGTACGTCGAGCAGCACCACCTCGGCGCCGTCACGGGCCAGCACTTCGGCGATGGCAGCACCGATGCCGCGCGAGGCGCCGGTGACCAGGGCCTTCTTGCCGGCCAGCGGGCGCGTCCAGTCCTTGACCTGTTCGCCGCAGGCGCCCAGGCGCAGCACCTGGCCGGAGACATAGGCGCTCTTGGGCGAAAGGAAGAAGCGCAGCGCGCCTTCCAGTTGTTGCTCGCCACCCTTGCCGACATAGAGCAACTGCACGCTGCCGCCGCGACGGATTTCCTTGCCCAGCGAGCGGGTGAAACCTTCCAGTGAACGCTGCACGCTGGCGGCGATCGGGTCTTTGATCGACTCGGGCGCACGCCCCAGTACCACCACGCGAGGGCTATTGGCCAACCCCTTGAAGGTGGGCTGGAAGAAATCGCGCAGCTCGATCAGCTGTTCGAAACGGGTCAGGTGGCTGGCGTCGAATACCAGCGCCTTGAGTTTGGGGCCGTGCTCGGCGGTCCAGCGGGGCAGGTCGAGCTGGCCGTCGCGAGCTGAGAACAATTGATCGGTGAGCTTGTTGGCGAAGGGCATCACGGCCTGGAGCAGTTCGCCTTCACCACCGAGCAGCAGGGCGCCGTCCACAGGTCGTACGCGGCCGGCCATCCAGCGTTCCAGGCGCACAGGCGCCGGTAGGCCGAGGGCGCCAACCAGGCGGCGGCCGGTGGCGGAGTTGGCGAAAGCGAGGTAACGATCGGACATGAAGGGCTCCTGCGGGCGAATCGAAAGTCGTGTCACTGTACGCGGCAGTTGGCAAAGCGCAATTGACTCTGTCGCCTCACATGCCGGCAAGGCGGCCAATGTTCGCAACTGTCTGAGGTTTAGCCTGTGCGGCCAGAAGGCTACAGTGTCACTCTCATGTTTCTGGGAACCGGCTGACGGGCAATAGTTCGCCACAGGTTTCTTCGATTTCTCGACCAGCAAGGAGTCCTCATGACCCAGTTGCGCCGGGTCGCCATCGTAGGCGGCAACCGTATCCCGTTCGCCCGTTCCAACACCGTCTACGCCAGGGCGAGCAATCAGGAGATGCTGACCAGCGCCCTCGAAGGGCTGGTGGAACGTTTCAATCTGCATGGCGAACGCCTCGGCGAGGTGGTGGCCGGTGCCGTACTCAAGCACTCGCGGGACTTCAACCTGACCCGCGAGTGCGTGCTGGGCTCGCGCCTGGCGCCGGAAACCCCGGCCTACGATCTGCAGCAGGCCTGCGGCACTGGGCTGGAGGCGGCGATCCTAGTGGCCAACAAGATCGCCCTCGGGCAGATCGACTGTGGCATCGCCGGCGGTGTTGACACCACGTCCGACGCGCCCATCGGCGTTAACGAAGGGCTGCGTCAGATTCTCCTTGAGGCCAATCGCGGCAAGAGCACTGGCGACAAGATAAAGAGCCTGCTGAAGATTCGCCCGCGCCACCTGGCGCCGCACATTCCGCGCAACGGCGAGCCGCGTACCGGGTTGTCGATGGGCGAGCACTGCGAGCTGATGGCGCAGCGCTGGGCCATCCCGCGTGACGAGCAGGATCAGCTGGCACTGGCCAGTCACCAGAAGCTCGCGGCGTCCTACACCGAGGGTTGGCACGATGACCTGATGACGCCGTTTCTCGGCCTGACCCGCGACCAGAATCTGCGCCCGGACATCAGCGCCGAGAAGCTCGCCACCCTCAAGCCCTGCTTCGAGCGCGGACCGCGTGGCACGCTGACCCCGGCCAACTCCACGCCGCTGACAGATGGCGCCTCGCTGGTGCTGCTGGCCAGCGAGGAATGGGCCAAGGCCCGCGGCTTGCCAGTGCTGGCTTACCTGCGCGATGGCGAGGCAGCGGCAGTGGATTTCGTCCAGGGCAAGGAGGGCCTGCTCATGGCCCCGGTGTACGCGGTGCCGCGCCTGCTGGCGCGCAATGGCCTGACCCTGCAGGACTTCGACTACTACGAGATCCACGAGGCCTTCGCCGCACAGGTGCTGTGCACGCTCAAGGCCTGGGAAGACGCCGAGTACTGCAAGGAGCGCCTGGGCCTGGATGCGCCGCTGGGGTCCATCGACCGCAGCAAGATGAACGTCAAGGGCAGTTCGCTGGCTGCCGGCCACCCATTCGCAGCCACTGGCGGACGCATCGTCGCCAGTCTGGCCAAGCTGCTGTCGGTGGCTGGAGAGGGGCGCGGTCTGATCTCCATCTGCGCGGCAGGCGGTCAGGGTGTGACCGCAATCCTCGAGCGGTAATCCAATACGGGTGGTCGTAAGTCATCGCGATCACTCGATGTAAGCAACTCCGTGATTCGGGCGGCCCGCGTAGCGCGTGGCCGCCCTTTTTTTGCATGCCGCTTGGCTGTGGGAGGGGCTTTAGCCGCGATGACCGCCAGCAATGAATGGTCGCTGCGGTGGCCTGTCGCGCGGCAAATCACCACAGCGCCAGTTAGGCCTTTAGCGGCTAGTCTTTTAGTGCGCATTGATCCAGGTCAATACGCCTTTTCGCGCTTTACCCAGCAGCTTCTCGGCTGCACACCACTTCCATAAGAACAATTTCAGCTCGTTTGACTCCAACACCAGGAGTCTATGGATCGGCTTTGCGTGCTGGGGCCGAAATAACCCTGAATGAGGATGTGACATGTTCGGCCTAGAGGCGCTTGATCTCGCCCGAATCCAGTTTGCCTTCACCATTTCCTTCCACATCGTCTTTCCGGCCATCACCATCGGTCTGGCCAGCTACCTGGCGGTGCTCGAAGGGCTGTGGTTGAAGACCAGCAATACGCTGTACCGCGATCTTTACCACTTCTGGTCGAAGATCTTTGCGGTCAACTTCGGCATGGGCGTGGTCTCCGGTCTGGTCATGGCCTATCAGTTCGGCACCAACTGGAGTGCGTTCTCCGACTTTGCCGGGGCGGTCACCGGGCCACTGCTGACTTACGAGGTGCTCACCGCGTTCTTCCTCGAAGCGGGCTTCCTCGGCGTCATGCTGTTCGGCTGGAATCGCGTCGGGCCGGGCCTGCACTTCTTCTCCACGGTGATGGTGGCCATAGGTACGCTGATCTCGACCTTCTGGATTCTCGCCTCCAACAGTTGGATGCACACGCCACAGGGCTACGAGATCATCGATGGCCGGGTGATTCCGGTGGACTGGTTCGCCGTGGTCTTCAACCCCTCGTTCCCCTATCGCCTGGCGCATATGGCTACGGCGGCGTTCCTCGCCACCGCCTTCTTCGTTGGCGCCTCGGCGGCCTGGCACCTGCTGCGCGGGCGTGACAACCCGGCAATCCGCAAGATGCTCTCGATGGCACTGTGGATGGCCCTGCTGGTGGCGCCGGTGCAGGCCTTTATCGGTGACCTGCACGGCCTCAACACGCTCAAGTATCAACCAGCGAAGATCGCCGCCATCGAGGGCCACTGGGAGAACGTCGGCGACGAGCCGACCCCGCTGATCCTCTTCGGCTGGCCGGACATGCAGCGCGAGGAAACCCGCTTCAAGGTGGAGATCCCCGCGCTCGGCAGCCTGATTCTCACGCACAGCCTGGACAAGCAGGTGCCGGCGCTCAAGGACTTCCCGCCGGAAGACCGGGCCAATTCCACCATTGTCTTCTGGACCTTCCGCGTCATGGTCGCCATGGGCCTGATGATGATCCTCACCGGCCTGTGGGGCACCTGGTTGCGTCGCGGCGAGCGGTTGTACACCTGCCGGCCGTTCCTGCACCTGGCAGTGTGGATGGGCCCCAGCGGCATCGTCGCCATCCTAGCGGGTTGGTACACCACCGAGATCGGCCGCCAGCCGTGGATCGTCCATGGCCTGATGCGTACCGCCGATGCTTCATCAGGGCATAGTGCGGCGCAGCTGGGCTTCACTCTGGCGCTGTTCGTGGTGGTTTATTTCGTGCTGTTCGGTGCGGGTATCGGCTACATGCTGCGCCTGGTGCGCAAGGGGCCGAAGATCGACGGGGGCAAGGAAACCTCAGAGGGTGGGCCTGGCAAGCCTCGTACACCAGCGCGTCCGCTGTCGGCTGCCGAAGAAGGCCTGGAAGATGGCGAAACCGACACCTTGCCGGAGAGGAGCTGAACATGGGTATCGACCTTTCGCTGATCTGGGCGGTGATCATCGCCTTCGGTGTGATGATGTACGTGGTGATGGATGGCTTCGATCTGGGCATCGGCATCCTCTTTCCCTTCGTTCGTGACGACGGCGAGCGCGACGTGATGATGAACACCGTCGCGCCGGTATGGGACGGCAACGAAACCTGGCTGGTGCTCGGCGGCGCCGGTTTGTTCGGTGCTTTCCCGCTGGCCTACGCGGTGATACTCGACGCCCTGTACCTGCCGTTGATCCTGATGCTGCTGGGGCTGATCTTCCGCGGCGTTGCCTTCGAGTTTCGCTTCAAGGCCAAGGCCGCCAAGCGCCATCTGTGGGATAAGGCCTTCATCGGCGGCTCGCTGACTGCCACCTTCTTCCAGGGCGTGGCACTGGGTGCCTATATCGACGGTTTCGAGGTGGTCAATCGCAGCTTCGCCGGCGGTGCGTTCGACTGGCTGACGCCATTCTCGGTGTTCTGCGGCCTGGCGTTGATCGCTGCCTATGCGTTGCTCGGCTGCACCTGGCTGATCATGAAAACCGAAGGTCGTCTGCAACAGCAGATGCATGATCTGGGGCGCCCGCTGGTATTCGTGGTGCTGGGCGTGACCGGTATCGTCAGTCTGTGGACGCCGTTCGAACACCCGGCGATCGCCGAGCGCTGGTTCAGCCTGCCGAACCTGTTCTGGTTCATGCCGGTGCCGGTGTTGGTGCTGCTGTGCACCTGGGCGCTGCTGCGGGCCGTGGCCAGCAACGCCAACTACTCGCCGTTCCTGCTCACCCTGGCGCTGATCTTCCTCGGCTACAGCGGCCTGGGCATCAGCCTGTGGCCGAACGTGATTCCGCCGTCGATCAGTATCTGGGAGGCCGCCGCACCGCCGCAGAGCCAGGGCTTCATGCTGGTGGGCGCGTTGTTCATTATCCCCTTCATCCTCATGTACACCGCCTGGAGCTATTACGTGTTCCGCGGCAAGGTGACGGTGGATGATGGCTACCACTGAGGGGCGTGAAATGACCAAGGCCGAACAGGATAAAAAGCCGCTGTGGCAGCGTCTGGGTTGGCTGGTGCTGATCTGGGCCTGCAGCGTCACTGCGCTGGGTATCGTGGCCTGGCTGTTGCGCCAGTTCATGAGTGCGGCGGGGTTGGGGACGCCGGGCTGAGCCCGGCGATCCAGCCAATTGCCATTTGGCCTATAGGGTCGAATGGATATATTTGAAAATGATTTGCGCTTGTAATATTTTCTCGGGCTTTCCCGGCACCGAGAACCCTTCGTGTCCCTGCCTGTCGATCCACTGCCCCCTGAAGAGCTATTCCGACGTCATTCCTCGGAGCTGCTGCGCTTCTTCACCCGGCAGACACGCTGCAGCGAGCTCGCCGCCGATCTGCGCCAGGAAACCTGGCTGCGCTTGCAGGGGCGTCGTACCGAGGAGATCGGTAACGTGCGCGCCTTTCTCTACCGCATCGCTCGCAACCTGCTTATCGATCACCATCGTCAACAGCAGACTCGTCCGCAGTCGGCACCGCTCGATGAAGCGCTGGAAAGCGAACTCCCCGAACCCGAACGCGCCATTGAGGACAGTCGCCGTTTGGCTCGTCTGCAAATACTGATGCATGAATTGCCTAAACACCTGCGCCAGGCGCTGTTGTGGAATCGCCTGGACGGCCTGACCCAGCGTGAGATCGGCGAGCGCTTGGGCGTCTCGGAAAGCATGGCCGGACGCTATATCCTCAAGGCCCTCGAATATTGCCAGGAACGCATGGATGACCGCTGAGGCTGATCTGCGTAGCCAAGCCCGGGAGTGGCTGGTGCTGCTGAATTCCGGGCGGGCCAGTGCCGCCGATCACGCGGCGATGGAGCGCTGGCGCCGGACCAGTGCTGAGCATGCCAAGGCGCTGGCGGAAGCGGAAAACCTCTGGGCGCTGCTCGGTCAGGTCGAACGGCCCGCCGCCATCGTGCAGGCCATGCCCAGACGCAAGCGGCGTTGGCCGCTACCACTGGCTAGCGCGGCCTGCCTGCTGCTGGCGCTATGGCTGACCCCGCCAGGCTGGCATGCCGATTTACGTACTCAGGCCGGAGAAATCCGCGAGGTAACGCTGGAGGATGGCTCGCGACTGCAGCTCAATGGCGCCACAGCTATGGACTGGAACGCCGATGCGGACGGCCAGCGCCGGGTGCGTCTGTATCGCGGTCAGGTCGATTTTCAGGTAGCGGCCGATGCTGTCCACCCCTTCGTGATCGAGGCCGGTGAGGCGCGTATTCGCGTCACCGGTACTCGGTTCGACGTCAACCTGCTGGGTGATCAGGTGTTGCTGGCGGTCAGCGAGGGGCATGTACAGGTCAGCGACGCCGACGGTCGCGAGCAAGCCGTTCAGGCTGGCGAGCAGATCGCCTGGCTGGCTGGTCGTCTGCAATCACCGCAGCCACTGGATGCCGCGCGGGCCTTGGCCTGGCAGCGAGGGCGGCTGGTATTCCGCGATCGCCCGTTGACTGAAGTATTCGAGGAGTTGCAGCGCCAGCAAACTCAGCAGGTGCTGTTTCTCGATGCAGCGGCGCGTGAGCTGAAGGTCACCGGCGTATTCGCCTTGGATGATCCACAGGCCTTACTGCGCGCCATCGAGACCGCTCTGCCGGTCAAGCTGACTCACTTGCCGGGCGTGCTGCTGGTGTCGTCCGACGGCTGATCATCCTATCTGACAGCCGCCGGATTGCATCCGGGCTACGACTGGGTGATGCCGCGAATCTTTTTTCGAAATATTTGCTGCTCCGGTTCAGGAATGCGAATTACCTTCGTCTTCTGTTTCTGCAAATGCGACTTTTTCGCATGAATAGCCAGCAGAGCACAGGACATCCGCATGCGTTCGATTCCCTTCCTTCCGACATTGATCGCGCTTTCCCTCGGCCTCACTGCCGCGCAGGTGCAGGCCGTCGAGCTCGACATCCCGGCCCAGCCTCTGGATTCGGCGCTCACCGATTTTGCCGAGCAGGCTGGCATTCGCCTGCTCTACGACGCCAGCCTGACGCGCGGGGTCAGTGGTCGCCAGGCACTCAAGGGGGATTATTCCGTCGGCGAAGGGCTGCAGCAGTTGCTGCAGGGCAGCGGCCTGACTTTCAGTATCGGCGCCGACGGCACCGTCACGCTGATCCCGCGTCCTGATAACAGCGATGTGCTGGAGCTGGGTGCTACCACCGTCAGCGGTCAGCTCGATGGTCGCCGCGACCTGCCGGCCATCTATGCCGGCGGCCAGGTGGCGCGCGGCGCGAACATCGGCCTGCTGGGCAACCAGGACATGCAGGACGTGCCCTTCGCTTTTTCCAGCTACACCTCCGAGCTGATCGAAACGCGCCAGGCGCAGACCCTGGCCGACGTGCTGGCCAGCGATCCGGGTGTGCGCCAGTCCTACGGCTTTGGTAACTTCTCGCAGGTCTTCGTCGTTCGCGGCTTCCAGCTGTACAGCGACGACATCGCCTTCAACGGTCTGTACGGGATATTGCCGCGGCAGATCATTTCCACCGAGTCGGTCGAGCGCGTCGAGGTGTTCAAGGGCGCCAACGCCTTCATCAACGGCGTGGCGCCTGGCGGCAGTGGCGTCGGCGGGGCGATCAACGTGGTCTCCAAGCGCGCCGAGGACACCCCGACTCGCAGCTTCACCCTGGACTACGCCAATGACAGCCGCGTGGGTGGGCATCTTGATCTGGGGCGCCGCTTCGGTGAGGACAATCGCTTCGGTGTGCGAGTCAACCTGGCGCAGCGTGAAGGGGAGACGGCCGTCGACGACGAGCATTCGCGCTTCAGCCTGGCCACCGTTGCCCTGGATTACCGTGGCGAGCGCCTGCGCCTGGCAGCCGACCTTGGCTACCAGAAGCAGCGCGTCAACGAGGGACGTTCAGTTGTCTACCTGACCACCGAATCCAACACCACCGTCACCAGCACTCTCAATGGCAAGGTGCCGTCCGTGCCTGACTCCAAACATAACTACGCGCAGCCCTGGAGTTGGTCGCAGCTGGAGGACAGCTATGGCATGTTCAGCGCCGAGTACGATCTGTCGCCGTCCTGGACCGCCTACCTGATTGGCGGCGGCAAGTACACGCGGGAGAACGGTGTGTACGCCTCCAACTACGTCTATGGCGCCGATGGTGCGGCCCGCATCGGCCGCCTGTATTCGCCGCTCGATCAGGAGACCCTGAGCCTGGCCACCGGCCTGCGTGGCGAACTGCAGACCGGCCCCGTCAGCCACAAGGTCAATCTGGCGGCCAACGGCATCTGGCAGGAAAAGCGCAACGCCTTCGAGTCCACCACCGCCGGCAACCGTGGGCACGGCAACCTGTACGAGGGGCTGCCCGTGCCCGTGCCGACTGCCAGTCTGCCTTCCGGCGATCTGCATGACCCGGATACCACCGCCAAGGTGCAGAACAAGAGCCTGGCGATCTCCGACACCCTGGGTTTTGTCGATGATCGTGTGCTGCTGACGTTGGGCCTGCGCCGGCAGACCATTGGCGCCGACGCCTGGAGCGCGGCCAGTGGCGCCCGTACCTCTAACTACCAGGACAGCATCACCACGCCCGCCTATGGTCTGGTGATCAAACCCACCGAGTACCTCTCGCTCTATGCCAACCGTGTGGAGTCGCTGCAGCAGGGGCCGACCGCGCCCAACGCCGCGAACAACCGCGGGACGATGTTCGCGCCATACCGCTCCAAGCAGACCGAGGTGGGGGTGAAGCTCGACTGGGGGCGCTTCGGGGGCAACCTGAGTGTTTTCCGTATCGAGCAGCCGCAAGGTGTGCTCGACGGCAGGGGCAACTACGGGGTGGATGCCGAGCAGCGTAACCGTGGTATCGAGCTGAGCCTGTTCGGCGAGCCACTCAGCGGGTTGCGCCTGTTGGGAGGGGCGACCTGGACCGAAGCCGAGCTGCGTGGCACGGCCGGTGGGGTCAACGATGGCAACCAGGCCGTCGGGGTGCCCGAATTCCAGTTCAATGTCAGCGCCGACTGGGATGTGCCGGGCGTGCCAGGGCTGAGCCTCAATGGTCTGCTGTTGCGCACCGGTGGTCAGTATGTCGATACCGCCAATGACTACAGCATCCCGGCCTGGACTCGCGTCGATCTGGGCGCGCGCTACAAGACCCGTCTGGACCAGCGCGCCGTGACCTTCAACGCGATAGTGGAGAACGTCGCCGACGAGAACTACTGGGCCTCGGCCAATGGTGGCTACCTGACCCAGGGCGCGCCGCGTACCTTCAAGGTCTCGGCCACGGTCGATTTCTGATCGGGAGCGGGGCGGCGTCTGGCTTTTGCTTGCCGGTCGGCGGTTGATCCCGGTGCGTGCTTGTTCCCATACTGGCCTCCTTTCGTCGCCAGCCAAGGAGGCCCGATGTTCGCCCTCAGCGATACCCTGCAGCGCCGCTTCGCCGCGCTGAAATCCAGCGCTGATTTCTGGTCGCTGCGCCATGTGCAGGAAAGCCGGGCGTCCTACTGGGTACGCCGGCATGTGGCGCAGGCGCCGTCCTTCGTCGACGATACCGGCGCCATGCTCACCGTGCGCATCGCCGGTGTCGAAGCCTATGCGGCCACCAGCGATATCAGCCAGGCCGGCTTGCAGGCTGCGCTGGAGCGCGCCGAGCAGATGGCCCGTGCCATGGTCGGACATAACCTGCTGGATCTCGCCAGCCTGTCGTACCCCACTGAGCAAAGCGACGATGTGATGCCGGGTTACGCGCAGCCGCTGGCGGGCGCCGCTCACTGGTTCGAGCTGCTGATGGCGGAGTCGGCGCTGATTCCCCAGGATGCGCGTCTGGTCGACAGCCATGTTGGCCTGACCTTCACCTGCCATGAGCAGATCTACCTCAACAGCGCTGGCGCCTGCCTGCGTCGTGCCCAGCGTTACGTCTTTCCGCAGGTAGGTGTCACCGCCAGCGATGACGGCGACAGCCAGAGCCGCAGTTTCGGCGGCACCCATCTGGCGCGGCAGGGCGGTGCCGAAGTACTGCAGCAGTTGGGCGTGATCGGCAGCGCCGCGCACATTGCCGACGAGGCGTTGCAGCTGCTGCTGGCGCCCAACACCCCGAACGGTTCGCGCGACCTTTTGCTGATGCCGGACCAGATGATCCTGCAGATCCACGAGTCCATCGGTCATCCGCTGGAGCTGGACCGCATCCTCGGTGACGAGCGCAACTTCGCCGGCACCAGTTTCATTCGCCAGGAAGATTTCGGCCATTACCCATACGGCTCATCGCTGCTCAACGTGACCTTCGATCCGGGCGTGCCAGGCGAGCTGGCCAGCTATAGCCATGATGACGACGGCAGCCCGGCGCAGCGCCACTACCTGATCCGCGATGGCATCCTCCAGCGCCCGCTCGGCGGTGCGCTGTCGCAGTGGCGCAGTGGCCTGCCGGGTGTGGCCAACAGCCGTGCGTGCAACTGGAACCGGCCGCCCATCGATCGCATGGCCAATCTCAATCTGGAGCCGGGTGACAGGACTCAGGCCGAGCTGATCGGCGGTATCGAGCGCGGCATCCTGATGAGCAACAACCGCTCCTGGTCGATCGACGATGCGCGCAACAAATTCCAGTTCGGCTGCGAATGGGGCCAGTTGATCGAAAACGGCGAACTCAAGGGCGTGGTGAAGAACCCCAACTACCGCGGCATCAGCTCGCGGTTCTGGCGCAACCTGCGTGCGGTAGGCGACGCCAGCACCTTCGAGGTGATGGGCACGCCCTATTGCGGCAAGGGCGAACCCAACCAGGTGATCCGTGCCGGGCATGCCTCGCCGGCCTGCGTCTTCGCCGATATCGACGTTTTCGGAGGGGCTGCCTGATGGATGCACGTCAGCATTTCAGTGCGTTGCTGGAGCACCTGCAGGCGCAGGTCGTGGGCAAGGAGGGCTTCACCCTGGCCTACGGCGCCGAGGTTTCCAGCTTTATCCGTTTCAACCAGGGCCAGGTGCGTCAGGCCGGCGATGTGCAGCAGATCTACGTCATCCTGTCGCTGTACCAGGGCCAGCGCCACGCCGAAAGCAAACTGGCGCTCAGTGGCGTGCTCGATGAGGATTTGCCGCGCCTGCAGCAGATAGTGCTGCGCCTGCGAGGCGTGCTGCCAACCTTGAGTGACGACCCTTATCTGCGCTTGAATCGTGAGGCCTGGCGCAGTGAGTTGGCGGGCGAGGCGGCGCCCCTGGATAGCGCGGCCATGGCACAGCAGATCGTCGTTGCGGCGGCTGGCCTGGATCTGGTCGGCTTTCTGGCCGTGGGGCCGCAGTACCAGGGCTTCGCCAGTTCCTGGGGCGCCTTCGGCTGGTACGCCGCGAGCAGTTTCAATTTCGAGTTCAGCCTGTTCCACGACAACGGCCAGGCCGTGAAAAGCACCTATGCCGGCGAGCAATGGGACGCCCAGGCGTTCGCTCGCAAACTCGATGGCGCGCGACAGCAACTGGCGTTTCTCGGGCGTCCGGCCAAGGCGCTGCAGCCGGGTGCCTATCGCGCCTATCTGACGCCGGCTGCGCTGGAGGAACTGGTCAGCCTGTGCTGCTGGGGCTTCGGCGCCCAGGCACTGGCGTCGGGTGGTAGTCCCTTGCAGCGTCTGTTCAATGGCAAGGCCGAACTTAGCCCGTTGGTGACGATCGACGAACGCATCGAGGGTGGCTTGGCGCCGGCTTTCACCTCCGAAGGGCCACGCCAGCCGCTGCGCCTGATCAGCCAGGGGCGAGCTGGTGAGCGCCTGGTCAGCTCGCGCAGTGCCGCCGAGTACGGGTTGATCGCCAATGGTGCATGCAGTGGCGAATATCCGCTGTCCTTGCACATGCGAGGCGGTGAGTTGGACGAGCCCGACGTGCTGCAACGCCTTGGCACCGGCCTGTATATCGGCAACCTGTGGTACGGCAATTTCTCCGACCTGCCCGCCGCACGCCTGACCGGCATGACCCGCTTCGCCACGTTCTGGGTCGAGGATGGGCAGATCCAGGCGCCGCTGAACACCATGCGTTTCGACGACTCGCTGTTCGACTTCCTCGGCCCGCAACTGGAGGCGCTGAGCCGCGAACCGGAGCTGCTGTTGCCAGGCGGCACCTACGGCGCCAGGCAGTCGGGCTCGATGGCCTTGCCGGGCGCCTTGCTGTCGCGGTTCACCCTGACTTTGTAGGGGCCTATTTTCTTGCCCTGAGCACCACGAACTTCGGGTTGGCCGCGACCTGCTCGACACCACGGAACAGCCGCCCCAGCTTGGCGTGGTAGCCCAGGTGGCGGTTGCCGACGATCCACAGTTCGCCGCCGGTGACCAACGCCGCGCGGGCCTGCTGGAACATGCGCCAGGCGAGAAAATCACCGACCACCTGCTGCTGGTGGAAAGGCGGGTTGCACAGCACCAGGTCCAGCGAGTCAGCCGGCTGCTCGGCCAGGCCGTCGCCAGCACGGATCGTTACAGGTCGATTACCGAGGGCCGCCCGCCAGTTTTCCTGCGCCGATTGCACGGCCATATAGGACTCGTCCACCAGCGTCAGTTCCGCTTGCGGGCTGCCCAGGGCGTAGGCGATGCCGAGCACGCCATTGCCACAACCGAGATCGGCGACGCGCACGCGCCCGAGATGACGTGGCAGATGCGGAAGAAAGGCGCGGGTACCTATATCCAGGCCGTCGCGACAGAATACGTTGGCGTGATTGACCAGCTCCAGCGCCGGTTTATCCAGGCGGTAGCGGGTCGGGTAGGGCGAGTCCGGTGCTGCCTTGGTTTCAGGCGTGGCGACCAGCAGGCGGGCTTTCTTCACTGCCAGCGAGGCCTGCACCGGGCCGATGTATTGCTCCAGCAGATCACCGGCGGCGCGCGGCAGGTGTTTGATCATCGCCCCAGCGACCACGCGGGCATTTGGCGCCAACTGGCCATGCAGGCGAATCAGTTGCTCCTCCAGCAGTGCCAGGGTCTTGGGCACACGAATCAGCACCCAGTCGAACGGCCCTTGCGGTGTTTCGCAGCTCGGCAGAAAGGTCACCGTATCGCCACTCAGGCCATTGCTGGCGAGGTTCTTCTGCAGGGCGAGAAAGCCCAGGTGCGAGTCACCGCTGCTGGTCACCTGGCAGTGTCCGTCCAGCGAACAGGCGAGGGCGCCGAAGTTGTCGTTGAGTAGCAGCACGCGGCTGCCTGCCTCGATACCTTGCTCATGAAGATGACCCAGCAGGTATTCGTCGGCGGCATCGAAGGCTTGGAGCGGCTCATTCGCCTGGTGCGGCTGACGCTGCAGTTCGAGGCTGGCGAAGGGGGTGTCGAGAGTAGGCATGCAAACCTTCGGTGTTTGTCGCTGGCCGATTGCGCCAGACTGGACGGGTATTCAATGAAGGGGGGAGATTATGACCGTCAGCGAGGACAAGTTCACCCGTCAGACGCTGCTTGAGGTACACAGCCTGACCCCGAGCCTGTTCACCCTGCGCACCACGCGGGATGCGGGCTTTCGTTTTCGCGCCGGGCAGTTCGTACGCCTGGGCGTGGAGAAAGCCGATGGCAGTGTGGTTTGGCGCGCCTACTCGCTGGTGTCCGCGCCGCATGATGAGTTCCTCGAGTTCTTCTCCATCGTGGTGCCGGGCGGCGAGTTCACCAGCGAGTTGAGCAGACTGCGCGTTGGCGACAGCTTGCTGGTGGAGAAGATGGCGACCGGCTTTCTGACCCTGGATCGTTTCGTCGATGGCCGCGACCTCTGGTTGCTCGGCAGTGGCACTGGCATCGCGCCGTTCTTGTCGATCCTGCAGGACTTCGAGGTGTGGCAGCGCTTCGAGCGTATCGTGCTGGTGTACAGCGCGCGCAGCTTCGCCGAGCTGGCTTATCAGCCGCTGATCCGGAGTTTCGCCGAGTTGGAACACCTGGCCGAATTCGCTCACAAGCTCACCTACCTGCCGGTGGTCACTCGCGAGCAAGCGCCGGGCTGCCTGAATGCACGTATCACCGAGCTACTCGACAAGGGTGAGCTGGAGTGCGCCGCCGGGCTCGAGCTGACGCCTGAATATTCGCGAGTGATGATCTGCGGCAACCCGCAGATGATCGACGACATTCGTCAGCGTCTGAAGGTGCGCGGCCTGAATCTGAGCCTGACCCGGCGGCCGGGTCAGGTGGCGGTGGAGAATTACTGGTGATCAGTCTTCGCGGATTGCCTTGAGTCGATGTTCCCAACGGCGCTTGGCGAAGCGGCGCATGTTGGGGATATCGTCGGTCTCGTCGAGAATCGGCTTGCCGATGATGGTTTCCATGATGTCTTCCAGCGTCACCAGGCCGTGCCAGCTACCGAACTCGTCGTACACCAGACACATGTGCTGACGCTCCTGCATGAGCAGGGTCATCAGGTTTTCCACGTTCATGCTGTCCGGCACGACCTTGAGCGGCTTCATGATCTGGGTGATCGGTTCGCCATCGTTCTCGGCCGCCAGGGCGTCATAACGGAACACCACGCCCAGCGGCGACTCGTCCTCGCCAATCACCGGGTAACGGGAGAACTGGCTCTCGCGGGCACGTGCCTTGAACGCAGCGATCGATTCATCCGGTGCGGCGGATTCGCAGACGATGCGCGGGGTCATGATGTCGCGTAGACGGATCTCGTGCAGATCGAGGATGTTGCTGATCACCCGCTGTTCGTCTTCGTCGAGCTTGCCCACTTCGCGGCCAAGCAGGGTCAGCGCCTTGATCTCCTGGCGAATGTCGTGCTCCGGCTCCTTGCCGCCGAACAGACGCATGATCAGGTCCGACATGACGATGAACGGCTTGAGCAGCAGGATCATCGCCCGCAGCAGGCTGGGCAGGATAGGCGCCAGGGCACGCCAGTAACGGGCACCGATGGTCTTCGGTAGAATCTCCGAAAGCACAAGGATCAGCAGGGTCATGACCGCCGAGGCGATACCCAGGTAACCGTCACCGAAGACGATCGCCACCTGCGCACCAACGCCGGTAGCACCAACGGTATGCGCCACGGTGTTGAGGGTCAGGATGGCTGCCAGCGGCTGGTCGATCTTGTCTTTGAGCTCCTTCAGCCTTTCGTACAGCTGCGGTTTTGCGACCTTCTGCTGAGCGATGTAACTGGGCGTGAGGGAGAGCAGAGCGGCTTCGAGGATGGAACAGATGAACGAAACCAGAATGGAGAGGACAGCGAACGCTATCAGGAGTGTCATGTAGAGGGATAAGTTGCCAAGGGTCGGTCAATTTAGCGCAAGCGCAGTGGAAAAAGCAGAAAAGCTGCAACATTTCATGTCCTGATGCTGGCGCGGTTGCAGTTCGCTGCCTGAGGTCTTGTCTGCCGATAGTTCACTGGCTGCACGTAGCCCAGCTTCGACTAGGCTAAAGGAACACTATCTGGGGAGGTCCTCCATGCCGCTTGAACATCACCCGTTGACTCGCGAATTCCCTCAGCAAGGCGACGTCATGCGTAAGCTGATGCAAAGTCACCCGCACTTCCCTCGCCTGGCTGGCGAATATGAAGCGCTGGACAAGCGCATCTACGAAATAGAGGACGGTCGCGAGGCTGTCGACGACCTGACCTTGCAGGGGCTCAAACTGCAGCGTGTGGGCCTCAAGGACGAGATCGCCGATCTGCTGCGCAAGGCGGGCAGTGCTTGACCCGGATCAAATGAACGGTCGACGTGCAGCGCTAGGCTGGAGCCATCTTCCCTGTCAGAGGCTTCCTCATGCACGTCGACCACCATCCGCTGGTTCATGATTTTCCCGAACTGCGCAACGAACTGCAGCGTCTGCGGCAGAGCGATGAGCAGTTCTCTCGCCGGGCCGAAGAATACGAAGCGCTGGACAAGCGCATCTGCCGTATCGAGGACGGTATCGAGTTGCTCGATGACGTCACCCTCAGTGCGCTGAAACTCAACCGCGTGGCAATGAAGGACGAACTGGCGCGCCAGCTCAAACGCGCGGCGGGGCAGTGCTGCGGTTGTGGCAATGGCTGCAAGGGCTGAGTCGTAGAAGCCGGCTTGCCGGCGTGTTGGTGAAAGGCTGATCGCCCGCACATGGGCTCCTGCGATCAGGCGTTTTCAATGTACGGGCGGGTTGATCAGATAAGTGAGCAGCCCGTCCGCCTCTTCTTCTGTCCACACTTCGCGCGCCGGTCTGGGCCATTCGCTCAACAGCTGCTGCCAAAAGGCACAGGCCAACTCATCCTGACGGTAGAAACGCAGCAGCCAGGGCCTGCCGTCGCCCATCACCTGCTGTACCAGGGCGCGACCGATGCCCTGGCGACGATACTTTTTCAGGATGAACAGGTCGGCGAACTCCGGCACATCAAGACCGGGTAACTCGCTCTGTTCGATCAGCAGGAAACCGGCAATGAAGCCATCGGCCAGTATCAGTTGCGCACTCCAGCCCGGCTCCTGCCAATAGCGCTCCAGGTGGGGGTGGTGGATGTAGAAGCGACCGTCCGTCTCCACGTCTTCTTGCTCCCAGTCCGAGCTTTCGTAGGCGTAGAACTGGTAGAGGTTGGCCAGTAGCGGCAGCTGTTCGGCACTGGTGGGTAGCAGTTGGATCTGCATAGGTGCATTCCGGGCAAAGTGGCTGTGGTCTGTAAATTTATCCAGTTGTTCGGTATCGTTCCAGCCTTCGTTCAGCGGCAGGATTGATCGCAATGGCCAAGGCAAAACGCATGTACGGCTGCACCGAGTGCGGCGCCACCTTTCCCAAATGGGCAGGGCAGTGTGGTGAATGCGGCGCCTGGAATACCTTGGTCGAAACCGTGGTCGAGGGCGCCACGCCCAGCGGGCGCACTGGCTGGGCCGGCGACAAGGCCAATATCAAGACTCTGGCTGAAGTCAGTGTCGAGGAAATCCCGCGCTTTTCCACCGCTTCCGGTGAACTCGATCGGGTGCTCGGTGGCGGTCTGGTGGATGGCTCGGTGGTGCTGATCGGTGGCGACCCAGGCATCGGCAAGTCGACCATTTTACTGCAGACCCTGTGCAATATCGCCACGCGTTTTCCCGCCCTCTATGTCACTGGCGAGGAATCGCAGCAGCAGGTGGCCATGCGTGCGCGGCGGCTGGATCTGCCGCAGGACAAGCTCAAGGTAATGACCGAAACCTGCATCGAATCGATCATCGCCACCGTGCGCCAGGAAAAGCCCAAGGTCATGGTCATCGACTCGATCCAGACCATTTTCACCGAGCAATTGCAGTCTGCCCCCGGTGGCGTCGCTCAAGTGCGTGAGAGTGCGGCGCTGCTGGTGCGCTTCGCCAAGCAGAGCGGCACGGCGATCTTTCTCGTCGGTCACGTTACCAAGGAAGGCGCGTTGGCCGGCCCGCGCGTGCTGGAGCACATGGTCGACACCGTGCTGTATTTCGAGGGCGAGTCCGACGGTCGCTTGCGCCTGCTACGGGCGGTGAAGAACCGTTTCGGCGCGGTCAACGAACTGGGCGTATTCGGCATGACCGACAAGGGCCTCAAGGAAGTCTCCAACCCCTCGGCGATCTTCCTCACCCGCGCGCAGGAGGCGGTGCCCGGCAGTGTGGTGATGGCCACCTGGGAAGGCTCGCGACCGATGCTGGTGGAGGTGCAGGCGCTGGTCGACACCAGTCATCTGGGCAACCCGCGTCGCGTCACCCTGGGCCTGGATCAGAACCGCCTGGCCATGCTGCTGGCGGTACTGCACCGCCACGGAGGCATTCCGACCTATGACCAGGACGTGTTTCTCAATGTGGTTGGTGGGGTCAAGGTGCTGGAAACGGCGTCCGACCTGGCGCTGATGGCGGCGGTGATCTCCAGTCTGCGCAACCGGCCGTTGCAGCACGACTTGCTGGTGTTCGGCGAGATCGGCCTGTCCGGCGAGATTCGTCCGGTGCCGAGTGGTCAGGAGCGTTTGAAGGAGGCGGCCAAGCACGGCTTCAAGCGCGCCATCGTGCCCAAGGGCAATGCGCCCAAGGAGGCGCCGCCTGGGCTGCAGATCGTCGCCGTTACGCGCCTGGAGCAGGCGCTGGATGCGCTGTTCGAATAGAGGAGGGCGTAGCCCGGATGCAATCCGAGACTTTTGTGGTGCTGTTCTTACCGGATTTCATCCGCGCTACTGGACTGCGGCGTTCTGCCGCGATCAGGCACCGGCGAAAATTGACCGAGGTCAATAGGTAGCAGGCTATCGGCGCGCAGCATGAAGGCGTATCCACTGAAGGAGACGCCATCATGTTCCTGTTCTTCGATTTCTTTTCCCGGGCTTTCAACTTCGACGCCAAGGCCATCGAGTCGCGCGATGCACGCCGTCAGGCGCAGCGTATTCAGGCGCGTCGCCAGCGTCGTGAACAGGCTGAGGCTGCCTGCTTGCGCCATTGACTGCTAGGCTCTGTACGAAAAGTGCCTGCGCTCGGTGATGCTTCGTTAAAAACCGGTTCGGAATGCTCATTTACCACTCGTAAACTGCGCTTCCTCACCGGTTTTTGCCTCGCCTGACCTTCGCTCGACGACTTTTCGTATAGAACCTAGTCGTCTTCGCCCAATGCCGCCAGTTCGCGCTCCAGCAGCTGTTCATCGCCGAGGTTGAGTTCGACCAGGCGGCGCAGGTGGCTGATGGAATCCAGGTCGATATGGCGGCAGACGAAACCGAGAGACTGCGGCTGGGTGCGCGTCAGTACCACTTCCATCTTCACCTTGGCTTCGTCCCCCAGTTCGATAAGGGCTTCGAAGGGCTGGTTCGGGTCCCCGTTCCAATCACGAGGGGTCTTGATCAGCAGGCCCTTGAGAGAGATATCGTGCAGAGCTGCCGACCATTGCCGCTCACCCTGAGCGATGACGGTGGGGGCGTCGAAGGCAATGCGCTGAAAGCGCCGACGCTCGTTGGCTGATTCACTCATGCCCATACTCCTGAAGGATTTACATCACTATAGCCAAGGCTGACGGCCCCGTGCTTCGTCCCTGTGTCGCAGGACGCAACCGAGACGCATGAGTTTGACAGGTGGCCAAGTCTCGCCAAAGCTCCTTGTGTAGTTTTTATTACTCGATATTGCGGAGCGATAGACATGAGCAAGCGACTGCTAGGCAAAGGTTTGGTCTTCGGCCTGTTGAGCATGGCCAGTGTTGGCGCATTTGCCGACGCTGCGGGCGGCAATGGCTGCGGCTGGGGCAACATGCTGTTCGAAGGGCAGCGTGGCATGGCCCCGCACTTCTTGGCCACCACCACCAATGGCACCTCGGGTAATGCCACCTTCGGCATGACCTCCGGTACCAACGGTTGCGACACCAGTGGTGCGCTGGGCTACAACGGCCGCTCCATGCTGGCGATGAATGGCATGCTCGATTCGATTGCCGAAGACATGGCCATGGGCCAGGGCGAGGCGCTGGACGCCTACGCAACCTTGCTGGGTGTGGAGGCTCAGGATCGTGCGCACTTCGCCAAGGTCACTCACGACAACTTCGGCAGCATCTTCAGCAAAGCCGACGCTACCAGTGAGCAGGTGCTGGCAGCCACGCTCGAGGTGATGAGCCGTGACGCGCAACTGGCGCGCTACGTAAAACAGCCGGCCTGAGGCAAATTGAAGGCAAAAAGAAGCCCGCCAATCCAGAGCGTGTGAAAACGCACTGACGCCAGAAAAATCCAACGCCCCGACTGGTTCGGGGCGTTGGTGTTTTTGAAGCATGGAAATGGAAAGCGGGATTTACCCCAACAGCTCGATCAACCGACGGGCACCCATCACATTGATGGCACGCTTCAGGTTGTAGGCGTTGACCGCCAGGGCCATTTCCGTCCGAGCGCCCTGCAGTTGTCGGAGCAGGAAGCGACCATTACCCAAAATCCATTGCTTCAGGTTGCCGAAGGGATGTTCGACGATGGAGCGGCGCCTGACCATCATCTCTGGATGCACCTGCATCCGCTGATGCATGCGT
>NZ_FOXK01000008.1 GCF_900115695.1 Ectopseudomonas toyotomiensis
TTTTACGCGACTCATGTCTAGTTATCCGTCCCTGTTTTACGGTGCCCAAGGTCACAAGCTGCGTTATGCTTTTGCATACGCGCGGACATAGCCTCTGGGCGCTTGGGGCGCTGACGATTGGGGTTGCCATGGGCATCCCAGCGTTCCGGCCAAAGCACCTGGACAGTAAGGCCGAGAGCCTTGGCGATTACGCGCTCCATACGTGGGTAGGGCGTGCGCTTCACGTTCTTCAGGGCTGGCCCTGTGACGTGCTGCTCGCGCGCCAGCTTCGCCAGCGACGTGCCCTTGGCCCGTAGCTGGAACTTGATCCACTCCCAGCGCAGTGCTGGGTCAGATGGGATTTCCGCTGTGTTCATGTCTTGATCCATACCACCTGGCGGGGTGGCGTTTTCGGGATGTTTAACGTGCCTTACGACATAAACATAACCCATAAACAGGATCTGTAAAACTGTTTTCGAGACTTTCTTTTCTCGAAAACGGGCCTCGCAACTGAATACGGTTTTAAGGTCTTATAAATCAATGGGTTACGAAGAAAAGAAACAAGGGAAAGCGTCTGGCGAGGAACTTTCTTTTCCGTATACGGGAATGGAAAGCCGAATAGCTGCCGTTGCAGATCTGTACGAATCCCGAAAACAGGCTGCCGCCACTGCTCAGGTTGCTCTTTCGTCTCTGCAGCGCTGGATATCTGGCGATGGGATGCCTGCCTTTGGCTCCGTTGCCCTTCTAGCCTCTGGAAAGGGCATATCCCTGGACTGGATTGCGACAGGGCGAGGGGAAATGTTCATGGAGACTAGAGCGCAAGAAGCGCCAGTGGCAGAAAGCGATGCCTATGCCTATGTCCCTCTGTACGACGCCCGCTGCAGCGCAGGCAGTGGCGCCTGGAATGAGCGCAGCCGCGTACTGGTGAACCTGTCGTTCACCCGCTACTCGCTCCGCAAGAAGGGTCTGACGCCCGCTAATCTGGCATGCTTGCGCGTAGACGGTGACTCGATGCTTGGGCTGCTCGATGACGGCGACACCGTCATGATCGACCTGAGCCGCAACGCGCTTGAGGGTGAGGGTGTCTATGTGGTCATGCTCGATGACCATCTCTATGCCAAGCGCCTGCAGCGCCAGTTCGATGGCTCGGTGCTGATCATCAGCCACAACGCCGCATACAAAGATATGATGGTGCCCAGGGATCGCCTGGCCGAGCTGCACATCATCGGCCGCGTCGTCTGGGCCGGTGGCTGGATGGTCTAGAGAAGTGACGGGCAGGGAAGCCCGCTCTGCCGCCTCAAACGGCAGTGCCAAATCCCCCTGTGAAATCCTGCCGTTTCCGTGTTCGCGAGTTTTGGCACTGTTTCACCACCCGCCGCGCTGCTCACCCGCCTGAACCCCGCGCCCCGCTTGGCCGTCCGCCATCCCCCGGCCTTATCCGGCTTCTTCCGACGCGCTTCTTGACCTGTGCCAATACTCCCACTAGCTCACACTGGCGCCGCGATGCTCTCGCTTTGTTTAGTGCTGGAACATCAATCTCGCAGACGACGCCAAAAGCCCCGTCAGGAGGCCGAGTGGAATCGTTGTGTAAGGGGTTGAGCGGCATGGATGCCGCGAGAGCCGCGATGGGCCAGGGATGGCCCTTCGCGGCGTGCCCCTGGAACGACGATGGAGCGAGGGAACCCGACGAAGTCGGGCCGAATGGTAGGGGCAAGCCCTCTTGGTTACTTCTGGGGCGTTTGCCAGAAGTGACCCGCCGTAAGGGCGGAACCGGTATCCAAATCACCACATCAGCGGCGTGTTCACTCCGTAGCGAGTAGCCCGCACAACCGCTGATGGTGGATCAAAAGAGCGTCATCCACCCTACGGGTCTGCTGGCGACGCTGAGCATCAAAAATTGGCTACCACACCGAAATGCTGAAGCTATCGGGGCTGTCATGGTTGTTGATAGAAAAACACTGCAGCACACTGCCCCTTCATCGTAAGGAGACGACACCAAATGCCGGCCATGCCCAGTCCAATCCCCTTGATCATCCTCGACGTTCAGGACGCCATCGATCAGCCCGTCTGGGATGGCAAGAGTAATCCCGGTTACCTGTCCGTCATCCAACGCCTCCTGCAATTCTGGCGATCAAATGGCTGGCCCGTCCTTCACGTAAAACACGATGAAAAGACGCCCACGTCGAGCTATTACCTTCACGGCCCCTGGAATGGCATCAAACAGGAAGTCGCGCCGATAAAGGGCGAAGCCGTCATCATCAAGCATGAAAACTGCGCGTTCATAGGCACCCAACTGGATGCCGCGCTGAAGGCAATGAACGCAAATCGCATCGTGCTGACGGGCGTTGTGATTCACAACAGCATGGATGCCACCATCCGCGCAGGCAGAGCGCTCGGGTACAGCATCATCCTCCCGTCAGATGCCACAACCGCCGTGCCTGTAACAGGGCCAGGTGGAACCCGCTGGGAAGCCTCGACCGTGCATAAGCTGACCTTGGCCATCCTGGGCGCCGAATATGCTGAGGTCATGTCATCAGACGATGTGATCACACGACTCGGCGAGCAACCCGAATAACCGCTGCACCCAACGGTGGATGAAAAGAGCGTCATCCACCCTACGCCCCATACGCCATTGACCATCCACAATCACACCTCTACCCTGAGCCACAGCGCCTAAGAAACGCTTCACGCAGCGGCAATACTGCTCCCGAAAGCAGCGGTGTATTCCATTGAGGTAATGGATATGCCTACCCAATCCGCATCCCCCGCAATCCCCGCCCTTCCCGGCGAAATCCTGATCCCCCAGACCTTCACCCGCCACCGCCGCCAACTGCGCGCGCTGCTGATCGAGCAGCAATGCTGGTTCTGCGCAACGGATCTTGGTCGGCTGATCGGCCAGCCGCATCTGGACGAACGCGCTGCACGCACGCTCGATGCCGACCAGCTAATCGATGCCGTGGTGCTCAATACCCACGGCCAACCGGAGACGACACGGCTGATCAGCGAATCCGGCGTCTATGCCGCACTGATCCACTACTACCACCCGGAGAACCGCTGCATCCGCCGCTGGATCACCGCCGACGTGGTGCCGATGCTGCGCGATATCGCACAGCCCGACCAGCACCGACCAAAGCGCGAGAATCGCCAGGGACTGTCGTTGCTGCATTGGCAAGGTGATACCTGGATGCCTTATCGGCCTGCGTAACCAGCGCCACTCAGAGGGTGGATGGCCAGAAGGTCATCCACCTGACGCGCTAATTATCCAGCTCGCGCAGGATATCGGCGGTGGGTATCTGAAAGGCTCCAGAGTGATAGGGTTTGGCGCCATAGACGGTCGCCACGTACTGGCAGGGAATGGAGCCCTTGTTAGCGACCAGCGAACGAATCGCTTCGTCACCCAATGCTCGCGTAGTTGTGCCTTCATCGAGGGTCTCGTTGAAAGACAAGGCAGCCACGAATGCAAAGCCATCCCCGCCTTCATGCCGGGTATCGCGCTCGACGAAACCAGAGGCCAACGTCTTCATGAAGTGCCCGACCGAAAAATCCACATCATCGTCCAGGGCGCAGTACATCATTCCGCCTACGAAGGCCTCTCCAGGGCCAAACAAATTGAGCAGATCGACATCCGAGCGGAACCGCAAATCATAGAAGCGAGCGTCTGCTTGAGCGCTAATCGAATCGTAATGCAAAGCAGCAATCGGCTTGCCATGCCCCTTGGCACAACCGCTACCCAGAAGTACCAGACCAATCAGAAAGAACCTGAACATCCTACCGCCTCATGTAGCTCACAACGGATTCGAACATGTAATCCTCAGCAGATAGTCCATCCGCCATGGGGTTACAAAACATATCCCGCGCGTTGTAGTGGTTGATATCCATGACATGGTTGACGTCTGGCCCACTACCGACAGACCAACGTTCCCCGAATTCAGCCACGGAGTCTGAGCTGTCTGGCACGCGCGGATTCGCACGCACATTTATCCAGAAAACCGACTTGGGCTGTGGCTTGCTGTAATAGATATCCGAACCCAGCCAGACCAAGGCGCCTTCCCCCACGGGGTCCAGTGTTATCAACATCTCAACCTGATACCCATTCGAGTGCAGGATGTTGGAGAGATGAGCACCGTTCCAGCCACCTAGGCTATGACCAACGATGTATACGGGTGTCACCTTGTCAGGAATTTTCGAGGCGATCACGTTCTGAATGTCACTGGCGCCCCGCGCCTCGTTGTATCCCAGATAGTGAGATACATAGGAACCCTCTTTACCTGCCCCCTTCACACGTCGGTCGAAGGACTCCTTGGCATAGAAAATATTTCTGTAGGGGCCCGCGAAATAATAAGACTCCTTGTCACCTGCTCCACCAATGAAGAACACCACGGTGCGGAAGCTTTCTACCGCAACGGTCTTGGCATGCGGGCTGGTTGCCGGGGTTAAGGTCTGGATTGCTGCAAGCGCGGCGCCCTTGCCGCTCGGCAAAATGATTGTTCTGGCGTCCATGCTCAGTTTTCCACGTAAATTTCAACCTGTTCAGCACGGCTGGAGTTGATGATCAGAGAAGTAAAACCCTGCTGGTCGGATTGCCCATATTCGATGCGCCCATCCTCATGTCTGACGGCATAGTCTCTGTTGGCAATCGGCTTGCCGCTGCGCTTGTCGATCAATTGGAAGCGATCACTGAAAGCAGCCTGAATATTCAGTGGCGCGACCGGTGTAAAGGGAGCGCCGCCGCCACTATTGCCGATGATCACGGTGCCTGACCCCGCAATGATCGTATTGCCATGCCCACCAACACTGCCCAGCGTCGCGGCATTCAGACCGTTGATGAATACGGTGGGGGACACATTGGAAGCGATCGCACTGCCGCAGGCCGACGTGTCACTAAGCCGAGCGGCGCTGAGGCCGTCAAACAGGACATCAGCGGAACCGCTGACGATGGGGTTGGTGCCATGCCCGGGAATCGGGCAGGCGGTTGGGTCGCTGAGACGCGCAGCAGGTTTGCCGCTCATTCATACACTCCTTGATCCAAGATCTTCGATGAGAGAACGCTGTACTCCGTGGTGGCATTTTAATGATCTGGTACGGCTCTACCTTGAACCATTGCTCAAGCTTGGAAACATGCCCCTGATCGCTAGCCTTTACCTTTCTTCCTGGCAATCGCCTTCATCCGCGCCGCCGCCTTCTGCACGGTCGCCATCTTCTCGGGCCGTTTCATGCCCCGCCACTTGCGGATTTCCTCGCGCGTGCGCCCACAACTGACGCACAGCTCGCCGTTGAGCTGACACAGCGACACGCAGGGGTTCTCAATGTCCTTGGCCACGCTTGCCCCTTGCCGGCTACTCGACCGAAAACGCGACATGGGTGGCGATGCTGGAAACGCTGATGCCCACTTCATCGAAAGCGGCCTGGGTCAGTTCCAACATTCGTGCCTTGTCCGGGCTGGCGAGTGCCCGCGCCCTGCTCGCTTCGCTGTCGAACATCCAGGTCACGCGCAGGCTCTGCGGAAACCGCTCGAAGTCCACGTCATGGGTCAGCCACTGGAAGCCGACGATTTCGCTTTTCGCCGTTTCACAGGCAAGGGTCAGGGTGCGGATCAGTTCGCGCTCCACAGCTGAGTACTTTCGTTTCGGCGATGGCATAAGGTTCTTCTGGGTCCGAGTTCACTGCGCCACCATGTTACCCGAGGCGCTCAACGGCCAGAGGGAACAGATGGATCGAGGTTGAACAATGGCATCCGCAGCGCAGAGCGTCACCGGCAACCCACGCCGAGCACGGGAGCGATTATGGCGCCCGAGCAAAGCGGCCCGCGGGTTACAATCCACGGCCCACGCATTCGCCAGCGGACCCCATATACCGATGTTCACCCTTACCCACCTCAGCAGCCCGCCGCCCGAGTCCCTGAAGAGCCAGGTGCAGCAGATGGTGGTGGACTACTTCGCCGATGTCAGCGCGGTACCGTTGCTGCCCAGTAATCCGCTGTATCAGCTGTACCAGTACGTGATCGGCTATGAGCTGCATCTGCACTTGCAGACCATGAACGGCGAGGCCGAAGGCCCCGTGCAGCTGCTACTGGCGCTGGACGATGAAGACCCGGCCCGTGTGCTGGGGTTTGCCCTGTATCTGCCGAGCCCGGACGATGCTGCCGCCTGCACCCTCGCCTACCTGGCGGTGCACAGCGAGCAGCGCGCTCAGGGCATCGGCCGGGCGCTGCTGCAACGCGTGCAGGAGCGACGCCCGCACCTGGAGCTGGCCTGCGTGGCAGACAAGGTGCCGCTGTTCGAGGCCCTGGGTTTGCAGGTGCTGGCCGCCCAGGGTGCGCTGGTGGTGATGAGCAGCCGCGACTATCGTTCCAGCGGCATGGTCGCGGTCGCCGACCTGGCGCCGGTGTTTGCCTCCACTGAAGTCAGGCAGATTCACGCCTACCTGCTCAAGCAGCACGGCCAGCGCGCCATGCAACAGGCGGAAAAACAGCGTGACGCGCACCTCGACGCGCTCGCCCTGCAGGCTCAGCAGTTGGTCGACGAGCGCCTGCCTTCACGCGCGCTGCATTGAGGCGATGCCCCACGCTAGCCGTGGGGTTTCACGAAACGCCGATTGCAATCACCTGTGGCGGTCAGCCGACACCACGCATGCACACGCGCAGTTGGCGGACGTTGAACGCCCGCCAACGCTGATAGAGCATTACGACAGGGGCTCTGGCCTGGTCAGAACGAGTAGCTGGCGCTGACCACCAGGTTACGCGGGTCTCCCAGGCGGATTTGCCCGGCGCTGGTGGCGGAGCTGTAGTAGGTGCGGTCGGTGATGTTGTTCAGCGCCGCGCGAATGTCCCAGTCCTTGTGGCGGTAGCCGGCCAGCGCGTCCCACGCGCCATAGCCAGGCAGTACGGTGGTGTTCTGGTTGTCGGCAAAGCGCTGGCCAACCAGTGTCACGCCGGTTTCGGCGTACCAGCCCAGCTCGGGCTTCCAGGTGATGAACAGGCTGCCATTGCGCTTAGCGACGTTGCTGACGCGGTTGCCTTCCAGGCCGTTGTTGTCCTTGACGATGCTGGCATCCTGCAGGCCGATGCCGCCACGCAGGTACCAGTTGCCGACCAGTCGGCCGGTAGCGGTCAGTTCGATACCGCGCGAGCGCTGCAGGCCGGTGAGGATGGTCAGGGTCGGGTCGTTCGGGTCAGTGGTGCGGCGGTTGTACAGTTCCAGCTCGTATACGGCCAGGGTGGTGCTCAGGCGTTCATCCAGCCAGTCGCTCTTGATGCCAACTTCCTTCTGCCGGGTCTGTTCGGGCTCGAGTTCGTTGCCATTGCCCGAGGCTCCCGGGGTGATGCCGATCAGGCCACCGCCGACCGGGGAGAAGGTCTTGCTCCAGGAGGCATAGAAGGAGTGATGCTGCAGCGGCGTCCAGACGATACCGGCGCGCGGGCTGAGGCCGTAGCTGTTGCGATCTTCCTTGAGGTTGCGCAGCTTGTTGGTGGTGGCCACCTCGAACTCGTCGTAACGCAGGCCGGCCAGCAGTTGCCACTGGTCATTGATGCGCAGTTGATCCTGCACGTAGATGCCACGGCTTTCGACTTCGGTGTGGTTGTTGCTGGAAAGGGTCATGGCGCCCCGGTGACTCTGGCTGCGATCCGGGTTGTACAGGTCGAGCGCAGGTACGGCCTGGCCGCCCTGGTTGACGGCGAGCGCGCTGTAAAGCTTCGGGTCACGACGCTGGCTGCCGATTTCCACACCGGTCAGCAGACGATGCTCGAAGCCGAAGGTGTCGACGGTGCCTTCGGCCTCCAGGTTGTTGAACAGGTTTTGAGTACGCAGATCCTGCTGCCAGCGTTGCCGGGTCACGCGCTGGGTAGCGGCGTTGAAGCCGGTCAGGTAGGTGTTGTCGAAGTCACTGTCGAGCTTGAACAGGCTGGCGGTATGACGCAGCTGCCAGTTGTCATTCAATTCGTAGGTCAGCCTGGAGCGCAATGATTGCGTGGTGTCGTCAATGAAATCGCGGTCATCGCCATAGGTGGTGCCGCGCTTGACGTCCGCCGGGCGCCCGCCAACGCCGGGAATACCACGATCCGGGGTGCGGTCGAAACGGCTGTATTCGTACTGTACCAGCCAGTTCAGCTCAGGCGTCAGTTGCCAGCTCATGGACGGCGCGAACAGTTGGCGATGGCTGGAGACGCCGTCACGGAAGCTGTTGCTGTCCTCATTGCCCATGTTCAGGCGCAGGCTGATGGTGTCGGAAGGGTCGGCACTGAGGTCGGCATACAGGCTGCGCAGGTCTTCGCTACCGCCTTGTGCCTCGAGCGTGGAGCGGCGCCCGGCCTCGGGAGCCTTGCTGATGCGATTGACGATACCGCCCTGGCTGCCACGCCCATAGAGCACGGCCGCCGGCCCCTTGAGCACCTCGATACGCTCGATGTTGTGCAGGTCGCGCACGTACTGGCTGTCATCGCGCACGCCGTCCAGGTAAAAGTCGTTGCTGGCATCGAAGCCACGAATGCGCAGGCTGTCGAAGCGCGTATCCGCCCCGCTGCTGACGTTGGGCAGGCCACTGAGGGCCTTGCCCAGATCGTTGATGCCATAGTTCAGCACATTGCTCGTCTTCAGTGCGTCGATGGCCTGAGGCACGTAGCGCACCGGCGTGGCAGTGCGGGTAGCGGTACTGACCTCCTTGACGCGAGGGTTATCGGCTTCCTCGTCGACATCGCCATAGACCACAGTCTCGGGCAGGTTAGCCGGGGCAGCGCAGGCGAAGCCGGCTGTCAGTAGAGCGGAAAAGCCCAGCGAAACGGGGGTTAGTCGCGAAAGGGAGAACATCTCAGCACGCATCCAGACAGTGGTGATTGATTAACGGGCGCGCATGATAATCCTTTTCATTTAATATCTATAAGTATTTCTTTATCGCCTTCCCATCCGCTCACGTCATGAATGGTTTGAAGCGCAGCAATGCATAGGTGGCGTTATTCCCGCCCGGGACTATGCAGGCCATCGAGCGTTGCTAAAGGTCACTCAGAGCGCGGGATGCCTATCACCTTCAGCCCAGTGGCCACTGATTGAAAATCGCGGTTCAACGCTCAGGAGTTCCGATGCAGGGCATTACCCATGTTGCAGGGTGGCTCCTATGCGGCAGCATTGGTGGGATATCTGGAAAGCCCGGAATCAAAGCCTGCCAAGCCAGTACTGCGGACGGCGGCGGTGATGGGCAACGGCCAGAATCTGGAAGCCGTCAGGCCTTGGCCGGTAAATGATCGATAGCGGAAAACGCCGAAGGGAGACGCTGCGAATATCTGGTTCAAGTTCAATCCGCCAGGCCATGGGTGACTCGCCAATCAATGTAGCCAAGGCCTGAAACTCGTTGATCAATGCCCCACCCAATCCAGGAACCTTCGATTCGTAATAACCGACTGACTCCAGAAACTCGGCTTCCGCTGCCGGGTGGAAAAAATACTTCATCGAATCAGGGCTCTGGCCTTCTTCATTACCTCATCACCCGGCACCGCCTTAATCGAGCCGCTATCGAGTTCTTGTGCACGCCGCTGTGCTTCAAGCAACCAGTCTGATCGCAGTTCGTCTTCCGAAGGGGCATCCAGGCTCAAGACCAGACGCTGGATCAGCTGCGCCCGCTCCTTCTTGGAAAGATGCAGGGCTTCATCCTCGATCTTCTGCAGATCCATGGTTTCACCTCTCGCTTGTTTACCGGCAAATCTTGGCACGGATGCCTGGCGGGTGCCATGGCTGTGGCCCTTAGGCAGTCGTCACAGCGAACACAACCCACCCGGCACCGCCATGATCCACTCCCGCACCGCGAGAATGGTCGGGTCATTTATGCGGCTCTCCGGGTACACCAGAAAGAACGGCTTGCCTTCCAGCTCCGGGCCGAAGGGCTGCACCAGTCGTCCCTCTCTCAGCTCGTCCTCGATCAGTTGCCGGCTCATCAGCGCCACACCCTGGGCACCGACGGCCGCCGAGACGGCGTGGGTTTCGTCGGAGAACACCAACCCGGCACTGACATCCAGCCCCGGCACCTGAGCCTGTTTCTGCCAGACGGCCCAGTCCATCGGCGAGGAGATCGCTGCCTGGTTGCGGAAGTGGATCAGCGTATGCCTAGGCAAATCGGCGGCTTCGTGCAGCTCCAGCAACGGGCTGCAGGCCGGGACGAAGGTGTTGTCGAAGAGTTTTTCCGCCACCAGACCTGGCCAGCGACCGTCACCGTAGCGAATGGCGATATCCGCCATGACGCCATCGAGTGCCACTGGCTCATGCGAGGCGTGGATACGCAGGTCGATATTGGGGTGGGAGTCGCGCAGCATGCATACCCAGGAAAGCAGCCAGCGCACGGCCACTGCCGGCGTGGTGCTGAGGGTAATGGCCTGTCGGCTGGGCGTCGCGCTGAGGCGTTCGACCGCGGCGCCGATGCTGTCGAAGGCGCTTTCCAGCACCTGCTGCAGTTCACGTCCGGCCAAGGTCAGCTCCAACTGCCGCGGCTTGCGCACGAACAGCGCGACACCGAGGGATTCTTCCAGCGCGCGAATCTGGTGACTGATCGCTGTGGCGGTAACGGAAAGCTCCTCCGCGGCCTGCTTGGCGCTTTCGTGGCGTGCGGCCGCCTCGAAGGCGCGCAAGGCGGAAAGCGGAGGGAGTCGGCGCCGGCTCATGCCTGAGTTTTCCTCATCCATTGCGAAAAAAATTGATCGTTTGTCGCCCGAATGGAGCGAACTTAGCCTGATTCTGCTGCTAATCACAGATGAATTCAAATTCAAGCAGGAGACTCATCATGACCCATATTTTGCATCTCGACGCCAGCGCCCGCCCCGGCCTCGCCGGCAAGGATCAGCACGGTTCGCACAGCCGAAATCTCAGCCATCGCTTCGTCAGCCAGTGGCAGGCGCGCCGCCCGCAGGACGTCGTCACCTACCGCGACATCGGCCAGAATCCGCCTTCGATCATCAGCCATGACTGGATCGCCTCATCCTTCACGCCCGAGCCGAAACGCGAGGCCTGGATGCACGACACCCTGGCCGAAAGCGATCGCCTGGTGGATGAACTGATCGCCGCCGACGTGCTGGTGATCGGCACGCCGCTCTACAACTTCGGCATGCCCGCCGCGCTCAAGGCGTGGATTGACCAGGTGGTACGCCCTGGCCGCACGGTGGATGTGGATGAAAGCAACCCGCTCGATCCCTATGTACCCAGGCTGGCCGACCGGCCGCGCCATGCGGTGATCCTCACGGCGCGCGGCGGCGTCGGCTTCGATGTGGGCGGAGAGATGGCGCATATGAACCATCTGGAGCCGAACCTGATCACCGCACTCGCCTTCATCGGCATCACCCGTGTGCACCAGGTTGCCATCGAGGGTCAGGAAGTCGGCGGTGAACTGCTCGCCGAATCCGTCAAACAGGCCTTGGGCAAGGTCGATGCGCTGGTGGCCGAGCTGCAGCGTTCATTGCAAGCCGAGCGCGTCGAAGAGCCGGCGTGAGGCAATGGCCAGCCTGAGGCTAACGCTGCCTCGCCTCAGCGCCTGGTGCAGGCAAACAGCGCGTTGCCGGAGCTGCCATCCCACGGCGTCAGGCGCTGATAGTCGTGCTCCAGCACCTGCACCTCGAAGTACGGCGCCAGCAGGCTCTGCAGCTCGGCGAAGTTCACCGCCACCATCGGGTGTTCGTCGTGCCAGACCTCGGTCTGCCCGGCGACGCTGCGTTCGATACGCAGGCGCAGCGCCTGCGCATCGCCTTCCCCGCGGTAGTACCAGCCGGAGCTGAAGCGGAACTGCCCTTCGGCATGCCGTGTGCTGTGGGAAACGAACGAAGCGTTGTCGATGCACTGCTTGTCCACGGCGTTGAAACAGAACACTCCGCCAGCCGCCAGGGCGCCGTGCACGCTGGCGATACAGGCCTTGAGCCGCTCGATGCTGGCGCTGTAGTGGATGGAGTAGAGAAAGCAGGTGATCAGCTCCAGCGGCTCGTCGACCTGAAAACCGCACATGTCCTGCCGGGCAAAGCGTGCCTCGGGGCAGCGCTGGGCGGCGCGGTCGAGCATCGGCTGGTTGATGTCCAGGCCGCTGCTTACATAGCCGGCATCGAGAAAGTGGCGCACATGCGGGCCGGTGCCACAGGCCAGATCGAGGTGGCGCTTGCCGCCGTTACCGAACAGTTGGTGCAAGCGTTGCACACAGTGGCTCTGGGCGGCGTAGTCGATGTCCGCGCACATCAGATCGTAGTAACCCGACAGGTCGGTATAGAGGGCATTGCCGGACATGATGACAGGCGCGTGAGGACGAAGGGCGCGCATCATAGCTCATGACCGATGCAGCTGAGCATTGACTTGATGTGGCACGCCTTGAATCAGCAGCACTCGTTCGGGAAAGGAGGCAACTCGTGCAAGTCATCATACGACACAACCGAGTCAACGCCGCACTCACCCGGTGAACGAACCAGCCATTATCAATCCAGGCAGATGATCTTGGACTATCAAGCGCTCATGGCAGAATTGAACCACTTTCATGGTTGTCATACATCGTATAAGTTCATGGCGTCGCACCCGCGATCAACAAGAACAACAAGGAACCTCACGATGAATGACGAACAACGCCCCGACGGCTCACGCCGTCATTTCCTCAAGCAGTCGCTGGTTTATTCCGCTGCCGCCGCCAGCGCTGCCTCTCTGCTGCCGCAACTGGCCAACGCCACACAGCCTCTCGATCTGCGCTACCCATCCGGCGCGGTCAAGGCGCTGGATGACAGCTTCCTGCAGTTGCGCCTGTTCAACGCCAGCGTGGAAAAGCTTGCCGATGGCATCCGCTGGGCCGAAGGCCCGGTGTGGTTCGGCGACGGTCGCTACCTGCTGGTCAGCGACATCCCCAACAACCGCATCATGCGCTGGGACGAAATCAGCCAGTCGCTGGCCGTCTACCGCCAGCCATCGAACTATTCCAATGGCTTGGTGCGCGACCGCCAGGGCCGGCTTATCGCCTGCGAGGGCTCGACCACTCAGGACGTTGGCCGGCGCATCACCCGCACCGAACACGACGGCAGCATTACCGTGCTGGCCGATGCGTTCGAGGGCAAGCGCTTCAACTCGCCGAACGACCTGGTGGTCAAGCGTGACGGCTCGGTCTGGTTCACCGATCCGCCCTTCCAGACCGGCAACTTCTACGAGGGCTACAAGATCGAGCCGGAGCTGCCCCATGGCGTCTATCGCATCGACGGCGAAACGCAGCAGGTCACCCGTGTGATCGAGGATCTGGCCGGCCCCAACGGCCTGTGCTTCTCGCCCGACGAAAAGACCCTGTACATCGTCGAGGGCCGCGCCAAGCCGCACCGCCTGGTGTGGGCCTATCAGGTGAACGACGACGGCAGCCTCGGTCAACGCCGCAAACACATCGAAGCCACCGACACTGGCGCGCTGGATGGCATCAAGTGCGACGAGTTCGGCAACCTGTGGTGCGGCTGGGGCAGCAATGGCTCGGCCGAGAGCGACCCGGAAAAGCTTGATGGCGTGCGCGTGTTCAACCCGCAGGGCAAGGCCATCGGTCATATCTCACTGCCGGAACGCTGCGCCAACCTTTGCTTTGGCGGCGAGAAAGGTAATCGCCTGTTCATGGCCAGCAGCCATGGCATCTATTCCCTGTTCGTCAACGCACGCGGCGCCACCTTCATCAACTAACCGCCGCGCCACGGCCAGCCGGCCGTGGCGCGCCTTTCCAATAGGCTTGGAACGCTCTATTTCGGCCATTACAGCAAGCATCAGTCGCATCGATGTTCACCATCATGCCAATGAAGTTCTCTGAAAAAATCCAGTGCGTAACATCTGCTCCATACCCAACCACAACCCCCTGGAGCACCACACCATGAAACGCCAACTCATCCTCAGCTTTGCTTTCTCCGTACTGGCAGCCAACGTATTTGCCGCTTCTTCCGCTCAACCTGTAGTCGCCGAAGGTGGCTCGGATCGTCTGATCGAAAACCGCGTCGCCGAAGGTGGTTCCGACCGTCTGATCGAAAACCGTGTTGCCGAAGGTGGCTCTGATCGTCTGATCGAGAACCGTGTTGCCGAAGGTGGCTCCGATCGTCTGATCGAAAACCGTGTTGCCGAAGGTGGCTCTGATCGTCTGATCGAAAACCGCGTTGCTGAAGGTGGCTCTGATCGTCTGATCGAGAACCGTGTTGCCGAAGGTGGCTCCGATCGCCTGATCGAGAACCGTGTTGCCGAAGGCGGTTCCGACCGTCTGATCGAGAACCGTGTTGCCGAAGGTGGTTCTGACCGTCTGATCGAGAACCGTGTTGCCGAAGGTGGCTCTGATCGTCTGATCGAAAACCGCGTTGCCGAAGGTGGCTCCGATCGCCTGATCGAAAACCGCACCGCCTGACACCTTCCCTATGACCTGATCGAGAACGTCGTATGACTCGATGGCAAGCGCAGCCCCACAAGGCCGGCCTGATAAGCCGGCCTTGGTTTTTTCAGGAATAGAAAGCCCCGCGCACTGCGCGAATGAGCAGCCCCGTGTCGACCCCAGGCAATCGACCGCCCCGCCCCCGCTCTATGGTGAACGCCCTTTGATCATTCACCGGAGCACCCCATGGCCAACAAACCGATCACCGTTCTGCGCGATACCCAGCCGATGCCCGTCGTCGATGCCTGCAAGTGGGAGCGCATCGAAGGTGAGCCGCACACCGTCAACCTCAATGCCTACACCTCCGAAGACGGCAGCAAGATCATGGGCACCTGGATCTGCACGCCCGGCAAATGGCGGGTGGAGTACGTGAAGTGGGAGTACTGCCACTTCCAGGAAGGCTACTGCATCATCACCCCGGACGGCATGGAGCCGATTCACCTCAAGGCCGGCGACATCTTCGTGGTTGAACCCGGCATGAAAGGCACCTGGGAAGTAGTGGAAACGGTGCGCAAGTACTTCGTGTTCGCCTGACGCTGAGCTGACAGCGGAGCAGCGGCTTGAAAAACGCAGGAACTTGGCCTATTCAAAACGGTCAGTGCTGCGCCGCCGACCTGGCGGTTCCCTCATCACGGACGGCCCACAAGGCCTTTCAGCAAGGAATCATCATGAACCGACTCAAACTGCCGCTGCTCTCCCTCGCCTGCGCCCTGCCGCTGGCCGCCTGCGCCGCCACCCCGGAGGCGCTCAAGCCCTACCCCGCCGCTGCCGACGGCTATAACCGCCATGTGATCGAGCTGCCGGCGCAAGCCAATGAAGCCGAGCACAAGGTTGAGATCATCGCCGGCAAGACCCTGGAAGTGGATTGCAACCAGCAACGCCTGGGTGGTCAGTGGCAGGAAAAGACCGTGGAAGGCTGGGGCTACAGCTACTACGAGCTGGGCCAGGTCGGCCCGGCCATGAGCACGCTGATGGCCTGCCCGGACGGCAGCCGCAAGCAGGCCTTCGTGCGCGTTGGCGGTGAGCCACAACTGGTGCGCTACAACAGCAAGCTGCCGCTGGTGATCTACGCGCCGAAGGATGTCGAAGTGCGCTACCGCGTGTGGTCTGCAGCCGCCGAAACCAGCACCGCACCGCGTCAGTAAGCCCTCCCCGACATGCCAGCCCCTCGGGGCTGGTGTTTCAATCGGGTAACACCCATGAAAAAGGCTCTAGATAGCGGTTATGGGACTGGCTGCAGCGATAGGCACAGCTATGCTCAAGGAGCACTTTTCATCAGCCATCACTGCAGCGTTCGTACGTATCGGAGTTGCCATGGACATAGAGAGTCTGTTCGCCCAACTGCATACCCTGCCCAGCATTCCCAAGGTTGCGCAGGATCTGATCCAACAGTTCGACAACCCTGCCTCAAGCCTGGAAAGCGTGGCGCGTAATATCGAGCGCGACCCGGTTATCGCTGCCAAGGTGCTGCGCCTGGCCAACTCGCCACGTTTTCGCGGGGCCCGTGAAGCGGTGAGCGTCGAGGACGCCGCCATGCGCCTGGGCTTCAACACCCTGCGCACGCTGGTGCTGGCTTCGGCGATGACGGGCGCGTTTCAGGTCGATACCGGCTTCGACCTCAAGGGTTTCTGGATTCGCAGCTTTCGCGTCGCCAGTATCGCCCGCAGCCTGGCCAAGCAGTTGAAGCTGGACACCGACGCCGCCTTCACCTGCGGCATGATGCACAACATCGGCGAATTGCTGATCCAGACCGGCGCGCCGGATTTCGCCCGGCGCATGAACCGTCATCCGAAACGCGAGGCCGCCGCCCACGCCGCCGAGGAAACCCTGCAACTGGGCTTCGGCTACCCGGAAGTGGGCGCTGAACTGGCGCGCCGCTGGCAGCTGCCGGCGCTTATCCAGCAAGCGATCGCTTATCAGGCACGTCCGACTCAGGCGCCCAGTGATGGCCGCTACGCGCGCCTGGTCGCACAGTCGGTGATAGTCGCGGAAACCATCGAGCTGGACGGCGTCAGCGAACAGGCACGACAGAGCCTGGAAGGCCCATTGTTCGAGGAAGTCGACCTGAACAAACTGTTCGAAGCCTTGCCAGCGGTGCTGGAGGCGGACAAGGCGTTTGCCGAACTGCTGGGCTGAACACAGAGCCTGCTCAACGTCTCGCGAGCCAGAGCTTTGAGCAGGCTCTTGGGAACACCAGGTGATCTCCCTCGAGTCAGCGCCGGGCAAGCCTTGCCGGAAGGAAATTGACAACCACAACCACGACTGACTCCAGCCTGATCCTTAGCCTGGCTTCTTGCCGGAGTCAGCCTTGGCCGCGATGGCCAGCGCCATGACGACCTCCCGCACGACCTTGCGCTGCGTAGCAGGCAGAGCCAGGAAGGCCTCGATCACCTCGCGCTCCTGATAGAACTTGGGATCTTCCCAACGGCCACGCTGCTCGCGTACGGCGGCACCGGCCTGTGCGCCAAAGCGCAGTACCTGCGGTTCAATACGCAGCCACTCGGCAAGCACCTGCAATTTGTCCTGCGACGGTATCGCCTCGCCACGCAACCAGCGGGAAACCGCCTGGAAGGTCACGGAACGGCCCCAGTAACGCGAATTGAACTCGCGTTCGAGCACGGCGGGGCGATCTGGATATCCAGCCGCAATCATGGCGCTACGCAGGCGCTGGGCGAATTCGGTTTTCTCGGTCATGGACGCGGACGTTAAATTCCGCTTCCATGCTTGATTGAACAGTAAGTTGTATATTAAATGAAATTCATGGTTTCATCGCATTCAACAGGCCGTTGTTTCACGCACTAGGGAGGGCGCCATGACCAGTCCGATCAACCCCGTCTTCGAAGACATCCGTCTCACCGTACAGCGCGCCGCCGATGGCCGTTTCTGGTTCGTCGCGCAGACCATTTGCCAGGCCCTGGAACTGGCCGACGAACAAGCCGCCCTGCTGCTTCACTGTCGACCGGAAGGCATTCTCTTCGGCAACGAGGAAACGCCTCAAGCCATGATCGACCTGGAGAACCTGCTACGCCTGAGCCTGAGCAGCACCAGCCCACGCGCTGAACGTCTGCGCAGTTGGCTCTGCCAAGTCCTGCTGCCGCACCTGTTCAGCAGCTCCAGCCTGCCCAGCTATCGACAGCTGAGCACGGCAAACAAACGCCTGCGCGTACTCAAGTGGCACGACGACTGGTGGATGTCGGTGAATGACGTGATGCAGGTTTTCGGCACCCGGGCGGAGCTGCTGGCGATGAGCGAGGACCCGTGCTGCAGCTGAGCACGACACCGGGGCCCGCTCGCCAGACTTGCTGACAGCGACCGGTCAGCGCATGCAGCACTGCTTGTATTTCTTGCCGCTGCCGCAGCTGCACGGGTCGTTGCGCCCGACCTTGGCGTCATCACGGCGAACCGGCAGCAGCGGGTCCAGGTTCTGCTGCCAGTACTCGTAAAGCTCGACGGCGGCCGGTTCCAGCATCGCTGTGCTGGCGTCGTATTCGGCATCGGTCATGGCCTTGAGCGTCTCGCTGCCACTTTCGTCGCCGTGCAGAGTGATCAGCGCCAGGGCCGCCTGCGCCGACTCGGGCAGCGCTTGCTCCAGCCAACCGGCAACCGCCGCACCACGCAGGTAGCCCGCACACCACTCGGAAACGATCAGCTTCTCGCCCTTGCCGTTGTTGTCGGCCAGGAAGATCGCCTCATAGTCATCTGGCTCCTCGCTGAGCATGTAGGCCGCCTCGCTCATCAGCTCCACCGCCAGCTTCATGAAACGCTCACCATCCTTGTCGCTGGGCCATTGCGGCGGCTGGCCGGCCCAGATCGCCGAATACCAGACGGCCGGCGCGACCTGGCGCGGGCCGGAGACGATGGCGGCGAAATAACCGTCCAGCTCGCTGGCGGACAGGATCGAGTCATCGTTGCCGTACTTGAGCAGCCACTGATCGAGCTTCTCCAACCCTCTGTTGTCCATCGCCACGCCTCCGCCTGAAAAAGGCCGCTACTGTACAGCCATCGGGACGAGTTGCCAGCGCCGTCCGGCATCTGGCGAGTGCCCTCGTCGCCGCTGCCCGCTACAATGCGCGCCTTGCCCGTGTGCCAGCCTGATAAAAGAAAACACCATGTCCTTGCCCAAGAACCACCTGGAACTGCTCAGCCCTGCGCGTGACGTCGAGATCGCCCGCGAGGCCATTCTGCATGGCGCCGACGCCGTCTATATCGGCGGCCCGAGCTTCGGCGCGCGGCACAATGCCTGCAACGAAGTGAGCGATATCGCCAGGCTGGTGGAGTTCGCCCGCCACTATCACGCGCGGGTGTTCACCACGATCAACACCATCCTGCATGACGATGAGCTGGAGCCGACGCGCACGCTGATCCACCAGCTCTACGACGCGGGCGTGGATGCGCTGATCGTGCAGGACATGGGTGTGATGGAGCTGGATATTCCGCCTATCGAGCTGCATGCCAGCACCCAGACCGACATCCGCACCCTTGAGCGGGCGAAGTTTCTCGACCAGGCCGGTTTTTCCCAACTGGTACTGGCGCGCGAGCTGAACCTGCAGGAAATCCGCCAGATTGCCGATGCCACAGACGCGGCCATCGAGTTCTTCATCCACGGCGCGCTGTGCGTGGCCTTCTCCGGCCAGTGCAACATCTCCCACGCGCAGACCGGGCGCAGCGCCAACCGTGGCGACTGCTCGCAAGCCTGCCGCCTGCCCTACACCCTCAAGGATGAGAAAGGCGGCGTGATCGCTTACGAGAAACACCTGCTGTCGATGAAGGACAACAACCAGAGCGCCAACCTGCGCGCCCTGGTCGAGGCTGGCGTGCGCTCGTTCAAGATCGAGGGCCGCTACAAGGATGTGGCCTACGTGAAAAACATCACCGCCCACTACCGCCGCGAACTCGACGCCATTCTCGAAGACCGCCCGGACCTGGCCCGCGCTTCCAGCGGCCGTACCGCGCACTTCTTCGTGCCCGATCCGGACAAGACCTTCCACCGCGGCAGCACCGATTACTTCGTCACCGAGCGCAAGGTGGACATCGGCGCCTTCGATTCGCCCACCTTTACCGGCCTGCCGGTTGGCAGCGTGGAGAAGGTCAACAAGCGCGATCTGATCGCCGTCACCCATGAGCCGCTGTCCAATGGCGACGGCCTCAACGTGCTGGTCAAGCGTGAAGTGGTGGGCTTTCGCGCCAACATCTGCGAACTCAAGGGTGAGTTCGAGGAAGACGGCGAGAAGCGCTACCGCTACCGCGTCGAGCCCAACGAAATGCCCGAGGGCCTGTTCCGTCTGCGCCCGAATCACCCGCTCTCGCGCAACCTCGACCACAACTGGCAGCAGGCGCTGCAACGCACCAGCGCCGAACGCCGTATCGGCGTCAGCTGGAAGGCCGAGCTGCGCGAAGATGCGCTCAAGCTCACCGCCACCAGTGAAGAAGGCATCAGCGTCGACGTCGCCCTGCCCGGCCCGTTCGGCGTCGCCAACAAACCGGAACAGGCGCTCGATGGCCTGCGCGACCTGCTCACCCAGCTCGGCACCACCATCTACCACGCGCAGAGCGTGACGCTGGATGCCCCGCAGGCGTTCTTCGTGCCCAACTCGCAGCTCAAGGCGCTACGCCGCGACGCCATCGAGGCGCTGACCGCAGCGCGCGTCGCCGCCCATCCGCGTGGTAGCCGCAAGGCCGAGACCGACCCGGCGCCGGTGTACCCGGAATCGCACCTGTCGTTCCTCTACAACGTCTACAACCAGAAGGCGCGCGACTTCTACCATCGCCATGGCGTGCAACTGATCGACGCGGCCTACGAGGCCCACGAGGAAACCGGCGAAGTGCCGGTGATGATCACCAAGCACTGCCTGCGCTTCTCCTTCAACCTGTGCCCGAAGCAGGCCAAGGGCGTCACCGGCGTGCGCACCAAGGTGGCGCCGATGCAGCTGGTGCACGGCGATGAGGTGCTGACCCTGAAGTTCGACTGCAAACCCTGTGAGATGCACGTCATCGGCAAGATGAAGGGCCACATCCTCGACCTGCCGCAGCCGGGCAGCGCCGCGACCCAGGTGGTCGGCCACATCAGCCCGGACGATCTGCTCAAGACCATTCGTCAGAAGCCGGGCTATAGCCACTGAGCCCAGCCTCGCCTGTTCCCGGTAGCCCGGATTGCATCCGGGCTACCACAACAGCCGCCAGCGAGCTCCTAAGGATCGCGAATCAGGCCCGCGCTGCACTCGCCGGGCTGAGCATCTCGATCTCGCGAATCTCGAAATCACGACGCAGGTAGTCCATGCGCTGGTCATGGAACTCGCGCATGTGCGGCAGGGCCGTGTGCTCGGCCAGCGCCTCCCGTGATGCCCACACCTCGTAGAAGATGAACAGGGTCGGGTCCTGGGCGTCACGCAGCATGTGATATTCGATGCAGCCGGGTTCGGCGCGGCTGGGCTCGACGTAAGCACGGAACAGTTGCTCGAAGGCCTCGGCCTGCTCGGGTCTGGTGTGGGCGTGAAGGATGAAGCCGTACATGGGTGCAAGCGCCTCGATGCGGGAAGATGCCTCACCTTAACGCAGCATTCGACTAGCCTTTCATGATTTTCAGTCAACAATCATTTGACCGCTTCGGGGTGTTTCGCACGCGCAGGGCCCGATAACCTGCCGCCACATTTTTGGAGAACCCCCCATGAAAAAGATCGTCCTGCTCAACGGCGGCAAAGCGTTCGCCCACTCCCACGGCCAGTACAACAGCACCCTGCACGATGCGGCGGTGGCCTTCCTCGACCGCGCCGGCTTCGACGTCAAGACCACCTTCATCGACGGCGGCTATGACGTGGAAGAAGAAGTACAGAAATTCCTCTGGGCCGATGTGGTGATCTACCAGATGCCCGGCTGGTGGATGGGCGCACCCTGGACGGTGAAGAAGTACATCGACGAGGTGTTCACCGCCGGCCACGGCAGCCTTTATGCCAACGACGGGCGTACCCGCTCCGACGCCTCGCAGAAGTACGGCAGCGGCGGGCTGATTCAGGGCAAGCAGTACATGCTGTCGCTGACCTGGAACGCCCCGGTGCAGGCCTTCGAAGACCCGACCGACTTCTTCGAAGGCAAAGGCGTGGACGCGGTGTACTTCCCCTTCCACAAGGCCAACGAATTCCTCGGCATGAGCGGTCTGCCCACCTTCATCTGCAACGACGTGATGAAGGTGCCGAACATCGAGCAGGACGTGGCGCGCTACGAGCAGCACCTGGCTCAGGTGTTCGGCGTCAACTGAAGCAGGCGCTCACTCATTGCCCGCCGAACAACGCCGTCCAGTAGATGCCGGCGTCGCTCTGCGGGTCGTTGGCATAGGCAGCGCCTAGCTCGCTGAACTCCGGGTTCATGATATTGGCGCAGTGTCCGGAGCTGGCCAGCCAGCCCTCGACCACCTTGGCGGTGGTATCCAGCGCCGCGGCGATGTTCTCGCCGACCTTGGTACCGCTGTAACCCGCCAGTTCCGCGCGGTCACCCGGCGTCAGGCCGTCACGCCCCTGGTGGGCGAAGAAGTTGCCGTTGGCCATGGCCCGGCTGTGGCTCTCGGCGGCGCTACCCAATTCGGCATTCCATACCAGCGGCGCGGTGGCAGCAAAGCGCTGGTCACCGCATTGGCGTGCCTCGGCGCGGGCAGAGTTGATCAGCAAGAGCAGACTTTCCCCCTCGGTCTGCCAGGTTTGCAGGCGCCCACTGAGCAGCGGCCGTGCCAGCACGATGCGCCAGTCACGATCCTGCTGGCTGACGCCGATATCGATGAATTGCGGATCGAGCAGCACGCGGCAGAAACTCTCGCTCAATGCCTGCATGGCCGCCTGTGCATTGCGCGGGCCGGAGAGCGTGATGGCCTGTACGTTGACCAATGGGTAACCGGCCGCGCTCAGCGAATCCTGCAGATCCGCGGTGCCATTGGCCGGCAGAATCAGGCGTGGGTCATTGGTCAACGGCGGCAGTGGCTCGGAGGCCTGCACGCCACAGCGCTGCACCTCGCTGCGATAGCTGTTGATCGTCTCGATCAGCGTAAGGTCCTCGGCGGCCTGGGCTGCGCCGCCAATGCCCATCAGCAGCAGCGCCAGCAGGCAGCGTTGCCATCCCCATTTGTCCATTGTTGTTGTCATACCGCCCTCTCCCAACTAACGTCGTGATTCTGACGCAATTTCCGGCGCAGGATCATGGCCGGTTTCCTGGCCCCATCGAACGCCCGCGCACACTGGCATCGCGGCCGAACGGCAGGGTTCCTGCATGACGCCCTCTGCCGTCATCGAACAATTTACGCACTTGCCTCTCCCGCTAGAGAACACTGATGCCCGGTTACTTCGCCAAGAACGAACAACATCGTCGCCTGGTCCTCAAAGCCTTGCTATGGATCACCTTGAGTGGTGGTTTGTTCTTCTCCGTGGTCAATCTGCTGCACGACAACTGGCTGCTGGCCGGCCTGGAGATCGGCTACGCCGCTGTGTCGCTGTATCTGCTGACCATCGTCGACCGAACGCGCAACCTGCAGCTATTGACCGCGGTTTACCTGCTGCCGTTCTTCAGCATCATGATTTTGGCGCTGGCTCAGACCCACACCAGCTTCGCGGTGTTCGCCTGGATTCAGTCGATTCCGATCATCTGCTACCTGCTGCTGGGGTTGCGCCTGGGCATGTACGGCTCGGTGTTGTTCGTCGGCATCGGCCTGTTCGTCTTCAGCCGGCGGTTTTCTTCCGATCAATTGCTGCAAAATGTCGAGATCATCGCCAATCTAGGCCTGGCCAGCCTGGCGGTGATGATCTTTGCGCACATCTACGAACGCAGCCGCCTTCTCAACGAGCAGCGCCTGACCGATCAGGCAACCACCGATTCCCTGACCGGCTTGCCGAACCGGCTGAAGCTGGCCGAGGTATTCGAGCGCGAGCGTGCCCATGCACAGCGCAATGGCACGCCGCTTTCACTGGTATTCGTCGATATCGACCACTTCAAGCAGATCAACGACCGCTTCGGCCACGAGGTCGGCGACCGCGCCCTGGTTCACTTCGCCACGGTGCTGGCGCAGCGTTTGCGGGTCAACGATCTGTTCTGCCGCCTGGGCGGCGAGGAATTTGCCGTGCTGTTGCCAGGCAGCAAGGCGACGCAAGCGCGAGAAATCGCCGAGAGCCTGCGCGATCGCCTGGCTGCGCAGCCGCTGGCGGTGGATGAGGCCACGCTACACATGACGCTGAGCGCCGGGGTGGCCTGCTTCGGGGTGGACGGGCAATCACTGGACGAGCTGATGCTGGCGGCGGACCGGCGCACCTATGCGGCCAAACGCGCCGGGCGCAACCGGGTGATTACCCGAGAGGACGTAGAGCCCGCTCTGGGCTGAACGGGTTCGGATCAGACGTAGATGCTGACGCCGCCCTTTTCCTGCAACCACTGACGGTAGGTCTCCAGCGAGTCGGTCTGCTTGTCGCCGTTGTAGCCGGAGATACGCACACTGCCATCCATGCCGGCGTCCACCATCTTCTGTACCTGCGCCAGCAGCGTGGCGGCATCGTCGCGATCGAGCTGCATCACATCCGGCAATTGGATCACCGAAGGCGCCGCAGGCTGACTGTCGCCACTGCCCTGCACCGGGTTGCTGGGCTGCGCTGCGCCGCCATGCATCGCACGCAGCAGTCCACCCTCACTGCGCGCCACCACCTGTTTGGCGAAACGCCTCAGGTCGGCCAGCGGGTCCTGAGTGGCCTGGTCGCCTGCTTCGCCACTGGTTGCACTCGAGCGATTGTTGAGCTGACTGCCGTAGTAGCTGAGCATGGCAGGCGTGCTGTTGTTGATACTGGTCATGAGACCTCCGCGAAATCCGTTCGCCTCATGCGAAGCAGATTCCGGGCCAGTCGCTGCAGGCCAGTCTCTACGCGGCTTGCACACACGTTCGCGGCAGTGACTTGCCACCGCGGGGCAAGGTTTTGCCTGTGCCAGTCACCCCAGCAGATCGACCATTACCGCATTGCTGTAGATCAGGCAGCCATCTTCGGCGCTGTAACCGACCAGATGAAACTGGCCACGCCCCTCCTCGCCGCCAAGGTACACGCGCCATTTGCATTCGCTCAGCGGGCCGAAGCCGTCGGGCATGACCAACTCCAGTGTCTGCATGTCGGCGTCGATCATCGTGTCTCTGAGCCCGCTGCGTTGCAGCTGCTCCTCGGCCTGCTCAAGGCGCAGGTGCTCGGCCTCGCTGACATGGAACTGCAGGGTCCCGATGGGTATGGATTTGCTGTCATTGTCGGCCTTGCGCCAACCGTCGATGCTCAGGGTGTTCATCTGCAAGCCTCCTCAGTGAAACCCGAGTTCAAGGCATATGCCCACTTACAGAAGATGGGACAAGCCAGACGCCGAGGCGACTCCTGACGAATGGACGAACGGCCGACCGTTTGCTTGTCGAGGCGATTGCGCTAGGCTCTGCACCTTCATTGATAGGAGGTACTCCCATGGCCCGCGCCACTGCCCGCCACATCCTGGTTGCCAGCGAAGACAAGTGCAACGAACTGAAAGCCGCCATCGAAGGTGGGGCCGACTTCGCCCAACTGGCCAAAGACAATTCCTCCTGCCCGTCCGGCCGCAGCGGCGGCGACCTGGGCTCGTTCGGCCCCGGTCAGATGGTCAAGGAATTCGACACCGTGGTCTTCAGCGCGCCGGTCGGCGTGGTGCAGGGCCCGGTGAAGACCCAGTTCGGTTATCACCTGCTGGAAGTCACCAGCCGTCAGGACTGATCGTTCGCTACGGAAGGGCCGCCAGTGCGGCCCTTCTGTTTTCCCAAGCCTTTTCAGCACCCTGTAGTAGGGCTCTGGGTTTCACCATGAAACGTGGTATTCGGCTCGCGTCCATCCTCCTGGTATTCATCTGCCTGTCGCTGGCGTTGCTGACCGCCTGGCAGGTCTGGTTCTCGCGTGAACGCGCACTGCAAGAGCTGAACGTGGCCAACCTCAACCTGGCCCAGGCGCTGGACAACTACACGGAAGGGGTCATTCGCCAGTCGGAACTGGTGCTGATCGACTTGGCCGAGCGCATGCAATACAGCGGTCTGGCCGTGCACGAACAAGAACGCCTGCAGGCACTGCTGCAGCAACAGAGTGAAGTGCTTGGGTTGGCCAATGCCATCGTCATCTACGACGAGCAGGGCAACCGCCTGCTGGCATCGACCCTGCCGCCAGGACACAATCTCAACGCTGCCGATCGCGCATTCTTCATCCATCACCGCAACGATCCTTCCACCGGCACTTTCATCGGCCCCACCATCAAGAGCCGTATTACCGGTGACTGGGTCTTCACCGTCAGCCGTCGCCTGAACGACGGTGAGGGTCGTTTCGCCGGCGTGGTAGCCGTGACGCTGGGCGTCGAGCACTTTCTGAGCTTCTTCGGCAGCCTGGATCTCGGCAAACACGGCTCGATGAGCCTCTCCACCGGCGACGCCAAACTGCTGTTTCGCCAGCCATTTCGTGAGCAGGATGTCGGCCTGGACTGGTCCGACTCACCCATCCTGCAACAGCTGCGCGAACACCGTGAAGGCACCAGCGTACAGACCTCCCGCATCGATGGTGTCGAGCGTGTATATGCCTTCCGCCGCAATGATCGCCTGCCGCTGATCACCATCGTCGCACTTGGCCGCGACGACGCCTTGGCAGCCTGGCGCCGCAACGCCGAGCTGTTCACCGCGCTGATCATGCTGTTGCTGGCTGCCGTGAGCATCATTGGCCAATACCTGATCGTCGATATCCGCCGTCGTTCGCGCGCCGAGGCGCAACTGCTCAACGCCCGCGAGGAACTCCTTGATGCCAACGCCCGGCTGGAGGTTCTCGCCTCACAGGATGGCCTGACCGACCTGGCCAACCGCCGCAGCTTCGACCAGACCCTGGAAATGGAAATTCGCCGCGCGCAGCGTCGCGGCTCCTCCCTGTCACTGCTGCTGTTCGATATCGATATGTTCAAGCGTTACAACGACCACTACGGTCATGTAGCTGGTGATGACTGCCTGCGAGCCGTGGCAGAGGTGCTCAAGCAGTGCGTACGCCGGCCCGGCGATCTGGCCGCCCGTTATGGCGGCGAGGAGCTGGCAGTGATCCTGCCGAACACCACACTTGAAGGGGCTGAAGCCGTCGCCAAAAGCTTCATGCAGAGCCTGGAACAGCGCGACCTGGAGCACCAGGCAAGTCCCTTCACGAGGATCACGGTGAGTGCCGGCGTGGCCAACCTGACGGCGGATCAGCGGGACAGCATGAGGCAGGCACTGGCGCTTATCGAGGCGGCCGATCAAGCGCTTTATCGAGCCAAGAACAATGGCCGAAATCGACTGGAAAGTACTGGAGTGCATGCTTGACGGCAGAGGTGACAAGGCTCGTGAAGCGGTTCAGCATCGCTTCGACGTCTCTGCCTCGGATGAATGGCCACAATGAGCAACAGCACCCAGCACCCGCTGCAACACCTCGCCCAGAACCTGCTTGGCAAGGCAATCCACGAGCTCGAGCCGGAAGAAAGCCATGTGCTCGAACAGATTCGCCAGCGCCGCCCCATCAGCCGTGACGTCGCCGATGCCTCGGATGAGCAGTCGTCCTTCGGCGAGCGGCTGTCGGACAAGGTCGCCGCAGTCGGTGGCTCCTGGACCTTCATCATCTGTTTTTCGCTGACCATGCTCGGCTGGATGCTGCTCAACACTGACGTGCTGTCGCACTTCGGCATGACCTTCGACCCCTACCCTTACATCTTTCTCAACCTGATGCTGTCGACCTTGGCGGCCATCCAGGCGCCGATCATCATGATGAGCCAGAACCGCCAGGCGACGAAGGATCGTCTGGCTGCACGCCTGGACTTCGAGGTGAACCTGCGCGCCGAACTGGAAATCATGCGCCTGCACGAGAAGATCGACCAACGCATCCAGCAACGCCTGGATCAGATCCTCGAACGCCTGCCGGAACAACGCCCGCAAGACTGAGGCAGTTGTTGCAGGGTGCGCCGTGTGCACCAGGGCGTCGGCAGTATCGGATCACGATTCAGGAAGCGCCCTACGGCAGCGTCGCCTCGCGTCGACGCCAACCATCGAGCAGACGCCCGCCCCAGACGTTGATCAGCAGCCCGGCCATGACCAGCGCCGCGCCGACCATCTGCAAGCTGCCGAGACGTTCGCCCAGCAGCAGCGCCGAGGAGCTGATGCCCACCACCGGCACCAGCAGCGAGAACGGCGCCACCTGGCTGGCCGGATAGCGCGACAGCAGTCGGCTCCAGAGCCCGTAACCGAGAATGGTGGCGCCGAATGCCAGGTAGGCCAGCACCAGCAGCGAGTCCAGGCTGAAGGTACGCAGCGACTGGCTGATCAGCTCCGGCCCTTCCAGCCACAGCGACAGGGCCAGAAATGGCAGCGGCGGTATCAGGCTGCCCCAGACCACCAGGCCGACCAGATTGACCTTGCCCAGCTTGCGGGTGACCACATTGCCCAGCGCCCACATCGAGGCCGCCGCAATGGTCAGGGCGAAGCCCGCCAGAGTCATCGCCTGCCCGCCCTGCAAGCCGATCAACACCAGGCCGCTGGCTGCCACCAGCAGGCCGAACAGGTTGCTGCCGCGCAGCCGCTCACCGAGAAACAGCGCGGCGAAGAACAGGGTGAAGAACGCCTGCGACTGCAGCACCAGCGACGCCAGGCCGGCCGGCATGCCGACGTACATGGCATAGAAGAGAAAGGCGAACTGCCCCACTGAAATGGTCATGCCATAGGCCAGCATCCAGCGCAGCGGCACCTGCGGGCGACGCACGAAGAGAATCGCCGGAAAGGCCGCGAGCATGAAGCGCAGGGCGCCCATCAGCATAGGCGGCATGCCGTGCAGGCCGACCTTGATCACCACGAAGTTCAACCCCCAGACGACGATCACCAGCAGCGCCAGCAGCAGATCCTTGGGTGTCATGAGCACGAACCTCGGGTTGAGTGAGCCGGCATTAGAGCAGCCTCGCCCCGCAGCAGACAGACACAGAGGCCGAGGAAAAAAGCCACACAGACACTGGCGGCTGCTAACCTGCGCGCTTTTGTAGCGTTACGCCAAGCCCATGACTCTGCACGATTTCCTTCTGTTCGCCTTGCCCGCGGTGTTTCTCACCGGGCTGTCCAAGGGTGGCTTTGGCGGCGCCCTGGGCGGCATCGCCGTGCCGTTGCTGGCCCTGGCCACTTCGCCGAAACAGGCGGTGGCGGTCATGCTGCCGATTCTCTGTCTGGCCGATGTGGTGGGCCTGAAGGCCTACTGGGGCAAGTGGGATATGGCCAACCTCAAGGTCATGCTGCCGGGCGCGGTGATCGGTATCGCCATCGGCTCGATGACCTTCGGTTTGTTCGACGAGCGCGCCATCGGCCTGCTGATCGGCGCCATCGCCATCACCTTCGTCGGGCTCGGTCTGGTGCTTGGCAACCAGGCGCCACGCCCACTGCAAAGGGGGCGCGGCACACTGCTGTCGAGCCTGGCCGGCTTCACCAGCTTCGTCGCCCACGCTGGCGGCCCGCCGGTGATGATGCACCTGCTGCCGCAGCAGCTGGACAAGGTGCGCTTCGTCGCCACCATCAACCTGTTCTTCCTGCTGACCAACGCCGCCAAGCTGTTCCCCTACGCGGCGCTGGGCCAGTTCACCCAGGACAATCTGCTGCTGAGCCTGATGCTCGCGCCCATCGTCCCGCTGGGCGTTTGGAGCGGCCTGTGGCTGCAGTCACGAGTCAACCACCTGTGGTTCTACCGTATCGCGCGGCTGGGCATTCTCATGGCGGGTGTGCAGCTGATCTGGCGTTACCTCTGACGCCTGCTAAGGCTTTGTACGAAAAGTCATCGAGCGATGGTCAGGCAAGGCGAAACCCCTCGAAGAACGCACTGGGCTCGCATGCGAGTTTACGTGTTGTAAATGAGCATAACTCGCTTCGCTCGCCCTCCGGGCCGCGCTGAAGCGCGTTAGCCGCAAGCGGCTTGCTGAGAGGGGGTTCAACGCAGCATCACCGAGCGCAGGCACCTTTCGTACAATGCCTAAGGCTGCAACCCCAGCAGTTCGCGTAACTCACGCGCAGTGGGCATGCGCGCCGACACGCCGCTGTTGAAATCGAAGGACTTGGCGCTGGCCAGCGGCCCGACGATCACCGGATCGAAGCCGGCATCGGTCACCAGACGCGCTGCCACCTGCAGCGCCGCCTCGTCATCCGCGGCCAGCGGGATGGCCAGTTTCTCGCCGCTACGATGGGCCTGGCTGCGCAGGTTGTGCGCGGAAATGGCGTTGAACGCGCGCACCAGGCGCACGCCTGGCAGAAACTGCTGCGAGGCCAACCCGGCGCCCATCTCGACCGCCGCCTCGGCCATCGGACCATCGCGACCGGGTCGTGGATTACCGGCGTCCAGCACCACCTTGCCGGCCAACTCAGTGGCGTAGTCGCGGCCGACCTGCGGCGTCGCGCCATAGGGCACCGCCAACATGATCACCTCGCCAAAGGCCGCCGCCTCACGCGGGGTGCCGACGCGGGCACGCTCGCCCAGCTCATCGGCCAGCGGCTGCAGACGTTCGGGATTGCGCGAGGAAATCATCACCTCGTGCCCGGCTTCGACCCACAGCCGCGCCAGCGCGCTGCCGATGTTGCCAGTGCCGATGATGCCGATACGCAAGGCTTCCGCCTGCACCAGTGCCGGGGCGCCACCCAGCAGCACAAGCAGGCCGAGCGCGGCGGCGAAACGGTGAAGTAAACGGGGCATGCTGAGTTCCTCGAGCGAGTGGCGACGAAGAGCAAGCATAGAAAAACCAGACACAGTGACGAGCAACGATTCGCAACAGGGTGTTGCCCGCCAGCTATGCTTGAAAGGCGATACCGCATTGCAGTCGGCTACAGGAGCCGAGGAGGTGGCAGTGACCCGAACCCATCCCCCCAGTCAATGACCTACTTCCCGGAGACACGATCATGAGCAAAAGCATGGATTCACACAAAGAAGGCAAGAAGAAGCCGCTGAAAACGGCGCACGAGAAACGCATGGCCAAGCGCGAGAAGAAGCACGGCCAGACCCTGCTCGGCAGTCACTCGCCGACCGCCTGAGCCCCGGCATGCCGGCGCAGCCTCGCTGCGTCGGCACTCCCCTGACGCAAAAACACCATCCGGGAAATTGCGCGTGCCGCCGGCGCCGCAAGGCACTAGAATCCGCAGCCTAAGTGATCGTCCGGCCGCCCCTGCGCGCCGCGATACCATTTCACCTATCGGCCAGGAGACCCCAGATGGGCGCCCAGTGGAAAGCCAAACCCAAAGAAGCCGCCGCCAATGCCCGAGGCAAGATCTTCGGCAAGCTGGTGAAGGAAATCATGCTCGCCGCGCGTAACGGCGCTGACCCGGACATGAACCCCAAGCTGCGCCTGGCCGTGCACCAGGCCAAGAAAGCCTCGATGCCCAAGGACACCCTGGATCGCGCCATCAAGAAAGGCGCGGGGCTGTCCGGTGAAGTGGTCAACTACGAGCGTACCCAGTACGAGGGTTTCGCCCCGCATCAGGTGCCGGTGATCGTCGAGTGCCTGACCGACAACGTCAACCGCACCGTCGCCGAGATTCGCGTGCTGTTCCGCAAGGGCCAGCTCGGCGCCTCCGGCTCGGTCAGTTGGGACTTCGACCACGTTGGCCTGATCGAAGCCACCACCGAAGAGGGCGCCGACCCGGAACTGGCCGCCATCGAAGCCGGCGCCCAGGACTTCGTACCCGATGACGAGGGCTCGACCCTGTTCATCACCGACCCGACCGACCTCGACGCCGTGTGCAAGGCGCTGCCGGAGCAGGGTTTCACCGTCAACTCGGCCAAGCTCGGCTACCGTCCAAAAAACCCGGTAAGCAGCCTGACGCCGGAGCAGATGGAAGAAGTCGAAGCCTTCCTCGAGGCCATCGACGGCCATGATGACGTGCAGAACGTCTATGTCGGCCTCGCTGGCTGAGAACCTGTTTACGATCTGCTGCGCGTCGGCCGGGCGTTGTTTAAAACAGGCCCGGCTCTAGCTCGCTAGATCGTAAAAAGCTTCCAAGGCGCCACGGGCGCCCTGACCGGGCCTCTTTTCCATGATCACCACCCTGCATATCGCCGCTGCCTGCCTGTTCGACGAACGAGGCCGCCTGCTACTAGTGCGCAAGCGCAACACTCGTTTCTTCATGCTGCCCGGCGGCAAACGTGAAGCGGGCGAAGACGCGCTGTCGGCGCTCGAGCGTGAACTACTCGAAGAGCTCGAATTACAACTGGGCGCAGACGCCCTGCAACCGCTCGGCCAGTTCCAGGCGCCCGCGGCCAACGAGGCCGATACCTGGGTGCAGGCAGACATCTATCGCGCCGCCCTGCCCCACACGGTGCAGCCGGCCGCCGAGTTGGAAGAGCTGCGCTGGCTCGACACCAACCAGCCCCTGCCCGATGACCTGGCACCGCTGCTACGTGAACAGGTGCTGCCGGCTCTGCAACGCCTGCCGTCCCTGTAGGACCGTCGCCAGCGGCATCAAAAACCGCTCCCGGCAGTTTCTTGATCCACGACAACGCGGGTGACAACTCCAGCGATTAGGCTGCGCCGATAAACAGAACCATTCGCCTTGCCTGCAAACCCCACAGGAAACGAGGTTTGCCATGAGTATCACGTCCGCCCAGATCTGCCAGGCCGCCGACCAGTTGCAGGGCTTCGTCGGCTACAACGCCAAGACCGAGCAGTACCTGCTGCGTTTTTCCGAGGACAGCTTCGGCCTCGACGTACCGGCCGACACCATCACGCCCACTTGCGAATACGTCTGGCACGCTGACGACGGTGAGCTGATGCGCCTGGATCGCCAGCGTCTGGCCTGGCTACAGGAACAGCGCATCGATGACCGGGTCAACCTCAGTGAACCACTGCGCGTCTATCTGCGCCGCAGCGATTTGCCGGAGATCCGTGCGGAGCGGCGGCGCCTGACACCGGCCTGAGATTCAGCCAGTTTCGGGGCATTCGGTGCGCACGGCGCACCCTACGGCAGAGTCGCGTCAAACGTCACCGTACGGCAACTACCCGTAGGGTGCGCCGTGCGCACCAACCCGCGTATACCTCAACCCAATAAGCGCATCGAGACGGCGCCAAGACCCACGCCGATCAGCAGCAATACGACTCCGCCCAGCCACAGCTTGCCCGCACTGTTCGCCGGTGGCGCGGCAACGGGCGCGGGTTTGGCCTGAGCCGCACGCAGCGGATTGGCAGCCGCCGGCGCTGCCTTGGCGCTGGCACGCGCTGCTACCTGCGGCACCGGGGCGATCTGCGTGGCGCCACCGCCAGCCACCTTGGCAGCCAGCGCAGGCGGCAGGTCCGCCACGCGCATGAACTGGGTGGCATCCTCGTCGGGCGCATCGCTCACGTTCACCTTCGGCCCGATCACCAGCAGCGTCACCGTGCCCATCTTCAACTGATCGCCAGGTTGCAATACGGCGGTCCTGACCTTCTGCTGGTTGACCAGTACACCGTTGGCCGAGGCAAGGTCCTTGACCTCCAGCACGTCGTCCTTGAGAAAGAACTCGCAATGCCGGCGCGACAGTTCCAGATCGCTGAAGCACAGCTCGCACTTGCTCGAACGACCGAAGGTCATCGAGCCGTGGATATGAAACTTGCGCCCCTGGTGTTCGCCCTGAATCACCTGCAGAAACCAGCGCGGCGCAGCAGCCTCGGGCCGGGCAGCGCTTTTCGCCGGGTCGATCAGCTGCAGCTCGACGACACCCAGGCGCAGGCGATCACCATCGCGCAGCTGAAAGCGTGTACCGACACGCTGGTCGTTGACCCAGGTGGCGCCCTGACCGGCATCACTCAGGTAGTAGTAGCCGTGATCCTGGCGGATCTCGGCGTGGAAGCTGGCGATTCCGGCATCGCCAAGCACCAGTTGGTTGCGGCTGTCCTGACCGATGGTGAGGCGTTCGTCGGTCAGCCAGACCGGCGCTTGGCGGTTATCCAGAAACTGCAGTCTGAGCATCGTGGTCGCCTCGGGTCAGTCGAATAGGTTGTTCAGCAAGCGCTTGATCGGGTTCTGCTGGGCCGGCTGCGCGCTGCGTGGGCGGCTCGCCGCCTGACGCACGCGCTGTTCGTGGCTGTCATAAAGGGCCAGCAGCCGTTCGTTGTCGGGCTCGGCCTCGAGGCCTTGCTTGATCTGTTCCAGCGCCAGGTTGTATTCACGCCGCGCATAGGCGGCCTCGCTCTGTTCGATGAAACGCTGCGCCACCCGGTTGATGCCAGCCAGGGCCAGCAGGTTGTCCGGTTCCCAGCCAAGCACTTGGCGGAAGTAATGCACCGCGCTGTCGTCTTCCGGCAGGATCAGCAAGCCCTCGGCGAGGCGTTGCTCGGCCAGGTCGAGATATTGCTGGATACGTGCCTGCAGCACGCGCTGCAAACCGTCGTTGGCCTGCTGGTTGTCCTCGTCCAGGGCCAGCGTCTGGCGAAAATAGTAGTCGGCGTTGTCCTGCGCAGGGGTCAGCAGGTGCCCCTCGCTCAAACGCGTTTCAGCCAGGGCGAGCAACCCGGCGATGCGCTGCTGCAGCTGCCAGTAGTAGCCACCTGTGCTCCCCACGGCTAGCAATAGCAGGCCAAGCACGGCCCAGGGCAGCCAGCGCCGCCGGGAGGGACGAGGCGGCAGGCTGACGGCCGGGCTCAGACGGGTCTGGTCCTGATCGGCGTCCTGCAGCTCATCGAGGCTGGCCAGCAGCACGTGGCAGTCGGCGAAGCGATCTTCCGGGTCCTTGGCCAGCATGCGGTCGAGTAGCCATTGCAGCTCGCCCAGCGACTCCGGAAGCGGCGGCGCCTCTAGCTGCAATTGATTCATCAGGGTCTGGGTGTAGTTGCCGCCGCGAAAGGGGTTATGCCCGCTGAGCATCTCCAGCAGGATCACGCCCAGGCTGTAGATGTCGCTGCGCGCGTCCAGCGCCTGACACTGCGCCTGCTCGGGGCTGCTGTAGGCCGGGCTGCCGACGGCGATGCCAGACTGGGTCAGTTCGCTGTCGAGCAGCAGCTGCTTGGCCACGCCAAAGTCGCTGAGCACGGCGGTGCCATCGTCACGAAAGAGGATGTTGCCGGGCTTGATGTCGCGGTGCACCAGGCCCTTGTCGTGCACCAGTGCCAGGGCGCTGGCAATCTGCCGGACGATACGCAGCGCACGCGCCGGCTCCAGGCGCTGCCCCTTGTACTGGGCCAGATCACCGCCCGCCAGATACTCCATGGCGAGAAAATGGCGGCCGTCGTCCAGTTGGTCGATACGGTAGATGGTGATGATCGAAGGATGCTGCAGGGAGGCGACGGTATGGCCTTCCTTGATAAAGCGCTGGGTGAAGGCTGCGTCCTCGCGGTGCAGCAGCACCTTGAGCGCCACCTGGCGCTGCAACGCCTGCTCGGTAGCCAGATAGACCTCGGCCATGCCGCCTTTGCCCAGGCGGTGATGAATGCTGTAACCGGGTACGCTGATGGAAGGCTGACTCATGCGGCTCGACTGGCGCTCAGGGTTGAAGGGATTTGAACAGCTTGCGCAGCAGACCGGGGATCGGCACTTCGCGGGGTTCGGTCGTCGGGCCAAGGCCCAGGACGATGCAGCTGATATTGTCTCTGCCGCCATGGCTATTTGCCAGCCCCACCAGTTGCTCGACCATCGCCTCCAGCGTGTCCGCTTCGGCGCAACAGCGCTGGATGGCAGCATCGTCCAGCTCGTTGGTCAGCCCGTCACTGCACAGCAGCAGCAGTTCGTCCGGCGCCAGTCGGACCCGCAGCAGACCGACTTCAGGCGCCTGCCCGACCTGCCCCAGGCACTGCAGAATCACGTTGCGGCGCGGGTGCTCGCGCGCCTCCTCGGCGCTCATCCGGCCAACGTCGACCATGGCCTGGACCCAGCTGTGGTCGTGACTGAGCTGCTCGATATGTTCGCTACCGATGCGATAGGCGCGGCTGTCGCCGACCCAGGCCAGCTCGAATTCATCCCCGTCCTGGCGCACGGCAACCAGGGTGCTGCCCATGCCGGCCTCGCCCGCACCAGGCTGCGCCGCCGCTATGATTGCCAGATGGGCGGCATGCACCGCTGCAAATAGCTCCTCGCCCTGTTGCACGGCACCCACCACTTCCTCCAGCGCCAGGGCACTGGCCACCTCGCCACGCGCGTGCCCGCCCATGCCATCGGCCAGCGCCCACAACCCCAGATCGGGACGACAGACCACGGCATCCTCGTTATGCGTGCGTACCTGGCCGGCAACGCTCTGCGCAGCGAACACCACGGATACAGGGGAAGGCTGAGACACGCGGCGAATCCTTGAGCAAAATGCGATTACCCATGATGCGGCGACGTGAACGGGCTGTCACCGCCCGCAAGGCCGTAAATGCGCAACCGTTAACCAAAATGCGATGCTTAAATAAGCCGCCAGATGCTTCCCGCCTGAACCCATGATCACACCGCGCTTTCGCTGTCTTCCCCTGCAGTTGCGACCTCTGGTCGACAAGTTCTACCGCGACCACCGCTCGCCGATGCGCAGCCAGGCGGGGGATGAGCTGTGGGTGGCGCAAAGCGCCAGCGAGATCGTCGCCGCCCTCAGCCTTCGCCCGCTAGCAGGCGGGCAGTGGCTGACCGGCCTGTTCGTCGCCCCTGCGCTGCGACGCCAAGGCGTGGCAGCAGCGCTGCTCGGCCACAGCCTGGCGCTGCATCCCGAGCCCGTCTGGCTGTTCTGTCATCCCGAGCTGCGCAGCTTCTATCAGCGCCTGGGTTTCGAGGACTGTCAAAGCCTGCCGACCGAGCTGGCCGAGCGGCTGACCCGCTATCAGCGCAACAACTCGCTTGTCTCGCTGCGCATCCACTGAGCAGCCTATCGGCCTGGGCGAAAATACTGGCACTTTGCTCAGGAATGCCCCTTGCCATTAGCGGTCAAAGCTCTGCATGCTTGTTCCATAACAACGAAAAGAAACGCTATGGCTACCCAGACCGCTCGCTTGCTGAAGCGCCTGCGCAACGATTTCCAGCTATCGATCATCACCCTGATGGGGCTGTTCGGGGTCATCGGCATCTCGCCTTATGCCGTCTACCGCCTGCTACACGGCAACTACCTGGTCGGTATCGCCGACACCGTCATCGTCTTTTCCACACTGTTCGCCGTGCTCTATGCTTGGGTCACCCGCGACACGGTCAAGCCCGGTATCTACCTGGCGGCCGTGTTCTCTGTCGGCGCCACGCTGATCGCCATCAACCTGGGGGTCAACGGCCTGTTCTGGATCTATCCGCTGATCCTCTTCAACTTCTTCATGGTCACCCCTGGCAAGGCCCTGCTGGCCACTGCGCTGGTGCTGGTCAGCCTGGTCAGCCACGCCCTGCTGGTACCTGGCAGCGTGTTCGAAAGCCACTACCAGATGGTGTCGTTCCTGGTCACCTGCATGATGGCCAGCGTACTCAGCTTCATCTTCGCCTTTCGCACTCGCAACCAGCGCGACCAACTGCAATCGCTGGCCATTCATGACCCGCTGACCGGCGCCCGCAACCGCCGGGCGATGAACGAAGAGCTGAAGATCGCCATGGCCAGCCATCGCCGCCACAGCGACAGCTACGGCTTGCTGGTGATGGATCTGGATCACTTCAAGCAGATCAACGACCGCTTCGGTCATCACGTCGGCGATCAGGTGCTGGTGGCCTTCGTCGAGCTGATCAAACGCTGCTCACGCAAGGAAGATCGCTTGTTCCGCTTTGGCGGCGAGGAGTTTCTCCTGCTGCTACCCAACACCGAGCTGACGGGCCTGCAGGCCGCGGCGCAGAATCTGCTCAGTTGGGTGGCGCAGGAGCTCAAAAGCCCAGGCGGCGCGGTGACCGTCTCCATCGGCGGCGCCATTCTGCACAGTGGCGAGCACTGGGAGAGCTGGCTGCAGCGCGCGGATGAATGCCTGTATCGCGCCAAGAGCGAGGGGCGCAATCGCGCAGTGATCGCCGACGCTTCAAACGATCAGAGCAAGACTACCAACAGCCGCTGAGGCGTCAGCGGCTACGCTGCTGCTGATAACTGCCACTACCGGGCTGACGCTCGATGATCAGCCCGCCCGGATATTCGGTGCTCTGGCGGATGCCCCCACGGCTTTCTCTGGAATAGCTGCCATAACTGCTTTCCTGACGCACGCTGCCGTGCGGCAGACGCTGCCCACCGTAGAGATTGTGCTGCTGATAACTCGACGAACCCGAGACGCTACCGCTGGCCCCTGGGCTGACGTAGCTCTTGGGAATGACGCGAATGGTCTGCGGCTGATCGGCGAACGCAGCACTGGCGAACGCCGTCGCCAGGATCAGGACAAGCGAGCGAATGAACATGAGCAACTCCCCTTCGAGTCAGGGCCAGACGTCACGCGCCTGAGCCGAAAATCATCATCACACCGGCTTTGACAGTAACGCGAGGGAATTTTCAGCGCTGATACGACAAAGGGTCAGCCGAAGCTGACCCTTTGCTGGAAATGGTGCCGGAGATAGGAATCGAACCTACGACCTTCGCGTTACGAGTTAGAGGGTCTAAACTTTTACCGCGCTTCACCTTAGATGCTCTACCTATACAGAATGGGACTCTCAGGCTAGTCTCTCGTTTACGGGCTATCACTCAACACCATCATCTTTGATAGCCCGTGCTAGCCATACGCTAGCCCGCTACCGCAGAGGCTCAAGAATGAATCGGTTCAAGTTCACCAAAACAGCACTGCATGCGCTGCCACTTCCCGAAGCAGGTAAGCGGGCCACTGTCTATGACACCGAGTCACCCAAGCTCGCGGTACGTGTCACTGCTGCTGGCTCAAAGACCTTTTGGGTAATCCGCCGCACAGGTTCGACAATGGCCTGGCTCAAGCTGGGCAACTTTCCTGAAATGACGGTTGAGCAAGCCCGCTCAGAGGCACACAAGATACTTGGCGAGTTCGCCAGCGGCGCTAACCCCGCCGCAGTGAAACGCGCAGTTCGTGGAGAGCCGAGCTTTTTCGAAGTGTTTGAGCGGTTCATTGCCGAGAAGAAGAAGCGCAACGGCTCACACCTGAGCGAGCGCACCAAGCGCGACTATCAAGACGTCTTGCGGCTTTACTTGGAGTCGATCAAGAGCAAGAAGCTGTCGCAGATAACCCGCGCCGAAATCAAAGGCATTCACGCCAGAGTGTCCAAAAAAAGCGCTACACAGGCCGACCGATGCATCATCCTCGTTTCGTCGCTGTTCAACTTTGCCGCCGATCTGGAGCTATTCACCGGCACCAACCCTGCAGCCCGCATTCAAAAGAACCTTCCCCCAGAGCGCGACCGCTTCGCGCTGCCAGCTGAACTGCCCTACCTCTACGAAGCTATAGCAGAGTCCAGCCTGAGCGACTATTTCCTGCTGTCGTTGCTGACCGGCGCACGCCGCTCAAATGTTCAAGCAATGGCTTGGCGTGACATAGACCTGCAGGCTGGCGTCTGGCGCCTGGATCTGACCAAGAACGGCACACCGCAGAACGTGACTCTCTCACCAGAGGCCGTGGCTGTACTGAGCGAGCGCAAAAATCAGGTTAATGGCTCGCCATTCGTATTTCCCAGCACGGGCCGCACCGGCCACTTGGTCGAGCCTAAAAAGGCATGGGCCACCCTGCTTAAACGCGCCAGCACTCGCCGTGCGCTCGATATGATTCAGGATGCGGGAAAGATGAGCGAAGCTGAACGCGAGCAGGCGGAGCAACTGCTAAGTCATTCACCAGCCACTGCGGCCAAGCGTTACACCTTGCTTGCTGAATCGCTCAACATTGACCCGACAACCTACGATATGACCGACCTGCGCATTCACGACTTGCGCCGCACCCTTGGCAGTTGGCAGGCCAAGACCGGCGCGTCTATGGCGATCATTGGCAAGAGCCTGAATCACAAGACTCAGCAAGCCACGGCGATCTATGCACGGCTTGACCTTGATCCCGTGCGGCAGTCGGTCAATACGGCAACCCAGGCAATGCTTGAGGCGGCAGGTATCAGGCAGTCAGCGGACGTGGTGCCGATCAATCGCAATCAATAAGCCAGCGCAGTTCAGTTGCATACATCGGCTGGGCAAAAGCAAATTTCTACTTGCCTAGCTAGCCGATTTGTTCAGTAGAGGGATCGCCTAGGAGGGTGAACAGTGAGCAAAGACGACAAGGAAACACCCGAGCTGCGCCTTGGTTTGCAGGCTTGCTTGCAGCCTGGCTTTCACTTTGAGAAACAGTGGAGCCCAGGTGTGAGAGTTACCAGCCCTGAGGAATTTGACCAATTCGCGGCTCAACTCGCGCAGAATTTACTGGACACCTATTCTCCTGAGCACATCGCTACCATCGCAGCTCAGCGGACAATCCTTTTGGATATGACGCAATGTGCGCAGAGAGAAAATGAGGTTAATCAGGACTTAGCTAAGGCTCTTACAGAAACTGCTATGCAGGTGGGATTTCTTGCTTTTTGCGCGCATAGAAAGAAGGCAGCCAAGAAGCGTATGGCTGGAGGTCTCGATGAGCTAAATAAGCGGGCTGCGTTCATAGGAAGTGAGCTTCAGCGCCATGCCAAAGATATTTGGGACGCCGATACCCATGAAGAGTACAGGGTTACAGAAGTTGCGCATTTGGTGAAGGGCATCGTGGAGCGAGAATACCCGAGCGATAGGATACCTGGTCTTTATCGGATCAAAGAGTTGATTAAAGATCATGCCCCCCTGCATGCGCGTAAAGGAGGTGCGCCCAAAGGAAAGCGCACGCGCTCAAAACCATAGTGAGCGTAACGAGTATTAAGGTACTCGTTACGGCTGAGAATATTACCAACCCCTGCAATGCCAGATCATGACTCCTCCGAATCACACTCGTTGGAGTTAGACCCATGCTCACCAGCCAATCCACAGAGCTTGCAACGCTCAAAGCCGAGATCGCAGCACAGATCGCCGCACAGCTCGGCTTTAATCCAGAGACCCCGCCCGTCAACGTCGACGACAAGTCAGCTGCCGCCGTGCTTGGGGTACAGAAAAGCACATTATCCGTCTGGCGATCACTAGGTCGCTATAACCTGCCCTACGTCAAAATCGGGCGGTCGGTGAAATATCGAATTTCAGACCTAGCCGAGTTTATTGCAAACCGCACCGCCAGCAACACCGGGGAGGCCAACTAATGGACGACTTCCAGCTGTTCGACGGCGTTGCTTTCGGCTCGCAGATTAGCCCCGTGGTGCTGCTTGACTGCCTGCCGCCCTGTGCATGCGGGGCGCCTGCAGATGGCCCCCTGCTAAACGCAATCTTTGCGCTGCTTGACGGCGGATTCGCCGGGGTGCGCGAGCTGAAGGGCGACACGCCGACCACATATCTAAACCTTGTACTGGCATACACCGACCAGGCAAACACTAGGCCTCTTTGGCTATCCATCGACCCGAGCAGCATTGAGGGCCAAGCAATTCTGGCGCTGCTGCATGAGGCCAAAAGTGGCACTACTCGCACAGACCGAGACCTGGCCGCCCATGCCATTCATATGGTTGAAACTGCCTATACACACGCCGGCCGTAGCGAGGAGTTTTATGCTGCAGCACAGCGCGCCTTAGAGATTCAGCGCCAAGCGGAGGTAATGCAATGACCCCCACCCAGCAGCAGGCCACACCCGCTGAGTTCGACTACAGCCGAGTACCCGAGACAATGAAACGCTTGCCGCGCTGGATCGGCTTCACCGAAAAAAAGGTGCCGGTCGATCCCCGCACAGGGCTCAGGTTGAACCACACCGACACCACCCGACATCTGAACTTTGAAACGGCGCACGCCGGCTATCTGGCCGGCCACTGTTTCGCCTTGGGCTTCTGCATCGTCGAAGGTGACGGCATCTGCTGCGTTGACTTAGACAAAGTGTGCGGCAATCCCGAGCGCGAGCAGCGTGCCGCCATGATCCTGCAAAAAATGCCCGGCTGGATTGAGCGCAGCATGAGCGGCACAGGGCTTCACATCTGGGGTTATGGCGCTGGCAGGTCATTCAAAACAGCAGACGGCCTGGAGTTCTATACGAACAAGCGCGCCATGCTTATTACCGGCAAGGTAATGCCACAATCCGCGGTCCCTGATCTAGTTGATCTGCACGCCGGCTGCCAGTGGCTAGCGACAACCTTCAACCCCAAAGCAGCGCCAGCGACGCAGCAGCCAACGGCACCACAGTTCCCACAGTTAGGCCCGCCGCCACCCCATTTGTACCTTGTCGGGGCAAGAGAGCTAAACACTGAGGCTGCAGGCAGGCTAAACGCCGGTCAAGACGACGATCCCGAGCGCATCCGTAGCGCCCTTGCCGTACTGCGCGCCGATGATTACGACACATGGTGGCAGACGGGGCTGGCGCTGTACCGATCCACGCTAGAGCCTCAACAGGCATACAGCACCTGGCTGGAATGGTCGGCAACCTGCGCCGATAAATTCAGTGAGCAGGCTTGCCAGGATAAGTGGGCCAGCTTCGCGACCTCGGGCCAACCAGCGTCAGCAATCACACTGGGCACCATTTTTCACCGCGCCCGGCAAGCAGGCTGGACGGATACCGACAATCCAGTGAAGCCATGGCGCACACCGGATACCCTGCTGACCGAGCCACAGCCTGCGCCCTATCCAACAGCGAGCTTGCCAACGGTAATGCGCGAGGCCGTAAAGGCCATTGCCCAGCATGTTGCCGCGCCAGAAGCCCTAGCAGCGCAGTGCGTGATAGCAGCGGCAGCGTACCTGGCCCAAACGCGGATCAACGCGCCGCACATTCATTACCCCGATGGCATGCCCTGTTCGCTTTATCAGATGGCGCTGGCCGACTCCGGCGACCGCAAGAGCGCTTGCTACCGCTTGGCTTTCAAACCATTGATGGAAGCAGAGCGAGAGGAGCGCGACCGGCACGCCGCCATCACGGCAGAACACAGCCTCCGGGCAAGCCTACTGAAAGGCAAAGCCTTGCAGGATTTCGAGAACAACAACCGGCTGCCAGCTAATCCCCGCACCATGTACACCGATTCGACCTTTGAAAAGATCGCCAAGGACTTTGTGGCAGGTATGCCGGCCGCATCCTGGGTCACAGACGAAGGTGGCAGGGTGCTCGGTGGCCACAGCATGCAGGCAGAAACTCGGGCAGCAACCCTGGGCGGACTGGTCAAGCTGTACGACGATGGCACGGTGGAGCGCGACCGGGCCGGCGAGAGTAGCGGCATTGCCTATGACCGCCGATTCACTATGCACCTGATGGCCCAGGCCGTGACCGTCAGGGAGGCGCTGAATGACTCGCTGCTGCAGGGACAAGGCTTCCTGCCGCGCTTCCTTCTGACCTCGGCACCTTCGCTCGCCGGCACCCGATTCATCACCGCCGAAACACTGCAAAACTCGGCCTACAGAAATCCCGCCATTCAGCGTTACTGGCAGCGCATGAAAGAAATTGCAGCAACTACCCGACACGTTGCCGAGATGGGCGCAGTTCGGCCGCCCGTGGTTGCACTGGCAGCGGAAGCCCTGAAAGTCTGGCTGGACTTTTACAACAGGGTTGAGGCAGAGCAGAGCCGGGGCGGCGATTACGCTGGCGCTATCAAACCCTTTGCGAGCCGGGCCGGCGAAAACGCCCGCAGGGTCGCTGCAGTCTTTGCCTTGTTTAATGGCGAGCAGGAGATAACCGGCCCGACCATGACCGCCGCCTGCGAAGTAGTCGAACACTCGCTTGGCGAGTGGGCACGCTGGCTGGGCGGCAGTGGCACGGAAACCCGAGACAACAGGGACGCACTCGACTTGCTGGCTTGGCTCAAATCCAAAGGGATTTCGTCACTGCATCGGGACAAGTTGGGCACCAGCGGCCCGGTGCGCGGCAGAGCCAAACAGCGAGATAAGCTGCTCGGCATCCTTCTGGAATCAGGCTGGATGCGCAGTGCAGACAGTCGGAATTTTGAAGTTAATCCCCAGCCCCTTGCAGATTGTGCAGAAAGTGCTGAAAGGCCCATTACACCGGGGGTAAGCAATGCAGACTGCGAGCAGATCACTGCAGAGGAAGGCTAGCGTATGCAGACCAGCGCCAGGGCCGGACAAAAATCTGCACTCATCTGCAATCAGTCTGCAGTGCAAGGCCCTGCAGTTCCGGGGCTTTCAGCGGAATCTGCACAATCTGCAGCGACCGGCACGCATTCAGCGCTCGGGCCGTGAGTGACCAAAAACCCAAGCCCAGCCTGTAACCACCACCAGCAAATAATAATTTTTGAAGGAGCAAAGCCGTGTCCGCATACACCTCAAGACTGCTAAAGCAGGTAGCCGATCAACGCATGCAACAACAAGCAGCGCCCAGCCCGGCAGAAACGCTCAGGCAAAAACACGATGCTTGGTTTGCCAGCCTGCCCCCGGCATCCAAGCATCGGCACTGGTCAATTGACGAGATAGCCAGCGCCCTGATGATTGCACCACGCGAGCTAAGCCAGACCCTGCTTGATGCGGGCTGGCTGCGCAAAAGGGTATGGTTTGAACGGAAGAAGGGGCAGGGGCGATACCTGAGAATTTGGACTCCCCCTCAGGAAAACCCTAAAAAACAAACATAAAATAACAACTAAAAACCAAGTGAAAACAAAGATTTACGCCAACCAAATTATCTAATCACACCAGAGACTACACTGAGACCCCGTCCTCACATTTACAACATCAGCACTTGAGCACGCACCTAAAGGGCTACCCGATATAAAAACAACAGAATCACCCTCATTCAAATCAGAGCAATAACTCTGCGCCTCAAATTTAGAGCCATTTATAACAAAAACATCACCCCCATCAACATCATATACTCCCTCGACCAAATATTCTGGCCCGGCACCTCCGCCTTTAGCAGGATTTGATAAAACCTTAACAACAGCGCTACAGTTATTTCTCAACCAAGGGGTTGAATTAGATAAAGCCAAGTATCTCTGCTGCATCGCAGCCCCTTCTTGCTGCAAGCAACTTGTATCAGCACCGCAATTCCTAGTAGTCAATGGATTTCTTTCCAGCAAAGACAGACACACATCTTTTGCATTCAAAAAACCCTGATAGCTACTAAAGCCCAATGCTCGTGCACTACTATCCAAATCCATACCTGCGGGCACCTGCCCAATCTGCCCGACCTGAGAAATCGGCACCTGCGGAGAGGTGCCCATACCTAAGAACTCAGATTTTCCGCCCGGCTTAACGCAAGGGACATGGGAGAAAACGGCCGAACCGTCAGCATTTACACATTTAAATACAGGCTGAGCACTAGCAGAAAAAGCCACAGTCGAAAGCAAAAAAAACAAACCTATAGATAAATCCTTAAAGATCATGTAGTTCTCCAATAAACTAGCGGTTTCGCCTCAACGTAAAACATGCTGCCCTATACTGTGATGAGGATCGACCTGATCGCCCCTGCCTCCAGCAGTAGCTTTAGCTCGCATCCCTGCCCTCTTGGGGGAAAAGCTCAGCCTGGTCGGGAATGGAAAGCCCCACGCGCTCGCAGTGCTGGCGAATCAGCACCTCGACCAGATTCGCGACGCTACGATGCTCCAAGCTGGCTGCGATGCGCACGGCCTCTTTCAAAACCGGATCAATGCGTAGATTCAGTGTTGCCGTTTTCATTCAGCGCCTCGTAACACAGTGTGAATGCAATGTAACGCATCTCGCATGACAAGCAAGCGCTTTCCTGAGCGCTATCGGGTACTGATTGATACACCCGAAAATTTTCTTGGCTCACTCTGCGTGCAAGGGATAAGCCATACCCCCCACAAGCGCACTGCCCCCAGCCACCCTCGCAGGCCCGGGGAATGATTCTTAGAGGCTGAATACACGCGGAATGGTCGCGGCTGGATTGCGAAAGGCAGGGCTGCTTAGCACTGGGATGGCGAGTGATTCGCCAAGAGAAAGGCTGCTGCTGGGCGGCTGGATTTTTCTACCGCGCTAGCCCAGTGATAGCCCACACCAAAAACAAAAAAGGCCCACATCGCTGCAGGCCTTGATTTTTCTGGTGCCGGAGATAGGAATCGAACCTACGACCTTCGCGTTACGAGTGCGCTGCTCTACCGACTGAGCTACACCGGCGGGAAACGTCGGCATTATGCGAGTTGCCACGCTCGCGCTCAAGTCGCTGCGACGTCAGCTGTCGAGCAGTTCGATGCGATCATCGTGGATGCGGATCAGGCCTTGCTTGTAGAGACCGCCGATGGCCTTCTTGAAGTTGCCCTTGCTGACCCGGAAATGCTCGGAGATCAGTTCCGGCGGGCTCTTGTCACCCAGTGCCAGCACACCGCCCTGCGCACGCAGTCGTTCGATGATCTGCTCGGCCAGGCCACTGGCGGCCTCGTGACCGATGGGCTGCAGGCTCAGGCTGATCTTGCCATCGGCACGCAGCTCCTTGATGTAGCCCTTCTCGCGCATGCCGCTGCGGATGAACTTGAACAGCTCGTTCTTGTGGATCAGGCCCCAGTGCTTGCCGTCGATGATGGCCTTGAAACCGAGATCGGTACGTTCGACCACCAGCAGGTCGACTTCCTGGCCGACCTGGTAGTTGGCCGGCACCTTGTCCAGGTGGCGATCCAGGCGCGCGGTGGCGGTGAGGCGACGGGTGCGTTTGTCCAGGTAGAGGTAGATCACGCAGTAGTCGCCGATCTGCAGCGGGCGCTTCTCTTCGGAATGCGGCAGCAGCAGATCCTTGGGCAGGCCCCAGTCGAAGAACAGGCCGACGCGGTTGATGTCCACCACCTTGAGGCTGGCGAACTCACCGAGCTGGATCTTCGGTTTCAGCGTGGTGGCGATCAGCTTGTCTTCGCTGTCGAGGTAGAGAAACACGTTGAGCCAGTCATCGACTTCGCTCGGCGTGTCCTTGGGGATGTAGCGCTTGGGCAGGAGGATTTCGCCATCCGCACCACCGTCCAGGTACAGACCGAAGTCGGTGTGCTTGACCACCTGCAAAGAATTCATCCGCCCAATCAAGGCCATCGCGTTTCACCTCACCAAAACAGCCGGCCATTCTACCCGAGTTAATCCGCGACCGGGCCGGCGTCGTAGCGAATCGACGGCCGGTCGAATGGTGCTGTAAGTGACTGGGAAACAAGCCATAAGTTGCCGCGAAAAGCTGGCCAGGCGCAGCCTTATGGTATTCACCGGGGCGATTAACCAAGCAGAAAGGGGCTGCTTGAGGCATAATGGCCGGCCGCCCTTCTGAAAGAGATCAAGGTCATGGCCACCCTGCGCGTGAAATCCTCCTCCAGCAAAGTCAGCAAACCCGCCCCAGCCGTGGAAACCCGCGAGTCCATCGAGGCGCAGATTGCTGCCTTCCTGCAGGGCGGCGGCGAGATCCAGCAGATAGCCAAGGGCGTCAGCGGCCAGACTTACGGCGGCACTCGCCAGATCACCATCAGCAAGAAGTGATCGCCTCGGGTGTGCATCGCACACCCAGCCCCTCCCCGCTCAGGGCACCTCTTAAAACTACCTGCGTTGTCATCGCTGCGTTAAAAACAGGCTCGTGCGCGAGTCCGATCAAAATGCTCATTTACAACTCGTAAACTGCGCTTTTTCGCCTGTTTTTGCGGGGCCGCCATCGGTATTGCGCTGACTGCCTCGCCTACGTTTTTAGAGGCACCCTTTACTCGCTCGTCAGCCCCAGGCGCAGCAACTGCCCTTTCGGCGCATCCGTCAGCACGTAGATATAGCCGTCCGGCCCCTGCCGTACGTCGCGTACCCGTGCGTTGAGCGATTGCAGCAGACGTTCCTCATGCACGATCTTGTCGCCATCGAGCTGCAGGCGAATCAGCGCCTGGCCGGAAAGTGCGCCGATGAACAGGTTGTGCTGCCAGGCCGGGAAACGCTCGGCATCGTAGAAGGCCATGCCGCTGATGGCCGGTGATTTTTCCCAGACGTGATGCGGCGGCTCGGTACCAGCCACGGTTTTGCCCTTGGCCTCGGGAATCGCCAGCATCGAATAGTTGATGCCATGGGTCGCCAGTGGCCAGCCGTAGTTCTTGCCCGCTTCGGGCACATTGATTTCGTCACCACCACGCGGGCCATGCTCGTGCGTCCACAGGCGACCGCTCCAGGGATTGAGCGCTGCGCCCTGCTGGTTGCGGTGGCCGTAGGACCAGATTTCCTCACGCGCGCCACCGCGGCTGACGAAGGGGTTGTCCTCGGGTATGCGCCCGTCCGGGAAGATGCGCACCAGCTTGCCCTGCAGCTTGTCGAGGTCCTGCGCGGTGGGGCGATTGTTGTTGTCGCCCAGGGCGATGAACAGATGGCCATCGCGGTCGAACACCAGCCGCGAGCCAAAGTGCGTGCCGCTGGACAGCTTCGGTTGCTGGCGGAAGATCACCTCGAAGCCTTCCAGCGCCGTGGCATCGGCCGACAGCTTGCCACGCCCGACAGCCGTACCCGCCGCGCCGTCGCCTTGCTCGGCGTAGGACAGATAGACCAGGCGGTCCTCGGCGAAGTCAGGCGACAGCACCACGTCGAGCAAGCCGCCCTGGCCGACGGCGAAGACCTTGGGCACACCGCGCAGCGGCTGCGAAACCTCGCCCTCGGCACTTACCCGGCGCAAGGCTCCTGGCCGCTCGCTGACCAGGAAACCCTGGCCACCCGGCAGGAAGGCGACGGCCCAGGGATTGGCCAGACCTTCGGCGACGGTGTGAACGTTCAGCGGCCCCAGTTCGGAGCTCAGTTGGCGGTCTTCGGCGAGGCTGTACTGATAGCCGAACAGGGCGAGCAGACCGAGGGCTGCGAGGGGTTTCAGGCGCGGCATCGTGGCGTCTCCATGCGTCAGACAGGCGGCCATAGTGCAACAGCCCCTCAGCCGTGACAGCCCCGCAAAAGTTTCCTCAGGTTTCAGTCGTTCAGGTAGCGCTGCTCGATACGCAGGTATTCGCCGCTCTCTCTGAGCATACGAAGGCCCTCGTCGAAACGCCGACGTTGTTCGTCCCGGCGAAAGCCGACACGGTATGGCGTCGGTGGGAAAATATCGAACCAGGCCAGTGGCTGGGTCACGTCGACCTGATCATCCACCTCGCGATTCAGGTGGCGGATGATGCGCTTGTCGCCCACCACCACATCGGTGCGGCCGCTGTAGAGCAGGCGATTGCGATTGATCTGCAGCGCCTCCTCACGGTAGCGCGGATTGTTCATGGCCATGCGCTCGAACTCTGGCCCCATCAGCAGTCGCGCACGCTGAAAGGCGCTGACCGCGTACTGACCGAGGTCGGCGATCTGCTCGATCTGATAACCGCGTTTGGCCAGCGCTACCGCCACGTTCTGGTAATGGATGTAGACGTCCGAATAGAAGGCCTGCACGCCACTGCGCTCGTGAGTGGTGGTAATGGCGTCGATCTCGCCGCGGCGCAGCATCAGGTGCAAGCGCTCTATCGGCGCGTAATAGGCGGTCACTTCAAAACCGGCGTTGTGCGCAGCACGCTCCACCAATTCATATTCCAGGCCACGCGGCTCACCTTCGTAGACATAAGGCGGCTTGTGCGTGCCAAAGCCGACATGCAGCAGCTCGGCCGCAACCGTCGGGCTCAGGCATGCCAGCATCACTCCCAGCCACCATCTGAGCATCTTCTACCCCACTATCGATCCCGCCAGAGCATAGACGCCTGGCCGCCTTCATAACCAGAGTGGATGCCGGCCGATTCATTCCGCTTTGCCCTATCGCGGCTAGACTGGCTGCACGCATTTTGCGCCTGCCTTCAGGAGATCAAGACCATGCTCAAAGCCGAATACCAACAACGCGGCCCGGTGCCGCAGGACGTGATCAGCGCGGTGCCACTGCAGTTGCCGGAACCCGCTGCCGGACAAGTGCGGGTCAAGGTACTGGCTGCACCGATCAACCCGTCCGACGTGCTGACCCTGACCGGCGCCTACGGCATGCTGCCGCCACTGCCGGCCGTGGGCGGCAACGAAGGCGTCGGCAAGGTCGAGGCGCTCGGTGAAGGCGTGAGCAACTTCAAGGTCGGCCAGACCGTGCTGTTGCCGGTCGGTTGCGGTACCTGGGTCACGGCTCTGAATGCGCCAGCGGAAAAACTCATCCCGCTGCCGGATGCCGACCCGCTGCAACTGGCCATGCTTACCGTCAACCCACCCACTGCCTCGCTGCTGCTCAGCGAATTCGTCGACCTCAAGCCGGGCGACTGGGTGATCCAGAACGCCGCCAACTCCGGCGTCGGCAGCTATCTGATTCAGCTGGCCAAGCTGCGCGGTTTCAAGACCATCAACGTGGTACGCCGTGATTCGGCCATTGCCGGCGTCGAGGCCGAGGGCGGTGATCTGGTGCTGGTGGACGGCCCGGACCTGGCCAAGCGTGTGCGCGCAGCCACTGGCGGCGCCGAAGTTCGCCTGGGTATCGATGCGGTCGGCGGCGTCAGCACCGACAACCTGGCCGCAGTGCTGGCCAACGGCGGCGTATTGGTGAACTACGGCATGATGAGCGGCCAGGCCTGCCAGGTCTCTCCCGCCTCGTTCGTATTCCGTGACGTGACCCTGCGCGGTTTCTGGCTAGCCAAGTGGTTCCAGCAGGCCAGCCCGGCGCAGCAGATGAAGGTGTTCGGCGAACTGGTGCAACTGATCGCCAGCGGCAAGCTGAAGACCCGCGTCGCGGCGACCTATGACCTGGCACACATCAAGGACGCCGTAGCCGCTGCCGCCAGCGGCGAGCGTGACGGCAAGATTCTGCTGGTGCCCTGAGACCGACAGCGCACCCTGCCTCCGAAGTGCACCCGGCGCCCCCGTTCCCATGGGGCGCCCTCTCTCCTCCCGCCCCAGCGGCGCAATGCCTGCGGCGAGTACGCCCTGTGCGGGGCAGGCCACTGCCATACGCCTGCTTTATGTGCAGCGCGAAGCCGCTTAGCCAAAGCAGCTCATATCCGTGGGGAATAAGGCAAAGTGCTTTTTTCCGTGCTAGAACCTATGGGGTTGGTCATTTTATGGCCAATGGCCAATACCCCACTGACTCGCCGGACTGTCACTGATGAAAACTAAAAAAGACGCCGTAGCCCCCGCAAAGGAAGCCACCCTGGCCGATATCGCCGACAACCTGCTGGCGCCACCCGCGCTGCCGGGGCACAGCGCTAGCGGCGAGCAGTATCTGTATTTCACCGAACGCGATATCGAGCGCATCCTGGATAACCTCGATGGCCTGCGCAACATGGTATTCCCGCTGGGCGAGCCGCTGGATGAGGGCGAGTCGAGCCGCATCCAGCAATTTCCCTCGGTGTGCCTGATCGGCCTTGGCCGCTGCGGCTCGAACATCGCACTGGACGTCGCCTCCCTGGTCTACAACGCGCGCCAGTTCTATCTGGAAGAGTTTCACAGCGAAGCCACTGCCACCATCGAGCAGGCCTCGCGCCCCAGTCGCTGGATTCGCAGCAACCTGCTGCGCGCGCCGCGCAAGAGCAGCAAGCCGGTATTCCTGATCGAGCCGCTGGTGATGCTCGGCGACCTGGACAAGGACATCGCCGGGCGCATCCGCTTCTCGCGCAAGGGCGAGATGAGCGGTTTTCTCGACGACTACAGCAAGATGAAGATCATGGACCTGTCCGAGGTGCATGCCGGTGGTGCCGGCAACGCGCCGATCCTCGGGCAGTACCTGGCCAAGATCATCCTCAACAAGGACACCCAGCGTTTCTCCAACGAAGACTGGAAGTTCATCCACAGCTATCTGATCGACTCCTGCGGGATCAAGGCCAACCAGTCGCGCCTGTACTTCTATATCTTCAGCGCCGGCGGCGGCACCGGCTCAGGCATGGCTTCGGAGTTCGGTCTGGCACAACAGTTCGCCTACATGAGCAAGACCTTCGACAGCAAGACGCCGGACGATGGAGAGGCCGAGCGCGAACGTGGTTTCGTCTTCGAACCGATCTTCACCAGCGGCATCTGCATCCTGCCGAACATTTCCGACCAGCGCAGCGAGATGTCCGAAGCCCTGCACATCAATGCCGGACGCCTGCTCTGCAAGTACCTGGCCGAGGAATGGGACTTCTCCTACAACTTCGACAACGAGCAGAACAGCGCCGAAAGCGTGATGCGCCGCATCCGCCCGTGGAACGCGATGATGCTGATCTCCAACGACATCATGCGTTACGCCGAGGAAAGCGGTGACGGCAGCATCCACAACATCGACGTGACCGCCATGGAGCGCCACGCCAACCAGTACATCTCGCAGCAGATCTTCAACATCCTCACTGCCCAGGCGGTGACCAGCGACTACGACCAGAACTACTTCCGCCGCGCCGGCATCGACATCGGCGAAACCATCCGCCTCGACGCCAACGACCTGTTCATGAGCCTGGCCGGCCCGGTGGCCGTGGCCTACGCCGAATCCGTGGTGCCCGAACAGCATGCCCAACTCTCGGAGAAATTCCGCGTATTGGACAAGGACCAAAGCCCGCCACGGCTGAACATCGACGACCTGTTCTTCCGCTCCATCGACCTGCCGCACTTCAACAAGGTCACCCAGGCCATCGAAGGCATCAGCCTGCTGCCGATCGAGTCCAAGCGCTATCGCCAGGCGCTGGAGCAGTACAAGTCCAGCGGCTATGACGCCACGCAACTGAGCGACCTGCACTTCTTCAAGAACTGCTCCTCGGTGGTGTCCATCGTCTCGCTGCCCAAGGACTACAAGCTGTCCTACATGGACCTGAACCGGCTCAAGACCCACCTCAACAACCTCTTCCCCAACACCACGCTCAAGCGCTACGCGCTGGTAATCGGCGCCTCGGCGAACCTGTCGCTGACCACCCTGATCGTCAAGAGCCCGTGCCTGTCGGACGACTTCCTGACCCTGATCGTCGCCTACATCAAGCGCTGCTTCGCCCGCGACCAGTACCGCTTCGACGACAGCCTGGACGACGCCATGCTCGATTTCATCGTCTCCGAGCGCTTCAACGAAGCGCAGCTCGACGCCATGCTCAACGAGCACGAAGACCCGGCGAAGATCCTCGACACCAACTGGTATGCGATCAAACCGATGTACGAGAAGAAGTACCGCGAGCTGATCCACGACACGGAGAAGTTCGTTTCGATCAATGACATCCGCCTGACACGCGAAAGTGTCAAACAGGCGATCAAGTACCTGCGCGAAATCTATCGCCACCGCATCGGCAAGACCCGGGTGATCTCGCTCAACGATTACGGATAATAGGTGGTACGGGCGTGCCTGTGCTTCACTGACTAAGGCACTCACACTGCCGCAAGGCGGGAGATGGCTATGGAAGGACTGTCGATCCGCTTTCTTGCCAACCTACCCGAGCAGGGCCAGCTCCTGCTCAATTGCGAACACGATCCCTGGCTGGTGACACTGTCATACGTCATCGCCAGCGTCGGCAGCCTCAGCACGTTGACCATCGCCAGGCACCTCGATAACGTCCTGAGGCGCAGCATGCGTCTGGTCTGGGGGCTGCTCGGCGGGCTGTGCCTGGCCGGCGCCATCTGGTCCATGCACTTCATCGGCATGCTGGCGTTCCAGGCGCCTGTCGCCATTCGCTATGACCTCGCCACCACCGTACTGTCGCTGCTGGTGGCCCTGGCCGCCGCCCTCCTGGCCGTGTACTACATGGCCATGCCGCGTCCCGGCCTGAGCCGCCAGTTGCTGGCCGCCAGCATCATCGGCCTGGGTATCAGCGCCATGCACTACAGCGGGATGGCGGCGATCCGTTCGGAGGCCCAGGCCTACTACCACGGCGGCCTGTTCACCCTGTCCATCGTCGTCGCCATCAGCGCCAGCTTCGCCGCGCTGCTGCTCAACCGCTACGTGCGCCATGGCTCGCAGCTTCGCCAACGCTGGCTGAAGTATTCCGCAGCGCTGGTGATGGGCGCGGCGATCGCCTCGATGCACTACACCGGCATGGCCGCACTCAAACTGGTGGTGCCGGACGGCACGCCGCTGCAGTTGCGTAGCGCCGACAACAGCGTGCAACTGGTTCTGATCGTCGCCTCCATCACCTTGCTGATTCTCAGCCTGAGCCTGGCCGCGGCCTGGGCCGGCCGTAAGCTCGACGACAAGGAGCGCGACCTGCAACGGGTCAATACCCTGCTGGTGCAGCTCGATCAGGCCAAGGCCTCGCTGGAGCAGGTGGCGCATTTCGATCCCCTGACCGAGCTGCTCAACCGCCGTGGCTTCAACCGGGTGTTCGCCGCCACCCTGGAGGAACACGCGGTCACCGGCCGCAGCCTGGCGGTGATGTTCCTCGATGTCGACCACTTCAAACGCATCAATGACAGCCTTGGTCACGACGCCGGCGACGAGTTGCTGCGCGTGGTGGCGCAACGCATCCGCAGTGCGCTGCGTGAGCGCGACATCATCGCGCGCTTCGGTGGCGACGAATTCTGCGTGGTCGCCAGCCTCGACAGCAACGCCGACCCGCGCGCACTGGCCGCGCGCATGCTGGAGCACATGAAGGAGCCGATCAGCTTTGCCGGACGCAAGATCGTGATGACCACCAGCGTCGGCATCAGCCTGTTCCCGCAGGATGGCAGCAACGCCGACGAACTGCTCAAGCACGCTGACCTGGCGCTGTACCAATCCAAGGGCAGCGGGCGCAACGTGGTGCATTTCTTCAACCCGCACCTGAAGCAGAAAGCCTCGTTCGAGCTGCAACTGGAAGAAGACCTGCGCCAGGCCCTGCAGCAGGACAGTGGCCTGACCCTGTTCTACCAACCGATCATCGATCTGCGCAGCGGCGTGTTGAGCAAACTCGAAGCCCTGGTGCGCTGGCATCACCCACAGCACGGTTTGCTGACACCCGAGCGCTTCATCGCCATCGCCGAAGCCAACGGCTTCATCGATCAGCTCGACAACTGGGTGTTGCGCCGCGCCTGTCTCGACCTCAACAGCCTGGACCGCCTCGGCTATCCGGGGTTGAAGATCGCGGTCAACTGCTCGGCGCTGAACCTGGCCAACGATCAGTTGCCTGGGCGCATCGAGCAGTTGTTGAACGCGACGCGTTGCCCCGCTCACTGCCTGGAGCTGGAGGTGACCGAGAGCGCACTGCTGAGCAACATCAACCGCGCCATCGGCCTGCTGGAAAATATCCGCGCGCTGGGCGTCAGCCTGTCCATCGACGACTTCGGCACCGGCTATTCCTCGCTCGCCTACCTGCGCCGCCTGCCGCTGGATACGCTGAAGGTCGACCGCTCCTTCATTCAGGACGTGGCCCACTCCAGTCAGGACCGCGAGATCGTCCACGCCATCATCGCCATGGCCCACGCCCTGCATCTGAAGGTCGTCGCCGAAGGCGTGGAAACCGCTGAGCAGCTGGCGTTCCTGCAGGAACGCGATTGCGATCAGGTGCAGGGCTACCTGTTCAGCAAACCGGTACCGCTGGAGGAAATCCTGGCCCGCTTCCCGCCGCATTACCGGCCACTGGAGCGGGTGGCGGCAAGGTCTTGAGCCTTCGCCCCAGAGCAAAGGATCGCCGCTAAAGCGCCTCCTACAAGCAGTTGTGCAACCCCTGTCGGAGGGGGCTTCAGTTCCCGTAGGGTGCGCCGTGCGCACCGAGCCAAAACCCAATCACCGATCCAGCCGACAACCATGCGAATCGCGGTGCGCACAGCACACCCTACATGCACATGCGCTGTTGCCACTGTGCCAACCAGCCCAGACTCGCCTGCGTACCCACCTCGCCCGGCTTGTACTCGGCGCCCAGCCAGCCGCTGTAACCGCTGTCACGTAACGCACCGAGCAGCGCGGGGAACGCCAGCTCGCCGGTACCTGGCGCGCCACGCCCCGGCACGTCGGCGAACTGCACATGACCGATGCGCCCGGCCAGCAGGCGCATGCCTGCGGCCACGTCCAGCCCCTGACGCGCCATATGGTAGAGGTCGTACTGCACGGCCAGATTCGGGTGATCCACTGCACGTAGCAGCGTATCCAGATCCTCCGGCGTATTGATCAGAAAGCCCGGCATGTCGATCGGGTTGATCGCCTCCACCAACACGCGGATACCCAACGACGCGAAGGCCTCGGCGCTCTTGCGCAAGTTGGCGGCCAGGCAATCCAGCGCCTGCTCGCGGCTCACGCCTTCGGCCAGGCGGCCGGGCAGCACATTGATGCAGGCCGGGCGCGCCATGGCGGCGTAGGTCAACGCCTCCTGCAGGGCGGCGTCGAACTCGGCCTGGCGCGCCGGCACGCTAGCCAGGCCGGGGCCACCGCTCATCAGATCGCCTGCCGGCACGTTGATCAGCACAAGCGGCAGAGCGGTCAACTCCAGCACTTCTTTCAGGGCTACCGCTGGCAACTCGTAGGGAAACTGAATTTCCACGCCATCGAAACCCGCCGTCATCGCCGCCAGCACACGCTCGCGCAGCGGCAACTCGGTGAACAGCATGGACAGGTTGGCCGCGATCTTCATGGGCACTGCTCCCGCAGCAGCTCCACCAGCGTGGCGGGGTCGCGTTCCAGGTTGCCCTGGCTGCCATGCAGACGCATCAGTTGCGCGGCGAGGCCGCTCATGGGCGTGGAGCTGCCCTGTTCGCGCGCCAGTTTCACTGCGGTGTCGAGATCCTTGAGCAACGTGCGTACATGCCACTTGATCGGCTCGAACTGGCTCGCTGCCATCTGCGGCGCGAGGATCTGCAGCGGCTTGGAATCGGCGAAACCGCCGGCCAGGGCCGGGGCGATCAGGCTGGCATCGACGCCGGAGCGCTCGGCCAGCGCCACCACTTCGGCGATCACCAGCGCATTGCAGGCAACGATCATCTGGTTGCACACCTTGGTCACCTGCCCGGCACCCACCTCGCCCATGCGTGTCAGGCGCTGACCCAGATGCGCCAGCACCGGGCGCACACGCTCCACATCCTCTTCGCGGCCGCCAGCCATGATCGCCAGCGTGCCGGCCTCAGCCCCCGGCGTGCCGCCGGAAACCGGCGCATCCACCCAGCGCATGCCAGTACGTGCCTCCAGCTCGGCGGCCATCTCACGGGTGGCTGCCGGCTCGAGGCTGGAAAAGTCCACCAGCAACTGCCCCGGCCGCGCGCCCTCGACGATCCCGCCCGGGCCGAACACCACCTCGCGCACCACCTCGGTATTGGCCAGGCAGAGCATCACCACATTGGCGTCGCGACACAGCTCGGCGGGGTTCTCCACACGATGCGCGCCCAGCTCCAGCAGCGGCGCGCACTTGTCCGGCGTGCGGTTCCACAGGGTCAGCGGGTAGCCTGCGGTGAGCAGGCGGCGGGTCATCGGCAGGCCCATCAGACCAATCCCGGCGAAGGCCAGGGCGGGCAGCGTTGCAGTCATCGATCAACTCCAGGCAGTTCGTATCCAGCGCGCATCTTAACCCCGGAGTCAGTTGTGTGCTGCCGGGGCTGCATCGGCAGCGTCGGGCCACTATACTCCGCGCGCCTTCCCCGCTATTGAACCGGAGAATCCGACATGTTCAAGAACACCCTGGCGCTCGCCGCCGGCATCGCCCTATCCGTATCCGCTGTATTCGCGCAAGCCGCCGACGTCCTCAAGGTCTCGGCCATCCCTGACGAAGCCCCCACCGAACTGCTGCGCAAATTCAAGCCGCTGGGCGCCTACCTGGAGCAGGAACTGGGCATGAAGGTGGAGTTCGTACCGGTAGCCGACTACGCCGCCGTGGTCGAAGCGCTGGCCGCTGACCGTATCGACATGGCCTGGCTGGGCGGTTTCACCTTCGTCCAGGCGCGCCTGAAAACCGGCAATGCCGTGCCGCTGGTGCAGCGTGAGCAGGACGCCGAGTTCACCAGCAAGTTCATCACCTCCGACCCGGCGGTGAAATCGCTGCAGGATCTGAAAGGCAAGAGCTTCGCCTTCGGTTCGGTGTCCTCCACCTCCGGCAGCCTGATGCCGCGCTACTTCATGCTGCAGGACGGCATCAAGCCGGAAGACTTCTTCAGCCGCGTGGCCTATTCCGGCGCCCACGACGCCACCGCGGCTTGGGTGCAGGCCGGCAAGGCTGATGCCGGCGTGCTCAACGCCTCGGTGTGGCAGAAGCTGGTGGATGCCGGCAAGGTCGACACCGACAAGGTCAAGGTCTTCGCCACCACCCCGACCTACTACGACTACAACTGGACCGTGCGCGGCAACCTCGACGCCGACCTGCAGGCGAAGATCAAGGCCGCCTTCCTCGCCCTCGATCCGGCCAAGCCGGAGCACAAGGCGATTCTCGACCTGCAGGCCGCCAGCCGCTTCATCGAAACCAAGCCCGAGAACTACGAAGGCATCGAAGAAGCCGCTCGCGCCGCTGGTCTGTTGAAGTGAGCATCGCCCTGCGTGGCGTGGGCCTGGCCCACGCCAACGGCAAGGTCGCGCTCGAAGATATCGATCTGCAGGTCAGCCCCGGCGAACGGGTGGCCATCATCGGCCCCTCGGGCGCCGGCAAGACCACCCTGCTGCGCCTGCTGGCCACCAGCCTGCAACCCACACGCGGCGAGATCGACCTGCTGCAGCACAACCCCTGGCGCCTGGCTGCCCGCCAGCGCCAGCGTCTGCGCGCACGCATCGGTCTGATCCACCAGGCACCGCCTTTGCCACCGCGTCAGCGCGTGGTCACCGCCGTGCTGGCCGGCAAGCTTGGCCAGTGGTCAGTGGTCAAAGGCCTGCTCAACCTGCTGCATCCGCTGGATGCCAGCGGTGCCCAGGCCGCCCTGACGCGGCTGGACATCGCCGACAAGCTCTACCAGCGCTGCGACCAGCTTTCCGGTGGCCAGTTGCAGCGCGTCGGCATCGCCCGCGTGCTGTACCAGGCGCCTGAATTGATTCTCGCCGACGAACCGGTCTCGGCCATGGACCCGGTGCTGGCCGGCCATACCCTGGCCGTGCTCAACCGCGAGGCAGCCGAACGCGGCATGACCCTACTGGCCAGCCTGCACGCCGTCGACCTGGCGCTGGCGCACTTCCCCCGCATCGTCGGCATTCGCGATGGACGTATCACCTTCGACCTGCCGGCTGGTGACGTGCAGCCAGCGCAACTGGATGCGCTGTACGCCAACGAGCAACTGCAGGCCACGCCCAGCTCCCCCGTGCCGCCGCAACCGACGCATATCCCGCGATGCTGACCACTGCCCCACGCGACCCCGCCGCCCTGCCGCGCCTGCTGATCACCGTACTGGCGCTGCTGTTGTTGTGGCCGGGCCTGAGCCTGAGCGAGCTGGACCTGGCCGTGCTGGTCGATGGCGACAACACTCGCGCCATGGGCAACTTCCTCGCCGGTTTCTGGCCGCCTGCGCATGACGCCGAGTTTCTCACCCTGCTCGGCCGCGCCACCCTGGAAACCCTGGCCATCGCCACCGCCGGCATGAGCCTGGCACTGCTCATCGCCATCCCCGCCGCGCTGCTGGCCAGCCGTGCGCTGTCGCTGTCGGCCGTGCACCGTGGCGGCCGCCCGGCCTGGTGGGCGAACCTGGCGCGCTGGCCAGTGCGCGGCCTGCTGATCTTCCTGCGCAGCGTGCCGGAAATCGTCTGGGCGCTGCTGTTCGTCCGCGCCGTCGGCCTCGGCCCCACCGCCGGGGTGCTGGCCATCGCCATCACCTACGCCGGCATGCTCGGCAAGGTGTATGCGGAAATCTTCGAATCGGTCGACGCCCGCCCCACCCGCGCACTGCTGGGTGCCGGCAGCAGCCGCCTGGCCGCCTTCGCCTACGGCGTACTGCCCAATGCCGCCGGGGAAATGCTCTCCTACACCGTGTACCGCTGGGAATGCGCCATCCGCGCCTCGGTGGTAATGGGCTTCGTCGGTGCCGGCGGCCTGGGCCAGCAGATCGACCTGTCGCTGCGCATGTTCGCTGGCGGCGAAGTGGCCAGCATGCTGCTCACCTTCCTGCTGCTGGTGCTGCTGGCCGACCAGTTCAGCCGCCTGCTGCGCGCGAGGCTGACATGAGAGCCGGCAACCTGATCCTGCTCGCCGCCCTCCTCGCCGCGGTGGTTGCCTCGTTCCTCTATCTGGGCATCGACCTCGGCGCCCTGGTCGCCGGCGACAGCCTGGCGCAGATGGGCCAGTACGCCAGCGGCTTCCTGCAGCCGGACTTCTCGGCCGCACACCTGCAGGCCATCGGCCGTGGCGCGCTGGAAACCCTGGCCATGTCCGCCATCGGCACCCTGCTCGCCGCCCTGCTCGGCCTGGCCCTGGCACTGCCGGCCGCCGGGCGATTCGGCGGTATCGCCCTGCACGCCACACGCCTGCTGCTCAACGCCCTGCGCGCCATTCCCGAGCTGGTATGGGCGGCGCTGATGGTGCTGGCCGCCGGCCTCGGCCCCAACGCCGGCACCCTCGCCCTGGCCCTGCACACCGCCGGCGTGCTCGGCCGCCTGTTCGCCGAAGCGCTGGAAAACACCCCGCGCGAGCCAGCCGACGCCATCCGCGAAAGCGGCGGCGGACGCATGCTCGCCTTCTGCTACGGCACCCTGCCCGGGGTCTGGCCGCAGCTGGTGGCCTACACCTTGTACCGCTGGGAGAACAACATCCGCATGGCCAGCGTGCTCGGCTTCGTCGGCGCCGGCGGCCTGGGGCAGATGCTCTACGTGTCGCTCAGCCTGTTCCAGGAAGCCCAGGCGGCCACGGTGATCCTGGCCATGTTGCTGCTGGTGCTGGCAGTGGATGGGTTCAGTGGCTGGGCGCGGCAGCGGTGGGTGAGCTGAGCCGGCGGCACGATATCGATATTCTGCTTGCTGCCTGAGCGCGCAATGGGCACTTGCCTGGGCCTACCACGGCAGGCATTGAAAACGCCCGCGGCTTGAGCCAGCATGCATAGCCCATGGCCATCATGCATCGCCAGCTCGCGCAGATGCCTGGCCATGAGCCAACAGACCTTTTCCCGACAACAGGATGTCGTATGCGCGCTCTCAAATACCTTCTCGTCGCCGCCCCACTGATCATTGCAGGCTGCGCCAGTCAGCCTTCGCTGCCACCACCGGAATTCCCCGGCATCGAGCAATCCGACAAGATCGTCATCCACGATCAACGCCCCAGCAGTGAAAGCGAGAAGGAGATCTTCAGCCTGCTGGTCACCAGCAGCGCCTACGCCATCTACCGCATGCCGGACACCGCCACCAAGCCCACAGGCCCGCGACTGCTGGCACACCGGGCTTATGAGGCCTTCCCGGAGCTGGGCAGCCAACCCGCCATCAACGTCCATCACTTCGTGACCTACGCCAACCTGCAATCGCAGTTGCGCAAAAGCTCGCTGGTCGCAGGGCTGACCGGCCCGATTGGCGTCGCCATCCTCAGCCGCCAGGAACTACCTGTCGGCGAAGTCCTGACAACCCGGATCGACAGCAGCACCTTCGACAAAACTGCGGGGGACGAGGAATACACCCGCGCCTTCTTCAGCGCCGAAGAAAATCCGGAGAAGTCGCCGGTCAACCTCATCTACATCGATGCGGAAATGCTCGGCCAACGGGTGGCCAGCCGCTGCCTGGTTCCGCCGATCAAAGACAAGCCCCACCTGTTTCTGATCGAGGCGATGGATATGTGCATCGCCAACCACCTGGCGCTGTACAGCACCGACTCTGCGAAGGAAGCGGCCGCCAAGTAGCTCAGCATCGAGCCGGACAGGAGCCTGTCGTGAGATGGGTTTCTGCTTTGGCAATCTGCGATGTGCCTATTCGCCTAGACGCTCCAATGGCCTTGCTGCTGATGCTGGCGGTGAATGGGTGACAGGCTGCAATCGGCCATTAGCGGACGGTCATCAACCGCTACAATCGGCCAACAAGACGGACGTTCTAGAGTCGGGAAAACTTATCTGCCCCCCTTTTCGTTCGGCCAATACATTGCCGCGCGTCGAGAACGCGAAGTCAGCCAGATGGCGGCAATCTGATACCGTTTTTTATATGGGCTCTGAGTCTGTTTTTAGCTCGTTAGTGCTTTATACAGTGCGCTACCGACGTACTAGTGGACAGTGATCGGCCGCCCACTGTTTCTGACTCTCTGAAGACCGGACGATCTTGAGAGTCTTCAGGAACCACCATGAACACTTTTTGCACGGGCCTGCAGAGCAAGACACTTGCCGATCCGCAACGTGACATTCTTGGAATGATCGCGGCCGACCATCATCTGGACGAAATACTCAGCGCGATCTGCCAGATGCTCGACACACAGGCCCCCACAACCCGCTCCTCGATTTTGCTTGCTGATGCCGAGGGCAAACGCTTGCTTAACGGCGCAGCGCCCGGCCTGCCGGCAGAGTACAACAACGCGGTTCATGGAATGGCCATTGGTCCACAGGAAGGAACCTGCGGCACCGCAGTGTTCCGGCGCGAGCTTGTAGTCACCGAAGACATCGCCCTGGATCCACGCTGGGAGCGCTTTCGCAGCTTGGCGCTGGGGCATAACCTGCGCTCCTGCTGGTCGCTGCCGTTGCTCTCCCATCAAGGAGGTGTATTGGGCACATTTGCTCTGTACCAGAGCCGTGTCCATACGCCGAACGAGGCGCAAATTCAACAAATGACCTGCGCCGCCCAACTCGCCGTCATCGCTATCCGTCATGAGCGTGACGGCCAACGTCTGGAGGAAAGCGAACAACGTTTTCGCTCATTGTTTACCTACAACCCAAACCCGGTTTTCGCGCTTGATCTGGCCGGCAATATCCAGAGTGTGAATCCGGCAGGCCTGAAGCTGAAACCGCACACAGCCTCCAACTTCATTGGCCATCACTTTTCTCAGCTGGTGCTCGAAGAAGACCTGCAACAGGTCAGCCAGCATTTTTCAGCAGCCTGCGCCGGAGCGCCCCAACGCTTTGAGGCCCGGCTTCGCGACGAGAGTGACAACCTGTTGACCATGGACATCTCCAACCTGCCGATCATGGTCAATGACGAGATCGTCGGTGTGTTTGGCATCGCTCGGGATATCAGCGAGCAGAAGCATTTCGAGCGCCAAGTGAGCTTTAACGCCAGCCATGACCGGCTGACCGGTTTGCTTAATCGTGTTTCGCTTGAAGACCGGCTTGCTCTGGATTGTCACATCAGTCGTCGGCATAAGCGCCGCCTGGCGGTAATGTACCTTGATCTGGATGGATTCAAATCCATTAACGATTCGATCGGGCACTACTTCGGCGACCAAGTGCTGATTGAGGTCGCGCAGCGTATGACCCAGCAGGTTCGTCCCGGGGATACCATCGTGCGCATGGGCGGTGATGAATTTATCGTTCTGCTACCGGACCTACTTTGTGATGAGGACGTTGTGCCGGTGGCCGAGCGATTGATGGCCAGCATTGCCAAACCCTACTGCGTCCAGGGCATGGACCTGCACGTGAGTGCTAGTGTCGGTATCACCCTGAGCGATGGTCATATCGAGCAGCCGATGCAGCTGATCCAGCAGGCTGACATGGCGATGTACAAAGCCAAGCAGCAAGGGCGCAACAACTTTCAGTGGTACACCAGCGATCTGAATCAGCGCGTTTGCGAGTACGCGAGCCTGCGCAACGACCTGCAAAAGGCGATCGAAACTCAGACATTACAGCTGCATTATCAACCGCAGGTGGACGCGCGCACGGGGCGAGTGGTCGGGCTAGAAGCGTTGCTGCGCTGGGAGCATCCGGAGAAGGGGTTTATCTCACCAACGGTGTTTGTGCCGGTGGCTGAAGACAGTGGCCAGATCATCCCGCTAAGCCTTTGGGTACTCGATGCGGCCTGTGCGCAGTTGCGCCAGCTAAGTGATCAAGGCACCACGAGCATCTCGATGGCCGTGAATATTTCGCCGATGCATTTTCATCGCGGCCATTTCGTCCAGTATGTCCAGGCTACCCTTGAAAAACACGGTCTCCGGGGTGAGCAGTTGGAGCTGGAGATCACCGAGTCGCTTCTATTGAATAACGCTGAGCAGGCGATCGAAACGCTGCACCGGCTCAAGGCGCTGGGGGTGCGCATTGCACTGGACGATTTCGGCACCGGTTTTTCCAGCCTCAGCTACCTCAAGCGTTTGCCCATCGACAAAATCAAGATTGACCGCTCCTTCGTCCAGGAAATCGCTACCGATCATAACGATGCAGCGATCACCCAAGGCATTATTTCAATGGCCCATCACCTCAGCCTGACGGTGGTCGCCGAGGGCGTGGAAACAGAGTCGCAAATGGAATTTCTGAAGGGCAGCTACTGCGATGTTTTTCAGGGGTATTACTTTGCCAAACCGATGCCTTTTGTAGAGCTCGAAGCGTTCTTGGACCTCCCGGCATCCATACGTGACCGGCAGTCCTGAGGGGGGGCAGCCCTGAAAATCAGACATCAAGGAGCATTTCTTTGCGCAGTCGTGTATCGAGCTGGCGAACCGTAATCGCACTTTGGTCTACATCCTGGTCGCCCAAGCGGGGAAAGGGAGCAGATTTATTTTCTCTGCTATGAACGTCCGCTAGTGGCCGATAGCAGCCCCCAACATAGTCCAGCGACTCCATCCTCTCCCCCGGTTTCCACTCAAACAAATGCCGCCGAACAAGGACTCACCAACATGGATCGTTTACCTAGCATCCTCCCCGCCTTGGCGCTCTGTCTGTTGCCTATCGCTCAAGCCGATACGCGCCAGCCACAGCCCTGCAACGCTGCATTGCTGGACTCACTGGCGACCCAACTGGGACAGCAAGGCTGGACGCCCCCTGACGGGCATGGCGACGGACCATTGGTGGCGGCTGCCTGCAAGTCTTGGCCGGATGATTCGGCGTTGTCCGTAGTGACCCTGGCTTACCGTGACGCCGAGGACACCACGCCAGCGGGCGAGCGCAATCTCAACTGGCTGGTGGCGAAGGTGGACGCGCAGAGCGGGCAATTGCGCGAGCGACATGACGACTACCTCGGCGAAGATGCCGCACTGGAAATCGATGCTGGCAGCCTGTGGCTGGATACCGCGCGTTATCACCTGGCACCAGGCGTTCGCGCGTTCGGCGTGGTGGTGCGCAGTGTCGCGCGTGGGGCAAGTTGTCCGGATGCCGGCTTCAATGACCTGCTGACGCTGGTGGTGCCGCAAGGGCCTCGGCTAAGGCCGGTGTTTGCCACCTATCTGTATTCGTGGACGACGGTAAAGGGCGTGGCCTGCGCACTGGATGGTGATTTCGAGTCGGAGCAGGCCGACCTGACGCTGAGCCTTGGGCCCAAGCAAGCCCACGGTTACGCCGACCTGGTAGTAACCGCCCATATTCGTGCTGGCCGGCAGGAGCCCGTGCTACGCAAGGTCAGCACCACCGTCCGCTACGACGGCAAGCACTACCCGTTCGATCAGTTCCCGACGTTCTGGATGAGAGAGCCGCAGCCGTAACGACGAACAGAAGAACAAACCAGCGCCCCACTGCCGTCTAGACTCCTGAGTCTCAACCCATGGTGGGAGACTCAGGATGACCAGCAAGAACACCATCTGCCTCTGGTTCGACCGCGATGCGCTGGAGGCTGCGACCTTCTACGCCAAGACCTTTCCCGACAGCGCCGTGCTGGCGGTACACCATGCGCCCGGTGACTACCCCAGTGGCCAGCAGGGCGATGTGCTGACGGTGGAGTTCAGTGTGATGGGCATACCCTGCCTGGGCCTGAATGGCGGCCCGGCATTCCAGCACAACGAGGCGTTCTCGTTTCAGGTGGCGACCGACGATCAGGCCGAGACGGATCGCCTGTGGCACGCGATCATCGACTACGGCGGCCAGGCCAGTGAATGCGGCTGGTGCAAGGACAAATGGGGTATCTCCTGGCAGATCACCCCGCGCATCCTCAGCGCCGCCATCGCCAGCTCCGATCGCGCAGCGGCCAAGCGCGCCTTCGAGGCGATGATGACCATGAGCAAGATCGACATCGCCAGAATCGAGGCAGCGTTGAAAGGTTGATCGGCAGGACCGATCAGGCGCGGGCGTTCTTCTTCTGCAGGATCAGCGACGCTTCGTTATAGGCGCTCTGGAAGGCGTCGCTGCCGATCCAGGTGATCGCGGCGTCTTCGTCTTCATCGTGGAAGATGCCGCGGTAGACGATCAGCAGGCCCATCATGAAATCGGTGGCGGCGTCCTCCGACTCCTCGGCGACCACCAGCTCCAGCACCGGGTATTGCAGGAATACCAGGCACAAGGCAAGCAGGCTGATGCCTTCGCCGGCTTTCATCGCCTGGAACAGGTCATCGAAATGCGCGGGGTCGAAGCCATTCTCTTCGATGTCCTTGAAATCGAAGGTACTCAGGTCGATCTCGACATCATCGAACGGCTCGTTGATCAGCGGGTTGGCGAGAATCGGGTGGACGACATTGGCCTGCGCCTTGGGCTTGCCCATGCGGTTCTGCCTGGCTTTGGTCTTGGCCCGTTGGGCGCGCTTCTTCTGTTTGTCTGCGGAGGCCATGGGGCGTTCCTCGTTCGGTACAGCCATGTGCATGGCGCGGAAAGTTCAGGCGCCATTGTATTCAGTCTTGGTCATGGCCTGCGGCTGAATTTGCAGACGGAGAGTCATGCATTGAAGAACGGGCTTGCGTCTTCGACTTCCAGCTGTTTTCTTCGGATGTATGGATGACGGGAGCCTGACCATGACGGACCGCGAACAACTCCACCACGACGGCTATGCGTTGCTGCGCCAGGCGGTTCCTGTCGGGTGGCTGGATGGCTTGCGCACCGTGTTCGATGCGGGCATCACCCCCTCGGATCAGTGGCCGGTACCGCGCGGCACAGACTGGCATCACTCACTGCTGGATGACGACGCCATGATTCAGGCCGTGTGCCGCCTGCCACAGCTGCTGGCAGTGGTCGGCGAGCTGATCGGCGAACGTTTCTTCCTCGCCCAGGTGGAGGGTCGTGAGCCACTGGCCGGTGGCGGTCATCAGCAACTGCATCGCGATCTGTCGGCGCAGCGCCCGGGCGATATCGCCAATGCCATGGTCTACTTCGACGACTACGGCCCAGACAATGGCGCCACCCGTATCGTCCCGAGCAGCCACCGTCCGCCTGCCGGCGAGCCCCCCTTCGACGTCAACGACGAGTCCCGCTCAGTGCAGCTTACGGGTGTGGCCGGCGACATCCTAGTGTTCGATGTGGACCTGATACACGCCGGCAGCCTGAACCGGCTCGGCACACGTCGCCGCTCGATCCTGATCAGCTACTTCGCCGAGCCACTGTACGCGTCCTATCTGGAAACACGCAGTCTGCGGGGGATTCGCATGGACGCGAGCGAACGCTTCGAACCTGCGGATTTTTCCTTGAGGCAGGTGTGAGCAAGGCGGTTGCCAGTGTCAGCAGGCGACACTGGCATCTCTCGCTGGCGGTAGGCCGAACAGCCGGCGGTACTCCCGGCTGAACTGAGACACGCTTTCGTAACCCACCGCGAACGCCGCACTGCTGGCGGTGGCGCCCTCCCCTGTCATCAGGCGACGCGCCTCGATCAGACGTAGCTGTTTCTGAAATTGCAACGTCGTCAATGATGTCTGGTTGCGAAAGTGGTGATGAAAAGATGACGGACTCATACCGGCCACGGACGCCAGGTGCTCCACCGGCAGCGGCCGGGTGAATTCGGTGCGCAGCACCTTCACCGCCCGAGCGATGCGCTGCGCATGGCCGTCCGGCCAGCCCAGACGACTGATCGCCGGGCCATGTTGGCCAGCCAGCAGCCAGTAGTGCAGTTCGCGCACAAGCGAAGCATGCAGCACTGTCGCCGAAGCCGGACGCTCGAGCAGTCGCATCAGGCGTAGTGCCGCTTCGGCGACTTCGCTATCGGTCGGTTCGATGCGGATGGGCTCCAGCTCCGCACTCGGCACCGCCTTCATCTCCTCCATCAATTCGGTGAGCAGTGCAGGATCGAGGTCGATCACCAGCGAGATGTACGGGACCTCGTGGCTCGCCTGGATGATCTGGCTGACCGTCGGTACGTCGGCGGTGATCAACAGCGAATCACCGGCGCTGAAGTTAAAGCTCCGGGTGCCCATCATGACGCGCTTGCTGCCCTGCAACACCAGGCAGGCCAGAGGCCGGGTGATGGCGTAATCCAGCCCGCTGGGCTCTGACGTGCGAATGATGGTCAAGCCGGGAATGGGCGTTTGGGCAAGCCCGCCGGGTTCGCCATGTCGATCCAGATAACCGCGGACGACCTCCAGCAGCGCTGCGCTCATCGTGGGCTCCTGATGCTGATCCAGAGCATGTCTTTTCCTCTTGGAGAAATAGGCAAAAAGCGTCGAGGTTTCGGTAACGACGGGGTTGCGCCACGAGCCACACAATGAAATCCCGTTCACCCATGAGAGGATTTTTACCATGACCAAGATCGCCATCGTAACCGGCTCCAGCCGTGGCCTCGGCCGCAATACTGCGCTGAACATCGCGCGTCAGGGCATCGATGTCGTCGTCACCTATCATAGCCAGGCCGACACCGCACAGGCCGTGGTTGCCGACATCCACGCCCAGGGACGCAAGGCGGTCGCTCTGCAGCTCGACGCTGGCGACGTCAGCACCTTTCCGGCCTTCGTGCAACGCCTGCGCCAGGCGCTGAACGAGACCTGGCAACGCGACAGCTTCGACCACCTGATCAACAACGCCGGCCATGGCGACATGGCGTCGATTGCCGACACCACTGAAGCCCAGTTCGATGCCCTGGTGAACGTGCATTTCAAAGGGGTGTTCTTCCTCACCCAGGCGTTGCTGCCACTGATGGCCGATGGTGGTCGTATCGTCAATATCTCGTCCGGGCTGACCCGAGTGTCCTATCCCGGTTTCTCTGCCTACTCGGCGGTCAAGGGCGCAGTGGAGGTACTCAGCCTGTACATGGCCAAGGAGCTGGGCAGCCGGGGTATCGCAGTCAACACAGTGGCGCCCGGTGCCATCGAAACGGATTTCCTGGGCGGAGCCGTGCGCGACATGCCGGATCTGAACAAGGTGTTCGCGGAGATGACGGCGCTGGGTCGGGTCGGCGTGCCGGACGACATCGGCCCGATGATCGCCAGCCTGCTCGGCGAGCAGAATCGCTGGGTCAACGCCCAGCGCATCGAGGTATCCGGCGGTCAGGCAATCTGAAGCCGAGACGCGCGCAAGGCCGGGGCGGGCGCACACGTGGCGCCCTGCTCCCAAGAGCTGGGCGCCAGCGAGGCACAGAGCCGCTCGGCATTGAGATCGAACCATCGCCGCCTACCGGCGGTCGATTGATTGAACGAGAGCGCCGGCCGCCGGGCCGAGGGAGGCCATCATGACCATTCGTTGCTTGCTCGCCGGGTGTTGCTGGTCCGAGGGCGTGACCATGCTGATGGGCAGGGAAACCTTTCTGTGTCAGTACTGCAGCCGCTGCGGCAGCCACCGCTACACACCGCAAAGCTGAACGACAGTAGGCGACCCATAGCCCCCGCCCTGGCGCCAGTTACAGACGAAAGCGCGAGATGTTTTCCCGCAGTATCTCGCTGGTACGCGCCAGGCTTTCACTCTCCTGTTGCGTGCTCTGGAAAGCCGAGGCGGACTGTTCCGTACTGTCGCGTACAGAGATAATGCCCCGGCTGATCTGCTCGGCTACAGCGCTCTGTTGTTCGGAAGCAGTGGCTATCTGCTGGTTCATGCCGTTGATACGTTCGATCATGGCGACGATTCGTGCCACCGCCTCCCCCGCTTCAGACACACCGGATACTGATTGCGCGCTGGAGCCCTGGCAACGCTGCATGTAGGCAGAGGTTTCATCAGCTATCTTCTGCAGGCTGGCGATCAGCCCTTCGATCTCGGTGGTGGCTTCCTGGGTGCGCCGCGCCAGGCTGCGTACTTCATCCGCCACAACGGCAAAACCACGCCCGGCCTCACCGGCCCGAGCCGCCTCGATAGCGGCGTTGAGTGCCAACAGGTTGGTTTGATCGGCCACGGACTTGATGACGTCGAGGACGCTGCCGATGTTGCTGCTCTCGGCCTTCAGGCGACCCATGGCTTCGCTGGAGTTATCGATCACTTCGGCCAATTCACCGATCAGGCTCACCGCGTGGCCAGCCTTGCGCTGACTTTGCAGGGCCGCCTCGTCCGCCTCGCTGGCAGCCTGGGCTGCAGACTCCGCACTGCGCGCGACGTCCTGCACCGTTGCCGCCATTTCATGTACAGCAGTGACGATTTGCGCCACCTCACGCTGCGCGTTGGCCACGCTGGCAGCGTTGCGCAGGCTCGACTCGCTCAGTTCCTGACTGGAATGTGCCACCGTACGTGAAGAACTATCGATCTCCTGGGTGACCTGGCGCAGGTTCTGCTGCATGCGTTGCAGCGCGGCGAGCACACTGTTCTCCACTATGTCCACGGCTTTTTCCATGTTGCGCAGGTCGCCTTCGGCCACGCGCTGGGCAATCTGATTGAGATCGCTGGGTTCGGCCCCCAGAGCCTTGAGCAGATGGCGGCTGATCAAGTGGCCGAGTACGGCGGCGAGCACAAAACTCAGCACGGTAATCAGTACCAGAATGTTCCGTTGCCGCTCGTATTGAGCCTCATTGTCGACGACGCGTTGATCGGCCACCTCGTTGGTATGAACCAGGTACTCGTCGATCATGCGTGTCAGCTCTTCGAGCAGCGGCGTGCATTGCTCGCTGACCATGCGCATGGCTTGTGCATCTTCGCCTTTGAACAGATGCTCGGCGATGGTATGCGCCACCGGGCTGTAGCGCGCTTCGACCTGTTCGATGCGCGCGAGCATGTTACGCCCCACGTCCGAAACATCCTTGTGCGTGAGCATCGCTTCGCGCAGGGCCGCCAGACTGTCGACCACGTCCTTCTCGTACGCGGCTATGGACGCTCGGTGCTGGCCTCGCGCTGCAGGCTCGGCATTGAGCGCGAGGTTGCGCAGGGCGATGGCCCTGTCTTTGACGGTATCGCTGACGTGGCTGGCCAGACGCGCCCGTGCCTCGACACCATTGATGTAGTCGGAGAACTCCCGATCAGCAGCTGCCAGGTTGTAGAGGGAGACCCCCGCGATTACCAGCATCAAAGCCAAAAGGCTGGCATAGCTGGCATAGAGAAGGCCGCGAGTGGAGAAGCGAGGGGTAGGAGATTGCATAAGAGCACCTGCCAAGAACGTGAGATGACATCAAAAGATCATTTGAGTGCACGCAAGAACTGGGCGATGGCCCGCTCCGTTGGCCTCCTGTCAATCGAGTCCCGCAACCTGATCAGCTGCCAGTGAACCTCACTCCCACAGCACATCGACCTGGCTTAACCGCCGACACTGTCCCTTCGGGGGAAACGTCGGTACCGGTACTTCGCAACTGTCAAAGGGCATCCTTCAGCAAGGAAAACGCAGGCTAGCTTTTTCAACCGCCTGGCAGACCTGTCATCTGAGTAGCAACTGTCCGATGCTCTCCAACACTGGATGCAGCGCGCTGCGTGGTTCCACTTAACGAAGCGCTCATGACTCCGAGCTTAGGACAAATCCCGGCCACACGCCTGGCTGTCCTGGTAATGGATAAAGAGCCGAGTGTCTGGCGCTACTGAAGGGGCTGATGAATTACCGATAATGGCTCTGAATGCGCGCCAGCTCACCCGTATCACGCAGATGCTCAAGCGCTCTGGCCCAGCTGGCTACCAGATCGTCGTCGCTGTCGCGGCTGAAGGCGATATACAGCGATGAGCGATACAGCTCGATGGGCACACGCTTGAGGGTGCCCGGGGCGATACCCAGTTGGCGACTGTAGTACGCAACGCCTGCATCCGTGTCGCCGATGATGACCTCGGTACGCCCGGCCAGCAGCATGCGGTAGAGCTGCCGACTCTCCGTTGCGATCATGTCGAGGTTGTCGAACCCCATCGACGCCAACATCGTGGGCACCAGACCGGCGTGCCGGGTGGTTATACGTGGGGCGTGCAGCAACTGCTCCAGGGTGTGGATCGGCTGTGCTGCGGCGGCCAACTGGTAGGGATAGATGGATTCCTCGGCGATGGGCCCGACCCACTTGAACAAGGACTCGCGCTCTGGCGTGCGAAACATCGAATACATGATGGTTCTGGGCTGAGTCTGCAGTACACGAGAGGCACGCATGCTGGGCCTCATTCTGATCTCGAAGTGGTCGCCGGTCAGCGCCATGATGGCCCGCACCACCTCAGTGGCCATGCCGGTGATGTGCTCGTTCTCCCGGTAGTTGTAGGGCGCCCACTCCTCGGTGACGAGCTGATACGTCTCGGCTCTGGCAAACGCCCCCATCAGCAGGCAGAGCAGCGCGGCGATGAGTATCGAGTGCTTCACGGGCTGTACCTGCTGGAGGGGATGCGGTTCAAGAGCGGCTCTGATCAGGGGGGCTCGGCAAGCATAGACGCTATGCCAGTGTTGCAACCTCATGGCCAAAGCCGAAGGTTAAAGTTAACCTTGAGCTCACGACGCTCCTGCCACGGTGATATACCCAGATGAAGATCGGCGAACTGGCGCAACGCACAGGCCTTGCGGCCTCGCGCATTCGCTTCTACGAAAGCATCGGCCTGCTCAGGCTGGTGGAGCGCCAGGCCAACGGCTATCGCAGTTACCCGGAACAGGCCGTACTGGTGCTTAACCTGATCACCACCGCACAGCAAGCGGGCTTCAGCCTGGACGAATTGCGCACCCTGTTGCCACAGGATCTGACGCAGTGGGAACACGGCAAGCTGCTCGATACCCTGCAGGCAAAAGTGAAGGACATCGAAGCGCTGGAACAGCGCCTGGCACAGAGCAAGGCGCATCTGCTGACGCTGATCGACGAGATCGAAAGCAAACCGGACGATATCGATTGCGCCAGCAACGCCAAGCGGGTGCTGTCGAAGATGAACCTGAGCGAGCCGAGCGAGACGCCCAAGCGCGCAAAGAAATAAGCGAGTGCTCGCTACATCTGTAGGAGCCTGCTCGCTGGCGATCTGCATGAAAGCACAGAGCATCGCCAGCAAGCTGGCTCCTACGAAAGCACTTGTCTCGCAGTCGACAAGGAAGCGTTTTTACTCCTGACTGAGCATCTGCGCCAGCGGCTCCGGCGCATAGAGCGCGCTCTGGAAATCCGGCACGTATTCGTACTTCATCATCTTGCCCAGCTTCAGTGACTCGATGTAGGTCGAGAGGCTGCCGTCGCCGAGTTTGAGGCTCACCGAATCCGCATTCGAGTTGGAAGCGTGACTCATCTGTCGGGAAACGGCGTAGCCATAGGCAAGCTCACCATCGTGACCAATATTGGTGAAACTATTGGTCACCCATTCAGGTTCGGTAGATACCTCAGCGAGTTTCTCCACCTCGAAGGTAACGTCGAGCTTGCCGGTTTCGCTATCGGCGATTTCGAAGACGAGACGCTTGTCGGTCTCGCGATAATCGATGGGTGTCAGCCACTTCGGCAGGTTGTAACCGACCACACCACGCACACGCGCCAGCTCGGTATTGACCGGCAGCTTGAGCACGTAACCCCAGAAGTCCTTGGACAGTGATTGCCCGACCAGGCTGATGGGCCCCAGGTTGGCATTGCCAGGCTTGTTGGTGACGATGGACAGCGCGATCTCGTTGTAGCTGTCGTTATCGCAGTAGTGATAGGCGTAGGCAGTGAAAGCGACTAGCCCCCTGCCCGGCCAGATCTGCAGTGGCTGCACTTGTTCCAGCACCTCTGTCGGCATCAGTTCACGCAGCCTGTCGAGGTCAGCGGTGAATACCGCGGTGACGCGTGTATTTCTGTAGTAGAAGTTCGGTGAGTAGGACTCGAAGCCCATATCCACCTTGGTTTTCTGCAGACCGCGGAACCAGCTGAGATCGATATCCGGCACTTCGGCAGCAATCACCGACAGTGGCGGATTGGAGTGAAAACGCTGGTAAAGCCCGCCCGCCTTCACCGGCACCGAATGGCCGGCAATATCGACCGTGGCAGCGGTCGCATCGGCCTCCTGTGCCCATGAGGGCATGGCGACGGCGTTGAGAATCACGCCTACCAGCAGTGCAGTGCGCTGGCGTTTCAGACGTTTAGTAAGCTCGGCAAACTGCTTCATCGTTGTTATCCGCGTTGAGAGATTCATAAGTGCCCTGCCCATCGGAATGGTCTCCGAGAAGCAGACGCGGCAACCCTAAGGTTAAACAGAACTTTAAGGTCAAGTAGCCAAACCGATGAGATTGTTTCAAAGCGGTAACGCGTTGAAGCGGGAGCAGATACCCATTGACATTAAAGTGAACTTTAAAGTTAAGGTCACCTCTGGCTCAACCGAGGAAGCGCCCATGACCCTGTTCACTCCCCTTGTCCTGCCCAATGGTTCGACCCTGCCCAACCGCATCGCCAAGGCGGCGATGGAAGAGAACATGGCGGATGCCGACCACGCGCCGTCCGAGCACCTGATGCGCCTCTATGAGGCCTGGGCCGAGGGTGGCGCGGGTCTGCTGATCAGCGGCAACGTGATGGTCGACAGCCGCGCCATGACCGGCCCCGGCGGCGTGGTGCTGGAAGACGACGAACAGTTGGCGCGATTCGAACGCTGGGCGCGTATCGGCCGCGCCAAAGGGGCTCAGTTCTGGTTGCAGATCAATCATCCCGGCCGGCAGATGCAGTCCAACCTGGGCCAGCCAACCTGGGCGCCTTCGTCGGTAGCGCTGGAGCTGGGCAACCTGTCCAAGCGTTTTGCCACGCCGCAGGAAATGACCCCGGCGGTGATTCAGGACGTGATCGAGCGCTTCACCCGCACCGCGCAGTTGGGCGAGCAGGCCGGCTTCACGGGCGTGGAAATCCACGCGGCGCACGGCTATCTGCTCAGCCAGTTCCTGTCGCCACTGACCAACCAGCGCAACGACCAATGGGGCGGCTCGCTGGAAAATCGCGCGCGCCTGCTGCTGGAGATCGTCAAGGCGGTACGTGCCGTGGTGTCGCCGGGCTTCGCCGTGGCGGTCAAGCTCAACTCGGCAGACTTCCAGCGCGGCGGCTTCAGCGCCGAGGACGCGCAGCAGGTGGTGCGCCTGCTCAACGGACTGAATGTGGATCTGGTCGAACTGTCCGGTGGCAGCTACGAAGCGCCGGCCATGCAGGGCCAGGCCCGCGATGGGCGTACACTGGCACGCGAAGCTTACTTCCTGGAGTTCGCCCGTGAGATTCGTGCGGTGGCGAGCATGCCAGTCATGGTCACCGGCGGCATCCGCCGTGCACCGGTGGCGCAACAGGTGCTGGATAGTGGCATCGAGATGGTCGGCATCGGCACGGCCCTGGCCATCGACCCGAACCTGCCGCGTGACTGGCAGCTCGGCCTCGGCAGCGCTCCCCAGCTGCCGCCGATCACCTGGAACAACAAGGTGCTGGCCTCGCTGGCGAACATGGCGGTGGTGAAGTACCAGCTGCACCAGCTCAGTCAGGGCCGGGACTCCCAGCCCGGCGTATCGCCCCTGTGGGCGCTGGTGACGCAGCAGGTGAAAGACCTCTTCCGTACTCGCCAATATCGCCGTCGGATGGAGCGGCGACAGGCGCGCTAACCGCGCCTCACCACTCAGAACCTATTCACGGTCTGCTGCGCATCGGCCCTACTACGTTAAAGACAGGCTCGGTCTGCTCACTGCGCGTCCTCGCCTGTTTGCGGGGCCACCATCGGTATTGTATGACTCTGGCTCGCGAGCTCGTGAACAGGCTCTCAGAACTCCAGCACCTCGCCATCCTGCGGAATCAGTAGCTCGACCTGCGCGCGGCTAGCGGCCTCGGCCAACGCCAGGCGGCTGACCGGGCAGTGGCTGATGGCTTCCAGGTGATTGGCGATGACTGCGTTGCCACTCAAGCGGGCGAACTCGATCACCTCTTCGATGCCCATGATGATGTCGCCGCCCAGGTCGAAACGCGCACCACCTGCCGGCACCACGCTGACGGCAGGCCGATGCTCGCGCACGCAGGCCCGCATCGCGTCGGTGAGCAGCGTATCGCCGGCCAGATAGAGGCTCGGCTCGCCCGGCATTTCGATCAGAAAACCGACACCGTGCTCCATCAGGCGCCCGACCAGACCACGGCCATGGGTGCAGCGGATGGTGCGGATACGGCCACCCAGAAAAGGGCCAGGATGCTCATGCTCTGGCAACAACGCCTGGACGTTCAGACCACGCTGTCGAAGGTAACTGGCGTCATGCGGTGTGCAGATCACCGGAATCTGCCGTTCGCGTAGCCACTTGGTGCCAGCGCGATCCAGATGATCGAAATGACCTTTCTGGCAATGAGTGATCAGGCAGTGCGTGACCGACTCCAGCGCGGCCCGAGCGCCAATCGGCAGCTCCACCAACGGGTTGCGCTGGCGGGCGCCGAACAGGCGCAGCGGTGGCAAGGCGCCTTGGCGGGCCAGCATGGGATCGACCAGAACGCGGTGCTGGCCGAACTCGACGATGATGGTGGCGTTGCGCAGTTGCTGAATCTTCATGAAAAGCCCTCGGGTTCTGAGGGCTCCATGCTGCCTATTCGGCGTCAGGGCAATAATGGCAGTATTGGACATCTTCGATTCATTTCAGGCCATCACCTCATGCGCATTGGTTTGCTGCTGTATCCCGATTGCATGCCTGCCGGGCTGTTCGCCTTCGCCGATCTGCTGCACGCTGCCAATCGCCGAAGTGGACGACAACTGTTCGAGGCTATCTACGTCGCCCAGCACGCCGGGCCCGTGCCATGCGCCCATGGGATGAGTCTGCAGGCAGGCGCGGCGCTCAATCCACGCGAACTCGATGCCCTGCTGATTCCGGGCTTCTGGGCCGAGTCGGCAGAGCAGGCAGAAGCGGCGCTGAGCGGCAATGCCGCGCTGATCAAAGCGCTGTCGTCCATCGGTAAACGCGTCCAGCTATGGAGTTATTGCACCGGCGTCGGCCTGCTTGCAGCCAGCGGCCGTTTGAACGGCCAGGCGGCAACGGTGACCTGGTGGCTGGCGGATGCGATGCGTGAACGCTTCGGCCGGGTGCGCTGGCAGAGCGAGAGCAGCTGCGTGTTCGCCCTGGGCGTAGCCACTGCATCCGGGGTGAACGGCTACCTGCCCATCGCTCAGGGGGTGATCGAGCGACACCTCAGCGAACAGGCCTTCAGAGACATCAGTCAGCTGATGGTGCTGCCCCGTCCGGCCGTCCCGCACAGCGCGTTCCAGAGCGCCAGCCTGATGCAGCAGCCCGTGGGTCTGTTGCGCCGCCTGCATGCCCTGATCGAACAGACGCCTGCCGAGCAACTGACGGTGCAGATGCTGGCGGACCAACTGGCGATGTCCGAACGCACCCTGGCGCGCAAGGTAAGCACGCAAACCGGTGAGCCGGTGGCGAGCTACGCGCGGCGCATCAAGCTCTACCAACTCAGCGAACGCCTGGCCATGACCTCGTCGCCGCTAAGTACCCTGAGCGCTGAACTGGGTTTCAGCAGCCCGGCCAACCTGCGGCGCATGTTCAAGGCGCTGACCGGGTTGACCCCTGCGCAATATCGCCAGCAGTACGGGCGTCAGTAGGACACAGAGACTTGAAACGGGGTTTCCTGCCCAATTCTCATCACTGAATATTTCAAGATGATTCAAAACGTCCCAGACAGGAAACGACCAAATAAGAACTCCACCGTTCGTTGCACTAAAAGAACAGTCCTTTGCCAAATCCCTGGTTTAATTAGCTTGCTAACGAGGCGTATAAACGAACTGCGACATATCGCCGCATTCGTATTTCGAGGAGACAAGCATGAACGTGATCGTGCATGAGCGTGACAACGAACATCTTTCCCGTGAAGCCCGTGCCATGGGGATGGTGGTCTGGGATGTGATTCAGAATGGAGAGCTGGTGGGTATCTTCCCATCCCAGGACGAAGCCGATGCCTACCGCAAAGCGCTGGAAGACGCGCAGCCGCAAGGATAAGCAGAGGCTGTTGCCGTTTCGATCGAAACGGCAACAGCTTCAGACAAGCGCTCAGCCCGACGCACCCTGCGCCCTCAGCCGAGCCACCGACGCGACCCCGCCAACCGCCCGCAAGCCCCGACAATCGCTCGACGGCCAATAACGCAGGCACCGCACCACCTGCTGCCAGAACCTCGAGCGTTCAGGTGCGTACCCCGGCAACTCGCGCGGCAGTAACAACTGCGATGCCAGATAGCCGACCTCCCTTTCGCCGTGCTCGTAACTTCCAGGCGAGCTATGCGCATCGCCTGCTTCAACATCAGCCCAGACGTAACGACGTTCAGATCGAATGTTCATCAGTTCGGCCCTCTTACAGATCAAGCACCAGGGGCTGCACGCCATCCTCACCCTGCGCCGGCACCGCACAACAGATCAGCACGCTATCGCCTTCCGGCAGCTCGGCTGGCGGGTTCGGGTAATGCACCTGGCCGCTGACCAGGCGCGTCTTGCAGGTGCCGCAGGAACCGCCACGGCAGCTGAATTCGGGCGTCAGGCCACGACTTTCTGCCAGCTCCAGCAGGCTGCCACCCTCCGGTATCCAGCGTGCTTCCTTGGCTGAAGTGGTGAAGTAAACCGGCACTGGCTCGGTTGCCGCTGGCGGCTGTACGAAGGCGTAGGTCTGACCGTCCGTGCGACGCTTCAGTGTCGAGGGGCCGAACGCCTCGGCGTGGATGCGCGCGTCGGCGACATTCAAATCGCGCAGGCCGTCGTAGATCGCCTGGGTAAAGGCGGCCGGGCCGCACAGGTAGAAGTCGTAGTCGTCGAACGATAGCGCCGCCTTGATCTGCGCCAGCTCGATGCGCCCGTGCTGCTCGTAGTCGCGCCCGAGTACTGCGCCCTCATCCGGCGCACTGAGTGCACGGTGAATCGTCAGCAAACCACTCGAGCGTTGCACCAGCTCGCGCAGCTCGGACTGAAACGGCAGGTCGCCCAGCGTCCGCGCACCCTGGAAGAAATGGATGCGTTTGCCCTGCCCCAGCGCCACCTGCTCGCGCAGCATCGACAGCAACGGCGTGATGCCGACGCCGGCACCGATCAGCACCAGCGGCCGGTTGCTGTCGCTATTAAGGGTGAAGCTGCCCAGTGGAGGACGCACCTCCAGCACATCGCCGACCTGAACCTGTTCGTGCAGGTGGCGCGAGACCAGGCCCTGCGCCTTGACGCTGATGCGCAACTGACCGTCCGAAGGCGCGCTGGACAGGCTATAGGTGCGCAGCAGGGTGTCACCCGTGGCGGTGGTGATGCGAATCGGCAGGTGCTGACCGGCGGCGAAGCGCGGCGCAACGCCCTGCTCCGGCGCCAGCACGAACGAGCGAATATCGCTGCTCTCCTGCTGCAGGCTGAGCACGCGCCAGCGCTGCCACTGGTTGCGCTGCTCACGTTCGCGCAGGCGCGCATCGGTTTCTGCCCAGGTGCCGGTCATCAGGCTGGTCGGCGCATATTCCTCGAAGGCCCAACGCAATGAAGTCGCGGCCGGGCGCAGCACCACCTGCTCGACGTCGAGTGTCCATAGCCGTTCGGCGCCTTCGAAGAGGTTGATCAACGGACTGTCGAGGAGTATTTCGACACGGCCGCCCAGTTGCAGCACGTCGCCCGTGGTGAAGTCGACGAACAGCAGGCCCGCGCGCGGATTGACGCTGAGATTGCCCAAGGTGTTGAAGAACAGGTTGCCGGCGTAGTCGGGGATGGTCAGGCGATTGCCCTCTACCCGCACGAAGCCGGCACGCCCCCCCCGGTGCGAAACATCCACCGAACGGCGGCCATCGTCATGCTCGACATAACTGGCGACGAAGAAGGTGTCGGCGCTACGGATCATCTCGGCAGTTCGCGCATCCAGTTCGGTCGCCTCCAGACGTTCGACGCCCCGCTCGGGTACGCGGCGATACTGGCGCAACTGGATGTACTGCGGGCAGTTGCCGAAGGAGTGCTCCACGGTGATGTCCAGACGCTGTGCAGAGGCCTGATGAATATGCCCGTTGATGCGATTGCGCCGCCGCGTATGCAGCTCTATACCGAGCAGGCCAATGGCCTCGCCACTACCGAGGCCAGGGGTGGCCGGGTCGAGCGGATCGAGCGTCATGGCGGCGAGATCGAACGACAGCTGACGTGGATCGGGCGAGGTGACGAAGCCCTCTTCGCCTTCGATCAAGGTGGCCCAGGGCTGGCCTGCAGCATCCACGGCAGCGGCGATCATGAAGGGCAGTTGATGGTAGAACTCGCGGTGCTGATCCGGCATGTAGTCGCGGATCACCTTCTGTCCGAGCACTTCCATGCGTTCGCCGACGCCGACCTTTTCCTGCAGTTGCTTTTCACCGGCATGCCAGGGCGAGTGCCGATGGCTGGGAAGCTGTTGCATGTTCTGCCCTCCTTCAGAGGTGCTGCCGGTGTACCCGGCAGCGTTTGCGTATCAGGCTTGCAGACCGGTGGCGGTACGCGGCATCGGCACGAAACCTGGCAGTGCCTCGATGCGGGCCAGCCAGGCGCGGATGTTCGGATAGGGTTCCAACGAGACGTTGCCCTCCGGCGCATGGGCGATGTAGGAGTAGTTAGCGACGTCGGCGATGCTCGGCTTGTCGCCGGTGAGGAATGGGGTTTCGCCCAGCTCGCCTTCCATCACGGTGAACAGCGCGTGGGCGCGGTTGATCACTTCTTCGGTGTTGAACGAGTAGCCGAACACGGTAACCAGGCGCGCGGCAGCAGGGCCGAACGCGACCAGGCCAGCAGCCACCGACAACCAGCGCTGCACACGGGCCGCAGCAGCAGGCTCCTGCGGCAGCCAGTCGTCATTGCCGTAGCGCTTGGCCAGGTAGACGAGGATGGCGTTGGAGTCGCTGATGATGGTGCCGCCGTCATCGATGGCCGGTACCTGGCCGAAGGGGTTGATAGCCAGGAACTCCGGCGTCTTGTGCTCGCCCTTGGCCAGATCGACGAAGATCAGCTCGGTGGGCAATTGCAGCAGCGAGAGCATCAGCTCGGCGCGGTGAGCGTGGCCGGAACGAGGGAAGTTGTACAGCTTGATGGCGGGACGGGACATGGCGATGACTCCTTCGAGCGTGATTGGATAAGGTCACCGCGAGACGACTGGCCTTCGCGACGATGGGGCCATGTTCGCCCCATCCAATCCCGATAAGAATCACCACAGCGGGCAATCCACTATTTCACTTTCTGCAATTACCTCATTTCAGGCCTGAAACGCCAGATGGGCACGCAGACGCGGCACGGCGAAATCGAGGAAGCTGCGTACCCGCGCTGCGGCCCGGCGCCCTTCGCGGTAGTAAAGCTGCACCGGCACGGGCGCTGCGGCGAAGTTTTCCAGCACCGCCTGCAACTGCCCACTGTGCAACTCCTGATAGGCCTCGTAGCTCAGGCAGCGGGTCACGCCGAAACCGGCGAGCGCCGCGCGGATCGCGGCCTGCGGCGTGCTGCAGGTCAACCGCGGCGCGAGCTTCACCGCGCCATCCACAAAGCGCCATTCCCCCGCATGGCCGGTCGAAGAACGAGCGATGGTGCGGTGTGCGTGCAAAGCCTGCGGGTTGGCGGGCCAGCCCCAGCGCTGCAGATAGGCAGGTGCCGCACAGACCAGCGGTCGCGCCCATCCCAACGGCACGGCGAAACCGGACGAACTGGGCAGATGGCCGACCACCACGGCCAGGTCGATGCCCTCCTCCAGCAACCTGGGCGACTCTTCGCGCGCCAGGGTGGCCAGGCTCACCTCGGGAAATTCCGCCAGGTAGTCGACCGCGATGGGGGTCAGCACCTGATGCGTCATCAATAGCGGCAGGGCCAGGGTCAGTTGTCCGACGGGGTTGGCGTGCAGGCCGGTCACGGAGCGCTCGGCCTCCTCCACCCGCTGCAGGATGCGCCGGCAACTCTCGGCGAAAGCGGTACCCGCCGGGCTCAGGCTCACACCGCGCGGCCCGCGCAGGAGCAGAGTGCTGTCCAGACGACTCTCCAGCGCAGCCACGATACGCATCACCGTGGCCTGCGACAGCTGCAACTGCCGAGCAGCCGCGGCCAGGCTGCCCGCCCGGGCCACGACGAGAAACACCTGCATCTCGCGATGAGCGTTCATGAAACAGGCGCTGCACCAGCTGCGCGCAGGGCCGGGTCGGCACGAAAACTGGCAGTGCAGTGGTCGACGAAGGTGCGCACCTTGGCCGAGACCTGGCGACCGCCCTGGTGAATGATATGCACCGGCAAGGCCGGCGGCTCGAACGCCTCGAGCACCAGCTCGATCTCGCCGCGCGCCACCGCAGCGGCCACCTGGTAGGACAGCACGCGGGTATAGCCCCAACCCAGGCGCGCCACGCTGATCGCCGCCTGGTTCGAGCTGACGGTGAAGCGGGGTTGCGGCATGAAGCCGAACGGGCCGTCCGCGCCGACGAACTGCCAGTGCGACAGCAGGGTGCTGGCGCTGGACATGACGATGGGCGCAGCGCGCAATTCATCCGGGTGGCGCGGGCGCCCGACGCGGTCGAGAAAATCTGGCGATGCGCATACAACCGGGCGGATCTGCCCGACCTGCAACGCCGGGTGATCGCCCTCGGGCAGCGAGCCGATGCGCACGGCCACGTCGATGCCCTCCTCCATCATGTTCACCACGCGGTCGACCAGCAGCGCATTGACCTCCACGTCCGGGTGGGTATCGAGGTACTGGGCGATACGTGGAATCAGGAACAGCTCGCCGAACATCACCGGCGCCGTCACGGTGAGCCGTCCACGCGGCCGCACACTGCCACCGGCGGCCAGCTCCTCGGCCTCTTCCAGTTCCAGCAGGATGCGCCGACAGTCCTCGACATAACGCTGGCCAGCCTCGGTCAGGCGCAGGCTGCGCGTGCTGCGGGCCAGCAGCAGCGTGCCGAGACGTGCCTCCAGCGCGGCGATGGCGCGAGTGACGCTGGGCGGCGAAATGCCCAGCAGCTTGGCGCCGCCGGCGAAGCTCTCGGCTTCGGTCACCGCCAGCAGCACTCTCATTTCCTGAAACCGATCCATCGTCACCGCCTGCTTTTCTGTTGCATCGGCACAGAGTAACCCAAGCCGCAGCGGCGGCAGGACTCAACGGCGGCTGAGTGCCAGACGCGCAGCAAACAGAACGAAGATCAGCCCCGTGCTGCGATCCATCCACTTGATTACCACCTCGCGCCGCAGCCAGTGGCCGAGCGGCTGGGTGGCACCGATCAGCAGCAGCGCCCAGACCAGGCTGAGCGCCACATGGATGCCCACCAGGCCGAATGTCCAGGCGATCAGTGGCTGCCCCTGCGGGATGAACTGCGGCAGGAAGGACACATAGAAAATCCCCACCTTGGGGTTGAGCACATTGCCCAGCAGACCGCGCAGGAACCAGTTGGCATCGGGTGTGCCGCTCGCCCGCGCGGGTGCCAGCGAGGTACGCGGGCGCAGCAGCATGTTTAGCCCGAGCCACGCCAGATAGGCCGCACCGCAATACTTGAGCAGGTTGTAGCCGAATTCGGAAACCGCCAGCAGCGCGCCGAGGCCGAAGGCCACCGCCGCGCCCCAGAGCAGGCAACCGGCATTGATGCCCAGCGCCGCACGAAACGCCTGCTGCCGCCCCTCGACAGCCGCGGTACGCAGCACCAGCGCCGTGTCGATCCCAGGCGTCAGGGTCAGCAGCGTGGCCGCCAAGGTGAAGGCGATGAGGTTCTCGGCAAAGGCCATTCGCAGGCGCTCCGTTTACAGGGCAGAGCGCGAGTATAAACAGCGCATCGCTGACCGTCGTGGGGGGCCAGCGATCCCGTAGGGTGCGCCGTGCGCACCGCGGTTCGTTCATGCGATGCGTGTTGCCGGTGGTGCACGCGGCGCACCCTACGTCGTTTAGCCGCGATAGGCCTCGAACAGCCCCGTGGCGCCCATGCCGCCACCCACGCACATGGTGACGATGCCGTAACGCAGCTCGCGGCGCTGCAACTCGCGCACCAGGTGGCCGACCTGGCGCGAACCGGTCATGCCGAACGGATGGCCGATGGAGATGGAGCCGCCATTGACGTTGTATTTCTCGTTGTCGATCCCGAGCGTGTCGCGGCAGTACAGACACTGCGAGGCGAAGGCTTCGTTGAGTTCCCACAGGTCGATATCAGCCACACTCAGGCCCTTGGCCTTGAGCAGCTTGGGCACCGAGAACACCGGGCCGATGCCCATCTCATCCGGCTCGCAACCGGCCACGGTGAAGCCGCGGAAATAGGCTTTTGGCTTGAGGCCCAACTCCAACGCTTTTTCCAGACTCATCACCAGGGTCATCGAGGCGCCGTCGGACAGCTGCGAAGCATTGCCGGCGGTGACGCTGCCAGCCGGGTCAAATGCCGGTTGCAGCTTGGCCAGGGATTCCAGGGTGGTGTCCGGGCGGTTGCAGTCATCAGCCTCGACCACACCGTCGACGATCTTCTTCTCGCCGGTCGTCTTGTCTTCGAGCTGATACTTCACCGACATCGGTACGATCTCGTCGGCGAACAGCCCTTCGGCCTGGGCCCGCGCGGTGCGCTGCTGGCTCTGCAGGGCGTAGGCGTCCTGGGCTTCGCGGTTGATGCCATAGCGGTTGGCGACGATCTCGGCGGTCTTGCCCATGGGGTAGTAGATGCCGGGGTTGTCCTGCTGCAGCAGCGGGTTGAACAGGTTGTCCATGTTCATGCTTTTCAGGGTCATGGTGATGGACTCGACGCCGCCGGCGACGATGATGTCGCTGCAGCCGGACGCCACCTGGTTGGCAGCGATGGCAATGGCCTGCAGGCCCGAGGAGCAGAAGCGGTTGAGGGTCATGCCCGCCACCGGATTACCCAGGCGTGAGAGCACGGCGACGTTGCGGCCGATGTTCATGCCCTGCGCCCCCTCGTTGGAGCCAGCACCGACGATGCAGTCATCCACCAGCTTCGGGTCGATGCCGTTGCGCACCAGCAGCGCATCGACACAATGGGCGGCCATGTCGTCCGGCCGGGTCATATTGAACTTGCCGCGGAACGACTTGGCCAGGCCGGTCCGTACGCTATCGACGATCACCACTTCACGCATGACGCACCTCGTTGTTATTGGATGGCGAATGGCGTGAAGATAAATCCAGCCGATCCCTGGGCGCGACCATCATTGATCTGGCGTATACGGGGCGATGCAGGGCGTAGCCCGGATGCAATCCGGGGCCATCGGGAACGATACAACAGCATCGCGGTTGAAGCCGCTCCCACGGTTGCGCTACAACCTGTGGGAGCCGCTGGGCGACACTCCGCTTTAGCCGCGACAAGGCATCAATCCTTGGCGAACGCCGCCTCGATGGCCTCGTTGATGGTGCGCAGCACCTTGACCCGGGCGAAGCGCTTGTCATTGGCCTCGATCAGCGTCCAGGGCGCGATCTCGGTGCTGGTGCGGTCGACCATGTCGCCCACTGCGTCGCCGTAGTCGTCCCACTTGTCGCGGTTGCGCCAATCCTCTTCGGTGATCTTGAAGCGCTTGAACGGGATCTGCTCGCGTTCCTTGAAGCGCTCCAGCTGCGTCTGCTGGTCGATGGCCAACCAGAACTTCACCAGGATCACCCCTGCGTTGGTCAACTGCTCCTCGAAATCGTTGATCTCGCCGTAGGCACGCAGCCAGTCGGCCTGGCTGCAGAAGCCCTCGACCCGCTCCACCAGCACACGCCCATACCAGCTGCGGTCAAAGATGGTGAATTTGCCGCGCGCCGGGATGTGCCGCCAGAAGCGCCACAGATAGGGCTGGGCACGTTCTTCCTCGGTCGGTGCCGCGACCGGCACGATGCGGTACTGACGCGGGTCGAGGGCACCGGTCACACGGCGGATGGCGCCGCCCTTGCCGGCGGCATCGTTACCTTCGAATGCCGCGATCAGGGCGTGCTTGCGCATGCGCTTGTCACGCATCAGGCCAGACAGACGCGCCTGCTCGGTGGCCAGTTGCTCCTTGTAGTCGTCCTTGCTCAGTGCCTGGGTCATGTCCAGGCTGGCCAGCAAACCGCGATTGTCCAGACTGGAAACCAGCGGCGCAGCATGCGGTTGCAGCTGGGTACGCTGCGGATTGGCCAACGCCGCCTGCAAGCCTTCGAGCAGGATGCGCCCGACGGTGAGGCTGCGGTAATAGTGATCGACTCCCTCGACCACATACCAGGGCGCATAGTCACGGCTGGTGCGGCGCAGCACACGCTCGCCGTAGCGCACGAACTTGTCGTAGGTCTTCGATTGCTGCCAGTCCAGCGGGCTTATGCGCCAGCTGTGCAACGGGTCGTCCTTGAGCGCCTCCAGTCGCGCCTTCATGTGCTTCTTGGACAGGTGAAACCAGAACTTGAAGATCAGCGCGCCCTCGTCGCAGAGCATGCGTTCAAGGCGCTCGGCACCATCGATGGCCTGGTCCAGCACCGCGTCCTTGAACTTGCCGTGCACCCTGCCCTGCAACATCTGGCTGTACCAGTTGCCGAAGAACACGCCCATGCGTCCCTTGGGCGGCAGTTGGCGCCAGTAGCGCCAGGCCGGCGGCCGCGCCAGCTCTTCGTCGGTCTGTATATCGAAGGTGCTGACCTGAATCAGCCGTGGGTCCATCCACTCGTTGAGCAGTTTCACCGTCTCGCCCTTGCCGGCGCCCTCGACGCCGTTGATCAATACGATCACCGGAAAACGCGCCTGCTGCTTGAGCTCGTACTGCGCTTCCAGCAGCGCCTCGCGCAGTGCCGGCTCTTCGGACTCGAACGTGGCCTTGTCGATACTGCGGCCAATTTCGGCGGACTCGAACATAAAGCAACCTCCCTGGAATGATCCTCACAGCCTAACGGAACATCCAACGCTTTGCCCGCTGACACCAGCGCCGCGACACCTGTGCACGGTAGAATCGCCGCACGATCCAGCGGAACCCAGCCATGCCAGACACCCATCACGCCCAGCTCGACTGGGACGAGCGCGGCCAGCCTCTGTCGCGCAGCTACGGCGACATCTATTTCTCCCAGGAAAACGGCCTGGAAGAGACGCGCTACGTTTTCCTCGCCAACAACGATCTGGCGACACGCTTCGCCGCTCTCGCCGACGGTGAATGCCTGAACATCGGCGAAACGGGTTTCGGCACCGGGCTGAATTTCCTCTGCGCCTGGCAGTTGTTCGAGCAACAGGCACCCGCTGGCGCGCGTCTGCACTTCGTCAGTGTCGAAAAATATCCGCTGCATCACGACGACCTGCAGCGCGCCCTGGCCCTGTGGCCGGAGCTTGCACCGTTCAGCACAGAACTGCTGGCGCAGTACCGCGCCATTCACCCCGGGTTCCAGCGCCTGTTGTTGGCGGATGGTCGGGTGGTGCTGACATTGTTGATCGGCGACGCGATGGAGCAATTGCCGCAGTTGGATGCGCGCATCGACGCCTGGTTTCTCGACGGCTTCAACCCGGCGAAGAACCCTGAAATGTGGACGCCCGAGCTGTTCGCCGAACTGGCGCGACTGTCTTCTGCGGGAACAACGCTGGGCACCTTTACCAGCGCTGGCGTGGTGCGCCGGGCGCTGAACGCTGCCGGCTTCCAGATGCGCCGTGTGCCCGGCCTGGGCAAGAAATGGGAGGTGCTCAAGGGCCACTTCATCGGCAACCCGCAAGGCGAGGGCAAACCCTGGTTCGCCCGCCCCGCCCGCCCCGCGCCGGAAAAACACGCGGTGGTGATCGGTGCAGGTCTGGCCGGCTGCGCCACTGCCGCCAGCCTGGCTGCGCGCGGCTGGCGAGTGAGCCTGCTGGAGCGCCACGCGGCGGTTGCCTGCGAGGCCTCGGGCAACCCGCAGGGCGTGCTCTACCTCAAGCTCTCGGCCCATGGCACCACGCTGTCACGATTGATCGTCGCTGGCTTCGGCCATACCCGCCGGCTGCTCGAACGCCTGCAGCGCGGTGCCGACTGGGACGCTTGCGGCGTGCTGCAGCTGGCCTTCGATGACAAGGAAGCCGCGCGCCAGGGCAAGCTGGCCGCCGCCTTCCCTGCCGATCTACTGCACTCCGTGGGGCGCGAGCAGGCCGAAGCGCTGGCCGGCATTGGTCTGCCGGCTGGCGGTCTGTTCTACCCCGACGCCGGCTGGGTACACCCACCGGCGCTGTGCCGGCAACTGGTGCAACACCCATTGATCGAACTGCGCCCCTACCAGGAGGCGCTGAGTCTGAGCCGGCAGGATGACCGCTGGCGCGTCGACGGGCCGAGCGGCACGCTGGTCGAAGCCCCGGTGCTGGTACTGGCCTGCGCCGCCGAAATCGGCCGCCTGTTGCCGGATGCGAACCTGCCGCTCAAGCGCATCCGTGGGCAGATCAGCCGCCTGCCGGCCAACGCGCTCAGCAGTCAACTGCGCACCGTGGTCTGCGCCGAAGGCTATGTCGCGCCGCCACGCGACGGTGAGCACACCCTGGGCGCCAGCTTCGACTTCCACAGCGACGACCTCACACCCAGCGTGGCCGAGCATGCCGGCAACCTGGAGCTGCTGCGGGAAATTTCCAAGGACCTCACCGAACGCCTGCACGCACAGACACTCGACCCGGCGACGCTGGAAGGCCGTGCCGCGTTCCGCTGCACCAGCCCGGACTACCTGCCGATAGTCGGTCCGCTGGCCGATGCCGAGGCTTTTGCCGAGACCTATGCAGTACTGGCCAAGGACGCCCGCCAGGTACCGGACGCCTCCTGCCCCTGGCTGCACGGCCTGTACATCAACAGTGGCCACGGCTCGCGCGGGCTGATCAGCGCACCGCTTGCTGGCGAGCTGATCGCTGCCTGGCTGGAGGACGAGCCCCTGCCGCTGCCACGTGAGGTGGCCGAGGCCTGCCACCCCAATCGCTTCATGCTGCGCACGTTGATTCGCGGCGCCGGCTCGCCCACCTGAGGCTTGGCGAGCCGGTCCTTGCTCAGAAGCTCAGGCTGGTCTGCACGTACAACGTGCGCGGTTGGCCTAGATACTTGCCGCGGTTGGTGTCGGTGGAGCGGGTGTAGTACTGGCGATCCAGCAGGTTCTTCACCCCAGCGGCCAGCGTCAGACCATTGCCGAAATCGTACTGACCGCGGGCGTTCCAGCTGGCATAGCCGGGGATCTCTCCCAGCGCGCCGTCGGTACTTTCCTCACGGGTGTTGGCAGAGTCGGCGAACTGACGGGTCTGTGCGTAACCGTCCAGGTTCCACACCCAAGGGCCGCTGGCGTAACGCAGGCCAAGCGTGGCGACCTGACGCGAATAGAACGGCACGTCATTGCCCTGATTGGGACCATCCTCCTCGCGCGTGGCCTTGGTCAGCACCAGCGAGGCATAAACGGAAAGTCCCGCCAGACGGGGGTCGAGAGCGGCGAAATCGATGCCACCGGCCAGCTCGGCGCCGCGGTGACGGGTCTCGCCAGCATTGCGCCACACGGCATTGGTCAATTCCAACTGATCGTCGAAATCGATGCGGAACAGGGTCAGCTCAGCGTTCCACAGACCATCGTCATATCGCGTGCCCAGCTCGTAGGTATAAGCCTTCTCGCCTTGCAGATCGTTTTCCTGGGACAGTTGAAAATACTGGATGCTGCCGAATGACGTATTGGCGTTGGCATACAGCTTCCAGGCATCGGACAGGTGATACATCAGGTTCAGCGACGGCAGCGGTTCGCTGTAGCGCTGCTTCTGATCCGCGCCGCTGAGACGATTGCGCGAGGTCACCCGCACCTGTTCGTAACGCAGGCCGGGGGTCAGGGTCCAGCGGCCGATATCGATACGGTCGTCGATGTACAGAGCGTGCGCCTCGGTGCTGGCACTGCTCGAAGCGGCCAGACGACGCGGCACGCTGTACGGGTTGCCGCCGCTGCCGAAGCCGATGCGATCGTAGCGTTTCTCGGCCGAGTCTTCCTCGGTGTAGCGATAGCCGACACCCAGCTCGTGACTGCTGTCGCCAACGAACAGCACCTGAGAATAACGCGGCTCGATCCCGAACACCTCGTAGTGACGGGGGAACTCACGCAGCCAGGTGAGGCTGTCGGCACCATTGTTGGCCAGCACTGCGCCCCGGTAACTGGTGTTGTAGAAGCTGGTGACCTCGAAGCTGCTCAAGGCATCCGGGCTGCGCTTGTACTTGATCACCGCCTGCTTGCGGTCCCCCTCGAAATTGTCGTACGGGCGATCGCTGGCATAGGGATCATGGTCGAACTCGGCAGCGCTAAGGCCGCCCGGCATGTCGGCGTCGGCGCGGTAGTACTGCAGGCTGCCGGACAACTCGTCGATCTCGCTCAGGGCGTAACGGTACTTGAGCATCACATCGTCGATGCGCGTGCCACTCTGCTCGCGGTAGGTATCGCCGCGCACGCCCGAATACAGCAGGGCCATGCCCAGACCGTTATCCGCGGTGCCACCAAGGAAGGCACTGCTGCGGTTGAGGAAACCACCCTGCGCCGGCGCCGATTCGCTCTGGAAGCTGACCTCGCGCGCCAACTCCTCGGGAATCCCGCGGGTGACGAAGTTGATGATGCCGCCGACGTTCTGCGGACCATAACGCACCGCGCCACCGCCACGCACGACGTCGATGGACTCGATGTTGCCCAGGCTGGTGGGCGCCAGCGATAGCTGCGGCTGACCATAGGGCGCCACCGCCAGGGGCACACCATCCTGCAGGATGGTGGCACGCGGCGACAGTCGTGAGGTCAGACCGCGCGTACCGACGTTGAGGGAAATATCGCTGCCACCGGTGCCATTGCTGTCCTGCACCTGCAGACCGGGTACACGCCGCAAGACCTCGCGTACGCTGCTCGCACCGCTTTCCTGGATCTGCTGGCGGCGCAGCACACTGCGCGCACCGGCGTGGTTGAGTACGTCCTGCTCGCTCGCCTCACCGAGCCAGTCGCCCACCACTTCGGTGCCTTCCAGCTCCACACGCTCGGCCATGGCGGGCAGATGGGTAAAGGCCAGGGCTACGCCCAGCGCCAGGTAACTGCGTCTGACGACACGCATGTGAATCGCTCCCCCAGTGAACGGCCGTAGCCCAAAAAGGAGCGAACTCTAGAACTTTGTAAATACAATGTAAATAATAACGATTACTAAACAACTACTTAACGCCTCACCAGTTCAGCCGCGGGTGCTACCGCTCGCGGCTTACGAAACACCAGCACATTGCCCAGCATCACCAGCCCCAGCCCGAACAGCGCAGGAGCCGTCCACTGGTAACCCTCGGCGACTACCGAGATGTTCAGTGCCACCACCGGGAACAATACGGTGCAGTAAGCTGCGCGCTCCGGGCCCATGCGCCCGACCAGGGTCAGGTAGGCGGTAAAGCCGATCACCGAGCCGGGAATCGCCAGGTACAGCAGCGAGCCGACGTAGCGCGCGTTCCACTCGAAGGCGAACGGCGTGCCGCTGACCAGGCAGATCCCCACCAGCATCAGCGCGCCATAGAGCATGCCCCAGGCGTTGGTGGTCAGTGGCTTGAGCCCGGCCTTCTGCTGCAGGCTGGAGAGCATGTTGCCGGCAGAGAAGAACAGGGTGCCGAGCAGTGCCAGGCCGATGCCCAGCAGGCTTTCGCGGCTGGCTTCGTGCCCAGCTAGTTCCGGCCAGAACAGTAAGCCCAGACCAACCAGCCCCAGCGCGCCACCGAGCAGCACGTTGGCAGCGATGCGCTGTTTGAAGAACAGCCTTGCATTGATCGCGTTCCACAGGGTGGCGGTGGAGAAGATCACCGCGATCAGACCACTGGGTATCCACTGGCTGGCAGTGTAGAAGCACAGGAAGTTGAGGCAGAACAGGCACAGCCCCTGCACCAGGCAGATGCCCTGACCACGACGATCCAGCGGCTGCAGGCGGCCGCTGAACCAGAGCATGGCGAACAGCACCGCCGAGGCCAGCGCGAAGCGATAGGCGATGGAGGCGGCAACGGCCACCTCGCCCATCTGCAATTTGATGGCGATCCAGGTTGTACCCCAGATCAGTACGGTAAGCAGGTAAAGCGACAGGTTCATCGAGTATCTCCCAAGACTGAGCACAGTCTGGAAGCGATGCGCACCGGGCGCTTGCACAAAGTTGCGCATTTATCGCCGCGCCATCACTGCCTGCCATCGCGCTGCAGGCCTTATCATGTGGGTTTTATCCGTCAGGTCATTCTCAACGCATGCTTTCTGCTGTCGCGCGCTACAAACAACTGCTGTCCAGCGCCCTCGCCCGCTACTTCCCTCACACCACCGCCTACCTGCGTGCCGAGCGCGAAGCCGCGCAGCCACGTAAACCTGCACGCAAGCAGAGCAAGAAGAAATCCACTGGCAACAAGAAAGCCAGTGGCCGCAAGCCTGACAGTGGTAAACCCGGCCCTGCAGGGATCTACCCCGGCACCCGGCTGAAGGTCGAAGACGCTCAGGTACAGGCCATGCGCGAACGCGTGGCGCAGGCAGTGAACGCCAGGCTGATCGGCGCACCATCGGACGAACAATGGGCGATGATCCTCTGCCGTGCGCCGCTGGCACGCATCTTCGCCGGCGCCGGCTCGGGCAAGTCGAGCACCCTGGTACTACGCGTGGTGTTCCTGCTCTGCCACCTGGAGGTCGATCCCAAGCGTCTGACGGTGATTTCCTTCACCAACGCCTCCTGCAGCGAGTTGCGTGAGCGCCTGCAACGCCTGCTCGACTTCTGGCACTACCCGCACGATGCACGCCAGTGCGTGCGTACCTTCCATGCGGCCATGGCCACGCTGGCCAAGGAGAACCTGGGTAACCCGCGCTGGTTCGAGCAACTGGACGACCCCAGCGACGAACCAGACAACCCGCTCACCGGTGCTCGCCTGCGCCCCGTGCAGCAGCGCCTGCTCAAGCAGGCCTACCAGAACGCCTACGCCGAAGACGCGCGCTTTCGCGCCCTGACTCATCGCCTGCTCAAGTTGCCGGCCCCCGCAGAGCCAGCAAAGGGCAAAGCCAAGGCGCCGCTGGATGCCTGCAAGCTGACCGGCGAATTCGCCGCCCTGCCACTGTTCGAGCTACTGCACGGACAGATCGACTTCGCTGAGAGCCTGGGCATTCGCCTCGACCGTCTGGATGTGAAAACCCTGGACTGCGCACCCCGCGAGCGTGATTTCATCGAGGCCATGCAGCGCTTCCAACTGCACTTCAGCACTCTGCTGCAAAAGCAGGGATGGATCAGTTTCAACGGCGCGTTCGCGCAGTTGAGCGAGCGCCTAAGCAGCGACGGCGGCAAACCCGGCCCCGCCCTGCTCGCCTTGAGCCATCTGCTGATCGACGAATTCCAGGACATCTCGCCGCAGATCGTGCTGTGGCTGCAGGCCGTGCATCGCCGCCTGCACGCGGCGGGCGAGCGCATCAGCCTGATGGCTATCGGCGATGACTGGCAGTCGATCTACGGTTGGCGCGGCAGCTCGCCGGAGCTGTTCATCGACTTCGACCGGCACTTTCCCAGCCGTGGCTGTAGCAAGAGCACCACCTTGCTGCTGGGCACCAACTACCGCAGCATCGAGCCGGTGATCCGCGATGGCGAGAAGGTGCTCGCTGAAGTGCACAACAAGCAGGCCAAGACCTGCGTCGCGGCCAAGGCGATGCAACCGGGCGATCATGGCGTCAGACTGATCCAGCGCTTCGACCTGGCCAGCGGGCTGCCGGCATTGCTCAAGGAAATCACCGCGCAGTGCCAGCACGTCAGCCAGCGCGCCAACGCGGATCGCACCGCCGTGCTGCTGCTCAGCCGGCGCAACGAGCCCCTGCAGCAGGTGCGCGCGCAGTTGGACAAGACGCTGCCGGTCAGAGCCATGACCATCCACCGCGCCAAGGGCCTGCAGGCCGAGGTGGCGATCATCCTCGACGACTGCCTGCCGGTGGAGAAGCACCCGCTGCGCAACGCGCTCTACGCCCAGTGCGGCTTCTTCGCCGGCAGCTACGACCAGGCCATGCAGGACGAAGCCCGGCGCCTGGCCTATGTGGCCATCACCCGTGGCGTAAGCCGGGTGCTGTGGTATACGCGCAAGGCCCAAGGCGCCACGCAATGCTTGGCAGCGAGCCGGCCAATCGCGCAAGCTTCAGGCTGATCGGCATTTCGGGCGTTTCCATGGACAAATTGCTGGCTCTGCGCACCTTCGTCGCCACCGTTCGCTGTGGTGGTTTTTCCGCTGCGGCGCGGCAGCTGGGCCTGGCCACCTCCTCGGTGACCCGTGCGGTCAACGCTCTTGAACAGGAACTGGGCTGCGTACTGCTCAACCGCAACACGCGGCAGATCAGCGTCAGCGAGGCCGGACGCGACTACTTCGAGCGCGCCCTGGCCATCCTCGATGCCCTCGACGAAGCCGATGCCGCCGTGACCGACAACGGCGATGAGGTGCGTGGTCGCCTGGCGGTAAGCGTGCCGGTGGAGTTCGCTCGGCGCATCATCGCCCCGCACCTCGGCGAACTGCTGGAGCGACACCCACAACTGGAGCTGACCCTGCGCGTGACCGACGAGGTGGTCGACCTGCTCAGCGAACGGGTCGATCTGGCGCTGCGCCTGGGCTCTTCCATCATCAGCGACGACGTGGTCAGCCAGCGCGTCGGCAGTTTCACGCGCTGGCTGGTGGCGAGTCCGCAGTATCTGGCACGCACCTCGCCCATCGAACATCCGGACGCACTCCAGGCGCACGCCTGCCTGCAGTATGACTACGGCAGCCCGGCGCACTGCTGGCGCTTCGAGCAGGACGGAACGACCTTGCAGGTGCCGGTCACAGGAAGCCTGCGCAGCAACAACGCCGATATCCTGCGTCAGGCAGCCGTGGCCGGTCAGGGCGTAGCACTGCTGTCGGACTGGCTGGTACGCGACGACGTGGACAGTGGCAAGCTGCAGCGCCTGCTGCCCGACTACGAAGTTGCCCCTGGCCCGCACGAAGGCACCATCCACCTGCTGTACCTGCCCAATCACCGGGGATCGAAGCGTATCGCCGCGTTCAGTGAGTTCCTTCAGGCGCTGCTGCAGCGCTGAGCGCCTTTGCACGGTGCGCAACGCACTGTTGCCGATTCGACGGATTCTCCGCCTGGCGTCGCCTGCCTAACCTTGCGCCTGTCGTTCCCTCTCACCGAGATCCCATCATGACTAGCCAGACCTCCTCACTCACGAGCGAGTCGCCAGCCCTGCCGCAGGCACTGGTGCTGCTGTTCGCCCTGTGCTGCGGCGCCATCGTCGCCAACCTCTACTACGCGCAGCCGATCATCGAGCTGATCGCCCCGGATGTCGGCCTCAGCGCCGAGCGCGCCAGCCTGATCGTTTCGCTGACGCAGATCGGCTATGCCCTCGGCCTGCTGTTCCTGGTGCCGCTGGCCGACCTGCTGGAAAGCCGTCGGCTGATGCTGATCACCACCGCGGCCGCCCTGCTCTGCCTGCTGGCGGCGGCCTTGGCGAATCAACCGGATGTGTTTCTTGGCCTGGCACTGCTGATCGGCCTCAGCTCGGTTTCGGTACAGATGCTGATCCCCCTGGCCGCCAACCTGGCGCCGGAGGCCAGCCGTGGCCGCGTGGTGGGCAACATCATGAGCGGCCTGCTGCTCGGTATCCTGCTCGCGCGGCCGCTGGCCAGCCTGGTAGCAGGCGAGTTTGGCTGGCGTGCGGTGTACCTGATGGCGGCCGCCCTGATGCTGCTGATCACCCTGGTGATCGCCACCACCATCCCGCGCCACGCCCCCAGCCACCGCGCCAGCTACGGGCAACTGCTGGCCTCGCTGGCTCATCTGCTGCGCCGCTATCCGACACTGCGCCGCCGCGCGCTTTATCAAGGCCTGATGTTCGCCAGTTTCAGTCTGTTCTGGACAGTCGCGCCGCTGGAACTGTCGCGCCACCTCGGATTGAGCCAGCAGGACATCGCCCTGTTCGCCCTTGCCGGTGCCATCGGCGCAGTCGCGGCGCCTATCGCCGGGCGTCTGGCCGATGCCGGCCATACCTGGCGCGCCAGCCTGGTGGCGCTGATCCTGGCACCACTGGCCTTCGCTCCCAACCTGTTGAGCGCCGGACTGGGCTGGATCGGCCTGGTCGTCACTGCCATCGTGCTGGATTTCGCCGTACAGATGAGCATGGTGCTGGGCCAGCGCAGCATCTACGCACTGGAGCCGCAGAGCCGCGCCCGGCTCAATGCGCTGTACATGACCAGCATCTTCGTGGGCGGCGCCATCGGCTCGGCACTGGCCAGCCCGGTCTACGAGCGTTTCGGCTGGTCGGGCACGGCACTGCTGGCTGCCGGACTGCCGCTACTGGCGCTTCTGGCCTTCATTGGCAAGGAGGAGTGAGCACTTTTCCGCAGGCAACAAAAAACCCGCCGAAGCGGGTTTCTTCCCAACCATCCGACATCCTGTCGATAGCCAATCCTGGCTTGGTCATCGTCCTTGATCCTCAGCAATCCGTCGCTGCAGGGGATGTGTGTAGATTAGAGATCGGCTCACGATGGCAACAGTGGTGGTTGCCGCCTGGGCGTGTAAGCCTTTTGCCATACCACCCTGAGTCAGCGCCCGATCATGCGCGCCAGCACGTCCTCGCCGCCCTGGCGGCGATGAACGAACGCCATGGCCACGTGGCCGATCACCATGAACAGCAGCAGCCAGCCGAGGTTGCCATGCAGCAGGCTGGCGGGCGCGATCATCCATTCGATCTTGGCGTCGCTGAAGCCGGGCATGATGGTCATGCCGAAGGCGACGAACTCGCGGCCCGAGCCGTACTGGCGTAGCAGCGCGACAAAGGGAATCACGAACAGCAAGCCATACAACGCCAGGTGGCCGAAGCGTGCCATTGTGCTGACAGGCGCCGGCCGGCGGTTACTGTTATACAGCGCCCAGAACAGGCGAATCACCACCAGCACCATGAGCAACAGCCCGGTCGCCTTGTGCGTGCCCCAGAGGAATTTATCCAGCGAGCTGTCTTCCATCAGCGCATGCGCCAGTACGGTCAAGAATTGCCACCCCAGCAAAACGGCCATACCCCAGTGCAGCCAGCGTGTAACCGCACCATAGCGTTGCGCGGAGTCATGCAGGTTCGACATCGTGGTTCCTCTCCAATGTCATGTACGAAAACGGTGTTCGGGCCAGACGGCCGAATGCCCCATCCGAGGCAAAGACCCGCCCCAGACGCAATGGTGCCGCGCAGCAGAGCGTTGATGCGCCTACAGATGTTAGCGGGTATGTCAGAAGGGCATCACGCCACGCCCCCGGCAAGCGGGGGCGTAGCGGATGATCAGGCGTCGCGCAGGGCTTCGCGCCAGGCGTGGTATTGCGGCTCCTGCCAGATGCGCGCGTGCAGACGCGCCATGCCGTCAGGATCGTTGAGCAGACGCCAGCGGGTGGCCTCTACCTTGCCTTCAGGCCCGGCGTTGAGGATTTCATCGATTCGCTCATCGCGCAGCGCTTCGGCAGCAGGCACCACCTTGGCGTGGCGGGCACGGGCCATGGCGCAGACCAGGGCGTTGTACAGCGGGTCGACCACTGCACGCAGGAAGCCCTTGCGCAGAGCCCGTGAGCTGTTCAGTTGCTCGTACTCGGCGGTGTTGCTCAGTTCCACCGGCACCTTGTGTTCTTCCGGAATCAGGAACAGCTTGCTGCGCCGTGCTGCCAGGCCCGGGGCCGTGCGGCTGGTCAGCACCGAGACCACCGGCGACAGCACCAGTGACACGACGATGGGTGCCAGCCACCAGAGGAAGTCCGGGTTGAGCCAGGCCACCAGCGCCGTCCAGCTGATACCGATCAGCACCTGAGTGCCGTGACGGCGGAAGGCTTCGCTCCAGGGGGTCGAGTCATCCACGCGCTGCGGCGAGTTCCACTGCACCGACCAACCGAGGAAGGCGGCGGTGACGAACAGGCTGTGGAACAGCATGCGCACCGGCGCCAGCAGCACCGAGCAGGAGGCCTCCAGCAGCATCGACAACAGCACCCGCGTACGACCACCGTAGGCCTCGGCGCCCTTGATCCAGATCAGCAACACGCTGAGCAGCTTGGGCAGGAACAGCAGGGTCATGGTCGCCGAGAACAGGGCGATGGCCTCGTGTGGCTGCCAGCGCGGCCACAGCGGGTAGAGCTGGTTGGGCTGCAGGAAGTACTCCGGCACCATCAATGTATGAATCGCCAGCAGGCAGGTCGAGAGCACCAGGAACAACAGCCACAGCGGCGCGGACAGGTAGGACATGACCCCGGTGAGAAACACCACGCGATGCACGGCATGCATGCCACGCACCAGGAACAGGCGGAAGTTCATCAGGTTGCCATGGCACCAGCGGCGGTCACGCTTGAGCTCGTCGAGCAGGTTCGGCGGCAACTCTTCATAACTGCCCGGCAGGTCGTAGGCGATCCATACGCCCCAACCAGCGCGGCGCATCAGCGCGGCTTCGACGAAATCGTGGGAGAGGATCGCGCCAGCGAAGGAACCGGTGCCCGGCAGCGGCGCCAGGGCGCAGTGCTCGATGAAGGGTTTGACCCGAATGATCGCGTTGTGACCCCAGTAGTGCGACTCACCCAACTGCCAGAAGTTGAGGCCAGCCGTGAACAGCGGCCCGTAGACGCTGGTGGCGAACTGTTGCAGCCGCGCATAAAGAGTGTCCATCCCGGACGCCTTGGGCGCGGTCTGGATGATGCCGGCACCCGGGTTGGCCTCCATCAGGCGTACCAGGCGGGTCAGGCATTCGCCGCTCATCACGCTGTCGGCATCGAGCACCACCATGTAGCGGTAGTTGCTGCCCCAGCGCCGGCAGAAGTCGTCGATGTTGCCGCTCTTGCGCTTCACCCGACGCCGACGACGGCGGTAGAAGATATGGCCGAAGCCTTCCACTTCACGGCACAGCTCCATCCAGGCCTGTTGCTCGGCCACGCAGATGTCCGGGTCGTTGCTGTCGCTGAGGACGAAGAAATCGAAGTGCTCGAGTTGTCCGGTGGCCTTGAGCGACTCGAAGGTCGCACGCAGGCCGGCGAACACACGCGGCACATGCTCGTTGGCAATCGGCATGACCAGGGCGGTACGTGCCCGCGGCGAAATCGGCTCATCACCGCAGCTGCTGGCGGAGATGCTGTAGCGGTCACGCCCCTTGAGCAGTTGGAAGAAGCCCATCAATGCGGTCCAGAAGCCCATCGACACCCAGCAGAACAGCAGGGCAAATAGCGCCAGGATGCTGGTCTGCACCACATAGGGCAGGATCTGCCGCGCTGACTCCTGCCAGGGCTGCTCGAACACCAGGCCCAGATCGACCAGCGACCAGCCCTGATAGGGCAGCACCGACTTCATGTACCAGGTGGCGACAACAGTCTGCACGACCATCAGCACCAGCAGCGCAGCACGGCGCACCGCCGCGACGTGGCGCCAGTGCTCTTCGGCGAAGTCTTCGCTCTCACGCGTGCGTGGCCGCGGTGCGGGTTTCTCGCCCTTCAAGCGACGCCAGCCGCGATCCAGGATGTTGATCTGCCAGGGCTCCGGCACCATGCGTGTGCGCTTGATCGGCGGCGTCGAATCGATGGTGGGCCGGCCCTGGTGGTCCTGCACGATGCGGCAGCCGCGTTCGAGCGCGTCCGGCCAGCCCAGAGACAGACGAGCTGGCACCGACTCGAGCATCTCGCGGGTTTCTTCCAAAGGCTCGGCAGTCGCAAGATCGTCTTCGTGCAGAGCACGGTGCAAGGTGGCGAGATCCCCGCCCTCCTCTTCCAGGCGATGAGCCAGAGCTTCCTGCCGCTCATGATCGAGCGGCAGCTCCCCCAGATAATCCTGGATTTGCGTGGGGTCTAGAGTGTTATTCATGGGCAGGCAGCTGATAGCTCCAGGTTTCCGACAAGGGCTTGCCGTCCTCGACCAGGGCAGCGCGCATTTCCACCGGCTGCGCCGGGTTCTTGACCTTGATGCGCAACATCAGGCGCCAGCCTTTGCTGACCGGGTTGTAACGCAGGCTGTCTTCCAGCAACTCGGCGTTGCCATCGACGCTGACCTGAACGGTCGGCGCCGCGTCGGGCGAACGCTTGGCCAGCTCCTCACCGACGAAATCCACCACCAGTGCAGTACTGCCATCAGCCTGACGAATCAGGTTGGCCTGCTTGATATCACCCTCCGACAGCCGGGTCTGGCTGACCATGGCCAGTTGCGGATCGTGCAGTTTGGCGTCGTCACGGCTGAAGTGTAGGCGATAGGCCACATCCAGCGACTCACCCGGTGCCGGCAGCTTCTCGGGGCGCCACAGGGCGACGATGTTGTCGTTGGTTTCGTCCGGCGTGGGGATCTCCACCAGTTCGACATGACCCGCGCCCCAATCGCCGACGGTTTCCACCCAGCCGCTCGGGCGCAGCTCGTAGCGGTCGTCGAGATCCTGATACTGGTTGAAGTCGCGACCACGCTGCATCAGGCCGAAGCCACGTGGGTTGTCGATACGATAGCTGCTGACGTTGAGGCGCTGCGGGTTGTTCAGCGGACGCCAGATCCACTCGCCATTGCCGGCATGGATGGCCAGGCCATCGGAGTCATGCAGTTGCGGGCGGTAATTCGGGCGCGGCCAGGGCTGGTTGGCACCGAACAGGTACATGCTGGTCAGCGGCGCGATGCCGAGCTTTTCGACGTTCTCACGCAGGTAGACCTTCGATTGCACCTCGAGCACGCTGTCGCGCCCCGGTTTGATTTCCATGCGGTAAGCGCCGGTGGCACGCGGCGAATCGAGCAGTGCGTAGATCACCAGGCTGCGGCGATCGGGCTGCGGCTTCTCGATCCAGAATTCGCTGAAACGCGGGAACTCTTCGCCCGATGGCAGCGCGGTGTCGATGGCCAGGCCACGCGCCGAGAGGCCGAACACCTGACCCTTGCCGACGATACGGAAGTAGCTGGCGCCCAGCACGCTCATCACTTCGTCATGCGTACCTTTGGCATTGATCTCGTTGATCACCTTGAAGCCGGCGAAGCCCAGATCCTTGAGATCATCCGGGTTCAGGTTGAGATCGCCGAAGTCGAACATCGACGGATCGTACTTGATTTCCTGAGTGCCTTCGGCGGTCACTTCGTTGATCTTCACCGGCACATCGAAGTGCATGCCCTGGTGGAAGAAGTACAGCCGGAACGGCGTCTTGCCATCAGCCCAGTGTGCTTTTTCCTCAAGGAAGCGCACCTTCTGATAGCCAGCGAACGGCAATTCGCGCAGCGCAGCCGGCAGATTGCTTTGCGGGGCGCTGTAGCTTTCGGCGGCAAGCGCCTTGGCCTTGACCGCCACATCATCCAGATCGAAGGCCCAGCTCTGGGCAGCGAACAACAGAGGGAGCACACAGAGGGCCAGCTTGCCGGCCTTGCCCATACGGGCTCCAGAACAACGACTCATCGACACACAGCCTCCAGGGCAACACGTACTGACAAGCAGCGGCAAGCCCAGGGGCGGCCGCTGCAGGGAGTTGAAAACGGGCGAATGGTACAAACACAACGCGAGCACGATGCAGACAGCCAACCGAACGGTGACGTCTCCGCATGCGCGGATTCTTTCTGCGCATTATTACCAGATCGTGAAGTCCGGCACAGGTGCTCGCGCGAGTATATTTTTCGCCTCCTTGGGCCACACCCTCATTGGCGTGGCAACAGTTCGAAACGCGCCTCCTGCACGCTCTCCGAATCCAGCCCCAACTGGACACGGAAGGCACCTGGCTCGCTGACATGCTGCAGGCTGGCGTTATAGAAACGCAGCATGGTTTCGTCGATCTCGAAACTCAGCTCGCGCGCCTCACCTGCTTCAAGCTTGACCCTGCGAAAATCCTTGAGTTCCTTCATCGGACGGATCACCGAAGCGGCCTCGTCGTGCAGATACAGCTGCACCACGGTCGCGCCAGCCCGTGACCCGGTGTTCTTCAGCGTGACGCTAACGCGAATCTTCTCGCCCGGCGTCATGCGCTCGGCGGACAGCTTCGGCGCCGACAGCTGGAAGTCGCTGTAGCTCAGCCCGTAGCCGAACGGATAGAGCGGGCCGTTGGGCTCCTCGAAATACTGCGAGGTGTAGTTGCCCGGTGTGCCGGGTGTGTACGGACGGCCCAGGCGCAGGTGGTTGTAGTAGGTGGGAATCTGTCCGACCGAACGTGGGAAGGTGATCGGTAGCTTGCCAGAGGGGTTGTGCTCACCGAACAGCACGTCGGCGATGGCGTTGCCACCCTCGATGCCGCTGTACCAGGTCTCCAGCATCGCATCGGCGTTTTCCTTCTCCCAGACGAGCGCCAGCGGCCGACCGTTCATCAGCACCAGTACCAGCGGTTTGCCAGTGGCCTTGAGCGCACGCAGCAGCGCCTGCTGGCTGTCAGGCAGATCCAGACGCGTGCGACTGGACGACTCGTGGGACATGCCGCGTGCCTCCCCCACCGCCGCGACGATGACGTCAGCCTGAGCAGCGACGCTCACGGCCTCGTCCAGCATTGCCTGTGGTGTGCGCTTGTCCAGCACCACTTCAGGGCGGTCCCAATTGAGCTGGTTGAGGTAATTGATCACATGGGCATCGTCGGTGACATTGGCGCCGACGGCGTAGAGCAGCTTGCCCTGGCCTTGCAGCGCCGCCTCCATGCCCTTGCGCAGGGTCACTGCCTGCTCGGCCACACCGACCGCCGACCAGCTGCCGAGCATGTCCACGGGCGAATCGGCGAGCGGGCCGATCAAGGCGACGGTGGTCTTCTTGCTCAGCGGCAGGGTGTCGCCATGGTTTTCCAGCAGTACCAGGGAGTCGCGTGCCATGGCCCGTGCGTCGGCGCGGTGCAGGCGGCTTTCGGCATTGACGTCGGCCGGGTCGTCTTCGGCGCGGCCGATGCGGCGGAACGGATCGTGGAACAGGCCAAGGTCGTACTTGGTGTTCAGTACATGGGTGACGGCTTCATCCAGCACGCTCTGCGGCACCGCGCCGCTGCGCACCAAAGCAGGCAGCTCCTGATCGTAGAGCGTGTCGGCCATGCTCATGCCGACACCTGCCGTGACGGCCAGTTTTGCAGCCTCACGGCCGTCGGCGGCCACACCATGGCGCAGCAGTTCGGTGATCGCACCGTGGTCGCTGAGCGCCACGCCCTTGAAGCCCCAGTCGCGACGCAGCAGATCACGCAGCAGCCAGGTATTGGCCGAAGCTGGCACGCCATTGATCGCGTTCAGCGCCACCATCACCCCGCCGGCACCGGCATCGATGGCGGCGCGATAAGGCGGCAGGTAATCCTGGTACATGCGCATCGGGCTCATGTCGACCACGTTGTAGTCGCGCCCACCCTCCACTGCGCCGTACAGGGCGAAGTGCTTGACGCTGGCCATGATGCGCTGCGGGTCGCTGGGATCCTTACCCTGATAACCGTGAACCATCGCCGCGGCAATGCGCGAAACCAAGTACGGGTCCTCGCCGAAACCTTCGGACGTGCGGCCCCAACGCGGATCGCGGGAAATGTCGACGGTCGGCGCGAAGGTCATGTCCAGGCCATCGGCGCTGGCCTCGAAGGCCGCGACCCGCGCGCTGTTCTCGATGGCAGGAATGTCCCAGCTCGAGGCCAGCCCCAGCCCAATCGGAAAAGTAGTGCGATGGCCGTGGATGATGTCGTAGGCGAAGAACACCGGGATACCCAGGCGACTGCGCAGCGCCGCCTCCTGCATCGGGCGGTTTTCCGGGCGTACCACCGAGTTGAAGGTGGCGCCGATACGCCCTGCGGCCATCTCCTCGCGGATGCGCTCACGCGGCATGTCGCCGCCAATGCTGATCAGACGCAGTTGGCCGACCTTTTCCTCCAGGGTCATGCGGCCTACCAGATCGGCGATGAAGGCCGATTTGTCATCGACCGAAGGCGCGGCAGCCAGCAGGTTGGGGAGGATCAAGGCAGAGGCAAGAGCGAAGTGGTGCAGGTATTTCATCGAGAGCGGCATCCGGGATGCGAATCATTGTTTGAATGGCCGCCACGATACTCCGAGTCCTCGCGCCGCGCCGCGGGTTGGTGCAAAAAAACTTAAGCACCATTCAAAGGCGTTCCAGCAATTACGACCCCAGACTTTCACAAACTTGCGCATTTTTTTCTTCGCCTCTGGTTTTGCCTGTCGGCAGGCGTAGCATGGCCGCATTCGGGAGATGGTGATGGCGCAATTCGAACATCTGCAGGTATTCCAGAGCATGAGCCGCTCACCCAACGCGCGGCTGCACGCCATGGCCGAACTGGGCAACGGCATGGCCGTGGCACGCTGGAGCAATGCCCATGATGCGCGTGACTACCTTGCCCCCAGCCACCACACGCTGTCGTGCTACCTCAGTGGCGGCACAGGCACATTCCGCCGTGAGCAACCCGGCAACAAGGGCGCTCCAGACAAACTGTGCATCCTGCCGGCCGAACACCAGTCGGCCTGGATCATCAATGGCGAGATTCAGCTAGCCCACCTCTATATAGAGCAGGAGCAGTTCGCCCTTGGCGCGGTCGCCTTGCTTGATCGCGAACCGCGCAGCCTGCAACTGGAAGAAGCGACCTTCCTCGAGGACACCGAACAGTCCACACGCTTCCGTCAGTTGTGCACCCTCGACTGGCAGGAGCCGGGTGAACGCCTGCTGGCCAGCAGCCTGGCGCACCAGTTGCTCGACCATGCGCTACTCAACCAGGTTGGCCTGCGCCAGGGCCTGCGTCTCAAGGGCGGCCTGGCACCGCTGCAACGCAGGCGTGTACGCGAATTCATCGAGCAGTATCTGGAGACGCCGCTGCCACTGAGCCAGCTGGCCGCGCTTTGTGCCCTGTCGGAATACCACTTCGCGCGCATGTTCCAGAGCAGCTTCGGCCTGCCGCCGCACCGCTACGTGTTGGCCCGACGCCTGGCGCGTGCCTGTCAGATGCTACGTCAGCCAGCCCCTGCTCTGAGCGAGGTGGCATTGGCCTGCGGCTTCGCCAGCGCCAGCCATTTCAGCAATCGTTTTCGCCAGGCACTGGGCGCCACACCGGGGCAGTACCGCGCTGCATTCCTGTAAGACAGAAGCAGCCCACCTCCCTCCCTACCGTCGGCAATCTCGGCGCCACGCCTGCTAATCGTCACGCGGCTATGCGAAAATCTGGGGCTTTGCATTGCCACGGCCCAGTCATGCGCCCATTCCTTTTCGCCACGGGGCTTCGTTGATGCCTCTGGATATTCACCAGTTACGCCAGGAAGACTGGCGTTCCGAGTTCGGCGCGGGCGACCTGCGCCGCGGCATTTCCTACGCCGAAGAAAAGCGCAGCAAACTGCTCAGCCTCAAGGACCACAGCCTGCTCGCCAATTGCCGTGGTTCCGGCGGGCAGACCTACCAGCAGCGCATCACGCTGCACCCTTACGGACGCAAATGGAGCGTGACCGGCCACTGCAACTGCCCGGTTGGCTTCAACTGCAAGCACGTGGTCGCCGCCCTGCTCACCCTGGAAGCGCAACAGCGCGCTGGCAGCGACCTGTCGGACATCATCGTGGTGAACAAGGAACTGGCGGAAACACGCCTCGAAGGCATCCCCCCCTCCGCCATCCTCAGCCTTGGCAGCCAGGTGCGCGTACATTTCGACGCACGCAAAGGGCGCATGCAGGAACAGACTCAGCACCGCGCGGCGCTGGCCTTCGACTACGCCGGGCACAAGGTTTTCGGCAAACCGGCCAAGGATCTGGTCAAGCGCCTGGATGAGCAAACCAACCTGCGCCTGATCCGCGACGGCGGCGCCGAAGCCAGCCTGCGCAAACGTCTGGAAAATCTCGGCCTGCAGGTAGCCCTGCGCCAGAGCGAGGCGCTGCCGGCAGAAGCCGGCGAGCCGTTCGAACTGGAGCGCGAGCGCGACTGGCTGGATTTCGTCCAGCAACAACTGCCGCAGCTGCGTGCCGAAGGCTGGCAAATCCACATGCGCCCGGACTTCCAGTACAACCTCGCCGAGGTCGACGACTGGTACGCCGAGGTCGAGGAAGATCCGCAGCAGAACTGGTTCGATCTGGAGCTGGGCATCGAAGTTGAAGGCCAGCGCCTGAGTCTGCTGCCGATCCTGCTCCAGGCCATTCGCCGCACGCCCTGGCTGCTGGCGCCCGAAGCGCTGGCCCAGCGCGCCGACGAAGATCGCCTGCTGGTCAGCCTGCCGCAGGGCGGCAAACGCATCGCCCTGCCCTTCGCCCGTTTGAAGCCGCTGCTGGTCACGCTCGGCGAGCTTTATTTCCGCGACCCTGGCGACGATCATCTGCCGCTGCGCCTCGGCCGCGCCGACGCCGCACGCCTGGCCGAGCTTGCCCAGGGGCCCGAACTCAGTTGGCAAGGCGGCGATGAATTGCGCGGCTTCGCCCAGCGCCTGCAGAACCTGTCGGTACGTGAAATTGCGCCACCCGAGGGATTGCAGGCCGAACTGCGCACCTATCAGGTGCAGGGCCTGAACTGGATGCAGACCCTGGCCGAACTGCGCGTCGGTGGCGTACTGGCCGACGACATGGGCCTGGGCAAGACCCTGCAGACCCTGGCGCACATCCTCTGCGAGAAACAGGCCGGGCGCCTGAAAAATCCAGCACTGATCGTCATGCCCACCAGCCTGATTCCCAACTGGCAGGACGAGGCGGCGCGCTTCACCCCGCAGTTGCGCGTACTGGCCCTGCACGGCAACAAGCGCAAGGCGCTGTTCGAGGAGATCGCCGAGCACGATCTGATCCTCACCACCTATGCCCTGTTGCCACGCGACCTCAAGGCGCTGAACCAGCAGCGCTATCGCCTGCTGATTCTCGACGAAGCGCAGAACATCAAGAACCCGCGCAGCAAGGCGGCCACTGCAGCGGCTCAGGTGCAGGCCGACCTGCGCCTGTGCCTGACCGGCACACCGCTGGAAAACCACCTGGGCGAACTCTGGTCGCTGTTCCACTTCCTCATGCCGGGCTGGCTCGGCGACGCCAAGGCCTTCACCCGCGACTACCGCACACCCATCGAAAAACGTGGCGACGCCCAGCGCCTCAATCACCTGAACGGGCGCATCCGTCCGTTCCTGCTGCGTCGTAACAAGGAACAGGTGGCCAGCGAACTACCGCCGAAGACCGAGATCACCCAATGGGTCGAGCTGACCCAACTGCAGCGTGATCGCTACGAAACCCTGCGCCTGGCCATGGACCAGAAGGTGCGCGAGGAAATCACCCGCCAGGGCCTGGCGCGCAGCCATATCGTCATCCTCGAGGCGCTGCTGCGCCTGCGCCAGAGCTGCTGCGACCTGCGTCTGCTGGGTGACGACGACGGCGAGCTGAGCGCTACTGATTCGGGCAAGCTCAGCGCATTGCTGGACATGCTCCAAGAGCTGGTCGACGAAGGCCGCCGCGTGCTGTTGTTCTCCCAGTTCACCTCGATGCTGGCGCTGATCGAAGCAGAACTGCAGACACGCAAGATCGCCTACGCCAAGCTCACCGGCAGCACCCAGGACCGGCGCACGCCGGTCGCACGTTTCCAGGCCGGGGAGTTTCCGGTGTTCCTGATCAGCCTCAAGGCTGGCGGCAGCGGCCTCAACCTGACCGCCGCCGATACCGTGATCCACTTCGACCCCTGGTGGAACCCGGCCGCCGAAGCCCAGGCCAGCGACCGCGCCTACCGCATCGGCCAGGACAAACCGGTGTTCGTCTACAAGCTGATCGCCCGTGGCAGCGTCGAGGAAAAGATCCAGCAACTGCAGCAGGCCAAGGCCAGCCTGGCCAGGGGCGTGCTGGACGGTGGCAGTCAGGGCCAGTGGCAACTGGATGAAGAAGATCTGGCGGCGCTGTTCGCGCCGCTCGACTGACGCCTCGCTCCACCATGACGCTCAACGTGCTGGATGAAAAGAGCGTCGACTACGCGCCCCGATCCACCCTACATTCAGTCAGACGCATCGTCGCGCTCGGACTCGGCGTCCTCGCGGTTACGCGCCTTGCTGCGCGGGTGCGGGCCAGCCACGGCGGGAAAGCGCGACGAGGCGTAACGCACCACCAGAATCGCCAGGGCCAGCAACAGGATAGCTCCCGACACCATCACCACACCCCAGCTCGGCTTGTGCGTGTGGGAAATGTCGGAAATCAGCAAACGGGTCAGCGCGGTGATCGCCACGTAGATCATGAAGCGAATCGGCATGTGGTTGGTCTTGAAGTAGATGCCAACCATCGCCGCCAATTCCAGGTAGATGAACAGCAACAGAATGTCATCGACCGTGATGTGGCCCTTCTCCAGCATGCCGATGAAGGTCATCACCCCCGCCCAGGCCGTGATCGCCCCGATGGCGAACAGCGCCAAGTAATGGAAGGCCTCCATCAGCAGATTACCCAAGGATTCCGCCAGGCCATGCATGCCCGTACGCAGACGTTCCGCCCAATTCATCGTGTCACTCCCCAAAGCCCTGCATAACGGCCCGGACATCCGAAATGGATGCCCGTCCCCAGCGATCATGCAGGAAAAACACCAGCATGAGGATGATGCAGGGATGTGACGCAAAGACACAGGCGCGGATTGCCGCAGGCCTTTCAGAGCCACCAACTGAGCATCCCGCTCGCCAGCAGCGGCGCCGCGACCGGCAAAGCCCAGCGCAGGCGCCAGGCCAGCACGGCGACCAGCAGCAGTGCGGCGAGCATCAGTTGGCACAGCCACAGCACCGCGCCGATCTCGCCACCCAGGCTCAGGCTGCACAAACCCAGGGCAAGCGCGAAGCAGATCGCTGCAGCCCAGCGCAGAACGCGCTGGCGCAAAGACCCGGGCTCGCCGCCGAGCAAGGCTTTGTGATGACGCGACATGGTCAGGCACAGGGCGAGCATGCCGAGATAGGCCAAGGCAAAAGCGAGCAGCATCAGCGTACCTCCCCGGCCGGCTCGCGCGATGCCTGCGCCGGCCTGACCTGCAGCGCCGACGGCACGCCCAGACGCCAAACGTACAAGGCGCAGAGCAGGCCAGTCAGCAACAGGAACAGATCGATACCAGCCAACGCCCAGTCACCGCGTGCCAGGCTGGCCAGCAGATGGCCCTGCGGCGCCAGCAGCCCGGACAGCAGCGGCAGGCCCAGGGCCAGCAGCGCGCCGAGGGTCAATTGCTGACGCAGCAGACGCGGGCTGTGCCGGCGCAGCACCGCCCACAACGCCAGTAGCAACCAACTGGCGACGAACACCCAGGCCTCCCAACTGGCCCGCGCAGGCAGATTCTCGGGCAGCAGGCGATTGCCCCACAGCAGAGCCAGGCTGGCCAGCGGCAGGCCGACGAACACCGCACCGTTGAGCGCACGCACCACACCGATACCCCGCCCACCACGGGCCGCACGCTTGCTCAGCCAGACCCGGCTGCCAGCCACCAGCATGGCGCAGCCGGCCAGCCCCAACAGCAGATAGACCGCCCGCACCAGGGCGCCACCGAACTGCGCCATATGCAGACCAACCAACCACAGGTAAGTGCTGTAGCCGGCAGGCGCACGCTGTTCATGCAGCAATTCGCCGGTGCCGGCATCGAAGCTCAGCGTATCGGCCGGGTTGGCGATGCGCGAGCTATCAGCGCGGCGCACCTCCACCACCGCCGAGGCATCGTCCGGGTGGTGCACGCTGATCCAGCCTGGCTCGCCGCCCTGCCAGTGCGTGCGCGCCTGCTCAATCAGCGTATCGAGGGAAACCGCTGCAGCCGCGGGACGATGCAGCTCCTCGCGGTGATACCCGCCCATCACCTCGCTGAAGAAGTGCGCGATATCGCTCTTGTAGGCCACCTGAACGCCAGCCGGCATGTAGGAGGCGACGAAGATCGCCACGCCGGTGTAGGCCAACAGCAGGTGAAAGGGTAAGCCAGCCACACCGAACAGGTTGTGCGCATCCAGCCAGGCTCGCTGGCCGTTGGCTGCCGGGCGCAGGGTGAAGAAATCCTTGAAGATGCGCCGGTGGATGATCACCCCCGAGATCAGCGCCACCAGCATGAACATGCCAGCCAGACCAACCAGATAGCGCCCGAGCATGCCGCCGTGCAGCTCATAGTGCAGCTTGAAGAAGAACTCGCCGCCCTGGGTTTCGGCCAAGGGTTGCAGGCTGTGCGGGGCGAAGGCGCGGCGCTCGATCCGCTCACTGCCGTCGACCTCCCAGGCCAGTTGCCAGAACGGAGCACGCTCGCTCGGTGGACGCAGCCAGAAGGCGTGCAGTTCGTCCGCGACGTTGGCCTGCAGCCAGCCACGCAGCTGCTCGGCGCTCAGCGTAGAGCCCTGCGGCAGGTGCAGCGCCGGGCGCATCCAGCGCTCCAGTTCCTTGTCGAAGCAGGCCACGGTGCCACTGAAGAGGATGACGAACAGCAGCCAACTGGGCAGCAGGCCGCCCCAGGTGTGTAAACCGGCCATGGATTGCCGCAGACTCATGGGCGCGCTCCGAACTCAGCAGGAAGGAAGGCAGCCAGGCACGCCAGGACTGTCAGCCCCACCAGCAGCAACCAGGCACGCAGGGCGCTGCGCGCAGCGAACGCATAGATCGCTGCAGCGCTCCATACGGCAAAGCACAGCAGGCTGGCGAACACCACACGGTCAGCGCGCGCCAGCGGCAGGTAGACGGAGAAGAACGCGGTAAATCCGTAGGCCAGGGCATAGCCACCGAACAGTGCGGCCAGGATCCGCGAAGCGATATTCCAAGGGGTAGGAGAAGGTTGCTTGCTCACGGTCGGCTCGTTGTTCGCTGATCGGGTTCGGAGCGGCGCCCGCATCGCGGGCGCCGTCCTAGCGCGCAGGATCTAGAAGCTATAGCCCACGGTGCCCACCACGGTACGGCGGCTACCGATGAAGCAGTCACCGCGGGACAGGCAGGTGGTGTAGTAGGTTTCGTCTTCAAGGTTGCTGGCGTTGAGGGTGAAATTCCAGTTCTGGTACTGGTAGCCGAGCATGGCATCGAACAGAGTGGTGGACGGTGTTTTCAGCCGGTCGAGGCCGTCCCAACTGGCCCCCACGTAGCGCACCCCGGCACCGGCGCTGAAGCCGGGAATGCCTGCGATGCTGAAACGATGCTGGCTCCACAGCGAGGCCATGTCCTCCGGCACGCTGGCCAGGCGCTTGCCCTCTTCGGCTGGCGCCCCCTTGAGCACTTCGGTGTCGGTCTTGCTGTAGGTGGCAATGAGGTTCCAGTTCGGGTTGATCTCCACCAGCGCTTCCAATTCCAGGCCGCGGGCACGGGTTTCGCCATTTTGCAGGGTGTTCAGCGGATCGTTCGGGTCAGGCATGCGCCGGTTCTGTTCACGCAGGTCGTAGACCGCCGCGGTGAACAGACTGTTGCTGCCCAGCGGCTGATACTTGACACCCAGCTCCCACTGCTTGCCCTCGATCGGCTTGTACGGGTCGAGGGTACGGCTGTTGAGGCCAATGATCGGCTGAAACGATTCGCTGTAACTGATATAGGGCGCCAGGCCGTTATCGAACAGGTAGGTCAGGCCGACCCGCCCGGTGACGTCGTCGTCCTTCTGCCCCACGCGCCCCTGAGTCTTGCTCTCGGCCCAGTCCTTGCGCATGCCGAGCGTCAGCAACCAGTTCTCATAACGGATCTGGTCCTGGACGTAGAGGCCCTTCTGCACCGCCCGCTGTTCCGGATCTTCGCTCAAGGGGGTGCCGGAGGGGTCGAAGGTGCCGTATACCGGGTCGTACACATCCAACGGCGTGGCGGCGCCGCTGGCACGTTCGCGGTTGGTCACCGCGTGCTGGTAATCGCTGCCGAGCAGCAAGGTATGCTGCAGCGGGCCGGTGTCGAAACGCGCCTCGCCCTGATGGTCGGCTACCCAGACCTTCACCTCGGGCTTGGAGATGGAAAACACCCGATTGACAGTGCGGTTGTCGGCCTGCAGCACTGGCGGCCAGCCGTACATCGTCTGGTAGCTGACCTTGCTCTTCTGCCAGCGTAGGTTCTGCCGCAACGTCCAGGTGTCGTCCAGACGCCAGGAGAACTGCGAGGTCAGCGCAACCTGTTCGCTGTCGTACTCATCGAAGCCCGGCTCGCTGACGAAGGTGTTGCTATCGATCTCGCCATAAGGCGCACCCAACACGGTGCCACGATGCGGCAGGAACTGGCTGGTTGAGCCGGTATCGTCCTTCTGCACGTTGACCAGCAGGGTCCATTCGATGTCTTCGCTGGGCTTCCAGGTCAGCGAGGGCATCAGTACCAGGCGGTTGTCCTTGACGTGATCGACCTGGGTCTGGCTGTCGCGCTGCACTGCTACCACGCGGTACAGCAGAGTGCCCTCCTCGTTCAGCGGGCCGGTGCTATCCACTGCCAGTTGCTTGCGGTCGAAACTGCCGTACTGCGCCTGCAACTCGGTACGCTGCTCAGCCTGCGGACGCTTGCTCACCAGGTTGACCAGACCACCAACCGGTGTCTGCCCATAGAGCATCGAGGATGGCCCCTTGAGCACCTCGATGCGCTCCAGGGTGAACGGATCGGAGCGAATATTGGTGTAGCTGCCAAAGGTCTGCTGCAAGCCGTCAAGGAAGATGCTTGGCGCACTTCCGCGAATCATCGACCAGTCGCCACGGCTGTCCAGGCCATAGGTTTCTCCTCGCATGCCGGCGGTGTAACGAAGCGCGTCCTGCACGGTCAGTGAGCCCAGATCGCGGATACGGTCGGCGGTGATCACGCTGACCGACTGCGGCGTCTCCAGCAGCGGCGTATCAGTCTTGGTACCGGTGGCACTTCGGCTCGCCACATAGCCGGCCACCGGCCCGTTGGCGCGCTCGACTTGCTGGGTCGCGACAATGCTCTGCGCCTCGAGCTCAACGGCCTCCTCTTCAGCCAGTACCATCAGCGGACTTAGCGCCAAACCCAGGGTTGCCAGGCGGACGGAGCTGGTCAGGGAACGGTGGACAGTGGAGGTAGGCATTGCGACTCCTTAGGCAATGTGAAGGTCGTGTAAGGCGGCGACATATTAGTGAGAAATGTTTTTATTTTAAATATCAATTGCAAAATGACGCCATCTGACGGCCTCCCCCACTCACCAGCTATAGCTGGCGCTGGCAGTCAGGGTGCGACCGTAGCCGTAGTAGCAGGTCACTTCGCTGCAGGAGGTGTCGTACTCCTTGTCCAGCAGATTGCTGGCGTTGAGCGCCAAGCGCATGCCATCGAGTTGATAGTGCAGGCTGGCATCGACCAGGGTGTAGGCCTCGGACTCGACGCTGACGATAGGTTCCAGCGTCGGGTTGAACGCCAGCGCGGCGTTGCGCCCGGTATACCGGCTCTCGCCGACGTAGCGCACGCCGATGCCGCCGCCGAAGCCCTTGAATGCCCCACTGAGCTGGGTGTAGTCGAGCCAGACGCCGGCCGAATCACGTGGGGTACGCGGCAGGCGGCTGTCCTTTTCCCAGGCGTTGGGGCTCTTGCTGACGAAGGCATCGGTGTAGCTGTAGAACGCACTCAGATCCAGGCCCTCGGCCAGGCTGGCCAAGGCTTCCAGTTCGATGCCGCGGGAGCTGACCTCCCCCACCTGACGGCGCAGGGTACGCCCCGGATCACTGCTGCTGTCGTTGAGCACGTAGTCCTGCTTGGTCAGGTCGAACAGTGCCAGGCTGACGAAACTGCGCGCGCCCTGGGGCTGGTACTTCACGCCGATTTCGTACTGCTTGCCGCGCTCCGGGTCGAACGACTTGCCCGTGAGGGTATCGCTGCCGCTGACCGGGTTGAACGATTCGCTGTAGCTGACATAGGGCGCCAGACCGTTGTCGAACACATAGACCAGCCCCGCGCGACCGCTGAAGGCTTCGCTGGTGGTCTTGCTGTCGGCCTGTAGGGCGTCGTCGATCTGGTTCTGCGCCCAGTCGTAGCGGCCGCCAAGCAACAGCCGCCAGTGGTCGCCGAACTTGAGTTGGTCCTGCAGGTAGAGGCCGGTCTGGCGAGTCAGCAGGCTCTGCTTGCGATCGATGGCCGGCGATGCGAGTGGCCGACCGTACTGCGGATCGAGCAGATCCAGCGGCGGTACCGTGGCGCCATAATAGGCCGTTTCGTTGGAGCGGCTGCGGCGCCAGTCGAGGCCGAGCAACAGGTTGTGCTCGACGCTGCCGGTGGCGAAACTGGCCTCGGCCTGGTTGTCCACGCCCCAACCACTCATGTGTTCGTCCTGCACGCCGGCGCTGCGCAGCAGGGTGCGGCCGTCGGACGGCAACACGGCATAGGCGTTGATGTAGCTGTATTCCAGGCTGGTCTCGTCGTAACGCAGATTCTGCCGCAGGGTCCAGGTGTCATTGAGACGGTGCGACAACTGATAGCCGACGGAATAGTAGCTGCGCTGGAAGTCGTTGAAATCCGGCTCGCCATCGAAGAAGTCGGGATCGCGGTCGTAGGGCAGGTTGAAGGTGTCGCGCAGGTACGGCGAGAAGTGCGTGCTGAAGCCGTAGCGCCCGTCGTCCTTCTGGTAGGCGGCCTGGAGCGTCAGCTCGGTGTCGGCGTTCGGCCGCCAGGTCAGGCTAGGCGCCAGCATCTGCCGCTGCATGCCGGTCTTGTCGACCTGGGCGTTCGCGTCGTTACCAAGCATCACCACCCGATAGAGCAGCGAACCATCGTCGCTCAACGCCCCGCCGAAGTCGCCGGCCAGCTCCGCCAGATCGTCGCTACCGGCGCGTACACGGACTTCATTGCGCGCCGTTTCGCTGGGCCGCTTGCTCACCTGGTTGACGATGCCGCCAGGCTCGGCCTGGCCATAGAGTACCGACGCCGGACCACGCAGCACCTCGATGCGTTCCATCGCCCAGCTGTCCAGACGCGGCAGGCCGTAAGTGCTGGTCGGTTGCACCAGGCCATCGCGAAACACCCGGGTCTTGGCATCGAAACCACGGATGCTGAACCAGTCGTAACGGGTGTCGAAACCGTAGGGCACGCTGATGCTCGGGGTGTAGCGCAGCGCCTCTTCCAGGGTGGTGACGCCGCGTGCATCCATCTGCTCGCGACTGATCACACTGATCGCCTGTGGGGTTTCCAGCAGCGGCGTGTCGGTCTTGGTGGCGGTAGCGCTGCGGCTGGCGACATAGCTCCCGACCGGGCCGTTGGCGCGTTCAGCCGGCTGGGCGGTCACGGTCTGGCTCTGCAGCTCGAGGCTGTCGGCTGCCGCTTGCGGCGCCGGTTCAAGGCGATAGTCGCTCTGCCCGTCCGGCACCACGCGCAGGCCGCTGCCGGCCAGCAGTTGGGCGAAGCCCTGCTCCAGCGAGTAGTGCCCTTGCAGCCCGGAGCTGCTGCGCCCCCGGGTCAGCGCCGGGTCGAAGCTGAGCAGCACACCGGACTGCCGAGCAAATTCGGTGAGTGCCGACTCCAGCGCGCCGGCACTGACCTGGTAAGGCTGCGCAGCCCAGGCCGGGGTCGCCACGGGCAACAGCGCCAGCGGCAGACTGAGACTCAGCAGTGCGGCGCGTACGGCACGTGCCAGGGGCTGGAAACGACGGACAACGCGGGGCATGACGACTCCTTCGGCATAGCGTGAGGTAACGATTGCCTGGGAAGCCGGACGAACGAGAAAAACCTGCAAAAGAATTTGCGAATTATTTTCAGGTAGCCTGCAGACTGACCCAATAGCGGGTGCGATAGACCACCCGTACCGGCAGGGTACGCGCCAGCATCGCCAGCACGCGGTCACTGTCGTCCAGCGGGAAGACCCCGGAGATACGCAACCCGGCCACCTCCGACGCACAGCGCAACACGCCCGGTCGCTGGCGCCCCAGCTCGGCGAGAAACTCCGCCAGCGGCATCTCGTGGGCCACCAGCAGGCCATCGACCCAGCGCCCGCGATCGACATTGGCACTGCCCAACTCGTGCAGCGCGCCAGCGCTCAGATGCACCCGTTGCCCGGCCTCGATGCGCTGCGTCACACCACCTCTGGGCCGTGCCTCGACACCCCCCTGATAAACCGCCAGCTCGCAGGCATGAGCCTGCTGGCGCACCTGGAAACGGGTGCCGAGGGCGCGCAGCAGGCCCTGCTCGGTACTCACCAGAAACGGCCGACCCAGCGGGTCGGCGGCGGTCTGCACGAGAATCTCGCCCTGATACAGCTGGATCAAGCGGCGCTCGTTGCTGTAGTGGATATCCAACGCGGTATCGCTGTTGAGATACAGGGTGCCGCCATCAGCCAACTGCAGGCGGCGCCGCTCACCGGTGCCGGTACGTTGTTGCGCCAGCAACGGCTGCCAGGGCTGCAGATGCTGGCCCAGCACCCCGGCGGCCACCAGGCTGCCGAACAGGCCTAGTTGCTTGAGCGCGCGGCGCCGCTGACGATCCACTTGAGCGCCCGCCAGCGCCTGCCTGGCCAGTGGCGCCGAGACTCCGACAAACTGCTGGCCCAGGTGTTCCAGGCGCTGCCAGGCCTGCTCGTGCTGCGGATCGGCTGCCCGCCAGTCGGCGCACAAGTGCAACTCGTGCGCCGTGGCAGTACCCGAGGCGAGGCGCACGCGCCAGGCAATCGCCTGCTGCACCGTTTCGTCGAGCGCACTCATGCGTAGGCCACCCGGTAGCAATGAGTGAAGGCCTGGGTCATGTACTGCTGGATGGAACTGACCGACAGGCCCAGGCGCTCGGCGATCTGCGGGTAGGTCAGGCCATCCAGTTGCGACAGCAGGAAGGCTTCGCGCACCACCGGTTTGAGACCATCGAGCAAGCGATCGATGGCCACCAGGGTCTCCATGACCAGCGCCTGGCTCTCCGGTGAAGGCACCTCTGGCTCGGGCAACTGCGCCAAGGCTTCCAGGTAAGCACGCTCCAGACTGGCGCGGCGGTAGTGATCGATCAGCAGGCCACGGGCGACCGTGGCGAGAAAGGCCCGCGGCTCACGCGGAGCCTGCGCCTCGCGCTGCAACAGCAGGCGCACGAAGGTATCCTGGGCCAGATCGGCCGCCTGCTGCGGACAGGCCAGGCGCTGGCGCAGCCAGCCGAGCAGCCAGCCGTGATGGCCGCGATAGAGCGTTGCGAGGGAATCGCCTGAAAGAGGTTGGGCCATCGCCGAGAGTGTTCCATGAGACAGGACAGAAACGAATGCGAATATATTGCATTTGAAAAATACTGTCACTATGCCCTATCGCACGCTGGGCGCTTTTGCCGAGCGCTGCCAGAAATCAGGGACTCCACTCAACGAATCACGGTGAAGGCCTATCAACTCAATACTGGCCAAACGGCAGCGAGTCCTTTATTCTCGCCAGCACTGTACAAACAACCAGTTAATTACTGACCAACACGCATGAAGGCAGACGAGGTGATGAATGGCCGTCGAAGTGGTGTATCGCAGCAGTCGCGATCCGGAGCGCTTGTTTATGGATAAGGCCGAAGCCGATCGTTACGACAAGATGCTGGAGTTGGCCGAGCGGCTGAGCGAGGTTCTGCACAAGGCGGTACCATCCTTGAGTGAAGAACAGGGCGAGGAGCTGGGTATCTTCATGGCCAAGAATCGCGATGTATTCGCCAAGGCGTTCAAGAGCCAGCCGGATGCGCTCGAGGAACTCGAGATCGAGACCGCCAGCGAGTGACCGTGTAGCGCGGCCCCTCTTCCGCACGAGGGGTCTGCTCGGTAAAACCATCCAGCATCATGCTCTGCTGCCTGGGTATTGCGCCGCGACCTGCTCCAGCCATGCCGGCAACTCTCGTCGCTTGATACCCTCACCTCGCGCACGGGCCAGCTGTTCGAGCATGTATTGACGTTTGCGCTCATCGCCCTCGGCAAAGGAAAGCGCCAGATCGCGGTCACTCCATTGGCGAATGCGGCGAAACAGCCACCAGTGAAAGTACAGGCCAGCGGCTGTGGTGACGACGATAATGAAATAGTCCATGGTGAATCCTCCTTTCACCACGCTAATCGAGCCCGTACGCGGCGCCAAGTGCGGCATTGCCGCAGGCTATGGAGGCCACTCGATGATCCGTTGCAAGCGGGTTTATCTCGATGCCCAGGCCGGCGACGGCCAACGCATACTGGTCGACCGACTATGGCCAAGGGGCCTGTCCAGGGACGCCTTGGCATTCGATGAATGGCTACCCGAAGTCGCACCCTCTACCGAACTGCGCAAGGCCTTCGCTCACCGCGTCGAAGCCTTCGATGATTTCAGTGCGGCCTACCGCCGTGAGCTGGCTGGCCACCCCGAACATTGGCAGCCTCTGCTGCATTGGGCGGCGGGTGGCACGCTGACGCTGCTCTACGCCGCACGCGATGAGGTGCACAACAACGCAAGGGTTCTGGCGGAGTTCCTCGAAGAGGAGCTGCAGCGATACGATTCGCCCAGTTCACCTGTGTGCTACCAGGGCGAATTCGACGGCAATTGACCGTACAGGAGTGACAGGCTAGCCTTCGTACTTTCGCGACATATTCGAACCTGCTTCCATGACCATCCCCGCGCATTGCCTCTACGACTTCGCCAGCGCCGCCTGCCGCGCCGCTGCCGATGGCTGCGCGCCACCACCAGCCTGTCACGCCGGCACTCCACCGCCGCCGGCCTCCGTCCAAGCGGGCTAACCCCGCCCTTCCTCGCTCCGTTTCATCGGCCTTGCCGAGACGTGTCTTCGCGCGCGTGCGGAGCTCATACGGATTTTCGACAGGTGTTCCATCATGTGTTTCGATTCAAGCTCTCTGCGCACCTATGGCGCGACCGCTCTGTTCGTATTGCTCTGGTCCGGTGGTGCAATCTTCGCTCGCCTGGGCCTGGACCATGCCTCACCCTGTGCCTTTCTGGTCCTGCGTTTTGCTCTCGCCTTTGCAGCGCTGGTGCTGATCGCCAGTTGTTCCGGGGTCTGGCTACCCGAACGCGACTTGCGCTGGCCAACCGCCAAGGCCGGCCTGCTGATGATCGGCGGTTACAGCATCTGCTACATGCTGGCGTTGGCCAAAGGCATCACCCCCGGTGTACTGGCGACGGTGCTCGGCGTACAACCCATCCTGACCCTCATGCTGCTGGAGCGGCGCGCCTCGCTGCTGCGTGTGCTCGGTTTGCTGCTGGCGCTGGCCGGGCTGGCAATAATAGTCGCGGGCAGTTTGCTGAGCAGTGCCATGCCACTGTCCGGTATGGCGCTGACTCTTGGTGCCCTGCTCTGCATCACTTGCGGCACCATCGCCCAGAAAAACCTGCGACAGACGCCCATGCGCGCTCTGCCACTGCAGTACGGCCTCTGCCTGCTGGCTAGCCTGATACTGCTACCCAGCCAGGAGTGGCAGGTGCGTTTTGACGTCGGGCTGATCGTGCCGCTGCTGTGGATGGGACTGGTGATTTCGGTGGGCGCACAGTTACTGTTGTACCGGCTGATCCAGACCGGCAACCTGGTCAATGTCACCAGCCTGTTCTATCTGGTTCCGGTGACGACAGCGCTGCTCGACTACCTGCTGCTGGGGAACCGTCTTGCGACCAGTGCTCTGGCCGGAATGGTCGCGATCCTGCTCGGCCTGGCCCTGGTCTTTCGCTTCGCCCCTCAGCTGGAACGGGTCGGATAGCCGCTAGGTGCGATAGAGCAGGCTCTCTGCCAGATAGTCGGCGACTCGCGCCGGGGAACGTTTTTCAGCCTGAGCATGGGCATAGACCTCGGTCAGACGCCGGCTGATCTGCGCCAGGTGCGCGGTGATCGCCGGTAGTTCTTCACCGCGATGACGCAGTGCCACATAGATCAGCCCTCCGGCATTGAGCACGTAATCCGGCGCGTAGAGAATCCCGCGAGCTTCCAGCTGGTCGGCTACTTCGGGGCTGGCCAGCTGATTGTTGGCAGCCCCTGCCACCGCTGCGCAGCGCAGGTGAGCGACCGTCTGCGCATTCAGCACACCACCTAGGCCACAGGGCGCGAGAATGTCGCAGGGCGTGGTGAGCAGCGCATCGCTGGTAATCGGGTGCGCCCCCAGTTGCTCGACGGCCAGTTGCACACGCCCGGCATCGAGGTCGCTGACCAGCAGTTCGACGCCAGCGGCATGCAGCGCTTCGGCCAGGGCGAAGCCGACATTGCCCAGACCCTGAATGGCGACCCGCAGTCCCTCCAGATCGTCGCTGCCAAGGCGCGCCTGGGCGGTGGCGCGAATGCCCGCGAATACGCCCAAGGCGGTGTGCGGTGACGGATCACCCTCGCTGGTCGTGCTGGTTGCGTGATTGGTGTACTGGGCGATGCAGTCCATATCGGCACTGGAGGTGCCGCTGTCGATGGCGGTGATGTAGCGTCCATTGAGGGTTTCGATAAAACGCCCGAAGGCTTCGAACAGCGCAGCTCGGCTCTGCAGATGCGGCGGACGGATGATCACCGCCTTGCCGCCACCGTGATCGATACCGGCCAGCGCTGCCTTGTAGCTCATGCCCTGAGCCAGACGGATGGCATCGCCAATGGCGCTATGTTCATCGGCATAGGGCAGGTAACGACAGCCGCCGAGTGCTGGCCCGAAGCGGGTGTTGTGAATGGCGATAACGGCCTTGAGACCGCTGGCCGGATCCTCGGCCAGGTGCAGGGCCTCGAGGCGGGCGGCTTCCATCATGCTGAACATGGGCGAGCTCCCGATCGGATTTCAGGCCTCAGTATAGGAGAGCCACACTGGACGACGACCTTGTCAGGGACTACAAAAGCACAATCCAGTGGAGAATGCGATGAACCCACGCCAAGCCTGCCTGCAGTGCCTGCAACGCGATCCACCCGCCCTGTTCGAGGCGGCGCTGTGGATCGCCGCCGAACACGATGATCAGCTCCAGCCCGCGCAGATCATGAGCGACCTGCACAGCCTGCTTCTACAGGTCAGCGCTGGACTACCCGCCCTGCCCGCTCGCGAACTGGCCCAGCCGCTGCTGCGCCGACTTGCCGAGCTCGATTTTCAAGAAGACGACGAAGGCGTGACACGTCCATGCCATGCCCTGCTGCCTGAAGTGCTACGCCGCCGACGCGGCCAGCCGCTGACCCTGGCTTTGATTGCGCTGGAAGTGGCGCGTCGCCTGGACATTCCACTACAGGGCGTGAATTTCCCTGGTCATTTCATGCTCCGTGTACCTGGCGCCGATCACCTGCTCGACCCTTGCGGTGGGCGCCGCCTGTACACCCGCGACTGCCGTGACCAGCTCTATCGCCAGCTCGGCCCGGATGTCGAACTCAGCGCTGTGCACCTGCAGACCGCCGACGCCACCGACATACTACGACGCCTGTCGCGCAATCTGCGCCTGCTGCATATGCAGCATGATGCCCCGGAAGCAGCCCTCAAGGATGCCGAGCGTGTCCTGCAACTCGGCCCGCCGAACCTGGTCGATCACCTGGCTCGCGCGGATGTCTATCGGCAGCTGGATTGCCCACAGGGTGAGCGCTATGACCTTGAGCACGCGCTGCTGTTCTGTGAGGAGGAGGGTCTGCGCCTGCAGTTGAGCCAGCGTTTGCGCAACCTGGCACGTGTGCCGGCGGTGCATTGAAGCTGCAGACCAGGCGACTCGGACGAGCGAGATATCAGGCGGATGCCGCCAGGCTGTGAAAACTGAAGTAGTAACGCAGCGCGTCGATCATCTCGACGTAGTCGGCAGGCGGTGCGACCAGAGCGAACCCGGAGTCATAGATGCCAGGCGTGACATCTTCACGGCACCACTGGCAGTTGGCGGAGAAGTCGATGAAATGCATGCCATGCTGGCCTGGAATCTTCAGGCGCATGTCGAAGCGTGCGCCCACCAGCATCGGCAACTGACTGATCAGCATCAGACCGTCGAGAGAGACATTGCCGATGGAACCCATCGGTTTGTCGGTGATGCGATTGAACACCTTCAGGTAGTAGGGCAACTGATGGCGTTCGATTCGGCGCTGGCTACGCATAGTGGCAAATCGCTACAAAGGGACTTGAGTATGGCCCTACTACGGCCACTTAACCACCCTCAAGAACAGCGTTGGGCTATCCGCTCGCGCAGCTGGCGACGAGCGGTGTCGGTTTCTTCATCACTGTAGTAGATGCGCTCGCCGCCGGCGTCTTCGCGATAGTAGCGAAAGCCCTCCGGCATCTGCGCCAGGTGTCGGCGCAGCTCACGACATTCACTGGCCCGCTCTTCGCGCTGCGCAGCTGCTGTCGCTGCAGCCTGCTGTTGTTCTTCACGCCGGGCATCGTAGAAACGCTGACGGCGCTCTTCACGCTCACGCGTATGTTCGTCGCGCTCGATCACCTGCGGCCTGACCTGCACGGTTTCAGCCCCGGCAACGGGCCTTTGGCCAAAATGCACCCGCCCCTGCTCGTCCGTCCAGCGATAGATTTCCGCCGTCGCCAGCGTGGGCAGCAATGCAGCGATCAACAACCAGTGACGCATGTTCATCCTCCGTGAGAGACATACGCCAGCTTATACCGCACCGCGTCGCCGAGGAACGCCGGACGACCGAAGGCTCAGAGTGTGGCCGGACTGACCTTGGCCGCCGGCGCCGGGCTGTGATGCCCCAACTGCTCCAGCGTCTGCAGACGCGCGCGGGCGCGGTAGGCGTACTCGCTGGCCGGATAGCGCGTGATGATGAACTGGTAGGTCTGCGCGGCATCGACGAACAGGCTCTCGCGCTCCAGGCATTGACCGCGCAGCAGGGAAATCTCCGGCTGCAGATAATTGCGTGAGCGGCTCTTGCGCTCGGCCTGCGACAGCTCCAGCGCGACACGGGCGCAATCACCTTCGTTGTAGGCGCGATAGGCATTGTTCAGATGATGGTCGAGCGAGACACGGGTGCAACCCGCAGCCACCAGGGCCACGGCCAGAATGATCAGGGTACGCATGGGTAATTCCTCCAATGAGCAGTGTATCGACAGCCCAGGCAAAAACTGAACAGCGGCAAGCCAACGACGGTTTTTCTGGCAGCGCCTTGGCATGAGGCCACTGCCTCTCATTTTATCGACGCCAGCGCCACGACCGCTCGACCTCTCCAACCAGCGCTAAATCCCCGTCTGCGCTGACCCACATCAATGCCGTTCAGCGCAACAGGGTCTGTAATGCAGATACAGACTCCAGGCGAGGACGCTGCCATGAAACTGCAACGACTGTTGGTCGTCATCGACGCCGAACACCAGCAACAACCCGCCCTGCAACGCGCAGCCGATGTGGCCCGCAAGACCGGCGCCGAATTGCACCTGTTGCAGATCGAATACCACCCAAGCCTGGAAGGCGGCCTGCTGGACAGCCATCTGCTCAACCGCGCCCGGGAAGCCATCCTGCGACAAAGCCAGGAGGCCCTGCGTGCCAGCGTCGCTCACCTGAGCGATGAAGGATTCAAGATCGAAGTGGATGTACGCTGGGGCAAACGCCGTCATGAAGAGATCCTCGCCCGCGTCGCGGTGCTGCAACCGGACATCCTGTTCAAATCGACCCACCCCAGCAGTGCGCTGCGCCGCCTGTTGTTCAGTGATACCAGTTGGCAGCTGATTCGTCGCAGCCCGGTGCCGCTGTGGCTGGTACACGACGCCGAGCCCCATGGTCAAAGCCTGTGCGCTGCACTCGACCCGCTGCACAGCGCGGACAAACCTGCCGCCCTCGATCATCAGTTGATTGATGCCAGCCAGACCCTGCAGGCCGAGCTCGGCTTACAAGCGGAATATGTGCACGCACAAGCGCCTCTGCCGCGTTCGCTGCTGTTCGACGCCGAGGTAGCGCAGGAATATGAAGACTACGTGACCCAGTGTAGCCGCGAGCACCGCGAAGCCTTCGACAAGCTGATCGCCCAGCACGCCATCGATAGAGCACAGGCCCACCTGCTGGACGGTTTTGCCGAGGAAGTCATCCCGCGTTTCGTGCGTGAGCACAATATCGGCCTATTGGTGATGGGTGCCATCGCCCGTGGCCATCTGGACAGCCTGCTGATCGGCCATACCGCAGAACGGGTGCTGGAACGTGTCGAGTGCGATCTGCTGGTGATCAAACCGCACGGCAAAGGGTAGTGCACAGGAAGAATGACTACAGCCCGGCGCCGTAGTAGCCTCCCGCTCATAGTTCACTAGGGAGTTCGTGCATGACCTTTCGCCGCACCAAAATCGTCGCCACCCTGGGCCCGGCCAGCAGCTCGCCGGAAGTGCTGGAGCAACTGATCCTCGCCGGTCTCGACGTGGCCCGTCTGAACTTCTCCCACGGCACGCCGGACGACCACAAGGCGCGCGCCTCTCTGGTTCGCGAGCTGGCCGCCAAGCATGGCCGTCATGTTGCCCTGCTCGGCGACCTGCAAGGCCCGAAAATCCGTATCGCCAAATTCGAGAACAAGCGTATCGAGCTCAAGGACGGTGACCTGTTCCGCCTCTCCTCCAGCCACTCGCGTACGGCCGGCACTCAGGAAGTGGTCGGTATCGACTACCCGGCACTGATCCAGGACTGCGATGTCGGTGACGAACTGCTGCTCGACGACGGCCGCGTGGTCATGCGCGTCGAACTCAAGGGCGCCGACGAGTTGCACTGCCGCGTACTGATCGGCGGCCCGCTGTCCGACAACAAGGGCATCAACCGCCGTGGCGGCGGCCTGACTGCGCCAGCGCTGACCGAGAAAGACAAGGCCGACATCAAGGTCGCCGCCGAGATGGACCTGGATTACCTGGCCGTGTCCTTCCCACGTGATGCCGCCGACATGGACTACGCCCGTCGCCTGCTCACCGAAGCCGGCGGCACCGCCTGGCTGGTGGCCAAGATTGAACGCGCCGAAGCCGTGGCCGATGACGAAGCGCTCGACGGCCTGATCCGCGCCAGTGACGCAGTGATGGTCGCCCGTGGCGACCTGGCCGTGGAAATCGGCGACGCCGAGCTGGTCGGTATCCAGAAAAAGATCATCGCCCACGCCCGTCGCCTGAACAAAGCGGTGATCACCGCCACGCAGATGATGGAGTCGATGATCCACAGCCCGATGCCGACCCGCGCCGAAGTCTCCGACGTGGCCAACGCCGCGCTGGACTACACCGATGCGGTGATGCTCTCGGCCGAAAGCGCCGCCGGCGAATACCCGGTCGAAGCCGTACAGGCCATGGCTCGTGTGTGCCTGGGCGCCGAGAAACACCCGACCAGCAAGCAGTCCAGCCACCGTCTGGGCCGCACCTTCGAGCGCTGCGACGAAAGCATTGCCCTGGCGACCATGTACACCGCCAACCACTTCCCCGGCGTGAAGGCCATCATCAGCCTCACCGAGAGTGGCTACAGCCCGCTGATCATGTCGCGCATCCGCTCGTCGATCCCGATCTTCGCCTTCACGCCGCACCGTGAAGCCCAGGCCCGCGTGGCACTGTTCCGTGGCGTCTACACCGTGCCGTTCGACCCGGCCTCGCTGCCAGCGAACAAGGTCAGCCAGGCGGCGGTGGACGAGTTGCTCAAGCGCGGCGTGGTCGAGCCGGGCGACTGGGTGATCCTGACCAAAGGCGACAGTTACCACGGCACCGGCGGCACCAACACCATGAAGATCCTCCACGTCGGCGATCCGATGGTGTGATCTCCCCGTGAATGCAAAAGGCCGCTCATCGAGCGGCCTTTTGCGTTTCAGCAGTCTCGCTTCATTTCTGGTTGTAGCTCTGAATCAGGTTGGCGTAAGCCGGCAGGTGGCCGCCAAGAATGCCGCCAAACCCTTCAACATCGTTACGCCAGTCACGATGCAGCTCACCACCGACGCTGAACCAGTTGACCAGTTGGGCGCCGGCATGGGCCATGCGTGCCAAGGCGGCATCACGCACCGCAGTGTTGAAGGTGCCGGAAGCGTCCGTCACCACGAAGACGTCATAACCGGCTTCCAGTGCCGATAGTGTGGGAAATGCCACACAGACATCGGTGACCACACCCGCGATGATCAGTTGCTTGCGCCCGGTGGCCTTGATCGCGTTGACGAAGTCCTCGTTGTCCCAGGCGTTGATCTGCCCCGGGCGAGCGATGTAGGGCGCATCCGGGAACATGGCCTTGAGCTCCGGCACGATGGGACCATTGGGGCCCGTCTCGAAGCTGGTGGTAAGAATGGTCGGCAGCTTGAAGAACTTGGCGATATCGGCCAGCGCCATGACGTTGTTCTTGAACTCGTCGGGCGAATAGTCGCGCACCAGCGAGAGCAGACCCGCCTGGTGATCGATCAACAATACGACGGCATCGTCCTTGTCCAAACGCTTGTAAGTGAAAGCCATGGGAAAACTCCTGTACGGGTGATGAGGCTGAACCTCGAGACCATTGCGATCTCGAAGGACGCTCAGCCTAGTGGCCAAGGCCGCTGGCAATCGACCGCGCAGAGGGAAAATAGCTTTTCGAAAAAACCGAACAAAAATCCTCGACGAAGGCATTACCCTCGTCCAATCGAATCGGGGGGAGAAGCCCGCACATGAAGCTTGATCTGCAGGAAATCGAAACCTATCTGCGGGTGGTGGAACTGGGTGGCGTAAGCCGGGCAGCGGAAGATCTGGCGCTATCCAAGTCGGTGATCAGCAAGCGTTTGAGCGATCTGGAACAACGTCTCGGTAGCAAACTGCTGCACCGCTCGACGCGCAAGGTCACACCGACCGACACCGGCCTGGCCTTCTACCAGCAGGCCAAGCAGGCACTGCTGGAGCTGAGCGAAGCCGCCGAGGCGGCAGCCTTCAATGACAGTGGTCTCTGCGGCCGCCTGAACATGCTGGCACCGATGAGTTTCGGCACGCTCTGGCTGGCGCCGCTGATCGCCGAATTCATGGGCCTGCATCCAAAGCTTGAAGTCAGCCTGTATCTTGAGGATCGCATCAGCGATTTCGAGCGCGAAGGGTACGACCTCTGCGTACGGATCTCACGCATCGGCGATAGTGCACTGATCGCCCGCAGGCTCGCCAGCAGCGCCCGGATACTCTGCGCCAGCCCGGAGTACCTGCAAAGGCAAGGCACGCCGCAACATATCGAAGCGCTGCGTGAACACGACTGCATCGGCTACAGCAACGTCGCTTCACGGCAATTCTGGTCCTTCGAAAACGACGATGAGCAAGGCGAACTGGCGAACGTGGCACCACGCGGTCGGTTTTCCAGCAACAACGGCGAAGTCATGCGCGAACTGGTGCTGGCCGGCCAGGGTCTGGCGCTGCTGCCAAGCTTCCTGGTCCACCAGCATCTGAAAGACGGCTCGCTGGTCGAGATACTGCCTCAGGCGCGGCCCAAACCTTACTCCATCTATGCCATGTACCCGCGCTCCCGGCGGGCATCACGCAAGGTCGTGGCGCTTTGCGAGTTTCTCCAGCAGCGCCTGCTCGAACCGCCTTGGGAATAGATCAGGAAAACCGAGAGAAATCCGGCTTTCTGCGCTGCATGAAGGCCGTCAACGCCTCGACGGCCTCCGGCGAACGCAGGCGCTGGCCGAACAGGGCGCCCTCCTCCTCGATCACCTGGCGCAGCTGCTCGCGATCCGGGGCGCGCATCAGCCGTTTGCTGTCGGCGACCGCCGATGGCGCCAGCTGGAGAAAACGTTGCGCCATCTCGCGCGCCTTGTTCAGCGTCGCCGCGCCATCCTCCAGCGCCAGGTTGGCGATCCCCCAGGCCGCCGCCTGCTCCCCCGTGAAGGCCTGGCCGAGCAACAGCAGCTCAGCGGCGCGTGCGTGGCCCAGCAGACGCGGCAGGATCAGGCTGGAACCGTACTCGGGGCACAGACCAAGATTGACGAAGGGCATTTTCAACTGCGTATCACGGCTGACGTAGACCAGATCGCAATGCAGCAACAAGGTGGTGCCGATCCCCACCGCCGGGCCAGCCACTGCGGCGACCACCGGTTTGCTGAACTCGAACAGCGCGCGCATGAACTGGAACACTTCGCTGTTCAATCCGCTGGGCGGCGCCTGGATGAAGTCGGCGACATCGTTGCCGCTGGTAAAGCACACCTCGCCACCAGTGAGTAGCACCACGCGCACGCTGGGGTCGCGCTCGGCTTCGTCCAGTACTTCGGCCATGCCGGCGTACATGGCGCGGGTCAGCGCATTCTTCTTGTCCGGGCGGTGCATGCGCAGGGTCAACAGACCGCCGTCGCGTTCGATATGCAGGTGTTCGCTCATGCAAGGCTCCAATGGGTACGCCGTACGCACCGGCATCGGGCCTGGCCAGCCACGCACAGCCTACGCGCGAGTGAGAAAGACGTCGGCGAGCATCTGGCTGCGCGGCAAACCGGCCATGTAGAGGCGCCGCGCGAAGCTGTCGACCGTCACGGGATGGCCGCAGAGTAAGGCGAGGGTCTGCCGCGAAACAAGGCGCAGTTCGGCCAAAGCAGCCGGCAACTGCGCCGCCGTTACCAGCTCCACCTGGAGGTTGGCGTGCTGCGCCGCCAGTGCCTGAAGTTCACTCGCCAGGTAGTGTTCAGCCGGGTCATGCGCCACGTGCAGCAGGCGGATGGCGCCTTGGTGCTCCTGACGCAATGCTTCACGCAAGACCCCGTAGAGCGGTGCCAGACCGGTACCGGCGGCCAGGAGCCAGAGCGGTCGCGCCTGCCAGTCGGCGTCGTAATGCAGAGCGCCACCGCGTAGCTCGCCGAGGCGCAGCGTGTCGCCAACCTGCAGGCGCCGCGCAGCATCGCAGAACGCGCCGGGCATACGACAATCGATATGAAACTCCAGACAGTCGTCCTCGCTCGGCACGCTGGCCAGCGAATAGGGGCGCGCCACAGCCTGATCGCTCCACAGCAGCAGATGCTGGCCGGGGCGATAACGCAACGGCCTGGCCGGCTGTAAGCGCAGGCGTAAAACCTGCGGGCTGGGCCAGTCCAGCGCAGCCACCTTGGCTGCCAGGCCATCACGCTGAGGGTCGAAGGGTTCGACCTGCAGGTCCTCGACCACCTGGCACTGACAGGCCAGGCGCCAGCCCTCGGCGCGCTTGTCGGCCGCCAGTGCCTCGGGCTGGCGATCCAGCGGCTCACCGGCGACGCAGCGCACCAGACAGGCGTGACAACTGCCGGCGCGACAACTGTACGGCACCGCCACACCGCCACCGAGCAAGGCATCGAGCAAGTTGGTTTGTTGGACGACCTGCAACTGCAGAGCACCCACACGCAGTTCAGGCACCCGCGTTCTCCCAGCTGGCATCGCAACGATTGCGTCCGCCGCGCTTGGCCTGGTACAGCGCCTGATCGGCACGCTGCAGGGCTTCATCGAGATCGTCACCGGCAACCAGTAAAGTCATGCCGGCGGAGAGACTGAGATTGTCCACCTTCACGCCCACCGGCTCGGCCCTGGCAAAGGCTTCACGCAGGCGCTCGCAGCAGGCGGTGAACTGGTCGGCATCGGTATTAGGCAATAGCAGAACGAATTCCTCACCGCCGTAGCGGGCAATGATGTCGCCGTCACGCAGACAGGCACGGGCAACCGCGGCAAAGGTTTGTAGCACCCGGTCGCCCGCAGCATGGCCATGAGCATCGTTGATTCGTTTGAAATGGTCCAGGTCGATCAGCGCCAGGCCGTGATGCCGCCCGTGGTCCAGATGTTCCAGTTCGCGGGTGGCCAGACGCAGGAAATGGCGGCGGTTGAACAACCCGGTGAGTTCATCGGTGGCGACCAGGTCCTCGAGCTGGCGCATCATCCCGCGCAGGGTGTCCTGATGCGCCTGCAGGGCAAAGCGACGTTGGCGCATGCGCTTGCGCATGGCCTGCACGTAGCTGGAGAACAGGCATAACCAGACCAGCAGGATGAACAGCACCCACACCTGCAACCAGGCCATGCCCGGGTCCACCAACTGCATGCGGTAGGCTTCGATCAGCACCATGGCAGTGAAACCGAAGAAAGCGAAAGCGGCGCAGCGCACGAACACCCGCGGCGGCAGCTGGAACACGCCGAATAGCAGGATCAGTACATAGAACACCATCATCACGCCGCGCGCGCTGTCGAACAGCGCCAGCACCGGCGGCTGCCACGCCAGTGCCACCAGCACCTGGGCTTCGGTCAGGCTGGGATCGTCACAACGCAGGTTACGACCGGAAAGGAACAGCCAGAGGAACACCAATTGACTGCCGAACACGCCCAGGGTCAGCCAGGCGGCGGTGCTGATGGAGCCGAGGAAAAGGCCATTGAACACAGCGAACCAGCAGACAAGCGCCATCATCGCGTAGGTAGCGAAGGCCATGGCGAAGCGTTTGAGCAGGAGGCTCTGCAGGCTGCGTTGGGTTCCCCGGCGAGTCGTTGAGCTCATGGGCTCCATCCCATACTGGCATCTGGCCGTACTCTACCCCTGTGATCACAAAAAACCTAGGCCGCAGTAGGAAACCGCTAAAAATCAGACGAGCCAGTCAGGGCGGGAAAGAACAGGCGAAAACGATCACAATCGCGCCCGAGGTTACTAGCGGTAAATGAGCATTCGACCAGGCTGGCGTTACGCCTGTTTTAACGTAGCGATGGCAATGCACGACTGCATGGATGCAGGAGGTACAGCGACGCAGCAAGCCAAAGCCGAGGTCGCTTTGCCGGCGCCCGATAACCGCCCACTGCACTTGCCACCGACCTTCGGCTGCTGTGCCCGACGCGAGCGGGTGCGGTATACTGCCGCGCCTTTTTGGGCGGCTCTGAAGATATCGCCAAGGTGATTTCCAGAGCGGCCCTTCCGCCGTTGCGCCGGGTCGTTGTCCGGCGCTTCCTTGTTGATGTTCCCTGATAGAGGAGCGCCCCAATGACCGTGATCAAGCAGGACGACCTGATTCAGAGCGTCGCCGACGCACTGCAGTTCATCTCCTATTACCACCCCGTCGACTTCATCCAGGCGATGCACGAGGCCTACCTGAAGGAAGAGTCACCGGCCGCCAAGGACTCCATGGCGCAGATTCTGATCAACTCGCGCATGTGTGCCACCGGCCACCGCCCGATCTGCCAGGACACCGGCATCGTCACCGTGTTCATCAAGGTCGGCATGGACGTGCGCTGGGACGGCGCCACCATGAGCGTCGATGACATGATCAACGAGGGCGTGCGTCGCGCCTACAACCTGCCGGAAAACGTCCTGCGCGCCTCAATCCTGGCCGACCCGGCCGGTGCCCGCAAGAACACCAAGGACAACACCCCGGCGGTGATCCACTACTCCATCGTTCCCGGTGACAAGGTGGAAGTGGACGTCGCGGCCAAGGGCGGCGGCTCCGAGAACAAGTCGAAGATGGCCATGCTCAACCCGTCCGACTCGATCGTCGACTGGGTACTGAAGACCGTACCGACCATGGGCGCCGGCTGGTGCCCGCCGGGCATGCTCGGCATCGGTATCGGCGGTACTGCCGAAAAAGCGGCAGTGATGGCCAAGGAAGTGCTCATGGAGCACATCGACATCCACGAGCTGCAGGCTCGCGGCCCGCAGAACCGCATCGAAGAGCTGCGCCTGGAGCTGTTCGAGAAGGTCAACCAGCTGGGCATCGGTGCCCAGGGCCTGGGCGGCCTGACCACCGTGCTCGACGTGAAGATCATGGATTATCCGACCCACGCCGCGAGCCTGCCGGTGTGCATGATCCCCAACTGCGCCGCCACCCGTCACGCCCACTTCGTGCTCGACGGCTCCGGCCCGGCATCGCTGGAAGCCCCGGATCTGGACGCCTACCCGGAAATCGTCTGGGAAGCCGGCCCGAGTGCGCGTCGCGTCAACCTCGACACCCTGACCCCGGAAGACGTGCAGAGCTGGAAGCCGGGCGAGACCGTCCTGCTCAACGGCAAGATGCTCACCGGCCGCGACGCTGCGCACAAGCGCATGGTCGACATGCTCAACAAGGGCGAGCAACTGCCGGTGGACCTCAAGGGGCGCTTCATTTATTACGTAGGCCCGGTCGATCCGGTGCGTGAAGAAGTGGTCGGCCCAGCCGGCCCGACCACCGCTACCCGCATGGACAAGTTCACCCGTCAGATCCTCGAGCAGACCGGCCTGCTGGGCATGATCGGCAAGTCCGAGCGCGGCCCGATCGCCATCGAGGCGATCCGCGACAACAAGGCCGTGTACCTGATGGCCGTCGGCGGCGCCGCCTACCTGGTGGCTCAGGCGATCAAGAAGTCCAAGGTCCTGGCCTTCGAAGAACTCGGTATGGAAGCCATCTATGAGTTCGAAGTCAAAGACATGCCGGTGACCGTCGCCGTCGACACCAAGGGTGAGTCAGTACACATCACCGGCCCTGCGATCTGGAACAAGAAGATCGCCGAAAGCCTGGCGGTAGAAGTGAAGTAAGCGTCAACGCTGCAAAGCAAAAAGCCCGGCCATGTGCCGGGCTTTTGCGTTTTAGGGCATGAATCCGCAGCCGTCAGGCGTCCTGCAACAGTTGCCGGCCTCGCGCCAGGTAGCTGTCCATCTCCGCCTGCGGCACCATGCTGCCGCCGGTCGCCCATACCAGATGGGTCGCCTGAGCCATGCGCTGAGGAGTGAGGCCCATGCGCTGGCGATAGCCCTGCTGCTCGCCAAGCACCCGCAGCACACCCGGCATGCCGGCCAAGGCCGAAGGTTCCAGGCGCTGGCCCTCGGTCTGCTCCAACAACGCCAGGTAGCGGAACATCTGTTCATCGCTGACCGTGTAATAACCATCGATCAGGCGCTGCATGGCGCGGCCGACGAATCCGGATGGTCGACCGACCGCCAAGCCATCGGCCGCCGTGCGGTTGTCGATGCCGAAATCCTGCACCGCCAGCTCCTCATGCCGGCCGGTATGCACGCCGAGCAGCATGCAGGGTGAATGCGTGGGTTCGGCGAACAGGCAGTGCACCGCGTCGCCGAACACCAGCTTCAGGCCAAACGCCACACCTCCCGGCCCGCCGCCCACGCCACAGGGTAGATAAACGAACAGCGGATGCTCGGCATCGACCACAACGCTGGCTGCTGCCAGTTGCTGCTTGAGACGCTCACCGACCACCGCATAGCCGAGGAACAGGTGCCTGGAATTCTCGTCATCGACGAAATGGCAGCGCGGATCGGCCTCGGCCTGACGCCGTCCCTGCTCCACCGCAACGCTGTAATCGCTGGCGTACTCGACCACGGTCACGCCATGGGCGCGCAGCTTGTCCTTCTTCCATTTGCGCGCATCGGCGGACATATGCACCGTGGCCCGGAAGCCCAGACGTGCACTGATGATGCCGATCGACAGGCCGAGATTGCCGGTGGACCCCACCGCCACCTGATAGCCACCGAAGAAGTCGCGCATCGCGTCACTGTCGAGGCAGGCGTAATCATCCTCGAGGCTGAGCAGCCCGGCCGCCAGTGCCAGGTCCTCGGCGTGCTTGAGCACCTCGTAGATACCGCCACGGGCCTTGATCGAACCGGAGATGGGCAGGTGGCTGTCGCGCTTGAGCCACAGGGTGCCGATTCCCTCTTCCGTCTGCGCCTCTTCACCGAGCAGCGCCTGCATCTGCGGCAGGGGCAGAATGTCCGACTCGATGATCCCGCCACTGACGGCCGTCTGCGGGAACACGCGGGCCAGATAAGGCGCGAAGCGCGCGAGACGCGCGCTGGCATCGGCCACGTCCGCAGCGCTCAAGCCCACATCGCCCAGCGCCTCGCTGACAGGTGCCACGGCGGGGTTGAACCAGCTGGTTTCACGCAGTGCGATCAGCTCGTCGAGCAACGGATATTGCGCGCGCCACTGGGCGAGCGACTGGCCAAGGATCATCGGCAGCTTCCTCATTACAGGCAGTTAACGGCGCCCATTAGATGATGCCCGTGGCCATCTGGCAAAGGCCGCGACAAGCAGTCAAGCGGAACGATACCCACCCAGACGAGGCCTAACGCGGAAATTGCCAAGGAGTTGCCATGACCTTTTCCATCGTTGCGCGCTGCCCACGTACTGGACAGTTCGGCGTCGCGGCGGCCACTGCGATGCCCGCCGTCGGCAAACTGCTCAGCCATGCCGCCGCCGGTGCAGGAGCGGTGGCGACCCAGGCGCAGGTCAACCCCTATCTGGGGCTGGATGGCCTGGCGCTACTGCGTCAAGGGTTATCGGCGAAAGAGGCGCTCGAGCGCCTCAAAGGCACCGATCCCTGCATGGAACTGCGTCAATGCGCGTTGATCGACGCCCAGGGCAACAGCCTCTGCTGGACCGGCGAAAAGTGCATTCCCTGGGCCGGTTCGCTGGTCGGCGAGCAGTTCTCCGTACAGGGCAATCGCCTGGTCGGCCCACAGGTGCTGGAGGCAGTAGCCGAAGCCTTCCGCCACGCTGAAAAGCACCCGCTGATCGAACGCCTGATCGAAGCCCTGGCCGCTGGCGACCGCTGCGGCGGCGACCGGCACGGCGAGTCGTCGGCGGTGATCTATGTGGTCGATCAGGAGGAATATCCGCTGTGGGACATCCGCGTCGACCATCACCTCGACCCGGTGGCCGAGCTGCGCCGCCTGCACAAGGTATTCGCTCGCGAGGTGCTGCCAGAGATCCTCGCGATGCCGACACGCGACAATCCGGCGGGCCTGGCAGCGGAGGATTCGGTCTAGGCCTGCCGGCCAACAGGGGGCCCGAAGCGCTCCAGTTGCATCTCGCGCAAGCGGCTAAGCGTGCGGCGAAAGGCAAAACCGAGGTAGCCCTGGGTGTACAGCTCATCCAGCGCCACCGCGGCCTCGATATACAGCGGCACACGGCGGTCGTAGCACTCGTCGACCAGGGCAATGAAGCGCCGCACTGCATCGTCGTTGCGCGACAGCGCCGGCAACTGCCGATCCCCGGCGTCGACCCGCTCGGCAGCATCCTCGGTGCCGCGGGCGATGCGCCCTTCACGCTGCTCGCCACCCAGGCACGGCACCTCGCCAAGCAGGATGGCCGGGAAGCGCTGGCACAATTCGATGAAATCCACCGCCGCCAATGGCTGCTCGCACAGATCGTGGAAACGGCACCAGAGCGCCGCTGGGCTTTGACCGAGGGTCACCACACTGCGATGGGCCAACTCCACTGGTTCACGGCCAATGACCTGCCCCTCGCTCATACGGGCGAACAGCTCTCCCAAGGCCTGCGGCTGCCGTACCCAATAACGCTGCACCTCGGCACCGGGATGCAGGCGGTGATCCTGCTCGCCGTCCACCGCCACCACCTGCATATGCGCCTCGAGCGCGGCGATGGCCGGCAGGAAGCGCTCGCGGTTGTAGCCCTCGGCGTAGAGCTGATCCGGCGGCTGGTTGGAGGTCGCCACCAGCACCACACCCTGCTCCACCACCAGGCTGAGCAGGCGACCGAGCAGCATGGCATCGCCGATGTCGCTGACGAATAGCTCGTCGAAGCACAGCACACGCACCTCGTGCCCCAGCTCCTCGGCCAGCAGGCGCAACGGGTCGGCATTGCCGGTCAGTTGGAACTGGCGGCGATGCACCCACTGCATGAAGTGATGGAAATGCTGCCGCCGTGCCGGTACGCGCAGGCTGGTGTAGAAGCTGTCCATCAGCCAGGTTTTGCCGCGCCCGACCGGCCCCCAGAGGTAGACGCCGAGTGGGCGCTCACCGCGATGCACAGCCTCATGACAGTGCTGCAGCGCATCCACGGCACGGCGCTGCGCGGCATCGACCACGAAGCCGGCTGCAAGCGCACGTTGGTAGGCGGCCTGGGGCGAGTCCGGCAGGGCTTGCGGCGCGTTCAACGCAGCACCAGCCGGCCGTCATCGAACTGTCGCGGCCAGTCTCGGCGGGTGAACACCTGGCCCTGCTCGCGCACGCGGCGCACTTCAGCCAGATCAAGGTCGCAGATCAGCCAGTGGCTACGCGTGGGGCACAGCTCTTCGCTCTCGGCGACGATACCGCTGGCCGGCATGCCGTAGTCCGACGGTACGTAAAGCGAAGCGCGGCCGTAGCCTTCGTCGAGCGAAGGCGACCAGGGCGCCAGGCCCACGGTAGGCGAATGCAGCACGGCGATCTGATTCTCCAGCGCCCGGGCCTGGGCGCCGATGCGTACACGGTGAAAACCGGCCACGGTGTCGGTGCAGCTGGGGGCGAGAATCAGATCGACGCCCGCCTCGGCCAGGGTATGCGCCAGCAAGGGGAATTCGTTGTCGTAGCAGATCAGGATGCCCAACTTGCCCAGCGCGGTATCGAACACCTTCAGCCCGCTACCCGCCGCGATATGCCACTGCTCCAGCTCGAAGCGGGTCATGATCAGCTTGTCCTGAGTACCCAGGCAGCCGTCCGGGCCGAACAGCCAGGCGCGGTTGCGGTAGATGCCGTCGTCATCCAGCACCGCTACGGAACCGGGTTGCAGGTAGAGATTCAACCGCCGCGCCAGGCTCTCGCACAACGCCAGCCAGCGTGGCAGCAGCGGCTGGATACCGGCGATGGAACCGTGCAGGTCACCACGCTCGGCTTCCGGTAACTGGCCGGTCAGCACCAGGCCGGCGTACTCCGGCAGCAGCAACAGTTCAGCGCCCTGCTCAGCCGCTTCCTCGCACAGGGTGGTGAGGTGCTCGGCGTAGGCCTCCCAGGTGGTGAACAGCTCGATATGGTACTGGCAGGCGGCAACCTTGATCATGGGGCAAGCTCCTTCAACCAGAACGACATGGGCTTGGCCGATTCTCCGGCTTCGTCCAGGTCGCGCCAGTGGTACTGGGTGTGCAATTCGGGGTGATGACGGTAGCCGCGGCGTGCCCAGAAGGCATCCAGCGGCTGGTAGTCGGCGGGCCGGCGCGGGTGGTCGGCCGGGCGCTGCACGGCGCAGAATGCGCACCAGTCGAAGCGACCCAGCGTATGCGCATGGGCCTCGCGCTCGGCAAAGAAACGCACGCCCAGACCACGCCCGCGCCAGGCCGGCAACACCACCGACTCGGCGCAGTAGAAGATCCGCGCCGGGTTCCAGCCCGCGGCAACGAACGGCTGCTGGAATTCATCGGTTTCATCCTGCAGCGGCAGCGCGGTGGAAGCGCCTACTACCTGACCGGCGTCGAGCACCAGCACGCACAGGCTATCGGCACTGCGCACATAGGTGGCCAGGTACTCGGCCTCATAGTCGAGGTTGCCGTCATAGAGGTAGGGAAACTCGCGGAACACCTCGATGCGCAAACGCGCGAGGTCGTCGATATGGGGTTCGATCTCCGCTCCCCGCAGCAGTCGGATATCCATTGCAGTCGCTCGCCAGCAACAGGGTGACGCCAGTAGCTATACCAGCGGTAAACGGCGAACTTATCATGCGGGCCAACCAACCACTAAACACGCTACGAAAGGAACTTAGCCATGACCGCCACCGAACTGGTTCAGGCCTACTACGCCGCCTTCAATGCCGGCGACATGCCCGCCTTTCTCGATCTGCTGGCCGACGACGTGGTGCACGACATCAACCAGGGCGAGCGTCAGGTCGGCAAGGCCACCTTCACCGCCTTCATGGACAAGATGAACCGCTGCTACCGCGAACGCCTGACCGACATCGTGGTGATGCAGAACGCCGCTGGTGACCGCGCCGCCGCCGAATTCATCGTGCATGGCGAATACCTGGCCGACGATGAAGGCCTGCCGCCGGCCAATGGCCAGACCTATGTGCTGCCGGCCGGCGCCTTCTTCGAGATCAAGAACGGCAAGGTGGCGCGCATCAGCAACTACTACAACCTCAATGACTGGGTTGCCCAGGTGGGCTGAAAGGTGCGCATGGCGCATGGGCGCCCACTCGCGAAGCGCCTGAAACATTTTGCAAACGCTTAATACATCGTTAAGCCAGCCCCTCACACAATCGCCCCCAGGTTCATCACAGAGGTTCCGAGCATGGAACTACCCTGGGCGCAGCATGATCGTCCCGTTGCCCGTATCGGGCGCGGCGATATTTACGAACTTCACCTGGCCTGCCCTGGCAGCGCACGTCGCGTTGCCCTGGAGCAGTTCATCCGCCAGCGCTTCGAGTTGCAGCACGGCGCACGCATCCGTCACTTCATGCCCTGCCTGTTCGGCCTGGAAAACCAGACCGGCCAGTTGCTCGGAGCGGTGGGCGTGCGCAGCGGTAACAGCGGCCCACTGTTTCTGGAGCGTTACCTGGACGAGCCGATCCAGAGCGCCATCAGTGCACGCCTGGGCAACTACGTGCCGGGCCGTGGCGAGTTGGTGGAAGTCGGCAACCTGGCTGCCGTCAGCCCCGGTGCCGCGCGCCTGCTGATCGTCGCCCTGACCGATCTGCTGGTGGCCCTGGGTTTTCGCTGGGTCACCTTCACCGGTACGCCGCCCCTGCTCAACAGCTTCCAACGCCTGGGGCTGACCCCCATCGCCCTCGGCGAAGCCGATCCGGCGCGCATGGGCGATGAGCTGGCCGACTGGGGCAGTTACTACGACAGCCGCCCACTGCTCATGGCCGGCGACATTCATGGCGGCCACCAGCGCCTGCTGCAGCTGGGCGCCTATCCGCGTCTCGGCCATCAACCGCTGTATGCCCTGGAGGAGATGCCCGATGTGGTCTGCAGCTGAATCCTTCTTCGCCCGCCTGGCCGAGTTCGGCCCGCACATCGCCCTGGCCGAAGGCGAACGAACCCTGACCTATGCCGAACTGCTCGGCGCGATCGCCGTGCGCGGCAGGCACCTGCGCGCCCTAGGCGCCCACCGTGTGGCGCTGGCTCTGGACAACGGCATCGACTGGGTGCTGTGGGACCTGGCGACGCTGCACGCCGGCCTGGTCTGCGTGCCGGTACCGGCGTTCTTCTCCGCCGAGCAGCAGCGCCATGTGCTCGACAGTGCCGGCATCGACAGCCTGATCGGCGCCGGTGCTCCTGGCTTCGCCAGCGTGGAGAACAACATTTATCGCCGCACGGTCGTGCAGCCTGCCGAGCTGCATCCGGGCACCTGCAAGATCACCTTTACCTCCGGCACCACCGGCCAACCCAAGGGCGTGTGCCTGGACCTGGACACGCAACTGGCAGTGGCCCGCAGTTTGGTCGCGGCCAGTGCCAGCCGCAACGTCGAACGCCATCTGTGCATCCTGCCGCTGGCGACCCTGCTGGAGAACATCGCCGGCGTCTACGCACCGCTGCTGGCCGGCGCACGCGTGGAACTGATGCCGATGGCGCAGATCGGCCTGACCGGTGCCAGCGGCTTCGACCTGGCGCGCTTTCTCCAGGCCCTGCACGCCGCCCAACCCCACAGCCTGATCCTGCTGCCACAACTGCTGCTGGCGCTGGTCAGCGCCGCCGAGCGCGGCCTGCCGCTGCCGAGTTCGCTGCGCTTCATCGCCGTCGGTGGCGGGCGGGTCTCCGCACAGTTGCTGGAGCGTGCCGACGCGCTCTATCTGCCGATCTTCGAGGGCTATGGCCTGTCCGAATGCGCCTCGGTGGTGTGCCTGAACACGCCCGAGCAACGCCGTATCGGCAGCACCGGCAAGCCGCTCGGCCATGCGCAGGTACAGTTGGCGGACGACGGCGAAGTGCTGGTCAAGGGCGCCCGCATGCTCGGTTACCTGGGTGAAGCGGCGCCACAGGGCGAATGGCTGAACACTGGCGACCTGGGCCATTTCGAGGACGGTTTCCTGGTCCTGCACGGGCGCAAGAAACATCAGTTCATCACCGCCTTCGGGCGCAACGTCAACCCGGAATGGGTCGAGTCCGAGCTGGTGCAACAGCTGCCCATCGCCCAGGCCTGGCTGCACGGCGAGGCGCTGCCGGCCAACGTCGCGGTGCTGGTGCCGCGCTTCGCCAATACCCCCGACGCGCAGTTGCAGAAAGTCGTGGACGCCGTCAACCACGGCCTGCCGGACTACGCCCGCGTGCACCACTGGCTGCGCGCCGATGCCCCTTTCAATGCGAGCAACGACCTGGCCACGGCCAATGGTCGCCTGCGCCGCGCTGCCCTGTTTTCCCATTACCAAGCCGCCATCGATGAGTTGATGGCAGAAGGAGTACACGCATGAGCTTCTACGAATCCCTGCTGGCCCAGACCCAAGCCGAGCGCGACTACCTGCTCGGCGCACCGATCATCCAGCAGGCCATGACCGGCCAGGTCGCCCTGCACAGCTACATCGCCTTCCTCACCGAGGCCTACCACCACGTCAAGCACACCGTACCGCTGCTGATGGCCTGTGGCGCACGCCTGCCGGAGCGTCTGGAATGGCTACGCGAGGCCATCGCCGAGTACATCGAGGAAGAAACCGGCCACCAGGAGTGGGTGCTCAATGACATCGCCGTCTGTGGTGCCGACAAGGAAGCGGTGCGCAATGGCACCCCGCTCCTGCCCACCGAGCTGATGGTGGCCTATGTCTACGACCGCATCGCCCGACACAACCCGGTGAGTTTCTTCGGCATGGTCAATGTGCTCGAAGGCACCAGCATCGCCCTGGCCACACAAGCCGCCAGCATCATCCAGGACACGCTGCAGTTGTCGAACAAGGCCTTCAGCTACCTCAACTCCCACGGCAGCCTGGATCTGGAGCACATCGAATTCTTCAAGAAGCTGATGAACCAACTGGACACCGACGATGACAAGGCAGCCGTGGTGCACACCGCCAAGGTCGTCTATCGCCTGTATGGCGACATGTTCCGCAGCCTGCCTCTGGCTGGCGAGGAGTAAGGTCATGCAACCGACGGATTGCCGTGCCCTGCTCACCGGCGCCAGTGGCGGCATCGGCCTGGCCCTGGCGCATCGTCTGGCCAGCGAAGGTGCCCATCTGCTGCTGGTCGGGCGGCGCCTGGAACCCCTACAACCGCTGTTGCAACGCTTCCCGCAGAACGTGCAACTGGTGCAGGCCGATATCGCCAGCCGCGCCGGGCGTGATGCACTGCTGGCCGCCGCGCAGAACTTCGGCGGGCTCAATTGCCTGATCAACGCCGCTGGGGTCAATCGTTTCAGCCTGCTCGACCAGCAGGACGAGCAGCAGATCGCCGAGCTGATCGGCCTCAACGTCACCGCAACACTTCAGCTCACCCAACGCCTGCTACCACTGATGCGGGCGCAACGGCGTGCGTTGGTGATCAACGTCGGCTCCACCTTCGGCGCCATCGGCTACCCCGGTTTCGCCGTTTACTGCGCCAGCAAGTTCGCCCTGCGCGGTTTCTCCGAGGCGCTGCGCCGCGAGCTGGCCGACACTAACGTGCGAGCCCTCTACTTCGCGCCGCGCGCCACCCGTACGCCGATGAACGCCCCCAGCGTGGTGGCGATGAACGACGAGCTGGGCGTGGCGATGGACGATCCGGAAAAAGTCGCGGCCGAATTGCTGCAAGCCATCCGCCACGAGCAGGAAGAGCGCTATCTGGGATGGCCGGAACGCCTGTTCGTGCGCCTAAACGGCCTGCTGCCACGCGTGGTCGACCAGGCACTGCGCAAGCAGCTGCCGATCATCCAACGCTTCGCCCGTCATAAACACTGAGGACAATCCCGTGAACGCACTGCGTACCCTGATCATTGCCACGCTCGGTTTCGTCACCCTGCCCGCCTTCGCCCTCAGTGAAGGAGGCGAAGCGCAGTTGCAGCAGTTGCAGACGCGCTGGGCTGAGATCAACTACCAGACGCCGGAGAAGCAGCGCGAAGATGCCTGCGCCAAGCTCGTCAGCCAAGCCGATGCTGCGCTGGCCAGCGAGCCCAAGGCACCGGAGCTGCTGATCTGGCGCGGCATCATCCTCAGCACCCAGGCCGGCGCCAAGGGTGGTCTCGGTGCCCTGGGCCTGGTCAAAGAGGCCAAGGCTAGCCTGGAGCAGGCCTTGGCCATCGACCCGCAAGCCCTGGCCGGCTCGGCCTATACCAGCCTCGGCAGCCTCTACTATCAGGTGCCGGGCTGGCCAATTGGTTTCGGCGATGACAAAGAGGCCGAGAAAATGCTCAAGCAGGCGCTGGCGATAAACCCGGACGGTATCGATCCGAACTACTTCTACGGCGACTTCCTGCAACGGCAGAAGCGCTACGAGGAGTCTCGCGCCGCGCTGGAAAAGGCCCTGGCTGCCGAGGATCGCCCTGGCCGCGAACTGGCCGACCAGGGTCGCCGCGCAGAAGCCACAGCGCTTTTGCAGCAGGTGACAGGTAAACTCCAGTAACCCCCTGCAGGAGTGACCATGCGCATTCTTCTCGTCGAAGACGATCAGGCCCTGGGCGAAGGCATTCGCACCGCGCTGAAACCCGAAGGCTACACCGTGGACTGGCTGCAGGACGGCGCCAGCGCGCTGCATGCGCTGAGCCACGAGAGTTTCGAGCTGGCCATTCTCGACCTCGGCCTGCCGCGCATGGACGGCCTGCAGGTGCTCAAGCACCTGCGCGCCGCTGCCAACCCGGTGCCGGTGCTGGTGCTCACAGCGCGTGACGCCACCAGCGACCGCATCGCAGGGCTCGATGCTGGCGCCGACGATTACCTGGTCAAACCCTTCGATGTCGCCGAGCTCAAGGCACGCCTGCGTGCTCTGCTGCGGCGCAGTTTCCAGCGCCCGCAACCGGCGCTGGAATACCGCGGCATCAGCCTCGACCCGGCGAGCCAGGTGGTCGAATACCAGGGCCAGGTCATCAACCTGCCGCGCAAGGAGTTTCTCCTGCTGCACGAGTTGCTGATCCAGCCCGGTCGTGTGCTGACCCGCGACAAACTGCAACAGGCGCTCTACGGCTGGGATGAGGAAGTGGAAAGCAACGCCCTGGAGGTGCACGTGCATCACCTGCGCAAAAAATTCTTCCCGGAACTGATCCGCACGGTGCGCGGCGTCGGTTATCTGGTGGACAAATGAGGCTGCTGAAAACCTTCGGCTCCATCCGTACCCGCCTGCTCGCCCTGCTACTGCTGCTGGTCGCAGCCAGCTTCGGGCTGATCAGCTACAAGATCTACAACGACTCGGTGCATGAAGTGCGCGAGTTGTTCGACGCCCAGCTGTCGCAGACCGCGCGCCTGCTCATGGGTCTGGTGCGACATGACCTGAGTGAAAGTGAACGCAACGAGATGCAGGCCGTGCTCGACGAGGCGCTGCTGCTGCACAACGCGCGCAATCCGGACAACCTGCTTGGCCACGAATACGAAGGCAAGCTGGCCTTCCAGATGCTCGACGACGATGGTGAGCTGCTGTTCCAGTCCGCCAGTGCCCCTCCCGGCTTGCTCAACGACATGATCGCGCAGCTCGGCCTGGCTCTACCCAATGATGACCAGCCCATGCGCGAGCGCCTGGCGCAACTGGCCCGCTATCTGATCGGTTATCACACGCTGAACATCGGCGAGCATCGCTGGCGCGTGTTCGTGCTGCATGACAGCCGCGACTACCACTGGGTGCTGGCGGGCGAGCGCGATGACGTGCGCGGCGAGCTGATCGGCAAGATCGCCCGACGCAGCTTGCAACCGCTACTGATCGGTCTGCCCATCGTCGGCCTGCTGCTGTGGCTCACCGTTGGGTGGGGTTTGTATCCGCTCAAGCGCATGGCCGATGCCATTCGCGGCCGCGCCCCGGACAACCTGGCACCGCTGGTCTTTCCGACCTTGCCCAACGAACTGGAGCCGATGGCGGCCGCGCTCAACCGCCTGCTGATGCAGGTCAACCAGTTGCTGGAACAGGAAAAGCGCTTTATTGCCGATGCCGCCCACGAGCTGCGCACGCCGCTGGCGGTGCTACGCATTCATGCGCAGAACGCACTGGAAGCACCGGATGCTGGCGACCGTGAAGAGGCGCTGAGGCAATTGGGCAGCGGTGTCGACCGTGCCACCCGCGTAGTCGCGCAACTGCTGACGCTGGCCCGCCTCGATCCCAACGGTGTCCGCCTGAACATGGACCACCTTGACCTGCTGGCCTTCCTGCGTGGCGAGCTGGCCGAACTGACACCACTGGCGCTCAATCGCGGCCAGGAGCTGATTCTCGACGCTCAGGAACCAGGCGACTACCACCTGCCGGCGGATGCCCCCAGCCTGGGTATCCTGCTGCAGAACCTGGTGAGCAACGCCGTACAGTACACCCCGGCGGGCGGCTGCATTCAGGTACAGCTGCAGGCCACCACTCAGGACCTGCTGCTACAGGTCCTCGACAGTGGCCCAGGTGTGCCAGCAGAGTTGCGCGAGCGCTTGTTCGAGCGCTTCTTCCGCGTTGGTGAAGGCCAGGGCGCCGGGCTGGGATTGTCCATCGTGCGCCGCGTCGTTGAATTGCATCAGGGTAGTATCGCCCTTGATGAGTCGCCGCTCGGCGGCCTGCGTGTCACCGTGCGCTTACCCCGGCGTCCCGGCAGCCTTGCTTGAGTGATCGCGATGGCGAGCCTCAACGATCAAATATAGCCATACCCAATCATCAAGATAGAGACAATCCGTTTTATCAATCGAAGCGTTTATCCAATCATGCACACCTGTTCAACAGCCACTACAGGAGTAACTTCGCATGAGCCTGATTAAACGTTTCTTCCAGCAATCCCAACCAAGCCAGCAGCCGACCACCGCGACCGTGCAGGAGCACCCGAACTTCTGGATGTACCAGTGACTCAGCCGCTGGCCCCAACCACCCTCAGTGGCACCTGACGCCCGGCCTTCTGTGCCAGGTAACGGGTGCAACTGACACGCAGGAACGAGGCGAAATTGACCACTTCGCCGCGAAAGTCCATGACCTCGTCATGCAACTTGGCGATCAGCTGGTTGGTGGTCATGCCATCGACTTCAGCGATTTCACGCAGGATGTCCCAGAACTGATTTTCCAGACGCAGCGTGGTAACCACCCCGCGGATTCGCAATGAGCGTGAGCGCGACTCATAGAGAATCGGATCGGCCTTCACATAGAGTTCGCACATCGGCTTATCTCCTCACGAGCGTCGTAGCCCGGATGCAATCCGGGTAGATGATGCGCCAGCGGATTACATCCGGGCTACGTTAGCTACAAGCGGATTTCAGTACCAAGTACCTTGAGAAACGCCGCCAGCCAAGCCGGATGCGCAGGCCAGGCCGGCGCGGTGACCAGCTTGCCCTGCACGTGCGCCTGGTCCACCGGGATTTCCACGTACTTGCCGCCGGCCAATGTCACTTCCGGCGCACAAGCAGGATAGGCGCTGCACTCACGTCCCTCCAGCACCCCGGCTGCCGCCAGCAGCTGGGCACCATGGCAGACGGCAGCGATGGGCTTGTCGGCTTTGGTGAAGGCCTTCACCAGGGCGATGACATCGGCATTCAGGCGCAAGTATTCAGGAGCACGGCCACCGGGAATGACCAGAGCGTCGTAATCTTCGGCACGGACCTTGGCGAAATCGAAGTTGAGCGCAAAGTTGTGCCCCGGCTTTTCGCTGTAGGTCTGGTCGCCCTCGAAGTCGTGAATGGCGGTGCGTACCGTCTGGCCGGTTACCTTGTCCGGGCAGACCGCATGCACGGTGTGACCGACCATCTGCAGCGCCTGGAACGGCACCATGGTTTCGTAGTCCTCGGCGTAATCGCCGACCAGCATGAGAATCTTCTTGGCAGCCATGATCGTCTCCTGAAGGTAGGTGGAACGAACGCCATTATTCGCCCCTATTTCCTCCGACAGGTAACAGCCGAGTACTACTCCCCACTGCGCCCGATCAAATACCGAACGTATCCAGCACCTCGCTGATCAAGCGCTGCGGATGGGTAACGAAAAAGGCCGGCATCGCTGCCGGCCTTTCAGTGTTCGCATCTGCTTTAGAGCGTGTACTTCTGTAGATGCGCCATCATTTCCTTGAGCGCCTCGACGTTGTCAGCCGGGTGCGCAGCGCCTTCAAAATCGCAGATGCGTTGCCACTGCGCCGCAACATCCTCGGGGCTGAAGCCGGCCTTGGGGTCGAAACCGGCACCCAGGCTGCGCTCCCAACGCACCTTGCCAACCCAACCACCGCCGACTTCGAACAGGCCACCGGTGTCCTGGCAAGCAGCGCTACCGAGATAAACCACCAACGGGCTGACCAGCTCGGGCTTTAGTTGCTCGAACACCTGCGGCGGAATCAGCCCTTCGGTCATGCGCGTGGCACCGGTCGGTGCGATGGCGTTGACTAAGATGTTGTTCTTGCGCCCTTCGATGGCCAGTGTACGCGTCAGCCCGTACAGGCCGAGCTTGGCCATGCCGTAGTTGCTCTGGCCGAAGTTGCCGTAGATGCCGGAGGTCGACGAGGTGAAGATGACACGGCCGAAGTTCTGCTCGCGCAAGTGAGGCCAGGCCGCGTGAGTGGTCTTGTAGGCGCCTTCGACATGAACCCTGTAGACCAGGTCCCAGTCGGCATCTTCCATCTTGTGGAAGCTCTTGTCGCGCAGAATGCCGGCGTTGTTGACCAGCACATCGATACGGCCGAAATGATCCAGCGCCGTCTGCACGATCTTGTCGCCATCGGTGACCGAGTCATGGTTGGCCACCGCAGTACCGCCGAAGGCGCGAATCTCTTCCACCACCTTGTCGGCCGCCGAAGCGTTGGCCCCTTCACCATGGGTGCTACCGCCAAGATCGTTGACCACCACCTTGGCACCTTGACGGGCAAACAGCAGTGCATGGGCGCGGCCCAGGCCACCGCCGGCACCGGTGACTATGACCACTTGATCTTCGAAACGGATGGCATCGCTCATCGACAGCTCCCTCGGGCAGGTTGTGAATGCACCGAGTGTCAGGCAGCCCCGCGCGCTTCACAAGGCGCGCGGGGCTGCTGAATGACGGCCGATAATGCGACCTTATACGGCTCAGTTACCGGTGCCGGAACTCGAGCCGGAACCACTGCCGCCGGTACCGCTGCCATCACCCGAACCACCCCGGTCACCACCGGGATTGCCATCGGTGTTGGGGCCCTGCACCGGTGGGATGCCGTCGCCGTCATCAGCCGGATTCATCGGCGCATCCCCTGGAGCAGAGGGCATGGTAGGACCAGGGGAGCTGGTGCCATCAGACTCGGTTTCAGCAAAGGCAGGCAGCGCCATCGCGCCCAGAATCCCGCTCAGCAGCAATGCAGATAATTTCTTGTTCATGTTATTCATGAGTAACCTCGACTTTCCTGTGAGTGACACAGTTACTGAGTCGCTCACGGCGCCGGAGGTTCGACAAAAATTATCGCAACGCTGACCCGCTCATCCTCGCGTGCGCTCAGGCAATACGAATCAGGCTGAGGTGGTTGTACAGGTGCAACACGTGCGCCTCGGCGTATTCGCCATGGTCCAGCGCGCCATAGGCGAAGTGCGGCTGTAGCGCACCCTGGTAATCGGCAAAACGCTCAAACGCCACCTGCAGTCGCTGCAAGGCCAAGGTCTGATCGGCTGGTTCGCTCAGCGCAGCGGCACCGGGAATTGCCTCATCCAGCGGATGACGCATGGCTCCGCGGGCGCTGAACACGGCGAACGCGGCTGGCCCGAGGCTATGGCGAAACCAGGCCGGTTTCAGCTCGGGATAACCGTCGATGGAATAATCGATGCTCTGAGCGCAGTGATTGAACACTTCGCTCGGGCTCCAGCCGCGAATGCTCTGCAGCATCTTGCCTTGCAGATCCGCCAGCACCTGGCGTGCGCCCTCCAGACTGACAACCGCCGGCCGTGGCCCGGCAGGCAAGGCCCAGTAGCCGGCGCCCAGTGCGGCGGCTCCGCCGAGCGCAGCGCCTTTGAGCAGGGTACGTCTACGCATGCGGACCCCTTGCATCGCGAAACTGCAGGTAATGATCGAGCACCGCAGCCGGCGCCTCCAACTGTGGATAGTGGCCAATGCCGTCGAGCAGAACGATGTCGGCGTCTGCGATCAACTCCCGGTAACGGGCCACCATATGCGCACCGGAGATGGGATCGAAGGCGCCATCGATCACCCGCATCGGCAGCGTCGTGGCCTGCATCGCCGTGACCCAGCGCTGCCGTTGCTGGCGCCGCTCGGGCATGTAGCGAATCAGACGATGCATCACCGCCGGGCCGTTGTTGTACGCCACCAGATGCCAAAGGGCATCCAGTTCGGCTTCGCTGGCCTGGGTGTGCGGGCCGAAGATGCGGGCGAAACTCTGTGCCAGCTTGCGTCGTGAGAACAACCGCCCGATCAGCGGGCCAAGCGGCCCGAGCAGCAACTTCTGCACGCGCACCGGATGATGGGTTTCGGGGAACAGACCGCCGTTGAGGAACACGCAGCTCGCCAACTGCAGTTGCCCCTCCTGACGCCGCGCGATCAGCTCCTGGGCAACGCTGTCACCATAGTCGTGAGCCAGCACATGCACCGGGCGCCGTTCGCCGAGATGGGCCAGCAGTGCCTGCTGCAGATCGGCCTGTTCCAGCAGGCTATAGGCATGCCCACGCGGCTTGGCCGAGTAACCGAAACCCAGCATGTCGCAGGCGATCAGCCGGTAACGCTCGGCCAGCGGCGCCCACAGACGATGCCAGTCCCAACTGGCGCTGGGAAAGCCGTGAATCAGCAGCAGCGGCTGGGCTTGCGTGTCTCCAGCGGTCCAGTAACGAATCGTGTGACCACGAAAGTCCAACGCCTGGCTTTGCGCGCGCCATTCGTCCAGGGCGATACCTGGCAGCTCGCTCACTGGTCGTAACCTGGCATCTGCTGGTCCAGCTTGCGCAGCAGCGCTGGCCAAGGCAGCGCGCCGCCCATGCCCTGCGGCGTTTTCATCACGCCAGCGATCATTGCCCGCGCGCCGTCGAGAATCTGCTGCGGAATGTGGATCAGCTCAGCACCGCCGCTCTGCGCCATGACCTGGATCTCGCAGGCACGCTGCAGGATGAACATGCCGAGGAAGGCGTCGGCGATGCCGCCGAAAGCCGTGAGCAGCCCATGGTTGGGCAGGATCATGAAGTTCTTGTCACCCAGGTCCGCCTGCAGCCGCGCTTTCTCGTCGTGATTCAGCGCCACGCCTTCATAGCCGTGGTAGGCCAGGCTGGCGAGGACGAACAGCGATTGCTGCGACAGGGGCAGCAAGCCCTGCTTCTGCGCCGACACGGCGATGCCCGCCGGGGTGTGAATGTGCAGCACGCAGCCGACATCGTGGCGCACCTCGTGCACGGCGCTGTGAATGGTGTAACCGGCCGGATTGATATCGAACGGGCTGTCCATCAGCTTGTTGCCAGCCAGGTCGACCTTGACCAGGCTCGACGCCGTGATTTCGTGGAACATCAGGCCATAGGGGTTGATCAGGAAATCTTCCGTACCCGGCACCTTGGCAGAGATATGGGTGAAGATCAGATCATCCCAGCCATAGAGGGCGATCAGCCGGTAGCAGGCGGCGAGGTCGACGCGTGCACGCCATTCGGCCTCGGAAACCAGATTCTTCACGGCAGGGAGTTTCAGCGGAGCATTCACGGCGGTCACCTCGATATTCTTGTTGGTCGGTGGTGTCCGCAGTCTAGCCAGGCGCGTCGCTGGCGGTAGTTGCCCTGGCAGCCATCTTGATGGCTTTGCGGGTCACGGCGCTGGCGCGCCGCGGTGCGATAGGCAGGTATTCGCCGCTTTTATCGCCGCTCAAACCAGCTCGGGGTAATCGCGCGCCAGCAGCGGCCACTGCGCCTGAGCCTCGGCATCATCGGCCAGCAGGCGAAAGCCCTCGAACTGGAACTCTGGCGCCACAGTGCAACCGACCAGCGTATAGGCGCCCGTCGAGCGCGCCGCCTGCCAGGCATTGGCCGCTACCGCGTGCTGCGGCATCTGCCCCTCACTGGCCGGCCCGAGCAACTCGCAGCGCACCGCGTGGGGGGTATCGGCTACCAATAACTGCAGAGGGTCGCCCTCGTGGAAGTGCCACAGCTCGTCGGCGTCGACCCGATGCCAGCGGCTGACCGCACCACCCGGCAGCAGGAACAGAATGGCGCTGGAAGCCGCCCGGCCCTGAGCATTGCGCTGCGCCGAAACGAACAGACGACGGTAGTAACCGCCCTCGGGATGCGCGGCAAGCCCGAGGCTGTCGATCAACTGGCGAGCGCGCGGGTGCATGTCAGGCCTTCAGCGCCGCCACGAAGGCTTGCAGCCAGGGGTCTGCATCGGTTTCAGGCGTGACGGTTTCACTGGAGTCCAGGCGCAGCATTTCCACCACTTCGCGCAGGCCGAGCTCGGCATACAGCTCACGCATCAGTTCACCGCCGCCACAGAAGGTGTCATAGCTGGAGTCGCCCAGCGCCAACACTGCAGCCGGTTTGCCGCTCCAGGCCGGCAAGCGGTCTCTGATTTCGCTGTACAGCGGCAGCAGGTTGTCCGGCAGCTCCCCCATGCCAGTGGTGGAGGTGACGGTAAGGAAGGCGTCCGGCGCGAAGGCCAGCAGCTCCTCAAGGCTCACGTTTGCTTTGTGCCAGGCGTCCAGCCCGGCGGCCTTGAGCTGGCGCTCGGCGTGGCGAGCGACTTCCTCGGCCGTACCGTAGACCGAGCCCGAGAGAATGGCGACTTTCATGACAACTCCGGAAACAGGAAAAACGCCGCGCATTATGCCGCAAGTGGACAGCCCGACCCGATGTTTTAGAATGCAGCCCATATCCATCGCGGAACCGGACTCATGATCAATGCCAAACTGCTGCAACTGGTAGTCGACGCCTCCAACGATGGGATCGTGGTGGCCGAGCAGGAGGGCGAAGACAATATTCTGATCTACGCCAACGCGGCATTCGAGCGCCTGACCGGCTACCCCTGCGATGACATCCTCTATCAGGATTGCCGTTTCCTGCAGGGCACTGACCGTGCACAGCTTGGTCTGCAGGCCATTCGCGAAGCGGTCAAGGCGAACAAGCCCTGCCGACAGATCATTCGTAACTACCGCAAGGATGGCAGCGCGTTCTGGAACGAGCTATCGATCACTCCGGTGCTGAACGAAAGCGACCAGTTGACCTACTACATCGGTATCCAGAAGGATGTTACCGAACAGGTTGAAGCCAAGCAGCGGGTGCGTGAGCTGGAGGCAGAGGTCGCCGAGCTGAAGGCCGAGCTGGCGCGCCTGAAAAGCTGACGAACGGATAAAACTATCCTTCGCCAGCGCAGTCAAATGGGTTTGACCCCGTGCAGTATCATCCCATGCAAAGCGATCCGCTGCTGACTCAGGACGAACTGGATTTCATCCAGAAGATCCTCTTCAAACCTCCGCCAAAGCGGCGCCCTAACGCAGCGCCGCCACTGGCTCTGGGCGAACGGCTCAGTGAGCTGCTGGCTCGCCTGGGCAACGAAGAACAGCTAAGCCTGGACACGCATACCGACAATCAGCATCTGAGCTTCCCCCTGCACCTGATCCAGGACGACCACAGTCAGTCACGCCTGGAGCTGGGCGCCCCGCTGATCTTCGAACAAGGAGTAAGCGAACGCCCATGGCGTCTTGTTCTGCCCACGGCATTGACGCTGCTGGACGGCAGCGACCAGCCCAGTGGCCTGAAGGCGCTGGAGCTGTCGAACAATGGAATTCTGGTGGAATACAGCAGAACAGGCACGCCGGCCAAGGATCAGTTGCTGCAACTGCTTTTGCCCCAGGAGCGCCGCGTTCAACTGCGCGCGCGGCTAGCGAGGCGCGTTAGCCAGAAGCGTTACGCTTACAGCCTGCAGACGCTACATACGGAAGATGAGCAGACCCTGCGTCAGTACCTGTTCGAACAGCACAGCGAACAACAGTCGCAGAGCACAGCAATCAGCTGAAGCTCAGTAGCCTGGACCACCTCAGGTATCGAGATGGCCAGCCAGAAACTGCTGCATGCGACGCTGCATCAGGCGTCCTTCGTTACCCAGGCAGGCGATGGGTGAACCGGCCAGACTTTCCTCCGCCAGATCGGCACTGTCACCGGCCAGCAGCAGCGGACACTCCAGACCCAGCGCCAGACGCGCCAGTTGCCGCGGGAACTCCTCGCCTGGCGGCTGGTTGCTGAAGACCACCAGTGCCTGGGGTTGCATGCGCTCACAGACCAGGGCCAGATCGGTCATGGGTACGCCTGGCCCCATCACCGACACGTCGACGTCCTGATTGCCCAGCAGCAACGCTGCAACCAGCAACTCCAGTTCCCGGCAGTGGCCAGGTAGCGCCACCAGCAGCACGCGTTCACGCGAATCATCACGCCCCAATTGCAGACGCTGCCAGCAGCGCCCACGCAGGAAGCCGTCGAGCATCAGCCACTCGCCACGCAGGCCGACTTCGTCCTGACGCAGCAGCAGTTCCTGCCACACCGGCATGAAAATATCCTGGAACACCACTGGCAGCGGATAGCAGGAGAAGATCTGCCCATACAAGCGCTCCAGACGAGGCTCATCGAAGTTCTGCAGCGCGCTACGCACCTGGCCCTGCCACTGGCTCCAGTCGTCACTGCTGACTTCGTTATAGGCCGGCGTGGCGACGCTGCGACTGCTGGCGCTCTTGGCCAGGATCGAGCCGACCTTGCTGACTGCGACGCCACGTTCGATCCAGGCGAGGATGCTGCGCACCGCATCGATATCGGCCTGCGAGTAGAGACGATGGCCGCTGTCGGTACGTGTCGGTTGAATCAGGCCGTAACGCCGCTCCCAGGCACGCAGGGTGACCGGATTGACGCCGGTAAGGCGAGAAACCTCGCGGATGGGGAACAGCTCTTCCTGCTTCAAAGCGCTGGACGCAAGCGATGTGACAGAGGCGAGTTCGGGCATGGCTTCGGCATCATGGCAACGAATGTAGAGGGATTGTAACCCAGCTTGGCCAGGCTTACATTGTGCAAGAATTATACAAGGCAGCCACATGCACAATCCCGCCTGGCCGTTGACCCTCTATTTCGACGGCGACTGTCCGCTCTGCGCCCGTGAAATCCGTCTACTCAGCCAGCACGCATCGCCCCAGCGGCTGCTGCTCGTGGATATTTCTGCCGCGGACTTCGATCCACTGCCATTGGGGCTGTCTCTGACTGCGATGCAGAATCGCCTGCACGCTCGCTGGGCCGACGGTACCTGGTTGCTGGGCCTTGATGCCAGCCTCTGGAGCTGGGAAGCCGCGGGCCTGGGAACCTGGGTGGCGCCCTTGCGCTGGCGACCGCTGCGCCCACTGCTGGAATGTGGCTACCGACTGTTCTGCCGCCTGCGCCCTCATCTGGCGCGGCTACCGCACCCTGACGGTGCGGCGCGCTGCCGAAAGGGCCACATCTGCTCGACTCAACGCCCGCCATCAGCTGACGCTGGCTAATTTTCGCAAAACGGGAATAATCCTTGCTGCATTGTTTGTCGAGCACATCACCCCGTGCTCGACCACGCCCAACGCCATACCCCGGCTGACGGCAACACCCGAGGAGATACACAATGTCCCCCGTTACCCTGATGGTGGCGCGCCGCGTCGCCAATGGCCGTTATCACGATTTCATCGCCTGGCTGCGTGAAGGCGAACATCTGGCCACCGACTTCCCTGGCTACCTCGGCTCCGGCGTACTGGCACCGCCTGCCGGCGATGATGAGTTCCAGATCGTTTTCCGTTTCAGCGACGAACAGACCATGGCTTCCTGGGAGCACTCGGCCTCGCGCCAGGCCTGGCTGCAGCGGGGTGCGGGCCTTTTTGCCCAACCGCAGGAGAAGCGTGCAGTCGGCCTTGACGCCTGGTTCGGCAGTGCCCATCGACAGCCTCCGCGCTGGAAGCAGAGCGTGGCGATCTGGCTGGCGTTCTTTCCGGTGTCCCTAGCCTTCAACTTGCTGTTCGGCCCCTGGCTCGCCGACCTTTCGCTGGTCACCCGCGTGCTGCTGTCGACGCTGGCCTTGACGCCACTGATGACCTACTGGTTCATCCCGCTTTCCACTCGCCTGCTGGAACCCTGGCTACAAGGTAACTACCCGCAGCGCCTGAGCAGGCAAGCTGCCAGCATCGGCAAGCCCTGAAAGCATCCACTTCCACCAATCGGCCAGCCTCGTGCTGGCCGATTTCGTTGTAAAGCAGCCAATATCTGTACAAAAACACTAACTCGTACAGGTAAAGTACAAAATACCCTTCTCAACCACCTCAGTAAAAATCCTTAAAACTCAGCAAAATAGACAAATCCACTCAGGCTGATAGCAAAACCACATGCCGCACATGGTTGTACAACCTGCGACTCTGGTATAGCTTTATCCACGGCCTGGTGAGTAGCGCCTGCCACTGGTCAGGTATCCCGAGGCGGTACGAGCCAGGCCTTCATCCCTTTCTCACGAGTCGCACATGAGCGCTGCCAGCTTCCCCATCCTGATCACCGGCGCCGGCCAGAGGGTCGGCCTCTACTGCGCCGAACGCCTGCTCGACGAAGGCCAGCCGGTGATCATCAGTTACCGCCAGAACCGCGACGATATTTCGCGGTTGCGTGAGCGCGGCGCCATCGCTCTGCAGGCGGATTTCAGTGATGAGAGCGGCATCATGGCGTTCATCGAACAGGTCAAGTTGCAGTGCAACGGCCTGCGCGCGATCGTGCACAACGCCTCGCAGTGGCTGGCCGAAACACCCGGCGAAGAAGCCGATGTCTTTCGCCAGCTGTTCAACGTGCACATGCTTGCGCCCTACCTGATCAACCTGCATTGCAGCGAGTTGTTGCTGCAGTCGGAACACGCCGACATCGTGCACGTGAGTGACGACGTGGTCCGCAAGGGCAGCGCCAATCGCCCCGCCTACTGCGCCAGCAAGGCAGGCCTGGAAAGCCTGACGCTGTCGTTCGCCGCGCGTTTTGCCCCACGCATCAAGGTCAACACCATCGCGCCAGCACTGCTGATGTTCAACGATGGTGATGACGACGCCTACCGCATCAAGACCTTGGCCAAATCGGCGCTGGGCATAGAACCCGGCCCGCAGGCCTTCTACCAGACCTTGCGCTATCTGCTGGACAACTCCTACGTAACCGGAACGACCCTTACCCTCAACGGCGGCCGCCACCTCAAGTGAAGCGACTGCTCAGGACACTGCCATGAGCCAACCTCTTTCCCAGCAATACCGCGAGATCCTCGTAGGCCTCGGTGAAAACCCAGAGCGCGAGGGCCTGCTCGACACCCCCAAACGCGCGGCCAAGGCCATGCAGTATCTGTGTCATGGCTACCAGCAGTCGCTGGACGAGATCGTCAACGGTGCGCTGTTCGAATCCGACAATGATGAGATGGTGATCGTCAAGGACATCGAGCTGTACTCGCTGTGCGAACACCACCTGCTGCCCTTCATCGGCAAGGCGCATGTCGCCTACATCCCCACCGGCAAGGTGCTCGGGCTGTCCAAGGTGGCGCGCATCGTCGACATGTACGCGCGGCGCCTGCAGATCCAGGAGAACCTCACCAAGCAAATCGCCGATGCGATCCAGCGCGTGACCAACGCCGCCGGCGTGGCGGTGGTGATCGAGGCCAAGCACATGTGCATGATGATGCGTGGCGTGGAGAAGCAGAATTCGGTGATGAGCAGCTCGGTGATGCTTGGCGCCTTCCGCCAGTCCTGCAACACTCGCCACGAATTCCTGCAATTGATCGGACGGAACAACTAATGCCGCGACTGGAACCTGGAATGGCGCGCATCCGCGTCAAGGACCTGCGCCTGCGCACCTACATCGGCATCAAGGAAGAAGAGATCAACAACAAGCAGGACGTGTTGATCAACCTGACCATCCTCTACCCCGCCGTCGATGCGGTAGAGGTCAACGATATCGAGCATGCGCTGAACTACCGCACCATCACCAAGGCGATCATCGCCCATGTCGAAGGCAATCGCTTCGCCCTGCTCGAACGCCTGACCCAGGAAATCCTCGACCTGGTGATGACCCATCAGGCCGTGCGTTATGCCGAAGTGGAAGTGGACAAACCGCACGCCCTGCGTTTCGCCGAGTCGGTATCCATCACCCTCGCCGGTCATCGCTGACAGCGGCTTGTCGCTCTCCGGCAAGGCTCTTATCATCGCCGCCATCTATCCCCGGAGAGCCCACCATGACCGAGCAAGAACGCCTCGAACTGGAAGCTGCAGCCTTCCGCGCACTGGTGCAGCACCTGCGCAGCCGTCCTGACGTGCAGAACATCGAGTTGATGAACCTGGCCGGTTTCTGCCGCAACTGCCTGTCCAAATGGTACAAGGCCGCTGCCGACGACCTCGGTGTCGAGGTCAGCGCCGACCAGGCTCGCGAGACCGTGTACGGCATGCCCTATGCCGACTGGAAAGCCAAATATCAGAAAGAAGCCTCGGCCGAGCAGAAAGCCGCATTTGCCAAAGGAAAGCCTGAATGACCGCTCTGAATACCCTGCGCAGCCGTCTGCAGCAGGATGACTACGCCTTCAGTGAAACCCTGGCCTTCGTTGCAGCGCACTACGACTATCAGCCCAGCGCTTTCCGTAACGGTGACCTGGAGAACGCGGCCGGACAGAACGAAGGCTCCTGCAAGACTCTGGGCCTGGCCCTGTTGGAAGGCTTGAGCAAGGACGAAGCGCTGCGTGCCTTCGGCGAGCACTACCGCAGCGTGCTGGCCACGCCGCAAGGCAGCGACCACGGCAACATCCGCGCGCTGATGGTGCATGGCCTGGACGGCGTGAAGTTCGAACAGCAACCGCTGAAGCCGAAAGCCTGAATCTATAGCGCAAAAACCTGCACAACTGTCAGCAAAAGCTGACAGACATCACATCGCTGTCGCTTTATGCTGCGCACCACAACAAACATGGAACACGAGGGAACGTGTTCTGCGCCCAGTGGCCGCCCTTCCCTCCTGTTTCGCGCTCGGCATGGAGTCGACCGATGCAGCAAACCCTGGTATGGAAACCCTGGTGCACCCCCGGCGTGGAAACCTTGCGTCTGAGTCAGGATGCCAATGGCATCCAAGCCACCAGCCACCTCATGCAGGCCATCAAGGGCAACAGTATCGTTGCCAACTACATGATCGATTGCGATCCGCGCTGGCGCTTTCGCCGCCTCTGGCTCAAGGTCGATAACCACGGCCAGCGCAACCTCTGTCTACAGCGCGATCTGCGCGGCAACTGGCTGCTCAACGGCGAACCACGCCCTGATCTACAGCAATGCCAACATGTCATGCTCTCGGCCTCGCCATTCACCCACACCCCAGCCCTGCAACGCAGTGCGCTGGAGACCGGGCAGAGTGATGAGATGCAGGTCGCCTATATCGACATGCTCAGCTTCAAGGTGGAACCACGTCAGCAGCGCTACCAATGCTTGCGCCGCCGCCCCGGTGAAAGCCTCTACCGCAGCCAGGCCGAAGGTCATGCTCAGGAAGAACTGAGCGTCGACGACCAAGCGCTGCTGCTCAAGGCTGACCAACAGTACCTGCGCTTGAGCCAGCGCGATCTGAAGGTCAGCGCGCTGGTATAGCGGCCTTGCAACGGTCTACCTGGGCAAGGTGCGCCATACGCACCTTGCCAGCTTCGCGCCACTCAGATAGGCAGTTGCCCGAACGCCCAGCGCAGCAGGAAGAACACCAGCAATCCACCGCCGATGGTCGCCAGCAAGTGCCGCGTCAAAGCGGCAATGGCAATGGCGGCCAGGCCCGCCAGCAGGTAGGCGTTGTTCCAGTTCAGCGCCCAGCTCTGCCCATCCGGTATGAGCATACCCGGCACGACAATGGCCGTCAGTACCGCAGTCGGCACGTAATGCAGCCCCTGCCTGATCAATGGCGGAAAACGCAGATCAGGGAACGCGAACAGGCTGTAGCGGGTGATGAAGGTGATCGCCAGCATGCCCAGAATCAGCAACCAGATATCCATCAGATCGACTCCTCCTGCAACGCCGGATTACGCCGCTCCAACCACACGCCGACGACGATGCCACTGGCCGCCGCAGCCATCAGCCCAAGCTTGTAGGGCAAGGCATGGCACAGCAGCGCCACGGCACCAGCAACCAGGGCGGCCGCCACTTGCGGCTGATTGCGCAACATGGGCACGACGATGCCGATGAACGTCGCCAGCATGGCGAAATCCAGCCCCCACTCACCGATGTTCGGCACCGCCTGACCGAACAGCACGCCGACCAGCGTGCACAGCTGCCAGTTGCAGTACATGGCCAGGGCCGCGCCGAGAAAGTACCAATGGCGGTAGGCGCCCTTGTCACCACGCGCGTAGCGCTGCACCACCACCGCATAGGCCTCATCGGTGAGCCAGAAGGCCAACGGCACGCGCCAGCGCTTGGGCAGATGACGCACGTATGGCTGCAGGCTGGCGCTATACAGTGCATGGCGCAGGTTGACCACGAAAGTGGTCAGCAACACCACGGCAATACCGGCGCCGCCGGTCAACAGACTGATGGCGATGAACTGCGCCGAACCAGCGAATACCAGCAAGGACATACCCTGCGTCTGCCAGGGATCGAGCCCGGCAGCGCCTGCCAGGCTGCCGAAGATGATGCCGAAGGGAATGGCGCCGAGCAGCATCGGCAGCATATCGCGGGCGCCCTGGGTGAATTCGTGATGACGGGACATGGAACCTCCTTGGGCCGACCAGCTTAACCAAGCAGCCCCAGACAGGTCTTGAACGTTCTTGCTCAGAATCCCACAACCAGCTCCTCAGGCATTGTCGGCTCAACACCTCGTTCCATCACCACCCCTTCGAGCCCCAGCAAGTCGCCGAGATCCGAGTAGATGCCCCGGCCACGCTCGCTGACCCATTTCTCGCTGCCGTCGGCGCACAACAGGCGATAGTCGAAGGCGAACGGGCGCGACTCGCGCAGGGCTTGCTGAACCCCGTGCCAGACCCGCTCCCGATCGTCTGGATGGATCAGACCATTGAACGTCAGGCAATGGCTATCGACGAGACGCTGAGCCGGGTAACCGGTCAGCTCCAGACAGCCTGCGCTGACGTACTCCATGCTCCAGCTACGGTTGTTGCGGCAGCGATAGACCATCAGGGGCAGGCCATCGAGCAGGTTGCTCAGGCTGCGGTGGCGCGCCTGCAACTGCTGATGCTCGGGCATCTGTGCACTGATGTCCGCCAGACTGGCGACGAAGCCGTCCCTATGCCGCACCAGACGCACCTCGACCCAGCGCAGCTCTGCCCGGCGATGGAGATAACGCAGGTTGCCGACCCAGAACCCAGCGCCCTCGGCCAGGCTGCGCAGCGCCTGCTGCCAGACGGGACGATCCTCGATATGGAGAAACTCGCGATGGTCGACGTGAAGACAATCACGCAACCGATGACCGCTAAGTTGCTCCCAGCCGCGGTTGGCCTGACGCATCTCCCCGGCGTCATCCAGATGGATAAGCGCGATCGGCAGCACGTCGAAATCCACCGACCTGCGGTCGCCACTCAATGCATCGAGTAACCGTCTCCACCAGCTCATCGACGCGCTCCATTGCTCTCGGACAAACCACCTCGATGCGCCCAGGCCGCCAACTCCAGGCGCGAACGCAGGTTGAGCTTGCTCAACAGATGCTTGACGTAGACTTTCACCGTACCGTCGCTGATACCCAGCTGGCGTGCGATCAGCTTGTTGCTGAAGCCCTCGGCGATCAGAGCCAGAGTCTGCCGCTCGCGTTCGGTGAGCCCCACGTGCTCGCTGCCAAGGCCCCTGTCCCGCTCGCGCAGATTGCTGGCGAGCAGCAGCGAAAGCGCCGGGGCGAGCCGTGCCTGGCCATGGGCACAGGCACTTACCGCCGCCAGCAGTGCCTCCGGCTCGCTGTCCTTGAGCAGATAGCCATCGGCGCCTGCGCGCAACGCTGCCAGCACATCCTCGCGCGCCGCAGAGGCGGTCAGCACCACCACGTTCACCTCCGGCAGGTCACGCTTGAACCACTCCAGCGTAGCCATCCCATCGATGCCCGGCATGTGCAGATCCAGTATCACCACATCGGGGCTCAACTCACGCGCCAGATCGATGCCTGCAGCCCCGCTGGAGACGCTACCGACAACGCGGAACTCACCGCTGGACTCGAACAACTCTGCCAGGCCACGGCGCAACAAGGGATGGTCATCGATCAGCAGGAGATTGAACAGCGCAGTCATGGCCGGCTCCAGCGCAGGTGCACCCGCGTGCCGCCGCCGTCCACAGGCGCGATTAACAGTTCTGCGTCGATGGCAGCGGCGCGTTCGCGCATGATGCTCAGGCCGAAGTGACCGCAGTCGGGCAGGTCGGACGGCAGACCGATGCCGTCGTCGCGCACTTCGACCTCAAAACCGTTGCCGGTCGGCCAGAGACGGATATGCACCTGCCGTGCGTGAGAGTGGCGCACCACGTTGGCCAGGGCCTCACGCACGATCTGCAGCACCTGCAGTTCGCTATCCCCGGGCAGATCGTTGCCGGGCAACCTGTTGTCCAGGCTGAACACGCAACTGCTGCTGCGGGCGAACTCGGCCACCGAAGCCTCCAAAGCCTGGCGCAGGGTGCGGCCGTCCATGGTCAGGCGCGCGCTGCTGATCAGCTCGCGGACTTGGCGATGCAGACCACGCAGGGTGTCGCGCAGATCCTCCAGCATCACGTCGGCCTGCCGGGCATCGCCAAGAACGCTCTGCAGCCGCGCAGCGCGAATCTGCAGATAGCCGAGCTGCTGGGCCACCGAGTCGTGCAGCTCGCGGGCCAGCATGCCGCGCTCGGCGCTCAGCTCACGGCGACGCAAGCGGCGATCTTCGGCGAACGCTTGCAGCACCTCACCCAGTCGCCGGGCGATATCGCGCAGCTGGTTGCGCTGCCAGGCGCCGGGGCAACTGGCAAAACTCATCAGCAACAGCGCGCTACGCCCTTCTTCATGCTGCAGCCCGCAAAGCGCTTGAAAATGCCCACGCTCCAGGCAAACACGACAGAGTTGCACCACCCCCGCAGCAGGTAGCTGCGCTACATGCCCGACGCATCCCGCATCGCCCGAGGCCTCACCCACTCTGCGCCAGCCCGGCCCCGTGCCTGCCGGCAGCAGCAAACAGGCCTGCTTGGCTTCCAGCGCCTGTGCCAGCAGCGGCAGCAAGTCCAGCAAAGGTGCCTCGCCACCCTGTTGCAACAGACGCAGCGGCAGCTCCAGCAAGGCCTGCCGATAGGACGGCGGCGCAGCCTGACGGGACTGTCGCTGGACCAGCAGGGTGCGCAGCAGCAACTGAATCATCCGGCCTCCGGGACGGCTAACTGCTGCTTGCTTCAGCAAGTTCCATGCCTCGCCGGCTCACCACCGGAGCGCACTGATAAGAAATAAATTTTCCTCAAGAGAAATAATTTCAGAAACCCTCGCGCACCAGCATGTGGCCTGAGCGCCCTGCGACGGTGCAAACCGCGGTTCACCCTTACCCCGAAGGAGGTATCACCAACGAGTGAATTGCAGTGGCAAGCCAAGCCCGTAAGGTATTTCTCACAAGGAAATTTTAATTCCTTAAAGTCATTAACAAGCTCACCCGGGAGACTTCCATGACCACTCGCATAGCCATCATCGGAGCCGGCCCCTGTGGTCTGGCACAGCTCCGCGCCTTCCAGTCCGCCGCCGCCAAGGGGGCGGAGATTCCCGAGCTGGTCTGCTTTGAAAAGCAGAGCGACTGGGGTGGCATGTGGAACTACACCTGGCGCACCGGCCTCGACGAGCACGGCGAACCGGTACACGGCAGCATGTACCGCTATCTGTGGTCGAACGGCCCGAAGGAATGCCTGGAGTTTGCCGACTACACCTTCGACGAACATTTCGGCCGGCCGATGGGCTCCTACCCGCCGCGCGAAGTGCTGTGGGATTACATCAAGGGCCGCGTCGAGAAGGCTGGCGTGCGCAAGTACATCCAGTTCAATACCGCCGTACGCGGGGTAACCTTCGATGCGGTCAGCGGCCAGTTCGAGGTCACCGTGCACAGCTACGACCGCGACCTCACCAGCACCGATCGCTTCGACTACGTGGTGGTCGCCAGCGGCCACTTCTCCACGCCCAACGTCCCCTATTTCGAGGGTTTCGAGAGCTTCGCCGGGCGTGTGCTGCATGCCCACGACTTCCGCGACGCCCTGGAATTCAAGGGCAAGGACGTGCTGATCGTCGGTTCCAGCTACTCGGCCGAGGACATCGGCTCGCAATGCTACAAGTACGGCGCCCGCTCGATCATCAGTTGCTATCGCAGCGCGCCGATGGGCTACAAGTGGCCGGAGAACTGGGAGGAGAAACCGCTGCTGACCCACGTCAAAGGCAGCACGGCGTTCTTCGCCGACGGCACCAGCAAGCACGTCGACGCCATCGTCCTGTGCACCGGTTACAAGCACCATTTCCCCTTCCTGGCCGAGAACCTGCGGCTCAAGACCGACAACCGCCTGTGGCCGCTGAATCTGTACAAGGGCGTGTTCTGGGAGGACAACCCGAAACTGATCTACCTCGGCATGCAGGATCAGTGGTACAGCTTCAACATGTTCGACGCCCAGGCCTGGTATGCCCGCGACGTGATCCTCGGCCGTATCGCCCTGCCCGACCACGCCGCCATGCACGCCGAAGACCTGGCCTGGCGCGAGGAAGAACTGACGCTGAAGAACGCACAGGAAATGTTCGAGTTCCAGGGCAAGTACATCCAGACCCTGATCGACGCCACCGACTACCCCAGCTTCGACATCGCCGCGGTGAACCAGACCTTTCTCGAGTGGAAGCACGACAAGTACGAGGACATCATGGGCTACCGCAACAAGTGCCACCGCTCGCTGATGACCGGCACCCTGGCCACGCCGCATCACACACCCTGGCTGGAGGCGCTGGACGACTCCCTCGAGGCCTACCTGGCCGATTCGCCGCAGACAGCCATCAAGGCCGTGGGCTGACCGCCCTACGCCACCGTGCGCACACCCCGTAGGGTGCGCCGTGCGCACCGGCAGCAATCATAAGAACCAAGGTGCCTTGCATGCAGATGCCCGTGATTTCCCGGCCATACGAGCCGGCGCTGTTCGCCCGCGCCCCCGGCCTGGAGCGCCACCGCGTCGCCCCAGGCGGCCTGACGGTGATCGCCCTGGAGCCGGGCGACCATCTCGAAGTGATCGATATCGAGGGCGACCAGCTTGCCGAGCTGCTGGCCTTCGACGAGACGGGCCGCGAGGCACTCGCCGCCCTCGGCCTGCAGAGCAGCCCTGGCGCCGATTTCATCGCGTGCCTGCTGAGCGATGGCAGCCGCGAATCGCAACAGGTCGCCAGCGGCCTGGGTAAACGCCATGTGGATTGCCGCCACCTGCCCGTGGCCGCGCGCCTCTGGCACACGGACACTCCTGCAGGCTTCAGTCGCAGCCTGAGCGCCAGCGCGCCGCTGCTGGTAATCGTCGCGGCACCCGGTGGCCAGGTGGCGGTGGACAGCCAGCAGCGCGCCAGCGAACTGCGCCTGATCATTCAGCGCGCCAACCCGTCGAGCCTGCTGGTTCCGGCGCTGCCCGCGCCCCTCGGCGAGCTGGTCGACGAATTCACCATCGCCCCAGGCACGGCGCGCGACTATGTGGTCGCAGCTGGTCAGTACATCCAGGTGATCGACGTCGCCGGCCGCCAGTGCTCGGACTTCGTAGCCTTCGACCGCCGTGGCCTGGATGCCGGCTGCGAGATCGACCTCGACCCCACCGTCACCCGCACCCTCAACGGCAACGCCTACCCCGGCCCCGGTCTGTTCAGCCGCTTCTTCGACCGCGACCTGCAACCGATGCTGGAAGTGGTGCGCGACACCGTTGGCCGCCACGACACCTTCGCCCTGGCCTGCACCGCGCGCTACTACGAGGCACAAGGCTATTTCGGCCACGCCAACTGCAGCGACAACCTCAGCCGCGCCCTCGCCGCCCATGGTGTGCAGGGCCGTCGCGGCTGGCCGGCGATCAACTTCTTCTTCAACACCGGGATCGACGCACACCAGCAGCTTACGCTGGATGAGCCCTGGTCGAGCCCCGGCGACTACGTACTGCTGCGCGCCCAGCGCGAGCTGGTCTGCGCCAGCAGTTCCTGCCCGGACGACATCGACCCGGCCAACGGCTGGCAGCCGACCGACATCCATATCCGCGTGTATGCCGACAAGGAGCGCTTAAGTATCGCCATGGCCAACCGCAAGACGCCCGACGCCGACCCGGTGCTGACCCGCGAAAGCGGATTCCACCCGGGTACATCCGCCCTCACCCGCCAGTTCGTCGATTATCGCGGCTGGTGGACGCCCACTCAGTTCGACGGTTACGGCACGCTTGCCGAATACCACGCCTGCCGCGAACGGGTGGCGGTGATGGATCTGTCCGCGCTGCGCAAGTTCGAGGTGCTCGGCCCGGACGCCGAGGCCCTGCTCAACCATTGCCTGACCCGCGACGTGCGCAAGCTGGCGGTCGGCCAGGTGGTATACAGCGCCATGTGCTATGAGCACGGCGGCATGCTCGACGACGGCACGCTGTTGCGCCTCGGCGCGGATGCCTTCCGCTGGATCGGCGGCGAGGACTTTGGCGGCGACTGGCTGCGCCAGCAGGCCGAGAAACTGGGCATGAAGGTGTGGATCAAGTCCGCTTCCGAGCAGATCCACAACATCGCCGTGCAGGGCCCGCTGAGCCGCGAGCTTCTCAGGCAGATGATCTGGACGCCAGGCACCCAGCCGAAGCTGGAGGAACTGGGCTGGTTCCGATTTCTCATCGGCCGCCTGGACGACTACGACGGCGCGCCGCTGATGGTCTCGCGCACCGGCTACACCGGCGAGCTGGGCTTTGAAATCTGGTGCCACCCGAGCGATGCGATAACGATCTGGCAGCGCCTCTGGCAGCTCGGCGAACCACTGGGCCTGGCGCCGCTCGGCCTGCATGCGCTGGACATGCTGCGCATCGAGGCGGGCCTGATCTTCGCCGGCTACGAATTCAACGACCAGACCGATCCGTTCGAGGCCGGCATCGGTTTCTGCGTGCCGCTGAAGGGCAAGCAGGACGACTTCATCGGACGCGACGCCCTGCAGCGACGCAAGGAGCACCCGATGCAGCAGTTGGTCGGCCTGGAGCTGGAGGGTAACGAGCCGGCCGCCCATGGCGACTGCGTGCACGTCGGCCGCGCCCAGGTCGGGGTGATCACCAGTGCCACGCGCTCACCGATGCTGGGCAAGAACATCGCACTGTGCCGTCTGGCGGTGGACTACTGCGCGCCCGGCACCCGCGTGGAAATCGGCAAGCTCGACGGCCAGCAGAAACGCATCGGCGCCACCGTCGCCGCCAGCACAGTGGCCTATGACCCGGACAAAAGCCGAGTCAGGGCCTGACACCAGCGTGCCGCCACCCTCCGGACTGACACACGCAGTTCGGACGCTGCTCTTGGAAAGAGAATTGCTAGGGAACCGGGTAGCGGCTGCCAATCAGGAGGGCAGCACTCAACGACCCCGAGGAGGATCGGCCGATGTGGTTCAGCAATACGACTCGAAACCTGGCCAGTGAACTCAATCAGTGGCTCGAACACCTGCTTAGCCAACGCCAGCCTGCAGGCGAGCGCACGCATCTGCAGCAACAGCCGCAGTTGCTCGGCAGCCTGGAGCGCTTGCAACGCGACTGGGAGGAACTGCAGCGCATCCGCCAGCACAGCGAACAGCAGCCACCACCGCCCTGCAGCACAAGCGAATACGCCGCCCTGCAGCAGCGCCTGGCCCAGGCCGAGCAGCAATGCGCTCTGCTAGAAGATGAGCTGCGCGCCAGTCACGCGCAGAACCAGGACGTCGCCGCCGAGCGCGCCCAATGGGAAGAGGAACGCCAGGTCTGGGAGCTGACCAAGCGCACCCTGACCGAGGGCTGCTGGGCGATGAACGTGGTGGGCGGCGACCCAGATCACCCGCAGAACCTGATCCGCTGGTCCGAGCAGTTCCGCGAGCTGATCGGCTACAGCCGCGCCGAATTCCCCGATGGCTGGGACAGCTATTTCCAGGTGGTCAACGCGGATGATCTGAAAGCGGTAATGACCGCCTTCAACGCCTCCATGGTGGACAAGAGCGGCGATGGCTTCTACGCCGTCGAGTACCGCATGCGCCACAAGACCCGCGGCGAACTCTGGTACCGCGAGCGCGGCCGCTGCCTGCGCGATGCCCAGGGCAAACTGCTCTACGTCACCGGTGCGGTGCGCGAGATCACCGATGAGAAGGCCGCCGCCAGCCTGCAGGAGCGCGAGCAGGCCAGCATCCAGGCCACCTACGGGCAGATCGCTCAGGTCGCCGGGGTGATCAAGGGTATCGCCGAGCAGACCAACCTGCTGGCCTTGAACGCGGCCATCGAAGCCGCACGCGCTGGGGAACAGGGACGCGGTTTCGCGGTGGTCGCCGACGAGGTGCGCAACCTGGCGCGGCGGACCCAGGAATCGGTGCAGCAGATCCAGGGCATGTTGCAGAAGAACACCTGAGTCGCGACCCATTTTCAGGCGCCCCCTCAGGCAGATGAACACAAACAGGGCACTTTGCAACCAGAAGTTTCAGCGTTACCGCAGTCTGCGGACCTTAATAGGCAGGAGACTTCTGGCACAGCCATTGCTTATTCATTAAAAGAACTTTTTATAACTACAGATAAATTACCACTCAGGGCGCCACACCTTCAGTTCCACTGCCAATACCGACGAACCTTCTAAGAACAGCATCGAGGATTGATTGATGGAAGAGCAAAAGACACCCACTCTGGAGGAGCTGCAGGCTCTGATAGAGATGACCAACACCCTGAATATGGAAATATTCTACTGGTGGTGTATCGCGCTGATGATCTGCATCCACGCAGGCTTCCTGTCCTACGAGATCGGTGCGTCGCGCCTGAAGAATGCCCTGGCCGCCGGGGTGAAGAACATCCTCGCCTTCGGCTTCATCGTGCCCAGTGTGTTCCTGCTCGGCTGGGCCGTGTACAACGCCTTCCCGGACGGCCTGGTACCGCGCATGGACGCCTTCCTCGCCGGCATGCCGTGGAGCGATGCCATGGGGCCGAACATTCAGGACAACGCCACCGGCATCTTCTGGGCCGCCTTCGCCATGTTCGCCGCCACCACCGGCTCGATCATGTCGGGAGCGATCATCGAACGTGCGCGCATGAGCGCGTTCATCATCCTCACCATCGTCCTCGGTGGCTTCCTCTGGCTGCTGGCCGCTGCGTGGGGCTGGCACCCGGAGGGCTGGCTGACCGTCAAGTGGGGCTACCATGACGTCGGCGCAGCGGGCGTGGTACACATGATCGCCGGTTTCTTCGCCCTGGCCGTGGTCATGAACCTGGGCGCGCGCATCGGCCGCTTCAACGAAGACGGCAGTGCCAATGCCATCGTCGGTCACAGCATGCCGATGAGCGTGGTCGGCCTGATGCTGATCATCGTCGGTTTCTTCGGCTTCCTCGGCGGCTGCATCATCTACAACTCCGGCGCCCAGTGGATCAACATCTACGGCCAGCCAACCAACCTCTCGGCCTTCGCCTTCAATACCCTGATGGGCTTCGCCGGCGGCCTGATCGGAGCCTACCTGACCACTCGCGAGCCGTTCTGGATGATGTCCGGCGGTCTGGTGGGGATCATCTCGGTCGCCCCCGGCCTGGACCTCTACCACCCCGGCCTGGCCTACCTGATCGGCATGGGTGTCGCCGCGACCGCGCCACTGGTCAACAACCTGCTGCTCAAGTTCAAGCTCGACGACGCCGTCGGTGCATTCGCCGTGCACGGCTTTGGTGGCTTCGCCGGCCTGGTGATCAGCGGCATCTTCCTCGCCGGCTACCCGAACATGAACGGCATGGCGCCGATCAGTTTCTTCGGTCAGCTGGGCGGCGCCCTGGTCATGGCGGCACTGGGCTTCATCCCGGGTTACGTCATCTCCTATGCGCTGAACAAGGCTGGTCTGCTGCGTGTTCCGCCGCATGCCGAAGAGCGTGGCCTGGACCTGACCGAAGTACCGGCGCAAGCCTACCCGGAATGGAGTTCGATGTACGGCAACAGCACCAGCGTCGGCGGCTCCGAACCCGCCCCGTTGGTGGGTGAAACCAAGCCGGCCTGATCAGCAAACGGCCCGCGCCATGGGGTGACGGGCCAAACCCAAGGAGCATCGCCATGAGCATCACTACTTTTGAAGGCGCCAGCGCCGTGTTCACCTTCGCCGACAAGCCCGCCATCCTGATCTTCATCAGCCTGCTGGTGGCCGGCGTCAGCCTCTACGCGCTGATCGCTACCATGATCCACGAGAAGCACAGCTACGCCCTGCCGGATGACAAGCTGCCCAAACTCAAGTAAGGCCCTGGCCGGCGGCGCTCGCCGCCGGCCCTTCTCTTCGCCCATGCGGCGGATGCGTTAACCTCCCCGCGACAACCCATTCCACCCGATCACAGCAAGGAGCCGCCATGCTCGACCGTCCACACCTGTTCATCGACGGCCAGTGGCTCGCACCACAGAGCGGTGAGTACTTCGAGGTCTTCGACCCCAGCGATGCCAGCCTGCTGGCGAAAGTCGCCGCAGCCGGCCGCACGGATGTGGATCTGGCCGTAGGTGCCGCCCGCCGCGCTTTCGATGAAGGAAGCTGGCCGCGACTTAGCGGACACGAACGTGCCGGCGTGCTCAGGCGTATCGCCGATGGCATCCGCGCGCGCCAGGACGAACTGGCTGTGCTCGAGGTCCGGGACAATGGCAAACCATTGCCCGAAGCGCAGTGGGATATCGCCGACGCCGCTGGCTGTTTCGATTTCTACGCGGACCTCGCGGCGCGTCTGGATGACGACGAACGCCCGATAGCACTGGGCGACAAGCGCTTTCGCGCCAGCGTCGTGCGCCAACCCGTGGGCGTGGCTGCTGCGGTCATCCCCTGGAACTACCCCCTGCTGATGGCCGCCTGGAAAGTCGCTCCGGCACTGGCCGCCGGCTGCGCCATGGTCCTCAAGCCTTCCGAGCTGACGCCGCTGAGCGCGCTGGAACTGGCGACCATCGTCAACGCCGCCGGCCTGCCGCCGGGCGTGCTCAACGTGCTGCCCGGCCTGGGCAGCGAAGCCGGCGCGGCGCTGGTGGAACACCCAGGCATCGACAAGATCGCCTTTACCGGCAGCGTGCCGACCGGCAGCCGAATCATGCAGGCCGCGGCCCGTGAGGTGAAGAACATCAGCCTGGAGCTGGGCGGCAAATCGCCCTTCATCGTCTTCGCCGACAGTGACATCGAAGCGGCAGTGGAATGGATCATGTTCGGCATCTTCTGGAACCAGGGCCAGGTCTGCTCCGCCACCTCGCGCGTGCTGGTGGAACGCTCGCTGTACCCCGCCCTGCTGCAGCGCCTGAGCGATGAAGCGCAGAAGATTCGTATCGGCAACGGGCTGGAGGCAGGCGTGCTGCTCGGCCCGCTGGTCAGCGCCGGCCAGCACGTCAAAGTCAGCACCGCTATTACTCAGGGCATCGCCGATGGCGCCCGCCTGATCTGCGGCGGCAAACGGCCTGCCGAGCAGGACCAGGGCTGGTTCATGCAGCCCACGGTATTTGCCGACGTACCGCTGAATTGCGCCCTGTGGCGCGAGGAAATCTTCGGCCCGGTGGTCTGCGTCAATCCGTTCGACACGGAGGCCGAGGCCTTGCAACTGGCCAATGACAGCGAATTCGGCCTGGCGGCCGCGGTGATGTCCAGGGATCTCCAGCGCTGCGAGCGCGTCGCCCAGGCCTTGCAGGCCGGCATCGTCTGGATCAACTGCTCGCAACCCACCTTCAGCGAACTGCCCTGGGGCGGCGTCAAACGCAGCGGCATCGGTCGCGAGTTGGGCGAGTGGGGTCTGAACAACTACCTGGAAACCAAGCAGATCACCCGCTATGAAAGTAGCGAAGCGTGGGGCTGGTACTTGCAATAGGAGAATGTTGACGCTGGGGCGGTTAACGCCCCGCCAACAGATAATCCAGCACCCGCGCCATCAGCACGTTGCCTGGCAGGTAGCTACGTGGTTCGCCAGCCAATTGCGCGGGGGTTTGTACCCAGGGACCGGGCCTGAGCTCATCGGCGCATGCGTCCAACAGGTCGGCGATGATGGCGGGCGTCATCTCCGGATGGCATTGCAGACCGATCACCCGCCGCCCGAGCTGGAACGCCTGATGCCGGCACGCCTCGCTGGAGGCCAGCAGCCTGGCACCTTCGGGCAATGCGAAGGTTTCGCCGTGCCAGTGCAACAGCTCGATACGGTCGGGAAAGACGAAGCAGCTCTCGCCGACCGACTCCGCCCGCCAGACCGGAAACCAGCCGATCTCGGCCACAGGATTGGGCTGCACACGAGCGCCCAGTGCGCTGGCAATCAATTGCGCCCCCAGGCAGACGCCCAGCACGGCGATGCCCTGCTCGATGGCCTGGCGCAGGAAGGTCTTCTCCTCGATCAGCCAGGGCAGCTCGGCTTCGTCGTTGACGCTCATCGGCCCACCCATGGCGACGATCAGGTCGCAGCTGGCGGGGTCGGGCAAGCGCGCATCCGCCTCGAAGAAACGCGTGTAGTGCACAGTGGCGCCGCGCACCTGGAACCAGTCGGCCATGCTGCCAACACCTTCGAAAGGCACGTGCTGCAATACCTGTACATGCATGACCTGCTCCTTACGCCGTCTCGTGGCTTGCCAGTTTCAGGCCGACGATGCCAGCGACGATCATCACCAGGCACAGGCTGCGCAACAGATTCAGGCTCTCGCCGAGAAACATGGCGCCATAGGCCACCGTGCCCAGGGTGCCGATGCCAACCCACACCGCGTAGGCCAGGCCCAGTGGCAACTCGCGCACCGACAGGCTCAGCAGATAGATGCTCAGTGCCAGGAAAAACGCGCAGTACAGGCTTGGCCATAGACGGGTGAAACCATCGGTACGCGGAATGATCGAGGCATAGAACACCTCACAGATACCGGCCAGCAGCAGGAAACCCCAACCGTTCAACCAAGCCATCGTCTTCTCCTTGAAGTGGAGGCAAATCGGGCCATGTCCCTATGGCCCTGTTCCCTTGCCCCAGGAACCCCTGTCCGCGACGGCTCCCGGTCGCGGCACCGAACACTCAGCCCTTGGCCGTACGCTTTTTCTTCTCCGGGTCATCGAATGGCAGACTGTGGGCGATGGCGCTGACCGCCAGGCTGCCTTTTACTTCCAGCGGCGCGCCCTGCTCTGCGTAGGGCACGTCCATGCGCGCGATGGCCATGGATTTGCCGGACAGTCGCGAGTACATGGCGCAGGTGATCACACCCACCTGCTTGCCGTCGGCCCACAGCGTGTCGCCGGCCTCGGCAGCCTTGTCGCCGTCGAGCAGCACGCCGAAGATCTTGAAGCGCTCCTTGCCCTGCAGGCGGCGGTGCTCGTTGCCCCCGCGGAACTCCCCCTTGGTCGGCGACACGGTGAAGTCCAGGCCCAGCTCCCAGAGCGTGTCGCCGGCCGGCTGGTCGGCGAAGGGATACATCTCGGAGTTGTCGTAGGGGAAGAACAGCAGGTAGCTCTCCACCCGCAGCCAGTCCAGCGCGGTAAAGGCGCAGGGGATGATGCCCAGGCCCTTGCCCTGCTCCAGAATGCCGTCCCAGATCGCCGGCGCGTCGGCCGCCTTGCAGAAGATCTCGTAGCCGCGCTCGCCGGTGTAACCGGTACGCGAGATCATCACCGGGCGGTCGAACAGCTTGGTCTGCAGGTGGTGGAAATACGGCAGCTCGCGAATGCCCGGCACGTGCTCGGCGAGAAAGTCCACCGCCAGCGGGCCTTGCAGCGACAGGTCGTGCAGGTCGTCGTCGAACAGCACCGCCACCTGCCGGCCCTGAGCCGAACGCACGAGCATCTCATGGCCGTTGCCGGAGCCGTGCACTACCATGAAGGCGTTGGGGCCGGTGCGGTAGATCACGCAGTCGTCGACGAACTTGCCGGCTTCGTTGAGCATGGTGGCGTAGACGCTCTTGCCCGGGTAGACCTTGGAAATGTCGCGGCTAGTGGCGTACTCCAGCAGGCTTTCGGCATGCGGGCCGACGTAGTGCACCTTCTTCAGCCCGGATACGTCCATCAGGCCGGCGCGAGTGCGGATCGCCTCGTGCTCGTCGGCCAGGTCGCTGGCATAGGTCCAGGCGGTCCCCATGCCGCTCCAGTCCTCGAGCTTGGAACCCAGTGCGCGGTGACGCTCGGCAAGGGCGGAAATACGCCAGGAATTGGCCATGTCTGTGTCTCCTGTTGTTCGTCGTTGGGCCTGCGTTGCAGGAAATGGATTCAGGCGGCCTGGGCCTGTGGATCGAACTGGCGCAGCCAATCCACCACGGTCTGCCGGTAGCGAGTCAGGCCCTTGTAGTCGGCGATCTCGTCCGGCAGGTCGCGCAGCACGCGGTGCAAACGACAGGCCCAGGCCGGGTTGGTGGCCAGCTCCTCGAGGCTAATCAGGTAGGTGCGGATGCCGAACAGCAGCGCATTGCTGCGTGGCAGACGCGGCATGAACTGCAGCTCGACGCGCAGGTGCACCCGCCGCGCGACATTCTCCGGCGTCACCAGGCCGCGCTCATGGCCCCATTCGTGAAAGGTCTCCGAGGAGGTATCCAGGCGCGGGTTGATGGTCATGGTCCAGTTCAGGCGGCGCACCGGCTGGCCGACCTGGATGTTCAGCAGGTACTTCAGCGCACGGTCGAACACACCGAGCTGATGCGCCACACCCGGCACCGGAGCGTGCCACTGCTTGAAGCTCATGCCGGCGTCGAACTTGATCGACCAGTCCGCCGGGCAGGTGACCATGCCGGCGTCCATGAACAGGTCGCCATCGCGCTGATCGAGCACGGCGAAATCGCCCTGCGCCTGGCGCGTGATGTATTCCAGCGGCTCGTAGGGCAGCGTGCTGGCATCGCCGAAGGTGAAGCGCTGCTCGATGCCCAGCGGGCGGTTGATCCACAGCCATTGATCGCCCTCGCGCTGCAGGGCGAAATGCTCGGGGTAGTCGGCGGCCAGGTGCTCCATCAGCATTTCCAGGGTGTCCCAGGCGGCCTGGGCCATGTGCGGCATCACCAGGCAGCGATCCGGATCCTTCTCCAGCACGCAGGCACGCTCGGCCATCTCCGAGACGTAGTGCTCATCGATGTCGAACCAGTGCTCGAACACCGAACCCGGCTCACGCGGCGTGGCCGGTTCGAGGTTGACCGAGTACATGTAGCTGTCCTCGGGAAACGGAAAGGGAAAGCGGGCGATGGCCTGCGGGCTGTTGCTGAAGGTGAAATCGTCCCGGTAGGTTTCCAGCGGCTTCATCACGACGGACATGACTCTCTCCTGTAGGGTGCGCCCTGCGCACCATGACCAAGCGTTAGGGACATACGCCCCTAGAGATCGAGCAGTAGCGTGCCGGAGCAGCCGCCACGAGAAACACAGGGCATCAGCGCCTCACCGCGCTGCTGCTCGTCCAGATAGTGATCGCGGTGCTCCACCTCGCCACTCAGGTAGCGCGTGATGCATTGGCCGCATACGCCGCCCCGGCACAGGTTGGGTACCTCGACACCGGCCGCCTCCAGCGCTTCGAGCAGGCTGTGGTCACTCGGCACCTGCAGGCGCTGACCACTGCGCGCCAACTCGACGGTGAAGGGCTGGCCCGGCTCGGGTGCAGCGAAGGCCTCCCAGTGCAGGCGCCCGGCCGACCAGCCCTGGGCGGCGGCCAGGGTCTTGAGCTCATCAAGCAGGCGCTGCGGACCGCAGACGTAAAGGTGACTGCCAAGCGGCTTGCCGGCGAACAGGCTGGCGCAGTCCAGACGCTGGCCGGCGGCAGCGTCGTAACCGTGGAAACGCTCGCCCAGACGCTCGCGCAGCTCGCTGGCATAGGCGTCGGTCAGACCGCTGCGGTAGGCGTAATGCAACTCGAAGGAGGTACCGGGCGTCGCTTCGTCGCTGGCCTGCAGGTCGGCCAGATAGGCCATGAACGGGGTGATACCGATGCCACCAGCCACCAGGATGTGATGGCGGGCCTGCGAATGCAGCGCAAACAGGTTGCTCGGCGCACCGATCTGCAAACGGTCGCCCACCCTGACCTGCTCGTGCAGGTAACGCGAACCGCCACGCGAAGTTTCCTGCAGGCGCACAGCGATGCGGTACACACCACTGTCGCGCGGATCGCCCAGCAGCGAATAGGCATTGCGCAACGTGCGCCCCTCGGTCGGCAATACCACCTGCACGTGGCTGCCGCAGGAAAAGCCCGGCAGCATGCCGTCGATAGCGCGAAAGCTGAACTCGCGCACCACCGGGGTCAGTTGACGCACGTCGGTGACCTGCACCTCGATCATCGCGCTCATGACTGCACCTCTGGCGCATAGGGGCTGTCCGGGTCGATGCAGACGCCCATGTAGGCACCGAGGCGCTGAGAGAAATGCTCACGGACGAATAACTTCACCCGGCACTGGCCACAGGTGCACTCGCCTTCTCTGCCGATGTCCTGAAAATGCCCGCAGTGCACGCAGTAGAGGCGGCGTCGCGCGCCCTGCTTGAACAGTTCGATTTCGTCGCCGAGCAGGCCGGCCTGCCATGCCAGGCGATGGACGTGCCAGAGAAAGCTTTCATCGCCACAGACGTACAAGCGGGTGCCGGCCTGGGCCTGCTCCAGCAGCATTTGCAAGCGCAGGTACAGCGCTTCGCTGCTGGGCAGGCTCTCCTGCTCGACACTGCCCGGCAACGTCTCGCCCAGGCACAGCAGCAGAGTCGGCGCAGGGTGGTCGAGCAGCCTGGTGGCCAGACTCGCCTGCTGCGCCACCACGATACGGCGACTGGCCGTATGTCGGGACACATCGGTGGCATAACGTGGGGTACTGAACATGGGTTCGGCACTGGATGCTGTCATCGGAAACCCTCCGGGTGAGCGCAAGGCGATGGTCGGTTTGCTTCAGAGTAAATTCCCCTGAAGAACTTTTTGTTCTTACAGGGAAAGCATGAAATGTGCCATTTCTTGATCCGCGCGCAGCCACTTGGAAAACGACAGACAGGCATCCAAAACTGCTCAAAACCTGCACAACGGCAGGGCAAAGCGCGCTGCGATGGCGCACCTGGGCATTTTTTGAAGAGCGTTCTTGAGCGGTGAAAACAGGGCAGAAGGGTGACGAAGAGAGACCACGGATGAAGTGCGCGCGTAGTCAGCTCAACCGAACGCGCCTCAACATTCTTGACGAAGACCTGTGAATTCGGCCGGCACCAACCCAAGCGCTGGCGAACGGCGCTTGGGTTGGTATCTGTAGCCGCAGCGGCCAATCCTGATCGCGGATGAATCCGCGTCGACCGGCCGCATGCAGACATCTGGGGATGGGGAAGTACCCTATAGGCGCTCATCCATGAATGAGCGCCTACCGCTTCAGTATTGCAATTGCCCCGGCACCCAGTTGGTACCAGCCAATGGCACACGGGCCATGGCAGCGGCTTCCACGGTCAGAGCTACCAGGTCCTCGGGGTCGAGGTTGTGCAGGTGCGACTTGCCGCAGGCGCGAGCCATGGTCTGCGCCTCCAGCACCAGCACGCGCAGGTAGTTGGCCAGGCGGCGGCCAGCGGCGACCGGATCGAGACGCTTGGCCAGCTCCGGGTCCTGGGTGGTGATGCCAGCCGGGTCGCGACCGTTCTGCCAGTCATCGTAGTAGCCGGCAGCCGAGCCGATGGCTTTCAGTTCCTCATCCAGACGCGGGTGGTTGTCGCCCAGGGCGATCAAGGCGGCTGTGCCGATGGCCACGGCGTCAGCACCCAGGGCCATGGCCTTGGCCACGTCGGCGCCGGTACGGATGCCGCCGGAAACGATCAGTTGCACCTTGCGGTGCATGTCCATCTCCTGCAGGGCCTGCACGGCTTGCGGGATGGCCGAGAGAATCGGAATGCCGACGTGCTCGATGAACACTTCCTGGGTCGCGGCAGTACCGCCCTGCATACCGTCGAGGACGATCACGTCGGCGCCGGCCTTCACCGCCAGCTTGACGTCGTAGTACGGGCGGCTGGCGCCGATCTTCACGTAGATGGGTTTTTCCCAGTCGGTGATCTCGCGGATCTCGGCGATCTTGATCGCCAGATCATCCGGGCCCGTCCAGTCCGGGTGACGACAGGCGCTGCGCTGATCGACACCGATCGGCAGCGTGCGCATGCCGGCCACGCGCTCGGTAACCTTCATGCCCAGCAGCATGCCGCCGCCGCCCGGCTTGGCGCCCTGGCCAAGGACGATCTCGATGGCATCGGCCTTACGCAGGTCGTCCGGGTTCATGCCGTAGCGCGACGGCAGGTACTGGTAAACCAGGTTCTGCGACTGGCCGCGCTCTTCCGGGGTCATACCGCCGTCACCGGTGGTGGTGCTGGTGCCGGCGATGGTGGCGCCACGGCCGAGAGCTTCCTTGGCTTGCGCCGACAGCGCGCCGAAACTCATGCCGGCAATGGTCACCGGAATCTTCAGGTGGATCGGCTTCTTGGCGAAGCGGTTGCCCAGCACCACGTCGGTGCCGCATTTCTCGCGGTAGCCTTCCAGCGGGTAGCGCGACATGGAGGCGCCGAGCAGCAGCAGGTCGTCGAAGTGCGGCAGCTTGCGCTTGGTGCCACCGCCACGGATGTCGTAGATGCCGGTTTCGGCGGCACGCTGGATTTCCTGGATGGACAGGCGGTCGAAGGTGGCGGACTCGCGCAGCACCGGGGTGATTTTTTCGCTCATTGCAAATTCCTCTTCGGGCAGGGTGCGCGATCAGTACGCCGAAGCGTTGTCGACCTTGAAGTTGTACAGCTGACGCGCCGAGCCGTAGCGCTTGAAGCTGGCCGGATCTTCGTCGAAGCCGGCGCGGTTGAGCAGCTCAGCGAGTTCCTCCAGATGTTCGGGGCGCATGTCCTTCTCGATGCAGTCCGAGCCCAGCGACTTGACCGTGCCCTTGACGTAGATGCGCGTCTCGTAGAGCGAATCGCCCAGCGCGTCGCCGGCATCGCCGCAAACAACGAGCCTACCCGCCTGACCCATGAAGCAGCTCATGTGGCCGATGTTGCCGCCGACGACGATGTCGACGCCCTTCATCGAGATGCCGCAGCGCGCGCCGGCATCGCCCTCGATCACCAGCAAACCGCCATGGGCAGTAGCGCCAGCGGACTGCGAGGCGCTGCCCTTGATGCGCACCATGCCGCTCATCATGTTCTCGGCCACGCCGACACCGACGTTGCCGTGAATGGTGACGCTGGCCTTCTGGTTCATGCCCGCGCAGTAATAGCCGGCGTGGCCGTCGATCTCCACGCTCAGCGCTTCGTTGAGGCCCACGGCGAGGTTGTGCTTGCCGCCCGGATTGCTCACCACCCACTCGCGCTCGGTGAGGGTCCTGGCCTGCTCGTGCAGCGCCTGGTTCAGCTCGCGCACGGTGGCGCTGGAAAGGTCGATGGTTTTCATGATGTAGTCTCCAACTCGCAAAATCAGGCGCTGCGTTCCCAGATGTACATGGTCGCCGGCTCCGGCTCCCACACCTTGGCTTTGTCGATACCCGGCAGGGTCGACAAGGCCTGGTATTCCGAAGCCATGGCCACGTAGTCGTCGGTCTCGGCGAGAATCGCCGGCTTGCAGGCAATCGGGTCGCGGATCACTGCGAAACCGTCGCGGGTGCCGATGGCGAAGGTGAAGAAGCCATCGAGGTCTTCCAACGAATGGTCGAGCGCTTCCTTGAGCGAATCGCCCTGGCGCAGGCGCCAGGTCAGGTAGCCGGCGGCCACCTCGGTGTCGTTCTCGGTCTCGAACTCGATGCCGTGGCGGCGCAGTTCCTGGCGCAGACGGAAGTGGTTGGACAGCGAACCGTTATGCACCAGGCACAGATCCTGGCCGGTGGAGAACGGGTGGCTGCCTTCCATGGTCACCGCGCTCTCGGTAGCCATACGGGTGTGACCGATGATGTGGCTACCCTTCATCTTGGCCAGCGAGAAGCGCTCGGCGATTTCCTTCGGCAGGCCCATGCCCTTGAGGATCTCGATGCTCTGGCCGACGCTCATCACGCGCACGGCCGGTGCCAGCTCGGCGAGCACGGCGCGCACGGCCGCCTCGTCGGCATTGGTCTTGAGCACGGCGGCGCTGGCGTTCTGAAACCACTCCAGCGAGCAGCCCAGGCGACCTTCCAGCTCGCCCATCAGGGCCTTGAAGTCATAGCCGGCTACCGTGCTCTGCAGGGTCAGCTTGATCCAGCCGTCCTTCACCTCGTCGCCGTAGATGGCGAAGCCGGCGCTATCCGGGCCACGGTCGGTCATGGCCAGCAGCATAGGTTCGAAGAGTGCGCCGAGCTGGTTCTCCAGCGCCGGGTTCTTCAGGTACAGACCTACGATTCCACACATAAAAAATCCTCATCACCTCCCCGAGGGAGGCTCGTTCAGTGGCGTTGGCGTGTGCCCGCGCGGGCGGGCGTTCGGCTAGAAGAATTCGGTGTAACGCTCGATCTCCCAGTCGGAGACGTGGCGGCTGTACTCGACCCACTCCATGCGCTTGAGCTTGAGGAATTCGTCGACGATCTCGGCGCCCAACACCTCGCGGAACAGCGGGTCGGCCTCCAGCTCGTCACAGGCTTCCTTGAGCGACTGCGGCAGGGTGTTGATGCCACGGGCAGCGATCTCTTCCAGGCTGAGCTTGTAGAGGTTCTCGTTGCAGGCCTTGCCCGGATCGAGCTGGCGGTCGATGCCGTCGAGGCCGGCGGCGATGATCGCGGCGGTGACCAGGTAGGGGTTGCAACCGGCGTCCGGCAAGCGGAACTCGATACGCCCGTAGGGAATGCGCAGCATCGCCGAACGGTTGTTGTCGCCATAGGCGATGAAGGCCGGCGCCCAGGTCGCGCCGGATAGCGAGCGGCCAACGACCAGGCGCTTGTAGGAGTTCACCGTCGGCGCGGCAAAGGCGCACAGCGCCGGGCCATGCGCCAGCAGGCCGCCGAGGAAGTGATAGGCCAGCTTGGACAGGCCCATGCCGCTCGGGTCGCTGGCGTCATGGAAGAGGTTCTTGCTGCTGGCGCTGCCGATCGACAGGTGGAAGTGCATGCCATTGCCGGCACGGCGCGGATCCGGCTTGGGCATGAACGAGCAGATCATGCCCAGATCATTCGCGATCTCACCGGCAGCCATGCGGAAGAAGGTGAAGCGATCCGCCGACTCCATGGCATCGCTGTAGGTGTAGTTGATCTCGAACTGGCCGCAGGCGTCCTCGTGGTCGATCTGGTAGATATCGAAGCCCACCGGCTGCAGCGCCTCGGTAAGTTTTTCCAGGAACACGCGCGAACGCGACAGGCCCTTGTAGTCGTAGCAGGGCTTCTCCAGCTTGTCGCTGGCATCCACCGGCACCAACTTGCCTGCGGCATCGCGACGGAACAGGCTGAATTCCGGCTCCAGGCCAGTATTGAGCGTCCAGCCCCGATCCGTCAGGCGCTGCACCTGCTGCTGCAATACGTAGCGGGTGTCATAGGGGTGCGGCTCGCCATTGACATGACCGATGCACACCACGCGACCATAACCCGGCTGCCAGGGCACCGGCATCAACGTGGAAAGATCGCCACGGGCCATGAAGTCCGGGCCGTGCGGCTCCATGCCCATGCCCCAGATGGCGAACCCGGCGAAGCCGGCGCCCTCCTCGGCCACCGCCTTGAGCCCCGAGACGGGCACCGACTTGGTCTTGGCTGCACCGTGGATATCGACGAACTGGGCCAGCACGTACTTGATGCCGTGCTGGTCGATGATTTTCTGGGTTTCACTGGGCAACATGATTGGGGCCTCCGGTGGTGTCGCCATTATTCCGCTGGGGAATTTTATTTTCCCCAAAAGAAATGCAAGCAGCTTGCCAACTGGCCATGCCAGGACCATACCTACCGGGAACCCGCGTCTTTCTTCTATCTACCGAAGAAAAATGCTTTCATACGAGGAAAGTCGCGAACCAAAAACGCACCGAAGCAAGGCAGTCCGCACATTCCTGGTGCGAATTTTTTATTCACAGAAGAAATAAGCCTGTATGACCACCACGCCGGAAACGCCTCCCCGTCTCAAGCTCGAGCAATACCTGGGCATGCAGATTCGCCGCCAGCGCCAGGCCCAGGAACTGAAGATCGCCGACGTGGCGCGCATCGCCGGGATCAGCCAGGGCATGCTGAGCAAGATCGAGAACGCCCAGGTCTCCACCAGCCTCGATACCCTCAGCCGTCTTTGCGATGTGCTGGGCATGCCCATGTCCAAGCTGTTCAGCCAGTACGACCAGCAAGGCGGCGGTGCCCTACTGGTGAAGGGCGGCGAAGGCCTGGAAGTGGTGCGTCGCGGCACCGACAAGGGTCACACCTATCGCCTGCTCAACCACACCCGTGGACCGAAGAAGAGCTTCGAGGCCTACATGGTGAGCATGGACGACGCCAGCGAGGAGTTCCCCACCTTCGCCCATCCCGGCACCGAATTCCTCCATCTGCTGGAGGGTGAACTGGTTTACCGCCACGGCAACCAGCTCTATCCGATGCAGGCCGGCGACAGCCTGACCTTCGACGGCGAAGTGCCCCACGGCCCGGAGAAACTGGTGAAGGTGCCTATCCGCCTGCTGTCGATCATGAACTACGGGGCGGATTGAGCGGGTCGGATGGCTGCCGAGATCTGATAGCGCGCCCTAACTGCATGACCAAGGTCGGGGCTAGGGCGCTCCAGCCTTGGTCACGACCACGCTACGTCTGCCCCAACTGCCGCGCCTCTTTCCTCATCATTTGCGCCAACGTCTCGCGCCGCGCATCGGTCATCCGCGCTCGCGCCAATGCGCAACTCAGCGCTCCCAAAGGTCGGCCATCAGCACCTAGGATAGGCACCGCCAGACCGGTGTAACCCGGCAGGCGCTTGTCCACCAGACCGCTGGCGTAGCCCAGGCGCCTGACGCTAGGCAGGCTGGCGGCGATGCGCTGCACTTCCAGGCCATAGTCCAGGCGCAGCGTGGCGGCGTTGTGGGCGAGGATCTCGTTGCGCTCGCCGCGCCCGAGCCAGGCCAGCAGCACCTGCGAGGCCTGGCCGACGCCCATGGGGATGCGACCACCCACCGTGCCGCTGTAACTCTGCACCGGCAGTTGGCCGGCCAGCATGTCCAGGCACAACACCTGATGACCGTCCGCCACTAGTAAAAAGAAGGTATCGCCAAAGCGCTGCGCCAGGCGCAACAGCACCAGCCGTGCCCGTTCGCGCAGGGCGCTGGCATTGCCGGCCTGAGCACCGAGGGCAAACAGCTCATAGCCCAGCACGTAGCGACCGCGCTGCGGCGCGCCACGCACGAAGCCCTGCCGGCGCAGGTACTGCAGCAGGCGGTAGGCGGTGGCCTGCGAACAGCCAAGCGCCGCACGCAGTTCATCCAGGCTGGCGCCCTGCTGGCCGGTCGCAGCGATCACACGCAACAGCAGAAATGCCCGCTCCAGGCTCTGGGTGCCACTCATGGCTTTTCTCACATACTGATAAAGGAAGGCCGGCCAGCGCGATGCAAATTGCACGCCCCATCGGCCAGGGCATGCTCACATCACCTTCCTTTGGTGCGCGCAGCGCACCCTACCCCGGAGAGCTTGTGCATGTATCCGCAGATCGAACAGGTGGCCAGCGACAAGCTGCCCGAGAGCACCGAGGTCGCCATCATCGGCGGCGGCATCATCGGCGTCAGCACGGCTTATTGGCTGGCCCGTCGAGGCATCGCCGTGACCCTACTGGAAAAGGGCCTGGTCGGCGCCGAACAATCCTCGCGCAACTGGGGCTGGTGCCGCAGCATTGGCCGCGACCTGGCCGAAATCCCCCTGGCCATGGCCAGCCTGCACCTGTGGGATACCTGGCAGACGCATCTTGGCGAAGAGCTGGGGTTTCGCCGTAGCGGCGTGCTCTATGCCTGTGAAAACCCGCGCCAGTTGCAACAGCAGGCCGATTGGCTACAGGCCGCCAGCGCCCATGGCGTGCACGCACGGCTGCTGGAAGGCAAAGAGCTGCTGCGGGTGATGCCCGAAGGCGCCGCTGCAGGCTGGAGCGGCGCGCTGCATACACCCAGCGATGGCCGCGCCGAGCCGCACCGCGCTAGTGCCGTGATCGCGCGCGCCGCGCAACGCATGGGCGCCCGCATCGTCACCGGCTGCGCGGTACGGGGCGTGGATATCGCCGCGGGCCGAATCGCCGGGCTGTACAGCGAACGCGGCCGCCTGAGCTGCAGCAGCGTGGTACTGGCCGGCGGCGCCTGGTCGACGCTGTTCTGTGCCAACCTCGGCCTGCGCCTGCCACAACTCAAGGTGGTGGCCTCGGTGCTGCGCACCGCGGCGATGGCCGGTGGCCCGGAGCTGGCCGTGGGCGCCAGCCGCTATGCCTTTCGCAATCGCGCCGACGGCGGCTATACGATTGCCCAGCGCAACGGCAACCTGGCGCCGATCACCCCGGACAGTTTCCGCTACCTGAGCGATTTTCTGCCCGCGCTGAGCCAGCAGTTTCGCGAAGTGCGCCTGCGCCTGGACGGTCGCTTTCTCGAAGAACTGCGCCAGCCCAGGCGCTGGGCCATGGACAGCGAGAGCCCCTTCGAGCGCTGCCGCGTACTCGACCCGCAGCCCTCTGCGGCGATTCTGAGCGAAGCACGCACAGCCCTGGCCGCTGCCTTCCCCTTCTTCCGCCAGATACGCGTCGAGCAGAGCTGGGCCGGGGTGATGGACGTCACCCCGGACGCCATTCCGGTGATCGGCCCGGTCGAACGGCTGCCAGGGCTGTTTCTCTCCACCGGCTATTCCGGCCACGGCTTCGGCATCGCACCTGGCGCCGGCCATCTGCTGGCCGACCTGATCGACGGCAGCACGCCGCTGGTCGATCCCCGTCCTTTCGCCTACGACCGGCTCTGAGCGGCAAGAGCAGCCGCCACGGTTTCGCTCAGCGGCGTGCTCGGGCGACCAATAAGCTGGCTCAGCGTCTTGCCCGGCTCGAACAGCGAACCCTTGGCTGCCTTGGCATCGCTTTCGGCCAGCAATGCCGCGAAGCCTTCGGGCAGGCCGACACCGATCAACGCGGCCTTGTAGTCGGCCTCGGGCAGATTCTGATAGCGCACAGGCCGATTGCTCTGGCGGGTGATCTCGGCGGCGAAATCCGCCAGGGTGCAGGCCTGGTCACCGGCCAACTCGTAAACCTTGCCGGCATGCTGCGCGACAACATCAGACATGACCACGGCAGCCGCTTCAGCGTAATCGCGGCGTGCAGCCAGCGAAAGTGCGCCATCCGCCGCAGCGCCCAACACCACACCATGTTCCAGCGCTGCCGCCACGCCCATGGCGTAGTTCTCGCTGTACCAGCCATTGCGCAGCAGTACGAACGGCAAGCCCGAAGCGCGGATCAGCGCCTCGGTTTCACGGTGCTCGACTGCCAGCGCCATCGGGCTGCTGTCGGCGTGCAGCAGGCTGGTGTAGCCGATCAGTTTGACGCCAGCAGCCACGGCGGCGTCGATCACGTTGCGATGCTGAGCCGTACGCTGACCGACCTCGCTAGAGGAGATCAGCAGCAGCTTGTCGATACCCACCAGCGCGCTGGCCAGTGCCAGCGGATCTGCGTAGTCCGCCACTCGCAATTCGACGCCCTGCTCAGCCAAATCACGCGCCTTGGCGGCATCACGCACCATGCCGACAAGTTTCGCCGCCGGTGCCCGGCGCCGCAGGGCGGCTATCACCAGTCGCCCCAATTGACCGGATGCGCCGGTGATCAGAATGGTTTCTGCCGTTGTCATCGTATTCACCTCATGGACTAGAATTACAACCTTGTTTCATTCTGAGACCGACTCAATGAATGCGGAAGGAGGCAGCTTTTCGTGACCAGGTTACCCAGCGATAACCCCGCCACTGCGCGGGCCAGACTGGCCGCCAGCTTCCAGGCCTGGAGTGCGATGCCACTCGACGCCGAGCGCTGCCCAGTGCGCGACGTGCTCGACCACATGGGCAGTAAATGGACGACGCTGATTCTCCTTGCCCTCACCCAGCAAGCACTGCGCTTCAGCGAGGTGCACCGCGCCGTACCGGATATCTCCAAACGCATGCTGACCCAGAGCCTGCGCGAGCTGGAGCGCGACGGTCTGATCGAACGGACGGTCTACCCCACCAAACCGCCCAGCGTGGAATACCGCCTGAGTGTATTGGGCGAGTCGCTGCTGGTGCCGCTGGCAGGGCTGATTGCCTGGGCCGAGGACAGCCACGGCGCCATCGGCAACGCCCGTGCCCGCTACGACGCCACACAGGCGCAAACGGCCTGAGTTGCCCGGCTCACTCGTATCGTTGAAACCTTCGCGGCACTGGCCCTGCCAATGCCCAGCCCTCTTGGATTGCATCCGGGCTACGGGGTGTAAACCTTCACCCTCATTGGCTTGCCTGCACATCGCACTGCTCGCGTCGATGTCGCCAGCCCATGTTTCCCCTCAGGATAAAAAAGTTCTCAACAGGCATAGACATGCCTGCTTCATTCACTTATAAAAATCACCAGCACGAAAAATAGATTCGTCACGGTAATTTTTCTTCACAGACGAACAACCCTTTTATCCATAAAGATTTTCCTGCCGCCGCCCCCAGCAGAGGATTCGCCATGCAGCACGCCAAGCACCCATACGTGATCAAGATCAGTTGCCCGGCCACATCCGGCATCGTCGCCGCCGTAACGTCCTTCCTCGCCGACCATGGTTGCTACATCAGCGAAATGGCGCAGTTCGACGACGAGGTCAGCGGTGCCTTCTTCATGCGCGCGGTATTCCGTTTCAACAGCGGGTTCCAGGGTGACATCCAGCAGATCCAGGACGGCTTCGTCGATGTCGCCGAGCGCTTCGAGATGGCCTGGGAGCTGTATGACGCCACCGAGCCGATGCGCGTGCTGCTGATGGTCAGCAAGTACGACCATTGCCTGGCCGACCTGCTCTATCGCCACCAGAAGGGCGAGCTGCAGATGAAGATCACCGCCATCGTCTCCAACCACCTCGACCTGCGGCCAATGGCCGAGCGCGAGGGTATTCGCTTCATTTACCTGCCGGTGACCAAGGACACCAAGGCCCAGCAGGAAGCCGAGCTGCTGAAGATCGTCGACGAGACCAAGACCGAGCTGGTGGTGCTGGCGCGCTACATGCAGATTCTCTCCGACGACCTGTGCAAGCAGCTCTCTGGTCGTGCCATCAACATCCACCATTCCTTCCTGCCCGGCTTCAAGGGCGCCAAGCCCTATCACCAGGCCTACGACCGGGGCGTGAAGCTGATCGGCGCCACCGCGCACTACGTCACCTCCGACCTCGACGAAGGCCCGATCATCGAACAGGAAGTGCAGCGCGTGGATCACAACTACACCCCCGATGCCCTGGTGGCGGTGGGGCGCGACACCGAAACCGTGGCCCTGTCCAAGGCGGTCAAGTACCACCTCGAACACCGCGTGTTCCTCAACCACGACAAGACGGTGATCTTCCGATGAGCGCGCAACTGATCGACGGCAAGGCCACCGCCGCGCGCGTGCTCGCCGAAGTTGCCGCTGACGTGGCCGTGCTCAAGGCCAAAGGCATCGAGCCGGCGCTGGCCGTGGTGCTGGTCGGCAATGACCCGGCCAGCCAGGTCTACGTGCGCAACAAGGTGCTGCGCGCGGGCGAAGTGGGCATCCGCTCGCTGGAATACCGCCTGAGCGCTGACGCCAGCGCCGAAGCTGTGCTGGAAGTGGTGGCCGCGCTCAATGCCGACGCATCGGTCAACGGCATTCTGGTGCAGTTGCCACTGCCGGTGCATATCGATGAAACCCGCGTGCTGCAGGCCATCGACCCGGCCAAGGACGTCGACGGCTTCCACAGCGAGAACGTCGGTGGCCTCAGCCAGGGCCGCCCGGTGCTCACGCCCTGCACCCCGGCCGGCTGCATGCGCCTGCTACGCGACACCCTCGGCGACCTGTCCGGCAAGCATGCTGTGGTGGTCGGCCGCTCGAACATCGTCGGCAAGCCGATGGCGGCGCTACTGCTGGCCGCCAACTGCAGCGTCACCGTGTTGCATTCGCGCAGCGTCAAGCCGGAGAAGCTCTGCGGCCAGGCCGACATCGTCGTCGCCGCCGTCGGTCGCCCACGGATGATCGGCGCCGACTGGATCAAACCCGGCGCGGTGGTGATCGACGTCGGCATCAACCGCATCGACGAGGACGGCCGCTCGCGCCTGGTCGGCGACGTCGACTTCGACGCGGTGCGGGAGGTGGCCTCGGCCATCACCCCGGTGCCCGGCGGCGTCGGCCCGATGACCATCGCCCTGCTGATGCAAAACACAGTCACTGCCGCCCGCCAGCAACATGGCCTGACGGCCCAGGAGTAACCGCAATGCCCCTTGCCCTGCTCAAGTACGGCCTGTCCTCGGAATACCCCGTGGAGGTCGACCTGCCTGCGCCGAAGGAACTCAAACCAGCGTACGACGTGGTCATCATCGGTGGTGGCGGCCATGGCCTGGCCACCGCCTATTACCTAGCCAAGTACCACGGCGTGACCAACGTCGCGGTGCTGGAGAAGTCCTACCTCGGCGGTGGCAATACCGCGCGCAACACGGCGGTGATCCGCTCCAACTACCTCACCAGCGAAGGCGTGCGCTTCTATGCCGAGTCGGTGCGGATGTTCAAGGAGCTGTCCAACGAGTTCGACTTCAACATCATGTATTCCGAGCGTGGCCAGCTCACCCTGGCGCACACCGACGCCACCGTGCGCGCCTTCCGCCAGCGCGCCGAGGTGAACAAGCACTTCGGCGGCCGCACCGAGATGATCGACCGCCAGCAGATCCGCGAGCTGGTGCCTTGCCTGAACCTCGACCCCGGCCACCTGCCGGTGCTCGCCGGCCTCTGGCACATCGACGGCGCCACCGCGCGCCACGACGCCGTGGCCTGGGGCTACGCCAAGCAGGCGGCCAAGCGCGGCGTGGAAATCCACCAGCTCACCGAGGTGCAGGACTTCGTCGTCGAGAACGGTCGCGTCACCACCGTGCGCACCAACCGTGGCGACGTGCGCTGCGGCTGCGTGGTGCAGGCGGTGGCCGGCGCCAGCTCGTTGCTGATGAACAAGCTGAACATCAAGGCGCCGATCCACACCTACCCGCTGCAGGCCATGGTCACCCAGCCGTTCAAGCCCTTCCTCGACCCGTTGGTGAGTTCCTCGGCGCTGCACTGCTACGTGCAGCAGACCAGCCGTGGCGAGATCGTCTTCGGTGGTGGCTCTGACCCCTACCCGCTGTACAACACGCGCTCCACCCTTGACCTCAAGGAAAGCCTGCTGGCCCACGCCATCGAGATGTTCCCCTTCATGGCCGGCGCCAAGCTGATGCGCCAGTGGGCCGGCAGTACCGACATGACCCCGGACTACAGCCCGATCATGGGTCAGTCGCCGCTGGACAACTACTACCTCGACGCCGGCTGGGGCACGTGGGGCTTCAAGGCCACGCCGATCTGCGGCTGGACCATGGCCGAGCTGGTCGCCACCGGCAAGACCCCGGCCCTGATCAAACCCTTCGCCCTCGAGCGCTTCTCGACCTTCCGCCAGGTCAACGAGATGGGCGCCACGGCGGCGAGCCACTGAATGAACTCCCCTCTCCCGCTTGCGGGAGAGGGGATGGGGGAGAGGGCTGCTTGACTCAAAGCGTCCTCTACCCAGCCCTCTCCCTGCCCTTGAGCAAAGAGCATGGGAGAGGGAGCAGATCGAAGCTCGGGTGGCGTTCCGACGCCACCCGCTACGCAAGCTGAATGACTGGGGATCACCATGAAGATCATGCCCTGCCCGCTCAACGGGCCCCGCAACATCAACGAATTCACCTACGGCGGCGAACTCAAGCGCATGCCCGATCCGAACACCTGCTCGGACGCCGAATGGGCCGACTACGTGTTCAACAGCGAAAACCGCGCCGGCGTCGTCACCGAGTGGTGGATGCACAACGCCTCCAGCTACTGGTTCCTGGCCGAACGCCACACCGTCAGCGACGAGATCCTGCGCACCTTCGACCCCAAGGAACTGTTCGACCGCCGCGTCGACTTCGCCGCACCTGCCCAACCCCAGGAGGTGAGCGCATGAGCGCCGCTGCCCGCCTGCCGGCCCCGCTGGGCCTGCTGATCGACCGCAACCGCCCCGTCAGTTTCGACTTCGAGGGCACCACCTACCAGGGCCTGGCCGGCGACAGCATCGCCAGCGCCCTGCTGGCCAACCAGCGCTGGCTGCTGTCGCGCTCGTTCAAGTACCACCGCCCGCGCGGCCCGCTGTCGATGGCCGGGCAGGATGCCAACACCCTGGTGCAACTGCCGGACGAGCCCAACGTGCTGGCCGACATGCAGCCGCTGTCTGGCGGCCTGCAAGTCAGCGCGCAGAACTATAACGGCAGCCTGGACAAGGATCGCGACGCCCTGCTCGGGCACTTCTCCAAGTTCATGCCGGTGGGCTTCTACTACCGCTCCTTCTACAAGCCCAAGGGCATGTGGAAGGTCTGGGAACCCTTGATCCGCAAGAAAGCCGGCCTCGGCGTGCTCAACCTCAAGCTACAACCGCAGTACCACGACAAGGCCTTCCTGTTCACCGACCTCGCGGTGATCGGCGCCGGCCCTGCCGGCTTGTGCGCGGCGCTGACCGCAGCCAACGCCGGGGCCAAGGTGCTGCTGATCGAACAGCAGAATTATCTGGGCGGCGCGCTGACCTGGGCGCGCTTCGACGTCGAAGGCAAGCGTGCCACCGAGCTGCGCGCCGAGCTGTTGGCCGCCGTCGAAGGCCACGCCAATATCCGCATCCTCAAGGACGCCACCTGCAACGCCTGGTTCACCGATCACTACCTGCCAGTGATCCAGGGCAATCGCATGTACAAGGTGCGCGCCCGCCAGTGCATCAATGCCGCTGGCGCCTTCGACCAGCCGGTGGTGTTCCGCAACAACGACCTGCCCGGCGTGCTGCTGACCAGCGCCGCGCAGCGCCTGATCAAGCTCTACGCGGTCAAGCCGGGCCAACGCGCCGTGGTGCTGACCGGAAACGACGACAGCTACCTGGCCGCCCTCGACCTGCTCGATGCCGGTGTCGAGGTCGCCGCCCTGGTGGACATGCGCGAGCGCGCCGCTGACGGCAGCCTGGCCACCGCCCTGCAAACCCGTGGCGTTGCCTGCCATGCCAGCAGCACGGTGTACGAAGCGCTGGGCGACAAGCACCTGCACGCCGTGGACGTGCGCCGCATCACCGCCCAGGGTGAGGTTGCCGCGAGCGGCCTGCGCATCGACTGCGACCTGCTGTGCATGTCCGCCGGCTACATGCCGGTGTACCAGTTGCTGTGCCAGGCCGGCGGCAAGCTGGACTACGACGACGCCAGTGCCTGTTTCAGCCTGTCCGGCCTGCCAAGCGGGCTGCAGGTGGTCGGTTCGGTCAACGGTCGCAATGCCCTCGACGCGCTGCTCATCGATGCCGCCAACGGCGCCCTGCGCGCACTGGCCGCCCTTGGCCTGGAAGCCAGTCAGCCACTGCGCGAGCTGCCAGCCGAGCCACGGGTCAACTTCCCCTGGCCGATCTTCCCACACCCGAAAGGCAAGGATTTCGTCGACTTCGACGAAGACCTGCAGGTGCGTGACATCGTCAACGCCACCCGCATCGGCTACCGCGACGTGCAACTGGTCAAACGCTTCTCCACCGTCGGCATGGGCCCCTCGCAGGGCCGCCACTCGGCGCTGCCCACCGCACGTCTGGTCGCTCAGGCCACGGGCCGCAGCGTCAGCGAAACCGGGGTGACCACCGCGCGCCCGCCGTTCAGCCCGGAAACCCTGGCGCAGGTTGCTGGGCGTGGCTTCGATCCGTATCGGCAAACCGCCATGCACGCACGCCATCTGGAGCTGGGGGCGAAGATGATGCCCGCCGGCATCTGGCAGCGCCCAGCCTACTACGGCAAGCCGGAAGAACGCGAAGCCTGCATGCAGGCCGAGGCGCGCCAGGTGCGTGAGAAGGTCGGCCTGATCGACGTATCCACCCTGGGCGGCCTCGACGTGCGCGGCCCGGACGCCGCCGAGCTGCTCAACCGCCTCTACACCTTCGCCTTCGCCAAGCAGACGGTGGGCCGTTCGCGCTATGCGCTGATGACCAACGAGCATGGCGTGGTGATCGACGATGGCGTCTGCGCGCGCTTTGCCGACGAGCACTTCTACGTCAGCGCCACCACCAGCGGTGTCGATCGCGTCTACCAGCAGATGCTCAAGTGGAACGCGCAGTGGCGCCTGAACGTCGACATCACCAACGTCACCGCCGCGCTGGCTGCGGTCAACCTGGCCGGGCCGGATTCGCGCAAGGTGCTGGCCAAACTGTGCAGTGATGTCGACCTGTCCGCCGAGGGCTTCCCCTACCTGGCCGTGCGCCTGGGCACGGTCGCCGGCATTCCCGCCCGCCTGCTGCGGGTCGGTTTCGTCGGTGAACTGGGCTACGAAATCCACGTTCCGGCGCGTTATGGCGAAGCCCTGTGGGATGCGCTGATGGAAGCCGGTCGGGAGTTCGACATCCGCCCCTTCGGCGTCGAGACGCAGCGCCTGCTGCGCCTGGAAAAGGGCCACGTCATCATCAGCCAGGACACCGACGGCATGACCAGCCCGGCCGAGATCGACATGGGCTGGGCCATCGCCCGCAGCAAGCCGTTCTTCGTCGGCAAACGCTCGGTGGAAATCCTCGAAGCGCAGCCGCCGATCCGCAAGCTGGTCGGCTTCACCCTGCCCAAGGGCAGCAGCCAGCCGCTGGAAGGCCATCTGGTGCTCAAGGGGCCGGACATCAGCGGCAACGTCACCTCCTGCGAGTACTCGCAGACCCTCGGTCAGATCATCGGCCTGGCCTACTGCGCGCCCGACCAGGCCACGCCGGGCCAGCGCCTGCCGATCCGCGTCGAAGGCGGCGAGATGGTGCAGGCCACCGTGGTGCAACTGCCCTTCTATGACCCTGAAAGCCAACGCCAGGAGCTGTGAGATGACCCTCCAAGCCAATCAATTCGCAGCGCGCAGCCCGCTCTACCGCCTGCAGGCCGGCGCCACCCTCGCCCCGTTCGGCGAGAGCTGCATCGTCACCACCTACGGCCAGGGCGACGAAAGCGCCCTGCTGGGCCACTGCGCGCTCATCGACCTGACCAACCTCGCCCGCTACGGCCTGCGCGGCCCGGCGGCGGCTGACTACCTGGGCGCACTGGGCTACCAGCTACCGCAGGCGCCCAACCAGGCGCTGAGCCAGGCCGATGGCAGCCACGTACTGCGCCTGTCGCAGACCGAGTACCTGCTGCTCGGCAGCCTGCACGATGCCGGCAGCAAAACGCAGCGCGAGGAAAGCCAGTGGCAGCCCAGCGCCGGCCAGTATCTGCTGCCGCGCCAGGACAGCCACGCCTGGCTGGTGCTCACAGGCACTTGCCAGACCGAGGTGATGGCCAAGCTCTGCGGCGTCGACCTCAGCCCGCAGGCCTTCGCCGTCGGCCAGGTGGCGCAGACCTCGGCAGCGCGGGTCAACGTCATAGTCGCCAACCTGCCGCTGGGCGAAGTGCCGTGCCTGCACCTCCTCTGCGACCGCGCCTCGGTGCATTACTTCTGGGGTGCGCTACTCGATGCCATGCAGGAGTTCGGCGGCCGGCCGGTGGGAATCGACGCCCTGCCCTGAGCCCCCAAGGTGCGCACGGCGCACCCTACGGCCATGGCGCCAAACGTAGTGTGCGCCATTCGCACCACCTCCCCACCGAATCTGGAGGACAGCCATGGGCATCCACGAAGACGAACTGGACTACCGCGTACCGGCGCTGCAACGCGGCCTGAGCATCCTGCAGATGTTCAACGCCAGCGAGCGCAGCCTGAGCAGCAACGCCATCGCCGAGCGCCTGGGGGTCAGCGTCTCGGCCATCTATCGCATCCTGGTCACGCTCACCGACATGGGCTACCTGCGCAAGCTCGGCAAGAACAGCTACGAGCTAGGCCCGCAGGTGCTCTGCGATGGCTTCGCCTACCTGGCCAGCCGCGACCTGGTGGACATCGCCATGCCGCACCTCAATGCCCTGCGCGACCGCACCTCGCTGTCGTGCCACCTGTCCATCCGCGAGCAGACCGACAGCCTCTATATCGGCCGCGCCTTCGCCGCCCAGCGCCTGTCGGTGAACATCCCCATCGGCACGCGCATTCCCTGCCACTGCACGGCCATGGGCCGCATGCTGCTCAGCGGCCTGACACCCATGGAGCTGGACAAGCTCTACCAGCACGTGCGCCTGGACGACTACCCACCGCCCGCGCCGAAGACCCTGCCCGAACTGCAGCAATTGCTGGAACGCGACCGCGAGCGCGGCTGGGTGATGCACCGCTCCGACTACTCCACCGCCATCGCCTGCGCCGTGCGCGACCATCGCGGCGACGTGGTGGCGGCCATCAACCTGTCCGGTCCCGAAGCGGTGATGGACAGCCCGGTGGCACGCGAACGCTATCGGGAAAGCCTGCAACAGTGCGCGGATGCGATTTCCCTGGAGCTGGGCGCGCGCATGTAACAGGGCTCAGGGCACTTCCCCAGCGGCAAGCGCGCCGATACGCTGTCGCCCAACACGTGCGCCGCCTGCTCGCCAGCGGCGGCGCAAGGGCAGCAACCAGCGAAACGCCCATCATCTCCTGGAAAACCCTGCCTGGCCTTGCCGGCCATCAAACATCACCGGATAAACGGCCGAGACTTCTGGCATTGCATCGTGTTCAAGCGCTCAGCCGGGCAGATGCATGAGCGGGATTCGGCCAGATACCTGCCTCGCAACGTACCCACCGACTTCACCGCCATGCAGCCGAAGTGGTTTATCGCAGTGCACAGGGCAAGCGCCTGACATGCCTGGCGACTGCGCCACTTGGGCAGATAACGCTAATTGATCTTATTTAAATTCCGTTAGCCTGCTAATCTTGGCGCCCCGTTTCCTGCCCGCCGGATAGTTCCACGATGTCGCCGCTTCAGCGCTGCCTGCTGCCCTTTCTGGCCCTGTCTCTGATCGCTTGCGAACAGCGGCCTGAATTCACCCAGGCAGAGCCTGGCGAACATCTCTCGGCCGGTGCGGCGACGGTACGCAAGTTCGATCACAACGCCTTCTCCCTGCCTTCGGCGAACCTCGCACCCAGCCGCCGTCTGGATTTCGCGGTGGGCAACAGTTTCTTCCGCAACCCCTGGGTCACGGCGCCGGCCACCACCACCGCGCGCGACGGCCTGGGCCCGTTGTTCAACACCAATGCCTGCCAGAACTGCCACCTCAAGGACGGCCGCGGCCATCCGCCCGAGCCGGGCGCACTCAGCGCTGCCTCCATGCTGGTGCGTCTGTCGCTGCCGGCCGGCCCCGAGCATGCCGAGTTGCTGCAGCGCCAGGGCGTGGTCGCCGAGCCCACCTACGGCACCCAGCTGCAGGACATGGCCAACCCCGGCATAGCCCCCGAGGGCAAGGTCCGCGTCACCTACAGCAGCGTGCCGGTGCGCTTCGCCGATGGCACCCTGGTGGAGCTGCGCAAACCCGAGCTGCAGATCAGCCAGCTGGGCTATGGCGCCATGCATCCGGACACCCTGTTCTCCACTCGCATCGCCCCGCCGATGATCGGCCTTGGTTTGCTCGAAGCCATTGCCGAGCAGGACATACTCGCCGCTGCCGATCCGGATGATGCCGATGGCGACGGCATTTCCGGGCGCCCCAACATCGTCTGGGATCGACAGCTGCAACGCAGCGTGCTCGGGCGCTTCGGCTGGAAGGCCGGACAACCCAACCTCAACCAGCAGAATGCCGATGCCTTCGCCAATGACATGGGCCTGACCAGTTCGCTGATCCCCCATGACAACTGCACCGCGGCGCAGGCCGATTGCCTGGCCGCGCCCCATGGTGGCGAACCGGAGGTCAGCGACAATATTCTGGCCAGCGTACTGTTCTACAGCCGCAACCTGGGCGTGCCGGCCCGGCGTGACGTCGATGCGCCCGAGGTGCTCAAGGGCAAGAGCCTGTTCCATCAGGCCGGCTGCCAGCAATGCCATACACCCAGTTTCACTACCTCGGCCGATGCCGCCGAGCCGGAACTGGCCAACCAGTTGATCCGTCCTTATACAGACATGCTGCTGCATGACATGGGCGACGGGTTGGCCGATGGCCGCGAGGAGTTTCTCGCCACCGGTCGCGAATGGCGCACGGCGCCGTTGTGGGGCATTGGCCTGACGCAAGCGGTCAATGGTCACACTCAGTTCCTGCATGACGGCCGTGCACGCAACCTGCTGGAAGCCATTCTCTGGCACGGTGGCGAGGCCGAGGCGGCCAAACTGCATGTGCTGAAATTCGATGCCGACGAGCGAGCAGCGCTGCTCGCCTTCCTGAATTCCCTTTGAGGAGCCTGCGATGTTGCACAAAACCCTGATCGCCTCCCTGCTCGGCCTGGCCCTGGTCGGCTGCGGCCAGCAGGACCCGCAAGCCAAGGTCAGCGCTGCGCTGACCGATGGCGTGCTGTTGCCGGCCTACAGCAGTTGGCAGGAAGCTGACCGCCAGTTGGCGGCCAATGCCGAAGCCTTCTGTGCAGGCAGCACCGATCTGAGCGCCGCTCGCCAGGCCTTTCTCGGCGCACAAAGCGCCTGGGCCGGCCTGCAACCCTTGCTGATCGGGCCGCTGGCCGAAGGCAACCGCGCCTGGCAAATCCAGTTCTGGCCGGACAAGAAGAACCTGGTGCAGCGCCAGGTCGAAGCATTGCTGAAGAACAAGCCGCAGTTGAGTGCGGATGACCTGTCCAATGCCAGCGTGGTGGTTCAGGGCCTGACCGCCTACGAATACATTCTGTTCGACCCCAATCTGGACCTCGCCCAGGCCGAACAGAAAGCGCGCTATTGCCCACTGCTGCAAGCCATCGGCAAACACCAGCAGGCACTGGCCGCAGAGATCGTTGGCGAATGGCAGGCCAAATCTGGCATGGCCGAACAGCTGAAGGCATTCCCCAACGAGCGCTACGCCGACGCCAACGAAGCGATCGCCGAGCTGTTGCGCGTGCAGGTCAGCGCCCTGGATGGCCTGAAGAAGAAACTCGGTGCGCCGATGGGCCGCCAGAACAAGGGCATCGCCCAGCCTTACCAGGCCGAAGCCTGGCGCAGTGCCGGCAGCCTGGCCAACCAGGGCGCCGCACTGGCCAGTGCCGAACTGCTGTGGCACGGCAGCAACCGTGACGGTATTCAGTCGCTGCTGGGCGATGACCAGGCCGACCTGGCAAAACGCATCGACGCCGCTTACCAGGACACCCGTCAACGCCTGGCCGCACTCGACAGCCCACTAGGTGAGTTGCTGGAAGATGAAGCCGGTCGCACCGCCCTGAACGAGCTGTACGACAGTCTCAATCGCCTGCACCGCCTGCAGGAAAGCGAACTGGCCAAGGCCCTCGACGTGCAGATCGGCTTCAACGCCCACGACGGGGATTGAGCATGCAACGCAGAGCCTTCCTCGGCCTCAGTGCAGCCGCTGCCAGCCTGGCGGCGGCAGGCGCCTTCGGTGGCTGGACGCTGTTCGGCCCATCCGGCCAGCCGTTGCTTTTGTCGGCCCGTGACGACGGCGACGGCAACCACTACGCCGTCGGCTATCGCCTCGATGGTCAGCGTGCCTTCGCCACACCGGTGAACGAACGCTGCCACGATGTGGTGCCGCACCCCGCCCTGCCGATGGCACTGTTCGTCGGTCGCCGACCGAGCACCGAGAGCTACCTGATCGACACCCGCGACGGTCGCCTGCTACAAACACTGAGCTCGCCGGCCGGACGCCACTTCAACGGCCACGCGGTGTTCCACAAAGGCGGCGAGTGGCTGTACACCACCGAAAACGACACCACCGAGCCAGGCCGGGGCATCATTGGCGTTTATCGCCTGCAGGGTGAGCAACTGCTGCGCGACGGTGAACACAGCAGCCATGGCGTCGGCCCGCACCAACTGCTGTGGATGCCCGATGGCGAAACCCTGGTGGTGGCCAACGGCGGAATCCGTACCGAAGCGGAAAGCCGCGTGGAAATGAACCTCGACGCCATGCAGGCCAGCCTGGTGCTGATCAGGCGCGACGGCAGCCTGGTCAGCCAGGAGCATCTGGCCGACCAGCAGAACAGCATCCGCCACCTGGCTGTCGCGCGTGACGGCACGGTGGTCAGCGGCCAGCAGTACATGGGCGATCTGCATGATCAGGTGCCGCTGCTGGCGATCAAGCGCCCCGGCCAGCCGTTCCAGCCGTTCGCCCTGGGCGAGACGCAACGCGTGGCGATGAACCAGTACACCGCCAGCGTGGCGATTCATGACGAACTGCGACTGCTGGCGCTGACCGCACCGCGCGGCAACCGCTTCTTCATCTGGGATCTGGACAGCGCTCAGGTGCGCCTGGACGTACCATTGCCAGACTGTGCAGGCGTTGGCGCGGTTGCCGACGGTTTCGTCGTGACCTCGGGTCAGGGCCGTTGCCGCCTGTACGATTGCCGCGGCGAGCGCATCGTCACCAACGCCCTGAAGTTACCGGCCGGCCTGTGGGACAACCACCTGCGCCTGGCCTGAAAGGCTCAGGCGCTGCCGCGCTCGATCACCTCGAATCCGACGTCCAGGCGCAGCGGCTGGCGCGCCGCCGCAGGCTCGGCGAAGCGCGCCAGCAGCGCATCAGCGATGGCGCAGCCGATGCGCGGCCCATCCACCCGCACGGTGGAAAGCGGCGGGTAAGTGTGTGCCGCGCTGGACAGGTCGCCAAACCCCATTACCGCAAGATCGTCAGGAATGCGCAGGCCACGGCTGAGTGCCTCGGCCATCACGCCTTGCGCCACCGTGTCGGAACTGCAGACCACCACCTCGCCCGCCGCATCTCCCTGCAGCAGACGCGCCAGACCTTCGCGGCCGACCGCCAAGGTTGCCGGCGCAGGCAAAATCTGCGCTGCCACGGGAGCTTTCACATAGTCCTGCATCGCCTCCACCAGGCTTCGATAACGGCGCAGGCCGCGTGGGTCATCGATGCTCACGACCGAGACTCGGCGATAGCCCTTGCCGATCAGATAGCGCGCCAACGCCTGGCCCACAGCCTCGTGCGAAAAGCCAACCAGCATGTCCACCGGGTGTTCGCACAGATCCCAGGCCTCGACCAGTGGAATGCCCACCCGCGCCAGGCGCTCACGGCTCGCCTGGGTATGCTCGGTGCCGGTCAGCACGATACCGTCCGGCCGACGCCCCAACACCGCCTCGAGCAAGGCCTCCTCTTGCTCGGGACTGTAGCCGGTAAGGCCGAGCAAGGTCTGGTAGCCAGCGGCCGCCAACCGGTCAGTCAGCGCCTGCACGGTGTCGGCGAAAATCGAATTGGCAATGGTCGGCAGGAAGATCGCCACCAGCCGACTGCGGCTGGAGGCCAGAGAACCTGCGGCGAGATTGGGCACATAGCCGGTCGCCCGCACCGCTTCCAGTACGCGCTTACGGGTGGCATCGGTGACCACCTCGGGGCGGCCCAGTGCCCGCGATACGGTGATCGGCGACACCCCTGCCACCCTGGCGACATCGATCAGCGTCGGGGCCACACTGCTGCGGATGCCTGCAGGTTTCCTGCCCATGTCACGCCTCCAGTCACTCGAGTGCTTCGCATCAGAAGACACTCCACCTCAATCGAGATACGTTGTCATACAACTTTAGTCACATGCGCGCCGAGAATGCCGACCCTGCACCTGCCTGAGACCACCTGAGCACTGTTCGAATACTCCGTACGAACGCAATAAATTAGCGTAGTAGAGCCTACCGAGCTGTAGTTTCCCTTACCAATCATGGGTGTTTAACGGGTTGGACCCGCTCGGTGAAACACAGACAAAACACCTCAATTTACCCCCACTGTCGCGTTGACATTGCCTGGGTTGGTGCTGATAATCGATCCAAGTCATACGACAACGTATGACAAACCAATAACAACAAGCAACAAGAGTCCAGGCCCAGCCATGACCACGATCTCCAGCGAACTGCGCCCCTTCAATCGCCTGCTGCTGACCGGCGCTGCCGGCGGGCTGGGCAAGGTACTGCGCGAACGTCTGCGCCCCTACGCCAATATCCTGCGCTTGTCCGACATCGGTGAGATGGCCCCCGCTGCCGGCCCCCACGAAGAAGTGGTGCGTTGCGACCTGGCAGACAAAGCTGCCGTGCATCAACTGATCGAAGGCGTCGACGCCATCCTGCACTTCGGCGGCGTCTCGGTCGAGCGCCCCTTCGAAGAAATCCTCGGTGCCAACATCTGCGGCGTGTTCCATGTCTACGAAGCGGCCCGCCGCCATGGCGTGAAACGCGTGGTGTTCGCCAGCTCCAACCACGTCATTGGCTTCTACAAGCAGGACGAACACCTCGACGCCAACTGCTTGCGCCGCCCGGATGGCTACTACGGCCTGTCCAAGTCCTATGGCGAGGACATGGCCAGCTTCTACTTCGATCGCTACGGCATCGAAACCGTCAGCATCCGCATCGGCTCCTCATTCCCCGAACCCGCCAACCGCCGCATGATGAGCACCTGGCTGAGCTACGACGACCTTACCCACCTGCTCGAACGCTGCCTCTATACCGAGAACGTCGGCCACACCGTGGTCTACGGCATGTCGGATAACCGCGATGTGTGGTGGGACAACAGCCAGGCTGCACACCTGGGCTTCAAGCCCAAGGACAGCTCGGAAGTGTTCCGCGACAAGGTCGAAGCGCAGCCGATGCCGGCCGCCGACGATCCGGCGCGCATCTACCAGGGCGGCGCCTTCGTTGCCGCCGGCCCGTTCGGCGACGACTGAACACAGCGCCGCAACCGCCCCAAGCCATAACAACAAGTAGAGCGCCACAGCCATGACAGCCGAACTGATTGTCGATGCGCGCAACGCCACGGGTGAAAGCCCGGTGTGGAACGCAGCCGAACAGGCTCTTTACTGGGCCGACATTCCTGCCGCCCGCCTGCATCGCTGGTCCGCGGCCGATGGCCAGACGCGCAGCTGGCAGGCCGACGAGATGCTTGCCTGCATCGCCATGCATCCTGCTGGCGGCTGGCTCGCCGGCATGCAGAGCGGCATCTTCCATCTGCGTCCGCAGGACGATGGCAGCGTACAGGCCGAGCGCCTGGCAGAGGTCGAACATGCCCGAGCAGAGATGCGTTTCAACGACGGTCGCTGTGATCGCCAGGGCCGCTTCTGGGCTGGCACCATGCTGCTGGACATGGCCCAGGGCGCGCGCGTCGGTGCGCTGTATCGCTACGACGGCCAGTTGCAACAGGTGCTCGACGACTTCATCGTGCCCAACGGCCTGGCTTTCAGCCCCGACGGTCGCCTTATGTACCTCTCCGACTCGCACCCGAGCGTGCAGAGCGTCTGGGCCTTCGACTACGACATCGATAGCGGCACGCCGCACAACCGGCGCCTGTTCATCGACATGAAGCAACACCCAGGTCGCCCGGACGGCGCCGCGATGGACGTCGATGGTTGCTACTGGATCTGCGGCAACGACGAAGGCTTGGTCCACCGTTTCACTCCCGAGGGCCGCCTCGATCGCTCGCTCACCGTACCGGTGAAGAAACCAGCCATGTGCGCCTTCGGTGGCGCCAATCTGGATACCCTGTTCGTCACTTCGATCCGCCCTGGCGGCGATCTCTCCGACCAGCCTCTGGCCGGTGGTGTATTCGCCCTGCAGGCAGGTGTGCGCGGTATCGAAGAGCCAGCCTTCCAACCCTGATCCGATTCACCCCGGGCCGTTCGCGGCACCGGACTGCACAGCTGTTCACCAACAACAACAAGATGGAGTTTTCCGCATGAACCTCAAACGCAAGTTGCTTCTCGCCACACTTCCGCTAGCGCTCGGTCTGTCCTCCTTCGTACAGGCCGAGACGACCCTGAAGATTGCCGAAATCCACCCGGCCGGCTACCCGACCGTAGTCGCCATGGAGAGCCTCGGCAAGAAACTGGAAGCGGCCACCAACGGTGAAATCAAATACCGCATGTTCGCCGGCGGTGTGCTGGGTTCCGAGAAGGAAGTGATCGAGCAGACCCAGATTGGCGCCGTTCAGCTGACACGCGTCAGCCTCGGTTCGGTCGGCCCGGTGGTGCCTGCCACCAACGTCTTCAACATGCCGTTCGTGTTCCGCGATATCGACCACATGCGCAAAGTGGTCGACGGCGAAATCGGTCAGGAAATCCTCGACGCCATCACCAACTCCGACTTCAACATGGTCGGCCTGGCATGGATGGAAGCCGGCAGCCGCAGCCTCTACACCAAGAAGCCGGTACGTACGCTGGAAGACCTCAAAGGCATGAAGATCCGCGTGATCGGCAACCCTCTGTTCATCGACACCCTCAACGCCATGGGCGCCAACGGCATCGCCATGGACACTGGTGAAATTTTCAGCGCCCTGCAGAGCGGTGTGATCGACGGCGCCGAGAACAACTCGCCAACCCTGCTCGAGCACAACCACTTCCGTGCGGCCAAGTACTACACCCAGACCCATCACCTGATCCTCCCCGAGCCGCTGCTGATGTCCAAGACCACCTGGAACAAGCTGACCCCGGAGCAGCAGGAGCAGGTCAAGAAACTGGCCAAAGAGGCTCAGCTGGAAGAGCGCGACCTGTGGGTTGCCAAGGAAAAGGCCAGCGACGAGAAACTCAAGGCTGAAGGCGTCGAGTTCATCGAAGTCGACACCAAGCCCTTCTACGACGCTACCGCCCCGGTACGTGAGAAGTACGGCGCGCAGTTCGCCGAGCTGATCAAGCGCATCGAAGCCGTTCAGTAATCCACGCGCAAGCGCGCGACGCCGGCACCTCGCTGGCGCCGCGCAACCGGTGAAGTCTCATGAAAAACCTGGTTCTGGGCGTCAATGACGTCATCTACCGCGCCTGTATCGCGACCGCCGGCCTGGCGATCGTGATCATGGCCCTGATCATCCCCTGGGGCGTGTTCAGCCGTTACGCACTCGGTCAGGGCCTGGGCTGGCCCGAACCCATCGCCATCCTGCTGATGGTGCTGTTCACCTTCGTCGGCGCCGCCGCCAGCTACCGCGCCGGTGCGCATATGGCCGTGCAGGTGCTGAGTGATCGCCTACCCGACGTGGCTCAGCCCTTTCTCACCCTGTTCGTACGCCTGGCCATGGGCGCCATCGCCCTGTTCATGCTGATCTGGGGCTACAAGCTGTGCGTCGCCACCTGGAACCAGTACCTCAGCACGCTGACCTGGATGCGCGTCGGTATCAGTTACGCACCGATTCCCCTGGGCGGCCTGATCACCCTGCTGTTCGTCCTTGAACAACTGCTCTATGGCGACCAGCACAAACGCCGCGTCGTCGACTACGAGAACTGCGAAGATTCCAAGGAGTCCGTGTAATGGATGCCGCCATCCTGCTGGGCAGCTTCATTGCCCTGATCCTGCTGCGCGTCCCGGTCGCCTATGCCCTTGGCCTGGCTACCCTGATCGGTGCCTGGTACATCGACATCCCGCTGCACGCCGTGATGATTCAGATCGCCGGCGGTGTGAACAAATTCTCCCTGCTGGCCATTCCGTTCTTCGTCCTGGCCGGCGCGATCATGGCCGAAGGCGGTATGGCCCGGCGCCTGGTGGCGTTCGCCGGCGTGCTGGTCGGCTTCGTCCGCGGCGGCCTGTCGCTGGTCAACATCACCGCCTCGACCTTCTTCGGCGCCATCTCCGGCTCATCGCTGGCCGATACCGCCTCGGTCGGCTCGGTGCTGATCCCGGAAATGGAAAAGAAAGGCTACCCGCGCGAGTTTTCCACCGCTGTGACCGTCTCCGGCTCGGTACAGGCGCTGCTCACCCCGCCCAGCCATAACTCGGTGATCTACTCGCTGGCCGCTGGCGGTACGGTGTCGATCGCCGCCCTGTTCGTCGCCGGCATCGGCCCGGGCCTGCTGCTCAGCTTCACCATGGCCGCGCTGTGCCTGTGGTTCGCCAAGAAGCGCAACTACCCCAAGGGCGAAGTGATTCCACTGCGCCAGGCGTTGAAGATCTGCGTCGAGGCACTGTGGGGCCTGATGACCATGGTCATCATCCTCGGCGGCATCCTCAGTGGCGTGTTCACCGCCACCGAATCGGCGGCTGTCGCGGTGGTCTGGGCATTCTTCGTGACCATGTTCATCTACCGCGACTACAAGTGGAGTGAACTGCCGAAGATGCTGCACCGCACCGTGCGCACGCTGTCGATCGTGATGATCCTCATCGCCTTCGCCGCCAGCTTCGGCTACATCATGACCCTGATGCAGATTCCGTCGAAGATCACCACTGCGTTCCTGACCTTCTCGGACAACCGCTACGTAATCCTGATGTGCGTCAACTTCATGTTGCTGGTGCTGGGCACGCTGATGGACATGGCGCCGCTGATCCTGATTCTCACGCCGATCCTGCTACCGGTGGTGACCTCCTTCGGCGTCGATCCGGTGCACTTCGGCATGATCATGCTGGTCAACCTCGGTATTGGCCTGATCACGCCACCGGTAGGTGCGGTACTCTTCGTGGGCGCCGCGATCGGCAAGGTCACCATCGAAAACACCGTGAAGGCGCTGCTGCCGTTCTACATCGCGCTGTTCGCCGTGCTGATGGCCGTTACCTATATCCCTGCCATTTCGCTGTGGCTGCCCAGCGTCGTGCTCTGATTCAGTGATCGCAGGCATTGATTAGCCGCCCCGCTTGCGGGGCTACCTCATCCAACCCGAGCCGCCGCCTGGCGGCTCTCGCTTTATAAGGACGTATCGCCCTGCCATGTCAGCAACCCCGTTCCCCCGGCATATCGCCGCGCTGATCCTCGCCACCCTGGCCTGCTCCTTCGCGGGTAACCACATCGCCGCGCGTATCGCCTTCGACCACGACACCGGTCTGCTGATGGCCATGCTCTGCCGCTCCGGGGGCACCCTGCTGGTACTCGCAGCGCTGGTGCTGTGGCAACGCGACTCGCTGCGCCTGAGCCGCAGCACATGGGGCTGGCAGTTGGTGCTGGGGCTGCTGATCGCAGTGCAAAGCTTTTGCATCTACTCGGCCGTGGCACGCATCCCGGTAGGCCTGGCATTGCTGGTGGTGAACCTCTCGCCGATTCTTCTGGCGCTGCTCACCTGGGCGCTCGGCGGCGCGGCGCCAACCGGCCGCGCCGCGATGATCATGGGCCTGATCCTGTTCGGTCTGGTGCTGGTGCTGGACGTGCCGGCGCGCCTGTCCGGCGAGACTCAGCTCGACGCACGTTGGGTCGAAGGGGTGCTGTTCAGCCTGACGGCTGCGGGGGTCTTCGCCGTTGCGCTGTGGATTACCGAACATCGACTGTCAGTCATGCCCGGACGGGTGCGCAGCATGCTGACCATGGCGGTGGTCTTCAGTGCCTCGGCCCTGGCCGGTGCCAGCGGTGCGCTGCCCGGCGGCCTGGGCCTGCCCAACGCGGCGGCCGGCTGGATCGCCCTGGCGTGCCTGGTGCTGCTCTATGGCACGGCGTTCTCGATGCTGTTCATCCTGATGCCGCGCCTGGACATTGCCCGCAACGCCCCGGTGATGAACATGGAACCAGTGGCCGGCATGCTGCTGGGGTGGCTGGTGCTCGGCCAGTTGCTCGGCCCACTGCAGGTGCTCGGCGGGCTGATCGTGGTGGGCGGGATTGTCTTGCTGGCTTACCGCCGCTAGCGGCTGCTCAACCGTGCAGCGCTTCGGCCTCGGCCACTTCATGCGCCTGACGCAGGCGCTCGCGGCTGTTGGTCAGGTGCAGACGCATCGCTGCCCGCGCCGCCTCGGCATCCTGGCGCGCGATGGCTTCGAAGATCTGCTCGTGCTCACGCTCCAGACGCGCCATGTAGTGGGCCTGATCGTCGCGCGCAAGGCTGGCGGAATTGACCCGGGTACGCGGGATGATGCTGGTACCCAGGTGACTGAGAATATCGGTGAAATAGCGATTGCCGGTAGCCTCGGCAATGCGCAGATGGAATTGGAAATCAGAGGACACGGCATCGCTGGCATGCATCGCGCTCTCGTTGATGGCATCCAGTGCCTCGCGAATGGCCTTCAGCTGCACGTCATTACGGCGCTGAGCCGCCATCCCGGCAGACTCCACTTCAAGACTGATACGCAGTTCAAGAATGGCCAGCACGTCGCGCAAGGTGACGATGGTCGCCGGATCGATGCGAAAACCACTGGCACTGGGCGTATCCAGCACGAATGTACCGATGCCATGACGGGTCTCGACCAGGCCGGCTGCCTGCAAACGCGACAGAGCCTCGCGCACCACGGTACGGCTGACGCCCTGCTCTTCCATGATCGCCGACTCCGTCGGCAGCTTCTCACCGCGCTTGATCAGCCCATCACGAATGCGCTGCGACAGGTCCGCCACCAACTCCTGAGCCAGGCTGCGATGCTTGCGACGAGCACGAGGTTGAGCGTTTTGCGTATCCATGTTGGACGAGTTCTCGAATTAAGACCTGTGGCTTTGCCGTAATGATAGCCCAGCAGTTGTACGATGACACTATGAATTCCCGACAAATAACGCCTTAGGAGCGTCAAATGCCAACGACTCTGCTGACCCTGCGCGATAGCCTGACACAATTGACCTTTGCCCCGGAACTGGGCGCAAGCCTGGTCAACTGGGTGCGCTTAAGCGACGGCCAGCCGCTGCTGCGTCACAGCAACGAACAGGCGCTGGCTGCCGCCAATCCCAGACGCCTGGCCTGCTACCCGTTGCTGCCCTGGTCCAACCGCATTGGCAGCGGCGGTTTCACCACCCCTGACGGCTGGCAAGCGTTGAGCGCCAACACCGAACACGAAGCACTGCCGATACACGGCAGTGCCTGGCAACAACCCTGGCAGATAGTCAATGCGACGTCCGACAGCGCAAGCCTGGAACTGCAGAGCCAATCGCCCTTTCCCTATCACGCCACTCTCCACGTACAACTTACTGACGGCCATCTGCGCCTGACGTTACAAGCCACCCATCTTGGCGAACAGCCCACCTGGTATGGCCTTGGCCTGCATCCTTATCTGCCGCGCACTGCGCATACGCGCGTACAGGCGCAGGCAAGCGGCGTTTGGTTATGCGGTGAAGACAAACTTTCCCGTCAGTGGGTCGAATTACCACAGGCGTGGAATTTCTCCGAGCCCACCCTGTTGCCGCAACAACTTGTCGACAATGCGTTTACCCAATGGCCGGGACGCGCTCGCATCATTCAACCCGACGCAGGTTATCAACTCGTCTGCGAGGCGCAGGGCAGCAATGTGTTTCTGTTGTTCTGCCCAGAGGCGCAGAACTTCTTCTGCTTCGAGCCTGTCACTCACCCGGTCAATGCTCATCATCTAGCGGGTCGGCCAGGGCTGCAGTTACTGGCAGCAGAGCAAAGTGCTCAGATGAGTTTCAGCCTGCACTACCAGGCGCTTGCGGACTGATCACTGGACATTCAAAAGGCGTTGGCGATAATACCGGCAGTTGCCCAATGCAACTTTTCTCGGAAAAAAGTTACAGATAGATAAGTAACTGAAGAGAAAGGAGAAAGATGCAAAGCGTGAAACTTTTCAAACTTTTCTCCCAGCCAACCAAGGCGAAGCACTTTAGATTGATCCCTCAGCGCAACAGTGAAACCTGGTGTTTCGGCTGTCGTGTGGGTCGATCACAACCTACAGGTAAAAACAGTGACGAAAGACGAACTGCGCGCCGAACTCGAGCGCCAGGCGCAGCGTTACAAGGATGTATACGGCGGAGAAGTCATCACCTACGCCGCTCAGCCGGACCCCGACCGCAAACCCTGGCGCAAGAAACCCAGTCTGCTCGACCAGGCCTTCGAGAAAGAAATCGAGAAAATCGAGAAAGAACGCCAGGACAAGCAGGACGCTGCCGACGAAACCGCCGGCTAGCGACACTCCCCCAGGTTCCCCGCAGCCGGGTAGGTTCTGAAAAAGGCTTTCTACAGCCACTGCGCGAAGGCGAGAGTCCAATTGCTCTGGATTCACGCCTGCACGGGAATGACGATTTTTCAGCGCTTGCCTAACGCTTCCTGCTACCCGTCAGCGACCCCATCAGCCCCCGCACCAGTTGCCGGCCAATCTGGTTGGCAGCCTGACGCAGCGCGCTCTTCATCGCGCTGCCAAGCAGATCGCTGGCCATGTCGCCCAGCCCCGGTTCCGCCTTCTGTTTCCCCGCCACCTTGACTGGCGCGTCATTGCGCGCCTGCTCGGCACGCGCAGTGAGCAGTTCATAGGCCGACTCGCGGTCGACAGGCTTGTCGTAGCGCCCAGCCAACGGCGACTGGCGCACCAATGCTGCACGCTCGGACTCACTCAGCGGGCCGATGCGCGACTGCGGTGGCGCGATGGCCACGCGCTGAACCATCGCCGGCGTGCCTTTTTCCTCCAACGTACCAACCAACGCCTCGCCAATGCCAAGTTCAGTCAGCACACTGAGCGTGCTGAACGCCGGGTTCGGGCGAAAACCATCGGCCACTGCGCGCAGGGCCTTCTGCTCCTTGGCCGTGAACGCGCGCAGGCCGTGCTGAATACGCAGACCTAACTGAGCCAGGACATCATCCGGCAGGTCGCTCGGCGACTGGGTGACGAAATACACCCCAACGCCCTTGGAGCGAATCAGCCGCACCACCTGTTCCAGACGCTCCTGCAGTGCCTTGGGCGTGCCCTGAAACAGCAGGTGCGCCTCGTCGAAGAACAGCGCCAGTACCGGTTTGTCGGCGTCACCGCGCTCCGGCAGTTGCTCGAACAGTTCGGCCAACAACCACAACAGGAAGGTCGCGTACACCTTGGGCGCCTCATGCACCAGGCGGGAAGCATCGAGCAGATGCACGCGTCCGCGGCCATCACGGTCAGGGTGTAGAAGGTCTTCGAGCTGCAACGCCGGCTCGCCGAACAGGGCCTCGGCGCCCTGCTGCTCCAGCCCTGCCAGACGACGTAACAACGCCTGCGCCGAGGTGCTGGTGAACAGTGCGCTGTCCGCGCCCAGCACTTGCGCATTGTCCTTGAGATAGCCGAGCAGCGCCTTCAGGTCTTTCAGGTCGAGCAGCAACAGACCTTCACGGTCAGCCACCTTGAACGCTGCGTAGAGAGCCGCCTGCTGGCTGTCAGTCAGCTCGAGCAGGGCACCGAGCAGCAACGGCCCCATCTCGCTGAGCGTGGTGCGCAGCGGGTGGCCGCTCTGGCCATGTACGTCCCACAGCGTCACCGGGTAGGCCTGCGGCTGGTGATTGAGCCAGGGCATGCTGGCGATGCGCTCGGCGACCTTGCCTTGCGGTGCGCCAGCGGCGCCCAGGCCACACAGATCACCCTTGACATCAGCGGCGAACACCGCCACCCCGGCGTCGCTGAAGGTCTCGATCAGCCGTTGCAGGGTCACCGTCTTGCCGGTGCCGGTGGCACCGGCAATAAGACCGTGACGGTTGGCCAGGCGCAAAGGCTGACCAACCGCCTGACCATCACTGCCAGCACCCAATACGAACTGTGAATTCAAAGGCATCTTGCCATCCCCTGGGTTAAAGCTTTACTGCAGTTATACCGACACAAACAGCAGAACAAATACCCACCCCATCTGCCGCAACAGCCCGCGAAAACGCTCTTACAAGCGCAGCCGTGGAATACAAGACTGGTTCCAGAGCCATCCGGACGCAAGACAACATGAGCAAAAACCTGCAGTTCAGCCACAAGATTCTGCTCGCAGCCTCGCTGGTGGTGATTGCCGCCTTCTCGTTATTCACCCTGTACAACGATTACCTGCAGCGCAACGCCATCCGTGAAGACCTGGAAAGCTATCTGCATGAAATGGGCAACGTGACCGCCAGCAACATCCAGAACTGGTTGTCCGGACGCATCCTGTTGGTGGAAAGCGCAGCGCAGTCGATCAGCAACGACAGCGAGCCAGATCGCGTGGTCAAACTGCTGGAGCAGAAGGCGCTGACCTCTTCCTTCGCCTTTACCTATCTGGGCACCGAAAGCGGCGGTTTTACCATGCGCCCGGACGAGCAGATGCCCGCCGACTATGACCCACGCACGCGCCCCTGGTACAAGGACGCCCTGGCCGCTGGCGGCACCACCCTTACCGAGCCTTACGTCGATGCCGCCACCGGTGAGCTGATCATCACCATCGCTACCCCGGCCAGGCCCGCTGGCGTGGTCGGTGGCGACCTCAGCCTGCAGACCCTGGTCAACATCATCAATGCACTGGACTTCGACGGCATCGGCTACGCCTTTCTGGTCAGCGCCGATGGCAAGGTTCTGGTGCACCCGGACAAGAACCTGGTGATGAAGAACCTCAAGGACATCTATCCGCAGGACACCCCGCGCATCAGCAGTGAATTCAGCGAGACGCAGCTCGACGGCAACACCCGTATCCTCACCTTCACCCCGGTCAAGGGCCTGCCCTCGGTCAGCTGGCATATTGGCCTGTCGATCGACAAGGCCAAGGCCTACGCCATGCTCACCGAGTTCCGCGCCTCGGCCATCATCGTCACGGTGATTGCCGTAGTGCTGATCATTGCCCTGCTCGGCCTGCTGATCCGGGTGCTGATGCAACCGCTGACTGCCATGGGCAAAGCCATGTACGACATCGCCCAAGGCGAAGGCGACCTGACCAAGCGTCTGGCTATCCAGTCCAATGACGAATTCGGCGCCCTGGCGCGCTCTTTCAATCAGTTCGTCGAACGTATCCACAGCTCGATCCGTGAAGTGTCATCGGCCACCGTACAGGTCAACGAAGTAGCCAAGCTGGTGGTCAATGCCTCCAACTCCTCGATGGTCAACTCCGACGAACAGGCCAGCCGCACCAACAGCGTGGCAGCTGCCATCAATCAGCTCGGTGCGGCTGCACAGGAAATCGCCCGCAACGCCGCCGACGCCTCGAGCCAGGCATCGGATGCCCGCCATCAGGCAGAAGATGGCGGCAAGGTCGTGCAACAAGCGATCCATTCGATGAGTGAACTGTCGAACAAGATCAGCGACGCCTGCGCCAAGATCGAGATGCTCAACAGCAAGACCGTGGACATCGGCCAGATCCTCGAAGTGATCAAAAGCATCTCCCAGCAGACCAACCTGCTCGCACTCAACGCCGCCATCGAGGCGGCTCGTGCCGGCGAGGCGGGGCGCGGTTTCGCCGTGGTCGCCGACGAGGTGCGCAACCTGGCACACCGGACTCAGGAGTCGGCGCAGGAAATCGAGAAAATGATCGAAGAACTGCAGGTCGGATCACGAGAATCGGTCACCACCATGACCGAGAGCCAGCGCTACAGCGAGGAGAGCGTGGACATCGCCAATCAGGCTGGCGAACGGCTGGGCACGGTGACCGCCCGCATCGGCGAGATCGATGGGATGAACCAGTCGGTGGCCACCGCCACCGAAGAACAGACCTCGGTAATCGAGTCACTGAACATGGACATCATCGAGATCAACACCCTCAACCAGGAGGGCGTGGAAAACCTGCAGGCCACCCTGCGCGCCTGCGGCGATCTGGAGCAGCAGGCCGCACGCCTCAAGCAGATGGTCGACAGCTTCCGAATCTGAAATAGCCAGCAAAAAGAAGGGCGCCACGGCGCCCTTCTTGTTTATCGCTCATGCTCAGGTTTGTCTTCGGCCTGCTCCTGCAGCTGACGCCACAGTTCGGCGGCATCGGCGAATTCGGTCCCGTCCTCTTCGCTCAGGGCATCAGGGTCGTATCGCCTTACGCAGCCTTCACCCAGGGTCGGCGGCGCCTTTGAGGTGGCCTTTTCCAGTGGATCGGTCATGCCGTTCGAACCTCCATCAGCTGACTTCCAGGGAGCCCTGCTCGTGCTGGGCGAACTCTTTCACGGCGCGCAACACGTCGCAACGGCTGATCTGCCCCACCAGACGACCGTGTTCGATTACCGGCAAACGCCGCCGCCGTCCCCGCAGAAAACGCTCGGACAACTCGATGATGTCGGCCTCGGGGGTGACCGTCTCCACCTCGGTGGTCATATAGGTGCTGACTGTCCCGCCGATTGCCTCGTAATAGGCGCCGGAAAGGATGCCACGCAGACAATCACCCTCCGACAGCAGGCCTATCAGGTGGCCTTGGGAATCGACCACCGGCGCACCGGAAATCCGGTGTTCCAGCAATCGATTGATGGCGGTGAACAGATCGGTATCCGACCTGAAGGTCACCAGATGGCGAGTCATGTAGTCGCGCACCTTGATGGACTTGAGCATGGGCGTTCTCCTCTGACGTACATCGAGCCGGCCCACGCAGCAAGATCAGTCGAACACCACCGTCTTGTTGTCGTGCACCAGCACTCGGTCTTCCAAGTGATAGCGTAGCCCACGCGCCAGCACCATCTTCTCCACATCCTTGCCCAGACGCACCATTTCCTCGATATCGTCGCGATGGGTCACGCGCACCACGTCCTGCTCGATGATCGGGCCGGCATCCAACTCCTCGGTGACGTAATGCGACGTGGCGCCGATCAGTTTCACGCCGCGCAGCGAAGCCTGGTGGTAGGGTTTGGCACCGACGAACGACGGCAGGAAGCTGTGATGGATGTTGATCACCCGCTGGGCGAATTCGGCGCACAGCGCCGGTGGCAGAATCTGCATGTAGCGCGCCAGGACGATGACATCGGCCCGATGTTCCTTGACCAGGCGTTCCACCTCGGCGAAGGCCGGGGCCTTGTCCTTGGGATCGACCGGAACATGGAAGTAAGGAATGCCATGCCACTCGACCATGCTGCGCAGATCGTCGTGGTTGGCGATCACGCAGGGAATCTCGCAATCGAGTTCATTGCTGTGCCAACGGTGCAACAGATCGGCCAGGCAATGCGACTCACGACTGGCCATCAGCACCACGCGCTTCTTCTGCGCCGAATCGGTGATACGCCACTCCATGGAGAACTCGCGGGCAATGGGCGAGAACGCCTGCTTGAAGCCATCCAGATCGAACGGCAGCGAGTCGGCACGGATTTCGTGACGCATGAAGAACCAACCACTCTGTGTATCGGAGTGGTGACTGGCTTCGGTAATCCAGCCGTTATAGGTAGCGAGGAAATTACTGACTTTGGCAACGATGCCGACGCGGTCAGGGCAGGAGATGACCAATCTGAACGTGCGCATAACTAAAACCCCAATGGCGGCGCAAAAAGTCGGCCATTCTAACGGCATGCCAACAAAACTGCAGCAGCCATGCGCCTGCACAAGCCCGCGACTGAGCGCCCGGAAAGTGCCCTATTTGCGCGCAGCGAAAACTTCATGGCCTAGTTGCAGTAGCCGATTAAATTTAAGCCTGAGCGACACATAGCGTTGCATTGCACTGCAGTTATTTTGTGGCCTGCTGTTTACTTGCTATAAGTGCATGACTATTATTAGACCACTGTTGACTACCACAGACTTATTCACGCCAAGGTAATGCCCATGTCGCTGATCAACGAATACCGCAACATCGAAGAAAGCATCAAAGAGCTCCAAGAGCGTCTGAAGAACATGTCGCAAGACGACAAGCTGAAGAAAGAGCTGGAATTCGAAGGCAAGCTGCGCACCCTGATGGGCGAATATCAGAAGTCGCTGCGCGACATCATTGCCCTGCTCGATCCTGAAGCCAAAACCGGCAAAGGTGTACGTGCCAGCAAGCCTGTAGCTGCCAAGCGTGCGCGCAAGGTCAAGCAGTACAAGAACCCGCACAGCGGCGAAGTTATCGAAACCAAAGGCGGCAATCACAAAACTCTGAAAGAGTGGAAAGCCAAGTGGGGCGCCGACGTCGTCGAAGGTTGGGCCACTCTGCTGGGCTAATTCCTGAGCGCGACCCAAAACGCCAGCCACGCTGGCGTTTTTTATTGCCGATGTTTTTCAGGCGAAACAGTTTTGGGCAATTGCCTGCATCGGCAATAACGCTGAACGAGCGAAAAGTTCCCGTCCCCTGCATTTTTCTTAACAACACACAGACGCGGCCATCGCCTCTGCGCATCGCTCTGACTGCCTGTTGTCCGCTTAAACGCCAGCAGGACTCACGGCAAAACGCGCCTGCAGCGCCTGCGCATAGGCCTGCCACTGCTGCAGAAGTTGCAACTGGTCCGGGTTGCAGCCCGCACGCAACTGCTCCAACGCCGCGTGAAATTGAGTCAGGGTATTGGGCGCACCAAACTCTGGATCGCTCAAACGCTGTCGGCAGAACTCTTCCCAGCGTTGAGATTCAGCGGTTGACAGGCTGGCAGGGAAATTACGCGCCCGATAACGAAACAATAACTCTGGCAGTCGCGCATCATCGAACGGCCATTTTTTTTCGTTGGCCAATGCGTCGGGTTGAGCACCACGCACCTGTTCACACAAACGACGGTCACGATCCCCGATAAACCCATCGTAAAGCTGTTGCTCAGGGTCGTTACTGCCTGCAAAGGCCTCTTCACGGTAAATGACCGCTAGTTTCTCCTGCCATAGCGGTTGTTGATTCTTCAGCACCTCGACATTGCGCTCACACATCGACCAATCCAGTTGCAGGCGTTGCCGATCTGCCTCGCGCAGCACCGAAAGCGGCGCCACTACCGGGCAGCGATTGATATGCAGCAGCTTCAGCGGCACCGGCCACTCGCCCTCGGCGAGGTCCTCGCGGCGCGTGTAGAGACGACTACGCAGCGTGTCGGCATCCAGATTCAGCAAGGGTGACGGATCGGCCTGCAGGTCACAGACGATCAGCGCATTGCGATTGCGCGGATGCCAGGCCAGCGGCAGCACGGGCGCCAGATAATGACGTGCAGCAGAGAAACGTCCGGAAATGTGCAACAGCGGCTGCAGCAGGCGAATCTGGTCCAGCACTCGCTGCTTGCTGCGCAGCTGGTAGAGAAAGTCGTAAAGCTTTGGCTGTCGGTCACGCAGCAGCCGTGCCAGGCCGATGGTGGCGCGCACGTCGGACAGCGCATCGTGAGCCTGGCCATGGTCGATACCATTGGCCTGGGTCAGGCGCTCCAGTTTGAGCGATACCCGCCCCTCGTCCTCAGGCCACTCGATGCCCTCGGGACGCAACGCATAAGCGGTGCGCACCAGATCGATCAGGTCCCAGCGACTGTTACCGCCCTGCCACTCACGCGCGTAAGGATCGAAGAAGTTGCGATAGAGGCTGTAGCGCGTCACCTCGTCATCGAAGCGCAAGCTGTTGTAGCCGGCGCCACAGGTACCGGGCGCCGAGAGCGCGGCATGCACCCGGGTCATGAACTCGCCCTCGTCGAGCCCCAACTGCTGCAGGTGCTGCGGATCGATGCCGGTCACCAGGCAGGCTGCGGGGTGCGGCAGGATGTCGTCGCTGGGGCGACAGTATATGTTCAGCGCCTCGCCGATCTCGTTCAGCGCCTCATCGGTACGGATACCCGCCACCTGCAGCGGGCGGTCACACCGCGGATTGATACCGGTGGTCTCGTAGTCGTACCAGAAGATGCTGGAAGTCATTGGCGGCTCCGTACCGAACATAAAGTTGTCGGCAGTCTATCATTCACCTCCAGGCTCGCCGTCGCCGGCCAAAGCATGAACCAGCGCACAGCCGTTGCACCGCCAGGCTCGCTGCACTTGTCGGGCGAGAGCCGTAACCACTAGCATTGCCAGTCTCCCCACTCTACTTACAAGGATGCAACCATGAGTGACGCGATCACCCCCAATCCCTATGCCGCTCCCACCAGCGACCTGCAACAGACGCCGTCCAACCAGACACCGAGCATCGAAGAAGCCCTGGCACGCGGTTATGACTTCAGTATCGGCGAACTGCTGAGCGAATCCTGGAGCAAGGTCAAGGGCACCAAAGGCATTATCATCGGTGGTTTCCTGGTGTTCTATGTGGTGCTGCTGGCCGCTACCTTCATCCTCGGCGGCGTTGTCGGCATCTTCGGCGCCCTGAGCGAAAACCTGTTTCTGGTATTCGTCGGCGAGATCCTGATTTCGCTGCTGGCCTCGGCCCTGGCCTACCCCTTCATGGCCGGCATCAACATGGTCGGCATTCGCCGTGCCGCCGACCAGCCGCTGAGCTTCAACGAGATTTTCAGCCACTTCGGGCGCACCGTACCGCTGATCATCACCGCAGTGGTGATGATGCTGCTGATCTACCTCGGCATGATCCTGCTGCTGATTCCCGGCATCTACCTGGCCGTGGCCTATCTGTTGGCCATTCCGCTGGTGGTCGAGCGTGGTCTGTCGCCCTGGCAGGCACTGGAAGCCTCGCGCAAGGCCATCACCCAGCACTGGTTCAAGGTCTTCGGCCTGTTCCTGCTGCTCGGCCTGATCGTCATGGTCAGCGCCATCCCGCTGGGTATCGGTCTGGTGTGGAGCATTCCGTTGATGGTCGTGGCCATGGGTGTGCTGTATCGCACCATCTTTGGCGTACTGCCTGCCGCCCAATAAGGCCAGCCAATAAGTCGACGTGACCGGGCCAGTTCACTGGCCCGGTTGCGTTCGTGGCCCGCTGCTAGCTAGCATCGGGCTTTCCTTGATGCAGTCCGCCGATGTACTCACGCTCAAGCGCAAGCCTTCCGCTCAACCAGCCTCCCCTGGATACTCGCTACCAGGTCGAAACGCCGGAAGGTATCGATCTGCATCTGCGACCGGCCGGGCTGGTGCCGCGCGCCCTGGCGTTCGCCATCGACCTGGCCATTCGTGGCCTGATCCTGATGGTTATGTTCATCGTTCTCGGCCTGCTCGGTCAGTTCGGCATGGGCCTGGGCACCATCCTGCTGTTTCTCGTGACCTGGTGGTACATGGTGCTGTTCGAGGTGTTCAACCAGGGCCGCTCTCCCGGCAAGCAGATGCTCGGCCTGCGCGTGGTGCACGATGACGGTACGCCAATCGGCTGGGCCGCTTCACTGACACGCAACCTGCTGCGTTTCGTCGATATCCTGCCATTTGGCTACACCCTGGGCATCATCAGTTGCCTGAACCACCCGGCGTTCAAGCGCCTCGGCGATATCGCCGCCGGCACCCTGGTGGTCTATCGCGATGCGCCGTTGAGCAAACCGCTGCTCGCCGACGCCGAACCGCTGCCAGCGCCCTTCCCGCTCAGCCTTGACGAACAACGCGCCATTCTTGGTTTTGCCGAACGTGGCAGCCAGCTGTCCGCCGCCCGCAGAGCGGAGCTGGCGGCGCTGCTGGCCGAGCCGCTACAAGTGCCTGCCGAACAGGCCGAACCGCGCCTCAACGGCATCGCCCGTGGCCTGCTGGGGAGCGCATCGTGAAGCAGAGCCTGTTCGAAAGTCGCCATCAGCCGGATTGGGATGCCTTCAACAGCCAGCTCGAAGCCCTTGAGCGCGGCAAGTCCAAAGCACAGAGTTACCATGGCTTCGCCGCCAGATACCGGCAGCTGTGCCAGCATCTGGCCCTGGCTCAGGCACGCGGCTACAGCAGCCACCTGATCGATCAACTGCAGCAGTTGGCCATGCGCGGCCACCAGCAGTTCTATCGCCATCGCAGCCATCTCGGCGCGCAGACGATCCGTTTCCTGTTCGGCGGCTTCCCGCGTCTGGTACGTAGCGAATGGCGCAGTGTATGCGTGGCCAGCCTGCTGTTCTTCGGCAGCCTGGCCCTGATGGGGCTGCTGACCTATCTCTATCCCGAGCTGATCTTCAGTCTGGTCAGCCCCGACCAGGTCAGCGAAATGGAGCACATGTACGATCCCGACGCGCGCCGCCTCGGCCGCTTCAGCGAACGCGGTTCGGGCGACGACTGGGTGATGTTCGGCTTCTACATCATGAACAACATCGGCATCGCCTTTCAGACCTTCGCTAGCGGCCTGCTACTGGGTCTCGGCAGCCTGTTCTTCCTGCTGTTCAACGGCCTGATGATCGGCGCGGTGGCGGGCCACCTGACACGCATCGGCTACGGCGAGCCGTTCTGGTCCTTCGTCATCGGCCATGGCGCCTTCGAGCTGACCGCCATTGCCCTGGCGGGCGCAGCCGGTTTCAAGCTCGGCTGGGCACTGCTCGCCCCCGGCCGTCTGCCCCGTGGCGAGGCCTCGCGCCTGGCTGCAGGCAAGGCGATACAGCTGGTCGCCGGGGTGATCCTGTTCCTGCTGCTGGCCGCCTTCATCGAGGCCTTCTGGTCATCCACCACCTTCGCCAGCCCGAACGTCAAGTACGCCGTCGGTGCCGGGCTCTGGGCGCTGGTGCTGGGTTATCTGCTGCTGGCCGGCCGGAGGCAGCATGCGCCTGACTGAAGCCAGCGTTGCCATCCGCCCGCGCAGCGCCTGGGAAGCCATCGACCTCGGCGTGCTGCTCGCCCGTCGTCACGCCGGCCTGCTGATGGCCAGTTGGGCGCTGGTCACGCTGCCGCTGTTCGCCCTGCTCTGCGCCTTGCTCTGGCAGTACCCGGGCTGGGCCATCTTCGTCTTCTGGTGGCTCAAGCCGGCCTATGAGCGCCTGCCGCTGTATATCCTGTCGCAAGCGCTGTTCGGCAACACACCCTCGCTGAGCCAGGCCCTGCGCGCACTGCCGAAACTGCTATGGCCACAATTGCTGGCCAGCCTGACCTGGCGCCGCCTGAGCCCGACGCGCAGCTTCGATCTACCCGTGCTGCAGCTCGAGGGCCTGGCCGGTCAGGCACGCAGCCAGCGCCTGGTGGTACTCGGTCAGCGCGACAGCGCCGCTGCCACCTGGCTGACGCTGGTCGGCATGCATCTGGAAATTGCCCTGTGGATGGGCCTGGTCGCCCTGTTTTATCTGATGCTGCCACACCAGGTGGAACTGAACTGGACCTGGGAAAGCCTGATCGCCGCCAGCAGCGGCCAGTGGCTGTGGCTGGAACACTTGTCCAACCTGCTTTATGTGCTGCTGCTGATCATCTGGGAACCGGTCTATGTCGCCTGCGGCTTCACCCTTTACCTCAACCGCCGCACCGCCCTGGAAGCCTGGGATATCGAACTGACCTTCCGTCGCCTGCGCCAACGCCTGACCGGCAGCGCCTATGCCCTGCTACTTGGTTGCGCCCTGCTGCTGACTCAGTTGCCCAGCGAAGCCTGGGCCGACCCAGCGCCAGCCGCCAGCGAGGAGGCCAAGCAGGCTGACCCGCAAGGCCCCGACGCCCCACGCCTGCTCCAGCAGCCACTGAGCAGCCAGGCCGCGCGTGAAAGCATCGAAGCCCTGCTCGACGAACCGCCCTTCCAGCACCGCGAAACCGTCACCCGCTGGCGCCTGGGCGAAGAGAAGCCCGCGGAAGAAACCAAACCGGAAGACATCGAAGCCTTCCTCGACATGCTCAAGAACCTGCTCAAACTCGGCGAATGGTGGAAGAGCCTGGATGTCGTCGCGCAAGTCTTCGAAGTATTGCTGTGGGCGGCGCTGACCGCGCTGCTGGCCTTCGTCTTGTGGCGCTACCGCGAGTGGCTGCAGGCCTTTGGCGAACGAATCGGCCTGCCGACGCGGCGACGGCAGGCCGCACCACAGCAGCTGTTCGGGCTCGAACTGGCGCCGGAAACGCTGCCCGCCGATGTCGCCAGCGAAGCTGAGCGGCTCTGGGCCGAACAACCGCGCGCAGCCCTCGGCTTGCTCTATCGCGCCCTGCTCAGCCGCCTGCTACACGAACACCGCCTGCCCCTGAAGCAGTCGCACACCGAAGGCGAAGTGCTGCACCTGGTCGCCGGCCTCGGGCAGCAGAACCTGGAGGACTACAGTCGTCAGCTCACCCTGCATTGGCAGGCCCTGGCCTATGGTCACCGCCTACCTGCCGAATCGCTGCGTCAGGGCCTGTGTCAGGGCTGGCGCAGCCTGTTCGGTCAGGAGCACGCGGCATGAGTCGGCGCGCCGGTTTCATCCTCGCCATCGCCCTGCTGCTGGTACTGGGGCTGCTCGCCAGCTACGTGCTGGGCAAACTCGAATCCTATGAAGACGTGATCGAGCACGGCCCGGCCCCCGAGGTTGCCAGCAGCCCTTACCTGGCTGCCGAGCACTTCCTGCGCATACAGGGCATTGCCGCACGCCGCGCCGAAGGCCTGGATGTGCTCGATGGCCTGCCCAGCGAAGGCCAGACCCTGATGCTGCTGGCCGACCGCGGCAACATGACGCCACGTCAGGTCGAACGCGTGCTGCAATGGACGGCGGGCGGCGGTCACCTGCTGTTCATCGCCGAACGCCTGTGGGACGAAGAGGAAGGCAAGAGCGGCGACCTGCTGCTCGATTTGCTCGGCGTCCAGCAATACATGAGTGACGAGTTGGACGACGAAGAAGCCAGTGAGGCAGAAGCGGAAAACGAGCAGAACGAAGAGCACGAAGCCTACCCGCAACTCACCAAACTCTACCTGGAGAACGAACAGGCCCCGGCCTACATCGCCTTCGACACCGATTTTCACCTGTACGATGCGCAGAACCGTGCGCACGCCTGGGCCAATAGCGATTCTGCCACGCACCTGCTGCAGCTTTACCACGGCGACGGACTGATCACCGTACTGAGCGACCCGTGGATCTGGCAGAACCGCAATATCAACGAGTACGACCATGCCTGGTTGCTCTGGTATCTGAGCCAGGACAGCGCCGTGACCCTGCTTTACCACGCCGACAGCGATGGTCTGGCGCGCCTGCTGCTGCGCCATTTCCCGCTGGCCTTGCTGGTGCTGGCCCTGCTGATCATCGCCACCTTGTGGCACGTTGGCATGCGCCACGGCCCGCTGCAGGCACCGGCCAGCCGAGCACGGCGCCAGCTCGAGGAACACCTGCGTGGCAGTGCCGACTTCCTGCTCCGCCGCAGCGGCCAGCACAGCCTGCTCAAAGGCCTGCAACAAGACATCAACCGCCGCGCACGGCGCCGCCACCCAGGTTTCGACAAGCTCGCCGTCGCCGAGCAGTGGCAGGTTCTCGGTCGCCTGACCCGCCTGCCCGCCAAGGACATCAGCCAGGCCATGCGCCCATTGCCGCCGCAGCGCCTTTCCGCCAGTGACTTCACCCGCCAGGTCGCCCACCTGCAAACCCTCAGGAATGCCCTATGAGCGAGATCCCCGAGAACGACAACCTGCCGGTGCAGGAACCCCCTGCCGCCACGTCGAGCAACCCGCAAGCGCAGCAGCGCCAGCGTGCCAGCCAGTTGGCCCAGGCCCTGCGCGCCGAGCTGCGCAAGGCCGTGATCGGCCAGAGCGCGGTGATCGACGACGTGCTGACCGCGCTGATCGCCGGTGGCCATGTGCTGGTCGAAGGTGTGCCAGGCCTGGGCAAGACCCTGCTGGTGCGCGCGCTGGCGCGCTGCTTTGGCGGCGAGTTCGCACGCATCCAGTTCACCCCGGACCTGATGCCCAGCGATGTCACCGGCCATGCCGTGTACGACATGCAGAGCGAGCAGTTCAAGCTGCGCAAGGGCCCGGTGTTCACCAACCTGCTGCTGGCCGATGAAATCAACCGCGCACCGGCCAAGACCCAGGCCGCCCTGCTGGAAGTGATGCAGGAGCGCCAGGTGACTCTGGAAGGCCGCGCCCTGCCGGTGCAACTACCGTTCATGGTGCTGGCGACCATGAACCCGATCGAGCAGGAAGGCACCTACCCGCTGCCGGAAGCTGAGCTGGACCGCTTCATGCTCAAGCTGCGCATGGATTATCCGCAGCAGGATGAAGAGCTGAACATGGTGCGCCAGGTGACCCGCTCGGCCAAGGCCGACATGCTCGAAGTCAGCCCGCTGCGCACCCTGCTGCAAGCCAAGGATGTGCTGGCCCTGCAGAAGATAGCCAGCGATCTGCCACTGGATGATCAGGTGCTCGATTACGCCGTACGCCTGGCCCGCGCCACCCGCAGCTGGCCGGGCCTGGCCATGGGTGCCGGGCCGCGTGCGTCCATCGCCCTGGTACGCGGCGCCCGTGCTCGCGCGCTGCTGCGCGGTGGCGATTTCGTCCTGCCGGATGACATCAAGAGCTGCGCGCTGGCCGTGCTGCGCCACCGCGTGCGTCTAGCGCCGGAGCTGGATATCGAAGGCCTGTCGGTGGATCAGGTGCTGCAACAGTTGCTCGATCAGGTACCGGCACCGCGCCTATGAAACCTTCGCGCCTGCTCCTCGGGCTGCTCGGCGGCCTGTTCGCCGCTGCCGTGCTGCTCGGCGCCCTGCCCCTGCTCGGCATGCGCCTGGCAGACAGCCTGATGCCAATGACCTGGGGGCTGTTGCTGGCGTTGGCACTGATCGCCGCCGTCGATGCCCTGTGGCTGCGTCGCCAGCACTCGCCGCGTCTGGAGCGCGTGCTGCCCGGCAACCTGCCGCTCGGGCGCTGGAGCGAGGTGCAACTGATCACTCATCACGACTTCACTCAAACCCAGGAAATCGAAGTCTTCGACCATGTGCCTGAAGGCATGGAATTCGATTTCCTGCCGCAACGCATCACCCTGCACCCCGGCCAGCAGACACAAGTCAGCTATCGCCTCAAGCCGCTGGTCCGCGGGCACTTCCATTTCGCCCGGTGCGAGCTGAAGCTGCCCAGCCCGCTGCGTCTGTGGCAGGCCAAGCGCCTGCTGCCGCTGGCTGATGAAAGCCGCGTCTATCCGGATTTCGCGCGCCTCTACGGCGCACAGCTCAAGGCCGTGGATGACTGGCTGAGCCAGCTGGGCGTACGCCAGCGCCCGCGTCGCGGCCTGGGCCTGGAGTTTCACCAGCTGCGCGAGTTTCGTGATGGCGACACCCTGCGCCAGATCGACTGGAAGGCCACTGCCCGCAAGCGCACCCCCATCGCTCGCGAGTACCAGGACGAACGCGACCAGCAGATCGTCTTCCTGCTCGACTGCGGCCGCCGTATGCGCAGCCAGGACGACGAGCTGTCGCACTTCGATCACGCCCTCAACGCCTGCCTGCTGCTCAGCTACGTCGCGCTGCGCCAGGGCGATGCCGTCGGCCTGGCGACCTTCGCCGGCAACCAGTCGCGTTACCTGGCGCCGGTCAAAGGCCCTGCGCAATTGAACGTGCTGCTCAACGCCGTCTATGACCTGGATACCAGCCAGCAACCGGCCGACTTCAGCGCCGCTGCCGACTTGCTGCTGGCGCGTCAGCGCCGCCGCTCGCTGGTGGTGCTGGTGACCAACCTGCGCGACGAAGACGATCAGGACCTGCTCGCGGCCGTGCGTCGCCTCTCGCGCCAGCATCGCGTGCTGATCGCCAGCCTGCGCGAGGAAGCACTGGATCGTCTGCGTCAAACACCCGTGGAGCAATTCGATCAGGCCCTGGCCTACTGTGGCACGCTGGACTACCTCAATGCCCGCGCCGACCTGCACGAACGTCTGGCTGCCCATGAAGTACCGGTGCTCGACGCCCGCCCGGGCGAACTGGGCCCGGAGCTGGTAAGCAGTTATCTGGCCTGGAAGAAAGCCGGCGCACTTTAAAGCCTGTTGGCGTTTCGGCGCGACCGCGCCGAAAGAGGCAACTGCTGGCGCCTGCGGCTGTCGAACCCAATGCTGCAAAGGCCCTGGCACCGGCTTTCCCACACAGATGTTGCGTGGTTATGGCCGTGGTCGGGTGCTATGATCCCGAGTCTGCGGCGCAAAGAGTACAAACTCGACGCCGCCTATAGGCCGCCCGTGATCGGCCTTGCGCATACCGCACACGACCTGAGTAGGAGATAGACCATGGCTTTTGAATTGCCGCCGCTGCCTTACGAAAAGAATGCCCTCGAGCCGCACATTTCCGCCGAGACCCTCGAATTCCACCACGACAAGCACCACAACACCTACGTCGTGAACCTGAACAACCTGGTGCCGGGCACCGAGTTCGAAGGCAAGAGCCTGGAAGAAATCGTCAAGACCTCCTCGGGCGGCATCTTCAACAACGCCGCTCAGGTGTGGAACCACACCTTCTACTGGAACTGCCTGTCGCCGAATGGCGGTGGCCAGCCGACCGGCGCCCTGGCTGACGCCATCAACGCTGCATTCGGCTCCTTCGACAAGTTCAAGGAAGAGTTCAGCAAAGTCTCCATCGGCACCTTCGGTTCCGGCTGGGGCTGGCTGGTGAAGAAAGCTGACGGTTCCCTGGCCCTGGCCAGCACCATCGGCGCTGGCTGCCCGCTGACCAGCGGCGACACGCCGTTGCTGACCTGCGACGTGTGGGAACACGCCTACTACATCGACTACCGCAACCTGCGTCCGAAGTACGTCGAGGCGTTCTGGAACCTGGTCAACTGGGACTTCGTCGCCCAGAACTACGCGGCCTGAATCTCAGCCCCGTAATGCGAAAACCCGGCCTTCAGGCCGGGTTTTTCGTTTCTGCATCACGGCTGCGCGGCTAGAGCAATCTGCGTGGTGAAAACTCCACCCCCTGCTCCTCCACACGGTTGACCGCCTGGCTCAGTACACGGTCGGCACGTACCGGCCCAAGAAACTCGCAGAGCCCGATATAGAGCAGGTTCAGCAGCTTGCGCAGTTGCTCCAGTCCCAGGTTGGCGATACCGTCGCTCCCCCCCTGCTCCAACCAGATACGCAAACGCGTCGACAGCTCGGAACTCACCCCCATACCGGACAGGTTGCCGGCGGCAAAGCGCCTCAGCGCCGCCTGCTGCGCGCCATCTAGTTGCTCCAGCAAGGCCCCGTTCAGGGCCAGAAAGGTCGTTTGCGCGGCGCTATCCGGAGTCGCCACTTGCCTTACGGCCTCATTGCGTCCCTGGCGCCAGGCGGCCAGTTGCTCCCCCGGGTCAGGCAACAGCTGCGAGGGTGGTCCCGTGAGGGCGCCAACCAGCTCGCGATACAGGCGTGCGCGTTCGAGCTTGCGCTCGGTACGCAGCACCACCTCGGCGAGAAATTCATTGAGAGCGAACGGCGGTTGCTCGGCGTACTTGTTTTCCCACAGGGCCAGCAGTGGCCAGACCTCTTCATCCGAAAAGTGTCCGGCCAGGCCGGTGTAGATCGCGCGACGGCGCAGGCTCAATCTCATCTTCAGCCCCTCCTCGACCATTGCTCGCTGTCGAAGGTCTGCGTCAGATTGAACTCCGGATAACCGACCTCGGCATGCTCGGCAAAATCCAGCCCACGCTGCTCATGCTGGGTCGAAACCCGCAATCCCATGGTCTTGGCCAACAGGAAGTAGAACACCAGAGCAACCGGAAAGGCCCAGAGAAAGGCTGCCGCAGCCCCCAATGCCTGCACCGCGACACGCTCCCAGTTGAACAGGTCACCCTGATAGAACAGGCCGGCTGCCAGGGTGCCCCAGATACCGGCGAACCCATGGACCGGAATCGCACCGACCACATCGTCGAGCCGCAGGCGATCGAGTAGACGCATGCCGTAGACCACGACGAAACCGGCGACAAGACCGCTGAGCAGCGCGAAACCCGGCGCCATGCTGGCGCAACCGGCGGTGATGCCGACCAGCCCGCCAATCGAGCCATTCACCGTGGTGGTCAGCAGCACCGGGCTGGCCGTGCTGCGTTGTGCCAGCAGAGCGCCGAGCGCACCAGCGACCGCAGCCAGGTGCGTGTTCAGGGCGATCAAGCCAAGACTGCTGCTGATTTCCAGGTTGCTGCCGGCGTTGAAGCCGAACCAGCCCACCCAGAGGATGAAGCCGCCCAATGCCACCAGGCCAAGATTGTGCCCTGGGATCAAGCGCGCCTCGCCATCAGGAGCGAAACGTCCGAGACGTGGACCGAGCACCAGAATCCCTGCCAGTGCGCACCAGGCACCGATGCTATGCACCACGGTCGAGCCGGCGAAATCGATGAAACCCAGCTTGGCCAACCACCCCTGACCGCCATACAGACCACCCCACACCCAGCTGCCGAATATCGGATAGATCACACCGCTGATCAGCACCGCGCCAACCAGATAGGCGCCATACCGCGTGCGTTCGGCCATGGCACCACTGGCGATGGTCGCAGCGGTGGCGGCGAACATCATCTGGAACAGCAGGAAGGTGTAGTCCCAGGGCTCGCCGTCATTCAGCGCGAAGTGACTCATGCCGAACCAGCCAGTGACATTGGCACCGAACATCAGGCCGAAGCCGAACAACCAGAACACGATGCCACCAACGCAGCAGTCCATGTAGTTCTTCATCATCACGTTGACTGCGTTCTTGGCCCGCGACATGCCGCTCTCCAACAGGGCGAAACCCGCCTGCATGAAGAACACCAGCACGCTGGCCAACACCAGCCAGGCCGTATTGGCGGCCTCTTCGCTGGCGGCATGGGCCTGTGGGGCAAAGCTGACAGCGACGAGCAACAGCATGAGCGTTTTCATCACGAGTCCCCTCCCGGTCGATGCCCGGCCTTCGCAACTCTTGTGCCAGCGGCCAAGCAGACGGCAGGTGGCGCGTCATAGGGCGTAACAACGACGGACGGTCAATATGACAAAAGCTGTTCAAGTACGGCGCAATCGCACCGACACAGAGCAGTGAGTCGGCCTCCAAGCGGCGATTCGCACCAGGAGCGTTCCTTGTGGGATAAATAGTGCCACCAGGCATGATGGCCCTTTGACGGCCAGGCCTAGATTGCCAATACTCTCGTCTGACTGACGCTGCAAGCATCGACATAAGGAATTGCCTTTGAAGCTGGAATTGAAGAACAGCTTGTCACTCAAGTTGCTCCGCGTGGTGCTGTTGTCAGCACTCGTAGTAGGGGTGGTATTGAGTTGTGCGCAGATTGTCTTCGACGCCTACAAGACACGTCAGGCGGTGGCCAACGATGCCCATCGCATCCTCGGCATGTTCCGCGACCCTTCGACCCAGGCGGTATACAGCCTGGACCGCGAGATGGGCATGCAGGTGATCGAGGGGCTGTTCCAGCACGAATCGGTGCGTCACGCCTCCATCGGCCACCCCAACGAACCCATGCTGGCCGAGCGCACTCGCGATCTGGCACAGATGCCGACTCGCTGGCTGACCGACCCGATACTCGGTCAGGAGCAGTTGTTCGCCACCAAACTGGTCGGCCGCGGCCCTTACAGCGAGTATTACGGTGACCTCAACATCACCCTCGATACGGCGCCTTACGGCGAAAGCTTCGTCACCAACTCGGTGATCATCTTCATCTCAGGGGTGCTGCGCGCCCTGGCCATGGGCCTGGTGCTTTATCTGGTCTATCACTGGCTGCTGACCAAACCACTGTCGAAGATCATCGAGCACCTCACCAACATCAATCCCGACCGACCCAGCGAACACAAGCTGCCCATGCTCAAGGGCAACGAGAAGAACGAGCTGGGTTTGTGGATCAACACCGCCAACCAGTTGCTGGCCTCCATCGAGCGCAACACTCATCTGCGCCGTGAAGCCGAGAACAGCCTGCTACGCATGGCTCAGTACGACTTCCTCACCGGCCTGCCCAATCGCCAACAACTGCAACAGCAGCTCGATCAGATTCTCGAAGATGCCGGCCGCCTGCAGCGTCGCGTCGCCGTGCTCTGCGTCGGCCTGGATGACTTCAAGGGCATCAACGAACAATTCAGTTACCAGAGCGGCGACCAGTTGCTGCTCGCACTCTCCGACCGCCTGCGCAGCCATAGCGGTCGTCTCGGCGCACTGGCCCGTCTGGGCGGTGACCAGTTCGCCCTGGTTCAAGCCGATATCGAACAACCCTACGAAGCCGCCGAACTGGCGCAGAGCGTACTCGACGACCTGGAGTTGCCCTTCCTGCTCGACCAGCACGAAGTGCGCCTGCGCGCCACCATCGGCATCACCCTGTTCCCGGAAGATGGTGACAGCACCGAGAAGCTGCTGCAGAAAGCCGAACAGACCATGACCCTGGCCAAGAGTCGTTCGCGCAATCGCTACCAGTTCTACATCGCCAGCGTCGACAGCGAGATGCGCCGCCGCCGTGAGCTGGAAAAGGATCTGCGCGATGCCCTGGCGCAGAACCAGCTGCACCTGGTCTACCAGCCCCAGATAGATTACCGCGACCACCGCGTGGTCGGCGTCGAAGCGCTGCTGCGCTGGCAGCACCCGCAACATGGTTTCGTTGCACCGGACCTGTTCATCCCGCTGGCCGAGCAGAACGGCACCATCATTCCCATCGGTGAATGGATCCTCGACCAGACCTGCCGTCAACTGCGCGAATGGCATGATCAGGGTTTCAGCGATCTGCGCATGGCCATCAACCTGTCCACCGTGCAGTTGCACCACGCCGAGCTGCCGCGCGTGGTCAACAATCTCATGCAGGTCTACCGCCTGCCACCCAAAAGCCTGGAGCTGGAAGTCACCGAGACCGGCCTGATGGAAGACATCAGCACCGCCGCCCAGCACCTGCTCAGCCTGCGCCGCTCCGGCGCGCTGATCGCCATCGACGACTTCGGTACCGGCTATTCCTCGCTGAGCTATCTGAAAAGCCTGCCGCTGGACAAGATCAAGATCGACAAGAGCTTCGTGCAGGACCTGCTCGAAGACGAAGACGACGCCACCATCGTTCGCGCCATCATCCAACTGGGCAAGAGCCTGGGCATGCAAGTGATCGCCGAAGGCGTGGAAACCGCCGAGCAGGAGGCCTACATCATCGCCCAGGGCTGCCATGAGGGTCAGGGCTACCTCTACAGCAAACCGCTGCCGGCGCGCGAATTGACGCTGTTCCTCAAGCAGTCGCGACGCCTGAGCTCAGCCGCGACGCTCTGAACGTCCCCCACAAAAACGCCGCGATCAGTCGCGGCGTTTTCGTTCGAGCCCGGCAAAAACAGCTCACCAGTGCTGTACACCCAGCAGCCAGGCCGTGGCCAATGCGCCGACCAGACACAGTACGGCGCCGCCAGCGGCTTGCCAGTAGAAGCTGCGGGCCAGCTCGTCCTCTCCGCTGTTGGAAAGAACGAACGGCTGGCGCTCACCAGGCTTGGCCATCTGGTGCCGCGCCGGCTCGGAGGCCTTTTGCCGGTGCCGATCCTCGGCTTCCAGTTGCGCCGCCAATCGCACGCGATTCCATTCCTGCTCGTCGAGCTCGCCGTTGCCGTCACTGTCGAAACGCCGCAGCAGCCCAACGTAATCGCCCTTCCATTCGCGGATCACTTCGCCCTGAGCGGCATGCCTGTCGAAGCCCTGCTGCGCAGCGCCACGGGTGCGAAAATCACCGATGGCATACAGCGGCTGGCCTACATGAAAACGTTCTTCGCTGTAGCGATAGCGCTGGCCGCTGGTGAGAAAGCCGAACAATCCGGTCTTGGCCGGACCCAGTGGGTGCCGCAGGTTACCCTCCCAGACGTCACGCACCGCCGCACGAATCTCGGCGCCCCGCGGGTCGATCAGGCATTCGCCGGTGCCATCGACCAGGCGCAACCAGGCGTCACTGGCGCCGCTCTCGATTACCCGCCAGCTGCGCTTCTTGCCGCTGGAGCGATATTCCTCGATCCGAAAGCGCCACCACAGGCAGGGTTTGCCAGTCAGCGGCCCACGCAACTGCATGTCCGGCAACGCTTCGAGCACACCATAGAGCTCGACGTAACCCTGCGCCGCCGAGCGGATCTTCGAGGTGGGCGTATCGAGCAGATGGCGCGCCTGCGACCAACCCCGCAGGCACCACCAGGCGCCGCCCAGGCAGGCACCGAGGGTGAACGTGAGCGTGAAGAAGAAGCCGAAGGGGTCGACCTGCATCATCGGCAGGTTCTCAGTTGAACAGTGATTTCATGTCTACGTCGGCTTTTTCCGCCTCGCTGAACACCAGCAGTTCGGCAGCCTGGAAGTTGAACATGCGCGCGATGAGTACATCGGGGAACTGCTCGATGCGCACGTTGTTGAGGTTGACCGCCTCGTTGTACAGCTCGCGGCGGTCGGCGATGCCGTTTTCCAGGCCGCTGATACGCTGCTGCAGATGCTGGAAACTGTCGTTGGCCTTCAGCTCAGGGTAGTTCTCTGCCAGAGCAAAGAGCTGACCGAGGCCCGCGCGCAGACCACTTTCAGCCTTGCCCAGGGCGCCGACATCATGTTGTTCGCGAGCACTGGCAACGGCACTACGCGCTGCAATCACCCGCTCCAGGGTCGAGCCTTCGTACTGCATGTACTGTTTGCAGGTTTCCACCAGCTTGGGCAGTTCGTCGTGTCTCTGCTTGAGCAGCACGTCGATGTTCGACCAGGCCTTGCTCACGCCATGCTTGAGGCGCACCAGCCCGTTGTACAGCGACACCGCGTAGGCGCCGAGCAGAACGAGGACAACGATGATGATCACGGCGGTCAGGCTCATGCAGTTTTCTCCAGGCAGAACTGCGAATCGGGTGCTGGCATTCTAACGGCAACGAGGTGGTTCGATAGCGATATCCCGCACAGCGACGAATAATGGCCTTTACACATAATGCGAAACATTTGCATTATGTTGCAGTTTTTCAGGTACCACTGAGTACCGTCCACATTTCGTACATGCAAAGGACCCCGCCATGATTCGTATGCCTCTGGCCTCCGCCAGCCTGCTGGCCATCGCCATTTCCCTCGCTGGCTGTGGCGAAGACAAAGCCCCCGCGCCCCAGGCAGCTGCGCCTGCTGCCACCACCGAGAGCGTGGCGCCTGCCACTGCGGCGAAGGTCGACGAAGCAGCGGCGAAGGCCGTGGTCAACCATTACGCCGATCTGGCCCTGGCCGTGTTCAGCGACGCCGCCAGCACCGGCAAGGCCCTGCAGACTGCCGTCGATGCACTGCTTGCCGATCCCAGCGAAGCGACTCTGAAAGCTGCGCGCGAAGCCTGGCTGGCCGCACGCGTGCCCTACATGCAGACCGAGGTGTTCCGTTTCGGTAACCCGGTGGTCGACGAGTGGGAAGGTCAGCTCAACGCCTGGCCGCTGGACGAAGGCCTGATCGACTACGTGGCCGAGGACTACCAACACGCCCTGGGTAACCCGGGCGCGCAAGCCAACATCATCGCCAACACCGAGATCCAGGTGGGTGAAGACAAGATCGACGTCAGCGAAATCACCGGCGAGCTGCTGGCCAGCCTGAACGAGCTGGGCGGCTCCGAAGCCAACGTCGCCACCGGCTACCACGCCATCGAATTCCTGCTCTGGGGCCAGGACCTTAATGGCACCGAGCCAGGCGCCGGCGAGCGTCCCTATACCGACTATCTGGTCGGCGAAGGCGCCACCGGTGGCCACAACGAGCGTCGTCGTACCTACCTGAAAGCCGCTACCGATCTGCTGGTCAGCGATCTGGACGACATGGTCGAGCAGTGGAAAGACGGCGTGGAAGGCAACTACCGCAGCGAGCTGGTCGCCGATTCGGCCGACAACGGTCTGCGCAAGATGCTGTTCGGCATGGGTAGCCTGTCGCTCGGCGAACTGGCGGGCGAGCGCATGAAGGTCGCACTGGAAGCCAACTCCACCGAAGACGAGCATGACTGCTTCAGCGACAACACCCACAACTCGCACTTCTACAACGGCAAAGGCATTCGTAACGTCTACCTGGGCGAGTACAAGAAGGTCGACGGCAGCACCCTCACCGGCCCGAGTCTGTCCGAGCTGGTGGCCAAGGCCGACGCCCAGGCCGACGCCACGCTCAAGGCCGACCTGCAGGAAACCGAAGCCAAACTGCAGGCACTGGTCGACAGCGCCGAGAAGAACAACGTGCACTTCGACCAGCTGATCGCGGAAGGCAACGCCGAAGGCCAGCAACTGGTGCGTGACGCCATCGCTGCCCTGGTCAAGCAGACCGGCGCCATCGAGCAGGCTGCGGGCAAACTGGGCATCAGCGACCTGAACCCGGACACCGCCGATCACGAATTCTGATCGACATAGCGGACTGAAAAAGCCGGCGCCCCGATAAGGAGCGCCGGCTTTTTCATGCCTGGACCTTTATGCCTGCTGTCAGCTCCGGGCCACCGCGCTGCGATATTCGCCAGGGCTCACGCCATAAACCTGCTTAAACTGCCGCGACAAGTGGCTCTGATCGGCGAAGCCCAACTGCATGGCCACAGCGACCGCCGTACAGCCCGTCTTGAGCAACGCCCGCGCCTGTTCGAGGCGACGCTGCTTGAGCCAGGCATGCGGCGGCAAGCCGGTCGCGCGGCGAAATACGCGCGCGAAGTGAAAAGGAGAGAGGCTAACCGCAGCCGCCAGCTCTTCCAGAGACGGCGGCTCGACCAGGCGTTCGGCAAGCATCTGCTTGGCGCAGGCCACTGCCCATGGCTCACGCCCAGGCGCAGGTGGTTCGGCAAGCTGCGCATGATGCTGAAACAGCAGCAGAATCGCCTCACGCCAGGCCAGTTGCTGCTGCAGTGCCTCGGCACCACCCTCGAGCAGTTGGTGCAGTTGCAGAAAGGCCGCATGCAAACGCGGATCATGCAGCACGCTGAAGGCAAACGACGGCATGCCAGCCTTGGCCAGGCCCAGCTCCTGCAGCGCCCCCAGTACCTGGGCGTTGTCGGGATAGAAACCGCGATAGCGCCAACCGTCTTCGTGCGCCTTGGAGCCGGTGTGCACTTCGTCCGGGTTGATCAGCACCATGCTGCCCTGCGGTGCCAGATGATCACAACCGCGATGACGAAAGCGCTGTGCGCCATGCTCGATCACGGTGAACACGAAACCTTCATGCACGTGGGGCGCGAAGCGCTGTTCAAGGTAGCGCGCCTGCAACAGCTCGACGCCGCTCAATGCGGAAGCTTGCCAGAAGCGGGTCTGCTCGCGACTGTGCATCAGGCTCAGGCGTTGAAGCCCGCCTCCATGGCCCCACGCAGCGCCGGCCATTCCAGATCGGTAATGCTGTACAGCACGGTGTCATCGAGTCGGCCATCAGCCAGACGGCGATGGTTGCGCAGCAACCCTTCACGAACGGCGCCAAGCTTCTCGATGGCGCGTTGCGAACGCAGGTTGCTGGCGGCGGTTTTCAGTTGCACGCGAACCATGCCCCAATTTTCGAAAGCGTGCTTGAGCATCAAATACTTGATGCTGGTGTTCAGCCCGCTGCCATGCTGGCCGCGGTCGAGCCAGGTCCAGCCGATTTCACAGGCCGGCAGGGTGTTCATGAAGTCGGCGAAGCGGGTGGTGCCTACCAACTCGTCCCCCAGACGAATGACGAATGGCAGTGCCCGCTGCTCGCGCATATCGGCCAGGGCGCTGCGATACCAGTCCAGTCGCTGGGTGCCGCTCATGTACAGCAGCTCCTCGCGATTGGCTTCGGCCAGCGCCACCAGCGCGGGGATATCCGCGTCAGAGAGCGGTTCCAGGCGCAGAGCGCCACGTTGCAAAGTCACCAGCTGCGGCTTGAACATAGGGTCCTTCCTCGGACAGAGTCGCAAACGCGCCAAGCTATCAGCCCCTGCGCTGCAGCACAATCGAGTCCCATCGCAAAGCACGCCTGCTTGGCTGCGACCTTGGTCGCAGCCGACAGCGCCCGGCTTTGTGCAACACTGATCAACATCGGCCTCGCCTCGGCGGCCAGGCTCATTTCGTTTCACTGTGCGTTTCGGAGTCTGCATGTCGCTGTCCCCCGGGTTGATCGCCGCGGTCGCCCTGATCTACATGGCCATTCTTTTCGCCATCGCCTTCTATGGTGACCGCCGCAGCACGCCTATGCCGCCGAAGATCCGTGCCTGGGTGTACTCGCTGTCGCTGGCCGTCTACTGCACCAGCTGGACTTTCTTCGGCGCCGTCGGCCAGGCCGCCGAACAGCTATGGTCGTTCATTCCGATCTACCTCGGGCCGACCATTCTGCTGCTGACCATGCCCTGGGTGTTGCAGAAGATGGTGATGATCAGCAAACAGGAGAACATCACCTCCATCGCCGACTTCATCGCCGCGCGCTACGGCAAGTCACAGTCGCTGGCCATCGTGGTGGCGCTGATCTGCCTGGTCGGCGTGTTGCCCTACATCGCCCTGCAGCTCAAGGGCATCGTGCTCGGCGTCAATCTGCTGATCGGTGTACATGCCCAGGACACCGGCACCAGCGCTCAGGACACCGCGCTGATCGTGTCACTGGCCCTGGCGTTGTTCACCATTCTGTTCGGCACTCGCAACCTCGACGTCACCGAGCACCATCGCGGCATGGTGCTGGCGATTGCCTTCGAGTCGCTGGTCAAGTTGCTGGCCTTTCTCGCCGTTGGCGCCTTCGTCACCTTCGGCCTGTACAACGGCTTCCACGATCTGCTCGACAAGGCACACAACACCGCCGAGCTGGACGCCTTCTGGAACGAGGCGGTGAACTGGCCGGCGATGCTGGTGCAGACCGGCATGGCGATGATCGCCATCATCTGTCTGCCGCGGCAGTTCCACGTCACCGTGGTGGAGAACATCGAGCCCAAGGACCTGCGTCTGGCGCGCTGGGTATTCCCCGCCTACCTGATGCTGGCTGCGCTGTTCGTCGTGCCCATCGCCCTCGCCGGGCAGATGCTGCTTCCAGCAGGCGTGACACCGGACTCCTTCGTCATCAGCCTGCCGCTGGCCGAAGCCCATCCAAGCCTGGCGGTGCTGGCCTTCATCGGCGGCGCGTCAGCCGCTACCGGCATGGTGATCGTCGCCTCGGTGGCACTGTCGACCATGATCTCCAACGACATGCTACTGCCCTGGCTGCTGCGTCGGCAGAGCACCGAGCGGCCGTTCGAGGCCTTCCGTCACTGGATGCTCACCGCGCGCCGGGTCAGTATCGTGCTGATCCTGCTGCTGGCCTATGTCTGCTACCGTCTGCTCGGCGAAGGCGCCAGCCTGGCCACCATTGGCCAGGTGTCGTTTGCCGCCATTGGCCAACTGGCCCCCGCCATGTTCGGCGCGCTGGTGTGGAAACAGGCCAACCGCCGCGGCGTGTTCGCCGGCCTGATCTTCGGTGCCATGCTCTGGTTCTACACCCTGGTACTGCCACTGGCGGCGCGCGGCATGGGCTGGTCGCTGGACAGCTTCCCCGGCCTGACCACCCTGCTCTACGCCCCCATCGGCCTACAGGTTGATCCGCTGACGCGCGGCGTGGTGCTGTCACTGGCCGGCAACCTGCTGCTGTTCGCCTGGGTTTCCTGGTTCTCGCGTACCCGCGTTTCCGAGCACTGGCAGGCCGGGCGTTTCATCGGCCATGACCTGGGCACCAAACCCAGCAACCGCAGCCTGCTGGCAGTGCAGGTGGCCGACCTGCTGATGCTGTCCAGCCGTTTCGTCGGCGAAGAACGCGCACGCCAGAGCTTCAACCGCTTCGCCCTGCGCCAGGGCAAAGGCAAGGACTTCGATCCCAACCAGCCGGCCAACAGCGAGTGGATCGCCCACACCGAACGCCTGCTCGCCGGCGTGCTGGGCGCCTCCTCGACCCGCGCGGTGGTCAAGGCCGCCATCGAAGGCCGCGAGATGCAGGTCGAGGATGTGGTGCGCATCGTCGATGAAGCCAGCGAGGTGCTGCAGTTCAACCGCGCCCTGCTGCAGGGTGCGATCGAGAACATTACCCAGGGCATCAGCGTGGTCGACCAGAACCTGCGGCTGGTGGCCTGGAACCACCGTTATCTGGAGTTGTTCGAGTACCCCGAAGGCCTGATCTACGTCGGTCGGCCGATTGCCGAGATCATCCGCTTCAATGCCGAACGCGGCATGCTCGGCAGCGGCGACCTGGAGGAGAACGTTGCCAAGCGCCTGTACTGGATGCGCCAGGGCACCGCGCACAGCTATGAGCGGGTATTCCCCAACGGCCGGGTGATCGAGCTGATCGGCAACCCCATGCCCGGTGGTGGTTTCGTCATGAGTTTCACCGACATCACCGAATTCCGCGAAGCCGAGCGAGCCCTCAAGGACGCCAACGAAAGCCTCGAACGACGGGTTGCCGAACGCACCCATGAGCTGTCGAAGCTGAACCAGGCACTGACCGAAGCCAAGGCCCACGCCGAAGCCGCCAACCAGTCGAAAACGCGCTTCCTCGCCGCGGTCAGCCATGACCTGATGCAACCGCTTAATGCAGCCCGGCTGTTCTCAGCCGCGCTGGCCCATCAGGACGACGCCCTGCCCAATGAAGCCCAGGAGCTGGTCCGGCATCTGGACAGCTCGTTGCGTTCGGCAGAGGACCTGATCACCGACCTGCTGGACATCTCACGTCTGGAAAACGGCCGAATCACTCCAGATCGTCACGCCTTCGCCCTCTCCAGCCTGTTCGATACCCTCGCCGCCGAGTTTGGCGTGCTGGCTGCCGAACAGGGTATCGACCTGCGCGTGCACGGTAGTCGCCAGTGGATCGACAGCGACATCAAGCTGCTGCGCCGGGTCCTGCAGAACTTCCTGACCAACGCCTTCCGCTACGCCAAGGGCCGCGTGGTGCTGGGCGTGCGCCGTGAAGGCGGACAGTTGCGCCTGGAAGTCTGGGACCGCGGCATGGGTATCCCCGAAGACAAGCGCAAGGTGATCTTCGAGGAGTTCAAGCGCCTGGACAGTCACCAGACGCGCGCAGAGAAAGGCCTGGGCCTGGGCCTGGCGATTGCCGACGGCCTGTGCCGCGTGCTCGCCCACCGCCTGGAAGTGCGTTCCTGGCCAGGTAAAGGCAGCGTGTTCAGCGTCAGCGTGCCGCTGGCGAGAAAACCGGCGCCGAAGCCGCAAGGCCCAGTCGTACCGGCAGTGGATGGCCAGCCCTTGCAGGGCACCCAGGTGATCTGCATCGACAACGAAGACAGCATCCTCACCGGCATGTACAGCCTGCTGTCACGCTGGGGCTGCCAGGTGTGGACAGCGCGTAATCGTCTGGAATGCGAGCACCTGCTCAGCGAAGATGTGCACCCGCAGCTGGCGCTGGTCGACTACCACCTCGACGAGGGCGAAACCGGTACCGAGCTGATGGCCTGGCTGCGCACGCGCCTGGGCGAACCGGTGCCGGGCGTGGTGATCAGCGCTGACGGTCGCCCGGAGCTGGTCGCCGAGGTGCACGCCGCCGGCCTCGACTACCTGCCCAAACCGGTCAAGCCTGCGGCCCTGCGCGCTCTGCTCAGCCGCCATCTGGTGTTGCGCGGCTAGGGGCAGAACGTTTCCGCAGAGCGAGACCACTGCTGAAGGTTTGCCACCTCTACCGCGAGGCTCCCACCGGCATTGGCGCACCAGGCGCCATCGCTGGTGGGGACGCAACGCCAGCGAATGCCCGGCACTTCATCAATCTGACCGAGCGGCAGCAAGCCGGTAGCAACGGCCGGACACGTTCGCGATTTCGCGACTCGCGGCAACCATGCGTTCGAGAGCCCCAACCAAGGACTGGACTTGCCAGGCACTGGCGTTGCACAAAACCTTCCAGGATCGCCCAACCCCCTGTTTCAGAGCGGCACAGACCTTACTGGCACTTTCGTAACGCCAGCCCACCAAGGCTAGGCAGAGGCAAGCCAGCACTCAACAATGGCCCATACACCGAGCGATGCAATCGTCATTCGTGGAGCCAGCCATGTTCCTGTTCGCCCAACCATTCGATTACCTGCGATGAACGCGTCACTGTCATGGGATGAACTGTCACCTCGGCAGCTGGACGTGGATAGCGACGGCCTGCGCCTGCGTACCTATGTCTGGGACAAGGCCGGCGCCCCGACCCTGCTGCTGGTGCATGGTTATCCGGACAATCACGAGATCTGGCGGCCGCTGATCCGCGAGCTGGCCGCCGACTACCGGATCGTCGCTTACGATGTGCGTGGCTGTGGTGCATCGGAGGTGCCGAAACGTCTGCGCGACTACCGTCTGGAGCAACTGGGTCGCGATCTCGAAGCGGTGGTGCAGGCCACCAGTGCGGATCGCCCGGTGCATCTGGTCGCCCACGACTGGGGCTCGATCCAGAGCTGGGAGGCAGTAACCGAGCCACGCATGCAGCCGCAGCTGGCGTCCTACACCAGCATCTCCGGCCCTTGCCTCGACCATGTCGGCCACTGGATGCGCCAGCGCCTGAGCCTGCGTCGCCCTGATGCACTACTGCAGGCGCTGGGGCAGTTGCTCAGCTCCTGGTACATCGCCTTCTTCCACACCCCACTGTTGCCGGAGTTGTGCTGGCGTCTGGGCCTGGATCGCACCTGGCCCTGGCTGCTGCGCCGCCTCGAAGGTGTAGGCGATCTGCCAGCGAGCCCTACGCAGCGCAGTGATGGCATGCGCGGTGTGCAGCTGTATCGCGCCAATTTCATGCGCCGCCTGCTCAGGCCGCGCTCGCGCAGCACCCGCGTGCCAGTGCAACTGATCGTGCCGCTGAACGACCGCTTCGTACGCCCACAGTTGTTCGAGGATCTGCAGCACTGGGCGCCACTGCTTACCCGTCGCGAAGTCCGCGCCGGTCACTGGCAGTTACTGGCCGAGCCCAACGCCCTGGCCGGCTGGCTGCGTGGCTACGTCAGCAGACTGGAGCAGGCTCGTCCTCGCACACAACCCGAGCAAGCGCCCCTGCGCTAGCAGGTAGACGTCGCTCACTCGCCCAGTTCGTCCAGCGCCGGCAGATCGGCAGAGCGCTCGAGCAGCTCGCCTGGCAGGCTCTTGCTTGCGCGAGCGCCCAGCAGCTTGAGGTTTTCCACACGGCCAATGAGGTTGCCGCGACCGTCCACCAGCTTGTTACGGGCACTGGCGTAAGCCTTGTCCAATTGCTGCAGACGGCTGCCCATCTCGTCCAGATCGGCGACGAAGGCAACGAACTTGTCGTACAGCTGGCCGGCACGCTCGGCGATCTCGCGCGCATTCTGGCCCTGACGCTCCTGACGCCAGAGGCTGTCGATCACCCGCAGGGTAGCCAGCAAGGTGGTCGGGCTGACGATCACCACCTGCTGCTCGAAGGCCTCCCGGAACAGATCCGGCTCGGCCTGCAACGCCGCGGCGAAGGCCGCCTCGATGGGCACGAAGAGCAGGACGAAATCCAGACTGTGCAAACCTTCGAGGCGCTGGTAATCCTTGCCGGACAGGCCCTTGAGGTGGCTGCGCAGCGAGATCAGGTGTTGCTTGAGCGCCTGCTGGCGGATCGGTTCGTCCGCAGCCGCGACATACTGCTGGTAGGCGCTGAGGCTGACCTTGGCATCGACGATCACCTGCCTGTCGCCCGGCAGGCGGATCAGCACATCAGGCTGAAAGCGCTCGCCACCAGCGCCCTTGAGGCTGACCTGAGTGTGGTACTCGCGCCCCTTCTCCAGACCGGCATGCTCCAGCACCCGCTCCAGCACCAACTCGCCCCAGTTGCCCTGGGTCTTCTGGCCCTTGAGTGCGCGAGTCAGATTGGTCGCCTCGTCGCCCAGGCGCTGGTTGAGCTGCTGCAGACGCTCCAATTCCTTGCTCAGGGAAAAACGCTCGCGCGCTTCTTGCTGATAACTCTCGTCGACGCGCTTCTCGAATGCCTGGATGCGTTCCTTGAGTGGGTCGAGCAACTGGCCGAGGCGCTGCTGGCTGGTCTCGGCGAAACGCTGCTCGCGCTCATCGAAGATCTTCGTCGCCAGTTCGGAGAACTGCGCGCGCAGCTCGTTGCGCGCGCCCTGCAGATCGTCGAGGCGCTGTTGCTGGTTATCGCGATTTTCCTGCAGCTCGGCAGCCAGCGCCGCACACTCGGCGGTGAGCCGACGCAATTCGGCTTCGTTGCGTTCGCGCTGTTGATTCCAGGACTGCGCGGCCTCACGGGCAATCTGCCGCTCCTGCTGCAGCAACTCGTTCTCACGACGCAGGCCGGCCAACTCGGTCTGCTGCTCCACCTTGATCTCGCTGACTTCGGCCAACTCGGCGCGACAGGCATCGAGCTGAGCCAGCAAACCGGCCTGGCTCAGTTGCGCATGCTCCAGGCGTTCCTGCAGTAGCGCCTGCTCGCCTTGCGCGCGAGCCAGCCGGCGCTGCAAGGACCAAATGCCAGCCAATAACGGAACCAGCGCAACGACGGTGCCGATGGCGAGAGAGAGGGGATCGATTGGCATAGACGCTCCATGTTTGACCGCCGTGCAGTATACCCGCCGGGGATTTACACGGGGCCAGCACGCAATCAGCGCGACAGACGCTCCAGCTCCAGCTGAGCACTGCGATCGCCCGCGCGAGCAGCCTGGCGTAGCAGTTCGTAACCGATGCGGCGATCACGGGTATTACCGCAGTCGCGACAGAGCAATTGGCCCAACCGACTTTGCGCCTGCACACAGCCCTTGCGGGCAGGCTGCTTGAGCAGGTTGCCGGCGATGCGTTTGACGCTAGGTGTTTGTCCCAGACGCGGACTGTCGAGCAGCCACAGCGCAACGCGCATGGGCAGACGAGAAGATCCGGAACGAGTTGCAGGGGATGAAGAAGGCAAAGCGCGAGGCATAAATAAAGGGGGGTGACTGCCGGGGCGCGCCACTCTACTCCTTTTTTCTCGAAGGTAAAGTCTTGCCTGCCGGATCGATTGCGGCTGCAGAAAAGAGTTCCCTCACAATCCACAGAAGCTGTGGATAACTCCGTGAACAACTTGGGCGAAAGAACTCACAGGCCTGATGCCATGGGGCTCTCAGTCAAACTGTCGATTTTTTCACCAACGAAAAAAATTCATATTTTTCATTGACTTAAAAATCAACCACGAAAAATCAAGCGTTTAGCGGCGTTTCTGACAGTGATGTGACAGCCTGCTTCAGCATTGTGCACAACTCCCTGCGACAGATCCGCGCAGCGCTCTGTTTCGGGGCATCTGACGCGCCAGCGCAGGCATTACGCGGGGTGCGGCAATTGCCCCTGCACCAGAAACTGCTCCCAGTGAAACAGCCGCGGTTGATCCGGCGTTTGCGCATGCTTGAACGCCACGTACTCGCTCGTGGTTTCACACAACCAGGCCGTCAGATTACGCGGACGCTTCTCCGCGAACGCAGCCGGCACGTAGAGCGCGACATTGCTGCCACCGTCAGGACAGCGTGCCGAGCGGTACTCGAAAGCCTGAATGCCCGCCGCGCGCATCGACGTACCGAGACGCTGAGGCACGCTGTAATCACTGGGGTGAGCCAACAGTGCGCCATGTTGATCGAAAGGCGGCTGTTGCAACTGGATACCTCGCTCGACGCGGTAACGCGCCTCGAAGGTCGAATGCTCGGAGAGGATGCGGCCACTGGGCGGCGGCACGGCCATGCCATTCCACAATACGAAACGGTAGTAGGCGGCCTCGGCCATCGCCGTTTCCAGACGCTGAGCGGCGTAGAACAGGCTGGGCTCGTGCACGCTGCCGAAGCGCGAGCCCCAACGCAGCGGCGGATAACGAAACGGCGTCTTCAGCAGATAGTGCAACGGCTCGGCGGCTTCAGGCAGCGGTGGTTTGCTGCTCTCAAGCAGTTCCTCGAGCAGGGCCTGTTCGGCCAGGTTATCCACCAGTTGCAGGGTCGCCACCTGCGCCTGGCTTTCCACCATGCGCAACAGCTTGCCGCGCAGCGGTCGCACCTGTCGCTCGCCGTCACATAGTTGCCAGATATCCATGGCGATACCTCCCAAGGGTAGAGCCTGCTAAAGGCATCGCGACGCTGGAGCCGTACAAGGCGCTGGGTTAGTGACAGCCTCCGGCTGATCACAACAGGCAAGCAATGGCCAGAGCCGCTAATATGTATATTTATACAGTATTTTAATCCACCGCAATCACCCCCTCGGACGAACTGCGCTGGCCGTACGCAGCCTACCGAGCCCGTTCTCGATGCAGCAGGACTGATTGGCTTTCAGACCTTGCCGCGAATGGCGTCCAGATACTCGACAACACGTACCAGCCCCTGCACCTGACTCATCTGCTGCAGCGGAATGCCAGCCAGATGGCGATTTTCGGTGCGCAGGAAATGGCGCATGTCCTGCTGATTGCCACCAAACAGGGCAAACAGCGCGCGATAGACGCGAATCAGCAACAGCGCCAGCTCGCCGGTCTTGCTCTGCGGACGCAAACCACCCTGCTCGTTCCAGCGGCTGATGGCACTGCGATGGACACCGACGATGTCGGCCAGCTCCTGCTGCGTCAGCCCCAGGTGCTCACGGGTATTGAGCAGGGCTTTAGCCAGTACCGCATCGGCATCGGGCTGAGAGCGAGTCACAGCACTCATCACATCCTCCTTCGCTCGTTTACGACAAAATAAATATTTAAAGCTGTAAATAAACAATAGCACGGAAAGCCGCTTGGCACCCACTCGAGCATGGGGTACCGTCCAGTGGACCGCACCGAGCAAGGAACACTCATGAGTCGCCGGCGTTTCTGGCTGAGCACCTGCGTAGCGATACTGGCGCTGCTGTCGCTTCTGGCCTGCTATGTCGGCTACCGCGTGCAGCAGCTGCTCGAGGAACAGCACATCGAGCTGGACTGGCAGCGACTGAGCCTTTCCTGGCGAGGCCTGCATTTCCAGGATGCAAGCCTGGTACAACGCCGTGACGGCGAGCTGCTGGTACAAAGCGGCCAGCTGCAACTCTACTGGCTGGCCAGTGAGGCGCCTCGCTACCGCCTGGTTGCGCAGGACCTGCGCCTGTCATGGCAGCCTGCGCAGGGAGAATCCGAAAGCCCGAGCGACAGCGATCTGGCCGGACTCCTGCAAACCCTGAGCAATGCCCTGCCATGGCTTCCACGGCACATCGAACTGCGCAATGCCCAAGCGCAACTGCCCTGCGCCAGCGGCCGCTGCACACTGCAGGGCGATGTCGACCTACGACTGCTGGACGATATCCTGCAGTTGCATACGCTGCTGCTGCGCGGAGCCCACAGGGCGAAGTTGCAAGCACAACTGCAGGGGCTGGGCAGCGAGCTGAACAGCCCGCGACAGCTGCAGTTGAACCTGCATCTCGATGATCAACCGCAGATCGCCCTGCATAGCGACTTGCAGGCTCAGGCCGATGCCCTGCAATGGAGCGGCGAGCTTGAGGTTACCGCGCTGCAGGATATGGCCTGGCTCGCCGAGTGGCTGAGCGAATGGACGCTACTCGATTCTGCCACTCTGCCGGGCACGCCCCGGCAGGCCGGGATGAACGCCCAGTGGCAGCTGCAGGCACCGCAGGTCCCCCCTACGTTCAGCGAACTGCTGGCCACCTCTGGGTGGCTGCGGGTCGATGCGCAGCTACCGCAGCCTTGGCCGCTTCCCGGCGTCGGCCTGGTCAGCGGTGAGCTGGCGCTCGATCTCAGCAATACCCTGGGCAGATGGCAGGCCCGGCGTTTGAACGCGCAACTGCAGCTCGACACGCAGGACGCGCCCTGGCTGGCGTCGCTGCCGAGCGGCCTACGGCCGAGGCAATTGCAGCTGCACCTCGCGCCTCTGGATGGCGATGCCGATGAAGCGCTGACCCTGCTGTTGAACGTCAGCGGCCACGGCCCGCTGGAACTGCAGGCAGATGCCGAGCTTGCCCTGCATCAATCCTCCGACTGGGCACTCGACGTTCGACACCTGCAGCTCGAGGCGCGCAGCAAACGCATGGACCTGGCTGACAGCCGTCTCGATGACCTGCGCCTGAGCGTTGGCCTCAAAGGCAACTTCACGCAGCAGCAGTTGCAGCTCAGCCTGGCCGACCGCTCGCGCCTCGACGTCCAGCGCCTGCGCGGCGCCGAGCTGGACCTGCAGCAAGCTCAAGCGGCGCTGGCCGGCATCACCCTGAGCGGCACCCCAAGCGCACCGACCCTGTCCGGCCCGCTGAGCCTGCGCATCCAACGTCTGCACCATCCACAACTGCAGGCACAGGGCTGGCAATGGCAGGGAAGCGTCAACGCCGACGCCGGCAGCCAGACCCTAGACGGTGCTCTGCTGGCCGACTCGGGCCTGAGCATGGCCCTGCGCCTGGACAACACGACCAACGCGCTGAACCTGAATGCCACTCTGGACGAGCTGTTCCTGCGCGCCGGCAACCCGCTGGCGCAAACCCTGGCCAACTGGCCGCCGCTAATGACCCTGGAAAACGGCCGTATTCAGGGCAACACCAGCCTCAACCTGCCCAGCGGCAAGCCCCTGCAACTCAAGGCCAGCCTGGCCGGCAAGGGCCTGGCCGGCATCTATGACCGCACCACCCTGAGCGGTGTCGATGCCGAACTGCACCTGCAACTGAGCGGCGACCGACTTCGCCTCGACCTGCCTCAGTTGAGTGCCAAGCAGCTCGACCCTGGCATCGAGCTCGGCCCTCTGCAGCTGCAGGCCAGCTACCAGGCCAGCCTGCAACGACCACTGGCCGGCAGCCTGACCCACCAGCGCGCGGAACTGGGCATTCTCGGCGGCAGCTTGAGCCTGGCACCGGCGACCTGGGCACTGGAACAACCCAGCCAATTGCTGCCCCTGCGGCTCAGTGGCCTGGATCTGCAAGAGCTGTTTCGCGTCTACCCAGCCGAAGGGCTGGCCGGTAGCGGGCTGATCGACGGCACCCTGCCGCTGCGCCTGGCTGGCGCCATCAGTATCGAACAGGGCCTGATCGAAGCCAGGCCACCGGGAGGGCAACTGCGTTTTCATTCACCGCGCATCCGCGCCATGGGTCAGGCCAACCCGGGTATGAAGCTGGTCACCGACGCGCTGGAAGACTTCCACTACGATCTGCTCAGCAGTAGCGTCGACTATGATCAGTCCGGCACACTGCGGCTAGGCATGCGCCTGCATGGACAGAACCCGGCCATCGAGAAAGGCCGGCCCATCCATTTCAACATCAATCTGGAAGAAGACATTCCGGCCTTGCTGGCCAGCCTGCAGCTGACCGACAAGGTCAGCGGCATCATCCAGCAACGGATTCAGCAATGGATGCGTCAGCGTGTCCCCCAAGAACCAAAGGAGTAGCGCCATGCGCAAGTACCGCCTCCTCGCAGTCCTGAGCCTGGGGCTGCTGTGCCAGGCCTGTACCCCGACGGTACAACTGGCGATGCCGAACGAACCGATCAACATCAACCTGAACGTCAAGGTCGAGCACGAAATCTACATCAAGGTGGACAAGGCGCTGGACAGCGTATTCAACGAAGACAGTGGTCTGTTTTGAGCCCGCCGCACAGGTTCTACGGAGAGAGACAATGATTCGATACATTTCGACCCTGCTGCTGGCATTGAGCCTGAGCCTGCCGGCGTACGCACTGAACCTCAACCAGGCCATGAGTGCCCTGGGCGATGCCAAGGCCAGCGGCCAGCTCGGCGAGCAACCCAACGGCTACCTGGGCGTGGTCAAACCCGGCGGCCAGGCCGACGAAATTGCCCGCCTGATCAACCAGGCGCGTCGCGCCGAGTATCAGAAGGTGGCGCAGGACAATGGCATCAGCCTGAGCGACGTGGAAGCCATCGCCGGCAAGAAGGCCATCAAGCGTACGCCCAAGGGACAATTCATCCAGCTGAACGGCCAGTGGCTGCAGAAATAGAAAGCCTGCAGCAGAAACGAAAGAACCCGCCTAGGCGGGTTCTTTTTTGCACGAACAGTGATCAGGCGCCGGCTTTGCTCACGGCATCCTTGATCAGGGTCTGCAGCTCACCTTTCTCGTACATCTCGGTGAGAATGTCGCTACCGCCGACCAGCTCACCACCTACCCACAGCTGCGGGAAGGTCGGCCAGTTGGCGTACTTCGGCAGGTTGGCGCGGATTTCCGGGTTCTGCAGGATGTCGACATAGGCGAACTTTTCGCCGCAGCCCATCACCACCTGGGCAGCACGGGCGGAGAAGCCACACTGCGGCGCGTTGGGCGAGCCTTTCATGTACAGCAGAACGGTGTTGTTGGCGATCTGCTCTTTGATGGTTTCGATGATATCCATGGGGCACCTCAGCATAGACTTCGCGACCCGACGGTCGCCACGGTGGCGCGATTGTAGCGAAAAGCCGAGCATAATGCTCGGCCTTGCCGTCCTCCCTAGCCTGTTTACGACCTCGCGAGCTAGAGACATGCAAGGCGCTACTTTAGTAACAGCCTCCGGCTGGTCCAAACAGGCGAGGAGCGGTCGGAGTCGCGTTCGACTTTACGAGTTGTAAATGAGCAGTACTCACTTCGTTCGCCCTTCGGGCCGCGCTGAAGCGCGTTAGCCGCAAGCGGTTTTCCGAGCCTGTTTTTAACGCAGCAGGGCCGACGCGCAGCAGGTCGTTACGCAGCCACCACCTCCACCGGCACACCATTGAGCACCGCATTGCCAGACAGCGCGTCGAGCTGGCGCTCGTCGGTCAGGTCATTGGCGCTGGCACCCGGCTGCGCACGGGCGATGTCCATCTGCACGCCGGGTCGAGCATGACCCCAACCGTGAGGCAGGCTGACCACGCCAGCCATCACCTCATCGCTGGCGGCCACCTCCACCTCGATGCTGCCGACCCGCGAGCGCACCCGTACGCGCTGGCCATCGGCCAAACCACGACTGGCCAGGTCCGCCGGGTTCATCAACAACTGATGACGCGGCTTACCCTTTACCAGACGGTGATAGTTGTGCATCCAGGAGTTGTTGCTGCGCACGTGACGACGGCCGATCAGCAGCAGTTCATGGGCAGCCGGTTGTTGCTGCTCGGCGAAACGTGCCAGATCGGCCAACAGCAGCTCAGGCGCGGCCTGCACCGCCTTGCTCGGCGTTTTCAGGCGCGCAGCAAGATTCGGTTGCAGCGGCCCCAGGTCGAGCCCATGCGGTTGCTCGCGCAAAGCCGCCAGGCTGAGTTTACGCTCGCTACTATCACCATAGGGGCCGAAACGCAGGCCCATGTCGATCATCTGCTCCGGCGCCATGGTCGGTTTCAGCTCAAGGCCATTGCGCGTCGCGAAGGCCTTGGCCAGACCGACGAAGATTTCCCAGTCGTGCAAGGCGCCGTCCGGCTTGGCCAGCACTGCCTCGTTGAAGCGGGTGACATTGCGCACGGCGAACACATTGAAAGTAGTGTCGTAGTGATCGTGCTCCAGTGGCGCGGTCGGCGGCAGGATCAGGTCGGCGTAACGAGTGGTCTCGTTGATGTAGAAATCCACCGAGAGCATGAAGTCCAGGCCGTCCAGCGCCTGCTCCAGCTGGCGTCCATTGGGTGTCGACAGCACCGGGTTGCCGGCCACGGTCACTAGCGCACGAATCTGCCCTTCGCCGGGCGTGAGCATCTCTTCGGCCAGCGCCGAGACCGGCAGCTCGCCGCCATATTCCGGCAGGCCGGACACACGGCTCTGCCAGCGATTGAAATGGCCACCCGAGGTGCTAGCCACCAGATCCACCGCGGGCGTGGTGCAGAGCGCGCCGCCGCTGCGATCCAGATTGCCGGTGACCAGGTTGATCAGCTGCACCAACCACTGGCAGAGAGTGCCGAAAGCCTGGGTGGATACGCCCATACGGCCGTAGCACACAGCCTTGTCTGCGGCGGCAAAATCCCGCGCCAGTTGCCGAATGGTTTCGGCCGGGACCCCACAACGCGCGCTCATGGCCTCGGCATGGAACCCGCCAATCGCTTCGCGTACCTGCTCCAATCCTTCCACCGGCAGATGGCTATTACGCGTCAGACCTTCCTCGAACAAGGTGTTGAGCAGCGCCAGCAGCAGCGCAGCATCGCTGCCGGGGCGCACGAACAGGTGCTGGTCAGCGATGGCCGCGGTTTCGCTGCGCCGCGGGTCGACCACCACCAGCTTGCCGCCACGCGCCTGGATGGCCTTCAGGCGCTTCTCCACATCCGGCACGGTCATGATGCTGCCGTTGGAAGCCAGCGGGTTGCCGCCGAGGATCAACATGAAGTCGGTGTGATCGATATCGGGAATCGGAATCAGCAGGCCGTGGCCATACATCAGGTAGCTGGTCAGGTGGTGCGGCAACTGGTCGACCGACGTGGCGGAGAAGCGGTTGCGGGTTTTCAGTTGACCGAGGAAATAGTTGCTGTGGGTCATCAGCCCGTAGTTATGCACGCTGGGATTGCCCTGATAAACCGCCACGGCGTTCTGCCCATGCGCCGCCTGGATTGTGCTCAGGCGCGCGGCCACCAGGTCGAAGGCCTCGTCCCAGCCTATGGCCTGCCACTGCTCGCCAACGCGGCGCATGGGCTGACGAATTCGATCCGGGTCGTTCTGGATGTCCTGCAGTGCCACGGCCTTGGGGCAGATATGGCCACGGCTGAAACTGTCCTGGGCGTCGCCCTTGATCGAGCGAATCTGCGTTGAGCCGTCTGCCTGGGTTTCGGTTTCGATGGCGAGTCCGCAGATGGCTTCGCACAGATGGCACGCACGGTAATGAAGGGACTTGGTCATGGCCTGGCCTCTTGTTCTGATCCGAGACGACCGGTCAGGTCGCAGGTCATGAACTATGGGCCGAGCGCGGAGACGACGCCAGCAGCGTTCGTCTCATGAATCGGCAGGCATCAAGCCTGCCGATTCAGGCGCGGAACGTACAACGGTCCAGGCGCTGCCGTCTTCGATATCGCTGGCGCCAAAGCTTTGGCAAAAGGCTTGTAAAACATGATTCTGCAAGCCCACGGGCGGCAATTTGCGCCGTCTCGTCATTTCCTTATAAGATCGCGCCTTCCCCTGTTTCGTCGCACCCTGCGGCCTCCTGCCGCAAGCTCTGCTGTTTTTGTCGGTTTTATCCCCGGCTGCGGGCTTGCGAACTGTAGTGATAAAGGTAGTTAACGATGAGCGTCAGACACTTTCTCTCGATGATGGATTACACACCGGACGAACTGGTGGGACTGATCCGCCGAGGCATCGAGCTGAAGAATCTGCGCAACCGTGGCGTACTTTTCGAGCCGCTGAAGAATCGCGTGCTGGGCATGATCTTCGAGAAGGCCTCGACTCGCACCCGCCTGTCCTTCGAAGCCGGCATGATCCAACTCGGTGGCCAGGCCATCTTCCTCTCACCGCGCGACACCCAACTGGGCCGTGGCGAGCCGATCGGCGATGCCGCCATCGTCATGTCGAGCATGCTCGACGCGGTGATGATCCGCACCTTCGCCCACAGCAACCTCACCGAGTTCGCCGCCAAGTCCAAGGTGCCGGTAATCAACGGCCTGTCCGACGACCTGCACCCGTGCCAGTTGCTGGCCGACATGCAGACCTTCCTCGAACACCGCGGCAGCATCGCCGGCAAGACGGTGGCCTGGATCGGCGACGGCAACAATATGTGCAACTCCTACATCGAAGCGGCGATGCAGTTCGACTTCCAGCTCAAGGTCGCCTGCCCTACTGGCTACGAGCCGGATGCGCGCTTCCTGGCCCTGGCTGGCGAGCGCGTGCAGGTTGTGCGTGATCCGCGTGAAGCGGTGGCCGGCGCCCATCTGGTCAGCACCGACGTGTGGGCTTCCATGGGCCAGGAAGACGAAGCCGAACAACGCATGGCGTTGTTCCGCCCCTACCAGGTCACCCGCGAGCTGCTCGACGCCGCCGCCGAAGACGTGCTGTTCATGCACTGCCTGCCGGCGCACCGTGGCGAAGAAATCAGCTTCGACCTGCTCGACGACCCGCGCTCGGTTGCCTGGGATCAGGCCGAGAACCGCCTGCACGCCCAGAAGGCGCTGCTGGAGATGCTGGTCGAACCGGCGTACCACCACGCATGAGCCAGCCTCTGCTGCAGCTACGCGGGCTGAACTGCGGCTACCACGCCCACAAGGTGGTGCAGGATCTCGACCTGCACCTCAACCCTGGCGACATCGGCTGCCTGCTCGGCCCATCGGGCTGCGGCAAGACCACCACATTGCGCGCCATCGCCGGTTTCGAGCCAGTCCTGGAAGGCGAGATCGAACTGGCAGGTGAAGTGATTTCCCGCGCCGGTTTTACCCTGGCGCCGGAGAAACGCCATATCGGCATGGTGTTCCAGGACTACGCCCTGTTCCCCCACCTGAGTGTGGCCGAGAACGTCGCCTTCGGTATCCGCAAGCAGCCCAACGCCGAGCGCGCCACTCAAGAGCTGCTGGAGCTGGTCAAGCTCGGTAACCTGGCCAAACGTTACCCGCACGAGCTGTCCGGTGGTCAGCAGCAACGGGTCGCCCTGGCCCGCGCTCTGGCCCCGGAACCGAAATTGCTGCTACTCGACGAACCCTTCTCCAACCTCGATGGCGAACTGCGCAGGCGCCTGAGCCATGAGGTTCGGGAAATTCTCAAAGCGCGTGGCACCAGCGCCATTCTGGTCACTCATGATCAGGAAGAAGCCTTCGCTGTCAGCGATCACGTCGGCGTATTCAAGGATGGTCGCCTGGAACAATGGGATACGCCGTTCAATCTCTATCACGAGCCGCTGACACCTTTCGTCGCCAGCTTCATCGGTCAGGGTTACTTCATTCGCGGCCAGTTGCTCGGCCCGGAAACAGTGCAGACCGAGCTCGGCATGATCCGCGGCAACCGTGCCTATACCTGGGCTCAGGGCAGCGCGGTGGACGTCTTGCTGCGCCCGGACGACATCGTCCCGGATGAAAGCAGCGAACTGAAGGCGCGCATCGTCGGCAAGACCTTCCTCGGCGCTGCGACGCTCTACCGCCTGCAACTGCCGACTGGCAGTCAGTTGGAATCGATCTTCCCCAGCCATGCCGATCACCAGCCAGGCGACGAGGTGGGCATTCGCGTCGCCGCCGATCACCTGGTGGCCTTCCCGGCTCTCGGCAGCGTCGCCGCGCAATTGCAACTCAGCGACTCCGGTGGCGTGCGCCGAGTCAGCAGCAACTGATCAAAGCATCAGCTGGCCACTGGCGATATGTCGCGCGTGGCCGGCAATCTTGACCCGCTCGCCCTCCAGACGACAGAGCAGCTCACCACCGCGCGCCGAGCACTGGAAAGCGCTTAGCTCGCTGCGCTCCAGGCGTTCGGCCCAGTAGGGCACCAGCATGCAGTGCGTCGAGCCGGTCACCGGGTCTTCATCGATACCAATGCTCGGCGCGAAGTAGCGCGAGACGAAATCGTGCCGCTCGCCTGCCCCGGTGATCAGCACACCCAGGCCCGGCAGTACGGCCAGCGCCGGCAGATCGGCGGTGAAGCTGCGCACCTGCGCCTCGGACGCCAGCACCACCATCAGTTCCTGCACGCTGCCATCGGCATTCAGCAGAGCCAGAACCTGCTGCGCGGGCTGACCCAGCGCGCGTTCGACGTCGGCCTGTAGCGACGCCGCCACCGGCACCACCGGGCGCACTGGGAAGTCCAGCTGCAGACGCTCACCCTGACGGGCGACCTGCAGCGCTCCGGACAAGCAGGTGAAATCCAGCACCTTGGCCGGTTCCTGATAGATGTCGAACAACACCTTGGCCGCCGCCAGGGTGGCATGCCCGCAGAGCGGCACCTCGCTGACCGGGGTGAACCAGCGGATATGCCAGGCACTGCCCTCCTTCACCACAAATGCCGTCTCCGCCAGGTTGTGCTCGGCGGCGATGCGCTGCATCAACGCATCATCGAGCCAGGCGTCCAGGCGATAGACCATGGCGGGATTGCCCGCGAACGGCTGGTCGGTAAAGGCGTCGACTTGATGGAATTCGAGAGGCATGTTGCATTCCTGGCCAGATGAGAGCCGCCAGCATGCCTGCGCAGGGTAAGCCGCAACAGATACAGTTCCTGTTTTCCAGATGCTCTGAGAGGGTGTCTACAAAATGGCTGCACTTGGCAATACTGCGTTGAAAACGATCTCGCGTGCGAGCCCAGTCGAAATGCTCATTTACAGCACGTAAAGTCGACCGCGACTCCGACCGTTTCTCGATCGTTTTTGCGGGGCCGCCATCGGTATTGTCTTGCCTTCGTTCGCCTATCTTGTAAACACCCTCTTACAGCATCGCGGTTAAAGCCGCTCCTGCGATCCTGGGGTGCTTCAGGGCTCGCTGCGCACGCGCTTCACGGCATCCAGCCAACCGGCATAGAGGCGTTCACGGTGCGCCTCATTCATCCGCGGCTCGAAGCGCTGCTGGCGATGCCAGTGGCTGGCGATGGCATTGAGGTCCTGGTAGAGGCCTAGCTTCAGGCCCGCCAGGTACGCGACACCTAGTGCGGTGGTTTCGGTGACCTCCGGGCGCTCGACGCTGACCCCAAGAATGTCGGCAAGAAACTGCATGACCCAGTTATTCTCCACCATGCCACCGTCCACACGCAGCGCACTAGGCGCCGCGGCACCGTCCTGGCGCATGGCCTCGAGCAGGTCACGAGTCTGGTAGCACACGGATTGCAAACCGGCGGTGACGATTTCCTTGATCCCGGTGTCACGGGTCAGGCCGAAGATGGCGCCACGCGCCTTGGGGTCCCAATACGGCGCCCCCAGGCCGGTGAACGCCGGCACCAGATAGACGCCGCAGGCTTCACCGGTGGCCTCGGCCAACGCCTCGCTGTCGCGCGCGTGGCTGATCAGTTTGATGCCGTCGCGCAACCACTGCACTGCCGCGCCGGCCACGAAGATGCTGCCCTCCACCGCATAGGTGACCTTGCCATCTAGGCGATAGCCGACCGTGGTGAGCAGACGATTCTTCGAGCTCACCGGCTGATCGCCGGTGTTCTGGATCATGAAACAGCCGGTGCCGTAGGTGCTCTTGACCATGCCCGGCTCGAAGCAGGCCTGGCCGATCAGCGCCGCCTGCTGGTCACCGGCCATGCCCAGCACCGGGATGCTGGCGCCGAGCAGCTCGCTGTCGGTGTGACCGAACTCGGCGGCGCAATCGAGCACCTCGGGCAACAGGCTGGCGGGGATCTCGAACAGCTTGAGCAGCTCGTCGTCCCACTGCTGGGTGTGGATATTGAACATCAGCGTGCGCGAGGCGTTGCTGGCGTCGGTGCGATGCACCTTGCCATCGGTCAGGCGCCACAGCAGGAAACTGTCGACGGTGCCAAAACGCAGTTCACCACGCTCAGCTCGCTCACGGGCACCTGGAACGTTCTCCAGTATCCAGCGCAGCTTGGTGGCAGAAAAATAGGGGTCGATCAGCAGACCGGTCTTGGCCGAGACCATTGCCTCATGGCCTTGATCCTTGAGCCCGGCGCAATAATCAGCGGTGCGGCGATCCTGCCAGACGATGGCAGGGTGGATAGGCGTGCCACTAACGGCATCCCACACTAGGGTGGTTTCGCGCTGGTTGGTGATGCCGATGGCGGCGATCGCTTCCGGCTGCAGTCCACTGCTGGCAATCGCATCACGGCAGACCTTGAGCGTGGACAGCCAGATTTCCTGGCCATCGTGCTCGACCCAGCCGTCCTGCGGGAAGTACTGCTTGAACTCCTGCTGGGCACGCGCAACCGGCAAGCCCTGGGCACTGAATATGATGGCGCGGGAGCTGGTGGTGCCCTGGTCGATGGCTAGCAGGTACTGGGTCATGCAAGGTTCCTTGTTGTTATCGGTAGCATTCAGTGCAGTTGACTGCAGACTGGCTTATTTTGCTGGCAGCATAATGCTCGGTTTAGGCTTTGCCGATAGCGGCGAATTGCCCCTGGGTATGTTGCGCCAGGGTCTCGGCCGAGAGTTCCAGTTCCAGCCCGCGCCGGCCGCCACTGACGTGAATGGTGGGGTGCTGGCGTGCGGTCTCGTCGATGAAGGTGCGCAAGCGTTTCTTCTGCCCCAGCGGGCTGATGCCGCCGACCAGATAACCAGTGGCGCGCTGCGCGGCAGTCGGGTCGGCCATGTCGGCCTTCTTCGCGCCAGCCGCTGCGGCCAGCGCCTTGAGATCGAGACTGCCGACGACCGGCACCACGGCCACCAGAAGCTCGCCTTTCTCAGTCACCGCGAGCAGAGTCTTGAACACGCAATCGGGCGCCAGGCCGAGCTTTTCCGCCGCTTCCAGCCCATAGGACGGCGCCTTGGGGTCATGCTGGTAGCTATGCACACGGTGTTCGGCCTTGGCCTTTTTCAACAGATCGATGGCTGGAGTCATGTTCGAATGTGAAAACGCTGTGAAAGATGCCCTACATTAACAGGCCGAAATCCTCCGCATCTACAGCCTATAATGGGTGACCATCACAGGAAGCGCTCATGAATCTCGCTCCCCGCCAGCACGACATCCTCAACCTCGCCCGCGACCGTGGCTACGTCAGCATCGATGAACTGGCTCAAGCCTTCGCCGTTACCCCACAGACCATTCGCCGCGACATCAACCAGTTGGCCGAGCACGGTCTGTTGCGTCGTACCCATGGCGGCGCTGCGTGCGACTCATCGAGCATTCAGAACACCGCCTATGGCATGCGCGCCGGGCAGATGCGCGAAGAAAAACAGCGTATCGCCGAAGCCGTGGCGGCGCAGATACCTGATCACGCCTCACTGTTCATCAATATCGGCACCACCACCGAGGCCATCGCCCGCGAGCTGCAGAACCACAAGGGCCTGAAGATCATCACCAACAATCTGCACGTCGCTGCGCAACTCAGCGCCAAGGCCGACTTCGAGGTCCTGGTGGCCGGCGGTACGGTGCGCAGCGACGGTGGTATCGTCGGCCAGGCGGCGGTGGATTTCATCCAGCAGTTCAAGGTCGACTACGCCATCGTTGGCATCAGCGGCATCGACGACGACGGCAGTCTGCTCGACTTCGACTATCAGGAGGTACGCGTTTCCCAGGCGATCATCGACAACGCGCGGCAGGTTTTCCTCGCCGCCGACTCCAGCAAGTTCGGCCGCAACGCCGTCGTGCGCCTGGGCTCAATCGCGCTGGTCGACCGCGTCTTTACCGATAGCGCGCCTTCAGCCGCCATCACCCGCCTGCTGCACAACCACAAGGTCCAGCTCGACCTGGTCTGATCCCGCTCGGCCTGAGCTACGTCCAACATGCCTCGACGACCGCTCGGCGCGCAATCGCGCGCCGGGGTAGCGAAGCTGCGCATCTTCGTCTAGCATATTTTCGAAAGTGAACATAACCACATTCGAATCCAATAGCCGAGCGTGCCACATGCCCCACGACCAGTTCGCCAGCCCCGTTGCGGAAGTCTATGACCTCGCCGTCGTTGGCGGTGGTATCAATGGTGTGGGCATCGCCGCCGATGCAGCCGGTCGTGGCTTGTCCGTGTTCCTTTGCGAAAAGGACGACTTGGCCAGCCATACTTCATCTGCCAGCAGCAAGCTGATCCATGGCGGCTTGCGCTACCTGGAGCACCACGAATTCCGCCTGGTACGTGAGGCACTGGCCGAGCGAGAAGTGTTGCTGGCCAAGGCGCCGCATATCGTCAAACCGATGCGCTTCGTCCTGCCACACCGCCCGCACCTGCGTCCGGCCTGGATGATCCGCGCCGGCCTGTTTCTCTACGACCACCTGGGCAAGCGCGAGCGCCTGCCGGCCTCGCGCGGCGTGCGCTTCGGCGCCGGTAGCCCATTGAAAGCGGAGATCAGCCGCGGTTTCGAATATTCCGACTGCTGGGTGGACGATGCTCGCCTGGTGGTGCTCAACGCCATGGCCGCGCGGGAAAAAGGCGCGCACATCCACCCGCGCACCCGCTGCGTCAGTGCACGGCGCAGCAAGGGTCTCTGGCATATCCATCTCGAGCGCAGCGACGGCAGCCTGCTGTCCATTCGCGCCCGCGCCCTGGTCAACGCCGCCGGCCCCTGGGTCGCGCGCTTCATCCGTGAAGACCTCAAGCAGCAATCGCCTTATGGCATTCGCCTGATCCAGGGCAGCCATATCGTCGTGCCGCGCCTGTATGACGGTGAGCAGGCCTACATCCTGCAGAACGAAGACCGTCGCATCGTCTTCGCCATCCCCTATCTGGAGCGCTTCACCCTGATCGGCACCACTGATCGCGAATATCAGGGCGACCCCGCCCAAGTGACGATCACCGCCGAGGAAACCGACTATCTGCTCAAGGTGGTCAACGATCACTTCAAGCAACAGCTCAGTCGCGACGATGTGCTGCACAGCTTCGCGGGCGTGCGCCCATTGTGCGACGACGAATCCGATGAGCCGTCGGCCATTACCCGCGACTACACCCTGTCGCTCTCCGGCGCGCCGGGCGAGGCGCCGCTGCTTTCAGTGTTCGGCGGCAAGCTGACCACCTATCGCAAGCTGGCCGAATCCGCCATGCATGAACTGGCCGCGCATTTCACCAACCTGGGCCCGAGCTGGACAGCCACCGCCCCGCTCCCCGGTGGCGAAGATCTGCAAGGCCAGAGCGCCCTGGTCGAAGCGCTCTGCGAACGCTATGGCTGGCTACCCACCAGCCTGGCCAGACGCTGGGCTACCAGCTATGGCAGCCGTACCTGGCGCCTGCTCGATGGCGTACATAACCTTACCGACCTCGGCGAACATCTCGGTGCCGGACTCTACACCCGCGAAGTGGAATACCTGCGCCGTGAAGAATGGGCGCGCAGCAGTGCCGACATTCTCTGGCGGCGCAGCAAACTGGGCCTTTTCATGACCCCGGTGCAGCAGGACCGCCTGCAGGACTACCTGAACAGCCGCGACCCGCATTCGGCTTACGCTGCCTGAATTCTGCGTGCCCCATGCCCCGCTCTGCGGGGCTTTTTTATGGGCGCGGAAAAATAAAATATCGGGGTTACTTCCCCGTTTTAGTCAGCGTGGAACTTTCAGCAACTTTTTTATTGCGTTGATTCAATAACTTGGCGTCATGATGCGGAATAAAAACATTCTTATTCAGTTTTATTTTTACTTATGTTTCAAACACTTAAGTTTGACATAAGGGAAAACCAGGCCGAAAATTCGAAGTCATCACGGTCATTGAAGTAGCAGGAGCGGTCATGAAAGGCGACAAGAAGGTCATTCAACACCTGAACAAGATTCTTGGTAACGAACTGGTCGCCATCAACCAGTACTTCCTGCATGCGCGAATGTACGAAGATTGGGGCCTGAAGAAGCTCGGCGAGCACGAGTACCACGAGTCCATCGACGAGATGAAGCATGCCGACAAGCTGATCAAGCGCATTCTCTTCCTCGAAGGCATTCCCAACCTGCAGGACCTGGGCAAGATCCTGATCGGTGAAAACACCAAGGAGATGCTCGAGTGCGACCTGAAGATCGAACACAAGGCTCACGGTGATCTGAAGGCCGCCATCGCCTATTGCGAGAGCATCGGTGACTACGCCAGCCGCGAACTACTCGAAGAAATCCTCTGCTCCGAAGAGGATCATATCGACTGGCTGGAAACCCAGCTCAGCCTGATCGAAGCCGTCGGCCTGCAGAACTACCTGCAATCGCAGATGGACGAATAAGTCCGATCCGCTCGACGAAAAACGGGAGCCACTGGCTCCCGTTTTTCATGCCCTGACGCTCGAACATAGGCTACGTAGGGTGCGCCATGCGCACCAATGACAGTGGCGCCGATGTTTCGGTGCGCACAGCGCACCCTACATGGCGCTCCGCTTTTTGCAGGAGCGAATTATCCCGCCTGTCGCGCCTCGCTCTCCTTGACCCGGAACCACGCTGCATACAGCGCCGGCAGGAACAGCAGGGTCAGCGCCGTAGCCACCACCAGCCCGCCCATGATGGCTACCGCCATCGGCCCGAAGAACACGCTGCGCGACAGCGGAATCATCGCCAACACCGCCGCCAGTGCAGTGAGCACGATAGGACGGAAACGGCGCACCGTGGCCTCGATAACGGCGTGCCAACGATCCAGACCGTGGCTGATGTCCTGCTCGATCTGATCGACCAGAATCACCGAGTTACGCATGATCATCCCGGCCAGGGCGATGGTGCCGAGCATGGCGACGAAGCCGAACGGCTGGCGGAAGATCAACAGGAACAGGGTGACGCCGATCAGGCCAAGTGGCGCAGTGAGAAACACCATCGCCGAACGCGAGAAGCTTTTCAGCTGCAGCATCAGCAGCGTCAGCACCACCACGATGAACAGCGGGATACCGGCGTTCACCGATTTCTGTCCGCGTTGCGAGTCTTCCACCGTGCCGCCGACCTCCAGCAGATAACCCGCAGGCAGTTCCGCGCGGATCGGGTCCAGCGTCGGCAGGATCTGCTGGGTCAGACTGGCCGGCTGCTGCTTGCCATAGACGTCGGCACGCACGGTGACGTTGGGCAGGCGATTGCGATGCCAGATGATGCCTTCCTCGAAGCCGTATTCCAGCGTCGCCACCTGCGACAGCGCTACGCTGCGACCGCTGTCGGTCGGCACCGCCAGGCTCGGCAGCAGGCTCAGTGCCTTGCGTTCCTGCGGCGTGCCGCGCTGAAGAATCTCGATCAGCTCATTGCCCTCACGGTACTGGCTGACGCTGGTGCCGGACAGCGAGCCTTGCAGGAAGCGCGACAGCTCGGCGGTGTTGACCCCCAAGGCACGGGCACGATCCTGATCGATATTGAGGATCACCACCTTGCTCGGCTCCTCCCAGTCCAGGTGCACGTTCACCACATGCGGGTTCTCGCGCACCTTGTCCGCCACCTGACGGGCCAGCGCGCGCACCTCGTCGATATGCTCGCCGCTGACGCGGAACTGGATCGGGTAACCCACGGGAGGCCCGTTTTCCAGGCGGCTGACGCGGCTACGCAGGGTCGGGAACTCGTCGTTCATCACCTTGATCAGCCAACCACGCAGGCGCTCGCGCTCTTCGATACTTTTGGCCAGTACCACGAACTGAGCAAAGCTTGCCGCCGGCAATTGTTGATCCAGTGGCAGATAGAAACGCGGTGAGCCGGTACCAACATAGGCCACGTAGTTGTCGATGCCAGACTGCTCCTTGAGCAGCTTCTCCAGGCGATGCACTTCGGCCTCGGTGGCGCTCAGCGAGGCGCCCTCCTCCAGCTTGATGTCGACCATCAGCTCCAGGCGACCGGAGGCCGGGAAGAATTGTTGCGGCACGAAGCGAAACAGCAGCACAGAGGCGACGAACAGCGCAATGGTCAGCAGGATCACGATGCCGCGACGACGCACGCACCATTCAACCGTGGCGCGAACACGGCGGTAGAACGGCGTCGAATAAGGGTCATGACCGCCTGCGCTGCCGCCGTGTTTCGCCGCATGCAGCTTGGCCAGATCGGGCAACAGCTTGTCGCCCAGATAGGGCACGAACATCACCGCCGCGATCCATGAGGCGATCAGCGAAATGGCCACCACCTGGAAGATCGACCGGGTGTATTCACCCGTGCCGGACTGCGCGGTGGCGATGGGCAGGAACCCGGCCGCGGTGATCAGGGTGCCGGTGAGCATCGGAAAGGCGGTGCTGGTCCAGGCGAAGCTGGCGGCCTTGAGGCGGTCGTAGCCCTGCTCCATCTTGATCGCCATCATCTCCACCGCGATGATCGCGTCGTCCACCAGCAGGCCGAGGCCGAGCACCAAAGCACCGAGGGAGATCTTGTGCAGGCCTATCCCCAAGTAGTACATGGCGGCAAACGTCATCGCCAGCACCAGCGGAATTACCAGCGCCACCACCAGGCCGGTGCGCACTCCCAGGGAGAAGAAGCTGACCGCGAGCACGATCACCAGCGCCTCCACCAGCACCTTGACGAACTCACCCACACCGGTTTTCACCGCCGCCGGCTGATCCGACACCTTGCGCAGCTCCATGCCCAACGGCAGCGTCTGTTGCAAGCGGGCGAACTCACCTTCCAACGCCTTGCCCAGCACCAGAATGTCGCCGCCGTCCTTCATCGCCACGGCGATGCCGATGGCATCCTCACCCATGAAGCGCATGCGCGGCGCGGGTGGATCGTTGAAACCGCGCTTGACCTCGGCCACGTCGGCTATGCGGAAGGTACGATCAGCGACGCGAATGGGAAAATCGCGAATTTCCTCCACCGATTCGAAGCGCCCGGTCACACGCAGTTGAATACGCTCGCTGGCGGTTTCGAAGAAACCGGCAGCCGCCACCGCATTCTGCGCCTCCAGCGCCTGCTGCACGGCAGACAGTGGCAGACCCAGGGTCGCCAGCTTGGTATTGGACAGTTCGATCCAGATCTTCTCGTCCTGCAGCCCCACCAACTCGACCTTGCCCACGTCCTTGACCCGCTGCAGTTGCAACTGCAGGCGGTCGGCGTAGTCCTTGAGCACCGCGTAGTCAAAACCGTTGCCAGTCAGCGCATAGATATTGCCGAAGGTGGTGCCGAACTCGTCGTTGAAGAACGGCCCCTGGATGCCGGGCGGCAGCGTGTGGCGGATGTCGCTGATCTTCTTGCGCACCTGATACCACAACTCGGGAATCTCGGCGCTGCGCATGGAGTCACGTGCCATGAAGGTCACTTGCGACTCGCCCGGACGGGAGAAGCTGGTGATGCGATCGTACTCACCGGTCTCCATCAGCTTCTTCTCGATGCGCTCGGTGACCTGGCGCGATACCTCTTCGGCGCTGGCCCCCGGCCAGTTGGTGCGAATCACCATGGCCTTGAAGGTGAACGGCGGGTCCTCGCTCTGCCCCAGCTTGGTGTAGGACAGCGCCCCCACCACGGCGAACAACAACATGATGTAGAGGACGATCTGGCGATGGCGCAGCGCCCAGGCAGACAGGTTGAAGCTCATGCGGGCTTACTCCTTGACTGCCAGTTCGACGTTGCGGTTGTCCCGATCGACCGGGCGTACCTGCTGGCCTTCGCGGAGAATCTGCACCCCGGCTGCGACTACCCAATCGGAAGCGGCGAGCCCCTCCAGCACCGGTACCCGGTCATCGCCATAGGCACCGACACGCACCGGGCGGCGCTGCACGATGTGCTCCTTGGGGTCCACGACCCAGACGAACGCCTGGTCCTGCTCGGCGCTGAGTGCCGACAGCGGCACCGCCAGCGGTACCTCGCCATTGCTGGCGATGAATACCCGCGCGCTCTGCCCCAACTCAGCCGGCACCTTGCCTTCGGTGAACGCGACACGAGCGGCGAAAGTACGCGACTGAGGATCGGCCGCCGGCGCCATCTCGCGGATGCGTCCGGGGAAACGCTGATCCGGCTGCGACCAGAGTTCCACCTCGACCACCTGACCAATCTCGAAACGACCAAAGCTCTGCTCCGGCAGGCTGATCGACACCTCACGCTCACCATCGGCAGCCAGAGTGAACACCGTCTGACCAGCCGCCACCACCTGCCCCACCTCGACCGCACGACGGGCGATCACGCCGTCCTGCGAGGCCCGCAGCACGGCATAGTCGGTCTGATTGCGGGCCACGTCGTACTCGGCCTTGACCTGTTTCAGACGTGCTTCGCCAGCACGGTACTGGTTTTCGATATTGTCGAACTGCGAGCGGCTGACCAGGTTGCGCCCAAGCAACGCCTTGTAGCGCTCACGCTCGGCGCGCACGGTCTGCAGGTTGGCCTCGGCTGCCGCCATCTGCGCGCGGATGGCTTCCAGCTGCAGGCGCACGTCCTGCGGGTCCAGCTCGGCCAGTGGCTGATCCTGCTTCACCCGGTCACCGACATCCACCATGCGCTTGCTCACCTTGCCGGCGATACGGAAGGCCAGCTCCGGCTCGTAACGTGCACGCACCTCGCCCGGATAGCTGTCGACCAGCGCAGTAGCCGGCTGCGGCTGCACCACCATGGCAGGACGGATCGGTTGCTCCGCCTGTTCACCGTTACCGCAGGCAGACAGCAGGAAGACGAGACCCAGAGAAGCAACGAGCGGGAGAACATGGCGAGACATGTGTAAGACCTTTCAGAGAAGGTTTGGAATATTTGTACTGGCGGGTATAGTAAAAATAGCAAACTCGCCAGTCCAGTATTAAAATCCGCCAATGCCTGACAAGTTGTTACAACCTTCCGGCCCCGGCCGACCGAAGGATCCCGCCAAACGTCGTGCCATCCTCGAGGCGGCCAAGAGCCTATTCCTGCGTAATGGTTACGACGGCAGCAGCATGGACGCCATCGCCGCAGAGGCAGGCGTTTCCAAGCTCACGGTGTATAGCCACTTCACTGACAAGGAGACCCTGTTTTCTGCGGCGATCAAGGCCAAGTGCGAGGAGCAGCTTCCCGAACTGCTGTTCGAACTGCCGGATAACGTGCCGCTGGAAAGCCAGCTCCTGGAAATCGCGCGTGGTTTCCTGGCGCTGGTCAACAGTCGCGAATCGGTAGAAATGCACCGGATGATGGTGAATCTGGCCAGCCAGGGCTCGAAGCTGTCGCAGCTGTTCTACGAGGCCGGCCCGAAACGGGTGCAGGAAGAGATGGAAGTGCTACTGCACAAGGCCGCCAAGCGCGGTCTGCTGAGCCTGGATAATCCCCATCTGGCCGCCGATCACTTCTTCAGCCTGCTCAAGGGCGGCGCGCACTTTCGCCTGCTGATCGGTTGTGGCGAACCGCTGGAAGGTGAAGCCGCCGAGCATCACGCTCAGGACGCCGTGCAACTGTTCCTGCGCGCCTACAGACCCTGACTGCTTACACCTGAGCGCCGGGCTCCAGCTTCTTCTTCGGGTAGATGTCGTAACGGCTGGATTTGCCCTCAAGCACATAACCCGGCTTGCTACCTTCGATTGCCGGGGCCTTGCGCGGGCGCTTGACCACCACGCGGTGAGTGGCCAGCGCCAGCGCCGCCTCGAGCAATGCCGGCGCATCCAGGTCATCGCCGACAAACGGGCGAAACAGGCGCATTTCCTTCTTCACCAGCGCACTCTTGTCGCGATGCGGGAACATCGGATCGAGATAGATCACCTGTGGCGCCTCCCCTTGCCAGTTGCGCATCAGCTCGATAGCGTTACCCGTAAGCAGGCGCATGCGCGCCACGATGGGTGCCACGTCGAGGTTCAGTGCCGCACGCTGCAGGCCGTCCTCCAGCAACGCCGCCACCAGCGGCTGGCGCTCGATCAGGGTCATCTCGCAGCCCAGACTGGCCAGCACGAAGGCATCGCGCCCCAGCCCCGCGGTCGCATCGAGAATCCGTGGCCGAATGCCCGACTGCACGCCCACGGCCTTGGCGATCATCTGCCCACTGCCGCCGCCGAACTGGCGGCGATGCGCCGCCGCGCCCTCGACGAAATCCACCCGCACCGGGCCAGGCGCCTTGTCGCCCAGCTCGACCAGTTGCAGCCCATCGTCACCCAGTTGCAGGGCGAACTCGGTTTCACCGTCTTGCCTCAAGCCCAGGCGCGATGCCCATTGAGCGGCCGCTTCGGCGTACTGGGGGTGGAGGGCTTGGATACGGATGCTGGCGTTGCGCCGCTCGTCGGTCATTGGCTCGTTCTGCTCAAAAATCACTCAAAGCACCGGCCACACGGCCGATATCGAAGAAGCGGCATTCTGCCAGACCCGGCCGCCGACAGCCGCATCGAGAGTGAACATGTTCGACGCCCTCTCCGCCCCGCGTCCTAGTAGCAGCCCTGCCAGCCCCCGTCCGCTGGATGACGAGCTCGACCGTGCGGCGCGCGAATCCATCAACTATCAGATTCTGCGCCGCACTCTGGGTATCGAAGACGAGCAGAAACCTGGTGAGGTCGCTCGTGAACTGCGGGAAACCGCCGAGCAACCTGCCGTGTCCAGCAGCGCCGCCGTCATCAGCCAGACGCTGATCGATCAACGCAGCCTGGAGCTGAATGTCAGCGTGGGCCAGGCGCCCCAGCAGGTCGATCCGCTGGTACTGGATATGGCCGGCAACGGTTTCTCCACCAGCGGTCTTGGCCGTCCAGTGCGCTTCGATCTGGATGCCGACGGACGCATGGACTCGATCAGCGTACCCACCGGTGACGACGCGCTACTGGCGCTGGATCGCAACGGCAACGGGCGTATCGACGATGGCCGCGAGCTGTTCGGCGATCAGCATGGCGCCGTCAATGGCTTCGCCGAACTGGCGCGCTTCGACGACAACGGCGACGGCCGTATCGATGCGGCCGATGCGGTATTCGACCAACTGCGCCTGCTGCGTTTCGATGCCCAGAGCCGCCAGCAGTTGCAGACACTCGGCGAAGCAGGCGTCAGCGCCATCGACCTGCGCGCCCGCGACGTCAGCATCGCCCTGGGTGCTTACGACCAGATCGCCCAGTTGGGCCGATTCGAGTTCACCGACGGGCGCAGCGGACAGGCAGCCGACCTGCTGTTGGCCAAACGCTAGCGGCACATCCGCCACATGCCCATGTCCACGTGAAAATGATCACGATGGGCGGCGTTGTATTCCGGCCCCAGGGTGACGTTGAAGCTGTAACAGGCCGCTTCCTGCACCAGACGCAGGAAGCGCGCCTTATCGCCCTGCCCTGGCCAGTCTCGCAGCACACTGATGTGCTGGCCGTCGCGCAGACGAAAACCGACCATATCCAGCGCGTTGGCATAGGAATGCTGGCTGGGCCGCTGACTGCCGGCAATGCTGCGACAGGCGAAGCTGCCGACATGCTCGACGCGGGTCACCGGTTGGCCGAACACCGCTTGCGCAGCCGGCTGCAAGCCATGTCGCTCGAACAAAGCGAAGCTCACCGCCAGCGGGCAGGTAGCCATGAAGCTGCTGCTCAGGCCAACGTTGGCACCCTGGATGCGCACGGCGTTTTCCACCGGGCAACCCGGGTGCGGGATGCTGTCGGCAAGACGGGTAAAACGCAGCCCGGACGTCACCAGGGCCAGGTCGCACAACTCGCGATCGTCACCCAGACGCCAGAGCTTGAAGGGGGTCAGCAGGTTCGGCGTCTCTCGCACATCCAGCGGCGCCCAGGGGTTGAAACGCGGCGCCACCTCCAGCCAGCCACGCCAAAGCGCCACCAGTAGCGCTGCGCCCAGCAGCAGGGAGAGAAACAGCAAACGGCCGATTATCCGTATCAGCATATCCATGCTCCATCAGAGTAAGCCAAGCTGCTCCAGTTCCGGTTCAATCTGCAATACAGGCAGTTCGGGCAAGCCAGGCAGGCGCTGCATCAGTTGCTCATGAAAACGCCGCGCCAGCTCCGGCGCCAGGCGGTTGTCCGAGGTATGGGCAAAAACATAAGGACGCAGCCCCTGCTCGATCCAGCCGGCGACCTTGTCCAGCCAGGGCAGCATGAAGGGGTCGTTGGCCAGCAGCTCGGGGTGACCGATGAAGCGCAACTGCGGGTCCTGACTGAACGCGGTAGGCCGAGTCGGCAGACGCGGCTTCTTGGCTTGCGCATGCAGTACGGCGGGTTCCTGCGAGTCGCAACTGAACAGCGCGCGCGAATCAAGGCAGATGCGCTCGATACCACGCTCGTGCAGCAGGCGATTGAGCATACGCTCGGCATCGCTCTTGGCGAAGAATTCCGGGTGGCGCACCTCTATCGCCAGCGGCCAGTCTCCCCACTGCTCGATGAACGCCGCCAGCTCCGCCAACCGCGACGGTCCGAAGCTGGCCGGCAACTGCAGCCAGTATGGCGCCACCCGTTCGCCAAGCGGCGCCAGCAACTGGCGAAACTGCGTGACCTCATCCAGTTGCTGGCAGAGATCCTCGCTGTGACTGATGTCTCGCGGCAACTTGGCGCAGAAACGAAAGTGCGCCGGCATTGCCTGCGCCCAGCGCGCCACCGTTTGCTCGCTGGGCCTGGCATAGAACGTGGTGTTGCCTTCCACCGCGTTGAACACCTCGGTGTAGCGACTGAGAAACTCGGTTGGCCGGGTATCCTGCGGATACAGCGTGGCGCGCCAGGCCGCTTCGCTCCAGGATGGACAACCAAGGTAATAGGGAAGCGCAGCGCTCATCGATCTATGCGACGGTCCAAGCTGATGGGCGTGAGCCACTCCGTGAAACGGGGTTATGCGTAGAGATCGAGCCCGAGCACTTCCTGCGCATCGTACTCGCTGGCGTAAGCGGCGGTGGTGCTGTAGCTGGCCAACGCCTGAACAGCACGGTTGCTCAGCGCAGGCTGTTGATAACCGAGGTCCTGTGAGCGAGCCGGCAGGCTATCGGTGTTACTGCTGCTGGCCTGCACGCGGCGAATCTGCGGCGCCTGCTCAAGCCCCTGGCTGCTGGCCGGGGCAGCCGGCTGTTCACGCTGAGCCTCGACCTCCCGCTGCGCCTCGCGATAGGGCGTGACCGCAGTCCCCGAACGGGGGCCACGATCTGGCGAGTAGGAAGGTAGGTAACCGTCGATCCGCATCTAGGACTGCTCGGTGGGCTCGGCTGAACAAAGGACAGTGCTGGCAATGTAGCGGCGGGCTGCGTCCTTGGCAAATGCCGAAGAGTTCTTGGCGCCAAGCATCCGACCAGTTGTCATGCCGGCGGTGCTTTCGGCGTGGCGACCTGGTCACGCAGGTACACCGGCTGCGCCTGATCAGCCGGCAACGCCTCTCCACGCGCCCAGGCAAAACGGGCCAGCGTCAGCAAGTCTTCGGCGTGCGGCAGCATGCTGCCATCCATGCTCACAGGTGTGAGGGCGATACGCGCGGCGAAGGTGCCCCAACCGGTACCGGCACCGAACCACTCACCATCGCTGCCACGCGGCGCCTCGGCTTGCTCCGGCGGCAACACCGCTTCCTGGCCAAGCAAGCGCATCTCGCCGGCTTCTGCGCGATAGCAACCCCAGTAAACCTCGTCCATACGCGCGTCGATGGCGGCAGCAACCTGAGTCGCGCCCTGCTCACGCAGTGCGCGCTGGGCCAACACGGCCAGATTGGATACCGGCAGCACCGGTCGATCCAGGGCAAAAGCCAGCCCCTGCACCACGCCGATGGCGATACGCACCCCGGTGAACGCACCCGGACCGCGACCGAAGGCGATGACGTCGAGCGCCGAAGCGGCGATCCCCGCCTCACCCAGCAGTTGCTGAATCATCGGTAACAGGCGCTGCGCGTGCATACGCGGGGCGACTTCGTAGTGGCTGAGTACGCGACCATCATGCAGCAGCGCGACGGAGCAGGCTTCGGTGGCGGTATCGAGGGCCAGGAGAGTGGTCATTGCATTCGGACAGCGGAAGAAAAAAGAGCCGGCATTAGACCGGCTCGACGCATTTTTTTCCAGCACCATGACGGCGCTCGGCTCGCGCCGAGCGACCGACGGAGATCAGCACCGCCTTACCAGGGCTCGACCACCGGCTCGGCCTCCCAGCCTTTAAGCGACGCCTTGGACCAGGTGCCGTAGCCAGCATTGGGGAACACGATCCACTCGACGCCCCACTTGCCGGACTCTTCGGCGACCGTCTTGCGCTGCGCATCGAGCGGCGTCTTACGAAAACGTGCGTCGAAGTCATGCAGCGTGTCGCCCAGTAGCATGATGATCTGATGATCGGCGCTGACGATGGCGCGACGCTCGACCTTGGGCGGCCCCAGCAGCAGCACGCTCTTCTCCGAAACCTGCGGCAAGCCCAGCTTGCTCAGGGTGGCCAGGGTGTATTTTTTCTGCTCGTCGGCGCGGTCGGAGATGTAGCGGATGGTCACGCCAAGCTTGTCGGCATGCTCGAGGAATTTCTTCGCGCCAGGGATCAGTGCGGGCGTGCCGTCACGCTCCCAGGGCAGCCAGGTATCCCAGGCGTCGTACTGGTGACAGTTGGCCAGATCGCGCGCCAGCAGCGCGCTGTTGTCGATCACGGTTTCATCGAGGTCGGTGACGATGGCCAGCTTCGATGAATCCTTCGCCGCCGCTACGGCCTTATCGAGCTTTTCCGTGGCGATGTTGTAGGCCTGCAACTGCAGCGCCTGGATTTCCGCAGACTGCTGCTGAAAGCGCAGGCCCATGGTGAACTCGGCGACGGAACAATCCGTCGCGGTGTCGGCAAATGCCAGCTCAGTGGCCAGCAGCGATATCGCAAGGCCCAGCCGGATGCGTTTCTCGGTCATTGAATGCCCTCTTCCCTATAGGTTATCGACACGCCCCGGCGCAGACCGGAGGCTGCATCGTCGATACTAGCCGGCACGCGTTGCGCGGCCATGCTTGAGAGCGACCTGAACGTATCAGGTTCCATAAACGAACAAGGCCCCTTGCGGGGCCTTGCTGCGATGACAACGGGCGATCTGGATTAGTCCAGAGCCGCCAGGGTCTTTGCGGTGATCTCTTCGACGCTGCCGACACCCGGAATATGGCTGTATTTCGGGGTACCGGATGCAGCGGAGAGTTTCTGATAGAAGTCCACCAGCGGCTTGGTCTGCGAGTGGTAGACGGACAGGCGATGACGCACGGTTTCTTCCTTGTCGTCTTCGCGCTGAACCAGCTCTTCACCGCTGATGTCGTCCTTGCCGGCAACCTTCGGCGGGTTGTACTCGGTGTGGTAGACGCGGCCGGAAGCCGGGTGAACGCGGCGGCCGGACAGACGCTTGACGATCTCCTCGTCCTCAACGGCGATTTCAACCACGTGATCCAGCGCGACACCGGCATCGCGCAGCGCTTCGGCCTGCGGGATGGTGCGCGGGAAACCGTCGAACAAAAAGCCATTGGCACAATCGGCCTGAGCGATGCGCTCCTTGACCAGATTGATGATCAGGTCGTCGGAGACCAGGCCACCGGCATCCATAACGCTCTTGGCCTTCAGGCCGAGCTCGGTGCCAGCCTTGACCGCAGCACGCAGCATGTCGCCAGTGGAGATTTGCGGAATGCCGAATTTCTCGGTGATGTAGCGAGCCTGGGTACCTTTGCCGGCACCGGGCGCCCCCAGCAGAATCACGCGCATCGATGTGCTCCTCAAGAGTTATGTAGTAATCGGTCGGACTCGCCTCGTGGGGCCAATCTCTTGAATGTAGTGCGGTAGCCGTAGCGGCCAAAAGGCTGCTCAAGATACACAGCGCACCCCAGGCGCACAAGCCGCCAAAAGTCGGATAAAAACCCTCCTCGTGGCGGCCTGGACCTGCTACGCGGCGCAGCTCAGGCAGCTGCCTGCCAGCGCCCTGCCGCCCTCAGCCAGTGTTGCGCAAGCCCGCTGCAATACCCGCTACGCTGACCAGCAGCGCCTGCTCCAGAGGGCTCTCCGGCGCCTGTTCACGTTGCCGACAGCGCGCCAGCAGTTCGGCCTGCAACAGATGCAGCGGGTCGAGGTAGGTGTTGCGCACGCTGATCGATTCCAGGGTTTCCTGATTATGTGCGAGCAGGCGCGACTGGCCAGTCAGTTCCAGCACAGCAGCGCAGGCCTGCGACAATAGGTCGCGTAACTGCGCACCCAGCGCCTGCAGCGACGGTTCGACCAGGCGTTCGTCATACAGGGCAGCGATATTGGCGTCCGCTTTGGTCAGGACCATTTCCAGCATGTCGATGCGGGTGCGGAAGAACGGCCATTGCTCGCGCATGCTTTTCAGCAGCTCAGCATCACCGCCTTGCAGGGCTTGTCCCAGGGCCTGCTCCCAGCCGAGCCAGGCCGGCAGCATCAGACGGGTCTGGGTCCAGGCGAAAATCCATGGGATCGCCCGCAGGCTCTCCACACCACCTTCGCGCCGCTTGGCCGGGCGACTGCCCAGCGGCAAGCGGCCGAGCTCCTGCTCCGGCGTGGCCTGGCGGAAATACTCGACGAATTGCGGATGCTCGCGCACCACGCTGCGATAGGCCTTCACGCCAACATCGGCAAGGCGATCCATCATCGCCCGCCAGCTTGGCTCCGGTGCCGGTGGCGGCAGCAGCGTGGCTTCCAGCACCGCAGCCAGATAGAGGTTGAGGTTCTGCTCGGCGATATCCGGCAGGCCGAACTTGAAGCGGATCATTTCCCCCTGCTCGGTAGTGCGGAAGCGCCCCGCAACCGAGCCGGGCGGTTGCGACAGAATGGCCGCGTGAGCAGGGCCACCGCCACGGCCAACGGTGCCACCGCGACCATGGAACAGCAGCAGTTCGACCTGATGCGCGCGACACAGACGCACCAACTCTTCCTGGGCGCGGTACTGCGCCCAGGCAGCGGCGGTTGTACCGGCGTCCTTGGCCGAATCGGAGTAACCGATCATCACTTCCTGCGGGCCATGCAGCCGCGCGCGATAGCCGGGCAACCCCAGCAGCCGGTCGATAACCGGCCCGGCGTGGTCCAGATCGGCCAGGGTTTCGAAAAGTGGCACCACCCGCATCGGCCGGCGCAACCCGGCCTCTTTCAGCAGCAGTTGCACGGCCAGCACGTCGGAGGCAGCACCGGCCATGGAGATCACGTAAGAGCCCAGCGATGCGGCGGGAGCGGCAGCCACCTCGCGGCAGGTGGCGAGTACTTCGGCAGTATCGGCCGAAGGACGATAGTCGTTCGGCAGCAGTGGCCGGCGGTTATCCAGCTCGCGCTGGAGAAAACTGAGGCGCGCCTCCTCATCCCATTCCGCGTAGCGACCGAGGCCGAGATAATCGGTGATTTCCGACATCGCCGCAGCGTGCCGGGAGGAATCCTGACGAACATCGAGGCGTACCAGAAACAGACCGAAGGTGGCTGCCCGGCGCAGGCAATCGAGCAACGGGCCATCGGCAATCACACCCATGCCGCAGGCATGCAGCGACTGGTAGCAGAGCTGCAGCGGCACCAGCAGCTCATGGTTGTCGCGCAGCACTGCATTACTCGGCGCCACATCGGCGCTGAGGGCCTGCTGCGCCCAGCTGCGCGTTTCGCGCAGGCGCTCGCGCAGCTGCTTGAGCAAGGCACGGTACGGTTCGGCACTGTCGCCCACCTGCGCGCGCAGTTCGTCACTGGCCTGCTGCATGGACAGTTCCGCGGCCAGATTATCGACGTCGCGCAGGTAGAGATCGGCGGCCATCCAGCGCGCCAGCAGCAACACCTCACGGGTCACGCGCGCGGTGACATTGGGGTTACCGTCACGGTCACCGCCCATCCACGAGGCGAAGCGAATCGGCGCAGCCTCCAGCGGCAGACGCAGACCGGTGGCGGCCTGCAGGCTCTGATCGGCACGGCGCAGGAACTGCGGCACGGCCTGCCATAGCGAATGCTCGATGACAGCGAAGCCCCATTTGGCTTCGTCCACCGGGCTGGGCCGGCTACGACGGATTTCCTCGGTGTGCCAGGCCTCGGCGATCAGCCGCTGCAGGCGCTGGGCGATGCGTTCACGTTCTGTTGGTAACAGATCGCTGTGATCCAGTGCCGTCAGTTGCGCGGCGATGGCATCGTATTTCTGGATCAGCGTACGCCGCGCCACTTCGGTGGGGTGCGCTGTCAGCACCAGTTCGATATCCAGACGCCCCAGCTGACGCGCCAGTTCATCGCTGCCCTGCCCGGCGGCGAGCAGGCGCTCGAGCAGCTCGTCGAGCACGCGCAACTCGAACGGCTCGGGCTCACCCGCACGGCGGCGGCGCACACGGTGCTGCTGCTCGGCGATGTTGGCCAGGTTGAGAAACTGATTGAAGGCCCGTGCCACCGGCAGCAGTTCGTCGTCACCCAGGTCCCCGAGGGTGCTGGTCAACTGCTCGGCACCCGCGGCAGAGCCGCGACGACCGGCCTTGGCCGACTTGCGTATGCGTTCGATCTTGTCGAGAAACTCGTCGCCCAACTGGGTGCTGATGGTATGCCCGAGCAGTTCGCCGAGCAGGTGCACCTCTTCACGCAGGCGCGCATCGATTTCCGCCATGTCGCACTCCTTCTCCTGTCCAGTGTCAACAGAGTGCCCAGCGCGCCAACTTCTTACAAGGGTGCGACGCGTACCCAGGCAGTCGTGCGTGCTGGGACTAGGCTTACTGACAGGCGTAGTGGATGCGCTAGCCGGCATCAGCTGCGCCACCCGTGAGGAGTAACGACATGAGAATTCGCGAACTGGCAAAACACTGGGAACAGAATGCCAAGGGGCACCTGACACCTACCCGTTATCACATTCATCTGGATGTCGAGTCGGCCGCTCGCCTGGCGGCGCTCACCGAGATGTACCCCAAGCACCACAGCGAGGAACTGCTCGGCGAACTGATCGGCGCAGCGCTCGAGGAACTCGAAGCCAGCCTACCCTACGTGCGCGGCAGCAAGGTCGTAGCACTGGACGAGCAAGGCGACCCGCTGTACGAGGACATAGGGCCCACACCGCGCTTTCTGGCGCTGTCGCGCAAATACCTGCGTGAACTGAGTGACACGGGTAAAGAGACAAGCCATTGACGCCCTGAACAACTCTTTGCGTTCGACATATTGTTCAATTCCAGGCGCTCAGGGAGAACGTAAGTCTCCCGGCCGGCCCTTTTCGCACTGACACCGCGCCTCCCCCACCTTCGGCAATGCGCGGGCGCCAGGGCCCTCCTTCGCCCCATAGAAACCCACCAAACCCTTTACATAGAAGGGCAAAAAGAGCGTTTCCAACCGCATGGAAGGCCCTACCGCGGCCTTGTCACAGGCAAATAGTTGACTGACCAGTCATCCAGAAAACCATAAGCACGCTGTGTTTTTTTCTGAACTATTCGAAAAACCTGTCGGTCCCAACTGCAGGCCATCGTGGCACGCCAATAGCGCCAACCCCCTTGGTAGACGAGCAACACGATAGGCCAATTGCCACGGATATCGTCATTCATAGGAGTGTTTCAAATGGAGTTAGCCGCCATGAAGACCCATACCGAGAAAGCCCCGCGCAGCCGCCTGCACGGGATCAAACTGGCTGCCCTGGCACTGGGTAGCAGCCTGGTACTGGCTGGCTGTGCGGGTAACCCGCCCAGCGAGCAATACGCCGTGACGCAGTCTGCCGTGAACTCGGCGATCAGCGCTGGCGGTACCGAGTTTGCCGCCGTGGAAATGAAGTCCGCGCAGGACAAGCTCAAAGAGGCGGAGCTGGCCATGCACGAAAAAGAGTATGAGAAGGCCCGTCGCCTGGCTGAACAGGCCGAGTGGGATGCCCGACTCGCCGAGCGCAAGGCCCAGGCCGCCAAAGCCGAGCAGGCTTTGCAGGACGCCCGTCAGGGTGTTCAGGAACTGCGTGAGGAAGGCATGCGTAACGCTCAGTGAGCGGCATGCACCCCACCCATTCGCTGACAGATCAAAGGATGAACGCCATGCGTAAACACGTGATGATCCCCGCCCTTCTGGCCCTGAGCGTCGGCCTGGCCGCCTGCTCGCACCAGCCCAATGCCAACCTGGAGTCGGCGCGTAGCAACTTCTCCTCGCTGCAGAGCGATCCGCAGGCGAGCAAGGTCGCGGCGCTGGAAACCAAGGAAGCCCAGGAATGGCTGAACAAGGCCGACAAGGCCTACATGGAAAAGGAAGACGAGAAGAAGGTCGACCAACTGGCCTACCTGACCAACAAGCGCGTCGAGGTAGCCAAGCAGACCATCGTCCTGCGTAACGCCGAAGCCGAGCTGAAGAACTCCTCGGCGCAGCGCGCCCAGGCCCTGCTCGATGCTCGCGACGCGCAGATCCGTAAGCTACAGGACAGCCTCAACGCCAAGCAGACCGAACGCGGCACCCTGGTGACCTTCGGTGACGTCCTGTTCGACTTCAACAAGGCCGAACTCAAGAGCAGCGCACTGCCCAACGTCACCCAGCTGGCACGCTTTCTCCAGGAAAATCCGGAGCGCCAGGTGATCGTCGAGGGTTATACCGACAGCGTCGGCTCGGCCAGCTACAACCAGGGCCTGTCCGAGCGTCGCGCCGAGTCCGTACGTCGCGCACTGATTCGCGCCGGCGTGGAGCCGACGCGCATCGTCGCCCAGGGTTATGGCAAGGAGTATCCGGTCGCGGACAACTCCAGTGACTCCGGTCGTGCACAGAACCGTCGTGTGGAGGTGACCATCTCCAACGACAACCAGCCGGTCGCTCCGCGTTCGGCTACCGGCGCCTGACAGCCATGCCGGAATGAAGAAACCCGCCTGATGGCGGGTTTCTTTTTTGGCGTTTTGCCTTACTGCTCCAGGGCCGGGGTTTCCTGGCCGATGCAGCGCACCGCCTGCTTCTTGTTGTCCACCAGCACGCCGGTCAGCCCCTTCTGCTGCATGTCGAACAACACCAGCACGCCATCGATGCACTGCGCCACCTGGTTGGCCGGTTTCAGCGAGACCTTGTAGTCCTCACCTGGAACGGTCTTGAGCATGGTGAAATCGGACAGCAGCAGCGCATCTTCCGGTTTGGCGAAATGCACGTAGCCGTAGTACCAGAGCACGCCGATGGTGCCGACGATGCTGGCGACACCCGTGAGGATCAGGGGGATGGGATTACGTTCGGTCATTGCGGACTCTCTGTTGCGGATTCGGTAGCCGGTCCCAGGCGCTCGACGTAGGCCTGCGGCGCGACGAAGAACGCCAGTAGCGACTGACGCCAGGCGGGCTCGGCAAAGGTTTGCACGTGCAGGCCACGAGTCGCCTGAAAGGCGCGTGGCGGGCGCGCAGCTTGATACAAACGCTGGCCATTGGAAAGCGGCACGATCACGTCGTCAACACTGTGATAGATCAGCAAGGGCGCGCCTGCGAGTCGATCGATGCTGTGAATCGCGCTGTCGCCGTCCGGCACCAGCCAGGACAGCGGCACCTGCAGCGGCCAGGTCAACCAGGACTTGCTCAGCGCATGGCGGGCGACGTCGCGATAACTGGCCGGCACCCCGTCCAGTGCGATGGCCTGCAAGGTCGATTGGCGCTCGGGATGCTCGGCCAGATAATGCACGGCCAATGCACCACCGAGGCTCTGCCCGAGCAGGAAAAGCGGCGCGCCTTGCACCTGCGGCGCCTGTTCGAGCCAGACGAAAGCGGCATCGATGTCCTGATAGACCTCCGGCAGCCGCGGCTTGCCTTCGGACAGACCGTAGCCGCGATAATCCAGCATCAGCACCTGATAGCCCTGTTCCGGCAGCCAGTGAACGCCGCCCAGGTGCCAGGCCAGGTTGCCGCCATTGCCATGCAGATGCAGCACCGTGCCCTTGACCTGCACGCCAGCCTGGGCCGGCAACCACCAGGCATGCAAACGCGTGCCATCGGCTGCGCGCAGTTCGATGTCGCGGTATTCCAGGCCAGCGCGAGCCGGAGTGATCGGTAAACCCGGCTCCGGGTAGAACAACAGGCCGCTGCAACCAGCCAGCCACAGGCTGGCCAGCAGCAAGACCAGTGCTCGCAGGCTACTTGCCACCGGCGCGAACCTCCTCGCGCGCCTGCACGGTCGCCGCATAGACGCGCTCGGCCAGGCGCGAGAATGGCAGGCTCTGAATCCACACCGTGCCGGTACCCTTGAGCGTGGTCAGCAAAATGCCCTCGCCACCGAACAGCATGCTCTTGAGGCCGCCGGCCAGAGCGATGTCGTAATCGATGCCACTGCTGAAGGCCACCAGGCAGCCGGTGTCCAGGCGCAGGGTTTCATTGTTCAGCTCCTTGCGGATCACCGTGCCACCGGCATGCACGAAGGCCAGGCCATCGCCTTCGAGCTTCTGCAGGATGAAACCCTCGCCGCCGAAGAAACCGGCGCCCAGACGTTTGGCGAAGCTGATACCGATGCTGGTGCCATGGGCGGCACAAAGGAAGGCGTCTTTCTGGCAGATCAAGCGCCCACCGATCTTCGCCAGATCGATGGGCACCACAGTACCCGGATAAGGCGCGGCGAGGGCGACCCGCGCCTGGCGCTTGCCAGCATTGCTGAAGTGGGTCATGAACAGCGATTCGCCGGTGAGCATGCGTTTGCCAACGCTCCACAGCTTGCCCAGCAGACCGCTGGACGAACCGTCACCCATGCGCGTTTCGAAGCGCACGCCGTCGGTCATGTAGTTCATCGCGCCGGCCTCGGCGATCACCGTCTCGCCAGGATCGAGGATGATCTCCACCGATTGCGCCGAAGCGCCGAGGATTTCGTATTCGAGTTGATGGCTGGGCACTTACGGGTCTCCAGGGTAGGCCACGACGGTGTATGCCTGGCGATGCGCTGCGCCAGCGGTGCGCGCGGCGCACCCTACCGGGCTGCGATCAAAGGATATTGGCGTAGTCCGCTTCGATGCGATCCAGGCTCAGATGGTTGAGGAAGTTGGAGAAGCACATCCAGGCCGACAGCGCGTTCATGTCCTGAAACTGCGGCGGCAGATACTTGGGCGGCTGCACCAGGCCCTCGTCCACCAGTTTGCGCAGGGTGCGCATGTCCTCCAGGGTGGTCTTGCCGCAGAACAGCAGCGGAATCTGCTCCAGCTTGCCTTTGCGCACCGCCAGCTGGATGTAGTTGTAGATCAGGATGAAGCCCTTGAGGTACGAGAGATCCTTGGTGAACGGCAGGCCCGTCGGCAGCGAACCGCGGAACACCCGGCTGGCGTTGCTGTAGCCGCCTTCCAGGCCGTAGCCCTGCTCGCGGAAGAACTCGAACACCTCGAGAAAATCCGCGCCCTCCTCGGCCATGTGGATGGCGCGGGTGCGGTTGGTCAGCTTGCGCAGGCGGGTCGGATAGGAGGCGAAGGCGATGACCTCCATGAGAATGGCCAGACCTTCCTGGGTCACCGTCGATGAGGGTGGGCCTTTGGCCAGGAAGGTGCAGATCGGCTGGTTGAGGCCGTTGAGCGTGGTGCCGACATGCACCAGGCCTTCATGCACTTCCAGCGCCTTGACGTCGCGCTCGTTGAAACGCGCATCGCTGCGGATCTTGATGTAATCGGCGCCAGCGGCCGCGTCGGCAAGGATGCCGTCGGACTCGAACACGCGAATGGTGTCGTCGCCGAACACCCCGGCCAGACGTTGCTGCAGGATGTTCACCGCATCACTGGCACCGAGGGTCTTGGCCTCGTCTTCCAGGTCACCACGCGCAGCGATGTTGTTGAGGTAGTCCGATAGCATCAGGCCGAGGTCGGCCAGGGTCGGATCACCGGCATGAAAGGCGTCGGAGGCAGCGCCATACAGCTCCTGGCTGATCAGACCGAAGTCCTCGGTGCCACGTGCTTCGAGCATGCGGATGACCATGCGGTATTCCTTGCACATGCGCCGCATGATCTGCCCGACCGGGTTGAACTGGCCGAGTTGGCGGGTAATGTCGCGCTCGATGTTCTGAAATTCCAGTTTCTTCGCGGCGGCATCGAAGGCCAGCGGCCGACTCAGGTAGTAGTCGCGATCGACGGCCGGCGGCTGCTTGCCCTTGGCCTTGAGAAAGCCGTCACGGATGCCGTCGTCCCACTTCACCGCATCGAGTACACGGATGGGCGTTTGTGCTTCCACGATGCGGTCACTGAGGGCGCGGATACAGAGCTGATAGTCGTCCAGTTTCTGCTGGCTATTCATTGCAGTTCCTACTCGGCGGCCCGCTGATAACGCGCCACTTCGACGAACAGGTCGGCATTGGCCGGGTCGTCGAGGTAAGCGAACACCTTGTCCAGCGGGCTGGTGATCAATGCGCCGTCCGCTTCAGGCATGGAAACGGTCTGCCCTTCCAGCAGGCCCTTTTCCATATCCTGGAGAATGCGGTCAGCGTCGAGGTTGTACAGCACCAGCTCGTTGTCCTTGGTCAACTCGAAACCGGCAATGGCGAAGTTGGCCCCCAGGCTCTTCGGCAGGCCCGCCGAGAGGTACCAGCGGCGGCCATGATGAGCGACGGTGAAACCGAACTCCTCGAAGCTGCTTTCGTTGTCCGCGCTGCCTTCGTAGATACGCGCCAGGTAGAGGTTGGAGCCGGCACGGGTGATCTCCAGAAACAGCTGGTCGCCCCACTCGTCCTGCCGGGTCCATTCGCCCAGCAGAGGTATCGGGGCAGCCTCGTTGGCCGGAATCGGGTCCTTGAAGGTGACCAGGCAACCACTCAACAGCAGGAAGGACAGGGCGACCAATGCGCGCCAGGCTTTCATTACGCTCTCCTTGTGAAGGCCGTTCGACCCGATGATCGACGGTTTACAACCCCAGAACCAGATTCATGTAGCGTTTAAGGATGGCCAGCATTCCTTGGCTGTCCAGGTGCTCTACACCGTCTAGCAGGCCCTGATACTCCATCCGCACGATGGCGGCCGTCAACAGCACGGCATCCTGTTCAGGCTGGCGCGAGCCCAGTACCTCGAAGAAGTGGGTGACCCCCTGCTGCAGGATCTGCCGGTGGGCTCGCACCAGCTCGCGCAGTCGTGGATTGAGCAAGGCTTCCTGCTGGAATGCCTGCTCGGCGATCAGGTGATCACGACGCTCATGCAACTGGCGCTGCACGTACTGCACCGCCAGAGCGGCGATTTCGTCAGCCAATTGCCGACGCGCCTGCTCGCTGCCATCCAGGCGCCCGACCATCTCCTCCAGCGCACCCTGGGTACCGGCCCAGAATGCCGCCATCTGCGCGGCGCTGCGCTCGACGAACTGGGCGAAGGTATCGGTGATCAGGTCATCGATGTCCTTGAAATAGTAGGTCGTGGCCGACAAGGGTACCTGCGCCTCGGCCGCCACAGCGCGATGGCGCACGGCGCGCACGCCCTCGCGCACGATGATGCGCATGGCGGCATCGAGAATCGCCTGGCGGCGCTGCTCGCTGCCCTGACGGCTGGCCTTGCGGCCCTGGTACTGGACGCTTTCGGCGACGGCATTGGCTGCCTGGGTGGCATTCGGGGACGCGGGCACGGAGCTCAAGATGGGTCGACCCTCTAGGTTCTAGTTATGACAGGGAGAGTAATGGCTTGGACAGGCAAGCAAAAGGCTCCGTTTCGCTTACAGCCCGGGCGACCGGTGAAATCGCCGTGAAAAGTGCAACGACAAGTAGCAAAAAGCCGCCCGAAGGCGGCTTTCTGTGTGGCATCAAGCCTGCGGACGCATATGCGGGAACAGGATGACGTCGCGGATCGAGGGTGAGTTGGTCAGCAGCATCACCAGGCGGTCGATGCCGATGCCTTCACCAGCCGTCGGCGGCATGCCGTACTCCAGGGCGCGGACGAAATCGGCGTCGTAGTGCATGGCTTCGTCATCACCGGCATCCTTCTCGGCCACCTGGGCGAGGAAACGCTCGGCCTGATCTTCGGCGTCATTGAGCTCGGAGTAGGCGTTGGCGATCTCACGACCACCGATGAACAGCTCGAAGCGGTCGGTGACGTTGGGATTGTCGTCGTTGCGACGCGCCAGTGGCGACACTTCGAACGGATACTCGGTGATGAAGTGCGGCTGCTCCAGCTTGCTCTCCACCAGCTCTTCGAAAATCATCACCTGCAGCTTGCCCAGGCCTTCGTGGCCGAGCACCTTGGCGCCGGCATTCTTGGCGATGGCGCGGGCCTTCTCGACGTCGTTGAGGTCAGCCTCGGTGATGTCCGGGTTGTACTTGAGGATGGAGTCGTACACCGACAGACGCACGAACGGCTCGCCGAAGTGGAACACCTTGTCGCCATATGGCACGTCGGTGCTGCCCAGCACGGCCAGGGCCAGCTCGCGGAATAGCTCCTCGGTGAGGTCCATGTTGTCGCGGTAGTCGGCATAGGCCTGGTAGAACTCGAGCATGGTGAACTCGGGGTTGTGCCGGGTCGAGACGCCTTCGTTACGGAAGTTGCGGTTGATCTCGAACACTTTCTCGAAGCCACCGACCACCAGACGCTTGAGGTACAGCTCCGGGGCGATACGCAGGAACATGGCCATGTCCAGCGCGTTGTGGTGGGTCTCGAACGGCTTGGCCGCAGCGCCGCCGGGGATGGTCTGCAGCATCGGGGTTTCCACTTCAAGGAAGCCGCGCTCGTTGAGGAAACGACGGATGTGCGCGATCACTTGCGAACGTACGCGGAAGGTGTGGCGCACTTCCTCGTTGACGATCAGGTCGACATAGCGCTGGCGGTAGCGCTGCTCGGTGTCGGTCAGACCATGGTGCTTGTCCGGCAGCGGGCGCAGCGACTTGGTCAGCAGGCGCACGTTCTGCATGTCGACGTACAGATCGCCCTTGCCCGAGCGGGCCAGGGTGCCCTCGGCAGCGATTATGTCGCCCAGGTCGAAGTGCTTGACCGCTTCCAGTTGCTCGGCCGGCAGGGTCTTGCGGTTGACGTAGACCTGCAGGCGCCCGGAGGTATCCTGGATGACCATGAAGGCGCCACGGTTGAGCATGATGCGCCCAGCCACCTTGACCGGGATCGCGGCGGCTTCCAGCTCTTCCTTGCTCTTGCCCTCGTACTGTTTCTGCAGGTCGGCGCACAGGCGGTCGCGGCGGAAATCGTTGGGGAAGGCAATGCCCTGCTCACGGACGGCAGCAAGCTTTTCCTTGCGCTGGGCAATCAGCTTGTTTTCTTCCTGTTGCAGTTCGTTGTGGTCGAGTTGTTGGTCGCTCATGGTCGCTTTTTCTGCCTGGCGTGTCGTACAAGATTTTGAGCAGGCGCCGGCAAGCCGGCTCCCACGGATTGGTTACTGGGCTTACAGGCCCTGCTTGAGGCTGGCCTCGAGGTAGCCGTCGAGGTCGCCATCAAGGACTTTCTGGCAATCGCTACGCTCGACGCCGGTACGCAGGTCCTTGATGCGCGAGTCATCGAGCACGTAGGAGCGGATCTGATGCCCCCAGCCGATATCCGACTTGCTGTCTTCCAGCGCCTGCGAAGCCGCGTTGCGCTTTTGCATCTCCAGCTCGTACAACTTGGCCCGCAGCATTTTCATGGCGGTGTCCTTGTTGGCGTGCTGGGAGCGTTCGTTCTGGCAGGCGACCACGGTGTTGGTCGGCACGTGGGTGATACGCACCGCCGAGTCGGTGGTGTTGACGTGCTGACCACCAGCGCCGGAGGAGCGGTAGGTGTCGATGCGCAGGTCGGACGGGTTGATGTCGATCTCGACCTTGTCGTCGATCTCGGGCGATACGAACACTGCCGAGAACGAGGTGTGACGACGCGCGCCGGAGTCGAACGGGCTCTTGCGCACCAGGCGGTGCACGCCGATCTCGGTGCGCAGCCAGCCGAAGGCATACTCGCCCTTGATGTGCACGGTGGCGCCCTTGATACCGGCGACTTCACCCTCGGACAGTTCGATGATGGTGGCGTCGAAGCCGCGCTTGTCGGCCCAGCGCAGGTACATACGCAGCAGGATGTTGGCCCAGTCCTGCGCTTCCGTACCGCCGGAGCCGGCCTGGATATCCAGGTAGCAGTTGTTCGGGTCCATCTCGCCGCTGAACATGCGGCGGAATTCCAGCTTCTCGAGGATTTCGCGCAGGCGCTCGACTTCGGCGGCGATGTCGTTCACCGCGCCTTCGTCGTTTTCTTCGGCAGCCATTTCCAGCAGATCTTTGGAATCAGTCAGGCTGCCGGTGAGGTCGTCGATGGTTTCGACGATCTGCGCCAGCATGGCGCGCTCACGGCCCAGGGCTTGCGCGTACTCGGGCTTGTTCCAGACGCTGGCGTCTTCCAGCTCGCGGTTTACTTCGACCAGACGATCATGCTTGTGATCGTAGTCAAAGATACCCCCGAATTGACTGGGTTCGCTCGGACAGGTCCTTGATGCTGTTGAGGATCGGATTGATTTCCATGGTGGGCAGCACTCTCGGGCAAAAGACGCGAAACGGCTCAATCCGGCTCACCCGGGCGGCTGATGCGCTGCCCTGGCCGAGCACGGCAAGAGCCGTGACCGCAAAGTTTCTGAAAAGCCGGCGAGTATACCCGACTCGAAGCCCCCTGGCAGCCCGCTGGCTGACCGGCGGGGCGCGCTCAGAACTTCAGGCTCAGGCGTGCGGCCAAGGCGTTGTCGCGCGCGTCTTCGGCATAGTGGCCCGCATAGGTCAGGCCCAGGTAGAGACTGCGGCTGAGTTCATGATCCAGGCTCAGGTCAAGACGCAGGCTGCTGCGCTCGAACTCACGACTGTGCATTTGCTGGAGTACGCCCTGGCCGTCGACCGCCTCGTCACGCAAGCGGTCGCTGCCCAGGTTCTGCCGCAGCGCCAGACTGGCACGCCCTACCCACTTGCGCTGCTGCCAATACCAGGGCGCGGCCAGGCGCCAGCCAAGCGTCAGGTAACCAGCCTGCTCGTGCGCTGCCGCCAGGCGCAGTCCGTCGAAACGCCGGGCGTCGGCATCCAGATGCACTAACGCCAGGCCGGCAAATGGCTCCAAGGTGAAATCGCGATAGTCCATGGCGTAACTGCTTTCGCCAAACAGCTGCCAACTGCGCGCGTTATCGCGCCGTTCCAGCTCGTGCCAGCCGTGCAGCAACCCGAGCCGAAACCCTAACTGGTTGTATACCCGAGTCGCGGCGTAGACCCCAAGGTAACGGCTATCGGTGCGGCCATGACCCTGATCATGATCCAGCCGGGCACGCGTCACTCCACCCAGCACACCGCCGATCCACTGTCCGCCCAGCGCACGATCCATCCCCATCAGCAGCCCCTCGCCGCGGCGCTCGAGGCCGGCGTCGCCCCAGCTCCCCTGGATGCCGTAAGTACGCGACCACAGCGGCCACTCGCCGGCCTCAGGCGCCGCCTCGCGAAAGGCGAAGCGCACCTGCTGCAGACGATCCAGGGCTGCCTCACGCGGCAACCTACTGTCCTCCAGGAGCAAGGCGCGCTGGTCCAACGCCAGGTCGCCAGCTACAACACCCGTGGCGACCTGCAGCAAGCCCAACCCGATCAGCACTCCACGCAGAGCCATGTTCGCCTCCATTCATCGACGCCCAATGCTAGCAGAGCACACCTGTCGCCTCGCCCGCCAAGGCACTTCGAATCGAGCGGTCACGCGCTCACCCCGCAACCAGGCTCGCGCTGCGGCACCATGCTTATCGCCGCTCGCGCATCGGCGGCGATCATCTGCGCGGCCTTCTCCGCGATCATCAGCACCGGCGAGCAGGTATTGCCCGAGGTGATGCTCGGCATGATCGACGCGTCGACCACACGCAGCCCGGCGATGCCATGTACGCGCAGACGGGCATCGACCACCGCTTCACGGCCCTGGCCCATGGCGCAGGTGCCGACCGGGTGGAAGATGGTAGTGCCGATCTCGCCCGCAGCGCGCTGCAGGTCTTCCTCGCTCTGGTACTGCGGCCCCGGCTTGTATTCCTCGGGCCTGTAGCCGGCCAGGGCGGGCGCGGCGACGATGCGCCGGGTCAGGCGAATGGCGTCTGCAGCCACCTGTAGATCCCGCTCGTCACTGAGGTAGTTGGGGCGTATCAGCGGGGCTACGCTGGCATCGACGGAGGCAATCTGAACGCTGCCGCGGCTGGTCGGACGCAGGTTGCATACCGATGCGGTGAAGGCCGGGAAATCGTGCAAGGGCTCGCCAAAGCGCTCCAGCGACAATGGCTGCACGTGATACTGCAGGTTGGCGCGCACCTGGCCGGGGTCGGACTTGGCGAAGGCACCAAGCTGGCTGGGTGCCATGGACAGCGGCCCGCTGCGCCTGAGCAGGTACTCCAGGCCCATGCCCAGCTTGCCCCAAGGCGTGGCCGCAATGCGGTTGAGCGTCTTCACGCCCTCGACGCGGTAGATCAAACGCAGTTGCAGGTGATCCTGCAGGTTCTCACCGACACCTGGCAGCTCGTGCCTGACGCCGATGCCCAGGCGTTCGAGCAGCGGCCCAGGGCCGATGCCGGAACGCTGCAGCAAGGCCGGTGAACCGATGGCGCCGGCACACAGGATGATCTCGCGGCGTGCCGCCACCCGCAGCGCCCGCCCCTGGCTGCGCAGATGCAGCGCACGGGCGCGACCGCCCTCCAGCTCCAGCCGTTCGGCTTCGGCGCCGGTCAGCACCTGCAGATTGGGGCGCTGGCGAATATCGCGCAGAAAGGCCTTGGAGGCATTCCAGCGCACGCCGCGCTTCTGGTTGACCTGAAAGTAGCTGCAGCCTTCGTTGTCACCGCCGTTGAAGTCATCGACGCTGGCGATACCGCTCTGCGCCGCCGCCTCACGGAAGGCCTCGAGAATCTCCCACGACAGACGCTGGCGCTCGACCCGCCACTCGCCATCGCCGCCGTGCCATTCGCTGGCGCCGGCAAAATGATTCTCCGAGCGTTTGAACAGCGGCAACACATCACGCCAGGCCCAACCGGGATTGCCCGCCGCAGCCCAGCCATCGTAGTCCGCGGCCTGGCCGCGCATGTAGATCATGCCGTTGATCGAGGAGCTGCCGCCGAGCACGCGGCCACGCGGGTATTTCAACGAGCGGCCATGCAGACCGGGATCGGCCTCGGTGCTGTAACACCAGTCGGTACGCGGGTTGCCGATGCAGTAGAGGTAGCCGACCGGGATATGAATCCAGAGATAGTTGTCGCGCCCGCCCGCCTCGATCAGTAGCACGCTGACGCCAGGGTCTGCAGAAAGCCGGTTGGCCAACAGGCAACCGGCTGGGCCGGCGCCAACGATCAGGTAGTCGTATGCGTCCTGTGGCAGTTGCGACATAAGCATCCTCGCGTGTCGTTCTTGTCATTGGCCAACAGCCTAAAACAAGCCGGGGGCGAGGATGAATGATCTTTTGGTCTGACGTAGCGGCTGAATGTGCGCCCATCGACTGGCAGCTATGGTGAAGCACCCGCGCTCTGCGCTTTACTTGTAGGCATTCCTGCCCGAGCCCGTCCGCGATGCCACCAGCGCCTGCACGCAAGCCACACACGCCGCTTCCCGCCATTTCGCAACAGCGCGGCTGGCTACGCTGGCTTCCGGGCCTGCAAACGCTCAGGGACTATCGCCTGGCCTGGTTGCCGAAAGACATTACCGCCGGCCTGGTGCTGACCACCATGCTGGTGCCGGTGGGCATTGCCTATGCCGAGGCCTCCGGTGTGCCAGGCATCTATGGCCTGTATGCGACCATCGTACCGCTGCTGGCCTACGCCCTGTTCGGCCCCAGCCGTATTCTCGTGCTTGGCCCGGACTCGGCCCTGGCAGCGCTGATTCTCGCCGTGGTGCTGCCGCTCTCCGGTGGCGACCCGATGCGTGCGGTGACCCTGGCCAGCATGATGGCCGTGGTGGCCGGCCTCACCTGCCTGATAGCCGGGCTGCTGCGCCTGGGGTTCATCACCGAATTGCTGTCCAAGCCGATTCGCTATGGCTACATGAACGGTATTGCGCTGAGCGTGCTGATCAGCCAGGCGCCCAAGTTGTTCGGCTTTGGCATCGACAGCCAGGGTCCGCTCAGCGACCTACGGGCCATCGCCAGCGCGCTGAGCGAGGGCCAGGCCCACCTCTACAGCCTGCTCGTCGGCGCCGGCACCCTGGCCTTGATCCTGCTGCTGAGCCGCTTCAGGCAGTTGCCCGGTATCCTCATCGCCGTGACCCTGGCAACCCTGGCGGTCGCCCTGCTCGATCTCGATACCCAGGGCGTGCAGGTGCTCGGCGAACTGCCCCAGGGGCTGCCCAGTTTCACCCTGCCCTGGCTAAGCGGCGTCGATCTGGCCAGCGTGGTGCTGGGTGGCATCGCCGTCGCCCTGGTCGCGTTCGCCGACACCAGCGTGCTGTCGCGTACCTATGCAGCCCGAACCGGACGCCCGGTGGACCCCAATCAGGAGCTGGTCGCCCTTGGCGCGGCGAACCTGGCCGGTGGTTTATTTCAGGGCTTTCCCATCAGTAGCAGCTCGTCACGCACGCCGGTCGCGGAAGCTGCAGGCGCGATGACCCAGGTCGCCGGTATCGTCGGTGCCCTGAGCGTCGCCCTGCTGCTGATGCTGGCTCCGGATCTGATGCAGTACCTGCCCACCAGCGCGCTGGCCGCGGTGGTGATTGCCGCCGTCATCGGCCTGTTCGTGGTCACCGACCTGCGGCGCATCTTCCGCGTGCAGCAATGGGAGTTCTGGCTGTCGATGGCCTGCTTCGCCGGTGTGCTGACCTTCGGCGTGATCCCCGGCATCGGCATTGCAGTGGTGCTGGCGGTGATCGAATTTCTCTGGGATGGCTGGCGCCCTTACTACACCGTTCTCGGCCAGGTGGAGGGCATCCGCGGCTTCCATGACATCAAGCGACACCCCGATGCGCGGCAGATACCTGGCCTGCTGCTGTTTCGCTGGGACGCGCCGCTGTTCTTCGCCAATGCCGAGCTCTTTCAGCAATGTCTGCTGCAAGCGCTGGAAAAAGCCCCGGCGCCAGTGCGCCGCGTGGTGATCGCCGCCGAACCGGTTACCAGCATCGACGTGACCTCTGCCGACATGCTCGGCGACCTGGAACGAATGCTGGCGGAAGCCGGCATCGAACTGCACTTCGCCGAGGTCAAGGGGCCGCTCAAGGACAAGCTACGACGCTTCGGTTTACTGCACGACGATCAGCCAAGGCACCTGCAACCAACGGTTAGCGCGGCCGTCGAAGCCTACCTTAGCGATCATGGTGATGACGCGATGCCGGGCCATGCCCGGCATGCGGACTGAAACGAGAAGACGACTCAGACACCGGCCGGCAGCGAGCGCACCTGGGTTTCCAGCTCGGCCTTCAGCTCCAGCGGCAGCTTCAACTGACGCGCCAGCTCTTCGAGGTAGGCGCGCTCCATGAAGTGCTCTTCGTCGACCATCAGCACGCTGGCCAGGTACATTTCCGCCGCCATTTCCGGGGTAGCCGCGGCGCGCGCTACGTCAGCAGGGTCCAGCGGTTTGTTCAGTTCGGTGTGCAGCCAGCTCTGCAGTTCGGCGTCCTGCGCCAGCTTGCCCAGTTCCTCTTCGATCAACTGACGCTCACGCTCGTCGACATGACCATCGGCCTTGGCCGCCGCCACCAGGGCCTTGAGAATGGCGCGGCTGTGCTGCTCGACTTGCGCTGCCGGCAAACGATCCAGGGTCTGCGGTTCGACCGGCTGCGCGCCGCCCTGCTGGGCTTGCTGCGCCTGCCAGTTGCCGTAGGCCTTGTACGCCATCACACCCAGGGCAGCCAGGCCGCCATAGGTCAGCGCCTTACCGCCCATCTTGCGCGCTTTCTTGCTGCCCAGCAGCAGGCCGACCGCACCAGCCGCCAGCGCGCCGCCCCCGACACCCGAGAGCAGGCTGCCCAGGCCTCCACCAGAGAGCAGGCCACCCAAACCGCCTGCCTGCTGCCCCTGGGTGTTCTTCGCCGCAGGCTTCTGCATGGCCTGCTGGCCGGCCTTGAGCAGTTGGTCGAGCAGATTGCTGGTGTTCATCGCGAACTCTCCTGAAAAATAGGCACCGGTGCATCCGACCCTGGATAACACAGGGAAATTCCGCATGCCCCTCAACCGACATCGGTTGTATTGACGAGCGTTTCTAGCAGAGTTCGCCCCAGCCAGCCGGACATATTGGTAACGCCGAATTTCATTGCAGCCGCAATCAACGCGGAGCGATATGCGCCACCATCAGTTGCACCGTTTCATTGCCACGAAACTCGTTGAGGTCGAGTTTGTAGGCCAGTTCGGCCCAACGCAGCGTGGGGTTGGGCCAGACGTCGCGGTCGATGTTGAAGGCGATGCCGTCGAGCTGCACGCTGCCGCACTCGGTCTTGAGCACCAGCTTCAGGTGACGCTCACCGACGATGCGCTGATTGACGATCTGGAACACGCCATGGAACAGCGGCTCGGGAAAGTGCTGGCCCCAGGGGCCGGCGTTGCGTAAAGCGCGGGCCAGTTCCAGGTGGAACTCGGTGGCATCGAGCTGGCCGTCGGACAGCAGGCGGCCGGTCAGATCGTCCTCGCAGAGCTGACGACGTACCTCAGCGTCGAAGGCCGCAGCAAAGGCGCCGAAGTTGCCTTGCGGCAGTGACAGCCCGGCAGCCATGGCATGCCCGCCAAACTTGCTGATCAGCCCCGGATGCTTGGCCGCCACGGCATCCAGTGCATCACGGATATGCAGCCCCGGCACCGAGCGCGCCGAGCCCTTGAGCATGCCCTCGCCAGCATCGGCAAAAGCGATGGCCGGACGGTGGTAACGCTCCTTCAGGCGCGAGGCGAGGATGCCGATCACGCCCTGGTGCCAGTCCGGTTCGAACAGGCACAGGCCGAACGGCATGTCGTCCAGGGACAAGTCCTTGAGCTGGGCCAGCGCCTCGCGCTGCATGCCCTGCTCGATGGCCTTGCGATCCTGATTGAGCTGGTCGAGCTGCACCGCCATATCGCGGGCCAGTGCCTCGTCGTCGCAGAGCAGGCATTCGATGCCCAGGCTCATGTCGTCCAGGCGCCCGGCCGCATTCAAGCGCGGCCCGAGGATGAAGCCGAGATCAGTGGAGGTGATACGGCGGTGGTCGCGCCCGGCGACTTCGAGAATCGCACGCAGGCCAGGCCGCGCCCGCCCGGCACGAATGCGCGCCAGGCCCTGATGCACCAGGATGCGGTTGTTGGCATCCAGCGGCACCACGTCGGCGACGCTGCCCAGTGCCACTAGGTCGAGCAACTCGCCCAGATTGGGCTCCGCACGGCTGGCGAACCAGCCGGTCTCGCGCAGCCGCGCGCGCAACGCCAGCAGCACGTAGAACATCACGCCGACACCGGCCATGGCCTTGCTGGGGAAATCGCAGCCTGGCTGGTTGGGGTTGACGATGGCATCGGCGGCCGGCAGTTCCGGCCCTGGCAGGTGGTGATCGGTGACCAGCACCGTCAACCCGGCGGCTTTGGCCGCCGCCACGCCGTCGACGCTGGAGATGCCGTTGTCGACGGTCAGCAGCAGGTCGGGCTGGCGTTCGAGAGCTACGGCGACGATCTCCGGGGTCAGGCCATAGCCATACTCGAAGCGGTTCGGTACCAGGTAATCGACATGCGCCGCGCCGAGCAGGCGCAGGCCGAGCACGCCGACCGAACTGGCAGTGGCGCCATCTGCATCGAAGTCACCGACGATAAGGATGCGCTGACGCTGCGCCAAGGCTTCTACCAGCAGTTCGACCGCCGCATCGATACCCTTTAGCTGCTGGTACGGAATCAGCCGCGCCAGGCCCTTGTCCAGCTCTTCGGCGGACTGCACACCACGGGCGGCGTAGAGACGGGTCAGCAGTGGCGGCAGATTGCCCAGATCAGGCAGTTGCGCGGGTAAGGGACGGGCTTCGATACGCATGGGCAGGGTGTCGCTTTTTCAGATGGTACTGGGTTGTCTCCCCTCTCCCGCTTGCGGGAGAGGGGCCGGGGGAGAGGGTCTGCCCGGCAACATGATGCAAACCTGATCTACCCTCTCCCCAGCCCTCTCCCATGAATGGGAGAGGGAGCGAATGGCGCCTACGGCTTCAACGCTCGCCAGCGAGCCACTCAATGGGAATCTCGTGCTGACCGCGCTCGTCGGTGACGAACAGTTCGCCATCACTGATCATCACGCTCCAGTTCAGCGAACGCGGCATGTCCAGCGCCAGGTCGGCCAGTGCCTCCTGGCCCAGGGCGACCACGTTGATGTTCTTCAGGCTGCGCACCGGGTCGAGGCACTTGCCCTGCCATACACGCAGGTTGCCATAGGCCACCAGGCTGAACTTCTCGGTGCGCCGCGAGCACCAGGTGATGCGCTCGCTGTCGGGCTGACCGACTTCAATCCAGTGCAGCACGCGATCATCCAGGCTCTTTTCCCACAGCGCCGGCTCGTCGACATCCGACAGGCCGCGACCGAACGCCAGTTGCTCGTGATAGAACAGCGCATAGGCGATCAGCCGCGCGGCCAGGCGCTCCTCGGTTTCCGAGGGATGGCGCGCGACGGTGAAACGCAGGTTTTCATAAACGCTGCGATCCATGTCGGTGAGGTTCAGTTCGATCTTGTAGGTGGTCGATGGCAGGGCCATGGCGGGCTTCTTGGCTGGTCGAAAGAGCGCAAGTCTAACGCGAATGCATGGCCCACGCCGACCTTCAACAGGTCATACGGCAGATACCCTGCTGTGCGTCGGTGTATTCGATAGTCGCCTGCAGACTGCTGAGGTCGAGGTGCAAACGGCAGTAATGCTCGCCATGCCGCCAGGCCAGTAGCAGTTGGTCGTCAGCCGCATAGTTCTGCTCGAAGCGCCCCTCGAAAGCCGGGTGCTGGCAACGGAAACGCATCAGCGCCAGCAGACGCTGCACCAAGGGTTGCCGCAAGGCCTGCTCGGCCTCCTCGAGGCTGTAGTAATGACGATTGACGTCGCGCGCCTCGCCGGTCTGCTCGAGCAGATCGAAGTCGTTGCAGCCAGCCAACAGGCCAACGTAGTACACCTGCGGGATACCGGGCACGAAGAACTGGATGGCACGCGCGGCGATATAGGCCTCGTCATTGCGCATCAAGGCCTCGTAGAAAGTGCAGGTGAGCTGATAGATAGCCCCGACGCTATGCACGTTCACCGCTGAACGGCGCAGGATGGGGTCGGCGCTGCGGGTCGAGACTTCATCGATCAGGTACTGGATCTGCGCCTCGGGCAGCATGCCTTCGACATCCGGGATGCAGATGCCGTCGTGGGTATCGAGCACGGTGATCTGATTACGCGGGCACATGCGCAACCAGTTCTTCAGGTAGCGGCTGCTGCCACTGAGCAACGCGTGCAAGACCAACGGTGGCAGAGCGAAGCCGTAGGGGCGCATCTGCCGCCGCGAGATGGCGTACTGGTAGCTGATGTGATCATGCACCTCCGGCAGCATCTCGGCCTCGTACTTGGCCCCGGTCTCCCGGAACCACTCAAGGATGCGATACACGTTCGGCTCCACCAGAAAGCAGGTGGTGCCGATACGCTTGGTGGTATAGCCGAAGGCATCCAGGCGAAACAGCTTGACCCCGCGCGCCGCGAGGAAGGCCATGTACTGCTCCATCAACTGGTAGGTTTTCGGCGAGTCGTAATTGAGGTCGATCTGCCGTTCGGTGAAGGTGCACCAGACCCGACAGGTCTCGCCGTTGGCCAGCCGCACCTCGCGAAACGGCTCCTTTTCCTTGCGGATATGGATCTTGGCCAGGTCGTCGTGAGCGATTTCGCCGAAGCTGTCTACCTGCACGAAAAGATCCGCGTAGGGCGAGTCCTGGCCATGCGCAATGAAATCGAGAAACTCCGGCGACTCGTCGGCGATATGACTGATCACCAGGTCGACGCACAGGTCGAAGCGGGCAGAGATGCGCTCGACATCCGCCCAGTCGCCATAGCGCGGGTCCACCTCCATGTGCGTGAGCGGCGAGAATCCACCATCAGCATTGGACGGATACAACGGCAGGATATGCACCCCGCCCAGCGCATCGGCCAAATGCCGATCCAGCAGTTGGTAGAGCTCCCCCAGGTTACGCCCCAGGCGATCGGGATAGGTGATCAGTTGAACAGCGTTGCGCAGCGCCATAAGCCCCCCGGCATATTGATGGTCTACTAAGGCCTGCGCCACGACGTCAGAGTCGCGCCAGCACCGCCTGCAACGCCTGCTCTGGTGCCTCACGCCATAGACCGTAGCTCAGCGGCAAGGTCTCCAGGCCGGCGCGCGCCAGCACCAGGTAGCGCTCCAGTTCGAGAAAGCCTTCGCCCTCCCCCGGAAAGCCGATCAGGTCAATGGCCAGGCACTTGTCGCCGCGGCGACAGAATAGATCCAGCACCTGCCCGGCCAGCGGATAGTGACTCCACACGCTGACGCCCTGACTTTCGAGCGCCTGACACAAGTTCTGGCGGGTGTCCTGCACGGCTCCCGCCTGCCAACTGACACCAGGTTTCTGCAGGAATTCCAGATAGCGGCGCAACAGATGCGTAGCGGACAGCTGTCGCTCGTCACCACTGAACAGCAGCACCTGGCGCTCACGGGCGCGAGTGATGGCGACGTTGAACAGATCGGCACGATTCAGGTAGTTCGCCGCCTGGCTCGATTCGCGGTCGATGGCGAAGCTGAGGATCATCAGGTCGCGCTCCTCGCCCTGAAAGCCGTAAGGCGTATCCACCAACAGGCGGAACTCGCGCAATTGCTCCAGCGGCAGCGTTGCGCCGATGCGCAAGCGGATACGCTCGACCTGATCGCGAAACGGCGACAGCACGCCGATGCTGGGTTTGAGCGGGCTGCCCTGGTACTCGGCCAGATGCGCGGTGATCAGCTCCAGTACCCGCTCCACTTCCGCCTCGTTGGCACCGTTGCGCCCACGCTGGCCCTCGATGCGCAGCAGTTGCAGGCTGTCGCAGGTATCAAGGCCGGGCCGCTCCTTCATCACGCGCAAGCGCTGGTCGTAGAACAGCTCGTTACTGAAGCGAATGAGCGCCGGACGACTACGAAAATGCTCGTCGAGAAAGACCACCGCCTCCTGGCTGGCCAGTTGCAGGCCGACCAGATCCAGCACGCTGTTGTCGCGGTAGCTCCAGGCTTCGCGCTCTTCGGCCTGCAGGCCGGCGCGCTGCAGCAGTTGCGTCTCGCGCACGCGGGAGAGAAAGGAGATATGTCGCAACTGGCGCGCATCGCCGGTGACCACCGCGCGCTTGCAGCGCTGGAAAGCCGGTAGCGCCGAAGCGATGTCGCACTGCGTCGCCTCATCCATCACCATCACGTCGAACAGTTCCGCACGCAGCGGCAGCAGGCGGTGCAGCTCGTCCAGGGTCACCACCCAGATCGGGAAGGCAGCCAGCAGGCGCGCCGGGTCGATATCCTCGAACAAGGCCAGTTGACGCTGTGAGTTGCGCGCGCGGATGGCCTGGTTGTAACGCACGAACAGCGCGCGATCGCTGACCAGCAGGCGCTTGAGATTCAGGGCGCGATGACTGTTGAGGTGCTCACGACTGAGAAGCTGGCGGCGCTGCTGGCAATCACGCAGTTCATCCAGCAATGCCCAGGGGCGCACACTGCTGCCAATACGCTTGCGCACCCAGGGCACCTGCAACCAGCGCTGCCAGAAGGCCAGGCTGCCACGTTCGGCGCGCAGCAACAGGCGGCTCCAGCGCACAGCCTGCTCGCAGCGCTTGCGAAAATCTGCTGACAGGCGCCGCTCGGCCTGAGTCAGCACGTCCAGCTCGCTGCGCTGGCGCTCTTCGGCCTGTTCCGACACCCATTCGAATTCGCCCTGCAGCAACCGCTCCATACGCTCGCGCAAGGCCTGGCGCAGGCTCTGCCCATCGCCTTCGAGCACACCGTCGCGCAGGCCGAAATCCTCGCGCAACTTGTGCGCGATCACGCGTACCGCCTGGGCGCTGCGGCTGACCAGCAGCACACTTTCACCCTGCAGATAGCGATCCAGCGCCAGCGCCGCCAGGCTGTAGCTCTTGCCGGTACCGGGCGGGCCGGAAATCTGGCTCAGCGGATAGCTTGCGGCATTGGCCAGCGCCTGGCACTGGGCCGAGCTGAGTTGCGCCGGCAAACGCTGCGGTGTACTGGCCGAGCCCGCGGTCTGGACAGAGGGTGTTTCGCCCAACAGTTGCAACAAGGCGGGCGACAGGCGCTCGGTGTCCTGCAGCAGTTGCAGCTCATGGGCGATGCCACGGCTTCCGCTGCCGCGCGGCACCAGCGCGACGAAGGCACCGGCCTGCAGCGACAAACTGCGACGACGCTGGGCCTTGGCCAACGTCTCGACATCTGCCAGGTGCGGGAACCCCGCAGCCTCACTGACCTCGCGCACCCGCATATTGCGCGCCACCCAGGCCAGCAACTGGCCCAGGGAGGCGGCGTCCAGCGTGCCTGTCGGCAGCGGCAGACCATCGAGGTTGGCGTTGCCGCTTTCATCGAACAGACGGCGCAGCAGACGCCAGTTGCCATGCACCTGCTGCGGGTCGATGGCGAGCAAGTAGCTCTGTCCGTCCGCCGTCGGTTGCAGGCTCGCCTCGTAATAGAACAGCGGGCCGCAGATCGTCTGCGAACCACCGCTCTCCAGTTGCAGCCGTCCACAGATCGGCAGCACGCCGTAGACCAGTTGCAGCTCACGTTGATACAGCGCCTGCGCCTCGGCCAGCGCACGCCCCAGCTCGGCCGACAACGGCAAAAGCGGTATGCCGCCGCTGGCCAGTTCCTCACGCCCATCGAGCCAGGCCCAGCGATTGGCGGGCAGCTTGCCGAGGTTGTCCAGATCCAGGTCGCGGCTGTCGGCCAGGTAGCAGCTGCGATAGAAACCGAGGAGCTGGCGGGCGTGAGGGTGATCCATCAGTTACCTGCGTAACGCGCCCAGAGCGCGTCGAATTCACGACCGTAGGCTGCCACCAGTTGCGGATGGTCGATCACCAGCAGGTTTTCCTCGTTGCTGGTGGTGGCGCTGCGCGTCCAGTTGAAGCTGCCGTTGAGCAGCAGGCGACCATCGAACAGGGCGAATTTGTGGTGCATGTGATAAGGCCCGGCGTCGATGCGCAGCGGCACCCCCTTGTCACGCAGCCACTGGATATCGCTGCCGACATCGAACTGTTTTTCGTTGTCGGTGATCACCCGCACGGCGATGCCGCGCTCATGACAGGCCAGCACTTCTTCGCTGAGTTGATCGTCGGAGATGGTGTAGACGCAGATATCCACGCTCTTTCGCGCCTGGCGGCACAGCTCGCGGATCTTGCGCCGGCAGCTCTCACCCGGACTGAAGTGAGCGCTGGCATGCTCCACGCGCGGCGCGCTGCCAACGCTGTCGAGGGTCTTGATCACCTGCTCCAGCCATTTCAGCGCAGGCTCGACGTTCTCCGGCTCACGCATCAATTCACGGGCCAGGGCGAAGGCACGGTTGCGCATGAAGCGCACCTGATCCTGATTCAACTCGCTGCCCAGCTGGCGCAGTTCGTCACGTTCCTCATTGCTCAGGCGCAGGTCGGCCAGGCTGTCACGCAGTTGCTGGTCGAGGCGATTGAAATCCATTTAAAGTCCCTTTTAACGATATTTACGACGGCTCAGCGCGGCATAGAGAACACCGCAGAAAGCTCCCGCCAGGTGGTATTCGAAGGAAACGCCGGCAAGCGGTAACAGGCCGAAGAACCAGCCGCCGTAGAGGAAGAACACCAGCACGGCCAACAACAGGTCGAGCAGGCTGCGCTCGAACCAGGCGCGCGCCAGCAATAACCCCCAGAAACCGAACAGCCAGCCACTGGCGCCGACGTGCAGGCCGGTGCGGCCGAACAGCCAGACCAGTACACCGCTGCCAACGATGATAAAAGCACTGGAAAAATAGAAATCACGCCGCGAGCGCAGCAGCACCAGGCTACCGAGCACCAGCAGGCCGCTCAGATTGCTGAGCAGATGCGCCCAACTGCCATGCAACCAGGGCGCGAGGAGGATGCCGGGCAACGCCTCGATATGCCGGGGCACCAGGCCCCAGAGATTCAAGGTGCCGCCCAGGGCGCCATTGACCACCTGCACCAGCAACATCGCGCCGCTGATCAATATCAGCGGGCGCAACTCAACCAGCCAGCCTCGCCTCACGGCGCCTCGTCGTCCGCGGCGTCGCTGCGCTGCTCGTGCCCGAGTAGCGCGCCGAGATCGCGCAATTGGGTGGAGATTTCCAGCATGCGGTTGTGGGTACGCAAATCGATGTCGATTTTCTTGTCCATCGCCTTGATCAGCGGCAGGAAGCTGTTCTCCAGGCTATCGGCCAGGCTTTCCAGCAATTTTTGCGTGCCCTGCTGCGGCGGCGCAACCACCTCTACCTGCGGGCGCAGCTTGCCAAGGTTGTCCAATCCAGCCAGCAACTGTTCCCATGGAATGCTCGGCGTCTCGCTGGCCGACTTGCCAGCGCCCAGGCCACGCACGCTCTCGACCAGATCGTTGAGCTGCGCCACCACACGGCCACCAACGTCCGTATCGCTGCCGCCCATGGCCTTGTTGCGCATGAAGTCGCGCTTGATCTGCGCCCAGCGCTCGGCCTGCTCGGGCGTCATGTTGCCACGCAGTTCGGCGAGCTTGAGCAGGTTTTCCTCGGCACCGGTGGTGAGCAGCTGCGACTCGCCCTGATAGTGGTCGGCGATCAGTTGCAGCAACTCGGCATCGTTCATCACCGAACTGATCTTCTCGGCCATCTTGTTCATGTTGCGGTAGCTGCCCTGCAGCTTGAACGGCGGTTCGGTGCGGTAGCTGTCGGCCTGCGCGGCGCTGACGATGTATTGCTGGTTGACCCGGCCGACCACATCGCGAATCTGCATCAGGCGCTGCAGGGTCGAGGTGATCTCGTTGATCTCGGCGGCGCTGTAGGTGTGGCTCAGCTCGTTGGCGGAGAACGGCTTGCCCTCGGCCTTGGCGACGAAGCGGTAGACGTCGGCCATGTCGCGGGTGGCCAGCGGTGCCAGCACCGGGTTGGAGGTCAGGCTGTTCTCGATGTAGGACAGCGCGAAGGCTTCCTGCATGCCGCCCAGGGTGTCGCCCAGGTTGTAGATGTCAGCACGGTTGGCAAGCATGTCGGGGATCTTGAACACGTCGCCGGACTCGGTGTACGGGTTGCCGCTCATCACCACGCAGAACTTCTTGCCGCGCATGTCGTAGGTCTTGGTCTTGCCCTTCCACACACCCTCGATGCGCCGGGTGCCGTCACAGAGCGAGATGAACTTCTGCAGGAACTCGGGGTGGGTGTGCTGAATGTCGTCGACATAGAGCATCACGTTGTTACCCATCTCCAGCGCCAGGTTGAGCTTTTCCAGCTCCTGGCGCGAGGTAGCGTCCGGCGCCTGCGCCGGGTCGATGGAGCGCACTTCATGGCCGAGGGCCGGGCCGTTGATCTTCATGAAGATCAGGCCCAGGCGATGCGCCACGTACTCCATCAGTGTGGTCTTGCCGTAGCCGGGCGGCGAGATGAGCATCAGCAGGCCCATCAGGTCGGTGCGTTTGTTCTCGCCGGCGGTGCCCATCTGCTTGGCCAGGTTGTCGCCGATAAAGCCCAGGTACACGTCGTTGATCAGCTTGTTACGCACGAACGACGACAGTGGCCGCGGCTTGAACTCGCCCAGGCGCAGCGCCGCGCGCTCGCGGTTGATGACCTCCTGGCGCAGCGCCTGGTAACGCTGCAGCTGCGGCACGAAGTCGCCGCGGTGCTGCTGCAGGCGAGCGAAGTAGTCGTCGATGGTAAGCACCAGCGCACCGTCCTGCACACGCGGATGGTCGCCGAGCAGGCCACTGACGGTGAAGCGCAGGTCGACCTCGGTGAAGCGACGCGGGAACTCGTCGTCCAGCAGGCTGATGGCCACGGCTTCGGGAATGTACTCGACCAGCTCGGCCAGCGCTTGGTCCTGCGCACACAGGCCATCGAGCCAAGTCTGCGCCAGCGACCAGCGCTGCACCGGGCGACCCCGCAAGTTGTCCAGCGCCGCACGGTAGTCATCCCAGACATGACTGGCCTGCATGCGCTGCTGCAGGGTATCGAGCAGTTGCCGCGCGTACTTGCTGAAGGTGAACTCGATGGGCTTGGCCGCCAGCTCCTCGACCAGATAGGCCGCAGCTGCCTGACGTTGCGCGGCGCTCACTGCCAGCGGGTGCTGGGCGAGGAAGCGCTGCATCGCAGCAGCAATCTCTTCCTGCAGGCGCAGCACGCCATCTTCACTGCCGAACATCTGCCGCAAGTGCAGGCTGCTGCGTGCACGCTCGGGCCACAGCTCGGCCTCGATGTCCGCCCCCCAGCGGTTCCAGAACAGCGCGGCGAAGCCTCGCGCGGCGGGCGCATAGCGCAGCAGCCCGGCACTTTCGCGCAGCGGCAGAAGCTGGATGAGGACCAGCGCGGCATCGTGATCGTGGATGCCCTTCTCGTAGGCATCCTTGTAGCGCGGCGCGGCGAAGTCGCGGATCAGCCGGGTCAGGTCTTCTGGCTGCGCCAGATGGGTCTTGAGCAGATCCAGGGTCAGCCCTTCACGCCCGTTCAGCGCAGCGTCCAGCACCAGGCCGGCGAGGTATTCGGCGCGGTACAGCGCAGGCGATTCGGACTCCAGCGAGACCTGCCAGTAGTCGCGCAGCCCCTCCAGCGTCTCGTCACGCAATGGTTCGAGGAAATCGGTGCCGGTCAGGTGCAGATACAGCGCATCGCCGCGCGGCATCAGGGTCAGATCCAATTCCTGGGTGTTGACGCTGAAGCGGTGACGCGGGCCGAGCTTGATGACGTTGCCGCCTTCCTCGAACAGCTCGCTCTTGTCGCGCAGGGCACGCACCGCCTGGTCGCGTGCAGCCTTCAGGCGCGCCTCGACATCGTCAGCCTTGACGCTGTCCTTGAGCTCGCGCAGACGCTCGGCCATTTCGCGCAGCTTGAGAATCAGCGGGTCGGCGGCGAAGAAGGCGTTGAGCTCGTCCATCTGGGTCAGGCGCGCGGTGCGCCGGACGAGGCTGTCGAGGATGCGCTGGGCGGCGTCGAGCACACCCTGGGCGCGGCGCTGGCGGTCGTCGAGCAGGCTCTGCTTGTGCGCCTCGAAGGTTTCCAGCAGTTCCTCGCGCTTGCCGAGGATATCGCTGAGGAACTGCTCCTGATCACCGAACTGGCTTTCCAGCTCTTCCAGTTGCACCAGCAGCCGCGACAGCTGTTCGTCGCACTTCTCCGGGTCCTGGGCCAGCGCCAGGGCATTGGTGATGCCCTGGCCAAACAGTTTGAACTGGGCGCCGAACTGCGCCACGGTCTCGGCCGAGCCCAGACCCTTGCGCCGCTGCTCGGCGCGCGCCTTGGCCTGGTTGAGGCGGGCGTAGACCTCGGAAATCGATTCGACGATGCGCGTGCGCTGGGTGGCGTCATCGATCTTCAGCGAGGCCATCAGGCTCGACAGCATGTCGAGGTTGCCGGCCATCTCCTGCATTTCGGCCAGCGGCTCATTGAGCTGGGTGACGGTATCGGCCTTCTGCGCCAGGACATCCAGCTCGCCCAGGCGCTGCACATAGGGTTGCAGCGCCGCGTCGCTGGCGAGGAAGGCCGAGGTGGCACCGGCCACGCGCTCCTGGGCTTCGAGCAGTTCGGTTTCCATGGCGTCAATACGCGCCACGTCGATGTAGCGGTAGTCACGAATGGTCAGCAACTGGCCGCGCTGTGCGGTGATGGCGTTGAGCGCCTCGACGAAATGCTGCACCTCGTCCCAGCTGTCCACCAGCAGGCCGGAGAGCAAGCTCTTCTGCCGCGTCTCGGCCTCGGCCATGGCGCGCGCGGACTGCTGGCGAATGCTCTCGACCTTCTCGAACTCATCCAATACCAGCTCGGACGTGGCGGCTACTTCGCGTAACAGCGGCGCCAGTTCGGCGCACTGGGCGTCGCCCAGCCAATGATAGACGTCGAACAGACGACGGGTGTTCTGGCACAGCTGGGTGTAGCGCGCCACCGACACTTCGCGGCTGTCGATCTCACGGCTCAGATTGAGCAGGTCGGACACGCCACGCACCAACTCGGCGTTGCCGATACGGCCGAAGAAGCCGCTGCGCGCAGGCTGGCGAGCAGCATGGTCTTCACTCTCGAATGGCGTCTGCCAGATCTGCATCGGGTGGATGCGCGTCGGTTCGCTGCCCTCGGCGGCGAAGATCACCATGCGCCCGTCTTCCAGGCGTGCGTAGCCGTGACCGAAGATCGGGTTGTGCAACTGGCGGTTGATCATGTTGTAAGTGAACAGCGCCGCGCGGCCTTCTTCCGGGTGGTAGAAGATGTACTGCACGTCCTCGCCGTTGGGCGAACGCACCGAGCGCTTGAAGCGCATGCCGCCCATGGGCTGTTCGAAGGTCTTGTACTCGCCGCTCTGCAGGTAGTAGCCGCCGGGGAAGATGATGCCGTGGTCTTCCGGCAACTGGACGCAGGCCAGGCCGATGGCGTCGATGCGCTCGACCTGATTGGTCAGGCTGTTGAATACCAGGTAGCGCCACTGTTCCTCGCGGTACGGCAGGATCTTCAGCAGAATCAGGCTGCCCAGGCGGGCGTATTCGATCTGCGCGTCATCCAGTGACTGGGTCTTGTCGACCACGGCTTCACGGTAGATACCCTGGCCGTCCTGGGTGTTGTTCTCGACCTTGATGGTCAGGTCGCCGCCAACGGTCTCGACGAATACGCTGTCGAGGATATTGACGTGCGGATGACGGCCCATGACCACCATCTCGCGGGTGGTCTTCTGCCACTCGAAGTCGAACGGCGCCGGCAGCGCGATATCGCGCTCGCCGCGGTTGTCGATATAGCGCACCTCACGCCCATCGACCGAGATCGACCAGCGGAAAACGCGGATATCGGTGATGCGCTCACCGATCTGGAAACTCGCCAGCAGCTTGCCGTCACGGATGGCCAACTGCAGCAGACGGGTGTTCTTGTAGTAGGTGTACAGCTCGTTGAAGTCGGCGACGAAGCTGGCCTGGGCCAGGAAGCTACCCTCCAGCGGCACCGATTCGGCATCGAAGCCGTCAGGGGTTTCCACCAGGCGGTAGAGGGAAAACACGTCGGCGACGCTGGTTTCCTTCTTCAGTCCCAGGAATACGTTGTAGCCAAACAGCAGGCACTCGCCGACCTGGACGATATCGCGGGCGATGCAGTTGTTCTCGGTGCGGATACGCACCCGCCCGATGGCCTCCATCGCGCTGCTGCCGAACTCCGCCAGGCGCTGGCCGTTGAGCGTTTCGGTCAAGCTGCGCAGGCGCTGACCCTGCTCCTGCAGGCGCCGCTGCAGCACCTCGTAGGCGCCGCCTTCGGCGACGGCCTTGTCCAATACGTCCTGTGTGTGTGCGTCCGACATCGTAGTCATCCTGAATCTGCTGCGTCTAAAACGCCTCTCCGAGGAGGGGCTGGCAGGTTGGGCTGGGCGGTATCCCTGTAGGGTGGCCCGGGCGCCCCGCTTCAGCCCACTATCTATGGCCGACGTGGCGGGCTGAAGCCCACCCTACAAACTGGGAGTGTTGGTAGGGTGAGCAGGCGCAGCCGGCTTGCTATGCGCCGATCTTCTGCTCGACGATGGCGATCTTGTCGCGCAGCGCCGCATCGATCTCTTCCGGGCGCACCTGGGCGATGATCTTGCGCAGCACCCGCACCTCGTTGTCGTCGATCACGCCATCTCGCTCGGCGATTTCCAGCAGCGCTTTGAGTTCCTGAGCATCCAGGCGACCGTCATTGCTGAAGCACTGGATCGAGCGGAAGGTCATCTCCAGATAATCTCTTGACTCTGACATCTCATATTCCCTGATTGGTCGAAATTAGGTGGTCATGTGGCGGGGCGGCTGACGCCCATACCACAGTGAGCAATGGTGGGCTGCAGCCCACCCTACAGACAGGGCGCTCAGGCTTGCTCCGGGCCTGCGCTCGGTGCAACCACCGGTGCGGCCGGAGCGGCCTTGCCAGCCAGCAGACGCGCCAGCACGTCCTGCACCACCGGGCTCTTGCCGACCACACCTTCGATGGCCTTGCCCACCGACAGCGACTTGGCGAAGGAGTTGAAGAAGTCGCCCTCGCCGCCGACGATCTCGATCTTCGCCTTGGCCAGCGCGGTGGCCAGCACCTCGGCCTGATCCTTGGCGATTTCCTTGTTGGCAGCGATGGCGGCCATAGCCTCCTCGAAACTCTTCTCCAGCTGCATGCGGAACTCTTCGTGAGCACGCGCGTTGTCGCTCAGCGCATCCAGCGCGCCGAACTTCTTGCCCAGACCTTCGGCTTCGGCGTTCAGGCGCTCCAGCAGCACCTGCGCTTCGGCCATACCCAGGTCCTGGGTCGCCTTGGCCTTGGCGGTGCCAAGTTGCTCTTCACCGCGCGCCTGGGCACCGAGCTTCTCTTCCAGCACCTTGGCGTCGGCCAGGCCGTCTTTTTCCTTGGCCGCCGCCTGCGCTTCGATAACGCGCGCCTGCGCCAGCCCTTTTTCCTGCTCGCCCTTGGCTTCGGCGATCAGACGCTCGGCCTGTACGCGAGCCTCGGCCAGGCCTTCCTTCTCCTTGGCCGCAGCGGTGACTTCACGCACGCGCGCATCGGCCAGGCCAGGTGCGGCGCGCTCGGCTTCGATACCTTCGGCCAGTTTCTTCTTGGCTTCGGCGCTCTTGGCCGCTGCTTCCAGTTCGGCCTGGGCCAGGTTGTTGATTTCCACCGCCTTGTGCTTGGAACGGGTTTCGTCGGCTTCAGCCTGCTTGACCTGGCGCACCAGCTCCTGCTCGGCTTCGGCCTGGGCATTGAGCACGGTGACCTGCTTGAGACGCTCGGCCTCGGAGACTTCACGCACTTCCTTGATACGCTCTTCTTCCTGAGCCACGGTCTTCTCGACTGCGACGCGCTCGCGGATCACGCCAGCGATGTTCTTGCGCTCTTCTTCCAGCGCCTTTTCCTTCTCGATGCGCTGCAGTTCGACTTCGCGCTCGCGGGCGACCACTTCCAGATCCTTGGCGCGGGTGACTTTCTCCACCTCGATGACCACGGCACGCTGGCGGTTCTGCTGGGCCACTTCCACTTCGCGCTGATGGTTCTCGGCGCGGATGTCCAGCTCCTGCTGGGTCTGGATGCGGGCCTGTTCGGCCTTCAGGCGTTCTTCCTCGCGCACCTTGAGGGTTTCCGCTTCCTCGCGGGCACGGATGGTCTCGATCTCGCGCTTCTGGCGTGCTTCGGCATCGGCCTGCTGGCGTTCCAGCGACAGGGTCGCCTCACGGGTTTCGACGTTCTTCTTCTTGATCGCCAGCTCTTCGTTGCGCTCCAGCTCGTTGGTGATGACGTTCTGCGCAGCGGTCAGCTCGGTGATCTTGCGGATACCTTCGGCGTCGAGGATGTTGCTCGGGTCAAGCGAGTGCTTGGCCGTCTGCTCCAGGTAGTCGATGGCCACGTCTTCGAGCACATAACCGTTGAGGTCGTTGCCGATCACCTCGACGATACGATCACGAAACTCCTGACGATTCTCGAACAGCTGGACGAAGTCGAACTGCTTGCCGACAGTCTTCAGTGCTTCGGAGAACTTGGCGTTGAACAGTTCGTTGACCGCTGCGCGGTCGGAGGCACGCTCCACGCCAATGGCCTTGGCCACCTTGAGCACGTCTTCCTGGGTCTCGTTGACACGCAGGTAGAAGGCCACGGTGATATCGGCACGCATGTTGTCGCGGCAGATCAGACCGTCCTTGGCGCGGCGGTCGACTTCCAGGGTAATCAGGGAGATCTTCATGAACTCCTTGAGGTGGATCACCGGGTATACCAGCGAGCCGGTGAAGTGCACCTTGGGCGTCGAGCTCATGTCGTTGACGATCAGCGCAGTGCCTTGCGGAACCTTGATGTAGAAGGCCTTGAACAGGGCGATCAGGGCGATGATGAAGAGGACGACCAGCCCTGCCCCGACGATGAAGGGAATGACGTTTTCCATTACAGCTTTACTCCTTTGCTAGTTGTGCAGGCAGGTTCGGCATACCCTGCCTGCCCTCTGTTACGTACGGATGGTCGGCAGAGGCTAGACGCCTCGAAATTCTTCTTCGGTGATGATGCGATAGGCGTGTTCGGCCGCCAGGTATTCGAGCAACACGACGCGGTCGCCGCGCTTGAAGCCCAGCGCCTCGTCGGCACGTACCCGCAGGATCAACCCAGCGCCGCCATCTTCCAGCACCGCTTCACCATGACTGCTGGTGACACGACCACTGCGCACCACGGCCACCTGGCCCAGCACCGACTTGCTGCTGATCGCCTCGACCTTGTGGAACAGCGGCCGCAGCGGCCGACAGATCACCGCACACAGCGGTGCAGCCAGCACGAAGGCGCCAGCGATGACCACCAGCCCCAGCGGGTAACGCAGAATGCCCAATGGCAGGTGACGCAGCAGCCACAGCTCGATGAAGTAGCAGGCGAACCAGGCGAAGAAGAACAGCAGGGTCAGCACCAGGGTGACCGGCACGCCATCGAGCTTGAGCTTGTACAGCAGGCCGGCGAGGCCTTCGGTCTGACCGCTGTCTTCCATCACCGAATCGGCTTCGACATCGAGCAAATCGACCTCGAGCAGGCCGGCGGCAACGACCAGCCAGTAGATGACCGCCACGCACAGCAGAAAGCTGTAGATGGCGGTGGGAAACGACAGCGCAGTTTGCAGGAAGAGTTCCATTTATTCCTTTCCCTGACGTAGGGAAACGGGGCGCGAACGCCCCGCATCATTCAAGCCTTGGACTTGTCCTTGAGCCTGGCCAGCACGCTGTCGGCACTGGCGTTGTCGGCCTTGATGCCGGCAGCGCGCAGCTTCACTTCCAGCGAATCGTCCGGCGCGCTGGTGGCAGCCAGCTCGGCCGATGCCTCCATCTTCGCTGCACGCTCGGCCTGCTTCTGCTTGATCCGCTCAAGCGACTCGACCGCCGTCTGCAGCTTGGCCTGTGAGCCGCCGTAACGCTGGGCCACGGCCATTTGCGCCTTCTGCACGCTTTCGGTGGCCTTGACCGTATCCACCTGCTGCTTGAGGCGCTTGATATTGCCCTCGGCCTGGGTCACGGCCTTGCGCAATTGCGCCACGCTGGCGGCGAAGCCTTCGGCCTGCTCGCGTTCGCTGGCCTGCTCGATTTCCAGGTTGGCGATCTTTTCGGCGACTTCCTTGGCCAGGGTTTCGTTGCCCGCGTCCAGCGCCTTCAGCGCGTACTGCTCGTACTCGGCAATGCTCGCCGCGCTCTTGTTCACCTTGTCGCTGGCCAGTTTCTGCTTGGCCATGATCTCGGCCAGCGCTTCCTTGGACTTGCGCAGCTCGACATCGGCGTCGCGAATTTCCTGATCGAGGATGCGCAGGGCCTGACTATCGACCACTGCCTCACCCACTTCATTGGCGCCGCCACGCAGCGCCGTCAGCATTTTGCTCCAGACATTCATCGTCTTCTCTCCTCTCAGGCGCTGGTCTTGAAGAAGCCTTCATAGGCTTCGGTGGCCTTGATCACGTTGTCCGCCAACAGCTCGATCTCGAACACCACGTCGGACAGGGTCGAGGACGAACTCAGCGCGCCGAACATGGTGTAGCAATCGCGCCCGTCGCCCATTTTTTCCAGGCCGATGGACGACAGCGGGAACAGCTTGTGGGTACGCAGTACCTCTTCGTTGAAGGCCGCCGCATCCTTGACGTCCGCTGCCGGCCAGAGCAGCGCCTCGACGATGATCTGCTCACCGAACACGGCGATGAACAGCGGCAGGTCGCCGTACTCACGCATGGTGATGTGCAGGCTGGCGTCAGCGCCTTGAATCAGCTCGATGCCAGCCTGACCACTTTGGAACAGTTCCGTTGCCGCCAGCGCTTCATGCAGCGCCTGGGCGGTCCAAACTTGAGGCATGCTCATACCCTCCTCCTTCTCCATCGAAGCCAGCAGCGACTGTGGCTGGCGCAGTTTGCGCTCGAACGCGACCAACAATGGCGCATGCTCGGGCAAGATCCAGACTTCCTTCTTGACCAACCCCTGCTCACGCAGACGCTGACGATAAAGACGCTGGTAATGGGCTGATGATTTGTTGTCCATGAATCGCAGCCTAGACCCTTACATGTGAACCGTAAAGTAATCACATGTGATAAATGTGATGCCGTTCGTCAGATCAGCGCGCAGGAGTCATCCTCGGCACAAAACGCCGAAGAATGCACAGGAATGGGAAAGAAGAGAGGCAGGCACTCAGGCTCGTCCATGATTCGAGCAAAACGCTTCCATTCGCGAAGTGTCGGATTAAACATCAGGCGCTTTCGTTGCGCACGAAAAAAAGCGCCAACCGGGTCGCAGTTAAGATCCCTACTCAGCCAACCCAGGAGACAGGCGTGCCATGAATGAACTCCCACCGGCCGTACGCCAACTGCTGCATGCCAATCAACGTCAGGCAGCCATCGACCTGCTGAGCGAATACCTGGCAAACGACCAGAAGGAAGCCGAACGCCGTATCGATCAGTACCTGGAGGACGACCCACCCGTGCACCTGCGCGGCGCTGGCGTCGTTCGCGCCAGCCGCCTCAACGCCCTGATCTGGCTGATCCTGATCATCCTGATGGCGCTTCTGGCCCTGATCTTCGCCCTTTGAGCCGCTCATAAACGAAACCGGCGCCACAAGGGCGCCGGTTTCGTCGAAGCAGAAACCTCAGAGCGGCTTGCCGCGATTACCATGAGCCGCGACGAACTGCTGCACGGTCTTCAGATCATTGGCCAACACCGTGCAACGCTCTTCGCGCTGGAACAGATCGGTCAGATGCGCAGGTAGCGTCGGCACGGCATCGATGCCCGCCTTTTCCACCGCCTCGGGGAACTTGACCGGATGCGCGGTACCCAGCACCACCATGGGCGTGGCCAGGCTGCGGCGACATTCACGCGCAGCACGCACACCGATGGCGGTATGCGGGTCGAGCAATTCGCCGCACTCCTGGTACACCTCGGTGATGGTCTCGCAGGTCTGCTCGTCGTTCACTGCCAGCGAATCGAACAACTTGCGCGCCTCGACCCAGCGATCTTCGTCAACACTGAAACCGCCGCCCTGCTTGAAGCTGTCCATCAGACTGGCGATGGCAGCGCCATTGCGACCATGCAGGTCGAACAGCAGACGTTCGAAGTTGGACGAAACCATGATGTCCATCGACGGCGACAGAGTCGGGTGCAGAGTGTCCTTGACGTACTGATTGCCACTCATGAAGCGGTGCAGGATGTCGTTGCGGTTGGTGGCGACGATCAACTGGCTGACCGGCAGGCCCATGTTGCGCGCCAGGTAGCCAGCGAAGATATCGCCGAAGTTGCCAGTCGGCACCGAGAAGGCGATGGAACGCGCCGGCGCACCGAGCTGCAGGGCCGCATGGAAGTAGTAGACGATCTGGGCCATGATCCGCGCCCAGTTGATCGAGTTGACCGCTACCAGACGTGTGCCCTTGAGGAAGCCCTGGTCGGCGAAGCTGGCCTTGACCATCTCCTGGCAGTCGTCGAAGTTACCTTCGATGGCAATGTTGTGGATGTTGTCGCCGAGGATGGTGGTCATCTGCCGGCGCTGCACCTCGGACACGCGGTTATGCGGGTGCATGATGAAGATGTCGACGTTGTCGCAGGCCTTGCAACCCTCGATTGCTGCCGAGCCGGTGTCGCCGGAGGTCGCCCCCATGATCACCACACGCTCACCGCGCTTGGCCAATACGTGATCGAGCAGACGGCCGAGCAACTGCAGGGCGAAATCCTTGAACGCCAGGGTCGGGCCGTGGAACAGCTCCAGCACCCATTCGTTGCCGTTGAGCTGACGCAGCGGAGCGACAGCATTGTGCTCGAACACTCCGTAGGTTTCTTCGAGGATCTTCTTGAAGTCAGCATCGGCGATGGAACCGGCAACGAACGGGCGCATCACCCGGAAGGCCAGCTCGTGATAGGGCAGGCCCGCCCAGGAGGCGATTTCCTCGACGGTGAAACGCGGCAGATTCTCCGGCACGTAGAGGCCGCCATCGCTGGCCAGACCAGCCAGCAGCACGTCTTCGAAATTCAGGGCCGGCGCCTGGCCGCGGGTACTGATATAGCGCATGGGATAAACCTTCGTTCTGCAGCACCCGCAGACCAGAAGCCTGCGGGTGGACACGGGATTAGTTGAGCTGTTCGACGCGCAGACGCACGACCGGCGAGGTCACGCCATCCAGCGCTTCCATGGCGGCGATGGCCTCGATGATACGCGCCTCGACCACACGGTGGGTCACGAGGATCATCGGTACCAGACCGTCCTGCTCCTCGACTTCCTTCTGCATGATCGACTCGATGTTGATGCCGCGCTCGGAGAGGATGCTCGCCACCTGCGCCAGCACACCCGGATGATCCTTGGCCTGGATGCGCAGGTAGTAGGCGCTCTCGCACTCCTCGATGGGCAGGATCGGGTGATCGGACAGCGAATCCGGCTGGAAGGCCAGGTGCGGCACACGGTTGGTCGGATCGGTGGTCAGCGCACGCACCACGTCCACCAGGTCGGCCACCACCGCCGAGGCGGTCGGCTCCATGCCGGCCCCGGCACCGTAATAGAGGGTGCTGCCAACCGCATCGCCGTTGACCATCACCGCGTTCATCACGCCGTTGACGTTGGCGATCAGGCGATCGGCCGGAATCAGCGTCGGGTGCACGCGCAGCTCGATGCCTGCATCGGTGCGGCGAGCGACACCCAGGTGCTTGATGCGATAGCCCAACGCCTCGGCATAATTCACGTCGACCGTGGTCAGCTTGGTGATGCCCTCGGTGTAGGCCTTGTCGAATTGCAGCGGGATGCCGAAGGCGATGGACGCCAGAATGGTCAGCTTGTGCGCGGCATCGATACCTTCTACGTCGAAGGTCGGGTCGGCCTCGGCATAACCCAGCGCCTGCGCTTCCTTGAGCACGTCTTCGAAGGCACGCCCCTTCTCGCGCATCTCGGTGAGGATGAAGTTGCCGGTGCCGTTGATGATGCCGGCCAGCCAGTTGATGCGGTTGGCCGACAGGCCTTCGCGAATCGCCTTGATCACCGGGATGCCGCCGGCCACAGCCGCTTCGAAAGCGACGATCACGCCCTTCTCGCGCGCCTTGGCGAAGATCTCGTTACCATGCACGGCGATCAGCGCCTTGTTGGCAGTGACCACATGCTTGCCGTTGTCGATGGCCTTGAGCACCAGTTCCTTGGCCAGGGTGTAGCCGCCGATCAGCTCGATGACGATGTCGATCTCGGGATTGTTGACCAGCTCGAACACGTCGCTGGTCATGGCAATGCCGGTGGTGTCGTACTGCGGCTTGGGCGAACGAATGGCGATCTGGGCAATCTCGATGCCGCGACCGGCGCGCCGAGTAATCTCCTCGGCATTGCGCTTGAGTACATTCAACGTACCGCCACCAACGGTGCCCAACCCACAGATGCCCACTTTGACCGGCTTCACACTCAATTCCCCATCAGCACTGCACGAAACGGCCGGAGCATGCCCCGGCCGCAGATAAAGAGCCGCACCTTACGAAGCGGCTGTTTGTTAGTCAATCCGCGCTCAGTCGTTTGACTCCAAGGCTATTTTGGCCAACTGCGGCGCCGGCTGGTAGCCCGGAATCATCTTGCCATTGGCCAGAACGATGGCCGGCGTGCCATTGACCCCGATCATCTGACCGAGCTGGTACTGCTTGGCCACCGGGTTGTCGCAGGAAGCATCGGCTACGCTCTGGCGAGTCTTGGCGCGATTCATCGCGCCCTGCTGATCCTTGGCGCACCAGACACTGACCAGTTCCTTGGCCGCCGGGCTGTTCAGGCCCTGACGCGGGAAGGCGACATAACGAACTTCGACACCCAGACGATTGAGCTCCGGCACTTCGCTATGCAGTTTCTGGCAATAGCCACAGTCAGTATCGGTGAATACGGTGATATGGGTCTTCGGCGCCTTCGGTGCGAACACCACCATTTCCTTGGCCGGAATGGCATTGATCTGCTTGGCCACGGCGCGGCTTTCTTCGATCTCGGTCAGGTTCACGGCCTTGCCGTCCTTGACCTGAAACAGATAGCCCTGAATCAGGAACTGGCCATCAGCGCTGGTGTAAAGCTGACGACCGCCTTCCAGTTGAACCTGATAGACACCGGGCATCGGACTCTCGGCAATGGCCTCGATCGGCAAGCTACCGTCGAGCGACTTCAGCGTCTGACGAATGACCTGATCGGGATCAGCCGCCAGAGTGACACTACTGCCCAGTGCGAGCGCCAGGGCGATGGAAATACGGGTCAGGGACATGAACACTCCTGTCGAACGACGGATCGGTGAAATCGTTACAGCCTACCACAGATGGCGCCCCAGACCGCCGACCAGCTAGCAGACGGCACATCAGCTGATCGAAAAACTCCTGAGAACGCTCAACCGCACCTCGACCGAAACACACCCTGGACCAGCGCTTATGCCAATGACCCGTAGCGCATATAGCAAAATCTTCCATATATTTATCTTGCGTGCTAATGTTTTGCGCAATATAGTTCATCTCATGGAAACGGTTAGCGCACAAAAGATTAGCAAGCCAATCCATCACTACCCCACCGACAAGGATCAATGCCATGACTATCGAAAACGTTCTCTACCGTGCAACCGCTGAAGCCTTTGGTGGCCGTGAAGGCCGCGCTGTCTCCTCCGATGGCATCCTCGACATCGCCCTGTCCACCCCGAAAGAACTGGGTGGCGCCGGCGGTAACGGCACCAACCCGGAGCAGCTGTTCGCCGCCGGTTATTCCGCCTGCTTCCTCGGCGCCCTGAAATTCGTCGCCGCCCGCGACAAGCTGAGCATCCCGGCTGACACCTTCATCGAAGGCACCGTCGGCATCGGCGCCATCCCCACCGGCTTCGGCATCGAGGTGGAACTGCGCATCAGCCTGCC
>NZ_FOXK01000001.1 GCF_900115695.1 Ectopseudomonas toyotomiensis
GCCTTCAACCAGGCCGCCCTGGTCGGCGCCACCCGCCTGTCGGCGGACATCATTGCGGAGGTGTGAGCCATGGCCAACCTGCAGAAATTCACCCTGAGCGACGACTGGAAGGACTGGTCGATCACACTGGAAGTTGACCTCGACATCCTCACCACAGAGCGCGCCACCGAGATCAATGAGTTCTGGAGCAGTCACGATGATCGCCTGAGCGATGCGGATGGCGATGTGATCCGCGCATTAGTCAAGCTGGCTGCCGAGCGCTTTGTTTTCGCCTTCTTGGAAATCGGCGGCGCCTTCGTCGAAAAAGACGGTTGGAACGCAGGCCACTGGACTAAGCGCTCGCTACACGAAGAGGAAGGCTGGGGCGGCAGCGAAGAGGGCAACCCCTTCGGCTGGTGCGGCATCCGCCTGGTTGATGCCGATGTGCAAGTCGACCTCGATCTTGAGTTCAAGGGGGCATGACCATGCGCGCACCCAACGTCATCCCGCTCAGCGCCAAGATCGCCGCCGAGATCTCCATCCAGCACGCGCTGCCCATGTGCACCGTGCTGACCCCTGAACTGGCCGACAAGCTGCGCGCCCTCAACGACATGACCCGCCGCCTGCGCGCGGTGGGCGTGCGCATCGAGGCCGCATCGCCGCTAGACGCCAAGATCTTCATCAACGCCGAGGACTCCGATCAGCTCGCCGCATCGTTCCGCAGCGAATGGCGCAGCCCGGTCTGGAGCACCAAGGGCGTCCACAACATCAACTGCGTCCGCCTCGGCGGCTGCCAAGTCTGCTGGCTGACGCCGGCAAAGGGGCTGCCGTCATGACCCCTGAGGAAAGCATCGCATCCCTGCAGCGCGAGCTGCAGGAGGCCAACGAGAACCTGCAGACGCAATGCCGGCTCAACTCCCAAATCACGCTGCGCCTGGCCAACCTCATCTACTGGAACAACCGCCTGGGCAATGACCTCGCCGCAATCTGCGAAGCCTACCTGGCCGGCGATACCGAGACCGTGCTGAACGGCATCGGCCGGTTCGCCACGGCGTACCAGCAGAACAACAAGCCCGTCGAACGGAGGGTGCATTGATGAACACCATGGCCAAGTCCGCCGTACAGCTAACCGTCGAACGGCGCCTGCGCGAAGCCCTGGAGCTGCTCAAGCGCGGCGCCGGCTACGCATCAGCCTATCCGAGCATCGGCGGCCACAAGCTGAGCATCGAGATCGTTGAGTTCCGCCGAGTCGTCCAGGCCGAACTCGAAAACGCCACCCAACAAGCCGAGGAAGAAACCCATGGCTGAGCAAATCCAAGTCCCTGAAGGTTGGCTGCGCAATGCCGCTGGCGGCCTGCAGCATGAAAGCGAAATCCGCGAGCAGGACAAGATGCGCGACATGGTTGTGATGGGCATCGTCAAGGATGCCGTCCGCCTGCATGAGGAACTCAAGGCGTTGAAGAAGCGCGCCTTGGAAGAGATTGATGACCTAGTCACGATCGCTGGCGAGAAGTTCGACATGAAGCTGGGCGGGCCGAAGGGCAACGTCAGCCTCATCAGCTTCGATGGCCGCTATAAGGTCAAGCGTGTTTACTCCAACGTCCAGACCTTCACCGAAGAGATGGAAGTGGCCAAGGTCAAGGTGTTCGAGTGCATCAGCCGCTGGGGCAAGACCGTCAGTGAGGATGCGCATAGGCACCTGTTCACTCTGGCCACCAACGCGTTCCGCCTGACCAGGCAAGGCGAGATCAGCCTGTCCCGCGTCCAGGAGATGACTCGCGTCGATATCGACGATGAGGACTGGAAGAAGGCCATGGAAGCGGTGAAGGACAGCATCATCGTCAACGGCAAGGCCGTGTACATCCAAGTCCAGGAGCGCGTCGGCGAGAAGGCATACCGGACCATCCTGCTCGATATCGCGGGGGTGTGAGATGGTCGCCTTCAACTTTATGGCCCGGTTCGCACCCTCAGTAGAGGACGGCACCAAGCGCCAAACCATACGCGCTGCAGGCAAGCGTCGTCCGCCACGTCGTGGCGAGCAACTGCAGCTGTACACGGGCATGCGCACGCGCAACTGCCGCCTCCTGCGCACCGCACCCTGCAAGGCTGTTTATCCGATCGCCATGGATCTGGCCGCCCGGCGCGTTCGCGTCCAGACCGGCGACGTCATGGGCGAGCTGGACGCGGAAGAGGTCAATCACCTTGCACAGGCCGACGGCTTCGCCACTGCTGCCGACTTCTTCGAGTACTTCGCCGCAACGCACGGCCAGACCTTCGCTGGCCACCTGATCGAGTGGGAGGTGTGAGATGGCTACCAACACCACAGTAGAGGTCTTCGTACATCTGGATCACTCCGGCTACAGGACCAAAACCATCAAGGGTAAGAAGGCATCCTGCACCTATGACGCCAAGCTGGCTGTTGAGCGGCTGGCCGACAAGCTCTTCCCTGACTTCCATAAAACCATTGAGCGTCAGCCGTGCTCGCCTGTCGGCCGGCTGCACAGCAAATGGTTGATCGTTCCAGGGGAGGCCATCCGATGAGCCACCCAATATTCAGGGACGCACCGTCCACCGACATGACCAAGCCCCAGGAGCGTCAGGACGAGCTGAATGCGCAGATCGCTGAGTTTCTGGCCAAGGGCGGCGAGATCAAGGCCTATGACAACCTCTGCCGCCAGGTCGAGAGTGGTCCGTGGCGCTCGAAGTCGATCAATCCCGAGCAGCAGAAGCCCGTCCAGGCTGCGCCCATCAAGGCAAAGCCGGCCAAGCCTGCTGCACCGGTGAAGGCCAAGCCGGTACCGGAGGTGCCAGCCGAACCGGTGGTGGTGGCTACTATCGACCTCAGTGCCGAGCTGCGCGCCTTGCGCAAGCAGACTGCAGCCATCAACCGCCGCCTTAATCGCCTGAGCTGCTCCATGGGTGGTCGCGCATGAGTATCTCGAAAGGCGTACTCGGCAAGATCCACATCGCCAAGGGCCAACTGGGCATGGATGACGACAGCTATCGCGCACTGCTGCGCCGCGTGGCCGGCGTCGAGTCTGCAAAAGACCTCAACACACGCCAGGCCGGCCGGCTGATGGTCGAGCTGGAGCGTCTGGGCTTCAAACCGAAGCCCAGCGGCAAGGCGAAGGGCAAGCCGCACAACTTCGCCCAGCTGTCTGGCGAGATCGAGGTGATCGAGGCTCAGCTCACTAACATGGGCCTGCCCTGGAGCTATGCCGATGCGATCGCCAAGCGCCAGTTCGGCGTAGAAAAGGTCGCATGGCTGAAAACGCCCAAGCAGCTAACGGCGGTACTAGCGGCGTTGCACGTCGAGCAGGAGAAGCGCGAGCTGCTCCACCAGGTGGAAGAGCTGTGTAAGGCATTGGGCGTTAGCGATCCAGAACGCATTGACGGTTTGGAAGCCCTGCCGAAGGGGTGGAAGCGGCAGCGTCCAATCCTCAAGGCCCTGGTGGATGCCCTCAATAACCTGGTCATCGCGCGGAGGGGCGACTGATGCAGCTGCAATGCCCTTGCTGCGGTGAGCAGTTTCCGATCGAGGCCGGCTTCGCAGACGCGGACGGCAAGAAGCTGGCGGCAATGCTCGCCGGCCTCGATCCGAAGCTGGGCCGGGCGGTGCTCAACTACCTGCGCCTGTTCAGCCCGGCCAAGCGCGGCCTGCGCATGACCCGCGCCATCAAGCTGCTGGAGGAGCTGCTCGACCTGGTCAACGCCGGCACCGTGCAAAAGGACGCTCGCAAGAGCGACACCAAGCCCGCGCCGCCACGGCTGTGGGTGGCCGGCATCGAGCAGATGCTGATCGGCCGCGAGCGCCTGTCGCTGCCGCTGGAAAACCACAACTACCTGCGCGTGGTGGTCTTTGGCATAGCCAGCGACCCCGCCCAGGCCCAAGCCGCCGCGCCGGCCAAGCCGGCCCGCGCGGCTGCCACCACACAACAGATCCTGCAGGACGCCCTCGGCCGCATCGAAGCCGATCGCCGCCTGGGCCTTATTAATGAAGAGGAAGCCGAACGCCGCATTGCAGCGGCAAGGGGGAACGCATGAAGGTCAGAGCACAGCAAATCCGCCGGCGCAACTCGATGCTGCGAGAGCTGAGCGAGATGGTGACCGTCGCCTTGGTTCGCAACGGTGCGGACGAGGCCAAGGCCAAGAACGAAGCCGAGGATCTGTGCTTCCAGCTTCACCGCCGCTGGCGCGGGATCACCTTCACATTCCCGACCAGGGACGAGCTGGCACATCAGCGGCTGAAGCTGCATGTCGTCAAGGAGTACAATGGATCGAACGCTGACGAGCTGGTGCGCAAGTACAGCATCACCGAGGACTGGATCTACTCAGTGTTGCGCGAGCACCAGCGCCGCAACGCAAACCGAGACCAGCAGAAACTAGACCTCGGCGACGACCCTTCCTAGCGGTCGCCGCCGTTTCACCTACGGCAACGGTCTTACAAAACCCGTCCCGCTATTTTCCCCTTCGTTCCTTTATATCCCGCCTTTATCGCGCTTTCCCTGTGTTATTTTTCTCAAGCCTGCACACAACGCAGTATTGCCAAGTGCAGCCATTTTGTAGACACCCTCTTACTCGAACGAATCACCCGCGCTCATGACCAGCGGGCGAATCTTCTGCAGCTGGGTTTCCAGCGACACCGTCATGCTCGATGACATAGAGAAGAAAGTGAGGAAGGCCTTGAGGTTGGAGTCACCTTCACAGGTGTCGTGAATGCGCTGCCAGAAAGCCTGATTGACCAGCTTCAGTTGCTGGAACAGGCGCACCAGCCCTTTCAGCTCCCAATCGGCCAGACGCCCCTCGCGCATGTTGAAATACTGCCGCGTCAGGTACAGCGATACCGCGCGCAGGATGAATTCCTGATTGTTGGCAAAGGGCAGATGGTGCTGCGCCATGGGTTTCAGGCGCGCCAGCACCGGACAGGCGCTAGTGGCCATGATAACCCCGAGCAGCGCACGCAGGCCCTCCTCCAGGCCGACCTGCTTGGTGTACTCACGCTCCGGTGTGCGCACCCAGACGCTGGCCTTCTTGAAAGCTGGCAGGCCACGAAAATCCTCGATCACCCGATGCAGATCGACCGCTGCCGGACAATGGCTGAACTGCTCGCGACTCAGCGGGCAATTGCTGCATTGCTGATGTTCAAGGCGCGTCCAGGCGGGGGCCTGTTGCGCCTGGACTGGGTCATATTCGCGGTTCAGCTCGATCCGGTAGCTGAACTGATGATTGTCGTCGAGAGTAATGCGGTACTCGATGGCCATTGCCCGTTCGTTCCTTCGTCAGCCTTCCAGCTCTGCCCAGCGCTCGAGCAACTCGTCCATTTCCTTCTGCAAGCCCTCGAGACGCGCCAATACTTCCGTGGTGACCTGCACCGGCTGCTGGTAGAAGGCAGGATCGGATACCTGCTCCTGTACCGTGGCCATTTCCTGCTCCAGGGCATCGATCTGCCCGGGAATCGCTTCCAGCTCGCGCTGTAGCTTGTAGCTTAGTTTCTTCTTCGCTGGTTCGAGGCTCTCTTGCACGGGAGCCACTGCGGCCGGGGCCGGCGCTTCGACGATGGCCGTGGCCAGTTCGGCCTTGCCGGACTTGCTTTCACCCACACCGAGCAGACGCGGTGAGCCGCCCTGACGCAGCCAGTCCTGGTACCCGCCGACGTACTCGCGCACCTTGCCTTCACCCTCGAACACCAGGGTGCTGGTCACCACGTTGTCGAGGAAGGCACGGTCGTGGCTGACCATCAGCACGGTGCCAGGGAAGTTGAGCAGTACTTCTTCGAGCAGTTCCAGGGTTTCTACGTCCAGGTCGTTGGTCGGTTCGTCGAGCACCAGCAGGTTGGCCGGCTTGCTGAACAACTTGGCCAGCAACAGTCGTGCCCGTTCACCGCCCGATAGTGCTTTGACGGGCGTACGGGCGCGTTGCGGGCTGAACAGGAAGTCGCCCAGATAGCTCAGTACATGACGGTTCTGGCCGTCGATAGTGATGAAATCGCGGCCTTCGGCGACGTTGTCGATTACCGTCTTCTCCGGCTCAAGCTGGTGACGTAATTGGTCGAAATACGCCACTTCCAGTTTGGTGCCGACCTCGATCTTGCCGCTGCTCGGTTGCAGGTCGCTGAGCAGCAGCTTGAGCAGAGTGGTCTTGCCGGTACCGTTGGCGCCGAGCAGACCGATACGGTCGCCGCGCTGCAGGACCATGGAGAAATCCTTGACCAGGAAGGGTCCACCGGCGTGAGCGAAACTGACGTTCTCCGCCACCATCACCTGCTTGCCGGACTTGTCCGCCGTATCGAGCTGGATATTCGCCTTGCCCTGGCGCTCGCGTCGCTCGCTGCGTTCCGCACGCATCGCCTTGAGCGCACGTACACGCCCTTCGTTACGGGTGCGACGGGCCTTGATGCCCTGACGAATCCACACCTCTTCCTGGGCCAGGCGCTTGTCGAACAGCGCATTGGCGGTTTCCTCGGCAGCCAATTGCTGCTCCTTGTGCACCAGGAAGCTGGCGTAGTCGCCGTTCCAGTCAATTAGGCCGCCACGGTCCAGTTCGAGGATGCGCGTAGCCAGGTTCTGCAGGAAGGAGCGGTCGTGGGTGATGAACAGCACGGCGCCGCCAAAGTCTTTCAGCGCCTCTTCCAGCCAGGCGATGGCGCCGATGTCCAGGTGGTTGGTCGGCTCATCGAGCAGCAACAGATCCGGCTCGGACACCAGTGCCTGAGCCAGCAGCACGCGACGACGCCAGCCCCCGGAGAGCTCGGCCAGAGTCTTGTCGGCCGGCAACTGCAGGCGGCTCAGGGTGCTGTCGACCAGTTGCTGCAGGCGCCAGCCATCTTTGGCCTCCAGCTCCTGCTGCACGTGCATCAACTGCTCGAGGTCGTCATCACCGTCGATGTTCTGCGCCAGATGGTGATAGCGCGCCAGCAGCTCGCCAACGCCGGCCAGGCCTTCGGCAACCACGTCGAACACCGTGCGCTCGTCGGCACGCGGCAGCTCCTGCGGTAGCTCGCCGATCTTCAATCCCGGGGCGCGCCAGATTTCACCGTCGTCGGGCATCTGGTCGCCCTTGACCAGACGCAGCATGCTCGATTTGCCGGTGCCGTTGCGGCCGATGATGCACACCCGCTCGCCCCGTGCGATCTGCCAGGACACTCCATCGAGCAGGGGCATGGCGCCATAGGCGAGGGATACGTCGGCAAACTTGAGCAGGGTCATGGGCATCTCCAGAAACAGGGGGCGCATTCTACCCGAGTTGCCGGCCGGCTGTTGCCGTTTCCACAGACGCAACAGGTGTCGCCCCAGCTCATCATCTGGCGCAGGCAAAGCGCATCTTTGCTGCATGTGTCCATCTGGCCCGACGGCATTCACCACGCACCGATGAAGCGCTAAGCTAGAGCCATGCAACGACACGGATCGTGTTGCCCCATACCTCTGCTTCTCCTGGAAATGCCATGCGCAGTCGCTTTCTCTCTGTAGTTTCCTGTCTGATTCTCACCGCCACCGGCGTCGCCGGTGTCGAAGCTGCCAGCCTCACCCAGCAGCGCCAGTACTATGATGAGGCGAAGCGGGCCCTGGCCAAGGGCGACAGCGGCCCTTATCGCCAGTACGCCAGCGCGCTACGCGATTACCCGCTGACGCCTTATCTGGCCTATGACGAACTGACCAACCGACTCAAGTCGGCCAGCAATGCCGAGATCGAGAAATTTCTCGCCGAACACGGTGACCTGCCCCAGGCCAGCTGGATGAAACTGCGCTGGTTACGCTGGCTGGCCGAGCGTGGCGACTGGAAGCCCTTCCTCGATCACTACGATGCCAAGCTCAACTTCACCGAGCTGGACTGCCTGTACGGCCAATACCAGCTCAGCCACGGCCTGACCGCCGAAGGCAACGCCACTGCCGAGAAGCTCTGGCTGGTGGGCAAATCCCAACCCAACGCCTGTGACCCACTGTTCGAGCGTTGGGCCGCCAATGGCCAGCTCACCGAGCAGCGTCGCTGGCAGCGCACCAAGCTGGCGGTGGAAAGTGGCAACTACGGCCTGGCCAACTTCCTGATCAAAGGCATGCCAACGCTCGGTGAGCGCGGCAAGCTGATGGTCGAAGTGGCGCAGAAACCGCAACTGCTGAAGAACACCGCGCGCTTCACCCCCGCCGATGACGCCATGAGCGACGTGGTCGGCCTCGGCTTGCGTCGCCTGGCTCGGCAGAACCCGGAAGATGCCCTGGCCCTGCTCGACGGCTATGCCCAACGCATGAAGTTCTCCGCCGACGAGCAGGTGGCCATCGCCCGGCAGATCGGCCTGCGCCTGGCACAACGCTTCGACCTGCGTGGTCTTCAGGTGATGGCCAAGTACGACCCACAACTGCGTGACAACACCGTCAGCGAATGGCGTGCGCGCCTGCTGCTGCGTCACGGCCGCTGGGAAGAGGCCTATCAGCTGACCCAGAACATGCCGTCCGACCTGGCCAGCAGCAACCGCTGGCGTTACTGGAATGCGCGCAGCCTGCAATTGGCACAACCCAACAGCCAGCAACCGGCGGTGCTGTTCCAGGCATTGGCGAAGGAACGCGACTTCTATGGCTTCATGGCCGCCGATCAGGTCAAGGCGCCCTATCAGTTGAACAACCAGCCGCTGGTTCTCGATCCCAAGGTGGTGCAGAAGGTACGCAACACAGCCGGAATCAAGCGCGCGATGGAGTTTCATGCGCGTGGCCAGATCGTCGACGGTCGCCGCGAGTGGTATCACGTCAGCCGCCTGTTCAGCCGTGACGAACTGGTGGCCCAGGCACGCCTGGCCTATGAAATGGAGTGGTACTTCCCGGCCATCCGCACCATCAGCCAGGCCCAGTACTGGGACGACCTGGAAGTGCGCTTCCCCATGGCCCATCGCAACGAGCTGGTACGCGAAGCCAAGCGCCGTGACCTGCATTCGAGCTGGGTGTTCGCCATCACCCGCCAGGAAAGCGCGTTCATGGCCGACGCCCGCTCCCATGCAGGCGCCATGGGCCTGATGCAGCTGATGCCGGCCACCGCCAAGGAAACCGCGCGCAAGTTCGGCATCCCCCTGGCGTCGCCGCAACAGGCACTCAACCCGGATACCAATATCCAGCTGGGCGCTGCGTACCTGAGCCAGGTATATGGCCAATTCAACGGCAACCGCGTACTCGCCTCGGCCGCTTACAACGCCGGCCCCGGCCGTGTCCGCCAGTGGCTGCGCGGCGCCAATCACCTGAGTTACGACGTCTGGGTGGAGAACATCCCGTTCGACGAAACCCGCCAGTACGTGCAGAACGTGCTGTCCTACTCGGTGATCTACGGTCAGAAACTCAACGCGCCGCATCCGTTGGTGGCGTGGAACGAGCGCTTCTTCGACGATCAGTAAGAGAAAAGCCCCGATCAGATACTGTCTGATCGGGGCTTGCTATGACGCCTGCCCTGCTATTCCAGCACTTCTACCGTCATGCCCAACTGCAGTTCGCCGACACCGCGCGGCAACAGATTCTGCCCGAAGAAAACGTCACCCTCGCGTTCACGATAGGTCTTGAGCGTGGCCAGCGGCTCACGCTGGGCGTTGCGCTCGCCGGTCTGCGGGTCGATAGTGGTGAGGATGCAGCGCGAGCAGCCCTTGGCCACCTCGAACTCCACGTCGCCAATGCGGATGCGCTTCCAGCTGTCTTCGGCATAAGGCTCACCGCCGGTGACCACCAGGTTTGGGCGAAAACGCAGCATGGACAGGGGTTGCCCGACTCGCTGCGAAAGATCGTCCAGCGATGCCTGGCCAATAAGCAACAGTGGAAAGCCATCGGCGAAGGCCACGCGATCCCCCGGCTGCGCATAGGCAGTGTCGACCTGGCGGGCGCGGCCTTCCGGCACCTGCACCAGGCGGCAAGGCTTGCCCAGCAAGTCGCTGAGCCAGACCGCCGCTGCATCGCCAGCATCCGGCACGCGCAGGCTGTCACGCCAGACGACGACGCCACGCAGATCCTGCTCGGGGTCGGGCAGCGCCACGGACAGATCCTCACGACCCGGCGCACTCAGGGTCAGGCCACCGCGCGCATCGTACAGGGCGCTCAACTGGCTCATCTGCGGTAGCAGACGTTGGGTGATGAAACGGCCGTTGTCGGCGTCGACCAGCATCCAGCGCCGATCGCCATGCAGCCCAAGTCCGTCGACCGCACTGCGCTGCAGCGCTTCGCCGCGGCCGGACTTGAGCGGGTAACGGTACAGCCCCGAGAGACTCAGCATGGGTCAGCTTCCTGTCGGCAAAACGCCGTTATACGAGCTGGCGGCGATGCTCACAAGCACCGAGCCCCGGAAAACGCTGCCCGTGCGACGGCAACGCTCGGCAGGTTCACCCGCCCTGCCGCCACTTCAGCGAGGTTCGTCCAACTCGAGACGTTGACGGATCACATCGACCAACTTGTCCGGCTGGAACTTGGAGAGGAAATTGTCGCAGCCGACCTTCTTCACCATCGCCTCGTTGAAGCTGCCCGACAGCGATGTGTGCAGCACCACGTAGAGATCCTTGAGGCGCGGGTCGTTGCGAATTTCACTGGTGAGGCGATAGCCGTCCATCTCCGGCATCTCGGCATCGGTGAAGATCATCAGCAGCTTGTCGGTCATCACCTCACCGGTGTCAGCCCACTTCTTCAGCAGGTTGAGGGCCTTGAGGCCGTCACTGGCCATGTGCAGGCGAAGCCCCAACTGCGTCAGGGTATCGCGCAGCTGGCTGAGCGCCACGCTGGAATCATCCACCAGCAGCACTTCACGCCCGCGCGCCTTCTCCAGCAGCGGGTCGGCGAGCTTTTCCGCGGAAACCTTGGTACTCATCGGTACGATCTCGGCGAGCACCTTCTCCACATCGATGATCTCGACGATCTGGTCCTCGACCTTGGTGATGGCGGTCAGGTAATGCTGACGTCCGGCGCCCCCCGGGGGCGGCAGAATCGACTCCCAGTTGAGGTTGAGGATGCGGTCGACGCTGCCGACCAGGAAGGCCTGAACCGAACGGTTGTACTCGGTGACGATGATGGTGCTGCGCTCATCCGGCACCAGCGGACGCATGCCGATGGCCTGGGACAGATCGATTACCGGCAAGGTCTGACCGCGCAGGTTGACCACACCGCAGACGAAGCGGTGGCGCTGCGGCATCAGCGTCAGCTTGGGCATCTGCAGGACTTCCTGCACCTTGAACACGTTGATCGCGAACAACTGACGACCTGCCAGGCGAAACATGAGAATTTCCAGACGGTTCTCGCCGACCAGCTGTGTACGTTGATCGACGGAGTCGAGAATGCCGGCCATCGCCTGCTCCTGCTGAAATATGAACGGATGCGGACCAGGCGCGAAGCCCTGGTACCAGGTTATCGGCAGGCCCTGAAAAAGCCGCAGCTTGGCTTTCTGCCACCATACTCGCTGCCCTTTACAGATACCAGCCTGCCCTACCTGGGGCAATCGTCATCGGGGCGCCCCTAGGGGCCCCTAGGGGAGTCCCCGATATCGCACCGACGTACCAGTCTCTATCGTTGAAGCATTCCCCCTCCGATAGAGATCAGCTCCCGTGCTCGCCTACTCCGCTCTCTGGTCAGGTATCGCCATCAGCCTCGCCGGGCTTGCCGCCGGCATGCCCTGGCTGATCGGTGCAGGCTGCGCCATCAGTGCGCTGGCCGCGATTTTTCAGCGCCCCGTGCGTGCGCCCCTGCCTCTCGCTGCAAGCCTGGATGAAGCCCCCATCGACGCGGCGCCGCAGCCGAGTGTCGAGCCGCTGCTGCTCGAAGTGCTGCCGGCCTGGAGCCAGAACCTCGGCCAGGTGCGCCAGCTGGTACAGGAAAACATCCAGCGTCTGTTCGAACGCTTCGCCGGCCTCAGCGGCCGCCTGGAGCAGACCCTGAGCAGTTCGGAACAGGCCATCGGCGGTGGCGGCGTAGCCGACAGCCTGCGCGAGGCGCATCAGCGCCTGGACGAAGTCATCGCCTCGTTCCATGGCGCCAGTGCGCGCAAGAACGAGCTGCTTGGCACCATCGCCCATCTCGATAGCTATGCCAGCGAGCTGCAGAAGATGTCGAAACTGGTGCAGGACATCGCCAGCCAGACCAACCTGCTTGCCCTCAACGCCGCCATCGAGGCCGCTCGCGCCGGCGAGCATGGCCGCGGCTTCTCGGTGGTCGCCGACGAAGTGCGCAAGCTCTCCAGCCTGTCCGCCGAAACCGGCCAGCGCATGGGCGAGAAGGTCGGCGAAATCAACCAGGCGATCCGCGCCACGGTGACCGCCGCCGAGGAACTGTCCGGCAGCGAGAAGAGCAATCTCGATTACCTAGACCAGGTTGCCGGCGAAGTGATGCAGCGCCTAAGCGCCAACCTCGACGAACTGTCCAGCAGCTCCCTGCAGCTGCAGCAGGACGCCCGCACCACCCAGGCAGACATCCAGGAAATCATCGTCAGCCTGCAGTTCCAGGACCGCAGCGACCAGATGCTCGACCATCTGCAGATCGACCTGGGTCGCCTGCAGCAGGCCGTACGCGAGCAGGACGGCATCCTCGCCAACCCGACACGCTGGCTCAAGGAACTGCGCGACCGCTTCACCACCGATGAAGAGCGCCATGGTGGCCGGCGCAGCGCCAAACAGCACGACGACGTGACCTTTTTCTGATCAGCCAAGGAGCAACCCGGCATGGCCAAGACCATTCTGATAGTCGACGACTCCCTCTCCATGCGCCAACTGGTGAAGATGACCCTCTCCGGCGCCGGCCACACCGTCATCGAGGCGGTGGACGGGCGCGACGCCCTGAGCAAGCTCAACGGACAGAAGATCAACCTGATCATCAGCGACGTGAACATGCCCAACCTCGACGGCATCGGCCTGGTCAAGGAAGTGAAGGCGCGCAACGAATACCGCTTCACCCCCATCGTCATGCTCACCACCGAGAGCGAACAGGGCAAGAAAGCCGAAGGCCAGGCCGCCGGTGCCAAGGCCTGGATCGTCAAGCCGTTCCAGCCGCAGCAATTGCTGGCGGCCGTCGACAAGCTGGCCAGCTGAAATGTTCGAACTGATCCATGACCCACGGCAGCAGCCCGAGCGCCTGGCGCTGGTCGGCAGCCTGACCATCTACGAGGTGCGCCAGGCCCACGAGGCGTTGCTGGCCGCGCTGACCGGCAGCACCGCGGGCGGCCACTGGCAGCTCGACCTCGGCCAGCTGGAAGAACTGGACAGTGCCGGCGCCCAGCTGCTGCTGGCCCTGCAGCGTCAGCTGAGGCAACAGCAGACGCGCCTGGAAGTCGTCAGCACCGCCGACGCTCCGCGCGAGCTGCTGGAGATGCTGCGTCTGCAGTCGCTCCTTCCCACACCCCCAACGGCGCAGGCCTGAGCCGGAGACGCAGATGCTCAATGGAGATCAATGGAGCCAACTGCTCCGCGGTTTCATCGACGAAGCCGGCGACCTGATCAAACAGGCCGAGGAGTACCTGCTGCAGCTGGACCAGACGCCCGAGGACGAAGATGCGGTCAACGGCCTGTTCCGCGCCATGCACACCCTCAAGGGCTCGGCGGGGCTGTTTTCCCTGACGCCACTGGTCAGTTTCACCCATCACCTGGAAAGCCTGCTGATGTCGGTGCGTGACAGCCAGCGCACGCTGGAGCCCGCGCTGGTCTCGCTGATGCTGCGTTGCCTGGACGAAATCGCCAGCATGGTGGGGCTGATCGACGTCGACTCCGGCGAGCTGCCGGTGGACGAGACGCACCAGAACGAACTGCTCGCCGCCCTCGCCGCCTATGGCGCGCCCGCAAGCGTCGAGCCCACTACCGCGCCAGTGGTCCCTTCACGTTCCTGTGCGCAACGCGGCATCTTCGAGCGCTGCGCCGGCTGCGACGCGGATGGAGCCTGGCACATTTCCCTGCGATTCGAAGCGGATCTGCTGCGCAACGGCTTCGACCCAGCGTCCTTCGTTCGCTACCTGACGCGTCTGGGCGACATCCTTCGCCTCGAAGTGATCGACGAGGCCCTGCCTTCGCTGGCCGAGATGGACCCGGAGAGCTGCTACATCGGTCTGGAAATCGACCTGTGCAGCGAAGCCAGCAAGGCCGAGATAGAGGAAGTTTTCGCGTTCATTCATGACTTCTGCACCCTGCGCATCCTGCCGCCACACGGCGCCCAGGAGGATTATCTGCGGCTGATCCAGGAGCTGCCGGAAACCGACCAGCGCATCGGCAGCATGCTGGTCGCCAGCGGCCTGCTCACCGAGCACGAACTCAACCAGGGCCTGGCCCTGCAGGCACAGGCAGAACCGGAGAAGGCGCCACTGGGCAGCCTGCTGGTGGAAGAAGGCATGGTGGCGCCGCAGGTGGTCAATGCCGCCCTGGCCAAGCAGCAGTCGGTGCGCGAAAAACGCAGCCAGGAAAGTACGCAGATCCGCGTCGCCGCGCACAAGCTCGACGAACTGATCAACCTGGTCGGCGAGCTGGTGATCAGCGCCGCCGGCGCCCAGCTGCGCGCCCAGGCCCACGGCGATGCCGGTTGCGTGGAAAGCACGCAGACCGTCAACCAGCACGTCGAGCAGATCCGCGAGGCGGCGCTGAAACTGCGCATGATCGAGATCGGCGACACCTTCAACCGCTTCCACCGGGTGGTGCGCGATGTCAGCCAACAGTTGGGCAAGGACATTCGCCTGCAGATCCGTGGTGCCGATACCGAGCTGGACAAGTCGGTGATCGACAAGCTCGCCGACCCGCTCACCCACCTGGTACGCAACGCCATCGACCACGGCATCGAGTCCGCCGAGCAGCGCCTGGCCGCCGGCAAGCCGGCCGAGGGCCAACTGCAGCTCAATGCCTACCACGAGTCGGGAATGATCGTCATCGAAGTGGCCGACGACGGCCGCGGGCTGAATACCGAGCGTATCCGCCAGAAGGCCATCGACCGCGGCCTGATCGACGCCCAGGCCAACCTGGCCGAACCGGACATCCACGCCCTGGTGTTCGCCGCCGGCTTCTCCACCGCCGACAGTGTCTCCGATCTCTCCGGCCGTGGCGTCGGCATGGATGTGGTGCGCAGCGTCATCGACGGCCTGCGCGGCAGCATCGAGATCGATTCCGTGCTCGGCGCCGGCTGCACCTTCCGCATCCGCCTGCCGCTGACGCTGGCGATCATCGACGGCTTCCTGATCAGCCTCGGCGAAGAATTCTTTGTAGTCCCTTTGGACATGGTCACCGAGTGCCTGGAAATGGATGCCGATCAGCTCGGCGACAGCACCTACGGTTACCTGACCCTGCGCGGCAAACCGCTGCCGTGCATTTCCCTGGCCGCGCACTTCGACCTGCCGGCCAGTCGCAGCAAGCGCCGCAACATCGTGGTGGTCAACCTCGGCCGGCAACAGGCCGGGCTGGTAGTCGACCACCTGCACGGCGAACTGCAAACCGTGATCAAGCCGCTTGGCCTGCTGTTCCAGCATCTCCAAGGCATCGGCGGCTCGACCATCCTGGGCAGCGGGCAGGTCGCCCTGATCCTGGATATCCCCAGCCTTTTCCGTCATCTGCAAAACCATGTCGAAGCCAACGGCGGCGATCGTCGCCAGTCGCATCCGCACATCAGCGGCTCCTGAGGAGTAACCCACCATGCAATTCATCCGCAATCTCAAGATCGGTGTCAGGCTGATCGCCGGCTTTACCCTGGTGGTGATCCTCACGGTCGCCATCGGTGCGCTGGGCATCCGCAACCTGGCCGAGGTCAGCCATCTGTCCGACCGCATGTACGAGAACGACATGCTCGGTCTCAATGCCCTGCAGGAAGCCAATACCCAGCTGATCGTCGCCGGCCGCTCGCTGCGGGCCGCGCTGCTGGCCAGCGACGAAGCCGGCCGTGACACGGCTGCCAACAGAGCTTTCAAGGCCCTGAGCGACACCAAGGCGCTGATCGAGCAATCCAAGAACTCCTTCCTGACCGCAGAAGGCAAGGCCTACGTGGATCGTCTGGACGATCCGCTGAACGACTACGCCGTGCTGCTGGAGCAGGTACTCAGGTCCTATCTGGCCTCCGGCGCACTAGCCTCGGAGACGCTGGCCAGCGCGCAGATGCCCGAGTTGGCCCGACGCGGCGATATCATCGACAACCTGCTCAGCGAGGTGGTTGTGCACAAGCGCGAGCGGGCCAAGGATGCCAATCAGCAGATCACCGATATCTACCTGAGCTCGCGCACCCAGATGATCGTGTTGATCCTGATCGCCGCCGCGCTCGGCTTCGCCATCGGCATCTTCATCACCCGCTCCATCTCGCGGCCGCTGAACCGCGCGGTGGGCGTCGCCAACAGCCTGGCCGAGGGTGACCTGACGGTCAGCGTAGAGGTCGATAGCCGCGACGAGACCGGCCGCCTGCTGGCCTCGATGCAGCACATGACCGAGCGCCTGCGCAGCGTCATGGCCGACGTGCGCAGTGCCGCCGACTCGCTGTCCTCGGCTTCCGAGGAGGTCAGCGCCACTTCGCAATCACTGAGCCAGGCCGCCACCGAACAAGCCGCCAGTGTCGAGGAAACCACCGCCTCGGTAGAACAGATGTCCGCCTCCATCGCGCAGAACACCGAGAGCGCGCAGATCACCGACGGCATCGCCGGCAAGGCCGCCAACGATGCCGTGCAGGGCGGCCAGGCCGTGCGCGACATGGTGCTGGCCATGAAGCAGATCGCCGACAAGATCGGCATCATCGACGACATCGCTTACCAGACCAATCTGCTGGCCCTCAACGCGGCGATCGAAGCGGCGCGCGCCGGTGATCACGGCAAAGGCTTCGCCGTGGTGGCGGCCGAGGTGCGCAAGCTCGCCGAACGCAGCCAGGTGGCCGCCCAGGAAATCGGCGGCGTGGCCAGCAACAGCGTGCACCTGGCCGAACAGGCCGGCGCCTTGCTCGATCAGATCGTGCCGAACATCCAGAAGACCTCGGACCTGGTGCAGGAGATCACCGCCGCCTCACAGGAACAGAGCACCGGCGCCGGGCAGATCAACATCGCCATGGGCCAGATGAACCAGATCACCCAGCAGAACGCTTCGGCTTCCGAGGAGCTGGCGGCCACCGCCGAGGAAATGAACGCCCAGGCCAGCCAGCTGCAGGAGCTGATCAGCTACTTCCACCTGGGCACCGGCAGCCCAGCCAAGGCGCCGCGGCGCGACGAGCGCAGCCAGAGCAACGTGCGCGAGCTGCGCCGCAGCGAACGCAAGACGTCTGCGGCACCGGCCGATGAAGGCCAGTTCGTCAACTTCAACTGAGGGCCCCGACATGAATGGTCTATCCGCCAGCCATCAGGTGGCGCCACCGGACAGCGTGCAGCACCTGTCGTTTCGCGTGCGCGATGCCCGCTACGCCCTGCCCATCGAACTGGTGCGGGAAATCATCGAGTATGGCCAGGTAACCACGGTGCCGATGATGCCGAGCTTCATCCACGGCGTGATCAACCTGCGGGGCAACGTGGTACCGGTGCTGGACCTGGCCGCGCGCTTCGGCTTCGAGCTGACCCGGCCGGGCAAACGCACCTGCATCGTGATCATCGAGCTGAACCTGGATGAGCAACAGCAGCGCATCGGCCTGGTGGTCGATGCGGTCGACGCGGTGCTCGACATCGAGTCGGACGAGGTCGAGCAGGCGCCGCCGTTCGGCGCCGGCATCCGCACTGACTTCATCGCCGGCATGGCACGGGACAATGGTGGTTTCACCATCATCATCGACGTGCGGCGGGTGCTCTCGCTCGACGATATCCGCCAGTTGAGCCTCGCCCAGCAGGCCAGTTGATGCCCAGCGGTCACCTGCCCAAACTCAACGATCAAGACTTCCGCTTCCTCCAGCGCCTGATGCTGGAGGAATCGGGCATTCGCATGGCCGAACAGAAGCGCACCCTGGTCGCAGGACGCCTGATGGGCCGCCTGCGCTCGCTGCAGCTGCAGGACTACAGCCAGTATCTGCAACTGCTCAACCGGCCGGAATCGGTGGACGAACGGCGTACCGTGATCGATCTGCTGACCACCAACGAAACCTACTTCTTCCGCGAGCCGCAGCACTTCACTGTGCTCGGCGAGTGGGTGGCCAGGCAGCGCCGGCCGCTGCATCTATGGAGCGCTGCCAGCTCATCCGGCGAAGAGGCGTTCAGCATGGCGATGACGGTGGCCGAACATGCACGCACCCAGGACTGGTCGGTGTTCGCCAGCGATATCAGCCGTCGGGTGCTGGATCGTGCGCGCAGTGCCACCTACTCCATCGACCAGGCCGGGCAGTTTCCCGCCGGCTGGCTCAAGCGCCATTGCCTGCGCGGCGTGGAGGAAAGCGAGGGGCTGCTGCGCATCAACCAGCCGCTGCGCCATCGGGTGACCTTCGCCGAGGTCAACCTGATGCGTCCGCTGCCTCAGGGCATCGGCCCGTTCGACGTGATCTTCCTGCGCAACGTGCTGATCTACTTCGCTGCTGAACAGAAGCGCGAGATCGTCAACCGCCTACTCGAGCGCCTGCGCCCGGGCGGTCTGCTGTTCATCGGCCATGCCGAAAGCCTGCATGGTTTCGGCCTGCCGCTGCGTACCCTGCGCCCGTCGGTTTTCGAGCGCCAATGACGCCACAGCCTGGAGTGCCACGATGCCCAGCGCCGCACAGATCAAGGTATTCATCGTCGACGACTCGGCGCTGGTGCGCCAGGTGCTGACTGCCTGCCTGGAAAGCCATCCCGGCATTCAGGTGATCGGTCAGGCCGCCGACCCGCTGTTCGCCCTGGAGAAAATGCACAAGCAATGGCCAGACGTGCTGGTGCTGGACGTGGAAATGCCACGCATGGACGGCATCACCTTCCTGCGCAAGATCATGGCCGAACGGCCGACGCCGGCGATCATCTGCTCCACCCTCACCGAGGCCGGTGCCGCGGTGACCCTGGATGCACTGGCAGCCGGCGCGGTGGGCGTGTTCACCAAGGCCAGGCTGGGCCTGCGCGAAAGCCTGCAGCAGATGTCCGGCGACCTGATCCGGCAGATCGAGATCGCCGCCCGCAGTCAGCCACGCGCCATGCCGCGCAAGGCCGTCGAAGCGCCGCCCGCCGCGGCAGTAAAAAGCGAACGCGCCCCGGCTGTTGTTCACCTGACCACCACCGACCGGGTGGTAGCGCTAGGCACTTCCACCGGCGGCACCCAGGCCCTGGAGGTGGTGCTGCGTCAACTGCCGGTGGATTGCCCCGGCATCGTCATCGTCCAGCACATGCCGGAGAAGTTCACCGCCGCCTTCGCCCAGCGCCTGGACAGCGTCTGCGCCATCGAGGTGCGCGAGGCGCGGCATATGGACCGCGTACGCCCCGGTCTGGCACTGGTGGCGCCGGGCGGCCGCCACATGCAGCTCAAGCGCAGCGGCGCGCAGTACTTCGTCGAAGTGCTCGACGGCCCGCCGGTCAACCGCCACCGGCCTTCGGTGGACGTGCTGTTCCGCTCGGTGGCCCGGCATGCCGGGCACAACGCACTCGGGGTGATCATGACCGGCATGGGCGACGACGGCGCCCGCGGTCTGCTCAGCATGCGCGAAGCCGGCGCGCGCACCGTGGCCCAGGACGAGGCCAGCTGTGTGGTCTTCGGCATGCCCAAGGAGGCCTTGCGCCTCGGCGCAGCACAGGGCACCGAATCGCTGCAGGGCATACCGCGGTTGATCGAGCAGTACGGGCGCGGCTGAGGCCGCTTGGCTTGACCGATCCGTCAGGCCCGACCTGACATCTCGGCAGCATCGACTATGCTCTGCCGGTGCGGCGCCGCAGTTTTATCCCTCGGATTCGCAACACCCTCCGCGTCACCTGCAGGCCGGCCGCTTGCCATGGATCTCCGGACTTCTGTCCGGACAAAAAAGGGAGCGTCCCTCATGCACAGTTCCTCTCTTCAAATCCCACTTCGACCAGCCAGGGCGGTGCGGCCATGACCTGCCGGGTATTGCTGGCCGACGACCATGCGGTAATTCGCGCCGGCGTGCGCGCGATGATCCAGGACATCGACGACTACACCATCGTCGGCGAGGCCGAGGACGGCAAGGAAACCGTGGAACTGGCCCGCGAGCTGGAGCCCGACATCATCCTGCTGGACATCTCCATGAAGCGGGTCAGCGGCCTCGAAGCCCTGCAGGTGCTGAACCGTCGCTCGCCGGACTGCAAGGTGCTGATCCTGTCCATGCACACCGGCCCGGAAGTGGTACTCGAAGCCCTGCAAAAAGGTGCCCACGGTTACCTGCTCAAGGACGCCGCCGCCTTCGAGCTACGCCTGGCACTGGAGGCGGTACGCCGCGGCGACCGTTATCTGAGCTCGGCCATCGTGCAACCGGTGATCGAACAGGCGGTCTCCAAGGTCAACGCCCATTCCGAGCACGGCCTGACCCAACGTCAGCTTGAGATCCTGCGTCTGATAACCCGTGGTGAATCGACCCGTTCCATCGCCAACGGCCTGGGGCTGAGCGTTAAGACCGTCGAGGCACATCGTGCACAGATCATGAAACGTCTGCAGATCCACGACGTGCCGAGCCTGGTGCTCTACGCGGTACGCGAGGGCATCATCAGCCCGGACGACTGAGCGGCTGCCTAGCCGGCACCGCCCAGCAACGCACACCCCGGCGGCAGGTGCATGCGCAACGCTGCCGGGCGGGTTTCGAAACGCAGGCGATTGCTTTGCGTCGGCTCGCCATCGAGATTCAGGGCCAGGCCTTCCGGCGCCTCCAGCTCGACCTGGGGCAGCCGCGCACGGATCGACACCGTCTCCAGCCCGAGCATGCCTCCCGACAACAGGGTGCCAAGGGTCGCCGGAATGTCCTGTGGCGCTGGCACGATGCACAGGTCGAGCATGCCGTCGTCGGCAAGCGCTTCCGGGCACAGCACGTGGCCGCCCCCGGCCTGACGACCATTGCCGATGCCCATGGCGAGAAAATCTCCTTCCCACTCGAAACCGGGCCCGTGGAAACGGCCGAACGCCGAGCGCAGTTCGGCAAATCGGCTGAGGCCGGTGAGCAGATAGGCAGCGCCGCCGAAAACCTTTTTCAGATCCTCGGAGGTATGCGCGGTAACGGTGGAGCCGAAGCCGCCGGTCGCCATGTTGAGAAATACCCGTCCGTCCGCCAGGCCCAGATCCACCGGGCGGGCTTCGATCTCGAGCAACTGCAGGGCTTCCATCGGCGCCAGCGGTACCCCGGCAGCACGGGCGAAGTCGTTGGCGGTGCCCAGCGGCAGCATGGCCAGGCTGGCCTCGCCGCCGGCCTCCAGCATGGCCTCGGCGACATCGCGCAAGGTACCGTCGCCGCCGCCCGCGATCACGGTCGGGTAGCCGCCGGCCAGCCCCTCCTGCACCAGGCGCTCGGCGTCGCCGGCCTCCCAGGTCAGGCGCACGGCCAGATCCCAGCCGCGCTCACGCAGGCCGTTCACCGCTGCCCTCACTTCTTCGTTCAGCGCCTGCTTGCCATGCAGGATCAACCAGGCCATGCGTTCGCGCATTGCGCGTCCTCCTTGAAAGGATCAGCGAAAGCCCAGTGCCTGGCTCCCGCAGAAATTAATCAAATTAATCGATATCAATACCGCAAAAATTGCGCTTTTAAATCGATCAATCCAAATGGATCATTCATCCATCAACGCTGCACGGGACTGAACTCGTGCATGACTGGAGGATTGACCATGATCGATGTACGTCCGTTCGAACAACTCGGTGGTGCTCACCACGGCTGGCTCAACGCCCGTCACCACTTTTCCTTCGCTGAATACTACGACGCCGAGCGGATGAACTGGGGCCGTCTGCGCGTCTGGAACGACGACGAGATCGCACCGCACTCGGGCTTCCCGCCGCACCCGCACCGCGACATGGAGATCATCACCTACGTTCGCGAAGGTGCCATCAGCCATGAGGACAACCTGGGCAACAAAGGCCGTACCGAAGCCGGCGATGTGCAGGTAATGAGCGCCGGCACCGGCATCGCCCACAGCGAGTACAACCTGGAAGATGAAACCACCAAGATCTTCCAGATCTGGATCCAGCCGAACCAGGCCGGCCTGCCGCCCTCCTGGGGCGCCAAGCCTTTCCCCAAAGGCGACCGCTCGGGATCGTTCGTCACCCTGGCCAGTGGATACGAGGAAGATGTCGACGCCCTGCGCATCCGTACCGACGCACGCCTGGTAGCTGCCACGGTAAAGGCGGGAGAGAGCGCCGAATACGCCCTGCAACCGGGTCGCAAGGCCTATCTGGTGGGCGCGACTGGTGCTTTCAGTGTCAACGGCGTAGCCGTCAAGGCACGCGATGGCGTGGCCATCGCCGATGAAACGCTGATCCGCGTCGAGGCGCAGGAAGACAGCGAGATCGTGCTGGTGGATGTCGCCTGATGCACAAACCAATCGCCCTCCACTTCGGAGGGCGATCTTTTTTCTGAAGTGACGTAGGGCGTACTTGGCTTTGGCTTCCTGCGTCGCTCTACCTCCTGCATCCATGCAGTCGTCGCGAAGCAGTACGCCGCTGAGTTGGTGTAGCACCAAAGAATGGCGGACTGTTCGCTTCGCTCCTGAGTCCGCCCTACGCCGGGTAGCCAGTGATCTTGCGAATGCGCTGGTACAGCGGTTTGAGCTGACGGTACATGCGCTGATAGACCTGCCCGTAGAGCTGCTGGTAAACCCGCTGGGCCTCCGGGTTCGGCTGGAATACCTGGCCGACGCGGGTCATGGCGGCGATGGCGCTCGGGTAGTCGGCGTGCAGTCCCAGGCCCACCGCGCAGTTGATCGCCGCGCCCAGGCCGCTGGTCTCGTACAGGTGCGGACGCTCGGCCGGCAGGCCGAAGATGTCGGCGGTCAGCTGCATCGCCGCATCGCTCTGCGAACCACCGCCGGACACGCGCAGGCGCTCGATGCGGGTGCCTGAGCGTTTTTCGATACGCTCCTTGCCCTGGCGCAGGGCGTAGGCCAATCCCTCCAGAATCGCCCGATACAGATGCGCGCGGGTATGTACGTCGCCGAAGCCGATGATCGAGCCCTTGGCCTCCAGGCCCGGCTCGCGGATGCCCGGCGTCCAGTACGGCTGCAGCATCAGGCCCATGGAGCCAGGCGGCACGGCGTTGACCAGTTCGTCGAACAACACCTCGGGCGGCACGCCCATGGCCTCTGCACGCTGCATTTCGCGCAGGCCGAACTCGCGCTTGAACCAGCTGACCATCCAGAAACCGCGATAGATCATCACCTCGGTATTGAAGTGATCCGGCAGCGCCGCCGGATACGGCGGAATCAGCGGGATGGTTTCCAGATAGCGGCTGCGTATGGTGTTGATGGTCGCCGTGGTGCCGTAGGACAGGCACGCGGTGCTGGCCTCCAGCGCGCCGGAGCCGAGCACTTCGCAAGCCTTGTCGGCCCCGGCGGCGATCAGCGGCAGGCCCTCGGGAATACCGGTATAGCGGCTGGCCTCGGCGCTGATCTGGCCCAGTCGCTCGCCCGGCTTGAACAGCTCGGGCAGTTGCTCGGGGCGCACCTTCAGCGCCTGCCATTTCCAGTCGCCCGGCGCCGCCCAGCGCAGGCACTTGTAGTCGAACGGCAGGTAGGCCACGCAACTGCTGGCCGAATCGACGAAGCGACCACACAGGCGATGGGTGAGAAAACCCGAAAGCAACAGCACCTTGTGCGTGCGTGCCGCAATGTCCGGCTGATGCTGAGCCACCCAATTGACCTCGGCCTGGCCACGGAAATGATCGACCGCCTCCTCGGCACGCGCCAGCTTGAACAGCCAGCCCCAGAGCCCTTTGATCCGCCCCGCAACCTCGGCGCGGCGTTGGTCGAGCCAGAGCATCGCCGGGCGCAGCGGCGTGCCCTGCTCATCGACATGAATGATGCTGCCGCGCTGGGTGGTCACGGCCACTCCCTTGATCAGGCGGCGGTCGATATCCACCTGCTGCCACAGCAGCCGGCAGGCCTCGCCGAGGCTGGCCCAGTAGTATTCCGGGTCCTGCTCGGCCCAGCCCGGCTGGCTGGAAAAATAGGGATCCAGCTCCACCTTGCCCTTGGCCAGCAGGTTGCCCTGGGTATCGAACAACAACGCGCGCACGCTCTGGGTGCCGTTGTCGATGCTCAGCAGGTAGCTTGGTTCGCTCAAGGTGCAGTCCTTTTTGTTATACGTGTGGCTACGTAGCCCGGATGAAATCCGGGAGCTGCATCGTCGTTCATCCCCGGATTGCATCCGGGCTACAACCGGGTGGCAGCGGATTGCCGGTGCGCACGGCGCACCCTACGCACATCATTCGCTGTCATCCGGCAGGCTGTAACAGCGCCGCCACAGCGCCAGGTAATCCGTCTCTTCCTGCTGCCAGCGCGCATCGCTCCAGCCAAGGCGTGGTTGGCACAGCGCGCGGATGCGCGGCAGCTCAGCGCGGCCGCCGCCTGCCAAGAGCAGGCCCAGGCGGGTGCGGCGCAGCAGTAGGTCGTCCAGGTGCAGCACCAGCTCGCCCTCGGCGGCCCAGGCCAGTTCGGCCCACAGGGTGTTCGTACCCGCGACGCAATCGCCGCCCACCTCGTCGATCAGGCGCATCACCTCATCCAACTGGCGGCCATGGCGGCCGGCCAGACGGCGTTGCTGCGCCGGGCTCAATGCCGGCATCGGTGTCGGCGTACTCGCAGCGAAGACCGCGCCGCCCTGATCATCCACCGGCTTGCCGACGAACGTGGCACAGGCGCGCAGCACCTCCAGCGCCAGCAGGCGGAAAGTGGTCAGCTTGCCGCCGGCCAGGGTCACGCTGCCCGGCTCGATCCATAGCGCATGTTCGCGCTTCTCGTCGGAGGGTTTCAGTGCGCTGCCACCATCGCTCACAACCGGACGCACGCCGGCCCAGGTCGACAGCACGTCGGCACGCGTGACCTCGGCGGTCGGGAACTGCTGGGCACAGGCGGCCAGCAAGTAGTCGACCTCCTCGGCGCTGATGGCGGCTTCATGATCGAGATCGTCATCATGATCGAGATCGGTGGTGCCGATCACCGTCGCGCCTTCCCAAGGGAAGACGAATACCGGGCGCCCATCGCTCTCGTGCATAAAGCTGAAGGCATGCGCCACCGGCAGGCGCCAGTTTGGCAGCAGCAGGTGGCTGCCGCGCAGCGGACGAATGCGACCATTGCCGGGCTGGCGCAGGCGATCGGCCCAGGCGCCGGTGGCCTGCGCAACGGCGCGGCTGCGCAGACGGTAGCGGTTGCCCGTCTCGATATCCTCGGCCAGCACGCCGACCACCTGCTCTGCTTCACGCAACAACTCGACCACGCGCATGCCATTGAGCGCCTCGCCGCCTTCGGCGCGCGCCTCGCCCAGCACGCGCTGCACCAGGCGGGCGTCATCGGTTACCGCGTCGAAGAAGCGCGTGCCACCGAGCAGGCCATCTTCGCGAATGCCCGGCGCCAGGTAACGCAGTTGCTGCAGCGGGTAGAACAGGTGATTGCGCTTGCCGGCCAGGGCGTCGTATAGACTGAGCAGGCCGCCGAATACCTTCGGCCCAGGGAAGCCGCCGCGGTAGTGCGGCATGACGAAACTCAACGACTCTACCAGTCCTGGAGCCTCGCCAAGCAGGCGCTGGCGCTCGCGCACCGAATCGCGGGTCAGCCCCAACTGCCCCTTGGCCACGTAACGCAGCCCGCCATGGACCATCTTCGACGAGCGGCTGGAGGTGCCCCAGGCAAAATCGCGCTGTTCCAGCAGCAGGCAGCGCCAGCCACGCCGCGCCGCCTCCCGCAGGATGCCGGCGCCGCAGATGCCGCCGCCGATCACCAGCAGATCCCAGTCATTCGCGGCCAACTCGGGCAGCGCGCGCATGCGCCAGGTGGCGTTCCAGGGCTCCATGCTCAGTCCTGCAGCAACACGCCAGGCGCCAGGCGCTGGTCGGGGTCGAAATGCATGGCCAGGCTGCGCAGCGTGGCCATGCCCAGCTCGCCCTTCTCCGCCGCCAGGTATGGCGCGTGATCGCGACCAACACCGTGCTGATGACTGATGGTGCCGCGGTTCTCGGCGATGGTACGGCTGGCCGCCGCCTTGAGCCGCTGCCAGCGCGCCATGGCGGTGGCGTAATCGGCGCCGGGGCGGAATACGTAGGTGGTGTAGATGCTCGAACCTTCGCCGTAGACATGCGACAGATGGGTGAAGACATGCACACGCTCGCCCTCGCCGGCCAACTCGTCACGCAGGCTGGCCTCGACCTTGTTCAGCAGGTTGTCGACGTTCGACCAGTCGGTGGCGGTTTCCAGGGTGTCCACCAGGTAGCCGCGCTCCCACAGGCCATGACGCAGGTAGGGGAAGCGGAAGCGGTTGTGCTCCCACTTCTTGCCCAGCAGGGTGCCGGTGAACACACCGCCAAAGCCTTTCAGCAGGCGCCGCGCCTGTTTCAGCGAGGCGGCGTTCTGCACCCGATTACCGGTGACGCCGAAGGTCAGCATGCACTTGCCGTCGCGGGCGCCGCGCAGGGCCAGATACTTCTCCAGCAGGGCGATCTGCTGCGGGTGGCCGGCCAGGGCCAGTTGCGTGCGGGTTTCGATGGCGTTGGACAGGCGCAGCATGGACAGCGGCACGCGTGCTTGGGCCAGGCTGCGAATGGCGCTCAGCGCCTGCTGCCAACTGGGCAGGAACACGGCGTAGAAGCGCTCCTGCTCGGCCAGGCGGCTGATGCGTACGCGCACCTCAGAGATCACCCCGAAGCGCCCTTCCGAACCCAGCACCAGCTCGCGCAGATCGGGGCCGGCGGCCGACGCCGGGAAGGTGGGAATCTCCAAAGTGCCGGCGAAGGTTTCCAGCTTGCCGCCAGCGAACAGTTGCTCGATACGCCCGTAGCGCAGCGACTGCTGGCCGCTGGAGCGACTGGCGACCCAGCCGCCGAGGGTCGACAGCTCCCAGGACTGCGGGAAATGCCCCAGCGTATAGCCACGGGCGCGCAGTTGGCTCTCCACTTGCGGGCCGTTGGCGCCGGGGCCGAAGGTGGCGATCAGGCTGTCTTCGTCGATATCCAGCAGGCGCGTCATGCGCTCCAGCGACAGGGTCAGCACGGGGCGCTGGCCGGCCTGCGGGTTGATGTGGCCGGCCACTGAAGTACCGCCGCCGTAGGGAATCAGGGTGACGTCATGCTTTTGCGCCCAAGCCAGCAGCTCGCGGATCTGCTCGGCACTTTCCGGGCAGGCGACGCCATCGGGAAACAGGCCGAACTCACCGGAGCGCATCGCCAGCCAGTCCGGCAGGCTCTGGCCACGGGCATGGCGCACGCGCACTTCGGCGTCCTGACAAATCAGTGGATGCGGCGCCAGGCGCGACGCCGGCACGCGCGCCAGCACCTCCTGCAAGCTGGCATCGGCCAGACGCTGGCCCGGCCCGATCAGCTCGGCGAGAAAGGCCTCGCCATGGGCCGGCAGTTCCACCTCGGTCGCTTCGTCTCCCCATCCGTTCCAGCGTCGCATCGCATCCCCCATTTCGATCAGCACTTATGGCTGCCTATACTAGCCAGCCGCCGATTTCCGTCACTGTCGAATCGGGACAGGCCTTATCGCCAATCAAGACAGGCACCCCAGAACAAGAAGAATCCATGGAAAACCTCGGCTATACCTCGGTTCCCGTCCTGCTCAAATACCTGCGGCAGGCCGAACAACTCGGCCTGGACATCGACCGCGCCCTGGCCGCAGCCGGCATTGGCGCGCAGGACCTGGCCGACAACGGCAAGCGCATGCCCAGCGAGGTGCACGAACGCCTGCTGGCACATCTGCTGGAGGTGTCCGGCGACCCGCTGTTCGGCCTGCACGCCGCGCGTTTCGTCCAGCCCGGCTCGTGGAGCGTGCTCGGTTACATCGCCATGAACTGCGCCACATTGGGCGAAGCTATGGGCCGCATCGTGCCCTACGAGAAACTGGTGGGCGATATGGGCACCAGCCGCATCGAAGCCGCCGAGGATCACGTGCGGCTGATCTGGAGCTGCCGTCATCAGGCGCCGGACGTGCGCCGGCACATGGTGGAGAACGTGCTCGCCTCCTGGCTGCTGTACGCGCGCTGGATCGCCGATTCCGAGCATTCGCCGCGCGAAGTCTGGTTCGAGCACGTACAACCGGCTGCCACCGACCTGGCCGAATACCAGCAACTGTTCGGCTGCCCCGTACTGTTCGAGCAACCCTGCAACGCCCTGCTGGTGCCGCTGGACTACCTTGGCGTGCCGCTGCGCCAGGCCGACGCCAACCTGCTGCGCACCCTGGAAGAACATGCTCTGACCCTGATGGCCGGGCTGGACGAGGACGAGCCGCTGCCGCGACGGGTGAAGAACGCCCTGCGCCTGCTGCTCAAGGACGGCCTGCCGCGCAAGGAACGGGTGGCGGAAAAGTTCGACATAACCGTGCGCACCCTGCAGCGCCACCTGCAGCAGGCCGGCACCAGCTACCAGCAGATACTCGACGAGCTACGCCAGGAGCTGGCCGAGCACTACCTGCTGCGCAGCGACCTGGCGATCCAGGACATCGCCTGCTACCTGGGTTTCACCGAGTCACGCTCGTTCCACCGCAGCTTCAAGAGCTGGACCGGGCAGACGCCGGGCGAGTTTCGCGAGAGCCGGCGCCGGGGTAATCCGCTGGGTTAGCGCGGAGTTCTGAAACGCCGCGCGAGCCAGTAATCGACGCTCAACCAGCGCCCTGCCCCGCTGAAGAACAACGCCACCAGCATCACCAGGTAGGTGGCGGCGAACTCGATGCCGTTGTTCAACACCACGAACCTGCCGCTGGCGGTCAGCCAGTCGTAATTGCCGTGCTCGCGCAGAATCGCCCGCGCCCGTTCGAGTTTCTCTGCTGCTGCCAGCACGCGCTCGTTGGCAAAGGGCGCGGATGGGTCGGCAATCGCCTGCCAGCCATAGGGCCAGTGCACGGCGAAGATCGCCACCAGCATGGTGACGATCAGTGGAATGCTCACCCAGCGCACCGCCAGGCCGAACAGTAGCAGAATCGCGCCGCCAGCCTCGGTCAGCGCCGCCGCCCAGGCCAGCAGTTCGGGGAATGGCAGGCCCAGGCCCCAGTCCGGATTGCCGAACCAGGCGGCGGTAGCGTCGATGTCGGCCAGTTTCTGTGTACCGGCCATCCAGAACACCGGCACCAGATACAGGCGCAGCAACAGCGGGCCGAGAAAATCCAGGCGCCGGGTAGCCTCCAGCGCATCCTGGAAACGATTGAGCAAAGCGATCATGGTGGTCAGTCCTCGGAATACGGAAACCAGATATCGCGCGCCTGCCAGTCATCCAGCAGCGCGCGGGCATTGTCGAAATAGGCGCGATCCGCCGCCAGGCCATGGCCCGTGGCCAACTCCAGCTGCGCCTGCACAGGCGGCTCGCCGGCCTGTAAGCGCAGCGCCAGTTGGTAGGCGAACGGCGCCAGTTGCATGAAGCGCACCTGATCCTGGCGGTCGCGCCAGACCAGCAGGCAGGTCGGCTCGGCAGGCGGCTGAGTGGGTTGATGATCGACACCGATCATCTGCACCGGCCAGCGATACGCCAGCGGCCAGGCCAATGGCGACCAACCGCGCTCGGGCAACTGCGCATCGCTGACATCCAGCGCCAGCTCGACCCACTCGTAGTGGGCCAGCTCCAGCATGAACGCAGGGTCGTCAGGCTCGGCGCGATAGCCCTGCTGCAGCCAGGCGATGAATTCCTGGCTGATCTCGAGAAAGTAGGGCGTGCTCGCCCGATGCTCGGCGAAGAAGGCGCGCAACAGCCGCTGCCAGCGCTCGACTCCGAGAACCCCACGCAGCACCGGAAAGGCGCCGCCCACCAGGCTGGCGACGTTGTTGAAGAACAGCTCCTCGTAGACCACCATGCGCTCGGCCGTGATGCCCGGCAGCAAAGACTGCGCCTCGGGCTGACGAATACGCGCAGCGAAGTCGCGCTGCTGCTGAACGCCGCTCATGTGCCGTACCTGCTCAGCGGTTGTGCAGCCTGTTGCAGGCTGCGGATATGCGCCAGCTCGGCATACAGCTCGGCCAGCGGCGGGAAATTGAAGTCGCGTTCCAGCAGCGTCGGGCGTACGCCATGCCGCGCGTAAGCGCTGCTCAGCAGCGCCCACACCGGGTCGATCACCGGCGCACCGTGGGTGTCGATCTTCAGGTCTGCCGCCTGGTCGTAATGCCCGGCGACATGCAGATAGGCGATGCGCTCGCTGGGCATCGCGGCAATGTAGGCTTCGGCATCGAAGCCGAAGTTCAGGCTGTTGACGTAGACGTTGTTGACGTCCAGCAGCAGCTGGCAGTCGGCACGTTCCAGCACGGCGCGAACGAAATCTGCCTCGTCCAGCTCGCCGGGCAGGCGCGCATAGGCCGATACGTTCTCGATGATCAGCGGCCGCTCCAGCACCTCCTGGACGATGCGCACGCGCTCGGCGATGCGCAACACCGACTCTTCGGAAAACGGCAGCGGCATCAGGTCATACAGCTGGCCATCGTCGGCGCAGGCCGACAGGTGTTCGCTGTAGGCCAGCACGCCGTGCTCGTCGAGAAAGCCCTTGATGGCGTGTAGCAGTTCCAGGTTCAGCGGCGCGAAGCCGCCTAGGTTGAGGGACAGACCATGGCATAGCAACGGCCGGCACTCGCTCAGGGCGCGTAACTGCTTGCCCAGCCGACCACCGACACCGATCCAGTTCTCCGGCGCCACTTCGAGAAAGTCGGCGCCGCTGGCATGATCGCCGATTAGCTCGGCGAGCAGCCCGCGACGCAGGCCGAGACCGGCGCCGGTGAGGTGTGCGAGGTGCATGATCCGTCCTCCCCTGCCCTTACTCGCTCTTCTCGCCGCCGCACTTGCCTTCGCCGCATTTACCCTCGGCATCGGCCTTCTTCTCGCCGCCACACTTACCCTCGCCGCACTTGCCTTCCTTGTCAGCTTTCATCTCGCCACCGCATTTGCCTTCGCCACAGGAACCTTCCTGCGCCTTCTCGGCAGCGGCCAGGCTGTAGCCGCTGGCCAGCTCCTGCGCAGCGAAGGGGTTGCTGGCGGCATGGGCAGTGAAGGCCACGGAAGTCAGCAGCGCAGCGCCCAGGGTGGCAGTCAGGGTATTGAGTTGTTTCATGGCATCTCTCCATCGGTTTCGAATGCGGGGCCAGGTTGGCGCCCTCGCAGCAATTGACGAGGTAGAGATGCGGGCGTTACAGCGGGCGAAAAAAGTTTTTCGTAGCCCGGATGAAATCCGTGAGCGTTGCCCGCTACCAGTCGCGGCTACGACTGCATGGATGCAGGAGGTAGAGCGAAGCAGGATGTCAGAGCCGAGAGCCCCTCCCACAGTTATAGGAACATCCACCGCACCGTGGGAGGCGCTTCAGCGGCGAGGCTTTCGATAGCCAGTGGCACGAACAGCCAGTGCAAGCGTTAGATGGACAAGGTGCCATCCATGCATTGCAACTCTGCATCGCCCCTTGATTCGACACAGTCTCTTGTGTGCCTTGCACCTTTCCAGTGCCTTTGTGTATACCTATCCAGTAGTAATGAAAGCGTGAAATGTGGAGGTCAAGCGAATACGCGCTGACGCATGCTTCACGCTCTAAGTCGTTGAAATTTTTAAATTTTTCTGAGTTTAAAGCTGCCACTTTTCGGAGTTATACCGCCTTCCATGCTATTGGATTAGTACGGAAGACTATCTAATCACTGTTAGAACCACGCCATGAAAATGAACGAATTAGTTAGAGAATTTATAACCAAAAGAACACTTTCGTCCGACATGGAGCTAAATGCCCCGCTTCATGAAGCAATATATCGCCTAGAAGCAACGGACAAATTAGCCAGAGAACTGCTTGAATCAAACAAGGCACTCCTTGAGGATCTTGTTTATTGGCCTTCACTACACGACATGTACGAAAGAAGTTATGAGTATTGCTGTGGCGTACTTGGATGCTTTTTAATCGCCCAATTTCAGTCAAGCGAAGCCCTGTGCAGAACAGCTATTGAAGGCGCAGTAAATTTACACTACACAAGTCTTGGCGACTCTTTAAGCAAACAAATTGCATACTTTAAGAACCACCTTGAGACAGAAAGAAAACAAAACATCAACTGGAAAAATAGCGTAGCAAGCAGCAGCCACTCCGAGGAACTGAAACAGTATCACTTTGAAAAAATAGATCAAAAAAACATTGCTCTTAACAATTACGAAGACATGCTCCGAGAATCTCTTTCGCTGGTTCAAGTTAGCTTTGATGACATCAATGAAAAGTGGCCAAGCATATTTGACAGATTCTGCGCAATAAACGACGAGATTGGATATAGAACCATCTATGCAGCTCTCTGCTCCCAGGCCCACAATGATGCAGAGGACGCACTAAACAAAATTTACGCACGAGTTTGCGCAAGTGTCGACGGCTTAGATGAGGCACATTTCATTGAACAGTACAATTTTTCTCTATACATGGCTTTGATGGCAATCAAATATCACATATTCGCATCAGCAATGTACATTGCAAAACTTGAAATAAGCGCAGAGCCACTTATAGAACATTACAAAAAAGTGATGGACGCCATTACCCTTGTCACTGAGAACGGACCAAGACTTGTAAGAGAAAAAATCACCGTCAGGCAAGGTTCTAACTATGCGCTCAAATCGCTCACTTCGTTCGCTGGGACGGGCTGAAGCCCGCCCTTTAGCTTAATCGTTATGCAATCAATACACGGTAGAAACAAGGAGAATAATTAATGAGTTTACCTACCTCTTACATGAACTCAGTAAAGCGGATACCAGACATTTTGGAGGCGATTCAAACTGCACAAGCTCCTCAAACATTTCATACCAGATTTCTTGAGCAGCTAGGGTTCAAATCGAAAGGAGATCGACTAGTTATAGGGGTTCTGAAGGACTTAGGCTTTCTAGATGAAAAGGGGACCCCAACTGAACGCTACTACCGATTCCTAGATCAATCGCATTCAGGTGCTGTACTGGCTGAAGGTATCCGCGAGGCATGGTCAGATCTTTTCGCGATAAACGTCAACGCTCATCAAATGCAAAAAGCGGAATTCGTGGGTAAATTAAAGACGCTTTCGCAGGGCCAGCTAAGTGACCGCGTAATTGATTGCCACTATATGACCTTTGGCGCGCTGGTTAAGAATGCGGATTTTACTAGTCATAGCGTACGGCAGAGGCCGAAAGTTGAGACAGAGAGAAGTGAGCCAAAAGAAGTCGATAAAACCAAAATGGACTCTAGCTCCAGTGGCCATGGAGGTGGAAGTAAGCTCGAATTTGGAGGGCTCGTCTACAACATTCAAATAGTCCTTCCCGAGTCGAGAGATCCAGTTGTTTACGACGCGTTGTTTAAAAGCCTTAAAGAGCATCTGTCATGACTGGGAATGACCAGCTCTATAGCTTCGTTCTAAAAGGTCTCCTTACTGAAGAATCTCTAGATAAAGCAGGACGCAAGAATCGTTCTGAAATCGCTCTATCAGATGAAGCCATAGCGGCCACTTTATCCTTGGATTTACTGCCATCAGATCTAGTTGCCAACGCTCGCTCTATGGCAGTCATTTATACTGCTGTAGCGGCATTTGAAAATGCCGTACGAGAGTTGATATCGGGAGTTCTTTTAGAGAATTATGGAGAGGGGTGGTGGGAGCAATGTGTCTCTCAGAATGTAAGAGGGCGGGCCGAAAAGCGCGCTGAAGAGGAACGAAAAATAAAGTGGCATACACAAAGGGGCGTAAACCCAATTAATTACACGACAATGGCTGATCTTGTAAATGTAATGAGAAATAACTGGGACCACTTTGAGCCCCATGTTCGCTCTATAGATTGGGTTGCTAGCGTTTTTGACGCTGTAGAGAGGTCAAGGAACGTAATCATGCATAGTGGAATTCTTGAGCAAGGCGATATTGAAAGACTTGGTGTTTTTCTGCGCGACTGGGTGAAGCAGGTTGGCGCATAACAATGCATTGCAGCGGACAAGCCGCTGAATGCGGCGTTAAATTTCAATGAAAATGGAGTCACGGATGAAAAATATACAAACATTCATAGTGATAGCTTTTGCTTTTTTTATAAACGGCTGCGCATCTCAGTACACCCCACCAACCTCTGGCTCGCAAGCAAAGGTAACATATATTTCCGAAGCAAATAACAACGCTTTGCAGGTATTTTATTTCAAATCGTACGAATGCAACAAGCCCGAAATGATAAAGTCTTTTAAACAATCTGAGACTAGGCAGCGACACACGATATACGTTCAGGCTGGCAAGAAATTTATAAATACATTTCGTCTTCTTCAAACCTCCAATTCGCACTTAACGTGGTATTACTCTACAATCGAATTCACTCCCAAAGAAAATGAAGAATACTTGATAACTCTGCACGGCGAAACTTATGTCAAATCTAGCATTAAAAAACTTAAGGGTAATGAATATGAGTTGATTGCAAACTTGACCAGGCCTGAGAGGAGTTGCACATGGTGAGTATTGACCTGTAAAAAACCTAACAAATTGCTCAAAAACTCCGGCAATTTGGCTGGACCTTCGTTGTGGAGCGTTAGAAAACAAACATGGACAGGCGTCAGTCCTTAAAACACAAGGCATGACAGTAACAATCAGCGTAGAAGATGGTGAATCAATTGAGGTTGCATTACGCAAGCTCAAGAAAAAGGTAAAGCACGAGACAGACCGGCGCTGGCACAAGCGAAGATTTGGTTATTACGAGAAACCATCCGTATTGAAGCGCAAGGCAAAAAAGACGAAAGCGCTTTCAATACAGTCAGGTGGTAGTTTGTGGTTGAAAATTGGCCTTAAGGAACAATTTTCTAAAAGCGGTAAATTAGCTGCGGGGCGCTAGCAAGTAGCCCGGACAGCCACCGCAAACGGTGGATGAAAAAAGCGTCGGCTACGCGCCCCGATCCACCCTACGCAGTGCCCACCTGGGTGGGCGACGCCATAGCTTTCAACAAAACGCTGCACCCGGAATAAACATCCGAAAACCAACAACGCCCTCGCTCACCCCTGATTACGCCGGTCCTGCGCCAAGCGCTCGGCCAGGGCGTCGAGTTCGGGTAACTCCTCATCCGGCATCTGCCGGATCACCGCCTGGGTCAGCTTCATCTGGCGGATGAAACGACGGCAGTTGCCGCACATCGCCAGGTGCGCGCGTACGGCCAGGCGCTGGCGTAGCGTCAGTTGGCCGTCGAGATAATCGCTGGAATGAGCGACCAATTCCTTGCAGGTCAGCATTGGCCTGTCTCCTCGAAATGTTCCAGGGTGGCAAAGACTTTCAGGCGTGCCCGATGCAGCAGCACACGGGCATTGGAGAGCGAGATGTCGAGAAGATTACAGATCGCCTCCAACTCCAGGCCCTGACGCTCGCGCAGCACCAGCACACTGGCCTGCAACTCGGACAGGCTGGCCAGGGTGTGTTCCAGGCACTGGCGCAGTTCGTCTTCGGTAAGCAGCGCTTCGGGGCTGTCCTGATGCCAGGCATGTGGCGCCAGCAGCCAGTGGCCGTCATCGGCAAAACGCTCGTCACCCACCGTGCCGTGCGGTGCGGCCAAGTCATCGAGCAGCACCTCGCGGCGGTTGTGCTTGAGGCGCGTCTTGGCGGTATTGGCGGTGATGGTCAGCAGCCAGGTCTTGAGGCTGGAGCGCCCCTGAAAGCCGCCGAGGCTGCGCACCACGGCGAGCCAGGCATCCTGAACCACCTCATCGGCGTGGCGACTGCCGACGATGGCATAGGCCACCGCGCGCATCGCCCCCTGGTAGCGAGCTACCAGCTCGCGATAGGCCGCCTGCTCACCGGCGAGCAGACGATCCAACAGATCGGTATCGGACATAGAACTCCCATGGGTAGGGCCTTGCGCGCACAATCACACTCTGCGTACGCGCCAGGCATTCCTACAGAGAGTTCAACGCTTGCGCAAAATTACACTGCCAATCGAATAACCGGCACCAAAGGAGCTTAGAACACCCAGGCTGCCGGCTGGCAGGTCGTCCTGATTCTTGTGCAGGGCGATCACCGAACCGGCCGAGCTGGTGTTGGCATAGGTGTCGAGAATCACCGGCGCCTCGTGCGGCTCGGCGTCGCGACCGAGCAGTTTGCGCGCGATCAGCAGGTTCATGTTGAGGTTGGCCTGATGCAGCCAAAAGCGCTTGACGTCGCTGACGTTGAGCTGGTGCTCGGCCAGGTGCGCGGCGATCAGCTCGGCGACCATCGGGCAGACGTCCTTGAACACCTTGCGGCCTTCCTGCACGAACAGCTTGTCGCGCGCGCCGATGCCCTCCTCCGCGGCTCGGTTGAGGAAGCCGAAGTTGTTGCGGATGTTGTTGGAGAACTGGGTCAGCAACTTGGTGCCGACCACATCGAACTGGTGGTTGGAGGTGGCCAGGTCGGCACGCTCGATGATCACCGCAGTGGCGGCGTCGCCGAAGATGAAGTGGCTGTCACGGTCGCGGAAATTCAGGTGGCCGGTGCAGATTTCCGGGTTGACCATGAGGATCGCGCGGGCCTGGCCGGTCTGGATCGCGGTGGTCGCGGCCTGAATGCCGAAGGTGGCCGATGAGCAGGCCACGTTCATGTCGTAGCCCCAGCCTTGGATGCCCAGCGCGGCCTGCACTTCGATGGCCACCGCCGGATAGGCGCGCTGCAAATTCGAGCAGGCGACGATCACCCCATCGATGTCGGCGACGGTCTTGCCGGCGCGCTGCAGCGCTTCCTTGGCGGCGCCCACGGCCATTTCGCAGAGGATGCCCCAGTCTTCGTTGGAACGCTCAGGGATACGCGGCACCATGCGCAGCGGATCGAGAATGCCTTCCTTGTCGATGACGAAGCGGCTCTTGATGCCCGACGCCTTTTCGATGAAGCCGCTGCTGGACTCGCTCAGCGCCTCCACCTCACCGCGGGCGATGGCCTCGGCATTATCGGCGTTGAACTGCTGTACATAAGCATTGAAGGATGCCACCAGCTCGTCGTTGGAAATGCTGTTGGCCGGGGTATAGAGGCCGGTACCACTGATGACGACGTTATGCACGCTCATTCCTCTTCTCGGCCGCTGGCGGCCTCAGGCAGTTGGCCGGCGACAATGGCGCAGGCCGAAAATCGGGAGACTTGGGCCAAGCTCTTGCGACGGTTGGCTCCGGGCCACTGAGTGTGCCACAGGGCGAGGGGGTTCGTCCTCAGCCCTTGAGAGTGTCTAGGTGGACAGAACATGACCCAATATAGCCGTTTGGTCTAAAGTCTTATCTCGATCCGCGCATCTGGAGCTTGCATGAACCTCTCCCTGCTCAGCCGCTACGCATTCTTCGCCTTCTGCGTGCTGTTCACCCTGGCCAGCCTACCCTTCCTTGGCCATGAATGGCTGTGGCCGTTCACCCTGCTCAGCGGCGTGCTCAGCCTGATCGGCATCGGCGATCTGCTGCAGACGCGCCATGCGGTGCGGCGCAACTACCCGATCCTCGGCAACATTCGTTATCTGGTCGAAGGCATTCGCCCGGAAATCCGTCAGTACCTGCTCGAAGGCGACGCCGAGCAACTGCCCTTCTCCCGCGCACAGCGCTCGCTGGTGTATTCCCGCGCCAAGAACGAAGGCGCCGACAAACCCTTCGGCACCCTGAGCGATGTGTACCAGAACGGCTTCGAGTTCATCAGCCACTCCATGCGCCCGGCGCCGCTGACCGACCCGTGCAGCTTTCGCGTGGAGATCGGCGGGCCGCAGTGCAGCCAGCCGTACTCGGCGTCGCTGTTCAACATCTCGGCAATGAGCTTCGGCTCGCTCAGCGCCAACGCCATTCGCGCGCTCAACGAAGGGGCGAAACTCGGCGAGTTCTACCACGACACCGGCGAAGGCAGCATCAGCCCCTATCACCGCGAGCACGGCGGCGATCTGGTCTGGGAGCTGGGCAGCGGCTACTTCGGTTGCCGCAGCTCGGACGGGCGCTTCGACCCCGAGCGTTTCGCCGCCCAGGCCGCCAGCCCGCAGGTGAAGATGATCGAGATCAAACTCAGCCAGGGCGCCAAACCGGGCCATGGCGGCATCCTGCCCAAGCACAAGGTCACCGAGGAAATCGCCAACACCCGCGGCGTACCCATGGGTGAGGACTGCATCTCGCCCTCGCGCCATAGCGCCTTCTCCACGCCGACCGAGATGCTGCAGTTCATCGCCCAGCTACGCGAACTGTCCGGCGGCAAGCCGGTCGGTTTCAAGTTCTGCCTGGGCCACCCCTGGGAGTTCATGGGCATCGTCAAGGCCATGCTGGAGACCGGCATCCTGCCCGACTTCATCGTCGTCGACGGCAAGGAAGGCGGCACTGGCGCGGCGCCGCTGGAATTCACCGATCACCTGGGCGTGCCGCTGCGCGAAGGGCTGCTGTTCGTGCACAACACCCTGGTCGGTAGCAACCTGCGCGACAAGATCAAGCTCGGCGCCAGCGGCAAGATCGTCAGCGCCTTCGACATCGCCCGCGTGCTGGCCATCGGCGCCGACTGGGCCAACTCGGCGCGCGGTTTCATGTTCGCCATTGGTTGCATCCAGTCGCAGTCGTGCCACACCAACAAGTGCCCTACAGGCGTGGCGACGCAGGACCCACTGCGCCAGCGCGCCCTGGTGGTCGAGGACAAGGCCCAGCGCGTCTACAACTTCCACCGCAACACGCTCAAGGCGCTAGCCGAAATGCTCGCCGCCGCCGGCCTCGACCACCCCTCGCAGATCGATGCCAAGCACCTGGTGCAGCGCATGTCGGCTACAGAGATCAAGCTGTTCGCCCAACAGCACGTGTTTCTCGCGCCGGGCGAGTTGCTCAGCGGCCAGATCGCAGGAGAGTTCTACGAACGCATGTGGCGCATGGCGCGCGCCGACAGTTTCGAGCCGGCACCTGCCTGAGAGGTCGTCGCCCAGTCTGTCACGGCCAAGCTCGGCGCGGCATCGCTTAACGTCTTGAACCGGTAACCGCATGCGCCTTTCGCTTTGCGCCCTGCTGTTTCTACTGTGCCTCGCAGCCTCGGCCGAGGAGCAGCGCCCGCTACGTTTCTCGGTGTCCGAGAGCTGGGCCATGCCGATGATAAAGATCGTCGATGGCCAGGCTACGGGCGGGATTCTCTACGATCTGCAAATGCGCCTGGCGCAGAAGGTCGGCCGCCGTGCAGAGATGCTGGTGCTGCCGCGCCTGCGCGTCCAACGTTTGCTGGTCAGCGGCGGGATCGACGTGCGCTGCTACGTCAATCCAGACTGGCTCGTCGAATCCCATCATCAGTACATCTGGAGCCTGCCCTTCATGGTGCAGCGCGACCTGATCGTCGCGCGCAAAGCCGACCCTGACTTCAAGCTGGAGCAGTTGCGGGATGAGCGCCTGGGTACGGTGCTGGGCTTCAGCTATCCAAACCTGGAGACGCTGCTGGCCAGTGGTGCCATACACCGCGAAGACGCCCGCACCCAGGAACTGGCCCTGGAGAAACTCGAAGCCGGCCGCTACCGCTATGCCATCAGCAATCACCTGGCGTTGGCCTGGTTCAATCGCGACCGGCCAGCCGAGCAACGTCTGCATGCGCTCGCTGAAATCAGCGCTGACCTGATCGCCTGCATCGTCCGCGACGAGCCGGATGTACCAACCCAGGCGCTGCTGCGTGCCCTGGTGCAGATGAGACAGGATGGCGAGTTCGAGGCCATCCTCGCTCGCTATCGCTGACAGCTACCGACCCGACTTCAGCCGACTGAACGCACGGGTCAGCGCCCGGTTGAACTCGCGACGGTTGTCATTCTTGGTGTACAGCGTGGCGCGCAGCTCGGCCGGCGGATAGGTGCCGGCGTCTGCGAGAATCGCCGGATCGACGAAGGCGTCGGCCGCTGGCACCACATTGGCGTAGTAGATGCTGTTGCTGATGGCGCCGATCACCTCAGGCGTCATCAGGTGGTCCATCAACGCCAGCCCGGCTTCCGGGTGCGGCGCATCACGCGGGATGACCATGGCATCGAACCACAGCAGAGCCCCTTCACGCGGGATGCGGTAGCTCAGCTGGAAGTCCTTGTTGGCCTGCTCGGCCTGTGCCGCGGCGATGGCGACATTGCCATTCCAGGCCATCGCCAGGCAGGTGTTGCCGTTGGCCAGATCGCTGATGTTGCGGTCATTGTCGAAGTAGCGAATGAACGGTCGCACCTTGGCCAGATGGGCCTCGGCCTGTTTCAGGTCATCGAGATTCTGCCGGTTGATATCCAGCCCCAGGTAGCGAAACGCAGCGGCGAATACCTCATTGGGATCATTGAGGAAACTCACTCCGCAATCGGCGAAACGCGCTACCACCTGTGGGTCCATCAGCATCGCCCAGCTATCGGTCTGGGCATCAGCCATGCGCTGAGCGATGGCCTGCTCTTGGTAGCCGAAACCGGTGGTGCCCCAGACGTAGAGTCCGGCGTAGCGATTGCCCGGATCGAACTTGGCCATGTGCTGGGTGAACTCGTCATCCAGCCCGGCAAAATGCGGCAGCTGCGTCTTGTCCAGTTCACGCAACGCACCGCTGGCGATGGCCCGACTCAGGTGCTGGCCGGCAGTCAGCACCAGGTCGTAACCACTGCCGCCGGTGAGCAATTTGGTTTCCACGGTTTCCAGCGAATCGAAGTGATCGACCACCACGCGGATACCGGTCTTCTCTTCGAATGAAGCCAGGGTGTCCGGGGCCAGGTATTCGCTCCAGATATACAGGTTGACCTGCTGCGGCGCCGCGCCGGCCTGCACGTGTGCGCAGGCGGCAAGGGCCACGGCCAGCAGACTGACGGGCAGTTTCATCCGGGCCTCCTAGGCGCGCTGGGGCGCGGCGTATTGCGGCATGGTGATGCAGGCGACGTTACCGCCACCCAGCAGGATTTCCCGCGAGTTCTCGATGCCGAGGATGCGATGCTGCGGGAACAGCTCGGCCAGGGTGGCCTGGGCCACACGGTCGTTGGCGTCGCCGAACAGCGGCAGGACGATGGCCGAGTTGCCGGCGTAGTAATTGATGTACGAGGCGCAGATCTGCGTGCCGGCCTGACGGGTGTGGGTGGTGTCATCCTGATCCAGACCTTCGGCCTCTTGCTCGGTCCACTCCAATACGCGCGGTTGCGGCAGCTTGTGCACTTCCAGCGCACGGCCACGGGCATCGCGCACGCTGCGCAGGATGTCGTAAGCCTCCTGGTAGATTTCCCATTGCGGGTCGGTGCGGTCGTCGGTCCACTGCATCACCACCACACCAGGGCGAACGAAGCAGGCCAGGTCATCGATATGGCCATCGGTTTCGTCGAACTTGCAGCCGCGCGGCAGCCAGATCACCTGCTCGGCACCGAGGTAATCCGACAGCCTGCGGGTCATCTCGTCCTTGCCCAAATGGGCGTTGCGATTGCGGTTGAGCAGGCACTGTTCGGTGGTCAACAGGGTGCGCTGGCCGTCACTCTGGATACCGCCCATTTCGGCAATGAAAGGCGCGCGATAGCGATCGAAGCCTTCGATTTCGAGAATCTTCTGCGCGATCTGGTCGTCCTTGTCCCAGGGGTAGTAAAGCCCGCCATCGAGCCCGCCATAGGCGTTGAACTCGAAGTCCACGCCGCGCACTTCGGCCGTCTCGTCATGCACCAGAAACGCCGGGCCGCTGTCGCGGAACCAGGTGTCGTTGCAGGTCATTTCCACCACCCGCACATGCGCCGGCAGCAGGCGCCGAGCGTTGGCGTACTGCGCCGCCGAGGCGCAGACGGTGACCGGCTCGCTGCTGGCGATGGCCGCAACGATCTCGACCCAGACCTTCTGCGCCGGCTTGCCGCCGTTGCGCCACACGTCCGGGCGCTCCGGCCAGCCGAGCCAGCAGCGGCTCTTGGTTTCGAATTCGCCGGGCAGACGAAAGCCGTCGGCCTTGGGCAGGGAGGTCAGGGTACGGGCCATCTCGCGGCTCCTCGTCAGTGGCTGGAAGTAGCCCGACAGTACGCCCGGCGATGCCACTACGACCAATGACGATAATCGCGGAACCCTTGAATTCAATTCACAGATCGACCAGCTGATCAGTGAACCATTCGATAAAATGAGCGGCTGCCGGCTTGTCCAGACGCAGGCGCTCGCACACCAGCGCGTATTGGCCGAGCGACGGCACCTGGGCCGCGAAGGGGCGCACCAGGCGACCACTCGCCAGGTCTTCGGCACTGGTCAGGTTGTCGCCGATGGCCACGCCCTGGCCGCGTGCTGCGGCCTCCATGGTCAGGCCGGCATGGCCCAGGTACAGATGCCGGGTCGGCTGGATATCGCCAGCATGAGTGGTCAGCCAGGCGGTCCAGGTCTTGCCGTCCTGATCGTCATGCAGCAGGCAATGACGCGCCAGGTCGCGCGGGTGCTTGAGCGGCGACTGGTTGAACAGGCCCGGGCTGCACACCGGGAAGAACTGCAGAGTAGGCAGCGGCCGCACGAAATAGGCGCTGGCATCGTCCGGGCCGGTGCCATAGGTGATGGCGATGTCGATCTCGCTGCCCGGCAGCGTCGCCTCCAGCGGTTGCTCATGCAGATGCAGGGTGATCTGCGGGTGGCGCTCGGCGAAGTCGGCCAGGCGCCCGACCAGCCATTTCTGCGCCAACTCTGCGGTAACCGCGACGCGCAGTTGCGCCTGCGAACCGGGATCGCGCAGCTCGTCGCAGGCTTCGCCAATCAGCTCGAAGGCCTGCTGCAGGCTGTGCAGCAAGCGCCTGGCCTGCGGCGTCGGGCGTACCTGACGGCCGTCGCGCTCGAACAGCGTGCTGCCGAGTTGCTCTTCGAGCTGGCGAATCTGGTGGCTGACGGCGCTGTCGGTGACGCACAGCTCAGCAGCTGCGCGGCCGAAGTGGGCATGCCGCGCGGCCGCTTCGAAAGTGCGCAGGGCGGTGAGCGAAGGCAGACGACGCATGACGATCCCGATTCGGTCGAAAACGCGCATCCTCGCCCAGCCATGGATGGCCGACAAGTCTCGTAGCGTGTCGCAAGGCCGACCAGACGTTGCGCGCCGCTAATTGCAGTTATGGCTGGCTGAACTCCAGGCGTGTCCCACAAGCCGGTGCGCGCAGCGCACCCTACGCAAAACCACCTGCGGCTATCCCGGCAAGTGCTTCGCTCGTTCGAACGTAGGGTGCGCCGTGCGCACCAACTGCCTCCGACTAGGTTCCGCTCAGGCGATGCAGCACCTGCTCGATGCGCTGTTGCAGAGAGCCGGTCAGCCGTGTGAATGGCCAGCCGCGCCGCGTCAGCTCCTGCGCGTACCACTGGTTCTGCCGGCGGCGAAAGATCTCGTCCTGACGGGTGCCGTCCTGCACGAAGGGGAAGTCATCGGCGCACAGGAACAGGTGGTGATAGTGCCGCTCGGCCAACTGCTCCAGCTCAGCCTCGGCCCGACCGAACAGCTCGCGGCAATAGAACAGCGTGGTCAGCGCCGTGGTGTCGCACACCAGATAACGCTGGCACTGCCCGGCCAGGCTCTGCTCACGGGCGACCTGGGTACGGCCGATACGCAGCAGGTTGTCATAGGCGAGCACACCGCCCCGCTCTTCCCAGAGTTCGCGACCGTACTCGGCGGCGTGACGCGTACCCAAGGCCTCGGCCAATGCCAGGGCGAGGCTGCTCTTGCCGGTGGACTCGCCGCCGAGCAAGGCGATGCGCTCGACGAAATCGCCATACACCTGCGGCGCCAGGTAGTGGCGCAGGCTATGAATATCGGCGCGCAGACGCGTACCGGACACCGGCACCTGAACGCGCGCGCGGTCGATCTCGACATGTTGCACCGGCCGACCGAAACATTCGCTCAAGTGCGCGGCGAAGCCATCGCCGTAGGCCTCGCTGGTAAACACCGCGTCCACCGGGTGGCCGAGCACTGCCTGGCAAAAGTCGGCGACGAACTGGCGCTGAACAGCATCGGGATCGGATTCGTGGGGAAGCTCTGGCAGCGCCAGGCCGCGTGCGCGTTGCTGGGCAACCCACTCAGGCGTGACCACCCAGCTGCGCAGTTCGGGAAAGCGCAGCCGCAGCCAGGTCGCCCGTCGATCCGGCTCGCAACCGGCAAGTTCCGGGTAGGCCCAACTGAGCAGCACCAGTTGCTCGCACTGCTGTTGCGCCTGGCGGATAAGCCATTCGTGCCCCAGGTGCAGCGGCGCGAACTTGCCGACCACCAGCCCTTTGGCGAATCGCTTGCTCATTCAGGCAGCCTGCGCGTTCAGTTCACGGCGCCAGCGATACAGGCCGTACCAGGCATTGCACCAGAACAGCAGGTAGATGAACGCCGTCAGGTACAGCTCGCGCGAGGCGAACAGCGGCACCGCGAGCGTGTTCACCAGCAGCCAGCCGTACCAGGTTTCCAGCTTGCGGCGCATCAGCAGCAACTGCGCCAGCACGCTGAAAGTCAGCACCAGGGAATCGATGAAAGGTGCGTAGGCGTCGGTGAAATAGTGCAGCAGGGCGCCGTATGCGCCCGCCACGACCACCGCGAGCAGCAGCGCCAGGCCCAATCCGGCCATGCTGGCACGGCTGATCGGCAACGCCTCGCCCTGGCGCCCGCGCACCCAGCTCCACCAACCCAGCAGGCTGGTGGCGATGAAAAAGATCTGCAAGGTGACATCGGCATACAGCTGCACGCTGAAGAACAGCCAACCGAACAGCACGCAGCCGACCAGGCCGACGGCCCAGGTGTGCACCGAATTGCGCGCCGCCAGCACGACCGAAACCAGATAGAAAAGGTTGGCGAAAATCTCCAGCGACGACGGCATGCACGCATCCTTATGAACATGGAATCCGCCGCGCAGCCTACCACGTGACGCAGGCCACAGCCGTGCATGCGTCACCTGACAACGGGGCCGATCCATGCTCTGATAAGCCTCCCCTCGCACTCCAAAGGACTGGACCGCCTCATGCCTCTGCTCGCCCTGCTGGTCATCGCCTGCCAAGTCACCTGCGGCCTCCACGTGGTGCGCAGTGGCCAGGAACGCTACTGGCTGTACCTGATCATCGCCCTGCCTGGCCTCGGCTGCCTGATCTACTTCCTCGGCATCATGCTGCCGGATCTGCTCGGCAGCCGACGCGGCCGGCAGACACTCAACCGCCTGCACGACAGCATCGACCCCGAGCGCCACCTGCGCGCCCTGCGCGACGAACTGGAGATTCGCGACACCCGTGATACCCGCGTCAACCTGGCCGATGAACTGCTGCGCATGGGGCAGGCCGAAGAAGCGGCCCAGCAGTATCAGACAGCCCTGCGCGGCATCCACAGCGACGCCCCGGATATCCTCCTCGGCCTGGCCCGGGCACGTTTCGCCCTGGGCGACTTCGCCGGCTGTCAGGCGAGCCTCGATCAACTGATCGCCCACAACCCCGACTTCCGTTCCTCCGACGGCCACCTGCTGTATGCCCGCGCGCTGGAAGGCCAGGGCAACGACCTCAAGGCCGAAGAGGAATACCGCGCCCTCGGCAGCTACTGCGCCAGCCCCGAAGCGAACTATCGCTATGCCCTGCTGCTGCGCCGACTGGGACGCCAGCGCGAGGCCATCGAACTGCTGCAGCAGATCCAGACCCACGCCCGCCGCTCCGCCCGGCACTATCGAGTTCTGCACAAGGAGTGGCTGGACCTGAGCCAGAAGGCGCTGCTCGAGCTGCAGCGCGGCTGAACCGCCACGACATTTTTTGCGTGCATGGATCACAAAAAGCAAAGCTGGCCCGCCACTGCGCAAGACTTTGCGCATAGGTCCTTGGTTAGCATCGGCGTTGATGATCGACCCTGCCGGCATATCGCCGGCTGCAGCATGGATGCACGACGATGAGCGGCTACGTCCCCAACAATCGCAACGAACGCCCCGCACCGACGCCGGCGCCCTACAACGGCGACTTCCACAGACAAGCACCGCGCCCGCTGGAAGGCACCGCCGCGCAGAACAGCAGTTGCCTGGTCGGGCTGCGCTTCGTCTGGGACAACGGCGAATGCCTTGGCGCCAACCTGCCCTACAGCCTCACCCCGGCCGGCGGCAACCCCGTGCGCGGCAGCCTGGACGCCCGAAGCAGTCTGATTCAGACCATCCAGGGCAGAGAATACGAGGCGCAACTACTCGCCGATGCCGATGTGGACAGCGACATCGCCAGCGCGCGCGCCGAACTGCAGGCCGTGCTGGATGAAATCCTCGCCGCGGAAAGGGCCGAAGCCGCCCGCCTGCAGGCCATTCAGGATCAGCGCAGCGCCCTCTCCAACTACGTGCATCGCCGACTCGCAGTGGGTAAAGGGTTCTTCCTCGGCGCCTGGGGCCTGCTCAAGACCGCCAAGGAATTCTCCGACCTGGTCAATCCTTTCACCGCCTTCTCCAATGCCCTGCGCAGCGCCTGGCAGGCGCGCGCCAGCGAGGGAGAAACCTGGCTGACCGCATACAATCGCCAGTTCAGCGCTGAACAGCATCGAGAGCTGGTGGAGGCGCTGGGCTTCGACCCGAGCAGCATCACCCGTGAGCAACTGGCCGAAGCCTACGAACTGGCCTGTTTCATCTACGAAGACGGCCCCAGCAAAGCCATGCTCGGCCGCTTCGCCGTCGACTACGCCAAGGCGCAGAACGTCGAGGAAGTGGCCGAGTTCAGCGGCGGCGCACTGTTCGAAATCGTACTGGCAGCCCTGCTGATCGTCTTCACCGGCGGCGTCGGCCTGGCCGCTCGCGGTGCAGCATCGGTAAGCTATCTGGACAAGCTTGCACGTCTGGGCAATGCCTTCAGACGCCTGGGCGCGGCGCTGAAACGGGCAAGGATCAGACGAGGTGGCAGGGCGACAGGTAGCGGGACTGGGGCACGAACGGTTGAGGTGGAAAGACCGCCGCTCGCGCCGACCTCTCAGGTCGACAGACCATCTTCGCGTCTGGATTCAGAAAGTGTGGCGCTTGAGCGAATCAGAAACAACCCCAAAGGCCCGGATCTCAGTCAGAGGCCCCCAGGCACAGTGGCGAACCAGCAAGCAGTAAACGACCTGCAAGCAGGTCGTTTACCCGGACAGCCAATCGGTGGCCCAGGCACACCCAGAGAGATGCCAGCATCAATCGCACCGAGCGCTACTGCAGAAGACTTTGCAATAAAAGCGTTGGGGAGAGATCCGACACAAGCCGAGAGAGCTATTGGTAGCCGAATGAACAAGGGCGATTGTGCCGGCTGCTGGGTTGCATCACCTGACGAAGGAAAAAGCTACATTACCTATCGGCCAGCAGGCAAAGCGAGTGCCGAGACAGCGCCCACCACCTCTACGGTTGAAATAAACTACAGAGAGGCCGGAAATCAGATAAACAATGGAAAGCCGTTGAAACTTAAATTCCCACAAACCGGAAATAGCCAATGAGCGTACCTGAATACCCAGCACTGGAAATTCAAGATTGGCTGCGTGTGTTCTGCTACGACAGTTATTGCGCGGATGCCATGACCAGTGGGCTGACAAACAGCAAGGACACCACTCTGCGTTGGCAGCTAGCCGTAGACACCCTCTATCGCCTTCTCGCTAGCGACCTCCTCTATATCCCAGCGTTGAAAGCTGACGACTCGTCAATGATGAAGTCTGCTGCACTCGATTATATAAAGTCACTTGCCCGTCATGACCCTTTCAGCTCGGACATCGAGGAAACCTCACATTGGTATCTATGGGATATCAGTGCCACAGACAGATGCCATAGCCTTATCGATAAGTATGGAATTCGTGATCTTCCTCAAGGGGAGCTAAGTCAGGGGCTTGTCGCAGCGCTCCACAGCCTATTCGCTGAGAACCAGGTTGCCTGGAGTGACTACCCCCTGATAGCCATAAGCACGGATCAATGATACCTACACGCGCACTCTTCACAGCTGATAGAGCAACACACGTGTACAACGATCAACCATCGAGCTTATTGATTGCAAGAAAGCCAACAATGATCCAGCTACCTCCGGCATCGATTAGGTGCAGCCCTGGCGGGAAAGTGACAGACCTCCCCAACCAAGTTGCCAGACCTTAAGGGGTAGTAATGAACGAATATATTCCCGAGCTTGCTAAGCGCAACCTGGTTGACTGGCCGACCCTGGCGATCGGCTTGAATAATGGCTGGATAAACAAAGACGCGGTATCCGAGCATGCCTTCAAGCTACTGTCTGCTGGTCAGCAGGACAGTGATATTGCCGTTCTGGCCGGCAGCGACGCCCTGAGTGATGACGAAGTAGTCGCCTTGCTGGCAACCCTGTGCAAGAAAGAGGGTATCGATCTTCAGGAAAAACGGCCGCATGCTCTGGAGAAATGGCGGCTAGCCATGCTCTCGGAACTGCAACACTCCTCGCTTGCCGATGAGAACAAGATCGAACGGTTGCAGGAACTCTATGCGGAGTTCGGCTACCCGGACGATATGGCCTCATGCAGCATCTACGCGCAAAACGATGTCGATCCGATGGATGCGCTACATCAAGTCGTCGCTGCTCTGGAACAGCCCTTTGCCAGCGACAGCGGCAGATAGGCTACTCCCACGCCTCGCGCTCACCCTTCCAGGCATGCAGCTCGCGCTTCTGCGCCCCCGACCATAGCCAGCCGCCGCGTGCACCGACCAGGGTGCTGACGGCATGCTGGCGGCCGAAACGGTTGTGCCGAGCCAACATCAGGGCAATATCGCGCAACACCGCCAGGGCGTTGCTGTTGGACTGGAACAGCGGCGTCAGCAAGCGGCTGGCCTGGCGGTAGTAGCGCAGGTGATCACGGCGCGTATCACCGTAGCGGGTGAAGATGGCGTTCCAGTCGAGCGTGTGCTGATGCTCGTCACCGGCATTGCCGAGCGCATCGGCCAGTGCAGCGGCGTCGACCAGCGCCATATTGGCGCCCTGCCCCAGTTGCGGGCTCATGGCGTGGGCGCAATCACCGATGGCCAGCACGCGACCATCGTTCCAGCGCTGCATGCGCACGTCGGCATAGGCCGCCAGGGTCAGTTGCGCGGGATCATCGATCTGCTGCAGATAGGCCTCTGAAGCCTCGCCGGCGAGGTTGCGCACGCGGGTTTTCCAGGCCTCCAGGCCATTCTTGCGCCACGCATCATGTTCACTGAGCGGCAGGCTCCAGAACAGGCTGGTCAGCGAGGTCTCGCGTGCCTGATGGGTGCAGCCGGTCGGCATCAGCCCGAACATCTCGCGGCAGCCGCGGTACCACTGGCGCAGCTCGCCGGACTCGGTCGCAGGCGAAGTTGGCAACATGCTCCATAGAGCGCCCCAGGGATAGGGGCGCGACCACTGACGCACCTGCATCTGCGCACGCAGGGTCGAACGTGTGCCATCGGCCAGGATCAGCGCGGCGAAATCACCCAGCGGTTGTTCACCGCCACCCGCCTGCTCCTGCAGCAGGCGAACATGGCCGCTGGCCTGCTCGAAGCGGCTCACCGCCACACCGGTTTCCACCTGCACACCGTTACGCTGCGCGGCATTGAGCAATGCCGTCATCAACACGCCGCGGTGAATGCCAAGGCCGAAACTACCCGGCTGCCAGTCGTGATAACGGGTGTCGAGGATCACCCGGCCCTGACAGCTGGTGCCGCACAGGCGGCTGACCGGCGCACCCAACGCGGTGCATTCGGCCAGCAGGCCCAGACGCTGCAGCACAGCCAGACCGGAAGGCTGCAAGAGGATGCCGGCGCCCACCGGCTGCAGCTGTTCGACACGCTCCAACAAACGCACCGCGTAACCCTGGCGGGCGAGGAATATGGCACTGGCCAGGCCGGCTGTACCCGCTCCCACTATCGCTATCGGTAATCCCATTGCGGCTTATCTCCCTGTTCTGGCTCAGAGATTCTAACCGCCACAGCCGGTGCCGTCGGGAACTGCCGCTCAGGCTCTCAGAGGAACATCCCGCCTGACGCCTCGATACGCTGGCCATTGATCCAGCGGCCAGCATCGCTAAGCAACAGCGCGAAGGCTGCGCCGATATCATCGGGCAAACCGACTCGCCCCAGCGCCGTATTGCCGGCGATAAAGGCATTGACCTCAGCATTGTCGCGGACCACGCCATGGCCGAAGTCGGTCTCGATGGCGCCGGGAGCCAGTACATTCACGCTTATGCCGCGCGGACCCAGTTCCTTGGCCAGATAGCGCGTCCACACTTCGACGCCGCCTTTCATCGCCGCATAGGCGCTGTAACCCGGCAAGCTGAAACGGGCCAAGCCGGTAGAGACATTGATGATCCGGCCGCCGTCGACCATCAGCGGCAGCAGGCGCTGGGTGAGAAAGAATGGGCCCTTGAGCTGGATGTTCATCAGTTCGTCGAACTGCTGCTCAGTGGTTTCGCTGAAGGCGGCATGGATGCCGATACCGGCGTTATTGATCAGGAAATCGAAACGCTCAGCCGCGAAGGTCTCACGCAAACCAACCGCCACACGTTCGGCGAATGCGGCAAAGCTGCTGCTGTCGCTGACATCCAATTGCAGCATCAGCGCTCGGCCACCCTGCGCTTCGATCTCGTGGGCCAACTGCTGCGCGTCATCCGCCTGGCTGCGATAGGTGCCTATGATATCCACGCCTTGAGCAGCCAGATGTTTAGCCGCACTGCGGCCGAGGCCACGGCTGGCGCCTGTGATGAGTGCGATTTTGCGAGTCATGGTGAATCTCCTGTGATGGGTGATGAAGTTCAATCACAGGTTATTGATCGATCAAATACTGATAAATCCAGAAAAACCGGAAATACTGATCGCCACGAGCGAACAATATGGGCCGCCATCATGAACAAGCTGGAGCTGCTGCGTACCTTTCAACGTGTCACCGAACTGAGCAGTTTTACCCAGGCCGCCGAAAGTCTGGGCTTGCCGCGCTCGACGGTGTCTGAACAGGTGCGTGACCTGGAACGCCTGGTCGATGCCCGTCTGTTGCACCGCACCACCCGACGGGTGCGTCCGACCCAGGACGGCCAGGCGCTGTACGAACGCGCCCGTGAAGTGCTGGCACAGATGGACGAGCTGGAGAACCTGTTCCGCCAGGATGCCGGCGCACTGAGCGGGCGCCTGCGAGTGGATATGCCAACGGAAATAGCCAGGCGTCTGGTGGCGCCACGTCTGGATGAATTTCTCGCGCAACATCCGGCATTGGAGATCGAACTAGGCTGCAGTGACCGCCGCGTAGACCCACTGCGCGAAGGTTTCGATTGCGTGCTGCGCATTGGCGCCATCGACGACGATAGCCTGGTAGCGCGACCACTGGGCCAGCTGTCCATGGTCAACTGTGCCAGCCCGGCTTATCTGGCCGAGCATGGAACGCCCGAAAACCTGGACGACCTCAGCGGGCACAGCCTGATCCACTACGTGACCGCCTTTGGCACACGCCCAGACGGTTTCGAATATCAACGTGACGGCAAGCTGCAGCAATTGCCCATGAGTGGCCGGATAACGGTGAACAATATCGACGCGTACCACGGGGCCTGCATCGGCGGTCTGGGCATCATCCAAGCGCCGCTGATCGGCATGCGCACACATTTGCAGAGTGGGAGTCTGTGTCGCTTGCTGGACGATTGGGTCGCGCCGCCCATGCCGGTGCATCTGCTGCACCCGCACGGGCGTCATCTGCCGCGACGGGTGCGCGCCTTCATGAACTGGCTGGAAACGCTGCTGGCCGATGAGGTTGATCGTCAGTGAAGCATTTGCGCAGGGTCACCGACCCGCAACCGCTCTCACCGAATCAGGGCTTGTCCGGGCGGATATCGAAGCCACCCTTGTTCTGGCTGACGATGCGCAGGTGCTGGATCTCCCCACTTTTCACCGGCACTGCCACCTCCCGCAGCAGGCGGCCCATGCCGCACAGGGTGTCGTCCATGCGGTCTGGGGTGATGCCGACCACGCGCGTGCCGGGCGGCACCTGGAAGGTCGCGACCTCGCCGACGCCGATGCGTGCAGCGACCTTGCGATCCACCTCGATGGCCACGAAGCAGCCGCCTCCCATCACCCCGAAGTCGCGATTGACCACGATCTGCGCACTGTTCGCCTGCGCCTCCTGAAAGGCCAGCAGGCGATCTTCCGGTACCGGTTTGATGTGCTCGGGGTCGCCCCGAAACGATGAACAACCGGCCAGCAGCAACAGCGGTAGAGCGATGAGGATCGAGCGCATGAAGCCCTCCGTGGGCAGATGAATGCCGCCTGAGTATTGGGCTTGGCGAGCCTGTGGGCAAGATATCGATGACAGCGATTTTCGCTAGCACAAGCATCGATTTCTGCAATGAAGGGCGCGGTGTTTTCATCTCTCTCGAACCCAACGCCACCTGAGTCGGCGCAACTGATCGGAGACTACCCAGATGAAATTCGCAGCCCTCAACGCCACCCTCCTCGCCGCTTTCGCCCCCATGGCCTTCGCCAGCGAGAAAGCACCTGCCAGCACCAAAGTGGAAGTGCAGGAATACCAGTACGGCATGCAGCTGGACATCGACCAGGTTCTGCAGCGCACCGACAACAGCCGCAAGAGCGGTGTAGTGCCCAGCGTCATGGTCTACCGCGACAGCCAGGGCGAAGTGCACGCCGTGCGTTTCGTGGAGTGGGGCGGGCTGAGCAACCAGAACGGCTAACCCACAGGTTGCCTGATGCCCCGGCCGAGTCACTCGTCCGGGGCAATACCGCTTCAGCCCTGCAGGCGTTTGACCAGACGTGCCTGCAGCGCTTCCAGCTCGGCCGGGTCGGCCTTGGTGGCCGCGTGAATACCCAGCCCCTCGCCCTCGAAGCGCGGGATCACGTGCATGTGGATATGAAACACCGTCTGCCCGGCAGGCGCGCCGTTGAACTGTGCCACCTGCACACCAGCGGGTTGCAGTTCGTCGACGACTGCCTGGGTGACCTTCTTCACCACGGCCATGACCTTGGCCAGGCTAGCGTCGTCGATTTCCAGAATATTGCGCGCAGCAGCGCGCTTGGGGATCACCAGGCTGTGGCCCCTGGATTGCGGGAATAGATCGAGGAAGGCCAGCACATCGTCGTCCTCGTAGAGTTTGTAGCAGGGCAAGTCGCCACGAATGATAAGGGCGAAGATGTTCTGGGAATCGTAAGTACCGTGCAGGCTCATGCCGATGGGTTCCGTGCCGGGTGGATGAAAAACCCACCATACCGCCTCGCTCGCACGCATGGAACCAGGCAGGATTGCTCGAGTCGATGACTACTAGCAACTGGATCGATTTCCTGCCCCCCTGCCACTCGTGTTCTGATCGCCCCTTTCGTAGAGGCTGTTCAGGATCTCGCGAGCTAGAGCTTGTTTTTAACGCAGTAGCACCGACGCGCAGCAGATCGTGAACAGGCTCTTAGGCCCATTCGACATGGAACTCCACATGACCGACCTCAGCCCCTTTCACATCACCCGTAAATGGCCCGCCCAGCATCCCGAGCGCCTGCAGCTTTACTCGCTGCCCACGCCCAACGGCGTCAAGGCCTCGATCATGCTGGAAGAAATCGGCCTACCCTACGAACCTCACCTGGTCGACTTTGCCAGCGACGATCAATTCAGCCCCGAGTTTCTCTCGCTGGCGCCGAACAACAAGATTCCCGCCATCCTCGATCCCGATGGACCCAATGGCCATCCGCTGGCGCTGTTCGAGTCCGGGGCAATTCTGATCTACCTCGCGGAAAAGACCGGCAAGCTGCTGCCACAGGACGCCGCTGCCCGCTACGAGACGATTCAATGGCTGATGTGGCAGATGGGCGGCCTGGGACCGATGTTCGGCCAGCTCGGTTTCTTCCACAAATTTGCTGGTGCCGAGTACGAGGACAAACGCCCGCGTGACCGCTACGTGGCCGAATCCGCACGCCTGCTTGGCGTACTCGATCAGCGCCTGCAAGGCCGCGACTGGATCATGGGCGAGTACAGCATTGCCGATATCGCCGTGCTGCCCTGGGTGCGCTGCCTGGTGGACTTCTACAAGGCCGGTGACCTGGTGCAGTTCGAACGCTTCGCCAACGTGCGCCGCGTACTCGATGCCTTCCTCGCCCGCCCGGCAGTGCAACGCGGCCTGACCATCCCCGCACGAGATTGATGGGGTTGTTACGGGAGTCGACCACCGACTCCCGTATCGCTGCAAAGGCAGAGTTGCACTGAGCTAGCTGGTCGCCGCCAACTGCTGCTCGGCACTACGCTGATCGGCCTGCCCGCCGAGGTACCAACCGAGCAATCCCCACAGCGCCGCACAGGCAGCGCCCACCAATGCCACCAGCCAGGCGCCCTGAGCCAGCATGTCGAGCAGGCTCTTGAGCCAGCCACTCATGGCATCGCCCGCGCGATAGACCACCGTGTCGATGAAGTTCTTCGCCTTGTACTTGCTCTCGGCATCCAGCGGCGCGAAGAGCATTTCCCGTCCTGGCCGCACGAAGGCGTATTCACCGATACGGCGCACGATCATCAGCGCCGCCAGCATGGCGAAGGTCGGCATCAATGCCAGACCGATGAAGCCGACACACACCAGCAGCGGCACGCAGGCCAGCAACACCCGCACGCCCATACGTCGCGCGACACGCCCAGTGATGAACAACTGGGCAATCAGCGCGCCGGCCTGCACCACGAAGTCGATCACGCCGAACACCCGAACCTGCGCGGCGCGATCCGGGAACAGCTCGGCCACCAGGCGGGCCTGTTCGAAATAGAGAAAGGTACTGGCCGTCGCCAGCAGGATAACGAAACCGGCGATGCCAAACAGGTAGGGCGAAGACAGCACGCGCATCAGGCCACTGAACGGATTGCCCGGCACCGGGCGCCGCGGGCTTTCCGCCCGCACGGCACCGGCACGCCCCGCGCCACCCTCCTCGCGCCAGCGCATCAGCACCTGCTTGAGCGACAGCGCCACGGCCAGCAGCACTGCAGCCAGCAGAATCAGCCCACTCTGCCCCAGCGTACTCACCAGCAAGGCACTCAACGCCGGGCCGACCAGGCCGCCAACGCTGGCACCGGCGGCGATGAAGGCGAACAGGCGCTTGGCCTGTTCACTGTCGAACACGTCAGCCATCAGGCTCCAGGCCACCGAGACGACGAACAGGTTATAGACCGAAATCCACACGTAGAAGCTGCGCGCCAGCCACACACTCTCTTCAGCACTGAAGAACAACAGGGCAAACAACGCCAGATTCAGGGTGAAGAAACCATACACCCAGTCGATGAAGTGAATCCGCGGCACCCGCGAACTCAGCCAGGCGAACAACGGCACCGCGATCAGCATCACCACGAAGGTGGCGGTGAACAGCCATTGCAGGTTCTCCACCCCCGAGACGATGCCCATCGCCTCGCGGATCGGCCGCAGCATGAAATAGCCCGAGAACAGGCAGAAGAACAGGGTGAAACCGGCCAGCGCCGGCCACAGCTCATTGCGCTGCGCGTTGATGGCCACGGCCACGCGCTGCGCCATCGTTGACGATGACATGCGAAATTCCTCGAAAGGGCGCGCCGGTACAGCGCGCCGGCATGACTCAGCCGTACCTGACGCCCGTCAGGCGCTCGGCCACCGACCACAGGCGCGCCGCATCATCGGCATCCGCCGCAGCCTCCGGCACCTTGGCCAGCCCCAAAGGGCCGCGTTTTTCCTCTTCGCCGGTCGGCCCGTAGTAGCGCCCGCCCTCGGCCTCGGCAGCCGTCGCCGCGAACAGCGACGACAGCGCACCCTGCGCCGCCGAGTGATAGACATCGCGATCCTTCGCCCACTGCTGAGCGAACTCGCTTTGCAGTCCTGGCCCGCGCTCGACCAGCTCGGTAACGGCGACGCCAGGGTGCGCGGCGACGCTGCGCACGCCCCAGCCATTGGCCAGGCTGCGCCGCTGCAGCTCGAAGGCCATCATCAGACAGGCCAGCTTCGACTGCGCATAGGCGGCGTAGGGGTTGTAGTTGTTCTCCGACTGCAGGTCATCGAAGTTGATACGGCCACGGTTCACGGCGATGCTCGCCAGCGTCACCACGCGCGGGTCGGGCGATTTGCGCAGTGATGGCAGGAGCAAGCCAGTGAGCGCGAAATGGCCGAGGAAGTTGGTTGCCAGCTGCATCTCGAAACCATCGCGAGATACGCCGCGCTGAGGCGGCGCCATGATCGCGGCGTTGTTGATCAGCACATCCAACACCTCGCCTTCGGCGTTCAGGCGCTGGGCCAGGCTGCGTACCGAAGCCAGGTCGGCCAGATCCAGCTGTTCGAAACGCACCCGCGCATCGGGTACCTGAGCACGAATACGTTCGATAGTCTCGGCGCCGCGCTGTGCATTGCGCGCGGCGATGATCACCTGCGCCCCAGCCCCGCTCAGGGCCAGGGCGTCCTCGAAGCCCATACCACTGGTGCCGCCGGTGACCAGCATGCGCTTGCCGGTCAGCGCCGGCATGTCGCTCGCCTGCCACCCCGGTGTGGGACTGGCCCAGGCGAATGTCGGCATCCCGCCCAACACTCCTTGCAAGGCCAGGCTACCGCCCACGGCGCCAAACAGTTTCAGGGCATCACGACGCGAATGGCCTCGCCCCACAGCATTCTTCTTGTCCATCGGCTGATTCCTCGTGTCCGTTGACTCGATGCGCCAGACCAGGCGCACGTACAGGACATAGAGTGCGGGCAGACGACGCGTACGATAAGCCGTCCAAAGCCGAACAGCGCATACGGTCAGGCGGACAGTTACCAGGTGTTTCGCGGACGCAAAACCTAGCCCGGATGCAATCCGGAGTCATGGATCTACATTCCCGGATTTCATCCGGGCTACATCCCTGCATGCGCCCCTCAGGATTGGCAAAGCGGCCGCTGCGCCGCATTATCGGACCCTTCGCCATCACCCAGTCGACGCCCATGCGCCAACCAAATCTATCCGACGTCGCTCTGTTCGCTGCCGTGGTCGAGGCCGGTGGCTTTCGCGTCGCAGCGCAACGCCGCGGCATGTCGGCCTCGTCGCTGAGCGATTGCGTGCGCCGCCTGGAAAAGGAACTGGACGTGCGCCTGCTCAACCGCACCACCCGCGGCCTGACGCCGACGGAAATCGGCGCACGCCTGCTGGAGCGCCTGCGCCCCGCGCTGGACGAGATCAACACGGCGCTCAACGACCTGCAGGAAGATCCACAGAACCCGGTCGGCTCACTGCGCCTGCATGTGCCCGGCGTGATCGCGCGGCACATCCTGCCGCAGCTGCTGGACGGTTTTCTCGCTCGCTACCCTGGCATCGCGCTGGAAGTGAACATGGACAATACCTTCATCGACGTGATCGGCGCCGGTTACGACGCCGGTATTCGCTACGAGGAAAGCCTGGCCAAGGACATGATCGCCATCCCCATCGGGCCACGCCGGCAGTGTTTCATGGCAGTGGCGGCGCCCAGCTACCTGCAGCGCCATGGCACGCCGCAACACCCCAGCGAACTGAGCGAACATCGCCTGCTCGGCTACCGCTTCGCCAGCGGCAAGCTCGGCGTGTGGGAGTTCGAACAGGAGGGACGCACCCTGCGTATCGCCCCCGAGGGCCGCCTGGTCAGCTCGTCGCAGGATCTGTTGATCGCTGCAGCCTGCGCCGGTCACGGCATTCTCTACACCTTCGAGGAGTACATCGCGGCGCACCTCGCCAGCGGCCAGCTGCAACCCTTCATGCAGGACTGGTGGCAGCACTTCGACGGGCCGTACCTGTACTACCACAGCAGGCGTCACGTACCGGCGCCGCTGCGTGCCTTCGTCGACTACGTGAAGGCCCTGAACGACTCCGGCCATCCATCTCCAAGCCCGAAATAGAGCGCTGGCCAATACCCAAGCAAGGCGCTCGGAGATTATAATTGCGCGCTTGCTTCTCGCCCTTCCAGGTCTCTCATGAACAGTTCTGCATCCGACGCCGCGACGAGTCTGTCGCCGGGCGCGATCCTTCTCATTCAACTCGCCCTGGCCCTCGGCGGCTTCGCCATCGGCACCGGCGAGTTCGCCATCATGGGCCTGATGCCCAACGTCGCCGCCGATCTTGGCGTCAGCGAGCCGCAGGTCGGCCATGTGATCAGCGCCTATGCCCTCGGCGTGGTGGTCGGTGCGCCGCTGCTGGCCCTGCTCGGCGCCCGCCTGCCAAGGCGCATCCTGCTTCTGCTGCTGATGGGCTGCTTCGCCCTCGGCAACTTCGCCAGCGCTCTGGCACCGAGCTACGAGCCGCTGCTGATCTTCCGCTTCATCGCCGGCCTGCCGCATGGCGCCTACTTCGGCATCGCCATGCTGGTGGCCGCCTCCATGGCGCCCCCGCACAAGCGCGCCAAGGCAGTGAGCCGGGTGCTGGCCGGCCTGACCGTGGCCATCCTGATCGGCAACCCGTTGGCCACCTGGCTCGGCCAGTTCATGAGCTGGCGCTACGCTTTCGCCCTGGTCGGCATCATCGCCATCACCACCATCGCCATGGTGGCGATCTTCCTCCCCGCCGACCCGCACGAGCAACGCAGCAGCCCCTCGGGCGAACTGCGCGCCTTCAACCGCGCGCCGATCTGGCTGGCGCTGGGCATCGGCTCGATCGGTTTCGCCGGGATGTTCTGCGTATTCAGCTACATGGCGCCGACTCTGCTCCACGTTACCCAGGTCGGCCCCGGCTGGATTCCCCTGGCCATGGGCGTGTTCGGCGCCGGCTGCATCGTCGGCAACAGTGCCGGCGGCTGGCTGTTCGACCGCCTGCGCCTGCGCGCCGTGGCCTGGATTCTGGCCTGGAGCACCCTGGTGCTGCTGGTCTTCCCATTCGCCGCGCACAGCCTGTGGACGATCCTGCCGGCGATCTTCGCCCTCGGCACGATGATCGCCCTCGGCCCGGCCCTGCAGACCCATCTGATGGACGTCGCCACCGGCGCGCAGACACTCGCCGCCGCGTCCAATCACGCCGCGTTCAACGTCGCCAACGCGCTGGGCCCCTGGCTCGGCGGCCTGGCCATCAGCGCCGGCATGGGCTGGACGGTCACCGGCTACATCGGTGCAGCCACCGCCATCGGCGGCCTGCTGCTGTTCGCCTGGGCCTGGAAGGTGCAGCACAAAGACGGACCAATCTGACAGATGCGAGATGGTGCGCCGGCAGGTATCGTCTACCTCCCGAACCACTATCGCGTAACCCGCCCGATGATTGCCCAGCGTTTACGATTCGTCCTGGTCGCTACCACCCTGTTCACCGCGCTGACCGCCCACGCACAGGTGGAAGTCGAAGCAAACGCCGGCCTGCTGGCGGTGAAGATTTCCGAAGAGATAGTTCCGGGCGACTACGAGAAATTGCTGCAGGGCTTGCGCGCCAACCCGGGCAAGCACAAGCGCAAGGTCGTGCTGCTCGACAGCATCGGCGGCAGCGCCCCGGAGGCCATACGCATGGGCCGCTTGCTACGGGAAACCGGCTTCGAGGCGTTGGTGCCTTCAGGCGGCCTGTGCCAGGGCAGTTGCATCTACCTGCTCGCTGCTGGCACCAAACGAACCATCAACGGCCACGTTGCCCTGCGCCGACCACCCTTCCCCGCTGGTGACTCGGCACTGGCACAGGCCGCCCATGGCAGCCAGTCGTTCAGCCCGGCCAATTACTTGCGCGACATGGGCGTCGACGTGCGTCTGGCGGAAGACATCTATCAGCTAGAGCCGGGACGCTTGCGCCTGCTGGGCCCGGATGAACTGGCGCGTTATCGGCTGAAATAGCGATACGGACTTGCGGGGATAGAGCCCCGGCATCACGCGATTTCGGGGCTTTTTTCAGGTTCTTCGCACTCTCGCGGGGGATACGCTTGGCACCGGACTGGCAACTATGTGTGTTCTTTCGGTGCTGGCACTATCCGTTAACGCGTCGCCTGGACTGATGGGTTTCGCCCCTTACGGGCGACTCACTTTCTTTGCTTGTGCAAAGAAAGTAAGCAAAGAAACACACCCCTGCATACGGCCCCGGCTACGCCGGGGTTCCCTCGCTCCATCACCGCTCCAGGGGCACGCTGCGAAGGGCCATCCCTGGCCCATCGCAGCTCTCGCGACATCCATGTCGCTCAACCCCTTCCACGGCGATTCCACTCGGCCTCCTGAAGGGGACTTGGGCGTCGTCTGTCCCATCGCAGTTGAAGAGCAAAGGCAAAAGCCAGACGCCGCTAATTTCAATTTTGCGAAGATTACGCAAGCTCGCGGCCCGGTCCCCTTCAGGAGGCCGAGTGGAGGTGTTGCGCAGGGGGATGAGCCGCATGGATGCGGCGAAAGGCTTAATGGGCCAGGGATGGCCCATGTAAGCCGGCCCCCGGAGCAGCGCCGGAGCGAGGGAAGTTTCGCGTAGCGAAACCCGGATGTCGGGGTGCCCTTCTTTGGCACACCTTTCTTGGGCAAGCAAGAAAGGTGTGGCGCCCGTAAGGGGCGCAACCCAAACGTTCAGCAGACGCGGTAATGGATAGTGCTAAGCCAGTAAGCGATACGCACAGAAACTTGCCAGTCCGGTATCAACTCACACCTTCCCCAACTATACGAAGAACCCTTTACATCAGAACAGGAAAGTCAGCGCCAGGTTGAACAGCATGGCGGCGACGAAGCCGATGGGCGCGGCGCGTAGCAGCAGTTGCGAGAACAGCGTCGAGCGCGCCTTGTCATCGGTGCACGAGCCCAGCAGCAGGCTGCCACCCGAGGAGAACGGCGAGATCGAGGTGGCCTGGGCACCGACCACGATGGCGATGAAGATGATCATCGGATCGATCGACATCGAAGCCGCCAGCGGCAGCACCATGGGGAACAGTGCCGGCGTCACCACACCGAGGGTGCTGGCGAAGATCGACATCAGTGCCGCCACCACACCGAAGGCCACCGGAACCATCAACGGTGGGATGTTGCCGCCGATCCAGGACGCCAGGGCGTCGATGGTGCCGGCCTTGATCGCGATCGAAATCAGCATGCCGACGCCGCAGATCATGATCAGCGTGGCCCAGGGCACGGAAGCGATGGCCTTGCGCTCATCACCGAGCTTGAGCAGCAGTGCGATCACCGAGAACACGCTGGCGATCAGACCGATGTCCACCTTGCTGTTGATGAACCTGACCGTGGCGTTGTCCGGGAAGGCCAGCAGCGCCAGCGGTGCGGCGAGTACCAGCACCATCATCAGCAGGGTCAGCAGCAGGGTCAGTTTCTGCTCGCGATTGAAGGCCTCCGGCAGGTCGGCGGCGAGCACAGCATTCTTCAGGTTGCGGCCATGGCCGCCGAGGAAGACGAAGGCGGAAATCACCAGAACCGGAATGATCGCGGTACTGGCGAAGATCGCCAGGGCGTTGACGAAGGCCTCGCTCTCGGGCATGCCGGCACCGGTCATCAGGCCGCGGAAGATGATGCCGCTCTGACTGGAAACGAAGTTGGCCCCGGCCAGCGCACCATAGTTCACCGCCATGCCGCCGAGAATCAGGCTCATGCCGGTACGCTGGCACAGCAGCAGGGTCAGCGGCGCCATGAAGGCCAGCACGGTGTAGTAACCGGCGCCCATGGCAGCGATCACCCCCGAGGTCAGCAAAATGGCATAGGGCAGCAGGTGCGGCACGCCACGGCAGCGATACAGCAGATGCCCGGCGAGTTTTTCCAGGGTGCCGTTGACGGTGGCGAAGCTGTAGAACAGACAGACCGAGAAGATCACGAAGAAAATCTTCAGCGGCCACATGTTGATGATGTCGCCCGGGCTCAGACCCATGCCGAAGCAGCCCAGCAGGTAGGCGAAGGCAATGGCGAACAGGCCGATGTTGATCTTGGTGGTGTACCCCAACGCGACGGCGAGGACGATCGCGGCGACGACGAGCAGGCTCATCATGATTTGATTCCTTTTGTTGTTCTGATGTGAGCGACGGTTACGCCGAGGCGAAACCGAACAGGGTTGCGGGGTTGTCCACCAGAACGCGACGGCGCTCCTCGGGGTTGGGCAGCAGGGCCTCGAGCAGCGCGAACTGCTGATCGTAACGGGTCTGCGACTCGAACTGGGTGTTAGGCCAATCGCTGCCCCAGAGGAAGCGACCGACGCCACCACAGGCCTCACGCAGACGCGCCTCGATGGCCTGGGCACGGCTCAGATCGGACTGGCTGCGATAGGCCGCCGACAGCTTGATCCACACCGGCGCCTGGCCGAGCAGATCGAAGAAAGCGTCATGCTTCGGATCGTCCAGCTGCACGCTCGGTGCCGGCAGGCCGAAATGATCGATCACCAGGGTGACGCCTGACTCGAGAATCGCCGGCACGATCAGCGCCAGGTCGTCGAAACCACGCTGGATCTCCACCTGCCAGCCGCGTCGCGCCAGGCGGCGGAACAGGCCGTTCCAGGCCGGCCCCGTGTGGTCCTCCAGCACCTTGCCGATCAGGTTCAGGCGTATGCCCACCACACCCGCGGCGGCCAATTCGTCCAGCTCGGCATCGCTGACCTGCGCGTCGACCACCGCGACGCCACGCAAACGCTCCGGGAAACGCTGCAACGCCTCGAGCATGTAGCGGTTGTCGGTGCCGAGAAAGCTGGGCTGGATCAGCACGCCGTGGGACAGCCCGCAAGCCTCCAGGTGGGCCAGGTACCGCTCCACGGAAGCGTCATAGCTGGGGTTGTAGCGGCGGCCGGGAACCATGGGCAGGTCCTGGCGAAAGATGTGCGCGTGGGTGTCGATGCCGGCGATTGCGGCATAAGGCATGGGCGTCACGAAGCGATACCTCTGTCGATTCTTGTTCGAGCCGATCACATGAAGCGGCTATTTTTATAAAGACATGTAGTCATATATATGAATAGATGACTGTATAGATAGAGATTGAGTGCTGTCAACGCGCTACCCGGTGGTAAAGTGACGGCCGGTCGAATTGCGGATGTGAGGTTTATGAGCACCACGGCTCTCGGACAGGACGAACGCCTGCCGCTGTATCAGCGGTTACGCGACGAAATGCTGGGCAAGATCGCCGCAGGCGAATGGCTGCCCGGCGAAGCCATCCCCACCGAAGCGGAGTTGACCCGCCAGTACGGCGTGGCCGTGGGAACGGTGCGCAAGGCGGTGGAAACCCTGGTCGCAGAAGGCCTGCTGCTGCGTGCCCAGGGCCGCGGCACCTTCGTGCGGCGGCCGAACTTCGACGGCTCGCTGTTTCGCTTCTTTCGTCAGGTCAGCGCCAGCGGCCAGCCTCAGGTGCCGCAAAGCCGTGTCCTCGACTGCCGTCAGGTGCCTGCCGACGCCGCCGTCAGCCAGGCCCTGAAACTGGGCCAAGACGAGCCCTGCGTCTTTCTCCAGCGCCTGCGCCTGATCGAAGGCCGCCCGCTGTTCCATGAACGTATCTGGCTGCCCGCCTCGCGCTTCAGCGCTCTGCTGGATATCGCCCCCGACGACTTCCCGCAATTGCTCTATCCCTTCTACGAGCAGCATTGCGGCCAGCGCATCGCCTCGGCCCAGGAAACCCTTACCGTCTCCGCAGCCGATGCAGAGCTCGCTGTCATTCTGGATGTGGCCGAAACCAGCCCGAGCGTGGTCATCGAACGCACCGCATTGGGCTACGACCGCACGCCGCTGGAATATCGCCTGTCACGTGCGGCGGCGGAGAGCTTCCGTTACCAGGTGGAAATCAGCTAACAGGCCGTTGTCCTGACGCAAAACGCCCGGGCAAGCCCGGGCGTCAGATGCACTGCAGACCGTCGCTAGAACAACCCAAGCCCCCAGGCCGCGCCGAACAGCACCAGCGAGAAGCCCCACATCCACCACAGCGAGTAGCGAATGTGCCGGCCCAGGTCCAGCCCGGCCAGACCCAGTGCCAGCCACAGTGCCGGCGAGAACGGGCTGATGAAGGTGCCGATGATGTTGCCGATGGTCAGCGCATAGACCACGCTGGCCGGCTCGACGCCCTGGGCACCGACCACTTCCAGCGTCACCGGCAGCAGCCCGAAGTAGTAGGCATCGGTGCTCAGCATCAGCTCCATCGGCAGGCCGAACAGCCCCAGCACGATGTGCATCTGCCCCACCAGCGGTGCCGGCAGCACCTGCGCCAGGTCCTGGGCAATGGAAGTGAGCATGCCGGTGCCGGTGAAGATGCCAAGCATCGAGCCCGCTGCCAGGATGATCATGCCCATGCTCAGGGCAGCCGGGGCATGCGCCGAGATGCGCTGCATCTGCGCCTTGCCGCCCGGATAGTTGATCAGCAGCGCCAGACACAGGCCGATCATGAAGATGTAGCCAGCCGGCAACACGCCAGAGAACAGTGAAACCAGCACCGCCAGGAACAGCGTGGCGTTGGCCCAGAGCAGACGCGGGCGCTCCAGCTCACGCTCCTCGGCACTCGGCTCATGCAGGTCAGTGCTGGTTTCCACCAGCACACCTTCGTCCCCGCTCTTGCCGGCAGCGATACGGCGCTGTTCACGCCAGCCCAGCAGCGCCGCCAGGACAATCAACAGCACCACGCCGATGCCCTGAATGGTGATCAGCGGACGCCACAGCTCGGTGACCTCGATACCGGTCACCGCCGAGGCACGACCCAGCGGCCCGGCCCAGGGCAGCATGTTGAAGATGCCGGCACCCAGCGCCAGCAACAGAAGCATCAGGTAGGGGCTCATGCGCAACTGCTTGTACAGCGGCAGCAAGGCGGGAACGGTGAGCAGGAAGGTGGTGGCGCCGGCGCCGTCGAGATGCGCCAGCATGCCGATCACCGCCGTGGCGACGGTCACCGCGATCACGTTGCCACGGGTAAGCCGGACCATGCCACCGATCAGCGGGCGGAACAGCCCGGTGTCCTGCAGTACGCCAAAAAAGGTGATGGCAAACACGAACATGGTGGCAATCGCCGTCACGCGGCCGATGCCATCGGTGAAGAAACCGGAAATCGCCTCCGGGCCAAAGCCCGCGGCCAGAGCGCCCAGCAACGGCACCACGATCAATGGCAGAACAGGCGACATGCGCCCGATAAGCAGCAGCACAACCAGGCTGCAGATGGTCAACAGGCCAATCAGGGTCAACAAACCGCTTTCTCCTCTTTTTCTTGTAAGGCACGCGAAAGGCGCGTGCGGAGGCTAAGAGGCGAACCTTTCAAAAACCTTTAAGCGGCGGGCGTGCACCACGCCAAATGTCAGTGGATATGTCGCCGAATCGGGGCGGCAGCCCTGCCACCCCGACTTGACTTATTGCAGTGTGTAGCCCTTGTCCACCACCCAATCCTGGCCGTGGACGCCGCGTGCACCATTGCTCAGCTGGAACAGCACCACCTCGGCAATCGCCTGCGGATCAAGGAACTCACCGTCGACCAGGCGCTTGCCAACCTCACTGGCGACGCCCGCCAAGGCATCGTCGGCCAGGCCCAGACTGTTCCAGATCGGTGTCGCCGTCGGCCCTGGTGAAACCAGATTGAGCCGCAGCCCATCGCCGGCATGTTCCAGCGCCAGACTACGTACCAGCGCCGAGAGCGCCGCCTTGCTGGCGATGTAACCGCCGAGCCCGGCAAACCCCAGTTGCCGCAGAAAGGTACTGATGAACACCACCGACGCAGGACGCGCCAGATGCGGCCTGAGCACCTGAAAGGTATTGATTGCACCGGCGCCGTTGACCTGCCACTGCTGCTCGAACGCCTGCATGTCGCAGCCCGGCGCCAGCCGCGCGATTCCGGCGTTGGGCACCAGATAGTCGACTGCCCCGAGCCGCCCCGCCCGCTCGGCCAGCCCATGCAGCGCGTCGATATCGGTGACGTCCCCCGCACACCAATGCAGCTGTTCTGGATGCAACGCCTGCAGCGCTTCCAACGCGCCCAGACGCCGTGAAAAAGCCAGCACGCGCGCGCCGCGCTGCAGCAACAGATCACATACAGCCAGGCCGATACCCGAGCTGGCCCCGGTGACGACAGCCAGACGACCCTGAAAATTCGTATTCATGAAGTTCCTCGAAGCAAAAAGAGCATGAGTGCCGCGGCTTCCAAGAGCCGCGCTGAGATCGACTTACTGCGCTTGCAGGCGGATGCCGTTCATCTCCACCTGCTGACCCAGCGCGAAGCGCTCCTTGGGCGAGCGCACACACTGCTCACGACCGTCTTCGTGGCGCACCATATAGGCGGTGCCACTATTGCCCGTGGCAGCCTGCACCTGTGCGCCCGACCAGAGCCCGGCGGCGCCACCGACCAGCGCACCGACAGGGCCACCCGCGGCGGCGCCCAGCATCAGGCCGGACAAACCACCGAAACCGGCACCCACCGAGTTTTCTTCACGTTCGGCCAGCACTTCGGCAGCCTGCAGAACATTGGCGGCCGCGAGGCCGAGGGAAAGGGCAAGCAAGGCAATCGATTTCATCTGATGTCTCCTTTAATGGGTATTGCACCCGGAGATAGTCAGATTCCATGCCATGCATTTTCTCTATCAAAAACAGATAGATAAGAAAAAACAGGTACTAATGACAACAAGGAAATAAAGTCACAATGACCACTTTAAAGTCATTGTGACTCCAAACCTGGATCGACAAGAAGTGTTCAGCTAAACGTTTTGACCCGCTCCAGCCAAGCCAGGTCGAGCCGCGTCTGCTCGATGTCCAGCCCCTGCTGCTCCATCGCCTCGCGATGGCTGTCGATCTCGCGCACCATCTGGCTCAGCTCGCTGGAGTTGCCATCGAGCTGATGCATCTGAGTCACCCCCAAGTGGTAGAAGCGCAGCAGCTTCATCGCGCTGTCATCGCCCTGCGCCACACCCGCCTTGACGTGATGCATGACGTTGGTGACGCGCATCAGGCTGCGCTTGAGTCGCCAGCCGTAGACGGCCGGCGCCATGAATGGCCGCGACCAGAGTTGCTGGCGCACCAGGGCAATGGTCAGGCCGAGCCCCGCCAGCACACCGAGCAGGTTCCACTTGAAGTTGTCGCCACCGGGCGTGCCGAATGCCTGCGTGCTCAGCGTGGCGCAGAGCATGGCCAGCGCCACGAAGATGACCGCGATCACCACGGTGCTGCGGCGGGTCTGCTGGCGGTAGTAGGCGGGGTCGATGGGCTGGATTTCGAACATGCGCGAAGGCTCGTGGCGGGGTCAGTCGGCGATGGTACGACAGCTTGCCGCGATGCATGAACCCGTCACGCCTCTGTACGGCCTTGAAGATAAGGACCGATCGCCGCCATCGCCCTCGCCAGGTACTGCACCTTCTCACCCACCGGCGCCACGTAGTGCAGCACCTGGCGCGCCTCGTCGAGGCCAACCTGACGGGCGATGACCCAGGCAGCGAGATAGGTCGACGCCAGGCAGCCACCCGCCGTGGCGACATTGCCATGGGCGAACAGTGGCTGATCGAGCACTGCCACGCCCGCTGCCTCCACCCAGGGTTTGCTGGTCAGATCGGTGCAGGCGGCGACGCCGTGGAGCAAGCCGAGCCGAGCCAGTAGCAGCGTGCCGGAACACTGCGCCGCCAGCAGTTGGCGCGCCGGGTCGAGGCGCAGTTGCGCCATCAGCGCTTCATCCGCCACCACCTCACGGGTGCGCATGCCACTGCCGACGATCACCGCATCGGCCGCGCAGGCCTGCTGCAGATCGATCTGACTATCGATCACCAACCCGTTCATGGATGTCACGCGCGCAGCTGGGCTGGCGATGCTGACGCGCCAGTCGGGCCGGCGAATGCGGTTGAGAATGGCGTAAGCGATCAGCGAGTCGAGCTCGTTGAAACCCTCGAAGGTCAGAATGGCGATGTGCATGGCAGCTCCTGTCATGAAACGGGTTGCCACGCAGCTTCGGGGCAATGATCATGACAATCAAATAATTGTCATGGATACAACCCATGCCTCGCGCGCGCTACAAGCAACTGGTCGATCAGTTGGCCGCCGACATCCGCTGTGGCGCGCTCGCGCCCGGCACACGCCTGCCCACGCATCGCGAACTGGCCGCGCAGCACGGCATCGCCCTGGTCACCGCATCACGGGTCTACACGGAGCTGCACGCCATGGGCCTGGTCAGTGGCGAAACCGGACGCGGCACCTTCGTGCGCGAGACCAGCCTGGCGCCTGGCCACGGTATCGACCAGCCGGCGACCGAGCGCGGCATGCTCGACCTCAACTTCAACTACCCCACGCTGCCGGGGCAGGCCGACCTGCTGCGCCAGGCCCTGCGTCAACTGGCATTGTCCGGTGACCTGGAGGCGCTGCTGCGCTACCAGCCGCATGCCGGGCGCCCCCATGAGCGGGCATTGCTGGCCAGACACCTGACGGATCAGGGAATCCCGGTCACGGCGCAACAGGTGCTGATCGTCAACGGCGCCCAACATGGACTGGCGCTGACCCTGCAGACTTTGCTCAAGCCCGGTGACGTGGTCGCGGTCGACGCCCTCACCTACCCCGGTTTCAAGGCAGCCGCCGCCGCGCGCGGCGTGGAATTGCTGGCAGTACCCTGCGACGCCAGCGGCCCCGATTTCGATGCCCTGGCGACGCTGTGCAGAACGCGCCGGGTACGGGCGATCTACAGCATGCCGACCCTGCACAACCCGCTGGGCTGGGTACTCGATCAGCGACAGCGCGAGCGCCTGATCGACATCGCCCGCGAGCACGATCTGCTGATCATCGAGGATGCCGCCTACGCCTTCCTGGCCAGCTCGGCACCCGCGCCACTGGCCGCCCTGGCGCCCGAACGCACGGTGCATGTATCTGGCTTTTCGAAGAACATCGCCACCGGCTTGCGGGTTGGCTACCTGACTGCGCCTGCCGTCTGGGTCGCAGCACTGGAGCGCAGCATCCGCGCCAGCACCTGGAACACCCCGGGCATCATGACGGCGCTGGTCTGCGCCTGGATCGAAGACGGCACACTGGCCCGCCTGCAAGCGCAGAAGCGCGAGGACGCCCGCTGCCGGCAAGCACTGGCGCGGCGCGTACTGGCCGGCCTGCAACCGATCGGGCATGAGGCCGGCTACTTCCTCTGGCTGCCGTTACCGGCCGAGGTGCGCGCCGATCAGGTCGTGGCGCGCCTGCTGCACGAGCAGGTGGCGGTCTCCACCGCTGAGCCGTTCAGCACCTCGGAACAGGTGCCCCATGCGCTGCGCCTGGCTCTTGGCTCGGTCACCCTGGCGCAACTGGAAGACGCGCTGGACAAGGTCAGGCAAGCCATCGCCCATTTCGCCTATTGAGCGACCTGACGCAACCACTCGCTGGGACTCGCCCCCACCTTGCGGCGAAATGCGCGGGCCAGGGCCGAGGGGCTTTCATAGCCGACCTCGTCGGCGATCAGCGCCATGGGCCGGCCCTCGCGCAGACGCTTCTGCGCCAGGCTGACGCGCCAGCCCACCAGATAATCAGCCGGTGTAGCACCGACCACATCGTGAAAATGCGCGGCGAAACTGGCGCGCGACATGCCGGCCAGCGCCGCCAGCTCGGCCACCGACCAGCCATGCTGCGGTTTCTCGTGCAACTGATTGAGCGCCCGCGCCAGGCGTGGTTCGGCCAGACCCGCCATCATCCCCGAGGCCAGTTCGCGGCTGTTCATCAGATGACGCAGCAGCTGGATCACCATCAGCTCGAACAGGCGATTGAGCACCAGTTCGCGCCCGCAATCCTCCCCCGCCGCCTCGGCGAATAGCCAGTCCAGGCAACCGCTCAGGCTCGGCAACTCGCGCAGCGGTTTGACGATGGCACCCGGCAGTGAACGCGACAGCGGATTGTCGATGCCGCCGTCGAAGGCCAGCGTCGCGCAGACCAGTTCGGCACCGTCAGCCTCGCTGGCTGTCATCTGGTGCAGGCGCGGCCTGGCCACCAGAATCAGGCTCGGCTCGTCCAGACGCAGTTCGCGGCCATCGCCCTCGCGAAAGCTCATGCGCCCGGCACGCAGCAGGTGGATGTAGCCGTGCGGCTCATGCTCGCCATGGCTGCTGGTGCCGCAAAAACCACCCCGGTGGAAGGTGCTGGCGTGCAGGTTGAAGTGATGCAGCAGGCTGGAAAGGCGATCCATGGTCATCTCTCACTATTGGACGATCTGTCGCATAAGATCGACGATCTGACTCCGAAAAGCCATATCGATTACCTAACATGGCTCCAGGCTTGAACGACAAGCTCCCCACCCAAGACTGGAGAATCACCATGACTCGCATCACCGCACTGCCATTCGAACAAACCGCTGCCAGCGCCCAGACGCAACTGGAAGGCGTCCGCAAGGGCCTCGGTTTCATCCCCAATACCTTTGCCACCCTGGCCAATGCCCCGGCCGCGCTGAGCGGCTACCTGGCGCTGTCCCAGGCCCTCGGCAAGGGCACACTGAACGCCAAGGCGCGCGAAGTGGTGGCGCTGGCGAGCTCACAGGTCAACGGCTGCGAGTACTGCCTGGCCGCGCACACCTTGTTCGCCGGCAAGGCTGGCCTGAGCGCAGCGGACATTCGCAGCGCCCGCGATGGCGAGTTCGATGCCGTGGCGCGCCTGACCCGGCAGATCATCGACAGCCGCGGCCGCCTCAGCGATGCGCAGCTACAAGCCGCGCGCGATGACGGGCTGAGTGAGGCCGCTATCGTCGAAGTGGTGGCCAACGTCGCCTTGATGACGCTGACCAATTACCTCAACAACCTGGCCGAAACCGTTGTCGACTTTCCACCAGTAGCCGTCTGATGACGCCGGAGGTACACCATGCAAGCCGTCACCCTCTACACCACCGCATACTGCCCTTACTGCATCAACGCCAAGGCGCTGCTGACGCGCAAGGGCGTGGCCTTCGAGGAAATCGACGTGGGCAGTTCGCCACAGCGGCTGGCGAAAATGCTGCAACGCAGCAAGCGCCGCAGCGTGCCGCAGATATTCATTGGCGAGCATCATGTCGGCGGCTTCGATGACCTCGCCGCACTGGAACGTGGCGGCGAACTGGATGCGTTGCTGCAAGCCTGAACCCTGATGGCCGACCTTGCCGGCGGCCATCACCCCTTCTGCGCCGACAGCTGTGCCGGCCTACTGCTTTTCGTCAAAGCGCTCGTCTTTGCCCTCATGCACCTGGCCATCGCTGCCGATACAAAAGCGGCAACATCGGCCCGATAGGCTGAGCGTCGCCCTGCGCCCTATCTCGAAATGGAGTCTGCCCATGCGTCTCGACGCCCTCTCTTTGAAAACCCGCCTGATCATCGCGGTGGCGATTCCCTGCATCGCCCTGCTGCTGGTGGCGCTGACCAGCCTGAGCAGCATGTCGAGCATGCATCGGGACACGCAGGTGCTCTATCTCAATACGGCTGCGCCGATGCGCGCCATGGCCGAGGTCGCCTCGCGCATCCCGCGTATGCGCGTCGGGCTCGACATGATGCTGCTGCAGGAAACTCCGCTACGCGACGAACGCGGCGTGAAATCGCGCGTGCAGGATGCCCGCAACGAAGATGTGCCCGGCATGCGCGAAGCGATGCGCCAGGCCGTGGCGGCCCAGGTCAACCCGGAGCGCAAGGTCCAGGCGCAGCAACTGCTTGATCAGTTCGAGGCCATGGTCAGCAATGAACTGAACCCGATGCTCGCCGCCTTCGACGCCGGCGACATGGCCAAGGCCCAGCAGATCTACCGCGACCAGTACGCCAAGACCTACGGCGTGATGCGCCAGGGCGCCAACGACCTGCTCGATGCCCTGCTGCAACAGGCTGAGCAGCAGAACCTGCACAGCGCGCAAAGCTATGACGATGGCCTGACCCGCCAGATCGCCATCATCGCCACCGGCCTGCTGGTGTCGATCATCATTTCCTGGCTGATCGTGGTGCAGCTACGTCGCCGTGTGGCGGTGTTGCAGAGCAGCCTGGGCCAGGCGGCCGACAACCTGGCCCTGGACACCCGCATCGAACTGCACGGCCAGGACGAGCTGAGCGAGATCGCCCGCAGTTTCAACCAGTTCATCGACAAGGTGCACGGCGCCATGCGCCAGCTCGCCGACAACTCGCGCCAGCTCTCGGGCATGGCCCGCGATGTGGCCGAGCGCGCGCGCCTGACCCAGAGCAACTGCACGGCGCAAAGCGACCGCACGGTGCAGGTGGCCACCGCCATCAACGAACTGGGCTCGACGGTCAACGAGATCGCGCGCAACGCCGAGAACGCCGCAGCAGTCGCCCGTGAGGCGACCCAGCATGCCAGCGACGGCAGCGCCGTGGTCAGCCAGGCGCATCGCCAGGTCGATGCCCTCAACGGCGAACTGGAGCAAGCCGCCAAGGTGATCGAGGCACTGGCCGCCCAGACCGACGCCATCAGCACCACGCTCAACACCATCCGCAGCATTTCCGAGCAGACCAACCTGCTCGCCCTCAACGCTGCCATCGAGGCGGCGCGTGCTGGCGAGCAAGGCCGCGGCTTCGCCGTCGTGGCCGACGAGGTGCGCACCCTGGCCAGCCGCTCCGGCGCCTCCACCGAGGAAATCCAGCAGGTCATCGACCGCCTGCAGAACGAATCACGCTCGGCCGTTGAGGCCATGGCCAAGGGCCAACGGCAGAGCACGCTGGTGGTGGAATATGCGAGCAAGGCGTCGGCGGCACTGGAGCAGATCAACAGCCATATCGGCCAGATCAGCGACCAGAACATCCAGGTCGCCACCGCCACCGAGGAACAGTCCAGCGTGGTGGAAGACATCAACCGCAACATCGTCGACATCAACGAGCTGACCGTCGGCACCACCCATATCGCCGACCAGCTCAACCAGGCCAGCAGCGACCTGCAGGCGCTATCGACGCAGCTCGATGGGCTGGTGGGGCGTTTCCGGTTGTAACCCCTCAAACCACTCGGTGCGCACGGTGCACCCTACGGTCGGACGCCGTGCGCACCGAGCCACCTACAGGTCTTCGTCGATGCGCTCGCGCAAATAGGCGTAGAAGGGATTGGACGTCATACGCTGCAAACTATCGAGCCCCACCACCAGCACGCCGTGCTCACCACGCGGCGCCAGCGTGCCAAGGGCTACGCCGTAGAACTCCTCTGAGGTCGGTTCGCTGCCATACAGCGGATCGTCCGTGGGAAACGGCAGTGCAACGTGTGACAGCGAAAACAGCTGGCTCGGGTATTCGACGTTCAATGGCTTCACCCGCGCCTCACGCTCGCCGGCGGTGATTCGCCGCGCCTCGACCTGACGACCACCGCCCTGTGCAACGCCCACCACCGTCAGGTCGTAGTCACGCTGGGCCGGTGGCAGCAAGGTCTCGAGCAAGCCACTCATGTCCGCCCGCAGCAGCGAGCTGGCCGCCTGCGAGCGATTGATGTCGAAGATCACCAGTTCGCTGCCATTGGCCGGTAAACGCTCGAACAAATGGCGCACCACGGCCGGTGTACTCACGGTACTGTCGGCCAGCGACTGAAAGGCCAGCACCGGTGGCAATCGTGACAGACGGCCATCGGCTTCGGCGGCATCGAAGGCAGACTGCACCTCGCTGGTCAGCTCATAGGTCTGCCGCGCCGCATGCACTGGAAAAGAGTTGTACTTGAACGGATTGAACTCCGGCAGCACGTTCATCCAGGCCGACTTGGCGAAGGCTGGCAGCAACGCCGGCAGGGCCGCCAGCCCGGCGTAACGCGCGTAGCTGGTGACACCGATCATCGGCGAAATCAGCACCAGGCGTTGCGGCATGGCCAGCTGCTCGTCCTCCAGCGCGGCGAGGCTGTAGCGCAGCGCCAGCGCACCGCCATTGGAATAGCCGATCAGATACAGCGGCTCGTCCGGTACCTGGCGCCGCGCCTCGCGAACGGCCAGGCGGGTAGCGGCCAGCCATTGCTCCCAGTGCGCAGCAGTGAGCGCCGCCGGCACCGTGCCATGGCCAGGCATACGCGGCACCACCGCTAACAGCCCCTGTTCGCTCAGGTGTTGAGCGATATGGCGCAGGCTGTACGGCGAGTCGGTCAGGCCATGCAGCAACACCACCACGCCCCGCGCCGGACCTGGCGGCTGCAGAGTGAAGGAGCGATTCCAGTCGCGCGGCAGATTGCCGGGGTAGACCGGGCTGTCGCTGGCGTAGCGGCTGTATGGCGCCGTGCCGGAGGCCGTGACCGGCTCGATCAACTCACTCTGCAGGCGCTCGAACAAGGCCGCCTCGGCGGCCAGATAGGCTTGCCAGTCGGCAGCGTCCAGCTCGCTGACCTCCAGCTCCTGCGGCACCAGGCGGTGCCAGGGCTCCAGTGCGGGCAACGACGATAGCCCGGCAATGCGTATGCCGAGCAAGACCACCACGATCAACAGCACCACCACCAGCGTCCAGGCCATCACGTTGCGCATGCGCGGTAAACGCATCAAGCGCCTCCCTCGAAAATCTCTGGCCGGGAAAATCCGTCCCGGCGACCGGCTCGGGGACTTTAGTGCAAAGCGACGCCCGACCACCACTGGGTTGGTCCTCAAGGTCAGTATCGGTGCCATGCGATTCAGCAGGCTGCGTGATCTGGAAGCAGGCCAGAAGCGCTGGATGAACTGAGCAGGCAAGCAACGGGCACCGCTGATAGGCTGCGCACATGAATCTCGCTGCTCAACTCCAGACCCTCATTGCCAAGGACCCACAGCGCTTGCGCATCCTGCAACAGGTGCGCGAGCTCGACCTGCCCGATTGCTGGGTGGCCGCCGGTTTCGTGCGCAGCGCAGTCTGGGATGACCTGCACCAACGCACGCCATCCCCGCTACCTGAAGATATCGACGTGATCTGGTTCGACCGCAGCCAAACCACCCCTGCTCGCGACGCTGAACTGGAGACGGTGCTGCGCCATAGGGACGAATCGCTGCAGTGGTCGGTGAAGAATCAGGCACGCATGCATCTGCGCAATGGCGATGCACCTTATGCCTCGGCTACCGAAGCGATGCGGCACTGGCCAGAGACCGCGACGGCGGTGGCCATAAGGCTCGATGAACAAGACAGGCTGGAAGTCGCCGCGCCGCTCGGCCTGGAGGATCTGTTCGGCCTTATCGTGCGCCCGGCCGGGCGCTTTCAGAACGAGAAGAGTCAGATCTACCAACAGCGCCTGCATGACAAGAACTGGCTGGCCACCTGGCCAAAGTTGCAGGTGATTGCGTAGGGTAGATCGGGCTTCAGTAGCGACAGACTGGCAGGTGTCGGCAAAGCTTCGCCCCGGGGCGGGGCTCCTACAGACAATGAAGCGTGGCAGCCGTGGGAGGCGCTTCAGCGGCGACAATCGCGGCTGAAACCCTCCCACAAGACCGGTCAGATACCGGCGACCACCGCGCAGATACCCTGCGCGCTGCCGGCGAACTGGCTGCACAGGTGATTGATGGAAGTCACCAATACCTGCTCGGGCGAGGAGATGAAATCCACCGACATCATCACGCTGAGCATGGTGATACTGATGATGGAGAAGGTGAACAGCTTGCGCGCCCACACGCGATCATCGACGGCCTTGTAGCCCGACACGCCCATCCACAGCCAGTAGGCACCGCTCAGCGCGGCGACCACGAAGTAGCTGTAGCCGGCGTAGCCGCTGAGCGTCAGCATCAGGGTCGCGACCACGAAGGCAGCGATGTACAGCACGATCTGCCGCTTGGCAGCCGAGATCCCCTTGATGACGGGCAGCACCGGGATGTTCGCGGCCTGGTAGTCATTGAAACGGAAGATGGCGATGGCATAGGAATGCGGCATCTGCCACAGGCTGAAGATCAACAACAGGATGGCGGCGCCAGCGTCGAATTCGTTGCTCACCGCACAGTAGCCGACCACGGGCGGAGCCGCCCCAGACAGGCTGCCGACCAGGGTGCCGTACACCGAGCCGCGCTTGAGCCACAGGCTGTAGAGGCCGACGTAGACCACGAAGCCCATCAGCACCAGCATCACGGCCAGGGTATTGGTGGCGGCGTAGAGCAACGCCACCCCCGCTACACCGAGCACGCAGGCATAGACGATGGCGTGCGCAGGTGAAACCAGCCCCTGCGCCAACACCCGGTTACGGGTGCGCTCCATCTTCTGGTCGATGTCCCTGTCGATATAGTTGTTGAACACGCAGCCTGAGGCGATCACCAGCGAAACCCCCAGCGCTGTCGCGAAGTACAGCGCCAGATCGATATCGCCACGCGAAGCCAGGAAGAAACCGCCCGTGACGGAAATCAGATTGCCGAAGACGATGCCCGGCTTGGCGAGGTTGAGGTACTGCTTCAGGAGCGCCAGCATCAGTTGATCATCATGTGATAGTGCATGCTCCACATGATCCAGACCGACAGGCCGACCACGAACGCGATGATCAGCACGGTGAAGATCATCGAAACGACGTTCCAGCGGCCTTCTGCGTCGGTCTTCATGTGCAGGAAGTACACGAGGTGGACGAGCACCTGCGCCAGGCCGAAGAGCACCACGGTGATCAGGGTCGCGCCACGGCTCAGGCCCAGCACTTCAGGATGCATGACCAGCATGAAAGGGATCACGGTGAGGATCACCGACAGGATGAAACCGGTCAGGTAGTCCTTGAAGCCCATGGCGTGGGCGGCGTGATTGTCTTGATGAGCCATTTACAGCACCCCCATCAGGTAGACGACGGTAAACACGCAGATCCACACCACGTCGAGGAAGTGCCAGAACAGGCTGAGCAGGCCCACGCGGGTCTTGTTGGTGTCGGTCAGGCCACGGCTGCCAACCTGGAACATCAGCACCAGCATCCACAGCAAGCCGGCACTGACGTGCAGGCCGTGGGTGCCGACCAGGGTGAAGAACGCCGACCAGTAGGCACTGACCTGCGGCCCGGCGCCTTCATGGATCAGGTGGCGGAACTCGTACAGCTCGATGCTGATGAAGGCCGCACCGAACAGGAAGGTGACACCCAACCAGCGCAGCACCGCGCCCTTGTCGCCACGGTAGGTGGCCAGCATGGCCATGCCGTAGGTGATACTGGAAAACAGCAGCGCGAAGGTTTCCACCAGCACCAGGTGCAGGCCGCCACCGAGCATTTCCTTGGCGGTGGGGCCACCGGCGAAGGAGTTGCTGAGTACCGCGAAGGTGGCGAACACCGTGGCGAAGATCAGCAGGTCGGTCATCAGGTAGACCCAGAAGCCGAACAGCTTGATGCCACTGGTGTCGTGGTGGTGCTCATGGCCGTGGCCATGAGCGTCATGTGGAAAATGGGGTTCGTAAGCGGTCATGGTTAGGCCTGTACGACTGCGTTGGCTTTGGTTTGCTGGTGCGCCTGCTCGATCCGCGCGATCTCTTCGGGCTGCACGTAGTAGTCGATGTCTTCGTCGTAGGAACGCACGATGAAGCTGACCACGGCGCCGACCAGACCAACGATGGCGAGCCACCATATGTGCCAGATCATGGCGAAGCCGAAGGCGATGACGAACGCCGAAACGATCAGGCCATTGCCGGTGTTCTTCGGCATATGGATCGGCTCGTAGTGCTCCGGCGCAGGCATCAGCTCGACACCGTTCTTCTTCGCCTCATAGAAGGCGTCGATCTTGTCCGCCGTCGGGATGACCGCGAAGTTGTAGAACGGTGGCGGCGAGGACGTCGCCCATTCCAGAGTGCGGCCGTCCCAGGGGTCGCCGCTCACGTCGACGTTTTCCTTGCGCTTGATGTAGCTGGTGACGAACTGCACCACGGTGAAGACGATGCCGATACCGATCAGCACTGCGCCGACCACGGCCACCTGCACCCACGGCACCCAGGCCGGGTTGTCGAAGTGGTTGAGGCGGCGGGTCATGCCCATGAAGCCCAGCACGTACAGCGGCATGAAGGCGAAGTAGAAGCCGATCAGCCAGCACCAGAAGGAGTAGCGGCCGAAGCGGTCGAGCAACTTGAAGCCGAAGGCTTTCGGGAACCAGTAGATGATGCCGGCCAGGTAGCCGAACACCGCACCGCCGATGATCACGTTGTGGAAGTGGGCGATCAAAAACAGGCTGTTGTGCAGCACGAAGTCCGCTGCCGGCACCGCCATCAACACGCCAGTCATACCGCCGATGGAGAAGGTCACCAGAAAGCCCAGGGTCATCCAGGTCATGGCGTTGAGTTGCAGACGGCCACGGAAGATGGTGAACAGCCAGGTGAAGATTTTCACCCCGGTCGGGATCGCGATGATCGAGGTCATGATGCCGAAGAAGGCGTTGACGCTGGCCCCCGAGCCCATGGTGAAGAAGTGGTGCAGCCACACCACGAACGACAGCACGCCGATGGCCGCGGTCGCCCAGACCATCGAGGCATAGCCGAACAGGGTCTTGCGCGAAAAGGTCGCGACCACTTCGGAGAACACACCAAACGCCGGCAGGATCAGGATGTACACCTCCGGGTGCCCCCAGATCCAGAACAGGTTGGCGTACATCATCGGGTTACCGCCCAGTTCATTGGTGAAGAAGTGGAAATCCAGGTAGCGGTCCAGCGACAGCATCGCCAGGGTCGCGGTCAGCGGAGGGAAGGCGCCGCAGATCAGCACGCAGGTGACGAGAATGGTCCAGGTGAAGATCGGCATCTTCATCAGGCTCATGCCCGGTGCACGCATCTTGAGGATGGTGGCGATGAAGTTGACCCCCGTCAGGGTCGTGCCCAAGCCCGATAGCTGCATGCTCCAGATGTAGTAGTCCATCCCCACGCCCGGACTGAACTTGATCCCCGATAACGGCGGATAAGCCACCCAGCCGGTCTTGGCGAACTCGCCCAGGCCCAGCGACAGGTTGATCAGCAGCGCGCCGCCGACGAACAGCCAGAAACTCAGCGAGTTCAGGTAGGGGAAGGCCACGTCACGCGCGCCGATCTGCAGCGGCACGACGATGTTCATCAGGCCGGTGACCAAGGGCATGGCCACGAAGATCAGCATGATGATGCCGTGCGCGGTGAAGATCTGGTCGTAGTGCTCGGGCGGCAGGTAGCCCTGGCCGTCACCGTGGGCCATCGCCAGATGGGTACGCATCATGATGGCGTCGGCGAAGCCACGCACCAGCATGACCAGCGCGACGAGGATGTACATCACACCGATTTTCTTGTGGTCCACCGAGGTGAGCCACTCGCTCCACAGGTAGCCCCACTTCTTGAAGTAGGTCACCGCCGCGAACAGCCCCAGACCACCCAGCGCCACGACGGCCAGGGTGATCATGATGATGGGCTCGTGGTACGGAATCGCGTCCAGAGTCAGTTTTCCAAACATATTCACTCCTGCACCTCCGCTGCTTCGTGCATGGCCGTGCTGTGGGAATCTTTCAGGGTCACGTACTGGCCGATTACCTTGTTGAACAGGTTCGGTTCGACCTGGCCGAAGTAACGGATCGGGTAGATCGGATAGCGGTGGTTGACCATCTCGCCGGGCTCGCCCACCTGCTTGAAGGCGGCGAAGTCCATGACCTCGGGCGCTTGCTTGACCTTGTCGAGCCACTGCGCGAAGCCTTCGTCGCTGACCGAGTGAGTGGTGAAGCGCATGGCCGAGAAGCCTTCGCCGCTGAAGTTGCCGGACTGGCCGAAGAACTCACCCTGCTCGTTGGCGATCAGGTTGAGCTGGGTGCGCTGGCCGCCCATGGCGTAGATCATCCCGCCGAGCTGCGGGATCGACAGCGCGTTCATCACCGTGTCGGAGGTGATGTGGAAGGTCACCGGGGTCTTCTCTGGAATCACCAGCTCATTGACCACGGCCACGCCTTGATCCGGATAGATGAACAGCCATTTCCAGTCGAGCGAGACGACTTCGATGTTCAGCGCCGGCTTGTCCGATTCGATCGGACGATAGGGGTCGAGCGAATGCGAGGTTTGCCAGATGATGACCGCCAGAACCGCGACGATGATCAGCGGAACACCCCAGACGACCAGTTCGATCTTGTGCGAATGTGCCCAGTCGGGCATGTAGGTGGCCTTCTCGTTCGACTCGCGATAACGCCAGCCAAACAGGAAGGTCATGATGATCACGGGTACCACCACGATCAGCATGAGTCCGATGGAGATCAGGATCAGATTGCCCTGCTCGACACCGATCTGCCCTTTCGAGTTGAACAGTGCCCAGTCACATCCACCGAGCGCCGAGAAGGCAATCGCCATCACCAGCCAGCGCACACAACGATGGTATTTCTCTTCTTTCATGTCACGACCTTCAACTGAGTGAGCCCCACAATCGGCTTCAGTTGCCGTGCGGCCCATCGAGTAAAAGGCCGGCAGCGAGAACTCAGAGCTTGAGCATCCGTGCAAGCGAAGCGGTAAACCGTGGGAAGCGCGGATGTTGCCGGCTAAAAGGGCCTCATACAATTCGTTAGCGGCCTACTTATGAGTGAACTTACAGCAGCCCTGTGACATGTTTCGAAACATTTACGCAAAGATTTGAAACACTTTGCAGCAAGAAGCCAGCAAAGAAGCACAGGGGTGCGACAAATGATCACAGTCCCGATTTAGAGCTGTTTGTCAGCAAATTGACAGGAATCATGGAAAGGAAAGATGCCTCTAGCTGACCGCACGACCTGCCTTGACATTTAGGAGATTTCGAGGTTTTCGAACGCGTAGGCGAGGAGAGTGAGCCTCGCGAAAGGCTGAGTGCAGAGCGGGGTCAAGTAGAGGCGAGGACGGCTGGTGTTGTAGCCCGGATGCAATCCGGGGCAATTGAGCGCGGCCAAAACGCATCGCGGCTGAAGCCGCGATAGCTATACCAAACCCGCATACAGATTCGATGCATGCCCCGGTTGCATCCGGGCTACGCAATTGCGGCCGACTCGGGGGCTTTTGTGGGATGAGCTGGGCGGCATTCCACTTCAGCCGCGACAAGCATCGCGGCTAAAGCCCCTCCCACAGGCACAGGCAACCCTACCCTGCTCCCAACCCGACAACCGGCCTCCCCTACTACTTCCAGGCGCAATAACACCCCACCGCCAACCCACTGGCCAGCGACACATGGCGCCCCTGGGTCAGCGCATCGAGCACCGGCTCGACGAAGCTGTTGCTGGAATTGCATACCAGCCCCTCGCTGTAAGGGCCGGCATAAGCCAGGTTGCCGTCGCGATCCCAGATCGCCAGGGCCGGGCTGGCCGGCAGCGCCTCCATGCCCTCGATCCCCGGCAGGGGCTTCATCCGCCCACGCAGGAACGGCGCGATCTCACCTGTGCTGCCCGGCCTCTGCACGCTGTAGAACTCGACATCGGCATTGCGATGCAGGCCGATCAGATAGCGCAGGTGCGCGTCGGTTTCCGCGTTGCAGGGGCAATCCGGGTCCCAGAAGTGCACCACGCGAATGGGACCAGGGCCAGCCAGTTCAGGCGGCAGCTTCAGCTCACCCTGACCGAAGATCACCGTCTGCTCGGCATAGGGCCGCAAATAAGCCGCGCCGCTAAGCCACCAGATCAGCACCACGATGCCCAGCGCCAATACGCAGAAGCCCACCACCAGATGCTTGAAGCTCAGGCGCTTGAGTAGGTTCATGGCTGATGGCCGAACTTGCGCAGGAACTGCTTCTCCATCTCCTGGCAACTTTCCTCGGTGAAACTGCGCTCGGTGGCCTGCGCGCTCTTCCAGCAGGCCTCGATGGCCGTGCGCTCGCCGGCTTCGATCTGGCTGTCCTGCGGGCGGGTCATGATGTAGATCAGCCCGGCGAAAATCAGTACGACAAAGGCCAGGCCGACCAGGAACAGGCCCAGGCAGCCACGGCGCCCCAGCCCAGAGTTTTCTTCACTTGCGCTCATCTTTCTCGGTTTCCGCATTCATCAGTGGGTAGCTCGCCCCAGTACCGGGGCGAGCGCCGATCATCAACCTTCAACCAGCGTCCACTGCTTGCTCAGGCGCTTGTCCGATACCGCCATCTTGGTGCCCAGTTGCTGGGCGAACAGCGACACGCGGTATTCCTCCAGCATCCAGCGATACAGCGTGAGCTGCGGGTCGCGCTTGCCTTCCTGGGCATGTTTGGCAGCACGCGCCTGGTACTGTTCCCAATAGCCGGTCAGCTCGCCCGCCCATACGCGGTCGCGCTGTACCTGCGCGCCGACCTTGTCCAGGCGCTGTTCGATGGCCTTGAGATAGCGCGGAATCTCCTTGAGCCACTCGCCCGGCGTTTCGCGCACGAAGCCGGCATAGACCAGGTTGGCCAGTTGCTGCTTGATGTCGTTGAGCGCCATGGCCTGGGCCAGGTCGATCTTGCCCTTGAAGCGCTTCTGCAGGCCATGGTGCAACTTGAGGATTTCCAGCACCAGGCGGGCGATGCGCTCAGCATGCGCCGTCCAGTCGCCACGCTTGCGCTCGGCCAGTTGCGCCAAGGCCGCACCGTCGCGCGGCAGCGTGGCCTCACCTTCGAGGATGCAGGCATCCAGGCTGGCCAGCAGAATGTCCTCGACCAACGCCTCGACACGGCCGATGTCGCGATACAGCAGGCCCAACTCGGTCAGCCCCGGCAGCTTGCCGCGCAGGAACTTGGCCTGCTCGGCCAGTTGCTGCAGCAGCAGGCGTTGCAACGCTCGGCGGTGCTGGAAGTCGGCCTCGGCCTGGGTCGGGAAGCGTCCTTCCTTCACTACCCCGCCCTCTTCCACCAGCGCCGGGTAGACGGTCATGGAAAGCCCGGCGATCTTCTGCTGGGCCTTCTCGGCCACCTCGGCGAAGGCCTTGGCCTCCACCGCTTTCGGCTTGTCGCTCTGCTGCGGGATGGCCAAGGCGGCCTGGCTGGCCTCGGCGAAACGAGCGGTCAGCTCGGCCAGGTCGCGGCCTTCACCGAGGAACTTGCCGCGCGCATCCACCACCTCGATATTCATCTTCAGGTGGTTTTCGATGCTTTCGGCCGCTTCCGCCCAGGCCTCGTCGGATACCCGCGCGCCCGTCATGCGCAGCAGCTCATGACCGAGGGCCTGTGGCAACGAACCCTGGCCAAACACCAGCTTGTCCAGCGCGGCGCCGACGAAGTCCGGCACCGGCACGAAGTTCTTGCGTAGCGCCTTGGGCAGGCCGCGCACCAGGGCGATACACTTGGCTTCCAGCAGGCCTGGCACCAGCCACTCCAGGCGCTCGGGTTGCAGCTGCGGCAACAGCGGCGCCGGCACGCGCAGGGTCACGCCGTCACGCGGGTGATTGGGCTCGAAGTGATAGCTCAGCGGCAACTGCAGCTCGCCGATGCGCAAGGTGTCCGGGTACTGCGCGGCGGTGATTTCCTTGGCATCGCGGGCCAGGGCGTCTTCCTCGCGCATGATCAGCAGTTGCGGGTCGGCGGCGCTGCCCTTCTTGTACCAGCTCTCGAAACTCGCGGCCTGGTAGATGTCCTGCGGAATGCGCGCCTCGTAGTAGCCGAACAGGGTTTCCTCGTCGGCGAGAATGTCGCGGCGGCGCGACTTGGCCTCCAGCTCGTCGAGGCGTTCGAGCAACTGGCGGTTGGCGGTCAGGCAGCGCACGCGGCTGTTGATCTCGCCGCGCACCAGGCCCTCGCGAATGAACATCTCGCGCGCCACCGGCGGGTCGATGGGGCCGTAATGCACCGGGCGACGACCGACGATGATCATGCCGTACAGGGTGACCTGCTCGTACGCCACCACCTGGCCGCGCTTCTTCTCCCAGTGCGGTTCCAGATGGTTCTTCTTCACCAGATGCCCCGCCAGTGGCTCGATCCAGTCCGGCTCGATCTTCGCCACCATACGGGCGAACAGCTTGGTGGTTTCCACCAGCTCGGCGGCCATCACCCAGTTAGGCTTCTTACGCCCGATCACGCTCGATGGATGAATCCAGAAACGTCGCTGGCGCGCGCCGAGGTAGTCACCCTCCTCGGTCTTCTGGCCGATCTGGCTGAGCAGGCCGGCGAGAATTGCCTTGTGCACGGCGGCGTAGTTCTTCGCCCGCACCGCCGCCTCGCTAGCCTCGGCCTGCTGACGAGCGATGGCGTTGACGCGGGTGTCCTTGGTCGGCTGCGGCGTGTTCGCCGTTTGCTCGCCCTGCGCTTCCGAGCGGTTCTGGCTGCCCTTGCCCAGCAGTTGCAGGTCACGGGCGATCAGCACCAGTTGCCGGTGCGCATCGCGCCATTCGCGCAGGCGCATGTAGTTGAGGAAGTTCTTCTTGCACCAGGTGCGCAGCGGGTTGCTGCCCAGCTCCTGGCGCTTCTCCTCGAAACCGCGCCACAGATTGATCAACGCGGCGAAGTCGGAATCGACATCCTTCCACTGTGCGTGCGCCTGGTCGGCGGCCTGCTGGCGATCCATCGGTCGCTCGCGCGGGTCCTGCACCGACAGCGCGGCGGCGACGATGAGGATTTCCTCCAGACTGCCCTGCTTGGCACCTTCCAGCACCATGCGCCCCAGACGCGGGTCGATGGGCAGGCGTGCCAGTTGCCGGCCGATGGGCGTGAGCTGGCTTTCGCGGTTGACCGCCGACAGCTCCTGCAACAGGTTGAAGCCATCGCTGATGGCCTTGCCATCTGGCGGCTCGATAAAGGGGAAGTCCTCGATACTGCCCAGGCGCAGGTGCAGCATCTGCAGAATCACCGCCGCCAGGTTGGTGCGCAGAATCTCCGGGTCGGTAAATTCCGGGCGGCCGAGAAAATCCTCCTCGCTGTACAAACGAATGCAGATGCCCGGCTCGACCCGCCCGCAGCGGCCCTTGCGCTGGTTGGCGCTGGCCTGCGACACCGGCTCGATGGGCAGGCGCTGCACCTTGGCGCGGTAGCTGTAGCGGCTGATACGCGCCGTGCCGCTGTCGATCACGTAGCGGATGCCCGGCACGGTCAGCGAGGTTTCCGCGACGTTGGTGGCCAGCACGATCTTGCGTCCGGCCATGGGCGCGAAAATCTTCTGTTGCTCGGCCGGCGTCAGCCGTGCATACAGCGGCAGCACCTCGGTAAAACGCAGGTTGGCCTTGCGCAGCACCTCGGCCGCCTCGCGAATCTCGCGCTCACCGGGCAGGAACACCAGCACATCGCCGGGGCGCTTGCCCACGCTGCGCTCGTGCTCGGCGATCTCGTCCAGCGCGGCAAGAATGCCCTGGTCGATGGACAGGTCATCGAGCAGACGCTCGCCCTCCTCGTCCACCTCCGCCGCCAACGGGCGATACCAGGTTTCCACCGGATAGGTGCGACCGGACACCTCGATGATCGGCGCGTCATTGAAGTGCTTGCTGAACCGCTCCAGATCGATGGTCGCCGACGTGATGATCAGCTTCAGCTCCGGGCGACGCGGCAGCAGGGTCTTCAGGTAGCCGAGCAGGAAGTCGATATTGAGGCTACGTTCGTGCGCCTCGTCGACGATGATGGTGTCGTACTTTTCCAGAAAGCGATCGTGCTGGGTTTCGGCGAGCAGGATGCCGTCGGTCATCAGCTTGATCAGCGTGCCGTCCTTGCTCTGATCCTCGAAACGCACCTGATAACCGACCAACTCGCCCAGCGGCGTACCGATCTCTTCCGCTACCCGAGTCGCCACACTGCGCGCTGCCAGGCGGCGCGGCTGGGTATGGCCGATCAGCCCATGCACGCCACGGCCCAGCTCCAGGCAGATCTTCGGTAACTGCGTGGTCTTGCCCGAACCGGTCTCACCGGCGATCACCACCACCTGGCTCTTTTCCAGCGCGGCCTTGATTTCGTCGCGCTTGGCGGCAATCGGCAGCGCATCGTCGTAACGCATCGCCGGGATGCTCGCCCTGCGTGCCGCCACCTTGTCGCTGGACGCCTGAAAACGCTCCAGCCACTGCGCCAGTTTGGCCTCGTCGGGATGCTTCTGCAGCTCATGCAACTGCCGGCGCAAGCGATGGCGCTCGGCAATCATTACGTGGTCGAGGTTGTTCTGCAGCGTGGCGAGGTCAGTCATCTGGATCGGGGCAATCAGGGCAAAGGCGGGATTGTCGCAGATTACGGCTTATGGCGGGCAGGCTGTAACGCAGTGGAAGAGCGCGGAATAAAGGCGTAAGGGTGTGGCGGCTTTCGGCAAAAAGCCGCCTCCTGATAACCAATATAGCGGTCTGCCCCTGTTATTCAGACGCTTTTTAGCAGGCTAGAGGCCTTGCGATGTGCACGCTATCAGGCGATAGCCGTCACCCATTGAAAAAGAGTACTACCTTGCTTACAAGAATTACCGCAACGCCCCATACGGGCAACCATGACACCTTGCCCAATATTTCGAAAGTATTATTTAACGATTTTACTTGCACATCAAGCTGGGCTGCGGTTTCCGCAAGCAACTCCTGAATTCTTCTAGGGTATGTATTCATCCTAGACTCAAAACCTTCAAAAGCCATGGTAAAACTATGCTGAAGCCTTTTTACCTGAAGCTTCTGATTCTTAATCGTTGACAGCAGAATGAACGAAACAACCACCAACCCAACTGACAACACCCACACTTCCAATGGGTCATTGCTCTTGTATACCAATATAATCCCAGCGACAGACACAGGCAACGCAAGTAACTTACCTGCAATATCACCAAGAATTTCGCTTAAGCTCTTCGCATACTCTAACTCAGCGCGAGCGACCTCCTGCCGAACTTTCTCAAATGAAAACCCATGAACATAAGACTGAAGATTAATTCGGTATTGAGAAAGAATTTTACTCCACTCTTGAACTACAACCATGAATGGATTACCACAGTCCCCGGCCGCATCTAAAACATCAGCTATGGACAACCTGAACATCATCACGCGCTCAAACAGGTTAGGCTTGCTGGAATTTTTAGGGTGGAGAATCTGCTCCAGTAGGTCTAAATGCTTCAGACGTACCTCTGCCATTTCAGGAGTAACCTTCGTAGCAATCAGGAACGTGCGCGGAGGCTTCACTCCATCTTGAGGTAAGGCGAAAAACAGATTGAAAAAGGCCCGATTCGTCTCCCGATCAACCCCTATCGCCAGCTCCGAGAGCAGATGCACCAGCCTACAGACCTTCTTGAGGTTTGCTATCGGCTCAGGTGCATTCTCATCTGAAAACATCCAATCCAGATCTACTATGTAGATGTTTTCAGGAAAAACGCCTTTATTAATAGAGGTGCTACCAGCCAAGAGCGCCTTGATATCTGGAAAGAACTTACCATACTCATTAGATGGTAGCTTAAAAGTAAATGAGCACCCTTTTTCAGGCGAAGCCTCCACTTCCAAAAAACGGCCAAAGTGCTGAGGTAAATCTTTCAGAGCTTCAAGCTTATCCGCAAGGCCTTTGTCGTACCCTCCCTCATAGGAAAAGGCGCCATCTACAACTGGCTTACGACCTGTTGATCTGTATAAATCAACGACCTTAGCGAACATTATTTATCCCTGCTTGCTATCTCTTCTTCAACCAGAGATATTAGAGAATCAGGCAAATTATTCAAGACCAACCTCTTAGCCCCCTCATCATAAAATACGTCCGCAACTTCCTCCTTGCCTAAGGCGCCGCGCTCGAATTGAATGGACCAACTTGCAGCCTCAGATTTAATTCGAGTCTTCTCTTTAAGACCTTTTGCGTTAACAGAGAACTCTACCGGAACCTTATATTTCTCATCATTAAGAAAATCCTTAATCTCTTCAATATGCTCAGCGAGATCCTCGGGCACATTTTTTATAGCCGCGAGGCAAACACCATCCAGTCGCGCTGGCTTTTTATCTTCCAGCTGTTTTTCGAGGTACTTAATTACCGCCTCTTTAGCTTTGTAGCTAAACCCCTTTAGCGCTGGCTTGGACTGGAAGAACGCGACTACAGCATCGATTGCTCCTTTCGTAGCCCTGCCAGATGCAACGCCTTTCACACACCCAAGCGCGTAGATGAAATAGTCAGACGCTTGGCTGTCTCTCCCGCGGCTTACGAAGCACAGGTAAGTCGTATCAATACGCTCTTCCAGGGCTTCTTTAGCCTCCGCGTCATCCTCAATTTCAGCCTCTTCCTGAGCAAGCTGGTGCGTGATGTATGCAAAGTCATTAACGTTGATACGGGCAGCCTGCTGGACCTTATTCAGATCAATTTCCTGAATCTCTTTGGGTACATAGTTCTCATCGAGCTGGATACCTCCCCTCTGCTTCATGCTGGCGACCAGGAAGAACTGGGAACCTTGGGACTCATATAGAGCACACAGGATATGGCCACCGGTCGACAGCACGCGCTTTGCTGCCTGCTCAACCAGTTGATCCATCACAAGATGTGAGAGCGAAAGAAATGCTGTAGTGTCAGACAGGTTGTCGGTGTACGCATCAAAGGCAGCAGGGAAAGGCCCTTGTCGCTCGTCATTGGAAAACTGGCCGTAAACAACGCTATTGCCAGTGGTGCCAATCAGACCATTAATGCCTTGCGCCAACGCGATTAGCGCCCGGTTCTCAGTATCTAGAACGATGTCTTTTTTGACGACCTTACCAATCACGTCGGTGTGAGCTTCTTTGGTGAAGCTGTGGATGATGGCGTGCTTGAGGACAAACATTTGGAGATCCTTCTCTGGATGGTCTTCCATAGTGTCATAGCGATACCATAGCAAGAACTGTATATCCATACAGATAAATATATCAAATAATCATCTCAAGTCTCTAGCGCGTAGGGCGGATTCAGGAGCGCCAGCGAACAGTCCGCCAGTCCATACCAAGCCTGGCAGCACGACGCTCCAGCGAAACTCCCTTGGCGTACTGCTTCCGAGCGGCCGGCGTCCCGGTACGCCCTACACCCTAGCAGCCTCACCCCAGATCACCGACATACCACTGCAGCCGCCACCGCCCTGGAACGCCAGGCAAACCCCAGTACCATCAGCAGCCCCAGCCCGGCCATCGCCGCACCGGCCAGCGAGATCGCCGGGTAGCCCAACCCCGCCTTGATCACCGCACCGCCCAGTGCTGCGCCAATCGCGTTACCCAGATTAAAGGCGCCGATATTCACCGCCGAGGCCAGGTTGGGCGCGGCCTTGGCGGCTTTCATCACGCGCATTTGCAGCGGCGGCACGATGGCGAAGCTGGCGATGCCCCAGATCAGGATGGCCACGGCTGCCGGCAGTGGCCAGCGCATCAGCACGGTGAAGGCCAGCAAGACCAGGATCAGCGCACTGAGCGAGACGATCAGGGTGCGGTCGACGGAGCGATCCGCCGCCTTGCCGCCCCACACGTTGCCCAGCGTCAGGCCGATGCCGTACAGCACCAGCATGGCGGTGATGAAGGCGGTGGACGCGTGGGTCTCGCTGCTGAGGATCGGCGCGATGTAGGTGAATACGGTGAACATCGCGCTGGAACCGATCACGGTCAGGGCCAAGGCTGCCAGCACCGGGCCACGACCCAGCACGCGGATCTCAGCCAGCACGCCGTCGCTTTTCGGTAGCGGCACGTTGGGCAAGGCGAACCACAGCGCGAGCATGGCCAACACGCCCAGGCCGGTGATGCCCCAGAACGCCGTGCGCCAACCGAGTACCTCACCGAACCAGGCTGCCAGCGGTACGCCGCCGATGGTCGCCAGGGTCAGGCCCATGAACATCGCTGCCACCGCTCCGGCGCGTTTGTCCGGTGCGACCACGCTGGCGGCGACGATGGAGCCGACGCCGAAGAAAGCGCCGTGGTTCAACGAGGTCACTACCCGCGCGATCAGCAGGCTGGTGTAGTCAGTCGCCAGGGCCGACATCAGGTTGCCCAGGGTGAAGATGGCCATCAGCCCGATCAGCAGGTAGCGCCGGGGAATCTTGCCGGTGGTCAGGGTCATCAATGGCGCGCCGAGCAGCACGCCCAGCGCGTAGGCGCTAACCAGCAGGCCGGCAGCCGGAATGGAAACGCCGAGATCGCTGGCGATGCCCGGCAACATGCCCATGGGGGCGAACTCGGTAACGCCGATGCCGAAGGCACCGATGGAGAGTGCAACAAGGGGTGGATTGATACGCATGGAAGTCTCCTCATCTATGCCGCGAATGCTAGGATCCAAACCTTGACGGCGGTAGATGGCATTTCTGGCAAACACCTTTGCTTACGGAGCACAAATGGATTTCAACGGCAGGTCAGGTGAAATGGTGGTGTTCGCCACCGTGGCGGAGGAAGGCAGCCTGTCGGCCGCTGCACGCGCACTGGGGCTGACACCTTCGGCGGTCAGCCGCATCATCGCGCGCACCGAGCAACGCCTTGGCACGCGCCTTCTGCTGCGCACCACCCGCGCGATCACCTTTACCGCCGAGGGCGAGGCGTATCTGCGCGGCGCCCGGCGCATCCTTGCCGATATGGCGGAGGTCGAAGAAGCCATCGCCGATCAGGGCGTGCCGCAAGGTCGCCTGCGCGTGAGTGCCGCGCTCGGCCATGGCCGGATGACCATCGTGCCGATGGTGGCGGCGTTCAGCGCGCGCTACCCGAACATCACCGTCGACCTCAGCCTGGGCGACGAGGTGGTCGACATCCTTGGTGGCCAGGCTGACGTGGCCGTGCGTTTCGGCCACCTGCCGGACAGCCCGCTGACCGCCCGCAAGATCGGCGAAACCGGCCAGGTAGTAGTGGCCTCCCCCGACTACCTGCAACGCCACGGCACGCCGCAGCGACCGGAAGACCTGTTGCAGCACAACTGCCTGCGCTTCAACTTCCGCCGCGCCGAACCCAACTGGCCTTTTACCCGCGACGGCCAGGCGTTTTCACTGAAGGTTTGCGGCAATATCGAATGCAGCAGCGGCGAGGCGCTGGCGCAGTTCGCCCGGGTCGGCGCCGGCATCGCCCGCATCGGCGAATTCAGCGTGGCTGAAGACCTGCAACGCGGCGATCTGGTGCCGCTGCTGCAAGCCTTCAACCCCGGAGATCGGGAACCGATTCATGCGGTGTTCGTCGGCGGCTCGGCGATGCCGGCGCGGGTACGGGTGTTTGTGGATTTTTTGCTGGAACATCACCGGATGTGAGCTGATCAAGAGGCAGGCGATAGGTAGTTGCCGGAAGAAAGACCGCTTGATAACGGCCACGCTGGAGCGCGGGAGTCATCGACAGCAAAATCCGTCGACCCAGCAATCCGGGTATCGCCACGCGCAACCCAGCCCACCTGCTTACTTCTCCTTGCAAGCATCCAACTCATCCTGCGTCTTCAGCTCAGTCTCGATACCTAGCCGGTATTTGCAGTATCGATCACCACGCTTCGCTCTTCATCGCTGAGGCGCTCCAAGGGTTTGTCATCCTGATCCGACAGGAAGATGTTCTCGAACCGAACCTGCAATGTCGGGTATTTCTTGATGAAGAACACAGCACGATTGTCTTCGGCAAAGTAGGTCTCATAGAACCCCAAATTCAGCCATAGCGCGGTCAATGCCAGAGCCATCCCGAGCAGGATTGCACTCTTTTTCATAACGATATCGGCGGCCTCCCTGTGCCCGGATGATGGTTCCCACTCTGCGTGGGGACACAGCTTTCGACGCTCCAGCGTCCACCACTGGAGGTGCACCTTCCTTAGCGACGGACTCGCTAACACGCAGGTGCGCGGGTGTCATCGACAATCACTCGGCGCCCTGTTGAACCAGCCCCGCCAACAACTTGCCATGCAATTCATGCAAGGTCCGCTGCTCGGCGGCGGTCAATCCTGAGAGCACATGCTGCAGGTTGGCCACATGGGCTTCGAGAATGCCGTCGATCAATTCGAAGCCGGCCGGGGTCAGTGCCACCAGCACGCCACGGCGGTCACTGGGGTGTTTGCGCCGTTCGATCAACCCGGCCTTCTCCAGGCGGTCGATGCGGCTGGTCATGCCGCCCGAGGAAATCATCGCGCTCTCGTACAGCGCCGTGGGCATCAGTGCATAGGGCTCACCCGAGCGGCGCAAGGTCGCAAGCAGGTCGAACTCCCCGGCCTGCAAGCCGTGCTCGGTGAAGAATGGCAACAGGTGATCACGCGTGATCACCTGGCTGAGCTCGCCCAGGCGGCCGATCACCGCCATGGAAAAACCATCCAGATCTGGCCGCTGTCGAAGCCACTGTTCGGCAGCCAATTGTGCGCGGTCTTGCATATCGCCCTCGATTTATCTTGCCATCAAGATACTTTTCAAAAAGAATGTTCGCATCGTAACGCATCCACCCTCAGGAGGCAGCTGCATGCCCGGCTCCCATTTTCGTCCCGTTCTCGCCTTGTCATTATTGCTGGCCATCGGCGCCCTGATGGGGCTGACCAGCATCTTGGTGAAACTGGCCGGCAACATCGGCTGGCCGGCCATGGCCTACCTGTTCTGGAGCCTGCTGGGCGGCGGTTTGCTGCTGTTGCTGTTCACCTGGATACGCAGCGAGCGCCCTGGCATCAGCCCCGGATTGCTGGGTTATTACCTCGCCTCGGGTCTGCTCAGCATCGCGGTGCCGAACGGCTTGCTGTTCAGCTCGATTGGCCATGTCGGTGCCGGGTTCGCCTCGATGTGCCTGGCCTTCCCGCCCCTGATCACCTATCTGCTGGCCCTGGCCTTACGCATGGAAAGGTTGAGCCGCATTCGTCTGCTGGGCATCTGCATCGGTCTGGCCGGCAGCCTGCTATTGGCCCTGGGCAAGCTCAACGCCGGTGACAGCCCCTTGCTATGGGTGCTGGCGGCGCTCTGCGTGCCGGTGTTCCTGGCACTCGGCAACATCTACCGCGCCCGCTACTGGCCGGCTGGCGCGAGCCCGCTGTCCCTGGCCCCCGGCATGCTGCTCGGCGGCGCACTGCTGCTGGTACCGCTGGGCCTGTTCGGCGTCGACCTCGCACCACGTCTGGAAAACACCGCGGCAGTGGGCCTGCTGGCCTTGCAAATGTTGCTGTTCGCGGCGGTCTATGCGCTGTTCTTCGTCTTGCAGAACCTAGCTGGCACGGTGTTTCTCAGCCAGATCGGCTCGGTGGCGGCAATCACCGGCGCCGCTATCGCCATCGGCCTGCTCGGCGAACAGGGCAGCTTGTCGATGCTGCTGGCGGCGCTGTGCATCGTCGGCGGCGTGCTGCTGGTGGCCTGGCGTGGCGCGAAGGAAGCACAAGCATGAAGCGCCAGACTTTGCTGCTCATCGCCATCGTCCTGCTCGGCCTGAATCTACGCCCGGTGCTGGCGGCCATCGGTCCGTTGCTCGACCGTATTCAGCTCGATACCAGTCTGGATCATGCCGGTGCCAGTCTGCTGACAAGCCTGCCAGTGGTGATCATGGGCATTGGCGCTCTGGCCGCCGGCCTGCTGCGCAAACGTTTGGGTGAGAGCAACGGAATTCTCTTCGGCGTACTGCTGATCGCCCTCGCCTGCCTGGTGCGCGGCTTACTGCCTGACTCCAGCACCCTGATCATCACCGCATTGCTGGCTGGCGCGGGAATCGCGTTCGTTCAGGCGCTTTTGCCAGGCCTGATCAAGTCGCGCTTCCCCACTGACAGCGGCCGCCTGATCGGTTTCTACAGCTGCGCGATCATGGGTGGCGCCGCATTCGGCGCGGCGCTGACGCCCTGGCTGGCGCAGTCGATAGGCTGGTCGTGGGCGCTGGCGAGCTGGACATTACCCGCTCTGCTCGCTGCCGTATCCTGGCACCGCGCCGCGCCTGCACAGGCAGTCGCAATGTCGAGCGCGCTGCCACACCTGGATGTCTGGCGCTCACCGAGGGCCTGGCTATTGATGAGTTTCTTCGGCATCGGCACCGCCGGCTACACGCTGGTGCTGGCCTGGCTGCCGCCTTACTACACCTCACTGGGTTGGAGCGCACAGGCCAGCGGCCTGCTGCTGGCTGCGCTGACGCTCTGCGAAGTAGTCGCCGGCCTGCTGGCATCGAGCCTGCTGCCACGCTACCCGGATCGACGCGTGTTGCTGGCGGTGGTCTTGCTGGCGCTGCTGGCCGGGCTGCTCGGTCTGATGCTGGCACCGCTGCAACTGGTGGTGCCGATCTGCATGTTGCTGGGCGTGGGCATCGGCGCGCTGTTCCCGCTTTCGCTGGTGGTGGCCCAAGACCACCTGGACGACCCACGTCAGACCGGTGATCTGCTGGCGTTCGTGCAAGGCGGTGGCTATCTGATCGCCGCCACCGCGCCGCTGCTGGCTGGTCTGCTACGCCAGTACACCGACGACCTGCGCCTGAGCTGGATGGCGATGGCCGCTGCAACGCTTGTGTTGATGCTCTTGGCGTCCCGTTTCACCCCTGACAGTGGACAGTTCCGCACTCGCCCTCTTCGCGTCGCGTAGAGCGGCCTAACGAGCGAAGCGAGTAGCCCGCCCAGCCATGCCACGCCTGGCAGCACGACGTTCCAGCGAAAACTTGGCGGCGTACTGCTTCGCGACGACTGCATGAATGCAGGAGGTAGAGCGACGCAGGAAGCCAAAGCCGAGTACGCCCTACCGGCCCTACCATCCAGGTCGCCAGGCAATAAAAAACCCGCCGTAGCGGGTTTTCGTTTCAGCAGGCTCGAATCACTTCTTGCCCAGCTTCTTCAGCTCTTCGTCACGCAGTTCGCGGCGCAGGATCTTGCCAACGTTGGTGGTCGGCAGCACATCGCGGAATTCCACAGCCTTGGGCACCTTGTAGCCGGTGAGGTTGGCGCGCATGTGCTCCATCACCTGCTCCTTGGTCACGCTTTCGCCCGGCTTGACCACCACGAACACCTTGATCGCTTCACCAGATTTTTCGTCCGGAATACCGATGGCGGCGCACTGCAGCACGCCCGGCAGGGTTGCCAGCACGTCTTCCAGTTCGTTCGGGTAGACGTTGAAGCCGGACACCAGAATCATGTCCTTCTTGCGGTCGACGATGCGCAGGTAGCCGTCTTCCTGGATCAGACCGATGTCGCCGGTCTTCAGCCAGCCTTCGGCGTCGAGGATTTCGTCGGTGGCTTCCTGACGCTGCCAGTAGCCCTTCATCACCTGCGGACCTTTCACGCACAGCTCGCCGATCTCGCCGATCGCCAGTTCCTGGCCGTCGTCGTTGACGATCTTGCACAGGGTCGATGGCAGCGGAATGCCTATGGTGCCGAGCTGGATGGCGCTGAACGGGTTGACCGTAGCCACCGGGCTGGTCTCGGTCATGCCGAAGCCTTCGCAGATGGCGCAGCCAGTGACTTCCTTCCAGCGCTCGGCGGTGGCCAGTTGCAGGGCCATGCCGCCGGAGACGGTGAGCTTGAGGCTGGAGAAGTCCAGCTTGCGGAAGTCTTCGTTATTGCACAGGGCAACGAACAGGGTATTGAGGCCGACGAAACCGGTGAAGCGGTACTTGGCCAGATCCTTGACCACCGCCGGCAGGTCGCGCGGGTTGGTCAGCAGGATGTTGTGGCCACCGATCAGCATCATCGCCATGCAGTGAAAGGTGAAGGCGTAGATGTGATAAAGCGGCAGCGGCGCGATCAGCACTTCGCAACCTTCATTGAGGTTGGCCCCCATCAGCGCCTTGACCTGCAGCATATTGGCCACCAGGTTGCGATGGGTGAGCATCGCGCCCTTGGCCACGCCGGTGGTGCCGCCGGTGTACTGCAGCACGGCGATGTCATCGTTGCTCGGAGTGGCCTCGGCAAAACTCTGACCACGGCCCTTGGCCAGGGCGTCGTTGAGTTTGACCGCCTTGGGCAGGTTGTAGGCCGGCACCATCTTCTTCACGTGCTTGATCACGGCATTGACCAGCAGACGCTTGAAGGTCGGCAGCATGTCGCCAACTTCGGTGACGATCACGGTTTTGACACCGGTCTTGGGCACGACCTGTTCGGCCAGGTGGGCCATGTTGGCCAGGCAGATCAGCGCCTTGGCGCCGGAGTCGTTGAACTGGTGCTCCATTTCCCGCGCGGTGTACAGCGGGTTGGTGTTGACCACCACCAGGCCGGCGCGCATGGCACCAAATACCACGATGGGGTACTGCAGGACGTTGGGCAGTTGTACGGCGATGCGGTCGCCGGGCTTGAGATCGGTGTGCTTCTGCAGGTAGGCGGCGAAGTCACCGGAGAGCTTGTAGATCTCGCCGTAGGTGAGCGTCTTGCCCAGGTTGCTGAAAGCAGGCTTGTCGGCGAAGCGTTGGCAGGACTCTTTCAATACCGCGAGGATGTTCGGGTACTGATCGGGATTGATTTCGGCAGCAACCCCAACGGGATACTTGTCCTTCCAGAAGTTTTCGGTCATGGAAGCCCACTCCTAAGCAACAGCTGATCTTCACCGCGCGACGGCGGTTGTTTGTTGTGTGTATAGCTCGCTTTCCCGCTGGCCCAGGGCCCGGAAGCGCGCCGAGAGTAGCAGCTTTGCCAGAGGCCGACCAGCACCAAACATGGCCTTTAGAGTCGCAAAAGTGACCAAAAAAGACCGCGCAGTCACAGGCCATCCTTGTCTTAGTTACCCCGCGAAAAGCCTCTAGCTCGCATATTGCAGCGCGTAGAGCCTAGCTCGTCTCTGCCGGTGATGCAGCACTGGGCTGCATGAAACATGCGAAGGTAGTTACCAAATCACAACAATTGGACTGCCCGAGGGCAGTTGAGGCGGGAAAGCCCCTCCCCCAACGGTGGGGAGGGGCTTTGGGTCAGGCGATGTCGCGCAGCTCTCGACGCAGGATCTTGCCGACCGGGGTCATCGGCAGCGAGTCCTTGAACACGATGTGCTTGGGCACCTTGTAACCGGTGAAGTTTTCCTTGCAGTAGGCCTTGAGCTCCTCGACGGTAACGCCGCCATCACGCGGCACCACGAACAGTTTGACCACTTCCCCGGACTTCTCGTCCGGCACGCCGATGGCCGCGCAGCTGGCGACTTTCGGGTGGGCCATGACCACGTCCTCGATCTCATTGGGGTACACGTTGAAGCCGGAGACGATGATCATGTCCTTCTTGCGGTCGACGATACGCACGAAGCCGTCGGCGTCGATCACGGCAATGTCGCCAGTCTTGAACCAGCCCTCGGCGTCGAGCACTTCGGCGGTCGCTTCCTCGCGCTGCCAGTAGCCCTTCATCACCTGCGGCCCCTTGATGCACAGCTCGCCGCGCTCGCCCAGCGGCATCTCGTTGCCGTCGTCGTCGATCACCTTGAACGCCGTGCCCGGCACCGGAATGCCGACAGTACCCAGACGCGCCTTGTCACCATAGGGGTTGGTACTGGCCACCGGCGAGGTTTCGGTCAGGCCGTAGCCTTCCACCACGGTGCAGCCGGTCATCTGCTGCCAACGCTCGGCGGTGGCCTTGACCAGCGCGGTACCACCGGAGTTGGTAACCTTGAGGTTGGAGAAGTCGAGGTTCTTGAACTCGGGGTGATCCATCAGCGCGACGAACAGGGTGTTCAGACCCAGCAACGCAGAAAATTTCCACTTGCCCAGTTCCTTGACGAAGCCGGGGATGTCGCGCGGATTGGTGATCAACACGTTCTGGTTGCCGTTGACCATCATGCACATGCAGTTCGCGGTGAAGGCATAGATGTGGTACAGCGGCAGCGGCGCGATCATGATCTCCTGGCCCTGTTTCATCAGCGGCGTGCCGTCATCACCGAGCTGCGCCAGGCAGGCGTCGACCTGCAGCATATTGGCCACCAGGTTGCCGTGGGTGAGCATGGCGCCCTTGGCCACACCAGTGGTGCCGCCGGTGTATTGCAGCACGGCGATGTCGTCGTGGCTGGCCTTGACCGGCGTCAGCGTCTGGCCGTGGCCCTGCTTGAGCACCTGCTTGAAGGCAATGGCCTGGGGCAGATGGTAGTCGGGCACCATCTTCTTGACCTTCTTCACCACGGTGTTGACCAGCCAGCCCTTGAGGCTCGGCAACATGTCGCCCATCCTGGCTTCGATCAGGTACTCGATCTCGGTATCCGGCAGCACTTCCTGCACCAACTTGCCGAACATGTTCAGGTATACCAGCGCACGCACCCCGGCATCCTTGAACTGGTGGCGCATCTCGCGCGCGGTGTACAGCGGGTTGGTATTGACCACGATCAGCCCGGCACGCATGGCGCCGAACACGGCAATGGGGTACTGCAGCACGTTGGGCATCTGCACCGCGATACGATCGCCCGGCTTAAGGTCGGTGTGCTTCTGCAGGTAGGCGGCGAATGTCGCGGAGAGACGATCCAGCTCGGCATAGGTCAGCGTGACGCCGAGGTTGCTGAAGGCCGGACGGTCGGCGAAACGCTTGCATGAGCGCTCGAATACTTCGATCACCGACTTGTAGCTGGACAGGTCGATATCGTTAGGCACGCCGGGAGCGCGCTTGTCGTCCCAGAAATCAGGTTGCATTGTTCTTGTCCTCTTCCCCTGAAGTGATCTGGCCCGCAGTGCGGGACTGCCCGGAAAGTAGCAGTTCAGAGCGGCGCCGCAAATAGCTCGAAGGCGTCATTGATGGGCTGAATTTCGCAATAAATATAGTGATTCGTAACCGATCTTTGCGGCTGGGTAGAAATTCGACTGTGCTTTGCGTGATGACGGCCAAGGTGCACAATGCCGCCAACTCCCGGCACAAGGATTCGCCATGCGCCACGACGCCTTCGTTATCAACGCCAGCGATGGCACACCATTGCAGGTCAATCACTGGTACGGCGACGAGCCGCCACGCGCGGCGGTCATGCTGGCCCATGGCATGGCCGAGCACAGCCTGCGCTACGCACGCCTGGCTGAAGCCCTGGTCGCGGCAGGCTTCGCGCTCTATGCGCTGGACCAGCGCGGCCATGGCGCTACCGCCGAACGTGGCACCCTTGGCCACTTTGCTGATGAAGACGGCTGGAGCAAGGTGGTCGGCGACCTGTCCACCCTCAACCACCACATTCGCCAGCAGCACCCGCATACGCCAATCTTCCTGTTCGGCCACAGCATGGGCAGCTACATCGGCCTGGCCTATCTGCTGGGCCATAGCTGCAGCCTGCAGGGCGCCGTGCTCTGTGGCTCCAATTACCAGCCCGTGGCGCTGTACAAGGCCGCCAGACTGATCGCCGGCTTCGAGCGCTGGCGTCTGGGCCCCAAAGGACGCAGCAAGGTCATCGATTTTCTCTCCTTCGGCTCGTTCAACAAGGCTTTCAAGCCCAACCGCACGGCCTTCGACTGGCTCAGCCGCGACCCGGCGGAAGTGGACAAATACGTGACCGACCCGCTGTGCGGTTTCGTCTGCACCACGCAGCTGTGGTGCGACCTGCTCGATGGCCTGCAGCACATCACCCCGCCCAGCAACCTGGCGCAGATCGATGCTGACCTGCCGCTACTGGTGATCGGCGGCTCGCGCGATCCGGTCAGCGACGGCAAGCGCCTGAGTGATCTGGCTGGCGCCCTGCGCGAGGCCGGTGTGTGCGACGTGCAACTGAAGATTTATCCCGAGGCCCGTCATGAGCTGCTCAACGAGAGCAATCGCGACGAGGTCACCGCCCACCTGATCGACTGGCTGCAGCAGGCGCTGAGCCATGGTCGAAACCCAATCAAGGAGTGTCCATGACTCAGGTCACCAATATCCCTTACGAGGCCCTCAGCGTCGGCCAGCAAGCGGCCTTCGAGAAGACTGTGGAAGAGCGCGATGTACAGCTGTTCGCCGCCGTCTCCGGCGACAACAACCCGGTACACCTGGACGCTGCCTTCGCTGCCGAAACGATGTTCAAGGAACGCATCGCCCACGGCATGTTCACCGGTGCGCTGATCAGCGCCGCCATTGCCTGCCGCCTGCCTGGCCCGGGCACCATCTACCTTGGCCAACAGCTGAAGTTCACCCGCCCGGTAAAACTCGGCGATACCCTGACGGTGAAGCTGGAAGTGCTGGAAAAACTGCCGAAGAACCGCGTGCGCATCGCCACCCGCGTGTTCAACCAGGACGGCAAGCAAGTGGTCGACGGCGAAGCCGAAGTGCTCGCCCCGACCAGCGAGCAGACCGTAACGATGCCACCGATGCCGCAAGTTACCGTCAACTGAATCGCCACACACTGGTGCGCGACCGCTGCGTCGCGCACCACTTTTGTTCTACACTCACAAACCTTGAGCGACCTGGCGCCGTATAAGCGCATTTCTTTGTGCATTTAGCACAAAACCCTTTGACTACCTTACCAAGCAGCCCGCTGCGCTGCTTTCTGGCACGTCCCCTGCTATCGCCAAGGCTTCACACCCTTAACCGGAGCCAGGTCCATGAGCAACGCCACCCCAGATAGCGATTACCCCCTGAGCGAGGTGCCCAACGGCGCACGTAAGGGGCTGTTCTCCACCGCCATCCTGCTGTTCGGTTTCACCTTCTTCACCGCCACCATGTTCGCAGGCGGCAAGATCGGCATGGCCTTCGATTTCACCACCCTGCTCTGGGCTGCGGTGATCGGTAACCTGCTGCTCGGTCTGTATGCCGCCGTGCTGGGCCTGATCGCCTGTCGCAGCGGGCTGAACTCGGTACTGATGGGCCGTTTCTGCTTCGGCGAGGTGGGCAGCAAGCTGTCCGACATGCTTCTCGGCTTTACCCAGATCGGCTGGTACGCCTGGGGTACGGCGACCATCGCCATCGTCCTGGTGAAAATTCTCGACCTGCCCGAAGGCCTTACCATCCCGCTGATGGTGCTGTTCGGCTTCGGTTTCTGCCTCACCGCCTTCGTCGGCTACAAGGGTCTGGATCTGTTGTCCCGGGTCGCCGTGCCGGCCATGCTGGTGCTGCTGGTGGCTTTGCTGTGGATCGCCACCCGTGATATCGGCGGCCTCGCCGGCCTGCTCGCGGTGGAACCGTCCGAGAGCATGAGCCTGAGCGTGGCCATTACCCTGGTGTTCGGCACCTTCGTCAGCGGCGCCACCCAGGCCACCAACTGGACGCGTTTCGCCAAGAGTGGCCGCGTCGCGGTGCTGGCCAGCCTGTTCGGCTTCTTCATCGGTAATGGCCTGATGATCGTCGCCGGTGCGTATGGCGCCATCGTCTATCAGCAACCGGACGTGGTCGAAGTGCTGGTGCTGCAGGGCCTGTCCATGGCCGCTGTGGTCATGCTGTTTCTCAATCTGTGGACCACCCAGGACAACACCATCTACAACTTCGCCGCCGCCGGCTGCAACCTGCTGCGCACCGGCAAGCGCAAGACCGTGACCCTGGTCGGCGCCGGCATCGGCACGCTGCTGGCCATCGGCGGCATGTACGAAATGCTGATTCCCTTCCTGATCCTGCTCGGCTCGATCATCCCGCCGATTGGCGGCGTGATCATGGCCGACTTCTTCTACGGCCACCGCGCGCGCTACCCAAAACTGGCCGATGTGTGCTTGCCCGCATTCAATTGGGTCGGCCTGGGCGCCTATCTGATCGGTGCGGTGAGCGCCTACTTCTCGCCCTGGGTCGCGCCGCTGGTGGGCATCGCCGTGGCTGCCCTGGCCTACGTGGTACTGTTCGAGCTGAACAAGGCCCTGGCCGGCCGCCAGCAGGTCGCTGGCGCGTGAGCCTGACCGTCGCCGACGTGCTCGCCCTGCCCGACCTGGCCAGCATGCATCTGCGTGCTGGCCAGGCCGGGCGCGACAATGCCGTGCGCTGGCCCTACGTGGCCGAGAACGAAGGCATCGCCGACTGGGTGATGGGCGGCGAGCTGATCTTCGTCACCGGCATCAACCACCCGCGTGACGAAGCCAACCTGCTGCGCCTGGTGCGCGAGGGCCATGAGCGCGTGGTCGCCGGCCTGGTCATCCTCACCGGCGCCGAGTTCATCCAAGCCATCCCGACCAGCGTCATCGCCGAAGCCGAGCGCCTGAACCTGCCGCTGATCGAGCAGCCCTACGCGCTGAAGATGGTGGTCGTCACCCAGGCCATCGGCACGGCGCTGGTACAGGCACAGCAGCTCGGCCGTTCGCGCCAGCACGTGCTGGAGCAGGTGCTCGACGGCGATTACCAGTCACTCGACGTGCTGCTGCAACGCGGCGACAGCCTCGGCCTGGCACTGCATGTGCCGCGTCAGGTGGCGCTGCTGCGCCTCGACGGCAGCGAGCAACTGTTCGGTGATCTGCCCGACGAAGACGCCGAGCGCCAGTTGCAGAGCCGTCAGCAACTGCTGCAACGGCGCCTGGAGCAGAGCCTGGGCGAACTCGGTGACGCGCTGCCACTGGTCAGCCAGGGCCGCCACTGGATCGCCCTGCTGCCCTGCCCCGATGCCCATGCCGAAGCGCGTAACCGCCAGGCTATGACCGTGCTGCTGGATGAGCTGCGCCCACAGCTCGGCCCGCTACGGCTGTTCCTCGGCCTGGGCAGCGCCGGTTGCGATGCGCCACGTTTCGCTCAGGGGCTGGGTGAAGCACGCCAGGCCTTGAGCGTGGCGCAGCGTTTTCCCGAGCGCCTGGGCCTGTGCAGTTTCAATGAATTAGGCGTGCTGGAGCTGCTCGGCGCGATTCGCGACCGCAGCCTGCTCGATCGCTTCGTCGAGCGCGTGGTCGGCCCGCTGATCGGCGACGACTCGCGCCACCAACCTGTGCTGATGCCGACGCTGGAGGCCTGGTTCGCCGAGAACGGCAACCTGGCCCTGGCCGCGCAACGCCTGAACGTTCACCGCAATACCCTGAGCTACCGCCTACAGCGCATCGAAGCGCTGACCGGCTGCTCGTTCGAAGACCCGCACGACCGCCTGAACATCAGCGTCGCGCTGTTGATCCGGCGCCTGTCGTCGCCTGCCTGAGAGGAACTTCCATGATCATCCACAATGCCCGCCTGCGTGGCTGCGACGGCCTGCACCGCATCACCCTGGACGATGAGCACATCGCCGTCATCGAGGCCCAGCATGCCCTGCATCCCATTGCAGAAGGCGACCTGGACGCTGCCGGCAATCTCGTCGTGCCGCCCTTCGTCGAGCCGCATATCCACCTCGACGCCACCCTCACCGCTGGCGAGCCGGCCTGGAACATGAGCGGCACGCTGTTCGAGGGCATCGAGCGCTGGGCCGAGCGCAAGGCGCTGGTCACCCATGAAGACACCAAGACGCGCGCCAAGAAGACCATCGACATGCTGGTCGACCACGGTATCCAGCACGTGCGCACCCACGTCGACGTCACCGACCCGACCCTGGCCGCGCTCAAGGCCATGCTCGAAGTGCGCGAAGAAACCCGCCACCTGATCGACCTGCAGATCGTCGCCTTCCCGCAGGAGGGCATCGAGTCCTATGCGAACGGTCGCGCGCTGATGGAGCAGGCCATCGAGCTGGGCGCCGATGTGGTCGGCGGCATCCCGCACTTCGAGAACACCCGTGACCAGGGCGTATCGTCGATCAAGTTCCTCATGGACCTGGCCGAGCGCAGCGGCTGCCTGGTGGACGTGCACTGCGACGAGACCGACGACCCGCAGTCGCGTTTTCTCGAAGTGCTGGCCGAGGAAGCCCGCGTGCGTGGCATGGGCGCGCGCGTCACCGCCAGCCACACCACCGCTATGGGCTCTTACGACAACGCCTACTGCTCCAAGCTGTTCCGCCTGCTGAAGATGAGCGGCATCAGCTTCATCTCCTGCCCCACCGAGAGCATCCACCTGCAGGGGCGCTTCGACACCTACCCGAAACGCCGAGGCCTGACCCGCGTGGCGGAGATCGACCGCGCCGGGATGAACGTCTGCTTCGGCCAGGATTCCATCGTCGACCCCTGGTATCCGCTGGGTAACGGCAACATCCTGCGCATCCTCGAAGCCGGCCTGCATATCTGCCACATGCTCGGCTACGAGGACCTCAAGCGCAGCCTGGACCTGATTACCGACAACTCGGCGCGCGCGCTGAACCTGGGTGAAGGTTACGGCCTGGAAGTGGGTCGCCCGGCCAACCTGCTGATCCTCTCGGCGCCGGACGATTACGAGATGGTGCGCAGCCAGGGCCACGCGCTGGTATCCATCCGCCACGGCAAGGTGCTGATGCGCCGTACGCCGGCCAGCATCGAGCGCGCCTGATCACGCTCATTGGATCCTAGGGTGGATGACGCTTCTTTCATCCATCATTGCGTCAGTGCAAGCGGTGGACAAGCTTCGCGTAGTCCACCCTATGAACTCATGCGAACAGCGACCGTGGGAGCGGCTTCAGCCGCGATTACCCTTGAAGAGCTCGCGGCTGAAGCCGCTCCTACAACTGCGAAAACGCGCTATTCCACCCTTACGCTGGCAGTCATGCCGGCGCTTAGCACCATGCCATCCGGCACTTCATCGAGCCTGATGCGCACCGGAATGCGCTGCGCCAGGCGCACCCAGTTTAAGGTCGGCTCGACATCGGCCAGCAACTGCCCGTCCGGACTGGCGTTGCGGTCGGTGATGCCGCGACTGATGCTTTCGACCTGGCCACGAAGCTGCTGATCACCGCCCATCAACCAGACCTCCACCGACGCGCCGACCTGAATGCGCGGCAGCTTGGTCTCCTCGAAATACGCCTGTACGTAGAACGACTGGGTATCGACCAGTGCCATCACCGACTGCCCGGCATTCACGTAGTTGCCCTGCGCCAGCACTAGGTTGGTGATCTGTCCATCGCGCGGGGCATGCACTTCGCTGCGCGCCAGATTCAGCTCGGCCACACGCAGATCAGCCTGCGCTTCGCGGTACTCGCTGCGCGCCATCTCGGCATTGATCTGCGCGTTTTCCAGCAATTCGGCGCTGATCGCCTGGGCGCCCAGACGGGAACGGCGCGAGGCCTCGTGTTCACGCAGGCTCAGTTGCTGGCGGCGAATGTCCACCACCGCCCTGGCCTTCTCTACCGCCGCCTGATAGCGGTCGCGGTCGATGCTCATCAGCAGGTCACCAGCCTTGACCTGCTGGTTGTCGCGCACCTTGAGCTCGACCACCCAGCCGGACACGTCCGGGGCGATGGTCACCACGTCGGCGCGCACGCGGGCGTCGCGCGTCCAGGGCGAATACATGTAGTGCTGCCAGATCCAGGAGCCGGCGAAGATCGCCGCCACCACCATGGCCAGGGTGATGCCGACTCGAATGGTCGAACGCATGCTTTCTCTCCTCAATGCGCCAGGACGACCATCACGGTCGCCAGCACGCAGACATACAAGGCACAATCGAACAGGGCTTCGTGCCAGATCCAGCGCGACAACCCTATGCGCTGCAAGCCCAGGCGCAACACGCCAGTCAGCAACAGCGCCAATACCGCGTAGGCCGCCATCGGGCTTAGCAACACGCCGCCCAGCGACCATTCATGCAAGCCCATTAGTCTCTCCTCTGAGCTGGCACCAGGAGCGCCAGCCGTTCTGTAGCTGCAACAGCGCCGCCTCGGCCAGGCGCTTGTCGATGCTAGGCGTGCAGGCGCGCAGGGCCTCCTGCAGTTCGCCCACCGCTGCGTTCAGATCGTCTTCGCGGCCTGGCGCGGGGCCTTGCTCCAGCGCGTCGTCGAGGCGTTCCAGGAAACGCTGCTGCGACCGTGCCAGGCCAGCATCGGCATTGGCCAGGCACTTGCGCAGATGCAGCAACTCGTCACCCAGATCAAGGCCAGCCACGCCATCGTCCCAGCCGCTACGCGTTTGATCCGGCCGCGCCGGATAATGCCGCGCCAACTGCAGCAGACGATCAGCCATGCGCCCGCCGAACCAGTTTTCGGCGCGGCCCAGGTCACGACGGGTCAAGCGGCCGAGGTCGGTCAGGATCGCCTGCATCAGGCGCCGGCCATGCCAGACCGGATTGCGCAGCACCACCAGCTTGAAAGCCAGCACCGCACAACCGACACCCATCAGCATGCCTGGCGCCTCATTGAGGAAGAACTCGACGTTGTAGCCGACACCCGGCGCCGGCAGGCAGAGCACGATGAAGTGCAGGCAAAACGAGGTCGAGGTCGCAGCCGTCGCTGGCTTGGCCATGCCCAGCACACCAAAGAACAGCGGCACACCCAGCACCATGCAGAGCATCACGAAGCCGTCGATCTGCGGCATCAGAATCTGCCCGACGAAGAACGCCACTGGCAGCGCGTAGAAGATGCCGCGCAGGAACATCATGCCGATCTGCGGCGCCGCTTCGAGCCGGGCGAACAGGCTGCAGACCACGCAGGCCAGCAGCAACGCACCAGTAGCGTGGGTCCAGCCAGTGGCCAGCCAGAATGCAGCCAGAACCAGGAAGGTCAGCGCGCTGCGCGAGCCGTAGACCAGCGCGGTCTGCCAGTCGTAATGCCAGGACAAGGCGCGCGGCGCATCGTCCGGTGCCCTGCCCTCCTCGACCGCGAGCATGGCGCGACTGGCATCCTCGACACGCAACAGCAACACCATCAACCGCTCCAGGCAAAGCTGCTGGCCACTGCTCAGTTCTTCATCCTGCGCCGCCTGGCGCAATTGCTTGACCAACTCCGGCAAGCCTACCGGTTGTGCCTGCTGCAGGCGCTCATCCACCACTTGCAGCCAGGGCGCGACAGCCTGCGCCTCGCTGCTGCTCAGTTGTCGCCACTGCCGCGCCACACCACGAGCCAGACGCAGCATGCCGAGCAGATCACGGCTCAGCACGCGCAGCGCCACAGCACGCTGGCGACCACGCGCGCCCTCGAACCAGGCGTGCTCGCGCTGGGCATCCACGGCGACGATGCGCGCCAGCACTTCCAGCAAGCCTTGCCGCGAGTCGGCTTCGCCAGCCAGCGCCTGGCGCGAGGCTGCCACGCCGGCCTGCCAGGCGTTACGCGCCTGTTGCGCCAGTTGCCGCTCGACCCGCTGCGGCCAGAGCAAGGCGCTGCTCAGGGTGGCGCAGGTGATGCCCAGGCAGATTTCCGTGCAACGGGCGATGGCCTCGTCGAACACCACATGCGGCTTGCCGATGGCCGGCAGGGCGATGATCGCCACGGTGTAGCCGGCCAGCACGAAAGAGTACGACCAGGCGCTGCGCAACATGGTCGAGGATGCCGTGCACAGCGCCAGCCATAGGGCGAACGCCAGCACGAACAACAGCGGCGCCTGGGCGAACAGTCCCATCATCACCACAGCCATGAAGGTGCCGACCAGCGTGCCGAGCAGCCGTGCCAGGCCCTTCTGTACCACCATGCCAGACAGCGGCTGGGCGACGATGAACGCGGTCATCAGCGCCCACTGCGGCTGCTCCAGGCCAAAACGCAGCGCGCACCACAACGCCAGACCACCGCCGAGCAGGGTCTTGATGGCAAATTGAACGGCTTGCGAGCTTGGCGCGAGAAACGCCAGCAAGGAATCACGCACGATGGCTACCTGAAAGAATCTCAGCCCTGAACATAGCTGTAGCGATTGAGTTGCGCCTCCGTGCGAAACTCAATTATTAGCTAGCTAAGCATTTATGTCCAGAAGGTGCTGCGATCTCAGGAGGGCCACGCGCAAATAAAAAAAGGGCGACCGAAGTCGCCCGAATTGCCTTGCGTGCCCATTGAACTGGAAGGATCAGCTCTGCTTGCGCTTGTGCGCATCCTTCCAGATGAAGTAACCAACACCCCCGAAGAACGCGACCATCAGAAGTACGGTGCCGACTCCGGCGAGAACCACTGTATCGACGAACATGGCTGCCTCCTGTTGTGCCTGTCTGTCTGGGATGGCTTCACGTTATCAGCGCTGGCGGCGGGAAAATTGATCTGGGTCAATGGCCGACGAGCAGGCGCGAGCGGGCCTACGGGAATACTGACGCAGGTCAAGAAATCGAGAGGGTACGAGGCGGGAAGCACGGCCTGGCAGCCGTGCACAACGATTGAACGGCGGGATTTTCAGCGTTTCTTGGGTTTGCTCTTGGACTTCTTCTTGGCCTTGCCGATCGGCAACACCTGCTCGAAAACCTGGCGCATCTCGTTGAGGCGCTTGTCGTTGAGGTCGTGGATACGCTTGTCGCGCTCGGCGGCAAAGTCGATCAGCTTGTCGTCATGGCTCATAGCGGAAACCGGATCAGGCGAAAGGTCAGATTCAGGCGCGGCGCGCAGGTTTGGCGCGTCTTCGCCACTTGATGTTGCCAATGATGCTGGGTCGGCCCGCGCATGACCAGTAGCGAAGCATGCTCCAGCGTCAACGAATGTTCGATGCGCGTGCTACCAACCCGGCGCAGATCGAAACGCCGGCTGCCGCCCAGGTTGAGCGAGGCGATCAGCGGATCACGCCCCAGCTCCGGCTCGGCATCGCTGTGCCAGCCCATGGAGTCCTGGCCGTCGCGGTAATGATTGAGCAGCACGGCATTGAGCGATTGACCGACTTCTTTCTCGACCCGTTGGCGAATCTCGTTCAGCAGCGGCGTCCAGGGCAAGGGCTCGTGGATCTTCCCTGAATAGCGGTAACGCGCCTCGGGGTCGCCATACCAGGCCGTCAGCCGTGGCGTGCGGTGATAGCGACCATGGATGAACAACTCAGGTTGCTGCCAGGGCGTTTGCTCGACCAGTGCTTGCAGCCAGCTATCGGCCAGGGCAGCGTCGACCCAGCCGGGCAGATAATCCAGCTCGGCATCGGCAAGTGCGGGCAAGGGGTCGGCGAACAGCATGACGATCTACATGAACAAGAATGAAAAGGAGTGTCTCAGACTTCAACGTCTACCCACAGCCCCTGCCGGGGCAGATCACCCAGCGCTTGCTCCACCTCTTCCGGCTCGGCCTCAGCCAGTTGCTCGGGGGTGTAGCCACGACGCTGGCGGCGGCGCTGTTCTTCGCGCAGCAGCTCCTCGGTTTCCTGTGGATGACGCTTGTCGAGGCTAAGCGCACTTTCCTTGGCGCTGCCTTCGGCCGGGGTCACCGGGGGAATCTCAGGCTTGGGCTTGATCACGTCCTGCGTGGCAGTGACCGGCACCAGGCTATGGGGGATAGGCGGTAGCACGTTGCAGCACCTCCTTTGGTCAGGCTGTCGGCCCCGTGAGCCGCGACTTTAGCCGGCGCTCGCTACACTTTTGACTAAGCCGCACGGCAATAGTGCCATGACCGCTTTGGCCGTGACGCCGCATCCGTTAACATAGCCGGCTTTTTCACGCGGGAGACAGACAGGCATGGCGCAATATCAACCGGGGCAACGCTGGATCAGTGACAGCGAAGCGGAATTGGGTCTGGGAACCATCCTCGCCGAGGACGGCCGCCTGCTCACCGTGCTCTACCCGGCCACCGGCGAAACCCGCCAGTACGCTACGCGCAATGCCCCGTTGACCCGTGTACGCTTCGCCCCGGGTGACGAGATCACCCACTTCGAGGGCTGGAAGCTCACCGTGCAGGAAGTTGAGGACGTCGACGGCCTGCTGGTCTACCACGGCCTCGATGCCCAGCATAAACCGGTGACCATGCCGGAAACCCAGCTGTCGAACTTCATCCAGTTCCGCCTGGCCAGCGACCGCCTGTTCGCCGGCCAGATCGACCCGCTGGCCTGGTTCGCCCTGCGTTACCACAGCCTCGAGCACAACAGCCGCCTGCTGCAGTCGTCCCTCTGGGGCCTGGGCGGTGCTCGCGCGCAACCGATTGCACACCAGCTGCACATCGCCCGTGAAGTGGCTGACCGTATCGCCCCGCGCGTACTGCTGGCCGACGAAGTGGGTCTGGGCAAGACCATCGAAGCCGGCCTGGTGATTCATCGCCAGCTGCTCTCCGGTCGCGCCAGCCGCGTGCTGATCCTGGTGCCGGAAAACCTGCAGCACCAGTGGCTGGTGGAAATGCGCCGGCGTTTCAACCTCGACGTCGCGCTGTTCGACGCCGAGCGTTTCATGGAAAGCGACGCCAGCAACCCCTTCGAGGACTGCCAGCTGGCGCTGGTCGCCCTGGAATGGCTGAAGGACGACGAGAAGGCCCAGGACGCGCTGTTCGCCGCAGGCTGGGACCTGCTGGTGGTTGACGAAGCCCACCACCTGGTCTGGCACCCGGAGCAGGCCAGCGCCGAATACTCGCTGGTCGAGCAACTGGCCGAGGTCATCCCCGGCGTGCTGCTGCTCACCGCCACCCCGGAACAGCTCGGCCAGGACAGCCACTTCGCCCGTCTGCGCCTGCTCGACCCCAACCGTTTCCATGATCTGCAAGCCTTCCGCGCCGAGAGCAGCCAGTACCGCCCGGTGGCCGAAGCCGTGCAGGAGCTGCTCGACCAGGGCAAGCTCAGCGCCCAGGCGCGCGACGCCATTGGCGGCTTCCTCGGTGATGAAGGTCGCGAACTGCTGGACGCCATTGACGGCGGCGACGAAGAAGCACGCGCCCGTCTGGTACGCGAGCTGCTGGATCGCCACGGCACCGGTCGCCTGCTGTTCCGTAACACCCGTGCTGCCGTACAGGGCTTCCCTGAGCGCGAGCTGCACCCCTACCCGCTACCGAGCCCCGATGAGTATCTGGAACTGCCGCTGGGCGAGCATGCCGAGCTGTACCCGGAAGTCAGCTACCAGGCGCAGGACGATATCGACGAAGAGCAGCGCTGGTGGCGCATCGACCCGCGCGTCGAATGGCTGATCGACACCCTGAAGATGCTGAAGAAATTCAAGGTGCTGGTGATCTGTGCCCACGCCGAGACCGCCCTGGATCTGGAAGACGCCCTGCGCGTGCGCTCCGGCATCCCGGCCACGGTGTTCCATGAAGGCATGAGCATCCTCGAGCGCGACCGTGCCGCCGCCTACTTCGCCGACGAAGAATTCGGCGCACAGGTGCTGATCTGCTCGGAAATCGGCTCCGAAGGCCGCAACTTCCAGTTCGCCCATCATCTGGTGCTGTTCGACCTGCCGGCTCACCCGGACCTGCTCGAACAACGCATCGGCCGTCTCGACCGTATCGGCCAGAAACATCGCATCCAGCTGCACGTACCTTACCTGGAGAACAGCCCGCAGGAACGTCTGTTCCAGTGGTACCACCAGGCGCTGAACGCCTTCCTCGCCACCTGCCCCACCGGCAACGCCCTGCAGCACCAGTTCGGCCCACGCCTGCTGCCGCTGCTGGAAAACGGTGACGACGGCCAGTGGCAGCAACTGGTGGACGAAGCCACCGCCGAGCGCATTCGCCTGGAAGGCGAGCTGCACAGCGGCCGTGACCGTCTGCTGGAACTGAACTCCGGTGGTGCCGGTGAAGGCGAGGCGCTGGTCGAGGCGATCCTCGAACAAGACGACCAGTTCACCCTGCCGATCTACATGGAAGAGCTGTTCAACGCCTTCGGCATCGACAGCGAAGACCACTCCGACAACGCCCTGATCCTGCGCCCCAGCGAGAAGATGCTGGATGCCAGCTTCCCCCTGGGTGACGACGAGGCGGTGACCATTACCTACGACCGCGAGCAGGCCTTGGCCCGCGAGGACATGCAGTTCCTCACCTGGGAACACCCCATGGTGCAGGGCGGCATGGACCTGGTGCTGTCCGGCTCGATGGGCAACACCGCGGTGGCGCTGATCAAGAACAAGGCGCTCAAGCCCGGCACCGTGCTGCTGGAGCTGCTCTACGTCAGCGAAGTGGTTGGCCCGCGCAAGCTGCAGCTGGGTCGTTTCCTGCCACCGGCTGCGCTGCGTTGCCTGCTCGACGCCAACGGCAACGACCTGGCCGCCAAGGTCGGTTTCGAGACCCTCAACGATCAGCTGGAAAGCGTGCCGCGGGCCAGCGCCAACAAGTTCGTCCAGGCCCAGCGCGACGTGCTGGCCAAGCAGATCAACGATGCCGAAGCCAAGGTCATGCCGCGCCACGTCGAGCGCGTGAGCGAGGCCAAGCGTCGCCTGATCGCCGAACTGGACGAGGAACTGGCGCGCCTGGTAGCCCTGCGTGCGGTCAACCCGAGCGTACGCGACAGCGAGATCGAGGCCCTGCGCGAGCAGCGCGAACAGAGCCTGGCGATGTTCGACAAGGCCGCCCTGCGCCTGGAAGCGATTCGCGTGCTGGTAGCGGGTTAAAGCACGGCATCGGCAATCGTAGGGTGCGCCATGCGCACCTACCGCTGGCGCCGAAGAATGAGGTGCCAGCGGCCTAGCCGGCCTTCGCCCTTATAGGGTTCAGCGGCCGCAGCGTTCCATCCAGCACTCACTCGTATGCGGTGCGCACAGCGCACCCTACGGCCTATCACCCGCCTGGTGTGCTTCCAACTCATCCAACCTGCTCTGCAGAAACTGCCGATCCGGCCCCTGTTGCGCCAGCGCCAGGGCCTGGCGGTAGGCAGCGACTGCCTGCTCGCGCCGGCCAAGCCTACGCAGCAGATCGGCCCGCGCCGCATGGGCCAGGTGGTAACCCTCCAGTTCGCCTGCAGCCAGCAATCGGTCGATCTCCGCCAGTCCCGCCTGCTCACCGTCACGCATGGCCAGTGCCACGGCGCGGTTGAGCTCAATCACTGGCGAAGGGTTCAGGCGCAGCAGCTCGTCATACAGGCCGACGATCTGCACCCAATCGGTCTCTTCCAGACTGGCCGCCTCGGCATGCACGGCAGCAATGGCCGCCTGCAGGCTGTAGGGGCCGAAACGCCGCGAGTGCAGCGCCTGCAGCACCAGCGCCTCGCCCTCGGCGATCAATTCGCGACTCCATAGGCTGCGATCCTGGGCCTCCAGCAAAATCACCTCGCCATCGACGCCGCTGCGCGCAGCGCGTCGCGATTCGTGCAACAGCATCAACGCCAGCAGTCCCTGCACTTCCGGCTCGGGCAGCAACTCCAGCAGTAGCCGTCCCAGGCGAATCGCTTCGTCGGACAGCTGGCTACGGGTCAGCGAATCGCCGGAGCTGGCGAAATAGCCTTCGTTGAACACCAGATAGACCACGCGCAGCACCGCCTCAAGCCGCTCGGGCAGCTCGCTGCGCCCCGGCACCTCATAGGGAATACGCGCGTCACGAATCTTCGCCTTGGCCCGCACGATGCGCTGGGCCAGGGTCGCCGGGCTGGAGAGGAAGGCGCGGGCGATCTCCTCGGTGGTCAGATCGCACACCTCACGCAGGGTCAGCGCCACCTGGGCATCACTGGCCAACGCCGGGTGGCAACAGGTGAAGATCAGGCGCAGGCGGTCGTCCTCGAGCAGTTCGCCCCCTTCGGCGTCGCTCTCATCTGGCAATTCGACCTGCTCGTCCAACGGCTGGAAGCGACGTTGCCGACGTAGGTTGTCGATGGCCTTGAAGCGCCCGGTGGAGACCAGCCAGGCGCGCGGATTGTCGGGCACACCGCTCTGCGGCCATTGCTCGACCGCACTGCGAAACGCCTCGTGCAGCGCCTCCTCGGCCAGGTCGAAATCCCCCAGCAGACGGATCAGGGTGGCGAGCACGCGGCGCGACTCCTCGCGGTAAAGGCGCTCGATCAGCTCGGTGACAGGTGGCGATATCGACATGCGCTTCTCCTGAACGAACGCATACGGTGCCCAATACTGCCGGCGGCGTCGAGTAGCGGCACGATCCGCCCCTCGATTTGGCATCCCTCGCGTTGGCAGCCGTTCGGTCGCTGGGCATAGTCGCGCCATTCCAATAACGAAGGGAGTCTTGCTATGCGTTGGTTGCTGCTCGGTCTGGCGGGTGCTGCGGTATTTCTCTACGGCCGGATCACCGGCGATGCACAACTCAGCCTGCTGACCAAGGGCATCCCGGTGATCGCCCTGCTGCTCTGGCTGCGTCAGGCGCCGGCCGGCACCTACCGCCGCTGGATCGCTATTGGCCTGGTGCTCTCGCTGGCCGGCGACATCCTGCTGGACTGGCCCGGCGATCTGTTCGTATTCGGTCTTGGCGCCTTTCTGCTCGGCCATCTGGCCTACCTGCGCGCCTACGTCTCCGACAGCCGGCAACCGGCCCTGCCCGCCCTGCTGCTGGCACTGATCGCCGGTGGCGCGATGTTCGCCATACTGGCCAGCAGCGGCCTGGGCGAGCTGCTGATCCCGGTGGCCTGCTATGCCACGGCAATCTGCCTGATGCTGTGGCGCGCCCTGGCCCGCATCGGTCATCCGCAGTTGCAGCCGCGCTCCACCTGGCTCGCAGCAGGCGGCGCGGCACTGTTCGTGCTCTCCGACAGCCTGATCGGCATCGACCGCTTCGTCGCCAGCTTCGACGCCGCACCTTACGCCATCATCCTCACCTACTGGCTCGGACAGTGGGGCATCACCGCTTCGGCCTTTCAGCGCAGCAACAGCGCCTGACTGTTGCGCCACACTTGGCTAAAATGCCGGCCTTTTCCGCTACCCGTTGCGACTGCCGTGAGCCAAGAACCTGATCGTCTATTCGCCCAGCCTCTACCCGAGGTGCCCGACTTCGTCTTCAACGAGGATGTGGTGCGGGTCTTCCCCGACATGATCAAGCGCTCGGTGCCAGGTTACCCGACCATCGTCGAGAACATCGGCGTGCTCGCCGGCCAGTTCGCCCAGCCGCACACCACCTTGTACGACCTCGGCGCCTCGCTCGGCGCGGTGACCCAGGCGCTGCGCCGTCATGTGCGCGTCGACGGTTGCAAGGTGATCGCCGTAGACAACTCCTCCGCTATGGTCGCGCGTTGTAGCGAATACCTGCATGCCCAGGACGCCATGTTCCAGGAGCTGCTGCCGGTGGAGGTGATCGAGGCCGATATTCTTGCCCTCGATCTGCAGCCCACCTCATTGGTCACGCTCAACTTCACCCTGCAGTTCATCCCGCCGGAGCGGCGCCTGGAGCTGCTCACGCGCATTCGCCAGGCGCTGCTGCCCAGTGGCGCGCTGATCCTCTCGGAGAAGCTGCGCTTCGAGGACGCCGCCGAACATGAGCTACTCACCGAGCTGCATGTCGCCTTCAAACGCGCCAACGGCTACAGCGAACTGGAGATCGCGCAGAAACGCAGCGCCATCGAAAAGGTGATGCTGCCCGACAGCCTTGAGCAGCACCGCGAACGACTGCTGGCCGCTGGCTTCAGCAAGGTGCTGCCCTGGTTCCAGTGCCTGAACTTCGCCTCGCTGGTGGCCCTGCCATGATGCGCGACCTGGATCTCGATGCCCTGCAAGCGCAACTGGCCGGCACCCCGCTGCAGGAATGGGCTTGTGAGCTGCCCGGCCAGCTTGATGCCAAGCTGGCCATCGGTCACGGCGACCTGACGCGCTGGTACGGCGCCGTGCAGGCACTGCCTGAATTACCGGTGAGTGACGTGGAGCTGCTGCAGCGCTTCGCCTTCGGCGGCGCCTGCGATGACGCCACCCGCGCGCAATTAAAAACCGCCCTGCAGGGCCTGATTCCCTGGCGCAAGGGGCCGTTCGAGCTGTTCGGCGTACACATCGACACCGAATGGCGCTCGGACTGGAAATGGCAGCGCGTCGCCCCTCATCTGGATCTGGTCGGCAAGCGCATCCTCGATGTCGGCTGCGGCAACGGCTACTACATGTGGCGCATGCTCGGCGCGGGTGCCGACAGCGTGGTCGGCATCGACCCCAACTGGCTGTTTCTCTGCCAGTTCCTGGCAATGAAGCGCTACCTGCCAGATCAACCGGTGTGGCACCTGCCACTGGCCTTCGAGGAACTACCGGCCAAGCTGCAGGGCTTCGATACGGTGTTCTCCATGGGCGTGCTGTATCACCGTCGCTCGCCCATCGACCATCTGCTGGATCTCAAGGATGCGCTGGTCAAGGGCGGCGAACTGGTGCTGGAAACCCTGGTGGTCGAAGGCGATGCCGAGCAGGTGCTGGTGCCCGAAGATCGCTACGCGCAGATGCGCAACGTCTGGTTCCTGCCGTCGGTGCCGGCGCTGGAGCGCTGGCTGCGCCGCGCCGGTTTCGAGGACGTGCGCTGCGTCGACGTCAGCACCACCTCGGTGGAGGAACAACGCGCCACCGAGTGGATGCGCTTCCAGTCGCTGCCCGAGTTCCTCGACCCAGCCGACCACAGTCGCACCGTCGAAGGCCTGCCGGCACCGACACGCGCCGTGCTGATCGCACGCAAACCGTAGGGCGGCCCGGGACGCCAGCCGCTCGTAGGGCGGACTCAGGAGCGAAGCGAACAGTCCGCCATCGGTGCATCCTCGGATCTCAGCATGAACCTCACTTCGCAACGGCGTACTGCTTCGCGACGACTGCATGGATGCAGGAGGTAGAGCGACGCAGGAAGCCAAAGCCGAGTACGCCCTACGGGCTGCACCCCTCTTGCAACAATTGCTGCTACCGCCGCAGCCAACGTGCACGTCGCTGTGCGATCAGCCGCAGCGGTTCACCGGCGCCCTGCTCCACCACGCCACGGGCACCGCCCAGGCGAATCCGTCCCTCGATGTCCTGCGCCAACAGGCGGCGCATGCGCCGCCGCCAGAACCAGGCGCCGATCCAGTCGACGATGGCGTTCTGCAGATCCAGCGGCCACATGGCCGGCATATAGAACTCGGGCATGGCTGGGCGCGACTTGTCGCGATTGCTCGAACTGTTCATGACCTTTCCTCCGTATCGCGGCCGGCTTCTTACCGGGCTTGCGATCAGGATGAAACGCGCCTATCGTTCAAACAAACGACAAATATCAAACAGTGAATTAATAAATATTTAACAATCATGAACGCGACAGCCCCCATCTCCCTGCCGCTTCTGGAAAACGATGTGCTGCGCACCTTCGTCGCCATCGCCGACAGCGGCAGCTTCACCCGCACCGCCGCGCAGGTATTTCGCAGCACTGCGGCCGTCAGCCTGCAGATAAAGCGTCTGGAGGAAACCCTCGGCCAGCGCCTGTTCATCCGCGAAGCACGGCAAGTTCGCCTGACCGCCGAAGGCGAGGTGCTACTCGGCTATGCCAGGCGATTGCTCAAGCTCAACGAGGAAGCGGTGGCACGCTTTCTTACCCCGACGCTGACCGGCCGCGTGCGCTTCGGCACGCCGAACGATATCGGCGACCGCGTACTACCGAGTGTCTTGACTCTGTTCGCCCGCAGCCATCCGGCCGTGGAGGTCGAGGTCAATGTCGGGCGCAGTGTGGATCTGGTGGCAAAGCTGGATGCCGGCGAGCTGGACCTGACCCTGATCAACGCCGGCAACGACGGCCTGGATGACGCGCGCGGCGAAGTGATCTATTCCGAGGAGCTGGTCTGGGCCGGGCGTGACGGTGGCCTGGCCATGCAGCGCTCGCCCTTACCGCTGGCCCTGGCCAACCCGGGCTGCGCCTGGCGCCGCACCGCGCTCGACGCACTGGATCGTCAGGGTGTGGCCTATCGCATCGCCTATTCCTGCGAGCAGTGCGCTGGCCAGGAAGCGGCAATGACCGCCGACCTGGCCATCGCGCCCTTCCCACGCAGCCTGGTCAGGCCACCACTGCGCCGGTTAGGCGCAGAACAGGGGCTGCCGCCGCTAGGCGAGTACCACATCAAATTGATACGCGGCCATCAGCGTAATGATGCCATCGAGGCGCTCGCCACACAGATGATTCAAGCGTTTGCGCAAGGCTAAGTAGGGTGCGCCGTGCGCACCCGGAATACCACGGTGCTTGCTTGGTGCGCGGAGAAGTCAGCGTCCGACCGATAGTTGATCGGCGGCGTAACGTTACGCGACCCAGTGCGCGCCTACCATTAGCCTCGGTTGGCGGCGGCCACGATCAACGCCTTCATCTCGGCGACAGCCTGCTTGAAGCCCACGAACAGCGCATGTGAGACGAGCGCATGGCCGATGTTCAGCTCGTTGATGCCCATGATCGCGGCCACTGCCTCGACGTTGTGGTAATGCAGGCCATGACCGGCGTTGACGATCAGGCCGTGGTTCAGCCCACAGATCACCCCATCACGAATACGCGACAGCTCATGAGCCGCTTCCTCCGCCGTATGGGCATCGGCGTACCGTCCGGTGTGCAGTTCGATGGCCGGCGCACCGACGCGCATGGCCGCCTCGATCTGTCGCTCTTCGGCATCGATAAACAGTGATACCTCACAACCAGCCAATGACAGCCGCTCGACGGCGGCGGCAATCCGCGCCTCCTGCCCGGCCACGTCCAGACCGCCTTCGGTGGTCAGCTCCTGACGGGTTTCCGGCACCAGGCACACGTGCGCCGGGCGGATCTGCTCGGCGAAACCGAGCATGAAATCGGTGACGCCCATTTCGAAGTTCATCCGCGTCTGCAGCACATCGGCCAGCACGCGTACATCACGATCCTGGATATGTCGGCGATCTTCGCGCAGGTGCACGGTGATACCGTCGGCACCGGCTTCTTCAGCGTCCAGCGCGGCCTTGACCGGGTCCGGGTAACGCGTACCGCGAGCCTGGCGCAGGGTGGCGACGTGGTCGATGTTCACGCCGAGCAGAATACGATTGGCCTCAGTCACGCTTGGACTCCTTGAGCGTCATGAAAAGTTCGCGGCTGACCAGGGGTCTGCCGCCGAGATGAGGTGCCAGCGCCTGGCGCATCAGACGCTTGGCGGCAGCCAGCGCGCCAGGCGTTTGCCAGTCAGCTTCGGCCATGGCCAGCAGCTCGCTGCCCTGAAACACACCGGGTTGCAGTTGTACCACCGGCACCAGGCCGATGTCCTGCTGCCAACGGTAAAGTGCCGCTGGATCGATGGGTTGGTCGTGCTGGTCACGATCCAGGGCGAAACCATAGCCCAGCTCGTCCAGCAGGCGCCATTCGAACGCGCGCAGCAGCGGTTCCAGCGCACGACCGGCAGCCAGAGCCTGCAGCGTCAGACCGTAGTGTTCGAGCATCACGGGGTGCGGATCTTCGGCCGGTAGCAGGCGGATCAGCAGTTCGTTGAGATAGAGCCCAGAGAACAGCGCCTCGCCCGTCAACAGCAGCGGAATACCGGCGCTTTCCAGGCGGCCGACAGTCTTCAGCTCGCCGCGCCCACGCAGTTCCAGCTCCAGCGGCGCAAAAGGCCGGGCAATGCTGCCGATCTTGCCGCGAGCGGCGCGCAGTACGGCACGCACGCGCCCCTGAGCGGTGAAGAAATCCACCAGGGCGCTGCTTTCCTTGTACGGACGGCTATGCAGAACGTAGGCGGCAGGAATCATGTGGGTAACCGCCAGAATGCGCCATGAGCAACGACAAGGATGCGCACGGCGCCCCGATCAATCCAGGTAACCCAGCGAGCGCAGGGCGCGCTCGTCGTCGGACCAGCCACCTTTGACCTTGACCCAGAGGTTGAGCATCACCTTGGAGTCGAACATGGTTTCCATGTCCTTGCGCGCTTCCTGACCGATGCGTTTGATGCGCTCGCCCTTGTCGCCAATGATGATCTTCTTCTGTCCGTCGCGTTCCACCAGGATCAGACCGTGGATGTGCAGAATACGGCCTTCCTGTTTGAACTCTTCGATCTCCACGGTGATCTGGTACGGCAGCTCGGCACCGAGCTGGCGCATGATCTTCTCGCGGATCAGCTCGGCAGCCAGGAAACGGCTGGAGCGGTCGGTGATCTGGTCTTCCGGATAGAAATGCTCGGACTCCGGCAGGCGCTCGCCCACCAGCTTCTCCAGGGTGTCGAGGTTCTGCCCCTGCAGCGCGGAGATCGGCACGATCTCGGCCTGCGGTAATTGCTCGGCCAGCCAGTTCAGATGCGGCAGCAACTCGCTTTTGTCTTCCAGGCGGTCGGATTTGTTCACCGCCAGCAGGATCGGGCATTTGACGTGCTGCACCTTCTCCAGCACCAGTTGGTCTTCGTCGGTCCAGCGCATGCGGTCGACCACGAATACCACCACATCGACGTCCTTCAACGCGGTGGAGGCGCTGCGGTTCATGTAGCGGTTGAGCGCCTTGTCGTTTTGCTTGTGCAGGCCGGGCGTATCGACGTAGACAGCCTGAATCTCGCCCTCGGTCTTGATCCCGAGCATGTTGTGGCGGGTGGTCTGCGGTTTGCGCGAGGTGATCGCCAGCTTCTGCCCGAGGATGTGGTTGAGCAGCGTCGACTTGCCCACGTTGGGCCGGCCGACGATGGCGACGTAGCCGCAACGGGTCACAGGTATATCAGTCATTGCCATTCTCCACCCCGAGGGCGATCAGCGCCGCAGCCGCAGCGACCTGCTCGGCGATACGCCGGCTGCCGCCCTGGCCCAGGGTCTTTTCATTGAGCAGAGAAACCTGGCACTCGACCATGAAGGTACGGCAGTGCGGTTCACCCTGTACGTCCACCACCTCGTAACGAGGCAGCTCACAGGCACGCGATTGCAGGAATTCCTGCAGTCGCGTTTTCGGATCCTTGTTGGTGTCGACCAGGGTCAGGCCGTCCAGCTCGCCGGTCAGCCAGTCCAGCACGCGCTCACGAGCTGCATCCATACCGGCATCCAGATAGATGGCACCAATCAGCGCCTCCAGGGCGTCGGCCAGAATCGACTCGCGACGGAACCCGCCGCTTTTCAGCTCACCGGAGCCCAGGCGCAGGTATTCGCCCAGCTCGAAACCGCGCGCCAGCACGGCCAGGGTCTCGCCCTTGACCAGGCGAGCACGCAGGCGCGACAGCTGGCCTTCGCGGGCCTGCGGGAAGCGCTCGAACAGCGCCTCACCGGCTACGAAATTGAGGATGGCATCACCGAGAAATTCCAGACGCTCATTATTGCGGCCGGCGAAACTGCGATGGGTCAGGGCCAGGACCATCAGGTCCTGGTCCTTGAAGCTATAGCCGAGCTTGCGCTCGAGGCGGGACAGATTGGGACTCACGGCATCCGTACACGAAATTCTTTGTCAAAATTCACCACCAGATCGAGGTTCTCGATCAGCGGCTCGCGTTTTTCATATTTGAGGTGGACCAGAAACTCGTTGTTCTCCACCTTCACCTGCAGGGCGTCGCGCATGTTCAGGTCGCGAATGTTGTTGACCTGCATGCCCTTGCTCACATGGTTGTAAAACTCACCGACGGTGCGTACATCCGACGCCTTGTCGGTTTCCACCGAAGTGATGATCTTTTCCAGCGACATGTAGTCGAGATAGTGCGGCATCACCTTGAATGCAGTGCTGGCGAAGAATGCCACCACGGCCAGAACCATCAGCCAACCCAGAATGGAAAGCCCCTGCTGCGAGCGCGCGAAAGTCATGTGTATCCCCAATGAACGGTCTTGTTGGAAAGCCTGACGGCTAGACTATTTATAGCCTGCGGCGCTGTATTGAACAGCGCGCCAGTGCTCAATGAATCAGGCCGACCCGAGAGAAATTGGGCAGATTGCTGGTCTTGGGCTCCGGCCAGCTCATCCAGATGGCGAAGGCCTTGCCGACGATATGGTCGTCCGGGACCATGCCCCACAGCTCCTGAGGGATATGACGATCACGCCAGTAACGGCTGTCGTTGGAGTTGTCACGGTTATCACCCATCATGAAGTAGTGCCCTTCCGGCACCACCCATTGGCCGCCAGGCTCGCGGCGCATGCGAGTCATTTCCTTGCGGATGGTGTGTTCGACCTGACCAAGGCGCTCCTGGTAGAGCATCGCACTGCCCAGGCTGCCAGCTTCTTCGCCGATCAGCTTCTCGGCCACCGGCTCACCATTGATCAGCAGGCGCTTGCCCTGGGTGTATTCGATACGATCGCCCGGTAGACCCACCACGCGCTTGATGTAGTTGATGCTTGGATCGCTGGGGTAGCGAAACACCATCACATCGCCGCGCTGCGGGTTGTCCACCTCGATGATCTTCTCGTCGATCACTGGCAGACGAATGCCGTAAGCGAACTTGTTGACCAGGATGAAATCACCCACTTCCAGGGTCGGCTTCATCGACCCGGAAGGAATCTGGAACGGCTCGACCAGAAACGAGCGCAATACCAGCACAATAGCCAGCACCGGGAAGAAGGATTTACCGTACTCGACGAGCAACGGCTCCTTGTTCAGGCGCTCCAGCACCCTGTCGTCGGGATCGTCGACCCGCCCCTGGTACGCCGCAATCGCCGCACGGCGGCGCGGAGCCAGCAGGATCAGATCGATCAGGGCCAGGAAGCCGCAAACGGCAACCGCGATAACCAACAGGAGCGGGAAATTGATCGACATAGAGCCTTAGCTATCCAACCTGAGCACGGCAAGGAAGGCTTCTTGTGGAATTTCCACGTTGCCGACCTGCTTCATGCGTTTCTTACCGGCCTTCTGCTTCTCCAGCAGCTTCTTCTTACGGCTCACGTCGCCACCGTAGCACTTGGCCAGTACGTTCTTTCTGAGCGCCTTGACAGTGGTCCGCGCGATGATCTGGCCGCCAATGGCTGCCTGGATCGCCACGTCGAACATCTGCCGAGGAATCAGTTCCTTCATCTTCTCGGTCAACGCACGGCCTTTGTAGGCGGCGTTATCGCGGTGCACGATCAATGCCAGGGCATCGACCTTGTCGCCGTTGATCAGTACATCCAGCTTGACCAGGTTGGCGGACTGGTAGCGATCGAAATGATAGTCCAGCGACGCATAGCCGCGGCTGGTGGACTTGAGCTTGTCGAAGAAGTCCAGCACCACTTCGTTCATCGGCATGTCGTAACGCACTTGCACCTGGCTACCGAGGAACTGCATGTCGCGTTGCACGCCGCGCTTCTCGATGCACAGGGTGATGACGTTACCCAGATGCTCTTGCGGTACCAGGATAGTCGCGTTGACGATCGGCTCGCGGAAATCGGCGACGGACGAAACGTCCGGTAGCTTGGAGGGGTTGTCGACTACGATGGTTTCGCCGGTCTTGAGTTCTAGCTCGTAGATCACACTCGGCGCGGTGGTGATCAGATCCAGGTCGTACTCGCGCTCCAGGCGTTCCTGGATGATCTCCATGTGCAGCATGCCGAGGAAGCCGCAACGGAAGCCAAAGCCCAGGGCATCGGAGCTTTCCGGCATGTACTGCAGCGACGAATCGTTGAGCGTCAGCTTCTGCAGGGCATCGCGAAAATCCTCGAAGTCGTCGGAGCTGACCGGGAACAGCCCAGCGTAGACCTGCGGCTGGATTTTCTTGAAGCCTGGCAGCACTTCGACCTCCGGGGTCGAAGACAGGGTCAGGGTGTCACCCACCGGCGCACCGTGGATGTCCTTGATGCTGGCGATGATGAAGCCCACTTCACCGGCTTTCAGATCAGCAGTAGCGGTGTGTTTCGGCGTGAAGACACCAACGCTATCGACCAGGTGCACCTTGCCGGTGGACTTGACCAGGATCTTGTCGCCCTTCTTCACTCGGCCGTGACGCACACGCACCAGCGAGACCACGCCCAGGTAGTTGTCGAACCAGGAGTCGATGATCAGCGCCTGCAGCGGTGCTTCGATATCGCCAGTCGGGGCAGGAATCGTGTGCACCAGGCGCTCGAGCACCTCGTCCACACCCATGCCGCTCTTGGCGCTGCAGGCCACGGCGTCGGTGGCGTCGATGCCGATGATCTTCTCGATCTCGTCCTTGACGCGGTCCGGATCGGCCTGCGGCAGGTCCATCTTGTTCAGCACCGGCATGACCTCAAGGCCCTGCTCGATGGCGGTGTAGCAGTTGGCAACCGATTGCGCCTCGACGCCCTGACCAGCATCGACCACCAGCAGCGCACCTTCGCAGGCAGCCAGCGAACGCGAGACTTCGTAGGTGAAGTCGACGTGGCCGGGCGTATCGATGAAGTTCAACTGATAGGTTTTGCCGTCCTGCGCTTTGTAGTGCAGCGTGACGCTGTGGGCCTTGATGGTGATGCCGCGCTCACGCTCCAGATCCATGGAGTCCAGGACCTGAGCCTCCATTTCACGCGCGGTGAGACCGCCGCACATCTGGATGAAACGGTCAGCCAAGGTGGACTTGCCGTGGTCAATGTGGGCAATGATGGAAAAATTGCGGATATGACTCAGGTCACTCACAGATCAACACTCAAAGAAGGCACGGGCAAGACGCTTGCCGAAAATAGCCGCGGATTGTACCCGATCCCTCGCAACGGCGTCACGCCTGCACAGCGCTGGTGCAGATACGAAGAAGGGCGCCCGAAAGCGCCCTCTTCAACGTACCTGGGTTACTCGGCCAGCTTGAAGGTGATGAAGCTGGCACGCCCCTGACGCAGCACCCGCATGGACACCGAACGATTCTTCGGCAGATCCTGCGCCACCTGGGTAAAGGTGCTGGTGGAGTCAATGGCCTGATTGTTCAGATGGGTGATCACGTCACCAGGACGCAGGCCAATCATGGCCGCAGGTCCATTGAGCACTTCCTTGACTACAACCCCGCCCTTGAGGTCGAGGCCTTTCTTCTGCTCGGCAGTCAGCTCCACCACAGTAACGCCCAGGCGGTTGTTGCTGCGCTCGCCACCCTGCGCCGAACCGGACGACGCCAGTTCCTGACCTTCCTCCGGCAACGTGCCGACGGTGACGTTGAGTTTCTTGCGCGAGCCATCACGTACGACATCCAGCTCGGCTTTCTCACCCGGCTTCAGGCCACCCACGAGGTGCGGCAGGTCAGCCGACATGATGATCGGTTTGCCATTGAGACTGAGAATCACGTCACCTACCTGCAGGCCGCCCTTGTCCGCCGGACCATCCTCAAGCACCTGGGCGACCAGCGCGCCAGCCGGTTTGTCCAGACCGAAGGACTCGGCCAGATCCTTGTTCACCTCCTGAATCACCACACCGAGCCAACCGCGGGTCACCTTGCCATCAGCCTTGAGCTGGTCGGCCACCTGCATGGCCACTTCCATCGGGATGGCAAAGGACAGCCCCATGAAACCGCCGGAACGGGTGAAGATCTGCGAGTTGATACCCACCACTTCACCTTGCAGGTTGAACAGCGGGCCGCCAGAGTTGCCCGGGTTGATCGCCACATCGGTCTGGATGAACGGTACGTAGCTGTCGCTCGGCAGGTTACGCCCCTTGGCGCTGACGATCCCTGCCGTCACCGAGTGATCAAAGCCGAACGGCGAACCGATGGCCAGCACCCACTCGCCGACCTTCAGGTCATCGGCCTTACCCAGGCGAACCACAGGCAGGTCCTTGCCCTCGACCTTGAGCAACGCGACGTCGCTACGCGGATCGGCACCAATCAATTTGGCTTCCAGCTCGCTGCGATCAGACAGACGCACGATGATTTCATCGGCATCAGCGACCACATGATTGTTGGTCATGATGTAGCCGTCCGGCGAGATGATGAAACCGGAACCCAGCGACTGCGCTTCGCGCTGGCGACCACCCGGATTACGCGGAATCTGGGGAATGCTGCGCTCGAAGAACTCGCGGAACATCGGCGGCAGCCCTTCCAGATCAGGCAAACCCGGCTGCCCGGCAACGGCGCGCTCGGGCATCTTCTGGCGGGTACTGATATTGACCACCGCAGGCGAGGCCTCTTCTACCAGATCAGTGAAATCAGGCAGGCTGGCCTGAGCCAGCAGACTTTGCCCCCAGAGCAAGGCAACCGCCAACAACGGCGCAATGGACTTGAGTTTTCTCATCGAACTACGACTCCCCATGTAAAACTCGGACACTCTCAACCGGCCGCTGGCGCAGTGACCAGCAGCGTACGTAGGACAACGGGCTGCAATAAGGGGTTCTCGGCAACGCGAGCGGCGCGCCAGCGAACCATCAGCCAACTGGCGAACAGACCACTCAGGCCTGCCAGGATCACCAGAGGTTCGGAAAGACCTAGACCGTCCGCCAGCAGCGCTGCGGCAAACAGACCCAGAAGCGGAAGCAGATAAACCAGCAGAGAACTGCGCACCAGCAGATCTTCGCGCACACCGATGATCACGCTATCGCCAATCGCCAGCTGCATTTGACTGAGCGCGCGCACATAGCCGCGCTGTCGGCCTACCCCGAGACGATCCATCAGGCCCTGACCACAGGCGGCATTGGCCGAACAACTGGAGCAGGTGCTCTTGCGCAGCGTCTCGACCCAGACAGCGCCGGGCTCGAGCGCCACTACACGCCCCTGCTCCTCGATCATTGGCTAGCCTGTTCAGGCACTCCGGCGCGCATGGACAGGGCGATGCGTTCGGCAGTCCCCAAGGGGATCTCACCCACCACGGTCACCATGACGTCACCAGAGTCGGTACTCATCCGCCGCGAAACCGCGACGGTTGGGCCCAGCTGGCTGCGTGCATCCTCGACGACGCGACCTTTCAGGGGTTCGAGAAAAACCGAGAATCGCGCCAGGCCATCGCCATACATGAGATAGGTGACGGGATCATCAGCGGAAGGCACGCGGCGTACCTGCGCAGTAGTCAGAGTAAAGCCCGGCGGCAGCCAGTCGGATCGCCAGGTACCTTCGGCCATGCTGTCGGCAGCACGAAAACGCACCGGCCTGCAGCTCGAACTCGGCTGCATGGCATCCTCAACGGGTACAGAGGTATCCAGCTGAGCGAACTGGAAGCGCTCCAGTAGCTGGCCACGCTCGTTCAACAGGAGGGATTTCAACGGCAGACCGGTCTCCCGGTCCAGATGCAATTCGAAGCCGTAGCGATGCTGGTCCTTGGGCGCCAGCACCAGAACGACTGCCGGACGATTGGCTATGCGCGACTGACCCACGACACGAATGTCATACCAGTTGCTCAATTGCTCGACAGCCAACTGACGAGCAGGCCAAGCCTGCCCTTCACTGACCTGGTCAGCCAACGCGCCAGTGACGCACTGAGCCTGGCCATCGACTTTCAGCACCTCCTGGGCAGGCCCATCGAGCTGCAGAAGGCGCTCGCGAACTTCGCCCCCCTCCTCTACCCGATGCCACACGGCATGGGTGGAAAAACTTCCATTGCGCTCATAGATGAACGTGCCCTGGAAGCTTTGCTGGCGCTCTGCCGCAGCGAGGCGCCCGAGCAAGTCTTGCACCTCAGTGGCCTGAACCGGCAACGCCAGCAGACCACCGAGAAGGTAGAGGGGAATCGCGCGCATGTGACTCCTTAGCGCTTAGCGGTTTTCCAGACTTGCAGCCCGAGCATAAGGCAGAGCGGTTTCACCGGTACCCATCACGGCTTCCTGCGCATGTTGACGCAGGTAGTTCGGCAAACGCTGCTCATGCCAGCTGGCAGTGCCTGCTTCGGCGGCTTCGCCGGCTTCCTCGCTGCTGTTGTAACCAGCGAGCAGCGCAGGACCTTGCACCTGCGGTACAGAGAGTACCGGAGAAGCCTCCTGCTGTGCCAATTGGGCGCCGCTCAGGTCATCCTGATTGTAGAAGCGCACACCCGCCAGCACTGCAACGGTCACCGATGCTGCGACGGCTACGCGCCCGACACTACGCCAGATCGGCGCCTTGCGTGCCGGGACGGCTTCGTCGGCCAGCGCCGCGGAAACCGCAGATGCGATGTCCAGTTGCGGCACCAACAGCTCACGATGCATGGCTGCACGGGCGATCTGGTAACGCGACCAGGTGCCGCGCAGCTCGCCATCATCGCTGGCTGCGAGCACACGCCGCAGTTCCAGTTCGTCCGCTTCGTTATCCATCACCGCGGACAGCGATTCCTGCAGGGTTTCACGACTCATGGTGTTCCTCTCTTGGCTGTCGCCGCTGCCTTAGGTTTCCTGCAACAGAGGCTGCAGGGACTTATCAATTGCCTCACGCGCACGGAAGATCCGCGAACGCACCGTACCTACCGGACACTGCATGACGCCGGCAATGTCCTCGTAACTCAAGCCTTCGAACTCACGCAAGGTCAGGGCCGTGCGCAAATCATCCGGCAACTGGGCGATGGTTCGATGCACGGTGGCTTCGATCTCGTCGCGCAGCAATGCCCGCTCCGGTGACTCGATGTCCTTCAGGCCGTGGTCGCCGTCATAGAACTCCGCGTCATCGCTACTGACATCACTATCTGGCGGCCGCCGACCGCGTGACACCAGATAATTCTTCGCCGTGTTGATGGCGATGCGGTACAGCCATGTATAGAACGCGCTGTCACCGCGAAAGTTTCCAAGCGCTCGGTAGGCTTTTACGAAAGCCTCCTGAGCGACATCCTGAGCCTCGTGGGTGTCGTGCACGAATCGCACGATCAAACCGAGGATCTTGTGCTGATACTTCAGCACCAACAGATCGAAGGCACGCTTGTCACCGCGCTGCACTCGCTCGACCAGCTGCTGATCATCTTCCTGGGTTAGCATGCACTCTCCTCATAACGCTCGGAGGAGGTCTGCGCCCGTAAGCGAATCAGCTTGCCAAGATAGACTCGGGTCTTACGCAAAAGTTCTCCCCTCCAAGCAAGCTTCCCGCAGAGTTTTCTTCCCTCTGCCTGGAATGGCGCCAGCGGAACCTTTCCGCTCGCGCAAATAATCTTATCGCCGCTCATTTCCACACCCTCCGCTGACTTCAGATGCAGGCACGCGCAGGCGCTCTCCCTTATATGGGCGACCCTCTATGGAACCTTAACGACTAAGAAAGTTCCCGAGCACCGCGGTCGGTCATAAGCCACCTATTGTGCCGCTGCCCCTCTCTATATACTAGGGCTCGCTTTCACGCGGAACTCGGACATGAGCCAACACTTCCAGCATGATGTTCTGGTCATCGGCAGCGGCGCCGCTGGCCTGACGCTCGCCCTCACCCTACCCTCCCATCTGCGCATCGCGGTATTGAGCAAAGGCAAGCTGGCCAATGGCTCGACCTACTGGGCGCAAGGTGGCGTGGCAGCCGTTCTGGACGATACCGACACGGTCGAATCACACGTCGCCGACACCCTCAACGCCGGTGCCGGGCTGTGCAGCGAAGACGCCGTGCGTTTCACCGTAGAACACAGCCGCGAGGCCATCCAGTGGCTGATCGATCAGGGCGTCCCCTTCACCCGAGACGATGAAACCGCGCGCGAGGACGGCGGCTTCGAGTTCCATCTGACCCGCGAGGGCGGCCACAGCCATCGGCGCATCATCCACGCTGCCGACGCGACTGGCGCAGCAATTTTCAACACCCTGCTGGAGCAGGCCCGACAACGCCCGAACATCAAGCTGCTGGAGCAGCGCGTTGCCGTCGACCTGATCACCGAGCGCAAGCTCGGCCTGGATGGCGAGCGCTGTCTGGGCGCTTATGTACTGGATCGTGAGCGCGGTGAAGTGGACACCTTCAGCGCGCGCTTCGTGATTCTCGCCACTGGCGGCGCGGCCAAGGTCTACCTTTATACCAGCAACCCCGACGGTGCCTGTGGCGATGGCATCGCCATGGCCTGGCGTGCCGGCTGTCGCGTCGGCAATCTGGAGTTCAACCAGTTCCACCCTACCTGCCTGTATCACCCGCAGGCCAAGAGCTTCCTGATCACCGAAGCCGTGCGCGGCGAAGGTGGCCTGCTCAAGCTGCCCAGCGGCGAACGCTTCATGCAGCGCTTCGATGAGCGCGCCGAACTGGCACCGCGCGATATCGTTGCCCGCGCCATCGACCATGAAATGAAGCGCCTGGGCGTCGACTGCGTGTACCTGGACATCAGTCACAAGCCGGCCGAGTTCATCAAGGGGCATTTCCCCACTGTCTACGAACGTTGCCTGGGCTTTGGCATCGACATCACCAAGCAGCCCATCCCGGTGGTGCCCGCGGCGCATTACACCTGCGGCGGCGTGGTGGTCGATCAGCATGGCCGCACCGACGTACCCGGCCTCTACGCCATCGGCGAAACCAGCTTCACCGGCCTGCATGGCGCCAACCGCATGGCCAGCAATTCGCTGCTCGAATGCTTCGTTTATGCGCGTTCAGCCTGCGCCGATATCATCGAGCAGCTGGACTCTATCGGCATGCCCAGCAACCTCCCGGACTGGGACGCCAGCCAGGTGACCGACTCCGACGAGGACGTGATCATCGCTCACAACTGGGATGAGCTGAGGCGTTTCATGTGGGACTACGTCGGTATCGTGCGCACCAACAAGCGCTTGCAGCGCGCGCAACACCGCGTGCGCCTGCTGCTGGACGAGATCGACGAGTTCTATTCCAACTACAAGGTCAGTCGCGACCTGATCGAGCTGCGCAACCTCGCGCTGGTCGCCGAGCTGATGATCCGCTCGGCCATGCAACGCCATGAAAGTCGCGGGCTGCACTACACCCTCGACTATCCCGAGCAGTTGGCCGAAGCCCGCGACACTATTCTGACGCCGACGTCCCTGGCTCAGCCCAGCGCCGCCGGCTGAACTTCAGGCGCAAGCGCAGGCGCCGATGCTGCTCGGGCGCCAACGCATCGCGGGCAATGCACAGCCCACGACTGAAACGCTGGCCTGGCAGGCGATAGCGCAGCACCACCGCCAGCGGCAACGCCAGACTGTCCGGGCGCAGTTGCACCGCCTGCCAGCCTGCTGCAACGCTGTACAGATGCCAGCCGAATCCATCACGACGCAAACCCGTGACGGCCTGTGGCGCAGTCAGCAAGACGTGTCGCGGTAGCACCCAGGCGGCATGCGCCAGGCATGCCACGAGTGACAGCAGCTTTGACCAGAGGGGAATGTCGGCCAGCCACGGCGCCAGCAGGGCCAGCGCCTGGACCGACAGGTAGAGCCTCAGCAGCCAGCGTGAGGGCTGCCAACGGCACTCGAAGGCATCACTTGGGTTGGACACGGTCCAGGATCATGCGCACGATATGGCGCAGGTCAGCGTCCTCGGGCTCGCCGCGCTGCATGAACCAGCCGAACATGTCCTGGTCCTCGCACTCAAGCAGCTTGCGATAGCGCGCCTGGTTCTCGGCATCCAGGCTCGGGTACACCTCCTTGACGAAAGGCACCAGCAGCACGTCCAGCTCCAGCATGCCACGGCGGCTATGCCAGAACAGGCGATTCAGTTCACTTTGCTCAACCATGCAACGGACTCCTCGAACAAGGCCGGCAGTATAACGGCGAATTGCCTCACTGTTCACCGAGACGCTGCGCAATTGCGCTGACAAGGCCCCACCCTGCCCACTATGATGACGCCCCTGACCTTTACTCAGTGATTCGATTTGCATCATGGCCGATAGCGCTTACTTCACACTCCTCGATCACGAAGGCCTGCTCGCCGTACGCGGCGCGGACGCAGCCAAGTTCCTGCAGGGCCAAGTGACCTGCAACCTCAATTACCTCAGTGCCAGCCAGTCCAGCCTTGGCGCCCGCTGCACGCCCAAGGGCCGCATGCTGTCGAGCTTTCGCATCGTCCCGGTAGAAGACGGCTACCTGCTGGCCATGGCACGCGAACTGATCGAGTCGCAGCAGGCCGATCTGCAGAAATATGCGGTGTTCTCCAAATCCAAGCTCAGCGACGAAAGCGCCGCCTGGGTCCGTTTTGGCCTGGCGGGCGCCGATGCCGTGCTGAGCGAGCTCGATCTGCAGCTGGGCACCGCCAGTGATTCCCTGGCCAGCGCCGGCCAACTGCTCGCCGTACGCCTGAGTGATGGCCGTGCCGAGCTCTGGTCGCCAGCAGAGGAAGCGCCAAAGCTGCAAGCCCAATTGGCCGCTCAACTGCCGCAGGCGCCACTGAACGACTGGTTGCTGGCTCAGGTCCGTGCGGGCGTGGGCCAGGTGTTCGGCGCCACACGTGAGCTGTTCATCCCGCAGATGATCAACCTGCAAGCCCTCGGCGGCGTGAGTTTCAAGAAAGGCTGCTACACCGGCCAGGAAATCGTCGCGCGCATGCAGTACCTGGGCAAACTCAAGCGCCGCCTGCAACGCCTGCGTCTGGTCGCTGCAGAGCTACCGGCCGTCGGCGTCGAATTGTTCTCACCGGTGCATGGCTCCAGCGTTGGCGAAGTAGTGCTGGCGGCACAGGCCGGCGACGCCATCGAGCTGCTCGCCGTATTACAGGAAGACGCCGTGAACGACGGCCGCATTCATCTCGGCAGCAGTGAAGGCCCACCCCTGACCCTGCTCGACCTGCCTTATCAGCTGGATGCCGACCAGGAAATCCAGCGCTGACTAAACTTCCCCGGCGCCGCATCGGATCGCCTAAGAGAGCTATTTCATGAGCAAGCTTGCCGAAAAAGTCCAACAGGAACTGATCCACGCCATCGAAAACGATGAGCTGGTACTGCCCACCCTACCCGAGGTGGCATTACGGGTGCGTGAAGCAGCCGAAGACCCGGACGTGGGCATCCCGCAGATCAGCAAGGTAATCGGTAACGACGCAGCCCTCACCGCGCGCATCATCAAGGTGGTCAACAGCCCGCTGCTGCGCAGCAACAAGGAAATCACCGACCTGCAGATGGCCGTCAGCCGTCTGGGCATCAACTACACCTGCAACCTGGCCACCGGCCTGGCCATGGAGCAGATGTTCCAGGCCACCAGCGACGTGGTCGACCGCAAGATGCGCGAGGTGTGGAACAAGAGCACCGAGATCGCCGGTATCTGCCACGTGCTGTGCCGTCATTACACCCGCCTGATGCCGGACCAGGCTACGCTCGCCGGCCTGGTGCACCAGATCGGCGTGCTGCCGATCCTCACCTACGCCGAAGAGCATAACGAGCTGCTGGCCGACTCCATCAGCCTCAACCATGTCATCGAGCAGATTCACCCGATCATCGGCGACAAGATCCTGCGCACCTGGGAATTTCCCGAGCCCATCGCCATCGTGCCGAGCCAGTATCTGGACTTCACGCGCGACTCGGCCAAGGTCGATTATGTCGATATCGTTCAGGTCGCCACACTGCAGAGCTACCTGGGCAGCGAGCACCCCTACACCCAGCTGGACTGGAGCAAGGTGCCAGCGTTCGCCAAGCTCGGCCTTGATCCGCAGGTCGACATGCAGGCCGACGAAGACCTCTCCGCTGCCATGGAAGCAGCCATGAGCATGCTGCAGTAAAAGCATCTCGCCATGGATGGCAAAAAATTGTCGGGAGCAATTTTTGACGTCGCTGCGCGACGGCCCGAAGGGTGAACTACAGGGACGTAGATCACAAAATGCCTCTACACTCGAACGACTCGCTTGAGGAAGTAGAGCCATGCGTTACGCATTCGTCCTGCTCGTCCTGTTGTTCGGCAGCGCCCAGGCTGCCGAACAGGTACGTCTGACCAACGGCGAATGGCCGCCCTATCTCGGTGAAACCCTGCCCCACCATGGTGTGGCCTCACGCATCGTCGCCGAGGCGTTCGCGTTGCAGGGCGTCGAAGTACAGTGGGAATTTCACCCCTGGGCCCGCTCGCTGAAAATGGCCGAACAGGGCCTGCGCGACGGAAGCGCCGTCTGGCTTGCCAATCCCGAACGCGAGCAGCGCTTTCACATCAGCGAGCCGGTGGTCGAAAGCGGCTACTACCTGTTTCACCGCAAGATCCACGCGTTTGACTGGAGCGATGTCGAGGATCTACGCGGCCTGCGCATTGCAGGTACTCGTGGCTATGACTACGGCGAAGCCTTCGAACGTGCCGAAGCCGCCGGTGAACTCAAAGTGGTGCGCCTGACCGGTGATGAACAGGGCCTGCGCCAGCTGCTGGCCGGACGCATCGATCTGTTTCCCGTGGACAAGGTGGTGGGCTTCGACCTGCTCTATCAGAAATTCAGCGCTGCCGAGCGCCAGCGCCTGAGCTTTCATCGCAAGCCCCTGCGCAGCGACAGCCTGCATCTGCTGCTGTCGCGAGAGGTACCGGGTAATGCCGAGCTGATGCAGCGCTTCAACCGTGGCCTGAATCAATTGCGCGACAGTGGCAAGGTTTCCCAGTACCTGCTGGAGATTCAGCAGCCGCTAAGCCTCAGCCACTGACAGCGGAAACTCGACACGCACCCGCAGGCCATGCGGCTGCACCTGATGCAGGCTGATTCGAGCCTGATGGGCGCGACAGATCTCGCCGACGATGGCCAAACCAAGGCCTGCACCACTACCCAGGCTGCTGCGTCGGTAGAAACGCTCGAAAACCTTCTCATGCTCGGCCTCGGGAATGCCCGGGCCGTCATCTTCGACCTCAAGCACCGACGGCGCCAGTGCGCGGATGATCAGGTTGCCACCGGCTGGTGTATGCGCCAATGCGTTATCCAACAGGTTATTCAGCAACTCGTTGAGCAACGTCGGTTCGCCATCGATCCACACCGGCTGTTCGGCCTCCAGCGCCAGCGCGACGCCACGGGCGTGAGCCAGTGGCGCCATAGCCAGAGCCAGTTCACGCGCCAGCTGGCCGAGGTCGATACGCTGCGCGCCGCCTTCGGTAATGGCTCGCGCACCACTCTCGATACGCGCCAGGGACAGCAGTTGATTGGCCAGCGAAGTCAGACGATCACCTTGCTGCGCCACCTGTTCAAGGGTACTGCGCCACTCCTCGGGCTGTTCGGCACGCAAGCCCAGGGTGATACGCGCTTTCAGTGCCGCCAGCGGCGTGCGCAACTCATGCGCGGCATCGGCGATGAACTGCGACTGCCGCTCGAACAGACCTCGCAAGCGCTCGTTGAACTGGTTCAATGCCTCCACCAGTGGCAGCACCTCGCGCGGCAGACCGCTATCCGGCAGCGGCTGCAGGTCGTCGCTGGCCCTCTCTGCCACCTCCCTGCGCAGCGCCTCCAGCGGCCGCAAGGCCAGATTCACGGCCAACCACACCAGCAGCAGCGCGCTGAACGAGAGCAACCCCATGCGCCACAGAGTGCCGATCAGCAGCTCACGAGCCATGCGCTCACGCGCACCCTGCGTCTCCGCCACCCGGATTTCAGCGATGCCATTGAGCTGCGGTTCGCTGACCGGCTGCAGCAGGCTGACCACACGCACGCCCTGGTTGCGGTACTCGGCGTCGTAGAAGTGTGCCAGCGCCGGATAATCGTCAGTACGCGGCGTGCCCGGCGGCGCTGGCGGCAGGTCCTCATAGCCGGAAACCTGATTACCCTGCAGGTCGAGCACCTGGTAGTAGATGCGTCCGGCGCTGTCGTAGGCGAAGGTATCCAGCGCGACATAAGGAATATTGGCGCGCAACCGGCCGTCCTCGGCATACAGACCATCGGCCACTGCGCGCGCCGATGCCAGCAGCGTGCGGTCATAGGCGGTATCGGCGGCACGGCGTGCACTCCAGTAGGCACTGAAACTGCTCAGCAGCAGGATCAGCGACAACAGTAGCGCCAGGCGCCGTAGCAGACGCCCGCGCAGACTGACGCCACGACTCATGCCTCGACCGTTTCCAGCAGGTAGCCAAGACCACGGAAGGTGACGATACGTACGGCGCTGCCCTCGAGTTTCTTGCGCAGGCGGTGAATGTAGATTTCGATGGCATCCGGGCTGGCGTCCTCGTCCAGACCGAACACCTGCGCCGCCAGCTGCTCCTTGCTCATCACCCTGCCCGGCCTGGCAATCATCGCCTCCAGCACCGCCTGCTCACGGGCAGTCAGGCTGAGCGCTTCGCCATCGAGGCTGAAACGACGCGCGCCAAGGTCGTAGACCAGGTCGCCGCAGCGCTGCAACTGTTCGCCGCCGAGTACGCTGCGCCGCAGCAGCGCCTTGACTCGAGCTTCCAGTTCGGTCAACTCGAAGGGTTTGGCCAGGTAGTCATCGGCACCCAGATTGAGGCCATGCACGCGGTCCTTGACCTCGCCACGCGCAGTCAGCATCAGCACCGGCAGGGTCTGACCGCGGTCACGCAGGCGCGCCAACACGGCAAAGCCGTCCAGACGAGGCAAACCGATATCGAGAATCGCCAAGGCGTACTCCTCGCTGCACAGCGCAAGGTCAGCGGCCACGCCATCGTGCAGCACGTCCACCGTCCAGCCTGCACCTTTGAGCGCCTGGGCCACGCTTTCCGCCAATTGCGGATGGTCTTCGACCAGCAGAATCCGCACCGCCACCTCCAGCTGCAGCATCGTTAAAGGCGCGCAGTTTAGCGCCGCCACGGCTGCTGTGAATTGCTCAAATGCCAAAGCAGCATCTGATTTGCAGCCTTGCGTCACCCGCCATGACGCAACAACACACCATCATGAAAATCTTTCGTCCATGAAAGCCTAGTGAAAGCTTGCCCTCATAGCATCGTTTCAAGGTGGCTCGATCCACCTGCTCAAGCGACCTGGCAGTGGTGCCAGGTGGCGACAAGAACAAAAACGGAGACCACATGATGCTCGCAGCCTCACGCCAGGCCCTGCCGCCTGTCCGCCTGCTCTGCCTGGCCATCGCCGCTACCGGCGCTGCCCCCCTCGCCAACGCCGCCTTCATCGAAGACAGCAGCGCCAGCCTCACCGCTACCAACATCTACCTGAACCGCGACTTCCGCCAGTTCGAAGGCCAGAACAAGCGTGAAGAATGGGGCCAGGGCTTTCGCCTCGACCTGCAGTCCGGCTTCACCGAAGGCACCGTCGGTTTCGGTGTCGACGCCATGGGGCTGCTCGGTATCAAGCTCGACTCGGGCAAGGGCCGCACCGGTACCGATCTGCTACCCGTACACGACAACGGTCGCTCCGCCGACGAATTCAGCCGCCTGGGGCTGACTGCCAAGGTCAAGGTCTCCGCCACCGAACTGCGCTACGGCTCGCACGTGCCCGAGCTGCCGGTGGTCAAAGCCAGCGACAGCCGCCTGTTGCCGCAGGTGTTCGAAGGCGGCCTGCTGACCTCCTCCGAACTGGAAGGCCTGACCTTCACCGGCGGCCGCCTGGACAAGGTCATCGACCGCGCCTCGACCAACTCCGAAGAGATGGTGCTCAACGCCAAGAACCGCCGCTTCGCCTCCGGCGTCGAAGCCGACCACCTCGACCTCGCCGGCGTCGACTACAAGTTCGCCCCCGACTTCACCGGCCGCTACTACTTTGCCGATCTGGACGACATCTATCGCCAGCACTTCTTCGGCCTGCTGAGCAGCCACAAGGTCGGTGCCGGCACCCTGAGCAGCGACGTGCGTTATATCGTCAGTCGTGACAGCGGCGCATCCAACGCAGGCAAAATCGATAACCAGGCCTTCAACGCCATGGTCAGCTACGGCCTGGGCAGCCACAAGTTCGGCCTGGGCTTTCAGGACATGAGCGGCGACACCGGCTTTGCCTACATCGATGGCAGCGACCCCTTCCTGGTCAACTTCGTGCAGATCAACGACTTCGCCAACGCCGACGAGCGCTCCTGGCAGGCCCGCTACGATTACAACTTCGCCAGCGTCGGGGTTCCCGGCCTGACCTTCATGACCCGCTACATCCGTGGCGATGATGCTCGTGTTGCCGGCTCCGACGACCGTGGCGGCGAATGGGAACGCGATATCGAGTTCAAGTACGTGGTGCAGAACGGCCCACTCAAGGACCTCTACGTACGCGTACGCAACGCCAGTTTCCGCTCCGACTTCGCCCGCGACGCGGACGAGAACCGTGTCATCGTCGGCTACACGCTGCCGATCTGGTAAACAACAACAAGACTCGCGAGGAATCACCCATCATGAAATCTGTCCTGACCCGCGCCGCCCTGGCGACTGCCTGCCTGGCCTTTGCCAGCCAACTGCTGGCTGCCGAACCCAAGCGTCCGGAATGCATCGCCCCGGCCAAGCCCGGCGGTGGTTTCGACCTGACCTGCAAACTGGCCCAGAGCGGCCTGAAAGATACCGGCCTGCTCAAAGCGCCGATGCGCGTCACCTATATGCCCGGCGGCGTCGGCGCCGTGGCCTACAACGCCGTGGTCGCCCAGCGCGCCAAGGACCCAGGCACCATCACCGCCTTCTCCTCGGGTTCGCTGCTGAACCTGGCACAGGGCAAGTTCGGTCGTTACGACGAGACTGCCGTGCGCTGGCTGGCCGCCATCGGCACCGATTACGGCGCCATCACCGTGCGTGCTGACGCACCGTGGCAGACGCTCGGCGAGCTGGTCGAAACGCTGAAGAAGGACCCAGCCAGCGTGGTGTTCGGCGCCGGTGCCACCATTGGCGGCCAGGACTGGATGCAGACCGCGCTGATCGCCCGCGCCGCCGGCATCGACCCGCAGAACCTGCGCTACGTCGCCTTCGAAGGCGGCGGCGAAACCCTCACCGCCATGCTCGGCGGTCACGTCCAGGTCACCTCCAGCGGCCTCGGCGAAGTGACCCCGCAACTGGCCGCCGGCAAGGTGCGCATCCTCGCCGTGCTGGCCGATGATCGTCTGCCGGGCAAGCTGGCCGATATCCCCACTGCCAAGGAACAGGGTTTCGACATCAGCTGGCCGGTGATCCGCGGCTTCTACATGGGCCCGCAAGTCAGCGACGAGCAGTTCGCCTGGTGGCAGGGTCAGTTCGAGCAAATGCTCGCCCGTGACGACTTCGCCACCCTGCGCGAGCAGCGTGACCTGTTCCCCCTGTCGCTCACCGGCGACGAGCTCAACGCTTTCGTGCTCAAGCAGGTGCAGGAATACAAGGCGCTGGCCGGCGAGTTCGGCCTGATCCAGTAACACTCCTGCGTAATCCGCGTTCGGCCGCCACCTGGCGGCCGGCGCTCCCGAGGTAAAACACCATGTACGTTCGCCTGTTCTCCGCGATCTGGCTGCTGCTGTGCGCCTGGCTCGCTGTCCTTGCCTGGGGCTTCCAGGCGCCCTTCGCCTATGACCCGGTGGGCCCACGCGCCTACCCATTGCTGCTGTTGGCGTTGATGGGCGCGGGTAGCCTGTGGCTGATCATCAAGCCCGGCATGCTCGAACAACGCCTGGACATTCCCGTGGCTATGCGCAGCGCCCTGTGCGTGGTGGTGCTGCTGGCCTATGCGCTGACCTTCGAGCTGCTCGGCTTCGTCATCAGCACCGCTCTGGCCACCTTCGCCCTAGGCCTGCTATTCACCGGCCGCCCGGTTCCTTGCGCGATCAGCGCAGTGCTGATGGGCGTACTGCTGTACAGCCTGTTCGACCTGCTGCTCGACGTGCCCCTGCCGCTCGGCCTGCTAGACGCTTTCGTGGAGAGCTGAAATGGAAACTCTTAACTTCCTCATGCAGGGCTTCGACGTCGCCACCAGGCCGACCAACCTGCTGGTGGCGCTGTTCGGCGCCTTCGTCGGCACCGTGGTCGGCCTGCTGCCGGGCCTCGGCCCGATCAACGGCGTGGCCCTGCTGCTGCCGCTGGCCTTTGCCCTCGGCCTGCCGCCGGAAACCGCACTGATCCTGCTCGCCGCCGTGTACCTGGGCTGCGAGTACGGCGGACGCATCTCCGCCATCCTGCTCAACGTGCCCGGTGACGCCGCCGCGGTCATGACCACCCTCGACGGTTATCCGCTGGCCCGTCAGGGCAAGGCTGGCATCGCCCTGTCGCTGTCGGCGGTGAGCTCGTTCATCGGCAGCATCATCGCCACCTGCGGCGTGGTGCTGTTCGCCCCGCTGCTGGCGAAATGGGCGGTGGCCTTTGGTCCTGCCGAATATTTCGTGCTGATGATCTTCGCCATCGCCTGCCTCGGCGGCATGGTCGGCGACAAGCCGGTCAAAACCCTGATGGCGGCGCTGATCGGTCTGGCCCTGGCCACGGTCGGGGTGGACTCGACCACCGGCGTATATCGCTTCACCTTCGACAGCGTCAGCCTGTCCGACGGCATCCAGTTCGTCATCGTGGTGATCGGCTTCTTCAGCGTCAGCGAGATCCTGCTGATGTTGGAGAAGACCCACGGCGGGCAGCAGGCCGTGAAGGCCAGCGGGCGCCTGCTGTTCAACTTCAAGGAGTTCTGCCTGAGCTTCTGGACCATGATCCGCAGCGCCCTGGCCGGCTTCGTCATCGGCACGCTGCCCGGAGCCGGCGCGACCATCGCCAGCGCCATGACCTACATGACCGAGAAGCGCCTGGCCGGGCCCAACGGCCGTTTCGGTAACGGTGACCTGCGTGGCCTGGCCGCTCCGGAAGCGGCCAACAACGCCTCGGCGTGCGGCTCCTTGATTCCCATGCTGACCCTTGGCGTACCCGGTTCGGGCACCACCGCGGTGATGATCGGCGCGCTGACCCTGTACAACATCACGCCCGGCCCACTGCTGTTCGAACAGCAACCGGACGTGGTCTGGGGCCTGATCGCCTCGCTGTTCATCGGCAACGTCATCCTGCTGGTGATGAACATCCCGCTGGTCGGTCTGTTCTCACGCATGCTCGCCGTGCCCAACTGGGTGCTGGTGCCGGCGATCACCGTGATCAGCATGGTCGGTGTGTACGCGGTACACAGCACCACCTTCGACCTGGTGCTGATGATCGGCCTCGGCGTGTTCGGCTATATCCTGCGCAAGCTGGACTTCCCGCTGTCGGCGCTGATCCTCGGTTTCGTCCTCGGCGAGTTGATGGAAGACAACCTGCGCCGCGCCCTGTCGATCTCCGCCGGTGAGCTGAGCATTCTCTGGGGCAGCCCGATCACCCTGACGCTGTGGGCGCTGGTAGTCCTGATGCTGGCCCTGCCGGGCATCCGCTGGATGCGTCGGCGCAAGCAGATCAAGGCGCAGGCTGATGCCTCTGCCGCGTGATCTCTGGGTAACGCCGCTGGCCGGGGTGGTCGGCGGCTACCTGGCCAGCCTCGCCGGCTGGCCTTTGCCGTGGATGGTCGGCTCTCTGCTGGCAGTGATCGCCGTACGCTGCCTGGCCAATCGCGCCTTCAGCGAACTGCCGGGCGGACGCAAGGCCGGCCAGTGGCTGGTCGCCAGCGGTATCGGTTTGCACTTCACCAGCGAAGTGCTGGAGCAGGTGCTCAGCCATCTGCCCGTGATCGTGATGGGCGCCTTCGGCACGCTGCTTCTCAGCCTGATCGGCATCGCCATCCTGCGCCGTGCTGGCGTCGACCGCGCCACCGCCTTCTTCGCCAGCATGCCAGGTGGCGCCAGCGAAATGGTCAACCTGGCCCTGCGTCATGATGCTCAAGCGGCGCGAGTAGCGGCGGCGCATAGCCTGCGCCTGCTGCTGGTGGTGCTGCTGATTCCGGCGCTGTTCACCTGGGGCCTGCCCGCCGTCAGCGCGCCAACGCGCGCGCCGGTGGACTGGACCTGGCTGATCGGCCTGCTCGCCGCGGGCGCTGTGCTGGCGATGTTCTGGGGCCGCCTGAAACAACCCAACCCCTGGATGCTCGGCCCGCTGACCGCCTGCGCCGTGGCCAGCGCCAGCTTCGACCTGCATCTGGGCCTGCCGCAAGGCCTCGGCCAGTTCGGCCAGTGGCTGATTGGCTGCGCCCTGGGCTGCCACTTCGACCGCGCCTTCTTCCGCAGCGCACCGGGGTTTCTCGCCCGGGTGCTGGCCTTCACCTTGCTGGCGATGCTCGCTGCTGCCGCGCTCGGCGAAGCCCTGGGTTGGCTGGCGGGCGAAGACCACCTGTCGCTGATGCTGGGCATGATGCCCGGTGGCATCACCGAGCTGTGCCTGACTGCCGAAGCCTTGCAATTGTCGGTGGCGCTGGTCACCGCCTTGCAGGTGCTGCGGCTGTTTCTGGTGATGTTCCTTGCCGAGCCCTTATTCAAGCTCTGGTGCAAGAACCACGTTTAGCCCGCCTCGTGCGGGCTTTTTTTTGCACGCCTGGCTGTGTGGCAAGGAAAAAGCTCGCGGCTGAAGCCCCTCCCACAGCCGTAGGGTGCGCCATGCGAACCAGGGCTACCACTGCAACTGCAGTTCGCTTTCGAACTCGCGCCTCTGCCCGCCAAGCGGATCGACGAAGCGCAGGCCGCGCGCCAGCAGCTTGAGTGGCTTGCTGTAGTCATCCGGCAGGTTGCGCGACTCCAGCAACTGCGGATAGAAGTCGTCGCCGACGATGGGCGCGCCGAGACCGGCAAGATGCACACGCAGCTGATGCTTGCGCCCCGTCACCGGCGACAGGCCGTAACGCCATAGGTCACCGCGCCGCTCCAGCACCTCGATGCGCGTTTCGCTGTTGGCCTCGCCCGCGACTTCCTGCATGCGGAAGAACGGCTCGCCATCGACCATGCGCGAACGATGCAGGTAGGGGAACTGCAACTGCGGCAGCGCCGGAGCGATGGCCTCGTAGCGTTTTTCCACTGCACGCTGGCGAAACAACGCCTGGTACTGACCGCGACTGGCCGGATCGACCGAGAACAGCACCAGGCCAGCGGTCAGTCGGTCGATGCGGTGGATCGGCACCAGGTCGGGATTGCCGGTGCGCCTGATCAGACGCGCCAGCAGGGTCTGCTCGACGTACTCACCGGCCGGCATTACCGGCAGAAAATGCGGTTTGTCGGCGACCAGCAGATGCTCGTCCTGCCACAACACCTGCTCCTCGAAAGGAACTGGCGTCTCGTTCGGTACTTCGCGGAAGTAACGCACCTTCAGTCCGACCCGATAGGGATGCGTGGCATCGATGGACGCGCCAGCCGCGTCCAGCACACGGCCACGCGCCATACGCTCCAGCCAGGTAGCGCGGTCGATGGCGGGAAAGTGATCGCACAGGCAGTCGAGCACCGTCGCCCAGTCGCCCTGTGGCAGGTGAAGGGTGCTGGGGCGCATGGCGGGATTGGGCATTGCAGAAGGTGCTCGAGCGGATCCGGACGGGCGAATTAGGCCGCACTCGCGCTACTCAGTCAAAGCAAACGGCTTGAGCGGACGTCCGCCTGTAGCTATGGTGGCCGCTCGTATCTGGAGAGACTCATGTCCATCACCCGCTCCCTGCTTACCAGCGTCGCCCTCCTCCCACTTCTGGCCGCCTGCCAGGTTTACACCGGCAAGCCGGAAGGCCCGCCACCGGCTACCCGCCTGCAGGGGCAGGTACAGGTCGAGGATGGTCAGCTGGTGTTCACCCCTTGCCAGGAGCAACGCCGCTTCGTGCTGATCGATGGCGACAGTACCGGCATCCAGCGCGAAGTCATGCAGCTCGGCAGCGATGGCCAGGCCAGCCTGTTCGCCGATCTGGCCGGTCGCCTGGGCGGCAGCCAGGGCAAGGGCAATGATGGTCGCTTCGAAGTCAGCCAGATCTATCGCCTGCAGGGCGAAGGTCATGGCTGCGACGACCTCAACTTCAAGCGCCTGGCCCTGCGCGCCAGCGGCAATGAGCCGTTCTGGCAACTGGAAGTCGGCAGCAAGGGCCTGGTACTCAACCGCCCCGGCCAGGAGCCGCTGGCCCTGCCCTACCTGGAAGAGCAGTTGCCGGATGGGCGCCTCAACTTCAGCAGCGAAGCCAACGGCCAGCGTCTGGATCTGTGGGTCGCACCGCAGCGCTGCGTTGATAGCATGAGCGGCACACTCAACCACCTCAGCGCCGAACTGCGACTCGACGGACAGGTGCTGCGTGGCTGCGCCCATTTCGGCGCCATGCGTAATTGACCATCAGTCATGCCGGTGACGCTGAGTGGCTGCACCGGCACGAACCGTTCAGCTAGCCCAAACTCCCGGCAAAACGCCGTGCATAGTCTTCACGCTGGAAGGCCTCGACCACGAAGTCGATGAAGCTGCGCGTCTTGCCGGGCATCAATTGACGACTGGGGTAATACAGCGACAACGCGCCGGCATCCGCCCACCAGCGCGGCAGCACCCGCACCAGCTCACCCGACTCCAGCCCGGGCAGTACATCGGGTACGGCAAGCATCGCCACCCCCAGACCCAACCGCGCGGCCTCTCGCACAGCAGTCGGATCGTTGACCACCACGGTCTCGCGCATCGTCGCGATCACTTCATCGCCCTGCGCATTGCGCATGTTCCAGGTACGGATACGACCCGACGACAGCGAACGCATGACAATGCAGTCCAACTCGCTCAGACCTGATGGGTCGGCTGGCAACGTGTGCCGAGCCAGGTAAGCGGGAGAGGCAAAGGCAATGACGTGCAGCGGCGCCAGTGTGCGGGCGACCACACCGCTTGCCAACTCGAAACCGCCACCGATGGCGGCATCGTAGCCTTCGGCGATCAGGTCGACCGTACGATTCTCGAAATGCCATTCAGGGCGAACGCGGGGATAGCGCTGCAGGAACTCGGGCAACAAAGGCAGCAGATAACCGATTCCGAAGGATGGCGCCACGCTGATCTTGAGCACACCAGCCGGCTGGCCATCATCGGCTGATACCGCTGCAATGGCGTTCTGCAAGGACTCCAGATTGCCGCCAACCGCGGCCAAGAAAGCCTCGCCCGCCTCGGTCAGCGTCAGCTTGCGGGTCGAGCGCTGGAACAACCGTACACCCAGGTTGCGCTCCAGCATGGCGACGTTGCGGCTGACCGCTGCCGGCGTGAGCGCAAGCCGGCGCGCTGCCGCCGAGAAGCTGCCACTCTCGGCACTGCGTACGAATGATTCCAGGTTGGCCAATGTCTCCATAGACCGATCTTAAACAGATACTTGAAGATAATCCAAATGATTAGCTGCTAATCAAAGAAGAATGAAAACGCGATAGTCACTCCACCGAATGTCTCGGCAATCAAACGGAGTGAACCATGAGCAACGTAATTTCTTCCCACCCCCTTCCTCTGGCCGGCAAAACGGCTCTCGTAACTGGCGGCTCTCGCTCTATCGGCGCAGCGATCGCCAAACGCCTGGCCGCCGACGGCGCCCAGGTTGCCTTCACCTACAACGGCTCGCCCAAATTGGCTGAAGAAGTCGCCATCGAGATCGAATCGGCAGGCGGTCGAGCGCTGGCGATCCAGGCCAACGCAGCCGACCCCGAGGCCGTGCGCGCCGCCGTCGCGAAGACGGTAGAAGCATTCGGAGGCCTCGACATTCTGGTGAATAACGCCGGTATCGGCGTGTTCAGCCAGTTCGAAGAAACCAGCTTCGAGGATTACCAGAAGATGCTCGCGGTCAACGTAACCGGGGTATTCGTCGCCACCCAGGAAGCGGTAAGGCACATGCAGGCAGGCGGTCGCGTCATCCACATAGCCAGTTCGGTCACCAAGTACGCAGGTGTGCCCGGACTTGCCGCATACAGCCTGACCAAAGGCGCCGTCGCCGGTTTCAACCGCAGCCTGGCACATGATCTGGGGCCGCGCGGTATCACGGTCAACAGCGTCCACCCAGGCCCCGTGAACACCGACATGAACCCCGCCGATAGCGAGGTTGCCCAACTCCTGACCCCCCGTATGGCGGTGGGTCGCTATGGAGAGCCACACGAAATTGCCAGCCTCGTGGCATTCATCGCCAGCCCGCAAGCCTCGTTCATCACAGGTGCGGACATCCTCGCTGACGGCGGTTTGACCTCCTGAGTATGCCGGGGCAGGCCAGTCAGCCTGCCCCACAGTTTTCCGACACTTCAGCCCTCAAGGAGTCCCAGCATGAGCAAATTGCCCTCCATCGGCATCATTGGTGCCGGTCATATCGGCGCGACCTTCGCACGCGCCCTGGCGCGTCGGAACATTCCGGCAATTCTCTCCAACAGCCGAGGGCCAGAGAGTCTGCAAGTCCTTGTACAATCCATCGGCCCGAGCATCCGTGCCGGCAGCCGTGAACAGGCGGCAGCGCAAGCCATCGTGCTGGTCGCGGTGAACTGGTCGAAGCTACCAGCGGCCCTTTCGGGACTGCCGGACTTCGGCGGACGAGTCGTCATCGACAGCAATAACCCGATCGAAGCGCCGCTGTTCAACCCTATCGATCTGCATGGCCGCACCTCAAGCGAGGTGTTTGCCGACCTGGTGCCGGGCGCCCATGTAGTGAAGGCGTTCAATCATCTGAACCCCAGACTGCTCATCGCCGATCCCGCCGAGCGCGGCGGCCGGCGTGTGCTGTTCCTGGCCGGTGACGACAATCACGCGAAAAACCAGGTCAGCGCACTGATAGATGAACTGGGCTTCGCCGCTATCGACCTTGGCGAGCTCGCCGAAGGTGGGCGCCTGACGCAATTCCCCGGTGGGCCGTTGCCCTCGCTCGAACTGGTGCAGTTCGGCTGAGCTATCGGGAGACGAAAATGAAGGATTCCATCATGCCCCATACCGATTCATCTGCTGCTGACACCCGATCCATGTCTGCTGCGTGGTGGGCCGTCATCTCTCTTGCCCTGGGCGCCTTCGGCCTGGTCACGGCGGAATTCCTGCCGATCAGCCTGCTGACGCCGATGGCCGCCGACCTGGGCGTATCCAATGGCGCGGTGGGCCAGGCCATCACCGCCACCGCCGTGGTCGCCGCATTCGCCGGACCGCTGGTGGTGCTGTTCTCGGGCCGCCTGGATCGACAAAAGATCGTCTGGGGGTTGATGGGCATGCTGGTGTTCTCCTGCATCCTCTCGGCCTATGCCTCAAACATCACGGTGCTGCTGATCGCGCGTGGGCTGCTGGGCTTCGCCCTCGGCAGCTTCTGGGCCATGATGGCTGCGCTCGCCCTGCGCCTGGTGCCCCCGAACAAGGTGCCGCGTGCCATTTCGATAATCATGATGGGCATCTCGCTCGCCACCATCTTCGCTGCCCCGCTGGGTGCCTACCTGGGAGAACTGTGGGGCTGGCAGGCAACCTTCCTGTCCGCGTCCGGTATTGGCGTGGTGGCGCTGGTGATTCAGATGCTGACCCTACCCAAACTGCCGGCTACAGCAGCGCCAGGCCTGGCCTCCTTCAAGGCAGCGCTGACGCGGCGTGCGGTCGTCGTCGGCATCTGCACTGGGCTGCTGGTCATTTCCGGGCACTTCGCCGCTCTGACCTTCATTCGTCCCTTCCTCGAGGAGGTTCCCCGCCTGGATGTCGCGACCGTTTCGCTTGCCTTGCTGGCCTTCGGTGTCAGCGGCTTTTTCGGCAACCTTGCCGGCGGCGCCGTCGCCGCGCGCAGTCCGGCCTGGGCAGTCAGCAGTTGCTCGTTCCTGATCGCTGCCGTTGCACTCACGCTGATCCTGTTCGGCACACAGGCTGACGTTGCCTTCGTCGCGATTGCGCTGTGGGGCTTCGCGTTCGGCGCCTTCCCGGTATCGATCTCGATCTGGAACGCGCGCGCCGCCGCCGATCACGCGGAAAGCGCTGGCGCCCTGCTGTCATCGACCTTCCAAGTCGCCATTGCCGCAGGTGCGGTTCTAGGAGGGCTGATCATCGACAGCCTCGACTCGCAAGCCGTGATCGTCTATGCCGCGACAGCAGCCTTCGCGGGCGCTGCCCTGATGTTCATTCAGGGTCGCGCAATCGAACGTCAGCGCGGCTGAGTACGCACTCGCGCAGCGTTCGAGACATCGTTCACCTACGCTCAACGGAGCAAAGCCGTCAGTAGTTCGAGAATGCCGTCCTCTCCACCCGGACCGCGAATCCCGTACAATCGCCGACCTTCTTCACCTTGCCGGATCGCCACCGGCCAACCAGGACACTGCCCATGCTTCGCCTGACCGAACTGAAACTGCCCCTCGACCATCCCGAGGACGCGCTGCGCCCGGCCATCGTCCAGCGCTTGGGCATCGCCGATAGCGAGCTGCTGGCCTTCAGCGTGTTCAAGCGCAGCTACGATGCGCGCAAGAAGTTTGGCGACATGCCGTTCATCTACACCCTCGACTGCGAGGTGAAAGACGAAGCCGCCCTGCTCGCTTGCTTGAGCGATGACAAGCATGTAGGCCCGGCACCGGATATCACCTACAAGCCGGTCGGCAAGGCCGAAACGCCTTTGGACGAACGCCCCATCGTGGTCGGCTTCGGCCCCTGCGGCATCTTCGCGGCGCTGATCCTGGCCCAGGCCGGCTTACGCCCCATTGTGCTGGAACGCGGCAAGGAAGTACGCCAACGCACCAAGGACACCTGGGGCCTGTGGCGCAAGAACGTGCTCGACCCCACCTCCAACGTGCAGTTCGGCGAAGGCGGCGCTGGCACCTTCTCCGACGGCAAGCTGTATAGCCAGATCAAGGACCCTTACCATCACGGGCGCAAGGTGCTGCAGGAGTTCGTCAAGGCTGGCGCGCCGGACGAGATCCTCTATGTCAGCAAGCCGCATATCGGCACCTTCCGCCTGACCGGCGTGGTCGCCACCATGCGCGAAGAGATCAAGGCCCTGGGCGGCGAAGTGCGCTTCCAGCAGCGAGTCAGCGACCTGCTGATCGAAGACGGCCAACTCACCGGCGTGGTGCTGGAGAACGGCGAGCAGCTGCTCAGCCGCCATGTGGTGCTGGCTCTCGGCCACAGTTCGCGCGATACCTTCCGTATGCTGCACGCCCGTGGCGTGTTTCTCGAGGCCAAGCCGTTCTCGGTGGGCTTTCGTATCGAGCATCCACAGTCGCTGATCGACCGTGCGCGCTTGGGCAAGTACGCCGGCCACCCCAAGCTCGGCGCCGCCGACTACAAACTGGTACACCACGCCAGCAACGGCCGCTCGGTGTACAGCTTCTGCATGTGTCCAGGCGGCACCGTGGTCGCCGCCACCTCCGAGCCTGAGCGTGTGGTCACCAACGGCATGAGCCAGTATTCGCGCAACGAGCGCAACGCCAACGCCGGCATCGTCGTTGGCATCACTCCCGAGCAGGACTATCCGGGCGGACCACTGGCCGGCGTCGAGCTGCAGGAGCGTCTGGAATCGCACGCCTATGTGCTCGGCGGGCGCAACTACGAGGCGCCAGGGCAACTAGTGGGCGACTTCATCAAGGGCACCCCATCCACTGCGCTGGGCGAAGTACAACCCTCCTACAAGCCGGGCGTGAAACTGGGCGATCTGGCGCCCTCGCTGCCGGACTTCGCCATCGAAGCCATCCGCGAAGCCTTGCCGGCCTTCGGCAAGCAGATCAAGGGCTTCGACCTGGCCGATGCGGTGCTCACCGGCATCGAGACGCGCACCTCCTCGCCGGTGCGCATCACCCGTGGCGATGACCTGCAGAGCCTGAATCTCAAGGGGCTGTATCCGGCCGGTGAAGGTGCGGGCTACGCCGGTGGCATTCTTTCCGCTGGGGTCGACGGCATTCGCGTGGCCGAAGCCGTGGCCAAAGACATGCTTGGGTTGAATCGCTAAGCAGCGTTGCCCGGCCGAACGTCAGCGACTTGGCCGGGCCTTCTGAAGCGAAGCAGTACCAGCAATGGTATCGCCAGCACCAGCGTACCAATCCCAACCACCAGCAGGCTGCGGTACGGCATGCTGGCGAAGGCATTGGCCCAGAATGTCGCCCAGAGCAGCAGGCAGACGCCAAAACCGATCAGTCCGCTGCGCCGGCTACGGCAACTGAGCAGCCAGACAGCATTGCACACAGCCAGAGCGCCGAAGAGATACAACGAGTGCTGTAGTTGCAGGCCATAACTGATATCGCGGCGAATCCCACCGAACATCTGCCGATAGGCCTCGATGGCGCTGCGGTAGAGCATCAACGCCAGCAGCATCTGTGCGGCGGCCAGCACAGCCATGGCAAGCAGTCGCTGGATCATTGCCTGGCCCGCAGGCAGCACAGCGTCGAACGCCCCGAACCGTTGGGCCGCCGCGTGGGATCGGCATAGGTCAGCAGCTCACTGAAACCGGCCTTGCGCATCATCCCCGCGGATGCCGCATTCTCTTCGTGACGATCAACATAGATATCACTGACGCCCAGCCGCCACAGCTCTGTGACGGCCTCACGCAGAAGACGCGCCCCCAATCCTCGGCCGGCGCAATCGCGATGCACCACCGCTTCGCAGATGTAGCCATGCACCTGTCCGGCACGCGCGGCAGGTTGATGAGCGGCGAAATCCTGGGTCAGGCGATAACTGACGAACCCCAGCAGTTGCCCCTGCTCCTCGGCCAGCACGGCCAAGGTCGTACTTGACGCAATACCCTGCAGGTGCTGGCGAACCTCGGCTTCGGGCAAATGATTCCAGGGGTTGGGCCCATGCTCGAGAATCAGCGCGCAGAGTGCCTCGATATCCTCGACACAGGCCTGACGAATGACCAGCTCGCTCATCTCCTGACTCCTCTGACGCAATACGCCGCCTGATTCAAGAGCGCAGTCTAGAGCGGGCAATTGCCTGGCGACAGTGACAGCCAGGCGCGAGAAACGCCTGACAGTGGCTCAGTGATCATCGTCCCAGGGCTGACCTTGGGTACGCTCGGTCAGCTCGACCTTCTGCTGCATCGCCGCCTTGGCCAGGATATGTGCACTGACCGGCGCAGTCAGGAACAGGAACAGGGTGATAAGCAGTTCATGCAGGCTCAGGCTGCCGGTGTGATGGGCAAAGAACAGCATCGACGCGATCAGCGTACCACCGACGCCCAGCGTCGTAGCCTTGGTCGGCCCGTGCAGGCGCGTGAAGAAATCCGGCAGCCGATACAGTCCGATGGCCCCCACCAGGGCAAACAGACTGCCGAGAATCAGGCAGGCACAAATCAACAATTCCAGCCAGAACGGCATGGTCATTCCCTCTTAATCGATGATGTCGCCATGCAACAGGTGCTTACCCACTGCGACCGTACCAACGAAGCCCATCACCGCGATCAGCAGTGCAGCTTCGAAGAACAGATCCGATGCCAGCCAGATGCCGAACAGTACGATCAGCGCCAGCGCGTTGATATAAAGAGTATCCAGTGCCAGAACCCGATCAACCACGTTCGGCCCCTCGACCAAGCGCGCGACATTGAGCAGCATGGCCAGCGTGAGGATGCCCATGCACAGAAAGACTACGTTCTCGAGCATTCGAATATCTCCAGCAGCGGCGTTTCGTAACGGCTTTTGACCGCCGCGATCAGTTCGTCGCGATCGGGCACATCGAGTCCGTGCACCAACAGGGTCTTGTGATCGGAGCTGAGGCAGGCAGAGACCGTGCCGGGGGTCAGCGAAATGATGCAGGCCAGGGTGGACAGGACGAACTCATCCTCGATTCCCACCGGCACCTCAACGAATGCCGGCTGCAGGCGCGACTTCGGCCCCAACACCAGTTTCACCACCTGTAGATTGGCCACCACGATGTCGTAGAACACTTTGCCAGTGAACAACACCAGCCCCAGCGGCTTGCGCACCCTCGGCACATGCAGCAGGAAGTCGCCACACAAATGTACGATGGCCCAGGCGAGAAACAGCCCGAGCAGGAGATGCCCCAGGTTGAAGGTGTTCACCAGCAGCAGCCAGAGCACCGTCAGCACCAGCATCATCCGCGGGTGAGGGAAGAAACGCCTCATGCCGCACCTCCGGCGATGATCGACAGATAGGGTTGCAGATCGAGCAACTGCGCCGCAGCAGCCTCCAGATACGCCAGGATGGGCTTGGCAGCGATCAGCAGCAGCGGGCTGGCCAGCAACAGGCCAAGCGCAGCCAGCAGACTGACGCGATCAGCCGGTTCGGCTTTCGAAGGCGACGCATCCGCACCATGGCCCAGCCAGAACAGACTGGTACCAGCGCGGCTCAGGGCCACCAGCGTCAGCAGCCCACCGATCAGCACCACCGGCCACAGGCTCCAGGCTTGCCAGCCAGGCTCCGCCGCGCGCAACAGCAGCATCTTGCCGAGGAAACCGGAGAACGGCGGCAACCCGGCCACGGAAATGGAGGCGAAGAAGAACATGCAGCCCAGCACCAGCGGCTGGCGCAGCACGCGCTCCTGCTGCAGATCACCGCCGGCGCTGTCACGCTGGGCGACCACCAGGCCGGCCAGCAGGAACAACGCCGCACTGATCAGCGTGCTGTGCACCATGTAATACAGCGCAGCACTCAACGCCGCCACATTGCCGATGGCGAAACCTGCCATCAACGTACCCACCGAAATCACCACCAGATAGGCCAGCAGCGCCTGCAACTGGCGCGCTCCCAGGGCGCCAATTACACCGAAGGCAATGGTCGGCAGGGCCAGCCACCAGAGCAGTTCATGGCCGAGATTGGCCAGCGGCCCGGCCTCTTCGCCGAACACCAGAGTGAACACGCGAACGACGGCGTAGAAGCCCACCTTGGTCATGATGGCGAACAACGCTGCCACCGAAGCGGGCGCTGCGGCATAGGCGCGCGGCAGCCAGAAGCACAGCGGCAGCACGGCGGCCTTGAGACCGAAAACGATCAGCAGCAGGTAGGCAGCCGCCTTGATCAGCGGCGCGTCGGCAACATCGGCGCTGGCCACCCGCGCAGCCAGGTCCGGCATGTTCAGGGTGCCGGTCAGGCCATACAGCAGGCTGACGCCGATCAGAAAGAACGAAGAGCCCAGCAGGTTGAGCACCACGTAATGCACGCCCGCCTTGACCTGATTGGCGCGGTTGCCATGCAGCAGCAGTGCATAGGAAGAGATCAGCAGGATCTCGAAGAACACGAACAGGTTGAACAGGTCGGCGGTGAGGAACGCACCGTTGATGCCCAGCAGCTGGAACTGGAACAGCGCATGGAAGTTCGGCCCACGCTCATCGTCGCCGCGGCAGGCGTAGATAAGGGCGAAGCAGGCGAGCAGCGCGGTGAGCAACAGCAGCGCAGCGTTGAAGCGGTCGAGCAGCAGCATGATGCCGAACGGCGCCGCCCAGTTACCCAGCGCATAGACCTGCAACTGCCCCGCACCAGCCAACAACACCAGATACAGACACACCGGCAGCAGCGCCAGGCAGCCGACCAGGGAAATACCCCGCTTCAGGTCCCGCGACCAGCCGTGGCCGACCAGCAACAATGCGCCGAAGAATAGCGGCAGCAGAACGGGGAGGATGATGGCGTGACTCATGCGCGCGGCTCCTCGCCATCGACGTGATCGGTTTTCAGTTCGCCCATGCCACGCAGGGCCAACACCACGACGAACGCGGTCATGGCGAAGCCAATGACGATAGCGGTGAGCACCAGCGCCTGCGGCAGTGGGTCACCGTACTCGGTACTCTTGCCGATCACCGCCGGCACACCCGTGCCGAGCCGGCCGGTGGCGAAGATGAACAGATTGACCGCATAGGAGATCAGGGTCAGCCCCATCACGACCGGGAAGATGCGCGCCCGCAGCAGCAGGTAGACGCCGCTGGCAGTCAGCACCCCGAGGGTGATTGCGAATACTGCCTCCATATCAGATGACCTCCTTGCACGACTCGTCCTGACTGACATGGCCGATATTGGAAAGAATCAGCAGGGTGGCGCCGACAACGGCCAGATACACCCCGAGATCGAAGAGGATCGCGGTGGCCAGTTCGATTTCGCCGATCAGCGGAATATGGAAATGGCCGAACGCCGAAGTCAGGAACGGCGAACCGAAGAGCCAGCTGCCCAGACCAGTCAGTCCGGCGATCAGCACGCCCCAACCGGCCGTGGCGTGATAGCTGAATTTCAGGCGTTCCTGGGTCCAGGTCACACCATGGGAGATGTACTGCAGAATCAACGCCACCGAGGTGATCAGACCGGCGATGAAGCCGCCGCCCGGCAGGTTGTGCCCGCGCAGGAAGATGAACGCCGAAATCAGCAGCGCCATCGGCAGCATGGCCCGCGCCAGGTTGTCGAGGATCATCGGATGCGCATCGGTCGACCATGGACGACCGTTCTTGTCGTGGGTCGGATGCGGCAGGTGCAGGCCATGCAGCAGCGCATAGATGCCCATGGCGGCAATCGCCAGCACGGTGATCTCGCCCAGGGTATCGAAACCGCGGAAGTCCACCAGAATCACGTTGACCACGTTGGTACCGCCGCCACCGGAGACACTGTTCTCGAGAAAGAACGAGGAAATGCTCTGGTAAGGACGGGTCAGCACGGCGTAGGTCAGCATTGCCACCATGGTGCCGCTGCCCAGCGCCAGAACCAGATCACGCAGGCCGCGCAGGCTGCTCGACTCCGCCGGGGTGCGATCGGTCATGAAGTACAGGGTGAGCATCAGCAGGATGATGGTCACCACCTCGACCGACAACTGGGTCAGCGCCAGATCCGGCGCGGAGAAACGGGCGAAAGCCAGCGCCACCATCAGACCAGCGGCGCTGAGGATCATCAGCGCCACCAGGCGGCGGCGGTGGAAAACCACGGTGAGCACCGCAGTCACCATCAGGATCAACATGCCCGTGACGGTCAGCGGATCGATTGGCGTCATCGGCACGCTGCCGGTCAACTGCTCCAGAGGCGAAAGCGCGATCACCACCAGGGTCAGGGCACTGCCGATCATCCAGGCCAGGTAGCGTTGCAACGAACCACACTCCAGAAACGCAGTGAAACGCACGGACATACGCGTCATGTAGCGCACCACCTGGTCGAAGGCGTCCTTGGCATCGAGGTTGGGCAAACCTTCATACCAGCGGAACAACGGCTTGCGACAGGCATAGACGATGATCCCGCCGAACAGCGCAACGAAACTCATCAGTAGCGGCAGGTTGAAGCCGTGCCAGACCGCCAGGCTGTACTCGGGCAACTCCCCACCCAGCGTCGAAGCGGCAGCGGCGGCCAACAACGGCGCTACCGTATAGGCTGGCACGATGCCGACCAGCAGGCAGAGGAACACCAGTACCTCGACCGGTACCTTCATGTAGCGCGGCGGCTCGTGCGGCGGATATTTGGGCAAGTCGATCGGCTCGCCATTGAAGAACACGTCGTGAATGAAACGCAGCGAATAGGCCACCGAGAACACCCCGGCCAGGGTCGCGGCAGCCGGAATCACCCAGTTGAAACCGCCCAGCAGATGCTGGTGCAAGGTTTCGGTGAAGAACATCTCCTTGCTCAAAAAGCCATTGAGCAGCGGCACGCCAGCCATGGCCGAAGCCGCCACCATCGCCAGCACCGCCGTATGCGGCATGTACTTCCACAAGCCGTTTATTCGCCGCATGTCGCGGCTACCGGTTTCGTGGTCGATGATGCCGGCAGCCATGAACAGCGAAGCCTTGAAGGTCGCGTGGTTGATGATGTGGAACACCGCCGCCACAGCCGCTAGCTGGGTATCCAGGCCGAACAGCAGGGTGATCAGCCCCAGATGGCTGATGGTCGAATACGCCAGCAGGCCCTTCAGGTCATGCTGAAACAGCGCCATGCCTGCGCCTACCAGCAGGGTGGCCAGGCCGGTCAGGCTGACCATGTAGAACCACCACTCGGAACCGGCCAGCGCCGGATACAGACGCGCCAGCAGGAAGACCCCGGCCTTGACCATGGTCGCCGAGTGCAGATAGGCGGATACCGGTGTCGGCGCCGCCATCGCGTGCGGCAGCCAGAAATGGAAAGGGAATTGCGCCGACTTGGTGAACACGCCGAGCAGCACCAGCACCAGCGCCAGCGGATACAACTCGTGCGCGCGAATCGCGTAGCCGGCGGCCAGCACTTGAGACAGTTCGAAGCTACCGGCGATGTGGCCGATCAGCAGGATACCGGCGAGCAGCGCCAGACCACCGCCCCCGGTGATTGCCAGCGCCATGCGCGCGCCCTTTCGGGCATCGGAACGCGAACCCCAGAAGCCGATCAGCAGGAACGATGACAGACTGGTCAGCTCCCAGAACATCAGCATCAGCAGCAGGTTTTCCGACAGCACCACACCGAGCATGGCGCCCATGAACAGCAGCAGGAAGGCGAAGAAACGCCCCATCGGCTCGGTCTTGGCCAGATAATAGCGCGCGTAGAGGATGACCAGCAGGCCGATGCCGAGAATCAGCAGGGCAAACAGAAAGCCCAGACCATCGAGGCGCAGACTGAGATTCAGCCCCAGGTGCGGCAACCACTCCAGTTTGACCCGCAGCACTTCACCTGCGAACACTGCAGGCTGGTAGCTGAACAGCAGCACCAGCGCCACGATGGGGGCTATAGCAGCAGCCGCGGCACAGGCCGAGCGTCCAAGCCGATCTGCAAGCACCGGCAGAAACAACCCAAGAAATGGCAAGGCGACAATCAGCGCAAGCGCCATCGGAAAAACCCCTTAAGCAGGCACGTCGGATCAGCTGACACAACGACGAGAATTGGAGTCGCAACTCCCTGACGGTAATAGTTCATGCACCACAACGGTTCAGCTAAGTCGTTGTCGGTACAAGCATAACGGCCGATTATCCATAACTATCAAGACAACGTCATGCATTGAATTATCGTTAAACACACTTGGTAACATGCAGGCGGCTGGAAGTGCTGCTGACAGCCGATCACCACTATAGCGAGGCCACAAAAAATTGCCGGGAGCGCTTCTTTTGCGCAAGCCCGACGAGTTGTCACCAGAGATGGCAGGCAAGAAAAAGCCGGAGCAACCAAAGCTGCTCCGGCTGGTTTGTAACGATCAGTGGGTGACGCGACTGGTACCGTTTACCGTCATGATGCGCACGCGCTCGCCGACACGGAACACCTGGTTCGGCTCAACTTCCTGGACGTAGGCGCGCATGGTGCCGTCGTCCTCACGCACGGTGATCTCAACACCCTGAGTCCGGGTCAGGCCTTCTTCAGCTGCGGCGCCCAACAGACCACCGGCAACGGCACCGACCACAGCCAGGACTGCGCTGCCGCGTCCGCCACCGAGGCCACTACCACCGATGCCACCAACCACAGCACCGGCACCTGCACCGATCGGTGTCTTGGTCCCTTCGATCTTCACCGGGCGCAGCGATTCGATGGTGCCCATGCGTACTGTTTGCACCGCTCGGGCCTCATCGCGGCTGTAGGTATCGCCGGTCAGGCTGGACTGACAGCCCCCGAGGGCCAGCATCGCGGCCAGCGAGGTAATGAGCAGAGTGGGTTTACGCATAGCAATTCCTCCAGAGGTATCTCAATCCATTAGACGCCGGGCGAGCGTAACTGTCACGACGGATCCTGAACAATAGTTGTTTCAGACAGACCAAGTTCAGCCAGGTTCGCCTCATCAGGCCCGGGCGAGACGCCAGAGCCGGGCGATATCCGTGGTACGCGCCTGCAACTCGGCCGCCGCACCGGCCATGGCCTGCTCCAGGGACAACGGGCCCGGCGCCAGGCTGAATGCAGCTTCGATACCCGCCTCGTACAGCGCTTGATAGTTGTCGCCCAAACTACCGGATAAAGCGATGACCGGTACCCCGGCCGCACGCGCCACACGCGCTACGCCGACCGGTGTCTTGCCGTGCAGGGTCTGGGCATCCATGCGCCCTTCCCCGGTAATCACCAGATCCGCGTTCTCCACTGCGGCGGCAAGGCCGGACAGTTCGGCCACCAGGGCGATACCGGGACGGAAACTGGCCTTGAGGAAAGCACGAGCAGCGAAACCGAGACCACCCGCCGCACCCACACCGGGAAACTCGGCGTGATCCTCGCCCAGCGTCGCCGCTGCGATACGGGCGAAGCGGCCGAGTGCCGTATCCAGCTCCGCGACATGCTCAGGCGTTGCGCCCTTCTGCGGGCCGAACACCGCGGATGCGCCGCGTGGCCCGCACAAGGGATTGTCGACATCGGCGGCGACCTCGATCTGCACCTTGAGCAAACGTGCATCGAGCCCGCTCAGATCGAGCTGGTCGAGACCGGCCAAAGCCGCACCGCCCGGCGCCAGTTCCCGCCCCTGGGCATCGAGAAAACGCATCCCCAATGCCTGTAACAGGCCAACCCCGGCGTCATTGGTGGCACTACCGCCCAGCCCCAGAATGATTCGCGTAGCACCGGCATCCAGCGCCTCACGGATCAGTTCGCCAGTGCCGAAGCTGCTGGCCAGACGGGCATCGCGCTGTTCACGCGGCACCCAGTGCAGGCCGCTGGCCGCCGCCATCTCGATCACCGCCGTGCCCTGCCCCAGCCAGCCCCAATGCGCCCTGACCGGCGCGCCCATGGGGCCACGTACCTCACGCTCACGGCGCTCGCCACCCACGGCAGCCAGCAATGCATCGACCGTACCCTCGCCGCCATCGGCCATTGGCCGCAGCAAACACTCGGCCTCGGGAAACACCTGCTGCCAACCGCGGGCGATGGCAGCGGCCACATCGGGCGCGCTGAGGCTCTCCTTGAAGGAGTCAGGAGCAATGACGATTTTCATGATAGGTACCTCGAAAGGAGGCAGGCGACCGTAGCCGCCTGCTGGTTACAGACTGTTGAAAAACGTAGGCGAGGCAGTCAGTGCAAGGCAAAAACAGGCGAAAAAGCGGAGTTTACGAGCGGTAAATGAGCATTTTGAGCCTGTTTTTAACGCAGCAATGGCAACGCAGGTAGTTTTTGAACGGTCTGTTAAGCGGGATTACAGCAGAACCAGGCTAAGCAGCCAGACAGCGGCCATACCGGCAATACCCTGGATCAGGGTCGCCATGGTCTGGGCACGGTAAGCGGTCGCCACTTTCATGCGGCTGAACTGGGTCACGACCCAGAAGAAGCTGTCGTTGGCATGAGAGACGGTCATCGCACCCGCACCGATGGCCATCACGGTCAACACGCGGCCCATCTCGCTGTCGAGCCCCAGATTGCCCAGCAGCGGCGCAACCATCGCCGAGGTGGTAACCAGGGCAACAGTAGAAGAACCCTGAGCACTCTTCAGCGCAGCGGCCACCAGGAAAGGCATGAACAGGCCGATGCCCAGCACCGACAGGGTGTCGCCCAGATAACCGGTCAGCGCGGTGGCCTTGAGAATCGCACCGAAGGCGCCACCGGCACCGGTGATCAACAGAATCGGCGCCGCCTCTTTCAGGCCATGAGACACATGATCATGGAACTGCTGACGCTTGCCTTCGCCCTTGAGCAGAGAGCAAGCCAGCACCAGGCCTACCAGCAGCGCGGCAACCGGCTGACCGAGGAAGCTGAGCACGTCGAAGAAAGCACCAGTACCGAAGGGCTTGCTCGGGAAAGCAGCGACCGAGCCCAGGCAGATCAGGATGATGGGCACGAAGATTGGCGCGAACGCCTGCCAGGCGCTGGGCAACTTGCCATAGCGGGCACGCAGTGCATCGAAATCGACGTTATCGGCGAGCAGTTCGCTCGGCGCTTCTTCCAGCAATTCGTGGTCGTTCTGCTTGAGGAAACGGTTGGCCCACAGCATACCGGCGACGGCGGTGACCGCTGCGACCAGCAGACCGACCAGAATCACCAGGCCCAGGGAGGTTTCCAGACCCAGATTGCCGGCCGCAGCGATCGGACCGGGGGTTGGCGGCACGAAGGTGTGAGTGGCGTACAGGCCGGTCGCCAGAGCCACGCTCATGGCCACCACGGACACCTTCATGCGCGCGGCCAGGGCATTCTTCAGCGAGTTGAGAATGACGTAGCCGGAGTCGCAGAACACCGGAATCGATACCAGATAGCCGATGATCGACATGGTCAGGGTGGGGAAACGCTGGCCCAGCAGACGAATCACCGTCTCGGCCATGGTGATGGCGGCACCGCTACGTTCGAGGATCACGCCGATGATGGTGCCGAGAACGATGACGATACCGATATAACCGAGAATGCCGCCAAAGCCGGCCGTCATGGTCTTGATGATTTCGCCGCCGGGCAGCTGGTAGGCGAAACCGGCGATCAGTGCAGCGGCCAGCAACGCCAGGAAAGGGTGCAATTTCAAACGGGTAGTGGACAGCACGATGAACGCGATCAGTGCCACCAGAATCAGGACCAGGCCCATGACCAGTCTCCTCATTGTTGTTATGGCGGGCGCAGGGCCCGGATGGGAATGCCGAGAGGCGTCACATTGTGGCTCAGCCACCCCCAGCCTCGCCCTGTGCGCTGGCACTAAAACAGCCGCAGCCACGCGCAAGAGGCTGTGCAATCGCACAAAGCCATCTGCCCGCCTTTACCAGCGGTAGCGGATTACCGAACGTTCGACTGATCCTTCGCGGCGGATTCCAGCAAGCCCAGCCCCAAGGATAGCTGCAGGCGCTGATCCAGCCGATTGAGGTCCAGGCCACTGAGTTCGGCGATGCGCTCCAGGCGGTAGCGCAACGTATTGCGATGAATGCCCAACTCCTGCGCACAGGTTTGCACCTGACCGTCATGCGCGCACCAGGCTTCCAGCGTCGCCCTCAGCGTGCCCTGTGGGTCCTGCGTCAGCACCTGACGCAACGGTGCCAGCCAGCCCTGCAGCAACCAGCTGTGGCGCTGGGCATAGAGCAGCGTCGGCAGACGCAATTCGTCCAGACGCAGCAAACGTTGACCAGGAAAACGCGCCTGACCGTAGGCCTGAAGATCGCGCAGGACCAGGCTGGCCTGGCGCAGCTCGGTCAGGTCATGCAGCGGATCGCTGAGCGCCAGCGAGCTCACGCCCCACTCGCGCTCGTCAGCCTGCTGCAGCCAGGCGCGATCATCGCGCGTGGCGCTGTAGGGCCGACACCAGAGCAGCTCATGACGCCCGAGCGGCGCTACCAGATGTTCACTCTTGCCCCCCAGTGCGGCGAGCAGACGCGCCTGACGCGGCAGAGGATCGCCCTCTCCATCGAGTTGCAGCAGGCACATCTGGCGCGGCCAGGTCAGTTGCAGGCCCAGGCGTTCGGCATCGACCTCGAGACTGGACAGGCGCAGCATGGGGTCGAGCAACTGTCGCAACCAGGCCTCCTGCTGATGCCGCTGCCAGTGCCGCTCGGCCTGCAACACGCGATGCTCGACCAGCATCTCCGCAGCCATACGCACCAGCTCGGCATAGGGCCGCACTATTTCGGGATCACCGGTGATACCCAGCACGCCAATCAGGCGCTCGGCATGCAGCAACGGCAGGTTGACACCGGGCTTGACCCCGCGCAGGCAGGCCGCTGCCTGCGCGTCGATCTCCACCACGCGACGGTTGGCCAGCACCAGTTGTGCGCCTTCGTGGCGGGTATGCAGGCGGCTGGGGTCGCCGCTGCCGATGATCATGCCTTGGGCATCCATCACATTGATGTTGTGCGGCAGGATGGCCATGGCGCGGTCGACTATATGCTGCGCCAGAGTAGAGTCGAGTTCGAGCATGAGAAACGGCCTCGCGAATGAGGCCGCCATTGTAGGCGTGTCAGCGGCGCCTCACGAAGTATCCCTCGCAGCGCCGGCGAAACCTTCAGGTAGCCAGCATTTACTCCGCAGCAGACGCTCCGGCGCTCTCGGCGGCCTTGTCGTCCGCTGGTGCTTTCGCCTTGGCCTGATTGCGCCGAGCCTCGGCACGGTGCCGCCTGGCCTGCTGCTTGGCATGCAGCGCTTGCGCCGCCGTCACCGCGCCAACGGGCTGGCCTTGCAGATCCAGACGCGGTGCATTTTCGGTCATGGCAGCCCAGTAGCGACCGCCGCGGCACCAGGCGGCAATACCCGCCTTGAGCTGCTCAGCGGTGATGCCGAGCAACTGCAGATGCTGCTCGGCGTCCTTGAGAATGCCCTCTTTCAACGGCACCTTGGGCGCCGGATTGACCGGAAAGGCCAAGGGGAAGTGCTTCTGCAAGCGCCAGATCGCCTCGACGGTAGGATCCTGCTCGCGCGGCTTGGCTTTATGCGGTTGCTTGCGCTTTTGCGGCTTCGCGCTTTCGGTCTTTACCTGCTGTACCTGCTGCTTCTCGGCGCGCAGGCGGTCACGTAGCTCGGCTAATTGTTCAAAACCCATCGTTCGGTTCGCAGCGTCCTGGTTGGTTCGTGGCGCAAGGGTATCTTATGTGTTCGTTTCGTACAGCCTTCTTGGCGATTGGCGTGCTCAGCGGTAGGTGGTGGACAGACGATAAGGGGGACTTGTGGAGGGCGGCTTTTGGCCAAAAAAGCAGCCTATGACCAGAAGTCAGGCCCAGCCGCATGAATGATCTCGCCAGTAAAACAGGCCCTCAAAGCTACTGTCGCGCCAACCGTTGGCTCCATGTGCTCGAGGTCCTATGCCCCACTGGCCTTTGCTTCGTCCTTATCGTCGATATTTTTCGTGGCTGGGTCGATCAAACAGGTTTCTATCCAATAGACAGTCTATGAATGCACCTAATGCGGCTGGTCGGTATTGCCGGTTCGGGTAATAAAGAAACAAGCCTGGGCGCGAGATCGACCAGTCAGCGAGGACCTGAACCAGCCGCCCTTGAGCGAGGAGCTCGCCCACGCTTTCTCTTTCGAAATGGTAGGCAATGCCGAGCCCCTGCAGGGCGGCAGCGATGCCGATGTCAGGATGATTGGTAACAACGGGGCCATCTACCGTCATCTCCAGCAGTTGCCCGCAATCCTGGAACTCCCAGCGATAGGGCCTGCCATCCATCTGCAAGCGCCAGTTGATGCAGGCGTGATCCTGCAACTCGGCAGGTGACTGGGGCGTACCTCGACGTGCGAGATAATCCGGAGACGCTACGGCGACCATGTTCAGATCTGGGGTCAGGCGAACGGCCACCATGTCTTTCTCAAGCCGGCCACCTACACGGATGCCCGCGTCAAAACGGCCGAGCACGATATCGGCCAAGGCGTCGTCGACCACGATGTCGAGCAGCACCTCAGGGTGGGCCTGGTGGAATCGTGCCAGCCGAGGTGCGATGAGCGTTCTGGCGGCGATCCCCGGCGTGTTGATGCGCAGCGTGCCGCTTATCTGGCCTGTCGCCTCACTGGCCTCGGCGACTGCAACAGCCATTTCCTGAAACAAGGGGGCGATACGCTTGTAGAGCAGCTCGCCATTGGCCGATGGTGCGACGCTGCGAGTGGTGCGATTGAGCAGGCGTACGCCAAGGCGCGCTTCGAGCTGCCGGATGGTCTGGCTGAGTGCCGAGGGAGAAAGGCCCAGATGCTCCGCCGCACGGGCGAAGCTCTGACGCTCTACAACGGCCACGAAGGCCTTTAGCTCGGCAAATTCTGACCCGCGCATTATGCATCGCTCTCTACATAGCCAATGCTGATTCTAGGTGATTCATTTAATTCTGTCCGGCACTCACCCTAGGGTTATCACTGATCCTATGGAGCCGACAGCATGTCCACCTTGACCCTTCCCGAGCCAATCGCTGCTTACTTTGCCGCTGAACACAACCCCGAAGCGTTGGCGCATTGCTTCACGGCGCAAGCCGTTATGACCGACTTCGGTCATACCTACACGGGCGTCGAGGCCATCCAGGCCTTCCTGGCCGAGGCATCGGCCAAGTACAGCGCCACCAGCGTGCCCTTTGCCATTGAGCAAGAGGACGAATTCCAGCTCGTGAGCACCAAGGTCACCGGCAACTTCCCTGGCAGCCCGATCATTCTTTCGTACCGTTTCCATCTTGAACGCGGCCTGATCGCATCGTTGGAGATCACAGCATGAACTTCGACCTTCGACTCGATGGCCTGCGTGCGGTGGTCACCGGAGGCACCCAAGGCCTTGGCGCTGCCGTGGTGCAGGCCCTGGTGGCGGCTGGCGCCCGAGTGGCGACATCGGCGCGCGACGTGTCGGTACAACCCGTAGATGACGTCACGTACATCGGCGCCGATCTGACGACGGCGCAAGGCGTGGCGCACCTCGCACAGACCGTTCTGGATAGCTGGGGCGGTGTGGATATCGTGATCAACTCGGTTGGCGGTTCGAGCGCACCTGCCGGTGGCTTTGCCGCCCTCAGTGATGAGCATTGGCAGGCCGAGCTGAACTTGAACCTGATGCCGGCCGTGCGCCTGGACCGCGCCCTGTTACCGGCCATGCTGTCCCAGGGCTCGGGCGTCATCCTTCATGTGAGCTCGATCCAGCGCATGATGCCGCTGCCAGAGTCCACCACCGCCTACGCCGCCGCCAAGGCAGCGCTCACCACCTATAGCAAGTCCCTGGCACGGGAAGTGACGCCCAAGGGTGTGCGTGTGCTGAGCGTCGCGCCCGGATGGATAGAGACCGAGGCGTCCATAAGGTTTGCCGAGCGCTTGGCTGAAGAGGCGGGCACCGACTACGAAGGCGGCAGACGAATCGTCATGGAGGCGATAGGTGGACTCCCGCTGGGTAGGCCTGCCACGCCTCAGGAGGTGGCTGACCTGATCGTCTTCCTCGCGTCGCCGCGGGCCGCGTCGGTCTCCGGCTCCGAGCACCGTATCGACGGCGGCACCATCTCGACGCTGTAACCGCCGGCCGCACAACGCAACCACAGCGAGCCCTCAAGGCTCGCTGCTTCCCTCTTTCTCTCGGGATGTTGCGACCACTAGCCCCTAGGGAGCCAGCCGTTCACGAATCCAGGCCTCGCCCTTGAAGCGGTAGTTGAGGCGGTCGTGCAGGCGGCTTGGCCTGCCCTGCCAGAATTCGATGCGCTCGGGCAGCAGGCGGTAACCGCCCCAGTGCGGGGGGCAGTGCGGGGTCTGGCCCTGGAAGCGTTTTTCGGTTTCCGCCAGCAGGCTCTCCAGCTCGGCGCGGTCGCGAATCACCTTGCTCTGTGGCGAGGCCCAGGCGCCGATACGGCTGCCTAAGGGACGCACCTGGTAATAGCCATCGGATTCGGCAGCGCTCACGCGCTCCACGCGGCCTTCGATGCGCACCTGGCGTTCCAGGCTGGGCCAGAAGAAGGTCATGGCGGCGAACGGGCGCGCTGCAAGCTGGCGGCCCTTGGCGCTGTCGTAGTTGCTGAAGAAGGTGAAGCCGCGCTCGTCGAGGCCCTTGAGCAGGAGCACCCGGCAGTGCGGGCGGCCCTCTTCGTCGACGGTGGCCAGGGTCATGGCGTTGGGTTCAACCGGCAGTTGCTCGGTCTTGACCGCGTCATCGAACCACTGACGAAACAGGGCAAAGGGTTCCAGCGGGGCCTGGGCTTCGCTCAGGCCGTCGCGGGTGTAGTCGCGGCGCATATCGGCCAAGGTTTGGGTCATGGCAATTCCTCAGGGCAAGGCCAGAAGCCAATCCGGCTGCTTTCTAGTGCTTGCCCGCGCAGGGTGGAAATGCCCGCAAGCTTACTCCGACTTGCTCACTTTTCCTTGATCTGCGGCAGCTACCTTGGGTGCATCCTTGAGCTCCACCTTGGCCGGCTGGCTGTACTTGGCGATCAGGCCCTGCATGGTGTCACGCGAAGTCAGGAGAATCTCCACGCGGCGATTGAGTGCACGGCCGGCCGCGCTGTCGTTGGCCGCACGGGGTGCGTCGGAGCCCAGGCCCATGACCTGCAAGCGGTTCTGCTTGAGGCCGCTGAGGCGGAAGATGGAGGTCACGGCCCGCGCACGCTGTTGGCTCAGGTCGCGGTTCTGGGCGTCGTCACCGCTGCTGTCGGCATGGCCGAGCACGACCACGGCAACGTCTTCGTCGCTTTCCAGCAACTTGGCTACACGGGTGATGGGGCCGAGGCTCACCGGTAGCAGCATGTGCGGACGATCCGGATTGAACGAGCCCTGCACCGGGGCGGTGACCACCAGCAGGTTTTCGCGGCGCTCGAACTCGAAGTGGCTGCCCTTGACCGCTTCACGCAGTTTCGGCTCGTACTCGTCGAGCCAGGCGCGGGTAACTTGAGGCGGTGGCATCACCGCCGGCTTGGCGACTTCCTTCTTTTCCGAGCCGGCGCAGCCCGCGATCAGCAGGCAGCAGGTAAAGGCAAAAATCTTGTTGGCACGCATGTAGCCCCCGGGGTCACACAAATCTAATGGTCGGATCGTTATGGTTGGTACTGAACGGTTGGCGCAAGTTTAGCCGTTTCAATCAGATACAGTCCGCAATCTGCCGCGCAAGTTTCTGCGCGCGGGGGTCCATCAAGACGAACGGTCCTAGATTGTTGGTGACGAAACCAAATGCCAGGTCTCGCTCCGGGTCGGCAAAACCACTGGAACCACCAGCACCGGGATGGCCGAAGGCTTTCGCCCCCATCCCATAGGTGGCGTTAGCCACATCGGCCTGATCGAGCATGCAGCCGAGGCCGAAACGCGTGCGAGTCAGCAGGGTCTTGTCGTCACCGACGCTGTGCTCGCGGGTCATTTCGCCCAGCAGGTCAGCATCGAGCAGGCTGCCGTCGAGCAGACCCGCATAGAAGCCCGCCAGGCTGCGCGCGTTGCCGTGTCCATTGGCTGCCGGTTGCTGCATGCGCCGCCACTCCGGCTTGTTGGTGCTGGTCATGATCGACGGCGGGTTGGTGAACGAGCGCGTGCTCATGGCATTGGCGTCACTCATCATCACCTTGAGCAGGCGCTGCGCGGCGGCATCGCCGAGGTTGCCCTTGCCGCGAGCGATATGGGCGACGCGCTCGAACTCGCTGTCAGCCAGGCCGACATGGAAATCCAGCTCCAGTGGCTTGGCGATGCGCGCAGCGATGCTCTCGCCCGGGCCACGGCCTTCCACACGGCGAATCAGCTCACCGATCAGCCAACCATAGGTAATGGGCGCATAACCATGACCCTCACCCAGCGGCCACCAAGGCTCTTCAGCTGCCAGCGCGCCGGTCATGGTCTGCCAGTCGTACAGCGCCTCAGCGGGCAGCGCCTGGCGCAACGCCGGCAAGCCGGCCTGATGGCAGAGCAGGTGACGCACACTGATGCGCTGTTTGCCGGCTGCAGCGAACTCCGGCCAGTAGCGCGCCACCGGCGTATCCAGGTCGAGCTTGCCCTCGCCCACCAGTTGCAGGGCCACCACGGCGGCGAAGGGTTTGGTGCAGGAGAACAGATTGGCGATGGTGTCGCTGTGCCAGGCCTGCTGGCCGTCCTTGTCCATGACTCCGGCCCACAGGTCGACCACGGTTTCCCCGCCGACCTTCACGCACAGGGCCGCGCCCCGTTCCTGCGCGTCGTCGAACAGTGCGGCGAATGCGTCCCTCACCGCTTCGAAGCGCAAGTCGAAATAGCCCTGAATCTGCACGCTGTTCTCCTGTTTCGCTGCTTATCTCAATACTGCCAATGATGGCAGCCGCCTATCATGCAATGTTCTGAAACTTCATAAAATAGCGATCTTCGATTGGTTTTTCCTATGATGAAACAAATGCGGCCTGATATGACCAATACGCCCTGAATAGCGCAGCTACGGTGGATACGTAGTCGTCAGGCCGCCTTGGATTCGACGCTCGGCACAGGAGAAACGAGTGCTCTACCTACTGTCCCTGATCGCCCTGGCCGCCATCATGGCACCCGGCCTGACGCGCCTGTTGGGTGCTCGCACAGGTTGGCTGCTGATGCTGGCGCCGCTGGCGGCCTTCGTCTGGTTCGTTCAACAGATCCCGCTGATCGCCGGTGGCGGCGCCGTGATGCAAAGCCTGAGCTGGATTCCGGCACTGGATATCAACCTGAGCCTGCGCCTGGATGGCCTCTCGCTGGTTTTTGCCCTGCTGATCAGCGGCATCGGCAGCCTGATCGTGCTGTACGCCGGCAGTTATCTGTCCAGCCACGTCCACCTCGGCCGCTTTCACGCGTACTTGCTGGTGTTCATGTTGGCGATGCTCGGCCTGGTGCTGGCCGACGACCTGGTGGCGATGTTCGTGTTCTGGGAGCTGACCAGTATCGCCTCCTTCCTGCTGATCAGTTTTCAACACGACAAAGCGGTATCGCGCCGTGCGGCGTTGCAGGCGCTGCTGATCACCGGCGGCGGCGGCCTGGCGCTGCTGGCGGGACTGATCCTGCTCGGTGGCGCGACGGGCAACTGGCAGTTCTCCAATCTCAGCGCCGAGCAGATCGAAGGCCATGTGCTGCTGCCGGCGATCATTGCCCTGGTGCTGCTGGGCTGCTTCACCAAATCGGCGCAGGTGCCCTTCCATCTGTGGCTGCCCAATGCGATGAACGCACCCACTCCGGTGTCGGCCTATCTGCATTCGGCGACCATGGTAAAAGCCGGCATCTACCTGCTGGCCCGTCTCAACCCGGTACTCGGCGGCTCCGTCGGCTGGGGCACCCTGCTGATTACCTTCGGCGCAGCCACTGCAGTGCTCGGCGCCTTCCTCGCCTTCCGCCAGACCGACCTCAAGCGCCTGCTGGCGTACACCACGGTGACCGTGCTGGGCCAGCTGACCATGCTGATCGGCACCAACACCAGCTATGGCCTGCAGGCGTTCGTGCTCTATCTGGTGGCGCATTCTCTCTATAAAGGTGCGCTGTTCATGGCAGTCGGCGCCATCGACCACGCCACCGGCACCCGCGAGCTGGCACGCCTGGGTGGTTTGATCCGGTTCATGCCCTTGACTGGTGCGGCAGTAGCCCTGGCAGCATTCTCCAATGCCGGCCTGCCGCCTTTCTTCGGCTTCATCGCCAAGGAGTTCAAGTACACCGGCCTGATCGAGATGGGTCATATCGGCTGGGCGGTAACGCTGGTGATGATCCTTACCAACGCCCTGCTGTTCGCCGCTGCCGGCCTGGTCTTCCTGCAGACCTTCCTCGGCAAGCGTGGCGACTATCCGCGCACGCCGCGCGAAGTCGGCTTGCCGATGTGGCTGGGGCCGATGCTGTTGGCCATCGGCGGTTTCCTGCTCGGCGCCTGGAATGCCTGGCCGGAGACCTGGCTGGTGAACAACGCGGTGCAGGCCGTGGCACGCGGCCCGGTGGATGTGCATCTGTATCTGTGGGGCGGCCTCACCCCAGCGCTTGTAGCCAGCTTGCTGACAGTATCGCTGGGCGTGCTGTTCTACGTGATGCGCGACCGGGTACGGCAGGCGCTCGATCGTGCCAACGCGGCCTGGAACGTCAGTGGCGACCTGCTCTGGGATCGTTTGCTCAAACGCGTTTTCCACCTCGCCGGTCTGCTTGCCGCCCGTTTCCAGCACGGCTCCTTGCGTCAGCATCTGGTGCTGCTGGCCCTGGCGGTCGGTGGCCTGTTGGCGGTCGGTTTGTTGCCGGCGCTGCCGCAACTGCTACAGGGCAACTACAGCCCGATCTCGCCGCTGGGCCTGGCCGGCTGCCTGTTGGCACTGGCCGGCGGTGTGGCAGCGGCGTTCCTGCCTGGCCGCCTGACCTTGCTGGCCGCACTGGGCGCCTGCGGCCTGGGCCTGGCGCTGGTATTCGTCTCGGTCAATGCACCGGACGTGGCGATGACCCAGCTGATGGTGGAAACCCTCAGTCTGATCTTCCTCGCCCTGGTGTTTCGCAAGATGCCCACAGTTCCCACCAGCGGTGCACGCGCGCCGTGGAAGCGACGCCTGCACGCCAGCGTAGCGATCCTCTTCGGCCTCAGCGTGACCGGTGCCCTGCTGCTGGCGGTGAGCCTGCCACTGCCGGGCGAAATCGCCCAGTGGTATCAGGCCAACAGCTTGCCGGGTGGCCACGGGCATAACGTGGTCAACGTGATCCTGGTGGACTTCCGCGCGTTCGATACCCTGGGCGAGATCCTCGTGGTCGCCCTCTCTGCCCTGGCGGCGGCCAGCCTGCTGAGCACCGGCCGGCGCTTCGGCAACGAGCATAGCGGGGAAGATGCCTTCACCTCGCCGCTGCTGCGTCAAGGCTTGCGCCCGCTGGCCTGGTTGATGATGGCCGCCTCGCTGCTGGTGCTGTGGCGCGGTCACAACCTGCCCGGCGGAGGTTTCATAGGCGGCTTGGTGGCGGCCTGCGGCCTGATCCTGCTGGTGCTGACCTACGGCCACGGGCAGATTCGCCGGGTGCTGCCCGTTGCGCCTGCGCAGCTGATCGGTATCGGCCTGGGTTGTGCTGCGGGTGCCGGCATGCTTGGCCTGATCGCGGGCAGCGCCTTTCTTACCGGTCTCTGGACCTTCCCTGGCGGGCTGCCGCTGGGTACGCCCTTGCTCTTCGATATCGGCGTTTTCCTCACCGTGTTCGGCTCCGCCCTGCACATGATCGACAAGCTGACGGGAGTTCGCCAGTAATGGAATGGCTAGCCGCAATCACTACCGGAGGCCTGGCGGGTCTGGGTCTGTGGATGCTCCTGGATCGCAATCTCAAGCGCGTCGTGCTGGGCGTCGTGGTCCTGGGTAACGCAATCAACCTGGGGGTTCTCACCGCCGGACGCTTCTTCGGCGAACGCCCGGCCTTCGTCGAGGCTGGCAACGCTGCCAGCACGGCCAACCCATTGCCACAGGCATTGGTACTGACGGCCATCGTCATCGGTTTCAGCCTGTTCATCTTCGCCCTGGCGCTGCTCAAGCGCACCCGCGAACTGCATGGCGACAAGACCACCGACTCGGTCAGCTCGATCACCGAGCAACCGGCACCGGACTGGCACGACAGCGAGCATGAACACGACGCCAATGGTGCGGAGGCTCGCCGATGAATCACGCGTTACTCGTTGCGCCGATCCTCGTGCCCCTGTGCAGTCTGCTGCTGGCGATCATCCTGCGCCGCCACCTGCTGGCCGTGCGCGTGCTCAGCCTGACCGGCACCGCACTGCTGCTGGCCGTAGGCCTGGTGCTGGTCTGGCAGGCCGCACAAGGCGTGGTGCTCAGTGGGCAGGTGGGCGACTGGCAGGCGCCGTTCGGCATCAGCCTGGTGATCGATCGCCTGTCGGCGGTAATGATCGCCATCAGTGCCCTGGTCGCGCTGGTCACCCTGCTCTATGGCGTGGCCAAGGACAACGACAGCAAGATCGGTCGCGACTTTCACCTGTTCATCCAGGGTCTGCTGACCGGCATCTGCGGCGCCTTCATCACCGCCGACATCTTCAACCTCTATGTCTGGTTCGAGGTGCTGCTGATCGCCTCCTTCGCCCTGATGGCGCTTGGCGGCGGCAGCCGCCGGCTGGCTGGCAGCATGACCTACGTGGCCCTTAACCTGTTCGCCACGCTGATCTTCCTGCTCTCCGCCGGCCTGGTCTATGGCGCCAGCGGCACGCTGAACATGGGCGAGCTGGCAGTGATCATGCGCAGCGGTGAGGCGCCACCAGGCGTAACGCCGGCGCTGTTGCTGATGCTGCTGTCGTTTGCCATCAAGGCCGCGCTGTTCCCGGTGTTCGGCTGGCTGCCGGCCACCTATCACGTCGCCCTGACGGCGGTTTCGGCGATGTTCGCAGGGCTGCTGACCAAGGTCGGCGTATATGCGCTGATTCGCCTGGTGACCCTGCTCTGGCCGGAATACGGTCTGCCGCATCAACTGCTGCTGTGGGTCGCCTGCGCCACCATGCTGGTGGGCGTTCTGGGTGCGGCGGCGCAGACCGAGGTGCGCCGTATCCTGTCGTTCCACATCGTCAGTCAGGTCGGTTACATGATCCTCGGCCTCGCCCTGGCCACCCCGCTGGCGCTGGCCGGCGCGGTGTTCTACCTGATCCACCATATCGTGGTGAAGGCCAACCTGTTCTTCATCGGCGGCCTGGCGGCGCGCATCTGCGGCTCCGAGCGCCTGGCTGACATGGGTGGGCTGTACAAGCGCATGCCCTGGCTGGCGCTGCTGTTCGCCATTCCGGCGCTGTCGCTGGCAGGCATTCCGCCGCTGTCCGGTTTCTGGGCCAAGTTCCTGCTGGTCAAGGCCAGCCTGGATGCCGCTGCGTGGTGGGCGGCGGGCATCGCCCTGCTGACCGGTGTGTTCACCCTGCTATCGATGAACAAGATCTGGAACGAAGCATTTCTCAAGCCCCATCCGGGAGGTGAAGAAGCGCTGCAAACGGTTACCGGTATACGCGCGGCCTGGTTGGGCATGAGCGCCCTGGCACTGCTGACCGTGTTGATCGGCCTGGGCGCCGGCCCGCTGATCGACTATGCCGTGGCGGCCGCCGCGCAACTCGCCGATCCGCAAGCCTATCTGCAACCCTTCACTGGCGCAGGAGGTACCTGATGCTGTTTGTCATCCATTTGCTGGCAAGCGCCGGCCTGGCCTGGAGCCTCGGCGCCGCTCATCTCGGTGGTGGCCTGCTGGCCTTCGCCCTGCTCTACCTGATCGCTCGCCTGCTGGGCCTGGCAATCGGGCGCCTGCGTCGTTACGCACGCAGCCTGGAGCATGGTGTGAGCTTCTGCCTGTGGTTCATCGCCCAGGTGTTTCTCGCTACCTACCACGTCGCCACTTTGGTGCTGGCGCGCCGAGTAGATGTGGAACCGGCTGTGCTGGCCTACCCGGTGACTCGCCGCGAGGTGGACAAGGTCACCCTGCTCGGTACCCTGCTGACCCTGACCCCCGGCACCCTGGCCCTGGACTATGACGAGGAGCAAGGCCTGCTCTATATCCACGCCCTCGATGCGCGGCGCCGCGAGGACGTGACCGAAATCCTCATCGAGTTGGAACGCCGCCTGTTGGCCTGGCTCGATGCCGGCAAAGCCGAAGGAGTAACGCCATGACCCTGCACCTGGCCGGTGCCGCCTGGGTATTGCCCCTGGCTGCAGCCTTGCTCGCATTGAGCGGTTTGATCAGCCTCTATCGCCTGTTGCGCGGGCCGAGCCGCCCGGATCGTGCGGTGGCCATCGACGCCCTCACCCTGCTGGCGGTCGCCGCCATGGCGCTGCTGTGCCTGATGCGCGGCGAGGCGCTGTTCATCGACGTCGCCGTGCTGCTGGCACTGGTGTCGTTTCTCGGCACGGCAGCCTTTGCCTTCCTGTTCGATGACGCCCACAGCCAGATGCCGGAGAAGAGCGAGGAACGCCCATGAACGAAGTACAAGCCTGGCTGGCCTCGCTGCTGGTACTGAGCGGCGCAGTGATCTCTCTGCTTGGCGCGATTGGCGTGCTGCGCCTGCCCGATAGCTACAGCCGCATGCATGCGGCGAGCAAGGCCGGGCTTCTCGGCGCCGTCCTGTTACTTGGCGCAGTCGCCTTGGCCAGCAGTGGCGAGCTGGCACTGGAGGCCTTTCTCGGCCTGCTGATTCTGCTGGCCAGCGCCCCGCTGGCAGCGCACGCCATCGCCCGCGCCGCGCACCGCGCCGGCATTCGGCCGACGCTGGGGCGCTTGGGTGATGAGCTGGAACAGCGCAACAGGGGTGGTGAATAGATCGTTCAGTCGATCTGCCGGCGAAACGGCGGCAACGCATTGAGAATGGACTTGCCGTAGCGTTGGGTGACCACACGCCTATCCAGCAAGGTGATGGTGCCGCGATCGGCCTCGGTACGCAGCAGGCGACCGCAGGCCTGCACCAGGCGCAGCGAGGCGTCCGGTACAGCGATTTCCATGAAGGGATTACCGCCGCGCGCCTCGATCCACTCGGCCAGCGCCGCCTCAACCGGGTCATCCGGTACGGCGAAGGGAATCTTGGCGATCACCACATGCTCGCAGTAGGCACCGGGCAAGTCGACACCCTCGGCGAAACTGGCCAGGCCGAACAGCACGCTTTCCTCACCAGAATCGACACGCGCCTTGTGCTTGTTCAGGGTTTCCTGCTTGGACAGGTTGCCCTGAATGAACACGCGTTTGCGCCAGTCGCGATCCAGGCCGTCGAACACGTCCTGCATCTGCTTGCGCGAGGAGAACAGCACCAGCGTCCCGCGACTGCCTGCGACCAGGCCCGGCAGCTCGCGGATGATGGCTGCCGTATGCACCGCCGCCTCACGCGGGTCGGCCTTCAGGTCGGGCACGCGCAGCAAACCGGCATCGGCATGATGGAAGGGGCTCGGCACAATGGCGCTGACCGCCACCTTGGGCAGGCCGGCGCGCATACGATAGCGGTCGAAGGTGCCCAGCGCGGTGAGCGTGGCGGAGGTCACCAAGGCGCCGTGGGCGACATTCCACAGGTTGCGGCGTAAGGTCTCGGCGGCCAGGATTGGGCTGGCGTTGACCTCGATATCGAACAGCGCACCGCTCTCGACCAGGATCAGCCAGCGTGCCATGGGTGGGCTTTCCTCGGGGTCTTCAGCGGTGAAGGCCAGCCACAGCTCCCAGTTGCCCTTGGCGCGCGCCATCAGGCTGCCGAACAGCGGATACCACTCCTCGGCCTGGTGGCTGGCGATGCCCACAGAGCCCTCGCCGTCCATGGCCTCCTTGAGCAGCTCGGTAACACCGGTGAACAGGTCATTGAGCTTGGAGAAGCCCTTCTTCAGCTCCAGCCCCAGCTCGGTCAGATGCTCCGGCACCACGCCGCCGACGAAGCGGTGACGCGGGCGCTCGCGTCCTTCCATGTCCTCGCCGGCCTTGAAGTCGGCGATCTGCTCGCAGGCAGCGAACATGAACTGCTGCTGAGTCTTCAGCTCGCGGGCCAGCTCCGGCACCTGTTCGATCAGACGGCCGAGATCGCCCGGCAACGGGTTCTGCGCCAGCAGCTTGGTCAGATTCTTGTCGATCTGGGTCAGCCAGTCGGCGGTCGAGCGCAGGCGGGTGAAGTGGGCGAAGTGGCCGATGGCCTTGTCCGGCAGGTGATGGCCCTCGTCGAACACATAGATGGTTTCGCGCGGGTCGGGCAGTACCGCGCCGCCGCCGAGCGCCAGGTCGGCCAGCACCATGTCGTGGTTGGTGACGATCACGTCGACCTTGCCCATGCCCTCGCGCGCTTTATAGAAAGCGCACTGCTGGAAGTTCGGGCAGTGGCGGTTGGTGCACTGGCTGTGGTCAGTGGTCAGTTGCGCCCAGCGCACGTCCTCCAGCTCTTCGGGCCAGCTGTCGCGGTCACCATCCCATTTATTGCCGGCGAGCTTCTCGATCATCGCGGTGAACAGCTTCTGGCCCTGCTCGTCGACGTCGATGCGAAAGCCTTCTTCCTCGAACAGTTGCGCAGTGGCGCTCTGCGCGGCACCGTCCTGCAGCAGGTGGTCGAGCTTGGACAGGCACAGGTAGCGGCCACGGCCCTTGGCCAGGGCGAAGCTGAAATTAAGGCCGCTGTTGCGCAACAGATCAGGCAGATCCTTGTGCACGATCTGTTCCTGCAGGGCCACGGTGGCGGTGGCGATCACCAGGCGCTTGCCAGCGGCCTTGGCCGTGGGAATGGTGGCCAGGCTGTAGGCCACCGTCTTGCCGGTACCGGTGCCCGCCTCGACCGCCACCACGGCCGGGTCGCCCAGACGCTTGCCCTCGTCATCGGTCTTGATGGTGCCGAGCACCTTGGCGATCTCGGCGATCATCAAGCGCTGGCCATAGCGCGGCTTGAGCGACTTGGCCTCGAGAAAGCGCGAATAGGCGCCCTGGATCTGGGACTTGAGTTCGGTACTGAGCATGGATTCTGAAACGAAAAAGGCTGGATAAATTTTCAGTATTCGCGGAGCGGTCGCTATCATAGCGCGGCAATCGATCTGGCGCTGACTCGCGTGCCAATCGAATGAACCGACCTGCCAAACGGCCCCTCTGGAGATACCGCATGACACCCTACGCACCACTCTATGCGCTACACCTGTTGGCCGCCGTCGTCTGGGTCGGCGGGATGTTCTTCGCCTGGATGATCCTGCGCCCGGCGGCGGTGGACATACTGGAGCCACCAGCACGCCTACGCCTGTGGCTGAGTGTGTTCAAACGCTTCTTCGTCTGGGTCTGGATAGCGGTAGCAGTCCTGCCCCTGACTGGAGTCGGCATGCTGCACATGAGCTACAGCGGTTTCGACGCCGCGCCGCGCTACGTGCACGTCATGATGGGTCTGTATCTGGTGATGCTCGCCCTGTTCCTGCGCATTCAGGCGCTGCAGCTGCCGCAGCTGCGGCGCGCTGTGGAGAGCGAGAACTGGCCTGCAGGCGGCGAGGTGCTGGGGCGGATTCGCAAAGTGGTCGGCAGCAACCTGCTGATCGGCCTGGCACTGATGACGCTAGCGGCCATGCGCCCGCCATTCTGATCGACGCGGCTGCCTTCCTCTGCATGGCAACGAAGGCAGCGACGGTTACTTAGAAACGAAACACCTGCATGGCACCACTGCGTCCAGCTGCTCCCTCGCGTCCAGCCTGGCCGGGTTTGCCATCGGCAGCACCCTCTACGCCGTAGAGCAGGCAGCCCTTGGCAGCGCCCCCACGGCCGGGGCGCCCCGCCGAACCGGCTGCACCACCCGCGCCGCCGTCGAGCAACACCTGCATGCGCTCGACCTCGACATGGTGAGGCACCTCCAGCACCACGCTGCCGCCTGCAGCACCTTCATGCCCATCGGTGCCGTCCTGACCATCGTGGCCAGCACTGGCCTGCCCCCAGGTGCAACCACCCGGCTGCCCATGCGCGCCATCCAGTCCGGCATAACCCGGTCTGCCCTGACCACCGCGCACATCGAGGGTCAAGGATTCGAATGTCAGCTTGTGCAGCTTGAGCTTGATCTCTCGCCCAGGCGTGGCTGGCCGGGTGTAAGTGCCAGCGGCACCTTTGGCGCTGATCCAGGCACCCGGGCCGATATCGGCGTCCTCTACCACCAGTCGCAGTGGCTGATCGCTGGGTGCAATGCCAATACGCGCGTCGCGGCCCATGAGCAGCTCACCGATATGCAACTCGGTCACCGTTGCCGGAATCATCAGGGTCGCCTGATCCGCCACTTCCAGCCGTTCGAGCTGCAGGCTGCTACTGGCGACCGGCAAACGCATCAGGGTATTGGACGGCACCGTGACCTGCGCAGCGGCCAACGACGGACCTGCGAACAGGCAAAGCAACAGAGCGAGACTACGCATGAGCCGCCTCCTCGAGCGCTGCTGCAACAGCGCTTTCAGGCCCTTGCTCGGCCTTCAGCGGATAGAGGTGAAAAATGCCGAACAGCAGGACCTGTACACGATCCAGCCAGGGGTTAGTGCGACCGGACAGGAGCCCCGAGAACAGCCACAGTTGTACCCCATGCAGCAGCGCAAGAAAGCCCGCGAGCAGATAGACGAGCTGTTCGAACGGCGCACCAAAACGCTTGGCCAGCGCCGCCGCAAATACCAGCCAGAAAGCCAAGGCCAGCGCCTTGCCCATCATCAACAATGCTTTCATCCCCGCCCTCTTGCTCTGGTTTTTCTAATAGCGCAGCACGTTAACCGGTCGCGGCCCGGACCACCAGAGCGAGGGAATATTTTCCGTGATCTCAGCTATCGCCAGCCGTAAAAGCGACACCCCCCAGGCCAATGATGACCTGTGGGGCGCCCCTGCGCTTCAACGGGAAACGTACAACTCCACGCGGCGGTTCTGTGCGCGGCCGGCATCGCTGCCGTTATCCGCCACCGGTTGGCTCTCACCACGGCCTTCGGTACTGAGCTTGCCGGCAGGCACACCCTGGGCGATGAGAAAGTCGGCAACACTGCGTGCGCGGCGCTCGGACAAGCCCTGGTTGTAGGCATCAGAACCAACGCTATCGGTATGCCCGACGACCTTGACTGCGACCAGACTGGCACCGGTCAGGCGGGTACTGACGTCGGCAAGCAGACGCCGCGCCTCACCCGTCAGTTCGGCTGAATCGAACGCGAACAGCACATTTCCCACGTCACTGAGAACGATGACCTCATCCTGCGCCTGCTGCTCCATCACCGGCTCGTCCGCAACACTGGCGGGGTATTGCGGCAAAGGGCAACCGTTATGGCCTACCGCAGTACCGGCTGGCGTGCCGGGGCAGCGATCACGGCGGTCGAACACACCGTCGCCATCTTCGTCGCCGTCCTGCGCATAGCAGATGATGGTACCCAGCAGAGCGCCGGCTACCGCGCCGCCTGCTGCCCAGGTGGAACTTTCGATTGCGCCGAGGCCGCCACCGGCCAGGGCTCCAATCGCACTGCACAGGGGCCAGTTCCCCTGGTTGAGCGGCGCGTCTCCCGTACTGGAAGTCGTGGCACAACCCGAGAGAACACTGCTGACCAGGAGAAAGGGTAAAACCCTCGAAAACTTGATTCTCATGGCGGTGTCTCCTGTGATACCGGCATGTTGCCGGTATCACAGGAGTAAAGACGGCGACAGGATTTCAGACAAGAAAAGGCCCGACCGATGGAAATCGGTCGGGCCTTCGCGGGTTACACCTGACTTGGCTTACACGAAGCGCCTTAAGGCTGAGCTTCGACCTCGGCTTCCACGCGACGGTTGATGGCGCGACCATCAGCAGTGGCGTTGTCGGCAACCGGGCGGCTCTCGCCATAACCCACAGCCTGCACACGGCCGGACTCGACACCGTACTGGTTGACCAGAACGTCACGCACGGCACTGGCACGGCGCTCGGACAGGCCCTGGTTGTAAGCATCGCTGCCCACCGAGTCGGTGTGACCTTCAACCACGGTGCTGGTCTGCGGATACTGTTTCATGAAGTCGGCCAGGGCTTTGATGTCGCCATAGCTTTCCTGCTTGACCTGGGCCTTGTCGAAGTCGAACTTGACGTCCAGTTCGACACGAACGGCTTCGGCTGGCTCGACAACGGCAACCTCCTCGACCATGACTTCTTCTTCAACTACTGCGACTTGTTGAGCTTCGGCACCATGTACCCAGCAATAAGCTGCGCCAAGACCAGCACCGAGCGCAGCACCAGCACCAGCCCAGGAAGAACTTTCGATGGCCCCTAACGCCGCGCCACCAACACCGCCTACAGCTGCGCAGGTGGGCCAGTCGGTTTTCTGCAGGCCGGCGCAACCGGTCAGCAAGGTACTCGCCAGAATCAGGGGTACTGCGTTCCTTGTGATACTCATACTTTAGGTCTCCAATGTTCATCGGCCCATAACCGACTCAATAGTAGTAAAGACAGGAGTTGTACAATCCGCCAGCTATAGCAGCTTCTGCGGATAATTTTCTCTCACTCTAGGCCTGATACCGACACCACGTTAGTCTTTGCAGACTTTTCGAGGAAGTTCGATGACCGCCAGCCTTAGTACCCGTACTCCACAGCAAGCCATTGCGGCACTGCTTGCCCGCTATACCCCCGAGAAACTGCTGTTACTCGGCGCAAGCGAACTGCCCGCAGTCAGCGCCTTTCACGGCGCCCACCCGCAGTGTCAGGTCACCACCGCACCTGCTGCTCCCCTGGCGCCGGAACTGGCCGCACAGCGCTTCGACCTGGCAATTCTGGTCGACTGTCTGGAGCACTTACCCAAACGCGAAGGACTGCAACTACTGGGTGGCATTCGCAACCTCAACGCCAGCAGGGTCGCCGTGTTGCTCGACCTCAAGGCAGGTGATTGGCAGGAAACCGACTTTTTCGCCCTGGCCATGCAAGCCAGTGAACAGTTCCAGCGCGAGGGACAGACCCTGCATCTGTTCACCTATGATCTACTCGATTACAAGCAAGTTCCCGACTGGTTGAACGCGAAGTTCTGGGCTAATCCACAAAACTTCGGCAAATACTGGTGGTAGAGCGATGAACCCACTCGATCCCAATTGCCCTTGTGGCAGCGGTAATCCGCTGAGCCAGTGTTGTGGTCACTATCACGCGGGCACCCACGCGCCCAGCGCGGAGCTGCTGATGCGCTCGCGCTACAGCGCCTATGTACTGGGCCTGGTGGACTATCTGGTGGCCACTACCCTGCCCGTCCAGCAGCCGGCGCTCGACCGCGACGCGATGGCTGCCTGGAGCGCCCAAAGCACCTGGCTCGGCCTGGAAGTCGAAGGCAGCGAGGTATTCGGCGGCAAGCCAGAACACGCCCAGGTCAGCTTCGTCGCACGCTGGCACGATGACAACGGCGAACACCGCCACCGCGAATGCTCCGCTTTCGTTCAGGTGGACGGACGCTGGTTCTTCCTCGACCCGACGGTGCCACTGAAGGCCGGACGCAATGATCCTTGCCCCTGCCAGGGCGGGCAGAAGTTCAAGAAATGCTGTGCGCCCTACCTGAATGCCTGATTGGCGTTAATCCTGCTTTCTGCTTGAGTTGACACGTCCTGCGAGGACACTCAACAAGGAGAAAGCCATGCACAAGAAAAGTGGTATCGCTCTTATCCTGGCCGGCCTGCTAGCAGGCTGCGCCAACCAGCCCGGCGGGCTGCAAGGGGAAACGCTGGATCTGGGTGACAGCCAGCGCGTCAGCCGCCTGTTCGCCTACCCGAACAACTGCAGTGTGATCTGCTACCGCGACTGGACGCTGGAACAGACGGTCGAACACTACCTGCAACAGAGCCTGACGCGCGACGGTTACCCCCAGGCCAACGTGCGCGTAACACGCAAGGGGGAACGCATTCACGCCATTTTCGACGGCACGCCAACGGATTACGGCAAGTCCCTGCTGCAATTGCTCGATGCCGGTGATCTGGCCTATCAGGGCGCCAGCCAGCTCAATAGTGACGGCAAGTGGCAGTACAACTGGTATTTCTTCCTGCCCTTGGGCATGGCCCTGGAGAACCGCAAGAGCGTTGAGCTGCTGCACTTCCCACCCGACTACTCCCTGACTCAGGCCCAGGATTATCTGCGTTCGAGCACCACGGATCGCTGGGCGTCGCTGCTCAGTTTCAATGGTGTACAGGCGGAACAAACCCCCGCTTACCAGACCATCATCGACATCGCGCCCATCGCTGCCCCGGCCAGTGCCGGCAGTGCCCTGGAAGGCGTTTATGGCTATTTCACCAGCTATCAGCGGCGCATGGTCAGCGAGCTCAGCGTCGGCTCGGGCGATACCAGCCTGCCGATGGTCGCCTTTGGTGCACCGGTGCGCAGTTGGATCACGCAGCAATACGGGGTGAATCTGCCGGTGCTGGGCCTCGGCCAGATCGATGCAGCACCTGGGCAGCAGGTCTCAGTGCTCGGCGCCAACCACCCCAGCTACATCTGGTATGCGGCCGATCCAGCCAACAACAAGGGCAGCGAGGCCGCCGCCAACGCAGCAGGGATCAAGGTCATGGGGCAGGACCTGAGCGCCGCCTGCTGGCAGGCCGGTATGGGCCAGCAACCAACAGCTGATCCGCAGCAGACGCTGAACACCTGCACCGAAAAATGGCAAGTGACGGAGAAACTGCAAACCTGCGAACTGTTTTTCACCAGCGTGCGCAACCTCAAACCTGACGAGGCCGCTGCCAAATGCAAGGCGGGTTAATGGCCTGAACGCAAAACGCCGTGGCTGCGTGCGCAGTTCACGGCGTTTCAGTCAGGCTAGGAATGCTCAATCCTGCAGCTTCAGATGCGAGGTATCCGGTGCAGCCGCTGGAGTCGCAGGCTTGGCTTGCCCCATATCGCTACCAACGGGCGCCAGACTGAACTGCGACAGGTCGACCTGTGGCGCGGCAGCGTCGGGCCTGGCGTCCTGCAGATCGCTGCCTACCGGTGCGATATCGAAATCCGGGGCATCCACATCACTGAATGCGGCCATGTACTCATCTCGGGGGGCGACCTGCAGACGCCCCGGCCTGGCCGCGGGCGGTGCGGCTGTCGGTGCAGGTGCCGGCTCTATGGGCGGCGGCGGGGCCAGCCCGACTTCCTCGATCAACGCATCCATGTCGACGACCTCGACCCGCGCACCGGCACGCTCCAGCGTCGCGCGGTACTTCTCCGCCCCGGCGGCGTCGAGATTGTTCTTGATCACGATGCGGCGCCCGGAGAACAACTGGGCAATGCGCTGAGCATCGGCCTGGAACAGCTTGGCCATGTTGGCCTTGACCAGCTCCGGCTGGGCGCCCGGCACCAGTTGCCCGGAGAAGGCGATCTCGTAGCGACTCATGGTCACACTCCTGTCCTATTCGCCGCTCAGTATGGCGCAGGTTCCTTTGCCCTGACACTGCAGGCGTCTCATTCATGCTCTCCCGATTACCAACAACCCGAAACCTCCACAGTATCTCGTTGAAAATAATGAGTGCTTCCCCGTTGCAGCCAAGCGCTTGCTTGTTACACTGGGACGCAATGGGGGTATGAAATGTTTTCTCAGGCGCAAATGATAAGAATTATCAGCCTATTGATGTTTTTTGGCCTGCTTTCAGGCCTGCCAGGATGCTCCACCTGGATGACAGGTGGCTTCAAGGACCCGGACGTCCAACTCATCAAAGTTGATGTAGTCAAGGCCAGGCTGCTCGAACAGGAGTTCCGCCTGCGCTTTCGAATCGACAATCCCAACGGCGTCAGCCTGCCGGTGCGCGGGCTGGACTACAACGTCCATCTCAATGGTATCCAGCTGGCCGAGGGCTACTCCAACGAGTGGTTCACCGTGCCCGCCCACGGCCACCACACCTTCGAAGTACCGGTGCGCACCAACCTCTGGCGCCATGTGCGGCAGATCGTCAAGGCACTGGAAAAACCGGACGTGCCGATTCGCTATAGCCTCAAGGGTGAGGTGAAAACCGGCATGTTGTTCGGCCGAAGCGTGCACATGTCGCGGAATGGCGAGATAATTCCTGGCGATTTCATCCCCGAATAACCTGCACGAGTAACACCATGAGCAACCAACCCCACGTCCACGGCCCTGACTGCAACCATGACCACGATCATCACGATCACGGCCATGTGCACGGCCCGCACTGCAACCATGGCCATCAGGAGCCGGTGCGCAACGCGCTGAAGGATGTCGGCCGTAACGATCCTTGCCCATGCGGCAGTGAGAAGAAGTACAAGAAGTGCCACGGCGCCTGAACCGCGCATGAGTGCCCTGAACCTCACCCTGCTGCTGATCGGCCTGCTGCTGATCGCAGCGCTGGCCGCTTATGCCTGGCATCTGTGGCGCCGCGTCTGGGCGAACCAACGCGCCCGTGACGAAGCGCAGCAAGAGCGCCAGCAACGCATCGGCGGTGACCTGAGCATCCTCGCCAGCAGCCTGCTCGATGAGCAGTTGCCACTGATCGAAGGCTCCATCCGCATCAAGGTGCTGCTTGACAACTATGACAGCGCCCTGAGCAATGACAGCCGCTGCCAGGTGTTCCATCTGCTCTTCGAAGCCACCGCCGAGGTGCCCACGCATGCGGGCTGGAAAGCCTTGGACAAGGCCGAACGGCGGCGCTTCGAAAAACGCTTCAACGAGCTGGAACTGCAGCACAAGGCCGCTGCTCGCATCGCTGCACGCTGGTTACTGGACGAAGGACTGAAAGGGTCTCGAGCAAACGCCTGAGCCCCTCTTGCCAGGCTACGGCAGCCTCATTACCTTGGCGCCTTTGTGGCCGGTCATTGCGCGACCGGCCTCGACCGTCCGCACACCAAGGAACTTCGCCATGCGCGCGCTGGCCCGCCTGACTCTTGCCGCCTCACTGATCAGCCTCGCCGGCTGCCAGTCCCTGCTCAACAGCCGTTATGCCGACAGCGTGCCACCTACCCGTGGCGTTGAGCGCATCCAGGGCGTGGCCGAGAGTGCGTCGGTGCGGCGTAACGCACTCGGCATGCCGCTGATCGAATCGAGCAATTTTCACGACGCGCTGTTTACCCTGGGCTACGTGCATGCCGGTGACCGCCTCAGCCAGATGATCGGCATGCGCCTGCTGGCTCAAGGCCGCCTGGCCGAGATGGCGGGGCCCGGCGTGCTGGAAATGGACCGTTTCATGCGCGCGGTCAACCTGAAAAAGAACGCAGAAATTCTCTACGCCGACGCCTCGCCGCGCCTGAAACGTTTCTTCGAGGTCTATTCGCGTGGCGTCAACGCCTATATGTTCCGCTACCGTGATCGTATGCCGATGGATCTGGCCGAGTCCGGCTACCGTCCCGAGTACTGGAAGCCCGAGGACTCGGTGCTGCTGTTCTGCCTGCTCAACTTCGGCTTGGCGGTGAACCTGCAGGAAGAGATCGCCGCGCTGACCATGGCCCAGCAGGTGGGCACCGACAAGCTGCCCTGGCTGCTGCCGATCTACCCGGACGAACCGCTGCCCTTCGCCGAGGCGGAAAAACTCGCCGGACTCGACCTCAAAGGCCAATTGCCAGGCCTGCAGGCGATTTCCCGCACAACCGCGCAGATCGCCGAACAACACATGCTCGGCGTCGCCGCCTCGAACAACTGGGCCATCGCCCCGCAGCGTAGCCGTGGCGGCAAGAGCCTGCTGGCCAATGACACGCACCTGCCACTGAGCATGCCCTCGCTGTGGAATTTCGTGCAGATCCGCTCGCCCAAATACCAGGCTGCGGGCGTGTCCCTGGCGGGCGTGCCGGCTGTGGTCGCCGGCTACAACGGCAAGCTGGCGTGGGGCATGACCATGGTCATGGGCGACAATCAGGACATCTACCTGGAGCGCATCAAGCGCGAAGGCAGTCGCCTGATGTACCAGGCCGACGGCAAGTGGCTGCCGGTCAGCGAACGCCAGGAGACCTTCTTCATCAAGGGCCAGCGCCCGATCCGCGAAACGCTTTACGAGACCCGCAACGGGCCGCTGCTCAACTCGGTACTGGGCGAACGCAAGCATATGCTGCAACCCCTGGCGCTGCAGAGCGGCTACGGCCTGGCGCTGAAAACCACCCAGTTCGAGCGTGACCAGAGCCTCGACGCCTTCTTCGACCTGTCGCGAGCACAGTCGGTGGACCAGGCCTTCGAGGCGACGCGGGAGATCCGCGCCATGCCGCTGAACATCGTCTTCGCCGACGCCCAGCATATTGGCTGGCAGGTCACCGGGCGCTACCCGAATCGCCGCGAAGGTCGTGGCCTGCTGCCCTCCCCTGGCTGGGACGAGCGCTACGCCTGGGACGGCTTCGCCGACCCGATGCTGCACCCTTACGATCAGGACCCGCCGCAAGGCTGGCTGGGCACCGCCAACGAACGTAGCGTGCCGCCCGGTTACGGCATGCAGCTGTCCAGCTCCTGGTACTACCCGGAACGCGCCGAACGTATCGCCGAGCTGGCCGGCAATGGCCGTCACGATGGCCGCAGAATGATCGCCATGCAGTACGACCAGACCTCACCCTTCGTCGCCAAACTGCAGGCCATGTTCAATGAGCCGGCCATGCACGACTCGCTGCGCCAGGCCATCGCGGCCCTGCCGGCTGGCCAGCGCGCACGTGCTGATGAAGCCCTGAAGCGCCTGCTGGCGTTCGACGGCAAGCTTGCCGCCAGTTCGGCCGATGCCGCCATTTACGGCGCCTTCCTGCATGAAAGCGCACGGCAGATCTTCCTCGACGAGCTGGGCCCGGACGACAGCCCGGCATGGAAGGCGCTGGTGCAAACCGCCAACACCTCCTACTCGGCGCAGGCCGATCACCTGCTTGGGCGTGCCGACAGCCCGTTCTGGAACGACATCCGCACGCCAGTGCAGGAAGACAAGCCGACCATTCTGGCGCGTAGCCTGGCCGCCAGCATCGAGCTGCTGGAAAGTCGATTGGGCGCCGAGCGGCGCAACTGGCAATGGGGCAAACTGCACACCTATGAGTGGGTAACCGACACCACGCGCATGGCGCCTTACATGAGCGCCAGCCAGCGCACCAGCATCAACGCCCTGAAAGGTTATCTGGATCGCGGCCCCTATCCGGCCGGGGGCGACCACAGCACGCTGAACGTCTCCGCCTACGCCTGGGGCCAGGATTTCAACACTTTCCTGATTCCGGCCATGCGCATCGTGGTGGATTTCGCCGCGGACGAACCCTTGGTCGGCGTCAACAGCTCGGGCCAGTCCGGCAACCCCGCCAGCCCACACTATGCTGACGGCATCGAGTCATGGCTCAAAGGCGGCTATATGAGCTTCCCGTTCAAGGCACAGAACCTGGACAAGGTCTACGGCAACCAGCGCCTGTTGCTCATGCCGGCCAAGTAATGACCGTTCGTCGGGCGGCGCTGAACCTTTCCCTCAGCGTCCCACTCTGAGTAATCGACTTACTCCATAGATCATCGTTTTAAGGCGCCCCTGGCGCCTTTTCTTTTGCCTGAAGAAAAAAGATGGCTTTTTTCCATCACCGAATGGAACTTCCCGGACGACGCAGGCTCAGAGACTATGCATCGATTGAAATGCTCCCCTGGCGCCTCTGGCGCCTATTTTTTTGCCTGCAATTCAGAGAGCGCCTGCTAGGGTCTGTTGCGGTTTCGACGCTAGCCGCGTTGCTGCGCCAAATTGCGCCACGCGAGGCGCGGGATGCAGGTAATGGTCGTTCCCTTGCCAAATCCCACAACGACGCATGGCGCAATTTGCCGCGCAACCCGAAGGGACGGGCCAGTTTTTGCGTGGTACGTCGTTACTCGACGGCTCATTTGGGCAACCAAACTTCGCGTCTCGCGCCTAGCCCCACGCAACAACTGGCTCCGTCGCGACCGTGCGCGAAACGGCAACAGCCCCTAAGCCAGCAGGCTGCGGTCGAAGATAAAGGCCTCAGCCTCTTGCGGACGATGCTCCAGCAGGTTCTGTGGCCGCCCCATCTTCGGATAATTCTTCTCGCCGGTATCACTGATCCAACCCTGCGCCTTCATCCGTTCCAGCCTCCCGCGCAAGGTGGTGTGCTGCACCGGCTCGCCCAGACAAGCCTGGAATGCCGTCAGCGCTTCGGTCACGGTAAATCGCGGCGCCAGCAGGTACAGCGGCAGCGAGCTGTACACCGACTTGCCGCGCAGCCGCTCGGCTGCCAGGCGCACCAATTGCGTATGGTCGAATGGCAACGCCTGCTGCCCTGCAGTGACGCGCGACAGATCGACGAAGCGCAAACTTTCATCCTGCGGCTCGGCGTCGGGTGCCAGCAGCGCCAGATAGCAGGTGCTCAGCGACCAGCCACGTGGATCTCGCAGACCATTACCCACCGTCGCCACCTGCTCCAGATACTGCGGTTGCAGGCGTGCCTTGTCCGCCAGCGCACGGGCTGCGGCGGCGTCCAGGCTGGCATCGGCGCAACGACCGTTGACCAGCACGCCCGGTAGCGCCCATTGCCCGGCGTAGGGTTCGCGCTGGCGACGCAGCAGCAGCACCTGCAACGCCCCCTCCTCGCTCAGGCGCAGGGCAACGATATCCACCCCGGCCAGCACTTCCACTGCACTCATCCCGTCCCTTGCTCCTTCATCTACTTATTTCATCTTGACCAATAACTCATATTTTTTCACGCAGGATTTGGTGAAAACGCTTGACTACATATTTCATCAGATGAAATATGTAGTCACTCACCCACGAGAAGGAGGCGCACCATGAAGATCGCCAGCTTCGACGTCGACGCCCAGAAAGGCTTCACCCCGCTATGCCCCAGCGAGCTCCCCGTACCCGAGGGCGATGCCATCGTCCCGGCGCTGAACCAACTGGCCGCACGCGCCCAGCTGCGCATCGGCAGCAAGGATGCCCATAGCCCGCAGGCGGCCTGGGTCGTCGACACACACGATGAGATGCTGCGCCCCCTGCCGCTGGCCAATGCCGACCTGACCTGGGTCAGCCACTGCGTACCTGGTACACCCGGCTTCGAATTGCTCGATGGCCTGCCAGCGCCGCTGGATTACGACTACTTCGTGTGGAAAGGTGTTGAGCCGGACCTGCACCCTTACGGCGCCTGCTATCACGACCTGGCCGAGAAGCGCAGCACGGGCGTGATCGAATTTCTTCGGCAAAATGGCGTCGACCTTGTACTGGTCGGCGGCCTGGCCCTGGACTACTGCGTCAAGACCACCGCCCTGCAACTGCGTCGCGCCGGCTTCGAAGTGATCGTGTATCTGCCGGCCTGCCGAGCCATCGCCAGCGAAACGGCTGAAACCGCCTGCCTCGCCATGCGCGAACAGGGCATCACACTGGCTGCCAGCCTGGAACAGCTGGATGGCACCCTCGCCAAGGAGAACCTGCGATGAGCGAGAGCATCTTCGCCAACCGCACCGTACAGAATCTGTTGGACACCGATTTCTACAAGCTGACCATGATGCAGGCGGTGCTGCACAACTACCCCAATGCCGAGGTGGAATGGGAATTCCGCTGCCGCAGCAGCGAGGATCTGACGCCCTATCTGGCCGAGATCCGCTACCAGATCGAACGCCTCAGTGAGCTGAGCCTGAGCGTCGACCAGCTGGCCTTCCTCGAACGCATCCCGTTCATCAAGGCGGACTTCATTCGTTTTCTAAGCCTGTTCCGCTTCAACCTGCGCTACGTGCACACCAGCATCGAAGACGGCCAGTTGAGCATCCGTCTGCGCGGCCCCTGGTTGCACGTGATCCTCTTCGAGGTGCCGCTACTGGCCATCGTCAGCGAAGTGCGCAACCGCTATCGCTACCGTGAAGTGCTGCTGGAGCAGGCTGCCGAGCGCCTGTACGAGAAGCTCGACTGGCTCAAGGCCGAAGCCTCGCCGAGCGAACTGGCCGGCTTCCAGCTGGCTGATTTCGGCACCCGCAGGCGCTTCTCCTACCGCGTACAGGAGCAGGCGGTACACATACTCAAGCGCGATTTCCCCGGTCGCTTCGTCGGCACCAGCAATGTGCACCTGGCCCGCGAGTTCGACCTCAAGCCCATTGGCACCATGGCCCACGAATGGCTGATGGCGCACCAGCAGCTCGGTCCACGGCTGATCGACAGCCAGATCGCCGCGCTCGACTGCTGGGTGCGCGAATACCGCGGTTTGCTGGGCATCGCCCTGACCGACTGCATCACCATGGATGCCTTCCTGGCCGATTTCGACCTGTACTTCGCCAAGCTCTTCGACGGCCTGCGCCATGACTCCGGCGACCCACTGGTGTGGGCGGAAAAAGCCATCGCCCACTACGAGAAACTCGGCATCGATCCGATGAGCAAGACCCTGGTGTTCTCCGACGGGCTCGACCTGCCCAAGTCGCTGCGGCTCTACCGTGCACTTTCCGGGCGAATCCACGTAAGCTTCGGGGTCGGAACCAACCTGACCTGCGACATCCCCGGCGTCGAGCCGATGAACATCGTGATCAAGATGATCGCCTGCAACGGTCAACCGGTAGCGAAGATTTCCGATACGCCCGGCAAGACCCAATGCCGCGACGAGAACTTCGTCCATTACCTGAAACACGTCTTTCGCGTGACCCAGTGAGGAGCCAGACATGAGCAACCGCCAAGCCGAAATCGCCGCCGCCCTCGACGTGGTGCCGCCATTCGCCGACGACGCTGCGCTGAGTGCAGAAATCGAGCGGCGCAAGACCTTCATCAAGAACACCCTGAAGAATTCCGGCCTCAAGGTGCTGGTCCTGGGCATCAGCGGCGGCGTCGACTCGCTGACCGCCGGGCGCCTGGCCCAGCTTTCGGTCGAGGAGCTGCGTGCCGAAACAGGCGAGACTGCGTACCGCTTCATCGCCGTGCGCCTGCCGCACAACGCTCAGCACGACGAGCATGACGCCCAGGATTCGCTGAAATTCATCTGCGCCGATGAACAAGACACGGTAAACATCGCCGACAGCGTCTCCGGCCTCGGCGAGCAGGTCACTCATTTACAGAAACTCAGCGACGCCCGCCGCGATTTCGTCGTCGGCAACATCAAGGCACGCATCCGCATGGTTGCCCAGTTCGCCATCGCCAACGCCAACAATGGCCTGGTGATCGGCACCGATCACGCTGCCGAGGCGGTGATGGGTTTTTTCACCAAGTTCGGTGACGGCGCCTGCGACCTCGCTCCGCTGTCCGGCCTGGTGAAGAATCAGGTACGTGCCATTGCCAAGCACCTGGGTGCTCCGCAGCACCTGGTGATGAAAACGCCGACCGCTGACCTGGAAGAGCTGCGCCCAGGCAAACCAGACGAGGAGGCGCATGGCGTCACCTACGCCGAAATCGACGCCTTCCTGCATGGCGAGAAAGTCAGTGACGAGGCCTATGCCACCATCGTTCGCACCTACGACAACACACGCCACAAACGCGAACTGCCGCTGGTGCCCTGAGCGCCGCAGGGCGGAAAGAAAGAGCCGGGCATCGCCCGGCTTTTTCGTCTGCACTGCAAATCAATGCCACTCCCCGGCAATGCGCTCTGCTGGCGCGGCGAGGCGCTCGAAAACCTCACGTGGCCGACACTGGGCCACCGGCGCCGGCGGCGGTTGATCGGGCAATGTCGGCTCACCCGGCTCCTGCGGCGGCACGGGTCTTCCTGGCTGATCAGGGATATCGGGTTCGGGCTGGCCGGGAATTCCTCCCGCATTGAGATCGAGCAAAGACATGAGTCGTTCTCCTGAACGTGGGCTGTTGTAGATGGAGCCCCACAGGAGCAGGAAATTCAGGCTATCCGACCAAACGCTAGCGCGCACAAAAAAGCCGGGCTAAGCCCGGCATTCTGGCAACGCTTCGGCGATCAGGCCTTGGGTAGGGTTACCCCGGTCTGACCCTGGTACTTGCCACCACGATCACGGTAGGAAACCTCACAGGCCTCGTCGGACTGCAGGAACAGCATCTGCGCCACACCCTCGTTGGCGTAGATCTTCGCCGGCAGGTTGGTGGTATTGGAGAATTCCAGGGTCACGTGGCCTTCCCACTCCGGCTCCAGCGGCGTGACGTTGACGATGATGCCGCAACGCGCATAGGTGCTCTTGCCCAGGCAGATGGTCAGCACGTCACGCGGAATACGGAAGTACTCGACGGTACGCGCCAGGGCGAAGGAGTTAGGCGGAATGATGCAAACGTCGCTCTTGATGTCGACGAAGCTCTTCTCATCGAAATTCTTCGGGTCGACGATGGCCGAGTGGATATTGGTGAACACCTTGAATTCATCGGCGCAACGTACATCGTAGCCGTAGCTGGAAACACCGTAGGAGATGACGCGACTGTCGTCGGCACCGCGCACCTGGCGCTCGACGTAGGGCTCGATCATGCCGTGTTCCTGGGCCATGCGGCGAATCCACTTGTCCGATTTGATGCTCATGGCGAGGTGTCCTGAGTGGGCGGTTACGAAAAAAGTGAGCGCATCTTACCGATGCAGGCGCCACGCTTCAAAGAGTGCCGGCGCGCCCATCAGTCATTATTTGCAAAAAAGCTGCATCGAGCATTCGCACTTGGCGATAAAAACACGTATGGTGTGCCCACTGTGCTGCATGTGTCACCGCGAATCGCTACTAGATGCCTAGATCTCGATCCAAACATCGTCCGACTCCTAGTACTCGTTGCACTCAGTCCCGGCCTGGGCTTTTCCAGGGCTGTTATTACTTTTGTTAGGAGACATCACATGTCCAATCGTCAGACTGGCACCGTCAAGTGGTTCAACGATGAGAAAGGCTACGGCTTCATCACCCCGCAATCCGGTGACGACCTCTTCGTACACTTCAAAGCCATCCAGAGCGATGGTTTCAAGAGCCTGAAAGAAGGCCAGCAAGTATCCTTCGTGGCCACCCGTGGTCAGAAAGGCATGCAGGCTGAGGAAGTTCAGGTTATCTAACCTGCACTACCCTGCTTGAGAAAGAGCCCCGCCTAGTGCGGGGCTTTTTTGTGGGTGTTTACACGCCTTGTAGGAGCGGATTTATCCGCGAAATCGCGGCTGAAGCCGCTCCAAAGCAGCTTTCCGTAGGAGCCCCGCCCCGGGGCGAAGCTTTTCAAATTTGCGCCGCCCTGATTCGCGGCGGGGCGCCGCTCCTACAGATTCGATCCGCCGGCGCTTGAACTGAGTCGGGTGGTAGAGCTGCGCAGGATGCCCACGCCGCAGGGCAATTGGAAAGCCAAGTCAGGACCGAGTCGCCTGCATGGCCCTCTCCCGCCCTTCGGGCGCCCCGCTCCGCGCCCCGGCCTGATCGCTTCGCGATCAGGCGCTCATAGGCGCAGGAAGCGATGCTTCCAAAACGCGCCTCTTCGCCCCATAAATGGGAGAGGGTCATCAGAGGGCCGCTGCGCAGCCGCTATTAGTCCTCACTGATCTCGATGCTGGGCATCGCCGGCTTGCCAGCCAGGGCGATGCGCGCGCCGACCTTGCGCGCCAGGTCCTGGTAGATCATGGCGATCTGGCTTTCCGGATCGGCAATGGTGGTCGGCTTGCCATCATCGGCCTGCATGCGGATGGCCATCGACAGCGGCAACGAGGCCAGCAGCTCGACGCCATACTGTGCAGCCAGCTTCTCACCGCCACCCTCGCCGAACAGGTGCTCGGCATGACCGCAGTTGGAGCAGATGTGCACGGCCATGTTCTCCACCACACCGAGCACCGGGATATGCACCTTGCGGAACATCTCCACGCCTTTCTTGGCATCGAGCAGGGCCAGGTCCTGCGGCGTGGTGACGATCACGCTACCGGCCACCGGCACCTTCTGTGCCAGGGTCAGCTGGATGTCGCCGGTGCCCGGCGGCATGTCCACCACCAGGTAATCGAGGTCGTTCCAGGCGGTCTGGGTGATCAGTTGCAGCAGCGCACCGCTGACCATCGGCCCGCGCCAGACCATCGGCGTGTTGTCGTCGGTGAGAAAGGCCATGGACATCACCTGCACGCCATGGGCTTCGAGAGGCACGAACCATTTCTGATCCTTCACCTGCGGCCGCGTGCCCTCGGCGATGCCGAACATGATGCCCTGGCTGGGGCCGTAGATATCGGCATCAAGAATACCAACGCGCGCGCCTTCACGCGCCAGCGCCAGTGCCAGGTTGGCTGCGGTGGTGGACTTGCCCACCCCGCCCTTGCCCGAGGCCACGGCGATAACGTTTTTCACCCCAGCCAGGGCCGGCACCTGCGCCTGCCCCTGGTGCGAGTCGATCACGCAATCGACCTGCACCCGCGCACCGTCGACACCATCGAGGTTCTCCAGCGCCATCTGCAGCATCTGCGCCCAACCGTTCTTGAACAAACCGGCGGCGTAGCCCAGCTCCAGGCGCACAGATACGCGTGCGCCCTGGATGTCGACCTCGCGCAGGCAACCGGCACTGACCGGGTCCTGATCGAGATGTGGGTCGGTGAACTGACGCAGACAGGCTTCGACCGCTTCGCGGGTGACGGCACTCATGCATGGACTCCAGAAGGCAGCAGAAAAACAGGCCGGCATAATAGCAGCAGCACCGAGCCATGCGCGGTACATCGACCACGCTTACCCGGTGCAGGTGGCTTGCAGCCTGCCGCTGCTTTATAGTTGCCGACTTCCCTCGTTTTACCAGTGCAGCCGATCACCATGACCGAAGCCCGCAAGATTCTCGTTACCAGCGCCCTCCCCTACGCCAACGGTTCCATCCACCTTGGCCATATGCTCGAGTACGTGCAGACCGACATGTGGGTGCGCTACCAGAAGCTGCGTGGCAATCAGGCCATCTACGTCTGTGCAGACGATGCGCACGGTTCGGCGATCATGCTGCGCGCCGAGAAAGAAGGCATCACCCCCGAGCAGCTCATTGCCAACGTACAGGCCGAGCACACCGCCGACTTCGCCGACTTCGGCGTGGACTTCGACAACTACCACTCCACCCACTCGGAGGAAAACCGCGAGTTGTCGGCGTCGATCTACCTGGCGCTGCGCGACAAGGGCCATATCGCCACCCGCGCGGTGACCCAGTACTTCGACCCCGAGAAGGGCATGTTCCTCGCCGACCGTTTCATCAAGGGCACCTGCCCGAAATGTGACACCGAGGATCAGTACGGCGACAACTGCGAGAAATGCGGTGCCACCTATGCACCGACCGAGCTGAAGAACCCGCGCTCGGCCATCTCCGGCGCGGTGCCGGTGCTCAAGGAGTCGCAGCACTTCTTCTTCAAGCTGCCGGACTTCGAAGCCATGCTCAAGCAGTGGACGCGCTCCGGCGCCCTGCAGGAAGCGGTGGCCAACAAGATCGCCGAGTGGCTCGACGGCGGCCTGCAGGAGTGGGACATCAGCCGTGATGCGCCCTACTTCGGCTTCGAGATTCCCGGCGAGCCGGGCAAGTACTTCTACGTCTGGCTGGACGCGCCGATCGGCTACATGGCCAGCTTCAAGAACCTCTGCGCGCGCCGTCCGGAGCTGGACTTCGACGCATTCTGGGGCAAGGATTCCACCGCCGAGCTGTATCACTTCATCGGCAAGGACATCGTCAACTTCCACGCCCTGTTCTGGCCGGCCATGCTCGAAGGCGCGGGCTACCGCAAGCCCACCGCGGTCAATGTGCACGGCTACCTGACGGTCAACGGGCAGAAGATGTCCAAGTCGCGCGGCACCTTCATCAAGGCACGCACCTACCTGGACCACCTGAACCCGGAATACCTGCGCTACTACTACGCCTCCAAACTGGGCCGTGGCGTCGACGATCTGGACCTGAACCTCGATGACTTCGTGCAGAAGGTCAACTCGGACCTGGTCGGCAAAGTAGTGAATATCGCCAGCCGCTGCGCCGGTTTCATCCACAAGGGTAACGATGGCCTGCTGGTCGCCGCCAACCCGGAGCCGGAGCTGTGGGACGCCTTCCAGGCCGCAGCGCCGAGCATTGCCGAGGCCTACGAAGCACGTGATTTCTCCCGCGCCATGCGCGAGATCATGGCGCTGGCCGACCGCGCCAATGCCTGGATCGCCGACAAGGCGCCCTGGGCCCTGAACAAGGTCGAAGGCAAACAGGCCGAGGTGCAGGAAATCTGCGCGCTGGGCATCAACCTGTTCCGCCAGTTGGTAATCATGTTGAAACCCGTGCTGCCGAAGCTGGCCGCCGATGCCGAAGCCTTCCTCAATGTGAAGCCGCAAACCTGGGCCGACCTGTCGCTGCCGCTGGCCAACCATCAGTTCAACCCGTTCAACCCGCTGCTCACCCGCATCGAGCCGGCGAAGATCGAAGCCATGGTCGAAGCCTCCAAGGAAGACCTGGCCGCCGAAGCGTCCAAGCCACAGGGCAATGGTGAACTGGCCAAGGACCCGCTGGCCGCCGAGATCAACTTCGACGCCTTCGCCGCCGTCGACCTGCGTATCGCCCTGATCGAGAAGTGCGAGTTCGTCGAAGGCGCCGACAAGCTGCTGCGCCTGTCGCTGGATATCGGCGACGAGAAGCGCAACGTGTTCTCCGGCATCAAGTCCGCCTACCCGGACCCGAGCAAGCTGGAAGGCCGCCTGACCCTGTACGTCGCCAACCTGGCGCCGCGCAAGATGAAGTTCGGCATCAGCGAAGGCATGGTCCTGGCCGCCGGCCCCGGTGGCGAGGAAATTTACCTGCTCAGCCCGGACAGCGGCGCCAAGCCGGGCCAGCGCGTCAAGTAAGCCCCAGCTAGGCTTATAGGCGTCGAACAAGCCGGCCAATGCCGGCTTGTTTGCATCTACGCGCTTCCCGATAATAGGCGCCCTTTTCCTATGGCCTTTGCGCACTCGACGGCAATCCGATGACCGAACTCGTCCTGATCATGGTCAGCGCCATCCTGGTCAACAACTTCGTGTTGGTGCAGTTCCTCGGCCTGTGCCCGTTCATGGGCGTGTCGAAGAAGATCGAAACAGCCATCGGCCTGTCCCTGGCCACCACCTTCGTGCTGACCCTGGCCGCCATGTGCAGCTACCTGGTGCAGCAGTACGTGCTCAAACCGCTGGACCTGGAATACCTGCGCACCATCAGCTTCATCCTGGTGATCGCCGTGACCGTGCAGTTCACCGAGATGGTGGTGAACAAGACCAGCCCACTGCTGTATCGCGTGCTGGGCATCTTCCTGCCGCTGATCACCACCAACTGCATCGTCCTCGGCGTCGCCCTGCTCAACGCCAACAAGGCCGAGTTCACCTTCATCACCGCCACTGCCAACGGCTTCGCCGCAGGCCTGGGCTTCTCCCTGGTGCTGGTGCTGTTCGCCGCCATGCGCGAACGCATTGCCATCGCCGACGTGCCGAAGTCCTTTCAGGGCGCGGCCATCGGCATGATCACCGCCGGTCTGATGTCGCTGGCCTTCATGGGCTTTGCCGGGTTGATCAAGCTATGAGCCTGGTTCTGGTCGCCGTCCTCGCCCTGCTCGGCCTGTGCCTGATCGCCGGCGCCATCCTCGGTTTTGCTGCGGTGCGCTTCAAGGTCGAGGGCGACCCCATCGCCGAGCAGATCAACGCCTTGCTGCCGCAGACCCAGTGCGGCCAGTGCGGCTACCCGGGCTGCAAGCCCTACGCCGAGGCGATCGCTGGCGGCGACAAGATCAACAAGTGCCCACCTGGTGGCGAGGCGACCATCCAGGCGCTGGCCGACCTGCTGGACGTCGAACCCGAGCCGCTGGATGCTGTGGAAGGCGAGAAGCCGCAGATGGTCGCGTTTATCCGCGAAGCAGAATGCATTGGCTGCACCAAGTGCATCCAGGCCTGCCCGGTGGACGCCATCGTCGGCGCGGCGCGGCAGATGCACACGGTCATCGTCAGCGAGTGCACCGGCTGCGACCTCTGCGTCGAGCCGTGCCCGGTGGACTGCATCGACATGATCGAAGTCAGTAGCACCGTGCAGAGCTGGAAATGGGACAAACCGCTGGCGCCCGGCCAGTTGATCGCCAGCGACCGGGAGCAGGCGGCATGAGCGCGCAGGAAAAGATCTGGGATATCCCGGGTGGCATCCACCCTGCCGAGCGCAAGGAGCTGTCCAACCGCACGCCGATCCAGCAGGCGCCGCTGCCCAAGCGCCTGGTCTTGCCGCTTGGCCAGCATATCGGTGCAGTCGCCGAACCCTGCGTGGTCGTCGGCCAGCGCGTGCGCAAGGGCGAGAAGATCGCCGAGGCCAACGGCTTCGTCAGCACGCCGCTGCATGCCCCCACCTCCGGCACCGTCAGCTTTATCGGCCCGCAGCCCTACCCGCACGTCTCCGGCATGCTGGCACCGGCCATCGTCATCGACAGCGACGGCCTGGACGAGTGGGACGAACTGACGCCCCATGCCGACTACCGGCATATGGAATCGGCCGAGCTGCTGGCGCTGATTCGCGAGGCCGGTATCAGCGGCCTGGGCGGTGCCGGCTTCCCCACGGCGGTCAAGCTCACGGCACGGCCAACGCAGAAGATCCATACGCTGATCATCAACGGCACCGAATGCGAACCCTATATCACCGCCGACGACCTGCTGATGCGCGAGCGCGCCGGCGAGCTGGTTTCCGGCATCGATATCCTGGTGCAGCTGATCCAGCCCGATCAGGTGCTGATCGGCATCGAGGACAACAAGCCCGAGGCCATCGCCGCGGTGCGCGGCGCCTGCAGCGAGCGCAGCTACCAGGTGCGGGTGTTTCCCACCAAGTACCCCTCCGGCGGCGAGAAGCAGCTGATCCAGATTCTCACCGGTGTCGAAGTGCCCTCAGGCGGGCTGCCGGCCGATATCGGCATCCTCTGCCAGAACGTCGGTACCTGCGTGGCCATCCATGACGCCGTTTTGCTGGGCAAACCACTGATCTCGCGCATCACCACCCTGACCGGCGAGGCACTGGCGCGCCCCGGCAACGTCGAGGCGCTGCTCGGCACGCCGGTGGGCGAGCTGCTGCAGTTCGCCGGGCTGGACACCAGCAAACTCAATCGCCTGATCATGGGCGGACCGATGATGGGCTTTACCCTGCCCAGCCTCGAGGTGCCGCTGATCAAGACCAGCAACTGCCTGCTGGCCAGCACCGCCGTCGAACTGCCGCCACCACCGCCGGCCATGCCCTGCATCCGCTGCGGCGAGTGCGCCGAGGCCTGCCCGGCCAGCCTGCTGCCGCAACAACTGCACTTCTTCGCCCTGGGTCAGGAGCACGAGCAGCTCAAGGCGCACAACCTATTCGATTGCATCGAATGCGGCGCCTGCGCCTACGTCTGCCCATCGAGCATTCCGCTGGTGCAGTACTACCGCGCAGCCAAGGCGGAAATCCGCGAACTGGAACAGAAGCAGCTCAAGGCCGAACACTCCAAGCAGCGCTTCGAGCAGCGCCAGGAACGCCTGCGCCGCGCCGAGGAGCAGAAGGAAGCCGAGCGCAAGGCCCGTGCCGAAAAAGCCGCCCGCACCAAGGCGGCGCAGGCCGAGGCACCGGCTGTGGCAGCGACCTCCCCCGCAGACGAAGCGCTGAAGAAACTCAAGATCGAAGCCAGCATGGCCCAGGTCGCGCTGAAGAAGGCGGAAAAACAGCTGGCTGCCCACGACACGCCCGAACTGCAGGCGCAGGTCAGCGAGCTGCGCGCCGCTGCCGAAGCCGCGCAAAAGGCCTTGGCCGACGCACAGGCAGCTGCACCAGCCCCGAAGCCCAAGCCCGCCGGCGACGAAGCGCTGAAGAAGGCCAAGATCGAAGCCGCCATGCTCAAGGCCCAGCTGCGCAAGCTGGAAAAGATCGAAAACCCGGACGACGACCAGCAGGCCGAACTCGCTCGTCTGCGTCAGCAACTGGAAGCCGCCGAGAAGGTCCTGGCCGATCTGGAGAGCCAGACACCCGCCCCAGCCGCCAAACCCGCCGGTGACGATGCCTTGAAAAAGGCCAAGATCGAAGCGGCCATGCTCAAGGCGCAGCTGCGCAAGCTGGAGAAGATCGAACCCCCGGACGACGAGCAACAGGCCGAACTCGCCCGTCTGCGCCAGCAACTGGAAGAAGCCGAGAGAGCCCTGGCCGATCTGGAGAGCCAGACACCCGACCCAGCCGCCAAACCCGCCGGTGACGATGCCTTGAAAAAGGCCAAGATCGAAGCGGCCATGCTCAAGGCGCAGCTGCGCAAGCTGGAGAAGATCGAAACCCCGGACGACGAGCAACAGGCCGAACTCGCCCGTCTGCGCCAGCAACTGGAAGAAGCCGAGAGAGGCCTGGCCGATGTGGAGAGCCAGATACCCGCCCCAGCCGCCAAATCCGCCGGTGACGATGCCTTGAAAAAGGCCAAGGTCGAGCTGGCGATGAAACGCGCCGAACTGAAGAAGGCCGAGAAGGCCGGCGCTGACGAAGCCACTCTGCAGCCGCTGCGTGATGCCCTGGCCGCTGCCGAACAGGCCCTGCACGCCGCCGAGGCGGCCTCGGGCAAGCCTGCCCCGGAACTGGTACGCACCGAACGGCCTGGTGTGGATGCCGAGCTGAAAGCCTTGAAAACCGAAGTGGCCTTTGCTCGCGCCGACCTGCGCAAGCTGGAACGGGACGACAACGCCGCCGCCGATGCACTGGAGCAGGCAAGCACTCGTCTGAGCGAAGCCGAACGCAAGCTGGCCGACTATCAGCCGTAACGATCATCCCGGATTGCATCCGGGCTACACGCAATAATCCGTCGCATCGGAGCATCCGGGCGGCACAGACAACCGTAGCCCGGATGCAATCCGGGGAATGAACACCACTGCGATCAGTACGAACGCAGTAACAGAACCACCGGAGCGCCGATGGCCCTGCCCCGCATCACATCGCCCCACGCCAAGGGCAGCAACCGCACCCAGCAGGTCATGCTGCAGGTGCTGCTGGCCACTGTGCCGGGCATCCTCGCGCTGACCTGGCTGTTCGGCGCCGGCACCCTGTTCAACCTGGTCTGGGCCAGCCTCTGCGCGCTGGGCTTCGAGGCCGCCTTGCTGGCAGCGCGCCAACGCCCGCTGGCCTTCTTCCTCAAGGACTACAGCGCCCTGGTCACCGCCGTGCTACTGGCCCTGGCCCTGCCGCCCTACTCGCCCTGGTGGCTGACCCTGATCGCCTGCGGCTTCGCCATCGGCTTCGGCAAGCAGCTATATGGCGGCCTCGGGCAGAACCCCTTCAACCCGGCCATGGTCGGCTACGTGGTGGTGCTGATCTCCTTCCCGGTGGAAATGACCAGTTGGCCTGCGCCACACGGCGTCGCCGCGCTGGACGGTCTCAAGCACATCCTCGGCATTGCCAACCTGCCCGACGGCTGGGCCCAGGCCACCGCGCTGGACGCATTGAAGGTCAACAAGAGCCTGACCATCGACGAGCTACGCGCTAGCAATGTGGCCTTCGGCCACTTCGGCGGCGCCGGCAGCGAGGCGGTCAACCTGGCCTTTCTCGCCGGCGGCCTGTACCTGCTGCACAAACGCCTGATCACCTGGCACGCGCCAGTGGGGATGCTCGCCGCGCTGTTCGTCATGAGCCTGCTGTTCTGGAACGGCAGCGGCTCGGATTCCAACGGCTCGCCGCTGTTTCACCTGCTGACCGGCGCCACCATGCTCGGCGCCTTCTTCATCGTCACCGACCCGGTGTCCGGCGCTACCAGCAATCGCGGGCGCCTGGTGTTCGGCATCGGCGTCGGTGTACTGGTCTACGTGATCCGCGCCTGGGGCGGCTACCCGGACGCGGTGGCCTTCGCCGTTTTGCTGATGAACCTGGCGGCGCCGACCATCGATTACTACACCCGGCCGCGCAGCTACGGCCATCGCAAGCCCAATAGCGGCTTCAAGCTGGGAGAATGAGCATGCTGCCGGAAATCAGCCGCTCGATGCTGAAGAACGCCCTGGTGCTCGGGCTGTTCGCCATTGGCACCGTCGGCAGCGTCGCCCTGCTGCAACAGGGCACCGCCACGCGTATCGCCGCCGCCGAGCGCGAAGCGCAGGTGCGCGCCCTGGCCGAGATCCTGCCGGCCGGCAGCTATGACAACCACCTGCTGGACAACCGCATCGAGCTCAACGCCCCCGAGCTGGGCCACCGCAGCCCGCAGTCGGCCTACCTGGCCTTGAAGGGCGAGCAACCCAGCGCGCTGATCCTGCCGGTGACCGCACCGGATGGCTACAGCGGCGCCATCCACCTGCTGGTGGGCATCTTCGCCGATGGTCGCCTGGCTGGCGTACGTGTGCTCAGCCACCGAGAAACCCCGGGGCTGGGTGACAAGATCGAGCTGGCCAAGAGCGACTGGGTGCGCAGCTTCGAGGGCAAGTCCCTGAGCACCCCCGGCGAAGACGGCTGGGCAGTGAAGAAGGATCGCGGCGAGTTCGACCAGTTCGCCGGCGCCACCATCACCCCGCGCGCCGTGGTCAAGGCCGTGCACGGCGCCCTGCGCTACTTCGACAAGCACCGCGCCCAACTGCTGGGCCTGGCGGAGGACGAACAATGACCAGTTACCGCGAAATCAGCTTCAACGGCCTGTGGAAGAACAACCCGGCGCTGGTGCAGCTGCTCGGCCTGTGCCCGCTGCTGGGGGTGAGCAACTCCACGGTCAACGCCCTCGGCCTGGCCCTGGCCAGTGCGGTGGTGCTGGTGTGCTCCAATACCGCCGTGTCGCTGGTCCGCGGCGTCGTCAATACAGCCGTGCGTCTACCTGCCTTCGTCATGATCATTGCCGCGCTGACGACCTGCATCGAACTGCTGATGCAGGCCTACACCTATGAGCTGTACCAGATTCTCGGCATCTTCATCCCGCTGATCACCACCAACTGCGTGATTCTCGGCCGCGCCGACGGCTTCGCCGCCAAGCATGACCCGGCCCGCGCCGCCTATGACGGCCTGATGATGGGCCTGGGCTTCGGCGTGGTGCTGGTGCTTATCGGCGCCATCCGCGAGCTGCTCGGTACCGGTGCACTGTTCGCCAACATGCACCTGCTGTTCGGCCCGATTGCCGCCGAGTGGAAGCTCACCCTGGTGCAGGACTACAAGGGCTTTCTGCTGGCCATCCTGCCGCCGGGCGCCTTTATCGTCCTGGGCCTGCTGATCGCCGGCAAGAACCGCATCGATCAGATCGCCGCGGAACGGGCCAAGGCCGCCGCGCCCGAGCTGCCTGCACAAAGCCGCCGCGTTCGCGTTACCGGAGTCATCGAATGAACGCAGCCAAACGTCTGGAAATCTTCCGGCGCCTGCACGAGGACAACCCCGAGCCGAAGACCGAACTGGCCTACAGCACGCCCTTCGAGCTGCTGGTGGCGGTGACGCTATCGGCCCAGGCCACAGACGTCAGCGTCAACAAGGCCACGGCCAAGCTGTTTCCGGTGGCCAATACGCCGGAGGCCATCTACGCCCTGGGCGTCGAGGGACTTTCCGAGTACATCAAGACCATCGGCCTTTACAACAGCAAGGCGAAGAACGTCATCGAGGCCTGCCGCATTCTCATCGAGAAACACGGCAGCCAGGTGCCGGACAACCGCGAGGACCTCGAAGCCCTGCCAGGCGTCGGCCGCAAGACTGCCAACGTGGTGCTCAACACCGCCTTCCGCCAGCTGGCCATGGCCGTGGACACGCATATTTTTCGCGTCAGCAACCGCACCGGCATCGCGCCGGGCAAGAACGTGGTGGAGGTGGAGAAGAAGCTGCTCAAGTTCGTGCCCAAGGATTATCTGCTCGACGCCCATCACTGGCTGATCCTGCACGGGCGCTATGTTTGCACCGCGCGCAAACCGCGTTGTGGCGCCTGCCGCATCGAAGATCTGTGCGAGTACAAGGCCAAGACATCCGACGATTGATCGACCATAGAATCTGGCGATCTCCTGATTGAAAAAATCTTTTTTACCCGCTCTATTTTTGCCGCTATAAGGTGCGCAAACGGCCCCAGTAACTGGCCTGGAGTGGAATAGATGAGCACTGACAAAGAAGATCTCGAGCTGGACGAAGACTTTGTCGCGGAAGAATCGGACGATGCCGAGCCTGCGGTAGAAGTCGCCAAGACCAACCTGACCAAGCGCCGCATCATCGACAACTTCCTCGAAGAACGTCGCCTGCACAAACAGCTGGCCGAATACGACTTCGATATCTGAACGCGCCGCGCAAGAAGCCCCGCCAACCGCGGGGCTTTTTCGTTTCAGCTCACCGCGCGCAAGGCGCGCCGCGCGCACTTGTTGGCGTACATCGCCGCATCGGCTTGCACCAACAGACTATCGAGTCCCTCGTCGGGATTCAGCGACGATTCGCTGATCCCCATGCTCATTGATAGTCTCTGACCGGCTCCGCCCTCTCTGCCACGCAATGCCTGCTCAAGACGCCGCAGCACCTCTTCGCTATCGCTGTAGTCGCTGGCCAGCACGACGAACTCATCGCCGCCCAGGCGAGCGATCACGTCGGTGGTACGGAACTGGGTCTTGAGCACTTCGGCCGCCGCCCTGAGCAAACGATCCCCGGCACCATGGCCGAAGCGATCATTGACCGGTTTGAGATCATCGAGATCGGCGTACAGCAACAGGCAACGGCCCTTGCGCCGCTGCGCCGCACGCAGTTCGCGTTCGGCCAGCAGGCGAAAACCGCGACGGTTGTACAGCCCGGTCAACTCATCGGTCAGCGACAGCTGGCGCACCGCCTGCTCGGCCAGCTGGCGTTCACGCACCTCGTCCTGCAAGCGCCGATTGGCCTCGGCCAGTTGCGCCGTGCGCTCTTCTACACGCTGCTCCAGCTCGGCATAGACCTGGACATTCTCCAGGGCCACCGAGGTGGAGTCGGCCAAGGCCTGCAGCAGCTGAATCTGCTCGTCGGAGGCCTGATAAGACTCCGCCCAATAGGTGCCAATGGCGCCGATCGGCTCCAGGGTCCGGATGGGCACCATGACCAGACTCTTGACGAAGGTAGGCCGATACACCTCATGGGGAATGCGCGAGTCGACATAGATATCGGGGATCACGGCGGCGCGGCGGTTGAGCATGGCCCAACCGCTGATACACGCACTGAGGGGGAAACGCTGGCCCTTCCACAAGGGTGAGATGGCGTCCTCATCGCGATAGAAACATTGCTGCCCATCGCGCAGAACGAAGGTAGCGCCGTCGGCCCCGGTCAGCTCGCGGGCCACGCTGCGGACAATCTCCGCCACACGGTCCACGTCCTTCGCCATCGACAGCTCCTGAACCACGCGAATAAGGCGCAAGGCCTTGGGATCAGCCATCATGGGGCACCTCGCCGATCAGCGAATAGCCACTATCTTTGTAAGCATTTACTTACAAAGATTTCCAGCTGTCAATCGCTTCGCTTGGGCGACAGCAGCTCGACCTTGTAACCGTCCGGATCCTCGACGAAGGCCAGGATGCTGCTGCCATGCTTCATCGGCCCCGGCTCGCGGGTGATCTTGCCGCCCCGACTGCGAATGTCCTCGCAGGCCTTGTAGACATCCTCGACTTCCAGGGCGATATGACCGTAGCCGGTGCCCAGTTCGTAGCTGTCCACACCCCAGTTGTGGGTCAGCTCGATCACGCTGTTGTGTGCCTCGTCGCCATAGCCAACGAAGGCCAGGGTGAACTGTCCGTCCGGGTAATCCTTGCGCCGCAGCAAGGTCATGCCCAGCACTTCGGTGTAGAAGGCGATGGATTGGTCCAGGTCGCCGACACGCAGCATGGTATGCAGCAGTCTCATCAGGTTTTCCTCTTCTGGAAAGCAGAACCCCGGCACTTGGCCGGGGTCCTTGTAGCGCAGGTGAATCAGCTTAGACCAGCTTGCGGCCCTTGCCGGCGGCGATGCGCATGCGCAGGGCGTTGAGCTTGATGAAGCCCGCCGCGTCCTGCTGGTTGTAGGCGCCACCATCTTCCTCGAAGGTCGCGATGTTGGCATCGAACAGCGAGTCGTCGGACTTGCGGCCAGTGACGATGACGTTGCCTTTGTACAGCTTCAGGCGTACCACGCCGTTCACGTTGGCCTGGGAGGCGTCGATCATCTGTTGCAGCATCAGACGCTCCGGGCTCCACCAGAAACCGTTGTAGATCAGGCTGGCGTACTTCGGCATCAGCTCGTCTTTCAGGTGCGCCACTTCGCGGTCGAGGGTGATCGACTCGATGGCGCGGTGAGCCTTGAGCATGATGGTGCCGCCGGGGGTCTCGTAGCAGCCACGGGACTTCATGCCGACGAAACGGTTCTCGACGATGTCCAGACGGCCAATGCCGTTCTCGCCACCGATGCGGTTCAGCTCGGCCAGTACCTGCGCCGGGCTCATGGCCTTGCCGTCGATGGCGACGATGTCGCCGGCGCGGTAGGTCAGCTCGATATAAGTCGGTGCGTCCGGTGCTGCCTCAGGGGAGACAGTCCACTTCCACATGTCTTCTTCGTGCTCGGTCCAGGTGTCTTCCAGCACGCCACCTTCATAGGAGATGTGCAGCAGGTTGGCGTCCATGGAGTACGGCGACTTCTTCTTGCCGTGGCGCTCGATCGGGATGGCGTGCTTCTCGGCGTAGTCCATCAGCTTCTCGCGCGACAGCAGGTCCCACTCGCGCCACGGGGCGATGACTTTCACCCCCGGCTTCAGCGCATAGGCGCCCAGCTCGAAACGCACCTGGTCATTGCCCTTGCCGGTAGCACCGTGGGAGATGGCGTCGGCGCCGGTCTCGTTGGCGATTTCGATCAGGCGCTTGGCGATCAGCGGGCGGGCGATGGACGTACCCAGCAGGTACTCGCCTTCGTAGACGGTGTTGGCGCGGAACATCGGGTAGACGAAATCGCGGACGAACTCTTCGCGCAGATCGTCGATGTAGATTTCCTTGACGCCCATCGCCTGAGCCTTGGCGCGGGCCGGCTCGACCTCCTCGCCCTGACCGAGGTCGGCGGTGAAAGTCACCACTTCACAGTTGTAGGTATCTTGCAGCCACTTGAGGATCACCGAGGTGTCCAGGCCACCGGAATAGGCCAGAACTACCTTTTTGACGTCCGCCATGCCATCACTCCACGGGTTGTACGGTAAAACCGGTGATTCTACTGGCCCTGCGGGCCAATTTACAGGGGCGCGACAGCTTGTGACGACGAAGCGACGGCGAGAATCAGCGTTTTTTGCTCAGGAGGGGGTGCTTCCGACCGGATCGACCGGGGTGGTCGGTGGAGCGGTCTGCGGTTCGCTCTGTACCGGGACTTCCGGCGCGGGTACGCGATCCAGGCGCAGGGTCGCGCGGCGGTTCTTGGCGCGATTGGCTTCGTTGTTATTTGGCACCAGCGGGTAACGCTCGCCATGAAAGCGCATGGTGATCTGCTCGACCGGTACGCCACCGGCCACCAGATATTCCTGCACGGCCAGCGCACGGCGGCGTGAGAGGTCGCGATTGGTCAGACGATTGCCGCTGTTGTCGGCGTGACCATCGATCTGGAAGCTGTTGATGCTCGGGTCGGCCTTGACGAAGTCGAGGATGATGTCGAGCTTGGCCTTGGCCATCGGATCGAGATCGATGCCGCCACCGGGAAAACCGATCTGCGCCTGGCGAATCTGATCGAAATTGACCGGTAGCAACTTGGCGATACAGGCCTGGTAATCGTCATAGGCCTTGTGAAACTTCACAGGCAGCAAACGTACTTCCAGATTGTCGCCACCATTGAGGGTGCGATGACGCACCAGCGGGCTGCGCCCTTCGAGCAGACCGGTGAGCAGCCGCGCCCCCTGCTCCTGCGAACTGTTGAACGGCACCTCGCCAATACCGACGCTGACCACACCGAGATTGATATCGCCGCGCCCCGGCTGCCAGGGCGCCGCCGCCGCCAGCAAAGTCGCCGACCCCACACCCATCCAGCGCTCACGGGCCTTGAGACGAAAGGTGACCTGTTCACCCGCGCGGCGTACGAACTCGCCGCTGCCGAAATTGCTGATCGGTTGGCTCAGGCGACACTCGAACTGGTCACCCTCGACCGTCCACTCTACCTTTTCCAGCCGCGTCTGGAAGCTGATGGCATGCGCCGGCAGGCACAAGGGCATGCCAGCCAGCAGGCTGATCAGAAGGAAATTGGGCGCACGCACGGTCAACTCCACGGCGGTTCACGGCATTCTCACGGGGTATCGGTCAGGCGCGCGGAAACTTGACCCCTGCGTGCGATTGTCGCGTCGGCGCGAGCGCGAACAGGCGCTTTTCAGTTAACATGCGGCCACGTTTTACCCGCCTGGAAGCCTCCATGTCCGACCGCCTGACTCTCCTGCGTCCCGATGACTGGCACATTCACCTGCGCGACGGCGCGGTGCTGCCACACACCGTCGGCGATGCCGCGCGCACTTTTGGCCGCGCCATCATCATGCCCAACCTGGTTCCGCCGGTACGCAACGTCGCCGAAGCCGACGCCTATCGCCAGCGCATTCTCGCGGCCCGCCCAGCAGGCAGCCGCTTCGAGCCGCTGATGGTGCTGTACCTCACCGACAACACCAGCCCCGAGGATGTGCGCGCGGCCAAGGCCAGTGGCTTCGTGCATGCCGCCAAGCTCTACCCGGCCGGCGCCACCACCAACTCCGACTCGGGCGTGACCAGCATCGACAAGATCTTCCCGGCGCTGGAAGCCATGGCCGAGGTCGGCATGCTGCTGCTGGTGCATGGCGAAGTGACCCGCGCCGAGATAGACGTGTTCGACCGTGAGAAAGCCTTCATCGACGAGCACCTGACCCGCGTGGTCGAACGCTTCCCCACACTGAAAGTGGTGTTCGAGCACATCACCACCCGCGACGCGGTGCAGTTCGTCGAGGCCGCCTCGGCCAACGTCGGCGCCACCATCACCGCGCACCACCTGCTCTACAACCGCAACCACATGCTGGTTGGCGGCATTCGCCCGCACTTCTATTGCCTGCCGATCCTCAAGCGCAACGTGCACCAGGAAGCCCTGCTCGACGCCGCCACCAGCGGCAACGTCAAGTTCTTCCTCGGCACCGACTCGGCACCGCACGTCAAGCACGCCAAGGAAGCCGCCTGCGGCTGCGCCGGCTGTTACACCGCCTATGCGGCCATCGAACTGTACGCCGAGGCCTTCGAGCAGCGCGGTGCGCTGGACAAGCTGGAAGCCTTCGCCAGCTTCCACGGCCCGGATTTCTACGGCATGCCACGTAACAGCGACAGCATCACCCTGGTGCGTGAGGAGTGGACCGTGCCGGCCACCCTGCCGCTGGGCGACAACAGCGTGGTGCCACTGCGCGCCGGCGAAACCCTGCGCTGGAAATTGCTGGAGGCTCAGGCGTGAGCGAAGACAACTACGACGACGAACTCGAACCCAGCCTGCCGTCCGGCCCGCGCACGCCCATGGCGGCGCGCTTTCGCGGTTATTTGCCCGTGGTAGTGGATGTGGAAACCGGCGGCTTCAACTGCGCCACCGATGCCCTGCTGGAAATCGCCGCGACCACCATCGCCATGGACGAGAGCGGCTTCCTCTATCCGGATCACACCCACTTCTTCCGCATCGAACCCTTCGCAGGCGCCAACATCGAACAGGCCGCGCTGGAATTCACCGGCATCAAGCTCGACCACCCGCTGCGCATGGCAGTGAGCGAAGAGCACGCGCTGGGCGAAATCTTCAAGGGACTGCGCAAGTCGATCAAATCGGCTGGCTGCAAGCGTGCGATTCTGGTCGGCCATAACAGCAGCTTCGACCTGGGCTTCCTCAATGCCGCGGTGGCGCGCTGCGGTATCAAGCGCAACCCCTTCCACCCCTTCTCCAGCTTCGATACAGCGACATTGGCTGGTCTCGCCTACGGCCAGACCGTGCTGGCCAAGGCCTGCCAGACTGCCGGTATCGAGTTCGATGGCAAGGAAGCGCACTCGGCACGCTACGACACCGAGAAGACCGCCGAACTGTTCTGCGGCATCGTCAATCGCTGGAAGGAAATGGGCGGCTGGGACGAGTTCGATCAGTGAGCCTCCGCGCATTCACCCTTCAATGAAAAAACCGGCCAGGCCGGTTTTTTCATATCTGCGCAACGGCGCTCATACACCGTTCGTCAGGAGATGCGAGCATTCGCAATCGATCTTTGACAAGCATTCTCATTAACATTAGTATCCGATCCATCGAACAGAACCACCAAGACGAGCCTTGCTTATGTACGTCTGCCTCTGTGAAGGTGTCACCGATACTCAAATCCGCGACGCGGTCTACGAGGGCTGCTGCAGCTATCGTGAAGTCCGCGGCACGCTCGGCATCGCCAGCCAGTGCGGCAAGTGCGCTTGCCTGGCCAAGCAGGTCGTCCGCGAAACCATCGCCGAAGTCCAGAGCAGCCAAGCCTCGCTGGCCTACCCCGCTGGTTTCGTCGCGGCCTGACGCACGACCGAGAATGAAAAAACCGGATCCTGGAATCCGGTTTTTTTTCGTCCTCGAACAGCCAGGGGTCACGTCAGGCCGTCGCGCTCCAGGTGATCGAGGTCCACCGCTTCACCCGGCTTGGCGTGCAGCTTGGCGCGAATGTCCTCGAAGATCGCATCGTACTCGGCGTGCGCACGCATGATCGGACTATGGTTGGGCGGCAGGCCATGCTTGGCCACCAGGCGGGAGATCACGCTGGCGAAATTGAACGCAGTATCGCGGTGCATTTCGAAAACTTCCTCGAAGGCCCTGCCGTCGATCTCGCCCACCAGACGCCCATGCAGCATGGGCCCTTCTTGCGAATCCTTGCGCACCTCGTAGTAGAAATCGATGCTGTAACCGGGTTGCCCGCCCAGGCCGGGCGGATTACTGCGATGCAGATGACCAGGTTCGAACATGGGGCTCACTCCTTTGCCATGACGCTGCGAAAAACTCCCTGGCGGGAGCGTGCGAAGAGTCTAGCTCGCCGCTCACAGCCCTGCAGCGCGCCATTTCAGTGCAGGGTCGAATCCCCTGCCCTTTCCTGTACCAGCACCCAGGGGGCGACCACGACTGCCCACAACTGCGGGTCACGCGAGAGCAGATCTTCGGCACGTGAATCTTCGAGCTTGCACAACAGGCCTTGGTTCATCCATTGCGCGACTCGAGCCTGATCGTTCTCGGCCACAGCCTGCGCGACCGCCACCAGATCCTGACTACCCTCGACCCAGAGTAGCGCACCGCGAGCGAAGAACGGCTGCAGTTCCTGCCAACGAATCGGTGCTGTCTCACCGAGCAGCTTGGCATAGAGGGTGCTAGATTGATCCGTCATGGTGTGTCCCGTCTCGATGGCGTTGAATGCAGGCGCGCAATGATAGCGTCGGCAACTGCCCTGGCAACCGCGCGACGCTCGCCAGCCGACCCAGGCCACGCCGTTTTTCTATACATTCCTTGCAATTTAGCGACAACCCCACGTTTCGCCTCCAGCTGCCGGCTTTTCAAGGCGCAAATCCGCGCTCTACACTGTTCCGGTACAGTTGCCGGAGGCATTACCGGGGTAACGAACCCGGTTCTGCAGCTTCGGCCGCAAGAACTACAACAACGAAAAACACAAGAGTGGAGCACTCATGAACAAGGCTACTAAGCAGATTTCCAAGCTGTTCGCGGCAATGGCACTGGCGGGGGCGGCCAGCTATTCGATGGCGGCCGACAACATCAAGATCGGTCTGGCCGGTCCGGTGACCGGTGCCGTTGCTCAGTACGGTGAGATGCAATTCATCGGCGCCAAGATGGCCATCGAGCAGATCAACAAGGCCGGCGGCGTCAACGGCGCCCAACTCGAAGGCGTGGTCTACGACGACGCGTGCGATCCGAAGCAGGCCGTTGCCGTTGCCAACAAGATCGTCAACGACGGCGTCAAGTTCGTGGTTGGCCACCTGTGCTCCAGCTCTACTCAGCCGGCTTCCGACATCTACGAAGACGAAGGCATCCTGATGATCACCGCGGCTTCCACCAGCCCGGACATCACCGCTCGTGGCTACGAGCTGGTCTTCCGCACCATCGGTCTGGACAGCCTGCAAGGCCCGACCGCCGGTAACTTCATCGCTGACCACGTCAAGCCGAAGAACGTCGCCGTCATTCACGACAAGCAGCAGTACGGTGAAGGTATCGCCACCGCGGTCAAGCAGACCCTGGAAGGCAAAGGCGTCAAGGTTTCCCTGTTCGAAGGCATCAACGCCGGCGACAAGGACTTCTCGGCACTGATCGCCAAGCTCAACCAGGCTGGCGTCGACTTCGTCTACTACGGCGGCTACCACCCGGAGCTGGGCCTGCTGCTGCGCCAGACCAAAGAGCGCGGCCTGAACGTCAAGTTCATGGGTCCGGAAGGTGTGGGTAACAAGGAAATCTCGGCCATCGCCGGCCCGGCTTCCGAAGGCCTGCTGGTCACCCTGCCGAAGTCCTTCGACCAGGATCCGAAGAACCAGGCGCTGGTCGAGGCCTTCAAGGCCAAGAACGAAGACCCGAGCGGTCCGTTCGTATTCCCGGCCTACGCTGCCGTTCAGGTCATCGCCGAAGGCATCGAGAAAGCCGGCGATACCGATACCGCCAAGGTAGCGGCTGCTCTGCGCGCCAACAGCTTCGACACCCCCACCGGCGCCCTGGCCTTCGACGAGAAGGGTGACCTGAAGGACTTCAGCTTCGTGGTGTACGAGTGGCACCAGGACGGCACCAAGTCCGAAGCCAAGTAAGCTTCCTGTCTGAGCCAAAGCCCACTGCGCGAGCAGTGGGCTTTGTTTATTAGAAGAATTCCGGCCTCGCGCTGCGCCACAAGCGCCGCTTTACGCAAGCGCCCAGGAGTTAGGCAATGCCTGATCTTTATCACTACCTGCAACAGTTGCTAAATGGCCTGACCATTGGCAGCACCTATGCCCTGATCGCCATCGGCTACACCATGGTCTACGGCATCATCGGCATGATCAACTTCGCCCATGGCGAGGTTTACATGATTGGCTCGTACGTAGCCTTCACCGTTATCGCCGGCCTCGCCATGTTCGGCCTGGAAGCCGTGCCCTTCGTGATGATCGCGGCGTTCGCCGCCACCATGATCGTCACCAGCGCCTACGGCTACAGCATCGAACGGGTGGCCTACCGCCCCCTGCGTGGCGGCAACCGTCTGATCCCGCTGATCTCCGCAATCGGTATGTCGATCTTCTTGCAAAACGCGGTGTTGCTCTCACAGGACTCCAAGGACAAGGCCATTCCCAGCCTGCTGCCGGGCAATTTCATCCTCGGTGAAAGCGCCGCCAACGGCGTGGTGGTGTCCTACATGCAGGTGCTGATCTTCATCGTCACCTTCGTCACCATGATCGGCCTGACCCTGTTCATCTCCCGTTCGCGCCTGGGCCGCGCCTGCCGCGCCTGCGCCGAAGATCTGAAGATGGCCAACCTGCTCGGCATCAACACCAACAACATCATCGCCCTGACCTTCGTCATCGGCGCGGCGCTGGCCGCCATCGCCTCGGTACTGCTGGGCATGAACTACGGTGTGATCAACCCGCACCTTGGCTTCCTCGCCGGCATCAAGGCCTTCACCGCTGCGGTACTGGGCGGCATCGGCAGCATCCCTGGCGCGGTACTCGGCGGCCTGCTGCTGGGCGTGGCCGAAGCCTTCGGCGCCGATATCTTCGGTGATCAATACAAGGACGTGGTGGCCTTCAGCCTGCTGGTGCTGGTGCTGCTGTTCCGTCCAACCGGCATCCTTGGCCGCCCGGAGGTGGAAAAGGTATGAGCCGGAACATCAAATCCGCGATTTTCAGCGCCCTGCTGGTGCTGATCATCTCCTACCCGGTACTGGGCCTGAAACTCTCCACCGTCGGCATCAGCCTGCGCGTGGAAGGCGCAACTGCGTTCGAACTCTGGTGCATCGGCGGCGCCGCTACGCTGATCTTCCTCTGGCAATTGCTGCGTGACCGGCTGACTCCGGCCTGGGCCAAACTGCCCAAGCTGCCCAGCGGCTCCGGTCAGATCGGCAACTTCCTCACCCTGCCCTCCACCCAGCGCTGGATCATTCTGGCGATGGTCATGGTGGCGCTGGTGTGGCCGTTCTTCGCCAGCCGCGGTTCGGTGGATATCGCCACGCTGATCCTGATCTACGTGATGCTCGGCCTTGGCCTGAACATCGTGGTGGGTCTGGCCGGTCTGCTCGACCTGGGTTACGTCGGCTTCTACGCAGTCGGCGCCTACAGCTATGCGATCCTCTCGCATTACTTCGGCCTGAGTTTCTGGATGTGCCTGCCGATCGCCGGGATGATGGCTGCGCTGTTCGGCTTCCTGCTCGGTTTCCCGGTGCTGCGCCTGCGCGGCGACTACCTGGCCATCGTGACCCTGGGCTTCGGCGAGATCATCCGCATTCTGCTGCGTAACCTGACCGAGCTGACCGGTGGCCCGAACGGCCTGAGTATCGCCAACGAGAACAAGCCGACCCTGTTCGGTCTGTCCTTCGAGCGCCGCGTGCCGGCCGACATGCCGACCTTCCACGGCTACTTCGAAATCGCCTACAACTCGCAGTACAAGGTGATCTTCCTCTACCTGATCGCCCTGCTGCTGGTGCTGCTGACCCTGTTCCTGGTCAACCGCCTGCTGCGCATGCCGATCGGGCGTGCCTGGGAAGCACTGCGCGAAGACGAGATTGCCTGCCGTGCGCTGGGCCTGAACCCGACCGTGATCAAGCTTTCGGCCTTCACCATCGGTGCCAGCCTGGCCGGTTTCGCCGGCAGCTTCTTCGCTGCCCGTCAGGGCCTGGTAACGCCAGAGTCGTTCACCTTCATCGAGTCAGCGATGATCCTCGCCATCGTCGTACTCGGCGGCATGGGCTCTCAGCTGGGCGTTATCCTCGCCGCCATCGTCATGGTGATGCTGCAGGAGATGCGTGAACTGAGCGAGTACCGCATGCTGATCTTCGGCCTGGTCATGATCTTCATGATGATCTGGCGCCCGCAAGGGTTGCTGCCTATGCAACGTCCCCACCTGGAGCTGAAGCGATGAGCCGCACGATTCTCGAAGTAAGCGGCCTGTCCATGCGTTTCGGCGGTCTGTTGGCCGTCAACGGGGTGGGCCTGAATGTCAAGGAAAAGCAGGTGGTCTCGATGATCGGCCCGAACGGCGCCGGCAAGACCACCGTCTTCAACTGCCTGACCGGCTTCTATCAGCCGAGCTCCGGCAGCATCCGCCTCAATGGCGAAGCGATCGAAGGCCTGCCCGGCCACAAGATCGCCCGCAAGGGCGTGGTACGCACCTTCCAGAACGTGCGTCTGTTCAAGGACATGACGGCGGTGGAAAACCTGCTGATCGCCCAGCATCGCCATCTCAACACCAGCTACCTGGCGGGTCTGTTCAAAACCTCGGCATTCCGCCGCAGCGAGCGCGAGGCCATGGACTACGCCGCCCACTGGCTGGAACAGGTCGACCTCGTGGACTTCGCCAACCGTAGCGCCGGCACCCTGGCCTACGGTCAGCAGCGTCGCCTGGAAATCGCCCGCTGCATGATGACGCGCCCGAGCATCCTCATGCTCGACGAGCCGGCCGCCGGTCTCAACCCGCGTGAAACCGAAGACCTGAAAGCGCTGATCAGCGTGCTGCGTGACGAGCACAATGTCACCGTGCTGCTGATCGAGCACGACATGAAGCTGGTGATGAGCATTTCCGACCACATCTACGTGATCAACCAGGGCACTCCCCTGGCCGACGGCACGCCGGACGACATCCGCAACAACCCGGACGTGATCAAAGCCTATCTGGGGGAGGCGTAATCCATGCTCAGCTTCAACAACGTCTCAACCTTCTACGGCAAGATCCAGGCCCTGCACGACGTCAGCATCGAAGTGCAGAAAGGCGAGATCGTCACCCTGATCGGCGCCAACGGTGCCGGCAAGTCGACCCTGCTGATGACCCTGTGCGGCAACCCGCGCGCCACCAGCGGCAGCATCCGTTACCTGGGTGAAGAGCTGGTGGGCATGGATACCCCGGAGATCATGCGCAAGAGCATCGCCATCGTGCCAGAAGGCCGTCGCGTGTTCGCCCGCCTGACCGTCGAGGAAAACCTGGCCATGGGCGGCTTCTTCGGTGACAAGGCGGACAATCAGGAGCAACTGGACAAGGTACTGCACCTGTTCCCGCGCCTGAAGGAACGCTTCGCCCAACGTGCCGGCACCATGAGCGGCGGCGAGCAGCAGATGCTCGCCATCGGTCGCGCGTTGATGAGCAAGCCCAACCTGCTGCTGCTCGACGAGCCGTCGCTGGGTCTGGCGCCGATCATCATCCAGCAGATCTTCGACATCATCGAGCAACTGCGCAAAGATGGCGTGACCGTGTTCCTGGTCGAGCAAAACGCCAACCAGGCGCTGAAGCTGGCCGATCGCGGCTACGTGCTGGAGAACGGCCACATCGTCATGCAGGGTAGCGGCGAAGAGCTGCTCAACGACCCCAAGGTACGCGACGCCTACCTCGGCGGCTAAGCGATACCTGCTATATCGGAACCGCCCTTCGGGGCGGTTTCTTTTTATCCGCGGGAGTGAAACGGTCCACATTGGATCGCCCGCAAGCGGGCTCCTACAAACAATAAGACCACCGCCTCCTGTAGCAGCCGGCTTGCCGGCGATCATAGCGTGCCGGCGAACTCTTAAGCGGATATTTCCACCCTCTTGCATCAGATGAGACGAGTATTAGTCTCAATAACTCTGCCCTCTTGAGCCCCGATCATGCGCAAGCCTTTGCTCCTGCTACTGGCCATCACCCTGCTGCTGGGTGCCTGCAGTCGTGTCGGCCTGGCCTATCGCAACCTCGACTGGCTGATCCCGTGGAAGCTGGGCGACTACGTGGTACTGACCAGCGAGCAGAGCGCCTGGCTCAAACCCCAACTGCAGGAGCACCTCGCCTGGCATTGCAGCGTCGAGCTGCCACGTTACCTCGACTGGCTGCAGCGCAGTCAGCAAGCACTGAGCAGCCGCGACAGCGAACTGATGGCCGATCAGCTGAGCGAATTCGAACAGGCCATGCAGCGCATCGCCGTGGAAATCACCCCCAGCACCATCGAGCTGCTGCGCGGCCTGAGCCCGCGCCAGGTCGAGCAGCTATTGGCATCACTGGACGAGCAGAATGCCAAGCTGCGCGAGGAGTTTCTCGAGCCACCGCTGCCGGAGCAGATCAGCCGACGCGCCGAGCGCATGGAGGAACGCTTGCAACCCTGGTTCGGCAATCTCAATACCGAGCAGCGCGAACGGGTGCAGCGTTGGGCAGAGGGCCTGGGTGAACAGAATCAGGTGTGGATGGATAACCGCCTGGCCTGGCAGCAGGCATTGCGTGAGGCACTGGAAGTTCGTCGCGGCGATGACTTCGCCGACCGCATGACCGCCCTGCTGCAGCAGCGCGAACGTTTCTACACCAGCGCCTATCAGGCCAGTTACGAGAAAAACCGTCAGGCCATGGCAGCGATGATCGTCGATCTGGTCGCCCTGGCCGACTCGCGTCAGATGGCGCGCGCCGACAAACGCCTGCAAAGCCTGCACAGTGACCTGGCGGCGCAACAGTGCCAAGCGGGCGAGTCGGTCGTCAGTCGCTGAGACCTCAACAGCCGATGGACATACGCAGCACTCCCGCTTAGAGCGCCGGTAAGCGCCAGTCGATGGGCGTCATGCCATTCTGGCTGAGGAACTGGTTGCAGCGGCTGAAATGGCCATTACCGATGAAACCGCGATGCGCCGACAACGGCGACGGATGCGGTGAACGCAGCACCAGGTGCTTGGTCGGGTCGATCAGGCGCTGTTTGCTCTGCGCATGGCTGCCCCAGAGCAGGAACACCAGTTTGGGCTGATGCTCGCTGACCACCTCGATCACCCGGTCGGTAAAGAACTGCCAGCCCTTGCCCGCGTGCGAGCCGGCGTTGGCGCGCTCTACCGTCAGCGAGGTGTTGAGCAGCAGCACGCCCTGATCGGCCCAGCTCTGCAGGTAACCGTGCGCGGGGATGTCGATATTGAGGTCGCGCTTGAGCTCCTTGTAGATATTCACCAGCGACGGCGGCGTCTGCACGCCCGGCTGCACCGAGAAGCACAGGCCGTGTGCCTGACCGGGGCCGTGGTAAGGGTCCTGGCCGATGATCACTACCTTGACCTGATCCAGCGGCGTGGAGTTGAGCGCATTGAAGATCAATGGGCCCGGCGGATAGATTTCCTTGCCGGCCGCCTTCTCCGCCTGCAGGAACGCACGCAGCTCGCTCATGTAAGGCTTGTCGAACTCCTCACGCAGCGCGTGTTTCCAGCTGGCTTCGAGCTTGATGCGATCATCGGTCATGCGGTTTTCCTGCGGGTACAAAACGAGTGGAGGCACGCTAGAGAAGGCCGCAAGGCAAGTCAAGGAAGAGCTTGCCGGCAGGGCGAAGGATGCTTTGCTAGCCTTTCGGGAACCGTATCAATCGATGATGCCAAGCCGATGTCTCCCTCCACCGATACCCTGCGCATGGCGTTGCTCAACCGCTTCCTCAAGGGCGAAGCCAGGATTCCGCAGATGCCTGAAGCCGCCGTGCGCATCAGAAAGCTGTTGGACGACCCACGCACCTCGCTGGAACAACTGACCCGCGTGATCACTGGCGACCCGCCGCTGGCCGCGTACCTGATGCAGTTCTCCAATACCCCTCTGCTGCGCGGGGAGCGCTCCTGTAGCTCGCTGCGTGAACTGCTGAGCCGCCTTGGTACCCGCCAACTGGCGGACCTGGTGTTGGGCTTCAGCCTGCAAAACCTGTTCACCAGCTCCGAACCTGCGCTGCAGCAGGCATTTCGCACTCGTTGGCGCAATGCCAGGGAGCGCGCCGCCCACTGCGCAGTGCTGGCCCAGCGCACGGGCATGTCACTGGACGACGCCATGCTCGGCGGCTTGCTACAGGACATCGGCAGCCTGCCGCTACTTTCCGAGCTGGAGCACTGGCCGAACGTGCCGCGCGAGAGCGATACGCTGCACGAGCTATGCGATCAACTATCCGGGGATCTCGGCGCTCTGGTCCTGACCCGCTGGCAACTGCCCTCGGCGATCATCGAGTCCACCCGTCTTTACGGCCAGTGGCAGCGCGAGCATGACGGCGCTGCCGACCTGGCGGATCTGGTCCTGCTCGCCAGTTCCCTGCAGACGAGCAAGACGCTGCAGGGGCCGCTACCGGCGCAGGCAAAACTGGGCCTGGAGCAGCCGCTTGACGAACTGAGGCAGGAGCTGGCGGGCGAACTGCAATTGTGGAAGCGTCTGCTTGCCTGAAGTGCCTGCTATGCAGCCTCATCAGGCACATGGATGCAGCTTGTCCGCCCCCTGGAGCAGGTTGAGACTCTTCTGCACCGCCCGATGCAGGAGGTCATATGAGCGACTCGAACGGTATCAGCCGTGAACGCCTGGAGCAGGCGCTCGCCCACTCCACCTTTGCCCAACTGCTCGGCGCTGAACTGCTCGATTTTGCGCCGGGCCGGGTCAGTCTGCAGGTGCGCAGCCGTCCCGACCTGTGCCAGCACCATGGCTACATGCATGGCGCGGTGGTCGGTTTCATGGTCGACAGCGGCTGCGCCTGGGCAGCGGCGTCGATGGTCGGCGACGTGGTCACCAGCGAATACAAGCTCAACCTGCTCGCCCCGGCGCTCGGCGAACGCCTGCTGTGCCGCGCCGAGGTGCTCAAGGCCGGGCAGCGCCAGGCAGTCTGTCGAGCCGATGTGTTCGCCCTGAAGGATGGCCAGGAAAAGCTGGTGGCCACCGGGCTGGCGACCATCGCGCGGGTGTAGCAGGCGTGCGACTAGCCCTGATGCAGCGCCCGGTAATGACTGGGCGCCATGCCCACCACCTTGCGAAACAGCCGTGAGAAGTAATAGGGATCGTCGTAGCCAAGCTGCTCGGCGACCTGACGCACTTCGGCATCACCGCGGTCGAGCAGGCGGCAGGCCAGGGCCATCTTCAACTGGATGAAATCCTGGATCGGCGCATGGCCGGTCAGCGCGCGGTAGGTCTTGGCGAAGTGAAAGCGTGACAGCCTGAACTGTGCAGCCAGCTCATCGAGGTTGAGGCTGCCGTGCAGGTGCGCGCGCATCACCGCCTGCACCGCCTCGATATCCAGCACGCGGCCGGACTTGAGGTTGGCCCGTGCAGGCAGCACCGCCAGGGAGCTGAGCATCGCCTGCAAACGGTGCGCGGCATGGATGAAGGGCAAGGCGTTGAGGCCTTGACGCTGCAAACCCAGCAACGCCTCGAAATCGCCGATCAATCTGGGTTGCACGCCGATACGCCGCAGCGTCTGCGCGCCCAGCATACGCAGAAAGTCCTCGCTGAGACTACCGTCGAAGTGCACCCAGTAAATCGTCCAGGGCTTTTGTCCATTGGAGCCATAGGCATGCGGCGCGTCCTTGGGCAGCAGCAGCAGATCGCCAGCAGCAACCTTGAATCGTCCATCCGCCACGTCCAGCCAACCACTTCCTGAGCGGCAATAGATCAGCAGATGATCGTCAGGTTGCAGGCGTCGCATCTGGTGCCCGGCCGCTTCCGGATAGAAGCCGATGGCCAGCGGATAGCAACCAGAGCTGAGCACATGGCGCGCCAGCAGGCGGCGCAGGCGCGGCGGAGTAATGAAGCGCTGTCCACCGACGGGCAACGGCCAATTGGAGGTTTCCACCCGCATCCTCACTGCATCACTCCTTTGCATCCCGATCGAATGACAAGATCGTCCATCCCAAGACCAAGATCGTCAATCCACAAGCGAACATCGAATGGCTATAAAGAATCCATACAAGAACAACAGGAGGCGACCATGCCCCGCACGCTACCGCAATTGATCGACGGCCAATGGCAAACCAGCCAGGCTCGTGAGCTGATCGAAGTCACCGACCCGGCCACTCAGGAGGTGATCGCCCTCGCCCCCAAGGCCACCGCCGAGGAAATCGAGGCCGCAGTGGCCAGTGCGCAGAAAGCCTTCCTCGCCTGGCGCGAAGTACCGGTATCGGAGCGCGCCCGCCTGATGCTGCGTTATCAGCACCTGCTCAAGGAGCATCACGACGAGCTGGCGGAGATTCTCGCAGCGGAAACCGGCAAGACCTTCGCCGACGCCAAGGGCGACGTCTGGCGCGGCATCGAGGTGGCCGAGCATGCCGCCAATATCGCCAGCCTGATGATGGGCGAGACGGTGGAGAACGTCGCCCGCGAGATCGACACCGCCAGTTGGATCCAGCCGCTGGGCGTGTGCGTCGGCATCACCCCGTTCAACTTCCCGGCGATGATTCCGTTGTGGATGTTTCCGCTGGCCATCGCCTGCGGCAATACCTTCATTCTCAAACCCTCGGAACAGGATCCGATGACGCCCAATCGTCTGGCCGAACTGTTCCTCGAAGCCGGCGCGCCGGCTGGCGTGCTGCAGGTGCTGCATGGCGGCCGCGAGCAAGTCGATGCGCTGCTGGTGCATCCGCAGGTACGCGCGGTGTCCTTCGTCGGTTCGGTGACGGTGGGCCAGCACGTCTATCGCACCGGCACCCAGCATTTGAAACGGGTGCAGGCCTTCGCCGGGGCCAAGAACCATATGGTGATCATGCCTGACGCACCGAAGGATCAGGTGCTCAGCAACCTGCTCGGCGCCAGTTGTGGTGCGGCCGGGCAGCGCTGCATGGCAATCAGCGTGGCAGTGTTCGTCGGCGAATCGAAACAGTGGATCGATGAGCTGGCCAAGCAGATGGCCGCACTGCGTCCTGGCCACTGGCAGGACAGCGGCGCCGCCTACGGCCCACTGATCAGCCCGCAGGCACGCCAGCGCGTGCTGCGCCTGATCGAACAGGGCAAGGCCGAAGGCGCCGAATGCCTGCTCGACGGTTCGCAGTGCACGGTGGAGGGGTATCCGAATGGCAACTGGGTCGGGCCGACACTGTTCCGTGGCGTGACGACGAAGATGGGCCTGTACCGCGAAGAAATCTTCGGCCCGGTGCTGGTGTGCATGCAGGTAGACACCCTGGAAGAGGCCATCGCACTGGTCAACGCCAGCCCTTACGGCAACGGCACCAGCCTGTTCACCCGCTCCGGCGGCGCTGCGCGGCATTTCCAGCATGCCGTGGAAGTTGGCCAGGTGGGCATCAACGTACCGATCCCGGTGCCGTTGCCGTTCTTCTCCTTCACAGGCTGGAAGGGCTCGTTCTACGGCGACCTGCACGCCTACGGTAAGCAGGCGGTGCGTTTCTATACCGAGACCAAGACGGTGACCAGCCGCTGGTTCGACGACACGCCGCTCGGCGAGGGCCCGAACATGACTATTCAACTGAAATGAGAACTGGGTGATGCTTTCTTAGACTAATAGACGATCACTCGAACTGGACGAGCGGCGTAAAACAGTTCTCTGCAGAACAAAAACAAGGAGAACTGCAATGCGCCAACTGTCCGCCACGCTGGCCCTGTGGGCCGCACTTACCGCCTGTGCGCAGGCTGCCGAGCCGATCACCCTCGGCCTCAACTATCCGCGCACCGGACCATACAAGGAGGAGGGATTGGCGCAGATGCGTGGAGCCCTGCTGGCCATCGATGAAATCAACGCCGCTGGCGGTGTGCTGGGCCGGCCCTTGCGCCTGTCCAGCAAGGACACCGCCTCGCGTCCGGCCAAGGCCGAGAAGAACGTCGACAAGCTGGCCGCCGAGGGCGCGGCGATGCTCTTCGGCGGCTCCTCCAGCGCGGTCGCCATCGCTGCCGGTAAGCGTGCCAGGCAGCACGGTCTGCTGTACTTCGGCACCCTCACCTACTCCAACGACACCACCGGCAAGGATGGCCATCGCTACATGTTTCGCGAGTGCAACAACGCCTGGATGAGCGCCAAGGTACTCGGCCAATACCTGAGCAAGACCCTGCCGAACAAGCGCTACTTCTATGTCACCGCCGACTATACCTGGGGCCACACCAGCGAGGCGTCGCTGCGCCAGGCCACCGCTACCGACAATGCCGCCCAGCACGCCAGCGTACGCATCCCCTTCCCGGGTGCGCGCCTGGCCGACTATCAGGACGCGCTGACCCAGGCCGCCGCCAGCAACGCCGAGATCCTCGCCCTGGTGCTGTTCGGCGAGGACCTGGTGCGCGCCATGCGCGTCGCCAAGGATCTTGGCCTGACCGAGCGTATGCAGATCGTCGCGCCGAACCTGACCCAGAGCATGGTCGAACAGGCCGGCCCCAACCTGATGGCAGGCGTGATCGGCACCGAGCCCTGGACCTGGCGCGTGCCGGCGCTGGAAAAATCCGCGCGCGGCCAAGCCTTCGTCGAAGCCTTCAAGGCCCGCTACGAGATGTACCCATCCAGCTCCGCCGCCTCGGCCTACAGCATCGTTCAACAGTGGGCCGACGCCGCTACGCGAGCCAGGAGCCTCGACAGCGAAGCGCTGATCAAGGCGCTGGAAGGCCACCGCTATACCTTGCTCAAAGATGAACAACAATGGCGTGCCTTCGACCACCAGAACCTGCAGACGGTCTACGCGGTAAAGGTCAAGCCGCGCGACGAGGTACTCAAGGACCCGCTCAAGCAGGACTACTTCGAAATCGTCGACCGCCTCGATGCCAGCAGCGCGCTGCCCAGCCTCGCCGAGTGGCAGGCCGAGCGCCGCGCTGGCGGCCAACCCCTGACCTTGCAATGAGATACCATGGACTTCGAATTCAGTGATGAACAACGTCTTCTGACCGACAGCGCCCGTGCCTTCGCCGCGCGGGAGCTGACGCCCCACGCCGCCGAGTGGGATCGCGAGCAACAGTTTCCCGTCGAGGTGATTCGCCGTGCTGCCGAACAGGGCTACTTGGCCCTGTATCTGCGCGAAGAGGATGGCGGCCTGGGCCTGTCCAGGCTGTCCAGCTCACTGATTTTCGAACAACTGGCGGCTGGCTGCGTGGCCACCACCGCCTACCTGACCATCCACAACATGGCCACCTGGATGCTCGCCAGCTTCGCCGACCAGGCACTGAAAGATGCCTGGTTGCCGGGGCTGATCAACGGCCAGTCGCTGGCCTCCTACTGCCTGACCGAACCGGACGCTGGCTCGGACGCCGCCCACCTGCGCACCCGAGCGCGGCGCGACGGCGGCGACTACGTGATCGATGGCAGCAAGTGCTTTATCTCCGGTGCGGGAAGCACACAGGTACTGATCGTCATGGCGCGTACCGGCGAGGATGGTGCCAAGGGTATTTCCTGCTTCCTGGTACCTGCCGATGCGCCCGGCGTACGTTACGGACGCAACGAGGACAAGATGGGCTGGAAGGCGCAGCCGACCCGCACCATCACATTCGAAGGTGTGCGCATCCCTGCCAGCCACCGCCTTGGCCCGGAAGGCGAAGGCTTCGTCTACGCCATGAAGGGCCTCGATGGTGGGCGTCTGAATATCGCCAGTTGCTCGCTCGGCGCGGCCCAGGCAGCGCTGCAGCAAAGCCTGCGCTACGTAGAAGAACGCAAACAGTTCGGCAAGGCGCTCAGCGAGTTCCAGGCCCTGCAATTCAAGCTGGCCGATATGCTCACCAGCCTGACTGCCAGCCGGCAGATGGTGCGCCTGGCCGCACACAAGCTCGACCACGGCCACGGCGAGGCCAGCCTCTACTGCGCGATGGCCAAGCGCTTCGCCACCGACCAGTGCTTCGACGTGTGCAACGAAGCGCTGCAACTGCATGGTGGCTACGGCTATCTGAATGACTATCCACTGGAACGCTGGGTACGCGACGCCCGCGTGCACCAAATACTGGAAGGCACCAACGAGATCATGCGGGTGATCGTCGCCCGCCGCCTGCTTCTGCAGGGCGGCATGCTCGATCGCCTGTTGTAGTAACCACGATATGTAGGAACGCGCGATGTTCGCGAGCAGAGCTCGCTCCTACAGCAATGATCCGTATCGAGGACGACCATGAGTACAGCCATCGAAACCTACAAGTCCGGCATCTTCGACCTGACCCACAAGCTCACCGTGGAGAAGCATGGCCATACCGCGCTGATCACCATCAACCATCCACCGGCCAACACCTGGGACCGCGACTCGCTGATCGGTCTCAAGCAGGTGGTCGAGCACCTCAACCGTGACGACGAGGTGTACGCCCTGGTGGTGACCGGCCAGGGGCCGAAGTTCTTTTCCGCCGGTGCCGACCTGAACATGTTCGCCGATGGCGACAAGGCCCGTGCCCGCGAGATGGCCCGACGCTTTGGCGAGGCCTTCGAGACCCTGCGCGACTTCCGCGGCGTGTCCATTGCCGCGATCAACGGCTACGCCATGGGCGGCGGCCTGGAGTGCGCGCTGGCTTGCGATATCCGCATCGCCGAACGCCAGGCACAGATGGCCCTGCCGGAAGCCTCCGTGGGTCTGTTGCCCTGCGCCGGTGGCACCCAGGCCCTGCCCTGGCTGGTCGGCGAAGGCTGGGCCAAGCGCATGATCCTCTGTGGCGAACGCATCGATGCCGACACCGCCCTGCGCATCGGCCTTATAGAACAGATAGTGGATACCGGCGAAGCCCGTGGCACTGCCCTGCTGCTGGCGTCCAAGGTGGCGCGGCAAAGCCCGGTGGCGGTACGCACCATCAAGCCGCTGATCCAGGGCGCCCGTGAGCGTGGCGCCAACACCTGGCTGCCGGAGGAACGCGAGCGCTTCGTCGACCTGTTCGATGCCGACGACACCCGCGAGGGCGTCAACGCTTTTCTGGAAAAACGCGACCCGCAGTGGCGCAACAAATAAATCCTGGGAGCTAGCTCCGCTCGCGAATCAGGCGACGCCATCTTTTCGCGAGCAAAGCTCGCTCCTACAGCCCCGTAGCAGGCCGATGAAAAACGTAGGCGAGGCAGCCAGTGCAAGGCAAAAACAGCCGAAAAAGCGCAGTTTACGTGTTGTAAATGAGCATTTTGAGGCTGTTTTTAACGCAGCAATGGCAACGCAGGTAGTTTTTCAACAGCCTGATAGGGTGGACGTCGCCTTTTACGTCCACCACAAACCCGCAAGGTGGATGGATAAACCGTCATCCACCCTACGCAGGAAGCCCCTATGAACCTGCAATTCGAAGAACGCCCCAGCCTGCACGGCTACCGCATCGGCATCGCCAGCCTGGACGCGGAGAAGAGCCTCAACGCCCTCTCCCTGCCGATGATCGAAGCACTCGACGAACGCCTGGAGGCCTGGGCAGAAGACTCGACCATCGCCTGCGTGATGCTGCGCGGCAACGGCCCCAAGGCCTTCTGCGCTGGCGGCGACGTGGTGCAACTGGTCAATCAGTGTCGCGAACAGCCGGGCGAAATACCGGCCCTGGCACGACGTTTCTTCGCCGACGAATATCGCCTCGACCATCGCATCCACACCTACCCCAAGCCCTTCATCTGCTGGGCGCACGGCCATGTGCTGGGCGGCGGCATGGGCCTGATGCAGGGCGCCGGTATCCGTATTGTCACCCCGAGCAGCCGCCTGGGCATGCCGGAAATCAATATCGGCCTGTACCCGGATGTCGGCGGCAGCTGGTTCCTCGCTCGCCTGCCAGGGCGCCTGGGCCTGTTCCTTGGCCTCACCGCCGCCAGCATCAATGCCCGCGATGCGCTGGACCTGAACCTGGCCGACCGCTGCCTGCGCGACGATCAGCAGGACGCCCTGCTCGAAGGCCTGGTGCAACTGAACTGGCGCGAGCAAGCCGACCTGCAACTGCACAGCCTGCTTCGTGCGCTGGAAAACGAAGCGCGCAGCGAGCTGCCGGCGGCCCAATGGTTGCCGCGCCGCGAGCGTATCGACGAGTTGCTCGACGTCGCCGACCTGCCCGCCGCCGTTCATGCCATCAGCGCCCTGCAGGCGGATGACGACGCCCTGCTCGCCCGCGCCGCCAAGACCCTGGCCCATGGCTGCCCGCTGACGGCGCACCTGGTCTGGGAGCAGATCCGCCGCGCCCGCCATCTGTCGCTGGCCGAGGTATTCCGCATGGAATACGCCATGAGCCTGAACTGCTGCCGCCACCCGGAGTTCCCCGAAGGCGTGCGTGCCCGCCTGATCGACAAGGATCAAACGCCGCATTGGCACTGGCCGGACGTGGCCGCAATCCCCGCCGCCGTGGTCGAAGCTCACTTCGCACCGGCCTGGGAAGGCGAACACCCATTGGCGAATCTGTAGGAAGCTGCGCCGACTCGGTGCGCACGGCGCACCCTACATGTAGCCCGGATGCGCTCCGGGAGAGCTCACAAGCAATCCTCGAACAATGACAAGCGACGCGCGAAGCGCCCAATAGAAAGGAAAGCTGCCATGACCCAAACCGCCTTTATCGGCCTCGGCCACATGGGCCTGCCCATGGCCCGCAACCTGCTCCGGGCGGGCTATCCGCTGAAAGTCTTCGACCTGGTGCGCAGCGCCGTCGACACGCTGGCCGGCGAAGGTGCCGTGGCGGCCGATAGCGCCGCCGACGCCATTGATCAGGCAAAGGTGGTGATCAGCATGCTGCCAGCCAGCCGTCATGTGGAAGGCTTGTACCTGGGCGACGACGGCCTGCTTGCGCGGTTGCCCGCCGGCACACTGGTGATCGAGTGCTCGACCATCGCCCCGGAGTCCGCGCGCAAGGTGCACGCCGCCGCCCGCGAGCGCGGTATCGCTCTGCTCGATGCACCGGTATCCGGCGGTACCGGCGGCGCGGCAGCCGGCACCCTGACCTTCATGGTGGGTGGTGAAGCCCAAACGCTGGAGAAGGCCAGACCAATGCTCGCCGCCATGGGCACGAACATATTCCACGCCGGCCCGGAGGGCGCCGGCCAGGTAGCCAAGGTATGCAACAACCAGGTGCTCGCGGTGCAGATGATCGCCACCGCCGAAGCCATGGCCATGGGCGTGGCCAACGGCCTGGAGCCGGCCGTGCTGGCGGAGATCATGCGGCAGAGCTCCGGCGGTAACTGGACGCTGGAGAAGTACAACCCCTGGCCCGGAGTAATGGAGAACGCCCCTGCCTCGAAAGGCTACAGCGGTGGTTTCATGGCCGAGCTGATGGCCAAGGACCTCGGCTTGGCCCAGGAAACCGCCAGCCACAGCGGCAACAGCACACCGATGGGCGCCCTGGCACTACAGCTCTACCGCCTGCTGCTCAAGCAGGGCAAAGGCAAGCAGGACTTCTCGGTGGTGCAGCAGTTGTTCGTGCAATAGCGCCTTAATCGCCCGTAGGGTGCGCTGTGCGCATCAAGGCGTTTCCCGATAGAGCTGGTGCGCATGGCGCACCCTACGGGTGCCGTCCCCCATCGTGGGGTGCGCCGTGCGCACCAGGGCCATCGGCATTCAGCGTAGCGTCTGCAGATGCAGCAGACCGAACAGCAGCACCTGCAGGCGCTGCCACCACAACAGCGGTAGGCCCCGCAGACGCGAGCCGAACAGCACCAGCTCGCCCACATGCGCCAGCAGCACCGCCAGGGCGCCCCAGGAGACCCAGCCGCCCAGCGGCGCGGCGAAGGGGTAGAAGAGATTGAGCAGCGCCACCAGCCAGAACATGGCCAGGGCGCCCTTGGCGAAAGACAGCAGGTTCATTGTCAGCCTCCGAATGGATGAACCTGAAGTGTGACCGGGCGGTTGGCAGGAGACCGCCCTTCTTTCGATGGGAACGCCCCGTAGGAGCCGCGCCCCGCGGCGAATGGCTAACACAACGCCGCTCTTGCTGCTTCGAACCGAGGGCTAACGCAGCGTCAATCCGAACGCCTCGTCGGCGAAGTCGAAGCAATTGAGGAAGCGACGAATCTCCAGCAGGTTGCCGTCGACCTTCACATCGCCGAGCAGTGCGCCCTTGACCAGGCCACCTTCGCCGGTCAACAGAGTTTCCATGAAGCGCTTGTCCATGCTCAGGCGCAGAGCAGTGCCCTCGGGAATGCCCTTGTGCAGTTGCGCGACACCGCGCCGGACCTCCAGCGCCCACTGTTCGTCCACATCGGGGAAGCTGAAGCCCAGGGTCAGCTCGACATCGCCGGCCTTCTCCGGGTCGATACGCGTCACCCAGTTCTGCAGGAAACTCTGCGGAGTGAAGCTGCGCACCATGTCCGGCGAGAGGAACACCTTGCGCATCTCCACCGAGCGCTGGCGAATGGCGTCGCCGTCGAGCTTGCCCTCCAACTCCATGGCACTCATCAGGTACCAGTTGCGCCAGTTGATGTTCATGCTGGCGTAGCCCAGCTTACGAAAGCTGCGCGCCTTGATCTCACGCGCCAGCGTGTCTTCGTGGTCGACGCGAATGGCGTGGCCGGCCAGCTCGGCGGCCCATTGGTAGTCGCCCTTGAGGTAGGCATTGCCAGCTTCCAGTAGCAGTTTCTCGCGGCCACCGGCCAGGGCGATCAGGCGCTCTGCCTGCTGCTTGGGCGGGGTCGGGTCGAGAGCCACCGGGTCACCCTGGAACCAGCCCAGATAGCCATTGTAGATCTGCCGTACGCTATGCTTCACCGTGCCGTAGTACTCGCGCAGATAAGGCGTATAGCCGGCCAGGTGCGGCGGCAGTTTGACCTTCTCCACCAACTCGTCCGGCGTCAGGCCCTTGTTCATCCAGCGCACCGTCTGGTCGTGAATGTAGGCGATGCCGTCGCGGGTCATGCGCAGCACTTCCTCGACCTTGTCCTGGCCGCTGACGGGCCGACCATGCAGTGGCACCATGTACTCGGCCTGATAGGCGCGCAGCTTGTCCAGGCTCTCGACCCACTGCACCGGGTCGCGGAATTTGGTGCCACGCAGCGTGTGGATGTTCGGCAGGGTCGGCCCCTGATCGACCTCGGCACTGATCAGCACGCGATTGTCCGGCAAATACAGGATGATCTCGTCCGGTGCCTCGCTCGGCACATGCAAAAACTGCACATCGAGGCCGGCGATAGTGGTATCCAGGCGCTCGCCGAAGGTCACGGTCGGAGCAATGAAGGACGACGGCTCGGGCTTGGCCAACGGACCGATGCCACCATTCATGCCCTCCTGGTCACTGGCCGGCAGGAAGGAACCGAAGCTGTAAGCCGAGCGCACACCAAGAATCGGCCCGACCAGCGCGCCCTGCGCCACCACGTTCTGCAGCAGGGTCTCGTGGGCGTAGATCTGTACCTCGCCGCGCTCCACCTGCTCGCGGCTGACGAACGCCTGCACGCCGTTGATGTGATCCGGGTGGAAGTGGGTATAGACCACCGCCTTGACCGGCTTGTCGCTGAGCTTGCGGAACTCGGCCATGATCTTGCGCGACTCGCTGACCGACTCGCCGGTGTCGACGATGATCAGCCCCTGCGGCGCCTCGATCATCACCACGTTGCCCAGTTGCCAGCCGACCGCGGAATAGACGTTGTCGGCGACACAATAGACCTGCTGGGCGAATACCTTGGTGTGGGCAGCGAGTTCAGCGTTGATGTTGGGCTCGATACGCTCGGCCGGCAGCTCGGCATAGGCGCTCAATGGCAGGGCAGCAGCCAGCAGCAGGCCGCTTAAGCGAGAAAATGGGCTCATGGCATTGGAAGGTCTTGTTGTTGAAGTGCTGGCAGGTTGGCAAAGGCCGTCCGATAATTCCAATGCATTCGAATAGATTATCCAATGCAGGAAGCGCATGAACGATCTACGCCAACTCCGCCACTTCGTCGCCCTCGCCGAACACCAACATTTCGCCCGCGCGGCAGCGGCCGTGCACCTCAGCCAGCCGGCGCTGAGCCGCAGCATCCAGGCGCTGGAAAGCCAGCTTGGCTGCACCCTGGTGGATCGCCACAGCCGCGGCGTCAGCCTCACCGCCCATGGCCACCTGGTGCTGGAACATGCGCGCCGCCTGCTGGCTAGCAGCCTGGCGCTGAGCAACGCGGTCAATCAGTTGGGTAACCTGGAGGCCGGCGAACTACGCCTCGGCGCCGGTCCCTACCCGGCCGCGCGCCTGATACCGCAGGCGCTGGGGCAGTTGCTGCAACGTTATCCACGGGTGCAGGTGAAACTGGACATCGCCAACTGGCTGGAGCTGCGCGACAGCCTGCTGGACTCGACCATCGAGCTGTTCGTTGCCGATATCCGCGAATTGCAGGACGACGCTCAATTGCGCATCGAACCGCTGCGCGTGCATCAGGGCGTACTGTTCTGCCGCCCGGCTCATCCGCTGCTGCAGCGGCGCAACCTGCAACTGCGCGACCTGCTCGATTTCCCTCTTGCCGGCACACAGCTGCCACAGGTGGTAGAACGCAGCCTGGGGCAGGCCAGCGGGCGAGCGCAGCCGTTGAGCGTGCAATGCGACAATTTCCTGGTGCTCAAGCGCCTGGTGGCCGACAGCGATGTGCTGAGCATGGCGCCCTGGGACGTGATCGCCGACGAAGTCGATAGCGGTCAGCTAGCCCTGCTGCCGCTGTTGCCTCAGGGCCTGCATCAGCATTCGGCCTATGGACTGGTCAGTCGCGCCGGCCACAGCCTGTCGCCAGCGGCGCAGGCCATGGTCACAGCGATTCGCCTGGTGGATGAACAGACGCCGCGCGCCGGGCACGCGGCGGATTGAGGGAGGCTTACCAGCGGCGCTCGCCGCTACGGCGTTGTTCGTTATTGCTGCGCCCGTTGGAGAAACGATGCTGCGTGTTGCGGCCTGCCTCCCAGCCGCGCTGAATCTGTCCACTGCGATGCTCCTGACGACGCTGGTCACGGCGATAGTCATGTCGCGGCGGCTGGTGCTTGTAGCCGTCGCGATACCGGCGATCGTGACCGTAGTGATGACGCGGCGGCGGCGCCGGTACGTAGCGCGGAGGAGCCGGATAGTAGTTATGCCGACGCTCCTCGTAGTAGTAGCGTGGCGGCGGGTAGTAGTCGCGTCGGTGGCTGTCGTAGTAACGATAGCCATGGCCGTGGTGATAACCACGGTCGTAGCCATCGCCATAAACGGCGCAACCGGAAAGCATCAAGAGCAAGGCGGAAAACAGCATCTTGTAGGGCATGGCGGCCTCCTGTGACCGCTGGGACGACGCCGACCGATGTCGGCCTCCGGGATGGTGATCCCTGAGGCATCAGACAGCGCCGCCCGCAACAGGTGCGATTCACTTCGTCGGCTGTGACCGACGGCGCAAAACCACAAGAGCACAGGACAATTGCCCTGTCGCTGGCATGGCATTCGCTTGCCCAGCGTCGCGGAAAGCCGGTCCATGCACAGGATCGTCAGTGGTAGCGAATCGTAATGGCCGACTAGGGTTCCGGCTCGTCAAACGGCGAGTGGCTGGTCCGAGAGTGGGCGACCTCATGCAGCGGCGGGAAGCCGCGGGGTTACACGGCGGGACAAAAGCCCGGGAGAACGCGCAGCCAGGCTGCCGGCTTTCCCGCTTTCGTCCATGACCCGAGGTTTCCATGTCCATTCGCTCCCTGCTCACCGTCCTGCTCTGTGCCTGCCTGCTTGGCGCTCCGACAGCCCAGGCCGCGCCCAAAACCTTCAAGCTGTGCTGGTCGATATTCGCCGGCTGGATGCCCTGGGGCTACGCCGCCGAACAGGGCATCGTGAAGAAGTGGGCGGACAAGTACGGCATTGACATTCAGGTGCAGGAAGTGCCGGATTATGTCGCTTCCATCGAGCGCTACAGTGCCGGCCAGTTCGACGCCTGCAGCATGACCAACATGGACGCCCTGACCATTCCCGCCGCTGCCGGCAAGGACAGCACCGCGCTGATCATCGGCGACTTTTCCAATGGCGCCGACGCCCTGCTGCTGCGTGGCAGCGGCCAGAGAATCCAGGACCTGAAAGGCAAGAGCGTGCTGCTGGTGGAGAACTCGGTCTCGCACTACCTGCTCAGCCGCGCACTGGAGTGGGCCCTGCTCGATGAAAGCGACGTGACCATCATCAACGTCTCCGATACCGAAATCGCTGATGCCTTCCTCGCCGGCAAGGGCGACGCGGTGATCACCTGGAACCCGATCCTCTCCGAGATTCGGCGCAAGGCCGAGGTCAGCCAGGTGTTCAGCTCCAATCTGATTCCCGGTGAAATCCTCGACCTCACCGTGGTCAGCAGCCAGACCCTTGCCCAGCACCCGGAATTCGGCCGCGCGCTGACCGGCGCCTGGTTCGAGACCCAGCGTCTGCTCGGCCTGCCCACCCCGGCCGGTCGTGAAGCCCGAGCCAGAATGGCAGCCGCCGCCGACACCACCGCGGAAGACTTCGACGCCCAGTTGGGCACCCTGCGCTCGTTCTATTCGCCGCGCAGCGCGCTGAACTTCGCGCGCACCGGCAAGCTGCCGGACCTCATGCAACGGGTCGCGCACTTTGCCGATGCTCACGGCCTGCTGGGCAAGAGCGGCATGGGTCTGACCAATCTGGGTATCGAATTCAGTGGCGAGAAGACGCTGGGCAACCCGCAGCGCATTCTGCTGCGCTTCAACCATCGCTATATGGAACTGGCCGCCGATGAGGCGCTGTAACGCCCCATCGCACAGCAGGCGCACCACGATCCGCACCAATAACGCGCACTCACCGCGATGAGCGACGACGAAACCCGCCAGCTAGGCGCCTCGACTAGCTGGCACGATGTTCGCTACGGACCCTGCGTGCAGGAACAACCCGGCTCGCCGGGATCGCGGCACCACAATTTGCCAATAGCCGGCTAGGGTTCCGGCTCGCCACAGGCGAGCGACTGGTCCGAGAGCTAGCGACCTCCAGCGAGGTTACACGGCGGGACAAAAGCCCGGGAGAACGCGCCCCATCCGTGGGGAACCGCCGCGAACTCCTGCCCGCCCCTGTCAAACTGGAGGTTCATCATGGGTACGCCCCACTTGCATCAGCGGCAACCAGCCGTCACCCCCAAAGGCCCGAAACCAGCGCGCTCTTGCGCTTGCTAGCTGCGCACGCATTTCGTTCCAGGCCCGACGAGGACTATCCATGCGCCTGATCAACCGCCACCCGGATCGCAGCAGCCGCCTACTGCTGATCCTGCTGCCCTTCGCCCTGCTGCTGTTCGTCTATTTCAGCGCCTCGACCAGTCGCCTGGCCGAGAACCCCAACGACAAGCTGCTGCCCAGCGCCAGCCAGATGGTCGATGCCATCGACCGCCTGGCATTGACCGAGGACAAACGCAGCGGCCAGTACCTGTTCTGGCAGGACACCGCCTCCAGCCTGCAACGCCTGGGGCTGGGACTTGGCATCGCCGCGCTGCTGGGGCTGGTGCTGGGCATCGCCGCCGGTAGCGTGCCGCTGTTCGGCGCACCGCTGTCGCCGCTGCTCACGGTGCTGTCGATGATTCCGCCGCTGGCCATCCTGCCGATCCTGTTCATCGTCTTCGGCCTGGGTGAGCTGTCCAAGGTGATGCTGATCGTCATCGGCATCACCCCCTGCATCGCTCGTGACATCGAACAGCGTGCCCGCGAGATTCCCGGCGAGCTGCTGATCAAGGCGCAGACCCTGGGCGCCAACTCCTGGACGCTGATCCTGCGCCTGGTGCTGCCGCAACTGATGCCACGCCTGCTGATCTCGCTGCGCCTGATGCTCGGTTCGGCCTGGCTGTTTCTGATCGCCGCCGAGGCCATCGCGTCGACCGACGGCCTCGGTTACCGCATCTTCCTGGTACGTCGCTACATGGCCATGGACGTGATCCTGCCCTACGTCGTATGGATCACCCTGCTGGCCTGGCTGATGGATCTGGGCCTGCGCCAGGTGCTGCGCCTGTGCTTCCCATGGCATGAAGGAGGCAAGGCATGACCCTGTTCAGCCAACATATCGTCCCGCTAAGTGAACCTGCCATGAGCGACTCCAGTACGGCCCCCGCAAGCACAGGGAAAACTGCCTTTATCGAAGCGCGCAACCTGTGGCAGGAATACGGCGACCTGGTGGTGCTCGAACGCCTCAACCTCAAGGTCGACGAGGGTGAGTTCTGCACCCTGGTCGGCGCCTCCGGCTGTGGCAAATCGACCTTTCTGCGCATGCTGCTCGGCCAGGAACGTCCGAGCCGTGGCGAGCTGCTGCTGGGCGGCCAGGCGCTGCCCAACGAGCCCGATCCGAGCCGTGGCGTGGTGTTCCAGCGCTACTCGGTATTCCCCCATCTGAGCGTGCTGGACAACGTCGCCCTGGGCCTGGAACTGCCGAAGTCGAAGCTGCTGGGTCGACTGTTCGGCGCGGCCAAGCGCGAAGCCCGCGAACGCGCTGCGGAAATCCTCACCAAGGTCGGCCTCGGCCATGCCCTGAACAAGTACCCCAGCGCGCTTTCGGGTGGCATGCAGCAACGCCTGGCCATCGCCCAGGCGCTGGTGATGCAACCGCGCATGCTGCTGCTCGACGAGCCGTTCGGCGCCCTCGACCCCGGCATCCGCAAGGACATGCACGCGCTGCTGCTGGAGCTGTGGCAGGAGACCCGCCTGACCGTGTTCATGGTCACCCACGACCTGTCCGAAGGCTTCAGCCTCGGCACCCGCCTGCTGGTGTTCGACAAGGTGCGCCACGACCCGCAGGCGCCCAACGCCTACGGCGCGCGGATCACCTATGACATCCCGCTCAACGCGGCACGCCGGGCGCAGGTGCAATTGCCCAGCGAGCTGGCCGAGCGTATTGCCAGCCGCTGATTGAGCGGCAATTTCGGTGCGCACGGCGCACCCTACGCAGCGCAAGTCGCGTGGTAACCCGTAGGGTGCGCCGCGCGCACCAACTGCGCCTCCGGCCAGGGAGGCGCAGCCTCCACTAGCTCAACACCTCGAGATAGCGCGACAGCGTTTCGCTCTCCGCGGCAAACCAGCGCTGCGCCTCGCCGGTAGTCGGCGTGGCGAGTTCCGGGCGCCAATCCGGCTCCAACGTATCGATGATGAACGTCCGCACCACCGCACGGCCGTCCGGGCGTTGCAGGTGCTGACAGACGCGCCCTGCTCCCGGTAGTTCGAAGCCCTCCAGCGAAACCATCTGCCCCACCCGTGCCGGCATGGTGGACAACGCCACCTGGTAACACCCCTGCTGATCGGCGCAAGCCAGCGAGGTCTCGCAGTCGAACAGCGCGGCCAAAGTCTCACCATCACCCTGCGCCAGTTCGGCGCGCTCACGCAGTTGCAACGCTGACTCGCCAGGCTCTGCTCCCCGGCCATGCACCCAGCCAAGCCGGTCGCCGCAGAGAATCAGGCCACCGCTGCGCTGCAGCACCTGGCCGGTTTCGGCATCGCACTCCTCCAGCAGACGCAGGCCGATCAATGGCCCGCCGCTGGCCTGCAAACGCCAGTCCTCGACATAGGCGCCAGTGGTGCCGAACTCGATCATGCAATTGCCGATGCGCTGCAACTGCGCCGGCTCCGGCCAGCGGTTATGCAGTTGCAGGGACACGCCACCGTGCCAGCTCAAGTAGCCGTTCTCCCAAACACTATCGGCCACCCAGCCTTCATGGTTGGCAAGCTGGCGCAACTCGGCGGCGTCGTAGTCCTGCCATGCCCTTACCGGCAACGCGGGCGCATCCGGCAGGCGCAGGTCGATGGTGAAGGTGCGGCTTTGCAGCCAATGCACCTGGGTACGCTCGTCGCTGCGGCCATCGGCGAAGCTGATGGTGCGGCGACGAAAGTGCCCGAGCATCCAGTCCGGCACGCCGCCCTCGGCGCGCTGCGGGTAACGTTCAGCCAATTCCAGCAAGTTCATGCCGTCACCTCCCGGCGGCCTTGACCAAAGCTGGACAAACCCGCTGCACCATCGGGCAATTGCAGCGAACCATCCTCCAGCCGCTCGCGCAGATAGCGGAAGGTCTGCGCGGTCTGGGCGAACAGATGATCGCCACAGTTCACCGGCTCGTACACACGCTCACCGCGCGCCGGCAGGCCGGCAATTGGGGCGATGCGCGTCGGGTAGTCGCAGGCGCAGAACAACGGGAAGGCGAAACGCTCCTCGCTGACCTTGCGCACACGGTGCGAGGTGGCGATGAAATGGCCGTTGCTGAGCACCTCGAGCATGTCGCCGATATTGATCACGAAGGCGTCCTCCACCAGCGGCACGTCGATCCACTGCCCGTCGCCGTTGAGCACTTGCAAGCCTTCGGCGGTAGGCAAGAGGATGGTGAAACACTCGTAGTCGGTGTGCGCGCCAATGCCTGGCCGGTCGGCCACCGGATCGGGATCGAGCGGGTAATGAATCATGCGCAGCTGGCTGGTGGGCTGCCGGGTGATGCCGGCGAAGGTGTCTTCGGCCAGCCCCAGCGCCAGGGCGAAGCCACGAAACAGCGTGTCGCCCAGTGCCAGCGCTGCCCGATAGTAGGCACTCACCTCGCGCTTGAAGTCCGCCGAGTCTGGCCACTGCGTTGGCCCCAGCAGCGGATAGACCTGGGCCGCTTCGGTGTAGTCGTAATTGACGTCGTAGGCCTCTTTCAGGTCCTTGCTGCCACCAACGAACTGCTCCTCGCCCTCCGGCACGTAGCCGCTGTGGTTACTCGACTGGCCGATATAGAAACGCATTTTCTCCTCCAGCGGGCGGGCGAAGAAGCGGCGCGCCTGGTCGATCAAGCCGTCGCGCAGATCACGCGAAATGCCATGCCCGGTGATCTGCAGAAAGCCCACCTCGCGGGCAGCTCGGCCGAGCTCATCGGCGACGCGCTGACGCTGGGTAGGGTCGTCGGCATACAGACCGGAAACGTCGATCAGAGGAATGGACGTGAAATGGGTATGCGCCATGGCAATCTCCCTTGAACAAGTGAGTTACCTGGTCGTCCAGACGAGCAGCGGGTCGGGTCGTCCCGAGGGCGGCAGCAAGGCCGCCCCTGCAACAGGGTCGATAGCGATTTCCATGCCACCGCCCGATGCCGCCAAGGCGCGATGCCACGAGCCAAATTGCCCCCGAACGGTGCAATGAACGCCGCTCAGGCCCCATCAGGCAGCACGCAAACTGCAAGCAGCATCACCCAAGCGCCCAGCCACGGGCCTCGGCGAGCTGGCACGCTATTCGCTAAAGCTTGGACGTGCAGGTTCTAACCGGGTTTTTCCCGGAATCGCGGCACCACAATTTGCGAAATGGATGACTAGGGTTCCGACTTGCCTGGCAAGTGCTGGTCCGAGAGTCATCGACCTCCAGTGAGGTTACACGGCGGGATAAAAGCCCGGGAGAACGCGCCTTTCGAACGATTCGAAACGTGCCGCGACTCCTGCCCGTACTCAACAAGACTGGAGGTTCCAAATGCGCAAGTACCGTCTGCTCTCCTTCGCCGCTGCCGGTCTGGCCGCGGTGCTCAGCTTTAGCGCTCATGCCGAGAAGAAAGACAGCTTCAGCGTCTGCTGGACGCTCTACGCCGGCTGGATGCCCTGGGGCCATGCCAGCACCTCCGGCATCATCGACAAATGGGCGAAGAAATACGGCATCGACATCGATGTCGTGCAGCTCAACGACTATGTCGAATCGATCAACCAGTACAGCGTTGGTCAGTTCGACGGCTGCACCATGACCAACATGGACGCCCTGACCATCCCTGCCGCCGGTGGTGTGGACAGCACCGCGCTGATCGTTGGTGATTACTCCAATGGCAACGACGGCCTGCTGATCAAGGGCGAGGGCAAGACCCTGGCCGACATCAAAGGCATGCAGGTCAACCTGGTGGAGCTGTCGGTCTCCCACTACTTCCTCGCCCGAGCGCTGGAGTCGGCAGGCATGAGCGAGCGTGACGTGACGGTGGTGAACACCTCCGACGCCGACATCATCGCCGCCTATACCACCCCCAGCGTGCAGGCTGCCGCCACCTGGAACCCGATGCTCGCCGAGATCATCGCCCAGCCCGGCAGCACCCAGGTATTCGACTCCTCGAAGATCCCTGGTGAAATCCTCGACATGATGGTGGTCAACACCCAGACCCTGAAGGACAACCCGGACTTCGGCAAAGCCCTGGTCGGCGCCTGGTTCGAGATTCTCGAACTGATGCAATCCGGCACGCCCGAAGCCACCGAAGCCCTGACCGAAATGGCCAAGGCCTCCGGCACCGACCTGGCCGGCTACCAGGCGCAACTGGCGACCACCAAGCTGTTCTACACGCCGAAGGAAACCCTGGACTTCGTCACCAGCCCGGCCCTGCCGGAGACCATGACCAAGGTCGCCAACTTCAGCTTCGAGCACGGCATCCTCGGTGAAGGCGCGCGCAGCGCCGACGCCATCGGCATGACCTTCGCGGGCGACGTGACTACCGGCGACAGCGCCAACATCAAGCTGCGTTTCGACCCGAGCTACATACAGATGGCTGTCGACGGCAAGCTCTGAAGCGTACTCCCCCACTCCCTCGCAACGATGATCAGGCGCCCCTGCCGGCGCCTGACGACCAGGCTTTGATCCCGAGGTACTCATGAACACTGCCCTCACTCTCCGTCCCACTCTCTATGAGGAAACTGTCCCCGGTGGCGGCCATACCTCCTTCATCCTCAAACGTGGCCAGCTGCTACGCATCACCGATATAGAAGGCGGCGCCAACGTCAGCCTGCTGCTGTTCAACGCCGCCGAAAAAAGCGAGCGCCTGAACCTTCCCGATACTTTGAAATGCCAACACACCGCCAAGCTCACCGCCGGCCACTGCCTGTACTCGGACATGGGCAAGGTGCTGGCGGCGATCACGGCCGATACCTGTGGCTGGCACGACAGCTTTGGCGGCGTGCTGAACGCCGACGAAGTGCTGGAGAAATACGGCCAGGGCCGCTACCAGGAACTGCGCAATGGCTTCTTCCGCAACGGCATGGACAACCTGCTGGTGGAAATGGGCAAGTGGGACCTGAACCTGCTGGATCTGCTGATGAACCTCAACCTGTTCAGCCGCGTGGACGTCGACGCCGAAGGCGCCTTCCACTTCCAACCCAATAACAGCAAAGCCGGCGACTACATCGAGCTGTACGCACCAATGGACTGCCTGGTGGTGCTCACCGCCCTGCAGCACCCGATGGACCCCAACCCGCAGTACGCACCCAAGCCAGTGCAACTGACCTGGAGCAAGGTCGACAGCGACGGCATCACCGTGCTCTGCCGCACCTCGCGCCCGGAGAACGGCCGGGGCTTCCACAACACCGAACGCCAGTACATCTGAGGATGCCGACATGAGCCTGACCGCAAGCAACCTGCATCCCGAAACCGCTGTCTTCCGCCACACCATCCCGGCGGGCGAACCCTACCTGTTCGAGGTTAAGGCCGGGCAGACCCTGCGCCTGCACGACCTGGAAGGCAACCAGGCGATCGACACCCTGTTCTTCGCCGCGAAAAACCCGCGCGAACGCTTCGATCCGCAGCGCACCCTGCGCAAGCAGAACAACGTCTACCTGACCACCGGAACGGTGCTCTACTCCAACCTCGGCAAACCGCTGCTGACCATCGTCGCCGACACCTGCGGCCGCCACGACACCCTCGGCGGCGCCTGCGCGCAGGAGAGCAACACCGTGCGCTATGCGCTGGACAAGCGCTACATGCACAGCTGCCGCGACAACTTCCTGCGCGCCAGCCTGCACGACGGCCGCCTGAGCAAGCGCGATATCGGCGCCAACATCAACTTCTTCATGAACGTCCCCGTAACGCCAGAGGGCGGCCTGACCTTCGAGGACGGTATCTCCGCGCCGGGCAAGTACGTCGAGCTGCGCGCCGAGACCGATGTGATCGTGCTGATCTCCAACTGCCCGCAACTGAACAACCCCTGCAACGGCTGGAACCCGACCCCGGCCGAAGTGCTGGTGTGGGATTGATTGCCTCCCCTCTCCCCAGAGGGGCGAGGGAGCTGAAAAGCAGAATCCCGGATTGCATTCGGGCTACGGAATTTCGACCACGGACGACCGTGGCACATGACGAATGACGGCGGGACGGCCCGCCATGACCTTCGAGGGTCACCCTGATGTTTGAGAAACTGCTGATCGCCAACCGTGGCGCCATCGCCTGCCGCATCCTGCGCACCCTGCGTGAACTGAAGGTCGGTGGCGTCGCCGTGTACTCCGAAGCCGACGCCGCCAGCCTGCATATCCAGCAGGCCACTGAAGCCTTCTCCCTCGGCGACGGCCCGGCCGCGCAGACCTATCTGGTGATCGAGAAGGTTCTTGCCGCTGCCAAGGCCAGCGGCGCCCAGGCCATCCACCCTGGCTACGGCTTTCTCTCCGAAAATGCCGCCTTCGCCGAAGCCTGCGAAGCCGCCGGCATCGCCTTCGTCGGCCCGACGCCGGAGCAACTGCGCGTATTCGGTCTCAAGCACACCGCCCGCGCCCTGGCCAAACAACATGGCGTGCCGATGCTCGAAGGCACCGAACTGCTGGAAAACCTCGACGCCGCGCTGGTCGCAGGCGAAGCCGTCGGCTACCCGGTGATGCTGAAAAGCACTGCCGGCGGTGGTGGCATCGGCATGCGCGCCTGCCGTTCGGCCGCCGAGCTAAGCGACGCCTTCGAGGCGGTCAAGCGCCTGGGCCAGAACAACTTCAGCGACAGCGGCGTATTTATCGAGAAATACATCCAGCGCGCCCGCCACCTGGAGGTGCAGGTGTTCGGCGACGGCCAGGGCGAAGTGCTCGCCCTCGGCGTGCGCGACTGCTCGGTGCAGCGGCGCAACCAGAAGGTGCTGGAAGAAACCCCGGCGCCGAACCTGCCGGCCGGCATGGCCGACGAGCTGTGCGCGGCGGCCATCAAGCTGGCCAAGGCGGTCAGCTACCGCAGTGCCGGCACCGTCGAATTCGTTTACGACAGCGAGGCCGAGCGCTTCTATTTTCTGGAAGTGAACACCCGCCTGCAGGTCGAACACGGCGTCACCGAACAGGTGTGGGGCGTCGACCTGGTGCGCTGGATGATCGAGCTCGCCGCCGGCGATCTGCCGCCGCTCGGCGAACTGGCCAAAGCCCTCAAGCCATCCGGCCACGCCATCCAAGCGCGCCTGTATGCCGAAGACCCGGGCCGCGACTTCCAGCCCAGCCCCGGCCTGCTCACCGCCGTGCGATTTCCCGAAGCCGGCGGCAAGACGCTGCGCATCGATACCTGGGTCGAAGCCGGCTGCGAGATCCCGCCTTACTTCGACCCGATGATCGCCAAGCTGATCACCTGGGCGCCAAGCCGAGATGAAGCCTCCAAAGCGCTGGACAAGGCCCTGGCCGACTCGGTGCTGTACGGCGTGGAATGCAACCGCGACTACCTGCGCCAGATCCTCAGCGATGCACCTTTCGCCAGCGGCCATCCCTGGACGCGCTGCCTGGAGAATCTGGTCTACCAGGCCAGCACCTTCGAGGTGCTCAGCGCCGGCACACAGACCAGCGTGCAGGACTTCCCCGGTCGCCTCGGTTACTGGGCCGTCGGCGTGCCGCCGTCCGGGCCGATGGACAACCGAGCCCTGCGCCTGGGCAACCGCCTACTCGGTAACGACGAAGGTGCCGCCGGCCTGGAAATCACCATGAGCGGCCCCACACTGCACTTCAACACCGACGCAGTGGTCGCCGTCACCGGCGCCGAGATACCGCTGAGCATCGATGGCGTAGAACAGCCGATGAACACCACCCTGTTGATCCAGGCCGGCAGCACCCTGGCCCTCGGCACCATTGCCGGGTCCGGCGCACGTAGCTACCTGAGCATTCGCGGCGGCATTCAGGTGCCGGACTACCTGGGCAGCAAGAGCACCTTCACTCTCGGCCAGTTCGGCGGCCATGGCGGCCGTGCCCTGCGTGCCGGCGATGTACTGCACCTGCTGCCGCTCGCCAACCGCGAGGCCGGCGCGCAATTACCCGCCGAACTCTGCCCCGCCCTGCCGGCCGTGCGCGAACTGCGGGTGATCTACGGCCCGCACGGCTCGCCGGAATACTTCACGCCCGGCTATGTCGACAGCTTCCTCGCCACCGACTGGGAAGTGCACTTCAACTCCAGCCGTACCGGCGTACGCCTGATAGGCCCGAAACCGGAATGGGCGCGCGACAGCGGCGGCGAAGCCGGCCTGCACCCGTCCAACATCCACGACAACCCCTACGCCATCGGCGCGGTGGACTTTACCGGCGACATGCCGGTGATCCTCGGCCCGGACGGCCCGAGCCTCGGCGGCTTCGTCTGCCTGGTGACCATCATCGAAGCCGACCTGTGGCAGCTCGGCCAGCTCAAGGCCGGTGACAAGGTGCGCTTCGTGCCGGTGGATATCGCCACCGCGCGGGAGTTGGCGCAAAGCAATGCACGTGAATACGCTGAACTAGCGCTTGTCTCCCCTCTCCCGCAGGCGGGAGACGACTGCATGGATGCAGGAGGTAGGGCGACGCAGGACGCTCAAGCCGAGGGGCCGGGGGAGAGGGTTCTTGAAAACACCCAAAGCCCCTCTCCCCAGCCCTCTCCCATGAATGGGAGAGGGAGCCGTTCGGTGTTGGCTTCCCCCGTCGTCCTCGACATCGGCGAAGGCGACACCCGCCTGGTCGCGCGCCTTTCCGGTGACACCCACCTGCTGCTGGAAATCGGTGCGCCGGAACTCGACCTGGTGCTGCGCTTCCGTGGCCATGCGCTGATGCAGGCGCTGGAGGCCAAACAACTGGACGGCGTGATCGACCTCACGCCCGGCATCCGCTCGCTGCAAGTGCACTACCAGCCGGAAACCCTGGCACTGCAGACGCTGCTCGATATCGTCGCCGGCGAGTGGGACGCCGTCTGCGCCGCACGCGACTTGAAAGTGCCGTCGCGTATCGTCCATCTGCCGCTGTCTTGGGACGACCCCGCCTGCCAGCTGGCCATCGACAAGTACATGACCACCGTGCGCAAAGACGCGCCCTGGTGCCCGAGCAACCTGGAGTTCATCCGCCGCATCAACGACCTGCCGAACCTCGACGAGGTCTACCGCACCGTGTTCGACGCCAGCTACCTGGTCATGGGCCTGGGTGACGTCTACCTCGGCGCACCGGTGGCCACCCCGCTCGACCCGCGCCATCGCCTGGTCACCACCAAGTACAACCCGGCGCGCACGTGGACGGCAGAGAACTCCGTCGGCATCGGCGGCGCCTACATGTGCGTGTACGGTATGGAAGGCCCCGGCGGCTACCAGTTCGTCGGCCGCACCCTGCAGATGTGGAACCGCTACCGCGCGGTCGAAGCCTTCGACGGCAAGCCCTGGCTGCTGCGCTTCTTCGACCAGATCCGCTTCTACCCGGTGAGTGCCGACGAGCTACTGCGCATCCGCCGCGACTTCCCGCTGGGCCGCTACCCGCTGCGCATCGAGCATAGCGAACTGGCCCTGGCCGACTACCAGCAGTTTCTCGATGCCGAGGCAGAGGGCATCGACGCCTTCCGCCAGCAGCAGCGAGCGGCCTTCGATGCCGAACGCCAGCGCTGGATCGACAGCGGCCAGGCGCATTTCGAAGTCGAGGAAGTGGCCGCCGAACTCGGCGATGACGCCCCGCTGGCAGCCGGCCAACACGGCATCGACAGCCATATCGCCGGCAACCTCTGGCAGGTGCAGGTGGAAGCCGGCGCGCAGGTGCAGGCTGGTGACGTGCTGGTGATCCTCGAGTCGATGAAGATGGAAATCCCGCTCACCGCCCCAATGGCCGGCACGGTGCGCGAGGTGCGTGTGCAACCGGGCTCGCCGGTACGCGCCGGGCAGCGCGTGGTGGTGCTGGAAGAGGCCTGAAGCGCTCGCCGCTGAAGCGCCTCCCACAGTACCTGACCAGCCCTTGTGGGAGGCGCTTCAGGCGTGATCACGTAGGAGCGGCTGGGCGGCATTGCGCTTCAGCCGCCCCCTGCAACTCCATCGTAGGAGCGGCTTCAGCCGCGATCCACACAAAAGCCGATTCCGTGCCAAAGAAGTGCTGGTCGCATTTTCACAACACTCCCCGGGTCCATCGACCTCCCTGTGGGAGGGGCTTCAGCCGCGACAGCGTGCCCCATCGCAATAGCGGCAACTCCGATCGCGGCTGAAGCCGCTCCTACAACCCGTAGCCCGGATGCAATCCGGGTACCCTCTCAGACATTCGCAACCGATACCGCAGCAACTGTGATCACAACTAGCGCGATCCCCATTCGGCACGCTAGCATGGCGCCGAAAGCCCGCCGCCGGATTCACCCATGTCCCTGCGCCCCAAACGGCACACGCAAACCTCGTTGGTGTTACTGCTCCTGTTCCTGCTTGGCAGCGGCTTTCTCACCACCTCGCTGCTGAGTTACTACGCTTCGCGCGACAGCATTCGCCAGAACATCGTCGATACCGAACTACCGCTGACCTCGGACACCATCTATTCCGAGATCCAGAAGGATCTGATCCGCCCGACGCAGATCGCCTCGATGATGTCGCGTGACACCTTCCTGCGCGACTGGGCGCTGGCCGGCGAGCAGAACCCGGAACCCGTCACCCGCTACCTGCGGGAAATTCAGGATCACTACGGCACCTTCACCGCCTTCTTCATCTCCGAGCAAACCCGTACCTACTATCAGGCCAAGGGCGTGCTCAAGCAGGTGAACGAAAATGAGCCACGCGACGCCTGGTACTTCCGCGTGCGCAACATGAAGGAACCCTACGAGATCAGCGTCGACCCGGACATGGCCAATGACGACCGGTTGACCTTCTTCATCAACTTCAAGGTATTCGACTATCAGGAACGCTTTATCGGCGTGGCTGGAGTCGGCCTGACCGTGGATGCCGTGGTCAAGCTGGTGGACGACTACCAGCGGCGCTACGACCGCAACATTTTCTTCACCGATCGCAACGGCCATCTGGTGCTGACCGGAGCCGGAGGGGGCCCCATGGGCGCTCATCGCGGTCAGCCTTTGAGCGAAGTGCCTGGCCTGGAAAACCTTCTGGCGGTGCTGCCGCAGCCCAGGAGCGGCGACTACCGCTATGACGAGCACCAGCGCGGCCACTTCCTCAATGTGCGTTACATTCCCGAGCTGGAGTGGTTCCTGTTCGTCGACAAGCACGAAGAAGGCGCACTGGCCGCCGTTCGCCACAGTCTCTATCTCAACCTGCTGATCTGCCTGCTGGTCACCATCATCGTGCTGACCCTGGTCAGCCTTGTGATACGTCGCTACCAGCAGCGAATCGCCGCCCTGGCCATCACCGACAGCCTCACCAACCTGCCCAATCGCCGCGGCTTCGAACTCCATGTGGAGCAGGCCCTGCAGGAAGCGCAGCGCGACAGCAGCCCGTTGTCTGCAGTGATGCTGGACCTGGACAACTTCAAGCTGATCAACGACCAGCATGGCCACCTGGCCGGCGACGAGGTGCTGCGCCGATTCGCCGAACGACTGCGCGCGGCGCTGCGCCAGTCCGACATTCTCTGTCGCTGGGGCGGTGAGGAATTCATCCTGCTGCTGAAGAATACCGACCGCCACGCGGCCCACGAGCTGGCAGAAAAACTGCGTCAGCACTGCGCCGAACAACGTTACCCGGTTGGCGGTGAAGCACTGCAGGTCACCGTCAGCCTCGGCCTCAGCCAGTGGCGGCCGGGCGAAGCACTGCACGACCTGCTTGGCCGCACCGACCGCGCTCTGTACCGTGCCAAGCAAGCTGGGCGCGACCGCGTCTGCCTCGATCTCTGATGGACACCCAACACTGCCCGCTATGCGGCAAGAGCAACCAGTGCAGCGCCGCCGCCGGGCGTGACGAACCCTGCTGGTGCTTCGACGCGCAGATCGACCCGGCTGCGCTGCAGCGCCTGACGCCCGAGCAACGCAACCAGGCCTGCCTGTGCTCGGCCTGCGCGGGTGCGCTGAAAGCCACTGAGCCCCGCGAGGGCGATTGAGCCATGCGCCTGGATCGTTTTCTCAGCAACTTCCCCCGCTTCAGCCGCCAGGACAGCCGCCTGCTGATCAGCGCCGGCCGCCTGCGTGTAGACGGCGCGATCGTCCACGACCCGCGCCATGAGGTGCGCGACTTCCAGCGCATCGAGCTGGACGACGAACTGCTGCAAGCCGGACGCAGCGCGCGCTACTGGATGCTGCACAAACCGGTCGGCGTGGTCAGCGCCACCGAGCACGACGAACACCGCACCGTCCTCGATCTGCTCGACCAGCCGGACAAGCACGACCTGCACTTGGCCGGCCGCCTCGACCTGAACACCAGCGGCCTGCTGCTGATCACCAACGACGGGCGCTGGTCGCGGCGCATCACCCAGCCGCAGCAGCGCAAGCCCAAGGTCTACCACGTCACCACCGAACAGCCGATCACCGCCGAGTACGCCGAGGTCTTCGCTCAAGGCCTGTACTTCGCCTTCGAAGACCTCACCACCCTGCCCGCCCAGCTCGAGGTACTGAGCAGCCACGAAGCCCGGCTGACCCTGTTCGAAGGTCGTTACCACCAGGTCAAGCGCATGTTCGGCCATTTCCGCAATCGCGTCATCACCCTGCACCGCGAAAGCATGGGCGAAATCATCCTCGACCCACAGCTCGCCCCCGGCCAATACCGCGCACTGACGGATGCCGAAATCGCCAGCGTTTGATCGCCATCCTGCGCCGAAATCTGACTACCCGACCAACGGCAGCGCCAATCGGCTACAAAGATGTGACTCACCCTTGCGTGGCTGCAAGGTAACTGCTTGAATCGAACCATAAGTCTTGAGATGACCAACCGGTCACTACAAGACAGCTATACGTTCTTTCAGTTGCTGGCGCTTTGCGCCGACTGGATTCCTGCCTGGTAACACCGCCCTCTCCAAGGCCTTGAAAAGGTCCGGAGCGCTCGCCTGTTTCGATCCTAACTGCTTGAAATTCCGATACTTATAAAAATCTCCAGCCTGACATCATGCTGTCACGCTCAGGCGCTTTTCTGACTGCTCAATCAAATGCGAACGGCCGCCCGCTCGCCTTGACACACTTGCGCCAGGAGGAAACGACATGAGGCCAGAAACCGCAGTCGTCGAGATCAACAGGAAGCACAAGGTTCACACGGAGTTCTACGGCAACCCGGCAGCAAGCAAGACCATCATCCTGGTCAATGGCTCTCTGGCGACCACCGCCTCGTTCACGCAAACGGTCAAGTACCTGCAGCCGCAGTTCAATGTGGTGGCCTTCGACCTGCCCTATGCCGGCCAGTCGAAACCACACAACAGCGACTTCACGCCCATCACCAAGGAAGACGAAGCGGCGATCCTGCTCAAGCTGATCGACCACTACGGTGCCAACTACCTGATGTCCTTCTCCTGGGGCGGCGTCGCCTCCCTGCTCGCCCTGGCCCAACGCCCGGCGACGCTGGAAAAGGCCGCGATCTGCTCCTTCTCGCCGATCCTCAACGTGCCGATGCTCGACTACCTGCACAAGGGCCTGCGCTTCCTTGGCTCGGTAGACCGCGACAACGTCGCCCTGCTGGTCAACAGCACCATCGGCAAACACCTGCCGTCGCTGTTCAAGCGCTTTAACCACAAACATGTCAGCACCCTCGACGAGCACGAGTACCGGCAAATGTACGCGCACATCAAGCAGGTACTGAACATGGAAGCGCACTACGGCAAGGAATGCCTGCAAGCCATCGACATCCCGCTGATATTCGTCAACGGCGACCGCGACGAATACACCTCGGTGGAAGACGCCTGCCTGTTCGCCCAGCACATCGACCACGCCCAGTTCGCCGTGATCAACGACGCCGGCCACTTCCTCGATATGGAACACAAGGCCGCCTGGCTGCAGACCCAACGCGTGCTGCTGGACTTCTTCAACGCCCCCAGCAAACGCCTGCAACTGCCGACGCGCGGCGAGCTGCAGGAACTGCAGGCCATGGCCATATGAACCGGTCCAGAGGCGAACCGGCTGCACGACAAGCCCCGGTTCGCCCTTCATTTCCGCCGTTGATTCCGGTATAAAGGCACCCGCTGCGGGTGTCGTATAATGGTAATACCCTAGCTTCCCAAGCTAGAGCCGTGGGTTCGATTCCCATCACCCGCTCCAGACCGCCAAGCAAGAGCCCCGTCATCACTGACGGGGCTTTTTCGTTTCTGATGCCTATAAGACTCTGATCACCCAGCCGCAGGGCTGTGATTGCTCCCCTCGGACGATAACCGAGTGCGCAGCGACCATCTTGTACAAGACTCCCACATTCCTTTGCGACGCCCAGCCCCCGCAGGCACACCATTCATCGCCCAGCATGCCCCTCGCCAGGCCCAGAGATTAAGCCACATCCAGCCAAGACACCCGATCCAGAGCAGCAAAGTGCCATCAATTAGCTTCATCAAGCTTGCCCATTGAAAAGCCCTAATAGCTATACAAACAGAAAACCACGTACAAGGCTGCAGCAGGCCAAGTGTGTGAATCGCGCAAGCCGCGCGGCGTCGTCTGCATCTTGAGGAGTAACCGCATGAATTCCCCCATGAGTATTGCTCAGCGTCTGAGCCTGGGCTTTGGCCTGGTGCTGTCGCTGATGATTCTGATCACGCTCATCGGTGTGCAGCGCGTCGGTTTCATCGATGAGACGCTGACCGCCGTCAGCGATGGCGCCGCCCTGAAGCAGCGCTACGCGATCAACTTTCGCGGTAGCGTGCATGATCGCGCCATCGCCATTCGCGATGCGGTACTGGATGGCGATGGCGCGGCGTTGACCGGGCACCTGAGCGAGATCCAGCGTCTTGATCGCTTCTATCAGGAATCGGCGCAGGCCATGGAAGCGCTGCTGGCGAAGCAGGCGTCCACGGCAGCGGAGCAGCGCCTGCTGGAGAACATCAAGACCATCGAGCGCAGCACGCTAGCGCTGACCGAGCAGTTGATCAGCCTTCGCCGCACCGGCAATGAGGCGGCGCTGCCGCTTTTGATGGAGCAGGCCTCTCCGGCTTACAGCGAGTGGCTCAAGCACATCAATGCCTTTATTGATCATCAGGAAGAGGTGATCAGCCAGGATCTGGGCGAGGTGCGCGAGGTGGCCGGTGGCTTCCGTTTGCTGATTTTGCTGGTGACGGGCGCCGCCTTGCTGCTGAGCGTGGGCATCAGCCTGGTAATCATCAACAAGTTGAAATCGACACTGGGCGCTGAGCCGCACCGGGTCGCGCAGGTGATCCAGCAATTGGCCAAGGGTGAGCTCGATCAGCAGATCGAGACGCAGTATCCGAATAGCGTGATGGCGGATCTGCAGAACATGGTGCGCCACCTGAGCGACACCATCGCGCAGGTACGCAGTGCGGCAACGGAGCTGACTCATTCGTCGGATCAGTTGATGGCCACATCCGACAGCAACAACCAGCAGATTCGTCTGCAATCGAGCGAGGCCGAGCAAATGGCCACGGCGATCAACCAGATGGCCGCCACGGTCAGCGAGGTGGCCAACTATGCTGCCAGCGCAGCGGCCGCCACACGTAATGCCGGCTGTGAGGTGACCATTGGCAACCGCGTGGTGAACGAGACGGCAACCGCCATCCAGACCCTGGCGCGCACCCTTGAGAGCGCGACGCAAAGCGTGCAGCAGGTTTCCACCGACAGCGAGAGCATCGAAAAGATCATCGAGGTGATCACCTCCATCGCCGAACAGACCAATCTGCTGGCGCTCAATGCGGCCATCGAGGCTGCCCGCGCCGGCGAGCACGGCCGTGGCTTTGCCGTGGTGGCAGACGAGGTGCGGTCCCTGGCGACCCGCACGCAGGACTCGACCCGTGAAATTCGCGGCATGATCGCCAAGCTCCAGGAGGGTGCCGGGAAGGCTGCAGAGGTGATGCTCGAGAGCCGCGAGTTGGCGCAGAAGACCGTCGAGCAGACCGTGCTGGCCGAGCAGGCGCTGAGCAAGATCAGTGATGAAGTGACCGCGATCAATGACATGAACACGCAGATCGCCAGCGCCTCGGAACAGCAGAGCGCGGTCGCCGAGGAGGTCAACCAGAACATAAGCCGCATTCACAACGCGACCCTGGAAACCTCCGCCGGCTCGGAGCAGGTGGCAGCCTCCAGCCAGGAGCTGGCAACCCTGGCGAACCGCCTGACCGACAAGGTGAGCTTCTTCAAGGTGCGGGTAGCCTGAAGACGTAGCGCGGGTGACGGCCAGCCGTTCGGGCGACTGCATCGATGCCTTTGCACGACGCTCGAGGTTTCTGGTTTATCGCTGTATTTATCAGGCAGTAGCTGCCTCAAACCCGCGCTGCCTCCTCGCCGAAGCACTGATCCAACCGGAACTTCTGCCCCTCAACGCCACCAGAACCCTATACGTCTTTTTCTGGAGGCCCCGGCGATGGAACAGTGGAATATCTGGCTCGAGCGTGATCTCTGGCTCAACGTGGCGATCGTGGTGGTCGCCACGGCGCTGATCTACAGCGTGCTGCGTACCCTGGTGAACACCCTGCACAAGCGGCTCAAGGCCTGGTCGAAGGACCAGGACGGCAGTTGGCCGCACTTCGTCGCCATGGTCATCGGCCGTACCAGCCGCGTGCTGCTGCTGGCCTTTTCCCTGTTGCTGGCGCTGCGTCTGCCGGAGCTGCCCGGCAGCTGGCACAGCGCCCTTAGCCATACCTGGTTCGTCGCCCTGGCCTTGCAGGTGGCGTTGTGGGTCGACACCGGCGTGCGCCTGTGGTCGCGCAGCCTGGTGATGGGCAAGAACGGCGGCAGTTACAACCCGGTCATGACCACCATCATCAGCATCATGATCCTGATCGTGGTCTGGTCGGTGATGCTGCTGTCGATCCTGGCCAACCTGGGGGTGGATATCACCGCGCTGGTGGCCAGCCTGGGTGTCGGCGGTATCGCTGTGGCGCTGGCGGTGCAGACGGTGCTCAGCGATGTGTTCGCCTCGCTGTCGATTGGCGTCGACAAACCCTTCGAGATTGGAGATTTTGTGGTGTTCGGCGAGGTGGCCGGGACCATCGAGCATATCGGCCTGAAGACCACGCGTATCCGCAGTCTCAGCGGTGAGCAGGTGGTGTGTGCCAATGCCGACCTGCTGCGCCAGGTCGTGCACAACTACAAACGCATGAATACCCGCCGCATCGTCTTCAAGTTCGGCATCAACTACGACACCCCGAGCGCCAAGGTACGCCAGGTGGCGGAGAAGGTCGGTGATATCATCCGTGCCACGCCCAAAGCCAGGTTCGACCGCGCGCATTTTCTCGGTTTCGATGAAAGCCAGCTGACCTTCGAGGTGGTCTATATCGTGCTGACCTCGGACTACAACCAGTACATGGACATCCAGCAGGAGATCAACCTGCAGTTGCTCGATGCCCTGCGCCAGCTGGATGTGCGCTTCGCCCTACCCCGCCGCGATCTGCGCCTGGTGGGCGAGAAGATGCCGGTGATCAAGGTCGACGGCCTACCGCAGCCGGCCCAGAGCGAGGGCAACGACTCGGATCAGCGCCTGCCGAGGTTCAGCTGACTGCAAGGGCGAGAGGTCGTCGGTGCTGCTTGCAGGCTGACGACCTGAGCAGCAGCCCATGCACCAACCAGCCCGCAATAAAGGCTTCTAGCCATCACGCAAGTGTTTGAAAAACCTTAAATTTCTATCTTCCCATCGACAGCGGTGACGGCTACTCTGCCGCCCCATGATTCGACGCCTACTACCCCTGCTCTGCTGTTTCACAGCCCTTTCCCTGCACGCCGCACCCGCCACTTTCGCCGAGGCCAAGCGCCTGGCCTGGCCGCTGTATGAGCAGCAGTCCACCGAGTTCTATTGCGGCTGCAAGTACAGCGGCAATCGGGTCGATCTGCGCTCCTGTGGTTACACGCCGCGCAAGAACGCCAATCGCGCCCAGCGCATCGAGTGGGAACATATCGTCCCGGCCTGGGTGATCGGTCATCAACGTCAGTGCTGGCAGAAAGGCGGCCGCAAGAACTGCGCGGCCAACGATGCGCAGTTCCGCAAGGCCGAAGCCGATCTGCACAACCTGGTCCCGAGCATTGGCGAGGTTAATGGCGACCGCAGCAACTACAGCTTTGCCTGGCTGCCGCAGAAGTCGCATCAATACGGCCGTTGCGAGACGGTGGTGGACTTCAAGGCGCGCAAGGTGATGCCGCGCCCGGCCATTCGCGGGATGATCGCGCGCACCTATTTCTACATGTCCGACCGTTACAAACTGCGCCTGTCGAAACAGGATCGGCAGCTCTACGAGGCCTGGAGCAAGGCCTACCCGCCCAAGGTCTGGGAGCAGCAACGCAACCAGCAGGTAGCCTGCGTGATGGGCTGGGGCAATCCTTATGTGGGCAAAGTGGATATGAGCCGCTGTGCGCGCAAGCGTGCGTAGGGCGCAGGATACGAAGGGTCGCGGCTGAAGCCCCTCCCACAGATGCGGGAGACTTGTGCGAGCGGCTTCAGCCGCGATTAGAACTTCTACCGCTGCCCAAACCGCCTTGATGCTTTTGTCCGGTACATCATTCAGATGCAATCCGGGACGCTCACAGCATCGCGGCTGAAGCCGCTCCTACGGGTGTGCGTTGCAACGTGGCGGGCTACGAAAGGCGCTGTAACTCGCGCCGCACCATGTTGGCGAATTCCGGCGGGCTGAGCTGGTACAGCTCCTGCGCCACCCAGGGTAGCCAGCGCCCTTGCAGCTCGGCCTTGCGCGCCAGCAGGCGCTGGGCCTCGGCTTCGGCGCGAGCCTGGTGCTCGCGGTGGTAGGCGGCGCGGCTCGGTTTTTCTGTGCTCACGGTGTTGCCCTTTTCCTCATATCGAGCAGAGCAGGCATAATCGCCGCCTGCTCGCCCATTTCGACCGTCATCAATGCGCATCCACGTCAGCTTCATCGACCGCGTCGGCATTACCCAGGAAGTCCTGGCGCTGCTTGGCGGGCGTAATCTGAACCTCGATGCGGTGGAGATGGTACCGCCAAACGTCTATATCGACGCACCGACCTTGAGCGCCGCCGTGCTCGAGGAGCTGCGCGGCGCGTTGCTGCAGGTGCACGGTGTGCAGAGCGTCGAGGTGGTGGACATTCTGCCCGGCCAGCGTCGCCGCCTGCAGCTCGATGCGCTGCTCGCGGCCATGCCCGATCCGGTACTGGCGGTGGACGACCGCGCCACCGTGCTGCTGGCCAACCCGGCGCTGGTGGACATGTGCAACCGCCCGCCCGAAGGCCTGAGCATCGCCGCGCTGTTCGCCGATGACGCGTTGCAGCAATCGCTGCTCGCCGCCGGTTTTCATCAGCCGCTGCGCGAGGTGCATTTCGCCGGTCAGCCGCTGCTGCTCGATGCCCAACCAATCACTGAGGACGGTCGCCTGACTGGCGGCCTGCTGACCCTGTATGCCCCGAGCCGCATGGGTCAGCGTTTGGCTGCGCTGCATCACGACCATGCCGAGGGCTTCGATTCTCTGCTTGGCGAGTCGGCACCAATCCGTGCGCTCAAGGCCCGCGCGCTGCGGGTGGCGTCGCTCGATGCGCCGCTGCTGATCCACGGCGAAACCGGCACCGGCAAGGAGCTGGTGGCACGCGCCTGTCACACCGTCAGCGTGCGTCGCACTGCGCCTTTCCTCGCATTGAACTGCGCCGCCCTGCCAGAGAACCTGGCCGAGAGCGAGCTGTTCGGCTACGCCCCCGGCGCCTTCACCGGCGCCCAACGTGGCGGCAAGCCAGGGCTACTGGAGCTGGCCAACCAGGGCACGGTGTTTCTCGACGAGATCGGTGAGATGTCGCCCTATCTGCAGGCCAAGCTGCTGCGCTTTCTCAGCGACGGCAGCTTCCGCCGCGTCGGTGGCGACCGCGAAGTGAAGGTGGATGTGCGCATCCTCAGCGCCACCCACCGCGACCTGGAAAAGATGGTCGCCGAAGGCAGCTTCCGCGAAGACCTGTTCTACCGCCTCAACGTGCTCAACCTGGAAGTGCCGCCGCTGCGCGAGCGTGGCCAGGACATCCTGCTGCTTGCCCAGCACTTCATGGCCCAGGCCTGCGCGCAGATCCAGCGCCTGCCCTGCCGCCTGGCGCCGGCCACCTTCCCGGCGCTGCTGGCCGGGCGCTGGCCGGGCAACGTGCGTCAGTTGCAGAACGTGATCTTCCGCGCGGCCGCGATCTGCGACAGCAACTGGGTAGAGATGGACGACCTGGATATCGCCGGCACCGAAGTGGCGCCGAAGGTGGAAGGGGAAGTCGCCAGCCTGGAACAGGCCATGGACGAGTACGAGAAGGCGCTACTGGAAAAGCTCTACGACAGCCACCCTTCCAGCCGCCAGCTGGCCGCACGCCTGGGCACCTCGCACACCGCCATCGCCAAGCGCCTGCGCAAGTACGGGATACCGGGCAAGCACTGACGCTCTCGCTTCCGTAGGGTGGGTTAGGCGCCTGTTTTGAGCCTTGATAACAAAGCAGATTCCGACGCGCCGTAACCCACCATCGGCGCACCGCGAAAGATCGCCCGGTGGGTTACGCAGCGCACAACCACCGCGCCGTCAGCTCGCTCATCGATCAGCGCCGCTAACCCACCCTACGGTTCTGATCGCGTACCTGAGCGCCTTCGCCAAATCTGTAGGGTGGTTAAGCGCCTGTTTTGAGCCTTGATAACACCGCTGATTCCGATGCGCCGTAACCCACCATCGGCGCAATGCGGAAGATCGCCCGGTGGGTTACGCAGCGCACCACCACCGCGCTGTCAGATCGTTCATCGATCAGCGCCGCTAACCCACCCCACAGTTCTCGGCGTTGAGTCAGATTGGCGTGGTGCTGGTCGGCACCTTGATCACCCCACAGGCTACACGCGCACCGCCGCCGCCCAGGGGTTGCGGGTGATCGGCGTGATTGTCGCCGCCGGCGTGGATCATCAGCGAACGGTTATGCAGGTCTTGCAGGCTCTTGAGCCGCGGTGCCAGCACCGGCTGGCTGGCGCTGCCATCCTCGGTGACGAGCAACGCCGGCAGGTCGCCGAGATGGGCATCGTCTTCCCAGGGGAAACCGTGGCGCCCAGCGTTCTGCGGGTCCCAGTGGCCGCCTGCCGCGCCAGCCGGGGTCAGCTTGCCATCCACTTCGGCAGCGTTGCAATTGGGCTCAGTATGCACGTGGAAGCCATGCACGCCCGGCTCCAGGCCCTGCAGATTCGGCGTAAAGACCAGCCCATAGGGCGACTGGCTGATTGTCACGCTGCCAACAGGCGCGCCTGTGCCGTTTTCGGTGGCCTGTTCGAGGGTCACGGTGACTGTCTCGCTGGCCTGCAGGCTGGTGGCGCCGAGCAATGCGAATGCCAGGGGAATCAGGGATCTCATGGTCGATCTATCTCCTTGTTTATGAAGCCTCCCAGTTACCGACCCTCAATGCCCTTGAGCGGTTCCAGTTAGATGACGTATCGATATCATTACACCGTAACGATTAAGCAACAAATGAGTGAAAGCCACGCCCTGTCTGGTGCGACTTCGACTTTTCCATTTGCGACGCCGGGATTCGTAGCGATATCGTTCCAGATGACTGTATACAACCCCTGATAATATAATTAAGTATTTGATTTTATTGAAAATTTATACTTTGGCACCGGCATTGCAAACGCTCCCACAACCTGCCCGCCACCTAGAAGCGGGCACCATTACCCCCTGAGGAATTGACATGAGCGAGTTGCGTTTCACCGCCGATCACGAATGGCTGCGTCTGGACAACGATGGTCTGGTTACCGTCGGCATCACCCATTACGCTCAGGACGCGCTCGGCGACGTGGTGTATGTGCAACTGCCGGAAGCCAAGTCCTACGCCCAGGGCGAGGAAGTGGCCGTGCTGGAGTCGGTGAAGGCCGCCAGCAACATCGTCATGCCACTTGATGGCGAGATCGTCGAAATCAACGCCGACCTGGAAGGCAGCCCGGAACTGGTCAACGAGTCGCCGCTGGACAAGGCCTGGTTCTTCCGCATGCGTCTGGCCGACAACGCCGTGCTGGCCGACCTGCTGGACAAGGCCGGCTATGATCGTCTGTTGAACGCCAACGCCGACGCCTGAGTGACCGCCATGACCAAGCTCGATACCCAGAACGAATTCATCGCCCGCCACATCGGCCCGCGCGATGCCGACACCGCCGCCATGCTCGAACTGCTCGGCTACGATTCGGTCGATGCGCTGACCGGTGCCGTGATCCCCGAGAGCATCAAGGGCACCAGCATCCTCGGCGAGCAGCCGGGCCTGTCGGAAGCCGACGCCCTGGCCAAGATCAAGGCCATCGCCGCGAAGAACCTGCAGTTCAAGAATTTCATCGGCCAGGGTTACTACGGCACCCATACGCCGAGCCCGATCCTGCGCAACCTGCTGGAAAACCCGGCCTGGTACACCGCCTACACCCCGTACCAGCCGGAGATTTCCCAGGGCCGCCTGGAAGCGCTGCTGAACTTCCAGACCCTGATCAGCGACCTCACCGGCATGCAGATCGCCAACGCATCCTTGCTCGACGAAGCCACCGCTGCCGCCGAGGCCATGACCTTCTGCAAGCGCCTGTCGAAGAACAAGGCTGCCAACACCTTCTTCGTTTCCCAGCATTGCCACCCGCAGACCCTCGATGTGCTGCGCACTCGTGCCGAGCCGCTGGGTATCGATATCGAAGTCGGCGACGAAGCCACCATCACTGACGCCAGCGCCTACTTCGGCGCGCTGCTGCAGTACCCGGCGAGCAACGGTGACATCTTCGATTACCGCGCCCTGGTCGAGCGTTTCCACGCCGCCAATGCCCTGGTGGCCGTGGCCGCCGACCTGCTGGCCCTGACCCTGCTCACCCCGCCGGGCGAGTTCGGCGCCGACGTCGCCCTGGGCAGCGCCCAGCGCTTCGGTGTGCCGCTGGGTTTCGGTGGCCCGCACGCGGCCTACTTCGCCACCCGCGACGCGTTCAAGCGCGACATGCCGGGCCGCCTGGTCGGCATGTCGGTCGACCGTTTCGGCAAGCCGGCCCTGCGCCTGGCCATGCAGACCCGCGAGCAGCACATCCGCCGCGAGAAGGCCACCAGTAACATCTGTACCGCCCAGGTGCTGCTGGCCAACATCGCCAGCATGTACGCCGTGTACCACGGCCCGAAAGGCCTGACCGAGATCGCGCAGCGCGTACACAGCTTCACCGCCATCCTCGCCCTGGGCCTGACCAAGCTGGGCCACAGCGTCGAGCAGCAGCACTTCTTCGATACCCTGAGCATCAAGACCGGCGCCAAGACCGCCGAGCTGCATGCCAAGGCCCGTGCTGCCGGCATCAACCTGCGCGAGATCGACGCCGAGCGTCTGGGTCTGTCGCTGGACGAAACCACCGACCAGGCCGCCGTCGAGGCGCTGCTGAACCTGTTCGCCGCTGACCAGGCCGCGCCTGCCGTCAGCGACCTGGCCGCACAGATCGCCAGCCGCCTGCCGCAAGGCCTGCTGCGCCAATCGGCGATCCTGCAGCACGAAGTGTTCAACCGCTACCACAGCGAAACCGAGCTGATGCGCTACCTGCGCAAGCTGGCCGACAAGGACCTGGCTCTGGATCGCAGCATGATCCCGCTGGGCTCCTGCACCATGAAGCTCAACGCCGCCAGCGAGATGATCCCGGTCACCTGGCCGGAGTTCGGCAACCTGCACCCCTTCGCTCCGGTCGAGCAGGCTGCGGGTTACACCCAGCTGACCACTGAGCTGGAAGCCATGCTCTGCGCCGCCACCGGCTACGACGCCGTGTCGCTGCAGCCCAACGCCGGTTCCCAGGGCGAGTACGCCGGCCTGCTGGCCATCCGTGCCTATCACCTGAGCCGCGGCGACGATCAGCGCGACATCTGCCTGATCCCGCAATCGGCCCACGGCACCAACCCGGCAACCGCCTCCATGGCCGGTATGCGCGTGGTGGTGACCGCCTGTGATGCTCGCGGCAACGTCGACATCGCCGATCTGAAGGCCAAGGCCGAAGAGCACAAGGATCGCCTGGCCGCGATCATGATCACCTACCCGTCCACCCACGGTGTGTTCGAGGAAGGCATCCGCGAGATCTGCCAGATCATCCACGACAACGGCGGCCAGGTTTACATCGACGGCGCCAACATGAACGCCATGGTCGGCCTCTGCGCCCCAGGCCAGTTCGGCGGCGACGTCTCGCACCTGAACCTGCACAAGACCTTCTGCATCCCGCACGGCGGTGGCGGCCCGGGCGTCGGCCCGATCGGCGTCAAGTCGCACCTGGCGCCGTTCCTGCCGGGCCATGCGCACATGGCACGCAAGGAAGGTGCAGTCAGCGCCGCGCCGTTCGGCAGCGCCAGCATCCTGCCGATCACCTGGATGTACATCACCATGATGGGCGGCAACGGCCTCAAGCGCGCGTCGCAGATGGCCATTCTCAACGCCAACTACATCGCCCGTCGTCTGGAAGAGCACTACCCGGTGCTGTACTCCGGCGAAGGCGGCCTGGTGGCGCACGAGTGCATCCTCGACATCCGTCCGCTCAAGGACAGCAGCGGCATCAGCGTCGACGACGTGGCCAAGCGCCTGATCGACTTCGGCTTCCACGCCCCGACCATGTCCTTCCCGGTGGCCGGCACCCTGATGATCGAGCCGACCGAGAGCGAGTCCAAGGAAGAGCTGGATCGCTTCTGCGACGCCATGATCGCCATCCGCGAGGAAATTCGCGCAGTCGAGCAAGGCCGCCTGGACAAGGACGACAACCCGCTGAAGAACGCCCCGCACACTGCCCTGGAACTGGTCGGCGAGTGGCACCACGCCTACAGCCGCGAGCAGGCCGTGTACCCGCTGGCGAGCCTGGTCGAGGCCAAGTACTGGCCGCCGGTAGGCCGCGTGGACAACGTCTACGGCGACCGCAACCTGGTCTGCGCCTGCCCGTCCATCGAGGCGTATCAGGACGCGTAAGCACGGTGAACCTCCCCTCTCCCACTTGCGGGAGAGGGGACGGTTCAATGACTAACCTCCCCTATTTTCGGCTCCCCTCACCGGGGCGGGCCTGTTTCATCCCGAGAAAAACGATAAAGAGGGCCTCACCATGTTCAGCAAGCACGACCAACTGCAGGGCTATGACGACGCCCTGCTCGCGGCGATCCAGGCCGAAGAACAGCGCCAGGAAGACCACATCGAGCTGATCGCCTCGGAGAACTACTGCAGCCAGCGCGTCATGCAGGCGCAAGGCAGCGGCCTGACCAACAAGTACGCCGAAGGTTATCCGGGCAAGCGCTACTACGGTGGCTGCGAGCATGTGGACAAGGTCGAGGCACTGGCCATCGAACGCGCCAAGCAGCTGTTCGGCGCCGACTACGCCAACGTGCAGCCGCACTCGGGCTCTTCGGCTAACAGCGCCGTTTACCTGGCCCTGCTCAATGCCGGCGATACCATCCTCGGCATGAGCCTGGCCCATGGCGGCCACCTGACTCACGGCGCCAAGGTGTCGTCCTCGGGCAAGCTGTACAACGCTGTGCAGTACGGCATCGACGAGAACGGCCTGATCGACTACGACGAGGTCGAGCGCCTGGCCATCGAGCACAAGCCGAAGATGATCGTCGCCGGCTTCTCGGCCTACTCGCGCGTGCTGGACTTCCCGCGTTTCCGCGCCATCGCCGACAAGGTGGGCGCTCTGCTGTTCGTCGATATGGCCCATGTGGCGGGACTCGTGGCCGCCGGCCTATATCCCAACCCAGTGCCGTTCGCCGATGTGGTCACCACTACCACGCACAAGACCCTGCGCGGTCCGCGTGGCGGCCTGATCCTGGCGCGCAAGAACGAAGAGATCGAGAAGAAGCTCAACTCCGCCGTATTCCCAGGCGCCCAGGGCGGCCCGCTGATGCACGTTATCGCGGCCAAGGCGGTGTGCTTCAAGGAGGCGCTGGAGCCGGGCTTCAAGGCCTACCAGCAGCAGGTGATCGACAACGCCCGCGCCATGGCCGAAGTGTTCGTCGAGCGCGGCTATGACGTGGTTTCCGGCGGCACCGACAACCACCTGATGCTGATCAGCCTGGTCAAGCAGGGCCTGACCGGCAAGGCGGCCGACGCGGCGCTGGGCGATGCCCACATCACGGTGAACAAGAACGCCGTGCCGAACGACCCGCAGTCGCCGTTCGTCACCTCCGGCATCCGCATCGGCACTCCGGCGGTGACCACTCGCGGCTTCAAGGAAGGCGAATGCCGCACCCTGGCTGGCTGGATCTGCGACATCCTCGACGACCTGGACAACCCGGCCGTGATCGAGCGCGTGCGCAGCCAGGTCGCCGACCTCTGCGCCACCTTCCCGGTCTACGCTGACTGACACCCAACGTACAACGGGCCGCAAAGCGGCCCCAACCGGTGCGCGCGGCGCACCCAACAGGAAATCGACATGACCACTGAAACTCTCGCCAAGACTCCGCTGCACGCCCTGCACCTCGAACTCGGCGCACGCATGGTGCCCTTCGCCGGCTATGACATGCCCGTGCAGTACCCGCTGGGCGTGATGAAGGAGCACCTGCACACCCGCGAGGCCGCCGGCCTGTTCGACGTTTCACACATGGGCCAGATCCTGCTGCGTGGCGAGAACGCCGCGCGCGCCCTGGAAACCCTGGTGCCAGTGGACATCATCGACCTGCCGGTGGACCTGCAGCGCTACGCCATGTTCACCGATGCCCAGGGCGGCATCCTCGACGACCTGATGGTCGCCAACCTGGGCGACGACACCCTGTACCTGGTGGTCAACGCCGCCTGCAAGGATCAGGACCTGGCCCACCTGAAGAAGCACATCGGCGAGCAGTGCCAGATCGAGTGCCTGTTCGAGGAGCGCGCCCTGCTCGCCCTGCAAGGCCCGAAAGCGGTCGACGTGCTGGCCCGCCTGGCCCCTGAAGTGAGCAAGATGACCTTCATGCAGGTTGCCCGTGTGCGCCTGCTGGGCAGCGAGTGCATCGTCAGCCGCAGCGGCTACACCGGCGAAGACGGTTTCGAGATTTCCGTCGCCGTCGACCAGGCCGAAGCCCTGGCGCGCAGCCTGCTGGCCGAAGTGGAAGTCGAGGCCATCGGCCTGGGTGCACGCGACTCGCTGCGCCTGGAAGCCGGCCTGTGCCTGTACGGCCACGACATGAGCAGCGCCACCACGCCGATCGAGGCCAGCTTGCTGTGGGCCATCTCCAAGGTGCGTCGCGCCGATGGCGAGCGCGCCGGCAACTTCCCGGGCGCCGAGCGTGTGTTCGAGCAACAACAGAAAGGCGTGGCGCGCAAACGCGTTGGTCTGTTGCCGCAGGAGCGTGTACCGGTGCGTGAAGGCGCAGAAATCGTCGATGCCGACGGCCAGGTGATCGGCCAGGTATGCAGCGGCGGCTTCGGCCCGACCCTCGGCGCGCCGGTGGCCATGGGTTACGTCAATGCCAGCCACGTCGCCATCGACAGCGACGTCTGGGCGGTGGTGCGTGGCAAGCGCGTGGCGATGAAAGTGGCCAAGACCCCGTTCGTGCCGCAGCGCTACTACCGCGGCTGATCCGCAAGGCAGCCCTGCGCTGTAGGAGCCGCCCTCGCGGTGAATGCGTCGAAAGACGCAAAAGCTTCGCCTCGGGGCGAGGCTCCTACATTCATTGCGCGCGCTCTGCTCCGTAGCCCGGATGCAATCCGCGGATGCCCTCAAAAGCTCCCGGATTGCATCCGGGCTACGTCGTTTCTACCCCCTGATCCGCTCATAGGGCACCCGCTCGCGCCCGGCGCGCAGCGTCTGTGCCCACCAGTTCAACTGCACCAGCGTATGCGCCAGCGCCGAGTTGGCGCGCCGCGGCTCGCTCAGGCGGCCCTGCTCATCGAACTGTTCCCAGGCATTGGTGAAGCTCACCGAGCCGCGCACCGTCATCGCATGCAGCTCCGCCAGCACCTGGCGCAGTTGCTCCACCGCGCGCAGCCCGCCGGACACCCCGCCATAACTGACGAACCCCACCGGCCGCGCTTCCCAGGATGCCGGTACCTCGTCGATGAACTGCTTGAGCGCCGCCGGATAGCCGTGGTTGTACTCCGGTGTAACGATCAGAAAGGCATCGGCGCGCAGCAACTGCTGCAGCGATTGATGCCGACGCTCGGCTAACTCCAGTGCCTCGCCGGGCTGGCGAAACATCACGGCCGGATCGACCAGGCTCAGCTCGAATTCGCTGCGCTGCTCGATCTGCTCACGCGCCCAGGCCACCACCTGGTCGCAGAAGCGCTCTTCTCGCACGCTGCCGTAAATCAGTACCAATCGGATGCGGTCCTGCATGGAATTGCCCTCGGTGTTGTCTATCAAGGCCAGCGAGGGTAAAACCTCAACTTAACTTAAGGTCAAGAGGGATTTTCCATGTCCATTCACGAACGCCCACTGAGCGTCGGCCAGATGGCTGAACGTAGCGGCGTGGCAGTTTCCACCCTGCATTTCTACGAAGCCAAGGGGCTGATCCACAGCCAGCGCAATGCCGGCAACCAGCGACGCTACCGGCGCGATGTACTGCGCCGCGTGGCGATCATCAAGGTGGCGCAGCGCCTGGGCATTCCGCTGGCAGATATCGGCGCGGCACTCGCCACCCTGCCCTGCGACCACATGCCCACGGCTGCCGACTGGCAACAGCTCTCGGCACAATGGCAGCGCGATCTGGATGCGCGCATCGAGCAACTGACGCGGCTACGCGACCAGCTCACCGGCTGTATCGGTTGCGGTTGCCTGTCGATGCAGGACTGCCCACTGCGCAACCCCAGCGACGAACTCGGCGCACAGGGCGCTGGCGCGCGATTGCTCGAAACGGATTAATCGTCCAGGCAGTTGCGCCTGTTGCTGAACACCTCGCGGCGGATGTCGCGCACGTCCAGAGAGATCGCCGGCACCTGCGGCAGACGCTCGACCAGTGCACGCACGACACGCCGCGACAGCACCCGCTTCTCGTCATCGCTGCGCCCGGCCAGCACGTAGAAGATCAGGTGCACGAACAACCCCGGCTCGCCACCCACGCAGTGGTGCTCGTACAGGCCCAGGCGCACCTTGACCTCGCCGGGCTGGAACAGTCCCGTGTCAGCCGCCTGGTCATGCACCAGCTGCACCAGCTCCTGCGGCGCGATCAGCTCACTCACCTCGCGGGCGGCTTCGATCAGGCAATGCGGCATAGGTAAACCCTTGATGTAATTGAATTTGTCATACGTTATCACACAACAAATTCGATACCAGATGGTTTACCAGCTCTGCGCAGAACCACGCCGCAAGCCCGCGACATCGCCAATAGCGCCGCTACATGGGGAAAACCTACTCAGACTTTCGTCTAGCAATGCGTTGACAAGCGATAAAAAGGCTGTCGATAATCCAACAAGTTGTATGACGACATATGACAACGATAACAACAAGAATCAGGGCCATGACATGACTATCCTTGCCTCTCCCTCAGCGCAGCAGCCCCTCGCCTGCTCGGCATCCATCGCCGCCACACGCCATAGAACCGGATTCGCCGGAGGCTGACGTCAGCCACCAGCAATGACCGGCCGCGTTCGGCCGGGCTATCGCCCTCTACGGGGCAAATACAACATTCCCATCATGCAGGTCCTGATGCAGACCAGCAGGGGATGGTTCGTTCAAAAACTGGGAGCACAACAACAATGACCGCACGCAACATCATTCCATTGGCCCTGCTCGGCAGCACGGCTCTGGCCCTGGTTATGCCGACCACCACGCACGCTGCCGGCTTCGTCGAAGACGCCAAGGTCACCCTCGGCCTGCGCAACTACTACTTCAATCGTAACTACCTGAACGGCACCGACCCCGTGATCCGCGGTGAGCGCCAGGGCCAGGCCGAAGGCTGGACACAGAACTTCATCCTCGATGCCCGCTCCGGCTACACGCAGGGCACCGTCGGTTTCGGTCTTGATGTACTCGGCCTCTACAGCATCAAGCTGGACGGCAACCGTGGTGCGGCCAACACCCAGTTGATGCCGATCCACGACGACGGCCAGGCCGCCGACCAGTTCGGCCGCACCGCCGTAGCTGCCAAGGCCAAGATTTCCAAGACCGAGCTGAAGGTCGGCGAATGGTTCGCCGTGCTGCCGATTCTGCGTGCTGACGACGGTCGTTCGCTGCCGCAAACCTTCCAGGGTGCCCAACTGACTTCCAGCGAGATCGATGGCCTGACCCTGTACGGCGGCCAGTTCTGGAAGAACAGCCAGCGCAACGACGCCAGCCGCGAAGACATGTCGTTCAATGGCGTGGAAGGCGATGACTTCAACTTCGGCGGTGGTGAGTACCGTTTCAACGGTAACAACACCATGGTCGGCGTCTGGCACGCCCGCCTGGAAGACGTCTACAAGCAAAGCTACGTACAGCTGACTCACAGCCAACCGGTCGGTGACTGGGTACTGGGCGCCAACCTAGGCTACCTCAACGGCAAGGACGAAGGCGCGGCCAAGGCCGGCGACCTGGACAACAAGGTCTATCAGGGTGCGCTGTCGGCCAAGCGGGGCAACAACACCTTCCAGGTCACCTACCAGCGACTGAGTGGTGATACCAAATTCCTGCGTATCGACGGCGCCAGTGGCGGCACCCTGGTCAACGACGGTTTCCTGTCTGCTTTCGACAGCCCCGAGGAGCGTTCCTGGCAGCTGCGTCATGACTACAACTTCGCCGGCCTCGGCATCCCGGGCCTGACCCTGATGAACCGCTACACCAGCGGCTCCAATATCCATGCCGGCGGCCGTACCGATGCCGAAGAATGGAGTCGTGAAACCGAACTGGCCTACACCATTCAGGAAGGCACCCTGAAGAACCTGAACGTTCGCTGGCGTAACTCCGACGTCCGCCGTGACGTTGGCCAGGATCTGCACGAGAACCGTCTGATCATCAACTACCCGCTGTCGATTCTGTAATACCGGACGCATCACTGCGTCCTATTGACTCCTGTGTGTTAACGGCACTTTATGCCCGTCCTCGTGACGGGCTTTTTTTTGCCTGCCAACTTTGACGCTCCCTGCGCAACGTTAACCCGTAGGGTGCGCCGTACGCACCGGCTTCCACGCCATCAGCCGGCACACCCAGTTTCAGCGCAAGCGCCCGACCATCTGCGCCAGCACGGTCAACACATCATGCCCCAGCTTCTGCGAGCGTGCGCCATTCCAGCCGGTGCGCGGCTGCGGGTTGTCGTCGTGGTCCTTGAACGGCATCTCGATGGTGAACGACAGGCAATCGAAGGCCTCGCCCACCGCGTTGCAGGCCAGGGTCAGGTTGGCCTGGCCAGGCTCGTCGCGCGGGTAGCCGAAACGGGTCTGAAACTCGGCGCCGATACCTACCAGACGATTGCGGAAGTCTTCTTCCAGCGCAGCCAACCGTGGGGTGTAGCCCGGATTGCCCTCGCAGCCGGCGGTGAACACGTGAGGTATCTCTTCGTCGCCGTGGATATCGAGGAACAGGTCAACGCCAATACGCTGCATGTGCTGCAGAACGAACAACACCTCGGGGCTGCGCTCGGAGCTGGCTGATTGCCAGGCGCGATTGAGGTCCTGCCCGGCATGGTTGGTGCGCAGATGACCGCGATAGGCACCGTCCGGGTTCATGTTCGGCACCAGATAGAACTCTGCCTCGGCCAACAGCGCGGCGATCTCGGCATCCTGCGGATTCTGCAAACGCTCGATCAGCCCCTCCATGAACCACTCGGCCATGTGCTCGCCCGGATGCTGCTGGGCGATGATCCACAGTTTGCGCGCAGCGCCCGCCTGGCCACCGATGCGCAGTAGCTGGATATCACGGCCTTCCAGGCTTCTACCGCTGGCCACCAGTTCAGCGCCGCACTCCAGCGCGTTGGCGATCAGGCGTTCATGCCGCGCCCGTGGGTAGGGCTCGAAATAAGCGAACCAGACCTGCTCGCGTTCGGCCTGCAACTCGAAGTGCAGTTGCCCGTCCTCATAACGGGTGGGCACGCGAAACCAGTTCTGTTGATCGTAGCTGGCCACGGCCTGGTAACCGTCCCAGGCGCGGTTGTAGGCCGACTGCCCGGCATTGGTCAGGCAGAAGCCATAACCCTGGCCAGGTTGCAGACCATCGACCTGAAAGTGAAACCACTGGAAATGGTGGCTGTTGAGGTCCGGCCGCATGGCCAACAGTACGCGCTGCGGGTCGCTGGCGTCGACGACCTGAATGTTGCCACTGTCGAAATCCGCACTGATCTTCATGACTGCCTCGTAAGCGAAATCAGCGCTCAGGATTGCAGTTCATGACGCGAGTGTGAAGTCGCACCGCGACAGACTGATCAACGACAGCGAACTATGGTGTCCAGGGTCAGCCTAATAGCGACTTGCCCTGTTTCCCGCCTACGGAGTTTCTGCCATGCCCAGCCCGATCAACCTGCGTCACGCTACCACTGCCCTGCTCGCCCTCGCGTTGCTGGCGGGCTGCGCCGGGCGTGAACCTGACTCCAGCGCGCCGGAAAAACAGCCGCAGGTGGAACAGCCCATCACCCAGACCGAACAGGACCAACTGCGCCAGCAGGCCCAGCGTGGTGATCTGGAAAGCCAGTTCCAGCTCGGCAGCAGCTACTTTGTCGGCCAGCCGGAGAACAACCTCAAGCAGGCCGAGTACTGGTGGAAGCAGGCCGCCGACAAGGGCCATGCCATGGCTGCAGTGAGCCTGGCCTACCTCTACACCGGCCGCGACGCCCCTGAGTTCGCCAACCAGCGTGACATGCTCAAGTACCTCAACCAGTCAGCCGCTGCGGGCAACCCCATGGCCCAGCATGTATTGGGCAACCTCTACCGTCGCGGTGAAGGCGGCGTACCACGTGACCCTGACCAGGCCCAGCGCCTGTACCAGAGCGCCTGCCAGCAGCGCTACGAGCCTTCCTGCGCGGCGCTGGGCCAGCAGTGACGAAGGTTCAGACGTAACAGGCCACCTCGACGTTGTAGCCATCGGGGTCAAGCACGAAGGCGGCGTAGTAGCCATATTCTTCGCGCAGGCCGGGCCGGCCATTGTCTTAGCCACCGGCCTGCAGCGCCGCGGCATGAAAGGCCTGCACTTTCGCCTGGCTGTCGACACGCAGGCAAAAATGCGTCAGCGGCTCACACTGGCCACGTCCGGGGACGGCACTGAGCAGATAAAGCACGGCCTGCTCCTCGGCCTGCGGACCGAAGCCGGCGGCCAACCCCGCGCCATGCTCGCCGTCGTATTTCAGCTCGTAGCCCAAAGGCGCCAGGGCCGCCTGATACCAGGCGCGACTGCGGCGAAAGTTGGCCACGGTGATACAAAGATGGTCGATCATCGAAACCTCACCATAGGTTTTCAGGCTGCGCACAGCCCTTCGCGCAGTTGTTGGAAGCCGACATGGCCGAGGAAGCCGCCAGCGCCCTCAACCGTCATGCCCTGCTCGATCGCATGAGCGAAACGCGCCGCTGGATCGTTGGCGAGCCGAGCCAGGTGGCGGGCCAGATGCGGGTAGTCGTGTCGCAGATCGAATAACTGGTGGTAGTCGACCCAGCGGCCAACACCGCTCAGGTAGGCATCCGCCAGACTGCGTCGCTGCCCCAGCAGCCAGTCGCGCTCGCTGAGCAGCCGATCGAGATAACGACAGCCCGCCACCACCTGTTCTGCGCCGAGGCTGCGCAACAGCTCGCGCTGCGGCTCGTCCAGCTCAGCCTTTTCATAAGCCAACCACAGCGGGTTGAAGGCGGAGAAAAAGTCGGTCACCAGGTAGGACAACATCTGGTTGAGTGCATCGAATTCGTCGCTGCCCTGGCGTGGGCCCAGCGGCGTATCCACCGACCGCGCCGCCAGGTTCAGGAGAATGGCCAGGCTCTCGCTCAGGAACTCGCCGTTCTCCAGCAGCAGCGCAGGCGTCTGATAGAGCGGGTTGATCCGCTCGAAAAGCGGGTTCCAGGGTTGCTCGAGCATCTCCACCCGGCATAGGCGATAAGGTTGACCAAGCCACTCGAGGGCTACGATCGAGCCGAACGAACAGCCTTGCGGAACGCCGTAGAACAGTATCGGTTGCATAAGGGTTGCTCCTTGTCTGCTGATGGCCTACACGCCTAAAGCGTCGACCTGCCTCCAGACTAAGAGCCAATTAGGCTATATTCCGCCCTAATAAAATCGCCTAGCGATGTTTTTTGTTGAGTGCGCGCGCTGGGGTTTGACCGGTGCGCACAGCGCACCCTACGGAGCCTGCAATCACCCATGAACAGCCCAACCACTCGCGTGCTCGCCCTGTTGGAGCTGTTGCAGAGTCATGGCCAGCTCAGCGGTCGCGAACTGGCCGAACGCCTCGAGGTGGACGGCCGCACCCTGCGCCGTTATATCCGCCATCTGGAAGACCTGGGGATTCCGGTGACCAGCGAGCGCGGCCGGCATGGTGGTTACCGCCTGGTGGCCGGTTTCAAGCTGCCGCCCTTGATGTTCACGGCTGAGGAGGCCCAGGCGGTAGCGCTGGGCCTGCTGGCGACGGCCAATCTGGGCCTGGCAGAAACCGCCATGGCGGTGGCCAGTGCCCGCGCCAAGCTGGAGCGGGTCATGCCCAAGGGGCTGCAGCAGCGGGTGCGCGCCCTGAGCCAGAGCGCCATCCTGGATCTGCCACGCAGCCGCGCCAATGGCGACCAGCAACTGCTGGCCGAACTCGCCGCCGCCGCCGAGGCGCGCCGTCAGGTGCGGGTGAGCTATTGCAGCGATCAGGGCCAATGCAGCGAACGCGAGGTCGATCCCTACGGTTTGGTGTTCCGCCAGGGCTTCTGGTACATGAGCGGCTACTGCCACCTACGCCAGGCGGTGCGTTCTTTTCGCCTGGATCGCCTGCGCGAAGTGCGCGCCCTGGAGAGCCACTTCGAGCGGCCGGAAGCCTTCGACGCCGCCGCCCACCTCAATACCAGCATCGCCACCCTGCCACGGGCCTACCCAGTGAGTATCGAGCTGCACACCGACCTCGCCAGCGCCATCGCCGAACTGGGGAGCGACGCCGGTCTACTGATGCCCGAAGGCAACAGCGTGCGCCTGACCACCAGCACCGACAGCCCAACCTGGTTCGCTCATCTGCTGCTACGCCTGTCTTTCGACTTCACCATCGAACAGCCAGTCGAGTTGCGTGAGGCCGTACGCCAGCAGGCGCGACGCATGCTGGAACTGGTCGCGCGCTGAGGATGGTCCGGTACGCGCCAGACCATCGCGCAGCCCCTGCTCGCTAGGGCTGCAGATCGAACAGCGCCTTGCCGCTTTCCATGTCGCTCGGGGCAGAGAAATGCTCGTGGAAGATCAGCCAGCGGCCGCCCTGGCGGCGCAGGCACTGGGTCACGCGCATCCAGCAGGTCTGCAGCTCGCCCTTTTCATTGGCGCCGCCACAATGCAGCAGGTAGTGGGTCACGCCCAGATCACCGCTGGCGGTGAAGGTCGGCTCGTGCGGTTCGAACATCCCCGGGCCACTGCACATCTCCATACAGGCCTGCCAATGCGCCTGGTACGCCGGGCGCCCCTGAAAACGCAACGGGCCGATGGCATCGTAGGACACCACGTCCTCGACGTAGTGACTCATGATGCGCGCCACGTCCTTGCTGCGGCAGGCTTCGGTCCAGTCGTTAAGGGCATCTTGCAGTTCGTGCTGACTCATATCGTTCTCCTTCGCTGAGGTTCAGGCCTTGTGGGCACAGCAGTCGTGGGTGGGCGCAGCCTGTTCGTACTCGTCGTGCAGGCGCGTCCAGTTGAGCCCCTTGCCGTCCAGATCGGGCATGCCATCCCAACCCTCGCCGCGGCCAAAAGGCGTGAAGTCGAGGAAATGGAAGCTGCTCATCAGCATCTCCAGCCCTCGGCCATAACAGGAATAGGTGTGGTAGATCCGCCCACCGTCGCGCAGAAACACGCTGACACCGGGCTGCTCGCCATGGATGTGATAGGTCAGGCCCAGGCGCTCGAGCTCGTCCTTGTCGCGGTAGTTGTATTCCACTGGCGCGACCTGCTCGTCGGTGGTGGCGTGGTAGTCGTAGTTGAAGCGGCTGCCGTAGGCGCTGTACCAGGGCAGGGTCCAGCCCATGCGCCGTTTGAACGCCTCGAGATCGGCCAAGGGCGCCCGCGAAACCAGCACCAGGTTGGTGTCGCGAGCATGCAGGTGGGACTGGTGGCCGATGTTGTCCACCAGGCAGGAACAGCCGTCACAGCCCTCGCCGCGATCCATGTGGTACATGAAGTGGTAGACGATCAGTTGGCTGCGCCCATGAAACAGCACCTCCAGACCGACCTCGCCCTGCGGGCCGTCGAAGCGGTAATCCTCTTCCACCAGCACCATGGGCAGGGCACGGCGGGCGCGGTTGAGCGCGTCACGTTGGCGGGTCAGCGCCTTTTCCTGCTCGAGTAGCGCCTTGCGTGCGGCCAGCCATTGCTCACGCGTGGCGACCTCGGGGATATAGTAGCGATCCATAGCGGTTCTCCCTGTTGATCGAGCCTTGCCGGCTCAGTGCTGACCGGCCTGCAGCTGCGCCGGCTGGATATCCAGCTCGCGCACCGGGCGCACTTCCACGCAGCCGACACGGGCGGCGGGAATGTGCCCGGCGAGCTGGATCGCCTCGTTGAGGTCGCGCGCCTCTACCAGATAGAAGCCGGCCAGTTGCTCCTTGGTTTCGGCGAAGGGGCCGTCGGTGATCGCCAGCTTGCCGCCGCGCATGCGCACGGTGGTGGCGGTCTGCACCGATTGCAGCGCCTCGGCGGCGAGCATGCGCCCGCTCTCCTGAACCGAGTTGGCGTAGGCGAAGCACTCGCTGTCATGCGGGCTGTCGGGGGAGCTGTGCAGCTCCTGTTCGTTGGCGTAGACGAGGCAGAGGTATTTCATGACGCACTCCAGTTCCTTGGCGGGTGGGTACTGGATAGTCGAACGCAGCGAGCGCATTTCGACATTGGCCGCAAAAACATCACAGAAGCCGACGAACGGTAGGGCGCCGTGCGCACCTCAATACCTGCGTTAAGGGTCAGGAGTTGCTGCGCAGGCCTATAGGGTGGGCCGGGCGGCGTTCCGCTTTAGCCAACCAATGATAGTGAGCGAACCCCTTGTAAGGCTTAGTGCCTCGCAGCAACTGGTACAGACAGCGCCCTAAAATCCGGTGCGCGCGGCGCACCCTACTCGGGGACTTCGACGCTGACGTGAATGGCATCGTGGCGCCAGAACTCCAGGTCGCAGTCGATGATGCGCCCGTGCTGATCGCGATTGACCCGAGTGATGCGCAGCGCCGGGCTGCCGGGCGCCACCTTGAGGCTGGCCGCGGCTTCGGCGTGCAGCGCGGTGGGTACCATGTCGAAACGCACGCGGCCGTAGTGGATGCCGTACTCGCTGGCATACAGATCAGTCAGCGAGCGAGTCAGGTCGAACTCGAGAATGCCGGGGAAGTAGGCCGGATTCAGGTAGTGCTCGACATACAGCACCAGACGCCCGTCGATGCGCCGCGCGCGGCACACCTGATAGACGCTCGACAGTGCCGGCAGCTCCAGCACCTGACAGATCTGCGCGGAGGCCGGCATCAAGCGCGCACTCAAGACCTCGGTGGCCGGTACCCGCCCCTGCTCGGCCACCATGGCGTGGAAGTGGGTACGTACCAGAGGGTTGTAGGCCACCCGTTGCGGCGAGACGAACCAGCCACGACGCTCCTCGCGATAGACCAGCCCCTGCGCCTCCAACTGGCCGAGCGCCTCACGCAGGGTGATGCGCGTGGTGTCGAACAACTCACTGAGCTTGCGCTCGGCCGGCAACTTGCTGCCGGAGGGCAACAGGCCCCGGTCGATCTGCTCCTGCAACGCGCGGCAGATGATGGTAACGGCCCGTGGCGCTTCTTCGCGCATCAAAATTTCCCCTTTTGGACTAGTCCAGCCCCATGACAGGGCAAAAGTCACTCGCTCAGACGGGTTACAAGACTAGGCAGTCTAGATGACTGATAGATGACAACTCTGCTGCAAGCACGCTGCATGCCACCGCCGCGCTCACTCACAGCCCAGCAAATCAGCCACTTATCCATGGTCTACGCTTGTGAAGCGCACCGGCCCGCCAGACCTAGACATCTGCCACTCGTGGCCGGACATAAAACTGTCATCGAAGGCGCTTAGATTGGCTCGGGTATTGCTGATCTAGACCAACACTCTCACTGCAAAGGAGTTTCCAATGAAACAACTGCTGCTGGCTTCACTGATGGGCTCGGCCATCGCTCTGGCGACTTCCGCCATGGCCGAAGGCACCGACTTGCAGGCACTGGAAAAGGCTGCACGCGCCGAAGGCGCGGTGAATAGCGTGGGTATGCCCGACAGCTGGGCGAACTGGAAAGACACCTGGGCGGACCTGGCCAAGCTCTACGGTCTCAAGCACCAGGACACCGACATGAGCTCGGCGCAGGAAATCGCCAAGTTCGCCGCCGAGAAGGAAAACGCCACCGCCGATATCGGTGACGTCGGCGCGGCCTTCGGCCCCATCGCCGTACAACAAGGCGTGACTCAGCCTTACAAACCGAGCACCTGGGCGCAGATTCCGGATTGGGCCAAGGACCAGGACGGTCACTGGATGCTGGCGTACACCGGCTCCATCGCCTTCATCGTCAACAAGCAACTGGTCAAGGACATTCCGCGCTCCTGGGCCGACCTCAAGACCGGTACCTACAAGGTCTCTGCCGGTGACGTGAGCACCGCTGCGCAAGCCGTGAACGGCGTACTGGCCGCTGCCATCGCCATGGGTGGCAACGAGAGCAACGTGCAACCGGCGCTGGACTTCTACGGCGAACTGGCCAAGCAGCGTCGCCTGTCGCTGGCCAACCCGACCATCCAGACCCTGGAAAAGGGTGAAGTTGAAGTCGGTATCGTCTGGGACTTCAACGGCCTGAGCTACCGCGACCAGATCGACCCCGAGCGCTTCGAGGTACTGATCCCGTCCGACGGTTCGGTGATCTCCGGCTACAGCACCATCATCAACAAATGGGCGAAGAACCCCAACGCCGCCAAACTGACCCGCGAATACATCTTGAGCGATGCCGGGCAGATCAACCTGGCCAAGGGCAACGCCCGTCCGATCCGCGCCGAGCACATCGAACTGCCGGCCGAGGTGCAGGCCAAGCTGCTGCCGCAAGAGCAGTACGCCAAGGTCCAGCCGATCAAGGATGCCGCCGCCTGGGAGGCCACCTCCAAGGCCCTGCCGCGCCTGTGGCAGGAGCACGTGATCATCAATATGAATTGACTGAACACGATCAGTCCCCTCGCCCCTCAAGGGAGAGGGGAGCTGATCGCGCACAGGCTAAGTGAGTAGCGTCAGGGTCAATTGCAGAAAGTGCCCCGGATTGCATCCGGGCTACGAGCGAACGAGAGAAACCGATGAAACACAACGTCATCCTGGTGGTACTGGATGGCCTGAGCTATCAGGTGGCCCAGCATGCGCTGGGCCACCTGTTGGCTTACTGCCAGGCCGGGCGCGCCGCGCTGTACAAGCTGGACTGCGCACTGCCGGCGCTGTCCCGCCCGCTCTACGAATGCATCCTCACCGGCGTGGCGCCCATCGACAGCGGCATCGTCAATAACGATGTGGTGCGCCTGTCGCATCAGCGCAGCGTCTTTCACTACGCCCGCGATGCGGGCCTGACCACTGCCGCCGCAGCCTATCACTGGGTCAGCGAGCTGTATAACCGCGCGCCCTTCCAGGCCGCTCGCGACCGCCATACCAGCGATGAGTCGCTGCCGATTCAGTACGGCCACTTCTACTACGCCGACCATTACCCGGATTCGCACCTGTTCGCCGATGCCGACAGTCTGCGCCAGCACCATCAGCCGAACCTGCTGCTGGTGCATCCGATGAACATCGACGACGCCGGCCACAAGCACGGCCTCGACAGCTCGCAGTACCGCAACGCCGCGCGCATGGCCGATGTGCTGCTGGCCGAATATATCCAGACCTGGCTCGACGCCGGTTACCAGATTCTGGTGACCGCCGACCACGGCATGAACAACGACCGCAGCCATAACGGCGTACTGCCGGAAGAGCGTGAAGTGCCGCTGATCGTTCTCGGCAGCGCCTTCAGCCTCGATCCTGCAGCCCGTCCGCAACAGACCGAGCTATGCGGCACCATCTGCCAGCTGCTCGGCGCGGCCCACGACAAAGCCTGGTGCAGGGAGCTGCTTGCATGAAGTCATCCATCTCCAGCAAGGGTTGGGCGCTGCTGTGCCTGCTGCCCTTCGCCCTGTTCTTCTTCGCCTTCCAGATCGCACCGTTGGCCTGGGTGGCGAGCAACAGCCTGAACACCGCCGAAGGCTGGGGCCTGGGCAATTTCCAGCAGGCGTTTTCCTCGGCCTTCTACCGCCAGGCCATGCGCCACAGCCTGGAAGTGGCGTTCTGGTCGAGCCTGTTCGGCATCCTCATCGCCATCATCGGCAGCTACTCGCTGCGTCAGGTCAGCAGCCGCCTGCGCGATTTCGTCATGGCCTTCTCCAACATGACCAGCAACTTCTCCGGGGTGCCGCTGGCCTTCGCCTTCATCATCCTGCTTGGCTTCAACGGCGCGCTGACCATCCTGCTCAAGCAGATGGGGGTGATCGAGGACTTCAACCTCTACTCCAAGACCGGCCTGATCGTCCTTTACACCTACTTCCAGATTCCCCTCGGCGTATTGCTGCTCTATCCGGCATTCGACGCCCTGCGCGAAGACTGGCGCGAGTCGGCCGAACTGCTCGGCGCCAGCACCTGGCAGTTCTGGCGGCACATTGGCCTGCCGGTGCTGACCCCGGCGTTGCTCGGCACCTTCGTCATCCTCCTGGCCAACGCCCTGGGCGCCTATGCCACGGTGTATGCACTGACCACCGGCAACTTCAACATCCTGCCGATCCGTATCGCGGCGATGGTCTCCGGCGACATCTTCCTCGACCCGAACATGGCCAGCGCATTGGCCATGGTGCTGGTCGGCCTGATGACCCTGATCACCCTCGTCCACCAATGGCTGCTGCGCCGGAGCTACCATGTCACCCGCTGAAAAACGCTCGCCGCTGTTCCACCAACTGGTGGTCTACCTGCTGTTTCTGATCCTGCTGCTGCCGCTGCTCGGCACCCTGGTCTACTCGCTGTCCACCAGTTGGTCGGCGACCATCCTGCCCAGCGGGTTCACCTTCAAGTGGTACGTGGCGCTATGGAGCGATGCACGCTTTCTCGCCGCCTTCGGTCGCTCGCTGCTGGTGTGCTTCGGCGCCCTGGCGCTGGCACTGCTGCTGATCCTGCCGCTGCTGTTCGTGGTCAACTACCACTTCCCCAAGCTCGACGGGGTGATGAACGTGCTGATCCTGCTGCCGTTCGCCATTCCGCCGGTGGTGTCCTCGGTGGGCCTGATGCAACTGTTCGCATCCGGCCCGCTGCCGATCCTCGGTACGCCATGGATCCTGATCGGCTGCTACTTCACCATCGCCCTGCCCTTCATGTACCGGGCCATCACCAACAACCTGCAGGCGATCAACCTGCGCGACCTGATGGACGCCGCCCACCTGCTCGGCGCCAGCACCTGGCGCGCGGCCTTCATGGTGGTGCTGCCGAATCTGCGCAAGGGTTTGATGGTGTCGGTGTTCCTGTCCTTCAGCTTCCTGTTCGGCGAATTCGTCTTCGCCAACCTGCTGGTGGGCAGCCGCTACGAGACGCTGCAGGTGTACCTGTACAACATGCGTAACGACAGCGGCCACTTCACCAGCGCCCTGGTGATCTCCTATTTCATGTTCGTGCTGCTGATGACCTGGGCAGCCAACCGTCTGAACAAGGACAAATCATGAGTTACCTGAATATCCGCGGCCTGCACAAAAGCTACGGCGCAACGCCCATCTTCACCGACATCAACATCGAGATCGGCCAGGGCCAGTTCATCACCCTGCTCGGCCCGTCCGGCTGCGGCAAGTCCACCCTGCTGCGCTGCATCGCCGGCCTGACCGCAGTCGATGGCGGACAGATCCTGCTGGGCGGCGAGGACCTGGTACCCGTGGCGCCGCAAAAACGCGGCATCGGCATGGTGTTCCAGAGCTATGCGCTGTTCCCCAACATGACTGTGCAACAGAACGTCGCCTTCGGCCTGCGCATGCAGAAAGTCCCAGCCGCCGAGGCCAGCAAGCGCGTCGCCGAGGTGCTGGAACTGGTGGAGCTGAACGACTACGCCGATCGCTACCCGCAACAACTGTCCGGCGGCCAGTGCCAGCGCGTGGCCTTGGCCCGTTCGCTGGTCACCCGCCCACGCCTGCTGCTGCTCGACGAACCACTGTCGGCGCTGGATGCACGCATCCGCAAGCACCTGCGCGAACAGATCCGCGCCATCCAGCGTGAACTGGGCCTAACCACCATTTTCGTCACCCATGACCAGGAGGAAGCGCTGGTCTTGTCTGATCGAATCGTGCTGATGAACGGCGGCCAGATCGTCCAGAGCGGCGACGCCGAAACCCTCTACACCGCACCGGCCGATGCCTTCGCCGCTGGCTTTATCGGCAACTACAACCTGCTCGATGCCGAGGCTGCCAGCCGCCTGCTCGGCCAACAGATCGGTAGCCGCGTGGCGATTCGCCCGGAAGCCATCCACTTCGCCGACGGCGGCATCGAGGCGCAGATTCGCAGCCACAGCCTGCTCGGTAACGTGATCCGTTACCGCGTCGAAGCGCGCGGCGTGGAGCTGCTGGTGGACGTGCTCAACCGCTCCGCTGCCGACCTGCACCACGATGGCCAAAGCGTCAGCCTGGCCATTGGCGCCGATGCGATCCGGGAGGTGGCGTGATGGCCCTGGCGATTTTCGATCTCGACGAAACCCTGATCCATGGCGACTGCGCCAGCCTGTGGACACAGGAAATGGTGAAGATCGGCTGGGCCGATGGCGACTCCTTCATCGCCCACGAACAGGAGCTGATGCGCCAGTACGCCGCCGGCACCCTGGCCATGGAGGACTACATGGCCTTCACCCTGTCGCCGCTGGTCGGCCGTACGCCCGAGGAGGTCGCCCATGTGGTCGAACCCTTCGTCGAGGACGTGATCGAGCCGATCTTCTACAGCGACGCCAGTCGTACGCTGGCGGCACACCGCGCTGCGGGCGATCGCCTGCTGGTGATCTCGGCGTCGGCGCATTTTCTGGTCAGCGCCATCGCCGAGCGCTTCGGTATCGACGAGGTATTGGCCATCGACCTGGAGCTGCAGCACGGCTTCTACAGCGGACGTACCCAGGGCGTGCTGACCTACCGTGAGGGCAAGGTGATTCGCCTGGAGAGCTGGTTGATCGAACAGGACGAAAGCCTGGTTGGCGCCAGCTTCTATTCCGACTCGCGCAACGACCTGCCGCTGCTGCAACTGGTGGACAAGCCGTTCACCGTCAACCCCGACCCGACCCTACGCGCCCACGCCGAACAGGCCGGCTGGCCGATTCTCAGCTGGCGCTGATCCTGTCGTAGCATGTCGCGGGGCCGCCCAGGCCGTGCGCACCGGCGTCCTCTGACGCGTGTGGTCAACCATCGGGGCAGCTGTTTCAAGGTGCGCATCGCGCAACCTGCCCAGCCCCGCGACACCCTACTGGCTCATGATCCCTTCGCAGGCCTCGATCAGCGCCGCCGCCAGCTCCCGAGCGTAACCGGGCAACTGGTTGCGTGCGTGCAGGGCCACTTCCACCGGCGCCACCGGGGCAAAACCTTCGGCCTCGCCCAGTTCGCGGTGTGCGGCAGTGATCAACCGGCGCGGCAACAGGGTCAGACCCAGCCCGCCTTCGGCAGCGGCGCTGACGCCGGGCAGACTGCTGCTGACATAGGCGATGCGCCAGGGCTTGCCCATGGCATCCAGCGCGTGAGTCATCTCCAGACGGTACAGGCCGTTGGGCGGGAACACCGCCAGCGGCACCGGGTTGCGCGCCAGCACAGGGCGCGCTCGGCTGTCGAGCCAGGCCAGCGGTTCGGCCCAACTGGCCAGGCCCTTGGCGCTACCGGCACGCTGCTTGATCAGCGCCAGGTCCAGCTCACCCGCATTGAACGCGCGCCACACGTCATGACTGAGGCCGCTGGTGATCTCCAGGCGAATACCCGGATGGGCATCGGCGAAATCGGCCAGATAAGGCGTCAGGCTGTTGGCGGCGAAATCGTCCGGCACGCCGAGCCGCACCTCGCCTTCCACCGCACTTTGCCCCAGCGCCAGCATGGCTTCGTCCATCAGCGCAACGATGCGGTTGGCGTAACCCAGCAGGCGCTCGCCCTCGGTGGTGGTCACCACATAACGGCCGCTACGGTCGAGCAGCTCGGCGCCGAGCTGCTCCTCCAGGCGCCGCACCTGCTGGCTGACGGTGGACTGGGTCAGGTGCAGGCTGGCAGCCGCGCGGGTGAAACCGCCGGTCTGCACCACGGCGAGAAAACTGCGTAACAGCACCGGATCGAGCATGTCGCCACCCATCATGAAAGCCACTGACAGGCATTCTACTATTTAATTTCCGAATCCAGCCGCGAATTCCTATAGTGCATGGGAGCCAAGTTTCCGCTCGGGGATCGAACCCCGCGCCATTCACCCGCCGAGGCAATCTCTCGATGAGCAAATCGCCCTACTACTATGCACCGCATGGCGGTCACCCAGGTCAGGATCAACTGCTGACCGACCGCGCCATGTTCACCGAAGCCTACGCCGTGATCCCCAAAGGCGTGATGCGTGACATCGTCACCAGCCACCTGCCGTTCTGGGACAACATGCGCATGTGGGTCATCGCCCGCCCGCTGACCGGCTTCGCCGAAACCTTCTCGCAGTACATCGTCGAAGTCGGCCCGAACGGCGGCAGCAACAAGCCAGAGCTGGATGCCACTGCCGAAGGCGTGATCTTCGTCGTCGAAGGCGAATTCAGCCTGACCCTCAATGGCACCCAGCACGCCATGCGTCCGGGCAGCTACGCCTTCATCCCACCGCAGAGCGATTGGTCGCTGCGCAACAACAGCAGCCAGGCCGTGCGCTTCCACTGGCTGCGCAAGGCCTATCAAGCGGTCGAAGGCGTGCCTTACCCGGAAGCCTTCGTCACCAACGAGCAGGACATCGAGCCGATCGTCATGCCCGGCACCGAAGGCCGCTGGAGCACCACGCGCTTCGTCGAGATCAGCGACATGCGTCATGACATGCACGTCAACATCGTCAATTTCGAGCCGGGTGGCGTGATCCCCTTCGCCGAAACCCACGTCATGGAACACGGCCTGTACGTGCTGGAAGGCAAGGCGGTGTATCGCCTGAACCAGGACTGGGTCGAGGTGGAAGCCGGCGACTTCATGTGGCTGCGCGCCTTCTGCCCGCAGGCCTGCTACGCCGGCGGCCCGGGCCGCTTCCGCTACCTGTTGTACAAGGACGTGAACCGTCAGATGCCGCTGACCCTGGGCGGCCTGAAGCGCTGAGTCCTATCGCACTGTAGGAGCGGCTTCAGCCGCGAAGCCGTCGCCGCTACGACTGCATGGAAGCAGGATGCCCGAGCCGAAAGCGCCTCCCACAGATACACCAACGAAAAGGCCACCCGAAGGTGGCCTTTGTCGCTCTAGCGCACTGATCAGCTGTGACGGATCAGGTGGTCGAAGGCGGACAGCGATGCCTTCGACCCCTCGCCCATGGCGATGACGATCTGCTTGTAAGGTACGGTGGTCACGTCACCGGCGGCGAACACGCCGGGGATATTGGTCGCGCCCTTGGCATCGACGATGATCTCGCCGAAGCGGTTGAGCTCCACGGTGCCCTTGAGCCAGTCGCTGTTGGGCAGCAGACCGATCTGCACGAAGATGCCTTCCAGCTCGACGGTATGCAGCTCCTCGGTGGTGCGGTCCTTGTACACCAGGCCGGTGACTTTCTGGCCGTCACCCTTGACCTCGGTGGTCTGCGCGCTCTTGATCACGGTCACGTTGGGCAGGCTGCCCAGCTTCTTCTGCAGTACGGCGTCGGCACGCAGGGTGTCGGCGAACTCCAGCAGGGTCACGTGAGCGACGATGCCAGCCAGGTCAATGGCCGCCTCGACGCCGGAGTTACCGCCGCCGATCACCGCCACACGCTTGCCCTTGAACAGCGGGCCGTCGCAGTGCGGGCAGAAGCACACGCCCTTGGCCTTGTATTCCTGCTCGCCGGGCACACCCATCTCGCGCCAGCGTGCGCCGGTGGAGAGGATCACGGTCTTGGCCTTGAGCGACGCGCCGTTCTCGAACTTCACTTCGTGCAGGCCGCCTTCGCTGCTGGCCGGTACCAGAGCCGAAGCACGCTGCAGGTTCATGACGTCGACTTCGTATTCCTTGACATGTTCTTCCAGCGCGCGCACCAGTTTCGGGCCTTCGGTTTCCTTGACGGAGATGAAGTTCTCGATGGCCATGGTATCGAGCACCTGACCACCGAAGCGCTCGGCGGCAATCGCGGTACGGATGCCTTTACGCGCGGCGTAGATGGCAGCCGAAGCACCGGCCGGGCCACCGCCGACTACCAGTACGTCGAAGGCGTCCTTGGCGCTCATCTTCTCAGCGTCGCGGTTGGCGGCGCCGGTATCGATCTTGGCAAGGATTTCCTTCACTTCCATGCGACCGGAAGCGAACACCTCGCCGTTCAGGTAGATGCTCGGCACAGCCATGATCTGGCGACGCTCGACTTCTTCCTGGAACAGCGCACCGTCGATGGAGACGTTGCGGATATTGGGGTTGAGCACAGCCATCAGGTTCAGCGCCTGGACCACGTCCGGGCAGTTCTGGCAGGACAGCGAGAAATAGGTCTCGAACTCGAACTTGCCTTCGATGCTCTTGATCTGCGCGATGGTATCGGCATCCAGCTTCGATGGATGACCGCCCACTTGCAGCAGCGCCAGCACCAGCGAGGTGAACTCGTGGCCCATGGGGATACCGGCGAAGGCAACGCCGGTGTCTTCGCCCGGACGATTCAGGGCGAAGGACGGACGGCGGGCATCGCTGCCGTCAGTCTTCAGAGTGATCTTGTCGGTCAGGCCGACGATGTCCTGGAGCAGGCCCAGCAGCTCCTGAGATTTCGCGCCGTCATCGAGGGACGCGACGATCTCGAACGGCAGGGTGACCTTCTCCAGGTAGGCCTTCAACTGGGCTTTAAGATTGGCGTCCAACATGGCGGAAATTCCTCAAATACGAAAATTCGGGCAATAAAATGCCCGGACGGATCGCGCCCGGGCATCGGGCACCACAAGGGCCGGTTAATGGCCCAAACAGCGCAGGTAGCAATTGCAAAACGGATTTCAGAGCGTCGCGAGCGACGGCTAGGCAAACCTGGTTAGCAGGCGTTGCCTAGCCAAACACGGTAGCTCTGAAACCGTTTTTAGATCTTGCCAACCAGGTCCAGCGAAGGAGCCAGAGTGGCTTCGCCTTCTTTCCACTTGGCCGGGCAAACCTGACCCGGGTTAGCGGCGGTGTACTGAGCAGCCTTCAGCTTGCGCAGAGTCTCGGAAACGTCGCGAGCGATTTCGTTGGAGTGGATCTCAACGGTCTTGATCACGCCTTCCGGGTTGATCACGAAGGTGCCACGCAGAGCCAGACCTTCTTCAGCGATGTGTACGCCGAAAGCGTTGGTCAGCTGGTGGGTCGGGTCACCGATCAGCGGGAACTGAGCCTTGCCAACAGCCGGCGAAGTTTCGTGCCATACCTTGTGCGAGAAGTGGGTGTCGGTGGTCACGATGTAGACCTCGGCACCGGCCTTCTGGAACTCGGCGTAGTTGTTGGCAGCGTCTTCGATTTCGGTCGGGCAGTTGAAGGTGAAGGCAGCCGGCATGAAGATCAGCACGGACCACTTGCCCTGCAGGGACTGCTCGGTGACTTCGATGAACTCGCCAGCGTGGAAAGCGTTGACCTTGAACGGTTGTACCTGAGTGTTGATGAGGGACATCTCTGACTCCTTCTGAGGTTTCTGTGAGGGTTTGAAATTTACAGGAAGTATCTTAGCGACCTAACGAAAAAAAGCTTATTGATTACGGCCATGATATTGATTGAATGAGCCAATCGTTGGCCAAGCCCGCGCCAGGCGCGGGCTAGAGCTCTTGCTCAGACAAGATCGGGATCGATAAGCAGCGCAATTTTACCTGCAACCTGATTACCGGCGAGTGTCTCGAATGCCGCTTCACTGTCTTTGAGGGCAAAACTGCGCTCGAGTTGCGGCTTCAACCGCCCTTCTGCGAACAGCGGCCAGACCTGCTGCTGCAGATCGTGCAACAGGTCGGCCTTGAACGAATCGTCGCGATTGCGCAGGGTCGAGCCGATCAGTTGAACGCGCTTGCCCAGCACTTGCGCCAGGTCCAGGGTGGCCTCGCGTCCGCCCATCAAACCAATATTGATCCAACGACCATCACGGGCCAGCAATTCCAGGTTGAGCGCCGCGTACTGCCCGCCAACCGGATCGAGGATCACATCGAACGGCCCGAAATCACGCAGCGCTTGCAGGTCTTCGCCGCGCAGGGCGCCGCCCTGGGCACCGAGCGCCTCGCAATAGGCCAAGCGCTCGGCAGAGCCGACGCTGACCCAGCAAGGGCTGCCGAATGCCTTGCACAGCTGGATGGCGGCCGAGCCGACACCGCTGGCCCCGGCATGCAGCAGAACCTTCTCACCGGGACGCAGGGCCCCGAGCTGGAACAGATTGAGCCAAGCGGTGGCATATACCTCGGGCACCACAGCGGCCTCGACCAGGCTCAAGCCTTCTGGCACCGGCATGGCGTGGCGAGCATCGAGCACCACCTCTTCGGCCATGCCACCGCCCGCGAGCAGACAGCAGACGCGATCCCCCACCTGCCAGGCGCTGCCAGCACCGACTTCGACAACTACCCCGGCGCACTCCAGGCCCAACGCGTGGCTCGCACCAGGTGGCGGCGGATAAAGCCCGGCGCGCTGCAGCAGGTCAGCCCGGTTGAGCCCAGCGGCAGCCACCTTGACCCGAATCTGCCCTGCGTCACAGGTCTGCGCCGGTTGTTCCAGCCACTCTGCACGCCCTTCGACGCCTTGCAATGCCTTCATGCTGCCTCCATAGTGCAAGTGAACCGAGCCCAGCGCAGACCGCCGGGCTTTCGCCTAGCGCCAACGGAACCTGGCGCCCTCAAATACGGCCTAATATGCGTTATCAACTGCCACTACGTCGAATCAGCATGAAGCGATCTCTTGCAAGCACCGCCCTCGCCCTCGTCCTCGGCTTCAGTGCCTTGCCGCTGGCGGCCAAGACCACCATAGCGACCAGTTGGGACTATCTGCAGCCGGATCGCGAGCAGGTGATCGCCAGCCTCAACGTAGTGGAGCTGCTGCGCCGCCATCACTACAACAAGCCGCCACTGAACGACGAACGCTCGATTCAGATCTATGACAACTACCTGAAGTTGCTCGATCCATCTCGCAGCTATTTCACTGCCGCTGACATCGCCGAATTCAATCAGTGGCGCAGCAAATTCGATGATCTGCTGAAAAGTGGCGACCTCGAGCCGGGGTTCACCATCTATCGCCGCCACCTGACCCGCATGGAAGAGCGCCTCAACTACGCGCTGGCGGAACTGGGCAAGGGCGTCGACAAGATCGACTTCACCGTCGACGAGCAGTTGCAGGTCGATCGCGAGAAAGCGCCCTGGGCCAAAGACCGCGCTGAACTCGACGAACTGTGGCGCAAGCGTGTCAAAGACGAAGTGCTGCGCCTGAAGATCGCCGGCAAGGAAACCAAGGACATCCAGGAACTGCTGACCAAGCGCTACAAGAACCAGTTGGCGCGCCTCAAGCAGACCCGTGGCGAGGACGTGTTCCAGGCCTACATCAACGCCTTCGCCACCACCTACGACCCGCACACCACCTATCTGTCGCCGGATAATGCGGAAAACTTCGACATCAACATGAGCCTGTCGCTCGAAGGCATCGGCGCCGTCCTGCAAAGCGACAACGAGCACGTCAAGGTGGTGCGCCTGGTGCCTGCCGGCCCGGCCGAAAAGAGCAAGCAGATCGCTCCGGCAGACAAGATCGTCGGCGTCGCCCAGGGCAATGATGAAATGGTCGACGTGATCGGCTGGCGTCTGGACGAAGTGGTCAAGCTGATTCGCGGCCCCAAAGGTTCCACCGTACGCCTGGAAGTGATCCCGGCCAGCAACCCGCCCAGCGACCAGACCAGCAAGGTGGTCACCATCACCCGCGAAGCGGTCAAGCTGGAAGAGCAAGCTGCCAAGAAGAAGGTTCTGGACCTCAAGCATGATGGTCGTGACTACAAGCTCGGCGTCATCGAGCTGCCGGCCTTCTATCTCGATTTCAAGGCCTTCCGCGCTGGCGACCCGAACTACAAGAGCACCACCCGTGACGTCAAACGCCTGCTCGACGAGCTGCAGGCCGAGAAGGTCGACGGCGTGGTCATCGACCTGCGCAACAACGGCGGTGGCTCGCTGCAGGAAGCCACCGAACTGACCAGCCTGTTCATCGAGCAGGGGCCCACCGTACTGGTACGCAACGCCGACGGCCGTGTCGACGTGCTCGCCGACGAGAACAAGGGCGTCTACTACACCGGCCCGCTGGCCGTATTGGTCAACCGCCTGTCCGCATCGGCCTCGGAAATTTTCGCCGGCGCCATGCAGGATTATCACCGCGCGCTGATTCTCGGCGGCCAGACCTTCGGCAAGGGCACGGTGCAAACCATCCAGCCGCTCAACCATGGCGAACTGAAACTGACCCTGGCCAAGTTCTATCGTGTTTCCGGCCAGAGCACTCAGCATCAGGGCGTGATTCCCGACATCACCTACCCGGACGTGATGGACACCAAGGACATCGGCGAAAGCGCGCTGCCCGCGGCTCTGCCCTGGGACAGCATTCGCCCGGCGATCACTCCAGAACTGGACCCGATCAAGCCTTTCCTGACCGAGCTCAAGACCCGTCATGACCTGCGCACGGCCAAGGACCCGGACTTCGTCTTCACTCGCGACCGTCTGACCCTGGCCAAGAAGCTGATGGCGGAAACCACCGTCAGCCTCAACGAGCAAACCCGTCGGGCGCGCCAGGCCGAAGTCGAAGCCAAGCAACTGGCCCTGGAGAACAACCGCCGCCAGGCCAAGGGCGAAGAGCCGCTCAAGGAACTGGAGAAGGAAGACGAGGACGCGCTGCCAGTCGCCGATGAGAAGAGTACGCCGGAGGACGACGCCTACCTGGCAGAGAGCGGACGCATCCTGCTCGACTACCTGGGCCTGAACCCCTCGCTGGCGCTGCATTGAGACGACCTATCGAGCGTCATCAAATCGTCATCGAACTGTCGTGAAATAAAGGGCCGGCCATAAGCCGGCCCTTTCGTTTCCGGCAGATCGAGAACACCATGACCGTCACCGAGCAGTTGAGCGCGCTGGGCAACATCCTCGCTCACGGCGACCTCAGTAGCCTGTTCCAACCTATCGTCTCGCTGTCCGAACAGCGCATTCTCGGCTATGAGGCCCTGACCCGTGGCCCCTCCAACAGCCCACTGCATTCGCCACTGACGTTGTTCGCCGTCGCCCGTCATGCAGGGCGCCTGAGCGAGCTGGAAATGGCTTGCCGCAAGAGCGCCTGCAGAGGCTTCAGCGCACAGGGCCTGGACGGCAAGCTGTTTCTCAACGTCTCGCCGGAATCGCTGCTCGACCCCAGCCATCAACCAGGGCGTACGCTGAAATTGCTGCAGGCTTTCGGTATTCCACCAAGCCAGGTGGTGATCGAACTCACCGAGCAGTCCCCCACCGAAGACTTCGCCCTGCTCGACAATGCCCTGCACCACTACCGTGCCATGGGCTTTTCCATCGCTCTGGATGACCTCGGCGCAGGCTACTCCAGCTTGCGTCTGTGGTCGGAGCTGCGCCCGGACTACGTGAAGATCGACCGCCACTTCATCGATGGCATTCATCAAGATGCAGTGAAGCGTGAGTTCGTCGGCTCGATCCTGAAGATGGCCGAGGCCTCGCGTGCTCAAGTGATCGCCGAAGGTATCGAACTGCCTGAAGAGCTGGCCGTACTGGCAGAGATGGGGGTCGACCTGGTGCAGGGCTATCTGCTCAGCAGGCCGCAGGAAAAGCCGCCACGCGATGCCCGGCAACTGCTGCCCCAGGTCCTGAGCAATCAGGTCAGCCTAAGTGAGGACAGCCATGACCTCAGCGCCCTGCTCAACGACCAGCCCGCGGTCGATCAGCACACGGCCATCGCTGAAGTGCTGGACGTATTTCGCGCCCAGGCCAACCTCAACTCCCTGGCCGTACTGGACACGCAACGCCAACCGGTCGGTATCGTCCACCGTCACTCGCTGTCCGAAGCGCTGCTCAAGCCCTTCGCCACCGATCTGTTCGCGCGCAAACCCATCAGTCGCCTGATGAGCCAGGACTTTCTCGCTGTGGAACTGACGCAGTCCCTGCAGAAGGTCAGTCGCCTGCTCACCAGCCGCGCGCGCCAGCGCATCGAGGAAGACTTCATCATCATCCAGAACGGACGTTACCTGGGCCTGGGCCGGGTCATCGACGTGCTCAAGCTGATCACCGAACAGAAGCTGCAGCAGGCCCGACATGCCAATCCGCTTACGCTGCTGCCGGGTAACGTACCTATCCAGCAATGCCTTGGCCGCCTGCTGCAGCAGCAACGCGAAGCTGCGGTGTGCTACGTGGATCTCGACAGCTTCAAACCCTTCAACGACCTCTACGGCTATGCCAAGGGCGACGAGGTGCTGCTGTGCCTGGCGCAATGCCTGAACGACCGGGTCGATCCGGCCCGCGACTTTGTCGGGCATATCGGCGGCGACGACTTCATGCTGGTACTTGGCTCGACAGACTGGCGCGAAAAACTTGGCAAGCTGATCGAGGATTTCCAGAATCAGTGCCGACGCTTTTACCGCGATGAGCACCTTCAGGCCGGCTGCTTCATTGCCCACAACCGCCACGGCCAGCGCCAGGAATATGCGCTGCTGTCACTGTCTATCGGCGTAGTGCACGTAAAAGAGGAAGATTGCGCCCAGCTCGATGCCTCGCGCCTGGCCGAACTGGCCTCCGAGGCCAAGCGCCAGGCCAAGGCCGTGCCTGGCTACAGCCTGCATATTCTGCAAGGCTCAACGGCCTGAGCGCGTAGCCTCGTTCGCCATGGCGGCATAGCGCTCGGCGACTTGCAGGTCTGCTTCCAGCCCGGGAGCACCGTCGCGATAGAGCTGACTCAGACGACTGGCCGCCAGAGGATGGCCGGCAGCCAACGCCATTTCCCACCAACCTACGGCTTGCGAGGCATCCGGCGCCTGCCGGGTATCGCCCCGCAGGGCCTGCACGCCTAACTGATAGGCGGCCTTGCCGTCACCGCCATTGGCGGCCAGGCGCAACAACCTCAGCCCTTCCTCACGCGCACCCAGGCCCTGCCCCCTGAACAGCAGAATATGGCCGTAAAAGCTCTGTGCCGCGCGGTCGCCGAGATTGGCCATGCGCCCGTACTGGCCCTGCATCCATTGCCACACACGTGGCTGACGCAGCGCCGCGGGCCAGTGAAACAGGCGCCGGGCCAGCCAGTAGCCAAGGCGTGCGCGCACCTGCCAGAGCAACCTAGACATCGGCGGGGTAGTCGAACTCGAACACCCTGACCACCTCGGCAGCGTGCCAGGATGCAGCTGCCACACCATCGGAAGCGCCACTGAAGCGTCCCAGGCTCGTCACGCAGTCGAAGAATCCGGTACGTGGCAGGCGACTGGCGCCCTGGCTGATCACCAGAGCGCTGCGCAACGGACGCTCGGCGCGAGCATCCAGCGCCGCCAGATGCTCCAGTGCAGCGGTCAGCGTCTGCATGGCCGGCGTGGGCAGATCGAGACGTTCGATCAGCGCGCGGTAGGTCAACAGATGACGCTGACGGCGAGCCTCGTCCAGCTCCGCCAGTAGCGCCTGCCAGTGTTGGCGACTTATACGTACGCTCAAGACCAGCCCTCCAAGCCCAGTTCCCAGGCCAGCGAGCGCATGATCGCGGCATCGGGTTGACGCTCGCCACTCTCGATCATCGCCAGGTAGTGCGGGCTGATCCCGACACTGCGCGCCAGGCTCTCTGCCGCCAGCCCCTTGGCCTCGCGCAGTGCACGCAGTTGATCGAGCGCTGGCCGCTTGGCCTCGACCGGCAGTTCAACGGCCTTGGGCTCTGCCGCTGGCTGGCGCCCTGCGGCCTGCAGCAAGGTCTGATACTCGGCCCATGGCAGCACCGCGTATTCGGGTTGGCCATCGCGAGCAATGATTTGCACACTCATGAGTCTCTCCGTTGGAAAGCAGGGCCGACGATCACGACCCCTTCCTTGCACGCGGCCATCTTAACAGGCGTGTAGCGCCTGGGGCGTGATCTATACTGCCGAGGTATCAGGTTCCCACACTGCGGCGTCAGCCGTATCTGCGCAGAAACGACCCCGTAAACCTGGGGTGGGGAGTCGCCTTGAGAAGGTCATGCGCATGGTCGCTCGGGTTGTTGAGCAACTTCTGTAGCGCCGAAAGCCTGATGTGGGGCTACGGTCCGGCCGACTCCATGCCTTATGTGGGCCTCGCACAACAGCAAGTGCGACACGGGTTGGCCTACCAGGTCAGTCAGGAAATAAGCAAACGCTTCGAGCTGCCCGTCGAGTTTGTCGAGACGCCCAACAATCGACTGGAACCCTATCTGCAACAGGGCCGCCTGCATCTGATCTGCAACACCAACCCCGAGTGGGTCAGCCAACCGCAGCAGTATCATTGGTCACCGGCACTTTATGACGAGCAGGACGTCCTGCTGCAGCGCATGGACCAACCAGAGCTGACCGGCCTTGCCAGTCTTTACGGCAAGGTGCTTGGCACCAGCCTCGGCTACATCTACAGCCAGCCCCTGATGAGCGCATTCAGCACTGGCCAGGTCGCCAGGCAGGACGTACGCGATCTGGATACCAGCCTGCACATGCTCGACAAGCAGCGCCTGGACGCGGTGATCGACATGCAGCGCAATCTGGCCTACAAGCTCGCTCAGCATCCGCAGATGCAGCTGCGCTTCAGCCCCTGGGTAGTGCAGCGCTATCAGGTCTACTGCGCGTACAGCAGCCACCTGCCCATCCCTGCAGATCGACTGGACGCCCTACTGCTGGAACTGCGCGATCGACGCATGATCGGCCAGTGGCTGGATGAAGCGCTCAGGAGTGCAATGGATCGACCCGCTCCGCTGTCGGCAGGTGCTCGATGAGCGCCAAACGTTCCGGGCTTTGTTTGTCGCGCCAAGCCCTGAAGGCTTCGAGCTCGCCATGCCAGGTGCGCATTACCCAGGCCAGCACGGCCAGGTCATCGACGAAACCGACCCCGACCAGCCAGTCGGGAATGGCATCGAAGGGGGTAATGAAGTACAGCAGCGCAGCCACCACCATCAACAGCGCCTGACTGCTGATCTGCCGGTACTCTCCCTTGAACCAGGCCAGACTGAGCGCACGCAGCAGTTGCAGGTCCTCTTTCAGAGCGGCGAAGCGTTGACCTTGTGGTGTGCGCTTGTCAGCCAGTGCGCGGAGCAACTCCGGCAACCGGCCTTCACGCAGGAAGCGGGCAGCCAGAGGCAGGTAACGCGTCAGTTTCCACGGTGTTTTCATTCGGCCTCCTCGGCAAGCCAGGCAGTATCAGGGCTTGCCTCGCTTATCCACCGAAGCTGTGGATAAATCTGTGCAAAGTCTTTCGACAAGCTTATCAAAGCCCCGTGGCATGGGGCCCGGGCTTAGATCGGATATTTTTTATACAGCATATAAAATCCATGAAAATCAACAAGTTGCTGATTGACATGAGCGCGACTCAGTTGTAGCTCAGACTTGTTAGGAATGTTTCCCATAATGTGCATAAGCGTAACACCCTGACCTCCACATCCTTGCTTACACCCCCCAGAAACGACAACGCCCCGTCAAGACGGGGCGTTGTAAACGAGTACCGAGTGTTACTGCTCGGTCGGCTCGGCTGCCTGATCCTTGATACCGATCAGTTCCAGGTCGAACACCAGTACCGAGTTGGCCGGAATGGCCGGGGATGGGCTCTGCTCGCCATAAGCCAGCTCGCTGGGGATGTACAGCTTGTACTTCTCACCGACGTGCATCAGCTGCAGGCCTTCGACCCAACCCGGGATCACGCCGCCAACCGGCAGATCGATGGGGCTACCGCGAGCGACGGAACTGTCGAATACACTGCCATCGGTCAGTTTGCCTTCATAGTGAACGGTCACTACGTCGCTTTCCTTCGGCTGTTCGCCGTCGGTTTTCTTGATCACTTCGTATTGCAGGCCAGAAGCGGTGGTGACCACACCTTCGCGCTTGCCGTTCTCTTCAAGGAATTTCTTGCCAGCTTCAGCGGCTTCCTTGTTCAGCGCAGTCATGCGCTCTTCAGCACGGTTCTGCAGGAAGGAGAAAGCCTCGATCATGTCTTCGTCCTTGATGCGCGGCTCCTTCTTCGCCAGCGCGTCCTCGATACCCTGAGCGACGGCCTTGGAATCCAGGTCATCCATGCCTTCCTCGGACAGACTACGCCCCATGTTCAGGCCAATGCCGTAGGAGGCTTTCTGCGCCGGGCTCTTGAGTTCGACTTCGCTGGTTTGCGAATCGCAACCGGCAAGCACCAGGCCCACCAGGGCAACCGCTGCCGCCAAACGATGCTGTTTCATGCTTGTTCCTTGTAGATGCGCCCGAAGGCCGTCGAGTGAAAGCGCGAGCTTAGCAGTACGCCGCAATCACTGGCTACGGCATAGGAGCCGAGCAATGCGCATAAGTTCAAGCAAACAAAGGATTTTTTCGAAGATTTCAGCGTATGCCGAAGCGTTGTCACAGGAGGGGATGAAGCGAGGAGAAGAATGGCGCAGCGGACGGGACTCGAACCCGCGACCCCCGGCGTGACAGGCCGGTATTCTAACCGACTGAACTACCGCTGCGCGTAACTGCGAGATTGGTGGGTGATGACGGGATCGAACCGCCGACCCTCTGCTTGTAAGGCAGATGCTCTCCCGGCTGAGCTAATCACCCTTCACTCTCGAAGTGGGGCGCATTCTAGAGAGCGATCCGGACCTTGGCAAGCCCTCTTCGCAAAAAAATTTATCGCCGCAGCAAGAACTTAGGCGAGGCCAGCGAATTTCCTCAGTGGCTCGTTGTCAGGGTTGGCCTGAGCACGCCAGCGGAGAATAATGCGCGCTCTGTGCCGGCGGAGCGATCATGATCCTGTTGATGGCCCGCCACCTTCATCCGTCGCTGCGCGCCGGCTTTCCCCAACGGGAGAGCGCAAGGACGGCGCCAACCTGCGACCTCATCATCAATGGAGAATCAACCGCTCATGTGGTTTCGTAACCTGCTGGTCTACCGCCTCACCCAGGACATTCCTTTCGACGCCGAAGCACTGGAGACCGCACTGGCCAGCAAGCCGGCACGTCCCTGCGCCAGCCAGGAGCTGACCACCTACGGTTTCACCGCCCCCTTCGGCAAAGGCGCCGATGCTCCGCTGGTGCATGTCAGCGGTGATTTCCTGCTGATCGGCGCACGCAAGGAAGAGCGCATCCTGCCGGGTTCGGTCGTGCGCGACGCGCTGAAAGAGAAGGTCGACGAAATCGAAAACACCCAGATGCGCAAGGTGTACAAGAAAGAGCGCGACCAGATCAAAGATGAGATCGTCCAGGCCTTCCTGCCGCGCGCCTTCATCCGCAAATCCGGCACCTTCGCCGCCATCGCGCCGAAACAGGGCCTGATTCTGGTCGACAGCGCCAGCGCCAAGAAGGCCGAGGACCTGCTCTCCACCCTGCGTGAAGCCATCGGCTCGCTGCCGGTGCGCCCGCTGTCGGTGAAGATCGCGCCCACCGCCACCCTCACCGACTGGCTGAAGAACCAGAGTGCTGCCGAAGGCTTCTTCGTCCTCGACGAGTGCGAGCTGCGTGACACCCACGAGGACGGCGGCGTGGTGCGCTGCAAGCGCCAGGATCTGACCAGCGAGGAAATCCAGCTGCACCTGTCCACCGGCAAGCAGGTCACCCAACTGTCGCTGGCCTGGCAGGACAAGCTGTCGTTCGTGCTCGACGACAAGCTGACCATCAAGCGCCTGCGTTTCGAGGACGTGCTGCAGGAGCAGGCCGAACAGGACGGCGGTGACGACGCCCTGGCTCAACAGGACGCCAGCTTTATCCTGATGATGATGACCCTGGTGGAATTCCTGCCGGAGCTGTTCACCGCACTTGGCGGCGAAGAAATTCCGCAGGGCATCTAAGGCAAGACGCAGGCCTGAACAGGTAGGAGCGGCGCCCCGCCGCGAATCAGGGCGGGGCGCACTGTGAGAAGCCTCCCGGAGGCGGGGCTGCTACCAAAGGCAGCTTTGGAAGCCTTATCCGATCGACCTCAGACCAGTGACTCGAGACTTTCGGTAAAGGCACTGGCGCCCTGCTCGGCCGAACTGAAGTTGTGGCGCATAAAGGCGAACAGCTCGCGCCCACAACCAATCGCCTGCGCAGGCCGCGCGGCCGGCTCGCGCGCTGCGAATTCGGCCTCGTCGATCTGCAGCAGCAATTCTCCCGTCGTACCATCGAGGCGTATCAGATCGCCGTCACGCACCCGCGCCAGCGGCCCGCCATCGAAAGCCTCCGGGCAGACATGAATGGCTGCCGGGATCTTGCCCGAGGCACCGGACATGCGCCCGTCGGTGACCAGTGCCACCTTGAAGCCGCGATCCTGCAGCACACCCAGGTAAGGCGTCATCTTGTGCAGTTCCGGCATGCCATTGCTGCGCGGCCCCTGAAAACGCACCACGGCGACAAAATCGCGCTCCAGCTTGCCGGCCTTGAAGGCTTCGACCAGATCCAGCTGATCCTCGAACACCAGCGCCGGCGCTTGCACTACCTGATGCTCGGGTGCCACCGCAGACACCTTCATCACCCCACGACCAAGGTTGCCCTGCATCAAGCGCAGGCCGCCTTCTGCCGAGAACGGCCGCGCCACGGGGCGCAGCACGCTTTCCTCCAGACTTTCGGTCGGACCGTCGCGCCAGACCAGCTTGCCGTCTTCGAGGAAGGGCTCGCGGGTGTAGCGCGACAGGCCACGTCCGGCCACGGTGTTGACCTCTTCATGTAGCAAGCCGGCGTCGAGCAACTGACGGATCAGGAAGGCCATGCCGCCTGCGGCCTGGAAGTGATTGATGTCGGCCTTGCCATTGGGGTAGACGTGGGCCAGAGTCGGCACCACTTCGGACAGGTCGGCCATGTCCTGCCAGGTCAGCAGAATGCCGGCGGCGCGGGCGATTGCCGGCATGTGCAGGGTATGGTTGGTGGAGCCACCAGTGGCATGCAGGGCAACGATGGAGTTGACCAGGCAACGCTCGTCGACGATCTCGCCGATGGGCATGAAACTCCCGCTCTGCTTGGTCAGGCGCGTGACCTGCTGCGCGGCCTCACGGGTCAGCGCATCACGCAGCGGCGTACCCGGATTGATGAAGGATGCGCCCGGCAGGTGCAGGCCCATCACCTCCATCAGCAACTGATTGGTATTGGCCGTGCCATAAAAGGTACAGGTGCCCGGCCCGTGATAGGCGGCCATTTCCGCAGCCAGCAGCTCGTCGCGAGTCGCCTTGCCCTCCGCGTAGCGCTGGCGCACATCGGCTTTCTCCTTGTTGGACAGCCCCGAGGTCATGGGGCCGGCCGGCACGAACATGGATGGCAGATGACCGAAGCGCAGCGCGCCCATCACCAGCCCCGGCACGATCTTGTCGCACACCCCCAGATAAAGAGCGGCGTCGAACATGTTGTGCGACAGCGCCACGGCGGTGGACATCGCGATCACCTCACGACTGGCAATGCCCAGCTCCATGCCCGGCTCACCCTGCGTGACGCCATCGCACATGGCCGGCACGCCACCGGCGAACTGCCCCACCGAGCCCAACTCGCGAAGGGCCTGCTTGATCTGTTCGGGAAAGGTTTCGTAAGGCTGATGGGCCGACAACATGTCGTTGTAGGCGGACACAATGGCTACGTTGGCCGCATCCATCAGGCGCAGGGTCTGCTTGTCGTGACCGCTGCAACCGGCGACGCCGTGAGCGAAGTTGGCACACTGCAGCTTGCCACGTTGCGGCCCCTCACTGGAGGCCGCACGGATCATCTCAAGGTAGCGCTGGCGCGTGGCGCGGCTGCGCTCGACAAGACGTTCGGTAACTTCAACAACGCGGGGATGCATGGGAAATCTCCAGGCTAGCTTCTAGCGTCTGTTCGTATTTACAACAAAATACTGCCACTCAACGGGCTTGATTTCTAGAGCAATGGGAATAATCTTGTAATTACAACAACAAATTGACGAGACCGTCACCATGACACTACGCATCGCCATCAATGGCTTCGGCCGTATCGGTCGCAACGTGCTACGCGCACTCTATACCCAGAATTATCGCCAGCACCTGCAGGTCGTGGCGATCAACGACCTGGGCGACAGCGCGATCAATGCCCACCTGTTGCAATATGACAGCGTCCACGGCCATTTCCCTGAAGAAGTTAAAGTGGACGGCGAAAGCCTGTGGATCAAGGGTGACCGCATCGCTGTCAGCGCCATTCGCAATCCGGCCGAGCTGCCCTGGAAAACTCATCAGGTCGATGTGGTGCTCGAATGCACCGGGCTGTTCACCGAACGTGACAAGGCCGCCGCGCACCTCGCGGCCGGCGCACACAAGGTGCTGATCTCCGCGCCTGCCAAGGGTGCCGACGCTACCGTGGTATATGGCGTCAACGAGCAGGTGCTGACACCTGACATGCAGATCATCTCCAACGCCTCCTGCACCACCAACTGCCTGGCGCCGATGGCGCAGGTGCTGCATCGCGAACTGGGCATCGAACAGGGGCTGATGACCACCATTCACGCCTATACCAACGACCAGAACCTGTCCGACGTTTACCACAGCGATTTGTACCGTGCGCGTTCAGCGACCCAGTCGATGATCCCGACCAAGACCGGTGCCGCCGAAGCGGTCGGCCTGGTAATGCCGGAGCTGGCAGGCAAGCTCACCGGCATGGCCGTGCGGGTGCCGGTGATCAACGTGTCGCTGGTCGACCTAACTGTGCAGGTCAAGCGCGAGACCACTGCCGAGGAAATCAACGCCCTGCTCAAGGCCGCCAGCGAGAAGTCCCCGGTGCTGGGCTACAACGCGCTGCCGCTGGTGTCCTGCGATTTCAACCACAACCCGCTGTCATCGATCTTCGATGCCAACCACACCAAGGTCAGCGGCAGGCTGCTCAAGGTCATGGCCTGGTATGACAACGAATGGGGCTTCTCCAACCGCATGCTGGACAACTGCCTGGTTCTGGCCCGTCTGCACTGAACGAGGAGGCTCGATGAGCCGTATCAGCTTCACCCATGCCCAATTGCCGGCACGCAAGCGCATCGCCCTGGTGGCGCACGACCACTGCAAAGGCTTCCTGCTGGACTGGTGCGAGCGTCAGCGCGACAAACTGGCTCGCCATGAACTGGTGGCAACTGGCACCACCGGCCTGCTTTTGAGCAAGCGTCTGGATTTGCCGGTGGAAAGCATGATCAGCGGCCCGCTGGGCGGCGACCAGCAGATCGGCGCGCGCATCGCCGAACAGCGCGTGGACATGCTGGTGTTCTTCTGGGACCCCTTCGAGCCACAGCCACACGACCCGGATATCAAGGCACTGCTGCGTGTGGCGGCGGTGTGGAACATCCCGGTAGCCTGCAACGAGAGCAGCGCCGACTACATGCTCAGCAGCAGCCTGCTGGAACAGCAGCACGAATACCGTATTCCTGACTATCAGGCTTATCTGGCAGCACGCGGCTAGGGTGTCGCTATCCTTCGCGGCGCCTGGCTGCCGGGCACGCGACTAGAAATCCACCTTACCCCGCCCCGCCTTGATCGCCCCGCGCTTGCTCTTGCCGTCCAGACGGCGTTTTTTCGAGCCGAGGGTCGGTTTGGTCGGGCGGCGTTTCTTTTCCACCTTGCCGGCGCTGCGGATCAACTCGGCAAGGCGCTCGAGGGCGTCGGCGCGATTCTGCTCCTGGGTGCGGTACTGCTGCGCCTTGATGATCACCACGCCGTCGGCGGTGATACGGCTGTCAGCAAGCGTCAGCAGACGCTCCTTGTAAAAGGGCGGCAACGACGAGGCCTGACTGTCGAAGCGCAGATGCACGGCACTGGACACCTTGTTGACGTTCTGCCCACCTGCGCCCTGGGCACGGATGGCGGTCAGTTCGATTTCATCATCGGGAAGGTGAACACTGTTGGAGACGATCAGCATGGCCATGATTTCTTGAAAGGCATGGGCATCAGGATACCCGCCACAGCTGTAATCTTTGCTTGAAATTTCCCCACGGCATTCGCTCGGCACCTCGGCTAACGTAGCGGCCTGTCTTTTTTCGGAAGCACTCGATGGACTCCATAACCCAGGCGGTACTTGGCGCCAGTATCCAGGGCGCATTGCTCGGTCGCTGGCAGGGGCGCAAGGCACTGCTTTACGGCGCGCTGCTCGCCACCGTTCCCGATCTGGACGTGGTCATGGAATACGGCGATGCCGTGGCCAACATGACCTACCATCGCGGTTTCAGCCACTCGCTATTCGTCCTCAGCGGCTTTGCCCTGCTGCTGACCTGGCTGGCCAGACGCTTTCGCCCTCACCCCGGTTACTCGGCCAATCGCCTGCTGCTGACGCTGTGGCTGGTGCTGATCACCCATCCCTTGCTGGACGCCTTCACCAGCTACGGTACCCAGCTGTTCTGGCCGCTGATGCCGACACCCACGGCCTGGTCGAGCCTGTTCATCATCGACCCGATGTATACCGTGCCGCTGATAGCAGCGGTGGTGATCAGCCTGTTCACCGGCCTGCGCGAGCAGAGTTGGCGCGTACCGGCCGTGGCGCTGGCCGTATCGACGCTGTACATCGGTTTCAGCCTGGCCGGCAAATTCATGGCCGAGCAACGTGTAGAGCGCGAGCTGGCGCGCCAGGGCATCCAGGCCGAACAGCTGTTCACCACACCGACGCCGCTCAACACCCTGCTGTGGCGGGTCATCGTGCTCGATGGCGAGGACTACCACGAAGCCCTGGTCGGCTGGTTCGATGATAAGCCGCCGCAACTGCAACGCCTGCCGCGCGGCACGCACCTGCGCGAGCAACTGACAGACTCGACCATGCACCAGCGGCTGGAGTGGTTCACCGGCGGCGTGCTGCGCTACGACCAGGTGGGTGAGCGTTTGATCGTCACCGACCTGCGTCTGGGCATGACCGGCTTTCATCCCTTCCGCTTCGACTTCGCCCGCCTGCAGGACGGCCAATGGCAGGTGTACGAGCGCATCGACCGCCTGCCCTTCGAACGCGGCGAAGCCGAACATCTGGCCCTGCTGTTCAAGCGCATCTGGCAACCGCAGCTGGAGATTCCACTGCTGGCCTGGGCCGGCGAGTTGCAGAAACCGCTTTTAACTGAGACTCGCTCGCACTGACAGCGTTACTATCGGCGTCCACTCTTATTGAGGCAGGACGCCTGCAATGCTGTTTCGCCGCTTCGAATCCCTGATCGACGTCTTCAGACCAAGCCCCGACGTCGCCCCGCCAACCGGCATGCTGCGCTTCTACGGCCACTACCTGAAACAGGTGTGGCCGCTGATGCTGGCAGTGCTGATCATCGGCTTCTTCGCCGCCCTGATCGAGGTCGCGCTGTTCAGCTTCCTCGGCCAGTTGATCGACATGGCCCAGGCCAGCACGGATGCCAGCAGTTTCTTCAGCGAGCACCAGAGCGAGCTGTGGTGGATGCTGCTGGTGGCGCTGATCATCCGCCCCGTGGTGTTCGGCCTGCACAACCTGCTCACGCACCAGGCAGTCAATCCGGGCCTGACCAACCTGATTCGCTGGCAGAACCACCGCTACGTGCTCAAGCAGAGCCTGAGCTTCTTCCAGAACGACTTCGCCGGGCGCATTGCCCAGCGCGTGATGCAGACCGGCCCTTCGCTGCGTGACTCGGCCATGCAGGTGATCGACGCACTGTGGCATGTGGTGGTCTATGCCGGCAGCGCGCTGTACCTGTTCGCCGCCGCCGATCTGCGCCTGGTGGTGCCGCTGTCGCTGTGGATAGTCGGCTACAGCGCGGCGCTCTGGTACTTCGTGCCGCGCATCAAGGCGCGATCGGCGGCCGCTTCCTCGGCGCGCTCGAAGGTCATGGGGCGCGTGGTCGATGGTTACAGCAACATCGCCACGCTCAAGCTGTTCGCCCACTCGCAGGAAGAGGAAAGCTACGCCCGCGAAGCCATGCAGGATCTGCTCGACAAGTTCCGCCTGCAGTCACGCACCATCACTGCCCTGGATTTTCTCATCACCTGCCTCAACGGCGTGCTGATCGTCGGCACCGGTGCGCTGGCCCTGTGGCTGTGGAGCCAATCACTGATCACCACCGGTGCCATCGCCCTGGCGCTGGGCCTGGTGATCCGCATCAACAACATGGCCGAATGGATCATGTGGGTGGTCAACGGCATCTTCGAGAACGTCGGCACCGTGCAGGACGGCATGCAGAGCATCGTTCAACCACGCCAGGTGCTCGACCGCGCAGATGCCAAACCGCTGCAGGTGACGCAGGGCGGCGTGCGTTTCGAGGACATCCACTTCCACTACGGCAAGAAAGGCGGCGTGATCAGCGGCCTGGAAATCGCCATAGAACCCGGCGAGAAAATCGGTCTGGTCGGCCCTTCCGGCGCCGGCAAGTCGACCCTGGTCAACCTGCTGCTGCGCCTGTACGACCTGGAAAGCGGACGCATCCTGATCGACGATCAGGACATCGCCACGGTGACCCAGGAAAGCCTGCGCGCCAACATCGGCGTGGTGACCCAGGACACTGCCCTGCTGCACCGTTCGATCCGTGACAACCTGCGCTACGGCAAACCCGGCGCCAGCGACGACGAGCTCTGGGAGGCAGTACGCAAGGCCCGCGCCGATGCCTTCATCCCCACCCTCGATGACAGCCAGGGCGGACGCGGCATGGATGCTCAGGTCGGTGAACGCGGCGTGAAGCTGTCCGGTGGCCAGCGTCAGCGCATTGCCATCGCCCGCGTGCTGCTCAAGGACGCGCCGATCCTGGTGCTGGACGAAGCTACCTCAGCACTCGACTCGGAAGTGGAAGCGGCGATTCAGGAAAGCCTGGACAGCCTGATGGAAGGCAAGACGGTGATCGCCATCGCTCATCGCCTGTCGACCATCGCACGGATGGATCGGCTGGTGGTGATCGATCAGGGGCAAGTCATCGAAACCGGTACCCACGCCGAGCTGATCGCACACGGAGGCCTGTATGCGCGCCTATGGCAGCATCAGACCGGTGGTTTCGTTGGGGTGGAATAAGGGAACTCCCCTCTCCCGCGCGGGAGAGGGGCCGGGGGAGAGGGTATGCCAGACAGCTCCGAGTTGACTGAACAACCCTCTCCCCAGCCCTCTCCCATAAATGGGAGAGGGGGCAGACCGTGCCTAAACGAAGCTATTTAGCCCAGCAGAACTATTCAGCAGCGGGCTTCTTGCGCTTGAGCGGCGCACTGCCATCGGCGCTGACCAGCACAGAAGGTTTGCCAGCCGGACGCGGGCCGGTCTTGCGCTTGGAGGCGGTGGTTTTCTTCGGGTCTTTCTTCTCGGTCTTTTTCTTCTTGCTGCCAGCTGCCTTACCGGACGCCTTGAGGTTCTTCGGCCCCTGGTAGATGCCTTTCAGCTCCTTGATGGTGCGACGCTCGAAACGCTGTTTGAGGTAGCGCTCGATGCTCGACATCAGGTTCCAATCGGTGTGGCAGATCAGCGATACCGCCAGGCCTTCGCCCCCGGCGCGGCCGGTACGGCCGATGCGGTGCACGTACTCATCGCCGGAACGCGGCATGTCGAAGTTGATCACCAGATCCAGGCCTTCGACGTCCAGACCGCGCGCGGCCACGTCGGTGGCCACCAGAACCTTGACGGCTCCCTGGCGCAGGCGGTCGATGGCCAGCTTGCGATCCTTCTGGTCCTTCTCGCCATGCAGCACGAACGCCTTGACCCCGGCGGTCACCAGCTTGCCGTAGAGACGATCGGCCTGCACACGGGTGTTGGTGAAGACGATAGCCTTGTCATAGGCCTCGTTGGTCAGCAACCAGTCGACCAGTTGCTCCTTGTGGTAGTTATGGTCGGCCGTGATGATCTGCTGGCGAGTACCCTCATTGAGCTGGCTGACGCTGTTGAGCATCAGGTGCTGCGGGTCCTTGAGCACCTTGGCGACCATCTCGCGCAGGCCATTGCCGCCGGTGGTAGCGGAGAACAGCAGGGTCTGGTGCGGGCCGCAGGCCTCGGCCAGGCGCTGGGCGTCCTCGGCGAAGCCCATGTCGAGCATACGGTCGGCCTCGTCGAACACCAGTACCTCGACCTCGTTCAGCGGCAGGTTGCCGGCGTTGGCGTGCTCGATCAGACGGCCCGGCGTGCCGATCAGAATATCGATCTTGCGCATCATCGCGGCTTGCACCTTGAAGTCCTCGCCACCGGTCACCAGGCCGGCCTTGAGGAAGGTGAACTGAGCGAAGCGTTCGACTTCCTTCAGCGTCTGCTGCGCCAACTCGCGGGTCGGTAGCAGGATCAGTGCACGAATGCTCACGCGCTGCTGCGAGCTGCCATCACCGAGCAGGCGATTGAGCAACGGCAGGACGAAAGCGGCGGTCTTGCCACTGCCGGTCTGGGCGATCACCCGCAGGTCCTTGCCCTCCAGCGCAGGCGGAATCGCTGCCGCCTGCACCGGAGTCGGCTCGACGAAGTTAAGCTCGGCCACGGCTTTCAGCAGGCGTTCATGCAGGGCGAATTGGGCAAACACGGGGGCACTACCTCAAAGAAATCGACAAAACGATGCATAGCCTAACGGTTTCCGCCGTCGGGGCCGAATTTCTTTGCATGAAACTCGCGTTCAGGCGACGACGGACGGCTGTCTGGAGTCGCTATCCGGCAGGAGCGGGCCGGAACCGGGAGCGCGCGCCGGATATCCAATCTGTATCCACCCGAAGAGCGCTGCCCCATGCCCATGAAATCCCAGACCACTCTCAGTATCGGCCTGTGCGTCCTGTTGGCCGCGTCGCCAGTGCTTGCCAACCCGCCTCCCGGCAAAGGCAAACCGGGCCAGCATGATGGCGTCCAGATCGATCTGCGCGGCCCGACCGTGGATGTTGGAAGGGTGCGCATCATCCTCGGCGACAATCGTCAGTTGATCGGCCCGACCTCCTCCCTGCCACCGGGCATCTCCAAGAACCTGGCTCGCGGCAAACCGCTGCCACCGGGTATCGCCAAGAACTTCGACAGCCGCCTGATCTCGCGCCTGCCCTATTACGAGGGCTACGAATGGAAGCAGATCGGCCGTGACGTGGTGCTGGTCGCCATCGCGACCGGGATCGTCTACGAAATCCTGCGCAACGTTCTCGACTGAGAGACTATGCGCGGCCATCCGACAAGCGGTACGGCGCACGACGAACTTGTCTCGGCGGCGCCACTCCAATTTTCAGATGGCCCGCCGAGGTGCAATGATGAACCCGTCACTGATCTATCACGTCACTTCGAGCCTCGATGGCTACATCGCTCGCCCCGATGGGCGCATCGACTGGTTCGACTCGCTACGCCAGGCCGATGAAGAATATGCCTTTCAGTACTTCTACTCCGGCATCAACGCACTGCTGATGGGCCGAGGTACTTACGAGGCCCTCCTCAAGCGCGGTGGCCCATGGCCCTACCTCGGCAAGCCCTGCGTGGTGCTGACTCGCCTCGCCCTGCCGCGCGCCGCAGACGAAATCCAGCTGACCCACTGCACACCCGCTCAAGCGGTGGCGGCATTGAACGAAGCCGGCTTCCAGCGTATCTGGCTGGTCGGTGGCAGCCTGCTGGCAGGTAACTGCTACACCGCCGGGCTGATCGACGAGGTGGTGATCAATCTGGTGCCGCACCTGCTCGGCGCCGGTATCCCGTTGCTGGCCACGGGCATGGAACGCAGCCTGACCCTGAGCGACCAGCGCCGCTTCAACAGTGGCACCCTGCAGGTGCATTATCGGGTGCAGAAGCAGGCCAATGTGCCGACGCAGATCCCCGCGCCGCGTATCAACGTGGCCTGATGCTCTCGCGCTGCTGCTTGCGCAGCAGCCGAGCGCTGTCCCAGCCAACCAGCAGCACAGCTCCCCAGATCGGCAGATAGGTCAGCCATTGCCCGCTGTCGAAGCGCTCGCCCAGCACCAGCAGCGCCACGGCGAACAACAGCACCGGCTCGACATAACTGAGAATGCCGAACAGCCCCAAGGGCAACAACCGGCTCGATGCCATGTAAGCGGCGAACGCCAGGGTGCCGATCAACGCCATCACCGGTACCAGCAGCCATAGCAAGGGACGATCGCTGAACGCCCCAACCGGGCCGTATGCGATGATCAGCCAGATCGCCAACGGTGCCAGCACCAGCATCTCCAGCACGAAACCGGACAAGGCATCCAGGCGCATCCAGCGGCGCAGCATGAAATAAGGCGGGTAACCCAGTGCGGTGATCAGCGTCAGCCAGGAAAACGCCTGGGTACGCCACAACTCGTGCAGCACGCCGAGCATGGCGCAGGTCACCGCCAACTGCTGCAGCGGGCGCAGGCGCTCGCCGTAGAACAGCCTACCGGTCAGCACCATCGCCAACGGCAGCAGGAAGTAGCCCATGGACACTTCCAGCATGTGCCCGGCCAATGGCGCCCAGAGAAACAGCCCCCACTGCACGCCGATCAGCGCCGCTGCCAGCGGGCAGGCGGCCAACAACAGCGGCTCGCGACGCAGACGCACGAAGGTCTCGCGCAGCAAGCTGGTCTGCCGCGCCAGCAGTACCAGCAGCAAGACCAGGGGAATCGACCAGAGCACACGCTGAGCGAATATCTGCACGCCATCGAGCGGCGTCAGCCACTGCACGTAGCCAGGCAACACGGCAAACAGCATCGACGCGCCAACCGATAACGCCACACCCCGCCCGGACAGTTGCATCAGTGCACCTCGGCAGGCGTACGACGCGTGCGCCCCAGACTGACCAGCGGTAGCGAAGCGGCAATCACCACACCGCCCAAGGCCAGGCGCAACAGGTCAGCGTCGTGATTCCAGATCAGCAGATTGACCAGCAAGCCGGCAGGCACCAGTGCGTTGTTCATCACCGCCAGGGTGCCGCCATCGACCAGGCTGGCGCCTTGGTTCCACCAGTACAGTCCCAATCCGGACGCCACCACACCGAGCCAGACCAGCACGCTCCACTGCAGTGCGGTGTTCGGCAGTCGCTCGCCGTTGCCCAGCAGCAGGAAGGCGGGCAGCGCAATCAGCAGCGCGCCCAGGTAGAAGAAACCAAAGCGCTTGTATTGCGGCTCGGTGGAAGGGTGTTTGAGCAGCAGATGCTTGTACAGCACCTGCCCGGCGGCGAAGGTGAAGTTGGCCACCTGCAGCAACAGGAAACCGAGCAAAAAGCCGCTGCTGATACCGTCGTAGCGGATGATCCCGGCGCCCAGCACCGCGACCAGCGCAGCCAGTAGTGCCCAGGGGTTGAATCGGCGATTGAGGGCATCCTCGATCAGCGTCACATGCAGCGGCGTGAGGATGGTGAACAGCAGCACCTCCGGCACCGTGAGCACCGAGAAACTCAGGTACAGGCAGACATAGGTGATGCCGAACTGCAGGGCACCGATCAGCAGCATGCCGCGCACGAACGCCGGAGCATGACCGCGCCAACGGGTCAGCGGCACGAACAGCAAGCCGGCAATGACGATGCGCGTCAGCACCGCAAAATAGCTGTCGACCCGACCGGCCAGGTACTCACCGATCAGGCTGAAGGAAAACGCCCACAGCAGGGTCACTATCAGCAGATATCGCACAGCCACCTCCCAAGGAAGGCGGCGACCTTAGCGCGTTCCCCTGCGCCGGACAATCCATGCGCCGGACTGCGCTGTCCAGCCAGATAAAAAAGCCGGCCACTTCGTCACGAAGCGACCGGCATAGCACGCCCACTAGCGGGCGCTCAGGAGAGTCGGATCGGCATCAGGCCACTTCAGCCAGCTTGGCCTTGGCCTGGGCCAGGCCTTTTTCGCTGAACTCGGCGCCCAGGTTCAGGCCTTCGGCATGGATGAACTGCACGTCATGGATACCGATAAAGGCCAGTGCCTGGCGCAGGTAGGGCTCCTGATGATCCAGCGCGCTACCGGCGTAGATACCACCACGGGCGGTGAGCACGAAGGCACGCTTGCCGGTCAGCAGGCCCTGGGGGCCGGTTTCGGTGTACTTGAAGGTGACGCCGGCGCGCAGCACATGATCCAGCCAGGCCTTGAGGGTACTGGGGATGGCGAAGTTGTACATCGGCGCGGCCAGCACCAGTACATCGGCAGCCAGCAACTCATCGGTGAGTTGATTGGAGCGGGCCAGGGCAGCCTTCTCGGCATCATTCTGCTGCTCGCTCGGAGTCATCCAGCCACCCAGCAGCGTGGCGTCGAGATGCGGTACCGGCTCGACCGCCAGATCACGCACCTGGACCTGGTCAGCCGGGTGCGCAGCCTGCCAGTTGGCGATGAACTGCTGGGTCAGTTCGCGGGAGACCGAACCTTGCTGGCGGGCGCTGCTTTCGATTACGAGAATACGGGACATGTCTGAGGCTCCATCGAGGTGGTTACGAGTCGATGGAACACAGAGTAGAGATACGACTTTCGATTAAAAAGCGCAAATATCCGCTTACATATATCGACTAAATTGATTTATCGAGCCATCGCATCTAGGCTTTCATCACTTCAGATTGCAGGTCAGGTTGATCCGCAGGCGAATCACGCTACGGGTGAACTTGACCGTCATGTTGTTGCTGGCGCCAGGCGCCAACACACTACGCCGGGTACGTGGCGCTTCCGGGCCATTGCGGAACACCGCGCTGCACTCAGCCTCGCTCTGGCCATAGTTGTAGAGCATCAGCGCGGCCATGTTGTGGTCGATTTCCTGGGTGGTCGCGGACACCTCGGCGCCGTTGAACTGCTTTTCCACCTCGATGGGATAGGCATGGGCGGCCAGCGGTAGAAAGGCGAACAGCAAGCAGATTATTTTTTTCATCGGTGCTCTCCAACATGGGATCGCCAGTGTAGGTGGAGATCGTCGGCGATAACAGCCGATTCAAGCAGGATGATGTTATGAAAGCTCCTCGTGTAACCCTGGATCAATGGCGCACGCTGCAGGCCGTGGTGGATCAGGGCGGCTTCGCCCAGGCTGCCGACGTACTGCACCGCTCGCAATCCTCGGTCAGCTATACCGTGGCGCGCATGCAGGAACAGCTCGGCGTACCGCTGCTGCGCATCGACGGGCGCAAGGCCGTGCTCACCGAGGCCGGCGACGTGCTGCTGCGCCGTTCGCGGCAACTGGTCAAACAGGCCAGCCAGCTGGAAGATCTGGCTCATCACATGGAACAGGGCTGGGAAGCCGAGGTACGCCTGGTGGTGGACGCCGCCTACCCCACCGCCAACCTCGTCCGTGCCCTGACCGCCTTCATGCCGCAGAGCCGCGGCTGTCGTGTGCGCCTGCGTGAGGAGGTGCTGTCTGGAGTCGAGGAAGTACTGCTCGAAGGCACTGCCGACCTGGCCATCAGCGCGCTGAACATCACTGGCCACCTCGGCATCGAACTGGGTGAAGTGGAATTCGTCGCCGTCGCCAACCCGGAACACCCACTACACCGTCTGCAACGCGAGCTGAGCTTCCAGGATCTGGAAGGCCAGATGCAGGTAGTCACCCGTGACAGCGGCAGACTGCAGCCGCGCGACGCCGGCTGGCTCGGCGCCGAGCAGCGCTGGACGGTGGGCAGCCTGCCGACCGCACGCACCTTCGTCAGCAGCGGCCTGGGCTTCGCCTGGCTGCCGCGCCATCTGATCGTCCGCGAACTGCAGGATGGTCTGCTGAAACCTCTGCCCCTGACTCAGGGCGCTATCCGCAAACCGCGCTTCTTTCTCTACAGCAACAAGGAACGCGTACTCGGCCCGGCCACGCAGATTCTCATCGAGCTGATCAAGAACTTCGATGCCGCCCCTCTGGACGCGCCCTTCGCCGCACCGCAGTCGACTAACTGAGAGCCCCGCCATGCCCTACTTCGACAACGATGGCTGTCAGCTGCATTACGAAGAATACGGCCACGGTTCGCCACTGCTACTGGTGCATGGCCTGGGCTCGAGCACGCGCGACTGGGAGTACCAGATCCCCGTACTGAGTCAACACTACCGGGTGATCGTCCTCGACATTCGCGGCCATGGCCGCTCGGACAAACCACGCGAGGCTTATCGCATCGCCGACTTCGCCGAGGATGTCGTCGCCCTGATCGAACACCTGCATCTGCCGCCGGTGCATCTGGTGGGCATCTCCATGGGCGGCATGATCGGCTTCCAGCTTGGCGTCGACCGCCCCGAACTGTTGCGCAGCCTGACCATCGTCAACAGCGGCCCGGAGGTAAAGGCCAAGAGTGCGCGGGACTGGCTGGAGATCGGCAAGCGCTGGACGCTATCGCGTCTGCTCAGCCTGGAAACCATCGCCAAGGCGCTGGGCAAGTTGCTGTTCCCCAAGCCCGAGCAGGCCGAATTGCGGCGCAAGATCGAAGAACGCTGGCCGCAGAACGACAAGCGCGCCTACCTCGCCAGCCTCGACGCGATCATCGGCTGGGGCGTGCGGGAACGCCTCGATCGCATCACCTGTCCTACCCTGGTGATTACCGCCGACCACGACTACACGCCTGTTGAACGCAAGCGCGAGTACGTGGCAGAAATGCCCAACGCGCGCCTGCTGGTGATCGAAAATTCGCGCCACGCCACACCACTGGATCAACCGGAACGCTTTAATAACGCCCTGCTCGCCTTTCTCGGCGAAACTGCCAACAAGGAAAACTGACCATCATGCTCAAGCAACTCGTTCTCGCCACCGGCGCCCTGCTGCTGTCGACCAGTCTGCTCGCCGCGGAAAACCCCAAGGTGTTGCTGACCACCAGCCTCGGCGAAGTGGAAATCGAACTGGCCGCCGACAAGGCGCCGATCAGCACGCAGAACTTCCTCAAGTACGTCGACAGTGGCTTCTACAACGGCACCCAGTTCCACCGGGTGATTCCGGGCTTCATGGTTCAGGGCGGCGGTTTCGATGCCGACATGCGCCAAAAGGACACCGGCGCACCGATCAAGAACGAGGCCGACAATGGCCTGCATAACGTTCGTGGCACCCTGGCCATGGCTCGCACGCAGGTACGCGATTCGGCCACCAGCCAGTTCTTCATCAACCACAAGGACAACGCCTTCCTCGACCACAGCTCGCGCGACTTCGGCTACGCCGTATTCGGCAAGGTGACCCGTGGCATGGACGTGGTGGACAAGATCGCCCAGGTGCCCACCGGCAACCGCGGCATGCACCAGAACGTACCGCGCGAGCCGGTGCTGATCATCGATGCCAAGCGTCTGTAAGACCGCAGGGTGTCGTGGGGCCGCCCAGGCCGTGCGCACCGCGCTCCAACGAGCAATCACGGTGCGCACGGCGCACCCTACAACTGAAACGATAAAGCCGCCCCATGGGGCGGCTTTATCGTTTAACGGAGGCGCTTACTTCTCGACGAAGGCGCGCTCGATCAGATAATCACCCGGCTCACGCATGCGCGGGGAAATCTTCAGACCGAAGCTGTCGAGCACTTCGCTGGTTTCGTCGAGCATGCTCGGGCTGCCGCAGATCATGGCGCGGTCGTCCTGCGGATTGATCGGCGGCAGGCCGATATCGGCGAACAGCTTGCCGCTGCGCATCAGGTCGGTCAGACGGCCCTGGTTCTCGAACGGCTCGCGGGTCACGGTCGGGTAGTAGATCAGCTTGTCCTTCAGCGCATCACCGAAGAATTCGTTCTGCGGCAGATGCTCGGTGATGAACTCGCGATAGGCGACTTCGTTCACGTAGCGCACGCCATGAACCAGGATCACCTTCTCGAAGCGCTCGTAGGTTTCCGGGTCCTGGATCACGCTCATGAACGGTGCCAGACCGGTGCCGGTGCTGAGCAGATAGAGGTGCTTGCCGGGGTTGAGATCATCGAGCACCAGCGTGCCGGTGGGCTTCTTGCTGATGATGATCTCGTCGCCTTCCTTCAGGTGCTGCAGCTGCGAGGTCAGCGGACCGTCCGGCACCTTGATGCTGAAGAATTCCAGATGCTCTTCCCAGTTCGGGCTGGCGATGGAGTAGGCGCGCATCAGCGGGCGGCCATTGTCCTGCTGCAGACCGATCATCACGAACTGACCATTCTCGAAGCGCAGGCCCGGATCACGGGTGCACTTGAAGCTGAACAGCGTATCGTTCCAGTGGTGGACGCTGAGCACGCGCTCGACGTTCATATTGCTCATGATGATTTCCTCGAAGAACTTCAGCGCCAAAGGCGCGATTGCGCGGCATTCTATTCGCGGCAACAATATCTGTTAAGTGGATTATCAAGATATAGGTTATCGGTTATATCGATATGCGATTTACTCTCAGACAACTTCAGGTATTCGTCGCCGTGGCGCAGCATGAAAGCGTCTCGCGCGCCGCGCAATCGCTCGCATTGTCGCAGTCTGCGACCAGCACTTCGCTGACCGAACTGGAACGCCAATCCGACTGCCAGCTGTTCGATCGCGCCGGCAAGCGCCTGGCGCTCAATGCCCTGGGCCGACAGCTACTGCCCGAGGCCGTAGCCTTGATCGACCAGGCTCGCGAGATCGAACGCCTACTGGGGGGCAAGAGCGGTTATGGCTCACTGAACGTCGGGGCTACCCTGACCGTGGGCAACTACCTGGCCACCCTGCTGATCGGCAGTTTCATGCAGCGCCACCCCGAATGCCGGGTGAAACTGCAGGTACACAATACCGCCCATGTGGTGCAGCAGATCGCCCACTACGAACTGGACCTGGGCTTGATTGAGGGCGACTGCCAGCATCCGGATATCGAGGTGCAGCCCTGGGTCGAGGACGAACTGGTGGTGTTCTGCGCGCCGCAACATCCGCTGGCCCAGCGCGGCAGTGCCAGCCTGGAAGAGCTGACGCACGAAGCCTGGATTCTGCGTGAACAGGGCTCGGGCACGCGGCTGACCTTCGACCAGGCCATGCGGCATCACCCGCGCAACCTGAATATCCGCCTGGAGCTGGAACACACCGAGGCGATCAAGCGCGCCGTGGAATCCGGCCTGGGCATCGGCTGCATCTCACGCCTGGCGCTGCGCGACGCCTTTCGTCGCGGCAGCCTGATGCCAGTGGAAACTCCCGAGTTGGACCTGCGCCGGCAGTTCTACTTCATCTGGCACAAGCAGAAGTACCAGACCGCGGCGATGCGCGAGTTTCTCGAACAATGTCGCGCACTGACCGCCGGAGTCAGCCGCAGCGATCAGATCGTGCTGCCGCCGATCATCTGAGTGACTTGGCCGAGCAGCACGATCGCCCACACCGTTGTGCAGCGGATCGTAGACAGGTTCTCACTGCGCAGGGATCGATTCCATCTGCTGCAACAGCAATGCTGCCTGAGTACGGGTGCGCACGCCCAGCTTGCGGAAAATCGCCGTCACATGCGCCTTGACCGTCGCTTCGGAGACGCTCAATTCATAGGCGATCTGCTTGTTCAGCAGGCCTTCGCAGACCATGGTCAACACACGGAACTGCTGCGGCGTGAGACTGGCGAGGCCAGCACTGGCCGCCTTGGCCTCGGCGGAAACCGGGGCACTGTCTTCGGCCAACGGTGGCCACCAGGTATCGCCATCGAGCACCTGACGCACCGCTTGCTGCAGGGTTTCCAACGGGCTGGATTTGGGGATGAAGCCGCTGGCACCGAACTCACGGGAGCGGTTGACCACGGACGCCTCTTCCTGAGCGGAGATCATCACCACAGGAATCTGCGGGTACTGCCCGCGCAACAGTACCAGGCCGGAGAAACCATAGGCACCGGGCATGTTGAGGTCGAGCAGGACCAGGTCCCAATCACTCTTGGCGGCCAGGTGGCCTTCAAGCTCGGCGATGCTGGCAGCTTCGACCAGACGCACTTCAGGTCCCAGGCCCAGGGTCAATGCTTGTTGTAGCGCGCTGCGAAACAGCGGGTGGTCGTCGGCAATCAGGATTTCGTAGGCGGCCATTGGCAGATCCTGTTCTTGTTATAAGTGGCACTGAGGTGAGTATGGCAGTGCTTTTCGCCTGAAGACCCGCTCAAGCCTGCTCATTGAGCATCACAGACTCCCCACTCGGACCGACGGCGGCGCTCAGCATGCCGAGCTGTGGCGGGGTGGTCAAGCTCAATGCTTTGCGGCACGATGCGCAGCTTTCCTGCCGAGACGCCCTGATGCGAAGCCAAGCCCTGCGCGCTGACCTGTTGATGCTGATTACCGCGATGATCTGGGGCAGTGCCTTCGTCGCCCAGCGTCTGGGCATGGATAACATCGGCCCCTTCCTTTATACCGGCCTGCGCTTCGCCCTCGCCTGCCTGGTCCTATTGCCGGTGCTGGCTTTGCTGCAACGTCGCTCGCAGCGCCCCGCTGCACCGCTGAACCGCAACCTGCTGGTGGGTGGCGTGATCATGGGTCTGGCGCTGTCGCTGGGGATCAATCTGCAGCAGGTTGGCCTGCTGTTCACCACGGTGACCAACTCAGGCTTCATCACCGGGTTGTACGTGATCGTGGTACCGATTCTCGGCCTGCTGATCGGCCAACGCAGCAGCGCCGGCATCTGGTTGGGCGCCAGCCTGGCAGTGGTCGGCATGTTCCTGCTCAGCGTCGGCGAAGGCTTCACCGTGGCCTCCGGCGACTGGTTGCAGTTGGCTGGCGCCTTCGTCTGGGGCGTGCATGTGTTGCTGGTGGGATTCTTCGCCAGCCGTCACGACCCGCTGCGCCTGGCTTTCATCCAGTTCACCACCTGCGCGGTGATCAGCCTGATCCTGGCGCTGGTGTTCGAGACCGCGACACTGGACGGCATCATTGCCGCTGGGCCGGCCATCCTCTACGGCGGTGTGTTCGGCGTGGCGATCGGTTTCACCCTGCAGGTGGTGGCGCAGCAGCATGCCATCGCCTCGCATGCGGCGATCATCCTCTCGCTGGAAGCCGTATTCGCTGCCATCGCCGGCGCCCTGTTGCTGAGCGAAGTGCTGGCACCGCGCGGCTATCTGGGTTGTGCGCTGATGTTCGGCGGCATGCTGCTGGCGCAGCTGTGGCCCAAGCCGCTGCCCAGCGAACTCAGCGGTACGTCTGCAAACGCTGGTGCAGAGCGTCGTTGAGATCCAGCGGCAGACGCCGTTTGGCAGCCAGGTAGTGCTGGCTGAACACATCGAGATAATCGTCCAGCGCCTCGCCGGCACGCAGGTCGCCAGCCAGCTCCAGGCACATGGCGGCCACCTCGGCGGTGCACAGGTGCTCGCCACGAGTGGAGCGACGCAGGCGATAGCGCGATAGCTGCGCCGGCGTCAGGCTCAGCACCGGTAGCGCATCCAGATAGGGGCTCTTGCGAAACATCTTGCGCGCCTCGGTCCAGGTGGCATCGAGCAGCACGAACAGCGGCCGCTTGCCGGGCGCAAGCCGCACCTCCTCCACCACGCGCTGCGGCGCCACGTACTCACCGGGAAACACCAGATAAGGCTGCCACTGCGGATCGGCCAGCAACTCCAGCAGCGCCGGGTCGACGGCAGTGCGCGTCCAGCCGAAGGCGTGGGTTTCAGGCACCACATCAGCGATCAGCCAGCCGGTATTGCTCGGTTTCAACGCCTCGATGTCATGCATCACCAGGCACATGGCGGCATTGGCCTCGACCTGCGGGCGCCAGGCGCACAGGCAATGGGTCGGCTGCACCCGGCAGTGCGGGCAGCGCTCGGCGCGCGAACCACGGGCAATAAAAGGTTTGAGGCTGCGCGCCAGGCGCTCTGTGCGCAGGCGGGCGACGGCATGTGGGGCTGGATGGGTCATGGCGGGAGCAACAGCGAACGGGGGTGGGATTCTACCACCCCCGTTCGCCGCTCAGATGGATCAGAAGGTATGGTTCAACGCCAGGCCGATGAAGTGGATGTGGGTGTTGTATTCACCGGTGTAATTGCCACCGTTGCCGGTGCAGCGCACGCCGCTGTCCTGGTACAGCCCGCCGGCGCCTGGCACCCAGCCAGCCGGGGAGCAGCCGTCCTGATAGTCCATCTTGCCGCTGGAGAACTGCACATAGCTGTAGGCGAAGTCCAGCGAGGTATCGCGGGTCACCTTGTAGTTGGCGCCGAAGGACAGCCAGTAGCGATCGGCATCAGGAAACGCCGGATGACGCAACTGCGTCGAATTGACAGGTGACTTGTCGTATGCCACCCCGGTGCGCAACAAGAGGTCGTCGCTGTACTGGTAGTTCATGCCCAGGGAGATCTTGTAGCTGTCCTTCCAGTCCTGCTTGACGCTCAGGTCGCCCTCGGTAACGCCATTGAAGTAGGGATAGCCGGCTACCTGATCGATACCGATGCGCACTTCGTCGAGCCGCGAGTGACGGGTGAAGGTCAGATCCGCCATCAACGCCACCTTGTCGTTGAGCTGATGGAAGGCGTTGAATGAGAGCATCTCCGGTGTATCGATAGCGGTCTTGGCCTTGGAGTTGGGGTGCAGCCTGGAGCCAGCGAAATCGCCGGGATTGACCCAGTTGCTCGGGTCCAGCACCTGCCCCAATGCATCGGCTGGCGGCAGGGTAATGATGCCGAGATCGATGCCACCGCTCAGATCGGTATCGGGTGAAGGCACGCTGCCGGACACGCCGGCGAAGCTCCACTTGGTCTCACCCTCAAGGGTGTGGCGAATGTTGGAACGATACGACACGCCAAAGCGCGTCGACTCGGTCGGCTCCCACATGTAGCCGATATTCCAGCCAAACCCCCAGTCATCGCCCTTGACCCGGAAGTAACCGTCGCCCTGGACGTTGTCGGCGAAGTTCTTCGCCACACAGTCGACAAAAGCGTCATCGGCCTGACCGTCGCAACTACTGATCTCACTGGGCACATTGATGCCGTAGAGCAAGGGAATGGCGAACTGACCAAGCGGTGATGCGGCCAGCTCGGTCAGATCCTGATTGGCGGTGACGAACTGCCCAGCCAACTGCCGCGACGCGCCTTTCACGTCTGCCGCACCGCGCTGCACCGATTTGATGTACTGCGCCGACACGCCGAAGCCGATGCTGTGGTGTTCGTTGAAACGAAAGGCAATGCTCGGGTTGAAGGTCACCGTCTCCAGGCTGGCCGACTGGATACCGTAGCGCCCGGCCCAGTCCTCCTTGTAGTCGAGCTTGGCGCCGAACGGGGTGAAGATGCCCAGACCGATCGTCACCCGGTCGTTGATCTCGTGGGAAAAATAGAAGTTGGGCGCAGCGGCGGCATCGGGCAGGAACTCGCCGGCATCGCCCGACACCGGATTGCCGAATACATCGCGGCTACCCTTGTCCTCGTAATCGCCGTCCGGCAGCAGAATGCTCAGACCGGAAGTCACCTGGGTGCCCTTGAGCCGGGCTAGGCCAGCGGGGTTGTAGAAAATGGTCGAAGGGTCGGCCGCCTCGGCACCGTTGGCATGTGCCGAACCCTGCGCCGCCACCGATTGCGAACCGAAGTGATAACCGGATGCCTGCGCCTGCGCAACGGGCAAAACCAGTAAACTGCCGACCATCACCCGCGATGGCCAGCGCCGAAAGAGCATTGTCATTGTTATTCTCCTGCACGCTGCTTGAACACCACGCAGTCCTTCCTGCACCAGCGGCAGACTTCAGGCAGGTCTGTACTGGCGACGTCCGACTGCGACGGCGGCTCAATGTCTGTGACGTGCAGGTTTGGCCGATGATCCCCGGCCTTTGGTCGTGGTGACGGGCGGCGGCCAAAGGCCAGCATGTCTCCATCGGTAACACTTTGTTTCACGCGGGCAAATGGCCAGCGGCGCGAACATTCGCTGCGACGCCCTGTCCAACCCCTCGTCCCCGCTTTCAGGAGTCACATGACATGCTGCGTTACATCCTCCCCGCTCTCGCGCTCAGCCTGATGCTTCCCACTGCCCAGGCAGCCTCGCTGAAGGAGATGGAGCTGACTCGCACCCTGGAGCAGGTCGCCCGACAGAGCAGTGAAGGCACGCCGCGGGCGATCAACGAGGACATTCTCGATCAGGGCTATACCGTGGAAGGTCACACGCTGATCAACCACCTCAGCGTGCGCGAAGCGCATGCGGCGCAGATGCGCGGCAACCCCGATACGGTGCGCAGCCAGCTCGCGGCCAGCGTCTGCCGCAATCCGGGTTATCGCAGCCTGCTGGCGCAGGGCGCGCAGCTGCGTTATCAGTTCAGCGAGTATCGCAGCAACCGTCCGGTCACCGTGGAAGTGTTCGACAAGAGCGACTGCGGTCTCTGAAGCAGGCGAAAACTCAGCCCCGTTCCGCTCGCCGCTGCGCCTCATCGGCGCGCAGCTCGGCGAGCAAGGCCTCCATATAGCGCGAACGTCGTACGCCGCCCTCGAGGCGACGTCGACATTCATCCTCCAGGCTCAGTTGATTGGTTCGCGCCGCCTGCTGAAGCATGCGATAGAGGTCCATTTCGATCTCCAGAATCAGCTTGGGCATACCTGCCTCTCCCTTCCTATTGACCCATTCAGCCGACTCAACGCAAGGAGCGAGCATCCCCCCTCCCTGCCAGAGCCGCCTGTTCCACAGCCGTCAGCCAGGCGTCGACCGATACGCCGAGCACCTCGGCCACACTCTGCAGCACGTGTGCCCAGGTACAGCCATTGGCGAACAACATGCTGGCTTCGTCGAACGTGCCACCACGGTTGCGGTAACCAAGCGCGCGGCACGTAGCGGCATCGCCCAGCACCGTCGCCAGATGCCCCAAGGCCACTTCCGGGCGCATGTGGCTAAGCAGCACGCGCCGCCGACAGGCTAACGGAAACAGCGCCTCACGCTGAGCTGCGCTGGCCACGCTGGCGGCCTCCCAGGCATCGCGCGGTACACGAAAGCGTCCCGGTTCCTGCAAGTAAATCAGACGCCAGGCCACACCCTGCTCACTCAGACGAACGGCGGCGCGGCGCATCTCGCGCAGCTGATAGCTGCCACTGGCAATCAGCAGCACTGGCTCGCCATCGCCCTGCGCATCGACCAGCAATGCTCCATCACGGGCCAGTTGCTTAGACTGTTCGACTGTAAAGGCGCAGGGTTGTTCACGCTTGGCTACCACCAGGCACGCAAGCCGGCCGCGCTCCTGATAGATGCCAGGCAGCAGGGCCAGCAGCGAGTTGTGATCGGCCGGCAACAGCACGCGCATGACATCGTGCATTTCGCCCAGCAGTGCCTCGCAGAAGGTGGTGTCCTGATGCGATTGCTGGTTCTTGCCGTTCTCCCAGGTGTGCGAAGTGGCCACCAGCGGCCAGCCCAGCCAGCCGGCTGGACGCCCCGCCTCCTTCTGCTGGCGTGCGAAGATCAGACTCTGGCGCACGGCGCCGAGCATCTTCACGCAAAACGCCTCGTAGCTGGCCACCAGATTCAGGCCGCCCTGATTGGCGAGACAGGCTGATACCACGGCCTCCTCATTGAGTGCGGTGATCACCGCGCCATGTAGCGACTCCAACTCGCTCTCGGGTTGGCTGACGCGATGCTTGAGCGCCGCCAGCACACCGCTCAGACGGTTGCTGGCCAATTCGTCCGGGTTGCCGACACGCGGCCGCAACTGCGGGTTGGCGCGCACCAGATCGACGAAATAACGATCCAGCGCACTCATGGGCGAACAGGGCCGATCATGAAAATGCAGCGCCGGCTGTACCGGTTGCGACGGTTGACGCCGTGCCAGCGGGTTGTCCCGTTCCAGCACACGACCCTTGCGGCTGGCGAACAGATTGCATGCGTAGGACAACGTCTGCGGCTCTACCCACAAGGCCGCAGCATGCTGGTTGAACAGCTCGCGCGCCTGCGCGTCGAGAGCCGGGCTGGCCGGTAGCGGCAGGTTATGAGCGGCGTTGCTGCCAGCGCCGAAGAAACCATAGCCCTTGGTGGTTTCGGCAATGCCGTAGGGCATCGGCAAGGGATAACCGATCAGCTCGCGGTTGAGTTCATCCACTCGATGCGTCAGGCGCTGCTCCATCTCCCACAGCGCACAGACGAAAGCTGCCGGATCACGCCCATCGAAACTCAGGGGATCGAAGCCGCAACCGCGCAGGTGCCGACGAAACCCTTCCAGGCCCTCCAACGTACCCAGCTCAGTACGCTGCTCGATACGCCGGCCGTTAGCGATCATCACCGGTAGCGCCACGCCACAATCCTCGGCACGCCACCAGCGCGGCATCCAGTCGCTGCCGCGCTGCTCCTCGGCGGCGCCGTCGGACAGGAACGCCACCAGCTTCTCCCCCGGCAATGGCAGATGCGCGTACTGCAGCTCAGCGAAGCCAAGGTATCCGCCTTCGGCGATACCGCCAGCGGTATGCGGATTGACGTGACTGCCCAACGGCACGCCAGGGCTGCCGTCCGCCGCCTGGGCGTAGCTGTAGAAATCCGCCGCCAGGCGGCTCATGCCCGCCTCATCACAAGCGTAGCGCGCGGCCTGCTCTGGATGCTGGTTGCCGGTCAGCAGGTTCAGCGCCTCGATTGCTGCCACGCAATGGCCCTGCCCCATCAACCAGCCGCGCGTCTCACCGGTCAGTGCATTGAGTGCCAGGTAGCCGGCATAGGCCGGCACCATGTTCAGCGCGCCACCGGTATGCCCTTCCGGCACCTCCTTGAAATCATCGGCCTGCAGCGGCTGGCCATCGAACCTCACGCGTCGCGCATAGGTCATGTGCACCACCAGCCACAGACCGGCTGCGGTCAGCGAATCCAGCGCGTGCATCAGGCGGTAAACGCTCGGCAAGTCAGGCTGCAAACCGCCCTGCACCAGCTGATGGGCAAGACGAAAGACCGCAGCGCAGGTCTGCGGACTATGCTGGACAGGTCCGTGGCCAGCTTGCCAGCGGGCAAAGTCGGGGTATTGCTGGGCGTGCTGAACCAAGGTGGCGGCGTCGGGCAATAGCTGGGTCATGAGTGCTCTCCTGAATGTTTGCCTGCAGTTTAGGTATCGCTACGAGGCACCCGCTGACCTGCATCAAGACTCGCTCCGGTTCGAAGCGGCAGACTCGTCTCAAGATCACGACAAGGAAAAAACCATGGCTCTGCTCACTTTTCTCGGTGCGATTCAACAGGTCACCGGCTCCTGTTACCTGGTGGAAAGCCGCGATGGCGCCAAGGTTCTGCTCGAATGCGGCATGCATCAGGGACGCCGCCAGGAAGAGGATCTGAACCGCAGTGCATTTCCTTTCGACCCGAGCAGCCTGGATGCGGTGGTGATCTCCCACGCCCACCTCGATCATAGCGGGCTGCTGCCGCGCCTGGTCGCCGAAGGCTATCGCGGCCCGATCCACGCCACCGAGGCCAGCTGCGAACTGCTCGAGCTGATGCTGCTGGATTCGGCCTTCCTGCAGGAGAAGGACGCCGAATGGGAAAACCGCTGGCGCGCACGCCAGGGCAAGCCGGCGGTCAAGCCGCTATACACCATCGCCAATGCCGAGCAGGCGCTCAGCCAGCGCCGCGCGCATGCCTACGGCACAGCGGTCGAGGTTGCCAAGGGCGTGCAGGTCACCTTCCACAATGCCGGCCATATCCTCGGCTCGGCCATCGTCGAGATGCAGGTAGAGGATCACCATTTGCACCGTCATCTGGTGTTCTCCGGCGACCTGGGCAACACCTGCTCGCCGCTGATGCAAGCGCCGACGCAACTGAACCAGGCTGATGTGCTGCTGATGGAGTCGACCTACGGCGACCGTGATCATCGCCCCAGCGACGAAACCCTGGAGGAGCTGGCCGACATCCTGCAACAGGCGCACAAGGAAGGCGGCAACGTGCTGATTCCGTCGTTCGCCGTCGGCCGCACCCAGGATCTGATCTATTACCTTGGCCGCTTCTATCAGGAAGGCCGTCTGCCACAGCAGGCCGTGTTCCTCGACAGTCCCATGGCGATCCGCGCCAACGCCATCTACAGCCGCTTTCATGACCAGTTCGCGGCTACCGATCGCGCGGCGCTGGCAGCCAAGGGTGTCAAGCGAGTCGAGGACTGGCTGCCAGTGTTGCGCTGCACGCCAACAGCCGAAGAATCGATGTCTATCAACCGGATCAAGAGCGGCGCGATCATCATCGCCGGTGCCGGCATGTGCAATGGCGGGCGTATCGTTCATCACTTCAAGCACAACCTCTGGCGCGAGAACTGCCATCTGGTTTTCCCTGGCTTCCAGGCCAAGGGCACGCTGGGTCGTTTGATCGTCGACGGTGCGGAAACGGTCAAGGTGCTGCACCAGCGCATCGCGGTGAAGGCCAAGGTGCATACCCTGGGCGGTTTCTCCGCGCACGCCGGGCAAACGCAACTGCTCGACTGGGCCAGCCGGTTCGAGCATCACCCCGAGCTGTACCTGGTGCACGGTGAGCTGGAGAAGATGCAGGCCCTGCAAGCCGCTCTGCGCGAACGCCTGAACTGGATCGCCAACATTCCCGAACCCGGCGAGCAGATCGCCCTGTAATCGGCGCTTACGAAAAGCTGGAAACGAAACGGCAGACTGCCTGTGGCAAGCTGCTCAACACTCCATAATCAAGGAACCGGCCACCGCGAGAGGCTACTCGCCTCTCACAGGCCAAGAAGAGGAGAGTTTCCATGCCCTTTGAACCGGACGACTATCTGTCGCGCCACGTGCAAACCAGCGAGGTCGACCTGAGCAGCAAGGTGGAGGAACTGGTAGCTCTGGCAACCCCGAGCAACAGCCCCAACCTGGCGTTGTACCGCGAAATGCTCACCACGGTGATCCATATGGCCCAGGCGGATCGTAACCGCTGGGACGCCAAGATCATGATGCAGACCCTGCGTGAGATGGAGCATGCCTTCGGCGTGCTGGAACAACTGAAACGGCGACGCAAGGTCACGGTATTCGGCTCAGCACGAACGCCACCCGATCACCCCCTGTACAGGCAGGCTCGCGAGCTCGGCGCATTACTGGCACATCGCGATCTGATGGTGGTCACGGGTGCCGGTGGCGGCATCATGGCAGCAGCCCATGAAGGCGCCGGTGCGGAAAGCAGCCTGGGCTTCAATATCACCCTGCCCTTCGAACAAACCGCCAACGCGACCATGCGCGGTAGCCATCACCTGCTGTCGTTCCACTTCTTCTTTCTGCGCAAGCTGTTCTTCGTCAAGGAGGCCGATGGCCTGGTGCTGTGCCCCGGCGGTTTCGGCACCCTCGACGAAGCGCTGGAAGTGCTGACCCTGATCCAGACCGGCAAGAGCCCGCTGGTGCCCGTGGTACTGCTCGACCAACCGGGCGGTAGCTACTGGGAAGATGCACTGGGCTTCATCCGTCGTCAGCTTGGCGATAACGGCTATATCCTGCCTACCGATCTCAACCTGATGCACCTGGTCTACAGCGCCGAAGAGGCGGTGGATGAAATCGCGCGCTTCTACCGCAACTTCCACTCCAGCCGCTGGCTCAAGGATCGCTTCGTGATTCGCCTCAATCATCCGCTCAATGAGGCAACTCTGGCCAAGCTGGACAGTGACTTCGCCAGCCTGTGCAAGGAAGGTGGCTTTACCCAACAACCCTACTGCGAGCAGGAGCGCGACGAACCGGAACTGTGCCACCTGACCCGTCTGGCTTTTGCCTTCAACGGTCGCGACTATGGCCGCCTGCGCGCGCTGCTCAATGTAGTCAACGAGCCGGAGAATTGGGCAACCTGAGCTGACGTGCTGCCGTAGCCCGGATGGCATCCGGGCCACGTAAAGCAAGAAGCCCAGCATTGGCTGGGCTTCTTCTTACTGCATGCCTATCAGGCGTTACCGGCGACCTTCATCCGCGCCGCCTGGGTGAAATCGAGCATGCGCTTGAGCGGCTTGATCGCCTTGGGAATCAGCGCCGGGTCGACATGAATCTCGCCGGAGCCCTGACGCAAGCCGGTCAGCACGCGCTCCAGCGTATTCATCGCCATCCACGGGCAGTGCGCGCAGCTACGGCAGGCGGCGCCATTGCCGGCGGTTGGCGCCTCGATAAAGGTCTTGTCCGGGCATAGCTGCTGCATCTTGTAGAAGATGCCGCGGTCGGTGGCGACGATGAAGGTGGAATTCGGCAGGGTCTGCGCCGCCTTGATCAACTGGCTGGTGGAGCCAACCGCATCGGCCAGTTCGACCACGTTCTGCGGCGATTCCGGGTGCACCAGGATGGCGGCGTCCGGGTAGAGTGCCTTCATGTCCAGCAGCTGCTTGGACTTGAATTCCTCATGCACGATGCAGGCGCCATCCCACAGCAGCATGTCGGCGCCGGTCTCGCGCTGGATGTAGTTGCCCAGATGCTTGTCCGGCGCCCAGATGATGGTCTCGCCGTTGTCCATCAGGCTCTCGACAATCTCCAGCGCGCAGCTGGAGGTCACCACCCAGTCGGCACGCGCCTTCACCGCTGCCGAGGTGTTGGCGTAAACCACCACGGTGCGCTCCGGGTGCTGGTCGCAAAAAGCCGAGAACTCGTCCACCGGGCAACCCAGATCCAGCGAGCAGGTCGCCTCCAGGGTCGGCATCAACACGCGCTTTTCCGGGTTGAGGATCTTCGCCGTCTCGCCCATGAACTTGACCCCGGCCACCACCACGGTCTGAGCCGGGTGCTGATTGCCGAAGCGGGCCATTTCCAGGGAGTCGGAAACGCAGCCACCGGTTTCCTCGGCCAGCGCCTGGATCACCGGATCACAGTAGTAGTGCGCCACCAGCACCGCGTTCTGCTTCTTCAGCTCAGCGGCGATTTCGCGGCGATAGAAGGCCTCCTCCTCGGCGGTCAGCGGCTTGGGCTGTTTGGCATCGAGGTGGGCTTGAACCAGAAGGCGTTCGGAAATCTGCGTCATATCATCGAACCTGCGGCGCTCTTGAGCGAGCTGCGAGTATACCCCCTGGTTGCCCATCACCACAGGCGGGGCAGTATCGGCCAGAGGGCTTTTCCGAGAGCAAAAAAAAGCCAGTCTCACGACTGGCTTTTGCGATCTGGTGGGTCGTGTAGGATTCGAACCTACGACCAATTGGTTAAAAGCCAACTGCTCTACCAACTGAGCTAACGACCCAACGCGAGGCGCATGATACTGATTTAATTCAGGAAATCAACACTTCGCGAAAACTTTTTCAGAAGTAGCGCGTCGCATCAGGCACACCGGCAGCAGCGAAACCGGCTGCACGCAGGCGGCAGCTGTCGCACTTGCCACAGGCGCGGCCGTCATCGTCGGCCTGGTAGCAGGACACGGTCAGCGCATAGTCCACGCCCAGGCGCATGCCGGTCTGGATGATCTCGCCCTTGCCCATCTGCTGCAGCGGCGCACGGATGGCAAAGCCCTGCCCCTCGACACCGGCCCTGGTCGCCAGGTTGGCCATGCGCTCGAAAGCCTCGACGAACTCCGGACGGCAATCGGGATAGCCCGAGTAGTCCACCGCGTTGACGCCGATGAAGATATCACGCGCTTCAAGCACCTCAGCCCAGCCCAAGGCCAGCGCCAGGAACACCGTGTTGCGTGCTGGCACGTAGGTGGCGGGAATGCCTTCGGTGGGCGATTCGGGCACGGCGATGCTGCTATCGGTCAACGCCGAACCACCGATACCATTGAGGTTCAGGCCGATCACCTTGTGCTCGACCACGCCCAGCTGCCGTGCCACACGCTCGGCTGCCTGCAACTCGGCGCGATGGCGCTGCCCATAGTCGAAGCTCATGCTGTAGCAGCTGTAGCCCTCGGCCTTGGCCATGGCGACCACGGTGGCCGAGTCCAGGCCACCGGAAAGGAGGATGACCGCTTTCTTGTCGTTCATGTTCAGTGTCCCGGCTCGTCGTTCCAGAGAATCTTGTGCAGCTGCAATTGCAGGCGTACGGGCAGGTTGTCGGCAACGATCCAGTCTGCCAGCGCACGTGCATCGACCTGTTTGTGGCTGGGCGAGAACAGCACCTCACCGGCACGAGCAGCCAGGTCATATTCGATCAATTTGGATACTGCCCAGTCGTAGTCTTCACGCGAGCAGATGACGAACTTGACCTGGTCATTGTCGGTGAGCCACTCGATGTTCTCGTAACGGTTACGCTGCACCTCAGCCGAACCGGGCGTCTTCAGATCGAGCACCTTGCTGACCCGTGCATCGACCGCTGAGACGTCAAGCGCACCACTGGTTTCCAGCGACACCTCGTAACCGGCATCGCACAGGCGCGCAAGCAGAGGGATACAGTTGGGTTGAGCCAGCGGCTCGCCGCCGGTGACGCAGATGTAGCGCGGCCGATAGGCGGCCACCTGGTCGAGGATACTGTCCAGCGTGACGATCTCGCCGCCACTGAAGGCATAGGCGGTGTCACAGTACTGACAGCGCAGGGGGCAGCCGGTAAGGCGCACGAATACCGTCGGCAAGCCAGCGGTACGCGTTTCCCCCTGCAACGAGTAGAAAATCTCGGTGATGCGCAGGGTTTCTTGCATGGTAGCCACGAGCGTGATGACGAAACAGGCCATCCGCTTCCGTTGCGTGGAAAGACAGGAACGCCGGCAGCGGCCGACGTTCGACAAGGCATGGCGACAAGGACATCAGCCGAGCTGAAACCCCACCTCGCATGCGAGCGCGCATTCTAATGGATCACGCGAGAGCAGATAAGAAAAACCCGCGACGAGCGCGGGTTTTTCGTCAATTGCTGGCTTACAGCCGCTGCAAGTCGCGCTGGGCCAATTGCGCGGCCGAACTGCCAGGATACTGGGCGATGACCTGCTGCAGAATGCCGCGCGCCTTGTCGTTGTTGCCCAGGCGACGCTCGACGTCGGCCAGCTTGAACAGCGAATCCGGCACCTTGGCGTGACTCGGATAGGCCTGGCTGACCTTGGCAAAGGCTTGACCGGCTGCTTGCAGATCACCCTTGGCCAGGTTCACTTCGCCCAGCCAATACTGCGCGTTACCCGCGTACTGGCTGTTGGGATAACGATTGAGAAAGGCGCTGAACGCCTGCGACGCCTTGTCGAAGTCCTTGGCCTTGATCAGGTCAAAGGCAGCGTCGTAATAGAGTTTTTCCTTGGCCGGATCACCCGGCTCGGCGCTGGCCTGCTGCTGTGCGGCAGGTGGCGTCGGGGTGCCATTGGCGTTTGCCGCGCCATCGGCTGAATTCTGTGCGGGAGCTCCACCGGCAGCGGCGCCGGAGGAAATGCGTTGGTCCAGATCCTGGTAACGCTCCAGACCTTCCTGCTTGAGGCGCTGGATTTCATTCTGTTGCTCTTCGACCATGCCACGCAATTGCGCAATTTCCTGCTGCATCTGCTCAAGCTGGTTGAACAGCATGCCCTGCGCAGAAGCGGGTGCTTGCGCACCCGCTCCGGCGTAGGCGCCGGCCGTACCATAACCCGCCGGTGGATAGCTGCTGCCCTGTTGCATGGAGCTGCTTTCCAGTACGGGAACCTCCGCCATCGCCGCAAGCGGCAAGGCGAGTGTCAGAAGGGTCAGGATACGGCGGCAATCTCGCATGGCAGCTTACTTACGCAGCTCTACGCGACGGTTCTGAGCCCAGGACTGCTCGTCGTTGCCAGTGGCAACCGGACGCTCTTCGCCGTAGGAAACCAGTTCCAGCTGAGCCGGGGAAACGCCCTGCAGAACCAGGTAGCGTTGAACGGCCTTGGCACGACGCTCGCCCAGAGCCATGTTGTACTCACGAGTACCGCGCTCGTCAGCGTGGCCTTCCAGAACGACGCGAGCGCCGTTGCCTTTCAGGTCCTTGGCGTGTACGTCCAGAGCGCGCATGGCTTCGGCCTTCAGGTCGGAGCTGTCGTACTCGAAGTAGAAGGTGGTGATAGCGCGCAGAGCAGCTTCTTCGCTCAGGCTGCCATCAACAGCGCCAGTGTTGGCACCGTAGCCAGCGTTCGGGTCAACAGCGCCTTCGCCAGCAGCGTCGCCGCCTTTGGAGGAGCAACCTACAGCAACGGCGAGAGCCAGGGACAGTGCAGCGAACTTACCGAATTTCAGCATTTCCATCATGTAACTCCTAATGAACCCCAGTTGTGTTAAGCAAAAAGGTGTAGCGCCGCATCAGTTCAGGTAAGGGGACCAAGAAGGCTCTCGAACTTCGCCTTGAGCGGTAGGAAGAGGGAGCCTCACGCGTCCATTGGTGGACGCCAACATCAAGACTCCCCGGCCCTGCTGGCGGGTGGCGTAGATTAGCATGGTGCCATTGGGCGCAACAGTGGGCGACTCATCCAAACTTGTGTCTGAAAGAATACGCAAACGGTTGGTTTCCAGGTCCTGTGCAGCCACCTTGAACACGGTGAAGCCATCCTGACGATGAATCATCACCAGGGTCTTCTCATCAGCCGACAATTTCGGGTTGGCGTTGTAGTTACCGACGAAGGTCACTCGCTCCACAGCCCCGCTATTGATGTTGGTCTTGTAGATCTGCGGCTTACCCGCACGATCCGAGGTGAAGTAAAGGGTCTGACCGTCCTTACCCCAGAAGGGTTCGGTATCGATGGCGTAATGGTTGGTAATGCGGCGCATCTGCCGGCTGCCCATATCCATCACGTAGATTTCCGGATTGCCATCGCGCGACAGCACGAAGGCCAGACGGTTGCCATCCGGCGACCAGGCCGGCGCGCCATTGAGGCCTTCGAAGTTGGTGATCTGCTCACGACGCCCGGTGTCGATGTGCTGGACGAAGATGCGCGGGCGACGCTGCTCGAACGACACGTAAGCGATACGGCGGCCATCCGGCGCGAACGACGGCGAGAGGATCGGCTCGCGCGATTGCAGCAAGGTCACCGCACGGGCACCGTCGTAGTCGGAGCGCTGCAGGGTGTAACGGGTGTTGTTGGTGCCCATGCGCTCGGCAGTGACATACAGCAGGCGCGTGGAGAATGCTCCCTTGACGCCGGTGAGCTTCTCGAACGACTGGTCGGCGATATGGTGAGCCATGTCGCGCAACTGATCGGTGCCACCACCGACATTACCGGTCATGACCTGCTGCTCGGTACTGACGTTGAACAGCGCGTACTGAATCTGCAAGCGGCCACCATTGGGCACGATATTACCGACCAGAACGTATTGGGCGCCGAGCGCTTTCCAGTCGCGGTAGATGACTTCGCTGGCCTGGGTCGGCAGGCTGATCATGTTCTGCCGCGGGATCGGTTCGAAGTAGCCGGAGTTGCGCAGGTCGTTGCCGATGATCTGCGACATGTCTTCAGGCAGTACCGAACCACCCTGCCAACCGAACGGCACGACAGCAATGGGTGTGGCGCGGTCAGCGCCCTGGGAGATCACCAGCGGGTCGGCCGCCTGGACGCTACCGACCAGCATGACCAGCCCCAGCAGGGCGATACGAATCAGGTTGTTCACAGAGCTCAATCCTCCGGTTTGAAAATAACGCGTCGCTGCCTGTACATACGGTCGAAGGTAGCGCGATCCAATTGTTGCATCTCGGGAATACGCCCGACGTTACGCACAGCTGCAACGGCCGAGCTGTCGAACGGTGCATCGCCACTGGAGCGCGATACACTGGCGTTGGTCACGGTGCCATCGGGCAGCATCTGGATCAGCAACTCGACGCTCATGCCTCGACGCGCCGACATCGGCCGCTGCCAGTTCTCGGTGATCAGCTTGATGATCAGATCATCGAGGTTGCCGGCCACCTGGTCACCATGAGTCTCGGCCAGCGCCTGCTGGTTCTGCACATTGTCCGACAGCAGCTCGGCCAACGCTGCCGCCTTCTGATCCTCGGCGGCCTTGCGCCGTGCATCCTCGGCGGCTTTCTTCTTCGCAGCTTCGGCGGCTGCCGCTTTTTTCTTGGCCTCTTCGGCAGCGGCCTTCTTCTTGGCCTCTTCCTCGGCGCGCTTCTTGGCGATATCCGCCTGACGCTTCTGCTCAGCGGCCTTATCGGCCTCGGCTTTCTTCGCCGCCTCGGCCTTTCGAGCTTCTTCGGCCTGCTTTTGTTCCTCGGCTTTCTTGGCCGCTGCTACCTTCTGCGCTTCGGCCTGGGCCTGCTTCTGCTCCTCGGCTTTCTTCTGTTCCAGCCGCTCGGTCTCGAACTGCGGCGCCGAGGTCTTCTGCGCCTCGCCTGCAACCTTTTGCGTGGTCTGCGTAGTGGCCTGGCTCTGTGACTGCAACTGATACAGCGTAGCCTGCACCACTGGGCGCGCCGGTGGCAGCTCCGGGGTGAAGGCGAAGCTGACGAACAGCATGGCGAACATCAGGACATGCAGACCCACCGCCCAAACCACGGGCCAGAAGTAGCTTTCCGATTGCGAACGCTCGGCTTGCTGCATCAGGGAGCCTCGGTAATCAGTCCGACGTTGCCCACGTCGGCCTGCTGCAGACCGCCCATGGCCGACATCACAGTGCCGTAATCAACCGTGCGATCACCGCGCACGAATACCTGCACCTGCTTACCCTGACGACGGTTCTCGGCAATGATCGCCGACACGGCCTGAGTCATCTGCTCGAGGGTCGAGGCACGCTCCTGCTCGGTGTCGACGTCGACCTCGCTGCCCATGTTCCAGTAGTAGGTCTTGTCGGCCTTGATGGAGATGGTCAGTACCTGCGCGTCGTTGTCCTGCGGCAGCGCTTCACTGCTGACCTTGGGCAGATCGACCTTGACGCCCTGATTGAGCATCGGCGCGGTGACCATGAAGATGACCAGCAGTACCAACATCACGTCGATGTAGGGCACCACGTTCATCTCGGCGACCGGTTTGCGTCTGTTGCGAATTCTCGCCATGGTTAAAACCTGTCCTCTTCGCTCGCCTTAGTCTTCCGAGGTGTGCACTTTGCGGTGCAGGATGGCCTGGAACTCGTCGGCGAAGGTGTAGTAACGACCGATCAGCATCTCGCTGCGGGCAGAGAAACGGTTGTAGGCAATGACCGCCGGAATCGCCGCGAACAGGCCGATGGCAGTGGCGATCAGCGCTTCGGCAATACCCGGCGCGACGGTAGCCAGCGTGGCTTGCTGCACCTGGGCCAGGCCGCGGAAGGAGTTCATGATGCCCCATACGGTACCGAACAGGCCGATGTACGGGCTGGTGGAGCCGACAGTGGCGAGAAACGGCAGCGCGGTTTCCAGCTTCTCTTCCTCGCGGGAAATGGCCACACGCATGGCACGCGCCACGCCGTCCATCACCGCATCCGGATCTACGCCCTGCTGCTGACGCAGACGGGAGAATTCCTTGAAGCCGGCACGGAAGATCTGCTCCAGACCGGAATCCGGATCGGGGTTGCTGCCGGCCTGGCGATACAGCTTGGACAGGTCGATGCCGGACCAGAAACGATCCTCGAAGTTGTCCAGAGCACGCTTGGCGGCGCGGATGGCATTGCTGCGCTGGAAGATCATCACCCAGGAAATGACCGAGGCGGCCACCAGGGTCAGCATCACCAGCTGAACCAACAGACTGGCGTTACTGATCAGACTCCACATCGACATATGGTCAACGGCGTTAGCTTCCACGCTTACTCTCCTGCTGCAATTGGACCCGGCGCCTGCGTCCCGGCGAACGCGTGTCGCAGGGTTTCGGGGATAGCCCGGGGTTTCAAGTTGTCGGCGCGCACACAGGCCACCAGGAACTGCCCTTCGCAGAGCAGCGCATCATCCGCAGCCCGCCTGACCTGTTGACGAAAGCGCAGGCTGGCACGGTTCAATTCGATCACTTCGGCGCTGATCACCAGTTCGTCATCCAGGCGCGCCGGCGCGTGATAACGCGCCTCGGCCGAATGCACGACGAACAACAGGCCCTCACCGGCAAGCGTCGACTGGGCATAACCCAGCTCACGCAGGCGCTCGGTGCGAGCCCGCTCCATGAATTTGAGGTAGTTGACGTAGTAGACGATGCCGCCCGCATCGGTATCTTCGTAATAGACCCGGCAGTGGTGGCTGAACGGCTGGACTCCGTTTTGCGCGCGCATACTCTAGTCCCCGGCCTGCTGCTTGCCAATCCGGGCTGGTAACAATTTTTTCGTCATTCGTCACCTGCCGCGAAAAGATCGCCAGCGACCTGCTCGCCAGCGCGCTTGGGAATGTTCAGCCCGAAGTGCAGGTAGGCATGGCGAGTGACCACACGCCCGCGCGGCGTGCGCATCATGTACCCCTGCTGAATCAGATACGGCTCGAGCACATCCTCGATGGTATGGCGCTCTTCCCCTATCGCTGCCGCCAGACTGTCGAGCCCTACCGGACCGCCGTCGAACTTCTCGATCATGGCCAGCAGCAAGCGGCGGTCGGAATGATCGAAACCGCGCTCGTCGACATCCAGCAGATTCAACGCCTGATCGGCGGTCAGCTGCGTGATATGGCCGTTACCGCGCACTTCGGCAAAATCGCGCACACGACGCAAAAGGCGGTTGGCAATACGCGGCGTACCACGCGCACGACGGGCAATCTCGTAGGCTCCCTTGGCCTCGATGGGCAAGCCGAGAATCCCGGCTGAGCGCGAGACGATGGTGGCCAGGTCGTCGATACCGTAGAACTCAAGGCGCTGGACGATACCGAAGCGGTCGCGCAGCGGATTGGTCAGCATGCCGGCACGGGTGGTGGCGCCAACCAGGGTGAAGGGTGGCAGATCCAGCTTGATCGAGCGGGCCGCCGGGCCCTCGCCGATCATGATGTCGAGCTGAAAGTCTTCCATGGCCGGATACAGGACTTCCTCGACTACCGGCGAAAGACGGTGAATTTCGTCGATGAACAGTACATCGCCGCTTTCCAGGTTGGTCAGCAGCGCAGCCAGATCACCCGGTCGCTCAAGCACCGGGCCGGAAGTGCTCTTGATCGAGCTGCCCATTTCCTCGGCGATGATATTGGCCAGGGTGGTCTTGCCCAGGCCCGGCGGGCCGAAGATCAGCGTATGGTCGAGTGCTTCCACCCTACCCCGCGCAGCCTGGATGAACAGTGCCATCTGTTCGCGCACGACGGGCTGACCGATGTAGTCAGCCAGACGCAGCGGACGAATGGCTCTGTCCTGCTGCTCTTCGCGCTCACGGGGGCTGGCGGTAATCAGGCGATCGGCTTCGATCATCAATAAGGTTCCACTAAACCATGCCGCGCAGCGCGCGTCGGATCAAATCTTCACTGCTCATACCATCTTCCTTGACGGCGGCAACTGCTCGGCTGGCCTCCTGCGGCTTGTAGCCAAGGGATATCAGGGCACTGACGGCATCATTCTCCGCGCTTGAGACTGCCTGAGCCAGTTGAGGTTCCACCACCAACGGCGCAATGGACGGTATCGACTCCCAGGCCTTGAAACGATCCTTGAGCTCGACCAGCAGACGCTCGGCGGTTTTCTTGCCCACTCCCGGCACCTTGACCAGCGCCGCCGTGTCCTGGGTCTGCACGCAGCGCACCAGCTCATCGACCTCGAGCCCAGACATCAGCGCCAACGCCAGCTTGGGACCGACGCCATTGAGACGAATCAGCTCGCGAAACAGCTCACGCTCGCGCTTTTCGAAGAAGCCATACAACAAATGCGCATCTTCACGCACCACCAGGTGAGCGTGCAGGGTTACCGGTTCGCCCACCGCAGGCAGACGATAAAGGGTCGTCATCGGTACTTCCAGCTCATAACCGACGCCATTCACATCCAGAAGCAAATGCGGCGGCTGCTTCTCCGCCAGAGTGCCGCGCAAACGTCCGATCACCGCTGCTTTCCTTATTAATCCGATTACATACGAAGACGGCCGCCACGCCGCTTGGCGCCAGCTAGCCCGTGGGGAATGAGACTCTGCCGGTGATGGGCATGACACAGGGCGATGCCCAGTGCATCGGAGGCGTCGATCTGCGGTTTCTGCACCAGCTTGAGCAGATGCATGACCATCATCTGCACCTGCTGCTTGTCCGCCGCCCCCGTACCGACCACAGCCTGCTTGACCTGGGTGGCGGTGTATTCGCTGATTTCCAGTCCCGCCTCCACCGCCGCGACGATAGCGGCGCCACGCGCCTGCCCCAGCTTGAGCGCCGAGTCGGCATTGCGCGCCATGAACACCTGCTCGATACCCATGGTCACCGGACCATGGGTGCGAATCACCTCGCTGACGCCGCGAAAGACGATTTGCAGACGTTCGGCCAACGGCCCGTTACCCGTGCGAATGCAGCCTGACGCCACGTACTCGCAACCACGCCCGGTATCGCGCACCACGCCATAGCCGGTAATACGCGAACCCGGGTCGATGCCTAGAATCAGGGTCATATCAGCAACTGTCTATTTATCCAGTTGGCGAGTATACGGGGGTCCTCATGCGCCGTCACTCGTGACGCACCTGAGGAAGCAGAGAAAACCGTAGAAGGGGCGTAGGGTGGGCTAAAGCGGATCGCCGCCCGGCCCACCCTACGCATCCGGGCGACAAGCTGCTTCAGCCAAGCTGTTCCATGATCTCGTCGGCGACTTCGGCGTTGTGGTAGACGTTCTGCACGTCATCCAGGTCTTCGAGCATGTCGATCAGCTTGAAGACCTTCTGCGCAGTTTCCAGATCGGCAATCGGCGCACTGATCGAGGGGATCATGGCGATTTCTGCTTCCTCGGCCTTGAAGCCAGCCGCGCTCAGCGCTTCGTTGACGGCATGAAACTCGGTGAAGCTGGTCGACACCAGGGCCGAACCGTCTTCGCCCATTTCCACGTCATCTGCACCAGCCTCCAAGGCAGCTTCCATCAGGGCATCTTCATCGACACCCGGCGCGAAGCTGATCTGGCCCTTGCGGTCGAACATGTAAGCGACCGAACCATCAGTACCCAGGTTGCCACCGCACTTGGTAAAGGCATGGCGCACTTCGGCGGCGGTGCGATTGCGGTTGTCGGTCATTACCTCGACGATGATCGCCACGCCACTCGGCGCATAACCTTCGTAGCTGAACTCGACGACGTTGTCGGCTTCGTTGTTGCCGGCACCACGAGCGATGGCACGATCAATCACGTCACGCGACATGTTGTTGGTCAGCGCCTTGTCCACGGCCAGGCGCAGACGCGGGTTGTCCGCCGGAATCGGGCCGCCGTGCTTGGCGGCGACCGTCAGCTCACGAATCAGCTTGGTGAAGATCTTGCCGCGCTTGGCGTCCTGACGCCCCTTGCGGTGCTTGATGTTGGCCCATTTGGAATGACCAGCCATAACTCACTCCATCTATAAGGTTTCACAATTGCAGGGGCGTAAGCACTTGAGTCTCTCCACCCCATAACGAAGAAGCCTGGGATCTCCAGGCTTCTTTTGCAGGCTTATTCGGCCTTGGCTTGCTCGCGCAGGCGGATGTGTAGCTCGCGCAGCGACTTGGCATCCACTACACCCGGCGCCTGGGTCATGACGCAGGCCGCGCTCTGGGTTTTCGGGAAGGCGATCACTTCGCGGATCGACTGCGCGCCAGTCATCAGCATCACCAGACGATCCAGGCCGAAAGCCAGGCCACCATGGGGCGGCGCACCGTACTTGAGTGCATCGAGCAGGAAGCCGAACTTCTCCTGCTGCTCCTCTTCGCTGATGCCGAGCACACGGAACACGGTCTGCTGCATGGCCTTGTCGTGGATACGGATCGAACCGCCACCCAGCTCGGTGCCGTTGAGCACCATGTCATAGGCGCGCGACAGAGCGGCAGCCGGGTTGGCCTCCAGCTCTTCGGGGCTGCAGCTCGGCGAAGTGAACGGGTGGTGCATGGCGGTCAGGCTGCCGTCATCGTTCTCCTCGAACATCGGGAAGTCGACGACCCACAGCGGCGCCCACTCGCAAGTCAGCAGGTTGAGGTCATGACCCAGCTTGATGCGCAGCGCGCCCAGGGCCTCGCTGACGATCTTGGCCTTGTCGGCACCGAAGAACACGATATCGCCATCGACGGCGCCAACGCGGTCGAGGATGACATTGATATTGTCCAGCGGGATGTTCTTGACGATCGGCGACTGCAAACCGTCAACGCCGGCAGCACGCTCGTTGACCTTGATATAGGCCAGGCCCTTGGCGCCGTAGATGCCGACGAACTTGGTGTAGTCGTCGATCTGCTTGCGCGGCATGCTCGCACCGCCCGGTACGCGCAGCGCGGTAACGCGGCATTTCGGGTCATTGGCCGGGCCGGCGAAGACCTTGAATTCGACGTCCTTGAGCTGATCTTCCACATCGACCAGTTCCAGCGGGATACGCAGGTCCGGCTTGTCCGAGCCGAAGCGGCGCATGGCTTCGGCCAGGGTCATGTGCGGCAGCTCGCCGAACTCGACATCGAGCACTTCCTTGAACAGGTTGCGCACCATGGTCTCGGTGATGTCCATGATGTCTTTTTCGTCGAGGAAGCTGGTCTCGATGTCGATCTGGGTGAATTCCGGCTGGCGGTCGGCGCGCAGGTCCTCGTCGCGGAAGCACTTGGCGATCTGGTAGTAGCGGTCGAAGCCGGCCACCATCAACAACTGTTTGAACAGCTGCGGCGACTGCGGCAGGGCGAAGAAGCTGCCGGCGTGGGTGCGGCTCGGCACCAGATAGTCGCGCGCGCCTTCCGGAGTGGCGCGAGTCAGGATCGGCGTTTCGACGTCGAGGAAACCGTTGTCATCAAGGTAGCGACGGATGCTCGAGGTAATGCGCGAACGCAGCTTGAGCTTCTCGGCCATTTCCGGGCGGCGCAGATCGATGAAGCGATAGCGCAGGCGGGTTTCCTCGCCAACGTCGGTGTATTCATTGAGCGGGAACGGGGGGGTTTCCGCTTCGTTGAGCACTTCCAGTTCATAGCCCAGCACTTCGATGGCACCGGACGCCATGTTCGGGTTGACCGCACCGGCCGGACGCAGGCGAACCTTGCCGGTGATCTTCACCACGTATTCGCTGCGCACGCGGTCGGCCTTGGCGAAGGTCTCGGCACGATCAGGATCGAATACCACCTGAGCCAGACCTTCACGATCACGGATATCGAGGAAGATCACCCCGCCATGGTCACGGCGACGGTGTACCCAGCCGCAAAGGGTGATTTCCTGGCCATCCAGGCTCTCGTTCAACTGGCCGCAATAGTGGCTGCGCATCATGATCGTGTTTCGCTTCTCTAAGGTCTTGGATAGGTCAGGCAGCCCCCAACGCCCTGGGCAGGAGCTACACCGCGGCGAACGTCCAACCCTACGCCGCGCTTCGATAAAGAGCGGGATTATATAGCGTAAATCGTCATGACGCAGCCGCTCGGCAGATGCCTTCTATAATGAACAGCGCCTCCTGCCTGGAGAATGACCATGGCCCAAGCCCATCGCAGCGACCTGTCCAGCGATCTGCTGGAAGACTTCCGCCTCGACGCCGCCGAGCAGTTTCCCCGCTGCGAGCAACTGCTGATCGAACTGGAACGAGCACCAAAGAGCTCGGAACGGCTGCGCGAGCTGTTTCGCCTGATCCATACGCTCAAGGGCAACCTGGGTTACGTCGAGCTCAACGAGCTGATGCCGCTGCCACAAGCCATGGAGGACGTACTCGATTCCCTGCGCTCGGGACACCTGACCTTCGACAGCCTGCTCGGAGACATACTGCTGCTCAGCCTCGACCATCTGCGTGCCCAGGTAGCTCAGGCGCTGGACGGCGCCGACACAGCCCCGGATAGCCCACAGGTCAGCCAGCTGTGCAGCGCGCTGCAGGCGCTGGCCATGACGCCGAATGAGCGACAGACTGAGGTACGTCTCGAGCTGCTGCAGCAGATAGACCCCAACACTCGCCTGCAGCTCACAGAAGAAGCGCAACCTAGCCGCATCGAAGCGCTGCTGGCACGCCACGCGATCGTGATCCAACCCGACCTGCAGTTCTTTTGCGCGCTGGCCGAGGCTGCCGAACAGCGCTCCCCCTACTGGCGAGGCCGCAACCTGCGCCTGCTGGAACTGGCACTGAGTATCAATGCAGCGGGCGGATACGCCGAACAGCCGGAGCAACTGGCGGCCGCAGTCTGCCTGCATGACATCGGTATGGCCTTCCTGCCGCTGGAACTTTTGCACAAGCAAAGCCATTTCAGCCGCGAAGAACGTCGCATGATGCAAGGCCATCCGCGCCTGGCCAGCGACCTGCTCAAACGCATGCCAGACTGGTCGGCGGCCATGGAGATCATCATGCAGCACCAGGAACATGCCGATGGTTCTGGCTACCCCAAAGGCCTGCGTGAACGGGAGATAGCCCCAGGCGCACTGATCCTGCATATCGTCGATACATTTGACGCAAGGACCCATGAACGCGCGCATCAGACGTTGAGCAAACGCCCATTGCTACGCGCCATTCTCGAAATCAACAACCTTGCCGGGCAGCAATTCAGCGCCCATTGGGTGGAGGTATTCAATCGCACCCTGCAGCAGAAGCCGGGGCTGGCGCACGGCTGATCGGGCATTGCACCACGCACAGGGCTGACGCCGCGCCAGGGCCGAGATTTATTGGCCGCAAATGAACCGTCCGCTATCAATAGCCTCTAAACATCGCTTTCATTGATATAAGCCAAGATCATCACGAAGCCCTGCGTGTTAGGCTCTCACCAACACTGCGGGATAGACACCCTGGGCTCACCTGAAAGGAGAAAAACCATGGAAATCAATATCGGAATCGCCGAACAGGATCGCGCCGCCATCGCCGAAGGCCTCTCGCGCCTGCTGGCCGACACCTACACCCTGTACCTGAAGACCCATAACTTCCACTGGAACGTCACCGGTCCGATGTTCAACACCCTGCACCTGATGTTCGAAGGCCAGTACACCGAGCTGGCGCTGGCGGTTGACGCAATCGCCGAACGAATCCGTGCACTGGGCTTCCCGGCGCCAGGCACCTACGCCGCCTACGCCCGCCTGTCCTCGATCAAGGAAGAGGAAGGCGTACCCAGCGCCGACGAAATGATCAAGCTACTGGTGCAAGGCCAAGAGGCTGTCGTGCGCACTGCGCGCGGTATTTTCCCGCTGCTGGACAAGGTCAGCGACGAGCCGACTGCCGACCTGTTGACCCAGCGCATGCAGGTGCACGAGAAAACCGCCTGGATGCTGCGCAGCCTGCTCGCTGCTTGAGATACTCAGAGGCCCGGTGATCCGGGCCTTTTCATTAGGCATGCAGCCTCGCCCTGATCTATGCTCTGGCCATTCGCCATTGAGTTTCCGACATCCATGAGTCAGCCAGCCAAACCGCCCAGTATCATCGACCTGTATCCGGAAGAAACCCGCGAAGCGGCCGAGCTCCTGAAGCAAGCCGTGCCACTGATGATGCGTCACGATATCCCGCCGAACCCGGTGCACTATGCGCTCTGGTACACCTACAGCAGAGGCAGTGAACCAGAGCTCAACCGCCGCCTGGACAAGGTGGTCGAGGACTTCGACGTGTTCCCGCCGGAAACCGCCAGCCGGCTGTTTCGCGATTACATCATCCGCGGCGAGCTGGAGGAAGCTCGCGCCGGCCAACAGCAGGTAATCGAGCTGGTCGATGATATCGAAAGCGACGTCTCACGCAGCGTGATTGGCGGTCAGCACTACCAGCAGAGCCTGAGCCAGGGCCTCAGCGCACTGCAGGAGCCCATCATCGACGATCTACCCAGCGTGCTCAGCGACCTGCAGGAAAGCACCCAGTTGATGCAGGATCAGCAGGAAAAATTCCTCTATCGTCTGCGCGCCGCGCAGCAAGAGATCACGCACCTGCGCAGCCAGCTGGAACGCGCGCATCTGGCAGCAACGCTCGACAGCCTGACCCGCGTATTCAATCGCCATGCCTTTACCCGCCTGCTGGAGCGAGCCCTGAACGAATCACAGCAGGGCCTGGCGCTGGTGATTCTGGATATCGACCACTTCAAGCAGTTCAACGATCAATACGGCCATCCACTGGGTGACCGCGTACTGCAACACGTCGGGCAACTATTGCGTGACCTGCTGCCACCGGAGGCCTTTGCTGCGCGCTACGGCGGCGAAGAGTTCTGTGTGGTACTGCGTAACTGCACCAACCTCAACGGAGTCCTCGATTTCGCCGAACAACTGCGCCACAAGATCCAGTCATTGAGGGTCAAGGTAAGGCGCACGGACCAGATTCTGGACAGCATTACCGCATCCTTCGGCTGCGCCATGGCTGAAGAAGGCGACACATTCGAATCTCTGCTCACGCGGGCCGATGACGCGCTTTATCAAGCCAAACGCGCCGGGCGCAATCAGGTCCACCCGATCACCAGCGAAACGATGCTAAGCGCTTGATTTGAGAAGCCCCCGCCTTTGCTGTTAAATAGCCTTGCACGCCGCATTACCGCTCTGCGGCGTCGCCAACCCTGTATACCGGCGCGCGTCGTTGCCGTTCGACTGGCAACCTTGAAGCACGCTCTCTCCGCAATACCTTGAGTCATCATTCAATCAGTGAGTTCATCGAAGATGTTGAAGATTGCCCATCTCGTGACAGGGTTTGCCGCCCTGCTGCTGTCTGCCGTCCCCGGTTTTTCCACTTCGTTCCTGACCACCCCGGATGCCATTTATCTGGCCCTGATCGGCCTGCTCAACCTGCTTGCCGCAGCGCAACAACAGAACGTCCACGCCGCGCGGCAACAACTGCAGGGGCTGTCATCGGCACTATTGATACTGGCTGCCGTGGTACAGAGCCTGATCCTGCTTGCCCCGCTGCCCAGCATCGGTAGCCAACCCGCCATCTGGTTACCGCTTCTGGCCTTGGTCGTTGCCGTGGCGCTGAGCCTCGCAGCACAGCTGGGCACGCAGCCGCGCAGCGCAGACCGACGCCCGCCCGTGCAACAAGCCAGCGCCAGCACCAGCGTGACTCCAGATGATCGCGAGACTGGTACGGTCAAGTGGTTCAATACGTCCAAGGGGTTCGGCTTCATTTCCCGCGACTCGGGTGACGATATATTCGTGCACTTTCGCGCCATTCGCGGCGAGGGCCACCGCGTACTGATCGAAGGCCAACGCGTGGAGTTCTCGGTCATGCAGCGTGACAAAGGCCTGCAGGCGGAAGACGTGATTGCAGCAGCCCCTTCGCGGCGCTGAGCAGTACGTAAAGAAAAGCCCGGGAAACCGGGCTTTTTCATATCAGTAATGAGGTGGCGGAGCTTCGTCTTCGGCAATACCCGCCTGACCGCTCAACTCCTCCTGGCGCCGCGCCAGAACCGTCAGTTGCAGTTGCATCCGCTCGATGCGTCTGTTCTGCTCGACCAACTCATCGCTGAGCGCCTGAATGGTGTCATCCTGAAAAGCCAGGCGGCTTTCCAACTCCATGATCCGCGACTCGAGGCTCATGCTGGCTCTCCGGCAAACTGAAAATCCTCGGTCAGCACCAGGCGCAGCTTGTCGATGACCTGCCCCACCTGCTGCCCTGCGTAAGGCTGCGCCGGATGTCGCCCCCAGACCGGTGCGGGCCAAGCGACATCGTCACGCCGACGCACGATCACATGCATATGCAGCTGACTGACCACATTGCCGAGCGTGGCCACGTTCATCTTGTCGGCGGCAAAAGTGTCCTTGAGGATCTCTGCCAGCAACGTGGTTTCCTGCCACAGTTGACGCTGATCGTCAGCGTCGAGCTGGAACAACTCGCTGACCTCCTCACGCCGAGGCACGAGGATGAACCAGGGGTAGTTGGAGTCATTCATCAGCAGCAAACGACACAGGGGAAAATCCCCGACCAGCAGGCAGTCCTGCTGCAGACGCGAATCCAGAGCGAACATGACGGCTCTCCTCCTTATAAAGGGATCAATCAAGCGTAGCCCCCAGCAAGGGCCAAACGATGGCGCGCAGCATACGCTGGCTCAGTCGAGACTTCATCCGGCGGCTACGCACCAACGCAAGGCAGTCCGGACGCACACGCACCGCAGACGTGCACCATTTTGTTTCTTCCTGTAATAGACAGTGCCAGACGTTACCGGAGCAGCGATATGAACGCAGGCGATATCGCCTGCCGCTGGCCAGACGCGAAGAACTGACATCGCTCAGGCAAACCCGCGCCGGACGTGGGATCAGCGTCGCTACTCGACGCATCGCATGCCAGAAAATCAAGGTTTTAGCGGTGCATCCAGGTTTTGAGCACGACTTTTGCTATCTGTGAAAGCAATGCTCGGCGAGCCGTGCAGTCGATCAATAACAGTGGCCCCAGGCACCTCAGAGCCGCGAAAGCGTTGGCATAACGAAACGCAAGGACAGAGCTACAGATTTGCGACATTCCTCCTAATGCGATGCGACACCAGCATGAACGAAGTCGTAATGAATAGACTGCAACTATCGCCAATATTGGCTGCGTGCTATAAGTTACCGCCGACACAAAAAGAAAGAGCCGCCCATATAACAAAATAGTGGGCAGCGCAACTCTTCTAAACCAAAGGAGCAATCACGATGCAAGTGATGAAGTGGAGCGTAATCGCCCTGGCAGTAGCCGCGGGCACCAGCCAACTGGCTTTCGCCAGTGCGCAGTCCGAGTCCAACGGCTTTGTCGAAGACAGCAGCCTGAACGTTCTGAGCCGCAACCTGTACTTCTACCGCGACTTCCGTAACGCAGGCCCAGACCGTAACGATGATCCTCAAGAGTGGGGTCAAGGTTTCATCGCTACCTACGAGTCCGGCTTTACCCAGGGCACCATTGGCTTCGGCGTTGACGCCATCGGCCTGCTGGGCATCAAGCTCGATAGTGGCAAGGGCCGCGCTGGCTCCGGCTTGTTCCCCACCGGCAGCGACGGTCGCTCGCAGGATGATTACTCCGAAGCGGGTGGTGCAGTAAAACTGCGCCTGTCCAATACCGTGCTGAAATACGGTGATCAATTCACCGCTCTTCCGGTTCTGAGCACTGACGACAGCCGCCTGCTGCCTGAAGTAGCTGAAGGCTTCCTGATCACCAGCAACGAAATCGAAGGTCTTGAGCTGCATGCCGGCCGTTTCACCGCCATCAATGCACAGGCCCAGACCTACCACGACAGCCTCGGCCTGAAAGGTGCTGACGTATTGGGTGGTAGCTACAGCTTCACCGACGATCTGTCAGCCTCCCTGTACTATTCTGATGTAGAAGACTCCTTCAAGAAGTACTACGGCAATGCCAACTACACCTTCGGCATTAGTGAAGGTCAGTCGTTGAACTTCGACTTCAACATTTACAAAACCGATTACGACAAAGAGTACACCAGCACCGGTAAGAGCGAAGACAACACCATCTGGAGTTTGGCGGCAGCCTATAACTTCGGCGCTCACACTGTGACTGCAGCCTACCAAAAATCCCACGGCGGCTACGACGGCATCGGCTACGACTATGGCGTTGATGGCGGTGGTACCGTTTGGCTGGCCAACTCGGTTCAACGTTCCGACTTCAACTCCGAAGACGAGAAATCCTGGCAGCTGCGTTATGACCTGGACTTCGCCGACTTTGGCGTTCCAGGCCTGAAGTTCATGGCACGCTACATCAGCGGCTCTGGCGCCAAGACCGAAACCACCGACAATGGCAAAGAGTGGGAGCGTGATATTCAGGTTGGCTATACCGTTCAGAACGGTCCGGCCAAAGACCTCAACATGCGCGTTCGTCAAGCCACCTATCGCAGCGGCGACGGTGTCTACTACGGTTCTCCGTCGATCGACGAAGTTCGCGTAATCCTCGAGTACCCGCTGAGCATCCTGTAATTTCAGGACTCTGTTAGCACTCGAATAAGAAAGGCCCGGGAAACCGGGCCTTTTCTTTTTATTCAAGATTTACAATGGGAGAGCATAAGTACCCGTCACATGCGCCACCAATTCATTCTCATTCCCAGCCGAATACAACGACACTTCACAAACTGCCTGACGCCGACTCAAGCGTAATATGCGCGCCTCGGCCAACAAGTCCACCGGCTGGGGTTTGACCAGAAAGTTGATGTTGAGATTGGACGTCACCGCCATTTCCACTCGGCCGAGACGCCCTAGCACCACGGCATACATCGCCGCATCCCCCAGCGCCATGATGGTCGGGCCAGAGAGGGTGCCGCCCGGACGCACCAATTTGGCGTGAAAAGGCACACGCGCCAACACACCGTCTTCATCGAGGCGGTCGATCCGCAGATCGATATCCTCGGCCATCGGTAGCCCAGCTCGAATCAGGCTCTGAACCTCAAGCGCAGTCAATCCCACTCTTTAATCCTCCCGGCACGTGCAGCAGCACTTTCGCGCCTGCACCCGTCCTGTACGCCACTGTATAGGCACCGTACAATGCCGGCCTATTCCAAGCCCTAGCAACCGACAGAACGGCCAAACATGCGTACCAGTCAGTTCCTGCTCTCGACCCTGAAAGAAACCCCTTCCGATGCCGTGGTGATCAGCCACCAGCTGATGCTGCGTGCCGGCATGATCCGCAAGCTGGCCTCCGGCCTGTACACCTGGCTGCCGATGGGCCTGCGCGTGCTGCGCAAGGTCGAGACCGTGGTGCGCGAGGAGATGAACGCCGCTGGTGCACTTGAAGTCCTTATGCCAGCCATTCAGCCGGCCGAGCTGTGGCAGGAGTCCGGTCGCTGGGTGCAATACGGCCCCGAGCTGCTGCGCGTCAAGGACCGTCATGATCGCGAATTCTGCGTCGGCCCGACTCATGAAGAAGTGATCACCGACCTGGCCCGCAACGAGCTGAACAGCTACAAGCAGCTGCCGATCAACATGTATCAGATCCAGACCAAGTTCCGTGACGAGATCCGTCCGCGCTTCGGTCTGATGCGTGGCCGCGAGTTCATCATGAAGGACGCCTATTCCTTCCATGCCGACCAGGCTTCCCTGCAGGAAACCTATGACCGCATGCATCAGGCCTACTGCAACGTGTTCAGCCGCCTGGGCCTCAACTTCCGCCCGGTACAGGCCGACACCGGCTCCATCGGCGGCACCGGCTCGCACGAATTCCACGTGCTGGCCGACTCCGGCGAAGACGATATCGCCTTCAGCAATGTCTCCGACTACGCCGCCAATATCGAGAAAGCAGAAGCCATCCCGCGCGAGAAAGAGCGCGGCGCTGCGACCGAAGCAATGCGTCTGGTCGATACCCCTGATACCAAGACCATCGACGCGCTGGTGCAGGGTTTTGGCCTGGCCATCGAGAAGACCATCAAGACCCTGGTGGTGCACGCTGCCGAGGAAGGCAAGCTGATCGCCCTGATCGTCCGCGGCGACCACGAGCTGAACGAGATCAAGGCGGCCAACCTGGAGCGGGTTGCCAGCCCGCTGCAGATGGCCAATGAAGCCGAGATTCGCGCTGCCATCGGCGCCGGCCCCGGCTCACTGGGCCCGGTCAACCTGCCGATCCCCTGCATCATCGACCGCAGCGTGGCGCTGATGAGCGATTTCGCGGCCGGAGCCAACATCGAAGACAAGCACTACTTCGGCGTCAACTGGGAACGCGACCTGCCGCTGCCAGAGGTTGCCGACCTGCGCAATGTCGTCGCCGGCGACCCCAGCCCGGATGGCCAGGGCACCCTGGAAATCAAACGCGGCATCGAAGTGGGTCACATCTTCCAGCTCGGCACCAAGTACAGCGAGGCGATGAACTGCCAGGTGCTCGGTGAGAACGGCAAGCCGGTCACCCTGACCATGGGCTGCTACGGCATCGGTGTATCGCGCGTCGTGGCTGCTGCCATCGAGCAGAACTTCGACGAGCGCGGCATCCGCTGGAATGACGCCCTGGCACCGTTCCAGATCGCCCTGGTACCGCTGCGCTACGAAACCGAACAGGTGCGCGAGGCCACCGACAAGCTGTATGCCGAGCTGACCGCCGCTGGTTACGAAGTACTGCTGGATGACCGTGACAAGAAAACCAGCCCCGGCATCAAGTTCGCCGACATGGAGCTGATCGGCATTCCGCATCGCCTCGTCGTCAGCGACCGTGGCCTGGCCGAAGGTAACCTCGAGTACAAGAGCCGCGCCGAAACCGATGCGCAAGCCGTGCCGCTGGCCGATATCCTGTCCTTCCTGCAAGCCCGTATCAGCCGCTGATCGCGCCCTACCGAGACATCATGCACACGAGCAACAACCTTCGCCTGGCCGGCGCCGCCCTGTGCGGCGCCCTCTTGATCAGCGGCTGCGCCAATCAGCTGCCGCAACGCAGCGAGCATGAGGAACGCATCGAACGCAAACTGCTGGATCACCAGCTGCAGATCGATGCTGGCGAACCCAAGGTGCTGGAGCTACCGCAACGCCGCGTGCGCGTGCATGACCAGAAGAGCTACGAGGTTACCGCGTTCGAGGTGACCCGCCGCTACGACCGCTACACACCCTACCAGCCCTGGCGCGAGATCTATGAAGTACCGATGGGCGCGGTCGCGGTGGTAGCCGGCGTGGGCGCCAACGTACTCAACGTCGTGCTGCTCGGCAGCCTGCCGGAAACCGCTACCCGTGGCTGGATCAGTTACGGTATGGCCGGTCTGAACCCCTTCATGAACGTCGAGTCGAACGGCCGCGCCGAGCAGAACCTGGCCAGTATCGATGAGCTGCAGCGCGACCGGCGCATGGAGTACACCAACCTGCCCTGGTCCGAACGCCCGGTGCAGGTCAAGGCTGGCGACCAGCAATTCGAACTACTCACCGACAGCAGCGGTGTGCTGCGCCTCAACCTGCTCGACAGCCCGTTCAGCGAACAGGACATCGCGCGCCTGAACATGCTGCAACTGAGCGTCGAAGATCGCCTGGGCGACGATGTCGCGCGTGCGGAAACGACCCTTATGGTCAGCCATACCCTGCGCGGCAAGCTGCGTGAAGCGCATGACTTGATCTTCGACGACCTCGAAGGCGGCGATGTTGACCAGTGGGTACACCGGGTCAAACGCCTTTCCGATCTTGGTCTGGAAGAAGAGGCCAGCGAGCTGGAGCAGAGCCTGATCGAGCTGACCCGCAACGATCCCGAACTGCAGGATGCCTTTCTCAAGGCACTGCTCAAGGATGCCGGACGCCTGGCTGCCGATCCGGCCAACTGAGCCCCACCCCAGGTCCTTAGGGTGTCGTGGAGCAGTCCAGGCGATGCACGGATTCCATCGCCTGTCGTGGCGCGCGGCGCACCTACCGAGTGGCGTTGCTCGCTATACCATCTGCAATCCTTGCTTGCGCCGCGGCGGCGGGAAAGCGGCGTCGAGCAAGGCCAGGTCATCCGCACTCAGGTTAATCGAAGCCGCCGCCGCATTATCGCGTAGATGTGCGCTGCCCACGGCCTTGGGAATGGCGATCACACCCTCCTGCCTGAGCACCCAAGCAAGTGCGACCTGAGCCGGCGTCATCCCATGCCGTTGGGCCACCTCGAGCAATGCCGGCTCGTGCAGAAGCGTACCGGCCTGGCCTAGCGGACAGTAAGCCATCAGCGGCATAGCGGTGCGCTGCTGCCAGGGCAGCAGGTCATACTCGATACCGCGCGCCTCCAGGTTGTACAACACCTGATTGGTCCGGCACGCAGGCTGATCCAACTCCAGCAGATCGTCCAGATCGAAGTTGGAGACGCCCCAGGCGCCAATCTTGCCCTGCTCGCGCAGCCGCTCGAAACCCTCGACGGTCTCCTCCAGCGGGTAGCGCCCGCGCCAATGCAGCAAGTAGAGGTCGATACGTTCGCAGCCCAGTCTTTTCAGACTGCGCTCACAGGCCGCCTGAACGCCATCCCGACTGGCGTTGTGCGGATACACCTTGCTGACCAGAAACACCTCGTCCCGGCGCCCGGCGATAGCCTTGCCCACCACCAGCTCCGCACCACCCTCGCTGTACATCTCGGCGGTATCGATCAGACTCAGGCCCAGATCCAGCCCCTCACGCAGCCCCGCAACCTCACGCGAGCTTTGGCGATCATCTTCCCCCATGCGCCAGGTTCCCTGGCCTATCACCGGTACCTGCACACCGGCCAACTCAATTCTGCGCATCGATTTCTCCCATGTGGGTGGTGACCAGGTCGTACCCCTCTTCGAGCCACTGCACGAGGCACAGCCCATGGCCAAAGGGATCACTCAGCGTTACCAGGCGTCCCCAGTCATATTCGTGGATGTTGCCCTCCTGCCGAGCGCCGGCAGCGACCGCCCGTGCCAGTGCAGCATCCAGATCATCGACGACCATATCCAGATGCAGTGGCATCCAGTGGCGGCGGTAATCACGCTGTACGCCAGCCTCGGGGCAGGGTCGAGTGGCCGCGGCCTTGTGCAGCAGATAGAACGGTACAGCCGCGCCGAGCATCTCGACGACCGTACCGTCGAACAGCACACGCCCGACACTGAAGCCGAGCGCTTGCTGGTAGAACGCAACCGCCGCCGACAGATCGGGAACATCGAGGTTGAGCAGCAGCCGCATGATCAGAGCGGCTTGAGCAACAGCAGCAGGGACACCGGCTGCACACTCTCGGGATGCAGCGGCTCCTGCAGCCACTCCAGGCGCCAGCCGGTTTCACCGATGAGCGTCAGCCAGGATTGCAGCGTGCGGAAGAACCAAGGCATCGGCGCCTGGAAACCCTCGCCGAAACCGACGAAATCCTCGACCCGCCAACCGTCCTGATAAGGCTCGCCATGGCTGGCCCGCCACGGGTGCAGGGTCTGAATCAGCAGACTGCCCCCCGGTGCCAGCAAGCCGTGCAAGCTGCGCAGGATAGGCTGCAGCGGCTCTTCGAGCAGGGCGAAGTTGCAGACCAGCACCTCGAAACGCCCGAGTTGCTCGGCATGCTCCTCCAGCTCGGCATAGCCACAGACCCGATACTGACTGCGCCCGTCGCACGCGGCGCGAGCCGCCTCGATCAGCGGCGCGGAGGCATCCACCCCGACCGGTTCGATACCGTGCTCGGCCAGGCCCCGACACAGCCAGCCCTCGCCGCAGCCGATGTCCAGGACCCGCTTGGGTTGCAGCGCCAAGACAGCCTGGATGATCGCAGCATCGGTGACCAGGCGCCGGCTTTCGATGCGCTGCTCACGCACCGCAGCAGCCCAGGCGTCGGCATTGGCCTGCCAGCTTTGCTGAAGCTGTTCTCGGTGGTCGCGCTGCATGCTGATTCCCTGCATTTGTGCATTGCAGCGAGTCTAGCGCCAATGAGCCAGCCCGACACGCTTTGCGTCAAAACCGCCAGCCAGCCCCGTTCACAGCAGCTAAGCTGATAATAAGCAGACGAGGCGCCAGCGGCCGTCTCGTGTTTTCCGTGGAGCAGATAGGCCAAGCCGGTGGACTATGGGCGCGTTATGGCAATCGGATCCTCAGCACCGCGAACTTGCGTCGAACGTCTTGCCGGCGGTCGGCGACAAGCCAGCCCCGCGGCCACGCCGCTGGCGCCTGGTGCTTTACCTGCTACTGGCATCAGCGGTGGCAGCTGCAGCCGCGCTGCTGTTTTTCGAACTGCACAGCGCGCACTTCCAGGCCCGCGAATTGAGCCGCTATGCCGCTACCCTCACTTACCGCGTCGAGCCGGGGCCCAGCCCGGATATTCTCTACCCTGCTGACGGCCCCTTCGACAAACGTCAGGGTTACGCCTACCTGCCACTGATGCTGGAGCGCCTGCAGCAACGCGACTTCCTGATCAGCGAGCAGGCCCGCTTCTCTCCGGCACTGATGGCCTACAGCCGTCGCGGCCTGTTCCCACCCTTCATCGAGAAAAGCCAAATCGGCCTCAGCATCAGCGATTGCCGCGGCACGCCCTTCTATGAGTTCCGCTATCCACAACAGGGTTATGCCGATTTCGCCAGCATTCCGCCGTTGGTAGTCAGCAGCCTGCTGTTCATCGAGAACCGTCATCTGCTGGATCGCGATCAGCCACTGGCCAACCCAGCGGTAGACTGGCCACGATTCGCCATGGCCGCACTGTCGCAGATCGGCAAGGTGCTCGATGTGCAGGATCAATCAGCCGGAGGCAGCACCCTGGCCACCCAACTGGAGAAATACCGGCACTCTCCCGATGGCCTGACGCTGTCGGCGAAAGAAAAGCTGCGGCAGATGATCTCCGCCAGCGTGCGTGCCTACCAGCAGGGACCGCAGACCCTTGAAGCACGCCAGACCATCGTGCGTGACTACCTCAACAGCGTACCGCTGTCAGCCGCCCCGGGGCATGGCGAGGTCCATGGCCTGGCTGACGGCCTGCGCATCTGGTACGGCGCGGATTTCGAGCGCAGCAATGCGCTGCTCGACCCAGCCCGTACACCCGACGCCAGCATGGCTGAGCGTGGCCTGGCTCTGCGCCAGATGCTGTCACTGATGATCGCCCAACGCCGTCCCTCCTACTATCTGGCACAAGGGCGCAAGGAGATGGAAGCACTGACGGAGAGTCATATTCGCCTGCTGGCTGCAGGAGGGCTGATCGATGCCGAACTGCGCGACGCGGCTCTCGCGCAGAAACTGCAGTATCGCGACTGGCAGCAGGAACCCAATCTACGACCGGTGGAAAGCGACAAGGGCATCAGCGTGGCCCGTTCACGCTTGTCCAACCTGCTGGGCATGCCCCTGTATGATCTGGACCGCCTCGATCTGGCCGCACGCAGCACCCTGCAACGCAATCTGCAGCAGGAGACCAGCCTCTACCTGCAACGCCTGGCCGACCCCGAATTCGCCGGCAAGATCGGCCTGTTCGGCGAGCGCCTGCTGTCCCCGGAAAAGACCGCCGAGGTGCGTTATAGCTTCACCCTGTTCGAACGCACGGCCACCGGCAGTCGGGTGCGCGTGCAGACCGACAGCACCGATCAGCCCTTCGACATCAATGAAGGCAGCAAGCTGGAGCTGGGTTCCACCGCCAAGCTAAGGGTACTGGCGACTTATCTGGAGATCATCGCCGAGCTGCATCAGCGCCACGCCGACAAGAGCCCAGCCGCGCTGCGCAACGTCGAGATCGCCGAGCAGGACTACCTGAGCCGCTGGGCGATCAACCATCTGCTGACCAACCCCGGCACCGATCTGGCCAGCATGCTGGAAGCTGCGCTGGAGCGGCGCTACTCGGCCAACCCACACGAGCGCTTCTTCACCGGCGGCGGCCTGCACACCTTCGGTAACTTCCGCCGCGAGGACAACGGCCGCAACCCGACCCTGCGTGAATCCCTGCGCGAGTCGATCAACCTGCCGTTCGTCCGCTTGATGCGCGATCTGGTGCGCTACAGCACCTATCAGAACAGTGCCGAGCTGCTCAAGGACGACAAGGACCCACGCCGCCAGGAATATCTGCAACGCTTCGCTGATCAAGAGGGGCGTACCTTCCTGCTGCGTTTCTGGCGCAAGTACCAGGGCCAGCCGCAGCAGCAGCGTCTGGAGACCTTCATCAGCGGCTTGCGCCAGACCTCTGTGCGCCTCGGCGCCGTTCACCGTTACCTGCTGCCACAGGCCGATGAAGAAACCTTCGCCGCTTTTCTGCGGGCGCAACTGCCACAGGAAAAACTCACCGATCAACGCATCGCGCGTCTATACAAGGACTACGGCCCTGGCGCCTACAGCCTGCCGGATCAGGGCTATATCGCTCGCGTGCATCCGCTGGAGTTATGGCTACTGAAGTATCTGATCGACAACCCGCAGGCCACCTTCAGCGACGCCGTGGCAGCCAGCGTCGACGAGCGCCAGGAAGTCTATGGCTGGCTGCTGCGAACCAGGCACAAGAGTGCCCGCGACAGCCGCATCCGCATCATGCTGGAGGTGGAGGCCTTCTCCGACATTCACCGACGCTGGAAGAACCTCGGCTATCCCTTCCAGCACCTGGTGCCCTCCCTGGCCACCGCCCTGGGCAGTTCCGGTGACCGGCCGGCAGCGCTGGCCGAGCTGATGGGCATCATCCAGAACGACGGCATTCGCCAGCCGGTACTGCGCATCGACGAGCTGCACTTCGCCGCCGACACGCCCTACGAGACGCGGGTCGAGCGCAACACCCACGGCGCCAAGCGGGTAATGCCCTCGGAAGTTGCGGCCGCGCTGCGCAATGCACTTTCCCAGGTGGTCGAAGGCGGTACCGCAAGGCGCCTGCAGGGCACTTTCCAGCTGCAGGACGGGCGTGACCTGACACTGGGTGGCAAGACCGGTACCGGCGATAACCGCATCGAAAGCGTCGGTGCAGGCGGACGAGTGATCAGTTCACGGGCGATGAACCGCACGGCCACCTTCGTGTTCTTCCTCGGCCCGCGTCACTACGGCACCCTGACCGCATTCGTACCGGGACGCGAGGCAGAACGCTTCACCTTCACCTCGGCCCTGCCGGTACAGGTGCTCAAGGGCATGGCGCCGATCCTCGCCCCTTACCTCGAACCAGGCAGCGCCACGCTCTGCAACACTCCGTTGAGTGCAGCGCAGATCAGCCGGCGGTAATACCTGGTAACCACGGCGACCAGTGACTGGCGAAACCCGGCACCGGATATGCAGTCCATGGCAGCATCATCCGCTGCCGTTCATGAGTATCGCCGATGCCCTCCTCCTGGTTCACCCTGTTCCGCCGCCGTCGCCTGAGCCTGATTCTGATGGCCTGCCTGTTGGTGCTGCTACCGATTGGCTGCGCCAAACTGGAGCAGACCGAGCGTGAGCTGGTGTTTCGCATCGAACCCGGCACTGCCCGCTGGTTCAGCGGCCTGCCCGCAGGCATCGAGGACGTACAACTGCAGTCACCGAACCTAACGGCCGATGAAAGCCTGCATGCCTGGTGGTGGCCTGCCGCGCGCAAGGATGCCCCGGCACTGCTCTACCTGCACGGCTCACGCTGGAACCTGACCGGTCAGCTGTTTCGCATCGAACAGTTGCATGCCATGGGCTTCTCGGTACTGGCGGTGGACTACCGCGGCTTCGGCGAAAGCCGTGGCGCCCTGCCCTCCGAGCGCAGCGTCTATCAGGACGCCCTGATCGCCTGGCAGCATCTGGTACGCCTGCAGCCAGAGGCGGACAAGCGCTTCATCTACGGTCATTCCCTGGGCGGCGCCGTGGCGGTCAACCTGGCGCACGAGCTGGCGGGCGAAGATGAAGCAGCGCAGGCCGCCGGTCTGATCGTCGAGTCCAGCTTCACCAACCTGGGTGATGTGGCGGCCGCGGTGACCAATACCTCGTTACCGGTGCGCTGGCTGCTGTCGCAGGAGTTCGATTCGCTGGGCAAGATCGGCGAGGTGGGTATTCCGGTATTGATCGCCCACGGGCGCGACGACCGCTACGTGCCGTCGCGCTTCAGCGAGGCGCTGTTCGCCGCCGCCAACGAACCCAAGCAATTGCTGCTGATCGATGGCGCCAACCACAACAACGGCCTGCGCATGGCGGGCAACAGCTATCGGCAGGCGTTGCAGGCGCTGGGGCTCGAACTCAACTGATGGGGGTGAACGACCTCAGGACTTGAACTGCTGCAGATAGAGTTCCTCGACCTTGGCCCGCGCCCAGGGCGTCCTGCGCAGGAAGGCCAGGCTCGATTTGAGGCTCGGCTCGTGCTTGAAGCAGCGGATATCGATGCGCCGGGCCAGGCCGTCCCAGCCCAGGCGCTCCACCAGGGCGCTGAGGATGGCCTGCAGGGTGAGGCCGTGGAGCGGGTCTTTCGCGGTCATGGGGTAGCCTGTGCGAGTTCGGGAAATCGGGGCCGCCACCTTAGCCAAAGGCGACCATCGGCGAAAGCCCGATCAGCCGCTCGCCGTCGGCGAGTCGCCGGCGACATCGGCAGCGCCGCGCACGCCCTCCTCGAGATAACCCAGGTTGGCCTCGCGGATCTGCTTGGCCGCCTCGTCGTAGAGAAACGGCAGGAACATGAAGCGCCGCCCGCGAGTCACCGGCAGCGCCTCGTGCAGCAGCGAACAGGCGAACACCACGGCGCCGCCCCGTGGCGCGCTATACAGCGCCGCGCCGAACTCGGGAAAACGCAACCAGCCGCCCTCGTACTCGCCGCTGTTGAGATACAGCGAGACGGCGAAGCGGCGATGCGCAGTACCCTTGGTGGTGTTGTCGCGGTGCGGGCGGAAGTGCCCCTCTTCCTCGGCGTCGTAGCAGCCGATCAGGTAGCGCTCCATGCGCGAGACCTTGAACTGGAAGGCACGCTCGATCTGCGGCACCAGGCGTTGGTGGATACGCAAGGCGCAGGCTTCGCGTAGGGTTTCGTCCTCCACCAGACAGTCGCGCCGGCTCTTGTGCGTCTGGCCGATCACTTGCACGGTCTTGCCGTCGATGTCCTGCATATAGCCGGAGCGCTCGCCGCCGTGCGCCCGGTAGTAGTCCATGAGTTCGCGGCACAGGCTCGGCTCGAAGATCCGCGGCAGCACCAGCACCGGCGCCTGGAACGCCGCGCGGCAGGGCGCGCCGATCTGCGGCAGGTTGTCCAGCACCTGTGTCAGCACCTGCAGGTGCGCCGCCGCGTCGCCGACGAAGGGCAGCACCGCCAACACCCGCAGCATGGGGTCGAGCACGTAGCTGACGCGCTGGTAGCGGCCGTCCTCGCGGCAGGCGCCGTACAGGCGGCTGACCTGGCGGTCGACGTCCCAGAAGTAGCGCACCCCCGGCAGCGACTCGACGACGCGCTGCAGGCGCGCATCGTCGGCATCTACGGAGACGCCGAAGAAGGCCAGGTTGAGGTCGTCGAAGCGCTGACGCTGCTTGCTCAGCCCGGCGAGCAGCGCCTGACTGACGGGGTCGGCGGCCGAGGCGAAGAAGCACAGCAGGATGTAGCGCCCGCCGACCGTGTCGAACACGAAGCGCTGCCGGCTCTGCGTGGAACAGACGAACCAAGGCGCGGCCTCGCCGACGCCGAGTAAGTTGTTGGCCATGCCCGGGCCCTCCGCGCGACTGAGGGAAAGCGGCCCCTGTCACAGGGAGCTCAGGCCTAAGCATAGGCCAGAACAATGGCAGGACCTCATCTGCCGGGCTCCGTGGCGCTGACCGACCCGCAGCGCAGGCATGAAAAAGGCGGTGGTTGCCTAGGCAACCACCGCCTGTGTCGTCACTGCCTGGGGATCAGACCGACTGGTATTCCTTCTCCGCTTCGTCGAAGCGCTGCAGCATCGTCTTGCTCGGGCCGTTGCCGATACGGCTGAAGATGACGATGGCCAGGGTAGCGAGGATGAAGCCCGGAATGATCTCGTACAGCCCCAGACCAATCCAGTTTTTCCACACGATCACGGTGGCAGCACCAACCAGCATGCCAGCCAGGGCGCCATTGCGGGTCATGCCCTTCCACAGCAGAGACAGAATGACCACCGGACCGAACGCAGCGCCGAAGCCGGCCCAGGCGTAGGACACCAGACCCAGTACGCGGTTCTCCGGGTTGGCCGCCAGGGCGATGGCGATCAAGGCGACCAGCAGTACCATGGCACGGCCGACCCAGACCAGCTCGGTCTGCGAGGCGTCTTTACGCAGGAAAGCCTTGTAGAAGTCTTCGGTCAGCGCACTGGAGCACACCAGCAGTTGGCAGCTCAGGGTGCTCATCACCGCAGCCAGGATGGCGGACAGCAGGATACCGGCGATCCAGGGGTTGAACAGCAGCTTGGCCAGCTCGATGAACACGCGCTCCGGGTTCTCGCCGACCGGGCCCGCCACCTCAGGGTGTGCCGCGAAATAGGCGATACCGAAGAAACCTACGGCAACGGCACCCGCCAGGGTCAAGATCATCCAGGTCATGGAGATACGGCGGGCAGCCGGGATCGACTTGACCGAATCGGCGGCCATGAAGCGCGCCAGAATGTGCGGCTGGCCGAAGTAGCCCAGGCCCCAGGCCATCAGCGAGATCACACCAACGAAGGTAGCGCCCTTGAGCATATCGAAGTTGGTGGCATCGACCGCCTCGATGGCGACCATGGCCGGATCGAAGCCGCCAGTGGCGATCATCACCACGACCGGGGTCAGGATCAGCGCGAAGATCATCAGCGTGGCCTGCACCGTGTCGGTCCAGCTCACTGCCAGGAAGCCACCGATGAAGGTGTAGGCGATGGTCGCCGCGGCGCCGGCCCACAGCGCGGTCTCGTAGGACATGCCAAAGGTGCTTTCGAACAGGCGAGCACCGGCCACCACGCCGGAAGCGCAGTAGATGGTGAAGAACACCAGGATCACCAGTGCCGAGAAGATGCGCAGGATGCGGCTGTTGTCTTCGAAGCGATTGGTGAAGTAGTCAGGCAGGGTCAGGGCGTTGCCGTTGTGCTCGGTCTGCACGCGCAGGCGGCCGGCGACGAACAACCAGTTGAGGTAGGCACCGATCACCAGACCGATGGCGATCCAGCTTTCCGAGATGCCGGCGATGAAGATCGCACCCGGCAAGCCCATGAGCAGCCAGCCACTCATGTCGGAGGCACCGGCGGACAACGCGGTAACGAAGCTACCGAGGCTACGGCCACCGAGGATGTAGTCGGAAAGGTTCTTGGTGCGCAGATAGGCGATCAGGCCGATCAGCACCATGGCTGCGATGTACACCACGAAGGTGACGAGCATTGGAGTACTAGCTGTCATTTTGGGGGGCTCCCCTCTCGTTTGTTGTTCTCGGGCACCGTGCCCTGATTGGCAAAGTGCACCCGCTTTTGCGGATGCGGGGCTCCGGTCTCTCTTCCTCGTCACATCGATATCGAGTGAGCACGATCGAGGCATATACCGGTGCAGTGAAATCTCCACGATCTCGTCAATGCATCGGCAAGTGCCTGGGCACTTTCCCTGACCTCCCTGGCTTGCGCCTGCGGCCACCGAATCGCGTCACCACCGCAGTTCGACTGCAAGAACTTCTCTTATCGGTCTAGCCCAGCAATGCTGGTCTGACCAATAGACGCAGACAAAAACGGTCGTAACGAAAGTGAAGGGCGGAATTTAGTGGCAGAAGCGAACGGGCTTCTTGCTGAAAGCTCTGGAGTTTTTACAGAAATCTCCGACTCAGGGAACTTCCGGCAAACAGCTGTTTCGACCCTTCGCCGATAACCTGATCGCTCGATCAGCCGTTGTCAGGCTGGCGAAAAGGCAGATAGCTTCGCGCCTCTTGCGCGTAAACCCGCACGCCAGAGCGCTCCTGCTCGAGAAAGTCGGCAACGGCAGCATGCAGTCCCGGGTGACGCAGATAGTGCCAAGAGCGAGTAAGAACCGGCTCGAAGCCTCGGATCAGTTTGTGCTCGCCCTGCGCCCCTGCATCGAAGCGCTGCAAACCTTCGGCGATGGCCAGCTCCATGCCCTGATAGAAGCAGGTCTCGAAATGCAGCCGGTCGAATTCAGCCAGACACCCCCAGTAGCGGCCATAGAAGGTATCACCATCGACCAGGCTGAAGGCCATGGCCAGCGCACGGCCACGCTGCGCCGCGAACACCACCCGAATCATCTCGGGCATGCGTTCAGCCAGCAGACTGAAGAAATCCCGCGTCAGATAGGGCGCCTGGCCACGTACGTGGTAGGTGTTGGCGTAGCAGTGATAGACGAAATCCCAGTCCGCCTCACTCAATTCGTGGCCCAGACGCCTGTCGAACTCGATGCTCTGCCCCGCCACCTGTTCACGCTCCTTGCGCATCTGCTTGCGTTTGCGCGAGCTGAGCGCATCGAGAAAGTCCTGGAAATCCCGGTAACCCCGATTGTGCCAATGGAACTGGCAACCCAAGCGCTCCAGCCACCCCGGTCGCCGCACCATCACGGCATCACAGGCCGGACTGGTGAAATTGATATGCAGGCTCGACAACTCTTCCTGGCTCAAACCAGCCGTCAGCGCGTCAAGCAAATCCCCGGCCGCATGGGCATCACCCAGCAAGCGCGCCCCGCTCACCGGCGAGAACGGCACGGCGCCCAACAGCTTGGGGTAATAACCGATTCCGGCACGGCGACAGGCATCGGCCCAGCCGTGATCGAACACGTATTCGCCGTAGGAATGCTGCTTCAGATACGCCGGCAGCGCCGCCTGCACCTTGTCGTGCTCATCGCACCAAAGCCGGTGTGAGGGCTGCCAACCGCTGCGGCCGCCAACGCTGCCGCTGTCCTCCAGCGCACTGAGAAAGGCATGACGAAGAAAGGGTTGTGGCTGCGCCAGCAGTCCGTCCCATACGTCCGCGGGCACAGCATGAAGCGAGTCGATGATGGTGAGGGGCATGACCTGAGTCCCAGAAGCCAGACTGCAATATATCTCTAACAAGGCGCCAGCAAGATGACTGCCGGCTTATTAACCCTCAAGCTTATCGGGAGTCATCATGCGTAGATCATTGCTTGCCCTCGGTGTTGCCATCAGCTTCGCTGCTCCTAGTACCCTCGCAGCGCCTGGTATCGTTCATCCCTTCCATGCCGCGCAGGCAAAAGATGCGCCGAATGAAGTGCACATGGCTGTCGAGATTCCCGCCGGCAGCATCACCAAATATGAGATCAACGAGGAGGGCTTGGTCTTCGTCGACCGTTTCCAGTCGATGCCAGTTGCCTATCCGGCCAATTATGGCTCGCTGCCACGCACCCTGGGTGGCGACGGTGATCCGCTCGATGCGCTGGTACTCACCCGCGAAGCGCTGCATCCAGGCGTGCTGATCAAGTTCCGCCCGGTCGCGGTGCTGAGAATGATCGATGGTGGGGAGGCGGACGAGAAGATCATCGGTGTCCCTAGCAGTGATGTCGATCCTACTTACGACAAGATCCTCAATGTCGATGACCTGCCACTGATCGAACGTCAGCGCATCGAAGCTTTCTTTAGCGTCTACAAGAAGTTGCCGGAAGGTCGCAAGAAAGTCGAACTCAATGGCTACGGCAATGCAGCCGAGGCGCGACAGCTTATCGAAGAAGCACTGGAGCGTTTCCAGAAGCAAAACTGATCGTAGCGAGCAGAGAGCCCCAGCAAGTCTGGGGCTTTTTTGTTCAGTTGAAATGTATGGCGAATGAACTGGCGATGTTTTCGGTTACATGGCGCCAAGCTGGAAACAATAAAAAACCCCGCACATGGCGGGGTTCAAAGGAGCAATCAGGTATTACTTAGAACGCATACTGAGCACGGAAGACCATGCCGTCACCGTCGTCGTCGCCATTTGCGTTGGTGGAGTTGTCGACCTTGGCCTTGACGTAGACACCGCTGATCTTGACGGAGTCGTTGACGTACCAGTTGACACCCAGGTTGTGGACCTTGGCTTCGATGTCACTGATAGCCGCACGAGCACCGTTATCGTCATCTACCGACAGGTGGTCATAACGATAGAAAAGCTCCCAGGCGCCAATCTGCTTGTTGCTGGGCTTGATGCTGTCGAACTTGCCGAGCTTGTAGCCACGGGCTTCACCGGTCAGGGTGTATGCAACCTGAGCGTAGTAGCCATCACCTTCGATATCGTCGAAGGCAGCGCTGTCAGCTTCCATTTCACGCTTGATGTATTCGCCTTGAATCGAGAACGGGCCCATGGCGAATGCTGCTTCAAGACCGAGGGCGCTGTCGTTGTCGTAGGAGCCTGCCGGCGAAACGTTGGTACCACCCAGAACCAGACGGTTGCCGTTGGTACCAGCATCGTTACCACCGCTGGTGCTCACACCACGCATGCCCATACGGCTGCGAATACGAGCGTCGAACGCGGTGTCGGAAAGGTCACGCTGGGCGTAGTTGACACCGAAGTGCAGAACGTTGCCGGCTTCGTGCATCGGAGCGAAAACACCGCGTACGTTGAATTGCTTGGTGCTTTCACCATCGACATCGTTCTGGTCTTTGGCACTCAGACCGAAGGAACCGTACAGCGAATCACCTGCGCTGCCAGAAACCTGGATACCGAGACCGTTCTGATGGGCGTTGGCCCAGTCAACCAGATCGTAAGCAGCGGTACGTTCCTGAGCGGTAACCCACTTGGAACTCGTGGCTTTTTCAAGACCGAATTCAGGGTCGAAACGACCTACCTTGATGGAGACCGGAGCGAAACCGTTGTAGGCGATGGAAGCTTCATCGAAGTAGCCATCTTCAGAGCTGCCGGCATTGTGAGAGAAATCGTAGCTGAAGGTGTAAGCCCAGTCCTTGTAGACATAGCCCGACAGCTCGAGGAAGGCGCGGCGGAAGTAGGCAGCATCGGCATTGTCACCGTTCACGGTATAGATGCCGTCGAAGGTGCTGTAGTCAGCTTGCAGACGGCCGCCAATCTTGAAACCGAACTGCTTGTCGGTGGTACCGACTTCCAGACCGCCTTTGGTCTTGATCACGATATCGGCGCCGTCAGTGGTGACGGTACCGGCGAAAGCCTGGGCGGAAACGGCCAGGGCCAGGGCGCTGGCTACGAAACCGGCGAAGTGCTTACGGATCATCGAGAAATTCCCCTGTTGGACTTTTAGTGTTGAAAACACCCGAGCCACTGGCTCGTTCGTGCTGGGGGAATCTTGGCGAGGGGTTATTTCAGCTCAGTTGCCGATATATAAAGATTTGATGACAGCGGAACTTTTTACTTCTACTGCTTATAAGCAATTCAAGAGGGATGAAAGCGCGGTCCCAGCAGGATGATGGTGGCGCCTGCCAGGCACAGCGCAGCGCCCAACCAGTCGCTGAGCATCGGTCGGGTCTTTTCGATCAGCGCCAGCCACAGCAGCGATGCGACGATATATACACCGCCTTAGGCGGCATAGGCGCGACCGGCGAACGAGGCTTCGACGCGGGTCAGAATCAGGGCGAAAACCGCCAGGCTGAGCAGCCCCGGAGCAATCCACCAGGCGCTGCGATCGAGCCGCAGCCACATCCAGAAGGCGTAACAACCGGCGATCTCGAACAGGGCAGCCAGCAGGAACCATAGATAGTTGATCATCCTCACTCCTTAACCGCGCAAGGCACCTTCGCGCTCCCAGGCGCAGCGCACGCGCAGTCCACCCTCCTGCGGGCTGTGAAAGCCGCTATCGGACTCCCAACGAAAGGTGTGCATGCCATTGAGTTCGGTTTCCAGGTGCACCACCGCGCTGGCCCAGTACAGGCGCTTGAGCAGCGCCTCGAAAGCTTCGATCCAAAGGTTCCACTCGTACTCGACCGCGCCATAGCTGGCGCCGAAGTGGATCACCTGGGTCTGGTACAGGCCGGCACCGGGCAAGTCGCAGAAGGAAAACATCTCACGACCAAGAAACGGCCAGAGTTCGCCGGCCGGCAACTCGGCGAGCACACCATGGTTGGTTTCACGGCGCAGGCGACGTAACTCGGGGTCATCCGAGGGCCAGTCGCGGATGCAGCCATAGACGATGGATTCGGACTCCACACCGGCACTCCTGAAAAAGCAGAACGCCTTCTAACACAGCATGCCTGGGCAAGAAAGGAACTGGCGCGAATTCTTCAGCGAGACTGGCGTCGGCTACGCCCCAACAACCAGGCCACCAGTGTCATCACCAGTGCCAGCGCGGTGAGCACCGCGAACGGCAGGCGGTAGCTGCCAGACAGATCACGTGCCAGCCCGGTGAGAATGGGTGTCAGGCAACCCAGGCTGTAGCCGGTGAAAAGCATCATCGCCGTCCAGCGGCTGACCGCCAGTGGCGAGCCGGCTTCGTAAAGCGGCAGCACCAGCGACAAGGCGAAAGAGCCGCCCAGCGAGAAGCCCATGATCACAGCCCACAATTCCGGCACCAGGCGCGGCATGAACGTAACCATCGCCAGGCAACCACAGGTGATCGCCCCGCAGGCCAGCAGCAATGGATAACGGGCGTTGTAGCGCTGCGCCAGCCAGGGCAGCAGGAAGGAACTGGGCAAACCCATCAGCATCGAAATGCTCAGCAGCGAGTTGCTACGCAGCAGGCTCAGCCCCGCTTCGTGATAGCGCGCCACCACCCAGGTCGCGATGGCATAGAACAAGCCCGCCTGAATGGCGAAGAAGCAGCTGATCAACCAGGCGCGCGGCTGGCGCCAGGGCAGACCACCGCCCTCGTGCTCGTCAGCGGCGCTGGCCTGATTGGGCAACCACAGCCAGAGCATCACCCCGAACAGCGCCGGTGCCGCCCATACCGCCAGCCCCAGATGCCAGGCATCGCCGAACAGCGCCGTAGCCGGAGCCGTGAGCACCGCACCGCCAGCACCACCGATGGCCATACCCAGCGAATACCAGCCCACCACACGGCCCATCTGGCTGGCGAAATGGCGTTTGATGAACCCGGACAGCAAAGGCCCGGCAACCGCGATGGCAGCGCCCAAAGCGATGGCGCTGCCGATCAGCACCGCACTCTGGTGCGCGGCCAGACGCGCCAGCAACGCCAGGCCGATCAGTCCAAGGCATAGCACGATGGTGCGTTCGAGGCCCCAGCGCATCGCCAGGCGCGGCGCCAATGGCGCGAGCAGGCCCATGCACAGCACCGGCAAGGCGGTGGTCAAACTGATGAAGCTGCGACTCAGCGAGAGCTCCGCAGCGATGCGCTCGATCAGCGGTGCAAGGGAAGTGATACCGGGGCGCAAGTTGATCGCCGCCAGCACCAGGGCCACTAGCAACAGGGCCCGAGGGACAGGTTTCACGAGTTATCCGAGGTCATGACGGCAGGCAGGCCGGGGTGGCCACCCTACCCCTGCAGGCCATGCCAGGCAAGCCTGCAGGTGCAAATAACTGACCTTGTGGTCAGCTGACGGATTTGACCTTGCCACGCATTTTCTCGGCCATGCTGGCCATCTCGTCGTACAGCGCCTGAGGGTTCTTCTGCTTCAGCGCCCAGGCCATACGGCCCATTTCGTGGGGCAGGATCATGAAGCTGCCCTTGGCCATCTCATCATGGATGTAATTGGCGATATCTGCCGCGCTGATCGGTGAGCTCTCCAGCAGCTTGCCCACCTGAGCCTTCATCGCCGGAGTCGGGCCACGGAAGGAATCCAGCAGATTGGTCTGGAAGAACGACGGACAGACCACATGCACGCCGATCTCCAGTTGGCGCAGCTCTACCAGCAGACTTTCCGAGAGTGCCACCACGCCCGCCTTGGCGACGTTGTAATTACTCATTCCCGGCCCCTGCATCAGCGCGGCCATGGAGGCGATGTTGACGATCTTGCCCTTGCTCTTTTCCAGCAGCGGCAGGAATGCCTTGCAGCCTTTGACCACGCCCATCAGGTTGATCGAGATCTGCCAGTCCCAGTCCTCCAGTGACAACTCGCTGAAGAAGCCACCGGAGGCAACACCGGCGTTGTTGACGATGATATCGATGCCGCCGAACTGCTCCTCGCAGGCCTGGGCCAAGGCGGTCAGCTGGCTGTAGTCACGCACGTCGCAGCGACGGATGAAGCCGTCGCCGCCGGCCTCGCGCACCAGCTTGAGGGTTTCTGCCAGACCAGCCTCGTTGACGTCAGCCAGCGCCAGGCGCCAGCCCTCTTGCGCCCAACGCAGGGCAATTTCGCGTCCCAGGCCGGAGCCCGCGCCAGTGATCATCATGCGGTTTTGCATAGCAGCCCTGCCTTCAATGTTTGGTTGCAATGGCTGCCAGTGTAGCGAAGGCAATAAAGCTCCCGCGCCTTCATCAGACTTATGAATAGGCAGGGCAAATCGCGGTCAAGCCTTATTGCGCCAGCGCCAGATCAGCCAGGTGTAAACGGCCAGGTTGACCAGCACGACGATGGCACCCAACCCGATCTGGATCTGTGGCGTGAGCCCGGCCGGATAGATCAGCGGTATCAGGTAGTGCTCGATGAAGCCGCCGTCATAACCCGCCTGTCCGGCCATTCGGCGCAGCTGGTTTTCCCAGGGCGTCAGCGGGCACCCCAGATGCAGACACTCCACCACGATGCCCCAGGCCACTGCAGGCGGGTGTAGCCAGATCAACCGCGGCCAACGCAGCAGCAGCAAGCCACCCAGCAGCACGAACAGAATGAAGCTCAGGTGCACCAGTACCAGAGCGTCGGCAGCCATGCGCCAAAGCATCGCGGCTCAGTCCACCACGAACAGGCGCGCACCGGACGCTGTCGAGGAACGATGGGGCTCTGCACCATCAGCCACCTGGTAGCTCATGCCGGGCTTGAGCACGAATACCCGGCCATCCTCAAGCTCGGTGGTCAGCTCCCCTTCCAGGCACAACAGCACATGCCCTTTCTGACACCAGTGGTCGGCCAGATAACCCGGTGAATATTCGACCATACGCACACGCAGCGCACCGAACTGGCAAGTACGCCAACGTGCCACGCCACGCTCGCCCGGATGTTCGGTCACTGGTATCGCCGCCCAGTCCGTCACGCCAAAGGGAATATCACTGATCTGCATCGCCCGACTCCATCGAAATAGAGCGCCACCTTAACGCAGCCACCCCTGGGCGAAATAAATAGAAAGAGACTTTCCATAAGACAATATCAATTGACCACCACTATCAGGACCATGCAAAGGCCACATTTCCCGACACTGACGAACAGGACTAGCCTCTCTCACACGACGAAATGATTCTCAACGAGGTGCATCATGCTCAAGACCCTGACCTTCACCATCATGCACTTCTGCATCGCCTTCGCCGTTACCTACGCACTGACCGGCAGCGTTGCGGCCAGTAGCCTGGTGGCGGCTATCGAACCGCTGTGCAACTCCGTGGGCTTCTACTTCCACGAGAAGGTCTGGCAACGTTTCGAGCGCCGTCGCCAGCCGTCGGCGGAGCGCCCCAAGCATGCCTGGCTGCATCATCACGCCTGACTGAACAAGCCTGCAATCGGCCAGGCGCGGGGGACGCCTACCCCAGTTACTCAAGTTTTCCTGCGATAAGGCAGGATAGTCTGGCACTTTGCCCAGCTTGCTGCTGTCATAAGCCAGCTGTTCAATCCAGACGTTCTCTTATTCAAAGGGACTTACCACATGCCCAGCCTTGCCCGACTCGCCGCCTTGCTCGGTGGCCTAGCCTTCTGTGTCTCGGCGATGGCCGCCGATGTGGATGCGGAAAGCTATGGCTATCCACTGGCCAACCCGTTCGAAGCGACCATCGCCACCACACCGCCCGAACTGCGCCCGACGCTGCCGGCCGACGGCGACATCAGGCAGCGCGACTACTCGGTACGCCTGCGCCCGGACCGCGAATTCGAGCTGCTGGACAACTTCTGGCCGGTGACCAAGCTGCACTATCGCCTGGCCCAGCAGAAAGGCCGTGCACCACTGATCTTCATCATCGCCGGCACTGGCGCGCACTATGCCAGCGGCACCACCGAGTACCTGAAGAAGCTTTTCTACGGCGCCGGCTTCCATGTCGTGCAGCTGTCGTCGCCGACCAGCTATGACTTCATGGCAGCCGCCTCGCGCTCTGCCACGCCGGGCTACAGCCCAGACGATGCCGACGACCTGTACCGCGCCATGCAGGCCGTACGCGCCCAGCATCCGAAGCTGGAAGTCAGCGAGTTCCTGCTGACCGGTTACAGCCTCGGCGCGCTGCATGCCGCCTTCGTCAGCCAGATCGACGAAACCCGCCGCGCCTTCGATTTCAAACGCGTGCTGCTGCTCAACCCGCCGGTCAACCTCTACACCTCCATCACCAACCTCGACAAGCTGGTGCAGACCAAGGTCCAAGGCATCGACAACAGCACCAATTTCTATGATCTGGTGCTGGGCAAGTTGACCCGCTACTTCAATGACAAGGGCTATCTGGATATCAACGACGCCATGCTCTATGACTTCCAGCAGTCAAAAGAGCGGCTCTCCGACGAACAGATGGCCATGCTCATCGGCACCTCGTTCCGCTTCTCGTCGGCCGACATCGTGTTCACCTCGGACCTGCTCAACCGCCGCGGCCTGATTACCCCGCGCGACTACCGCATCACTGAGAGCACAAGCCTCACGCCATTCTTCCAGATGGCCCTGCGCTGCGACTTCGATTGCTATATCGCCGAGCAACTGATGCCCATGTGGCGTGCTCGCCACAATGGCGGCAGCCTCAACCAGTTGGTCGACAAGAGCAGCCTGTATGCGCTGGAGGACTATCTCAGAGGCAGCGACAAGGTCTCGGTGATGCACAACGCCGACGACCTGATCCTCGGCCAGGGCGACATCGGCTTTCTGCGCCGCACCTTTGGCGACCGCCTGACCCTTTACCCGCGCGGCGGGCACTGCGGCAACCTCAACTATCGCGTCAACAGCGACGCCATGCTGGAGTTCTTCCGTGGTTAAACACAGCACGCTCATCATCGCCCTGCTGCTGGGCAGCGGACAGGCACTGGCCGAAAGCAAGGTCGATGCCGACGGTTTCACCAACCCGCTGCAGAACCTGCAGTTCAACCCAGGACTGGATCAGCAGGAGTTCGAACGCGCCTCCAGTGACGCCCTGCAGGTCTATGACCCGCTGGAGTCGTGGAACCGCCGCGTCTATCACTTCAACTACCGCTTCGATCAATGGGTGTTCCTGCCCGTGGTCGACGGCTACCGCTACGTCACACCGAACCTGGTGCAGACCGGCGTGCACAATTTCTTCAATAACCTCGGCGAGATTCCCACGCTGGCCAACAGCGTGCTGCAGCTCAAGGGCAAGCGGGCGATGAACAGCACCGCGCGGTTGCTGTTCAATACCATCCTTGGTGTCGGCGGTATCTGGGACCCGGCGACAAAGATGGGCCTACCCCGGTTGAGCGAAGACTTCGGCCAAACCCTGGGCTACTACGGCGTACCCGCAGGGCCTTACCTGATGCTGCCGCTGCTCGGGCCATCGAACCTGCGCGACACCGGCGGGCTGGTGGCGGACTACAGCCTGGAGAATGCGGTCAATTACCTCGATGTGGCCGACGCCAGTCGCAGCAATCCCGGCATCACCGCACTACGCATCATCGACACCCGCGCCAATACCGGCTTCCGCTATGGCCAACTCAACTCGCCGTTCGAGTACGAGAAGATTCGCTACTTCTACCACGAGTCGCGCAAGCTGAAGATTGCCGACTGAGCCCTCGGCCATGCATCGAATTTATCGATGCATGGCCCGCAAAATTTCCACCCAAACATCGATTGAATGCGACTAGCATGGCGTCATTCCTACCTTTCAAGGAGCCCGCCATGACCTCGCAACGCCGCGTCATCAGCATCCAGCCAGGCCAACCCGCCTCGGACGGCGCCGGAGTGCGCCTCAACCGCGTGATCGGCGGACCGGGTCTGGAACGCTTCGACCCCTTCCTGATGCTCGACGAGTTCTCCACCGACAATCCCGACGACTACATCGCCGGCTTCCCGCCGCACCCGCATCGTGGTTTCGAGACCATCACCTACATGCTCGAAGGGCGCATGCGCCATGAGGACCATCTGGGCAACGTCGGCCTGCTCGGCAGCGGCGGCGTGCAATGGATGACAGCTGCGCGCGGCATCATCCACAGCGAGATGCCCGAGCAGGAGTCCGGCGCCATGCGCGGCTTCCAGCTGTGGCTCAACCTGCCGGCCAAGGACAAGTTGGGTGAAGCGGGCTACCGCGACATTCCAGCCACCGACATCCCGCGCATCAACACGGCGTCCGGCGCCGAGGTGGTGGTGATCGCCGGTGAATTCGATGACGGCGAGATCCGCCAGGCCGGCGCCGTGCAGCGTCCACACACCCAGCCTCAGCTGTTCGACCTGAACCTGCCGGCCGGCAGCCAGGTTTCACCGCGCCTGGCCGATGGTCAGCGGGTCATGCTGTACGTTTATCAAGGCCTGCTCGAGCTGCCCGAGGCCAGTACACAACCGGTCAGCGCCGGGCGTCTGGTGCGACTATCCGACGAGGGTGAGCTGCACCTGGCCAGCGCCCATGGCGCGCGGGTATTCCTGATCGCCGGCACACCACTGAACGAACCCATCGTCCAGTACGGACCGTTCGTGATGAACAGCCGCGAGGAAATCGAGCAGGCCATGCGCGATTTTCGTGATGGTGTGCTGGCCTGACGTGCCTCATGCGGAATGGGCGACCTCGGCCAACCCGAGAAAACGGCAGAGGTCGGCCTTGCGCGTCATCGCATCCTGATAACCCAACTCGATCAGTTCACTGCAGTAGCCGGGCTCGAACAGCAGGTAACTGAGTACGCCCGCACCACCGGCCTTGGTCGCCCCCGGGCCGCGCAGAAACAGTCGCAGCGCCTTGGGCAGCTCACGCTGATGGCGCGCGGCGATCTGATCCAGCGGCTGGCTCGGAGCAATCACCAGCACGTCCACCGGGTTCAAACCCAACCCACGCGGACGCCGCTCCGGCGGCACCAGTGCGCTCATCTGGTTGAGCCGTTCGAGCAGCTCGATGTCCGTCTCCAGATTGTCGATAAAGGTACTGTTGAGCATATGCCCGCCGATCTGCGCCAGGCTCGGCGGTCGAGTGCTGATCACGCGCGGTAGCGCGGCATCGGGTTCGAGCTGGGCGTTGCCGCTGACACCGATTACCAGCACGCGGCTGGCTCCGAGATGCAGTGCCGGGCTGATCGGCGCCGCCTGGCGCACTGCGCCGTCGCCAAAATACTCGCGGTTGATCTTCACCGGCGGAAAGATCAGCGGGATCGACGCACTGGCCAGCAAATGGTCAAGCTGCAGACGCGTTGGTACACCGACGCGACGATGGCGGAACCAGGGATCGATAGTGGCGCGGCCCTGATAGAAGGTCACCGCCTGACCACTTTCGTAGCCGAAGGCAGTCACTGCTACCGCCCGCAGCTGGCGATGGCGCACGGCCGCAGCGATGCCGGAGAAGTCCAGCTCGCGCTCCAGCAACTCACGCAACGGCGAACTGTCGAGCAAGGCCACCGGAACATCGCGCCCCAGGCCAAGCAGGCTATGACCAATGAAACGCGCCGCCTGACGCAGCACGCCGGGCCAGTCGCTGCGGTACACCATGTGGGTGTGAAAGCCTTGCCAGACCGAGGTCAGGCGCCGCACGGCTTCGCCGAACTGCAGCGCGCCACAGGCCAGGCCAACGGCATTGATCGCCCCGGCCGAGGTCCCGACAATAACCGGAAAGGGATTGTGCGAGGCGTCCGGCAACAGGTCGGCAATGGCTGCCAACACCCCGACCTGATAGGCCGCCCGCGCCCCGCCACCAGAGAGGATCAGCCCGGTAACGGGCGCATCGTGGCGGGCAATCACGGTCATCGAACGATCCTGTTTTTCGTTGCAGTATAGATGCGCTACTTGCGCTTACCGTACAGCTTCGGCTCGCCCTCGGGGCGCGTCTTGAAACGCCGATGCGCCCACAGGTACTGCTCCGGGCAGGCACTGACCACCTGCTCGATCCACTGGTTGATACGCAGGCAATCGGCCTCCTCGCTCTCGCCGGGGAAGCCTTCGAGCGGCGGATGGATCACCAGACGATAACCGCTGCCATCGGCCAGGCGCTGTTGGGTGAAAGGCACCACGCGCGCCTTGCCCAGGCGGGTGAACTTGGTGGTGGCGGTAACCGTGGCCGCCTGAATACCGAACAGCGGCACGAAGATGCTCTGCTTGCGGCCGTAATCCTGATCCGGCGCGTACCAGATCGCACGGCCGGCACGCAGCACCTTGAGCATGGCGCGAATGTCCTCGCGCTCGATGGCGCTGGCATCGAGGTTGTGGCGTTCACGGCCACGGCGCTGGATGTAGTCGAACAGCGGGTTGTCATGCTCGCGGTACATGCCGTCGATGGTGTGCAATTGACCGAGCAGCGCGGCGCCGATCTCCAGGGTGGTGAAGTGCACCGCCATGAGGATCACGCCCTGCCCCTCGGCTTGCGCCTGCTGCAGATGCTCGAGGCCTTCGACCTGCGCCAGTCGCGCCAGACGCGCCTTGGGCCACCACCAGCTCATGGCCATCTCGAAGAAGGCGATACCGGTGGAGGCGAAGTTCTCCTTGAGCAGGCGCTCGCGCTCGGCAGCGCTCTTGCCAGGGAAGCAAAGTTCCAGATTGCGCGCAGCGATCTGCCGGCGCGAGCTTGCCGTGCGGTACATCAGCCAGCCCAGTGCTCGCCCCAGTTTCAGCTGCAGACCATAAGGCAGTTGCACCACCAGCCACAGCAATCCGAAGCCCAGCCACAGCGGCCAGAAGCGCGGATGAAGAAAATAGGCGCGAAAGCGGGGGCGATCCATGAGACGTTTCCGATCACTTACAAAGCCGCGCATTCTAACGCAGTTTTCCCGACCGGCTCGCTGGCATCACTGCCGCAGGAGCAGGTCACGACAGCGAATCGACAGCCAAGCCTTCGCCTCGCCCCCGGCTCGCTGACGCGCGCGGCTTGCGGCATGCGGGCTATCTCGTTATAAGTCCGGCATCTTTCGACTCGCCAGAAGGCCCATCGCCCCACCATGAGCCAAGCCGACCTCCTCGCCCAAGACCCCGTATTCCAGCTCAAGGGCAGCATGCTCGCCATCACCGTGATGGAACTGGCGCACAACGATCTCGAACGCCTCGACGCGCAACTGACGGAAAAAGTCGCCCAGGCCCCGGCCTTCTTCAGCAACACGCCGCTGGTGCTGGCCCTGGACAAACTGCCGGAAGGCGAAGGTGAACTGGCCCTGGCCGAACTGATGGCCGTCTGCCGCCGCCATGGCCTGCGCACCCTGGCCATCCGCGCCTCGCGGGAAAGCGATGTCGCCGCTGCCGAAGCCATGGATCTGCCGGTACTGCCGCCCTCCGGTGCACGCGAACGCCTCCTCGATCCAGCGCCAAAGAAAATCGAAGAAAAACCGGCCGAACCCGAACACAAACCCAGTCGCATCATCACCAGCCCGGTGCGCGGCGGCCAGCAGATCTATGCCCAGGGTGGCGATCTGATCGTGCTGGCACCGGTCAGCGCCGGGGCGGAACTTCTCGCCGATGGCAACATCCATGTTTACGCGCCCATGCGTGGCCGCGCCCTGGCGGGCATCAAGGGCAACACCAAGGCACGGATTTTCTGTCAGCAAATGGGCGCCGAAATGTTGTCGATCGCCGGCCATTACAAGGTTGCCGAAGACCTGCGCCGCGACCCGCTGTGGGGCGATGCAGTGCACGTCAGCCTGTCGGGTGACGTGTTGAACATCACCCGCCTTTAACGGATACTGCGGCCACTTTTTACGGACACAAAAAGGGCATCTGGAAGCCTTTAACGGCCCCAGATTCCCGCGTTATCTTCATTTTTTGGGGTGAATCACCTTGGCCAAGATCCTCGTAGTCACTTCCGGCAAAGGTGGCGTCGGTAAAACCACCACCAGCGCTGCCATCGGTACCGGCCTCGCCCTGCGCGGGCACAAGACCGTCATCGTCGACTTCGACGTCGGCCTGCGTAACCTCGACCTGATCATGGGCTGCGAACGCCGCGTGGTGTACGACTTCGTCAACGTCGTCAACGGCGAAGCAACCCTGACCCAGGCCCTGATCAAGGACAAGCGCCTCGAGAACCTCTACGTGCTGGCCGCCAGCCAGACCCGTGACAAGGACGCGCTGACCCAGGAAGGCGTCGAGAAGGTCATCACCGAGCTGTCGCAGAATTTCGAATACGTGGTCTGCGACTCGCCAGCCGGTATCGAGAAAGGTGCTCACCTGGCGATGTATTTCGCCGACGAAGCCATTGTCGTGACCAACCCGGAAGTGTCCTCGGTACGCGACTCCGACCGCATGCTCGGCCTGCTGGCGAGCAAATCGCGCCGCGCCGAGAAAGGCGAAGAACCGATCAAGGAACACCTGCTGCTCACCCGTTACAATCCCGAGCGCGTCACCAAGGGCGAGATGCTTGGCGTCGAAGACGTCGAGGAAATCCTCGCCATTCGCCTGCTCGGCGTGATCCCCGAATCCCAGGCCGTGCTCAAGGCATCCAACCAGGGTATCCCGGTCATCCTCGATGACCAGAGCGATGCCGGCCAGGCTTACAGCGACGCAGTCGATCGCCTGCTCGGCAAGGACGTGGCGCACCGCTTCCTGGATGTGAAGAAGCAGGGCTTCCTGCAGCGCCTGTTTGGAGGTCGAGAATGAATATTTTTGACTTCTTGCGTTCGCGCAAGAAGGAAACCACCGCATCCATCGCCAAAGAGCGCTTGCAGATCATCGTTGCCCACGAACGTGGTCAGCGTAGCCAGCCGGACTACCTGCCTGCCCTGCAGCAGGAGCTGGTGGAAGTGATCCGCAAGTACGTCAACATCGAATCGGATCAGGTCCAGGTCGCCCTGGAAAACCAGGGCAGTTGCTCGATTCTGGAGTTGAACATCACTCTACCGGACCGTTGATCGAGGCCGGTTGCGCTCACGGCGGCTTCGGCCGCCGTGTTCGTTTGTAGTCATCGATAGCCTGCAGGAGCGAGCTCTGCTCGCGAATATCGGTAACCTGCATTTTTCGCGAGCAGAGCTCGCTCCTACCAGACCGTTGCGAACGCTCATGCCGCTAAGCCAGATCGAAATTCTCCACCAGGACGCCGCCCTGCTGGTGATCAACAAGCCCACCCTGCTGCTGTCGGTGCCCGGCCGCGCCGATGACAACAAGGATTGCCTGGTCACCCGCCTGCAGGAAAACGGCTACCCGGAAGCGCGCATCGTGCATCGGCTGGACTGGGAAACCTCTGGCATCATCGTCCTGGCTCGCGACGCCGACAGCCACCGCGAGCTGTCCCGGCAGTTCCACGACCGTGAAACCGAGAAGGCCTACACCGCCCTGTGCTGGGGCCAGCCACAGGCCGACAGCGGCAGCATCGGCCTGCCGCTGCGCTACGACCCGCCGACCAAACCACGTCATGTGGTCGATCACGAACTGGGCAAACATGCTCTGACCCACTGGCGCGTCATCGAGCGCTGCGGCGACTGGTGCCGGGTCGAGCTCACGCCCATCACCGGACGCTCGCACCAGTTGCGCGTGCATATGCTGTCCATCGGTCATCCGCTGCTGGGCGACCGCCTCTACGCCCACGAACAAGCCCTGGCCGCCCATGAGCGCCTGTGCCTGCACGCCAGCATGCTCGCCCTCACCCACCCGCAAACCGGCGAGCGCATGCGTTTCGAGTGCCCCGCGCCGTTCTGATCCTGCGCCTGCGCCGAGGCAGCCCGATGCCCTCATCCATCTCCTGTTCCGGCACGCTCAGCGCTCGACATGGAAGGTGTGAGCATCGGTAACACTGCCTGAGCGAACCAGAAAAAAGTTGGCTTTACAGACAAGTCAGCGCTGCCAATCCTGCTATCGGACATGCTCCTGTTGCGATCGTTTGCAGAAGGGCGACCGCCCTTTGATTTCCCGGAACAGAGCCTTATGGCATCGGCTCCGGGAAGTGCCTGACAAGGCGATGCTCAGTGGTTCATCGACATGGACGCAGGCAGTGGCATCGGGATGCTCGAAAACAATAACGAAGAACAGCTCATCCAGTTGCAGCGCATTGGCAAGCACTACCGGCTGGCCGACACGGCACTGCCCGTCCTGCAGGACGTGAATTTGCTGATCGAACGTGGGGACAGCTGCGCCCTCATCGGCCGTTCCGGCTCGGGCAAGAGCACCCTGCTCAACGTCCTGGGCCTGCTCGACCGCCCCGACACGGGCAGCTACCACCTCAATGGCATCGACGTCGCCCAGGCCAGCGCGGACGACCTGGCCGCGCTACGCAACCGCCTGATCGGCTTCGTCTTCCAGAGCTTCAACTTGCTGCCTCGGCTCAGTGCGCTGGATAACGTCGCCCTGCCCCTCACCTATCGCGGTATTGCCCCGAAGCTGGCCCGCGAGCAGGCACATGCCATGCTCGAGCAGGTCGGCCTGGCAGAACGCAGCAAGCACCGCCCGGCCAGCCTCTCCGGCGGTCAGCGCCAGCGCGTCGCCATAGCCCGGGCCCTGATCGGCGATCCCGCGCTGATCCTTGCTGATGAGCCGACCGGCAATCTGGATGCTGCCACGGCCCAGGACATCATGAAGCTGCTGATCGAGCTCAACCTGCGCCAGGGCGTCACCCTGGTCGTGGTCACCCATGACCCCGGCATCGCCAGCCGTCTGGGGCGTCAGATAGAAGTGCGTCAAGGGCGCCTGCACGAGTCGAGCGGCCAATGATCGCCGTCATGCCGGAAACTGGCGGCCCGACCGTCAGCCAGATCCTGGGCGAAGCCATCGGCAGCCTGCGCACCCTGGGCAGGCGCGCCTTGCTGGCCCTGCTGGGCATCGTCATGGGCAGTTGTTCGGTGGTCGCCCTGCTCAATATCGGCGGCAATGCCGCAACGCAATCGCTGGCGATCTTTCGCAACCTGGGCAGCGATATCCTGATCCTGCAGCTACCGCCCCTGACGACGGGGCATGACGGCCTGCCGCTGCGGCTGGATGCAGATTCGCTGCGCCAGGACATGCCCGCCATCGCCAACCTTGCGCCGGTGATGAGCTACGGCGCGCCGGCGATCTTCAATGGCCAGCAGAGCAATGCCAATATCATCGGCACCATCCCCGAACTGTTCACCGCCGCTGCTCTGTCCGTGGAGGCTGGCCGGGCGCTGTCGGGCTTCGATCGCCGGGAAACCTATGCCGTGATCGGTGCCTCGCTGGCACAGGCGCTGAGCCAACCCAACGCACCGCTCAAGCTGGGCGACCGAGTGCGCCTGCATGCCTATCAGTTCCAGATCGTCGGCATACTCAAGCAGGAGGCGCCCGGCCTGCTGCTGCCGTTCAATGCCAACGAAACCCTGTTCATTCCGCTCGAAGGCATGCCACGCCTCGATCCCAATGCGCGGCTCAGCCATGTAGTGGCCCGCGCCAACAGCGCCGAGCAGGTGCCACTGGCCGGTGAACAACTGGTCGGAGCCGTGACGCGACGTATCGCCGGCGATGTCCAGCCGAACCTGGTCTATGCGCAGCAGGTACTGGCAGGCATGCAGCAGCAAAGCCAGACCTTCACCTACCTGCTCGCCGCCCTTGGGCTGGTTTCCCTGTTGGGCGGCGGCGTGGGCGTGATGAACGTGATGCTCATGAACGTCAACGAACGTCGGCGGGAGATCGGCATACGCCTGGCATTGGGTGCACGCAGGCGCGACATCCGCAACCTGTTCCTGGTCGAAGCGGTGGCCTTGACCAGCGTCGGCGCGCTGTTCGGTGCGGCCCTGGGGGTGGCCGGCGGCTGGGGCTACGCGCAGCTCTCGGGCTGGGCATTCGCGCTGGAGCCTGGGGCTCTGCCTCTGGGGCTCGGCAGCACCGTGCTGGTTGGTCTGTTCTTCGGCCTGCATCCGGCCATGACCGCTTCACGCCTGCAACCTGTGGAAGCCTTGCGCGATGAATGAACGGCTGCTCCTCGCCGTACTCCTGGCCATGGCCTGCGCTCCTGCGCAGGCCTGGCGTGAGGAGCCGCTGACCCCTTCAGCGCCCAGCATGCCTGCCGCGCCAAACCCGATTCTGCTCAGCGAGCAAATGACAGATCTGTCCCTGCTCGATGCGGTCTTTCTCGGGCTGCGCAACAACCGCTCGATCAAGAGCGCCTATCTGTGGCGGGTCGCCGACAAGTTCGACCTGCGGGTAGCAGAGGACGTTTTCAGCCCTAAGCTGTATCTGTCCAGCTACTACCGGGCTTCTCGCAGCAGTGAGGACCGTGAGCGCCGTGGCGAATTCGGCGCGACCAGCACGCTGCTGAGCGAGTACGGCACCCTGTTCAGCCTCGGCTGGAGCAACAATCACAGCGAAGCCAACGAGGCTGGCTGGCGCCGCAACGACGGAGTCGACTTCAGCATCATCCAGCCGCTGTTGCGCGGCGCCGGGCGAGAGGTCACCACCGCGCCCCGGCAACTCGCCCGCCTCACCGAGCAGGCCAATCGCCTCGGCCTCAAAGCCAACATTTCGCAGACAGTCTCAACAATCATCTATGCCTACCGCGACCTGCTGCGGGCTCAGGAGCAACTGCGCATCGCCAAGACGGCACTGCAACGTTCCCGGGAGTTGCTGGAGGTCAACCGGGCCATGATCCAGGCCGGGCGCATGGCCGAATTCGATGCCGTACAGACCGAAGCCAGCCTGGCTACCCAGGAGCTGAGCGTGGAAGAAGCTGCCAATCAGGTGGATACCAGCCGCCTCGATCTGTTGCGCCTGCTCGCCCTGGATCTCTCCTCGCCGGTGCGGGCGACCGATTCCCTGCAGGCCGAAGCGATAGCGATCGACCCGAGCCTGGCCATACGTCTGGCCGAACAACAGCAACCCGATTATCTGCGCCAGTTGATCCAGCGCCAACAGGCGGACATCAACCTGCTGCTGGCCAAGAACCAGAGCCAGTGGGACCTCTCCGTCGAGCTCGGTGCCAACCAGGCCCGCGATCGCTATGGTTCATCCAATGACAGCGGCGGGGAGAGACGCTGGGACAGCTATGCCGGGCTGCGCCTGGACATTCCCATCGGCGACCTGAGCCGCCGCCAGGGCGAAGTGCATGCCCGGATCAACGTCGAGCATCAGCAACTGCAACTGGAAGAAAGCCGGCAGACGCTGATACGCAACGTCAAGGATGTGGTGCGTGACCTCGGCACCCGCTGGCGGCAATACGAGATCGCCCAACGCGGCGTGGAGCTGTCCCAGCGCAAACTGTCGATCGAACGGGACAAGCTGGCCGCCGGGCGCTCCAGCAACTTTCAGGTGCTCAGCTTCGAGAGCGATCTGCAGAACGCCGAGAACGCCCGTCTCAACGCGCTGATCGCCTACCTCAACGCACAGACGCAGTTGGATCTGACCCTGGGCATGACGCTGGAAAGCTGGGAGATCATCATCAATGACCATTGAATCGACGCGCCGGCGCAGGCTACGCCTGGCAATCGCCGCACTCGCCCTGCTGCTCGGCGTAACCGCGCCACTGCTCCTGCAGACCCGCCCGGACGCCAGCGTCGAGCCAGCCTCCGGACACTGGCAGGCCGTGCAACCCAGTGTCCTGGAACATCGCATCGGCCTGGTCGGGCGCATCGAGCCGGAGCGCACACTCACCATCAGCGCGCCCTTCAACGGCAATGTCGCCAGCCTCTTAGTCGAGCCGGGGCAACGCGTCGTCAAAGGCGAACGCTTGCTCGAAATGAACGCCAGCGAACTGGAGACACAGGTACGCGAAGCCCTCTCGACCCTGCTCAAGGCACGGCGCAACGTGCGTGAACTGCAGGACTGGGAAAACGGCCAGGAAGTCAGCCGCGCCCGGCGCGCGTTGCGCAGCGTGCAGATGAGCCTGGACGGCAACGAGCAGAAACTCAAGGAAACCCAGGCTCTGCACGAAAAGGGCATCGTGCCACGCAACGAGCTGGAAGACCTGCAAAGGCAGACCCAGCTCCAGCGCCTCGACCTGCGTGCGGCGCAAGCCGAACTGGAAAGCGCGCTCCAGCGAGGTCAAGGCGAATACCGACAAATCGCCGAAATGGAGCTGACCAATGCCGAGGTCAAATATCAGGCACTCAAGCAGCAACTGGCGTCGCGCGAGGTACTGGCGCCGTTTTCCGGCATCGTCGTGCAAGCGCCCGGCATCAGCGCCGAGGAGGTGGCCAGAGGCCCCATACAGGCCGGCAGCCGGGTCAGCCAGGGGCAACCCTTGCTCGGCCTCGCCAGCATCGAGGGGCTGAAAGTCATCGCTCGCGTCGCCGAACTGGACGTCAATCAGCTTCAGGAAGGCCAGCCGGTGGAGGTTACCGGCGACGGCTTCGAGGGGCAGCAGTTGCACGGCAGCCTGAAGGTGGTTGGCGGGCAGGCGCTCACCAGCACCTCCAGCGGCAGTGCGCAGTTCGAGGTGGTGGTGGTCATCCCCGCGCTGGATGAGGCCCAGATGCATAGGGTCAGGCTCGGCATGAGCGCCAAGCTGAGCATCCTCACCTATCACAATCCCGCAGCGCTCGTGGTGCCCAGCGCCGCCATGCGTCGCGCTGGGGGCAAGTGGCTACTCGACTACCGCAGCACACCCCAGCATCCCGTCAGCGTGGTCGAAATCGAGGCCGGTCGTTCGATGCCTGAGGGGCTGGAAGTCTTCGGACTCGAGCCCGGTTACGTACGAGTCCCCAACTGATCCCACCGCCCCATCCATTGGTATGGATCGGCGACAGGCGGTGTGTAGCTTCTTCCCGGTTACTCGCAGTTGATCGATCGGTCAGCAGTCCTACCCATCCTTGGCTGGGGTTTTCTTTCGCCACGGAAGATTACCTTAGAGGCAGACAACGAGCCCGCCGATTGCACCGCACGGTCTGCATATCGCTCAACTCGAACGGTCCTGCCAACACATAACGGGGAGCTTGAACCAGATGGAACTGCTCGCTAGGCAACTCTTTATTCGCTCCTGTTTTCTATCTGGGCGCAATCACATCACGCCTAGGCATGTTGCGGCCTCCCACTCTATTTCTTCAGCCATTACACCCGGCAAGAAATAAGGACGTTTCACCACGATTCGGCGAACTTTTGCTTCGCCTGCAAAACAGTCAACTGCATGCACATGGCGACACCTGCATGAAGTTAGCTGTATCCCGAGTGCCTGCCTGAAAAAACACTCGGGACTGTTCGGGAAGTTCGGGCTGGAAGAGATAGGTCAGTGTTTTGTTGTGCATCTCGTAACAGCCATACATACAACAACAATCTGTTAGTGAGGAAACAATGAAAAACCATAAACTGTTTGCCGCCATGGGAGCCCTGGTGATCGGCCTGGGTGTATCGAGCATGGCCTCAGCTGCCACCATTACCGGCTCCACCTTTACCGCGACCGGCACCATTGGCGTTTCCGGGCCGTCGTCCTTCGGCGCCACGGTGAACTGCAACGTCGTCTTCAATGGCAGCGTGGATGCTGGCGGTGCCAGCGCCAGCATCACCGGCGTAACCGTCAGCGGCAGTTCGCTGTGCACACAGGCGAAAATCACCGGCCTGCCCTGGACGCTGACCCCCACCACCAGTTCCGACGGTGGCAATACCTGGGCCGGCACCGTTTCCGGCGTGGGCTTCACCATTGCCGGAGCTCCTCCTCTTATCCCGGCTTCCAACTGCGCAGGCCCGACCACCATCAACGCGCAATGGATCAACTCCAGCAACAACCTGAGCATCACGTCCGCACAGTCCCTGGCGGGTGGCTGCACCGTACGCTCGCTGAGCGTCACGGCGCCGGGCATTTCGGTCAACTGATCCAATCGACCGACAAGAAGTAATAACTCGTACGCTTTTTGAGAAATTCCACAAGCGTGCGAGTTATCGAATAAAAGTTCTCCCTACAAGAGATCAGCCATGCAAAACAATAACAAAGCAGTATCTGCCAGAAGCTATCGAACACTCTGCATTGCCACACTGACCGGTTCGATTCTTATCACTTCACAAGCCCATGCCGGCGCATTCGGCGTACCAACTTACGGCACCCCTGGCTGGGGTCGTGCATTTGCTGGCGGTTCGATGTGGAAGAACGACCCCAGCGCCGCGTTCAATAACCCAGCGGCCATGGCCTTTATTGATCAGAATATTGCCCAGGTATCCGTGCACCACGCACGTGTCAGTTTGAAGTTCAAAGGTAATGTTTACGACTATCAAGGCGACTTGCGCGCGAATCGGGATTTTGAGCGTGATGCGGATGGCAACCCAACAGGCGGCATTATCGACAATGGCCCCATAACCAATGACGGCGGCCAAGGCGGCTTCGCTGCGGTGCTGCCCACCAGCTTCCTGGTCATGCCGATCAACGATCGGCTGAGCTTCGGCCTGAGCCAGGTAGTGCCCATGGGGGCAAGAACGACCTGGGATCGCGACTGGAAAGGTCAGGACTTTGCTGTCGATACCAAGATCGAAACGGTTGGTCTGACCGGCTCGCTGTCGTTCAAGGTCAACGATACCTTCGCGATTGGTGGTGGCGTCATCGTTCAGAACACCAAAGGCTTCATCAGTCAGAACATCGATCTTCTGGCCGCTGCTGGCACACCCACGTCAGAACTAAATATAGGCCTACCCTCGGGTCTCAGCGATGCCCTGATCCGTGTCAAGGTGGACAATACTTCCTTTGGCTGGTTTACCGGTATCGCCTGGAAACCCACCGACCGCGACACCCTGGGCCTCAATTACCATGCCCGGATTCGTAACAAGCTCGAGGGCAAGTACAACTTCTATGCGGATGAGTTCTCCCGGTTCCTGATGGACGACCCGTTCTTTGGAAGCGACCAGACAGCCGTCGAGCAGGCCTTTCCCGGCCTGAGCCTGAATTCAAATGGCGCCAATGCAAAGTCCCGCCTGGATGTACCTGCCAGCGCTACACTCGACTGGGTGCATGAGTTCAATGACCGTCTCTCACTGGGTGCCAGCGTCACCTGGACCCAGTGGTCATCATTCAAGAATCTCACCCTGAAATCCAACGGCAACACCCTGGTGGCAATCCCCTACAACTACAGGGATAGCTGGATGTACTCGATTGGCGGCGATTACCGCGCTACCGATCAGCTAATTCTGCGTGCAGGTGTCGCCCTGGATCAGACGCCAACGCGCAACTCCACCCGTGATGCTCGCATCCCCGATGGCGACCGCACCTTCGTCTCTTTCGGCGGCAGCTACCGCTTCGCATCCGAGCCGAACCTGAGCATCGACGCCGCCTACTCCCACCAGTTCGTCGACAAGGCGCGCCTGCGCACCGTCAACCAGGACCGCCTGGGCGGCGCCCGCATGGATGGTGAGGTGAAAGCTAAGGGTGACGTGTTCAGCCTCTCGGCCACCTACAAATTCTGATTTGCAGCGCACGGATACCGGCAGGTCGAGGCTCTGTCGGTATCCGCTTTTTTGTTCCGGGCGCCCATCACCCAATGCTGCCGTGCCGCACGCACTATTGCCGTTCTCTATCCGGGCCATGCACGCGCCGCTCTGCCAAGAACAGGCAAAACGGTTACACTGCGCCATCGCTGCCCGGAGTGATACATGCGCGAAGAACTGATTCAAGGCCTGCTCGATTTCCTCAACGCCTCGCCGACCCCTTTCCATGCCACCACCAGCCTGGCCATGCGCCTGGAAGCCGCCGGTTATCGTCACCTCGACGAGCGCGCAACCTGGCACACCGAAGCTGGCGGCCGCTATTACGTGACCCGCAACGACTCCTCGATCATCGCCTTCAAGCTTGGCAAGCGCCCGGCCGTGGACGGCGGTATTCGCCTGGTCGGCGCGCATACCGACAGCCCATGCCTGCGCGTCAAGCCAAACCCGGAGCTGCAGCGCCAGGGCTTCTTCCAGCTCGGCGTGGAAGTCTACGGCGGCGCCCTGCTCGCCCCCTGGTTCGACCGCGACCTGTCGCTGGCCGGCCGCGTAACCTACCGCCGCGACGGCAAGGTCGAAAGCCAGCTAATCGACTTCTATCAGCCCATCGCCGTGATTCCCAGCCTGGCCATTCACCTCAACCGTGAGGCCAACCAGGGCTGGGCGATCAACCCGCAGAACGAGCTGCCGCCGATCCTGGCCCAGCTCGCCAGCAGCGAAACCGCTGATTTCCGCGCCCTGCTCGCCGAACAGCTGGCCATGGAGCACGACTTCAACCCGGACGCGGTGCTGGATTACGAGCTGAGCTTCTACGACACCCAGAGCGCCGCCATCGTCGGCCTCAACCAGGACTTCATCGCCAGTGCACGCCTGGATAACCTGCTGTCGTGCTACGCCGGCCTACAGGCGCTGATCGACGCAGACGACGAGGAAACCTGCGTGCTGGTCTGCACCGACCACGAAGAAGTCGGCTCCTGCTCGGCCTGCGGCGCCGACGGCCCCTTCCTCGAGCAGGTACTGCGCCGCGTGCTGCCAGACGGTGACGCCTTCGTGCGCACCATCCAGCGTTCGCTGCTGGTATCGGCCGACAATGCCCACGGCGTGCACCCGAACTACGCCGACAAGCACGATGGCAACCACGGTCCCAAGCTCAACGCCGGCCCGGTGATCAAGATCAACAGCAACCAGCGCTACGCCACCAACAGCGAGACTGCCGGCTTCTTCCGCCACCTCTGCCTGGAGAACGAAGTGCCGGTGCAGAGCTTCGTGGTGCGCAGCGACATGGCCTGCGGCTCCACCATCGGTCCGATCACTGCCAGCCAACTTGGCGTGCGCACGGTCGACATCGGCCTGCCCACCTTCGCCATGCACTCGATTCGCGAGCTGGCCGGCAGCCACGACCTGGAGCACCTGGTGAAAGTGCTGACGGCCTTCTATTCCAGCCCTGAACTCCCTTGAGGTTCTGAGACGCGATGATCGAACATATCCGCAACAGCCTGCAGGAAGCCCAGCGCGCGCTGGAGGCCTTCCTCGCCAACGAACAGACCTTGAGCAATATCCAGAAAGCCTCCGAGCTGCTGGTCGAGAGTTTCGAACACAAGGGCAAGGCCTTTTCCTGCGGCAATGGCGGCTCGATGTGCGACGCCATGCACTTCGCCGAGGAGCTGACCGGGCGCTACCGCAAGAACCGTCCGGGCATCGCTGCCGTGTCGATCAGCGATCCCAGCCATATCAGCTGCGTGGCCAACGACTTCGGCTACGATTTCATCTTCTCGCGCTATATCGAGTCGCATGGCCGCGAAGGTGACGTGCTGATCGCCATCAGTACCAGCGGCAAGAGCCCCAACGTGGTCAAGGCCGCCGAGGCCGCCAAGACGCTGGGCGTGAAGGTAATCGCCCTGACCGGCAAACCCGGCTCACTGCTGGAAAGCCTGGCAGACGTGTGTATCTGCGCCCCGGGCGGCGACTTCGCCGACCGCGTTCAGGAACTGCACATCAAGACCCTGCACATCCTCATCGAGCTGATCGAGCGCAAGCTCAGCCCGCAGAACTACGCTTGAGCCCAGGCACTAGCGGTCGATCACCTGCCCGCGCATCGGTGCCAGGCGCGCCAGCAGGCGGTTCTGCGCCGGCGTCGACACACCCTCGGCGTCCATCGCGTCCTGCAGGTGCTCGACCAGGGCGTTGAAATCGCTGGGGGTCAGGCGCAGGCCCTTGTGGCTCTCCTCCATGCTGTCGCCGGTATAGACGCAGGGGCCGCCGCTCTCGAAGCACAGCTGTTCGATCAGTTTCTCTCGCAGGCGCTCAATGTCGATGTCGAGAAAGTGCCGGGCGATGCGCGGATCGCGCGCGGAGCCCAGCAGCATGCCTTCGACGATCCGCACGATACCGGGCTCCTCGCCCAGGGCGCGGTACAGGCCATCGTCACGCGGCGCCTGCTGGGCGCAGGCCGCCAGCAGCAGCGGCAGGCAGAGCATGGCCAGGCGCATGTTCAGAAACTCCCCTGCACGGACAGGTATACACCGTCCTGGTTGTCCAGCGTGGCGATCTCGCCGAGCCGCGCGTAGGCCAGCACCACAGCCAGGTTCTTGCTCGGGAAGTAGCCGACGAACAGATCGGCCCAGTCGCTCTCGCCGGCAAAGCTCAGGTTGTCGGGTTTTTCCCGATACTCGATACCCACTGCCCAGTGCCGATCCAGCAGCACCGCCACCGAGCCTTCCTTGAGCCAGGAATGGCGGTCGCGACGGTCGCCGCCGAAGCCCAGCAGGCCCAGTTCGTTGGCCCGGCTGTAGCGCAGGTTGGCGTTGAGCAGCAGGTTATAGCCGAATGCGCCGCCGAGAATCAGCCGGCTGGCCGCCAGGTAGCCGTCGCTGTCCTCGCGGCGCTGCGCGCCGACCAGGCTGGGCACCAGGAAGTCGCGCTGACGCTTGTGCTGCAGGCCGAGAGAAATCTGCGGCAGACGGTCGTAGATCAGGTCGCCGGCCAGGCGCAGCTTGAGGCCGAGCACGTCCTGGCTGAGGCTGTTGTCCGGCAGGCGCAGATCACGCGCCAGGGTGCCGAGGTCGAAGCGCTGGCGCGCGTAGGACAGCTCGATGCGGTTACCGTAAGCCGCCGCCACGCCGGCCACGTCGAGGCGGTAGTCGCCGGTCTCGACGCGGGTGACGAACACGTCCGCGCCCCATTCGCCGCGCTCTCCGTAACCAGCCAATACCGCCCAGGGCATGATCCCGCCGCCGGCGGCGCCCTCCAGGCTGGTGGCACCGCCGGTGACCAGCAGGCGGCCTTCGCCGGCAACTGCCAACTCGCCGCACAGGCACAGGCCCAACAGATAAGTGAGTCGCATGCTTCAGTGCACCTTGGCCAGAGGAGAGCGATACGGTTGCGCCAGCCAGGCCTCGAAAGCCTCGGCGGCCAGCGGTCGACTGATCAGATAGCCCTGTGCGGTATCGCAGTGCCAACGTTGCAAAAGATCCAGGCCGGACGCCAGTTCGACGCCCTCGGCCACCACCTTCAGGCCCAGGCTGTGGCTCATTTCGATGGTGGAACGAACGATCACCGAGTCCTCACTGTGATCGTCCAGCTCACGGATGAAACTCTGGTCGATCTTCAACTCCTGCACCGGCATGCGCTTGAGCTGCGCGAGCGAGGAATAGCCGGTGCCGAAATCGTCCACCGACAGGCCGATGCCGTAGCCGCGCAAGCCGTGCAGTACCTGCAACGCGCGCTCGGGGTCGAGCATCACTCCGCTCTCGGTGATTTCGAAGATCAATTGCTCCGGCGCCACCCGGTAGCGTGCCAGCAGTGCGCCAACGCGCCCCGGCAGCTCGGCGTCAAGCAGGTCTGTGGTAGAGATGTTCAGTGACAGCTGTACCCAGACGCCGCGCCCGTCCCACTCCTGCAACTGGCGCATGGCCTCCTCGATGACCCAGGCAGAGAGTAGCTGGATGCTGCCGGTGTGCTCGGCCAGCGGAATGAATTCACCGGGCGATACCATGCCCAGCTGAGGATGCTGCCAGCGCAGCAGCGCCTCGGCCTGGCGCACGAGGCCCTCGCGGATATCCAACTTGGGCTGGTAGTGCAGCAGCAACTGGCCCTGCGCGGCGGCGTGGCGCAGATCGCGGATCAGGCGGATCTGCCGCTGCTGGGCGGCGTCGCGGCCCTGCTGGTAGAGCTGCAGGCGACCGGGTTGCTGGGCGGCGTCCTGCATGGCGATGCGCGCACGGCGCAGCAGATCGTCCGGCGTGTCACCGTCGGCCGGGTAGGCGGCGATGCCGATACGGCAGTCCAGGGCGACGTCCATGGTGCCGATGCGCAGCGGCTTGAGCAACAGCTGGTGCAGGCGGTCGGCGCTGGCCACCGCGCTGTCGCCATCGCACTGTTCCAGCAGCAGGAGGAACTCGTCGCCCAGCAGGGGCGCCAGGCTGTCGCCGGGGCGCAGGGTCGCTTGCAGGCGCCGGGCCAGCTGCTGCAGGGCCAGGTCGCCGCCGCCCTGGCCGCAGCTCTCGTTGATCGCGGCGAAGTTGCCCATACCCAGGTACAGCAGCGCGGTGGGTCGCCCGGCGGTGATCGCGCTGCCCAGCCGCTCCAGGGCCAGGGTGCGGTTGGGCAGACCGGTCAGCACATCGTGCAGGGCGTTGTGCGCCAGCTGCCGCTCGCGCTCGGCGATGCCGCGCTGCATGTCATTGACCGCCAGCGCAAGCAGGCCAAGCTCGTCGCTGCGGGCCAGGGCCACCGGCTGTTGATAGTCGCCACGGCCGATGCGCTGGGCGGCAGCGGCCAGATCGCGCACCGGCCGCGACACGCTGCGTGCCAGCAACAGCGCGCCGACCAGCGAGGCGAGCATGGCCCCCAGGCTGATCAGCAGGATGCGCCGATCCAGCTGTGCGAACGCCGCCTCGGTTTCGCCGAGGGACTTGTGCAGCAGCGCCTCGACGCGATAGCCGGGGCCGCAGGCCAGTTGCAGATGCTGGCCGAAGTAATGCTCGCTGCCGCCGTCGAGACGCTGCGGCATCGCGCCGGCGGCCTTCATCTGCGCTTCCAACAGGGCCTGGGCGCTGGCCGGCAGAGTACTGATCCAGGTCGGCGCCGCACCGTCGCGACTGGCCACCAGGCTCAGCTCCAGGTGGGTCAGCTCACGCAGTTGCAGGGCGAATTCGCGGTCCACGGCAAAGCCCATCAGCACTCGGGCGATCGGCAGCGGTGCGCTCACTGTGGCATCCACCAGCAGATATATCTGCCTGCTGATGGGCAGCAGGAACAGCCGCGCCCCGTCGCGTTGTGGCAGCTGCAGCTGGCCGTCGAGACGGACCAGCGCCTCGGCGTCGATGTCCGGGTCGGTGCTCACCTGCAGGCTGCCGTCCAGCCCCAGCAGGAACACCGCGTCGGCGTTGATGCGCGCGCCCTGGTTGGCCAGTGCCGAGCGGATGGTCGGCGCATCGCCGCTGGCCACCGCCTCCTTGAAGCCGAAATCGGCCGCCAGTACCTGGGCGGCCTGCTGCAGCTGGTCGCTGCGCAGCGCCAGCAGTTGCTCGAAGACGAGACTGCCGACGTTCAGCTGCTCCTGCGCCTGGGCGCGCACTGCGGCATCGGTGGCGGCCTTCACCGCGACATAGAGGGCGCCGATCACCACCAGCAACAGCAGGATGAGGACGCCGCTGATGCGCGCCTGGAAGCTACTGCGCAGCATCTTCGGCGGCCTTCCTGAAAGCCTCGCCGAACGTGCTCGGCGCCGGCGGCGCGGGCGGCTCGGCAGGGCCGCTGCTGGCCAGGGTGAACCGCTGGCTCAGCGTCTGCGCCTGCACCTGCAGCTCGCCGGCGGACTGCGGCAACAATTGCGGATTACCCGGGTGCCAGAGGGTCACGGCGTAGCGACCGGCCGGCAGCCCGGCGATGGTCGCGCGACCGTTCTCGTCGCTGACGGCGAACCAGGGATCGTCGGTGACATAGATATAGCCAAGCATCCAGTCGTGGATATTGCAGCCCAGCACCACCAGCCCAGGCTTGTCGAACAGCACCGGCTCGCTCGGCGTACCCTGGTACAGGCGCAGCTCGAAACGCTTGGCCGGCGAAAAGGAGTAGACCTGATGGCGGATATCGTCGCTGTTGGGGAAGGACACCAGGGTGCCGGTACGAACCGCCAGCACATGGGGCTGGAACTGCTTGTCGCGCTGATCCATGAGCGCCGACGTTGGAGCCTGGGATCCGTCCAGCGGGCCGTTCAGGCTGATCACCGCATCGGCCAGCGGTTGGCCGGCGGTGTCTAGCAGATCGGCATGCAGCGCAGCGGCATGCGCCGGGCCGGGCAGGACCAGGGCGGAGAACAGAACGAGGGGGAGCAGGCGGGAATTGCGACCACTCATGCGCGAGCCTTGGCCCGAGCCGGCGGCCGGGGCGTCCACAGGATTACATGCCATCTTGGCAACCGAGTTTGGCGTACGGAATTAACAGCCTAGCTGGCCGGCGGCGAACCGGCCAGCAGCAATTGGCCAGCAGCGGCGCTATGCAGCGCGCAGACGTTTCGGGGTCAGGCCCATATAGCGGCGCATGGCTGTGGTCAACGCACTCTGGCTGGAGAAACCACATTCCTCGGCGATACGCACCAGCGGCAGATTGCTCTCGCGCAGCATGCGCGCGGCGCGGTCGAGGCGGGTCTGGAGCAGGTACTGGTGTGGCGTGAGGCCGACGCTGTCCTTGAACTGGGCGTGGAAGTGGCTGGGGCTCAGGCACATCTCGTGCGCCAGCTCGGCGACGCTGATACGCCGCGCCAGGTGCTCGCCGATGTAATCATCCAGGCGCTGCAGATCCAGCGCCCCTTGCGGCTGCCGGCGCTGCTCGCCAAACAGACGCAGGTGCAGAGCACGGAGCAATACGCCGCCGAGAGAACGCGCGAGGATGGAGTCGCTGCCGTAGCGCTCCAGCTCTGCGCCGGCATAGCTCAGCAGGTGCTGAAAATCGACATCAAGGGCGGGATAACGCGGTGTTTCGAACAGACGGTGGAGCAGCTCCAGGTCTTCGCTGGGGGTGTCCTGTTCGTCCAGATCGAGAATCAGCATGCGGTTGTCGCCCATGCCGGCGAACTGGTGGGCGGCATCGCCCGGCACCAGGCAGGCGCGCATACGGCAGACTTCCCCACCGCGGCCGCCGACCTCGAATTCGGCGCGGCCGACCAGGGACATCACCAACTGGTGATGATCATGGGCATGTTCATGGGCCTGTTCATCCAGGCGGATCACACGGGCTTGCAGCATCGCAAAAGACTGGCAGCACGAAACAAGGGTTGCACTTTACTCCTTTCCAAAGAAAAACGCCGCAACCACCTATCAGCGAAATGGTTGCACCTATAGCAACCAACGCACCAATTCGCAGCTCTGGACAGCTTCAGGCCCTATTACCGTGCACCCGATCAATCCCGCTGAACCGCATTACACAACCTCCGACGAATGGCAGGAGAGTTGCTTCGCTACTCTCGACCGCCCCTGACAAGCGAACCCCGATGAGCGATGCCGCCCTCATTTTTCTGGCCCTGCTGGTCGCGCTGCTCACATTGAGCTACTGGCTCACCCACCGCGCGGAGAATCGCCAGTTGAAAGCCAGCAAACAGGCGGACACCGAGATCGTGCAGCGCTGCCTCGACCTGCTTCAGGCTCTGCAGAAACATCGTGGGCTGGGCGCACAGCAGGACGCCGCGAGCGTCGCGCAGCGCAATACGCAGGCGCAGCAGCTGGATCAGCTCTGGCTGAATTGGCCCGGCGCCAGCATGCAGCTCCCTCCCCTGCAGCAACACTGGCCGCAGTTACGCCGCAAACCCGCTGACTTCGATGCCCACTGCCGACTGATCGAAACACTGCTGACGGTGATCGAACAACTCGAAGATCGCCTCTATCGTCAACATCACCCCAGAATTCGCGGGCTCGGCGAGGCCTGCCGCTCGCTCGAAGACCTTGCCAGGCTGCGCGGCCTGGCGGTACGCGCGGCCAATTACGAGCGGTGCCCGCCTGGGCTGCAGATGCAACTGCGCTTTCTCTGCAACCGCATGCTCGATCAGGAGCAGGACTCGCATCTGCTCGCGCTGATCGAGCGCCTGCAGAGTGACCTGATCGAGTCGGCACAGATTCGCCTGGCGCCCGGTGAGTGCTTCGCCCTGCTCACCCCACTGATCGAGCAGCGCCTGCAAGGCATTCGCCTGAGCCTCGACTGAAACGTTGAAAAAATCCTGTACTCGCCCCATGTAGCTACCAACGTACACGCAAAGGTGCTCCATGAACGATCAGGACAACACCCCCGAAGCTGTCGAAGTTCACGTCAAGGCCGATAGCACCGGCCTGGTACTGCCCGCACAGCAGTTGCCGGACAAGCTCTACATCATCCCCATCCACAACCGCCCGTTCTTTCCGGCGCAGGTGCTGCCGGTCATGGTCAACCAGCAGCCCTGGGGCCGCACGCTGACGCGCGTCGGCAATACCGAGCATAAATGCCTGGCAGTGTTCTTCGTCGACACCCCGCCGGACGAACATGGCGAGTTCGACCTCGATACCCTGCCAGAGCACGGCACGCTGGTGCGTGTACATCACGTCAGCGAGGAAGGCGGCAAACTGCAGTTCGTCGCCCAAGGCCTGACCCGCGTGCGCATTCGCGGCTGGCTCAGCCGCCGCGGTCCGTACTTGGCCGAAGTGGAATATCCACAGGCGCCGAACGATCCGCGTGACGAGGTCAAGGCCTACGGCATGGCGCTGATCAATGCGATCAAGGAGCTGCTGCCGCTCAACCCGCTGTACAGCGAGGAGCTGAAGAATTACCTCAATCGCTTCAGCCCCAACGACCCGTCGCCACTCACCGATTTCGCCGCCGCCCTGACCACCGCCTCCGGCCACGAGCTGCAGGAAGTGCTGGATACCGTGCCCATGCTCAAGCGCATGGAAAAGGTGCTGCCGCTGCTGCGCAAGGAAGTGGAGGTCGGCCGCCTGCAGAAAGAGCTGTCGGCCGAGGTGAACAAGCAGATCGGCGAGCGCCAACGCGAATTCTTCCTCAAGGAGCAGCTCAAGCTGATCCAGCAGGAGCTGGGCATCAGCAAGGACGACAAGAGTGCCGACCGTGAGGAGTTCCTCGCCCGCCTCGAAGGCAAGACCCTGCCCGCACCGGCCCAGAAGCGCATCGACGAGGAGCTGAACAAGCTGTCGATCTTGGAGACCGGTTCGCCGGAATACGCCGTCACGCGCAACTACCTGGACTGGGCCACCGCCCTGCCCTGGGGCGTTCACGGCGAGGACAAGCTCGACCTGGGCCGCGCACGCAAGGTGCTGGACAAGCACCACGCCGGCATGGACGACATCAAGCAGCGCATCACCGAGTTCCTCGCCGTCGGCGCCTTCAAGGGTGAGATCGCCGGCTCCATCGTGCTGCTGGTCGGCCCGCCCGGTGTGGGCAAGACCAGCATCGGCAAGTCCATCGCCGAATCGCTCGGCCGGCCGTTCTACCGTTTCTCGGTGGGCGGGATGCGTGACGAGGCGGAGATCAAGGGCCATCGCCGCACCTACATCGGCGCCATGCCCGGCAAGCTGGTGCAGGCGCTGAAGGAAGCCGAAGTGATGAACCCAGTGATCATGCTCGACGAGATCGACAAGATGGGTACCAGCTACCAGGGCGACCCCGCCTCGGCGCTGCTGGAAACGCTGGACCCGGAGCAGAACGTCGAATTCCTCGACCATTACCTGGATCTGCGCCTGGATCTGTCCAAGGTGTTGTTCGTCTGCACCGCCAACACCCTCGACTCCATCCCCGGGCCGCTGCTCGACCGCATGGAAGTGATCCGCCTGTCCGGTTACATCACCGAGGAAAAACTCGCCATCGCCAAGCGCCACTTGTGGCCCAAGCAGCTGGAAAAGGCCGGCGTGCCGAAGACGCGGCTGAGCATAAGCGATGCAGCGTTGCGTGCGGTGATCGACGGCTATGCCCGCGAGGCCGGCGTACGCCAGCTGGAGAAACAGCTGGGCAAGCTGGTGCGCAAGTCGGTGGTGAAACTGCTGGAGGATCCCGAGGCGAAAATCCGCATCGGCGCCAAGGATCTCGAGGAAGCCCTCGGCATGCCGGTGTTCCGTAACGAGCGGGTGCTGGCCGGCACCGGGGTGATCACCGGCCTGGCCTGGACCAGCATGGGCGGCGCCACCCTGCCGATCGAGGCGACGCGCATCCACACGCTCAATCGCGGCTTCAAGCTTACCGGCCAGCTCGGCGAAGTGATGAAGGAATCGGCGGAGATCGCCTACAGCTACGTCAGCTCGCATCTGAAGCAGTTCGGCGGCGACCCGACCTTCTTCGACCAGGCCTTCGTCCACCTGCACGTGCCGGAAGGCGCCACGCCCAAGGACGGCCCCAGCGCCGGCATCACCATGGCCAGCGCCCTGCTCTCCCTGGCGCGCAACCAGGCGCCGAAAAAGGGCGTGGCCATGACCGGCGAGCTGACCCTGACCGGGCAGGTGCTGCCCATCGGCGGCGTACGCGAGAAGGTGATCGCGGCGCGCCGGCAGAAGATCTTTGAGCTGATACTGCCGGAGGCCAACCGCGGCAGTTACGAGGAACTGCCGGACTACCTCAAGGAAGGCCTGACGGTGCACTTCGCCAAGCGTTATGGCGACGTGGCCAAGGTATTGTTCGACTGACCGTGGTGTGCACGGCGCACCCTACGGCTCGCGTGCCGCCCCCCGGTGCGGCTATGCTGGGCCAGTTTTTGTTCGACTGGAGTTCCTCATGCACGCCACCTTGCGCCTGCTTGCCCTGCCCGCCCTGGCCCTGCTTACGGCCTGCGCCCATCAATCCGGCACGCTGGAATTGAAGAAGGACCGGCAGTGTCCGCTGACGCTGAACAAGGGTCAGCAACTGATTCTCAGCCTACCGAGCAACCCCACCACCGGCTTTCGCTGGGAGGTGCGCGACGCCGCGGCGAACGTGCTGCAAAGCCTTGGCCCGGAGGTGTACAGCAACCCGGAAGATGCCGGACTGGTGGGCGCTGGCGGCATCTCGACCTGGCGCTTTACCGCGCGCGAGGCAGGTGAAGGCAGGCTGCTGCTGACCTACCAGCAGCCGTGGGAGCCGAACGTACCGCCAGCGGAAACCTTCGAGTGTGAACTGCGGGTGAAGTGAGCGGAACTGCTTCTGTGGGAAGGGCTTTGGCCGCGACGGCTCGAAGCGAATCGCCGCTAAAGCGCCTCTCGTACGCTACCCATTCACGGCGCGTTTTACTCCACCCTGCAGACTGAAATTAACAAGAGGCGCAGATGCGCCCCTCGCTTCCAACGTTTCGCGGCTGAAGCCGCTCCTACATAGGTCGCGTACGCCTCTGATTGTAGGAGCGGCTTCAGCCGCGAATACCGCTATCCGGCCAGACTCAGCTCTTGAGCCGGTAACCGGTCTTGAAAATCCAGCCCACCAGCAGGATGCACAGCGCCAGAAAGCCCAGCACCATGGCCAAGCTGATGCCGACGTTGACGTCGGACACGCCGTAGAAGCTCCAGCGGAACGCGCTGATCAGGTACACCACCGGGTTGAACAGGGTCACCGTCTGCCAGGCCGGCGGTAGCATGCTGATCGAATAGAAGGCGCCCCCGAGGAAGGTCAGCGGTGTGACGATCAGCGCCGGGACGATCTGCAGCTTCTCCCAGCCATCGGCCCAGACGCCGATGATGAAGCCGAACAGGCTGAAGGTCAGTGCCGTCAGCACCAGAAACGCCGCCATCCAGATGGGATGCTGAATCTCGAAATCAACGAACAGACGCGCCGTGAGCAGAATGATCAGGCCGAGGATCACCGACTTGGTCGCCGCCGCGCCGACATAACCGATCAGAATCTCCAGATAGGACACCGGCGCCGACAGCAGCTCATAGATGCTCCCGGAATACTTGGGCATGTAGATGCCGAACGAAGCGTTGGAAATGCTCTCGGTCAGCAGCGCCAGCATGATCAGCCCCGGAATGATGAAGGCGCCGTAACTCACACCCTGCACCTGGGTCATGCTCGAACCGATGGCCGAACCGAACACCACGAAATACAGCGAGGTGCTGATCACCGGCGTGGCGATGCTCTGCAGCAGGGTGCGCCAAGTGCGCGCCAGCTCGAACAGGTAGATAGCCTTGATGGCGTACAGGTTCATGCGCGCGACTCCTCCAGCAGTGACACGAAAATTTCTTCCAGCGAACTCTGGCTCGACTGCAGATCCTTGAAGTCGATACCGTGCTGCGCCAGGTCACGCAGCAGTTCGGCGATGCCGGTGTTCTCGTGCTGGGCATCGAAGGTGAACACCAGGGCATGGCCCTGATCGGCCAGCTCCAGGCCGTAGCGCGCCAGCTCGGCCGGTACGCAGGACAACGGCTGCTGCAGGTGCAGGGTCAGCTGCTTCTTGCCCAGCTTGTGCATCAGTACCTGCTTGTCTTCCACCAGGATGATCCGGCCCTTGCTGATCACCCCGATGCGGTCGGCCATCTCCTCGGCCTCCTCGATGTAGTGGGTGGTCAGAATGATGGTCACGCCGCGTTCGCGCAGGCGCCGCACCATGTTCCACATGTCGCGGCGCAGCTCCACATCGACACCGGCGGTAGGCTCGTCGAGGAAGAGAATCTGCGGCTCGTGCGAAAGCGCCTTGGCGATCATCACCCGGCGCTTCATGCCGCCGGACAGCTCCATGATCTTGGCGTTACGTTTGTCCCACAGCGACAGGTCCTTGAGCAATTGCTCGAGATAGCCCGCATCGGGCTTCTTGCCGAACAGGCCACGGCTGAACTTGACCGTCGCCCAGACGGTTTCGAACACGTCGCTGACCAGCTCCTGCGGCACCAGGCCGATCTGCGAGCGGGCTGCGCGGTAGTCACGGACGATGTCCTTGCCGCCGACCAGCACCCGGCCCTCACCCGGATTGACGATGCCGCAGATGATGCTGATCAGGGTGGTCTTGCCGGCGCCGTTGGGGCCGAGCAAGGCGAAGATTTCGCCCTGGCGAATGTCCAGGTCGATGCCTTGCAGGGCAGGATGCCCGGACGCATAGATCTTGTTCAGTTGCTGAATAGAGATGACCGACTGCACGGTGAGAGTCCTTGCCTGCGGAAAAACCACATAGTGTAGAGCCTGACCAGCCAGACAAGGCAAGTGCATTATTGGTGCGCAGTAGAAAAGCCTCGGGCCGGTAGGGTGCGCCGTACGCGCTGAGTAACGTACCTGTCTTGGTGCGCACAAAGCTCCCTACCCAAGGCAGAGTGGGATAACCCGGCGCGCTTGTGGCGCGCCGGTGCTGCAGGTGAGGTTTAGGGAGAAACGGCCGTAGCGCTTGTGGCGTTACGGCGATAAGCGTGGCGACGGACGCGCCACACGAATGGGTTACAGCGGCGTAAGCAGCTTACCGGTGGCGATATAGGCACGCAGGTTGTCCAGTACCAGATCAGCCATCTGCTGACGCGTCTCGACACTGGCGCTGCCGACATGCGGCAGCAGCACCACGTTGTCCAGCTCGCGCAGCGCCGTCGGAACCAGTGGTTCGCGCTCGAAAACGTCCAGCCCGGCCCCCCCGATTACCTTCTGCTGTAGTGCAGCGATCAGCGCGGCCTCATCGACCACCGAACCGCGCGCCACATTGATCAGAAAGCCATCTGGCCCCAGCGCTTCGAGCACCTCGTCGTTGATCAGATGATGGGTGGCCTTGCCGCCCGGGCAGGTCAGTACCAGGAAATCCGCCCAGCGCGCCAGCGCCAGCAAATCCGGCTCATGCTGGTAAGGGCTGCCTTCGACCGCACGGCGATTGTGGTAACGCACCGGCATGGAGAACCCCGACGCACGCATGGCTACCGCCTCGCCGATGCGGCCGAGGCCGACGATGCCCAGGCGCTTGCCGCTTACTCGACGCGCCAGCGGGAAGCCCGTGGTGCTACTCCAGGCGCCGCTGCGCACGAAGCGATCAGCCTCGGACAGGCGCCGCGCGCTATCGATCATCAGGCCCATGGCCAGATCGGCCACGCAGTCGTTGAGCACGTCCGGCGTGGTGCTGAGCACGATGCCACGGTCCCGCAGCAGCTCCAGCGGATAGGGGTCGTAGCCCACGCCGAAACTGCAGATGGCACGCAGATTCGGCAGCAGCGCGAGCTGGTCAGCCGTACAGCCGAAACGTGCCGAGGACACCATGTAGATGAACTGCTCACCCTGCTCACGCAGGAACGCCAGCGGCTCAGCCTGTTGCCACAGCGCGCTGACCTCGTATTCCTCGGCCAGCTCGCGGTTGAAACGCTCGCTCAGCTGGCCGATCTGCAGCACCTTGGGTTTGCTCATGGATCCTCCTGTCTCGAATGTACGACTTACCAGGCTGTTGAAAACCTACCTGCGTTGCCATTGCTGCGTTAAATACAGGCTCAAAATGCTCATTTACAGTTCGTAAACTCCGCTTTTTCGCCTGCATTTGCCTTGCACTGGCTGCCTCGCCTACGTTTTTCAACGGCCTGTTACAGCAATTTGCCCGGATTCATCAGCCCGGCCGGATCCAGCACTTGCTTGATACTGGCCATCAACTCCAGCTCCAGCGGCGCCTTGTAGTGCTGCGCGGCCAGGCGCTTGGACTGGCCCAGGCCATGTTCGGCGCTGATGCTACCGGCATAGTGCAGGGTCTGGTCGTAGATCAGGCGCATGATCGCTTCGGCCTGCGCCTTGAACGCAGCATCCTCGGCGCCGACTGGCTTGCTGATGTTGTAGTGCAGGTTGCCATCGCCAACGTGCCCGTAGGCCACGATGCGCACACCGGGAAACGCCTGCTGCAACGCCTGATCGGTACGCGCGATAAAGTCGGGAATACGGCTGACCGGCACACTGATATCATGCTTGAGGCTCGGCCCCTCGTGGTTCTGCGCTTCCGAGATGCCCTCGCGCAACGCCCACAAGGCGCGTACCTGCGCATCGCTGGCGGCGACCACGGCATCCAGCGCCAGGCCATGCTCGAAGGCAGCGCCGAGGCCCTCTTCCAGCAACTCGTTCAAGGGCGCGTTGGGCTGGGTGTCACTCAGCTCAATCAGCACGTACCAGGGATGCGCGTCGGCGAACGGATCGCTGACACCGGCGACGTGACGCAGGACGAACTCGACGCTTTGCCGCGACATCAGCTCGAATCCGGTCAGGCGGTCGCCACACAAACCGCGCATCTGCCCGATCAGCTCGACCGCGGCCTGCGCGCTGGGCAATGCCACCCAGGCGGTGGTCAGGCTGCGCACGGCTGGGTACAGCTTGAGCACGGCGGCGGTGATGATGCCCAGCGTGCCCTCGCTACCGATGAACAGGTACTTGAGGTCGTAGCCGGTATTGTCCTTGCGCAATCCGCGCAGGCCGTCCCAGATGCGCCCGTCGGGCAACACCACTTCCAGGCCCAGCGTCAGATCGCGCATGTTGCCGTAGCGCAGCACCGCAGTGCCGCCGGCATTGGTTGCCAGGTTGCCGCCTACCGTGCAGCTGCCCTCGGCGCCCAGTGACAGCGGGAACAGCCGGCCGACTTCGGCGGCGGCCTCCTGCAGCTGCTGCAGGATCACCCCCGCTTCGACGGTGATGGTGGCGTTGGCCACGTCCACTTCGCGGATGCGCTTCATGCGCGTCAGCGATAGCACGATCTGCGAACCGGTATCGTCCGGAATCGAGCCGCCGCACAGGCCGGTATTGCCACCTTGTGGCACCAGGGCAACGCCGGCCTGCGCGCACAGGCGTACCACCGCAGCAACCTCCTCGGTCGAGGCCGGACGCAAAACCGCAGCCGCCTGGCCACGGTAGGCGCCGCGCCAGTCGCTGAGGTAGCTCTGCATGCGCTCGACGTCAGTGATCAGGCCAGCCTCGCCGACCACCTCGCGCAATGCCTGGAGCAGACTATCGGACATGCTGCTCATCTCAGGTCACCGGCGCCGGGTTGAACAGCACCAGGTCGTTGTGCAGGCGCAGGTGCTCGGCGCAGGTCTGCTTGCGCCCGCTGGCCACGTCCAGATAGAGCTGGAAGATGTGCCAACCCATTTCCTCCAGCGTCATGCGCCCGGAAACGATCTGCCCGGCGTCGACGTCGATCAGATCTGGCCAGCGCTCGGCCAGCTGGGTACGCGTGGCCACCTTGATCACCGGCACCATGGACAGGCCATAAGGCGTGCCACGACCGGTGGTGAAGATATGCAGGTTCATACCCGCCGCCAGCTGCAGCGTGCCGCAGATGAAGTCGCTGGCCGGCGTGGCGCAGAACCAAAGGCCCTTGCCACGAATGCGCTCGCCCGGCGCGACCACGCCGGCAATCGGACTGTTGCCGGACTTGGCGATCGAACCCATGGCCTTCTCGACGATGTTGTTCAACCCGCCCTTCTTGTTACCCGGCGTGGTGTTGGCGCTGCGGTCGGCCATACCACGCTGCAGGTAGCGGTCGTACCAGTCCATCTCGCGGATCAGCGCATCGGCCACCTCGACACTGGCGGCGCGCGGGGTGAGCAGGTGGATGCCGTCACGCACTTCGGTGTTCTCGGAGAACATTACGGTAGCACCGGCGCGCACCAGCAGGTCGGCGGCCACGCCGAGGGCCGGGTTGGCGGTGATACCGGAGAAGGCATCGCTGCCGCCGCATTGCATGCCGACCACCAGTTCAGCAGCCGGCACGGTCTCGCGGCGACGCTGGTCGAGCACCTTCAGGCGCTCCTCGATCATGCCCATGATCTGCTCGACCATGCCGGTGAAGCCGGTGCCGGAATCCTGCAGGCGGAACAACCAGTCTTCCTCATCCATGCCGTTGGTGAGCTGGTCGCCATCCATCAGCTGGTTGGCCTGCAGCTTCTCGCAACCCAGGCTGATCACCAGCGCCTGGCCGCCGAGGTTGGGGTTGCGACTGATGTTGTACAGGGTGCGGATCGGCACCACCGCGTCCGGGGCGTTGATCGCCACGCCGCAGCCGTAGCTGTGCGACAGCGCCACCACGTCGTCGACGTTGGGGTACTTGGGCAGCACCTCCTTGCGCACGCGCTCGACCACGTGATCGAGCACACCGACCACGCACTGCACGGTGGTGGTCACGCCGAGGATATTGCGGGTGCCAACGCTGCCGTCCGGGTTGCGGAAGCCCTCGAAGGTATAGCCTTCCAGCGGCTCGCCGGGCGAGGTCTTGATGGTCGCCTTGGGCAGGTTGTCCAGCACCGGCGGCTCGGGCATGCGCAGCACCTGCTCGGTGACCCAACTGCCGGCGGCAATGGGTTTCAGCGCATAGCCAATGACCTCGCCATAACGCACAACTTCTTGCCCTTCGGCGATATCCACCAGCGCCACCTTGTGGCTCTGCGGGATACCTTCGATAGCGGTCAGGCCATCGTCGAACTGGCCGCCTGCGGCAACACCCTGGTCATTGACCACCACACCAACGTTGTCGGTCGGGTGCAGGCGGATATAGCGGGGCGAATCCTGATGGGGAATCAACTGCATGCTGCGTGCTCCTGTTGTGCGCTCAGGAAGCCGAGCCGGACGTGGTGTCCAGCTCGACCCTGTGAATACGACCGACGATCAGGCCGAAGCTCACGACCGCCAGCAGGGCATTGAGACCGACATAGGCCAATGCCCAATCGAATGATCCGGTACGGCTGACCAGGTAGCCGATAACGATAGGTGTAGTGATCGCTGCCAGGTTGCCGAAGGTGTTGAACAGCCCGCCGGACAAGCCGAGGATCTGCCGTGGCGAGGTGTCGGCCACCAGCGTCCAGCCCAGCGAGCCAAGACCCTTGCCGAAGAAAGCCAGGGCCATCAGCGCCACCACGGCGGTGTCGCTCTCGACGAAAATGCACAGCACCAGGGCGCTCGACAGCAGCAAGCCGAGCACCATCGGCAGCTTGCGCGCCAGGGTCAGTGAATGACCACGGCGCAGCATGCCATCGGACAGCAGCCCGCCGAGCACGCCACCGACACACCCGCTGATGGCCGGCAAGGCGGCGGCAAACCCGGCACCGAGAATACTCATGCCGCGCGCCTGCACCAGGTAGACCGGAAACCAGGTCAGAAAGAAGTAGGTAATGGCGTTGTTGCAATACTGGCCAAGGTAGATGCCTATCATGGTGCGCTGGCGCAGCAGTAGCCCCAGGTAGCCCCACTGCGAACCGCCACTGCCACCACGCTGCCCTTCCAGATCGATCAGCGCCCCGCCCTGTTCCAGGTGAGCCAGCTCGGCCGCGTCGATACGCGGGTGCTGACGCGGGCCGTGCAACTGTTTGAGCCAAACGAACGACAGCGCCAGGCCCAGGCAGCCGAGCACAATGAACACCGCTTGCCAGCCCATGGTTTGCACCACCCAGCCCATCAACGGTGCGAACAACGCCGTGGCGGCGTACTGCGCCGAACTGGAGATGGCCGTGGCAGTAGCGCGCTCGGCGGTGGGAAACCAGGAGGCGATGATCCGCGCGTTGCCGGGAAAGCACGGCGCGCTGGCAAAGCCCACCAGCAGCCGCAGCAGGAACATCGAGGTCACCGCCCAGGTGCCCGGCAGCCAGCCGACGAAGCCCTGCAGCAGAGTCAGCGCCGACCAGACGAACAACGCCAGGGTGTACACCGGCTTGGTGCCGAAGCGATCGAACAGCCAGCCACCGGGAATCTGCCCGATCACATAGGCCCAACCGAATGCCGAAAAGATATAGCCGAGCGTCACCGCGTCGATGCCCAGGCCGGCCTGCATCGCCGAACCGGCGACGGAGAGGCTGGAGCGATCAGCGAAGGTGATGGTGGTGACCAGAAACAGCATCAGCAGAATGCTGTAGCGCACACGACCCGGTTTGGCATCTGGCATCGGCAAGGCTCGTGAGACGGAAGGAAAGGTTCAGCCTCTAGGGTGGGCCGGCCGGCGTTCCGCGTCAGGCAAGGTCATCAATCCGTAGGGTGGGCTTTAGCCCACCGATTGTAGTCATGGTGGGCTGAAGCCCACCCTACGGGACAGTAGGATCACGGAACGACGTCGGACTTAGCTCAACGCACCAGGCAGGGCTTCTTGTTATTGAAGGTCCAGCCCGGAATCAGATACTGCATGGCCACTGCGTCGTCACGCGCGCCCAGGCCCTTGACCTGGTACAGCTCGTGCGCCTTGGCCAGCGCATCCCAATCCAGCTCGACGCCCAGACCCGGCGTTTTCGGCACCTGGACCAGGCCACCTTCGATGCGCAACGGGTTGCGCGTCAGATACTGGCCGTCCTGCCAGATCCAGTGGGTATCGATGGCGGTAACTCGGCCCGGCGCCGCCGCGGCGACATGGGTGAACATGGCCAGGGAGATGTCGAAGTGGTTGTTGGAGTGCGAGCCCCAGGTCAGGCCCCAGTCGTTGCACATCTGCGCCACGCGTACGGAACCGGCCATGGTCCAGAAGTGCGGGTCGGCCAGCGGGATATCCACCGATTGCAGGGAGATGGTGTGGCCCATCTGCCGCCAGTCGGTAGCGATCATGTTGGTCGCAGTGGGCAGGCCGGTGGCACGGCGGAACTCGGCCATCACCTCACGACCGGAGTAACCGTTCTCGGCGCCGCACGGGTCTTCGGCATAGGCCAGCACGCCATGCAGGTCACGGCACAGGGCGATGGCCTGATCCAGCGACCAGCCGCCATTGGGGTCGAGCGTCACGCGAGCATTGGGAAAACGCGCAGCCAGGGCACGAATCGCCTCGACTTCGGCTTCGCCATGCAGCACGCCGCCCTTGAGCTTGAAGTCGTTGAAGCCATAGCGCGCATGCGCGGCCTCGGCCTGTTGGACGATGGTTTCCGGGGTCAGCGCGGTCTGGTTGCGCACGCGCTCCCAGGTGTCATCGGCATCGCGCTCATCGCGGTAGCCGAGATCGGTCTTGTCCTTGTCACCGACGAAGAACAGATAACCGAGCATTTCCACTGCGTCGCGCTGCTGGCCTTCGCCGAGCAATGCAGCCACCGGCACACCGAGGTGCTGGCCTAGCAGGTCGAGCAGCGCCGACTCCAGCGCAGTGACGGCATGGATGGTGATGCGCAGGTCGAAAGTCTGCAGACCACGACCGCCGGAATCACGATCGGCGAAGGCGCGGCGTACCTGATTGAGCAATGCGTTGTAGTTGCCGACCGGTTGGCCGACGAGGATCGAGCGAGCGTCTTCGAGGGTCTTGCGAATGCCCTCGCCGCCGGGGACTTCGCCGACACCGACATGGCCGGCGCTGTCCTTGAGAATGAGGATGTTGCGGGTGAAATACGGGCCGTGGGCTCCGCTCAGGTTGAGCAGCATGCTGTCTTGACCGGCGACCGGTACGACTTGCAGCTCGGTGATCAGCGGAGTGCCGACAGCGGCAGAAATCTGTGAAGTCATGAGCGTTACCCTGTTGTTCTTATGCGGGTTCGACAATGGTTCAACGCACTCGCGCCCGGCCTGCCGGAGCGCAACTGGGCCGCTCGCCAAGGCGAGCGGCCACCTACGGTGTTACTGCGCGCCTTGCGCTTCGATCAGCTTGGCCAGGGCTTCGTACTCGTCCGGCAGCAGATCGGTCAGCGGAGCACGTACCGGACCGGCGTCGTAACCGACGATCTTGGCACCGGCCTTGACGATGCTCACGGCATAGCCGGCCTTGCGGTTGCGGATGTCCAGGTACGGCAGGAAGAAATCGTCGATCAGTTTGCCAACGGTGGCGTGATCTTCCGCGGCGATGGCGCGATAGAAGGCCATGGCGGTTTTCGGGATGAAGTTGAACACGGCCGAGGAGTAGACCGGTACACCCAGGGCCTTGTAAGCCGCAGCGTAGACTTCAGCGGTCGGCAGGCCGCCGAGGTAGGTCAGGCGCTCGCCCAGGCGGCGACGGATCGACACCATCAGCTCGATGTCACCCAGGCCATCCTTGTAGCCGATCAGGTTCGGGCAGCGCTCGGCCAGTTGCTCCAGCAGAGTGGCATTGAGGCGGCAGACGTTACGGTTGTAGATCACCACGCCGATGTTCACCGACTTGCACACCTGCTCGACATGAGCGGCAACACCGTCCTGCGAGGCTTCGGTCAGGTAGTGCGGCAGCAGCAGCAGGCCCTTGGCGCCCAGGCGCTCGGCTTCCTGCGCCATCTGGATGGCCACGCGGGTCGGGCCGCCAACGCCAGCCAGGATAGGTACGGACTTCTCGCAGGTATCCACGGCAGTCTTGATCACGGCGCTGTATTCATCCGGCGCCAGGGAGAAGAACTCGCCAGTACCGCCGGCAGCGAACAAAGCGGAAGCACCGTAAGGCGCCAGCCACTCGAGGCGGCGTACGTAGCCAGCCTGGTTGAAATCACCGGCGGCATCGAAGTCGGTCACCGGGAAAGACAGCAGACCAGAGGAGAGGATGGACTTAAGTTCTTGTGGATTCATTATGCGAACACCCTAGTAAAGCGAGTTGTGAGGAATAGCGTCAGCCGCAGCTGTAGAGATACGTTATCGTACAACAACAAAAAAAACACCAGTTTTTATATCGTCCGTTCGTCGAAGATTTACCCGCCCTCGCCCACCTCGCCGGAAAACCGCTACACAAGCGCAAAGCTCAGACTAGAGCAGGCTCCATGATCACGCCAGAAGAAATGGCAGCGCAATCATCATTAGCCATGAGCGGCGTTGACAGGTCAGGAACAGGCTGGTACTAATTTCACCAAGTCATACGACAACCTATGACATTCCAATAAAAACAAACGAGGCCAGGTCATGTCACAGACCTTCACTGCCGCTACATGCTGCCAACCTGCGCATCGCCACATCGATGCCAGCGCTCGCCAGCACAGCACTGCCTGCACTGGCTTCGTCGCCATCTTTGCCCATGCTCTCATCCATTGCAGCGCGGATCGCCTGATGATCCCGGTGCAAGACTGAACCGTACCTTCGCCATTGCGGCCGAGGGCCGCACCAAGTCTGGAGCCCCTGCCAAGATGTACGAAGCCTCCCGCAACAGCACACCTCAGATAGTCGAGATGCAGGTCATCCCGGTCGCCGGCCATGACAGCATGTTGCTCAACCTGTGTGGCGCACACGCCCCCTACTTCACGCGCAATCTGGTGCTGCTCAAGGACAATACCGGGCACATCGGCTGTGGCGAGGTCCCCGGTGGCGAAGGCATCCGTCAGGCACTGGAACGCTGCCGCGAGCTGGTGATCGGGCAATCGGTCGGCCGCTACAACCGCATACTCAATAGTCTGCGCCAGGCCATCGCCGGGCCGGCCAAAGGGCCTCAGACCACCCAGCATCAGGTCACATCCGAATCCGAAGCACGCGTGCTCAAGCAGCCCCACGAAATCAATCTGCGCCTGGACAACGTGATCACCGCGGTCGAGGCTGCCCTGCTCGATCTGCTCGGCCAACATCTGAATGTGCCGGTCTGCGAACTGCTCGGCAGCGGCCAGCAACGTGATCATGTGCCGATGCTCGCCTACCTCTTCTATATCGGTGAGCGCCAGCGTACCGACCTGCCCTACCTCGCCGGCAAAGGCTCGGCGGATGACTGGTATCACCTGCGCCATCAGGCCGCGCTGACACCGCAGGCCGTCGCCCGCCTGGCCGAGGCCGCCCATGCACGCTACGGCTTCAACGACTTCAAGCTCAAGGGCGGGGTGATGCGTGGCGCCGAGGAGATGGACGCGATCCGCGCGATCAAGGCGCGCTTCCCCGATGCACGCGTCACCCTGGACCCCAACGGCGCCTGGTCACTGGATGAAGCCATCGCCCTGTGCCAAGGCCAGAACCATGTGCTGGCCTACGCCGAAGACCCTTGCGGCCCGGAGAACGGCTATTCCGGCCGCGAGATCATGGCCGAGTTCAAGCGTGCCACCGGCATTCCTACCGCCACCAACATGGTCGCCACCGACTGGCGGCAAATGGGCCACTCGCTGCGCCTGGAGGCGGTGGACATTCCGCTGGCCGACCCGCACTTCTGGACCATGCAGGGCGCCGTCCGCCTGGGCCAGGTGTGCGAGGAATTCGGCCTGACCTGGGGCTCGCATTCGAACAACCACTTCGACATTTCCCTGGCCATGTTCACTCATGCCGCCGCGGCCGTGCCTGGCCGCGTCACCGCCATCGACACGCACTGGATCTGGCAGGAACGCGAAGAGCGCCTGACCCGCGAGCCGCTGCATATCATCGGCGGCCAGGTGGAGGTTCCCAACAAGCCCGGCCTCGGTATCGAGCCGGACATGGAGCGGATCATGGCCGCTCACGAGCTTTACAAGAAGGTGGCCAACGGCGCGCGTGACGACGCCATGGCCATGCAGTACCTGGTTCCGGGTTGGCAGTACGACCCGAAACGTCCCAGCCTCGGCCGCGACTGACTCGCGCGGCTTTCATCCCAACCCGGAGTATTCCAATGAAAAAAACATTCCGCGCCTCCCTCCTTTCTGCCCTGGTCGGTATGGGTGCCCTGGCCACTCATTCCGCCACCTTCGCCGATGAGGTCAAATGGCCGACTCGTCCGGTGCAGGTGGTGGTGATCGCCAACCCCGGCGGCGACACCGACTTCAACGCCCGCATGATGGCCAAGTACTTCAACGAGATCACCGGCAAGACCATGGTGGTGACCAACGTCGCTGGCGGCGGTGGCACCCTGGCGGCCGAACAGGTCAAGGGCGCAGCCGCGGATGGCAACACCATCCTCTTCACCCATCCGGGTCAGTTGATCGTCAACGAAGTGGCCGGCCTGACCGAAGACAGCTACGAGACCTTCGATGTCGCCTGCATCGCGGGCGTCGACAAGAGCACCGTATTCGTCGCCTCCAAACAGTCCGGCGTGACCAGCATGCAGGACCTGGTGGACAAGTCGAAAGCCAACCCCGGCAGCATCACCTATGGCACCGAGATGGGCAGTTTCTCGCACATCCAGGGCCTGATGCTGGAGAAACTCACCGGCGCCAAACTGAAGATGGTTGACGGGGGCACCGTATCCGACCGCGTGGTCGGCATGCTCGGCGGTCGTCTGGACATGGGCGCCATCACCTATGGTTCCGTACAGGACTATGTGCAGGGCGGGCAGATGGTCGCGCTGGGCCAGCCCAACGACGAACGCAACGCCATGCTCGGCGAGGTCCCGACCCTCAAGGAGCAAGGCCTGGACATCACCATGGATAAGCCCTACGTAGTGGCCTTCCCGAAAGGCACCGACCCGGCGATCGTGAAGAAGATGTCTGACATCATGAAGCAGATCACCGAGCAACCTGCTTACGCCGAAGACCTGAAGAAATTCAAGCAACCGGTCGCTTTCTACGGCACCGAAGAGGCCAAGCAGATTCTGGCCAAGACCCGCGAAGACTTCATGCAGTTCAAGGATGAACTGCGCAAGGCCAAGTAAGCCACAACGCAGCGCCGGCCCGATCGATTCGGACCGGCGCAGCACCTCAGAACATCGAGGTACACGATGAACACCCTGAACAAGAAAGAACTGATCATCGGCCTTGCCATGCTCGGCGCCAGCCTTGCCTATCTGGTACTGGCACAACAGCTGCCCGGGCATGATGGCGTCGATGCGGCCACCGTGCCCAAGCTGCTGGCCGGGCTACTGTCGCTGCTGGGCGTGATGCAACTGATCAGCGCCTTTGCCAAACCCAAGGCTGCCGCCGAATCCGCAAGCCCGGTGCCGACAGAAGCTGAAGAGCAACCTGCCGACGTCATAGAACCCAAGACCGTCCTCAAGACCCTCGGCCTGATCCTCGGCTACATGGCTCTGCTCGGCCCTGTGGGCTTCCCGATCATGACCGTGGTTTACCTCTATCTGCAGTTCCTCGTGCTGACGCCGGTAAACCAGAAAGCCAGACACCTGACCTATCTGCTGATCGCCGTCATCTGCTCTGCGCTCATTTTCCTGCTGTTCCGCGAGGCCTTCGACCTGATGCTGCCCGCTGGCCTGCTGAACAACTTCATCTGAGGATCGACCATGCTCGAATTACTGCAGCAAGGCTTCGGTGCCGTCTTTTCACTCAACATCATGATGCTGATGGCCGTCGGCGTGGCCATGGGCATCGTCTTCGGTGCCGTGCCCGGCCTGTCGGCCACCATGGCCGTGGCGCTGTGCCTGCCGCTGACCTTCACCATGGGCCCGCAGGCCGGCCTGTCACTGCTGGTCGCGCTGTTCATCGGCGCCACGTCTGGAGGCCTGATCTCGGCGATCCTGCTGAAGATTCCGGGAACGCCTTCATCGATCGCCACGGTATTCGACGGCGGCCCGCTGATGGAACAGGGTCATGGCGTCAAGGCGCTGGGCGTGGGCATCGTGTTCTCCTTTCTCGGTACCATCTTCAGTATCGTCGCGCTGATGTTCATCGCCCCGCAGCTGGCCAAGGTGGCGTTGAGCTTCGGCCCGCATGAATACTTCGCCATCGCGGTGTTCTCCCTGACCCTGATCGCCACCCTGTCGGCCGGTTCCATGGTCAAGGGCCTGTTCGCCGGTGCGCTGGGTATTGCCGTATCCACCGTCGGCATTGCCCCGGTCGAGGCAGTGCGCCGCTTCACCTTCGGTGTCAGTGAGCTCAACGGCGGTTTCTCCATGCTCACGGTGATGATCGGCATGTTCGCCGTGGCCGAGATCATCAAGCTCGCCGAAACCGGGCGTCATGCCGTGCAGGGCAAGGCCAGGTCGGTGAGCATGAAGAACATCAAGGGCTTCGGCTTCTCGCTGAAAGAATTCCGCGAGCAACTGCCGAACGCCGGTCGCTCCGGCATCATCGGTCTGGGCATTGGCATCCTGCCGGGTATCGGCGCCGGTACCTCCAACCTGGTGTCCTACATTATCGCCAAGAAACGCGCGAAAGACGGTCACACCTATGGCAAGGGCAATATCGGCGGCGTGGTCGCCAGCGAAACGGCCAACAACGCCGGTATCGGCGGCGCCATGATGCCGCTGATGACCCTTGGCATCCCCGGGGACACCGTCACCGCGATCATGCTCGGCGGTTTCCTGATCCACGGCATCCAACCAGGCCCGCTGCTGTTCATCAGCCAGGGCCCGCTGGTGTACACCATCTTCGCCGCGCTGATCGTTGCTACCTGCATGATGCTGTTCATGGAGTTCTACGGCCTGCGCCTGTTCATCAAGCTGCTCGACGTACCCAAGCACATCCTGCTGCCGATCATTCTGGTGCTGTGCGTGGTCGGTGCGTTCGGCCTGTCCAGCCGCCTGTTCGACGTCTGGTCGATCCTGCTGTTCGGTCTGCTCGGATACGCCTTCGTCAAGGCCGGCATGCCAGCGGCGCCATTCATCATCGGCTTCATCCTCGGCCCGATGGCAGAAACCAACCTGCGTCGTGGCCTGATGCTGTCGGACGGCAGCTTCGCCGAGTTTTTCACCAATCCGATTGCCGGCACCTTCCTCGGCTTGGCCCTGGCGTTCGTGCTTTGGCAAGTGTTCAGCGCGCTACGTCCCAAACCCAGCGCGATCAACGAGATCCTGCGTACCTGATCCCCTCCACCATGCCGCCCCCTCTGCCCGGGGGCGGTTCTTTTCTGACTCCCACCTCTGTGCCTCTAGCAGGCTGTTGAAAAACTACCTGCGTTGCCATTGCTGCGTTAAAAACAGGCTCGTGCGCGAGTCCGATCAAAATGCTCATTTACAGCTCGTAAACCCGAATGCGGGCCCAGTGCTTTTTTCGCCTGTTTTTGCGGGCCGCCATCGGTATTGCACTGGCTGCCTCGCCTACGTTTTTCAACGGCCTGCTAGCCCTCTACAACGCCAACTGAAGCGGCTTGAGCAGGATAATGGACGCGCTCATTGATCCAGGTCTAATCTAATCAACCACTAGATTGATACCCGGAATGAATCAATGTTCGACCTGGCCCAACTGCGCTGCTTCACCACCCTGGCCGCCGAGCTGAATTTCCGTCGCGCTGCCGAGCGCCTGAACATGACCCAGCCACCGCTGAGTCGGCAGATCCAGCTGCTCGAACATCAATTGGGCGTGACGCTGTTCACCCGCAGCACTCGCTCGGTTGCCTTGACGGCGGCTGGCCGCGCCTTCTTCGTCGAAGCCCAGGCGCTGCTCGATCAGGCCCACCGTGCCGCGCAAAGCGCCCGACTGGCCGCCATCGGCGAAAGTGGCGCACTCACCATTAGCTTCGTCGCCAGCGCGGTGTATGACGTGCTGCCACGCGCGATAACTGCGGCCAAACGTGAGCGCCCTGGCGTCGATATCGCCTTGCTGGAAATGAGCACCTTCGAACAAGTGCAGGCATTGCGCGCACGGCGCGTGGACCTGGCTATCGTACGGGCGCCCTTGCAGCAACCCGGGCTGGTCAGCGAATGCCTGCTGCGCGAACCCTTCGTGCTGGCCGCGCCCGCCGCGCATCCACTGGCGCAGCACGAAAGGCCGACCCTGGAGATGCTCCATGGTCAGCCTTTCATTCTTTACGCGCATACCGCCTGGCAGCCCTTCAACGAGCTGCACACCGGCCTGTTTCGCGCCAGCGGCATCCAGCCTGAATTCGTTCAGGCGCTGGGCTCGACCCTGACCATCCTGTCGCTGGTCAATGCCGGCATGGGGCTGGCACTGGTACCACGTAGCGCCAGCGCCATTCGCTTCGAGCAGGTACGTTTCCGCGAGCTACCGCTACCCAAGGGCGTATGCGGGGAGCTGCATCTGGTCTGGCGCGACGACAACGACAACCCGGCCTTGCCATCATTGATCGCTGCCGTGCGTCAGGCCGCTCGCGACATCTATCCGCAGAACTGACGCTTCAAGCGCGTTTGACAACCTCCGCCTGCTGCACCGTCCAACCGGCCACCTGCTCGCTCAGGCTAATACCCAGGCCCGGACGAGTCGGCACCAACATGCGCCCGTCGCGAATCTCCAGGCGCTCGTTGAACAGCGGCTCCAGCCATTCGAAGTGCTCGACCCAGGGCTCGCGCGTATGGCTAGCGGCCAGGTGCACGTGCAGCTCCATGGCGAAGTGCGGCGCCAGGGTCATGCCGGCCTGCTCGGCCAGGGTCTGCACGCGCAGGTACGGGGTGATGCCGCCCACGCGCGGCGCATCGGGCATGAGGAAGTCGGCGCCGCGCTGGCGAATGAACTCCCAGTGCTCGGCGGGGCTGGTGAGCATCTCACCGGTGGCGATCGGTGTATCGAACTGGCGCACCAGCTCGGCGTGGCCTTCGGCGTCGTAGCAGTCCAGCGGTTCCTCGATCCAGATCAGATCGAAGGGCTCCAAGCGACGGCACATGCGCCGCGCGGTCGGGCGATCCCATTGCTGGTTGGCGTCGACCATCAGCGGGAAGCTTTCACCCAGGTGCTCACGCACCGTGCTGACACGGTGTATATCCAGCGCCCAGTCAGGCTGGCCGACCTTGAGTTTGATACCGCCAATGCCCTTCTCGCGAGAAATGTCGGTGTTCTTCAACAACTGGTCGAGCGGCGTGTGCAGAAAGCCGCCGGAGGTGTTGTAGCAGCGCACCGAATCACGATGGCTACCGAGCAGACGTGCCAGCGACAGGCCACTGCGACGCGCCTTGAGATCCCACAGGGCAACGTCGAAGGCGCCGATGGCCTGGGTCGCCAGGCCGCTACGGCCCACCGAGGCGCCAGCCCAGCACAGCTTGTCCCAGAGCTTGGCGATATCGCTGGGGTTCTCGCCGATCAGGTTAGGCGCCACTTCCAGGGCATGGGCGAACTGACCGGGGCCACCGGCGCGCTTGGAATAGCTGAAGCCCAGGCCACGGTGACCGTCGCGGGTTTCGATCTCGGCGATCAGGATGGCGATCTCGGTCATCGGCTTCTGCCGGCCTGTGAGCACCTTGGCATCGCTGATCGGGTTGGCCAGCGGCAGCGCTACCGAGCGCAGGCTGAGCCAGGTGATACGGTCATCGTCGGCGCATGGGGTGGCGTTATCGGTCATGACATCTTCCTCGTGATGAAACTCGGCGCCCCAGTTGGGCCGCCGAAAATGGACAACCCGAGTCAGATTAAGATGATTGCGCAATCATTCAAGCATCAGGATTGCCCACCGACGCCAGGCCTGTTCAGGGCCATTTGCCCGACTCGTCTAGACATTTCACAAATCTGCAACATTCACCGTCTACGCTGAATATGTCCCGCTCCGCCTGACCTCCGAGGCATCCCATCATGTTCCTGCAAAAATCCCTGCGCGCGCAGATTCTCGCCCTGCTCGGCGGCAGTCTGGCGCTGATCCTGATCACCGCCTTGGCATGCTTCAGCGTCCTCTCCAGCGGCATTCAGTCCTACCGTGGCCTGCTCGATGGGCCGCTGGAGTCTTCGCGACTGATCGACGCGGCCAACGTCGAATTCAAGATCCAGGTGCAGGAATGGAAGAACGTCCTGCTGCGCGGCCAGGACAACGCCAACCTGCAACGCTACTGGAGCCAGTTCGAAGCGCAGGAGCGCAAGGTGCAGGACATTCTCGGCCAGTTGACCCAGGTCGCCGCTGCCGACCCGGCGTTGAAAACGCAGGTCGAACGCCTGCGTAGCGAACATCAGGCGCTCGGCGGCAATTACCGCAAGGGCCGCGACGCCTTCGTGGCCGCCGGTGCCGATGCCAGGGCCGGCGATGAAGCCGTCAAAGGCATCGACCGCGCCGCCAGTGAGCAGATGACTGCACTGGTCGAGCAGTTGCGCCAGAACAGCCTGAGCCAGGCCGAGCAGATCAACGCTAATGCCGCGCGCACCATTCTCAGCGGCACCATCGTGATGCTGGCCGCCGCCCTGGTCATCGCCGTATTCAGCCTGTGGCTGGTCAATCGCAATCTGATCATCCCCATCCGCCACCTGATCGGCCATGTCGACCAGCTCAGCCAGGGGCGCTTCGGCCAGCGCGTGGAAAGCACGCGGCAGGATGAGCTGGGCCTGCTGGCGCGTGCCGCGAACACCCTGCGCGACTTTCTCGCCAGCACCAGCGATCGCCTGCACCAGAGCACGCAGAACCTCGACAACGCCAGCAGCGAGCTGAACGCCATCGCCTCACGCATGACCGAGGGCGTCAGCGAGCAGTTCGAGCGTACCGATCAGGTCGCCACTGCCATGCACGAGATGTCCGCCACCGCCCAGGAAGTAGCGCGCCATGCCGCTGACGCCGCGCACGCGGCCAACGATGCCGACGACTCGGCGCGCCAGGGCAGCACGGTGATGCAATCGACCATCGCCACCATCACCGACATTCGCGGCGAGATCGCCAACACCGCCGAGGTGATCCGTCGTCTGGAAAGCGACAGCGGGCGTATCGGCAAGGTGCTGGAGGTGATCCGCGGCATCGCCGAGCAGACCAACCTGCTGGCCCTCAACGCCGCCATCGAAGCCGCGCGCGCCGGCGAACAGGGCCGTGGTTTCGCCGTGGTCGCCGACGAGGTGCGCACCCTGGCCCAGCGTACCGCCGAGTCCACTGCCGAGATCAACCAGATCATCGACACCGTGCAGAACGGCGCACTGAATGCCGTGCGCGCCATCGAGAGCGGCCAGCAGCGCAGCGAACAGGGCGTGACCCAGGTCACCGAGGCCGGCGCCATGCTGCAGCGCATCACCGAGGCGGTGGAGGCCATCCGCGACATGAACCAGCAGATCGCCACCGCCGCCGAAGAGCAGACCTCGGTGGCCGAGGACATCTCGCGCAACCTCACCGAGCTGACCGCCATCGCCAGTGCCAACCAGGACAACGTCGAGCGCACGCAGAAGGCCAGCCGCAACCTGCATGACATGTCCGGGCAACTGGGCGAAGTGACTCGCCGTCTGGGCTCCTGAGCCAATCTGCGAACCGGCGTGGCACGCAGCGCGCGGTTCGCCCCGGCGCCGACAGCCTGCGCAGCAGAATGGACGCCGTAATGCAGGCTGCGGCCCTCCCGCTCGCTGGCGGGGAAAGTACACAGGGCGGACAAGCATTCGACATGTCCGCCCCCACTGAGAACAGGCAAACGACAAAAGGTCGCAATTAACCCTTGCTATTTATGTAATAGGAATTATTCTCAGTTACGTAATGACGGCCAAGGAGACCTGCCATGACCTACCTGATCGATGCCTGGCTGGACCGCCCGCATCCCTACCTGCGCATCCTCAACCGCGAAACCGGGGAAGTCTGCGCCATGCTGGAAGAAGAAGCGCTGGACGAGCTGCGCGACCAGGGCGACCTGGACCTGCACGAGCTCAGCTCCAGCGAGCCCATCGTGCTCAAAGAGCTGGTGCGCAGCCTGTTTCTGTACTGCTACGCACGGGCCCTGCGCCCATCCTGAAAGACAAAACGGGGCACCCTGTCAGCAGGGTGCCCCGTTTCGTTGGATCAGGCTGCCATGTAGGGTGCGCTGTGCGCACCGAAGCGACAGCTTGCGTCCCAAGACTTACAGAATATCCAGCAGCTCTACATCGAATACCAGCACACTGTGCGGCGGGATGCTGCCGACACCCTGGGCGCCGTAGGCCAGCTCGCTCGGCACGTGCAGGCGCCATTTGCTACCGGTGCCCATCAGTTGCAGCGCCTCGACCCAACCCGGAATCACACCACCAACCGGGAATTCAGCCGGCTGGCCACGCTCGTAGGAGCTGTCGAACACGGTGCCGTCGATCAGCGTGCCGTGGTAGTGGGTACGCACCTGATCCTCGGCGGACGGCTTGGCGCCCTCGCCAGCGACCAGCACTTCGTACTGCAGGCCGGAGGCCAATACGGTCACGCCTTCGCGCTTGGCGTTTTCGGCCAGGTAGGCACGACCTTCGCCAGCAGCGGCTTCGGCCTTGGCGGCCGCTTCAGCCTGCATGATTTCGCGGATGACCTTGAAGCTGGCGCCGAGCTCGGCCTCGGAAACACGACTGGCCTGGCCGCTGAACGCGTCGGTCAGACCGGCGAGGATGGCAGTCAGGTCAACGCCGGGCGGCGGGTTGTCGCGCAACTGACCACCGAGTTGACGACCGATGCCATAGCTGACGCGACCTTCATCGGAGGACAGATCGGGGCTGAAGTTGAGTTCGGACATGAAAGGCTCCGCTTGGGGCTATGAAAAAGGCCGGCCAGACTAGCACAGATACAGAGCTCGGCGTTGCTCGCCGCGGGTACCTAGGATGTTCCCGGCTTACGCCCACGTCGGCAGCGCTCGGAGCAGTAACGCACCTCCTCCCAGCAGCGCGCCCACTTCTTGCGCCAGCTGAACGGTAGCCCGCAGACCGCACAGGTCTTCACCGGCAGCTCGCTCTTCTTCACAGCATTTCTCCGGCGTCGAGTTTCGCCAACAGGTGCTCGCCCCAGTCCCACAGCGCCTGCTGCTTGGCCTCGGTCATGCGCGCCAGGTTGCGGTAGACCATGCCGATACGCGGGTTACGCTCCAGCGGCTCGCGATGGCGCATGAGGAAATGCCAGTACAGGGCGTTGAACGGGCAGGCCGACTCGCCAGTGCTCTCGCTCACCTTGTAGCTGCAGCCTTGGCAATGGTTGGACATGCGCTTGATGTACTGGCCGCTGGCGCAATAGGGCTTGGAGCCGAGGTAGCCACCGTCGGCATGCATCACCATGCCCAGGGTGTTGGGCAGTTCCACCCAGTCGAAGGCGTCCATGTACACGGCCAGGTACCAGTCGCAGATGGCCTTGGGCGCGATCCCTGCGAGCAAGGCGAAGTTGCCGGTGACCATCAAGCGCTGGATATGGTGGGCGTAGGCATGTTCCAGGGTCTGGCCGATGGCCTGACGCATGCAGTTCATCCGTGTCTTGCCGGTCCAGTAGAACTCCGGCAGCGCACGTGAATTACCGAAACGGTTGCCCTCGGCGTACTCCGGCATGCGCAGCCAGTAGATGCCGCGCACGTACTCGCGCCAGCCGATCAGTTGGCGGATGAAACCTTCGGCGGCGTTCAGCGGCACGTCGCCAGCGCGATAGGCCGCTTCGACCCCGGCGCAGAGCCGCCGCAGATCGAGCAGGCCGATATTCAGTGCGGCGCTGATGCGCGAGTGAAAGAGAAAGGGTTCGCCATCGGCCATGGCGTCCTGATAGTCGCCGAAGTCGGCCAGACCATTGTCGAGGAAATGCTGCCAGAGGCGCTCGGCCTGCTCAGCCGTTACCGGGTAATCGAAACCTTCCAGGCTGCCGTAATGACTCGTGAAACGCTGCCCGACCAACGCCAGTACGTCACGCGTGATGGCGTCAGGCTCGACGCGCAGTGGCGCGGGTGGGCGCATGCCTTTTGGCAAGGCTTTGCGGTTGTCGGCGTCGAAGTTCCAGGCACCGCCCTCCGGTGTGCCGTCGGGGTTGAGCAACAGCCTGCTGTCGCGGCGCATCTCGCGGTAGAAGAACTCCATGCGCAGCTGCTTGCGCCCCTTGGCCCAGGCAGCGAACGCATCGCGGCTGCAGAGAAAGCGGCTGTCCTGATGCCAGTGAATCGGCACGCCGCAATGACGTAGCGCCTGCTCCAGGCGCCAGTCGCCGCACTCGGTAAGATGCACCTCGGTCGGATCGAGCCGCTGCGTCCAGCGCAGCAACTCGCCAGGCAGCGAACCACTGTTGTCCGGATCATCCAGTGCCACGTAGTGCACCTTGATGCCCCGCTCGCGCAACGCCTCGGCAAAATGGCGCATGGCGCTGAAGATCAACGCGATCTTCTTCGGGTGGTGCGGCACATGGCTGGCCTCCTCCATCACCTCGGCCAGCAGCACGTGATCATGGTCCGGGTCGACGTCCTCCAACGCACCAAGACCGTGGGTGAGCTGGTCACCCAGAATGAGAATCAGACGACGAACACTCACAGCAGCACGATCTCCATGTTCGGGTGGCGGCGCAGGTGGCTGAGCAGAATGTGATAGGTGTCGAGGTTGAAGCCGCCACGGCGCTTGGCCAGTAATGGCTCGACCCGCTCGAAACGATCTACCGTGCCAAGGTGGCGCCATTGATCGAGCACGTGCCACTGGGTCAGGCCGTGCTGCTCGTCGCGCTCGACCAGCGCGACCGGCCCGCTCCATGGCCAGGCTTGGGTTCGCAGGTGCTCGACGCTGGCGAGCAACCGCGTATCGTGCATCTGGCGCGACTCCTCGCCACAGCAGGCGCCAGCACAGCGCCCAAGCTGATAGGCGAAGCAGGCACCATCGCCCTCCTCCAGACCGAGGACACGCAGGCACAGGTGTCGTTGCCGCGCCTGCTCAAGCAGCCACTGGCGCGCGTGATGGCGCGAGCGGAACAACCCGGCCTGCCTGAGCCCTGGCGTCAAAGCCTGGTGCTGGAGCAGTTCGATGCGCAGATCGCCAGGCTCGCCCGCCAGCGCCCAGGTCAACAGCTCGCGCTGCTTGCGCAGACGACGGTTGTACAGGGGTTGCAGACGCTTGATCTCGGCAGACTCGAACAGCAGAGCCCCCAGCTCACCGGCCGTGATAGCCACCTGCACATCACGGATCTGCTGCACCATCTGCAGGCTGCGGCGGTCGCGGTGATCGTTCTGAAAGTGCGACATCACCCGGCGGCGCAGATTGCGGCTCTTGCCCACATACAGTTGCGCACCACCGTCGCCCAGGAAGTAATAAACACCCGGACGTTCCGGCAACTGGGCGAAACGCTCCGCGGCCAGCAACGGAGGCCGCGCTGCGCTTCGCAACTGATGCCCCAGCGCCGCCGGAGCGACCTGCTGCAGTAAATGCCGAGCCAGTGCCAGAACGGCCTCCGCATCCGGCACGGCGCGATCACGGAAGAAACGCGTGATGCCAAAATGCGCACATAGCGCATCGAAGCCGGCGCTGGCCAGTTCCGGCAGCGCCGCTCTGGCCAGGCGCTGGGTGCAGAGCTGTTGCGGACGCTGCGCGTTCCAGTCAGGCAGCACGCGACGCAAGAACGCCAGACTGAATCGAAGATTGTGGCCCACCAGTATGCGGCCGCGAATGGCAGCGGCTATCGCTTGCGCCTCGCTCTCGATACGCGGCTGGCCGCGTAATTCCAGTGGATGCAGACCACTCAGGCTGAGCAACTGCGAGGGCAGCGCGACACCAGGCTCGAACAGCCAGTGCAAGCGCTCTGCGACACAACCCTCAGCATCGACCTGGATGATCGCCAGCTCCCAGATGGCATCACGTGCCGGGTGGGCTCCGGTGGTCTTCACCTCCACGACTGCCAGGGCCCTGCCCTGCAACGTGGCGGCCGGTGCGAAGGCAGCCGTCACCAGCCAGAACGGAAGGCGATGGGCACGCGCAGGCTGTTGTCAGCCGATGGCATGCCGCACATCTCGTCATGGACCGAGCTGTGCACCAGGAAGAATGGCAGCGCCGGCATTTCCTGCAGCACGTCACGCGCATGTTCTATCGAACGCAGGTTAAGCGTACTGCCCTGGTCGGTAAGAATCGGGTGGGCGCGTCCTTCCATCCGCGCCTCGAGCAGATAAATGCCACCCTCCAGGGAGATCAGATTGAGTTCATCAACGCGCCCGGCTTGAGCGTGAGCGGACAGATCATGCAGATTCATCGGGCTTACCTCCTGCCCTTAACTATACAAGAACTTATACAAAATTCATTTTTGTACAATAAAGAAAAAGCTCAAGCCCAAAAAGCAAAACGCCCGTCACGTTCGGACGGGCGGTTGTGAAGCGGTCTCGGGTCAGTCGTGCTTGGTGACCTTGTCCAGATAGCCCATGGCGAAGGCCGAGCCAACGAACGTCAGGTGAATGATCACGTACCATTTCAGGTACTCCAGATCGTAGTTCTTCGCATCCATGAACACCTTGAGCAGGTGGATGGACGAAATCGCCACGATGGACGCCGCCACTTTCATCTTCAGCGAACTGGAATCCATCTTGCCAAGCCAGCTGAGCTTCTCGGTGCCTTCGTGAATATCCAGACGCGAAACGAAGTTCTCGTAGCCGGACAGCATCACCATCACCAGCAGCCCGCCGACCAGGGCCATGTCGATCAGCGACAGGAGCTTCAGGATCACGTCGGCTTCGGCCAGGGAAAAGATCTGCGGCAGGATGTGGTAAAGCTCCTGGAAGAACTTGACCGACAATGCCAGCACGGCGAGAGAAAGACCGAAGTAGATCGGCGCCAGCAACCAGCGCGATGCGTACATGGTGTTTTCGATGAAGCGTTCCATGGAGAACTCACTGAGGGAGGGAAAATCGCGGCGAGTATACCCATCGCCCAGCATCAGCAGAAGATGCCCGCCCCACTGTGGATAACCACAGCCCTGCAGTCTCGCTCAGTTGGCCCTGGCGCGCCTTGCTTCAGGCGTTTCAGCTCTGCCCGTCAGTCTCGGGCCGCCGCTGAAATGCACCGCCATGGCTGTGGCGTTCGCCGTTGACACGACGCAACTCGGCCTGCAGATGCAGACACCAGATCGGCGGTTCGCAGCATTCTACGTAGCCTTGCAGGGCCAGGCTCTCGGCAATCGCCGTAAGTGCCCCTTCAGCGACAGAAGGCCCATAGAACGGGCCCTGAGCCTTGATAGCCGAAGGCTGTGCTCCCGACATACCGGCAGCGCAAAGCAGTGTCCAACGTCCGTTGTCTCCTGCCAGCGGCTTGATCACGCACTCGATGCGGGTGACCAGGCCCAGGCATTGACGGGTGAGGCAGAGGCTGCGCGACATGGCGGCGACCCTCGCGGAATCCAGGCTCCAGCCTACACCCCGAGTGGTCGCACTGTGAAGGCCAAAGTTATCCACGCAATCTGTGGATAACTCTGTGCATGAGGCGTGAGCAAGAATGCCTGCGCGCTTTGTCCCGGGCAATCCGGGACAATCGTGCAAGATATGATCAGCTCGCCGCGCCCTCACCCTCGCCTTTCTTGCGCCGTGGTGCCTTGGCCGGTTTCGCCGCTGCCGCTTCGGCTTTCGCCTTGTCGGCGTCGGCCGGTTTGGGCTCTTCTTCCAGCCCGATCTCGGCGATATCGCGCAAACGCTCGACCACACGGGCGTTGACGCTGCCTTTGGGGAAGCGACCCTTTTCGTCCGGGTGCCCGGCCGCCTCGCCGACCAGCAAGCTCAACGCTTCGTCGACATGGCGCACGGCATAGACGTTGAACTGGCCGGCACGCACCGCATGCAATACGCGGTCATCGAGCATCAGGTTGGCGACGTTGGAGTGCGGGATGATCACCCCCTGCTCACCAGTCAGGCCGCGCGCCTCGCACAGGCGGAAGAAGCCTTCGATCTTCTCGTTGACGCCGCCGACCGCCTGCACCTCGCCGAACTGGTTGATCGACCCGGTGATGGCGAAGCACTGCTTGAGCGGCGTGCGCGACAACGCCGAGATCAGCGTGCACACCTCGCCGAGCGAGGCGCTATCGCCATCAACGTAACCGTAGGACTGTTCCAGGGCGATACTGGCGGAAATCTCCAGCGGGAATTCCTGGGCGTAGCGGCTGCCGAGAAAGCCGGTGAGGATCATCACCCCCTTGGAGTGGATCGGCTGGCCAAGGCTGACTTCACGCTCGATGTCGACGATGCCGCTGCCGCCCGGATAGACGGTGGCGGAAATCCGCGCCGGTACACCGAAGGCCGAGTCACCGACCTCCAGCACGGTCAGACCGTTGCACTTGCCGACAGCGGCACCGCAGGTGTCGATAAGGATGATGCCGGCCAGCATGTCGTCGATGATCCGCGCCGACACGCGTCCGGTACGCGTGGCCTTGGCCTTGAGCGCGCGCTCGATATGGCCGACGTCGGTGATGCTTTCCCCGGCAAGCTGGCGAATGAAGTCGGCCTCGCTGACCAGCTGGAACAGGTCACCAATGCGCGCTGACAGGCGTCCCTGGTGCTCGGCCAGACGCGCGCTGTGAGTGGCCAGGCGCGCCACCGCGGCGCCGGTCAAGGGCGCCATGCCCTCTTCCGAGGTACGCGTTTTCATCAGTTGCGCGAATTGCTCAAGACTTTCTTCGGCAAGCGGGATGTCCTCGTCGAAGTCGACCAGTACGCGGAACATTTCCTGGAAGTCCGGATCGGCGTCCTGCAGCGCGTAGTAGAGCTGACGCGAGCCGATGATGATGACTTTCAGCTGCAGCGGAATGACCTGCGGGTTGAGCGTGACTGTCGCGATGCGGCCGAGGTCGCCCAGCGGCGACTCCATCTTCAACTGGCGCGAATGCAGGGCACGCTTGAGCGCTTCCCAGACGAAGGGCTCGCTGAGCAGTTTTTCCGCCTCGACCACCAGGTAGCCACCGTTGGCGCGGTGCAACGCCCCGGGGCGCAGCTGACGATAGCTGGTGTACAGCGCGCCCTGATCGGAGCTGTACTCGATGCGGCCGAACAGGTTGTCGTAAGTCGGGTGCGACTCGAACACCACCGGTGCACCGCCATTGGCGTGGTGACCGACCACCAGGCTCGGACAGTACATTTCCTCCAGCAACTTGCGCAGTTGCGGGTCGGCCTTGTCGACATCCACCAGTTGCTCGACGGCGGTTTTCAGCAGGTTGATCTGCATGGCCTGCAGATAGGCGCAGACGCCGGCGTTTTCCGCGTATTTCTCCGACAATGGCGCCAGCAATGGCTGCAACGCGACGGTGATGGTCTCTTCATTGAGTTGACGCAGCAGGTTGCTCGACTCGCGCTTCCACTGCGGCAGGCTGGCCAGCTCCTCGTTCAAGCGCTCTTCCAGCGCGGCGATATCGGCATGGAAACGCTCGCGCTCGGCCTCCGGCAGCTGAGCGAACTCGGCTTCGTCCAGCGCCTTGCCGTCAGCCATCGGGGTAAAGGCGATATTGGTGCTGTCGCGGTACAGGGCCACGCCCTTCTCCAACGACAGCTTCTCGATCACGTCCAGCGCCTGGTCGTAGCGCTTGTTGAAGCTGCGATCGATGGCGCTTTTCTTCTGCTGGTAGGTCGGCGTTTCGAACACCGCCGGGAAGGTGGCCAGCAGATTGTCGATCAACTGGTTGATATCGGCGATGAAAGCACTCGCGGTGCCGGCTGGCAGCTCCAGCGCGCGCGGCTCGCGCGGCTCGTCGAAATGATTGACGTAGACCCGGTCGGCCGGCGTCTCCATGCGCTTGGCTTCGGCCTTGAGGTAGCGCTGCACGAAGGAAAAACGTCCGGTACCGGGCTCGCCCATGACGAACACGTTGTAGCCGGGGCGCGGCATGGCCACGCCGAACTGCAGGGCCTCGACCGCGCGGGCCTGGCCCAGTACGCCGCGGAAGGGTTCGAGATCATCGGTACTGCTGAAGTTGAACTGCTCGGGGGCGAAGGGGCGGGTCAGTGAGTCGGGGGCAAGGCGCAAAGCATCGAGGCTACGCTTGGACATTGGCGATCCTTATAGCGGGCGGAAGTTTCCGCAAAACATGGGGTGATTCTGGGCCTGTGGCGCGAAAGGGATCAAGGCTTGATTCATGGCAATACGCTAAATCGGGTCTGCGATAAGCTTTCATGCATTCCTCTACAAGGCCTGCGGCCGCGACGGGTAGCACCACAATCGGGAGCCTTGCCTATGAGTGCCTTTCAGGAAATCGCCGCCCTGCTCAGCCTGTCTGCCCTGCTGGGCATGCTCGCCGTACGGCTGCGCCAGCCACTGATCATCGCCTACATCCTGGTCGGTATCATCGCCGGCCCAGCCGCGATGAATCTGGCCGGTGATCACAGCTCGATCAGCCTGCTGTCGGAAATCGGCATCACGGTGCTGTTGTTCGTCGTCGGCCTCAAGCTGGACATGCACCTGGTGCGCACCCTGGGCGCCGTCGCCCTGGCCACCGGCCTGGGGCAACTGAGCTTCACCATCATCGCCGGCCTGGTCCTGTGCCGCCTGCTCGGCCTGGACTGGGTCAGCGCCGGTTACGTGGCCGTGGCGCTGACATTCTCCAGCACCATCATCATCGTCAAGCTGCTGTCGGACAAAGGCGAGATCGACTCGCTGCACGGGCGTATCGCCATGGGTTTTCTCATCGTGCAGGACATCGCCGTGGTGCTGGCCATGCTGGTCATCAGCCTGTATCAACCGGCCGGCAGCGAAAAGATTGGCTTGCCGCCACCGGCCTTGCTCGGCACGCTGCTGGCCAGCCTTGTGCTGCTCTACCTGTTGGTGCGCTTCGCCCTGCCGCGCCTGCTGGCGCCCATGGCCCGCTCGCCGGAATTGCTGATGCTGGTGGCGATCGCCTGGGGTACGCTGCTGGCCGGCGGCGCCGAGGCACTGGGGCTGTCCAAGGAACTGGGCGCATTCATCGCCGGCTTCTGCCTGGCGTCGACGCCACTGCGTGAAGCCATCGCCAGCCGCCTGACCAGTCTGCGTGATTTCCTTCTGCTGTTCTTCTTCCTGCACCTGGGCATTCAGCTGGACTTCTCCTACCTGCACCAGCAGATCGGCAGCGCTATGCTGCTGTCGCTATTCGTGCTGATCGGCAACCCGTTGATCGTCATGGCCATCATGGGCGCGATGGGCTATCGCAAGCGCACCGGCTTCATGGCCGGGCTGACCGTGGCGCAGATCAGCGAGTTCTCCATCATCTTCGTCGCCATGGGCATCAGCCTCGGCCATGTAGGCAGCGCGGCACTGGGGTTGACCACCCTGGTGGGGATCATCACCATCACGCTGTCCACCTACATGATTCTTTACTCGCAGCCGCTGTTCGAGCGCCTGTCGCCCTGGCTCGGGATATTCGAGCGGCGCGTCGCCCACCGCGAAAACGCCCAAGACAATGCCCCGGACCAGACCCAGGTCGAGGTCATCGTCTACGGACTGGGTCGCTACGGCCGCCAACTGGCGCATCGTCTGCAGGACGGTGGCTTACGCGTGCTGGGCGTGGACTTCGACCCGCAGGCGCTGGCCAGCGCCCGCCGAGCAGGCCTGGCGGTGTGCTATGGCGATGCCGAAGACGCCGACTTCATCGCCCATCTACCCTTGCAACAGGCGCGGGCGCTGGTCAGCACCATCCCGCAGCGCGAGGTCAATGCGCTGCTATTGCGCGCTGCACGAAGCGCCGGCTTCCGCGGCAGCGTGACCCTCAGCGCCTTCCGCGAAGGCGATCTGGAAGCCTTTACACGCGCCGGCGCCGCCAGCGTCCTGCAGCCCTATATCGATGCCGCCGACTCAGCCGCCCGGCGCCTGCTGCAAGAAGTGGAGCAACCGCTCAGTTGAACTGCGCACAGCCCAGGCAGTATTCGGCAACCGGCAGGGCTGCCAGGCGCGCCGCTTCGATCGGCTCGCCACAACACAGACACTCGCCATAACGCCCTTCGGCCAGGCGCTGCTGCGCCTGGCGCACCAGCAGCAAGCCATGTTCGGCCTCGGCCAGCAGGGCTTCGAGCACTTCGTCGTTCTGCCGCTGCTGCGCCTGCTCGGCGAAATCCGCCGAATGGCTGCGCCCCAGATCGCGGCGAATCGCCTCGGCTCGGGTGGTGTAGTCATGCAGCAGAGCGTCCAGCACATCACGGTGAGCCATGAGCAATCTCCTAGCGTTGAAGAACGCTCAGTGTGATACCCCGCGCGAAAACCGTGACTGACGCCGGTCAGCACTTGCGCGAAATGTCTTGTTCGACTGCCTTGACACCAATCGACAGCCTGGCCAAAGCTCGGCCATCGCCATGACCAGAAGAACAGCGATCTTGAAACGGATATTCGCCGTCCTTGCCCTGAGCCTCAGTCTTCCCCTGCATGCCGCCACGCTCGCACAACTGGCCAACGACCCCTACTGGATCGCCCTCGGCCACTACGAGACCGGCAAGTTCGGCGGCTGGCGCAGCTATGTCGATGACGACGATTTCTTTCTCGCAGAAGATGGCGACAGCAACCCTGTGGCCGAACTGCAGGCGACCCTGAAGGCCTTGTACCACCCCGTTGAACAGGGCGACCGCCACCCGCAATGCGTTTACCCAGCGCGTACCCGTTGGCTCAAGGCGCAGCTGCAGCTCGATGACCTGCCCAGCCCCGACTGCGCCGAATACCGAAACTGGTTCGCCGACGTCAATCCGCACAGTACGGTGCTGGTGTTCCCGGCGGCCTACCTGAACAGCCCCTCGTCGATGTTCGGCCATACCCTGCTGCGCATCGACCAGCCCGATATAGACAGCCACAACACCGCGCTGCTGAGCTACGCGCTGAATTTCGGCGCCTTCATCGAAGGTGACGACAACAGCATTCTCTATGCCTGGCGTGGCCTGATGGGCGGCTACCCCGGCCTGTTCGCCCTGGTGCCTTACCGCGAGAAGCTCAGCGAGTACAACCGCCTGGAAAACCGCGACCTGTGGGAATATCGGCTGAACCTCACGCCGGAAGAAACCGCGCGCATGGTCGAGCATGTCTGGGAGCTCAAGCAGATCCGCTTCGACTACTTCTTCTTCGACGAGAACTGCTCCTACCGCCTGCTGGAGCTGCTGGAAATCGCCCGCCCCGGCATCGAGCTGACCGAATACTTCCCGCTGACTGCCATCCCCACCGACACCGTGCGCGCGGTCAAGGATGCCGGGCTGATCGAACGAATCGACTATCGCCCCTCGCGCGAGCGCGAACTGCTGGCGCGCGCCGAACCACTCGATAGCGACGAACAGGCGTGGGTCCTGCGCCTCAGCCAAGACCCGACGCTGCTTGATGACAGTGACTTTCTCACCCAGCCAGCAGAACGCCGCGCGCTGATCCAGGACGCTGCCTTCCGCCTGGTGCGCTACCACGCCAACGATGAAGAACGCAGCAGCAACGCCCAGCGCAGCTTCCAGTTGCTCGGCGCGATCAATCGCAACCCGCCGCCTCCCCTGGAAGTCGAGCGCCCGCCACTGTCCGAGGAAGGTCACGAGTCGCGCACCTGGCAACTGGCCGGCGGCAGCCGCGACGATCGTGCCTTCGCCGAGTACGGCCTGCGCATGGCCTACCACGACCTCAACGACAACCTCGATGGCTTCCCCCTCGGCGCACAGATCGAGATCCTCCAGCTCAAGCTGCGCCAGTACGAGAACAACCACTGGCAACTGCAACGCCTGGACCTGGCCAACATCCGCTCGCTGACTCCGCGCAATGCCCTGCTGCAGCCGCTGTCCTGGCAGGTTGGCGGCGGCCTGGAGCGGGTGCTCGGCAAAGATGGCGACACCCAGTTGGTCGGCCATATCAGCGGCGGCGCCGGTGCCACCTGGCAGTTGCACGATGACCTGCTCGGCTTCACCCTCGGCACCGCGCGCCTGGAATACAACGAGGATTTCGCTGCCGTGATCGCCCCGGCGCTGGGCTTCAACAGCGGGCTGCTGTGGCGCAACCCGTTGGGTAACCTGGCATTGGAGGCAGCCGGCGACTACTTCCACAACGGCGAAGTGCGCCGACGTCTGTCGCTCAACCAGCAGTGGGAAGTCTCACGCAACCTCGGCCTGCGCCTGATCGCCCAGCGCGAGTTCAGCCAACTGGCCAGCCCGGTCAACGAAGTGAAGCTGGAGCTGCGCTGGTATCACTATTGATCGAACCAACGCAGTGACGACAGGCTTCTATACTGAAATTCCCGCCACACGTTTCAGGAGAGTCATCATGCGTCGCACGCTCATGTTTCTCGCCGCTGCCCTGGTCAGCCTGCCACTATGGGCCATGCATTGCCCGCAGGACATGGCCAAGATCGATGCATTGCTGCAAAGCGATCCACCTGCCGACCCAGAGGTACTGGCCAAGGTGCAGGAGCTGCGCGCCGAAGGCGAAGCCCTGCATAAGGCCGGCGATCATGCCGAGTCGGTCAAGGTGCTGGGCGAAGCCCTCGACCTGCTGGCCGCCAGCGAATGAATCACGCTGGGCTCGCTCAATAACCGCTGTACAGCAAGCCCAGCGCGACCTGACGCACCTCCTGCAAATCCACCGGTTTGCTCAGGCAGGCCGAAGCGCCGCGCGCTTTGGCATCCTCGAACAACCGTGCATCGGCCACCGCGCTGATCACCATTACCGGCACATCACGCAAACGTGGATCAGCGCGCATCGCGTCTAGAACATCCAGCCCATTGCCGTCAGGCAGGTCGATATCCAGCAACACCAGTGCCGGCTCGCTTTCCTGCAATTCAGCCAGTGCCCGCTGGCATGAACTCACGCCCCTGACCTCGGCAAACTCACGCAACGATGCCTGCAGAATCTTCATGCAGGCGGGGTGATCCTCCACGCACAGCACCTGCACCAGACTTTGCACGGCCTGCGCCGGCACCTCGGCAGTCTCGTCACCGAGCACATCAGGGCTGGCCGCACTGGGGATGTCGAGCCAGAAACGACTACCGACACCAGGCTCGCTACGCACGCCGATTTCGCCTTCCATCAGCGTGGCCAGCTCACGGCAGAGCACCAGCCCGATGCCGGTACCGGGAATATTCGAGCTCTCCCGGCCGAGACGCTGGAACGGCTGGAACAGCTGCGCCTGTTGCTCGCTGGAAAGACCCGGCCCAGTGTCGTCAACCCACAACCGAACACAATCGGCACGCACCTCGTAGCCCATGCGGATCATGCCGCGCGGGCTGTTGTACTTGATCGCATTGGACAGCAGGTTGAGCAGAATCTGCCTTACCCGCCGCGGGTCGCCCTGTACGAACAAGGGCGGATTGGCTGCCTCCATCACCTGCAGTTGCAGCTGTTTCTGCTGCACTTCGGGCTGCACCAGCTCCGCACAACCGCTGAGTAACGCACCGATTTCGATCGGCTGGAACTGCAGCTGCTGGCGCCGGCTCTCGATGCTCGACAAGTCGAGAATGTCATCAACCAGCGACGTGAGATGACGGCTGGCGCTGACGATCTCACGCGCGTAATCGGTCTCCAACCTGGCGTCCTGCTTATCCTGCGCCTCCATCTCGATCAACTGGGCGAAGCCATGGATGGCGTTGAGTGGCGTGCGTAGTTCGTGGCTCATGCTGGAGAGAAAGCGACTCTTGGCCTGGCTGGCCGCGAGCGCTTCAAGGCTGGCGTGGCGCAGTTCTTCCTGCACTTGTTTGAGCCGAGTGATGTCGACGTGCGTACCGGCGATGCGCAGAGGCCATCCACTCTCGTCACGCGCCAGCACCTTGCCACGGCTGAGCAGCCAGAGGTAATCGCCGCGGCAATCGAGATAGCGGTATTCGGCGTCGAAATACTCTTCGCCCTTATCAGCGAATAGCTTGCGCAGGTGACGCAAACGTTCCAGATCATCGGGGTGCACGCGCTGGTTGAACTCGCTCAGCGTCAGGTGCTTCGCACCCAGGCCAAAACGCCGTACGAAGCGCTCGCTGAGATCGATGGTCAGGTCAGTGGTGTCGATCTGCCAGAGACTTTCAGTTGTACTCTCCAGCACCAGTTGCAGAATGCTTTGCGCCTCCTGCCGTTCATGCTCGCTGGCCTTCAGCTGCTTGCCGGCCTGCTGCACGGCGTCAGCCAGGCGACTGACCTCCGCGATATGACTGTCCGGCACGGCTGGTAAATATTTGCCCTGTCCCAGGCTGGTCGCCATGTCGACGATGCCATCGATGGGCTCGGCCAGTTGCTTGCTGAGGTTGCGCGAGCGCAGCCACATCAGGGCGAAGAACAGCAGATAGAACGCTGCCAAACCGGCAATCAGCAGATAGCCGATCTGCATGTAACGCTCGGCCAACTGGTTGGTGTCATGGAAGATCTGCCCCTCGTCCACCACCAATAGCAAGCGCCAGCCGGTTTGCGGAATTTCGCTCCAGGCCACCAGTTGCTTACGGCCGCCGAGTAGCACTTCCTGCACGTTGCCATTGCCCTCGTTCATCGCCTGCAGCAATGGCTCCATACCCTCGCGCTTGGCCAGGTTGAAGTCCTCGGGCTTGAGTACCTCACGACGCACGGCCTCTTCGTAGGAGTACTGGGTCAGCTCACGCAGACCGAAATCCAGCTCCCCTGCCTTCGGCAACGCCATGATGTTGTGGTCATGGCTCACCAGCATCGCGTAGCCCTGCCAGGGCACGTTGAGCTCAGCGATCTCGCCCAACACCTGGCTGACGGTCACGTCCAGACCGACCACCCCCTCAAGAAAGTCCTCGCGATACACCGGGGCGATGGCCGACATCATCCATCCCAGGCCTGCCGGGTCGAGGTAGACCTCGGTCCACATAACCTTGCGCTCGGGGTTGTGCTTGGCGTCAGCGAGGTAATAGAAGTTGTAATCGGGTATCACCATGTCGTGGGGATACTGCGCGGGCGTATCGAACCAGGGATAGATACGGTTGTAGCTGTCCCAGCTATTGAAATACAGCGCAGCGACCAGCGGGCTGGCCTGCTGGATCGAACGCATCAGCGGATCGAGTTGCGAAAGACGCATGACCTTGGCGTGATCCTGCTGAGCAAGTGGCGTGCTGTTGGCATAGAAGGATGCTGCGCGCCCGTCATCGCTACGGGTATAGAACACACCACTGTCAGTGACTGCATGGCGTTGGCGCTCAAGCTCATCGGCCTGGAAACGGGTATCGAGCAGTGCTTTGTGAGCGCCGTCGCGGTACACCTGTACCAGTGACTCGATAGAGCGCAGACGTCCGTCGATGATCTGCGCTTCGCGCAACGCGGCGCTGGCCAGATCCTTCACGGCCGTTTCCTGCAGATGCTCGATCTGCGCGTCACGAATCGCCTGATTGCTCAGCAGATACACCGCGATCAGCACCGATTCCACCAGAATCAGCGGGATCAGCGCGCTTTGCACGAACGCTCGCCAGATCCACTGACGTAGAGGGTAGCGGCTAGAACTCGGCATTACAGCTCCTTTGCAGAGGACGCAGGCAGATGCGAGGCGCCATCATAGCTTCCCGCGATGGAATCCGCAGTCGACGCTGAGGAACCTTTGCCGTACACTCGACGTCCTATCTGTAACCGAAAAGTTTTGGGGCCGATTAGGATTCGACGCCGGTAGCGAAGCTCGAGGTGCATGCCGACTTGGTAACAGAAGTCGTAAATCAACTGTTGCAACTTTCTATAGTTGCCAATGACGAAAACTACGAGGGCTACGCTCTCGCTGCGTAAGCGGCGCGACTAGTCCTTCTGGTAGCTTCGGCTCCAGCGATCACTAGGGGATGCCTGTAAACCTGAAGTGATTGTCATGCAGAACAGGATCGCCGCGTAGTACGTTGTGGACGAAGTGGCTAAAACTTACACAACTCGCCCAATGCACCCTGCCCGTCGGGCGGCTGAGGGTTAACTCAATAGACACGGCTAAGCATGTAGTACCGACAGTGGAGAACTGGCGGACGGGGGTTCAAATCCCCCCGGCTCCACCAATTGAAACAAACATGAAACCCTTGACGCCCTTCATGAGAGTCAAGGGTTTTGTGTTGTCAGGGCATCGACTTTCCTCTAGGGCACGGCGGCTGTGCCGGTGTTCAGAGCAAAGCCCGTCGAGCCCACAAACAAGCCGCGATGCCCGGCTCGCACTCATCCCCTGAAGGTGTGGCAGATGCTACGCAGCACGCCCGCGTCCAGCGCCAGCAGTATCTGGGCGCCGATCAGCAATAACTGCGCAGCACGAACAGGGAAGTACTCGCGAGAAGGGCAACTCAGCAATTCGCCGTCTTGCGCCCTGCTGCCCTCGCATCCGCAAACGCCCTGACATTGGCGAAGGCCTCGCCGAAGTAGGCTTCGTAGCTGTGCTTTTCGACGTAGCCCAGATGCGGCGTACAGAGAATGCGCGGACGGACCAGCAGTGGATGATCGGCCTGTAGGATCGGCTCCTGCTCGAACACGTCCAGCGCCGCCTGGCCAGGACGGCCACGGTCCAGCGCGTCGAGCAGCGCCCCAGGGGCGATCAGCTCGGCACGGCTGGTGTTGACCAGCAGGGCGTCAGGCTTCATCCGCGCCAGGTCGGCGGCGCTTACGCAATGTCGCGTAGCCGGCACCAGGCGCAGGTGCAGAGTGAGAATGTCGGCCTGTTCGAAGAAAGCTTCGCGCGTCGATGCGGCCTCGTAGCCATCGGCGATGGCGGCCTGGCGCGAGGCCTCGCTGCCCCACACCAGCACCTGCATGTCGAAGGCACGCGCATAACGCGCCAGGCGCTGGCCGATCTTGCCGTAACCCCAGATGCCCAGCGTCTGGCCATACAGGCGCTGGCCCAGGTTGACCTGCCAGTGTCCGGCGTACAGGCCGTTCATGGCCTCGCGCAGCTGACGCCGGGCATTGAGGATCAGCGCCCAGGTCAGCTCGGCTGCAGCGATGGGTGAGCCGGTGCCCTCGGCGACGGTCACACCGCGCTCGCGGCAAGCCTGCAGATCCAGATGCGGGCCGGCTCGCCCGGTCTGGCTGATCAGCTTCAGGTTGGGCAAGCGTGCCAGCAGCGCGGCATCGATACGCGTGCGCTCACGGGTCAGCACCAGCGCCTCGGCATCGGCGAAGCGCTCGGCCAGTACGTCCGGATCGCTGACGGCATCGTGATACAGGCGGACATCGAAGCCCTCCAACAGCCTGAAGCAATCGAGCTGCTGCACGACGCGCTGATAGTCATCCGGTATCACGATACGCATGCCAAGTCTCCGAATCAGGCCTCGCTGGCTACGGGGCTCTGCTGACGGCGCGCACGCCAGGCGCGCCAGAATGGCAGCACGATCATCACCGCCACCAGCGCCCAGACCACCCAGGTGATCGGGCTGGCGTAGAGGATACCGAGATCACCGCTGGACAGGGACAGTGCGCGACGCAGGTTCTGCTCCATCATCCCGCCAAGGATGAAGCCGAGCAGGATCGCCGACAGCGGAAAGTCCAGCTTGCGCATGACGTAGCCGAAGATGCCGATGGCGATCATCAGGTACAGGTCGAAGGTGGTCGCATGCACCGCATACACGCCGATGGCAGTAATGATCGCCACTGCCGGCACCAGCGCCCAGTAAGGCACGGCCAGCACCTTGGTGAAGACCTTGATCATCGGCACGTTCATGACGATCAGCATGATGTTGGCGACGAACAGCGAGGCGATCAGGCCCCAGACGATGTCCGGCTGGTTCTGGAACAGCAGCGGCCCCGGCGTGATGTTGTACAGCGTCAGGGCGCCGAGCATCACTGCAGTGGTGCCCGAACCCGGTACGCCGAGGGTCAGCATTGGCACCATGGAGCCGCAGGCAGCCGCGCTGTTGGCGGTTTCCGGTGCGGCCAGGCCGCGCAGGTCGCCATTGCCGAACTTGTTGTCCTTCACCGCCATGCGCTTCTCACTCATGTACGACACCGCGCTGGCCAGGGTCGCGCCGGCACCTGGCAGCACGCCGAGGACGAAACCGACCACGCCACTGCGCAGGTTGGTGGCCAGGACGAAACCGCCCTCCTTGAGGCTGAACAGCATGCGCCCGCTGGCCTTGATCGCCTTCTGCCCATGATGGGTACGCTCGAGCAGCACCAGCAGCTCACTGACCGAGAACAGCCCCAGCACCAGCACCACGAACTGGATGCCATCGGCCAGGCCCAGGCTGCCGAAGGTGAAGCGATAGACGCCGCTGTTGGCGTCGATGCCCACGCACGACAGCAGCAGGCCGATCAGCGCCGCGACAGCAGTCTTCAGGGGTTTGTTGCCGGCCATCCCGGCCAGGCAGGTGATGGCGAAGACCATCAGCACGAAATATTCGGCGGGGCCGAACGCCACCGCCCACTTGGCCAGCAACGGTGCGAACAGTACGACGCCAGCGGTAGCGATCAGACCGCCGATGAACGAACTCCAGGCCGACAGGGAAAGCGCGACACCAGCCTGGCCTTGACGGGCCAGCGGGTAGCCATCGAGGGTGGTCATCACGGCGGATGCCTCACCCGGAATGTTCAGCAGGATCGAGGAAATACGGCCGCCGTATTCGCAGCCCAGGTACACCGCCGCCAGCAGGATCAAGGCGGTTTCCGGCGGCAGCCCCAACGCGAAGGCAACGGGAATCAGCAGGGCCACGCCGTTGATAGGGCCAAGGCCTGGCAGCAGGCCAACGACGGTGCCGATCAAGGTGCCACACAGGGCAGTAAGCAGGTTGTAGGGGCTCAGCGCCACGCCGAAGCCATGGCTGAGATAACCGAGAGTATCCATGGGTTCAGCTCTCCAGGGTCGAAAGGATGCCAAGCGGCAGCGGTACGGCGAGTGCTTTGTCGAACAGCAGGTAGAGGCCGATGGCCAACACCACACCGCTGATCAGGCTGTGCAGCCAGCTACCGCCATACAGACGCGCCATGCCGATGCCGAACAGCACGCTGGCGGGGATGAAGCCAATGGTTTCGAAGAGCACGGCATAGCCAATCATCAGGCCGAGAAAGACCAGCGCCTTGACCATCACTTCGCGGTTCAGGGGCGGCTCTTCGCCCTGCACGTCACCGGCCGGCTGGAGCAGCAGTTGCAGGCAGCCGAAGGCGATCAGCAATAACAGCAGCAACGGGAAGGCCTTGGGCCCGACTGGCTCGTAGGAAAACGGGGCGCTGTAACCCCAGGCGAAAAATCCCAGGATGCAGCAAAGCAGCAGGGTCACCCCCGCAAAGATACGGTCATGCATGTGGATGCGCTCCAGAACGCTGCGCCGTCAGTGACGGCGCATGGAAACTCTGTTACTCGACCAAGCCGAACTCGCGGCCCAGCTTGCGGTACTCCGCCACCTGGCTCTTGACCAGCGCATCCAGCTCCGGTCCGGTCACGTAGTAAGGCAGTACATCGCGGTCGGCCAGGTAGGCCTGGAAGTCGTTGGAAGCGGCGAGCTTGGCGAAACGCTCCTGCCACCAGGCCACGTCCTCCTCTTTCACGTCAGGGCCGAGGAAGTAACCACGGATCAGCGGCCACTGAATCTCGTAGCCCTGCTCACGTGCGGTGGGGATCGAAGCCAGATCACCGCCCAGACGCTCCTCGCTGAAGATCGCCAGGGTGCGAATCTTGTTGCCCTGCTGCGCGCGAATCTCGCTGGCGCTGCCGGTGACCAGGTCCACATGACCGCCCATCAGCGCCATGTAGTGCTCGGCACCACCTTCGAACGCCGCATAACGCAGCTCGCGCGGATCGACACCCGCGGCGCGGGCCAACAGGGCGATTTTCACCCAGCCCTGGCCGCCGACACTGCCGCCGCCACCGACGACGATGCTTTTCGGGTCTTTCTTCAGCGCCTGCACCACGTCATCGAGGTTCTTGTAGGGCGAATCGTCACGTACCGCCAGGGTGCCGTAATCGTTGCCGACGGTGGCCAGCCACTTCACCGCGGTCTCGTCGAAACGACCGTATTTGCCCAGGGCCAGGTTAAGCAGCGAGGCGCCGGAAAAGGCCACCAAGGTGCCGGGTTCGGCACGGCGGTTGGCGGCAATCGAGTTGTAGGCCACGGCGCCGATGCCGCCCGGCATGTAGGTTACGCGCATGGGTGATTTGAGCAGGCCTTCGTCCTTGAAACCGGCCTGGGCCAGCTTGCAGGTCAGGTCGAAACCGCCGCCTGGTTTGCTCGGGGCGATGCACTCCGGACGTGAAGGTTCGCCAGCCAGTACCGAGCCACTGGCAAGCAATACGGCGAGGGACAGCGGCAGAATACGACGGAGAGAGCAGGTGATCATGATGGGTTCCTCTTATTGGTCTTGTATGTACAGCCGATGCATTACCAGAGCGGCACGATATAACTCAGGATCAGGCGATTCTCGTCCAGATCACGGACGAAGCTCGAGCGGTAGGTGGCGTTCCTCCAGGTCACCTTGAGATTCTTCAGCGGGCCATCGGCGAAGGCGTAGGCGATATCGGTGTTGCGCTCCCACTCACGCCCCTCGCCGCTCGCCAGATCGACCTGGTCACCGCGCACGTAACGGGTCATGAAGGTCAGGCCAGGGACGCCGACCTTGGCAAAGTCGAAGTCGTAGCGCAGTTGCCAGGAACGCTGGTCGGGACCGGCGAAATCGTTGATCTGCAGGAAGTTGGTCAGGTAAGGCGTGGCGCCGTTGACGTAGGTGAAGCCATCGTCACCCAGCATCTTCTGGTAAGCCAGGCCCAGGGAGTGGCCTGCGACGCTGTAGGTGAACATGGCGTTGATGACCTGGTTGTCGATGTCACCGACCAGTTTCCGTCCGGCCTCGGTGTTGTTGAAGTAGCGCAGGTCGCTTTTCAGCTTGCCGGCGCCCAGCGCCAGATTGTGCTGCACGCCGAGGAAGTGCTGGCGATAGACGTCGCTCAGTTCGGCGTAGTGATAGCTGGCAAGCAACTGCGGGTTGATCGCATAGTCGACACCGCCGAAGCGCAATTCATCACTTTCCGGGCTGCCGCCGAAACGGCCGTTCTTGTTGTTCAGCATCAGCTTGTCGGAGCCGGAGACATTGCGCTGCACCACGCGGTCGATCTCACCCAGGGTGAAGGTGGCGCGTTCGAGATCCTTGCTCTGCAGCTGCCAGCCTTCGAATACCTGTGGCAGCAGGCGCGAGTTGCTGTACTGCAGGTAGGGCATCTTCGGTAGCAAGGTGCCCACGCGCAGCTGGCTCTCGGCGAAACGCACCTTGCCCGTTACGCCGAGCTTGCTGTAGTCGTCCTCGGGGCGATTCTTGCTGTCGCGCGGCAACAGGTCGGTGCCGCTGCGATCGGGCGAGGAGTCGAGCTTGATGCCCAGCATGCCGATGGCATCGAGGCCGAAACCCACGGTGCCCTGGGTGTAGCCGGATTCCAGGTTGAGAATGAAGCCCTGCGCCCATTCTTCGCGTTTGTTCTGCCCGGCATTCTCGCGAAAGTCGCGGTTGAGGTAGAAGTTGCGCAGCTCCAGGCTGGCCTTGCTGTCTTCGATGAAACCGGCAGCGCTGGCACCGACGGCAGGCAGCGCCATGACCGTCATACCGATGACGGAGCAGCTGAGGGATTTTTTTCTTGTCATTGTGGTGGCCCTGGGGGTGTGGTTGTGGTGAAGCGAAATCAGCTGCCGGTGCGCCTCAGGCTGGGGATGTACACCTCACCCGAGAACAGGCGACGGGCCGTGCGCACCAACGAGGCGCGCAGGTGCTCGGGGTTGCCATCTGCGGCAGGCTGCAGGGAAACCTCGATCTGCCCGCCCGGATGCTCCAGGCGTACCAGCGCCTCGCCTTCGATAGGCGCGACGTCGTGGGCGACGCTGCCGGGCAGCGCGCAGGCCGTGGCCAGGCCGATGGCACCAGTGGCGGCGACCGAGCGGTGGCAGGTATGCGGCATGAAATAGCGCACGCTCAGCGTGCCGCCGTGGCGTGCAGGCGCCAGCAGTACCGGCTTGGGGATGACCATCTGCGACACGTCGCCGAGGCCCATGGCCAAGCCGGCCTGCAGACGGATGCGTTCCAGGCGCTGGAGAAACGTGCTGTCGGCGTCCAGCTCGGCGGGCGACTCGTAGCCGGTCTTGCCCAGTGCCTCGGCATGCATCAGCACCATCGGCATGGCCATGTCGATACAGGTGGCGACGACGCCATCGAACTCGTCACGCATGCGGCCGGTGGGCAGCAGGCGACCGGTCTTGGCACCAGCGGCGTTGAGGAAGGTCAGCTTGATCGGCGCGGCAGTGCCAGGTACGCCGTCGATGGCCGTGTCGCCGTCATAGCGTACGCGGCCGTTAGGGGTCATCACGTCGGAGTCGACGAAGGTGTTGGTGTTGAGGTTGCGGATACGCACGCGGGTCATCGGCGAGCTGGCATTGACCAGACCGTGCTCGATGGCGAACGGACCGATGGCGCAGAGCATGTTGCCGCAGTTGGGCGCGGTGTCGACGCGGCGCTGGGTGACCATGACCTGTACGAACAGGTAATCGACATCGGCATCCGGGTGCGGCGAACGGCTGACGATCGCCACCTTGCTGGTCTGCGGGCTGCCACCACCGATACCGTCGATTTCCAGCTCGTGGCCGGAGCCCATCAGGCTGAGCAGTACCTCGTCGCGCTGTTGCGGGTCAGTGGGCAGGTGATTGGCCAGGAAAACCGGCCCTTTCGAAGTGCCGCCTCGCATGAGTACACAAGGTACCGTCCGCATGATGCCTCCAACGCAATAAAACTGATGATTGTTGCTTTGCGTCGATTATGCGGAGCCAATATTTATTCTGTAAAATGCATATATTTCTATATTTATTCCATTTAGCGCATTAATGCATGCGAGAGTTTCCTCACTTGCCAGTTCCGGGCCGAAAGACTAGGGTTCATTGGTAACTTTTAAACAAAAATACACACGACTGATAACCAAAGCGCATGAATTACGAACTGCAAGACATCCGCGCTTTCGTGAAAATCGCCGAGTTCGGCAACTTTCACGAGGCCGCCAACGCCATTCATCTGTCGCAGCCGGCACTGACCCGGCGCATGCAGAAGCTGGAAGAGAGCCTCGGTATCCAGTTGCTGGACCGCACCACGCGCCGCGTCAGCCTGACAGCCGTGGGCCGGGATTTTCTGCCCAAGGCGCAGCGCCTGCTGGACGACTTCGAGCGCTCGATCCTCGGCATCCGCGAACTGGCCGAGCGCCAGTCCGGCCAGGTCACCCTCGCCTGCATCCCGACGGCTGCCTTCTACTTCCTGCCGACGGTGATCCGCGCCTTCAACCTGCAGTACCCGAAGATCCGCATCCGTATTCTCGACCTCAGCGCCCACGAGGGGCTGGAGGCGGTGATCCGTGGCGAGGCGGATTTCGGCATCAACATGCAGAGCGGGCAGAGCGCAGAAATCGACTTCACGCCGCTGGTCAACGAGCCTTTCGTGCTCGCCTGCCGGCGTGATCATCCCCTGGCCAAGCAGCCGGAAGTGGCCTGGCGCGAGCTCAGCGACTACCGCCTGATCGGCGTCGGCCGCCTCAGTGGCAACCGCGTGCTGCTCGATCACGGACTGGCCCATCTCGACTGGCGCCCGAGCTGGTTCTACGAGGTGCAGCATCTTTCGACATCGCTGGGCATGGTCGAGGCCGGCCTGGGCATCGCCGCCCTCCCCAGCCTGGCGATGCCGGCCGAGGATCATCCGATCCTGGTCAGTCGCCCGCTGGTCGACCCGGTAATCAGCCGTACCCTGGGTCTGGTGCGCCGTCGCGGCTCTTCACTGTCGCCGGCGGCCGAACAGTTCGTCGAAACCCTGTTGCGGCAATGGCCGAGCTACACCTCCATCGGCACCAGCAATCCCGCCGAACTCGAAAGCTGAGCTATCGCCAGGGCCGGCGTCGCACCCGCCGCCGGTCCGGTGCGCCTTCGTACCCAGCCGCCAAGCAAGACAGGCCGCCGAAAACCCGGATAATGGCGGCCATTTTGTTTCGCTCGCTGGTATTGCCTCATGGAAATCAAGGTCAACTTTCTCGACAACCTTCGCCTCGAAGCCAAGTTCGATGACTTCACGGTGATCGCCGATCAGCCGATCCGCTACAAGGGCGACGGTTCGGCACCGGGGCCGTTCGACTACTTCCTGGCCTCCTCGGCGCTTTGCGCGGCGTACTTCGTCAAGCTGTACTGCCAGACGCGCGACATTCCCACCGAGAACATCCGCCTGTCGCAGAACAACATCGTCGATCCGGAGAATCGCTACGCGCAGATTTTCAAGATCCAGGTCGAGCTGCCGGCAGACATTTCCGAGAAGGATCGCCAGGGCATCCTGCGCTCGATCGACCGCTGCACGGTGAAGAAGGTGGTGCAGCAAGGCCCCGAGTTCATCATCGAGGAAGTCGACAACCTCGATGCCGATGCCCAGGCGCTGCTGATGCCGGTGAGTGACACCACCACCTACATCCCTGGCAAGGACCTGCCGCTGGAGCAGACCATCGCCAATATGTCGGGCATCCTCGCCGAGCTGGGGATGAAGATCGAGATCGCCTCCTGGCGCAACATCGTGCCCAACGTCTGGTCGTTGCACATTCGCGATGCGCAGTCGAACCTGTGCTTCACCAACGGCAAGGGTGCGAGCAAGGAAAGCGCTCTGGCCTCGGCCCTGGGCGAGTTCATCGAGCGGCTGAACTGCAACTTCTTCTACAACGACCAGTTCTGGGGCGAGGACATCGCCAATGCCGAGTTCGTCCACTACCCCAACGAGCGCTGGTTCAAGCCGGGCCCGAAGGATGCGCTGCCCGAAGAAATCCTCGACAAGCACTGCCGGGCCATCTTCGATCCGGACGGCGAGCTGCGCGCCTCGCACCTGTTCGACACCAACTCGGGCAACACCGCGCGCGGTATCTGCTCGCTACCCTTCGTGCGCCGCAGCGATGGCGAGACGGTGTACTTCCCCTCCAACCTGATCGAGAACCTGTACCTGTCCAACGGCATGAGCGCCGGCAACACCCTTAGTGAGGCCCAGGTGCAGTGCCTGTCGGAAATCTTCGAGCGCGCGGTCAAGCGCGAGATTCTGGAGAACGAGCTGTGCCTGCCGGATGTGCCGCAGGACGTGCTGGCCAGGTACCCGACCATCGTCGCCGGCATCCAGGGCCTGGAGGAGCAAGGCTTTCCGGTACTGGTCAAAGATGCCTCGCTCGGTGGTGAATTCCCAGTGATGTGCGTGACCCTGATGAACCCGCGCACCGGCGGCGTATTCGCCTCCTTCGGCGCGCACCCGAGCCTGGAAGTGGCGCTGGAGCGCAGCCTCACCGAACTGCTCCAGGGCCGCAGCTTCGAAGGGCTCAACGACCTGCCGCAGCCGACCTTCGACAGCCTGGCGCTGACCGAGCCGAACAACTTCGTCGAGCACTTCATCGACTCCAGCGGCGTGGTGTCCTGGCGCTTCTTCGGCGCCACGCCGGATTTCGAATTCGTCGAGTGGGATTTCTCCGGCGAGGGCAGCGACTCCAACGAGCAGGAAGCCGCAACCCTGTTCGGCATCCTCGAGGACATGGGCAAGGAAGTCTACGTGGCCACCTATGACGACCTCGGCGCCAACGCCTGCCGCATCCTGGTGCCGGGTTATTCGGAGATCTACCCGGTCGAGGATCTGATCTGGGACAACACCAACAAGGCGCTGCTGTTCCGCAAGGACATCCTCAACCTGCACGCCCTGAGCGACCGCGAACTGAAGTCGCTGCTGCGCAACCTCAACAACACCGAGGTCGACGACTACACCGACATCACCACGCTGATCGGCATCGAGTTCGACGACAACACGGTGTGGGGCCAACTGACCATCCTCGAGCTGAAGCTGTTGATCAACCTGGCGCTGAAGAAATACGACGACGCCAAGGAGCTGGTCGAGGCCTTCCTGCAGTACAACGACAACACCGTCGAACGCGGCCTGTTCTACCAGGCGGTCAACGCCGTGCTGGAAATCCAGCTGGACGATGAGCTGGAGCTGACCGACTACGAACACAACCTGCGGCGCATGTTCGGCAACGAGCGCATGGACGCGGTGATCGGCTCAGTAAACGGCAGCGTGCGCTTCCATGGCCTGACGCCGACCAGCATGAAACTCGAAGGCCTGGACAAGCACCTGCGCCTGATCGACAGCTACAAGAAACTGCACGCGGCGCGGGCCAAAGCAGCGGGCCTGGCCGGCTGAGCATGGCCAGCGAGCGCCCTGCCCAGGCCGTCGCCGCGCTGATGCTGGCGGCCGGGTACAGCCGCCGTTTCGGTGCCGACAAGCGCCGGCTTGTGCTCGGCGACGGCCGTTCGCTGCTGGCAGCCAGCCTGGCACTGCCCTGTTCGATGCTCGAAGAAGTCTGGCTGGTGCTGCGCCCGGACGAGTCCATCACGGAGCTGGGATTACCCGCCAGCATCAAGCTCGTCCAGCATCCGCTAACGGCCCAGGGCATGGGCCACAGCCTGGCCGCAGGCGCCGAGCGACTGCTGGTCGAATCCGACGCTGATTCCGTGGCGATCTTTCTCGCCGATATGCCGTCGATTCACCGCCACAGCCTCGAGGCGCTGATGGCCTGCGCCGCCTCAAACCGCATCGTGTTGCCCAGCCATCAAGACAAACGCGGCCATCCGGTAGTGTTCGGCCGCGATTTCTGGCCGCAGCTGGCAACGCTCGGCGGCGACGCCGGTGCCAAGGCCGTGCTTCAGCACAACGCCGAGGCGCTGCATATCGTCGAGCTGGACGACCCGGGCGTGCTGCAGGACATCGACACCCCGGCAGACCTGATTCAGCTCTAGATTCGTAGGGCGGGTGCAACTTGCCACAACTCAGGTGGCGGGTTTCACCCGCCCTACTGCCCAGTCTGGCGCAACAACACCTCACTCAAGGCCTGCGCCGCACTGGACAACTGGCGCCCAGCCTGGTGCAGCAGGCCGACGCGGCGCGACACCTGTGGCTCGCTGAGCGGCAGGCAGCACGCGCCGAGCTCTTCCATCTGCTGCCGGCACAGTTGCGGTACGGCGCTGACGCCAAGGCCTTCGGCAACCATACGGCCGACCGTGACCAACTGGTGGCTCTCGAACGCCACCGGCAGCTTGCCGTGACGCGCGGTGACGCTGTCTTCCAGCAGCAGGCGTACCGCCGAGGGGCGTTGCAGGGTGATGAAGGGCTGCTCCAGCAACTGTGCCCAGGTCAGCGCTTCGTGGTCGGCAAGATTGCTGGCTGCCGGCACCACGGCAACGAAACGGTCCTCGTACAGCGGGGTGAACTGCAGGCCATCGAGGGTCGCCGGCTCGAAGGCGATGCCCAGCTCGACGCGACCGTCGCGCACCATCTCCATCACCTGTTCGTTGATCACGTCGTGCACCGCCACGTTGACCCGTGGGTAGGCGTCACGAAAGGCGCGTAGCGCCGCCGGCAGGCGGTTGCCGGCGAACGACGGCATGGCCGCTACCGCCACCTTGCCCATCTGCAAAGTGAAGTGCTGGCGCAGCAGGTCCTCGGCGTTGTCCCAGTCGGCCAGCAAGCGCACGGCAATCGGCAGCAGCGTCTCGCCCTCGGGCGTCAGCGCCACGCTGCGGGTGGTGCGCACCAGCAACTGGCCACCGAGCGATTGCTCCAGGTTCTTGATCGCCAGGCTCAGCGCCGGCTGCGACAGATGCAGGCGCTCGCAGGCCTGGGCGAAGCTCAGGCTTTGCGCCACGGCGAGAAAGGCGCGTAGCTGCTTGACGGTCATTGATTTATTTACCTGATCAATCAAGAGGAAAAACAAACTTAACAAATAAGCTCGCAGCACTGAAGCTTGACCGCAGCCTGGCAGTGCTCCTGCCCCATAACGACAAAAGAGAGGCAGCCTCGAATGAGCGGACTCGACAAACGCGTCGGCAGCTATGAAGAAGCCCTGCACGGCCTGCAGGACGGCATGACCGTACTGGCCGGCGGTTTCGGCCTGTGCGGCATCCCCGAGAATCTGATTGCAGAGATCCGCCGTCGTGGCGTGCGCGATCTGACCGTGGTGTCCAACAATTGCGGCGTCGATGGTTTCGGCCTCGGCGTGCTGCTGGAGGACCGGCAGATCCGCAAGATGGTCGCCTCTTATGTCGGCGAGAACGCCCTGTTCGAGCAGCAACTGCTCTCCGGCGAGCTGGAAGTCGAACTGACCCCGCAAGGCACCCTGGCCGAGAAGCTTCGCGCCGGCGGCGCCGGTATCCCCGCTTTCTTCACTGCCACCGGCTACGGCACCCCGGTTGCCGAAGGCAAGGAGGCGCGCGAGATCAACGGCCGCCACTACATCCTCGAGCCGGCCATCACCGGCGACTTCGCCATCGTAAAAGGCTGGAAGGCCGACCACTTCGGCAACGTGGTCTACCGCCACACCGCGCAGAACTTCAACCCGGTGGTCGCCACCGCCGGGCGCATCACCGTGGTCGAGGTCGAGGAGATCGTCGAGCCCGGTGAACTCGACCCGACGCAGATTCACACGCCCGGCATCTACGTCGACCGGCTGATCTGCGGCAGCTTCGAGAAACGCATCGAAAAACGCACGCTGCGCGCCTGAGGAGAAAGACCATGGCTCTTACCCGTGAACAGATGGCCCAGCGCGTCGCCCGCGAGCTGCGGGACGGCTTCTACGTCAACCTCGGCATCGGCATCCCTACCCTGGTGGCCAACTACGTGCCCGAGGGCATGCAGGTGATGCTGCAGTCGGAGAACGGCCTGCTCGGCATGGGCGCCTTCCCCACCGAAGACGAAGTGGACGCCGACATGATCAACGCCGGCAAGCAGACCGTCACCGCGATCAAGGGCGCGGCGATCTTCGACTCGTCGCAGTCCTTCGCCATGATCCGTGGCGGCCATGTCGACCTGACAGTGCTCGGCGCCTTCGAGGTGGACGTGCGCGGCAACATCGCCTCCTGGATGATCCCCGGCAAGCTGGTCAAGGGCATGGGCGGCGCCATGGACCTGGTGGCCGGCGCCGATAACATCATCGTCACCATGACCCATGCCTCCAAGGACGGCGAATCCAAGCTGTTGGAGCATTGCAGCCTGCCGCTGACCGGCTGTGGCTGCATTCGCAAGGTGCTGACCGACCTGGCCTACCTGGAGATCGAAGACAACGCCTTCATCCTGCGCGAGCGCGCACCGGGCGTCAGCGTCGAGGAAATCGTCGCCAAGACCGCCGGCAAGCTGATCGTTCCCGAACACGTACCGGAAATGAGCTTCTAAGTTGTCTACCGTTCTGTAGGCGCCACCACGCACGGCGCCTACGGAACGTTTTTTAGCTATGTCCTACACACTGTAGGAGCGGATTCATCCGCGAAGCTTTTTCCGCCCTACCGCGCCAAGAGGATTCCCCATGCAAGACGTCGTCATCGTTGCCGCAACCCGCACCGCCATCGGCAGCTTCCAGGGCAGCCTGGCCGATATTCCCGCGCCGGAGCTCGGCGCCATCGTCATCAAGCGCCTGCTGGAACAGACCGGCCTCGACGCGGCCCAGGTCGATGAAGTCATCCTCGGCCAGGTACTTACCGCAGGCTCCGGCCAGAACACCGCACGCCAGGCCGCCATCCGCGCCGGCCTGCCCCATGCCGTACCGGCCATGACCCTGAACAAGGTCTGCGGCTCGGGCCTCAAGGCCCTGCACCTGGCCACCCAGGCCATTCGCTGTGGCGACGCCGAGGTCATCATCGCCGGCGGCATGGAGAACATGAGCCTGGCCCCCTACGTGCTGCCCAAGGCGCGCACCGGCCTGCGCATGGGTCATGCACAGATGCTCGACAGCATGATCGTCGACGGCCTGTGGGACGCCTTCAACGACTACCACATGGGCATCACTGCCGAGAACCTGGTGGAGAAATACGGCATCAGCCGTGAAGCCCAGGACGCCTTCGCCGCCGAGTCGCAGCAGAAGGCCGTGGCTGCCATCGAAGCCGGTCGCTTCGACGCCGAGATCACTCCAGTGCTGATCCCGCAGCGCAAGGGTGACCCCGTCGCCTTCGCCCGTGACGAGCAGCCGCGTGCCGGCACCACCGCCGAATCCCTGGCCAAGCTCAAACCCGCATTCAAGAAAGACGGCAGCGTTACCGCCGGCAACGCCTCCAGCCTCAACGACGGCGCCGCTGCGGTGCTGCTGATGAGCGCAGCCAAGGCGCAGGCACTGGGTCTGCCCGTGCTGGCGAAGATCAAAGGCTATGCCAACGCCGGTGTCGACCCGGCGATCATGGGCATCGCCCCGGTTTCCGCCACCCGCCGTTGCCTGGACAAGGCTGGCTGGAGCCTGGCCGATCTGGACCTGATCGAGGCCAACGAGGCCTTCGCGGCCCAGGCGCTGTCGGTCGGCCAGGAGTTGGGCTGGGATGCAGACAAGGTCAATGTCAACGGCGGCGCCATCGCCCTTGGCCATCCCATCGGTGCCTCGGGCTGCCGCGTGCTGGTGACCCTGCTGCACGAGATGATCCGTCGCGACGCGAAGAAAGGCCTGGCGACTCTGTGCATTGGCGGTGGCCAGGGCGTGGCACTGGCCATCGAGCGCTAATGAGGATCACGTCAGGTGGATTGCGCTTCACCGCTGTGCTGGATGTAAGAAGCGACATCCACCCTACAAGCTGAATCACCGTAGCCCGGATTACCTCCGGGCTACACCAACCAGCTCGGCCTCGGCCGGGCTTTGTAGTATCCAGTGCAAATCAGAGGCGTAACCAACCTCGAATGCCTGGTTAAAGCCCTTACACAACCATAAGAAAGAGGCATCACCCCATGTTCAACACCCTCACCCGCATGAGCGTGAGCCTGGTACAGAAGTACCTGCCCTCACCGTTCGTGTTCTCTGCGCTCCTGACCCTGGGAGTTCTACTGGCTGGTATCTTCTCTACCGGCCAATCGCTACCGGCCATGGTGCAGCACTGGAGCGGCGGTTTCTGGACGCTGCTCGGCTTCGCCATGCAGATGTCGCTGATCTTCGTCACCGGCCACGCCCTGGCCAGCGCACCGATCATCAATCGCCAACTCGACCGTCTGGCCGGACTGGCACGCACACCCGGTCAGGCGATCATCATGGTCACCCTGGTGGCGCTGGTCGGTTGCTGGGTCAACTGGGGCTTCGGCCTGGTGATCGGCGCGGTGTTCGCCCGCGCCTTGGCACGCAAGGTCGATGGCGTCGACTACCCGCTGCTGGTGGCCTCGGCCTACTCGGGATTCCTGGTCTGGCACGGCGGTCTGGCCGGCTCGATTCCGCTGTCCATGGCCACCGGCGGCCCGGATCTGGCGCGCATCACCGCAGGCGTGCTAACCGATCCGGTGAGCATCACCGAGACCCTGTTCAGCCCGTTGAACCTGACCATTGTGGCCCTGCTGTTCATCGGCCTGCCGCTGCTCAACCGCGCCATGCACCCGCGTCAGGGCGCCAAGGTCGCCGACCCGGCCAAACTGGTGGAATCGCGTGCAGAGCTGCCGGCTCGTGAAACCCCGGCGCAGCGCCTGGACGACAGCCGTATCCTCGGTCTGGCACTGGTGGCCATGGCCGGTATCTACCTGTTCAACCACTTCGCCACCAAGGGCTTCGTGCTTGGCCTCGACGTGGTCATCGCCATCTTCCTGTTCAGCGGTCTGCTGATGCACGGCACCCCGGAGCGCTACATGCGCGCGGTGGACGAGAGCGTGCGCGGCATCGGCGGCATCGTCCTGCTGTTCCCCTTCTACGCCGGGATCATGGGCATGATGATGGGCGCCAACGCCGACGGCATCTCCCTTGGCAGGCAGATCACCGAAGCGTTCATCTCCTGGTCCTCGGCTGACACCTTCCCGCTCCTGGCCTTCCTCAGCGCTGGTGTGGTCAACGTCTTCGTGCCGTCCGGTGGTGGCCAGTGGGCCGTGCAAGGCCCGATCATGCTGCCGGCTGCTCAGGCACTGGGCGTCTCGCCGACCGTCACCGCCATGGCGATTGCCTGGGGCGACGCCTGGACCAACATGATCCAGCCGTTCTGGGCACTGCCGCTGCTCGGTATCGTCGGCCTCGGTGCACGCGACATCATGGGCTACTGCCTGATCATGCTGCTGTACTCGGGCGTAGTGATCTGCGGCGCGTTCTACTTCCTCGGCTGACCGGGCAGCGAGGCCTTGCAGGGTGGGCTGGGCGGGGATCCGCTTCAACCCACGCTGACTAACCCAGGTGGGCTAAAGCGGATCGCCGCCCGGCCCACCCTACTGGCCGAACGTTCACCTTTTTTACCCTCTCGCGATCAACTTCCTGTGAAGCCTCGCGAGCTAGAGCGATGCAAGGCAGAAGGAGGTGAGCAACGGTCGGAGTCGCGGGCGACTGTACTTTTGTACATGAGCATTGCGAGCTTGCTTCTAACGCAGCAGCGCCGACGCGCAGCAAGCTGTGCCTAACTCAATCCCCCATCAGTCCCTGCGCCTTGGCCATGGCCACCGCCTGGGTGCGTCTTTGCACGCCGAGTTTGACGTTGATCCGCCGCGCATGGGTCTTGACCGTGTGCAGCGAGATGAACAGACGATCGGCGATTTCCTGATTGGAACAACCCTGCGCGATCAACTGCAGCACCGCCAGCTCCCTCGAGCTGAGTAGCGCAGTACCGGCACTGGCCGGCTCATCCAAGCGCGGCGCCGGATCGAACAGGCGCTGATGCAGGCTCTGCCCAGCCTCACTCGGCAACAGGCGCTCGAGCCACTGCGCCTGACGCTGTTGCAGCTCCTGCAATGGCCGCAGCAGGCGCAGCTGTCGCGCCTCACCAAGCGCCTGCTGCAACAGGTTATCTGCCTGCTCCACCTCGTCCTGCATGAGCAGCACTTCGGCCAGACTGACTCGACATTCGCAGGCCAGGCTGCGATGCCCGGCGAGCTGGCATTCCTCCAGCAGCAGGCGCAGAGCATGCTCAGCGGCGGCGTGGTGGCCTAGCAGCAGGTCGCTCAGCGCCAGGTAACGACGCAAGCGCGGCAACAGATCGTAGAACTCGGAAGGCGCCAGTTGCTGGCGTTGCTGCAACTGCTGCAGGGTCTGGGCGAACAGCTCACGCGCACGCCCGGTCTGCCCCTGACGCAGCAGCAGGCGGCCGGCCTGTAACTGCAGCACACAGCGGTAACGCACCTCCGGCACATGCGACCACTGCATCGTCCGCTCGGCCCGCTGCAACCACTGATGCGCCTCGTCCAGATCGCCACGGCTTTCCGCCAGTTCCAGCATGCCGAGGTAGCCGGAAATGATGTAGGCATCCTCGCAGTGCTCGGCCTCCTGCAGCCCCAGCCGATATGCCTGCTGCGCAGCATCGTCGAGGCCCTGGCGGGCCAGCAGGCTGGCCCGCACCAACAGCAGGCGAGCGACCACCGGGCTATGGTTGAAGCGTTCGCTTAGCAGCGCCAGGGACTGTTCGGTGAGTTCCGCGGCGCGCCCGGCCTCGCCACGCATCTGCAGCAGCAGGCAGTGATCGGTATTGAGCAAAGCCTCGAAAATCAGACTGCCATTGAGCCTTGCCAGGCGCAGGCCCTGATCCAGCGCCTGCTTGGCCTGGTCCAGCGCATGTTCGGCCATATGCTGCTGGGCCAGCGCCTGGTAACAGAGCACGCGCTGCGACCAGCTGCCCTCGTCCAGCATCTGCAGGGCCTGTTCGCAGTGCATCCGGGCATCGCGGCGCCCGCACTGGCGCGCCAACACGCCCGTCAATGCCTGCCAATGGGCGATCAGTTTGCGCTGGCGGCGCTCATCCGGTTGCGGCATGAAATGCGCCAAGCCCTGGATGCAGTCGGCCGCTTCATCGAAACGGGCACAGATAATCAGGGCCCAGGCCTGCAGCACGATCAACCGCGGCGAGCTGGCAAACAGCCAGGCCGGCAGTTCTTCGCGCCATTGCAGGAACTGCGCGACAGAGTGCCCCTGCAGCAATTGCTCCTGGCTGAACCGTTGCAGGTAGTTGACCGCGACCTCGACCTGCCCTGCCAGCAGGGCGTGTTCGACGGCCTCGCGAATATCGCCGTGCTGAGCGAACCACTGGCAGGCGCGCACATGGATCGGGGCCGGCGCCGGCGCATCCGGCAGAAGACGCAATACCTCGGCCAGCGGTCGCCACAGGCGGAACCAGGTGCCGCTGCTGTCGAGACTGCGCACGAACAGCTGTCGTCGTTGCAGTTCGCCGAGCAGCTCACTGCCTGGGCCCTCCAGCAGATGCTCGCAGAGCGACCGGGAAAAACGCGGCAACAAGGCCAGTGCATGCAGATCGCTGCGCAGCTCTTCGTCCAGATCGGCCAGCACCTCACGCTGTACGTAATCGCGCAGCAGCGGGCAACCAGCCTGCAAACGCTGACGTAGCGCATCCTCGTCGACGTCGAGCAGCAGCAGACGAATCGCCGCCAGCCAGCCTTCGCTGCTGTCCAGCAGAGCCTGCCGCACGTCTTGCGCCAGCGTCACCTGCAGCGCCGCCAACAGTTCATTCAGTGCCGCGTCATCCAGCGCCAGCTCTTCGCCCTTGAGCTCCAGCAAATCGCCCTGCAGCAACAGACGCGGCAGGTTCCAGGCCGGTGTGCGGCGACTGGCGACCCACCAGGTAACCTGCTGCGGCGCCGCAGCGAACAACCGGTCGAGGCAGGCATCGAGCTCATCGTCAGTCTGTCGCGGGTAGTCGTCGATAAAGATCCACAAGCGCCCCGCGCGCTCATGCAGCCGATCGATCAGCCCCGCTTCACCGCCATCGTCGAACGGCAACTGCATGGCTGCGGCCAGTCGCTTGCACAGCTGCGTCGGCGTCAGGCTGCGGCCACCGAGATCGAGCCATACACGCTCGACGGCGGCTGGTGTGTGGCGTGCGCATTGGCCGAGCAGCACACTCTTGCCGGTACCGGCAGGCGCGCACAGCAAGCGCAGTCGCGACTCGCTGGCGAGCAGGCGCTGCAGCAAGGCTGGACGGGAAACCACACAGGGTGGCAATCGCGGTAGATCGGCAGGTTGCACCTGCAACGCACTCGGACGGGCGATGGCAAGGGTAGGCATGGCAGCGGTTCTCTCTGCTTGTCATTGTTGAACCACCAGACGATGGTACCCCGCTCACCGCGTGCGACCACCCCTTGGCGCTTATGGCGCGAGATTCACGTGAAAGAGGCGCACAGAAAAAAGCCGGCGACGCACAAGGCGACACCGGCTTGCTTCAAGTTGCTTAGTGCTCAGCGCACGCCAGCGTTACGCAGGGCTGCCGGAGTGAAGTCCTTGGCCGAGGCCTGGGTGCCGTACTGGATCGACATCTTCTCCTCGTTGGCCATGCCGACGGCGACATAGCGACCGGCGATGACGTCGTACAGCGCTTCCAGGGCGTAGACCGGGATCTTCTGCGCGTAGTGCTGCAGCAGCATGGCCTCGCCGACACGCCAGAGCTGGCCGCGACCGTCATAGTGCTCGGACAGGGCGATCTGCCAGGAGTCCTCGTCGACATAGAAGCGGCGCTTGGCGTAGATGTTGCGCTCACCGGACTTCAGCGTCGCCTCCACTTCCCACACACGGTGCAGCTCGTAGCGGGTCAGGTCCTGGTTGATGTGCCCGGCCTTGAGGATGTCGGCGTACTTCACGCTCGGCAGCGCCAGGCGGTAGTTGTTGTAGGGGATGAACAGCTCGCGCTTGCCCACCAGCTTCCAGTCGTAGCGATCCGGGGCGCCGTTGAACATGTCGAAGTTGTCCGAAGTACGCAGACCGTCCGACGCGGTGCCCGGGCCATCATAGGCCACCTGCGGTGCACGCCGTACGCGACGCTGACCGGCGTTGTACAGCCAGGCCATGCGCGGCTCGGCCACCTGGTCGAGCGAGTCGTGCACCAGCAGCACGTTGCCGGCCAGACGCGCCGGCGCGGTGACTCGCTGCTTGAAGAACAGCAGTGCGTTTTCCGCCTTGGCCGGATCGATATCTGGGATGTTGTCCGGGAAGGCTACTTCATCCTCGAAGTTCACCAGGGTGTAGGAGCCGTTGGTCTGCGGCGAGGCCTGCACGATGCTGCGCTTGAGGTTGCCACCGCGGTAACGGGTGATGTGGTTCCACACCACCTCAAGGCCGTTCTGCGGAATCGGGAAGGCGTAATAGCGGCTGTCGGTGAAGCCGGTCAGACCGTTGCCGCCATCACGCAGGCCGGTCTTCAGCGCGCTGGTTTTGGCCGCAGCGTTGATCGCATCCGGCACCACCGTGCTGCGGTGCGTCGGGTACACCGGCATGCGATAGCTTTCCGGATAGCGCGCGAACATCGCCAGTTGCCCGGCGGACAACTGGTCGCGGTACTGCTCCAGGTTCTGCGCGGTGATGGTGAACAGCGGCTGCTCGCCAGCGAAAGGGTCACTGAGAAAACCGCGTGCATCGACCTGCCCGGCATTGCTGGCCAGACCGCCCGTCCAGGCGGGGATGGTGCCGGCTGCGTTGCCGGCCATCTCGCCGCCCAGCGGGGTCAAACTGGTACCGAGCTTGGCTGCTTCCTGCTCGCTGACCGCGGCCAGCACACCGCTGGCCAGCAGGCTCAGGGACAGCGCGCCGAGCATCTTCAGGGTTGTATTCATCTGCATTCCTCAACTGATCCTGTTGGCCTAGAAGCTCACGCCGAAGCTGAGCGCCAGGAAGTCGCGGTCGACCGCGGTGTTGTACTCGCCACCGAAGAAGTCGGTGTACGAGAGGCTGGCTGTATAGGTGTTGCGGTAGTCGGCATCGACCCCGAAACTCACCGCCTTGGCACCCTCGTTGAACAGGCCGTTGGGGCCATAGCCGTCGACGTCATGCGACCAGGAGACGTTCGGCTTGAGGTTCACCCCGGCGAACACGTTGCTGTACTCCCAGATACCGCGCACCCGGTAGCCCCAGGAGGTGCTGGTGACGAAGCCGTGAGTGTCGCCACGGAATCCGTAGGCACCAAACAGCGAATCGCGGCCGTAGCGCAGGTCTTCACGGCTCTCCAGCCCACCGACATGGGCCATGCCGATTTCGCCCACCAGGGTGAAGCGCCCGGCGCCCATCACCTGATCGAAGAAATGGGTGAAGGTGGTCTGTACCTGGGTGACTTCCTTGCGCCGGTAGCCGACGTTGTCCTGCCCTGGGCCGGCCGCGACCGGCGCGGTGCCGGGAGCGATGGGATTGAGCAGGCTCAGGGTCATGTCGGTGGTGTTGATCTGCAGCGGCAGGTTCGGCCGGTAGCTCACCTCACCCGCCCAGGCCGTGCCAGTAGGCAAGGTAGTAGAGAAGCTCATGCCGTAGAGACGGATGTCTTCCGGGTACTCGAGGTAGTAACGACCGTTGCCGAGCATCACGCTCTGCGCCAGGCCAGCCCCACTGCCCGGCACAATGCCTTCGGCGGTGCCAATGATCCCCGGCAGTGCGGCCAGGGTCGCCAGGCCGGCGTTCTGCGTGCTGACGATGGGCGTGCGGCTGTGGTAGTTCATGAAGTAGGCGCCGTACTCGGTTTCATCACCGAGCCAGCGCAGGGCCAGGCCCCATTGGCCGCTATCACGCGCATCACGATCGCCGGCACGCGGCAGGATCACCCCTTCGCTGTCGACGCGAAAGCCCTGCCCGAACGCGGCGGCAACCGGCTGCAACGGCGCGATGGCCGGCGAGCCGATGTGGTAGCCGTTGTCGCAGCCATCGGCGGCCACATCGGCGGTGGAGAAGAAGGTGCCGCAGTTGTCGATGATGGTCTGGTCCCACTCCAACTGGTAGAAGGCCTCCATGCTCAACTGATCGGTCAGGCTCTGCGACAGGTAGAGCATGTTCACCGGAATCAGACCCTCCTTGATCTCCGCACCTGGGCGGCGGAAGGCGGCCACGTCGATCGGGTTGATGGCGTTGATGCTGTTGCCGATGAAGGTGCTCTCGCCCCAGCTCACCACCTGCTTGCCGACCCGCACCGTGCCAGGCAGATCACCAATGGCGTAGTTGTGGTAGAGGAAGGCATCGAGAATTTCCGCCCCCGAAGACTTGGCGCCCTCCTTGCGATTGCTGTCGTCGATATCCTTGAACAGGCGACTTTCATCCTTGAGTTCGAAGTCATACCAGTACTTGCCGCGCACGAACACGCCGGTATCACGGTACTTCAGCTCGAGATCGTGGATGCCCTTGAAGATCTTCGAGAAGGTCTCGCCCTTCTTGAAATTCAAGCGCCCATCGTCACCAGTCTGCGCCTGGCCCTGGCCGCCGTTGTTGGGGCCGATCAGATCGCGATCCGGACTGCGCATCGACCAGCTGGCGCCGACCGACAGCGAGCTGTCGAACTGCCCTTCGATCTCACCGATGTTGAAGTTGACGGCCTGTGCCGGTGCGACAAAACCGACGGCGACGGCCAAAGCCAAGGTGTGCGGCTGGAATAGTCCGGGCCCTGTTGTTCTTGTCATGCGGGTCTCCTGAAGTGGGGTGCAACTGCAGGGAACCCTACGCAGCGACCACACCTCGGATAAGCGCACCAAGGAGGGATTTCATCTGTCGCCCGAAAGGATGAATGGCGCCCTGGCGCGGGGCGCAGGCCGCGCCACTCAGCCTGCTGAATGACGGGGTATCAGGAAGGTGGGGAACTATTTATCGGCAGACCGTGCTGCCCAATGCGCCACGGCTCTGAACTGTAGGAGCGGCGCACCACCGCGAACAAGGGCCGCGAAGCCCGGACAGCTCCGCGACCAAGCAGGGCCGTAACGAAAGCCGCCGGGAGCGCCTAATCCGATCGCCATCGACAGAGCCCGGAATCGGGCTCTGCCTGGTCGATCAGTTGCTGCTGACCGCCAGTTCGCGCAACAGGACCTTATGGAACAGCACCGGCGCTTCGACCTGCGGCGAATGGCCCAGCTCCGGCCACTCCACCAGCTTCGCGTCGGGGATCGCCTCGGCGGTCTTGCGCCCCAGTTCCGGGTAGTTGCCAAGGCGCTCGGCGACATCGGCAGGCGCGCGGCTGGCGCCCGGCGCGGTGCGATCCTTACCACCGATCAGCAACAGGGTCGGAGCCTTGATATTGGTGAACTCATGCACCACCGGCTGAGTGAACAGCATCTCTGCCGTCTGCGCCTGGTTCCAGGCGACGATCTCCTTGCCCGGCCCGCTGTACATGCCGTTGAGCATGTCCACCCAGCGGTCGTACTCGGGCTTCCACACACCGTTGTAGTAGAACTTCAGCTGGTAGTTCTTGATGCCGTCGTAGGAGGTCTTCAACTCACCTTCGTAGAGCTGGTCGACCGTCATGTAGGGCACGCCCTCCGCCTGCCAGTCCTCCAGACCGATAGGGTTGACCAACACCAGTTTCTCGACGCGCGAGGCATGGCTCAGGGCATAACGCGCGGCCAGCATGCCGCCCATTGAATGACCGATCACCGTAGCCTTCTCCACACCCAGCGACTCCAGCAGCGCGTCAGTATTGCTGGCCAGTTGGCCGAAGCTGAACTGATAGCCACGCGGCTTGCTCGAGCTGCAGAAACCGATCTGATCCGGCGCGATCACGCGGTAGCCGGCATCGCTCAGCGCCTTGATGGTCGCCTCCCAGGTGGCGCCGCAGAAATTCTTGCCATGCAGCAACACCGCCGTGCGGCCATTGGCCTGGCCGGCTGGCTTCACGTCCATGAAGCCCATCGACAGATCCTGCTGCTGCGAACTGAATTCGAAGCGCTGGATCGGGTGGGGGTACTCGAAACCTTCCAACTGAGGGCCATACCCGGCTTGCGGCGAAGCCTGGAGCGCGGAGAGGGGAAGAAGGCTGGCGGAAAGTGTCGCGATGAGCAGGGTTTTCGTCACGGGCGCATTCCTGTATCGGGTTCAATGCTGAACGCCCGCTACGACCAGACGCAGGCGTAAAGAAGCGATCGACTATAGCAACCGACCTCCACCGCTAAGGCAGCAATGCATTGCAGGATATGACCGAAAACCTTGAGATAGAGCCTTTCAGCGTTGCTCATGGCTCCGAGCGGATCGCTCAGGCGTTCAGCGCCAGCGATCGAGTAGATTCACCGCCAGCCGGTCCAGCCAGCCCCACAGGCGCTGTTGCGCTCGGCGCCACCAGGGGCGCTGGTGCCAATCATCGAGGGTGATCTCGCGGCTGACGCCAAAGTCCTCGATGAAGCTGGCCGTCACTGCCCGGGTAAAATCCGGGTCCAGCGCCTCGACATTGGCGTCGAGGTTGAAACGCAGGTTCCAGTGGTCGAAGTTGCACGAGCCGACGCTGACCCAATCGTCCACCAGCACCATCTTCAGGTGCAGAAAACGTGGCTGGTATTCGAAGATGCGCACCCCGGCCCTGAGCAACTTGGGGTAGTAGCGCTGCCCGGCAAAACGCACCGGCGGATGATCAGTGTTGCGCCCGGCCAGCAGCAGGCGCACCTCGACACCGCGCGCCGCAGCGCGGCGCAGGGCGCGGCGGATTTTCCAGGTCGGCAGGAAATAAGGAGTGGCCAGCCAGACGCGCTGCTTGGCGCCCTTCAGCGCGCGCAACAGCGACAGCAGAATGTCGCGATGCTGCGCCGCATCGGCATAGGCCACGCGCCCCAGACCAACGCCGGCTGGCGGGCATTCAGGCAGGCTCAGCGGTATCGGCTGATAACTCGGGCGCCAGGAAAAGCGCGCCAGCCACAGTTGCTCGAACAGCTGCTGCCAGTCGCCCACCAGCGGCCCTTCGATTTCCACCATGGCTTCGTGCCAGGGACTCCGAAGCTCGTCTGGCAGCCAGAACTCATCAGTGGAGCCGGTGCCGCCAACATAGGCCAGGCGCTGGTCCACCAGCAGCAGCTTGCGGTGATCGCGATGAAAGTTGCGGATACCCCGCCGCCAGCGCACCGGGTTGTACCAGCGCAGTTGCACACCGGCGGTCTGCATGCGCTCACGTAACGCGATGCCCAGGCCTGCCGCACCGTAGGCATCGAACAAACCACGTACCCTCACCCCACGCTCAGCCGCTCGGCACAGCGCGTCGACCAGACGCTCGCTGCAGCTGCCGTCCTCGATCAGGTAAAGCTCGATTTCCACCTGCTGCTGGGCGCCCTCGATGGCTGCCAGCATACGCGGGAAAAACACCGGCCCGTCCAGCAGCAATTCGAAGCGATTGCCGCCTCGCCAGGGAAAGATGCTGCCGCGCGCATGCACGCTCAACGCGCCGTGAAGATCAGCACGGCGCCCACCGGCACCGACAGGCTGATGGCTGGCAGTTCGGCGATTTTACGCAGCGCCTCGACGCCGCTGGCCAGGGCGAAATCTTCGGCGTGCAGCACCAGCGGCGCCAGGGTCACCACCTGGAAGCGGCGATCATCCAGCCGCGTCACCAGCAGTTCGCTGTGCAGCTCGCGCGTGCGCTCGTTGAGGGTCAGTTGCAGGGGCAAGCGCAACTCCAGCTGCGCCCCGGGTGCCAGGTCGGTGAGTTGCGGCAGGTTGACCTGTGCGCTGATGCGCGCCTCGGGCAGACGTGAAGTATCGAACAGCATGGTGCGCAGGCGCTCGTCACGCAGCGGGATACCGGTGCTCAGCGAGTCAAGATCCACGCGCAGGCGCGCGCGACCATCGGCCGCGATCTGCCCGTGCAGGGTGAGAAAGCGATGCACCTCCGACTGACTGCCGGAATGGGTGGAGATGAACGACAGCCGCGAGGACTCGTTGTCCAAATACCAGTCGGCGTGAACGGGCAAGGCAGCGGCAAGCAACAGGGCGAGAAGCGAACGGCGCATGAGAACTCGAAAAACGGCATGACCAGGCGGCAACGATAGTCGCCAGCGCGAGCCTTGCAAAGCCCGGCGCCCACAGCACCGTAGGGTGGGTGCAACCCACCGCTTCCGAGGTGGCGGGTTTCACCCGCCCTACTTGCTCGGCAACAACTGACAACCCTGCCGCTCGCCCAGCCAGGCCGCGCTGTGAGTACGGCCCAGCCCGGTGGCGGTGACGCGTTTGGCGCCTTCGTCATCGAGCACGCTGCTGATCGGCACATACTGCTTCACATAGCCTTCACAGTAGGCCGCCGGGTTGCCGCTGACGTAGCGGCAGGAGCAGTACTCCTTGGCCGTATAGGCGCCGATGATGTCGGGGAAGGCGGCCAGATGGGCGCGATTAGGCCAGGCCCAGGCCAGCAGCAGGACCAACAGTAGCACCAGCGCGCTGCGGATCGGATGACGACGAATCATGGCTGCACCTCTTCGGCGAAGGCCGCACGCACGCGTTTAAGCATCTCGTTGTGCTGGAAGCTGCCGTCGCGGTCATCGGCGTAACGCACCACCAGCAGGTTTTCTTGTGGCATCACGTACAGCCCCTGCCCCCAATGCCCGAGCGCAGCGATGGTATCGGCCGGTGCATCCGGCCAGGGCCGCGTGCTGCCTGGCAGTTCGGCGTTGAGCCACCAATGCCCGCCTGGCACGGCATCACCCGGCTTGGCCAACTGCGGCTGGTAGCCAGCGAAAGGCGCGGATACGAAGTCGACCCAGGCAGTCGGCAGCAACTGGCGCTCGCCCCAGCGACCGCCGCGCTGCATCAGCAGGCCGACACGGGCCAGGTCGCGCGCGCTCAGGTAGGCATAGGACGACGCGACGAAGGTGCCGCTGGCATCGCGCTCCCAGGTCGCGCTGGTGATACCCAGCGGCTCGAACAGCGCTGTCCAGGGATAGTCAGCGTAAGACTGCTCGCCGACCATGCCGCGCAACGCGGCAGCCAGCACGTTGCTGTCGCCACTGGAATAACGAAAGCGCGTGCCCGGCGCGGCGTCCGCCGCATGCTCGGCGGTGAAGGCCGCCATGTCGGTGCGGCCGCGGGTGTAGAGCATGGCCACCACCGAGGATTTCAGCGGCGCATACTCGTAATCCTCTTCCCAGGCCAGGCCCGAGGCCCAGTTGAGCAAGTGACCGATCTTGATCTGCGGATGCTCGGCCATCGCCGGGTAGTACTGCGCGGCCGGTGCATCGAGCTTGAAGCGCCCCTCGCCGTAAGCGACGCCGAGGGTGGTGGCGAGCAGGCTCTTGGCCATCGACCAGGTCAGGTGCGCGGTCCGCGCCGTGGTTGGTTCGGCGTAGCGCTCGTAAACGATCTGCCCGTCGCGTATCACCAGCAGCGCATCGGTACGCACGCCCGTGCGTTCGACGTCATCGCGTTCCGGAAAGGCATACTGTTCGAGCTCGGCCAACGCGGCGCTCTCGACGCGGGGTTGGCTCTGCCAGTCGGGTTGCGGCCAGTTCTGCGCCTGGGCGGTGCTGGCAGCCAGGCTGAAACCGAGCGCCAGGCTCAGTCGACGAAGCAAGGAAATAGGCATGGGCGGCCTCGATCAGAAATCGTGGCGCACCCTAGCATGGCCATGATGACGGCTTGAAGCGACGGAACCGCCATCTGCGCCCCTCATTTGGGCAGTTGGTAATCCTCAGGCCCCATCAGGTCGAGACCGCATTCCAGGTTCTCGATCCAGTAGAGAAATGCGCTGATCATTTCCGCGCCGACGAAGGGCCGGCCGTGCTGCGGCACAATCATTTCCACATCCATCTGCCGCACCATCGCCGCCCATAGGCGACAGGCCTTGTTACCGGCCATATAGCGGCGATGGAAGCCTTCCATGTTCGGTACGTGGTTGACGAAGTCGCGCACCGGCGAAGCGTCGTCGACCATCGAGGCCCCCATGTCACCGGAGAAAAGGATCTTGCTCACCGGGTCATAGACCTGGAAGTTGCCCACCGAGTGAAGAAAGTGCGCCGGCACGGCCTTGAGCGTGCATTTGCCCAGCGGGATGCTCTGGCCACGATCGGGCAGCGCGATGATGCGATCGAAGGTGTTGATGCCACGGCTCAGCACCAGGTAGTTGGCGGTCAGGTGCGGCAGAAAACGCGCCCACAGCTTGGAGCAGATCACCCGCGCGCGGGTGTGCAACAGCCACTTGTCCAGCGAGGCGATGATGTCCGGGTCCTGGTGCGAGGCAAAGATGTAGGTCAGGTCCTGCACCGGAATGTGCTTGGACAGTTCCAGCGACAGCGGCGTGTAGGTCAGATCACCACCCGGATCGAGCAGCAGATACTGCTCGTTGTCGGTGATCAGAAACTGGTTGGATTGCACGCCTTCGCCGCTGACCAGGTCATCGAACATCAGGCATTGGTGGCTGCCGTTATCGAACAGCACGATGGGCTCGCGGCGCATGGAAACCTCTTGGATGATTCGCGAGGCAACCTTAAGTGCACGACCGCCAGCCGGTACTGATATGGATCAACGGCCGGCGACAATCCGCCGCGCTTTCTCCAGACGCTTGCTGCGCGCCGCCTCGGCGATGCGCAGCAAGCCCTTGTCGCGCTGCCACAGCTCGGCCCAGTGCACAGGACAGCCGGCAAAGCCCACCTCCAGTTCGCCCGCCAACGCCTGCTGCTCGGCGAACAACCCGGCCAGCAGCAGATGGGTGGTGGGCGCATCGGGCGCCTGCCGCGCGACCTCGGCACAACCGGCCAACAGCGCCTGCAGGCGCAATAGCAGCGTTTCAGGCCAGGCACAATCGCGCCCCACGCCAAACTGCCAGGCGACAACAGCGGTAAGTACGTGCACGTCTTCCAGAGTGCGGAAGGGCTTGACGTAGTCGTCCCAGCCGTCGCCGGCCAGGCGCTCGCCGTGGGCCTGTTCCAGGTGCAATCGCGCATGGCCGATATCCGGCATCAGCGGCAGCGCCGGCAGTGGTTCGATACGTACACCCGGCGCGCCCTGGCGCACCACGCCCAGAGCCAGACGCGGCGCCTGCCCCTCGTCCTCCTCGCGCGCCGCCACCAGCAGCCAGTCGGCGCATTCGGCGGCGGTGACGAAATCCTTGCGGCCGGTGATCTGCAGGCCGTCGATACGCGTGTTCATGTCCGCCGGGCGGGTGCTGCGGTTCTCCGTCACGCACAGGGCGCCTGCTGTCCAGGGCGCCGCCGGCCACAGCATGCGCAACGCCGCCTGATAGCCGGCGAGAAAGGCCAAGCCCGGTGTAGCCGCCTGCAAGCCCCCCACCAACGCCAACTCGAAAGGCTGCGGCGTATCCCCCAGGCGCGCCAGCAGGCGAGCGTACCAGTCTTCCAGGCCGGCTTCGGCAGCCAGGCGTTCGATGGGCTGAAACAGACTCGACCAGGGCATCGTGGGTCTCCACTTGGCAGCGCCAGGTGCGCCGTCACATAAGCATCAAAAAAGCTTCACGGTGGTGACACCGCAGCTACCTAGCCTGAGCTTGCCCAACAAGATCGACCGGCTGCAAGCATTCAGCCGGCACACGGAGGATCTGGCATGACTCAAACCCCTCGCCGTCTGCAGGCCGAACGTCTGCAAGGCCCCGCCGCCCTGCGTGAAGCTCAGGCCTTGCGCTACCGCGTATTCAGCGCGGAATTCGATGCCAAGCTCAACGGCGCCGAACTGGGTCTGGACATGGACGACTACGACATCCACTGCCGCCATATCGGCGTGCGTGACCTCAATAGCGGCGAACTGGTCGCCACCACTCGCCTGCTCGATCACCAGGCCGCCGCGGGCCTCGGTCGCTACTACAGCGAAGAGGAATTCGCCCTGCACGGCCTGGCCAAACTGGAAGGCCCGGTGCTGGAAATCGGCCGCACCTGCGTCGATGTCGCCTACCGCAACGGCGCCACCATCGCCGTGCTCTGGGGTGAACTGGCCGAGGTACTCAACGAAGGCGGCTACCGCTACCTGATGGGCTGCGCCAGCATCTCCATGCAGGACGGCGGCATCCAGGCGCATGCCGTGATGCAGCGTCTGCGCGAACGTTACCTGTGCACCGAACACCTGCGTGCCGAGCCCAAACATCCCCTGCCGCAACTGGATCTGCCGGGCAACGTCATCGCCGAGATGCCACCACTGCTCAAGGCCTACATGCGCCTGGGCGCGAAAATCTGCGGCGAGCCCTGCTGGGACCGTGACTTCCAGGTGGCCGACGTGTTCATCCTGCTCAAGCGCGACGAGCTATGCCCACGCTACGCTCGGCACTTCAAGGCGGCAGTCTGACAGCTACACTTGCATCCCCTGCGCCGGCCCTGTAGACAGAGGCCGGCTTTTTTCATCTGGAGTCCTGCATGCCCCGACTGCGCCTGGCCCTGCGCCTCTTTCATCTGGCCCTGGTAATCGCCCTCGGCACCTTGCTGGCCGGCATCGTCAGCCTGTTCGAGCGGGTGGTTCGGCGCGACCTGATGCCGCTGCGCCAGCGTCTGACGCGCTGGTTCCTGGCGCGCCTGGGCGGCGCCCTGCCATTTCGCGTACGGGTCGAGGGCGAGCTGCCGACGCAGCCGATGCTGTGGGTCAGCAACCATGTGTCATGGACCGACATTCCGCTGTTGGGCGCCCTGCAGCCGCTGTCCTTCCTGTCCAAGGCGGAGGTGCGCGACTGGCCGGTCGCCGGCTGGCTGGCACACAAGGCCGGCACGCAGTTCATCCGCCGCGGTGCGGGCGACAGCAGCCAGGTCGGCCAGCAGCTCACTCGACATCTGCAGCAGGGTCATCACCTGCTGATATTTCCCGAAGGCACTACCACCGACGGCCTCGCGCTGCGCACTTTCCACGGCCGCCTGCTGAGCAGCGCCATCGACAGCGGCGTGGCCGTACAACCCGTCGCCATCCGTTATCTGCGCGACGGTCAGCCCTGCCCCGTGGCGCCCTTTATCGGCGACGACGACATGCTCTCGCACCTGCTGCGCCTGCTCTCGAGCTCGGCCTGTGACGTGGAGATCCGCCTGCTCGCGCCGATTCCCAGCGAATCACGCAGCCGCAACGAACTGGCCCGGCACAGCCAGGCCATCATCGCCAGCGCCCTGCTGCTGAATGCAGCCGAGCAGGAGCAGGCCGAGGCGGCTTGAGCGCATTCAGTCAGCCGGCGGCACGATCAAGGCGTCGCTGTCGACCGACGCCAGCAGCTGGCTGGCCACGCTGCCGAGGAAGAAGCGCGAAACGCCTTCACGGGCGTGGGTGCCCAGGACCAGGAGGTCCGCTCCGGAGTGGCGCAAGGCCTCGCCAATCACCCCTTCCGGTGAGCCAATCTGTACCAGCAAACGCTCGTGACCCAGCTTCGCACCGACTGCATCGAGGCGCTCCACCAGTTGCTGACGCAGCAGCTCGCGCTGGTTCTCCAGCACCTCGGCGCTGATGCCGGCTTCCATCATCGCACCCGCCGCCACCGGCTCGACCGCACTGGCCACATGCAGGTTGTCCAGGCTCGCCAGGCCCAGCTCACGCGCCCGGTTCAGAGCCTGTTGCGACGTACGCGACAGGTCCATCGCCAGCAGCGCATGACGATACTCGTGGGTTACCGGGCCATTGACCCGCAGCACCGGCAGATGGCTGCTGCGCACCACGCGTTCGAGCGTGGTGCCGACGAAGAAGTCGCGCAGCGCCGACTTGCGATGCGCTCCCACCACCAGTAGATCGGCGCCCATGCCCTGCGCGCTCTCGACGATCACCGCCGCGGCCTCGCCAGTGCCCACGATCACCCGCGGAACGCTGCCGGCCTGCTCGCCCAGGCGTTCGGCCTGCGCCTGCAAGAGCGTCTCGGCTTGTTGCACCTGACGCTGCACGTGCGCGGCCGGCGCATCGTCATCGATCACATGCAGAAGACTCCACTCACCGCCACCCTGACGGCGGATCAGTTGCACGGCGCGCTGCACCGCATGCGCCGAACGCTCAGACAGGTCGGTCGCTACCAGAATCTTGATCATCTCGTTTCCTCCATGGGTTTAACACCGCGTTACATTCAAGCGCCTCTCGACTCCGTACTCCTTGATGCAGGTCAGGCCCGACGCGGTAAAGCGGACTAGGGTAATCAGGACTGCTCACTGCCCGCCGGATGGCGGCCGACAAGCGCAGCCCGGCCCAACCAAGGAGACGCACCGCATGGGCAATGCCCCCTCACAACATAGTGACCACACCTGGCACGGTTTGACTGCACAACAAGCGCTCGACACGCAGCACAGCACCACCAGCGGTCTCAGCCAGGACGAAGCCGAACTGCGCCTGCAACGCCACGGCCGCAATCGTCTGCCACCGCCGAAACGGCGCGGCCCGTTGCTGCGCCTGCTGTACCAGTTCCACAACGTGCTGCTGTACATGATGATGGCTGCCGCCCTGGTCACTGCCCTGCTCGGCCACTGGGTCGATACCGGGGTGATCCTTGCTGCGGTGCTGATCAACGTGGTGATCGGCTTCATCCAGGAAGGCAAGGCGGAGAATGCCCTCGACGCCATCCGCAACCTGCTTTCGCCGCACGCCCTGGTCATGCGTGGCGGCGAACGCCGGGAGATCGACGCCGATCAGCTGGTACCCGGCGACATCGTCCTGCTCGCCTCCGGCGACAAGGTGCCGGCTGACCTGCGCCTGATCAGCGTGAAGAACCTGCTGGTGGAAGAAGCGGCGCTGACCGGCGAATCGCTACCGGTGGAAAAATCCCTGGCCCGTTGTCAGGCCGATGCGGCGCTGGGCGACCGCCGCTGCATGGCCTATTCCGGCACCCTGGTGGCCAGCGGTCAGGCTAGCGGCGTGGTGGTGGCCACTGGCGCGAGCACCGAGCTGGGCCGCATCGGCGCCATGCTGCAACAGGTGCAGGCGATGACCACGCCGCTGCTGCGGCAGATCGAGCAATTCAGTCGCTGGCTGGCACTGGCCATCCTGATCTTCGCCATGGCTACCTTCGCCCTCGGCACCTTCTGGCACGGCCAGGACCCGGCCGAGATGTTCATGATGGTGGTGGCGCTGACCGCTGCCGCCATCCCCGAAGGCCTGCCGGCACTGATGACGGTGATTCTCGCCCTCGGCGTGCAGCGCATGGCCGGGCGCAACGCCATCGTGCGGCGTCTGCCGGCGGTGGAAACCCTCGGTTCGGTAACGGTGATCTGCTCGGACAAGACCGGCACCCTGACGCGCAACGAAATGACCGTGCAGCGTCTGGTCACCGCCAGCCGCGTGCTCGACGTCAGCGGCGTCGGCTATGCCCCGACGGGCGCCTTCCATCTCGATGGTGCACTGCTGGAGCCGGATGCCGCGTTACTGGAAATCGCCCGCGCCGCTACCCTGTGCAACGACGCCCAGTTGCAGCAAGACGCGACGGGTAGCTGGCGCTTGCAGGGCGACCCCACCGAGGGCGCGCTGCATACCCTGGCTTTGAAGGCCGGGCTGGAGACCCCGACGCTGAAACTGCAACTGCCGCGTAGCGACAGCATTCCCTTCGAGTCCGAGCATCGCTTCATGGCCAGCCTGCACCATGACCACCAGGATCATGGCGTGATCTTCCTCAAGGGCGCGCCGGAGCGCCTGCTGGACATGTGCAGCGACCAGCGCGATGCCGACGGCGGCGTGCAGCCGCTGGACGCCGACTACTGGCGGCGCCAGGCCACCGACCTGGCCGCCCGTGGCCTGCGCCTGCTGGCGATCGCCAGCCGCACGGCCTCGGCCTCCCAACGCAGCCTGAGCTTCGCCGATGTGGAGCAGGACATGACCCTGCTGGCCCTGGTAGGCATCATCGACCCGCCGCGCGAGGAAGCCATCGCCGCCGTCGCCGAATGCCAACGCGCCGGTATCCGGGTCAAGATGATCACCGGCGACCACGCCGAAACCGCCCGCGCCATCGGCGCCCAGTTGGGCATTGGTATCGACATGCCAGCGATGACCGGCGCCGAGCTGGAGCTGCTCGACGAGCGCAGCCTGCGCGAGGTGCTGCCCGGCGTCGAGGTCTTCGCCCGTGCCAGCCCGGAGCACAAGCTGCGTCTGGTACAGGCCATGCAGGCCAGTGGCGAAGTGGTGGCGATGACCGGCGACGGCGTCAACGACGCCCCGGCTCTGAAACGTGCCGACGTCGGCGTGGCCATGGGCGACAAGGGTACCGAGGCGGCCAAGGAAGCGGCCGAAGTGGTGCTGGCCGACGACAACTTCGCCACCATCGCCGGCGCCGTGCGCGAGGGCCGGGCGATCTACGACAACCTGAAGAAGTTCATCCTCTTCGCCCTGCCCACCAACGGTGGCCAGGCGCTGATCGTGATCGCCGCCATCCTGTTCCAGCTGACCCTGCCACTGACCCCGGCGCAAGTGCTGTGGATCAACATGGTCACCTCGGTGACCCTGGGCCTGGCCCTGGCCTTCGAACCGGCCGAGTCCGGGCTGATGGACCGTCCGCCGCGGGCACCAGACGAACCCTTGCTGTCGGGCTTCTTCGTCTGGCGCGTGTTGCTGGTGTCGCTGCTGATGGCCGGCGCCGGTATCGGCCTGTTCCTCTGGGAATTGCAACAGGGCACCGGGCTGGACAGCGCGCGGACCATGGCACTGAACGCCGTGGTGATGTGTGAGGTGTTCTACCTGATCAACAGCCGGCGCATCTTCGCCTCGGTGCTCAGTTTCAAGGGCCTGTTCGGCAGCCGCGCGGTGCTGCTGGCCATCGCCGCCTGCCTGCTGCTGCAGGCGCTGTACACCTACGCGCCACCGATGCAGCGGCTGTTCCACTCCACCGCACTGGATGCAGCGCAGTGGGCGCGCGTGGTGCTGGCCGGGCTGGCGGTGTTCGTCATCGCCGAACTGGAGAAGTGGCTGATCCGGCGTTGGCACCTGCAGCCCAGAGGGTGAACTTGGTGCGCACCGCGCGCCCTCCGGAGCTGAAGTCCATTCCAAGGGCGCAGGCAACAGCGTGGGAGGCGCTTTAGCGGCGAGCTTTTACCATGGCCATCGCGGCTAAAGCCCCTGCCACGAGGGCCCGCTCAAACCAGCTCACGTCGCTCACTTTGGGCGAAGGTCATCAGTTCGGGGTAGAAGGCGCGAAAATCCTCGCTCAACGGCTCGTACAGCCGCTCCAACTCCGCCAGGCTGCCGTCGAGCAACTGCGGCCGCGACAGCCGTCGCTGCATGCCAGCGATCACCTGCTCCAGCACCGCGAACTCGCGGTAGCTGCCCAGCCAGTCCTGAGCCGCCATGCGCGGCGCCATCAGCGCCAGGCGCCCTGGCAGCTCGGCCTCGGCGGCCAGCACCCGGTACACCTCGCGGGTGAAATGCTCCAGCGGCTGCGCCGCATACTCGGCCCAATCGCGGGCCAGGCAATGGTCGAAGAACAGGTCCAGCAGCATGCCGGCCGTGCGTCGCCGCGTGGCGGGAAACCGGGCACGCGCGCGTGCCTGCAGCGGGTGGCTGTCGGTAAAGGCGTCGATGCGCCGGTGCAGGCGGATGGCCGCTTCGATCTCTGTCGGCCAGCGTCCGGCCAGGGGGCCCTTGACGAAGTCGCCATACAGGCTGCCGAGCAGTTGCGGCGGTGCGTCGCCGCCAAGATGGAGATGGGCCAGGTAGTTCATGACACGAGCTTACCGCCCTGAGCAGGACAATCGAAGCCGTTGATGGAGACTATTGGAACAATCGATCTGTATATCGTCCATAGACGATATAAGGTTCGCCCCATGACGATACACACCGACACCGCCATGGACATCGACACCATCATCAAGGCCCTCGCCCACCCGGTACGCCGCGACATCCTCGACTGGCTGAAGGAGCCCGAGCTCAACTTCGCCGAACAGGATCACCCGCTGGAGATCGGCGTGTGCGCCGGCAAGATCTTCCTGCGCACCGGGCTGTCGCAATCCACCGTTTCCGCCCATCTGACCACCCTGCAACGCGCCGGTCTGGTGACCAGTCGCAAGGTCGGCCAGTGGCATTTCTTCAAGCGCAACGACGAGCTGATCCAGGCTTTTGTCGAGCGTCTCGGCCAGCAACTCTGATTTGACCTTTCCCTCGGAGAAACCACCATGCCCACACTGTTCGACCCCATCCAGATCGGTGATCTGCAGCTGAACAACCGCATCATCATGGCACCGCTGACCCGCTGCCGCGCCGATGAAGGCCGTGTGCCCAACGCGCTGATGGCAGAGTACTACGTGCAGCGCGCCTCGGCCGGCCTGATCATCAGCGAAGCCACTGCCGTCACGCCGATGGGCGTGGGCTACCCGAACACCCCCGGTATCTGGTCGGATGCGCAGATCCGCGGCTGGAGCAACATCACCCAGGCGGTACACGCCAACGGCGGCAAGATCGTCCTGCAGCTGTGGCACGTCGGCCGTATCTCCGACCCCATCTACCTGAACGGCGAACTGCCGGTCGCTCCCAGCGCGATCCAACCGGCCGGCCACGTCAGCCTGGTGCGTCCGATCAAGGACTTCGTTACCCCGCGTGCGCTGGAGACCGAAGAAATCGCCGATATCGTCGAGGCTTATCGTCAGGGCGCCGAAAACGCCATGGCCGCCGGTTTCGATGGTGTGGAGATCCACGGCGCCAACGGTTACCTGCTCGACCAGTTCCTGCAGAGCAGCACCAACCAGCGCACCGACCGCTACGGCGGCAGCGTCGAGAACCGCGCGCGTCTGCTGCTGGAAGTGACCGATGCAGCCATCTCGGTATGGGGCGCCGGCCGCGTCGGCGTACACCTGGCACCGCGTGCCGATTCACACGACATGGGTGACGCCAACCGCGGCGAAACCTTCGGCTACGTCGCTCGCGAGCTGGGCAAACGCGGCATCGCCTTCATCTGCGCTCGCGAAAAAGCCGACGACGACAGCCTGACGCCGCAACTGAAGAAGGAATTCGGCGGCGTATTCATCGCCAACGAACGCTTCACCAAAGATCAGGCCAACGCCTGGCTGGCCGAAGGCAAGGCTGATGCCGTGGCCTTCGGCATCCCCTTCATCGCCAACCCGGACCTGCCCGAGCGCCTGGAACAGGACGCCGCGCTGAACGAGCCGCACCCGGAAACTTTCTACGGCTCCGGCCCGGTCGGCTATATCGACTATCCGCGCCTGTAAGATCGCAGCTGATGCACCTCCCGCAAGCGACATCCTGTGGGAGGGGCTTTAGCCGCGACCAATAAACCAACGCCCCGCAGTGCGGGGCGTTGGTTTATCGAGGTCTTGGCACTCAGCGCTGATTGATCTGCTGCTGCAGATTCACCACCTGGCTCTGCAGGGTATTGATGTTGCGCGTCATCTGCGCACGGAAAGCATCGAACTCGGCGGTATTCGGACCGGCACTGGTGGCCGGGCGGTTGTCCAGCTCGCTGCGCAGCACCAGCAGATCCTGCTCCAGGCTACGGATCGATTGCGCCGGATTGCCCTGCTTCTTCAGTGCATCGATATCGCCACCGAGAGCCTTGATGCGGGTATCGAGCTTGGCCAGTTCGGCCTGGGTCGCCTTGGCATCCGCCTGGGCGGACTTCAGCGCTGCCTGCTCGGTGGAGAGCGCCTGCAGACGCTTGTCGAAGTCGGCGCTGGCGCCGATGCCACTCTTGAGCTCCGCACCCAACTGCTCGATGCGCTTGTCCAGCGCCGCCTGCGCCGTGGCGCTCTGCTGTTGCTGCTTGCCCAGCTCGGCCAGGCGATTTTCCAGCTGCTTGACCTGCAGTTTGAGTGCCTCGCTGCCGCTGGTGACGTTGGACTCGGTGGCCACCACCTTGCCGGAAATATCCTGAATTCGTCCGGCCGCCTCTTCGCTGATGCGCGCGAAGCTTTCCTGGGTCGCCACCAGGCGCTGCTCCATCAGGCCGATCTGCTGCAGGCTCCACCAGCCCAGGCCGGCCAGGGCGAAACTCAGCGCACCAACCAGCGCCCACAGCGGCCCGGTACTGGCGCCCTTGGCCACTGCAGCCTTGCTGCTGGTGACACGGCTGCTGCGCGGGGCCGGCTCCTCACGCGGCTCGGCGAAATCCTCACGGCGCTCCGGAGTCAGGCTGGGCAGATTGTCGAGTTCGTCGTTGGCGTCGTTACGCATGGTCGGACCTATGGTTGGAACGAATGAACGGAAATGCCGCGCAGTATACCGATTCGCCATTACACCATCAGCGTCGCGCCAAGCAGGTGCGCGGCGCACCGACGAAGGGCGCGACAGGGCCATCGACTCGCCTGCAGCCCAGCAGTTCCGCAAAACATGAACTGGTACGCACTTTGCTTTTTCTCCCGTCGTGAACGAGCCGATAGCGCGTCGCTCACAAGCCAGCAGGCGGCCTGAAAGTTCTGCAAAGCAATACAACACGAACGGGTGTTACAGCCGCAGGGAAGAGGCTGTTCAGGTTGCGGAAGGTGTGGAACACCGAAGTCCGTGACCCTTCAACCAATCGGGGGAAGTGGCAATGGAACTGAACAAAGAAGTACTGGACTGCATGAAAGCGCTGCGTCGCCGTCTACGCGAAGAGCAAGACATGGACATTCGCCTGAGCCAGCCCAACGCGGTCGGCGCCATGCTCGATGGCAGCCTGAAATCCGACGATGAAGAAACCCGCCGCCTCGGCCAGCGCCTGGCCGAACTGTCCGATCAACCGCAGCGCGCATCGGTCACCCCACTGGCCGCCGTCGAGATACCGGTCGGCGCGCCAACCGGCTCGGTACGCATCTATCGCGGCCAACGCATCTACGCCTGAGGTCCCATCTGCGCCTGCCACCAGGTGCAGAATTCATCCAGTGCATCCCACAGACTGGCCCGGGGTTCGTAGCCAAGGTATTCGCGGGCACGGTCGATGTTCAGGGAGAAATCCCTGGCCATTACCGCCACACCAAGGCGAAACAGACTCGGTTCTGGCCGCCCCGGCAGCATCCGACACACGCCTTCGTTGAGCGTCGCCGCGGCGTAAGCCAGCGGGAACGGCACATGCCGCGTCACCGGCGGCAACTCAAGGCGGCGCAGCACGTAATTGACCACATCCCATAGCGGCACCGGCGCGCCGTTGCTGATGTTGTACACCTGGCCGAGCGCCGCCCCGCCCACTTGCAACGAGCTGAGCAAAGCGTCGTTAAGATTGTGCACATTGGTGAAGTCGACCTTGTTCAGACCATTGCCGATGATCGCCAGACGCCCCTTGCGCTGCATGCCGATCAAGCGCGGGAAGATGCTGGTATCACCCGCGCCGGTGACGAAGCGCGGACGCAGGGCGATCACCTCCAGGCCGAACTCCTGCGCGGCGAACACCTGCTGCTCGGCCAGGTACTTGGTCTTGCCGTAGTGATCGGAGAAGCGCTTGGGCACCTGCTCCTCGCGAATATCGACATGGGACTTGCCATCGAAATAGATCGACGGTGAGGACAGATGCACCAGGCGCCGCACCTTCTGCTTGAGGCAGGCATCGACGACATTCTCGGTGACCGTGACGTTGGCCTGATGAAAATGCGCATAGTCGCCCCACACGCCCACCGCACCCGCGCAGTGCACCACGGCCTCGACATCCCGGCACAGCGCCTGGGCCAGTTCGGCATCCCCCAGATCGCCCTGGACGAACTCGGCGCCGCGCTTGATCAGATGCTGCACGCCCTCGGCACGACGGCCGTTGACCCGCACATCCAGGCCCTGTTCGAGCGCGAAACGAGCGAAGCGCCCCCCGATGAAGCCACTCGCGCCGGTGACCAGAATCCTCATCGCCATCCCCTACCATTGATTCTTGTAGTTGCCGCACTCTAGCAGCGCTCGATCCCCGCTGCCCTGTCGGTAACGGCCAGAATACCGACCCACCAGGCCGCACTCACCTGGCCAGGCGCACCCTACGGACCGGGTTGTACCTGCACCAGCGCGCCGCCGGCTGCGCGACGCAGGCGTTCGGTCAGCTCGCCGAGCAACTCGCCGCCATTGCGCCAATGGTGCCAGTACAACGGCACATCGATGCAGCGCTCGGGCAGCAGATCCACCAGCCTGCCGCTGGCCAGCTCCTCGCGCACCTGCAGTTCCGGCACCAGGCCCCAGCCCAAACCGCCCTCAGCGAGACGCACGAAACCTTCGGACGAGGGGCACAGGTGATAGGCAAAAGCACCGGTGACACCGAGGCCTGCCAGGTAACGATGCTGCAACTGATCATCCGGGCCATAAACGATGGCCGGCGCACGCACCAGCGCGTCAGCGCTGACGCCAGCGGCAAAATGCCGGGCGATAAAGGCCGGGCTGGCCAGTGCGCGATAGCGCATCGCCCCCAGCGCCAGACTGCGCGCACCCGCCACCGGGCGCTCGGCAGCACACACGCAACCGGCCACTTCGCCCGCTCGCATGCGCTTGAGGCCGACTTCCTGATCCTCCACTACCAGCTCCATCAGCACCTGCTGGGTGGCACAGAACTCCGCCGTCGCCGCCGCCCACCAGGTCGCCAGGCTGTCGGCGTTGATGGCGATGCGCAGACGCTCGGGCAAGGCCTGCTCATCCAGCCCCGGCACCTGGCCTTGCAGGTCGCGCTCGAGCAGGCGCACCTGCTGCACATGGTTGAGCAGACGCCGGCCGATTTCGGTGGGCGCTGGCGGTGTCGCGCGCACCAGCACCGGCTGGCCGACACGCGCCTCGAGCAACTTGATGCGTTGCGACACCGCCGACTGCGACAGCCCCAGCACCTGCGCCGCGCGTTCGAAGCCGGCCTGCTCCACCACCGCCGCCAGGGCGGCGAGAAGTTTGTAATCGAACAATCGATTTTCCTAATGAGTGATCAGCAATATTGGTTTCTCTTATATACCCGCACACAGCAGACTGGCCAGCATTCAGCCCAATCAGGAGCCCGCCATGTCCGGCGAAACCAACCTCGCACGCCTGCTGCAGAGCATGACGCCGCAGCTCAATCCCGGTCAGTACGTGTTCTGCTGTGTCCCAGCCGATCATGACTGCAGCGCCCTGCAGCCGCTCGCCAGCATGCGCGAACCTGAGGGTCTTAGCCTGGTGCTGACGCGCGAAGTCGCTGATGCCCATGGCCTGCACTACGACTACGTCGCCGCCTGGATCACCCTTGAGGTGCATTCGTCGCTGGCTGCCGTGGGTCTTACTGCTTCCTTCTCCGCCGCCCTGGCGCAGGCCGGCATCAGTTGCAACGTGGTCGCAGGTTTTCATCACGACCATATCTTCGTGCCCAGCGAACGAGCCGAACGAGCGCTGTCCACCCTGCGCGCCCTGTCGGCGGCGTCCACTCCGGAGCCGGCATGATGTGGCAGAGCTACAGCAACGGCCTGCTGGTGGCCATCGGTCTGATCATGGCCATCGGTGCGCAGAACGCCTTCGTCCTGGCGCAGAGCCTGCGCCGCGAACATCATTTGCCAGTGGCAGCCCTGTGCATCGTCTGCGATGCCCTGCTGGTGGCCGCTGGCGTGTTCGGCCTGGCCACCCTGCTGGCACAGAGCCCGACCTTGCTGGCCATCGCCCGCTGGGGTGGCGCCGCCTTCCTGATCTGGTATGGCAGCCAGGCGCTGCTACGCGCCGCGCGTCCGCAATCGCTGCAGGCGGCCGGCAGCGAACCGCGCTCATTGCGCGCGGTGCTGCTCGCAGCGCTGGCGGTCACCCTGCTCAACCCGCACGTCTATCTGGATACGGTGCTGCTGATCGGCTCGCTCGGCGCCCAGCAACCTGAACCTGGTGCCTATGCCGCAGGCGCGGCCAGCGCGTCCTTTCTCTGGTTCAGTACCCTGGCGCTCGGCGCCGCCTGGCTGGCGCCCTGGCTGGCCAGGCCATTGACCTGGCGCCTGATCGATCTGGGCGTGGCGGCGATGATGTTCACAGTGGCGGCGCAGTTGATTCTAGGTGCGTTGTAAGGTTCGCAGTCGCGCATAATGCGTCTGGCCTATTACGCCAGGAGCAACAATGGATACCCTGCATGCGATGCGCGTGTTCGTCCAGGTGGTCGAGCGCGGCAGCTTCACCGCTGCGGCCCAGACGCTGGATCTGTCCACCGCGCAGGTATCGCGACTGATCACCGAGCTGGAGCAACATCTCGAGGCACGCCTGCTGCAGCGCACCACGCGGCGCCTGGCGCTGACCGAAACCGGCGAGCGCTATCTGGAGCGCTGCCGGCAGATTCTTGGCCAGATCGACGAAGCCGGCGCCGAAGCGCGCGGCGCGCATCACACCCCCAGCGGTCGCCTGCGCGTGCACACCATGACCGGCCTCGGCCTGCAGCACCTGACGCCGTTGATCGCCCGCTACGCCGAGCGTTATCCACAGGTGGTGGTAGAGCTCACCCTGGCGCAACGCACCCCGGATCTGCTCGAAGACGGCCACGACGTGACCGTCGCCTTCGCCCGCGACCTGCCGGACTCGCAACTGGTGGCGCAACGCCTGGGCCCGGTCTACAGCGTACTCTGCGCCGCCCCCAGCTACCTGGCCCAGCATGGCATCCCGCAACAGCCGAGCGATCTGCAGCAGCACCGCTACCTGCGCCTGACCGACCCGCTGTACCGTGGCCAATGGGATTTCGGCGACGAGCAACTGGAGGCGCTGCCGGCCGAATGCTTCCAGGTCAACGTCGCTGAAGCCCTGGTCAAGGCGGCCCAGGCCGGCATGGGTTTCTGCCTGCTGCCTTCGTTCGTCGCCAGCCAGCCGCTGCGTGAAGGACGCCTGCTGCGCATCCTGCCGCAGCACCGGCTGCGCGCCCTGAACATCTATGCGATGTATCCGTCGCGACGCTTTCTCGATGCCAAGACCCGCACCTGGGTGGAGTTCCTCAAGGCCGAACTGCCGCCGCTGCTACGCGCTGACGAAGCGGTACTGGACGACGCGCAATACTGGGCGACGCCTGCAGGATTGTTGCGCGATAGGTAATGGTCATTCACCCGGAACGCGCTTTTTCGCACCTCGATGCCTCACTAGGATGACTTCGAACCCACGAAGAATCCCAAGAGGATCGCCCCCAATGAAGAACCTTCTCACTGCCACTGTCCTGTCCCTTTCTACTCTGCTGGCCACTCAGGCCTGCTTCGCCGAAGAGTCGGCGGCTTTCGTCGCTCATCAACAGGCCCACCAGCAACAGCCGCACGCCATAGCCACCCAGCAGGCGCAAACCGCGAGCACGCAGAACAGCGATCAGCACGGTTGAAGCAGAGCTTACCTGGCGCCGGCCGCGCTCCTGACCGGCGTCCCTCGGGCCACTGAAACGGCCCTTTTTCCTGCATCGAGGCCATCATGAAACGTATCGCCTGCCTGCTCGCCCTCGGCTGCGCCGCTACCCTGGCACATGCCGAAACGCCCGAGCACTACCACTACGGCATGCACCTGGACATTGCCAAGGTCATCAGCCAGACCCTGCCGCAAGGCTGCGAAGCGGGTGAAGCCCGCATGGTCTACCTGGACTCCAAAGGTGAACAGCACACCCTGATCTACCAACGTACCGGTGAAGACTGCCGCTACTGACCACCGCAAGCGCCACACATCCCGGCTTTACCTGGCCCGCACGAACTCGGCGCTGAAGCGTCCACCGTCTGGCCGCGTGAAGGTCTCGTACATCCGATCCCCCTCGACCCTCAGCTGCAACTCCTTCGTCGTCCTGACGCCACCGACCCAGTTGGGAAAGGTGGCGCCCTCGACCCGGTTACCGGCAAAACGCCCTTGCTCGTCGACGCTGTAAGTGCCAAAGAAGCCGATGCTCGACGCCATGGCACGGCGATTTTCTTCGTCGCTGCCGCCGCCGCGCGCGTCGGATGCAAAACGCGGCGTATCGCCGTCGGTCAATACTTCGACGAAATGCATGTCAGGCGTGAATACCAGCATGCCTTGCGGGTTGTCACCGTACGGACGCTCAATCTTGCCATCTGCTTCCAGAGTCGCCGAGACCATTCGCCAGGTGCCTGCCACCTGGTTGATTGCACCCGCGTCGGATTCGCTCTCGCTGGCCGTGGCGCTCAGGGTCAGTGCCAGCAATCCGGCCACCAGTGCTGGCCGCGAAAAGAACCAGCCCCTATCAGCCAGTTCAATCCACAGGGAGGCTCGGGTGCTCTGCTCGATCTTCATCGGTAATCTCCTTAAAGGGTGAAACCGATGGTATGAGGCGGGTCGAACTATGATAAGACGCACCAATACGAACGCCCCCGTGAAGAAAACTCACCAATGAGCAACGCCAGCCTCCCCGATCTCAAGGCCTTCATTCAGGTCGCGCAGCAGCGCAGCTTCCAGAAGGCCGCCGATTCCCTCGGGGTATCGCGCTCCTCTCTCAGTCACGCAATCAAGGGGCTCGAACAGCGCCTGGGGGTTCGCCTGCTGCACCGCACCACCCGCAGCGTGGCCGTGACGGAGGCCGGGGAACAGCTGCTGCAACGTCTGACGCCTCTGCTTCGGGAGCTGGACGACACACTGGATGCGGTCAGCCATGGGCCCGAGGAACTCGCCGGGACCCTGCGCATCAATGCCAGCAAGGGCGGCGCGCGTTGGCTGCTCGAGCAGGTGATACCGATTTTCCTGCAACGCCATCCTCACGTGGAGCTCGACCTGGTCAGCGAGGGCAGGCTGATGGATATCGTCGCTGAGGGCTTCGACGCCGGTGTGCGCCTGGCCGAGTCGGTCCCCAAGGACATGGTGGCGGTACCCTTCGGCGGTGACGTGCGCTTCGTCACCGTCGCCTCACCGGCGTATATCGCCACCTTCGGGCGTCCTGGCACGCCTGACGAGCTGCGATCTCATCACTGCATCCGCCAACGCATGCCCAGTGGCAAGCGTTACCGCTGGGAGTTCGAACGGGGCACGCAGCACCTGGCGCTCGATGTACCGGGCGCATTGAGCCTGGATGACAACGACTTGCTGGTCGAGGCCGCCTGCCGCGGGCTGGGTATCGCCTACGTCCCACAGGCTTTTGCTCGCAAGGCACTGGAGAAAGGCAAGCTGGTCTTGCTGCTGGAGGACTGGACGCCGCCTTGCCCGGGCCTGTGTCTCTACTATTCCAGCTATCGCCACGTTCCGGCGCCGTTGCAGGCCTTTATTGCCATCCTCCGCGAACGGGCCTAGCAGGCTGTTGAAAAATCACCTTGGCTTTGGCCTCCCGCGCCCTAGCGCCTGCATCCAGGCAGTCGTTGCCTGCGCTTCTCAACTGCTACAGCGGCTGGCTCCCGACGACCGGGAGCCACGTTGCTCCGATGACGCGGTCTATGCTGAACAGGTACTACCCAGTCGCGATGCGTTCGAAGCGCAGCTCGGCACCATTGTGAGCCCAGGCACAGGGGTAGCACCATGGTTGCACCATGATGACGCAGCACCTCGGCAAACTGGATTGGGCGAATCCTTCGCTCTTGCCCGAATCGAAGCTGCAAAGTGTGGTTGATACCCTGCAGATCAAGGAGCACAAGGGCTACAGCGTCAATCTTGAGGGTGAAATGAACGTCCGTCGGGACGCCACCCAAATTGGTTGCACCTAGTTGCACCAGATACCAAAGCAGGTTTAATCTCCCGCAGCTTTTTTGTTGCCCGCCATCCCTGGCAGCAGCCCCTAGGGCCGTCGCAAGCGACGCCAGAAACTGCTCCAGGCAGTTTCACCCTGTACAACCGACAAAAATAGGACACCCCTATGGCCACCACCACGCTTGGCGTAAAACTCGACGATGCTACCCGCGAGCGCCTGAAAAAGGCCGCTGCGCAGATCGACCGTACGCCGCACTGGATGATCAAGCAGGCGATCTTCAATTATCTGGAGCAAGTCGAGAGTGGCCTGACGCCCGCCGAGCATGCCGGCCTGGCCGCTGCCGCCGGCGAAGAAGCGCTGGAGTCGCTGACCGAGCAGGGCCTGCAGGTGTTCCTCGATTTCGCCGAAAGCATCCTCCCGCAGTCGGTGCTGCGCGCCGCCATCACCAGTGCCTACCGCCGCCCGGAAACCGAAGTGGTGCCGATGCTGCTTGAGCAGGCGCGCCTGAACAAAGAGCAGGCCGAGGCCTCGCAGAAGCTGGCGCTGGGCATCGCCGAGAAGCTGCGCAACCAGAAGAACGCCAGCGGCCGTCAGGGCCTGGTGCAGGGCCTGCTGCAGGAGTTCTCGCTGTCGTCGCAGGAAGGCGTGGCGCTGATGTGCCTGGCCGAAGCCCTGCTGCGCATCCCGGACAAGGCCACCCGCGACGCGCTGATCCGCGACAAGATCGCCAACGGCAACTGGAGCCAGCACCTCGGCCAGAGCCCGTCGATGTTCGTCAACGCGGCCAGCTGGGGCCTGCTGATCACCGGCAAGCTGGTGTCCACCCACACCGAAGCCGGCATGACCTCGGCGCTCAACCGCATCATCGGCAAGAGCGGCGAGCCGGTGATCCGCAAAGGCGTGGACATGGCCATGCGCCTGATGGGCGAGCAGTTCGTCACCGGCGAAACCATCGCCGAAGCCCTGGCCAATGCATCCACCCTGGAGGCCAAGGGTTTCCGCTACTCCTACGACATGCTCGGTGAAGCCGCGCTGACCGAGGAAGACGCCAAGCGTTACCTGGCCTCCTACGAGCAAGCCATCCACGCCATCGGCAAGGCCTCGCACGGTCGCGGCATCTACGAAGGCCCGGGCATCTCGATCAAGCTCTCCGCCCTGCACCCGCGCTATAGCCGCGCCCAGTACGAGCGTGTGATGGACGAGCTGTACCCGATCCTGCTGAGCCTGACTCAGTTGGCCAAGCAGTACGACATCGGCCTCAACATCGACGCCGAGGAAGCCGACCGCCTGGAGCTGTCGCTGGATCTGCTCGAGCGCCTGTGCTTCGAGCCCTCCCTGGCCGGCTGGAACGGCATCGGTTTCGTCATCCAGGCCTACCAGAAGCGCTGCCCGTATGTGATCGACTACGTCATCGACCTGGCCAAGCGCAGCCGCCATCGCCTGATGATCCGCCTGGTCAAGGGCGCCTATTGGGACAGCGAGATCAAGCTGGCCCAGGTCAACGGTCTGGAAGGCTATCCGGTGTACACCCGCAAGCCGTACACCGACGTGTCCTACCTGGCCTGCGCCCGCAAGCTGCTGGCCGCGCCAGAAGCCATTTACCCGCAGTTCGCCACCCACAACGCCCACTCGCTGTCGGCCATCTACCAGTTGGCCGGGCAGAACTACTACCCGGGCCAGTACGAGTTCCAGTGCCTGCACGGCATGGGCGAGCCGTTGTACGAGCAGGTGGTGGGCAAGATCGCCGACGGCAAGCTGAACCGCCCGTGCCGCATCTATGCACCGGTGGGCAGCCATGAAACCCTGCTGGCCTACCTGGTACGCCGCCTGCTGGAAAACGGCGCCAACACCAGTTTCGTCAACCGCATCGCCGACCACAGCATCTCGCTGAAAGACCTGGTGCTCGACCCGGTGCTGCAGGTCGAGCAGATGGCCGCGCAGGAAGGCGCCATCGGCCTGCCGCATCCGCGTATCGCCCTGCCGCGTGACCTGTACGGCAAGGATCGGGTCAACTCCGCCGGCCTGGACCTGGCCAACGAACACCGCCTCGGCTCGCTGTCCTCGGCGCTGCTGTCGTCCACCAATCTCAGCTACGTCGCCGAACCGATGCTCGGCTGCGATGCACCTAACCCGGGCGAGCCGGAGCCGGTACGCAACCCGGCCGATCACCGTGACCTGGTCGGCCACGTGCGCGAAGCCAGCGTCAAGGATGTCGACAGCGCCATCCTCTGCGCCCTGGCCAGCGGCCAGATCTGGCAGTCGACCCTGCCGGCCGAGCGTGCCGCCGTGCTGGAACGCGCCGCCGACCTGATGGAAGCCGAACTGCAGCAGCTGATGGGCCTGCTGGTGCGTGAGTCCGGCAAGACCTTCGCCAACGCCATCGCCGAAGTGCGCGAGGCGGTGGACTTCCTGCGTTACTACGCGATCCAGGCACGCAGCTTCGGCAACGACAGCCACCGCCCGCTGGGTCCGGTGGTGTGCATCAGCCCGTGGAACTTTCCCCTGGCGATCTTCAGTGGCCAGGTGGCCGCCGCGCTCGCCGCCGGCAACACCGTGCTGGCCAAGCCGGCCGAACAGACGCCGCTGATCGCAGCGCAAGCCGTGCGCATTCTGCTCGAGGCCGGCGTACCGGCTGGCGCCGTACAACTGCTGCCGGGCCGTGGCGAAACCGTCGGTGCGCGCCTGGTCGGTGACGAGCGCGTGCGCGGGGTGATGTTCACCGGTTCCACCGAGGTGGCCGGCATCCTCCAGCGCAATATCGCCGGGCGCCTGGATGCCCAGGGCCGCACCATCCCGCTGATCGCCGAAACCGGCGGCCTCAACGCCATGATCGTCGACTCCTCGGCGTTGACCGAGCAGGTGGTAATGGACGTGGTCGCCTCCGCCTTCGACAGCGCCGGCCAGCGCTGCTCGGCCCTGCGCGTGCTGTGCGTGCAGGACGACGTGGCCGACCGCGTGCTGACCATGCTCAAGGGCGCCATGGCCGAGTACACACTCGGCAACCCCGAGCGCCTGAACACCGACATCGGCCCGGTGATCGACGCCGAAGCCAAGGCCGGCATCGACACCCACATCGCCAAGCTACGCGAGAAAGGCCGCAAGGTCACCCAACTGGCGCGCGTCAACGCTGACGACATCAAGCACGGCACCTTCGTCGTGCCGACCCTGATCGAGCTGGACAGCTTCGACGAGATGAAGCGCGAGATCTTCGGCCCGGTGCTGCACGTGGTGCGCTACCAGCGTGCGGACCTGGGCAAGCTGCTGCAGCAGATCAACGACAGCGGCTACGGCCTGACCCTCGGCGTGCACACGCGCATCGACGAAACCATCGCCCAGGTGGTCGGCACCGCCAAGGTCGGCAACCTGTATGTGAACCGCAACATGGTCGGCGCCGTGGTCGGCGTGCAGCCGTTCGGTGGCGAAGGTCTGTCCGGTACCGGCCCGAAAGCCGGTGGCCCGCTGTACCTCTACCGTCTGCTCTCGACCCGTCCGCAGGAAGCCGCCGCCCAGTACCTGCAACAGGCCGAGGTGCAAGCCCTGCCGGTGCCAAGCGAGCTGGACAAGGTGCGCAGTGCCTTCGCCGACTGGGCAGGCAAGCAGGAGCCGGCCATCGCCGCACTGTTCGAGCACTACCGTGCGCTGTCGCAGAGTTACAGCAGCCACGTGCTGACCGGCCCGACCGGCGAGCGCAACAGCTACACCCTGCTGCCGCGCGAGCACGTGCTGAACCTGGCCGACGAGCGCAGCGACCTGCTGGCCCAGCTGGCCGCCACTCTCGCCGTTGGCAGCCGGGCGATCTGGCTGGACAGCCAGCGCGCACTGCATGCCGAACTGCCGAAGGAAGTGCAGAAGCACATCCAGCTGGTGGCCGACTGGAACAGCGTCGACGTGGAGCTGGACGCCATCCTGCACCACGGCGACTCCGACCAGCTGCGCGCGGTCAGCGAGCAGGCGGCGCAGCGCAAGGGCGCCATCGTCGGTGTACACGGGCTGAACAAGGGCGAGACCGACATCGCCCTGGAACGTCTGCTGGTGGAACACGCCCTGAGCGTCAACACCGCGGCGGCCGGCGGCAACGCCAGCCTGATGACCATCGGCTGATCGCAGCCGATAACGCCGTGGAAAGCTGGATGAAAGCTTTCCGCGGCATGCTGCACCCACACAGCGCAACTGCCTGCAGGGGCTACCCGCCCGGCGCCGTGTTCTCTCCTCCTGACCTTAGGGTCTGCGCCAGCCTATCCGGTCGGTGCGTCGAGCGGGGCCAACCGCCCCGCCCATCCCCTCTCCCCGCGAACAATCCATCGCAACTGGCCATCATTGCGTAACAGAAAGTTCGGACTATGTTGATTGGACTGGCGCCTCCCCGTGCCAGACAGAGCTGCATTCCTGACGCTCATCAGGTGCTCGACAACGCTTGGAACAAGGATGTGCGTTGACGAATCCTGACTATTGATTCAAGTCAGGATGCTGTGCTCGCCAAACGCGCTCAATACCTATGTCCCCTCGTGACACGGAGGTAATTGAGATGTCTGATTCGACGCAAAAACTCCGCCTTGGCGCGCTGATCGCGCTGGTCGTCGGCTCCATGGTCGGCGGCGGTATCTTCTCGCTACCCCAGAACATCGCCGCCAGCGCCAGCGCCGGCGCCACCCTGATCGGCTGGCTGATCACCGGTGTCGGCATGCTGACGCTGGCGTTCGTGTTCCAGACCCTGGCCAACCGCAAGCCCGAACTCGACGGCGGGGTGTACGCCTACGCCAAAGCCGGTTTCGGCGACTACATGGGTTTCTCCTCAGCCTGGGGCTATTGGATCAGCGCCTGGATCGGCAACGTCAGCTACATGGTGCTGCTGTTTTCCACTTTGGGTTACTTCTTCCCGGTGTTCGGCGAAGGCAACACCATGCCGGCGGTGATCGGCGCCTCGGTGCTGCTCTGGCTACTGCACTTTCTGGTGCTACGCGGGATCAAGGAAGCGGCCTTCATCAACACCGTGACCACCATAGCCAAGATGCTGCCGCTGGCACTGTTCATCGTCATCGCCGCCATCGCCTTCAAGATGGACGTGTTCACCGCGGACTTCTGGGGCCGTGGCAACAGCGAACTGGGCAGCGTGATGGATCAGGTGCGCAACATGATGCTGGTCACCGTCTGGGTGTTCATCGGCATCGAAGGCGCGAGCATCTTCTCCGCCCGTGCCGAGAAGCGCAGCGATGTCGGCAAGGCCACGGTGATCGGTTTCGTCGGCGTGCTTCTGCTCCTGGTGCTGGTCAACGTCCTGTCCCAGGGCATCATGGCCCAGGCAGAACTGGCCGGGCTGAAAAACCCGTCCATGGCCGGCGTGCTGGAGCAGGTGGTCGGTCCCTGGGGGGCGCAACTGATCTCCATCGGCCTGATCGTCTCGCTGGCCGGTGCCTTGCTGTCATGGACGCTGCTGTGCGCGGAGATTCTCTTCGCCAGCGCCCGCGACCACACCATGCCCGAGTTCCTGCGCAGGGAGAACGCCAACCAGGTTCCGGCCAATGCGTTGTGGCTGTCCAACGGGCTGATCCAGCTGTTTCTGATCATCACCCTGTTCAACGCTTCCACCTACCTCAGCCTGCTGTACCTGGCCACCTCGATGATCCTGGTGCCCTACTTCTGGTCCAGCGCCTACGCGGTATTGCTGGCGGTACGTGGCGAGACCTACGAGAACGCCGGCGGCGAGCGCAACAAGGACCTGCTGATCGCGGCCATCTCCACCCTGTACGCGGTGTGGCTGGTGTACGCCGCCGGCGTGCAGTACCTGCTGCTCTCGGCCCTGCTCTACGCCCCAGGCGCGATTCTCTTCGCCAAGGCCAAGCACGAGCTGGGACAGCCCATTTTCACCGGCGTCGAGAAGCTGATCCTCGTCGCCGTACTGATCGGTGCCGCCATTGCAGCCTACGGGCTCTACGACGGTTTCCTGAGTCTCTAGGAGAAGGAGTTCTTTCATGAGCAAGAAACCCCTCGGCGTTCATTCCGAAGCCGGCAAACTGCACAAGGTAATGGTCTGCTCGCCGGGCCTGGCGCACCTGCGCCTGACCCCGGCCAACTGCGACGAACTGCTGTTCGACGACGTGATCTGGGTATCGCAGGCCAAGCGCGACCACTTCGATTTCATGACCAAGATGCGCGAACGGGGCGTCGACGTCGTGGAAATGCACAACCTGCTGGAAGAGACCATCAGCAACCCCGAAGCGCTGAAGTGGATTCTCGACCGCAAGATTACCGCCAACAGCGTCGGCCTCGGCCTGCTCAGCGAAGTGCGCGATTTCGTCGAAGGCCTGGAGCATCGGCGCATCGCCGAATTCCTCATCGGTGGCGTCTCCGGCGCCGACCTGGCCAGGCACAAGAACTCCGAGGCGGCGAAGATGTTCAACGCCTACCTCGGCGAGTCCAGCTTCATCTTCCCGCCGCTGCCCAACACCCAGTTCACCCGCGACACCACCTGCTGGATCTACGGCGGCGTCACGCTCAACCCCATGCACTGGCCGGCACGCCGCCAGGAAACCCTGCTGGCCAGCGCCATCTACAAGTTCCACCCGGACTTCGCCGGCGAACAGTTCGACATCTGGTATGGCGACCCGGACAAGGATCACGGCTCGGCCACCCTGGAAGGCGGCGACGTCATGCCCATCGGCAACGGCACCGTGCTGATCGGCATGGGTGAGCGCACCTCGCACCAGGCCATCGGTCAGGTCGCCCGCGCGCTGTTCGCCAAGGGCGCGGCGGACAAGGTGGTGGTGGCCGGGCTCGGCAAGTCCCGCGCCGCCATGCACCTGGACACCGTGTTCAGCTTCTGCGACCGCGACCTGGTGACCATCTTCCCGGAAGTGGCCAACTCGATCGTGCCCTTCACCCTGCGTCCGGACGAGAGCCGCCCTGGCGGAGTCGACGTGCGCCGCGAGGAAAAATCCTTCCTCGACGTGGTCGCCGAATCGCTCGGCCTCAAGCAACTGCGCGTGGTGGAGACCGGTGGCGATGCCTATGAAGCCGAACGCGAGCAATGGGACGACGGCAACAACGTGGTCTGCCTGGAGCCCGGCGTGGTCATCGGCTACGACCGCAACACCTACACCAACACCCTGCTGCGCAAGGCCGGGGTCGAGGTCATCACCATCAGCGCCAGCGAACTCGGGCGCGGCCGTGGCGGTGGCCACTGCATGACCTGCCCGATCATCCGCGACCCCATCGATTACTGATCGAGCCGGCCCCGGCGGCCATCCGCCACCGGGGCGTTCGACCGCCCACAAGGAGAGAGAACCATGGCTTTCAACATGCACAACCGCAACCTGCTCAGCCTGATGCACCACAGCACCCGGGAACTGCGCTACCTGCTCGACCTCTCGCGCGATCTCAAGCGCGCCAAGTACACCGGCACCGAGCAGCGACACCTGCAGCGCAAGAACATCGCGCTGATCTTCGAGAAAACCTCCACCCGCACCCGCTGCGCCTTCGAGGTGGCCGCCTACGACCAGGGCGCCAACGTCACCTACATCGACCCCAACTCCTCGCAGATCGGTCACAAGGAAAGCATGAAGGACACCGCCCGCGTGCTCGGGCGCATGTACGACGCCATCGAGTACCGCGGCTTCCACCAGGAGATCGTCGAGGAGCTGGCGCAGCATGCCGGCGTGCCGGTGTTCAACGGCCTCACCGACGAATACCACCCGACGCAGATGCTCGCCGACGTCCTGACCATGCGCGAGCACAGCGACAAGCCGCTGCATGACATCGCCTACGCCTACCTGGGCGATGCACGCAACAACATGGGCAACTCGCTGCTGCTGATCGGCGCCAAGCTCGGCATGGACGTGCGCATCGCCGCCCCCAAGGCCCTATGGCCGAGCGACGAGCACGTCGCCGCCTGCAAGCGCTTCGCGGAAGAGAGCGGCGCGCGCCTGCTGCTCACCGAAGACCCGAAGGAAGCGGTCAAGGGCGTGGACTTCGTGCATACCGACGTATGGGTGTCCATGGGTGAGCCGGTGGAGGCCTGGGGCGAGCGCATCGAGGAACTGCTGCCCTATCAGGTCAACGCCGAGATCATGAAGGCCGCGGGCAATCCACGGGTCAAGTTCATGCATTGCCTGCCGGCTTTCCACAACAGCGAGACCAAGGTCGGCAAGCAGATCGCCGAGCAGTACCCGCACCTGAAGAACGGCATCGAGGTCACCGAAGAGGTCTTCGAGTCGCCGTGGAACATCGCCTTCGAGCAGGCGGAAAACCGCATGCACACGATCAAGGCGATCCTGGTCGCGACCCTGGCGGATATCTGACAAATGGCACCTGCAGGATCGGGCTTGCCAGCAAGCCCGATCCTGCGCAAAGCCGGGCGCCCAGGCGCCTGGACCAAGGAGAACAGTATGCGACTCGTCATCGCTCTGGGCGGTAACGCCCTGCTTCGTCGCGGCGAAGCCATGACTGCGCAAAACCAGCGTGACAACGTGCGCGTTGCCTGCCAGCAGATCGCCAAGGTCGCTCCCGGCGTCGAGCTGGTGATCGCCCACGGCAACGGTCCGCAGGTTGGCCTGCTGGCCTTGCAAGGCAACGCCTTCGACGCCGCCAACCCGTACCCGCTGGACGTGCTCGGCGCCGAAACCGAGGGCATGATCGGCTACATGATCGAACAGGAGCTGGGCAACCTGCTGCCCTTCGAGGTGCCCTTCGCCACCATCCTCACCCAGGTCGAGGTGGACAGCGCCGACCCGGCGTTCAAGCACCCGACCAAGCCCATCGGCCCGGTCTATGCCCGGGAGGAGGCCGAGCGCCTGGCCGCCGAGAAAGGCTGGAGCATTGCCCCGGATGGCGACAAGTTCCGCCGCGTGGTGGCCAGCCCACGGCCGCAGCGCATCTTCGAGATCCGCCCGATCAAGTGGCTGCTGGAAAAAGGCAGCGTGGTGATCTGCGCCGGCGGCGGCGGCATCCCGACCATGTACGACGGCGACCAGCTGCGCGGCGTCGAGGCGGTGATCGACAAGGACCTGTGCTCGGCGCTGCTGGCCGAACAGCTGAATGCCGACCTGCTGGTGATCGCCACCGACGTGGACGGCGCCTACGTCGACTGGGGCAAGCCGAGCCAGAGGGCCATCGCCGAAGCCCATCCCGATGCGCTCGAGGACCTCGGTTTCGCCGCCGGCTCCATGGGGCCGAAAGTACAGGCCGCCTGCGAGTTCGCCCGCAACACCGGCTGTGTCGCGGTGATCGGCTCGCTGGAAAATATCGAAGCCATCGTCCAGGGTCGTTCGGGTACGCGCATCAGCCTGGACTGCAAGGGCATCGTCTATCGCTGAGAGGGCACGATCATGTTCACCCCCGGTCACCTGCACCGCGACAATAACGACCGCCCCGAGCACATGCGCCTGCTGCCACCCTTCTCGGTGGACTTCTACTACGAAATCCGCAAGGACCCAGAGCAGGGGCCGATGCTGCACATGCGCTTGGTGGGCGAGGTGGACGGCAAGCATTTCGAGGAGGAATTCGAACTGCATCGCGACGTCGCCTTCAACTTCGCCAGCGTCGCCACCCGCATCGCTGCCCGCCATGGCCTGCACCCCAACGCTAGCCCGGTGATGCGCGGCCATGACGAGTACGACAAGGTGTTCGCCGACATCCGCGCCAAACTCAACGCCCAACCGGGCGAACCGGTAAATCTCGACCACATCCTATGACGTAGCCCGGATGCAATCCGGGGCTCTCGCTCATTTCCCGGATTGCATTCGGGCTATGCCTCTACCCGTAGGGTGCGCCGCGCGCACCGATGCAGTTACTCAGGTCAGCGGATACTCCGACGTGCATGGCCTCAAGAAGTGATAGCACCTCAAGACTCCCGCCGAACTGCCGATCCACCCAACATGGCTCGATAACTAACTGCGCGTGCAGGACAGCAGAAACCAAGGGATGTGGAAATGACAAACTTCAGCGTGGAAGGCCTGCTGGCATACCGCTCTTTCAAGGCGGGCACGGCAAGTTCCATTATTCAGCGCAACGTCGATCAACCCAAATCATCATCTGGCCTACAGAGCGTTGCCACTGATCTGGGCGTGAAGGTAACGCTCTCTCCCGCAGCCACGAAGATATCTTTGCTACTCAAGAGCGAGTCCGCGGGTAAGGCCAGCGCGGCAGTTGGGTTCGACGAGTTTCTGGAAAGCAACCATCGGCAGGTCAAGGCTCATGGCAAGAATGCCGACTTCCTCAAGGAAGTACCTCAGGACCCGAGCCCAGAACGGCAAGCGCTGGCTCAGCAAGCAGCCAACTAACTTCTCAGCCACCACTACGGTGAAGAGAAAATCCATAGCCGTCGCTCGGCCGAAAACCCGTTCGCCGCACTGGACCGGGTCACGCTTTCAAAAATCTCCTTCGATGACTCAGGGCTGTTTACTGCGGCAGAGCGCCAAGTCGCGTTTCTGGAAATGACCAATCGCGACATACTATTTCGCAATGCCACCTATGACCTGGCCGACGAGCTGCAACGGCGAGACGGTTCCGCCCCCTGGTTCCAGGTAACCGCCTTTCTGCGCGACGCACAGTTGACTGGCACCATGAGCGAGGGAGAGAAGGCCTGGAGAAACTGGCCACCAGCAGCCGAGCTGGAGGCCTTTGCGGCGTCGATGCTGCGCAATGACCCCAGCCGGGAACCGACCTTGCCCGAGTATCAGAACCTCAATAACCAGGACAAACCCATCCTGGCCTACATGGTTGGCAAGGATGGTTCAGGCAGTTGGCAGAACGTCGCAGTTGAAGATCTGGCGTCGGATACCATGCCACTCAGACTCCTGCAGTCCTTGATCGAACAAAGCAAAACCAGCCAACCCGAACATCCCTGGCTATCGCTCTACCTCAGTATCGACAGTATCGGCCGATAGCGACGCCCCCTCAGGCCTGCATCGTCCAGCCATGCACACCCATCGCCGCCTGGCGCCCTGCCTCCGAGCGGGTCGGGTGCGGATGGCAGGTCAGCGCGATGTCCTCGGCCGAGGCGGAGAACTCCATGGCCACGCAATACTCGCCGATCAGTTCACCTACGCTCGGGCCGATCATGTGCACGCCGAGGATCTGGTCGGTATTGGCGTCGGCGAGGATCTTCACGAAGCCTTCGGTCTCGTGGTTGATCTTCGCCCGGCTATTGGCGGTGAAGGGAAACTTGCCAACCTTGTAGGCACGGCCTTCGGCCTTCAGCTCCTCCTCGCCCTTGCCGACGCTGGCCACTTCCGGGCGGGTGTAGATCACTCCGGGGATCACCCCATAGTTGACCTCGGCGGCGTGCCCAGCGATGCGCTCGATGCAGGCCACCGCTTCGTCCTCAGCCTTGTGCGCCAGCATCGGCCCGGAGGTGACATCGCCGATTACCCACACGCCCGGCACGCCGCTCTGGAGCTTTTCGTTACCGAGCATGCCGCGTTTGTCTGTGCTCAGGCCGACGCTCTCCAACCCGAGCCCTTTGGTATACGGACGCCGGCCGATGGCCACCAGTACGTAATCGGCCTCCAGGGTCTCGCTCGCGCCGCCTGCTGCCGGCTCCAGCGTCAGGGTCACGCCGGACTTGCTCGTCTTCGCACCGGTGACCTTGGTGCCCAGTTTGAAACTCATGCCCTGCTTGCTCAGGGTGCGCTGCAGGGTCTTGGCCGTCTCGCCATCAAGACCGGGGCAGATGCGCTCGAGGTATTCCACCACCGTGACCTGGCTACCCAGGCGGCGCCACACCGAGCCCAGTTCCAGGCCGATCACCCCGGCGCCGATCACCACCAGGTGCTTCGGCACCTCGGGCAACGCCAGCGCACCAGTGGAGTCGAGGATGCGCGCGTTGTCGATCTCCACACCCGGCAAAGGCGTCGGTTCCGAGCCGGTGGCGATGACGATGTTCCTGGTTTCCAACAGGCGTTCGCCGCCTTCGCTCAGTTTCACCTGCACTCGCCCCGGGCCATCGATCCGCCCCCAGCCCTTGACCCACTCCACCTTGTTCTTGCGAAACAGAAACTCCACGCCCTTGGTCAGCGCTTCGACGCTATCGGCCTTCTGCTTCATCATCTGCGCTAGGTTGAGCGTCGGCGTGACCTCCACCCCCAGGGCACTCAATTCACCACCGGCAGCAGCCTCGTAGAGTTCGGATGCATGCAGCAAGGCCTTGGACGGCATGCAGCCAACGTTCAGGCAGGTACCACCGAGGGTTTCACGCCCTTCCACGCAGGCCACCTTCAGGCCTAATTGCCCGGCCCGAATAGCCGCGTTGTAACCGCCGGGGCCCGCGCCGATGATGACCACGTCATAGCTGCTCATAGCTTTGTCCTCGAATCAGGGAAGTTTGCCGGCCACAGCAGCCGCGACGGCTGGGCGCACACGCAAGAGATGGAAGAATAGAAACGCCAACACGGCGAACAGCGCATTCAAGGCAACCATAGGCCAGGCCGAGCCATCCTGCAGGGCACCGAGCAGCAAGCCGGCCAGGGTGGCGCCCGCCATCTGCGAGAAACCCATCAGCCCCGCAGCCAATCCGGCACGCTGCGGATTGGGAATCACCGCACCAGCCACGGCAGCCGGCAGTAGCATGCCACCGCCCAGCGTCACCAATACCTGCGGCAGCGACAGCCCCAGCAGCGATAGGCCGAACAGCAGATAGATCGCCAAGGTCAGCAACGACCCGAGCAGCACCAGCGCGACGCCGATGCCCACCACCTTCTGCGGCCCCAGGCGTTGCACGTTGCGCAGGGTGAACAGGGCACCGCCGAGCAGACCGGAAACGATCAAGGCGAAGGTCAACCCGTACTGCGCCGCGCTCATCCCCAGCAGGCCGATATACACCGACGAGGAACCAGCCACCACGACGAACATCGAGCCGTAGGTGCAGGCAATGGTCAGCGCCAGCGCGCGGCAACTGGGCCACACCTGCAGGTAGCTGGCCAGCAGGCCCTTGAGTCGTCCTGCCTGAGGATCGCGCTGCAGATGGCTCTCGCGGTAGCCGGTAAGCACCGACAGCAAGGCCAGGCTGCCAAGTACCAGGGTCGCCAACAGCGGCGCACGCCAGCCGCCGAACTGGGTAAGCAGGCCGCCAACCACTGGCGACAGGACGATGGCCGCGAACATCCCCAACACCGTCAGCGCCAGGGCCGGCCCTGCCTGTTCCTGCCAGACGTCACGGACGATGGCTCGCGCCAGCACCAGTGCTGCACAGGCGCCCAGCCCCTGCAGCACGCGCATGCCGATCAGCACGTCGATGTTCGGCGCCAGCAGCATGCCCAGGGTCGCCAGCAGATAAAGGCTCAACCCGGCAAGCAGCACCGGACGGCGTCCGAGCCGATCCGACAGCGGCCCGAGCAGCAACTGGCCAAGGCCAAAGGCGCCGACGAACAGCGACAGCGCCAACAGACTGCTACCAGGCTCGGCCTCCAGCCCGCGCTCCAGCTCACCAAGAGCGGGAATCAGCAACTGCGTGGAGGTCTCCCCCAACGCAGTGAGCAGCATCAGGATGATCAACAGAACACGGGAAGGCTGCATGGCGAAACTCCGATCGACAGCGACTGGCGGCTATTTATATTTCGACCATAATATGAAACATTGAATGTCGTCCATCATATTTATCTGGAGCCTGCATGACTGCCTTATCCCGAGACACCCGCCTCGCCACCTGGATTGCCGAGGAACAGGCCATTCGCAATCAACTCGCCGCTCCCGGCACCCTCAGCCTGGCGGAGGTGGCCGCCATGACGCCGATGGATTTCTTCGACGGCATCGGCCGCGGCGACCTGCCCTCCCCGCCGATCAACGCGGTGCTCGACTTCCCCCCTGTGCAATGGGCCAGCGGCCTGTTCGTCTTCCAGGGCACGCCCGATCAGCGCCACTACAACCCGCTGGGCAGCGTGCATGGCGGCTACATCGCCACGCTCCTCGACTCCTGCATGGGCTGCGCCGTGCATACCCTGCTCAAGACGGGCCAGGGCTACACCACCGCGGACCTGCGGGTGAGCTACATCCGCGCGCTGCGCAGTGAAGTCGGTCCGGTACGCGCCGAAGGCCGCATCATCCATGTTGGCCGCTCCACCGCGCTGGCCGAAGGCCGACTGTACGATGTCGACGAGCGCCTCTACGCCGTCGCCTCCACCACCTGCCTGATTCTCGACATGAACGCGCCGCGCCAGAACAGCGACGCAAGTGTAAGATGACAGCCAGCATCTGATAGACGAGAAAGCCCATGCGCTATTCGGAAGACCACAAGGCCAAGACCCACCAACGCATCATCGAGGAGGCGGCCCTGCGCTTTCGCCGCGATGGCGTCGGCGCCACCGGCCTGCAGCCGCTGATGAAGGCACTGGGCCTGACCCATGGCGGTTTCTATGCCCACTTCAAGTCCAAGGACGATCTGGTGGAAAACGCCCTGCGCCATGCGGTGGAGGAACTGTCCCGCAGCACCGAGGCGCTGGCGAAGGATGCCGAGGCACCGCTGCCACGCTTTATCGCCAGCTACCTGTCCAGCGCGCATCGTGCCAACCCCGGTGCCGGCTGCCCGCTGCCGACCATGTCCGCCGAGCTTGGCCAGCGTGGCGAGGCCAGCGAAACCACCGACGCCCTGGTGCGCGACCGCCTGGCCCTGATCGAGGACAACCTCGGCGGCGATGATGCCGCCGAGCAGAGCGTACTGCTGCTCTCGAGCATGGTCGGCGCCCTGCTGCTATCGCGCAGCGTCAAGGACCCGGAGCTGTCCGACCGCCTGCTGAAAACGACCCGTCGCCTGCTGATCGAGCAGACGCAAGAGCAATAACGGCTGGCACCTGGCGCTTACGTAGGGTGCGCTGTGCGCACCGGGGTTGCTCAGTTCCAACGAGGCTCCGTCCGGTGAAGAACGCGAACCATGCCCCGTGCGCACGGCGCACCCTACAATCGCACGCCGCCGGATATCACTTGTAACGCGCAGCCGCCTGGCTGTGCGACAGGTTCGGCCCAAGCACCGCGCGGGCAGCGACGAAGGCGTCCCAGTCGGCTGCATCCGGCAGCGAGGGTATGGTCACCAGTTCGCCCTGATCGAAACCGGCCAGCGCTGCATCGACCATCTCGCCCACTTCCATGATCATCGACGGCGGCAGCGCCGAGGCATCGGTGCCGCTGCGCTCCCAGATCTCGGTGCGGGTCACGCCCGGCAGCACCGCCTGCAACTGCACGCCCGAACCACGCAGTTCGCCAGCCAGGGTCTGGGTCAGGCTCAGTACATAGGCCTTGGTCGCGCTGTACACGGCGTTGAACATTTCCGGCGCCAGCGCCACCACCGACCCAAGGTTGATGATGCCGCCACGCCCCACCGCGGAGAAATTGGCTGCAGCCGCGGCCGCCAGGCGCGTCAGTGCCACCACGTTGAGCTGGATCATCGCCTCGGCCTGCTCCAGATCGGCAGCAGCCAATGGGCCATTCATGGCGATACCGGCGTTGTTGATCAGCAAAGCGATGTTCGAGTCCTCGCGCAGGCGCTTTTCCACCTTGAGCACATCAGCCTTGCTGGTGAGATCCGCCGGCATCACCTCGACCGCAACGCCGTACTCGGTGCCCAGGCGCTTGGCTAGCGCATCCAGGCGCTGGGCATCACGCGCCACCAGCAGCAAGTCATAACCACGCCGAGCCAGACGCTCGGCGTAGGTGGCACCGATGCCGGACGAGGCACCAGTGACCAGGGCGGTTCCGAAGGTGGATTGAGCATTCATGGCAAGTCTCCTGGGTGGGGTGAAGAGTGAGAAGTGATCCTCTCACCAATAAGATTACGGTCATAATTTAAATATCATATTACGACCATAATCAAACTAATCAAGCACACCTGTGAGAAAGCATCGCCGCAGCCGCCAGACGGTTGCGCACCAAGTTATGGCCATTTTTGTCCTTGTGGTCAGAAAACAGTGCAGCACATGCACCTGAATGACCCTGAAAAATCCGCGCATCCGATTGATTTGCAAAGGATATGAGCAATCAAGAGAATTGGCGCCGTTTTTGCTCTAGCAGCACCAGCCTGACCAGGCGGACAGGTTTCAACAATGCCGGGAGCATTTTGAATATCGCTCTGCGACAGCCCTAAAGTTGTCCGCCATAGATGGCAGGCCTCAAAAAATCGCCGGGAGCGATTTTTGACGTCGGCTCCGCCGACGGCCCGCAAGGGTGACCGCCAGGGATGGCAGGCCACAAAAACCATAACGACACGTCTTAACCACCAGGAGCTTTCATGAATCGCACTCTCTCTTCGCTGGCGCTCGCCGGCGGTCTGCTGGCAGGCGGCCAGGCCATCGCCGGTGACCTGCTGCAGTGGCAGAACAACAGCCTGACCTACCTCTACGGCCAGGACTTCAAGATCGACCCCGAGATTCAGCAGACAGTCACCTTCGAACACGCCAGCGGCTGGAGCTTCGGTGATCTGTTCCTGTTCGTCGACGTGATCAAGTACAACACCGATGCCACCAACGGCGCCGGCGACGGCCATACTTTCTATGGCGAGTTCAGCCCGCGCTTCTCGCTGGGCAAGATCACCGGTGCCAACTTCTCCTTCGGCCCGATCAAGGACTTGCTGATCTCCACCACCTACGAGTTCGGTGAAGACGACGTCGACTCCTACCTGATCGGCCCGGCGGTCGACCTGGACATCCCCGGCTTCGACTACTTCCAGCTCAACACCTACCTGCGTACCACCGACGGCAGCCGCGCCGGCAGCAACGTCTGGCAGATCACCCCGGTGTGGAGTTACACCATCCCGGTCGGCGAATCGGACATTCTCATCGACGGTTTCATGGACTGGGTGGTGGACAACGACAGCAATCGCCGTGGCGACTACCACGCCAACCTGCACTTCAACCCACAGATCAAGTATGACCTGGGCAAGGCGCTGAAATGGGGCGAGAAGCAGCTGTACGTGGGTATCGAGTACGACTACTGGAAGAACAAGTACGGCATCAAGGACGGCGGTTTCGTCAGCGACAACTTCGTCGGCTCGACCGATCAGAACACCGCCAGCCTGTTGCTCAAGGCACACTTCTAAGACGCACCTGCGCGCTTACTGGCCAAGGTCGCAGCAACTTGCGACCTTCTGCCAATGCCATCGGGCAGCCTGACGTGTTTAGCTGCCCGGCATCACCAGACCTTCACCCAAGGATGGACGATGCCACCGCGTATCCTGCTGCTTACCTGCCTCGCCATGCTGGCCTTCGCCGGCAACTCGCTACTGTGCCGCCTGGCGCTGCGTGAAACGGAAATCGACGCGGCCAGTTTCACGGCTATCCGCCTGCTCTCCGGCGCCCTGACGCTGTGGCTGCTGCTCAAGCTGAGGCAGACTGGGCACCCCATCGCCGGCAATTGGCCCGGCGCGCTGGCGCTGTTCACCTATGCGGCGGCCTTCTCCTTTGCTTACCTGCAACTGGATACCGGCGTCGGCGCCCTGCTGCTGTTCGGCGCCGTGCAGTTGAGCATGCTGCTGTGGGGCTTGCTGCGTGGTGAACGCCTGGGGCTGAGTGCCAGCCTCGGTACAGCGCTGGCCACGGCCGGCCTGCTGGCACTGCTGCTACCCGGCGCCAGTGCGCCACCGCTGCTGGCGGCCTTGCTGATGCTGCTGGCCGGCGTTGCCTGGGGCGCGTACTCGCTGCTCGGGCGCGGCCAGGGTGATCCGCTGGCCGTGACCACTGGTAACTTCCTGCGGGCGGCACCGCTGGCCGTGCTGCTGGCGCTGGTGCTGCTGTCGCAACTGAACTGGGATGGGCCTGGCCTGTTCTACGCGGTGTTGTCCGGCGCGCTGACCTCGGGCGTGGGTTACGCCATCTGGTACAGCGCCTTGCCCGGCCTGCGCGCCAGTCAGGCCGCCACGGTACAACTGAGCGTGCCGATTCTCGCCGCGCTCGGTGGCAGCCTGTTGCTGAGCGAAGCGCTGTCGCTGCGCCTGACGTTGAGCGCTGTCGCCGTGCTCGGCGGTATCGCGCTGGTACTGGGCAGCCGGCAACGTGCCGGGAGCTAATGGCGTGTGCAGTGGTCTTCTATCCTGAACTCATAACGTCCAGGGAAGATCACCATGCACCGTCTGCTTCGTCTTTGCCTTGTTGCCCTGCTTGCAGCAGGCCTGAGCGCCTGCGCCAGCCTGGGCAATCGTGACCCGCTGCGGGTCGATCTGGTCGGCCTGGAACCCCTGCCCGGTCAGGGCCTGGAGGTACGCTTCGCGGTCAAGCTGCGGGTGCAGAACCCCAATGACAGCGCGGTGAGTTTCAACGGCATGGCACTGGATCTGGATGTGAACGGCCAGCCGCTGGCCAGTGGCGTCAGTGACCAGAGCGGCAGCGTGCCACGTTTCGGCGAGACGGTCTTGAGCGTACCGGTGAGCATTTCAGCGTTTTCGGTGATGCGTCAGGCGTGGGGCGTGGCGGGTTATCAACCTGGCCAGGAGGTGCCCTACATGCTGCGTGGCAAACTCGCCGATGGCCTGTTCGGCACCCGCCGCTTCAGTGACAGCGGTATCCTGAACTGGCCGCAACCGCCAAGCCCCTACTGAAGCAGGAGCCGGCGGTTACATGGCGATCAGGCCGCCTGACGGTTGTTGCGCGAAGCTACTCGGCGGTGACAGGCATCACCGAAGGCCTGGAAGATCTTCACCGAATCCGGGTTCTTCGCCGCCTGCCATTCCGGGTGCCACTGCACCGCGAACAGGAAGGGTGACAGGCTCGGCGCGTGGATTGCCTCGATCAGGCCATCCTCGGCGGTGGCCAGCACTTCCAGTCCCTTGCCCAGGTTGCGAATGGCCTGGCCGTGCAGGGAGTTGACCTGAATCTCGTCCTTGCCCATCAACTCGGCGAACCAGCTGCCAGCCATCGGCCGCACGCTGTGGCTGGCTGCATACTGCACCTCGACCGGATCATCGGGGTTTTCGCGATGGTCGTTGAAGCCGGGCTCGGCGTAGACTTTCTGGTAGATGTCGCCGCCCAGCGCCACGTTGATTTCCTGCATGCCACGGCAAATGCCGAAGATCGGCAGACCGCGAGCGATGGCGGCACGAATCAGTGGCAGATCGAACAGGTCGCGGTCGCGGTCCTGGCCCTTGTTCGGCGTTTCGTTCTCCTGGCCATAGAGCGCCGGGTCGATGTTGCTGCCGGCACCGGTGAGGTAAACACCATCGGCCATATCCAGATACTGCTCGAGATCCTCGATGCCACAGCAGGTGGGCACCAGTACCGGCACGCAACCGGAGAACTCGACCAGAGGCTGGATGTATTTGTGAGTCATTACTTGATAGTCGTGGCCCTTGCGCTCTTGAGCGCCCATGGACATCAACACGACGGGCTTGCGGAGATTGTTCTTGCTGGGGGTGCTGCGGATCTTGTTGTCGGACATACGTCACCTTGGGACAGGCCGGGCCTATCGTTGCTGTGCAGACCGGTAGCCAGCAGAACACTCTGCTGTAGCTCCTGTGGCCTGTTTGGCTAACTCCGTGCACCGAGGCTCATCCTGAACCTGAGTGCCGCCTTCCGACGGCGGCTCGAACCGGGTCAACTCCATCCAGAGAGGAGGCTGCAGCGACGCTGCCCGCTACCCGGTTCGGCAACGGAATCTGCAGCCAGTCTGCCCGAGCCGTAAAATATGTCAAACAAATCTGCTCAAGATTTTCTGGTAATCCATTTATCGCACAACAAGTGAACGCCCATTGGAAGGCGCTCCAAGGGCAAGCCAGGCAAACTACCACCTGGCAAGAAGTCCAATATTTAAAACACCCGTATCTCGAGGCTGCACGTCCTAGAGCGGCGCCCGCGAACAAAACCCTATATAATCTGCGGTTTCTCACCTGTACCGAGGACACCCCTTGACCGCTCTGCCGCCCTGCCCCAAATGCAACTCCGAATACACCTACGAAGACGGCGATCAACTGGTCTGCCCCGAGTGCGCCCATGAGTGGAAAGCCGGCGAGAATGCCGACGGCGGTGATGACGCGCGGTTAATCAAGGACTCGGTCGGCAACCTGCTGCAGGACGGCGACACCATCACCGTGATCAAGGACCTCAAGGTCAAGGGCTCGTCACTGGTGGTCAAGGTTGGCACCAAGGTGAAGAACATTCGCCTGGTCGACGGTGATCACGACATCGACTGCAAGATCGATGGCATCGGCGCGATGAAGCTCAAGTCCGAGTTCGTACGCAAGGTGTGATCCGATAGCGCCTTTCGCGCGTTCCTCATGGAAATTGGCTAGCCTCAATTAAGGCCGGTCATGAGGAACGCCACCATGCGCTATCTGCTGCTTGCTCTAATGGCTCTGAGTACCTCGCTGGCAGCACAGCCCTGGCGGGTAGTGGGCGACGAACAGTTCGCCCCCTACAGTTTCGTCACCGCCGAGGACGATACGCCGCGCGGGCTCGACGTCGAACTGGTCGATGCGGTACTGCGCGAAGCGCAGGTGCCCTACGAAATCCGTCTTTACCCATGGGAACGCGTCAAGCGCATGCTCGACCGCGGAGAAGTACAGATGGCCTTCCAATTCGCCGGCACGCCGCAACGTCAGCAGCAATACGAGCTGGTTGGACCGCTGCGCAGTGGCTCGACGGTGTTCATGACCACCGCCAAGACCGCGATCAGCGACTGGCAGACGCTGGATGACTTGTCGCCCTACGTGATCGGCCAGGTTCGCGGCTATGCCTATGAAGAGGGTTTCGACCGCGCCGACCTGGCCCGCGACACCAGCGCGCAGAACCCACGGCAACTGGTATCGATGCTGCTGGCCGGACGCATCGACATCATCGTCGGCGACCATACCCAACTGCTCTATTTCATTCGCGAACAGCGCGCCCTGGAACAGGTGCGCGTGCTACCTCGCCCGCTGATCCAGATGCCGCGCTTCGTCGCCTTCGCCAAGGGTGATACCGAGCGCGCCCGGCAGTTTTCCGAGGCGCTGGTGCGCCTGCGCAAGGCCGGCAAGCTGGATGAGATTCAGCAACGCTGGCACCAGTGACGCGCTACTGCACCGGCAGGAAATTCAGCAGGAACAGGCTCTGCGCATAGTTGGCGCCCATGCGCCGGTAGCGCTCTTCCAGCACATGGGTGAGCAGATCGAGACGCGCCACCATCTTGCCGAACTCCACTGCGTAGCTGAGGTTGTTGCCCTGTTCGGAGAACTCGTTGGATAGCAGCAGCGGCCGGCCCGTGGCATCACGGCGCTGCGAAAGCATCCAGCCGGCCTTTTCCAGATTGCGTGCGGCGTTGTGGATGAATTGCGCATTGAAGCTGTCGGTCAGGTAGAACTCGGTACGGCCGCCGTGAGCCGTCACCAGCATGCTGCCGATGGCATAGGTGAAGGCCGCCACGCGGTCGCCCTGAAAGGCCGGGCTCAGCGAATAATCCAGCGCCGCAACATCACGCCGGCCACCCAAGGTCGGCCAGTCCTGATTGTGTTCGATGGCGTACTGGATGGCACGCTCGGCAGCGGCGGCATCAGGCAGGGAGTTCTTGCGCCACTCGCGCGGGTTACGTTGGTACAGCTTGTTCATCAGCCGATACAGGCTGTTGAGGTTGTTGCGCATGGCCAGGGTCGCCATACGGTCGACGTCGGTCTGCAGCAGCTCGGCGGGCTTGACCGGGTTGCGCGTATGCACGATGGAGTCGTTGTCCAGGCGCCCCGTGCAACCACCCAACAACAACAGCGCAGCCAACCCCGGCAGCAGCAGCCGTTGCCAAAATACCGAGCTGTTGATTGGCCTGCCGTGTGCAGCAGACGCTGGCCTCGCTCCCATGCAGAGGTTCCCTGGCTGGCACGCGCCCCAATGGCGCGCGCAACACTCAGAACCTCAGTAAAGCGCAAAAATTCCACGCTGCCTGTGCCCTGGCGCATAAACCGTGCCGATCAACGCTCGGCACGGCAGAAAAATGCGCCGGCTCAGGCTGGGTTGGCGGCCCATTGCTCCAGCCGCGTCACGCTTTCGCGGTAGGGTTTGAGACTCTTGGCCAGCAGGATGATCGACATCAACACCGCCAGGGTGGTGACGATCAGCAGCGAGTAGCGCAGCGCGTTGTCGTCGGCGAAGACGAAATCGGTCACCAGCGCCACGGCGGTCGGACCAACGCCCAGGCCGATCAGGGTGATGACGAACAGATAGATGGCCGACGCCTGGCCGCGCATCGAGTTGGGCATGATTTCCTGGATCGCTGCCGGCGCCACGCCGAACGGCATGCTCAGACAGAACACTGCAGGCGCCAGCAGCATGCTGGCCCAGAAGGCGGTTTCCATCAGCGGGAACAGCACCACCATCGGCAAGGCACCCAGCGCAGCGTAAAGGCCGACACGCATGTTGGCGTCGCTACGCCCACGCTTGGCCATCAGGTCCGCCAAGCGTCCGCCGAAGACGATGCCAAGGCAGCCGAAGACTGCAACGATGCAGCCATAGACGATGCCAACCTGGCCGGCGTCCCAGCCGTAGGTGCGAATGTAGAAGGTCGGCACCCAGGCAGCACTGCCGTAACCGGCGAAGGCCAGGCCGGCGAAGCCGAAGTTGTGCAGCAGCACAGTGCGACGGTTGGCGCGAATGTAGCGTCCCACTTCACTGAGCGGCACCGCCACGCCAGCCCCGGCACCACGTCGGGCAGGCTCCTTGACCGCCAGCATCAGCAAGGTGAACAGCACACCGGCGACACCGAGAATGAGGAAGATCAGTTGCCAGGGGCGCACCTCGCCCAGCACCGGCAGGGTCACGTCGCCTTGTGCCGAGGCAAACTGAATGACCAGACCACCGACCAGAAAGGCCAGGCCCGAGCCGAGGTAGACCCCCATGGAATAGACGCTGATGGCCGTGGCCCGGCGCTCGGCGGGAAAGCTGTCGGCGATCAGCGAATAGGCTGCCGGCGACAACGCCGCCTCGCCCACACCCACGCCGATGCGGCACAGCAGAAATTGCCAGTACATCTTGGCCATGCCACAGGCCGCGGTAGCGGCACTCCAGAACAGAATGCCGACGGCGATCAAGCCGCGCCGGCTGCGGGTATCGGCCACTCGCCCCAGCGGAATGCCGCATACGGTGTAGAACAGGGCGAACGACAGGCCCATCAGCAGGCTCATCTGCGTATCGTTGATCGCCAGATCGCGACGGATGGGCTCGACCAGCAGATTGAGGATCTGCCGATCGACGAAGGACAGGACGTACGCCACCATCAGGATGGCAACAGTAGCCCAGGCTCGGGCACTGGAGGGATAGCCGTTATTGTTGTTATGCACGGACGCACTCCTCGGCACCGCAGAATGCGACGCACGGCGGTTGAAAGAAGCGCCAGCTTAGGACGATATAAACGGTGGTGAGTATCGCTCGAAGGTGTTATCAACCCGGCGAATGCTTCATACCCGCCAGGGCGAATAGCTCGCCCCGGCGGTCATCAGCCGCTCAGATCATCAGCGGCGCTCGCTCGCACAACACCTTCAACGCCGCCGCCCAGTCAGGATGATCATTCAGGCAGGGCACCAGTTGCAGGCTCTCGCCACCAGCCTCGACGAACTGCTCGCGACCGCGGTCGCCAATTTCCTCCAGGGTCTCGATGCAGTCGGCGACGAAGGCCGGACACATCACCAGCAACCTCTTCACGCCCTGCGCGGCCAGCTCGTCGAGACGGCTCTCGGTATAGGGCTCAATCCACTTGGCACGTCCCAGACGCGACTGGAAGCTCACCGACCATTGCTCGGGGCGCAAGCCCATGCGCTGGGCGAACAGTTCGGCACTGCGCAGGCATTGCGCGCGGTAACAGTTGGCCAGCACCTCGGGCGAGGCGCTGCGGCAGCAATCTTCGCCTTTCAGGCAATGACCGCTGGGGTCGAGCTTGTGCAGGTGGCGCTCCGGCAGGCCGTGAAAGCTCAGCAGCAGGTGGTCGAAATCCTGCTCCAGATAAGGCTTGGCGCTGGCCACCAGGGCGTCGAGGTATTCCGGCTGATCATAGAACGGCGGCAGAGTGGACAGACGCATGTCCAGGCCGCGCTCGCGCACCACCCGCTTGACCTCTTCGATCACCGTAGTGGTGGTGCTGTCGGCGAACTGCGGATACAGCGGCGCCAGGGTCACTTCACGGATGCCCTGCGCAGCCAGACGCTGCAGGGTCGACTCGATGGAAGGCTCGCCATAACGCATGGCCAATTCCACCGGGCCCTGGGTCCAATGAGCCTTCATCGCTTCCTGCAAACGGCGACTGATTACCACCAGCGGCGAACCTTCGTCCCACCATATCGAGGCGTAGGCGTGCGCCGATGCGGCAGGACGCTTGATCAGAATCAGCGACACCAGCAAACGACGCAGCGGCCAAGGCAGGTCGATCACGTAGGGATCCATCAGGAACTGATTGAGGTAACGGCGGACATCGGCTACTTCGGTGGACGCGGGCGAACCCAGGTTAACCAGCAACAATGCGTGATCGGTCATGCGAAATCCTAGTCATTGATGGCCTAGCAGATCCGCCAGGGCCACATCCAGATGGGTAAAACGAAAACTGAAACCCGCTTCCAACAGGCGCGTCGGCACGGCACGCTGGCCGCCGAGCAGCAACTCGGACATCTCGCCGAGTGCAGCGCGCAGGACGAAAGCCGGCGCCGGGAAAATCGTCGGGCGGCTCAGCGCCTGCCCCAACGCCTTGGTGAACTCGGCATTACGCACCGGTAGCGGCGCGCAGGCATTATAAGGACCGCGAGCGTCGCCCTGCTGCAAGAGAAAATCGATCAAGCCGATTTGATCGGCGATATGAATCCAGGGCATCCACTGTCGACCATCACCGATGCGTCCACCCAGGCAGAGCTTGAACGGCAACAACAGGCGTTTGAGCATGCCGCCATCCGGGCTCAGCACCAGACCGGTGCGCACCAGCACCACGCGAATCCCCAAGTCCTCGGCGCGTTGTGCAGTTTCTTCCCAGGCCCCACACAGCTGCGCGGCGAAATCATCGGTGACCTGCGGCGAATCTTCACTCAGCTCACGTTCACCGCCGTTGCCGTACCAACCCACTGCCGAGCCCGACAGCAGCATTGCGGGGCGCTGCTGGCGTCGTTGCAGCCAGGTCAGCAGCTGCTCGGTCAAACCGATACGACTCGACCACAGCAGCGCCTTGCGCTTGCTGCTCCAGGGGCGGTCGGCGATGGGGGCACCGGCCAGATTGATCACCGCGTCCAACGGCTCTTCAGCCAGTTCCTCGAGCCGGGCAATGCCTCGAACATTGGCCCCACAGAGGCGCGCGACCTTGCTTGGTTCACGGCTCCAGACGGTCAGGCGGTGGCCCTGCTCGGCCCAGTGTGCGCAAAGCGCTCGTCCGATCAGACCGGTACCGCCGGTCAGCAGGATATGCATGGCATCGTCCTCGCATGGCAATGGAAGAAACTTCACCTTTAGTCTGGTTCATGACGCGCACACGTGCCTTTATTGAATGCCGTGTTTGTCCTAAACCTAAAGCAAGGGAGCGCCACTTTCGGCGACAGCTATACATGAAAACACTCTTGTATAGCTTTTGTCCAAGCCTTAGCCTGTAAAGCATTCAGCGCTGACGAGGTAACCATGAACGCACCCATCGCCATCATTGGCACCGGCATCGCAGGGCTATCCGCCGCCCAGGCCCTGCATGCCGCTGGCCGGGACATCGAACTGTTCGACAAGAGCCGTGGCAGTGGCGGGCGCATGGCAAGCAAGCGCAGCGACGCCGGCAGCCTGGATCTTGGCGCGCAATATTTCACCGCACGTGACCGCCGCTTCGTCGAGGTGGTGCAACAATGGCAGGCCCGCGGCTGGGTCGCCGAATGGCAGCCGAGCCTGTACAACGCCCAGGACGGCCAGCTCAGCGCCTCGCCGGATGAGCAACTGCGCTGGGTCGGCTGCCCACGCATGAGCGCCATCACCCGCGCCATGCTCGGCGCGCTGCCGGTCAAATTCAGCTGCCGCATTACCGAAGTGTTCCGTGGCGACCGCTACTGGAGCCTGCTCGATGCCGAAGGCAACAGCCACGGTCCTTACAGCCACGTCATCGTTGCCACCCCCGCCCCACAAGCCAGCGCCCTGCTGGCGGCCGCACCGAAATTGGCTGGCGTCGCAGCGAGCGTGATCATGGACCCGACCTGGGCGGTCGCACTGGGTTTCGAGAGCCCCCTGGACACTCGCGTCGAGGGCTGCTTCGTGCAGGACCGCCCGCTCGACTGGCTGGCGCGCAACCCGAGCAAACCTGGCCGCGACACCCATCTCGACACCTGGGTGCTGCACGCCAGCAGCGTCTGGAGCCGGCAGAATCTCGATCTGCCCAAGGACGCGGTGATCGAACAGTTGCACGGTGCCTTCGCCGAGCTGATCGGCTGCGCCGTACCGCCGCCGAGTTTCACCCTCGCCCATCGCTGGCTGTATGCACGCCCGGCACAGGCGCATCAGTGGGGGGCACTGGCCGATGCCGATCTGGGCCTGTATGCCTGTGGCGACTGGTGCCTGTCGGGGCGGGTCGAAGGCGCCTGGCTCAGCGGCCAGGATGCTGCGCGTCGTCTGCTCGAGCACCTGCAATGAGCCACCCCAACAACAGGCCTGCAAAACGCCGCCTCAACCCGCGCAAACTGCTGCTGTCGAAATGGACAGCCGCGCAGCCGCAGAACCGCGAGCGTCATTTCCTGGTGACCGAGCTGATCCGCGACGAGCAAGACAACATCCTCGGCGTCGAGCTTCAAGCGGTACTCACCCAACGCAGCCAGCAACTCGACTGGCGCCAGTTGCAGGACAGCGAACGCTGGCTGCAAGGCTGGCGCTGACCCTCCCGCGATACCTGGCGGCGCCCCCTCGACTGACGCCGCCTGCCTGCACAGAAAAACCAATACCAAACCTGTACAAAGTATTTGACTTGTATAACTACGCACCTATGATAGACACAAGTTGTACATGGATAACTCCATGTACAAGGTCTAACGAGGTCAGGTTATGCAAGCGAGCAAAGCCAAACTGGGTATCAGCGCCTGCCTGCTGGGTGCCGAGGTCCGCTACAACGGCGGCCACAAGCTGTCGCGCCTGTGCAGCCGCAGCCTGACCGAACACTTCGATTTCATCCCGGTCTGTCCCGAAGTCGGCATCGGCATGTCGATCCCTCGGGAGCCGATTCGCCTGGTCGGTGATCCGCAGTCACCACGCGCTGTCGGCACCGTCGACCGCACGCGCGATGTCACCGATGCCCTGGCCGCCTACGGCGAACGCATGGCCACTGAACTGCAGGGCATCAGCGGCTACATCTTCATGCAGCAGTCACCGTCCTGCGGCCTGGAGCGGGTCAAGGTGTATCAGGAAGGCGGACGCCCGAGCGAGCCGGGGCGCGGCATCTTCGCTGCTGCCTTCTGCGCGCGGCATCCGGATCTGCCGGTGGAAGAAGACGGCCGCCTCAATGATCCGGTGCTGCGCGAGAACTTCATCACCCGCGTCTACGCCCACGCCGAATGGCAGCGTCTGTTGCAGCAAGGCCTGACGCGTCGCGCGCTGATCGCCTTCCACTCGCGCTACAAGTACCTGCTGATGGCCACCGACCCGGTGCGCTACAAGACGCTCGGGCGCATGCTCGGCGACCTGAACCAGCATGATCTGGGCGAGCTGGCGCCGCGCTATTTCAGCGAACTGATGAGCGCGCTGAAGAAATGCGCCACCCGTGGCACCCACAGCAACGTGCTGCAGCACCTGAGCGGCTATCTCAAGCGTGCGCTCAGCCCCGACGAGAAGCAGGAAATGCAGCAACTGATCGGTCAATACCGCGACGGCATCGTGCCGCTGGTGGTACCCCTGACGCTGCTCAAGCACCACTTCCGCCGTCACCCGGATCGCTATATCGCCGGGCAGGCGTACCTGCAGCCGCACCCCGAGCCACTCAGCCTGCGCAACGCGTTGTGATGCCATGACCAGCGAAACCATCGCCGAAGAAGAAACCGGCCACGACTACCGCCAGGCGCTCGACGAGGGCTACCTGCCAATCCGCGAGGTGGCCCGCAGCACCGGCATCAACGCCGTGACCCTGCGCGCCTGGGAGCGCCGCTACGGGCTGATCGTGCCCTACCGCACACCCAAGGGACACCGCCTCTATTCACCAGCCAATCTCGCACGCATCAACGCCATTCTCGCCTGGCTGGCTCGTGGCGTTGCCGTCGGCCAGGTCAAGGCGCTGCTCGACCACGAGCAGGTGCCGCAAGCAACCCACACCGACAACTGGTCACGTCAGCGCAACGAGCTGCTCGGCTGCATCGTTCAGTTCAACGAGCGACGCCTGGATGATCGCTTCAACTCGGCACTGGCGCTCTACCCGGCCAGCACCCTGGTCGAACAACTGCTGTGGCCGCTGCTCGGTGATCTGCGCCAGCGCTGGCAAGGCCAGTTCGGCGCACGCGCCGAGCAGGTGTTCTTCCTCTCCTGGCTGCGCAGCAAGCTGGCCACCCGCACCTATCACTGCAATCGCCAGGTCGGCGGCGCGCCATTGCTGCTGATCAACCTCGGTGAAGCGCCAATGGAGCCTGGCCTGTGGCTGTGCGCCTGGCTGGCCAGCGCCAGCGATTGTCCGGTGGAGGTCTTCGATTGGCCGCTGCCACCCAATGAACTGCTGACGGCGCTGGAGCACATCGCCCCGCGCGCCGTGCTGCTGTACGCCGAAGAAGCGCTCGACGGCGCCCTGGTGCGCCGCCAGTTACCCCGTCTGGCCGAACAATGCCCGGTGCCGCTGCTGCTCGCCGGCCCCGCCGCTCACATTCACCGCGACTCGCTGACTGGCCTGGAGTCGGCCAGCGACCCGCTCGCCGCGCACACCTGGCTGTTGCAACAGGGCTTGCTCGGCACCCAAGAGGTCACCCCATGCAGCAACTGATGTGGTTTCGCAGCGACCTGCGCACCCAGGACAACACCGCCCTGAGCCGCGCCATGAGCAGCGGCGCGACCATCGCCCTGTATCTCGTCACGCCTGGCCAGTGGCAGCGCCATGACGATGCTGCGAGCAAGGTGGACTTCTGGCTGCGCAACCTGGCGGAGCTGAGCAAGGCTCTGGCGGCGCTCAATGTGCCGCTGCTGGTACGCCACTGCCACGATTGGATCGAGGCGCCGGTGCAGGTCGCCGAGGTCTGCCATGAACACGACATCAGCGCCGTGCATGTCAATGAGGAGTACGGCATCAACGAGAGCCTGCGCGATCAGCAGGTCTGCGCCTACCTCGGCCAGCAGGCCATCGCCTGGCACAGCCACCTCGATCAGCTGTTGTTCAAACCTGGCAGCGTACTGACCCGCTCCGGCGGCTACTTCCAGGTCTACAGCCAGTTCCGCAAGGTCTGCTACGAGCGCCTGCACACGGCCCTGCCGGCATTGATTGCCCCTCCGAAGGCGCAAACGCCGCTGGCCATCGGCAGTGACGCGATACCCGAAACCGTAGAGGGTTTCGCCACCCCCAGCGCCAGCCTGCGCCTGCTCTGGCCCGCCGGAGAGGAGGCTGCCCTGCAGCGCCTGCGGCGCTTTAGCGAGGAGCAGGTCACCTACTACAAGGACGAACGCGACTTCCCCGCCAAGCCTGGCACCAGCCAGTTGTCAGCCTACCTGGCCGCCGGCGTCATATCGCCGCGCCAATGCCTGCATGCCGCGCTCGCGGCCAATCAGGGCGAGTTCGACAGTGGCAACCCAGGCGTTGTCACCTGGATCAACGAGCTGCTCTGGCGTGAGTTCTACAAGCACACACTGGTCGGCTACCCACGGGTATCGCGCCACCGTGCCTTCCGTCTGGAAACCGAGGCGGTGCCATGGCGCCACGCCCCGGAAGATCTGGCCGCCTGGCAAGAGGGCCGCACCGGCCTGCCGATCATCGATGCGGCCATGCGCCAACTGCTGGCAACCGGCTGGATGCACAACCGCCTGCGCATGATCGTCGCCATGTTCCTGACCAAGAACCTGCTGATCGACTGGCGCGAGGGCGAGCGCTTCTTCATGCGTCACCTGATCGATGGCGACCTGGCGGCGAACAACGGCGGCTGGCAATGGAGCGCCTCCACCGGTACCGATGCAGCGCCGTACTTCCGCATTTTCAACCCGATCAGCCAGTCGCAGAAGTTCGATCCCGAAGGCCAGTTCATTCGTCAGTGGGTGCCAGAGCTGGCCGGCCTGAACAAGCGCGATATTCATGACCCGTCCGCACTGGGCGGCCTGTTCGCGCCCGCCGGTTACCCACGCCCGATCGTCGATCTGTCGCGCTCGCGCGAACGCGCCCTGACGGCGTTCAAGAACCTGCCTGCGCGGGAGGTTCCGGCATGAGTGCATTTCTTCACGACTTCGCCGAGCGCTTCGCCGCGCTGAACAAGGACAACCTCGATCTGCTCGGCGAGCTGTACAGCGATGACGTGCTGTTTCGCGACCCGCTGCATGAGGTGCACGGCCTGACGGCGGTACGCCGCTATTTCGCCGAGCTGTACGCCAATGTGGAAGCGCTGCATTTCGAATTTCACGGCTTCGATCAGGTCGCCGAAGGCGAAGGCTACCTGCGCTGGACCATGCGCTATCGCCATCCGCGCCTGCGCGGCGGCGCCGAGATCGCCGTCGAAGGCTGCTCGCACCTGCTCTGGCGCGAGCGCGTCTATCAACACCGTGATTATTTCGATGCCGGCGCACTGCTCTACGAACACCTGCCGCTGCTCGGTAGCGTGATCGCCTGGCTGAAACGGAGGCTGGCATGAAACGTATCTGGCTCACTGGCGCCAGCAGCGGCATCGGCGCCGCACTGGCCAAAGAATTGCTCAAGGCCGGCCATCAGCTGGCACTGAGCGCACGCAGCAGTGGCCCACTGCAGGACTTCGCAGCGCGCTATGGCGATCAGGTGCTGGTCGCCCCGGGTGACCTGACCGACGCCGAGCAGGTACGCGCGATTGGCGAGCGCATCGCTCAACAATGGGGCGCGCTGGATTGCGTGATCCTCAACGCCGGCACCTGCGAATACGTCGACGTGCGCCAGTTCGAGGCGGCGATGATCGAACGCGTGGTCAGCGCCAACCTGTTTTCCGCCAGCCACTGCATCGAAGCCGCCCTGCCCCTGCTGCGCCAGGGCGAGCGCCCACACCTGGTCGGCGTTGGCAGCTCGGTGACCTTCATGCCGCTGCCGCGCGCCGAAGCTTATGGTGCGTCAAAGGCCGCCATGCGTTACCTGATGCAGACACTGCGTATCGACCTGGCCAGCGAGGGCATCGACGTCACCCTGGTCAGCCCCGGCTTCGTCGACACCCCGCTGACGCAGAAGAACGACTTCCCGATGCCCATGCGCTGGCCGGTCGAACGCGCCGCGCGATACATCGCCGAGCGTCTGGACAAGCGCCCGCACGAGATCGCCTTTCCCACTCCCTTCATCGCCGTGCTGAAACTGCTCGGCAGCCTGCCCAGCAGCCTGCAACTGGCCATAGGTCGCCGCCTGGCGCGCAACGAGGACAACGCATGAAAATCGCCATCGTCGGCAGCGGTATCGCCGGCCTGACCTGTGCCTACCTGCTCAATCGCCAGCACGACATTCAGGTGTTCGAGGCCAGCGACTGGATTGGCGGCCACACCCATACCGTCGACGTGCAGGTGGAGGGGCGCAGCTACGCCATCGATACCGGTTTCATCGTCTTCAACGACTGGACCTACCCCAACTTCATCCGCTTGCTGGAGCAGATCGGCGTCGGCTTCAAGCCCACCGAGATGAGCTTCTCGGTCAGCGACCCGGCCACCGGCGTGGAGTACAACGGCCACGACCTCAACACCCTGTTCGCCCAACGCAGCAACCTGCTGTCGCCGGCGTTCTGGGGCATGCTGCGCGACATCCTGCGTTTCAATCGCCAGTCGCTGGACGACCTGGCCAACAACCGCATCAGCGCCGACACCACGCTCGGCCAGTACCTCGAGAGCAACGGCTATGGCCGGCGTTTCATCGAGCATTACATCGTACCGATGGGCTCGGCCATCTGGTCGATGTCACTGGCCGACATGCTCGGTTTCCCGCTGCAGTTCTTCGTGCGCTTCTGCAAGAACCATGGCCTGCTCTCGGTCAGCGACCGGCCGACCTGGCAGGTGATCGAAGGCGGCTCGCGCAGCTATGTGGCGCCCTTGACCGAAAGCTTCGCCGAGCGCATTCGCCTCAATTGCCCGGTCAGCCGCGTCGTCCGTGATCAGGATGGCGTCACCCTGCACAGCGCGGCCGGAGCGGAGCGCTTCGACAAGGTGATCTTCGCCTGCCACAGCGACCAGGCCCTGGCCCTGCTCGATCAGGCCAGCGAGAAGGAAAGTGAAATTCTCGGCGCCCTGCCCTATGCCAACAACGACGTGGTGCTGCATACCGATACGCGCCTGCTGCCCAAGCGCAAGCTGGCCTGGGCCAGTTGGAACTATCGCCTGGGCGGACCAAGCGATCAGCCGGCGGCCGTGACCTACGACATGAACATCCTGCAGGGCATCGACAGCGCTACCACCTTCTGCGTCAGCCTCAACCAGACGGCCGCCATCGACCCGAGCAAGATCCTCGCGCGCTTCCAGTACGCCCACCCGCAGTACAGCCTGGCCGGTACCGCCGCCCAGGCGCGCTGGGAAGAGCTGCTCGGCGCGCAGCACACCTACTATTGCGGCGCCTACTGGGCCAACGGTTTTCATGAAGATGGCGTGGTCAGCGCACTGCGCGTAGCGCGTGCCTTCGGAGAGACGCTCTGATGCACAGCGCCCTGTACAGCGGCTGGGTGCAGCATCGACGCTTCGCCCCGCGCGCCCATGCCTTTCGCTATCGCATGGGTCTGCTGTACCTCGACCTGAGTGAGCAGGCGCAGCTGTTCGCCCTGTCAAAGCTGGCCGGTTCCGGCCGCTGGGCGCCATTCGCCTTTCGCGAGAGCGACTACCTACCCGAGTCCACCCGCCAGGGCGTGGCACTGCATGAGGCGGTGCGCGATCGCGTGGAGCAGGCACTGGGCACACGCCCGCAAGGTCGCATCTGCGTGCTGACGCAGCCGCGCAGCTGGGGCCTGGCCTTCAATCCAGTGAGCATCTTCTACTGCCATGACGCCGACCAGCGCCTGATGGCGATTCTCTGTGAAGTCAGCAATACGCCGTGGCGTGAGCGTTATCACTATGTGCTGCCGGCAGAGGGCGAAGGCCGCCATCAAGTCAGCGTCGAAAAGGCCTTTCACGTCTCGCCCTTCCTGCCGCGCGAGCTGCAATACCGCATGAGTTTCAGCGCCGTGGGCGAACGCCTTGGCGTGCACATGGCCGACTGGCAAGGCGAAACCAAGATGTTCGATGCCAGCCTCAGCCTGCACCGCGAAGCCCTCGACCACGCCAGCCTGCACCGCTACCTGCTGAGTTTCCCCTGGATGACCGGCAAGACCCTGGCCGCCATCTACTGGCAGGCGATGCGCCTGCTGTTCAAGCGCATCCCGATTTTCGACCACAAGCCCGCGGAAGGCAGCTTCCGTGTCGCCCGCCCGCAAGTGAAGGACATGCACCATGAAGAGCTCTAGCCTGAATCCCACCAGAAGTCTGGTACGCAGTGGCAACGGCATTGGCGCCGGTCTGTTGCGGCGCGCCGTGATACGCCAGTTGCAGAGCCTGCACCACGGCCTGCTGGTGATCCACGAGGCGGGCGACAGCCTGCACTTCGGTAACCCGCAGGCCAGCCTGCGCGCCGAAATCACGGTGCATGACCCTGCGGTCTGGGGCCTGGTGGCGGGTAACGGCTCGATCGGCTCAGGTGAGGCCTATATCCATGGCTACTGGAGCACGCCGGACCTGACGGCGGTGATCCGCATCTTCGTCGCCAACCTCGACGTACTTGATGCCATGGAGGGTGGCCTGGCGCGCCTCGGCCGGCCGCTGATCCAGGGCCTGCACTGGCTCAATCGCAACACCCGCAAGGGCTCGCGCCGCAATATCGCCGCGCACTACGACCTGGGCAATGACCTGTTCGAACAATTCCTCGACCCGACCATGATGTACTCGGCAGCCATGTTCACGCACGAGCACGACAGCCTGGAGCAGGCGCAGCTCAACAAGCTCGAACGCATCTGCCAGAAACTTGCACTGCAGCCTACGGACCACTTGCTGGAGATCGGTACCGGCTGGGGCAGCATGGCCATCTACGCCGCTACTCATTACGGCTGCCGGGTGACCACCACCACCTTGTCGCGCGAGCAGCACGCCCACACCGAGCGACGCATTCGGGAGCTGGGCCTGGGGGATCGCGTCACCCTGCTGCTGGAGGACTACCGCGACCTCGATGGCCAGTACGACAAGCTGGTCTCCATCGAGATGATCGAAGCCGTCGGCCATCGCTTCCTGCCCACCTATTTCGAGCAGTGCGCGCGCCTGCTCAAGCCCGACGGGCTGATGCTGCTGCAGGCCATCACCATCCGTGATCAACGCTACGAACAGGCCTGCAAGTCGGTGGACTTCATCCAGCGCTACATTTTCCCCGGCGGCGCCCTGCCCTCGGTGCAGAAGATGCTCGACGTGGTCACCCGGCATACCGACTTCAACCTGCATCACATGGAAGATTTCGGCCTGCACTACGCACGTACCCTGCGCCTGTGGCACGACAACCTGCGTCACGCGCGGCAGCGCCTGGAGCAGTTGGGCTACGACGATTACTTCTATCGCCTGTGGGAGTTCTACCTCTGCTATTGCGAAGGCGGCTTCCTCGAACGCACCATTGGCACCGCGCAATTGCTGCTGGCCAAACCGGCCGCACGCCCTGCGCCTCTGTTAGGAAACTTCGATGCCTAAGCTGATCGCCAATGCCCTCCTGTTCCAGCTCGGCTGGCTGGTCTGCGTCTTTGCTGGCGACAGCCCCTGGCTGCTGGTGGTGGCAGTGATCATTGGCGTGCACCTGCTGTGGGTCAGCAGTTGGGCGGCCGAAGGCAAGCTGCTGCTCAGCGTGTTTCTCGCCGGCAGTGCGCTGGACAGTTTTCTGCTCAACCTCGGCGTGTTCGATTTCGGCGAGGAGCGCCAACTGATCCCCCTGTGGCTGGCCTTGCTCTGGCTGTTGCTGGCCAGCACGCTCAATCACTGCCTGGCCTGGACTGCCCAGCCCTGGTGGCGAGCCAGCCTGCTCGGCGCAGTTGCCGCACCGCTGTCCTACTACGGCGGCGCCAAGATTGCCGGCGTCGCGCTGCCACTGGGTACCTGGCAGACCCTGGCGATCTTCGCGCTGGTCTGGGCCGTGGTGATGCCAGTACTGCATGGCTTCGCCAAGCTCTATCGTGCGCAATACGAGCAGAGCCTGCGCAGCCGCCGCTCGGCCTAGCCGATAACCACTGTAGGAGCGGCGCCTCGCCACGAACCGCTTCGGCTCGGGTTCGAGAAGCTTCGCCCTGGGGCGGGGCTCCTACGAAAAGCGGCTTGCGGCCTGTTGAACTGGCGGCACTGACCACTGCCCCCTGTCAGCCCAAGCCCCGCGTATCCACTGCATGGCGTACACTGCCGCGCCATGAGCCAGACCATCCCCCATACCCAACTGCCAACCGAGCCCGAGGTCAGTTGCAGCACCTGCGCAGCTTGCTGCTGCCAGCTGGAAGTGATGCTGTTCGGCGATAACGACGTGCCGCAGCATTTGATCGATACCGACCAGTGGGGCAGCGAAGTGATGCGTCGCCTGGACGACAACTGGTGCGCCGCGCTGGACCGCAACAGCATGCGCTGCACCATCTACGAAGTGCGCCCACTGATCTGCCGGGAGTTCGAGCTGGGTGCGGCCGAATGCCTGGAAGAGCGCCAGGGCATCGCCCAGGCCTATCGCTAGCGGAGCGGCCACGCAGGCCAGAGGCACAATGAAAAAGACCGGGCTTGCCCGGTCTTTTTATTCAGAAGCTCATGCGGTAATGCACGGTGTAGGCTTCCGCGCCGTCATTGGGGTTCTTCAGGCCCGCGTTGGAATAGTGAATGGCACGCAGACCAATCTCCTGTCCCGCGAAACGCAGGCCGACGCCGATGCGGTCTTCGAACTGAAACGACGAGCCCAGATCGTTGCTCTCAAGCTCGGTGCTGGAGAAGGCCGCAACACCGATGCCGGCTTCGATGTACGGACGCACGTTCTGCCCGGCGAACTCGTAAACGAATACCGGCGCGAAAGAAACACTGTGGTTGCTCGCCGTGTCGTCGCCATCCCAGTAGGTGTAACCCAGGTCCCAGTAACCAGTCAGACGTCCATAGCTGCTTTCCAGCCAGCTGTGGTTCCAGTCCCACTGCGCGCCCAAGCGATAAACCATGGTGGAATCGCCACTCTGACCAATAGCTGCGGTTACGTCCGCAGCCTGCGCAGCACCCATAGTTCCGAACGTCAGGGCCGTAGCTGCAGCAAAGGCATATAACTTCTTCATGAGTCATTCCTTGTATAGCGGGAGGTTTTTATCAGGCTCGTTACAAAAATATAGAAGTATTCGATATCAGAGAAAGCCCAAACCGAAAAAAATTCACTATATCGATAGCACTTCGGCCGTTTCATTCAACAAAATCGGCAATACGCGGCAAAGCTGCGCAGTGTTTCCGCTGCTCCAATAGCAAGTGGCCTGAGCGGGCGCGGTTGCCAGCATGTCGTGCTGAGCGAGCAAACGCTGCAGCTGCCGCGCCACTGCCGCGCCGGTATCGATCAGAGTCACCGAAGGTGGCACAAGCTCGCCCAACAGCGGACGCAGAAAGGGGTAATGGGTGCAGCCGAGAATCAGCGTGTCACAGCCTTCGGCCAGCAGCGGCGCCACATATCCCTGCAGCAGTTCGCGCGTGGCCGGTGCCTGCAGCTCGCCGGCCTCGATGCATTCCACCAACCCCGGACAGGGCTGGGTGATCACCCGCACATCATTGGCGAAGCGATCGAGCAGTGCAGCGAACCTGGCGCTCTTGAGCGTACCGGTGGTTGCCAGCACACCGACCACGCCACTGCGCGTCGCCGCCGCCGCAGGCTTGACCGCAGGCTCCATGCCGACGATGGGCAAATCCGGATAGCGCTCGCGCAGCTCGGCGGCAGCTGCGGCCGTGGCGGTATTGCAGGCCAGCACCAGGGCCTTGGCGCCCTGCGCCAGCAGGTGCTCGGTGATCAGCACACAGCGTTCACGAATGTATTCCGGGGTTTTCTCGCCGTAGGGCACGTGGCCGCTGTCAGCGACGTAGAGCAGTGTCTCGCTCGGTAGCAGCTGGCGAATCTCGCGCAGCACCGACAGGCCGCCGACGCCGGAGTCGAAAACGCCAATCGGCGCCTGCGAATGATTCATGTCAAGCCACCCTCGTAGGAGCGAGCTCTGCTCGCGAATGCTGCTGTCGCCGCAAGAAGCTTCGCGAGCAGAGCTCGCTCCTACAGTTCTGCAGCCTGTCCTTAGCGCCCACCGCACACCTCACAAGCCGGGTCGCGCTTGACCCGTAACTCACGAAAACGCGTACCCAGCGCATCGATCAACAGCAGACGGCCTACCAGCGGCTCACCGAAACCGGCCAGCAGCTTGAGCGCCTCCAGCGCTTGCAGGCTACCGACCAGCCCCACCAGCGGCCCGACCACGCCGGCTTCGCTGCAGGTCAGCTCGGCTTCGCTGCCGTGGCCGTACAGGCAGTGGTAGCAAGGGCTGGCGGCGTTGCGCGGATCGAACACCGACAACTGCCCTTCCAGGCGAATCGCCGCACCGGAGACCAGCGGCTTGCCGGCTCTGACACACGCAGCGTTGACCGCCTCGCGGGTGGAGAAATTGTCCGAGCAATCCAGCACCAGGTCGACGGCGCTTACCGCGGCAGCCAGCGAGTCGGCGTCCAGCGCCTGGCGATGCGGCACCAGCGCGATATTCGGGTTGATCGCCGCCAGGCGCGTCATGGCCGAATCCACCTTGGCCTGACCGATGCTGGCGGTGTCGTGGGCGATCTGCCGCTGCAGGTTGGTCAGGTCCACCGTATCGAAGTCCGCCAGGTGCAACTCACCGACGCCTGCGGCCGCCAGATACAGCGCCACCGGTGAGCCCAGCCCGCCCATACCGACGATCAATACACGGCCCTGCTTGAGCCGCAGTTGGCCTTCCACATCGATCTGTTTCAGCAGGATCTGCCGGCTGTAACGCAGCAGCTCATCATCGCTCAGCATCTGATCACTCACGGTCGAAACGTCCCAAACTGATGCGCTCATGACCACCCAGGTCACGCCGGCTATTGACCTCGACGAAGCCGCCCTCGCTGAGCAAGCTACGCACGGCCTCGGCCTGATCGAAGCCATGCTCCAGCATCAGCCAGCCACCGGATAGCAGGTGCGGCGGCGCGGCCTGGATGATCGCACGAATATCGTCCAGCCCGTCGCTGCCAGCGATCAGAGCGCTGCTCGGCTCGAAGCGCACGTCGCCCTGCGCCAGATGCTGGTCATCGGCGCGGATATAGGGTGGGTTACTCAGGATCAGGCCGTAACGTTGTCCGCTCAGGGCAGAGAACCAATGGCTGTGCACGAACGCTACGTTACCTAGCTGCAGGCGCTGACGATTGCGCTCGGCCAGGGCCACGGCGTCCTCGACGCGATCCACGCCGGTCACCTGCCAGGCCGGGCGTTCGCTGGCCAGGGCCAGGGCGATGGCACCGGTGCCGGTGCCCAGATCCAGCACCGCCAACGGCGTGGCCGGCAGCAGTTCGAGGGCGGCTTCCACCAGCTGCTCGGTGTCAGGGCGAGGAATCAGGGTATGCGGCGCCACTTCCAGATCGAGGCTCCAGAAGCCCTGATGACCGAGGATATAAGCGACCGGCTCGCCATTCCGGCGGCGCTGCATGAACGCGCTGAACTGCGCCTGCTGGGCCGCGTCCAGCTCACGCTCCGGCCAGGTACGCAGGTAGCTGCGCGGCTTGTTCAGCGCGGCCGCCAGCAGCAACTCGGCGTCCAGCCGCGGCGTCGGCGAGTCGGGCAGGTCAGCGATAGTGAGCAGGGATTCGATGGTGGCCATATTTCTCTCGTAGCCCGGATGCAATCCGGGAAGTATGTCCCCGGATTGCATCCGGGCTACGGTTGTGGTGCGCATGGCGCACCCTACGGTATACGCGGCGTAGGGTGCGCCATGCGCACCGCAATGACCTCAAGCGAAACTCAATCGCCCAACGCCGCCAACTGGTCGGCCTGGTACTCGGCCAGCAAGGGCTCGATCACCGCCTCGACACCACCGGCCATGACTTCGCTCAGCGAGTACAGGGTCAGGTTGATGCGGTGGTCAGTCACCCGGCCCTGCGGGAAGTTGTAGGTGCGGATGCGCTCGGAGCGGTCGCCCGAGCCCACCAGCAGCTTGCGCGTTTCGGAGATTTCCTTGTGCGCCGCCGCTTCCTGTTGGTCCTGCAGCTTGGCCGCCAGCCAGGCCATGGCCTTGGCGCGGTTCTTGTGCTGCGAGCGCTCTTCCTGACATTCCACCACGGTGCCGGTGGGAATGTGGGTAATACGGATCGCCGAGTCGGTGGTGTTGACGTGCTGGCCGCCGGCGCCGGAGCTGCGATAGGTATCGACGCGCAGGTCGGCCGGGTTGATCTCGATGGCCGCCTGTTCGTCCGGCTCCGGCAATACCGCCACGGTGCAGGCGGAGGTGTGGATGCGGCCCTGGGATTCGGTTTCCGGCACACGTTGCACGCGATGAGCGCCGGATTCGAACTTGAGCTTGGCGTAGACGTTGTCGCCCTCGACACGGGCGATCACTTCCTTGAAGCCGCCGTGCTCGCCCTCATTGGCCGACAGCACCTCGACGCGCCAACCCTGCCTCTCGGCATAGCGCGAATACATGCGGAACAGGTCGCCGGAGAAGATCGCCGCCTCGTCGCCGCCGGTGCCGGCGCGCACTTCCAGGTAGACGTTGCGCCCGTCGTTGGGGTCTTTCGGCAGCAGCATGCGCTGCAGCTTGTCCTCCAAGGTGACCAGCGCTTCCTTGGCCTGGGCGACTTCCTCTTCGGCCATCTCGCGCAGGTCCGGGTCGCTTTCCTTGAGCAGCGCCTGAGCACCTTCGAGGTCGCTCTGTACCTTGCGCAGCTCGCGGAAGGTGGCGATCACCGGCTCGATTTCGGCGTATTCCTTGGAATAGGCGCGAAACTGCGTCTGCTTGGAAATCACCTCGGCATCGCCGAGTAGCGCCGTCAGTTCCTCGAAGCGGTCGCTGAGGTTGTCCAGCTTGTTCAACAGTGAAGCTTTCATTGCAGACCTTTGTCCTGCGGCGCGCTCTCGTCGAGAGCGAACAATTCCTGGGCCAGGCTGAGCGCGTCGACGCGCCCCTCGGCGGTAAGTTTCTTCATGCGCACGCTGGGTGCGTGCAGCAGCTTGTTGGTCAGGCCACGGGCCAGCTGTGCCAGCACGTCTTCGGGGTTGCTGCCGTTGGCCAGCATGCGCTGGGCCTTGGCCAGCTCATCGTCGCGCAGGCGCTCGGCCTGCTGACGGTAGGCCTTGAGTACATCGACCGCGGCCAGCTCACGCAGGCGTTGCATGAAATCGTCGGTGCCGGCGGCCACCAGTTCCTCGGCAGCCTGCGCCGCGCCCTGGCGGCTCTTGAGGTTTTCCTCGATGACCTCGTGCAGGTCATCGACGGTATAGAGGTAGACGTCATCCAGCTCGCCCACCTGCGACTCGATGTCGCGCGGCACGGCGATGTCGACCATGAAGATCGGCTTGTGCTTGCGTTTTTTCAGCGCACTTTCCACCGCGCCCTTGCCGAGAATCGGCAACTGGCTGGCAGTGGAGCTGATAACGATGTCGCTGTGCGCCAGCTCGTCGGGAATGTCCGAGAGCAGCACGGCATGAGCGCCGAACTGCTCGGCCAGCTGACTGGCGCGTTCCAGGGTACGGTTGGCGACGACGATGCGCTTGATGCCCTGGTCGTGCAGGTGACGCGCCACCAGGCTGATGGTCTCGCCGGCGCCGATCAGCAACGCCTGGCTACGATGCAGGTCCGCGAAGATCTGCTTGGCCAGACTGACCGCGGCGAAGGCCACCGACACCGGGTTCTCGCCGATGGCGGTATCGGTGCGCACGGTCTTGGCGGTGCTGAAGGTGGCCTGGAACAGACGGCCGAGCAACGGCCCGACGGTGCCGGCCTCACGCGCCACGGCGTAGGCGGACTTGAGCTGGCCGAGAATCTGCGGTTCGCCGAGCACCATCGAATCGAGCCCGCAGGCGACGCGCATCATGTGCCGCACCGCGTCGTCCTCGCTGTGCACGTAGGCGCAGGCACGCAGTTCGTCGACACTCAGGCGGTGATAGTCGGCCAGCCACTGCAGCACTTCATCGCTGCTCAGCTGATCCTGCTCCAGGTACAGCTCGCTGCGGTTGCAGGTAGAGAGGATCGCTGCCTCGCGGCTGGGCGTCAGCCGGCACAGCTGCTGCAGCGCCTCGACCAGTTGCTCCGGGGTGAAAGCAACGCGCTCGCGCACCTCTACCGAGGCGGTCTTGTGGTTGATACCGAGGGCGATAAAGGCCATGCAGGGTCGCTGAGGGGCAATACGGGAGCCGGCAATTGTCCTACTTCGCCCCCGAGAGAACAACTCCCGCGACCTATTGTCCCAATAGACAGTTCGCCGCATCGTCCTGGCCAGTGGGCTTGCTCCAAGGCTTGTGTCATGATGCCGCGAACGTCGCAGGGCACGAGCCAGCACGGCCGTCGCCCCGGAATAACGCACGACAAGGCACTATGAACAGACCCCTCGCGTTAGTCACCGCCATTGCCCTTCTCAGCGGCTGCCAAACCTTCGCCCCCAGTGAGCCGGACGGTACGCCGCCGGTACAGGAAGCCGACCAGATCACCCAGCTGGAACCGAGCGAATACGGCTCGTTCAGCCAGGAAACCCTGTTCGCCCTGCTCACCGCCGAGCTGGCCGGACAGCGCAATCGCTTCGACATCGCCCTCGGCAACTACGTGCAGCAGGCCAACGCCACCGGCGATGCCGGCGTCGCCGAACGCGCCTTCCGTATTGCCGAATACCTCGGCGCCGAACAGGCTGCGCTCGACAGCGCACTGATCTGGGCCAGGAACGCGCCGAGCAACATCGACGCCCAGCGTGCCGCCGCCGTGCAACTGGCCCGCGCCGGTCGTTACGACGAATCCATGACCTATATGGAGCAGGTGCTGCAGCGCCAGGGCGACACCCACTTCGACTTCCTCGCCCTGTCTGCCGCAGAAACCGACCCGGATACCCGCGCCGGCCTGCTGCAGGGCTTCGACCGCCTGCTGAGCAAGAACCCGGACAACAGCCAGTTGCTGTTCGGCAAGGCCATCCTCCTGCAACAGGACGGCCGCGCCGAAGAGGCCCTGGAGCTGCTCGAAAACAGTGCGGCGAGCAGCAACGAGGTATCGCCGATCCTGCTGCGCGCCCGTCTGCTGCAGAGCCTCGGCCGTGGCAAAGAGGCCATGCCGATCCTGCAGAAAGGTATCCGCAACAACCCCGACGACAAACGCCTGCGCCTGACCTACGCGCGCCTGCTGGTCGAGCAGGATCGCCTCGACGACGCCAAGGGCGAGTTCGCCAAGCTGGTGCAGGAAAACCCCAACGACGACGACCTGCGTTTCTCCCTGGCCCTGGTGTGCCTGGAAGCCGAAGCCTGGGAAGAGGCCATCGTCTACCTCGAAGAGCTGGTCGAACGCCGCAGCCATGTCGATGCCGCGCACTACAACCTCGGCCGCGCCTACGAAGCGCTGAACGACAACGACAGCGCCCTGCAGGAATACGCCCTGGTCGGCCCGAGTAACGACTACCTGCCGGCCCAGCAACGCCAGGCCGAACTGCTGTTCGCCCAACAGCGCAGTGAAGAAGCCAGCGCACGCCTGGCCCAGGCACGCAGCGCGCAACCGGATTACGCCATCCAGCTGTACCTGATCGAAGCCGAAGGCCTGAGCAATCGTCGCCAGGTCGAGCCGGCCTGGAAGGTGATCAACGAAGGCCTGGAGCAGTACCCCAACGACCTGAACCTGCTTTATACCCGCGCCATGCTCGCGGAAAAGCGCGATGACCTGGCCCAGCTGGAAACCGACCTGCGCTATATCATCCAGCGCGAGCCGGAACACGCCATGGCGCTCAACGCCCTCGGCTACACCCTGGCCGACCGCACCACGCGCTATGAAGAAGCACGCGAGCTGATCGAGAAAGCGCACCAGCTCAACCCGGACGACCCTGCGATTCTCGACAGCCTCGGCTGGGTCAACTATCGCCTGGGCAACCTCGACGAGGCCGAGCGTCTGCTGCGCCAGGCTCTGGAGAAGTTTCCCGACCACGAAGTCGCTGCCCACCTCGGCGAAGTGCTCTGGGCCCAAGGCAAGCAGCGCGACGCCCGACGCGTCTGGCGCGACGCCCTCAGCGCAACGCCCGATAGCCCCATTCTGCGTGACACGCTGTTGCGCCTGACCGGTTCCGAGACTCTTTGATGCTTCGTCACCTACTCGTATTCAGCCTCATCGCCCTGCTCGCTGGCTGCGCCGGCCTCACCTCGCGCGAAGCGCTGGAAGGCCAGGGCGACCCGGCCCAGTGGAAAGCTCACAAAGAGCAGATCACGCAGCTCGATGGCTGGCAGATCAATGGCAAGATCGGCATCCGCGCCCCGCAGGATTCCGGCAGCGCCACGCTATTCTGGCTGCAGCGCCAGGATTACTACGACATTCGCCTGTCCGGCCCACTGGGCGGCGGCGCCGCGCGCCTGACCGGGCGCCCGGGTGACATCCTGCTGGAAGTGTCCAACCGCGGCCGCTTCCGCGCCGAATCCCCCGAGGCACTGCTGCGCGAGCAACTGCGCCTGGATCTGCCGGTGTCCAACCTGCTCTGGTGGATTCGCGGCCTGCCCGCCCCGGAAAGCCGCAGCCGCATCACCCTCGATGGCCAAAGCCACCTGGCGCAGCTGGAACAGGACGGCTGGAAGGTCGAATACCTGCGCTATACCGAGCAAAACGGCTACGCCCTGCCGGAGCGCATGAAGCTCTACGGCCAGAACCTGGAAGTGACCCTGGTGATCAAGGACTGGCAGCCGCGTCAGTTGGGGCAGTAAGCCGAATTACAGCCATAAGTCTAAGGCTTCCATGGACAACTCCCCCTCCCATTTATTGGGGGCACGCCTAGTGGAGAGGGCCGAGGGCGATGACGTCTGCTCGGCGTTGCCGCAAAGCCCCTCTCCCCCCCTCTCCCGCAGCGGAGAGGGGAGACAAGCCCCTAACACAACTCTTCAGCGCACCCCATGACCAACACCGCCATCCCCACCCACGCCGACCTGATCCTGCCCGCCCCGGCCAAGCTCAACCTGATGCTGCACATCCTCGGCCGCCGCGCCGATGGCTACCACGAGCTGCAGACACTGTTTCAGTTTCTCGACCATGGTGACGAACTCGGTTTCAGCCTGCGCCAGGATGGCGAAATCCACCTGCACACGCCCATCGACGGCGTACCGCATGACAGCAACCTGATCGTGCGCGCGGCCAAAAGGCTGCAGGAAGCCAGCGGCACTCAGCTCGGTGCCGATATCTGGCTGGACAAGCGCCTGCCCATGGGCGGCGGCATCGGCGGTGGCAGCTCGGACGCCGCCACCACCCTGCTCGGCCTCGATCACCTGTGGCACACCCAACTGGGCGAAGATCGCCTGGCCGAACTGGGCCTGGCCCTGGGCGCCGACGTACCGGTATTCGTGCGCGGTCGCGCGGCCTTCGCCGAGGGCGTTGGCGAGCGCCTGACCCCAGTCGAACTCGAGGAGCCCTGGTTCCTCGTCGCAGTACCGCAAGTCTTTGTCAGCACAGCAGAAGTTTTCGGCTCGCCCGAGTTGACACGCGATACGCCGCCCATTAAAGTTCGCAGCCTTCTTGCGGGGGGTGGTCGAAACGACTGCCAGCCGGTTGTAGAGAAGCGTTACCCTGAAGTTCGTAACGCTTTGATCTTGTTGAACAAATTTGTTTCAGCTAGATTGACCGGCACTGGAGCTTGCATATTTGGGAGCTTCCCAAATCGGGACGATGCTGATAAAGTCGCCCGCCAACTTCCAGGCACTCTGCCGAGCTTTGTCGCTCAAGGTCGCAACATTTCGATGCTGCACCGCAGGCTCCAAGCATTGGCCAAGAAGTGAATGCTCAGCATTCGGTTATACGATACAGGGGCGTCGCCAAGCGGTAAGGCACCAGGTTTTGATCCTGGCATGCGTTGGTTCGAATCCAGCCGCCCCTGCCATAACCTCCCCCGGGAGGCATCGAGAACCGAGTCAACAAGCGTTCAACACAGAATATAGGGGCGTCGCCAAGCGGTAAGGCACCAGGTTTTGATCCTGGCATGCGTTGGTTCGAATCCAGCCGCCCCTGCCATTTTCCATACCCATCCAGGTATACCCCCAGCCGGCAGGTACTGCGCGTGTCCAAGATGATGGTCTTCACGGGGAACGCAAACCCCGATCTGGCGCGACGGATCGTTCGTCAGCTGCACATTCCCCTCGGCGATGCTTCGGTCGGTAAGTTCTCCGACGGCGAAGTCATGATCGAAATCAACGAGAACGTCCGCGGTAAGGACGTCTTCCTGATTCAGCCGACCTGTGCACCCACCAACGACAACCTGATGGAACTGGTAGTGATGGCCGACGCCTTCCGCCGTTCCTCGGCGACTCGCATCACTGCAGTCATCCCCTACTTCGGTTATGCCCGCCAGGATCGCCGTCCGCGTTCCGCGCGCGTGGCAATCAGCGCCAAAGTGGTTGCCGACATGCTCACCGTGGTCGGTATCGACCGCGTGCTGACCGTCGACCTGCATGCTGACCAGATCCAGGGCTTCTTCGACATTCCGGTGGACAACATCTACGGTTCCCCGGTCCTGGTCGACGACATCGAAGACCAGCGCTTCGACAACCTGATGATCGTCTCCCCCGATATCGGCGGCGTCGTTCGTGCCCGCGCCGTGGCCAAGAGCCTGGGCGTCGACCTGGCGATCATCGACAAGCGTCGCGAGAAGGCCAACCAGTCCGAAGTGATGCACATCATCGGTGACGTCGAAGGCCGTACCTGCATCCTGGTCGACGACATGGTCGACACTGCCGGTACCCTGTGCCACGCCGCCAAAGCGCTGAAAGAGCGCGGCGCCGCCAAGGTCTACGCCTACTGCACCCACCCGGTGCTGTCCGGCCGCGCCATCGAGAACATCGAGAATTCCGTCCTGGACGAGCTGGTGGTCACCAACACCATCCCGCTGTCCGCTGCGGCGCAGTCCTGCTCGCGTATTCGCCAGCTCGACATCGCCCCGGTCGTCGCCGAAGCGGTCCGCCGCATCAGCAACGAAGAATCGATCAGCGCCATGTTCCGCTAAGCGGAACTGGCCAGATCACACTGCCCCGCCACGTGCGGGGCTTTTTGCCCTACCGCCCGAGGCTGGTCGCAAGCCACAAGGCGGTTTGGTTATTTTGGAGAAGTGAAATGACTGTTGAATTTGCCCTGAATGCCGAAGTGCGTTCCGACCTGGGGAAAGGTGCGAGCCGCCGCCTGCGTCGTAACGTGTCCATGGTTCCTGCCGTGATCTACGGTGGCGACAAAGCCCCGCAATCGATCAGCCTGCTGGCCAAAGACCTGGCCAAGCTGCTGGAAAACGAAGCGGCTTTCAGCCACGTTCTGAGCCTGGACGTTGCCGGTACCAAAGAAAGCGTCGTGATCAAAGCCCTGCAGCGCCACCCGGCCAAAGGCTTCGTCCTGCACGCTGACTTCCAGCGCGTCGTTGCCGGCCAGAAGCTGACCGCCCACGTACCGCTGCACTTCATCAACGAAGCAACCGCCGTTGGCGTGAAGCAGCAAGGTGGTGAGATCTCCCACACCATCAACGAAGTCGAAGTTTCCTGCCTGCCGAAAGACCTGCCGGAATTCATCGAAGTCGACATGGCTGCCGTAGAAGTTGGCCAGACTGTCCACATGTCCGACCTGAAGCTGCCGAAAGGCGTTGAGCTGGTTGCTCTGGCTCACGGTAACGACCTGGCTGTCTCCAACATTCACGCTTCCCGCGTGAAGGCTGAAGACGAAGAAGGCGCCGCCGAGTAATCGCAGCGCGGAACCCGCCCGGCAGGCGATCACGCCGGGCGATTTCCTCAAAAGGGCTCCTGTATGACTGCCGTACAACTGATCGTTGGCCTGGGTAACCCCGGCCCCGAATACGACCAGACCCGGCACAATGCAGGGGCCCTTTTCGTTGAGCGCGTGGCCGAGAGCCAGCGCGTCAACCTGTCTGTAGATCGCAAATATTTCGGCCTGGTGGGCAAGTTCAATCACCAGGGACGCGAAGTTCGTCTGCTCATCCCCACCACCTACATGAACCGCAGCGGCCAGTCCGTGGCGGCCTTGGCCAATTTCTTCAAGATCAAACCCGAAGAGATCCTGGTGGCCCACGACGAACTCGACATGCCACCCGGCGTCGCCAAGCTCAAACAGGGCGGCGGCCACGGTGGGCACAACGGCCTGCGCGACATCATCGCCCAGCTCGGCAACCAGAATAACTTCCATCGCCTGCGGCTCGGCATCGGCCACCCGGGGCACGCCAGCCTGGTATCCGGCTACGTGCTCGGACGCGCCCCACGCGGCGAACAGGACCTGCTCGACAAGAGCATCGACTTCGCCTTGGACGTCCTGCCGGAAATACTCGCCGGCGACTGGACCGTGGCCATGCGCAAACTGCATAGCCAGAAGGCCACCAAGTAACCATCTTTTACCGAGGGACACATCATGGGATTCAACTGCGGCATCGTCGGCCTGCCCAACGTCGGCAAGTCCACCCTGTTCAACGCCCTCACCAAATCCGGCATCGCGGCGGAGAACTTCCCCTTCTGCACCATCGAGCCGAACAGCGGCATCGTGCCCATGCCCGACCCGCGCCTGGATGCCCTGGCCGAGATCGTCAAGCCCGAGAAGGTCATCCCCACCACCATGGAATTCGTCGACATCGCCGGCCTGGTAGCGGGCGCGTCGAAAGGTGAAGGCCTGGGCAACAAGTTCCTCGCCAACATCCGCGAGACCGACGCCATCGCCCACGTGGTGCGCTGCTTCGAAGACGACAACGTCATCCACGTCGCCAACAGCGTCGACCCCAAGCGTGACATCGAGATCATCGACCTCGAGCTGATCATGGCCGATCTCGACAGCTGCGAGAAGCAACTGCAGCGCGTGGCCCGCACCGCCAAGGGTGGCGACAAGGAATCCCTGGCGCAGAAGGCCCTGCTGGAAAAGCTCATCCCCCACCTCACCGAAGGCAAGCCGGCGCGCAGCCTGCTCAAGGACCTGGGTGACGACGAGAAGCGCCTGGCCAAGACCTTCCACCTGCTCACCACCAAGCCGGTGATGTACATCGCCAACGTCGCCGAAGACGGCTTCGAGAACAACCCGCACCTCGACGTGGTCAACGCCATCGCCGAAGCGGAAGGCGCCATCGTCGTACCGGTGTGCAACAAGATCGAAGCCGAGATCGCCGAACTGGACGATCTCGAAGAAATGCAGATGTTCCTCGAAACCATGGGCATGGAAGAGCCGGGCCTGAACCGCGTGATCCGTGCCGGTTACTCGCTGCTCAACCTGCAGACCTACTTCACCGCAGGCGTGAAGGAAGTGCGTGCCTGGACCGTCAAGGTCGGCGCCACCGCCCCGCAATCGGCTGCTGCGATCCACACCGACTTCGAAAAAGGCTTCATCCGCGCCGAAGTCATCGCCTACAACGACTTCATCCAGTACAAGGGCGAAGCCGGCGCCAAGGAAGCCGGCAAATGGCGCCTGGAAGGCAAGGACTACATCGTCAAGGACGGCGACGTGATGCACTTCCGCTTTAACGTTTGATCGTTGTAAGCAGCGCATAAACAAAACCCCGCCGAAGCGGGGTTTTGTTGTTTTTGGGTTAGGGAATGCTGATTTGGGGATGGTGTGGGCCGGGAATTATGAAAAAGCGCCACCTCCCTCGGTAGAAGCTGGAAGCCTGTAAAAACGGGGCTTTCACCCGCGCGGTCTATTGGCTAGTATCCATTGCATGGTGTTTTGAGGCCTTAAGGGGACACCCTCTTACCCAAGCCGTGGCACTCCTAGGATAGCCAGCAAGCCCTCCCCTGCATGGAAGCTACCTGCATGATCCGATTGATCCTTACCTTAATCGCCAATCTGCCGTTGATCTGCTCTACAGAAATCTGCAAGGTGACGGCTGAGATTGGACGCGTCCACTTCCACGGCAAGCCCAGGGACGAAGCCATGCGACTCTTGGTCAAAACCAGTTTCTGCAAAAGTCTCAGCTATCAATCTATCGCGTCGCCGAATATGCCTCGTAAGCATCTACTAGACTCAACCTTCGCCTGATATTCAAAAACCCAAGAGAGCTATCGTGCAATTTGAAAAAGTTTGTTATCTCGACCCTTTCCTAAAGGAAGCCATCGTAAGAATTGACTTCCCCGAGCCCTGCCCTGCACTAACAGAAAGACTTAGCAATAAGCTTACAAAAACTGCTCTTTCCAAATTTCCGATTTCTGAACCTCACAAATTCCAAACCCAGGAACTAAAATTTACAGGCCAAGAATTCTCAAGTAACAGCCGCGAAATGACTCAATGGGTCTTTCACGGCAAGGATAGAGAAAAAGCTCTAATAATAAACCCAGACCATGTAGCCCATACAAACAAGTCCTACAAATCATATGAATCTTTTTCCAATGACTTTCTTAGCTTCGTATCCGCGCTAAAGGAAGCTCAACCAGACCAAGTAGTGAACCGAATTGGCATTCGATATGTGAACGTAATCGATTTAAAGGAAGGCAACCCTTTGGAATGGAGCGAATACATTAACGAAAGAATGCTTGGAATAATTGACCTAGGATACAAAGAAAACATCTCCAGAGCTTTCCATATCCTGGAGCTGAACTTTGACTCAATGAATCTTAAGTGTCAATTTGGGATTGCAAACCCCGACTACCCTGCAACAGTTAAACGAAGACAATTCGTCCTTGACCTTGACGCATCTGCAGTAGGCGCTTTTGATTTAGACGAGATAGAGAAAGTTATAAAAAGCGGACATGAAAAAATACAAGACTTCTTTGAAAACAGCATCACAGACAAAACCAGAAAACTAATGAAGCCAGCAAAATGAGCAATTCTGATTTTTTCGACGCTTCTTATGTCCAACCACCACTGACAACCTCCAACCTCAAAAAAAGCTCAGATATTAAAAACTTTCTAAAGACACCAATCGACGAAAGCGACTTAAAAAAATACGGCTATTCCAAACCTCAAAGGACCATTATAAGGGCTTCTATTAAGAATGGTTAAAGTAAAAAAACAACGACATCCGAGAGTTTCTCAAGGGGACATAATCCGTGACGTCGAACACGTCGAGTACGTCACAACAAAAGGTGGCATCGTTGAAATTTCAAAAATAACTTTCCCACTAGTAGTGGTGCTAACGCAAGACTGTGATTTAGCCCAAGATTACAAATTTAGATGGTCTAAAGCCCTCACACCCAATCAAGACAAACTACTACTCTCAGTGCTGGTTGCGCCACTTTACAACATCGAGCATGTTTATACTGGCGAACACTTGCAGGACCTGGGCTTAAAAATGGCGCCCATCAACAAATCAAAATCGCCTGGAACATATTTAAGGAACAATGAGACCCCCCGCTATCATTACCTAGACTTCCCTACTGAAACCCCGCTAACACCATCAGCAGTTGACTTCAAACACTATTTCTCGGTCAATGTTGAGTATTTAAAAAAACATAAGAAAGAAAACTTTGTCTGCCAGCTTTCTGACTTATTTAGAGAGGATGTGTCACAGCGCTTCTCAAGCTTTTTATCTCGAATCGGCCTCCCCTGACTCAGCCCTACTGTAACGGTTCCAACGGTTCCGGCCAATTTATCGATCTGAGCTTAAGTATTTCGGAATGAACTCTACCGCTATAGTCCATGACCATCGCAAAAATTGTTCTACGAACAGCATCTTCAAATTCCTGCTCTTCACTCATAAGCTTCAACCCGAAGGAACTGTAAAGGTCATCCAGCCCCTGCAGCGATGGCCCCTTAGGCTCCAAGACTGCCTTATCTTTCCTTGCTCTGGTCTCAAGTGTATCCATATCGCTAATCATGGTTTCACGCATATCAATAAGCGTTGACTTTAGATCATCAACTACACCACTCAAGTACCTATAATCCTCTTCTCGCAAATTACTTTGCGCCTTATCCCGATCAAATGATTCATTTATGCAGCGAGAGTAGATCCTCTCAACAACTATCTTATACGGATCAAACTCTTCGCCTTCTGAAACCATTCTAAACAACTGAGGCTCCGTACATTCGAGCAAATCACCCACAACCATCTTTCTTAGATAGTCATCCCTTCTAATCACATACAGCTCAGCTTTAGCCTCTTCAATCGCAACCCTAGCGTTATTCAACTCAAGATTCTTAATCTCTAACTCACTTTCTCGCTGTGCAATTCTCTCTTCAAGAGTCGCGATCTTATACAAAGGAATAACGGTATAATACAAAGCCCACGCACTGAAGACGCAAAGCAATATTTGCGAAGCATGGCTCAGGCGCCCAAGCCATTTATCACATAACCCACTGACCATTTTTATTCCTCGCACAGTGAATCGTCTAATATTCCATAAGGAATTATTTGCCCTAACTCATTAAATGCAGCTACGTACTCGCACTCCATTTCGCACCCTAGGGGCTGAATGTATTGAACGTCGGTACTGCGATAAATAATATGTCTCGCCTTCTTGGGTGCATCAGCTCTACGCAATAACAGGAACACGCCCTGTTGATCTTTAAACGAGCGCACATGCTCCGGCTCTATACCTAGATGTCCGCAGGCCTGCCTGAAGCCTAAAGCTTTGTCTTTATTGGTGAAGTGGATTACGTCGAGATAGATTTCATCGGCAGCATCGAGCGTGCTGATCTTTGTCGCCGTCGAAGGAGGGAAGCCTGGAAGTTGCTCCAGGCTCGATGGCTCTTTGAGCCGGTACTCTGTGCTGTAGGTGCCGATGAATACGGGCACGTCGTCAACCAGATCGCCGTCTGGCACTAGCACTTTGTAGATGTGGGGGAACGTTACGTTGGTCTTCGGGCACGTGTAGCGGTCATCGGAGTTTGATCGGCGCAGGTGCTCGAAGCTCGCCATGTCGATGATGTTTCCCATGTCCTTCTCCCTGGAGTCACGTTGTTCGGCTGAACCATCGCCGGGCCACTTCCGCTGTTACCTGCTGCCCGCTTCTTGTCCTGCCAATTTTAGGTCTGCTTCGACGTAATCCGGGCTGGTCTGCCCTGCCTCTGGCGCAATGTTCCCCGAAACGAGCCACAGTGCGTACTCAGGGGTAATACCCAGGATGGCTTCTATGTCGTCCCCATTGACCCGGCGCTTGCCACCTCTGAGGGCATACCACTTCTCGCGGTCGATGCCTGTCAGCTCCTCGAGCCGCTTAGCAGTCAATCCCTTCGAGTCCCAAATGGCTATAAGCCGCTCTCTGATCATTCAAAAATCGTCTATTAAATTGGTAAATAGTGCTACTAACTATCTGCCAGCACCGATATATTCGCATCATGTGATTGGGATTATTTACCAATCACTAATCACCCATTAACCACAGTTTATGAGCATTTCATAGGCAGGGATAGGCAATGACTACTCAGCACCTGAACGAACCACCTTTCGATGTCAGCTTCGACGTAGACGGCAAACGTGTCATCTACCTCGACTGCCGTAACGCCCTCACCTGCAGCAAGGAAACCTTCGCTGCCATGAACGGTGTTTCCACCGACACCGTGATCGCCTGGATGCAGAGCGGCACCATCCCCAGCGTGAAGATGGGGCGCCCCCGCTTTGTCCACCTCGCCCAAATCCGCACTGATCTGGCCAAGGGCAAAACCATCTTTGCGCAGGGGGATTACGTCGATGAATAAGGCCAACCCGAACCACGGCAATGTCGTCCCGCTCGGCTCCGCCATGGGCGACGTCTGCAGCATCGTGACCTTCGCTACAGGCAGCGGGATTCCCGCTGATGAAGTGGCCGAGCTGGTGGACAACGGCACTCTACCCAGCCTGACGTTTGCCGACTTCCGCATGGTCAACGTGGGCAAACTCCGCGCCGATCTGCTGAGCGGCAAGGAGTCCTTCAAGGCGGGGGACTACAGCGATGACTAGCAACAGCTCCCCCGTGAATGCATCCAACGCTGCCCAGTATGTCGGCCAAACCGCCCTGGTCGAACTGGCCTGGGACGATGAACCCGAACCGCTCTGGCTGCTCCTGCATATTGTCGGCGTCGTGCTGCCCTTCGAAGGGGTGTATGACCAAGCCTACTTCATGACCCTGGAAATGAACGATCCAGGGCAGTTTCCAAACGAGGTGTTCTTCTCGGACATCCGCACTATCAGGGCGATGCGGCACCGCGACCGGCAGGGTTCCGGCAACGTACTGGGCCGCATGACCCTGACCCATTATGCCGATGGTTCCGGGTCAGGGGCCGCGCTCCCGGCTCGTCGGGACAGCTTCACCGTCCCGGCGAACGGAAGCACGGGCGCAGCGCACCCTTGACCCAGCACCATGAATATCAGCCTGACAACGGGAGTGTGGGGTAGCTTCACCACCCCGCGCTCCCGAGCCCTCGGCGGCAAGAGTGGGATGACAAGGGCAAAGCCCTTGGTGTTGGTCTTCCCGCCCCGCCAGCAGCCCCAACGCCGCACTACCGCAAAGCCAGACGCTGGGCGCGCCCGCCTGCACTTCCTCCCGCCTACACCCGACACCCTGCCGGCTTTCCTGGCGCTGATCCTGTTCCTGATCCTCTCGGCCATTGGCAATTCCTGGGTGGCCGGTAAGAGCCCACAAGGGCCAACGCCGTATGCCTGGACAGTGACAGATGAAGGATGCGGGCCGGCGGCGCGGTTGCGTGCGAGGGACGAGCACGGGTGCGCCCCGCCGGCCCGCTGACGTCCCTGTAACACGTCAGATAACAAGCAGTTGAACGAGTGACAAACCTTCAATAACAGGAAATCAGATGGACGCCGTTAAAGACTTCTTCCGCGTTGATAACCAAACCGGCCTTGAGTCCCCTCATGGCCGCTTGTTCCTGGACATCGGCAAGACCGGCTTTGTCGATCTGTCTGCCGTTCGCCTGCTCCGCTGTGGCGTCGATACCGTCCGCCAGCTCTACAAGGGCCTGCTGCGCCCTGACATCCTGGGCCTGTTCGACAAGCCGGGCGCCATTGTCGATTTCGCCGGTGAGCGCTGGCACTCGGGCCGTGTTAGCCGTGACTCGGGCTACCAGTACAAGCTGCAAAACGCTGACTTGGGTTTCGTACTGCTGGTGAAGAACTTCAACGCCAAAGTCGAGAACATCGGCCCCCACCTGAAAATCGAGGTGTCACCTCATGCCATCGACAACCTGTCGCCCGAGCGCCTGCAGGCCCGCCTGGATCACTACGCCTCCCAGGTGCTGACGAACATCGAGGTCAATCAATGCGCGGTGCATCTTGCCCTGGACCTGCAAGGCTGGACACCTCCCGCCGATCTGGTCAGCAACATGCATTGCCGTGCCCGCTCGCACCGGGATGTATCCGGCATCAACGAACTGCACTGGGCCACGAAATCCAGCGTGTATGGCCGCGGTGAAACCTCGATGTTTGGCTCGGCCAACGGCCTGCAGCTCTGCATCTACAACAAGACCGAACAGGCCAGGGCTACCGACAAGCTCGACTACTGGGAAAGCGTCTGGCGTCGCCGCGATAGCTTCGACGAAACCGACCCGGACAACTACGACTCCACCCAGGATGTATGGCGCGTTGAGCTGCGTTATCACCATTCCATCGTCCAGCAGTTTGCAAGTGGCTCGGTAGACCTGCAGAGCGGGCAAGTGATCGACACCCGCACCTTTGCCGCCTTCGCGGGCCATCTGGACGGCCTGTGGCGCTACGGCCTGAACCAGTTCAAATACCTTGCCCGTCGCGGCTACTACGCTCCGATCTGGACGCTTATCCGCGATGACGTGCGCGTCGATCTGCCGGTCGATTCCCTGCTCGATGACACCGACTACAGGCGCTACTACAAGACCTCGCGGGGCTTCTCCGGCAAGAATGTGGAACTCTTCCTGGGAAACTTCGTAAGCCTGCTGGCACGGGAGCGAGTGGGCGCTAGAAAAGCTTTTCATACCCTCAAGGACTGGGACTGCTGGCCAGTGATTCGCGATCACTACGCCTCCAAGGGCCTCGATGAAGACCGCCTCTACAAACACCTCAAAGCCTTGCTTGAGGAACGCAGCGTTCGTTGGGGGCGTGCCGTTTGATCACCAAGGGACCAAAGGGCTGGGACGTCGATTTCTGGCTCGATAAATCTGCCGGTATCCGTAAGCGCAAACGTGGCTTTCGCACCAAGAGCGAGGCCGAACGCTGGGTATCCGACACCCGCCGCCAATACAGCCAACGCGGCCGTGATCCTGGCGAACGCCTGTCCGATCTGGTCGATACGTGGCAAGAGCTGCACGGCTCCACGCTCAAAGACCCTTACCGCTACAGCCGGACGATGGCCATAGCGCATGCCCTGGGCAACCCTATTGCCGCCACCTTCACCGCCCTGGACTTTGGCCGCTACCGTACCCAGCGCCTCAAAGACTGCACCCCGGCCACCGTGAACCACGAACACCGCTACCTGAAAGCCGTGTTCAACGAGCTTATCCGCCTAGGCGTATGGCATGAGGCCAACCCGCTGGCCATGCTTCGTCAGCTCAAGGTGGATGAAACCGAGCGTGCGTTTCTCACCCTGGATGAATGCCGGCTTGTCCTGCAGGAGTGTGCCGCCTCGACCAACAGCCATACGCTGCCTGTCGCCCAAATCTGCCTGGCTACCGGTGCTCGATGGGATGAAGCCGAAAACCTGACCCGGCCCCAGGTTGCCAATGGCCAGGTGCGTTTCGTGCGTACCAAGAATGGCAAGAGTCGTTCGGTGCCGATTCCGGCCGAGCTGGAGAAGCTCATTCTGTCGCGTGGCTACCCTGGAAACGGCAAGCTGTTCAGCTCCTGCAGGTCAGCCTTCCGCAAAGCCTATGAACGCACCGGCCTGCATACGCCTGGACAGATGACCCACATCCTGCGCCATACCTTCGCCAGCCACTACATGATGCAGGGCGGGAATATCGTCACCCTGCAGCGCATCCTGGGCCACGGCGATATAAAGATGACGATGCGCTATTCACACCTCGCGCCCGATCACTTCGCCACTGCCCTGACCCATTCGCCGATGGCATTGCTGGATAGCGCGGAAAACTAGACCGTCAGGATTAGTCATTCGCGCACCATCACTTTGCCATCAATCCAGATCCTAGATAGCTCTCACTCAAAGGAACGTCGGGTTAGAACGGTGTTCTCACGTAGCTGGCGTAATCACTGTGCTTCTTTTCGATGGTTCGCCCAATAGGCTCTGCATTTCCAATTTGAGCAACATAGAAGATTTTCTTGAGCTTTAGCTCTTTCGCAGCCCCAACAAGCGTCGAGCTGATATCAGCCTTGATATTTTCTGTTGAATCCTTGGTCTGTTCCGAGTACTGCGAATATGACAAAAACCAAACGGTATCTACATCGATAGCTTTCTTCCAGTCTTTGGCCGCAAGCATTTCGTAGAGCCTATCTCTTTCGTCTTCGCTATCTATGAGGTCTAAAGAAACCATTGCTCTGATCACATTGAGCTCCTTTCATAAGCCGGATTTAGCCGAGCTCCTTTGCTCGGGCCTATGCATATCTTGGGGCTCAATGATGGCATTTCAATGGCGGCCTGAAGCAACCATAGAAGTGTAGAGGCGGGATAGCGGTCATCCTTGCGGTTGATTTGCTTGGATGCTTTGCAGACAGGGACAAGAAAGGGACAGCTCGGGGACACCGGCCCAAATAAAAAGGGGCTAGCTTGCGCTAACCCCTTGAAATTTATGGTGGCTACACCGGGACTTGAACCTGGGACATCAGCATTATGAATGCTGCGCTCTAACCAACTGAGCTATGTAGCCAACGGCGCGCATTGTCCGCGTCTCGCCTACCGCTGTCAACCCCAGATCATCGATAAATTTACGTTTTATCAAGCGGTTAGGCTTCAGTGGTGGCGATGCGCTCAATCGCTCGTTTCTGAGCCTGCGGCTGACCTCTCAACCACTCGGACGGTGCTTGCGGGGCTGTCGGGCGATGCCGGAAAATCCGCCTCCAGCAGGCTGCAGCGCCGCCGTATGCTGGCCAACGAACCAGGAGAACACCTTGAGAGCGAGAGACGATTTCGACGATCTGCGGGCGGAGCGTGATATGCCGACGCACTACCGCAACGAACCCAACCGCCATGCCGGGCTGTGGAAGCAGATCGCGATTGGCATCGTCGTCGGCTACAGCGTGCTGGGCGTCATCAGTGCGGTTGCCTGGATGATCATTGCGCGCGTGATGCTGGGCGATCTGTCCATCACGCTGCCGTAACAGTCACATCTCTGCACCAGCGGACGTACTGACGATGGGGTTGGCACTTGCCATCCCCTGCCCGCCTCTTCATCCTGCCCCATTGTTTACCCAACGAGCCCTATCATGACGCCCATCCAGAATATCGGCCTGGCGCTATTCGTGTTGCTTTCCATTGGTTTCGCCATCGGTCACAAGACCGAATGCGGTGATGGCCGTGTGGTGGAGACCTATCTGGCCAAGGGGCTGGCCTCGCAGTTGCTGGGGCATGATCTTTGCCAGCAACCCTGAACACCCTTCATTAAGGAATGATGTGATGAAAAAGTTCGCCTTGCTTGTCAGCTTTGGTCTTCTCGGCGCCTGCGCCAACCTGGGCTCGCAGCCGCCGGTGCCGGTCACTTCGCCGGTGGTGCAGGCCTTTCGCGACATCTGCCTGCAGACGGCGCCGAGCTTTGCCGAGGCGCATCGCGTGGCGCGCCAGCATGGTGTCACCGAGATGACCGATATGGGCTTCGCCACCGTCGGCTTCAATGCGGACAAGAGCCTGAGCATTCAGGTCAAGGTCAGCCACGAATGCGTGGTAACCAGCGAGGCGCAGGAGGATGACAGCCTGACTCGCCAGTTGCTCACCGCCGCGGCGATCAATGCCGGCACCACGGTGCCGCGCAAGGTGCCGGTGAAGATGATGATCGCCGGGCAGCCGTTCATCCTCATGCATGATCGCGTAGGCGGTGAAGCCTTCGTGATGTTGAAGCCGGAGTGAAAGAACTAGCATCCTCTCCCCCGAGCCACGTTCGACGAGGGTGGCCGGCAGACTTACGGCGTTTTCAGCCCTCTCCCCCAACCCCTCGCCCATAAATGGGAGAGGGGAGCAAAGCGCGCAGGACCTTATGTAAACAGCGTTACGCTGATCGGGGGTATTTTCAGGCGCTTTTGCCAGGCCGCGTGGCCAGCAGCAGGCCGCCGAAGATCATCGCTGCGCCCAGCCAGTGATAGAGCTGCAGGCTCTCGTTCAATAGCACCCACCCCAGCAATGCGGTGAATACCGGCATCAGGTAGTTGGTCAGCGCCGCCTTGGCCGCGCCGATTACGCGGATGCCGTGGTTCCAGGCCAGGTAGGCCAGCAGCGAGGCGAACACGGCGGTGTAGGCGACGGCCGAGAGGTTGGCGGCGTTGATTGCCAGATGCGCGCCCTGGCTCAGTTCATATAGATAGAACGGCAGAATCAGCGGTACGCCAAGCAGGATGAACACGCCCAGCAATGCCAGCGGCGGGATCGGCTGCAGGTACGCTGACCAGCGCCGTAGCAGCAGCGAGTAGAGCGCCCAGTCGACCACCGCCAGCAGCATGATCAGGTCGCCCTGGTTGAACGACAGGCTGGCCAGGCGGCTCCATTGCCCCTGGCTGATCAACACCGCCAGGCCCATCACCGCCACCAGCATGCCCCACCAGGCGCGGCGTGCCGGCCACTCGTTGAGCAGCAGCCCGGCGCCGATGAAAGTCACCAGCGGCAGGCAGGTGTTGACCAGCGAGATGTTGATGGCTGCCGTGGTCTGCGCCGCGCTGTAGAGCAGCGAGTTGTAGCCGGCGATGCCCAGGCCGCCGAGCACCAGCAGACGCCAACCGGCAGTGCGCACCGCCACGCGATGACGCCATAGCGGCATGGCGACGAAGGGCAGCAGCAGCGCCAGGGCCAGGCACCAGCGCCAGAACGACAGGGTGAACGGGGTGATCTCGCCCGCGAAGGCGCGCGCCACCAGGGCATTGCCGGACCAGCAGAGGTTGGCCAGCAACAGGCCGAACAGCGCCAGCGGGCGCGAATGATTGAGTGCGTTCATAAGGCGACGCGACATTTATCTGAGTGGGGGTTGGCCGGCTGTGCGCGGTCACCGAGCGGGCAGTGCTGAGCGATCATTGCGTAGCTTCCGAATCAGTCGGCTTTGCACCATACGGAGGCATTACAGGCTTGGCAAGGTGGCGGACCGTAGGGTGCGCCGTGCGCACCAGCGCTTCAGCGACACCATCGTGGCTACGACTGCATGGATGCAGGAGGTAGAGCGAAGCAGGATGCCCGAGCCGAAAGCCCCTCTCACGAATCGGCCAGAGCCAAACCGCGAGAGGCGCTTCAGCGGCGAGAGTTGCAGTATCTCGGCGTATTCGGTGCGCGCGGCGCACCCTACGGCCGTCAACGCCGACTGCGGCGGCGCAGCGGGCGGCTCAGCAGCCAGAGAATCAGCAGCATGCCGGCCAGGATCACCGCGCTGACGCCCCACTGCAGCGGCCCGGCGAGGCGGAACAGCTCGGTCGGGTGCAGGCTGGGCGCGCGAATCATGCGCGCTTCGGCAGCCGAGCCGCTGGTGGGAATATCGGCCAGGCCGTCGCCATCGAGATCCGGCAGGCTGCGGATATGGTCGAGCAGCACCTGCCATTCCTTGAGTTCCTGCACGCCTTCCTTATCCGGGTCCTGGTCGATGATGGCGTCTTCGATACGCGGCAGCGGGCGGCCCTCGGCATCCTTGGGGATGACGTTGAGCAAGCCCTTGGTAAGGTCCGGCACCAGCCAGGTGAAACTGCCGACGTAGCTGGTGGCGCCGATGCTGTAGAGGCGCGTGTCGTTCAGGTCCAGGTCACGGTAGCCGCCGTGCGGATCGCCGATTTCGATGCGGCTAACGCGGTCGAACGGCACGCGCCAGGGGTTGTAGGTGAAGCGCACGCCGGAAACCCGCGGGTAATAGCTCTGGCTGTCACGCAGCTGGTAGGCGAGCAGCAGCACTTCCAGCAGTGACTTGATTTCGCGCGCGCTGATGTAGGCCTTGATCATCGGGTAGCCCGGTTCGTCGTCGAACTGGCCGATGCCCAGCGGCGCGATGCGAAACAGGTCGGAGACATCCTGCACGCCATTACGCCCCTTGAGCAGGTCATCGCGGATGGTGCCGTTGCCGGTGAAAGCCAGGTCGGCATTGACCGCATGACGCAGGGCGTCGGTGACCAGGTTGGCCAGGGTCTGATCGGTAAAATCACGGCCCAGGCTCTGGTCGACCTTGGCCAGCGGCTGGTCGAAGCGATAGCCCTTGGGTGCCAGCATGCGCTCGCTGACCACCTGCTTGAAGTCTTCGACCTTGGCGGTGATGGTCGCGTCGCCGACGATGCTGTCATTGACGGCATGCAAGCGGTATTCACGCAAGCGCGGTACGCCGTCGTCGCCAAGGCTCATGCGCAGTTCGCCGAGGTACTGGATCTCCGAACCGGCCTGCACCACCGGGGTACGCCCGCCCACCAGCACGGGTTGCGGCAGCGCCACATGCGAGTGGCCGCCGACGACGATATCGATGCCTGGCACCTGCTCGACCAACTCAACCTCTTCGCCGCGCCAGCTGCCATCGGCCTGCTGGGTAACGCCCATGTGCGAGAGCAGGATGACCACCTCGGCGCCCTCCTCGCGCAGCTTGGTCACGGTTTCCCTGGTGGTAGCGACCGGGTCGGCGAAGGTCACCGGCTTGATCATCGGGCTGACGGCCACGGCGTTGTTGCCGAGCAGGCCGAACAGGCCGAAACGAATGCCGCCGCGCTCGATCAGCTTGTACGGCAGGATGCGCCCGGCCTCAGCGTGCGCCTGCAGGCTGTCGTCGGCCTTGCTCGCGGCATCGAAACGCATGTTGCTCGACAGCAGCGGCAGCAGCGCATCGCCCTTTTCCTTGTGCGCCGCGCTGATCATCGCGGCGAGGCCGGCCGGGCGGAAGTCGAATTCGTGGTTGCCGATCACCGCGGCGTCATAGCCCAGCTCACTCATCAGGCGCAGTTCGCTGCCCATCTCGCGGGCAATGGTGTGAAACAGCGTGCCCATGGTGAAGTCGCCGCCGTCCAGCAACAGCAGAGGTTCTTCACCGGCTGCTGCGCGGCGCTCATTCAATAACGTGGCAAGCCGGGCGACACCGCCAACAGTGTCATCATCGTTCACCGTCGCCGGGCTGTATTCATTGTTGGGGCCGAAGCCGAGCAGGCGCGACTGCCAGTCGTTGCTGTGCAGGATGGTGAAATGGCGCTCGGCGGCGACCAGCGGCGTCGCACTCAGCAGGCCGGCGAGCAGGAGGGTGAGGAACAGGCGCATGGACGATCCTTGACGATGACTGCGCACAGTATGGAGCAGGCCATGACGCCAGGCAGCGACCGATCGAGACGCACTTTGTCGCCAATCGAGTCAGACATTCATTGCCCCAGATCAGCCTCAACCCAGACGGCGGGACTAAGCTGTAATCAGGACTGCGAAGTGGAGAAGCGCCATGGACCACTATCACCTGATGTTGATACTGCTGATCGGTGGCTTTCTGCTGCTGGGAGTCGGCTTCAACTTTCGCGAACACGAATGGGGCGTACGCGTGCTGGGTTTGGGCGTATTGCTGATGCTGGTGCCGATTGCGTTGCGGGTGCATCTGGCGTTGGCGTAACCCTAGGGTGCCCATGCGCACCGGGCAACATCGATGATGCCGGGATTCATTCGGGCAGGGTGTTGCGAACAGCCGGTGCGCGCGGCGCACCCTACGGGGATCATCGCCAGATAGTTCGACAGAGGCTACGCGACGTTCCCTAGAGTGCGCCATGCGCACCGGGGGATATGGGGCCCTACGGTTTCTGCCAGCGCTCGGCGGCGCTCTGGTCGCTGCAGCGGCCTTCGACCCAGCGCGGGCCTTCGCTGGTGTCTTCCTTCTTCCAGAACGGCGCGCGGGTCTTCAGGTAATCCATGATGAAGTTGCAGGCATCGAACGCGGCCTGGCGATGGGCGCTGCTGGTGCCGACGAAGACGATGGGCTCGCCCGGCTCCAGACGGCCGATGCGGTGGATGATCTCGATGCCCAGCAGCGGCCAGCGCTCACGCGCCTCATCGGCGATCTTGGCCAGCGCCTTTTCGGTCATGCCGGGGAAGTGTTCGAGGAACATGCCGCCGACTTCGCGACCTTCATTGAAGTCGCGCACGTAGCCGACGAAGGTGACCACCGCGCCGATGCCGAGGTTGGCGGCATGCAGGGCGTTGAGCTCGGTGCCGGGGTCGAAGGGTTGGGCTTGGACGCTGATGGTCATGGGGATCTCGTTTGCAAAGGACGCTGGTCAAGGGCAGGCGGCTTGGAGAGATTGGTGGGCTTAAGCCCACCCTACGCGTGGTACATCATCGCGGCTGAAACGGAACGCCGCCCGGCCCAACCCTAGGGTACCTGCATCAACCGCCGGTAACGGTGGGGAAGAAGGCGACCTCGTCGCCCTCGGCCAGCGGTTCGTCAAGACTGCACAGTTCCTGGTTGCGCGCACACATCAGGTTCTGCTCGCCCAGCACTTCCCATTCGCCGCCACGGGCGACCAGGTGCAGGCGCAAGTCGTCGAGGGTGGCGAAGTCGCCGCTGAGTTGTTCGTCGTCACGGCCCAGGGCTTCACGGTAGCGGGCGAAATATTGCACGCGGATCATGCTTGTTCCTCCAGCTTGTAGTGACCGCTCTTGCCGCCGAGTTTTTCCAGCAGGCGCACCTGCTCGATGACCATGCCGCGATCCACGGCCTTGCACATGTCATAGATGGTCAGCGCGGCGACGCTGGCGGCAGTCAGTGCTTCCATCTCGACACCGGTTTGCCCGGACAGTTTGCAACGCGCGGTGATATGCACGGTATCAGCGCCTTCGGCGCTGAGTTCGACCTTGACGCCGGTGAGCATCAGCGGGTGGCACAGGGGGATCAGATCGCTGGTTTTCTTCGCGGCCTGGATGCCGGCAATGCGCGCCACGGCGAATACGTCGCCCTTGGGATGCTCGCCGGCGACGATCATCTGCAGGGTGGCGGGCAGCATGCGCACGCGCGCTTCGGCGGTGGCTTCGCGGAAGGTGGTCGCCTTGTCGGTGACGTCGACCATGTGCGCGCGGCCTTGGGAATCGAGGTGGGTCAGCACGGGAAAGCTCCAGACGGTAATCGACCGATTGTAAACCTGCAGGTCAGGATTTCGTAGCCCGGATGAAATCCGGGGCCAGAGGCAGCAAAAATCCCCGGATTTCATCCAGGCTACGCTTCTGTAGGAGCGGATTTATCCGCGATCATCGCGGCTGAAGCCGCTCCCACGGGACTTGTGGCGATTCGTTAATGCAGACTAAAACGCCCCTGCTCTTGCGAACAGGGGCGCGGGTGTTTCACAGCCCGAGGGTTACATATGGGTTTCCGCGTACTCCGCAAGGATCGAGCGCGGTACGCCTTGCAGGGTGATGTGCACGCCGTGCGGGAAGTCCTTGAAGCGTTCGGTGAGGTAGGTCAGGCCCGAGCTGGGCGCTGACAGGTAGGGGGTGTCGATCTGCGCCAGGTTGCCCAGACACACCACCTTCGAGCCGTTGCCGGCACGGGTGATGATGGTCTTCATCTGGTGCGGGGTGAGGTTCTGGCATTCGTCGATGAGGATAAGGCTCTGCTGGAAGCTGCGCCCGCGGATGTAGTTGAGGGATTTGAACTGCAGCGGCACCTTCTGCAGGATGTAGTCGACGCTGCCGTGAGTGCTCTCGTCCTCCATATGCAGCGCCTCGAGGTTGTCGGTAATCGCGCCGAGCCAGGGCTCCATCTTCTCCGCCTCGGTGCCGGGCAGAAAGCCGATTTCCTGATCCAGCCCCTGCACGCTGCGGGTGGCGATGATGCGCCGGTAGCGCTTGCTGACCATGGTCTGCTCGATAGCCGCGGCCAGCGCCAGGATGGTCTTGCCAGAGCCGGCGGCGCCGGACAGGTTGACCAGGTGGATGTCCGGGTCGAGCAAGGCGAACAGCGCCAGCGCCTGATGGATGTCGCGCGGTTTCAGGCCCCAGGCTTCCTGGTGCAGCAGCGGCTCCTGATGCATGTCGAGGATCACCAGCTCGTCGCCCTTGATCGCCTTGATCCAGCCGACGAAACCCTGTTCATCGAGGATGAACTCATTGACGTGAACCGCCGGCAGGTTGTCGATGAGTTGCACGCGATGCCAGGTGCGCCCGTGGTCCTGACGGGTGTCGACCTTGCTCACCCTATCCCAGAACGAGCCGGGCATGTCGTGATAACCCTTCGACAGCAGCGAGACGTCATCGACCAGTTGGTCGGTGTGGTAGTCCTCGGCGTCGATCCCGCAGGCGCGCGCCTTCAGGCGCATGTTGATGTCCTTGGTCACCAGCACCACGGACAGGCCGGGGTTGCGGGTCTTCAGCTCCACCAACTGGTTGATGATCTTGTTGTCGTTGAGGTTTTCCGGCAGCCAGGTCACCGGCGCCGCACTTTTACTCATAAGGATGGAAAGACGACCGCAGGGGCCGCTCTTGCCGCGCTGGATGGGTACCCCGTACTCGACGTCCTCGGGCTCCGCCCCGGCGAGAATCTGATCGATCAGGCGGATGGCCTGGCGACATTCGGCGGCGACGCCGTGCTTGCCGGATTTCAGTTTGTCGAGTTCCTCCAACACCGTCATCGGGATGGCGACGTGGTGTTCTTCGAAGTTGAGCAAGGCGTTGGGATCGTGAATCAGGACGTTGGTGTCGAGAGCGTAGAGGGTTGGAGCGGTGGGCTTGGAGCGTCCGTGGTCATCCATACGTCGGTCACCTTCTTGTAGTAGCCAGGCGACGCAATACCAGGTGCGGTGCTGCGCCGAACAGAGACCGCCGACTTTTTCAGGTCGGGGCCGAAAGGTGGCAAGCAAGGTGAGGGCCAATGGCCGCCACCTGTCTGCAGGTTTCGGCGGTCTTGCTTTTTTATTACTCCAATTCACATGACAGAAAAACGTTTTTTTATCGCCACACAGGTTTATTTGCAGAGGCGACAGATAGTGCTTGGCGAGCCGCCAGCACCCCGTTAAAGTCCGAAGTCCTACCTGCTGTAACTCGCCTCCCTTACCCGCTCCCACTTGCAGCATGCCGCGCCAATCAGGTGCAGGTAACGCTTCGCCCCTGCTCATTGCTGGCAACCGCTTCGCGAGCAAAGCTCGCGCCTACAACAGCCGCGCAGCGGTTCTGCTCAATCACCCCGATAAGTGGTCTTGCCGCTCCCCTGCCCTCTAGCAAGCTGTTGAAAAACTACCTGCGTTGCCATTGCTGCGTTAAAAACAGGCTCAAAATGCTCATTTACAACTCGTAAACTCCGCTTTTTCGCCTGTTTTTGCCTTGCACTGGCTGCCTCGACTACGTTTTTCAACGGCCTGCTAGAATCGCCGTCACGCTTTCTGGAGACTCCGCACATGCTGATGGTGATTTCACCGGCCAAGACCCTCGACTACGAGACGCCGCCTGCCACCCCGCGCTTCACCCAACCCGAACACCTCGACCACGCCCAGGAGCTGATCGCCCAGCTGCGCGACTTCAGCCCGGCGCAGATCGCCGAGCTGATGGGCCTGTCGGACAAGCTCGCCGGCCTCAATGCCGCACGTTTCGGCAGCTGGGAGCGACCGTTCAATCCGTCCAACGCCAAGCAGGCGCTGCTGGCGTTCAAGGGCGACGTGTACACCGGGCTGAACGCCGAGGATTTCTCCGAAGAGGATTTCGACTTCGCCCAGACTCACCTGCGCATGCTTTCCGGCCTTTACGGTGTGCTGCGCCCGCTGGACCTGATGCAGGCCTATCGCCTGGAAATGGGCACCAAACTGGCCAACGTGCGCGGCAAGGATCTGTATGCCTTCTGGGGCGAGCGCATCAGCGGCTGGCTGAACGAAGCGCTGGCCGCCCAGGGCGACGATGTGCTGCTCAACCTGGCCTCCAATGAGTACTTCGGCGCGGTCAAGCGCAAGGCGCTGAATGCACGCCTCATCGATACCGAGTTCAAGGACCTGAAGAACGGCCAGTACAAGATCATCAGCTTCTACGCCAAGAAGGCCCGTGGCCTGATGGCGCGCTACGTGATCAAGGAGCGCCTGACCAACCCCGAGGGCCTGAAGGACTTCAACTATCAGGGCTATCGTTATTCGGCCGAGCATTCCAAGGCCGACAGCCTGGTTTTCCTGCGCGACCAGCCGCAAGACTGACCCTACACCGGCCAACCCCATGCACCGCTCATCGGCTGCTGCATGGGTTCGGCCGCTGCGCTTGTCGATCCCCGCCTTCCCCGCCCTGCCGCTTCGTTGCGCCCTGAGCGCTGCGCCTGACAAAAATTCCCTCGCCGTTGCGTTTGATTCTCAAAACCTGTTTGGCATCACAGTTTCAGCGCGAGCGCACTTTCCACAGAACTTATTGCCCCGTTAAGTTATCGGATAGTTTCGAGCGCATTAATGGACATATTGCCATCATGCATTTTGCAACTTGCCATTATATTGCAATCAAATTAGCCGTTCAGCTTCGGTTCAGCTTCAGGACGAACGGTAGGAACTATCCGAAAGGGCCGCTACTCATACAGCCCGTAACACATTTCAATACATAACTTTCTGATCACTTGAGACTGCCAGATAGCGAATTAACTTTCGCCGGACAGCTTCACCCGAAGAAAAGTTCGTGTATTTCAAAGGGAGATATAGCAACCCGTCACAGTACCGAGATAGAGGCCTCAAGCGAGGCGGCAGCGACAACATCAAAGGGCCACCCTTCAATATAAAGGCCCACATTTGGTGCCACTTCCGGCGCCCCACTCTATTTATGCCTGAATGAACTTGCTCGTATTAAAGCAGCAAGTTCACGGACTAGTTTTGGCCATAAGGCCAGTATTTGAAACTGCATCGAACGGACGAGGTGAATACCATGCGAATCAGTATCTTCGGTTTGGGTTATGTAGGTGCCGTTTGTGCCGGCTGTTTGTCGGCACGCGGTCACGACGTGATTGGCGTGGATATCTCCGCGAACAAGATCGACCTGATCAACAACGGCAAATCGCCCATCGTTGAACCGGGTCTGGAAGAACTGCTGCAACAGGGTCTGCGTCAGGGTCGCCTGCGCGGCACCACCGACGTCGCCGCTGCCGTTCTGGAAAGTGATGTGTCGTTCATCTGCGTCGGCACGCCGAGCAAGAAGAACGGCGACCTGGAGCTGAACTACATCGAAGGCGTGTGCCGCGAGATCGGCATGGCCATGCGCGACAAGAACGAGCGCCACACCGTGGTGGTACGCAGCACCGTGCTGCCGGGCACTGCCAAGAACGTCGTACTGCCGATTCTCGAAGATTGCTCGGGCAAGAAGGCTGGCGTCGATTTCGGCCTGGCGGTGAACCCCGAGTTTCTGCGTGAAAGCACCGCGATCAAGGACTACGACTTCCCGCCGATGACCGTCATCGGTGAGCTGGACACCGCCTCCGGCGACCTGCTGGCCAGCATCTACGAAGAACTCGACGCCCCGATCATCCGCAAGGACATCGAAGTCGCCGAGATGATCAAGTACACCTGCAACGTCTGGCACGCGGCCAAGGTCACCTTCGCCAACGAGATCGGCAACATCGCCAAGGCAGTCGGCGTCGATGGCCGCGAAGTGATGGATGTGGTCTGTCAGGATCACAAGCTCAACCTCTCCAAGTACTACATGAAGCCCGGCTTCGCCTTCGGCGGCTCCTGCCTGCCCAAGGACGTGCGCGCGCTGAACTACCGCGCCGGCAGCCTGGACGTGGAAGCGCCGCTGATCGGTTCGCTGATGCGCAGCAACGCCGCCCAGGTGCAGAAGGCCTTCGACATCATCGCCAGCCACGACTCGCGCAAGGTCGCCCTGCTCGGCCTGAGCTTCAAGGCCGGTACCGATGACCTGCGCGAAAGCCCGCAGGTGGAGCTGGCGGAAATGCTCATCGGCAAGGGTTTCGACCTGAGCATCTACGACCGCAACGTCGAGTACGCGCGCGTGCACGGCGCCAACAAGGAGTACATCGAGTCGAAGATCCCGCACGTCTCCTCGCTGCTCAACAGTGACCTGGACGACGTGGTGGCCAAGGCCGACATCATCGTCCTGGGCAACAGTGACGAGCGTTTCGCCAAGCTGGCCGAGCAGGCGCCAAGCGGCAAGCGGGTGATCGATCTGGTCGGTTTCATGCCCCACGCCAGCAATGGCGTGGCCGAAGGCATCTGCTGGTAAGGACCCGAACGTACCTGCGCGCCCCGCGCGTGCAGGTACTCGGAGACGCATATGGACAAGCTCAAGAACGGCCTCAACCAAGCCAGCGGCTGGATGCTCTATCTCAGCCTGCTGATGCTGCTGGCACTGGCCCTGCCACGCACGGTGTTCGACCCCGAAGCGCGGGATTTCATCCTGCTCATCGGCATCGTCGGCATCTGGCGCTATTCCATGGGCGCCATGCACTTCGTGCGCGGCTGCCTGTTCCTTTACCTGGTCTACCCCTGGTATCGCCGCAAGGTTACAAAACTCGGCAAGGACGCCGACCCCTCTCATGTGTTCCTGCTGGTCACCAGCTTCCGCATCGAGGCGCTGACCACCGCCATGGTCTACCGCTCGGTAATTCGCGAAGCCATCGACTGCGGCTATCCATGCACCGTGGTGTGCTCGATCGTCGAGCTCTCCGACGAGCTGCTGATCAAGAACCTCTGGGCTCAGGCCGAGCCGCCGACGCATGTCACCCTGGACATCGTGCGCATCCCCGGCACCGGCAAGCGTGATGGCCTGGCCTATGGTTTTCGCGCCATTTCCCGGCAGATGCCGGACCGTGATGCGGTGGTGGCGGTGATCGACGGCGACACCGTGCTCGAGCCTGAAGTGGTCCGTAAATGCGTGCCCTGGTTCAAGCTCTTCCCCAACGTCGGCGGGCTGACCACCAACGAGTTCTGCGAGGTACGCGGCAGCTACCTGATGAGCGAGTGGCACAAGCTGCGCTTCGCTCAGCGCCACCTCAACATGTGCTCGATGGCCCTCTCCAAACGGGTGCTGACCATGACCGGGCGCATGTCGGTGTTCCGCGCCAGCGTGGTGACCGACCCCGAGTTCATCCGCGACGTGGAAAGCGATCACCTGGAACACTGGCGCCTGGGCCGCTTCCAGTTCCTCACCGGTGACGACAAGTCCAGCTGGTACAGCCTGATGCGCCTGGGCTACGACACCTTCTACGTGCCGGATGCGGCGATCAACACGGTCGAGCACCCGCCGGAGAAGAGCTTCATCAAGGCCAGCCGCAAGCTGATGTTCCGCTGGTACGGCAACAACCTGCGGCAAAACTCGCGCGCCCTGCGTCTGGGCTTGGGTCGCCTCGGCGCCTTCACCAGCCTGGTGCTGTTCGACCAGCGCGTGTCGATGTGGACCTGCCTGCTGGGCCTGTGCGTGGCGATCATCGCCAGCATCAAGTACAGCCTGATGTACCTGCTGATCTACCTGCTGTGGATCGGTAGCACGCGGCTGATCCTGACGCTGCTGCTGATGCTCTCCGGCCACCGCATCGGCCCGGCCTACCCGGCACTGCTCTATTACAACCAGATCGTTGGCGCGATGGTGAAGATCTACGTGTTCTTCCGTCTCGACCAGCAATCCTGGACGCGCCAGAACACCAAGCTCAACCGCGGCCTGTCCAGCTTCGCCAACTGGTTCAACAGCTGGTCGTCGCGTGCCATGACCTTCTCTGCCTCCTGTGTCTTCATCGCCGCGCTGCTGGCGCTGGTGTGACCGTACTCGAATAGGAATTAGCCACCATGAACTCCGTCGCCAATCACAACGTCGTCCATGAGTCCGAGGCCCAGCGCCAGCATGCCCGCGTCAAGCTGCCAGGGCGCTTGCGCTTCACCAATGCCAAGGGCGAACGCATCGACGCACGCCTGCAGGATGTCTCTGCCGGCGGTTTCAGCTTCACCAACGAAAAGACCACGCACAAGGTCGGCGATTTCCATCGCGGCCAGTTGCAGTTCCAGCTCGACAGCCTGGTGCTGGGCCTGGACGTGGAGTTTCAGGTCAACTCGGTACAGCCGGAGCACAACCGCGTCGGCTGCCAGTTCCACGGCCTCGGCGCTCGGGAAGCTGCCGCCCTGCGCCACCTGATCAGCGCGCACCTGGCTGGTGAACTGGTCAATGTCGGCGAGGTGCTGCACATCCTCCAGCGCGACAACTTCACCAAGGCGCGCAAGAACGGCGCAGGCGGTGGCATGGGTATGTTCGGCCGCCTGCGCGCCGTGACCTTCAGCGGCGCGATCTTCCTCATCGGTCTGGCCGCCTTCGGCTACATCGGCAAGTCGATATACGGCCTGTACTTCGTCACCCACGCACAGTCGGCGCAGATCAGCCTGCCGGCGCTGCAGGTGACCATGCCGCGTGAAGGCAGCGTGCAGGCCCTGGTTCAACCCGACGGTATCGTGGAAAAGGGCGCACCGATCGCCACCTTCACCACCAGCATGCTGGAAATGCTCAAGGGCCACCTGGGCGACGATCAGCTCGAACCGAGCCAGATCGAAGCACTGTTCGCCCGCGAGATGCAGGGCACCCTGACCAGCCCGTGCAACTGCAAGATCGCCCGCCAACTGGTGGCCGACGGTCAGTTCGCCAGCAAGGGCGACGTGATCTTCGAACTGGTGCCGCAGGATGGCGTGGCCACCGTCAGCGCCAGCTTCCCCTACCGCCACCTGGAGCAGGCTCGTCCCGGCACCCCGGTGACCTTCAAGGTCGCGGGCGAAGACCAGGCGCGTCAAGGCGAGATCGTCAGCAGCGCCCTGCATGACGGCGGCCTGAGCTCGGACATCCGCGTGGTGATCAAGCCGCAGGACACCCTGCCGGCCAGCCTCGCCGGGCAACCGGTGGACGTGGTCATCGACCGTGGTCCGTCGCTGGGCTGGCTGGTTGATCGCGCCGTCGCGGCAGGTCGCTGAGGAGGTCACGCCGTGAGCATGCCCCTTCTTCGCCCTGCCCTGCTCAGCCTCGCCGTCAGCGCCACGCTGGCCGGCTGCGCCGGCCTGCCGGACCAGCGCCTGGCCCGCGAAGCCCTGCAGAGCGGCGACCAGCAGACCGCCGAGTGGCATTTCCGCCAGCTCGCCGAGATGGGCTACAGCGATGCGCAGATCGGCCTGGCTGACATCTACGCCGCCAATGGCCAGAACCAGGATCTGGATGAGGCCGAGCGCATCTATCGCCAGGCCATGGATGGATCGCCACGCGCCAAGGCGCGCCTGGGCAAGCTGCTGGCGCGCAAGCCCGGCAGCACCCTGGCCGAACGCCGCGAGGCCGCCGAACTGCTGGAAAGCGCAGCTCAGGCTCGCGAGCCAAGCGCGCTGCTGCCGCTGACCGAACTCTACCTGTTCTATCCACAGGACTTTCCCGCCATGAACATCGCACAACGTATCCAGGACTGGCGCCAGCAGGGTCTGCCGCAGGCGGAACTGGCGCAGATCCTTCTGTATCGCACCGATGGCACCTACGACCAGCACCTCGGCGAGATCGAGCGCATCTGCCAGGCGCGCCTGGCCAGCAACGACGCCTGCTACGCCGAACTGGCCACCGTGTACCAGAAGCAGAACCGCGAAGACGACCGTCAGGCGCTGATCGACCAACTGCTGGCGGGCTACCGCGCCGGCAATGTTTCACCCAACCAGGTCGAGTCCGTGGCTCAAGTCCTCAGCGACCCTGAGGTCGGCCAGCCACAGCCGCAGCAGGCACAGGACCTGCTCGAGGCGATCGCACCGAATTATCCGGCCGCCTGGGTCAGCCTGGCGCGCCTGCTTTACGACTATCCGGGGCAAGGCGATATCGAGACCCTGCTCGGCTATCTGGAGAAGGGCCGCGAAGCTGCCCTGCCACGTGCCGAGCTGCTGCTCGGCCGCCTGTACTACGAAGGCAAGCTGCTGCCGCAGCAGCCGAAGAAGGCCGAAGAACACCTGCGCAAGGCCGCGCCCAGCGAACCCAGCGCCAATTACTACCTGGGGCAGATTTACCTGCGTGGCTACCTCGGCGAGGTCTATGCCCAGCAGGCGCTCGACCACCTGCTCAGCGCTGCGCGCGCCGGCCAGCTCAGCGCCGACTTCGCCCTGGCGCAGATGTTCAGCCAGGGTCGCGGGGTCAAGCCCAACCCGGTCAACGCCTATGTATTCAGCCAACTGGCCCTGCCGCGCAACACGCCGCCGACCTTCGAGCTGGCGCACGAGGTGGCCGAGAGCCTGACCCCGGCACAACTGGCCGAAGGCCAACGCCTGCTGCGCGAGGAGCGCGATGCCCGCGGCATCGTCCTGCAGCAGCAGGCTGCCCTGCAGGCGAGCCAGCCATGAACAAGGATGCACGCATGCAGCTAAACCGTATCGTCAGCCAATTGGGGCTGAGCGCCAGCCTGCTGGCAGCCAGTGCTGCCTGGGCGGCGGATGCACCGAAGAATTTCGGCCTGGATGTGAAGATCACCGCGCAATCGGAAGACGACCGCGACCTCGGCACCCGCGAGGGTGGCGACGTCAGCGGTATCGGTCTCGACCTGCGCCCCTGGGCCTACGGCGAACGCGGCAACTGGAGCGCCTTCGCCATGGGCCAGGCAGTGACCGCCACCGACACCATCGAAACCGACCCGCTGCAGGACGACGGTGAAGACAGCACGCAGCGCAGCGACGCCCGTCAGCCGGACAAAAGCTACCTGGCCATGCGCGAATTCTGGGTCGACTACGCCGGCCTCACCGCCTACCCCGGCGAGCACCTGCGCGTCGGCCGTCAGCGCCTGCGTAGCAACGAAGGTACCTGGTGGGACACCAACATCGAGGCGGTCAACTGGCGCTTCGATACCACCCTACTGCAAGCCAACGTCGGCGTCGCCGAGCGCTTCTCCGACTACCGCACCGACCTCGATGACCTGGCGCCCGAAGACGAAGACCGTCGCCACTTCTTCGCCGGCCTCGACTACCAGTGGACGCCCGGCCACCGCATCGGCGCCAAGCTGCACCATAGCCGCGACGACGGCCGCCTGGCCAATCCCGGCGAGCGTGTCGACGAGCTGAGCAAGCGCTACACCGGTGACCTGACCTGGTTCGGCCTGCACGCCGACGGCGGCTTCTTCGAGCGCAATTCGCGCAACCGTCTCAATTACTGGGCGCAGCTGACCTGGCTGCAGGGTGATACCGATCAGTTGCAGCAGCAAGTGGTCGGCAGCGACCGCATCGCCACCGGTTCGCGCAGCCAGGACGTCGACGCCTGGGCCATGGACCTGGGCCTGCGCTACAGCCTCGATGACAACTGGAAGATCGGCGCCGCCTATGCCCGTGGCAGCGGCGGTGGCGACGAAGGCAAGTCGCGCCAGTTCATGCAGACCGGCCTGCACAGCAACCGCGCCAACTTCACCGGCGTCGAATCACGCCTGCACCGCTACGGCGAAGCCTTCCGCGGCGAGCTCTCCAACCTGCAGGTGGCCAGTGCCTTCAGCTCCTGGCAGCTGGGCCAGGACTACGACGCCAGCGTCGTCTATCACCGCTTCTGGCGCGTCGATGGCGACCAGGACGTTGGCGACAGCGGCATCACTGCACCGCTGGTGGCCGGCGAGAAAGATATCGGCCAGGAAGTCGACCTGGTGCTGACCCGCTACTTCAAGCAGGGCCTGCTGCCGGCCACCGTCGCCGAACAACTGGAAGACCGTTCGGCCCTGGTACGCCTGCGCGCTGGCGTGTTCCTGCCGGGCGACGCCTACGGCAGCGGCACCGACTCGGTGATGCACCGCGCCTTCGTCGACTTCATCTGGCGCTTCTGAGGGATCGGATCATGCAACCCAACGGCTTAGCCCTACCCCTGCTGCTCGGCGCGCTGTGTCTCACAGTGCCCCTGGCCCAGGCCAACCCGACGCAGCACCAGTTCGACTACCGCGTGCGTAGCGCACCGGCGGACGAACTGCATATGGAAGCACCCACGCTGCCGGACCTGTCCGGCTACACCAAGGAGGCCGTGCTGGCCAAGATTCCGCGTGAAAAACGCGGCCAGGTGGTGGTGCGGCGCATGCTGCGCCAGGACGCGCTGAAGGACTTCACCGGCGGCAACGAACGCCTACGCGAATGGATCAAGCGCCAGCAAGGCATGCCCCAGGCGATCTTCATCGAAGGTGGCCTGGTCACCGCCCAGGACATCGCCAAGGCGCTGCCCGACAGCCAGTTCGCCGAACAGGAGCCGGGCGTGTACCTCGCCCGCCTGCCCATCGTCGTGGCAGAAGGCGCGGCGCTGCACGTCGGCAAGGAAACCCGCGAACTGCGCCTGTCGCAGGAGCGCGGCTCGTTTCTGGTCAACGATGGCCTGATGTTCCTCACCGACACCCGCGTCACCGCCTGGCGTGAGGCCGATAACGGCCCGGCGAGCATGCGCGACAACGGCAAGGAGTTCCGCCCGTTCCTGGTTTCCTGGGGCGGCAGCGAGCTGTATATCGCCAGCAGCGTGCTGACCAGCCTGGGCTACGACAACTCCAAGTCCTACGGCGTATCGATCACCCAGTACACGCCGAACATGCACGAGCGTCTGCAACGCGAGGAGCCGACCGGCTGGCTGATCGATTCCGAGTTCGTCGACCACTGGTACGGCTTCTACTGCTACGAAGCGCAGAACGTGGTGATCAAGGGCAACACCTACCGCGACAACATCGTCTACGGCATCGACCCGCACGACCGTTCGCACGGCCTGATCATCGCCGAGAACAAGGTCTTCGGCACCAAGAAGAAGCACGGCATCATCATCTCGCGCGAGGTCAACGACAGCTGGATCATCAACAACGAGAGCTACGACAACAAGCTCTCCGGGGTGGTCATCGACCGTAACAGCGAGCGCAACCTGATCGCCTACAACCGCGTGCACGGCAACCACTCCGACGGCATCACCCTGTACGAGAGCGGCGACAACCTGCTGTGGGGCAACCAGGTGCTGCGCAATCAGCGCCACGGCATCCGCATCCGCAACAGCGAGAACATCCGCCTCTACGACAACCTATCGGCGATGAACCAGCTGACCGGTGTGTACGGCCACATCAAGGACCTGTCGGACACCGACCGCGACCTGCAGCTGGACCCGTTCGACACCAAGATCTCGATGATCATCGTCGGCGGCACCCTGGCCGGTAACGGCTCCAGCCCGATCAACATCGACTCGCCGCTGTCGGTCGAGCTGTACCGCGTGAAGATGCTCGCGCCGCGCAAGAGCAGCGGCATCCAGCTCGCCGGCATCCTCGGCGAGAAACAGGACGAAATCCTTGACCTCATGGTGCGCCAGCGCCTGCCCGTGCTGATCGATCCGATCGAGCCCGAGCCGATGACCAACTGACGAGGCCTCCCATGACTGCACACACACTCAAGACCCTGGCCCTGGCAGTGACTTGCGCCGCATTCGGCAGCGCGTTGCAGGCCGAAGAACGCCAGGCGCCGCAATACCAGGTGGAAGATTGCTGCTCGCTGTGCCCGGCTGCGCACGACGCCAGCCGTTACACCACCAACTACATGAAGAACTTCGTCACCCTGATGGATGCTGACGAGGGCTGGCTGTTCCGCAGTGTCGAAGACCTGCGCACCGAATTCGGCACCAGCGAAGTCGGCTACCAGCGCCTCAAGGAACTGCGCGACGGCCTCAAGCAGCGCGGCGTGGAACTGGTGGTGGTCTATCAACCGACCCGCGGCCTGGTCAATCGCAGCAAGCTGCGCCCGGCCGACTACCAGCGCTTCGACTACGACAAGGCGTTGCGCAACTACCGCCAGGCGCTGACCCGCTTCGAACAGCTGGGTATCTGGGTGCCGGATCTGACGCCGCTGACCGACGAGGACAGCGACAAGGAGTTCTACTTCCGCCGCGACCAGCACTGGACGCCCTACGGTGCCGAGCGCACCGCACGCCTGGTGGCCGAGACGGTCAAGCGTATCCCCGGCTTCGAAGATATTCCACGCAAGGAGTTCGTCACCGAGCGCGTCGGTCTGATGGGCAAGACCGGCACCATGCAGAACGTCGCCAGCCAGCTGTGCGGCACCGGCTATGCGGTGCAATACGTCGACCAGTTCGTCACCGAGCCCAAGAACGCCAGCGATGGCGACGCGCTGTTCGGCGACGACAGCAGCCCCAAGATCACCCTGGTCGGCACCAGCCACAGCGGCAAGAACTACAACTTCGGCGGCTTCCTCGAAGAATACCTGGGCACCGACGTGCTCAACGCGGCCTTCCCCGGCGGTGGCCTGGAAGGGGCGATGATCGAGTACCTGGCCAGCGATGCCTTCCAGAACGACCCACCGAAGGTGCTGATCTGGGAATTCTCACCGCTCTACGACCTGGCCTCGGACAAGATCCACCGCCAGTTGATGGCCAGCCTGAACAACGGCTGCAGCGGCCAGACCGAGCTGCTCGCCAGCGAGAAACGCCTGCATCCGGGCAGCAACGAGATACTGGTCAATGGCGAGAACAAGCTGCTGACCCTGCGCGGCAACCGCCACCAGCTCGACCTGCGTTTCAGCGATCCGTCGGTCAAGCGCGTCGACGCCACCATCTGGTACCTCAACGGTCGTCGCGAACAGCTCAAGCTGGAGAAGCCCAACACCGTCGATACCGACGGGCGCTTCGCCGTGGAACTGCGCGATGAGCCGGGCTGGGGTGATCAGAACTTCTTCGCCCTGGAAATCCAGAAGCCCGAGGACAGCGCCGACGACCTGAAAGTCCAGGCCAGCCTGTGCCAGCGCCCTAGCGGGCCCAACCAGCAGGTCGCGCAGCACAGCGCGAACGACTGAGGAGGCCATCATGCCCAAACGACTCGCTCCACTCACGCTCATGGCGCTGCTGCTCAGCGGCCCAGCCTTCGCCGCGCTGCAGCCGCCAGCGGGTTACTACGCCGCTGTGGGCCAGCGCGAGGGCAAGGCGCCCATCTGCCCGGCGGTGCCGCAGCCGTACACCGGTGAGCTGCAGTTCACCAGCAAGTACGAAGGCTCCGACAGTGCCCGCGCCACGCTCAACCGCAAGGCCGAGAAGAACTTCCGCGAGCAGACCTCGCACATCACCCGCCTGGAAAAGGAAGCCGGGCGAATGATCACCGGTTACATGCGTACCGGTCAGCCGGAGCGCCTGGAATGCGCCATCGAATGGCTGGATCGCTGGGCCAGCGCCGATGCCCTGGAGTCCGAGCAGTTCAACCACACCGGCAAGTCGATGCGCAAATGGGCGCTGGGCAGCCTGGCCGGCGCCTGGCTACGCCTGAAGTTCTCCGAATCGCAGCCGCTGGCGGCCTACCCGCAGCAGAGCGCACGCATCGAAGCCTGGTTCACCCGCCTGGCCGAACACACGGTGCGCGAGTGGAGCGACCTGCCGCTGCGCAAGATCAACAACCACAGCTACTGGGCGGCCTGGTCGGTGATGGCGGTCGCGGTGATCAGTGATCGCCGCGACCTGTTCGACTGGTCCGTGGGCCAGTTCCGCATCGCTGCCAACCAGGTCGATGACGAAGGCTACCTGGCCAACGAAATGCGCCGCAGCCAACGCGCCCTGGCCTACCACAACTATGCCCTGCCGCCGCTGGCGATGATCGCCGCGTTCGCCGAGGCCAACGCAGTCGACCTGCGCGGTGAAAACCACGGCGCCCTGCAGCGCCTGGCCGAACGTGTGCTGCAAGGCGCGCGCGACCCGGCTGCGTTCGCCCAGCGCACCGGCGCCAAGCAAGACATGAGCGAGCTGCGCAAGGACTTCAAGTACGCCTGGCTGGCGCCCTACTGCAGCCTCTACGCCTGCAGTGAAGAGACCCGCGAACTGAACCAGGAGATGGGGCCGTTCAACAGCTTCCGCCTCGGTGGCGAGGTAACCCAGGTATTCGAAAAACCGTAGGAGCGGCTTTAGCCGCGATTTTCGCGGATGAATCGGCTCCTACGGGACGTAACAAAACAAACCCTCCGTTCGCGGGGGGAAAGGGGGGCGCTGCCCCGGCTGTTCACGGAGAAGCACGGATGGTCTTTTCATCCAACGTCTTTTTGTTCCTGTTCCTGCCGATTTTTCTCGGCCTGTACTATCTGTGCCCGAATCGCGGGCGCAATCTGCTGATCCTGATCGGCAGCTACACCTTCTACGCCTGGTGGCGGGTGGATTTCCTTCTGCTGTTCGCCGCCGTGACGCTGTGGAACTACGTCTTCGGCCTGCGCATCCATGCCCACGCCGGCACCCAGGCGGCGCGCCGCTGGGTGGTGGCCGGGGTGGTCGGCAACCTGGCCACGCTGGGCTACTTCAAGTACGCCAACTTCGGTGTGGCCAATATCAACGCCGTGCTCGAATCGATGGGGATGGAGCCCTTCGTCCTCACGGCGGTGATCCTGCCGATCGGTATCTCCTTCTACATCTTCCAGTCGATCAGCTACCTGATCGACGTGTACCGCCGCGACACCGAACCGACGCACAACCTGATCAACTTCGCCGCCTTCATCGCCCTGTTCCCGCAGCTGATCGCCGGCCCCGTGCTGCGCTACAAGGACCTGGCCGACCAGTTCACCGACCGCACCCACAGCCTCGACAAGTTCAGCGAAGGCGCCACGCGCTTCATGCAGGGCTTCGTCAAGAAGGTGTTCATCGCCGACAGCCTGGCGCCGCTGGTGGACCACTGCTTCGCCCTGGAAAACCCCAGTACCGGCGATGCCTGGCTGGGCATGATCGCCTACACCGCGCAGCTCTATTTCGACTTCTCCGGCTACAGCGACATGGCCATCGGCCTGGGCCTGATGATGGGTTTTCGCTTCATGGAGAACTTCAACCAGCCCTATATCAGTCAATCGATCACCGAGTTCTGGCGGCGCTGGCACATCAGCCTGTCCACCTGGCTGCGTGACTACCTGTACGTGCCGCTAGGCGGCAATCGCCATGGCACCTTCAACACCTACCGCAACCTGTTCCTGACCATGCTGCTGGGCGGCTTCTGGCATGGCGCCAACTGGACCTTCCTGATCTGGGGCGCCTGGCACGGCACCTGGCTGGCCATTGAACGGGCGCTCGGCGTGAAAGCCGCACCGATTGTGTTCAACCCGCTGAAATGGGCCTTCACCCTGCTGCTGGTGATGCTCGGCTGGGTGATCTTCCGCGCCGAGAACCTTGAGGTGGCCGGACGCATGTACGCCGCCCTGTTCAGCTTTGCTGACTGGCACCTGAGCGAGCTGACCCTGGCGCACATCACTGGTTTGCAGATGGCGACCCTGGCGCTGGCCTGGGTGGTGATCGCCGTCAACGGCGCCCGCCAGTTCCTTGCCAGCCGCCATCACGAGCCGGGGCTGACCCTGGCCAGCGCCGGTGTCGCCCTGCAGGCCGTCGACCTGCGCATGGTGGCCCTGCGCGGCGCCCTGCTGCTGTTGTTCTGCGCCTCGCTGCTCAAGCTCTCGGCGCAGAGCTACTCCCCCTTCCTCTACTTCCAGTTCTGAGCGGAGGCCAAGCATGAATCGCCCCATCAAGACCCTGTATGTCGCACTGTTCGCCCTGCTGCTGTTGCCGGTCAGCGTGCTTGCCCTGAGCAAGCTCGGCGGCTACAGCATGCCGGCGCAGCCGAGCGTGCTCGACGGCGGCCTGGCCAAGAGCATCGAGCATCACTACGACGAGAACTTCCCGCTCAAGCAGGCCGGTATCAACCTGTGGGCCGCCGTGGAATACCTGGCGTTCGGCGAAGGCCGTAGCGGCCTGGTGATCGGCGAAGACGGCTGGCTGTACTCGGACGAGGAGTTCGACCCGGTGGTCGACGGTCAGAGCCAGCTGCGCGACAACCTGGCGCTGATCCGTGGCGTGCAGCGCCAACTGGAAGAACGCGACATCCAGCTGCTGCTGGCCATCGTCCCGGCCAAGACCCGCCTGTACCCGGAGCACACCGGCAGCCATCGCCCCAGCGCTCTGCAGCGCAGCCTCTATCCGCGCTTTCACCGCGCCGTGCGCAACGCCGGGATCGCCGCACCGGACCTGCTCGCACCGCTGCAGGCAGCCAAGGACGAAGCACCGATGTTCCTGCGCACCGACACCCACTGGACCCCGGACGGCGCCGACGTCACTGCCAAGGCGCTGAGTGAAGTGGTGCGTAGCGCCATGCAGTTGCGGGGCGAGCCGCAGCAGTTCATCACCGAAACCGTGGAAACCCGCACGCATCAGGGTGACCTGACGCGCTTCCTGCCGCTGGCTCCCCTGTTCGAAAGCCTGATGCCCCAGGCCGACCGCCTGCAGCAGCGTGAAACCCACGCCGCCGAAGGTGGCGGCGACGACCTGTTCGGCGACAGCGACCTGCCGGTGACGCTGGTCGGCACCAGCTACAGCGCCAACCCCGCCTGGAACTTCGCCGGGGCCCTGCGTGAACACCTGCAGCGTGACCTGGCCAACCACGCCGAGGAAGGCGGCGGACCGCTGGTGCCGATGCTCAAGTACCTGCAGAGCGAGGACTTCGAGAACAACCCACCGCAACTGGTGATCTGGGAGTTCCCCGAGCGCTACCTGCCGATGACCAGCGATTTCACCGATTTCGACCCGCAATGGCTCGCCGCACTCAAAGACGACGGCGAGCACCAGGGGCTGGCCGCTGCCAGTCACTGATTCATCCCCCAAGGAGGACTATCCGATGAACAACACGCAAACCACCCTACGCCGCTTCACGCTGGGCGCCTGCGCCCTGGCCCTGGGCCTCGGCATGCTCCAGGCACAGGCCGATGACGGCGCCCTCTACGGACCCAAGGCGCCCAAGGGCTCGGCCTTCGTCCGCGCCTACAACGCCAGCAGCGCCGAGCTCGACGTCAGCGTCGGCCAGACCCAGCTCAAGCAGATCTCGCCGCTGGGCTCGAGTGACTTCAAGTTCCTCCCGGCCGGCAGCTATCAGGCCCAGGTCGGCAACGCACAGATGGCGGTGGATCTGGAGGCCGCGCGTTACTACACCCTGGTCAGTCAGACCGGCGCCGAGCCGCGCCTGGTGGAAGAGCCGCCCTTCACCAGCCGGCAGAAAGCCCTGTTGCGCGTACAGAACCTGACTGACAGCACCCTCAGCCTGAAGACTGCCGACGGCAAGACTGCCGTGGTCGCCGACGTCAAACCCGACGGCCGTGGCGACCGCGAGATCAACCCGGTGAAGGTCGGCCTGGCGCTGTTCGAGGGCGAACGCAAGGTCGCCGACCTCAAGCCGGTGACCCTGGAGCGCGGCGAAGTGGTCAGCCTGTTCGTCACCGGCGGTCAGGGCAAGTTGTCGCCGGTGTGGGTCAAGCGCCCCATCGACGGTTAAGGCAGTGAGTTTCTAGAACAAGGAAAACGGCGGGTACACGTCGCACCGACACGACACGGGCAAACCACTTGATCAATCGCTCAGGAGAGACACAACCATGACCCCCATCATCCTATCCGGTGGCAGCGGCTCGCGACTCTGGCCTCTTTCGCGCAAGCTGTATCCCAAGCAATTCCTCGCCCTGACTGGTGAGCAGACACTGTTCCAGCAGACCCTGCAGCGCCTCTCCATCGAGGGTATGCAGCCGCCAGTGCTGGTGGCCAACCAGGAGCACCGCTTCATCGTCCTCGAGCAACTGGAGCAGATCGACCTGCAGGCACAAATGCTGCTGCTCGAGCCCTTCGGCCGCAACACCGCACCGGCCGTGGCCATGGCCGCCCTGCAATTGGTCGCCGAAGGTCGTGACGAACTGATGCTGGTACTGCCGGCCGATCACGTACTGGACGATCAGCAAGCCTTCCGCCAGGCCCTGGCGCTGGCCACCGTGGCCGCTGAAAAAGGCGAAATGGTCCTGTTCGGTGTGCCGGCCGACCGCCCGGAGACCGGCTACGGCTATATCCGTGGCCAGGCCGACGGCACCCTGCCCGATGGCGTGGCGCGCGTCGCCAACTTCGTCGAAAAACCCGACGCCCAGCGCGCCACCGAGTACGTGAGAAGCGGCGACTACTACTGGAACAGCGGCATGTTCCTGTTCCGCGCCAGCCGCTTCCTCGAGGAGCTCAAGCACCACGACGTGGATATCTACGACACCTGCCTGCTAGCACTGGAACGCAGCAAGCGCGAAGGCACGCAGATCGCCATCGACCCGGCCACCTTCGCCTGCTGCCCGGACAACTCCATCGACTACGCCGTGATGGAGAAGACCAGCCGCGCCTGCGTGGTACCGCTGGCCGCCGGCTGGAACGATGTCGGCAGCTGGTCGTCGATCTGGGAAGTGCACGACAAGGACGAAGCCGGCAACGTCACCAAGGGCGACGTGGTAGTCGAGGACAGCCGCAACTGCCTGATCCACGGCAATGGCAAGCTGGTCTCGGTGCTCGGCCTGGACGACATCGTCGTGGTGGAAACCAAGGACGCCATGATGGTGGCGCACAAGGACCGCGTACAGGACGTCAAGAAGCTGGTGAGCAAGCTGGACGCGCAAGGCCGCTGCGAGACCCAGAACCACTGCGAGGTGTACCGCCCGTGGGGCTCGTACGACTCGGTGGACATGGGTGGCCGCTTCCAGGTCAAGCACATCACCGTCAAACCGGGCGCGCAGCTCTCCTTGCAGATGCACCACCACCGTGCCGAGCACTGGATCGTGGTGTCCGGCACGGCCAAGGTGACCTGCGACGACCGTGAGTTCCTGCTCACCGAGAACCAGTCCACCTACATCCCGATGACCTCGGTGCACCGCCTCTCCAACCCGGGCAAGATCCCACTGGAGATCATCGAAGTGCAGTCCGGCACCTACCTCGGCGAAGACGATATCGAGCGTCTGGAAGACGTGTACGGCCGTAGCGATGCAGTAGCTGTCGGCGCCGCACACTGAGCTGTTCGTAGCCGGATGCAGTCCGGGTCGATATCGGCCCCGGATTGCATCCGGACTACGTCCTTGTTCATCCGAGGCATACGCGCAGTGAGCTCCCCTATCTCATTCATGGGAGAGTGGTTGGGGGCAGAATACGCCCACGCCATTGAAGGTTCTGCCTTCCCCGCCCCCCTTCCCGCCAGGTGAAGGAAGCTGTCACACCCTGCGACAGCCCACGCGGTTACCCTGACCTGAGAGCTTGTGTAGGATGAGTGCAGACTCCCCAAAGGACTGCGCTCATGCTGTTCGGCATCGTACTCGTCATCACCTGGCTGATCCTGCTGATCCGCTATCCGACCAAGGCGCTACCGGTGTCCATGGCCGCGCTGGTCGGTCTCGGCCTGGTGGCCACCTGGGTGATCTGGCAGGAAAGCCGCGACGAGCGCTACCTCGCCCATCTCGAACTGCGCCTGAGCTACGACCCGCAGCGCTGCCCCGCTGATCGCCCGCTGGCCATCGACCTGAAGAACGGCAGCGACGCCGCCCTGCTGGAACTGCGCTGGGAAGTCGCTGCCTACCGTCCCGGCAATGCCACCAACCTGGCCCAGCGCCTTTACGAATCGCCACGCTACAGCGGCCCCGGTGAACTGCTGCCGGGTGCCAGCTGGAGCGACTGCATGCCCCTGCCCGACCTGCGCAGCGGCTATCGCCCGGCTACGCTGGAGTTTCGCGCCGAGCGCCTGCAAGGCAAGTTCATCCGATAACCCGTAGGAGCGTTGCGGCGTCATACGCGTTCGCGAGCAGAGCCCGCGCCTGCATGCCCGACATCCGTTGCCAGCCTCCTAGGGCGGACTCAGGACCCTAGGCGAACAGTCCGCCATCACCTCAAGCCAAGCCTGCTAAGCTGCAACCCCATTCGCGTCTCAGGGAGTCCCGCGCATGCCCCAACCCAGCGTCCTTATCACCGGCTGCTCCAGCGGCATTGGCCGCGCCCTGGCCGACGCCTTCAAGGCGGGTGGCTACGCCGTCTGGGCCACGGCGCGTAAGGAGAACGACCTCACAGCGCTCGAGCAAGCCGGGTTCAACGCGGTGCAGCTCGACGTCAACGATGGCCAAGCGCTGCAACAGCTGAGCGCTCGCCTGAGCGAGGAGATCGGCGGCCTCGATGTGCTAATCAACAATGCAGGCTACGGCGCCATGGGCCCGCTGCTCGACGGTGGCGTGGAAGCCATGCAGCGGCAGTTCGAAACCAATGTCTTCTCCATCGTTGGCGTGACCCGCGCGTTCTTCCCGCTGCTGCGTCGCAGCCGTGGCCTGGTGGTGAATATCGGCAGCGTTTCCTCAGTACTGGTGACACCCTTCGCCGGTGCCTACTGCGCCTCCAAGGCTGCCGTGCATGCCTTGAGCGACGCGCTGCGCATGGAGCTGGCGCCCTTCTCCATCGAGGTGATGGAAGTGCAGCCCGGCGCCATCGCTTCCAGCTTCGGCGCCAACGCCAGCCAGCAAGCCGAGGCGCTGATCCGTGAAGATTCGCCCTGGTGGCCGCTGCGCGAGGGCATCCGCGCCCGCGCCAATGCCTCGCAGGACAACCCGACTCCGGCCAGCGACTTCGCCGCGCAACTGCTGGCCGCCGTACAGCGCGACAAACGCCCGCGCCTGCTACGCCTGGGCAATGGCAGCCGCGCCCTGCCACTGCTCGCCACACTGCTGCCCAAGGCGCTGCTCGAGAGCGTGCTGCGCAAACGCTTCGGCCTGGTGCAAAACCTGTGAGCCAAGGCCTGCAACTGCGCTACTACGCGGCTTCGGGGATAGTCGCGGCGATCGTGCTGAACCTGCTGCTGCGTACCTTCGTGCGCCTGGGCGGCGTGTTCACTACATTGCTGATCGCCGCCGTCATTGCGGCCGGTTTGGCGCTGGTGTTTCACTGGCGCCAGGGTCGCGCGCCCAGCAGCGCTGAGCGCTGGCGTTTCACCCTGCTCTATGGCGGTGTGCTCGGGCTGCTCTATCTCGGCCTGCTGGGCATGATGTACCTGCAGGACACGCCCAGCCCCATGGGCCTGTTTCTCTTCAGCCTGCATTATCTGTGCTACCCAGTGCTGGCCTGGCTGGCGTTTTCGCCACGCCATGGCCGCTGATTTTTCGTCAGGATGACTTCGCCATGCTGCATACCCTCGCCGTCGCCAACTACCGCTCGATCAACAGCCTGATCCTGCCGCTGGGCCGGCTCAACCTGATCACAGGCGCCAACGGCAGCGGCAAGTCCAACCTCTACCGCGCGCTGCGCCTGCTGGCGGAAACCGCGCAAGGTGGCGTGGTCAACGCGCTGGCGCGCGAAGGCGGGCTGGAGTCGAGTTTCTGGGCCGGGCCGGAGAAGATTTCCCGGCGTATGCGCAGCGGTGAGGTGCCGGTGCAGGGTGGGCCACGACAGAACGTGATGCGCCTGCGCCTGGGCTTTGCCGGCGAGGATTTCGGCTACTCCATCGCCCTTGGCCTGCCCGAGCCAAGCAGCTCGGCCTTCGCTCTCGACCCGGAGATCAAGCGCGAATGCATCTGGGCTGGCGCCAGCTACCGCCCTGCCTCGCTGCTGGTGGATCGCGCCGGGCCCATGGTGCGCATGCGTGAAGGTCGCAGCTGGCAGGTACTGGCCCAGCACGTGCCGAACTACGACAGCCTGTTCGACCAGATCGGCAACGACCCGAATTGCCCGGAAGTTTTCCAGCTACGCGAAACCATTCGCCGCTGGCGCTTCTACGATCACTTTCGCAGCGATGCCGAGGCGCCGGCGCGCCAGCCGCAACTGGGCACGCGCACACCGGTGCTGCACCACGATGGCCGCGACCTGGCCGCCGCCCTGCAGACCATCCGCGAGATCGGCGACCGTGAAGCCCTGGATGCCGCCATCGACGACGCCTTTCCCGGCAGCCGTCTGCATATAGACTTTCAGGCCGGCGGACGCTTCGCTGTGGAACTGCGCCAGGAAGGTCTGCTGCGCCCCTTGAGCGCTGCCGAGCTGTCCGACGGCACGCTGCGCTACCTGTTGCTGGTGGCAGCCCTGCTCACGCCGCGACCACCGTCACTGATGGTGCTCAACGAACCGGAAACCAGCCTGCACCCGGATCTGCTGCCGGCACTCGGGCGCCTGATCATCGCCGCGTCGAAGCAGACCCAGGTGTGGGTGGTGTCGCACGCCAGCCGGCTGATCGCCACGCTCAAGGAAAGCCCGGGGTGCAACACTCTGGAGCTGGACAAACAGCTCGGCCAGACCTGCATTCGCGGCCAGGGCATGCTCGACGAGCCGCCCTGGCACTGGCCGGATTGAGACGTCCGTAGGGTGCGCCGCGCGCACCGCGTTTTGCAGTGGCCATGAAAAGCCGGTGCGCACAGCGCACCCTACTCGTTCTCACAGCCCGTCGAGATAGCGCTCGACATCCAGCGCCGCCATGCAACCGGCACCGGCCGAGGTGATCGCCTGGCGATAGACCGAATCGGCCACGTCACCGGCGGCGAACACGCCAGCCACAGTGGTCGCGGTGGCATTGCCCTCGCGTCCACCATTGACCACCAGATAGCCATCCTTCAGCGCCAGTTGGCCTTCGAACAAGCTGGTATTGGGGGTATGGCCGATGGCAACGAACAGACCATCCACCTTCAGCTCGCGATAGGCGCCGCCATACTGTTTCAGGCGCACACCGGTGACGCCGCTGGCATCGCCCAGCACCTCGTCCACCTCGGCATTGAGCTGCAGCTCGATCTTGCCTTCGGCAATGCGCGCGCGCAGCTTGTCCTGCAGGATCTTCTCGGCACGGAACGTCTCGCGGCGGTGAATCAGGGTTACCTTGCTGGCGATGTTGGCCAGGTATAGTGCCTCTTCCACAGCGGTATTGCCGCCACCGACCACCGCGACCTCGCGGCCACGATAGAAGAAACCATCGCAGGTCGCGCACGCAGAAACACCGCGGCCCATGAACGCCTCTTCACTGGGCAGCCCCAGGTAGCGAGCGCTGGCGCCGGTGGCGATGATCAGCGCGTCGCAGCTATAAGTGGCGCTGTCGCCAACCAGGGTGAATGGCTTGCCGGCCAGATCCACGGCGTTGATATGGTCGAAGACGATCTCGGTCTCGAAGCGCTCGGCATGCTCCTGCATGCGCTGCATCAGCGCCGGGCCGGTCAGGCCATGAGGGTCACCCGGCCAGTTGTCCACCTCGGTGGTGGTGGTCAGTTGGCCGCCGGCCTGGATACCGGTGATCAGCAGCGGTTTCAGGTTGGCGCGTGCGGCATAGACGGCAGCGCTATAACCGGCAGGACCGGAACCCAGAATGATGACGCGGGCATGACGAACGGCAGACATCGCTAACTCCTTGCAGGCCCACAGGGCCGGCAGGCCAGAATAAAAAGGGACTCTCGAAGCACTAGGGGAAGGCTTGGAAGGATGAGAGCCCCGCAAAAGAGAAACTGGGCACAAGGCTATCGAGGCGGCTGGCGAAGCGGAAATATCCATTGCCAATTCCGCGAATAGAGTCCGCCTATGGCTGTCGGGTTGAACCTTGCCCCATGGCTGAACTTTCACCGCGCAGGCAAAGTCGGTATGGTCGCGCGCATCAACCACTCAGGAGACCGCCATGCCCGCCGCTCCCGTCCTGTCCGGCCCGCAATACCTGCGAGAAGGCCTGAGGCTGGTACTCAGCCCCGGCCTGCGCCTGTTCGTATTGCTGCCGCTAGCGATCAATCTGATCCTGTTCGTCAGCATGATCAGCTTTGCCGTGCAGCAGTTCAGCGGCTGGGTCGATACCTTCATGCCTTCCCTGCCGAACTGGCTGAGCTTCCTGCAGTACATCCTCTGGCCACTGTTCGTGGTGCTGGTGCTGCTGATGGTGTTCTTCACCTTCACCCTGCTGGCCAACATCATCGCCGCACCGTTCAACGGTTTTCTCGCGGAGAAGGTCGAAGTGGTGGCGCGCGGTGAAGATCATTTCCCGCCGTTCAGCTGGGCCGAACTGGCAGCCATGGTGCCGCGTACCATGGGTCGCGAAATGCGCAAGCTGGCGTATTTCCTGCCACGCGCCATCGGCCTGCTGATCCTCAGCTTCATCCCGGTGGTCAACCTGGTCGCCGCGCCGCTGTGGCTGCTGTTCGGCGTGTGGATGATGGCCGTGCAGTACATCGACTACCCGGCGGACAACAACAAGATGAGCTGGCAGGACATGCTCGCCTGGCTGCGCGAGAAGCGCTGGCAGAGCCTGAGCTTCGGCGGCATCACCTACGCCGCCCTGCTGGTCCCAGGGCTGAACATCCTCATGATGCCGGCCGCCGTGGCCGGTGCCACGCTGTTCTGGGTGCGTGAGCGCGGCGAGCAGGCGCTAGGTTCGCGCAAGAACATCGTGTAACGCCTGCATCGACGCCTGCGACTCGCGCTCGATGCGCCGGTGCATGAACAGGCCATTGGCCAGGCGCATCGGCCAGCCGGGGAAACCGTATTCGAGGGTGCGCACGAACTCGCAGCCGCCCTCGACCGCCACGCACTCGTAGGTGAGCAGCAAGTGCAGGCCATGGTCGCCCAGAGCACTGGCCTGCCAACGCTGGGCCGGCTGATAGTCGAGCACGTCCCAGCGCAGATGCCCGGCGCGGCCGCCGGCATGAATGTCTTCCTCGAAGCGCTCACCCGCGAGCAAGGCCCCTTCACGCCCATAGATGTGCAGTGACGACGGGTGCCACTGCGGCCAGTGACTCGGCGCCGCGGCATATTCCAGCACGCACGCAGCAGGCCGGGCGATGCGAATGCGGTGCTGCTGGCGGTTCTGCTCATGGATCGCCTCCGGCTCCCAGTGCAGAGTCCCGTACAGCCAGTCCATCAGCGGATGGACGATGCCGAAGTTGCACGAATGCATCAGCTCACGGCGATGGTGCAGCGCATGCAGACGGCGCATCTGGCGAATCCACGGCAAGCGCGACACCGGGTGTTCGGCCGGCAGGTGCTCGCAGGCATGTACCACCTCATAGCTCATGTAGCCCAGCAGCATGCTGCCGGCGAACAGCGCGGCGAGGTTGCCGTCGAGATGGGACAACAGCCACCAGGCGGCGAACAACGGCAGGCTGTAGAGCACGATCAGCCAGGCCGGAAAGAAGATCACACGCCAGTCGCGCGCCGTCTCGTATGGCATCAGCGTCTCGACGAAGAAGCTGTGGTGATCGCCGGTGTGGCGTTTGTAGAAGAGTTTGCCGAAGCGCGTCTTGTTGTGGCCGAGGCGCTTGTGCACCTGGTATTCGCCCCAGCTGAAGAACAGCAGCGTCGCCGGCACCAGCAGCCATTGCCAGGGCGCCACAGCCTCCAGCGTGCTCCCAAGCAAGCCGATGCAGAGCAGCCCGTAAGCCAGTACGAATGCGGCATGCAACCAGGGGTTGTACCGCGGGTGGATGGCAGCCCGGTAATCGCTGCGAAAAGCCTGGGCATTGTCGTTGTTGTAGGCCATGGCGCTCTCCTGTGGATTGACAGCAGTCTAGGCCCGGCTAAATCATTCGAATAATGGATATTTTAAAAGAGCATTATCCGTGATAACGAATTTACGTCAGCTCGACCTCAACCTGCTGCTGGTCTTCGACGCCCTGATGCAGGAAGGCAATCTGACCCGCGCCGCCCAACGCCTGCACCTGAGTCAGTCAACCGTGAGCAACGCCCTCACCCGCCTGCGCCAGCAACTGGGCGAGGAGCTGTTCCAGCGCACCGCCCGCGGCATGACCCCGACCGCGCGCGCCCTGGCCCTCTACCCGCCCGTACGTCAGGCGCTGCAATTGCTGCAGGCCGGCCTCGGCCCCGCGGAGCCCTTCGATGCCTGGGCGCCGCACGTGTTCAGCTTGTCGCTCAACGACTACGCCCAGGCCGCGCTGTTGCCGATGCTGCAGGCGCATCTGGCCCGCGTCGCGCCGCTGGTAGAGCTGGTAGCGCACAGCGACGACGCCGACAACCTGCTGCCGCGCCTGGAAAGCGGTGCCCTGGACCTGGCCATCGACTACCTGCACGTCGACTCGCCCGACCTGCATTACGCGCCCCTGCGCGAAGAAGCCCTGGTGGTGATCGGCCGCCAGGATCATCCGGCCTTCGTCGGCGGCCTCAGCCTCAAGGATTACCAAGAGGCTCGCCACGTGATCGTGACGCCGCGCGCCGGTCGCGGTTCGCCGCTGGAAATCGTCCTGGGCTCGGCCAAGGTCAGGCGCCAGGCAGCGCTGCACCTGCCCAATTACCTGCCGATTCCGGCCATCGTCGCTCACACCGATCTACTCGGCACCATACCCGCGCGCCTGGCCGAAGCCTTCGCACCGCTATTCGCCCTGCAGGTGGCGCCGCTCCCCTTCGACATGCCGGCCGTGCAGATCAGCCTGATCTGGCATCGCCAGCAGCACCATGACCCGGCGCACCTCTGGCTGCGAGAACAACTTCACGGCCTGCTTGCCTGACATATAAACGCAATCGAAACGTCATGTTCACTACATGACCTGGGCAGAGACTGCTTACATGAACGCACCTTCTCTGCACATCGCGCTGATCAGCGAAACCTTCCCGCCGGAAATCAACGGCGTGGCCAATACCCTCGGCCGCCTGGTCGACGGCCTGCGTGGCCGTGGCCATCGCGTACAACTGATACGGCCACGCCAGGAGGTCGATCAGGAGCAGGACGCCGGCAATGACCTGCTGCTCACTCGCGGCTGGCCGCTGCCCGGCTACCCCGGCCTGCAATGGGGTCAGTCATCCCTGCACAAGCTGCTCAGGCGCTGGCAACGGCAGCGACCGGACGTGCTCTACATCGCCACCGAAGGCCCGCTTGGCCTGTCCGCTTTGCGCGCGGCCAGGCGCCTGGCGATCCCAGTGGTCAGCGGTTTTCACACCAATTTCCAGCAGTACACCGGGCACTACGGCATCGGCCTGCTGACCCGAGCGATGACCAACTACCTGCGCTGGTTCCACAACCGCACGCAGATGACGCTGGTGCCGAGCATCGGCCAGAAGGTCGATCTTGAGCGCCGTGATTTCGAGCGCCTGGCCCTGCTTGCCCGTGGCGTCGACAGCCAGTTGTTCCACCCACGCAGACGCTGCGACGCCTTGCGCGAAAGCTGGGGCCTGGGGCCGGATCACCTGGCCGTGCTGCATGTAGGTCGCCTGGCGGCAGAGAAGAATCTCGGTCTGCTGGTAAAAGCCTTCCACGCCCTGCAGACGGCTCACCCGCAGCGCCGTATGCGCCTGGTCCTGGTCGGCGACGGACCACTGCGCGCCAACCTCCAGGCGCAACTACCAGACGCGCTGTTCTGCGGCCTGCAGCGCGGTGAAGCGTTGGCCACGCACTACGCTTCGGGCGATCTGTTCCTGTTCCCCAGCCTCTCGGAAACCTTCGGCAATGTGGTGCTGGAGGCCCTGGCATCGAGCCTCGGCGTGGTGGCATTCGACCAGGCTGCGGCCGCCCAGCATATCCATCACGGGCACAACGGCATGCTCGCCCGCCCTGGCGACGAAGCCGGTTTCTGCGAAGCCGCCTGTGAGTTGCTGGACGATGCGGAAGTCTTCCGCCGCATCCGCCTCAATGCCCGCAGGCATGCCAGCCACCTCAGCTGGGACGGCATCGTCGCGCTGTTCGAACAGCACCTGCGCAGCGCCATGCAGCCGGCGCCCGAGCGGACGAAGCCGGTAAACATCGACACCCCAGTGGCGATCCCGAGCAAAACGCCGGAGCACTGACACACTCCCCGTAGGGTGCGCCATGCGCACCGCGAACCTGACGCGATACCGAGCAGGTTCGCGCGGCGCCACCTCAACCAGCGGGCGTAAAAAAGCCCCGACGTGCCGGGGCTGAAAACGGGGCGCCGGATCGCGACGCCCGCCAGAAACGGACTCAGACCAGCGTGGTCAGCGCATCGCGGCTGAACGGCAGGATGTCCTGCTCGCGGCCTTCACGCACCTTCAGCGCCCAATCCGGGTCGACCAGCAGCGCGCGGCCCACGGCGACCAGATCGAACTCCTCCTTGTTCAGGCGCTCGAGCAGATTCTCGAGACTGGCCGGCTCGGCCACCTTGTCGGTCTTGACCATGAACTGCAGGAACTCGCCATCCAGGCCGACACTGCCGACGGTGATGGTCGGCTTGCCAGTGAGCTTGCGTGTCCAGCCGGCCAGGTTGAGGTCGCTGCCTTCGAACTCCGGCTCCCAGAAACGGCGCGTCGAGCAATGGAAGATGTCCACGCCCGCATCGGACAGCGGCTTGAGGAAGGCCTCCAGCTGCTCCGGGGTCTGCACCAGGCGTGCGGTGTAGTCCTGCTGCTTCCACTGCGAGAACCGCAGGATGATCGGGAAGTCCGGGCCGACCGCAGCGCGCACCGCCTGGATCAGCTCGATGGCAAAACGCGAACGCGCTGCCAGGTCACCACCGTACTGGTCGGTTCGCTGGTTGCTGCCTTCCCAGAAGAACTGGTCGATCAGGTAGCCATGGGCGCCATGAATCTCCACACCATCCATGCCGATGGCCTTGGCATCGCGCGCAGCCTGGGCGAAGGCGGCGATCACCTCATCGATATCGGCCTGGGTCATGCCATGCACGACCACCTGGCCGTCCTTGGTCTTCTCCATCGGGCCAAAGCCCGGCACGCTGGCATCCGGCTCGGTGCCCAGCTTGCGCACGTTACCCACGTGCCAGAGCTGCGGAACGATCTTGCCGCCTTCGGCATGCACGGCGTCGACCACCTGCTTCCAGCCGGCCAGGGCGTCTTCGCCGTAGAAACGCGGCACATTCGGATAACCATTGGCGGCCTTATGACCGACGGTGGTGCCCTCGGTGACGATCAGGCCCACGCCCGCAGCCGCACGGCGACGGTAATACTCGATGACCTTGGCATTGGGCACACCACCGGGCGAAAAGGAGCGGGTCATCGGCGCCATGACCACACGGGTCGGCAGCTCCAGGTTACCGAGGCGGAACGGGGCGAACAGGGCTTGAACGGGAGCGCTCATCATCTTTCCTCTGGGGTTGAACGGTAATCAGGCCTGCAGCAAACGCTCCAGGCGGGTGACGAAAGCTTCCAGCGGCTGCAGGTTGCGCCCCACCTTGAGACGGGCGAGCACGCCTTGCCAGGCGTCGCTGATGAAGGTAGCGAGGTTGCCGCAGTCCTCGTCGGCCGGCAGTTCACCGGCGGCCTGCGCCTGCTCCAGGCAGTCGCGCAGGATATCCACCGAGGCCTGCTGGATGGCCGCGACCTCGGCACCGATGGCCGGCAGCATCTCGCTCATCTCGAAACTCAGGCTGCCGATGAAGCAGTGGTACTGCGGCGTCTCCTGGCGGGCGAAGTGCGCCAGCAGGTCGCGGTAATAGCCAAGGATGCGTGCACGCGGGCTCAATGCCGGGTCATTAAGCGCCTGGGCATAGCGCGTCAGGCGCGGCCGATAGATGAAAGCTAGCGCCTGCAGGGCGAAATCTTCCTTGCTGGCGAAGTAGTGATAGAAGCTGCCCTTGGGAATCCCGGCCGCCTGGACGATCTCCAGCACGCCGGTGCCGTGATAACCGCGCCGGGTCATCACCGCCGAGCCCTTGCTGAGGATCAGGTCGCGCTTGTCGAGTCGAATGCTGTTCATGACGCCGAGCATATGACCGGTCGTCTCGCTCGGCACAGCACTATTGATGCTGGTGATTAAGCACCACAACAAACGGCGCCAGAAAACGTAGGAGCGAGCTCTGCTCGCGAAGCCGTTGGCTTACAGAATTCGCGAGCAGAGCTCGCTCCAACAGATCAGGACTGCAGCCAGATCAGCGAAGCGAAACGTCCGGTGCGGGCACTGCGGCGATAGGAGTAGAAACGCGGGTCGTTGTAGGTGCACAGGCCACCGCCGCTGACGGCGGTGACGCCGATGGCAGCCAGGCGGATACGTGCCAGTTGGTAGATATCGGCCATGAACCTGCCGGCATTGGCGCTGGGCACGAATGCGCTGGCAGCCCCGGCGTGCTGTTGTACGAAGGCCTCGCGTACTTCAGCCCCGACCTCGAACGCGGCCGGGCCGATGGCTGGGCCAAGCCAGACCAGCAATTCCTGCGGCGCGACTTTCATCGCCTGCACGGTCGCCTCCAGCACACCACCGGCCAACCCGCGCCAACCCGCATGGGCAGCCGCCACACGCGTACCGGCGCGGTCGCAGAACAATGCCGGCAGGCAATCGGCAGTCATCGCCGTACAGGCGATACCAGGCGTGGCCGTCCAGTTGCCATCGGCTTCGATGACCACCGCCGGATTGGCTTCGGCCACCACTATGCCGTGCACCTGGCGCAACCAGGCTGGCTGGCAACCCAGGGCATCGACCAGATACTGACGGTTGCTTGCCACCGCAATCGGGTCGTCCTCGACATGATCGCCCAGGTTGAAGGTATCGAACAGTGCCGCGCTGACGCCGCCGCTACGGGTGGTGACGCAGGCGCGCACGTTAGCCGGCGCAGGCCAGTCGGGAGTCAACCAATCGTGGGCACTCACCCGACGAAAGCCTCACGATCCTGGCGCAGCAGGGTCAGTAGCCAGACCAGATCATCCGGCAGCTCCGACTCCCACTTCATGCGCTTGCCCGTAGCCGGATGATCCAGCTCGAGAAAGCGTGCATGCAACGCCTGACGCGGGAATTCCTTGAGGCTCTGCACCAGTGTCGGGCTGGCGGCTGGCGGAATGCGGAAACGGCCGGCGTAGACCGGATCGCCCACCAGCGGGTAGCCAACGTGGGTCATGTGCACACGAATCTGGTGGGTACGCCCGGTTTCCAGCTTGACCCGTACATGGGTGTGCGAGCGGTAGCGCTCGAGCACGCGGTAGTGACTGATCGCCGGCTTGCCGCCATCGGTCACTGCCATACGCTGACGCTGGCTGGAGCTGCGGCCAATCGGCGCATCGATGGTGCCGCCGGCGGTGATCACGCCGATGCAGATGCATTCATAGATGCGGCTGACGCTGCGCTTCTGCAGTTGTTCGACCAGATTGGTCTGCGCCTGCAGGGTCTTGGCCACCACCATCAGGCCGGTGGTGTCCTTGTCCAGACGATGGACGATGCCGGCGCGCGGCACATTGATGATGTCCGGTACGTGGTGCAGCAGGGCGTTGAGCAGGGTGCCGTCGGCATGCCCCGCGGCCGGGTGCACCACCAGACCGGCTGGCTTGTCGATCACCAGCAGGTGTTCGTCTTCATAGACGATGTTCAGTTCGATGTCCTGCGCGATCCACTCGCCCTGCGCTTCCTGCTCGGCATCCAGTACCAGCGTCGAGCCAGCATGCACGGTGTCGCGCGGACGCGCCACGGCGCCATCGACAGTCAGGCGACCTTCCTTGATCCAGGTGGAAAGGCGCGAACGGGAGAACTCGCCAAACAGCTGCGCAGCCACCTGGTCGAGGCGTTGACCGCCCTGTTCAAAGGGGACAATGGCCTGGAGTTGGATCAGCTGTTTGTTTATAGAAGTCATCTTCGGCAACGGCGGGAGCCTGGCCTTTGGTTTCGGCGACAGGCTTGTGGTTAAATACGGCGTCTTTGCCCCAGGGTTTTCCGGGGGCGCTCATCATAACAGGACGGCCGCGCGGCCGTCACAGGGACGCAAGCCGCCATGCAAGTGAAACACCTGCTGCTGATCGCCATCCTCGCCCTTACCGCCGCCTGCTCTTCCAAGCAGCCGGAGGTCGATGAAAACCTCAGCGAGGTGGAGCTGTACCAGCAGGCCCAGGCCGACCTGGACAACCGCAGCTACACCCAGGCCATCGCCAAACTGAAGGCGCTGGAGTCGCGCTATCCGTTCGGGCGCTATGCCGAGCAGGCGCAGCTGGAGCTGATCTACGCCTACTACAAGAATGCCGAGCCGGAGGCCGCCAAGTCGTCCGCCGAGCGCTTCATTCGTCTGCACCCGCAGCACGCCAACGTCGACTACGCCTACTACCTCAAGGGCCTGGCCTCCTTCGACCAGGACCGTGGCCTGCTGGCGCGCTTCCTGCCGCTGGACATGACCAAGCGTGACCCGGGCGCCGCGCGCGACTCCTACAACGAGTTCGCTCAGCTCACCAGCCGTTACCCGACCAGCCGCTACGCCCCGGACGCCAAACAGCGCATGATCTACCTGCGCAACCTGCTGGCCGCCTATGAAGTGCACGTCGCCCACTACTACCTGACCCGCCAGGCCTACGTCGCCGCCGGCAACCGTGGCCGCTACGTGGTGGAAAACTTCCAGGAAACCCCGTCGGTCGGTGACGGTCTGGCAATCATGACCGAGGCTTATCAGCGCCTGTCCCTGGACGACCTGGCTGCCACCAGCCTGGAAACCCTCAAGCTCAACTACCCTGACCATCCGAGCCTGGAAAGCGGCGAGTTCGTGCCGCTCGAAGAGGAAGCCGACAACCGCTCCTGGCTGGCCAAAGCCACCCTGGGCCTGATCGAAACCGACACGCCGTTGCCGCCGGGCGAAACCCGCGCCAGCCAGGACGTGGTTCGTCAGTACGAGGAAGCCGAGCAGCAGATACCGCGCGAACTGCAGCAGGACGCCAAGACCGGCGAAACCGCCAAGAAGCGTTCGATCTGGAGCTACCTGACCTTCGGTCTGTTCGACTGATCGACACGTCAACGCAGAAGGGAGGCCCCGGCCTCCCTTTTTTCTGCCCACGGATTTCATCCTGGCTACGGGCTCACCTCCGACTTGCAGCCCGTCCCCTCGGAATCAGCTCACAGCCTGCCACCGCCCCCCTGTGCCGATGGTCTCAGCTTGGCTAAACTGCCGGCTTTAACCGGATAAAAGAGCACACCATGGGCCTGTTCCGCCTGCTGTTCTGGGTTGCAGTGATCTTCGCCGCAATCTGGATCTGGCGTCGCTTCATCAGCAAAGCCAAAAGCACTCGACCCACCGAGGACACCGCAGCCCCCATGGTGCGCTGCGCGCACTGCGGCGTGCACATTCCCAAGACCCAGGCGCTGAGCCAGGATCAGCAGTGGTACTGCAGCCAGGCCCACCTCGAACAAGGCCCGCACACCGGTGACCGCTGATATCAGCGCACCCGGCAACACCCAGGGGCGACGCATCCTCAGGCTTTATCACTTCTATCGCCTGAGCATCGGCCTGGCGCTGATACTGATGATCTCCAGCAACCTCGACGAGCAGTTGCTGGACGTCGTGCATATCGAGCTGTTTCGCACCGGCAGCTGGGTTTACCTGATCCTCAACATCTTCATCGCCGTACTGGTGCAGAAACCCAAGCACCTGATGCAGCTGTTCAGCCTGGCGCTGGTCGACGTGATCTTTCTCTCGGCCCTGTTCTACGCCGCCGGCGGCACGCCCAGCGGCATAGGCAACCTGCTGGTGGTAGCGGTGGCCATCGCCAATATCCTCCTGCGCGGACGCGTTGGTCTGCTGATCGCCGCCGTCGCCGCCATGGCGCTGATCTACCTGACCTTCTACCTCAGCCTCAGCCGCCCGGCTGCCGCCGCCCAGTACGTGCAGGCTGGCGCCCTCGGCGCGCTGTGCTTCGCCGGGGCGCTGTTCATCCAAGGCATCACCCGCCGCCTGCAAGTCAGCGAGAACCTGGCCGAGCAACGCGCGGCCGACGTGGCCAACCTGGAAGAGCTCAACGCGCAGATCCTGCAGCGCATGCGCACCGGCATCCTGGTGCTCGATACCCAGCATCGTGTGCTGCTGGCCAACCAGGGCGCGACCCAACTGCTGGGGCGCGGCGAACTGACCGGCAAGATCATCGACCCACACAGCCCGGAGCTGGTCAAACGCCTGCAACAGTGGCTGCACAACCCGACCTTGCGCCCGGACAGCCTGCAGGCCCAGGTCGATGGCCCGGTACTGCAGCCCAGCTTCATTTCCCTGCAACGCGGTGACCAGCAGCACACCCTTGTGTTTCTCGACGACATCTCGCAGATCGCCCAGCAGGCGCAGCAACTCAAGCTGGCCTCGCTCGGCCGCCTGACCGCCGGTATCGCCCACGAAATTCGCAACCCGCTCGGCGCCATCAGTCATGCCGCGCAATTGCTGCAGGAGTCGGAGGATCTGCACGGCCCAGACCAGCGCCTGGCGCAGATCATTCAGGATCACTCCAAGCGCATGAACCTGGTGATCGAGAACGTTCTGCAACTGTCACGCAGGCGCCAAGCCGAACCGCAACTGCTCGACCTGAAGTACTGGCTGCACCGCTTCGCCAGCGAGTTTCGCAGCTCGGCACCGACTGACCGGCAGATCCACCTGGAGACCCAGGGCGGCAGCCTGCAGACACGCATGGACCCGCATCAACTGACCCAAGTGCTGACCAATCTGGTCCAGAACGGCCTGCGCTATAGTGCCAAGCAGCACAAGATCGGCCAGGTCTGGCTGCGCCTTTTCCGCGACGAGAACAGCGACCTGCCGGTGCTGGAAATCCTCGACGACGGCCCCGGTGTGCCGCCCGAGCAAGAGCAGCACATCTTCGAGCCCTTCTACACCACCGAGAACAAGGGCACCGGCCTCGGCCTGTATATTTCTCGCGAGCTGTGCCAAGGCAACCAGGCCCGCCTCGACTATAAACCTCGTGAAGGGGGCGGCAGTTGCTTCCGTATCACCTTCGCCCATCCGCGCAAACTGAGCTGAGCATGAACCGTCAGAGAGCCCTGATCGTCGACGACGAACCCGATATCCGCGAGCTGCTGGAAATCACCCTCGGGCGCATGAAGCTGGATACCCGCAGCGCCCGCAACGTCAAGGAAGCGCGCGAGTGGCTGGCGCGCGAGCCGTTCGACCTGTGCCTGACCGACATGCGCCTGCCCGATGGCACCGGCCTGGATCTGGTGCAGCATATCCAGCAGCGCCATCCGCAAGTGCCCGTGGCGATGATCACCGCCTACGGCAGCCTGGACACCGCGATCAACTCGCTCAAGGCCGGCGCCTTCGACTTCCTCACCAAACCGGTGGACCTCGGTCGCCTGCGCGAACTGGTCGCCACCGCCCTGCGCATTCGCTCCCCCGAAGGTGAGGAAACCCCGGTCGACAGTCGTCTGCTCGGCGACTCGCCACCGATGAAGTCGCTGCGCAAGCAGATCCAGAAACTCTCGCGCAGCCAGGCACCGGTCTACATCAGCGGCGAATCGGGTAGCGGCAAGGAACTGGTCGCCCGCCTGATCCACGAACAGGGCCCACGCGTGGAGCAGCCGTTCGTACCGGTCAACTGCGGCGCGATTCCCTCGGAGCTGATGGAAAGCGAGTTCTTCGGCCACAAGAAAGGTAGCTTCACCGGCGCCATCGAAGACAAGCAGGGCCTGTTCCAGGCGGCCAATGGCGGCACCCTGTTCCTCGATGAAGTCGCCGACCTGCCGCTGCCGATGCAGGTCAAATTGCTGCGCGCGATTCAGGAAAAAGCCGTGCGCGCCGTCGGTGGCCAGCAGGAAGTGGTGGTCGATGTACGCATCCTCTGCGCCACCCACAAGGATCTGGCAGCCGAAGTTGCTGCTGGCCGTTTCCGCCAGGACCTCTACTACCGGCTCAACGTCATCGAACTGCGCGTGCCGCCGCTGCGTGAGCGTCGCGAAGATATCGCTCAACTGGCTGACGTGATGCTCGCGCGCCTGGCCGATGGCACTGGCCTGGCCGCCGCCAAACTGCATCCCGATGCCTTGGAGAAGCTGAAGAACTATCGCTTCCCCGGCAACGTGCGCGAGCTGGAAAACATGCTCGAACGCGCCTACACCCTCTGCGAAGACGACCAGATCACACCCAGCGACCTGCGCCTGGCCGATGCCAGCGGCCCCAGCAACGAGGGCGGCGAAACCAGCCTGGCGCAGATCGACAACCTCGAGGACTACCTCGAGGACATCGAACGCAAGCTGATCATGCAGGCACTGGAAGAAACACGTTGGAACCGCACGGCGGCGGCCCAACGTCTGGGCCTGACCTTCCGTTCGATGCGCTATCGCCTGAAGAAACTAGGTATCGACTGACACCTGCGATCACAGATCATTCTTGTGTAGGAGCCGACTTGCTGGCGATCAAGCTAGTCCGTTTCACGCCCCGCAATCCCTTGATGCGGGGATGACGAACCACTAGTGCAACCGCCCCGCTGGCGCATAAGGCGCCGGATCGATGATCGGCTCACGCCCAAGCATCAGATCAGCCAGCAGCCGGCAGGAGGCTGGCGCCAGCACCAATCCGTTGCGGAAATGCCCGCAGTTGAGCCATAGCCCGGGATGAGTAGGCAGCTCGCCAATGAAGGGAATGCCCTCGGGCGAACCGGGCCGCAAACCTGCCCAATGCCCCACCACTTCGGCATCCTTGAGTGCAGGCAGCAGCTCTTCGGCCGAGGCTTTCAGGCTTTCCAGCGCATTATCGGTCGGCGTCTTGTCGAAGCCGGCGTATTCCAGCGTGCTACCAATCAGGATATGCCCATCGCGCCGCGGGATCGCATAGCGCCCCTTGGCCAACACCATACTCGGTAGGAAATCATCCGCGCACTTGTAGAGAATCATCTGCCCTTTCACCGGCTCGACCGGCAACTCCAGCCCAAGCGTCTTGAGCAACTCGCCACTCCAAGCGCCGGCCGCCAGGACCACCCGCTCGGCACGAATCTCACCACCTGCGGTAGTCACACCCCGGATCTGCCCATTCTCCTGAATGAAACCAGTGACCGGGCAATGCTCACGCAGCTCCACGTTCGGCATGGCCGCCAAAGCCGCCCGCAGCGCTTTGACCAGCCGCGGGTTGCGCACATTGGCCACACCCGGCATATGAATGGCGCGCTTGAAACCGCCACCCAGAACAGGCACCTGCTGATAAGCCTCAGCAATATCCACCGGAAACAGCGCGCGCGCCTCGCGCGCAGCCCAGGCCAGCGCCTCGGCCTCGTCATCCAGATCAAGCCAATACAAGCCGGTGACATGCACCTCGGGATCGACGCCGGTGTCTTCCAGCAACTGCCGCGCAAACCCCGGATAGAAATCCTGCGACCAATGCGCCAGCGCCGTCACCGCCGCGCTGTAACGCCAGGGATAGAGCGGCGAAACAATGCCGCCGCCCGCCCAAGAGGCTTCGCGGCCGGCGCGACAACGCTCCAACACACAGACCTGCCCCCCCCCCAACGCCAGCTGATAAGCACTGAGCAGACCTAGCGCACCCGCACCCACCACAGCCGCTTTTATCACGCTTTGCTTGCCTTCTATCGAAAGGGGACTTAACTAAACAACGTCAGGAAGACGCTACAGATGAAAGGGACCATCCATGCATACCAAACAAGCCGCATTCTCGCTGCACGAACTGCTCGTGGTACTCGCCCTGATTACAATTATCGGCAGTTTGGGCATTCCCAACTTTTCAATACTTAGCGCTCGACTCCAGGGCGATACTCAGGCCAACCTACTCATCGGTCATATGAATGCTGCGCGTGCGCAAGCAATACAGTACGCCATGCAGATCGAACTCTGCGGCTCAGCGAATGGACGCGATTGTAGTGGAGACTGGCAAGCCGGATGGTTGACTAGGAACAAGTCTACCTCGGAGGTGCTGGCCAAACATACCCTCCCGCCACCTCTCGCGCTGCAATGGAAAGGCTTCAACAAATCAATAATTTTCTACCCCAACGGTACCGCACCAGCAGCAAACGGGCGTTTCCATCTATGCCACCCAGCCAGCCCCAAACGCTGGGAAATTGTCCTCAACAAGCCAGGGCGAATCAAAGCAGAGAGCAGTTCGGGACAGGATATCCAGGGCTGCTAACCGGTTATCCGGAGCTTCACTCCACTCATCCCGCCGACCGGGACAGATGAACGCCACAGCCTCCAGAATCATATCGCATACAAAGGAGGCGTCATGAATCGCTCAAACGGTGCGGCCGGTTTCTCGCTCATTGAACTGCTGATCGTTCTGATCCTGCTGTCCATTATGGCTAGTGTCGCAATGCCCAGCTTCACCAATCTCATCCAGTCCAACAGAGTGCAAAGTGCAAGCGACGAGCTCTATGGCCTAATGCAGTACGCGAAGAACGAGGCAGTGATGCGGAACCGCGTAGTTACGCTGGAGAACATCTCCGGTAGTGACGGTCGCTGGGATCAGCAGATCCGCATCTACGTCAGCGGCGATCAAGGCACCAATCGGGCCTTCAACGCCTCTGTCGACGAAGAACTGCGTGAACACACAGGTTTCAATCAGGCCAACCTCACTGCTTCCGGCAGTGCGGGCGCCCAGAAATGGCTGTCGTTTCGCCCAAACGGCACCCTGGATGTAACTGGTAATCCCGTCATAGTGCTATGCCAGGACGGCAACACCGGCAATGCTCGATCAATCGCCCTGCAACCGAGTGGCCGCATCACTCAGCCCGCCACGACTCCGACAGACTGCACGCCATGAGGACCTCCATGTTTAAATCCAACCGGTCAGAGGGCTTCAGCCTGATCGAAGTGCTGGTCGCCATCGTCATCATCAGTATCGGCATTCTCGGCCTGGTTGCTATGCAGGGTCGAACTATCCAGTACACGCAAGATTCCGCGCAACGCAACACGGCATCTATGCTGGCCGACGATCTAATCGAGCTTATTCGCAGCAACAGAGACGGTGTCGTCGCATCCAATGGTCTGTTGAGGGGGACATCCAATTACTACAAAGCAGCGTCTGCGAGCTTTCCTGCCAGCGGTGTTGCTGACTGCCGCACAGCCAGCGGCTGTACACCAGATGATATGGCGACGGATCATCTGAATCTCTGGGCCCAACAGGTACGCAACAGCTTACCGGTGGATAACTCAACCTTGGCCGAGTTCGTAATTTGTCGGGATAGCACTCCCAATTCAGCAGCCTGCGACAACCTCGGTTCGGCTATCAAGATCCAGATTGCCTGGCTGAGCCGCAATTCGGAGTGTGCCCCGAACACCCCCTGTACCAACGCTGGCGAAGTGGACAACGCGAACAGCCGCGAATTCTACCGAATCAGCTTCGAACCCTGAGGCCAGTATTATGAACGCAACACGGCAAACCGGCCTGTCCATGGTCGAGCTGATGATCACCCTACTCATCAGCAGCTTTCTGATTTTGGGAATCACACAGATCTACATCGATAACAAGCGCAACTACATCTACCAGCAAAATCAGTCCGCCAACTTGGAAAACAGCCGTTTCGCGCTATTGCTACTCGAGAAGGAACTCTACAAGGCCGGCTACAGGCAGCTTGCCCAGGATAGCCGTGACTTCGTTTTCAAAAGTTCCAGCACCGACGCCGCCTGCCCGACCTTCTCGGCGGGCCAGATCATCCGGCCAACCACCAATGGCCTGGGCGTCTGTTTCCGCTATCAACGCGCAGATGTCGGCGAGCGGGACTGTCATGGAGATCTCATCGCGAATGATGACCCAATCACTATCCGCATAGAGCGGGTTGGCAGCGATCTCAACTGCTACGTGAACGGCCGAGGACAAACCATGCTTTCCGGGTTGAACCAGATCACCTTCGAATATGGTGTGGACCTTAATGCAAACAGGCAGGCAGATACCTACCTGTCAGCAAGCGATGCAGCATCGGCCAATAACATTGTTGCGGTCCGATACGCGTCACTGCATGAGAGCGAATCTGCCAACGTCGCGTTGAATACGACCAACTACAACTACCCTCTGGCGAACGCTACGGCAACGACAGCCACCGACAAGAAACTCTACAAGTCGGTTCAAGGCACAACCACCTTGAGGAACATCGCTCCATGAGTCTGCAGACTAGACATTCGCAACGAGGTGCAACGCTGATCATCAGCTTGGTTTTGCTGCTGATCATCACTTTATTGGCCATATCCAGCATGCGCGAAGTGACGCTCGAAGAACGCATCGTCGGCAACCTGCGTGACAAGCAGACTGCATTCAACGCTGCCGAATCCGCGCTGCGTGAGGGAGAGATCCGTCTCGCCAACTCGATTGGGCCTGCCGACACCAGCGCCGCTTGCTCGACGAGCGCAGAAAACTGCGTACTGGCAACGATACCAAGCGATGTCGACAGTGTGTTCGAGAGCGGCTCGGTCATGGCCTACAAGGGCTCAACCGCACAACAGACCGATCTTTATAGTGTTGCTGACGACCCCCGCTGGTTTAGCGCCCTGATCGGCTTCGACCCGGCCGACTCGACTGGCCGCGTCGAGGTCACCGACCCGGAGGAACGCAGCCGTGGAGTCGGCCCCTACTACTACCAGGTCAATGCACGCTCACCTGGACGCTCCCAGCGCATGACCGAAACCCTGCAATCTGTAGTTGTCCAGCGATACTGACCGAGACAATCAATCATGAATATCAAAGCTTTCAGCAAATCAGGTTTCAGTGCCGCTCTGACGATAGCAATCTGCAGCGCAGCCCAGAGTGTTAGCGCCGCGGGCCTGACCATCAGCCAGGAGCCTTTGTTCCTGACCGAAGGCGTAGCCCCTAATCTGCTGGTTACGCTCGACGACTCGGGTTCCATGGCCTGGGGGTACGCGCCGGACGGTATTTCCGGCGACGCCAGAACCAACAACAACGCTTCTCAGGCTCGCTTCTTTTCATCCACCTATAACCCGATGTATTACAATCCATCGGCCGTCTATGAGATCCCAAAGACCGTTACATTCAATTCTGCGACCGGTCTAACAACTGTGGGTAGCCACGCTACGCCATCATTTACCAGTGCCCCCCTCGATGGCTTCAACCCAAGCCTGGGTACTCGGGTAAACCTGAGCAACAACTTCCGGGCAACGACGGTCTACACTCCAGGCGACACCAGCCAGACGCTGGCAAGCCATCCATTCCTGGTGAGTGGCCGGTACGATAATGGCACTGCTGCTTATTACTACGTATATGACGGCAGCCTCTGCAACAACGGTGCAATCACCAACAATGCGTGCTACCGCCGCGTCAACGTAGGTGCGAGCGAGCAACAGAACTTCGCCAACTGGTATGCCTTCTACCGCACACGCTCCTTGGCTACCGCAAGTGCCGCCAACTTGGCGTTTTATACCTTGCCCGAGAATGTCCGGGTAACTTGGCAGATGCTCAACTCCTGCACGGATATCGGCAATCTGACCAGTACTGCTTGTCGCGGGATCTCCAATACCAGCTACAACAACGCCTTGCGTAACTTTGCCGGCAGCCACCGTCAGACATTCTTCTCCTGGTTAGCCGATATTCGCGGTAGCGGCGGCACGCCGTTACGCGGCGCCGCGCGACGCGCGGGTGAATTTCTCAAGAACACAGGCGTCAACGGTCCGTTCGCGGCGGAACCCGGAGTTACGACCGCTCCCCAATACGCCTGCCGCCCGTCTTATCACATTCTGATGACGGACGGTGTCTGGAACGGTGACAGCGGCTTCAACGTCGGCAACGTCGACAATACTTCGATAGCGGCACTGCCAGACGGCACTGCGTACACCCCCCGAGCGCCTTTCCGAGACTCTGTCTCGAACACCGTGGCAGACGTGGCCTTCAAGTACTGGGCCGAGGATGCACAGCCCAACATTGCCAACGAACTGAAACCCTACATTCCCTACAAGAATGCCAACGCTGCGACCGAATACTGGGATGCACGCAACAACCCGGCAACCTGGCAGCATCTGGTCACCTACACACTCGGGCTTGGCCTGACCCGCAGTCTGAGCAATCCGGCATGGGCTGGCAGCACCTTCGCAGGTGGTTATGAAAATCTTGCCGCCGGCACCACCGCCTGGCCAAACGCCGGCTCTGACAGTGCCAACAATGTCTATGACCTTTGGCACGCAGCAGTCAACTCTCGTGGCGAGTTTTTCAGCGTGGACTCACCTGAAGACATGGTTACTGCGTTCAAGACCATTCTCAGTCGCATCGCGGATCGAGACACATCGGCATCGGCTGTCTCCCTGGAGTCAGCCGTTACCAGCGCCGGCAACGAGGCCTACTATGCGCGCTTCTCCAGCGATAACTGGAGCGGTGAGTTGATCAAGTACGACGTGGACTCCAACGGAGCGCTGACACTCGACTGGAATGCCCGCAGCAAATTGCAGGCACAGAGTCCCGGAACACGCAACATAAAGATCAACAGGAACTCGTCCCTTGCTGACTTCACTTGGAACAATCTCAGCGCTGCCCAACAGGATGTACTGAACCGTAACGTCAACGGCGTCGTCGATAGCCTGGGATCTCTGCGCGTCAACTTCCTTCGCGGTGATCGCTCCCGAGAGAACACCACCTTTCGCGAGCGCACCTATCTACTGGGCGACATCATTCACTCCAGCCCAGTTGTTGTCGGTGCACCTGATCGCCTGGCTTACTTGATGGATCAGGCCGCCGGCACCTCAGGAAATACTTCCTACGCCAACTTCCGCACCGCTAACGCCGAACGGCCCAAGCGCATTTATGTCGGTGCCAATGACGGCATGCTGCACGGCTTTGATCAAAATGGTAATGAGGTTTTCGCCTATATCCCCACAGCAGTCATCCCCAAACTGAATAGGTTGACGGATAAGAGCTATGGCACCACCCATGAGTTCTATGTAGATGGAACTCCGGTTACCGGTGATGTATTTATCAATGGGGCTTGGCGCACCATCCTGGTCGGCACGCTTCGTGGCGGTGGCCGCTCGGTGTTCGCATTGGATATTACTGTTCCGACCGACGTACGCCTGCTGTGGGAGTTCAGCTCCACCGATGATACCGATCTGGGCTTCAGCTTCCCCGAACCAATCATTACCAAGCTGCACAACGGCAAATGGAGCGTGATCCTAAGTAACGGTTACAACAGTACCAACGACAGAGCAGCACTGTTCATTCTCGATGCCGCAGATGGTAGTGTTTCCAAAAAAATCACCGTTGGCGCAGATAACGTCATTAATGGCCTTTCAACCCCACGCGCTGTCGACATTAATGGCGACCTAGTTACCGATTACGTGTATGCAGGGGATCTGCAAGGCAATCTGTGGCGCTTCGACTTGTTCGATGCCTCGAGAAGCGAGCCATTCGTGGTGAACCCAGCTGCCCCGGTTTCGGCCAACACCTTCCGCGCAGCCTTTGGCGCAAGGCCACTCTTCAGCGCCACGAATACCAACCGCCAACCAATCACTGCGGCACCCACCATCGTTCGCCACCCAACCGGTCTCGGCCACATCGTATCTGTGGGTACCGGTAAATACATAGAAACCACCGACGCCCAGGCCAACACCAGCCAGGCGATGACTATCTATGGCATCTGGGATAGGCAAACCGCTGGCCAGAATGCGACAACCACGCCCAGCGTCACTCGCAACCAGTTGGTTCAGCAGAACATGGAGACAGCAATCACGGCCACCTTCGAGGATACTGACAGCAGCACCTCGACCAGTCGGGAGATCCGACTGCTAAGCCAGAACCCGGTGGAATGGTACGTCAACGGCAATCCAGCCGAAGGAGTGAGCAAATATGGCTGGTTCCTAGATCTGAAAGAAGGTTCTACCTTGAAAGGTGAAATGGTCGTAACCGACATGAGCGCTCGATCCAATGTGCTGTTCGCGGCAACGACCACACCCAATGCTGACCCGTGCAGCTCCGGTATTGATCGCTGGTTCATGGCAATCGATGCCTACACGGGAGGCGCCACCCAGTTCAACGTCCTGGACCTGAGCGGGAACAATTACGTCACCGCACAGGACTCCTATCAGGGCCGTACCGTCTCCAGCGTTCGCATCCCCGGCTTCGGCAGCCCCGCCATTGTCGGTAAAGACGCATTCTTCAACACTTCTGACAGCATTCAGCGTGAACGCCTCGATTTCGGCCCCGCATCTCGCGGACGCCAGAACTGGCGGATCCTGGGAGAGTGAGTATGAAAGCCTTGATCAGCAGCGCACTTTTTCTGCTCGTAGCCTCCACTGCAAACGCCGAAACCTTTGAGATTTCCGGTGCTGTACAGCGAATCGAACTGGAAAAGTCCCTTATCACTATCGAAGGAAAGCGCTACCAGCTTCCCAACCGCATCCCGGAAAGCCTTATGCCGACCGGCGGACCGGTTATCTATCAGCTGCGCCCAGGAAGCGTCATAGCGGCATCCGGCACTCACGCGACGCCGTTCCCGAAACTCGACTCAGTGGCCATCCTCAGACAACCTAGCCCTGAAGAGCAAATACAGATTCAAAGTGAGATGGATAATGAATAAACAGTCGGGTTTCACCCTCATCGAGCTTATGATCGCGGTCATGGTCATTGCCGTGTTGGCAAGTATCGCGATCCCCAGTTATCAGAATTATGTTCTACGCTCCAATAGGACGGAAGGGCAGGCATTACTGGCGGAAGCGGCTGCTCGACAAGAGCGCTTCTTCACTCAGAACAGTCGCTACGCCACAACCATTGCGGAACTAGGCTTCGCCTCTGCAAACTCGCAGAATGCACTTTACCAGTTAGCCATCACCGCCAATGCTAACCCCGTGCAATTCACCATGACCGCAACACCTATCAACTCGCAAACCAGAGACACCGGATGCGGTACTCTTGCCCTGAACCAGCAGGGCACACGCACCGTCACAGGTGCCAATGGTGTCGAAGAGTGCTGGCGGTAACGTGCTCTGAGCGTGTGCCTTATAGGGGGCTAAGACACAGGCTCGCTGTAAAAGTGAACTTCGCCCCCGCTATAGGGGCGATCACAAGGCTTTGACCCGCAACTCCTTCGGCATCGAAAACGTAATATTCTCCGGCCGCCCATCCAACTCCGTCTCCCCTGCCGCCCCCCAGGCGCGTAGTTGTTCGACCACACCGCGCACCAACACTTCCGGGGCCGAGGCACCTGCTGTGATGCCAATGCCGTTCACCCCATCGAACCACTCACGCTGGAGATCCTCAGCGCCGTCGATCAGGTAGGCCGGGGTGCCCATGCGCTCGGCCAGTTCCCGTAGGCGATTGGAGTTGGAGCTGTTGGGACTGCCGACGACCAGCAGCACGTCGCACTCGCTGGCCAGTTGCTTCACTGCATCCTGGCGGTTCTGCGTGGCGTAGCAGATGTCGTCCTTGCGTGGGCCGCCGATGGCCGGGAACTTGGCGCGCAGGGCGTCGATCACCTTGCTGGTGTCGTCCATGGACAGGGTAGTCTGGGTGACGAACGCCAGATTTTCGGGGTTGCGCACCTGCAGTTCGGCGACGTCCGCCTCGTCTTCCACCAGGTAGATGGCGCCGCCGTTACTGGCGTCGTACTGGCCCATGGTGCCTTCGACTTCCGGGTGGCCTTCGTGGCCGATCAGGATGCACTCGCGGCCCTCACGGCTATAGCGCACCACTTCCATATGCACCTTGGTCACCAGCGGGCAGGTGGCGTCGAATACCTTGAGGCCGCGCCGGGCCGCCTCGTCGCGCACGGCCTTGGACACGCCGTGGGCACTGAAGATGACGATGACATCGTCCGGCACCTGATCCAGCTCTTCGACGAATACCGCGCCGCGGGCGCGCAGGTCTTCGACCACGAACTTGTTGTGCACCACTTCATGGCGCACGTAGATCGGCGGGCCGAACACTTCCAGCGCACGGTTGACGATTTCGATGGCGCGATCGACGCCGGCGCAGAAGCCACGGGGATTGGCGAGTTTGATATGCATGCTGGCTGTCTCGGTATTGATCGGGGATCGCACGACGCGATGGGGCGATCCCGGAAAGGTACAGCCTGCGCGGGATAAGCGCAGGCTGCAACTAGAGCTTCGCGGCTGAAGCCGCTCCTACAAGAGCGGCAGCGCAGGCTAGAGCGCCTTGACCTCGATGATTTCCACGTCGAACTGCAGCGTCTTGCCGGCCAACGGATGGTTGAAGTCGATGGTGACCTGCTTGTCATCGAACGCCTTGACCACGCCCGGCAGCTCGGCGTTGGCGGCGTCGTTGAAGATCACCAGCAGGCCTTCGGAAAGCTCCATGCCCTCGAACTGGCTGCGCGGCATGATCTGTACGTTCTGTGGGTTGGGCTGGCCGAAGCCCTGCTCCGGCTGCACCTGCACGCTGCGCTTGTCGCCGGCCTTGAAACCGTAAAGCGCCTGTTCGAAGCCAGGCAGCAGGTTGCCGTCGCCGACCTTGAAGGTGGCCGGCTGCTTTTCAAAGGTGCTGTCGACCACATCGCCGTTTTCCAGCTTGAGGGCGAAATGCAGGGTCACTTCCCTGTCCGGACCGATGCGTACGTCTGTCATTGCGCAGCCTCCTTCGCGGACTTGTCGCTCTTGAACATATCCAGCGCCAGCAGGATGGCGCCGATGGTGATGAAGGTGTCGGCCAGGTTGAACGCCGGGAAGAACCAGCGGCTCTGCCAGTGCACCAGAATGAAGTCGACCACGTGACCAAGCACCACGCGGTCATACAGATTACCCAGCGCACCACCCAGGACCATGGCCAGCGCCACGGCCAGCAACGTCTCGTGACGCTTGAGGCGCTTGAGCCAGACCACCAGCACGACGCTGACGACGATGGCGATGGCCGCGAAGAACCAGCGCTGCCAGCCGGCGGCATCGGCCAGGAAGCTGAAAGCGGCGCCGGTGTTGTAGGCCAGGGTCCAGTCGAAGTAGCCCGGAATGACCTCAATGCGCTGGTACATGCTCAGCGTGCCCTCGAAGATGTCCTTGGTCACCCGGTCGGCGACCAGGATCAGCACGCTCAGCAGCAGCCAGGGCAGATGCCCGAAACGCGAAGACTCAGGCATGCTTGCGCACCTCACCCTCGCCTTCGATATTGCTCACGCAACGGCCGCACAGCTCCGGATGCGCGGCATGGCTGCCGACGTCGGCGCGGAAGTGCCAGCAACGGCCGCACTTGGCGTGGGCGGACTTGAGGATCTTCAGCTTCAGGCCTTCGACCTCGGTCACCACCGCATCGGCCGGCGCATCAGCCAGCGGTGCGGTCTGCGCCGCCGAGGTGATCAGGGCGAAACGCAGCTCGTCGCCGAGCTTGGCCAGGTCGGCCTGCTTGGCGTCGTCGCAGAACAGGGTGACCTCGGCCTGCAGGCTGGCACCGATGGCCTTGGCAGTGCGCAGGTTCTCCAGCTCCTTGTTGACCGCGGCCTTGACCTCCATGACGCGATCCCAATAGGCACGATCCAGTTCGAAGCCTTCCGGCAGGCGCTGCAGACCGGCGTACCAGGTGTTGAGCATCACCGACTCGTTGCGCTCGCCGGGCAGGAACTGCCAGATCTCTTCGGCGGTAAAGGCCAGGATCGGCGCGATCCAGCGCACCAGCGCCTCGCTGATGTGGAACAGCGCGCTCTGGCAGGAGCGGCGCGCCACGCTGTCGGCGGCGGTGGTGTACTGGCGGTCCTTGATGATGTCCAGGTAGAAACCGCCCAGCTCCTGCACGCAGAAGTTGTGCACCTTGGAATAGACGTTCCAGAAGCGGTAGTCGGCGTAGGCCTCGATGATCTCTTCCTGCAGGCGCAGGGCTGCGTCGACGGCCCAGCGATCGAGGTCGAGCATCTGCTCGGGCTGCAGCAGGTCCTTGGCCGGATCGAAACCGTTGAGGTTGGCCAGCATGAAGCGCGCGGTGTTGCGGATGCGCCGGTAGGCATCGGCGCTGCGCTGCAGGATCACCTTGGAAACGGCCATCTCGCCGGAATAGTCGGTGGAAGCGACCCACAGGCGCATGATGTCGGCGCCCAGGCTGTCGTTGACCTCCTGCGGGGCGACCACGTTACCCAGCGACTTGGACATCTTGCGGCCGTTCTCGTCGACCACAAAGCCGTGGGTCAGCAGCGCTTTGTACGGCGCATGACCATCGATGGCGCTGCCGGTCAGCAGGGACGAGTGGAACCAGCCGCGGTGCTGGTCCGAGCCTTCCAGGTACAGGTCGGCGCGCGGGCCGGTGGTGTGGCCGAGGCCGTGCGAGCCACGCAGCACATGCCAGTGGGTGGTACCGGAGTCGAACCAGACGTCGAGAGTGTCGTTGATCTTGTCGTAGTCAGCCGCTTCAGCGCCAAGTAGCTCGGCAGCGTCAAGCTTGAACCAGGCTTCGATACCTTCCTGCTCGACACGCTTGGCGACCTCTTCCATCAGCTCGACGGTGCGCGGGTGCAGCTCGCCGGTGGCCTTGTGCAGGAAGAACGGGATCGGCACGCCCCAGTTGCGCTGACGCGAGATGCACCAGTCGGGACGGCCGGCGATCATGCTATGCAGGCGCGCCTGGCCCCAGGCCGGGACGAACTGGGTCTGCTCGATGGCGGCCAGCGCGCGATCACGCAGAGTACCGCCCTGCTTGGGCTGAGTGTCCATGCCGACGAACCATTGCGCAGTGGCGCGGTAGATCAGCGGCGTCTTGTGGCGCCAGCAATGCATGTAGCTGTGCTGGATCGGCTGGTGCTTGAGCAGCGCACCGACTTCGGCCAGCTTCTCGACGATGGCCGGGTTGGCCTTCCAGATGAACTGGCCGCCGAAGAACGGCAGATCCGGGGTGTAGACGCCATTGCTCTGCACCGGGCTGAGGATGTCGTCGTTGCTCATGCCGTAGGCTTTGCAGGTGCGGAAGTCGTCCTCGCCATAGGCCGGCGACGAGTGGACGATGCCGGTACCGGCGCCCAGCTCGACGTACTCGGCCAGGTACACCGGCGAGAAACGCTCGTAGAACGGATGGCGGAAACGGATCAGCTCCAGCGCCGCGCCCGGCGCGGTGGCGATCACCTGACCTTGCAGGTCGTAGCGCTGCAGGCAGGACTCGACCAGTTCCTCGGCCAGCAGCAGGATGCGCTCGCCGGTGTCGACGAGGGCGTAGGTAAATTCCGGGTGTACGTTGAGCGCCTGGTTGGCCGGGATGGTCCAGGGCGTGGTGGTCCAGATGACGATGGCGGTCGGCTTGCTCAGCTCGCTCAAACCGAAAGCGGCGGCCAGCTTGTCTGCGTCCTCGATGGGGAAGGCGACGTCGATGGCATCGGACTTCTTGTCCTGATACTCCACCTCGGCCTCGGCCAGCGCCGAGCCGCAGTCGAAGCACCAGTTCACCGGCTTCAGGCCCTTGAACACGAAGCCCTGCTTGACCATCTCGGCCAGGGCGCGGATCTCGCCGGCCTCGTTGGCAAAATCCATGGTCTTGTAGGGGTTGTCCCAGTCGCCCAACACACCGAGGCGGATGAAGTCGGCCTTCTGCCCTTCGATCTGCTCGGTGGCGTAGGTGCGGCAGCGCTCGCGGGTCAGGTCCGCCGGCTGGTTCTTGCCGAAGGTGGTTTCGACCTTGTGCTCGATCGGCAGGCCGTGGCAGTCCCAGCCCGGCACGTAGGGCGCGTCGAAGCCGGCCAGGGTCTTGGAGCGGGTGATGATGTCCTTGAGGATCTTGTTCACCGCATGACCGATATGGATGCTGCCGTTGGCATAGGGTGGGCCGTCGTGCAGGACGAACTTCGGCCGACCTTCGCCAATCTTGCGCAGCTTGCTATACAGGCCAATCTCATTCCAGCGCTGCAGGGTCTGTGGCTCGCGTTGCGGCAGGCCGGCCTTCATCGGGAACTGGGTATCGGGCAGGTTCAGCGTAGCTTTGTAGTCGGTCATTTCGGGCTCTTCATCAGCGGGTGGCTCTGCCAATATTCACGGGCAGCGGCGATATCAGCGGCAATCGCCGCCTTCAAGGCCTCGAGCGAGGCGAAACGCTGCTCATCACGCAGCTTGTGGTGGAAAGCCACCGAGAGGCGCCGGCCATACAGATCGCCGGCAAAATCCAGAAGGTGCACTTCCAGATGGGCGCGGCCGTCACCGGCAACGCTGGGGCGCACGCCGATATTGGCGACGCCCGGTTGAATCACGCCATCGATTTCGCAGCTCACCAGATAGACCCCGGTCAGCGGCACCTTGCGCCGCTTGAGCTGGATATTGGCAGTGGGCGCATCGAGCTGGCGGCCGAGCTTCTGCCCGTGCAGGACGCGCCCGGCGATACGAAACGGCCGCCCGAGCAAGGCTTCGGCCAGTTCGAAATCGCCATCGGCCAGTGCCTGGCGCACGCGCGTGCTGCTGACCCGACCGCCGAGCACTTCGACTGTGGTCGAGGCATCGACGCTGAAGCCGTGGCGCTGGCCGGCGGCCTTGAGGAATTCGAAATCCCCTGCACGGTCGCAGCCGAAGCGGAAATCGTCGCCGATCTCCAGATCCTTCACGCCCAGGCCGTCGACCAGCACACGCTGGACGAACTCGGCGGCCGACAACTCGCGCAGGCGGCGGTTGAAGGCCAGACACAGCACCAGGTCGACGCCTTCGGCGGCCAGCAGGGCGAGCTTGTCACGCAGGCGGGTGAGACGCGCCGGCGCAGTGTCCGGGCCGAAGAACTCACGCGGCTGCGGCTCGAAGATCACCACGCAGCTGGGCACGGCCAATTCCGCGGCACGCTCGCGCAGGCGCGCCAGGATGGCCTGGTGCCCACGATGAACGCCGTCGAAATTACCGATGGTGACCACACAGCCCCGCGCCTGGGGCTGCAGGTTATGAAGACCTCGAACCAGCTGCATAGCACGCTTCTTGTTCACAAAGTGGCCGATTATACGCACAGCAGGCCATGCACAACAGGCATCGCGATACGTGAAACCGCTACAGGGCCCGCCGGGCAAAATCGCGCGGACGGAAGCCCAATATGAGCAGCATGCCGAAATAGGCGACCAGCCCAGCAGCCACCAGCGCGCCGAGACGCAACAGGCGCACGAGCATTTCCCCTTCCGCCCAGGCTGGCATGACCTGCAGCAGCCCCAGTAACACGGCGACCATCACCGCCACCGCGACCACCAGCTTGAGCAGAAACAGCCCCCAGCCCGGCAGCGGCTGGAAGATATCGGCACGGCGCAGCTGCCAATACAGCAGGCCGGCGTTCAGACAGGCCGCCAGGCTGATCGCCAGCGCCAGGCCGACGTGCGCCATATTCAGACCAAAGACGAACAGCGCGTTCATCGCCTGGGTCGCCAGCAGGCTGACCACAGCGATTTTCACCGGCGTCTTGATGTTCTGCTGGGCGTAGAAGCCGGGCGCGAGGATCTTGATCAGAATCAACGCCAGCAGGCCGACCGAGTAAGCCACCAGTGCCCGCTGGGTCATCAGCGCGTCCTCTGCACCGAACTTGCCGTACTGGAACAGCGACACCACCAGCGGCTCGGCGAGAATCGCCAGCGCCAGGGTGCAGGGCAGCACCAGCAGAAAGCACAAACGCAGCCCCCAATCGAGCAGGCGGCGGTACTCGTCGCGATTCTTGCTCGCATAGGTTTTCGATAGCGCCGGCAGCAGGATGGTGCCCAGCGCCACGCCCAGCACGCCCGAAGGTAACTCCATCAGGCGGTCGGCGTAGTACATCCAGGATACCGAGCCGGCCACCAGGAAGGAGGCGAAGATGGTGTTGATGATCAGCGAAATCTGGCTGACCGAGACGCCGAAGATGGCCGGCCCCATCTGCTTGAGCACGCGCCAGACACCCATGTCACCGAAACTCAGGCGCGGCAGCACCAGCATGCCGACCTTCCTCAGATGCGGCAGTTGCCAGAGCAACTGTGCCAGCCCGCCGACCAGCACCGCCCAGCCCAGGGCCATGATTGGCGGGTCGAAATAGGGCGTCAGAAACAGCGAGAAGACGATCATGCTGACATTGAGCAAGGTCGGCACGAACGCCGGTACCGAAAAACGGTTCCAGGTATTGAGCACGGCCCCGGCCAGCGATGACAGGGAGATCAGCAATATATAAGGAAAGGTCACCCGCAGCAGATCGACCGTCAGTTCGAAACGCTCGGCCTCATCGGCAAACCCCGGAGCCGTGGCCCAGACAATCCAGGGCGCTGCGAGCACGCCGATGGCCGTGACCAGCGCCAGCACCAGGGTCAGCAAACCGGAGACATAGGCAACGAAAGTGCGCGTGGCCTCCTCGCCCTGCTGCATCTTGTACTCGGCCAGGATCGGCACGAAGGCCTGCGAGAATGCCCCTTCGGCAAAAATACGGCGCAGCAGATTGGGCAGCTTGAACGCCACCACGAAGGCATCCGACGCCACCCCGGCACCGAAGGTGCGGGCGATGATGGTATCGCGCACGAACCCCAGCACGCGCGAAACCATGGTCAGTGAACTGACGGCAGCCAGGGACTTGAGCAGATTCATGGGGTATTTCGGCTTCCATAAAGAGGTGCAGTAGCGGACAATCCGCCGCCCAACGAAGGCGTCGAGTGTAGCGAGCCACCACTGGTCAGGCCAGCACAGGAAAGCGTCATCAGACTTGACAGCAGGCAGATGGATCGGCATGATTCGCGGCCTTATTTGTCGTAACCCCCCAGTTTTCGAGGAGCTTGACGGTGGCCAACTCACCTTCTGCCAAAAAACGCGCCAAACAGGCTGAGAAGCGCCGTAGCCATAACGCCAGCCTGCGCTCGATGGTTCGTACCTACATCAAGAACGTGGTCAAGGCTATTGCTGCCAAAGATCTCGAGCTTGCCAAGACCGCTTACACCGCAGCCGTTCCGGTCATCGACCGCATGGCTGACAAAGGCATCATCCACAAGAACAAAGCCGCTCGTCACAAGAGCCGCCTGAACGCGCACATCAAGGCGCTGGGCGAAGCTGCTGCCGCCTAATCGCGACAGGTTCTTGAAAAACCGGCCCAGGAGGCCGGTTTTTTATTGCCCCGAGTTCACGATCAGCAGCCCATAAAAAATGCCCGCCTCCTCAATGGAACGCGGGCATTTTTGCCTATGCCGGCCAGAATCAGCCGCGAGCGGCCTTGATCACTTCGATGTAGGGCTCGGCATTACGCTGATCCTGAATCAGCGCGATGAAATCATTGCCCTGCGCATCGGTGGCGGAGAGGTCGTAGCCCTCGGCCACGAAGAAGCCCACGAAACGCTCGAAATCATCGATACGCAGACCGCGATAAGCCTTGATCAGCTTGTGCAGCGAAGGCGGTGTGGCGTCCGCTGGTTCCACCGCAAGGAACAGCTTGATCGAGTCATCGCTGATTTCTTCGCCAATCACCTGCTTCTTGTCTTTACGCATCGCCCGCTCCCGCCAGCATTACAGAGGGCCGGCAGTGTACCGCCGCGCCGCGCGCGGCTCAACGCGTAGCCAAGCAGGCTAACATGCGAACAATCGACACGACAGCCGACCTAGGTCATGCCGCGCAGTGCAAACTGAGCCCTATAATGCGCCGAGCCATTAGGGAGCCAGCATGTCAGGTCCATCGTTACCGCTGTTCGCCGCCTGGCGCCAGACGCTGCGCGCCGGCTACTCCTGGAAGGCCCTGCGCGGAGACCTGAGCGCCGGCCTGACGGTGGGCATCATTGCCATTCCACTGGCCATGGCGCTGGCCATCGCCGTGGGTGTGGCGCCGCAGCACGGGCTCTATACCGTACTGATCGCCGCGCCACTGATCGCTCTGTGCGGCGGCTCGCGCTTCAATATTTCCGGCCCCACCGCCGCCTTCGTGGTGATCCTGCTGCCGATTACCCACCTGTACGGACTCGGCGGCCTGCTGCTGTGCACGCTGATGGCCGGCGTCATCCTGATCTCTCTGGGCCTGCTGCGCGCCGGCCGCCTGATCGAGTTCGTGCCCTACCCGGTAACCCTGGGCTTTACCGCCGGTATCGGTATCGTCATCGCCGTCCTGCAGATCAAGGACTTGTTCGGCCTGCACCTGGCCGGTGCGCCACAACATCTGCTGGAACAGGTGAACCTGCTGGTGCGCGCCCTGCCCAGCCTGCAACCCGGCGACACTCTGGTTGGCGTCGCTTGCCTGGCGACACTGCTGATCTGGCCACGCCTAGCGCCGAAGATCCCCGCCCACCTCGTTGCCCTGGCAGTCGGCGCGCTGCTGGCGCTGGCTCTGGAACGGCTCGGGCTGCCTGTGGCGACACTGGGCGAGCGCTTCAGCTATCAGCTCGACGGTATCGATCATCCCGGCATTCCGCCTTTCCTGCCGGACCTCGCGCTACCCTGGAACCTGCCAGGTCCTGACGGCCAGCCGCTGGTATTGTCGTTCGAACTGATCCGCCAGCTACTCGCCCCGGCATTTGCCATCGCCATGCTCGGCGCCATCGAGTCGCTGCTGTGCGCGGTGGTGGCCGACGGCATGACCGGCAGCAAGCATGACCCCAACGCCGAACTGATCGGCCAGGGCCTGGGTAATCTGGCCGCGCCCTTCTTTGGCGGCATCACCGCCACCGCCGCCATCGCCCGCACCGCCGCCAACGTGCGCGCTGGCGCCTTTTCGCCGATGGCAGCACTGGTTCACGCCGGCGTGGTGCTGGCAGCGATTCTGCTGCTCGCACCGCTGTTCAGTTATCTACCCATGGCCGCCCTGGCGGCGCTGCTGCTGATGGTGGCGTGGAACATGAGCGAACCCCACCATGTTGCCCACACCCTGCGCATCGCCCCACGCAGCGATGTGCTGGTGCTGCTGACCTGCCTGGTGCTGACGGTGCTGTTCGATATGGTGCTGGCCGTTGGCGTCGGCCTGCTGCTGGCGGCCGGACTGTTCATCAAGCGCATGAGCGAGCTGACCGATACGGCCGCCCTGAACCGCCAACAGCGAGAAGCGCTGCAAGACCTGCCCGAGCACGTACTGGCCTACGCCATTCGCGGCCCGCTGTTCTTCGGCGCGGCAGAGAAGGCCCTGAGCGTGCTGCGCCGCTTCACGCCCGGCGTGAAAGTGGTGGTGGTCGATATCAGCGCCGTGCCGCTGCTGGACATGACCGCCCTGGCGGCGCTGGACAACGTGCTGCGCGACTATCGCCAGCAGGGCGTGGCGCTGATCCTCAGCGGTCCCACTGCCCAGGTACGCCTGCAACTGCGGCGTGCCGGCGTGCAGCGCCGCGAAGGCGAGCTGGTATATGTGCGGGATCTGGCGCAGGCGCGGGAAAAGGCCTTGCGCTGGCTCGAGGCGAGCCACGACACGCAGCACGTCACGTAGGGTGCGCCGTGCGCACCGGGGAAAGGTGCAGCGCACCCTACGCGTTAAGACCGCTTACAGCCCCTTGACCGCGTAGATGCCGGCGGCGTTACGCCAGTAGCCCTTATAATCCATGCCGTAGCCAAAGATATAACGGTCGATGCACTGCAGGCCCACGTAATTGGCCTTCAGATCAGGACGAGCCTTGCGCTCGTGCTCCTTGTCGATCAGCACCGCCGTGTGCACGGCACGCGCGCCGGCATGGCGGCAGAAATCGATGATCGCGCCGAGGGTATGCCCTTCGTCGAGGATGTCGTCGATGATCAGCACGTCGCGGTCGATGAACGACACTTCCGGCTTGGCCTTCCAGAATAGCTCGCCACCGCTGGTTTCGTTGCGATAACGGGTGGCGTGCAGGTAAGACGCTTCCAACGGGAAGTTCAGTTTGGTCAGCAGCTTGCCGGAGAAGATCAGCCCGCCATTCATCACGCAGAACACCACCGGGTTGCGCTCAGCCAGCTCGGCGTTGATCTGGCTGGCGACCTTGTCGATGGCCGCTTCCACCTCGGCTTCGGTGAACAGGCAGTCGGCTTCCGCCATGATTTGGCGAATGTGCGCGAGATCGGCGGACATGATGTGTTCTCTCTTGATCGGGCTGATGAATGGCGGCGAACAGCCTGAAAGCTGATCGAGCCGTCAAATAAAAGCGGGCAAAGGTACAGACCCGGGCAACGCTTGCCAAGTATCGACTGACCAGCGTAGCCGATGCACGGCGCAGGGTGGCGTGACTCATCAGTCACCCACCACTTGGCATGAGCAATGCTTTAATCTAACGCGATTTTTCCCAGAGCCCCGTTGGAGATCCCAGCCCATGCCCACTCGCGAGATCCGCCACCCGCTGATCCGTCACAAGATCGGCCTGATGCGCCGCGCCGATATCAGCACCAAGAATTTCCGTGAGCTGGCCCAGGAAGTGGGCGCCCTGCTGACTTATGAAGCTACCAACGACCTACCGCTGGAAGCCTACGACATCGAAGGCTGGGCGGGCACCGTGCAAGTCGAGAAGATCGCCGGCAAGAAAATCACCGTGGTTCCGATCCTGCGCGCCGGCATCGGCATGCTCGATGGCGTGCTCAGTCTGATCCCCGGCGCCAAGGTCAGCGCCGTGGGTGTGGCACGCAACGAGGAAACCCTGGAAGCGCACACCTACCTGGAAAAGCTCGCGCCGGAAATCGACTCGCGCCTGGCACTGATCATCGACCCGATGCTGGCCACTGGCGGCTCGATGGTCGCCACCATCGACCTGCTGAAGAAAGCTGGCTGCAAGGACATTCGCGCCATGGTCCTGGTCGCCGCGCCAGAAGGCATCAAGGCGGTCGAGAAGGCTCACCCGGACGTGACCATATTCACCGCCTCCATCGATCAGCGCCTGAACGAACACGGCTACATCATTCCGGGCCTGGGCGATGCCGGTGACAAGATCTTCGGCACCAAGCAGAAGGACGCCTGACATGTCGCAAACGGAATTCAACGATCCGCTGTGGCGCCAGGGCATTTCCGGCGCACAGATGCTGTTCGTGGCCTTCGGCGCCCTGGTGCTGATGCCGCTTATCACCGGCATGGACCCCAACGTCGCGCTGTTCACCGCCGGCATCGGTACCCTGCTGTTCCAATTGGTGACCAAGCGCCAGGTGCCGGTTTTCCTGGCCTCCAGCTTCGCCTTCATCGCACCGATTCTGGCGGCCAAAGGCGAGTTCGGCCTGCCGGCGGTGATGGGCGGCGTGATCGCGGCCGGTGTGGTCTACATCCTGCTCTCGGTGCTGGTCAAGCTGCGCGGCCCGAGCTTCATCGACCGCCTGCTGCCACCAGTGGTGATCGCCCCGGTGATCATCTCCATCGGCCTGGCGCTGTCGCCGGTAGCGGTGAACATGGCCATGGGCAAGGCCGGTGATGGTAGCGTCGAACTGGTGCCGTACAGCACGGCGATGATGATTTCGATGCCGGCGCTGATCACCACCCTGCTGGTGGCAGTGCTAGGGCGCGGCATCTTCCGCCTGGTGCCGATCCTCGCCGGCATCGCCGTTGGCTGCGCCATCGCCGCGGTGCTCGGCGTGATCGACACCAGTGCCGTTGAACAAGCCGCCTGGCTCGCCATACCCAACTTCGTCACCCCGGAACTGCACTGGGGCGCCATTCTGTACATGGTCCCGGTCGCCCTGGCGCCAGCCATCGAGCACATCGGCGGCGTGGTGGCGATCGGTAACGTCACCGGCAAGAACTTCGTCAAGAAGCCAGGCCTGCACCGCACCCTGCTCGGTGACGGCCTCGCCACCTCGGCAGCCGGCCTGTTCGGTGGTCCACCCAACACCACCTACGCCGAAGTCACCGGCGCGGTGATGCTGACCAAGAGCTACAACCCGAAGATCATGACCTGGGCTGCGGTATTCGCCATCGCCCTGGCCTTCATCGGCAAGTTCGGTGTGGCCCTGCAGAGTATTCCGGTCCCGGTGATGGGCGGCATTCTCTGCCTGCTGTTCGGCTCCATCGCCGTGGTCGGCCTAAACACCCTGATTCGCCACCAGGTCGACCTCTCCGAAGCGCGCAACCTGATCATTGTCTCGGTGACCCTGGTGTTCGGCATCGGCGGCATGGTCATCGGCGGCAAGGAATTCGCCCTGTCAGGGATTTCCCTGTGCGCGATCACTGCGCTGCTGCTCAATCTGGTGCTGCCCGGTGGCGCTGGCTGGAAACAACGGGAACCGGAAGAAGCCTGAGTCTGCCGCCCAATAAAAAGCCCGCGAGCAGATCGCGGGCTTTTCGTTTGCAATGCCAGAACCTACCAGCCGACACCGAAGCCAAGGGTATAGCGGGTTTCGTCCAGATCGCCCTCGGCACCACTGACGATATCCTTCTCGGCCTTCATGTTCAGCGACGCCCAGTCGGTCACCTTGTAGCGCAGACCGACCTCGGCATCCAGGCTGTAGTCCGCCGCCCCACTGAGCGGACGCCCGAGCTCACCGACACTGAACAGCTCGACGGTCTTGCCGATCAGGTAGCGGTTGTAGTCCCACTTCACGCTCATGGCGTAGAAGCGATCCTGCTCGCCATTGCTGTAGCGGTAATCGCTGCGGTTGGCCAGGGTAGCAATGGAGAACGCACCCAGCTCGTCATCCCAGAACTGGTAACCCGGGCCGGTACCGAGAGTGCGCTGACGCTCCACCTCTTCGATACGGTCGCGCTTGTACTCGAAGCGCCCCTGCCAGAACCATTTTTCCGTGAGGAAGCGGTCGAGCGCGTACTCGGCGCTCCAGTTGTCGGTACTGACAACGTCGTCTTTCAGCTCGCGGTTGTAGTCGGCAAGCGCATTGTGCCGCCAGAGACCGTGGCGGGCCTGGGTCTTGATATCGACGTCGTAATCATCAGAGTCGCGCTCGCCGCGCTTGTAGTCGAGACCAAGGTCGATGTTGCCCTTCCAGGTGAAATCCTCCACCAGCGGCTTGGGCTTCATGATCTGTTCGATCTGCGACAGCTCGATGGTCTTCGGCGACTCGCCATTGGCCAGGGTGACCTTGCCCGGCTCAGCCGCCAGCAGCGACTTGGCACGCTCGCCATTTACCGGCCCGAGCTTGACCAGCAGCTCGTGATCACTTTCCAGGGTGGCGATTTTCTTCCAGTCCAGCGGAATGGAGCCACCGTAGTCGGTTTCCAGCAGCAGTTTGCTGCCGTCGAAGAAGCGGATGGTGCCGGAGAGACGGTCACCGTTCTTCAACCAGACGATATCGGCGAAGGTGGCGGAGCTGCACAGAGCGATGCTCAGGCCTAGCAGGGACAGCGATGTAGAGCGCGACATAAGTTGGGTAATGGCGTTGGTGGGCGAAAGCCGGGCATTATCCGCAACCCCGGCGCCAGAGCAACAGCTGACCGGGCCGAATACGCAGAGTTCAGCTTTTTCCGTCGGGCGGCGTGCCGTTGGGCAGCGCGCCGCCCGGCGGTATCACCACCCCACGCCGATACCGATCAGATAATGCCGATCCGAAACCGTCTGCCCTGGGGCACGCAACTGATCCAGCTCGTACAAAAGCGACAAGCGCGCCCACTGGTTGAGGCGGTAGCGCAGGCCGAATTCGCTATCGAGCACGTAGTCGATTTCTTCGATATGCGGGATCTGCAGCTGAGCGTTGGCATAGAATTCCAGCCGCGTGCCCCACAGCAGGCGCTTGTAATCCAGTTCCAATGATGTGGTGTTGAACGCCAGGTCGGCAACGTCCGACTCCAGACGCACGCGATTGAACTGGCCGATCAGGTCGAAACGCCCGAGTTCGTCATCCCAGAAGCGATAACCGGGGCCGGTACCGACGATGCGCTGGCGATCGACAGTCTCGAATTCGTCCTCGGCCTGCTCCACGCCCACCCGCCAGAACCAGTGCTCGGTGAAAAAGCGATCGAGGTCGTACTCCAGTTCCCAGTTGTCCTCGACCTTTCTGTCGTTCTTGGTTTCACGCTCCAGCTCGCCACTGAGCACATGGCGCCAGCGCCCGTGCTCGACACGGGTATTGCCCTTGAGCTTCCATTCATCGACATCGTTCTGGTTGCGCTTCATGTCCAGCTTGGCATCGAGGTTGCCTTCCCAGAGACGGTCCTCCAGCAGCGGCCGCGGCGGCACCAGGCGTTTGATCTGCGCCAGCGGCAGGGTGTACTCGCGCTCGCCTTGCACCCTTACCATACCGCTACCAGCAGCCGACAACCTTTCGCTGCGTTCGTTGTCGAAGCCGCTAAGGCGCACCAGCAGGGGCTTGTCCGAACTGAGGGTATCGATATCCTTCCAGTCGATCAGCACCTGGCCGGCATATTTGGTCTTGAGCGCCAGCTTGCCGCCGTCGAGCAGGATGATCTCACCACTGAGTCGATCACCGTTGTCCAGCCACACGGTATCGGCCCAGGCCGGGGCGGCCAGGATAAGAAAGAACAAGGCGATCAGTACGCGCATGATAAGGACGAACCCTATGGGCAAGACGAAACCGCCAGAGTCTGCATGGCAGGCACCACCACCGGCAAGCGTCGAGGCGCGTCGCGAAGCGCTGTATCTGGTATTGGCACAGGTACCGGAAGGCAAGGTCGTCAGCTATGGCGAACTGGCCCAGTTGGCCGGTCTTGGCCGCGCTGCACGCTGGGTTGGTCGTACGCTGAGCCAATTACCGAACGGCACCACGCTGCCCTGGCATCGGGTGATTGCCGCTGGCGGACGCCTCAGCCTGGCTGCCGACAATCCTTCCGGGGCCGAACAACGGGCGCGCCTGCGTGCGGAGGGCATCAGCATCCTGAACGAACGGGTGGATATGCGCCGTCACGGCTGGCGTCCGATGGAGCACAGCAGTTAGAGTGCGCCCTACCAAGACTCCCCCCAGCCCAGATTCGAGCCTGATGCCACGCAAATCCTGGCGAGAAGCCCTCGCGACCTACGCCAACCCCGCCACAATGGCGCTGCTGCTTCTGGGCTTCGCCGCCGGCCTGCCCTACATGCTGGTGTTCTCCACCCTGTCGGTATGGCTGCGCGAAGCCGGAGTGGCGCGTGAAACCATCGGTTTCGCCAGCCTCATCGGCCTGGCCTACGCCTTCAAATGGGTGTGGGCGCCCATGCTCGACCAGTGGCGCCTGCCATTGCTGGGCAAGCTTGGCCGGCGCCGCTCCTGGCTGGTGCTGTCGCAAGGTCTGGTAGCCATCGGCCTGATCGGCATGGCCAATTACGACCCGCAAACGCACCTGTCCTCGCTGATCGCCCTCGCCGTACTGGTGGCCTTCGCCTCGGCCACTCAGGACATCGCCGTCGACGCCTACCGCCTGGAAATTCTCGGCGACGAACATCAGGCCGCGCTGGCTGCCGCCTACATGACCGGTTACCGGGTGGCCGCGCTGCTGGCCACCGCCGGCGCGCTGTATTTCGCCGAAGGCTTCGGCTCGACCGCCAAGGACTACCAGTTCAGCGCCTGGACCGGTACCTATATGCTTTTCGCCCTGCTGATGCTGCCAGGCCTGCTCACCTCCATCTGGATGCGCGAGCCGCCAGCACCGCCGCACATCCATGTCGCACCGCCCAAGCACGGATTTTTCCACCAGTTGCTGGCAATCAGCGCGGTCATCATGCTGATCATCGCCGTGCCGACCATGTTCATCCAGTTCTACCAGAGCGATCTGGTGCCGATGCTGCTCGGCGACGTCAGCATGCAAGAGCTGCTCTACAACGACCGCGCCTTCCTCCGCGCCATGCTCTACAGCACCCTGGCCTGCGTCTGTGCATCCGGGCTGTTCTGGGGCGGGCTGGCACCGGTGCTGAAAACCGCGGCAGCGAGGTACGGGTTCTTCCACCAGTTACTCTCCGTGCTGCTGCTTATCATCCTGCTGATCGCCGTACCGGCCATGGTCACCCAATTCTACGAAAGTGACCTGATGCTGCTGTTCCAGGGCCAGATAAGCCTGCAGGAGTTGCTGTACTACGACCGCGCCTTCCTGCGTGCGCTGCTCTATACCCTGCTCACCAGCCTGTCGATCTCCAGCCTGTTCTGGGGCGGTATGGCCCCCGTGCTCACGCCGATCAACGATTTCATCGTGCGCTACCGCTGGCAGGCACTGCTGCTGCTGAGTCTGATCGCCACTTATCGCCTGTCCGATACTGTGATGGGCGTGATGGCCAACGTTTTCTACATCGACCAGGGTTTCACCAAGGAGCAGATCGCCAGTGTCAGCAAGGTATTCGGCCTGGTGATGACGTTGCTCGGCGCCGGGGTCGGCGGCCTGTTGATCGTGCGCTTCGGCATCATGCCGATTCTGCTGATCGGTGCAGCCGCATCGGCGGCCACCAACCTGATGTTCATGCTGTTGGTGGGCATGGGCCCGCACCTGAACATGCTGATCGTCACCATCAGTTGCGATAACTTCAGCGCAGGCCTGGCCACCTCGGCGTTCGTCGCCTATCTGTCGAGCCTGACCAACCTGAAATTCTCGGCCACCCAGTACGCCCTGCTCAGTTCCATCATGCTGCTGCTGCCGCGCCTGATCGGTGGCTATTCCGGCGTGATGGTGGAAAGCCTCGGCTACGCCCACTTCTTCCTCGCCACGGCGCTGATGGGTATACCGACACTGCTGCTGATCGTCATTCAGTGGCGCCGCGACAAGCGCCAGCCCAACGGCGATGCCCCGGTGGCCCCGGTGGAACGGGCTTGATACCGGACTGGCAAGTTTGTGTGCGTCTTGCTTGCTGACTTAGCACTATCCATTACCGCGTGCGCTGAGCGTTTGGGTTGCGCCCCTTACGGGCGCCACACCTTTCTTGCTTGCCCAAGAAAGGTGTGCCAAAGAAGGGCACCCCGATATCCGGGTTTCGCTACGCGAAACTTCCCTCGCTCCGGCGCCGCTCCGGGGGCCGGCTTACATGGGCCATCCCTGGCCCATTAAGCCTCTCGCCGCATCCATGCGGCTCGCTCCCCTACGCAACACCTCCACTCGGCCTCCTGAAGGGGACCAGTTCGCGAGCCTGCGTAATCTTTGCGGAATTGGAGGCGTCTGGCCTTTGCTCTTCAACTGCGATGGTACAGACGACGCCCAAATCCCCTTCAGGAGGCCGAGTGGAATCGCCACGTAAGGGGTTGAGCGACATGGATGTCGCGAGAGCCACGATGGGCCAGGGATGGCCCTTCGTGGCGGGCCCCTGGAGTGGTGATGGAGCGAGGGAACCCCGGCGCAGCCGGGGCCGTATGTAGGGGTGTGTTTCTTTGCTTACTTTCTTTGCACAAGCAAAGAAAGTGAGTCGCCCGTAAGGGGCGAAACCCATCAAGCCAGGCCGCGTGCTAATGGAGAGTGCCAACTCTTCGACAGCTAACACTTAATTTCCAGTCCGGTATCAATCGGCACCTCTCCCAAACTACGCGAAGAAAAACCTTTCCAGGTGCCTCAATCAGCCTTGGCCAGATGCACCACGCGCTGCGGGAACGGAATGCCGATCCCCGCTTCGGTCAGACGCTCCTTGGCCAGTTCGGTAAAGGAGAATGTCACCGGCCAGAAGTCGCCAGTCGCCACCCACACGCGCAGCGACAGGTTCACCGCACTGTCACCCAGCCCAGTGACGAATACCACTGGCGCCGGCTCGACATGCACGCGCGGGTCCTGGGCAATCTCCAGCAGCACCTCGCGTGCTTTTTTGATGTCGCTGGAGTAATCGATACCGATATTGATGTCGGCACGCCGACGCGGCTCGCGCGAGTAGTTGGTGATATGTCCGTTGGACAGCGCGCCATTGGGCACGATCACCACCTTGTTGTCCGCCGTCTTCAACGTGGTATGAAAGATCTGGATGCTATCGACGCTGCCGGACACCCCCTGAGCCTCGATCCAGTCACCCGCGCGGAAGGGACGAAACAGCATGATCAGCACGCCGCCTGCGAAGTTGGCCAGGCTGCCCTGCAACGCCAGGCCGATGGCCAGCCCCGCCGCACCGATCATGGCGATGAACGAAGTGGTCTCCACGCCGATCATCGACGCCACGCTGATCAGCAGCAGAATGCGCAGCACGATGCTGACCAGACTGCTGATAAAGCTGCTCAGCGCGCGATCGACCTTGCGCGCTTCGAGCATGCGCCCGATGCTCGACGTCAGCCGACTGATCAGCCACCAGCCTACCAGCAACGTGATCACGGCCAGGGTCAGCTTGCCACTGTACTCAAGCACCACCGGCAGCCAGGCCTCGGACAGCTTGACCAGTTCGTCGACGTTCATCTCCATAGGGGTACTCCCGTTTTCCTGTGCATGAAACGAAACCGCCATGGCATGCCATGGCGGTCAAAATGCTATCAACCTAGCCTGCGACGCCGCAGCGCCGCAAAGGTTCAATCGCGGAAGTTGTTGTACTGCAGCGGCATGCCGAAGTCATGGCCACGCAGCAGGGCGATGGCTTCCTGCAGGTCGTCACGCTTCTTGCCGGTGACGCGCACCTGCTCGCCCTGGATGGCGGCCTGCACCTTGAGCTTGGCGTCCTTGATGTGGGCGACGATCTTCTTCGCCAGCTCCTTGTCGATACCTTCACGGAAGGTGACCTCCTGCTTCATCACCTTGCCCGAGGCGTAGGGCTCCTTGGTTTCCATGCACTGGCAGTCGATCTTGCGCTTGATCAGGCTGCTGCGCACGATATCGAGCATTTGCTCGAGCATGAACTCGGCTTCGGCGGTCAAGGTCAGCGCCTTGTCCTTGCTCTCGATGCTGCATTTGCCACGCAGGTCGAAACGGCGGTCGAGCTCCTTGATGGCATTGTCGACCGCATTGGTCAGTTCGTGTTTGTCCAGTTCAGACACAATGTCGAACGAAGGCATGAGTGGGCTCCTGATGGACGGCGCGATCCTCTTCACGGAGTGAACGCGCCTGACTTGACGATAACTATGGCGGGCCCATTATATCCAGACTGATACGCGCCGTTTGGCGTCCTTCCTCTCTGTCTGCGAGCCAGCCACATGCCCAACCCCCATCTCAGCATCCTGGTGGTGGACGACGCCAAGTTCTCCAGCGCCATGATCGGTCGTGCACTGAGCCAGGCCGGCTATCAGGACGTGCGTTTCGCCAGCAGCGCCAGCGAAGCGCTGCAGTTGCTCGAACAGCGTCCCGCCAGCGTGCTTCTGGCCGACTGGCTGATGCCCGAGATCGACGGCCTGGAGCTGACCGCGCGGGTGCGCCAGCTGGACGAGACCGCCGACCACTACACCTACATCATCCTGCTGACCGGCAAGGAAGGCGAAAACGTCCTGGGCGAAGCCTTCGACCGTGGCGTCGATGACTTCATCAGCAAGGCGGCAATGAACGAACAACTGGTGCCACGCGTGTACGCCGCGGATCGCCTGTGCAACACCCTGCAGCGCCTGCTGCACGAGAACCGCATGCTCACGCAGAACATCGCCAGCCTGGAGCGGCGCAATCTGGTCGATCCGCTCACCGGCCTTGGCAACCCGCGCTATCTGCGCCAGAAGCTCACCGACAGCCTGCGCCAGATCGAGTCGCGCGGCGGCGCCGTGTGCTACCTGCTGATCGGCCTGCAGGACGCCGGTCAGCTGCGCCACCAGTACGGTGACCGCTTCTTCAACGAGCTGCTGCATGGCGTCGCACGGCGCCTGCAGCAGCTTGTCAGGCCACTGGACGTGTTGACGCGCCTGGACGACAACCACTTCGGCCTGATCACCCTGCTCGACGACCTGCACGAGTGCTCGCCGAGCAGCTTCAAGCGCCTGCACGAAGGCCTCAACTACAAAGCGTTCAAGACCAGCGAAGGGTTCATTACGCTGAAAGCCGGCATCAGCCTGGTCGGTCTGGACGCCAAGGCGCTGCCCACCGATCCAGAGCAACTGATTCAGCACGCGCAAAATCTGCTGCCAGAGTCTTACGCCAGCGGCCGGGTAGCAGCCATGCGCCTGCCTCTGTCGTGACCTGGCACATCCTCGGCGCTGGCAGCCTCGGCAGCCTCTGGGCCGCACGCCTGGCCCGTGCCGGCATGCCGGTCAGGCTCATCCTGCGCAACCGGCAACGCCTCGAAGCCTATCAGCAGGCAGGCGGCCTGACGCTGATCGAATCAGGCCAGGCTCAGCAATACGCTATTGCCGCGGAGTTGCCGCAAGCCGATACGCCCATCCATCGCCTGCTGCTGGCCTGCAAGGCCTATGACGCGCAAAGCGCGGTGGCAACCATCGCCGAACGGCTCGCCCCGGGCGCCGAGCTGCTGCTGTTGCAAAATGGCCTGGGCAGCCAGGATGAAGTTGCCCAACGCCTACCCAAGCAACGTTGCCTGTTCGTCTCCAGCACCGAAGGGGCTTTTCGTCCCGCCGATTTTCAGGTGGTGTTCGCCGGCAATGGCCACAACTGGCTGGGTGACCCGAGCGATGCCCAACCACCAACCTGGCTGCACGAACTGCAGCGCGCAGGCATCGCTCACCAGTGGAGCCCGGATATCCTCACGCGCCTGTGGCGCAAACTGGCGCTGAACTGCGCGATCAACCCGCTCACCGTACTGCATGACTGTCGCAATGGCGGCCTGATCGAGCACCCTGCCGAAGTCGCCACCCTGTGCATCGAACTCGACGAGCTGCTGCAACGCTGCGGCCAGCCCGCAGCCGCAGAGAATCTGCATGAAGAGGTACAACGCGTGATCAGCGCCACGGCGGCGAACTACTCCTCCATGCATCAGGACGTTGCACAGGGGCGTCGCACCGAGATCAGCTATCTGCTTGGCTACGCCTGCGCCGCGGCGCAGCGTCATCAACTGCATGTGCCGCACCTGCAGCATCTGCAGCAGCGCCTGCTCAGGCATCTCGACGACCGTGGCTTGCCCTTGAACTAGCGGCCCGAGCCGTGGCAATGACTGCCCTGGCGCGCTAACCTGCCGTCCTCACTCGCCACAACGATAACCTCATGAGACTGCGTCAGCGCCTCGAAAACCTGCCGGTGGGCCGCAAACTGCTCGCCGCACTGCTGGTGTTGCTCGCCGCCGTGATGCTGGTGGCCAATCTGGCTTTCATCAGCGCAGCCTACTGGATCACCCAGGAAAGCATGGCGCCACAGGCCCTGCACACCCTCGGCCGGCTCATTGCCAGCCCGACGCTGAGCAAGGAAGCCTTGCACTCGTCCGCCTCGGCCGAGGCCCTGCTCAAACGCCTCGACGATTACGCGCCCCTGCGTGCAGCGGTTATCTACGACAGCAACGGCAACAGCCTGGCACAACTGCAGCGCGGCGAAAAACTGCAGCTACCGCAGCAACTGAGCCATCTGCAGAACTGGCGCGAAACGGCCTTTCGCACCAACCTCCTGGTCGACCTGCCCCATCCCAGCGGTCGCCCCGGCGCCCTGCTGCTGGTGGCTTCCAGCGAATTGCCTGGTGCCTTCTATACCGGCACCCTGACCGCGAGCCTGGTGATTCTGGCGTTCAGCGTGCTGCTGTGGATGCTGGTGGCCAGGCAGATCAAACGCCTGGTGACCAAACCCATTCGCCGCCTGGAAGAGTTGTCACGCCAGGTCACCCGCGAAGAGAACTATGCGCTGCGCGCCAATCGCGGCAATCAGGACGAGATCGGCAGCCTGGCCGATGCCTTCAACACTATGCTGATGCGCATGGAGGCCCGCGAGCAGCAGCTCAAGCGTGCCCGCGACGACGCCCAGCAGGCCTTCGATCAGGCGCAGAGCCTGGCCGAGGAAACCCGCCACTCCAACCGCAAGTTGGAGCTGGAAGTGCAGGTCCGCAGCAAGATCGAGAAGAAACTCACCGGCTTTCAGAACTACCTCAACAGTATCATCGACTCCATGCCCTCGGCGCTGATCGCCCTCGACGAACAGCTCTATGTGACGCAGTGGAATCAGGAGGCCAGCGCCCTGTCCGGGACGCGCCTGGAGGAGGCGCTGAATCAGCCGGTGTTTCTCGCCTTCCCGCCACTCAAGCCTTTCCTCCCACAGCTCAAGCGCACCGCCGAGCAGCATCGTGTGGAAAAAATCGAGCGCGTGACCTGGCACAAGGACGAGGAACCCCATCACTACGCCCTGACTTTCTACCCGCTGATGGGCAGCGCCGGCCGGGGCGTGGTGATCCGTATCGACGACATCACCCAGCGCCTGGCCCTGGAGGAAATGATGGTGCAGTCGGAGAAGATGCTCTCTGTCGGCGGCCTGGCGGCGGGCATGGCACACGAAATCAACAACCCGCTCGGCGCCATCCTGCATAACGTGCAGAACATCCGCCGGCGCCTGTCCCCGGGTCTGGAAAAGAATGTCGAACAGGCCGAGCAGGCCGGCGTCAGCCTGCCTGCCATTGAGCACTATATGGAAGCTCGTGAGGTACCGCGCCTGCTCGACGGAATCCAGCAGGCCGGCCAGCGCGCCGCCAAGATCGTCAGCCACATGCTCAGCTTCAGCCGCCGCAGCGACCGCCAGCTATCGCCCTGCGATCTGCCGGCGCTGATCGACCAAGCCCTGGAGATCGCCGGTAACGACTTCGACCTGACCGACAGTTTCGACTTCAAGACCCTGGAGATCGTGCGCCAGTTCGATCCGCTGCTGGGCCCGGTAGCCGGCACCGCCAACGAACTGGAGCAGGTGCTGCTCAACCTGCTTAAGAACGCCGCCCAGGCCATTCACCAGCGCGACGAGGATACCGAGCCCGGCCGCATCATCCTGCGCACTCGGCAGGCCGGTAGTTGGGCAGAGGTCCAGGTGGAAGACAACGGCACCGGTATGAGCGAGGCGGTGCGCAAACGCATCTTCGAACCCTTCTTCACCACCAAGGAGGTGGGTCAGGGCACCGGGCTCGGCCTGGCGGTCTCCTACTTCATCATCACCAACAATCACAAAGGGCAGATGGAGGTGCACTCCACGCCAGGCCAGGGCACCTGTTTCACCCTGCGCCTGCCGCTGGCCTCGCTGCCCGATCACACAGGACTCTGAGACATGGGCTTTCGCCTCTCGAAGATCTACACCCGCACTGGCGACAAAGGCGAAACCGGGTTGGCCGACGGCCGACGGGTCGGCAAAGACCATCCTCGCATCGAGGCCATCGGCGAGCTGGATACACTCAACAGCCAGCTCGGCCTGCTGCTTGCCGAACTGGATGATGCCGCCACGACCTGGCCGGCACTCAAGGAGATCAGCGAGGTGCTGAGCCCCTGCCAACACCGCCTGTTCGACCTCGGTGGCGAACTGGCGATGCCCGAGTACCAGGCCTTGCAGCAGGTAGAAGTGCAGCGCCTGGAGACGGCCATCGACAACTGGAACGAAGAAGTCGGCCCCCTGGAAAACTTCATCCTGCCCGGCGGCTCCCAGCTGATCGCCCAGGCTCACGTCTGCCGCAGCCTGGCCCGCAGTTGCGAACGCCGCTGTCAGCACCTCAACGCCGTGGAACCGCTACGTGGTGAGGGCCTCGCCTACGTCAACCGCCTCTCCGACCTGCTGTTCGTCGCGGCTCGCCTGATCGCCAAACGCCAGGGCATCGCCGAGGTGCTGTGGAAGGCGGCAGACAAACCCTAAAACCAGAAACTTGAGCGTAGGGTGCGCCGTGTGCACCTGAAATACTGCGATAGCTGCTCGCGGTGCGCACGGCGCACCCTACTACGGCCAGAACGCGCGGATTCCGGCCACGCCTTGGGCGCCGATCTGCCAGGCGCGCTCGATATCCGCCGGACCGACACCACCCAACAGATAAGCCGGCAGGTTGAAATGAGTCAGCATCTCGCTTGCGGCTTGCCAGCCCAGCGGCTGCGCCTCGGGATGAGTGGCGGTCGCCTGCACCGGAGACAGGGTGACGAAATCCACGCCCATCTGCATGGCCAGCGACAGCTCCTCGGCATTATGGCAAGACGCCGCCAGCCAGCGATCCTCAGGGAAAGGGCGGCCGCCAGCGGCATACTTGCGCAGCTGCTCGGCCGTCAGGTGCCAGCCAGCCGCGGGAAAATCGCCCAACCACTCCAGCGGTCCCTTGAGCATCAGTTGCGCCTTGCCGGCACACAGGCCCTGCACGTCGACAGCCAGGTCGCGGTATTGCGGGTCGAACATGTTCGGCGCGCGCAGCTGTATCAGCCTTACCCCCTGCGCCAGAGCACTGCGGATGCCAGCAAGCAGCTCACTCGACTGCAGGCCATCCGGGGTGATCAGGTAGCGCTCCGGCAGGCGCGCGGCAGCGACTATGGGTTTGTTGGCGGCGGGGAATTCGTATTCCAGCAACTGCCGTTCGTTAACCCAGGCCAATGGCTGGCCCTCGGCGCCATGCGGCTCACCACTGAAGGCCGAGACTTCCCAGACGTCCAGTAACACCTGCTTGTCCGGGTAGTCGTAGCGAATCTGGATCAGCGGGCGCGCTGCCTGCGGACGAATCCCCAGTTCCTCCTGCAGTTCACGATCGAGGGCGACGCGCACGGCCTCACCGTCCTCCACCTTGCCGCCGGGAAACTCCCACAGACCGCCCTGGTGTTTATCATCGGGTCGCCTGGCGATCAGGATGCGTCCATCGACACCCCGAATCACCGCTGCTGCGACATGCACACGCTTCACCCCTTTACCTCCTGCAATGCTGCCTGATACCAGCGCCGGAACGCCGGCCAGCGGTAGATGGTTTCGACATAGGCTGCTGCCGTTGTCGGTAGCGCCACATGATAACTGCGCAGACGCGCGGCGACCGGCGCATAGAAGGCATCGGCAATGCTGGCCTGACCGAACAGATAGTTGCCTGAAGTGGCGAAGCGCTCGCGGCAATCGGCCCAGATCGCGCAAATACGATCAATATCCGCCTGCGCCGCGTCCGGCAGCTCGGTCAGTGCCTTGTCACGCGCCAGATCCATCGGCAGGTGGCTGCGCAGAGCGCTGAAGCCACTGTGCATCTCCGCACAGACACTACGCGCCAAGGCGCGGGCCTGGCGATCCTGCGGCCACAGCTGCGCCTCGGGGTAGCACTCGGCCAGATATTCGGCTATCGCCAGCGAATCCCACACCGGTCCCTGCTCGGTGAGCAGCACAGGCACCTTGCCGGTGGGCGAGTGCCGCAGCAATTGCGCGCGGCTGTCGGGCTGATACAGGCGCACCAGCACTTCTTCACATTCCACACCGGCCAGCTCGACCGCCAGAGCGGCGCGCAACGACCAGGAGGAATAGTTCTTGTCGCCAATCACCAGTTTCAGTGCCATCTCGCGCGTCCTCGGGAATGAAGTCACTCGACGTTAAAAGCCTGCCTCCCGAATAGCAAATTCCCGCGCGTCATAGGGTCATGAGGCGCGGGAATACGGACGAGCAGGACGCGATCAGGTGCGGTATTCGGCGTTGATCTTGACGTACTCGTGGGACAGGTCGGTGGTCCAGATGGTCTCGCTGCAGGTACCGCGACCCAGCTCGATACGGATGGTGATTTCCTCACGGGCCATCACCGCAGCACCCTGCTCTTCGGTGTAGGTGGTCGCACGGCAACCCTTGCTGGCGATGCAGACTTCGCCGAGGAACACATCGATCTTGCTCACATCCAGTTGCGGTACGCCGGCATAGCCGACAGCAGCGAGGATGCGTCCCCAGTTCGGGTCGGAGGCGAACAGTGCGGTCTTGATCAGCGGCGAGTGGGCCACCGCGTAAGCCACGTCCAGGCACTCCTGATGGGTGCCACCAGCATTGACCTGAACAGTGACGAACTTGGTCGCACCTTCGCCGTCACGGACGATGGCCTGCGCCACCTCCATGAACACCTCGAACACGGCCTGCTTGAGCTTGGCGAACAACTCGCCGGAGGCCTCGGTGATTTCCGCCAGGGCCGCCTGGCCGGTGGCGATCAGCATGCAGCAGTCGTTGGTGGAGGTATCACCGTCGATGGTGATGCGGTTGAACGACTTGTTCGCCGCGTCGCGCACCAGATCCTGCAGCACGCCCTGAGCGACCTTGGCGTCAGTGGCGATGTAGCCGAGCATGGTCGCCATGTTCGGCCGGATCATGCCGGCGCCCTTGGAGATGCCGGTCACGGTGATGGTCACGCCATCATGCTGGAACTGCCGGCTGGCGCCCTTGGGCAGGGTGTCGGTGGTCATGATGCCGGTGGCAGCCGCTTGCCAGTTGTCGGCCTTGAGATCATCCAGCGCGGCCTGCAACGCGGACTCGATCTTCTCCACCGGCAGCGGCTCGCCGATCACACCGGTGGAGAACGGCAGTACGGCGCTTTCGGTTACACCGGTCAGCTCGGCCAGGCGTGCACAGGCACGGCGTGCACGGGCCAGGCCATCGGCGCCGGTACCGGCATTGGCATTGCCGGTATTGGTCAGCAGATAACGCACTTCACCACCCAGGCGCTCGCGAGTGATCAGTACCGGCGCCGCACAGAAGGCGTTGGTGGTGGTCACCCCGGCAATACGCGAACCTTCGGCACAGCGCATCACCACCACATCCTTGCGCCCGGGACGCTTGATGCCGGCTGAGGCGATGCCCAGCTCGAAACCAGGAACCGGGTGCAGGGTAGACAGCGGGCCAAGACCAACAGCCATAAGGTGAGCTCCTTGTGAGACGTTGCCGACCGCCAGGCGGTCTGAAAGATGGTAAAACGCCGCGAGCGGCAGAGCCGTCGCGGCGTCATCGAGGGCGGCGACAGCATAGCCGAAGCCCTCTCTACTGCAAGCGCCTTTAGCGGCGCGCAGCTGCCATGATCAGCCGATCTGACCGTGGCAGTGCTTGTACTTCTTGCCCGAGCCACAAGGGCACGGTTCGTTGCGGCCGACCTTCGGCTCGGCGCGTACTGGCGCTGCAGCCACAGCGACGTCGCCCTCTTCGCCATTGCTCTCTTCAGCCGCCAGGGCCGAAGCGTCAGCGTGCTGGAACTGCATGCGCTCGGCCATCGCTTCAGCCTCGCGACGCAGTCGGGCTTCTTCTTCGGCCGGATCTTCGCGACGTACCTGAACGTGGCTGAGCACGCGAATGGTGTCGCGCTTGATCGACTCCAGCAGCTCCTGGAACAGGGCGAAGGACTCGCGCTTGTATTCCTGTTTCGGGTTCTTCTGCGCGTAACCGCGCAGGTGAATACCGTGACGCAGGTGATCCATGGTCGACAGGTGGTCTTTCCACAGGTCATCCAGCACGCGCAGCAGAATCTGCTTCTCGAAGGTACGCAGGGCCTCGGCACTGGCCTGGGTTTCCTTCTCGTTGTACGCGCTCAGCAGCTCGGCCAGGATGCGCTCACGCAGGGTTTCTTCGTACAGCTTGTCGTCTTCATCCAGCCACTGCTGGATCGGCAGCTTGATGCCGAAGTCGCTTTGCAGCGTCGACTCCAGGCCGGCGACGTCCCACTGCTCTGGCATCGACTGTGGCGGGATGTGGTTGTTGACCGCAGCGGTCAGCACTTCCTCGCGGAACTCGGCGATGGTGTCGCCAACGCTCTCGGCAGCCAGCAGGCTGTTGCGCATGTGGTAGATCACCTTGCGCTGCTCGTTGGCCACGTCGTCGAATTCGAGCAGTTGCTTGCGCATGTCAAAGTTGCGGCCCTCGACCTTACGCTGGGCCTTCTCGATGGCGTTGGTGACCATGCGGTGCTCGATGGCCTCGCCGGGCTGCATACCAAGAGCCTTCATGAAGTTCTTCACCCGATCCGAGGCGAAGATGCGCATCAGGTTGTCTTCCAGCGACAGGTAGAAGCGGCTGGAGCCCGGGTCACCCTGACGGCCGGCACGACCGCGCAGCTGATTGTCGATACGACGCGATTCGTGGCGCTCGGAAGCGATCACATGCAGGCCGCCGGCTTCGATCACCTGCTGGTGACGCTTCTGCCACTCGCTCTTGATCTGCGCGATCTGCTCGTCGGTCGGGTTTTCCAGCGCCGCGACTTCCACTTCCCAGTTGCCACCGAGAAGGATGTCGGTACCACGACCGGCCATGTTGGTAGCGATGGTCAGCGCTCCCGGACGACCGGCCTGGGCGATGATCTCGGCTTCCTTGTCGTGAAACTTGGCGTTGAGCACCTTGTGCTCGATGCCTTCCTTGTCGAGCAACTGGCTGACGTACTCGGAGGTTTCGATGGTGGCGGTACCGACCAGAATCGGACGCCCCTGGGCCTGGCAATCCTTGATGTCGGCGATGATCGCCTGGTACTTCTCTTCCTGGGTCAGGTAGACCAGGTCGTTGAAGTCCTTGCGCGCAACCGGCTTGTTGGTCGGGATCACCATCACGTCCAGACCGTAGATCTGGCGGAACTCGAAAGCCTCGGTGTCGGCGGTACCGGTCATGCCGGACAGTTTGTTGTAGAGACGGAAGTAGTTCTGGAAGGTGGTCGAGGCGAGGGTCTGGCTCTCGGCCTGAATGTTCACCCCTTCCTTCGCTTCGATGGCCTGGTGCAGGCCCTCGGAGAGGCGGCGACCCGGCATGGTACGGCCGGTGTGCTCGTCGATCAGAATCACCTGACCGTTCTGCACGATGTACTCGACATTGCGATTGAACAGCTTGTGCGCACGCAGGCCGGCGTAAACGTGAGTCAGCAGACCGAGGTTGTGCGCGGAATACAGGCTCTCACCCTCGGCCAGCAGGCCTGCAGCGGTGAGCATCTCTTCGACGTACTGGTGGCCGGCCTCGTTGAGTTCGACCTGGCGCGATTTCTCGTCGACCTTGTAGTGACCTTCCTGAGTCACCACGCCTTCCTCTTCCTCGATGTGCTGCTTGAGGCGCGGGATCAGCTTGTTGATCTCGATGTACAGCTTGGAGCTGTCCTCGGCCTGACCGGAGATGATCAGCGGGGTACGCGCTTCGTCGATGAGGATGGAGTCGACTTCGTCGATCACGGCGAAATTCAGCTCGCGCTGGAACTTGTCTTCCAGGCTGAAGGCCATGTTGTCGCGCAGGTAGTCGAAACCGAATTCGTTGTTGGTGCCGTAGGTGATGTCAGCGGCGTAAGCGGCGCGCTTCTCTTCCGGCGGCTGGAAGGGGGTGACGATACCCACGGTCAGGCCGAGGAACTCGTACAGCGGACGCATCCAGTTGGCGTCGCGGCGGGCCAGGTATTCGTTGACCGTGACCACGTGCACGCCCTTGCCGGACAGCGCGTTGAGGTAAACCGCCAGGGTACCTACCAGGGTCTTGCCCTCACCGGTACGCATCTCGGCGATCTTGCCTTCATGCAGGGTCATGCCGCCGATCAGCTGCACATCGAAGTGGCGCATGCCCATCACTCGCTTACCGGCCTCACGGGCCACGGCAAAGGCTTCGGGAAGCAGCTTGTCGAGGGTTTCGCCCTGAGCCAGACGGCCCTTGAACTCTTCGGTCTTGCCACGCAGTTGCTCGTCCGAGAGGGCGATCATCTGCTCTTCGAGGACGTTGACGGACTGCACCGCCTTGAGCAAGCGTTTGACTTCACGCTCATTCTTGCTTCCGAAAAGTTTTTTAAACAGAGGCGCAAACATATCGACAGGATCTTCCGGCGAATGGATGGAGGTCGGCGCAAATCGCGACCTGGCAGCCAGCATGGCTGCGGGCGAAGGGGGCATTCTACCCGGAAAACTCAGGGAGGAAAGTGACGTTGTCAGCCCGTTGCTGCCGTGTGATGGCGCAGGCCACGCATCCCCGGTCAGCCAGGGGCGCGGCGTGAAACTTTATATGGGGATGAATGCTGGCAATTCAAGGCCAGCCATCGCCGTTGACTCACTCGACGCCGTTGGCTCGTGCGATATAGAGGGCGGGATTGACCTGTCGGCCATCCTTGCTGACTTCGAAGTGCACGTGATAACCGGTGGAGCGACCACTGCGGCCGACCTTGGCGATGGTCTGGCCGCGCTGCACCAGATCGCCGATCTGCACGGTATTGCTCTGGTTGTGGGCATAGAGCGTGACGTAACCATCCGTGTGACTGATTTCCACGGTATTGCCGTAACCATTCTTCCTGCCGGAAAAGGTCACCACACCCGCCGCCACCGAAACCACGTCACTGCCAGGCTTGGCCGCGAAATCGATGCCCTTGTGGACACTGGCGCGGCCGGTCAGCGGATGCACACGACGGCCGAAAGGTGACGATACATAACCTTGCAAGACTGGGCGACCGGACAGTGTTTCCGCTTCACTCAGGCGGCGCTCGCCAAGCAGTTGTTCCAGCACTTCCAACTGCTGCTCACGACTTTCCACGCGCAGTGCCAGCTCATCCAGAGCGTTCATGAAAGGCGGCGGCGCATAGGCCGAAGCCCCCAGTGGATCTTCCGCGCCGCCCTGACCGACACTGAGGGAGAAGTCGAACTCACCGGCGTCCAGTTCCGCCAGTTCGGTGAGGCGCTCACCCAGGGCATCGAGCCGGGTGAGACGCGCCTGCAGCTCGGCAACATGCACAGCGAAGGCGTCGAGCTGACGTTGCGCGTCCTGGCGCACGGCGCCGACCTGCTCGCGCTGCTGGTCGAGGGCTTCGACCAGCGAGGTGTCGACCACCGGTTCGGCGGTCAACCACTTGGCGCCCATCGCAGCACCGGCAGCAAGGCTCAGGACCAGGAGCAGGACGACCGAGAGCAGCAACCAGCGCAGGTCCAGATTGATCGTTCGCGCCGAACCGTGACGGCTATTGAGCAAGATGATATGCAATGGCTTCCCCTTTTCGCAGAACACAGGCCGGTAGCACGCTCTGCTACCATGACGGCTCTGCAACTTAAGGCTTCCTGCCATGACGTTTCGTCCCTTGCCGGCCCAGGCACCCGCTAAGCTGTTACGCGAAGCCAAGCCCCTGAAAGCGCTGTTCGGTCAGGCGCAACGCCTTACCCACCTGCAGCGTCTTGTCGATAGCCAGCTGCAGCCTGCTGCCCGGGAACACTGTCATGTAGCGTCCTGGCGCGACGGCTGCTTGTTATTGATCGTGACCGATGGCCACTGGGCAACACGCCTGCGTTATCAGCAAAGAAGACTGCAACGACAACTACAGGCACTCGAAGAATTCGCGACCTTAACGAAAATCATGTTCAAGGTGCAACCTCAAGGCGGCCAGAATCGTGGAACCGGTCGCACCTTGCACTTGTCGAATAGCGCCGCACAAAGCATCCAGGCAACGGCCGAAGGTATCAGCGACCCCAGGCTACGCGCGGCACTCGAGCGCCTGGCCAGCCACACGCAGAAAGACCAATAAGCCCCCGCTCCGCTCGTCGGTAAAACTCGTTTCGAGGCAGGCGCCAGACAAATGGCGCCAGAGACCCTCACCCCAAATCCCACTCCACAGAGTGACCGGCCATAAAAAAGGCCACCCGAAGGTGGCCTCAAATAAAGCTGGAAAGAGAGTAGGTTTACACCGCCGCAACCGGGCGCATGTAAGAGATCGGTGCGAGCTTGGCGTCCTCGAAGGTCACCATTTCCCAGGCATCGGTCTGTTCGATCAACGTACGCAGCAAACGATTGTTCAGCGCGTGACCCGACTTGAAGCCCTTGAACTCGCCGATCAGGCTGTTGCCCAGCAAGTACAGATCGCCGATGGCATCGAGAATCTTGTGTTTGACGAATTCGTCCTCGTAACGCAGGCCGTCTTCGTTGAGCACACGATATTCGTCGACCACGATGGCGTTTTCCACACTGCCACCGAGTGCCAGGTTCTGCGAACGCAGGAACTCGATGTCACGCATGAAGCCGAAGGTGCGGGCCCGGCTGACTTCCTTGACGAAAGACGTGCTGGAGAAATCCACACTGGCGCTCTGCGTACGATTGCGGAACACGGGGTGATCGAAGTCGATCTCGAAGCTCACCTTGAAGCCGTCGAAAGGTACGAAGGTGGCGCGCTTGTCGCCCTCCTCCACCGTCACCTCACGCAGGATGCGGATGAACTTCTTCGGCGCTTCCTGCTCCTGCAGGCCAGCGGATTGAATCAGGAATACAAAGGGACCAGCGCTACCATCCATGATCGGTACTTCGGACGCGGAGAGCTCGACGTAGGCGTTATCGATGCCCAGGCCTGCCATGGCCGAAAGCAGGTGCTCTACCGTATCCACCTTGACATCACCATTGATCAACGTGGTCGACATGGTGGTTTCACCGACATTCCCGGCCAGCGCGCGGATTTCCACGACGGGGTCGAGGTCGGTACGACGAAACACGATACCGGTATCCACCGGTGCCGGCTTCAGGGTCAGGTAAACCTTCTCCCCCGAATGCAGGCCAACGCCGGTGGCACGGATGATGTTCTTCAGGGTGCGTTGTCTGATCATGGCTTGGCCGCTATATCGCTAGTTGCGAACTGTTTTCAACAATGGTCGGGAATGATAGCAGAACCGACCTTTGCTGAACACCAATCACCCATATACTCCTGATAAATTCCATCAATCAGCCTGGCGACGCAGGAAAGCCGGAATATCCAGGTAATCGAGGTCGTCCTGGGTATTGAGCTTGGCTGCAGTGGCCGCACCGCCATGACTCTGGCGCTGCACGGTGGGACGCTCGTAGTCCTTGTAGTTGACCGACTGCTCGCTGCGCGGCTGCGCGGCAGGCTGCTGGGCAACCGGCTGGCTGACGGCGACCTGAACGGTGTTGTCGACCACCTTCACCGGCTTCTCCATGCGCGCGCCGAGGCCGGTAGCGACCACGGTAACGTGCAGCTCGTCGCGCATGTCGGCGTCGATCACGGTGCCGACCTTGACGGTGGCGTGCTCGGAAGCGAACTGCTCGATGATGTTACCCACGTCGGAGTACTCACCCAGCGACAGGTCCGGACCGGCAGTGATGTTCACCAGAATGCCGCGCGCCCCCTGCAGGTTGACGTCTTCCAGCAGCGGGTTGCGGATCGCCGCTTCGGTGGCTTCGCGCGCACGGTTCGGACCGCTGGCGCAGCCGGTGCCCATCATGGCCATGCCCATTTCGCTCATCACGGTTTTCACGTCGGCGAAGTCGACGTTGATCATCCCCGGACGCTTGATGATGTCGGAGATACCGCGCACGGCGCCGGCCAGCACGTCGTCAGCCTTGGCGAAGGCGGACAGCAGGCTGGCGTCCTTGCCGAGGATGGTCAGCAGCTTTTCGTTGGGAATGGTGATCAGCGAGTCGACGCTCTCGGACAGCGCGCGGATGCCCTCGTCGGCGATGACCATGCGCTTCTTGCCCTCGAACGGGAACGGACGGGTCACCACTGCCACGGTGAGAATGCCCAGTTCCTTGGCCACCTCAGCGATCACCGGCGCAGCGCCGGTGCCGGTACCGCCACCCATGCCGGTGGTGATGAACACCATGTCAGTGCCTTGCAGCACTTCGGCGATGCGCTCGCGATCTTCCAGCGCGGCCTGACGACCGACTTCCGGATTGGCACCGGCACCCAGGCCCTTGGTCACGCCCGGGCCGAGCTGCAGCACGGTACGTGCGCCGATGTTCTTCAGCGCCTGCGCATCGGTGTTGGCGCAGATGAACTCGACGCCCTCGATGTTGCTGACGGCCATGTGATTGACTGCGTTGCCGCCGCCACCACCGACACCGATTACTTTGATTACCGCGCTTTGCGGAATGTTATCTACTAGTTCGAACATGATCCCTCTCCTTCCTTTCTAGTTGTAACGCCTACTGCAAATTTAGAAATTGCCTTGCACCCAACGCTTGATGCGTTCGAGTACCGGGGTTTTGTTTTCGTCCTGGTAAAGACTGCCCACCGACATGGAAATGCCGTCGTTCTGCTTCTGCAGCCCGTACAACAGCAAACCCACACCGGTGGAATAAATCGGGTTGCGCACCACGTCGCCCATGCCCTTGACGCTGTGCGGTACGCCCAGTCGAACCGGCATGTGGAAAATTTCTTCGGCCAGTTCGACCGCGCCTTCCATCTTCGCCGTGCCGCCGGTCATGACGATGCCGGCCGGGATCAGGTCTTCGTAACCGCTGCGGCGCAGCTCGGCCTGAACCAGGGTGAACAGCTCGTCGTAACGCGGCTCGACCACTTCGGCCAGAGACTGGCGCGAGAGATCACGCGGCGGGCGATCACCGACGCTCGGCACCTTGATGGTTTCGCCGGCACCGGCCAGCTTGGCCAGGGCGCAGGCGTAGCGGATCTTGATTTCCTCGGCGTACTGGGTCGGCGTACGCAGGGCCATGGCGATGTCGTTGGTGACCTGGTCACCGGCAATCGGGATCACCGCGGTGTGGCGAATCGCGCCTTCGGTGAAGATGGCGATATCGGTGGTGCCACCGCCGATGTCCACCAGGCACACGCCCAGCTCCTTCTCGTCCTCGGTCAGTACCGAATAAGCGGATGCAAGCTGCTCGAGGATGATGTCGTCGACTTCCAGGCCGCAGCGGCGCACGCACTTCTCGATGTTCTGTGCGGCATTCACGGCGCAGGTGACGACGTGCACCTTGGCCTCCAGGCGCACGCCGGACATGCCCAGCGGCTCGCGCACGCCTTCCTGGTTATCGATCACGTAATCCTGGGCCAGGGTGTGCAGCACGCGCTGATCCGCGGGAATCGCCACGGCCTGCGCGGCGTCAAGCACGCGCTCGATGTCGGCCGGGCTCACTTCACGATCACGGATGGCGACGATACCGTGGCTGTTGAGGCTGCGGATGTGATTGCCGGCCACACCGACGAACGCCGAGTGAATGCGGCAGCCGGCCATTAGCTGCGCCTCTTCCACCGCGCGCTGGATCGAGGCCACGGTGGACTCGATATTGACCACCACGCCCTTCTTCAGCCCGCGCGACGGATGGGTGCCGATACCGACGATTTCCAGCTGGCCGTCGGCCGTCACCTCGCCCACCAGCGCCACCACCTTGGAGGTGCCGATGTCCAGGCCAACGATCATCTTGCCGCTCTGCGCGCTATTCATTAGTCCAGCCTCTCCTCAATTCACTTTCTGCTCGGCCGCGGCCGGCTCCACCGGCTCACGCCAGGCCACGGCCAGGCCGTTGGCATAACGCAGGTCGATGCGCGCGATGTTCGCGCTCTGTTCTTTCAGTTCCCGCTCATAGATGGCGGCGAAACGACGCATTTTTTCCACCACGTGATCACGTCCCAGCAGGATGTCGATGCGCTGGCCGCTGGCGTTCTCGGTAGCCGAGAGAAACCAGCTGCCGCGTTCGCGCAACTGCAGCCCGACCACGGTGAAGCCCATCGGCCGCAGCAGTTGGCTGAGCATCTGGTACTGCTGCATCACCTTCGGCTGCGCCCGCTTCGGGCCGGACAGCTGCGGCAGATGCTGGTAGTTGTCCAGCTCCTGTGGCGCGAAGGCCTGACCCTGGTTGTTGAGCAGCGCCTCGTCACCCCAACGGGCGATGGGCAGTTGTTCCTCCAGACGCACGTCGATCTGATCCGGCCAGACACGACGCACTTCGGCATGGGCGATCCAGGGCATGCGCTCGAGCTCCTCGCGCATGCCGCGCAGGTCGGCGCTGAAGAAGCTCGCCTCGATATACGGCGCGATCCGCCGCTGCACCGCCTGCTGACTGACATAAGCCAGATCACCCTGCACGCTGATGCGGGCGATCGGGCGGTCGGCGTAGGGCAGCAGACGCAACGCGCCCTCGTAGGCGCCAAAGCCCAGACCAACCAACAGCAGCGGCCAGAGCAGCCGTCCCACCCAGGAGAAATCCGCCTTGGGCATGCGCAGGCGCATCGGCTCCTTGGCCACCAGACGGCTGGCGCCACGCGGCGCGGGCTTGCCGCGTTGCGGAGCCCTCAGCGAGTCCTGATGACGCAGAGCGATGCTCATCGCTTAACCCCTCGCCTCGACGCTGTCAGCCAGGATCGCCAGCACCAGTTGCTGGAAATCCAGACCGGCAGCACGCGCGGCCATTGGCACCAGGCTGTGGTCGGTCATGCCCGGCACGGTGTTCACTTCCAGCAGCCAGAACTGGCCGCTGGCATCCTGCATCACATCGGCACGCGCCCAGCCCTGGGTGCCTACGGCTTCACAGGCACGTGCGGTCAGCTCTTTCAGTTCCGCCTCTTTCTCGGCGGAGAGGCCGCAGGGAATGCGGTACTGGGTGTCATCGGCCAGGTACTTGGCGTCGTAGTCGTAGAAGGTGTGCGGCGTGCCCAGGCCAATGGGCGGCAGCACTTCGCCACGCAGCACGGCGATGGTGTATTCGGGACCGGCGATCCACTGCTCGACCAGCACCTGGCTGTCGTAGCGCGCGGCGTCCTGCCAGGCAGCGGTCAGCGTCTCGACGTTGTCGACCTTGGCCATGCCGATGCTGGAGCCTTCATGGGCCGGCTTGACGATCAGCGGGAAGCCCAGTTCGGCAGCTGCCGCTTCGCAGTCGGCCTGCGAAGTGAGCACGGCGTGACGCGGCGTCGGCAGGCCGAGGCTGTGCCAGACCTGCTTGGTGCGCAGCTTGTCCATCGCCAGCGCCGAAGCGAGGATGCCGCTGCCGGTGTAGGGGATGCCGGCGCATTCGAGCAGCCCCTGCATGGAGCCGTCCTCGCCACCGCGCCCGTGCAGCACGATAAAGGCACGGTCGATCTTCTCGCTGTTCAGACGAGCCAGGAAATCATCGCCCACGTCGATGCCGAAGGCGTCCACGCCTGCGGCCTGCAGGGCGCTAAGCACGGCATTGCCGGATTTCAGCGACACCTCACGCTCGGCGCTCTTGCCGCCGAACAGCACGGCAACGCGACCGAAAGCCTTGGGATCGAGGGTACTGTGCAAACTCATTTCGACTCCCCCACGAACAGCGGGTGTTTGATCAGTTGCGGTGCCACCGCGCCGATATCGCCCGCGCCCTGGCACAGCAGGATGTCGCCGGCACGCAGCAGCGGTTTGAGCAGCGGCGCCAGGTCGGCGCCACGCTCGACGTAGATCGGGTCGAGCTGGCCACGCTGACGGATGCTGTGACACAGCTGGCGGCTGTCGGCACCGGGAATCGGCTCTTCGCCAGCCGGGTAGACCTCCACCAACAGCAGCACATTGGCTTCGCCGAGCACCTGTACGAAGTCGTCGTACAGATCACGGGTACGGCTGTAGCGGTGCGGCTGGTAGACCATCACCAAACGGCGCTCCGGCCAGCCGCCACGCACGGCCTTGACCACTGCGGCCACTTCACGCGGGTGATGACCATAGTCGTCCACCAGCATCACGCTGCCACCGTCGACCGGCAGTTCGCCGTAGACCTGGAAGCGCCGGCCTACACCCTGAAAGCCCGACAGCCCGGCGACGATGGCGGCATCGTCGATGCCTTCGTCGGTGGCGATGGCGATGGTGGCCAAAGCATTGAGGACGTTGTGGTTGCCCGGCATGTTCACCGACACGTCGAGCGGCTCGCAGTCCGGGCGCAGCACGGTGAAGTAGGTACGCATGCCTTCCTGGCGCACGTTGATCGCGCGCACATCGGCGTCTTCGGCAAAGCCGTAGGTCACGGTCGGACGGCCAACCTGCGGCAGCAGCTCGCGCACCACCGGATCGTCCACGCAGAGCACGGCGAGGCCGTAGAACGGCAGGTTGTGCAGAAACTCGATGAAGGTCTTCTTCAGCCGGTTGAAGTCACCGCCATAGGTGCTCATATGGTCGGCGTCGATGTTGGTGACCACCGAAACCATCGGCTGCAGATGCAGGAAGCTGGCGTCGCTCTCGTCCGCCTCGGCGATCAGAAAACGGCTGGAGCCCAGCTGAGCATTGGTGCCAGCAGCGTTCAGGCGGCCACCGATGACGAAAGTCGGGTCCAGGCCACCAGCAGCGAACACCGAGGCCAGCAGGCTGGTGGTGGTGGTCTTGCCATGGGTGCCGGCCACCGCGATGCCGTGACGGTAGCGCATCAGCTCGGCGAGCATCTCCGCACGCGGCACCACCGGGATACGCCGCTCCAGCGCGGTGGCGACTTCCGGGTTGCTGGTGTTGACGGCACTGGAGACCACCAACACGTCGGCTTGCTCGGCATTCTCGGCAGCGTGACCAATGAAGATCTGCGCGCCGAAGCTTTCCAGACGCTCGGTAACGGCCGAGGCCTTGAGGTCGGAGCCGGACACTTCGTAGCCCAGGTTCAGCAGCACCTCGGCGATACCGCACATGCCCACGCCGCCGATACCGACGAAGTGGATACGGCGGATACGGCGCATGCGCCGCACTTCGGCCTTGACCGCAGCGGGAGACTTAGCCACGCATCACCTCCTGGCAGATATCGACCACCGTGCGGGTGGCATCGGGCTTGGCCAGGCGACGCGCGGTGGCGCCCATGACGTTGAGTTTTTCCAGGTGCATCAGAACCTCGGTGAGCTGCGCGGCGAGCTGGGCCGCGTCAGTGACATGTTGTGCAAGAAGGACGGCGGCGCCCTCCCTCGCCAGATATTCGGCATTGCGGCTCTGGTGATCGTCGATGGCGTGCGGCAGTGGCACCAGAAACGACGGCAGCCCCGCTGCGGCCAGCTCGCTGACGGTCAGCGCACCGGCGCGGCAAACCACCAGATCGGCCCAGCCATAAGCACGCGCCATATCCTTGATGAAAGGCGCGACCTCGGCTTCGACCGCGGCATCGCGATAACGCTCCGCAGTGATTTCGGCATGTTGCTTACCGGCCTGGTGGAACACCTGCGGACGTAGGTCGGCAGGAATTTTCTCCAGCGCGGCCGGCAGCAATTTGTTCAGCGGCTCGGCGCCCAGGCTGCCGCCCAGCACCAGCAATTTCGGCTTGCGCCCGACCAGCGGCTCACGCGGTGTTTCCAGGAAAAGCTCTTCACGCACCGGGTTACCGGTGGTGCGGCGCTTTTCGGAAGCACCGAAGGTGTTCGGGAAGGCTTCGCAGATGCGCGTGGCGATACGCGACAGCAGACGATTGGCGGTACCGGCCACGGCGTTCTGCTCATGAATCACCAGCGGCACGCCGGCCATACGCGCGGCCAGACCGCCGGGACCGGTGACATAACCGCCCATGCCAAGCACGCACACCGGCTGCAGCTCACGCACGATGCGACGCGCCTGCAGCAGAGAGCGCAGCAGCTGGAACGGCGCCTTGAGCAGCGACAGCTTGCCCTTGCCGCGCAGACCGCTGACGTTGATCAGGTGCAGCGGCAGGCCGGCCTGTGGCACCAGCTCGTTCTCGATGCCACGCGGCGTGCCCAGCCAGTGCACGGCATAACCACGGGCCTGGAACTCGCGTGCGCAGGCCAGCGCCGGGAATACGTGACCACCGGTGCCGCCGGCCATGATCAGCACGTTACCGCGCATGGCTGACCTCCTCGGCAAAATCCGCTTCGGTGAAATCCACGTCCTCGTTACCCAGGATGTTGCGCCGCTCCCACTCGATACGCAGCAGCAGCGCCAGACTGACGCAGCAGATCACCAGCGACGAGCCGCCGTAGCTGAGGAATGGCAGGGTCAGCCCCTTGGTCGGCAACAGACCGGTATTCACGCCGATATTGATCAGGAACTGACCGATCCACAGGAAGGACAGACCGTAGGCCACGTAGGCGGAGAAGAACTGCTTGGCCTTCTCGGCCCACAGACCGATGTACAGGCCGCGCACACAGACGAAGACGAACAGCCCTAGGGTCGCCAGCGCGCCGACGAAGCCCAGCTCCTCTGCCAGTACCGAAAAGACGAAGTCGGTGTGCGCTTCCGGCAGGTAGAACTGCTTCTGAATGCTGTTACCCAGACCGACACCGAACCACTCGCCGCGGCCGAAAGCGATCAGCGCCTGGGTGAGTTGATAACCTGCGCCGTACTGGTCGGCCCAGGGGTCGGTAAAGGTGATCAGGCGCTGCAGACGGTATTCCTGGGTCTGCACCAGGACGAACACCGCACCGACAGCCAGGGCCACCATCAGGCCGAAGCGCAGCAGGCCGACGCCCCCCAAAAACAGCATGGCCATGGCCGAGCCCATCATCACCACGGTGGCGCCGAAGTCAGGCTCCAGCAGCAACAGGCCTGCCATTGGCAGTAGCACGACGAAAGGCTTGAAGAAACCGGCCCAGCTCTCGCGTACCTCTTCCTGACGGCGCACCAGGTAACCGGCCAGGTAGACCACCACGAACACCTTGGCGATCTCCGACGGCTGCACGTTGAAGGCGCCGAAGCCGATCCAGCGCCGCGCACCGTTGACCTCGCGGCCGATGCCCGGCACCAGCACCAGCACCAACAGGGCGAAGGCCACCAGCAGCATGATCCAGCCGTAGCGCTGCCAGATGTTCATCGGCACCATCAGCACCACGCCAGCGGCACCAAGACCGATCACCAGATAAATCAGATGGCGAATCATGTGATAGAGCGGGCTACCGGTCTGCGCCGCGGCCACTTCCGAAGACGCCGAAGCGATCATCACCAGGCCGAGGCCGAGCAGGCCCAGGCAACCGGCCAGCAGCGGGAAGTCCAGATCGAGGCCACGACCCAGTAACGGCGAGGGACGAATCTGCAGGAAGGACAACATCAGACGAGTCCCTCCACAGCCTGGGCGAACAGGCGCCCGCGCTCTTCGAAGTTCTTGAACATGTCCAGGCTGGCGCAGGCCGGCGACAGCAGCACGGCATCACCGGCCTCGGCCAGATCGCTGCAGCGCTGCACGGCGTCTTCCAGGCTCGCTACTCGCACCTGCGGTACGGCGTCACCCAGGGTGTCGGCCAGACGCTGAGCATCACGCCCCAGTAGCACCACCGCACGGCAGAAACGTGCGACCGGAGCCTTCAGTGCGGAGAAGTCGGCGCCCTTGCCATCGCCACCGGCGATCAGCACCAGCTTGCCGGCGATATCGGCACCGAGACCTTCGATGGCCGCCAGCGCGGCACCGACATTGGTGGCCTTGGAGTCGTCGTAATAATTCACCCCAGCACGCTCGCCAACCCATTGGCAGCGGTGCGGCAAACCGGTGAACTGGCGCAGGGTCGCGAGCATGGCCTCCATCGGCAGGCCCACGGCATGACCGAGCGCCAGCGCCGCCAGGGCGTTGGACTGGTTATGCGCGCCACGAATTTTCAGCTCACTCACCGGCAGCAGCGCTTCGAAGCGAAACGCCAGAGACTTCTCGCCGTTTTCCTCGAGCAGGCCAAAGCGCTTGAAGTCCGGCTTGCCCAGGCCGAATTCCCAGCAGGTCACCTGGTCGGCGATCAGCGGGCGTGACAGGGCGTCGTCACGGTTGATCACCACCTGACGGGCACCACGGAAGATCCGATGCTTGGCCAGGTGATAGGCCGGCAGACCGCTGTAACGGTCCATGTGGTCTTCGCTGATATTCAGGCAGGTGGCCACTTCGGCATTGAGCTGATCGGTGGTCTCCAGCTGGAAGCTGGACAGCTCCAGCACGTACAGCTCGACATCGTCGGCCAACAGATCCAGCGCCGGCGTACCGAGGTTGCCGCCCACGGCGACACGCTTGCCGGCGGCAGCAGCCATCTCGCCGACCAGGGTGGTGACGGTGCTCTTGGCGTTGGAGCCTGTGATGGCAACGATGGGCGCCTTGGCATGGCGGGCGAACAGGTCGATATCGCCGGACAGCTTGACGCCGCGCGCCGCCGCCTCGGCCAGCGCCGGTGTCGATACCGCCAGGCCCGGGCTCACGTAGAGCTCCGAGGCGCGGCAGAGGAAGTCCACGTCCAGCTCGCCGCAACGTACTTCCACCTGCGGGTAGTCACGCTTGAGCGTCTCCAGCTCCGGCGGGTTCGCGCGCGTATCGGCCACGGCAAAGCGCACGCCCTGCTGCGCCAGGAAGCGCACCAGGGACATGCCGCTCTTGCCGAGGCCGACAACGATGCGGAACTGGTCGGAAGCGATCAATGACACGCTCTATTACCTCAGTTTCAGGGTGGCCAGGCCGATCAGCACGAGAATCACGGTGATGATCCAGAAACGGACGATCACGCGCGGCTCAGGCCAGCCCTTGAGTTCGAAATGGTGGTGAATCGGCGCCATGCGGAACACACGCTTGCCGGTCAGCTTGAAGCTGGCGACCTGGATGATCACCGACAGGGTTTCCATGACGAACACCCCGCCCATGATGAACAGCACGACTTCCTGGCGCACGATCACGGCGATGGTGCCCAGTGCGGCGCCGAGCGCCAGCGCACCGACGTCGCCCATGAACACCTGCGCCGGGTAAGTGTTGAACCACAGAAAGCCCAGGCCGGCACCAACCAGCGCGGCGCAGAACACGATCAGCTCACCGGCGCCCGGCACGTAAGGAATCAGCAGGTACTCGGCGAAGTTCACGTTGCCCGACAGGTAGCAGAAGATCGCCAGCGCACCGGCCACCATCACGGTGGGCAGGATGGCCAGGCCGTCGAGGCCGTCGGTGAGGTTCACCGCATTGCTGGTGCCGACGATCACGAAGTAGGTCAGCACCACGAAGCCGGCGCCCAGAGGAATGGCGACGTCTTTCAGCAGCGGCAGGATCAGGGTGGTCTCCACCGGGCTCTGCGCAGTCATATAAAGGAAGACGGCGGCAGCGAGGCCGAACACCGACTGCCAGAAATACTTCCAGCGGCTCGGCAGCCCGCGCGAGTTCTTCTCGATCACCTTGCGGTAGTCATCGACCCAACCGATGGCACCGAACAGCAGCGTCACGGCCAGCACCACCCAGACGTAGCGGTTGGACAGGTCGGCCCAGAGCAAGGTGCTCACGGTGATGGCGCTGAGAATCAGCGCACCGCCCATGGTCGGCGTGCCTTTCTTCGACAGGTGCGATTGCGGGCCATCGTGGCGCACCGCCTGGCCGATCTGCCGCACCTGCAGGGTACGGATCATCCACGGGCCGAGCCACAGCGACAGCGCCAGGGCGGTGAGCACGCCGAGGATGCCGCGCAGGGTCAGGTACTGAAAGACCGCGAAGCCCTTGTGAAACTGTTGCAGGTACTCCGCCAGCAGCAGCAGCATTTAGTGAATCTCCCCAGATACGCCACACAGCGCCGCCACGACCTTGTCCATGGCTGCGCTGCGTGAACCCTTGATTAGTAGTGTGCTGCCGGCCTGTTCGGCGCGAAGCGCTTCGATCAGCTCGGCTTGATCGACGAAGTGACGGCCTTTTGAGCCAAACTCCTCGACCGCAAAACGCATCAGCGGGCCAACGGCATACAGCGCATCGACCTTGCCCGCGGCATGGCGGCCGACATCGCGATGGCCCTGTTCGGCCCATTCGCCCAGCTCGCCCATGTCTCCCAGCACCAGAACGGTGCGACCGGAGAAGCCGGCGAGTATATCCACCGCCGCACACATGGACACCGGGTTGGCGTTGTAACTGTCATCGATGACTCGCACGCCGTTCGGCGCCAGCTGCGCTACGGCGCGGCCCTTGACCGGTTGCAGGCTTTCCAGCCCCTGAACCATGGCGACCAACGGCATGCCCAGGGCATGAGCAGCGGCGCAGGCCGCCAGGGCGTTGGCCACGTTGTGTTCGCCGAGCAGGTTGAGCTGAATGCGCGCGCTACCGACCGGGCTGCGCAGGGTGAAGCCCTGGCAACCGCGCTCGTCGCGGGCCAGGTCGCTGCCGTGGAAGTCGGCGCGAGTGTCGCGCAAGGCAAAGCTCAGCACCTTGCGTCCGGCAGCACGGCGCTGCCAGGTGATGAAAGCCTTGTCATCCAGATTGAGCACGGCCACGCCATCGTTCGGCAGGCCTTCGAGAATCTCGCCCTTGGCCTCGACGATCTTTTCCGGACCGCCGAACTCACCCACATGGGCATTGCCGGCATTGGTGATGATCGCCACCTGCGGCCGGGTCAGGCTGACGGTGTAGGCGATCTCGCCGACATGGTTGGCGCCCAGCTCGATCACCCCGGCGCGGTGCTCCGGCGCCAATTCGAGCAGGGTCAGCGGCGCGCCCAGATCATTGTTGAGGTTGCCGCGAGTGGCCAGCACCGCACCGTTCAGACCGGCGCGCAGAATGGCCGCGAGCATTTCCTTGACGCTGGTCTTGCCACTGGAACCGGTCACCGCAGCCAGCGGGCCAGTAAAGGCCTGTCGATTCAGCGCACCTAGTTGACCGAGCGCCAGACGCGTGTCGGCCACCAGCAATTGCGGCAACGGTGCATTGGCCACCTCACGCTCGACCAACGCGGCGACCGCCCCCTTGGCCGCAACGTCGGCCAGATAATCATGACCATCGAAGCGTGGGCCGGTCAGCGCCACGAAAAGCTGACCCGCAGCGATGGTGCGGCTGTCGGTGCCAACCGCGGAGAACGCCACATCGGCACCAATCACGCGAGCGTTCAGGTCGGTAGCGACGTCGCTGAGCAACCATGGCTTAAGCATGCGCTGCCTCCCAGGCCGCCAGGGCCTTGTTCGCTTCGATCAGATCGGAGAACGGCTGACGCACGCCCATGATTTCCTGGTAATCCTCATGGCCCTTGCCAGCCAGTACCAGCACATCGGCGGCTTCAGCCTGGGCAATCAGCCGCGCGATGGCATCGCCACGGCCGTGAATGAACTGCACCTGCTCCGGCGCTTTGAAGCCAGCGCGGATATCGGCAACGATCTGTGCCGGCTCTTCCGTACGCGGATTGTCATCGGTCACCCACACCGCATCGGCCAGCCGTTCGGCAACCGCGGCCATCAGCGGGCGCTTGCCACGGTCACGATCGCCGCCGCAACCGAACAGGCAGACCAGACGCCCTTCGACGTGTGGACGCATGGCTTCGAGAACTTTCTCCAGGGCATCCGGGGTGTGCGCGTAGTCGACCACGACCAGCGGCTTGTCGCCGCCACCGAGACGCTGCATGCGGCCCGCTGGCCCCTGCAGTTGCGGCAGGACCTTGAGAATCTCGTCCAGGGCATAGTCCAGCCCCAGCAGCGCGCCGACCACCGCCAGCAGGTTGCTCAGGTTGAAACGACCGAGCAGATTGCTGCGCAGCATGCCTTCGCCACGCGGCGTCACCAGGCGTGCACGCACACCGTGATCGTCGAAGTGCGCTTCGCTGCAATAAAGGAAGGCGCTGGCATCGCTGAGGCTGTAGCCGATCAGGCGTGACTCGTGCGTTTGCGCGGCCAGCTCACGACCAAAGGCGTCATCGAGGTTGATCACTCGGCAACGCAGGTTCGGCCAGGCGAACAGCTTGGCCTTGGCTGCGCCATAGGCCTCCATGCTGCCGTGGTAATCGAGGTGATCGCGCGACAGGTTGGTGAACACCGCCACGTCGAACTCCAGAGCCGCGACGCGGCCCTGATCCAGACCATGGGAGGAAACCTCCATCGCCACGGCGCGCGCACCGGCCTGCTTGAGCGACGCCAGGGTGGCCTGCACCCCGACCGGATCGGGGGTGGTGTGCTTGCCCTGCTCCAGCGCGCCATGGAAACCGGTGCCCAGGGTACCGACGATGCCACAACGCTGACCGAGCAGATCCAGTGCCTGAGCCAGCAACTGGCTGACGCTGGTCTTGCCGTTGGTACCCGTAACACCGATCAGGTGCAAAGCGCGGCCCGGCTCACCGTAGAAGCGCCCGGCAATGGCCGAAAGCTGGCCGGCCAGCCCCTTGACCGGCACCAGCACAGCACTTTCAGCATGCATGGGTGCAGCGCCTTCGGCCTCGAAGGCCACTGCCGCAGCGCCGCGCGCAATGGCATCGGCGATATGCACACGGCCATCCTGCTGGGTACCCGGCACGGCCAGGAACAGATCACCCGGACGTACCTTGCGGCTGTCCAGAGTCAGTTCCCGAATCAGCACGCTGCTTTCGGCAGCTGGCAACAGTTGATTGAGTGACATGGGCATCAGTTACGCCCTCCCTGGCCAACGGCGGCCATCTTCTGCTCGGGCGGCGGCAGATTGTCTGGCGCAATGTTCATCAAGCGCAGCGAACCTGCCATCACCCGGCTGAACACCGGTGCGGAAATCAGGCCGCCGTAGTAGGCACCCTTGCCGGGCTCGTCGATCACCACCACCAGCGCGATGCGCGGGTCCTGCGCCGGGGCGAAACCGGCAAACAGAGAGCGGTAGGAGTTGGTCTGGTAGCCCTTGGCGCCAGCATTGGTCTTGCGCGCGGTGCCACTCTTGCCCGCGACGTGGTAACCCGGAACCTGGGCACGGAACACGCCTCGCGGCGCCTCGACCACCTGCTGCAACATGCCCTGCAGGGTCTTGGCCACGTCGGGCGACATGACCTGCATGGCGCCCGGCTTGCTGTCCACGCGAATCATCGACAGCGGCGTCATGCCGCCACCGTTGGCCAGTGCGGCATAGGCATGCGCCAGTTGCACCGCAGTCACCGAGAGGCCATAGCCGTAGGACAGCGTGGCGGTCTCCGCCTGCCGCCACTGGCGGTGATTGGGCAGATTGCCAACCCGCTCACCCGGGAACCCGAGGCCGGTATCGCGACCGAAACCCAGGTTACTCAGCACGTGATAGATATTCTCTCCGCCCACGTCGAAGGCGATCTTGCTCATGCCAACGTTGCTGGAGTTGATCAGGATACCGGTCAGATCCAACGCCGGACCTTGCGTGCGGGAAACGTCGCGAATGCTGTAGCGGCCGATCTGCAGAGTGCCGTTGCCGACCTGAACGATGTCGCTGGGCTTCCAGCGACCGGTCTCCAGCGCAGCGGACATCGACAGCGGCTTGATGGTCGAACCAGGCTCGAACACGTCGATCATGGCGCGGTTGCGCATGGCTGCCGGGGTCAGGTTGCGACGGTTGTTCGGGTTGTAGGTGGGATGGTTGACCATCGCCAGCACTTCACCGGTCTTCACGTCGACCATCACCAGGCTACCGGCCTTGGCATCGTTCTCCAGCAACGCATTGCGCAGCTCACGATGGGCCAGGTACTGCAGGCGCAGATCAATGGACAACGCCAAGGCCTTGCCAGCCTTGGCGTTCTGCGCGACCTGAACGTCCTTGATCAACTTGCCACGCCGGTCCTTGAGCACCTGGCGCTTGCCCGGCACACCGGCCAGCCAGTCTTCGTAGGCCAGCTCCATGCCCTCACGACCCCGGTCGTCGATATCGGTGAAGCCGACGACATGAGCCGCCACTTCGCCAGCCGGATAGAAGCGGCGGAATTCTTCGATGGCATAAACGCCCGGGACTTTCAGGTCCAGCACACGCTGACCGTTCTCCGGGGTCAGGCCACGCACCAGATACATGAACTCGCGCTCCTTGTTCTGCTCAAGACGCGCGGCGAAGTTGGCGGGATCCTGGCCGAGTGCGGCAGCCAGCGCCGGCCACTGCTCACGACCGGCCTGCAGCTCCTTGCCATTGGCCCACAGCGTGGTAACAGGGGTACTGACGGCCAGCGGCTCGCCATTGCGGTCGGTGATCAGACCACGATGCGCCGGGATCGGGATATGCCGCACGCTGCGAGCATCGCCATGGGCCTTGAGGAAGTCATGGTCGAGCACCTGCAGGTCGAGCATGCGCCAGGCGATTGCGCCTACCATCAGCGCCAGCAGCACCAGCACCAGGCGGAAGCGCCAGGGATAGAGTGCGCCTTCGAGCCCGATCATGGACGCACCATGCGCACGGCGGCAGGGTCAGGGATGTGCATTTTCAGCTGTTCAGTGGCCAGCGCTTCGATGCGGTTGTGCGCGGTCCAGGTACTTTGCTCGAGAATCAGTCGTCCCCACTCGGCCTGCGCCTTGTCACGCACGCTCAGCTCGCCGTACAGCTCATTGAGCAACAGACGATTCCAGTGCGCGCTGTAAGACACCGCCACAGCGGAAATCAGGATGGCGATGAACAGCAGCAGCATCAGGAAGCTGCCGCTGGGCATGGATTTGATCAGCCGGCGGCTCACCGCAATTTCTCCGCGATGCGCATCACCGCGCTGCGCGAGCGCGGATTGGCCTTGAGTTCGGCCTCAGCGGCGTAGACCGGTTTGCCGATCAGTTTCAGACGCGGTTCGAAGGCTTTTGGAATGATCGGCAGATCACGCGGCAGCTTGTCCGCCTCGCCCTTGGCCTGACGCTTCATGAACTGTTTGACGATACGGTCTTCCAGCGAGTGGAAGCTGATCACCACCAGGCGGCCACCGACCTCAAGCGTTTCCAGCGCCGCTTCGAGACCGCGCTCAAGATCACCGAGTTCGTTGTTGACGTGGATGCGGATGCCCTGGAAGGCACGCGTCGCCGGGTTCTTGCCCTTTTCCCAGGCCGGATTGGCCACGGTCAGCACTTGGGCCAGATCGGCAGTGCGGGTGAACGGCTGCTCGGCGCGGCGCTCCACCACGGCGCGCGCCATGCGCTTGGCGAAACGCTCTTCACCGTAATCCTTGAGCACGCGGGCGATTTCGTCTTCACCCGCCGTGGCAATCCAGTCAGCGGCACTGACGCCGACATCCGGATTCATGCGCATGTCCAGCGGGCCGTCATTGAGGAAGCTAAAACCACGCTCGGGATCGTCCAGCTGCGGCGACGACACACCAAGGTCCAGCAGAATGCCGGCAACCTGTCCGGAAATGCCGCGGACAACAGCTTCGTCGCCAAGTTCCGCAAAACTGCGCTGCACAACGACAAAGCGGCCGTCTTCGGCCGCCAATGCTTCCCCGGTGGCTATCGCCAGGGGATCCTTGTCGAACCCCAAGAGCCGTCCGTCTGGCCCGAGCTTCTGCAGGATCAGCCGACTGTGTCCGCCACGCCCGAAGGTGCCGTCCATATAACGACCATCACCGCGCACAGCCAGCCCCTCGACAGCTTCGTCGAGCAGCACGGTGATATGGCGGAAGTTGCTATCGGTCATGGTCACAGGATCAGGTCACGCAGGTCATCGGAAAGGGCACCGGGCTGCTTGATGGCAGCGAGGTCGGCTTCGGCTACGGCATTCCAGGAATCTTCATCCCAGAGTTGAAACTTGTTCAGCTGGCCGACGAGCATCGCTCGCTTGTCCAGCTTGGCGTATTCGCGCAAACGCGGCGGCACCAGGAAGCGGCCACTGGCGTCCAGCTCGAGATCGACAGCATTACCGATCAGCAGACGCTGCAGGCGGCGGTTCTCTTCACGGAAGGAGGCCAGCTCGCGCAGCTTGTTCTCGATCAGCTCCCACTCGGCCAGGGGATAAACGCAAAGACAAGGGTCGACGGCGTCGATGGTCACGATGAGCTGGCCACTGCAACGCGCAACGAGCTCGTCACGATACCGACTCGGCATCGCGAGGCGCCCTTTGGCGTCGAGACTGATGGCGTTAGCTCCGCGAAACACGGCTGCGCTTCCCCTGTAATTAGCTTTCCATGCCCAAAAAAACCCACTTCGTGCCACTTCTTACCACTTGCGCACACTATAGGAACGCGCACGCCCCACCGTCAAGGCGCTCCAGAAGGGAAAAATCCTTACAGGACGGAGATTTAGCGAACAAAAGCGAGGGGAAAAGGGATGCCGGAACCGGCTTTTGACAGACAAATCTCAACCATTCCAGCCAGCTGAAATTCGAACTTAAAGTAATTTGTTAAGAGTAAGAATTTTTCGGTATCAGACAGGAGGGAGATAGAAGCACAACGCGAGAAAGGAAGGAGGAGAGTCGATCTGTAAGCCGGGTTCTGTCGAGGACAGTCATTCCTCTACGGCGTACATCACTGCACGCCTTTAGCAACCTACCCGGTTCCAGCGCGGGCCACGCCGATGGAACCCTATTTGGTCTTGCTCCGAGTGGGGTTTACCTAGCCACGGACTGTTGCCAGCCGTGCGGTGCGCTCTTACCGCACCTTTTCACCCTTACCGGCGCCGAAACGCTTAGGCGGTTATTTTCTGTGGCACTTTCCGTAGGCTCACGCCTCCCAGGCGTTACCTGGCACTCCGCCCTATGGAGCCCGGACTTTCCTCCCCCTTCTTGCGAAGGCAGCGACTGTCCGATCGACTCTCCGCCGGCAAGGGTACCGGGCGTGATGGCAAGCTGCAAGCCAGACTGATAGCGGGTGAATCAAGCCTTACGCTCCAGAGCGACCTGATAGAGCAGATTCTTGCGCACCCCGGTAATCTCCGCCGCCAGCGCCGCTGCGCGCTTGAGCGGCATTTCCGCCATCAACAGATCGAGCACACGCAGGGCTTCGGCACTGACTGCGTCCTCGCCTTCCGGCGCCTGCCAGCCTGCCACCAGCACCACGCACTCGCCGCGCTGCTGATTGCTGTCTGCGCCCACCCATTCGCACAGTTCGGCCAGCGGCAACCCCTGCAGAGTCTCGAAGGTCTTGGTCAGCTCACGCGCCAGCAATGAAGGGCGATCACCGCCAAACACATCTCGCATGTCCTGCAAGCACTCGAGAATACGGTGTGGCGCCTCATAGAAGATCAGCGTGCGTGGCTCTTCGCGCACCTGCTCCAGACGCGCACGGCGTCCCACCGCCTTGGCCGGCAGAAAACCTTCGAAGATGAAGCGATCCGAGGGTAGACCAGCTGCCGACAGCGCGGCGATCAGCGCGCAGGCGCCCGGCACCGGCACCACCGCAATCCCTGCAGCGCGCGCCTGGCGCACCAGGTGGTAACCCGGGTCGGAAATCAGCGGCGTGCCCGCATCGGAAATCAGCGCAACATCCTCACCGGCCTGAAGGCGCGCCAGAAAGCGCCCGCCCTGATCGCGCTCATTGTGTTCGTGACAGGCAGCCAGCGGCGTCTCGATTCCAAAATGCTGCAGCAGGCGCACCGAATGCCTGGTGTCTTCAGCGGCGATCAGCGCCACCTCGCGCAAGATCCGCAACGCCCGCGCGCTGATGTCATCCAGATTGCCAATGGGCGTGGCGACCACATACAGGCTGCCTGGCTGGACGCTTGAGACGGCGGGCTGACTCACTGGAAACACCTCGTTAATTGAAAGAGCGCTCATTCTAGCCGGTTCCGCCCCAGCGGCATCGCACGGATGTCGCCCCTTGGGTACAATCGCCGCTCGTTTTGCTCAAGTATCAGGATGACCCGATGATCGCTAGCCTGCGCCCTCTTTCTGCTCTTTTCCTGGCCGGCCTGCTCGCCGCCTGCGCCAGCTCGCCCTCCAACAACCTGGGCCAGCTGCCACGCACGCCACAAGCCAGCATCGAGCAGATGCTCCAGCAAGCTGACGAGAGCAAGCCGGAACAGGCTGCCCTGCTGCGCCTGTCCGCTGCCGACCAGAGCTATCAGCAGAACGATGTAGCCCGCGCCACCCGCATTCTCGAGCAGATCGACATTGCCAGCCTGCAACCCGCGCAACAGATCTTCGCCAGCACCCTCAAGGCCGAGCTGGCCATGGCCCGCAAGCAACCCAAGAGCGCGCTGAACGCGTTGCAGCACCCTAGTCTCGAGCGCTTGGCTGAGCTGCCGGTCGAGCAGCAGATTCGCACCCAACTGGTCCGCGCGCGCGCCCTGGAGGCCGACGGCCAGACCCTGGCCGCCGCCCGCGAACGCGTATTCATCGCACCGCTGCTGAGCGGCCAGGTCGCGACCGACAACCACGAGAACATCTGGGAGCTGGTCTCCAGCCTGCCGCCGCAAACCTCTGCCGGCGCCGACAGCGACCTGGCCGGCTGGCTGGAATTGGCGCGAGTGACCAAAAGCGGTGCCACCCTCGAACAGCAACAAGCAGCCATCGACCAGTGGGTCGCACAGAATCCGCAACACCCGGCCGCCGAGCAGTTGCCCGAAGCACTGAGAAAACTGCGCGAACTGGCCAGCCAGCCGCTGACCCGCGTCGCCCTGCTGCTCCCCCAGGAAGGCCAGCTGGCCAGTGTCGCCCGCGCCCTGCGTGACGGCTTCCTCGCCGCTCATTACGAAGCTCAGCAGGCCGGGCAGAACCCACCGGAAATCAAGCTCTACGACAGCTCCCGGATTGGCTCGCTGGATGCCTTCTACCAACAGGCACAAGCCGATGGCGTACAACTGGTGGTCGGTCCGCTGGAAAAACCACTGGTCAAGCAACTCAGCGACCGCGAGCAACTGCCAATCACCACCCTCGCCCTGAATTACAGCGACGCAGGTCAGGAAGGCCCGGCGCAACTGTTCCAGTTCGGCCTGGCCGCCGAGGACGAAGCCCGCGAAGTGGCTCGCCGCGCCTGGAATGACGGCATGCGCCGCGCCGTGGCCCTGGTGCCGCGCGGCGACTGGGGCGACCGCGTACTGGATGCCTTCCGCCAGAGCTGGCAGGCCCAGGGCGGCACCCTGATCGCCGCCGAACATGTCGACCAGCCGGTGGAACTGGCCCGGCAGATCGCCGACCTGTTCCAGCTGCGCGAAAGCGAAGCGCGCGCGCGCCGCCTGCAGAACACCCTGGGCACCAGCCTGGATGCCCAACCGGCGCGCCGTCAGGACATCGACTTCATCTTCCTTGCGGCCACCCCGCAACAGGCTCAGCAGATCAAACCGACCCTGGCCTTCCAGTACGCCGGCGACGTGCCGGTCTACGCCACCTCGCATCTGTTCACCGGTGCCCATAGCCAGGCCCAGTACCAGGACCTGGAAGGCATCCGCTTCTGCGAAACGCCCTGGCTACTCGACGCCCACGCGCCATTGCGCCAGGAAGTCAGCAATCAGTGGCCGCAGGCCGGCGGCAGCCTCGGCCGTCTGTATGCCATGGGAGTCGACGCCTACCGCCTGGCGCCACGCCTGGGCCAGCTCAAGGCCCTGCCTGACTCGCGCATCGACGGCCTGTCGGGCAGCCTCAGCCTCAATGCCACGCAGCGCATCGAGCGCCAACTGCCCTGGGCCGAGTTCCGTGGTGGCCAGGTTCAGCGCCTTCCTGACAGCATCAATTGAGTGCACACAACGATCTGGGGCGAGCCGCCGAACAGGCGGCTCGTCAGCATCTGGAACGTAACGGCCTGCGCCTGATCGAACAGAACTGGAGCTGTCGGCGTGGCGAGCTCGATCTGGTCATGCTCGACGGCGATACAGTAGTATTCGTCGAGGTCCGCGCCCGTCGCCACAGTGCCTGGGGCGGCGCCCTGGAAAGCATCGATGCGCGCAAGCGTGGCAAGTTGGTCATCGCCGCAGAACTCTTCCTTCAGCAACAGTCACGCTGGGCCCGCTACCCCTGCCGCTTCGACGTGGTCGCCATCAGTACCGACGGTGCCACTCGCCTCGACTGGATCAAGAACGCCTTCGATGCCTGACGGCCGTAAATTCAAGGTTTAACCGATGGACATGCAATCCCGAATCCGCCAGCTCTTCCAAGCCAGCATTGACACCAAGCAGCAGGCCATGGAGGTTCTGACTCCATACATTGAGCACGCCAGCCTGGTGATGGTCCAGGCCCTGCTCAACGAGGGCAAGATCCTTTCCTGCGGCAACGGCGGCTCCGCCGGTGATGCGCAGCATTTCTCCTCCGAGCTGCTCAACCGTTTCGAGCGCGAGCGCCCCAGCCTGCCGGCCATCGCGCTGACCACCGACAGCTCGACCATCACCTCCATCGCCAACGACTACAGCTACAACGAGATCTTCTCCAAGCAGATCCGCGCACTCGGCCAACCGGGCGATGTACTGTTGGCGATTTCCACCAGCGGCAACTCCGCGAATGTCATCCAGGCCATTCAAGCTGCACATGATCGTGAGATGACCGTCGTCGCCCTCACCGGCCGCGACGGCGGCGGCATGGCCTCACTGCTGCTGCCGGAAGACGTCGAAATCCGCGTTCCAGCCAAAGTCACCGCACGCATTCAGGAAGTCCATCTGCTGACTATCCACTGCCTCTGCGACCTGATCGACAGTCAATTGTTTGGGAGTGAAGAATGAAGCGTTCCGCCCTGATTCTGGCCGCCCTGGCCGTTACCCTGACCCTGGCAGGCTGTGGCAGCCGCAGCATCGGCAACAAGATCGATGACCAGTTCCTGGGCCCGGAAGTCGCATCGCGCATCAGCAATGCACACGCCGACCTGTCCAGCCCGACCTCGCGCATCGTGGTTACCAGCTATAACGGCGTGGTGCTGCTCGCCGGACAAACCCCGCGCAGCGAGCTCAAGGATCGCGCCGCTCAGACCGCCCGTGGCGTACAAGGAGTGAAGAAGGTCTACAACGAGTTGCAGGTACAGCAACCGGCATCCCTGCTGGCACGCAGCAACGATTCGCTGCTGACCACCAAGATCAAGACGCAAATGCTGGCTGACAGCAGCGTACCGAGTGCACGGGTCAAGGTCGTGACCGAGAACGGCATCGTCTACCTGCTCGGCCTGGTCACCCGCGAAGAAGCCAACGCCGCTACCCGCGTGGTACAGAGCGTATCGGGGGTGCAGCGGGTTGTGCGCCTGTTCGAATATACCAACTGATTCGAACGCAGAAACGACAAGGGCGCCCATGGGCGCCCTTTTCATTGCTCACTTGACCACTTTCAGACTTGGCCGGCCACTGGGACGCGATGGCTCGCCGCCGGACGGCCCATCATCATCCGGCTCTGGCTCTTCCGGACCACCCGCAACCGACGGCTCCATATCGAAGACCATACCTTGACCGTTCTCCCGCGCGTAGATCGCCAGGATCGCCGCGACCGGAATGTGCAGGCTGTGCGCGACGCCACCGAAGCGCCCTTCGAAGCTCACCGCCTGATTGTCCATATGCAGGTGTCGCACAGCACTGGGCGAGGCATTGAGCACGATCTGACCATCGCTGGCGAAGCCTGGTGGCACCTGCACGCCCGGATACTCGGCACTGACCAGCAAATGTGGCGTGCAATCGTTATCGACGATCCATTCGTAGAGGGCGCGAACCAGATAGGGACGACTGGAATTCATGGTTTCCTCCTTCTCAGCGCATCGCGCGCTCGGCAGCAGAAAGACTGGCCTGAAAGGCCTCACGGACGAACTGACGCTCCATATAGTCGAGCAGCGGCTTGGCCGGACGCGGCAACTCGATACCCAGAACCGGCAACCGCCAGAGAATGGGCAGCAGGCAGCAATCCACCAGACTCAGCTCGTCGCTGAGGAAGAATGCCTTGTCCGCGAACAGCGGCGAGACGCCGGTCAGGCTCTCGCGCAGCTCCTTGCGCGCCAGTTGGCGCTCGGCCTCCTTGCTGCGCTTGTCGAGAATACGGTCGACCAGCACGCACCAGTCACGCTGGATACGGTGTATCAGCAGACGACTGTTGGCGCGAGCAACCGGATAGACCGGCAGCAATGGTGGATGCGGGTAACGCTCGTCCAGATACTCCATCACCACGGACGATTCGTACAGCGCCAGGTCACGATCGACCAGCGTTGGCACACTGCCGTAGGGATTGACCTCGGCAAGCTTGGGCGGACAACGGCCCTGCTCGACATCGATGATCTCGACGCTGACACCTTTCTCGGCGAGCACCAGACGCACGCGATGGGAATAGTGGTCGGCGGGGTCGGAGTAGCAGGTCAACCTATTGGTCACCGCCATGGCGATCCTCCTCGCTTTTTTTGATTTTGCAGAAACACGAAGAATTGCCCAAGGCAATTCTTGAAGTTGCACGTGACAACACCGCAAGGTGGCCACCTGGAATGGCAGAGCACAAAAACCTGCGCGCCCATAAGGGCGCGCAGGTGTATGCAGAGAACTGCAACGGCTTAATGCACGTCCTTCCAGTACTCACGCTTGAGCAGGTAGGCGAACACGAAGAAGAACGCCAGGTACAACAGCACATAGGTGCCGATGCGCTGGGACTTCAGCTTGACCGGGTTGGCCGAGTAAGCCAGGAAGGTCACCAGGTTCTTGATCTTCTCGTCGAACTCGGCCTCGCTCAGCTTGCCGGTATTCGGCTCTACGGTCAGCTGATCGCAGGCTTCGTGAGTGATCGGCGCGCCAGTCAGCGGGTCGAACTGCTTCTTGCCATCAGTGACGACCTGAACCTGCTTGCAGCCGATCACCTGATTGCCCTGCAGGCTGACCAGCACATTGGGCATACCCACGTTCGGGAACACCTTGTTGTTGGCGCCCAGCGGACGGCTCGGATCTGCGTAGAAGGTGCGCAGGTAGGTGTACAGCCAGTCGTTGCCACGCACACGAGCGACCAAAGTCAGATCAGGCGGCGCTGCACCGAACCAGGCCTTGGCATCATCCGGCTTCATGCCGATCTTCATGTGGTCACCGATCTTGGCGTCGTTGAACACCAGGTTGTCCAGCATGATTTCGTGCGGGATGCCGAGGTCGTCGGCAACACGCTCGTAACGCTGGTACTGAGCCGAGTGGCAGCCCATGCAGTAGTTGGCGAAGGTACGCGCGCCGTCCTGCATGGCAGCCTTGTCGGCCAGATCGATATCGACCTTGTCCAGCGGGTAGTTGCTGGAAGCGCCCATGGCCAGAGCCGGCAGCGCAGCGAAAACAAATGCAGCGAAGAGCTTTTTCATCAGCCAGTCACCCTTTCCGGAACCGGTTTGGTCTTCTCCATCCTGGTGTAGAACGGCATCAGGATGAAGTACGCGAAGTACAGGAAGGTGCACACCTGCGACAGCAGGGTACGACCTGGGGTCGGTGCCAATACACCCAGCACACCCAGGATGACGAAGGAGATGCAGAACACCACCAGCCAGATCTTGCTCATCCACCCCTTGTAGCGCATGGATTTGACCGGGCTACGGTCGAGCCAGGGCAGCACGAACAGAACGGCGATGGCTGCACCCATGGCGATTACGCCGAGCAGCTTGTCCGGCACCGCACGCAGAATCGCGTAGAACGGCGTGAAGTACCAAACCGGGGCGATGTGCTCAGGCGTCTTGAACGGGTTCGCCGCTTCGAAGTTCGGCTTCTCGAGGAAGTAACCGCCCATCTCCGGGAAGAAGAACACCACGAAGCAGAACACGAACAGGAACACCACTACGCCGACGATATCTTTCACGGTGTAGTAAGGGTGGAAGGCGATGCCATCGAGCGGCACACCGTTCTCGTCCTTGTGCTTCTTGATGTCGACGCCGTCCGGGTTGTTCGAACCGACTTCGTGCAACGCCAGGATGTGCAGCACAACCAGGCCAAGCAGAACGATCGGCAGTGCGATCACGTGCAGGGCGAAGAAGCGGTTCAGGGTGATGCCGGAGATCAGGTAGTCACCACGGATCCACTGGGTCAGGTCGTCGCCGATCACCGGAATGGCACCGAACAGCGAGATGATTACCTGGGCGCCCCAGTAGGACATCTGGCCCCAGGGCAGCAGGTAGCCCATGAAGGCTTCGGCCATCAGCACCAGGTAGATCAGCATGCCGAAGATCCACACCAGCTCGCGCGGCTTCTGGTAGGAGCCGTAGAGCAGACCGCGGAACATGTGCAGGTAGACCACCACGAAGAACGCCGAGGCACCAGTGGAGTGCAGGTAGCGCAGGATCCAGCCGTACTCGACGTCACGCATGATGTATTCGACGGAGGCGAACGCGCCTTCAGCCGAAGGTTCGAAGCTCATGGTCAGCCAGATACCGGTAACGATCTGGTTGACCAGCACCAGCAGAGCCAGCGAGCCGAAGAAATAGAAGAAGTTGAAGTTCTTCGGGGCGTAGTACTTGGAGAGATGGTCTTCCCACATCTTGGTGGCGGGGAAGCGCGCATCCACCCATTCCATGAATTTGCTCATCACGCGTTCTCCTGGTCCACACCGATGATGATCACATCATCCGTTTCGTAGGTGTGCGGCGGCACTGGCAGGTTCAGCGGTGCAGGCTGTGCCTTGTACACGCGACCGGCGAGGTCGTAACGCGAACCGTGGCAAGGGCAGAAATAACCACCCACCCAGTCCGGGCCCAAGTCTGCCGGGGCTACTTCCGGGCGGAAGGACGGCGCACAACCCAGGTGGGTGCACAGGCCTACCAGAATCAGCAGCTCTGGTTTGATCGAGCGGGTTTTCTTGTCCACGTACTCCGGCTGCACGGAGGCAGCGGACTCAGGATCGGCGACGCTGCCTTCGATCTTGGTCAGATTGGCCAGGATCTCCTCGGTACGGCGCACGATGAACACCGGCTGACCGCGCCACTCAGCAACCATCTGCTGACCTGCCTCGATCTTGCTGACGTTCACCTTCACCGGTGCACCGGCCGCCTTGGCCTTGGCACTGGGGAACCATGACCCCACGAACGGAGTCGCAGCACCTACCGCTCCTGCTGCACCCACCACGGAGGTGGCTGCAACCAGGAAGCGACGCCGGCCTGCATTCACGCCGTCATTGCTCATTCAGTCGTCTCCCATCAGCTTTGTGGCCTGTTGTTCAGGCCTCTACTAAGTAAAAATCGGGCCGCGCAAAAAATTCGCCAAATGGTAAAGAAAAGCCCCTTTTCTGACAAGGTAATTACCCCCGAAGAGACTGGCGAAAGCCTTGACGCGTGCGGCTTGCGCGTCTGCGGCACGTTGTCGCAGCACTTTGCCACGCCCATAAAAAACGCCCAGCTCCGTGAGGAAACTGGGCGCTTTTGGAAGCGTAGTCGCGATTAACGCTTCGAGTACTGCGGACGCTTACGCGCTTTACGCAGACCGACTTTCTTACGCTCGACTTCACGGGCGTCGCGAGTAACGTAACCAGCTTTACGCAGCGGGCTGCGCAGGGTTTCGTCGTACTCGATCAGAGCGCGGGTGATGCCGTGACGGATGGCACCAGCTTGACCACTGACACCACCACCAGCAACGGTGACGAAGATGTCGAACTTCTCGACAGTCTCGGTCAGCTCCAGCGGCTGACGCACGACCATGCGAGCGGTTTCGCGACCGAAGAAGGTATCCAAGGTGCGATTATTGATCGAGATGTTACCAGTACCCGGACGCAGGAAAACGCGCGCGGTTGCGGTCTTGCGACGGCCAGTGCCGTAGTTTTGAGTCGCCGACATAATGAACTATTCCGTTAAATCTTCAGTTCTTGGGGCTGCTGAGCGGTGTGCGGGTGAACTGCACCCTTGTACACCTTCAGCTTACGGTACATGTCGCGACCCAGCGGATTCTTCGGCAGCATGCCTTTGACCGCAGTCTCGATCACGCGCTCAGGAGCACGAGCGATCAGCTTCTCGAAGTTGATCTCTTTGATGCCGCCCGGGAAACCGGAGTGGGAGTAGTACTTCTTGTCGCTGGCTTTGGCACCAGTTACACGCACCTGCTCGGCATTGATCACGACGATGTAGTCGCCGGTATCAACGTGCGGGGTGTACTCAGGCTTGTGCTTGCCACGCAGACGGCTCGCGATTTCGGTGGCCAGACGACCCAGGGTCTTGCCAGCAGCATCAACGACGAACCAGTCGCGTTTTACTGTTTCCGGTTTAGCAGTAAAAGTTTTCATTCTTTATAGCCTCAGGGGCCGCCCAGCAAAAATAGACGGCGGATCTTACTGGATAGTGCGTACTTTGACAAGTCAAAGGCAGCCGCATACGGACGCTATCGGGGGCTCGGGTCAGCGCGTCCACAATACGGCAAGATTCTTCGGCAGGCGGCGCATCACTTCCACCGCAGAAAGAGGTGCCGGATTATCCTGATTGCGAAAAAAATTTCAACCTGCTTGTATGACTCTTTTGCCAAGGGAGTACTCCATGGAATACCGCAAGCTGGGCCGAACCGATCTCGATGTCAGCGCACTGTGCCTGGGCACCATGACCTGGGGCGAGCAGAACAGCGAGAGCGAAGGCCATGCTCAGATCGAACGAGCCAAGGCCAGCGGCATCAACTTCATCGATACCGCCGAGATGTACCCGGTGCCGCCGCGCGCCGAAACCTACAGCAAGACCGAGCAGATCATCGGCAGCTATTTCAAGCAGCGCGGCGACCGCGCCGACTGGATTCTGGCCAGCAAGATCGCCGGCCCCGGCAACGGCATCAGCCACATCCGCGACGGCCAGCTGAAATTCAATCGCCAGCACATGGTCGCCGCCCTGGATGCCAGCCTCAAGCGCCTGCAAACCGACTGGATCGACCTGTACCAACTGCACTGGCCGGAGCGCCCGACCAACTTCTTCGGCCAGCTCGACTACAAGCACAAGGACGTTGAGTTCACGCCGCTGGAAGAAACCCTGGAAGTGCTCGACGAGCAGGTCAAGGCCGGCAAGATCCGCCATATCGGCCTGTCCAACGAAACCCCGTGGGGCACCATGAAATTCCTGCAGTTGGCCGAAAGCCGTGGCTGGCCGCGCGCAGTGTCGATCCAGAACCCTTACAACCTGCTCAACCGCAGCTTCGAAGTGGGTCTGGCGGAAGTGGCGATTCGCGAGCAGTGCGGCCTGCTGGCCTACTCGCCGCTGGCCTTCGGCATGCTCAGCGGCAAATACGAAGGTGGTGCCCGTCCGGCTGGCGCACGCATCAGCCTGTTCAGCCGCTTCGCCCGCTACACCAACCCGCAGTCGGAAGCGGCCTGCTCACGCTACGTGGCTCTGGCCCGCGAGCACGGCCTGGACCCTGCGCAGATGGCCCTGGCCTTCGTCACCGCGCAGCCCTTCGTGACCAGCAACATCATCGGCGCCACCAGCCTGGCGCAACTGGACAGCAACCTGGCCAGCGCCGAGCTGAAGCTCTCCGAGGAAGTGCTCGCGGCTATCGAAGCGATCCACAAGGCGCAACCCAACCCCGCACCTTAAAAGAGAGAAGGCTGATCACGCCTGGCATCGCGTCGCGAAGCCAGGCGATCAGCCAGGCGGGTCGGCTCGGGCAAACGGTGACGCCTGACGCAGGACATCACCAGTTCGGGCGCTCGCTCTAGGCTGACCCGATTGCCCGGCGAGACGATCAGCGGCCGTACGCGGTCCTTGCTGCGCAACACCCAACCGATCTGCTCGCCCCTACTGCTCAGCAGCTCGACACAAGCACCACGCGCCTCGGCCAGCTCGGCGTGATGCCCCGTGAGAATCTTCTTGGCCACACCAATGGTCGGCAAGCCGCTGACCACACCCAAATGCGCGGCGATGCCCAGGCCGCGCGGGTGGGCGATGCCATGGCCGTCGACGAAGATCAGATCAGGTTCGTCTGGCAGGCCAGCCAATGCTCGAAGCAAGGCCGGCAGTTCGCGAAAGGACAGCAGCCCTGGCACGTAGGGCATGCTGGTGGGGATGCGCACCACGCATTCGGCCAGCGGTTCCAGAGTATCGGCGTCCAATAGCACCGCGGCAGCGCGAGTGATGGCGCCGCCCTCCTCGAACCCGACATCCACGCCCGCCAGGTGATGTAGCGGCGGATGATCGTCTTCCATTCGTACTTGCCGGGCCAGTTGCGTCTGCAACTCACGGGCAGCCGCCGGGCTGCCATCCCAGTCCGCGAACGGGGATGCAGCCAGATCGCTCAATCGGGTCATGAAGCTCTCCAGACATTTCTGCCTTGGAGCCGCAGGACGACGTCTGAGTTCGCCCCGCGAATTACACCAGCGAGCGGGAAATGATCTCCTTCATGATCTCGTTGGTACCGGCGTAGATGCGCTGCACCCGCGCATCGGCCCAGGCGCGCGCCACCGGATATTCCCACATGTAGCCGTAGCCGCCGTGCAGCTGCACGCACTCGTCGAGCACCTTGCACTGCAAATCGGTGGTCCAGTACTTGAGCATCGCCGCCGTCGGCACATCGAGCTTGCCTTGCAGGTGCAGCTCCAGACAACGGTCGATGAACACCCGACCGACCTGAATCTCCGTCGCCATCTCGGCGAGCTTGAAGCGGGTGTTCTGGAAGTCCGCCACGGCCTTGCCGAACGCCTTGCGCTCACGGGTGTAATCCAGCGTCCACTGCAGCGCGGCCTCCGCCGAAGCCAGAGCGCCGATGCCAACGGTCAGGCGCTCCTGCGGCAGCTCCTGCATGAGGTAAGCGAAGCCCATGCCCGGCTGCCCCAGCAGATTCTCCTTGGGCACGCGCACATCCTGGAAGAACAGCTCGGAGGTGTCCTGCGCCTTCATGCCCACTTTCTCCAGGCGCTTGCCCTTGGAGAAGCCCGGCGTGCTGGCTTCTACCAGGAACAGGCTGGTGCCCTTGGCACCCGCCTTGGGATCGGTCTTGGCCACCACGATCACCAGATCGGCCAGCCAGCCATTGGTGATGAAGGTCTTCGAGCCGTTGATGACGTATTCGTCGCCATCGAGCACGGCGGTGGTCTTCACGCCCTGCAGATCGGAGCCCGCGCCCGGCTCGGTCATGGCAATGGCCGTGACCATTTCACCGCTGACCAGCTTGGGCAGGTAGTGCTGCTTCTGCGCCTCGCTGCCGTAATGCAGGATGTAGGGCGCGACGATGTCCGAATGCAGCGAGAAACCGATGCCGGTCAGCCCCAGGCGCCCGATCTCTTCGATCACCACGGTACTGTAGAGAAAGTCGGCCGCCATGCCGCCATATTCTTCAGGGATATGCGAACACAACATTCCCGCCTCGCCTGCCTTGTTCCATAGCGCACGGTCGATATGCCCGTCCTTTTCCCACTGATGGTGATAAGGCACGGCTTCCTGCTCGAGAAACTTGCGCACGCTGTCACGAAACAGTTCATGGTCGGAGCTGAATAGAGTTCTGGGAATCATGGCGCTACCTGTGTCTGAGGCGGGAGGAAAAGCATGGCCTCGACTTTAGCCAAGCAAACGCTTGGTCGCACTGGACACAAGCGCCAAAAAATAAGACGATCCAGCCGCTGCATGACCACTTAGCCTTGAACAAGAATAAATACTTATGGTTATTCCAGAGCCGCGCACGGCGTTGCGCCGTGTCAGCATTCTCGCCACCGACGGCGTGTTCGCCTCCACCCTGATGCAAGCCAAGGACTTCTTCCACATGGCTGGCATTCGCTATGCCAAGCAGCAGGGCCTGGGCTTTGAGCCACCGTTCGACATCCATCTGGTCAGCCCGGATGGACTGCCCGTGAACAGCTTCAGCAAGGTCAAGGTGCCGGTAGACGGCGGTCTGGACAGCTGCGACGTGATCATCCTGCCCGCCTTCTGGGACGATTTCGACGCCCTCAGTCGTCGTTATCCACAGGTGCTGGACTGGCTCAAACGCCAACATGCCAGCGGTACGGCGATCTGCGGCGAAGCCAGCGGGGTGTTCTGGATGGCCGAAGCGGGACTGCTCGACGGCAAGGAGGCGACCACTTACTGGCGCTTCTTCCGCGAGTTTGCCGAGCGCTTCCCCAAGGTGTTGCTCAATCAGGACAAGCACCTGTCCGATGCCGACAATCTGTACTGCGCAGGCGGCGTCACTTCGGCCTGCGACCTCTATATCTATCTGATCGAGCGTTATTGCGGCGCCGGCGTGGCCCAGGGCGTGGCACGCGACATCCTCTACGAGGTACAGCGCAGCTATACGCCGGGGCGCATCGGCTTCGGCGGGCAGAAACTGCACCAGGACGTCACCGTGCTGCAGATCCAGCATTGGCTGGAGGAGCACTATGCCGACAAGTTCCGTTTCGAGGACGTGGCCCGCGAGCACGGCATGAGCATCCGCAATTTCATGCGTCGCTTCCAGAGCGCCACCGGCGACAAGCCTCTGCACTACCTGCAGCGCCTGCGCATCGAAACCGCCAAGAGCCTGCTGTCCTCCACCCGCAAGAGCATCAAGACCGTCAGCTATGAGATCGGCTACGACGATGCCAGCTTCTTCGCACGCCTGTTCCGCCAGCACACGGGGTTGTCCCCCAACCACTACCGCCGCCAGTTCCAGCAGCAGCCCCAGTGAAATCGCGCAGTCGCCGTTCGCCGCGCCTGCGGCGATTCGGTAACGCCTTGCACTAGACGATCTGTCTACCAACCCGCCACACCCACCAGAAGATTGGGTATCAGCCCAACCCGCTGCCAGTAGAGTGCTTACGTGGTCGGCCCGCCTACGCGCGGCAGACACGCAAGACCGTGCGCTGGATGCGCCTCTACAACAACAATAACGATGGAGAACGCCATGAGAATCTCTCGTGCGCTGCGCCTTTGCGCCATTGCATCGCTGGTGCTACTGACAGCCTGCACCCCGATCAAACGCTTCGGCGCCAACCAATCGCTGCGTTTCATGGAAAACAACCTGGTCGGCCCCATGCTCGAAAGCCATGACGCCGACATGGCCTGTTATTCCGGCGCGTCCGTCGCCCCCCTCATCCAGTCCACCAGCGGCATGGGTGCCGACAACCAGCAGTTGCTGACCCTGCTCTACCTCACCGCCGCTACCTGTGCCGAGCAGACCGCCTTCGAGCAGGAGCTGCGCTACCTGCGCGCCTCACGCAGCAAGCAGGTCGAAGAGGCACAGGATGCACGCATCACCCAGAAGCGCTATGCCGAGCTGGCAGCACGACGCCAATACCAGTCGTACCGGAACTTCGCCAACTACTACGAGCAGCGCTTCGACATCCGCATAGGCGACAGCTGCCCGACTTTCGACCAGGACATCGACGAACTGATCTACCTGCTGGGCCTGATCCAGGGCCTGCAAGCCATTCAGAACGACATCAACTCGCAGAACGCCGTCGGCGTGCCCAAGGACATCGCGGCCAAGACCGAGCGCGCCATGACCTGCCTGGACAACGAGAAGTGGTGGGGTGCCCCGATGGCGGCGCGCGCCCTGGTCTGGAACATGCTGCCGGGCAGCGGTGAGGGGCACAATCCCTGGCAGGTGCTCGAGCAGTCGCGACAGATTGGTGAGCGTCGCGGCGTACGCCTGGCCCACGCCCTCTATGTGATCTCCGCCACGGCGAAGAACGATGAGCAGCACCTGCGCAGTGCGCTGAGGGCCTTCGGCTCGACCCAGGCGGCGAACAGCAGCTTCACGCTCAACGAGTCGTATGCCCAAGTCGATGCCATCAGCAGCAGCACCGTCATGAACAATGCCGATCGCTACTGGACGACCAATGCCGGTACACGCACGCCAATCGGTGGCCTGCTGCGTTTCTGGGATGAGAAGCAGCAGCCGGTCGATACCGGCATCGAGATCGACGACCTGCTCTAGTCAGCTCGTCACAAGCCTGTCCGCATCAGCGGCATGACCCGGAGTATCCGCCATGAAGTGTTCCAACCTCGCCGCCCCCGCTCTGCTCTGCCTGGCACTGGGCGCCGCCCCCCAGGCCTTCGCCCAGAGTATCTGCGTGTTCGACATCCTTGGCGCCCAGGGCGACATCTACAGCCTGATGAAGGACTACCAACTGGCTGCCAACAATTTCGGCGCCAGCCTCGAACTCAAGCCCTACACCGACGAGAAAATCGCCGCAGAAGACTTCAAGGCCGGGCAATGCGATGGCGTGATGATCATGGGCTTACGCGCCCGTCAGTTCAACGGTTTCACCGGCAGCCTGGAAGCACTGGGCGCCCTGCCCAGCTACCAGGCGCTGGAAACGGTGATCACCACCCTGAGCTCGCCCAAGGCCAGCAAGTTCATGACCAGCGGCCCCTACGAAGTGGCGGGCATCGTGCCCATGGGCGCGGCCTACCTGTTCGTCAACGACCGCACCATCGACAACATCAGCAAACTGTCGGGCAAGAAGTTCGCGATCATGGACTACGACAATGCACAGGCGAAGATGGTGCAACGCATCGGCGCACAGCCAGTCGCCTCCGATGTCACCAACTTCGCCGGCAAATTCAATAACGGCTCGGTGGATGTGGTCGGCGCGCCAGCGGCAGCCTACAAACCGCTGGAACTGCAGAAGGGCATGGGTGAACGCGGCGGCGTGGCGCGCTTCCCAGTGCTGCAACTGACCTATCAACTGGTCATCCGTCCTGAGCGATTCCCCGAAGGCTTCGGCCAGCAATCACGCGAGTTCGCCCTCAGCCAGTACAGCCGCGCCATGGACATCATCACTCAATCGGAAAGCGAGATCGACGGTCACTACTGGATCGACATTCCGCCCGAGGACATGGAGAAGTACACCGTGATGCTACGTGAGGCGCGAATTTCGCTGACCGAGGAAGGCATCTATGACAAACGCATGATGGCGGTGATGAAACGCGTGCGCTGCCAGATCGACTCAGCCGATGCCGAGTGCGCCCAGAACCTCGAATGACAATAATGAAACGGGGCGTGCACGCACCGTACTCCGCCTTGACCTTAGAGCCTGCCATGCCTATTGCCTCGACCATGACCAGCGATGATCAGCCCGCACCAGCCCAGACGTTCAGACGCCCTCTGTTTGGCCGATGGCTTGCCACCCTGCCGGTCTTCCTTCTGCTGACCCTCACCCTGGTCATCGGCACCGGAGAAATGCTGCATGGCCAACTTCTGCGCGTGGGCGAGCGTCTGTTCGGTGACCCGGCTGCCGGCGTGCAGTACTTCATGCTGCGCGCCGACCCGGTCACACCGACCTGCGACCCCGCCCCCGACATCGATGCGTTGCTGGCCAGGCAACCGGCCCAGGCCAGCAGCGATATCGACGACCTGTTCGATGTTGCCGAGGTCGATCCGCAAGCGCAGCGCAGCGCCCTGGAGCGTGCCGCTCAACTCTGCGCGCAGCGGCATACGTTGCACGCGGCCGTCGTCGCGCACATGACGCCTGAACTGAAACTGTTCCGCAGCCTGGAGACCTCGTTCTTCGGCATCTTCCGCTTCGGCACCGACAACCGCGCCCTGCTCCTGTTGCTGCTCATAAGCATCGCCGGCGTCACCACCACCCTGCGCCGTCATCACATCTCGCTGCGCCCCGCCAAGACCCGGCTCGATCATCGCGTCTCGGCTGCTGGCATGGTCATCGCCAACGCCTTGCTGGTGTTTTCCTGCAGCCATTACCTGCATACCCTGCTCAACGCCGACCTGCCACTGAGCAGGCCCTATCTCAATGGCTTGTGGATCGCGCTGTTCAGCTGTCTGTGCCTGATCAGCGCCTACCACCTGCTGAAACCACCGGCAGACGCCAAACCTGGCGGCAACCTGGGGCTGGCACTGCTCTCCACACCGCTCTACGCCATCATGGCGATCAGCTCCTTCACCTCGTTCTCGCTGCAGGGGCACTATGGCGGCATCGCCATCTACCTGGGCCAGCTCGTCGAGCTGTCGGGCATCTTCCTCAACCTGGCCCTGTTCATCTGGGCCGGTATGCTGCTCAAGCAGACCAACGTGGTCGACCGCTTCCTCGACCTGGTTCGCCCCTGGCGTCTGTCGCCGGAACTGCTGACCTGGATCCTGCTGATCGGCGCCGCCGTGCCGACCGCCTACACGGGCGCCTCGGGCATCTTCGTCATCGCCGCCGGGGCCATCATCTACCGCGAAGTGCTGCTCTCTGGGGGCCGTCGTCAGTTCGCCCTGGCCGTCTCGGCGATGTCCGGTTCGCTCGGCGTGGTACTGCGCCCCTGCCTGCTGATCGTGGTGGTCGCAGCACTGAACAAGCAGGTGACCACGGCCGAACTGTACAACTGGGGGATCGCCGTTTTCGTCCTGACCTCGTCGCTGTTCTTCATCGCCTCGCAGGTGCTGCGCCAGCAGCCAATCAACATCGCCCACCCACGTGACGCCATACCCGCCATGGCCCGCGCTGTGGTGCCGGTGGCACCCTACATTCTCATCGCCATCGTGGTGGTCTGGATCTACAGCTACCTGCTCGACACCCGCCTGAACGAGTTCACCGCACCGGTGATGCTGCCGGTCATCCTGCTGGTGGTCCTGATCTTCGACAAGCTGCGCGGCGAATCACTGGTAGAAGCTCCAAGCGCCCGCCCCCTCGAGAACGATCAGGGCAACAGTCAGCGCAACTTCAGCCAGGCCGTGGGCGCCGCCACTTACGACACCGTTGGCCATATCGGTGCGCTGACCCTGTTGATGGCCTTGTCGGTATCCACTGGCGGAGTGATCGAACGCTCCGGTCTCATGGAACTGATCCCGCAGGACTTCCAGAGCATCTGGCTGGCACTGACCGCGTTGATGGTCGTGCTGTTCCTGATCGGCATGGTGATGGACGCCTTTGGCGTGGTGATCTTGGTATCGGCCACCATTGCGCCGATCGCCTATGCCAACGGCATTCACCCGGTGCATTTCTGGATGATCGCTCTGACGGCCATGGAACTGGCCTACCTGTCACCGCCCGTGGCGCTGAACCACCTGCTGGCCAGACAGGTGGTGGGCGAGGCGGAAATCGCCGCCGCCAATGAAGAGGTGCGCGACAAGGGTTTCTACTACCGCTATGAGCGCTGGATCCTGCCGATGACGGTGATGATCGTGGCACTGCTGATCGTCACCTATGGCGGTGAACTGATCGTCCAGCACGGTGCGCAGACGCTGGAGGTAGGGCGGAGCTGGTTGCCACAGTGATCAAGCCATGCCCACCCCGAACGGGGTGGGCGGTTTCGCTCAGGGGCGGTGCGGACGGCTGAGGAACTCGTGCGACTGCATTTCCAGCAAGCGGCTCAGCGTGCGCTGGAACTCGAAGCTCAGGCGGCCGCCGGTGTAGAGGTCCTTGAGTTCCACCTCGGCGGAGATGATCAGCTTGACGTTACGGTCGTAGAACTCGTCCACCAGGTTGATGAAGCGCCGCGCCATGTCGTCCTTGGCCACGCTCATCTGCTCGACGTTGGCCAGGATCACCGCATGGAAGATCTTGCCCAGCTCGATGTAGTCGTTCTGGCTGCGCGGGCCATCGCAGAGCTCGCGAAACTCGAACCAGGCCACGTCCTCGCACACCCGCACGGCGTGAATCGCGCGGTTCTCGATCATCAGCGCCTCGTTCTCCACCATATGGGTGCAGTCCGGCAGCAGGCTCTGGAAGCTCTTGCGCAGGCTGTCTTCAGCTGCCTGCCCAAGCGGGAAGTGGAACAGCTCGGCCTGCTCCAGCGCGCGCAGGCGATAGTCGACGCCGCTGTCGACGTTGACGATATCGGTGTGTTCCTTGAGCAGGGCGATGGCCGGCAGGAAGCGCGCGCGTTGCAGGCCGTCCTTGTACAGGCCGTCCGGCACGATGTTGGAAGTGGCCACCAGAGAAACACCGTTCTTGAACAGCTCTTCCATCAGCGTGGCAAGAATCATGGCATCGGTGATATCGCTGACGAAGAACTCGTCGAAGCAGATCACCCGCGCCTCGTCGGCGAAACGCTTGCCGATGATGGTCAGCGGGTTCTTTTCGCCCTTGAGGGTCTTCATTTCCTCATGCACACGCTTCATGAAGCGGTGGAAGTGAGTGCGCATCTTCTGCTCGAACGGCAGCGCATCGAAGAAGGTATCGACCAGGTAGGTCTTGCCGCGCCCGACACCACCCCAGAAATACAGGCCCTTGACCGGCCCCTGCGGCTTCTTGCCGAACAGCTTGCCCATCAGCCCGGATTTGCTCTGGTCGCGCGCGATCAGATCGTCGTACAGACGCTGCAGATGGCGGACGGCATTTTCCTGGGCCGCATCATGGAAGAAGTCGGGCCGCTTGAGATCGGCCTGATAACGCTCTAAGGGGGTCATGATTCGTTAGCCGGGCAAGTAAAAACGGGGGCGTCACTTTAGCGACGCCCCCGTTGATTGGCAATCGGTGCAAGCTAGGCACACTCCCTCTCCCATTTATGGGAGAGGGCAGGCCGACGACGCGGCGCACCGGACAACCCTCCCCCCAGCCCCCCCGGAACCGGGAGAGGGGAGCAAAAGCCTCTTCATTCCTGCGGCGCCAGCGCCTCACGCAGACGGACGATGGCATCTTCCAGCGCCTGGCCATCGGCGAACTCTGGGCTGCTCGCCACGCTTTCACCGTCGACCCAGACCGAGAACACCCGGCCTTCAGCGCGCACATCCAGCGGCTCGCCGGATTGCAGGCGCTTGTTGACCATGCCGGCCGACTTGCCATCGGCGAAGGATTTCGACAGCAGCAGTTGTTCACCATCGGCATCCAGCAGACGGAAGCGGAAGCTGCCGTCTTCATCGCGGAAGCTGACGAAGCGTGCGCTCTTGGCGGATTTCTTCTTCTCGCCAGTAGCAACCTGCACCTGCTCACGGAACGAGCGCAGGCCCACGGCCTCGCGCAACTCGCCGAGGAACGGCGTGGCGATCTTGCGCGCCTTGGCTGCACCAGCAAGGAGAATGTCCTCCAGATCGGCCGGCTTGGCGATCAGCGCGTTGTAGCGCTCGCGCGCCTCGCCCAGGGTGTCTTCGAGCAGCTGGTACAGGCGATTCTTCGCCTCGCCCCAGGCCAGACCGCCTTCCAGCTCGGCCCGGAATTCGGCCTGCTGCGCATGGCTGGCGAAGGCCTGGTACAGGGTGAACAGGTGCGAACCCTCGGCATCCTTGGGCTCACCCGGCAACCTGGAGTCGGTGACGATGCGCGCCACGGCGTCCTTGAGCTGCTTGGCAGTGCCGAACAGCGGGATGGTGTTGTCGTAGCTCTTGCTCATCTTGCGCCCGTCGAGGCCTGGCAGAGTCGCCACTTCCTCCTCGATCACCACCTCGGGCAGGACGAACAGATCCTTGCCCTTGCCGAACAGATGGTTGAAGCGCTGACCGATATCACGCGCCATCTCCACGTGCTGGATCTGATCACGACCGACCGGCACCTTCTGCGCATTGAACATCAGGATGTCTGCCGCCATCAGCACCGGGTAGCTGAACAGGCCCATGGTCACGCCGGCATCCGGGTCTTCGCCCTGTTCGACGTTCTTGTCCACCGAAGCCTTGTAGGCGTGGGCACGGTTGAGCAGGCCCTTGCCGGCAACGCAGGTGAGCAGCCAGCACAGTTCGGGAATCTCGGGGATGTCGGACTGGCGGTAGAAGGTCGCCTTGTCGGTATCCAGGCCCAGCGCCAGCCAGGTGGCTGCGATTTCCAGGCGCGAGCGCTGAATGCGCGCCGGATCATCGCACTTGATCAGCGCGTGGTAGTCGGCGAGGAAGTAGAAAGAGTCCATCTGCGGGTCGCGGCTGGCAACGATGGCCGGGCGGATAGCACCAGCGTAGTTGCCCAGGTGCGGTGTGCCGGTGGTGGTGATACCGGTAAGGATACGGGTGGTCATAGTAATTCGCTTGTCTTGCTGCAATGACGTGGCAGGCCTTCATTTGCCGTCACTCCCGCGAAGGCGGGAGCCTGGGTGCTGCGGCCCTCTGGGTTCCCGCCTACGCAGGAATGACGGTTTTATAAACGCGGCAGAAGAAGATCCTTCAGATCCGTCAGCTTGCCGTGAAAAAAGTGACCGCATTCTGCCACTTTCAGCAGCTCATGGGCACGCCCGAGATTGGCCGACCAGTCATATACGGCCTGTGGCTCAACCACTTCGTCGGCATCGGGCTGGATCACCACCAGCGGGCACTGGCTGGCCGGCGGCGTCTCGGCAGTCAGACGATGCACCGCCGGCGCCACCATGAACAGCTTGCTCGGTACCTGCCCCTGCGCTTCCAGGCGCGCACCCAGCGCCGCGGCGACGAAACCGCCGAAAGAAAAGCCCAGCAAGGTGATGGGCAGATTCGGGTACTCTTCCTTGAGCCAAGCGGCCACCGCTTCGGCGTCGTCCACTTCGCCGGTACCCATGTCGTGGCTGCCGGCACTGGCGCCAACACCGCGATAATTGAAACGCAATGTGTGATATCCACAGTCACGCGCGGTGCGCTGCAAGGTGCTCACCACCTTGTTGAGCATGGTGCCGCCCTGTACCGGGTTGGGATGACAGACCAGCGCCACGCCTCGGGCGTCCGGTACTTCCAGCAGAAGGGCTTCGAGTTGACCCACCGGGCCTTGAATGAAAAGAGGGGTTTCGCGACTGAGCAACACTGAACTCCGTGACCCCGCAACGGGTCGACTCGTCTAGCAAACTGCCTGCGAGGTAAACGTATACAGCGCAGGTTCGAGCCGCTAACGTAAAGCAAAGCCGTTTTGAGAGGAAGGACTCGTGGAACAGACCGTTACAGCCTGGTTGATACCCGCCCTGACCCTGGTGGTCGGCATCGCCGTGGGCTTTCTGCTCGCCCGCCTGGCCCCCAATGCTGCACCGGGCCGTACGCAGCGGCAGATGGATGAAATGCAGGCACGCTTCGAGGCCTACCAGAACGAAGTGGTGACCCACTTCAACACCACCGCCAGCCTGGTGAAGAAACTCACCCAGAGCTACCAGGACGTGCAGGAGCACCTGTCCGACGGAGCCAACCGCCTGGCCCTGGACGAGCTGACCCGTCAGCGCCTGCTGGCCACCCTGAACAGCACAGAAGCCGGCGAAAAGCGCGAGCGCCTGACTCCACCGAAGAACCACGAGATGCCCAAGGACTATGCGCCGAAAAGCGACGGCCCTGGCATGCTCGACGAGAGCTACGGGCTGAAGAAGTAACCTGCCAGCCAGAAATACCGAGCCCCGCGATTCAGACTGTGTGAAAACCTAGCAGTCGGAGAGCAAGCTGAAGACAATGCCTCCATCATTCGATGGGGGCATTGTCGTTTATGGGCTACATCCAGGGCGAAGGTCGTCAGCAAAGCAGCCTGTTTCCTCCCACATTGGAGGAGCTGGTGCCGGAGGATCACCTGGTACGGGTGATCGAGGCCTATGTCGCCCGCCTGGATTTGCAGGCTCTGGGTTTCAGCAAGGCCGAACCACTCAAGACTGGACGTCCTGGCTATGATCCAGCGGATCTACTCAAGCTTTATCTGTACGGTTACTTCCAGCGCATCCGCTCCTCCCGGCGCCTGGAAGCCGAGTGCCAACGCA
>NZ_FOXK01000013.1 GCF_900115695.1 Ectopseudomonas toyotomiensis
CAGTTCTACTTCCGTACCACTGACGTGACCGGTTCGTGCGAACTGCCGGAAGGCGTTGAGATGGTAATGCCGGGCGACAACATCAAAATGGTTGTTACCCTGATCAAGCCGATCGCCATGGAAGATGGTCTGCGTTTCGCGATTCGCGAAGGCGGCCGTACCGTTGGTGCTGGCGTGGTTGCCAAGATCGTCGAGTAATCAACGATCTGCGGTATGGAAAAGGGCCCTTCGGGGCCCTTTTCTTTTGGACTGGTTAAAAGTTGACACCCCTGGGGGGCATCCGTACAATTGCGCCTCCCTCGAGCGGGCGTAGTCCGTCTGTGGGGATTAGCAGCTTGGAATCTGAGGTCAAAATGCAAAACCAACAAATCCGTATTCGGTTGAAGGCTTTTGACCATCGCCTGATCGATCAATCTACCCAGGAAATCGTGGAAACCGCGAAACGTACTGGTGCTCAGGTGCGTGGTCCGATTCCTCTGCCTACTCGTAAGGAGCGGTACACCGTTCTGGTCTCCCCGCACGTCAACAAAGACGCGCGCGATCAGTACGAAATCCGCACTCATAAGCGTGTTCTGGACATCGTCCAGCCGACGGATAAAACCGTTGACGCGCTGATGAAGCTTGACCTTGCGGCAGGCGTGGAAGTGCAGATCAGCCTCGGCTAAAACCTGGCGGTTTTAGTCGTGTAACGCTCTGAAATGGGCGGCCATAGCGGGTGAAAGCCCCGTACACTCATGAGGTTTACAACATGACTATTGGTGTAGTCGGTCGTAAAGCGGGTATGACCCGTATTTTCACCGAAGAAGGTGTCTCCATTCCGGTTACGGTCATCGAGATCGAGCCGAATCGCGTCACCCAGTTTAAAACCGAAGAATCCGATGGCTATCGCGCAGTGCAAGTCACTGTTGGCGAGCGTCGTGCTTCGCGTGTTACAGCAGCTCAAGCTGGCCACTTCGCCAAGGCGAACGTCGCGGCAGGTCGTACCGTTCTGGAGTTCCGTCTTGAAGAAGGCGACTACCAGGCTGGCGATCTGATCAACGCTGAAATTTTCCAAGCTGGTCAACTGGTGGATGTCACCGGTCAGTCCAAAGGTAAAGGCTTCGCCGGTACCATCAAGCGTTGGAACTTCCGCGGCCAGGACAACACTCACGGCAACTCCGTGTCCCACCGTGTTCCGGGTTCCATTGGCCAGTGCCAGACCCCGGGTCGCGTATTCAAGGGCAAGAAGATGTCCGGCCACATGGGTGCTGAGCGCGTTACCGTGCAGTCCCTGGAAGTCGTGCGCGTAGACGCCGAGCGTAATCTGCTGCTGGTCAAGGGTGCCGTTCCTGGCGCTACTGGCGGCGACGTTATCGTTCGTCCGGCTGCCAAGGCGTAAGGGGAGAATCTGAGATGCAATTGAATGTAAATGGCGCTCAGGCGATCGAAGTGTCCGAAGCGACCTTCGGTGGCGAGTTCAACGAGACACTGGTTCACCAAGCAGTCGTGGCCTACATGGCTGGCGGCCGTCAGGGCACCAAAGGTCAGAAGTCCCGTTCCGACGTTTCCGGTGGCGGTAAGCGCCCATGGCGTCAGAAGGGCACTGGTCGTGCTCGTGCTGGTACCACTCGTGGTCCGATCTGGCGTGGCGGTGGTGTGACCTTCGCAGCGTCCACCCGCAACCACGAGCAAAAGCTGAACAAGAAGATGTACCGCGCAGCTCTGCGCTCCATCCTTGCTGAGCTCGTTCGTACCGACCGTCTGGTCGTGGTCGAAGACTTCGCCGTTGATGCGCCGAAGACCAAGACCCTGCTGGCCAAACTCAATGGCCTGGGCCTGACCGACGTGCTGATCGTATCCGACGCTGTCGATGAGAACCTGTACCTGGCTGCCCGCAACCTGCCGCACGTTGATGTACGTGACGTCCAGGGTTCCGATCCGGTCAGCCTGATCGCGTACGAGAAGGTGCTGGTCACCGTTTCGGCCGTGAAGAAATTCGAGGAGCTGCTGGGATGAACCAGGAACGCGTATTCAAAGTGCTGCTTGGCCCGCACATCTCCGAGAAGGCCACGGTTCTGGCTGACAAGCAAGGTCAGTTCGTTTTCAAAGTCGCTACCGATGCGACCAAGCTGGAAATCAAGAAGGCTGTCGAAGGCCTGTTCGGCGTGAAGGTTGAGCGCGTTACTACCCAGAACGTTCTGGGTAAGAGCAAGCGCACCGCTCGCGGTCTGGGCAAGCGTAACGACTGGAAGAAGGCAGTTATCTCCCTTCAGCCGGGCCAAGAACTCGATTTCACCAGCAGTGCTGAGTAAGGAAGGGGTGCATCATGGCAATCGTTAAATGCAAACCGACTTCCGCTGGCCGCCGTTTTGTGGTCAAGGTGGTCAATCAGGAGCTGCACAAAGGCGCTCCGTACGCTCCGCTGCTCGAGAAAAAGTCGAAGTCCGGTGGTCGTAACAACAATGGCCGTATTACCACCCGTCATATCGGTGGTGGTCATAAGCAGCATTACCGTCTGGTCGACTTCCGTCGCAACGACAAGGATGGCATTCCTGCCACCGTCGAACGCGTGGAATACGATCCGAACCGTACTGCTCACATCGCTCTGCTGAAGTACGCTGACGGCGAACGTCGCTACATCATCGCTCCGAAGGGCGTTTCTGCTGGCGACCAGCTGATTGCGGGCATCATGGCTCCGATCAAGCCGGGCAACAGCCTGCAGCTGCGCAACATTCCGGTAGGTTCGACCGTTCACGGTATCGAGCTGAAGCCGGGTAAAGGTGCTCAGATCGCTCGTTCCGCTGGTGCTTCCGCTCAGCTGATCGCTCGTGAAGGTGCCTATGTGACTCTGCGTCTGCGCTCCGGCGAAATGCGCAAAGTCCTTTCCGAGTGCCGTGCGACCCTGGGCGAAGTCTCGAACTCCGAGCACAGCCTGCGTTCGCTGGGTAAGGCCGGTGCCAAGCGCTGGCGCGGTGTTCGTCCGACCGTTCGTGGTGTTGCCATGAACCCGGTTGATCACCCGCACGGTGGTGGTGAGGGTCGTACCTCCGGTGGTCGTCATCCGGTGTCGCCATGGGGCTTCCCGACCAAGGGCGCGAAAACCCGTGCTAACAAGCGCACCGACAACATGATCGTCCGTCGTCGCAAGTAAATAGAGGGATACGACAGTGCCACGTTCTCTGAAAAAAGGTCCTTTTATCGATCTTCACCTACTGAAGAAGGTCGAAGCGGCGGTGGAAAAGAACGAACGCAAACCGGTTAAGACCTGGTCGCGTCGTTCCATGATCCTGCCGCAGATGGTCGGTCTGACCATCGCTGTGCATAACGGTCGTCAACATGTCCCGGTCCTCGTGAACGAAGACATGGTCGGCCACAAACTGGGCGAATTTGCCGGCACGCGTACCTATCGTGGTCACGTTGCCGACAAGAAAGGCAAGCGTTAAGGGGTTTGGAAATGGAAGTAGCCGCTAAGTTGTCGGGCGCTCGCATCTCCGCCCAGAAAGCTCGCCTGGTCGCCGACCAGATCCGCGGGAAGAAGGTGGGCGAAGCGCTCAACCTGCTGGCTTTCAGCAGCAAGAAAGCCGCCGAGATCATGAAGAAAGTGCTGGAGTCGGCCGTTGCCAACGCCGAGCACAACGAAGGCGCAGACGTTGATGACCTGAAGGTCAGCACCGTTTTCGTCAACGAAGGGCGTTCGCTTAAGCGCATCATGCCGCGTGCCAAAGGCCGTGCTGATCGCATCGTCAAGCGGTCTTGCCATATCACTGTCAAGGTTGCGGACAAGTAACGGAGTCGATCAGATGGGTCAGAAAGTACATCCCGTTGGCATCCGCCTGGGAATCGTCAAGGATCACACTTCGGTTTGGTATGCAGATGGTCGCACTTACGCCGACTACCTGAATGCCGACCTGAAGGTTCGTGCATACCTGCAAGACAAACTAAAAAGCGCGTCCGTTAGCCGTATCGACATCGCTCGTCCGGCTCAAACCGCACGCATCACCATCCACACCGCTCGTCCCGGTATCGTGATCGGCAAGAAAGGTGAAGATGTTGAGAAGCTGCGTCAGGACCTGACCAAGCAAATGGGTGTGCCGGTGCACATCAACATCGAAGAGATCCGCAAGCCGGAGCTCGACGGTATGCTGGTTGCACAGAGCGTAGCTCAGCAGCTGGAGCGCCGCGTAATGTTCCGTCGCGCCATGAAGCGCGCTGTACAGAACGCCATGCGTATTGGTGCCAAGGGCATCAAGATCCAGGTGAGTGGTCGTCTTGGTGGCGCTGAAATCGCCCGTACCGAGTGGTATCGCGAAGGTCGTGTGCCCCTGCACACTCTGCGTGCAGATATCGATTACGCCACCTACGAAGCGCACACCACTTACGGTGTGATCGGCGTCAAGGTTTGGATCTTCAAGGGTGAGGTCATTGGTGGCCGCACTGAAGAGCTGAAGCCGCAAGCGCCCGCTCCTCGTAAAGCTGCTAAGAAATAAGGAGTACGCATCATGTTGCAACCAAAGCGTACGAAGTTCCGCAAGCAGATGACCGGCCACAACCGTGGTCTGGCTCAGCGCGGTAGCAAGGTCAGCTTCGGCGAGTTCGCGCTGAAGTCTGTAGCCCGCGGTCGTCTCACCGCCCGTCAGATCGAGTCCGCTCGTCGTGCTCTGACTCGTCACGTAAAACGTGGCGGCAAGATCTGGATTCGCGTATTCCCGGACAAGCCGGTTACCAAGAAGCCTCTCGAAGTGCGGATGGGTAAAGGTAAGGGTGGCGTCGAATATTGGGTAGCCCAGATCCAGCCAGGCAAGGTCCTGTACGAGATCGAAGGCGTTTCCGAAGAGCTGGCGCGCGAGGCTTTCGCCCTGGCTGCTGCAAAGCTGCCGCTCGCCACCACCTTTGTTAAGCGGACGGTGATGTGATGAAAGCGACCGAACTTCGTGAAAAAACCGCACAGCAACTGAACGAGCAACTGCTCGGTCTGCTGCGCGACCAGTTCAATCTGCGCATGCAGAAAGCAACTGGCCAGTTGGGGCAGTCTCACCTGCTCTCGCAAGTTAAGCGCGACATCGCTCGTGTGAAAACTGTGCTCAACCAGCAGGCAGGTAAGTGATCATGGCTGAAGCCGAAAAAACAGTCCGTACGCTGACCGGCCGTGTTGTCAGCGACAAGATGGACAAGACCATCACCGTTCTGATCGAGCGCCGTGTAAAGCACCCGATCTACGGTAAATACGTCAAGCGTTCGACCAAACTGCACGCTCACGACGAAACCAACCAGTGCAAGATCGGCGACAAGGTTTCCATTCGCGAAACCCGTCCGCAGTCCAAGACCAAGTCCTGGGCTCTGGTTGAAGTCGTCGAACGCGCAGTTGACGTCTAAGGGCTAGGGGTCGGAGAAATTTTATGATTCAGACTCAATCCATGCTCGATGTTGCTGATAACAGTGGTGCACGTCGCGTTATGTGCATCAAGGTGCTGGGCGGCTCTCATCGTCGCTACGCCGGCATCGGCGACATCATCAAGGTCACCGTCAAGGAAGCAATTCCGCGCGGCAAAGTGAAGAAAGGTCAGGTCATGACCGCAGTGGTTGTTCGTACCCGTCACGGCGTTCGTCGTGCCGACGGTTCGATCATTCGCTTCGACGGCAACGCTGCTGTTCTGCTGAACAACAAGCAAGAGCCGATCGGTACCCGTATCTTCGGGCCAGTGACCCGTGAACTGCGTTCCGAGAAGTTCATGAAGATCGTCTCGCTCGCCCCTGAAGTGCTTTAAGGAGATCCGACATGCAAAAGATTCGTCGTGACGACGAGATCATCGTGATCGCCGGCAAAGACAAAGGTAAGCGCGGTAAGGTGCTCAAGGTTCTCGCTGACGACCGTCTGGTCGTCGGTGGCATCAACCTGGTGAAGCGTCATACCAAGCCGAACCCGATGTCGGGCGTTCAAGGCGGTATCGTCGAGAAAGAAGCGCCTCTGCACGCTTCCAACGTTGCCATCTTCAACTCTGAAACCAACAAGGCTGACCGCGTTGGCTTCAAGACCGAAGACGGCAAGAAAATTCGTGTCTTCAAGTCCACCCAGAAGCCGGTTGGCGCTTGAGAATCCGTAGGTAAATACCATGGCACGACTGAAAGAGATTTACCGGAAGGAAATCGCGCCCAAGCTGAAGGAAGAACTGAAGCTGGCGAACGTGATGGAAGTTCCGCGCATCACCAAGATCACCCTGAACATGGGCCTGGGCGAAGCGATCGGTGACAAGAAGATCATCGAAAACGCTGTTGCCGACCTCGAGAAGATTACCGGTCAGAAAGTCGTTGTGACTCATGCCCGCAAGTCGATCGCCGGTTTCAAGGTTCGTGAAGGTTGGCCGATTGGCGTCAAGGTCACTCTGCGTCGCGAGCGTATGTACGAGTTCCTGGATCGTCTGCTGTCCATCTCCCTGCCGCGCGTGCGTGACTTCCGCGGCCTGAATGCCAAGTCCTTCGATGGTCGTGGCAACTACAGCATGGGCGTGAAAGAGCAGATCATCTTCCCGGAAATCGATTACGACAAAATCGATGCGCTGCGTGGTCTGGACATCACCCTGACTACCACTGCCCGTAACGATGATGAAGGCCGCGCTCTGCTGCGTGCTTTCAACTTCCCGTTCCGCAACTGATCGGAGTCTGGATAATGGCCAAGACAAGCATGAAGAACCGCGAGCTGAAGCGTCAGCAAACGGTTGCCAAGTACGCCAAGAAGCGTGCCGAGCTGAAAGCCACCATCGCTAACCCGAACACCAGTCCGGAAGCGCGTTGGGAAGCTCAGGTCGCTCTGCAGAAGCAACCACGTGACGCCAGCGCCTCGCGCCTGCGTAACCGTTGCCGCATCACCGGCCGTCCGCACGGCGTTTACCGCAAGTTCGGTCTGTCGCGTAACAAGCTGCGCGAAGCCGCCATGCGCGGTGACGTACCGGGCCTGGTGAAAGCCAGCTGGTAACAGCAGTAAAAAAAGCGAAGCCGGCCTAGTGCCGGCTTTGTCTTTATTTGAACAAGCCCCTTTTGGGGCTTGATTCATTTTTGATCGGTCTCTAGAATGTCCGGCTCTCCTGAGCCTGGTATTTCCATGCCGAGCTTTTGGATGATCCCACAGCCCTCGGGCTGTTCTTTTTGTATCAGGAGCGTCTAGCCCATGAGTATGCAGGACCCGTTAGCGGACATGCTAACTCGTATCCGTAATGCCCAGATGGCTGAAAAGTCCGTCGTAAGCATGCCTTCTTCCACTCTGAAGGTAGCCGTAGCCAAAGTTCTGAAAGACGAAGGTTACATTGCGGGTTATGAAGTCAATGGTGAAGCCAAGCCACAACTGTCCATCGAGCTGAAGTACTTCGAAGGCCGTCCGGTCATCGAGGAAGTCAAGCGCGTGAGCCGTCCTGGCCTTCGTCAATACAAATCCGTCGATGACCTGCCGAAGGTTCGCGGCGGTCTCGGTGTTTCCATCGTCTCCACCAACAAAGGTGTGATGACGGATCGCGCTGCGCGCGCTGCCGGTGTCGGCGGCGAAGTGCTCTGCACCGTGTTCTAAGGGGGGGATAAGCATGTCTCGCGTTGCTAAGAACCCCGTTGTGCTGCCTGCCGGTGTCGAGATCAAACTCGCCGGTCAGCAGCTCTCGGTCAAGGGTGCCAAGGGCGCTCTGGAACTGAACGTTCACTCGTCCGTGGAAGTGATCCAGGAAGGTAGCGAACTGCGTTTCGCCGCCCGTAATGGCGACCAGCAGAACCGCGCTATGGCCGGTACTACTCGTGCCCTGGTGAACAACATGGTCATCGGTGTCAGCCAAGGCTTCGAGCGTAAGCTGCAGCTGGTCGGCGTGGGCTACAAAGCTCAAGCCAAAGGCCAGGTGCTGAACCTCGCACTGGGCTTCTCCCACCCGATCGACTACGAACTGCCGGAAGGCGTCGTGGCTGAAACCCCGAACCAGACCGAAATCCTGATCAAGGGTATCGACAAGCAACTGGTGGGTCAGGTGGCTGCGGAAATCCGTGACTTCCGTCGTCCTGAGCCCTACAAGGGCAAAGGCGTTCGTTACGCGGATGAAGTTGTCCGTCGTAAAGAAGCCAAGAAGAAGTAAGGGGCTGAAAAATGACCGACAAAAAAGTTACTCGTCTGCGTCGCGCTCGCAAAGCACGCCTGAAAATGCACGAGCTCGAAGCCGTGCGTCTGTGCGTGTACCGCTCTTCGCAGCACATCTACGCCCAGGTCATCTCGGCCGACGGCAGCAAGGTTCTGGCCAGCGCCTCTACCTTGGACAAAGCACTGCGTGATGGCGCCACCGGCAACGTCGACGCAGCCAAGAAAGTTGGTGCGCTGGTTGCTGAGCGTGCGAAAGCCGCTGGTGTGACCCAGGTGGCATTCGACCGTTCTGGCTTCAAGTACCACGGCCGCGTCAAGGCGCTGGCTGATGCTGCTCGTGAAGGCGGGCTGGAGTTCTAAGTTATGGCAAATAACGACCAAAAGCGCGACGAAGGCTACATCGAGAAGCTGGTTCAGGTTAACCGCGTTGCCAAGACCGTAAAGGGTGGCCGTATCTTCACTTTCACCGCGCTGACCGTGGTGGGTGATGGCAAGGGTCGCGTCGGTTTCGGCCGTGGCAAGTCCCGCGAAGTTCCGGCTGCTATCCAGAAGGCGATGGAAGCTGCTCGTCGCAACATGATCCAAGTTGATCTGAACGGCACCACTCTGCAGTACCCGATCAAGTCCGCTCACGGCGCCTCCAAGGTGTTCATGCAGCCGGCTTCGGAAGGTACCGGTATCATCGCCGGCGGCGCCATGCGTGCCGTGCTGGAAGTGGCTGGCGTGCAGAACGTTCTGGCCAAGTGCTACGGCTCGACCAACCCGGTGAACGTGGTTCACGCCACTTTCAAGGGTCTGAAGACCATGCAGTCTCCAGCATCCGTTGCAGCCAAGCGTGGCAAGAGCGTCGAGGAGATTCTCTAACCATGGCTAATACCGTCAAAGTGACTCTGATCAAGAGCACCAATGGCCGTCTGGCCAATCACAAAGCTTGCGTCAAGGGCCTGGGCCTGCGTCGCATCGGTCACACCGTAGAGGTTCTGGATACTCCGGAAAACCGCGGCATGATCAACAAGGCTTACTACCTGCTGAAGGTGGAGGGTTAATCATGCAACTGAACGATCTGCGTTCCGCGCCGGGTGCCCGTCGCGAGAAGCACCGTCCGGGCCGTGGCATCGGTAGCGGTCTGGGTAAGACTGGTGGCCGTGGCCACAAAGGTCAAACCTCCCGCTCCGGTGGTTCCATCGCTCCGGGCTTCGAGGGTGGTCAGCAGCCGCTGCACCGCCGTCTGCCGAAGTTCGGCTTCGTCTCCCTGAAGGCTATGGATCGCGCCGAAGTGCGTACCTCCGAGCTGAACAAGGTAGAGGGTGTTGTAACTCTGCAGGCTCTGAAGGATGCCAATCTGGTAGGCCATCACGTACAGCGTGTGAAAGTCATGCTGTCCGGTGAGGTTACCCGTGCGGTCACCCTGAAAGGTATCGCCGCCACCAAGGGTGCGCGTGCGGCTATCGAAGCAGCTGGCGGTAAGTTCGAGGACTAAATGGCTAAGCAAGGTGCTCTCTCAGCGCTGGCAGGTGGCGGGTTGTCCGAACTCTGGGCTCGTCTGCGTTTCCTGTTCCTGGCGATCATCGTCTACCGGATAGGTGCGCACATCCCGGTTCCTGGCATCAACCCAGACCGACTGGCGGATCTGTTCCGGCAGAATGAGGGGACCATTCTTAGCTTGTTCAACATGTTTTCCGGCGGCGCGCTGGAGCGGATGAGCATCTTTGCGCTGGGGATCATGCCGTACATTTCGGCATCGATCATCATGCAGCTGATGACCGCTGTCAGCCCGCAGCTGGAACAGTTGAAGAAGGAAGGTGAAGCTGGCCGTCGCAAGATCAGCCAGTACACCCGCTACGGCACTCTCGTTCTGGCGTTCGTTCAGGCCATCGGTATGTCCGTTGGTCTGGCTAGTCAGGGCGTTGCGTTCTCGGGCGATTTCGGCTTCCACTTCGTGGCGATCACCACTTTTGTGGCGGGCGCGATGTTCATGATGTGGCTGGGCGAGCAGATCACCGAGCGCGGTGTCGGCAACGGTATCTCGATGCTGATTTTTGCAGGCATCGTGGCCGGTCTGCCGTCGGCGATCGGGCAGTCTTTCGAGTCTGCTCGTCAGGGCGATATCAACATCTTCGCTCTGATCGCCATCGGCCTGCTGGCAGTAGCGATCATCGGTTTCGTGGTGTTCATTGAGCGTGGTCAGCGTCGCATTGCGGTGCACTATGCCAAGCGTCAGCAGGGCCGCAAGGTCTTCGCTGCGCAGACCAGCCACCTGCCGTTGAAGGTGAACATGGCGGGCGTAATCCCGGCCATCTTCGCCAGCAGCCTTCTGCTGTTCCCGGCCTCGCTGGGTGCCTGGTTTGGTCAGTCCGAGGGTTTGGGCTGGCTGCAGGACATTTCGCAGGCTATCGCTCCTGGTCAGCCGTTGAACATTCTGCTGTTTAGTGCAGGGATCATTTTCTTCTGCTTCTTCTACACAGCGCTGATGTTCAACCCGAAAGACGTAGCGGAAAACCTGAAGAAGTCCGGTGCCTTTATTCCGGGCATCCGTCCGGGCGAGCAGTCTGCACGCTATATCGATGGCGTTCTGACCCGCTTGACCATGTTCGGTGCTCTGTACATGACGGCCGTGTGCCTGTTGCCCCAGTTCCTGGTGGTTGCAGCCAACGTTCCGTTCTACCTTGGCGGGACCTCGTTGCTGATCGTGGTCGTGGTTGTAATGGACTTCATGTCCCAAGTGCAATCGCACCTCGTGTCTCACCAGTACGATTCCCTGATGAAGAAAGCCAACCTGAAGGGCTATGGCAGCGGCATGCTCCGCTGATCCACCCGTAAGGTTCGAGGAGTTGGTAATGAAAGTTCGTGCATCGGTGAAAAAGCTGTGCCGTAACTGCAAAATTATCCGTCGCGAAGGTGTCGTGCGGGTGATCTGCAGCGCAGAGCCGCGTCACAAGCAGCGCCAAGGCTGAGTGTGAACCACGCGTGATAAGCCCGGCAGCTAGTGCGCTGCCGGGTTGATTATTTGTTATTACAGCGTTAATATCTCGCGCCCTATTTCTTGGCTTCCGGGGCGTAGGTAGCTGTCAATTGGAGTTCCACTGAATGGCCCGTATTGCAGGCGTTAACATTCCGGATAACAAGCACACTGTTATCTCGCTGACCTACATCTATGGTGTTGGTCGCACCACCGCACAGAAAATCTGTGCCGCTACCGGTGTAAACCCGGCTGCGAAAATCAAGGATCTGACTGACGAGCAGATCGAACAGCTGCGTGGCGAAGTAGCCAAGGTGAATACCGAAGGCGACCTGCGTCGTGAAGTGAATATGAAGATCAAGCGCTTGATGGATCTGGGTTGCTACCGTGGCCTGCGTCATCGTAAAGGTCTGCCGGTTCGCGGTCAGCGTACCAAGACCAACGCTCGCACCCGTAAGGGCCCGCGTAAGCCGATCCGCAAGTAATCGCATTCGCGAATCGACAGGAATTTAGTCATGGCAAAACCTGCTGCTCGTACTCGTAAAAAAGTCAAAAAGACGGTGGTTGATGGCATCGCCCACATCCACGCGTCTTTCAACAACACTATCGTGACCATTACCGACCGTCAGGGTAACGCCCTGTCCTGGGCTACCTCTGGTGGTTCGGGTTTCCGCGGCTCGCGTAAGTCCACTCCGTTCGCTGCTCAGATCGCCGCCGAGCGCGCTGGTCAGGCTGCACTGGAATACGGTCTGAAGAACCTCGACGTCAACGTCAAAGGTCCAGGCCCAGGTCGCGAATCCGCCGTGCGTGCTCTGAACGCCTGCGGCTACAAAATCGCCAGCATCACCGACGTGACGCCAATCCCGCACAACGGGTGCCGTCCGCCGAAGAAGCGTCGCGTGTAATCAGGAGACAGTGAGAAATGGCTCGTTACATTGGTCCCAAGTGCAAACTGTCTCGTCGTGAAGGCACCGATCTCTTTCTGAAGAGTGGTGTTCGCGCGCTTGAATCTAAGTGCAACATCGAAGCAGCCCCGGGTATCCACGGCCAGCGCCGTGGCCGTCAGTCCGACTACGGCACCCAGCTGCGTGAGAAGCAAAAAGTTCGTCGTATCTACGGCGTACTGGAGCGTCAATTCAGCGGTTACTACAAGCAAGCTGCCAGCCAGAAAGGCGCCACCGGCGAAAATCTGTTGCAACTGCTGGAGTGCCGTCTGGACAACGTGGTTTACCGTATGGGTTTTGGCGCCACTCGTGCCGAGTCCCGTCAGCTGGTTTCGCACAAAGCGATCAGCGTCAACGGTCAGACCGTAAACGTACCGTCCTACCAAGTTAAGGCTGGCGACGTCGTTGCTGTTCGCGAGAAATCGCGTAATCAGCTGCGCATCGCTCAGGCTCTCGAGCTCTGCGCCCAGCGTGGCCGTGTTGAGTGGGTAGAAGTAGACGCCGAGAAGAAGTCTGGTGTGTTCAAGAACGTACCGGCTCGTGGCGATCTGTCCGCTGACATCAACGAGAGCCTGATTGTCGAGCTCTACTCCAAGTAAGGGCTAGAAAATAGGTGCATCCATGCAGATTTCGGTAAATGAGTTCCTGACCCCCCGTCACATCGATGTGCAGGAGGTCAGTCCGACCCGCGCCAAGATCACCCTCGAGCCTCTCGAGCGTGGCTTTGGCCATACCCTGGGCAACGCGCTGCGTCGCATCCTGTTGTCCTCCATGCCTGGCTGTGCAGTAGTCGAGGCCGAGATCGATGGCGTACTCCATGAGTACTCCGCGATCGAAGGTGTGCAGGAAGATGTCATTGAGATCCTGCTCAACCTGAAAGGTCTGGCTATCAAGCTGCACGGCCGTGACGAAGTGACCCTGACTCTGGCTAAGAAGGGCCCGGGCGTAGTTACCGCTGCCGATATTCAGCTGGATCACGATGTCGAAATCGTCAATGGCGACCACGTAATCGCCAACCTGGCTTCCAATGGCGCGCTGAACATGAAGCTCACCGTGGCTCGTGGTCGCGGCTATGAGCCGGCTGACGCGCGTCAGAGCGACGAAGATGAAAGCCGCAGCATTGGTCGCTTGCAGCTGGATGCTTCGTTCAGCCCTGTGCGTCGGGTTGCTTACGTGGTGGAAAACGCCCGTGTTGAGCAGCGCACCAACCTGGACAAACTGGTTATCGACCTGGAAACCAACGGTACTCTGGACCCTGAAGAGGCTATCCGTCGTGCCGCGACCATCCTGCAGCAGCAGTTGGCCGCGTTCGTCGACCTCAAGGGCGACAGCGAGCCAGTGGTGGTCGAGCAGGAAGACGAGATCGATCCGATCCTGCTGCGTCCTGTCGATGACCTGGAACTGACCGTACGTTCGGCCAACTGCCTCAAGGCAGAGAACATCTACTACATCGGTGATCTGATTCAGCGCACCGAAGTAGAGCTGCTCAAAACCCCGAACCTGGGCAAGAAATCCCTGACCGAAATCAAGGATGTTCTGGCTTCTCGCGGTCTGTCCCTCGGTATGCGCCTCGACAACTGGCCGCCGGCAAGTCTGAAGAAAGACGATAAGGCCACTGCCTGATCGTCATCATCACCGAACGAACAAGTTTGGTAAGGAATTGAACCATGCGTCATCGTAAAAGTGGCCGTCACCTCAGCCGCACCAGCGCTCACCGCAAGGCCATGTTCCAGAACATGGCGGTCTCGCTGTTCGAGCACGAGCTGATCAAAACTACCCTGCCGAAAGCCAAGGAACTGCGTCGCGTTGCCGAGCCGCTGATCACCCTGGCCAAGGAAGACAGCGTTGCCAACCGTCGTCTGGCCTTCGACCGTACCCGTTCGAAAGCCATCGTCGGCAAGCTGTTCAACGATCTGGGCAAGCGCTACGCCACCCGTAACGGCGGCTACCTGCGCATCCTCAAGTGCGGTTTCCGCGCTGGCGACAACGCTCCGATGGCTTACGTTGAACTGGTCGACCGTCCGGTCGGCGGTTCGGTAGAAGCTGCCGAGTAAGTTGCTGGTTGTACAAGAAACCGGGCCTTGTGCCCGGTTTTTTGTTGTCTGAGATTCGCCGAACGGAAGCGCGCGGTGTGTGGGGTGAATATTTTTCCGCACGTCTTGTTTGATATTGTGTACGCAGAGGGGCTCGGGTAAGGTGCGGCAGTCTCCGTTTCGCCGCTGCGCCGGCCCCAACAAGAACAATTGCTGATCATGTCCGAACCTACTGCTCTGAGTCTTATCCCTCCTGCCGTTGTCCTGACCCTCGCCATCTGGCTGCGTCGCCCCATCCTGGCCTTGCTGATCGGCGCCTGCAGCGGTCTGTTGCTGCTTTCGCCCCAGGATGCGCTGGGGAGCTTCGCGGAAATCTCGCTGAAGGTGATGCAGGACGAAACCATCGGCTGGCTGATCCTGGTGTGTGGCAGCTTCGGTGCGCTGATCGCCCTGCTGGTGCGTACCGGTGGTGCCCTTGCCTTCGGTCGCAGTGCATTGAAGCTGGCCAAGGGGCCTCGCTCCTCGCTGTTGATGACTTTCGTGCTCGGCGTGGTGATCTTCGTCGATGACTACCTCAATGCCTTGACGGTCGGTGAGACCATGAAGCGCGTTACCGACCGTTTCAAAATTTCGCGCGAGAAGCTGGCTTACGTGGTGGATTCCACCGCCGCGCCGATCTGTGTATTGGTGCCGCTGTCCACCTGGGCGGTGTTCTTTGGCGGCCTGCTGGAGAACAACGGTATCGCCGAGACTGGTCAGGGCATCAACGTCTACATCCAGGCCATTCCATACATGCTCTACGCCTGGGCTGCGGTATTGCTGGTGGTGCTGGTGGCCGCCGGGCTGTTCCCGGATATCGGGCCGATGCGCAAGGTCGAGTTGCAGGCGCGCCACGGCTCCGCTGGTGCCATGCACGTTGGTGAGCTGAGTCCCGAGCACAACTATTCGATGAAGTCGCTGGAAGAGGAGTTCGAAGGCGCCGACAAGGAGAGCGGAAAGCTATACAACTTCCTTGTGCCGCTAGCGATGCTGGTGGGCTTCACCGTGTATTTCGACATCGACGTATGGATGGGCATGATCGCCACCATGCTGCTGACTCTGCCGTTCTATCTGGTACAGCGCCTGATGCCGCTGTCGGAGATGCTCGATCAGATGGTCCACGGCTTCAAGACGATGCTTCCGGCCATCGGCATTTGCGTGGCAGCTTTCGTCTTCAAGGATGTCTGCGATCAGCTGATGCTGCCGCAGTACGTGGTCGAGACGCTCAAGCCCTACATGACGCCGCAGATGCTGCCGGCCATGGTGTTCCTGTGCATGGCGGTGCTGAGCTTCGCTACCGGCTCGTCCTGGGGCATCTTCGCTGTGACCATTCCCATCGTCATGCCCCTGGCCTACGCCCTGGGCGCGGACATTCCGCTGGTGATCGGGGCGCTGATGTCGGCCTCGGCCTTCGGCAGTCAGGCCTGCTTCTACAGCGACTCCACCGTGCTGGCGGCACAGGGCTCGGGTTGCAACCTGATCAGCCATGCGATCACTCAGCTGCCTTACACGCTGGTGGCCGCCGCAGTGGCTTTCGTAGGCTTCGTTATCGTCGCCTGAAGGTTGTTGCGCGTCATGAAGGAGCGGGCCCTGGTGGCCCGTTTTTTCATGGCGCGCGCAAAAGAAAATAACTATCGCGCCGTTATGCTTCATGAATTGGTTCGCCTGGCGAAGCGGGTCTAGGCTTGTCCCATTGTTGGTCGCACTCGCTGGGACCGACCCGATGAGGAGAAGGAGAGAACCATGTCGAACCAAGGTAAATGTCCGTTCAACCACGTCGCTGGTGGTGGCACGACCAACAAAGATTGGTGGCCGAATCAGCTGCGTGTGGATTTGCTCAATCAGCATTCCGACCGATCCAATCCGCTGGGTGAAACATTCAACTACGCCGAAGCCTTCAAGAAGCTCGATTACAAGGCGCTCAAGGCCGATCTGGTCCGACTGATGACCGACAGTCAGGACTGGTGGCCTGCCGACTTCGGTCACTACGGTCCGCAGTTCATCCGCATGGCCTGGCACTCTGCCGGCACCTATCGCACCACCGATGGCCGTGGCGGTGGCGGCCGTGGTCAGCAGCGTTTCGCGCCGCTCAACTCCTGGCCGGACAACGTCAACATCGACAAGTCGCGTCGCCTGCTGTGGCCGATCAAGCAGAAGTATGGCCAGTCCATTTCCTGGGCCGACCTGTACATCCTCGCTGGTAACGTCGCGCTGGAATCCATGGGTTTTCGCACCTTCGGCTTCGGTGCCGGTCGTGAAGACGTATGGGAACCGGATCAGGACGTCAACTGGGGCGCCGAAGTCGCCTGGCTGGGTGTCGATCCCAAGCGCGTCAATGATGAACGCGAGCTGACCGCACCCTTTGGCGCCACCCACATGGGCCTGATCTACGTGAACCCGGAGGGCCCCAATGCCAGCGGCGACTATCTGGCAGCGGCCAAGGATATTCGCGCCACCTTCTATCGCATGGCGATGGATGACGAAGAAATCGTCGCGTTGATCGCGGGCGGCCACACCTTCGGCAAGGCGCATGGCGCGGCGCCGGAATCGCACAAAGGGCCGGAGCCTGAGGCTGGACCTATCGAAGCCCAGGGTCTGGGTTGGACCAGCAACTTCGGCAGTGGCTTTGGCAAGGACACGGTTTCCAGTGGCCTGGAAGTGACCTGGACGAAGACCCCAGCGCTGTGGAGCAACAATTTCTTCGAGAACCTGTTCAAGTTCGAGTGGGAGCTGACCAAGTCCCCCGCTGGTGCCAAGCAGTGGGTGGCCAAGGACGCGCCGGAGATCATCCCGGATGCGCACGTGCCGGGTAAATTCCACAAGCCGACCATGCTCACCACCGACCTCACCCTGCGCTTCGATCCGGAGTTCGGCAAGATTTCCAAGCGCTTCTATGAAGATCCGCAGGCTTTCGCCGATGCCTTCGCGCGCGCCTGGTACAAGCTGACCCACCGCGACATGGGGCCGAAAGCCCGCTACCTGGGCCCGGAAGTGCCGAAAGAGGACCTGATCTGGCAAGACCCGCTGCCGGCTGCCACCCACAACCCGAGTGCCGCCGACATCGCTGACCTGAAGGCGAAGATTGCGGCGTCCGGTCTGTCGGTGGGTGATCTGGTGTCCGTGGCCTGGGCCTCGGCCTCGACCTTTCGCGGTGGCGACAAGCGTGGTGGTGCCAACGGTGCGCGCCTGGCTCTGGCACCGCAGAAGGATTGGGCCGCCAACCAGCGGGCGATCAAGGTGCTGCCGAAGCTGGTGGAAATCCAGCAGGCATCCGGCAAGGCCTCACTGGCCGATGTGATCGTGCTGGCCGGTAATGTCGGTGTCGAACTGGCCGCCAAGGCTGCCGGTGTGAGCGTAGACGTACCCTTCGCGCCGGGCCGTGTCGATGCACGTCAGGATCAAACCGATGTCGACTCCTTCGATGTGCTGGAGTCTGCCGCCGATGGTTTCCGCAACTACAGCAAAGGCAACCTGGGCGTGCCCACCGAGGCGATGCTGATCGACAAGGCGCAGTTGCTGACACTGACCGCGCCGGAGATGACTGCGCTGGTCGGCGGCCTGCGAGTGCTGGGCGCCAACTACGACGGCAGTCAGCATGGCGTGTTCACCGACAAGGTCGGTGTGCTGTCCAACGATTTCTTCGTTAACCTGCTGGATATGGGCACCGTATGGAAGGCAGCCGATGACAGCAACGAAGTCTTCGAAGGGCGTACACGCAAGGATGGCCAGGTGAAATACACCGCCACCCGCAACGACCTGGTGTTCGGCTCCAATTCGATTCTGCGCGCTTACGCCGAGGTCTATGCCAGTGCTGACGGCAAGGAGAAGCTGGTCAAGGACTTCGTCGCCGCCTGGACCAAGGTGATGAACCTGGATCGTTTCGATCTGGCCTGAGCCTGATTGGCGCACCGACGGTGCGTCAGTAAACCGCAACGCCTCCCTCGTGGAGGCGTTGTGCTTTTGCTTGACCGAACCGGGCGTCAGGCGGAGCATTGCCCCCTGCTCACGAATGCAACAAGGATTGCCGGCATGAAAGGCCATACCGAAGTCATCGACTATCTCAAACACCTGCTCAAGGGCGAGCTGGCTGCGCGCGACCAGTACTTCATTCATTCGCGGCTGTATGAGGACTGGGGCTTCAGCAAGCTCTACGAGCGCATCAATCACGAGATGGAAGAGGAAACCCAGCACGCCGATGCCCTGCTCAAGCGCATCATCTTCCTTGAGGGTGTGCCGGACATGGTGCCCAACGCTTTCACGTTCGGGCAGACCGTACCTGAGGCACTGAAGCTGGATCTAGCCCTGGAGTACGAAGTGCGCGGGGCTCTGAGCAAGGGCATCGAGTTGTGCGAGAAACATCAGGATTATCAGAGCCGCGACATCCTGTTGCTGCAGCTCAAGGACACCGAGGAAGACCACGCCTACTGGCTGGAGATTCAGTTGCAGCTGATCGACAAGCTGGGGCTGGAGAAGTACCTGCAAAGTCAGATGTAAGCTGATTTGCCAAAAAAGAGCCCCGCATCTGCGGGGCTCTCTCGTTTCAGGCGCGGTCGCGTTCCAGCAGCGGCTTGAGGAAGTGCCCGGTATGCGATGCCGGATTGTCGGCCACGTCCTCCGGTGTGCCGGTGGCGATGATCATGCCGCCCTTGGAGCCGCCCTCGGGGCCGAGATCCACCAGCCAGTCGGCGGTCTTGATCACGTCCAGGTTGTGCTCGATCACCACCACGGTATTGCCGTGGTCGCGCAGGCGGTGCAGCACGTCCAGCAGTTGCTGGATATCGGCGAAGTGCAGGCCGGTGGTCGGCTCATCGAGGATATACAGGGTCTTGCCGGTATCGCGCTTGCTCAGTTCGCGACTCAGCTTGACCCGCTGCGCCTCGCCGCCGGAGAGGGTGGTCGCGCTCTGGCCCAGCTTGATATAGGACAGGCCGACGTCCATCAGCGTCTGTAGCTTGCGGGCGATGGCCGGCACTGCGTCGAAGAAGGTGCGGGCCTCCTCGATGGTCATGTCCAGCACTTCGGTGATGCTCTTGCCCTTGTACTTCACTTCCAGGGTTTCGCGGTTGTAGCGCTTGCCCTTGCACACGTCGCACGGCACGTAGATGTCCGGCAGAAAGTGCATTTCCACCTTGATCACGCCGTCGCCCTGACACGCCTCGCAGCGCCCGCCCTTGACGTTGAAGCTGAAACGGCCCGGGCCATAACCGCGCGAGCGCGATTCCGGCACGCCTGCGAACAGTTCGCGGATCGGTGTGAACAGACCCGTGTAGGTGGCCGGGTTGGAGCGCGGCGTGCGGCCGATCGGGCTCTGGTCGATGTCGACCACCTTGTCCAGGTGTTGCAGGCCGTCGAAGGAATCGTGCGGCGCTGCTTCCAGGGTGGTCGCACCGTTCAGCGCCGTGGCGGTCAGCGGGAACAGGGTGTTGTTGATCAGCGTCGACTTGCCTGAGCCGGACACGCCGGTGACGCAGGTGAGCAAGCCCACCGGAATCTCCAGATCGACATTGCGCAGGTTGTTGCCCCGTGCGCCCTTGAGCTTGAGCAGTTTCTTCTTGTCACGCGGGGTGCGCTGCGCCGGATAGCGGATCTTCTCACGGCCGGACAGGTATTTGCCGGTCAGCGAGTCGGGGTGATTCATCACCTCGTCCGGCGTGCCTTCGGCGACGATGCGGCCGCCATGCACACCGGCGCCCGGGCCGATATCGACCACGTAATCGGCCATGCGGATGGCGTCCTCGTCGTGCTCGACCACTATAACCGTATTGCCCAGGTTGCGCAGGTGGTTGAGGGTGCCCAGCAGGCGCTCGTTGTCGCGCTGGTGCAGGCCGATGGAGGGCTCATCGAGGATGTACATCACGCCCACCAGGCCGGCGCCGATCTGGCTGGCCAGGCGGATGCGTTGCGCTTCGCCGCCGGACAGGGTGTCGGCGCTGCGATCCAGCGTCAGATAATCGAGGCCGACATTGACCAGGAACTGCAGGCGCTCGCGGATTTCCTTGAGGATCTTCTCGGCGATCTCGCCACGCCGCCCGGTCAGGTGCAGGTTGGCGACGTAATCGCAGGCATCGCCGACCGGTAGGCCGGTCACCGCCGGCAGGGTCTTCTCGCCGACCCAGACATGCCGCGCTTCGCGGCGCAGGCGCGTGCCACGGCAATCGGGGCAGGGCTGGGTGCTGAGGAACTTGGCCAGCTCCTCGCGCACACTGGCCGACTCGGTCTCGCGGTAGCGGCGCTCGAGGTTGGGAATGATGCCCTCGAAGGGGTGCGAACGTTTGACGATGTCGCCACGGTCGTTCAGGTACTTGAAGTCGACGCTCTGCGTACCGCTGCCGAACAGAATGACTTTCTGGTGTTCGGCGGCCAGCTCGTCGAAGGGCTCTTCCAGGCTGAAGCCGTAGTGCGCGGCCAGCGAACCGAGCATCTGGAAGTAGTAGACATTGCGCCGATCCCAGCCGCGTATGGCGCCTTCGGCCAGGGTCAGTTCGCCATTGACCAGGCGCTTGACGTCGAAGAACTGCTTCACGCCCAGGCCATCGCAGGTCGGGCAGGCGCCGGCCGGGTTGTTGAAGGAGAACAGCTTGGGTTCCAGCTCGCTGATCGAGTGGCCGCAATGCGGGCAGGCGAAGCGCGCGGAGAAGATGATCTCTTCGCCCGGCTCATCATCCATGGGGGCGATCAGGGCGATGCCGTCGGCCAGGCCGAGGGCGGTCTCGAAGGACTCGGCCAGACGCTGCTGCAGATCTTCACGGACCTTGAAGCGGTCCACCACCACGTCGATGGAATGCTTCTTCTGTTTGTCCAGCTTAGGCAGCTCGTCCAGCTCGAACAGCTTGCCATTGACCCGGGCGCGGACGAAGCCCTGGGCGCGCAGCTCCTCGAACACCGACAGATGCTCGCCCTTGCGCTCGCGGACCACTGGTGCCAGCAGCATCAGCTTGCGGCCTTCCGGCAGCGCCAGCACCTGGTCGACCATCTGGCTGACGGTTTGCGCCTCGAGTGGCACGTCATGGTCCGGGCAGCGCGGAATACCGGCGCGGGCATAGAGCAGGCGCAGGTAATCGTAGATTTCGGTGATGGTGCCGACGGTCGAGCGCGGGTTGTGCGAGGTGGATTTCTGTTCGATGGAAATCGCTGGTGACAGGCCTTCGATGGTGTCGACATCGGGCTTTTCCATCATCGACAGGAACTGCCGGGCGTAAGCCGACAGCGACTCGACGTAACGGCGCTGGCCTTCCGCGTAAAGGGTATCGAAGGCCAGAGAGGACTTGCCGGAGCCGGACAGGCCGGTGATCACGATCAGCTTGTCGCGCGGCAGAGTCAGGTCGATGTTCTTCAGATTGTGGGTGCGAGCCCCACGGATCAGGATTTTGTCCACTTAGGGAACCTCTGAATGCTATCTGCGTTGCCACTGCCGCTTCAAATTCAGGCGGCTTGCAACGGGCCTCGCTGGGCGGGCGGAAAACGGTCGAGTATAGGGCCAGGCGCTACCCTGCGGCAAAGTGTGCGCCTGTGCCGAAACGACGGCGGCTGCTAGAATCGCCGGCTGATTTCCTCAGGGTTCATTCGATGCACGATCCGCACAGCGAGCGCATGAGTAGTAGCGAGACCCGCGCGGCCGGCGGCCTGGCTATGGTGTTCGCGTTTCGTATGCTGGGTATGTTCATGGTGCTGCCGGTGTTGGCCACCTACGGCATGGATCTGGCCGGCAGTACCCCCGCGCTGATCGGCCTGGCCATCGGTGCCTATGGTTTGACCCAGGCTGTGCTGCAAATTCCCTTCGGCATGCTCAGTGACCGTATCGGCCGACGCCCGGTGATCTACGCCGGCTTGCTGATTTTTGCTGCAGGCAGCGTGCTGGCGGCCAATGCCGATTCGATCTGGGGCGTGATCGCCGGGCGTGTGCTGCAGGGGGCTGGAGCGATCTCTGCGGCGGTGATGGCGTTGTTGTCGGATCTGACTCGCGAGCAGCACCGCACCAAGGCCATGGCCATGATTGGCATGAGCATCGGTCTGTCGTTCGCCATAGCCATGGTGGTCGGCCCGCTGCTGACTCGCGCCTTCGGTTTGTCCGGTCTGTTCTGGGCGACGGCGGCGATGGCCTTGCTCGGCATCCTGATCGTCGCCGGCATCGTGCCGAAAGACACCGGCCCGCTGCAGCACCGTGAATCCGGCGTGGCGGCACAGGCGCTGTGGCCGACCCTCAAGCATGGCGACCTGCTGCGTCTGGACTTCGCCATCCTGGCCCTGCATGCGGTGCTCATGGCCAGTTTCGTCGCCTTGCCGCTGGCGCTGGTGGAGCAGGGCGGCTTGGTCAAAGAAGAGCACTGGTGGGTGTACCTCACCGCGCTGTTGATCGGCTTCTTCGGCATGGTGCCGTTCATCATCTATGGCGAGAAGAAACGCCAGATGAAGCGCGTGCTGCTCGGTGCCGTCAGCGTGTTGCTGGCCTGCGAGCTCTACTTCGCTTTCTTCGGCAGCAGCCTGCGGGCGCTGGTACTGGGTATCGTGGTGTTCTTCACCGCCTTCAACCTGCTCGAGGCCTCGCTGCCGTCGCTGGTCAGCAAGGTGGCGCCGGCAGGCGGCAAGGGCACGGCGATGGGCGTCTATTCCACCAGCCAGTTCCTCGGCGCAGCCCTGGGCGGCATTCTCGGTGGCTGGCTGTACCAGCACGTGGGCCTGGGCGGTGTGTTCATCGGCTGCGCCGTGCTCTGTGCAATTTGGCTGGCTATTGCTGTTACTATGCGCGAACCGCCGTACGTGACCAGTTTGCGCCTGCCGCTCGATGCCGCGGCACTGGCCGATGTCGGACTGGTCGAACGCCTCAAGGCAACGCCGGGAGTGGCGGACGCCGTGGTGGTGGTCGACGAAGCGGCCATCTATATCAAAGTCGATACCCAACAAGTGGATCGCACGACGCTGGAAAGCCTGATCATATCGGCACCAGCGGCGTGCCGAGTCTAGGAGAACGTTATGGCCCGTGGGGTTAACAAAGTCATTCTGGTCGGCACCTGCGGCCAGGACCCGGAAACACGCTACCTGCCCAGCGGCAACGCGGTCACCAACCTGAGCCTGGCCACCAGCGAGCAGTGGACCGACAAGCAGACCGGGCAGAAGGTCGAGAAGACCGAATGGCACCGTGTCGCCCTGTTCGGCAAGGTCGCCGAGATCGCCGGCGAGTACCTGCGCAAGGGTTCGCAGGTGTACATCGAGGGCAAGCTACAGACCCGCGAGTGGGAAAAGGACGGCATCAAGCGTTACACCACCGAGATCATCGTCGACATGCAGGGCACCATGCAGCTGCTGGGCGGTCGTCCTAGCGGTGACGAAGGCGGCGCGCCGCGCCAGTCGCGTCCGGCTCCGCAGCGCGAGCCGCAACAGGCCCCGCGTCAGGAGCGTCCGGCTCCGCAGCAGGCCCAGCCAGCGCCTGACTACGACAGCTTCGATGACGACATCCCGTTCTGATCTGAGCGGGCTCTAGCCTATGCGAATGCGCCTGATGCTGCTGGGCGGTGGTAGTGCCCTGGGGCAAGCGCTGATCCGTCTTGGCGCCGAGGAAGACATCGGCTTCCTCGCGCCACGCCCGCCGGAAGGTGGCTGGGATGCGGCGAGCCTCACCGAGTTGCTCGACGAGACCCGCCCGGATGCACTGATCAACCTGGCTTACTACTTCGACTGGTTCCAGGCCGAGTCGGTGGCCGAGTCGCGCCTGCAGACGCAGGAACGCGCGGTGGAGCGCCTGGCCGAGCTGTGCCAACACCATTCCATCGTCTTGCTGCAGCCGTCCAGCTATCGGGTCTTCGATGGCTCACGTGTCACCGCTTACAGCGAAAAGGAAGAGCCGGTCCCCCTCGGGCTGCGTGGCCAGGCGCTATGGCGTCTGGAGCAGAGCGTTCGGGCGATCTGTCCGCGCCACGTGCTGCTGCGCTTCGGCTGGCTGCTCGATGACAGCCGTGAAGGGTTGCTGGGGCGCTTTCTGCTGCGCGCCGAGCGCGACGATGCGCTCTACCTCGCCGATGACCGGCGCGGCAACCCGACGCCGGTGGACGATGCTGCACGGGTGATTCTGGCCGTGCTCAAGCAGCTCGATTGCGAGTCGCCCTTGTGGGGTACCTATCATTACGGCGGCCATGAGGCGAGTACATCGCTGAGCCTGGGGCAGGCAGTACTGAGCGAGGCGCGTCACTATCGCAGCAATCTGGTCGAGGATGTTGCGCCGCAGGCGCACGCCGCCCGTCCGGATGCAGCCGATGAGCCGCAGCATGCCGTGCTGGCCTGCAAGAAGATTCTTCACACCTTCGGCATCAAGCCGCGCGCCTGGCGCTCCGGTCTGCCGAGCTTACTGGATCGTTACTATCGCCATGGCTGAATTTCTCGTAACGGGTGGTGCAGGCTTTATCGGTTCAAACCTGGTCGATGCCTTGCTGGCCGCCGGTCACAATGTGCGTGTGTTGGACAATCTGTCCATGGGCAAGCGCAGCAATCTGCCGCTGGACAACCCGCATTTGCGCTTCATCGAGGGCGACGTCGCCGATGCCGAGGTGGTCGCGCAGGCGGTCGCTGGTTGTGCAGGGGTAGCGCATCTGGCTGCGGTGGCGTCGGTGCAGGCCTCTGTGGATGATCCGGTATCCACGCACCAGAGCAATTTCATCGGTACCCTGAATGTCTGCGAGGCCATGCGTCAGCATGGCGTGCGACGCGTGGTCTATGCCTCCAGTGCGGCCATCTATGGCAATAATGGCGAGGGCGTGGCAATCGATGAAGCCACCGCCAAGGCGCCGTTGACGCCTTACGCGTCCGACAAGCTGGCTGGCGAACACTATCTGGATTTCTACCGCCGTCAGCATGGCCTGGAGCCGGCGGTGTTTCGGTTCTTCAATATCTTCGGGCCGCGCCAGGATCCATCCTCGCCGTACTCCGGGGTGATCAGTATCTTCACCCAACGTGCGCAGCAGGGGCTGCCGATCAGTGTCTTCGGTGATGGTGAGCAGACCCGTGATTTCTTCTATGTCGGTGATCTGGTCGCGCTGTTGATGCAGGGCTTGCTCAGCGAGCAGGTGGTGAGTGATCCGCTCAATGTGGGTTGGAGCCAGGCGGTAAGTCTCAACCAATTGCTGGCTGAGATCGGCGTGCTGTGCGGCGGCCTGCCGCCGGTGACGCACTTGCCGGCGCGTGCTGGCGATATTCGCCATTCGCGTGCTGACAATGCGCGCTTGCAGGCTCATTACCACATGCCAGAGCAGACGCCGCTGCGTGAAGGCTTGCGCCAACTGCTCGGTTTGTGAATCGAGCTCATGAAAAAGCCGGCATGCGCCGGCTTTTTCGTTTCTGCGAGGGTTATCAGAACTTGTAACCCAGGCCGACCATGTAGACGAAGGGGTCGACATCCACATCGACCTTGACCTTGTCGCCGGCCAGATAGGTGGTGCCGGTGGTATCGATATCGATGTAGCGCACTTGGGCGTTGAGCATCAGGTTGTCGGTCAGCATGTAGTCCATGCCGATCTGCCCGGCCAGGCCCCAGGAGTCCTTCATGTCCAGGCCCCGGAAGCCCTTGCCTTCAGCTTCGCTGCTCAGCTCGGTATCGAAGAACCAGGTGTAGTTGATGCCGACGCCGACATAGGGCTGAAAGGCCGAGCTCTTATCTAGCGGATAGTAAATAGCGCTGAGGGTCGGCGGCAGGTGTTTGAGGCTACCGAGCTTGCCGTTCAGACCGGCGAAGGCACCAGGCATGCCCTTGACACCGACGTCGTGGCTGAACGGCGTGGCCGCCAGCAGCTCGATGCCGAAGTTGTCGGTCACCATGTAAGCGAAGTTCAGGCCCAGCTGGGTGTCGCTGTTCAGGGTGGCGCCGCTGCCGGCTACCTTGCCCAGTACGGCATGATCGATATTGCCGCTGTCTTCGCGCGGATCGACGGTGATGGCACCGGCGCGGACGATGACATCGCCGGCCTGGTGGGCCTGGGCAACAGGGGCGGCGATGGCGAGGGCCAGCAGCGAGGCAGTGAACAGTGATTTGTACATGGCGAGCTCCAGTTCGAGTCGGTTGTGTCTTTGGCTGGAATCAATGCTAAGCCAAGCAACAATCCACTTTTTGACCTGGCTCAATAGATCGGCGAGCTCTGTTGCGGTGTTTTGTCCATTGCTTCGAATGCGTCTGTAGATGATAATGTTTCTCTTTTTGAAGCAAGCCCGTCTGTCGAGGACCCTCTGCGCATGAATCGCTTCCCCCTCCGTTCCCTGGCCGTGGCACTGATGCTGAGCAGCGGTTCGCTGCTTGCCGCGCCGCTGGATGCTGCGCTCGACGAAAGCCAGCGCCTGGCCGCCGAGGCGAAAGCCTCCCAGGGCCGTGTCGAACAGTTGGATGACGCCAGCCGTGAGATGCTCAATGAGTACCGAAATGCCCTGCAGCAGGCTGAGGCTTTGAAAGGTTATAACAGTCAACTTCGTGACCTGGTCGAAGCCCAGCGTCAGGAACTGGCCAGTTATCAGAAGCAGCTCGATGGCATCGAACGTACCCAGGAAGCGGTGAGCCCGCAGATGGTCAAGATGGTCGAGGTGCTGGGTGAGTTCATCGCCGCCGATCTGCCGTTCCTGCCCGAAGAACGTGAAGACCGTCTGGCTCAGCTGCAGGATCTGCTGCCGCGCGCCGACGTCAGCCTGGCCGACAAATACCGCCGCATCCTCGAGGCCTACCAGATCGAGAGCGACTACGGTCGCACCCTGGAAGCCTGGCGTGGCGAGCTGAACCAGGCCGATGGCGGCTCGCGTAGCGTCGAGTTCCTGCGCCTGGGCCGCAGCATGCTCTATTACCAGACCCTCGATGCTCACGAGAGCGGCTGGTGGAACCCGCAGACCCAGGCCTGGGAAGTGCTCGACGGCAGCGCGCGTCGTCCGCTGACTCAGGCCATCGCCATTGCCCGTCAGCAACAGGCGCCTGCCGTGCTGTCCCTGCCGATCAAGACCCTGGCCGAGGAGGCCGCACAATGAGTCGTCATGTTGTAGCCGTATTGGCGCTCAGCCTGTTGCCGGCACTCGCCGCCGTGGCCGAAACCCTCAACCCCGATCAACTGCTGCAGCGCATTCGCAGCGAGCGCGCTGCTGAAGTCAGCGCCATGCAGGAGCGCGAGCAGGCCTTCCTGGCCAAGCGTAGCGAGCAGGCGCAGCTGCTGGCTGCCGCGCGTTCCGCGCTGAATACCCAGAAAGCCGAAAGCGAGCGTCTGAAGGCCGAATTCGACCGGCAGGAGGCCGAACTGGCCGAGCAGGAAAAACTTCTGGCGCAGCGTGTCGGCCACCTCGGTGAACTGTTCGGTGTGGTACGCCAGAGTGCCGGTGATGTCGCCGGGCAATGGCAGGACAGCCTGCTCAACGCCCAGTATCCGGAGCGCCTGAAGCGCCTCAAGGCACTGGCCGAGAGCCGTTCGCTGCCGTCTGCCGAAGACCTCGACGGCTATTGGATGCTGCTGCTCGAAGACCTGGCCGCCAGCGGTCGTATCGAGCGCCTGCAACTGCCGGTGGTGAATGCCGATGGCTCGCGCCAGGAGCAGCAGGTGCTGCGTGTTGGCGCCTTTGCCGTATATGGTGACGATGCGTTCCTGCGTTACGACGCCGATGCAGGGCAACTGGTAGCCCCGCCACGTCAGCCGTCCGGCCTGGGCCAGGTCAAGGACTACCTGAGCAGCACCGATGCGCTCGCCACGCTGCCCATCGACCCGAGCCGTGGCAGCCTGCTGGCGCAGCTGCAGCAGCAGCCGACCCTGTGGGATCGTCTGCAGCAGGGCGGTCTGGTCGGCTGGGTGATCGTCGTGCTGGGTGCTTTCGGCCTGCTTCTGGCTGTGTGGCGCATGGTCTATCTGGGGCGCGTTGGCAGTGGCGTCAAGGCGCAGATGCACGACCTCAGCGCGCCGCGCAATGACAACCCGCTGGGCCGCGTGATTGGCGTGCTGGGTGCCAAGCCGCAACTGGCGGATCTGGAAACCCTGGAACTGAAGCTCGACGAAGCGATCCTGCAGGAGACACCGCCGCTGGAGAAAGGCCAGGGCCTGCTCAAGCTGCTCGCCGCCGTGGCACCGCTGCTCGGCCTGCTGGGCACCGTGACCGGCATGATCGTGACCTTCCAGGCCATCACCCAGAGCGGTGGCGGCGACTCGCGGCTGATGGCCGACGGTATCTCCCAGGCGCTGGTGACCACCGTACTGGGCCTGGTTGTGGCCATTCCGCTGCTGTTCCTGCACAGCCTGTTGGCCAGCCGCAGCAAGGGCCTGATCCAGATTCTGGAGCAGCAGAGCGCCGGCCTGATCGCCCTGCACCTGTCGGGAGCGCCGCGCCGTGACTGATCTGTTCGCCTTCTGGCTGCGTGCAGTCGACAGTGCCTATGCACTGCTCGACTTCATGGGCGCCGGCGGCGTGGTGATGTGGGCGCTGGCGGTGCTCTGCGTGGTGTTCTGGACCCTGGTGTTCGAGCGTTTCTGGTACATGCGCAGGATTTTCCCGCGCTGGGTGCAGGAGCGCCGCGAGGCCTGGCAGCAGGTGCTCGCCGATGACAACGGCAACTGGCAGCGCGCCGTGCGCCTGGCCTGGCTGGCACAGGCGCGTCAGCAACTGGCGGCGCCGCTGCGCCTGGGCAAGACCCTGGTGGCGCTGTATCCATTGCTGGGATTGCTCGGCACCGTGCTCGGCATGATCGCCGTGTTCGACGTGCTCGCCCTCAACGGCACCGGTAACCCACGTGGCATGGCCGCAGGCGTCTGGCAGGCGACCCTGCCGACCATGGCCGGCATGGTTCTGGCCATTCCTGGATTGTTCAGCCTGGCGCGCCTCGAACGCGAAGCCAGCCAGGCCATCGAGCGGCTGGCCGACCAGCTGCGTCACGACTGAGATCGCCCAACATGAGAATGCGTCGTCACCACCAGCAGGACGAAGACACCGGTATCGACCTCACGCCGATGCTCGACGTGGTCTTCATCATGCTGATCTTCTTCATCGTCACCAGCTCCTTCATTCGTGAGTCCGGGGTCGAGGTGCAGCGCCCGCAGGCGGAAACCGCCAGCCCGCAGGACAAGGGCAATATCCTTATCGCCGTCACTGCCGACGGGCAGATCTGGATGGACAAGCAGCCGGTGGACATCCGCAGCGTGCGTGCCCATGTCGAGCGCATGCGCGTCGATCAGCCGGAAGGCGCCGTGGTGGTACAGGCCGATCAGGATGCGCGTACCGGCCTGGTGGTTCAGGTGATGGATCAGGCGCGACTGGCCGGCGTGCAGGATGTCGCCCTGGCCGCCGGTAGCGGAGTCAACTGATGCGCCTGCCGCTGTCTTTTCTCGGCGCCTGCCTGATGGCCTTGGGGCTGTTCGCCCTGATGCTGTATATGGTCGCGCCACCGAGCGCCAAGGTGAACCAGGAGCCGGTCAGCGTGGCCAACTTCGTGCGCATGGACGGTAACGCCAGCGAGACCGCCAGCCGCACCCGTCAGCAGGCACCGCAGCCGCCGCAACCGCAGACGCCGCAGCCCCCCACGCCGCCGACGCCGCAAACGGCCACGCCGAATGCCAACCTGCCGGCGCTGGATATCCAGCTGCCCAGCCTGGCCAGCGGTATTGCCGTCAACAGCGCGCCGGCACCGAGTCTGTCCGGCCTTGCGCCGGGTGCTCCAGCGCCGACGCCGCCGAGCGAGTCCGGTGGGCAGATGGGCGGCATGGAGAGCGAAGTCATGCCGCTCAACGACGTGCGCCCGGAATACCCGCGTTATGCGCTGCAGCGTGGCATCGAAGGTTTCGTCAAACTGGCTTTCACCATCAATCGCTCCGGCAACGTGGAGAATATCCGCGTGCTGGAGGCCAACCCGCGTAACGTCTTCGAGCGCGAAGCACGCCGTGCCGCCTCTCGCTGGCGCTTCGCGCCACGTACCGAGGGTGGCCTGGCGGTGGACCGCGAAGCGGTGAAGACCCTCTACTTCCGTCTGGAAAGGAGCTGACCATGTACCGTTGGTTGTTGCTCGTGATGCTCAGTGCTGCGGCCGTGCCTGGCATGGCCCAGCAGACCGTCGACCCGGCCGTGTTTAAGGCTCTGAACACGGCGCAGGTTGCGCAGCAGAAGGGCGATTATGCCGCTGCACGACGCGCGCTGGATGATGTCCAGGCCAAGAGCGGCAGCCTCGAAGAGGCACTGGTCTGGCGCAGCAAGGCCTACGTGGCCTGGTCGGCCGGCAACAACGGCCAGGCCATCGACTGGTTGGACAAGGCCGTGCGCAGCGGCAAGCTGGACGCCGAGATGCTGGCTGGCGAGCGCCTTAACCTGGCTAAGCTCAACCTGGGCGAGCGCCGCTACGCCAAGGTCGTCGAGCTGCTGGCGCCGAATCAGGCCAGCGCCTCCGAGGAGGTGTTGCAGATGCTGGTGCAGGCCTATCAGGGAATGAACCAGCCGGCCAAGGCATTGCCCCTGGCTGAGCGCTACGTGCAGGCCAATCCCAAGGCCGATGACATCTGGCTGCAGTTTCTGGTGGGTGCCAACGCCGACCTCAAGCGCTATGCCCAGGCCGAGCGCTGGCAGCGTCAGTTGCTGGCGCGCCAGCCGAACGATGCCAAGGGCTGGCGCCAACTGGCCGGTCTGCAGCAGATGGCCGGCAGCAACGACAAGGCGCTGGCGACCCTGCGTGCGGCGCACAGCAAGGGTCTGCGTTTCAGCGAGGCGGAACTGGACAACCTGGTGCTGCTGGCTGGCGCTGCCGACCAGCCCTGGCAGGGCGCCAAGCTGCTCGCCGGCATGCTCGACAGCGGTCTGCTGGCCAATACCGCGGCTCGCCAGGAGCGTCTGGGCCTGTTCTGGTGGCAGGCGCGTGATCGTGCTGCTGCGGTGCGCGTGTTGCGACCGCTGGCCGAACGCAGCGGCAATGGCAAACACTGGCTGTACGTCGCTCAACTGGAGCTGGAGCAGTCGCGCTGGCAGGCCGGCCTGGATGCGCTGGCGCGTGCCGAACGTGGCGGTGCCGAGCGGGCCAAGGTGCGTTCGTGGCGGCAGTGGGCGGAAAGCGAGCTGCGTTTCGAACGAGAAAATCGGGTAGCCAGTCGCAGTTGAGTCGTTCTCGGTGCGCACGGCGCACCCTACCGTAGGGTGCGCCGTACGCACCAAGAAAAAGCCAGACCTAGTGTCTGGCTTTTTCTTGGGTGGCGTATCTCTGTAGGAGCGGATTTATCCGCGAATCTTTTCGCGGCTGAAGCCGCTCCTACAGCCACACTTACGAATGCCCCGGCAGGGGTCAGCTATCCGGCAGTTCGTAGGCGTAGATCTTGTCCGCTTCCATCTGGTAACCGACCTCTGCCAGTTCGCTGCTGACATGCTCGGTCTTCAGCGGGCCTTCCACCCAGAAGGGCTGGTACAGCGCATCGAGCAGCACGCCGAGTTCGCTGGTGACATGAACGATCTGGTTCGAGGGCGGTGGCGGCACGTGGATGCAGGCGCCGAAGTAGGGCACCAGCAAAAACTCCACCACCCGGCCTTCGTCTGTCACATCCAGCGGCACGATATAGCCGGGCAGTTTCACCTGCTGGCCATTGAGCTCCTTGACCACCGGGGCGGCCGGCGATTGCTGCATGGCGGCCGGGCCGGATTCAGCCAGGGCGTCGGCCAATTGCGAGAGGTCGTGGATCGGCGCGGGGTTGATGACCTGCGGCGGAGCATCCGGCGGAATCAGCTCCGACCAGGTGATTTCGCGCACATCGGCGGCGGCCAGCGGCAGGGCCAGCGTCAGCAGCAGGCTGGCGAGCAGGGGGCGGAACATGGATTACCTCTGTGCAGTGATTCGCCTGCACAGTGTACAGGCGAATCGCGCCTTACAGGCGTATCGACAGGCCGTCGGCGAGTGACTGCCGATAGGCCCGCCAGGCCGGTACGCTGCCCATCGCCACGGCGGCGGCGAGAATGCCGCCAAGCAGTTTCCATTCGTAACTCGACGGCGCATTGAGTGCCAGGTACAGACCGTAATTGGCCTGGACGAAACCCTGGCTACCGGCGATGCCCAGATAGAGCAGCGCGACACCGAAGGCCACGCCTGCCAGCGCCAGGGTGAAGGCCTCCAGCACCAGCAGACTGGCGATATGCCAGGGGCGAGCACCCACCGAGCGCAGGATGGCCATCTCCCGGCGACGCTCGTTGAGGCTGGTGAGAATGGCGGTGAGCATGCCGATCAGACCAGTCAGCACGACGAACAGTGAGACCACGAACAGCGCCTGTTCGGCGGTGCCCATCAGGCTCCACAGCTCCTGCAGGGCGACACCCGGCAGGATGGCCAGCAGCGGCTCGCCACGGAACTCGTTGATCTCGCGCTGCAGGCTGAAGGTGGCGATCTTGCTGTTGAGACCGAGCATGAACGCGGTGATCTGCTTTGGCTGCAGGTCCATGGCGCGTGCCTGATCCGCGCTGATCTGCGCCGCGCCGCGTGCCGGCATACCGTTCTGCCAGTCGATATGCAGCGCCTCCATCCCGGCCAGGGAGATGTGCAGCGTGCGGTCCACCGGCGTGCCGGTACGTTCGAGGATGCCGACCACGGTGAACGGCTTGTCGTCATGCTTGACCAGGCTGATGGTGGCGACGCCGTGGGCCAGAACGATCTTCTCGCCCAGGCCGTAGCCCAGCGCCTGCGCCACTTCCGCGCCCAGAACCACCTCGAACGGGTCGTCGGCAAACTCGCGGCCCTGCGCCAGTTGCAGCGCCTGGCTGCGGGCGTAGCGATAATGCTCGAAATAGGCGGTGCTGGTGCCCATTACCCGGTAGCCGCGGTGCGAGTCGCCGAGGGAAATGGGGATGGCCCACTTCACCTGACGGTGCTGGGCGAAGCGCTCGAAGCTGTCCCAGCGGATGTTGTTGGTGGCGTTGCCGATGCGAAATACCGAGTACAGCAGCAGGTTCACACTACCCGAGCGTGCGCCAACGATCAGGTCGGTGCCGCTGATGGTATTGGCGAAGCTGGCGCGCGCCTCGGTACGTACACGTTCCACGGCCAGCAGCAGGCACACCGAGAGGGCGATGGCGAATACCGTGAGCAAGGCGGTGAAGCGTCGGTTGGCCAGGCTGGCCAGGGCGATGCGGATCAGGTGCATCTCAGGCCTCCTGGGCGCGCGTGGCGCGGTTCAGTTCGGCCAGCGACAGGCTGCGGTCGAATAGCGGCGCCAGGCTCTGGTCGTGGCTGACGAACAGCAGGCTGGCGCCGGCGGCGCGGCATTCGGCGAACAACAGTCGCAGGAAGGCTTCGCGGGCGTCGAAGTCCAGCGCCGAAGTGGGTTCGTCAGCGATCACCAGTTCCGGTTGGCCGATCAGTGCACGCGCGGCGGCAACGCGTTGTTGTTGGCCGATGGACAGCTCGTCGGCGCGGCGGCCGAGCAGTTCGGCGCGCAGGCCGAGGTGGTCGAGCAGCGCCGCGGCTGCAGCATCGACGCTGCCATGGCGCTGGCGCGCACGTTCTGCGCGCAGACGCGAGAAGCGGCAGGGCAGTTCGACGTTCTCGCGCACCGAGAGAAAGGGCAACAGGTTGAACTGCTGGAAGATGTAGCCGGTGTGATCGACGCGGAAGCGATCACGGGCACCGGCCGAGAGCTGGCCAAGATCCTGGCCGAGCAGGCGGATGTGTCCGTGCTGGGCCTTCTGCACGCCACCCAGCAGGCCGAGTAGGGTGGTCTTGCCGCTGCCGCTGGGGCCCTTGAGAAACAGGGTTTCGCCACGCGCCAGGGTGAAATGGGGAATATTCAGCAACTGCGCCTGGCCAGGCCAGGCGAAGCCGAGATCGGCGAGTTCGATCAGAGGTTGGGTCATGGTTTCTTCGAATCGTCGTTCATGAAAAGCCGGGCATGCTGGCCTGATCATCTGAGCCGAGCTCTCGGATGGCATTCACACCTCCGGAGCAGGTTGTGGGAGGCGTTTTAGCGAGCTTTTTGGCAGCTAAAGCGAGTCGCCCCTGGCCCTCCCTCAAAGCAGGCGTGGTGGATGAAAAGAGCGCCAGCTAAGCGCCCCGATCCACCCTGCGGCATCAGAAAGACAGGCGTGGCTGGGCTGGAGTCAGTTCCACGCCCTGTTGGCCGTTCGGGCCGATCAGTTGTACCTGAATCTTCTCGGTGGCGGGGAAGCGTTTGAACAGCTCGGCCAGATCCAGTTGTTTCAATTCGTTGGCCTTGGCGCATTCGAAGCGGTAGTGCGCATGGATGTCGCTGTGTTCGCCCTCATGATCATGATGGTCGTGGTCGTGGTCGTGGTCGTGGTCTGCGTCGCCAAACAGCGGGCTTTGCAGTTCGACCTGAGTGGCCTTGCAGTCGCCGCTGGTCAGGGCGAACAGGCTGATGGGCTGCTCCAGCTCGCGCTTGGCGGCCGCGACCTTGGCCTTGTCGGCATCGCTCTTGGCCGCATGTTCGAAGCCGACCAGGTTCATCGCCGGGCTTTCGAATTGCAGCTCCAGCAGATTGCCGTCCAGCGCGGCATTGAGGCTGGCGACACCATGCTCGTGGGCACCCAGGCTGTCGTGGGAATGTTCGTGGTCGTGATCATGGCCGTGCTCATGAGCCTGGGCAGCGACCAGGGGCAACAGGGCTAAGGGCAGGGCGAGCAGCAGGTGGCGCATGGTTATCTCCAGCGTAGGTGCGATTTGATTGTTACGTTATAACAACTTTCGTGGCGAACTGGCCAGCCTGGCGCTGTCATGGGAGCATGCAAGATCCTGACTGGAGGCTGAACATGGTGCGAATACGTGGGCGCATTGGCGACTGGCCGGTGGATCTGACGCTGGAGCTGGATGCCGAGGACTGGGTGCAACTGGCAGAGCACGTCGCCGTCACACCGGCGGCTATTCAGCCCTTAGCAGGGACGGCGGCTGATAGCAGTGACCGACTATGGCAGACCACACTGCAACTGGTGCGCGATGCCGGTTCGGTCGAGGGTCCGCGGTTGCTGGCGCAACTGGCGGCACTGGCTGGCGGTGAGGCAGCGGGCAAGCGTCTGCTGGTGCGCCTGCGCCACTGCTCGCAGATCCGCATGGAAACCGGCGCGGATGCACCGATCTATCACTGGCAGGAGTAGGGCATCCCGTTTCGCGCTGGCTCCTCGTAGGGTGCGCTGCGCGCACCAAGTATTACCCGCTTGGACTGATGAGCTTCCTGTGCGCATGGCGCACCCTACGGCGAGTGTTATTTAAAGTCCGAGAGGTCAGTAGATCGCCTGATACAGCTTGCGGCGGTAGCTGGTGACCAGCGGGTGGTCGCCGCCTAGCAGATCGAACACCTGCAGCAGGGTCTTGTGGGGCAGGCCGTCGCTGTAGCTGCGATTGCGCACGAACAGCTTGAGCAGGCCGTCCAACGCCGCTTCGTACTGCTGGCGCGCCAGTTGTTGCACGGCCAGTTGATACACCGCTTCGTCATCCTCGGCATTCTGTGCCAGGCGGCTTTTCAGCGTGGCAGCGTCTGGCATGTCGACGGCCTGGCGCAGGAAGGTCAGCTGCGCCTTGGCGCCGGCCAGTGCCTGCTTGTGCTCATCACCCTTGACCGCGTTGAGCACGGTTTCCGCCTCGCCCAGCTCGCCGCGTTCGGCCAGGCAGCGTGCGTAGAGAATCAGCGCGGCCGCGTTCTCGTTGTCTTCCGTCAGCACCTGCTTGAGTAGCGCTTCGGTGTCGGCAAAACGTCCTTCGGTGAACAACGCCTGGGCAGCTTCCATCGGATTGGCAGCGGCAGGAGCCGGTTCGGCGACATGGGGTTTGAGCATTTCGCGGATCGCCGCTTCCGGCTGGGCACCGGCGAAGCCGTCCACCGGCTGACCGTTCTTGAACAGCACCACGGTCGGCAGGCTGCGAATGCCGAAACGCATGACGATGTCCTGCTCGATATCGCAGTTGACCTTGGCCAGCAGCAATTCACCGGCGTATTCCTCGGTGATCTTCGCCAGCATCGGCATCAGCGCCTTGCACGGCGCGCACCACTCGGCCCAGAAGTCCACCAGCACCGGTTTGTGGAAGGAGTTCTCGATCACCAGTTGCTCGAAGCTGGCGGCGCCGGAGATGTCGAAGATGTAGGGGGAGTCGCTCATGGTCGGTCTCGAAAAAGCAGGGCAATGGCCTATTAATGCGGGCAGTGTGGCGCGGTTACAAGGGGCGCGCGGCGTGATACAGGCTGACTTCGCGGAATTCCGCCGGCTCGGCCAGGTCCGGCCAGGTGCAGCCATCCAGCATTGCCAGGCGCTGGTAGAGCGGATGTTGGAAATCCTTGACCCGCGAATCGGCCACCAGCGCCTGATGGCCGCGGCTGAGAAAATGATCGAGCAGCGGCAGGTTGGCGCGATCATAAAGCACGTCGGCAACCAGAATCAGGTCGTAGCGGTCCGCTTCGGCGAAGAAATCTTCCGAGTAGTTCAGCGTCACGCCGTTGAGCTCGGCATTGGCGCGGCTGGCGGCCAGCGCCACTGGGTCGAGGTCGCAGGCCACCACTTCGGCGGCACCCGCCTTGGCTGCGGCGATGGCAGCCACGCCGGAGCCTGCGCCGAAATCCAGCACGCGTTTGCCGCGTACCCACTCGGGGCGTTCGGTGAGCCAGCGGGCGAGCACCAGGCCGCTGGCCCAGCAGAAGCACCAGTAGGGCGGCTCTTCGAGGATGCGGCGGGTTTCCTCGGGGTTGAACGCGCGATCCATATTGCTGGCATCGATCAGCCATAGGGCGATATCGGTACCCGGCAGCGTTTCGGCCACCAGGCGGGCATCGCCGAGCAGGTCGCTCAGTGCCTGCTGCAGCGCTTCGGGTGGCCTCATGGCGCCGGCACCAGCTGCAGTGCGCCAAGGTCCTGATCGCGCAGCTCGGCGATGGTGCGTGCCGGCAGGCGTTGCACCAGTCGCCCGGACTGGCTGACCCGGCCACGCAGCTCCAGGCGCAGATCCTGCGGCGTCTGCAGGTTGCTCAGGGGCAGATGAAACGGCAGCGCTTCGCCGCTTCCACGCAGATGAACCTGGCCGAGCAGCGCGCGCGGCCTGCCGCGCATATCCACGCCCAGCAGTGCCAGGTCGACATCGGCGCCTGCCGCGACGCCAAGCAACTCGCCACGCAGGCCAGGGCCATGAATCGGCGCAGTGCTGGGGGCTGCCAGTGCAGGTGCAGGCATGGGGGGCGGCACGGTGGTTGTTGGCTCGCCGGCGCAGGCGGCAAGCAGGCCGCTCAGGGCCAGTGGCAGAAGGGGCAGGTATCGGTTCATGGCATGTACTGCTCTTGGAGGTGCTTGCCCATAGCTTAATTTGTCTTGTACCTGCCAAGCAGGCCTTCTCAAGGCTACTTACATTTTTCAACGGCGTGCTATGCGCTACCATGGCGCCTTTGCCGCCAATCAGTCAGCGCCTGCCATGCATTGTCCCTTCTGCGCCGCCAACGACACCAAGGTCATCGATTCCCGCCTGGTCGCCGAGGGCGATCAGGTTCGCCGCCGCCGCGAATGTGTGGCCTGCGGCGAGCGCTTCACCACTTTCGAAACCGCCGAGCTGGTGATGCCGCGCCTGATCAAGCAGGACGGCAGTCGTCAGCCCTTCGATGAAGAGAAGCTGCGCGCCGGCATGCAGCGTGCGCTGGAAAAACGCCCGGTAAGCGTCGAGCGCCTGGAAGAGGCCATCGCCCGCATCAAGCAGCAACTGCGTGCCACCGGCGAACGTGAGGTGAAATCGCTGGTGCTCGGTGAGTTGGTGATGACCGAGCTGAGCAAGCTCGACGAGGTGGCCTACATTCGTTTCGCCTCGGTGTATCGACGCTTTCAGGATCTCAACGAGTTCCGCGAAGAGATCGAACGCCTGGCCCGCGAGCCGTCGAAAAGCCGATGAGCGAGCGCGACCACTTGTTCATGGCGCGCGCCCTGCGGCTGGCGCGCAAAGGCCTTTACTCCACTCATCCCAATCCGCGTGTTGGCTGCGTCATCGTGCGTGATGGCGAGATCGTCGGCGAGGGCTGGCATGCTCGTGCCGGTGAACCGCACGCCGAGGTGCATGCTCTGCGCCAGGCAGGCGAACGGGCGCGCGGTGCCACCGCCTATGTCACTTTGGAACCCTGCAGTCACCATGGGCGTACGCCGCCCTGCGCCGATGCGCTGGTCGCCGCCGGTGTCGGCCGGGTGGTCGCGGCGATGCAGGATCCCAACCCGCAGGTCGCGGGTCGCGGTTTGTTGCGCCTGGCCAATGCCGGTATCGAGGTGTTGGCCGGCGTGCTGGAGGCCGAGGCGCGCGCGCTCAATGTCGGCTTCATCAAGCGCATGGAAACCGGCCTGCCGTTTGTGCGAGTCAAATCGGCGATGAGTCTCGATGGCCGCACGGCCATGGCCAGTGGCGAAAGCCAGTGGATCACCGGCCCGGCGGCGCGTGCCGAGGTGCAGCGTTTGCGTGCGCAGTCCAGCGTGGTGCTCAGCGGTGCCGATACCGTGCTAGCTGACGATGCCCGGTTGACCGTGCGCCCCGATGAGCTGGGACTGGGTGTGGAGGCCACCTTCATGGCAGCCTCGCGGCCGCCACTGCGGGTGCTGGTCGATGGCCGGCTGCGGGTGCCGATGAGCAAGTCCTTCTTCCAGGTCGGCCCGGCGCTGGTGGCCACCTGCGCGGCCGCTGCCGCGCGCGACCGCTACCTGGCCGACGGCCACGAACTGCTTGCCGTGCCGGGCAGCAATGGTCACGTCGATTTGCGCAAGTTGCTGCTGGAACTGGCCGGCCGTGGCGTCAACGAGGTGCTGGTCGAAGCCGGGCCGCGTCTGGCCGGCGCCTTCGCGCGTGCCGGGTTGGTGGACGAGTACCGCATCTTCGTTGCGCCCAAGCTGCTCGGCTCCAGTGCTCGGCCGTTGTTCGAGCTGCCGCTCAACCGTATGGCCGAGGCGCCGGAGCTGCAGATTGTCGATATCCGCGCCGTGGGCGACGACTGGCAGATCACCGCGGTGCCCAAGGCCAGGTAGGGGCGCCGTGCGCACCGTGGCCGCCGCGGCTCTCTCCACATCCCCTTTGCCTGGCGGCAATGATTCGAGCTGGCACGGGAACAGGTGCTGGCCTGGTAGATCGGCGGTTGGCCCTGGTGCGCACAGCGCACCCTACAGGCCATGCAGCGCTGCGATAAATATGGTAAAACGCCACGCGGCCATTCATATGGCCGCAACGTTCTCAGGGCGGGGTGGAATTCCCCACCGGCGGTAATGGTTCGCAGAACCTAGCCCGCGAGCGCTCGCCATGGCACCTGCCTGGCGAGGTCCAGCAGACCCGGTGCGATTCCGGGGCCGACGGTATAGTCCGGATAAAGAGAGAGCGGGATTCCCTCCTCGGGCGCTTTTTGCGCGTCCGCGAAATCCCTATCGATCGGCATTGCCCTGTTTTTGACCAAAACAGGAGTTCGTCCATGCTGTTCAGCACCATCTTCAACGTGACACCGGAGCGCGCATGTTCACCGGCATAATCGAAGCCATCGGCAGCATCCGCGCCATGACGCCCAAGGGCGGCGACGTGCGCGTCTACGTGGCCACCGGCAAGCTCGATCTGGGCGACGTCAAGCTCGGCGACAGCATCGCCGTCAACGGCGTGTGCCTGACCGCAGTGGAACTGCCCGGCGACGGCTTCTGGGCCGACGTCAGCCGCGAGACGCTGGCGCGTACCGCCTTCGTCGACCTCAAACCCGGCAGCGCGGTTAACCTGGAAAAGGCCCTGACGCCCACCAGCCGCCTCGGCGGGCACCTGGTCAGCGGCCACGTCGACGGCGTCGGCGAGATCGTCTCCCGAGCCGATAACGCCCGCGCCGTGCAGTTCAGGGTGCGCGCCCCGCGTGAGCTGGCCAAGTACATCGCGCACAAGGGCTCGATCACCGTCGACGGCACCAGCCTGACCGTCAACGCGGTCGATGGCGCCGAGTTCGAACTGACCATCGTGCCGCACACCCTGGCCGAGACCATCATGGTCGACTACCAGGCCGGGCGTAAGGTCAACCTCGAAGTCGACCTGCTGGCTCGCTACCTGGAGCGCCTGCTGCTCGGCGACAAGGCCGCAGAGCCCAAGGCCTCGGGCCTGACCGAAAGCTTTCTCGCCGAACACGGCTACCTGAAGAATTGAGGAGACGCCCCGATGGCGCTCAATACCGCTGAAGAACTGATCGAAGACATCCGCGCCGGCAAGATGGTCATCCTCATGGATGACGAGGACCGCGAGAACGAAGGCGACATCATCATCGCGTCGGAATGCGTGACGGCCGAACATATCAACTTCATGGCCCGCTTTGCCCGTGGCCTGATCTGCATGCCAATGACCCGCGAGCGCTGCGAGCTGCTCAAGCTGCCGCTGATGGCGCCGCGTAATGGCTCCGGCTTCGGCACCAAGTTCACCGTCTCCATCGAGGCTGCCGAGGGCGTGACCACCGGCATCTCCGCCGCCGACCGCGCGCGTACCGTGCAGGCCGCTGTGGCGCGCAATGCCGTGGCCGACGATATCGTCAGCCCCGGTCATATATTCCCGCTGATGGCCCAGCCTGGCGGCGTACTGGCCCGTGCCGGTCACACCGAAGCGGCCTGCGACCTGGCGCGCATGGGCGGTTTCGAGCCGAGCGGGGTGATCTGCGAGATCATGAACGACGACGGCACCATGGCGCGTCGCCCGGAGCTGGAAAAGTTCGCCGAAGAGCACGGCCTGAAGATCGGCACCATCGCCGACCTGATCCACTACCGTCTGATCCACGAGCGCACCGTCGAGCGCATCAGCGAGCAGCCGCTGGACACCGAACTGGGCCAGTTCAACCTGGTGACCTACCGTGACGCGGTGGAAGACACCGCGCACATGGCGCTGACCCTGGGCACCATCTGCGCCGAGGAACCGACCCTGGTGCGCGTGCACAACATGGACCCGCTGCGCGACCTGTTCATGGTCAACCAGCCAGGGCGCTGGAGCATGCGTGCTGCCATGGCGGAAGTGGCCAAGGCCGGCAGCGGCGTGGTGCTGCTGCTGGGCAACCCGCTGACCGGGCCGGAGCTGCTGGCGCTGATCAGCCGCCAGCAGCCGGCTAATCCGGCGACCTACAGTACCGTGGGCGCCGGCTCGCAGATTCTGCGCGACCTTGGTGTGCGCAAGATGCGCCTGATGAGCTCGCCGATGAAGTTCAACGCGATATCCGGCTTCGACCTCGAGGTTGTAGAATACCTGCCGGCTGATTAACAGGCGGCTTGAAGAGCCGCATCTGATGACCCTCTCCCTCTGGGAGACGACTGCATGGATGCAGGAGGTAGGGCGACGCAGGATGCCAAAGCCGAGGGTGCCCGCAGGGCGGGAGAGGGTGTTGTGGTCAACGCCTAACCCTCTCCCCCTCTCCCATAAATGGGAGAGGGGAGAAAGTGAGCCCTCTGCATGTGGCGAGAAGGCTACGCTGACAAACGAATTTTATTTTCGGAGCGCAAGGCGCTCCGGCTCTTTAACCCATGTGAGACCCGTCATGACCCTGAAGACCATCGAAGGTACCTTCATCGCCCCGAAGGGCAAATACGCCCTGGTGGTAGGCCGTTTCAACAGCTTCGTCGTCGAGAGCCTGGTCAGCGGCGCCATCGACGCCCTGGTTCGCCACGGTGTTAGCGAGAGCGACATCACCATCATCCGTGCGCCGGGTGCTTTCGAGATTCCGTTGGTGACCCAGAAGGTCGCTCAGCGTGGTGAGTTCGCCGCGATCATCGCCCTGGGCGCGGTCATTCGTGGCGGCACCCCGCACTTCGAATACGTAGCGGGCGAGTGCACCAAGGGCCTGGCCCAGGTTTCCATGGAATACGGCGTGCCGGTCGCCTTCGGCGTGCTGACCGTCGACTCTATCGAACAAGCCATCGAACGCTCCGGCACCAAGGCGGGTAACAAGGGTGCCGAAGCTGCGCTGTCTGCCCTGGAAATGGTCAGCCTGCTGGCGCAGTTGGAGGCCAAGTGAGCAACTCCGGTAACGGCCAGCCGGCCAAGAAGGGCCCCAGCGGCAAGATTCTCGCGCGCCGCGAAGCCCGTACCCTGGCCATGCAGGCCCTGTACTCCTGGCACATCGCCGGCCAGCCGCTGAACGAGATCGAAGCGCAGTTTCGCGTCGACAACGATTTCAGCAAGGTCGATGGTGCCTACTTCCACGAGATCCTGCACGGCGTGCCGCGGCAGAAGACCGAGCTGGACGAGACCTTCACGCCCCTGCTCGATCGCCCGCTGGAAGAGATCGACCCGGTCGAGCTGGCCATCCTGCGCCTGTCCACCTACGAGCTGAAGAACCGCGTCGACGTCCCCTACAAGGTGGTGATCAACGAAGGTATCGAGCTGGCCAAGGTGTTCGGTGCCACCGACGGGCACAAGTTCGTCAACGGCATTCTCGACAAGCTCGCGCCCAAGCTGCGTGCCGCCGAAGTCAACGCCAACAAGCGGTGAATGAGTTCGAGCTGATCCGCCGCTACTTCGCCGCCGCCCCCTGTGCGCAGGGCGGCGACGGCGTGGTTCGCGGCATCGGTGATGACTGCGCGCTGCTGGCGTTGCCTGCCGGTGAACAGCTGGCGGTTTCCACCGACACCCTGGTTGCCGGGGTGCATTTCCCTGAATCCTGCGATGCCTTTCTCCTCGGTCAGCGTGCGCTGGCCGTTTCCGCCAGTGATCTGGCCGCCATGGGCGCTACGCCGCTGGCTTTTACCCTTGCCCTGACCCTGCCGAGCGCCAATGAAACCTGGCTGGCCGAATTCGCTCGCGGCCTGCAAACGATGGCGCAGAGCTGTTCGCTGGCGCTGGTCGGTGGCGACACCACGCGCGGTCCGCTGAGTCTGACGCTCACCGTGTTCGGCCGAGTGCCGAGCGGACAGGCGCTGCTGCGTAGCGGCGCGCAGGTGGGCGATCTGCTTTGCGTCGGCGGCGAGCTGGGCGATGCCGCGGGCGCGCTGCCGTTGGTGCTGGGGCAGCGCGAGGCGGCGGCGGACATCAGCGAAGCATTGCTGGCGCGCTACTGGTCGCCGCAACCCCAATTGGCTTTGGGGCAAGCGCTGCGTGGCCGCGCCACGGCCGCGCTGGATATTTCCGACGGCCTGTTGGCCGACTGCGGGCATATCGCCAAGGCTTCACAGGTCGCCCTTAAGATCGAGCTGGAGCACGTGCCGCTGTCTGCGCCGCTGCGCGCCTTCGCCGGCGAGCAGCAGGCGCGGGTCTGCGCGCTGGGCGGTGGCGATGACTACCGACTGGCCTTTACCCTACCGCCAGCCCTGCTCGCCGATCTGCAGGCCGATTGGCCCGAAATACGGGTGATTGGCCGTGTGCAGGCTGGCTCTGGGGTAGAGTTGCTGGACGCCGCCGGCCAGCCCATCGAGCTGCCGCGTGGCGGCTACCAACATTTCTGACAGGACGGAGTGCGTGTGACCGATCACCCCAACCAGGTTCCCGCCGAGTACGTACCGCCCTCGGTATGGCGCAATCCCTGGCATTTCATCGCCTTCGGCTTCGGCTCCGGCACCCTGCCCAAGGCGCCCGGCACCTGGGGGTCGCTGGTGGCGCTGCCGTTCGTGCCGCTATGGCAGATGTTGCCGGACTGGGGCTACTGGCTGATGCTCGGGGTGACCATGCTGTTCGGCTTCTGGCTATGCGGCAAGGTGGCCGACGATCTGCGCGTGCACGACCACGAAGGCATCGTCTGGGACGAAATGGTCGGCATGTGGATCACCCTGTGGCTGGTGCCCGAGGGCTGGGTCTGGTTGCTGCTAGGCTTTCTCATGTTTCGCCTGTTCGACATCGTCAAACCCTGGCCGATTCGCTGGATCGATCGGCACGTGCATGGCGGTGTAGGCATCATGCTCGATGATGTCATCGCCGGGGTCTTTGCCTGGTTGGCGATGCAGGGATTGGTCTGGGGCTGGGCCAACTATGGAGCCGGGCTGGGTTTCTAAGGAGTGGACATGCGCATGAGGCAAGTCTGGCTGGGGATGCTGCTGATGCTCTCTGCCTTGTCTGGTGCTCAGGCCCAGGGCGAGCTGCCAGGTGAAATACGTCTGGCCAGTGAAATCTGGGAGGCCTATACCGAAGCCGATGGTACCGGTCTGGGCTGGGATGTCATGCGCGAGGTGTTCGAGCCGGCAGGCGTCCGTCTGGATATTCACAGCGTGCCATACACCCGTTCTGTCGGGTTGGTGCAGCGTGGCGAAGCCGATGCCTGGGTCGGTTCCTATCGTGACGAGGTCGAGGGGCCGGTGTTCTACCCCAAGCATCACTATGACCGTGATCAGATCGTCGCACTCGCCCTCAAGGACAAACCGGTGCCGACCTTGGACGGCCTGGGCAAGCACCGGCTGGTCTGGGTGCGAGGCTACGGTTACGAGGAATATCTGCCGAATGTGCACGACTACCGGGAAGTACAGCGGCGTGACGGTATCCTCGGCATGCTCGAGCTGGGCCACGCGGATTTCTATATCGATGCCCGTCCCGAGGTCGACTACGTACTGGGCCGGGCCGCCAAGCCTCAGCAATACCGGGTGACGAATCTGATGCAATTGCCGCTCTATCTCGGCTTTGCCGATACGCCACGCGGCCATATCCTGGCCAAGCTCTTCGATCAGCGTATGACGCAGCTGATCGCCAGTGGTGAGCTGCGGCCAATCTTCGAGCGCTGGCAGCAACCCTATCCCTTCGACTGAGCCGGGAGGCCTTCATACATGCAGCTTCGTCATTGTCTCGCCGCGCTGGCGCTGCTATGTGCGAGTTCTCCCTGGGCGGCCTCTCAGGTTCAGGTGGTCGGCCTGTTTCCCGGTGCGGCGGTGCTCAATGTCGATGGCCAGCGCAAGTTGGTGCGGGTCGGCCAGGCCGGCCCTGGCGGGGTGGAAGTGGTCAGCGTCGACAAGCAGGGCGCGGTGCTGCGTGTCGAGGGCGTCGAGCGCGTCTATCCACTGAGTCGTGAATACAGTGCCGGTTTCGCCGAGCCGGTAAGGAAGCGTCTGAGCATCGCCAAGGGCATCGGCGGACATTACTGGGTGGCCGGTTCGGTCAACGGCCAGACGGTGCAGTTTCTGGTGGATACCGGCGCCACCTCGGTGGCGCTCAACGACGCCCATGCCCGACGCCTGGGTATCGATTATCGAGTCAGTGGGCGGCCTCTGCAGGTCAACACCGCCAGCGGCGTTGCGCGTGGCTGGCGAGTGATGCTCGACCGGGTCAAGGTCGGCGATCTCGAGGTGCTCGGCGTCGAAGCTGTGGTGCTCGAAGGTGGCGCGCCGCATGAGGCGCTGCTGGGCATGAGCTTCCTCGGTCGGGTTGGCTGGCGCGAGGAGCAGGGGATGCTAGTGCTGGAGTCCAAGCTATGAGACTGCCATTGACCGTTTCGATACTGATGATCGGCAATTCTGACTGACCCGCCAGCGGGGGCTGCTGATACAATGCCGGCCCTGTTTCGTACTCATTGCTAGGAGTATCCGGTGTCCGTCGTGTTCGTCGCCGCCTCCCAACTGCCCACGCCCTTCGGTGTGTTCACCATGCACGGTTTCCTCGATGAGGCTACCGGCAAGGAACATGTCGCCCTGACCTTCGGCAACGTCGCCGACGGTGCACCGGTGCTGGGACGTCTGCATTCCGAATGCCTGACCGGCGACGCACTGTTCAGCTTGCGTTGCGACTGTGGTGCCCAGCTGCAGGCGGCGCTGCAGGCCATCGCCAACGAAGGCCGCGGCGTGCTGCTGTATCTGCGTCAGGAGGGCCGTGGTATTGGTCTGCTGAACAAGATTCGCGCCTATGAACTGCAGGACGGCGGTGCCGATACCGTGGAAGCCAACGAGCGCCTGGGTTTCGGCGCCGACCAGCGTGATTACGCCATCTGCCTGCCGATGCTCGAGCACCTGGGCATCGACAGCCTCAAGCTGATGACCAATAACCCGCGCAAGGTCAAAGCCTTGGGCGACATGGGCATCGCCGTGGATCACCGTGTGCCGCTGCAGATTGCGCACAATCCCTACAACAAGCGCTACCTCGCCACCAAGGCCGGCAAGCTCGGTCATATGCTGGGCAACCAGCATCAGGGCGAGACCGAGGAAAGCCTGTGACCCGAGGCCAGGTAAAGCGTCGCCTGGCGCTGGCCTGGTGGCGTCAGCTGGGCGTGGCGCTGGCGCCCGTGTTCATGTTCAACCTGCTGTTCGGCGGCGGTAGCACCACGGTGCTGACCATGCCGTTGTTCATCGCTGGCCTGGCTGCGATGTTCGTCAGCCTGCCGTTGTTCTCCGCTTACAAACGCGCTCTGATCGCGACCGAAAAGGCTCTCGACAGCGACGACGAACCTGCCGCCTGGCTGGAGCTGGATCGTGTCCGTCTGCGTGCCTTGCTCGGTGCTGCGCTGCCTGCGTGGATCGCTGCGTTGGCAGTCCTCGCTGGCCTCGAGGCGATCCCGTTGGTACTGCTGGCGCTGTCGTCCATCGTGCTGCACAGCCTCTACCGCATACCCCGCCAGTTGGGCTGATGCGCACGCTGCTGCTCGCGCTCTGCCTGCTGGCGTTGCCGCTGACAGCCGCCGAGCGGGTGATCAGCCTGGCCCCATCGCTCAGTGAAATCATGCTCGATCTGGATGCCGCCGACCTGCTGGTCGGCGTGCTCGACGGTGATGAGCGTCCCGCCGCGCTGGCGCATCTCCCCACAGTCGGTCGTTATGGCCAGCTGGAATTCGAGCGTCTGTTACAGCTGGCGCCGGATCTGATCCTCATCGCGCCTGGCAGTGTGCCGCCGGCGCAACAAGCGCAGTTGCAGCGTTTCGGCATTGACCTGCTGATTGTCGAGCCGCAGCGCCTCGAGCAACTCGGCGAGGCCTTCATGCGTATTGGCGAGCAAGTGGGCCGGGCCGAGCAGGGGACGCGGCTGGCGGCTGAGTTTCGCGCCGAACTGGATGCGCTGCGCCAGCGCTATCGGCGGGAGCAGCCCCTTGCGGTGTTCTACCAAGTCTGGCACCAACCGCTTTACACCATTGGTGGCGAGCAACTGATTGGTGACGCCTTGCAGGTGTGTGGAGCGCGCAACCTGTTCGCCGACCTGCCGCAGCCGGCGCCGCAGGTAAGCGTCGAGGCGGTGCTGGCGCGTGATCCGGACGTGATACTCGGTGGCAGCAATGCCGAGCTGAGCGCCTGGCAAGCCTGGCCGCAGTTGCATGCGGTGCGGCTGGGACAGGTCTGGGCGGTGCCGGACAAGGGCCTGGAACGGCCTAGCCGGCAGATGCTGGGTGCCATCGAGCAGTTGTGCGTGTTGATGGCCGAGGCACGGTAGCGTTACGTGGGTTGCATATGGTTGCGTAGGGTGCGCTTGTTGCGGTGGTTGCGTGATTCACTGTGCTTGATGCGGCGTAACCCACCATTGGTGCAAGGCGATCCATCGCCTGGTGGGTTACGTGGGGCGGCCATCCGAGCGCGCTGCCTGTATCTGCGTTTGCAAGATTGGTGTTCAGCTCCGCTAAACCACCCTACGCAGATTGCACATCAACTTTAGAGTTGCGGCGTCCAGGTGACGGCGAATAGTGCGGTGCGGCCGGCGCTGTTGTAGCCGAAACGGCCATTGGGTGTACTGTAGGTCGCTTCTGCATAGTCCTTGTCCAGCAGGTTATCCAGCTTCAGGCTCAGCCCCAGTTCCTCATTGGCCTGCCAGGCGGCGCGCAGGCTCAGCAGGCCGTAGCCGCTCATTTCGATCTCGTTGTCGGCGTCGTCGTAGCGACCACTGATCGCACGCCAGCCTGCGCCCACCGACACATCGCCAAAGCGGCGGTCGACGTCCAGGCTCAAAGTGCGTTTGGCGCGGCGCTGCAGGGTATGGCCGCTGGCGCGGTCACGCGGGTCGATCAGGGCCAGCGCGAGATTGCCTTGCCAGCCGAACAACTCCTGCTGCACGGCGGCTTCGAAGCCATTGATCCGGGCTGTCTGGACGTTCTGTGGAATGAAGTTCTCGTCCAGGACGATGGCGTCCTCGATATCGGTTCGATACACGGAAGCCTGCAACGATCCTGTGTCGCTGTAGCGGCTACGCCATTGCAGCTCGTAGCTCTTGGAGCGTTCCGGGGCGAGGTCGGGATTGGCACTGGGGAAGCACATGCCACCAAAGCAGAAGTCCGGGTAGTAAAGGTCGTTGAAGGTCGGGGCGCGGAAGCCTTCGCTATACGACAGGATCAGGTCGTTGGCGTTGTTGAGGGGTAAGGTCAATGACGCGTTCCATGTGTTCTCGTTACCAAATTGCTGGTTGTCGTCGTGGCGCACCCCTAGCTCGGTCGAGAACGTTTCTCCGATATAACGATGCTGAACGAAGGTCGCGCGGTTCCAGCGTGAGTCCTCGACAAAGTCCGTCGTGCCCTGCGCTCGATCTTCATACCAGTCCAGACCTAGCAGCAGTTGGTGGTTTTCGTTGAGTGTCAGGGTGTTCAGCCAGTTGGCTGCGTCACGGTAGGTATTGAACTGGCTGACGGTACCGCCTGCCTGGTCGTTGCCGCTGTCGCGCTTGTCCTCGCTGTGTCCCAGTTCCAGGCGGCTGCTCCAGACTTCGGTAACACGAGCCTCGATAAAACCAGAGATGCTGCTGAGCAGAAAATCGGTGGTTGGCAGGGAGCCAGTGAAGGTGTCGTCATACTCCACCTGCCCGCGCTGATCGAGCGCAGTGACGCCAACCTCCAGCGAGTCGTTGAAGCGGTGCGACAGATTCAGGCTTAACGAGCGGTTGCGGTAGGCGTCGTCGTCGCCATTGGCGCCGAAACCGTCGCGGGTTGCGTCAATACCGGCTGTTTCGTCCAGGGCGGCGCCGAGGTGAAAGCGAGTGCGCTTGTCGCCGCCGGAGAGGCCGAGGCTGCGCTGGTAAGTGCTATCACTGCCAGCCGCCAGACGCGCGTAAGGCTTGAGTCCCTGGCCATCGCCCTGGCGAGTGAAGATCTGAATCACCCCGCCAATGGCGTCTGAGCCGTATAGCGCCGAACGCGCTCCACGAACCACTTCGATACGTTCGATCTGCTCGGGGGCGAGAAACTCGAGGCTGCTGGTGCCGCTGGAGGCTGCCGCGATACGTTGCCCGTCGACCAGGACCAGGGTTTGTGCCGTGCTGGTGCCGCGCAGGAACACGCCCGTCTGGCTGCCTGCACCGCCAGTGCGGACGACGCTGAGGCCGGGCACACGCTCCAATAGCTCGGTAACGCTGCTGACCTGCAGGCGCTCGATGTCGTCCCGTTTGAACACCGTGGTGGCGGCGGTAGCCTGCGCTTGCGGTTCGGCCAGGCGCCCGGAGGTGACGACCAGTGGCTCGGCCACGTAGGTTTCGGCGGCCAGCGAAAGACCTGGCATGACGGCGATGGCCAGAGCCAGACGAGACAGTTTCATTATTTTTCCTCAACAGTCGGCAGACGTTCGAGGAGGGCAGGCGCAAGCGCGGGCAGGACGGCGCTTGACCGTGTCGCCCTCCGCAACACCAGTCGCACCGCCTTGGCCGGTCTCCGGGCTCTCGACCCGCGTCCACCTTCCCAGGCTTGGCCCAGTGGCTGTTGGACGTGGCGCAAGCTCAGCGCTTGCTGTCGATTACCGTTGCGGGGGCAGCGTCGGGTTTGCTCAACACAAGCGCACCGACTTCCCGTTTAACACTGCTTGCGCAGCGCACCCTGGCGGAACATGAATGGCGCGCACCTTAGTGCGCGCGAGTATGAATGACAAGCAAGCGCCGCTCATTCAGCGATGAGTGGTGCTCATGCTCAGATCGCTCTTCATCCTGGGCGGCGCTTGCCAGCCATGCTGGATCGTCGTGCGCTGATCAGTCTGGGGCTCCTGATGGCTGAGGCGGCTCGCCGTCTTGTGCAGATCGAGCACCAGTTGCGCCAGGACTTGTGCTGCTTGCAGGGTTTCATCTGCGCTCTGGCTACTGCGTTCGGCGGCGCCGGTAATGGCCTGGGCCTGATCGTTGACTGCATGCACCTGCGCCAGTTGAGATTGCATGCCCTGACTCAACTGGCCAAGGCGGCTCTGCATCGCTTCCACTTCGTGCTGGATGCGCGCCAGGGCTGCGGTGGCTTCATCGGAACGCGTCACGCTGCGCTGCGCCGCTTCCTGGCAACTGCGCATGCTGCTCATGCTGTCCAGGGTCTGCTGGCGCACGCTGGCCAAGGTGGTGGTGATCTCCTCGGTCGCTTGCGCCGTGCGCTGCGCCAGGTTGCGTACTTCATCTGCCACCACCGCGAAGCCGCGGCCGCTGTCGCCGGCACGGGCGGCTTCGATCGCAGCGTTCAGGGCCAGCAGGTTGGTTTGTTCGGCGATGGCGTGGATCGACTCGCTGATGTGCTGAATCTCTTCGGTCTGTCGATTCAGTGCCTGCAGGGATTGGCTGGACTGTTCGATGCGCTCGGCCAGCTGGCTGACTTCCTCGGCATTCTGGTTAACCGCAGCGCTGCCCTGGCGCGTCATGGCCAGAGCCTGTTGCGAGGCGCGTTCGCTGTCGAGGATGTGCGTTGTGGCCTGGCCGATGCTGTGGTTGACCTCGACCATCGCGCGGGCAGTGGAGGTCGCCGCGTTCTGTCCCTGGGTAGCACACTGGCTGGCATTGATGGAGGTGCGCGTCAGTCCTGTGGAGGTCTGTTGCAGGGCCGTACCGGCAGTGAGGATGCCCTGCATGGTGTGGTCCATCTTGTCGACGAAGCTGTTTACCCAGCCGGCCAGCGCGCCGGCTTCGTCACTGCCGAACAATTCGGGGGCCAGGCGGTTGCTCAGTGGTGCGCCGCATTCGGCGGTTTCCAGGAAGAAGTCCGAGAGAGCCTGGAGCCTGCGCACGCGCGGACGCAGGCTCAAGCCCCAGTAAGCGAACATCATGGCCGCTGTGGCGATCATGCCGGCCTGTACCGCGAAGGCCGGCACCAGTTGCTGCAGTTGCCACTGCAGCAACCCCAAGGCCAGTAGACCAAGGAGCAGGTGGCTGGAAAGCGTATAGCTGAGGCTGCGCTGACGGTAAACCTCCTCCAGGTCGCCCTCGCACATCAGCCCCCAGGTATCGGGCGAGCCGGGCATCTGCAGGGTCAGTCCGGCGCCGATCACCGGGATGTGCCGGTAATCCGGGTAGCCCGGGTAAAGGGCGAAAAGGTTCCTGCCGTTGCGGATGGTTTCGCGCACCCCCGGGTGCAGCTCGCCCGTTGCTGGATCGGTGAAGCGCAGCTCGAACTCGGTATGGTTCTGCACCCGAACGGTGCCGAAAGCGGTTTTTACGCCCTGTTTCAGGTTGTCGCCGCCGCTGAAGGTATCGTCTTCGAAGCGCGAGCGGGACAGGGCGGTGCCCGGGGCGATCTGCGGGTCATGACGGCTTTGCACCATGAACAGGTAGTTGTCACCCGAGTCGCGGTAGACGTGTCCGGCCTCGCGCTGGATCAGGTCGCTCAGCACGTCGTTGGGAATGCGTGCGCACAGGCAACCGACTACCTTGCCGGCATGGCGCAGCGGCTGATGGAACATCAGGGTAACGGCGTCATGGAACTTGGAGGTGGTCGCACCCAGTTGCCGGGTCACCGGGTCGACATAAGGACCGTGCAGGAAGGGTGCGGCCAGGCCGGCGGCGAGGGGCTTTGCATCGTGGCGCTGACCTGCGCGGGGTGCATGAGTGGAGGCGATAACGAGGCCACTGACGTCCACCACGAACAGCTCGGAGACTTCCGGCATGTGGCTGTGCGCTCTCTGCAACTCGCTGTTGGCCGTGATGGGCCAGGCCTGCTGCAGGCCACTGGCGATCAGCTCGAACTCTTGCCAGTGCTGGCGCGCCCAGTTGACCAGCAGGTCGACACGGGTTTGCGCCAAGCCGGCGAAGGTTTTCTCGACGCGCGCCACCTGTCCGGCATTGAGCAGGCATGACCAGCGCATGGCCAGTTTGCCGGTTTTGCCGAACCAGGGCAGCCAGCGCCGTTCCTGTCCGGTGAAGTTCATCTGATGACTGCGTAACGACATGATGCGCCCCTGTCCGCTGCTCAATGCTGAGAGCGTAGCCCAAATATTTTGCAATAATTGGGCCGTGCAGGGCGTCAGATCAGGGCTGTAGCAAGTTCAGGCGTTGGCGTACTGCGTGTTCGATACCGGCTTCGTCGAGGCCGCACTCGGCCAGCATCTGGCTCGGTTTGGCGTGTTCGACATAGTAGTCCGGCAGGCCCAGATGGAGCATCGGCACCTGGCGGTTCTCGGCGGCGAAGAACTCGCTGACCGCGCTGCCGGCGCCGCCCATGATGCTGTTCTCCTCAATGGTCACCAGCAGCACGTGGCTGCTCGCCAGCTCGCGCAGCAGCGCTTCGTCCAGCGGTTTGACGAAACGCATGTCGACCACCGTGGCGTCCATTGTCTCACCCACGCGCAAGGCTTCGGCCAGTTGCACGCCGAAGGCCAGCAGGGCAACGCCCTTACCCTGGCGGCGCACTACGGCTTTGCCGATTTCCAGTGGCTCCAGGCCAGCATCGAGCGGCGCGTTGGGGCCGCTGCCGCGTGGGTAGCGCACCGCCGCCGGGCCGTCGAACAGGTGGCCGGTGTTGAGCATGCGGCGCAGCTCGTTCTCGTCGCTCGGGGTCATCACCAGCATGCCGGGGATGCAGCGCAGGTAGGAGATATCGAAGCTGCCGGCATGGGTCGGGCCGTCTTCGCCCACCAGGCCGGCGCGGTCGATGGCGAACAGCACGTCGAGGTGCTGCACGGCCACGTCGTGGATCAACTGGTCATAGGCGCGCTGGAGGAAGGTGGAGTAGATCGCCACCACCGGCTTGGCGCCTTCGCAGGCCATACCGGCGGCGAGGGTCACGGCGTGCTGCTCGGCAATCGCCACGTCGAAGTAACGATCGGGGAAGAGCTCGGCGAAGGCCACCAGGTCGGAGCCCTCCTTCATCGCCGGGGTGATGCCAACCAGGCGGTTATCGGCTGCGGCCATGTCGCACAGCCACTGGCCGAACACGTTGGAGTATTTCGGGCCGCTTGGCTTCTTCGGTGCGGCCACCGGGGTCACAGGCTCCAGCTTGGTGATGGCGTGGTAGCCGATGGGGTCGGCCTCGGCCGGGGCGAAGCCCTTGCCCTTCTTGGTCACCACATGCAGGAACTGCGGGCCGTCCAGATCGCGCATATTGCGCAGGGTGGCGAGCAGCGTCGGCAGGTCGTGGCCGTCGATGGGGCCGACGTAGTTCCAGCCCAGTTCCTCGAACAGGGTGCCGGGTACCAGCATGCCCTTGGCGTGTTCCTCGACCTTGCGCGCGATTTCCCATGCGCCGGGCAGGCGCGAGAGGATCTTCTTGCTGCCCTCGCGCATGCTGGCGTAGGTGCGGCTGGAGATGATCTTGGCCAGGTAGTTGGACAGGCCGCCGACATTCTTGGAGATCGACATGTCGTTGTCGTTGAGGATCACCAGCATGTTGGCGCCGACGTCGGTGGCGTGGTTCAGCGCTTCGAAGGCCATGCCGGCGGTCAGTGCGCCGTCACCGATCACCGCTACGCTCTTGCGCTTCTCGCCCTTCAGGCGAGCAGCAATGGCCATGCCCAGCGCCGCGCTGATGCTGGTGCTGGAGTGGCCGACGCCGAAGGTGTCGTATTCGCTCTCGCTACGCCGTGGGAAGGCGGCCAGGCCGTCCTTCTGGCGCAGCGTGCCCATGCGCTCGCGACGGCCGGTGAGGATCTTGTGCGGGTAGGCCTGATGGCCGACGTCCCACACCAGACGGTCATCGGGGGTGTCGAAGACGTAGTGCAGGGCGATGGTCAGCTCGACCACCCCGAGGCCGGCACCGAAGTGCCCGCCGCTCTGACCCACGCAGTAGAGCAGGTACTGGCGCAGTTCGTCGGCGAGGGTTTCCAGGTCCGCTTCGGCCAGGCGGCGCAGTTCGTCGGGCGTGTTGGCGCTGTCGAGCAGCGGCGTCAACGGGCGCTCGCGGGGGATCTCGTGGAAAGTGGTCGGCATCAGGCGAATCGTTATAGGCGTAAAAGATGCGGCAGTTTACCTGATGCCAGGAAAACAGCCCAATCCGCTGTCCATATCGCCGTTACTGGTAGTTTCGTGCGAGGAAGTCCAGCAGCAGGGCGCTGACCCGCTCGCCGCATTCGGCCTGCAGCCAGTGGCCTGCGCCGGGCAGGTCGTGGCGTTCCAGGTGCGGCACCTTGTCGCCCATGCGCTTGAGCGTCGGTGCCTCGAAGCGGCCCACCGGGTCATTCTCCCCGAGCAGGAACAGCGTCGGCTGCGTGATCTGCAGACCCGCCAGATGCTCGCTGCGTTGCCAGTTGCGCTCGAAGTTGCGGTACCAGTTCAGCGCGCCGCGAAAGCCGTGGCGCTCGAAGGTGCGCAGGTAGTGGGCGAACATCGCCTCGCTGCACCAGGGTGGCAGCGGCAGGTCGTCCGGCATGCCATCGAACAGCCGCGCATCGGCCGGCTTGTCCGCTGCCAGCAGGGCATCGTCCAGGCCGCCAAGCAGCAGGCGCAGGCTGCGGCCGATGTCGTCGTCCAGTTCGGCCTCGGCCAGCCCCGGTTGCTGGAAGTAGAGGATGTAGTGAAAGCGCCCGGCATAGGCCTCGCGCATCATCTCGATGGCCGGGCGTTTCGGCCGGCCGCCGAAGGGCACCGACAGCGCCCCGAGCACCTTGACCCGCTGCGGCTCCAGCAGCGCCAGATGCCAGGCCACCGGCGCGCCCCAGTCGTGGCCGACCACCGCTACCTCGCGCTGGCCGAGCATGTCCATCGCCGCCTGGATATCGCCGCATAGGGTGAGCAGGTCATAGGCCGTCGGATCGGCCGGTGCGCTGCTGGCGCCGTAGCCGCGCATTTCCGGGGCGAACACGCGATAGCCGGCGGCGGCCAGTGCCTCGATCTGCGGATGCCAGGTGTACCAGCACTCGGGAAAACCATGCAGCAGCCACACCGGCTTGCCGTGCTCGGGGCCGGCGCTGTACAGGCTGAGTTCAATGCCGTTGACGGCGAGCAGGCGGTGATCGATATGCATGGCGATGTCCTTACCAGGTGTCGATGAAGGGACGTTTCTTGCCATCGCGCCGAAGCGGTCGTGGCGCCGCATTGAGACCGCGCAGCAACCAGGCGCGGCTGTCGGCCGGATCGATCACGGCGTCGATCTCCAGATAGCTGGCCATGTTCAGCGCCTTGCCGTTGTCGTAGGCCTTGGCCACCAGCTTGTCGAACAGCGCCTGACGCGCAGCCTCGTCCGGCTGGGCTGCCAGTTCCTTGGCGAAGCCCAGGCGCACGGCACCCTCCAGGCCCATGGCGCCGAACTCGCCGCTGGGCCAGGCGGCAGTGAACAGCGGCGAATGGAAACTGCCGGCGGCCATGGCCTGGGCACCGAGGCCGTAACCCTTGCGCAGCACCAGGGTGAAGAAAGGCACCGTGAGGCTGGCGGCGGTGACGAACAGGCGCGAAACGTGGCGCACCGTGGCCTGCTTCTCCGCCTCCGGGCCGACCATGAAACCGGGGGTGTCGCACAGCGAGACGATGGGCAGGTCATGCGCTTCGCACAGTTGCAGGAAGCGTGCGGCCTTATCGCCGGCCACGGCATCGATGGCGCCGCCTAGGTGCGCGGGATTGTTGGCGATCAGGCCGAAGGGCTTGCCCTCGATGCGGATCAACGCGGTGATCAGACCGGGGGCGAACTGGCGACGCAGTTCCAGCACACTGTCGTGATCGGCGAGCAGCTCGATTACTTTGCGGATGTCATACACGCGCAGGCGGTTTTCCGTGATCACATGGCGCAGCTCGCGGGGATCGCTGCACTGCCAGTCGGCCACCGGGCCCTGGAAATAGCCCAGGTACTGCTTGGCCACGGCGACCGCTGCGGCTTCGTCTTTCACTAGCACATCGATCACCCCGTTGGGGCCCTGCATGCTGGTCGGGCCGACCTGTTCGGGGGTGAAGCTGCCCAGACCGCCACCTTCGATCATCGCCGGGCCGGCCATACCGATAGTCGCGTTCTTCGTTGCGATGATCACGTCGCAGCAGCCGAGCAGCGCGGCGTTGCCGGCGAAGCAGCGACCGGAGACCACGCCCACCGTCGGCACCAGGCCGGAGAGTCTGGCCATGGCGACGAAGGTGTGGCAGTCCAGCCCGGCCACGCCGACAAAGTCGGTATCGCCCGGCCGCCCGCCGCCGCCTTCGGCGAACAGCACCACCGGCAGGCGCCATTGCTCGGCCAGGGCCAGCATGCGGTCGGTCTTCTTGTGGTTCATCACCCCCTGGGTGCCGGCGAATACCGTGTAGTCGTAGGCGATGGCCATGCAGCGCGCCGCCTCGCTGCCGAAACGCGCGGCGTTCACCGTACCGATGCCGGCGACCAGGCCGTCGGCCGGGCTCAGCTCCAGCAGTTCCTCGGGCGAACGGCGACGGCGCTGGGCAGCCAGGGCCATGGCGCCGTATTCGATGAAGCTGTCGTCATCGAGCAAGTCGGCGAGGTTTTCCCTTACGGTGCGCTGACCGGTCTTACGCCTTTTCGCCACGGCTTCGGGGCGGCGCGCGTCGGTCAGGCGCGCGTGGCGTTCCAGCACTTCGGCCAGATCGGCGCGGATATGCGCCAGGTCGACTGCCTGCTCGCCATGGGTGTCTAGGCCATCCACCTCGGCAGGTTCCAGGAACGCCAGCGCCTGGCCCTCACCGATGGCGTCACCGGGTACCACGGCCAGCGCACGGACGATGCCGCTGTGCTCGGCCTTGACCTCGAATTCCATCTTCATCGCTTCCAGCACGGCGATGCGCTGGCCTACGGCCACGGCGTCGCCTTCGGCCACCGCCAGGCTGACCAGCACGCCGGCGCTGGCGGCGGTCAGGGCCAGGGTGCCGGGCGGGGCGTCGACATTGGCCTTGGCGTTGTGCAGCGCGGTGTCAGTGGAGAAGTAGCGGTGTGGATGGGCCTGCTCGCGAGCGGCCAGCAACTCGCCCAGGTGACGCTCGACATAAGTAGTGTCGACCTGGTTGGCGATCACCGCCTCGCATTGCAGCAGGTTCTGCAGCAGGTGCAGGTTGCTCGCCACGCCGTCGAGGCGAAACTCGCACAGCCCCCGGTAGGCACGGCGCAGGGCGCTGGGGTAGTCGCTGGCGCTGGCGATCAGCTTGGCGATCAACGAGTCGTAGGCCGGGCTGACGGCGTAGCCGGCATAGCCGCAGCCATCCACGCGCAGGCCGGGGCCGCTGGGCGGCTGGTAGGCGCTGAGTACGCCGCTGGCCGGGCGCGCGCAGCCATCGGCGAGCAGGGTTTCCAGATTCAGGCGCACCTGCACGGCATAGCCGTTGGTCGTCGGTGGTGTAAGCAGATTCAGCTCGGCCAGGCTACTGCCGGCGGCCAGGTGCAGTTGCGTGTGCAGCAGATCGACACCGGTGACCTGCTCGGTGACGGTGTGCTCCACCTGCACGCGCGGGTTGGCCTCCATGAAATAGAAGCGCCCTGGCTGGTCGAGGTCGAGGAGGAACTCGAAGGTGCCGATGCCTCGATACTGCACCTCGGCCGCCAGGCGCAGGGCGCTGGCGATGATGGCGTCACGGGTGGACGCATCCATATCTGGGCTGGGCGCGATCTCCACCAGCTTCTGGTGGCGGCGTTGCAGGCTGCAGTCGCGCTCCCACAGATGGCTGACCGCGCCGCTGCCGTCACCGAGCACCTGCACTTCGATATGCCGGGCACGGCGCACGCGCTTTTCCACGTACAGCGCGCCGCTGCCGAAGGCGCCCTGGGCCTCGGAGGCGCAGCGGGTAAAGGCCTCGGCCAGTTGCGCCGGATCGTCCACTGCACGCATGCCGCGCCCGCCACCGCCGGCCAGGGCCTTGAGCATCACGCTGCCGTGTTCGGCTTGGAAGGCGGCGGCCTGCTCCAGCGTCACCGCCTGGTTGATGCCGGGCACCAGTGGTACGTCGCAGTGCTGGGCGAGATCACGGGCGGCGGCCTTGTCGCCGAACAGTTGCAGGGTTTCTGGTGAAGGGCCGATGAAGGTCAGCCCGGCGACCTGGCAGCGGCGGGCGAATTCGGTGTTCTCGGCGAGAAAACCGTAGCCGGGGTGGATGGCTGTGCAGCCCTCTTCACGGGCGATGGCGATCAACTGATCCATATCCAGATAGGCGGAGACGCCGCGCCCGACCAGCGCCACGGCTTGGTCGGCCTTGCGGGTGTGCAGGCAGGCGCTGTCGTCTTCGGCATACACCGCCACGCTGCGGATTCCGAGGTCGGCGCAGGCCTGGGCGATGCGGATGGCGATCTCGCCGCGGTTGGCGATCAGCAGGGCGGGGAAGGGCATGGCGGCTCCGGACGTCTTGTCGTTATGGAGCCATCTTAGGAGGCTGGTCGCAGGGGTAAAGCAAGCCTTATGCGGCGATCATGCCGGCATAGATGCCAATGATGATGCCGAGCGTAGGGTGCGCCGTGCGCACCAGCGCTTACCTGCTAGCTGCGCCGTTCGACGATATAGCGCGCCAGTTCGCGCAGCGGCTCGGCCTGGCTGCCGAACGGGCGCAGCACGTGCAGGGCCTGGTCGCGCAGTTCCAGGGCATAGTCCTTGGCTGCGTCGAGGCCGAGCAGGGCGGGGTAGGTGGGCTTGTCGTTGGCCTCGTCCTTGCCCTGGGTCTTGCCCAGGGTGGCGGTGTCGCTCTCCACGTCGAGAATGTCGTCCTGCACCTGGAAGGCCAGACCGACGGCGCGGGCGTACTGCAGCAGTGCCTTGAGGCTGAGTTCGTCGGCGTTGCCGCTGGCCAGGGCGCCGAGCAGTACGCTGGCTTCGATCAGCGCGCCGGTCTTGTGCCGGTGCATGGTTTCCAGCGCCGCCTGGTCGAGCTGCTGCCCCACCGAGCCGAGGTCGATGGCTTGGCCGCCAACCATGCCGGCCGGCCCAACTGCGCTGCTCAGGGCATCGATCATCTGCAGACGCACTTCGGCGTCCTGCGGGTTGCGCCGGCGGTCGGCGAGCACCTCGAAGGCCAGGCTCTGCAGGCCGTCACCGGCGAGGATGGCACTGGCCTCGTCGAAGGCCTTGTGAGTGGTGGGTTGGCCGCGGCGCAGATCGTCGTCGTCCATCGCCGGCAGATCGTCATGCACCAGCGAGTAGGCATGGATCAGCTCCACCGCACAGGCAGCGCCATCGGCACGTTCAAGATTACCTTCGAGAGCCTCGCAAGCGGCATAGACCAGCAGTGGGCGCACGCGCTTACCGCCGTTCATCACGCTGTAGCGCATGGCCTGGTAGAGGCGCTCCAGCTCTGTGCGCGGAGCTTGAAACAGCGCCTCCAGTGCCGTGTCGACGCGGGTCTGGCAGCGTTTCTGATACGCCGCAATCATGCGGGCTCGTCCGTGTCGAAGGGGGCGGGCTGCAACTCACCGTCGCGCTCGAGCAGAATCTGCACCTTCTGCTCGGCCTGGGCCAGGGCGGCCTGACATGCACGGGTCAGGCCGATGCCCTGCTCGAAAGCAGTCAGCGAGTCTTCCAGCGACAGCTCGCCGCTCTCCAGGCGCTCGACCAGAGTCTGCAACTCGGCGAGGGAGTGTTCGAAGTCGGGGGCGGCTTTTTTGCGGGCCATGGCGGCGAGTCTCGGGCAGCTTGGAAACCGCGCGACACTAGCAGAGCTAGGCCACTCGGGCAAATCAGTGGGCCTTGCAGGGAACAATTGAAAGGCGTTGAAAGCTGCTCTCTGTTGGAGCGGATTTATCCGCGAAATTCGCGGTGGAAGCCGCTCCTACGGAAGGCGCCTGGGATGCCCAGCTGCGGGAGTGCCGCGATTTTCAGACGGCGAAGTAGGTGCTCCAGAAGTAATGCAGGGTCATCGTGCTACCGACCAGGATGACGAAGCTGCGCAGCAGCGCCGGCGGCAGTTTTTCGCCCAATGCGCCGCCAGCGTAACCGCCGATGGTGGCGCCAGTTAGCAGGATGGCCAACTCGTACCAGCTGACCCGGCCGGCGATCACGAAGGTCAGCGTGGCGATGCTGTAGATCACCGCCGAGATCAGGTTTTTCAGCGCATTGGCGCGGGCCAGCGGGTGGCCTTCGATGGAGAATGCGGCGAGCTGCAGGATGCCCATGCCGGCACCGAAGTAGCCGCCGTAGATCGACACGCCGATGTGTGCACCCAGCGACAACGGCGTGTGCGGCGGATGCTTGGACACCTTGCGTCGTGCTGCCAGCCAGCGGCCCAGCCAGGGGCTGGCGGCGAACAGCGCGGTGGCGGCCAGCAACAGCCAGGGGATCAGCACGCGGAATACATCGTCGCCGCCGGCCAGCAGCAACAGGCCGCCGAGCAGGCCACCGGCCAGGCCGGCCAGCAGCAGTGGAAGCAGGTAGCGTCCCAGCGGCCGCAACGAGGCGCGCGCGGCCCAGGCGCCGGCCAGGCTGGCCGGCCATAGCGCCACGGCGTTGGTGGCATTGGCGGTCACCGGTGGTAGGCCGGCGGCGAGCAGGGCGGGGAAGGAGAAAAAGGTGCCGCCGCCAGCCAGGGCATTCATACCTCCGGCGGCGAAACCGGCGAGGGCCAACAGCAGCAGATCGGACAGAGACATCAGGCAGGCTCGCACAAAAAGAGTGCAGCATAGAGCTGACCCTTCGGTCAGCCAAGTGCGACCAAAGTGACCAACCTGCCAATTGTCGCCTGTGCCAGGGCTGTGCTTTGCGGCATCATCGCAGGCATCCGCCTTTGGTGCTCCCGATGAACATCGACACCCGTATCAAGTTCCGCCACCTGCTGTGCTTTCTCGAGATCGCCCGCCAGCGCAGTTTCGCCAAGGCGGCCGATGCCCTGGCGGTAAGCCAGCCGGCGATTTCCAAGACGCTCAAGGAACTGGAGGAGATTCTCGCCGCCAGTTTGTTCGAGCGCAGCAAGAGTGGCGTGACCCTGACGGCCGCCGGCGTGGCCTTTATGCGTTACGCCGGGCCCTGCGTGCAGGCGCTGCGCGATGGGGTGAACAGCCTGCGCGAGGGTGAGCACGAGGCCGGCCAGGTGCGAGTCGGCGTGCTTTCTACGGTAGAGAGCCTGCTGATTCCCGAGGTGGTGCGGCGTCTGCATCAGCGTCACGCGGCGCTGGTGGTCAACGTCGCCACCGGACCGGGTGCCTACCTGCTCGGTCAGTTGCGCGTTGGCGAGCTGGATCTGGTGGTCGGGCGCATGACTGACAGCCCGGACATCCAGGGTCTGACCTTCGAGCACCTGTACAGCGAATCCATGACTCTGGTGGTGCGTCCCGGTCATTCACTGCTGGCTGCCGGCGCCGCCGCGCTGGGACAGCTTGGCGATTACCCACTGGTGCTGCCGACGGCCGGCACCACCATCCGCAAGCATGCCGACAGCCTGTTCGTGCAGTGCGGGGTGACGCCTTCGCGGCAGCGCCTGGAAACCCTGTCGCCGGCGCTGAGTCGGCGCTACGTGCTGTCCGGCGATGCGCTGTGGGTGGCGCCGCAGGACGCGGTGTGCCTGGACGTGCAGCGCGGCGAGCTGGTCGAGCTGCAGCTGGGCGTGCAGGAACCAGGCGGCTCGGTGGGCATCTGCCGCAACAGCGCGCTGGCCCTGCCGCTGGCCGCCGAGCAGTTCTGCGCGGCGCTGCGTGAGGTGGCCGAAGCCTACCGCGAAGGGCTTTTTTCATAACCATTTGGTTATGGATAGACGGCGTCTTTTCAATATTCCCCGCGTCTGCTTTGTCGGAAACTGTGTTTCAGCCTGATCCCAGGTCGACTCCACAATACTCACAACAGGAGCGCACCATGCCTGCCGAGGACAATCGCCGTTTCGTCATTCGTGACCGCAACTGGCACCCCAAAGCCCTGACGCCCGATTACAAGACCTCCATCGCCCGCTCGCCGCGTCAGGCGTTGGTAAGCATCCCGCAGTCGATTTCCGAAACCACCGGCCCGGACTTCTCGCACCTCAAGCGTGGTGAGCACGACAACGACCTGCTGCTCAACTTCAACAACGGTGGCCTGCCCATCGGCGAGCGCATCATCGTTTCCGGGCGGGTGATGGATCAGTACGGCAAGCCGATCCCGCATACCCTGGTGGAGATGTGGCAGGCCAACGCCGGCGGCCGCTACCGCCACAAGAACGACCGCTACCTGGCGCCGCTCGACCCCAACTTTGGCGGCGTCGGCCGCGCGCTGACCGACAGCGAAGGTCGCTATATCTTCCGCACCATCAAGCCCGGCCCCTACCCCTGGCGCAATGGCCCCAACGACTGGCGCCCGGCGCATATCCACTTCTCGCTCAACGGCCCGTCGATCGCCACGCGTCTGATCACTCAACTGTATTTCGAGGGCGATCCGCTGATCCCGCTGTGCCCGATCGTCAAGTCGATCGCCAACCCGGACGCGGCGCAGACGCTGATCGCCAAGCTGGACATGAGCACGGCCAACCCCATGGACTGCTTGGCCTACCGTTTCGATATCGTGCTGCGTGGCCAGCGTAAAACCCATTTCGAGAACAAATAAGGAGGGATGACCATGCCTGTTGAACTGCTGCCGGAAACCCCTTCTCAAACCGCCGGCCCCTACGTGCATATCGGCCTGGCCCTGGCCGCTGCCGGCAACCCGACCCGCGCGCAGGAAATCTGGAATCAGATGGCGGGGCCCGATGCGCCAGGCGAGCACATCGTGCTGGTTGGCCATGTCTATGACGGCAACGGCCACCTGGTGCGCGACGCCTTCCTCGAGCTGTGGCAGGCCGACCACCAGGGCCAGTACGACGAGGATTACGACCAGTCCAAACCGTTCAACGGTTTTGGTCGTACCGCCACTACCTTCGATGCCGGTAGCGAGTGGACCGCCTATACGGTCAAGCCGGGCGTGGTGCACAACGCCGCCGGCGTGCCGATGGCGCCGCACGTCAACGTCGCGCTGTTCGCCCGTGGCATCAATATTCACCTCAACACTCGCCTGTATTTCGAGGACGAGGCCGAGGCCAACGCCAAGGACCCGGTGCTCAACCTGATCGAGCAGCCGCAACGCCGTGAGACGCTGATCGCCAAGCGCTGCGAGGTGGACGGCAAGCCGGCCTACCGCTTCGATATCCGTATCCAGGGGGACGGCGAGACAGTGTTCTTTGACTTCTGACCCGGTGGCGCCCGCCGAGGCGTTGCGCCGTCACTTCGACCGCGAGCTGGCGGCCCGGGGCTTTCGCGCCGACCCCGCCCAGCAGCGGGCCATCGCCCAACTTGCCGACTGGCTGGGCGCGCAGCTGGCGCCCAAGCGGCGCTGGCGGCGTCCGGCTGCGGGTGTCTACCTGTGGGGCGGTGTCGGGCGCGGCAAGAGCTTCGTCATGGATTGCCTGTTCGCCGCCGCGCCGGTGGCGAACAAGCGCCGGGTGCACGTGCACGGTTTTCTCCAGGAGCTGCAACAGCGCCTGAACGCCTACAGCGGCCAGCCCGAGCCGCTGGCCCGGGTCGCCACCGACCTGGCCGGCGAAGCGCGCCTGCTGTGCTTCGATGAATTCCATGTGCACGACATCGGCGACGCCATTCTCCTCGGGCGCCTGCTCGAATGCCTGCTGCGTGAAGGCGTGGCGTTGGTGTTCACGTCCAATTTCGCACCGGCCAGGCTGTGCCCGAACCCGCTCTATCATGTACGCTTCAGGCCGTTCATCGCGTTGCTGCAGCGCCATTGCCAGCTACTCGAATTGGACGCCGGCGAAGACTATCGCCAGCGCACCCGGCACGATTGGGGGCGCTTCATCCAGGCGCCTGCCGAGCGGGCCGACAGCCTGTTGTGCCGCGCCTTGCAGATCGTGGCGGGTGAGGGCGGCGAGCTGGAACTGAACCGCCGCTCGTTCGCCCTGCGGGGGCGAAGCGGGCAGGGGATCTGGCTGGATTTTTCGGCGCTGTTCGAGGTGCCGTCATCGACCGCGGATTACCTGTGGTTGTGCGAACATCTCGCTTGCGTCGCCGTCAGTAACGTTCCGCCGCTGCATCGGCTGTCACTGGATGTGCAGCAGCGGGTGATCAATTTCATCGATGTTGCCTACGACAGTGGGGTGGTCCTGCTGCTCGCCAGCGAGTCGAGCCTGGAGCAGGTGTGCGCCGATATCGGCACCAGCGATTTCAGCCGCACCCGCAGCCGTTTGCAGCAACTGTCCAGCTCTGTGGAGAACTGCGTCGCGTGTTAGCCGTACTCAGCATTACCGCACCGATTTTCATCCTGATCGGTCTGGGTTTCGTGTCGGTACGGGGTGGTCTGGTCAACCGCGAACAACTGCGCGGCATGGGCACCTTCGTCATCACCTTCGCCCTGCCCGCCCTGGTATTCAACGCCCTGGCCAAGCGGCCGCTGAGTGAGGTGCTCAACGTGCCGTACATGGGCGCCTATGCCCTGGGCTCGCTGGCGATCTTCGCCATCGGTTTTACCGTGGCCTTCGGGTTGCGCCGGCAGGGCGTGTCGCGCAGCGCGATCATGGCCCTGGGCGTGTCGGTGTCCAACAGCGGTTTCATCGGTTACCCGATCGCGCTCACGGTGCTGGGCGAGCAAGCTGCCGTGGCGCTGGCCCTGGGCATGCTGGTGGAAAACCTGCTGATGATCCCCCTGGCCCTGATGCTCGCCGAGGGCGGGCAGCAGCAGGCGCAGTCGAAGTGGGCGGTGCTGGGTGAAACCCTCAAGCGCCTGCTGAAGCATCCGATCATCATCGGTATCAGTCTGGGCCTGGTTGTCTCGTTGCTGGGGATCGACCTGCCGACCCTGCTGAGCCGGCCCATCGACATGCTGGCCAGTGCCTCGGCGCCGGTGGCGCTGTTCGTCATCGGCGGCACCCTGTACGGCATGAAGGCCAATGGCGTGTGGCGCGAGGTGGCGCAAATCAGCCTGGCCAAGCTGCTGTTGCACCCGCTGGCGGTGTTCACCGCACTGATGCTGATGCCCGGTATCGAGCCGCACATGCTGGTGGCCGGGGTGCTGTTCGCCAGTGCGCCGATGCTGAGCATCTACCCGATAATGGGCCAGCGCTTCGGCCTCGAGGAACGTTGCGCGGCGGCGCTGGTCGGGGCGACCGTGTTGGCGTTCTTCACTATCAGTGCGCTGATCGGCTTCATCGAATTCCGCGGGCTGCTCGCGTAAGCAGTGGCGAACCCCGCCCGCGCCCCGAGGGGTACCTGACCGTAACGGCCGGGGCTGGGCGGCGGCAAGGGTATTGAGCCTCGTAGCCCGGATGAAATCCGGGAATGACTGACACGATGGCCCAGGATTGCATCCGGGCTACAGAAGTGTCGTTCGCTGTTTCGCTCAGCATGTTTGCGATTACCGCACGAGGGTTCGATAATCGCCAGTTGCTGTTCATCGCCGTTTCGGAGTCATCATGAGCGAAACCCGTCCGCCGCTTACCAGTCTTGCTCCGCCGCCCTACGTATCGCCGGCCAAGCGTATCGAAGAGTTCGCTGGCGACCCCAACTTCATGACTTCCCTGGCCCGTGGCCTGGCGGTGATCAACGCCTTCCAGGAGCGCAAACGCCACCTGACCATCGCGCAGATCAGCCACCGCACCGAGATTCCCCGCGCCGCGGTGCGCCGCTGTCTGTACTCGCTGATGAAGCTGGGCTACGTCACCACCGACGGGCGCACCTATTCGCTGCTGCCCAAGGTGCTGACTCTGGGGCACGCTTACCTGTCGTCGACGCCGCTGGCGGTGTCCGCCCAGCCCTATCTCGACCGCTTGAGCGAGCAACTACACGAGGCCTGCAACCTGGCCACCCTGGAAGGCGAGCAGGTGCTCTACATCGCCCGCTCGGCGATTCCGCAGCGGCTGATCTCGGTGGACCTGAGCGTCGGCAGCCGCCTGCCGGCCTACTGCACGTCGATGGGGCGCATCCTGCTGGCCGCGCTGGACGACGACCAACTGCAGGACTACCTGGCTCACGCCGAGCTGCAGCCCAAGACCAGTCGCACCCTGCACACCCCCGAAGCGCTGTGGGAATGCCTGCAGCGCGTGCGCCATCAGGGCTGGTGCGTCGTCGATCAGGAGCTGGAGCAGGGCCTGCGTTCGCTGGCAGTGCCGGTATACGACTCGGCCGGCCACGTGCTGGCGGCGATGAACGTCAGCACCCACGCCGGTCGTGTGCCGGTCAGCGAGCTGGAGAAGCGTTACCTGCCGCTGATGTTGTCGGCCAGTCGAGAGTTGAGCGGGCAGTTGTTCCGCGCGGTGTAGGTGTTCGAAGGTGTTCGATAATCGCCCTATATGGCGATTATCGGATTGTTCTCTTCAGGGTCAGTTTTTAATGTGGCAGGTATCCACCGCGCTCGCTTCGGTGGCGCCTGCAACCTGACGAGAACAATACGATGGCCGACATCATCACGCTGCGCGACGCCATTTCGCGCCATGTCCAGGACGGCGATTGCGTCGCCCTCGAAGGCTTCACCCACCTGATTCCCACTGCTGCCGCTCATGAGCTGATCCGCCAGGGCAAGAAAGACCTGCACCTGGTGCGCATGACCCCGGACTTGGTCTACGACCTGTTGATCGGCGCCGGTTGTGCGCGCAAGCTGACCTTCTCCTGGGGCGGCAACCCCGGCGTCGGTTCGCTGCACCGCCTGCGCGACGCGGTCGAGAAGCACTGGCCGCACAAGCTGGAAATCAGCGAGCACAGCCACGCCGCCATGGCCAACGCCTACGTCGCTGGTGCCTCCAACCTGCCGTTCGCCGTGCTGCGCGGTTACCAGGGCTCCGACCTGGTCAAGGTCAACCCGGAGATCAAGTTCATCGAATGCCCGTTCACTGGCGAGAAGCTGGCCGCGATCCCCAGCGTGCGCCCGGACGTCACCGTGATCCACGCGCAAAAGGCCGACCGCAAGGGCAACGTGCTGATCCAGGGCATCCTGGGGGTGCAGAAAGAAGCCGCCCTGGCCGCCAAGCGTTGCATCGTCACCGTCGAAGAAATCGTCGACGACCTGCAGGCGCCGATGAACGCCTGCGTGTTGCCGACCTGGGCCATCAGTGCGGTCTGCGTGGTGCCCGGCGGTGCCCATCCGTCTTACGCCCATGGCTACTACGAGCGCGACAACCGCTTCTACCAGGCCTGGGACCCGATTGCCCGTGGCCGCGACACCTTCACCGCCTGGATCGATGAGTACATCCGCGGCACCGAGGATTTTGCGCAGTACCAGGCGAAAGTGAATGGGGAGGCCAAGTGATGAGCGCGTTCAACACCAATGAAATGATGACCGTGGCTGCCGCGCGCCGCCTCGGCAATGGCAGCGTGTGCTTCGTCGGCATCGGCCTGCCGTCCAAGGCCGCCAACCTGGCGCGCCTGACCCACGCACCGGAAGTGGTACTTATCTATGAGTCCGGCCCCATCGGCGCCAAGCCGAGCGTGTTGCCGCTGTCCATCGGTGACGGCGAGCTGGCCGAAACCGCCGACACCGTGGTGCCGACCGGCGAAATCTTCCGCTACTGGTTGCAGGGCGGGCGCATCGACGTCGGCTTCCTCGGCGCGGCCCAGGTCGACAAGTACGGCAACATCAACACCACCGTGATCGGCGACTACCACGCGCCGAAAGTGCGCCTGCCGGGCGCCGGTGGCGCCCCGGAAATTGCCGGCAGCGCGAAGAAGGTGCTGATCATCCTCAAGCAGGGCCACCGCACCTTCGTCGACAAGCTGGCCTTTATCACCTCGGTCGGCCACGGCGAGGGCGGCGATCACCGCAAGCGTCTGGGCCTGCCGGGCGACGGCCCGGTGGCGATCATCACCGACCTGTGCATCATGGAGCCGGAAGCCGGCAGTAACGAATTCATCGTCACTTCGCTGCATCCGGGCGTGACTCGCGAGCAGGTGATCGAGAACACCGGCTGGCAGATCCGCTTCGCCGACAACGTGAACACCACCGAGGCGCCGACCGCCGCGGAACTGGCTGCCCTGCGTGATCTGGAAGCGCGCACCGCCGCCGCCCACGGCCAGGCCGGAGGTGAAGAATGAGCCGCGACGTATTCATCTGCGATGCGGTGCGCACGCCGATTGGCCGCCTCAACGGCGCGTTGTCCGCAGTGCGCGCCGATGACCTGGCGGCGATTCCGCTCAAGGCGCTGATCGAGCGTAACCCGCAGGTCGACTGGAGCGCCGTGGACGAAGTGTTCATGGGCTGCGCCAACCAGTCCGGCGAGGACAACCGCAACGTCGCACGCATGGCGTTGCTGCTCGCCGGCCTGCCGGAAACGGTGCCGGGCGTGACCCTCAATCGCCTCTGCGCTTCGGGCATGGAAGCGGTGGGCGCTGCCTTCCGCGCCATCGCCACGGGCGAAATGGAGCTGGCCATCGCCGCTGGCGTCGAGTCCATGACCCGCGCACCCTACGTGATGGGCAAGGCCGACAGCGCCTTTGGCCGTGGCCAGAAGCTGGAAGACACCACCCTGGGCTGGCGCTTCGTCAACCCCCTGATGAAAGAGCAATACGGCGTCGACCCGATGCCGGTCACCGGTGACAACGTCGCCGAGGACTACGGCGTCAGCCGCGCCGATCAGGATGCCTTCGGCCTGCGCAGCCAGCAGCGTGCGGCGGCGGCTCAGGAGAGCGGTTACTACGCCGAGGAAATCGTCCCGGTAGTGATCAAGACCAAGAAGGGCGAGATCGTCGTCGACCGTGACGAGCACCCGCGTGCCGATACCACCGCCGAAGGCCTGGCCAAGCTCAAACCGGTCAATGGCGAAGGCAAGACCGTCACCGCCGGCAACGCCTCGGGCCTCAATGACGGCGCCTCGGCGATGATCCTGGCCTCTGCCGAAGCCGTTCAGAAGTACGGCCTCAAGCCGCGCGCCAAGGTGCTGGGCATGGCCAGCGGCGGCGTGGCGCCACGCATCATGGGCGTCGGCCCGGTGCCGGCGGTGCGCAAGCTGCTGGCGCGGCTGAACCTGAACATCGAGCAGTTCGACGTGATCGAGCTGAACGAAGCCTTCGCCGCTCAAGGCCTGGCCGTGACCCGCGACCTCGGTTTGCCGGACGACAGCGTCAAGGTCAACCCGAACGGCGGCGCCATCGCCCTCGGCCACCCGCTGGGCATGAGCGGCAATCGCCTGGTACTGACCGCCGTGCATCACCTGGAGAAGACCGGCGGCAAGCTTGGTCTGGCGACCATGTGCGTGGGCGTTGGGCAGGGTTTGGCGCTGGCGATTGAGCGGGTGTGAATGACATCTGTAGGGTGGGTCGGGCGGCGATCCGTTTTAGCCCACTGTCCACAGTGCGTGAAGGGATGGTGATTCGCTTCAATCCACTATGACCATAATGGTGGGCTGAAGCCCATCCTACGCGCTGTGCTTACCACCGCCGGTTGATGCCACACTTAGCCGTATATTTCTTCCAGGAGCGTTTCGCTCGTGAGCAACCAACTTTTCGATGCCTATTTCACCGCCCCGGCCATGCGCGCGATTTTCTGCGACGCCGGCCGGGTGCAGGGCATGCTCGACTTCGAGGCCGCGCTGGCGCGGGCCGAGGCACATGCGGAGCTGATCCCCGCCGAGGCCGTGGCGCCCATCGAGGCCGCCTGTAAAGCTGAGCTCTACGATTACCCGGCGCTGGCCCAGGCCATCGCCACCGCCGGCAACTCGGCGATTCCGCTGATCAAGGCCCTCGGCAAACGTATCGCCGCCAGCGATGCCGAGGCCGAGCGCTACGTGCATCTCGGCGCCACCAGCCAGGACGCCATGGACAGCGGCCTGGTGCTGCAGCTGCGCGCCGCTATCGACCTGATCGAAAGCGATCTCGCCACCCTGGCCGATGCCCTGGCGGCGCAGGCCGAGCGGCATGCCGACACGCCGCTGGCCGGACGCACCTGGCTGCAGCAGGCCACCCCGGTGACCCTGGGCATGAAGCTGGCCGGCGTGCTCGGCGCCATCACCCGTCATCGTCAGCGCCTCGCCGAGCTCAAGCCGCGCCTGCTGTGCCTGCAGTTCGGCGGCGCCTCGGGTAGCCTGGCGGCGCTCGGCGAGCAAGCCTGGCCGGTGGCCGAGGCGCTGGCCGCCGAGTTGCAGCTGACCCTGCCCGAGCAGCCCTGGCACACCCAGCGCGACCGCCTGGTGGAATTCGCCAGCCTGCTCGGGCTGATCGCCGGCAGCCTGGGCAAACTCGGCCGCGACCTCAGCCTGCTGATGCAGACCGAAGCCGGCGAGGTGTTCGAGCCTTCCGCGCCGGGCAAAGGCGGCTCGTCGACCATGCCGCACAAGCGCAACCCGGTGGGTGCCGCGGTGCTGATCGGCGCCGCTACTCGCGCGCCGGGCCTGGTGGCGACGATGCTGGCCGCCATGCCGCAGGAGCACGAGCGCAGCCTCGGCCTGTGGCACGCCGAGTGGGAAACCCTGCCGGAGCTGTGCTGCCTGGTCTCCGGTGCGCTGCAGCAGGCGCTGCTGGCGGTGCCGGGGCTGGAAGTGGACGCGGCGCGCATGCGCACCAACCTCGAACTGACCCAGGGCCTGGTGTTGGCCGAGGCGGTGAGCATCGCCCTGGCCCAGCGCATCGGTCGCGACGCCGCCCATCATCTGGTCGAGCACTGTTGCCGCCAGGCGGTGCAGCAGGGTGTGCACCTGCGCGCGGTGCTCGGCGCCAATGCCGAGGTCAGCGCAGAGCTGTCCGCCGCCGAGCTTGAGCGCCTGCTCGATCCGGCCCATTACCTGGGACAGGCCCGCCGCTGGGTGCAGCGGGCCGTCGCCGAACACACGCAATTTTCGCGTTAGGAGTTATCCATGCCTGCCGTACGTCTCGCCGATGGCGACCTCAACTACCTGCTCGAAGGCCCGGCCGGCGCGCCGGTGCTGGTGCTGTCCAACTCCCTCGGCACCGACCTGCATATGTGGGACGTGCAGATGCCAGCGCTGACCCGTCATTTCCAGGTGCTGCGCTACGACACCCGCGGCCATGGCCAGTCGCTGGTGACTGAAGGGCCCTACAGCATCGAGCAACTGGGCCGCGACGTGCTGGCTCTGCTCGATGCGCTGGATATCGCCAAGGCGCATTTCTGTGGGCTGTCCATGGGCGGGCTGATCGGCCAGTGGCTGGCGCTCAACGCGCCCGAGCGCATCGCACGCCTGGTGCTGTGCAATACCGCCGCCAAGATCGGCGCGCCGGAGGTGTGGAACCCGCGTATTGAAACCGTGCTGGCTGGCGGCGCGCAGGCCATGCGTGACCTGCGCGATGCCTCGATCTCTCGCTGGTTCACCGCCGGTTTCGCCGCCGCGCAGCCGCAGCAGGTCGAGCCCATCGTCGGCATGCTGGCGCAGACTTCGCCCGAAGGTTACGCCGCCAACTGTGCAGCGGTGCGCGATGCCGATTTTCGCGAGCAGCTTGCAGATATCCAGTCGCCAACGCTGATCGTCTGCGGCAGCCTCGATCCGGTGACCACTGTCGAGCACGGCCGCTTCATGCAGCAGCGCATCGAGGGCGCGAAGCTGGTGGAGTTCCACGCCGCGCACCTGTCCAACGTCGAGGCCGGCGTGGCCTTTACCCAGGCGCTGCTGGATTTCCTGAACCAATGAAACCATCGGTGCGCACGGCGCACCTTACGGTAGGGTGCGCTGTGCGCACCGGTGCTTAACCGGAGTGATGCAATGGACGAAAAACAACGCTACGAAGCCGGCATGCAGGTGCGCCGCGCGGTGCTGGGCGACGCCCATGTCGACCGCAGCCTGGAGAAACTCACGCCGTTCAACAGTGAGTTCCAGGAGATGATCACCCGTCACGCCTGGGGCGATATCTGGACGCGTCCCGGCCTGCCGCGTCATACCCGCAGCCTGATCACCATCGCCATGCTGATCGGTATGAACCGTGAGGGTGAGCTGCGCCTGCACCTGCGCGCGGCGAAGAACAATGGTGTGACCCGCGACGAGATCAAGGAAGTGCTCATGCAGAGCGCGATCTACTGCGGTATCCCGGCGGCCAACGCCACCTTCCACCTGGCCGAGGAGGTCTGGGACGAATTGGGCGTGGAATCGCTGGAAGACTGATTCGTACGAGCGATACAGCGCTGCCCGGACCACGCATCCGGGCGGCGCTTTTTTATGCCTGCCATCCATGGCTGGCCCATATCAGACCGCAGCCGCGTGACGTCCAGCGATATAGCCAAAGGTCAGCGCCGGACCAATGTTGATGCCACCCGAGGGGTAGTGCCCGCCCAGTGGGCTGGCCATGTCCGTACCGGCGGCATACAGGCCGGGGATAGGCTGGCCGACACCATCAAGTACGCGCGCATGGCCATCGGTGCGTAGCCCGGCAAAGGTGCCGAAGCAGCCCGGTTGTACTTTCACGGCATAGAAGGGGCCATGCTCGATAGGGGCTACGCAGGGGTTCGGACCGTTGTGCTGGGCATCGCCACTGCGACGGTTGAACGCGGTGCTGCCACGGCCGAACAGTGGGTCTTCGCCACGGCGCGCATGCTGGTTGAACTCGTCGACGGTGGCCACGAGCCCGAACGGGTCGATGCCGCAGGCCTGCGCCAGTGCTTCGAGGCTGTGGCCGCGCTTGAGGTAGCCGTTGCGGATATGTGGCCACAGCGGCACTGGCGCCGGGCGAGCGAAGCCAAGGCCGTAGCGGCGCTGAAAGCGGTGGTCGCAGATCAGCCAGGAGCAGGCTTGCTGATCCTCGGGAATGGCCTTGAGCATGGCGTCGACATAATCGTAGTAACCGCCTGCCTCGTTGACGAAACGCTTGCCGTTTTGCAGCACGCCGATGATGCCGGGCTTGCCGCGGTCGATGATGTGCGGAAAGTGGCCGACGCTGCCATCGGCGTAGGGCACCTTCGATACCGGCGCCCAGGCCACTGGCGAGCGTAGGTCGTCGGCCACATAGCCACCCGCTGATTCGCCCAGGCGCAGGCCGTCGCCGGAGCAACTGGCTGGCGGCAGGGCGAGGTTGTCATGGCCGCTGGCATCGCGCGGGAATATTGCCTTACGCCGCTCAGGATCGTTGGGAAAACCGCCGGCAGCCAGCACCACCGCTTTGGCCCGGATAGTAGTTTCTTCACCAGCGTGCAGCACCACGGCACCGCATATGTTGCCGTCTTCGATGATCAGGCGCTGCGCGGGCGTGGACACCATCATCTGCACACCCAGGTCCTGCGCCGAGCGCGCCAGGCGGGCGACCAGCGCCACGCCGTTGACCAGGTGCATGGCCCGTCCGTAGCGGGCCAGGTGATACAGATGGGTGGTAAAACGGCGGATGACATACAGCAGAGCCCTGGGCGAACGCGTCATGTTGAGGAAGGCGGCGAGATCGGCGCCAGCCATGATCGGCATGCCCATAAAGGACGTCTCGCGCATGGTCTTGCGCAGATGTGGCAGCAGGTCGAGCACTTCGCGGCCATCGTAGGGCGCGGCGATGACCTGATGGCCGCCGCTGGCAGCGCCGGGCGTGTCGCCGTGCATGTCGGGGATGCCGTTGCCGTCGACGAACTGCAGGGCAGTGTGCTGCTCGAAAAACGCCACCATATCGGGGCAGTGCTGCAGAAAGGCGTCCACCAGTTCGGGACGGTAATGCTCGCCGAGTTCGTTACGCAGGTAAGTGCGCGGCTGCTCGATATCCTCGACGATGCCAGCGCGCTGGGCCAGGGGGTTGCGCGGCGCCCACAGCCAGCCGCCGGACCAGGCGGTGGCACCACCCAGCACGGCGTCCTTCTCCACCAGAATCACCCGTTTGCCCAGGTGCGCAGCGCTGACTGCAGCGGCCAGACCGGCCGCGCCGGAGCCGACCACCAGCAGGTCGCAGTCGAGTGGGGCGTTGGCCATGGCAGATCTCCACATTTTTATTTATTGGAACTTGGTTCCGGATTTTATGTTGGGGCTGCCGAGGCGCCAAGCACTGTCGGATGATTCGCCGGGGAAGTCGTGCGGTTAGCGGTCAATTATTGTCGGGGTAGTGCGGATTCAATCCGAGAAAGGGTAGCGATTGCTTCGCTTACGAGCAGCGATGGTGGACAAGCTGCGCGTTGTCCACCCTACGGCCGTAAAGGCCGGTTCCTCGGCCTCAGGTACGAAAGCGGCCGATGCGCAGCTGCAATTCACCGCCCAGCCTGGCCAGCTCGGCGCTCGATAGCGCGGTCTGCTCGGTGGCGCTGGCGCTTTGCTCGCCGATGCCGCGTACGTTGTCCAGGCTGCGGTTGATCTCCAGGGCCACCGCACTCTGCTGTTCGGCCGCACTGGCGATCTGCTGGTTCATCTGTTCGATCAGAGTGACCGCCTGGTTGATGCGCGTCAGGCTCTGCCCGGCCAGCTTGACGCTGCTCATGGCGTCCTGGCTCAGCGTCTGGCTGGCCTGGGTCTGGGCGACGGCGGTCTGTACGCGGCTTTGCAGGCTGCTGATCAGCGCCTCGATCTCGCGGGCGGAGTCCTGAGTACGGCGCGCCAGCGCGCGCACTTCATCGGCGACAACAGCGAAACCGCGGCCTTGTTCACCGGCGCGTGCGGCTTCGATGGCGGCGTTGAGCGCGAGCAGGTTGGTCTGCTCGGCGACAGCCTTGATCACATCCAGCACAGTGCCGATGCGTTGGCTCTCGCCCTGCACCAGGCCAACGGTCTGCCCGGTATGCGCCACCTCGCTGGCCAGGCGCTCGATCTGCTCGACTACCTGGTGCACCTGGCGGTCGCCATCACGGGCCTGCAATTCTGCCTGTTGCGCGGCCTGCGATGCCTGCTCGGCATCACCGGCGACCTGCTGCACGCTGGTGACCATCTGTTGCATGGCGCAGGCCGTCTGGCTGGACTCTTCGCTCTGCTCGCGCACCCCCGCGCGGGTCTGTTCGCTGACTGCCGAGAGTTGCTCTGCCGCAGCGGCAATCTGTGTCGCGCTGCCACCGATCTGCTCGATCAGTTCGCGCAGGTGGTCGCGCATGGTTTGCAGGGCGCCCAGAAGCTGGCCGACCTCATCACGGCGCACGGCGATGTGACTGCCACTGAGATTGCCGGACGCGACCTGCTGGGCCAGTAGCAGGCAGTGTTGCAGCGGCCCGACGATCAGGCGGCGAATCAGCCAACTGGCGAGCAGAGCCAGTAGCAGCGCTGCAGTCGTGAGCAGGGCAAGGGTTTGCAGGGAGGTGCGGTTGCCCGCTTGCATGGTGCGTTGCTGGTGCTGCTGCAGGTCGTTGCCATGTTGCAGCATGACTTGCGCCAGATCGGCCAGTTGGCTGCGACTGCGCTGTTCGGCCTCGTGGCTGTGGCGATAGTGCTCGAAGGATTCGCGATAGCTGTCGAGTGCGCGCAGGGCCTCGTCCAGGGAGGCCTGCTGCAGGGCCGCGAGTTGTGCGCGCAGTTGCTGCGCCGCTTCGGTCATGCTGGCGAAGCGCATTTGCCAGAGATCGATATCGGCGCTGTCGCCGCTGCGGATGAACTGGCTTTCCGCCAGGCGCAGCTGCAGCAGCGTGTGGCTCAGGCGCGCCGCCGCCTCGGCCTGGTCGACGCTGCTCTGCGTGCCCGTTTCGCCATCGAACAATCGATCGCGAATCAGGTTGAACAGGTCCTGGGTGACCATTTCGAACTGGATCAGCGCTTCGTCGGCGCGTATCGCCATGCCGGTTTGCGCCGTGCTTGCCTGAGATTGCGTCGCGCGCAGTTGGGTGAATTGCTGCAGATAGGCGTCGTTGCCGTGCAGCAACAGCTGGAGTTGCTCGGCGTCGGTGGGCAAGTCAGCCAGCTGTGCGGCGATGCGCGCATGTTGCTCGGCGATGGCTGCTTCATGGCCAGCCAGCGGCGCCAGCAGATAATCCTTCTCCTGCAAGCGCAGTTGCAGGATCTGTTGCTTGAGGTCCGCCACCTGGAGCGACTGAGCGGCATGCCCGAGAATCTCGCTGGCGGTGCGCCAGCCACCCAGGGCTACTGCCAGGGTCAGCAGCATGACCAGTGAGAAGCCCAGCAGGAGTTTGTGCCCGACCTTGAGGTCGGCGCTACGTTCGATAATCCAGCGCATGGGGGTACTTCCTCGAACAGTTGCACATCAAAAAAAAGCCCGTCACGAGGACGGGCTGAACGTGCCGTAACACTAGGAGTCACTTGTGCAGCGATGTCGCGTGATGCTTACAGAATCGACAGCGGGTAGTTGATGATCAGGCGGTTCTCGTGCAGATCCTGGCCCACGTCACGGCGCACATCGGAGTTACGCCAGCGGATGCTCAGATTCTTCAGCGAGCCTTCCTGGATGGTGTAGGCCAGCTCGGACTCGCGGCCCCACTCTTCGGCATCGGTACGGCCGCCGGTGTGGATGTTGGAACCGCTGACGTAGCGGTTCATCAGGGTCAGGCCCGGGATGCCGAGGCCGGCGAAGTTGTAGTCGTGACGAACCTGCCAGGAGCGCTCTTCCGGGTTGTCGTAGCTGTTGGTGAAGCCGTCGTTGACCAGGGTGCCGCCACTGGCGCCGTCGATGCGCATGAACTTGGTGTCACCGCTCAGGCGCTGGTAGGCCACCATGAAGGTGTTGTTGCCGGTCTTGGCGGAGAGCGCACCCTGGTAGACCTTGTTGTCCAGGTTGCCGGCCTTGGCCGCGCCTTCTTCCTTGCCGGTGACATAGCCCAGGTTGGCACCCAGTACCCAGTCACCGACCGGTTGGCTGTGGGTCAGCTGCACGTAGCTCTGCTGGTAGACGTCTTCCAGGCGCGCGTGCCAGACGCCGACCATGGTGTTGTTGCCGTTGAAGCGGTACTCACCGCCGCCGAAGTTGAAGTCGTCGCCCTTCACGCCACTGAACGACATGTCTTCACGGCTGGCATCGTTGCGCTGGCTGTTCTTCCAGAACTGGCCGCCGTACAGGGTCAGGCCGTCGATCTCGTTGGAAGTCAGCTGCGCCCCCTGGAAGGTTTGCGGCAGCGAACGGCCGTCGTCAGCGCGCAGGATCGGCAGCACGGCGAACCACTCACCGACTTTCAGTTCGGTCTTGGAGAGCTTGGCCTTGGCCGCAACGGCAGTACGACCAAACTGGTCGGCGGCCTGGCCGTCGTCGTGGATCGGCATCAATTGGGTGTTGGCAGCGCCGCGATTGCCGTCCAGCTTGATGCTGTACAGACCGAGCACGTCCAGGCCAAAGCCAACGGTGCCTTCGGTGAAACCGGAGCGCGCATCGAGAATGAAGTTCTGCGTCCAGCCTTCGGCCTGACCCTGGCGCTCGCCACGGATCACGGGGTCGGTGCCGTTCAGGTAGTTACGGTTGAAGTAGTAGTTGCGCAGGCCGAGGGTGACCTTGGCGTCTTCGACGAAACCGGCGGCCTGAACGCCGACCGAGAGGCTGGAGGCCATGACTGCAACGGCGATTGCGCTGGGAGCGAGGTACAGAGTTTTTTTCATTGTTATCGTTTCCTTTTTCAAGGTTGAAAGCTCCCCTCCGCAGTGGCGGATAGGCTTCTACATCGGGGAGAGTGGTGGCAGTTATTCGGGGTTCAGCGGTGTTCGTCTGAATGCATCGCGAGTCCTCAGGTCAGCCAGCGCACCAGGCACAGGGTGATCGATGGGAAGAGCACGAGGATGACCACGCGCACGATGTCCGAGATCAGGAACGGCACGATGCCTCTGAAGGCTTCACTCATGGGGATATCGCGCGCCATGCCGGCAATCACGTAGACGTTCATGCCCAGTGGCGGGGTGACCATGCCGATCTCCACCACCATCAAGGCCAGGATGCCGAACCAGATGGCCTTCTCGGTCTGGTCCAGACCATAGAAGTCCAGCCCCATGATCACCGGGAAGAAGATCGGGATGGTCAGCAGGATCATCGACATGGTGTCCATCACGCAGCCGAGGATCAGGTACAGGACGAGGATCCCGGCCAGCACCAGGAACGGCGGCAGACCTGCGCCGCTGATGGTTTCGGCGATGAAGTTGGGCAATTGCGAGATGGCCAGGAAGGCGTTCATCACATCGGCGCCGAGCAGGATCATGAAAATCATGGCCGTGGTCACCCCGGTGCCCAGCAGCACCTCCTTGAGTTCGGCCAGACGCATCTTGCCCAGGGTGAAGGCGAAGAAGCCCGTGCCCACGGTGCCGATGGCTGCGGCCTCGGTCGGGGTGAACCAGCCGCCGTAGATACCCCCGAGCACCACCAGGAAAATCAGCAGTACCGGCCACACCCCCTGCTGCGCCTGCAGTCGCTGTTTCCAGCTCGAGCGCTCCTGCGCTGGCCCGGAGTCCGGGAACAGGCGCACATAGATGGCAATGGCGATCATGTAGCCGATGACCGCGAGAATGCCCGGCACGAAGGCGGCCATGAACAGCGTGGAGATGTTCTGCTGGGCGAGAATGGCGTAGATCACCAGCACCACCGAGGGTGGGATGAGAATGCCCAGGGTGCCGCCGGCCGCCAGGCAACCCACTGCCAGCGAGTTGGAGTACTTGTAGCGACGCAGTTCCGGCAAGGCTACCTGACCCATGGTCGCAGCGGTTGCCACCGATGAGCCACAGACCGCGCCGAAGGCTGCGCAGGAGCCAATGGAGGAGATCGCCAGGCCACCGCGCCAGTGCCCGACCATCGCGGCTGCGGCACGGAACAGGCCGGTAGCCAGGCCGCCACGCGAGGCGAACTGCCCCATCAGCAGAAACAGCGGGATCACCGACAGGTCGTACACGGTGTAGCGGGCGTAGGCCACTGTCTTCAGATAGTTGAGCAATGGGTCCCAGCCGCTGATCGAGACGTAGCCGCCAATACCGGTCAGCAGCATGGCGATGGCGATCGGAATACGGATGGCCAGCAGAACCAGGAGGAAGGCGAGAAAGAGTCCGCCCAATGCGACGCTGCTCATTGCTGGCCTCCCTCACCACGCTGGTCGAGCCAGGCGGTGTACAGGGAAACGACGGCCAGCAGGGCGAAAGACGGCGCGAAGGGCGTCATCGACCACCACATCGGAATACCCATGATGATCGACTCTTCACCGTTGCGGTAAGTGTCCAGCGTGCCGATTACCGAGCGCCAGGCCAGCAGCGCTGCACAGGCGGCCATCAGCAGACAGCCGAGGGTGTCGAGATAGCGCCGGGTGGTGGCCGAGGCGCGCAGGGTGAAGGCGTCGACGATGACGTTGCTACGACGCAGTTGGCACAGCGGCAGGAAACTCACCACGGCAATGCCGCAGCCCATTTGCACCAGCTCGACGTCACCGAGCAGTGGCGCATCGAACAGGCTGCGCATGGTGATGCTGTAGGCCGACAGCAGGGTGATGGCGACCAGCACCAGGCCACCAGCCAGGGCAAGCCAGCGTGCCAGGACATCGAGCAACTGGCCGAACAGGCGCATGCGTTGAGGCTGCCCGGGCAAGGCAGGGTTTTCGATCATGACAGGACTCCGCAAGACCGGCACCGCAAGTGCCGGCCAACACAACGAGGGTTAACGATCAGTGCGGCAGCTTGGCGTTGTAGCTTTCGATCAGGTCGCGCACTTCTTGCAGCAGCGCAGCACCGTTGTCGTTGCCCTTGCTCTCGACTTCCTTGATCCAGTCGTTGTCCAGCTTGCGGCCGATGGCCATCCACTTGGCCTGTTCTTCGGCGGGCAGTACATAGATCTCGTTGCCACGCGATTGCGCCAGTTGGTGCCCGGTCTCGATCACGTTGGTATCCCAGATATGGCCGGCCTGGCGTGAGAGTTCACGGCCGCTGTTGTCGTCGATGATCTTGCGCAGGTCATCGGGCAGGCTGGCGTACTTGGCCGGGTTCATTGCCAGCACCAGCGCGGTGTGCATCAGCGCCGGCTGACCCGGCGCCATTTCGGTGTGGTACTTGACCAGTTCCTGCAGCTTCAGTGCAGGGACCACGTCCCAGGGCAGCACGGCGCCATCGACCACACCCTTGGACAGCGCTTCTGGCACCTGCGGTACCGGCATGGCCACAGGGGTGGCGCCGAGCATGGAGATCAGCTTGGTGGAGATGCGGTTGGCCGAGCGCAGTTTCAGGCCACGGAAGTCTGCCAGACTACGCACCGGTTTTTTCGCCGTATGCAGCAGCGCGCCATCGGTCAGGTGAGTCGCGAGCAGATGCACGTCGGCGAACTCCTTCTGCCCGTGGGCTTCGAGGAAATCCCACATGGCCTGGCTGCTGGCTTCCGAAGAGCGGCTCATGAACGGCATCTCGAATGCCGATGCCAGAGGGAAGCGGCCGCTGGTGTAGCCGGGCAGGGTCCAGACGATGTCGGCAACGCCATCACGCGCCTGGTCGATCAGTTGTGGCGGGGTGCCGCCCAACTGCATGGAGGGGTAGAACTGAAACTGGATCCGACCATTGGATTCGGCGGTGATCTTCTCTGCCCAGGGCTTGAGAAAGTCGGCCTGGGTCACCGAGTGCGCTGGCAGGAAGTGGTGAACCTTGAGGGTGACCTCGGCCTCGTCGGCGTTGGCCCAGGTCATGACGCTGGTGGCAAGCAGCGTCAGCAAAGCCTTGGAAAGCTTGTGCATCGCAAATGTCCTTTCTTATTCATTGTTAGTAGGCGACTCAGGTACAGCCAAATTCGGCTGCAATACTGCCGCCGCTAGGATTCGCTGCTCGCATGGTGCGAGTTAGCGAGGGGCTATTCAATTCGATTAACGACTTAGTGTGCGATAAACGAACGAATTGCGTAGGGCTGGGACGCGCCGTCGGCGCGCCAGGCGATTATCGGTCAGGGGCTCCCGTGCGAGGGGGTAAGTTGCGTCGTCCTGCGGCTGAGAAATGCGCTATTCGATGGCCTCGTAGGGCAGGCCGACGTAGTTTTCGGCAATGGTTTTGCGCCCTGCTTCGGAGCTGACGAAGTAGTCCAGTTCGGTCTCCTGCATGCGCCGGCTGAAGGCATCGGTGTCGGGGAAACGATGCAGCATCGAGGTCATCCACCAGGAGAAACGCTCGGCCTTCCAGATGCGCCGCAGGCAGATCGCCGAGTAGTGTTCGAGCAGATCCACGCGGCCTTCGCGGTAGACCTTGAGCAGGATGCGGTACAGCGTGCTGACGTCGCTGGCGGCCAGGTTAAGGCCCTTGGCGCCGGTCGGCGGAACGATGTGCGCGGCATCACCGAGGAGAAACAAGCGGCCGTACTGCATCGGTTCGACGACGAAGCTGCGTAGCGGCGCGATGCTCTTTTCGATCGAAGGCCCGGTGATCAACTGGCTGGCGATATCGCTGGGCAGGCGGCGCTTGAGTTCGTCCCAGAAGCGCTCGTCGGACCAGTCTTCGACCTTCTCCTCGGCGCCCACCTGCACGTAGTAACGCGTGCGTGTCGGCGAGCGCATGCTGCACAGGGCGAAACCACGCGCGTGGTTGGCGTAGATCAGCTCCTCATGTACCGGCGGGGTGTCGGCGAGGATGCCCAGCCAGCCGAACGGATACACCCGCTCGAATTCCTGAAGTACCCCAGCCGGAATGGATTGTCGCGATACGCCGTGGAAGCCATCGCAACCCGCGATGTAATCGCACGCCAGGCGCTGCGTACGGCCCTCATGCTCGAAGGTCAGGTAAGGGCGCTCGCCCTTGAGTTCGTGCAACTGCACCTGGCTGGTGTTGTACAGGGTGACGGCGCCACTGGCCTGGCGTGCTTCCATCAGGTCGCGAGTGACTTCGGTCTGGCCGTAGACCATCACGCTCTTGCCACCGGTCAGCCCCTTGAGGTCGATGCGCTCGCAGCGGCCATCGAAGGCCAGCTGGAAACCATCGTGTGGCAGGCCTTCGCGATCCATGCGCGCAGCCACACCAGCCTCGCGCAGCAGGTCGACCATGCCCTGTTCGAGCACGCCAGCGCGGATGCGGCCGAGCACGTAGTCGGGGCTCTGGCGTTCGAGGATGACGTTGTCGATGCCGACGTTGTGCAGCAGTTGGCCGAGCAGCAGGCCGGAGGGGCCAGCGCCGATGATGGCGACCTGAGTGTTCATTATTGTTCTCCAGTAAGTGATCGGCTGTATGTCGATTCACATGCTCAGGTCTGTATTTTTTGTGGATACATGCTCGGTTAGAAGGCAATATCGAAAAGGATTCTTGGACTTTTCGATGATTTTAAGAGCCCGCTCATGACTGCTTCGAAAGTCTCCCTGGTGCCGGTATTCAAGCTGTACGGTGAGACGACCGAATGGCCGACCCCCGACCTTATCCACTGCGAATCGATTCCCGAGCGCAGCCAGTTGCACGGTTGGGAGATCAAACCGCACCGCCACGCTGATCTGCTGCAGTTGCTCTATGTGCAGGCGGGTGAGGCGGAGCTGGAGGTGGAGGGGCATGTGCGCCTGGTGCGCAGTGCTTCGCTGCAGGTCGTGCCGGCGCTGTGCGTGCACGGCTTTCGTTTCTCGCGTGATGTTCAGGGCTATGTGCTGAGCCTGGCGCGGCCGCTGGTGGAACAGCTGGCCGCGCCGCTGGGCCAGCAATGTTTGCAGAGTCCCATGTGCTATGAGGTTGGCGAGCAGCGCCGTTATCTGGATGCCTTGTTCGAATCGATCAGCCAGGAATACGGCCGTCTGGAGCCGGCGCGGGAGCTGATGTTGCAATCGCTGATCAGTGTCCTGCTGGTTGCCATCGCGCGCCGGCAACTGGCGCGAAGCGAGGCACAGGAGCCCGCCGATGGCCGAGGGCGTGAGCATGTGCAGGCCTTTGTGCATTTACTCGAAGTGCACTTTCGCGAGCATCTACCGATTGAACACTACGCCTCGCGCCTTGGGATCAGTGCCGCTCACCTCAATGCGCTGTGCCGGCGGCTGGCCGGGCAATCCGCATTGCAGCTGATCAATCAGCGTCTGTTGCTCGAGGCCAAGCGCTGTCTGGTGTACACCACCATGACGGTGAGCCAGGTATCAGACAGTCTGGGTTTTTCCGAGCCGGGCTATTTTTCCCGTTTCTTCAAGCGTGGCAGCGGGCTTTCGCCCAAGGCATTTCGCCTGCACCGCTGAGCAGTCATGCAGGCGAAAGAGAGGCGGGTGCCGAAAGCACCCGCTGGGGAAGGGATCAGGGCTTGGCGATGCCGACCGAGTCCGGGGAAATTTCGATGGCCTTGGCCTTGTACATCGACCAGGTGGTGACCGACTGCCAGCGCTTGAGGAACTCTTCGGCTTCGGCGCCGTTGAGGTTCAGGCTCTGCGCGCCGAAGTTCTTCAGGAAGCCCTGGAACTCGGGGTTGGCAACGGCCTTGGCGTAAGCATCGACCAGCTTCTGCTTGACGTCGTCCGGGGTGTCCTTGTGCACGAAGGCGCCCCAGAACGGGCCCCACGGCAGGTACTCGGCGATGGCCGGCAGGGACTTGGTGATCGGCTCCACGCCCGGCAGTTCCGGGGTTTCCTCGGTGGCGAACACGGCCAGGGCCTTGAGCTTGCCGCTGCGTACCAGCTCACGGGCGGCGGCCAGGCTCAGGGGCATGAAGTCGATGTGCTTGCCCATCAGTGCAGTGATGCCGGGGCCGTCGCCACCGAAGGTCACTTCACGTACTTTCAGCTCGTCCACCGCGTTGATCATCGCGCTGACGGTGCTCGGCAGGCCGCCGGCGCCGGTGGAGCCCATGCGCAGGGTGTCCGGATTGGCCTTGGCGGCGGCCATCAGTTCGGCCATGTTGTTGAACGGCGCGTCGGCGTTCGCGGCGATCACCACCACGTTCTGGCCGATGATGTTGACCGGGTAGAAGTCGGCGTAATCGAAGTCGGCGAGTTTCAGCACTTTATAGAGCTGCGGGTTTTCGGCGCCGAGCAGGATGGTGTAGCCGTTCGGCCGCTGCTGCATGACGTGGGTGCTGCCGATCACAGCGGTGCCACCCGGGCGGTTGTTGAGGATGAACTTGCCGCCCAGTTCCTTTTCCACGTACGGAGTCAGGCTGCGCATGACGTTGTCGGTGGCGCCGCCGGCACCCCAGGGAATGACCGCCTGGATGCTGCGCTCGGGGTATTCGGCGTGGGCTGGCAGGGCCATGGTGAGGGCGCTGAGTCCGAGAGCGGCGCCAGTCAGTAGCGATTTGAACATGTGGAGACTCTCCATCGGTTGTTGTTGTGAGCCCCTGTCGGCCGGGGCACGCCTTGGAACCTGGGTATCAGCCGCGCGCCGAAGCGGGGCTGAACTTGCTCTTGAGTTTCTTCAGCAGCGGGGTGTTGCCCAGCAGGATCAGCACCACCGCGGCGCTGAGGATCAGCGACAGCGGGCTGGTGACCAGCCCTTGCAGCAGCTCCACCGGGTTGTCACCGGCCGAGGACATGGCCTGGCGATACGAGGTGTCCATCAACGGGCCGAGTATGGCGCCGAGAATGATCGGGCCCATCTGGAAGCCGAAGATCTTCAGCAGATAGCCGAGCACGCCGAAACCGAGCATCCAGTACACCTCGGTCATGCTGCTGTTGATCGAGTAGGTGCCGACCACGCAGAGCACGAGGATCAGCGGAATCAGCACGGCCTTGGGCATTTCCACGAACTTGGCGAAGAGCTTGATGCCCATCAGGCCAAAGATCATCAGAAACACGTTGGCCAGCAGCAGGTTGCCGACGGTGAAGTAGAAGATGTGCGGGTTTTCCACCATCAGCATCGGGCCGGGATTGAGGCCATGCACCACCAGGGCACCGATGATCACTGCGGTGACTGCATCACCGGGCATACCCAGGGTCAGCATCGGCACGTAGGCGCCACCGACCGCCGCACTGTTGGCGGTTTCCGGGGCTACCAGGCCTTCGTAGGCACCCTTGCCGAAGGGCTTGGACGGATTCTTCACGGTGCGTTTGGCATGGTCGTAGGCCATCAGCGCGGCGATATCGCCGCCTACGCCCGGCAGTACGCCGACGATGACGCCAATGATCGAGGTGCGGATCGACAACGGCAGGAATTTCAGGACCATGGCGAAGGACGGCAGGATCTTGTCCACCTTCTGGCGGATGACCGGGCTGTCGAGGTTATGCAGTTGATAGAAGGCCTCGGCAACGCCGAACAGGCCGATCATCAGTACCACGTAGTGGATGCCGCCCATCAGCTCGACCTGGCCCAGGGTGAAACGCCCCTGCGCTGTCACTGGGTCCATACCGACCAGGCCGATCACTGCGCCGAGGGCAGCGGCGAAGATGCCTTTGGCCAGCGAACCTTCTGCCAGGCTGCCGACCAGCAGCAGGCCGATGGCGGCGACCAGGAAGTAGTCGCGCGGGGCGAAGCGCAGGGCCAGTTCACCGATCAGCGGTGCGGCGCTGGCGAGCATGATGGTGCCGACGATACCGCCGACCACCGACATCACGGTACTCAGGCCGATGGCACGACCGGCCTCACCCTGTTGCGCCAGCGGGTAGCCGTCGAAGGCCGTGGCCACCGAGGAAGGTGCGCCGGGGATGTTCAGCAGGATGGCGCTGCGCGAGCCACCGTAAACGCCGCCGATGAAGATGCCAACGATCAGCGCCAGCGCATCGTTGACATCCCAGGAGAAGGTGAAGGACACCAGGATGGACACTGCCATGGTCACCGACAGGCCCGGGATGGCGCCGATATAGATGCCGGCGAAAGTGCCCAGCGCAGTCAGCATCAGCAGCTGCGGGTCACTCCAGGCCATCAGCAGGTAGGAAAGGGTATCGCTCATCTCGGGTGCCTCGTTATGGCAGGTAAACGCTGAACGCCAGGCTGAACAACAGATAGATCAGCACCAGCAACACAGCTGCGATCAGGATCGCGTTCAGTACGCGGCCGCCTCGCAGGTAGACGATCGACAGCACCAGAAAAGCGAAGGTGCTGACGTAGAAGCTGGCCCACTGGATCGCCGCCAGGTAGGCCACGGCCAGCAGGCCGAAGACCAGGGTGCGGCGCGGGAAGTGGGTGTCGCGAAATTGCTTGAAGGCATCCAGCCAGCCACTGCAGTCAGGCTTGGCCTTGCCGATCAGCTCGACGGCGATCTTCACCGCGGAGAGGATCATCACCAGCGCGACGCCGAGGGGAAACGCCCCTGGGGAATTGACCGAGGAGAAACCGGAAATCTGGTAGGCCAGGTAGAACACCACCAGGCTGGCCAGTAACAGCAGGACACAGAAGGTGCGCTCGCCGACCAGCATCTTGTCTGTCTTGTTCATGCTATCGCTCCGACAGAATGGGGGGAGGGTAAGGGGCTGAGTCAGGCTTTGCGCGCAGGCAGTAGTCTGGCAAGCAGCGAGCTGATCAGGCGCGGCCGAGAGCTCCCATGCATGCCATGACAGGCAGGGGCGAGGGCAGGCATGGCTAGCGTCGATAGGGATGACCAGTCGTCGAGCAACGAGCTGGGCGCCGGACGAGGAGCGATCCTCGCTGTGGCAGGGGTGGCCGGGGCACGCAGGTGCATAGGCTGTGACATGACAATTGACCTTCTTATATTTATTGGCTGCTGAAACATTCGAAGCGTGATGCACCAGGCAGAAGATCACTTCGGTTTCAGGCGTGGTAGGAATAGTGGGCCGACCAGGCTGGCCATTTCAATTCGCTAAACGGGGTTTTGTTCGATAACCGAACAAGAACGAACCAGTTAGTACATTGTGCGTCGCGCTGGCAGTATCGCGCGTCCGTGGCCCAGCATCCAGAGGCAGGCTCCGGTCTGGCTCGCGTCGCCGGGCGCTTGTCTCTTAGAATCGGCGCAAATTTTCCAGGATATTCTCATGGCCGGCAGTCAGATCGAACGCGCGCTCAGCCTTCTCGAAAGCCTCACTCGCGATGCCCGTGGCGTACAGATGCAGGCCCTGGCCGATGAGCTGGATATTCCCAAGAGCGCCACGCACCGCATGCTCGCCGAGCTTATGCGCCTGGGCTATGTGCGCCAGGATGCGCTCACCAGTCGCTATCGGCTGTCGACCAAACTGGTGGCGCTTGGCTTTCGCTACCTGGCCAATAGCGGCGCCGATGTGGTGCAGCCGATTCTCGATGCCTTGGCTGAAACCAGCGGCGAGCTGGTGCGCCTGGGCGTGATCGAGGGCGAGCGCCAGACCTGGATCGCCAAGAGCCAGGGCGCGCGCTCCGGCCTGCGTTACGACCCGGACATGGGGCGTGAGGCGCCGCTGTTCTATACCGCCTCCGGGCATGCCTGGCTGGCCAGCATGAGCGATGCCGAGGCCTTGGAACTGGTTGCTCGGCAGGGCATCGCCGACCCCGCCGAGTTCGGCCCCAATTCGCCGCGTAACCAGCAGGAGCTGCTGCAGCGCCTGGCGCTGGCACGCCAGCAGGGGTACGCCTGGGTCATGGAAAGTTCGTCGTTGGGTACTGCAGCGCTGGCCGCCGTGGTGCGTGACCCGCGTGACCGTCGGGTGATCGGTGTGCTCAGCATCGCCGGCCCGAGCGCACGCTTGCCGCTCGCGCGCATGCATGAGCTGGCCGCAGAGCTGCTGGCCGCTGCCGAAGAGTTGTCCGCTGCCAGCCCTGCCTCCGAGTTGTTTGCCTGATCGGCTAGACGGCGATATACCCAATCCATCGTAGGAGCGGCTTCAGCCGCGAACGGCTGATTCGCGGCTGAAGCGGAATGCCGCCCAGCCGCTCCTACAGGTAATCCGGGCCTGATCCAAATCCGACCTTTCTCAAGGCGCGGTGCGCATCGCGCACCCTACGAATCCCAGGTCAACTTCTGGAGGGCAGCGAAGCCTGCGATATCCGCTGTTTTTTCGTCTTGCGTAAATTTTGGAACTAGGTTCTAAATATTAAAAAGGTCTGCGCCTGATGTATTCGGTGCCTCCGCGTAAAGACGACAACAAGAGGATCAACGCGTGACTTCCCCCTTGCGTATTGTCCTGATCGGCGCTGGTGTCATGGGCCGCCAGCACCATCAGCACCTGCAGAACCTCACTGAGGCACGGCTCTGTGCCATCGCCGATCCCGGCCCCCAGGCCGCCGAGTTTGCGGCGCAATGCGCTGTGCCTTGTTTCGCCGATCACCAGCAGATGCTGGAGCAGGTGCGGCCTGAAGCAGTGATCGTTGCCAACCCCAACGCACTGCATGTCAGTACCGCACTCGACTGCATTGCCGTAGGCGTGCCGGTGCTGCTGGAGAAACCGGTGGGCGTGCACCTGGACGAAGTGCGCGAGCTGGTGGCGGCCAGCGAACGCAGTGGCGTGCCGGTGCTGGTCGGCCATCATCGCCGACACAATCCGCTGATCGCCCGTGCCCGCGAGTTGATCGAGGAGGGCGCTCTGGGCCGACTGACCACGGTGACCGCGCTGTGGCAGGTGCAAAAGCCCGACAGCTACTACGACATTGCCTGGCGCCGCGAGGCCGGGGCCGGGATGCTGCTGACCAATCTGATTCACGACCTCGATCTGCTGCGGCACTTGTGCGGCGAAGTGCGCCAGGTACAGGCCATTACCAGCAATGGCGTGCGCGGTTTCGCCAACGAGGACAGCGCAGCGGTGCTGCTGCAATTCGAAGGTGGCGCGCTGGGCAGCCTGACCGGCTCCGACGGCGTTGCCGCGCCCTGGAGCTGGGAGATGACATCGGGCGAGAACCCGGTCTACCCGCGCCAGGCCGATCAGCCCTGTTATCTGCTCGCCGGTACCCGCGGCGCCTTGAGCGTTCCGCAGCTCAAGCACTGGCAGTACAGCGAGGCGGGCGCTGGCTGGCACCAGCCGTTGCAGCAGGTGCAGGAACATTTCGATGCCGGCGAAGCATTGCGCCGCCAGTTGCAGCATTTCGTTCAGGTCGCCCGTGGCCAGGTTGAGCCGCTGGCCAGCGCTGCCGATGCTGGCCGCACCCTGGCGTTGGTCGAGGCCATTCGCCAGGCGGCGGAAAGCGGCCAGGCCTGCGTCCCCGAAACCCTCTGAGCAGAGAACCATCATGAGTGAACGTATTCTTTCCCTGGCCGCCCTGACCGTGCTCGAGCTGTCGCCGCCGGAAATGGTCGAGGTGGCGGCGCGCGCCGGCTACAGCCATGTTGGCTTGCGTCTGGTACCGGCCACGCCCGAGGAGCATCACTTCCCGCTGGTGGCCGATGCCGGCCTGCGCGCGCAGACGTTGCAGCGCCTGCGCGATACCGGCGTTCGGGTGCTCGATGTGGAAATCCTGCGCCTGAAGCCGGACACCCGCGTCGCCGATTTCGAGGCGATCCTCGCCGTCGGCGCCGAGTGTGGCGCCAGCGAACTGCTGGTGGCCGGCAACGACCCGGACGAGGCGCGGCAGATCGACAACTTCGCCGGGCTCTGTGATCTATCCGCGCAGTACGGCCTGCATCCGCACCTGGAATTCATGCCCTGGACCGACGCCCGCGATCTGGCCCAGGCGGCGCGTATCGTCGCCGCGGCGGGCCGCCCCAACGGCTGCGTGCTGGTCGATGCCTTCCACTTCGACCGCTCGGCTTCGCGCCTGCAAGATCTGGCGGCAGTGCCCGCCGAGCGCTTGCGCTACGCTCAGTTGTGCGACGTGGCCGGGCCTCGTCCAGCTGACATGGAGGAGATCCTGCGCCAAGCGCGCAACGAGCGGCGCTTTCCCGGTGATGGTGACTGCGATCTGCTCGGCTTGCTGCGAGCCCTACCGGCAAATATCCCGCTGAGCCTGGAAATTCCGACCCGACAGCTGCTGGAGCAGGGTGTCAGCGCATTGCAGCGAGCCCGCATGGCGCTGGAGAAGACCCGGCAGCTGCTCGACCGTCGGTCGTGATGCAGCCAGTGCTTGCCGCAGTGGATGTAGGCGCTGGGCCGCGGTGGTCTGTATAGTTAGTTGTCTTGCTATCTTTTTTGCGGCGAGTCCGCCTTCCGGGTATTTCATGAGTCTCACTCCATTGTCCGGCGCCAATCACCCGCTCAAGGGGATCGGCCTGATGGTGCTGGCGACCTTCCTGTTCGCCAGTCACGATGCCATGTCCAAATACCTGTCGGGTTTCTATCCAATCATCCTCATCGTCTGGGCGCGCTACCTGGTGCACACCCTGCTGATGGCCGGCATCTTCCTGCCGCAATCCGGTTTGCGCGTGCTGCGTACCAAACGGCCTGGCCTGCAGGTGCTGCGGGCGCTGTGCCTGCTGGGCGTGAGCCTGCTGTTCACCACGGGGCTGATGTTCATCCCGCTGGCCGAGGCAACCTCGGTGATCTTTCTCGCGCCGCTGCTGGTCACGGCGCTCTCGGTGCCCTTGCTCGGTGAACGCGTCAGCGTCGGGCAATGGGTGGCGGTGATCATCGGCTTTGTCGGGGTGCTGATCATCGTGCATCCGGGCGGCAGCCTGTTCACCCCGGCGGTGCTGTTGCCGCTGAGCGCAGCGCTGTGTTTCAGCTGCTATCAGATCCTCACCCGGCGCCTCAGTGAAGTGGACAGCGCGACCACTAGCAACTTCTTCGCCGGCCTGGTCAACACGCTGGTGATGAGTCTGCTGGTGCCGTTCTTCTGGCATGTGCCGAGCCTCACGCACGGTTTGATGATGCTGGCGCTAGGCGGCTGTGGCATGGCCGCTCACCTGCTGCTGACCCATGCCTTCCGCCATGCCGCGCCTGCCTTGCTGGCGCCGTTCGGCTATGTGCAGATCGTCTTCGCCGGGTTGCTGGGGCTGCTGGTGTTCCAGCACAAGCCGGATACCACGGCGATGATCGGTATCCTCATCATCTGCCTCAGTGGTTTGGCGGCTGCCTGGCAAAGCCGGAAACCGTCCCGGAAATGATCGATGTTCGATTATCGAACGGAAAACTAACCAGTTCGTTCATTTTGAATTGCTGATCTCTCCGACCCTGCCAATAATCCAGGCTACGAACAATCCATGAGCGCCGACCAACCGGCCGAGTGAGGGCTCATGAGCGCGTCTCGCCTCCCTCACTTTGCCCGCCACGGCGCCGCCTCAGCCCGGAGCCGTCTATGCAGCGTTCAATTGCCACCGTTTCCCTCAGCGGTACCCTGCCCGAGAAGCTCGAAGCCATTGCCGCCGCCGGCTTCGACGGTGTGGAAATCTTCGAGAACGACCTGCTCTACTACGACGGCAGCCCCACTGAGATTCGCAAGCGCTGTGCCGACCTCGGCCTGGCCATTACCCTGTTTCAGCCATTTCGCGACTTCGAAGGCTGCCGCCGTGACCGCCTGCAGCGCAACATCGACCGTGCCGAGCGCAAGTTCGACCTGATGCAGGAACTGGGAACCGACCTGGTGCTGGTGTGCAGCAACGTCGCCGCCGACTCGCTGGGCGACGATGAAATCCTCATCGACGACCTGCGCCTGCTCGGCGAGCGCGCCGGCGCACGCGGCCTGCGAATCGGTTACGAAGCCCTGGCCTGGGGCCGCCACGTCAATACCTATCAGCAGGTATGGAAGCTGGTGCGCCAGGCCGACCATCCGGCCGTCGGGGTGATCCTCGACAGTTTCCATACCCTGTCGCTCAAGGGCGACCCGAGCGCCATCGCCGATATCCCTGGCGACAAGATCTTCTTCGTGCAGATGGCCGATGCGCCGATCCTGGCCATGGACGTGCTGGAATGGAGCCGTCATTTCCGCTGCTTCCCGGGGCAGGGCGAATTCGATCTGGCCGGTTTCCTCGCGCCGATCCTGCGCACCGGCTACCGCGGTCCGCTGTCGCTGGAAATCTTCAACGATGGTTTCCGTGCCGCGCCGCCGCGTCAGAACGCCGCCGACGGCCTGCGCTCGCTGCTCTATCTCGAGGAGAAGACCCACAAGCGTCTCGAGAAAGAGGGGCATCAGATCGAGCCGGGCGTACTCTTCACCCCGCCTGCGGCGCACCGCTACGACGGCGTGGAGTTTCTCGAGTTCGCCGTCGACGAGGCTGTCGGCGCGCGTCTGTCCGGCTGGCTGGAGCGACTGGGCTTTGCCCATGCCGGCCAGCATCGCTCCAAGGACGTCAGCCTGCTTCGCCAGGGCGATATCAACATCGTGCTCAACGCCGAACCTTATTCCTTCGCGCACAACTTCTTCGAGTCCCATGGCCCGTCACTGTGTGCCACCGCGCTGCGGGTGAAGGATGGTGCCGCTGCGTTGCAGCGCGCCTGCGACTATCGGGGTCAGCCCTATCGTGGCCTGGTCGGCCCCAACGAGCGGGAAGTGCCGGCAGTGCGCGCTCCCGATGGCAGCCTGATCTATCTGGTGGAGCAGGCGGGAGCAGGGCAGACCATCTACGACAGCGACTTCAGCCTGGACGCCAATGCCCAGGCCAGCGGCGGGCTGCAGCGCATCGATCACATGGCGCTGGCACTACCAGCCGATTCCATGGATAGCTGGGTGCTGTTCTACAAGAGCCTGCTCGACTTCGAAGCGGACGACGAAGTGGTCCTGCCCGATCCTTACGGCCTGGTGAAAAGCCGCGCGATACGCAGCCGTTGCAGTTCGATTCGCCTGCCGCTGAACATCTCGGAAAACCGTAACACCGCAATTGCCCACGCCCTGTCCAGCTATCAGGGCTCCGGCGTGCACCACATCGCCTTCTCCTGCGAAGACATCTTCGCCGAAGTGGCGCGGGCCAAAGAGGCAGGCGTGCCGCTACTGGAAATCCCGCTGAACTACTACGACGATCTGGCCGCGCGCTTCGACTTCGACGACGAGTTCCTCAGCGAGCTGGCCTATTACAACGTGCTCTATGACCGTGATGCTCAGGGCGGCGAGTTGTTCCACGTCTACACCGAGCCGTTCGAGGAACGCTTCTTCTTCGAAATCATTCAGCGCAAGGGCGGCTATGTCGGCTATGGCGCGGCCAACGTCGCGGTGCGTCTGGCCGCCATGGCCAAGGCGCGCAGTGGTGGCTTGAAGCGTCCGCGGTTATAAGTGGGTGCAGGTGGCAGCCTGTCCGGTTGCCGCTGCGGCCTGCCATAATCCGCCCCACCAATACCTATAAAAAAGACCATTGCCGTATGACCGAAGCCGTTGCCAACCTGGCCACTCAACCTCTCGAGGTGGTGCGCAAGGTACGTAAGAACAATCCGGAGAAAACTCGCGAGAGCATTCTCCAGGCCGCCATCACGGAGTTCGTTCAGCAGGGCCTGTCCGGCGCCCGCGTGGACGCCATCGCCGAGCGTACCGCGACCTCGAAGCGGATGATCTACTACTACTTCGGCAGCAAGGAGCAGCTCTATCTCGAGGTGCTGGTCAAGCTCTACGGCGATATCCGCGGTACCGAGAGTCGCCTCGATCTGGCCTCCTTGCCACCGGTGCTGGCGATCCGTCGGCTGGTGGAGTTCACCTTCGATCACCATGACCGCAACGTCGACTTCGTGCGCATCGTCAGCATCGAGAACATCCACTACGGCGAGTACGTCAAGCAGTCGCCGGTCATCCGCCAGATGAGCAACGTGGTGCTCGACACCCTCGGCAAGACCCTGCGTCGCGGCGAGGAAGAGGGTGTGTTCCGCCCCGGTATCGATGTGCTCGATGTGCACCTGCTGATCAGTTCGTTCTGTTTCTACCGGGTGTCCAACCGCCATACCTTTGGCGAGATCTTCCAGATCGACCTGCCCGACGAGCAGGTCAAGCAGCGCCACAAGGCGATGATCTGCGAGGCGGTGCTGCGTTATATCCAGGGCTGAAGATCGGTGCGGATATGCAAAGGGCCCTGGCGGCGTTGTCGCTGCCAGGGCCCTTTTTGCATGAGTACGCTCAGAAACTGGCGAAATGCGCCTGCATGCGTTCGGCATCGGCCGGGCGGCCGCTGAACAGTTCGAACGCCTTGACCGCCTGGAATACCGCCATGGTGCCGCCATCCAGGGTGCGGCAGCCCAGGGCGCGAGCGTGGCGCAGCAGTTCGGTTTCCAGCGGAAAATAGATGATCTCGGCCACCCACAGCCCGGCATGCAGCAGCTCCACCGGCAGCGGTGTGCCCGGCAGTTTGGCCATGCCCACCGGCGTGGTGTTGACCAGCCCATCGGCAGCGGCGACTTCACCGGCCAGGTCTACACCGGCGATGGCGCGCTCGGCGCCAAAGTGAGCGTTGAGATTGTCCGCCAGGGCCTGGGCGCGGCCGGGCTCCACTTCGAAAATGCAGAGGCGTTCGACGCCTTCGGCGAGCAGGGCGTGGGCCACGGCTGCGCCTGCGCCGCCTGCCCCCATCTGCACCACGCGCCGGCGAGCCACGTTGGGCAGGCCGCGACGCAAGCCCTCGGCGAAACCCAGGCAGTCGGTGTTGTGGCCGACCCGCTTGCCGTCCTTGAGTACCACGGTGTTCACCGCGCCAATACCACGCGCCTCGCTCGACAGCTCATCGAGCAGCGGGATGATCGCCTGCTTGGCCGGGAAGGTGATGTTGAGACCAGTAAAGCCCATGTGCTGCGCCGCATCGAGCAGGCTCGGCAGCGCGTCGAGGTCGAGGCCCAACTGGTCGAGATCGATCAGGCGGTAGAGGTAGCGCAGCCCCTGCGCATCGCCTTCGCGTTCGTGCATGGCGGGCGTGCGGGAAGCCTGAATGCCTTTGCCGATTAGGCCGGCGAGAATGCCGCTGGTAACGGAGGACATGGTCTTAACCCTTGAGCGATTGAGCGAAGTACTGCAGGCCCAGTCGGTAACCCTGACTGCCGAGCCCACAAATGACACCGACGGCAATCGGCGAGACGAAGGAGTGATGACGGAACGGTTCGCGCTTGTGCACGTTGGACAGATGCACCTCGATGACCGGTAGTTCGCTGGCTACCAGGGCATCGCGGATGGCCACCGACGTGTGAGTCCAGGCTGCCGGATTGATCAGGATGCCGGCGCAGCGCCCTCGTGCGGCATGAATCCAGTCGAGCAGTTCGCCCTCATGGTTGGTCTGGCGAAACTCGATCTTCAAGCCGTGTTCGGCTGCAGTATCGGCGCAAAGCCGGGAAATGTCGGCGAGGGTTTCATGGCCATAGGTAGCCGGTTCGCGGGTTCCGAGCAGGTTCAGATTGGGGCCGTTGAGTACAAGAATGCAGGGCGTCATGGGGTATCTCTTGTTGTTGTGGCGTGACTGCAAGGAAAATGTACTAACTGGTTAATTCAGTCAATTCAGCGGTTGCTAGTTAAAGCGTGCAAGAAAAAGTCCGACACCCTCGAGCGGGGCGTCAGGCTCAGTAAAATCGCGGGTTGCAGGGGATTTCGGTAAGGCCGAGGGATGCTCGCAAAGTGGGCGATTATCGCCCGGTGGCTAGCTGCTTTCGCCAGCCTGCGCCACCTGGTTGCGGCCGCTGTGCTTGGCCAGGTACAGGCCTTCATCGGCCTTGATCACCAGGCTCAGCGGGTCATGCTCCACAGAGGGCCGGATGGTCGCGATACCGATGCTTACGCTGATTGGAGAGCCCGTTTTGGGGAGATCGTGAGGAATACCCATCGCCTCTACGGCGCGGCGGATCTTTTCTGCCTGCAGGCGCGCGCCGCCGGCGGCCGTGCCGGGCATGATCACGGCAAATTCTTCACCGCCGTAGCGTGCGGCCAGATCAGAGGCGCGCGTACAGCTGCCGCGCAGCGATTCACCGACGCGGCGCAACACTTCATCGCCAGCGACGTGGCCATGCTGGTCGTTATAGGCCTTGAAGTAGTCGACGTCGATCATCAGCAGCGACAGCTCGCTCTGATCGCGCAGGGCGCGGCTCCATTCGATCTCCAGGTATTCGTCGAAGTAGCGGCGGTTGGCCAGGCCGGTGAGGCCATCGGACTTGATCAGGCGTTGCAGCACCAGGTTGGTGTCGAGCAACTGCTGCTGGCTTTCGCGCAGGGCGCGGTAGGCTTCGTCGCGCTGCAGCATGGTCAGATAGGAGCGCGAGTGGTAGCGAATGCGCGCGAGCAACTCGATCACGTCCGGCAGCTTGACCAGGTAATCGTTGGCGCCGGCGGTGAAGGCGGCGCTCTTGACCTTGGGGTCCTCCTTGGTCGACAGCACGATGATCGGCACATCGCGCAGGCCGGGCGCGGCACGGTACTGGGCGAGCAGTTCGATACCGTCGACGCCGGGCATGATCAGGTCCTGCAGGATCACCGTCGGCTTGATCTGCTGAGCCACGCTCAGCGCCTGATGTGGGTCGGAGCAGAAGTGGAAGTCGATGTCGCTCTCTTCGCTCAGCGCCCGCCGCACGGCTTCACCGATCATGGCCTGGTCGTCGACCAGCAGCACCATCATCGAGTAGTCGGGCAAGCCGTAATGATGATTGGAGTTCCCTTGAGGCCATTGCATAAATGCGTCTCCGCCTTTGTTGTCGTAGGTTGCGCGGCTGCTTTGGCCGCGGGTTGGCGTTCTTAGCCCAGGCGCTCGAGCAGGCGCGCCGCAATTCTGTCCAGAGGCAGCACTTCTGCTGCGGCGCCCAACGCCACAGCGGCCTTGGGCATACCGTAGACGGCGCTGCTGGCCTGGTCCTGGGCGATGGTATGAAAGCCGCGTTCGCGCATCAGCTTCAGGCCCCTGGCGCCATCGCGCCCCATACCCGTCAGCAGCACGCCAATTGCATCACCTCGCCAGTAGGTGGCCACGCTCTCGAAGAATACATCGATAGAGGGCCGGTAGACCTGATCGGCCGGCTCGCGTCGGTACACCAGGCGCCCCTCCGGTGCCAGGTACAGGTGATTGTTGGTGCCGGCCAGGAGCACGGTGGCCGGTTGCAGCACTTCGCCTTCCCGGGCCAGGCGCACCGGCATGTGCGATTCACTGCCGAGCCACTGGGCCATGCCGGCTGCGAAGACTTCGTCGACATGCTGCACCAGCACGATGCTGGCGGGAAAATCCGGCGGTATCTGCCGCAGCAGCTCCACCAGCGAAGCCGGGCCGCCAGCCGATGCGCCGATGGCCACCAGGCGCTTGCCGCGGTTCTCGGTGCTGCGCACCGGCGTCGGTTTGACCGAGCGCGAGGTCTTGTGGCCGATCATCCAGGCGATGTTGTGGATCTTGCGCCTTACCGTCGCGGCATCGAGTACCTGTTGCGGGCCAAGCGACGGCGCGGCGACCACATCCAGTGCGCCGGCACCCATGGCGTCGAACACCCGCGACATGTTGCGTTCGACGTCCGAGGTGACGATGAGAATGGCGCAGGGCGTGTCATGCATGATTCGTCGGGTCGCCTCCACGCCGTCCATGCCGGGCATAAGCATGTCCATCAGCAGCAGGTCGGGCAGGTCGTCGCGGCAGCGGCTGACCGCCTCCTCGCCGTTGCCGGCTACCCAGATCAGCTGGTATTCGGGTTCTGCCGCCAGCGCACGGCGCAGGGCTTCGACCGCCAGGGGCATGTCGTTGGCAATGGCGATCCTCATTCGCGGGCCTCACCGATCAGGGTTTGCACGGCATCCAGCAGTGCTTCGTCATGGAAGCTGGCCTTGGCCAGGTAATAATCGGCGCCGGCCTCCAGGCCGCGGCGGCGATCCTCTTCACGGTCCTTGTATGACACCACCATCACTGGCAGCGAGCGCAGGCGTGGGTCCTGGCGCACTTGCGTGACCAGTTCGATGCCGTCCATGCGCGGCATGTCGATATCGGTGATCAGCAGATCGAAGGTCTCGGCGCGCAGGGCGTTCCAGCCGTCCATACCATCCACGGCGACAGACACCTGATAGCCACGGCTGAGCAGCAGCTTGCGCTCCAGCTCGCGTACGGTAAGCGAGTCATCCACCACCAGCACACGCTTGCTGACCGCCTGGCGCGCATGGCTGGCATGGTCGACACGCTCCAGGTGACCGGTGCCGAGCAATTTGCCCACCGAGTTGAGCAGGTCGTCGACGTCGAGGATCAGCACCGGCGTGCCGTCGTGCAGCAGGGCGCCGGCCGCGACGTCGCGCACCTTGCCCAGGCGCCCATCGAGCGGCATCAGCACCAGGGTGAACTCGCCGAGGAAGGCTTCGACCGCCAGGCCGTGATACTGCTCGCGGTCGCGAATCAGCACGATGGCAATGCTGTCATCGTCGCCCTGTTTTTCATTGCATTGCAGCAGCTGTGCAGCGGAGATCAGGCCGACGTGCTCGTCCTCCAGCCAGAAGTGCTGGCGCCCCTCGAGCTGGACGATGGCGCTGCGCGGCAGGCGCAGCATGCGTTCTATCTGCGCCAGCGGGAAGGCATAGGCCTCGCCGCCGATGGTCACCACCAGGGCGCGCACCACCGAGAGGGTCAGCGGCAGTTCGAGGTGGAACAGGCAGCCCTGATCCGGGCGCTGCAGCAGACGCACGTTGCCGCGCATGCGGCGAATCTCGTGCTGCACCACGTCTAGGCCGACACCGCGACCGGATACTTCGGTGACCTGCTGGCTCATGCTGAAACCAGGCAGGAAGAGGAAGGCCAGCAGCTCTTCCTCGGTCATCTGCTCGACCTGCTCGGCGGTGGCGAAACGCCGTTTGACCACCGCCTGGGCGACGCGCTCGAGGTCGATGCCGGCGCCGTCGTCGCTGACTTCCAGCACCAGCATGCCGGCATGATGACGGGCGCGCAGCTGCACCACGCCTTCTTCCGGTTTGCCCTTGCGGGCGCGCAGCGCCGGTGGCTCGATGCCGTGGTCGACGGCGTTGCGCAGCAAATGCGTCAGTGGTGCTTCCAGGCGCTCCAGCACGTCGCGGTCGACCTGGGTATTCTCGCCTTCGATTTCCAGACGCACCTGCTTGCCCAGTGAGCGGCCAAGATCGCGCAACATGCGCGTCTGCCCGGTCAACACATCGGCGAACGGACGCATGCGCGAGGCCAGGGCCAGGTCGTACAGCTGCTGCGTGCGTTGCCCGCCGTACCAGACGAAGTCGTCGAACAGTTCCTGATGAGCCTGGAGATGTTGCTGGCATTCGATCAGCAGGTTGCGGCTTTCGGTGAACAGCGCCTGCGCGGTGGCGTCCAGCTCGGTGCCGAGCAGGTGCTCGCGCAATGTCTCCAGGGTACGCCGCGCTGACTCCTGCTGGCGTTTGAGGCGATGCAGCGAATCGTTCAGCGGCTTGGTGCGCTGGAACTCCACCAGCGATTTGCCGGACAGGTCGATCAGGTGATCGAAGCGCTCGGCCGACACCCGCAATACGCGACTGATGCGTTCGTCGGCCACCGGCTCGGCTGGCTGCGGGCTGGTTGCCATGAACGTTTCGGGCAGGCTGGCCGGTTTGGCTTCGGCGACAAACGTGGCGCTGTCGCCAGGTTGCACGCGCAGTGCCGGCACGGCGTTGCCAAGCAGTACCTGCAGGCGCGTGGTGACGGTTTCCACCCGCGCTTCCAGCTCGGCGTCCTGCTGCGCCTGACCGATGCGCAGGAGCAGGTCGGAGCCTTGCAGCAGGGCGTCGATATGATCGGGCAGCAGCCGCAGCAGGCCTTCCTGGGCAGCGACCAGCAGGTCCTCCATGGCGTGGGCGACCTGCACGCCATTGTCCAGGCCAACGATACGCGCTGCGCCCTTGAGCGAGTGCGCGGCGCGCATGCAGGCTTCCAGCTGGCTGGCGTTGGCCGGGTCGCGCTCGAGAATCAGCAGGCCGGTGTCGAGCACCTGCTTCTGCGCCTCGGCCTCCAGCCGGAACAGGTCGAGCAGCGATGCATCCCTCATCTGGTCCGGTGTCACGCGAGGCTCCCGATCATGGTTTGCAGCAACTGTTCGTCGTCGAGCAGGGTAATGCTCTGTTCCTGCCATTGCAGGACGCCCGCAGTGAAACGGCTGATGGCGCGCTTGTCGTCATGTTTGACGCTGCTGATGCGTGCCACAGGGATGCGCTGGATGCCGCTGACCTCATCCACCGGCGTCACCAGCGGGCCGCTGTCGCTCTCCAGAATCAGCATGCGCGGGATCACCCGGCGCTCGCCACGGCGCGCATCCTGCTGCGTGTCGAGGCCGAGTAATTCGGCCAGCGACAGGCAGGCCACCAGGGTACCGCGTACGTTGGTCACGCCCAGCAGGCCATGGCTGTTGCGGTGTGGCAGTACGTGAATCGGTGAGACCGGCATCACCTCGGCCAGGCAGCGCGTGGCGATGGCCAGCCATTGTTCGCCAAGGCGGAAGATCAGCAGTGAGCGTTGTGCGCCCTGCGTCTCCTCGCTCTCGCCTTGGCCGTAGTCGTCATCGCCACGCTCCAGGGCGCTGCCATAGCGGTCGAGCAGGGCGATGGCCGCTGCGCCGTAAACCTCGCAGTTGCGACAGTGAATATGCCGCTCCAGCAGCGGGCAGCTCTTGTCGCCGAATACGCCGATGCGATTCCAGCAATCGTCCACGGCAGCCTGGCTGTGCAGCAGGTTCTGATCAGTCACGTTCGCCTACCTCGGGGTTCTGCGCACGGCGATACAGGCGCTGGGCACCACTCTGGTCGCCCTGCGCTTCCAGGTGTGCGGCCAGATGGGTGAGCGCCTCGCGGTGCTGCGGTTCGAGATAGATCGCCTTGCGGTAGTAGGCGCAGGCCTGGTCACCCTTACCTGCCGCATCGCAGAGCAGGCCCAACCAGTAATAAGCGGCGGCGCTGGGGCCGTTGTGTTGCAAATGCTGCTCGCTGCGCTGGCGTGCCTCGTCGATACGGCCGGCGTTGGCCAGGTTGGCGACTTCGCTCCAGATATCCACTGCCTGCACCTGTGGCGCCGCAGCGCTCAGCGTTCTGCTTGCGGGGCGTGGCCTGTTCGGCTGGATGGCGCGCGTTGGTATCGCCGCGGCTGGGCGCGTGCGGCTGGCGGGTACCCGCGTCGGCACGTTCATTACTGGCTGGGCCGGGGCCATGCGAAAGGCGAAGGTCTGCTGTCGGCCCAGCGCCTGCAAACCGTTCTGGCTGGCCAGGCTAGCCTCGGCCGGGCCGATGAACAGCGTGCCGCCTTCCTGCAACTGGCGCTTGAGCAGTTCCAGCACGCGCACCTGGGTCGGGCGGTCGAAATAGATCAGCAGGTTGCGGCAGAAGATGAAGTCGTAGCTGGGTTCGCCGACGAACAGGCTGGGGTCGAGCAGGTTGCCGGTGCGCAACCTGACGCAGGTGCGCACCCGCTCGTCGAGGAGAAAGCCTCCGGCATCCTGCTCATGGAAAAAACGATCGCGAAAGGCCAGGGCATCGCCGCGGAACGAGTTGCGCCCGTAGAGGCCCTTGCGTGCCTGTTCCAGCACCTTGTCGCTGACGTCCAGTGCCTCGATCTGAAACTGTTCGGCGGCAAAGCCGGCATCGAGCAAGGTCATGGCGATGGAGTAGGGCTCTTCACCGCTGGAGCAGGGCAGGCTGATCAGGCGCAGCGGCCGGCCGCCGTGCAGTTGGGCGTGGCGTTCCTGGGCCAGGCTGGCCAGTGCGTTGAACGATTCCGGGTAGCGGAAGAACCAGGTTTCCGGCACCACCACGGCTTCCACCAGCGCCTGCTGCTCGCGCGGCGAACCACCGAGAGTGGTCCAGTAGCCTTCCAGGTTCTGCTGGCCGAGGGCGCTCATGCGCTGACGTACGGCGCGTTCGATCACCGTGCGGCCGACCGATTCGGCTTCCAGGCCGATGCGGCTTTTCAGCAGGCGCTCGATATGCTCGATCATGCCGTCAGCCCTGTTCCGCAGGTTGGAACAGCAAGGCGCGTACCTCGTCGTCGAGCAGCCCGGCGACCTCGATGCGCTGGATCATGCCGCGGGCATCGCGTTGCAGCGGCCCCAGGTAATCGGCCTGACCGGCTTCCAGGCCGCTGGCCTGGAATGCGCCGCTGGGCAGGCGCAGGGTGTCGGTGGCCTGCTCCAGGATGAGGCCGAGCACCGTCGCTTGCTCACCCTGTTGCATGTCGAAGCGCACCAGCACCAGCCGCGTACTGCTGCGGGGCAGGGCGGGGCGACCCAGCACGCGGCGGCTGAGATCGATCACCGGGGTCATCCGGCCGCGATGCTCGAACAGCCCGGCCACCCACTGTGGTGCTTCGGGCACCTGTTTCAGGCGGCGCAGCGGCAGCACTTCGACCACCTGGCTGGCGGGCAGGGCGTAGCGATCGTTACCGAGCTGAAACTGCAGGTGCAGTTCGCCGGCTGCTGCTTTGCTGGAAGCCGGCATGTTCAGACCTTGAAGCGGCTGACGCCAACGCGCAGGTTGTTGGCCACCTGATTGAGTTCATCGATGGCGGCGCCAGCCTGGCGCAGCGAGTCGACGGTCTGGCTGCTGGCTTCGCCGAGCTGCACCAGCGCCTGGTTGATCTGTTCGGCGCCGGTGGACTGCGCCTGCATGCCTTCGTTGACCATCTGGATGCGCGGCGCCAGGGCCTGCACCTGCTGGATGATCTGGCTGAGCTGGTCGCCCATCTGCGCCATCTCGCCGATGCCGCGGCGCACTTCCTCGGAGAACTTGTCCATGCCCATCACGCCGGCGGATACCGCGGACTGGATCTCGCGCACCATCTGCTCGATGTCGTAGGTGGCCACGGCAGTCTGGTCGGCCAGGCGGCGCACTTCCACGGCCACCACGGCGAAGCCCTTGCCGTACTCGCCGGCTTTTTCCGCCTCGATCGCGGCGTTGAGCGACAGCAGGTTGGTCTGATCCGCCACCTTGACGATGGTGGTCACCACCTGGGTGATGTTGCCGGCCTTCTCGTTGAGGATCGACAGCTTGCCGTTGACCACGTCGGCCGCGCCCATCACCTGATGCATGATTTCTTCCATGCGGGCCAGGCCGAGCTGGCCGGTGCCGGCGAGAATCGAGGTCTGCTCGGCGTTGTCCGATACCTCGCCCATGGTGCGGACCAGATCGCGCGAAGTCGCGGCGATCTCCCGTGAAGTGGCGCCGATTTCAGTGGTGGTGGCGGCGGTCTCGGTGGCCGTGGCCTGCTGCTGGCGCGAGGTGGCGGCGATCTCGGTGACCGAGGTGGTCATCTGCACCGCCGAGCGCTGGGCGTTGCCGACCAGGTTCTTGAGCTCGCCGACCATGCTGTTGAAGCCCAGCTCGATGGCGTTGAATTCGTCGCGTCGGTGCAGGTCGAGCTTCACCGACAGGTCGCCGCTTTCCAGGGATTTGAGGGTGGCGACGATGCGTTCTACAGGTTGGGTAATGGCGCGCATCAACAGCCAGCCGCAGATCGCCGCGACCAGGGCTGCCAGCAGAATGGCCATCAGCAGAGCGAACTCCAGCACGCGAACCTCATCGCGGATCACACTGGCTGCCTGTTCGGATAGCTGGCGATTACGGTCGATCAATGCATCCAGCGAACTCTGTGCCTGGTCCCAGAGCGGGAACAGCTTCTCGGATGCAAACTGGCGGGCCTGTTGCGGGCTGCTTTGCTGCAATTGTTCGATCAGTTGCTCATGGGTTCGCAGATACTGCTGGTGTAACTGGTTGAAGCGATCAGACAGCGCCTGCTCATCGACGTCGCTGACGGAGGCCTTGTAGCGGCCAAGCAACTCATTGAGACGGTCCTCGATCATGGCGAACTGCTCGGCATGATTGGCCAGAGCGTCCGTCTCGGCATTGCCCATGATATTGAGCAACAGGCGCCGTGTTTCCAGCATGTGCCTGGCCCATTCACCCTGTACCTTGCTGATGTAGTAGGCGCCCGGTACCGAGTCGTTGAGCATGTCGTCGGCCTCGCTCTCGATCTGCACCAGGCGAGCATAAGAGGCGCCAGCCAGCAGAACCAGAATGGCGATGATCAGCAGAAAGCTGACAATGATTCGATTGCGTACGGTCAGGTTCATCATGTCCATTGGGCCTGGCAGGTCAGTTTTGCTCATCGATTACAGCACACCGGCATGTCGCCGTTTTGCCTGGGTGTAACGAATGTGTACCGGTTGCCTGGCGAAAGGCAATAAAAAAGCCGGCTTGTGGCCGGTGTATTATTGTTGTATCTCATTGATTTTATAAGATTTTATATTTATAAATTACTTTGACCCACACTTTGACCCACACTCTGGTGGGTCGCTGCCCTGGGGCGATGATTTCAGATGGCTCTTGGGCTCATCTCTCTATGCTTGAATACGGCGGCGTCGATGGCCTCTTGGATTACACGCAGGTGTTCCTCTGCAAGAGGCGTTGCAGCGGCTTCTTCCTCGGGGGATAGCGCAGGGAGTGTTTCCTTTAGGTAGGCCTCCCACTGCGCAAGCTGTTTTATGCAATGGCGCAGCTGCTTCCAGGTTTCATCAATGCGGATCTTGGCTAACTCTTGTTCAAGCTTGCGTGCGTTGCGTATGGCTTTCATTGCCTGAGATTCGTGCCTGGCTTCCTCTTTGTTAATGGAAACCTGTTTAGAGGCTACCTCGATCAGGCTTTCAATCACGCCTGTTTCAGTAATTTTGTGTCTTTTTGCCAAGGTCTTGAGCTTTGCCTTGGTTGCTTTGGGGAGGGTGAAGGAGCACGTCTGCCGGCCACCCTCTGTCGCTCGATAGCGCCGTTGCCGGATGGCATTTCTCAGTCGCTGAATGAGCTTTACGCCTTCGGCCTCTTTTTCTAGGGCATGGATCGATCTGACAAGCGAGCTGAAAATCGTCGCGGCCATCAGGCTGAGCTTGTCCTTGAGTCGATCAGGGCAGTGTTTGGACAGATAGTTCGCGGCCCACTGCCACTCTTCATGATCATCCTCATTGAGCCAGCTCGGCTTGCCTTCAGTCCTCGCCATCCACCTCTCTCCTCTTACTGAGCTCCACCACCATGCCGTGGGCGCTCGCTATGCCAAGCCTGTTAACAGAAAAGATAACTGATGTGTTAGCTGATGTGAATTATGAGGTGTTAACTGATTTGTTAATTAGCATGTTAAATGCATCGTTAACGGTCTTGTTAACTGAATTAACTGTTCTGATAAAATAGGGTATAAAATCTCAATTTCTATTTTTGGATTAAGATTTTTACGGCCATGATAGCTCTATCAGATATAGAAGCAGATGCAGAGGCACGGTTTTTTTTGCAGGCTTTTGTTTGTCGGAATGACGTCAGTCTGGACGTGCCTTACAAGATCAAGCCTGTAGCGAAGCAACTCTGTCTGACGGAAAGGTTTGTCTGGGATGCTTCGCAAGAGCTGGTCAGGGCTGGGCTTCTGAAGAAGTGCAAGCAGGACGGCAGGGTTGGGCGTCCTGATGTCAGCTACGTAGCCTCAGAAAACTTGCTTAGAGTGCTCGTCAAGGCAGACCCAGAATTCACTCATCGCGAGCTGATGCTTCGTCTTTTTCTTGAACCGGAGATTCACGCAGTTAGGGACGGTGAAACGACGGCATCGACAGGGCATGAGGAAAAGCCACCCCGTACTGCGACACGCAAAGACGGTCGGCCTGCAGCTCCTGGTGCCAAGGGGCGGTTGGGGGCTGCTACCCGGGTTTTATTAGCGGCCCTTCTCAGTGAGGCTGACGAGTGCGGTGTAGTGGCCGGGCTTGGAGGGCCTAGGCTCAGGGCTATGACTGGTCTCGACACCTTATCGATCAAGCATCAATTGAAGCGTCTTTTGAGCTTGGGGTTCGTTAGGAGCTATATGCCGGGGTTGTCGCATGGGGTCTTCGTTGGCTCAAAGGTAACGAGCATCTACTACCTAAACCTGGATCACCCGCAGCTTCGTTTGAGACAGAGGGAACGGGGGGTAGTGGTATACGTAACGCATGGGCCGGGCAGATACGACATACTCGGCGCGGCAATGCCGACGACAGAGGCGCTAAATGCGCTGAAGCCAAAGCAAGGACAAAAGCCTTATGTGCTGGATCTGCTCTATCACAAGCTGGCAAGCCATACGTCGTATCTGCTGACGGCTATTTGGTCAGATCCAGAATGCGACCTGGGTGATGCGAAAGCGGAAATTTCCAAAAGGATTGCTGAAGAGCTGGGCGGTCCGTTGACCGTTAATTCTGATCGGACTGCGTACGCTGGTTGGGGAGGCTTGAGGGAAAGTTTCCAGGCCGAGGCTTGCCGGTGGGCGGAAAGCATCCACAAGGGGTTGCGCCGTATGAAAGTCTGGCCAGGATACAAGCCCCACCTGGTTCGGCTCATTCCAGCTCCGGTGAGAAAGGATGGCCTCAGCATTGTGTCGCTGGTTGTTCATCCCGCACCGAGAGATAACAACATATGCCTTTGGGTATGGGACGTACGCGGTGGGAGGGTTGACTCGTATGTCCGTGAGGATGCGCTGGACTCGGCCCTTCGCTATGACGTAAGGCTTTTGACCAGGGCCCCCTAGGCGAGCAACAGGCAGGTCATTTTATACGGCCCTCGCAGATCCTCTGGGACATACAGAGGAGCCCTGCTGATGCGAATTTTCCGCTTACAAGACGTGATCACTGCTACTGGCCTGTCTAGGTCGACCCTGTACAAGTACATCTCGGAAGGCACCTTCCCGAAACCGGTATCGTTGGGCGACCGATGCGTCGGCTGGGTCGATAGCGAGGTGCACGACTGGATCCTGGCCAGGATTGAGGAGCGTGACCAGGCTGAGGGTGCTGCTACGCGCCCGATTGGCCACCTGAGTATGGCCGGCTAGAACCGCTCCTGCGCCATGATCAGCTTCGGCTGGTCATGGCGCTTATGCCGTCGTTCAGTCACTGGCTGTGCGGCCTCGCATGGCAAGTCGTGGCGGTGTCGCTCCCGCCGCCCCGACAGCCTCTTCGATATCTGGCTCAGGCCTCTTCAGCTTGATTTATTTCCGAAATCCGAACTCGGCAAAAATTGCCGCTATGGCGGGACGATTGAGGTGGCTTTGCCCGAGCAGCTCGGCGAAGGAAATTGCGGTGCGGGTATTATGCTTTTACTAGCTATTACCCCCCGAAGGGTTCACGCCTAACCGAGTAGCAACCTTCACTGACCTACACAGGGAGTCGGACACTGATCCACCATCTGAGAGGCCAACACTACAGCGTGTCCAGAGAGACCAACCAACGGATCAGGCGAGCAAGGTAGCGGTTAAAAAGTACACAGTAGACAAAAGGTTATGAAACTCCACCAACGAGAGGTCATAACCATGCTCAACGATACCGACACCATCCAACGCTACCCGCTTCGTCATCCAGCCAATACCAATCTGCATCTTCACTACGACGACACCTTTGAGGGCTTCCGCTTGTTGCGTGACAAGGGGCCTTTCATTCGTGAGCACCTGTCCGATCTCAAGCGCACCATAGACCTGGCATTAGCTGAGTATCCGAGGGTCTTAGCCTTCAGAGTTGACCTCCACTTGCCTCAAGGCGTCCTGCTACCTGACTACGCCTATACGAACCAGGTCATCAGCCGATTCTTCGAATCGTTTACGAAGAAGATCCAGTACCACCAGGAACGAGTGGCTGATCGTGGCTATTCGCGTGGCTGCAAAGTACGGTACGTCTGGTCGAGAGAAATAGGTCAGGCAGGCCGGCAGCATTATCACCTGCTGATCCTGTTGAACCGCGATGCCTATTACACCCTGGGGCTGCTGCGCTCAGAGAGGGTCAACATGATCAGCCGGATAGAAGAGTCATGGGCCAGTGCACTGCGGTTGTCGAAGCATGAGGTCGACGGGCTGGTACATATCCCCGACAATCCAACGTATCGGATAGATCGGCATCCCCGTATGCGGAAGGTTGCATGGTCAGAACACAAGGTTCTTGTTGATGAGCTACCGGATCTGTTCCACCGGGCCAGCTACCTGTGTAAGAAAGCGACCAAGTCCTACGGGGATCGTCAGCGAGGATTCGGTACCAGTCGAGGGTAGTGGCTAGTTCGCCTTTGCGACCATTAACTCAGACCAGCGAGTGGTGTAGGCGGGGGATAGCAGTTTTCTTCGCATAGCCCACTCGACTGGCTTGGCGATGCGTCCTGGCTGCAGCGTTCCACGTCCTCAGCAGTTTTTGATAGCTTCCATGGGGCACAGGATCATTTTCACATGCCAATGCTCGTTCCTTTATCATCCATGCACTTTGCATGGATGGTGGGCCTAAAGGCCCCCTGTGCCGCCTTGGCAGCAGTGATCGGAACAGCCCTATATGAACGCCGTAGAAATCGAACAAGCTATCACCGACCTGGCCAGCCAGCCGTTTGACCGGGTCGAGTTCCCTTATGCCTTCCTGCAGGCTTTCGGTAACAAGGAAACCACCCTCAAGCGCCTGCGTTCGGGTGCAACCAATAAGTCCGATCTGGGCGGCGTACTGCAGACCAGCAATATCCATTTGGCTGTGTGTGAGCCAGGCAAGGTCACCGAAACCCTGGCGGCACTGAAGGCCAGCCCCGCGACGGCCCGTGCCAAGGCTAAATATGTGCTCGCTACCGATGGCGAGACGCTGGAAGCTGAGGAGCTGGAAAGCGGCGAGACGGTCGCCTGCGACTACCCGCAGTTTCCTCTTGTGTCAGCTCACCGCTCGTTACCTATCTGGATGGCGAATGCAATCTGCGCTCAGTCGAGTTGCACCTGCACCCACCCTGTCAAGTTGGGCTAGCGGTTAGCTGTAGCCTACTTACCGCCAGACCGGCATTATCTGGGATGGGGCAATTCGATGTGAAAGCCCGTGAGGCTAGCCGCTGAGGTGCACCAGATGCGGCCTTTGTGAGCCTCAATGATGGATCGGGTGATTGCAAGCCCGAGCCCGGCGTTGCTCGGGCTGCCCTCCCGCCGAGCGGGGTCAACCCGGTAAAAACGGTCGAAGAGCTTCTCTAGATGCTCTGAGCTGATTGTGTCCCCTGGGTTCTCGATACTGAAGGTAGTGGAGTCCTCTGTCTCGCGGATCAGAACCGAAATTGTCTGTCCCGCCGGCGTGTAGCGCAGCGCATTGGACAGCAAGTTGGATAGCGCGCGATCAAGCATCAGCCGATCTCCCAGCACTTGGCCTTTGCCTGTGAGCGATAGCTCAATGCCGCGCTCTTCGGCCAGAAGGTGGTAGTAGTCAAACAGCTTGAAGACTACGTCAGCCAGTTCGATCCTGGCCTGCTCGGGGATGATCAGGCCATTATCAGCCTTGGCCAAGAACAGCATGTCATCAATCATCCGAGACATGCGCTTCAAGTCCTCCAGGTTGGAGTACAGATTCTCCTCATAGGCATTGATATCGCGTTTTTTACTCAGCACGACCTCGGTGTGGGTCATCAGATTGCTGACTGGAGTTCGTAGCTCGTGGGCAATGTCGGCCGAAAAATTGGAGAGCCTAACGAAGGTATCCTCTAGCCGAGCCAACATCGCATTGAAGGAGAGAACCAGTTGCTTAAGTTCCCGCGGCACTGGTTCGAGAGGGATTCGCTCCTGTAACGAGCGAGCGGACATCCCGGAGGCCACATGAGTGACTTGCCGCAGAGGCCTAAGGCCGCTGCGAGCAACCACCCAGCCGAGTGCGGCACTGAACAGGGCGCTGATGACCAATCCAATCCAAAACCATCGTTGCAGCGTGTCGAAAAAGTGTGTGTGATTGGTGACGTCAAGAATCAGCAACGCAGTGAGCGGCTCAGCCTGATCGGCTACCGAGATTTGCTCCGTCATGCCACGGTACATGTGTTGGCCGTTCTGCCACTCCCACATGCTCTGCTCATTTGCACGTCTGAAACGCTCAGGTACTTCGACTGCTCTGGGGTCGGAAAACAGTACAGAACCGTCACTGGCCAGGATAGTGGCGGCCAGATCCTGATGGGCTCCCAGCAAAGCTCGCAACTGCGGTAATTCTTCCGAAAGGCTCGCTTCACCGCGAGCATTGTTGAGGATATGTTTGGCGGATTCGAGTTTCTCCACCAGGGCCTGCCGATCCAGCATCTTGAAGTGGTGCTGGCTGAGCATATTGAAACTCAGCCCTGCTACCGTCAGGACTGCAATTACCGCGGACATGAACATCAGGCTCATGCGTGCGGTCAGCGAAAGGTGCTTCATATTCACTCCGGAGCATCCATCATGTATCCCATGCCGCGGGCGGTATGAATCAGCTTGAGATCGAAATCGTCATCGATTTTTGCGCGTAGCCGGCGTACCGCAACCTCAATGACATTGGTGTCGCTGTCGAAATTCATGTCCCAAACCTGAGAGGCAATCAGCGACTTCGGGAGCACCTCGCCGCGCCGGCGCAGTAGCAGTTCCAGCAGTGAAAACTCCTTCGCGGTCAGGTCAATTCTTTTCCCGCCACGGATCGCACGCCGCTTCATCAGATCGACTTCCAGATCGGCAATTTTCATGGTGGTCTGCGTCGGCGAACCATTACCTCTGCGCAACAGCGTTCTGACCCTGGCCAGAAGCTCTGAGAAAGCAAATGGCTTGATCAGGTAGTCGTCCGCACCCAGCTCCAACCCTTTTACGCGGTCTTCCACACCATCGCGTGCCGTCAAGAACAGTACGGGGACGTCTTTTCCTGCTGCGCGCAACATGCGCAGCACTTCCCAACCGTCCAGCCCAGGCATCATTACATCCAGAATTAGCAGGTCATAGGCTTCGCTAAGTGCATGCTGAAGGGCATCTGTACCGGTCATAACCCGGTCGACATTGAACCCAGCCTCGGTGAGACCTTGCTGGAGGTACGTACCGGTTTTGGGTTCGTCTTCAGCTACCAGTAGTTTCATGTGTGCAGACTCCAAAAGTCGGGTGGCCTGAGTTTGCAGGCAAACCGCGGCCCCAACCAGAAGCTTACGAAAATGTAATTCTGACTTCAGCTCACTGACAGGGTGGCTTGTCTAGGGTGCAAGCATGAGTACTAGGTTGTGCTCTCGGCCCTCGACAGACCAAAAGCAGAGGTGCCGGCCATAGTTTGCACTGATGGAGACTGCCCATGAAATCGCTGAAACCTTTGCTTCTGGTTGGTTCGCTACTGCTGTCTTCCATGGCTTGGGCCGAAGGGGGCAGCGACCGTGTATTCGAGCGCATCCAGCAGATGCGCGACAAAGCAGAAGCCGTGCTGATCCAGGCGGAGAAGGCCCCGGTCGGCGAGCGGCATGTGCACATGAAGGAGCATATGAACATGCTCGAAGACATCATGAGCCAGCTGCACAACGAACATCCCGCGCCAAACATGTCTGCCGAAGAGCATCTGGCCTGGATGGAAAAGCATGACAAGCTGGTAGACGACGTGCTGGCTCAAATGATCCGCGAGCACAAGCTAATGATGGCCGACAAAGAGTGCCATCGATAAGGATTTTCCCATCTTCCAGGCCTTCCGTGATTGCTCCTTTGGCCTAGCGGCGCCTTTATGGCGCCGTGCTTTTTCCCAGCTGACGCAATTGTAGTTTTGGGGTCAGCGGCCTGGCAGCAAGCGGGGAATAGCATGAGATTTCCAGCACCCATCTCGAGGTCTCACCATGAAACACTTACCCCTTAAACTGCTGATCAGCACTCTGTTCATCAGCACCACCTTTCCGGCATTTGCCGAGGTCGGCGGCAGTAGCAATGGCATTGGGCAGCAGGCCCAGGCGACGCCAGCGACTCGTACCATCTTGGTAAAGATGGACGACATCAACTACAGCCAGAAAACGATCGATGTGAAGCCAGGTGAAACCGTGCGCTTCGTTCTGAAGAACGAGGGCGCGTTGATGCACGAGTTCAACATCGGGCAGGCAGCGTCCCAGCTGGAGCACCAGCGCAAGATGGCGTCCTTGTTCAAGGACGGCACACTGACCCCGACCGGCATGGCCGAGCGCATTGTCTGGCATGAGCGTTATGGCACGGGAGACTCCAACCCTCCAGGCTATCCGGAAGTCATCAAAGCCAAGCATGACGACCCGAACGCGGTTCTCGTCGAGCCCGGCACAACCAAAGAGTTCGTGTGGACCTTCCCTAAGGCGGGCAGTTTGAGCTTCGCCTGTACATTGCCTGGGCATTACCAGGCGGGGATGGTCGGTGAGTTTGCTCTGCGTTAGTCCGGCATCGGTGCTACCCGTTGGCCGCGAGCTGGGGAGCACCGATCTGACGAACCTTACTGCGATGTAGTTTTCACGTCAGCGTACCGCCAGCTGCACCTCATTAGCATCGGGACTCATCCCTCCTCAACACCTCAGAGGCACACCATGAAACTCAGACCCGCTTTCATACTCACCACCCTTGGCTTGCTGCTCAGTGCTGCCAATGCGCTGGCCAGCCCGGGCCACAAGAAAGACAGTATTGGGCAACCGGGAGACGGTCAGGCAGTAGATCGCACCATCGAAGTCCGGATGGGGGACATCTTCTTCGAACCCAAAGCAATGGAGATCAAAGCAGGCGAGACAGTTCGCTTCGTCCTGAAAAATGACGGTGCACTGCTACACGAATTCAATCTTGGCAAAGCGGCATCCCATGCCGCGCACCAGAAAGAGATGGCCGCGATGTTTCAGAACGGCACGCTGTCCCCTACAGGTGCACATGACATGAGCAATATGGGCCATGCCATGGGCGGCATGAAGATGGTCGGTATGGAACACGATGACCCCAACAGTGTTCTTGTCGAACCTGGAGCACGCGAAGAGCTGATCTGGACCTTCTCCGCCGCCACCGAACTGGAGTTCGCCTGCAATATTCCAGGACATTATCAGTCGGGAATGGTCGGTAAGGTGACCGTACGCTGACGTTTATTGATACTCGCCAACTCCGTCCAGTCTGAGACACCTATACTGATCCGGCCGCCATTGAAACGAGGCTATTGTCGTGGACCATACCCATCACACCAGTACCACTGAGCCGCCTTTTTGGAAGAGCAAGATTGGCATTGCGCTGATCATGCTGGCCGTAATCGGCATCTTCTATGTAGCGCGTGAGCATTACGGTCATCTTTCGCAGGCCCTGCCGTACCTCATCCTGCTGCTATGCCCGCTGATGCATCTGTTTGGCCACAATCACGGCGGGCACTCCCACTCCAGCAGCACCGCTGTTTCCAAGGACGAAGAAAGGACATAGATCGCATGCAAAAGACCTCCTGCCATCATGACCAGGATCATTCACATAACTCGCACGCCCACTCCGAGAGCCAGCGCGACCTGGTGTGTGGCATGGAGGTCAAACCTGATGGCCCTTATCGCGAGAGCTTTGAAGGGAAGGCCTATCATTTCTGCAGTGCGAAGTGCCTAGAGAAATTCCAAGCAGATCCTCATCAGTACATGAGCCATCAGTCTCATGGGGAGCATCACCAGCACGCGACTCCAGCACCCACATCGACACCTGTAGGTGCTGAATACACCTGCCCGATGCATCCAGAAATCCGTCAACCGGCTCCCGGAAACTGCCCGATCTGCGGGATGACGCTGGAACCTGTCATCCCGGAGCTGGAAGAGGAGGAAAATCCAGAGCTGAAGGACTTCTCGCTGCGGTTCTGGTGGACCCTACCGTTGACCGTCATCGTGACCGTATTGGCGATGGCCGGCCATTCCTTGCAACTGTTTCATGGCACGACCCAGAACTGGGTCGAGCTGGCTCTGGCGACGCCCGTGACGCTATGGGGTGGCTGGGTATTCTTCACCCGCGGCATTGACTCCATCCGCCACCGCAGCCCCAACATGTGGACCCTGATCGGATTAGGAACTGCAGCCGCCTACCTCTACAGCGTGGCAGCCACCCTGGTGCCGCAGTGGTTCCCGGCGGCCTTCGTTCAGGATGGACGCATCGGCGTCTACTTCGAGGCCGCCGCGGTGATCATCTCGCTCACGCTGTTGGGCCAGATGCTCGAACTCAAAGCCCGCTCGCAGACCTCTGCCGCCATTAAGTCACTGCTGGGATTGGCCCCCAAGACTGCCCGGCGCATCAGGCCTGACGGCCAGGAAGAAGATATTCCGCTGACCCACGTCCATCAGGGTGACCACTTGCGTGTCCGGCCGGGCGAAAAAGTCCCGGTGGATGGCACCGTGCTGGAGGGCGAGAGCGCTGTCGACGAGTCGATGCTCACCGGCGAGCCGGTGCCCGTCACCAAGCGGGCAGGGGATACCCTCATCGGTGCCACCCTGAACACCCACGGCAGTCTGGTGATGGAAGCGCAGAAGGTGGGCGCCGAAACCATGTTGTCGCAGATCGTCCAGATGGTGGCTAAGGCCCAGCGCTCCAAGGCGCCCATGCAGCGTATGGCCGATGCCGTTGCAGGGTATTTCGTGGTGGGGGTGATCCTGATCGCGATCCTGACATTTTTTGGCTGGGGGTTGTTCGGGCCGGAATCAGGTTGGGTATTTGGCCTGATCAACGCCGTGGCCGTACTGATCATTGCCTGCCCATGCGCCCTGGGCTTGGCAACGCCGATGTCGGTCATGGTCGCGACCGGCAAGGCCGCCAGCAGCGGTGTGTTGTTCCGTGATGCCAGCGCTATCGAGAACCTCTGCAAAATCGACACTTTGATCGTCGACAAGACCGGGACCCTGACGCAGGGGCGGCCGACCTTTCATAGTGCAGAGGGAACCGGTTCGTTCGACTCGGTCGAGGTTCTGCGCTTGGCCGCAAGCCTCGACCAGGGCAGCGAGCATCCGCTGGCTCATGCCATTGTCGATCATGCGCGTGAACAGGGTCTTGCCTTGGTGAAACCGGAGACCTTCGAGTCTGGCTCAGGTATTGGTGTGCGCGGACAGGTCGATGGCCATCAACTGCAGCTCGGGAACACAGCGTTGATGGAGGAGGCGGGCGTCGATATTACTTCGCTGCGTAACCGTGCAGAGCAACTGCGCCTGGAGGGTATCAGCATCATCTATCTGGCCGTAGATGGTCGCCTGGCGGGTCTCCTGGCCGTTTCCGATCCAATCAAACCGACCTCCCAACAGGCTGTTGCTCAACTCCAGAACGCTGACGTGAAGGTCATCATGGCCACTGGCGATGGCCTCACCACAGCAAGGGCCGTGGCGAATCAGTTAGGCATCGAGGAGGTGCATGGCGAGGTGAAACCGCAGGACAAGGAGAAATTAGTCGCCGAACTGCAGAGCTATGGCCGGCGTGTTGCCATGGCAGGCGACGGCATCAACGATGCGCCGGCCTTGGCCAGGGCCGACGTAGGCATCGCCATGGGCACGGGCACCGACGTGGCGATGAACAGCGCCCAAGTGACCCTGGTCAAGGGAGACCTGATGGGCATCCTGCGGGCGCGCACCTTGTCGGTGGCCACAGTGAAGAACATGAGGCAGAACCTTGCCTTTGCGTTCCTCTACAACTCGATGGGAATCCCGCTTGCAGCGGGGCTGCTGTACCCGTTGACGGGGCATCTTCTGTCGCCCTTGATTGCTGCGCTGGCGATGAGTGTCAGCTCCGCGTCCGTGGTGTTTAACGCCTTACGGCTGCGGCAGTCACGGATCGATTAGACCTTGCGGTAGCTAACATCGTTTGCCTCGGTCGACGAAGGGCAAGCTGACGCCATTTCATCGTAGGGGCATTCCCCATCGCCCACGACATAGCAATCTAAGAGCCTCGCCATCAGGCGAGGCTCCTCTTGGGGCTAGCTCAGAGTATCGGCAGGCTGTAGCTGACGATCAGGCGGTTCTCGTCCTGGTCGGCGGCGCTGGTGTTGCCACGCAGGCTGGCGTTACGCCAGGAGAAACCGAGGCCTTTGAGGGCACCGTCCTGAAGCACGTAGTCGAGGCGGAAGTCGCGTTCCCATTCCTTCTTCTCGCCGTCGGCCGAATCGATGTTGTCGCCGGATAGATAGGTGACAGTGGCCTTCAGACCTGGTAGGCCGGCCTTGGTGAAGTCGTAGCCGTACTCGGCCAGCTAGGTGCGCTCGCCGGCACTGGCGAACTTGCCGATCTGCCGGTCGGTGATCAGGTAGGCGGTGGCGCCGTCGCCCTGGTTCAGGTAGGGGAAGTTGCTGTCGCCGGAGACTTCCTGGTAGCCGGCGCTCAGCCCGTGGCCGCCGAGGCTGTAGGTGAACAGGGCGCTCCAGGTGTCGTTGTCCACTTCGCCCTTGGTGATCGCCTTGCCGGCCGCGTTCAGACCGTAGTAGCCAGTGCTGGCATAGCCTTTGGCCACCCCGGCGGCGCTGTCGTTCTTGCCGTCGGCGTCGCTCTTGAAGTAGCGCAGGTCGGATTTCAGCGCGCCCGGGCCGATGGCCAGGCTGTGGGTCAGGCCGAGGAAGTGCTGGCGGTAGAACTCGTTCAGCTCGCCGTAGTAGTACTGCGCCAGCAGGTCCTTGCCGATCTTGTAGTCGCCACCGGCGTAGTAGAACTTGTTGCTGAACTGGCCGGTCTTGGCGTTGTTGGCTCCGGAGATGGACAGGCCTTCGTTGTTGCTCGAACTGCGCCCCTTGGCGTGTTCCAGCTGGCCGCCGACCAGGGTCAGGTTGTCGATCTCGGCTGAAGTGATCTGGCCACCCTCGAAGGTCTGCGGTAGCAGGCGACCGTCGCTGAAGGTGACCACCGGCAGCTTGGGCTGCAGGGTACCGATGCGTGCCTCGGTCTTCGACAGACGCACCTTGCCGGTCAGCCCCAGGCTGCCGAAGTTGTCCACCGCGCGACCGTTCTCGTCGGTGGGGAACACGGTGCCGCCGTATTTGCTGGAGTCGGGGTTGTAATGGCGACCCTTGCCGGAATCCAGCTTGACGCCGAGCAGGCCGAGAGCGTCGACGCCGAAGCCGACGGTCCCCTCGGTGTAGCCGGAGATGTAGTTGAACTGGAAGCCCTGACCCCATTCTTCCTGGGTGTTGGCCGCTTCGTTGCGGGTGTCCTGATTGATGTAGAAATTGCGCAGGCCGAGGCTGGCCTTGCTGTCTTCGATGAAGCCGGCGGCATATACATGCTGGCTCAAAAGTCCCAGTGCTAGGGAGGCAGTAAGCGTACGCCGAACTCACCTTGCGCGACTCAGGCAGGCGCCCACTGATGGCAGCAGTTGGCCGACCTCACTCGCCCGTTGCGTCGGCAGGCGTGTCAGCACGTCCTTGAGATAGGCATACGGATCATGCCCGTTCATGCGGGCCGACTGGATCAGGCTCATGATCGCCGCCGCGCGTTTGCCGCTGCGTAGCGACCCGGCAAACAACCAGTTCGAGCGCCCCAGGGCCCATGGACGAATCTGGTTCTCGACCTGGTTATTGTCGATGGGCACAGCACCATCCTCGACATAGCGAGTCAGTGCCTGCCAGCGTTTAAGGCTGTAATCCAAGGCTTTCGCCGTGGCCGATCCGTTGGGCACAAGATCACGCTGGGCCAGTATCCAGTCATGCAGTGTATCGAGGATCGGTGAAGCCTTTTCCTGTCGTATTCGCCAGCGTTCTTCATCGCTCATGTCCCGTGCTTGCCGTTCGATTTCGTACAGGCTGCCCATCGCGTGCAGTGCTTGTTCGGCCAACTGGCTTTTGTTTGCAGCGTGCAGATCGAAGAACTTGCGGCGGGCGTGGGCCATGCAGCCGATTTCGGTAATGCCTTGCTCGAAGCTGGCCTTGTAGCCAGCGAAGTCGTCGCAGACCAGCTTGCCATTCCACTGACCAAGAAAATTGCGCGCATGCTCGCCGGCACGGCTGGGACTGAAGTCATACACCACGGCCTTCAGATCGGCGAAGGGTGTGGTGCTGTAGGCCCAGACGTAAGCCCGATGGGTTTTCTTCTCGCCTGGGGTGAGCATTTGCACCGGGGTTTCGTCAGCGTGGATCACGCGTTGGCCCAGCACGGCTTCGCGCAGGGCATCGACTAGCGGCTGGAGCTGCACGCCGGTTTGTCCGACCCACTGCGCCAGTGTCGAGCGAGCGATGGCCAGGCCGGCACGGCCAAAGATTTTCTCTTGCCGATATAGCGGCAAGTGGTCGGCGAATTTGGCCACCATCACGTGAGCCAGAAGGCCGGTGGTGGGGATGCCCTTGTCGATCACCTGGGCCGGCACGGGGGCCTGGATCAGTGTTTCGCACTGGCGACAGGCCCATTTCCCACGCACATGCTGTTCGACGGTGAAAACGCCCGGCGTGTAATCCAGCTTTTCGCTGATGTCTTCACCGATGCGTTGCAGCTGGCAGCCGCAGGCGCATTGGGTGTTCTCCGGTTCGTGGCGGATCACGGTGCGCGGAAATTGTGCCGGCAGCGGTGTGCGCTTGGGCTGTTGGCGGGGTTCGGCTGGAGCAACCGGGGGATTGACAGCTTTCAGCTCCGCCTCGATGGCGGCGATGTCAGTGTCGAGCAGGTCGTCCAGCAAGCTACCCTGGTCAGGGCTCAGTTGCTCGCTACGCTTGGCAAACTTGTGCCGTTTGTACCAAGCGATTTCGTGTGTGAGCTGCTCAATGATGGTTTGATCACGGTGGATTTTCTTGCCCATCACGTCGACCTGCGTCAGCAACTGCGCGGCCAGTGTGCGCAGTTGCTCAGCTGTCAGTTGGTCGAGATTGGGCGAGGAGTTCATGCTGCTGATTGTGCCAGAGCAGACGCTCTGCGCAGATACACCGATGGGCTAATGGCCGGTGCTACAGCACTGTGATCGCGCCGCCCGCACCGACCCGCTGCCAGGGCAGCCCCAGTACCAACGCCTGAAGTTGCTCGGTGTCGAGTTCAACTTCCGAGCCGTGGCGGATGCCTGGCCAGTGAAACTTGCCCTGGTTCAATCGCCGCGCGGCCAGCCAGATACCCACGCCGTCATGCACCAGGACTTTCATGCGGTTGGCGCGGCGATTGGCGAACAGATAGGCGCAGTGCGGCTTCGCCGCACCGAACACCGCCACCACGCGGGCCAACGCGGTTTCAGTGCCCGCGCGCATATCCATGGGTTCGGTGGCGAGCCAGATACTATCGATACGGATCACTGGGCGAGCCCCCGGACAAAGCGGGCGCATCCTTCAGGATCGGAAGCTGGCCATTTCACTGTGATCGATTGCTCGCCCAGCGGTAGCTCGATAATCACAGCTGGTTCAACTGGTCGTTTTGGCGTAACTCTCGCAGGAACGAACGCCGGCAACGCCGCTGGCAGTTGATCTCGATAAAGCGGTAGCCACTTGCGAATGACGTTGGCATTGATGCCGTGGCGGATGGCAACGCTGGAAACGGTCGCACCGGGTTGCAGGCACTCCTGAACAACCTGGGCCTTGAACGGTTTGGGGTAAGAGCTTCGTTGGCGCATGGAAATCCCGGCGATAAGGGCTATCGCGTCCGCTTAAAAATACGCGGACACCATCGTCCTTAATGCTGGAGTTCGGAAGGTGAGTTGGCCGGACGGATACGGGAGGCACTTATTTTTTTCATGGCGATGCTCCGGTGTAAAGGCGGCTCAGCCGTATGTGAAACCACATAGGCAGGGTGCGATAGAAGTCAGCTCAGCTGTCTTCTCTGCTTTCCGATTCCGGCACGCAGCAGGCTCGTTGAAGTTTCTGGCGCGCGAGGGAACAACAATCGGAAAACGGTGTAGTTGCCCGGAACGCTGGACACATCGACGGAGCCTTGGTGCAGGCTCATGATAGATCGCACGATGGCCAGCCCCAGACCTGTGCCTCCCTCTGCTCGGGATCTACTGGTATCGACCCTGTAGAAGCGCTCGAACAGATGAGGAATGTGCTGTGCTGGGATACCAATCCCTGGATTGCCAACAGACAGCGAGACCGTCTCATGCTGCTTTTCAATCAGCAACGAGATCCTGCTGTTGCGAGGGCTGTGGCGTATGGCGTTCGACAGGAGGTTCGAGACGGCTCTTTGGATCATCAATCGATCACCGAAGGTGTGGCCGGCCCCGCTGATGTCTATCGCAATCTGCTTTTCCTCGGCGGAAATAGAGAAGAGATCTGCAACTCGGCGTGCTTCGTCGTCTAAGTCAATGCGCTCGAAGGGCACCAACGAAGCAGGGTGACTTACCTGGGCGAGGAAAAGCATGTCCGAGACGATGCGCGTCACGCGTCCAAGCTCCTCGGTACAGCATTCAAGTACCGCCTTGTACTCTTCTGGTGGACGCTCTCGTGAAAGGGTTACTTGAGCCTTACCCATCAGATTGGTAATGGGGGAACGCAGCTCGTGAGCCAGGTCATCAGAAAACTGCGAGAGCTGTTGAACGCCACTGTCCAGGCGATGGAGCATGAAGTTGATGCCGTGTGCCAGTTCGCTGAGCTCTTGAGGCAGTCGATCTATTGGTATGCGATGGGTCAGGTCCTGAGTGGAAACCTGTGACGCTATTTTTCTAAACTGGCGCAGCGGTGACAATCCGCGTTGGACAATCCACCAAGCTCCAACGCCAATGAAGAGCAGAAGAAAAGGCAGAGCGATCATGGTGGATCGCAGGTACGCCGTTAGCAGTGCGTCGTCTGCAGATCGATCTATAGAGAGCTGGATCGTGACTTCACTGCCATCTTTCAAGCGCACATGCTTCGAAGCCGTCAGAAAGCTGTGCTTGGTGCTATCCAGCCATTCGTGGAAGAAAACTCCTACGGTGCCTTCAGAATGCAGTTTCGGAGCGTCCGACCTGTTGCTAACGCTCAGCAACTTCTTACCTTCAGGCCCTCGCTCATAGATGGCAAGTTGTAGGTTGTCGTGGCCTACAACAAGGTCGAGCAGTCCATGCGGTTGCTTGGCGATGTCAGCACTCGATATCGAATCCTCTTTGAGTCGGTGCTGGATCTGCTCAAGCTTGCCGGTCAGGCTACTTCGGGCCAGCGAGGCCAGCTCGTGCGTCAGCGAGAAGTAAGCAAGGGCGGCCAGAAGTACCACCAGTGCGGCCCCCATCAAGGCGACAGAAAGCCCAAGTCGCATGGAGAGGCTGGCAAGTCTCATTCCCGCTCCTCAAGCACGTAACCAACCCCTCTGAGGGTATGGATGAGCTTCCTCTCAAAGGCATCGTCGATTTTGGCGCGCAAGCGGCGGATGGAGACTTCGACCACATTGGTGTCGCAATCGAAGTTCATGTCCCACACCAGCGAAATGATCTGAGTGCGTGAAAGCACCTCACCCGAACGCCTCATCAGCAAGTGCAACAGCGCAAACTCTTTGGTCGTCAGGTCTATCCGTTGCTCACCGCGGAATGCTCGATGTCTAGCTGGGTCCAGCTCCAAGTCTGCTACACGTAGAGTTTCTGGCGCCGGAGCTTGTTCACTGCGACGCAGTAGGGTGCGAACTCGGGCCAGCAGCTCAGGAAACTCAAAGGGTTTCACCAAGTAGTCATCCGCCCCTAGGTCCAGGCCCCTGATCTTGTCTGCCAGCCTTCCCCTGGCGGTGAGCATCATTACTCGTGTGTTGTTATCACGGCGGAGATTTTCCAACACGCTCCAGCCATCTATTTCCGGAAGATTTACATCCAGAATAACTAAGTCGTAAGTGTGTTGACGCACAAGATGAAGACCATCTAATCCAGTAGAGGCCTTGTCGACTATATAGCCACTCTCGGTCAATCCTTGATGCAGATATTCGGCAGTTTTTGGCTCGTCCTCGATAACTAGGATTCGCATATTAAATTCATCCAAGGCAAGCGGCATTTTGTTGTTTGTTGGGCCGCGTAAAGTTTCATGAGATTAATAGTAACGTGGCATGAAGAGGCTTTTAGCGCACGATATGAGTAGGCAATCCTAAAGCCTGTAGCGGCTACAGGGTCAATGCGCAAGCCTTGCTGTAACTGGCGCTGCGACAAGGCGTCGCATGTCTCGAGCATTTCAGGCAGATTTCTCTGCTGGGGTTACTGATTTCCCAAAAGGTTCCTTCGCTGACGCCAGGTTTGTATCAGCATGTAACTTCAAATGGCTCTCTGATGGGGCATCTTAATACAGCGAAATAGCCTGCAGGCCTTGATTACATATTTGTAATTTTCCAGTCACCTTGGCGATATGAACTGACATCTAAATTCTGCGGCTAACTCATTTCCTGTCGTCATCAGCTGACCGCCACTGCCGGGTCGAGCCGTTTTAGTTCAGGGATGATCATTGGTTGCGGAGGATTAACCCTTGCTCTCTTGCGATGGTGTTGTTGCAGTTTTTTATCGGAAGTTGCTTCCGGCTTTATTGGTGTCCCTATGGATGGTTGGCCGACCAGCAGTAGCTGCGTCTTCGGAGCTGTCGCTGGCTGAAGCATTGCGCCAAGCGCAAGACAACAGTCCGGCTCTCTCGGCTGCAAGCCGATTGGTAGACATCTCTTTGGGCGAGCGGCAGCAAGCCGGCCTGCTGCCAAACCCGGAGCTGTCATGGGAGGTGGAAGACACCCGCAGCAACACGCGGACCACTACCACCCAGATTACGCAGCCGATTGAGCTGGGGGGGAAGCGAGGGGCTCGTATCGAGCTAGCGGAGAAAGGGCAGAGTGCGGCATCGGTCGAGCTAGAGCGCAGTCAGAATGGGCTGCGCGCCGATGTTATTCAGGCGTTCTACGACAACCTGCAAGCAAAGATGCGCGTCGAACTGGCGGAGCAATCTCTCGTGCTGGCTGAACGAGGGGTTCAGGGAGCTGAGGGGCGAGTCAAGGCAGGCAAGGTTTCACCCGTTGAGCTGACACGGGCCCAGGTGCAGTTCTCTGAGGTCCGCCTTGAGCTACGTCGAGCTCAGCTGGATCAGGCTAGCGCACAATCTCGACTGCAGGCTGTCATCGGCGGGAGTGCAGAAATCAGGGTTGTTGGGAGTGCGACCAGCATCCCTAAACCGCCAACAATCAATCAGCTGTGGTCAGCCTTGGAAACAACCGCAGAAATGCGCCTAGCCCGGCTGTCCGTGGATCAGCAAGAAGCCTCATTCGAGCTGGAAAAGACCCAGCGCATTCCAGACCTGAACGTGAGTCTGGGCAGCCAATACAGCGCTGAAGATCGGGAGCGAGTCAACGTAGTTGGCCTATCGATGCCGATCCCTCTCTTCAATCGCAACCAGGGCAACATTCTCTCCGCTGCACGTCGCGCCGACCAAGCTCGCGACCTGCGCAACGCCACCGAGCTACGCCTCAGGGCAGATATAGCGCAAGCCATGGATCAGTGGGTCGTTGCGAACGAGGAGATCAACTCGTTCGACCAGACGATTCTCCCCTCGGCCAAGAGCGCTGTTGATAGCGCTACCCGCGGATTTGAGATGGGCAAATTCGCTTTTCTCGATGTGCTGGATGCTCAGCGCACGTTGATTGGTGCCCGCACGCAGTATGTCGACGCCCTGGCCTCAGCTACCGCGGCATGGGTGCAGTTAGAGCGCGTGTATGGCGATGTATCAGCCATCCCCGCCGCACGTTGAGCCGCTGAGCTCCTACCGACCTTCTTGGTGACCCGCATCTGGAGTGCGGGTCGCTGCATTTCCTTTAGGAGTTGCTTATGAGCAAAAAATTACCCCTCGTACTCGCGATCCTTGCGGGCATAGGGCTTATTGGTGGCGGAGTAACCCTCATGAATGAGGAGAAAGGCCATGGATCGGATGAGCACGCCGAGACAAGCAGCCATCAGGACACAGAGCACCATGGCGAAAAAGCGAAGCAGGGCCACGGCGATGCTGATGAGCATGGAGATACCGAGCATCACTCTCGCGGTCCAAACGGAGGAACGCTGTTCAGTCAGGACAACTTCAGTGCCGAGCTAGTTGCGCCAGAGAGTCAGGATGGAAGTGCTCCCATGTCGCTGTATCTAGCACAGGGAGGGCAGCAGATTGTGCCCGAGGAGAATACCCGGGTGTCCATGGAGGTCAGACGTCCTTCAGGTGAAGTGAATACGCTCCGATTTGAGCCCAAGGGCGATGCCTTCATCAGTGCCATGGGTATCGCCGAGCCGCACTACTTCGAGGCTCGCATTCTGATTGAGCGAGAAGGAAGGGCCTATCGCTTCAGCTACTCCAAAGAGGAGGGGCTCATCGAGCTCAGCAACGAGCAAATCGATGCCGCCGGAGTCCAGCTGGTGAAGGCTGCTGCCGGGGCTATGAGCACTACCATCATCCTTCCCGGTGAGATTCGCTTCGATGAGGACCATACGGCTCACGTGGTTCCTCGAACTGCAGGTGTAGTGGAGAGCGTCCAGGTCAACTTAGGCGAGGCCGTCAAGAAGGGCCAACTCCTAGCTGTCATCGCAAGCCAGCAAATATCAGATCAGCGCAGTGAGTTTGCTGCGGCCCAGCGTAGGGTCGAACTGGCCCGTACAACCTTTGAGCGAGAGCAGCAACTGTGGAAGGAGAAAATTTCCGCAGAGCAGGATTATCTGCAGGCCCGCCAAACGCTGCAGGAGGCAGAAATTGCTCTCAGCAATGCTCGTCAGAAAATGGGAACCCTGGGTGAAAACGTTGCTCTTGCGGGGGGGAACCGCTACGAGCTTAGGGCCCCGTTCGATGGCATCGTGGTTGAAAAGCACCTAGTGCTTGGCGAAGTCGTGAACGAAGCGAGCAACGCCTTCACCATTTCAGATCTCGGCCGTGTCTGGGCAACCTTCAGTGTTGCACCGCGGGACTTGGGCAAGGTCCGGGTCGGCAAGCCGGTCAAAATCAGTGCTCCGGAACTGGAGGCTGAGGTTGTAGGCAACGTTTCGTACGTGGGTAGCTTGCTTGGCGAGCAGACACGCACGGCTACTGCCCGCGCCACTCTCGAAAATCCAAATGGCGCATGGCGCCCAGGCCTCTTCGTATCCGTCGCGTTGTCAGCCGACTCCCGCCAGGCCAACGTCACCGTTCCAGTCCAGGCAATTCAGACCATCGAAGAGAAACCCACGGTTTTCGTTCGCGTGGACGATGGATTCGTGGCACTTCCCGTGGTGCTAGGCACCCGTAGCGAAGGGACTGTGGAAATTACCCAAGGCTTGACCGCCGGAGCGCAGGTTGCGACAGAAGGGAGCTTCATCCTCAAGTCCGAGCTGGGCAAAGGCTCCGCCGACCACGCCCACTGACCCGCCATTTACGGAAAATTCGTATGTTCGAACGCATTATTCAGTTCGCTATCGAGCAGCGCATCATCGTGATGCTTGCCGTACTGGCTATGGCTGGCTTAGGTATTGCCAGCTACCAGAAGCTCCCCATAGACGCTGTACCTGATATCACCAACGTTCAGGTACAGATCAATACCGCAGCAGCAGGCTTCTCACCTCTAGAAACCGAGCAGCGCATTACCTTTCCGATCGAGACGGCCATGGCCGGCTTACCGCACCTCAAACAGACCAGATCGCTATCGCGCTCTGGTTTGTCGCAGGTGACTGTAATTTTCGAAGACGGCACGGATCTCTACTTTGCCCGCCAGCTCGTCAATGAGCGCCTGCAGGTTGCCCGCGAACAACTGCCAGAGGGGGCAGAGGCAATCATGGGCCCAATCTCAACAGGATTGGGTGAGATCTTCTTATGGACGGTCGAGGCTAGAGAGGGGGCGTTGAAGGAGGACGGCACGCCGTATACGCCCACCGACCTGCGGGTAATCCAGGATTGGATCATCAAGCCTCAGCTGCGCAATGTTCCAGGCGTGGCTGAGATCAACACCATCGGTGGCTTCGCGAAGGAATACCAGATCGCCCCGGACCCCAAGCGTTTGGCCGCCTATAAGCTCACCTTGGGAGACTTGGTCACTGCGCTTGAACGCAACAATGCCAACGTTGGTGCTGGTTATATCGAGCGCAGTGGCGAGCAGCTGCTGATTCGGGCTCCCGGGCAGGTCGCCACTGCAGCGGACATCGCCAACATTGTAATTAGCAACGTCGACGGGACCTCCATTCGGGTCAGCCATATTGCGGATGTGCAGATTGGCCGAGAACTGCGTACTGGAGCTGCCACCGAAAACGGTCGCGAAGTTGTGCTCGGCACGGTGTTCATGCTCATTGGCGAGAACAGTCGCAGCGTCTCGCAGGCAGTTGCCGCCAAGCTGGAGCAGATCAATCGATCGCTCCCAGATGGGGTAGTAGCCATCACGGTCTACGACCGAACCGATCTGGTGGACAAGGCCATCGCTACGGTTAAGAAGAACCTCATCGAGGGCGCGATCCTGGTAATCGCCATCCTTTTCCTGTTCCTCGGCAATATTCGCGCAGCGATCATCACCGCGATGGTGATCCCGCTGTCGATGCTCTTCACCTTCACTGGGATGTTCACCAACAAGGTGAGCGCTAACCTGATGAGCCTCGGTGCTTTGGACTTCGGCATCATCGTTGATGGCGCGGTGGTCATTGTCGAGAACGCCATTCGCCGGCTGGCTCATGCGCAACAGCACCATGGCCGGATGCTTACCCGTTCCGAACGCTTGCATGAAGTGTTTGCCGCCTCGCGAGAGGCGCGCAGGGCCCTGATCTTCGGCCAGCTAATCATCATGGTGGTCTACCTTCCGATCTTTGCGCTGACAGGGGTCGAAGGGAAGATGTTCCACCCCATGGCGTTCACTGTGGTGATTGCTCTGTTCGGGGCGATGATTCTTTCCGTGACCTTTGTTCCAGCTGCAATTGCGCTCTTCATCACCGGCAAGGTCAAAGAGGAAGAGAACTTCGTTATGCGTGCCGCCCGCAAAGGCTACGAGCCGGTACTGGGCTGGGTCATGGGCAACCGAACCGCAGTATTTGCCGGCGCAGTTACCTTGGTGGTGTTGTCCGGTGTATTGGCAGGTCGCATGGGCAGCGAGTTCATCCCTAGCCTCAGCGAGGGGGACTTTGCTTTGCAGGCATTGCGCGTACCAGGAACTAGCCTGACGCAGTCGGTGGAGATGCAGGCGCGCCTGGAAAAGAGACTGGTAGAGAAGGTGCCGGAGATCGAGAGGGTATTTGCCCGGACCGGTACCGCTGAGATCGCCTCTGACCCAATGCCGCCGAACATCTCGGATGCCTACGTCATGCTCAAGCCCAAGGACCAGTGGCCTGATCCGGACAAGTCGCGAGAAGAGTTGATAGCTGACCTGCAGCGTGTGAGTGCGGAAGTTCCAGGTAGCAACTACGAGCTTTCTCAACCCATCCAGTTGCGCTTCAACGAGCTGATTTCAGGTGTACGCAGTGACGTCGCGGTGAAGGTGTTTGGTGACGATATGGGTGTGCTCAACAGCACTGCTGCTGAGATTGCGGAAACCTTGGAGAAAGTAGAGGGCGCTTCCGAGGTAAAGGTTGAGCAAACCACTGGGCTGCCCGTGCTAACCATCAACATTGATCGTGACAAGGCTGCTCGCTTTGGCCTGAACGTAGGCGATGTTCAAGACACTATCGCTTTCGCGGTAGGAGGCCAGCGTGCAGGCACCTTGTTCGATGGCGACCGTCGCTTTGACATGGTGGTGCGGCTCTCGGATCGGCTGCGTACGGATATCGAGGGCCTTTCGCGCCTGCTGATTCCAGTTCCTGCGCCATCAGGCGGAGCGGCAGAGCAGATATCGTTCATCTCACTATCAGAAGTCGCCAGCCTCGACCTCGTACTTGGCCCTAACCAAGTCAGCCGTGAGAACGGTAAACGCTTGGTGGTGGTCAGTGCCAACGTGCGAGGACGGGATATCGGATCCTTTGTTCAAGAGGCCAGCGATCGCCTGCTGCAGGATGTGAAGGTTCCGGCCGGATATTGGACCACCTGGGGTGGTCAGTTTGAGCAGCTGCAGTCAGCAGCCAAGCGGCTGCAGATCGTAGTCCCGGTCGCTCTGCTCTTGGTCTTCACCTTGCTCTTCATGATGTTCAATAACGTCAAGGATGGCCTGGTTGTGTTCACCGGCATTCCCTTCGCATTGACTGGCGGTGTACTAGCCCTTTGGCTGCGAGATATCCCCCTGTCCATCTCGGCTGGCGTCGGCTTCATTGCCTTGTCGGGCGTCGCGGTTCTGAACGGCTTGGTGATGATTTCCTTCATCCGTAATCTGCGTGAGGAAGGAAGGACGCTGCACGAGGCAATCATTGAAGGTGCTCTGACTCGCTTGCGGCCGGTCTTGATGACAGCGTTGGTGGCGTCGCTGGGCTTTGTGCCAATGGCGCTGGCGACAGGTACCGGGGCCGAAGTTCAGCGACCTCTGGCATCAGTCGTCATCGGAGGGATTCTATCCTCCACCACCCTCACGCTCTTGGTACTGCCAGTGCTGTATCAGTGGGTACACCGACGGGATGAGGAAGAGGATGCTGAGTCGTCGGAAACCGATGGAGATGTAGCCTTGCACAAGGGATGACGTCACTCAAATGAACCAGGTGGTCCGTGCCCCAGGCGGTATGGACCACCGCATGGTCAACCCACCTTCGCTTTCGTAATCTCATCGAGAGCCATTTTGCGCAGGACTCCTGGGCCGAACTTCTGCAGCAGCTAGCCGTTCAAGAGCGCGGGCGCACCTGAAACACCAATCCCCAATACAGCCTGCAATCGGCTTCGAGCATGTCATCGATGTCAGATGAGCTCGTCTCAGCCGTGGTCTGCTCCACATCTAGACCCGCTGCAACCGCCCAAATCTTTAGTCTTCTCGCATCGGATCGTCAAACCAATCAGGTTGGGCTGCCCAGGAAGATTCAAACATTTCTGGGTATGCATCTGCCCCATCTATTGCATCCAGCGCAAGGCGTAATCCGTCAGGTAGGCAGCACATCAGCCTCCGCTTGCCCTTGGCTGGCATATCCATGCTCCGGCAACCATTCCGTTTTCAGGCTTCTGAAAAACGCTCCATCGGCGCGTTATCCCAGCAGTTACCGCGGCGGCTCATGCACTGCTTGATACGGTAGCGCCAGAGCATCTGGCGAAATTCAATGCTGGTGTAGTGGCAACCCTGGTCAGAGTGAAACATTAGCTGCTGCGGGCAACCTCGGGACTCGTAGGCCACGCGTAACGCGCGTGTCGTGAGCTGCGAGTCAGGTCGATTGGGCAGTGCCCAACCGACGATGCGGCGCGCATACAAATCCATGACTGCTGCCAGGTAGATCCAACGATTACCCGCCCAGATGTATGTCACATCACCGCACCACACTTGGTAGGGGCTGCTCACTGTGAACTGCCGATCCAGTGTGTTGGCCGCAATGGCACCTTCACCATCGGCCTTGCGGTGGCGATGCTTGCGACATTGCCAGCTGTATAGCCTGGCTTCTTTCATCAGACGTCCAGCCAGAAAGTGACCAACCTGCACACCCTGTATTCGCAGCGCTGCCGATAATGTTCTGGCTCCTGCGGAACCACGACTTTGGGCGAAGCTTAACGCCTTATCGGGGTGTCCAGAATCATTGAGCCACAACAGGGATAAAAAAGCGCCCTAGGAAGGGCGCAAAGTGTACACATCTTTCCAAAGGAGCTCGTGGAGCCTTTAGAGGTGAACTCGGCAGGGAAAAGGCTATCAGCGTTCGTTTGCTGTATTTTTATCTTGGGCTGTATCTTTCTTAGTGCTGCTATTTTTCTGGCTTTCTGCTTGTGCCGCCTGGTTGTCTTTTTCGTAAATCTTTTTCTGATTCTCTTTGAATCGCTTTACCATTTCGTGACGGTTATGGCTATCACCTCGCGCAAGCACGGGAGCTGTAACGCTGAGGGCAAGAATTCCAATAAGTGCTGCATGTGCAATCTTCATAAGCTGGGTCTCTCTCAGTTGGTGATGAGCTATTGGGTTTCGCTCTTTGAACACGCCTAAATCTTAGAAAGATGAAACTAACCGGAGCGTGAGCTCAAAATTAAAATGTTGACATCCAGGACTATAAAGAACGGGCAGATCTGGCTGAACCTACAACTGACCCTCAAGTAAATGCAGGAGCTCTCATGGTCGCGCGCCATGATGACAAAGAAATGCATAAAAAAAGCGCCCTTAAAGGGCGCTTAGGGTACACCTCTTTCCAAAGGAGCTCGTGGAGCTTCTAGAGGTGGACTCGGTAGGGGAAAAACAATCAGTCTTCGTTGGTTGTGTTGTTGCTTTTGGCGGCGTCTTCTTCAGTAACTCCACTTTTCTGGCTTTCTACTTGAAATGCCTTGTTGTCTTTCCCGTGAATTTTTTCTTGGTTTTCCCGAAATTTTTTCACCGCTTCCAAAGAGCGGCCGTAGCCATCTTCTGCAAGTGCAGAAGTAGCAGTACCGAGTGCGAGAATTCCAATAAGTGCAATATTTGCGATCTTCATAAATCAGGCCTCGTTCAGTTTGTAATGAGCTATTTGCTTGCGCTCTGTGAAGATGCCTAGATTTTACGAAAATGAAGCTAACGGCAGCATGAGCTCAAAATTACAATATTGACATGCAGCGCTAGAGAGAGCGGGCAAGTAGTTGCCCGCTCCACTTTCTAGTCAGAGCACTTCCAGTGGGTACTCGACAATCAGGCGAACTTCATCCAGATCGGACTCGTAGTCGGTCGCACGAGTGGTCATCTGGCGAACGCGGAAGGACATATCCTTCAGCGAGCCAGACTGAACTACGTACTTCGCTTCGATGTTTCGCTCCCAGCGCTTCTGATCGGTCAGCGGGTTGCCGTTTTCATCACGACGCATGTACACGTTGTTCGCATCGGAGTAGTCGGCGTCGGTACCGAAGGCGTAGCGGGTCATGAAGCTCAGGCCAGGGACACCGAAGGTGGCCATGTCGAGATCGTAGCGAAGCATCCAGGAACGCTCATTCGGGGAGTTGAAGTCGCTGTACTGGATCGAGTTATCGAGGAAGATCGAGTCAGACTGACGCAGATAGTCGAAGTCATCGTCGCCGTTGTTGCGCTGATGAGACAACGCCAGGGAGTGGGCACCGAACTTCACACCGACCTTGCCGCTGTAGATGTCGTTGTCGAACTCGCCCAGCAGCTTCTGCCCCTGGTCAACGGCTTTGTAGTAGTTCAGGCCGCCGAACAACGAGACGCTCTCAGAAAGCGGGTGGCTCCAGGACATGCCGGCATAGTGCTGATTCCAGGCATCTTCCAGGCGGCTGGTGTAAAGGCTAAACGCCAGGTTGTCATTCAGGGTGTAGTCGCCGCCAAAGTAGGCCGCCCAAGGTGCATCCACGCCGCCGGCGTAGAAGGTGGCGAAGTCTTCGCTCATGCCACTCTGCTGCGGTTGGCTCATCGCATGAACTCGACCACCCTGCAGGGTCAGACCATCAACGCTGTTATTGACGACGGTGACACCCTTGAAGGTTTCCGGAAGGAGGCGAGAGTCACCATAGTGAAGAACCGGGGTCATCGGGAACACATCGCCGGCCTTAATGACCGTATCGAAGAGCTGAGCTTTTACAGCTCCGCCCAGCTTGGAGTACTCGTCTTCCGCTTCCCCATCGCTGTTCACGGGAAGCAGGTTGATGCTGCCGCCAGGGCCAAAGCGACCATCACCGGTATCCAGTTTGATGCCCAGCATGGCGAACGCGTCGATACCCACCCCGACGGTTCCCTCGGTAAAGCCGGACTCAAAGTTCACCATGACGCCATGCGCCCATGCTTCGGAATAGCCATTTCCAGTTGAGCTGGACTGACCATCTCGGAAGTCACGGTTCATGTAGAAATTTCGATTGAGGATATTAAGGCTGCTTCCTTCAACGAAACCCTCGCCTTTTGTTTCCTCAGCAGTGGCCACCATGGGGCTGATTCCAATGATTGCCGAAAATACTGCAAGAGATAATTTGGTCTTGCTCATTAATTGCTCCTTTATTCTTGGCAGAATTGGATATTTGCCATGACTGTTCTTGTAGGTATTGAGCCCCGGTGCGAGAGCAGCCAGAGGCGGTCGCACCTATCGTTGCAAGCCGTAGATAACTTGAAGATGATTGGAAAATTACAATTTTGTAATCTTCGAAAAGATGAGGGATGAGCTGCTTAATTTGACATTTTTTGCACAAACGACACCCAGCGGCGCACTCGAATGGTGCGCAGGGTCGAGGGAGTCAGTTCTGGTTTAGTTACCGTTTGCGAGGAGCTGCTGCAGATCTTCTGGGACGGTCATGGGGAGGAATGCGCTAACTCGTGCACGCCCAGTATTGCCAATGGGGACCCAGATGCGTGAGAAAAGTAGTGCAGCCACTATGCGAGGTATTTGCCCAAGGACCTCCCGATAGTTCTTGGTCTGCAGGCCTAGGCGTAGCATCAGCCAATGTGACTTTGCATGCAGGTAGGGATGCCGTTGAGTCAGGATGTGGGCGCGCTCTAACCACTCAAATGCTCTACCAGGCTGCTTCAGCCGCAGGTTCGTATCGGCTTGCGCAAAGGCCTCTGCAATTGCTGATTTCAATTGAGATTGCATGGCTACCTCCCATTATTGTCTGAGCAGCCTCAGGCCGTTAAACACCACGAGCAGGCTGACGCCCATGTCAGCGAAGACAGCCATCCACATAGTGGCGCCTCCTGTGATGGTTATGCCCAGGAAGATAGCCTTGATGCCAAGTGCCAGGGCGATGTTCTGCTTGAGGATGGCAGCAGTACTACGAGATAGACGGACGAACGTAGCGACCTTGCGCAAGTCGTCATCCATCAGTGCAACGTCCGCGGTTTCTATCGCCGTGTCGGTCCCTGCGCTACCCATGGCAAAGCCAATCTGAGCTTTTGCCAGCGCTGGGGCATCGTTAATGCCGTCTCCCACCATGCCAACCGTTAAACCTTGGGCCTGCATTTCAGCGATGACTGTGAGCTTGTCTGCCGGCAACAGGTTGCCACGAGCCTCATCAATACCCACCTGCTGGGCTATCGCCAGGGCTGTGTGCTCGTTATCGCCACTGAGCATACATGTCTTTACCCCAAGCTCGTGGAGCTGCCGCATGGCATCGGCACTGGTCTCTTTCACGGTGTCTGCGACTGCGAATAGAACAAGGGGCTGTTGGCCGTCGCACAGGATGACGACGGTCTTACCCTGACGCTCCAGCCGCTCCAGCGTAAGCTCCAGCTCCTTAGAACAGAGCCCCAGCTCCTCAACCAGACGATGGTTGCCTAGATACAACAGTTGGCCTTTCACACGGCCTTTGACTCCCCGTCCAGGAAGCGCTTCAAACTCCTTGACGTCCAGTAGCGACACATCGTTATCCATCGCATGTCGAGCGAGTGCTTTTGATACCGGGTGATCAGAGCGAGCAGCTAGGCTAGCGGCACTGACACGATGCATTTCGATATCTGTTTCTTTGAGCGGCAGGAAGTCTGTCTGAACCGGCCTCCCTTGAGTGATGGTTCCAGTCTTGTCGAGTGCAAGCAGTGCCAGATCTTTGCCGCTCTCCAGATAGACCCCACCTTTGATGAGGATGCCTTTGCGAGCCGCCGCTGCCAGGCCGCTGACGATGGTAACGGGAGTGGAAATGACCAGCGCGCATGGGCACGCGACGACCAGCAATACCAGCGCTCGATAGATCCACTCCTGCCATGCGCCACTCAGCAATAGCGGTGGGAGCAAGGCGACCCCTAGGGACACCAAGAACACGGCGGGGGTGTAGATCTGAGAAAAGCGGTCAACGAAACGTTGGGTCGGCGCCCGAGAGCCCTGAGCCTCCTCCACCGCATGAATGATCCGAGCCAGGGTAGTGTTGGTAGACGCTGCTGTTACCCTGAACTCCAACGACCCTGCCTCGTTTATCGTGCCCGCAAAAACCTGATCTCCAATGCTCTTATCTACCGGCAAGCTCTCGCCGGTTATAGGTGCTTGATTGACGGTGGAGGTGCCTGCCGTCACCTCGCCATCCAAGCCAATTCGCTCACCTGGCCGTACCCGAACAACAGCGCCAAGTGCTACCGCCTTGATGTCCGCATCTAGCCAGGATCCATCCGCCTGCAAAACAGTGGCCCGCTCGGGGCTTAAGTCCATGAGTCCACGGATGGCGTTACGTGCACGCTCCAGTGAGCGCGCTTCAATAACCTCGGCTACCGCGAAGAGCACCATAACCATGGCCGCTTCGGGCCATTGGCCAATCAATACGGCACCGGTTACAGCAATGCTCATGAGGGCATTGATGTTCAGGTTGCGGTTCTTGAGCGCAATCCAGCCCTTCTTGTAGGTACCGAGCCCACTTAGCGCTATCCCCACTATTGCTAAGGCTGCAACCGCCCATTCGGGGGCCAACTGCCCAAAGTGGATTATTTCGGCTGAAACCGCAGCGATCCCCGCGATCGCCAGCGGCCACCAATGCTTCTTCTTCGTTGGGGTAGGTTCCTGGCGGTCGGCACTCTCCTCGACAACCGGTGAAAGCCCGAGCTCCTGGATGGCTGCCATGAGCTGAGGTAACAGCTCTGGAACATGGTCTACGACCAGAGTGCGTTGCAGCAGGTTGAACTGCAGATTGCTGATGCCTTTCTGGTTAGCGAGCTTGTCGCGAATGAGCTTCTCCTCAGTAGGACAGTCCATCTGCTCGATGCGAATTCGTGTTTGTACATGAGCGTCCGTGGGCTCGGCCTGCATACCCAGGGAGGCGATCACATCAATGATGGGGGTGACCGAAGGGAGACTGTGCTGTACCCCTAGAACGCGAGTCATCAAGTTAAAGTCGAGCTGGTGTATCCCGGCCAGCGAGCCAAGCTTGCTCTGAATCAGGCTCTGCTCTGTCGGACAGTCCATCGCCTGGATGTGGAAAGCGCTGAATGTCGTTCCTGGTGGCGCTGGCTCGCGCTTTTGGTCTTCAGGTTTATGATGATCCGAGTGGTCGTGACTGCAGCAACTGCTCATGGCGGGACCTCTTATCTAAGTCATTGCAGAGTCAACACCCTGAAGCCACTATAGGGTCAAGCATTGATCAGGAGATTCGTCCCATGAAGATTGGTGAGCTCGGAAAGCAGGCTGACTGTCAGGTGGAGACTATTCGTTACTATGAACGTGAAGGGCTGCTGCCTGTTCCTGGTCGAAGCGAGGGGAACTACCGGGTCTACGGGAAGGAGCACCTAGAGCGGCTCGTATTCATCCGTAACTGCCGAACCCTGGACATGACGCTTGATGAAATACGGCGGCTGCTTTTGCTCATCGATCGTCCGGAGGAGAGCTGCGATAGCGTTAACGGCTTGGTAGACGAGCACATTCGCCATGTGGAGCTTCGGATCAACAGTCTGTTAGCTCTGCAGAAGCAGCTCGTTGAGTTGCGCCATCGATGCGCCGCGGAGAGAAGTGTCGATGCATGCGCAATCATCCAGCAACTTAGTTCGAGCGGAGGGGTTCAACCTTTGCCTGAGGCAGAGCATACGCACGTTGGCAAGAGCCATCGCCACTGAAGCATCAATCAACTCGTTGCTGTGTTTCCCCACATGGAATGAGGTGTTCTGGGCCTATTCATAGCAAGGATCTTCATTGGCCTTCCTTGAGCGGACCAGTAGCTCGTCACTTCAGCCAGATCGCAGCCTGCATTGGCGCTTGAACCTCTTGTAGAGTACGGGCTTGACCTTGCCATCGTGTCAAGGTCGATCCTGTCTGTGCGGTAACTTGAGCCGCTGACGAAATGAGGTGAAAGACATGTTCAGTCTGAGTGTTGCGGGGATGGGCTGTGGCAGTTGCGTAAGCAAAATCACGAAGGCCATTCAAGCTCTGGATCAGGATGCACGAGTAGAAGTGGATCGAGCGGCCGGCAAGGTCACCGTTGAGAGCACAGAAAGTGCCGAATCGATCCGCGAACTCATCCAGGAGCTTGGCTATTCGGCCCAGGTCAGCGCTTGAGCGCTGACCTGCTATCCCACTAAATCTCCAGTTCTGAGAGCTCTTTTAGCCCTGGGATACTGGTGACCTCGTTGGTCATACCTTCTGAAGCATCTCGGCCGCGAAGCCAGTTTGAGTGATCGCCTGGCTCGCGCATTTCCAGCGTGTCATAGGAGTACCGCTTGCGCTTGAACAGGCTTTTCAATGCAGCGAACTCGTGGCTTTTTTCGTCTTCTATGCCGACGACTTCTCCTGCAAGCCGCTCCCAGTGACCAACGCCGTCGGCCAGCATTGCCTGATAGGTCTCCGGGTCAAGCAAGGCTTGCTGTTTGAAATGCATGATGCGGTGAGTCATAGAAGCGCTCGGAGTGGCCAAAGAGAGAGCGCTAGCCTAAAGGTTCCGGGTCATTCGTGTAATAGCTGGCCGCGCTTTAGCAAACCGTCGTTGACCCACAACTTCAACCAGGTCGCGGCTTGCAAGGGAGCTTGCTCGCCATGCGTGGCGCTCAACGACTCGCAGAGTTCAGCGAACGATCCGCCCTCGATGAGAAACTGCAATGCCGAAGCCTCCGCTGGCTCCAGGCTCCGGTACTGGCAGACGAGTTCATGACGCCAAACAAGACAGGCTAGGTTCGTTGGCAGGCGGGTAATATCAGGCAGCAAGCTGCCGGACTTGGCGGCTTTCCACAACTCCAGCGTGTTGTACTGCAGCTGCAACCACCGGGCAGATGCAGTCAGGGAAACCCTGAGTGAAATCCAGTCTTCAGCCGAAAAATCACTCATGGTCTCCAGCGAAAGCGCTTCGACATCCTGAGCGTCGAAGGCCAGTGTAAAGGCCCATTCCAGTTCCGCGAGTTCGCGCATCGGCGATAGTTGGGGTTCTTCGACGTAGCTGCTAATGAACTCGGGCAGCTTCTCGCCCAGCCAGCGAATGCTGAAATGTCGTGGTGGCCAGGCGGCCAAGTAGGCCAGTGCGAGCTGCTCGAATGATTCGTTGCCGATCCAGTGAAGCAGGGCAGGGAAGTCTTCTCGCAAGACCGCAAGCAGGCGCGAACGGTAAGCGTTGTGGTAGATCTGCAGGCCTTCGAGAGCACTCAGCGCTGTGCTACCTCGGATCTGCTCCAAAAGCTTGTTGGAGGGCAGGGCACTGTCACCTGTCAGGTAAGTTTCAAATGCAGTCTGTAGGGCGATCAGGCTCAAGGGGTGGCCCCCGATATCACAGATTTGGCGATAGCACGGGCATGTGCTAATTCGGACAACAGCTCTTCCAGCGGCGGAAACTGGTCATCCCGCTCGATCAAGGTCGATGTCGGGCCCAAGTAGCTCAAAGTCTTGCTGTAGAGAGACCAAACCGGATCAGCGATGGGCTGGTCATGGGTGTCGATGAGGTACTGCCCGTAATCGCTGTGCCCGGCCAGGTGAATTTGCCGAATCCGCTCGTGCGGCAATTCCATGATGAACTGCCAAGGGTCGAAACCCTGGTTGCGCGAACTGACGTAGACGTTGTTCACGTCGAGAAGCAGCTCGCACCCGGTCAGGTAACTGAGCTCCGAGAGGAACTGAGACTCGCTCATGCTGGATGTTGTCCACTGCACGTAGGAGGAAACGTTCTCCAGCACGATGGGACGTTCTAAAACATCCTGCACCAAGCGCACCCGGGCCGCGACATGCAGCAGGCTCTCCTGGGTAAACGGCAGCGGTAGCAGATCGTGAAGTTGATGGGCGTTGCCTCGACTCCAGCACAAGTGATCAGACACCCACTGAGGCTGCACCCGATCTGCCAGTTGCTTGAGCTGTCGTAGGTAGTCGATGTCCAAGGCATGTGAGCCGCCAATCGAAAGAGACACCCCGTGCATCACTAGGGGGTAGTGCTCGCCGATCGCATCTAGGAAGTAGAGAGCCTTGCCGCCCTCTACCAGGTAATTCTCGGAAATGATCTCGAACCAGTCGACCGCGGGCCGTTCCTCCAGGATCTGCCGGTAATACTCGTTGCGAAGGCCAAGACCGAAACCCAGAGTTTTGCGCTTACTCATTCGAGACTCCAGCAGGGGAGTGGCATGCACTCCCCTGAACCGCCTTATTCGCTGGTTTTGCCACCGGCTTCGTCACATTTGGCCTGGGTCATCAACTTGAACCCCTGGCCTTTGCATTCGCCTTGGCCTTTGCAGTCGTTTTTCGCGGTCATGCAGTCGTTCTGCCCTTTGCAACCATTGACCCCGAAGCATTTCACTTCTGCTGCTTTGGTGTCCTGGGCCGCCTGGACGGACAGGGTGGAGAACAGGCTGGCGGCTACCAGAGCCAGGGCGGCACCGGTAGCTACGTTGGATTTGTTCGACATAGTGGCTATTTCTCTTGATTGTTTGATGGTCGCGATCCGTCGGTGCGAATGAGCGAGTTAGCTCAGGCATTGCTGCCGAGCAGGCCCATGGAATCCGCAAGGCTTCTCGGGCAAGAAGACAGTACCGAGCCTTCAGGAGGGCCTACAAGAAAGAAATAGCAACCTGACAGAACTGTAATGTTCAGATCAGGTTGCTGACAGGGCTTCGTGGTTAACGTAACAGCGAGCTTAAGGCTCGCCCCCACTAGTTACGGGGGCTTCTAAACTTACGAGGATTCACGAAATGAAATCGATCAAAACCCTGTTTGTAGTTGCTGCCCTGAGTGCTTCCACTCTGGCGATGGCCGAAGGCGGTGCCGATCGCACGTTTGCACGCATGGAGCAGGCCCGTCAGGTCTCGCTGGAAGCGTATCAGCTGGCCAAGCAGCAGAAGGATGGAGCTCCCGTCGCCGGCAGCCAAGCCAAACAGGCGGAACACGCCAACTGCTGAGCCCCTTCAACCTTACAGAAATGTAATCACCCGGATGGTTGAGATATGGCAGTTTTATACTGCTTGGTGTCGGGGGGACTTGCGCAGCACGCAAGGCTTGAAGATCAAATCTCCCAATACTGGAGCAGTCAATGAACCCGAGACCGGATGCACATCACCGGCTCATCTGACGGATTGGACATAACGGCATGCAAAGCAAAACCACAAGACGTACTTTCGTCAAAGGCCTCGCCGCCGCCGGTATTCTCGGCGGCATGGGCATGTGGCGCACGCCGGTCTGGGCGGTAACCAGCCCAGGTCAGCCGAACGTGCTGAGCGGTAACGATTTCGACCTGTTTATCGGAGAGACTCCGGTAAACATCACCGGCGCAGCGCGTACCGCCATGACGATCAATGGCTCGCTACCAGGCCCAATCCTGCGCTGGCGGGAGGGCGAGACCGTGACGTTGCGCGTACGCAACCGCCTCAAGGAGGACACGTCCATTCACTGGCACGGCATTATCCTGCCGGCGAACATGGATGGCGTTCCGGGCCTGAGCTTCCATGGCATCGCCCCCGACGGCATGTATGAGTACAAGTTCAAGGTCAACCAGAACGGCACCTACTGGTATCACAGCCACTCGGGGCTCCAGGAGCAAGTCGGCGTATACGGCGCGCTGGTCATCGACGCCAAGGAACCCGAGCCCTTCAGTTACGACCGTGATTATGTCGTGCTGCTGAGCGACTGGACCGATGAAAATCCAGCGCGGGTACTGGCCAAGCTCAAAAAGCAGTCGGACTACTACAACTACCACAAGCGCACCGTTGGTGATTTCATCAATGACGTGAGCGAGATGGGGTGGTCCGCTGCGGTAGCCGATCGCAAGATGTGGGCCGAGATGAAGATGAGCCCGACGGATCTCGCTGACGTCAGTGGCTACACCTACACCTACCTGATGAATGGCCAGGCACCTGATGGCAACTGGACCGGCATATTCAAACCGGGCGAAAAGATCCGCCTGCGCTTCATCAACGCCTCGGCGATGACCTATTTCGATGTGCGCATCCCGGGCCTGAAGATGACTGTGGTTGCGGCCGATGGTCTGCACGTCAAACCGGTCAGCGTCGACGAGTTCCGTATCGCCGTGGCCGAGACCTACGACGTGATCGTCGAACCAGACAGCGAACAGGCCTATACCGTGTTTGCCCAATCCATGGATCGCACTGGCTATGCGCGCGGCACCCTTGCTGTACAGGAGGGATTGAGTGCACCGGTACCCAGCCCCGACCCGCGTCCGCTGATTGCCATGGGCGACATGGGTATGGATCACGGCAGCATGGCCGGAATGGACCACGGCAGTATGGCGGGCATGGATCATGGGAGCATGCAGGGTGGCATGGCCGGCATGGATCACAGCCAGATGGCTGGAATGGATCATTCGGGCATGGCAGGCATGGCAGGCATGGCAGGCATGGCAGGTGCCATGCAGGCACACCCAGCCTCAGAGACCAACAACCCGCTGGTCGATATGCAGACCATGACACCGACGCACAAGTTGGACGACCCAGGTATTGGTTTGCGAGACAACGGCCGACGCGTCCTCACGTACTCTGACCTGCGCAGCACCTTCCCTGATCCGGACGGGCGTGAGCCAAGTCGCACCATCGAGCTGCACCTCACCGGGCATATGGAGAAATTCTCCTGGTCCTTCGATGGAATCAAGTTCTCTGACGCCGAGCCTCTGCGCCTCAAGTACGGCGAGCGTGTTCGCATCACGCTGGTCAACGACACCATGATGACTCACCCGATCCATCTTCATGGCATGTGGAGTGATCTGGAGGATGCGAACGGCAATTTCCTGGTGCGTAAACACACCATCGACATGCCGCCAGGTTCCAAGCGCAGCTATCGGGTGACCGCCGATGCGTTGGGGCGTTGGGCCTATCACTGCCACCTGTTGCTCCACATGGAAATGGGCATGTTCCGTGAAGTTCGTGTGGATGAGTAAAGGAGATTTCTGATGAGCACTTTTATGAAGCGAAATGCCCTGGCTGGCAGCGCAGTCATGTTCAGCCTATTGGCTGCCCTGCACGCACCGGTTTCGTTGGCAGGTGAGGGGCACAGTGAGCACGAACAACATGCTGCCGAGTCGGCTGCGCCCAAGACCGCCAGTGGCAAGCATGCAGATCAGTCGAAGGATAAGGCGGCTGGCCAGCAGATGGATCATGGCGCCATGGATCACGGAGACATGAAGCATGACAGCATGAATCACGAAAACATGATGGATAAGCATGGCGGCACCGAAGCCGAAGCAGGTTCGAACCATGACCACTAAGTTTTCACGTCCATCTCTCTTGGCGCTGGCTGTGTCGCTGAGTGCGTTCAGCGGCGGCGTTACCTTGGCTACGGAAGAAATGGATCATTCGGCAATGGGGCACGGCTCCATGTCGATGGACCACAGCCAGATGGGCCACGGTTCCGCCAAAGCGCCGATGGAGGGCATGGATCACAGCAAGATGGACCATGGTGCCATGCAGGGTGCTTCGGGCAGCATGGATCATAGCCAGATGGGCCACGGCCAGAGCCAAGAGAAGGCCCAGGCTATGGATCACAGCAAGATGGGGCATGGCGCCATGCAAGGACAGATGGAGGGCATGGATCATTCAAAGATGAACCATGGCTCCGCTGAAGCCCCGAGAACCACCAGCCGTACGCCGATTCCCGTTCTGACGGATGCTGATCGCCAAGCGGCTTTCCCGCCATTACCTGGCCACAAGGTTCACGACAGCGCCATCAACAGTTTTTTCCTGCTCGATCAGCTCGAATACCAGGACGCAGATGAGGGCAGCACCCTGGCCTGGGATGCGTCGGGCTGGGTAGGCGGTGATATCAACCGGGTCTGGTTCCGCTCCGAAGGCGAGCGTACCAACGGCGTGACCGAGGATGCTGAATTACAGCTGCTGTACGGCCGCTCGATCGGCCCTTGGTGGGATGTCGTCGCGGGCGTTCGCCAGGACTTCAAACCGGAGTCGCCGCAGACTTGGGCCGCCTTCGGTATCCAGGGCATGGCGCTTTACGCCTTTGAGGCCGAAGCCACGGCCTTCGTCGGCGAGAATGGCCAAACTGCTGCCCGACTGGAGGGCGAGTACGACATTCTGCTGACCAACCGGCTGATTCTCCAGCCAACTGCCGAAATGAACTTCTACGGCAAGAACGATCCTGAGCGAGGTGTGGGGTCTGGGTTGGCAAATACCGAGCTCGGCTTGCGTCTGCGTTACGAGATTGTCAGGGAGTTTGCCCCCTATATCGGGGTTTCCTGGAGCCGCTCCTATGGCAACACGGCAGACATGGTGCGCGACGAGGGCGGTGATGTAGACGAGGCGCGTTTTGTCGCCGGTATCCGGATGTGGTTTTAAGAACCTGACATGAAAAGAACAATTAAAACTTTGGTGGCGGCCGGCGTGGTCGGTAGCACAGCTGTCCTGGCCGGCGCCTACTTTGGCGTGGTCAACGTGGGGGCCGACGATCCCCATTTTCCTGCAGTGCATGCGTTTCTCACGATGGCCCGTGACCGCTCTATCGAAGTCCGTTCGCGGGACATCGAGGTTCCCAACCTGGATGATCAAGCTCTTATTCGCGCCGGTGCGGGCAACTACAACTCCATGTGTATCGGCTGTCATTTGGCGCCAGGTGTGGCGGAGACCGAGCTAAGCCAATCGCTTTATCCTGCGCCCCCCAACCTCGCCAAGATCGGTGTCGATGGCAATCCGTCAGCAGCGTTCTGGGTGATCAAGCATGGCATCAAGGCAACGGGTATGCCTGCGTGGGGCAAGAGCATGGGCGATGAGTACATCTGGGGCATGGTTGCCTTCATTGACCAATTGCCGACGATGGATGCCAAGCAATACCAAGCACTCGTCGCATCCAGTGGCGGCCATCAGCATGGTGGTGGGGAAACGCAAATGCACAATCATGAAGGTCAGCACGGCGACAACAAGCCTGGCCATCATGGCAATAGCGGCGGTGGCGAAGACCATCATGGAACAGGTGATGCCGGAGAGCCTGGCCATCACGATGCCGCGGCTACGGATAGCGAGGGTGGCTCCGCACCTAAGGCAGGTCACCATTCGGATATGAGTGGCGATGACCACCATGCTGGAGATGAGGCGTCGTCCAACGGAGGTGATCATCACGCCGAGCAGGCTCCGAACGCCTCGCCCAAGACCCACACCCACGCCGATGGCAAAGAGCACGTACATGAAAGCTAAATATCTGGCCTTACTGGCCGCTCTCTCCGTCACGTCTGCGGTTCAAGCAGCTGATGCCCTGACGATTGATGTCCATCGTGATGCCAATTGCGGATGTTGCAAGAAGTGGATTTCACACCTCGAAGCGAATGGCTTCAAAGTCGTCGACCATGTTGAAAGCAACATGACAGCAGTGAAGCAAAGACTGGGCGTCGCGCCACGGTTAGCGTCTTGCCACACCGCGGTGATTGACGGCAAGTTCGTCGAAGGTCATGTGCCGGCGGCTCAGGTCATCGAACTCACCAAGCGCGATGATCTGCTGGGCATCGCTGTTCCCGGGATGCCGGCGGGCTCCCCCGGCATGGAAGTCGATGGCGTACAGCATGCCTACCAGGTCATTGGCTTGACCAAGACGGGTTCTGATCAGGTCGTTGCAGAATATCCCGCCCAGTAGTACTGCCTGCCAGCACGGCCGCTTGTGTGTAGTGGCCGACTCATTTTCATACGTCCTTTAACCTAAGTAAAAAAGGCGCCCTAGGGCGCCAAGGGCTGTCTCCAAACCAAAGGAGCACTACGAGGGGACAGCAGGACCAAGGAGCGAGCGGGGCAATCAACCCGCTCGCTTGCCAGGGTTAGAGAACTTCCAGCGGGTACTCGACAATCAGGCGGAACTCATCCAAATCCGACTCGAAGTCGGTGGCGCGAGTCGTGGCTTGTCGAATGCGAAAGGACATGTCCTTCAACGACCCAGACTGCACAACGTACTTGGCCTCGATGTCCCGCTCCCAGCGCTTCTGGTTGGTCAACGGATCGCCGTTGTCATCACGGCGCATATAGACTTCGTTGGCGTTGCTGTAGTCGGCATCCCAGCCCTGGGCATATCGAGTCATGAAGCTCAATCCAGGCACACCGAAAGGCTCCATATCCAGGTCATAGCGCACTTGCCATGACTTCTCCTTCGGCGAGTTGAAGTCGCTGTACTGGATGGAGTTGTCGAGGTAGATGGAGTCCGATTGGCGCAAGTAGTCGAAGTCATCATCGCCATTGTTGCGCTGGAGACCCACCAGCACTGTATGAGCGCCGAATTGGATGCCGACCTTGCCGCTCCAGATGTTGTTATCGAAGCTCCCGAGGAGCTGCCTCCCTTCATCGACCGCCTTGTAGTAGTTCAGCCCGCCGATCAAGGCGACATCGTCCGCAAGCGGGTAGCTCAGCGTGGTGCCCGCGTAATATTGATTCCAGGCATCCTTGAGGCGGCTGGTGTAGAGACTAAAGCCGACGTTGTCATTAAGCGTGTAATCACCACCGAAATAGGCGATCCATGGCGAGTCCACTTCGCCCGCGTAGAAGGTAGCGAAGCCGTCGCGCATGCTGCTGGTATTGGGTTGGCTCATCGAGTGGAGGCGACCGCCCTGAAGCGACAGTCCTTCCACGCTGCTGTTGACCACGGTGACACCTCGGAAACTCTCCGGTAAAAGCCGTGCATCACCGTATTGGACGACCGGGCTGACGGGAAAGACGTCGCCTACCTTGATCTCGGTATCCATGAACCGAGTTTTCACCGCGCCCCCCAGTTTGGAGTAGTTGTCCTCAGCCTGCCCGAGGCTGTTGTAAGGCATCACGTCGACTGAGCCGCCTGCTCCAGAACGGCCGTCGCCGGTGTCAAGCTTGAGCCCTAGCATGGCAAAGGCATCGACACCAAAGCCTATGGTGCCCTCGGTGAAACCAGACTCGAATCTGCCTATCACGCCATGCGCCCACTCTTCCGAATAGCCATTACCCGAGCTGCTGGACTGGCCTTTGCGGAAGTCACGGTTGAAGTAGAGATTTCGATTGAGGATGGTCAGGCTGCTGCCTTCGATAAATCCCTCGCCTTTCTCGTCGGCGGCCATTGCAGCTTGCCCGGTACTGACGCTCAGAGTGAGCAGAGAAAGTCCTAACAGGGTTCTGTTATTCATAAATGCTCCTGATGTTATTGGCAGTTGTCATTGTGTGGTCGCATATATGTGCCAAGCGCGCCGGGCATAGCCAGGCACGCCTTGGTCATATTTCCACATGCCAAATAACGTCAGGGTGACTTGGAAATTACATTTCAGTCAGCGCGATGTCATTTATCTAGTTTTGATTAAGGCAACCTGTCCCGGCTGCCCGGTATTCAAGAATATTCAGATCGCCATTGGAGTCCTCGTAGGTCATCTGGGCCGGCATCACACCGCAGCTAGAGTCCGTCGGGGTAGTGGCCACGACCCTGGCGATATCGAGTTTCATGCCGTAGCGGTAATGAATAACTTCAGGCGGATTCTTTCCGTTAGCGGCAGCATACTCTTGCATGGCCTGCTCATTGGCCTGAATCATCCGACCATAAACACGATCAGCGCCGCCTTCTGCCAGAGCGGCAGAGGAAACAACCATAACGGCAAGGGCTGCAATAACTTTGAGGCTTTTCATATTTAATCACTCCTTCAAGGTGGTGATTAAAATATATCCGCTCAACCTGTCATAAAAATGAAGTCAAAGTTACATCGCCGTAATGCTTCCTGCCGCGTTACCCGGGCGAGTCAGCTTGGCGCGTGGCTTGCCCGGGTTTGTAAAGCTATATCTCCTGTGGTGCGCGAACCTTCTGTGTACGCTGCCTTCGCATCAGCCAGTAGGCGGCCGGCAAAACCAGCATGGACATCAGCGGCGCGGTAATCATGCCGCCGACCATGGGCGCGGCGATGCGCTTCATCACTTCGGAACCGGCACCGCCGCCCCAGAGGATCGGCAGCAGGCCGGCGATGATCACGGCCACCGTCATCACCTTAGGCCTCACGCGCAGCACCGCGCCCTCACGAATGGCCTCAAGCAGGGCCGGATCACCGCTGCGTCCAGAGTCCAGCCGAGCATGCCAGGCGTTCCTCAGATACAAGAGCATGATCACCCCGAACTCGGCTGAGACGCCGGCCAGGGCAATGAAGCCGACCCCAGTGGCCACCGACAAGTTGAAGCCGAACCAATAGAGCAGCCAGATGCCCCCCGACAGGGCGAAGGGCAGGGTGGCCATGATCAGCAGGGCCTCGCTGAAGCGGCTGAAGGTCAGGTAGAGCAGCACGAAGATAATCAACAAGGTCGCCGGCACCACCCAGGACAACCGCGCATTGGCGCGCTCCAGGTACTCGAACTGACCGGAGTAAGAAACGGTCATGCCAGCGTCGAGTTTTACCCGCTCAGCTACGCGTTGCTGCAGCTCACGCACGGTCGATGCCAGGTCGCGCCCACGGACATCGACATAGACCCAGCCGGACAGGCGCCCGTTCTCGCTGCGCAGCATCGGTGGCCCTTCGGTCAGGCTAACCTGGGCGACGGTGCCCAAGGTGATCTGCTGGCCGGCAGGGGTGAGGATCGGCATACGCCTTAGCGCCTGGGGACTGTCCCGCCACTCCTTGGGATAGCGCAGGTTAATCGGAAAGCGGGCCAATCCTTCGACCGTCTCGCCGATATTGCTGCCGCCAATGGCACCCGATACCACCGCTTGTACGTCGGCAATGCTCAGGCCGTAGCGTGCCGCGGCCAGGCGATCGATCTGGATATCCACATAGCGTCCGCCGGTGAGGCGCTCTGCCAGCGCTGAGCTCACCCCAGGTACATCTTTGGCCACCACCTCGATATCGCGAGTAATGCGCTCGATATCGACCAGGGAGGTTCCGGAGACCTTCACGCCGATGGGGCTCTTGATCCCCGTGGCCAGCATGTCGATGCGGTTGCGAATTGGCGGCACCCAGATGTTGGACAGCCCTGGGACTTTCACCGCACGATCCAGCTCCTCAATCAGCTTCTCCGGCGTCATACCCGCGCGCCATTGCTCGCGCGGCTTGAACTGCACGGTGGTCTCGAACATTTCCAGCGGCGCCGGATCGGTGGCTGTCTCCGCTCGCCCGGCTTTGCCGAATACCCGGGCCACCTCCGGCACCGTGAGGATCATGCGGTTGGTTTGCTGCAGCAGCTGGGTTGCCTTGCTCGCCGGCAAGCCGGGCAGGGCCGAAGGCATGTACAACAGGTCGCCTTCGTCCATGGGCGGCAGGAACTCTCCTCCGAGTCTGCTGAGGGGCCACAGACTGGACACAAAGACCAGCACGGCCAGCGCCAAGGTCACCTTGGGCCAGGCCAGCACCCACTCCAGCACCGGCCGGTATGCGCCGATCAGCCAGCGGTTCAAGGGGTTTTGCTGTTCGCTGGGGATATGCCCACGAATCCAGTAGCCCATCAGCACCGGTACCAGGGTGACCGAGAGGCCGGCGGCGGCGGCCATGGCATAGGTCTTGGTGAAGGCCAGAGGGCCGAACAGGCGCCCTTCCTGGGCCTCCAGGGTAAATACCGGGAGGAACGATAGGGTGATGATCAGCAGGCTGAAGAAGAGTGCCGGTCCGACTTCGGCTGCGGCTTCGCCGATCACTCGCCAGTGCGCCTCGCCTTGGAGCGGCTCATTGGGGTGCCGAGCCTTCCAGGCCTCGATGTGCTTGTGCGCGTTCTCGATCATCACCACGGCGGCATCGACCATGGCGCCGATGGCGATGGCGATCCCGCCGAGCGACATGATGTTGGCATTGACGCCCTGGTAGCGCATGACGATGAAGGCCATCAGGATGCCCAGGGGCAGGGTGATGATCGCCACCAGCGACGAACGCAGGTGCCAGAGAAAGATCAGGCAAACCAAGGCAACCACCACGAACTCTTCCAGCAGCTTGTAGCTGAGGTTGTCGATGGCACGGTCGATCAGTTGCGAACGGTCATAGGTAGTGACCACTTCGACGCCGGTGGGCAGGCTGGCTTTCAGGCTGTCCAGCTTGGTCTTCACGGCAGCGATGGTGTCCCGGGCATTCTTGCCGGAGCGCAGGATGACCACGCCACCGACCACTTCACCCTGGCCGTCCAATTCGGCGATACCGCGACGCATCTCTGGCCCCAGTTGAATGGTGGCCACCTGGCCTAGCAGCACCGGAATTCCGCTTGCCGAAGCCCGCAGCGGCACATTGCGAAAATCATCCAGGCTCTCCAAATAGCCCGAGGCCCGCACCATGTACTCGCGCTCCGCCAGCTCCAAGATGGCGCCGCCGGTTTCCTGGTTAGCGCTCTTCAGCGCCGCTTCGACCTCCTGCTGAGTTACCCCATAAGCCACCAGCTTCTGCGGATCGAGCAGCACTTGGTATTGCTTGACCATGCCGCCGAGGGTGGCCACTTCGGCTACGTTGGGCAGGCTCTTGAGTTCGTACTTGAGGAACCAGTCCTGCAGTGCCCGCAGCTGGGCAAGATCATGCTGGCCGCTGCGGTCGACCAAGGCGTACTGGTAGATCCAGCCCACGCCGGTGGCATCCGGCCCAAGGGTGGTGGTAACACCCTCGGGCAGGCGTTCCTGCGCCTGGTTGAGGTACTCCAGCACCCGCGAGCGCGCCCAGTAGAGGTCGGTGTCGTCCTCGAACAGCACGTAGACGAAGGAGTCGCCGAAGAACGAGTAGCCGCGCACCGTCTTCGCCCCCGGTACCGAGAGCATGGTTGTGGCCAGTGGGTAGGTCACCTGGTTCTCGACGATCTGCGGTGCCTGTCCGGGAAAGCTGGTTCTGATGATGACCTGGGTGTCAGATAGGTCCGGCAGTGCATCCAACGGCGTGTTGCGCAGCGACCAGAGGCCCAGGGCGGTGATGAACAGGGTGGCCAGCAGTACCAGGAAGCGGTTGCCGATCGACCAATGGATCAGGCGCGCGATCATGGCTGGTCTCCTTCCTTGCGGAGCTGCTCGATCAGCAGGCCGGAGTTTGTCTGACGTGCGGCGATGCGTACGTGATCTCCTGGCTTAAGTCCCACAGCTACTTCGGAGCTGACCAGAGGAAAAGCCATGGTCATACCTGGCATATTCAGGCTCTCGAAGGGGCCATGCTCCAGGGTGACTTGTTTCCCGTCCAGTGCGCGAATAACGCCGTGAGACACATGCAGCCCCTCCGTGCTGTCCTGTTCTGCATTGCCGGCCAGGATGCCCTGCAGGCTGGCTTCCGAATCGATGAGGAACTGGCCGGAGGTAACGACCGCCTGACCTTCCTCAAGACCGGAAAACACCTCCAGACGCCCATCGGCCTCGCGGCCCAAGGTGATTTCCTGGGGACGGTAGCGTCCGTCGCCTTCGGCCAGCATCACCAATGCACGCTTCCCGGTGCGAATCACGGCTTCACTCGGCACAAGAAGCGTGGATTGTTCGACGGCACTGTTCAGGCGTACGGCGGCGAACATGCCGGGGCGCAACTTACCGGCAGGGTTGGGTAGCTCGCTGCGTACCGTGAGCGTGCGCGTTTGCGGATCGGCACTCGGCAGCAAGGCTATGACGCGGCCCAGCAGCGGTCGATCAGGAAAGGCCGTCAGGTTGGCGCGGATCTCGTCCCCGACCTGGATACTTCCGGCCATGGCCTCGGGTATCGCCGCATCGAGCCAGACACTGGACAGCCCGTTGATCAACGCCAGATCCTGCCCGGCTTCAACGGTCATCCCGGCGCGTACCTGCAAGGCTTGGAGCTCGCCGCTGATAGGTGTGGTGAGGGTTTGCACTGCCCGCGGTTTGCCGCTGCGGCGAACCTGCTCTATCAACGCTTGTGGCATGCCGAGCAGGCGGAGGCGCTCTTGGGCCGCAGTGATCAAGCGGGCGTCACCGGTACGCAGTACCGCGAGGAACTCCAACTGCGCGGCGGACCACTCGGGAATCAGCAGGTCGACCAGGGGTGTTCCAGCTGGCAGTACATCGCCAGGGGCACGCCCGTAAACCCGCTCGACGAATCCGCCAGCGCGGGCCTGGAGGTTCGCTACCTCTCGCTGGTTATAGGCCAGGGAGCCGACCACCTCGATATCCGAGGGCAGTACACCGCGGATCACCGTCGAGGTCCGCATTCCGAGGTTCTGCACGGCTTGAGCGGGGACGCTCAGGACAGACGGATCTTGCTCGGATCCTGCGTATTTAGGGACAAGCTCCATATCCATGAAAGGTGACTTGCCCGGTTTATCGAAGCGCTGCTCAGGCTGCATCGGGTCGTACCAATAGAGCACCTTGCGCTCGTCCGTCGGTGCGGAGCTAGGCAGTAGCTCGTGTTTGGCTTGCCGCTGGGCCAGCCAGTAGCCACCGCCCGCCGCGCCAATGCCCACGGTCAGCACGGCGACCGCAAAACCAAATGTCGATATCTTCATTTCAGGCCCTCCACATAGGCGTAGTACAGGCTTGCGGAGAGCTGGCTCAACTTGCGCTGTTGTTCAATCTGCCGCAGTTGCGCATCAATCAGGTCGCGCTGGGCAGTAATAACGGATGTGAGCTGGCTGTTACCGGCTTGGTAGGCGGCCAGTTCGAGATCGGCACGTTTGCTTGCAAGCGGGATCAAGGTTTTTTCGGTGCGTGACAAGGTCCTGCGCAGTTGCTCAAGCTCGGCAATACCGCCTTCCAGCTCAGCCTGATGGGCGCGCAGTAATGCTTCCTGCTCGGCTTCCATCTGCGACACGCTTTGTTGTCTGGCGTTGATCTTGGGCCCCTGACGTGTGCCTACGAACAACGGCAGGTCGAAGGTAAATTGCACCATCACCATATCGCCGAACTGGTTGTCGCGATTGTTGTAGGCAAACTCAACACCCCAGTCGGGGGTCTTCTCGGCGATGGCCTCGTTCAGCTCGGCGCTAGCCTCGCCGACTCGGGCGGAGGCAGCGCGCAACTCAGGGTGTGAGGCAATGCGTTGCTGCAGGTGCGGTGCCACCAGGTTCAGACTGGGAACACCTCCTTGCAAAGGCTGGTCAGCCTCGTTGCCTATCCAGCGGCGCAGCTTGGCACGAGCTACTGCCACATCGCGATTCAGTTCATCTCGCCGATCTTGTAACGCCAAAGCTTCCTGGTCGGCCTGCAACAGCTCGCCAGGCTGAGCACTACCGCCGGCAATCAGCGATTGCACGGTCGAGCGGAGCATCTCGATCTGACGGTCCAGTTGATCGAAGAGGCCAACACTGCGTTCGGCGTAGTACACATCCAGCCAGCTCACTGCCGTCTGGCGCTTGATCTCCAACTGCATGGCACGCTGCTCGGCCTCGGCTCGGCCTACTGAAGCCTCGGCCAACTGGCGCCGAGCCTGACGCTTGTCACTGTTGGGGACTTCCTGCATGAACCCAATGCGGCGCATGGTCATGGAGTCACGATTAAGCGTGTAACGGTCAGGGCCTTCGATCGGCAGGTTGTCGATGCCTAGAATCAGCTTGGGATCGGGCAGGGCGTCTGCGGGCTCGACAGCCTGCTGTGCCGATGCCACCTGCGCCTGGCGCGCGAGGTTCTCAGGGGCACTCTGCTCGGCCAGAGCTTGGGCTCGTTCGAAAGTTAGGGGCTGCGCCTGCGCGGCAAGCCAGGGAGCTGCCCAGAATGCGGCAGCCAACACACCGAGAAAGCCACGGCGTGGAAAAAGGAAAGCGGACATGCTTTCGCCTCCAATGCGATTGATCGAAGTCGCGACTACGAAACGTGACCGCGACGATGCGCCTGACTGTAAGGCGCGGGATGATCACTGCATTAGACGAAACGAGGAGGGCGCCAGAGTCCTGCGGGCTCTCGCTTAATCACCGACTGGGTCAGCAATATCTCGGGGCGTGAGGGGAGAGGGGATATGCTCTTGATCACGGTGGTCTGGAGAAGTCCTCCGGTCTTGCATTCCTGGCCGGGTTTGCAAGGGGACTTCTTGGCCACCCCATCAGACTTGTCCATTTGCTCGCAGCACGGAGCATCGGCCATTGCATGGCCCTGATGATCGGCGCTCTGCATCGGGCAAGGTTGTGCCGGCATGCTGAAAGCCACACCGCCGAAGGTCGGCAGCACGAGGCTAGCAATCATTAGCAGGATCAATCCAATCCGACGCACAGCAATTCACCAGGCGGGGCAATAGGCCGACGATAGCAGATTGCCCCCGAGCCATGAATGCTCCTTTTGACGATAACAGCACTTCGTTGATTTGGATCAAATAGAGTGGCTGGTCTCACAGGGCGAGCTGATTTTGTAGCGGGTGAGATTTCAATCGAGCAAGCGATAGAGTTCAGGCCAAAGAGGATTCTATAATCACTCTATAATTAACTACATGGATCAGCGTATTATTTTTGGATAATTTGGATAATTTAATTCCGAAATTGTATTGATTGTTAAAGGCTCTGTAATTGCTTTGTTTTATCTATAGCGCCCTTCGTGTTTGCTGGGCTTTCTGCTTATTTATTTTGCGGCGGGAGTATTATTATTTTATTGATAACTATTAAACTTATCTAGCATGGTGCGGGTGTTAAGGGTGGAGGGTGTAGGGTGTATTAAATATTTAATAATGGCATATGTGTTATGAGTCAAATTAACTGGAGTCATAACCATGGTCAACGATATCGCTACAACCCAGCACTCCCCACTACGTCATCCCGATAATACCAATCTTCATTTGCACTACGGGGAGACCTTTGAAGGTTTTCCTATCCAGGCAGAAGTAGGCCCCTTTGCTCTGGAATACCTTTATGATCTCAAACATACCATCGACTTAGCCATGGCTGAGTACCCTAGAGTACTTGCCTTCAGAGTAGATCTTTATGTGCCTAATGCTATCGAGCTACCCGAGTACGCCTATACGAACAAGGTCATAAGCAAGTTCTTCGAATCGTTTACGAAGAAGATCCAGTACCACCAGGAGCGCGTGGCTGAGCGTGGTTACTCGCGTGGTTGCAAAGTACGATACGTCTGGTCGAAAGAGATCGGTCAGAGAGGTCGTCGCCATTACCACCTACTGATTCTTTTGAACCGTGATGCCTATTACAGGCTAGGCCGGATAGGTTCTGAACGGATTAACATGTTCAGACGGATTGAAGAGTCTTGGGCCAGTGTACTTGGATTATCAGCTGATCAGGTTAGGGGGGTGGTCCATAGGCCAAAGAATCCTGAGTACTTTATCAATCGAGAAATTCGTCGAGACGAGTTCGATGAGCTGCCTGAGCTGTTCAAACGAGCCAGCTACCTGTGTAAGAAAGCGACCAAGTCCTACGGCGATCGTCAGCGGAGTTTCGAGACCAGTCGGGGGTAGGGAGCAGTCCGCGCAAGCCGCATGGGCTCACAGCTCAATGGGAGGCTTCAGGGCAATCAGTTCTCCCAGATGGCGGCGGTTCAAAATTGGACGCCTCGTGCCATTTGGAAGATTGCCCATGGGGATGCCTTGCTATGCTATGCACCTTAAGACCAAAATAAAGACCTAAAAAAGGAGCTATGGTATGCAGAGTGTTTTGGCTGACGTTGCAGTGAGCGTTTCTGAGCTGAAGAAAAACCCCACCGGTGTTATGGCTGGTGCTGGTGGCATGCCGGTCGCCGTTCTCAATCATAACCGCGTGATGGGGTACATGGTGCCAGCCGAGCTGTACGAGCAGATGCTGGACCGTCTGGACGATCTGGATCTGATCGATGTCGTTAATGCACGCTCCGGTGAGAAGGGGGTGCCGGTGAACCTGGATGACCTATAAGCTCGAGTTCCTGCCCTCAGCGCTGAAGGAATGGGAGAAGCTGGGTCATACAGTGCGTGAGCAGGCAAAGAAAAAACTGCGTGAGCGGCTGGAAGCACCAAAGGTACAGGCTGATGCCCTCAGGGATCTGCCTGGGCACTACAAGATCAAGCTCCGAACAGCAGGCTATCGTTTGGTGTATCGGGTCGAAGATGATCGGGTGGTTGTGATTGTGGTCGCAGTGGGCAAGCGTGAACGAAGTGCAGCTTACAAGGCAGCAGGTAAGCGTTAGCTACCAGGGCAAAAGAAGAAGTGAGAGCCATTGCAGGCAGTCTTTCGACTACCCACGCTGGCTCACCGTTCAAGGGTTCATTCTTACTTTCTGCTTCCGGTAGATCCAGCACGCCAACACCACGGCAATCAGCAATGGTGGAAAGCGCACCATCAGAATCATCAGCAGCAATATCGCCAGACAACCGGCCAAGATCCCGGCAAACATGAATGCCGAGGCAACAGTCCGTAGCAGCAGTTTCATTGGCACCTCCTTACAGGTAGCCGCGCTCAGCCAACGACACACAATCCTCCTGGCCTACCACAACGTGATCGAGCGTTCTGACTCCGACCAGATTCAGTGCGTCCTGCAGTTTCGTGGTGAGATTGCGATCCGCCTGGCTGGGCTCGGGATCACCTGAGGGGTGGTTGTGTACCAGGATGATTGCCGCTGCGTTGTGTTCCAAGGCGATCTTCACGATTTCCCGTGGGTAGACGCTGGCTCCATCCAGGGTTCCGCGAAACACTTCCTCGAACGCAATCACCCGGTGTCGGCTGTCGAGCATGAGCAGTGCAAAAACCTCGTGCTCATAATCAGCCAGCAGCGTCTGCAGGTGACTGAACGCCTCCTTAGGCGAGGTCAGTGCACGTCCCTTGCGCAGGCGCAGGCTGGCCAGTTGCCTGGCCATCAGCAGGATGTCGTTTTCCGTCACCGGGGACTCGACCAAGTAGGTGCCGGCCGTGTCACTGGCTTTCAGCTTGTGCAGGTGCATGGCGGCCTCCTTGGTCTTGGTCTGTGGGTGGGGTGTGACGAGCAGCCTGTGCATCGAGCTTTTCAGCCAGGCTGGGTTTGGTGGGGTTGAGTTGGGAAATTGTTGCTGCAGCAGGAGCTTCACCCTCGGGGTAGAACTCTTCCACGATGGCGCTGGCATCCTCCTCGCTGTCCTCGAAGGCTCCGTTGCCGAAGCCGCGTCGTGCAGCCTCATCCAACGCTGCTTGATTGAAGCCGGCAGCTTGCCGCCGCGAATCGAGTTCACTGGCGGACACCAGTGCTTCAGACATGTCCATGCCACCACGTACCGTCAGATCGGCGTAGAAGATCGGCGTGCCATGGCTCTGGCGAGTCGACTTACCACGTAGACGTAGTTCCAGTGGCAGGCAGGCCAGGCGGTTGCCCGAGATGGCCTGGAAGTAATGCAGGCGAGCGGCGAGGGTGCGGATGCTGTTGAAGCCGGTGGTGCGGAACACGAAGCTGCCCAGCGGATCCTCATCACCAATGACCACATTCAGTCGGCCGTAGGGCTTACAGGCACCGCCTTTGGCCAGTGGGCAGGCATCCGGTGACGGGCAGGGCAGTGACTGCATGCCGTCCTGAGTGACCCGCTTGCAGGTTTCACCATTGCCCACGCAGATTGGGCGTCCGGACTGTCGGTCGAACAGCGTGTAGTCAGCTCGGAAATTCAGCTCCGGTTCGTTGAACAGAAGCCGTACCGGAATGCTGCGCAGCTTGTCGTCCTTGCCCTGGCGCAGCTCGTCATTGAGCGGGTGCAGCAGCCAGCCGTCCTTGCCTTGCACTTGGGAAGTGATGGTGAACTGGTCATCTTTCTCCGGCAGACGCTTGCCGTTCTTCTCGATGACCTTGCCGATGGAAATCCGCCCGAGTACCGGCGGAGTGATAGCCAGACCTTTGAGCATGGTGAGTCTCCTGGAAATGAAAAAAGGCCAGCCACGCAGAGCGAACTGCATGGACTGGCCAAGGGGAGGGAAGAGTTGGAAAAGCTGGGGTTCAGCCGAGCCGGAAGCGCCGTGCGCCCGGTTTCAGCAACGGGTACTTGGCCTGCAGGTAGGGCTTGTCCTTAAGCAGTTGAGCTACATCGAGACCGATGCTGTCCTTGGCCTTGCGCCAGCTGACATAGCCGCTGGAGAACTCCGCCCGACTGGCATCGCCCATGGCCTGCTGCAGCACCTGCTTGAGCTCGGCCTCGCGCTTTTCCTTGTCGGCAATCGACTGACGCACGGCTTTCAGCTCGATGTAAGCCGCTGAAAGACCAGCATGCTGGCTGAAGTCGACGACCTGGCCGTTGTCCTCCGGGTAGAGGTAGCGCAGCGCAGACTCAGCTGAAGCCGTGCCATCGGCCGGCGGTGGGGTGTCGGTTTCCACGTAGTGCCAGAACTGGCGCTCCAGCTCGATCAGGCGAGCAATCATCTGCTCGTCCCGTTCGATACGGTGGATCTCCAGCGTTTGGCCACCCAGCAGTACCGCTACATCCGCCGCCTGCTTACCGGTGACGGCGAGCTGGTGCATCACCTGCAGCTGCACATACTCAGGCACGCCCTCTTTCCAGAGTCGTGCCCCATTTATGCCTGCTGTCTTGCATTCGAGGATCTGCACATCGTCCGCCGCGATCACCTCGCGGTCGATGTTAGCCAGCATCCAGGGCAGCTCCGGATTGGGATGCTGCAGCACGGCGTTGATGCGGCGTACCTTATTCTTGGTGCGCTTGCTGTAGTGCCAGGCCACGATGGGCTCCAGCACGTTGCCCCAGTACATCGGGCTTTCCTCATCCTGTGGGTCGGCCTTGGGCATGCCAGCATCACGGCCGGTCTTCTCCATCCAGAGTTCCAGCTGCGACTTGTAGGGGTTGAGTCCTACGGCTGCAGCTGCATCCGAGCTGCCAATACCTTGCTTACGGATCTGCAGCCAGTCCTCGCGTGGCAGCTCCTTAGTGCTGACCAGGCGCAGAGCTGGACGAGATTTGCTGGTGCTGCGATTCAATGAAGTGGCTTTCATAGCGTTCACCTTGCAGAAATAGAAACGCCCGACCTGCAACGAAGCGGGTCGGGCGTTATGGGGTGGAGTAGGTAAAAAGGTCAGGCGACCAGTTGCAGGGCAGTATCCAGAGCGCGTTGCTTGATCTGGGCACCTTGGCCGAACCAGGCAGAGTCGAGGCGGTATTCCGTGCTGCGTGCCCGGCGTTCGTGATCGACGTACTCGGTCACGGCATTGAGCAAGCCCCAGGCGGTGCCGCGTGCCGAGTCCAGCTGGCTGCCGCGACCACGACCTTCGTACAGCTCCTGCACTTTGCGCAGAGCGCGTTCGTTGGGCAGTTGCTCCGGCAGTGCGCCAGTCGGGCTTGTGTCGCACATCACGTTCATAAAGAAGCCCAGTGCCTCATGCCACTGCACCTTGCGTTCAGCCAGGTGGCGCATGCGGTACATGAAGTCATCCCATTGCGAGACGGCGATACCGAGCTGCTTCTTCACCAGATCGCCATCGAAGCGTGTGCTGTGCGGCACCTTGATCGCACGGCTGGTGCCGTCCAGGGCGATGGTCAGGGTGTTGTTGCAAACTACGCGGATGGTGGTGGGCGTTGCTGTGGTGGCCAGGGTGCCGTCGCAGGAAGTGGCCAACAGCAGGTAGCCATTCACCTGGTCGTTACCTTTGATCGCTGCACCCTGGCCAGTTCGCGCCAGCGCCCAGAACTTGCGACCGCCCTTGAGCACGCCAGCGGTTTCCAGCTCGTAGCCGGAGACCTCGGTCAGATCGCGGTAGAACTCCAGCACCTCACGAGGCTGGACGGTGTGGTAGCGCTGCGAGACCACCGACAGCGGTGCCTTGGTGTCCGAACGGTAGAGCACCTTCTGCTCGGGGAATGAGTGGATCGCGCCCAGGTGGCCGATGGCGTCCGACTTGAAATGCACGGGGCTTTCCAGGATCTGCCAATCCATGCCGGCTTCGCGTTGCCAGACCTCGATAGGCTGTTTCTGCGGCAGGTTGTTGCCTAAGCCGTGCCACGGGGTAGCGCCAACATAGGCCATTTGTTCGATTTGATGAGCCATGACGAATTTCCTTTGGGTGCAGGCCGGCATAAAGCGCCGCGCAGAGCGCAGCACCGGCAATCAGTGATGGATAAGTAAGAGGAGAGCAGTTGCCGGATCAGGCCGGCAGATTGAAGCGATGACCGCAGAGCAGGCAGAGGTTGTGAGCCAGGACATGGCGGTCGAGCGACTCGCCGAGCTGAGCGCCAATCGCACAGCCGCCGACGCTTCCGGCCAGGCCGCCGAGAATGGCGCCGGATACCGAACCAAGTGTGATACCGACAGGGCCGGCGATTACGCCGAGCGCTGCGCCGGCCTTGCCGCCTGCCAGAGCAGCACTGATGCCTCGTGCGAGACCACCGACAGCGCCGATGGCCGCGCCAGCTTTCATGGCGTGATGGAAAGAAGCGACTTTGGGGGAGTGACAGCGGGGGCACTGCAATGACATGGGGCGAACCTCCTTGGTGCTGATGTCATTGCGGTAATGTGTTGCTGAGATTTTTTTGAATCGAATGGCTGCTTTTCAGCAGCGCTAACTGAGTGCGAACTGGCTGGAGTCGACCCAGACCGTGTAAAAACGTTGGCATCGTCCTTGCTGTGATTTGATGGATTCAAAATCAGCGGGGGACGCCAATGAAGCGCTTTATCCAGGGAGAGCACCGAGGGCAAAGCACACTGCTTCCCGAGAGCTTGGATGACTACGTGGCGGACACCAACCCGGTGCGGGTGGTCGATGTTTTCGTCGATGAACTCGACCTTGGCCTACTGGGTTTCGAGGGTGTCGTCCCGGCGGAAACCGGCAGACCCGCCTACCATCCTGCTGACCTGCTGAAGATCTACATCTACGGTTACCTCAACCGTATCCAGTCCAGTCGACGTCTCGAACGCGAGAGTCAGCGCAACGTTGAGTTGATGTGGCTGACCGGACGTTTGATGCCGGACTTCAAGACCATCGCCAACTTCCGCAAGGATAACGGCAAGGCAATCCGCGGCGTCTGTCGGCAGTTCGTGGTGCTGTGCCAGCAACTTGGCCTGTTCTCTGAAGCGCTGGTAGCCATTGATGGCAGCAAGTTCAAGGCGGTCAACAACCGTGACCGCAATTTCACCAGCGCCAAGCTTCAGCGGCGAATGGAGGAGATCGAGTCCAGCATCAACCGTTACCTGACCGCACTGGATACCGCTGATCGCCAGGAACCGGCCGTGGCGCAGGTCAAAGCCGAACGCCTCCACGACAAGATTGCGACCTTGAAAACTAAGCTGCGGGAGCTCAAGGAAGTCGAGGTACAGCTCAACGAAACACCGGATAAACAGATCTCCCTGACCGATCCCGATGCCCGCTCAATGAAGACCCGGGGCAGCGGAATAGTCGGCTACAACGTGCAGGCGGCGGTCGACGCGAAGCACCACCTGATCGTGACCCACGAGGTCACGAACGACGGGGTCGATCGAGACCAACTGAGCTCCATGGCCAAGCAAGCGCGAGAGGCCATGGGTGTCGAGGAACTCTCGGCGGTCGCAGACAGAGGGTATTTCAAAGGCGAAGAAATCCTGGCGTGCCATGAGGCTGGAATCACCGTTTTCGTGCCCAAGACGCTGACCTCGGGAGCGACAGCGGCTGGTCGCTTCGGCAAAGGTGATTTCATCTATGACGCAGCCAAGAACGAGTATCGATGCCCGGCTGGGCAAAGCCTGATCTGGCGGTTCTCAAGCGTCGAAAAAGGGCTGAAACTGCACCGCTACTGGAGTTCGCATTGCCAGGGTTGTGCGTTGAAAGAGCACTGTACGCCTAGCTCAGAGCGCCGAGTGAGCCGATGGGAGCATGAGGCAGTGCTCGAAGCGATGCAGAGTCGCCTGGATCAAGCGCCTGAAATGATGCGAATCCGCCGTCAGACGGTCGAGCACCCGTTCGGCACGCTGAAGAGCTGGATGGGCGCCACCCACTTCCTCACCAAGACTCTCGACCGAGTGAGTACCGAGATGAGCCTGCATGTGCTCGCCTACAATCTCAAACGCGTGTTGAACGTGCTGGGCAGCGGTGCCCTGATGGCAGCGATGAAGGCCTGAGGCCTGTTCTACGACTCGTACCGCCCTCCAGCAGGCGTACTGAAGCCGAAAGTGCCATAGCAACCAGAATTATCGATTGCGCCTGATTGGGCCTCCGACGGCCTCCTAGACGCTGAGAAAATCCCCGGAAGTTGATGGTCATCGTTTGCTGCGTTTTTACACGGTCTGGGCCAAAAGCGGCCATGCACGCCCCTCATCATTGCGTGTGTTGAGGCGTCAGGTCACCCTTTGACTTACATCAGTTTGCGCCCTGAATCGAGGCCTATATTGATTAGTGGCAATCCACTCCCTGCCCACTATCCCGTACAAGGATCTGAATTATGAAAGCATCCAAACTCGCCGCCCTCGCTTTGGCGGCTGTACTTTTCCCAGCCTTAGCTTTTGCGCAGCAGGACGCTAACGCCGCCAAGCCGACTCAGCAGTCTATGAGCATCGAGCAATTTGACCAGGAGATGGCGAAGGCGCAGGAAAACCTGAAGAACATGCAGGAGCAGATGAGCCTAATCCAGAAGGCGGCCGATCCTGCGCAGCGCCAGAAATTGATGCAACAGCACCAAGTCATGATGCAGCATGGAATGCAAATGATGAACGGGATGTGGGGCGACGGAATGATGGATTGCTGCGGAGGCGGCAAGATGGGTGGGCAAATGATGGGGGGCGGCCACATGATGGGCTGGGGCCAAATGGGCAGCCACTACTCCCAGATGTCGCCTGAACAGATGAGGCAACATCAATACATGATGGACAGATACATGGGTATGCAACAGATGATGATGGATCAGATGATGCAGCATCAGCAGCACATGGGCACTCCGCCTCGCTAAGCCCTAACGCTTGTTCCACGGGAACCGCCCGACTCCCATCACTAAGCGTCTGCCCACCTCACCTTGCGTGAGGTGGGCAGGACCTCATGCGGTAGCAACTGCTCGGTCTCACTCGCCCGCTGCGTCGGCTGCCGCGTTAGCACATCTTTCAATTACCCAGTAAGTGCCCTCGCTCCAGATGCTAGGAAGCTCTGCGGGAGCCAGCGGGCTGAAACTCGGTAATGGTGATGCAGTCTGACGCCGAAGACGTGGCGTGCGTGAGTATTCGCATTGGTTCTGGGGTTAGTCGGGAGGTCTTGGAGTCAGTCGAGCGTGATGTACTAGATAGTGGAGGCTCTGCATCGCTCTTGCCGATCAATGATCCTAAGGGCGAGCGCTTTACCTCTCGTCGATCGAGGCGACGATTACTCCAAGTTGCGCTCGGAGGTTGAGCCACAGCCAGAAGCAGACATTCGATGATTTAGAGCCAGCGCCTCACCTGCGAGCAGTAACGGGCGAAATCCACACCGAACAGCATCGTTAGTGCCCGTTCCTCGGGAACAATCTGGAAGCGGTTCATGTACAGCACGAAGACGACCACACCGAGCAGTGTGAGTGGCGAGGCCAGCAGCAGCGACCAAGCCACCAGGGCGGTGGCAAAGCCCAGATACATTGGGTTGCGGGTGTACTGGTAGATGCCACCATCGACCAGAGCGGAGGCGCTCTCCGGACGTAGCGGGTTGACCGTGGTGCGAGCACGATGAAATGACAATACACCAGCAAGACATACGCCGAGCCCGAGTAACAGCACCGGCAGAGCGGCGGCTAGGCGCCAGCCAAGCGTCAGCTCAAAGCCTGGCAGGTAGCGATAGGAAGCCCCCATCAGCACTCCAATGATGGTTGCAACCAAGGGCGGCGGAATTCGGTTTTCTAACACGCCCATCGTGTCACTTCCTTACCTTGGCGACTTCGCTGCTCACCAGCTGGCGCAGCGGCTCTAGGCCGAACTCATCCAACGGCTGGCCATTGACGAAGAAAGTCGGCGTGCCCTGAACGCCCACGGCCTTAACATCTTGCATATCCTGCTTCAGTACGGCGTCGACACCAGGACTATTCATGTCCGCACGAGCCTTCTCCACATCCAGACCGACTCGTTCGGCGACGACCCAGGCCTCTTGGGCCTTGGGGTCGTCGTGCCAGCCCGGCTGGGCTTCTAGTACCGCTTCCAACACCTGCGGATACAGGTTCTGTTTACGCGAGGCCTCCAGCAGGCGCGCCACCTCCTCGGATACTTGGTGGAACAGCACATAGCGCAGCACCAAGCGCACTTCGGCGGGGTTCTCGGCGAGGATTTTCTTCACATGCGGGTAGAAGGCCCGGCATGCCTCACAAGACGGATCGAAGAACTCGACAATGGTCACCGGGGCTTTAGCTGGGCCGAACACCGGCGAGTGGAAACGGACCAGGTTGCTGCTGTCTGAGGTGGCTTCCGTTGCGGCTTGTGCTGGCGCGGTTGCCTGGGGCTGCTGCGATGTCTGGGACGATTTGGATGGCGCGTACAGGTAAGCGGCGGCAGCGAAGACAGCTAGGATCACCACACTGATGATCAGGACCAGGGGGCGGCGGTTCATTAGATGGTTCTCCGGCGGATGATGATGAGTAGAACGGTGATCAGGATGAATGCGAGCAGAGCCAGCACTGGCAACGGCACGCCGCCGAATATGGTCATCTCGGCTCCTGAGCAGGACGGGCCGGTAGCCGTGCAAGGCTGAATCGGCTGGGGAATCAGTCCGGCGTAGAGCAGCGTGTGGGCGAAGGCCAACACCGCGCCAATAGCGGCCAGCGGCAAGGCATAACGCCAAATGGCGAAGTCTGAGCGGTAGCAGGCGATAGCCAGAACCACCGCCAGAGGGAACATAAAGGCACGCTGGAACCAGCACAGCACGCAAGGTGCCTGACCCATTACCTCGCCGATGAACAGCGCGGAGAGAGTCGACACCAAAGCTACTAACCAGGCGAGCAGCAGCAGATTCCAGCTGCCGGAGGAAGGTTGAAGGCTCATCGTAATTTCCTTATGCCTAGCGGGCGCTACGGCAGACGATCCTGTTGATCAGGCCTTCAAGGCCAGTATGCGGCGCGCACCGTTCAGCACGAACAGTCCTACTACAGTGCCAATGACCAGATCTGGGTAGGGTGAGCCTGTCCAGGCAACCAATGCCCCTGCAGTGATTACACCGATGTTCGCGAGCACGTCGTTTGCTGAAAAGATCCAGCTCGCTTTCATGTGAGCACCACCTTCGCGGTGGCCATAGATCAGCAAAAGGCAGCTGACGTTTGCCACCAGTGCGACTAGACCTACCCCCAACATCAGCATCGACTCAGGCTCACTACCGTAGAAGAAGCGCCGAATCACTTCTCCGAGTACACCCAGAGCCAATACGATTTGAAGGAAGCCCGCCAGATGGGCTGCGCGCACTTGCAACTGCGCGCTGCGGCCGACCGCGTATAGAGCCAATCCATAAACGGCAGCATCAGCAAACATGTCCAAAGAGTCGGCAACCAGGCCAGCCGACTGAGCGATTAAACCAGCGGTCATCTCGGTGACAAACATCGCGCCATTGATGCCGAGCAGGATTTTCAGCGTACTGGCCTCTTTCGAAGCAGTTAGCTCTTCACTAGCACTGTTGGCCGAGACGGACTCCTGGCTGGCTGGTTGAGTGCCTAGCAGTGTTGCGCCCAGGCCAAGTGACTCCAGCTTGCTGGCAATCTGATCAACCGACCCATCATGAAATGCGCGTACTTGCCTGCCGGCTAAATCAAAGGACAACGAGTGAAGTTCAGGCAAGCCATTGAGTGCGAGCCGAATCATCCGCTCTTCGGAAGGGCAATCCATTTTGGGCACAGAAAAACTGCTGACCCAGCTTCCTTCACTCGAAGATATGGCCGCTGCTTCAATGGCTTCCGCAGTAGAACCGCAACCACAGGACTTTTCACAAGAGCTCACTATCCATATCTCCTATTGAACTTGAGCCTGCGGATTACAAACCATGTAGTAGCTACAGGGTCAAGCATGCATGCCATTGTGTGCAAATACGTGCATTCGACCCGCTAACTCTCGGGTAAAGGGTGCAGTGTTAGCCAGCGTCCTGGCACCTTGGGTTGCATGTCGAATATGCCCGAGTGCCAGTGTCGTGCAGGGCCCTCCAGCCAGCAGGAACTGTACTAGCGGGCTCTCGCTAGCCCGGCCAGTTTCTCTAAAAACTGCCACGTCGCGCTCATCGTAGAGCGCAATGCCCCAGCCATCGCTGTTCCTGCTGGCACCCCCTGCGTGTGCTGCCAGACTCATCAGTGACGAGGTCAGTCTCGCGGGATACCGACTAGACATTCCCAGCAACTCACACATGGCGCGTGCTCCGGATAGGGTATTGGCTTAGCTCACCAACTGCTGATGCCTGGGCAGACCGATGGATATCAGCGCGGCCAACACGACAAAGGCGCTGGAGACCCACAGGCAGGCTTCCAGGCCGTATTGCTGGAAGACCCAGCCGGACAACAGCGTCCCGACCAGCCGGCCAAGCGCGTTGGACATGTAGTAGAAACCGACATCCAGTGACACGCCGTCTTCCTTGGCGTAGCTGACGATCAGGTAGCTGTGCAGCGACGAGTTGATGGCAAACACGGCACCGAAGATCAGTAGACCACCTACCAGTACCGCCTGCTTGGGTAAATCGCTATCCAGGCCCAGAGCAATCGCAACCGGAATGCCGGCTAGCAGCGCCGCCCAGAGAAACGCCGCACGGCCATCGGGCACATGCCCGCTGCGCTTGCCGGTCAGGGCCGGAGCGAAGGACTGCACGATGCCGTAGCCGATGATCCAGCTGGCCAAAAAGCCACCGACCATCCAGAAGTCCCAGCCGAAAACCGTGCTCAGGTAAACCGGCAAGGCAACCACAAACCAGACATCGCGGGCGCCAAAGAGGAACAGGCGCGCGGCGGAGAGGATGTTGATCGCCCGGCTTTTGGAAAGGATGTCCTTGAACTTGGGCTTGGCTTTGGCCTTGCCCAGATCCTTCTTCAACAGGAACAGACTGGCGATCCAGATCACCGCCAGCACGCCGGCCATGGTCAATACCGCGCCGGCAAAACCCAGCACGGCCAGCAGGGCGCCGCCGAGGAAGAAACCCACGCCCTTGAGCGCATTCTTCGAGCCGGTGAGGATTGCCACCCACTTGTACAGCGTGCCCTGCTGGGCATCGGGCACCAGGAGTTTGATGGAACTCTTGGCCGACATCTTGTTGAGGTCTTTGGCGATCCCCGACAGCGCCTGTGCGCCCATGACCCAAGGCACGGTTAGCCAGGCGGCGGGCACGGTGAGCATCAGTAGTGCGACCACCTGCATCGCCAGGCCGATATTCATGGTGCGATTAAGGCCCAATCGGGCGCCGAGGTAGCCGCCGACCAGGTTGGTGACTACGCCGAAGATCTCGTAAAACAGAAACAGCGCGGCAATCAGCAAGGGGCTGTAGCCCAGGCTGTGGAAGTGCAACACCACCAACATGCGCAAGGCGCCATCGGTGAGGGTGAATGCCCAGTAATTGCCGGTCACCAGCAGGTACTGTTTGACCTCCGGGGCCAGGGCTGACAACGCCTTCATGCTTGCATCCCTACTTGGTTAAACGGCCAGGCCGACCAGTTTGGCCAGCTCCACGGTGCGGTTGGCATAGCCCCATTCGTTGTCGTACCAGGCATACAGCTTCACCTGAGTGCCGTTGATGACCATGGTCGACAGCGCATCGATGATTGAGGAGCGCGGGTCAGTGCGGTAATCGATGGAGACCAGCGGGCGTTCCTCGTAGCCGAGGATGCCTTTCAGCTGGCTGTCGGCAGCAGCCTTCAGCAGTTGGTTGACTTCCTCCACCGTGGTGGCCCGTTCGACTTCGAACACGCAGTCGGTCAGCGAGGCGTTGGCCAGCGGCACGCGCACGGCATGGCCGTTCAGCTTGCCGCGCAGCTCGGGGAAAATCTCGGCGATGGCGGTGGCCGAACCGGTGCTGGTCGGGATCAGGCTCATGCCGCTAGCGCGTGCACGGCGCAGATCCTTGTGCGGGGTGTCGAGGATGCTCTGGGTGTTGGTCAGGTCATGAATGGTAGTGATCGAGCCATGGCGGATGCCGAGGTTCTCGTGAATCACCTTGACCACCGGAGCCAGGCAATTGGTGGTACAGGAGGCAGCGGTGACGATGCGGTGCTCGGCTGGATTGAACAGCTGCTGGTTGACACCCATCACCACGTTCAGTGCGCCTTTCTCCTTCACGGGCGCGCAGACCACGACCCGCTTCACGCCCTGATCCAGGTAAGCCTGCAATACCGCCACGGTCTTCATCTTGCCGCTGGCCTCGATCACCAGATCGCAGTCCGACCAGTCGGTGTCGGCAATCGCCTTGTTGGCGGTGACCTGGATGCGCTTGCCGCCGATCACCACGCAATCGCCTTCGCTGCCGGCTTCGTGGTGCCAGCGACCGTGCACCGAGTCGAAGTTGATCAGGTGCGCATGGGTGGCGGCATCGCCTGCCGGATCATTGATGCGGACAAATTCGAACTCGGGCCAGTCCCAGGAGGCGCGCAGCGCCAAACGACCGATGCGACCGAAACCGTTGATACCAATTTTGATAGCCATGTTTTTCGACTCATCTACTGGAGTTAGTGGGCAGCATCGAACTGGGTGATCCAGTTGATGTGGGCAGGGTGTTGAATAGCCTTGGGACGCAGGGCTTGCACCAGGGCAATGGCATCGGCGCGGGGAATGCCGGCCTCGATCATGATCCGCGCCGCAATCAGCCCGGTGCGTCCCGAGCCGCCCTTGCAGTGGATGGCGATGTCCTGGCCCGCATTGAGCCGCTCAAGGATGCTCTGTTTGCAGGCTTTCCAGCCCTGGCCGAAATCTTCGAGCGGTACTTGCTCATCCGCCACCGGCAGGTGGAACCAGGCCATGTCCTGCGCCTGGCATTGCTTGCCGATGTCCTCGGCCCCGTTGGAGGCCAGTTCGCTTGCCGGCATCAGGCTGATCACGGCAGAGGCACCGGCCTGTTTCAGCGTGGCCAGCGAGTCGACAAGGCTGCTGTCTTTGGTGCCGGGACAGGGCGTGAAGATGAGTTTGCCTTGGATACCGGGAATGCTGAGCCGGTCGTAGGGGTGATTCATTGAGAGGGTTTCCTGGTAGTCAGATGGCGCGCTGGTTGACGCGCTTGGAGAGTTCTTCAGCGGACTCTTTACGTTCCGAGTAACGGTCGACCAAATAGTCGCTGTGGCCGCGCAGCAGCAGGGTGAACTTGACCAGTTCCTCCATGACGTCCACAACGCGGTCGTAATAGCTGGAAGGTTTCATGCGCCCGGCCTCGTCGAATTCGAGGTAGGCCTTGGGCACTGAAGACTGGTTGGGGATGGTGAACATGCGCATCCAGCGCCCCAGCACACGCATCTGGTTAACCGCATTGAAGGATTGCGAGCCTCCACAGACCTGCATCACGGCCAGGGTCTTGCCCTGACTGGGACGGATGGCACCCATGGTCAGCGGTATCCAGTCGATCTGCGACTTGAATACGCCGGTCATAGCGCCGTGGCGCTCGGGTGAACACCACACCTGACCTTCAGACCAGAGCACCAGGTCGATGAGTTCCTTGACCTTGGGATGGCTGCTGTCGGCATCGTCCGGCATGGGCAGGCCGGAAGGATCGAATATTCGGGTTTCCGCGCCGAAGGCTTCCAGCAAGCGCGCCGCTTCCTGGGTCAGCAGACGGCTGTAGGAGCGCTCACGATTGGAGCCATAGAGCAGCAGAATGCGCGGCTTGTGCTCGCCTTCGGCGAGGCCCAGATTTGTCGGGATAGAGCGGGCAAACAGCTCCTCGGCGACGTTGGGCAGGTTGTCGATCATGGGTTCTTACCTCTTGGGCTACAACGAGCCGATCCTGTTCAGCTCGGCCTTGAGCGCATCGCTGTCGAGTTGAGCAAAGGGCAGCGCGATAAATGCGCTCACTCGCTTCTGGATCTGCTGGATGGTGGCTGCAAACGCTGCGTTTATTTCCGCCTCAGATCCGTTAACGTCGGATGGGTCACTCAGTCCCCAGTGACAACGAGACGCCGGGCCAAAGAAAACTGGGCAGGCCTCTCCGGCTGCCTTGTCGCAGACGGTAATGACGATGTCAGGGGCGAGAGCCTGATGCGCATCGGTTGATTTGCTGTACAGGCCTTCAACATCGAATCCAGCATCAAGCAGTGCCTGCAAAGCCAACGGATTGACCTCCCCCTTGGGGTAGCTGCCTGCGCTAAAGGCCCGCATGCCCTTGGGAGCCATCGCATTGAAGATAGCCTCCGACAGGATGCTGCGGCAGCTATTGGCGGTGCAGAGAAATAAAACTTTCATGGTCATCCTCAATGGCTGGTATTCAATCGCAGGCCGGCTTGCGCCCAGGGCGATCTCGCATTTGCCAGAGGCGTTGCACATCCTGGCGTAACCACTCGGCATTGTTGTCCAGGGCCTGTTTGAGGATATCGGTCACCCATTCCGGCAGCTGCGGGTGCAGGCGGTAGTACACCCACTGGCCATTACGCCGATCCTCCAGCAGGCCACAGCCGCGCAGCAGGGCCAGGTGACGAGATATCTTGGGTTGCGCCTCTTCCAGTGCCGAGGTCAGTTCACAGACACAGAGTTCCTGTTCCAGGGTCACCAGCAAGGCGATTCGCGCCCGCGTTTCCTCGGCCAGACATTTGAAGACTTCGGTTGGCGACATGGCATGCAGAGTGGAAGCTTCTTTAGCCGGTTTGCTTTTGATCAGCACGAACATCTTTATCCGTTCATGAATCTCATGCAGGGTCTTGCGATAGGCATCTTTCTGCGAGCTGGTTGCCGGGTCTTCAAAATTCCAGGCGATGTACTCACCAGCCCCTGGCAGGGCCTGGCACTCCAGGGCGGACTTGTCACACAGGGTGATCACGTAGTCGAAAGGCTCGCCAGCGACCTGTTCGATGGACTTGCTGTAAAGCCCATCAGTGGGAACACCAAGCTGCTCCAATGCGTTGCGGGCTCGGGTGTCGACTTCAGTGGGGGCGGAGCCTGCGCTGTAGACTTCAAAATGTTCTGAGTCGGTGTGGCGCAGCAGGGCTTCGGCCATCTGCGAGCGTGAGGAGTTCGCGACGCAGAGGAACAGGACGCGCTTTTTCTGGCTCATGTTGATCCCTATCAAAGATGCACATGAGCAAATATATTATTTTTCGAATATGCAGTAAAATGAATATTCGGCGCGTTGCGCGCCAAGGGAACGAGGATAGGCAGCAAAGATGACAAATGCGTGTGAAGTCGCGATGAAGCAGGCCTCTGGGGCTCCACTGGGAGTTTTTGAGCGCTACCTGACCCTGTGGGTGTTCCTGTGCATCGTGGTGGGCACCGTGCTTGGCTTGGTTGTGCCGCAAGCGGCTCAGGCCGTCGGCGCCCTGGAGGTGGCGAAGGTCAATATCCCGGTTGGCCTGCTGATCTGGGTGATGATCATTCCGATGCTGATGAAGATCGACTTCAGCGCCATCAGCGAAGTGCGCCAGCAGAAGAACGGCATGTTCGTCACCCTGTTCGTTAACTGGGCGGTCAAGCCGTTTTCCATGGCGCTGATTGGCTGGTTCTTCATCAAGCAGGTGTTTGCGCCCTGGCTGCCCGCCGAAGAGCTGGATAGCTACATGGCCGGCTTGATCCTGCTCGGTGCGGCGCCCTGCACGGCGATGGTGTTTGTCTGGAGCAACCTGTGTAAGGGTAATGCCAACTTCACCCTGACCCAGGTGGCACTGAACGATCTGGTCATGGTGTTTGCCTTTGCGCCTATCGTGGCGCTGTTGCTGGGCGTTTCTTCGATCCCGGTGCCTTGGGACACCCTGCTGCTTTCCGTGGTGATGTACATCGTCATCCCGCTGGCCATCGCCCAGTTTCTGCGGGCTCAACTGATGAAGCGCGGCGAAGCCTATTTCGAGAATGTGCTGGCGAAGATTTCGCCATTTTCCATCATCGCTCTGCTGGCCACTCTGGTTCTGTTGTTCTCCTTCCAGGGTGAGTCCATCGTCGAGCAACCCCTGATCATCGGCATCATCGCGATTCCTCTGTTGGTGCAGACACTGTTCATCGCGGCACTGGGTTACTGGCTCTGCCATACACTGAAAGTGCGCCACGACATAGCGGGCCCGGCCACCATGATCGGCGCCTCCAACTTCTTCGAGCTGGCCGTAGCCGTGGCCATTGTCTTGTACGGATTCAACTCGGGTGCCGCCCTGGCAACCGTGGTCGGCGTACTGATCGAAGTGCCCGTGATGCTATGGCTGGTACGCATGGTCAACAGCACACGCAACTGGTACGAGAGCAGCCTCAACAATCGCTAGGGGGTCAGCATGCGCTTTATCGACAATGCACCACGCTTCCTGTTCTTCACCGGTAAGGGCGGGGTCGGAAAGACCTCCATTGCCTGCGCGACAGCCCTGGAACTGACCCGTCAGGGCAAGCGCGTGCTGCTGGTCAGTACCGATCCGGCCTCCAATGTCGGGCAGGTATTCGGTCTGGAGATCGGCAATCAGATCACCGCTGTACCCGCCGTGGAAAACCTGGCGGCCCTGGAGATCGACCCACAGGGCGCAGCTCAAGCCTATCGGGATCGGATTGTGGGCCCGGCGAGGGGTGTCATGCCTGCTGATGTGGTCAAAGGCATGGAGGAGCAATTATCGGGAGCCTGCACGACCGAGATCGCAGCCTTCGACGAATTCACCTCACTGCTGGTCAACGATGAACTGAAGGCCCGCTTCGATCACATCATTTTCGATACCGCCCCGACCGGGCACACGATTCGACTGCTGCAACTGCCGGGTGCCTGGAGTGGATTTCTGGAGGCGGGGCAAGGTGATGCATCGTGTCTTGGCCCGCTGGCCGGTTTGGACAAACAACGTGATCAGTATCGCGAGGCGGTAGAGGCACTCTCTGATCCAGCCAAGACCCGTCTGGTTCTGGTTGCCAGGGCGCAGGCCGCCACCCTGCGCGAGGCTGCCCGCACACGCGAGGAGTTGGCAGCCATCGGGCTGCAAGAGCAGTACCTGGTGATCAACGGCGTGCTGCCGGCGAGTGAGGCGCAGAAGGATGTACTGGCCGCCGCCGTCTATAAACGTGAACAGGCCGCAGTCGCTGCCATGCCGCCAGCGCTGCGAACACTGCCGCTCGACCTGTTGCCGTTGAAAGCATTCAACCTGGTGGGATTGGATGCCCTGCGACAACTTTTGGTTGAGGGTTCTGCTGACAGCACGCAGGCACCGGCCAGTGCGCCGATTGAATTGAACGCTCCACGACTCAAGTCCCTGATCGACGAGATCGCCGCCGATGGTCATGGCCTGATCATGGTGATGGGCAAAGGTGGTGTCGGTAAAACGACTTTGGCCGCAGCGGTTGCCGTCGAATTGGCTCGACGTGGGCTGCCCGTGCACCTGACTACTTCTGATCCTGCCGCGCACCTTGCCGAGACACTGGATGGCACGCTTGAGCACCTGACGCTGAGCCGCATTGACCCGCATGCCGAGACACAGCGCTATCGTGATCACGTCATGCAAACCAAGGGCGCGGGCCTGGATGAGCAGGCTCGGGCGCTGCTGGCCGAGGATCTGCGTTCACCCTGTACCGAGGAGATCGCTGTATTCCAGGCCTTCTCGCGAATCATCCGTGAAGCCGGCAAAAAGTTCGTGGTGATGGATACGGCCCCGACCGGCCATACCTTGCTGTTACTGGATGCCACCGGGGCTTATCACCGCGACATTGCTCGGCAGATGTCGGGCAGCAACATGCGTTTTTCCACGCCGATGATGCAACTCCAGGATCCTAAGCAAACCAAAGTGCTGCTGGTGACCCTGGCTGAAACCACTCCCGTGCTGGAGGCCGCGAGCCTGCAAGCTGATCTGCGTCGTGCCGGCATTGAGCCTTGGGCATGGGTGATCAACAATAGCGTGGCAGCCGCAAGGACAGAATCACCGCTATTACATAAGCGGGCGGTCAATGAGCTGAAGGATATTGAGCATGTCGCGACCGAGCACGCGCAACGCTATGCGGTCATCCCGCTCATGGCGGAGGAGCCGGTTGGGGTTGAGCGTTTACTCGCTCTCAGCAAGTAATCTGCACCAATGAAAAGGCCCGCATTCCAGACTGTGTGAAAACCTAGCAGTCGGAGAGCAAGCTGAAGACAATGCCTCCATCATTCGATGGGGGCATTGTCGTTTATGGGCTACATCCAGGGCGAAGGTCGTCAGCAAAGCAGCCTGTTTCCTCCCACATTGGAGGAGCTGGTGCCGGAGGATCACCTGGTACGGGTGATCGAGGCCTATGTCGCCCGCCTGGATTTGCAGGCTCTGGGTTTCAGCAAGGCCGAACCACTCAAGACTGGACGTCCTGGCTATGATCCAGCGGATCTACTCAAGCTTTATCTGTACGGTTACTTCCAGCGCATCCGCTCCTCCCGGCGCCTGGAAG
>NZ_FOXK01000016.1 GCF_900115695.1 Ectopseudomonas toyotomiensis
CGCCGTGCCAGCGGTGGGCGTCTCGGTGCAGTCGCGCTTCCTCCAGTACGCCGCCGCTAAGCAGTGGGGCGACAAGGAGTTCGACCGCCTCGACAAGTACACCGTGGCGCTGCCGCACCCGGATGCCACCGCCTCGCTGTTGTCCGGCGGTACCGAGCTGACCGGGCATTTCTCCAACCCGCCGTTCCAGAACCAGGCGCTGGAGAACCCCAATGTGCATGTGGTGCTCGACACCTACAAGCTGCTCGGCCCGAACTCGCCGACCGTGCTCTATGCCACCGAGAAATTCCGCAACGACAACCCCAAGACATACAAGGCCTTCGTCGCTGCACTGGCCGAGGCCGCCGACTTCGCCCAGAACGACAAGGGCGCGGCCGCCGACACCTATATCCGCGTGACTGGCGCCAAGATCAGCCGAGAAGCACTGCTGAAGATCATCGACAACGAGCGCTTCCAGTTCAGTGTCACGCCAACCAATACCTACCCGCTGGCCGAGTTTCTCCATCGCGTCGGTGCGATCAAGAACAAGCCGGCCTCCTGGCAGGACTACTTCTTTGAAGACGCCGCCATAGGCCAAGGAAGCTGATCTCATGAATGCCGCTCTGCAAGGCCATACGGCCAGCACTGTCAATCTCGGTGTCTTCGACACCGTTCTACAGGTGGAAAAGGTCAGCCTCGAATACCGCACTCCGCAGCGCGTCGTGCGCGCCACCCACGAAGTGAGCTTTGCGGTGGATCGCGCTGATCGCTTCGTGCTGCTCGGCCCTTCGGGGTGCGGAAAGTCCACGCTGCTCAAAGCGGTGGCCGGTTTTATCGAACCGATCGCCGGCAGCATTCGCCTGGAGGGTGCAGAGGTGCGTGAGCCCGGCCCGGATCGCATCGTAGTGTTCCAGGAGTTCGATCAGCTGCCGCCGTGGAAGACGGTGAAGCAGAACGTCATGTTCTCGCTGCTGGCCTCGCGCACCCTGGACCGTCGCGAGGCCGAAGAGCGGGCGCTGCACTATCTGGAGAAGGTCGGCCTGGCTGCCTTCGCCGATGCCTACCCGCACACCCTGTCCGGCGGCATGAAGGCGCGCGTGGCGATTGCCCGTGCGTTGGCCATGCAGCCGAAGATCCTGCTGATGGACGAGCCCTTCGCCGCGCTCGACGCACTGACTCGCCGCAAGATGCAGGAGGAGCTGCTGCAGCTCTGGGAAGAAGTGCGGTTCACCTTGCTGTTCGTCACCCACTCGATCGAGGAGGCGCTGATCGTCGGCAATCGCATCCTGCTCCTGTCGCCGCACCCGGGGCGCGTGCGAGCGGAGGTGGGCAGCCACCAGTTCGACCTGCACAGCCTGGGCGGCGCAGCTTTCCAGCAGACCGCACAACGCATCCATCGCCTGTTGTTCGAGGAGGACAGCGAGGAGGGCGCGCGCGCCGCTGCCGAGCTGGGCTTCCACGACATCCGCATTGCCTACTGAGGAGAGTGCAACCATGAGTCTTTCCCCCGCACGGCGTGAGGAATACGAAATACCGCTGCAACCCTTGCCGGACCTCAAGCTGGAGCGCGAGCTGCCTCTGGCACAGCGTCTCTGGCAACAGGGCTGGCTGCGCAAGACGTTGATCCTGCTGGCGCTGGCGCTGATCTGGGAGCTGGCCGCGTGTTACCAGGGCAACGACCTGCTGCTGCCCAGCTTCCTGCAGACGGCCAAGGCCTTCTGCGAGGGCATCGGCAATGGCGAGTTGCTGGAGAAGGTAGCGATCTCGCTGTCGGTGCTGGTCAAGGGTTACCTGCTCGGTATCGGCCTGGCCTTCCTGCTGACCACCCTGGCGGTGTCGACCCAGTTGGGGCGCGACCTGCTGTCGACTCTGACCTCGATGTTCAACCCGCTGCCGGCCATCGCGCTGCTGCCGCTGTCGCTGCTGTGGTTCGGCCTAGGTGAGAACAGCCTGATCTTCGTGCTGGTGCATTCGGTGCTGTGGGCGCTGGCGCTCAATACCTATGCCGGCTTTCTCGGCGTGTCGGAGACCCAGCGCATGGCCGGGCGCAACTATGGCCTCAAGGGTCTGCGCTTCGTGCTGTTCATCCTGATCCCGGCGGCGCTGCCGTCGATCCTGGCGGGTCTGAAGATCGGCTGGGCCTTCGCCTGGCGCACCCTGATCGCCGCCGAACTGGTGTTCGGCGCCTCCAGCGGCAAGGGCGGCCTGGGCTGGTACATCTTTCAGAACCGCAACGAGCTGTACACCGACAAGGTCTTCGCCGGCCTGGCAGCGGTGATTCTGATCGGCCTGCTGGTGGAGAACCTGGTGTTCGCCACGGTGGAGCGGGTGACGGTCAAGCGTTGGGGGATGCAGCGCTAGTAGCCCTTTATCACCCCGTAGGGTGGGCTTTAGCCCACCAGCGGCTTACCCAATTGGTGGGCTGAAGCGGATCACCGCCCGGCCCACCTACACACGAATAACTCACTGATCACATAACGAGAAACGACCATGACCCACCCATTCACATTCGGCCGTCTGGCCGCCGCCCTGGGCCTGCTCGGCGCATTGGCAACACCGCTGGCCGCGCAGGCCGAAGGCAAGATCAGCATCGCCCAGCAGTTCGGTATCGGTTACCTGGTGCTGCAGGTGGTCAAGGACCAGCAACTGATCGAGAAGCACGCCAAGGCCCAGGGGTTGGACAAGGTGGAGGTCGAGTGGCGCACCATCTCCGGCGCCACCGCCATGAACGAGGCGCTGCTGGCCGGGGCCATCGACGTGGTATCGGCCGGCGTGCCGCCAATGCTGACCGTATGGGATCGCACCCATGGCCGGCAGAACGTCAAGGCGGTCGCCGCGCTCGGCTCGCTGCCCAACTACCTGTTGAGCAACCGTGAAGAGGTGAAGACGCTGGACGATCTGTCCGAGAAGGATCGCATCGCCGTGCCGGCCGCCGGCGTCGGCTTCCAGTCACGCACCCTGCAGATCGAGACCGCCAAGCTGTATGGCAAGGACGATTTCCAGCGCTTCGACAAGATCTCCGTCAGCCTGCCGCACCCGGACGCCACTGCCGCGCTGATCAAGGGCGGCTCGGAAATCACCGCGCATTTCTCCAGCCCGCCGTTCCAGTACCAGGCGCTGGAGAACCCCAAGGTGCACAAACTGATCAGCAGCTACGACATCCTCGGCGGCCAGGCCACGTTCAACGTGCTCTATGCCACCGAGAAATTCCACGAGGAAAACCCCAAGACCTACAAGGCCTTCTACGACGCGCTGGTGGAAGCCGAGCAGATCATCAAGGCAGACAAAGCCGCAGCGGCAGAGACCTACATCCGTGTGGAGAACTCCAAGCTGCCGCTGGACTTCGTTAAGAAGATCATCGAGGACCCGGAAAACGACTTCACCGTATCGCCGCAGCGCACCCTCATCTATGCCGAGCAGCTGCATGAGCTGGGCGTGCTGAAGAACAGGGCCGCGTCCTGGAAGGACTACTTCTTCGAAGAGGCCTACGCCCATCCGGGCAGCTGATCACCACCGCTGTTCGTAAAAGGCTCCCACCTGGGAGCTTGTTGTTTGTCGACGGGCTACAGGCGTGGGCGCAGCTTGAGTTCGGGCGTGGGTTTGGGCGCCCCCTTGGCCGGGTGGCTGTCCGGGTGCTGTTCGATCATTTGGGCGATCTCCCGCAGCTTGCCCAGCATGGCCTGGGCCAGGCCGGCCTGGGTGCGGTACAGGCCGGTGTCCGGGTCCTGTTCCAGATCGCTGAGGCCTTTGAAGGGATAGCTGTAGCGTTTGGCGTCGGCGCTGAAGAAGCGCTGGTAGCCCTGCTCGCTGCCGTGCAGTTCGCGGCAGGCCCTTTCCAGGCTCTGCAGCTGTTCGGCGACGCTGGCCAGTTGCAGGCGTAGACGAATGATCTGGTGATTTTCCCAGTTCATCGGTGAGGCCTGGGCGCCGGGCTGCCAGTGCTGCGGGTCGCCGAAACGCAGGACGAACTGCTGGCCGGCTTCGCGTCCGTAACGGGTCAGCCGCTCGATGCGCTCGGTGGGCATGGTCAGGTTGAGGCCGCCTTCTTCGCGGGTCAGCTGGATCAGGCCGATACGGTCGCGAAAGCCGGGCATCAGCGACAGGGTTTCGTGGTTCCAGTCCTTGGCGACATTGCTGAGCAGGGCGAGGAAACCGCGCAGGGCTGGCAAACCCGTCTGGGGAAAGCGGCGCCAGTAGGCAAGCCGGGCATCGCCATTGTTACGAGGGAAGCGCACGCGTTGTTCGTCGGCGCCATCGGTTGGCCCCAGATCGAGGCCGAAGGTGGGGCGCCTGGGCAGCGCGGCATCGAAGAAGTGGATGGGAAAGTTGGAGCTGATGCCGCCATCGGTGAACCAGCAGCGTTCCAGCTTCTTCTCGGCCTTGCGGTAATCCACGGCATGCAGCGGGACGGCGCTGAGCAGCAGGGGAAAGCTCAGGCTCATGCGCACGGCGACGATTACCGGCAGGTCATCGGGCAGTGGCAGGCGCAGGTACCCGTCGCCGCGCTCATCGCCGGGGCGCTGGTGAGCGCGCATCCAGGCCACCACACGGTGGGGAAATAACCGTGAGAACTCCTCCTGGCGGAAATGGAACTGGTTGTTCTCGCGCACCTGCTCGTCATCGCGAAATGGCAGGCGGAAAGGGCGCGACATACTCAGGCAGGTGGTCATCACCTGCAGGTCGATGCCATGACGACGCAGGTCGCCGAAGGTCAATGGTCGCTCGCATTCGACAGCTTCGGCCTGGCCCGCGCAGTATTCGCGTTGGCCGCTGAGCCGATCGAAGTACTGGGTCAGCCAGGTGGTCAGGGCTTCATCCGGGGCGTCGTCATCGGTCTCTGGCATGCCGCTGCACAGGCCGAAACCGCTGGCTGGCAATTCACGCAATGCCACCAGGGCCAGGCGCAGGACCACGGCGAGCACGCCACCCAACGCGGCGAACAGCAAGACCCAGAGCCAAACCAGCACGCTGGCGCTGCTGGCAGCGCTCCACCACAGCGGCCCGCCCGCCAGCAAGGCGCCGACCAGGGCGGTGAACTTGTGCCGCATGAGCATGACCTTCAGTGGCGCGAACAACCGGGTCCAGGGGCCTTTTCCCTTGACCTCGAGGATGGCGATGAAGGTATCGAACAGGGCGCGCACTGCCGGGGCAGGCTTGAACAACGCCAGCAGCTTGGTGCCATGGCCATTCGCGGCGGGCACGCAGAGGTGCTGGGGCAGTCGTTCGATTTCCGCGAAGCCGGCTGGGTCGTTGCTCAACTCACCTTGCTGATAGCGCTGGCGGCCCAGTTCGGCAGCGGCTGCTGCTGCCGCGGCGATAGCGCCGGCGCTGGTACCGCCGATGCTGCGCAGGCGAAACGCCTTGGCGATCTCGGTGATCGCCAGCGGGTAGACGATGCCACTGGTGATGCCGCCTTTCATGATCAGATCGCATTCCCGGGCAAAGGCCGCCTGGCGCGAATCGCTCATCTACTGCTCCTTGTCGTCATGCCGAACGCTGGCGCGGGCATGATAACGCGGCTTTTACGGCTATATGCCAGTATTGCGAGCGAGCATCGGTGCCAAGCATTAACGCGAGGCGGGTGGCCATCGATACGCGAAGGACAGCGGCCCGGAGCGACTGGCTGCCAGATACTGGCGCAACCTCTCGTCCGAGGTGTTCGTCGAAACTCTTTCGCAGCGCGAATAGATGGCAAATTGCCTTGCTGGTCTTATATGCCTACGATCCGCGGGCGTGAAACGCCATGCCTCTGCAATGCAGAGCGAGGGGAGGGTGCGCATGTTTGCGCCATCCCCTTAGTGCTAGGCTCCTGTCGCCACCTATCTACTTGCGCGAACCCATGGTCACTACCGTCATTCTTGGCATGCTCTGCGTGTACCTACTGTGTTTTTCCGTGATGTTCCTGCTTATCAGTACGCGGCTGAATGGCAAGAAGATGGGCATGGAAGTCTTCGCCCTGGGCAACCTTCTGCTTGGGCTCGCCTATATCCTGCAACTGGTCGGCGGCCCGCCGGGTTGGGGCGTGTTGAGCATGGTCAACCACACGCTGACGCTCAGTGCCCCGGTCGCCTATGTGCTGGGCGGTATGCGTTTCTTTGGGCAGCCAACACCGATCCTGCGTCCGTTGCTCGCATTGGCGGTGGCCTACTCGTTTATACAGGTGCTGGTGCAATACTGGCTCGGCAACGAGGCGCGCCATGCCTTGCTGGCGGGTTCATGCGCGCTGTTGTTCCTGGCCATGACTGCGGCCGCACTGCATGGTGTGCGAACCTTCGCCCAGGACCTGCGCGTCGAGATGATCGTATTCGCCATGCTGATCGGCGGCATCTGCATCCTCAACGCCATGAAGTTCGCGATGATTGTCGAGGGCGGCCTGGCGGCGCTGGATCTGAGCAGCGGCTTCCAGAAGGTGTTCTACATCTACATGTCATTCCTGGCGACGGTACTGCCGCCTTGCGCCGTATGGCTGGTGCTGCGCCGCCTCACCGATGAGCTGCGCACATTGGCCGCGCACGACCCATTGACCCGACTGCTCAACCGACGCGGGCTGATGGATGCCCTGGAGCTGTACTTTCGTTCGCGCAAGGCCGCTGCGGCGTACCTGCTGATCGTGGATATCGACCACTTCAAACGCATCAACGACACCCACGGCCACAATGTTGGCGACCTCGTGTTGAGTCGTGTGGCCGAGGTGCTCAAGGCCACTGTCCGCCAAGGCGATCTGATCTGCCGGTTGGGCGGGGAGGAGTTCGTGGTCATTGCCCTGGACACGGACAGGGCCGGCGTTCTGCAACTGGCTGAGCGCACGCGAGCAGCGGTCGAACAGAGCGAGGTGCTCGGCACTGACCATGATCAAGCGATTCGCTGCACGGCAACCATCGGCGTCTCGGAAGAGTTCACCAGCGTGCAGCTGTTCGACGAGTTTCTACAGCAGGCAGATGCTGCGTTGTATCGCGGTAAGGCGGCGGGGCGTAATCGGACCGAATGGTCTCATGCATGGGATGCCTAGCAGGCCGTGTGTCAATGTCGCGGTCGAATTGCGGTCGAATCCCCGGCGGGGCTTGCGAATCTGAGATGTTCCACGAAACCTGGCCGACCCTATGGGCTGCTTTCGTTGGATGGCATGTCCGACGGACGGTTGATTCGCGCATTGACATATCGGTAAATGTCGATATCATTGCCACCCATGGAACTGATCAATGTATTCAAAGCCCTCTCGAACCCTACACGCCTTGGAATTCTCAAGGGGTTGAAGGATCCGGTGAAGAACTTTCCTCCCCAGGATGAAGGGGACGTTCATACCGTGGGCGTCTGCGTCAGCAGTATTCAGGAAGGTGTCGGTCTGTCGCAGTCGACGGTGTCCGATTACCTCGCCACGCTGCAGCGAGTCGGTCTGGTCGAAGTCCGCCGGATCGGGCAGTGGACCTACTACAAGCGCAATGAAGCGAACATCCGTGCTCTGGCCGAGCTCATAGGCAAAGAGCTGTAATTTTTTTAACTTAGCATATCGAGTATTCTCGATATCCCTTTTTACCGAAGCGAGGATTCATGATGGAGAGACCATAGGAAGAACCGCGCTTTTTTTTGCTTCAGTATATCGAAAATTCCCTATATCCCTTTTTCCAGAAACAAGGATCTACCATGAAAACGCAAATTCTCAAGTTACTAGCAAGCGTCATTCTGGCCAATGTGGCTTCATCTGCCTTCGCCGCCCCTCCATCTAGCCCGCAGCCGTTGCAAGGCGCTGCGACCGTCGAGCAAGCAACAGCCGTCGACCGTAATATTTCGGAAAATGGTTTCGACCGCACCCCGCTCGGTGAGCGCATTGCTGAAGATGGTTTCGACCGTACGCCTCTCGGCCGACGCATTGCTGAAGGTGGTTTCAGCCGCACGCCTCTCGGCCAACGTATCGCTGAAGGTGGTTTCAGCCGCACGCCTCTCGGCCAACGTATCGCTGAAGGTGGTTTCAGCCGCACCCCTCTCGGCCAACGCATTGCTGAAGGTGGTTTCGATCGCACCCCTCTCGGCCAACGTATCGCTGCTGATGGTTTCGACCGCACGCCACTGGGCCAACGCCTGGCGGTAACCGACAGCGAGCGCGCAGGGCGCGTTCATGCCTGACGTGAATAGTTAATTCACGTCCTTATATATCGAAAATTCTCTATATCCCTTTTTAATGAAGTGAGGATCTACAATGAAAGCGCAAGTACTCAAATCCTTTGGCGGCCCGAACACGTTCGAACTGACCGAAGTGGCCAAACCCGTACCGCAGGCAGGGCAAGTGCTGGTGCGGGTTCACGCAACCTCCATCAACCCGCTGGATTACCAGGTACGTCGCGGCGACTACGTCGACTACGTGCCTCTCCCCGCCATTACCGGGCATGACGTATCCGGCGTCGTCGAAGCCGTCGGTCCGGGTGTGACGAGCTTCGTGCCAGGTGATGAAGTCTGGTACACCACGCAGATTTTCGAAGGCGATGGCAGCTATGCCGAGTACCACGTGGCGTCCGAAAGCATCATTGGCAAGAAGCCGGCATCGCTGAGCCACCTCGAGGCGGCAAGCCTGACGCTGGTAGGCGGGACGGTCTGGGAAGCCCTGATCGGACGTGTATCGCTGAGGGTCGGGGAAAGCATTCTGATCCACGGCGGTGCGGGTGGCGTCGGCCATGTCGCGATCCAGGTGGCAAAAGCCATTGGCGCTCGGGTGTTCACCACCGTGCGCGAAGCCAACTTCGAGTTCGCCCGGGGTCTGGGTGCCGATGTGGTCATCGACTACGAGCAAGAGGATTACGTTGACGCCGTCCTGCGGGAAACCGATGGCCAGGGCGTGGACGTGATTTTCGACACCATCGGCGGTGACACCCTGACTCGTAGCCCCGATGCGCTCGCCCAGCTCGGCCGGGTGGTTTCGATCGTGGACATTGCCAAGCCGCAGAACCTGATTCAGGCCTGGGGCAAGAACGCCAGTTACCACTTCGTCTTCACCCGCCAGAACCGCGGCAAGCTCGATGAGCTGAAGGCATTGGTCGAGCGCGGTCAGCTGCGCCCTCACATTGGCGCGGTCTATTCGCTCGCTGATATCTCAAGCGCGCATGCGCTGCTGGAGACACCTAACAATGGTCTTCGCGGAAAAGTCGCAATTGCCGTCGAGCCCTCGCTCGCACCGTAAGTGCATGCAACTGCCGAACTTGCTCTAGAGGAATACCGCAATGATTTATGAAATCGCACTGCTGCCCGTTCACAAAGAACAGATCGAACCCTTCAAACAGGCATTTGCCGAAGTGGTTCACTTGCTCCAGCGGGCCAAGGGTTATGGCGGCCACATGCTCGCGCAGGGAATCGAAAGCCCCGAGCGATTCAACCTGATCGTGCGCTGGGCGTCACTCGAAGACCACACGCCGGGCTTCGAAGCGAGTGACGACCATCAGACGTTCATGCTGGGCCTGGAGGAATTTTTCTCGGAAGAGCCGACGGTCTATCACATCGAGGGAGCGGCGTTCGCTGCGGGCGATTCTGCTTTCTGAGGCGTTCATCATGCAGGGACACATCGGGCCAATGGGCGTTCGCGCTCATTGGCCTGATGCCGCTGGTAAGTGGGAGCACCCCGTCTGGCAGTGGCTGTAGAGCTGTTCGTCCAAGCCTGTGCATGAGCCTGCCAGTCAGCGCTCGCTCAAGTCATGATCGATCCTGGTATTTGGGATCGCCGGGTAGTGGTATGCCCGGGCAGCTTGGCGAATAATCTGCGCCTTGTCGTACGCAGCCAGCAGAGATCGTCATGAGTACCACACTACCGCCCCTCGTTCTGTCCATTCAGTCGCATGTCGCCTGGGGCCATGTCGGCAATGCTGCTGCGGTGTTTCCGCTGCAACGGTTGGGCTTCGAGGTGCTGCCGATTCACACCGTACAGTTCTCCAACCACACCGGTTACGGCCAGTTTCGCGGCCAGGTGTTCGGTGCCGAGCATGTCCGCGAGGTGCTGTTGGGGTTGCGTGAGCGCGGTGTGCTGCCGCGGCTGTCGGCGGTGCTGTCCGGTTATCTGGGGGATGCCGATACGGGGCGGGTGATTCTCGAGGCGGTGGGCGAAATTCGTCAGCACAACCCGTCAGTGCGTTACCTGTGTGACCCGGTGATGGGCGACGTCGGGCGCGGCGTATTCGTCAACCCGGCGATTCCCGATTTCCTTCGTGATCAGGCGATTCCGTTCGCCAATATCATCACGCCCAATCAGTTCGAGTTCGAGCTGCTCACCGGCTCGAAACCGGCCAATCTGCAGGAGGCGGTGAAGGTTGCCCGGCAGTTGCGCGGCCGTGGCCCGGATGTGGTGATTGTCACCAGCCTGGCGACGCCGGATATCCCCGACAGCGAATTGGGCACGCTGGCGGTGAACGGCGAGGGCGCCTGGCTGGTGAGCACCCCGCGCCTGGCGCTGCATCCATTGCCCAATGGCATGGGCGATGTGTTCTCGGCCACCCTGCTAGGCCGGTTGCTGGCTGGGCAGGCGTTGCCGCAGGCTCTGGAACTGGCCACGGCAACGCTCTACGCCTTGGTCGAGCAGACTGCGGACGGCGCGCGCGACCTGCCGTTGGTCGCCGCGCAGGAGCAGATCGTGGCGCCGGGCGAGCGCTTCGTCGCACAACCCCTGGCCTGAACCACGCTCGTCGGAATGACGGTGATTTCAATGTGATATCACCGTATTCTCCTGTCTGCGGTTCACATTCTGATGTCGTGACCGTTTCTACGGATGGATTTTGACCTTTATCCCAGCAGGCCATCCTTACCGTAGACCGTCATCATGCCGTTTCACCGATTTCTTGCCTTGTTCGTGGCCTCCGCGTTGTGCGCCACTGCCAACCTTTCTCTTGCTGAGCAGATCAGCGGGCAGTTGCAGATCAGTCTGACCATTCTCAAGCGTTGCGAGGTTGCTGCGCGTGGCGATGCTGCTGCCGTGCACTTGTCCGCGCGTCATTGTGAGCATGCCGCCTATCAGGTGCAGGACGCGCACGGGCGAGCCTTATCATCGAGCCTGAGTGCAGAGACGACTTCGGTGGTGCTGCCTGCCGGCGGTGATGCCGGCTCGACGCTGGTGATCTACTGGTAAGGCTTCAGTAGTTGATGATCAGCAGCACGTTGTCGGTATAGACGCCCACCGGCGCGTTGGCTTGCCCGGGGTCGAGAATCGCCTGGTAGTTGAAGCTCTGTGAGTTGCCCGTGCCGCTGGCCGTCAGCGGTGAGGCGGCGTTCCAGATCAGGCTGCTGCCGCTGTAGTAGAGGTTGTAGCGAATGAACTGGCTACCATTGGTCAGGCGTCGCCAGGGCGCCTGGTAGTTCTGCCCGTTGTCGAAACTCAGCGTGTAGCCCTCAGTGTTGGTGCAGGTCACGGCGAAGGTGCGTTGCTGCGCGCTGAACTGGCTGATCAGGGCGTTGGCGCCAAAGTCCACATTGGGCAAGGTATCGACGCGGCAGGCTTTGCTGACCACCAGGGTGACGGTCAGTGTGGCGAGCGACCCTGTACCCCAGTTGGTGGGGGCACCGCAGATCACGACACAGCTTTGCGTCAATCCGGGGCTGCGGTTCCAGGCGCAGATATTGAGCGCGCCGACGGTGCAGATCGCCCAGTCCCAGCGCAGGGTGATGGTGGCGGTGTAGGTGCCGGCCGGCACGTTGGGGCCGGGGTTGGTGCGGAAATACAGGCCGATAGCGGTGGAGTTGCCACCGAGGGCGAGCAGGTTGATTGCACCGAGCTGTTGCGGTTGGCCGGCTACTAGCGCCTGGTTGTAGCCGGCGTCCTGAAACACCTGAAAAGGGATCTGATTGCCCTGGCCGTCCTGCAGGGCCAGGGTGCTGGGGTTCTGCAGCGTGACCCGAACGTATGCCCCCGCCAGTACCTGAAGTAACCCGGGACAGGCCAGGCCGGCGCCGGCTGCTGCTTGCTGCTGCGTGGTGCGCAGACTCAGAGAGTTGGTAGTACCCAGATTGACCGAGCCCCCGGCATAGGTGCTGCAGGCATGGGCCGACATGCTCACCAGTGTGCTGCACAGCAGGAGTGCGTGAATCAGCCAGCGGATCATGGCTGACCATCCCGCTGCAGGCAGGTGAGGGGGCCGACCACGGCCATTTCCACGGCGCTGTCGTCCAGCGAGAAGCGACTGTTGCAAATGCTGCCATCGGCCAGCTCTACTTCCAACTGGTTGTCCTTCGCCAGCCCTTCGAAATACAGCTGGCCGTCCCAGCCAATGTAGGTGCGCTGACCGCTGGGACGATGCAACACCTGGCTGCCGCGGGGCAGTGGCTGTCCCAGTCCGTCGACCAACTGGATGCTGGCTGACAGGCTCATCTCCATGGGGAAGGCGAGCAATGCGCCGCTGCCCTGATGCACGGCGATGCGCTTCTGGGTTTCCGACAGTTGCAGGTTGCTCGGCAGATTCAGCAGGTCGACTTCGTACTGGCCGGGGTAGTAAGACGGCACCCAGGGCACCAGCAGGTAACCTGCCGAGTCGGTACGACCCAGCAATTGATGTTCGTAGCGCACGGGCACATCTGAATAACCCTCGGTGCTGACCAGCACGAAGGCGTCGTCGATCCGGTTGCTGGCGAATACCTGGCCCTGCATGGCAACCAGCGAGCCGCTGACGCCGCCCCAACGGGTAGTGATGCCGTCGTTCTGGTAGGCGCCTGCCTGCACCTGTGCATGTTGGGTGCGCCACGTCAGGTCAGCCTGGCGGTATTCATTGTCGCCGCCGGCATAGCCAAGGTTCCACCCCAGACCGCCGTCGCTGGGTGGGTTGCGGCTGTAATTGGCGCGTGCGCGCTGGTTACCGTTGCTGTCTCGCTCCACGCCTGTGGTCAGCGTGGAGTACAGGTCGAATGGGATGACCAGTTGTGCCTGGATGGCATGCGAGGCGTCGTCCAGCTGGCGGTTGAGGGAGAGAAAGAAGCTGGCGCTGCCCCACAGACTGCGTGACCAGGACAGGTTGAGCAGGCGCGTGCGCTGTCCGGTCTGTTCCTCACTGGCGAAGTAGCCGATGCCGAATGAGCCGAGCCCCTCCGGGCTGAAACTGAAGGTCAATTGATCGAGGATCTTGCTCAGCGGGCCGCCGGCCAGGTCGTTATCCAGGGCGTTCGCGACGCTCAGGTCGGCATAGCCCGAGGTGCGCTGGATGCGCTGCGCGGTGATACCGAAGCGACGCGCGTAGTAGCTATAGCCAAGGCTGTACTGTTGGCCGTTGCCGATACCGCTGCTCTGGCTCACGGAACTGGTCAGGGTGCCCATCAGACCAAGTCCGACGGTAGCGCCGATACCAGCCTGGCGCAGGCCTGCGCCGGCTTCGGCATGGCTCTCCAGGGTGAGGCTGTCGGTCACGCCGTGGCGCAGGCTGCCGCTGCTCACCAGGCTGCCGTAGGAAAAATCGTCCACGCCATAGTTGCGGCGCAGTTTGCCCAGCGACAGGGAGAAGTCCGAAAGCCCCTGGCGCAGCAGGGTATCGGTCACATAAAAGGGTACGGTGGTGGAGACCTGGCGCCCCAGCACATCCGTGGTCACCAGCGTCGCGGTGCCGGCGCCGCTGATGTAAGGCACGGTGTTGAGGGTAAAGGGACCGGGGCGCAGCTCCTGTTGACCGAGGCGGGCGTCGTCGATGAACAGATCAACGGTGCTGGGCACTGCAGCATCGCCATCGAACCGCGGTAATGGGTAAGTGATCAGATCCGGGCGCAAAGAGAAGTTGCGTGAAATCTGCAGCCCGCCAAGGCGGACCGCGCTGTTCCAGGTCAGCGCGCCGGTGATCAGGTCGCCAGCGCTGAGGCTGAGCATGCGTTGTTGATCGTTGAAGCGCCAGGTGCTGTCGTAGCGGGTATAGCCATCGCGATAGCCCGGCCCGGAGAAACTGTGGCGATAGACGCCCGTGTTGGAAATCATGCCGAACCCGTCGAACACCCGCTGTTCCAGCCAGGTGTTGGCGTAGTGGCCGGCATTCTCGGTGTGGTTGTAGTAGAGGTCATAGTTGAACAGCACACCGAACGCGCTCTGTGCCTGCATCGGCTCGCTCAGGCTGCTGGGGCCGAAACGCTGATGTGGCAGCCATTCGCTGGGCAGGGTGAGCAGCAGGCGCTGGCTGTCCTGTTGATACTCGCTGCGCAGGGCGTCGATCCGATCCAGAGCGACCCAGGGCGTCGTCTCCGAGGGCAGGCGCACGCCCGCAGCGAGCAGATCGTCGCGTTGGGCGAATAACCGGCCCTGATGTTCTCTCACTTCCACCACCTTGCCGCTGGACAGCTCATTGACGATCAACTCCAGGTAGAGCAACTGCGCCTGGGCGAACTCCTGCGCATCATCGCCATGGGCTGACGGGACTGACAGCAAAGTGGCCAGTAGCAGCAGTACCAGCGATCTACTCAGCGGCCAGCGGCTGCTTGTGTCGACTTTCGTTGATGCGTGCTTGCACCTGACCACTGCGCACGCCTGCCGGCAGAGGCCAGCGCATCTGCGCACCAGGTAGTACATAACCGAGAAGGCCTTCGGCCAGTGGCTGTTTGCCGCTGTCTCGCGATAGATCGACCTGGGATAGCCGGGCCGGGGCGGGGCCGAGGTTGCGCAGGTAAAGGAAGGCGCCGTTGCTACCGTCAACGACGCGGTAGCGCAGATCGGGAGCCAGTGGCTGGCCCTGGCCTGGCGCATCTCGCGCACCGTCATCCAGATAGGCCCCAGGCCCGACCACGAACAAGGGCACCGAGTAACGCATCTGGAATTGCACGCCCAGTTGGGACGGCCGCGGTTGTGGCGGCAAAACCTCGTCGACCAGCACACGGTAGGTGCGCAGCGTGCCGGCACTCGGCGGCTCCAGGTTGACCAGCCTGACCAGCTGCCGCTTGCCCGGTTGCAGCGTTGCCATTGGCGGGCTGCCCACGACCTGCTTCTGCGACGTCAGGCGATCTTCGAATTCCTCCTGCTCCCAGGCCAGTACGCGCACCTGCACATCCACTGGTTCCTGCCCGCGATTCTCCAGCCACAGCGCGGCTGATTTCTGTCGATCGGCTTCGATCAGCGGATTGATCGGCCAGATCAGGATGGAGCTGGCAGCCTGTATGGCCAGACTCGCCAGCGCAGTGGTCAGCGCCAGGCAGCAGGCGAAGAGAGGGCGTGTGCTCATGATTCAATAACTCACGGTCACGGTGACGGTGTCGGTATAGATGCCGGCCGAAGGCAACGGGCTGACACTGAACAGGCGGGCATAGACCGTGTAGGTCTGGGTGGCGCCGCCAACAGGGAAATTGATGCTCATGCGCGTGCCTCCGTTGCTGCCGTCGCCCCAGATGATGCTGCGTGCGGCGTCCTGGTAGAGCTGGTAGCGCAGGCGCTCCGCGCCACGCGCCAGGTAGCGTCCGCCGGCCACGCTGCCGGTATTGAGCCCGGCATTGAGCGACAGCGTGACGGCCGTACCGGGTGAGCACTGCAGCACGATGGAGCCGTTGTCCGGTGTGCTGGCCGCATCTACGTTGCTGGGCAGAGTGCTGATCTGGCCGAATGAGATGCTGCCGAACGAGGTGGCGTCGCTGCCCCCGGCGCCTAGCAGGCAACCCGGTACGATTTCCGCGCGCAGCTGGAAGCTCTGGCTGACGATCTGATCGTTGATGCCCGTGTCGCCACAAGCAGACCAGGCGTGCATGGCTACGGTCAGGCAGAGCAGGCGAGTGACCACGAGTGAATGGGCCCGGCACGGCATCACCAACTCACCGTGACGGTCAGGGTATCGCTGTAGCTTCCGGGAGGCGGGGCATTCTGTGCCGGCACCCGGGCGTAGATCGCAAGCCACTGATCCTGGCCATTGCCAACGGCGCTGACCCCCGTAATGTTGTCCCAGACCGTGGCGTAGTCCGCGCCGGTGTAAAGGTTGTAGCTGAGCACGGCGGAGCCGGGACCGACCATCTGCCGATTGCTGGTGGTGCCGCTGTGGCCGGCATTGATCAGCACGCGATAGGGGATATTTTGCTGGCAATTGACGCGCAGGGCGCCTGCGTCCGGTTGACCGACCTGGGTTATCAGGTTGTCGAGTCTGAGGTGGGTGCCGAAATCCAGGGTCCCGAAGCTGACGCCCGAGCCACTGCTGCTACCTGCCTGGCAGGCCGGTAATACCTCAACATTCAGACCGATGGTGGCGGTCTTGTCGACCGCCGGCAGGACTGCCGGGGCCATCAAAAGCAGGGAGGCGATCAGGCAGCGCATGGCGATTCTTCCCGGAAAGGTTCGAGATCCTCTTGCTTTGACTGTGCGGTACTTACCAGGCGATGGTGACTTGCACGGTGTCCGTGTAGGTGCCTGGGCTTGGGGTGTTCTGTGTGGGCACGCGGCCGTAGACGATCACTTCTTCGTTGGCACCGGTGCCAGTGCCGGAAAGCACCGTGCCTGTGGCCCCACCGTCGCCCCAGGGTTCGGTACGGCCGCTGTCCTGATAGAGGTTGTACGCGACGTACTCACCGGCATTGATCATGCGCCTTTGGCTGCCGGAAGCATTCTGCCCGGCGCTCAGTGCAACGCTGTAGTCGGTTCCCAAGCTGCATTGCAAGCCAAACGAGCTGCCCCCGGCGCTGCCGAAGGAGCGGCCGTCGATCAGGTTGGCGAGGTCGTTGTAGTCACCGAAGGATAGTGAGCCGAAGGTGTTGCTGGAGCCGCTGGCCGTACCATTGGTTACCGTGCAACCGGTGCCGATGGTGATCTGAACGTTGAGTTGACCTTGCAACTCGCCGGCCGAGAAAACCGGTGCAGCGAAGAGCGAAAGTGCCAGGGCGGCGCTTCTCGTGATGGGCTTCATCGGTCGAGTCCCTTCGAAATGGAGTTGTTTGGACCATAGTCCATACCTCCTTCGTGCTCAAAAAATAAGCATTATCGGCTTGCAGCGCGGATGGCACATATAACTGATTGATTGGTCAATAAAAATTCTGCTCGTGTAAGAGATGGCGACATATCTCGTTAGCCAATTACCTACATGTTTTTCAGACAACGATTGCAAGACGATTCCGGGATCAGAGCCTGCTCACCCCCGCAATCACCGGCGTGCCGCTCAGAGGGTCGCGCAGCAGCGTGCAGCGTACGCCGTACAGGCGTTCGACCAGCTCCGAGGTGACGACCTCGTCGGGGTGGCCGCTGGCGACGATCCGGCCCTGGTGCATGGCGATCAGGTGGTCGGCGTAGCGGCAGGCGCTGGAGAGGTCGTGCACCACCATGACGATGGTCTTGCCGGCGGCGGCGAGTTGGCGGATCAGTTCGAATACTTCGATCTGATGGCCCAGGTCCAGCGCCGATGTGGGTTCGTCGAGCAGCAGCAAAGGCGTGGCCTGGGCGATGGCCATGGCGATCCAGGCGCGCTGGCGCTGGCCGCCGGACATCGACTCCAGCGGCCGATCGGCCAGTTCGACCAGATCGGCGGCTACCAACGCCGCGTCGACGATGGCCTGGTCTTCCTCGCTCCACTGGCGCAGCAGGCTCTGGTGCGGTTGGCGACCGAAGCGGATCAGTTCGCTGACCGTCAGGCCATCGGGAGCTGAGGCGTCCTGGGGCAGCAGGGCGAGCCGGCGCGCCACTTCACGCGACGGCAGGCTGCCGATGGCCTTGCCGTCGAGCAGGACGCTGCCCGAGATGGGCTTGTGCAAACGGGCGAGGCCGGCAAGCAGGGTGGATTTGCCGCAGCCGTTGGGGCCGACGATGGCGCTGACCTGGCCACTGGGAATCACCAGGTTGAGGTCTTCGATGATGCGGGTCTGGGCATAGCCCATGCTCAGGTCGCGGGCTTCGAGGCGCACGTCGGACTGGCGGGCGTCGCCGAGCAGTGAGGAAAGCAGGGTCATGTCGAACTCCGTGGGGCCTGGCGCAGCAGAATCCACAGCAGGAAGGGGCCGCCAACCACGGCGGCGATGATGCCGACCGGGATTTCGATGGGCGCCAGCAGGGTACGGCCGAGCCAGTCGGCGAGAATCATCATCAGCGCGCCGGACAGGGCCGCGTTGAGCACCGGCACGCCGTGTCGGTTGCACAGGTGGCGGGCCATTTCCGGCGCCGCCAGGGCGATCAGGCCCACCGGGCCGACCACGGCAACAGCCAGGGCCGTGAGCCAGACGCACAGGGCCAGGGTGAGCAGGCGCATGCGTTGCAGGCGTACACCGAGGCCGATGGCGACGTTGTCGGAAAAGCGCATCAGGCTCAGCGCATTGACCAGCAGCTTGGCCAGCGGCAGGCCCACGGCCAGGCCGATGCCGAGCAGCAGCACCGAGTCGGCCGGGCGTGCATTGAGGCTGCCGACCGTCCAGGGGTAGGCGGCGTTGGCGGCGTCCATGTCGCTGCGCGCCAGCATCAGGTTGGTCAGTGCACCGAACAGCGCGCCGATGGCGATACCCACGACGATGAAACGATAGCCGCGTGCGCCACCGCCGGCGGCCAGGGCAAAGGTCAGTACCGCTGCGGTGGCGGCGCCGCTCAGCGCCAGGGCCGAGGGCGCCAGGCTGGTGGGTACGGCGACGATGGAGGCGACGGCGAAGGCGGTGGCACCGTTGTCGATACCGATCACCCCCGGCGTGGCCAGGCGGTTGCGCGCCAGGGTCTGCAGCAGGCAGCCGGCAGCGCCGAGGGCGCCGCCGCTGAGCAGGCCGGCGATCAGCCGGGGCAGGCGCAGCTCCTGAATCAGGAACACTTGTAGCGCCTCACCCTGGCCGAAGGCGGCCAGCAGGGCTTTCCAGGGCGTAAGGGCGTCATCGCCGGCCGCCAGTATCCAGGTGGCGACAGCGACCAGCAGCAGACTGAGGAGCAATGCGACGACCATGCTGCGTCGATGCAGCAGCAGGCTGTAGCCACCCAGACGCAGCAGGTGATGGCCGGCCGGGGCGAGCAGAGGGCGTGAGGCAGAAATGTTCATGTCACAGGGTCGGCAGGCGGTGGTTGCGCACCACCGCAATCAGGATCGGCGCGCCGACGAAGGCAGTCACCACGCCCACCGGCAGTTCGTAGGGGCGTACCAGCAGGCGCGAGATGACGTCGGCCAGCAGCAGGACGCAGGGGCCGAGCAGCATGCTCAGGCCCAGGGTGCGGCGGATATCGGAGCCGACCAGGCGGCGAGCGATATAGGGCACGATCAGGCCGATAAAGGCGATGGGGCCGGCGGCAGCCGTGGCGGTGCCGACCAGGATCGCCACGGCCAGCAGGGTGCCCAGGCGCGTCAGTTGCGGATGGTGACCGAGGCCGCTGGCGACGCGCTCACCCAGCGCCAGGGCGGCCAGCGGACGCACCACCAGCAGCGCCATCAACAGTCCTCCGAGCAGCCCCGGCAGGCTCCAGTCGAGCGTATCCAGCGGGCGACCCGCCAGGGCGCCGATGACCCAGAAGCGCATTTCATCGGCGGTGCGCTGATCCCATAACAGCAGCAGGCTGCTCAGCGCGCCAAGCATGCCGGAGAACGCGGCGCCGGCCAGCACCAGGCGCACGGGGTCGTCACCGACGCCACGCATGCGCGTGACCAGCAGCACCAGCACGCAACCCACCAGTGCACCCAGCATGGCGACGCCCAGGTGCAGGCCGGCAGCCGAGGCGCCCAGGTTGATCGCCAGCACCACGGCGAACGAGGCACCGGCGCTGACCCCGAGCAGCCCGGGTTCGGCCAGCGGGTTGCGGGTCACCGCTTGCAGCAGCACACCCGCCGCGCCCAGGGCGAGGCCGACCAACAGGGCCAGTTCGGTACGCACCCAGCGCAATTCGAAGACGATGAAGCGGGCATCGTCATCGCCGCTGCCGAGCAGGGCTTGCAGACTCGGCAGGATGCCGATGTCACCTGCACCCAGTAGCAAACTGGCGACGCACAAGAACAACAGGCACAGAGCCGCGTAGCTCAGCGCCTGAGGGACGGAAAGGCGTGCTGCGAGCATCAGTCGAGCAGGGCCTTCTCCACGTCATCGAGTACCTGCTGAGCCGCCAGGTAGCCGGAGCTGCTGCTCCAGATCTGGCCGTCGACGGTCACCACATGACCGTCGGCGACGGCTGACAGGCGGGTGAAGGCAGGTTGCTTGCGCGCGTCTTCCAAGGCCTTGCGACCATCCGGATTGAGCGTGGCGAGGAAGATCCAGTCGGCATTGATGCGTGACAGGTTCTCCAGGCTCAGCACGTCGCTGTGTGGTTTCTGCGTCTGGGCTGCGGCCAGCTCGTTGGCACGCAGGCCGAGATCGCTCAGCAACTGGCCAACGAACAGGTGGCTGGACATGATCACCGGCCCCTGCGGGTTCCAGCGCACCACGCTGACTGCCTGGCCCTGCGGCAGACGCTGGCGCAGCTCGGCACTGCGCTTGTCGATTTCGGCGATACGCTGCTGGCCTTCTTCCTGTTTGCCGAGGGCCTGGGCGTAGGTCATGTAGGTTTCGCGCCAGTCCTGAAAGGAGTTGCCGGCGGGCACCACGGTGGGCGCCATCAGGCTCAGTTTGGCGTACAGATCGCGTGACAGATCGCTGGAGGCCAGCACCAGGTCCGGCTGCAGGCGCAGGATGGCCTCCAGGTTGGGTTCGCGCACGCTGCCCACCAGGGTGATCTTGCCTGCTGTGGTCTTGAGATAGTCCGGTACGTCGTCGCCACCGCGACTGGCCAGAGTGCCGACCGGCTGTATGCCGAGTGACAGCGCCGCATCCAGGGCGCTGTCGCCCAGTGCCACCACGCGCTGTGGCGTGCCGCTGAGTTTCAGCGGGCCATTGGCACTGTCCAGCGTGCGTTCGCTGGCTTGCAGGGGCAGGGCAAGCAGCAGCGACGTGGTAATCGCTACCGCTGTACGTTGCAGATGAGAGCGGATAGACATGCTGGACTCCGGGTCGAGACGAGCAGCGGCAAGCGCTGTTCCGGGCAGGATCGAAAGCAAGCTATCTTTTACTAGGTGAGTTAATGAAAATCCATCGCATTTACGAAGTGTTTACAGGATGCAGGTGCTGAATGAGCCGGCGATGCCCGGGCCTTGACATGAGGCTCGGGCGTGCTGATGTGCTCAGTGCTTCAGCTTGGCCAGCCAATCGCCGAGCATCATGGCGCTCGCTTGCTCAAGGGCGCTGGCATGACGCTTGGCGTCGTGACGCAGGGCGACGGGATCGATGCCCGAGCCGGCCAGTTCGCTGGCATGGCCCAGCAGCCAATGCTCGAAGCGGTCGCCGCGCACTTCCGGGTGAAATTGCAGGCCCAGCACGTTCTGCCCGCGAGCGAAGGCCTGCTGGCGGCACAGCGGGGTCGAGGCGAGCAGGGTGCAGCCTTCCGGCAGGTCGAAGGTGTCGCCATGCCAATGCAGCACGGCGACGTCGCGCAGGGCGGCAAGTGGCTGATGGTCGGAGGCTGCCAGCTCCAGCGTCGACCAGCCGATTTCCTTGGCTGGCCCTGGGTAGACGGTGGAGCCCAATGCCGCAGCCATCAGCTGCGCACCGAGGCAGATGCCCAGCGTCGGCTTATCGGCTGCCAGCCGTGCGCGCAGTATTTCCAGTTCATCGGAGACGAGCGGGTAGCGGTCGTGGTCATAGACGCCGATAGGGCCGCCGAGCACCACCAGCAGGTCTGCTGCGAGCGGGTCGAGTTGACTGAGGTCACGTTCCGCAGCGTCGATGTACTCGATCTGGTAGCCGGCAGCGCGCAGCGGCGCCTCGAAGCTGCCGAGATCCTCGAAACCGACGTGGCGGATGGCTTGCAGGGTAAGTTGGGTCATGCGCAATGTCCGTCAATAAAGCAGGGGGGAGCGCCCCCTTGCTTGGAGAATGTGTTCAAGGTCCTTCAGCGCAGCGGCGGCGGTGGCGAGTGGTTCAGCGCCGCCGCCGATGGCGAGCGTCTCGCCCATGGCGTCGCTGTTGATGCGGATCGCCTTGTTCTTGCCACTTACCAGGGCAAAGGGGTCGGACAGTGCGTAGGTCTTGATACCGACGCTGGCGCGGATCGCGCCGTCCACGTAGGTGAGGCTGCCGACCAGCCGGGGCACCAGGCCCTGCGACTTCCAGGCGTCGATACGCTGCTCGGTGACCGAGTGGATGCCTTCGACTTCCAGGTCCGCCATCGTCAGCTTGGCGCCAAGGCCGAAGTTGGCCAGCAGCAGGAGTTTGCAGGCGGTGTCCCAGCCTTCGGTGTCGTTGCGCGTATCCGCTTCGGCGAAGCCACCGGCCTGGGCCTCACGCAGTGCCGCATCGAAACCAAGCCCTTGGGTGCGCATGGCATCGAGCAGGTAGTTGGTGGTGGCATTGAGAATGCCCTCGACGCTGAGCACCTTGCAGCCGGCCAGGCTGTGTTCGAGCAGGTCGAGCGTGGGCAGGGCGGCCGCGGCTGCACCACTGAGTTTCAGCAGTGCTCCGGAGGCGCGCGCTAGTTCGCGCAGACGCGGCCCGCTATGCACCAGTGCGCCCTTGGAGATGGCGATGCAGTCGCGCCCGGCGGACAGCGCCGCACAGAGGTAGTCCAGGCCCGGCCCGCCGTTGCGAAAATCACTGGGGCCGGCCTCGATCAGCACCTCAGCATCGCTCGCCGCGATGAAATCCGGCCCCGACAGACCGGGCTGCAGGGCGTCCAGCTGGTTGGCCTGCAGGCCATTGGCATCGGTCAGGCCGGCGCGTGAGCCACAGACGGCAACCAGCCGCACGTCCACGCCATAGACCTGGCGATAGCGGTCGCGACGTTGCAGCAGCAGGTTGGCCGTGGCGCGGCCGACACCGCCAAAACCGGCGATTGCAACCTTGAGCGTTTGCATGGGGCGTTCCTTTCGCTGTCAGCGGGCGAACAGGTTGTTGATGTCGGCGAAGGCCTTCATTTCGACGGCGTTGCCGCTCGGGTCCTTGAAGAACATCGTCGCCTGTTCGCCCGGCTCGCCCTTGAAGCGGATATAGGGCTTGATGATGAACTCGACACCGGCGGCGGTGAGTTTATCGGCAGCGACCTGCCAGTCATGCATCGGCAGGACGACGCCGAAGTGGCGCACCGGCACGCCGTGGCCATCGACCGCGTTGGCCGGTACTGCGCCTGCTTCGTCAGGCGCCAGGTGGGCGACGATCTGGTGCCCGTAGAAATTGAAGTCGATCCACTCTGACGAGCTGCGACCTTCGCTGCAACCGAGCAGATTGCCGTAGAAGTCGCGAGCGGCGGCCAGGTCGTCAACCGGAAAGGCCAGGTGGAACGGGCATAGTGCGGTCATCGGGGGTTCCCTCGTTGGTGAGTGGAATCATCGTATTCGGCGACAAGCCTCTTAAAAAACTATATGTTCTGATCATGAGCAAAACAGAATCTTATCAATCGCCATGATCATCGAGCTGCGCACGCTGATAGCGGTGGCGCGCTATGGCACCTTCAGCGCCGCTGGTGAGCGCATCGGCCTGACCCAGGCGGCCGTCAGTGGCCATATGCGCCGCCTGGAGGAAAGCCTGGGTTTCGCTCTGTTCGATCGCACCGGTCGCTCGGCCACGCTGAATGCTGCAGGGCTGCGGACGTTGGCGCGTGCCGAGGCGCTGGTCGCCGATTTCGATGCCTTGGGCGAGCCGACTCAGGACGAGGAGTGGGCCAAACCGCTGGAGATCGGCGCGATCGCCTCGGTGCATGCGACCATCCTCACGCGCGCGCTGGTGCCGTTCCGTCAGCGCTTTGCCAACTGCCGGGTGAATCTGTCGCCTGGCGTTTCACTGCAGTTGATGGACCGAGTCGAAGCGGGAGAACTCGATCTGGCGATCCTCATTCGTCCGGCGTTCGAACCGCCGCGCGAACTGGAGTGGACGCCACTGGCATGCGAGAGCTACGTGCTGCTTGCGGCCAGCAACGTGGCGGGCGATGACTGGCTGGCGCTGATTCGCGAGCAGCCCTTTATCCGCTATAGCCGCTCCTCCTTCGGTGGTCGCCAGGTGGAGCGCTTTCTACGCGACCACTCTTTAACGTTGCAGGAGTGGATCGAGGTCGACGATATCCAGGCGATGCTGTCGATGGTCGAGAGCGGCCTTGGCGTGGCCGTGGTGCCGTTGACGGAAACCATCCTGCCGCTGCCGGTGAGCGTTCGCGTCATCGCGCTCGGCCCGACGGCAATTCATCGCGAGATCGGCGCGCTATATCCCAAGGTCAGCCGTTCGGCGGCCGTGGCGGGTTTTATCGAGTGTTTGCAGAGCGCTGGCGTGGCTCGCTAGAGGGCTGATGCCAGCATTTTCATCTTTGCTTTGAAACTCCTAGCGGCTTTGCCTGCTTTTTTCATACACAGGCATGCTGCAGACTGGCGTCCATTTCGCGTCATCTACCGATCAGGAGAGTGTTCATGAGCCCCGTTTCTTTCGCGCGTCAGCGTTACACCACCAAGGCTTACGATGCCAGCCGCCAGGTGGATCAGGCGATCATCGACGAGCTGCTGGAGTTGCTGCGCCTGTCGCCGTCTTCGGTCAACTCGCAGCCCTGGCACTTCGTCGTAGCGAGCACTGCAGAAGGCAAGGCGCGCCTGGCCAAGGGCGCTCAGGGTGGCTTCGCCTATAACCAGTCGAAGATTTTGAATGCTTCGCACGTGATCCTGATCTGCGCCCGCCGTGACCTCGACGATGCTTACCTGGCCGATGTGCTGCAGCAGGAAGCCGCCGATGGCCGTTTCCGCGATGACGCGGCGCGCACCACTCAACACAACACCCGCAGCAGCTATGTCGAATTGCACCGTGGCCTTGGCGACATCCCGCACTGGGCGGAGAAACAGGCCTATCTGGCGCTGGGCACCTTGCTTCTGGGCGCAGCCGCCAAAGGCGTGGATGCCACGCCGATGGAGGGCATCGACCGCGAGGCGCTGGATGAGGAGCTGGGGCTGGCCGCTCAGGGGCTGAGCAGCATGGTCGCGGTAGCGCTGGGGTATCACAGCGACAGCGATTTCAATGCGGAGCTGCCGAAGTCGCGTCTGCCAGCCGAGCGCGTCTTCACTCACCTCTGAACCTCATGCCGCGCCCCTCGTCTGCAGGGGCGCAACCGCTGCTCATTCCGGCAGCTTGGCGATCACCTTGATCTCGAAGTCGAAGCCAGACAGCCAGGTGACACCGATAGCGGTCACCGTCGGGTAGGGTGCTTCGCCCCAATAATCGGCAGCCACTTCCCAGATGGTTTCGAATTCGGCGTGCGGGTTGACCATGAAAATAGTGGTGTCGACCACGTCTTCGAAGCTGCTGCCAGCCTCCGCGAGGATCGCATTGAGGTTGGTGAAGGCCAGGCGCACCTGTTCCTTCAGATCAGGCTCGGGCGAGCCGTCCTTGCGGCTGCCGACCTGGCCGGATACGAACAGAAAACCGTTGGAACGAATCGCTGGCGAATAGCGATGAAGTTCGTACAGGTCATGGCGGTCGGCCGGGAAAACCACATCACGTTTGCTGCTCATTGTTGCCTCCATCTGGGCCACTACGGCCCGCTGTTAACGATGGAATCACTTTAAAAACACGGTCGGGCTGGATAAACGAGCAACTCTGGTCATGACTGTTTGTAGAATCCAAACAATCATGAGCTTAAGAGAGACGTGAAATGGATCGTTTCGATGCGATGCAGGCCTTCGCCCGTGTGGTGGAAACCGGCAGTTTCACCAAGGCAGCCGCCACCCTGCACATGAGCAAGACCAGCGTGACCCAGCTCGTGCAGCAGCTGGAGGCACGGCTGCGCGTGCGCCTGCTCAACCGCACCACGCGCAAGGTCAACGTCACCGCTGACGGGGCGGCCTACTACGAGCGTGTGGTGCGTCTGCTGGCGGATATCGACGATGCCGAGACCAGCCTGTCCAGCGCGTCGATGGCGCCACGCGGCCGCCTGCGCGTGGACGTGCCCAGCCCCTTCGCACGCATGCTGCTGATTCCGGCCTTGCCGGCTTTCTATGCGCGCTATCCGGAAATCCAGCTGACCATGGGCGTGAGCGACCGTCTCATCGACATCATCGGTGAGAACGTCGACTGCGTGGTGCGCGGCGGTGAGATCACCGATCAATCGCTGATCGCGCGGCATGTCGGTGATCTGCAACTCGGCATATATGCGACGCCGGGTTATCTGCGACGCGCCGGCACGCCGATGCATCCGCGCGAGCTGGAGGCGGCTGGTCATCACACCGTGGGTTTTCTCTGGTCGCGCACCGGCAAGGCCTTGCCCTATGCGATGCAGCGGGGTGAAGAACGCATCGAGGCCCATGGCCGCCCGCTGCTGACGGTCGACGATGGCAACGCCTATCTGGCTGCGGGGCTGGCGGGCCTGGGCATGCTCTGGCTGCCGCATTACATGGCCAAACCACACCTGGCTAGCGGTGAACTGGTGCGTCTGTTCGAGGATTGGCAGATGAAACCGATGCCGATGTACCTGGCTTTCCCGCCGAACCGCCATGTCAGCGCCAAGCTGCGGGTATTCATCGACTGGGTGGTGGCGCTGATGGCCGAGCATGCGCCAGTGTTGCCGCGGCATTGAGTCATAGCCCTGTGACTGGATCCACCCCTGGAACCGGCGCGGTCGGCATCGGACCAGGTGTCGCGGATCTCAGCAGAAGCCTGGTCGAGATGCCGTTGATCCTGTGTTTCGAGAATTGAGTTGACTCTAGAGAATGATCGTTCTACATTGTGGAGAACGATCATTCTCTATGGTTTGAACCATGCTCGAAGACGCCTCTCTACAGAACCGTTTGCTGCAAGCCACCGAAAGCCTGGTTTATGCCGGCGGTATCAACGCCACCGGCATGGACGCCATCGTCAAGGCCTCGGGTGTAGCGCGCAAAAGCATCTATCGCCTCTATCCGACCAAGGAAGCGCTGATCGCTGCCGCGTTGCGCGCGCGTGATGAGCGCTGGATGCAATGGTTCATCGCCGGCACTTCTGCGGGATCGCCGAGCGAGCGGCTACTGGCCGTGTTCCCACTGCTGCGCAGTTGGTTCTCCGCACCTGACTTCCATGGCTGTGCCTTCATCAATGCGGCGGGGGAGGTTGGTGATCCCGACAGCGAGATCCGCGCCGTCGCGTTGCTGCACAAACAACGTCTGTTGGCGTATCTGAACGAACTGACCACGGCCTGCGGCTTTGCCGATCCCGAGGAAATGGCCAGGCAGTTTCTCCTGCTGATCGATGGCGCAACGGCCGTCGCCATGGTCACCGGCCAGGTCGACGCGGCCGACACTGCTGGTCGCACTGCGCAACGACTCCTGCAAACCCTGTCGCCCAGCAATGGGCTCAATCCCCCGCAAGTCTGAGGTGCCGTCATGTCGTCAAATACTGAAGTTCGTCCTCCGTTGCCGCCGTTCACTCGCGAGAGCGCCATCGAGAAAGTGCGCCTGGCCGAGGATGGCTGGAACAGCCGCGATGCAGCCAAGGTCGCGCTGGCCTACAGCCTAGATACGCGCTGGCGTAACCGCGCCGAGTTCGCCAATGGTCGCGATCAGGCGCGTGCATTTCTCGAGCGCAAGTGGGCCAAGGAGCTGGAGTACCGCCTGATCAAGGAACTCTGGGCGTTCACCGACAACCGCATCGCGGTGCGTTACGCCTATGAGTGGCGCGACGACTCGGGTAACTGGTTTCGCTCCTACGGCAATGAAAACTGGGAGTTCGGTGCAGACGGCCTGATGATCAATCGTTATGCCTGTATCAATGACTTGCCGATCCTGGAGTCCGAGCGCAAGTTCCGCTGGCCTCAGGGGCGTCGTCCTGACGATCATCCAGGGCTCTCCGAACTGGGGCTCTGATCGGGTTATGTGGGCACGGGAGTTGCTGCTTTAATGCGCCAATAAACCTGTGCCCCGAGGCCCCCTGGATGAATCGCAACGACCTGCGCCGCGTCGACCTGAATCTGCTGGTGATCTTCGAAACCCTGATGTTCGAGAAGAACCTGACCCGTGCCGCCGAGAAACTCTTTCTCGGCCAGCCGGCAGTCAGTGCGGCGCTGGCCCGGCTGCGTGATCTGTTCGACGATCCGCTGCTGGTGCGTAATGGTCGTGGTTTTGAACCGACGGCGCGAGCGCTGGCGATTCTCAAGGAGCTGCAGCCGGCCATGGACACCATTTCGGGTGCAGTCAGTCGTGCTCGCGAGTTCAACCCGGCCAGCAACCGCGACACCTTCCGCATCGGTCTGTCCGATGATGCCGAGTTCGGCCTGTTCCCGGCCTTGCTCAAGCAGATTCGCGAAGAGGCGCCGGAGGTAGTGATCGTGGTGCGGCGGGTCAACTTCCTGTTGATGTCATCGATGTTGGCCTCGGGGGAAATTTCCGTCGGCGTCAGCTACACCACCGAGCTGCCGGCCAACGCCAAGCGGCGCAAGCTGCGCGAGATGAAGGTCAAGGTGCTGCGCGGCGATGACCGCCCTGGCGCGCTGACGCTGGACGAGTACTGCTCGCGTCCGCATGCGCTGGTGTCGTTCTCGGGGGATCTGTGCGGCAACATCGACAACGACCTGGCGCGTCTGGATCGCTCGCGTCGCGTGGTGCTGGCGGTGCCGCAGTTCAGTGGCTTGCGCTCGATCATCGCTGGTACGGAAATGCTCGCCACGGTACCGGATTTCGCCGCGGCAGCATTGATCGAAGGGACCCGCCTGCGTGCCGATGACCCGCCATTCGAGCTGGTCAATTCGGATCTGTCGATGGTCTGGAGCGGGGTGACCGACAACGACCCTGCCGAGCGTTGGCTCAGAAGCAAGATCATCGAGTTCATGAGTGAGCCAGGCGCCTGAGCAGGGCTCAGTCGCGATAGAACACCTGGATCAGGTGATAGCCGAACTGGGTTTTCACCGGGCCGTGTACTTCACGCAGCGCCTTCTTGAAGATCACCTGATCCACCGCACGCACCATCTGCCCGGGCCTTACTTCACCGAGGTCGCCACCTTTCTTGCCGGAGGGGCAGGTGGAGTGCTTGCGTGCCAGCACATCGAAGGCTTCGCCGGCGGCAATGCGCTTCTTCAGCGCGGCGGCTTCCGCTTCGGTCTTGACCAGTATGTGGCGGGCCATTGCCTTTGCCATTGATGGGTTCCTCAAATCTGTCAGGGCGCTATTGTGCCAGCATTCATTGCGCCAGCAGAATGGCGTCAATTTTATTGGTTGTGTGTTGTCCGCGGCGCGGATGAATCATGGCCTATGGTATTTCAATCGCGCTCACGGAAACGCCGCCATGGATCTCCAAGCAATGCTGAAAATCCTGTCCACTCAGGATGGTTCCGATCTCTATCTGTCTACCGGCGCGCCGCCCTGCGCGAAGTTCAATGGCGTGCTCAAGGCGCTGAGCCAGGAGCCGATGAAGGCGGGCGATGTGGCGGCCATTGCCGATTCGATCATGGACAGTGCCCAGCGTGAGGAATTCGAGCGCGAACTGGAGATGAACCTGGCGATATCGTTGGCCGGTGTGGGGCGTTTTCGCATCAATATCTTCAAGCAGCGCAACGAGGTGTCCATCGTCGCGCGCAACATCAAGCTGGATATTCCGCGCTTCGAAGACCTCAAACTGCCCGAAGTGCTGCTCGGCACGGTGATGGAAAAACGCGGCCTGGTGCTGTTCGTCGGCGGTACCGGCTCGGGCAAGTCGACTTCCCTGGCGGCGCTGATCGACTACCGCAACCGCAACAGCGGCGGCCATATCATCACCATCGAAGACCCGGTGGAGTACGTGCACCGGCACAAGAAATCGATCATCAACCAGCGTGAGGTGGGCGTGGACACCCGCAGCTTCCATGCCGCGCTGAAGAACACCCTGCGCCAGGCACCGGACGTGATTCTGATCGGCGAGATCCGCGACCGCGAGACGATGGAGCATGCCCTGGCCTTCGCTGATACCGGGCACCTGGCGATTTCCACGTTGCATGCCAACAACGCCAACCAGGCGCTGGATCGCATCATCAACTTCTTCCCCGAGGATCGCCGCCCGCAACTGCTAAACGACCTGGGCAACAACCTCAAGGCATTCGTTTCGCAGCGTCTGGTCAAGACCGTCGACGGCAAGCGCCGCGCCGCGGTGGAGGTGATGCTGGGTACGCCGACGGTGCGCGATCTGATCAAGCGCAACGAGTTTTCCGAGCTCAAGGAAATCATGGAGAAATCCAAGAACCTCGGCATGCAGACCTTCGATCAGGCGCTGATCGACCTGGTGCACGAAGGTGCGATCGACGAAGAGGAGGCGGTGAAGAACGCCGACTCGGCGAACAACGTGCGCCTGAAGCTCAAGCTCCATCGCGACAATCCGGCCAATGCCAAGCCTGCACCCGCCGCCGCTGCGCCGGTGGTAGCGCCGGCTCCTGCACCGAAAGCCGCTGCCGCAGTTGACTGGGGGCTGGAGCTGAAACTGGAGGATATCGAGCAGGAGCAACCGCCGGAAGACCCGGGGCGGCAGGGGATTTAGGGTCTGTACGAAAAGTTGCCGAGCGAAGGTCAGGCAATACCGATGGCGGCCCCGCAAAAACAGGCGAAGAAGCGCAGTTTACGTGCTGTAAATGAGCATTCTGAGCCTGTTTTTAACGCAGCATCACCGAGCGCAGGCATTTTTCGTACAGAGCCTAGGGGTCGGGCTGCAGCGGCAGATAGGCCTGACGCAGTCGCTGACTGACACCCTCCTGTTCCAGTTCGCTGATGGCGGCGCGCAGCTGTGCGACCAGATCCCCGTCGCAGTCCTTCGAGCAGCCCAGATACAGGCCGGTACTGGCCAGGGTCGGGCTCCTGCGCAGATTCTGCTCGCGATAGGCCGAGCTTTCCCAGATGTACAGCGCCTCCGGCACCCCGGTGAACCAGGCGTCGATACGTCCAAGGCTGAGCAGATGAGTCGGGTTTTCGCCCAGCTTGAGTTGCACGATCTGCTCGTCGCTGAAGCCTTCACGCTGCAGGATGCCCACTTGCGCCGTGCCCAGGCCGACACCTATGCGGCGATAGCGCTCTCGGGCCTGGGCGAAGTTCTCGACGGGTTCGTCGAGGCTGAAGAAGGCGCGCTCCAGCTCCATGATCGAGGCAATCCAGGTATATAGCTCCTCGCGCTCGGGCGTGCGCGACAGGGGAATGATCAGCATGTTCCTGCCCCTGGATACGCTGATCTGGGCTCTTGGCCAGGGTTCGGCGACGATGTCGGTAAGTTTGCCGATCCTGGCCAGCGCGGCCAGCACCACGTCACCTGCCATGCCGTGGCCGCCCTCGTAATGATGCAACGTCAGGGGTGGTGCGTCCGGCATGTACAGCTTGACTGGCTCATCGGCCGTTGCAGCTCCAGCAATGAGCAGGGCAACGAGCAGGCAGAGGGGGGTGGGCACTGGGAGCTTTCCGCTGTCACTGTGGCAGAAGTATAGAGGGCATTTGGGCGGCGGGCGTTCTGGCGCACGCAGCTACTCGTGCCGAATGCTGCGGTTCCTGCCCTGTGCTTTCGCGGTGTAGAGGGCCTTGTCGGCTGCCGCGAGCAGGCGCTCCAGGTAGCGTTCGCAGGGTTTCAGGCTGGCGATGCCGATGCTTACCGTGACCGCTTCGCTGGCGACCTCAAGCGCCTTGATCTGATCATGCACGCGCTCGGCGATGTCGCTGGCTTCAGCGAGATCGGCGTTGGGCAGCCATATCGCGAACTCTTCGCCGCCGTAGCGCACCACGCTGTCGCCACTGCGTACGCTGGCCAGAAGACGTTGCGCCATATCCACCAGAACGCGATCGCCCTCGGCGTGGCCGAAGCGATCATTGATCTGTTTGAAGTGGTCGATATCGATCAGAAGGAGGCTGCCGCAAGCCATGTCGCTGACGCTGCCGAGCCACTGCTCGACGTGCACTGACAGCGCCCTGCGATTACTCAACGCAGTGAGAGGGTCGGTATGGCTCAGTTGTGCAAGCTGCTCGGCTTCACTCTGAATTTCCACCGCGTAGTTGGCCATCTGGGCGTAGGCGCTCTGCAGCGCCAGGTTGGCCTTGGCCAGTTGTGCTGCGCTTTCCTGCGCCTGTTCGCGAGCCTTGAGCAGCTCTGCTTCGAAACGTTGGCGATCCTTGGCGACGAAGAACAGCCAGATGACCTCCGGTACGCCATCGACTTCGCTGATGCGTGCGTTGGCCATGACGGGTATTGCCTGGCCATTTTCTGATTGCAGTTGCAGGTAAAGCTCACTGAACTCGCCGTTGCGCAGCAACAGGGGCCAGGCGTGGGTTTGCAGGAAGATGCGACTGGCCGGTGGAAAGAACTGGTCCATGCCTTCGGTCGCGCCCGCACCTGCCAGGCGCTTGAAATCGCAATTGGAGTGCTTGATTCGGCCGTTGCAGTCAGTGACCAGTACCGGGCCGGGTAGGCGATCAAGATAGAGCACGTGCGCGTGCTCCCTGCAGGTAGCGATGCATGGCGGCGCTCACCAGTTCAGGATGGCTCATGTGCGCGCAATGGCCGCTGACGTCCAGCGTTTCCAGGGTGCTGCCCGCGAGTGCGCTATGCAGATAGTCGGCAACTGATGTCGGAACCAGTGCATCACGCTGGTGGTGCAGGATCAGGCTGGGCGACGGGCACGACTCTAGCGCCGGGCGGATATCGGAGAAGAAGGTGGCTTGAGCGAAGGCATGGGCCATGATTGGGTCGGTCGAGCAGAAGCTGTCGGAGAGCTGCCGGGTGACTGCGGGAGTCTCGTCGGCCGATACCAGTGGTGCGAACTGCTGGGCCCAGCCCAGATAGTTATGGGCCATCAGCTCCAGCAGTCCCTCCAGGTCACTGCGTTCGAACCCACCGCGATAGTCGGGCGGATCGTTGAGAAAACAGGGGGAGGGGCCGAGAAGAATCAGCCGGGAGAACAGCTCGGGCCGCCTGATGACAGCAAGAATGCCGACGCTGCAACTGATCGAGTGGCCAACGAAGGTCAGATCACCCGAGAGTTCAAGGGCGTCGCACACTTCCAGAAGGTCTTCTACGTATCCCTCCAGCTGGGCATAGCGGGCAGGGTGGAAGGCGTTGGCATCGGAGCGCCCGCTGCCGACATAGTCGAACAGCACCTGGTGCCAATGCTCGGTGAAGGCCGGCGTGACCTTGCTCCACATCTCCTGATTGCAACCGAAGCCGTGGCCATAGATGAGCGTTGGAGCATCGGCCGTTTTCGCTTTCAAGCGTTGAACGTTGTTGCGCTGGATGATGTTCATGCCGCCACCTTGCCATTTGCCGAGTTGGCCTTGGCCGGGACTCAGCTGCTGTGAAGACGAAAAAATGGCGCCAGTATAGTGATTTTTTCTGACTGGTGGCTTATGGCTACAACTCGTCTCGCAGCTCTGCCAGGCTGCGATACAGCTCCAGCGCTTGTGGGTTTGCCAAGGCATCGGTGTTCTTCACCGGGCGGCCGTGGACGACGTTGCGTACTGCTAGCTCGACGATCTTGCCGCTGAGGGTGCGCGGGATATCGGCGACCTGGATGATTTTCGCCGGCACGTGTCGCGGCGTGGTGTTGGTGCGGATCACTCGGCGAACCTCTTCGCGCAGGTTGTCGTCCAGCCTCACGCCATCACGCAGACGCACGAACAGCACCACGCGCACATCGCCCTGCCAATCCTGGCCAATGACGATGGACTCCAGCACCTGCGGCACCTTTTCCACCTGGCGATAGATCTCTGCGGTGCCGATGCGTACGCCGCCCGGGTTGAGCACGGCGTCGGAGCGGCCGTGGATGACCAGGCCGCCATGAGCGGTTTCCTCGGCATAATCGCCGTGGGCCCAGACGCCGGGGAACGTGGCGAAATAGGCAGCGCGGAATTTCTCGCCGTCTGCGTCGTTCCAGAAGCCCACCGGTATTGAAGGAAAGTGTCTGGCGCAGACCAGTTCACCTTTTTCCCCTGTCACCGCCTGGCCATTGTCGTTCCACACCTGCACATCCATACCCAGGCCCTTGCACTGCAGTTCACCGCGCCAGACTGGCAGAGTCGGGTTGCCCAGGGCGAAGCAGGAGACGATGTCGGTGCCGCCGGAAATCGACGACAGGCACAGGTCACGTTTCACGTCGCGGTAGATGTACTCGAAGCTCTCGTGGGCCAGTGGCGAGCCAGTGGAAAGAATGGCCTTGAGGCTGCTCAGCTTATGGCTTTCACGAGGTATGACGCCGGCTTTCTCCAGTGCGGCGATGAATTTGGCGCTGGTGCCGAAGATGGAGATGTCCTCGGCGTCGATCAGATCGATCAGGCGGGTAGGTTCGGGATGGAAGGGCGAGCCGTCGTAGAGCACCAGCGTGGCGCCCAGGGCCAGGCCGGAAATCAGCCAGTTCCACATCATCCAGCCGCAGGTTGTGTAGTAGAACAGGGTGTCGTCGGGCCCGAGGTCGGTATGCAGGCCCAGCTCCTTGACGTGTTGCAGCAGGGTGCCGCCGACGCCGTGGACGATGCACTTGGGCACGCCGGTGGTGCCGCTGGAGTAGAGGATATACAGCGGTTGGTCGAAGGGCACTGGCGTGAACTGCGGCGCGCCGCCGGGTTGGTAGAAATCCTGCCAGAGGGTCGTCAGTGCAACTGACTTGTAATCAGTAGGGCTGGCCTCGTCGCGTGAGTAGGGCACGATAACCAGCCGTTCCAGGCTGGGCAGTTGCGGGAGGATTTCGTTCAGCTTGTCGGTCAGGTCGATTCGCTTGCCGGCATAGCGATAACCAGCAGCGGCGATCAGCACCTTGGGTTCGATCTGGCCGAAACGATCAATGACCCCCTGGGTGCCGAAATCCGGCGAGCAGCTCGACCAGGTGGCGCCGAGGCTGGCGCTGGCGAGCATGCCCACCACGGTCTGCCAGGTGTTGGGCATGAATGCAGCCACCCGATCACCGGTGCCCACGCTCGCGTTCTGCAGGGCGCGTTGCAGCCCGGCGACATGGGCAGCCAGTTGCGCATGGCTGAGCTGTTCGCGACTGCCATCTTCGCCGATGGCCACCAGTGCTGGATGACCGTCACGGCGGCGCAGCAGATGCTCGGCGAAATTCAGGGTGGCACCGGGAAACCACTGTGCGTCGGGCATTGCCGGGCCTTCGCGTAGTACACGTTCGGCGGGCGCGTGGAAGTGGATCTGGAAGAAATCGACGATGGCCTGCCAGAAGGCTTCGCGCTGCTCGACGCTCCAGGCATGCAGGGCAGGGTAGTCGGCCAGGTGCAGGGCATGGCGGTCGTTGATGAAACGGCGGAAGGCATCCATTCGGCTGGCGGCGATACGCTCGGCGGATGGCGTCCACAGAGGTTGCTGCATGGTCAGTCCTCGTCGTTCTTGTCCCTGGGCTTCAGCTTAGTGCGTTCGGGGCATTTGACCTTTAACTCAGACGACCTTTGCTGCTATCGCACCGACTTTCTCCGGTTCCGAAACTCTGGACAAAACGACGGGGCGATACGCTGCAGCCCCTTGTAGGAGCAGCTTTAGCCGCGAAAATCGCGGATGAATCCGCTCCTGCAGTGCGGAAGGCGATGACATCTATCGGCTCAGGCGAGCACGCGCGACCCGCGAGCCGTTGGCCTTGCCCAGCACGTTGCAGATGCGTTGTCCTGCAGCGATCAGTTTGTCGATCTCCACGCCAGTCTCGATGCCCAGGCCCTGCAGCAGGTAGAGCACGTCTTCGGTGGCGACGTTGCCGGTGGCGCCCTTGGCGTAGGGACAGCCGCCCAGGCCGGCCACCGAGCTGTCGAACACATTGATGCCTTCGAGCAGGCTGGCGTAGATGTTGGCCAGGGCCTGGCCATAGGTGTCGTGGAAATGCCCGGCGAGCCTGTCGCGCGGGATGTCGCGGCCGACCACCTCGAGCATCGAGCGCGTCTTGCCAGCGGTGCCGGTGCCGATGGTATCGCCCAGCGACACCTCGTAGCAGCCCATGGCGTAAAGCTCGCGGGCGACGCTGGCGACCTGCTCGGGCGCGATTTCGCCATCGTAGGGGCAGCCCAGTACGCAGGAAACGTAGCCGCGTACGCGCACGTCCGCCGCCTTCGCCGCCTCCATCAGCGGTACGAAGCGCTGCAGGCTGTCGGCGATGGAGCAGTTGATGTTCTTCTGTGAGAAGGCCTCGCTGGCGGCGGCGAACACCGCCACTTCCTCGACTTTTGCCTCCAGCGCGGCTTCGAGGCCTTTCAGATTGGGGGTAAGAGCGGCGTAGGTGACGCCCGGCTGGCGCTGAATGCCGGCGAACACCTCAGCAGAGCCCGCCATCTGCGGCACCCATTTGGGCGAGACGAAGCTACCTACCTCGATATAGCTCAGACCGGCTGCTGTCAGATCGTCCACCAGGCGTACCTTGTCGGCGACGCTGATCGGTTGCTTCTCGTTCTGCAGGCCGTCGCGCGGGCCGACTTCGACCAGGCGTACGGATTTGGGCAAGCTCATCAGGGTGTCCTCACGGGTGTTGCGGATGCCGTAGGGTGCGCTGTGCGCACCGTCTGCGGCAAGACGTGGTAGAGCGAGTTGAATCGGTGGGCTGAAGCCCACCCTAAGCGACTGTGTATATCAGTTGCGTAGGGTGGACATCGCTTTTCATGTCCACCTTGTCCAAGGCGCATGCGGTAGGTCGGTGAAGCGTGATCCTCCCTAGGGGGCGAGCTCCACCAGCACGGCGCCTTCGCTGACCATTTCGCCTTCGCGGCAGTAAAGCGCCTTGACCGTCCCGGCTCCCGGCGCACGAATGCTGTGCTCCATCTTCATCGCCTCCAGTACCACCAGGGCTGCTCCGGCTTCGACTGCCTGGCCGGGTTCGACCAGCACACGGACGATGCTGCCGTTCATTGGCGCGCTCAAGCCACCATGCTGGGCGTGGCTGGCTTCGGCGGCCGCGATGGGGTCGAAGCGTGTGATCGCGTGCAGTTCACCGTCCCATTGCAGGTAGAGGGTTTCGCCACGGCGAATGGCGCGTAGACGCTGGCGCGTGCCGTCGATCTCCGCCAGCAGCGCTTCGCCCTGCAAGCACGCCCGGTTGCTCGCGCGCACCTTGCGGCTCTGGCCCTGGCTGCTCAGGTGCAGCTCGATTTCCGCTTTGCTGCCGGCGCGCCAGCCACTGCGGGTGGCCCAGGGCGAATGCGGGTCGTCGTTGCGTTGCAGCGGCGCCTCGCTCTGTACCCAGGCATCGGCTGCCAGTTGCCAGAACGCCTCCGGTAACTCCCCCGGAGCGGGCAGCAACTGCTGCTGATGGCGCGGGATAAAACCCGTATCCAGCTCGCATGCGGCGAAAGCCGGATGGGCGAGGATGCGACGCAGGAACGCCAGGTTGGTCTTCACGCCGCCGACCAGGGTATCGCCGAGCATGGCCAACAGGCGCAGGCGCGCCTGCTCGCGGTTCTCGCCCCAGGCGATCAGCTTGCCCAGCATCGGGTCGTAGAAGGGTGAGACGCTGTCGCTCTCGGCCACGCCGCTGTCGACGCGCCGGCCGTCACCGTTGGCGGCTTCGCGGTACAGCGCCAGGGTGCCGGTGGCGGGGAGAAAATCGTGATCCGGGTCTTCGGCGTACAACCGCACCTCGATCGCATGGCCGTTGAGCGGCACCTGCTGTTGGGTGATCGGCAGCGGTTCGCCGCGAGCGACGCGAATCTGCCAGGCCACCAGGTCGAGCCCGGTGATGGCTTCGGTGACCGGATGCTCGACCTGCAGGCGGGTGTTCATCTCCATGAAGAAGAAGTCGCCACGCTCGTCGAGCAGAAATTCCACCGTGCCGGCGCCGACGTAGCCGATGGCCTGCGCCGCCTTGACCGCAGCTTCGCCCATGGCGCGGCGCAGCTCGGGGCTCAGGCCAGGCGCCGGCGCCTCCTCGACCACCTTCTGGTGGCGGCGCTGGATCGAGCAGTCGCGCTCGTTGAGGTACAGGCAGTTGCCATGCTGGTCGGCGAACACCTGGATCTCCACATGGCGCGGCTTGAGCACGTATTTTTCCACCAGCATGCGCGAGTCGCCGAACGCCGACTGCGCTTCGCGCTGCGCGGATTCCAGCGTCTCGGCGAGCTGCGCCTCCGACTCGGCCACCTTCATGCCCTTGCCACCGCCGCCGGCAGCGGCCTTGAGCAGCACTGGGTAGCCGATGCGTTTGGCGGCCTCGCGGAAGTTGTCGATATCCTGCTTCTCACCGTGGTAGCCCGGCACCAGCGGCACGCCGGCGGCCTCCATCAGCGATTTGGCCGCCGACTTGCTGCCCATGGCTTCGATGGCAGAGGCGGGGGGGCCGAGGAAGATCAATCCGGCTTGTTCGATAGAACGGGCGAAGCCGGCGTTCTCCGAGAGAAAACCGTAGCCGGGGTGAATGGCCTGCGCGCCGCTGGCCTTGGCGGCGGCGATGATCTTGTCGATCAGCAGGTAGCTTTCGCCAGGCTTGGCGCCGCCGAGATTCACCGCCAGGTCGGCTTCGCGCACATGCCGTGCGCTGGTATCGATAGCGCTGTGTACGGCCACGCTGCGAATGCCCATGGCCTTGGCCGTGCGCATCACGCGGCAGGCGATTTCGCCACGGTTGGCGACCAGCAGGGTGTCGATCATGGTCATTGCTCCTGCCAGGAAGGTTGGCGTTTTTCCAGGAAGGCGCGCAGGCCTTCCTGGCCCTCGGCGCTGACGCGCAGGCGGGCGATGGCGTTCTCGGTGTAGCGACGTAGGGCAGGGGTCAGCTCGCCACTGCCCACTTCACGCAGCAGATCCTTGCTGGCGCGCATGGCTTGCGGGCTGTTGTGCAGCAGATTGACGACCCAGGCTTCGACCTGAGCGTCCAGCTCGCCAATCGGAAAGCACTCGGCGAGCAGGCCCAGTTCGCGGGCACGCTTGCCGTCGAAGCGCTCGGCAGTAAGCGCGTAACGCTTGGCCGCCCGTTCTCCAATGGCCTGTACGACGAAGGGGCTGATCACTGCCGGAGCGAGGCCAATGCGTACCTCCGACAGCGAGAACAGCGCGTCCTCGGCACCGATGGCCATGTCGCAGCAACTGGCCAGGCCCACTGCGCCGCCGAAGGCCGCGCCCTGGACGACGGCCAGTGTGGGGATCTTCAGTCCGTGCAGGTTGTACATCAGCTCGGCCAACTCGCGGGCGTCGTTCAGGTTGGCGTTGTAATCGAGGGTGGCGGCGTGCTGCATCCAGGCCAGATCGGCGCCGGCGGAGAAGTGCTTGCCACGGCCACGCAGCAGGAGGAAACGCAGGCTCTTGTCTTCACCGACGGCATCGAGGGCAAGGATCAGCTCGCGGATCATCTCGGCGTTGAAGGCGTTGTTTTTCTCCGGGCGGTTCAGCCACAAGGTGGCGAAGCCGCGTGGGTCTTTCTCAAGCTGTATGCTGGTGAAGTCGGTCATGGTCAATTCCGGAATCTGCTTTTTGCTCCCTCTCCCATTCACGGGAGAGGGGAGTTGGTCATCACATGCGGAACACCCCGAAACGGGTCGGTTCGATCGGTGCGTTGAGGCTGGCGGACAGGGCCAGGGCCAGCACCTCACGGGTCTGCGCCGGATCGATCACACCGTCGTCCCAGAGCCGCGCGCTGGAGTAGTAGGCATGCGCCTGCTGCTCGTACTGCTCGACGATGGGTTGCTTGAGGCGCTGTTCGTCCTCGTCGGAATAATGCTGACCGGCGCGCTCGGCCTGCTCGCGCTTGACCTGCACCAGTACGCCGGCGGCCTGCTGAGCGCCCATCACGCCGATCCGCGCGTTGGGCCACATCCACAGGAAGCGTGGGTCGTAGGCGCGGCCGCACATGCCGTAGTTACCGGCGCCGAAGCTGCCGCCGATGATCACGGTGAACTTCGGCACCTGGGCGCAGGCCACGGCGGTGACCAGCTTGGCGCCGTGCTTGGCGATGCCGCCTTCTTCGTATTTCTTGCCCACCATGAAGCCAGTGATGTTCTGCAGGAACAGCAGCGGAATGCCACGCTGGCAGGCCAGTTCGACGAAGTGCGCGCCTTTCTGCGCCGATTCCGCAAACAAGATGCCGTTATTCGCCAGGATCGCCACCGGGTAGCCATTGATGCGGGCGAAGCCGCACACCAGGGTGGTGCCGAACAGCGCCTTGAATTCATCCAGCTGCGAGTCGTCGACGATACGCGCGATCACCTCGCGCACATCGAAGGGTTGCTTGGCGTCGGCCGGGATCACCCCGTACAGCTCCTCGGCAGCGTAGCGTGGGGCGATGGGGGCGCGGGCGTCGAGCTGGCCGAGCTTGCGCCAGTTCAAATTGCTGATGCTGCGTCGGGCCAGGGCCAGGGCGTGTTCGTCGTCCTCGGCATAGTGGTCGGCCACACCGCTGGTCTTGCAGTGCACATCGGCGCCGCCGAGTTCCTCGGCGCTCACCACCTCCCCGGTGGCAGCCTTCACCAGGGGCGGGCCGGCGAGGAAGATGGTCGCCTGTTCGCGCACCATGATGGTCTCGTCACTCATGGCCGGCACGTAGGCACCACCGGCAGTGCATGAACCCATGACCACGGCGATCTGCGGAATGCCCAGCGCGCTCATGTTGGCCTGGTTGAAGAAGATCCGGCCGAAGTGCTCGCGATCCGGGAACACCTCGTCCTGGCGCGGCAGGTTGGCACCGCCGGAGTCCACTAGGTAGATGCAGGGCAGGCGGTTCTCGCGGGCGATGGTCTGGGCGCGTAGGTGTTTCTTCACCGTCAGCGGGTAGTAGGAGCCGCCTTTTACCGTGGCGTCGTTGGCCACGATCATGCACTCGACACCTTCGACACGACCGATTCCGGCGATCACCCCGGCAGCCGGTACGTCCTCGCCGTAGACCTCATGGGCGGCGAGCTGGCCGATCTCGAGAAAGGGCGAGCCGGCATCGAGCAGGCGGTTGATGCGTTCGCGCGGCAGCAACTTGCCACGCGAGGTGTGGCGCTCCTGCGCCTTGGCGCCGCCACCTTGGTGGATGCGGGCGAGCAGGGCGCGCAGTTCGTCCACCTGGGCGAGCATGGCGGCCTGGTTGGCGGCGAACTCCGGGGAGCGGGTGTTGATCTGGGTATGCAGGATGGCCATCTGGCGCGCTCCGTTTCTGGCTACCGTCGTAGAGTGCGCCGTGCGCACCATGCTGTTTTGGGTGGTGCGCACAGCGCACCCTACGGGCTTATTTCGTTTCGTTGAACAGCTCGCGGCCGATCAGCATGCGGCGGATTTCGCTGGTGCCGGCGCCAATCTCGTAGAGCTTGGCGTCGCGCAGCAGGCGGCCGGCCGGGTACTCGTTGGTGTAACCGTTGCCGCCCAGTAGCTGGATGGTATCCAGGGCCATCTTGGTGGCCATCTCGGCGGTGTAGAGGATCACCGCGGCGGCGTCCTTGCGTGATTCCTCGCCGCGGTCGCAGGCTTTGGCCACGTTGTACAGGTAGGACTTGGAGGCATTCATGCCGGCGTACATGTCGGCGAGCTTGCCTTGCACCAGCTGGAATTCGCCGATGGACTGCTTGAACTGCTGGCGCTCATGCACGTAGGGCAGCACCACGTCCATGCAGGCGCTCATGATCCCGGTCGGGCCGCCGGAGAGCACGGTGCGCTCGTAGTCGAGGCCGCTCATCAGTACGCGCACGCCACCGCCTTCGACGCCGAGGATGTTCTCTTCCGGCACCTCGCAATCCTCGAACACCAGCTCGCAGGTGTTGGAACCGCGCATGCCCAGCTTGTCCAGCTTCTGGTGGCGGGAGAAGCCCTTGAAGTCACGCTCGACGATAAAAGCGGTCATGCCGCGCGAGCCGGCGTTGATGTCGGTCTTGGCGTAGATCACGTAGGTGTGGGCATCCGGGCCGTTGGTGATCCACATCTTGTTGCCGTTGAGCACATAGCGGTCGCCGCGTTTTTCCGCGCGCAGCTTCATCGACACCACGTCGGAACCGGCATTGGGCTCGCTCATTGCCAGAGCGCCGATATGCTCGCCGGAGCACAGCTTGGGCAGGTACTTCTGCTTCTGCGCCTCGCTACCGTTCTTGTGGATCTGATTGACGCACAGATTCGAATGCGCACCGTAGGACAGACCCACCGAGGCCGAGGCACGGCTGATCTCTTCCATGGCCAGCACATGCGCCAGATAGCCCATGTCGGTGCCGCCGTACTCTTCCTTGACCGTCATGCCGAGCAGGCCCATGTCACCGAACTTTCGCCACATGTCCATGGGGAATTCGTTGTCGCGGTCGATCTGCGCGGCACGTGGCGCCAGCTCGTTCTGGGCGAACTGATGTACCGAGTCGCGCAGCATGTCGAGGGTTTCGCCGAGGCCGAAATTGAGGGTGGGGTAGCTCATGGGGTCACCTGCTGTTGTTCTTGTCGTGGGGGCGGTTACGCGGTCGTTTCGGCCAAGGCAGCGAGACAGCGCTCCTCGGCCGTATCCAGTTCCAGCTGCATCTGCTGGATATCCAGTAATTGCTGCTCAAGCTGCAGACGGCGCTCGGCGATCTTGCCCATGAAGGTCTCCAGCTGCTTGCGGCTGCCGGTTTCCGGGTCGTAGAGCTCGATCAGCTCGCGGCATTCGGCCAGCGAGAAGCCGATGCGCTTGCCGCGCAGGATGAGTTTCAGCGTCACCTTGTCCTTGGCGCTGTAGACGCGTTCCTGGCCACGCCGCTCCGGCGCGAGCATGCCTTGCTCCTCGTAGAAGCGAATGGCGCGGGTGGTGATGTCCAGTTCGCGGGCCAGATCGGAGATGGAGTAGGTGGTTGCCATGGTCATTGCTCGTTTACCTTTACGTTAACGTAAACCTGTGCAAATCTGGCTGTCAATCTCACTCCACAACAATCACAGAGGTTGAGCATGCGTATCGACGAATCCGTATTCCTGATCAGCGGCGGCGCCTCTGGTCTTGGCCTGGCCACAGCCCGCGAGCTGGTCGGGTGCGGTGGCAAGGTAGTGCTGCTGGATATCAACGCAGCAGCGGGCCAGCAGGCCCTCGCCGAACTGGGTGGCAACGCCCGTTTCGTATGCGCCGATATCACCCGCGAGGAGGATGGCCAGGCCGCCGTGGCGCAGGCGTTGGCGGCGTTCGGCGCACTGCACGGGCTGGTCAATTGCGCCGGGGTCGCGCCGGCCGAGAAGGTACTGGGCCGCAACGGTGCACATGGCCTGGACAGTTTCCGCCGTACCGTCGAGATCAATCTGATCGGCAGCTTCAACCTGTTGCGCCTGGCTGCCGAGGCCATGGCGCAGAACACGCCGAACGCTGAGGGCGAGCGTGGGGTCATCATCAATACCGCCTCGGTGGCGGCGTTCGACGGGCAGATGGGCCAAGTCGCTTACGCTGCGTCCAAGGGCGGCGTCGCCGCACTGACGCTGCCGGCGGCGCGTGATCTGGCGCGCTCGGGCATCCGTGTGATGTGCATTGCCCCCGGCGTGTTCGAGACGCCAATGATGGCCGGCATGCCGCAGGAGGTACGCGATTCGCTGGCGGCCAACGTGCCGTTCCCGCCGCGGCTGGGTCGGCCGGACGAATACGCCGCACTGGTGCGGCATATCGTCGAGAACCCGATGCTCAACGGTGAAGTGATCCGCCTCGACGGCGCGCTGCGCATGGCGGCGAAGTAACCGATAGCTAGCCCGGATGCAATCCGGGGCCCCCACATACTTTCCCGGATTGCAGCCGGGCCATGTGATTCGAAGGTGAAACCCATGAAACAGCAACTCGATCCCGTCGTTATCGTCAGTGCAGTGCGCACGCCCATGGGGGGCTTTCTTGGTGATCTGGCCGGCCTTACTGCGGCCGAGCTGGGCGCCGTCGCCATCCGCTCGACCCTGGAGCGTGCCGGGCTCGCGGCCGAGGCGGTGGACACGGTATTGATGGGCTGCGTGTTGCAGGCCGGCCAGGGCCAGGCACCGGCGCGCCAGGCCGCATTGGGCGCCGGGCTGAGCCAGGCGGTGCAGTGCACCACGCTGAACAAGATGTGTGGCTCCGGTATGCAGGCATTGATGCTCGGTCATGACCAGCTGCTCGCCGGTAGCAGCGAGGTGCTGGTGGCTGGCGGCATGGAGAGCATGTCCAACGCGCCGTATCTGCTGGCGCGCGCCCGTGGCGGTTATCGCATGGGCCATGGTCAGGTGCTCGACCACATGTTCCTCGACGGCCTGGAGGACGCCTACGAGCGCGGCCGGCTGATGGGCACCTTCGCCGAGGATTGTGCGCAGCAGTATCGCTTCAGTCGTGAGGAGCAGGACGCCTATGCCCTGGAGTCGCTGCGCCGCGCCCAGCAGGCGATAACGGACGGCAGTTTCGCCAGTGAGATCGTCGCTGTGGAAGCGCCACAGGGGCGTGAGCGACGCCTGGTCGATACCGACGAGCAGCCGCCCAAGGCCCGGCCGGACAAGATCCCTGGCTTGAAGCCGGCGTTCCGTGAGGGCGGCACGGTCACGGCGGCCAATGCCAGTTCCATTTCCGATGGCGCAGCCGCGCTGCTGATGATGCGCCTGTCCGAGGCTCAGGAGCGTGGTCTGAAACCGCTGGCGCGTATCATCGGTCATGCCGGCCATGCTCAGGCGCCGAACCTGTTCACCACGGCCCCAGTGTCGGCGATCCAGCGCTTGCTGGCGCGTATCGAGTGGCCGCTGGAGGCGGTCGATCTGTTCGAGATCAACGAGGCGTTCGCTGTGGTGCCCATGGTGGCCATGCGTGAATTGGGCATCGACCACGCCAAACTCAACGTGAACGGTGGCGCCTGCGCCCTGGGACATCCCATTGGCGCCTCCGGCGCTCGTATCCTGGTGACCCTGTTGGCAGCGTTGCAGCAGCGAGGTCTCAAGCGTGGTGTGGCGTCCGTATGCATTGGCGGCGGTGAAGCCACCGCTGTAGCCATCGAGTTGTATTGAACCGACCCGCAGAGTGCGCTGTGCGCACCTAGAGTTTCTGCCAATCAGCGGTGCGCACGGCGCACCCTATGTATGGAGCCAGCCATGCTGCCCAACGAAGAACAACTACTGATCCGTGACATGGCCCGCCAGTTCGCCCAGGAACGGCTCAAGCCCTTTGCTGCCGACTGGGACCGCGAGCATCGTTTCCCGGCTGAGGCCATCGCCGAGATGGGCCAGCTGGGTTTCATGGGCATGCTGGTGCCGGAGCGGTGGGGCGGTGCCGAAACCGGTCACCTGGCTTACGCCATGGCCCTGGAGGAGGTGGCAGCTGGCGATGGCGCCTGCTCTACCATCATGAGCGTGCACAACTCGGTGGGCTGCATGCCGATCCTCAAATACGGCAGTGAGGCACAGAAACAGCGCTTTCTCCGCCCGCTGGCCGAGGGCAGCATGCTCGGTGCCTTCGCCCTCACCGAGCCGCAGGCCGGCTCCGACGCCAGCGATCTACGCACCCGCGCCCTTCGCGATGGCGATCACTACATCCTCAATGGCGCCAAGCAGTTCATCACTTCTGGCAGCCACGCCGGCATGGTCATCGTCTTCGCCGTCACCGATCCGCAAGCCGGCAAGAAGGGCATCAGCGCCTTTATCGTGCCTACCGATACGTCAGGGTTCTCGGTGGTGCGGGTCGAGGACAAGCTCGGCCAGCACGCCTCCGACACCTGCCAGCTCCAGTTCGACGAAGTGCGTATTCCGGCAGAGCTGCGTTTGGGTGAGGAGGGCGAAGGCTATCGCATTGCCCTGGCCAACCTCGAAGGTGGACGCATCGGTATCGCCGCGCAGTCGGTGGGCATGGCGCGGGCCGCGTTGGAGGCGGCGCGTGATTACGCCCACGAGCGGGTGACTTTTGGCAAGCCGATCATCGAACACCAAGCAGTGGCCTTTCGCCTGGCCGACATGGCCACGCAGATCGCCGTGGCGCGGCAGATGGTGCATCACGCCGCCAGCCTGCGCGAGGCGGGCCAGCCATGCCTGACCGAAGCGTCGATGGCCAAGCTGTTCGCCTCGGAGATGGCCGAACGGGTGTGTTCGGCGGCGATCCAGACGCTAGGTGGCTACGGCTACCTCAAGGACTTTCCGGTCGAGCGCATCTACCGCGATGTGCGCGTCTGCCAGATCTACGAAGGCACCAGCGACGTGCAGCGGATGGTGATCGCGCGCAGTCTGTAAGCGTAAGGTGCGCATCCTGCGCACCGATGCCTTGTAAACCAGCCTAGGGTTCGAGGCTCTCGAGCAACTGCAACGCCAGGCGTACGCGCTCGGCATTGGGGTAGTTACGGTTGGCGAGTATGACCAGGCCGGTATCGCGCGCCGGTAGCAGCAGAATGTAGGCGCCGAAACCGTTGGTCGAGCCGGTTTTGTTCAGCAGCAGGTCGCCTTCGGCTGGCTTGGGCACGCTGAAGCGCTCCACCTGCTGGGGTTGCAGCGCCATTTCTGCAGAGTTGCCGGCCTGCAGCTTCGTCAGGCTGATGGGGTAGGCATAGCGCTCCCAGCCCAGGGCCTGGGTCATGTCACCAACCTGGTAGTAACCGCGATGGGTGGAACTGACGGCCTGACGCAGTGGTGCGGGCAGCTTGTCAGGGTGCAGGTTGGCGTCGATGAAGCGCAGCATGTCGGCAGCAGTGGATTTCAAACCGTAGGCTTCGGCATCCAGCGCACCGGGACTTACGCGCACGGCCTTGTCGTCGCGGTAGCCCCAGGCATAACGCGCCATCTGCTCTGCCGGTATGTGTACATAGCTTTCCTGCATGCCCAGTTGTGGCAGCAGGTCCTGTTCCATCAGTTTCTGGAACGGCGCGGCCAGACTGGCCGCTGCCAGGTGGCCGAACAGGCCGATGCTGGGGTTGGAATACAACCGCTGCATACCCGGAGGATAGACCGCCTGCCAGTTGCGGTAGTAGTCGAGCATCTGCCGTTCGTTGCTGACCGCGTCCGGAAATTGCAGTGGCAGGCCACCCGGGGTGTAGGTGGCCAGATCCAGCAGGCTGATGTGATCGAAGGCAGTGCCGCGTAGCTCTGGCAGATATTGGCTGGCGTTGTCGCTGAGGTTCAGCGTGCCGCGCGCTTCGGCGTAGGCGCCGAGGGTGGCGGTGAAGAGTTTGCTGATCGAGCCCAGTTCGAACAGGGTGTGGCGATCCACCGCCTGGCCGCTTTCACGTGAGGCGACGCCGTATTCGAAGAAATGCTGCTGGCCCTTGTGGCTTATGGCGATGGCCATGCCGGGGATGGCATAGGTCTGCATCACCGGTTTAACTGCTGCGTCGACGGCCTGGTTCAGCTCGGCTGAGGCCGATTGGCTGCCCAGGCAAAGGCCGAGCGTGACGAGCAGGGGGCGAAGGGATGGGCGCATGATCGTTCCTTGTCAGTTCATTGGGGGCAGGCGGCGGGGAACCGAGGTCTTCTTGACGATGGCAGTGTTGGTTTCGGCGTAGCCGTTGATGCGGTCGAGCACCTCGTCCAGTTGCTCCATGGAGCGCACGTGCAGGCGAGCCACGAAGCAGTCCTCGCCGGTGACCTTGTCGCATTCGGTGAACTCGGGCGTGGCCTGAATCAGTCGCTCCACTTCATGCAGCTTGCCGGGCAGCGGCCGCACGCGAACGATGGCCTGCAACTGATAGCCGAAATGGCGCGGATCGATCTCCACCGTATAGCCCTTGAGCACGCCGCGTTCCTCCAGGCGGCGCAGCCGTTCGGCCACGCTCGGGGAGGACAGGCCACTGATCTGCGCCAGGGCTTTCAGTGAACGCCGCGAATCTTCCATCAGGGCGGCGATCAGGGTCTGGTCGATTTCATCGGTCATTGCAGGCCTCGTTAGGTAAAAGCCGGAAACTGCCGTTGTAAAAAAGGCGAGGACTGGATTCTGCCTCAGATTCTCCATGGAGAGGGAAGTTGCACCTTCGGATAATTATCGTCATCTCTCGAAGAGGCTCCCTCATGGATAACAATCTCAAACGCGGCTCGCTGGAAATGGTCGCCGCCATGCTGATTTCCGGCACCATCGGTTGGTTCGTCCTGGTATCCGGCCAGGCCGTGGTGGATGTGGTGTTCTGGCGCTGCCTGATCGGCGGCGGCATGTTGCTGTTGGTCTGCGCTGTGCTCGGCCTGCTGCGCGCCGAGCTTCTGGGGCGGCGCGTATTGCTGCTGGCGGTGCTTAGCGGCTTGGCCATCGTCGGCAACTGGTTGCTGTTGTTCGCCTCCTACGCGCAGGCCTCCATCGCCGTCAGTACCGTGGTCTACAACGTCCAGCCTTTCATGTTGGTGGGCCTGGCGGCGCTGTTTCTCGGTGAGCGCATCACCTGGCTCAAGCTCGGTTGGCTGGCGCTTGCTTTCATCGGCATGCTGGCCATCGTCAGTGCCCACGGGCGGGGCGCGGTGGCCGGCGGCAACTACCTGCTGGGCATCGTGCTGGCGCTGGGGGCGGCGCTGCTCTATGCGGTCGCGGCATTGATCGTCAAACGCCTCAGCGCTACGCCGCCGCATCTGATCGCGCTTATTCAGCTGCTGACAGGCGTGCTGATGCTGGCGCCCCTGGCTGGGCATCAGCTGCCGCAAGGCGAGGCGGCCTGGGCCAGCCTGGTAACCCTGGGTGTGGTGCATACCGGGCTGATGTACATGCTGCTCTACGGCGCCATCCAGAAACTGCCGACGGCGCTGACCGGCGCGCTGTCGTTCATCTACCCGGTGGCGGCGATCCTCGTCGACTGGCTGGCCTTCGATCACTGGCTCAACCCGCTGCAGTGGCTCGGTGTGGCAGCCATCCTGCTGGCGGCCGCGGGCATGCAGCAGGGCTGGCGGCTGGGCATAAAGACCCGGCGTGCCGTCAGGGTCTGACGCCCTGTTCGCGTAGGCGCTTGTACAGTGTGTTGCGGCTCAGGCCGAGGTGGCGGGCAAGGTAGGAAATGTTGCCGCCGCAGGCCTGGTACTGGCTGGCCAGATCGTCGGACTCGGGGTGCGCTTGCAGGGTCGTGTCCGTCGGCAGGTCGAGAAAGAAGTCGTCCGGCAGGTGTTCGGCGCGGATGGGCTGATCGTCCGCCATGGCCAGCGCCACGCGCAGCACGCTGCTGAGTTGGCGCAGGTTGCCTGGCCAGGGATGGTGCTGAAACAGCTCCAGTACCTCGCGGCTGATACCCGCGCGCTGGTGGGGTTCACGGTGCTGCTCCCACAGTTTATGGAACAGCGCCTGCTTGTCGCTGCGTTCGCGCAGTGGCGGCAGCTCCAGGTTCAGGCCGCTGATGCGGTAGTACAGGTCGGCGCGGAACTGGCCGCTGTCGACGTCCTGGCGCAGCGGGCGGTTGGTCGCGGAGACCAGGCGCACGTCGACCGGATGCAGCTCGCTGCTGCCCAGCGGTTGCACGCAGCGCTCCTGCAGTACACGCAGCAGCCGGGCCTGCACGCGCAGCGGCATGTCGCCGATCTCGTCGAGAAACAGGGTGCCCTTGTGCGCCTTGCGGATCAGGCCGATGTGGCCCTTCTGACTGGCGCCAGTGAAGGCACCTTTCTCGTAGCCGAACAGCTCCGACTCCACCAGCTCCGCCGGAATGGCTGCGCAATTGACCGCAATGAACGGCTGACTGGCGCGCGAACTGGCCTGGTGCAGGGCCTTGACGAAAACCTCCTTGCCGGCACCGGTTTCGCCCTGAATCAGGATCGGAATGTCCTTCTCCAGCAGGCGTTCGGCCTGGCGTACGGCCTTGTCCATACGCGCATCTCCAGCGCTCAGGGTATGCAGGCGTGGCTCTTGCGGCGTGCTCTGGGTAGCTTGCGGGCGGAAGTCGCGAGGCTGGATCGGAGCGGGTCGGGCAGGGCGACGTACTCGAGCGTGAAAGCGAAAATGACCGCTGGTGCGCAGGCTGAAGGGCTGACCGTCCGGTTGGTTGAGCAGCTGTTGCAGCGGCACGTCGAACAGCTGCTCGATGGCGCCGTAGGTCAGGGGTTGGCCGAGCAGGTTATCGGCGCGGCGGTTGGCGGACACCACATGGCCCTGCTCGTCGAACACCACCAGGCCGGCCCAGGGGCTGTCGAGGTTATCCAGGCTGGTGTTGAAGCTGAGCAGGTGATACTGGTCGGCGAACAGCTTGAGGATCAGGCGGTTCTCCACCGACTGACTCATCATCTTGACCATACCCAGGGTGTGCGCTGGCGGCAGGTAGCTGTCGCTGGACACATCGAGCACGGCGATCATGCGCCTTTGCTCGTCGAAGATCGGCGAGGCCGAGCCGGTCATGAAACGGTTGGCCTTGAGAAAGTGTTCATCGTGCTGGATGTGCACGGCCTGGCCACAACTGAGCGCAGTGCCGATGGCGTTGGTGCCGGTGTAGCGTTCCAGCCAGCTGGCGCCAGCGACGAAGCCGGCGGCCTGGCGCGGTTCGATGAAGCGCTGGTCACCCCAGGATTGCAGCAGCCGGCCCTGCTCGTCGGCCAGCATGATCAGGCAGTTGGAATTGGAAAGGATGGTGCCGTAGTAGGGCAGCACTTCCTGGTGGGTGGTCTGCACCAGGGCCTGGCGGCTTTCCAGCAGGGCCGAAAGTTCGCCGGCAGACGGTGGGTCGAAGCGGGGCGCACTCTGGTGGGTCAGGCCGTAGTCACGGCAGCGCGACCAGGACTCCTGGATGATGGCGTCGTGCGCCGGGGCACGGGCAGCTTCTGTCATGGGGTGATCTCTTCTTGTCGGTTCGCGATCTGCGCCGCGATCGATCCAGTTTCGTTCATGACTGTTCAATGTCAACGAACGAATTGTTCAGTTGTTCACATCTGACTGTTCAAAAGTGTTCAGTCGAAGATCGTGCAGCAACCCGATTTCGCACTTTTTATCTTAAATATCAGTTGGATATTCCGATTCATGGCGGTCTGGCACGCTTGTCGCTGTAGGTGTTCGAAACCGAATGGCACGACAAGAAAAAGGACAGGCCATGTCGCTCAAGCTCGAACACGTCACCCGTATCGTCGACGGCCAGGTGCATATCGACGATGCCTGCCTGAGTTTCGAACCGGGTTCCTTCAACGTCCTGCTCGGCCGCACCCTGGCCGGCAAGACCAGCCTGATGCGGCTGATGGCCGGTCTGGATCGGCCCAGCAGCGGCCGGGTGCTGATGAACGGCGCCGATGTCACGGGTGTGCCGGTGCGTCAGCGCAACGTGTCGATGGTCTATCAGCAGTTCATCAACTACCCGACCCTGACGGTGTTCGAGAACATCGCCTCGCCGTTGCGTCAGGCCGGTGTGGCCAAGGAGCAGATCGTCGAGAAGGTCGAGGCCACCGCGCGCATGCTGCGCATCGACAAGCTGCTGTCGCGCTATCCGCTGGAGCTGTCCGGTGGCCAGCAGCAGCGCACGGCCATGGCGCGGGCGCTGGTCAAGGACGCATCCTTGATTCTCTTCGACGAGCCCCTGGTCAACCTCGACTACAAACTGCGCGAGGAGCTGCGTCAGGAGATGCGCGAGCTGTTCCAGGCGCGCCACACCATCGCCATCTATGCCACTACCGAGCCCAACGAGGCGCTGGCCCTGGGCGGCACCACCACCATCCTGCATGAGGGGCGGGTGGTGCAGAGCGGCAAGACCGCCGAGGTCTACCACCGTCCGCGGCAGATGCTGGCCGCCGAGCTGTTCTCGGAACCGGCGATCAACCTGCTGCCTGGACGCATCAGTGGCACTGAGGTGAGCTTCGCCGATTGCGTGCATTTTCCGCTCAACCCCGATCTGCGCGGCATCGCCGAGGGTGAGTACCGCTTTGGCGTGCGTCCCAGCCATATCGGCCTGGTGCCGTCCAATGACGATGATCTGGAGCTGGCGGTAACCGTGGAGCTGGCCGAGATCAGCGGCTCGGAAACCTTCCTTCACGTGCGCAACGAGCAGTTCGTGCTGGTGCTGCACCTGCCGGGCGTGCACGAGTACGCGGTGGATACGCCGATCCTGATCTACATCCCGACCCACAAGCTGTTCGTCTTCGCCGCTGATGGGCAGTTGGTGCAGGCGCCTAGTCGCCGCCAGGGGAGGGCCGCCTGATGGCCGAGATTCGCTTGCATAACCTCGCGCACAGCTACAGCGGCGTGCCGAAGGCGCCGGAAGACTACGCGATTCGCGAGATGAACCATGTCTGGCAGCAGGGCGGCGCCTATGCGCTGCTGGGGCCGTCAGGCTGCGGCAAGTCCACGTTGCTCAACATCATCTCCGGCCTGCTCAGCCCGTCGCAGGGCGAGGTGCAGTTCGACGGCAAGGCGGTCAACAGGCTGTCGCCGCAAGAGCGCAACATCGCCCAGGTTTTCCAGTTTCCGGTGGTCTACGACACCATGACGGTGTTCGACAACCTGGCCTTTCCGCTGCGCAACCAGGGCATGGACGAGGCGCGGGTGATGAGCAAGGTGCACGAGATTGCCGAGGTGCTGGAACTGCATCCGCTGCTGCACAAGAAGGCGCGCAACCTCACCGCCGACGAGAAGCAGAAGGTCTCCATGGGCCGCGGCCTGGTGCGTGACGACGTCTCGGCGATCCTCTTCGACGAGCCACTGACGGTGATCGACCCACACCTGAAATGGAAGCTGCGGCGCAAGCTCAAGCAGATCCACGAGCAGTTCAACATCACCATGGTCTACGTCACCCACGACCAGCTGGAGGCCTCCACCTTCGCCGATAAGATCGCGGTGATGTACGGCGGGCAGATCGTCCAGTTCGGCACGCCGCGCGAGCTGTTCGAGCGTCCCGGGCACACCTTCGTCGGCTATTTCATCGGTAGCCCCGGCATGAACCTGATCGAGGTGCAGCGCTGCGCGGGCGGGGTGCGCTTCGCGGATACTGTGCTACCGCTGTCCGACGCGCTCAACCGGCGCCTCGCCGAGCTGGATGGCAAACGCCTGCAGGTGGGTATCCGTCCCGAGTTCGTGCATATCTGGGAGGGCGCTTACGAAGACGCACTGTGCGGCCGGGTGCTGCACGTCGAGGATCTCGGCACCTACAAGATTCTCACCTTCGACCTCGACGGGCAGGTGCTCAAGGTGCGCCTGCAGGAGGATCAGCCGGTGCCGTATGAGCAGGTTTACCTGAGCTTTCCGGCACAGTGGCTGATGCTCTATGCCGACGACTACCTGGTGGAGGTGGCGCCATGAAGGTGCAGAACAACAAGGCCTGGTGGCTGGTGTTGCCGGTATTCCTGCTGGTGGCGTTCAGCGCCATCGTGCCGATGATGACGGTGGTCAACTACTCGGTGCAGGATATCTTCGATCCGTCCACGCGCTACTTCGTCGGCGTCGACTGGTATCGCCAGGTACTGCAGGACCCGCGCCTGCACGACTCGCTGCTGCGCCAGTTCATCTTTTCCGCCTGCGTGCTGCTGATCCAGATCCCGCTGGGCATCGCCATCGCCCTGTGCATGCCGACACGCGGGCGCTGGGCGTCGCTGTGTCTGATCCTGATGGCCATTCCGCTGCTGATCCCGTGGAACGTGGTGGGCACAATCTGGCAGATCTTCGGCCGCGCCGACATCGGCCTGATGGGCTGGGTGCTGAACAAGCTGGGCATCAGCTACAACTATGCCTCCAACACCATGGATGCCTGGGTGACGGTGCTGATCATGGATGTGTGGCACTGGACGTCGCTGGTGGCGCTGTTGTGCTACTCCGGCCTGCGCGCCATTCCCGACGTCTATTACCAGGCCGCGCGCATCGACCGCGCGTCGAACTGGGCGGTGTTCCGCCACATCCAGCTACCCAAGCTGAAAAGCGTGCTGCTGATCGCGGTGATGCTGCGCTTCATGGACAGTTTCATGATCTACACCGAGCCGTTCGTGCTCACCGGCGGCGGGCCGGGCAACGCCACCACCTTCCTCAGCCAGACCCTGACGCAAATGGCCATCGGCCAGTTCGACCTGGGCCCGGCCGCGGCGTTCTCGCTGGTGTACTTCCTGATCATCCTGCTGGTGTCCTGGTTGTTCTACACCGCCATGACCCACGACGACAAAACCCGCTGAGGCCGACCATGACGCTACGCAAACGCTTGGTACTGCTGATCTATTTCCTGTTCCTGCTGGTGCCGATCTACTGGCTGCTGAACATGTCGTTCAAGAGCAATACGGAGATCCTCGGTGGCCTCAGCCTGTGGCCGCAGAGCTTCACCCTGGACAACTACCGGGTGATCTTCACCGACCGCAGCTGGTACGAGGGCTACCTCAATTCGCTGTACTACGTCAGCCTCAACACCCTGATCTCACTCAGCGTGGCGCTGCCGGCGGCCTATGCCTTCTCGCGCTATCGCTTTCTTGGCGACAAGCACCTGTTCTTCTGGCTGCTGACCAACCGCATGGCGCCACCGGCGGTGTTCCTGCTGCCGTTCTTCCAGCTCTATTCGTCCATCGGTCTGTTCGACACCCATATCGCCGTGGCGTTGGCGCACTGCCTGTTCAACGTGCCGCTGGCGGTGTGGATTCTCGAAGGCTTCATGTCCAGCGTGCCGAAGGAAATCGACGAGACGGCCTATATCGACGGCTACAGTTTCCCCAAGTTCTTCGTGAAGATCTTCATTCCGCTGATCCGCTCCGGCATCGGCGTCACCGCCTTCTTCTGTTTCATGTTCTCCTGGGTCGAGCTGCTGCTGGCGCGCACCCTGACCTCGGTGGACGCCAAGCCCATCGCGGCGGTGATGACCCGTACCGTGTCCGCCTCGGGCATCGACTGGGGTGTGCTGGCTGCTGCCGGGGTACTGACCATCCTTCCGGGGATGCTGGTGATCTGGTTCGTTCGCAACCATGTGGCCAAGGGCTTCGCCCTCGGTCGCGTGTAAGGGAGGTTCGTCATGAGCTGGATGGCCTGGACTCTACCAACCGCGCTGTTCTTCGGCGGCATCGCCGTACTGCTGGCCGGCATGACGCTGGTCGAGCTGCGCTGGCCGTGCGTCGAGCGCAAGGGTTTTCTGCCGATCACCACCACCCGGGGTGATCGGTTGTTCATCGGTCTGCTCGGCAGCGCCTACCTGCACCTGCTGGTGATAGGCGTGACCGACTGGAGCGTGTGGATAGCGTCGCTGCTATCGCTGTTGTGGTTGTGCGCAGTCATGCGCTGGGGCTGAGCCGGGCTGCCGCCGGTATGCCTCTCCCCAAATCCTGAGATGGAGGTCTCTATGTTCGACAATAACAACAAGACCCGACATAGCATGGCGTTGGCCGCCTTGCTGGCGTTGTCCGGTTTGAGCGGTGCGGCCTGGGCGGATGCCTATGAAGAGGCCGCGAAGAAATGGATCGCCGAGGAGTTCAACCCCTCGACCCTGACGCCCGAGCAGCAGCTCGAAGAGCTGAAATGGTTCATCAAGGCTGCCGAGCCGTTCCGCGGTATGAACATCAGCGTGGTGTCGGAAACCATCACCACCCACGAGTACGAGTCCAAGGTGCTGGCCAAGGCCTTCAGCGAGATCACCGGGATCAAGCTCAAGCATGACCTGCTGCAGGAAGGCGACGTGGTCGAGAAGCTGCAGACGCAGATGCAGTCGGACAAGAACATCTACGACGGTTGGGTCAACGACTCCGACCTGATCGGCACCCACGCGCGCTACGGCAAGGCAGTGGCGATCAGCGACATGATCGAAGGCGAGGGCAAGGACTTCACTTCGCCGACCCTGGATCTCGAAGACTTCATCGGCACTTCCTTTACCACCGGGCCGGACGGCAAGCTGTATCAATTGCCCGATCAGCAATTCGCCAACCTCTACTGGTTCCGCGCCGACTGGTTCGAGCGCCCGGAGCTCAAGGCCAAGTTCAAGGAGATCTACGGCTACGAGCTGGGCGTGCCGGTCAACTGGTCGGCCTACGAGGACATCGCCGAGTTCTTCTCGGTGCACGTCAAGGAAATCGACGGTCAGCGCGTCTACGGCCACATGGACTACGGCAAGAAGGACCCGTCGCTGGGCTGGCGTTTCACCGATGCCTGGTTCTCCATGGCCGGCGGCGGCGACAAGGGCCTACCCAACGGTTTGCCGGTGGACGAGTGGGGCATTCGCGTCGATGGCTGCCGTCCGGTAGGCTCCAGCGTTGCCCGTGGCGGCGATACCAATGGTCCGGCGGCCGTGTTCGCCACGCAGAAGTACGTTGACTGGATGCGTCAGTACGCGCCGCCGGAAGCTCAGGGCATGACCTTCTCCGAGGCCGGGCCGGTGCCGGCGCAGGGCGCCATCGCCCAGCAGATATTCTGGTACACCGCTTTTACCGCCGACATGACCAAACCTGGCCTGCCGGTGGTCAACGAAGACGGTACGCCGAAGTGGCGCATGGCGCCTTCGCCGAAAGGACCGTACTGGGAGGAGGGCATGAAGCTCGGCTATCAGGACGCCGGTTCCTGGACCTTCCTCAAGTCCACGCCGGAGAAGCAGCGTCTGGCCGCCTGGCTCTACGCCCAGTTCGTCACATCCAAGACCGTGTCGCTGAAGAAGACCTTGGTCGGCCTGACGCCGATTCGTGAGTCGGACATCAACTCGCAGGCCATGACCGACGCCGCGCCCAAGCTCGGTGGCCTGGTGGAGTTCTACCGCAGCCCGGCGCGCGTGCAGTGGACGCCGACCGGCACCAACGTACCGGACTATCCGCGTCTGGCTCAGCTGTGGTGGCAGTTCATCGCCGAAGCTGCCAGCGGTGACAAGACCCCGCAGCAGGCGCTCGATGGCCTGGCCGCGGCGCAGGACACCATGCTCGGTCGCCTGGAGCGTTCCGGCGTGCTGGGTGAATGCGGGCCGAAGCTGAACGAGCCGCGTGATCCGCAGTACTGGTTCGACCAGCCCGGTGCACCGAAGCCCAAGCTGGCCAACGAAAAACCCAAAGGCGAAACCATCGCCTATGACGAGTTGCTCAAGTCCTGGGAGCAGTCGCGCAACTGATCTAGGTGGCAGAAACGACAACGGCACCCTCGGGTGCCGTTGTTCGTTATGCAGCGCTGCTTATTTATGCAGATGCTCGGCCGCGTGCAGGGTGTTCTCCAAGAGACCTGCGCGGGTCATTGGGCCAACGCCGCCTGGAACCGGGGTGATCCAGCCAGCGCGGGGCAGGGCGGTCTCGTACACCACGTCGCCGACCAGCTTGCCATCTTCCTGGCGGTTGATGCCGACATCGATGACGATGGCGCCTGGCTTGATCCACTCACCCTTGACCAGCCCAGGCTTGCCGGCAGCGACCACGACGATATCGGCCTGGCCGACGTGGCCAGCCAGATCCTTGGTGAAGCGGTGTGTGACGGTCACGGTGCAACCGGCCAGCAACAACTCCATGGCCATTGGTCGGCCGACGATATTGGACGCCCCAACTACCACTGCATGCAGGCCGTAGAGATCGACGCCGGTGCTTTCCAGCAGGGTCATGATGCCCTTGGGGGTGCAGGGGCGCAGCAGCGGCATGCGCTGGGCCAGGCGGCCGATGTTGTAGGGATGGAAGCCGTCCACATCTTTATCTGGGCGAATGCGTTCGAGCAGCAGGGACGAGTCGAGATTCTCCGGCAGCGGCAGCTGTACCAGGATGCCGTCGATGGCCGGGTCTTCGTTGAGCTCGTCGATCAGGGCGAGCAGATCGGCCTGGCTGGTCTCTGCCGGCAGATCATAGGCGCGGGAAACAAAGCCGACTTCTTCGCAATCCTTGCGTTTATGTGACACATAGACCTGGGAGGCGGGATCGGTGCCGACCAGGATCACGGCCAGGCCTGGCGCACGAAGGCCTTGCTGGCGGCGTTCGGCGACACGTTGGGCAATCTGCTGGCGGAGGCTGGCGGCGATCGCCTTGCCGTCGATCAGTTGTGCGGTCATTGCGCTGGTTAACCATTAATAAGGATGAAAAAAGGACGCGCATTCTCGCATGGGCGCTCACTTGGGCAAAGGCGCCTGCCGTCGTTTTCGCGTAACTCCTTTAAATCGCTGAATTTTTTTGAAAATTTCTGTTGACGAGGTTGGGAGCCGTCTATAACATTCGCCCCGCTTCTCAGGAACAGCCACTCGCTGGGTGAGGCGGCAAGAGCCAAGCCCTGGTGGTGAGGTTGGAGCCAAAAGCTTGTAAGTCTGCGCTAGCGGATGGATAAGTGCCCGTAGCTCAGCTGGATAGAGCATCCGCCTTCTAAGCGGATGGTCGCAGGTTCGAGTCCTGCCGGGTGCGCCATTTGGCGGTCAGGCAAGTTGAGTAAGCAATGCAATATGGTGGGCGTAGCTCAGTTGGTAGAGCACAGGATTGTGGCTCCTGGTGTCGTGGGTTCGATTCCCATCGTCCACCCCATATTCCAAAACGCCAGGCCAAAAGCCTGGCGTTTTTGTTTTAAGCTGCAAAGCCACGCGGACGTGGTGGAATTGGTAGACACACCAGATTTAGGTTCTGGCGCCGCAAGGTGTGAGAGTTCGAGTCTCTCCGTCCGCACCATCTTTATATAGCCCCTCCCGACTGCCGCCTGCTTCTAGGGTGACTTCTGCACATTGACCCTCTAGAATGCTTGGCCTTGATTCGGGGCCGGTTCGAGCCGGCTTATGTCTGTGCAACGAGGAATATCCATGCAAGTTTCTGTTGAAAGCACTTCTGCTCTTGAGCGCCGCATGACTGTCGGCGTACCCGTCGAGCGCATCGAGACCGAAGTCAACAAGCGTCTGCAACAGACTGCCCGTCGTGCCAAGGTTCCTGGCTTCCGTCCTGGCAAGGTGCCGATGAGCGTGATTCGTCAGCGCTATGAAGATGCCGCTCGTCAGGAAGCCCTGGGCGACCTGATCCAGGCTACCTTCTATGAAGCTGTGGTCGAGCAGAAGCTGAACCCGGCCGGCGCTCCGGCCGTAGAGCCGAAGTCCTTCGAGAAGGGCAAGGATCTGGAATACGTCGCTACTTTCGAAGTGTTCCCCGAATTCCAGGTTTCCGGTTTCGAGTCGATCGCCATCGAGCGCCTCGAAGCTGATGTGGCTGACAGCGACGTCGACAACATGCTCGACATCCTGCGCAAGCAGAACACCCGTTTCGAAACTGTTGAGCGCGCTGCCGAGAATGGCGACCAGCTGAACATCGATTTCGTCGGCAAGATCGACGGCGAAGCATTCGCTGGCGGCAGCGCCAAGGGCACCCAGCTGGTGCTGGGCTCCGGCCGCATGATCCCGGGCTTCGAAGACGCCCTGGTTGGTGTCAAGGCTGGTGAAGAGCGCGTGATCAACCCGACCTTCCCCGAGGACTACCAGAACCTCGACCTGGCCGGCAAAACCGCTGAGTTCACTGTTACCGTCAACAGCGTTTCCGCCCCGCAACTGCCTGAGCTGAACGACGAGTTCTTCGCCCTGTTCGGTATCAAGGATGGCGGTCTGGAAGGCTTCCGCGCCGAAGTTCGCAAGAACATGGAGCGTGAACTGCGTCAGGCCATCAAGTCCAAGGTCAAGAACCAGGTAATGGACGGCCTGCTGGCTGCCAATCCGGTCGAAGTGCCGAAGGCGCTGATCGGCAATGAAGTGAATCGTCTGCGCGTGCAGGCCGTTCAGCAGTTCGGTGGCAACATCAAGCCTGACCAACTGCCTGCCGAACTGTTCGAAGAGCAAGCCAAGCGCCGTGTGGTGCTGGGCCTGATCGTCGCCGAAGTGGTCAAGCAGTTCGAACTGAAGCCTGACGAAGCCCGCGTGCGCGAGCTGATCGAGGAAATGGCTTCGGCTTATCAGGAGCCCGAGCAGGTCGTTGCCTGGTACTACAAGAACGACCAGCAAATGAACGAAGTGCGTTCGGTTGTACTGGAAGAGCAAGTTGTAGATACTGTTCTACAGAAGGCCAACGTGACCGATAAAGCGGTTTCCTACGAAGACGCAGTCAAGCCGGCGGAAGCTCCTAAAGCCGACTGATCTGGTAACCTCGTTCGAGTACACCACCATAAGCCAGCCTCCGTGCTGGCTTATGCGTATTTGAGACATGACTATTAGGGAGTGAGCGCAAGACATGTCCCGCAATCCTTTTATGCAAAACATGCCTGAAATCCAGGCCGCTGGCGGCCTGGTGCCGATGGTCATCGAGCAGTCCGCTCGTGGCGAGCGTGCCTACGACATCTATTCGCGTCTGCTCAAGGAGCGCGTGATCTTTCTGGTTGGCCAGGTCGAGGACTACATGGCCAACCTGATCTGCGCCCAGCTGCTGTTTCTGGAAGCAGAGAATCCGGACAAGGACATTCACCTGTACATCAACTCGCCGGGTGGCTCGGTGACTGCCGGCATGGCGATCTACGACACCATGCAGTTCATCAAGGCGGATGTGTCCACCACCTGTATCGGTCAGGCCTGCAGCATGGGGGCCTTCCTGCTGGCTGGCGGCGCCAAAGGCAAGCGTTTCTGCCTGCCGAACTCGCGTGTGATGATTCACCAGCCGCTGGGCGGCTTCCAGGGCCAGGCCTCGGATATCGAGATCCACGCCAAGGAAATCCTCTTCATTCGTGAGCGTCTGAACGAGCTGCTGGCCCAGCATACCGGCCAGAGCCTGGAAACCATCGAGCGCGATACCAATCGCGACAACTTCATGAGCGCTTCGCGCGCTGTGGAATACGGTCTCGTCGATGCCGTCCATGAAAAGCGTCAAATGCCGGTCTAGATGAGGCGCCGGCTGTGGGCATCCTTCACTGGCGCGACTTGCGCCCTTGAAAATGCCCGCATTTGCCTTCATCTTGTGTTTCAAGCCTACCGTATTGGATTGATCGAATGACTGATACCCGTAACGGTGAGGACAACGGCAAACTGCTTTATTGCTCCTTCTGCGGCAAAAGCCAGCATGAAGTGCGCAAGTTGATCGCCGGTCCTTCCGTCTTCATCTGCGACGAATGCGTCGACCTGTGCAATGACATCATCCGCGAGGAGGTGCAGGAAGCACAGGCCGAGAGCAGCGCGCACAAACTCCCGGCACCCAAGGAAATCAGCGGCATCCTCGATCAGTACGTGATCGGTCAGGAGCGCGCCAAGAAAGTGCTGTCGGTAGCGGTATACAACCACTACAAGCGTCTCAATCAGCGTGACAAGAAAGACGATGTCGAGCTGGGCAAGAGCAACATTCTGCTGATCGGTCCGACCGGTTCGGGCAAGACGCTGCTGGCCGAAACGCTTGCACGCCTGCTCAACGTGCCGTTCACCATCGCTGACGCCACCACCCTGACCGAAGCCGGTTATGTCGGTGAGGATGTCGAGAACATCATTCAGAAGCTGCTGCAGAAGTGCGATTACGATGTCGAGAAGGCCCAGATGGGTATCGTCTACATCGACGAAATCGACAAGATCTCGCGCAAGTCCGATAACCCGTCGATCACTCGTGACGTGTCGGGCGAGGGCGTGCAGCAGGCGCTGCTCAAGCTGATCGAGGGCACTGTGGCCTCGGTTCCGCCGCAGGGCGGGCGCAAGCATCCGCAGCAGGAGTTCCTGCAGGTCGATACGCGCAACATCCTGTTCATCTGTGGTGGTGCATTCGCCGGCCTGGAGAAAGTCATCCAGGCGCGCTCTACCAAGGGCGGCATCGGTTTCGGTGCGGAAGTGCGCAGCAAGCAGGAAGGCAAGAAGATCGGCGAGTCTCTGCGAGAGGTCGAGCCGGACGATCTGGTCAAATTTGGTCTTATCCCTGAGTTCGTCGGTCGTCTGCCGGTGATCGCGACGCTGGAGGAGCTGGACGAGGCTGCTCTGGTGCAGATTCTCACCGAGCCGAAGAACGCACTGACCAAGCAGTACGCCAAGCTGTTCGAGATGGAAGGGGTGGACCTGGAATTCCGTTCCGATGCGCTGAAATCCGTGGCGCAGAAGGCGCTGGAGCGCAAGACTGGTGCGCGTGGCCTGCGTTCGATTCTCGAGGGCATTCTGCTCGACACCATGTACGAGATCCCGTCCCAGCAGGACGTGAGCAAGGTGGTGATCGACGAGAGCGTCATCGAGGGTTCGTCCAAGCCGCTGCTGATCTACGAGAACAGCGAGCCGCCGGCGAAGGCCGCGCCAGACGCCTGACGGCTGTCATACGTTGCAAAGAAGGGGCCCCTCGGGCCCCTTCGCTTTTGTGGACATTGCGCTTGTTTTTTACGGGAGCTACCCCCATCTTAAAAGCCAAGGGTAATCCCGCCTGTTTACGGCCTTAAGGCCGCCGCTGAGCCGAAATCATGAAGACAACCATCGAATTGCCTCTCCTGCCATTGCGCGATGTAGTGGTCTATCCGCACATGGTCATCCCGCTTTTCGTCGGGCGTGAGAAATCCATCGAGGCCCTCGAGGCGGCGATGACGGGTGACAAGCAGATCCTGCTGGTAGCCCAGAAGAACCCGGCCGTCGATGATCCGGATGATCAGGATCTGTATCGCGTTGGCACCGTCGCCACCGTCCTGCAATTGCTCAAGCTGCCCGACGGTACCGTCAAGGTGCTGGTCGAGGGTGAGCAGCGCGGCTCGATCGAGCGTTTCATCGATCTCGAAGATCATTGCCGTGCCGAGGTGCAACTGATCGAGGAGGGCGAAACTGCCGAGCGCGAATCGGAAGTCTTCACCCGCAGCCTGCTCAGTCAGTTCGAGCAGTACGTGCAGCTGGGCAAGAAGGTTCCGGCCGAAGTCCTGTCTTCGCTCAACAGCATCGATGAGCCCAGCCGTCTGGTCGACACCATGGCCGCGCACATGGCGCTGAAGATCGAGCAGAAGCAGGAAATCCTCGAAATTACCTCGCTGTCCGCTCGCGTCGAGCACGTGCTGGCCCTGCTGGATGCCGAGATCGACCTGCTACAGGTTGAGAAACGTATTCGCGGTCGCGTGAAGAAACAGATGGAGCGCAGTCAGCGCGAGTACTACCTGAATGAGCAGATGAAGGCCATTCAGAAAGAGCTTGGCGATATCGATGAAGGCCATAGCGAGCTCGACGAATTGCGTAAGCGCATCGATAACGCGGGGCTGACCAAGGAAGCCTTGACCAAGGCCAATGCCGAACTGAACAAGCTCAAGCAGATGTCGCCGATGTCCGCTGAAGCCACTGTGGTGCGCTCCTACATCGATTGGCTGGTCAATGTGCCGTGGAAGGCCGAAAGCAAGGTGCGACTGGATCTGGCGCGTGCCGAGAGCATTCTCGATGCCGATCACTACGGTCTGGAGGAGGTCAAGGAGCGCATTCTTGAATATCTCGCCGTGCAGAAGCGGGTGAAGAAGCTCAAGGGGCCGGTGCTGTGCCTGGTCGGCCCGCCCGGTGTGGGCAAGACCTCGCTGGCCGAGTCCATCGCCACCGCGACCAACCGCAAATTCGTGCGCATGGCCCTCGGGGGCGTGCGTGACGAGGCCGAGATTCGCGGGCACCGCCGTACCTACATCGGCTCGATGCCGGGTCGCCTGATTCAGAAGATGACCAAGGTCGGCGTGCGCAACCCGTTGTTCCTGCTCGACGAGATCGACAAGATGGGCCAGGACATGCGCGGCGATCCTGCCTCGGCATTGCTCGAAGTCCTCGACCCAGAGCAGAACCATAATTTCAACGATCACTATCTGGAGGTCGATTATGACCTGTCGGATGTGATGTTCCTTTGCACCGCCAACTCGATGAACATCCCCGGCCCGCTGCTGGATCGGATGGAGGTCATTCGTCTGCCGGGTTACACCGAGGACGAGAAGGTCAACATCGCTATCAAATACCTGGCGCCCAAGCAAATTCAGGCCAACGGCCTGAAGAAGGGCGAGCTGGAGTTCGACGAGTCGGCGATTCGCGACATCATTCGTTACTACACGCGTGAAGCTGGTGTGCGCAGTCTGGAGCGACAAATCGCCAAGGTCTGCCGCAAGGTGGTCAAGGAGCATGTACGCGAGAAGCGCTTCCAGGTCACCGTCAGCGCCGACTCCCTGGAGCACTTCCTGGGTGTGCGCAAGCATCGCTATGGCCTCGCCGAGCAGCAGGATCAGATCGGTCAGGTGACCGGTTTGGCTTGGACTCAGGTCGGCGGTGAGCTGCTCACCATCGAGACGGCGGTGGTCCCTGGCAAGGGTAATCTGATCAAGACCGGTTCGCTGGGTGATGTCATGGCAGAGTCGATGACGGCGGCCATGACGGTGGTTCGCAGTCGCGCGAAAAGCCTGGGGATCCCGGCTGATTTCAACGAGAAGCGCGACGTTCACATCCATATGCCCGAAGGTGCCACGCCCAAGGATGGACCGAGCGCGGGCATCGGTTTGTGCACGGCACTGGTATCGGCCCTGACGCAGATTCCGGTGCGGGCGGACGTGGCCATGACCGGGGAAATCACCCTGCGCGGTCAGGTGCTGGCCATCGGTGGTCTCAAGGAAAAACTTCTGGCGGCTCATCGGGGTGGGATCAAGACCGTGATCATTCCCGAAGAAAATGTGCGTGATCTGAAGGAAATTCCGGAAAATATTAAGCAAGACCTGCAGATTAAACCGGTTAAATGGATTGACGAGGTCCTGCAAATTGCGCTGCAATACGCCCCGGAGCCCTTGCCCGATGCGGCTCCGGAGATGGTTGCAACGGATGACAAGCGCGAGTCTGATTCCAAGGAGCGAATCAGCACGCATTAGCCGGGGGGCTTCCTTGACACAATTTTTGAGCCCTTGTTATAAAGCGGCTTTTATTGTGTCGGCAGGCCATCCAGCACCCGCTTTGCTTACACTAAAAATCAAGAAACAAACTCAACAGAAATAAGGGGACTTAGAGTGAACAAGTCGGAACTGATCGATGCCATCGCTGCATCTGCTGATATCCCGAAAGCTGTTGCTGGCCGCGCGCTGGATGCAGTGATTGAATCCGTCACTGGCGCTCTGAAGGCTGGTGACTCCGTTGTGCTGGTAGGCTTCGGTACCTTCGCTGTCAAAGAGCGTGCTGCTCGCACTGGTCGCAACCCGCAGACCGGCAAGCCGATCAGCATCGCTGCTGCCAAGATCCCAGGCTTCAAAGCTGGCAAGGCTCTGAAAGACGCCGTCAACTAAGCGTCTTCTGGGTTTGCCTCGCCGTCAGGCTCTGTCTGGCGGTTGTTAGGGGGCAGCGCAGGTAGTCCTAGACTCTTCTGCTCTGACCGCTTAACGCGTTACGAGAAGGCGCATCCAAGGATGCGCCTTTCTTCTATCTGGACATTACCCACACTGCGCGGCTGGTGACTCTGTACAGTCGTTCTGGGGGAAGCATGCTGCAAAACATCAGGGACAATTCACGCGGTTGGATTGCCAAAATCATCATCGGCCTCATTGTGATGCTGATGGCGTTTACCGGTTTCGAAGCCATCGTCACGGGGACCAGCAATCGCAACAATGCGGCTGACGTGAACGGTGACACCATTACCCTCAACGAGCTCAATCAGGCCGTTGAGATGCAGCGTCGTCAGCTGCTGCAGCAACTGGGTCGCGATTTTGATGCCTCGCTGCTCGATGACAACCTGCTGCGTGAGGCTTCGCTCAAGGGTTTGATCGAGCGCAAGCTGCTGCTTCAGGCAGCCAGTGATGCTCATTTCGCCTTCTCGCAGGGATCGCTGGACCAGGTGATTCTGCAAACTCCCGAATTTCAGGTAGATGGCCGCTTCGATGCCGCGCGCTTCGATCAGGTCATTCGCCAGATGGGCTACACCCGCCTGCAGTTCCGCCAGATGCTGGAAGAGGAAATGCTGATTGGGCAGTTGCGTGCCGGTCTCGGCGCCAGCAGCTTCGTCACCGAGCAGGAGGCGCGTGCCTTCGCCAATCTCGAGCGCCAGACCCGTGACTTCGCCAGTCTCACCATCAAGGCCGATAGCGCTGCGATCGAGTTGAGCGACAGCGACGTCAATGCTTATTACGACGAGCACGCTGGCGAGTTCATGAGCCCTGAGCAGGTCGTGCTGGAGTACGTCGAGCTGCATAAGGACAGCTTCTTCGATCAGGTCGAAGTCAGCGATGAAGATCTGCAGCCGCTGTACGAGAGCGAGATCGCCAACCTGGCAGAGCAGCGTCAGGCTGCGCACATCCTTATCGAGGGCGATGACCAGGCCGCGCGTACCAAGATCGAAGAGATCAAGGCGCGTGTGGACGCTGGCGAAGATTTCGCTGCCCTGGCCAAGGAGTTCTCGCAGGACCCAGGTTCGGCTGCCGATGGCGGTGATCTGGGTTACGCCGGCCCTGGCGTTTACGATCCGGCCTTCGAGGAGGCGCTCTATGCGCTGCAGCAGGGCCAGGTTTCCGAGCCCGTGCAGAGCGAGTTCGGCTGGCACCTGATCAAGCTGCTGGGTGTTCAGGCTCCAGAAGTGCCAAGCTTCGACAGCCTGAAGGACAAGCTGGCGCGTGACTTCAAAGCGCAACAGGTCGAGCAGCGCTTCGTCGAGGCGACCAAACAGCTGGAAGATGCCGCGTTCGAGGCATCGGATCTGGCCCAGCCTGCCCAGGAGCTGGGTCTCGAGGTCAAGACCAGCGAAGCCTTCGGTCGTGAGGGTGGTGCAACTGGCATCACTGCCAACCGTCAGGTGCTGCAGGCTGCCTTCAGCCCTGAAGTCCTGGAAGACGGCACCAACAGCTCTACCATCGAGCTGGACCCGAGCACCGTGGTTGTCGTACGCGTCAAGGAACACAAAAAGCCCGAGCAGCTGCCCCTGGAACAGGTCGCTGAAAGCATTCGTGCCCATCTGCAGCAGGAGCGTGCCAGTGCCGCGGCCAAGGCCGAAGGTGAGAAGCAACTGGCTGCTGCCCAGGCCGGTGAGCAGTCTGCTGCTGATTGGCAGGTTCAAGAGGCGGCCACCCGTAGCCAGGACGGCATCGAGCCCAAAGTGCTGCAGGCGCTGTTCCGCATGCCCAAGCCAGACAAGGCGGGCGAGCCCACCTTCGCCGGCGTGACGCTGAACAATGGCGACTACGTAGTGCTGCGTCTCGATGGCGTGAATGTGCCGGAAGAGGCGCTGGCTGACGAAGAGCTCGCCATGTACCGTAACTTCCTGGCGTCGCGTGCCGGCCAGCAGGACTTCGCCGCGCTGCGCAAGCAGCTGGAAGCCAAGGCTGATATCGAGCGTTTCTGATCGCGTCCGTTACGAGAAAGCCCCGCCTAGTCAGAGCGTGTGAAAACGCACTGACGCCAGAAAAATCCAACGCCCCGACTGGTTCGGGGCGTTGGTGTTTTTGAAGCATGGAAATGGAAAGCGGGATTTACCCCAACAGCTCGATCAACCGACGGGCACCCATCACATTGATGGCACGCTTCAGGTTGTAGGCGTTGACCGCCAGGGCCATTTCCGTCCGAGCGCCCTGCAGTTGTCGGAGCAGGAAGCGACCATTACCCAAAATCCATTGCTTCAGGTTGCCGAAGGGATGTTCGACGATGGAGCGGCGCCTGACCATCATCTCTGGATGCACCTGCATCCGCTGATGCATGCGTTC
>NZ_FOXK01000012.1 GCF_900115695.1 Ectopseudomonas toyotomiensis
GATGTAGCCCATAAACGACAATGCCCCCATCGAATGATGGAGGCATTGTCTTCAGCTTGCTCTCCGACTGCTAGGTTTTCACACAGTCTGAATCGGCGGGCTTCTTTGTTTCAGGCTGAGCCTTAGAACCTGTTCACGATCTGCTGCGCGTCGGCGCTACTGCGTTAAAAACAAGCTCGGAATGCTCATTTACCACTTGTAAACTCCGCTTCCTCGCTTGTTTTTGCCTTGTATCGCTCTAGCTCGCTAGATCGTGAATAGGTTCTTAGTTGGCATAGACCGGGAACTTCGCGCACAGCGCCTTGACCTGCTCACGCACGCGGCCTTCGACTTCATCATTGCCGATGTTGGCCAGTACGTCGCAGATCCAGCCTGCCAGTTGACGGCACTCGTCTTCCTTGAAGCCGCGAGTGGTGACGGCAGGGGTGCCGATACGCAGGCCGGAGGTGACGAACGGCGAACGCGGATCGTTCGGTACGCTGTTCTTGTTGACGGTGATGAAGGCGCGGCCCAGGGCAGCGTCAGCATCCTTGCCGGTAATGTCCTGCTTGATCAGCGAGAGCAGGAACAGGTGGTTCTCGGTGCCGCCGGAGACCACGTCGTAACCGTTGTCGATGAACACCTGGGCCATGGTCTGGGCGTTCTTGATCACCTGCGCCTGGTAAGCCTTGAACTCAGGCTGCAGCGCTTCCTTGAAGCACACCGCCTTGGCGGCGATAACGTGCTCCAGCGGGCCGCCCTGGCCGCCCGGGAATACCGCGGAGTTGAATTTCTTCTCCAGCTCTTCGTTCTTGCGCGCCAGGATCAGGCCACCGCGCGGGCCGCGCAGGGTCTTGTGCGTGGTGGTGGTAACCACGTCGGCGAACGGCACCGGATTCGGGTACAGACCCGCAGCGACCAGACCGGCCACGTGGGCCATATCGACGAACAGGTAGGCACCGACCTTGTCGGCGATGGCGCGGAAGCGCGGGAAGTCCAGTACCTGCGAGTAGGCGCTGAAGCCGGCGATGATCATCTTCGGTTTATGTTCAACGGCCAGGCGCTCGACTTCGTCGTAGTCGATCAGGCCCTGGTCGTTGATGCCGTACTGCACGGCGTTGTAGATCTTGCCGGAGAAGCTGACGCTGGCGCCGTGGGTCAGGTGGCCGCCGTGGGCCAGGCTCATGCCCAGCACGGTGTCGCCGGCGTTGAGCAGGGCCATGTACACGGCGCTGTTGGCCTGGCTGCCGGAGTGCGGCTGGACGTTGGCGTAGTCGGCGCCGAACAGTTCCTTGGCGCGGTCGATGGCGAGTTGCTCGACCACGTCGACGTACTCACAACCACCGTAGTAACGCTTGCCCGGATAGCCTTCGGCGTACTTGTTGGTCAGCACGCTACCCTGGGCTTCCATCACCGCCGGGCTGGTGTAGTTTTCCGAGGCGATCAGCTCGATGTGCTCTTCCTGGCGCTGGGCTTCCTGCTCCATTGCGGCAAAGAGTTCGGCGTCATAACGAGCGAGGGTCAAATCACGGCTGAACATGGCGGTCCCCTGAAATCAGCTGGGCGGTAGAAAGAGGGGGCGGATTCTACCGCAAAGGTCGCATTCAGGCATATGAAGGTCGGTCATGAGCCTGACAAATGGCCTTCATGCTGAGTTGGACCTAGGGCTCGCTCGTCAATTGAGGATGAACAGCGCTGCGCCGCTGAACTGGGCAGTGAGCTGACGTGCAGGCATGGGCCTGCCCAGCAGGAAGCCCTGTACTTCGTCGCAGTCGTGTTCACGAAGGAAGTCCAGTTGGGCCTGGCTCTCCACACCCTCGGCGATCACCATCATGTTCAGGCTGTGCGCCATGGCGATGATGGCGCGGGCGATCTGTGCATCTTGCTCACCATCGGGTAGGCCGTCGACGAAGCTGCGGTCGATCTTCAAAACGTCGATGGGGAACTGCTTGAGGTAGTTCAGCGACGAGTAGCCGGTGCCGAAATCATCCACGGCAATGCACAGGCCCAAACGCTTGAGGTTGCCGAGGGTCTGCATCGCGCTGGCGACGTCACGCATCAGTATGCTTTCGGTCAGCTCCAGCTCCAGGCAGGCCGGGGCTACTCCGGTTCTGGCCAGAATGGCGGCGATGCGTGCGCTCAGATCGCCTTCGGCGAACTGCCGGGCCGACAGATTGACCGAAATCTTGGGGATGCGGATCTTTTCCTCGTGCCAGGCCTTGAGCTGCCGGCAGGCTTCCTCCAGCACCCATTCACCGACCTGCACCACCAGGCCGAGCTCCTCCAGCACCGGGATGAACTCATCCGGTGGCACCAGGCCGCGTGTCGGGTGACTCCAGCGCAACAGCGCCTCGACCCCGGTCAGGCGATTGCCGTCGCCGGAGAACTGCGGCTGATAATGCAGGACGAACTGGCCCTGCTCCTGAGCGTGGCGCAGATCGCTTTCCAGCTCCAGGCGCTCCAGGGCACTGGCGTTCATGTCGGCCTGGTAGAACTGGAAGTTGTTCTTGCCGCGTTCCTTGGCGTGATACATCGCGGTGTCGGCGTTCTTCATCAGTTGGCTCAGCTCGCTACCGTCCTGCGGGGCGAGGGCGATACCGATACTGGCGGTGACGAAGAATTCGCGGCCTTCGAGGACGAAAGGGCGCGCCAGGCTGGAGAGAATCTGCTCGGCGACATGAATGGCGCGATTCAATGCGCCCTCACGGGTGGCGCGCGGCTGCAGCAGCAGGGTGAATTCGTCGCCGCCCATGCGCGCCACGGTGTCGTCGCCGTCGACACAGGCCGACAGGCGCACGGCCACGTCCTTGAGCATGCGGTCGCCGGCGGCGTGGCCGAGCGAATCGTTGATCGGTTTGAAACGGTCGAGGTCGAGGAACATCAGCACCACCCATTCGTCATGTCGATCCGCATGCTGCAGGGCACTGTGCAGGCGATCCTGGAACAGAGTGCGGTTGGGCAGGTGGGTCAGGGCGTCGTAGTAGGCCAGACGATGGATGCGCTGTTCGCTGGCCTTGCGCTCGCTGATGTCGCTGAAGAAGCACACGTAGCTGACCAGGTCGCCTTCCTCGTCATGCACCGCGGTAATGCCGACCCAGGCCGGGAAATTCTCCCCACCCTTGCGCTTTAGCCACACTTCGCCTTCCCAACTGCCGCGCTGGTTGAGTTGGCCGAGGATGTACTGCAGGTGCGCCGCCTGCTGGCGGTCGGCGGTGAGCATGCCGGGGAGCTGGTCGAGCACCTGGCCGGCGGAATAACCACTGACGCGGCTGAAGGCCTTGTTGACCTGAACGATGTAACCGGCCGGGTCGGTCACCAGAATCGCCGCGGTGGAATGCTCGAATACCGTGGCGGCCATGCGCAGGTCTTTTTCCGCGCGGCGTTGCTGGCTGATGTCGCGGCCAACGCCGAGGATGCCTTCGAAGCGACCGTTCTCGTCCCACATCAGCACCAGGCGCAGTTCCACCGGTATCTTGTGGCCGTCGGCGCGCAGGCAGTCGAAGACGAACAGCTGATCCGGCAGCTCCTCGCGCAGACGCTCGAGGCGGTCACGCTCGCCGAGCGAATCGCGAATCCGCTCGAGCAGCAGGTACAGGCTGGCGAGCTGCTGCGGGTTGGCCGCCAGGCCTTGCAGGCCGTTGGCCGTCACCCATTCGGCGTTGTAGCCGAGCATGGCTTCCACCGACGGGCTGACGTAGTTCAGGGCCAGGCTGTCATCGGTGGAGACGATCACGTCGCTGATGCTTTCCGCCAGCAGGCGGTAGCGTTGCTCGCTGTCGCGCAACGACTGGTTGCGCTCGATCTGCTCGGTGATGTCCTTGGCCACGCCGATCAGCCGGCTGACGCGACCGCGCTCATCACGCGCCAGAGCCTGCTCACGGATGCTGAACCAGTGCCATTGGCCACTGCGGTGACGCCAGCGCAGCACCGATTCGAGCAGCAGGCCGTTGCCGACTACTTTCTGCAGGTTGCGAATGCGCCAGTAGTAGTCGCTGTCGTCCGGGTGCAGTACCTGCTCCCAGAAGTCTCCGGCCATCGCCTTGAGCTCGCTGACGCTATAGCCCAGCTGCAATCCGAGGCTGTGGTTGCTGAACAGCACCTGCCGGTTCTGCATGTCATGCACGTAGAGCAGGTCGGGGACCGAGCGAACCACTTCGGACCAGAAGCGCTCACGCTCGATCAGCGACAGTTCGATGCGCTTGCGGCTGGTGATGTCGCTGATGCTCAAGGTGACGGCCTGATAGTCCTGGAGCATTTCCGGCAGGCGCAGCACCAGCCAGACGTGACGCTGCAAGCCTTGCGCGGTGACCAGCTGGGTTTCCAGCTCCATCAGGTTGGGGCCCTCGAGCACGGCCACAGCCAGGCGGTAACACAGATCGTCGGGCTGTACCGGACCGTTGTCGATCAGTTGCTGCCAGGCCTGTTCGGTGGACTTCACCCCGAGCAGGTTGAGCGCCACCTGGTTGGCCTCGGTAATGCGCAGTTGCTCGACCAGCAGTTGCTGATGCTCGGCATCGGCTTGCAACCAGCGCTGCAGACCCGCCGCATCGCGCAACTTGTGCTGCAGCAACAGGCTGCGCAGGCCGGAAAGGTCGAGCACGCACAGGGCAACACCGGTGCCGTCGAAGATGTCCTGATAGCGCCTGCGGGTTTCCTGCAGTACGCGCATGGCCTGCTGCTCATCGGTCACATCGCGCAGCACCCAGACGTAACCGGCATGACGCCCGACTTCGCTGATATCGCTCCGGGTCACGGCGAACAGTCGCTCGCGCCCCTCGCTTTCGACTCTGATGAGCTCCGGTCCCAGATCGCTGCTCAGTTGTGGGCTGTTGAGCAGCAGCGGGTCGAGGTCGGGCAGCAGATCAAGCAGATGGAGTTCTCCGGCCACGTCGCTGGGAACCCCGAACAGCGCTTCGGCCTGCGGGTTCAGGTAGCGCACCTTGCCATCGGCCTGGGTCACCAGAATGCGTTCTTCGACGGCGCCGAGTGCACTGGCGGCCTGGCGCAGCGAGCGGCGTGTTTCGGTATTCAGGCGCTGCAGGCTGCGCTGCTCGCGTTGCAGGCCGTACAGGGCCAGCAGGGTAAGCAGGCTGCACAGCGCGAACAGCAGGAACTTGCCGGCCAGGGTCGGCATCAGCTCGTTGCCGGCGCGTTCTGCATCGAACAGGGCGCGCAGTTGCCAGTCGCTGCCGGGCAGGGTGATCAGTTCCAGGCTTTGTGCCTGTTCTGCCGCAGTAACCGGAGCGATGATGCCGCCAGTCTGTTGCAGGTCATCGGCACGCGCTATCACGCGGTGACTGAGCAGATCTTCGAGCAACCAGTTGTGCTCGCTCTGGTGCTGCTCGCGCAGCCAGCCGCGCAACGCACTGATGCGCATGCGCAATACTCGGTGACTGTCGTCAGGCTGACGCAGCAGCAGGTAGAGCGCGCCGCCGTCCAGTGCGCTGAAAGCGAAGTGATAGGGCGCCGCGCCGCTGCGTTGCTGCTGGCTGCGAATGAAGCTGAGGTCGCGCGACTCGCTGGCGCTGTCGGCCAGCAACTGCCCGTTGGCATCGAGCCAGGCCACGCTGTTGACGGTTGGGAAAATGCTGCGCAATGCCGTAACCAATTCGCTGCCGTCGCCAGCGCGCGCTGGGCTGCTTTGCAGCATTGCCTGGCCCGCCTGCGCCTTGAGGCGCATGTTCAGACTCAGGTGCTTGGCCAGTTGGGCGCTGTAACCCTGGCTCAGTTGCTTCTGACTATCGAGCAACTGGCGGTATTCCTGAGTCAGCTGCCAGGCCAGCAATCCCAGCATCGCCAGCACCAGCACCACCAGTGCACGGCGCAATGCTGCGCGCGACTCGCCCGGGGAGGAGGAAGGCAGGGATGAGGGAGTCGACACGTTCTGTGAACCTGCAGCCAGTGCTGGGCTATTTTAAGCGTTGAGACGCGCGGGCATGCCTGCGCTCGCGCGGGCCGGCTAGAATGCCTGCAAACGTGGCCAAGTGCCAGCTGCGCCGACGAACGTAGGTTTGCCCTGCCACGCACATTCCGGTAGTTTTGCGCCGCGCGCGTGAACTGTCCGCGCGGTACTTGGCGTTCGCTCCGGCAGCGGCTAAGGTCTCTGCAAACGCCCCGCTGCAGGCTTGGTGAAAACTGCCTGCAGCCGGTAATACGGCGGCCAGGCCGGCACGCAGCAGATGGTCAGACTGTCGGCGTTGCCGGTTTCGTCACTCGCAACGTTATCGCAGTGTCTGCAAGGCCCGCCATTCTCAGCCCCATTCTCACCAGTCAGGTTCTCCATGGCTCAGTACGTCTACAGCATGCATCGGGTCAGCAAGGTTGTCCCGCCGAAGCGTGAAATTCTCAAGGACATCTCCCTGTCATTCTTCCCTGGCGCCAAGATCGGCGTTCTGGGCCTCAACGGTGCCGGTAAGTCCACGCTGCTGCGCATCATGGCCGGCGTCGATACCGAGATCGACGGCGAAGCCCGTCCGATGCCGGGGATCAAGGTCGGCTACCTGCCGCAGGAGCCGCAGCTCGACCCGAGCAAGACGGTGCGCGACATCGTCGAAGAGGCAGTAGGCGAGATCAAGCAGGCCCAGGCCCGTCTTGACGAGGTCTACGCCGCATACGCCGAGCCGGACGCCGACTTTGACGCCCTGGCTGCCGAGCAGGCCAAGCTCGAGGCCATTCTGCAGGCTTCCGATGGCCACAACCTGGAGCGCCAGCTGGAAGTCGCCGCCGACGCCCTGCGTCTGCCGGCTTGGGACGCCAAGATCGAGCACCTGTCCGGTGGTGAGAAACGCCGTGTGGCGCTGTGTCGCCTGCTGCTGTCGGCACCTGACATGCTGCTGCTCGACGAGCCGACCAACCACCTGGACGCCGACTCGGTCGCCTGGCTGGAGCGCTTCCTGCACGATTTCCCCGGCACAGTGGTAGCGATTACTCACGACCGTTACTTCCTCGACAACGTCGCCGGCTGGATTCTCGAACTCGACCGCGGCCACGGTATTCCCTACGAGGGCAACTACTCCGGCTGGTTGGAATCGAAGGCCAACCGTCTGGCTCAGGAAGCCAAGGCCGAGGCGTCGCACGCCAAGGCGATGAAGGCCGAACTGGAGTGGGTACGCCAGGGCGCCAAGGCACGCCAGTCCAAGTCCAAGGCACGTCTGCAGCGCTTCGAGGAAATGCAGTCGCAGGAATTCCAGAAGCGCAGCGAGACTAACGAGATCTACATCCCGGCTGGCCCGCGTCTGGGCGACAAGGTCATCGATTTCCACAATGTATCGAAGTCCTTCGGCGACCGCGTGCTGATCGATGACCTGTCCTTCAGCATCCCCAAAGGCGCCATTGTCGGCGTGATCGGTGGTAACGGCGCTGGTAAGTCGACCCTGCTGCGCATGATCACCGGCAAGGAGCAGCCGGACTCCGGCACCATCGAGATCGGTGAAACCGTACAGATCGCCAGCGTCGAGCAGAGCCGCGAGATGCTCGAGGGCAACAAGACCGTGTGGGAGCAGATTTCCGACGGCTTCGACATGATCAAGGTGGGCAACTACGAGGTGCCGTCGCGCGGTTACGTCGGCCGCTTCAACTTCAAGGGCGCCGACCAGCAGAAGTTCGTCAAGGACCTTTCCGGTGGTGAGCGCGGTCGCCTGCACATGGCGCTGACCCTCAAGCAGGGCGGCAACGTGCTGCTGCTCGACGAACCGTCCAACGACCTCGACGTGGAAACCCTGCGTGCGCTGGAAGAGGCGCTGCTGGACTTCCCGGGCGCCGCCGTGGTGATTTCCCACGATCGCTGGTTCCTCGACCGTATCGCCACGCACATCCTCTCCTATGAGGACGACGGCAAGGTCAACTTCTTCGAAGGCAACTACACCGAGTTCGAAGCCGACCGTAAGAAACGCCTGGGCGATGCCGCCGCGCAGCCGCACCGTGTGCGTTACAAGAAGCTGGCGCAGTAAGTGTTCGCCAGATGAAAAAACGGAGCCTTCGGGCTCCGTTTTTCGTTGAGGCATGTGGGCTGCGTCAGCCAGCGGACTCCGTTTCGTAGGGTGCGCTGGAATATCGGTGCACACAACGCACTCTACCTGCTCAGAGTCTGGCCAGCAGACTCTCCAGTGCCTTGGCCTGATCCTCGGCCAGATCAATGATATGAAAGCCGGCCCAACAATGCTGGCCGTCGGCGCCGGGGCGGCTCCACAGGCAATCGGCGCCCAGGCGCACTTCCTGTACCGCATCGCTACCTGAGGTGCACACCAGGCGGCATTCCAGCACCGCGTCGGCGGTGTGGGGGGTGTCACTGAACAGCATGAAACCATCGGCAGACAGGTCGACTATCCGGCCCAGGCGCTGACCGCTGTTCAGGTCGAAGACCTCCAGCTGCATTTCGGTGCCATGGCGGCTGTGTTGACGACGCTCTTCCATGGAAATTCCTCAGCGGGGTTCGGCCGTGCGCCCGGTGAAGCGCTGCAGCACACGGTAAATGGCAGTCAGCGCGCGATCCACCAGGGGCGCCGCGCGTTCGGGTGTCACGATTCGGGCCAGGCCCTTTTCCATCTCGCTGGCCAGCAGGGTCAGCGGCTTGATCGCAACGCGCTGGCCACTGTGGTCGACGAACATGTAGTTGTGCGTAGTTGGGCTGAACCAGGAAAGCTTGAGCACGCGGCTCTTGCCGCCCTCGACGAACTCGAACCAGGTGCCGAACTCGACGCTGGCCAATTCCTTGGCCAGGGCTTGTGCGCGTGCCGAGAGCTTACTGCGCAAAGGTGCCTGGCGAGCCAGATCGGCATCCTCTCCGAGCATGGCGCCCAGGGGGCTTTCTGGCAGGGTAGGCTTGAGCTGGGCGGCCAACTGCGGCTGCTTGGCCTGGACTGCATGTTGGCAGGCCACCAGGTCTTGCAGCAGGCGGCGGATGCCGTCCTCATGGTAGCCGCCGAGCAATTCCAGGCCCTTGCGCAGGTCGCTGAGCATCGGCACGCGCTGTTCCTGCAGCTGCAGCACCTCGGCCTCGCCCAGCGGCGTGCCGCTCCAGGCCAGCTGTTCGGCCACTTCGCAGGAGCGCTTCCACTCCGCGCTCTGTTCGCCATGGCGCAGCAGGACGAACACCAGGACGTCGGCCCAGGTCAGTTCGAGGAAGTTGCGGATGATGGTTGGTAGGTCGCGCTTTCCGACGCATCGCTGAACCACCTCAAGCGCCTGCTCGCGAGCCCCCAGCAGACGATCACGCCCCTTGGCCGCCTCGACCGCGCGGCGCTCGCGCAGTTCGACCTTGTGGCGCAGGGTCTCGACATACTCGTTGAACTCATCGATCAGGCTGTCGAACAGTCCCAGATCACCGCTGAAACCGTGAATCACCCGTTCGACCACCCATTGCATCTTGGCCAGAAGGCTGCGTTCGTCACCTTCGCTGCCATAGAGCACGCCGGCCTGGGCCATGGTGTTGAGCAGGCGTCGCGCCGGATGGTGGTGCTGGGTGAACAGCGCCTTGTCCTGCAGCGCGATTTTCAGATAGGGCGTATGCAGGTGCGAAAGTGCGGTCTTGCAGGCGTCCGGCAGGTTCTCGTCATCGAGGATGAAGTCGAACAGCATGCCAACCAGGTCGATCACGTCGGCTTCCTGATCGGACACCTTGCTGTCGCCCGGCAGGCTGCTGTGCGATTCCAGTTGCTGCTGCAGGTCGGCCTTGAGGCCTTCAACGGCTTGCGGTTGGTGCAGGCGTTGGGCCAGTTCATGGGCCGACTGCTGTTGCATGCGATTGAGCGCGGCAAGCAGTTCGCTGGCGCTGTAGGTACGGCTGGCCTGGCGCGGTGAGAAGCTGACGATGCTCCGTGTGCCGCCCAGCAGCGGGGCGTCCGGGTGGCTCTGGCGGTGTTCGCCGAGCAGGCTGGACAGGCCGCTGAACAGCGCGCCCGGATCGCTCGGCGGCGGTGCGCTGAGATCCAGATCGAACAGCGCCGGCTCTACGGGCGCTGGCGTCGTACCCGGTCTGCCCGCTGTTTGTTGGGGCGCCGGGGCTTCTGGCGCAGGCGCGTCGGGGCGGCTGACGCTTTGATTGATCTGCGCGCTGTACTTGAGGTTGGGCAGCACGCCGGCATCGATCAGGCGCTGGTTGAGTGCGCCATAGAGTGAATCGAGGCTCTGCATCACATGGCGATCGAAGAGCATGTAGAGGATGGTCTTGATCTGCAGTGGGAAGGGGCAGGGCGCCAGCGCATCGCGAAACGCCTGGGCAATGGCCTGTGGACCGAAGGGGTTGCTGTCCTCGCCGAGCTTCTGGCCGTTGTTGAGCAGCGCCAGGCGCTGCTCCAGAGCGAATAGCGGCTGGGTGCAGCGTGCCTTGACCCGGCTGACCATATTGGTGACTTGCAGGGTTTCTTCGTAATCCTCGTTCTGCACCAGGGCCAACTGCTCGGGGTCCACTTCGGCCGGCGTCTGATCCTGCAGCTTGCCGTCGAGGAAGTCGGAAAAATTGTTGGCGATGGTCTGGTGGTAGCTGCGCTCGATCTGTGGACGCTGGCGGCGGATCTCGCGCATGTTGTCGAAGAACAACGTCTGTACCTTGTTGTTCTCGGCTTTCTCGGCGCATTCGAACAGGGTGTCATCGACTTGGCCGAATACACCGCTCAGATGCTCCGCCAGTCGATTCATCACCAGTTTGCGGCAGGCTTGTACCAGATCGCTGAAGCGCGGCTGTATACCGCGGCTGGCGAGGCTAACCACCTTGGGATGAATGGGGGGCTTGTCCTGGTTGCTCATGGACTGTCCTGGCTGGCGTCGTCGGCTGGCGCGTCCTGCGTCGTGCCGCAGTTCGATGAAACATATAGTAGTCCATGGCTTGCCTGCAAAGCATTGTCGTAAAAGCAGTTTGCAGGGGTTGACAGGGAAATTTTGCTACGTAAAATGGCGCGCCTCTGAAGCGGTAAAGCGAAAGCCAAAGCGCAGCAGAGCTGGAAGACCGAAGTTCCGCGATAGCTCAGTCGGTAGAGCAAATGACTGTTAATCATTGGGTCCCTGGTTCGAGTCCAGGTCGCGGAGCCAACTTCCTATCGGGGTATAGCGCAGTCCGGTAGCGCGCTTGCTTTGGGAGCAAGATGTCGGGAGTTCGAATCCCCCTACCCCGACCATATTTGGGTCGTTAGCTCAGTTGGTAGAGCAGTTGGCTTTTAACCAATTGGTCGTAGGTTCGAATCCTACACGACCCACCACTACTAACGAAAAAGCCCGCCTAGTGCGGGCTTTTTCGTTTCTGCGCCTTACGCGGTGCTTGGCCGTCTCGCATTTCAGGCACGGCTCGGTGCTGCGCCCGATGCGATCACTGAGCATCGGCCCGTAGGGTGGGCTTTAGCCCACCAGCGTTGGTCGACGTGGGCTGAGGCCCACCCTACAAGACTAGAATCGCGCTGCGTGCTTGTCTCCCCTCTCCCGCTTGCGGGAGAGGGGCTGGGGGAGAGGGGCAATGTGTTGCAGAGTCGCTTGATGCCCCTCTCCCATTCATGGGAGAGGGGCATCAGAAGGCCGCATGGCGGCCGCTATCAATGCAGCTTCAGGCGCGGCTCGGTGCTGCGCCCGATGCGATCGCTGAGCATCAGCAGCAGGGTGCGTGGTACGCCATACAGGGCCATCTGATGCATGCGATACAGCGACACGTAGAACACCCGTGCGAGCCAGCCTTCGAGCATGACGCTGCCGGTCAGGTTGCCCATCAGGTTACCGACCGCGGAGAAGCTCGACAGCGAAATCAGCGAGCCGTAATCGCGATAGCGGTATTCCGGCAGCGGCTGGGCGCTGATCTTCAAGCGTAGCGACTTGGCCAGCAGCGATGCCTGCTGATGCGCTGCCTGGGCGCGTGGCGGCACGTTGCGGCCCTCAGTGCCCGGCTGCGGACAGGCTGCGCAGTCGCCGAAGGCGAACACGTCGTCATCGAGCGTCGTTTGCAGGGTCGGACGAACCTGCAGCTGATTGATACGGTTGTTCTCCAGGCCGTCGAGATCCTTGAGAAAGCCGGGTGCGCGAATGCCGGCAGCCCAGACTTTCAGGCTGGCCGGGATGAAGTTGCCGTCGGCGGTTTTCAGGCCGTCGGCAGTCACTTCGCTGACGGCCGCACCGGTTAGTACGGTGACGCCGAGCTTCTCCAGGGTCTGATGCACCGGCCGCGCGATGCGCTCGGGCAGGGCTGGCAGTACACGCGGCCCGGCCTCGATCAGGGTGATACGCATGTCTTCGGGGCGAATGCGATTGAGGCCATAGGCAGCCAGCTGCTTGGCGGCGTGGTGCAGCTCTGCTGCCAGCTCAACCCCGGTGGCGCCGGCGCCGACGATGGCGATATCGATCTTCGAGCCGTCTTCGCTCTCGTTGGCATGTGCACGCAGGTAGTGGCTGAGCATGCGGCGATGGAATCGCTCGGCCTGCGCGCGGGTGTCGAGGAAAATGCAGTGCTCGGCGGCACCAGGCGTGCCGAAGTCATTGGTGGTGCTGCCGACGGCAATGACCAGGCTGTCGTAGGTGATGCGGCGTTCAGGCATCAGTACCTGGCCATCGTCATCCAGCGTCGGTGCCAGAGTGATGCTCTTGCTGGCACGGTCGAGGCCGGACATGCGCCCGAGCTGGAATTCGAAATGGTTCCACTTGGCCTGGGCCACGTAGTTCAGTTCGTCTTCCGAGGAGTTCAGCGAGCCGGCGGCCACTTCGTGCAGCAGGGGCTTCCAGATATGGGTGAGGTTGGTGTCGACCAGAATGATTCGGGCCGCGCCACTCTTGCCCAGTTTTCTACCCAGACGGGTGGCCAGCTCCAAACCGCCGGCGCCGCCGCCGACAATCACGATGCGATGGGACATGGATATTGCTCACAAGGCTTTGAAAAAGACGGTGTGAGTGCGAGAGGGCGAGCGCAAGGCAGCTCATAGCACCAGTCGACTCAGCAAGCGGCTCAGCAGGCCCAGGCCAATGGTCACGACCACGACCACCGCCAGCAGACGCCAAACGCGAAACGGCTGACGTTCAACCTGATGCTGCGGTGCGCTCAGGTATTGGTCGACTTTCTGTTGGTCTTCGGGGCTCAGGCGACTGGTCATGGGTGGGCCTCTGCTTGAATGCAGCTATTCTAGGCGTGCCCGCCAGCCTTGGCGAGCGTCGTTGTCCTGCGGGTCAGATATCGTTTCGAGGGGTTCCACGCTTACCGTGTCCTCCAGGCGGATGATGCCGCCCTCGATCACGCGAGCGGTAATGCCGCCATGGCCACGCATGGCCTGGAAGGTGCCACGACCGAGGCGTTCCTCCAGGCGGGCGCAGGGTTGACACCAGCCGGTGGTTTCCAGCAGCGCTTGGCCAATGCGAAAGCGCCGGCCCTTGAGGCTGAACAGATTGATGCCGGCGACCGCGATATTGCGGCGCAGCTCGCTGGGCGGCATGGGCGCATCTCGGCCGAGCAAGGCGGCAACGACAGCCAGGTGTTCCCACTGGATCAGCGTGACCTGCCGCGCATTGCGTGGCCCGGGGCGGCTGTGATCGCCGGTCAGGCCGGCTTCACGCCGCGCTTCCACGGCCTCGACTTCGAGCATCGCCTCGCGCGCCCTGGGGCGCACGCCTATCCAGCGCACCTGGCCGACTTGTGGCACGTCGGCGAGCAATTCCTGCAAGGGGCTCACAGGCCGATACCGATGTCGAACAGCAGGCTACGGCCGAGGTTCTGCCGCAGAAAATCCGGCGCGTCCGGGTGAGCGAACAGTACTCGGGCGAAGCGCGGGCCAACCAGCGACAGCGAGCGCCAGCCTTGGCGCAGGTATTCGGTAGGGGGCGGGAAGTGGCTGTTGCAGTCGAGCACGGCGCGCTTGAGGCTGACGAAGGCGACCAGGTCGAGTTCGCTGAGGTCGATGCCACGCTCGCGGTAGTTATGCGCCTTCTTGCGCAGGGTCGGCGCCAGCCTCGTCTGCATCTCGCTGGCTGGAATACGTTTGGGGCGCGCTTCGCGGCGTACCAGCTGGCTCAGGGAAAAGGCGCTGCGTCGCCGCTCCAGTTCGGCGCGCCACTCGTCATTGAGTCGCCGGCCTTCATCGAGTACGAAAAACACTTCGAAGTTGGCATCGCGAAACAGTACGTCCGGCGGCTCCTGGCCGCTGGGCGTGAAGTCATCGCTATGGTGACGCACGTTCAGCGCTTGCAGCAGGCGTTGACAGACCCAACGCTCACGCTCCCATTTTTTGGCGTTGGAGAGGAAGGCATTGGCTTGTTCGGCCTGGTGCGTAAGTAAGCGCAGATAGTCGGAATCGTCCATGTCTGAAGCTTAGCCGCAGCGCTCACCCGCATGCCAGTGCCTGCAACTCCAGCCGTTCCAGTGAGCGTGGAAATCCAGCTGGGCTTTTTGGGCTGTTGTCGATCAATGGCAGGGTAGTCGCCATTGCAGTTGCTCTGCCGGCAAAATCAAATCCGAGTGCCGGTGTAGACTGCTTGGCATGGCGATGAATGAGGGAGAGGGTGTGCGCGCATGATCGCTTCCAACTTGCTGGCGTTCTCCACCTTGCTGGGCGGCTGGCTGGTCTACGGGCTGGCGCTGCTCTGGGCGATAACACGAACGCCCTGGGTCGAACTGTTCAGTGACCTGCGCCGCCAGCATCTGCTGTTCGGCACCATGCTCGCGCTGTTTCTACTCTGGCTGGTGCGCCGCGATTTCGACTCTGGGCTTTCCTATCACTTCATCGGTATGACCGCCGTAACCCTGTTGCTTGATTGGCCACTTGCCGTCCTGGCTGGCCTGGCGGCGCAGCTTGGTCTGCTGGCTATCGGTCGCATGGACCTGGCCTCGCTCGGCATCAACGGCGTACTGCTGGTGCTGATTCCGGTGCTGGTCACCGAGCTGTGCGCAATCCGTGTCGAGCGCGCGCAGCCACGTAACCTGTTCGTCTACATCTTCTTCTGCGGTTTCTTTCCAGCGGCGTTGGCGACGTTGATGACGCTGCTCGGCGGCCTTGCCTTGTTGTGGATGGACGGGCTGTTCCCCATGCCGCCCTGGCTGGACGACTTTGCCGGCTATCTGTGGCTGGTGGCGTTCCCTGAGGCCTTTATCAACGGCACCATCGTCACCGCGTTGGTGGTGTTCTACCCGGACTGGCTGGAAACCTTCAACCGCAGCCGCTATCTGCAGGCGCCCTGGAAGGAGGGTGATCGCGGCGAGTGAATGGCTTTGTATTGGCCGATTGAATGGCGCGGCCGAGATTGATCTTCGTCAATGATCAGAGCGGGCCTGCCGCTATGCTGTGAAAAACGCCTGCGAGGGGCTTGAACATGAGTATTCACAGTTGGGCCAGAAGCGCCCTGCACGATGATTTGCGCGACGGCGAGGCCCAGGGTTTCGAGCGTCTGATGGTGTTGCGTGCGCTGCTGGCGGAAATCGTGCAGCAGAACAAGGCGCTGCGTGATACTCAGGAACTGGCCAGCGAACTGCAGTTTCTCGCCGACAACCTCGACGATGATCGCGATTACGCTTTCATGCGTCCCTGAGTGCCGTAGGGTGCGCCGTGCGCACCGCCTGCGCGGATGATGCTGATGGTGTTCCGTAGGCGCTACCGTAGGAGCGGCTTCAGCCGCGATTGCTCGTTAATGCGGCCTTGTCGGCAGGTCGCCGCTGAACATCTCGTCTTCCAGGTCATTGCCGGGAATCGCATGCTCTTCGGCGGCCCAGGCGCCCAGATCGATCAGCTTGCAGCGCTCGCAGCAGAAGGGGCGGTAGGTGTTTTCGGCTTTCCACTCGACGGGCGCGCTACAGGTTGGGCATTGAACGGTAATAGTCATGGCTGGCCTCCACGCAGGGTCAGATAGAAGTTGTGCAGGCGCTCGACCTCCGCGTCCAGCCAGGCCATATCACGATCATTGATTAGCACGTCGTGAGCATGGCGCAGGCGCTCTTCGCGGCTGGCCTGGGCCTGCATGATGGCGCGAACCTGTTCTTCCGAACTCTGGTCGCGCGCGATGGTGCGTTGCACCTGTAGCTCGGCAGGCGTGTCGACGACCAATATGCGTTGGGTCATCTGCCGCTGGCCGGACTCGACCAGTAGTGGCGACACCAGAATGGCATAGGGCGATTCTGCGCGCGCCAGCACCTGAACGATCTCCTGACCGATCAGCGGATGCAGCAGGCTTTCCAGCCAGCGACGTTGCTCGGGGGCGGCAAATATCAGTTTGCGCAGTGCGGCGCGGTCCAGCTCGCCATTGGCTTGCAATACGCCCGCGCCGAAATGCTCGACGATCCTGGCCAGCGCCGGGCGCCCCGGCTCCACCACCCAGCGCGCCGCATGATCGGCGTCCACCACGTGCACGCCGCGTTCGATAAAGCCTTGCGCCACCGCGCTCTTGCCGCTGCCAATGCCGCCAGTCAGGCCGAGTATCCAGGGTTTCATAACGCCAATGCGGTCTCGTTACTGCTCAAGGCCGCGATTGTAGGGGGGATTGCGTGATGATGCTAACCGCGTGTGCCGCGATCCGTCATCCCCGCGAAGGCGGGGGCCCAGCTTGTGGAGTCAGGATAGCTCTGGGCTCCCGCCTTCGCGGGAGTGACGAGTATTTCTGGGTTAGCTCAAAACCCAGCGAACTTCAGATAACTGCCGGTAATCACATCGCCCCAGAGCAAGGCGATCCACCCGGCAATCGCCAGATAAGGGCCGAAGGGAATCGGCGTGCCGGAATCACTGCCACGCATACGCAGCATAATGACCCCCAGCACCGCCCCAACCAGCGACGACAGCAGAATGGTCAGCGGCAGAATCTGCCAGCCACCCCAGGCGCCGAGCATGGCCAGCAGCTTGAAGTCACCATAACCCATGCCTTCCTTGCCGGTGATCAGCTTGAACAGCCAGTACACCGACCACAAGCTCAGGTAGCCGGCAATCGCCCCCCACAGAGCATCTTCCAGGCTGGTGAACAGCCCGAAGTAATTGACGATCAAGCCCAGCCACAGCAACGGCAGCACCAGCACGTCGGGCAGAATCTGGTGATCAGCATCGATCAGACTCATCACCAGCAGCCCCCAGGCCAGCACCAGCATTGCCCCGGCCTGCCAGGTGAAACCGAAATGCCAGGCGACGTAAGCGGAAAGCAGCCCGCAGGCCAGTTCAACGATGGGGTAACGCTTGCTGATCGGGGTCTTGCAGTTCGAGCACTTGCCGCGCAGGAACAGATAGCTGATGACCGGGATGTTCTCCCAGGGGCGAATCTCATGGCCGCATTGCGGGCAGGAGGAGTTGGGCAGGATCAGGTTGAAGGTCTGAGTGGATGGTGCCGGCGGTAGCTCCAATACCTCGCGCGCCTGGCTCTGCCAATCGCGCTGTAGCATCACGGGTAGGCGATAGATCACTACATTGAGGAAGCTGCCGATCAGCAGACCCAGTAGCAGAGCACACAAAACAAAGGCCAGCACATGGCTGGCCAGGAAGTCGATTACGAGCATTTAGACGACAGCACCCAGCTGGAAGATTGGCAGGTACATCGCAATGATCAGGCCGCCGACCAGAACGCCGAGAACAGACATGATCAGAGGCTCCATCAGGCTGGTAAGACCGTCGACCATATTGTCCACTTCGTCTTCATAAAATGTAGCGACCTTACCGAGCATTTCATCCAGCGCTCCTGATTCTTCTCCGATAGCAGTCATCTGCACCGCCATAGCCGGAAAGGTGCCTGTGGTGCGCATGGAAAAGTTCAATTGCATGCCGGTCGAGACGTCCGCTTTGATCTTGTTTGTCGCTGTCTTGAATACCACATTGCCTGTGGCTCCCGCCACCGAGTCCAGTGCATCGACTAGTGGCACACCTGCGGCAAAGGTAGTTGAAAGGGTTCGTGCAAAACGCGCAACTGCTGACTTGTAGAGGATATCGCCCACTATGGGGAGCTTGAGTACGCCGCGGTCAACCGAGTCGCGCAGTTTTTGTGAGCGTTTCATAGCTTCTTTAAAAGCAAAGGCGATAGCAAAGATTACTATCAGGAAAATGAACCACCATTCTTGGAGCACTTCGGAAATATTGATCACCATTTGAGTAAACGCTGGTAGCTCTGCACCAAAGCCTGCAAACACGTCTTGGAATTGTGGGACAACTTTGATCAAAAGAATCGCCGAAACGATGACTGCCACCACGATGACGGCAATTGGATAGTTCATCGCCTTCTTGATTTTGGCTTTCAGTGCCTCGGTTTTTTCTTTGTAGGTGGCGATACGATCCAGCAGGTTTTCCAGGGCACCGGCCTGCTCACCGGACTCCACCAAGTTGCAATACAGTTCATCGAAGTATTCAGGCTTCTTGCGCAGTGAGGTGGCGAAACTATTACCGGCAGCTACCTCCTGCTTCACGTCGTCGATCAGCTTGCGCATATTGGGGTTATCGAAGCCCTCGCCGATGATGTCGAAGGACTGCAGCAACGGTACCCCGGCCTTCATCATGGTGGCCATCTGCCGGGTAAACAGGGCGATGTCCATGGGTTTGATCTTCTTGCCCGTGCCAAAGGACAGCGAAGACTGCTTGCGCACCTTGGTCGGGTTGATGCCCTGCTTGCGCAGTTGTGCCTTGATCAAGGCGGGGTTTTGCCCATTGATCACGCCGGAGACGACCGCGCCGCGTCTGTCTTTGCCTTCCCATTTGAATGCGCTGGTTTTTAGAGCTTTTTCGGCCATGGTTAATCCTTGGTCACGCGGTTGACTTCCTCAAGGCTGGTAACCCCTTGCATGGCCTTGAGCAAAGCGGAGGTGCGTAGGTCATTAAAGCCGTCTTTACGCATCTGCGCGGCAATATCGATGGAGTTGCCTTCTTCCATGATAATCCGCTGCAGGTTGGGCGTGTTTTTAACCACTTCATAAATACCGACGCGGCCCTTGTAACCGCCCTTGCAGTTTTCGCAGCCAACCGGGCCATAGATCTTGAAGGTGCCGATCTTGTCTTCGGGGAAGCCTTCGGCCAAAAGGGTTTCACGCGGTACGTTGACTTCCTTCTTGCAGTTGTTGCACAGCTTGCGCGCCAGGCGCTGGGCGATAATCAGGTTAACCGAGGTGGCGATGTTGAAGGATGGCACGCCCATATTGCGCAGGCGGGTCAGGGTTTCCGCAGCGCTGTTGGTATGCAGGGTGGACATCACCATATGCCCGGTTTGCGCGGCCTTGACTGCAATGGAGGCTGTGTCCAGATCGCGGATCTCACCGACCATGATGATATCCGGGTCTTGACGCAGGAACGCGCGAAGCGCCTGGGTAAAGTCCATGCCCTGCTTGGGGTTGACGTTGACCTGGTTGATGCCCTCCAGGTTGATCTCCACCGGGTCTTCTGCGGTGGAGATATTCACATCAGGTGTATTGAGGATGTTCAAGCCGGTATAGAGCGATACGGTTTTGCCCGAGCCGGTAGGGCCGGTAACCAGAATCATGCCCTGGGGCTGCTTGAGGGCAGACATATACAGCTCTTTCTGCTCTTCCTCATAGCCCAGTGCGTCGATGCCCATTTGCGCGCTGGTAGGGTCGAGAATTCGCATCACGATCTTCTCGCCCCACAGAGTGGGTAGGGTGTTGACGCGAAAATCGATGGCCTTGGTCTTGGATATCTTCATCTTGATGCGGCCGTCCTGCGGCTTGCGCCGTTCGGAAATATCCAGTGCAGCCATGACCTTGAGGCGAGCGGAAATTCTTGGGGCGAGCTGAATGGGGGGGCGCGCCGCCTCATGCAGAATGCCGTCGGTACGAAAACGGACGCGATAGTTCTTTTCGTAAGGTTCGAAGTGCAAGTCTGATGAGCCGCCTTTGATGGCGTCCAGCAACATCTTGTTGACGAAACGCACTACCGGGGCATCATCGGCGTCAGCACCGCCATCACCGACAGGTTTGTCGTCATCGACTGCCTGTACATCCAGGCCCTCTAAGTCGACATCGGCCAGATCTTCCATGACGCTGTTGGCTGACTCGAAGAACTTTTCGATGGCATCGCCGAGTTTGTCGTCCTCGACCAATATGGCTTCGGTATTAAGTCCGGTGCTGAACTGTACGTCAGTAACGGCTTGGTGGTTGGAAGGGTCGGAGAGGCCCACGAACAGCTTGTTGCCACGACGCCACAGCGGTAGCACGCGGTGCTGACGTACCAGTTTCTCGCTGACAAGTTCTCTGGGCTGCCCCTCTTTATCGATCGCATTGAGGTCAAAGAAAGCCACGCCGAATTGTTCGGCGGCCAGTTCGGCCAGGGCGCGGCTCTTTACCAGCTTGTTCTGCACCAGGTAAGTAACCAGCGACAGCTTGTTGCGCTGGGCCTGTAGCTGCGCCTGTTGAGCTGCTTTTTCGTCCAGCAGCTCGGCCAGTACCATCTGCTTGGCCAGGCCGGAAAGGGATACGCTTTCGTTCATTGGGGGCTCCACACACAATGCCTGCCTTATAGCTTAGTTGCTGGCGCCTGCCAAACCACGCGTTGCCAGGTGACGAAAAAGGTCAGTTAGTGTCCGTCGGCGGTGTTGCAATGTGCGACGGCCTGGTCGAATAGCCCCATTTGGCATGCTTGCTGAAGTTGGCACGCCGGCTGCATTGTCGTGCTCAGGTCGCTGGACCTGTCCATTTCTAGGAGAGTTAACGAATGAAAGCTCAAATGCAGAAGGGTTTTACCCTGATCGAACTGATGATCGTGGTTGCGATCATCGGTATTCTGGCCGCCATCGCTCTGCCGGCTTACCAGGATTATGTGGCCAAATCCCAGGTAACTGCTGGTCTGGCTGATATTCGTGGTGGTGTGACTGCATATGAAGAAGGTATTCAGTCTGGCAGCACTGGCGGTACCCTGGATGCAGCTCGTATCGGTCTCCAAGACGCCACAGCCCGTTGCAGTGCAATCACTGTTGGCGACTGGACCGCAACAGGCGCCGAAATTGAATGTACTCTGACAGGCAACCCGAAAGTTCAAGGCCAAACTGTAACGCTTAACCGTAACGCCTCCGGCTCTTGGGTTTGCAATACCAGCACCGGTATTGAAGACAAGTACAAGCCAGTTGGTTGCAACTAATCGCTTCAGCGGTTAATCGGCTACAGGCAAACCCCGCTGCGGCGGGGTTTGTTTTGCCTGAGCTACTCCGTAGGAACCAGTCATAACAATCCTATACAGGTATCTGCGATGAAACACGCACGTGGTTTCACTCTGATCGAGCTGATGATTGTGGTGGCCATCATCGGTATTCTGGCGGCCATTGCCTTGCCGGCCTATCAAAATTACGTAGCCAAGTCCCAGTTGGCTGCTGGCCTGTCGGATATTGCCGGTGGCCGTACCTCTTACGAGTCGTTAGTGGTTACCGACAACATCGCCAGTTTTAACCTGAGCGACATTGGCTTGGCCGCCGATACGCCGCGCTGCGCCATCAGCATGACCTATAACAGCGCCGACGGCACCGGCGACATCACTTGCCAGGTCAAAGGCAATCCGGTGGTGAACAGCAAAACGATTCAGCTGGTGCGGTCCAGTTCCGGCGCTTGGACATGCCAGGTGGATGCAACTATCCCCGCGCTGTACCACCCCAGCGGCTGCGCTCATTAAATATGAGGCTATGTCTGTTGAGTGGTGCACCTTCTTAGCTGTCCGCTGCGGTGCGAAGCGATAGTGGCAATACTGTAATATAGACGTTGCCCACTCCACTGCCCACAAGGGCACGATGCCTACAAGTGCATCAACAGCTAACGCAGACAGAGCCAGAAATTAAGGATTACCCATGTTCACCCCTCGCCCTGTCCCCAGATTTTTTCTGCCGCTGGCGCTGTTTATCGTGGCGCTGGCTGCATTCTGGCCGGGGGTATACGGCGGTTTTCTGTTTGACGATTATCACAACATCGTCACCAACGCCTTTGTACAAATAAAGGAACTCAGCGCTACCAGTTTGTGGAAAGCCTCCAAAGGTTACTCCGATAACACGCGCCAGTTGGCCATGGTCAGCTTTGCACTGAATGCTTATTGGGCTGGCATTCACCCTTGGGCCTATAAAGTCACTGGCCTGTTGGTGCATGCTGTCAATGCGGTATTGGTGTATTGGCTGGCGCTGCGTCTGCTGGCTTTTAGCTCACGTATTCAAGCCGGGCACCGGCCAATGGCAGCGTTGGCGTTGGCGATGGTCTGGGCACTGCACCCGATTCAGGTGTCCTCGGCCTTGTATGTAGTGCAGCGTATGGAAACCCTGTGCTTCACCTTTTTGTTTATTGCCCTGTTGCTGTATTTGCGCATACGCAATCAACAAATCACTGGCGAGCCAGTCAATCAATGGCTTTGGTCGGGGCTGGTGCTCAGTTTTGTGCTGGCGGCTCTGTTCAAGGAGAGCGCGGTTTTACTGCCCTTGTTCTGTCTGGCGCTGGAAGCAACAGTGCTGGGCTTTGCCGGAAGTAGCGGCCAGCGCCGCTTCTGGCGTATCAGCTATGGTGCAGGCTCTGCTTTGGCGCTGTTGGCTTTTGTTTTTTGGGCAGTACCGCATTACTCCAGTCTGGAGCCCTACGGCGGGCGTGACTTTAATACTGTTGAGCGTCTGCTGACTCAAGGTCGCGTACTTTGGCTGTACATGCAGCAAATGCTGCTGCCACTGCCGAAAAGCATTTACTTCTACTACGACGATATGGCCGTGTCTCGTGGTTGGTTGCAACCGCTGACTACCCTGCCAGCTATTGTGGGCCTGGTATTGCTATTTGCTCTGGCTGTTTACTGGCGTAAGCGTTTTACGCTCGCAGCACTGGGCATTCTCTGGTTTTTTGCCGCGCACTTTATTACCAGCAACGTAATCGGGCTGGAAATGGTGTTTGAGCACCGCAACTACTTTGCTCTGCTGGGCATTTTGCTGTTGGTGGCTGAACTGGTTAGTCGCTTGCCGGTGCGTGATGGCCCAGCCATTAAATATGTGGGTGTGGCAGTGCTGGTGCTAGGTGTGGGTTTTTTGGGCGCAGTGCGTGCTGCCACCTGGGGCAATCCTATTTTGCTAGCCACCGATATGACCTCGAAAAACCCCAATTCGGCAAGGGCGGCAATGGATATGGGGGTAGCTTATTTTGAGCTATCTGATGGTGATGCAAATTCACCTTTCTACCACTTCGCGGCTCGACAATTTGAAAGGGCTTCGGCATTACAAGGTGCTAGCACCTTGCCGGATGTAAATCTGATCCTGATGAACGGCGCTGCCGGGTTTCCCGATGATCTTGTAGATATTGAGGCCGTCTGGCAGCGCTATTTGCAGCGTTTGCGGGCTCTCCACCTGAGTGTTGAAACCCGTGATTCGGTCTGGTCTTTGCTGCAGCAGCGGCTTAATGCGCGTGATATTGACGATGACAGGCTGCAACAGGCCATGGCAATTATTATTGAGCGCCAAGAGCAGCCGGACTACCGCCACGCCATGATGGCTGATTACTTGCTCATGCACCTGGGGCAGCAAGAGCAGGCCGAAGCGCATTACCGTTTGGCTATTAGCAAGGCGCGAGAAGGTGGCAACCAACAACTGATTGAACGCATCGCCGCTGAACTGGCTGCATCCGGCTATCCCAAACTGGCTAGCGAACTCACCGGACTAACCATGGCGCCCGAAAATATTTTTCTCAATAGATTGAAACCGGACAGCACGCTGTTGCAACAACTCAATCAGGGGGGCAACTGATGCAGGGTATATCCATCATCCTACCCGCCAAAAATGAATCCGCTGCCATCGGCGCAACCGTCAGCAGTATTCGCCAGCACTATCCGGATGCTGAATTGATCGTAGTCAATGATGGCTCCACTGATAACACTGCAGCGGTCGCCGAAGAGGCGGGAGCCAGAGTGATTCATCACCCTTACAGCAAAGGTAATGGCGCGGCGATCAAAAGTGGCGCTAGGGCGGCGCGGGGTGAGATTCTGGTGTTCATGGACGCCGACGGCCAGCATGATCCTGCGGACATTTCCCGGCTGCTTTCAAAGCTTGAGCAGGGGCATGATATGGTGGTGGGCGCCCGTCAGAAAGGTTCGCAAGCCAGTATGGGGCGCGGACTTGCCAATGGCTTGTATAACCGTCTGGCCAGTTGGATGACGGGGCATAGAGTGGAGGATCTAACCTCGGGTTTTCGCGCTGTCCGGGCGGATAAATTCCGCGAATTTCTCTATTTGTTACCTAACGGCTTCTCTTATCCCACCACCAGTACCATGGCGTTCTTCCGGGCCGGTTATTCCGTGGCTTATGTGCCGATTCATGCGGCCAAACGTATCGGTAAAAGCCACATCCGCCTGCTGCACGATGGTGCGCGCTTTTTATTGATCATCTTCAAGATTGGTACATTGTTTTCGCCTCTGAAGATATTTGCGCCGGTGGCCTTGATCATGTTTATGCTGGCTTCCGGTTGGTATGGCTATACGCTGTACAGTTTTGGCCGCTTCACCAACATGAGCACCTTGCTTTATAGCGGGGCGGTAATGGTGTTCTTGATGGGGCTGATTTCTGAGCAGATCACAGCGTTGATGTACAAGGATACGAAGTGATGTGGGCAGATGTCCGGCTTTAAGATGTCCTCGTGTTTTAATGGGGGGCGTATTTCCTTGGCGCCCCCTGCATATTCTTGTTCCTGATAGTAAATTAGAAGCGGCACATTTTCTGGTGAGACTTTTATGCGCTGTGCTTCGATTACTGTGACGTTCAACCCAGACCCCACTCTTATTATGAGTCAATTACGGGCACTGCCAGATGATTGGCTCCGTCTAGTGGTCGACAATGGCTCTTCAGATGAGGATTGGAAAATTATTGAGCTGGCGGTCGCCTGCCTTCCAGAGGTCGAGGTGTTGCGCCTTGGCACGAACCTGGGATTAGCGGCTGCGCAAAATCGAGGCATGGAGTACTTAGCTGCCCGAGGCGACTGCACTCATGTATTGCTGTTGGATCAGGATAGCGAGCCGCTACAAGGCTCCGCTAGCGCTTTGGCTGATGCCTACTCCGATCTGGTTGAAAGCGGGCATCCCGTAGGAGCCGTTGGGCCAACGCTACGCGACCCCGTATCAGGTGTGCAGCACGGCTTTCATCAGATTGTAGGTTGGCGTTGGGCGCGTGTTAATCCCATTCATGGGGGGCCAATACCTTGTGAATGCCTCAACGGGAGTGGCACTTTCATGGCCCTGAATCTTGCGTTGTCTTTAGGAGGTATGGACGAGGGTCTGTTTATCGACCATGTTGATACTGATTGGTCGTTCAGACTGCTTGCTTCCGGTCATCGGCTGTTCGGAGTGCCGCAAGCTTCTTTTCTGCACCGCATGGGGGACCGGACTACGCGGTTGTGGCTGTTCGGTTGGCGGGTTTGGCCGGTGCGCTCACCACAACGGCATCGTTACCTATTTCGAAATGCAGTGCTACTGCTCCAACGCTCTCACGTTCCGCCTATCTGGAAGGTGTGGGCGATAGTAAAGCTCGGTTTGACGATGGCGGTTTTTGCACTCGCCGGGCCGCAGCGTTTGGCGCAGGTAGGCAATATGATGGCCGGTGCTTGGGATGGTTTGCTCGGTCGGTCGGGGGCTCTGTGAGCCGGATGTTCAGGCTCGTTGCTCTTGCGAAAGATACGCTATCAGGCGGGGCGTGGATGGCCGTGCGAGTCGTAGCCTTGGCCTTGTGGGTATGGTTGCTAGTGCAGCAACTCCCTGCCGAAGACTTTGGTTGGCTCGCCTCGGTGCTTGCAGTGTCGGCAGTTTGCTCATTAGTAGCACCCTTCGGTATTCCCTACCTTTTCTTTGCTGATGCGCACTCGTCGAATAAGAATAGAGAGCGTTGGTGTGAGGCACTTGGCGCTCTAATCGTCATTGGCCCTGCGTTGGCTATCATTGGTGCTTTTTTCCTCGATTGGTGGCTGGAGGGAGTCGTCTCTCTACGGGTGGTAATTTTTTTTGTTGTTATCGAAGTGCTTATTGCTTCACTTGTCCAGTCGGCGGGGTTGTGGGGCCACTCAGTTGGCCGCATTGATATTGCCGCCGGCTTGCCAGCAGCGCTGACAATTTCACGATCGATAGCGGCGGGGCTATGCCTGACTCAGGTGGGCAGCGAAGATTCGATGCTAGAGGCCTATTTGCTCATCCATGTCGTGGTCGGGGCTTTGACGGCTTTAGTCATGCTCACCTGGGTTACTCGGGCTACTGCGTTGAGATGGCGGCCTACTTTTCCTGCCATGACTACATTCGTAGCGGCATGGCGGTACGCAGCAATGGGAGGCGCCGCTCTAGCTTCAAGTGAGCTCGATAAGCCCTTGGTGGTTCGTGTTATGGGGCTTCAGCAGGCGGGGCACTACGCAATGGCTTACCGCGTGTGTTCGGCATTGGCGATGCCTGCTACGGCATTAGCTGCCGCAATGCTGCCACGCTGGGTTGCAGCAGTCGCACAGAATGATGCAGCTCGGTTGAGGTACTCATTTATCGCAGTCTTGCTCGCTGTCGCTACGATGGGTTCGATGCTAATGGCGCTGCTTTATTTATGTTTGGCAGCATACCCTCCCGGAAGTTTCGGGCTCTATCCGGAAGCTTGGCCGTGGATGCAGGGTTTGGCGGGCTTGGTTGTGGTCTTAGGGCTTCGCCAAGTAACTGCTGCGGCATTAATTGCTGTCGGACTCCCTTTGGTAAGGGCCCTTTTAGATATGGCCAGTCTTGCGATTCTGGCAGCGGTAGCGTTTCTGGCGTACCCGGTACTGGGCATCGGAGGAGTGATGCTTGGCTGTATTCTTACTGAAGCCTGCGCTGCGATTGCCATGGCAGTATATTTTTTTCTCGCTCTGAACGAGTTGAGGTTAGTTGGAATCTCCAGTGATGAATGAGAGTCAAGCAAGTGGCGACAAAGGTTATGCCGAATGGAGCAAAGCAGATCTTGAGCAAGTCACGGTCTGTTTTGCGTGCGGTGGTGAGCGATTTGTGGTTCGCCATGAGGGGCTTGAGGACCTTTTGGGAGGAGTACCGGGGCGCTGGGGTTTCCTAGCCTGTGCAGCGTGTGGTTCGCTCCACTTGACCCCGCGACCTACTCTGGCAGCTATTGCTCGAGTCTATCCGGATGACTATGTGACCCATGAGAGTGGTGGGGATGCAAACTCGCGTGACAATGGCTCTTCATGGGTATGGCGATTGGCCAATGGTTATTTAAATGCGCGTTTTGGCACCAGGCGATATCCGGCGACTCGAACAGGCCGCTTGCTTGTCCCGCTGTTATGGCCGCTTTGTCAGCAGCTTGACTACTTCTTCCGCCATTTGCCGGCCAAGCCTGGTCGTGTGCTGGATGTCGGTTGCGGCAATGGTGCTTTCCTCCTGCGGGCCCGATCTGCTGGTTGGGTGGTGCAGGGTATTGAGCCTGATCCGGTAGCTGCAGCCGGCGCACGGCAAGAGGGGCTTGAAGTGGCGAACTGTGCGATCGAAGAGTTCCTACCGGAGGTGTTGTTCGATCAGATTACTCTTTCGCATGTTTTTGAGCATTTGCATGCGCCTGATGAAGCGCTGCGTCGCATGTATCTTTGGCTACGCCCTGGCGGTACGTTGTGGATGAGCCTGCCCAATCCCTCAGGGCTCGGCCACCGGGTGTTCGGGCGCAACTGGTTTTCTCTGGATCCGCCACGCCACTTGTTCTTACCACAGCCTCACCAGGTTGTTGCCATGCTCCAGGCTGCCGGCTATCAAGATATACGCTTGATGCGCCGTGGGAGAGGTGCGCGTAGCTCAATTCTGCCGTCAGTGGATTATGCACGCCGCCGTAATGGAGTCCATGTAATTTGGGGGGGGCTTCTTGCGCTTGCAATCGATGTGTTGGGCTCGTGGTTCCCAACTCTATCCGAAGAGACAGTTGTCATCGCCAGGCGGGGAAGTTAGTGCTGTGTGGACAGATGAGGATCTAGAGCGAGTTACGGTATGTCCTGTCTGTGGTGACGAGCGCTTGCTGAGTGCCTACACCGATTTGACGGATCTCGAAGAGGGTGTGCCGGGACTGTGGTCAATGGCGGGCTGTGTAGGCTGTGGCAGTTTGTTACTGGATCCGCGTCCAACTCCTGCGGCGCTACCCAAGGCGTATGGTTCTTACTATACGCACCAGCCTCCCATTGCGGAGAATGGTGTGCTTGAGGGGCGAGGCCTGCTCAAGAAGATTGCTCGTGCGTATATTGCACGCCGTTATGGTATCGGTATGCCAGGGCCTGCATGGATGGTACCGCTGGCTTTTTTTGCGTGGCCGCTTCGGCAGCAGCTTGATTATCACCTGCGTCATTTACCACCCGGAGGCGGACGTTTGCTGGATTTGGGTTGTGGAAGTGGTGGTTTTCTGAAGCGTGCTGGTGACGCTGGGTGGGACGCAGTGGGTGTCGAGCCAGATCCGGCAGCGGCAGGAGCCGCGCGTCAGTCTTCTCAGGTCGATGTGTATGAATCACTCGATGATGTATCAGGGTTATTCGACGTGATTACCATGGCTCACGTTGTGGAGCATGTTCATGACCCTCGGAGTTTACTTGCGGATTGTCATAGCCGGCTCCGCCCGGGGGGGCATCTGTGGCTTGCTACTCCGAATATTTCGGGTGTGGGGCACCGTTTATATGGTGACGCCTGGCAACCTCTCGAAACGCCAAGACATTTGGTAATGCCCTCTCCATTGGCACTCGCATCTCTCTTGCGTGACGTGGGGTTTGATGAGGTGCATTTCTTGAGGCGTGGCCGGGGCTCTGCCAAGCGACTGCGTGCAAGCAGTATGCGGGCTGCTGCTCTTGGCCGCCGCATTTGGACGGTCGAACCCTTGGCGTTGTTGGTCGACCTGGCTGCAAGCTTGTCACCTTACGCTGCAGAAGAGTTGGTGGTGGTTGCAACGCGGGGTGCACGATGAGCGTGCGGTTACAGGCGCTGGTGGTTGAGTACCGCTCCCCGAGTCGCACGGTCGCGTGTGTCAGAGCTTTACTCGAGCAGGGTGTTCCGGTCGTGCAAGTGGTCGACAACAGCGCGGACGATGGTGTCACCCATGCGCTGCTTGTACGAGCGTTCATTGATGATGAGAGGGTGCGGATTTTAGATGCTGGTGCCAACCTTGGTTTTGCAGCGGGAATTAATCTCGGACTTCGCCACCGGGTGTCTGATCGGGTGCTGCTGATAAATAATGATGCGGTACCGAATGCTGGGGCGATCTCTGCATTGGAGGTGGCGCTGGATACCACGCAGGATGTTTGCATTGCTTTCCCCTCACTCATGCATGCCGGGCGGCCACTGGGGCGAGTCCATTATCACCGCTGGTTTGCAGTACTGACGAGTCGCCGGTGGCTCGGATCTTTTGAAGTGCCACGGGGTTGTTGCATGCTTGTTGCGCTTGATCGCATACCTGTTACCCCGCTGTTTGATGAGCAATTTTTTATGTATGGGGAAGAAATTGCTTTAGGCTGGCACTTGTATAAGCGAGGGGCACGTATTTGCCATGTTGGTGCCGTCTGGGTGGAGCATGAGGGGTCGGCGACAGCTATGCACGGGTCACCGTTCTATGAGGAGCGTACGGCACTGGCTCATTTGCTACTGAGCAATGTGCTTGGGAAAGAATTGAGCGAGCAGCGGGCGTTGGCAATGGTGCGAGTTCCTGTGCTCGTGTTGCGTGCGCTGGCTCGGTCACTTCGGCAGCGTAGCCTTCTTCCGTTACATGCACTGGGACGGGCATGGAAGATCGCTCGAGGTGCCAGCAGTGGCTCACCGCCGCCAAGTTAGTCCTTCAATGGGGGCGGTTTGCTTGGTCATGCCCGATAAATACCCAGTGCATCTTTAAGGTTTTCTCCGAACTTTTTCCATGCAAACTTTGCCGCAAAGTCTCTGCATGAGTGAGGGGCGGGTATGTTTGTGTGCAGTACTTTTATGGTCTGTTCCGAAAGTGCTGTGTAGTTCTCGGAGGGTAGAAGTGTACCAGATAGATTTTCCGATACCGCATCCACTACCCCGCCGGTAGCAAACGCAACTGTCGGCAACCCATGCGCGGCAGCTTCGATGGCTACCATCCCAAAGCCTTCCGGGTCGTCGGGTATATGACGTATGGGAAACACATGCACATCGGCAGCCTCGTAAGCCGTGGCCAAGAGTACCTTGTCGGTGATGACGCCTAGAAACCGGATGTGATCGACTACACCGCAGTGCTCTGCCTGAGCCTGGATACTTTCGATAGTCTGGATGCTCGCACCTAGGGAGTTCTTCGGGGCTTCGCCAATAACGACCAGCACGGCATCAGGCTCAGCCTTTACGATGTTAGGCAAGGCTTGCTCTACAAATTCACGCAATCCCTTGCGGGTTGTCAGACGGCCTACGGATAGTAGGATCTTTTTGCCGGTTAGTCCGTGCTGTTCTTTAAACGCAGCGATGCTTTTTGCCGATTGCGATGCTTCTGGCAAGCTAACGCCGGGGTAAACAATGCTGATGTTGTTTTGGCTGACGCCAGCGGCGATAGCCAGGTTTTGTGTGGGTGTGCTGTTGACGATGATCTGATCCAGTTTCTTGAATGTAGGCCGCCAGAGCCAGCGATACAGATTGTGATTAACGGTGATGTCGAAACCGTGCAGATAGGCTGCCGAACGGGCACCGCACAATCGGCTCAACAGCCAGGCAATGGGGGCCGTGAGGCCGCTACCCGCCAAGATTACATCCGGCTTCCAGCGCAGCGTAATCCATAGTCCCTTAATAAAAGTAAGTAGCAGAAATAGTGGTAAGGGCTTGAGCGGCGCTTCGCTTAGGGTTGATGCCTCAGGTTTCAGCGCTGCAGCCCCAGAGGGGCCGATGATATGAACGTTGGCTTGTTTGCTTAGCTCCTCAGCCATGTGCCAGTTTAGGCGCTCCATTCCGCCGACCAAGGGGGGCAGATTGCGGGTGATTAGGAGGATGCGCGGCATCATTGGTTGGCCTTTTCGTAGTGCTGGATCTGCTCAAGGAAATACGGCGCGGCCGTGGCAACGAAGCTTGCAGTCAGATGCTGAGAGTCTCTGTATATCACCGTTCCGTCACGCATGGCTTGGCATTGCCCGCCTGGACAGACGAATTCGCTGGTTGGCAGCCAGTGTGTCTTGGGCTGGCTCTCGGCTACTTTCTTGAGTAGTTCAGCTACGTGTGTGTACTGCGCTGGACCGGCAGGATTCTGGCACTTGGCTTGATGGTTGATACCGTGCTGCATCAGGCATTTAGGGCCATTGACGCTCAGCGTCGGGTTGGCTTCCAGTAGGTAAATGGCTTTTGCACTACTTGCCAGTCTGTCGAGTATTCGGCGCGTACCCTCTTGCCATTGCTGATCAGTGAATGCATTGGAGGCTGTGCTGCCAAGGAACACGCGATCGATGGGCTGCTGCTGTAGCCAAGTGATAGCTTTCTCTCTCCATTCGGCACACTCGCTGTATTCTCTGCGGATGCGCTCATAGAAGTAGACTTCGTCTACCATCGGGCAGGACGATTTGGTTAGAACAATCAATCGCCAATGATTGGTATCCAGCATATCTGTCAACGCAGAGAACCACTGAGCTCCAATGCTGTCGCCAAGTAAAACGGCTGTCTTGGAGGCGTCTGTTTGCCCATAGATGCAGGGTCTGAGCTCGGCGTCTTGATACCAAGTATCACACCCATGTTGATAGATGATAGGAATGTCAGCCATAGCGCTTGTAAAGGCGTTACTGTCTTTTGCTAACTGTTTCTGCGTGTTGGTCTGCCAGCCAAGAAACTGTGAGTTGAGAAGAGTCATTACAAACAGCGCCATGATGATCTGCCACTTTGGTTGGGCGCGGGCTGTGGTACCGAAGCGAATAGGTTTTTCGATCAGTATATGGGTCAGTATTGCTGCAAGTAGCGTGATGAGTAGAACGAGCGCGGTGTTGCCTGCATGGCCTCTGATGGTGGCTAGTTGCTCACTGATAATGAGTGCAGGCCAGTGCCAGAGGTACCAGCTGTATGAGAGGCGCCCCAGTATTTGCATTGGCGGCAGGGCAAGAAAAGCACCAATTGCGGTTTGCTTGCTGGTTTTGCCGGCCCATAACAGCAGGCAGGTGGCTAGTGTTGGCAGTAGTGCCAAGGGGCCCGGATAGACTGCGTCTGGGCGAATTGCGAAGATCGCGGCCACTAACAAGAGTGTTCCGCTAGCTCCTATGGTGAGAGCCTTTGGCTCCGATATTTTTTGCTCGCAAGTAATTAACCAGACCAGTGCGCCAGCCGAAAATTGCCAGGCGCGGGTCGGCATCATGTAGAAGGCAAACTGCGGGTTCCAGGTCGAATAGGCTAGGCAGGCGATTAATGACACAACCGTGATAACGGAGAATAGTATGACTACCGCTGTGCGCCTATTCCGACCTCTATAAGTACGCGCTATGAACAGAATGAGCAGTGGCCAGAGGAGGTAGAACTGTTCCTCTACCCCTAATGACCAAGTATGCAGCATGGCGTTGCTGGTGCTTTCCTCGGCGAAATAGTCGACGTCAGAAAAAGTGAAATAGATATTGCTGAGCCAGACTGCGGCCATGGCTGAAGCAGTACCTTGTTCTCGATACTGGCTTTCATGTAACAAGTGGTTGGCTAGTAGGCTGCTTCCTATAAGCATCGTGGCCAGGGCGGGCAACAGGCGGCGGAGGCGATTGGCGTAGAAACGCCAAAGCGCAATGGTGTCCGTACCGTTCATTTCCCTGAACAGGATGCCGGTTATCAGGTAGCCGGAAATGACGAAAAATATGTCGACACCGATGAACCCGCCAGCGAAGCCCGGAATAGCAAAGTGCGCAGCGATGACCAGAAGAACTGCGATAGCGCGTAGGCCCTCGATGTCAGACCGGAAGTGTTGTGGCATATGGTGGTACTTGTTATTGGGTTGGCGGGTAGAGGTCACTACTCAACGTAGTCCGCTGTATCAAGGCAGGCATTCGCTATCGTCTGACTTAGGCTGGAACTACATTGCTCTGCTTTTGCAGGCGACCCCGCGTATCCACGATTAGGTGTGCTTGGTTCTGCAGCATGTCATAGTCGAAGTCGTCGTGATCCGTGGCGAGGATCAGGCAATCATAGCTAGCGATGTTTTGAGCTGTCAGAGCGACGGACTTTAGGTCGAAGTTATAGTCACGTTTCTTGGGGAAGGTCGGAATATGTGGATCGGTGTAGTCGACAATGGCGCCTTTATGCAGCAGCAGTTCCATGATTTCCACTGCAGGTGACTCGCGGCTGTCGTCGATATTTTTTTTGTATGCAAGGCCCAGCACCAGAATACGACTGCCTTTGACCGACTTGCCATGATCATTGAGGGCGTCGGCGGTTTTTTGCACGACCCAGTGCGGCATGTAATGGTTGATCTCGCCGGCCAGTTCGATGAAGCGGGTATTGATACCGTATTCCTTGGCCTTCCAGGTCAGGTAGAACGGATCGATTGGAATGCAGTGCCCACCCAGTCCTGGGCCTGGGCTGTAAGGCGTGAAGCCGAAAGGTTTGGTTGCTGCGGCGCGAATGACTTCGTGAATGTCTATGCCCATTTTGTCGGCGACAATCTTCATTTCGTTGACCAAGCCGATATTTACCGCGCGGTGGATGTTCTCCAGCAGTTTGGTCATTTCAGCTGTGCGTGTGCTGCTGACAGGCACTAGTGTGCGGATGGCATGCTGGTAGAGTGCCTGCCCCAGCTCGAGGCAGATTGGTGTCATGCCGCCGATTACCTTGGGGATGTCATGGGTGCCATAGTCTGGGTTGCCCGGATCTTCCCGCTCTGGGGAGAACACCAATGCGCAGTTTTGTCCCGGCGTGAATCCCTTCGCCTCCAATCGGGGGGCGAGTTCCTCATCTGTCGTTCCGGGCCAAGTGGTGCTTTCCAGGCTGAGCAATTGGCCTGCTCGAAAGTGTGGGAGTATCGTCTCTATGGTATTTATAACGAAGCTGAGATCGGGCTCGCGGTGTGCGTTGAGTGGTGTGGGAACGCAGATGATCAGTGCATCGACTTCACTGCTGCGGGAGAAATCGTTGGTAGCTTCCAGCCCTTGAGCTAAAGCATGCTTGATGTGCTGAGGCGTCAATCGCTCGATGTAGCTTTGCCCTGCATTGAGAGTGTCGACCTTGTAATCATCGATGTCGAAACCGATGACCTTGATGCCAACTTCGCAAAAGCGCAACGCGAGGGGAAGGCCGACATAGCCCAGACCGTAAATGCCGACAGTCGCGGTCCTTGAGGTAATTTTTTCTCGCAGAAGAGCTAGCGCTTCGTTCACGGTAGGGCTCGTGTTTAATGTGGGCTTCGTCGCTGCATGATGCCAGACCTTTCAGGCTGAGGCCGCGTGTTTAATCACGCTTGTGAAGTGCTGGCTCGGTATCTTGTTTTTTAAGAGGGTTGCTCTTGTTGAGGGCGGCTTGTCAGGCTTTGGTTGTCGCGTGATTGAGATATACTTCCAGGCGTAGAATACGGAGGCGGGCTATGGAGGTGGCTCTGGTCGAGCTACTGTGATCGCGCCTGGATGGTGTGCTGGCTGTCTATGCCTTTGGTAATCGTATCCAGAGCACGGCAGACGAGCGCAGCGATCTGGACTGGCGGTGCTGGTGCAAGGCTATGCTGACCCGCTGACGCTTTGGAATCTCGCCGGTGAAGCTGCCGATGTTGCAGGTTGTCCGGTCGATTTGCTGGATTTGCGCAGGGCCTCTACCGTGATGCAGCAGCAGGTGCTGACTAAAGGTGAGCGCTGGTGGGCTGTGCCAGGAGATGAGGCTGGTTTGTTCGAGTGCGCTGTGTTGAGCGAGAAGCTTGAACTGGATTGGGTCAGGGCGCCTCTGTTGCGTGATATCGAGCGAGAGGGGCGGGTGTATGGCCGATGATGTGTTGTTGAACAAGGCCGCAAGCATCGAGCGTTGCGTCAGGCGCGCGCGTGATTGGAGTATGAGCGCGACCCGGCGAGTTTTGCTGAGGACCTTTCCCGCCAAGATGCAGCCATTCTGAATATTCAGCGTGCTTGCGAGGCGGCTCTGGATATGGGGCAGCATTTGATCGGTGCGAGCGTCTCGGTATTCCACAGAGCGCACGTGATGTGTTTGCACTGCTCGCCGTAGGCGGCTGGGTCGACAATAGCCTGGCCGAAGCGCTGAAGCGAATGGTGGGCTATCGCAATATTGCCGTTCATGAGTACCAAGCGCTGCAGCTACCGATTACCGTGGCGGTTATTACCCGGCACCTAGATGAATTTCTCGATTATTCCAAGAACATTCTGTTGAAGGATGCTCAGCAAGATTAAAGGGCGGTTTGACCTGTAGGAACCCCGCCCCGGGGCGAATTGTTTGTAGTCCAGTGCGATTTTGGTGAGGCTGCGATTCGCCGCGAGGCGCGGCTCCTGCAGTGGGGCGGTGGCTTACAAGGCCAGCCGCATCGACAGATCCACCGCGTTCACATCCTTGGTCAGCGTCCCTAGCGAGATGTAGTCAACTCCGGTCTCTGCGATCACGCGTAACGTGCTGTCATTGATCCCGCCCGAGGCTTCCAGCTTGGCGCGGCCGGCGGTGAGTCTTACGGCTTCGCGCATGTCTTCCAGTGACAGTTCGTCGAGCATAACGATATCGGCTCCCGCCTCCAGCGCTTCGCGCAGTTCTTCCAGGCTTTCCACTTCCACCTCCACCGGCTTGCCCGGGGCGATCTGGTGGGCGGTGTTGATGGCCTGGGCGATGCCGCCGCAGGCGGCGATGTGGTTTTCCTTTATAAGGAAGGCATCGTACAGGCCGATGCGGTGGTTGTGGCAGCCACCGCAGGTCACTGCGTATTTCTGCGCCAGGCGCAGGCCCGGTAGGGTCTTGCGGGTATCCAGTAGCTTTACCTGGGTGCCTACTACCAGGTCTGCATAGTGGCGGCAGCGGGTGGCGACGGCAGACAGGGTCTGCAGGAAGTTCAGTGCGCTGCGCTCACCGCTGAGCAGGGCGCGGGCCGGGCCTTCGAGGCGGAACAGGGTCTGGTCGGCGCTGACCTTGTCACCATCCTGCACCTGCCAATGCACCGCGACGCGCGGGTCGAGCTGACGAAATACCGCATCGACCCACGCTGTGCCGCAAATTACCGCCTCTTCACGCGTGATCACGCGGGCGCTGGCCAGACGCTCGGCCGGAATCAGCTGGGCCGTGATGTCGCCGCTGCCAATGTCTTCGGCCAAGGCGCGGCGGACGTTGGCTTCGATTTCACTGCTGAGGTCGGCGAGGGTCAGGTTGGGCATGATCGGCTCCGCTGTAGACGAGCGGCGATTATAGAGGCAGGCAGGAGTAGGGCAATGGGCTGGAGTGTGCTCGCAGGCATCGAAGGGCAAAGGATTTCGCTGCGGCGCGCCGCGTTAGAAGAGGCATGTGCGGCCCGACCAGCGGGGCAGCGTCACAGGGCTGTCAGCGTTAGGCTGTAGAGATACGGCTGTCGCGTATTGGCTACCGTCCGGAGGTGGCGTGTAGCTATCTGTGATCTGGGTCATGTCTGTAGGAAAAATTGGCTTGGTATGGCGCGCAGCCTCCCTATAATGGCTTTACTTTTTTCATTATTGACGCCAGGCCTTTGACGTTACGGACGACGCTCGGTTGACGCTGTGCAGACCAGGAAGCTCGAGTTCGGGCAGTCTGCGGGAGACTAGAATGAAGACCGACGCGAATGTGGTGCACCTGAACAAGGCCACCGCAGAGCAATCGCCAACTTCGCCGGTAGGAAGACTGCCCGTGGCGCTGATTCAGGTGCGTGACAAAGCGGCGCAACAGCTCAAGCAGAACCTGCAGAGCCTGTTCGACAATGCTGACGATACCCTCTTCGAGATGGCGGATCGGGCGACCAGCAATGCCGAGCAGAATGCTTTCTTCGAAGCCATGCGCGACCTGCGTCTGAAGCGCAAGAACATCGAACGTGGTTTTCTGCAGAAAGTGTTCGAGTCCTTCGCCAATCTCAATCAGTACGAAATCGGCAAACCACAGCCCGCGCTGGATGCCGTGTCGTTCGATAGCCTGAGCCTGGTACAGAACGACGAGCTGGAAGAAACCGTGGCGCTGGACGCCATGGTAGCCAAGGTGATGAGCCGAGACGCTGTTGCGTTAGGTCATCTCACCACGCGCCTCAATGCGGTGATCAGCAAGAAGCTGGACGACAAGAGCAACCCGCTCGGCCCGACCCTGCTCAGTGAATACTTCCTCGACGCCTGCAGTAGCCTGGGTGTGGAGATCAAGGTCAAGCTGATCATCCTCAAGCTGTTCGAAAAGTACGTGCTCGGCAGCTGCGACATGCTGTATGCCGAGGCCAATCAGGCGCTGGTCAGCGCGGGCGTGTTGCCTGAGCTGAAGTCCGCACCGCCGCGCCGTCAGCAGCGCCCGGCAGCTTCCGCTTATGTCCAGTCGTCCGGCGAGGAAGGTATTCCCTTGCTCGAAGGCGCCGATCAGGGCGTGCAGGAAGTGTTCGGTGCGTTGCAGGATCTGCTCTCGCAAGTGCGCGGCACGGCGATGCCACGCCGGGCTCAGACAGCCGATGCAATGCCGATCACCAGCAGCGACCTGATGCGCCTGCTATCGCACATGCAGCAGCGTGCCCCGGCGCAGGTCAACGTCGAAGATTTCGATCTTCGCGACCAGCTCGAACGATTGCTCGAGCGCGCCAGCGCCAAGAGTGGCAAGGCGCGGGTGGTTGGCGAGGTTGATGAAGATGTGATCAATCTGGTGTCGATGCTGTTCGAGTTCATTCTCGATGACCGCACCCTGCCGGATTCGCTCAAGGCACTGATCGGCCGTCTGCAGATCCCGATGCTCAAGGTTGCAGTGCTGGACAAGACCTTCTTCAGTCGTGGCAGCCATCCGGCGCGCCGCTTGCTCAATGAAATCGCCTCTGCTGCGCTGGGTTGGGTCGATCAGGACGATGCGCAGCGTGACAGCCTTTATCAGAAGATCGAACAGGTGGTGCAGCGTCTGCTGAACGACTTCGTCGATGATCCGGCGATCTTCTCCGAACTGTTGGCCGAGTTCATGGCGTTCACTGGCGATGAGCGTCGTCGCAGTGAGTTGCTCGAACAGCGTACCCGCGATGCCGAGGAAGGCAGCGCCAAGGCCGAACTGGCCCGCCGTCAGGTCGAACATGCCCTGAACGAGAGGCTACTGGGCAAGACCCTGCCGGAAGTGGTGGTGCGGTTGCTGCAGGAAGCCTGGAGCAAGGTGCTGATGCTCACCTGTCTCAAGCATGGCGTGGAGTCGGACGAATGGCAGGCTGCGCTGCAGACCATGGATGACCTGGTCTGGAGTGTCGCCCCGCACGAAGATCCCGAGGCGCGTCTGCATTTGCTGGAGCTGGTGCCGGGCTTGCTCAAGGCGCTGCGCGAAGGCATGGCCAGTGCGGCGTTCGATCCGTTCTCTACCAGCGAATTCTTCAGCCAATTGGAAGTGCTGCATGTGCAGGCCTTCCAGCGCTTCAAACGCGCGGCCCCGGAAGCCGAGACGGTCGTTGCCGAGGATGCTGCACACACCGATCCGAGCGAAGCCGGCATCGAGCTGCCACTGCTGGAACTGCCGGCGGCCGAAGAGGTCGAGGACGCTCCGGCGATGGTCGAGGTGGTCGAAGAGATCATTCTGCTCGCGCCGGGCCAGACCCGTCCGCAGGAGCCAGACGTTGTGCTCCCGGACGACGACGAGGCGCTGCTGCAGGTGGACAGCCTGCGTGTGGGTAGCTGGGTGGAAATCCAGGAAGATGAAGAGCACAAGCTGCGCTGCAAGCTGGCGGCCATCATCAAACCCACCGGCAAGTACGTGTTCGTCAATCGCACCGGCATGAAGGTACTGGAGAAGACGCGTAACGCGCTGGCAGTGGAGTTCCGTCGCAACGCCGTGCGCCTGCTTGACGATGCGCTGCTGTTCGACCGCGCCCTGGAGTCGGTCATCGGCAATCTGCGCAAGCTCAAGCACAGCTGATCGTTGCCAGGGAGCACTTCGCTCCTGGCAACGGCCTGGTCTGTAGGTTCCCCGCCCCGGTTTAAATCCTCCGGCGTGCTCGATATCGATTCGCCGCGAGACGCGGCTGATACATGTCGTGATCCTCGATTTTTCCTCCTTTGCACATCCTGTTGCGGCCTCGCGCTTGGCCGCCGTAGCCACCTGCTCTAGAGTGGTGACACGTTCAGGAGTGCCACATGCAGCTCGACCCTTCCACTGGCTGGTTTCAGGGCATCCCTCACTGCCCATCGCCGAATTTCAACGCTCGCCCCGGTGGCGAAATCTCCCTGCTGGTTGTGCACAACATCAGCCTGCCGCCAGGGCAGTTCGGTACCGGCAAGGTGCAGGCGTTCTTTCAGAACCGCTTGCCCGTGCACGAGCACCCTTTCTTCGCCGAGATCGCGTCCCTGCAGGTTTCTGCGCATTTCTTCATCGAGCGTGATGGCGGGCTGACGCAGTTCGTCTCCTGCCTCGATCGTGCCTGGCATGCCGGGGTTTCCTGGTTCGAGGGGCGCGATAACTGCAATGATTTTTCGCTAGGAGTGGAGCTGGAAGGGACGGATGATCAGCCCTACACCGACGCTCAGTACGCCAGGTTGGTCGAGCTGGCGCGACAGTTGCTGGACGCCTACCCGGCGCTGTCGACGCAGCGTATCCGTGGCCACAGCGATATCGCGCCAGGGCGCAAGACCGACCCGGGGGCAGCGTTCGACTGGTCGCGTCTGCACGCCGAATTGAAGGAGAGGTAGCAATGAGTTTTCTGGTGATTCTGCTGGTGCTGTGGGTCGAGAAGTTTTCTGCCTGGCGTCTGCGCATCCAGCAGGACGGCCCCTGGTTGGCGCAACTGCAGCGCCTGCAACAAGGCGGCCTACAGCAGGCCCCGTGGCTGTGCCTGGCCATTCTGGTGCTGTTGCCGGTGTTGGCGCTGGGTCTGCTGTTGCTGATCCTCAAACCGCTGGCATATGGCTGGCTGGCATTTCCGGTGCATTTGCTGGTGCTGATCTACAGCCTGGGGCGTGGTGATCTGCTTGCGGCGTTGGGGCCGTTTCGCGACGCCTGGCGGCGCGGTGACGGTCAGGCGGCTTACCACGTCGCCGAGCGAGATCTGGCACTGCAGCCGGAAGAGGGGACCGAACTGCTGCAGCAGGTTCAGGGGCATCTGTTGTGGCAGGCCTATCAAAGCTTTTTCGCCGTTATCTTCTGGTATCTGCTGCTCGGCCCCATGGCGGCGCTCGCTTATCGCCTGTTGGCCTTGAGCGCCGAACATGCGCAGCAAGTCGCCCTGCGTGAGCGCGCCGTGCAACTGCGCCACGCCTTCGATTGGCTGCCGGCGCGGGTACTGGCTTCCAGTTTCGCGCTGGTCGGTAATTTCGTCGCCGTCAGTCGCGCCTTGCTGCATGAGTTGCTGAGCTGGGACATTTCTGCCGCGCAACTGGTGATCAAGGCCGGACGTGCGGCCGGTGAGATGCCGCCGCCGGTGATGGGCGAGGAGGGCGTCACTACCCTGGATCAGCTGTGGCAACTGCTGATTCGTGCTGCGGTGGTCTGGTACGCCGGTTACGCGGTCTGGGTGTTATTCATCTAGCAGTGCCCGTCGAGAGCCTGAGCCTCTCTGTTTCGTCGTGCTGGATTCGCTGGGCGTGCGTTTAACCTTAAGTTACAGAGACGCGTGTCGATAAGGGGTATAAGGAGGCGGTAGCCGACCCTGTTTGGTGATTTTCGTCACATTTATCTGCCTGTATTCGCCGCGTAGATTCACGCGCCACAGGTCGGGCTGCGCAGGACGCCGTTGTCAGCCCGTGAGAGGCTCTGCGGCCGTTCGAGCTATACCAATAACAATAATGGCAACTGGAGACGTCTAGTGAAGACCGTGTTGTATCCGGCCATCGCGCTGATGAATCGCCTCAGCTTCGGCATGAAGTTCAGCCTGATCAGCGTTTTATTCTTCCTGCCCATGCTCGTCACCAACTTCTATCTGGTGCGCGACTCCTATCGTCAGTTCGTCGGCACCCAGACTGCCCTGGAAAGCCTCGAACTACTCGGCAGCAGCCTGCAATTGCGCCGTGATCTTGAGAGCCTCAACGATCTGGTGCAGATCAACTCGATGATCGGTCAGTCCGGTCAGGCGGGGGATCTGGAGGGGCGTATAGATCAACTGCAGCAGTCGCTCAATGTCGGCCTGCAAGGGCTGCAGCCGGTGACCAGCGATACCGAGCAGGCTGCGGAGTTCGTCGCCAAGCGCGACGAACTGCTGGCCGAGCTGAAAAGTGCAGAGGCCGAGACCTCGTTGCAGAGCAAGACCGTCATCGTCGAGAAGCTGCTGGGCTCCTCCCAGGTTTTCATCAAGCTGGTGGCCGGCCAGGCAGGGTTGAGCCAGGACCCGCAACGCCAGGTGCGGCAGATCACCGAGCTGATCACTAACGTCACCCCGCAGATCACCGATGTGCTCAGCCAAGGCCGTGCCATCGGCGCTTATTCCCTGGGGCAGGGTTTTCTCAATTCTGCGGCCAGTACCAAGTTCGACGACCTGCTGCTGCAGTTGGAGAAGTTGCACGCCGAGTACGGCCTGAATCTGCAGGAGGCATTGGCCGGTAACGTCGCGGCGCAGAATGGGCTGGGCAGCCTGGCCGAAGCCAGTCGCCAGAGTCTGAAGGACAGCGGCGTACTGTTCGAGGATCAGGTGATCATCGCCGACAGCCTGGATACGCCCTGGGCGCAGTTCTACGATCAGGTCAGCCAGGAAATGGCCAAGACCTACGCCTTCAACGACGGCCTGCTGGCATTTCTCGATAGCCAGTTGAGCGAGCGGCTGACCGAGAACCGTGCGCAGATGGTGTTGCTGGTGGTGGCGTTGGTGGTGGTGTTCCTGTTGATCGTCTACCTCTACAGCGGCTTCTACGTTTCCACCCGCTCTACCCTGAAAAACCTGGGCAAGGTGATGGACAGGGTTGCCGCAGGCGATATGACGGCCAACTTCCAGGCACAGAGCCGAGACGAGCTGGGCGAGCTGGGGCAGGTGTTCAACCAGACCGTGGTGCGTATCCATGACCTGATCGAGCGCGTCGGGCATACGGTGGGCGAGGTCGGTGGCCAGGCGGATCGTGTCGAACTGGTTTCAGGCGAGAGCAACCAGGCGGTCGCTGGTCAGCGTGCACAGATCGAGCAGGTGGCCACGGCGATGAACCAGATGTCCGCCACTGCCCAGGAGGTGGCGCGTAGCGCTGCCGCAGCGGTAGGCAGTGCGCAGAGCGTGAATCAGGAAACGGTCAGTGGCCGCGCATTGGTCGAGCAGCAGGTTGGTGCGATCCAGCGTCTTGCCGGTGAAATCGACCAGTCAGTGGCGGTGATCAACCAGCTGGCCAGTGATAGTGCGGCGATCAGCCAGGTACTCGATGTGATCAAGGGTATCGCCGAGCAGACCAATCTGCTGGCGCTCAATGCTGCCATCGAGGCGGCGCGGGCTGGTGAACAGGGTCGCGGTTTCGCCGTGGTGGCTGACGAGGTGCGCAACCTGGCCAAGCGCACCCAGCAGTCCACCGAAGAGATCGAAGCGATGATCGCCAAGCTGCAGGGCGGTGTCGGGGCGGCGGTGAAGGCGATGAACGCCAGCCACCAGATGGCGGATGGCACGGTCAGCCAGTCGGCCAAAGTGCAGCAGGCCCTGGAGAACATCCTCGGCGCGGTGGGCATGATCCTCGACCAGAACCAGCAGATCGCCGCGGCGGCCGAGCAGCAGACGGCGGTGGCGCACGATATCGACCAGAACATCGTCGAGATCAACCACGCGGGTGAGCGCACCGCTGCCGGTGCCAGCCAGACCGAGCAGGCCAGCCGCGAGCTGAGCGAGCTGGTTACGCGTCTCAAGCAGTTGATCGGCGCGTTTCGGGTCTGATCGCCGCGTGGGAGGCGCTTTAGCAGCGATGCTTTTGTAGTCATCGCGGCTGAAGCCCCTCCCACAGCATTCCCGTGGCCGTTGCTCTGACCCTGTAGTAGCGGCTCCCCACCGCGAATATGGGCGGCTCGATCTGGAAACATTCACCCCGATGCGGGGCTCCTACGGACGGTCGTGTAGGGCGATTTGCCTGACCATCTGCGCGGTCTATGCCCAGCCGAACAACTCATCCGCATTACGGCTGCTGGCCGTAGCCAGCTCTTCGGCGGTAACGCCACGTAGCGCGGCCAGCTCGGCACAGATTTCCGCTAGGTACTCCGGGCTGTTGCGCTGGTTCGGGTGCATGGCCGGGGCCATGTCCGGCGAGTCGGTTTCCAGCACGATGGCCTCCAACGGCAGTTGCGCCACCACCTTGCGCAGACGATTGGCCTGCGGCCAGGTGGCGGCGCCGCCGAGACCGAGGCGAAAGCCCAGCTTGATGTACTCACGGGCTTCTTCATAGCTACCGGCGAAGGCGTGGATGATGCCGCCGCGTGCCAGGCGAAAACGCTTGAGTGTGGCAATGGTCGCGGCATGGGCACGGCGCACGTGCAGCAGCACCGGTAACTCGAACTCGGCGGCCAGTTGCAGCTGCGCTTCGAACAGCGCTTGCTGGCGCTGCCGATCCAGGTGTTCCAGGTAATAATCCAGACCGAACTCACCGACGGCGCACAGCTTGTGGTGCCCGGCCAGTTTGCCCAGCCAATCGCGCAGCTCAAGGAGATGCTGCGGGTGGTGGTCTTCCAGGTAGACCGGATGCAGACCGAAGGCTGCGTACAGGCCTTCATCCTCTTCGACCAGTTGCCACAATCGCTGCCAGTTGGCCTGGTAGACGCCAAGCACCACCATGCGCTGCACGCCCAGCGTATGGCTGCGCGCGAGTACTTCGTCGCGATCAGCGTCGAAGTCGGGGAAGTCCAGATGGGTGTGGGTGTCGATCAGGCGCATTGGTCTGCTCACCAGCGGGCGTTCAGAATCGGCTATTTTCCCCTTTCACGCCAGGACAAGGGAGCGTTGGCGAATCTTTTCAGTCGTATGGACATGGACGCGTTTCACTCGGGCAGTGAAATAAGGAGGTCGCTGGGTGCGCCATTTACGCAAGTTTGTAGGCGCATTGTTCGCCGTTTTCCTGCTGTTGCTGGCGGCGTTGATACTGTTTCTGGTGCTGTTCGATTGGAATAGGGCGCGGCCGCTGATCAATGAACAGGTTTCTGCGGCCCTGAATCGGCCGTTCGCCATCGAGGGCGATCTGCGCGTGGTCTGGCAGCGTGAAGCTGGCCAGCAGGGTTTGAGCGCCTGGCTACCCTGGCCGCATTTTGCTGCCGAGCAGTTGCGCCTGGGCAACCCGGACTGGGCGCAGGGCGATACCTTCGTCAGTCTCGACAGCGTGCGTTTACGCCTGTCGCCCCTGCCGCTGCTGTGGAAGACGGTGAGCATCCCCAGTATCGAACTCGGCGCGCCGGTCGCCGATCTGCAGCGCCTGGCCGATGGCCGGGCGAACTGGGTGTTCGATCTGGGCAAGGAGGCGGCGGACGACAGCAAGCAGCCCAGCCCCTGGACGCTGGATATCGGCACCATTGGCTTCGACAAGGGGCAGGTGAAGGTCGACGACAAGGTCAGCAACACCCGCCTGGAGGCAATTATCCAGCCGCTGGGCGAGCCGATCCCATTCGCCGATATCGTCGGCAAGAGCGCGGCCGAGCGCCTGACCGAGAGCAATGTCAGCGCCCAGGATTACGCTTTCGCCTGGCAGACCAAGGGCAGCTTCCGTGGCCAGCCGTTGACCGGCAACGGCAAGGTCGGTGGCCTGCTGGCGCTGCATGACGCGTCGCAGCCGTTCCCGTTGCAGGCCGATCTGCGCATTGGCGCGACCCGTATCGTGCTGGCTGGCAGCCTGACCGATCCGCAGAATCTGGGGGCTCTGGATCTGCGCTTGCGTCTGTCCGGCACCAGCCTCAGTCAGCTGTATCCGCTAACCGGCGTGACCTTGCCTGACACCCCGCCATACAGCACCGACGGTCGCTTGCAGGCCAGCCTGCACGATGCTGACGGGGCGATCTTTCGCTACCTCGGTTTCAATGGTCAGATCGGTGACAGCGATATCCATGGCGACCTGACGTTCGTGGCCCGCGAGCCACGGCCGAAACTGTCGGGGAGGCTGACCTCCAACCAACTGCTGTTCAGTGACCTGGCGCCGCTGATCGGCGCCGACTCCAGCGCGGACAAGCGCGAGCGTGGCGAACGGGACGTGCAGCCGGCGAACAAGGCGCTACCCGTTTCCGAGTTTCGCACCGACCGCTGGCGCGCGATGGACGCCGATGTGCGCTTTGTCGGCAAGCGCATCGTGCACAGTGAGCAGTTACCGATCACCGATCTCGACACCCATGTGGTGCTCAATGCCGGCATGCTGAGTCTGGAACCACTGCGTTTCGGCATGGCCGGCGGTGTGCTCGACTCGCAAATCCGGCTCAATGGTGCGACCACACCGCTGCAGGGGCAGATGCGTCTGCGCGCGCGTGACCTCAAGCTCAAGCAGCTGTTTCCCACCTTCGCGCCGATGCAGACCAGCCTCGGTGAGCTCAACGGCGATGCACGCATCAGCGGCCGTGGCAACTCGGTGGCCGCTTTGCTCGGCAGCGCCGATGGCGAGTTGAAGATGCTGATCAACGATGGCGCGGTGAGTCGCGGGCTGATGGAAATCGCCGGGCTGAACGTCGGCAACTACCTGGTCGGCAGGCTGTTCGGCGACGAGGATGTGAAGATCCACTGCGCGGCAGCGGATCTTGGCATCAAGCAGGGGCTGATGAGCACGCGGCTGTTCGTCATCGACACCGACAATGCGGTGATCAAGGTCGACGGCAGTGCCAACTTCGCCAACGAGCGGCTGAACTTCACCATCACGCCCGCGACCAAGGGCTTTCGTATCTTTTCCCTGCGCTCGCCGCTGTATGTGCGCGGGACGTTCAAGGAGCCGTCACCAGGCGTCCAGGCCACGCCGCTGGCGCTGCGTGGTGTTGGCCTGGTAGCGCTGGGCGTTGCGGTGGCGCCGGCGGCTGGGCTACTGGCGCTGGTGGCACCCAGCGCTGGCGACGAGCCGAGCCAGTGCGAGCCACTGCTGCAGAAGATTCAGGGTGGTTAGCAGGATGCATCAAAGCTAGATGTAGGGTGCGCCGCGCGCACCGGCCTGTTCCGACAGTCGGTGCGCATGGCGCATCCTACTCTCAGGTTCGGTCCTTGAAGCTGCGGCCGATGGCCTCGATGCCGGGCTGATAGTCGTTGTGTTCCACCGCCCGCAGTGTCCAGGCCAGCACGCGCTCGGCGATGCGTTCGTGCTGCTGGCTCATGGCATTGACCCGCAACGGTAGGAAATCCAGCAACTGGGTATCGCCGAAGGTGGCCAGGCGCACTGAAGGCCATTGCTCGCTGCTCTGTTCGCGTAGCGCATCGAACACCCCTTCGAGCAGCACGTAGGCGGTGGTCAGCAGCGCATCCGGCGAGCCGACTTCCTCCAGCAGCGTTTGCATCTGTCGGTAGCCGCAGGCGCGGCTGAACAACTCGCCGTGGTAGACGCTGACGCGCCCGTCGAAACCTTTCAGTGCCGAACGGAAGCCGCGTTCGCGCGCCTGGCTGATGACCAGCTCCGCACGGGCGCCGAGCAGGGCGACATGCTGGGGTTTGGGCGTCAGCAGGCTTTCGGTCAGGGTGCGCCCGGCCTGTTCGTCGTCGCTGACCACCGAGCGGATGTGGGTGGGCGACAGCGCGCGATCCACGGCCACCACCGGCAGGCCGGCGGCGACGATGGCCGGATACAGCGGATCGTCCGCTGACAGACAGCTGGCGACGATCAGCGCCTCGCAGCGGCGTGAGCGGAACAGCTCGAGCAGCTGCCGCTCGCTGTTCGGGTCATCGTCGGAGCTGGCGATCAGCAACTGATAGCCGGCGGCACGCGCCTTCTGTTCGAGCAGCTTGGCCAGGCGCGCATAACTGGGGTTTTCCAGGTCCGGCAGGATGAAACCCAGGCAGCGGCTTTGCCCGCGGCGCAGGCTGGCGGCCTGCAGGTCCGGGAGATAGCCATGCTCCTCGACCACGGTCAGCACCTTGGCCACGGTCGCAGGGCTGATGCGCCGACGTTCGGCCTGACCGTTGATCACGTAGCTGGCGGTGGTCACCGAGACCTGTGCCAGGCGGGCGATGTCGCTGAGTTTCACGGGCGCAGCACCATGCAGGGAAAGGATTTCGAGCGTGAAAACGCGGCGAGTCTACACCGACTCGACGACGACTGGGCTTCAAGGATTACCCATTATCGGATAAGGTGCCAGCGTTTGATGAAACGTTTCAGCAATGCGGTTCATCAGCTAGTCTTGAGGGTGTTTGGGGGCATAAGTGAGCGTCGAACCCGTGAACACCCTTCTCAATCAGAACAAGAATCCAAGCCGGAGGCACCCATGCTCGAACTCGATGCCAGCCAAATCCAGATGGGCCGGGCGGCGGCGAACAAGGGCGAAGCCCTGGCCATGCTCGGCGACGCGCTGGCCAGTGCCGGCCTGGCCACTGCGGCTTACCTCCAAGGCCTGCAGGCGCGCGAGGCCCAGGGGTCGACCTTTCTCGGCCAGGGCATCGCCATCCCCCATGGCACGCCGCAGACCCGCGATCAGGTGCTGCGCACCGGCGTCAGCCTGATCCAGTTCCCCGCGGGCGTGGACTGGGGCAACGGCCAGCAGGTCTACCTGGCCATCGCCATTGCCGCCCAATCCGATGAGCACCTGCATCTGTTGCAACTGCTGACCCGCGCTCTGGGCGAGGGCGATCTGAGCCAGGCGCTGCGCGAGGCCCGCGAGCCGGCGCAGATACTCGAGTTGCTGCAGGGCGCGCCGCAGGCACTGGCACTGGACGGCCAACTGGTGGCGCTGGCGCAGCCGGCCGAAGACTTCGACGAATTGCTCTGGCAAGGCGCGCGCCTGTTGCGTCAAGCCGGCTGTGCCCGCAGTGGCTTCGCCCTCGGGCTGGCCCGTGGCGAGCCGCTGCCGCTGGGCGATGGCCTGTGGTGGCTGCACAGCGAGGCCAGTGTCGAGCGGCCCGGCCTGGCTTTCATCACCCCGGCGCAGCCGCTGAGTTTTCGCGGTGAGGCGTTGCGCGGCCTGTTCTGCCTGGCCAGCCAGGGCGAGGCGCACCGTCAGGCGCTGGAACGCCTGTGCGATGTGCTGATCGGTGGTCGCGCGGCCGCCTTCAGTGAAGCCAGCGATAGCCGCCAGGTGATCGAGGCGCTGGGTGGCGAGGTAGCGCCGGACTGGCCCAGCCTCAGCGTGCCGCTGCTCAATGCCCATGGTCTGCATGCGCGCCCGGCCAAGGCACTGAGCGAACTGGCGCAGGGCTTCGCGGGCGACATACGCGTGCGCCTGCTTGGCGATACGGGCGCCGGGGTCTCGGCCAAGAGCCTCAGCCGCCTGCTGGCGCTGGGCGCACGGCGTGGTCAGATGCTCGAATTCAGCGCCGAACCGGCGATTGCCGACGTTGCGCTGCCGGCCATTCGCGCCGCGCTGGAGAGTGGCCTGGGCGAAACGGTCGAGCCGCTGAGCGAAGCGCTGCCCGAGGTCGCGGCGCAGCTGGAACCGGTCGAAGCGGTCGCCCCTATTGCCGGTAGCCGTCTGCAGGCTGTCGGTGCCTCACCCGGCATCGCCATCGGCCCGGCGCTGGTGCGCACGCCGTCGGTGTTTGATTTCTCTGAGCAAGGCCTGGGTGTCGAGCAGGAACGCGCGCGTCTGGATGCAGCCCTGGCCGCTGTCGCCGCGCAGATCCAGCGTCTGGTCGATGGCGCCGGTGTGGCGAGCATTCGGGAAATCTTCAGTGCCCACCTGGCCATGCTCGCCGATCCGGCGCTGCGCGAAGACGTCGATGCTCGTCTGGCCAAGGGCGTGAGCGCCGAAGCGGCCTGGCAGGTCGAGGTCGAGGCCGCGGCCAAGCGTCAGGAAGCGCTGCACGACCCACTGCTGGCCGAGCGCGCAGCGGACCTGCGTGATATTGGCAACCGTGTGCTGGCGCATCTGTGTGGCGTCGAGCTGCCCAGCGAACCGAACGAGCCGTACATCCTGGTGATGGCTGAAGTCGTGCCGTCGGACGTCGCTGGCCTCGACCGTCAGCGGGTGGCCGGCATCCTGACCGCACAGGGTGGCGCCACCGCGCATAGCGCGATCATTGCCCGGGCCTTGGGGATTCCCGCTGTGGTCGGTGCCGGTGATGGCGTGCTGGCGTTGGCGCAAGGCACGCCACTGCTGCTCGATGGCGACAGCGGCCTGCTGCGCATCGCCCCGGATACCGCTGAGCGCGACCAGGCGCTGCATGATCGTGAGACGGCGCAGCAGCGGCGCGAGCAGGCGCATGCCGCGCGCTTCAACGATGCGCAGACGCGCGACGGCGTGCGTGTGGAAGTGGCGGCCAATATCGGTGCCAGCGGCGAAACCGCCGACGCGGTGGAGCTGGGCGCGGAAGCGGTGGGCCTGCTGCGCACCGAACTGGTATTCATGGAGCATGCCCAGGCGCCGGATCACGCCGCGCAGGAGCGTGAGTATCGTCGTGTGCTCGATGCGCTGGCCGGACGCCCGCTGGTGGTGCGCACGCTGGATGTTGGCGGCGACAAACCCCTGCCGTACTGGCCGATGCCGGCCGAAGAAAATCCTTTCCTTGGCGTGCGTGGCATTCGCCTGAGCCTGCAACGTCCGGAGATTCTGGAAACCCAGCTGCGCGCCTTGCTCGCCTCGGCCGATGGCCGGCCGCTGCGGATCATGTTCCCCATGGTCGGTTCGGTGGAGGAGTGGCGTGCGGCGCGTGACATGGTGCAGCGGCTGCGCGAAGAGATCGAAGTACGCGACCTGCAGGTCGGCATCATGATCGAAGTGCCCTCGGCGGCGTTATTGGCGCCGGTGCTGGCGCGTGAGGTCGACTTCTTCAGTATCGGCACCAACGACCTGACCCAGTACTGCCTGGCCATCGACCGCGGCCATCCGCAGCTGTCGGCACAGGCCGATGGTCTGCATCCGGCCGTGCTGCGCCTGATCGAGATGACCGTGACCGCTGCCCATGCCCAGGGCAAGTGGGTCGGCATCTGCGGCGAGCTGGCCAGCGACCGTCTGGCCGTGCCGCTGTTGGTCGGCCTGGGCGTGGACGAGTTGAGCGTCACACCGCGCTCGATTGCCCTGGTCAAGGCGCGCGTGCGTGAGCTGGACAGCCGCCAGGCGCGAACCCTGGCTGACCGCGCCCTGACCCTCGACAGTGCCAGCGCCGTGCGCGCGCTGGTGGCGGAGATGCACTGATGGCCCGAATCCTGACCCTGACCCTGAATCCGGCGCTGGACCTGACCCTGCGTCTCGACCGTCTGCAGCCCGGCGCGATCAACCGCTGCCATGAGCTGCGCAGCCACGCCGCCGGCAAGGGCCTGAACGTCGCCCAGGTGCTGGCCGATCTTGGTCATACCTTGAGTGTCGGCGGCTTTCTCGGCCGCACCAATGCCGCACCGTTCGAGAGCCTGATGCACAAGCGCGGCTTTCACGACCTGTTCGTCCGCGTGCCGGGCGAGACGCGCAGCAATATCAAGCTGGCCGAAGCCGACGGCTGTATCACCGACCTCAACGGCCCCGGCCCGCAGGTCGAGACCGAGCACCTTCAACGTTTGCAGGATGAGCTGGAGCCGCTCTTGGCTGGGCATGACGCCGTGGTGGTGGCCGGCAGCCTGCCGCGTGGTGTGACGCCTGAGTGGTTCGCTGGCCTGCTGCGGCGGATCAAGGCCTGCGGCGTGCCGCTCGCGGTCGATAGCAGTGGTGCGGCCCTGCAGGCGGCCCTGGGCGTCGCGCCCTGGCTGATCAAACCCAACGAGGAAGAACTGGCCGAGGTCTGCGGCAGCGATCTGTCCGCCGCCGTGCAGGGCCTGCGCGTACAGGGCATCGAGCATGTGCTGCTGTCGCGCGGCGCGGCCGGTGTCGACTGGCATGGCCCGGACATCGCCCTGCGCGCCGTACCGCCGTGGGTCGAGGTGGCCAGCACGGTCGGTGCCGGCGACTCGCTGCTGGCGGCCAGCCTGCATGGTCTGCTCGAAGGCTGGCCCGCCGAACGCACCCTGCGCCTGGCCACGGCGGTGGCCGCGCAGGCGGTCACCCAGATCGGTTTCGGCATCCACGATCGCGAGCAGCTGGCCCGTCTCGAGGCGGCCGTACAACTGCACCCCATAGAAGAATAAGAGGCACTGACATGAACCTGCTGATCGTTACCGCCTGCCCCAATGGGCAGGTCACCAGCGTGCTCTGCTCGCGTCTGTTGCAGGCGGCAGCCGAGCGCCTGGGCTGGCAAACCCGTGTCGAGGTGCACGACGCCCGCGCCATCGGAGCGCCCTTGAGCGAGGCGGATATTGCCGTTGCCGATCTGGTGGTGGTGGTCAAGACTGGCGAGCTGGCGCTCGGTCGTTTTGTCGGCAAACCCCTGCTGCAGGCCACACCAGCCGAGGCGCTGGCCGACCCGCAACGCTTTCTGCGCGAAGCCCCCGAGCGGGCCCGGCCCTATGCCGAGGATGCCGCCGCGCCGAGCGGGCGCAAGCGGCTGGTGGCAGTCACTGCCTGTCCCACTGGCGTGGCGCACACCTTCATGGCCGCCGAGGCGCTGCAGCAGGCGGCCACGCGTATGGGCATCGAGTTGCAGGTGGAAACCCGCGGTTCGGTCGGCGCGCGTAACTTGCTCGACGATGCCGCCATCGCAGCGGCCGATGCCGTGCTGCTGGCCACCGATATCGAGGTGGACACCAGCCGTTTCGCTGGCAAGAAGGTCTACCGCTGCGGCACCGGGGTGGCCCTGAAACTGCCGCAACAGACGTTGGAGCGGGCCTTGAACGAGGCGCGAGCGCTGAGCGAAGCCACGCCAGCCGAGGGCAAGGCCGTCGCCAGTAGTGGCGAGAAAACCGGCCCCTACAAGCACCTGCTCACCGGCGTGTCCTACATGCTGCCGATGGTGGTGGCCGGCGGCCTGCTGATCGCCCTGTCGTTCATCTTCGGCATCGAGGCGTTCAAGGAAGAGGGCACCCTGGCTGCCGCGCTGATGAAGATTGGCGGCGATAGCGCCTTTCAACTGATGGTGCCGCTGCTGGCCGGCTATATCGCCTATTCCATCGCCGATCGTCCTGGCCTGGCGCCGGGGATGATCGGCGGGTTGTTGGCCAGTTCGCTGGGGGCCGGCTTCATCGGCGGCATCATCGCCGGTTTTCTCGCCGGCTATTCGGCCAAGGCCATCGCCCATTGGGTGCGTCTGCCAGCCAGCGTCGAGGCGCTCAAGCCGATTCTGATCATCCCGCTGGTGGCCAGCCTGTTCACCGGGCTGGTGATGATCTATCTGGTTGGCAGTCCGGTAGCAGGCATGCTCGCAGGGCTTACTGCTTTTCTCGATGGCATGGGCAGTACCAATGCAATCCTGCTCGGCATGCTGCTCGGCGGCATGATGTGCGTCGATCTCGGCGGGCCGATCAACAAGGCGGCCTATGCCTTCTCCGTCGGCCTGCTGGCCTCGAGCAGTTATGCGCCGATGGCCGCGACCATGGCGGCCGGCATGGTGCCACCCATCGGCATGGCCATCGCCACCGTGCTGGCGCGGCGCAAGTTCGCCCAGAGCGAGCGCCAGGCCGGCAAGGCAGCCGGGGTGCTGGGGCTGTGCTTCATCTCCGAAGGGGCGATTCCCTTCGCCGCCAAGGACCCGCTGCGGGTGATCCCGGCCAGCATTGCCGGTGGTGCGCTGACCGGCGCGCTGTCGATGTACTTCGGCTGCAAGCTGATGGCGCCGCACGGCGGTCTGTTCGTGCTGCTGATTCCCAACGCCATCAATCACGCGCTGCTGTACCTGCTCGCCATCGTCGCCGGCAGCCTGGTCACTGGCTTGCTCTATGCGCTGATCAAGCAGCCCGAGGCGCAGCCGCTGGCGGTTGGGGCGCAATAAGCGCAGGGTTCGTTGCCTCGGTTACACTGAGCTGAACAGCGCCGGGCAAGTCGGAGTCTGTTGAAGGGGGCGGTGCGCCGCTGCGCTGCGACGGCCCCCGGTTGGCTTCGTGGCGCAGTCGCCCTCACAAAGAAAGGACCTTCTGTAGATGACTCAAGCTCTCGCGCATCGCTGGCGCTTCTTCCGTGCCGGCGGCTTCGATCAGGTGCAACTGGAAACGCCCGCCGACCTCGCCGCCTTGCGTGGCCTGGATCAGAAACTCTGGGCCAGCCTGGCCTGCCCGGTGAACAACCTGGAGCTGGATCGGCGCATGCTGCAGTACATCGACCTGAACAATGACGGTCGTATTCGCGCGCCGGAAATTCTCGATGTGGTCGATTGGACGTTGGCGCGTCTGGCCGACCCTGCCGTGCTGTTCCATGACGGCCCGCTGCAGCTGTCCTCGCTCACCGAAGATGCTGTGGGCGCGCGCCTGCGTCTGGCCGCGCAACGCCTGTTGGGGGTGCTTGGGCGGCCCGATGCCGAGAGCCTGACGCCGGCCGATACCGCCGATCTGGCGAAGCTGTTCCCGCCGCACCAATCCAATGGTGATGGTCTGGTGCCGGCGACGCTGACCGATGATGCCGAACTCAAGGCCGCCATCGCCGATATCATCGCCTGCCTGGGCGCACAGACCGACCGCAGTGGTGAGCCGGCCATCGGTGCCGAGCAGATCACCGCCTTCTTCGATCAGGCGCGTCAGCTGCATGCCTGGCATGCGCGTGCCGCCGAGCAGGGGCTGGATGCTTTCGGCGAGGGTACGGTGGCCGCTGTGGAGGCGCTGAGCGCGGTGCGCGCCAAGATCGACGACTATTTCACGCGCGTGGCCATGGCCGAGTTCGACCCGCGTGCTGCCGCCCTGATGAATGCCAAGGAAGAAGAGCTGGTGCGTCTGGCCGCGCTGTCCCTAGCCGATGCCAGCGAGGTGGCCGACCTGCCGCTGGCGGTGGTGCAGCATGGCGATGAGCTGCCGCTGGACAAGGGGCTCAACCCGGCCTGGCAGCGTGCCATCGATGAGTTTCGCCAGCGTGTGGTGGTGCCGGTGTATGGCGAGCAGGACAGCCTGTCGCGCGAGCAGTGGCAGCACCTGGTTGCGCTGTGCAGCAACTACCTGGCCTGGCGCGCCGAGACGCCGAAAGTGGCGATTGCCGAAATGCTGGAGCGCGGACGTATTCTCGAACTGGTGGAGCAGGGCGCCGAGGCCCGTTTGCTGGCGCTGGTCGAAGAGGACAAGACCGTGGCCGAGGCGGCGGACGGGCTGGTCGAACTGGACAAGCTGATTCGCCTGCGTCATGGCCTGGTTACGCTGCTGCGCAACTTCGTGTCCTTCCAGGCGTTCTATTCGCGTCACGAGAAGGCCGTGTTCCAGGCCGGGGTTCTGTATATCGACGGCAAGAGCTGCGAGTTGGTGGTGGAGGTCGACAACGTCGAGGCTCACGCCAAGGTGGCGGCGGCCAGCGATTGCTTCCTGCTCTATTGCACGTGCACGCGTCGCGGCGAGCCGGTGCGGGGTAAGGAGGCGCTGAATATCGTGGTGGCGGTGACCGCTGGCAGCGAAGGTGATCTGCAGGCGGGCCGCCATGGCCTGTTCTACGACCGCGACGGCAACGACTGGGATGCCACCGTGGTCAAGGTGGTGCAGCACGCCATCAGCATTCGCGAGGCGTTCTGGTCGCCGTATCGACGCGTTTCCAAGCTGGTGTCCGATCAGGTGCAGAAGCTTGCCGCCAGTCGCGACGCCGACATGGTCAGCAAGACCGCAGCCAAGGTCGGCGAAACCGGTGCGGCTCCAGCCGCCACGCCTACCCCGGCCTTCGATATCGCCAAGTTCGCCGGTATCTTCGCGGCCATCGGCCTGGCGGTCGGTGCCCTGGGCACGGCACTGGCGGCGGTGGTCACGGGGATTCTGTCGCTGGTCTGGTGGCAGGTTCCGCTGCTGCTGCTCGGCGTGCTGCTGGCCATCTCCGGGCCGTCGATGCTGCTGGCCTGGTTCAAGCTGCGCCGGCGCAGCCTGGGGCCGATCCTCGATGGCAATGGCTGGGCGGTGAATGCCCAGGCGCGTATCAGCATTCCCTTCGGCACCGCGCTCACGCAGATGGCGGAACTACCCAAGGGCAGCGATCGCGCTTTGCGCGATCCCTATGCCAACAAACCGGTGGTGTGGCCCTGGATACTGGCGTTGCTGCTGGCGCTGGGCCTGGGTTACTACGCCTGGAGCAATGGCGTGTTCAGCCCGGCGCCGGAGGTGCCGGCCGAAGCGGCGGCGCCCGTTCAGGACGCCGGGTAGGGCGTACCGGGACGCCGGCCGCTCGGAAGCAGTACGCCGCTGGATGTGTGGGGTGCTGCAAAACAGCGGGCTGTTCGCTGCGCTCCTGAGTTTGTCCTACAGCTGTTCTTGGCTTCAGCCCGCCAATAGCTCCGCTACCCAGCGCGGCAGCTGTTCGGTGGCCGGGCCATAGCGTTTCTCGGCGAACAGCGAATGGCCCAGGCTCGGTTCCAAATTGATCTCCAAAGTATGCGCGCCGGCTCGGTGCGCCTGCTCGACGAACCCCGCCGCCGGGTAGACATGGCCCGAGGTGCCGATGCTGACGAACAGCTCGCATTGCTCCAGCGCGTCATAGATGCGCTCCATGTGATAGGGCATCTCGCCGAACCAGACGATATCCGGGCGCAGCGTACCGACCAGCCCGCAGCAGGCGCACGCCTGGCTGACCGGCATGTCATCCTGTAGCGGAAAGCGTTGCTGGCTGTTGCTGCAGAGCATCGACTGCAACTCACCGTGCATATGCAGCAAGCGTCTGGTGCCGGCGCGTTCGTGCAGGTTGTCGACGTTCTGCGTGACCAGCAGAAACTCGCCCTGCCAGGCGGCCTCCAGCTCGGCCAAGGCCAGATGCCCGGCATTCGGTGCGATGGCCGGATCGCGCAGCTGGGCGCGACGCATGTCGTAGAAACGCTGCACCAGCGCCGGATCGCGGGCGAAGCCTTCGGGTGTGGCCACCTCTTCGATGCGGTGGTCTTCCCAGAGTCCGTCAGCGGCGCGGAAGGTGCGGATGCCGCTCTCGGCGGAGATACCGGCACCGGTGAGAATGACGATATTGGGATGGGGCATGTTGGCTCCGAAGCAAGCGCGTTGCTGCAACTCTAAGCCAATTACCAGTCCGTAGGGTGTGCCGCGCGCACCAGCATCTTTGCTCAGGTGCGCATGGCGCACCCTACATGAGGATCAGAACCGTAGCCTGGATCTCGTCCGGGCTACGCGGTTGCCGACCCAGGAGCAAGACGACACATGCTGGTTCTTGGGTCATCCCCGTTCGCTCATTGCCGCCAACGCTACCGAGGCGGCGGCGGTGCGGGTTTCCACGCCGAGCTTCACGTAGACGTGTTCCAGGTGCTTGTTCACCGTGCGCGGGCTGAGGCCGAGGATGTCGCCGATATCGCGGTTGGTCTTGCCGCAGGCTACCCAGCGCAGTACCTGCACTTCGCGCTCGGTGAGCTGGAAGCGCGCCGATAGCCTGGCATAGGCGGGGGCATCGTCGAGGCTGAGGCTGACCGGCTTCGATGCAGCACGCGCGGCCTGGAGTATGCGCGCCGTGCGCAGGTGCGAGGCGACGCGGGCGAGCACTTCCTCGGGGTTGATCGGCTTGGTCACGTAGTCGATGCCGCCGGCCTCGAAGCCCTGTACCACGTGCTCGCTATCGGTCAGGGCGGTCATGAACAGCACGGGGATATCGGCGCTGCTCGGCTCAGCCTTGATTCGCCGGCAGGTCTCGAAACCATCCAGCCCCGGCATCATCGCGTCGAGCAGGATCAGGTCGGGCCTACGCCGCTGGATGCGGCCTAAAGCGCTTACACCGTCCAGCGCGACCAGCACCATGTAGCCGGCGTCGTCGAGGGCGTCGGAGAGCAGGGCGAGGTTGTCCGGTGTGTCGTCGACGATAAGGATGATGCCGCGCTCGGCCGACAGGCTGGCGGGCGAGCACGACTCAGGCTGGTGGAGCGGCGCATTCATGTTCGGCCTCCTTCAGTTGGCGGTTGAATTCATCGAGCTGGAAGTTCTTCACCAGCAGACGCAAGGCGGCAGTGAAGCCCGCGCAGGCCGGGTGGCGCTGGTCGATATCGTCCAGGCGTTGCTGGATGCCGCGTACGTAACCCAGAGCGCCCAGTTCGCGCAGCGCCTGCAGGTCGTCGCTGCCGGGTAACGTGATGGCTTCTGGCGGCGGCAACTGCCCCTGAGTGCGGCGCAGCCATGTCAGACCGAGCTGGTGCTGGATGCGTTCGAGCAACTGCGGGGTGTACACCGGTTTGGCCAGGTAGTCGTCGCAGTCAGCAGCGACGCTGCGTTCGCGGTCGTCGGTGAAGGCATTGGCGGAGATCACGATGATCGGCGCCTGGCAGCGTGTGTTACGGCGAATCAGGCGACTGGTTTCCCAGCCGTCCATTTGCGGCATGGACAGGTCCATCAGGATCAACGCCGGGCTGTGCAGCGCCACCTGGCGAATCGCCTCCTGGCCACTGGCGGCCTGGATCACCTCGAAGCCCAGCGGCTCGAGCATACCGGCGAGCACGCGGCGATGTTCGAGATGATCGTCCACCAGCAGAATCAGGCGGCGTTCCCCCTGGTAGCCAGTGATGTCGTGCTCGACGTGTACCACCGCCTGCGGCACCCGTACTTCGGAGAGGAACAGGCGAACCTGGAAGCGTGTGCCCTGCTCGGGTTCGCTGTGTACTGACAATTCGCCGCCCATCAGTGAGGTGAGCATGCGGGTGATGGTCAGGCCGAGGCCGACACCGTTGTCCTGGCGCATCAGGTCGCCGCGTTCGAAGGGCTGGAAGATGCGCTCGATCTGTTCCGGGGCGATGCCGATACCTGTGTCGATGATCTCGAAGGTGGCGGTCTCGCGCATATAGCCCACGCGCAGACGCACCTCGCCGCGCTCGGTAAAGCGCACGGCGTTGCCCAGCAGGTTGATCAGGATCTGTCGCACGCGTTTCTCGTCGCCACGCACCACTGCCGGCATGCGGCCGATGCATTCGAGGCGAAAGCGCAGGCCTTTCTCGGCGGCCTGAGGGGTGAACATGCGTTCGATCTGGTCGATGAACTCCGGGAAGGGAATTTCCGCCAGTTCCAGGTGCAGTTTGCCGGCTTCGATCTTGGCCACGTCGAGCAGGCCGTCGATCAGTGACAGCAGGTGCGAGCCGCTACGCAGGATGGTGGCCAGGGCGTCCTGGTGCCGGCTCGGCATGGCCGCGTCACGCTGCAGGATCTGGGTATAGCCAAGGATGCTGTTGAGCGGTGTGCGCAACTCGTGCGACAACCCGGTGACGTAGCGACTTTTCGCCGCGTTGGCGGACTCAGCCGCTTCCTTGGCCTGCTGCAGGGCTTCGTCGGTCTTGCGGTGAGCTTCGATCTCCTGCATCAGCAGCAGGGTTTGCCGATCCGACTCCTCCTGCGCCACGCGGCGACTTTCGCGGGTCAGTACCAGCCACCAGGCGAGCATGGCAGCGAACAACGAGAGGGTCAGAAAGGCCTTGAGGAAAGCCTGGAACAGGGTCTGGCGGACTGCCGGTTCCTGCGTCAGCAGGCTCAGCGATACCTGGCTGTAGATCAGCGCGAGTGCGCCGAACAGCATCAGCACCAGCAGGCTCAGCAGGCCCAGGTACTGCGCCAGGCGGCTGTGCAGACGCGGGATGGAAACGCGCGGGAACAGCCAGCCGATGAAGTCGTCGAGCTGATCGCTCAGGCGTGCTCTGGGTTTGCAGCGATCCTCGCAGCGTGCGTCGAGCGAGCAACACAGCGAACAGATCGGCGCACCGTAGGCGGGGCAGTGTGCGGTGTCCGGTTCTTCGAAACGGTTGTTGCACAGACCGCACTGCACCTGGCCGGCTTCGGTATGGGGATAGAGCAGGTGTGGCTGGCGTTCGCGGGCGATGTAGTAGCGCCCGCCAGTGAGCCAGGCCAGCAGCGGCGCCAGCAGGAATGCCGAGCCCAGCGCCACGGCTGGCGAGGCCGCCTGCGCCAGGGCGCCGAAAAGGCCGCCGTGGGCGAGCACCGAGAGCAGGGAGGCGATCAGCATGGCGCCGACACCCACCGGGTTGATGTCGTAGAGGTGCGCGCGCTTGAACTCGATGTATTTCGGCGACAGCCCCAGCGGCTTGTTGATCACCAGGTCGGCCACCAGCGCGCCGATCCAGGCAATGGCGATATTGGCGTAGAGGCCGAGCACTTCCTCGATCGCCTCGAACACGCCCAGCTCCATCAGTATCAGGGCGATGGCCACGTTGAACACCAGCCACACCACACGGCCAGGGTGGCTATGGGTGATGCGCGCGAAGAAATTCGACCAGGCCAGCGAGCCGGCATAGGCGTTGGTGACGTTGATTTTTACCTGACTGACGATGACGAACAGGACCATGGCCGCCAGCGCCCATTGCGGCGAAGCGAACACGTAGTTGAAGGCCACCAGGTACATCTGCGTCGGCTCGGCAGCGCGTTCCATGGGGATTTCATGCTGAAGGGCGAGAAAGGCGAGGAAGGCGCCGGCGAGCATCTTCAGCGCACCGGGGATGATCCAGCCGGGGCCGGCCAGCAGCAGCGCCGTCCACCAGCGCACGCGGTTGGCGCGGGTTTTCTCCGGCAGGAAGCGCAGGTAGTCGACCTGCTCGCCGATCTGCGTGATCAGGGCCAGGGCGACGGTGCAGGCGGCGCCGAAATGCAGCAGGTTGAAGCTGCCGGGTTCGCCCTCGCGGCCGGCGAAGCTGGTCCAGTCCGATAGCGCCTCGGGGTTCTTGGCGATGACGAAGACATAGGGCAGCACCAGCAGAAACAGCCACACGGGCTGCGTCCACATCTGCAGGCGATTGATCAGGGTGATGCCGTAGGCCACCAGCGGAATGATGATGATCGAGCAGATCACATAAGCCAGGGCCAACGGGATGTTGAAGTACAGCTCCAGGGCCAGCGCCATGATCGCCGCTTCGAGGGCGAAGAACAGAAAAGTGAAGCTGGCGTAGATCAGCGAGGTGATGGTCGAGCCGATGTAGCCGAAGCCGGCGCCACGGGTCAGCAGGTCCATGTCCAGGCCGGAGCGGGCGGCGTAGTAGCTGATTGGCAGGCCAGTGAGGAAGATCACCAGGCTGACCGCGAGGATCGCCCACAGGGTGTTGGTGAAGCCGTAAGACAGCGCCAGGGCGCCGCCGATGGCTTCCAGGGCGAGGAACGACACGGCGCCGAGCGCGGTGTTGGCGATGCGCAGCTCCGACCACTTGCGGAACGACCTGGGCGTGAAGCGCAGGGCGTAATCCTCCATGGTCTCGTCGGCGACCCAGGCGTTGTAGTCGCGGCGAATCTTGATGATGCGCTGGGTGCCGGTTGGTTGCACGGGCGAAGTCCTGATCGTGGGCGGATTGTAGGAGCGGCTTCAGCCGCGAAGCGTTTTCACAGCAGTAGCGCCATACCGCTCAGCCGCTCCCACAGGATGAGCATCAGCAACTTCCATGCCCCGGCTCAGCGAGGCCTCTGCCGCGCGCGCGGGCTTCTGTCTGCCTGGTTTTTCTGCGCCCAGCTTGCACCAGGCTGGAGCAGGCCGCTGTACGTCAGATGACGTATGCCCTTACGTCATGCTGCGTATACCCCGCTCGGTGGGGGCAAACGCATCCTAGCTGCGAAGCCGGCGTGGTTCGGCACGAATAACCAGCACAGGAGCACGACCATGGACTCTCAACCGATTCGACTTCTTCCCCGCCGGCTGGCGGTGGGGGCGGCAGCGCTCTCGCTGCTGGCCGCCAGCCTGTTCAGCCATGTGGCCAGCGCCGAGGTGAACACCACCGGCCTGGCGGTGACCGACAGCGAGGTCACGGTCGGCATTCTGCATTCGGCCACCGGCACCATGGCCATTTCCGAAACCGGTTCGATCCAGGCCGAACGTCTGGCTATCGAGCAGATCAACGCCAGTGGCGGTGTGCTCGGCCGGCAGATCAAGGTCATTCAGGAAGATGGGGCTTCCGACTGGCCGACCTTCGCCGAGAAGGCGCGCAAACTGCTAGTCGGTGACAAGGTCGCCACCGTATTCGGCTGCTGGACCTCGGCCTCGCGCAAGGCAGTGCTGCCGGTGTTCGAGAAGGAAAACGGCCTGCTCTACTACCCGACCTTCTACGAAGGCCTGGAGCAGTCGAAGAACGTCATCTACACCGGCCAGGAAGCTACCCAGCAAATCCTCGCGGGCCTGGACTGGGTGGCCAAGGAGAAGGGCGCCAAGACCTTCTACCTGCTCGGCTCTGACTACATCTGGCCGCGTACCTCGATGAAAATCGCGCGCAAGCACATCGAGAACGTGCTCGGCGGCAAGGTTGTCGGCGAAGAGTACTACCCGCTGGGCAACACCCAGTTCGGCTCGCTGATCAACAAGATCAAGCTGCGCAAGCCTGACGTGGTCTTCGCTGCCGTGGTCGGTGGCTCCAACGTCGCCTTCTACAAGCAGATGAAAGCCGCCGGCGTCACCGCCGACAAACAGACCCTGCTGACCCTGTCGGTCACCGAAGACGAGCTGCTGGGCATCGGCGGCGAGAACATGGCCGGCTTCTACGCCTCGATGAAGTACTTCCAGAGCCTGGACAACCCGAACAACAGCGCCTTCGTCGAAGCCTTCAAGGCCAAGTACGGCAAGGACGCAGTGATCGGTGACGTGACCCAGGCCGCCTACCTCGGCCCATGGCTGTGGAAAGCCGCCGTGGAGAAAGCCGGCAGCTTCGACATCGACAAGGTGGTCGCCGCTTCCCCGGGCATCGAGCTGGACACCGCGCCGGAAGGCTACGTCAAGGTGCACGACAACCATCACCTGTGGAGCAAGACCCGCATCGGTGAAGTGCAGAAAGACGGCCAGTTCAAGGTGGTGTTCGAGTCCGATCTGATCGAGCCGAACCCCTTCCCGGAAGGCTACCAGTAAGCAACACCCTCTCGTAGGAGCCGGCTTGCTGGCGATCAGTGAATCGCCGACAAGCCGGCTCCTACCGGCTTTTCTCTTTTCTTCTGGAGACCATCGACATGGAATGGCTATCGGAATTCGGCGCCATCGCAGCCATGCAGGGGTTCAACGGCTTGTCCGTGTTCTGCGTGCTGCTGCTGATGGCTCTGGGGCTGGCGATCATCTTCGGGCAGATGGGCGTGATCAACATGGCCCATGGCGAGTTTCTCACCATCGGCGCCTACACCACCTTCGTGGTGTCCTCGCTGACGTCCAGCTACGCACCGGCCTTCGGGCCTTACTACTTCTTTCTCGCGATCATCCTCTCGTTCTTCATCGCCGGCGCCATTGGCTGGCTGGTGGAATGGGCGATGATCAGCAAGCTCTACCAGCGTCCGCTGGACACCTTGTTGGCTACCTGGGGGCTGTCCCTGGTGATGCAGCAGGGCTTTCGTTCGATCTTCGGCGCGCGTGAAGTCAGCGCCACGCTGCCGGACTGGCTGATGGGTTCCTGGAACCCGACCGAGGCCATCGACATTCCGCGCAACGGCCTGTTCGTCATGGGCCTGACTCTGCTGCTCACCGCGCTGCTGTTTCTGATGATCTATCGCTCGCGCTGGGGCCTGCAGGTGCGCGCCACCATGCAGAATCGGGTGATGGCACGCTCCGTGGGTATCAACACCAAGCGCGTCGACCGTATGACCTTCGCCCTCGGCTGCGGCGTTGCCGGCGTGGCTGGCGCGGCCTTCACCACCATCGGTTCGACCGGGCCGACCGCAGGCTCCCTGTACATCGTCGATACCTTCCTGGTGGTGGTGTTCGGCGGTGCCTCCAGCCTGCTCGGCACCATCGCCTCGGCCTTCAGCATCGCCCAGGCGCAATCGCTGCTGGAGTTCTTCACCAGCGGTTCGATGGCCAAGGTGCTGACCCTGTCCGCCGTGGTGCTGATCCTGATGCTACGTCCGCAGGGGCTGTTCTCGGCCAAGGTGCGCAAATGAAAAGTAGGAGCCCGCTTGCGGGCGATTGCAAACCTGTTCATCGCCCGCAAGCGGGCTCCTACGGGATTGTTGAATTGAGGGCATGGGCATGAATCCGACACTCGACAAACTGCTCGGCGGCAAGCAAGGCGCCATCGGCCTGGCGCTGCTCGCCACGCTGATTCTGGTGGTGTTCCCACTGGCGCTGGATGCCTTCCGCCTGAACATGGTAGGCAAGTACCTGACCTACGCCTTCGTCGCCGTCGGCCTTGTGTTGTGCTGGGGCTATGGCGGCATCCTGAGCCTTGGCCAGGGCATCTTCTTTGGCCTGGGCGGTTACTGCATGGCGATGTTCCTCAAGCTCGAGGCGTCCGACCCGGAAAGCACCAAGATCCAGTCCACACCCGGCATCCCGGACTTCATGGACTGGAACCAGATCACCGAACTGCCGCTGTTCTGGGAACCCTTCCACAGCCTGAGCTTCACCCTGATCGCGGTGGTGGCGGTGCCGGTGTTGTTGGCCTTGGTGATCGGTATCGCGATGTTCAAGCGCCGCGTCGGTGACGTGTATTTCTCCATCGTCACCCAGGCCATTGCGCTGATCCTCACCGTGCTGATCATCGGCCAGCAGGGTTTGACCGGCGGGGTCAACGGCATTACCGACCTGCGCACGCTCAAAGGCTGGGACATCCGTAGCGACGAGGCCAAGCTGATCCTCTACTTCGTCAGTGCGGTGCTGCTGATCGGCTGCATTCTCATCGCCCGTTTCATCATCGCCTCCAAGCTCGGTCGCCTGCTGTTGGCGATGCGCGACAAGGAAGAGCGGGTGCGCTTCTCCGGTTACGACGTGGCCAGCTTCAAGATCTTCGTGTTCTGCGTCGGCGCAGCGTTCGCCGGTATCGGTGGGGCGATGTTCACCTTGCAGGTGGGCTTCATGTCGCCGAGCTTCGTCGGCATCGTGCCATCGATCGAAATGGTCATCTTCGCCGCGGTCGGCGGGCGCCTGTCGCTGCTCGGTGCGGTGTACGGCGCGCTACTGGTCAACTTCGGCAAGACCTATTTCTCCGAGAGCTTCCCCGAGCTGTGGCTGTACCTGATGGGCGGCCTGTTCATCGTCGTGGTCATGTATTTCCCCAATGGTCTGGCCGGCCTGTGGGACAGCCACGGTAAGCGCTGGCTGGCGCGATTGCGGCGCAAACCACAGGCGGTCGCTACGCCGGCTCCCGTGGTCGTTGCCAGCAGCAAGCGTCCCACCCCTGATCTGGAGACCACGCCATGAACAGCCCAGCAGGCTTTCAGGCCGCCAAGCCGGTACTGGCCATCGAGGGGCTGACCGTGTCCTTCGACGGCTTCAAGGCGGTCAACGACCTTAACCTCTACGTCGACCGCAACGAGGTGCATGTGGTGATCGGCCCCAACGGGGCCGGCAAGACCACGGTGCTCGACCTTATCTGCGGCAAGACCCGCGCCACCGCCGGCAGCATCGATTTCGACGGCCGTGAGCTGACCAGGATGCGCGAGTTCGACATCGTCCGTGCGGGCGTCGGGCGCAAGTTCCAGAACCCATCGATCTACGAAAACCTGACGGTGTTCGAGAACCTGGAGATGTCCTACCCGGCCGGGCGCAAGGTGTTCGGCGCGTTGTTCTTCAAGCGCACGCAAGAGGTGATCGAGCGGGTCGAACAGGTGGCGCAGGAAATCATGCTCGGCGATCACCTGCACCGTCAGGCCGACCTGCTTTCGCATGGGCAGAAACAGTGGCTGGAGATCGGTATGCTGCTGATGCAGGACCCGCAACTGCTGATGCTCGACGAGCCGGTGGCCGGCATGAGCGTGAGCGAGCGAGTGGCCACGGCCGATCTGCTCAACCGCATCAGCCAAGGCCGCTCGGTGCTGGTCATCGAGCACGACATGGAGTTCGTGAAAAGCATCGCCCACCGCGTCACCGTGCTGCACCAGGGCAAGGTGCTGGCCGAGGGCAGCATGGAGGCGGTGCAGAGTAATCCCAAGGTGATCGAGGTGTACCTGGGGCATTGATGGCCATGGCTACGCAACGGTGCGCGCGGCGCACCCTACACCCGGGTATCAGACCGTAGGGTGCGCGGTGCGCACCGTCTATGTTGGAGTGACAAACATGTTCCAGATCAGCAACCTCGCTTCCGGCTACGGCCAGAGCCAGATCCTCCACGAGCTCAACCTCGACGTGGCGAAGAAGGAAATCGTCGCGGTGATGGGCCGTAACGGCATGGGCAAGACCACCTTGTTCAAGAGCCTGATGGGCATCCTGCCGCAGTGGGGCGGGCAGATCCGCGTGGACGGCAAGGATGTGTCGAAACTGGAGACCCATCAGCGTGTGGAAAGCGGCGTCGCCTACGTGCCGCAGGGGCGGATGATCTTCCCCAGTATGACCGTGCTGGAAAACATCCAGACCGGTTTGCCGGCCTCCGCTGGCGGCAAGGTGCCGGACGATCTCTATGCATTGTTCCCGGTGCTGCTTGAGATGCGCCACCGCAAGGGCGGCAACCTCTCCGGTGGCCAGCAGCAACAGCTGGCCATCGCCCGCGCGCTGGCCACCAACCCCAAGGTGCTGCTGCTCGATGAGCCGACCGAGGGCATCCAGCCGTCGATCATCAAGGACATCGCCCGCAGCCTGAAGGAGATCCGCAACATGCGCGATCTGACCATCGTGGTGTCCGAGCAGGTGTTGTCGTTCACCATGGAAATCGCCGACCGCTTCCTGGTCATCGAGAAGGGCAAGTTCGTCGTTGAGGAAACCCGCGACAAGGTCGATGAGGCGAGCATCAGCCGTTATCTGTCGGTGTGATGGCCCGTTCTTGTAGCCCGGATGCAATCCGGGGCGGAGTTTCGGTCTGTCCCCGGAATTCATCCGGGCTACACAATTGACTCCCGCTTTACGGCCGGCGTGTTCTCCATGCGCCGGCCGCTTTTTCGTGTCCGCGAAAAAGGCCGTAGGCCCCGTGGAATCTGGTGTCTGGGCATACGTCATCCAACGTATTGGCCGATTTCACCGCGCGTTCGAGACTGGCTGCGTACCCCGGCACAGGCCGGCATTCCTCACAGGTCTTATGGAGCTCAGTCATGACCGATACCCTGATCAAGGTCGACCTCAACCAGGCTGCTACCGATAACGAACAGGTGCACAACCGCTGGCACCCGGACATTCCCATGGCCTGCTGGGTCAACCCGGGCGATGACTTCATCCTCGAGACCTATGACTGGACCGGCGGTGCGATCAAGAACGATGACGACGCCAGCGACGTGCGCGACGTCGACCTGTCTACCGTGCATTACCTGTCCGGCCCGGTGGGCGTGAAAGGCGCTCAGCCGGGCGACCTGCTGATCGTCGAACTGCTCGATATCGGCGCCAAGCAGGACATGCTCTGGGGCTTCAACGGCTTCTTCTCGAAGAACAATGGCGGTGGTTTTCTCACCGACCACTTCCCCTCTGCACAGAAGTCGATCTGGGACTTCGAGGGCATGTTCACCAAGAGCCGGCACATTCCCGGCGTACGTTTCGCCGGACTGATCCATCCGGGGCTGATCGGCTGCCTGCCGGATCACAAGATGCTCGCCGAGTGGAACAAGCGCGAGCAGGCGCTGATCGATACCAACCCGACCCGCGTACCGCCGCTGGCCAACCCGCCGTTCGCCAGCACCGCGCACATGGGCAAGATGAAGGGCGAGGCTCGCGACCTGGCGGCCGCGACAGGCGCGCGCACCGTGCCGCCGCGTGAGCACGGCGGCAACTGCGACATCAAGGACCTGTCGCGTGGCTCGAAGATCTTCTTTCCGGTCTATGTCGACGGCGCCGGCCTGTCGGTCGGCGACCTGCACTTCAGCCAGGGCGACGGCGAGATCACCTTCTGCGGCGCCATCGAGATGGCCGGCTGGGTGCACATGAAAGTCGAGCTGATCAAGGGCGGCATGGCCAAGTACGGCATCAAGAACCCGATCTTCAAGCCCAGCCCGATCGTGCCCACCTACAACAACTACCTGATCTTCGAAGGCATTTCGGTCGACGACGACGGCAAGCAGCACTACCTGGACGTCAACCTGGCCTACAAGCAGGCCTGCCTCAACGCCATCAACTACCTGACCAAGTTCGGCTACTCGCCGGCCCAGGGCTACTCGCTGCTTGGTTCGGCGCCGGTGCAGGGGCATATCAGCGGCGTGGTCGATATCCCCAACGCCTGCGCCACGCTGTGGCTGCCGACCGACATCTTCGAGTTCGACATCAACCCCAGCGCCAGCGGCCCGACCAAGTTCCTCGACGGCAGCATCGACCTGCCCATCGCCTACGACAAGTGATGCTCATGCGCACGGCCACCCTAGGGTGCGCCGTGCGCACCGAATTTATCGAGGTTTTGCCATGCCCATCTACGAATACGACTGCCCGAGTTGCGGCGACTTCAGCGTGCTGCGGCCGATGGCCGAACGTGACGCCGCCTGCGCCTGCCCGTACTGCGACGCGCCGAGCGAGCGGGTGATTCTCAGCGCACCGGGGTTGACCAGCATGGCCGGCAGCCAGCGCCGCGCCCATGAAACCAACGAGCGCAGCGCCCACGCGCCGCAGAGCCTGGAAGAGTACAAGGCCAACCGCAAGCACCCGGCCGGCTGCGGTTGCTGCGGCCCGAGCAAACCGGTCGAACGCACCAAGGCCAACCCCCACGGCCTCAAGGCCAGCCCATCGGCACGGCCGTGGATGATCAGTCACTGAGGCTGTTTATTGGGTCCCCGCCTGCGCGGGGATGACGTGGGTTTTCACCGTCATTCCCGCGAAGGCGGGAATCCAGTTCGCAGAACGTTCCTGTAGGCGCGGCTGGGCGGCATTGCGCTTCAGCTGCGATAGAAGGCCAAACAGAGAAAGCTTCGCGGCTGAAGCCGCTCCCACAAACAAGCAGTCAACCGGAGGACATACAGCCATGCGCCACGGCGATATTTCCAGCAGCCCTGACACCGTCGGCGTCGCCGTCGTCAATTACAAGATGCCGCGCTTGCATACCAAGGCCGAAGTGCTCGACAACGCGCGCAAGATCGCCGAGATGATCAAGGGCATGAAGCTCGGCCTGCCTGGCATGGACCTGGTGGTGTTCCCCGAGTACAGCACCATGGGCATCATGTACGACAAGGACGAGATGATGGCCACCGCCGCTACCATCCCCGGCGAGGAAACGGCGATCTTCTCCGCCGCCTGCCGCGAGGCCAAGACCTGGGGCATCTTCTCGCTCACCGGTGAGCGTCATGAAGAGCACCCGCACAAGGCGCCGTACAACACGCTCATCCTGATCAACGACCAGGGCGAGATCGTCCAGCGCTACCGCAAGTGCATTCCCTGGTGTCCCATCGAAGGCTGGTATCCGGGCGACCGTACCTATGTGTCCGAAGGCCCCAAGGGCATGAAGATCAGCCTGATCATCTGCGACGACGGTAACTACCCGGAAATCTGGCGCGACTGCGCGATGAAGGGCGCCGAGCTGATCGTGCGCTGCCAGGGCTACATGTACCCGGCCAAGGATCAGCAGGTGCTGATGGCCAAGACCATGGCCTGGGCCAACAACTGCTACGTAGCGGTGGCCAACGCCACTGGCTTCGACGGCGTGTACAGCTACTTCGGCCACTCGGCGCTGATCGGCTTCGACGGCCGCACCCTGGGCGAATGCGGTGAAGAGGAAATGGGCATCCAGTACGCTCAACTGTCGGTATCGCAGATTCGCGACGCGCGGGCCAATGACCAGTCGCAGAACCACCTGTTCAAGCTGCTCCATCGTGGCTACACCGGCGTTTACAACTCCGGCGACGGCGACAAGGGCGTGGCCGATTGTCCGTTCGAGTTCTACCGCACTTGGGTGCTGGATGCGCAGAAGGCCCAGGAGGACGTGGAGAAACTCACTCGCTCGAGCATCGGCGTGGCTGACTGCCCGGTGGGCGAGTTGCCGCATCCGGGCAAGGAGCGGGTGGTGTAGGGTGCGCCGTGCGCACCATGAGAACCATTGGTGCGCACGGCGCACCCTACGGGTAGCTGTCTCATGCCTTTTGCCAACGATATGATCGACAGCAACCGTGAGCGCCTGGAGCACCAAGGCGTTACCCGGCTGCAATCACGTTTCCTCTTCGAGCCCGCTGCCGTGATGGCCCTGCTACGTTCGCGTATCGTCGGCCAGGACGCGGTGTTGGCGCAGGTCGAGGCCATGCTCAAGGTGATCAAGGCCGATATCGGCGAGCGTGAGCGGCCGCTGGTGGTCAACCTGTTCATGGGCCCGACGGGCGTCGGCAAGACCGAGATCGTGCGCCTGCTGGCCCAGGCTATCCATGGTCGCGCCGACGCCTTGTGCCGCATCGACATGCACACCCTGGCCCAGGAACACTACGCCGCCGCGTTGACTGGCGCGCCGCCCGGTTACGTCGGAAGCAAGGAAGGCACCACGCTGTTCGATGCCGAAGCGATTGCCGGAAGTTTCGGCCGGCCCGGCATCGTGCTGTTCGACGAACTGGAGAAGGCCAGCCCGGAAGTGCTGCGCAGCCTGCTCGGCATTCTCGAACATGGCCGGCTGACCCTGACCGCCGGCAGCCGTACCCTGGATTTCCGCAACAGCCTGATCTTCATGACCAGCAACGTCGGCGCGCAGCAGGCGCAGCGCTACCGGGAGCGTTTCACGCGCGGTTGGCGGCGTTGGTTGGGGCTGGCACCGAAAGGCGAGGGTGCATTGCTGGAGCAGGTGCTGCACGAGCGTTTCGAGCCGGAATGGCTCAATCGCCTCGACCGCATTCTGGTCTTCGAGCGTGTCGACGAGCAGTGGTTGGATGCCTTGCTGAATATCGAACTGGACAAGCTCAACCAGCGCCTGGGGCGCCAGGGCCGCTCGCTACAGGTGGAGCAGAGCGCCCGCGCCTGGCTGTGCCGCGAGCATGACATTCGCTTCGGTGCTCGCGCGCTGGCGCGCCGTATACGTACCGAGCTGGAGCCGGCGATTGCTGAGCGGCTATTGGCGCAACCGGATCTGCTCCGCTTGTCCTGCACAGCTAAAGATGGCCACCTGTTGATCAATTAGCAGCCGGTTTCTCTACACTCTGTAGAGCGTTGGGTGGCGACACGTCCAGCATACGGCTTTGCAAGTGCAGCCTTACTCGCAGAATCGCTGAACTCTATCCCTCACTTCGCATCCACAGATCACGGCCCCGATCTCCGGGGGCAGCGTTTCGGGGAGCGAGCAATGACTGACAACAACAAGGCGCAGCTCCTGCGCATCAAGCTTACGGTTTGGGCGACAGTCGTTCTGGGCGCGCTGCTGGCGCTCGGTGGCGCTTATCTGCTGTGGCTGGGCGGTTCCTGGTACTACCTGCTGGCCGGCCTCGGCCTGCTGTTGGTGGGCGTGCTGATTCATCGCCGTCAGCGCGCGGCGCTGTGGCTGTATGCCCTGGTGTTGCTGGCGAGCCTGGCCTGGACAGTCTTCGAGGTGGGGTTCGATTGGTGGCAGATGGCGCCGCGCATCGACCTGTGGTGCGTGCTCGGCCTCTGGCTACTGTTGCCTTGGATCAACCGGTATATCGCGCCTGGGCAACCCTGGCGTGACGGTGCCAGCGTGATGCTGGGTATCGGCCTGCTGCTGGGAGCCGGCATGGCTGGTTATTCGTTGACGCAGGACTATCATCGCTTGCCCGGCCGCTTCGACGAGCCGCGTATGGCCGCTGCCGGTGTGACGACAGCCAGTCGTTCGGCCAGCGAATGGACTGCTTACGGCGGCTCGTCGCGTGGCGAGCGCTATGCCAGTGCCGAGCAGATCACCACGGCCAACGTCGGGCGGCTGAAGAAAGCCTGGGAGTTTCACACGGGGGATCTGCCCGGTGAGGGCGACCCCGGCGAAATTACCAATCAGGTAACGCCGCTCAAGGTCGGTGACAACCTGTTCATCTGCACGCCGCACAGCATCGCCATCGCGGTGGATGCCGACACCGGCGAGGAGCGCTGGCGCTTCGACCCGGCGATCAACCGTCAGGCCGAGTACTACCAGCACATGACCTGCCGTGGTCTGGCTTACCACGATGCGACAGCCTATCGCGGCCCACTGATTGCCGCCCGAGATGGCGCGGCGCCGGAGCCTTCAACAGCGGCGACGGCGCGCTGCACCCAGCGACTGTTCCTGCCGACCAACGATGCCACGCTGTACGCGCTCGATGTGCATGACGGCAAGCCGTGCGAGGACTTTGGCGAGGCCGGCATGGTCGACCTCAAGGTTGGCCTGGGCGATGACGCGCTGGGCATCTACCTGCCTACCTCGCCGCCGGTGGTCACCGAGAAACTGGTGATAGTCGGTGGTTCGGTGACCGACAACGGCTCGGTGGATTCGCCGGGTGGGGTGATCCGTGCCTACGACGTACGCACCGGCGCGCTGGTGTGGAACTTCGATCCTGGCCGTCCCGATGCCACCGAGCCGCTGTCGGCCGGTGAGACCTACGTGCGCAGCACGCCAAACTCCTGGACCATCGCCACGGCGGACGAGGCACTGGGCCTGGTGTACATCCCCATGGGCAATCAGACGCCTGACCAGTGGGGCGTGCAACGCAGCGCCGAGGCCGAACGTTTCACCGCGGCGCTGGTGGCGCTGGACCTGGAAACCGGCAAGGTGCGTTGGGAATTCCGCACCGTGCATCATGACCTCTGGGACCGCGACCTACCGTCTCAGCCCACCCTGGTGGATATCGAAGGCGCTGATGGGCCGGTGCCGGCGATTATCCAGCCGACCAAGCGCGGCGACCTCTATGTGCTTGACCGGCGCAGCGGTGAGCCCATCGTGCCGGTCAGCGAGCATCCAGTGCCGCAGGGGACGGTGGAGGGCGACTTCACCGCGCCGACTCAGCCGGCATCAAAACTCAGCTATGCCCCTGACGAGCCGCTGCGCGAACGCGACATGTGGGGCGGTACGCCATTCGATCAGTTGATCTGCCGCATCCAGTTCCATCGTCTGCGTTACGAGGGCGACTTCACTCCGCCATCGGAGCAGGGATCGTTGATCTACCCGGGCAACGTCGGTGTGTTCAACTGGCCATCGGTGGCGGTCGATCCGCAGCGGCAGATTCTCTTCGGCGCGCCTAATTACCTGGCGTTCGTCTCGCGTCTGGTCAAACGGGAGGAGGCGCAGGATGTTCGTTATGGCAGTGGCGAAACCGGTCTGCAACCCAATCGTGGCGCGCCTTACATGGTCAGCCTAAAGCCCTTTCTTTCGGTCCTCGGCCTGCCTTGCCAGGCGCCGCCATGGGGCACTGTCACGGCGGTGGGCCTGCGTAGCATGGACAAGGTCTGGCAGCGCAAGAATGGCACCAGCCGCGACAGTGCCCCCTTGGGCATTCCCCTGACCGTCGGCGTGCCGAACCTCGGCGGCCCGTTGGTCACTGCTGGTGGTCTGGGCTTTCTCAGCGGCACGCTGGACTACTACCTGCGCGCCTACGACATGCGCACCGGCGAGGAGTTGTGGAAGGACAGGCTGCCGGCCGGCGGCCAGGCCACGCCTATCAGCTACGTGTCGGAGAAGACCGGCAAGCAATATGTGGTGGTAATGGCCGGCGGGCACGGCTCGTTCGGTACGCGCCTGGGCGACTCGCTGGTGGCCTGGACGCTGGAGGAGGAGGATGAGTAGATAGCACAAGGCCCGCAGAGCGGGCCTTGTTCGATGTCAGTGATGCTCGCGCGTGGCGCGGAATGCGATCTCCGGCCAGCGCTCTTCCATCAGGCTGAGGTTGACGCGGGTCGGGGCCAGGTAGGTGAGGTGGCCGCCGCCGTCCACGGCGAGGTTCTCATAGGCCTTGTCCTTGAACTCCTTGAGCTTCTTCTCGTCGCTGCATTCGATCCAGCGCGCCGACCAGACGTTGATCGCCTCGTAGGCGCACTCCACCTTGTATTCCTCCTTCAGGCGGCTGGCGACCACGTCGAACTGCAGCACACCGACGGCGCCGAGCACGATGTCGTTGTTGCGCTCGGGGAAGAACACCTGGGTGGCGCCTTCCTCGGCCAGCTCCTGCAGGCCCTGGCGCAGCTGCTTGGATTTCAGCGGGTCTTTCAGGCGCACGCGGCGGAACAGTTCCGGGGCGAAGTGCGGGATGCCGGTGAAGCCCAGGTTCTCGCCTTCGGTGAAGGTGTCGCCGATCTGGATGGTGCCGTGGTTGTGCAGACCGATGATGTCGCCAGCGTAGGCTTCTTCCAGGTGCTCACGCTCGCTGGAGAAGAAGGTCAGGGCGTCGCCGACGCGCACGTCCTTGCCCAGGCGCGCGTGGCGCATCTTCATGCCCTGGGTGTACTTGCCCGAGCAGATGCGCATGAAGGCGATACGGTCGCGGTGTTTGGGGTCCATGTTCGCCTGGATCTTGAACACGAAGCCTGTGAACTTCTCCTCGGTCGGCTCCACAGTGCGCTCGTTGGCCGCACGTGGCAGTGGGCGCGGCGCCCAGTCGACCACGGCATCGAGTACATGGTCGACGCCGAAGTTGCCCAGTGCGGTGCCGAAGAACACCGGGGTCATCGTGCCCTTGAGGAAGGCTTCAGGTTCGAACGCATGGCAGGCGCCCTGCACCAGTTCCAGCTCGTCGACGAAGCGCTCGTACATGTCGCCGAGGTGGTTGCGGGCCTCGTCGGAATCCAGCTTCTCGATGATCTTGACTGCGGTGCGCTCGTGGCCGTGACCCGGGGTGTAGACGATGATGTAGTCGCCGGTCAGGTGGTAGACGCCCTTGAAGTCCTTGTAGCAGCCGATTGGCCAGGTGATCGGCGCGGCCTTGATGTTGAGCACCGCCTCGATCTCGTCGAGCAGCTCGATGGGATCGCGGATGTCGCGGTCGAGCTTGTTGATGAAGCTGACGATGGGCGTGTCGCGCAGGCGGCAGACGTCCATCAGGGCGATGGTGCGTGGCTCGACGCCCTTACCGCCATCGAGCACCATCAGTGCGCTGTCTACGGCGGTCAGGGTGCGGTAGGTATCCTCGGAGAAGTCTTCATGGCCGGGGGTGTCGAGCAGGTTGATCATGTGCTCGCGGTAGGGAAACTGCATCACCGAGGTGGTGATGGAGATACCGCGCTGCTTCTCCATCTCCATCCAGTCGGAAGTGGCATGACGGTCGGATTTACGCGACTTCACCGTGCCGGCAACCTCGATGGCCTTGCCCATAAGCAACAGCTTCTCGGTGATGGTGGTCTTACCGGCGTCCGGGTGGGAAATGATGGCGAAGGTACGGCGCTTGGCGACTTCGGCGGCCTGGGTGGTCATGAATATGTGCCTGGATGGAGTCGTTGAGGGTGCCATGGCACCCGTAAAACGCGGGATTATACCGATAACTGCGAGCTCTGGCGGAGAGCGGCTATCGGTTTTCAGATGGGTCGGTAGGTGATGCTGCCGGGCAGTGCCGCAGATGCGTAAATATCGCGTAAATGAATGGTTATGAAAATTATTCCCATATAGAGTGGCCGCCCGTCGCAGTGGGTCAGGGTAAGGGTGGCTCCGTCGTGTTCAAGAAAATCATCTTCCAGTTGCACTGGTTCTTCGGTATCAGCGCCGGCCTGGTGCTGGCCATCATGGGGATTACAGGCGCGCTCTACAGTTTCGAGGGCGAGATAACCCGGGCACTCAACGCCGAGCGCTGGCAGATTCATCCCAGCGCGCAGGGGCATCTCACGCCAGGCGAGCTGGCTGCGAAGATCGAGGCCGCTACCGCCGATCGCGTCACCGCACTGTGGGTCGATGGCCGCCATGACGGACCTGGCACCGCCTTTCTTTCTCCGCCACCGGGTGAGCGGCGTGGGCCGCGCATCGTGTTCGATCCCTACACCGGTGAAGTACTGGTCGAGCCCATGGGCCAGGACTTCTTCCAGTTGATGCTGATGTTGCACCGCTTTCTGTCGATGGGCGAAGTGGGCAAGCAGATCACCGCTGCCAGCACTCTGGCGCTGCTGTTCTTCTGTCTCTCCGGCCTCTATCTGCGTTGGCCGCGCAGGACGCTGAGCTGGCGCACCTGGCTGACCCTGGACTGGAAGAAGAAGGGACGTAGCTTCAATTGGGACCTGCACGCTGTAGCCGGCACCTGGGTGCTGCTGTTCTATCTCTGTGCCGGGCTCACCGGTCTGTACTGGTCCTATGACTGGTATCGCGAAGGGCTGACGCGCCTGCTCTCCGACACGCCACCCGAGCAGCGCGGCGAGCGTGGCCGCGGCGGTCGCCAGGCTCCCAGTGGCCCTGCACCGAAAGTCGACTACGACGCCGTATGGCAGAGCATCCAGCAGGCCGCCGGGCCCAAGCTGGTCGCCTGGAACCTGCGCCTGCCGCCAGTGGCGGGGCAGCCGGCGACGGTCTTCTACATACTCGATGGCGCCGAGCACGTGCGCGCTTTGAACCAGTTTCAGATCGACCCTAAAAGCGGCGAAGTCAGTCGCCACGAGCGCTACGCCGACAAGAGCTTCAAGGCGCAGTTGCTGACCAGTGTCTACGCGCTGCACGTTGGCGAGTACTTCGGTATGCCCGGGCGCATCCTGATGATGGTGGCCACGGCGGCTATGCCGCTGTTCTTCGTTACCGGCTGGCTGCTCTATCTGGATCGCCGGCGCAAGAAGCGCGCGGCGCTGGCTGCGCGCGGTGCGCTGAAAACGGATGATTCAGGCGAAGGCTGGTTGGTGGGTTTTGCCAGCCAGAGCGGCTTTGCCGAGCAACTGGCCTGGCAGAGCGCCGGGCAGTTGCAGGCTGCGGGTATCCCGGTGCGGGTCGAGCCGCTGTCGCGTCTCGATGCCGACAGCCTGCGGCAGACGCGCAAGGCACTGTTCGTGGTCAGCACCTTCGGTGACGGCGAGGCGCCGGACGCTGCGCAGGGTTTCGAGCGCAAGGTGCTGGGCGGCTCGCTGCCACTCGAACAACTGAGCTATGCCATGCTGGCCCTGGGCGACCGCCAGTACCAGCACTTCTGCGGCTTCGCTCGGCGTATCAACGACTGGCTGGGTTTGCAGGGCGCGCAGCGCCTGTTCGACAGCGTCGAGGTCGATGGCGTCGATCAGGCCGCGCTGCAGCGCTGGCAACAGCAGCTGAGCGAGCTGACCGGCGCTGCGCCGATTCGCTTCGAAGAGGCGCCCTGGCAAAGCTGGACGCTGGCCGAGCGGCGCCTGCTCAATCCTGGCAGCCAGGGCGCACCGGTGTTCTTCATCGGCCTGACGCCGCCTGCGCAGAGCACCTGGCAGGCCGGCGACATTCTGGAAATTCATCCACGGCATGCCTCTGCGCGCGTGCAGGCCTGGCTGCAGCACTCCGGCTGCGACGGCCTCGAGCCGGTGACGCTCGATGGTCAGGTGATGAGCCTGCGCGAAGCTCTCGCCGAACGCCAGTTACCGGAAAGCCTCGCGCACCTGGTCGGCCTGCATGCCCAGGCGCTGGTCGACGCCCTGGCGCCGCTGGGTACGCGGGAATACTCCATCGCCTCGGTGGCGGCCGATGGCATGCTGCAGTTGATCGTGCGTCAGGCCGTCCAGGCCGACGGCAGTCTTGGCCTCGGTTCCGGCTGGCTGACCGAGCATCTGCCTGCAGGCGGGCAACTGCTGGCGCGGGTGCGGCGCAACGGCGGCTTTCATCTGCCGGACGACGACCGCCCGCTGATCCTGATCGGCAACGGCACCGGCCTGGCCGGACTGCGCTCGCTGCTGCGCGCAAGGGCGCTGGCCGGGCAGGGGCGCAACTGGCTGCTGTTCGGCGAGCGCAACCGCGCTTGCGACTTCTTCTGTGGCGACGAGCTGCAGGCGGCGCATGCCGCAGGCGAGCTACAGCATCTGGATCTGGTGTTCTCCCGCGATCAGGCGGAGCAACGCTATGTTCAGGATCTGCTGCGTGAGCAGCGCGAGCGCCTGCGTGCCTGGCTGGGTGAAGGCGCAGCAATCTACGTCTGCGGCAGCCTTCAGGGCATGGCCGGCGGCGTCGATGCGGCGTTGCGCGACCTGCTCGGCGACGAGGTGGTGGACGATCTGATCGAGGAAGGCCGCTATCGCCGCGATGTCTATTGACCCCGAGCAAGCCGCGTCGCACGGGTATTAAGTTGCCGAAGTGATTTTTATATATGAGAATCATTCGCCTTAATCCTCTTGGGTAACCGCCATGACCGCCAGCCTGGCTCGCATCCTGATCGTCGAAGACGATCGCACCCTGGCCGTCCAGCTCGGCGAGCTGCTGCGCGGTCAGGGCTATGCCACCAGCGCCTGTCACCTCGGTGAGGCGGGCCTGGAGATGGCGCTGCGTGAGTCGCCCGATCTGCTGTTGCTCGACGTGATGCTGCCGGACGTCAACGGCTTTTCCGTGCTGCGCCGCCTGCGCGAGCAACAGCAGACGCCGGTGATCATGCTCACCGCCTGTGGCGCGGAGGAGGAGCGCATTCGCGGCCTGCGCCATGGTGCCGATGATTACCTGCCCAAGCCCTTCAACATCACCGAGCTGCAACTGCGCATCGACGCCGTGCTGCGCCGCACGCGTCCGCAGGAGAGTGCGCGCGGCGGCCAGGCGCAGCAGTTGCAGGTCGACGAACTGCACCTGGACCGCCACGCCCAGCAGGCGCGGGTCGCAGGCTGCGACCTGGCGCTGACGCCGTTGCAGTTCCGCCTGCTCTGGTTGCTGGTCAGTCATCGCGGTGAGGCGCTGAGCAAACCCTACCTGTACCGCATGGCGCTGGAGCGCGAGTACAGCCAGTACGACCGCAGCCTGGACATGCACGTCAGCCGCATCCGTCGCCGTCTGGCCGAGGCTGGCCTCGGCGCCGACCGCCTGCAGACCCTGCACGGTCGCGGTTACGCCTTCACATGAACCGGCGCCTGTTCTGGAAGCTGTGCCTGGTCATTGGCCTGGGCAGCGTGCTGCTGTTCTGGATCATCGCCCGCGTCGCCTGGCAGACCGAGGAGCGCATGAGCTTCATCGATGCCGAGCACCAGCGCACCCTGCGCCACTACGGCGAGCAGGCCGAGGCGATGTACCGCGCTGGCGATCATGAAGCCCTGGCGCGCTGGCTGACCACCCTGCAGCAGCAGGAACAGACCTGGGCGGCGGTGGTCGAGGCCGAGGTGCGGCCGTTGGCCGGCAGCGTGCTCAACGAGCGCTTCTACGAGGGTTTCGGCTTGGGCCGCGACGTGAGCTGGAAGATCCACCTGTACTTCCAGGAAAACCCCATCATGGATCTGCCGTTCGCCGACGGCAGAACCCATTTCCTGATCATTCTGCCGCAGCGCATGCGCCCCGGCCTCAATTGGCACTACGCCAAGCTGCTGCTGCAACTGGTGGTGCCGCTGGTGCTGATGCTGATCGTCTGCCTGGTGCTCTACCGCCATCTGATGCAGCCGCTCGGTCGTCTGGAGCAGGCCACCCGGCAGTTCAGCGATGGTCGCCTGGATGTGCGCGTGCGCTCGCTGCTGGGCTCGCGCAACGACGAGCTGGCGCGCCTGGCCGAAACCTTCGACGCCATGGCCGCGCGCACCGGGCAACTGATCATCGACCAGCGTCAGCGTCTCGCGGACATGTCCCACGAGCTGCGCACGCCGCTGACGCGCATCGAGATGGCGGTGAGCCTGGCCGAGCAGGATGGCGGCCAGCGCCAGTTGCTCGAACGTATCCGCGACGACTGCGCCGGCATGCGCCGTTTGGTCGAGGATGCCCTGACCCTGAGCTGGCTGGAGAACGAGCGACCCGAGCTGCGTGACGAGAACCTGGACCTGTCCGAACTGCTCGACAGCATCCTCGACGATGCGCGTTTCGAGTACCCGGATCGGCAGATTCTCTGCCAGATGCCCGACAGCGCGCCGCTGCATGGCAGCAGCAATCGGGCGCTGGGCCAGGCCATCGAGAACGTGGTGCGCAATGCGCTGGACCACACCCCGGCGCGCGGCCAGGTGCAGGTGAGCCTGAGCGAGGAGGGCGATGCCTGGTTGTTGCAAATTGCCGACCAGGGCCCGGGCGTCGCCGAGCAATGGCTGGAGCGCATCTTCCAGCCGTTCTTCCGTGGTGGCAGCGAGCGTGCCGGTTTCGGCCTTGGCTTGGCGCTGGCGCAGCGCCAGGTCAGTGCCACCGGCGGCAGCATTCGCGCGAGCAATCGCGCCGGCGGCGGCTTGCTGATGGAGATTCGCCTGCCACGCACGGCGATGTAACAGTTGTAAAAGTGATTCCCTGCTCAGGTGCTTGTGATGAGAATTCGCAAATGCGAAATATTCACATCTTTCCTGGGGAGGATCGATCATGCCGCACTGCCCTTATCGCCTGACTCTGCTCGGCGCCATTACCTTCGGTAGTCTGCTCGCCGCGCAGGCGCATGGCGCCGATGCCGCGCTGGAGTTGCAGGCGCAGGAGATCACCGCCGCTGCCATCGACCGCAACGAAAGCGTCGAGGCCGAGCAGCTGCAGCGCTACCAGGCCAGCGACCTGCAGGAAGTGTTCGAGTCCAATCCGGAGGTGTCGGTGGCCGGTGGCCCCGGCGTGGCGCAGAAGCTCTACCTGCGCGGCCTGGAAGACACCCTGCTGAACATCAGCATCGATGGCGCCAGCCAACCCGGGCAGACCTTCCACCACACCGGCCGCATCGGCATCGAGCCGGAGCTGCTCAAGCGCGCCGAAGTGCAGGCCGGCACTGGCGATGCCACTGCCGGGCCCGGTGCGCTGGGTGGCGCGATCCGCTTCGTCACCAAGGACCCGGACGACCTGCTGCGCGAAGGCGAGCAACTCGGTGCGCTGCTCAAGACCGGCTATTTCAGCAATGGCGAAGGCTACAAGAGCAGCGCCAGCGTGTTCGGTCGCTTCAATGAAAACTGGTCGGCGCTGGCCATGACCACCTACCAGGATCAGAACGACTTTGAGGACGGCAACAACGACGACGTGCTGGGGACGGCGGCACGGCAGAAGCTCGGCTTCGCCAAGCTGGTGGGCAAGCTGACGGACGAGCAGACCCTGCGCCTGAGCTACGAAAAGCGCATCGACGAGGGCGAGCGCAGTCAGCGCCCGCAGTGGATACCGAGCAGCTTCAACCGTCTGTATCCGCTGAGTACCGAACGTGAGACCTGGACGCTCAACTATGCCTGGCAGCCGGTGAACAACGATCTGCTGGATGTCGAGCTGACCACCTACCACGCCACCAACGAGCTGGAGCAGGACGGCCGCTTCGGTCTTTACTTCGGCGATACCCGCAGCACCGGCTTCGATCTGCGCAACACCAGTCGCCTCGGCGCGCACCAGCTGACCTATGGCGTCGACTACCGTGATGATCGCACCACCCTCGGTCCAGAAGGTGATCGCGAGCTGGATCACGAAGACGGCGAAGTGCTTGGCGTCTACCTGCAGGACCGCTACCAGATCACCTCGCGTCTGCAGCTCGACGCCGGCCTGCGTTACGACCGCTACAAGCTCGATGACCGCGACAAGCAGAACTTCACCGAGGAAGGCATCAGCCCCAACCTGGGGCTGCGCTACCAGTTGACACCCGAACTGGCCGTTTTCGCCGGCCAGGCGCGGGCACTGCGCGGCCCGCAGGTACGTGATGCCTTCAAGCTCGATGTGTCCGGCAACGACCCGGATCTGAAGGCGGAGAAGGCGCGTACCGACGAGGTCGGGTTCGACTACCGCGACGGTGGCTGGGAGCTGAGCGGCAAGGCCTACGTCACCCGGATCAAGGATGCCATCGCCGATCCCATCGGCCGGCCCAATCTGTATGAGAACGTCGGCGACCTGAAGAGCAAGGGTGTGCTGCTCAGCACCGCCTACCACTGGCAGCAGCTCAGCCTGGGCTTGAGCTACCACCGCAACGACGCGCGTCTGGATGGCGAGCGCCTCAACGTCTACGAATACAACGGTCTGGGCACCAGCCTCGGCGACACCTGGACCAGCTTCGCCGACTACCGCGCCAGCGATAACCTCACGCTCGGCTGGCAGGGCCGTTTCGTGCGCGGCATCGACACCCTGCATACCGGTGTCGGTGATGTGTCCAAGCCTGGCTATGGCGTGCATGACCTGTATGCCGAATGGCAGGCCGTGCCTGAGAGCCTGACGGTGACCCTGACGCTGAAGAACCTGCTGGACAAGCAGTATCTGGATCACGCCAGCAACGAGGACTTCGAGCACATTCCGGACTACGAAGGCATCCGTGGTTCCTACGAGCCAGGTCGTGAGCTGCGTCTGGGCCTGGCATGGCGAATCTGATGGTGCGGGTGATTACTGGCCTGCTGCTGGGGCTGGCGCTGCTGGCCCCGGTGCAGGCGCAGGTGTTGACCGATCTGGCCGGGCGTGAGGTGCGGGTGCCCGAGCGTGCCGAGCGCATCGTGTTGGGCGAGGGCCGTCTGCTGCCGGTGCTGGCCATTCTCGAAGGCGAGCAGTTGCTGGAGCGCCTGGTGGGCATGCCGGCCGATCTGGCGCTGGTCGATCCCGGCAGCGCGCGGCAATACCAGCAGGCCTTTCCCGCGCTGGCCAAGGTGCCGCGTATCGGCCAGGGCGCGGCCGATAGCTTCAGCCTGGAGCAGGTGCTGACCTTGCGCCCTGACCTGGCCATCTTCAGCCTTTCCGGGCATGGCCCGGACAGCAGCCAGGGGCGGCTGATCGAGCAATTGCAGCGCGCCGGAGTGGCGGTGCTGTTCGTCGACTTTCGCGAGCAGCCGCTGACGGGTACGCCGCGTAGCATGACCCTGCTCGGCCAGGCCCTGGGTCGCGAGGCGCGCGCCGAAGCCTTCAATGCGGCGCATGCCGAGGCGTTGGCTGCGGTGCGTGAGCGTTTGCCGCAAGGCGCCGCGCCCAAGGTGTTTCTGCATAGCCGCGCCGGCCTCGGCGAGGGTTGCTGCGAAAGCATGGCGCGTGGCATGTTCGCCGATCTGCTGGCCGAGGCCGGCGGCGACAATATCGCCCGCGAGCGCCTGCCCGGCCATGCCGGCACCCTCAGCCTGGAACTGCTGCTCAGCCAGCCGCCGGAGCTGTATATCGCCAGCGCTGTGGGCTCGGCCGACAGCCTGGCCGAGGGCGCGACCTATATCGCCCTGGGGCCGGGCGTGGCGGCGGATGCGGCGCAGGCCTCGCTCAGGCGCCTGCTTGGGCGTGGCGGTCTGCAGCATCTGAGCGCCGTGCGCGAGGGCAGGGCGCATGCCATCTGGCACGGCTTCTACAACAGCCCGTTCAACGTGGTGGCGGTGCAGGTATTCGCCAAGTGGCTGCATCCCGAAGCCTTTGCCGATCTCGATCCGCAGCGCACGCTGGAGCGCTTCTACGGTGAGTTCCAGCCAGTGGCGCTGGACGGCCAGTACTGGATCAGCCTGTGAGTGCGCAGCAGATGTTACGCCTCGGTTATCGGCGTGCCTTGCTGCGGCGCTGGGCCTGCCTGGGCGCGATGGCGGCGTTGCTGCTGGCCAGCTTTATCGCTGATCTGGCCACCGGCCCGGCTGGCCTGAGCTGGTGGGACGTGGCGCGTGGCCTGTTGCAGCCGCAGCATCTGGACGCCGCGCAGGCGGTGATCATCCTGGAAATCCGCGTGCCCTACGCGTTGATGGCATTGGTGGTGGGCGCCAGCCTGGGCCTGGCCGGCGCGGAGATGCAGACGGCACTGAACAATCCCCTGGCCAGCCCCTTTACCCTCGGCGTCGGCGCGGCGGCGACCCTCGGTGCAGCGTTGGTGATCCTGCTGCGGCCCAATCTGGCCGGGCTCGGCGCTGATCTGCTGTTGCCGCTGGCGGCCTTCGTCTGCGCCTTCATCTCTTGCCTGTTGCTGCTCCTGGTGGCGCGGGTGCTGGGGGAGGCGCTGCATACCCTGGTGCTGTTCGGTATCGCCCTGCTGTTCGGCCTCAATGCACTGGTCGGGCTGCTGCAGTTTCTCGCCGATGCCGATGCACTGCAGCAGATCGTGTTCTGGACGCTGGGCAGTCTGGCGCGTGCCGATCTGCAGCGGGTGGCGTTGGTGACGGTGGTGCTTGCCCTGTGCCTGACCCTGGCGCTGCGCCAGGCCTGGGCCATGACCAGCCTGCGCGGCGGTGAGGAGCAGGCGCGCAGCCTGGGCATTCGCGTCGGCCGCCTGCGCACCTTCGTGCTGCTACGGGTCAGCCTGCTCACCGGTGTGGCCACGGCCTTCGTCGGCGAGGTCGGCTTTATCGGTCTGGTCGGGCCGCATGTGGCGCGTCTGTTACTGGGCGAGGATCACCGCTTCTATTTGCCCGGCAGTGCGCTGGCTGGCGCCTTGCTGTTGTCGCTGGCGTCCCTTGCCAGCCGCGCGCTGCTGCCCGGGGTGATCCTGCCGGTGGGGCTGGTCACTGCGGTGGTCGGTGTGCCGCTGTTTATCGGCCTGATCCTGGCGCGGGGGCGCAGCCTATGAGCCTGCTGATCGAGGGGCTGGGGCTGAGCTATGGCGCGCGCAGCATCCTGCAGGACCTGACCCTGCCTGTCGTGGAAGCCGGCAGCCTGGTGGGCCTGCTCGGCCCGAACGGTGTCGGCAAGTCCTCGCTGTTGCGCGCTATTGCCGGTTTGCAGGCATGCCGAGGCGTGGCGCAGTTGGGGCCGTCGACACTGAGCGGTGTACCGCCCTGGCGCCAGCAGGCGCAGGTAGCCTACCTGCCGCAGCAATTGCCGCAGGCTGTGTCGCTGCTGGCCTATGAAAGTCTGCTGGCGGCGGCGCGGGCGCGTTGTCCACAACTTGCGTCGCACGAGCTGACTGCGCGGGTCGAAGCGATTCTGCAGCGCCTGGGCATCGAGCATCTGGCCCTGCTGCGCATGGATCGTCTGTCCGGCGGTCAGCGGCAACTGCTCGGCCTGGCGCAGGCGCTGGTCGGTGAACCGCAACTGTTGTTGCTCGACGAGCCCACCAGCGCGCTCGACCTGCACTGGCAACTGCGCGTGCTCGATTGCGTTGCCGAGCGCTGCCGTAACGAGCAGGCGATTGCCCTGGTGGCTTGTCATGATCTCAATCTGGCGCTGCGCTTCTGCACTCACCTGCTGTTGCTGGCGCCCGGCGGCGCTTACCGTTTCGGCGCACCCGCCGAGGTGCTGGACGCCGCCTGGCTGCGCCGCGCGTACGCCATTGAGGCGCGTATCGAACACTGCTCGCTCGGCCAGCCGTTGGTGCTGGCCGATAGCCCTCTGCTCAAGGAAGCCCCACCTCATGCCCAATAGCCATAGCCGTTTCCCCAGCAGCCAGGCGCCACGTCTGCTTGGCCGCCTGTGCAAGCACTTTTCGCACAAGATCGAGGCGCGCTGGAGCGAGCATGAGGGCCTGCTGCGTTTCTCCATCGGCGAGTGCGTGCTGCAGGCCGATGACCAGGCTTTGCATCTGGCCTGCACCGCGCCGAGCGCAGCCGAACTGGACGAGTTGCAGGAGGTGATCCGGCGCCATCTTCAGGGCTTCGCCCAGGTGGATGACTTGGTGCTGCAATGGCACTGAAACACGGCTGCGCCAAACTGGCTGAAAGCCCCGCCTGTTCAGCATTTCAGAACGTTTTGTGTGATATCCGGAACGAGATGAAATTAGGAAGAATTTCCGGTTGATCTGAGGGGCGCATGGTCTTAAAGTCCGCGCCCGAACGTCCATGCTGGAAACGATCCATCCGGCTCAAGTACTGACGACGAGAGGTTGCCGGCCGGCGAATGGTCGGTACCGGTGATGCTCGGCGACATGCCTTGGGAAGTAGGCGAACCAAAGTGGGGAAACTGTCAGACGTTCAGGCCAGCGCATGGCGCGGCCAGCCCCGACACGTAGCGGAACCTGTAAGCGGTTCTGCTGCCCGAATCAATGTGTTCCCGGTTTTGCCATTGGAGTCCCCAGCATGTCGATCAAGGTCGAAGACTACTACGCACCCGCCACTTTCCAGCGCATGAAGGCGTTCGCCGATCAGCACGAAACCCCGTTCGTGGTGATCGACCGTCAGATCATTGCCGATGCCTACGATCAACTGGGCAACTGCTTCCCGTTCGCCAAGATCTACTACGCGGTCAAGGCCAACCCGGCCACCGAGATCATCGAGCTGCTGCGCGACAAGGGCTCGAGCTTCGACATCGCCTCGATCTACGAGCTGGACAAGGTGATGGCCACCGGCGTTGGACCGGAGCGCATCAGCTACGGCAACACCATCAAGAAATCCCGCGATATCCGCTATTTCTTCGACAAGGGTGTGCGCCTGTTCGCCACCGACTCCGAAGCCGACCTGCGCAACATCGCCAAGGCCGCGCCGGGTTCGAAGATCTATGTACGCATTCTCACCGAAGGCTCGACCAGCGCCGACTGGCCGCTAAGCCGCAAGTTCGGCTGCCAGCCGGACATGGCCCTGGACCTGCTGATCCTGGCCAAGCAACTGGGCCTGGTGCCGTATGGCATTTCCTTCCATGTCGGCTCGCAGCAGCGCGACATTGACGTGTGGGACGCGGCCATCGCCAAGGTCAAGGTGATCTTCGAGCGCCTCAAGGAAGAAGACGGTATCACCCTGCAGATGATCAACATGGGCGGCGGCTTCCCGGCCAACTACATCCAGCGCACCAATGATCTGGAAACCTACGCCGAGGAAATCACCCGCTTCCTCAAGGAAGACTTCGGCGACGAGCTGCCGGAAATCATCCTCGAGCCAGGCCGTTCGCTGATCGCCAACGCCGGCGTACTGGTTTCGGAAGTGGTACTGGTTGCACGCAAGTCGCGTACCGCGGTCGAGCGCTGGGTCTATGCCGACGTCGGCAAGTTCAGCGGCCTGATCGAAACCATGGACGAAGCCATCAAGTTCCCGATCTGGACCGAGAAGAAGGGCGAGATGGAAGAAGTGGTGATCGCCGGGCCGACCTGCGACAGCGCCGACATTATGTACGAGAACTACAAGTACGGCCTGCCGCTGAACCTGGCCAGCGGCGACCGACTGTACTGGCTGTCCACCGGCGCCTACACCACCAGCTACAGCGCCGTGGAATTCAACGGCTTCCCGCCGCTGAAGTCCTACTACCTGTAAGGCGCTGCGAGCCTTAACCGTAGCCAGAGGCCATCCCGCGTAGGGTGCGCCGTGCGCACCGCCTTGTAGTGCTGGTGCGTGCGGCGCACCCTACAGGCGCTATGCCTGCCATGCTGCGTGATAGACGCCCACCTCGTGTGGGCGTTTTCATTTCTGCCCCGAGTCCCTCATTTGCGCTGAATCACCGACCTAGATCGCTCCATTTGGAACAGGGAAAAGGTCCTGACATTTTTGTTACAAAGAAGTTCATGTAAATCATTCGTAATGATTGATTAAGATTGAATCTCAAATACTATCGCGCGCAGTTTTCATCTGGAGTGACTCTCGTGAGCGATAAACACAACAAGCGTGCACCTTTCCCCCAGCGTCGTCTGCTGGCCTCGGCCGTCAGCCTGGCCCTGCTATCCGGTTTCGCCGTAGCCCAGGAGGCGGCTGTCGAACTGGACGACGTAACCGTTCAGGGGCAGCAGGACAAGGGCTTCAAGGTCGACAAGGCATCTTCGCCGAAACAAACCGCTGCACTGCTCGATACACCGCAGACGGTCAACGTCATTCCGGAAACCCTGTTCCGTCAGCAGAACGCTCGCACTCTGACCGATGTGCTGCGCAATACTCCCGGGATCAGCTTCGAGGCTGGCGAGAACGGTTTCGCTACCGGCACCAACAACTTTAGCCTGCGTGGTTTCAACACCAGCGGCAGCCTGTTCATCGACGGTGCGCGTGACAACGGCAGCTACACCCGCGACGTGTTCAACGTCGAGCAGGTCGAGGTGTTCAAGGGGCCGGCAGCCGACAATGGCCGCGGTGGCGCCGGTGGTTACGTCAATCAGGTGACCAAGACGCCGACCCTGGAAAGCTTCATCGCCGGTGGCGCCAGCTTCGGCTTTGATCAGTACGACTCTGAGCCGCGCCGCCGTGCCACGCTCGACACCAACCAGATCATCAACGACAGCAGCGCTTTCCGTCTCAACCTGTTGGTCGAAGACAGCGGCGTTGCGGGTCGTGAGCACGCCGAGAAGAACAGCTGGGGTATCGCCCCGTCGGTGGCCTTCGGTCTGGGTACCGACACTCGCGCCATCGTCGCTTACGAGCACGTCGAGATGAACGATCGCCCGGATCTGGGTGTGGCCGGCGTGACCCTGCGTGACCAGCTCAAGGGTGCCAACACCCCGCTCGATTCCTCGGTGTGGTCGGCCGATCGCGACAAGTACTTCGGTCTCAAGTCCGACTTCGACGACACCACCAGCGATGCGCTGATGTTCCGCCTCGAGCATGATCTTTCCGCTGGCGTCACCATCAGCAACCAGACGCGTCTGGCCCGCGTTGATCGCCAGGCGCGCTACACCCACGTACTGGATGACGACAACAACGCCAATGCTGCGCTGGTCAACGTACAGCGTCAGCAGTATGACCGCGTCAACACGTCGCTGAGCAACTTGACCAACCTGTCCACTCAGTTCGATACCGCCGGGCTGCGCCACAACCTGTCGGCTGGGCTCGAACTGAGTCGCGAGAAATCCGAGTCGCTGGGTTATCAATCGCAGACGCTGCCGGGGCTGGTCAACGTCTTCAACCCAGACTGGGAACGCAGTGTGCCGGCCGCTCTGGCCCCGCGTGATCGCACCAAGGTCGACGTCGATACCGCCGCGCTCTATGTCTACGACACCATCGAGATCAACCCACAGTGGCAGGTGACCGGTGGTCTGCGCCTGGAGCAGTACCAGGCGAGTATCAGCAACAAGCGTCTGGATGGCGCTGCTGCACCGGGTGATGACTTCGACGACACCGAGCTGAGCCTCGGCGGCAAGCTGGGCGTGGTGTACAAGCCCCTGCCCAACGGCAGCGTCTACGCGGCCTACGGTGTGTCCACCCAGCCGCCGGGTTCCTACCTGTCCAACTCGGATATCTCCCGTAGCGACCAGGGGTTGCCGGCGTTGATCAAGGGCGCCGATCCGGTGCGTGCGCACAACTATGAGATCGGTACCAAGTGGGACTTCTTCGACAGCCGCCTGTCCACCACTGCCGCGCTGTTCTACACGGTGAAGAAGAAGGTGGCGATCACCGGTCTTGACGTTGGTCAGACCGGACCTGCCACGCTCAAAGGCTATGGCGAGCAAGTGGTCAAAGGCCTGGAACTGGGCGCCAGTGGCAAGATCACCGACAACTGGGATGTCTTCGGCGGCATCGTGTTCATGGACAGCGAGCGCAAGCACAGCGCCTATCTGGATGACGTACGTCGTCGTGCCAACAGTGGCGACTACGGCAGTGAGCTGCGCACCGATGGTGACGAGCTGGCCTTCACGCCCAAGGTCTCCGGCAACCTGTGGACGACCTACCGCCTGCCCGTCGGCCTGACCCTGGGCCTGGGTGCCCAGCACGTTGGTTCGTCCTACCTGGGGCGTCCGGATGACGTCGAGCGTATTGTCGCCAATGGTCGCTACGGGCGTGTGCCGAGCTACACCACCTTCGCCGCGATGGCCAGCTATGAGGTCAATGCCAATGTGGATGTGCGCCTGAACATCGACAACCTCACCAATGAAGAATACGTCAGCTCAGCCAACTGGCAGGGCCGCCGTGCATTGCTGGGTGATCCGCGTACCTTCACCCTGAGCACCAACTTCCACTTCTAAGCACGCTTGAGTGTCAGACGCCCTGATTGCCACGCAGTCGGGGTGTTTTCATTTTGGTGGCGACAGCAGATCGGACTTCTTTCCGGGTGCTGCAGCCCTTTAGAATCATTCGCAACGGCGATTGGCCCTGGAGAACCCGTAACATGATGCTGAGCATTCCCGACGTGCTGAATGCCGAACAACTGCAGCAGTGCCGCGCCGCGCTGGAAGGCGGCAACTGGCAGGACGGCCGACTGACGGCTGGGCACCAGGCGGTAAACGTCAAGGCCAATCAACAGCTTGCTCAGGATGACCCGCTGACGCAGCAACTGGGCGATTTCATCCTGGCCTGCCTGGCCCAGCATCCGCGTTTCATGGCTGCCGCGTTGCCGCTGAAAGTGGTACCGCCGCGCTTCAACCGCTATGCCGGGGGTGGCACCTACGGCGACCATATCGACAATGCGGTATTCAGCGTGCCGGGCACGCCGCATCGCATTCGTGCCGACCTGTCGGCCACCCTGTTCTTCAGCGAACCGGACGAGTACGAAGGCGGTGAACTGGTGGTGCAGGACCAGCGCATCAAACTGCCGGCCGGCCATCTGGTTCTCTATTCCAGCGGCAGCCTGCATCGGGTCGAACCTGTGACCCGTGGTGCGCGTTTGGCCTCGTTCTTCTGGGTGCAGAGCCTGGTGCGCCAGAACGAGCAGCGCAGTGTGCTGCTGGAACTCGACGACAGCATCCAGGCGCTGCGCCAACAGGTGCCGGACAGCCCCGAACTGATACGGCTGACGGGCATCTACCACAACCTGCTGAGGCAATGGACGCAGACCTGAGCGCTCGATCCATCACCCTGCGTTGTCCTCCACGCACCGACCCGCCGAGAAACAGCATGCCATTGCCCAAGCTGCAGCAGATTCCGCCGACCATCGCCGCCGTCGTCGACTACGAGCCCTATGCCCGCGAACGCATGAGCGAACAGGCATGGGCCTACCTGGCCGGCGGCGCGGCGGATGAGCTGACCCTGGCGGACAACCGGACGGCGTTCGAGCGTCTGCGTCTGCGTAGCCGGGTGCTGCAGGACCTGAGCGGCGGCAATACGCGCCTGCGTCTGTTAGGCCAGGATTTCGCCCATCCGGTCTTTCTCGCGCCGGTGGCCTATCAGAAGCTGGCGCACCCGGAGGGGGAGCTGGCCAGCGTGCTCGCGGCTTCTGCGCTGGGCGCCGGCATGGTGGTCAGCACCCAGGCCAGCGTCGAGCTGGAGGCCATCGCGGTGCAGGCGCAGACACCGCTGTGGTTCCAGCTGTATATCCAGCCTGATCGCGAGTTCACTGCGGCCTTGATCCGCCGTGCACAAAGTGCCGGCTACCAGGCGCTGGTGCTGACGGTGGATGCCCCGGTCAACGGCGTGCGCAATCGCGAGCAGCGCGCCGGTTTCGCCCTGCCGGCGGGTGTCGAGGCGGTCAATTTGCGAGGGGTGCGACCCTTGCAGGCGCAGGTCGACCCGCAGAACAGCAGCCTGCTGTTGGGCGGCCCGTTGCTGGCAGCGGCACCGACCTGGGACGACCTCACCTGGCTGCGCGAGCAGACGCGTTTGCCCATTCTGCTCAAGGGCATCATGAGCGCCGTCGATGCCGAACAGGCGCTGGCGGCGGGCGTGGATGGCCTGATCGTCTCCAACCATGGCGGGCGTACGCTGGACGGCCTGCCGGCTACCATCGACGTGCTGCCCGAAATCGCCGTTGCTGTGCAGGACAGGGTGCCGCTATTGCTCGACGGAGGCATTCGCCGTGGCAGCGATATCCTCAAGGCGCTGGCGTTGGGAGCGGATGCCGTGCTGGTCGGCAGGCCCTACGTTTTTGGCTTGGCAGCGGCCGGCGCGGTCGGGGTAGCGCACGTGCTGCAGCTGCTGCGCGCGGAGCTGGAGGTGGCCATGGCCCTGACCGGTTGCGCCGACCTGGCCAGCATCGGGCCGGATGTAATCTGGCGCTCGGCCGCTCGCTAAGCGGCCTTTCCTCCTCTTCGGCGCGGTTGGCGGCAGAGGACTTGGCGCACAAACGAGCGTGCTGAAGATCTCAGAGAGCAATTTTATTGCTGATTATTTCATGCGGATGATATAGATTTGCATTTGTATGTAGGCGTTTGATCGCCCTGCGTTAGAAGCTACTCCTAGTCCGTATTTCCAGGGGATATAGCGGGTAGTTTTGTAAATAATTATCAATAGCTTAAGGTGTTCATTATCAAATGCGTGCCAATAACTGCCAACGCTTCTTACCTTCGAAACGTCTTCTGGCTACTGCCATTGGCCTGGCGGTCGCTTCGCTGACACTGCCAGTCTTGGGCGATGAGGCCGTGCAACTGGACAGCGTGACCGTCAAGGGTGAGAAGGGGAGCGGCTACAAGACCGAGAGCTCTGCATCGGCCAAGTACGTCAAACCGCTGCTCGATACGCCGCAGACCATCAATGTCGTGCCGGCCGAAGTGATCAAGGAGCAGCAGGCGCTGAGCTTGCGTCAGGTGCTGTCCAATGTCTCCGGTATCACCTTCAACGCCGGGGAGGGCGGTGGTGGTTCGGGTGACAGCATCAACATCCGCGGCTTCTCCGCCAACGCCAACATGCAGATCGACGGCCTGCGTGACAGCGCCCAGACTAGCCGGACCGACACCTTCAACATCGAGCAGGTCGAGGTCATCAAGGGCCCCAACTCCGTGTTCGGCGGCGCCGGCACTACCGGCGGCAGCATCAACATCATCAGCAAGCAGCCGCTGCAGCGTGATGTCACCGAGATCGGCGCCGGCCTCGGTACCGACAACTATCACCGCCTGACCTTGGACACCAACCAGACCTTGCAAGGCATCGGTGTTGGCAGTGCGGTGCGCCTGAACCTGATGGCGCATGAGAATGATGTGGCCGGCCGCGACCAGATCGACCGTGAGCGCTGGGGCATCGCGCCTTCGTTGGCGCTGGGCCTGAGCGAGGCGACCCGTCTGACCCTGAGCTATTTCCACCAAACCGATGACAACCTGCCCGATTACGGCGTGCCTGCGCTGGATGGCAAGAAGCTGGCCGGCATCAGCCGCGAGGACTATTTTGGCTGGAAGAACCTGGACAAGGAGCGCATCGAGCAGAACGCTTTCACCGTCAACCTCGAGCACGACCTCAACGATTCTCTGCGCCTGCAGAACCTGACCCGCTACAGCCGCGTTGATCGCGATACGGTGATCTCCGCGTCGCACGTGAACCTGACCGGTGTGCCAGCGGGTAACTACCGTCCGGCGGGTCCGCAGGCCTATGGCCGTGACGTGACCACCGAAATGTGGATAAACCAGACCAACCTACGCGCCAGCTTCGATACCGTCGGGCTGGCTCATGAGCTGGTCACTGGCATCGAGGTGTCGCGTGAGAACCTCGATCTGAAAACCTACAACCACGGCCTGGGTAACTCGGTTTATCCGGGCACAGGTTTCGACCTGTCCAACCCGCCCGGCCACTGGAATGGCCCGAGCAACAAGATCACCACCGGTTACACAGAAAACCGGCTGGATAACCGCGCGCTGTACGTCTTCGACAGCATCGCGCTGACCCCGCAATGGGACCTGAACTTGGGCCTGCGCTATGACTGGTTCGATGCCGAGAGCGAGGCCTTCTCTGCCGCTCACGTGCGTACCGGTCGCTTCACTTCGCGTGACGAAGAGCTCAGCAGCCGCGCCGGCCTGGTCTACAAACCGGCAGACAACGGTCGTGTCTACGTGGCCTGGGGCACGTCCTTCAACCCGACTGCGGAGAATGTCGCTTCCAGCGGCGGTGGCCTGAGTGCTGCGACCCAGAGCCTCAATCCAGAGAAGAACGAAACCTGGGAACTAGGCACCAAGTGGGAGTTGCTCGATGGTCGCCTGATGCTCGATGGCGCAGTGTTCCGTGTCGAGAAGACCGATGCGCGTGAGCAACTGGCGGATGGCAGTTACATCCTCGCCGGCGAGCAACGCGTGCAGGGTGTCGAACTGGGTGCGACCGGCAAGCTGAGCGAGCGTTGGAATGTGTATGCCAACTACACCTTCCTCGACAGCGAGACGATCAAGTCCACCATCGATCCGAACCGTGAAGGCCAGGCGCTGGGCAACACCCCACCGCACTCGTTCAACCTGTGGACCACCTACGAGGTCGCCCAGGGCTGGACGCTGGGTTACGGCGCCCGTTACGTTAGCGAGCGTAACGTTAGTGCCAGCACCCAGGCCAAGCTCGATTCTTACTGGCTACACAACGCGATGCTCGGCTACAAGGTCAACCGCAATGTCGACCTGCAGCTGAACATCAACAACCTGTTCGACAAGGACTATGTCGAACGTGTTCGTCAGAGCATCGGTACCACCGCTCGCTCTTCGGCCATCGAGTATGGCGACGCGCGCTCGGCGATCCTCTCGGCAACCTACAGCTTCTGAGTGAGGTGATGTGGCAGTCCGCTTGATTGTGGAAAGCCGCTGGAAAGCAAAACGCCAGCCCTGGGGCTGGCGTTCTGCGTTGAGCGGTTGTGGTCAGAATTCGATGACCGTCGACAGCCACAGGCGACGACCTTCTTCCATCATGCCAGTAGTGGACTGGGTGCTCTGGATGTAATCGGTGCCATAGGCTGTGCCATTGGCGGTGCCGTTATTTGCATAAGTGGTGTACGCCTTGCCTTTGACGAAGTCCTTGTCGAGCAAGTTATAAATAGCGGCGTTGATAGTCACATTTTTTGAGGCTTTGAACGAGCCACCCAGATGGAGCAGGGTGTAGGCCTTGGTGTTCTTGCCCAAGGTGTCATAGATCGACTGATTGGTGGAGTAACTTCCGTTGGTGTTGGCCAGGTTCTCGTACCTTGAGGTAAAGCGAGCACGTTCACCACGGTATTCACTCTTGAGCCAGAGGTTGAGGTGATCAGTGGTCTGCCAGGCGAGCTTGGCATTGGCCAGGTGTTCGGGAGTATTGGTCAGCGGTTCGCCTTTGTTGTCGCCGCTTTTCTGTTCGCTGTCGGTGTAGGTGTAATTACCCGAAAGTGTCCAGGCAGGCGCGAAGTTCCAGCTCGCTGCCAGTTCCAGGCCCTGGGTGACCGCCTCGTCGATATTTATCTGTTGCGAGCAGGTGCCAGCCGGGAGTCCGCCACTTGCAGCGTTACCACTGCACAGCGGATCGGCGATGGGATCGCCGGTAGCGATCTTGTCCTTGAATTTGTTGTGGAACAGCGTGGCGTTGGCATTGAAGCCGGACAGGCTGTCGAAGTAGACGCCAAATTCGGTGTTGGTGGTCGTCTCAGGCTTCAGGTTTGGGTTGCCGATGGTGACGACCTGTCCCTGGCTGGTGACACCGTTGATGCCGCCATGCAGGTCGTTCAGATCCGGAGTCTTGTACCCACGGCTGATGCCTCCTTTGAGTGTCCAGCTGTCAGTGGTATTCCACACCAGATAGGCGCGCGGGCTCACGTGGCCGCCGAAGGCTTCGTGGTCGTCATAACGAGCACCCAAGGTCAGGGCCAGATCGTCACGCAGGCGCCATTCATCTTCGGCGAAGAGTGCCCAGGTTTTTTGCTCGAACTCGTCCAGTGCGATGCCGTCCGTCATTTCGGCTTTCCACCACTGACCGCCGAGGGTGGCAATATGCGACTCACCTATTGGTGCTACGAGTTTGCTGTCGAAAACCAGGTTGGTTGTCTCCAGATCGCGATCATCACCAATCAGCGTGCCTGGGATGCCGGAGCTATTGCCGATAACGTTACCTGGAATGGTACGGCCGATGGTTTCGGTGCGGTTGTGCATCAGGCTGGAATCCAGAGTGCCGAAGTCCAGACGCGCGGTGTGGGTCAAGGCGATCTGCTCGCGTTCGAAACGTAACTCGTCGGCATAACCATTGGCGGTGGTGGCATTGGCAGTGCAGTCGCGGTTCAAGCCATCGAGACTGCCGAGCTGGCACTCATCGTTGTTGTACTTCTGGCGGCTGCGCTCAATGTCCAGACCGAAGTCGTGATTCTCGTGCGGCGTGAGAGCCAGGCGTGCGCCCAGATTGTTGGTGCCACCATCGACTGGGGATGGGCCGCGCTTGCTGACTTCCACGCCGTTACCGTAGCTCAGGTCGGATTCTTCGCGATTGAACAGGCTTCCCCGTACTTGCAAACCGAGCAGCTCGTCGATCAGCGGACCGCTGGCATAGACGCTGGTGCTGCGGGTATCGCCGAAATCGCGATATTCCTGATAGGTGTAGTCCTGGGTCAAAGAGCCCGTCCACTCTTTGCCAACCTTGCGGGTGATGATGTTGATCACCCCGCCCATGGCGTCGGATCCATACAAGGTCGACATCGGCCCACGAATCACCTCGATACGCTCAATGGCGGACATCGGCGGCATGAAACTGGTTGAGGTCTCATTGAAACCATTTGGGGTGACATTGCCGGCTGCATTCTGACGGCGGCCGTCGATCAGGATCAGGGTGTATTGGCTAGGCATGCCACGGATACTGATGTTCAGTCCGCCGGTCTTGCCAGTGCCCTGGCCGATATCGATGCCCTCAACGTCGCCCAATGCCTGTGCCAAGTTGTTGTAACGCTTCTGCTGCAACTCCTCGCGGCTGATCACGCTGATGCTGGCCGGGGCTTCGGTGATCTTCTGTTCGAAGCCGGAAGCACTGACTACCACATCGCCCAGGGCGATAGGCTCGTTGGCCTGGGCGCCGAAACTGGCGGCCAGAGCAATGGCGCTGGCCAAAGCGGTGCGGGAATTTAGGGCGGACATCGATCTACTCCTGGCAGTAATAGGGTGCAGGCGGAACGGTGGCAAACGGCCGGGATGATAGTGATTTGCATATAAGGTTCAATTGCGGATGATATCGATGGGCATGGCAACCGGCTGGAGAGGCCGCGGTGGTTGGGCTGCAGGCAGGTGTAAATTTTGTAAATGCGATTAATTCTCGAGTGTTGCTCGGGCTTTACGCAGGCTTTCCAGGCGCTCTAAGCTGCCGGCATGAACCCTATTCTTCTCAACTGCGACATGGGCGAGGGCTTCGGCGCCTGGCGCATGGGCGACGACGAGCTGGCCATGCCGCTGATCGATCAGGCCAACCTGGCGTGCGGCTTCCATGCGGGCGATCCGCTGATCATGGCGCGCAGCGTCGAGCTAGCGGTGGCGCATGGCGTGAGCATTGGCGCGCATCCTTCCTATCCGGATCTGCAGGGCTTTGGTCGGCGCCATCTGCAGTGCTCGCCGGAAGAGGTTCGCGCGCTGGTGCTGTATCAGGTGGGGGCGCTGGATGCCTTTTGCCGAGCGCGCGGCTGTCAGCTGGCTTACGTCAAGCCGCATGGCGCGCTTTACAACGATCTGGTTCGTGATGATGCGCTGCTCACCGCAGTACTCGATGCCTGTGCCAGCTACCGCAAGGGCTTGCCGCTGATGGTGCTGGCGCTGGCTGACAACGATCGGGAGTTGCGTCTGGCCGACGAGGCCGATGTGCCGCTGATGTTCGAGGCGTTCGCCGACCGCGCCTATCTGTCAGATGGGCAACTGGCGCCGCGCCGGCTCAGCGGCGCGGTGCACCATGATCCCGAGCGAATCCTGGACCAGGCGTTGGCCATTGCCAGCGGCGAGTCCTTTGCCGACATCGATGGCAAGCCGCTGCGTCTGCGGGCTGATAGCCTCTGCGTGCATGGCGACAACCCCGAGTCGCTGGCGGTGTTGCGCCGTTTGCGCGCTCGGCTGGATGCGCTTTGAGGGTCAGATTGGCTGCCAGTCCAGGGTCAGCTCCTCCTGCCAGGCGAAGCGCTCGAAGTGACTGCCGACCACGCCCTCCAGGCGTTGCAGGTCTTCGCTGCTGGCGCTTTCCACCTGTAGGCGCAAGCCCTGGTTCTCTGCCTTCAAGGTCGCCACACCGGCGCCGAATTCGATACGGCCCTGGTGCTCGTCGAAGCTGACTGGAATCTTGTGTGCGAAGTGCTTGCACAGACGACTGATATAGCGCGCCGGGGTATCGGTAGCGACGAAGGCACTGCTGCTGAATAGGGTCATGCAAAATCCTCTTGGGCTGTGTATTTCCGTGTGGCTGCCGTGTTGCGACAGCGCGGCGTGGTTCAGTACGCCAGGGTAAAGCGTTGGCGAATGTGCTGCGGCTGCTCGACTTCGTCCAGCAGTGCTACGGCCAGGTCGGCCACCGAAATGCTGCCCGGCTCATTACCGTTCATCAGCAACTCCTCCCGGCCCAGGCGGAACTTGCCGGTACGTGGGCCTGGTAAGAGCAGCGCGGCTGGTGAGAGAAAGGTCCACTCCAGATCCTGTTCGCCGCGCAGGATTTCCAGCGTCTGGCGCGCACCCTCGGCGCCTTCCTTGTACTCGGCAGGAAAGTCCGGTGTATCGATCAATTGCACGTTGGGGGCGACGTACAGACTGCCGGCACCACCGACCACCAGCAGACGTTTGACGCCTGCCTGCTTGCTCGCTGCGATGATCGAGCGGCTGCCGGCGATGAACTGCTCGCGAATCTCCGCCACGCCCCAGCCTGGGTTGAAGGCGCTGATTACCGCGTCGTGGCCGTGCAACTGCTGGGTCAGTGCTGCGCTGTCGTGAACGTCCGCCTCAACGACGGTGAGTTGCGGGTGTGCGTTCAGCTTTTTTGGCTGGCGTACTAGTGCGGTGACCTGATGACCGCGACTCAGTGCTTCTTGCAGCAGCGGCGCGCCGACATAACCAGTGGCACCGATCAGTGCGATTTTCATTGGGGTAATCTCCAATAGTGACGATGAACACATGATCGCTGCTGGATAAACCCCGGAAAAAGTGGCCTGATGCACATGGATAATTAAGTGGGGCTTCATAATGGAGCAGCTAAAGCGCATGGCGTTGTTCGCCACCGTGGTGCAGAAGGGCTCGATGGTCGCGGCTGCCGAAGCCATGGGCATGACGGCTTCGGCGGTCAGTCAGCAGATACGTCGACTGGAGGAGGCTACTGGCGTCACGCTGCTGCATCGCACCACCCGCAAGCTGACCCTTAGCGAGGCGGGTGCGCAGTTCTATGAAAGCTGCCGACAGATAGTCGAACTGGCCGAGCAAGCCGAGCAGCGCCTGGCAGAGCAGCGTGATGCGCCGGTAGGCGAGTTGCGTGTCGCTGCCCCGGTCGGGTTTTCCGGACCGCTGCTGAGCGAAGCGCTGGCGCCATTGCTCAGTGCTCATCCGGGGTTGAGCCTGAGCCTGTTCTTTCACGATGAACAGATCGACCTGATCGAGTCGCGCATCGATCTCGCCATCCGTGTCGGCCGCCAGGAGGACTCCAGCCTGGTGGCCCGTTATGTGACCGATTGGCGGATGATCCTGTGCGCCGCTCCGGCCTACCTGGCACGCGTCGGTTTGCCAATCGAACCGCCGCAATTGCTCAAGCTCGACTGGATCGGCCTACATCTGGAACGCAGCCAGCACCTGACCTTGCTTGGCCCCGGTGGAGTGCAGCAGCGCCTGCGGCTGGAGACACGCATCAGCTGCAACAACATCCTGGCCGCGCGTCAATTCACTCTGGCGGGTATGGGCGTGTCGCTGCAGCCAGAGCCGGAAGTCCGTGAACTGCTGGCTCGCGGCGAGCTGTTGCCGCTGCTGCCGGATTGGCAACTCGAGCCTATCGGCCTGCATATCGTCACGCCACGGCGCGATGCGCAACCGGCCAAAGTGCGCTATGCCATCGAGGCGCTCAGGCGTCATCTGTTCAGTGCATGATGATCAATAGTCGGCATACGCCTCTGGCTATGCGAGGATGGCGCCATAATCATTTTCTCCGTCAGAAAGGACCCGTGATCCACACCGATGAAGACGCCCAAACGTATTGAACCCCTGGTCGAGGATGGCCTGGTGGATGAGGTGCTGCGACCACTGATGAGTGGCAAGGAAGCAGCGGTCTATGTGGTGAGGTGTGGCGACGAGCTGCGCTGTGCCAAGGTCTACAAGGAAGCCAATAAACGTAGTTTTCGCCAGGCTTCCGAGTATCAGGAAGGCCGCAAGGTGCGTGGCAGCCGTCAGGCGCGGGCCATGGCCAAGGGCAGCAAGTATGGACGCAAGGAGCAGGAGCAGGCCTGGCAGAATGCCGAGGTCGCTGCGTTGTTTCGCCTGGCCAATGCCGGTGTGAGGGTTCCCAAGCCCTACGACTTTCTCGATGGCGTGCTGCTGATGGAACTGGTGGGCGACGGCGAGGGCGATGTTGCGCCGCGTCTCAATGATGTCGACCTGCACCCGGACGACGCCCGTGAATTTCACGCCTTCATGATCCAGGAGATCGTCAAGATGCTCTGCGCCGGCCTGGTGCACGGCGACTTGTCGGAATTCAACGTGCTGCTCGGCCCTGAGGGCCCGGTGATCATCGATCTGCCGCAAGCCGTGGACGCCGCCGCCAACAACCACGCCTTCAGCATGCTCGAGCGCGATGTGCGCAACATGGCCGAGTACTTCGGCCAGTTTGCCCCGGAGCTCAAGTACACCAAGTACGCCAAGGAAATGTGGGCGCTTTACGAGGCCGGTAAACTGCTGCCCGATACGCAGCTGAGCGGTGAGTTCGCCGAGCCCGAGGACGCTGCCGACATCGACGCGGTGATGCGAGAGATCAAGGCTGCCCTGGCCGAGGAAGCGAAAAAGCAGGCCCTGCTCAACGCCGAAGATGAACCCAAGGACGCCGAACCGATACCGCCCTGGATGCGCTGAGAGGGCTCCACTCCGTAGGGTGCGCCGCGCGCACCTGGCTTTGTGGGCCTCGCTGCGCCCGAAAATGACGCTCGCATTCCCCCGGATTGCATCCGGGCTACGAAACGCCCTCACTCCCATGCGAGCAGCCTGGTGCGCCACAGCTTATGCCCTGCTCGATGCCCTTCAGGATCGGGCAGTCTGGCCGGTTGTCGCCCTGGCAACTGTTCGCCAGATCCACTAGCGTGTCGCGCAGCGCACTCATTTCGGCAATCTTGCGCTCCAATTCGGCGATATGCACCTCGGCCAGCGCCTTCACATCGGCACTGGCGCGCTGCTTGTCCTGCCACAGCGCCAGCAGCTTGCCGACTTCTTCCAAAGAAAAGCCCAGATCCCGCGCCCGCTTGATAAAGGCCAGGCGGTGCAGATCACCCGCGTTGTACTGCCGGTAACCACTCTCCGATCGCCCGGCATGGGGCAGCAGGTCGATGGACTCGTAGTAGCGAATCATCTTGGCGCTGAGGCCAGTGTGTTTGGCGGCTTGGCCGATGTTCATGGATGCGGCCTTCTTGTCGGCAGAAACTCCGCGTGACTATGCCAGAGGGTTGAACCCGAGTGTTAGAAGCCGAGTTTGGGCGGGAAGAAGGAAAGTGGCGGATGGGTAGCCTTCCATTCTTTGGCAAAGGCTTTGGCTTCTTCGATTTGTTTGGCAGTCATTTGGCTGGCGATGTCTGGGAGTATGTCTTCGGCATATTCTTTCAAACCTCCTCCCCCATCTAGCTCTAATAGCATATAAATAAAGCCGTAACCTTTTACTAAGTCTAAAGGGTAGCCATAGTCTTTTGGTACATGGGCGAGGCCGGAGCCATACGCGTAGACAGCTTCTGCCGATCCAAGTGCAACTGCTTTTTTTGTCCAGTAAATTTCAATATCTTTTTTACCTTCTAAAAGATTTTGATATAGCATGATGCCTTTTATGCAGCCGCCTTCTGCGGATTTTTTGGCTAGCTCTTCGACTCTCTCTGAGCGCTTCCAAGGGGTAAAGAAAAAGCCTTTGCCTTGATCATAGAGTCTGGCCAAATCATATTGAGCAATAGGAAACCCAGCTTCGGCGGATTTCTCTATCCAGTCGAAATTGTTGGTCAAATAGTAAAGAGCATACATTGCTTCACTGTCGCCTTTTTCTGCGAGAGCTTGAGCGGTCTTTCTGCCGAGTAATAACCAATCCCCTGGAGTTCTATGGTCAGGTGGGCAGTTGCCCATTACAGAGCATAGGTCGCTGCCGGTGCCCGATAGACGATACATGGCGTAATAGTCCCCTTGCTCAGCAGCGGCCGCGTACCATTTATAGGCTTCTTCGGTCATGAACCGATTGTTAAGGCGTAGTGCTTCGCCTAAGTAATATTGCGCTTCTTTATCACCTGCCTGTGCTGCTATTTCCAAATACGGTTCGGCAGAGATGGCTTTGTATTGGTTGTATAGGACAATGCCTTGTTCTTTGGCGACTTGCTGCTCTGGCGTTAGCTGGTTTGCCAGTAGCGCGCAGCTAAATAGCAGCGTTGCCAGTAGTGCAATTGAGCGTCTTAGGGGCGTTTTAGTGTTAGAAGCCTAATTTGGGTGGGAAGAAGGAAAGCGGCGGATGAGTGGCCTTCCATTCTTCGGCAAAGACTTTGGCTTGTTCGATTTGTTCGGGTGTCATTTTTGAAGCGATTTTGGGGAGCTTGTACTCTACATTTTCTTGCATGCCGCCCCCTCCGTCCAAGTCTTTAAGCATATAGATAAAACCATATGCTTTGATTAGATCTAAAGGGAATCCATATTGCTCTGGCTCATGGGCTAAAAAGGCACCATAACCATAAATTGCCTCTGCTGACCCTAGGTTGACTGCTTTTTCTGTCCAGTATCGTATAGCGGTATCATCACCTTCCAAGAATTGTTGATATAGAAAAATTCCTGCTATAAAGTCGCCTTCTGCGGATTTTTTGGCCAGCTCCTCAACTTTCTCTGAACGCTTCCAGGGGGGGAAAAAAAATCCTTTACCTTGTTCGTAGAGTCGAGCCAAATCATATTGAGCAATGGGGAATCCTGCTTCGGCGGACTTCTCTAACCATTCGAAATTGTTGCTTAGATAGTAAAGAACATACATTGCTTCACTGTCGCCTTTTTCTGCGAGCGCTTGAGCGGTCTTTCTGCCGAGTAATAACCAATCCCCCGGAGTTCTATGGTCAGGTGGACAATTTCCCATCGCTGAGCATAGGTCGCTACCGGTGCCCGAGAGGCGGTACATGGCGTAATAATCCCCTTGTTCAGCAGCGGCCACGTACCATTTATAGGCTTCTTCGGTCATGAACCGATTGTTAAGGCGGAGCGCTTCGCCTAAGTAATATTGCGCTTCTTTATCACCTGCCTGTGCTGCTATTTTTAAATATGGTTCAGCAGAGATGGCTTTGTATTGGTTGTATAGGGCAATGCCTTTTTCCTTGGCCGCGTGTTGCTCCGGTGTGAGTGGGGCTGCCCAAGCTGAAAAGCAAAGCAGGGTTGTTAGTGCACTGGCAATGAGGTGTCTGAAAAACATTATATAGTTCCAATGGCTTATTCGTTGGGCCCTGTATATGTAGCACGGCCGCCTGGGACAAATGTATGTCCGTAGTAGTCGCTGCGCCGGCAGTAACTGTCTCTTAGTTGACCCAAGATTTTGACATGTTCTTTATAGCGAGCCCGCAAATCATCACCCATCGGCCCTTGAGGACCGATACGCATAACTCCTTCAGCCATAAATTTATCCATTCGCATCCGGTTGGTGCAGTAGGCCTGTCCTGTTTGCGGCTCTTTGGTACCAAAGCGATTCATTCGTGAGCAGGCTTCATCGAACTGACGTCGGGCATTGTCGAGGGTTCCCGTTTGCTGAGCATTGCGTACAAGCCAGCCCAAAATTCTCTCGATGGCCCGTTGCTGCAGGAGGTGGCATTCGGCCCCGTCATATCGCGTTACTCGCTCGTGCACGCCTTCCTGCGTTTCGACGAAATCGATGGCCTCAAACGCCTCCGGCCTGAACAGCAGCGTCATCAGCATCGGCCCCAGGGCTTCCGGAGTGGCATCGACAAACCACCGTTCCAGTTCGGCCTGGTCTTCGTAGCCCATGATCGCATGGGCGATTGGCCCGCCCTTGCCGCCACTGGTCAGGGCTTCGTAGAGATTCATAACAATGTCGGCGTTACGCAGGCTCAACATGTAGACCATGCCAACGTCGATGCCCACAGCGCCCAATACGTTGAGCTTGCTGATGAAGTCGAAGGCGGAACCTTCGACCCACTCCAGGTTGTGATACTGGTTTTCGCGCAGTTCGCGGCGCATCAGGTTGATCAGTTCGATGATGGCTTCGTAGCCCACGGCAAAAGCCAGAGTACCAGAGACGCCGGGGCCGGCGATTAGCGCGGCCTTGATGCGCAGGATCAGGCAGCCTTTGTCCAGGGAGAGGGTCACCTCTCCCTTGGCGCCGACTCCGATCGCTGCAGCCAGTTCGCCTTCAAGGCGGGCGAGGCTGAGCCAGCCGTCGTTGGGGGCTTGCCCGTCGGTATAAGCGGGCAGGGCACGTAGGTCCGCCAACTGCTTGGGAGGTGCCCAATTCAGGGCACCAGTGAGCTTGATCCCGACCTGGACGCCGGCGAACAGGTTGAAGCTGGCCGATGCTCCGTCCTCGATTTGGGCTTTGGCGCCTTGTCCCGTTACCACCTGCCCAGTGCGCGCATTGCCGGCTGCGCTGGTGCTATTGGCCTCACGTTCGGCCGGCTCTACGGGATCGAGGGTGGCGCCATAGCCGGTATTGCCAGGCGACAGCTCCAGTTCGGCGGCGAGCATCATGGCTACCCCGGTGTAGCCCCAGGCGCGGGCGCCCAGGTGCACCGAGAAGCGGCCCAGGTTCATCGTCGCCAGCTGTTGTTGGTAGTTGATATAGGTGGCCTGTACATCCGTGGCGGCGGAGCGTTCCGGCAGATCGATTTTCCCCAGTTCGATTTCTCCCCTGGCCAAGTCGACATTGAAATGCGCCCGAGCGCCGGCGGTTACCCCTTCGTGCAGGGCGAAGGACGGCCCGTCGACCGAGGCGCCGCCATGAATGCTCGGTTGCGGTGGCGTAAGGCAGCGCACCAGTTGCGCTTGGGGCGTGGGATCGAACAGGCGCAGCTGACGGACAGCATCGTCTTGAAACAGCACCTGGCGCAGGCGTTCGCCCCATTCCTGGCGAGTGCCGGCATCCTGCAGGGCGTCTACCCGGTAGCCTTTGCGCTGGCTGACATATTGGTAGAAGCGTTCGACATCGAACCAGCCTTCAGCGTCGAACCAAGGGCCTTCCTGGTCCTTGATTTCGATGCTGCCCATGCCCTTGAGCCAGTCACTGAAGTCGCTGGAGGCGTGATCTTCGCCTTGCTGGCCGCTGCTGTTACCGGCGAAGCTCGCGCTGCGCTTTGTTGCTGGTTTCAGCAGGCTTTTTAGCACCTTCAGGCTTAGGTGACGCAGCGGTTGGCCGGGCGTGTCGGGCAGGCTGACCTCGCGCAAGGGAAAACCGACCTTGACCAAGCGATCGACCGGCTTGGGCTCGAACTGTTCCGGCTCCCAGAGCAGGTGGCGGCGTGGCTGGGTGTTGGATACGACCCATTGCGCACGCCAGCGAATCTGCAGTTTTTGGTCTTCCAGCGCGCTCCAGGCCTGTTTTTCCGCTTTCAGCAATCCGGCGGGAGCCTGGAGGTTCTCGCCGCTTGCCCGAATCCAGCCTTGATATCGCTCCTCCATCTTTTGTTCCAGGCGACGCTGTGCATCGATGAGGCCAAGGTATTCCTTGAAGCTCTCGATGCCGCTGACCACACCGGAGTGCTCGTCGCTGATCAGGGCGAACTCGGGCAGGGCTAGGCCGTAGTCGGCAGCCTTGAGAATGGCATCAATGTACTGCGCATAATCGAAAGCGCTTTGCTGCTGCTCCTTCCACACCTGGTAGCTTCTGAACTGAGCTCTGCAGTTGACGGTGCAGTCGATGGCATCGTCATAGCGACGCTTGGCCTCCTGCATCAGTTCGGCGATCTCTTGCAAAGTATAGGTTGGTAGCTCACCTTGTTCGAGTAGCGCGTTGCGAGCCTCCAGGTAGGCCTGTACGGCATTGCGGGCCGCTACTGCCTGCGGGCTGAATAGCCGGCCATCCTGATAGTCATAGCCTTGGTGATGCGCTTCGGAGATAGCACTGTTGTAGAGCCCAAGCCATTGATTCAGAGTATCCAGGCGCTCCTTGTTTCTGTGAAAGGCCAGATTACGTGGGTCGGTGAGCAAATCCCGGCGCTCATTGATATAGCGGCCATTGGGGAAACGGTTCTCCGACTCGAAACGCTGCATCCAGGCCTGTTCTTCGCCTTCTAGAAAGAAGCTCAGGCGTGGCTCCAGAAAGTGTTCCAGCAGGCCGTTGGCATCGAGGCCCTTCTTACGATCCTCGGCGCTTTTGTCCGGGGAAATGTCCTGCTCTAAACGTTGTGCCGCCTCCTTGATGGCGTTGGCCGCCCGCTCCGGCAGTAGCCAGAAGGCTTTTTCTTCCGTGGCGTAGATGACATTGGCAAAGCGGGGCGAGCAGGCCGGAGTCTGCGTCTTGTCGAAGCAGTCCGCTTCGGCCGGTTCTATCACTGGCTCTGCCGGCAATTGCAAGATCTGCTGCGGACGCGTAGCTGCTTCGGCCGATGTCGAGTGGGGTGTCGGTTGGGTATCGCCACGTGGGGCGGAAGGCGTGATGGGGAACATGGGCTTCCATTCCAATTGCGCTAGAGATTCTGCGCCAATATTTGATCGACTTTGATGAAGGGGTCGGCCTTACCGCGCAGAATGGCCATGACAGGTTCCTGCTCCTCGAGCCGTGTCCGGCTGACCAGGTCAGCCAGTCTCACTAGCCAGCGTCCTTCGCTAATGCCGTGGTCCACCAGCAACTCCAGGTTATCGACGATCGCGGGTAGTTGTTGGCCGTGGGGAGCGTTGAACTTCGTGTAGTGCCTGTCGATCCAGTAAACCCAGCGCAGGGTACGCTGGGTCAGTTGGGTGGATGCTGTCAGGCTGTAATGCTTCTGTACGGTGTTTGGCGAATAGTCGAGCGGCGCATGCCAGCCGATCCAATGTTGCGGTCTAGCGCCAAGTGCATGCGGTGCCGGGCTATAAACCGCGGACCAAGGGGCAAATAGCTGTTCTGATGAGGTCAAGGCCATCGCCGCCCATATGTCGGGGCGGTAATAGTTGATCAGGCTCTGACCACCGGAACCATCGTTGACCGTCAGCAGCCAGCACGCATGAGCGATGGCCGCGTCGCGGTCTGCTGCGCAGAGCGCAATACCAGCGCACTGCTGCTGGCAAAGCAATTCCCCCAGCTGTTGCAGCGCACTGCCGGCCTCAGCACTGAACCACAGTGGGCCCTGATCGGCCAGGTGATGAAAATCAGTCCTTTGGAACAAGAGGATCTGTTCTGCAGGCTCATCGATGGCGAACACCTTGGCTTGGGCATCCGGCACGGTTTGTTGGTCAATGATGAAGTGCCATGTCGGTTGATCAGCCGGTAGTGTGGGTATGGATTGCTCCAGCTTGGCAATGAAGTTGTTCAGCCCTTCATGCATGGACAATCTCCCCGGCTACAGGCACCGTTGCTCTGTTTGCCGCACAGCGGGCCGAAAGATAAGACCGGCTGTGGTCTGGGCGGTGCCAAGAGGGAACCGAGACGGTCACGGTCTGCAGCATTGGGTAGCGTCGGCGCCAGAATCTTCAACCCCGACCCACTACCCGGCCCACCCCCCGAATTCATCTTGATCGTCGCCCCGCTCAGCGTGACGCCGCTGGGGTCGAGCTTGAGGAAGCTGCCGCCGCCTGCGGCGGTGAGCTCCATGCCCGCATCAATCACCACTTTGCTACCGGCGTTGTAGTGAATCTCGTTGCCAGCTTCGATAAACAGGCCGGTGCCGACCTTCACGTGCTGAGTGGTGCCTACGGTGAGGTGGTCGTTGGCGCGCACTTCCACCTTGCGGTCGAGGTCGGTGGTGCGATGTTCTTCGGCCTGAAGCTCGGTGTAGCTGTTGGCTTCGACCGTATCGTGGCGCTCGTTGCCGACGTGGATCTTCTGGTTGTGCTCGATGTTCTCGTCCCAGTCGCGCTGGGCGTGGATGTAGATCTGCTCGGCGCCCTTGTGGTCTTCGATGCGAAATTCGTTGTAGCCGCCACCGCCTGGGCTGCTCAGGGTCTTGAAGACGCTGCGGGTCTTGTTCGCCGGCAGGTCGTAGGGCACCACGTGCTCGGCGTGGTACAGGCAGCCGGTGATCAGCGGCTGGTCGGGGTCGCCTTCGAGGAAGTTGACCAGCACTTCCATGCCCACCCGGGGAATGGTGATGCCGCCGTAGGCCTTGCCAGCCCAGTTGGAGGCCACGCGCAGCCAGCAACTGGTGGTGTCGTTGCCCAGGCCTTCGCGGTCCCAGTGGAACTGCACCTTCACCCGGCCGTACTGGTCGCAGTGGATTTCCTCGCCAGCCGGGCCGGTGACCACGGCCGTCTGGCTACCCAGCACCTTGGGTTTGCGATGTTCGAGCGCTGGGCGGTAGGGGATGTCCCAGGGAGTGGCGCTGAAGCTGTTGCGGTAGCCCTGCTGGAACCCGTCGCCAGGTGTGGTGTTGCTGGTCACCGACTCTTCCAGCACCTGTGGCTGCTTGCCTTCGTGGATGACTTCATTGAGTAGCCAGAGGTCGTTCCACTGTGCACGCGGATGACCAGCGAGGGCGAGGAAGTGGCCGCTGATCAGGTAGGCGTCGCTCTGGCCTTCAGCCAGTTCGTAGTCGCTGCGCAGACGCTCCAGGCTACGTTTGGCCAGGTGCTTGCCGCGTGTGCGGTCGGTGAAGCGACCAGGGTAGTCGTAGACCTCCAGTGCCGGGCTGAACTCGCTGCGGTAGTCCGCCTCCATCTGCAGCTTGGGCTGCTCGAAGTCATAGTCGCGCCAGGTGGCGTGGGTGCTGCGGGTTTCCAGGCGCACACCAAAGGTGCGCACCACTTCGTGGTCAGCGGACAGGCCGCTGCCCTGCTGGTAGTTCAGCGGGGCGAGCTTGGGGAAGACGCTGGCGTCGTCGCCGAACACCAGGCGATGGCTGTCTTCGCTGTGTTGGAAGTGGAAGCTGATGCCTTCTTCCTCGCACAGGCGCTGGATGAAGTGCAGGTCGCTTTCATCGTATTGCACGCAGTAGTCGCGTTCGGGATAGATATAACCGAGCTGGAATTGATAGGCGTCGCTCTGGATACCATGGTCTTCGAGGACCTGGCTGATGATCTGTGGCACCGTCAGGTACTGGAAGATGCGCTGGTTGTAGCGGTGAGCCAGGTAGGCGAGTTGCGGCCGCAGGCTGATGCGGTAGTGGGTCAGGCGTTTGCCGGAGTCGCCTTGCGTGATGGCGTAGACCACGCCATGCACGCCTTTTCCGGAGGGGCCGAAGGCCAGGTAGGCGGTCTGATTGATCAGCGCGTCGAGGTCTAGACTGGCGTTCTGGCTGATCAGTTCGATATCGAAGCGGTAGGGCTTGTTAAGCGTTTCGCGCCCCTCGAAGCTCAAAACCTGCAGGTCATTTTCGACCGCGGCAATGGTGAGGGTGATATGCGCCTGGTTGGCATCCAGCATGCCGTGGCCTCCATCCGTGAGTTGGGCGAGGCCTGAAGGGTGCCGGACAGCGCGCCTTGGTTCAATGATGGCATTCCCATACTATGCGCCGGTTCAAGAAAATACCGGCTACGATCCCTTCGGTCTCCAGCGATTGAGCAGCAGCGCGTTGCTCACCACGCTGACGCTGGACAGCGCCATGGCGGCGCCAGCGAACATCGGGTTGAGCAGGCCGGCGGCGGCCAGCGGGATGCCGATTAGGTTGTAGATGAAGGCCCAGAACAGGTTCTGGCGGATCTTGGCGTAGGTGCGCCGGCTGATCTCCAGCGCGGCCGGCACCAGGCGCGGGTCGCCGCGCATCAGGGTGATGCCGGCCGCGTGCATGGCGGCATCGGTGCCGCCGCCCATGGCGATGCCGACATCCGCAGCGGCCAGCGCCGGTGCGTCGTTGATGCCGTCGCCGACCATGGCCACGGTACCGTGCTGGCGTAGTTCACCGATCAGCTGCGCCTTGTCCGCTGGTAGCACCTGGGCGTGTGGCTTATCGATGCCCAGAACGCCAGCCACTGCTGCAACGCTGCCCTGGTTATCGCCACTGATCAGGTGGCTGGTGATGCCCTGCTCGCGCAGCTCGGCGATGGCTTCGGCGGCGCCGTCCTTGAGTTGATCACCGAAGGCCAGCAGGCCAAGCAGGCGTGGCGTGCTGCCGGTTTCGATCAGCCAGGACAGCGTGCGGCCTTCGGCTTCCCAGGTGTGCGCGGATGCAGTCAGCGCGTCGGCCTGCAATTGGTTTTCCTCCAGCAGGCGGCTGCTACCCAGTTGCAGGGAGCGACCCTCGATTTCGCCGGCGATACCGCGCCCGGCCAGCGCGCGGCTGTCGCTCAGCGCCGGCAGCGTGATGTGCTGTTCGGTGCAGCGCTGCAGCACGGCCTTGGCCAGCGGGTGCTCGCTGCCCTGTTGCAGACCGCCGGCCAGGCGCAGCAGTTCGTCCTCGTCGGCTTCGCCCAGGCCGATGTGGACGATGCGCGGCTTGCCTTCGGTGAGGGTGCCGGTCTTGTCGAAGGCGATGTGCCGCACGGCGTGCGCCACTTCCAGTGCTTCGGCGTCCTTGATCAGGATGCCATGACGCGCGGCGACTCCAGTGCCGGCCATGATCGCGGTCGGCGTGGCCAGGCCCAGCGCGCAGGGGCAGGCGATGACAAGTACGGCGACGGCGTTGAGCAGGGCGTTTTCCAGTGATGCGCCGAACGCCAGCCAGCCCAGCAGCGTGGCCAGGGCGATCAGTAGCACCGCCGGGACGAATACCTGGCTGACCTTGTCCACCAGCTTCTGGATCGGCGCCTTGGCAGCCTGGGCGTCTTCGACCAGGCGGATGATCCGTGACAGCACGGTTTCGGCGCCGAGGGCAGTGGTTTCCACCAGCAGGCGACCTTCACCGTTGATGGCGCCAGCCGTGACCTTGTCGCCCGGCTGTTTGGCCACCGGCAGGCTTTCACCGCTGATCAGCGCTTCGTCGGCATGGCTGTTGCCTTCCAGCACCTGGCCGTCGACCGGGAAGCGTTCGCCGGGCTTGACCAGAATCCGGTCGCCCAGTGCCAGCGCGTCGATGCCGACACGTTCTTCACGACCCTCCACCAGGCGCACTGCGTGATCGGGGCGCAGTGCCTGCAACGCGCGGATGGCGCTGGCGGTCTGGCGCTTGGCGCGGCTTTCCAGGTACTTACCGAGCAGGATCAGGCTGATGATCACCGCCGAGGCCTCGAAATACAGGTGCGGCATCTGCCCGGCCGGGGTCACGGCCCACTGGTACAGGCTCAGGCCGTAACCGGCGCTGGTGCCGATGGCCACCAGTTGATCCATGTTGCCGGCACGGGCCTTCAGCGCCTGCCAGGCGGCGCGGTAAAAACGCGCGCCGAAAATGAATTGCACCGGCGTGGCGAGCAGGAATTGCACCCAGGCCGGCAGCATCCAGTGCAGGCCGAAGGGCTCGACCAGCATCGGCAGCACCAGCGGCAGAGTCAGGGCGATAGCGGCCAGCAGCGTCAGGCGTTCCCGCTGCAAACGGCGTTGTGCCCGATCCGCGGCCGGGCTGTTGCCCAGCAGGCTGGCCTTGTAACCGGCGGCGGTCACCGCCTTCAGCGCCTGTTGCGGATCGAAACCGGCGAATACCTGCAGGCGCGCCTTCTCATCGGCGAGATTGACGGCGACCTGGCTGATACCCGGCAGTTTGCCCAGCGCGCGTTCGATACGACCGACGCAGCTGGCGCAGGTCATGCCCTCGATGGCCAACTCCAGCGGCTGGCTGGGCACGCTGTAACCGGCTCCTTCGATGGCGCTGATCAGCAGGGGCAGGCTGGCTGCGGGGGCTTCGACGCGTGCCTGGTCGTTGGCCAAGTTGACGCTGGCGCTGCTTACCTGCGGCAGCTTGTTCAGCGCGCGCTCGACACGACCGGCGCAACTGGCGCAGGTCATGCCCTGGATGGGCAGGTCGAAAGTGGTCATGGTTTGGTTCCCTGTAACGTCGTGGCTACAGGATCAACCTTGCCCCCATGGCAAGGTCAAGTCTTCAGTTCAGCATCGGCGCGGCATGCAGTCGCAGGCCATCGCTGCCCATGGCGATGCGATAGCGGCGCACCTCGCCGGCCTGCAGTTCCAGCGACTGACCGGCGAGCTGGTTGATACCGTCCTGACAGGGACCGGTGCCGGTCAGGCCAAGGCGCAGTGAGACGCGGCCTGGCGGCAGGTTGAAGGACACCGACTGGCCCTGATGCAGGCGGGCGGCCATCTGGTCATGCAGATACAGGGCTACCTCGCAGGTGGTGGCCACCTCCAGGCGTTCGCGCGAGACGATCAGCACCGCGTAGCCTTCGCCCTGGCTGGTCGAGGGCAGCGGCGCCAGTGGTTCGGCCTGAGCCAGAGGCGCCAGCAGCAGGGCAAGGGCGGGGCAGAGCAGACGCATGGCAAGGTCCTCATGTAGGAAACGGCGCGGGTGACATGAAGCAAGGGCTTGACCTTGCCATCGTGGCAAGGTCGAGACTACGCCCATCGACCACTGATTCAAGGAGTCAGCAATGCAACAATTCAAGGTTAGCGGAATGTCATGCGGTCATTGCGTGCGGGCTGTCACCCAGGCGATCCAGGCGCTTGAGCAGACGGCCAGAGTCGAAGTCGATCTGGCCGCGGGCCTGGTGCGAGTGGAGGGCAACCTGGATGCCGCGCAGATACAGGCCGCCATTCGTGAAGAGGGTTACGAGATTGCCCCCGCGTAGAGCTCGGGCCTGCTAAGGCCATTGCCGCAGCAGGCCGCGAAAGCAACTGTCGATCATCGCCGGGGTATCGGTCTGGGCATCGAACAGATTGGGATCGCGCAGCCAGTCACTGAACAGGCCGACGAGTAGCGCATGCAAGGTGCGTGAGGCCAGGCGCGGGGTGATGCCCGGCTGCAGATACGGCTGCACGGTCGACAGGGCGAACTGCTGTTCGCACAGGTCGATGAACTGATTGACGAAGGTCTCATGACGCTCCTCGGCCTCGCGCAGTTCCTCGGTGAACTCGCAGCGGCGCAGCAGCACGGTGAGGATGCGCCGGCGCTGTTCGTCGAGCACCAGATTGGCCATGGCTTCTATGCACAGATCGCGCAGCAGCTGCAGCGATGACAGGCCATCGACCGCCGCCAGTTGCTGGGCCAGCGGCTCCAGCGGCAGGCGTACCTGATTGAGCATTTCGTGGAACAGGTGCGCCTTGTTCTGGAAGTGCCAATAAACCGCGCCGCGCGTAACCCCGGCATGTCTGGCGATATGCTCAAGGCTGGTATGGGCGACCCCACGCTCTAGGAACAACTGTTCCGCAGCAGCGAGGATGGCGCAGCGGGTCTTCTCCGCATCTTCTTTGGTTCTACGCATGGCGATCCGGTTAATTGGAACTAGGCTCAGATTGTGCCGAGTTTACCGATTTTGCCCCGCCTGCTGGTGGCGGGCTTGGTTGTCCTGCTTCTGTCCCGTGTCTAGCCAAGGAGAGGAATGCCTCATGCCCTTCGTTCGTCTGGTCGGTTTCTGCCTGCCCTTCAGCCTGGTCCTGCTGGCCGCGAGCATCGAGGCTGCCGATGCGCCACCAACAGCGGTGACGGTCGAGCAGATCAAGGCCGGCGAACTGCCCATCGTGCTGGAATATCCAGCGCGAACCACCGGGTACCGCGAGGTGCAGGTTCGGGCCCAGGTCGGCGGCATCCTGCAGGAGCGCACCTATCAGGAGGGTAGTCGGGTGCAGAAGGATCAGGTGCTGTTTCGCATCGATCCACGCCCTTACGAGGCTGCCCTGGCCCGTGCCAAGGGCGCGCTGGCGCAGGAACAGGCGCGTTTTCGCCAGACCGATCGCGACCTCAAACGCATCCGTGAACTGCAGAAGAAGGGCTTCGCCAGCGAGAGCGAACTGGACAATGCCATCTCCAATTTCGAGCAGAGCAAGGCCAATATCGAGGCGGCCCAGGCCGAGGTTCAGTCGCGCCAGATCGACCTCGACTACACCACGGTCAAGGCGCCGATCACCGGCATCACCAGCAAGGAAAGCGTCTCCGAAGGCAGCCTGATCGTCGCCGGCGACCCTAGTGCCAGCCTGCTGACGCAGATCACCCAGCTCGACCCGATCTTCGTCAACTTCGCCTACCCGGACGCTGAGGCCGAGCGCCTGCGCCGTGAATTGTCCGAAGGCAGCCTGGTGCCACCGAGCAGCGGCAAACTCAGTGTGGAGGTGTATTTCGGTGATGGCTCGGCCTATCCGACAGCGGGCGAAGTGGATTTCACCGACAGCCTGATCGACCGCGGTACCGGCACCGTCAGCGCCCGGGGCGTGGTGCCGAACCCCGAGCAGAAGCTGCTGCCCGGGCAGTTTGTGCGCGTGCAGGTCAAGGGCCTGACCCGTCCCAACGCCATCACCGTACCGGAGCGCTCCGTGGCTCAGGGGCCGCGCGGTACCTTCGTCTATGTGGTGGACGAGCAGAGTGTCGCGCGCATGCGCCAGGTCACCACGGGCGATACGGCTGGCGGCCGCTGGGTGATTCTGGCCGGTGTCAGCGATGGTGAGCGGGTGATAGTCGACGGTCTGGCCAAGGTACGACCGGACAGCCCGGTGCAGGTCGAGGAGGCGAAGGCAGCCACGCCAGCCAGCCCGGCGCAGGAGTAACGACCATGATCTCGCGCTTCTTCATCGACCGTCCGGTGTTCGCTACCGTCATCTCCATCGTCATCGTGCTCGCCGGCCTGGCTGCGATGCGCGCGTTGCCCATTGCTCAGTACCCGGAAATCCTGCCGCCGCAGGTGTCGGTGAGCGCCGCTTACCCTGGCGCCAGTTCGCAGGTCATCGCTGAAACCGTGGCGGCGCCGCTGGAGCAGGCGATCAACGGCGTCGAGGACATGATCTACCAGCTGTCCAACTCCTCCAGCAGCGGGGCGATGAGTCTTACGGTGTACTTCGCGGTCGGCACCGACCCGGACCAGGCCACCATCAACGTCAACAACAAGGTGCAGGCGGCATTGGCCAAGCTGCCCGAGGAAGTGCGCCGCCAGGGTGTGAAGGTGGAGAAGAAGTCGTCCGACATTCTTCAGGTGATCACACTCTATTCGCCGGATGATTCGCGCGACCCGATCTTCATCAGCAACTACGCGCTGATCAACGTCATTGACGAGCTCAAGCGCCTCAAGGGCGTTGGCGATGCCAGCCAGTTCGGTTCCAAGGACTATTCCATGCGCATCTGGCTGCGCCCGGACAAGCTGGCGCAGTACAACCTGACACCGACCGATGTGGTCAACGCCATTCGCGAGCAGAATTCGCAGTTCGCCGCCGGCAGCTTCGGCCAGCAACCGTTGAAGGAACCGCAGGACTTCACTTACACGGTCACCACGCAAGGGCGATTCACCGACCCGAAGGAGTTCGAGAGCGTCATCCTGCGTACCGACGATACCGGAGCCAGCCTGCTGCTCAAGGACGTGGCGCGGGTCGAGCTGGGTGCGCAGGACTACTCGCTGGTCACCACCCTCAATGGTCAGCAGAACGCCGCTTTCGGCATCTACCTGCAGCCCGGCGCCAACGCCCTGGACACCGCCGAGGCGGTCGAACGCACCATGCAGCGCTTGGCCAAGCGCTTCCCCGAGGGCATCGCCTACAAGATCCCCTATGACACCACCAAGTTCGTCCAGGTCTCGATCACAGAGGTGATCCACACCTTCTTCGAGGCGCTGGTGCTGGTGGTGCTGGTGGTGTTCATCTTCCTGCAGAACTGGCGCGCCACGCTGATTCCGGTGCTGGCCATTCCGGTGTCGCTGGTTGGCACTTTCGCCGGCATGTACATGCTGGGTTTCTCCATCAACCTGCTGACCCTGTTCGGCATGGTTCTGGCCATCGGCATCGTGGTGGACGATGCCATCGTGGTGATCGAGAACGTCGAGCGGGTGATGCGCACTCAGGGGCTGAATGCGCGCGAGGCCTCAATCAAGGCGATGGAGGAGGTCACCGGGCCGATCATCGCCATCGTCCTGGTGCTCTGCGCGGTGTTCGTGCCGGTAGGTTTTCTCGGCGGCCTGGCGGGGCAGATGTACAAGCAGTTCGCGATCACCATCGCGGTGTCTGTGGTGATTTCCGGCATCGTCGCCCTGACCCTTTCGCCCGCACTCTGCGCCTTGTTGCTCAAACCTGGCCACCATGAACCGGCTGCGCCATTTCGCGCCTTCAACCGCTTCTTCGACAGGGCCACCGAGGGCTATGGCGCGGGGGTGCGTTTCTTCCTCAAGCGTTCGCTGGTCGGCCTGCTGCTGTTCGGCGGCATGATCGCGCTGATCATGCTGCTGTTTTCACGGGTGCCCGGCTCGCTGGTGCCCGATGAGGATCAGGGCTATGTGATCAACGCCTATTACCTGCCGCCGGCCGCCTCGCTCAATCGCACCGAGGCGCTGAGTGGGGCGGTGAGTCAGCAGCTGATGGAGCATCCGGCAGTCGAAGACGTAGTGACCTTCGCCGGTTTCGATGTGCTCACCTTCGGCGTGCGCAGCAACGCCGGGGTGTCCTTCGTGCCGCTCAAGGACTGGAGCGAGCGCACCACGCCCGAGCTCGATGCGCGCAATCTGACGCGCGAGTTCATGGGTATGGGCGCCGCGCAGAAGGATGGCCTGGTGTTGTCGTTCAACCCACCGCCGATCACCGGCATGAGTACCACCGGTGGCTTCGAGTCTTTCATTCAGGATCGTTCCGGAGGCAGCGTCGAACAGCTCGGCGAGAAGGTCCACGCCTTCGTCGAGGCCGCCAGCAAGCGACCGGAGCTGGCCGGCATTCAGAGTACCTTCAGCGCCAACGTGCCGCAGTACTACATCGATCTGGATCGCACCAAGACGCGCGCACTGGGCGTCAGCGTCAGCGATGTGTTCACCGCGATGCAGGCCACCTTCGGCAGTTACTACGTCAACGATTTCACCCTTTACGGACGTACCTGGCAGGTCAGCCTGCAGTCGGAATCGGAGTTCCGCCGCAAGCCGGAAGATCTTGGCCAGGTCTACGTACGCTCCAGCAGTGGCGATCTGGTGCCGCTGTCGACCCTGTTGCGCGTGCGGCGCATCCTCGGGCCGGACTCCTATGACCGTTTCAACGTCTATCCCTCGGCCAAGGTCCTCGGTGGCCCGGCGCCGGGTTACAGCTCCGGGCAGGCACTGGCGGCGATGCAGGAAGTGGCCGATGAGGTGCTGGGCGAGGACTACAGCCTGGGCTGGATCGGCTCGGCCTACCAGGAACTGGCGACTCAGGGTTCGGGCACCCAGGCCTTCGTCTTCGGCCTGATTCTGGTCTTCCTGATTCTTGCCGCGCAGTACGAGCGCTGGACGCTGCCGTTGGCGGTGGTCACCGCCGTGCCGTTCGCGGTGTTCGGGGCGATTCTCGCAGTGTGGCTGCGCGGCATTCAGAACGACGTGTACTTCCAGGTCGGCCTGGTCACCCTGATCGGTCTGGCGGCGAAGAACGCCATCCTTATCGTCGAGTTCGCCGTGCTGCTGCGCGCCGAAGGCAAGGGCATCTTCGACTCGGCGCTGGAGGCGGCCAAGCTGCGTTTCCGCCCCATCGTGATGACTTCGCTGGCCTTCATCCTCGGTTGCGTGCCGCTGGCCATCAGCTCCGGTGCGGGTTCGGCCAGTCGCCACTCCATCGGCACCGGGGTGATCGGCGGCATGCTCGCGGCCACGCTGTTGGCCACCTTCCTCATCCCGATGTTCTACCTGCTGGTGGAGTCGGCGGCGCAGCGGGTGAGCCAGCGCGGCAAGGCCAGGGAAGAACAGCCGCCGCATTGATAAGCGCGAACCGTCGTTCGGCGATCCGCGCTTTCATCTGCGGCCTGGTCGGTGAGATGATTAGCCGGCTAACAATTTTGCGGATTATTCATGAACCTGCGAACCCTGCTGATCCTGGGCGCGCTGTGCGCCTTTGGCCCCTTGGCCATCGATTTCTACCTGCCAAGTTTCCCCACGCTGGCCCAGCAATTCGGCACCGACGTCGAACATATTCAACTGTCGCTGGCGGCCTATTTCGTCGGTATCGCCATTGGCCAGCTGTTCTACGGGCCGTTGGCGGATCGTTTCGGTCGCCGCGTGCCGCTGTTGGTCGGGGTGGCGTTGTTCACCGTGGCATCGCTGGCTTGTGCCCTGGCACCGAACCTGGAATGGCTGGTGACGGCACGCTTCGTCCAGGCCCTCGGCGGCTGCGCCGGGATGGTGATCACCCGTGCGGTGGTGCGCGACCTGTGCGATCCACTGGCTTCGGCCAAGGTGTTCTCGCAACTGGTGCTGGTGATGGGCCTGGCGCCGATTCTCGCGCCTCTGGGGGGCGGGCTGCTGCTGGGCACCCTGGGCTGGCCGTGGATCTTCCATAGCCTGGCGATTTTCTCCGGCCTGTGCCTGCTGGCCGTGCTGTTGTGGTTGCCGGAGACCCGTCCGCAGCATCTGCAACCGGCGCCGCTGAGCGGCGCCTTCGGCCAGTACCGCGCGCTGTTGGGCAATGCACCGTTCATGGGCTACAGCCTGGCCGGCGGTGTGGCGATGGCCGGCATGTTCGCCTATATCGCCGGCTCGCCCTTCGTGTTCATCGAGCTGTACGGCGTGCCGGCCGAGCATTATGGCTGGCTGTTCGGCAGCAACGCGGCAGGCTTCGTGATCATGGCGCAGGTCAATGCGCGTCTGGTGCTGCGCGGCGGCCCGGCGCTGTGGCTGCGGCGCATGGTGCTGGTGTACCTGACCAGCGGCCTGTGCCTGCTGGCGTTGGCGCTGTGGCAACCGGCGCAGCTGTGGCCGCTGCTGATTCCGTTGTTCATCTGCGTCGCCAGCCTCGGTTGCGTGCTGCCCAATGCCACGGCTTGCGCCATGGCCGGGCAGGGCCGGCATGCCGGCAGCGCTTCCGGGCTGCTGGGTAGCATGCAGTTCAGCGTGGCGGCCAGCGCTTCGGCGCTGGTAGCTTTCCTGCACGATGGCTCGGCCATGCCCATGGCGCTGGTGATCGCCCTGTGCGGCGCTGCTGCCTGCGGCTTTGCCTGGTGGAGCAAGCGCTTCGTGGTGTGAGCCGGCGGGTTACAGTCGCGCGACCTTGAAGGTGTCGCAACGCCCCGGCTGACCACTCTCGAAACCGGTGCTGAACCAGCGTACGCGCTGCTGCGAGGTGCCATGGGTGAAGGCGTCCGGCACTACCTGACCACGCGACTGCTTCTGCAGGCGGTCATCACCGATGGCGCTGGCCGCGTTGAGGGCTTCTTCCAGGTCGCCGGCCTCGAGCCAATCGTGGCGTCGCTGCGCATGATGGGCCCAGACTCCGGCCAGGCAGTCGGCCTGCAGTTCCTGGCGCACCAGCAGGCCGCCATCGCCTTCCACCCGCTCGCCGCGCTGGCGCGCCGCGTTGACTTTGGCCGATACGCCCAGCAGGGTCTGTACGTGATGGCCGACTTCATGGGCGATCACGTAGGCCTGGGCGAAGTCGCCGGCAGCGGAGAAGCGTTGCTCCATCTCGCGGAAAAACGCCATGTCCAGATACACGCGCTGATCACCGGGGCAGTAGAAGGGGCCAACCGCCGAACTGGCGAAACCGCAGGCGGAATTGACGCCGCCGGAGAACAGCACCAGTTGCGGATCGCGATACTGCTGGCCGGCCTGCTGGAACAGCTCGCGCCAGGTGTCTTCGGTGTCGCCGAGGATGGCGCGGACGAACTCGCTCTGCTCGTCATTCGCCGCTGGCGCGCTCTGCGTTTGGGTAACCTGCGGCTGGGTGGCCTGGCCGGCGATCTGGACGAGAATCTGCAGCGGGTCCTGGCCCATCAGCAGGCCGACAATGACGATCACCGCCACGCCGCCGAGGCTCAGGCCGCCGCCTAGGCGCCTGCCGGAACGGCCGCGCGCATCCACCACGTTGTCACTACGTCTACCGCGTTGCCAGCGCATGGCGGCACTCCCTGGTTGCTGATCGCTGCAGTGTAGCTGCCCCCGTGCCCAACTCAGTTGGCCGGGTAGTCACTGAGCAACTGATCCTGGCGCTCGCGATCCAGGCCGATGACCTGATAGGCATCGACACGGTCGCCATACTCCATACCGGGCGAGCCCACGGGCATGCCGGGTACGGCAGCGCCGATCAGATCCACGCGCTCACGCAGTTTGAGAATGTCGGCGGCCGGTACATGACCCTCGACGAACTTGCCGTCGATCACGCCGGTGTGACAGGAGGCCAGGCGCGGCGGCACGCCCAGTCGCTGCTTGAGCGCACTCATGTCGGCCTCGACATGGTCGTTGACGGTGAAGCCATTGTCCTGCAGATGGCTGATCCAGGCCTTGCAGCAGCCGCAGTTGGCATCGCGGTGCACATCGATGGTCAGTGGCTCGCTGGCGTGAGCCAGGCTGGTGAACAGGCAGAGGGCGAGCAGGGAACGACGCATGGCAAAGCTCCAGATAATCGAGCGCTCAGCATAGCGCCGGCATGACGACTGCCCAAGCCATTGCGACTATGCGTCGCGACCAGTGGCGGCCTATGCTGGCGGCAGCCACTCATTGCCTGGAACCCGCCCATGCTGTTCGCCCGAATCGTCCTGTCGATCCAGATCGCTGCCTTGCTCGTGTTGGGGCTGGCCTACTTCATACGGCCCGAGGAAATGGCCAGCTTCAGCGGCGCGTTGCTGATGGGCAATGCGGCGGTGACCGAAGTGCGTGCCTATTATGGCGGGCTGCAACTGGGCCTGGCGGCTTATCTGGCGATGGCGCTGCTGCGTATGGATTTGCTGCGCCCGGCGCTGCTTTTGCTGGTGCTGCTGTACAGCTCGCTGGCGCTGGCGCGCATTGCCGGGCTGTGGCTGGATGGCGGCGCACAGCAGACCTTCAACCTCTACGCGTTGCTGCTCGAAGTGGTGTCGGCCGGGCTGGCCTGGTGGGCGTTGCGCGGCTTGTCACGCTGAGCCGTTCGGCCACTAGGCAGCAGGCAAACCCGGATTGCATCAGGGCTACGAGGGGCGGTTCAGCGCCGCTCCAGCAGCACACCCGCTTCCATATGGTGGGTGTAGGGGAACTGGTCGAACAGCGCGCTGCGCGTCACCTTGTGGGTGTCGTTGAGCTGGGCGATGTTGGCGGCCAGGGTCTCCGGGTTGCAGGAGATATAGAGGATGCGCTCGAAACGGCGAGTCAGCTCGCAAGTGTCCGGGTCCATGCCGGCGCGCGGCGGGTCGACGAAGACGCTGCCGAACTCATAGCTCTTGAGGTCGATGCCGGCCAGGCGGCGGAATGGGCGCACCTCATTCAGCGCCTGGGTCAGCTCCTCGGCGGAAAGGCGCACCAGCTCGACATTGTTCACACCGTTGTCAGCCAGGTTGGCCAGGGCGGCGTTCACCGAGGTCTTGCTGATTTCGGTAGCCAGCACGCGGCGTACGCGGGTGGCCAGCGGCAGGGTGAAGTTGCCGTTGCCGCAGTACAGCTCCAGCAGGTCGTCGTCGCGTTCGCCGAGTACGTCATAGGCCCAACCCAGCATCTTCTCGCAGACCTTGCCGTTGGGCTGGGTGAAGGCGCCTTCCGGTTGGCGATAACGGAAGCTGCGCCCGGCTACGGTCAATTCTTCTTCCACATAGTCGCGACCGATCACCAGGCGCTGACCGCGGGAGCGGCCGACCAGGCTGACGTTCAGCTCGGCGGCCAGCTTTTCCGCCTCGGCTTGCCAGACGTCGTCCAGCGGGCGGTGGTAGGCCAGAGTGATCAGCGCATCACCGGCCAGGGTGGTGAGAAACTCTACCTGGAACAGTTTGAACGATAACGCTTCGCTGGCCTGCCAGGCAGCGCGCAGGCGCGGCATCAGCTCGTTGATGCGCAGGCTGGCGATGGGGAAGTCGTCGAGCAGGATCGGCGTGTGTTTGTCGCCCGGGGCGAACATCGCGTAGTGGCGCTGGCCGTCTTCACGCCACAGGCGAAACTCGGCGCGCATGCGGTAGTGCTCGCGCGGCGAGTCGAACACCGCAGGCTCCGGCGCGCCGAAGGGCGCCAGCAGTTCGACCAGAAGGGCCCTCTTCTCGGCGAGTTGGGCGTCGTAGGTGGCGGGGTCGAATGCGGGGCGGCTCATCGGTCACTCATGGGGCAGAAAAACGGGGCGCCATTGTAGCGGAGGCGATGCTGCCGTGCCCGGCTGGCGATAATTGGTGTGCGGGACGCGGAGACTCCGGGGAGGCGTTCCCACGCGTAGCGTGGCAACACTCATGACGAGCGCTGACGGCGGGCTGAAGCGGAACGCCGCCCGGCCCACCCTACGCAGATGGTCCGGGGTGCAGCGTAGGGCGTACTCGCGAAGCAGTACGCCGTTATCGGTTGATCAGGCGAAGTAGGCCAGTTTGACGATGAACAGGGCCGAGAGCACCCACATCGCCGGGTTCAGTTCGCGCCAGCGGCCGGCCAGTACCTTGACTGCGGTCCAGGCGATGAAGCCGAACGCGATGCCGTTGGCGATGGAGAAAGTCAGCGGCATGGCCAGCGCGGCGACCACTACCGGGGCGGCTACGGTCAGGTCGTCCCAGTCGATCTGCGCCAGGCTGCTCATCATCAGCACGGCGACGAACAGCAGCGCCGGCGCGGTGGCATAGGCCGGTACGGCGCCGGCCAGTGGAGCGAAGAACAGGGCCAGGAGGAACAGCGCGGCGACCACGCAGGCAGTCAGGCCGGTACGCCCGCCGGTACTGATGCCGGCAGCGGATTCGATGTAGCTGGTGGTGGTGCTGGTGCCCAGCGCGGCGCCGGCCATGGTCGCGGTGCTGTCGGCCAGCAGGGCGCGGCCCAGGCGCGGCATCTTGCCGTCCTTGTCCAGCAGGTCGGCCTTTTGCGCCACGCCGACCAGGGTGCCGGAGGTGTCGAACAGGTCGACGAAGAGGAAGGCGAAGATCACGCTGATCAGGCCGATATCCAGCGCGCCGGTAATATCCAGCTGCAGCAGGGTCGGCATCAGCGACGGTGGCATCGACACCACGCCCTGCAGCTCGGACAGGCCGAGGACAATGGACAGGCCGGTGACCAGCAGGATGCCGATCATCACCGCGCCGGTGACCCTGCGATAGGCCAGGGCGGCGATTACGAAGAAGCCCAGGCAGGCCAACAGCGCGCCGCCCTTGCTCATGTCGCCAAGGCCGACCAGGGTGGCCGGATGATCGACCACGATGCCGGCGTTCTTCAGTGCGATGATTGCCAGGAACAGGCCGATGCCGGCGGCGATACCGGCGCGTAGCGCCAGGGGGATGCTGTTGATGATCCACTCGCGGATCTTGAAGATCGACAACAGGAAGAAGATCGCGCCGGAGAGGAACACCGCGCCCAGAGCGGTCTGCCAGCTGTAGCCCATGGTCATCACCACGGTGTAGGTGAAGAAGGCGTTGAGGCCCATGCCGGGCGCCAGGGCTATCGGGTAGTTGGCCAGCAGGCCCATGATCAGCGAGCCGATGGCGCCAGCCAGGCAGGTGGCGACGAACACCGCGCCGTGGTCCATGCCGGTCTTGGCCAGCATTTCCGGGTTGACGAAGAGGATGTAGGCCATGGTCAGGAAGGTGGTGATCCCGGCCAGGACCTCGGTGCGCACCGTGGTGTTATGGGCTTTGAGTTGGAACAGTCTTTCCAGCATGGTGGCTCCCCGAGGCGCGAACGCGCCGAAATTGATCTGCACAAAGCAAAGCACATCCGTCCATGCAGGCCGGAAAATTGCTCGATCTGGCAAAAGCCGCGCATCATACCAGCAAGGTTTTGCCGGGTGAATTTACGGTCTGTCGTGTCTTTTTATGACCAGGTGGACAGTTTCATTTTCTGTCTGAAGGAGTGGTGAGATGAGCAAGCGAGCACTGATTGCAGTCGCCGATGGTGTCGAAGATCTCGAATGCGTGACGCTGATTGACGTGCTGCGCCGCGCTGATATCGAGGTACTGGTAGCGAGTATCGGAGAGCGCAGGATGATCACCTGCGCCCGCGGCACCCGACTGACCGCCGATGCCATGCTGGTGGACGTGCTGGCGCAGGACTTCGACCTGATCGTCCTGCCCGGTGGCATGCCGGGTGCGCAGCATCTGGCTGACTTCGAGCCGCTGGCCGAGCGCGTACGCAAGCAGGCCAAGGCGGGCGAGCTGTTCGCCGCGATCTGCGCTGCGCCCGCGTTGGCCTTGCAGAGCTACGGGGTGCTCAGGCAGCGGCGTATGACTTGTTACCCAGCGTTCAGTGATCGACTGAGCGGCTGCACCTTCGTCGATGAGGCGGTGGTGGTCGATGGTAATTGCATCACCAGCCAGGGCCCGGGAACGGCATTGGCGTTTGCCCTGACCCTGGTGGAGCAACTGGTCGGGCGCGGCACGCGCACCGATGTGGCCAAGGCGATGCTGGTATAGAAGCCCCAGGAGCACTGGTGCGCACGGCGCACCCTACGGCCGTTTGTGCGCATCGAAGGGTAGGGTGCGCCGCGCGCACCGCGAATCCGCGACACCCTACGACTGTTCCTGCTCCAACAAGCGCCGCTTGCGCTGCAGTCCCCAGCGGTAGCCGCTGAGGCTACCATCGCTGGCCACCACGCGATGACAGGGCAGCAGCAGGCCGATGGCATTGCTGGCGCAGGCACGGGCAATCGCCCGTGGGTGACTGTGCAGTTGTCCGGCCAGATCGGTGTAGCTGCGGGTCTCGCCACTGGGAATGTTCTGCAGCGCCTGCCAGACCCGTTGCTGAAAGGCCGTGCCGCGAATGTCCAGGGGCAGATGGGCGGCGCGCTCGGGTTCTTCGAGTTGCGCCAGCACTTGCTGCAGCCAGTTGCGCAGACCCTGTTCATCTTCTTCGAGCTGGGCGGCGGCGAAGCGCTGTTGCAGTTCGACGCGCAGCGTTTGCGGCTCATCGCCAAACAGCAGGGCGCAAACGCCCTTGTCGCTGGTGGCCAGCAGCACCTGGCCGAGCGGGCAGGGAGCAATGCTGTAACGCAGGCGCTCGCCAGCGCCGCGTTGGCGACGTTGCGCGGGGCTCATTGCCTGAGGCTGTTCATACAGCGCACGGGTCCCGGAATAGCCGGCAGCCAGGGCAGCATCGAGCACATTGTCTGCCTCTGGCAATTGAGCATCCAGGCGTTGGCGGCGCTGCGCCGCCGCCCAGGCATTGGGCGTCATCCCGGTGCGCGCCTTGAACGCCCGGGCCAGATGCGATGGCGACAGGCCGATGCGTGCCGCCAGCTGCGGCAGCGTCAGGCGTTGCTCGCCACTCAGAAGCGCACAGGCAGCTGTAACCAGCGCGTCGAGTTGCTGCGCTGGGCTTTGCCCCTGCGGTGAGCAGCGCTTGCACGGGCGAAAGCCGGCTGCCTCGGCACTGGCTGCATCGGCATGGAAGCTGACGTTGTCGCGCCGTGGTCGCCGCGCAGGACAGTTCGGCCGGCAGTAAATACCGGTGCTGCGTACGGTGAAAACGAAGCGCCCGTCGAACGCCTCATCACGTTCGCAAACGGCCTGCCAACAGCGTTCCTGGTCAAGCATGGAGCAGCCCTTGTGCTGACGATCTTGCTGACGATTGTCGACTGCGTTCACCGCTCTGCCAATCCGCATTGCACTTTCAAAGCCCTGTCGAGGTCATTTGTATGACGGCCTGAGCGCAACTGCGGCCCAGCGCCTTTAATGATGGATAGGCAAGTGCCAACGGAGATCGCCATGCGCGGGATGCTCGATAGACCGGAGCAGGAACTGATTCTGGTTGTGGACGATGCAGTCGACGCGCGCCAGCGCCTCGGCGCGCTGTTGGCCGACCGCTACCAGGTAAGGCTGGTTGGCAGCGAGGAGGCGCTGCACGCCGCCAGGTCGCGACCGCAGCCAGACCTGATTCTGCTGGGCTGGCAGGACGACTACGCGCTCTGTCGCGGGCTCAGGACCGATCCGCAGACCCGCCATATCCCGCTGATCCTGGTCACCGGCCGCAGCGATGCCGCCGACGAGCAGTTGGGCTTCGACCTCGGCGCTGCCGACTACATCACCAAACCGGTCAGTGCGCCCATCGTGCTCGCGCGTGTTCGAGCGCAGCTGCAGCTCAAGGCGGCCACCGATTACCTGCGTGACAAGAGCGAGTATCTGGAACTCGAGGTCAAGCGCCGTACGCGCGATATCCAGAACCTGCAGGATGTCACCATCGAGGCCATGGCCAGCGTTGCCGTCATGCGTGACAACCCGAGCAGTCGTCGCCTGGAGCGTATCGAGCGCTACATGACCTGCCTGACCGCAGCGTTAGCGCGGCAGCAGCCTGCCTTGTCGGAGTCTCTGAACGAGGAACGCATCGCCCAGTTGGGCAAGTCGGCCATGCTGCATGTGATCGACCGACTGACCCTGCCGGATCGTGTGCTGCTCAGCCACGGCGAGCCGGATGAAAATGACCTGCGTCTGCTGAGCGAGGGGGTGATCGCCGGCCGGGACGCGTTGGAGCGAGCCGAGCGCAAGCTGGGCAGCGTCACCAACTTTCTCTCCGATGCCAAGGATATCGTCTACGGCCAGCACGAGCGCTGGGACGGCAAAGGCTATCCACAGGGGCTGCTCGGCGAGCAGATTCCGCTTTCGGCGCGGCTGATGGCGCTGGTGGGGCACTTCGAAGAGCTGAGCTGTCGGCATCCCTATCTGCCGCCCATCAGCCCGGCGCAGGCGGTGGCGCAGATCAGCGCGGCCAGCGGCACGCGCTTCGACCCCATGGTGGTGCTGGCCTTCGTCGAAGCTACGACGGAGTTCCTGCATATCGCCGAAACCCTGGCCGACGACGCCGCCGCGGTCGGCGTGGAGTTGCAGCGGTTGGAGGATTCGTTGGCCGAAAGCATCGAGTTGACGCTGCCGCCGACGCCATGATGTGGCGTCGCTCAATCCATCGCTTGGGACCGGCGGCTGGCATTTGACCTGTAGGGTGTGCCGCGAGCCCCTACCGCGCGGCGCGCCATGGCCTGCTAGTCGACGATCCGCTCCACATGATGGCAGGCCACCTGCCGCGTATCGATCAGGCGCAGCTCAGGGCGTTCGCCGCGGCAGCGTTCGTCGGCATGCGGGCAGCGCTTGTGGAAGGCACAGCCGGATGGCGGGTTCAGCGGATTGGGCAACTCGCCACTGATCTTCATCCGTGGCTTGTCCGGATCGGGATGAATCGCCGGCGTTGCCGACAGCAGGGCGCGAGTGTAGGGGTGCAGCGGGCGGGCGTAGAGCGCCTCGGCCGCGCCCATCTCCACCGGGCGGCCTAGGTACATCACCAGCACGTCGTCGGCGACATGGCGCACCACCGCAAGGTTGTGCGAGATGAACACGTAGCCGGTCTGGTACTGCTCCTGCAGGTCCATGAACAGATTGAGCACCTGCGCCTGGATCGACACGTCCAGCGCCGAGGTCGGCTCGTCCGCCACCAGCACCTTGGGCTGCAGCATCATGGCGCGGGCCAGGGCGATGCGCTGGCGCTGACCACCGGAGAACATGTGCGGGTAGCGCTGGTAGTGCTCGGGGCGCAGCCCCACCTGCTGCATCATCGCCTGCACCTTCTCACGGCGCTCGGCACGCGACAGGTCGGTGTTGATCAGCAGCGGTTCGGCCAGCTGGTCACCGATCTTCTGCCGCGGGTTTAGCGAGGCGTAGGGGTTCTGGAACACCATCTGCACGTCGCGGCGCAGCTGTTTGCGCTCGGCATGGCTGGCGCCGGCCACCTCGCGTCCGGCGATTTGCAGGCTACCGGCGCTGGGCTCTTCGATCAGGGTCAGGGCGCGGGCCAGGGTGGACTTGCCGCAGCCGGACTCGCCAACCACCGCCAGGGTCTTGCCGGCCTCCAGGCTGAACGACACGCCGTTGAGCGCCTGCACCAACGCTGCCGGTTTGAACAGGCCGCGCGAGACGCTGTAGTGGCGGGTCAGCTCACGGGCTTGAAGTACGGTGCTCATCAGGCCACCTCCGCCGGGGGGACAAGAGGAAAGAAGCAGCGCGCGGCGCCTCGCTCGTGTGCGTCCAGGGTTGGACGCTCTTCGCGGCAACGCGGCTGCACATAGGGGCAGCGTGGTGACAGCAGGCAGCCCTGTGGGCGGTCATAACGGCCGGGCACGATACCGGGCAGGGTCGCCAGGCGGCTGGCACCGGCGCTGTGTTCGGGGATCGCCTTGAGCAAGGCTTCGGTGTATGGATGACTGGGCGCATCGAACAGAGCTGGCACCTGGCCCAGCTCCACCGCTTGCCCGGCGTACATCACGCAGACGCGCTGGGCGGTTTCAGCCACCACGGCCAGGTCGTGGGTGATCAGCACCAGGGCCATGCCCTGGTCGCGCTGCAGATCCAGCAGCAGCTCCATGATCTGCGCCTGGATGGTCACGTCCAGCGCAGTGGTGGGTTCGTCGGCGATCAGCAGCTTGGGTTCGGCGGCAATCGCCATGGCGATTGCCACGCGCTGGCTCATGCCGCCGGAGAGCTGATGAGGGTAGGCATCGAGCCGACTGGCAGCGCCAGGTATCTCGACCCTTTCCAGCAGCTCCAGGGCGCGAGCGCGCGCCGCTTTGCCTTTCAGACCGAGGTGCTGATGCAGCACTTCCTCGATCTGGAAGCCTACGGTGTAGCTGGGATTGAGCGCGGTCATCGGGTCCTGGAAGACCATGGACAGGTCCTTGCCGACGATACGCCGACGCTGCCGGCCCTTCAGACGCAGCATGTCGGTGCTGTCGAACTGCATGCAATCTGCCTGGACGATACCGGGCGCGTCGATCAGGCCCATCAGCGCCATCATGGTCACCGACTTGCCGGAGCCGGACTCGCCGACGATGGCCAGCACTTCACCTTTTTCCACACTCAGATCGAGCCCGTCGACCACCGGCACGGCGTCAGACGCGCCGAAACGCACGGAGAGGTTGCGGATATCCAGCAGGCTCATCGGGCGCCCTCCGTGCGTAGGGTGGGCGATGCTTTTCCCGTCCACGCTGCGCAGCTGTGGTGCGCCATGCGCACCGAGATCATCTTGTGCATATGGGCCTCCTCAGATGGCGTTCTTCAGTTTCGGGTCGAGGGCGTCGCGCAGGCCGTCACCCATCAGGTTGATCGCCAGTACGCTAAGCAGAATCGCCAGGCCAGGCAGGGTCACCACCCACCAGGCGCGTTCGATATAGTCGCGCGCCGAGGCCAGCATGGTGCCCCACTCGGGTGTCGGCGGTTGTACGCCGAGGCCGAGAAAACCCAGCGCGGCGGCGTCGAGAATCGCCGAGGAAAAGCTCAGGGTGGCCTGCACGATCAGCGGCGCCATGCAGTTGGGCAGCACGGTGAAGAACATCAGCCGGGGCAGGCTGGCGCCGGCCAGTTGCGCAGCGGTGACGTAGTCGCGGTTCAACTCGCCCATCACGGCCGCGCGGGTCAGGCGTACGTAGGAGGGCAGCGAGACGATGGCGATGGCGAAAATGGTGTTGATCAGCCCTGGGCCGAGGATGGCGACGATGGCCACGGCCAGCAGCAGCGAGGGCAGCGCCAGCATGATGTCCATCAGGCGCATGATGCCAGGGCCGAGCAGGCGCGGGAAAAAACCAGCGACCAGGCCCAGCAGGATGCCGGGAAGCAGCGACAGCACCACCGAAGCCAGGCCGATCAGCAGCGACAGGCGTGCACCGTGGATCAGGCGCGAGAGCAGGTCGCGGCCCAGCTCGTCAGTGCCGAGCAGGAAGCGCCACTGACCACCGTCCAGCCAGACCGGCGGGGTGAGCAGGAAATCGCGATACTGCTCGCTGGGATGGTGCGGCGCGACCCAGGGCGCGAACAGCGCGCAGAACACCATCAGCAGCATGAAGCCGAGGCCACAGACGGCACCCTTGTTATGGCTGAAGGCTTGCCAGAATTCTTTCAGCGGCGAGGGGTAGAGCAGGCTCTGGTCGAGGCTGGTGGCTGCAGTCATGGGCATACCCCCTGGGTAGGGTGCGCTGTGCGCACCGATGGTTGGTCGCCGCTATTGGGGCGCACGGCCTGGGCGGCCCCGCGCCCCCCTAGGGTCTGTCGATTCATCACGCCTTCCTCACTTCTGATGGCGAATACGTGGATTGGCCAGGCCATAGAGGATGTCCACGGTGAAGTTGACCAGGATCACCAGGCAGGCGATCAGCAGGATGCCGTTCTGCACCACCGGGTAGTCGCGGGCGCCGATGGCTTCGATCAGCCACTTGCCGATGCCCGGCCAGGAGAAGATGGTTTCGGTCAGCACTGCGCCGGCCAGCAGGGCGCCAACCTGCAGACCGAACACGGTCAGCACCGGGATCAAGGCATTGCGCAGGCCATGCACGAAGACCACCCGCGTCGGCGACAGGCCCTTGGCGCGCGCGGTGCGGATGTAGTCCTCGCGCAGCACTTCGAGCATGGCCGAGCGGGTCATCCGCGCGATCACCGCCAGCGGAATGGTGCCGAGCACGATGGCCGGCAGGATCAGGTGGCGCAGTGCGTCGACGAAGGCACCTTGCTCTTCGGAAAGCAGGGTGTCGATCAGCATGAAGCCGGTGACCGGCGGAATGTCGTAGAGCAGGTCGATACGCCCGGATACCGGCGTCCAGCCCAGGCCCACCGAGAAGAACATGATCAGCAGCAGGCCCCACCAGAAGATCGGCATCGAATAGCCGGTCAGCGAGATGCCCATCACCCCGTGGTCGAACAGCGAGCCGCGCTTGAGTGCAGCGATTACCCCGGCGATCACGCCGAGGGTGCCGGCGAACAGCAAGGCAGCCAGGGCCAGTTCGACAGTGGCGGGAAACAGGGTGAGAAACTCTTTCCACACGCTTTCACGCGAGCGCAGTGACTCGCCCAGGTTGCCGCTGGCGAGCTGGCCGATGTAGTCGAAATACTGCGCATACAGGGGCTTGTTCAGCCCCAGGCGTTCCATGGCCTGAGCGTGCATTTCCGGATCGACGCGGCGCTCGCCCATCATCACCTCCACCGGGTCACCGGGGATCAGGCGGATCAGCGCGAAGGTCAGCAGGGTGACGCCGAAGAAGGTGGGGATCAGCAAGCCCAGGCGGCGTGCAATGAAGCTCAGCATGGCGGTGGGTAACTCCTAATCAGAACGGTATCGAACAGCCTGGAAATCTGGCGATTCCTTCGAGCATGTTGCAGGTTAGCTGTTCGATCACGACGTGCCCCGGGCGTTTGCCCGGGGCGTCGTTCAACGGCGCTCGCGCAGCGGCGGTCGCGCAACGGGCTATCAGTTGTTGCTGACACCGATGAAGCTGTTGCGCCCGAAGGGGCTGATCTGGAAGCCTTCGACGCTGCTGCGCATCGGTTGGTAGACCGTGGAGTGAGCGATCGGCGTGATCGGCACTTCGCGCTTGAGAACGACCTGGGCCTGACGATACAGCTCGCTGCGTTGCTCCTGGTCGGTGACGCGCTTGGCGGCGACCACCAGCTTGTCGTATTCGCTGTCGCACCACTTGGAGAAGTTGTTGCCGTCTACCGAGGCGCAGCCGTACAGGGTGCCGAGCCAGTTGTCCGGGTCACCGTTGTCGCCGGTCCAGCCGATCAGCATGGCGTCGTGTTCACCGGCATGGGCGCGTTTGATGTATTCGCCCCACTCGTAGCTGACGATGCGCGCCTTGATACCCACCTTGGCCCAGTCGTTTTGCAGCATCTCGGCCATCAGCCGCGCATTGGGGTTGTAGGGCCGCTGCACAGGCATGGCCCACAGGGTGATTTCGGTCCCTTCCTTCACGCCAGCGGCCTTGAGCAGCTCCTTGGCTTTCTCCGGGTCGTAGGCGGCATCCTTGATCGACTCGTCGTAGGACCACTGGGTCGGTGGCATGCCGTTCACGGCCAGCTGGCCGGCACCCTGGTACACGGCGTCGATGATGGCCGCCTTGTTCACGGCCATGTCCAGCGCCTGACGCACTTCGCGCTTGTCGAACGGCGCACGGGTGACGTTGTAGGCGATGTAGCCGACGTTGTAGCCAGGCTCGGTCGGTACATTGAGATTCTTGTCGGCCTGCAGACTCTGCAGGTCGGCAGGGCGCGGGTTGAGGGTGACGTGGCATTCGCCGGCGCGCAGCTTCTGTGCACGCACCGAGGCGTCGGTGTTGATGGAGAAGATCAGGTTGTCGATCTTGACGTCATCGGGTTTCCAGTAGTCCTGGTTGCCCTTGAAGCGGATCACCGCGTCCTTCTGATAGCGGCTGAACACGAACGGGCCGGTGCCGATGGGCTTCTGGTTGATCTCGGCGGCCTTGCCGGCCTTGAGCAACTGGTCGGCGTATTCGGCCGAATGTATCGCGGCAAAGCTCATCGCCAGGTTCTGCACGAAGGCGGCGTCGACGGCATTGAGGGTGAAGACCACGGTCATGTCGTCGGTCTTCTCGATCTTGGCGATGTTCTTGTCCAGGCCCATATCGGTGAAGTAGGGAAACTCGCTGGGGTAGGCCTGGCGGAACGGGTGGTTGCGATCGAGCATGCGCTGATAGGTGAACAGCACATCGTCGGCGTTGAAGTCGCGAGTCGGCTTGAAGTAGTCGGTGGTGTGGAACTTGACCCCTTCGCGCAAGTGGAAGGTGTAGGTCAGGCCGTCTTCGCTGATGTCCCAGGAGCTGGCCAGCGATGGTTGTGCCTTGGTGCCGCCGCGCTCGAATTCGGCGAGGCGATTGAAGATGGTTTCCGAGGCCGCATCGAAGTCGGTACCGGTGGTGTACTGGCCGGGGTCGAAACCGCCCGGGCTGCCTTCGGAGCAATACACCAGGTTGCTGGCGTGGGCGAACGAAGCACTGGTGAGCAGTCCTGCGGTAAGCAGGGCCTTGCACAGGGGAGACATACGCATGCGAACCTCTTTTTTCTTTTTGTTCGCGCCTCGGTGCAGCGCGAGCTCGGTATGCGGTGAAGGCGGGTAGCCCACCGGGTCGGGCTCGAAATTAAGTCATTCTGAAATTGTGGTCAACAAAAATTAAGCAGCACTAACATTGCGCATATTCGCCCTGAATTGGGGCAAAAAATCACTCGCTGGCGGGGTGATCGCCGAAAAGCGCCATGGTGGTCATGGTCAGTACTTCGGCCGGGGTATCGGCGGTATTGGCCAGGCGATGCAGCTTGCCGGCATCGAAATGCACCGAGTCGCCGGGGCCGAGGGGGTAGTCGCGACCCTCGATGGTGTAGACGATCTGCCCGCTGAGCACGTAGGAGAATTCCACGCCCTCATGCGCGATCAGTTCAGACTGATAACCCACCGGAATGTTCATCTTCACCGCGTTGATCGAGTTGCCGGGAAATGAGCTGGACAGGCGCTCGTAGGCCAGCAACTGACCGCCTACGGTGTAGCGCACCCGTTCGTTGACGTGAGAATCCGGTTGCGCCTGGGTGGGCTGATCGAACAGCACGTTGAGCGGTACATCGAGTGACTTGGCGATGCTCGCCAGCGACGATAGCGATACGCCGGTCAGGTTGCGTTCTGCCTGGGACAGGAAGCTGGCGGTCAGGCCTGCGTCTGCCGCTACCTGATTGAGGGTCTTGCCGGCGGCCCGCCGGTAGCGGCGCAAGCGTTCGCCAATGCGATCTGCGGTCATGGAGGTGGCTCGCTGTTCGGGTCAGCGCAGTATACCCATGAGGCGCAGGGACTTCAGCCCGATGCCGGCGCGCTTTTTAAGTACAGCTGAAAAAATCTTTGACCCGAATTTAAGTTGCACTTAAATTTTGCCGCAGCAAATTGCCCGGTGACGATGGTCGTCGTGGGCGCCAGACGAGGATGCGCAGATGACACTGGGAGTGGGTGGCAGTACGCCGGAGCAGGCTTTGGCGCGCCTGCAGAACATGATGGCCGGCGCGCAGCCGATCACTGAGGCTGAATACCAGACGCGCATCGACCGCGCTCAGGCGTTGATGCGCGAGCAGGATATCGCCGCGCTGTTTCTGGCTGCCGGCAGCAACCTGCAGTACTTCACTGGTGTGCAGTGGCATCCCAGCGAACGTATGGTCGGGGCGATTCTGCCGGCCAGCGGTGCACTGGAGTATCTGGCGCCGGCGTTCGAGGAAGGCACGGTGCGCGATTTCCAGGTGGTGCCCGGCGTGATCAATACCTGGCAGGAGCACGAAAGCCCCTATGCGCTGCTTCTGGATTGCCTGAAGCGCCTGGGAATATTGCCCAATGATGGTGCGCAGCCGAAGGTAGGTCTCTGTTCTTCTTTGCCTTTTTTCATGTTTGAAGGCATTCGCCAACTGACCAGCGGTTATCGCTTCGTCGATGCTGGCGGCATCACCACGGCTTGTCGCCAATGCAAATCGTCAGCCGAAATCGCCCTGATGCAGCGCGCCAAGGACATGACCCTGGAAGTGCACAAGGCAGCTGCGAGCATCCTCCATGAAGGTATCAGCACCACCGAAGTTGCCGAGTTCATCCACCAGGCGCATCGCCGTGTCGGTGCGCCTGGCTCGACATTCTGCATCGTGCTGTTCGGCGCAGCCAGTGCCTTTCCGCATGGGGTCAAGCATGCGCAGCTGCTCAAGGACGGCGACATGGTGCTGATCGACACCGGCTGCAAGGTGCACAGTTACCTGTCGGATATCACCCGCAGCTACGTTTTCGGCACGCCCAGCGCGCGTCAGCGCGACTTCTGGAGCAAGGAGAAAGCCGCGCAGCAGGCGGCGTTCGAGGCAGCCATCCTGGGGGCGCCCTGTTCGTCGGTGGACGCCGCGGCCCGGCTTAGCCTGCAGGCCGTAGGGCTTGGGCCTGGCTACAGCTTGCCAGGCTTGCCGCATCGTACGGGTCACGGTATCGGCCTGGACATTCACGAGGGGCCTTACCTGGTTGGCGGCGATGACACTCCGCTGGCAGAGGGCATGTGCTTCAGCAACGAGCCGATGATCTGCGTGCCGGGCGAGTTTGGTATCCGTCTCGAAGACCACTTCTACATGACCGCCAACGGCCCGCGCTGGTTTACCCAGCCCAGCCATTCGGTGGACGACCCCTTCGGTCTGGGCGTTTAACCAGGCCTAGGTCGGCCCGTAAGCTTTTTTCATCGGGATCGAGCCATGGCCGTTCATGGCACGTTCACCCTGGAAAAGTTGTTCGAGCCCATCGGGCTGAGCACGAAGCCTTCGACGCCCTTGCGCAGCGCTGCGAACTGCTTGGGGTGGGCGAGGGCAATCCACGGCGTCTGCTCATGGAAGATCGCCAGCGCCTGGCGATACAGCACGGCGCGTTTGCTCTGCTCGGGCTCGCGGCGGGCCTGGGTGATCAGGGCATCGAAGGCCTTGTCGCACCAGCCCGCCTGGTTCTCGCCGCTTTCGGCCGCGGCGCAGGACAGATTGGGGGTGAGGAAGTTGTCCGGGTCGCCGTTGTCGCCGGCCCAACCCATGAACACCAGGTCGTGCTCGCCGTTCTTGGCCCGCTTGATCAGCTCACCCCACTCGAACACGCGAATGTCGCTGCGGATGCCGATGGCGGCGAGGTCGGCCTGCAGCATCTGCGCGCCGATGCCGGGGTTGGGGTTGGTTGGCCCACCACCGGGGCGGGTCCAGATCGACAGGGCGAAGCCATCGGCGTGACCGGCCTCGGCCAGCAGTTGGCGCGCTCGCTCGGGATCGTGCGGCCAGTCCTGCAGCGTTTCGTCGTGGCCCCACAGGGTGGCCGGGTAGGGCGCCACCGCCGGCGTGGCGTTGCCTTCGCCATATTGCGCACGGATATAGGCGGTCTTGTCGAACGCCAGGTTCAGCGCCTGGCGCACGCGTACGTCGTCCAGAGGAGGATGACGGGTGTTGATGCCGATATAGGCGGTCAGCAGCGAATCCAGCTCCAGCACCTGCAGTTGCGGGTCGGCCTTCAGAGCTGGGATGTCCACTGGGCGTGGGTAGAGGGCGATCTGGCAGTCGCCGGCCTTGAGGCGTTGCTGGCGCACGTTGGGCTCGGGGGTGATGGCCAGTATCAGGCGCTCGACCTTCGGCGCGCCGCCCCAGTAATCCGGGTTGCCGCGAAAGCGTACCTGGGCGTCCTTGGCGTAACGCTCGAAGATGAAAGGGCCGGTGCCGATGGGCACGTTGTTCAGCCGCTCCGGGGTACCTGCCGCGAGCAGATGGTTGGCGTATTCGGCCGAATAGATGGAGGCGAAGCCCATGGCCAGGTTGGCCAGGAAGGGCGCCTCCGGGTGTTTGAGGACGAAGCGCACGCGGTGTTCGTCGAGCTTTTCCACGCGCTCGATCAACTGCGCCAGGCCCATGGCCTCGGCATAGGGGAAACCGCGTAACGACAGCTTGTGCCTGGGGTGAACCGGATCGAGCTGGCGTTGGAAGCTCCACAGCACATCGTCGGCGTTGAATGCGCGGCTTGGCGTGAAATCCTTGTTAGCGTGGAATTTCACTCCCTTGCGCAAGGTGAAGGTGTAGCTCAGGCCGTCATCGGCTATTTCCCAGCTTTCTGCCAATGCCGGGACGATTTCGGTGCTGCCAGGGGCGAAGGCCACCAGGCGTTCGAACAGGGTTTCCGCCGTGGCATCGGCGGTGGTAGCTGCGGTGTATTGAACGATGTCGAACCCTTCCGGGCTGGCTTCACTACACACCACCAGGTTGGCCGCCTGGGCCTGAGCAGCGAGCAGCGCGGCAAACAGCAGGCCGCCGCGCAGTAGGGGCAAGGTAGGCATGGTGACTCCTGGTTGAACGTCCTGCAATCGGCGCCCCTTTCAGGGCGCCGATTGCAGCTTGTTACTTGCCGATACCTACACCATAGAACGAGTTGATGCCGAACGGGCTGATGCGGAAGTCCTGCACTTCCTTGCGCATCGGCTGGTACACGGTGGAGTGGGCCAGCGGCGTGATCGGCACCTCACGCTTGAGGATCACCTGCGCCTGCTTGTACAGCTCGGTGCGTTCGGCCACGTCGGTGGTGCGCTTGGCGGCCTTGACCAGTTTGTCGTAGTCCTCGAAGCACCATTTGGAGAAGTTGTTGCCGTCGACCGCGTCGCAGCCATAGAGGGTGCCGAGCCAGTTGTCCGGGTCACCGTTGTCACCGCTCCAGCCGATCAGCATGGCGTCGTGTTCTCCGGCCTTGGCGCGCTTGAGGTACTCGCCCCATTCGTAGCTGACGATGCGCGCCTTGATGCCGATCTTGGCCCAGTCGGCCTGCAGCATTTCAGCGATCTGCCTGGCGTTGGGGTTGTACGGACGCTGTACCGGCATGGCCCACAGGGTGATCTCGGTGCCTTCCTTGACGCCTGCAGCCTTGAGCAGCTCCTTGGCCTTTTCCGGGTCGAAGGCCGGGTCCTTGATGTCTTCGTTATACGACCACTGGGTCGGCGGCATGCCGTTGACCGCGAGCTGCCCGGCATTCTGGTAAACGGCATCGAGAATCGCCTGCTTGTTCACCGCCATGTCCAGCGCCTGGCGCACTTCCAGTTTGTCGAACGGCGGGTGGGTGACGTTATAGGCGATGTAGCCGACGTTGAAACCGGCCTGCTCGGGCATCTGCAACTTGGCGTCCTGCTGCAGCGAGGCGATGTCGGCCGGGCGCGGGAACAGGGTGACGTGGCATTCGCCGGCACGCAGTTTCTGCATGCGCACGGACGAGTCGGTGTTGATGGCGAAGATCAGGTTGTCGATCTTCACGTCATCGGGTTTCCAGTAGTCCTGGTTGCCTTTGTAGCGGATCACTGCGTCCTTCTGGTAGCGGCTGAACACGAAGGGGCCGGTGCCGATGGGTTTCTGATTGATGTCGGCGGCCTTGCCGGCCTTGAGCAACTGATCGGCGTACTCGGCGGACTGGATCGAGGCGAAGCTCATCGCCAGGTTCTGCACGAAGGCTGCGTCCACCTCGTTGAGGGTGAAACGCACGGTCAGGTCATCGAGCTTCTCCAGTTTGGCGATATTGCTGTCCATGCCCATGTCGGTGAAGTAGGGGAACTCGGTGGGGTACGCCTTGCGAAACGCATGGTCCTTGTCGAGCATGCGGCCGAAGGTGAACAGCACGTCGTCGGCGTTGAATTCGCGGCTGGGTTTGAAGTACTCGGTGGTGTGGAACTTCACCCCGGGGCGCAGCTTGAAGGTGTAGACCAGGCCATCCTCGGACACTTCCCAGCTTTGCGCCAGGCCGGGCTCGACCTTGGTGCCGCCCCGCTCGAACTGGGTCAGGCGGTTGAAGATGGTTTCCGCGGCGGCGTCGAAATCGGTGCCGGTGGTGTACAGGCCGGGGTCGAAGCCGGCGGGGCTGCCTTCGGAGCAGAACACCAGGTTGGCGGCGTTGGCGAGGGGAGCGCTGGCGATCAGCCCAGCGGTAAGTAAAGCCTGGAGAATGGCGTTCTTGCGCATCTTGACCTCATCGTTGTTGTGGTTGTGGTCCTTGAGGAGCCTCTTGTGGAGACCACCGCCGAAACTATGCAGGCCTTGTGCCCGAGGCAAGAGGGGCGCTGTGCAGGAAATGGTTAGCGCTACAGTGCTGTAATTTGCTGTCGCATTTATGAAAATGTTGCAGAGAAAAGATGGCGAAACGCCGTTATCTGGCGATAACGGCGCTGCTTTGTTGCGGAGCGTGATTCAGGGCATCTGCACTTCGATGACGCCGTCGGCGCTGACCGTGACCTGGCTGGTGCCGGCTTCGATTTGCGGTGTGGGGGCTGCGTCCATCATCGCCATGCCCTTGGCTTCGAAGTTGCGCATGGCCACTGGTGGCTGGAAACCACCGGTGTTGAGGTTCAGGCTGACCAGCTTGTAGCCCTTGCCGCCAAGCGCTTCGGTGGCCAGCTGCGCGCGTGCCCTGAAGGCATTCACGGCGTCCTTGAGCATGGCGTCCTCGCGGGTCTTGCGGGTGTCGGTGGCGATGCTGAAATCCATGCCGGCCATCTTCATCGATTGCAGCAATTCACCGGTCAATGCGGAAAGCCGGGCGAAGTCGGCGCTTTCCAGGCGCACCTCGGCGCGCTCGCGCCAGGCGGTGATCTTCTGGCCCTTGTCGTCATACACCGGGTAGCTGTGGCGGCTGCCGAGCTTGACCGAAACACCACGCACCTGGCGTACCTGCTCCAGCGTCTTGTTGAGGGTGGTGGTGATCTCGGCGGCCAGCTTGGCCGGGTCGGCGTGCTGCGCTTCGGTATAGAGGGTGACGTGCATCAGATCGTGTGCCACTTCCTGGTTGACCTCGGCGCGCAGGGCGATCTGGTTGTAGCGCGCCTCGGCGGCCAGCAGGCCGGTGCTGGCCAGACTGGCGGCGGTGAGGGCGAGGGCGGTGGCGATACGGGTCATGGTGCGCATGGTGCGGTTCCTTTTTCGATGGCCTTTTGGCCGTTTCCCGAGGTTAGACGAAGCCGAGTCGCGATCCGGGTCAACGCCGTTACAACTTTTTTCATCCAGGGCGTTGGTCAGGTGTGCGTCCGGTTGCCGCAGCGGCGGAAGGCCGCGCCAGGCTTGGTTATACTCGGCGCAACCAATGGAGTCGCCATGCTCGAACCCGTGCAGTTACTCTCCGCCAGTCGCCAGAATCTCTGGCGTCTGACCCTTATCCGTATTCTGGTGCTGGCCGCTCAGGCTGGCTCGGTCGGTCTCGCCTACAAGTCGGGCATGCTACCGCTACCCTGGTTGCAATTGTCGGTCACCCTCGGCGTTTCTCTGCTGCTGTGCCTGGGTACTGCCATGCGCTTGCGTGGCCCCTGGCCGGTGACCGAAGTCGAGTACGCCGTGCAGCTGGGCTGCGACCTGATCATTCACAGCGTGCTGCTGTATTACTCGGGCGGTTCGACCAACCCCTTCGTGTCCTATTATCTGGTGCCGCTGACCATCGCCGCGGCAACACTGCCGTGGATGTTCACCATCGTCCTGGCCGGCCTGGCGTTGGCCGGTTACACCCTGCTGTTGGTGTGGACCCATCCGCTCGAGCTGCCGGCAGCGCGTGAGAGCCTGTTGGTTTACGGCATGTGGCTGAGCTTTGCCCTGTCTGCTGCGCTGATCACCTTCTTCGTTGCGAAGATGGCCGAGGAGCTGCGCCGCCAGGACGAGCTGCGCGCCGAACGCCGCGAAGAAAGCCTGCGTGACCAGCAACTGCTGGCCGTGGCCACTCAGGCCGCTGGCGCCGCCCATGAGCTGGGTACGCCGCTGGGCACCATGAGCGTGCTGCTCAAGGAGCTGCGCCAGGAGTATCGCGACAAGCCGGCGCTGCAGGATGACCTGGCCCTGCTGCAGGAGCAGGTCAAACTGTGCAAGTACACCCTGCAGCAACTGGTGCGCGCCGCCGAGAATGATCGGCGTCAGGCAGTGGTGGAGCAATCCTGTGTCGAATGGCTGGAAACCACTCTGAATCGCTGGCATCTGATGCGTCCTGAGGCCAGCTACCGCTATCAGTGCCTCGGCCGCGGCACGCCGCCGCGCATCATGCCACCGGCCGATCTCACCCAGGCGCTGCTCAACCTGCTCAACAACGCTGCCGACGCCTGCCCGGACAAACTCGACATTCGCCTGGACTGGGACCACCAGTGGCTGCGCCTGAGCATCCGCGACCACGGCGCCGGCGTGCCGCTGGCCATCGCCGAGCAGCTTGGCCGGCCCTTCTTCACCACCAAGGGCAAGGGGTTCGGCCTGGGGCTGTTCCTCAGCCAGGCCAGCGTGACCCGTGCTGGTGGCACGGTTAAGTTGTATAACCATGAAGAAGGCGGCACCCTCACCGAATTGAAGTTGCCGCGAGCCTATGGCGTGGCCTGACAAGGAAAACCCAGCATGAGCGACGAATCCCTGTTCGAAGGCGAAGAGCAGCCCCATCTGCTGCTGGTCGATGACGATCCCACCTTTACCCGCGTGATGGCGCGTGCCATGAGCCGCCGCGGTCTGCGCGTATCTACCGCCTCCAGCGCCGAAGAAGGCCTGGCCCTGGCCAAGGACGACCTGCCGGATTACGCCGTGGTCGACCTGAAGATGGAGGGCGACTCCGGTCTGGTGCTGCTGCCCAAGCTGCTGGAGCTGGACGCCGAGATGCGTGTGGTGATCCTCACCGGCTATTCCAGCATCGCCACCGCGGTGGAGGCGATCAAGCGTGGCGCGGCCAACTACCTGTGCAAACCGGCCGATGCCGACGACGTGCTCACCGCGCTGCTTTCCGAGCATGCCGACCTCGACAGCCTGGTGCCGGAAAATCCGATGTCGGTGGACCGCCTGCAGTGGGAACACATCCAGCGCGTGCTGGCCGAGCATGAAGGCAACATCTCCGCCACCGCCCGTGCCCTGGGCATGCATCGCCGCACCCTGCAGCGCAAGTTGCAGAAACGCCCGGTTCGCCGCTGAGTTTGTGGGAGGGGCTTTAGCCGCGATGGGCAAAAGCCCTGTTCGCAGAACGGAGAACCAGCTTTGCCCGTAGCCGATAAATGCTTAGCCAGCTAACATAGGTCGTCAGACAACCTGCTGGTGTCGTCATGCTCGCCGTCGCTGCACAAACCCTCGCCATCACTGCGCCCGTGTTCGCCATGCTGTTTCTCGGTGTGGCGCTCAAACGCCTGCGCTGGATCGATGCACCCTTCATCGATACCGCTTCGAGCCTGGTGTTTCGCGGCACCATGCCGACCCTGCTGTTCCTCGGTGTGGTCAAGGCGGATCTGGATGCGGCCATGCAGCCGCAGTTGCTGAGCTACTTCTTTCTTGCCACCACCGCGTCGTTCTTCGTCGCCTGGGCCTGGGCGATCTGGCGGGTGCCATTCGAGGATCGTGGCATCTACACCCAGGGGGCCTTCCGCGGTAACAACGGTATCGTCGGCCTGGCACTGGCCACCAGCATGTACGGTGACTACGGCCTGTCGGTCGGCTCGTTGCTCGCCGCACTGGTGATCCTCTGCTACAACGCGCTCTCTGCGGTGGTTCTGGCCATCTACAGCCCGGGCGTGAAACCCGGTGCCAAGGCCATCGCGCGCAGCATCGTGACCAACCCGATGATCATTGGCGTGCTGCTGGCGGTACCGATTGCCTACTGGAAAATCCCGCTACCGCAGTGGTTCCTGACCTCGGCCGAGTACTTCGCGCAGATGACCCTGCCGCTGGCGCTGATCTGCATTGGCGGCACCCTGAGCCTGGCGTCGTTGCGCCGCAGCAGCGGCACGGCTATCGGTTCAGGCATGATGAAGATGGTCTGGCTGCCGCTGCTGAGCACCTTCGGCGCCTGGCTGTTGGGCTTTCGTGGGGCGGATCTGGCGATCCTGTTTCTCTATTTCGCCAGCCCGACGGCGGCCGCCAGCTTCGTCATGGCTCGTGCGGTGGGCGCCAACCATGAGCTGGCGGCAGCCATCATCGTCATCACCACCCTGGCGGCGGTGGTCACCACCAATATTGGCCTGCTATTGCTGCAGTGGGGCGGCTGGATCTAGCTCGTCCTTCAGGGGGCGGTTTGCCGGCGATTAACGGATCGCCGGTAAGCCAGCTCTTACGAGGCGTTGCTCTGGTACTCGTCGATCACTTCCTGTGCCGCGCGGAAGGCGTCGATGCTGGCCGGCACGCCGGCATACACCGCACAGTGCAGCAGGGTTTCGCGGATTTCTTCGACCGTACAGCCGTTGTTCAGCGCGCCGCGCACGTGGCCCTTGAGTTCCTGCGGGCATTTCAGTGCGGTCAACGCAGCCAGGGTGATCAGGCTGCGGGTCGCGCGCGGCAGGCCGCTGCGCGTCCACACGCCGCCCCAGGCATGCTCGTTGACGAAATCCTGCAGCGGCTGGGTGAACTCGGTGGCGTTGCCCAGGGCGCGGTCGACGAACGCGTCGCCCATCACCTCACGGCGCACCTGCACACCGCGATCATGGTTATCACTCATGCTCATACCTGCTCGCCGCGTTGTTTGTGCCAGGCACGCCCGGCGATGATCACCAGGGTGATGGCGGTAAGCGGCAGTGCGTAGCCGATCATCGCGTCACCGAAGGTCTGAGCCAGCGGTCGGCCCGTGCTGAACATCACCAGATACAGGGTGTAGGCCACGTAGTAGCCCACGAACAGCAAGCCTTCCCAACGGTTGATGCGGTAGCCGCTGAAGAAGATCGGCAGGCAGGCCACGGCCACCGCGATCATTACCGGGAAGTCGAAAGCCAGCGCATTGGCGGCCACTGGAATGGCTGCCGGCGACACCAGCGAGGCCAGGCCCAGCACGCAGAGCAGGTTGAAAATATTGCTGCCGACGATATTGCCCACGGCGATGTCGCGCTCGCCCTTGAACGCCGCGATGATCGAGGTGGCCAGCTCCGGCAGTGAGGTGCCGATGGCGATCACAGTCAGGCCGATCACCAGCTCGGACAGGCCCAGTGCGCGCGCCAGCTGCACGGCGCCTTCGACCAGGAAGTTGGAACCCACCACCAACAGCACCAGGCCCGCGATGATCAGGCCGAGGTTGATCGCCCAGGCATAGGGCTTGGGCGCCTCGTCGAGACCGAATTCCTTGGCGAATTCGTCATCGTCGCCGCCCTTGTCCTTGCGCGCGCTGTAGATCAGGAAACCGGTATAGGCCAGCACGCCGGCGAACAGCAAGGCACCATCGAAACGGCTCAGTTCCCCATCCCAGGCCAGGCCGAAGGTGACCAGGCTGGCGCCGATCATGATGGGCACGTCGAGGCGAATGAGCTGGCGTGAGACAACCAGCGGTGCGACCAGAGCGGTCACGCCCAGAATCAGCAGAACGTTGGCGATGTTGCTGCCGATCACGTTACCGATGGCCAGGTCGCCGCTGCCGTTGAAGGCCGATTGCACGCTGACCGCCGTTTCCGGCGCGCTGGTGCCGAAGGCCACCACGGTCAAGCCGATCACCAGGGGCGGAATGCCGAACTGTGCGGCCAGCTTGGCGGCGCCGCGTACCAATACCTCTGCGCCGGCAACCAGCAGCACCAGGCCGGCAATCAGGTAGACATAGGTCATCAGGGTCATTGCAGGGTAGCTCCGAAAAAAGTGCGGCTAGTGTAGCGACGGCATTATTGGCCGCCAGGGGCGGCGGAAAGATTTTGTTGCCAATTGTTCCTCAGTCCAGCGCCTCGACCCTGACCGGCACCACGCCTGCGCGCAGCATGTCAAGGCGCACGGCGGCGGCGCGGGAAACGTCGATGACGCGACCACGCACGAAGGGGCCGCGGTCGTTGATGCGCAGCACCACGCTGCGCTCGTTGTTCAGGTTGGTGACCCGTACCCGTGTGCCGAACGGCAGGGTGCGATGCGCGGCGGTCAGCGCGTTCTGATCGAAGCGTTCGCCGCTGGCGGTGCGCTGGCCGTGGTGGCGGTCACCGTAATAGGAGGCCTTGCCGGTTTCGCTGCTGCCTGAGCCGCCGCCGAAGGTGGAGCAGCCGCCCAGCAGGGCGAGTGCACCGAGCAGTGCCCATGTCTGTAGTCCGGATGCCATCCGGGGCAGTGAAGGTTCCCGGATTGCATCCGGGCTACGCATCGTCATGTTCGCGGTCTCCATGAAAAACGCCGGGCGAGCCCGGCGTCGTTGCAGCTAGCGTGAGCGAGCCGGCCTGGCTCAGCCTTCGAGCTTCTTCTTCAGCAGTTCGTTCACTTGTCCCGGGTTGGCCTTGCCCTTGGAGGCTTTCATGGCCTGGCCGACGAAGAAACCGAACATCTTGCCGCGTTTGGCTTCGTCGCTGGCGCGGTATTGCTCGACCTGCTCGGCGTTGGCGGCCAGCACTTCATCGAGCATGGCTTCGATGGCGCCGGAGTCGGTAACCTGCTTGAGGCCCTTGTTCTCGATGATCTCGTCGGCGCTGGCGCCTTCACCGGCGGCCAGGGCTTCGAAGACCATCTTGGCGATCTTGCCGCTGATGGTGTTGTCCTTGATGCGCAGGATCATGCCGCCCAGTTGCTCGGCAGACACTGGCGACTGCTCGATCTCCAGGCCTTCCTTGTTGAGCAGGCTGGACAGCTCACCCATCACCCAGTTGGCCGACAGCTTGGCATCGCCGCAGGTCTTCTCCACCGCCTCGAAGTAATCGGCCAGTTCGCGGCTGGCAGACAGTACGCTGGCGTCGTAGGTGGACAGGCCGAACTGGCTTTCGAAACGCTCGCGCTTCTGCGGAGGCAGTTCGGGCAAGCCGGCGCGCAGTTCGTCGAGGAAGCTACGTTCGATCACCACCGGCAGCAGGTCCGGGCAGGGGAAGTAACGGTAGTCGTTGGCTTCTTCCTTGCTGCGCATGGAGCGGGTCTGATCCTTGTTCGGATCGTACAGGCGGGTTTCCTGCACCACCTTGCCGCCGTCCTCGATCAGTTCGATCTGGCGCTGTACCTCGTGGTTGATGGCCTTCTCGATAAAGCGGAACGAGTTGACGTTCTTGATCTCGGCGCGGGTGCCGAACTCTGCCTGGCCTTTCGGGCGCACCGAGACGTTGCAGTCGCAGCGCAGCGAGCCTTCGGCCATATTGCCGTCGCAGATGCCCAGGTAACGCACGAGGGCGTGGATGGCCTTCACATAGGCCACGGCTTCCTTGGCCGAGCGGATGTCCGGCTCGGAAACGATCTCCAGCAACGGCGTGCCGGCACGGTTCAGGTCGATGCCACTCATGCCGTGGAAGTCTTCGTGCAGGCTCTTGCCAGCGTCCTCTTCCAGGTGCGCACGGGTGATGCCGATGCGCTTGACGGTGCCATCTTCCAGGGTGATGTCGAGGAAGCCCTTGCCGACGATGGGGTGATCCATCTGGCTGGTCTGATAGCCTTTGGGCAGGTCCGGGTAGAAGTAGTTCTTGCGCGCGAAGACGTTACGTTCGGCGATCTCGGCGTCGATGGCCAGGCCGAACTGGCAGGCCATGCGCACGGCTTCGGCGTTCAGCACCGGCAGGGTGCCGGGCATGCCGAGGTCGACCAGGCTGGCCTGGGTGTTGGGCTCGGCGCCAAAGGTAGTGGCGCTGGCCGAGAAAATCTTCGATTGGGTGCTGAGCTGAGCGTGGATCTCAAGCCCGATCACGGTTTCCCATTGCATGTCTTGATCCTTCCTCAGAAGCCGCTCGGTGCGTGTTTATGCCAGTCGCTGACCTGTTGGTACTGGTGCGCGACATTGAGCAGACGACCCTCCTGGAAATAGTTGCCGAGCAACTGCACGCCCACCGGCAGACCATCGACGAAGCCGGCTGGCATCGACAGGCCGGGGATGCCGGCCAGGTTGGCGGTGATGGTGTAGATGTCTTCCAGGTAGGCGGACACCGGGTCTGCGTTCTTCTCGCCGAGCTTCCAGGCCAGATTCGGCGTGGTCGGGCCGAGGATCACGTCGACGTCCTTGAAGGCGGCGACGAAGTCGTTCTTGATCAGCCGGCGAATCTGCTGGGCCTTGATGTAGTAGGCGTCGTAGTAGCCGGCGGACAGCGCATAGGTGCCGACCATGATGCGCCGTTTGACCTCAGCACCAAAGCCCTCGCCGCGCGAGCGCTTGTACAGGTCCTGCAGGTCTTTCGGGTTCTCGCAGCGATAGCCGAAACGCACGCCGTCGAAGCGCGACAGGTTGGAGCTGGCCTCGGCCGGTGCGATCACGTAGTAGGCGGGGATCGCGTGCTGCATGTTCGGCAGGCTAATGTCCTTGACGGTGGCGCCGAGCTTTTTCAGCTCTTCGACCACGGCCATCACCTTCTCACCGATGCGTGCATCGAGGCCGGCGCCGAAGTACTCCTTCGGCAGGCCGATGCGCAGGCCGGCCAGCGGCTGGGCGAGGGCGGCCAGGTAGTCATCCACCGGCTGATCGACACTGGTGCTGTCCTTGGTGTCAAAGCCGGCCATGGCTTGCAGCAGCAGCGCACAGTCTTCGGCGGTACGGGCCAGCGGGCCGCCCTGATCGAGGCTGGAGGCGTAGGCGATCATGCCCCAGCGCGAGACGCGGCCATAGGTCGGCTTGATGCCGGTGAGGTTGGTCAGCGCAGCCGGCTGACGGATCGAGCCGCCGGTGTCGGTGCCGGTGGCGGCCGGCAGCAGTCGTGCAGCGACCGCTGCGGCCGAACCACCCGAGGAGCCGCCCGGTACGCGGCTGGTGTCCCAGGGGTTCTTCACCGGGCCGTAGTGGCTGGACTCGTTGGCCGAGCCCATGGCGAATTCGTCCATGTTCAGCTTGCCCAGCGTGACGGTGCCGGCGGCCTTGAGTTTTTCCACCACGGTGGCGTCGTAGGGGGCCTTGAAGCCGGTAAGGATCTTCGAGCCACAGGACGTCAGCACGCCGTTGGTGCAGAACAGATCCTTGTGGGCGATCGGTGCGCCGAGCAGCGGGCTGTTTTCGCCGGCAGCGCGACGGGCGTCCGCGGCCTTGGCCTGTTCGATGGCCAGATCTGCGGTGACGGTGATGAAGCTGTTGAGCTGCGGGTCGAGCTGCGCGATGCGCGCCAGCAGGTTGCGGCTCAGCTCTTCGGCGGAGAATTGCTTGTCGGCGAGGCCACGGGCGATCTCGGCCAGGGTCAGTTGATGCATGTCGAGCCCTTTCCTTTATTCGATGACTTTCGGCACGAGGTACAGGCCGCTTTCCACAGCCGGGGCGATGGCCTGGTAGGCGTCGCGCTGGTTGCTCTCGGTGACCACGTCGGCACGCAGGCGCTGGGTCGCTTCCAGCGGGTGGGCCAGGGGTTCGATGCCCTGGGTGTCGACGGCCTGCATCTGGTCGATCAGACCGAGAATGCTGTTCAGGGTCTCGGTGGTTTGCGGAATATCGCCTTCGTTCAGACCCAGGCGGGCCAGGTGGGCGATTTTTTCCACCTCGGAGCGTTCAAGCGCCATCGGGGGTTCTCCAGTGGAAGTGTGACAGAGGGGGCATCGGTAAGCGGCTGCAGGGAACGGATGTCGCGAGCCGGCGGTCAAAGGCCGCGATGCGCAGCTACAAGGCCCGGAAAAACAGGCAATCTACCATATTGCCGCCTTGCTCAAAATCCCTGCCGTTGTTAGAGTTTGCCGCACTTTTTACCTGCGCGTTTTTCCGCGCCTGGCCTTCACCCACGCGTTGCCTAGGGTCCCTTCCTAATGTTCAAGAAACTGCGTGGCATGTTTTCCAGCGATCTGTCGATCGACCTGGGGACTGCCAATACCCTTATTTATGTGCGCGAGCGCGGTATCGTCCTGAATGAGCCGTCCGTGGTCGCGATCCGTACCCACGGCAACCAGAAGAGCGTCGTGGCCGTCGGCACCGAGGCCAAGCGCATGCTCGGCCGTACGCCTGGCAACATCTCCGCGATTCGCCCGATGAAGGACGGCGTGATCGCCGACTTCAGCGTCTGCGAGAAGATGCTGCAGTACTTCATCAACAAGGTTCACGAGAACAGCTTCCTGCAGCCGTCGCCGCGCGTGCTGATCTGTGTGCCGTGCAAGTCGACTCAGGTCGAGCGCCGCGCCATTCGTGAATCGGCCCTTGGTGCCGGTGCCCGGGAAGTGTTCCTGATCGAAGAGCCGATGGCCGCTGCCATCGGTGCCGGCCTGCCGGTCGAAGAGGCGCGCGGTTCGATGGTCGTCGACATCGGCGGTGGTACCACCGAGATCGCCCTGATTTCCCTGAACGGTGTGGTCTATGCCGAATCCGTCCGTGTCGGCGGCGACCGTTTCGACGAAGCCATCATCACCTACGTACGCCGCAACTACGGTTCGCTGATCGGTGAAGGTACCGCTGAGCGCATCAAGCAGGAAATCGGTACTGCTTACCCGGGCGGCGAGATCCGTGAAGTCGACGTACGCGGCCGCAACCTGGCTGAAGGCGTACCGCGCAGTTTCACCCTCAACTCCAACGAGGTGCTCGAAGCGCTGCAGGAATCCCTGGCGACCATCGTCCAGGCGGTCAAGAGCGCGCTGGAGCAATCGCCACCCGAGCTGGCTTCGGACATCGCCGAGCGCGGCCTGGTGCTGACCGGTGGTGGCGCGCTGCTGCGTGACCTGGACAAGCTGCTCTCCCAGGAAACCGGCCTGCCGGTAATCGTCGCCGAAGACCCGCTGACCTGCGTCGCTCGTGGCGGCGGCAAGGCCCTGGAAATGATGGACCGCCACGCCATGGACCTGCTCTCCACCGAGTAAGGGGTTCGCTAGTGGCTCGCTGTCGTGCCGCTTTCGGGCGGCACGCGCATATTCGAGCATTGCAGTACACTCGGCCCAACCTTCGCCTGACCGGTTTGCCTTTCGCATGAATTCGCGCGCTTTCCGCCCCTGTGGCGCACGAGGAGCAGGTCATTAAGCCGCTCTTCGCCAAAGGTCCCTCGCTGGGCATTCGTCTGCTGGTATTTGCCGTACTGTCGGCGGTGCTGATGGTGGTCGATGCCCGCTTCGAGACGCTCAAGCCGCTGCGCAGCCAGATGGGGCTGGTGCTCACGCCTTTCTATTGGCTGGCCGATGTGCCCGTACGCGTCTGGGATGGGGCAACTCAGCAGATTTCCTCGCGCAGCGAACTGATGGCCGAGAACGAGAAGCTCAAGGCTGAGGCCCTGCTGCTGCAGCGCCGGCTGCAGAAGCTGGCAGCGCTGACCGAGCAGAACGTGCGTCTGCGCGAACTGCTCAACTCCGCCGCGCTGGTGGACGAGGAGGTGCTGGTCGGTGAGCTGATCGGCGTTGATCCCAACCCCTATACCCACCGCATCCTGATCGACAAGGGCGAGAAGGATGGCGTGTTCCTCGGTCAGCCGGTGCTCGATGCGCGTGGTCTGATGGGCCAGGTGGTCGAGATCATGCCCTACACCTCGCGCGTGCTGTTGCTCACCGACAACACCCACAGCATCCCGGTACAGGTCAACCGCAACGGCCTGCGCGCCATTGCCGTCGGCACCGGCAACCCGGAGCGCCTGGAGCTGCGTCACGTCGCCGATACCGCCGATATCAAGGAGGGCGATCTGCTGGTCAGCTCCGGCATGGGCCAGCGCTTCCCGGCCGGCTACCCGGTGGCCACGGTCAAGGAAGTGATTCATGACTCCGGCCAGCCTTTCGCCATCGTCCGTGCCGTACCGACCGCTGCGCTCAATCGCAGCCGTTACCTGCTGCTGGTGTTCTCCGACCGGCGCACGCCCGAGCAGCGCGCCAACGATTCCGCCGAGGCCCAGGAAGCCGCCGACCGCGAAGCCGAGCAGGCGCGCAGTGGCGAGCCGGCTGCTGACGCCCCTGCACAGGAGACCAACTGATGGCTGGCGTACAGCCCCGTAACGGCTGGGCGATCTGGCTGAGCCTGGCGCTCGGTTTGTTGCTCAGTGTTTCGCCGTTGCCCGAATTCATGCAGATCGGTCGCCCGCTGTGGGTCGCCTTGATTCTCACCTATTGGGTACTGGCCTTGCCGCATCGCGTCGGCATGACCACCGCCTGGATTCTTGGCCTGGCGCAGGACGTACTGTTCGGCACCCTGCTCGGGCAGAACGCCTTGATTCTCACCCTGATCACCTTTCTGGTGCTGAGCTTGCACCAGCGCCTGCGCATGTTTCCCATGTGGCAGCAGAGCATGGTGCTGATGGTGGTGTTCGGTCTCGCCCAGCTGGTTCAGCTGTGGCTCAATGCCCTGACCGGTAGTCGTCCTCCAACCCTGGCCTTCGTCCTGCCGGCACTGGTCAGCGCTCTGCTGTGGCCCTGGATCTGCGCCATCCTGCGCGGTCTGCACCTGCGCCTCAACGTCAACTGAACGCGGCCTGCCGCACGGCTGGCCGCGGTTCGCCAAGGGAGATACCCGCATGGCCGAGCTGTTTCTGGCCTCTGCCTCGCCCCGTCGCCGTGAATTGCTGGCTCAGATCGCTGTGCCTTACGTCACGCAAATCGCTTCGATAGACGAAACCCCATTGCCAGATGAGCCGCCAGCAGCCTATGTAGAGCGTCTGGCGCGTGAGAAAGCGCGCGCCGGTCTGCTCGCCTTGGGCGGGCGTGACGATGCCGTGGTGTTGGGTGCCGACACCGCTGTGGTGCTCGATGGACGCATTCTCGGCAAACCGGCGGACTTCAATGAGTCGCGCGCCATGCTGCTGGCCCTGTCCGGGCGCAGCCATCAGGTGCTGACGGCCGTGGCGTTGGTCGGTGGTGGCCGCGAGGCGGCCCGAGTGGTCAGCAGCGACGTGAGCTTTCGTCCTATCAGCGAGGCGGAAATCGAGGCCTACTGGGCCAGCGGCGAACCATGTGACAAAGCGGGCAGTTATGGTATCCAGGGGTTGGCGGCCGTGTTCGTCAACCAATTGCAGGGCAGCTATTCGGCAGTGGTCGGTCTACCGCTGTGCGAAACTGCAGAGCTGCTTGGCGAATTCGGTATTGCCTGCTGGCAGTTGCCGACGCAAGGGCCGCACTAAACCCCAGGCGGTGGCAGCATAGGTAGTTTTTTGGACGTGCCCGAAAGCTTGAGTCCGCGGGGCGGTGCATTGGCCCGGCCGGCATGATCACCAGGATGGATGCATGAGCGAAGAGATTCTGATCAATATCACGCCGATGGAGTCGCGCGTGGCGGTGGTGGAAAATGGCGTGCTGCAGGAAGTGCACGTCGAGCGCACGCAAAAGCGCGGCATCGTCGGCAACATCTACAAAGGCAAGGTGGTGCGCGTGCTGCCCGGCATGCAGGCGGCCTTCGTCGATATTGGCCTGGAGCGTGCAGCCTTCATTCATGCTTCCGAGATTTCCACCCGCGAGGGCACTGCGGTGGAGCCGATCAGCGCCCTGGTGCACGAAGGGCAGAGCCTGGTGGTGCAGGTCACCAAGGACCCCATCGGCAGCAAGGGGGCGCGTCTGACCACTCAGTTGTCGATCCCTTCGCGTTATCTGGTGTACATGCCACGCACCAGTCATGTCGGTATTTCCCTGAAGATCGAAGACGAAGCAGAGCGCGAGCGCCTCAAGCAGGTGGTCGCCGATTGCGTCGCCGCCGAAGGCATCGAGGAGGCCGGCGGCTTCATCCTGCGTACCGCTGCCGAGGGCGCAGGTGCTGATGAAATTCTGATCGACATCCGTTATCTGCGCCGCCTCTGGGATCAGATCGGTGCGCAGATCCAGAACTGCAAGGCGCCCACGGTGATCTACGAGGATCTGTCCCTGGCGTTGCGCACCCTGCGTGATCTGGTCAGCCCGCGGACCGAGAAGATTCGCGTGGACTCGCGGGAAACCTTCCAGAAAATCACCCAGTTCGTCGCCGAATTGATGCCGGAGATCGCTGATCGTCTCGAGCACTATCCTGGCGAGCGGCCGATATTCGACCTGTACGGTGTCGAGGACGAAATCCAGCGCGCACTGGAGCGCAAGGTGCCGCTGAAGTCCGGCGGTTACCTGGTGGTCGATCCCGCCGAGGCGATGAGTACCATCGACGTCAACACCGGTGCCTTCGTTGGTCATCGCACACTCGAAGAAACCATCTTCAAGACCAATCTCGAGGCAGCCACGGCCATTGCCCGCCAGCTGCGTCTGCGCAACCTGGGCGGCATCATCATCATCGACTTCATCGACATGGAAGACGAAGAGCACCAGCGCCAGGTACTGCGCACCCTGGAGAAGCAGCTCGAGCGTGATCATGCCAAGACCAACATCATCGGCATCACCGAACTCGGCCTGGTGCAGATGACTCGCAAGCGCACGCGCGAAAGCCTCGAACAGATTCTCTGCGAGCCCTGCAGTGCCTGCCAGGGGCGCGGCAAGTTGAAGACGCCGGAGACCATCTGCTACGAGATCTTCCGCGAGATTCTGCGTGAGGCCCGCGCCTATCAGGCGGAAAGCTATCGGGTGCTGGCCAACCAGAAGGTGGTCGATCGTCTGCTGGATGAAGAATCGGGCAACGTCGCCGATCTGGAAGCCTTTATCGGACGTACCATCAAGTTCCAGGTGGAAACCATGTATTCCCAGGAACAGTACGACGTGGTGCTGCTCTGAGCACGGCGACTGTTGAGGTGAACGCCCTGGCGCGCCTGTTTGCGGCGTTGCTGCGCTGGGGCCTGGGTCTGTGCGCCGCTGTACTGGTGCTGGCTGCGCTGTACGTCAGCCTGGGCCGTGAGCTGGTGCCGCTGGTGGCTGAATATCGGCTCGAACTGGAAGATCGTGCCACGGCGCAGCTGGGTGTACCGGTGCGGATCGGTCGCCTCGAAGGTCGCTGGCAGGGCTTTGCCCCGGTGCTGGAGGCACATGACGTGCGCCTGGGTAGCGAAGAGGACGGCCTGAGCCTGGAGCGCGTACGACTGGTGCCGGATGTGGGTGGCAGCCTGCTGGCCCGCCAGCCGCGTATCGCTCACCTGCAGTTCGACGGTCTGCAGCTGAATGTGCAGCAGAACGCCGACGGCGGCTGGCAGCTGCAAGGGGTGCCACAGCGCAGCGGTCCCGAGCTGAATGTCGAACAGTTGCTGGAGCAGTTGCAGATCGTGCACCGCATCAGTCTGCTCGACAGTCGCGTGGTGCTGCAGCCGCTCGATCAGGAGCCGCTGCTGCTCAGCTACGTCAACCTGAGCCTGCGCTATGGCAGCAACAGTCAGCGCCTCGACGGCCGCCTGCTGTTGCCCGATGGTCAGCCTGTGGCGCTGCGACTGCGCACGCGCATGCAGCCCAGGACCTGGCGCGAGGCGCAGTCCGAGCTTTATCTGAGCCTGCCGCAGAGCGACTGGGCGACCTGGCTGCCGAAATCGCTGCTCGGTGACTGGCAGCTACAGCGTCTGCAGGCAGGCGGAGAGCTGTGGCTGGAGGGCCGTGGCCTGGCCTTGGACAAGGGCGCCTTGCGTCTGCATGCCCCCGAGCTGGTCGGCGGCCAGGCCAAGCATGAGGCAGTGACGCTCAAGGACCTGGCCTTCAATGCCTTCTTCTCTCAAGACAAGCAGGGCGTGCGGGCGCAGATCGACTCCCTGGCCCTGACCCATGGTGAGCAGCGCATCGGCGAGCTACACCTGAATCTGAAGCAGGGCGATGAAGGCGAAACCGACGAGCGCTGGGCGCTGAGCGCCGATCGCCTCGATCTGGCGGCCTGGGCGCCGCTGGTGCAGGCGCTTATGCCGATGCCCGACCAGGCCCGCGATGTTCTGGTCGCGCTGGCTCCGGTGGGCGCGGTCAACAACCTGCTGCTCGACTATTACCCGCAACGTGAAGGCGCCGAGCGCCTGCAGTTCGCTGCCAATCTGGACAGGGTGGGCATTCAGGCCTATCAGGGTGCGCCGGCTGCCGAGAATGTCAGTGGCAGTGCCTCGGGCAATATGTTCCAGGGTGAACTGCGCCTGAACAGCGAGAATTTCGCGCTGCATCTGGATCAACTGTTCCCCAAGCCCTGGCGCTATCGCCATGCCCAGGCGCGGTTGAGCTGGGACTGGAGTGAAACCGGCCTGACTTTGTACAGCCCCTACATGCGCGTCGACGGCGAGGAGGGACAGGTCGCCGGTGACATGCTGATTCGCCTGCTGCGCGACCCAGAGGCCGAGGACTACATGGACCTGCGTGTCGGCATGCGTGACGGCGACGCGTCCTACACCGAGAAGTACTTGCCGAGCCGCGCGCCGGGTATGAGCGCCGAGCTCGACCAATGGCTGAAGACTGCCATTCGTGCTGGCCATGTCGAAGAAGGCTACTTCCAGTATCAGGGCTCGCTGAACAAGGGGGCCTCGCTGGGGGCACGCAGCCTCAGCCTGTTCTTCAAGGTCAAGGATGCCGAGCTGGCCTTCCAGCCCGCTTGGCCGTCGCTGCGCGAGGGCGTGGGTGAGGTGCTGATCGAGGATGATGCAGTGCGCGTGCGTCTGCAGAGCGGGCGCTTGCAGGAAAGCACAGTCAGTAATGTCGTGGCCAATATTCCGCTGTTGCACGACGGCAAGCCGCCGCGCCTGCAGCTCGATGGTGAGGTGCAGAGCAGCCTGAGTGATGCCATCAAGCTGTTGCAAGAGGCACCACTGGGAACAGCGGAAATCTTCGACGGCTGGCAGGGCGAGGGGCCTCTGGCCGGGCGCCTGCAGTTGGATATTCCGTTACAGAAAGGACAGCCGCCCGGTGTGGTGGTGGACTTCGCCACCGAGGGTGCCAACCTCAAACTGGCCAATCCCGACCTGCAACTGAGCAAGGTGCAGGGGGCGTTTCGCTTCGACAGCGCTGCCGGGCTCAGCGCGCCGGACGTTCGCGCCGAGGTCTTCGGGCGCCAGGTGCGCGGCAATATCCGCGCCGAGGGCGCACGTGGGCAGGCGCGTACGTTGTTCGATCTACGTGGACAGGTTCAGGTCGATACCCTCAGCCAGTGGCTGGGTGGGCCGGCGAAACTACCGGCCAGCGGACTATTGCCTTATCGCCTGCGCCTGACCCTGGATGGCGATGACAGCAAGCTGCGCGTCGATTCCAACCTGCGCGGTGTGGCGATCGATCTGCCGGCGCCCTTCGGCAAGGCGGCGCAGCAGGAGCGTGATACCGATTGGCGCATGACCCTTGCCGGGCGCGAGCGTCGTTACTGGGCGAATTATGGCGAGCTGGTCAGCCTGAGTCTGGCCGCGCCCCCGGGGGCGCTGGCAGATGGCCGCGGTGAACTGGTGCTTGGTGGCGGCGCTGCCGGCTTGCCGCCCGGCCAGGGGCTGCGAGTGCGTGGGCGTCTGGACGAGCTGGACCTGGATGCCTGGAAGCAGCTGGGCACCGATCATCCGGTCAAGGTGGACGCTGACAGCCAGCGTCTGCTGCGTAGTGCGCGGCTGGATATCGGGCGTTTCCGCGGCTTTGGTCAGGAGGTCGAGCAGCTGACGCTTGGCCTGGAGCGAGAAGCTCAGGGCTGGGCCTTGCAGCTCGACAGTGAGCTGGCCGCCGGGCGTGTGTTGCTGGCTGATGCCGAGGGCGTGCCTATTCGCATCGATCTGCGGCACGTGCGGCTGCCGGCGCCGGATCCTGAGGCGGCGAAGGCCAGCGATGCGCCCGATCCCTTGACCGATTTCGACCCCAGTCAGATTCCGGCGCTGGATATCGCCATCGAGCGCGTGCAGCGCGGTGACAAGGTGCTGGGCGCCTGGTCGCTCAAGGTGCGCCCGGAGGAGCAGGGCGTGCGCTTCGAGGAGCTCGACCTCGACCTGCAGGGGCTGAAGATCGGCGGTAGCGCCGGTTGGCGTGGTACGCCGGGCAACACCAGCAGTTGGTACAAGGGACGTCTGCAGGGCAAGGATCTCAGCGATGTTCTCAAGGCTTGGGATTTCGCCCCCAGCGTCACCAGTGAAAGTTTCCGGGTGGACGCCGACGGCAATTGGCCCGGTTCGCCGGCCTGGTTCTCGCTCAAGCGCTTCTCCGGCAATCTCGACGCCTCGCTGCGCAAAGGTCAGTTCGTCGAAGTGCAGGGCTCGGCTCAGGCGCTGCGCGTGTTCGGCCTGCTCAACTTCAACTCCATTGGCCGCCGCCTGCGTCTGGATTTCTCCGACCTGCTGGGCAAGGGGCTGAGTTACGACCGGGTCAAGGGTAACCTGCAGGCGACCAATGGCCTGTTCATGACGCATGAGCCAATCACCCTGAGTGGGCCTTCGAGCAACCTGGAGCTCAATGGCAATCTCGACATGCGCAACGAGCGCATCGACGCCAAGCTGCTGGTGACCCTGCCGGTGACCAACAACCTGCCGCTGGCGGCGCTGATCGTCGGCGCCCCGGCGGTTGGTGGGGCGCTGTTCGTGGTGGATAAATTGCTCGGTGACAAGGTCGCGCGCTTTGCCAGTGTGCAGTACGACGTCAAGGGCCCGATGCAGGACCCGGAGATCAGCTTCGACAAGCCCTTCGAAAAACCGCAATGAGGTTGCGTCTTGGCGTAGGCTGTTACACCAAGCCGCAAAGAGTGTCGCCATGAATCTCGCTGTAATCCAGATGGTCAGCCAGGACGACGTGCAAACCAATCTGCGTCTGGCTCGCCGTATGCTGGAGCGTGCCGCACAGGGTGGTGCGCGCCTCGCCGTGCTGCCCGAGAATTTCGCTGCCATGGGCCGCCGCGACCTGGCTGCCATCGGTCGCGCCGAGGCCTTGGGCGAGGGACCGATCCTGCCCTGGTTGAAACGCGCTGCTCGTGACCTCAGTTTATGGATAGTGGCCGGCACCTTGCCGCTGCCTCCAGACGATGATGCTGACGGCAAACCGCACGCCTGCTCACTGCTGATCGACGATCAGGGCGAGCGTGTGGCCCGTTACGACAAGCTGCACCTGTTCGATGTTGACGTGGCCGACAACCGTGGCCGTTATCGCGAGTCCGATGATTTTGCCCATGGTCAGGGCGTCGTGGTGGCAGATACACCGGTGGGGCGCCTGGGCCTGACGGTCTGCTACGACCTGCGCTTCCCTGAGCTGTTCGGTGCACTGCGCGAAGCCGGCGCCGAGCTGATCAGCGTACCGGCAGCCTTCACCGCCGTGACCGGTGCCGCGCATTGGCAGGTCTTGACCCGTGCCCGCGCCATCGAAACCCAGTGCTATGTCCTGGCGGCCGGGCAGGGTGGTGAGCACCCCGGTCAGCGTCTGACGTTCGGTCACTCGGCGATCATCGACCCCTGGGGTCAGGTGCTGGTCGAGCAGGATCAGGGGGAGGGGGCCTTGCTGGCCCCCCGCGATGCCGCCGAGCAGGCGAACATTCGCCAACGCATGCCGGTGCAGCAGCACCGCCGATTCTTTTCATCGGACGTACCGCGTCCGATCGTTGTGGAGTGACCATGAATACGATGTTGCAATCCGTCAGCGAGCATCTGCTTGCGCCCGGTAACCTGACGTTCGACAGCCTCAGCAGCGTACTGGGCGAAGTCGCAGGTCCCGGCATCGATGCCGCCGACCTGTACTTTCAAAGCCAGGTTTCGGAAACCTGGGTATTGGAGGATGGCATCGTCAAGGAAGGCAGTTTCAACCTTGATCAGGGCGTCGGTGTGCGCGCCCAGTCCGGCGAGAAAACCGGTTTCGCGTACAGCAACGCCATCAGCCTCGATGCGCTGACGCAAGCTGCCCAGGCCGCACGTTCGATCTCGCGTGCCGGCCAGCAGGGCCGCGTGCAGGCTTTCGTCAGCCCGCAGGTGACCCAGTTGTATGCCGAGGGCAACCCGCTGGACGTGATGGGCCGCGCCGAGAAGGTCGAATTGCTGCAGCGTATCGATCGTGCCACGCGCGCGCTCGACCCGCGCATCAAGCAGGTCACCGTGAGCCTGGCCGGGGTCTGGGATCGCATTCTGGTGGCGGCCCACGACGGCAGCCTCAGCGCCGATATCCGCCCGCTGGTGCGCTTCAATGTCAGCGTCATCGTCGAGCAGAACGGCCGCCGCGAGCGCGGTGGCCATGGCGGCGGCGGGCGTACTGACTACCGCTATTTCCTCGATGAAGACCGCGCCATGGGCTACGCCCGCGAGGCGCTGCGCCAGGCGCTGGTCAACCTCGAAGCCATCGCCGCGCCTGCCGGTAGCATGCCGGTGGTGATGGGCGCCGGCTGGTCCGGCGTGCTATTGCACGAGGCGGTCGGCCACGGCCTGGAAGGCGACTTCAACCGCAAGGGCAGTTCGGCCTACAGCGGTCAGGTCGGGCAGAAGGTCGCTTCCAGCCTGTGCACCATCGTCGATGACGGCACCCTGGCCGGGCGGCGTGGTTCGCTCAGCGTCGATGACGAAGGCACGCCGACCCAGTGCACCACGCTGATCGAGAACGGCGTGCTCAAGGGCTACATGCAGGACAAGCTCAACGCCCGCCTGATGGGTGTGGCCGCCACCGGCAACGGTCGTCGTGAATCCTACGCGCACCTGCCGATGCCGCGCATGACCAATACCTACATGCTGGCGGGCGAGAGTGACCCGGAGGAAATCATCCGTTCGGTGAAGAAGGGTATCTACTGCGCCAACCTTGGCGGCGGCCAGGTGGACATCACCAGCGGCAAGTTCGTCTTTTCCACCAGTGAGGCCTACCTGATCGAGGACGGCAAGATCACTGCGCCGGTCAAAGGCGCCACCTTGATCGGCAATGGCCCGGAGGCCATGAGCCGAGTGTCCATGGTCGGCAATGACCTGGCCCTGGACAGCGGCGTCGGCACCTGCGGCAAAGACGGTCAGTCGGTGCCGGTGGGCGTCGGCCAGCCGACGCTGAAGATCGACGCGATCACCGTTGGCGGCACCGGTGCGTAAAGCGAAGCAGGTTCAGCGCAGGCCGCGCTGGATTTCGTCGAGCTCGCGGATGTACTTGAACACCTTGCGCGCGGCGGCTGGCGGCTTGTTGCGCGCGGCTTCGTGCTGAGCATGACGGACCAGGCCGCGCAGGTGCTGGACGTCAGCGTCCGGGTAGAGCTCGACGAAGCTTTCCAGCGCGCTGTCGCCTTCGGCGATCAGGCGGTCACGCCAGCGTTCGAGGGCATGGAAGCGTTCGTTGTACTCGCGGGTGGAGCTGTCCACCTGGTCGAGCATGGCGACGATCGCGTCGACATCCTGTTCACGCATCAGCTTGCCGATGAACTGGATGTGACGTTTGCGCGCGGCATTGGCGGTATGTTTCGGCGCTTCGGCGAGCGCGCGGCGTAGGGCATCGGTCAGCGGCATCTTGGCCAGCAGATCCGCCTTGAGCGTGGTCAGTCGCTCGCCAAGGTCCTGCAGGGCATGCAGTTCGCGTTTGACCTGGGATTTGCTCTTCTCCAGGGAGAAGTCGTCGTAGGAATCAGACATGGGGTGGGTCCAGAGGGAAACGCCGCCATGATAGCAGTAACCGTGACTGCCGGCCCGCGGGCGGGCAGTCGAGAGCAGGCCTTGGGTTTCGTACAAAGAGTGCCTGCGCCAAGAGAATCGGGAGTGGTTATGAGTGAAGTAGAACGCATCGGGCCGCAGGCCTTGCCTGTGCTGCAAGAGCAGGTCGAGGCCATTCTCGCCGAAGCCAGGCGCCAGGGTGCCAGTGCCTGTGAAGTGGCGGTATCGGCTGGTCAGGGGCTGTCCACCACGGTGCGCCAGGGCGAAGTGGAGACCGTCGAATTCAATCGCGACCAGGGTTTCGGCATCACCCTGTACGTGGGTCAGCGCAAGGGCTCGGCCAGCACCTCGGCCACCGGTAGCGAAGCCATTCGCGAGACCGTGGCGGCAGCCCTGGCGATTGCCAAACATACCAGCGAGGACGAGTGCGCTGGCCTGGCCGATGCCGCGCTGATGGCCCGTGAGCTGCCTGAGCTCGATCTCTATCACCCCTGGTCGATCACCCCGGAACAGGCGGTGGAGCAGGCGCTGGCCTGCGAAGCCGCGGCTTTCTCCGCTGACAAGCGGATCAAGAACGCCGATGGCACCAGCCTCAACACCCATCAAGGTTGCCGCGTATATGGCAACAGCCACGGCTTCGTCGGCGGTTACGCCAGCACCCGCCACAGCCTGAGTTGCGTGATGATCGCCGAAGGTGAAGGGCAGATGCAGCGCGACTACTGGTATGACGTCAATCGTCAGGGCGAACTGCTGGCTGATGCCAAGGGTATCGGCCAGCGCGCCGCCGAGCGTGCGGTCAGCCGTCTGGGGGCACGCCCAGTGCCGACCTGCGAAGTGCCGGTGCTGTTCGCCGCCGAGCTGGCAGGTGGGCTGTTCAGCCACCTGCTGGCGGCGATTTCGGGTGGCAACCTGTATCGCCAGTCCTCCTTCCTCGAAGGAGCCCTCGGCCAGCGCCTGTTTCCCGAGTGGTTGACCCTTGACGAGCGCCCGCACCTGCCACGTGCGCTCGGCAGTGCCACCTTCGATGGCGATGGCCTGGCCACCTACGCCAAGCCGTTCGTGGAAAAGGGCGAGTTGGTGTCCTACGTGCTCGGCACCTATTCCGGACGCAAACTGGGCCTGCCGAGCACCGCCAACTCCGGTGGCGTACACAACCTGTTCGTCACCCATGGCGATGAGGATCAGCAGGCGCTGATTCGTCGCATGGGCCGCGGTTTGCTGGTCACCGAGCTGATGGGCCAGGGGCTGAATCTGGTGACGGGCGATTACTCGCGTGGCGCGGCGGGCTTCTGGGTCGAGAACGGCGAGATCCAGTTCCCGGTGCAGGAGGTAACCATCGCCGGCAATCTGCGCGACATGTTCCGTCAGGTCGTTGCAGTCGGTCGTGATCTCGAGCGTCGCGGCAATATCTGCACGGGCTCGGTGCTGATCGAGAAGATGACTGTCGCCGGTAGCTGAGTGCCGCCATTCTCTGACAGTAAGTAACGCGCGGCCTTGCGGGCCGCGCGTATCCCGCAAGCTGCGGTCCGACTCAGGTGAGAGCGGACCAGCTTCCGAATGAAAGTCCACATATTCTGTGTATTGATTATTTCTCTCAAAAGAGAATAAATATCATTTCATTGATAGGTGGACACCCATGTTCTATCCCTTCTTCACGCCTTGCTTGAACTGCTGGCATTGGCAGGGCTTTCTCGTGCGCTGCGCTCTGCGCCCCGATGAACCCCGCCTGCTCGATTTCCACGAATGGCACGGGCGGCAACTGGTGGAGCGCGGCCTGCTGGATGCCTGGCGGGTCTCGCGCATCACGCTGGAGCTATTACTCGACACCGCCTCTGACCCGGCATTGCCCTGGCATTGGCGTGCCCTCTGCCTGGATCGTGCCTACCGGCCCCTGCGGGTCATGCAGCAACAGGCCAACGATCTTCCTCGTCAGCGCAGCCTGAACCTCCTGCTCAATCGTCTGGCGACCCTGCGCCTGCAACCCTCCCTCTCATTCCATGAATCGGCACAAGGACATTCCTATGAGTGACACCCGCGGTGACTTCCGTATCGAGCGCGACAGCATGGGCGAACTGCAGGTGCCGAGCACGGCGCTCTATGGTGCGCAGACCCAGCGCGCAGTCAACAACTTCCCGGTGTCCGGGCAGCGCATGCCGGCACCCTTCATCCGTGCGCTAATTCTGGCCAAGGCCGCTGCCGCGCGGGCCAACGTCGAGTTGCAGCAACTCGACCCAGCCATGGGCGATGCCATCGTTGCGGCCTGCCAGCAGCTGCTCGAAGGCGACTTCATGGCGCATTTCCCGGTGGACGTGTTCCAGACCGGCTCCGGCACCAGTTCCAACATGAACGCCAACGAGGTGATCGCCACCCTGGCCAGCCGCATTCTTGGTGACCAGGTCAGCGCCAACGATCATGTCAATTGCGGCCAGAGCAGCAATGACATCATCCCCACCACCATTCACGTCAGTGCCGCCATCGAGTTGCATGAACGCCTGCTGCCGGCGCTCGGTCATCTGCTCAAGGTGCTGTGCGACAAGTCGCTGGAGGTTCAGCCCTACATCAAGACCGGCCGCACCCACCTGATGGATGCCATGCCGGTGCGCATGAGCCAGGTGCTGGACGGTTGGGGGCAGCAGATCCAGGCCAATATCGAGCATCTGCGCGCGCTGCAGCCGAGCCTCCAAGCGCTGGCGCAGGGCGGCACCGCCGTGGGTACCGGAGTCAACGCCCATCCTCGCTTCGCTGAGCAGTTCTGCCGTGAGCTGGGCGGCCTGACCGGCGTGAACTTCACCACCGCGAGCAACTTCTTCGCGCTGATCGGCTCGCAGGACACTGCTGTGGCCGTCTCTGGGCAGCTCAAGACCACGGCTGTTTCGCTGATGAAGGTCGCCAACGACCTGCGCTGGATGAACTCGGGGCCACTGGCGGGGCTGGCGGAGATCGAACTGGAGGCCCTCCAGCCCGGCTCCTCGATAATGCCGGGCAAGGTCAATCCGGTGATCCCCGAGGCGGCGGCCATGGTCGCGGCGCAGGTGATTGGCAACGACGCGGCCATCGCCATCGCCGGACAGTCCGGCAACTTCGAACTGAACGTGATGCTGCCGCTGATCGCCGACAACCTGCTCTACAGCATGCAACTGCTGAGCAACGTCAGTCACCTGTTGGCCGACCGCGCCATCGCCAGCTTCAAGGTCAACCAGCCCAAGCTCAGGGAGGCGCTGGAGCGCAATCCGATCCTGGTCACGGCGCTGAATCCGCTGATCGGCTATCTCAAGGCCGCCGACATCGCCAAGCAGGCCTACCGCGAGGGCAGGCCGATCATCGAGGTGGCACTGGAGCACACCGATCTGTCGCGAGCGCAACTCGAGCAACTGCTTAATCCGGAAAAACTCACCGAAGGCGGCCTCTGAGCCGCTTTCTTTTCGGCGTCTGTTCACGCGCCAGGTTCGGCCATGCAGTCAGTGCACGTTATTGGCACGTGCAGGTCGAGGCGGCAGAGCGTGGAAAAGGCTCTCATCAGGAGGTCTGTCATGGAGCACTGGAAAACCACCATCGAAGCCGGTAACCGCTGTTTCTCCGAGGGCGACTGGGTACGGGCTCGCGAGCTCTACCTGCAGGCGCTGGCAGAGGCTCAGGTGATGTTCGGGCGCTGGCCTGATCACAACATGGCGGTGGCGGCCTTTGTGATTTCCCATCACAACCTGGCCGATCTGCACCTGGCGCTGGGGCAACCGGAGGAGGCCGCGGAAAACCTCTGCGCCAGCCACGAGCGCCTGCTCCAGACCCTGGCTGACAGCCAGCGGCCGCAGGCGCTGCGCGAGATCGCCCTGCATCACAGCCGCCGTACCTACGTGGAGCTGTTGCAGTTCATCAGCGAGCACGGCGCCTTCCCGCGCACCGATCGCTTGCTAGGAGCCACGCAGCGTCATGCCTGGCAAGGTCCCACCGTCAAACCTGCCGGTCATGGCCGCTACTATCACTGAAGGAGAACGCTCATGCCTCATCGCCTGCCGCCACTGCCTTACGCCTACGATGCCCTGGAGCCGCATATCGATGCGCAGACCATGGAAATCCATTACAGCAAGCACCATCAGACCTACATAAACAATCTGAACACGGCACTGGAGGGAACGTCCTATGCAGAAGTACCGGTGGAAGAGCTGCTGATCCGCCTGGACGAGATGCCGCCAAGCCTGCACGGGGCATTGATCAACCAGGGCGGGGGGCATGCCAACCACACGCTGTTCTGGACGGTCATGTCGCCTTCCGGAGGGGGCGAGCCTGCTGGCGAACTGGCGGCGGCGATCGATGCCGAGCTGGGTGGTTTCGCGGCGTTCAAGGAGGCCTTTACCAAGGCCGCGCTGAGCCGTTTCGGCAGCGGCTGGGCATGGCTGAGCGTAACGCCGCAGAGGACACTGGTAGTGGAAAGCAGCGCCAATCAGGACAGCCCGTTGATGCACGGCAACACGCCGATTCTGGGGCTGGACGTCTGGGAGCATGCCTACTACCTGCGCTACCAGAACCGCCGGCCGGAATACATCGGCGCCTTCTACAACGTCATCGACTGGGACGAAGTGGCGCACCGATACCGACAGGCCCTGAGCTGAACAGGCGGATAGCGAACACGATGCGAACCTTGCTCACTTCCTTACCCGGCCTCAATGGCCGGGCTTTGCGCTATCTGCTCGGCGGCGTGATTCTGCTGTGTGGCAGTCTGCTGCTGTTCATCCAGGTTGCCGTGCTGATCGACCAGACGGTTCAGCCACAATTGCTACGGGCGTTGCAGGGCGGCGTGCTGTGCGCCACCGGCACGGCGGTCGGCGCCTTGCCGGTGCTGTTCATGGGAGAGCTGTCCGGGCGCTGGCGAGACAGGCTGCTGGGCTTCGGTGGCGGTGTAATGCTGGCGGCGACGGTGTTCTCGCTGCTGGTACCGGCGCTCGAGGTTGCCGGTGATCAGGGTTTCACGTCCTGGGGGGCTGGGGCTCTGGCCAGCATTGGCCTGCTGCTGGGCGCCGCGGCCCTGCTGGGGTTGGGCCGCGTGCTGGCGCAACGGCAGAGCGTCGGCGCGGCCGAACTGCAACGGGGCGTTCTGGCGCCTGGCACACTGCTGTTCGTCATCGCCATCATGTTGCACAACGTACCCGAGGGCATGGCGGTTGGCGTGGCAGCGGGAGCGGGCTTGAGTGGCGCCGATGGCCTGGCGATCGGCATCGCCCTGCAGGACGTACCGGAGGGCCTGATCGTCGCCCTGGTGCTGGCCAGTGCCGGGATGGGACGTGGCAAGGCGGTACTGATCGGTGCGGCGTCAGGCCTGGTCGAACCGCTGTTCGCGGTACTCTGCGCCTGGCTGGTCGGCGTTTCGCACATGCTGTTGCCCTGGGGCCTGGCATTGGCTGCGGGGGCGATGCTGTTCGCGGTGATCCACGAAATCATTCCCGAAGCGCATGGCAATGGTCATGCAGGCGATGCCAGTCTGGCGCTGGTGCTGGGCTTTTGTCTAATGATGGTGCTGGATACGGCCTTGGCGTAGCGGGAGGCGTGCACACTGCCCTCCAAGACTTTCTACTCACCTTCGTCGAAGTAATTTTCGATCAGGCCGACCAGTGCAGCGAGCGCCTCGTGCTCCTGTTCGCCTTCGGTCAGCAGGTGCACATTGGTGCCCTTGCCGGCAGCCAGCATCATCACCGCCATGATGCTCTTGCCGTCTACCAGGCTTTCGGCACTGCGGCCGATGCGCACCTGGCAAGGGTAGGTGCTCGCTACACCGACGAACTTGGCTGCAGCACGGGCATGCAGACCAAGTTTGTTGATGATGGTGATTTCACGTGCTGGCATCGCGGCAGGATTCCTTAGCTGAGGTCGCGGTGACGCACCTGGACGTTCTTCAGCGAGTCTTTGAGTGCCTGGCTCAGGCGGTTGGCCAGGTACACCGAGCGGTGGTGACCACCGGTGCAGCCAATGGCGATGGTCACATAGGCGCGGTTGCTGGCGGCGAAGCGTGGCAGCCATTTTTCCAGGTAGGCGAGGATGTCCTGATACATCTCCTCGACCTCCGGTTGCGCGGCCAGGTAGTCGATCACCGGTTGATCCAGCCCGGAGTGGTCGCGCAGCTCCGGCTTCCAGTAGGGATTGGGCAGGCAGCGCGCATCGAACACCAGGTCGGCGTCCACCGGCATGCCACGTTTGAAACCGAAGGATTCGACGAGAAAGGCGGTACCGGTCTGCGTCTGGCCCAGCAGGCGTAGCTTGAGCGTGTCGCGCAGCTGGTAGAGATTCAGGCGGGTGGTGTCGATCTTCAGATCGGCCCGGTCGGTGATCGGTGCCAGCAGCTGGCTTTCGTAAGCAATGGCCTCGGCCAGCGAGCGGTTGTCGTTGGTCAGCGGGTGGCGTCTGCGGGTTTCGGAAAAGCGCTTGAGCAGGGTTTCGTCTTCGGCGTCGAGATACAGCACGTCGCAGCGGATGCTGCGCTTGCGCACTTCGTCGAGCAGTTCCGGGAAACGCTGGAGCTGGCTCAGCAGGTTGCGCGCATCGATGGAGACGGCCACCTGTGGCAGCAGCATGTCGCTATGCGGCAGGAAACGCTCGGCAAGATCCGGCAGCAGGCCGGCCGGCAGGTTGTCGATGCAGTAGAAGCCGTTGTCCTCAAGTACATCGAGGGCGGTGCTCTTGCCCGAGCCCGAGCGACCGCTGACGATGATCAGGCGCATGTTTATTGACCGTTCTGAATGTCCACGACGACCTGATAGAGATCTTCGCCGCTGTTGGCCTGGCGCAGACGTTCACGTACATCCTGGCGATCGAGCATGCTGGCGATCTGGCGCAGCAGTTCGAGGTGGGCATCGGTGGCCGCCTCCGGCACCAGAAGCACGAACAGCAGATCGACCGGCACGCCGTCGATGGCGTCGAAATCGACTGCCGTCTCCAGGTGCAGGACTGCACTGATCGGGGCACTGCAGCCAGCCAGGCGGCAGTGGGGAATGGCAATGCCGTTGCCGAAGCCGGTAGAGCCGAGCTTCTCGCGGGCGATGAGGCTTTCGAATATGTCCTGGGCATCCAGGTCGGGCAGATCGCGCGCAACCAGGTTGGCGATCTGTTCGAGCACGCGTTTCTTGCTGCCGCCCGGCACGTTCACCAGGGAACGGCCGGGGGTCAGGATATTTTCAAGTCGGATCATGGATAGGGAATGTTAGCGGGCCGTGGCGCCTTGCAGGCGTTCGAGCTGCTTTTCCTTGTGCTTGATGAGTTGACGGTCGAGTTTATCGGCCAACAGGTCGATGGCAGCGTACATATCCTGGTGTTCGGCGTTGGCGACGACTTCGCCGCCGGCGATGTGCAGGGTGGCTTCGATCTTCTGCTTGAGTTTTTCGACCTCCATGGTCACCTGTACGTTGGTGATCTTGTCGAAGTGGCGTTCCAGTCGGCCCAGTTTCTCGCCGATATAGTCACGCAGGGCGTCGGTCACATCCAGCTGATGTCCACTGATGTTGACTTGCATACCGCTTTCTCCTTGTTGCCTTGTGTAAGAGACGGGTCTGGTTCGACCCGCCGCCGGAACACGTTGGCCTGAAGGCCTGAGGCCTTCAGTCGATCTGGCCTACATCAGTCGCTTGCGCTCACTGGAGGGCGCTATGCCGAGGGACTCGCGATACTTGGCGACCGTCCGACGGGCGACTTGGATGCCTTGTGCCTCCAGTAAACCAGCGATCTTGCTGTCGCTCAACGGCTTTTTCGCGTTTTCTGCTGCAACCAGTTTTTTGATGATCGCGCGGATCGCGGTGGACGAGCATTCGCCGCCTTCGGAGGTGCTGACGTGGCTGGAGAAGAAATATTTCAGCTCGTAAATGCCACGTGGGGTGTGCATGAATTTCTGCGTGGTAACGCGTGAAATCGTTGACTCGTGCATACCCACCGCTTCGGCGATGTCGTGCAGCACCAGGGGCTTCATCGCCTCGTCGCCGTAGTCGAGGAAGCCACGCTGGTGTTCGACGATCTGCGTGGCCACCTTCATCAGCGTTTCGTTGCGGCTCTGCAGGCTCTTGATGAACCAGCGGGCCTCCTGCAACTGGTTACGCATGAAGGTGTTGTCGGCGCTGGAGTCGGCGCGTTTGACGAAGCCGGCATACTGCGGGTTGACCCGCAGGCGCGGCATGGCTTCCTGGTTCAGCTCCACCAGCCAGCGTTCGTTGTGCTTGCGCACGATGACGTCGGGTACGACGTATTCCGGCTCGCTGGATTCGATCTGCGAACCCGGACGCGGATTGAGGCGCTGGATCAGGTCGATGACCTGGCGCAGTTCGTCTTCCTTGAGCTTGGTGCGGCGCATCAACTGGGCGTAATCGCGGCTGCCGAGCAGTTCCAGGTAGTCGCCGACCACGCGCTGGGTTTCGTTCAGCCAGGGGGTGTTGGCGGGCAGCTGGCGCAGTTGCAGCAGCAGGCACTCGCGCAGGTCGCGGGCGCCGATACCGGCCGGTTCGAACTGCTGGATGCGGTGCAGCACCACTTCCACTTCATCCAGTTCGACATCCAGCTCGGGGTCGAAGGACTCAGTCACTTCCTCGAGCGTTTCTTCGAGGTAGCCGTCATTGTTGATGCAGTCGATCAGGGTCGCTGCGATCAAGCGATCCTTGTCCGACATGGGTGCCAGGTTCAGTTGCCAGAGCAGGTGGCTGTGCAGGCTCTCACCGCTGGAGGTGCGCGTGGTGAAATCCCACTCGTCATCATCGTTGCTGGGCAGGCTGCTGGCGCTGGTCTGGTAGATGTCTTCCCAGGCCGTGTCGACTGGCAACTCGTTGGGAATGCGCTCGCCCCAATCGCCTTCTTCCAGGTTGTCCACCGTGGGGGCGGTTTCCTGGTAACTCTCTTCCTTGCTCGGGGTCGGAGTGGCGCTTTCGGCGCCATCAGCCATTGGATCACTGTTGTCGAAGTCGTCGCCGTCTTCCTGGCGCTCGAGCATGGGATTGGATTCCAGTGCCTCCTGGATTTCCTGTTGCAGGTCCAGAGTAGACAGTTGGAGGAGGCGGATAGCCTGTTGCAGCTGCGGGGTCATCGTCAGCTGCTGGCCCATCTTGAGGACTAGCGATGGTTTCATTGCAGACCTTAATTTACTGGCGAGTTACGCCTTCCACATCAGGGCGCCGAAGCGCCGCCAGGAAGCAAATTATATGCCTGAATTTCTGGGCTTTGCCTAGAGGCTGCCATATTTCTGTAGTGAAACAGCGGGCAGCCTACAGGCGGAATTCGTGGCCCAGATATACCTCTTTCACCGTCTGGTTGGCGAGGATGGTCTCGGCGTTACCTTCGGCGATCAGCTGTCCATCGTTGACGATGTAAGCGGTCTCGCAGATGTCCAGGGTTTCGCGCACGTTGTGATCGGTGATCAGGATGCCGATGCCCTTGGTCTTGAGGTGATGGATGATCTGTTTGATATCGCCCACCGAGATCGGGTCCACCCCGGCAAAGGGTTCGTCGAGCAGGATGAACTTGGGGTTGGTGGCCAGGGCCCGGGCAATCTCCACGCGACGTCGTTCACCGCCAGACAGGCTCATGCCGAGGCTGTCGGCGATATGGTGGATGTGGAACTCCTGCAGCAGGCTTTCCAGTTCCGCCTGGCGCCCGGCGCGGTCCAGGTCCTTGCGCGTTTCGAGGATGGCCATGATGTTGTCGGTTACCGACAGCTTGCGGAAGATCGAGGCTTCCTGCGGCAGATAGCCGATGCCGGCGCGCGCGCGGCCGTGCATGGGCTGATGGCTGACGTCGAGGTCGTCGATCAGCACGCGGCCCTGGTCGGCGCGTACCAGGCCGACGATCATGTAGAAGCAGGTGGTCTTGCCTGCGCCGTTGGGGCCGAGCAGGCCAACAATCTGACCGCTTTCGATGCTCAGGCTGACGTCACGCACGACCTGGCGGCTTTTGTAGCTTTTCGCCAGGTGTTGGGCTTTGAGAATGGCCATTACTGCTGCTGATCCGCGGGTTTGTTCTTCGGTTGGATGACCATGTCGATACGCGGGCGTGGCGTGCTGACGTTGCCGCCTGTTGCGCGGCCGGCGTTGACGATCTGGCGACGGGTGTCGTAGACGATCTTCTCGCCTTCGAAGGTATTGCCTTCCTGAATCACTTTGGCCTGGTCGATCAGTACGATGCGCTCATTGCTGGCGAAGTACTGGATGGTCCTGCCGTAGGCCTTGACGATGTCCTTGTCCACGGCAGGCTTCTGCTCGTAATAAGCCAGGTTGCCCACCGAAGTGAAGACATCGATATCGCCGCTGGCGGTCTGGGTGATGGTGACGGTGTCACCCGTGATCTTCAGGGTGCCCTGAGTGATGATCACGTCGCCGCGGTAGACGGCTACACCTTGCCGGTCATCCAGTTCGGCGCTGTCGGCCTGGATGCGGATCGGTTGATCACGATCCGATGGCAGTGCCCAGGCAGCCGCGCTTCCCAATGCGGCGCCGAGGCTGAGAATCAGGGGGAGGGTATTAACGAACCTCATGCTGGCCTCTTACGTTGGACTGCAGGAGCATCCTGCCGTCATTCAAGTACGCTTTCATTCCTTGTGCCGTGGTCACCCCGTTGGCCGCGACGATTCTAACGGCTTGCTCGGTCTGCGCATATTCCTTGTCAGGAATAACGGTCATACGACTGCTGGTGATAACGGTGGGGCGGTTCTTGGCGTCGGTGCGGGCGATGCGCACGTCGTCGATCAGTTCTACCTCGACGCCGCCAGGCGAGACTTCGGCGCGCTGGCTGGTGACTTCCCAGGGCAGTTCGGTGCCGCGATAGAGCTCCAGCTTGGGGGCGTCGATCAGGGTGATGTCGGTGCTTTTGATGTGCTCGAGCTTGTCCGCGGTCATGCGGTAGTGCAGTTTGCCGTCATCCTGGAACTGCACGGTGCGCGCGCCGACCGCATAGAAGTCAACGACGTTGTCGTCGCTGGCCCGCTGGGCTTGGCGTGCGCTGTCCGGGGCAAGGTTCCAGTAACCGAGTGCGGCCACGACGACTGCAATCAGAGCAAAGATCAGGGTGTTGAGGATTTTACGCGGCATGCTGTTCTCTACAGGTAGGCGGCCTGGGCCGCATCCAGTGTGCCCTGGGCACGCATGATCAGTTCGCAGAATTCCCGTGCCGCACCGTCGCCGCCGCGTGCCTGGGTTACGCCATGGGCGTGCTGGCGGACGAAGCTGTCGGCGCTGGCCACGGCCATGCCCAATCCGACCCGGCGAATGACCGGAAGGTCCGGCAAGTCGTCGCCAAGATAAGCGACCTGTTCATAGCTTAGGCCGAGTTCGGCAAGCAGGCCGTCGAGTACCACGAGTTTGTCCTCGCGGCCCTGGAACAGGTGCTGGATGCCCAGGTTGTTGGCGCGGCGCTCGACCACCGGGGTTTTGCGCCCGCTGATGATGGCGGTGCGCACGCCCGAGTTGATCAGCATCTTGATGCCGTGGCCGTCGAGGGTGTTGAAGGTCTTGAACTCGCTGCCGTCTTCGAGGAAGTACAGGCGGCCGTCGGTAAGCACGCCGTCGACGTCGAAGATCGCCAGTTTGATGGCGCGGGCGCGTTGCAGCAGGTCGTTCATCACATCACTCCGGCGCGCAGCAGGTCATGCATGTTGAGGGCGCCGACCGGGTTGTCCAGGTCGTCGACCACCACCAGCGCATTGATCTTGTGGTCTTCCATGATCTTCAGGGCCTCGGCCGCGAGCATCTCGGCACGAGCGGTCTTGCCGTGCGGAGTCATGACCTCGTCGATCATGGCCTGGCGCACGTCGATGCCCTTGTCCAGGGTGCGGCGCAGGTCGCCGTCGGTGAAGATGCCGGCGAGGCGGCCGTCTTCTTCCAGTACAACGGTCATGCCCAGGCCTTTCTGGGTCATTTCCAGCAGAGCGTCGCGCAGGCTGGTGCCGCGGCGCACGCGTGGCAGGGCATCGCCTGCGTGCATGACGTTCTCTACCTTGAGCAGCAGGCGTCGGCCAAGGGCGCCGCCCGGATGGGAGAAGGCGAAGTCTTCGGCGGTGAAGCCGCGCGCTTCCAGCAAGGCGATGGCCAATGCGTCACCCAGTACCAGACTGGCGGTGGTCGAGGAGGTCGGCGCCAGGTTCAGTGGGCAGGCTTCCTGCGAGACGCGAGCATCGAGATTGACCTCGGCGGCCTTGGCCAGTGGGGAATCCGGGTTGCCTGTCATGCTGATCAGACGGATACCGAGGCGTTTGATCAGCGGCAGCAGGGTGACGATCTCTGCGGTCGAGCCCGAGTTCGAGAGCGCCAGGACGATGTCGTCCTTGGTGATCATGCCCATGTCGCCATGGCTGGCTTCTGCCGGGTGGACGAAGAAAGAGGTGGTGCCAGTGCTGGCCAGGGTCGCAGCAATCTTGTTGCCGATATGCCCAGACTTGCCCATGCCGACCACGACTACACGTCCCTTGCAGCTGAGAATCAGCTCGCAGGCCTTGATGAAATTGGCATCGATGCGGGGCAACAGCTCCTGGACCGCTTCAAGTTCGAGGCGGATGGTACGCTGCGCGGAATCAATCAGGTCGCGGGTCTGGTTCATGCTGGGCAGGGCTGTCGGGCGAAAAAAGACGAGGATTATAACGGGAAAAGCTTGTCGTGCTCACCTTTGCCGTATGCAGGGCAGTGCCGAAGCTGTCGCAAGTCTGAACGCTGCGCCGTGGTGCTATTGGGCGACATGTTCGGCAAATGCTATAGTTCGCGGCCATTTTGGCCCCCTCTGGCTGGCGCGTGTCCTCGCTTCTGGAGGCGGCGTCTGCCAGGAAGGCCTGATTTTCAAGGAGTTCAGATGAGCGCCGAGCACGAGTACGCGATCGAGTTGCAGGGCGTGAGCTTTCAGCGCGGCGCGCGGTCGATTTTCGACAAGGTCGATATCCGCATACCGCGCGGCAAGGTGACCGGCATCATGGGGCCCTCCGGCTGCGGCAAGACCACGCTGCTACGCCTGATCGCTGCCGAGCTGCGTCCTTCGGCCGGTGATGTTCGTGTGGCGGGCGTCAGCCTGCCGAAGCTGTCGCGCGACGAGCTGTTCGACATGCGCAAGCAGATGGGCGTGCTGTTTCAAAGCGGTGCACTGTTCACCGACCTCGATGTATTCGAGAACGTGGCCTTTCCACTGCGTGTGCATACCCAGCTGCCGGAAGAAATGATCCGCGACATCGTCCTGATGAAGTTGCAGGCCGTTGGCCTGCGCGGAGCGCTGGAACTGATGCCGGACGAGTTGTCTGGGGGCATGAAGCGCCGTGTCGCGCTGGCCCGAGCCATTGCGCTCGATCCGCAGATTCTGCTGTACGACGAGCCTTTCGTCGGTCAGGACCCCATCGCCATGGGCGTCCTGGTGCGCCTGATCCGCCTGCTCAACGATGCGCTGGGTATCACCAGTGTGGTGGTTTCTCACGATCTTGCAGAAACCGCCAGCATCGCCGACTACATCTATGTCGTCGGTGATGCACAGGTGCTGGGGCAGGGCACACCGGCCGAATTGATGGAGTCGGATAACCCGCGCATTCGCCAGTTCATGAAGGGCATTCCGGATGGTCCGGTGCCGTTTCATTTTCCAGCGCCGGACTACCGCGAAGATCTGTTGGGGAGAGGTTGATGCGCAGAATTTCACCGCTCGAACGGCTGCGCCTGTTCGGTCGTGCGGGTATCGATGTGGTCGCGACCCTGGGGCGCTCTGTCCTGTTTCTGGTCAGTGCTCTGTTCGGCCGCAGCCGCGCCGGCAAACCTTTGCAACTGTTGATCAAGCAACTGTTCGCGGTTGGGGTGATGTCGCTGGCGATCATCGTCGTGTCCGGCATTTTCATCGGCATGGTGCTGGCCTTGCAGGGCTACAACATCCTGGTCAGCTATGGCTCCGAGCAGGCTGTGGGGCAGATGGTCGCCCTGACCCTGCTGCGTGAACTGGGCCCGGTGGTCACCGCGCTGCTGTTCGCCGGTCGCGCCGGTTCCGCGTTGACCGCCGAAATCGGCAACATGAAGTCCACCGAGCAGCTTTCCAGTCTGGAGATGATCGGCGTCGACCCACTCAAGTACATCGTCGCGCCGCGGCTGTGGGCCGGTTTCATCTCCATGCCGCTGCTGGCGATGATCTTCTGTGTGGTCGGCATCTGGGGGGCGGCGATGGTCGCCGTGGATTGGCTGGGCGTCTACGAGGGCTCGTTCTGGGCCAACATGCAGAACAGTGTTTCTTTTTATGACGACGTGCTCAATGGCGTGATCAAGAGCATCGTCTTCGCCTTCGTGGTGACCTGGATCGCCGTGTTCCAGGGCTACGACTGTGAACCCACTTCCGAAGGCATCAGCCGTGCGACCACGCGCACCGTGGTGTACGCCTCGCTGGCCGTGCTTGGCCTGGATTTCATTCTGACCGCTTTGATGTTTGGAGATTTCTGATGCAAAACCGCACGCTGGAGATTGGTGTCGGCCTGTTCCTCATGGCCGGTGTGCTGGCCCTGCTGCTGCTGGCCCTGCGCGTCAGCGGCCTGAGCGTCGGTAGCGCTGGCGATACCTACAAGGTCTACGCCTACTTCGACAACATCGCCGGGCTGACCGTGCGCGCCAAGGTCACCATGGCCGGCGTGAGCATCGGCAAGGTCACTGCGATCGATCTGGATCGTGACAGTTACATGGGGCGGGTGACCCTGGAACTCGATGGCAACGTCAATAACCTGCCCGAGGATTCCACCGCGTCGATCCTGACCGCGGGGCTGCTCGGTGAGAAATACATCGGCATCAGCGTTGGTGGTGACGAGGAGGTGCTCAAGGACGGCAGCACCATCCACGACACGCAGTCCTCGCTGGTGCTGGAAGACCTGATTGGCAAATTCCTGCTCAATTCGGTCAATAAAGATGAAGCCAATTGATGAGGGCTCCTGACATGTTCAAAACCGTGCGTAATTCCCTGCTGGTGTTGCTGGCTGCCATGCCGCTGCTGGCCGTCGCTGCACCAAGCGCCCATGACGTGGTGCAGCAGACCACCGAAACTCTGCTGGCGGACCTCAAGGCCAACAAGGAGCATTACCGCAGCAATCCCAATGCCTTTTATGACTCGCTAAACGAAATTCTCGGTCCGGTGGTGGATGTCGAGGGCATCGCCCGTGGCGTGATGACTGTGCGCTATTCGCGCCAGGCTTCGCCTGAGCAGATGAGCCGTTTTGAGGAGAATTTCAAGCGTAGCCTGATGCAGTTCTATGGCAACGCCCTGCTCGAGTACAACAACCAGGACATTCGCGTGTTGCCAGCCAGCGGCAGTGGCGAGGGCGAGCGCACCTCGGTCGGCATGGAAATTCGCGATGGCAAGGGCGTGGTCTACCCGCTGTCTTACACCATGGTGTCGATGGATGGTGGCTGGAAGTTGCGTAATGTGGTGATCAACGGCATCAACGTCGGCAAGCTGTTCCGCGATCAGTTCGCCCAGTCGATGCAGACCAATCGCAACGATCTGGACAAGGTCATCGACACCTGGGCTGACACTGTGGCCAGGGCGCGTCAGGCTCGGGGCGAATCGTGAGTCAGGCGAGCATCAGCGAGCGCGCTGCTGGGCAATTGCAGCTCAGCGGTGTGCTCGATTACAGCACCGGGCCGCTGCTGCGTGAGCAGGGCGCGCGCCTGATCGCGGCCAGCAGCGCTAAAAGTCTGGCACTCGATTGCAGCGCGGTGGAAAAGTCCAGCAGCGTCGGCCTGGCGCTGCTGCTGGCGTTCATGCGCGATGCGCGCAAGGCCGGGCGTGAGCTGACGATCAGCGCGCTGCCCGACGACATGCGCGAGATCGCCCAGGTCAGCGGCTTGCTGGAGTTGCTGCCGCTGCAAGCGTGAACCGTTTCCCGTCGTTCCGTCAGCGCCGGTGCTGGCGGGGTTCGCAGGCGGGAGGCTTTTTTGTATGATGGCCGACCCGCGGGCGCTGGTAGCCCGAATGCGTCAGTCGAGGTCGAGCATGCAGGCTGCAGAAGTAAAAAGCCTCCTAGAGGAAAAACTCCCGAATACCCAGGTGGAAGTCGAAGGCGAAGGCTGCAACTTCCAGCTCAACCTGATCAGCGACGAACTGGCCGCCCTCAGCCCGGTCAAGCGTCAGCAGCAGATCTATGCCCACCTCAATGCCTGGATCGCTGATGGCAGCATCCACGCCGTGACCATGAAATTCTTCAGCCAGGCCGATTGGGCCGCGCGTTCCTGAGCCTGCGGGCGACGAGATTCCTATGGATAAACTGATCATTACCGGCGGCGCTCGCCTCGATGGCGAAATCCGCATTTCCGGTGCGAAGAACTCTGCTCTGCCGATTCTGGCGGCCACCCTGCTGGGCGACGCCCCCGTCACCATCTGCAACCTGCCGCACCTGCACGACATCACCACCATGATCGAGCTGTTCGGTCGCATGGGCATCGAGCCGGTGATCGACGAGAAGCTGGCGGTGGAAGTCGACGCCCGTGCGATCAAGACGCTGGTCGCGCCTTACGAGCTGGTAAAAACCATGCGCGCCTCGATTCTGGTGCTCGGCCCCATGGTCGCGCGCTTCGGTGAGGCGGAAGTAGCGCTACCGGGCGGTTGCGCCATCGGTTCGCGTCCGGTCGATCTGCACATCCGTGGCCTCGAGGCCATGGGCGCGATCATCGATGTCGAAGGCGGCTACATCAAGGCCAAGGCGCCGGAAGGCGGCCTGCGTGGCGCACACTTCTTCTTCGATGTGGTCAGCGTGACCGGCACCGAGAACATCATGATGGCCGCGACCCTGGCCAAGGGCCGCAGCGTGCTGGAAAACGCCGCGCGTGAGCCTGAGGTGGTCGACCTAGCCAACTGCCTGATCGCCATGGGCGCGAAGATCCAGGGCGCCGGCACTGACACCATCATCATCGACGGCGTCGAGCGCCTGCATGGCGCGCGCTTCAACGTCATGCCCGACCGTATCGAGACTGGTACCTACTTGGTCGCCGCAGCCGTTACCGGTGGTCGGGTCAAGGTCAAGGACGCCGACCCTTCGACCCTGGAGGCCGTGCTGGCCAAGCTGCAGGAAGCGGGTGCTGAAATCACCACCGGTCCGGACTGGATCGAGCTGGACATGAAGGGCAAGCGCCCCAAGGCCGTCAACCTGCGTACCGCTCCATACCCGGCGTTCCCCACTGACATGCAGGCGCAGTTCATCGCCCTGAACGCGGTGGCCGAAGGCACCGGCACCATCATCGAAACCGTGTTCGAAAACCGCTTCATGCACGTCTACGAGATGCTGCGCATGGGCGCCAGCATCCTCGTCGAAGGCAACACGGCCGTGGTTACCGGTGTCGACAAGCTCAAGGGCGCGCCAGTGATGGCCACCGATCTGCGTGCATCGGCGAGCCTGGTGCTGGCCGCGCTGGTGGCCGAGGGCGATACGCTGATCGACCGTATCTACCACATCGACCGTGGGTACGAGTGCATCGAAGAGAAGCTGCAGCTGCTCGGCGCCAAGATCCGCCGCGTGCCGGGTTGATGGCGATCTGCTGCGCGTCGGTCCTGCTGCGTTAAAAACAGGCTCGGAATGCTCATTTACAACTTGTAAACTCCGCTTCCTCGCCTGTTTTTGCCTTGCATGACTCTAGCTCGCGAGATCGCAGATAGTGTGGCCACCCCTCTCGGGAGGCCGCTTCCGCTCAAGGAAACCGTTCCATGCTGACCATCGCCCTGTCCAAAGGCCGCATTCTCGATGACACCCTGCCGTTGCTGGCGGCGGCGGGTATCGAGCCGACCGAGAACCCGGACAAGAGCCGCAAGCTGATCATCCCGACTACTCAGGATGACGTGCGCCTGCTGATCGTGCGTGCTACCGACGTGCCGACCTATGTCGAGCATGGCGCGGCCGACGTCGGTGTCGCCGGCAAGGACGTACTGATGGAATACGGCGGCCAGGGCATCTACGAGCCACTGGATCTGCAGATCGCCAAGTGCAAACTGATGACGGCTGGCAAAGTCGGTGCGCCGGAGCCGAAAGGGCGCCTGCGCGTGGCCACCAAGTTCGTCAACGTCGCCAAGCGCTACTATGCCGAGCAGGGTCGTCAGGTCGACATCATCAAGTTGTACGGTTCGATGGAACTGGCGCCGCTGGTGGGCCTGGCTGACAAGATCATCGATGTGGTCGACACCGGCAACACCCTGCGTGCCAACGGCCTGGAACCGCAGGAGCTGATCGCCACCATCAGCTCGCGCCTGATCGTCAACAAGGCCTCGATGAAGATGCAGCACGCGCGCATCCAGTTCTTGATCGATACCCTGCGTGGCGCCATCGAGGCGCGACACCAAGGCTGACTCCTCACCGCGACTTCTGGTCGCGGCAGCCTATCCGTGTCATAGCCATTTTTCTCAGGTGCCCGCACGGTGGGCTTGCTACTCTAGCGGCGCCTGAGATTTGCTATTACACGAGGCTTTGCCATGACCGCTCCCATTGCTGTTCGCCGACTCAACGCCGCTGACCAGGATTTTGCCCGACACCTGGATCATCTGCTGAGCTGGGAGAGTGTGTCCGACGATGGCGTCAACCAGCGCGTGCTGGAAATCATCCAGGCCGTGCGTGAGCGCGGCGATGCCGCCCTGGTCGAGTACACCCAGCGCTTCGATGGCCTGGAGGTCGCCGCCATGGCCGACCTGATCCTGCCGCGTGAGCGTCTGGAACTGGCCCTGACCCGTATCAGCGCCGAGCAGCGTCAGGCTCTCGAAGTGGCCGCCGAGCGCGTGCGCAGCTACCACGAGCAGCAGAAGCAGGATTCCTGGCGCTACACCGAAGCCGACGGCACGGTGCTGGGGCAGAAGGTCACCCCGCTGGATCGCGCCGGCCTCTACGTGCCTGGCGGCAAGGCTTCCTATCCGTCTTCGGTGTTGATGAACGCCATTCCGGCCAAGGTCGCCGGCGTGCCTGAAGTGGTAATGGTGGTGCCGACCCCGCGCGGTGAGATCAACGAGATCGTCCTGGCAGCTGCCGCCATCGCCGGCGTCGACCGCGTGTTCACCATTGGTGGCGCCCAGGCAGTTGCCGCGCTGGCCTATGGCACCGAGAGCGTACCGCCGGTGGACAAGATTGTCGGCCCCGGCAACATCTATGTGGCCACCGCCAAGCGTCACGTGTTCGGCAAGGTGGGCATCGACATGATCGCCGGTCCGTCGGAAATCCTCGTGGTATGCGATGGTCAGACTGACCCGGACTGGATCGCCATGGACCTGTTCTCTCAGGCCGAGCACGACGAAGACGCGCAGTCGATCCTGGTCAGCCCGGATGCCGCCTTCCTCGACCGCGTCGCTGAAAGCATCGGCAAGCTGCTGCCGACCATGGAGCGCGCCGAGATCATCCGCACCTCGCTGGAGGGGCGCGGCGCCTTGATCCAGGTGGCGGACATGGCGCAGGCCATCGCGGTGGCCAACCGCATCGCGCCGGAGCACCTGGAGCTGTCGGTCGCCGATCCGGAAGCCTGGCTGCCCGAGATCCGCCATGCCGGTGCGATCTTCATGGGCCGCTACACAGCAGAAGCCTTGGGCGACTATGTGGCCGGCCCGAATCACGTGCTGCCCACTTCCGGCACCGCGCGTTTTTCCTCGCCGCTGGGGGTGTATGACTTCCAGAAGCGCTCGTCGATCATCTTCTGCTCGCCGGATGGCGCATCGGAGCTGGGCAAGAGTGCCTCGGTGCTGGCCCGCGGCGAGTCGCTGACCGCACACGCGCGCAGCGCCGAGTACCGCATCAAGTGATGTAGGGCGCGTCACGCGCGCCCATTGATTATCCGCGGTGCGCACAGCGCACCCTACGCATTTCGAGGAGAGAAGGGCAGATGAGCAAATTCTGGAGCCCCTTCGTCAAAGACCTGGTGCCCTATGTGCCAGGTGAGCAGCCCAAGCTGAGCAAGCTGGTCAAGCTCAATACCAACGAGAACCCTTATGGTCCGTCGCCCAAGGCCATTGCGGCGATGCAGGCTGAAGTCAACGACAACCTGCGTTTGTACCCGGACCCCAACAGCGACCGCCTGAAGCAGGCAGTGGCTGACTACTATGGCGTGCAGACCAACCAGGTGTTCGTCGGCAACGGCTCTGACGAGGTGCTGGCGCACGCGTTCCATGGCCTGTTCCAGCATGACGCGCCGCTGTTGTTTCCTGATATCAGCTACAGCTTCTATCCGGTTTATTGCGGCCTGTACGGTATCGAGTACCAGCAGGTGGCGCTGGACGAGCAGTTCCAGATTCGCGTCGAGGACTATGCCCGGCCCAATGGCGGCATCATCTTCCCCAACCCCAATGCGCCGACCGGCTGCCTGCTGCCGCTCGAGGCCATCGAGCGTCTGCTGCGAGCAAGCCCGGACAATGTGGTGCTGGTAGACGAGGCGTATATCGACTTCGGCGGTCAGACGGCCATCGCCCTGGTCGACAAGTATCCGAACCTGCTGGTCACCCAGACCCTGTCCAAGTCGCGCTCTCTGGCGGGCTTGCGCGTGGGCCTCGCGGTCGGTCATCCGGACCTGATCGAGGCGCTGGAGCGGATCAAAAACAGCTTCAACTCCTATCCGCTCGATCGCATGGCCATCGCGGGTGCTGCGGCGGCGTTCGAGGACCGCGCTTATTTCGAGAAAACTTGCCAGCAGGTGATCGAGAGCCGTGAGGCGGTGGTCGCCGGTCTACAGGGGCTGGGCTTCGAGGTGCTGCCTTCGGCGGCGAACTTCGTCTTTGCTCGTCACCCGGGCAAGGACGCCGCGACTCTGGCAGCCGGGCTGCGCGAGCAAGGGGTGATCGTGCGCCACTTCAAGCAGCAGCGCATCGCTCAGTTCCTGCGTATCACCATCGGTACCCCGGAGCAGAACCAGGCCCTGCTGGACGCCCTGCAAGGCCTTTGATCCAGGCGGTTCTGAACAGAGCCGGTGGCGCGTCAGCGTCACCGGCTTTTTTCATGGCGCAGAGGGGGATTACTCGTGGTGCGGCTGGCCAAGGAAGGTCAGTGAGGTGAACAGGCCGCGGCTCTCGATATTCGGGTCGTTCTCCACCGGTACGTAGACCGAGGCGCTGATGATGTTCAGCGCCTCGTTGCGCACCGTTACCTGGGCGCGGCCCTCGGCATCGGTTACCGCGCTGACCTGATGCGGTGCGCCGCGATAGTCGCCGACCAGCTCGACGCCTGCCATCGGCTTGCCGTCCACCAGCACGCGCACCGGCAGCGGCTTGCCGGGGCCGACCTTGAGCGGATCGACTTGCGGAACGATGACCAGTTTCAGCGGCTCGAGGTCGGGCAGCTTGGCGCCCTCGCTGTAGATCGCCAGGCTGTACTTGTAGGTGTGCAGCGACTGGGTCGAGTTCGTCACCTGGCTGCGGCCCTGGTTGATCCATTGGCCTTCCGGGGTCTTCGACCAGGCGCCATTGTCCAGGGCCACGCCGAGCACCGCGGGTTTCTTCAAAGGTTGCAGGCGGGCATGGTCAGAAAGGCGTTCGACCGTCACCGGAATCATTCGACCTGCCGCGTCATAGGCCCAGGCGCCACTGATCTTCTCCGCCTTGAAGGCATCGTCCTCGGCGCCGTGGCCGTAGACGACTTCGATATTGCCGCGGCGCTCTTCGGTCCAGAGACCGTGGGCGAGAGCGCTGCTGCTGGCGAACAGGCCGGCGAGAAGCAGGTAGGCAGGAATACGCATGTGAATCTCCGATTCAAAGGTTGAGGGTCAGGCTGACGATGAGATTGCGAGGGTCGCCGGGCATTACCCAGACGTTGTTGAACGAGCGTTCGTAGTACTTGCGGTTGAACAGGTTGTTGAGGTTCAGGCCCAGGTTCAGGTCCTTGGTGGCTTGCCAGCGCGCCAGCAGATCGACCGTGGTGTAGGCCGGCAGCTCGAAGTTGCTGCCGGTCTGCCCGGAACGGTCGCCGACGTAGTTGACTGCGGCGCCGAGTTCCGAGCCCTGCAGCGAGCCACCCTGGAACTGGTAGACGCTCATCAAACTGGCGCTGTTGCGGGCGATGCCGAGCAGATCGCTACCCTCGGGGATGCTGTTGTCCTTGGTTACCTCGGCGTCGATGTAGGCGTAGGCGCCGATCACCCGTAGGGCATCGGTGAGCTGGCCGCTGACCTGCAGGTCCACGCCCTGGCTGCGCGCCTTGCCGGCGGCGATGCTGTCGCCCGGATTGTTCGGGTCGGCGGTCAGCACGTTTTCCTTGTCGATATGGAACAGCGCCACAGTGGCGCCGAGGCGGCTATCGAGCAGGTTGAGCTTGAGGCCGGTTTCGTAGCCGAGGCCCTTCTCCGGTTTGAACACCTGCCCCTGGGCGCCGATGGCATTGGGTTTGAACGACATCGAGGCATTGGCGAACACGCCGACCTCTGGCGTCAGCTGATAGAGCACGCCCGCGCGCGGGGTGGCGACATCCTTGCTTTGCTCGTTGCTGACGCGGCTACTGCGGTTCAGTGCGGTCTGCTCGAAACGCTCCAGGCGCACGCCGAGCAGGCCATTCCAGTGGTCATTGAAGCTGATCTGATCCTGCAGGTTGAGGGCGTAGCTTTCGGTGTGCTCGTGGAAGTCGTTGGGATTGACGATGGGGGGCTTGGGCTGACCATAGATCGGGTTATAGATGTCCTGGCCATAGCCCAGCCCGGTGACGCTTTGCGGATACTTCTGGCTGTTGCGGTAGTTCTCGTACTCCAGGCCCAGCAGCGTGTGGTGCTGCCAGCCGGCCAGCTCGAACTGCCCATGCAGCTCGGCCTGGGTGATGCTGTCGTTCCATTCGAAGCTGCGCTCACGATAGAAGCGCGTGACCTGATCGCCAATCAGGCGCGAAGGCTCGGAGCTGTTGCCATCCAGCGTGCCCTGGCTGTAATGGCTGGCCAGGCGCAGTTTCCAGGCGTCGTTCAGGTAGTGCTCGAGGCTGACCTGCAGCAGTTGGTTGTCGTTGCGGATCTTGCCGTCGTTGGGTTCGCCGAGAAAGGTCGAGCGCTTGACCGCGCCCATCTTGCCATCCACCGCGGGAATGCCACGGTCGAACACCGAGTCGGTGCGCGAGAACTCGCTGTCGATCATCAGCAGGGTGTCGGGCGACAGCTGCCAGCTGAAGGTCGGGTTGATGATCTGTCGCTGGTTGCCGACGTGGTCGCGAAAACTGCCGTTGTCTTCGACTGCCAGGTTGACCCGCGAAAGCAGGGTGCCGTCCTCGTTCAGCGGCGTATTGACGTCGAGGCTGCTGCGGTAGCGATCCCAGCGTCCGGCGCTGGCCTTGAACTGGGTGAAGGGTTCCAGTTGCGGGCGCTTGGTGACGATATTGACCAGCCCGCCTGGGTCGCCGCGGCCGTAGAGGGCTGCCGCCGGCCCCTTGAGCACTTCCAGGCGCTCGATGGCCGATGCGTCCGGCGAGCTGTAGCTGCCGCGGTTGATGGCAAAACCATTGCGGTACAGCTCGCCGGTGGTGAACCCGCGCACGCTGTAGTTGAGGAAGGTCAGGCCGCCGAAGTTGTTCTGCCGCGAGACGCCGCCAGCGAAATCCAGGGCGCGGTCGATACGGCTGCTGCCGAGATCGTCCAGCACTTGGGCGGGGACCACGCTGATGGCCTGGGGAATTTCGCTGATCGGCGTGTCGGTGCGGGTGGCGCTGGATGAGCGTTTGGCGCGGTAGCCCTGTACCGGGCCATCGGCTTGTTCACTGGGGGCGCTGATGATGCTGTCAGCCAGTTGGGCCGGAGATTCGGCGGCAAGAGCGCAGGGTGTTAACAGGCTGCCGGCAAGCAAGGCGGTAGTGACGCGCAAAGGGAAAGTCTCCGGATGATTGGTATTAATGTAATAACATTACAATAACCTCAGTCGAGAAAAGTTCCTACTTGAAATTGCTCGCCGATCAGTTGCCGTTAACGGGAGGGCGAATACCGATCTCGGCGGTCAGCTGCAGCGGTTTGCCGTTGCGCAACACGTCGATGCGGATCTTGTCGCCTGGTTTGGTGCGCGCGACCTGATTCATCGAACGGCGCCCGTCGCTGGCCGGTTCGCCATCGATGCTGAGAATCAGGTCGCCAGGCTGCAGGCCGGCTTTCTGCGCCGGGCCGTCGCGATAGACACCGGCGACAACGATGCCGGGGCGGCCATCGAGGCCGAAGGACTCGGCCAGCTCTGGCGTCAGTGGTTGCACCTCGACACCGAGGTAGCCGCGAATCACCTGGCCGTGCTCGATGATCGCCTGCATCACTTCCATGGCCAGTTTCACCGGGATGGCGAAGCCGATGCCCTGCGAGCCGCCGGACTTGGAAAAGATCGCCGTGTTGATGCCCACCAGGTTGCCGTGCGCATCGACCAGCGCGCCGCCAGAGTTGCCCGGGTTGATCGCCGCATCGGTCTGGATGAAGTCTTCGTAGGTGTTGAGGCCCAGTTGGTTGCGCCCGGTGGCGCTGATGATACCCATGGTCACGGTCTGGCCGACGCCGAAAGGGTTGCCGATGGCCAGGGTCACATCACCGATGCGAATGCTGTCGGAGCGCCCCAGGGTGATCGCCGGGAGATTGGGCAGGTCGATCTTCAATACGGCCAGGTCGGTTTCCGGGTCGCTGCCGATCACCCGTGCCAGGGTTTCGCGGCCGTCCTTGAGGGCGACGACGATCTGGTCGGCGCCGCTGACCACGTGATTGTTGGTCAGCAGATAACCTTCACGGCTCAGCAGTACGGCCGAGCCGAGGCTCGACTCCATGCGCTGCTGGCGTGGCAGGTTGTCGCCGAAGAAACGGCGGAAGGTCGGGTCTTCGAACAGCGGATGAGCCGGTTTGCTCACCAGTTTGGTGGTGTACAGGTTGGCCACTGCTGGCGATGCGGTATCGACTGCCTCGGAGTAGGACACCGGGCCTTCCTGCAGGCGGCTGTAGAGCGGAGCCTGTACCAGTTGCACTTCCTGGCGTGGCAAGCCGACCCATTCCGGGTAGCGCTGGATCAGCAGCAGTGCGAACAACACACCGACCAGCAGGGGCCAACCGAGAAAACGCAGTGCCTGGGGCATCGAGACAATCCTGAGGGTTGCGGGGGCCAAATTCGGCCCTTAAGGTGGCGCATTATAGTGAGGTGCTCGCCAATTAGGCAGCGGCCCGCAACAGCTTGTGAGGAATCTTCATGGCCATTGCCCTGTCCACGCTAGTGGAAGAAGCTGACGCCTTTCTTAACGCGTCGCGTATCAATGATTACTGCCCCAATGGCCTTCAGGTCGAGGGTCGTCCGCAGGTCAGCCGCATCGTCAGCGGCGTCACCGCGAGTCAGGCGCTGATCGAGGCGGCCATCGAGGCCGAGGCTGATGTGCTGCTGGTGCATCATGGCTATTTCTGGAAGGGCGAGAACCCCTGTGTCACCGGCATGAAACAGCGTCGCCTGAAAGCGCTGCTGGCCAACGACATCAGCCTGCTGGCCTATCACCTGCCGCTGGATGTGCACCCCGAGGTGGGCAACAACGTGCAGCTCGCACGGCAGTTGGGCATTGTCGTCGAGGGCCTGCTCGAACCGGAGAATCCGCGCACCGTTGGCCTCGTTGGCTCGCTGGAGGAGCCGATGAGCGCGGCCGACTTCGCCCGGCACGTGCAGCAAGCGCTGGGGCGTGAGCCGCTGCTGGTCGAGGGCGACGGGCTGATCCGTCGCGTCGGCTGGTGCACGGGTGGCGGGCAGGGCTATATCGACCAGGCGATTGCTGCCGGTGTCGACCTTTACCTGACCGGCGAAGCCTCCGAGCAGACTTTCCATAGCGCGCGTGAGAATGGCGTGAGCTTCATCGCTGCTGGCCATCATGCCACCGAGCGCTACGGCGTGCAGGCGCTGGGGGATTATCTGGCACGGCGTTTCGCCCTCGAACACCTGTTCATCGACTGCCCCAACCCGATCTGAATCGCCCGTACGGGCAGGCATAACGCTAGATCGTTTCGGTCTAACTGGCGTCCTGAGTATAAGCAGACGCTGTGGTAGAGTGCGCGCTCGTCCACGGCCCGCCGGCCCCATAACAGCAAACCGTGAGTAGCCATGCTCGACAAATTGACCCATCTGAAGCAGCTAGAGGCGGAAAGCATCCACATCATTCGTGAAGTGGCCGCCGAATTCGACAACCCGGTGATGCTCTATTCCATCGGCAAGGATTCAGCCGTGATGCTGCACCTGGCCCGCAAGGCGTTCTTCCCTGGCAAGTTGCCGTTCCCGGTACTGCACGTCGACACGCGCTGGAAATTCCAGGAGATGTATCGCTTTCGCGAAAAGATGGTCAGTGAATATGGCCTGGAACTGCTGACCCACATCAACCCCGATGGTGTGGCGCAGGACATGAACCCCTTCACCTACGGCAGTGCCAAGCACACCGACGTGATGAAGACCGAAGGCCTCAAGCAGGCGTTGGACAAGTACGGCTTCGACGCCGCCTTCGGTGGTGCGCGCCGCGACGAAGAGAAGTCGCGCGCCAAGGAGCGCGTGTATTCCTTCCGCGACAGCAAGCACCGCTGGGACCCGAAGAATCAGCGCCCCGAGCTGTGGAACGTGTACAACGGCAAGGTCAAGAAGGGCGAGTCGATCCGCGTCTTCCCGCTGTCGAACTGGACCGAGCTTGATATCTGGCAATACATCTACCTGGAGCAGATTCCAATCGTGCCGCTGTACTTCGCCGCCGAGCGCGAAGTGATCGAGAAGAACGGCACGCTGATCATGATCGATGACGAGCGCATCCTCGAGCACCTGTCCGATGAAGAGAAGGCGCGTATCACCAAGAAGATGGTGCGTTTCCGTACCCTCGGCTGCTACCCGCTGACCGGTGCGGTGGAGTCCACGGCGCTGACCCTGCCTGAAATCATCCAGGAGATGCTCCTGACCCGTACTTCCGAGCGCCAGGGCCGCGTGATCGATCACGATGCCGCCGGGTCGATGGAAGAAAAGAAACGTCAGGGCTATTTCTGAGGATCGCGCACCATGAGTCACCAATCCGATTTGATCGGCCAGGACATTCTCGCTTACCTGGCCCAGCACGAGCGCAAGGAACTGCTGCGCTTTCTTACCTGCGGCAACGTCGACGACGGCAAGAGCACGCTGATCGGCCGCCTGCTGCATGACTCCAAGATGATCTACGAAGATCATCTGGAAGCCATCACCAAGGATTCGAAGAAAGTCGGCACCACCGGCGATGACATCGACCTGGCACTGCTGGTCGACGGCCTGCAGGCCGAGCGCGAGCAGGGCATCACCATCGATGTGGCCTACCGCTATTTCTCCACCGCCAAGCGCAAGTTCATCATCGCCGACACCCCCGGCCACGAGCAGTACACGCGCAACATGGCCACCGGCGCTTCGACCTGCGACCTGGCGATCATCCTGATCGACGCCCGCTACGGCGTGCAGACCCAGACCAAGCGCCACAGCTTCATTGCCTCCCTGTTGGGCATCAAGCACATCGTCGTGGCCGTCAACAAGATGGATCTGAAGGACTTCGATCAGGGCGTGTTCGAGCAGATCAAGGCCGACTACCTGGCCTTCGCCGGGAAGATCAACCTGCGCCCGACCACCCTCGAGTTCGTGCCCATGTCGGCGCTCAAGGGCGACAACGTGGTCAACAAGTCCGAGCGCTCGCCCTGGTACACCGGCCAGTCGCTGATGGAGATTCTCGAGACCGTCGAAGTCGCTGGCGACCGCAACTTCGATGACCTGCGCTTCCCGGTGCAGTACGTCAACCGTCCGAACCTGAACTTCCGCGGTTTCGCCGGCACCCTGGCCAGCGGCGTCGTGCGCAAGGGCGACGAGGTCATGGCGCTGCCTTCGGGCAAGACCAGCAAGGTCAAGTCCATCGTCACCTTCGAGGGCGAACTGGAACATGCCGGGCCGGGCCAGGCCATCACCCTGACCCTGGAAGACGAGATCGACGTGTCGCGCGGCGACATGCTGGTGCATGCCGACAACCGTCCGCAGGTCACCGACAGCTTCGAGGCCATGCTGGTATGGATGGGCGAAGAGCCGATGTTGCCGGGCAAGAAGTACGACATCAAACGTGCGACCAGCTACGTGCCGGGCTCGATCCCGAGCATCGTGCATCGCGTCGACGTGAATACCCTGGAGCAGGGCGCGGCCAGCGAACTGAGGCTCAACGAGATCGGCCGGGTCAAGGTGGCGCTGGATGCATCGATCGCCTTGGACGGCTACGAGTACAACCGCACCACCGGTGCCTTCATCGTCGTCGACCGCCTGACCAATGGCACCGTCGGCGCCGGCATGATCATTGCCGACCCGGTCGCCCATGGCGGCGGTCAGCACGGCCGCCTGGCCCATGTATCGACCGAGGAGCGTGCTTCGCGCTTCGGTCAGCAGCCGGCCACCGTGCTGTTCAGCGGCCTGTCTGGCGCGGGCAAGAGCACCCTGGCCTACGCCGTGGAGCGCAAGCTGTTCGACATGGGCCGCGCCGTGTACGTGCTCGATGGCCAGAACCTGCGCCATGACCTGAACAAGGGCCTGCCGCAGGACCGCGCCGGCCGCGCCGAGAACTGGCGCCGCGCCGCCCATGTGGCGCGTCAGTTCAACGAGGCTGGCATGATCGCCCTGGCCGCCTTTGTCGCTCCGGATGCCGAAGGTCGCGAGCAGGCCAAGGCGCTGATCGGTGCCGAACGCATGGTTACCGTCTACGTCCAGGCCTCGCCGCAGATCTGCCGCGAGCGTGACCCGCAGGGGCTGTACGCCGCTGGTGGTGACAATATCCCCGGCGAAGGCTTCCCCTACGACGTGCCGCTGGATGCCGATCTGGTGATCGACACCCAGGCGCAGTCGGTCGAAGAGGGCGTCAAGGCAGTGCTGGATCTGCTGCGCAGCCGCGGCTCGATCTGACGTTCTTGCGCTGAACGAGAAGCCCTGCAGTGATGCGGGGCTTTTTCATTCCTGGCCACGCGCGGAGCCGGCGATCTTTACCTAATAAAAAGGTTCTTCGCATTTTCGCGAGGAGGATACGCTTGACACCGGGCTGGCAATTACGTGTGAGCTTTCGATGACTTGGCACTCTCCATTCACACGCCGCCTGGCCTGATGGGTTTCGCCCCTTACGGGCGAGTCACTTTCTCTTGCTTGCCCAAGAGAAAGTAACCAAAGAGAAGGGCACCCCGACATCCGGCCCCGGCTGCACCGGGGTTCCCTCGCTCCATCACCACTCCAGGAGCACGCTGCGAAGAGCCATCCTTGGCCCATCGCAGCTCTCGCGACATCCATGTCGCTCAACCCCTTACGCGGCGATTCCACTCGGCCTCCTGAAGGGGACTTGGGCGTCGCCTGCGTGATCGCTGCCTAAAAGCAAAAACAAAAACAGACACCGTCGAGCTTGAGCCCGAGGAAATCTTGCAAGCTCGCGACCTGGTCCCCTTCAGGAGGCCGAGAGGAGGTGTTGCGTAGGGGAGCGAGCCGCATGGATGCGGCGAGAGGCTTAATGGGCCAGGGATGGCCCATGTAAGCCGGCCCCCGGAGCGGCACCGGAACGAGGGAAGTTTCGCGCAGCGAAACCCGGATGTCGGGGGGCCCTTCTTTGGCACACCTTTCTTGGGCAAGCAAGAAAGGTGTGGCGCCCGTAAGGGGCGCAACCCAAACGTTCAGGCGACGCGGTAATGGATAGTGCTAAGTCAGTAAGTAATACGCACACAAATTTGCCAGTCCGGTGTGTCAACCCGCACTGCCTCCAAACTATGCGAAGAACCATAAAAAAGCCCCGCAATCCAGAGCGTGTGAAAACGCACTGACGCCAGAAAAATCCAACGCCCCGACTGGTTCGGGGCGTTGGTGTTTTTGAAGCATGGAAATGGAAAG
>NZ_FOXK01000041.1 GCF_900115695.1 Ectopseudomonas toyotomiensis
TCCATCGCGCTGCTGCAGATCGCCCAGGCCCACGCCAACGAGATGGGCGCCGCGCAGCACCGCATCAACGAAATCAACCAACGCGTGCTGGCCGGGGCCAGCCGCTGACAACAAGGAGCACGCCATGAACTACACCAAACTGGCCCAGCACCTGCTGCGTGGTGGCGATCGCCACAGCAGCATCTACGTCGAGGGGCTCTGCGCCGCGCTCAAGCTGCGCATCGAGGGTGAGCCCACCACCGTCAACTACCCGCAGGGCAGCCTGGAGTTCGATGCCTACTACTACGGCTGCCGCCGTGGCGCCGACGAGTTCCGCAATGCCCTGATCGAAGCCAACGGCAACCGTGTCGAGGCCATCGAGAGCCTGCGCGCAATGGCCGGCGACGCCGAGCGGAGGGCTGCCTGATGGCCCGTACCGCAACGCCAAAGGCTGAGCCGCTGCAGGATGCGCCGGTCAACGAAGAAGCCGTCAACGTCATCCAGAACCTGGGCGCCATTGCCCAGGACATGGCCGAGGAGCGTGACCTGGTCAACCAACTGCTCGGCCAGGCTCAGATGGCAGGAGCGTTTGAAGATTTTTCCCGCACGGTGCGGACTTCCAAACTCGCCCATGTCAAGGAAAACAAGCTCTACCGCTCGCTAGCAGGCATGAAAAATCCGCACGGTGCGGAAAACCTACGAGGCACATGGGAGGAGTTCTGCAATCTGCTGCGCCGCTCTGTGGACCAGGTAGACCGGGACATCGCCAATCTTCGCGCCTTCGGAGAAGAGGCCCTCGAATCCATGACCCGCATGGGCATCGGCTACCGCGAACTGCGTCAATGGCGCCGCCTGCCCGATGACGCAAGGTCCGCCCTGATCGAGGCATCCAAGCAGGGCAACCTCGAAGCCGTGCAGTACCTGGCCGAAGAGCTGATCCACACCCACACCAAGGAAAAGGACGAGCTGCAGAAGAAGCTCACCGACACCCAGGCCGACTACGACGCCCTCGGCGAGGTGCTCAGCAAGAAGAGCGCCGAGCTGGATCGCACCAAGCAGGATCTGGAAAAGGCCAAGCGCCGCATCGAGACCATGTCGGCCGACGACGCCGCCAAGGAGCTGCG
>NZ_FOXK01000015.1 GCF_900115695.1 Ectopseudomonas toyotomiensis
GCCAACAAGACCAAGCGGGCCGACCAGTTCTGCGACGGCTGGGTGTGGGCTGTGCGCAAAGAGGTGCTGCAGTTCGCAGGCGCCGCGCCATCAGCTGCGACCGAGGCTTACATGCTCAAGCACCACCCCGAGTTGATCACCGGCAAGCCTATCGACCGCAACAGCAGCACCAAGGATTTGAGTCAGCGGGCTATTAGCGATGCTACAGCAGGCATCAGGGCAGCCAGCGGCGTGCGACTCAATCACGGCGTAGCTGGCCAAGAACAACTGGCCCTGACCTAAGCGAAACCTAGCCCCGCTAGGGGCGAAGGTCTGCCGGGCGTGGTAGCCCGGTACTGATGAGCAGCCACACATGAGCACGAGAAAGAAGAAGCCCAGAACTGCGAAAGTCCGCGCCCAGGATACGGCCCGGCAGCGCCGCAAACGCGAGCGTGATGCCCAGCATCGTGCGGACGTTGGCGCCGAGACGTTCAAGTGGGAGACGTACGCCGGCACCCGCGACGACATGGAGTGCATCCGCCTGGCCGGAGGCTTCGAGCAGGTCGAGGAAGGCTTGACCTTGGCCGTGCGCTACGTGGCCAACATGGCCCGCCGCGACCCTGCTGCCCTGCGCGCGGCACTCGACCCGAGGAACCTTGTATGAGCACAGGCAAGACGAAAATTCAGATCGCCCGCCGCCAGCTCGGCCTGGACGATGACACCTACCGCGCGATTCTCAAACGCACGGTCGGCGTCGAGTCGTCCAAAGACCTGACGCCACGCCAAGTCGGGCGCGTCCTGGTCGAGCTGGAGCGCCTGGGCTTCAAGCCCAAGGCGTCGACCGGGCGCGCCAAGCCCAAGCCTGCAGCCGAGCGGGCCAAGCTGGTCGGCAAGATCGAGGCGCAATTGGCCGAGGCCGGGCGCCCCTGGGACTATGCCGATGCCCTGGCCGAGCGCATGTACCAGGTCGAGCGCCTGGAGTGGTGCGACGGCGAGCAACTGCGCGGCATCATCACTGCGCTGGCCCTGGACGCAAAGCGTCACGGGCGGACGCTATGAAACTGGAACAGGCCCGCGCGCTACTGCCGCCGACCGTGCAACGCATTGCCGAGGTCGTCGGCCTGCCTGCAACGATGAAGCTTGTAGCCGAGCTGGGCGGCACGTCCTGGTTCTTTGCTCAGGGCGTTGGCCGCAATGGCCAGGCCCGCGTGGCAGCACTGGCCGAGATCGTTGGCGAGGAAGCGGCCGAGAAGCTCGGGCGCTATGCCAGCGAGCGCGAGACGATCTACATACCCAAGTGCGATGCCGCATTGATCGCGCTGCGCGATGCCGAGATTCATCGCCAGTTTGAACAAGCGACGCGCGAGGGTGTCAGTGCAAATACCGTTGTTAATGAGCTGGCCCGCACCTACCAGCTCAGCGACCGCCATATCTGGCGCATTCTCAAGCGCCTGCCCGAGCTAGCAGTCCCGTCAACGCCCGACCTGTTCAACTGAGTTACTGACACCCGTTCCTTAATCCCGCCCCCTCATGCCGCCGACCATAGCGGCATGAACACTCTAGACCCCAGCACTCTCACCAGCCCCCACGCATACGCTGCCGCCGTACTTGCCGAGCCGTCGCTCGATGGGCGCCAGTGGCTGATGGGACGTTGCCCGGCAGACTGGCGCGCTCTAGTTGAAGAGCACGTAAATAGCGCCTGGTCTAAGGTAGCCGCCTACCGCCGCCACCGAGCTGGCCGGGAAGAACAGGCGCGCGAGAAGCCGACGGCCGCACAGCGCCGCGATGCCTCTCCGAAGCCACGGCGCGTGACCAAATCCGCCCCTGAGGTCGGCAATGCGGCCATCGCCAAGCTACGCGCCGTTGTCGGCAAGGGGGCTGCATGAGCCTGAAAGCGCGCGTCATCGGTGGCGCCATGGCCATTGCGCTGCCGCTGGTGGGTTACTACGAGGGGCGCAACCTGGCTGCCTACCTCGACCCCGTAGGCATCCCCACCATCTGTTATGGCAGCACAGCCGGGGTAACGCTGGGCCAGACCCGCACTGCCGCCGAGTGCGATGCTTTGCTGGCCGCCGAACTCGGTGAGGCCATCGCAGCAGTTGACCGCCTGAGCCGCAATCCACAGCCAGACACCCGCCGTGCCGCCCTCGGGTCGTTCGTCTACAACGTCGGCGCCGGAGCCTTCGAGCGCTCGACCCTGCTGCGCAAGCTCAATGCTGGCGACGTGGCTGGAGCCTGCGCGGAGCTGAGCCGTTGGGTGTATGCCAAGGGTCGCCAGCTTGGCGGCCTAGTCAAGCGCCGGGCGGCTGAGCGCGAACTGTGCGAGGTGGGCCTATGACCTGGCTGGCCACGCGTCCATTGCTATCCGTGTTGTTCTTCGCCGCCCTGAGTCTGGCCATCAATTACATCGCCTACCGCCACGGCTACGACTCTGCCCAAACCAAGGGCGCCCTAGCCCTGGAGAAGCTACGCGGCGAGTACCAGGAACAGGAGCTGGCTCGCGCCCGCGCTGCCGAAGCAAGTGCCAAAGCCGCCGCAAAACGCCTGCAGGAAGAGCAGGCCCGCAACGACAAACTCGCGTCAGACCTGGCCGAGCAACAACGCCAACACCGCCAAACCACCGACCGACTCTCTGGGGAGATTGCCCGTGTCAATGACCTTTACCGGGAGGCGCTCGACGCGCCGCCTAAGCCTCTGCCTGCTTGCGTGTTCACTGCTGGCTTTGTCCGCGTGTGGGACGAATCCACCGGAGCCAGAGCCCCAGCTGCTTTGCCCGCCGCCGCAGATCCCGAGCGAGCTGCTGCGCAAGTCGCCCAAGCCCGAGCCGCTGAGCAGCTCGACTCAGGCATCAGCCAGGCCGCTCTCCTGGGACATCACATCCAGTACGCCGAGCAGTGCCGCAACACAGCGGCGCAGCTGGACGCTCTGATCGACGCCGTGGAGGGCAACTGATGGTGATGGATTTTACGCAGGCCGTGACCTGGGCCATCACGCTGCTAGGCATTTTCAGCTCGCTGGTATTCGGCCTGGTCAAGCTGCTGCTGAGCCAGATGGAGAAGCGCCTGGGTGAGCGCTTCGCCTCGCAGGAAAAAGAGATTGCCAAGCTGGCTGAGCTGGAGCGCGACTTCCTGCGCTTCCAGGCCGAACTGCCCCTGCATTACGTCCACCGCCAGGACTACGTGCGCAACCAAACAGTGATCGAAGCCAAGCTGGACGGGCTACGGGACAAACTTGAAGTCGTCCAGATGAAAGGAGCCAAACAATGATCGATGCCGCCAAGATTCGCCGTGAGTCGATGCGCTGGTACATCCTGCTCACCCTCAACAACGCACGCCCGGTAGACCCGCATGAAGCGTTGGTGCTCTCCACCATCCAGGGCATTTACAGCGATGCGACCCAGCACGAAGTACGCCGCGAGCTGGACTACCTCAAAGACCGTAGCTTGGTGACCATCGACAAACAGCCAAGCGGCGTCTGGGTTACAGGCCTGACCCACTACGGCGTAGACATCGCTGAGTACACCATCGAGTGCAATCCGGGCATCGCCCGGCCGGCGCGAGGGTGAACCTATGCCACCGCGTAGCAAGGTCGGCCAGCTACCGGCCGAGGTAAAAGCCTGGCTTGACCAGGCGCTGATCGAGAACAACTTCTCGGGCTATGAGCTGCTCTCGGCCGAGCTGGCCGAGCGCGGCTACAGCATTGGCAAGTCGGCGCTGCACGCCTATGGCCAGAACTTCGAGGGGCGCTTGTCTGCGCTCAAGATGGCCAGCGAGCAGGCCCGCGCGGTTGTAGCCGCCGCACCGGATGAAGAAGGCGCAGTAAACGAAGCGCTCATGCGCCTGGTGCAGGAACATCTGTTCAAGCTGCTGCTGGCCGAGGATGGCCAGTTCGACCTACCCAAGGTGGCAAAGGCAGTGGCCGAGCTGGGCCGAGCCTCTGTCGTGCAGAAGAAGTGGCAGAGCGAGGTGCGGGCAAAGGCCCAGGCTGCCGCTGAGCAGGTCGAAAAGATCGCCAAGAAAGGCGGCCTCAATGCCGAAACTGTCGAGGCGATCCGCCGAGAAATTCTCGGGGTGGCATCGTGAGTGCCAACATCGAGCACAAGCTATCGCCACTGCATGAGGCCGTTTCGGGCGGCCGGGTGCCCGGCGTGCCAGTCGTCCTGCTCCCGTATCAGCAGCGCTGGGTCAAGTTGCGGGCGCCCCTCAAGGTTGGCGAGAAAAGCCGCCGTATCGGCCTGACCTGGGCGGAGGCATCCGACAACGTGTTGGTCGCGGCCAGCTCCACGGTGGCCGGGGGCATGAACGTCTATTACCTGGGCTACAACCAGGACATGACTGTTGAATACATCCAGGCCTGCGCCATGTGGGCGCGTGCGTTCAACTATGCGGCGGGCGAGATCGAGGAAGCTATCTGGCACGACGAGGACGCAGATAAGAACATCAAGACCTACACCATCACGTTCCCCTCGGGCTATCGCATTGTTGCCCTGACCAGTCGGCCAAGCAACTTGCGGGGCCGCCAGGGCGTGGTAGTGATCGACGAGGCGGCGTTCCACTCCGACCTGGCGGAACTGCTCAAGGCTGCACTGGCGCTGCTCATCTGGGGCGGTGAGGTGCATGTGATCAGTACCCACAACGGCACCGACAATCCGTTCAACGAGCTGATTGATGAGATACGGGCCGGTAAGCGCAAGGGGGCGCTGTTCCGTTGCACCTTCAAAGAGGCAGTGGCCGATGGCTTGTACAAGCGCGTCTGCCTGCGCAAAGGCATCCCTTGGGACGAGGCCGAAGAGCTGGAGTGGGTAAAGGACGTTTACAGCTACTACAGCGACGCTGCCGACGAGGAACTGGACTGCGTACCAAGCCAGGGCGGTGGCACCTTCCTAAGTCTTGCGATCCTGGAAGCTCGGAGCCGTTCCAGCGTGCCGGTGCTGCGGCTCTCTTACCCTGTTGGGTATGAAGTCATCGCCGAGCCCTTACGGCTGGTTGATAGCCTGGCCTGGTGCGAGCGTGAATTAGCACCGCTTTTGGCACAACTGCCGGCCGGTGCCTGGAGTTTCTACGGTATGGACTTCGCCCGTAGCGGCGACCTTTCTGTGATCGTGCCATTGCTCCAGGAGCAGGACAGCCGCAAGCGACCGCCCTTCATGGTCGAGCTGCGAAACGTCCCTTTCAAGCAACAAGAGCAGATCCTGTTCTACATCGTCGACCGCCTGCCTAACTTCATGGCCGGAGCCAACGACGCGCGGGGCAATGGCCAGGCGCTGGCCGAGGCGGCGGCCGTGCAGTACGGCCACAACCGCATCAGCCAGGTAATGCTTACCGAGGGTTGGTATCGAGACAACATGCCCGGCCTCAAGGCTGACCTCGATGACGGAACGCTGTACGACCTGCCATCGGATCGTGACGTGATAGCCGACCTGCGCGCATTCCGCATGGTCAAGGGCGTGGCCCGAATCCCCGAGTCCAGGACAAACGAAAAAGGCGCGGCGCAGCGCCACGGCGACGCCGGTATTGCCATCGCCCTGGCCCGCTTCGCCAGCCGCATGGACATCGAGCAGTACGGCTATGAGGCCGTGCGCTCCAGCAATAGCAATTCATTCGATGATGACGACACGTTCAGCGGTGGCCGCAACGTGGGAGGTGTGTGGTAATGGCTGAATCCGTGATCGTGGACGCCCAGGGCCGGCCGATTCACAAAACCGAGCTGCTCCAGGAGCTGGTGCAAGCCAGCACTACGGGCGTCTATCAAGCCTGGACGGTCGAGTCTGTCTCCGCCACCCTCGACCCGGCGCGCCTGCGCTCGATCCTCAATGCCGCCGCCCAGGGCGACCATTACTCCTACCTGACCCTGGCCGAGGAAATGGAGGAGAAAGACCCGCACTATGCCGCCGTGCTGGGCACGCGCAAGCGGGCCGTCTCCGGGTTGCCGGTCGTTGTCGAGGCCGCGAGCGAGGACGAGCACGACGAGCAGTTGGCGGACGTTGTGCGCGAACTGGTCGAGGCGCCCGAGTTCAGCGACATGCTCGATGACCTGCTCGATGCCATCGGCAAGGGCTTCTCGGTGGCCGAGCCTATCTGGCAACTGATCGGCGGCCAGTTCTGGCCAACCCGCTATGAGCACCGCGACCCGCGCTGGTTCCAGTTCGACAAGGTCACCGGCCAGCGCCTGCAACTGCGCAGCGAGGGCGGTGATGGGCTGGAGATTCCGCCTGGCAAGCTGATCGTCCATAAACCGCGCTTGAAGTCAGGCCTGCCGATCCGTGGCGGCGTCGCGCGCCTGGTGGCCGTGTCGTTCATGTGCAAGGCGTTCGGCCTCAAGGACTGGATGCGCTTTGCCGAGCTATACGGCATGCCGCTGCGCATTGGTCGTTATGGGCCGGGTGCCAAGTCTGACGATATCGCCGTACTACGCCGCGCCGTGGCCCAGCTCGCTGCCGATGCCGCAGCCGTGATGCCGGAAGGCATGAAGATCGAGTTCCAGGAAATCGCCAACGCAGCAGGCGGTGCCGAGCTGTTCGAGCGCATGGCCGAATGGCTGGACAAGCAGATCAGCAAGGGCGTGCTTGGCCAGACCATGACCACCGATGATGGGTCTAGCCAGAGCCAGGCCAACGTGCATAACGAAGTGCGCATGGACATTCTGCGCGCCGATGCCAAGCAGTTGGCCGCGACCCTGAACCGCGACCTGGTGCAAACCTTTATCGACCTTAACTACGGCCCGCAGGATCGCTACCCGCGCATCGTCCTGCAGGTGACCGAGGCCGAGGACTTGAAGGCGCTGGCCGATGCCCTGGGGCCATTCATTGACCGAGGGCTGCCGGTAGAGGCTTCGGCCATCCTGGACAAGTTCGGCCTGTCTGCGCCCCAGTCTGGCGCCCAGGTGCTGCGCCCGCAGCATTCCATGCAGCCGCTGGCCTTGAACCATCAGCAAACACCTTGCGCCTGTCCGGCCTGCGGTAAGCACAAGGCGCTCAACGCTGAGCAGCAGCCGACGCGTGACGAGCTGGACGAACTGGTGGCCGACGAGCTTGGCGACTGGGTGCCGGTGATGAAACCCGTGCTCGATCCCGTGCAAGCCTTGGCGCAAAAGGTTGAAACCTTCGACGAGTTCCGCGCCGGCCTGGCCGGCCTGCTCGACCAGATGGACGACAGCGCCCTGATCGAGCGCCTGGCCCTGGCCACGTTCAAGGCCCGCGCCAAGGGCGACGTGAGCGACCAGCTATGACCGGGCCAACCCGTGAGCCGCTGCCCGTCCCTGTGCCAAAGGAAGCGCTCGACTACCTGCGCGCCAAGGGCTACCGGGTGGGCTTCGATCACCGTGACGTGTTCCAGGAAGAGCACGCCACGGCATGGACGGTGGCCAAGGCCATGCGCCTGGACATCCTGGAGGCGATCCGCGCAGCAGTGGACGAGGCCATCGAGGGTGGCCAGGCCTTCGCAGAGTTCAAGCGCGACCTGCAGCCGCTCCTGGAGAAGCTCGGTTGGTGGGGCCGTGGCGAACTGCTTGACCCGCTGACCGGGGAAACGAGCGAGGTGCAGTTGGGCAGCCCGCGACGGCTGAAGACCATCTATGACGTGAACCTGCGCCAGGCCCATGCGGCCGGCCAGTGGGAGCGCATCGAGCGCACGACCAGGACGCACCCTTACTTGCTGTACTCCCTCGGCCCGAGCCGAGAGCACCGCCCCGAGCATGTGGGCTGGGCCGGCATCCTGCTGCGCGCCGATGACCCGTGGTGGGAGACGCACTTCCCGCCAAACGGGTGGGGCTGCAAATGCTGGGTTCGCCAGGTGAGCCGCCGCGAGGCCGAGCGCCTGCAGGCGTCCGGTAGCTACGCCACTACAGCGCCAGACCTGGGCATGCAGGAATACGTCAACCAGCGGACGGGCCAGGTCGTCAGCGTGCCGAAAGGCGTAGAGCCTGGCTGGGCGTACAACCCCGGCAAGGTGTCCCGGCTGGCCAGGGCGCAGCAGCTCCTGGAAGAGAAAGAGGCCGCAGTATCGGCCGAAAGCTGACCCCGCCAAAACGGCCCGCCACGCAACGAGCGGCGGTCAATGGCTACCACGGCTAGGGGTGAGGCTCGAAAACAGTTTCTAACGCCGGTCTAACGCGGCCTGCGTGGCTGCCTAATGGCTATTTGACTGCAAATCGGTGAGGATTAACGATCTGTAGTGCCCGAATAGACCAGGGAGGCCCGATGGCTGCTGTTGAGAAAATAACGATCAAGAACGAACAGGAAGCATGGACAGCGCTGCAGCAGGCGCTTGCCGGTGAGATTAGCGAGACTGCTCAGATCAGCTTTGAAGGCTGGCCAGTCTTTCGGCTGACCATCAAGGGGGAGGACTTCAACGGCACCGTGCCTACCAGGGTGATGCCCCCCATCCTTGAGCTACAGAAGGAGATCTATCGCATCTACTGTCGGGCCAAATACCAGACAGAGGATACGAGAGCGCTGAAACAAGATGATCGTGACCAATTGGAATTGGTTGTGGTCATTGAGAAAGGCAGCACCGAATTCATCACTGAATTGGGCAAGGCTTTGAACGAGATCGTGAAGAGTTCAAAAATGGACGGCAAACAGGTACTCATCCTGCTGGTTTCCGTTGGGGCCATGCTGACAACGTCTGTCGGCTGGAAGGATTGGCTGCAGACGAAAGAGCGACTGCATGGTGAGGAAACCACTGTCACGCTCTCCCAAGAAGAAACCAAACGCTTGGAGATGGTGACCAAAGCACTGACACAGCAGCCAGAGCTGAAAAAGACTCATGAGGCGTTGGATGACTTCAAGAGTGATTTATCCAAACGCTTGAAGGCTGAGGACAACATCAAAATCGCAGATCAATCCATCATTACTGGCGCGCGCGCCGCTGAGATCGTGCCGACCCCACGCGTCCAGGCCAAAGAAATTCGCCTTGATGGCGAGTTTGAAATCAACGAGGTCAAGTTCCCCAAAGTGTTCGGCGGCACCTATCGCTTTGCTGTAACCAGAACTGCTGACGGCCGGCAGCTCATGGTCGACGCGGCTCCTGGAGTGCTTTCAGAGCAGCAGATCAGCATCCTCAAGGACGGGGCGTTCGGTATCAAGCATGTGATCATGGAGATCAATGCTCGTGAGGGGCGCTCAGGTATCACCGGAGCGAACTTAGTCTCGATTAGTTGGCCAAAAGCCGACAGTAACGATGACGACTGAAAGCCTGTGCAGTTACTGACACCCGTCCCCTAATCCCGCCCCCCTCATGCCGCCGACCATGGCGGCATGAACACTCAAACCGCCGCACTCAATCGCACCACCTCCACAGCCCTCTGTTTCGAGCTGAGCGCCGACGTGCCCGAGTGGGTCGAGGTGCTGCCGCCTGGCCCGACAGTGACCGGCCGCGATGGCCGCACCTGGTCGTATGACCCGGCCCAGGTGCTGGCAGCCACCAAGGCGCACACCGCAGGCGCTGACCTGCCGTTTGATTACGTACACGCCACCGAGCTGAAAGCCCCGCAAGGCGAAGACGCCCCGGCATCCGGCTGGGCGCGTGAGTACCGCATCAACGAGCGCGGCGCCATTGAGGCCCGCGTGGAGTGGACTGCCAAGGCCCGCAATGCCATCGCCGAGCGCGAGTACCGCTACATCTCGCCGGTCTTCACCTACGACGACACCGGCCGCATCCACCGCTTTAGCAGCTTTGGCCTGGTCAACAAGCCGAACTTGCTGACCAAGGCGCTCAACGCCGAACAACCCACCACGGAGAACATCCCGATGCTCGCAGCAGCCATCCGGGCAGCCCTGGGCTTGCCTGAAACCGCGACGGAAGAGGACGCCGTCGCTGCCATCAACGCGCTGACGGCGGCCAAGGAAAAGGCTGCCCTCAACTCCGAGGGCGTGCCTTCACTGAATCTGTACGTGCCGCGCCTCGATTACAACGCCCTGGAGCAGCGCGCCCTCAACGCCGAACAGCAGCTCAAGCAGCGCGACAAGGCCGAGCATGACAAGGCCATCAACACCGAAATCGACGCGGCCCTCAACGCCGGGAAGATCACCCCGGCCACCAAGGGCTACCACCTGGCGGCCTGTCAGGAGGAAGGCGGCCTGGAACGCTTCCGCGAGTTCGTCAAAGCGGCGCCCTCGGTGACGGCTACGGTCGTGCCCGAAGGCAAGGTGGACGAGCAGAACAAAACCGCGCTCAACGCCGAGCAGCAGCAAGCCGCGCGGATGTTCGGCATGAGCGACGACCAATACCGCAAACACATCAGCGAGGCTCAATAACATGGCAGTGTCCATTACCCCCGCGTTGCTGGCCGCGCTGTTCGCCGGCTACCGCGCCGAGTACCAGAAGGCGCTGGCAGCCGCCCAGCAAACGACCCAGTGGGCCAAGGTGGCCACCCTGGTGCCCAGTTCCACCAGCGAGAACATCTACCCGTGGCTGGGCCAGTTCCCGACCCTGCGCGAGTGGATCGGTGCCCGCGTACTCAAGGACATGGCGGCGCACGGCTACGCCATCAAAAACCGCAAGTTCGAGGGCACCGTCACCATCGAGCGCGACAAGGTCGAGGACGACCTGGCTGGCGTGTTCATGCCGATGTTCACCGAGATGGGCCGCGCCGCTGCGTACCACCCCGAGTCGCTGGTTTTCGAGCTGCTCAAGGCAGGCTTTACCACCGCCTGCTACGACGGCCAGAACTTCTTCGACGAAGAACACCCGGTCTACGAGAACACCGATGGCACTGGCGCCGTGACCTCGGTCAGCAATATGGACGTGCCAGCCGCTGACCCCGGCCCGGCCTGGTTCCTGCTGGACACCACGCGCGCGATCAAGCCGCTGATCTTCCAGGAACGCACCAAGCCCGAGATCACCAGCAAGACCGATCCCAACAACAGCGACCATGTGTTCAACCATGACGTTTACGTGCATGGCGTGCGCTACCGCTGCAACGCCGGCTTTGGCTTCTGGCAGATGGCCTACGCCTCTCAGCAACCGCTGACTGGCGATAACTACGGCAAAGCCCGCGCTGCCATGCAGGGCTTCACCGCTGATGGCGGCCGCCCGATGAAGATCAAGCCGACGCTCCTGGTCGTGCCGCCGCAACTGGAAGCGCAGGCACGCAAGCTCTTGGTCAAGGACGAGAACGGTGGCAACGAATGGGCCGGCACGGCCGAGCTGTTCGTATGCGACGAGCTGGTCTAAGGGGGCGCCGCCATGATCGTTCGTATCAAGTCAAAACGGGACGGCTACCGGCGCTGTGGCATCAGCCACCCCCGGCTTGCCACCGACCACCCGGCCGAGCGCTTCACCGAAAGCATGCTGGCAAAGCTCCAGGCCGACCCGGTGCTTACCGTCGAGCTGATCGATGGCGAACTGCCTGGCCCGGCGCAGCAGAGTGCTGGCCAAGGTGGCGGCTCGGAGCCTGGTGACACTGGCAGCAACACCGCCCAGGAAGGTGCCAAGTCGGCCCCGGCCAAGCCGACCAGGGCAGCGCCGGCCAAGCCGAAGGCAGCCAAGGCCGGTGCCAAACCCGCTGCAAAAGCGCCGGCCAAGCCAGCCGCTAAGCCAGCCGCAAAAGCGGCTGACAAAGCCGAGGCTGACACGCCTGCCGCTCAGGACGAGCAAGCCGGCGAGCAACCGGCCGCGCAGCAGGACGGCGAGGCATAACCATGGCCTACGCGACCCTTGAGGCGCTGATCAAGCAGTACGGCCTGGACGCCGTGCTGCTTGTGGCTGACCGTGACCAGGACGGCGATATCGATGCGGACGTGGTTGAGGACGCATTGACCGCCGCCACGTCCGAAATCGACAGCTATGTGGGCGTGAAACATCGCCTGCCGCTGCCGCAGGTGCCAGACGTGCTGGTGCGGGTCTGTGGCGATATTGCCCTGTACCGCATGTCGTCCGAGGGTGGCCAGCTAACCGAGGACAAACGCCAGCGCTATGAGGATGCCGTCGACTACTTGAAGCGCGTGGCCGCTGGCACCGCATCGCTCGGTCTGGCCACCCCGCCCGAGCAGGAAACCAGCGGTGACGCATGGTTTGAAGCCCAACCCGTGCGCTTCGGGCGGTTGCTGTGAGCGGCGCGGGCATTCGTACCAACCTGCTGGCTGATCCGCGCCTGGTTGGACGCCTGGAGCGCTTGGCCCAGCTCGACACGACGCCGCTGCTGGAGGCTATCGGCGCCGAGGTCGAGAGCCAGACGCGCCGCCGCATTGCCGTCGATAAGACCAGCCCGGCCGGCTTGCCCTGGCCGGAGTGGTCGACCGAATACGCTAAAACGCGGCACAGCGGCCAGAGCCTGCTGCAAGGCGATGGCCACTTGCTGGACAGCATCACGCACCAGGTTGAAGGCGACAGCGCGCTGATCGGCAGCCCGCTGGTCTACGTCGCCACCCACCAGTACGGCGACCCTGAACGTGGCATAGAGCAGCGCGAGCTACTCGGCCTGGAGGGTGAAGACCTGGACGACGTGGTGGGCCTGGTCGAGGACTACCTGGAGGACATCGCAAGTGACTGAGTACACCGCCGACGAGGTGCTGAAAGGCATCAAGGAATGGGCCGAACAGTGCTACCAGCAGGCCGGCCAGAAAGTGGAAGTGGCGCTGCATGGCGGCCGCTTCACCCCGGCCGACCTCAAGCGCTACGCCACCGCCGCTCGCGCCTGCCGCATTGCCCTGGAGGGTTTGCGCTTCGAGGTCACCGGCCGTGGCGAGCTGATCACCACTGGCCAGGTCGTGGTGGTGGTGCTGGCCGGCGACAACGGCAAGAAAGACACCCGCGCCCTCAACGTTCTGCAGGTGGCCGGCGTGCTGCAGGCCGCGTTGCCGGCCAGCCGCTGCGGCCTGGCGCTACAGGACAGCATCAATGCCAAAGACGTGCGCAGCGCCAACCTCTACAACGCCGCGCTCGATGCGGCAGGCACAGCCGGCTGGGTGATCACCTGGCCGGTGAAGTTCCAACACCCACGCGTCCGCTAGGAGGACACATGAGCACTACCGAGACTCCCGCCGAAGCGGGCAAACAGGCCAAGACCGTCAAGGTGAAGATCACCCGCGAGGGGGGCCACCGCCATAAGGGCGAACTGCACGGCAAGGACGCAACTATCAGCGTCTCCGAGCGCGATGCCGAAATCATCGTTGACCGCCTGAAGGTCGGCGAACGTGTGAAGGGGAACTGATCATGGCAGCACCCAAGGTATTCAAGGGCGTAGGCATCGTGCATGCCCGCCGTAACAGTATTACCGCCGCGCTGTTTCGCGACCTCGGTGACGTCGAGACGCTGAAGCTGGCTCACCGCAACAACCAGCAGGTGTGGAAACAGCACCGTAAGCCTGGTGGCGGCAACCTGGCGACCCTGGACACCCCGGACGGCGTGAGCCTCGACGTGCAGATGCAGGAGTGGACGGACGAGAACATGGCCATGGCCCTGCAGGGCAAGGTCGTGGACGTTGCGTCTGAAACCGTCAGCGGCGAAGAAATTGTGCTCGCACCAGGCATGCTCAGCCCGACCGAGTTCCCTGGCGCTGGCAGTGTCGTGCTGACCAAGGCTAGTGACAGCAGCGAAATTCCGCTGGCGGCTGTACGCATCTCCCCGGCCGGTGTCTCTGTGCCCGCTGACAGCACGGTTATTACCGAAGCGACTCCGGCGACCATCGCCTACGTCAGCAAAGCGGCCAAGCGTATCGAACCGCTGGTCGAGGCCGGCGAAGAGTACGAGTTGCTGTTTGACGGCATCAACGAAGCCGAGGGCAACCGCCCTTGCATCGTTCGCGTGTACCGCTGGAAGGCACCTCCCGCCGAAGAGCTGGCACTGATCGATGCCGAAAACCCCGGCAAGCTGCTGGCCAAGGGCGAGGTGCTGGCAAATCCCAACGCCCCGGCCGGCGAGTCGCCGTTCTACAGCATCACCTGGCTGTAACCACCCATAACGCCGGGCCGCAACGGCCCGGCCTTGGAGCCTGCACGCATGAGCATGACCCTGAGCAAAACCATTCAATTGCCCAACCTGGCGGTGACCGTTCGCGAGCTGACCGTGGGCGAGATTCGCGCCTGGATGAAGCGCACCGCCGAGGGCGGGCACGATCCGGTAGACGACACCCTGCTGCAGGAGGTCAGCCTGGCCGACCTGTACGTCATGACCGACCTGCCGGCGGGCCAGGCCGAGAGCCTGACGCCCAGCCAACTGCGCCTGGTGTTCGACGGTTGCCGGGAGGTGAACCCTGATTTTTTCGGCCTACGGGATCGGATCGAAAGCGCCGGGCGCCAGATCCTCGAAAGGCTCTCCAGCGACTTGAGCGAAACGCCAGCGCACTGACCCGGCACGGGCACAGCCAGGTGTGGACGTACCCCTGGGGCACGTTCCTGGCGGCGTTGGAAGAAGCGACTAGCGCGGCCGAGAAGGCGCAAACAGGGCGCTAAGGAACAGCGCCACAAGGCAGATGGCCAGGCCGGCCAGCACGGTGAGCGCCAGAGCCGAGGCGGTGAAGCGCGGAAACATGGCCAGGCAGAGCAGCAGGCCGAGCAGCGGGAAGGCTTTCACAAGATCACCGCTTACGAGGCACGAACCAACTGGCGATGGTGATCGGCACGAAAAGTACCAGCAGCACTACCAGGGCATAGGCCATGCCTTTCAAGAGAAAGGTTGGCGCTAGAACCATCAGTGCCAATACGACCAGGAAGACAATGTGGTGAAGTTTCATGACTGATGTCCGTCTCTCAGTATCCGTCGATGCCGACCAGGGCCGGCGCACTCTGCAGACCTTCCAGGCCGGCTATAAAGCCTTGGTCGACCAGTTGCGCCAGCCGCTGGGACAGATCGGCGCCTTTCGCGACCTGCAGGCAAGCCTAGTCCAGAATGAGGCACAGCTCAATGCAACGCGCCAGCGCGTGCGTGAGCTGCGCGACGAACTGATCCGCACCGAGAAGCCCACCCGCGACCAGCAGAACGCCTACCGCGCAGCAACGACCGAGGCGCGCAACCTGGAGCAGGCCATCGCAGGCCAGAAAGGCCAGCTCGCGCAACTGTCGGCCGCGCTCAAGAATGCGGGCGTCGACACCAACCAACTGAGCAACGAGCAGAAGCGTTTAGCGGCGGATATGGCACAGGCCAGCCGCGCCGCCGACCAGCAGGCGCGTATTGCTGGTGCCCGCGATGCACTGGGCGTTCGCCCGCACCGAGAGATTCGCGGGGAGATCGTCCAACTGCAGCGCCAGTACCAGTTGCTGGCCCGCACCGGGCAACTGACCAGCGCCGAGCTGGCCCAGGCCAAGGTGCGCCTGCGCGAGCGCGTGGCCGAGCTGGAACAAGGCACCAATGGCTGGGCGCAGAGCCTGACCCAGGCCCGCCTGCAGGTGGGCGCTGCTGCAGCCAGCATGGGCGCCATGGTTTATGCCGGTGGCGCGGTGCTCAAGTTCTATGCCCAGTTCGCCCAGCGCATGGGCGAGGTCAACAGCATTACCGATTTGAACCAGGCGCAGTTCCAGGCCCTGAGCACCGACGTGCGCCAGCTCAGCCAGGCCATGGGCAAGGAAGCGGCGCAGTCGGCGGCGGCGCTCTACGACATCCTGTCCTCGGGCGTCAGCCCGGATAACAGCATCCAGACCCTGGAGCTGGCCACCCGCGCCGCCGTGGCCGGCGTAACCGATACCGCCACGGCCGTGCGCGGTGGCCTGGCAGTGGTCAACGCCTACGGCGAGGGCATCGATAACCTCGGCCTGCGCTATGACCAGCTGTTTCTGGCCGTGCGTGACGGTGTCACCACCTTCCCCGAGCTGGCCAGCTACATCGGCGACACCCTGCCCACTGCCAAGGCGGCAGGTGTGGAGTTCTCCGAAGTTGCCGCCGCCATCGCCCTGATGACCAAGGCAGGCATCCGCACGCCGCAAGCCACCACCGCACTCAAAGGGGCCATCAACGCCCTGGCGGCGCCGGGCGAAGCAGCCGCCAAGTCCATGGCCGGGCTGGGTATCGAGTGGCGTGGCCTGACCGCGACGCTGGAGGATATCGCCAGCCGTAACCTGGGCCTGGCGGCGTTACGCGAGATCCTGCCGGATGTGGAAGCACGTACCGCCGTGCTGGCCCTGACGCAGAACATGGCCGGTCTCAAGGCCGAGGTCGAAGCCATGGGCAACGCCAGCGGCGCGCTCGATGCTGCCTATGAAAAGATGGCCGCCACGCCCCAGGCCGAGCTGGATAGATTTAATGCGAGCTGGGGTGAGCTGAAGTTGCAACTGGGCGAAGCCGCCACCGCCTTTCTGCCTTTAGTCCAAGGGGCAACTGAAGCATTGAATGCGTTCAATGCTCTGCCATCTCCGATCAGGAACATAACCGCTGGCCTAATTTTCTTGGTGAGCAGTCTGCTCAGCATGCGTGCGGTAATTCTGGCTTTGCGCAACCCATTCGGCCTATTTCTCGGCCACATGGCCGCCACCCCAGCCGCCGCAGGCGCCGCCGCAACAGGCATGAGCACCGTAGGCACCGCCGCCACCTCGCTGATCCCCAAGCTGCGCACCCTGGCCGACGTGGCCAAGCTGGCCAAGGGCGGCCTGGCCCTGGGCGTGGTGAGCTGGACGGGCGGCAACCTGGCTGAGCTGTATGACCTGTACAAACAGAACCAGGAGTTAACCCAAAGCCAGCGCGATTACGAGCAGGCGCTGCAGGACACCATTACCCGCACGGTGGAATACGCTGACACTGTGGTAATGCCTGCGGCCAGTGTTGCACGCATGACCGAAACGGAGCGCCAGGCCTACGCCGAGCGTCTTCGCCTTGCCGAGGAACACTACCGCAAGCAGTCCGAGCTACTGAGCCGCCAGCACACAGACATCAGCACGGTAAGCCCGGACGCCCTGGCATCGGCGCGCACCGCGCGGCAGTACCGTGAAGCCTTGCAGGGCCTGCAGAACGCCCACGCACAGCGCGAAGCCGCCGAGCGCCGCCATACCGACACCCTGGCCAAGATCAAGGCCGACAACCTGAAATCTATTCAGGACGCGCTGGGTAAGGAAATCCTCGCCTACGACGAGGCCGCCAAGGCGCTGGACGCTTCCAACAAAAAGACCCAGGCGGCTATGAAGGCCCGCGCCGAGCTGGCCAAAGAGTTCGATCAGCTCGTCAAGGATATGCGCGCGCCGACCGACACGGGGCCAGCCACCTTTGGCGACGTTACAGCCGCGCAGGCGGCGGGACGTCAGGCGCTGCAACGTGGTGACACTGAGGAGGCCATTCGCCAAGCCCGCGCTGGCGCCGAGGTGCTGCGTGAGTTGCAGCAGGCCGGAGCCAACACCTATGGCTTTGCTGGTATTGCACAACAGTTGGCAAAGCTAGCCGATGAGGCTGCTCGATTGGATGAAGTGACTGCGGACGTTGAACGGATCGACGCTCAAGGGCGCGTTGACGAAATCAAGGTCCGCATGGATGACCTGCTAGCCCAGGCCGAGGCGTTCAAGCGCATCAATATCGAGTTCACCGGCTTTGAGCAGTCGGCCGAATACCTGGAACAGCAAGCCAAGGCACTGGCCGAACGCCTCAAGCAATACATGGTGATTCCGGTCAATTACGTCGGCACGGACGGCAAGGCGCTGAGCGAGGCGGACAAGAAGGCTGCCGAGGTGCTCGGTACGGAGCCGGTAAAACGTGCAGCCGGAGGCTGGGTCGATGGCCCTGGCAGCCCGACCAGTGACAGCGTGCTGCTGGCTGCCTCGCGCCGCGAGTTCGTGGTAAACGCCTGGGCCGCTCAGCGCCTGGGCGCGGCCAATCTGGAGTACCTCAACAGCACGGGTGATCTGCCACAGCGCGCCGTCAACCTCCCGGATTTCCCCGACTTCCCGCAATCGCTCGACCGTGTAGGCGAGCGTCAGCCCATTAACCTGGCCATGCCTTGGGGCGGCAGCTATGCGCTGGAGGGCGCGCCGAGCGAGGTACGGCGTCTGTCCGATGACCTGCATTATGCGCGTCGCAAGCTCGGGGGCACGCCATGAACCCTCTGGCCCTGGTGCTCGGCGGTGTCGCCATCTCTAAGCACGCTGGAGCGATCCGGCAGAACTACGAACCTATAGGCGGTAGCACGCTTGCCAGGCTCTCGGGCGGTACGGGCGTCAAGCTCACCCACTGGCGCAAGTGGCGCACCACGGCTGCCGGTACGGGCGAGCTAGACCCCGGACTTGACCTGCTCGACTACTCGCAGCACCTGGAGCTGCTGTGCGTCAAACCCCGTGGCATCGAGTCAGCCTCAACCAGTATTGAGCTGCCTCCAGGTATCGCATGGCGTACCGACGAGGCGCCGTGGGCGTTGGCCCAGTTGGGTGACCAATGGATCGAGACCACCCTGGTGATAGGTGAAGGCAACGCCCAGCTTGCGGCGGTAACCGGCGCCGTGCGCTATCGCTTCTGCTACCTGCCGCGCCTGCTGGTTTCTACAGAAGGCCCTGTAAGCGAGTTCGACCAAGCCTCAGGCCGCTACAACTGGTCCCTGGTTGCGGAGCAAGTCTGATGATTGGCGCCGCCCCTCTCGCTTCTCTACCGCTCGCTATGTTCTACGCGCCGTCGAGCGAGGCGCCTGTTCAGGTCGGCCCCAATCCTGAGACCGGCGAGCTACAGATCACATGGCCGACATTGCCCGATAGCGTCATCGTCGAGCCTGTTGGCGAGCAGCCGCAACCCGGCGTCCCTTACAGTTTCCCGCTCGGTTTGGCCTGGCGCTGGCGCCTGCGTGTGCGTATCGATGGCGTTGACCTCAGTCATAGGCTGGTCGGCACGGTGAAGGTTGACCGGGAGGAAGGTGTGGCCGGCTTGGCCGACTTCACCCTGATGCTCGATGGTGTATTCCGTCGCGAGGACTGGTATGGCCGGCCCGTGACCATCGACTACATCAGCGAGAGTCTCGGGGGGCGCCTGATATCGCGGCGATTCACCGGCCGTATCACGCTGCCCAAACTCAACCCGCGTTCGCGCCTGTTGATATGCGAATGCAGTGATGCCCTGCAGCAGCGTGTTGGCGCCATGGAGGTCGCGCAGATCGACGCGCTAGTGGGTGGGTTGTGGTCGGCCGATATCTTCGATGCTGTCGAGGGGCGTAGCCGGTGGGATTACGCCCTGGAGCGCCTCTCCAGCCGCCCGGCCAGCATGGACTGTTCGGCCTTGGGCGACATTCGCATCACTGATTGGCAGCGCGCAGAGACGCCCCATTTTCGCTTTGGTTTTGACACAACGCTCGACGGCAGCGTGAAGGTCGAGCTGGGCGATGTTTCCAAGATGATCAACGTGGTGGAGATCACCTTCACCGTTCGCTTTCCCCGGTTGCATCAGTTGAATAGAGGCTATGGCTGGGTTCATCCAGGGATGGCTGGATTCAGTGGTTTGCAGGGGTTTTGTAGCTATCGCGCTGACACCACCGAGTTGCCAGACAGGGACATGATCCGGGCGGCCGTTGAGAGCAGCGGCCAGACCATGCTGGGGGGGAGCTACACGATGCTGCCGCCCACCGGGGTCTACTGCAACCCGCCGTTGCCGTGGATCAACAAGTTTACAGACTTGGTGCTTGCCGCTTCATTTACAGCTGGCCGACGTTGGAGCCAGAGCGTCACCGAGACGTACACGCTACGACTGGTCCACCAACCCGGTGTCGCGACCTCAGGCGAGAATGTATCGCGGGAGAGCTTCAGTTTTGAAGTTGGCCGCGACCGTGCCAGCGAGTGGGAAAGTGGCGTTTTCTCGGACGGCTCCAGTGGTCATGAGGATGCCCGAGAGGATGAGCGCCGGCTGCTTGCCGGTGCCTGCACCCTACAGCAGGGCCGAGTAAAGCTCTGGCAGGCCAGCCGCACCACAACGCTCATGTTCGAAACGCTGACCAGCATGGCGCTGGGTCTAGACCTGATCCACACCATAGAGCTGGATGATCAGGGCGCGTTCGGCATCGGTAAGTGCCGCCGACTCTATGACACCTTCGACTTGGACAGTGGTATGGCCGCCACCGCTATTGGCGTCGCAATCATGGACGGTGGTGGCGGCAGTAGCGACCTGCTGGTGATGCCTGCTCACTCTACCTCGCCGCCCATTTCTGGCGGTGTGACCGCCTTGTCTACGCAGCTTGGAGGGCGTTCAAACAGCCCACCTTTTGATGAAGAGCGGGACGGCTTCGCGGGTAACTACTCGATGATCGACAACAACGTGGGGCAAGAGCCGTACCCGCGCCGCTTCGCCATTACTGCACCGGAAATCCCCGAAACGCTGCGCGACGAACACAAGGTTTCGATAACCGCTGAATACCAGGTCGCAATTCCCGCTGACCCACTGGAGCTGTGATGACACTCGATATTAGCCAGAAAGTAAGAACAGACCTGCGCGCCGTCGCAGGTAGTGCGAGCAGCCGCAAAGGCGACCTGGAAGCGTTAGAGCCTCGCGGCGCACTGCCGGCCCGCCGTGGGGTCGGAGAGCCACGGCAAGCCGAAGCAGTTGGGGGCGGCGCTGTAGGACCGTTCACCGAAAAGGAGAACAGCCGCGAATACTTCAGCAGGAAGACGCAGTTTTACAGCAGTGAGTTTCTACTGGTAATAGAGGTGCAACCCCTGCAGCGCTTGACGGTGGAGGACGGCAACGGCGACGAGGTGCTGTTCGAATTTAAGGAGCCTCCGACTGATGTTTGATCAACCTATTGCTGACCAAATACCTGGCCGCCTTCGGCTTCTGGGCTGGCCGTGGCATGGACTCATGTCCCTGCCTGCTGCGGCTGGAGAGGTCAGGGTCGGCGTGGAATTGGCTAACGGCAGCCAACACCTGTTGGCGCCTGCCTATTGGGAGAATATGGTCAGCCCCTCTGCCTTTGCGCTGCCGGGTGATGTTGTTCGTTTTCGTGACCCGAGAGCCGGGGAACTGGAGCGTACCGAGGCTGAGCAATCAGCTGATGCAGCCGCTGGCATGACCTGGCTGCCGGAGGTATTGCTAAGCCCCGTAGCTCGCGTTCTCTATGGCCAGCGCCTCAACAGCGCAAGCTGGATCGTCCACGGGGGCGAGCGCAACTGGTTGGTGCGCATGGTATCTGGCATTTCCCAGCTGAGGTTGAATAGCCTGGTTTTTGGGCGCGACAGAAGTGCGCTTGAAGCAGTCCATGTGACCATGACGCTGGTCGGTAGCTACGCTCCAAACCAGTTCCCTCTGGGCACGTATGGATATGTAGTGGTGGACGCTATGCCGGACGGCACCCGTGCGCTTGTCGCTACGTACTTACGCAATCCCCAGTCCGTCAATGACGATCCCGCGTGGTTCGCGCCGTGCCGGATTCCCCTTGTTGAGCTATGGGAGCTGCGGCTATCGCAGGTAGAGGGCGAATGGAGTGGGGAGTACGAATGCATCTGCACCCCCGCACAGGTGATCGGCACGGCAAGCAATCCAGCCCGGCCTGCTTGGCGGCAACTATCTGCTGCGATGGCAGTGCGCTGGGAGCAGACAGCCAGCGGCCCGGCTGAGTGGACAGGGATCGGAGGGGAAGATGGCGGTTCTCTGTCAGTGGGCAACACCCCCTCCTACCTGGACCAGGAACCAGGCGGTTGGAGCTACCGGGAGTCCGGCCGACTGGTTGGGGCGTACTACGATGACGCCGGTAATGTGGCAGAGATTCGTGTGGCGATAACTGTCGAGGATACGTTCGGCGCGGCGCTGGACAGTTCTATGTCGTCATCCCCAGCAGTTACACGCCATAACCCATATGGGCACCCAGGCGGGCATGAACTGATCACGCCCGGCAACTATCAGCTGAACGCTAGCTACTCCAGCTCTTCAAGCTCTATCACGACCATTCGGTTGCTGGACGCCGGGGTTGAAACCAGCCGAGTGGTTATGTCCGTACAGGCCAGTATGAGCGCGAGCTACCAGGCCAGTTTGGCACTGGTGGCCGGGCCTGCTAACGGTGCAGTCGAGGAGCGCTCATCATCGTCATCTAACTCGGCGTCACGCACCGAAACGATCCTGCTAGATGGAGTCGAGGTTTTTTCATCGAGCGTATCAAGCAGCGCCCCAGGCGCCGAAAGCGTCGCGGTTGGGGGCAGTTATGCAGGGCGCGGTATCAGGACGAACTGGGTCACATGGCAACCCGTAATCCTGGCAGGAACTACGGAGCCTGAGCTTGTTGGCCGAGCATTCGAGATCGTCCCTATGCGCTACAGCTCGCAAATGGTTGCGCTGGCCGTGCGTGATAAGCGGCCAGGGGTAAGCGACCGAACCACCATCGGCAAGGTCGCCACACGCGGCGGCATAGCGCCGGGCTCAGTTTCTCGAAGTGGAGCACTTAACCATCTGTTCGGCTCGCACAACCCCATAACCGGGCAAAACGTGCGGGACGCCATCAATCCTGTTTGCTGGGTGTGACTATGAAATTCGTCAATCACTGGGCCTATGTTCTAGGCGCCGACTTGCCAGCGGGCGGTACGGCTCTTCCGATCCCCAATCCCGCGCTAGCACGACTTGGGCTAGCGAATGGGGACCGCTGTACGTTGGTCATTACCGGCAGTTTTAATCCGCTATCGCAAGTTGCCGAGGTCATCGTAGCCGTCGGGACCACTGGCGGTAGCGTCAATTTGGTGCGCGGAGCCGAAGGCACCGTAGCGCAATCCTGGCCTGCTGGGGCGTTGGTCTACGCGCCGGTCACTGCGGGACATATGACGGGTATTCAAAACCAGCTAGCCAGTTTGCTCAGCCGCATTGAGGCATTGGAGCATGGCGGCGGTGGAGATATGCCCGAAGGAGCCCTGGTCGATGGCCTGGGTAACTACCTGGTCGACGGCCAGGGTAACTATCTTGTGAAGGAGGCCTGAAATGGCTGGCGACAACGTAACGCACATCATCGAAGGGAGCGGCCCACCTGCCACTGTCCCTAGCGCGCTGCAACTCCACTACATCGACGTGGACACACGACGGCTCTATATGTCGGTTGGCACAAGCCATGAGGGTGACTGGGTACAACTGGCCCCGGTCCCTTTGCACGAGAGCGATACAAATGACGCCATCGGGCTTTGGCGTGATGTTGTACTGGACTGGCAACCGCCCGCGATGTTTGAGGAGTTGCAGATCACCATAGATGAGTTCTTCTACGGCGGGCACCGCGCTGACATAACGCTCCGGTTCGACGGCGCGGCTGGGCTGCTGTTCGGAGGTGTTCTCGGGCGCCCGGTCATGTGCAACCTGCCGGTCTCTCGGCCTTACCCTAACGGGGCGCAGGTCGAAATGCCTGCCGGTAGCTCATTCATTCAGGTGCGCGGAACTGCGAGCGGCCTCACCATCGATATCCGCCCGATGGCAGCGGTCTGAGGGGGGGCGTATGCCAATCAGAGTGCAAAACGCTCGACCTGCGGCGCGGCCAGCCTGTGCCAAACATAGCGCAAGGCAGTGCCAAATCTGCCGCGCGCTTACAGCCAGCCACGATGCTCTCGCTTTGTCTTTGCTTTTGCTCCGTCTTCCAAAAAATCGTTCAGACACCGCGATCCCCGAATCCCGTCAGAAGGCCGAGTGGAGGTGCTGTGGAGAGGGGCGTTTGGCATGGATGCCAAACGAGGAGCGATGGGCCAGGGATGGCCCTTCGCGACGACCCTCGGAGCAGCGCCGGAGCGAGGGGAGTTGAGCGTAGCGAAACCCGGATGTCGGGCGCGCTTTCTCTTTGGTTACTTTCTCTTTCGCGCGAGCAAAGAGAAAGTGACTCGCCGTAAGGGCGAAACCAGTAGAAGAGGGTGGCGCAGAAAATAAATCTGTCCCCAATATCTGCCCAATATTTCTGTCCCCAATATATCTTTAGGTTTAGAATAAAATTGTATTTATATCGCTTGCCGTGTTTTTTCCCGCCCTGAAATCACTTGGGGTTTTGGCAATTATTATTGGGTATCTGCTGTCAGAATTAAATAGTAATTTGTAATGGGTGCCGTCGCTCGTGATCGTAAAACCAAGTCGCTCAAGGGTTCTTCTGGTTTTTTCATCCATCCTTTGATAGTTGCTTAGTGTCTCTTTGATTGTTTTTGTTATTTCTAGCTTTGCATCTATTTTTTTATTTTTCTCCAAGATGCCTTTAATGACGTCTTTTTTTCTTCTGCATTTATCTGGTATTGATGATGTGAGGTTTTCTAAAGCTTCAATTATAATATTTTGATGTTCGCCATGATATAGGTCTGTTTCGAGGCTTGGTACGACTAGGTCAATCTGTTCATTTTCAGAGCTTCTTGAGAATGCTTGAGATTTTAGTCTTTGGTTTTCTCTTTCAAGTTTGGATATTTCTTCCCGGAGCGAGGCAGTCTCTGAGTCGAAGAGTGCAATGTACTGATCAATTTCTACAGAACCTTCTGATTTTAAAGCTTCAATAGCTGCCCTTGTCTTCTGCTCGTTGACATGTTGCCATGTGCATTCTTTTAGAGGTCTCATTGACAGCAGGGCGCTCCTGATGACTTTCTGGGCCTCTATTTCTATCTGCTCTGGGTCCTCATATTTTCCCCAAGGCAAGAATAAATACTTGCCAAGTCCTTCTGGCCAGTAAATTGCCACCGCCCCGCCATAGGCATTATTTTGCTTGGTTTCGTGTTTTAAGTTGAATGAAAAGTCACGGTTTGGCTCAGTCAATAAATGAGCCATCCCTTATAAGTGGTAAGCGAGTTTTTCGGTGTTTACTAAAGGGCGGTCATCATTGGTTGTGCTCACATAAACGGTGGGCATTAGATTTGAAGACTCGCCAGTGATTATATTCTTTGCGATATCTATTTGTTTGCTGTTGAGTTCTGTGGGTTGCTTTTGTACTTTTAGATCCCCGTCAAAACCACCACCTAGATTTTCTAGGATGAGTTTAATGATGTGTGGCTTTTTAGTGTTTGGGATCTTGTGGGTGGGCAGTGAGTTATCGCAAGAGACTTGGATTGAAACCCAGAAGGAGTACTCTTTTTTAGATCCAACGATTTCTGTAGTCCATCGGATAGAATCTTGGATTGTAGTGTGTTTTGCACCAAGAAGGCTTGATTTGTCTTTGTGTAGTGTCAGTGTTTGAAGTGATTCGTTTTTGTTTTTTACTATTGCGTCTTCTGTTAGGGATATTTCTTTTATATCTTCTTTAGGTAAAGTGGTATGTGGGCTGTTAGTTTGCCATGTTTTTATTGTTTCCAGTAAGTCTTCGATACTGCTTTCGCTGTTTACTGGAAACTGTGTGTTGAATGTAAGCACGAATACCTCCAGATAAGAAAAAGCCCCGCACTAGGCGGGGCTTCTCTTTAAGCTTCAACCCCAACATCCCTGGCAGGTGTAGGGGCAATCTACTCTGATGTCAGCGAGCCATCAATCCCAGCTCAACGCCCCACCAGTCTGATACTCGATCACTCGGGTCTCGAAGAAGTTCTTCTCCTTCTTCAGGTCCATGATCTCGCTCATCCAGGGGAAGGGGTTGGTGGTGCCCGGGTACTCTTCCTTCAGGCCGATCTGGGTCAGGCGGCGGTTGGCGATGAACTTGAGGTAGTCCTCCATCATCGCGGCGTTCATGCCCAGTACGCCGCGCGGCATGGTGTCACGCGCGTATTCGATCTCCAGCTGGGTGCCCTGCAGGATCATCTGGGTCGCTTCGTCCTTCATCTGGGCGTCCCACAGGTGCGGGTTTTCGATCTTGATCTGGTTGATCACATCGATGCCGAAGTTCAGGTGCATGGACTCGTCACGCAGGATGTACTGGAACTGCTCGGCGGTGCCGGTCATCTTGTTGCGGCGGCCCATGGAGAGGATCTGGGTGAAACCGCAGTAGAAGAAGATGCCTTCCAGTACGCAGTAGTAGGCGATCAGGTTGCGCAGGAACTGGCGGTCGGTTTCCGGGGTGCCGGTCTCGAACTTGGGATCGGAGATCGAGCGGGTGTACTTCAGGCCCCAGGACGCCTTCTTCGCGACGCTCGGGATCTCGTGGTACATGTTGAAGATCTCGCCTTCGTCCATGCCCAGCGATTCGATGCAGTACTGGTAGGCGTGGGTGTGGATCGCTTCCTCGAAGGCCTGGCGCAGGATGTACTGGCGGCACTCGGGGTTGGTGATCAGGCGGTACACGGCCAGTACCAGGTTGTTGGCAACCAGGCTGTCGGCGGTGGAGAAGAAACCGAGGTTGCGCATGACGATGCGGCGCTCGTCTTCGCTGAGACCGTCTGTGGATTTCCACAGCGCGATGTCGGCGTTCATGTTCACTTCCTGCGGCATCCAGTGGTTGGCGCAACCATCCAGATACTTCTGCCAGGCCCAGTCGTACTTGAAGGGTACGAGCTGGTTGAGGTCGGCGCGGGCGTTGATCATCTGCTTGTCGCCGACCTGTACGCGCGCGGAGGCGCCTTCGAGGTCGTCCAGGCCTTCCTGGATGTCGAGGTCGTTCAGGGCCTTCTTGGCGCGGGCCACGGCGTCGGAGTCGTTGGCGTCGACAGCGCGGGCCTGCTCGACCGAGCCGGCAGCTTCGCTGTCGAGCTTGTCGAAATTGGTGCCGGCGCTTTGTGCGTTGGCGTTGCTTGCGGCGGCTGCTTCTGCGCCGTCTTCCTTGTCGAATTCATCCCAGCTCAGCATGGCTTGGCTCCTGCGTGAGGGCCGGTGAATAAACCGGCCTGTATGGATATACAGATAATTTGAATTATGTTCCGTTGCGTGATGCGCGCAAGGGTAAACGGGTACCACTGGTCAGCAGGCGGTGGATTGCTGGCTGACCCTTGCCCCTCGACCCGGAGGAGGAGGGGCGGGAATTTGGTGGGGAGGGGGTGAGACTCGGTAGGAGCGGATTTATCCGCGAGCTTCGCGGCTGAAGCCGCTCCTACAAAAAGCCTTCCCTCTCCCTAACCCTCTCCCGCAAGCGGGAGAGGGGACTGACTGTTGCTCTGCTTTAAAACTGCGTCAGACGTTCGAGCGTGTAGCTGAGCGAGTGAGCGCTAGGCGCCTGGTAGATCGGCTGGGGGCCGGCCTACCAGGCAACGACGCGGGCGCCGCTCAGATGCGCGCGCTTATTGGCACGCCTCGCAGTCGGGTTCGTCGATGGCACAGGCCTTTGGTACGGGCGCCGGGGCCGGAGCTGCCTGCTGGGCAGGCGCCTGGGCCTTGGCCGAGAAGCCTTCGTCACCACCGGCGGAAACCGCGTTGAGCTTGCCGGTGTTGATGGTGGACTTCTCGGTGCTGGTGGCAGCCAGGGCACGGAGGTAGTAGGTGGTTTTCAGGCCACGGTACCAGGCCATGCGGTAGGTCACGTCCAGCTTCTTGCCCGAGGCGCCGGCGATGTACAGGTTCAGCGACTGAGCCTGGTCGATCCACTTCTGGCGACGGCTGGCTGCGTCGACGATCCACTTGGTTTCCACTTCGAAGGCGGTGGCGTACAGGTCTTTCAGGTCCTGCGGGATGCGCTCGATCTGCTGCACGGAACCGTCGTAGTACTTCAGGTCGTTGACCATGACCGGGTCCCACAGGCCGCGGTTCTTCAGGTCGCGTACCAGGTAGGGGTTGATCACGGTGAATTCGCCGGAGAGGTTCGATTTCACGTACAGGTTCTGGTAGGTCGGCTCGATGGACTGCGACACGCCAATGATGTTGGAGATGGTCGCGGTCGGCGCGATGGCCATGATGTTCGAGTTACGAATACCTTTTTTCACGCGCTCGCGGATCGGCGCCCAGTCCAGCGACTCGCTCAGGTCGACGTCGATGTACTTCTGGCCACGGGCTTCGATCAGGATCTGCTGCGAGTCCAGCGGCAGGATACCTTTGCTCCACAGCGAACCTTCGAAGGTGCTGTAGGCGCCGCGCTCTTCGGCCAGGTCACAGGAGGCCTGGATGGCGTAGTAGCTGATGGCTTCCATCGACTTGTCGGCGAACTCGACGGCAGCGTCGGAGCCATAGGCGATGTGCTGCAGGTACAGGGCGTCCTGGAAGCCCATCAGGCCGAGGCCGACCGGACGGTGCTTGAAGTTGGAGTTACGTGCCTGGTCGACGCTGTAGTAGTTGATGTCGATGACGTTATCGAGCATGCGCACAGCGGTCTTCACGGTGCGGCCGAGCTTCTCGATGTCCAGCTTGCCGTCGACGATGTGGTTGACCAGGTTGACCGAGCCCAGGTTGCAGACGGCGATCTCGTCCTTGTTGGTGTTCAGGGTGATTTCGGTGCACAGGTTGGAGCTGTGCACCACGCCCACGTGCTGCTGCGGGCTGCGCAGGTTGCACGGGTCCTTGAAGGTCAGCCAGGGGTGGCCGGTCTCGAACAGCATCGAGAGCATCTTGCGCCACAGGTCCTTGGCCTGGATGGTCTTGTACAGCTTGATCTTGCCGTACTCGATCAGGGCTTCGTAGTACTCGTAGCGCTCTTCGAAGGCCTTGCCGGTCAGGTCGTGCAGGTCCGGTACTTCGCTCGGGCTGAACAGGGTCCACTTGCCGTCTTCGAAGACGCGCTTCATGAACAGGTCCGGAATCCAGTTGGCGGTGTTCATGTCGTGGGTACGACGACGATCGTCACCGGTGTTCTTGCGCAGCTCGAGGAATTCCTCGATGTCCATGTGCCAGGTTTCCAGGTAGGCGCAGACCGCGCCCTTGCGCTTGCCGCCCTGGTTGACCGCCACGGCGGTGTCGTTGACCACTTTGAGGAACGGCACGACGCCCTGGGATTTGCCGTTGGTGCCCTTGATGTAGGAGCCCAGCGCGCGCACCGGCGTCCAGTCGTTGCCCAGGCCGCCTGCGAATTTGGACAGCATGGCGTTGTCGTGGATGGCGCCGTAGATGCCCGACAGGTCGTCCGGCACGGTGGTCAGGTAGCAGGAGGACAGCTGCGGACGCAGGGTGCCGGCGTTGAACAGGGTCGGGGTGGACGCCATGTAGTCGAACGAGGACAGCAGGTTGTAGAACTCGATAGCGCGGTCTTCACGGTTCTTCGGCTCTTCGATGGCCAGGCCCATGGCCACGCGCATGAAGAACACCTGCGGCAGTTCGAAGCGGATGCCGTCCTTGTGGATGAAGTAGCGGTCGTACAGGGTCTGCAGGCCCAAGTAGGTGAACTGCTGGTCGCGCTCGTGGTTCAGCGCCTTGCCCAGTTTCTCCAGGTCGTACTCTTTGAGTTTCGGGTCGAGCAGCTCGAATTGCGCGCCGGCTTCGACGTAGGCCGGCAGGGCTTTGGCGTACAGCTCGGCCATCTCGTGGTGAGTGGCGCTGGCGGTGATGTTGAGGAAGCTCAGGGCCTCGGCGCGGATGTTGTCCATCAGCAGGCGGGCGGTGACGTAGCTGTAGTTCGGCTCACGCTCGACCAGGGTACGGGCGGTCATCACCAGGGCGGTGTTGACGTCCTTCTCGGCGACGCCGTCGTACAGGTTCTTCAGGGTTTCGCGCTCGATCAGCGAACCATCGACTTCGGCCAGGCCTTCGCAGGCTTCACGGATGATGGTTTGCAGGCGACCCATGTCCAGCGGCTGCAGTTCACCGCCAGCGGTGGTGATGCGGATGCTCGGGTGCGGTTGGGCGATGTCGCTGCCGGCATTGGCGCTCTTGCGCTTGTTGGCCTGGGCTTCGCGGTAGATCACGTAGTCGCGGGCGACTTTCTGCTCGCCGGCGCGCATCAGGGCCAGTTCGACCTGGTCCTGAATCTCTTCGATGTGGATGGTGCCGCCGGACGGCATGCGACGCTTGAAGGTAGCGGTGACCTGCTCGGTCAGGCGCGCGACGGTGTCGTGGATACGCGACGAAGCGGCTGCGGTGCCGCCTTCTACTGCGAGGAAGGCCTTGGTGATGGCGACGGTGATCTTGTCATCGGTGTAGGGGACGACAGTGCCGTTGCGCTTGATCACACGCAGTTGGCCGGGCGCGGTGGCAGCCAGATCCTGGGAGGATTCAGCGGCCTGCGGCGCCACGGCCTGCGGGTTCTCGCGAGTAGTGTCGGTATGCATGGAGATCTCCGTGTTCTGTAATTTTTGGTTGGACGTCACGATTAGAAACCGTGCCCTGTCCGCCGTTCATTCCATTAACAACTGAACCGCACGCGGCGGCGGGGCCGGGTACGGGGTGTCGCAAGAGCGGGCAGGTTAGGCACGACTTCAAGTGCCGTCCTGGCGCATCAGTCACAGCGGGGCATTACCACACCCCGCCTACTACATATAGTGGTCGACTGGCGGATAAGACCGCTGTCTGACCGGCTCACGCGCAGCGTCTGGCGTTGCTGCGTGGCTGTAACCCAGGCCAGGCCTGGGTTAGGGCAAAACGATTAGCCGGGACATCTGGAAAACCCTGTGAAAAGGGCTTGCGCGATTCGTTCTTTTTGTGTCCCGTTTTCTGCATTAACCCAACATCTGGTGGGTGCTGCGCGATGGGGATACAAGATAGTGCGCTGTTGGAGGCATTGCAAGGCGCTAGAAAAAGAACAGCCTGTGGATAAGCTGTGAGTGCCTTGTGGGTGTTAACAGCGTAGCCCGCGTGTTCTCTGGCTCTGGCTGCTAATGACCGTTCGTCGCTCCTGGCGGAAGGTTTTCAGCGACGTGGTGAAGCTGTTCGGCGGCGCACAGACTACCACTATATATAGTGCTTTTGGCATGTGCTGTGCTTAACCAGGCGCCAGGTCTGGGCGCTGGTTTGTCGCTCGCACCGAGACGCGCTCAGCCCCTAGAATGGCGGCGGTGTTTGCGGCACTTGCCGCTATGCGAAGGGGAAAGGGTGTGGAACAAGAAGCGTGGCAGATTCTCATCGTCGAGGATGACCAGCGCCTGGCGCAGTTGACCCGCGAGTATCTGGAGGGCAACGGTCTGCGTGTGGCCATCGAAGCCGATGGCGCGCGTGCGGCGGCGCGGATTCTCGCCGAGCAACCGCATCTGGTGATCCTCGATCTGATGCTGCCGGGTGAAGATGGCCTGAGCATCTGCCGCAAGGTGCGCAGCGGTTACAAGGGGCCGATCCTCATGCTCACCGCGCGTACCGACGATATGGACCAGGTGCTGGGCCTGGAGATGGGCGCCGATGACTATGTGTGCAAGCCGGTGCGCCCGCGTGTGCTGCTGGCACGCATTCGTGCGCTGCTACGCCGTCGTGAGGGCAGCGACAGCGAGCGTGATGAGGGGCAGCCGCGGCGTCTGCAGTTCGGCGCGCTGGCTATCGACAGCGCCATGCGCGAAGCCTGGCTGGGTGAGCAGGGCATCGAGCTGACCAGCGCCGAGTTCGATCTGCTCTGGCTGCTGGCGGCCAATGCCGGGCGCATCCTCTCGCGCGAGGAGATCTTCAATTCCCTGCGCGGTATCGAGTACGACGGCCAAGACCGCTCCATCGACGTGCGCATTTCGCGCATCCGCCCGAAGATCGGCGATGACCCTATGCATCCGCGGATGATCAAAACGGTGCGCAGCAAGGGCTACTTGTTCGTCGCCGAGGCCGCCGAAGCGCTGCCGTTCGGTGATGCGCCGCCGATCCTGCGCGATTGATCGGGCGCCCATGAACTCGATCTTCCTGCGCATCTATGGCGGCATGCTCGCCGCGCTGGTGCTGGTGGCGCTGCTGGGGGTCGGCACCCTGCACCTGGCCAACGAGGTGCGCGGCGATCAGTATCGCGAAGGGCTGGCGCGCGGCACCTTCCGCCTGATGGCGGACAATCTGCTGCCGATGAACGAGGTAGAACGCAGGCGCGCCCTGGTGGTGTGGTCGCGTCTGCTCGGCATCCCCCTGGAGCTGCAGGCGCTGAGCGAGGTGCCGCTGGAAAGCAGCGAGCGCAATCGCCTGCAGCGCGGCCACGTGCTGGTGCAACAGACCGGCCCGCACTCGGCCAAGGTCTATGGCCTGCTCGATGGCAAGCAGCCGCTGCTGTTGACTGGCGAGATCCAGCAGATCAGCGAGCAACTGGCGCGGGCCACCAACTACCTGCTGATCGACGAACTGGTGCGCTACCCGGTGCATGAGCAGCCGCAGCGCCTGGCTGAGCTGAAGGCGGCCAAGCAGTTCGGCTTCGACCTGCAGCTGGTGCGGCTCGAAGAGGCCACCATCGACCTCGATCAGCGTCGGCGCATCGACGAGGGCGATACGGTGATGGCGCTGGGCAAGGGCGGCGACTCCATCTACGTGTTCTCCGGCATCGTCGATACGCCCTGGGTGCTGGAGATCGGCCCGCTGTATCAGATGAACCCTTATCCGCCGCAGCTGCTGGTGCTGATCGGTGCGCTGGGGCTGAGTCTGATCGGCCTGATCGTCTATCTGTTGGTGCGCTCGCTGGAGCAGCGCCTGCGTGCGCTGGAAGGTGCGGCCACGCATATCGCCAGCGGCCGCCTGGATGCCCGCGTGCCGACGCGTGGCGCGGACTCGGTGGGGCGCCTGGCCAGCAGCTTCAACGCCATGGCCGAACACCTGCAGACATCACTGAGCACCCAGCGCGAGCTGGTGCGCGCGGTGTCCCACGAGCTGCGCACGCCGGTGGCGCGGCTGCGCTTCGGTCTGGAGATGATCGCCGATGCGCCGAACGAAAGTGCCCGGCGCAAGTACATGGATGGCATGGACAGCGATATTCAGGACCTCGACAAGCTGGTCGACGAGATGCTGACTTACGCGCGCCTGGAGCAGGGTTCGCCGGCACTGAACTTCCAGCAGGTGGAGCTCAAGGCGCTGATCGACCAGGTGATCGACGAGCTGGCGCCGCTGAGCAACAAGGTGCGTGTGGAGTGTGGTGCGGTGCTCAGCGTGCTGGCCGAGGGCGCCTGCTGGGTCGAGGCCGAGCCGCGCTACCTGCACCGCGCGCTGCAGAATCTGGTCAGCAACGCCATGCGCTACGCCGAAGGCAAGGTGCTGATCAGTTGTCAGGTCGGCTACAAGCGTTGCCGCATCGACGTCGAGGACGATGGGCCGGGCGTGCCGGAGGAGGCCTGGGAGCGTTTGTTCAGTCCTTTCCTGCGTCTCGATGACAGCCGCACGCGGGCCTCTGGCGGGCATGGCCTGGGCTTGTCCATCGTGCGCCGGATCATCTACTGGCACGGAGGTCGGGCGCAGATCGGTCGTAGCGAGAGCCTCGGTGGCGCGCGTTTCAGCCTGGTGTGGCCGCGACAGCAGGGGGAGTAGAGCGCGATTGCGTGTTGGGCCGGGCGCATGGCGCACCCTACCGGCGAAGCGTGGGATATCGCGGTTTTGTAGGGTGCGCCGCGCGCACCGAGTTATCCACGTATGGTGGGTGCTGCATGATCACGCCGCCAAGGCCACCAGGCTCAGCACCTTGTTATCGAACAGCGCGAATTGGCCATCCAGCTCGGTGCCCGTTCGCCAGTCCGGATGCAGGTCGATCAGCAGGCGCAGGCGTGCGCTGTCGTGGTCCATCTCCAGCAACTCGGCGTCATGGAAATAGAAGCGCGTCAGGGTCAGCGGGTAGAGCGCCTTGAACAGGCTCTCCTTGAGCGAGAAGGTCAGGCTGATACGCGCGGCACGGGTCTCGTCGTCCAGATTTTGCAGGCGCTGCACTTCGGCGGGGGTGAGGATTTCGCCCTGCAGGCGCTGGGCGCGTTCGGCCGGTAGCAGGCGCTCGACGTCCAGGCCCAGGGCGCGCCATTGCTCACGCAGGGCGACCAGCGCCGCCGCCCAGTTGTCGCCGTGGGTGATGGAGCCGACCACGCCGAGTGGCCACTGCGGCGCGCGGTCTGCACCGACGGCCGGCACGCCGGGTTGGCCGGTCACGCGGCGCAGGGCCTCGCGGGCACACAGGCGTCCGGCCAGGTACTCGGCCTGACGCTTGGCTACGCCGCGCACCGGGGCGATATCGCAGCGAGCGAAATCGTCCTCGGCAAACAGGGTGGGGTCGAAACGGGTGCTGATCAGCTGCGCGCCGGCAAGCGAGTTTGGCAGCGGGTTGTGCGTGTCGAGCGGGCTGCAGCAGGCAGGGTGGCGAGCGTTCATGGGCGCGATTGTGCCGCGTGGCGGACCGTGCAGTCATCCGCCGTTTACATTTCTTTGCAGGCAGTTAACAAAGCTAAACGGACGCTGAGGCTGGCTTTTGTCAGACTGCGCTGGCATTCCCCAGGGAGTGCAGGTGAGGTTGTAGTCAGTGCGAGGGCACTGACGTTTTCTCCGAGTTCGAGAACGGTAGCCCGACTGGGCTGCCGTTTTTTTTTGCGCTGCGTTTGGCGCACGTTTGTCGGCGCGATAGGGGGGAAGGCCTCGTAGGGTGCGCCGTGCGCACCGGGTAATCGGCGGCGTCTTGGTGCGCGCAGCGCACCCTACCGGGCCGAGGCCGTCGGGTGTGGGAGGCGCTTCAGCGGCGAAAGCATCGCGGCTGCGACTGCATGGATGCAGGAGGTAGAGCGAAGCAGGATGCCCGAGCCGAAAGCCCCTGCCACGAAGAGGCGAACCGCCAAGGCGTTCGCATTTGCCCTGTGGCTTTCGTGGGTGGAATTGCAGTCAAATGCCTGTGCGGGCAAATCTACCCCCGCGAGGACCATGGACGATGACCCAACAATCGCAGTTCGCCCTGCTCGGCAAGAAGCGCTTTCTGCCGTTTTTCGTGACGCAATTGCTCGGCGCCTTCAACGACAACATCTTCAAGCAGTCGCTGATTCTCGCCATCCTCTTCAAGCTCAACACGGGCGCCGACCGCGATCTGCTGGTCAATCTCTGCGCCTTGCTGTTCATCCTGCCATTTTTTCTGTTCTCCGCTCTCGGTGGGCAGTTTGGCGAGAAGTTCGCCAAGGACTCGCTGATCCGCAAGATCAAGTTCGCCGAGATCGGCATCATGCTCGCCGGCGCTACCGGGGTGCTGCTGGACAACCTGCCGCTGATGCTCGCCGTGCTGTTCGCCATGGGCACGCAGTCGGCGTTGTTCGGCCCGGTGAAGTATTCGATCCTGCCGCAGCACCTGAAGGAAGAGGAGCTGGTGGGCGGTAACGCCCTGGTGGAAATGGGCACGTTTCTGGCGATTCTGGCCGGCACCATCGGCGCCGGGATCATGATGGCCAGCAGCAGTTATGCGCCCATCGTCGCCGGCTCGGTGGTCGGTGTGGCGCTGCTCGGCTACCTGGCCAGCCAGGGTATTCCGCGTGCAGCGGCGGCCATGCCGACGTTGCCGCTGGACTGGAACATCTTCCGTCAGTCCTGGGTGATCATGAAGCTCGGCCTGGGCCAGCGTAAGGCGGTGTCGCGCTCGCTGGTGGGCAACTCCTGGTTCTGGTTTCTCGGCGCGATCTACCTGACGCAGATTCCGGCTTACGCCAAGGAGTGGCTGTACGGTGACGAGAGCGTGGTGACGCTGATCCTCACCGTGTTCTCGCTGGGCATCGGCCTGGGCTCGATGCTTTGCGAGCGCATGAGCGGGCACAAGGTGGAGATCGGTCTGGTGCCGTTCGGCTCCATCGGCCTGACCCTGTTTGGCATGCTGCTGTGGTGGTTCTCCGGTGGTTTCCCGCAGGGCGCCGCGCCGCATGACTGGCTGGCGCTGCTGGGCCATGGCCAGGCCTGGTGGATTCTCGGCTGCATTCTCGGCATCGGTCTGTTCGGCGGGTTCTATATCGTGCCGCTGTATGCGCTGATCCAGTCGCGCACCGCCGAGCACGAGCGGGCGCGGGTGATCGCGGCCAACAACATCCTCAATGCGCTGTTCATGGTGGCCTCGGCCATCGTCGCGATCCTGTTCCTGAGCGTCGCCGGGCTGTCGATTCCGCAGCTGTTTCTGGTGGTGTCGCTGATGAACATCGCGGTCAACAGCTACATCTTCAAGATCGTCCCCGAGTTCAGCATGCGCTTTCTCATCTGGCTGCTGGGACACTCGATGTACCGGGTCGAGCACAAGGGCCTGGACGCCATTCCCGGCGAGGGGCCGGCGGTGTTGGTGTGCAATCACGTGTCCTTCGTCGATGCATTGCTGATCGGTGGCGCGGTGCGGCGGCCGGTGCGCTTCGTCATGTACTACAAGATCTACGACCTGCCGGTGCTCAACTTCATCTTCCGCACCGCCGGCACCGTGCCGATCGCTGGGCGCAACGAGGATCTGCTGATCTACGACGCCGCGTTCAAGAAGATCGCCGAGTACCTGCGCAATGGCGAGCTGGTGTGCATCTTCCCCGAAGGCAAGCTGACCGCTGATGGTGAGCTTGACGAGTTCAGGTCGGGCGTCGAGCGTATTCTCGAAGAGAACTCGGTGCCGGTGATTCCCATGGCGCTGCAGGGCTTGTGGGGCAGCTTTTTCAGTCGCGATCCGCACAAGGGGCTGTTCAAACGCCTGTGGTCGCGGGTGTGCCTGGTGGCGGGAACGCCGATTGCTCCGGAGCAGGCCAAGCGCGAGGCGTTGCAGGCGCAGGTGGCGGCCTTGCGTGGGGATTGGCGTTGATGAAGGTGCGCGCGGCGCACCCTACGGATCACCTGACTTCGTAGGGTGCGCCGTGCGCACCGAGGTTTCGGGGGCGTTCTGGTGCGCATGGCGCACGTTACGGATTATCTGGTTTCGTAGCGCACCCGCTTTTCTAGTGGCTCATCTTGAGCCCGATCAGCCCGCAGACGATCAGTGCGACACTGGCCAGGCGCAGCAGTGCCATGGATTCGCCGAACAGGATAATGCCGGCGATCACCGTGCCCACGGCGCCGACGCCGGTCCAGATGGCGTAGGCGGTGCCCAGGGGCAGTTCCTTCATGGCCAGGCCGAGCAGGGCCAGGCTGACCAGCATGGCGCAGACGGTCAGCAGCGTTGGCAGGGGGCGGGTGAAGCCTTCGGTGTATTTCAGACCGATGGCCCAGCCGACCTCGAACAGGCCGGCGAGCAGCAGAATGATCCAGGACATAGCTAACCTCCAGTGAGCCCTGAAAGGGGCCGTCCCCGGGTGGGTCACCCTGCGTTCAGGGTGCGGAGGTCGTCCTCGCGTGCGCCATTATTGTGCACATTGGCGGGGGCGGGGCAAGGCGCGCCGGATCAGCGGAACTTGTTGATTCAGTTGGAGCTTTTCTCTGAATCCTGACTCATCCGACGATAAATGGTCGCCAGTAGCGGGCCGGAGAGGTTGTGCCAGACGCTGAACAGCGCGCTGGGCACTGCGGCAAGCGGGCTAAAGTGGGCGCTGGCCAGGGCGGCGCCGAGGCCGGAGTTCTGCATGCCGACTTCGATCGACAGCGTCTTGCGCTGCGCCAGCGACATGCCGAACAGGCGTCCGGCCAGGTAACCCAGGCCCAGGCCGATGCCGTTGTGCAGCGTCACCACGGCCATGATCAGCAGGCCGGATTCGGCGATCTTGCCCTGGCTGGCCGCGACCACGGCGGCGACGATGGCGACGATGCTCACCACGGAAATCAGCGGCAGCACCTCGACGGCGGTCTTCACCCGTTCTCCGAGCAGGCGCTGGGTGATCAGGCCGAGGGCGATGGGCAGCAGCACCATCTTGAGGATGGAAATGAACATGGCGCTGAACGACACCGGCAGCCATTCCGAGGCCAGCAGCCAGATCAGTGCCGGGGTCACGAGCGGGGCGAGCAGGGTGGTGACGGCGGTGATCGACACCGACAGCGCCAGGTCGCCGCGGGCGAACCAGGTGATCACGTTGGAGGCGGTACCGCCTGGGCAGCAGCCCACCAGGATCACACCTACGGCGATTTCCGGCGGCAGGGCGAATGCCTGGCACAACAGCCAGGCGGTGCAGGGCATGATGATGAACTGAGCCAGTACGCCGAGCAGCACGGCTAGCGGGCGGCGGGCGACTTCCTGGAAGTCCGCGCCTTTGAGGGTCAGGCCCATGCCGAACATGATCAGCCCGAGCAGCGGCACGATCCAGGCGGTCAGCGGCAGGAACCAGCTGGGCTGGAAGAAGGCCATGACGGCGAACAGCAACACCCAGACGGCGAAGGTGTTGCCGATGAAACGGCTGAGGGCAATCAGTGCTGGCATGGCGGATTTCCTGGCAGGTTCGGAAAAACCGGCAAGCCTACCAGAAGCGTCCAGCGCACCAGAACTGTAGGGGCCGGCTTGTCGGCGACGCTTTTTCGAGGGGCGCTGGCTCCTGTAAACGCCTTACAGCGGCTCTTCATCCGCCGGATAGCGGCTGGCGGTCAGGCTTTCCTTGATCTTGCGCAGGTGCGGCTGGAAGTCCACGCCACGGCGCAGGGTGACACCGGTGGCGAGCACGTCGAGCACGGTGAGCTGGATGATGCGCGAGGTCATCGGCATGTAGATGTCGGTGTCTTCCGGCAGTGGAATGTCCAGGCTCAGGGTGCTGGCCTTGGCCAGGGGCGAGCCGGCAGCGGTAAGGCCGAGCACCGAAGCGCCGTTCTCGCGCGCCAGGCGTGCCACCTCCACCAGCTCGCGGGTGCGCCCGGTGTAGGAAATGATCACGAACAGATCACCGGTGTGCGCCACCGAGGCGATCATGCGTTGCATCAGCACGTCGGAATGCGCCGACACTGCCAGGTTGAAGCGAAAGAACTTGTGCTGCGCATCGAGTGCCACCGACGCCGAGGCGCCTAGGCCGAAGAAATGTATCTGCCGCGCCTGGATCAGCAGGTCGACGGCGCGGCTGACGTGCTGCGGGTCGAGGCTCTGGCAGGCAGTGTCCAGCGAGGCGATGGTGCTGCCGAAGATCTTGCGGGTGTAGGCCTCGGGGCCGTCGTCGGCCGATACCGCGCGGCTGACATAGGCGGCGCCGCTGGCCAGGCTCTGCGCCAGTTGCATCTTCAGTTCCGGGTAGCCGTTGGCGCCGAACGAGCGGCAGAAACGGTTGACCGTCGGCTCGCTGACACCCGCCGCCTGGGCAAGTGCGGCGATGCTGAAGCGCGTGGCCTGCTGCGGATCGTGCAGGATCACTTCGGCGACCTTGCGTTCGGCCTTGTTCAGGTCGTCAAGGCGGCTCTGGATCTGTTCCAGCAGGTTGCGCACTCGGTCCATAGGGGCTCCTAACAGGCGGTTGAACGGGCTTGGCGACAGGCGATGGGCGGTAAAACAACCGGCCTATCCTACTGATGCCGCCCCAAGGTCACCACTGACTTATCGGGTATTGTGAATAATGTTGTTGCTATAACAATATTTTTCCTTGATAAATGCAGTATCACCCGGTATTTCTAGTTCATCTTGATAAAAGAACAAACTCATGCCCGCGATGAAGCTTGAATCCTGCACCTTTGCCTTGTTCGGCGCGCTCGGCGATCTGGCCTTGCGCAAGCTGTTTCCTGCGCTTTACCAGCTCGATCGTGCCGGTTTGCTGCACGATGCTACGCGCATCCTCGCTCTGGCCCGTGAAACGGGCGAGCCGAGTGGCCACCTGCGCGCCATCGAACAGGCGTTGCGCCTGCACGTACCAGCCAAGGAGCTGACGGAAACCGACCTGACGCGCTTCCTCGCACGCCTGAGCTACCTGGGCATGGATTTTCTCAAGGCCGAGGACTATGCGGCGTTGCTTGAGCATGTCAGCCCGCAGGATCAGTTGATCGCCTACTTCGCCACGCCTGCCTCGGTGTATGGCGGCATCTGCGCCAATCTGGCCGCCGTGGGGCTGGCCGAGGGCACGCGGGTGGTGCTGGAAAAGCCGATCGGCCATGACCTGACGTCCTCGCGTGCGGTCAACGATGCCGTGGCCCAGGTATTCCCGGAGAACCGCGTCTATCGCATCGACCATTACCTGGGCAAGGAGACGGTGCAGAACCTGATTGCCCTGCGCTTCGCCAACAGCCTGTTCGAAACCCAGTGGAACCAGAACCACATCTCCCACGTGGAAATCACCGTGGCCGAGAAGGTCGGTATCGAAGGGCGCTGGGGTTACTTCGATCAGGCCGGGCAGTTGCGCGACATGATCCAGAACCACCTGCTGCAGCTGCTTTGCCTGATCGCCATGGACCCACCCAGCGACCTGTCGGCCGACAGCATCCGCGACGAGAAGGTCAAGGTGCTCAAGGCGCTGGAGCCGATCAGCGTCGAGCAGCTCGGCCAGCGCGTGGTGCGTGGCCAGTACGTGGCCGGCAGCAGTGATGGACGGCCGGTGCCGGGCTATCTGGAGGAAGAGAACTCCAACACCCAGAGCGACACCGAAACCTTCGTCGCCCTGCGTGCCGACATTCGCAACTGGCGTTGGGCCGGCGTGCCGTTCTACCTGCGCACCGGCAAGCGCATGCCGCAGAAGCTGTCGCAGATCGTCATCCACTTCAAGGCGCCGCCGCACTACATCTTCGCCCCGGAGCAGCGTCAACTGATCGGCAACAAGCTGATCATCCGCCTGCAGCCGGACGAAGGTATCGCCCTGCAGGTGCTGACCAAGGATCAGGGCTTGGACAAGGGCATGCAGCTACGCAGTGGTCCGCTGCAGCTGAGTTTTTCCGACACCTACCGCAGTGCGCGCATCCCTGATGCTTACGAACGTCTGCTGCTGGAAGTGATGCGCGGCAACCAGAACCTGTTCGTGCGCAAGGACGAGATCGAATACGCCTGGCAGTGGTGCGATCAGTTGATCGACGGCTGGCATCGTCTCGGCGAGGCGCCAAAACCCTACACAGCCGGCAGCTGGGGCCCCATGGCGTCGGTCGCGCTGATCACCCGAGATGGCAGGAGTTGGTATGGCGATCTCTGAACTGAAACTGCCGCCAGGCGTGCAGGCCTGCGCGCATAACGACGCCGAACAACTGGCGCAGGCCTTGGCTGTACGCGTGGCCGATGCGTTGCGTCAGGCCATCACCAGTCGTGGTCAGGCCACATTGGTGGTGTCCGGCGGGCGCAGCCCGGTGCCGTTCTTCGAGGCGCTGGCGCAGCAGGCGCTGCCCTGGGCGCAGGTGTTGGTAAGCCTGGCCGACGAGCGCTGGGTGCCGGTCAACCACGCCGGCAGCAACGAGGCACTGGTGCGCCGTCATCTGCTACATGGCCCGGCTGCCGAAGCCCGTTTTCTCAGTCTCTATCAGGTCGCTGGCAACCTCGAACAGGCGGCCGAGCTGGCCGATGCCGCGGTCGCGGAGCTGGCGCCGATCGACGTGTTGGTCTTGGGCATGGGCGACGACGGGCATACCGCGTCGCTGTTCCCGCATAGCCCCAATCTGCACCAGGCGTTGCAGCCGGACTGCGCGCGCCGCGTGTTGCCGATGCTTGCCCCGAGCGAGCCGGCGCAACGCCTGACCCTGACTCTGCCGGTGCTGGCCAGCGCACGCCTGCCGCTGCTGGCGATCCAGGGCCAGGCGAAATTGAACGTCCTGACTGCGGCGCTGATGCCGGGCGAGATCGCCCAACTGCCAATCCGCGCCTTCCTCAATTCCCCTCTTGAAATCCATTGGTGTCCCTGACATGACCAGCCTCGACCAAGGCCAGCGCGCGCGCATGGCCGAAAAAATCGCCGAGATCGACCGCATCTGCGCGCAGGCGCGGATCATGCCGGTGATCACCATCGCCCGTGAGGCGGACATCCTGCCGCTGGCCGACGCCCTGGCCGCCGGTGGCCTGCGCGTGCTGGAAGTGACCCTGCGCTCGGAGCATGGCCTTGAGGCGATTCGTCGCCTGCGCGCCGAGCGTCCCGAGCTCTGTGTCGGTGCCGGTACCGTATTGGATGAAGACATGCTCGCTGCGGCGACCGCGGCCGGTGCGCAGTTCATCGTCACGCCGGGCAGCACACGTGAGCTGTTGCTGGCCGCGCTGGACAACCCGCTGCCACTGCTGCCCGGTGTGAGCAGCGCGTCGGAGCTGATGGTCGGCTACGCCCTCGGTTATCGCCGCTTCAAGCTGTTCCCGGCGGAGATCTGCGGTGGCGTCGCGGCGCTCAAGGCGCTGGCTGGGCCTTTCGGCGGGGTGCGTTTCTGCCCCACCGGCGGCATCACCCCGGACAACCTGCAGCGCTACATGGCGCAGCCCAATGTCATGTGCGTGGGCGGCACCTGGATGTTCCAGCGCGAGTGGGTGGAAAACAGCGATTGGGCACGCATCCAGCAATGCAGCGTCGAGGCGCTGCAGCTGCTTGGCTGATGCGCGCGTGGCGCCGCTGATGGTGGCGGCGCCGCTGCAGAATGTCACACCCGCTTAAAATCTGTGCCGTAGTGGTCGCTTGGTACGTCAGCTGATCCCTCGTGCTGGCTTCAACAAAAACAATTCTCCAGCGAAACCTGAAACATCCGCAGTTGGAGAATTGTCATGAACACCTGGTTCGCTAATCTCAGCGTTACCCGCAAACTCGCGCTCGGCTTCGGCCTGGTGCTGGTGCTTACCCTGGCTCTGGCCTGGACCGCCTGGAGCGGCCTGGGCAGCGTGATCCAGCGCAGCACCTGGATGAGCGAGATCACCCAACTCAATGCAACGCTGACCAACCTGCGTATCGCCCGCCTGCAGTTCATGCTGGCAAAGGGCGACGCCGCCAGCAGCGAGCGTCTGCTGACCAACCTGAACCTCTATCTCGAGCAGCAGAAGAAGCTGCTGGGGACCTTCACCAATCCGGTCAACGTCAAGCTGCTACAGGAGCAGGACCGCTACAACCAGGATTACCAGCGCTCACTGGCGGGTATGCGGGCAGCCTACACGGCCGCCGAGCAGGCACGTGGCCAGGTGAATAGCGAAGACCAGCAGCTGAGCGAACTACTGGGCGCGATGCGTCGCAGCGTGGAGCTGCTGCCGGAATACGACGGTCGTCGCTTCGAGCAGCTGCAGGCCTTGACGCTCACTCATGGTGAGCTGCTGCGTCTGCGTTATCTGCTTGAGCGCTATGAAAGCACACCCGATGCCCAGACCGAGCAGGCCCTTGCCGAGCGCATCGGCACTGCACGCGCCAGTCTCGCTGCGCTGGAGCAGGTTTTCGGTAGCGCCCAGCAGGATGCTGTACGGCGGATCTCCACGGCGCTCGGCCAGTTCGAGCAGACGGTGCAGGCGTTCAAGGCCGCCACTGCCGATATCGCCCGTACCCGTCAGGAAATGACCGATCAGCAGGGCGAAATCGTCCGTATCAGCGAGACGCTGTACAAGTTCCAGATGGAGCGCATGGCCATCGAAAGTGCCCAGGCGCGTAGTCTGCAGATCGGCGCCACGCTGCTGGCCCTGCTGTTCGGCGTTTTGGCTGCCTGGATCATCACCCGTCAGATCACCCGCCCATTGCAGGACACCCTGGTCGCGGTAAAGCGCATTGCCGATGGCGATCTGACCGCCAGCGTGCGGGTCGATCGCCGCGACGAGATGGGCCAACTGCAGCAGGGCATCCAGCACATGGCCACGACCCTGCGCGAGCTGATCGGCGGCATCCGCGACAGCGTCACCCAGATTGCCAGCGCCGCCGAAGAGCTGTCGGCGGTCACCGAGCAGACCAGCGCTGGCGCCAACAGCCAGAAGAGCGAGACCGATCAGGTGGCCACCGCCATGCATGAGATGTCCGCCACCGTGCAGGAAGTGGCGCGCAACGCCGAGCAGGCCTCGCAGGCGGCCAACGACGCGGACGGCCAGGCGCGCCTGGGCGACCAGGTGGTGGCCGAGGTGATTTCGCAGATCGAGCGTCTGGCTGCTGAGGTCGGACGTTCTTCCGAGGCCATGACCGGCCTGCAGCAGGAAAGCGACAAGATCGGCAGCGTGATGGACGTGATCAAGTCGGTGGCCGAGCAGACCAACCTGCTGGCGCTCAACGCCGCCATCGAAGCAGCGCGTGCCGGCGAAGCTGGGCGCGGCTTTGCGGTGGTCGCCGACGAAGTGCGCGGCCTGGCGCAGCGCACGCAGAAATCCACCGAGGAGATCGAGGCGCTGATCGCCGGCTTGCAGAGTGGTACCCAGCAGGTCGCCGCGGTAATGCGCAACAGTCGCACCCTCACCGACAGCAGCGTCGAGCTGACGCGCAAGGCCGGCGACTCGCTGGGCAGCATCACCCTCGCGGTGTCCAACATCCAGTCGATGAACCAGCAGATCGCCGCCGCTGCGGAAGAGCAGAGCGCCGTGGCCGAGGAAATCAGCCGCAGCATCCTCAGCGTGCGCGACGTCTCCGAGCAGACCGCCACCGCCAGCGACGAAACGGCCAAATCCTCGGCCGAGCTGGCGCGCCTGGGCGGCCAGCTGCAGTTCATGGTCAGCCGCTTCCGCGTTTGAGTTGGAGTCGGTGCGCGTGGCGCACCCTACGGGAATTGCGCTGTTCTACCTGTAGGGTGCGCCGCGCGCACCGCCGACTATCCTGAATCTGCCGGCAAAGATTCAGGAGACAAGGAATGTCCAACTACCGCCGCGCTCGCGATGCGGGCGCCTGCTATTTCTTTACGTTGGTAAGCCACCAGCGCCTCCCTGTGTTGACCGATGCGCCATTGCGCGCAGCCTTGCGACGCGCCATCGAACGAGTCCGTTTACACCGTCCCTTCGTCATCGAGGCTTGGGTGCTGTTGCCGGACCACCTGCATTGTCTTTGGCGTATGCCCCAGGGTGATGCAGATTTTGGGGCGCGCTGGTCGATGATCAAACGTCTGACATCCCAGGCAGTGGCGGTGCCTGGAACGGTCAGTTTGAGTCGTAGCCTGCGCCGCGAGTCGGGGCTCTGGCAGCGGCGCTTCTGGGAGCACCGCATTCGTGATGAAGACGATTACCAGCGGCATCTGGATTATCTGCATTTCAATCCGGTGCGCCATGGGCTGGTGCCGCGCGTGGCGGATTGGCCGTGGTCGAGCTTTCATCGTTTGGTGAAGGAGGGCGTATATCCGGCGGATTGGGGCGGTGATGCTGTGGTGGACAATTGTGAGTACGGTGAATGACTCGGTGCGCATGACCTAGGCGGCCCCGCGACACCCTACGGGTTGAGCGGCGTGCGCGCGCACCAACTTTTTTCAATGTGCCTGTCTATTCTTCCGTCGCCCATTCGACTACTGCATAGAACCCCGCCCTGGGTTCACTGTCAGCCGTAGGGAGACACCCTGCGCGCGACTTCGACTCGAACAAGGAGAAAGGCGATGCGTTTCATGGTGATTGTCAAAGCGACGGCCGATTCCGAAGCCGGTGTGATGCCCAGCGAAGAGCTGCTGACGGCCATGGGCCGTTACAACGAAGAGCTGGTGGAAGCCGGTGTAATGCTCGCCGGCGAGGGCCTGCAGCCCAGCAGCAAGGGCGCGCGGGTGCGTTTTTCCGGGGCGCAGCGTACGGTGATTGATGGCCCGTTCATGGAGACCAAGGAGCTAGTAGCTGGCTTCTGGATCTTTCAGGTCGAGTCGCTGCAGGCCTGCATCGACTGGGTCAAGCGTTGCCCCAATCCCATGCCTGGCGAATCCGATATCGAGATTCGACAGATCTTCGAGGCCGAGGATTTCGGCGCCGAGTTCACCCCCGAGTTGCGTGAGCAGGAAAACCGTATTCGCGCGCGCATGAGCAGTGAAAATCAAGGAGAGTAACGATGAAGATGCATGCCTATCTGATGTTCGATGGCCAGTGCGAGGCCGCCTTCAACCGCTACGCCGAGATCTTCGGCGGTAAGCTGGAGATGATGCGCTACGCCGACAGCCCCGAGGACATGGAGGTTCCGGCCGAGTACCAGCAGCGTGTCATGCACGTCTGCCTGACCGTCGGCGAACAGTTGCTGATGGCTTCCGATAATCTGCCGCAGTACCCCTATGAGGGGATCAAGGGGTGTTCCGTTTCCCTGCAGGTGGACAACGTGCCGGAGGCCGAGCGCCTGTACGAGGCATTGTCGGCCGGTGGTTCGGTGCAGATGGAGCTGCAGGCGACCTTCTGGGCGACCCGCTTCGCCATGCTTACCGACCGTTTCGGCGTGTCCTGGATGATCAACTGCATGGTCGATACCCAGGAGGGTTGACGGCGAGGTTCTCGAACCTGGGCCGGATGCAATTCGGGCCACACCACGTCTTCGCAGCTTAAATGCAATGCCGCCCAGCCACTCCTACGGACCAATCAGGCCGCAGGAGCGGCTGGGCGGCACTCCGCTTCAGCCGCGATGAGCTATCTAGCTCACCAGCGTCAGCGGCTCGGGCTCTTCCTGTACTTGCACGCCCGCGAGGAACTCCTCGCCCCAGCGGCGAATGTCGTTGTAGCAGACGATATCGAACAGCTCGCGCAGGCGCGCCTGGGCCTCGCTCTTGGGCAGGTTCAGCGCCAGGTAGCAGGTCTGCGCCAGATCAGCCGGGTCATGCGGGTTGGTCAGCAGCGCACCCTTGAGCTCGGCCGCGGCGCCGGCAAACTCCGACAGCACCAGCACGCCACGCCCGCCGAGCAGGCCTTGCGCTGCGACGAACTCCTTGGCTACCAGGTTCAGGCCATCGCGCAATGGGGTGATCCACATGACATCGGCCATGGCGTACCAGGCGCTGACTTCCTCGAAGGGCAGGCTGCGGAAGAAGAATTGCAGCGGCGTCCAGCCGATGCGGGCGAAACGGCCGTTGATGCGACCGACTGCCTGTTCGATCTGCGTTTGCAGTTCGTCGTACACCCTCATCTCGCGCGCTGCCGGCACGCACACGGTGACCAGGGTGACCTTGCCGATCAGCTCGGGGTTATCCGCCAGCAGGCGCTCGTAGGCGTTGAGCTTTTCCAGAATGCCCTTGGTGTAATCGAGGCGCTCGACCGAGAGGATCAGCTTCACGCCTTTCATTTCCTCACGCAGCTGGCCCATCAGCTCCTTGATCTTCGGCGCTTCCAGGGCGTTGCGTACGCGGTCGATATCCAGCCCGACCGGGTGCGCGCCGAGTTTGACCTGGCGCGTGCCGGTGTCCAGCGCGGTGGTCATGCGCTCCAGGCCCACGGCGCAGCCATAGGTGATGAAGCGCGGCGCGCAGCTCTGCCGCTCCAGCGTCTTGAGCGGGAACACACCACGGGCGACGTCGACGAAGTTCTCCACCTGACGCGGAATGTGAAAACCGATGTAGTCGCACTGCAGCAGACTGCCGACGATCTGCCGGCGCCAGGGCAGCACGTTGAACACGTCGGCCGAGGGGAAGTAGGTGTGGTGGAAGAAGGCGATGCGCAGGTCCGGGCGTAGCTCGCGCAGGTAGGCTGGCACCATCCACAGGTTGTAGTCATGCAGCCAGACGATGGCGCCTTCGGCGGCCTCCAGCGCCGTGCGTTCGGCGAAGGCGCGGTTGACCTTGAGGAACACCTGCCAGTCGTCCTCGTTGAATATCGCGCGTTCCCAGAACGTATGCAGGGTCGGCCAGAAGGCTTCCTTGGAGAAGCGCTTGTAGAAGATGTCGACTTCTTCCTTGCTCAGCTTGACCCGCGCGGCGGTGAGCTTGGGATAACGCTCGGCGTCCACCGTGGTGTGGCTGTCGAACGGCTCGTCGCCGTCCTCGTGTACGGCCCAGGCCACCCAGGAGCCGGGACGGCCGTCGCCGAAGAAGCTGAGCAGGGTGGGAATGATGCCGTTGGGCGAGGTCGGGCGGCGACGCTGCAGCTTGCCGGCGGCATTGCGGTATTCCTCATAAGGCAGGCGGTGATAGACCATCACCAGCTCGGCCTTGCCTGGTTGCGCGGCCTGGCGGCGTTCGGCAGCGATGCCGTGCTCGCCGAGAAAGCCGAAATGGGCGAAGGCTTCGAGAATGCCACCGCAGCCAGGGCGGCTGGCATGCAGAGTGCGCGAGTGGTTGGCGGTGGCTTCCAGCAGTGCGGTTTCCGACTGGCCGACGCATACACCATGGAAGCTGGCGCTGAGCATGGACAGGTCGTTGAGCGTATCGCCGGCTGCCAGTACCTGGTCGTGGCCCAGCTCCAGCCAGTCGGCGAGGGCCTGCAGGCTGCTGCCCTTGTTCACGCCCTTGGGCAGGAAGTCCAGGTACAGCTCGGCGGAGTACAGCAGGTCGCAACCCAGCTCATCGGCGATCTCGCGCAGCGCCGGGTTGGCCGCCTGTTCAGGCGTGCAGAAGTAGGAGCAGCGGCGTGCCTGCGGCACGTCCTGACGCTCCAGGCCGAACGGCTCGATGACGCTGGCCACCTGGGTTTCGCCGGGCCAGCGGGCATCGACCACGCTTTGCAGCTGTTGGATCGGTTGCAGGCTGTCGCCATGCACCAGCGTCGCGCCGACGTCGGCGATGATGTAGTCCGGCTGCGGCAGCGTCGGGTCGGCCAGCAACGGCAGCACCGCCTCCAGGCTGCGCCCGGTGACGTAGGCGAGCTTGATCTCGGGGTGGGCGGCGATGGTCTGATAAAGGCTCAGGCGATCTTCGGGGTCGCCAGCGAGAAAGGTTCCATCCAGATCGGTAGCTAATAGCATCGTTGTTTCTCCAGAAGTGGCCGCTGCGGCTCGGCGCGAATGCGCGTGGCCGAGGGGCCGGGTTTCTGGCTGCTTGGGGTAGGCTCGGGGCCTTGCCGAAACAGCCGTCCTTCAGCAGGTCGTTTTTCAACAGCCTGCCAGGTGTTCAGGAGGCGTGGGGGGAAGGTTCCTCCGTGGCTTCGTGGTCTTGTGGCGGCGCATCGGGCATCAGCTCCAATACCGTGGGGCTGGTGCGCAGCATGGGCGTGAAGTGTGCGGCGTCGCCGCTGACCAGATCGCTGACATGGCGCAGCCGGTAAAAGGTGTAGGCGGCCAGCAGGCCGAGGGTGCAAGCGAAGTAAAGCGGCAGTGCGCTGGCGCCCAACTGCTCCATCAGCAGGCCGGCCAATAGCGGCCCGCACACCGAGCCGATGCCATTGACCATCAGCAAGCTGGCGGAGCCGGAAAGAATCTCGTCGCTGTGCAACTGGTCGATCAGTTGCGCCACGGCGATGGGGTAGATGGCGAAGGCCAGGCCGCCCCAGATGAAGATGGCGCCTAGCAGCAGCGGGCCGGCTGGCAGCAGGCTCATGATCAGCGCCAGGGCGACCGCCAGTATCACCACCCAGAGCAGCACCTGGCGTCGGTCGTGGCGATCCGAGTAGATACCGATGGGCCATTGCAGCAGGGCGCCGCCGAGAATGGTTGCGGTCATCAGCAGACCGACGCCGGACGTATCGAAGCCGGCCAGGCTGGCGTAGACCGGCGCCATGCCCCAGAAGCCGCCCATGGCAAGGCCGGAGAGGCCGGCAGCGACTATCGCCAGCGGCGCGATGTTCCACAGTTGGCGCAGGTTGCTCGGTGGTGTTTCGGGCAGGCTTGGCTGTGCCTGGCGGGTGAGGGTAATGGGCATCAACGCGGCGCTGATGAGGATGGCGGCGATGGCGAACAGGGTGAACTGCACCGGGTCGGCCAGGTGCAGCAACTGCTGGGCCAGCGCCAGGGCGCCGAGGTTGACCGCCATGTACACGGCGAACACCTGGCCGCGCTTCTCGTTGGGTGCCTGGGCGTTGAGCCAGCTCTCGATGACCATGTACAGCGTCACCAGTCCCAGGCCATAGAGCACCCGCAGGCCCAGCCAGACCCAGGGATTTATCAGCAGCAAATGGAGCAGGGCGGCGATGGCAGCCAGTGCGGCACAACAGGCGAACGCGCGAATGTGCCCGATGCGTTTGACCAGCGGAGTCGCCAGCCAGGTACCGAGGAGGAACCCGACGAAGTACCCGGACATGATCAGTCCGAGCATCGTGGTGGAGTAGCCTTCGGCGACGCCACGCAGGGTCAGTAGGGTGTTGAGCAGACCATTGCCGAGCAGGAGTAACGCGACCCCGCTCAGCAATGAACTGATGGGGGCAATCAGGGACCACATGCAAACTACCCTAGGGAACTGTGCCCCTGATGGCAAGCATGAAGTACGCCATGTTTTTTGTGATTGCTTTTTATCTTTTTGATTTTTAAGGATTATTTTTACTGATAAACGGTCGTGCAATTTCCCTGCGGCACGTTTTGCCCCATCACGGGGCGTCGCTTGCAACCTTCAGAGGCATCAGCGGCTGCTCCGAGTCCTGCAACGTGCGGTTGATGCGTGTGATGAAATCGTTGATTTCCTCGCGCTCGCGACGCTCGGTCAGATGGCGCTCGGCGGTATCGCGCACGCTGCGCGCGTGGCGCAGCAGATCGGCGCGCTGCTGCGTGCTGGTGGGGCGATGCAGCAGGTTCTTGAAGGCCTGCAATAGGCTGACCAGTACGCTGACATCCGCCGCACCGTAGACGCGTATTGGCCCCAGCAGTTGTAGCAGCAACTGGTCCAGCGACAGTTCCTGGTAGCACAGCCGTGGTGGCTCGTCGGGCAGGCTGGCGAAGTCTCGCTCGGACAGCGCCAGGCGTCTGCTCAGCAGTACGCTGAGCAGGTCCACCGTCTTGATCGCCGTGCCTGGATCGTTGATACCGGGGCTCAATGCCTTCACGGCGATTTCCGACATCTGCCGGCAACCGAAGAAGTAATGGGTGCTGGCGTACTCTTCGATGAAGAAGTCGAAGCAATCGAGCAACTGCTGGCACACGGCTTCATCCAGCGGACGTTCCAGGCGAAACAGCGGATGGCCCTCGCTGACGAAGAAACCGCGGTGGGCGATTACCGTCATACGCACCTGATGGCGGCGCAGCAGCGTGCTGACCTCTTTGACGTTGAGCTCCTTGAAGTAGCCGTTGCGCTGCGCGTTAACCGTGACCCAGTCGCTGTCAGCCGGCCACGGTGGTGCGGCGTCGCGCGATGCCGGGCCACCAATGCAGGCATCGAGCTTTGCCAGGCTGGTGCTGTAGAGGTTGCCGAGGATGTGCTCGACCTGAATCGACTGCGATATCGAGCGGATGAAGTGCACGAACAGGCCCAGGCAGACGATGCCCATGGCTAGGGTTATGAGCACGCCGAGGCTGGGTATCCGCTCATTGTTACCCTGCTCGATGGTGGTGATCAGCAGCAGCGCGTAGAGGATGGTGCCGAGGTAGAAGCCCAGGGTTTTCTGGTGCGCCTTGCTACTGACCAGGCCCGGAATCACCCGTGGTGACAGCGATGCGGCTGCATTGTTGAGCACCACCATGACCATCGAGAAACTGAACACCATCAGTGACAGAATGCCCGTGACCAGCGTGCCGAGGATCAGCCTGGCATTGTCTGCATTGCTTACCAGGCCGAGATCGACGTGATCCTTGAACGCCATCATCCACGGTTGGTACTCGGCAGCCATGGTCAGCAGGCACAGCAGGAAGAAGCCGCTGGCGATCAGCGTCGGGTAGAACGCCAGGCTGTGGATGATGCGCTGGTAGGCGCGAAAGAGGATGTTGCTGGGTACGGCCATTGGCGAATCCGTCGTGAATGGCGATGACCGCACTATAGCCGGGAAGGGGGCAGGCGGCGGTCATTAAGACCTGCCGCCTGTGAACTCAGTTCACGCAGACGCGAGCGATGGCGTCGGCCAACTGCTCCAGCCGGCTGGCATCCAGCCCGGCGACGTTGGCGCGGCCACTGCCGACCATGTACACGCTGAACTCCTCGCGCAGGCGTTGCACCTGCAGCGGCGACAGGCCGGTGTAGGAGAACATGCCGCGTTGCTCGGCGACATGCGCGAAGCGTTCGCTCAGACCATGGGGTGCCAGCGCTTCGACCAGGCCGCGGCGCAGGCTGGCGACGCGCAGGCGCATGCCTTCCAGTTCGTCCAGCCAGAGCCCTTTCAGCTCGTCGTCACCGAGTATCTGCGCCACCACCGCAGCGCCATGGGCGGGCGGCGTCGACCACAGGTTGCGCGCGATGGAGGCCAGCTGACTGCGGATGTCGACGAGCTTTTCGGCGTCGCCGGCGCAGACGATCAGAGCACCGGTGCGCTCGCGATACAGGCCGAAGTTCTTCGAGCAGGAACTGGTGATCAACAGCTCTGGAAGCTCGGTGGCGAACAGGCGCACCGCCCAGGCGTCTTCTACCAGGCCATCGCCGAAGCCCTGGTAGGCGAAGTCGATCAGTGGCAGCAGCTCACGCGCCTTGACCACCTCCAGCACACGTTTCCAATCACGTGGAGTGAGGTCGAAGCCGGTGGGGTTGTGGCAGCAGGCATGCAGCAGTACCACGTCGCCCTTGGGCAGGTGGGTCAGGGCGGCGATCATGGCTTCCACGTCGAGGCGGTTGTCGGCGCCGACGTAGGGGTAGTGGCCAACCTTGAGTCCGGCCTCGGCGAACAGGGTTTCATGGATCGGCCAGGTCGGATCGCTCAGCCAGATACCGCGCCCCGGCAGGCAGTGACGAATGAAATCACCCGCCAGACGCAGGGCGCCGGTGCCGCCCGGTGTTTGCGTTGCGCCGGCGCGCTGCTCGGCGAGCAGTGCCGAGTCCGCACCGAGCACCAGCTGGCTCAGGAGCGTGCCGAACGCCGCGTCGCCATGGCCGCCGATGTAGGTCTTGGTTTGCTCGACATCGATCAGGCGCTGCTCGGCCAGCTTCACCGCACGCGGGATCGGCGTCAGGCCCTGAGCGTCCTTGTAGACGCCAACGCCGAGGTCCAGGCGCGCCGGGTTGCTGTCTAGGCGATAGGCTTCCATCAGGCTGAGGATGGGATCGCCCGGCACGCGGGTGACCTTGGCGAAATGGCTCACTTGCGACCCTCGGCGCTGGCAGCCAGCACGTCGGTACGTGCGGCCATGATGAAGTCGTTGCGGTGCAGGCCGCGCATTTCGTGGCTCCACCAGGTGACGGTGACCTTGCCCCATTCGGTAAGCAGGGCCGGGTGGTGGCCGACTTCCTCGGCGATGGCGCCAACGGCGTTGGTGAAGGCCAGGGCATGGCGGAAGTTCTTGAACAGGTATATGCGCTCCAGCTCCATATGGTCGCCGCGTACCTCGATGTTCCAGTCGGGGATCTCGCGGATCAGCTCGGCCAGTTCTTCATCGGTCACTTTCGGCGCATCGGCGCGGCAGGCTTCGCATTGGGCTTGGGCAAGGCTGGTCATTTCAGGCTCCTTGAGTATTCGAGGTCAGAGCATAGATGGTAAGGGGGGATCGAACAGCTCCCTCTCCCGCTAGCGGGAGAAGGTTGGAGGGAGGGCGCTGATAGCTTCTACCCTCTACCCCAACCCCTCTCCCATAAATGGGCGAGGGGAGCTAAAAGGCTACGCGGCTTTCGGCGGAAACTTCGGCGCGTGCAAGCCCAGCGCCATGGCCTGATGCACCAGCGCCATGATGTCTTCGTGAGCCAGCTCGAACAGGCGCTTGAGCTCGGGCAGGACGAAGTACACCGGCTGCAGGATATCGATGCGATACGGCGTGCGCATCGCTTCCAGTGCATCGAAGGGCTGGTGTTCGGGCACGTCGGACAACGCGTAGAGGGTTTCCTTCGGCGAGGAGAGGATGCCGCCACCGTAGATGCGCCGGCCGGCCGGGGTGTCGAGCAGGCCGAATTCGATGGTCAGCCAGTACAGCCGCGCCAGGTAGACGCGCTGCTCTTTCGTGGCCTTGAGACCGAGCTTGCCGTAGGTATGGGTGAATTCGGCGAACCAGGGGTTGGTCAGCAGCGGGCAGTGGCCGAAGATCTCGTGGAAGATGTCCGGCTCCTGCAGATAGTCCAGTTCCTCGGGCGTGCGGATGAAGGTGGCGACGGGAAACTGCTTGCTGGCCAGCAGCTCGAAGAAGGTCTGGAAGGGGATCAGCGCCGGCACTCGCGCCACGCGCCAGCCAGTGGTGGCTTCGAGCACACGGTTGATCTCGCCGAGCTGCGGAATGCGCTCCAGCGGCAAACCGAGTTGCTCGATACCGTCTAGGTATTCCTGGCAGGCGCGGTTCTCGATCACCTTCAACTGGCGAGTGATCAGGGTGTTCCACACCTGATGTTCGCTTTCCGGGTAATGGATAAAGCCACTCTCGTCCGGTTCCCGTGCCAGGTACTGCGTACTCTTCATCGCTGCCTCCTTCTGGGGGGCTGTTGTTCTTGTCTTGACCAGAGCATGCCGCTGATTGCTCGGGTTGAAACGGTGGCCAGAAGCAACGCAGCTCAGGATTGCACGGGGAAACTGTAAACTTTTGATTACGATCTTGCCGGTATGGCGATTTTTCGGCTTGCTGCTGCGTTTGGATGTCACATATTCTTGACGAAAATTATGCCGCCATCTCCGATTTATGTGACCCGGCGGCTACAACAACAAGAGCCTGAGCCATGCGTATCAAGGTCCACTGCCAGAACCGTGTCGGCATCCTGCGGGACATCCTCAACCTGCTGGTCGACTACGGCATCAACGTTGCCCGGGGCGAAGTCGGTGGCGAGCAGGGCAATGCCATCTATCTACACTGTCCGAATCTGATCAACCTGCAGTTCCAGTCGCTGAGGCCGAAGTTCGAGGCCATCGCCGGCGTGTTCGGCGTCAAGCGCGTGGGGCTGATGCCCAGCGAGCGGCGTCACCTGGAACTCAATGCGTTGCTCGGCGCGCTGGACTTTCCGGTGCTGTCCATCGACATGGGCGGCAGCATAGTCGCCGCCAACCGCAGCGCAGCGCAGTTGCTCGGTGTGCGTGTGGACGAGGTACCGGGCATGGCGCTGTCGCGCTACGCCGAGGACTTCGACCTGCCGGAGCTGGTGCGCGCCAACAAGACGCGAATCAACGGCTTGCGGGTGAAGATCAAGGGCGATGTGTTTCTCGCCGATATCGCACCGCTGCAGAACGAACACGACGACAGCGAGGCGCTGGCTGGCGCGGTGCTGACCTTGCATCGCGCCGATCGTGTTGGTGAGCGTATCTACCATGTGCGCAAGCAGGAGCTGCGTGGTTTCGACTCGATCTTCCAGAGCTCCAGGGTGATGGCGGCGGTGGTCAAGGAAGCTCGGCGCATGGCGCCGCTGGATGCGCCGCTGCTGATCGAGGGTGAGACCGGCACCGGCAAGGAATTGCTGGCGCGCGCCTGTCACCTGGCCAGCCCGCGTGGGCAGTCGCCGTTCATGGCACTTAACTGCGCTGGCCTGCCCGAGTCCATGGCCGAGACCGAGCTATTTGGCTACGGCCCCGGCGCCTTCGAAGGCGCGCGCCCGGAAGGCAAGCTTGGCCTGCTGGAGCTGACTGCTGGTGGCACGCTGTTTCTCGACGGCGTCGGTGAGATGAGCCCGCGTCTGCAAGCCAAGCTGTTGCGCTTTCTGCAGGATGGTTGCTTCCGCCGTGTGGGCAGCGACGAGGAGGTGTACCTGGACGTGCGAGTGATCTGCGCCACCCAGGTCGACCTGTCCGAACTCTGCGCCCATGGCGAGTTTCGTCAGGATCTCTACCACCGCCTTAACGTGCTCAGCCTGCATATCCCGCCGCTGCGCGAATGCCTCGATGGCCTGGCACCTTTGGTCGAGCACTTTCTCGATTCCGCCAGCCGGCAGATCGGCTGCGCGCTGCCGAAACTGGCGCCGCAGGCCTTCGAGCGCATGGCTCATTACCATTGGCCGGGCAACGTGCGGCAGCTGGAGAACGTGCTGTTCCAGGCGGTTTCGCTGTGCGATGGCGGCACGGTGAAGGCCGAGCATATCCGACTGCCGGATTACGGGGCGCCGCAGCCGTTGGGTGAGTTCTCGGTGGAAGGCAGCCTAGACGATATTCTCGGCCGCTTCGAGAAGGCGGTGCTGGAGCGGCTATTCCGCGATCATCCCAGCAGCCGCCAGTTGGGCAAGCGCCTCGGTGTTTCCCATACCACCATCGCCAACAAGCTACGGCAGCACGGGTTGGGCAAGGACTAGGCGTAGGGTGCGCCGCGCGCACCAATGCTCCGCTGGCCCTGGCTGATGCCTGCAAATTTCGGTGCGCACGGCGCACCCTACGGTTTTCAACGACCGCCGCGCCAGGCCGCGAGCACGCGCTCGCGCATGGCTTGTCGGTCCTGCAGGCGCTCGATCAGTTGCTTGGCCAGGTCGAGCCAGTAGGGATCGGCCTTGGCCTGAACCACAGCAAGGCCGGAAGCGAGATTGGCCCAGGCCGGAGGCAGGCGGCCGTGATGCAGGGCGAAGCCGCCATCGCGGTCGCGCGCCAGATAGCGCACGCGGGTGATGCCGGCCAGCAGGATACGGCCGTAGCACATCAGGCAGGGTTCGAGGCTGACGTAGAGGGTCAGACTTCGGCGGTCGACCTGCGCATGTTCGCTTTCGAGCTGGTCGAGCACCCGCATCTCGGCGTGGGCGGCGCTGACGTAGGCCGAGGTGAACACCTGGTTGCGCCCGCTGCACAGCAGTTCACCTGTCTCATCCACCAACAAGGCGCCGACCGCATAACAGCCTTCCTCGACTGCCAGCAGGGCCTGTTCGCAACAGAGCCTGGCCCAGGTGTCATCGGCATGAGTGCTGGCTGGCGCCTGCTGCAACAGGGCGAGGTGCTCCGGGTTCATGCGTGTCTCCTGGGCCTGCAGTTCATTACGGAGTATGGCTTGCCACGACAGGGATAGTGTCCTACGACCTTGGTGCAATAGGCAGTGCAGTGGGCTGCGGCGACACTGAGCACGTCCCGATCATCCTGCGTGATTTGGGTGCAAGCGTTTCCGCATTCCTTTCGAGGAATGCCTTGAATGGGCGGGCGACCAATTTGGTCGCCCTTTTTTTTTCCCCCGAATTTTGCCTGGCGCTACACGCCCTGTTTCAGCCGGTCGATCAGCGCGCGCACGCTGCCCGGCAGCGCGTCCAGCTCACGCACCAGCATGCTGCGTTCGCGCACCGCCCAGGCTTCGTCCAGCTGCAGGATAGCCAGCTGCATGGTGCGGCTGTGCCGGCGTGCGGCCGACTCGGGAATGATGCCTATGCCGACGCCGCCTTCGATCATCCGGCAGATCGCCTCGAAGCTCGATACCTGGATACGCAAGGCCAGATTGCCGCCGAGTTTCTCCACCTGTTCACGCAAGAAGCTCAGCAGCGTGCTGCCCTCGTGCAGGCCGATGTGCTGGTAGGCGAGGGTGTCGTTGAAACTCACCGACTGCCGCTGCGCCAGGGCATGACCCAACGGTACGGCCAGCACCAGACGGTCGGTGCTGAAGTGCAGCACCTGCAAACCCGGCGCCTGTACCGGGCCGGCGATGATGCCGAGATCCGCCGCGCCATCGAGTACGCCACGGACGATATCGCGACTCAGACGCTCCTGCAGGTCGACGGTGACGCCGGGGCGTTCGGCGAGAAAACCGGCCAGCACCTCGGGGAGAAATTCGGTCACTGCCGTGGTGTTGGCGAAAATTCGGATATGCCCGGCGGCGTCGGTGCCGTATTCGGTGAATTCGCTTTTCAGGTAATCCACCTGGCGCATGATCAGCCGCGCATGTTGCAGCAGGCGTTGGCCGGCTGGGGTCAGCTCGACACCACGGCTGTCGCGATACAGCAGGCGGCTGCCGAGCTGACTTTCCAGTGCCTTGATCCGCGCGCTGGCGGCTGCCGGCGAGAGAAACGCCTTGCGCGCGCCCTGAGTCAGACTGGGTGACTCGGCGATGTGGATGAACAGGCGCAGGTCGGGCAGATCGAAATGCATGGTGGCCTCGGTTTGCTGGCAGATGCGTCGGGTTGGGTAGTTATCCGCAGTGGCTATGAGTCGACTCATTCGCGGCTGAAGCCGCTCCTACGGCGTTCAGATTAACCGAACGCTGGGTTAAATAAATGCTGATTCTCTGAACGCCGGCCGAGTCGCATGCTCCAGCTCACACAAGAACCGAGCTGGAACCTGCCCCATGAGTGATTCTGCTTTTTCCGCCTGGATCGGTCGTAGCGAAGAAGTCCACGACCAACTCAGCCGTAACCTGGTCAAGCGCATCGCCGCCACCTTTGGCGAAGCCACGCCGGCCCATGGCGAGGCGCTGCCGCCGCTGTGGCACTGGGCGTTTTTTCAAGAGCCGGTCGCCGAGGACGGTTTGGGCGAGGACGGCCATCCGGCGCGCGGAGGTTTCCTGCCGCCAGCCGACAACCGCAACCGCATGTGGGCCGGTGGCCGTATCGAATTCATCCAGCCGCTGCGCGTGGGTAGCGAAGCCAGCCGGGTGTCGACCATCAAGCACATCGAGGAAAAGCACGGCCGCACCGGCGCGCTGCTGTTCGTCACCGTGCAGCACGACTACCTGCAGGACGGTCAGCTGGCCATCCGCGAAGAGCAGGATATCGTCTACCGCGAGCCCAGCCCGCCCAAGACCAGCAGTGGCGAGCCGCTTATTGCCGGCGACTGGCGTGAGGCAGTCACACCGTCCAGCACCCTGCTGTTTCGCTACAGCGCCGTGACCTTCAACGGCCACCGCATCCACTACGACTGGCCCTACGTCACCGAAACCGAAGGCTACGGCGGCCTGGTGGTGCACGGCCCGCTGATAGCCACCCTGAACCTGCGCGCCTTCTGCCGCGCCAACCCGCAGGCGCGCCTGCGTCATTTCGCCTATCGCGGCCTGCGTCCGTTGATCGCGCCGCAGCCGTTCGAGGTGGGCGGGCGCATCAGCAGCGAGGGCCATGCCGAGCTATGGGCGGGCAACGAGGCCGGCCTGGCGCAGCGCGCCGACGTGCAGTTCGACTGATTTCTGATTGCAAACACTGATTCGTGGGAGCCCGGCGGGTGCCACGACGCGATTTCCGAGGGACACCGATGAACGCTTACAACAACGAAGAGCTCAACGCCATCCGTGAAGGCGTGCGCGCGCTCTGTGCGGAATTCCCGGCCGAATACTGGCGCAAGATCGATGAAGAGAAGGGCTTTCCGGAGGCCTTCGTCACGGCCATGACCGAGGCCGGCTGGCTGTCGGCGATGATCCCGGAAGAATACGGCGGCTCGGGCCTGGGGCTGGCCGAAGCCTCGGTGATCCTCGAGGAGGTCAACCACTGCGGTGGCAACTCCGGCACCATCCACGGGCAGATGTACAACATGTTCACCCTGCTGCGTAACGGCAGCGAGGAACAGAAGCGCTATTACCTGCCCAAGCTGGCCAGCGGCGAGCTGCGTCTGCAGTCGATGGGCGTCACCGAGCCCACCACCGGCACCGACACCACCAAGATCAAAACCACTGCGGTCAAGAAAGGCGACAAGTACGTCATCAACGGGCAGAAGGTGTGGATCTCCCGCGTGCAGCATTCCGATCTGATGATCCTGCTGGCGCGTACCACGCCGCTGGCCGAGGTGCAGCGCAAGTCCGAGGGCATGTCGATCTTTCTGGTCGATCTGCGCGAGGCCATCGGCAACGGCCTGACCGTGCAGCCGATCGCCAACATGGTCAACCACGAGACCAACGAGCTGTTCTTCGACAACCTGGAAATCCCCGCCAGCAGCCTGATCGGTGAAGAGGGCAAGGGCTTCCGCTACATCCTCGACGGCCTCAATGCCGAGCGCACGCTGATCGCCGCCGAGTGCATCGGCGATGGTCGCTGGTTCATCGAGAAGTCCGCGCAGTATGCCCGTGATCGTGTGGTGTTCGGCCGCCCCATTGGGCAGAACCAGGGCGTGCAGTTCCCCATCGCCGAGGCGCATATCGAGATCGAGGCCGCCGACCTGATGCGCTGGCGCGCCTGCGAGGAATATGACGCCGGGCGCAACGCCGGAGCGGCGGCCAACATGGCCAAGTACCTGGCCGCCAAGGCCAGCTGGGAGGCGGCCAACGCCTGCCTGCAGACCCACGGCGGCTTCGGTTTCGCCAACGAATACGACGTCGAGCGCAAGTTCCGCGAAACCCGCCTGTACCAGGTCGCGCCGATCTCCACCAACCTGATCCTCTCTTATGTAGCCGAGCACCTGCTCGAGCTGCCGCGCAGTTTCTGAGGCCGCGACCATGAGCAAGCACACTCTACAACTGGCCGCGTTCCTTGCCGAACTCGCCTACGAGCAGATTCCCGGCCACGTGCTGGACCGCACCGAAGACCTGTTCCTCGACTGGCTCGGCTCGGCCTTGGCCAGTGAGGGCGCCCGCCCCATCCCGCTGTTCGAGGCCTACGCACAGAAGATGGGCCCGACCGATGGTCCGGCGCGCATCCTGGTCAACGGCCGTGGCACCTCGGCGTACTTTGCCGCCCTGGTCAATGGCGCCTCCTCGCATCTCGTGGAGCAGGACGACCTGCACAACAGCTCGGTGCTGCACCCGGCCACGGTGGTGTTTCCGGCGGCCCTGGCGGCGGCGCAGGACCTTGGCAAATCTGGCCGTGAGCTGTTGCTGGCCTCGGTCGCCGGCTACGAGGCGGGCATTCGCATTGGCGAGTTCCTGGGTCGCTCGCACTACCGCATCTTCCACACCACGGCCACCGTCGGCACCCTGGCCGCTGCGGTGGCGGTGGGCAAGCTGCTGGACTTCGACCAGCAGCAATTCATCCACCTGCTCGGCAATGCCGGTACCCAGGCTGCAGGCTTGTGGGAGTTCCTGCGCGACGCCGCCGACTCCAAGCAGCTGCACACCGCCAAGGCCGCGGCTGATGGCCTGCTGGCTGCCTACTTCACCGAGCAGGGCCTGACCGGCGCGCAGAACATCCTCGAAGGCGAGCAGGGCATGGCCGCCGGCATGTCCCGCGATGCCGACCCGAGCAAGCTGTCGGACCGACTCGGCCGACGCTGGGCGCTAGTGGAAACCTCGTTCAAGTTTCACGCCTCCTGCCGCCACACCCATCCGGCGGCTGATGCGCTGCTCGACCTGATGCAGCGCGAAGGTTTGCGCCACGAGCAGATCGAGCGCGTCATCGCTCGTGTGCATCAGGGCGCCATCGATGTACTCGGCCGCGTGACCGTGCCGCAGACCGTGCACCAGGCCAAGTTCTCCATGGGCACCGTGCTCGGCCTGATCGCCGTGCATGGCAGCGCGCAACTGACCGAGTTCGCCAACCTGGCCCTGCAAGACCCGGCCGTGGCCGCCTTCCGCGACAAGGTGCAGATGCGCCTGGACCCGGAGGTGGATGTGGCTTATCCGCAGCGCTGGCTGGGCCGCGTCGAGGTGATCACCACTGATGGCCGCACCCTGCGTGGCGCCATCGACGAGCCCAAGGGCGACCCCGGCAACACCCTCAGCCGCGCCGAGCTGGAAGACAAGTTCCGTCGCCTGCTGGCCTTCGCCGGCCAGCGCAACAGCGATGAGGCAGGCGTGCTGATCGAGCGGGTCTGGCGCCTGCGCGAGATCGATGACCTGAGCCAGCTGGCCTGACCGAGGACATGCACATGAACAACGCACAACAACCCCGACCACTGGATGGCATCACCGTGGTCAGCCTGGAACATGCCATCGCCGCGCCGTTCTGCACCCGCCAGCTCGCCGACCTCGGCGCGCGGGTGATCAAGGTCGAGCGTCCCGGCAGCGGCGATTTCGCTCGCGGCTATGACGAGCGCGTCAGCGGTCTGGCCTCGCATTTCGTCTGGACCAACCGCTCCAAGGAAAGCCTGACCCTCGACCTCAAGCAGGACGATGCGATGCAGGTGCTGAGCAGCCTGCTGGCCAAGGCCGACGTGCTGGTGCAGAACCTCGCGCCTGGCGCCGCGGCGCGCATGGGGCTGTCTTTCGAGGCTTTGCACGCGCGCTTTCCGCAACTGATCGTCTGTGACATCTCCGGCTACGGCGAGGGCGGCCCGTACGAGCAGAAGAAGGCCTACGACCTGCTGATCCAGAGCGAGGGTGGTTTTCTCTCAGTCACCGGCGGGGCGGGCGAGGAGGAGATGGCCAAGGCCGGCTGCTCCATCGCCGATATTGCTGCCGGCATGTACGCCTATACCGGCGTGTTGTCGGCATTGATGCTGCGCGGCAAGACCGGTGTTGGCAGCCGGGTCGACGTGTCGATGCTGGAAAGCCTGGTGGAGTGGATGGGCTACCCGCTGTACTACGCCTACGACGGCGCCACGCCGCCGCCGCGCGCTGGCGCTGCGCACTCGACCATCTACCCCTACGGCCCGTTCCCGGCCGGCGACGGCGGCACGGTGATGCTCGGTCTGCAGAACGAGCGTGAGTGGCAGGCGTTCTGCGCCAAGGTGCTGGAGCAGCCGGAGCTGGCTGGTGACGAGCGCTTCTCGGCCAACTTCAAGCGCTCGGCCAACCGCGCCGAACTGCGCACGCTGATCGTCGAAGCCTTCTCGCGCATGAGCACGGCGCAGGTGATCGAGCGCCTGGAACTGGCGCAGATCGCCAATGCCCAGGTCAACGACATGGCTGGCGTCTGGGCTCACCCGCAACTCGAAGCGCGCCAGCGTTGGCGCCAGGTCGACAGCCCCAGCGGCAGCCTGCCGGCACTTCTACCGCCAGGGCGCAACAACGCCTTCGAACCGCGCATGGACGCCATTCCGGCGTTGGGCCAGCACACCGATGCGCTGCTCGCCGAGCTGGGATATGGCGCTGGCGATATCCAGCGCCTGCATCAGCAGGGGGCCGTGTGATGAGCCCATCCATCATTCGTACCGCGCTGTTCGTGCCAGCCAGTAGACCGGAGCGCATTCCCAAGGCGCTTGCCGTTGGTGCCGACGCGGTCATCGTCGACCTCGAAGACGCGGTGCAGGAAAGCCTGAAGGTCGAGGCCCGCGCCCATCTCGATGGCTTTCTCACGGCAAATCCCGAGGCGCGTCTGCTGGTACGCATCAACGCGCCGGAGCATGCCGGCCATGGCGCCGATATCGAACTGTGCGGCCGCCATGCCGGTGTCATCGGCGTGCTGCTGCCCAAGGTGGAAAGTGCCGCCCAGGTGGCGCGAGTGGCTGCTTGTGGCAAGCCGGTGTGGCCGATCATCGAGAGTGCGGCAGGCTTGTTGGCGTTGGCGGAAATCGCCCGCGCGGAAGGCGTCGAGCGTTTGTCCTTTGGCGCACTCGACCTGGGACTGGACCTCGGTCTGAGCAGCGGCAGCGTCGCGGCTGAACGTATGCTCGATCAGGCTCGTTACGCCCTGTTGCTGCATTCGCGCACGGCAGGCCTGGCGGCGCCACTGGACAGTGTGTTCCCTGCCATCGAAGACCGCGACGGCCTTGCCCGCACGACGCGCGATGCCCGTGACATGGGCTTCGACGGTTTGCTGTGCATCCACCCCAAACAGGTGGAGGTCGTCCATCGCGCGTTGCTCCCGGCCGAGGAGGAATTGGCCTGGGCGCGCCGCGTGATGAGGGCGGCCAGCAGTGGCGAAGGCGTCTTCGTGGTCGACGGCCAGATGGTCGACGCCCCGGTGCTGGGCCGCGCCCAACGACTGCTGCAACGCGCTGGCGAGAGCCCGGCCTGAATACCGGCCGGCGGCACCGCGCCACCGGCCATTTCGTCCCACGTACCGACCTACAAAAACAATGAGGTAACGTCATGTTCAAACTCACCGCCAAGGCGCTCGCCTGCGCCGCCATTCTCTCCTGTGCTGGCCTGGTACAGGCTGCAGATGAGCCCATCCTGATCAAGTTCGCCCATGTGGTGGCGGACAACACGCCCAAGGGACAGGGCGCGCTGCTGTTCAAGCAACTGGCCGAGGAGCGCCTGCCGGGCCGGGTGAAGGTGGAGGTCTACCCCAACTCGTCGCTGTTCGGTGATGGCAAGGAAATGGAGGCGCTGCTGCTCGGCGAGGTGCAGATGCTGGCGCCGTCGCTGGCCAAGTTCGAGCAGTACGCCAAACCGGTGCAGATCTTCGACCTGCCATTTCTGTTTGACAACATGGAGGCGGTCGACCGCTTCCAAGCCAGCCCCGAGGGGCGTGGATTGCTGACGTCCATGGAGGACAAGAACATCACCGGCCTCGCCTACTGGCACAACGGGTTGAAGGTGATGTCGGCCAACAAGCCGCTGCGCGATCCGGCCGATGCCCGGGGGCTGAAGTTCCGCGTGCAGGCATCGGCGGTGTTGGAGGAGCAGTTCAAGGCGGTGCGCGCCAACCCGCGCAAGATGAGTTTTGCCGAGGTCTATCAGGGGCTGCAGACCGGCGTGGTCAACGGTACCGAGAACACCTGGTCGAACTACTACAGCCAGAAGGTGCATGAGGTGCAGAAGTACATGACCGAGTCCGATCATGGCCTGATCGACTACATGGTGATCACCAACACCAAATTCTGGAAGGGCCTGCCGGATGACGTGCGCAGCGAGCTGGAGAAGGTCATGGCCGAGGTTTCCGTCGAGGTGAACAAGCAGGCTGACGAACTCAACCGCACGGCCAAAGAGGATATCGCCAAGGCCGGCACCACCGAGATCATCGAGCTGACCCCGCAGCAGCGCGCCGAATGGCGTGAGGCGATGCGCCCGGTATGGCAGAAGTTCGAGAAGGAGATCGGTGCCGAACTTATCCAGGCGGCGGAGCAGTCCAACCAGGGTTGAGTGTTCCCCCTGGCATGAAAACGCCCGGCTTGTGCCGGGCGTTTTCGTGTCGAATGAGGGCGTCGCGGCTAAAGCCCCTCCCACATTTATTGCGTCACCCTCTGACCGCGAGCTCTCAGAGGCCAGCTTCCTGCATCCACTTCGGCTTGGGATAGCGGCGATCCGCTTTGCCCGCCTTGAGGATGGCGCCCGGTACATCGTGGCCGATCAGGCCGGGCAGGGTGGCGGCGGCGTCGAGCAGGGCATCGAGGTTCACGCCGGTGTCCAGGCCCATGCGCTGGAACATGTGCACCAGATCCTCGGTGCAGATATTGCCGCTGGCACCCGGCGCGTAGGGGCAGCCGCCGAGGCCGCCAAGAGAGGCGTCGAAGCGGTCGATACCCGCGTTCAGTGCCGCCAGGGCGTTGGCCAGGCCCATGCCACGGGTGTTGTGGAAGTGTGCGGTGAACACCGCCTCGGGCCAGCGCTGCAGGGCCTCGCGGCAGATGCGCTCGACGTGGGCCGGGTCGGCCATGCCGGTGGTGTCGCACAGGGTCACGCCTTGCACGCCAATTTCCAGCAATCGCTCGGTCAGTTCATGTACGCGGGCCTCGGGCACCTCGCCCTCGAAGGGGCAGCCGAAGGTGGTCGACAGTGAGGCGTTGATGAATACGCCGCTGCCACGCGTCACCTCGATGATCTCGGCGAACTGCGCCAGCGACTGCTCCGGCGTCATGCGCAGGTTGGCCAGACCGTGGGTGTTACTGGCCGACATGACCAGGTTGATCTCGTCCACTTCGCACGACAACGCCCGCTCGCAGCCCTTCACGTTTGGAACCAGCACGGTGTACTCCACGCCTGGCACACGCTGGATGCCGCGCATCACTTCTTCGGCATCACGCAGGTTGGGAATCGCCTTGGGCGAGGTAAAGGAGGTGACCTCGATCTTTGCCAGGCCGGTGTGGGACAGGCCGTCGATCAGGGCGATCTTGTCTGCGGTGGGCACGAAGGTGGCTTCGATCTGGAAGCCGTCACGGGTGGCGACGTCCTGGATATAAAGGCGTTTGCTCATGGGGGAAATCCTCAAGAGGAGCGGCAATCGGCGTAGGGTGCGCTGTGCGCACCGGCTTATGCTGCGGCTGTTCTGGTGCGCACGGCGCACCCTACGAGCTGTGCTCCCACGTGGAGCGTGGGAGCCATCTAGCTTCTAGTCGTGTAGGGTGGATGACGCTTTATCCATCCACCGCTTGCCACGGTTCAGATGATCCCGCGCTCGCGCAGGCCGGCGACCTGTTCCGCACTCAGGCCGAGGCCGGCGAGAATGTCGTCGTTGTGCTCGCCCAGTTGCGGGCCACCGGTGCCGATGCGGCCCGGCGTGCGGCTGAGCTTGGGCAGCACGCCCGGCACCTTGAGCGGGCCGACGCTGGTCTGCACCTGCTCGATCATCTGCCGCGCCAGGTAGTGCGGGTCCTGCACGATATCGGCGGCGGTGTAGGGGTATCCGGCCGGCACACGGGCGCCCTTGAGCGCCTCGATCACTTCATCGCGACCACGCTGGGCGGTCCACTCGGCGATGGCACCATCGATCAGTTCGGCGTGCTGGCTGCGCCCGTCGTTCTGCGCCAGGCGCGGGTCGTTACCCAGGTCGTCGCGGCCGATCAGGCTCATCAGGCGCTTGTAGATGCTGTCGCCATTGCCGGCGATCAGCACGTAGCTGCCGTCGTTGCACGGGTAGGAGTTGGATGGCGTTATGCCGGGCAGGGCGCTGCCGGCCGGCTCGCGGACGTAGCCGAAAGCATCGTATTCGGGGATCAGGCTTTCCATCATGGCGAACACCGACTCGTACAGCGCCACGTCGATTTCCTGGCCTTCACCGCTACGCGCACGCTCCTGCAGGGCCAGCAGCACGCCGATCACGCCGTACAGCGAAGACAGCGAGTCGCCGATGCTGATGCCTACGCGCACCGGCGCCTGGCCGGGGTAGCCGGAAAGGTGGCGCAGGCCGCCCATGGCTTCGCCGATCACGCCGAAGCCGGGCAGGTCGCGATAGGGGCCGGTCTGCCCGTAGCCGGAGATGCGCAGCATGATAAGCCGCGGGTTGATCGCTTTCAGCGCTTCATAACCCAGGCCCCAGCCTTCCAGCGTGCCGGGGCGGAAGTTCTCCACCAGCAAGTCGGCCTCACTCACCAATTTACGCACGATGTCCTGGGCTTCGGTTTGCTTCAGGTCTAGGGTCAGCGAGCGCTTGTTGCGTGACTGCACGTGCCACCAGAGCGAGGTGCCGTCCTTGATCTTGCGCCACTTGCGCAACGGGTCGCCGACGCCCGGCGGCTCGATCTTGATCACGTCGGCGCCGAATTCGCCGAGCAGCTTGCTGGCGAAGGGACCGGCGATGAGCTGGCCCATCTCGATCACCTTGAGCCCCTGCAGGGCCATGTTGCTGGTGTTGTTGTGAGTCATGGCTGCACCTGATTTGCCTGTGCGTTTCTCGTGGTGCGCAGGATGGCGCAGCAGCGCGGTGCCGACAATTGCTCAATGGTCAAGCTAGGCTTCGCGTATCGCGAAGTGGCATGCTGTAAAACAGCTTTCTGGCAGCTTCGCTTCGCCAGGCACGAAATGGAGACCCTCATGCGCCGCATCGATTTCGTCACTCTCAAGCTGTTCGTCGCCATCGCCGATGAGCGCAGCCTGACTCGCGCTGCCGAGCGTGAGCACCTGGCCCTGGCGGCAGTGAGCAAGCGTGTCAGCGACCTGGAAAACCAGCTGGGCATCGCTTTGCTCTATCGCCAACCCAAGGGCGTCGAACTGACCCCGGCCGGCCACGCGCTGCTGCACCATGCGCGCAACATGATGGACAACCTCGAACAGCTCAACGCCGACCTCAGTGAATTCAGCGAAGGGGTGAAAGGCCATGTGCGCATCCATGCCAACACTTCGGCGGTGATCGAATTCCTGCCCGAGGATCTGGCCAGCTTCAGCCGCCTGCACCCGCACGTGAAGATCGACCTGGAGGAGCGGGTCAGCAGCGAGACTATCCGTGCGGTGCGCGAGGGGCTGACCGATATTGGCATCTTCGCCGGGCATGTGCCGGCCGAGGATCTACAGGTGTTCACTTACCGCCACGACCAGTTGGTGCTGGTCACCCCGCGCGAGCATCCGCTGGCCGAACGTGACGGCCTGTTCCTGCGTGAGGCGGTGGGTTTCGATTTCATCGGCCTGCAGCAGGACGCTTCCCTGCACAGCCTGCTGCAACATTCGGCGCACAGTCAGGGCGTGGCCTTGCGCCTGCGCATCCAGGTACGCAGCTTCGAGGCTATCTGCCGGATGATCCACACCGGCATGGGCGTCGGTGTGTTGCCGGATCTGGCGGTGCGTACCTACCTGCCGGCGCTCGATGTGCGAGTGATCCCGTTGCACGACCCCTGGGCCCGGCGCGAACTCAAGGTGGCGGTGCGCAACCAGGACAACCTTTCGCTGACCGCGAAGCAGATGCTCGATCACCTGAGAAACAGTGGTGTGGCGGGGGAGGGTTCTACGCTGCCTTCGTGAATGCCGAAGGCTCGGTTGTTCAAATGTGAATTTCAGCCTGTGGGAGTGCGGAGTAGAGTCCGGGCCAATCGACGGCGATCCGCCCTCGACGCTCAGACAAAAACAACAGGAGCCTCCCATGAAGTTTTCTTTCGTCCGTCGTGGCCTGGCCAGTGTACTCGCCGGTTGCGCACTGCTTGGCGCACTCTCGGCGCACGCAGCCGATCCTATCTTGATCAAGTTTTCCCACATCACCGCTGACAGCACGCCGAAGGGCCAGGGCGCGCTGATGTTCAAGAAGCTGGTGGAGGAGCGCCTGGCCGGCAAGGTCAAGGTCGACGTCTATGCCAACTCCTCTCTGTATGGCGATGGCAAGGAAATGGAAGCCCTGCTGCTCAATGAAGTGCAGATGCTGGCGCCGGCGCCTTCCAAACTGGAGCAGTACACCAAGCAGTTGCAGCTGTTCGACATGATGTTCCTGTTCGACGACGTCGCCGCCGCGCAGCGCTTCCAGTCCTCAAGCAAGGGCAAGGCACTGCTCAAGTCGATGGAAAGCAAGGGCATCACCGGCCTGGCCTACTGGCTCAACGGCATGCGCCAGCTCACCGCCAACAAACCGCTGGTCGAGCCAAGCGATGCCCGTGGGCAGAAATTCCGCGTACAGCCGTCCGACCTGCAGGCCGCGCAGTACAGCGCCCTGCGCGCGGTGCCGCGCAAGATGAGCTTCGCCGAGATCTACCAGGGCCTGCAGACCGGCGTGGTCAACGCCCAGGACAACCCCTGGTCGAACATCTACTCGCAGAAGTACTTCGAGGTGCAGAAGTACATGACCGAGTCCAACCATGCCATCGGTAACTACCTGCTGATCACCAACACCCAGTTCTGGAACGGCCTGCCGGCGGATATCCGCAGCGAGCTGGAGCAGATCGTCGACGAGGTGACCGTCGAGGTGAACAAGCAGGCCGAGGCGCTGAACGCCGAGGCGCGTCAGGCCATCGTCGCTACCGGCAAGAGCGAAATCATCACCCTGACGCCCGAGCAGCGCGCCGCCTGGCGTGACGCCGTACGTCCGGCCTGGAAGAAGTTCGAGGCCGAGATCGGTGCTGACGTGATCGAGGCTGCGCAAGCCGCCAACCAACAGTGAGCCCCATGACCGCCCCGGGCCCACGCACCCGGGGCGGTCTTTCATTCGCCGTCGCCTAAGGCGGCGTTTGCCAATGACGAATATCGCGCTGGTCCAGGCTCGGTTAGATTCGTCCGACTCCTGACAATCACAAGAACCTCGCGGAGATGCCATGAACGCCTTGCGGCGCGTCTGGGAGCACTTCGAGGAAGGCTTCATTGCTTTCCTCCTGGCGGCCATGACGCTGATCACTTTCGTCTACGTG
>NZ_FOXK01000033.1 GCF_900115695.1 Ectopseudomonas toyotomiensis
CAGACTGTGTGAAAACCTAGCAGTCGGAGAGCAAGCTGAAGACAATGCCTCCATCATTCGATGGGGGCATTGTCGTTTATGGGCTACATCCAGGGCGAAGGTCGTCAGCAAAGCAGCCTGTTTCCTCCCACATTGGAGGAGCTGGTGCCGGAGGATCACCTGGTACGGGTGATCGAGGCCTATGTCGCCCGCCTGGATTTGCAGGCTCTGGGTTTCAGCAAGGCCGAACCACTCAAGACTGGACGTCCTGGCTATGATCCAGCGGATCTACTCAAGCTTTATCTGTACGGTTACTTCCAGCGCATCCGCTCCTCCCGGCGCCTGGAAGCCGAGTGCCAACGCAATGTCGAGGTGATGTGGCTGCTGGGCCGATTGGCACCGGATTTCAAGACCATTGCTGATTTTCGCAAGGACAACAGCGCTGCTTTTCAGGCGACCTGCCGCACCTTCGTCCAGTTCTGTCGCCAGGTGGGACTGATCAGCGGGCAACTCGTGGCCATCGATGGCAGCAAGTTTCAGGCGGTAGCGTCGCAACGCAAGCATCTGAGCCTGACGAAGCTCAAGCGTCAACAAGCCAAGCTGGAGGCGCAGATCGCCCGTTATCTGGCCGAACTGGACGAGGCTGACCGCAGTGAGGCCGCTGAAGTGGTTGATCGCAGTGCGGTCAAGGCTGCGCTGCAGCAGCTGGAGAGCCGACATGCCGATAACCTGACAGCCCAGGCGTTGATGGAGGTACAGGGGCTGGAGCAGTTCGTAGTGGGTGAGAGCGAGGCCCGCATGATGCGTACCCACCAGGGGGCTCGCGTGGCTTATAACGTGCAAAACGCGGTGGATGGCGAGCATGGGCTGATCGTGCATCATGCTGTCACTCAGGACGGCAGTGATAACCAGCAACTGGAACCTATGGCCAAGGCTGCCCAGGCGATCCTGGCGCAGGAAGAGCTGACGGTTACAGCCGATGCGGGCTACTCCAATGGTGAGCAGTTTCAAGCGTGTGATGATGCTGGGATTACGGCCTATGTGCCGGAGAATCGGGGCATAAATAACAAGGGCGACGACACGCCGCTATTCGATCGCAGCGCCTTCAGCTACGACGTAGAAAACGACCAGTACCAATGCCCTGCAGGCCAATGGTTATCGCTCAAGCAGGTAAACGGCCTACAGCGCATTTATGCTCTACGCGGCGACTGCACGGCTTGTCCATTGAAATCACGCTGCACCAAGGCTAAACGTCGACACGTGACTCGGCATGTCCATGAGGCCGCATTCGAACGCATGCATCAGCGGATGCAGGTGCATCCAGAGATGATGGTCAGGCGCCGCTCCATCGTCGAACATCCCTTCGGCAACCTGAAGCAATGGATTTTGGGTAATGGTCGCTTCCTGCTCCGACAACTGCAGGGCGCTCGGACGGAAATGGCCCTGGCGGTCAACGCCTACAACCTGAAGCGTGCCATCAATGTGATGGGTGCCCGTCGGTTGATCGAGCTGTTGGGGTAAATCCCGCTTTCCATTTCCATGCTTCAAAAACACCAACGCCCCGAACCAGTCGGGGCGTTGGATTTTTCTGGCGTCAGTGCGTTTTCACACGCTCTG
>NZ_FOXK01000029.1 GCF_900115695.1 Ectopseudomonas toyotomiensis
GCCGGTGCCGGCACGCCGGCAAGGCCGCCGGTGTTGTGCCGCACGCGGTAGTCGTTGACTGCAGCCATGCCTCGGGCGTTGAAGTCGTGCAGAAACTGCAAAGCGCCTGGCTGCTGCACAACAGCCGCGCGGGTGACGAACTCCCAGTCACTGAGCCAAGTCGGGATGCTGTCGCTGGTGGTAGTGCCTGGGCCGCGTACCTGTCCACCTTCGGCGAAGCCATAAGCTCCGGTGTAGGTGCTGGCACCGCTAGCACCGCCTCCAAAGTATGAGCTGGCAGCAGAGCCGATCAGACTAAGCCAGCCTGAACCACCCGAGGAGCCGGAGCCAGTGGCACCGCTGACGCCATTGGCCGCAGCCAGGCTCGCAGCGGCTGTCTGGATAGCCGCTGCGCCGGTCATCAATGTGCCGCCTGCAGCGCTCAGCGCACCTGCCGAGGTAGTAACAGCTGCTGCACCGGAAGTCAGACCGGCACCGTCTTGACCGCCCCCACCGAACAGCCCCATCACTCCACCGGTGATGGACTGCGCCAGGTTCTCGGCCGCCATGCGGGTGAGCGCATCAAGCACGCTCTGGCCGAGGGCGCTGATGGCCTCGCGCAGGGTCATGGTGCCGCGTGCCAGGCCTGTGAGGGCTTCGGTCAGGCCAGTGGTCAGGCCATCGCGCAGCGTCTCCTGCAGGAGCGTGGTGGTGGCCATCAGGCGCTGGGCTTGAGCGTCGAGTGCGTACAGAGCCTGGGAGGCCGTCTCGCCGACTGCACCAGGTTGCGCAGCCAGCTCGGCCAGTACCGGGCGGATCTGCTCCAGTTGGGCGTAGGTCTGGCGGTGGATCTCCAGGATGCGCTCGCGCGCCTGCAGTTCGGTGATCAGGCCGGCATCCTGCTGCACGTTGACCGACTGCTCCTGGCGCTGCTGCTCGGCCAGGATGCGGTCCATCTCGCGCTGCACGTCGTCGACGCGCACCTTGGCTTCGGCCACAGGGATCAGCTTATCCAGCCAGGCCAGGCCGGCTTCGTTGCCGGCCTTCTCGAACTCGGTACGCATGCCGGCAAACTTGGTGCGGATCTCCAGCAGCGCGGCATCTGTCTCGCGACCTGCAGCACGCAGGAACTCAGCCTCAAGGCCGACATTGGTGCGGGCGTTGGCGTCGGCCTGGCGCTGCTGCTCAGCCGCATTAATCAGCGACATAGCCGCCCGAGCGCGTTCCAACATGGCTCCGGTCAGCCCCTTCTCCGCCAGCTCGTACTGGCGAACCTCCGCTGCGCTCATGTTCAGCGTTGCCGCTTGGCGCTCAAGCTGGGCCAGATAGTTCTCACGTGCGCGCTGGTCACGGTCTACGGGCGTACGCTTTTGCCGCTCGCGATAACGCATTTCAATGGCGGCAATGTCTCTATCGATCTGCGCATCGCTTACGACTTCGGTAAACGGGTTGGCCGCACGGATTTTCTCGACATTGGCACGGTACTCGGCAATTGCCTTTTCCTTCTGCTCTGTTCGGGTCAAACCCTGCTCTCGAACCTTCGCAATTTCTTGCTGAGCCTGAATGGACTCCTGATTCAGCTTCGCAAGGTCTGCGGCACGCTGCGCCTCGGTATCACGCTGCTGGATCAACAGCTGCAGCCGGTTACGATCCAGATCCAGCTGCTTCTCGCCTTCCTCGGTTGCACCCTGGATCACGGGCGTCAGCTGATCCCAAAGCTCCTTGGCAGCGCCAATCGGACCAAGCACTACAGCATTGGCGCCCAGGGCTCCCAGATCAACGTCACGGACGCTCCGACGATCGAGGGCAGCGAGCTGCTCCTCCAGGGTCTGCTCACGTCCGATGCCAACCATCTCGTCCCAAGCTTCGGCCGCCGCACCCTTGATGCGCTTCCAGGCACTTTCGAGCAGGCCCAGGTTCCCCTCGATCTGCGTAGCCCGGCTCTCCATGGTCTGAGCCAGCTCCTCCATGGCCAGACGCGCAGCACCGGCCTCATCGCCTTGCTCGGCCAAGGCGGCAATCTGCTCATACACGGCGGCACTGAGGAAGTTGTACTCGCGGTTCAAGTCAGCCACGGCCTTTACAGGGCTCTCGGCCAGCTTGACGAACTCAGCGACTGTCTCTGATACAGCTCGGCCTGTTGTCTGGTTCATGGCCACGGCAGCGGATGCCACCAGTTGGATCTGATCAGCAGCGATACGGCCGGTACCTGCAACCTCCGCCAGCGCAGCGGATGCTTGGCGCTGGGTGCCACGCACGACGTCCATCGACGCCGCCATGTTCATCAACTGATCGCTGCTCGCGCCGGCGGCGTTGCCGGTGAGGATCAGTTGCTCACGAAAGCGGATCGACTCCTGCGAGCCTTGGTAAGTGGCCAGCGCTGTAGCGCCGATCGCTGCAGTTGCTGCAGCGATTGCAAGCGTAAGTGGGTTGAGCGTGCTGATCAGCGCCTGGCCGGCATTTCTCCAGCCACCGAACGAATCCTTGATCTGACCACCTTGCTGCACCGCAACGAGCCAGATCGGCATGCCACTGGCCAGGCTCGTGGTGATGTCGGTGATCTGCATCGGCAACTGGCGCATGGCCTGCTGGTACTGGCCTGCAGTAATACCAGCAACGCGCATTGCATCAGTAGTACCGCCAATGCGCTGCCGCTGCTCCTGGAGCTTGGCATTGAAGGTGTCGTAGGTCTCCAGGTCGATCTTGCCCGAGGCACGAGCGCGGCGCAGTTGCTGCTCCATGTCGTCGAGTTCATCGAGCTTGCGTATCACCGGGTCGATCTTGCCCAGCAGCTGCTGCAGCTCCTGGCCTTCTTTCTCGGTCGCTGCTGCCGCCTGCTTGGCCGTTTCAGCCGCTTTAAGATCGGCCTGAGCCTTCTGCTCGATGGCCCGCTCGGCAGCGTGGTAGGCGCGCATGGACTCGTTCTGCGCCGCTGCGGTCTGCTGCCAGCTGGAGTTAGCTCCTTGAGCGGCGACACCACTTCGCTCAATAGAGTCACTCAGTGCATCGACTTCTCGCCGCCCCTGTTCCAGGTCGGTCTTGAGACGTAGGGCGAGTTCCAGTTCTTTGTTGGCCATCGGGCAGGATCACGGCGTGGGGTTCGCTGCAATCCTCGCGCGCGCGGGGGCGGCTGTATTTTCGGCTGGCCGAAAAAATGTCGCCCCAAAAGAAAACCGCCCGAAGGCGGTTGAATTGAAAAGGTACCAAGGCGCGAATCACGCCTTACTTCAGCAGCGCCTTAAGGTGCTGCTCTGCTTCCTTGCCCCCGGCAAACGCCAGGTTGGCGTCCTTCAGGAACTCAGCGCGGGCACGTCGTTGGCGACGTTGCTCGGCCTCGTAGTACAGCAGGATCTGCCGCTCGGTCAGCTTTCCGATGCGTTCGGCGTCTCCATAGCCTGCGGCGATGAGGGTGGCGTAGACGTCTGCCCAGCGCCCGCTTTGGCCGCGCTCTGCGCTGCTGCCCGTTCCACGATTACGCGATCGCGGACGGTGCGAATGTAAAAAGGGCCGTTGACCCCCCACCACAACATCAGAAGGTGATAACCATCCTCCTGATTCAATTGCCCCAGCCACTCAACCTCAACGTCGGCCGAGACCGCGATCGCATAGGTGATGATCTCCATGTGCTTGGCGAACAAGGTGCTCGATGAGTGGAAATCAAGCGGCTTTGTATTGGCCATCATGTCCTGCAGATCCACTAGCAGCGGCTCCAGCATGGCAAGCATTTGCATGCCTTCGACGAAACCGTACTCCCGAACAACCACCTCGCGCTCGGCGATGGTCGCCGAGCGGTTGGGGTGCAAGACCTCCAGGTCGTTGGCGCCTTGCTCTTCCTTGGGCTTTCTGGCGACACGCGCACCCATCAGG
>NZ_FOXK01000025.1 GCF_900115695.1 Ectopseudomonas toyotomiensis
TGAGCCACATGCCCAGCGGACGATGCGAGAGCTGGTTGAGCAGCTGACAGCCGCCCGCGAGAACCGTGAGCGGCAAAGTCGATACCAAGCAACGGGGCGTGATGACTGAAGCCCAGCTCGTTGCGCAGATCCTGCCAGGCCTTGGCCTTCAGCTGCTGCCCAACAAGTTGGCCGGCGCCGAGCAGCATCAGGCGATCGATCAGCTTTGCGGTACCGGCGCTGGCCGGCGTGCGATCGACGAACACCAGGGCCTGCTGGCGGGCTTCGGCCAGGTGTGCGGCGATGGCCGGGCCATCACCAGGTGCGCAGGCGATCAGCGCGTTGAGCGCGGCGCGCCAGGCGTCCATGGGGTGAGGGATTAATTCGATCTCCTCGGTCATGAGTTGCGGCTTGTCGGACATGGCGGTGTCCCTCGCTGCTGTTGTGGTTGGGTGGGGTTAGGCGGCGACGGCTTCGCCGTCCTTGAGGCCGAGGGCAACGGCAATGACATGCGATTGGCCGTAGTTGCCCTTGGAGAAGCCGTTGAGCACTTGGTAAACGGCGGTGGGCGGAAAGCCGTGGTCTTTCGCCCATTGATTGACGGTTAGGCCCTTGGCACGGAACTGGGCCTTCACCTGTTCGACGGTCTTGGGTTTTTGCTGGGTTGCCATGGCGGTGGCTCCTCGGCTGGTAGTTGAAGATTCATAAGAATCTTTGGTGTTTGTGAGGCTGAGTATGGGTAGAAAACTACCCATCGTCAAGGAGGTTTATGGGTACTTATTTGCCCATTGGCGAGCGGCTTGCTGAGGAAAGGAAGCGGCTAGGGTTCAATCAAACCGACTTCGCGGCTGTGGCTGGAGTAAGCAGAAAAACTCTTTTCGGCTATGAGAGCGGCGAGCGAACGCCCGACGCTGGGGGGCTTGCTGCCTGGGCTAGCGAAGGTGTGGACTTGATGTACGTGGTGCTTGGTGAACGCTCGAAAGCCCACCCCGTCGCTCAACTTCTAGCAGACGAACAAGTCTTGCTGGAGGCATATCGCGCTATGCCGGCTCGTGCTCGTAAGCTCCTTCTGGCCGAAATGCTGACGGGTAAGAAGACACGCAAAGCTGACGGTAAGGCTGATGGCATGAGCGTTTCAGGCGATGGGAACCGAGTAGCTGGAAGGGATTACAACGAAACGAAGGAGTAGCACCGTGGATATCCAGGTTGAGGGGAGCAACAACCGAGTCGCCGGGCGGGACTATTACGAGAATCAGATCAAGCCTTGCCCGCGATGCGAGGTCAGGGTCATTGATCGTGAAAAGAGCATCTGCAACCACTGCACCAAGGAAGAGAGAGATGAAAAGGCCCGTGGGCAGATGACGCTGTTCGGCCTGGGCGTGCTCTTCATCTTCGGTTGGTTACATGGTTGGCGGTCAGAAAGAGGCCTGGCGCCAGGTATAGAAGGGCTGGCCGAGACACTGGCACTGTCGGTCGGTATTGCCATCGCAGCGCTTTCAGTGATCTGGTTTTTACTTCCGCTTGTTGTTGAGATCGGTGCGGCCTACTTCGAGAGCCGCCGTAATCGCTATCGCGAATAACCACATGGATGAGGCCTGTGTAATGAACATCAGAGCAATGTTTTTCACGGTGCTAGCTGCCGTTCTTCTATCCGGCTGTGCTACGGACTACCGAAACAAAACGCCTACAGAGGTCGCACAGGCAACTCGCGTGCATGAAAGCGAGTACAGCGAGAGCAGGATCTACCTGGCACCACCCGTGACGGGTAATCCGGTGATGGGCATGACCTACGAAGCCCAGCTCGCCGCCATCCAGTCGAAGAAGGACGGCTCGATAACTCATGCCCTTCGGGTGAAGTGGAGCTACCTCTCTCACGCTTGGATGTTCTTCTCCAATGCCACGATGCCGGGGCCAATTCCTCTTGAAACCGTATCCACGAACAGGGAGGTGTATAGCTGTCGCTCTAGCCGGTGCAGCTACTACGAAAGCACGTCAGCAGTTGTGCCGCTGGAGATCCTGGCCAATGCATCGGCTGGTTTGAAGGTTCGCTTCTCCTCCCAGCAGGGCGCGGTCATGGTTGAGCTGCCTGCCAGCTATGTGCTCGGCTATCTGCAAGCTATGTCCACGGCCCTAGGCGGTGCTGTTACGCCCACCGCTGCTGCTCCGGCCTCAAGGATTCCCAAGTGGGAGGCTGTACCGACACGTCCTGCTGGCCAGGCTGGTGAGGTAGCGAACAAGAGCAAGGAGCAGCAGCTGCAGGAGCTGCAGAGCACGCAGGGCTTGAGTTATGAGGAGTACCAGCGGCGGTATCAGCTGATCATGGGGCAGTGATTCATGATGCTTGATCCGATTCCGCAGGCTTTTGCTTTGGCCGCTTGGCAGCGCATAGCTCGGGAGATTACGGCATCAGTCGAGTTAAAGACTGCGATGCAAAAGGAAGCGCTGAGGCTGCATGCCAAGGGCTGTGTCCAGCGCGAGTTCACCCGAGGAATGGGGGCTGTCCTTCATGGTCAATCTTGGGATTGGCCGAAAGGGAAGGTTCTTATCATGGAGCGTCTGGGAGAACCGCCGCACGTCGATGATCTGCTCGAAGCGCTGTATTCCTGGTTCATGTCTGCTACCCACAAGCTTTACCGGCGCGGACAGATAAGAGCCTTACTGGCTGAGGCTATGGGCCATGTGATCCTTGTCTCTGCTGATGCGGGAGATGGTGAGCCGGCGCCGTGTGGTGCTGTCGATCAGCAGGTGCTCGATGTGAGTGATGAGGTACTGAAGAGGATTCCTCCCTGTGGTCATCCGTTTTGCGCATGCAGTTGGGCGCTGACCTATCCAGATGAAGTGAGGTAGCAACGGGGCGCCGCAATGGCGCCCTTTGTCTTTTTCGGCTAGCCGAAAAGACCCCCCGCGCGCGAGGCGAAGCTGTGATCTCTCCCCCGGTCGGACTGCCGGTATGAGCACAGCAACGGCCAAGGATTGGCCAACCTCGGAGCGCAACCCATGGCCACCACCTGCCAGAACAAGCCCAAGCGCCGCCTCCTGCCGCGCATGACCGTTTTCGCTGTTATCTCCATCCTGCTGCTGGTCGCCATCTGGTATGTGCGCCCTGAGCAGCTGCAGGTGGTGCTGTACAAAGCCAGCCTCATCACCATCGGCGCCGTGCTCGGCTACTACATCGACCGCGCGCTGTTCCTGGTCGAGGCCCGGCCCCATCAGTGCATCGGCGGCATCCACATCGTCGGCGCCTGGCTGCGGCGCGCATTGATCGTGCTGGCGTGCGTCCTCGGCATGACGTTGGGGCTGTAGTCGTGAACCGCCTCAAGCGTTGGCTGGCCGAGGCCGGCAATGACCTGGCGATCATCTGGATGGTCGAACCGCGCCTGTTCCTGTGGCCGCTGATCCTGCTGGTGTTCGCAGTGGGCCTGTTCATCGTGCCCAAGGCAGATGCCGCCAGTATCCCGACCGCAGCCGAGCAGCACCGCCGCACCCTGGTACGCGCCGCCCATGCCGAATGGGGCCTGGGTGCGCCTGTGGCGACGTTCGCCGCACAGGTTCACCAGGAGAGCGCCTGGCGCGTAAATGCTCGCTCGCCAGTCGGCGCCGAGGGCCTGGCGCAGTTCATGCCCGCGACTGCCGATTGGATGGCCGAGATCTACCCGCGCAGCCTGGGCCCGGCACAGCCGTACAACCCAGGCTGGGCACTGCGGGCCATGGTCGCCTTCGACCGCTGGCTCTACGAGCGAAACCAGGCCGTCAACGAGTGTGACCGCTGGGCCTTCGTGCTGGCCGGCTACAACGGCGGCAATGGCTGGGTGAATCGTGATCGACGTCTGGCATCGGCAAAGGGCGCCGATCCGCTGGCCTGGTTCGGTCATGTCGAGCGCCACAATTCCGGGCGCTCGGCCAGCAACTTCAAAGAGAACCGCCATTACCCGCGCGCCATCCTGCTGCGCTGGGAGCCCATGTATGCGGCTGCCGGCTGGGGGCCTGGCGTGTGCGCCGAGAGGTATAGCCGCCATGAAGATCCCGACGCTGTTTCTGCTCGCCACGTTGACCAGCAGTTCGCCTGCCGCCTGCTCCCGGAACTGGTTGGCTGCCGCCGAGCTGTTCGCATCGCCGCCGCCCCGCGTTCGTCCGGCCCAGCTCTGGCCGCCCGAGCGGGTGGACAAAAGACCACCCATGCCGCGCTGGTTGCGGCATCGGCTCAAGCGTAAGGGGCGGTGATGAAGAACGTCATCGGCAGGATCGCTGACTACTGGTACGTGCCGATCTTCGTGGCGCTGATGTACCTGATGTGGGCCTACGGCGAAAGCCAGTACGACCTGGGGCACAGCACCGCCCAGGCCAAGGGCGACAAGGCCCTGGCTGACCTGCGCGAAGAGCACCAGAAACTACGCGCCGACGCCGCCGAACAGAACCTGGTGCTCTACCGCCAGCAGGTGGAGCGCGCCAACCAGGCCGAGCTGGTGTTCCTGGACGCCCAGGACGAGATCGACCGGCTCAAGCAGCAACTCACACAGGAGCGCATCAACCGTGTCTCGACTCAATACACCCCGGCGCGCGGCGCTGCCCCTGTGGCTGCTCCTCGCTTCGTTGTCACTTGTGGCTGGCTGCGCGACTTCAACGCAGCGCTTGGAGCCACCACCCCAGCTCCACCCGGCTGCCGAGCCTACGCCGGCTCTCAAGAAGCGGCCTGGCCCGCCCCCAGCTCTGACGCCGAACTACTGGAAAGCGGCATTACCGCGGCTGACATCCTGGCACATGCGCGTGACTACGGCGCTTGGGCGCTCGCCATCCGTGCGCAGCTGAACGCGCTGATCGACCTACACAACAAGGACAAGCCCTGATGGACTTTGACTACCTGCTGCGCCTCGGCCAGTTCCTGTTCACCGTGGTGGTGGGCCTGTTTTCGCTAATGGCCGCGCGCCGGGCCTCATCGAAGGTCGAGGCCGAAGCCCTGGCCCAGCGCCTAACCGGGCAGGACAACCGCCTGCTGGTCCTGGAGCAGCAGATGAAGCATCTGCCCAGGAGCGAGCAACTCACCGAACTGGCCGAGAAGCTGGCCGAGCTGGGTGGCGACATGAAGGGCATCAAGTCCGACGTGGCAGGCATCAACCGCTCCCTCGACCCGCTCAATCGCTCGGTCGATCGCCTTAACGATTACCTCCTACACAGCAAGTGAGGCTGCGATGATCAACCAACCTTTCGCCGATTTTCTGCGCCAGGATCAGCGCCTGGTGATGCTGCGCATCCTCTCTGAGCTGCCGCAGTACCGTTCCAACTCCTCGGTGATCGCCAACCTGCTGGGCCAGTTCGGGCACCACCCGAGCCGCGACCAGGTTAAGGGTGATCTGGTTTGGCTTGGCGAACAGGGCCTGGTGTCG
>NZ_FOXK01000017.1 GCF_900115695.1 Ectopseudomonas toyotomiensis
CACCAAAGGCTTCAGCGGTTGCACGGTAGAGAACGTTTTCGATAGTCATGGCATTGATCCTTGTCGGTGGGGTAGTGATGGATTGGCTTGCTAATATTTTGTGTGCTAACCGTTTCCATGGGGTGAACTATATTGCGCAAAACATTGGTGCGCAAGATAAATATATGGAAGATTTGGTTATAGCTTTTTGACTTTCAGGAATAAGCAGGCGCGATAGGGTATGTAGCCATGCTTTGCTGTAGATCCTGTAGGTGAATTGACAGAATCAGACTGAATAGAGGCGCAGGATGAGCCCGTGATGCGGGGAGATGGACGATGAGGCCGCTGAATACAGCGCGCACGAGACTTTGCCCGGCTAGGGGTGGCTACGGGTTAGCGGCAGCAGGCGATGGCTGGCATCGCCTGGGATCAGAGGGCGTCTTGCAGATGGCCGCGCAGTTCGATCAGGTCATCACGCAGCTTGCCTAGTTGCGCCATGTTCAACGCAGAAGCCTTGAGGATGCAGGCAGGCAATGCTTTGGCCTGTTCGTGCAGGGCACGACCCTTGTCGGTCAGGTACAGCTGCACCACACGTTCGTCCTGGCTGCTGCGCTGGCGCTGCAGCAGGCCTTCGCTCTCCAGGCGCTTGAGCAGAGGCGTCAACGAGCCCGGGTCGGTCAGCATGCGTGCGCTGATCTCACTGACGGTGATGCCCTCGTTTTCCCACAGCACCAGCATGGCCAGATATTGCGGATAGGTGAGACCGAGCGCCTGCAGCAGGGGCTTGTAGGTCTTGGTCATCATCAGCGAGGTGGAATAGAGGGCGAAGCACAGCTGGTTGTCCAGCATCAGCTCGGCGCAGGGTTCCACTTGGGAGGTCATGGCATTGGCCTGTGCAAAGGTGGTTGGCGTTGTCGGCAATTGAGTGCAGGGCAACCCACACTCAATTGTGATTTCAGCCGCAGGATACGCGGGTGATCACGCGCTGATCATCGACATTGAGGTTAAGGCGTTGACCATTGTATTCCAAGGTCACCACGCTGTCGGGTGTGAGTATACGGGCTGTGCTGGCTCCGGCTTGCTGACGTGCCTGCTCGAGCAGCTCGGGCGTCACGGTCTTGCCTTTGAAGTGTTCGATGGCGGACGAGGTGCAGCTGTCCGGAGTCGGGCCACTCGGTGCGGCAACGGAGGTCGGTTTCTCGGCGGTGCTGCTGCAGCCGGCTGCGAGCAGGGTGGCGCCCAGGATGAGGCAGAGACGAGTTTTGAAATTCAATGCATGAGCTCCTTGGGTTACTGCGCGCCTTCCAGGCGCGCCAAACGTTCTTCGAGGGCGGCGATGCGCGCTTCCAGTTCGACCAGTCGATCTTCGTTAGGTGCCGCAGCCTCCCCACGAGCAGCAGGGCGGCTGGTCAGCAAGCTTTCCATATCTGCAGATTCGCCCAGCAGATGCATATAGCGATCCTCGCGCTGACCACTCTGGCGCGGTAGCAGTAGCGCCAGACCGCGACCGATCAGACGCTCCAACTGATGCTGGACCTCGGCGACATCGTCGAAATCGTGCATGCGATTGCTGCGCGTGAGCAGCTCATTGAGCGTCTGCGGGCCACGCAACAGCAACAGACCGAGCAATACCGTCTGCGGCTTGACCAACTCCAACTGCTTGTCGCAACGCTGTTCCCAGCGGTCGGCGCGGCTGCCCATCACCAGATGTACCAGCTTGCGGCCTTCGAGGCTACGCAGATAGCGCCCGACTTCACCGGTTTCCAGGTTCATCAGCGGTTCGCGGCTGGTCTTCTGGTTACAGGCCAGTTGCACGGCATTGAGCGTCAGCGGGTAGGTTTCCGGCGTGGTCAGCTGCTTTTCGATCAGGCAACCGAGGATGCGCACCTCGACAGCGTGTAGAGGGGTTTCACCAACCAGCGGGGATGGGGTGTGCGACATGGATCGATCCTGGCAGGAATAACCCGCCTAGGTTAACGGCATCCGCGCTCAGCTGACAGGCTTCAATGTGTGTTCGAGCATGTCCAGGCTGGCGCCGAGCACCTGCTGGCGCGATTCCTGGCTGGCCATCATGCGCGCCAGCAGTAGGCTGCCGAGGCATTGCGCGAGAATCGTCCAGGCCAGTTGCGGGTCGCCGATGACCTCGGCCCAGGTGTTCTGCAACTGCAGGATCTGCTGCTCGGTACGCAGCCGAACGCGTTCATCGGCACGGGCGATCTCCGCGCCCAAGGCAGGCAGCACACAGCCTTTATCTGCTTGCTCGACATGCGCCAGGCTGAGATAGGCCGCCAGGCAGCGTTGCAGCTTGTCGCGACCGGCGTCGCCCGCTTCGCCGCCAAGGCGGCTCAGGCTGTTGTGCAGCTCGCGTTCGATCAGTTCAGCGAACAAATCGTCCTTGCTCGGGAAATGGCTGTAGAAGGCTGCGCCAGTCAGGCCTATGGTTTTCATCAGCGCGTCCACGCCGGTCACGGCAAACCCTTGCTGCTTGGCAATCGCGCCGCTGCTGGCGAGCAGGCGCTCGCGGGTTTCGGCCTTGTGTTCGGCGGAATAACGCATGGATGACTCCGTTCTATGCTGGGTTGACCTGCCCGAGATCGTAGCATAACGTTCGTTCAGCTAACGATCGTTAGTTAATGGAGAAAGCCATGAATGAGAACAAGAAGGTCGCTTTGATCATCGGCGCGGGTGATGCCACCGGCGGCGCCATTGCCCGGCGTTTTGCCCGCGAGGGGTATGTCGCCTGCGTCACCCGGCGCAGTCTCGATAAACTGCAACCGTTGCTGGAAGAAATCCGTAGCGAGGGCGGCGAAGCGCATGGCTTTGCTTCCGATGCGCGACGTGAGGAGCAGGTGGCTGAACTGGTCGAGAGCATCGAGCGTGACATCGGGCCGATCGAGGTGATGGTGTTCAATATCGGCGCCAACGTGCCCTGCAGCATCCTCGATGAAACCGCACGCAAGTACTTCAAGATCTGGGAAATGGCCTGCTTCGCCGGCTTTCTCACCAGCCAGGCGGTGGCCAAGCGCATGGTCACCCGCGCACGCGGCACCATCCTGTTCACCGGCGCTACGGCCGGCCTGCGTGGCGCTGCCGGATTTGCCGCTTTCGCCGGGGCCAAGCACGGCATCCGCGCGCTGGCGCAGAGCATGGCGCGTGAACTGGGACCGTTGAATATCCATGTCGCCCATGTGGTGGTGGACGGCGCCATCGATACCGCCTTCATCCGCGACAGCTTTCCCGAGCTATACGCCAAGAAGGATCAGGATGGCATTCTCGATCCCGAGCATATCGCCGACAGCTACTGGTTCCTGCACGCTCAGCCCCGCGATGCCTGGACCTTCGAGCTGGATCTGCGCCCGTGGATCGAGCGCTGGTAACCTGCGCTGAACCCATAACCACAATAACGAGCGAGTGAAAGCCATGAGCAAGACGGTGGAGTTCTTCTTCGACCTGGGCAGCCCGGCCTCTTACCTGGCCCATACCCAGCTACCTGATCTGTGTCGCGACGCCGGCGCTGAATTGGTCTATCGGCCGATGCTGCTCGGCGGCGTGTTCCAGGCCACCGGCAATGCCTCGCCGGCGATGATTCCGGCCAAGGGGCGCTACATGATTCGCGACCTGGCGCGCTTTGCCGAGCGCTATGGCGTACCGATGCGCTTCAACCCGCACTTTCCGATCAATACCCTGACGCTGATGCGCTTGCTGGTGGCCGTTCAACTGCATCAGCCGGAGCGCTTCGACGATGCCTTGCCGGCGCTATTCCGGGCGATCTGGGTCGACGGGGTGAACATGGGGGATCCGGTCAAGGTGGCAGGCGTGCTGGTTGCCGCTGGTTTCGATGCAGCCGCCCTGCAGGCGCAGATCGCTGAACCGGCAGTGAAGGACGCGCTCAAGGTGACTACCGAGGAGGCGGTCAAACGCGGCGTATTTGGCGCGCCGACCTGCTTTGTTGGCGGCGAGATGTTCTTCGGCCAGGATCGCCTAGATTTCGTTCGCGAAGCACTTCGCGGCTAGGTGCTTTTCGTCCAGGGCCTGATGCCTGGCACAATGACCGGATCATTTTCCGGCCATTCGAGTAACCGATGAACCCCGAAGCGCTGAAACTCCTGGTAACCCGCCGCATGCCTTACGGCAAGTACAAGGACCGGCTGATCGCCGATCTGCCGGGCCACTACCTCAACTGGTTCGCCCGTACGGGTTTTCCCAAGGGCGAGCTGGGTCAGCTGCTCGCGCTGATGCAGGAGATCGATCACAACGGTCTCAAACCGTTGCTCGATCCGTTGCGCGACCGTTCCTAGCCCGCATGCAATCCGGGGATAATTTCCGATCTCTCCCGGATTTCATGCGGGCTAAGACCCTACGTCTGGGTTGCCCTCAGTGCCAATTGCGGCCGTGATCCAGCTTCTGATCTACCAGCCATTTGCCATGGGCGATGGACGCGTGCTGGGCCTTGCTCAGGTCATCCATGAAGGCGTAATCCACCGGCAAGGTCTGGCGTTTGCTGGTGTTGCCGTTGGGATCGGTAATCTGGCAACCGCCGGCCCAGGGTGTCGGCAGGCCGGGATGTTCCATGACGCTGGCGCGGATGGTGTGGTCGCGGTGGGTGCAGGTAAGCGCGCTCATGAGGCCACCTCGTGGATCAAGGCGCCGCCCTCGATGTCGACGCCACACCGAGGTTCCAGCCGGGAGCCGGTAGCGGCGCCGCGTGGATGAGTGATGCGTCTGTTTCCTCACCTTAGCGCAAATGCCGGCGAACCGAATGTTGGCCGACAAACGTGCCACGTTCTCTCGTATGGTCGCAAGCGCCCAGGGCCGCGTACCTCCCAGGGGCATGCAACCAATGTCGGCTTACCCTAGGAGATCTCGCGCACCCCGTCTGCGCTCCGTGCTTTGGATGCGAAGCGGGCAGCCGTACGCATCGACAGAGTGACCAGGCGTTGGTACAGCGCCGGCATGCTGCGTTGCATCCAGTCCAGGGCACGGGCATCGGTACCGATGAGGATGCGCCGCTTGTTGGCCAGCACTCCATTTACGATGACCTTCGCCGCCTGTTCCGGCGTGGTGCGCAGTAGCTGGTCGTTGAACTGCTGGCGCGCCTGTTCGGCTTCCTGGCCGGTGACCTTGGCCAGGCTGTCGTTCATCCGCGCGGTCTTGGCGATGTTGGTCTTGATGCCGCCCGGATGCACGCAGCTGGCGGAAACCCCGCAATCGGCCATGTCCAGCTCCTGGCGCAGCGATTCGGTAAAGCCGCGCACGGCGAACTTGCTGGCGTTATAGGCGCTCATGCCCGGCTGGGAGAACAGGCCGAACACGCTGGAGACGTTGATCACGTGACCCTGGCCGGCCGCCTTGAGGTAGGGCAGGAAGGCCTTGGTGCCGTTGACTACGCCCCAGAAGTTGATGTTCATGATCCATTCGTAGTCGTTGTAATCGTTGCCCTCCACCGTGCCGCCCTGAGCCACGCCGGCATTGTTGAAGATGGCGTTGACCCGGCCGAACTCGATGACGATCTGCTCGGCCCAGGCCTCGACGGCGGCGCGATCAGCAACGTCGACCCGCTGCTGGCTGACGGTGACGCCGAGCTTGCGTGCCTGCTCGACGGTTTCCTTGAGGCCCTCGACATTGACGTCGGACAGCGCCAGGTGGCAGCCCTGGCGCGCCAGGTGATAGGCGAGGGCGCGGCCGATACCGGAGCCGGCGCCGGTGATGGCGGCTACCTTGTTCTCGAAGGATTTCATGCGCTGACCTCCTGCACGTCGAGGCTGATGGCATTGCTCTGCGCCGGATGGGCGGCGTGTTGGCGACTGAAGTGATAGGCATGCGGATCGAAGTTGCGCGTCAGCATGCGAAAGCGCCAGGTGAAGCCGGGCCACACCGTGCAGTTGCGCCCGCTGACCGGGTGCAGATACCAGCTCATGCAGCCGCCGGCATTCCATACGGTGCTGCCGAGAGTGCCCTGGATCTTGCGATTGAAGGCGTCCTGCGCCTCGCGCTTGGGCTCCAGGCTCTGCAGCCGGCCCTCTTCGAGCTGCTTGAGAGCGCCGAGCACATAGGTGATCTGCGACTCGATCATGTAGACCATGGAGTTGTGGCCCAGGCCGGTGTTCGGCCCCATGAGGAAGAACAGGTTGGGGAAGCCCGTGGTCATGGTGCCCTTGTAGGCTTCCGGGCCTTCGGGCCAGGTGTCGAGCAGATCGACGCCGCCACGGCCGAACACCGTGCCGCGCGGCAACGGATCGCTGGGGGTGAAGCCGGTGCCGAAGATGATGGCATCCACCTCGCGCTCCTGGCCGTCGACGCTGCGCACGCCGCCGGGCAGGATTTCGGCGATACCGTCGGTGATCACCTCGACGTTGGCCTGGGTCAGCGCCGGGTAGTAATCGTTGGAGATCAGCACGCGCTTGCAGCCCATGGTGTAGTCCGGGGTGACCTTGGCGCGCAGCACCGGGTCCTTGATCTGCTTCTTGATATACAGCTTGGCGATGCCCTGGGCTATGCGCAGCAAGCGCGGGGCGAAGGCGAAGGCGATCACCCGGCTTTCGAGGATGCCGTACAGCACGCCGCGCCAGAGCTTCTGTGCCAGCGGAAAGCGCTTGAAACGCTGGCGTTCGCCATCGCGAATGGCGCGATCAGGCTTGGGCATGATCCACGGCGCGGTGCGCTGGTAGAGATCGAGGCGAGCCACCTGCTGCTGAATCTGCGGCACGAACTGGATGGCCGAGGCGCCGGTGCCAATCACCGCCACGCGTTTGCCGGTCAGGTCGTAGTCGTGATTCCACTGCTGTGAGTGGAACACCTCGCCGGTGAAGTGCTCCAGGCCCTTGAGCTTGGGAATCGACGGGGTAGAGAGCGCGCCCATGCCGGAGACCACGAACTGCGCGCTGTAGCGGTTGCCGGCGCGGTCCTGCAGATGCCATAGCTCGGCGTGCTCGTCCCAGCGTATCTGCACCACTTCTGTGTCCAGCAGGGTCTTGTCCTGCAGCCGATACTTCTCCCAGCAACCTTGCAGATAGGCCTTGATTTCCGGCTGCCTGGCGAACATCCGCGTCCAGTTCGGGTTCGGCTCGAAGGAGAACGAATACAGATGCGATTGCACGTCGCAGCCGCATCCTGGGTAGTTGTTCACCCGCCAGGTGCCGCCGACGCCGGCTTCCTTTTCGAACAGCAGGAAGTCCTGCTCGCCCTGTTGCTTGAGGCGAATGGCCATGCCGAGGCCGGAGAAACCGCTGCCAAGGATGGCGATCTTGCAATGGCGGCCAGCGATAGGGGGTGACACGGGCGCATTCATGACCGAACTCCTGCTTGTCGTTGTTGTTGGTGTCTAAATCCGTACGCCAAGAGGCCTCAGCTGCTGAAACCGAGGCGCTCGCGCCAGCGGTTTTCCAGTTTGTCGGTGTCGTGATCCTTGGGGTGGAAGCCGGGGCGGTAGTAGTCCAGATAGGGGCCGAGCAGCCTGGTGAAGAAGCCATTACGCGGGCCGAACAGCTTCTTCAGGCCGAAGCCCCAGCTGCGCCAGTTGAACAGTTGGCCGTCCTTGCGCAGCAGATGAATCTGGAACCAGCCGATCACGCCGAGGAACATCAGGGTGGTCAGCATCATCACCAGCGTGCGGGTGAAGTAGCCGCCGTAGACCTTCTGGTAGACGTCGTAGCACACGGCCTTGTGCTCGTTTTCCTCGATGGCGTGCCACATCCACAGTTGATAGAGCTTCGGGTCGTTCATCTGTGTGGTGAGATCTTCACGCTTGAGCAACTGCTCGGCCATGGTCGCGGTGAAGTGTTCCAGGGCGCAGGTGGCTGCCAGGCGTTGCTTCTTGGTACTGAAGCGGGTCGTCCATTCGAGCAGTACCTTGATGCGCCGCTCGAGGCGCTCCAAGTCGATACCGTGCTCATTGGCGTAGTCGTTGTAGGCCGCATGCTCCTTGGAGTGCATGGCCTCCTGACCGATGAAGGCGCTGATGTCCTTTTTCAGCTGCGGCTCGCTGACCTGATCGCGTACGGCGCGCACGCTGTCGACGAAGAACTTCTCGCCGTAGGGGAACAGCGACGACAGGTTGTTCATGAAGTGGCTCATGAACGGGTCGTCGTAGAACCAGTACTTCGGTGTCTCGCTGAAACTGAAGTCCATGCGACGCACCGGAAAGCTGGGTTTCGGCTGGGGTAGGGGGGTACTGGTGCTCATCGTTCGAGTCCTCTTCTGGGCGTTGGTACTCCCGATTGTCGTGCGGCTCTGGCTGGCAGCACTCGGGGTCGCAGATGGCTAATCTCGACAGACCAACTGTGTCATTGAACGATGTAACTATCGGGCGTGCGGGCGCTGAGCGCCGCCAACTTAAGGCGGGTCTGATGGGTAGATTTCAGGAAAGAAGGTAAGCAACCCGCCGCGGTAAATGCGGCGGATTGCGCTGACGGCGGGGTTTAGGGCGCGTTACGGCGCAGCTCGGCCACTTCACTGCGCAGTGCGCGCAGCTCGTCGAGAATTGCCTGTTCGCGAGTTGCTGCGGCCTGCTCCTCGGCATTGGGCTCGTGGGTGCTCTGCATCGCGTTGACGATAACGGCGATGAACAGGTTGAGCATCATGAATGTCGCGACGAGGATATAAGGCACGAAGAACAGCCAGGCCAGTGGATGCTCTTCCATCACCGGGCGCACAATGCCCATCGACCAGCTTTCCAGGGTCATCACCTGGAACAGGGTGTACAGACTGGCGCCGATGTTACCGAACCACTCTGGAAAGCTTTCACCAAACAGCTGGGTGGCCATCACTGCAGCGACGTAGAACACCAACCCCATCAGCATGACGATGCTGCCCATGCCAGGCAGCGAAGCGAGCAGCGCCTGCACCACCTTGCGCATGCTCGGATTGATCGATACCAGTCGCAGGACGCGCAGCACGCGCAAGGCACGCAGCACGGCGAAGGGGCCGCTTGCCGGTACCAGAGCGATGCCGACTACCAGGCAATCGAATACCGCCCAGGGATCGCGCAGCAGGCCGATGCCGCGGGCGGTGAAGCGCAGCGCCAGCTCGATGACGAAGCAGGTGAGGATGAAGGTATCGAGGATTAGTAGCGGCGTGCCCCAGTCGGTCATGATCGACGGTGACGTCTGCAGGCCGAGAATGACGGCATTGATGATGATCAGCAGGGTGATCAGGCGCTGCATGATGGCGCCGTCCATCAGCGCGCCCAGGCGCTGACGCCAGTCACTGGATGGATTCAGTTCGAGTTCGTGCATGGGAGTCTGGTCAAGGTAATCGGTGATGCCGAGCATTGCCCGGCTGAATCATCAACCCACTTGCGGGTTGGCAGGCGCTTTGGCTCAGTGATCGTCGAGGGCGAAGGCCGTCAGTGTGAAGGTGGGGATGCCGGCGTCCTGCAGTTTCTGCGAGCCACCCAGCTCAGGCAGGTCGATGATCGCAGCGGCCTCGAAGACCGTTGCACGCATGCGTCGAACCAGGTTGGCAGCAGCGATCAGGGTGCCGCCGGTGGCGATCAGGTCATCGAAGATCAGCACCGAATCGCCTTCGCAGAGACTGTCGCTGTGCACTTCGAGGAAAGCTTCGCCATATTCGGTCTGGTAGCCCTCGCTGAGCACGTCAGCCGGCAGTTTGCCCTGCTTGCGAAACAGCACCAGCGGTTTGTTCAGTTCGTAGGCGATGATCGAGCCGATCAGGAAGCCGCGCGCGTCCATGGCGCCGATATGACTGAATTCGGCCTCCACGTAACGCTGGATGAAGCTGTCGGCGACCATGCGCAGGGCGCGCGGCGACTGGAACAGTGGGGTGATGTCGCGAAAGATGACGCCCGGCTTGGGGAAGTCCGGTACCGGGCGGATCAGGGTCTTGATGCTGAATTCGTCAAAGATCATCGTGGGGTCCTAATGCGTTGAGCCCGCGAAATCGTGCGAACTCAAACGTCGAGATTGCCGCCGGCCAGAGCACACAGCTCGATCGGGTCGAGAATGTGCACTTCCTTGCCTTCGGCTTCGAGCAGCTTGTTCTGTTGGAAGCGGGTAAATACGCGAGACACGGTCTCCACCGCAAGGCCCAAATAGTTACCAATTTCGTTGCGCGACATGGCCAGGCGGAACTGGTTGGCCGAGAAGCCGCGGGCGCGGAAGCGGGCGGAGAGATTGACCAGGAAGGTGGCGATGCGTTCGTCGGCGGTCTTCTTCGACAGCAACAGCATCATCTGCTGATCGTCGCGGATCTCGCGGCTCATGATACGCATCAGCTGGCGACGCAGTTGCGGCAGCTGCAGAGCCAGGTCGTCAAGGCGCTCGAAGGGAATCTCGCAGACCGAGGTGGTTTCCAGCGCCTGTGCCGAGACCGGGTAGCGCTCGCCGTCGACCCCGGACAGGCCGACCAGCTCGCTGGGCAGGTGGAAGCCGGTTATCTGCTCCTCACCGCCATCGCTCAGGCTGAAGGTCTTCAGTGCACCGGAGCGCACGGCGAACACGGAGCCGAAGGTGTCGCCCTGGCGGAACAGGAATTCGCCCTTTTTCAGCGGACGGCCGCGTTTGACGATGTCGTCGAGCGCGTCCATGTCTTCCATGTTCAGCGAAATGGGCAGGCACAGAGCAGCCAGGCTGCAGTCCTTGCAATGGGCTTGGTGCTGCTTGTGCAGCTTGATGCTCTCGGACATCGTTGGGCTTCCCGGATATACACGCAATATTCGTAAGGGTACCGCAGGGCTCGGGTGGCGGCCAGCCATATAAGGACTGACCGAGCGCTCAAGTTTAGCCTCTGGGTGCCGATCCAGACTGTAGAACCATAGTCCAAAGCAGGGAGCAGCGCGATGCGCATACCATCCAGTGGGCCGCTGAATAATCTGGTGCAGGGCGTTCAGCGACAATTTACCGCAGTTGAGCGGAGCCCCGAGGAGGTGCGCGAGGGGCTGCGTGTGAGTCTGTCCGAGTTGGGCAAGAGCATGTCGGCCAAGTCCGACAAGAACGAGGACATCGACAACAGCGATTTGCCCAAGGCGATCAAGGACCTGCTCAAGATGATCCGCGAGTTGCGTGCGCAGATCGTCGAGAAGCAGGCGCAGATAGAGGCGATCATGAGCGATCAGAGCCTTGATGCGGAAACCAAGCGCCAGCAGCTTGAAGGACTGCAGACCGAGCTGGCGTCGCTCAACAGCGCATTGACTGCGGCCAATGCCAACCTGATCAAGCTCATGCGTGAGAACGGCCTGTCGAACGAACAGATGCAGACCGCCGCCACGCTGGCGATGGGGTGATACGCCGGCCAGTGACGGAGTCCGTCACTGGCGCAGGCTACTGGTGTTCAGATCACCCGAGAAAAACGCTGGCGTACCTGATCGTTGAGATAGCGGTCGAACAGCATGCATAGCGAGCGCACCAGCAGACGCCCGGCCGGGCGCACCTGAATCCCTTCTCCACCCAGCTCGATCAAACCGTCGCGGTCGAGCTGCTGAAGCTGTGGCCAAAGCGCCGCGAAGTAGTCGCGGAACACCACGCCGTGAGCCTGTTCAATGTCGGCGAAACGCAGCTCGAAGTGGCAGATCAGCTGCTGGATCACGGCGCGGCGCAGGCGGTCGTCGGCATTGCAATGCAAGCCGCGGCGCGTTGCCAGCTGGCCGTTGCCCAGGGTCTGCTGATAGCTGGCGATATCGCTGTCATTCTGGCTGTACAGATCGCCGATCTGGCTGATGGCAGAGACGCCCAGGCCGATCAGGTCACAGTGGCCGTGGGTGGTGTAGCCCTGGAAGTTGCGTTGCAGCGTGCCTTCCTCCTGGGCGATGGCCAGTTCGTCGTCGGGCAGGGCGAAGTGGTCCATACCGATGTAACGATAGCCGGCGCGCGTCAGCTGCTCGATGCTGTTCTGCAGCATGGCCAGTTTGTCTGCCGGACTCGGCAGATCGTCGGAACTGATGCGCCGTTGCGGCATGAAGCGTTCCGGCAGGTGTGCGTAGTTGAACAGCGACAGGCGATCCGGCTGCAGGGCGATGACCTCGGCCACGGTGCGGGCGAAGCGCTCTGGCGTTTGTTTGGGCAGGCCGTAGATCAGGTCGATGTTCACCGAGCGGAACTGCAGGGTACGCGCCGCCTCGACGATGGCGCGGGTTTCCTCCAGGGTCTGCAGGCGATTGACCGCGCGTTGCACCTCGGGGTCGAGATCCTGCACGCCGAGGCTGACGCGATTGAAGCCCAGCTCACGCAGCAGGCCCATGGTCGACCAGTCAGCCTCGCGTGGGTCGATCTCGATGCTGTAGTCGCCGGAGTCATCATCGAGCAGGTCGAAGTGCTGACGCAGGTGCTGCATCAGCCGGCGCAGTTCGTCGTGGCTGAGGAAAGTCGGTGTACCGCCACCGAAATGCAGCTGTTCGATTGGCTGGTTGCGGTCGATGTAGCGGCTGATGATCTCGATTTCCCGCTCGAGCTTTTCCAGATAGGGCAGGGCGCGGCCGCGGTCCTTGGTGATGACCTTGTTGCAGGCGCAGTAGTAGCAGATGTGCGCGCAGAAGGGCACGTGCACGTATAGCGACAGCGGACGTTTGGCCTTGCGGCTGTCGCGCAGGGCATGCAGCAGGTCGAACGGGCCGATATCGTCGTGAAACTGTACGGCAGTCGGGTAGGAGGTGTAGCGCGGGCCGGCGAGATCGTAGCGGCGGATCAGGTCGGCATCCCACTGGATGGCGTCGAGCATGGGAAATAATCCTGGACAGGCTGTGCGGCCAGTCTAGGGATGCGCGTAGGGGGTGGCCTTGACCTGAATCAAGGGCGCGTGGGGCATCGGGCGTGTTGCCGCTGCGTAGCCCGGGTGCAATCCGGTTATGGCTCAGTGCCCCATTAGCCAGTGCTGGTGTGGGCCGGGCAAGGTCCAGATGCCGAACAGGATGACCAGCAGGCCGCCAGCCATGCGCACGCCGCGCTTGCGTAACAGGGTGGTGATGCGTTCTGCTGCCAGCCCGGTGGCCAGCAGCACCGGCCAGGTGCCCAGGCCGAACGCCAGCATCAGCAGGGCACTGTTGACTGCATTACCCTGGCTGGAGGCCCACAGCAGGGTGCTGTAGACCAGCCCGCACGGCAGCCAGCCCCATAAACCACCCAGGACCAGGGCGCGCGGCAGATTGCTGACCGGCATGAAGCGCCGGGTCAGCGGCTGGATATGCCGCCACAGGCCGCGGCCCAGTGCTTCGATGCGTGTCAGCCCGCTCCACCAGCCGGCCAGATAAAGACCCATGGCAATCAGCAGCAAGGCAGCCATTGTGCGCATCGCCACTTCGGCTTTGCTGCCGGCAATGGCCCAGCCGGCCAAGCCCAGTAGCAAGCCTGCAAGGCTGTAGCTGAGAATGCGCCCGAGGTTGTAAGCCAGCAGCAGTTGTAGACGCCTGCCGCGTTGCTCGGGGGGAATCGCCAGAGTCAGCGCGCCCATCAGGCCGCCGCACATGCCGAGGCAATGGCCGCCACCGAGCAGGCCGAGAATCAGCGCCGACACCAACAGCGGTGCCAGCTCAAGCATCAGGTTTGCCCGGCTTGTTGTGGTCCTCGGCCTGCTCGACGCCAGCCTTGTGCAGCGGATCCTCGTCGTCGAACAGAATGCTGTGCGCGGGGCCGTCGAGATCGTCGTACTGACCACTGTCCACCGCCCAGAAGAACAGCCAGATGGCGAAGCCGACCAGGCCGATGGCGACGGGGATCAGGATGTAGAGGGCGGACATGCGGTCTCCAGTGGGCATCTGAGTAGGAGCGAGCGTCGCGAGCGAACCGCTTCTTCGCGAGCAGAGCTCGCTCCTAGGTGTTCGGGGTGCGGCTCAGGCGCAGGGCATTGAGCACCACCAGCAGCGAGCTCAGCGACATGCCTACAGCCGCCCAGATCGGCGTGATCCAGCCCAGGGCGGCGAAGGGCAGTACCAGGCCATTGTACAGCGTCGCCCAGGCCAGGTTCTCGATGATGATACGGCGCGTGCGCTTGGCCAGTTTCAGGCCGTCGACCAGGCTGCTCAGTCGGTTCGACAGCAACACGGCGTCGGCGCTGGTTTTCGCCAGGTCGGAGGCCGAGCCCATGGCCACGCTGATGTCGGCGGCAGCCAATACCGGTACGTCGTTGACGCCATCGCCAAGCATCAGCACGCGCCGCCCTTCGCCGTGCAACTGCTTGAGCACGGCCAGCTTGGCATCCGGGGTCAGGCCGCCCCGAGCGTCATCGATGCCCAACTGACGGGCGACTTCACCCACCATCGGCGAGCTGTCGCCGGAGAGCAGGTGAATGTTCCAGCCCCGTGCGCGCGCAGCGGCGATCAGATCGGGAGCATCTTCGCGCAGGCGGTCGTCGAGGACGAACCAGGCCAGTGGGCCCTGTTCGTCGCCCAGCAGCAGCCATTGGCCGTGCTCGCTGGCAATCGCCGGTACGGCCTGGCCGCTCATGGCGCAGACGAAGCTGGCCTCGCCTATGCGTAACAGGCGGCCATCGACCAGGCCCTGCAGGCCTTGTCCGGGATGACTGTCGACGGATTGCGCCGCGCGGGGCGCTTGGCTGAACGCGCGGGCGATGGGGTGTTCCGAACGGTTCTCCAGCGCGGCCGCCAGCGCCAGGCAAGCGCCCTGGTCGAGATCGCGCAGCGGATGGATGGCCTTGAGCGTCAGGCGGCCTTCGGTCAGCGTGCCGGTCTTGTCGAGCACCAGGGTGTCGATCTGGTTTAGGCCTTCGAGCACATGGCCGCGCGTCAGCAGCATGCCCAGCTTGTGCAGGGTGCCGGTGGCGGTGGTCAGCGCAGTCGGGGTGGCCAGGGCCAGGGCGCAGGGGCAGGTGGCCACGAGCAGGGCGAGCACGACCCAGAAGGCGCGGCTGGAGTCTATCTCCCACCAGGCGAAACCGACCGCGGCGGCCGCCACCAGAATGAACAGCAGGAACCATTGCGACACGCGGTCGGCGATTTCCGCCAGGCGTGGTTTTTCGCTTTGCGCCCTATCCAGCAAGCGCACGATGGCCGACAGGCGCGTGGCATCGCCCAGCGCCTGCACTTCGACGGTCAGCGGGCCTTCGACGTTCAGCGTGCCAGCGGTAACGCTGTCGCCGATGCCGCGTGGCAGCGGCAGGTACTCGCCGGTCAGCAGCGATTCGTCGACACTGGACTGGCCGGCGAGGATGCGCCCGTCGGCGGGAATCAGCGAGCCGGGTTGCACCAGCACCTGCTCACCTTCGCGCAGCTCGCTGAGCAGGATGCGCTGGCTCTGGCCGTCGGCGTCCAGGCGCAGGCAGGAGGCCGGCAGCAGCTTGACCAACTGCGCCGTAGCGGCGGCTGTGCGTTCTCGTGCACGGCGCTCCAGGTAGCGCCCGGCGAGCAGGAACAGGGCGAACATGCCGACTGCATCGAAATACAGCTCACCCTGGCCGGTGATGGTTGACCAGATGCCGGCCACGTAGGCACCGCCGATGGCCAGCGAGACCGAGACGTCCATGGTCAGATGGCGGGTACGCAGGTCGCGCAGGGCACCGCGGAAGAACTGACCGCAGCAGTAGAAGACGATGGGCGTGGTGAGAAACAGGCTGGTCCAGCGCAGAATCTTGTCCAGCTCCGGCGACAGGTCGATGTTGAATTCCGGCCAGGTGGCCATGGTCGCCATCATCACCTGCATCCACAGCAACCCGGCCACGCCCAGCTCGCGCATGCGTCGACGGTTTTCCGCGGCCATGCGCTCGGCGGCCTCGTCGGCGCGCCAGGGGTGGGCGGCGTAACCGATGCGGCGCAGTTCGGCAAGCAGCTTGCTCAGGGCGATCTGGCTGTCCTGCCAGCGCACCTGCAGGCGGTGGTTGGACAGGTTCAGGTGCGCTTCTGCCACGCCCGGCACGCCGCGCAGGTGCTTCTCGATCAGCCAGCCGCAGGCGGCGCAGCTGATGCCTTCGATCAGCAACTGGGTTTCGCTCAGTTCGCCCTCGTGCTGGACGAAGGGCTGCTGCACATCGCTGCGGTCATACAGCGCCAGCTCATCCGGCAGGGCGGCGGGCAGTGCCTGCGGGTTGGCTGCGTTCTCGCTGCGATGGCTGTAGTAATGCTCCAGGCCACCGGCGACGATGGCTTCGGCCACGGCCTGACAGCCGGGGCAGCACATTTCGCGGGTCTGGCCGAGCACGTCGGCACGGAACTGGCTGCCGGCGGGCACCGGCAGACCACAGTGATAGCAAGGAGTGGGGGTGGGCATCGGCAGGGTCAGTAGGAGGGGTTGTCACCGATCATGATGGTCTGGCCGCCGGTGATGTTCTCTTCCTCGAACAGACGCCAGTTCTGGCTGCCTTCCTGGCCGAGCAACTCGACGAAGCGGCGACCGCTGATTTCATCGACCATCTGCCCACGGTACTGGCCGTCAGCCGTCGGTTGCAGGATCACGCGGCGGTCGCGCTCTGGCTGGGTCGGCGAGATCAGGTTGAGCACAATCTGCTGCGGTCTGCTGTTGCCCTCCAGCGACAGGGTGGCGACGCCGGTGGTGTTATCCAGCACCAGCTCGCCATGCAATTGCAGGCGCTCGGCCAGTTTCTCGCGCTCCAGCGACTGGTTGATGCCCTTGCCGACATCGTAATAGTCGTCGGAGATCAGCCCTGGAGGATTCTTTGTGGCGATGGTGAGCAGGGTCAGGCCCTGCACTACCGAGTAGCCCAGCAGGAACAGGATGAACCAGGGCCAGAACTGCTTGTACCAGGGTTTGACTGGCGATGGGGTTTGCTCGGTCATGCGTTTTCCGTTGTCAGCGGACGCTTGGGCCGATGAAGCGGCTGTCGGCGTCGTTCTTGATACTGGGGTCGTCCGCCGATTGTACGTGGAAGACGATGTTGTTGGCGCTCGACGGCAGCTTCTCCGGTGCGATGGACAGCTCGACCGGGAAGGAATACACCTCGCCAGCCAGGGCCCGCACTTCGCGCTTGCCCTCGTAGACCAGGCCGTCGAGGCCGTCGGCCGTGATCACGTAGGTCATGTCGCGCTGCGCCTTGTTCATGATCTTCAGGGTGTAGACGTTCTCGATATGGCCGCGCTCGTTCTCACGGAACAGCACGCGGTCCTTGAGTACATCCAGCTCCACCAATGGGCGATTGGCCACGGCCCAGGCGAACAGGCCGATCATGGCGACCAGCGCGACAGCGTACCCGATCAGGCGCGGGCGCAGCAGGTGGGTCTTGCGCCCGGACAGGTTGTGTTCAGTGGTGTAGCTGATCAGCCCCTTGGGATAGCTCATCTTGTCCATGATGTCGTCGCAGGCGTCGATGCAGGCGGCGCAGCCGATACACTCGATCTGCAGGCCATCACGGATATCGATACCGGTCGGGCAGACCTGCACGCACATCTTGCAATCGATGCAGTCGCCGAGGCCCTGGGCCTTGTAGTCGGCGTCCTTCTTGCGCGGGCCGCGTGATTCGCCACGGCGCGGGTCGTAGGAGACGATCAGGGTGTCCTGGTCGAACATCACGCTCTGGAAGCGCGCGTAAGGGCACATGTAGATGCATACCTGTTCACGCAGGTAGCCGGCGTTGCCGTAGGTGGCGAGGGTGAAGAAGCCGATCCAGAAATAGGCCCAGCCGCTGGCCTGGCCGGTAAAGATCTCGATGACCAGTTCGCGAATCGGCGTGAAGTAACCGACGAAGGTGATGGCTGTGAGCAGCGAGACGCCCACCCAGATACCGTGCTTGGCCGCTTTACGCCCGAGTTTCGCGCTGCTCATGGGCTGCTTGTCCAGCTTCATACGCTGGTTGCGGTCACCTTCGGTGACCTTCTCGGCCCACATGAACACCCAGGTGAACACGCTCTGCGGGCAGGTGTAGCCACACCAGACGCGACCGGCGAAAACGGTGATGAAGAATAGGCCGAAGGCGCAGATGATCAGCAGCCAGGACAGCAGCATGAAGTCCTGCGGCCAGTAAGTGGCGCCGAAGATATGGAACTTGCGCTCCGGCAGGTTCCACCACACGGCCTGGCGACCTTCCCAGTTCAGCCAGACGGTGCCGAAGAACAGCAGGAAGAGCAGGGCGCCGCCAGCGAGTCGCAGATTACGAAACAGGCCAGTGAACGCGCGGGTGTAGATCTTCTCGCGGCTGGCGTAGAGATCGACGCTGGCATTCTTGGCAGAAGGAGGGGTGACGTCCTGGACGGGAATCTGTTCGCTCATCAATGCATACCAAAGCGGTTGGTTGGCAGCCCGGGCCGATACGTGCCGGTCAGGGTCAGTTCACGGTAGCTATATGGTACGCCTGAAAGACAACGCCCGGGTGCGACCAGCGGTCGCGACCCGGGCGTTCATTGACCCTTGTCAAAAGAGTCGCCTGTGCTTACTGCTCTTGTGCCTTGTGCGACAGGCTGTACACGTAGGCAGCCAGCAGGTGCACCTTGTCATTGCCGAGGAATTCTTCCTGGGCCGGCATGTTGCCGTGACGGCCGTAGCGAATGCTCTGCTGCAGTTGCGCGTAGCTGCTGCCGTAGATGAACGCTGCCGGGTTGGTCAGGTTGGGCGCGCCCATGGCTGGGGTGCCCTTGCCGTCGGCACCGTGGCAGGCGAAGCAGGTACCGGCGAAGACCTTCTGGCCCGCTTCGATATCGGCTTCCACGCCTTCCGGCAGCTCACGACCGGCCAGCTCGGTGAGGACGTAGGCGGCGACGTTGCGTACACCGTCTTCGCCAATGGCCGGGCCTTGAGCCGGCATGGCACCCTGGCGACCCTTGAGGATGGTGGTCTTGATGGTTTCCGGCTCGCCGCCCCAGCGCCATTCGGTGTCGGTCAGGTTGGGGAAGCCGTAGCTGCCCTTGGCGTCGGAACCGTGGCACACCGAGCAGTTGGAAGCGAACAGGCGGCCACCCATTTTCAGGGCTTGCGGGTCCTGCGCGACTTCCTCGATCGGCATGGCGGCGTACTTGGCGAACAGCGGGCCGTATTGCTCATCGGCGCGCGCCATTTCCTTTTCCCACTGATGCACACCAGTCCAGCCGGAGTGACGCATGGAGCCGTCAGCGATCTGCACGCCAGCAGCGAAAGGCGTTTCTTTTTCGCTGTCGACGTAGTCGTAGCCAGGCAGCAGGCCCTTGAAGTTACCCAGGCCTGGGTACAGGGCGAGGTAGCCGAGGGCGAAGATGATGGTGGCGACGAACAGCATGAACCACCACTTCGGCAGCGGGTTGTCATACTCCTCGATGCCGTCGAAGCTGTGGCCGACGGTTTCTTCGGTGGTTTCCTGGCGCTGGCCCTTGCGGGTGCCGAAGATCAGCCAGGTCAGGGCGAAGATGGTGCCCAGAGACAGAATGGTTACGTACCAACTCCAGAACGTGGTCATTGGTTATTGCTCCTGGAAGAGTCTTGATCGCGCTTGGACTCGGGCTTGGGATCGTCGGCGAAGGGCAGGTTGGCTGCTTCGTCGAAGCTCGATTTGCGTTTGCTGCTGTAGGCCCAGAGCACCACGCCGATGAAGGCGATGAAGACCACCGCCGTGCCGATGCCGCGAATCATCCCGATGTCCATAGCGTCTTACCGTTTGTTCTTGATGGAAGTGCCGAGAACCTGCAGGTACGCGATCAGCGCGTCCATTTCGGTATTGCCTTTCACGGCATCACGAGCACCGGCGATATCTTCGTCGGTGTAGGGAATGCCGAAGCCACGCATGACTTCCATCTTCTTGGCGGTGTCGCGACCGTCGAGCTTGTTCTCCACCAGCCATGGGTAAGCGGGCATCTTCGACTCAGGCACGACGTTGCGCGGGTTGTACAGGTGGGCGCGATGCCACTCGTCCGAGTAACGACCGCCGACGCGAGCCAGGTCCGGGCCGGTGCGCTTGGAGCCCCACAGGAAGGGGTGATCCCAGACGCTTTCACCAGCGACGGAGTAGTGGCCGTAACGCTCGGTCTCGGCGCGGAACGGACGGATCATCTGCGAGTGGCAGCCGACGCAGCCTTCACGGATGTAGATATCGCGACCTTCCAGTTGCATCGCGGTGTAGGGCTTGAGGCCTTCCACCGGCTCGTTGGTGACGTCCTGGAAGAACAGCGGGACGATCTGGGTCAGGCCACCGATGCTGACGGCAATCACCATCAGCAGCGCCATCAGGCCGATATTCTTCTCGATGATTTCGTGTTTCATCAGTGAGCTACTCCGGCGGGAATCTGCGCAGCCGCTTCGTATTCAGCCGGCTTGGCGGCACGCACGGTGCGGAAGGTGTTGTAGGCCATCAGCAGCATGCCTGCGACGAAGAAGGCGCCGCCGATCATGCGTACGACATAGCCCGCATGGCTGGCTTCCAGCGCTTCGACGAAGGAGTAGGTGAGGGTGCCGTCTTCGTTGACTGCGCGCCACATCAGGCCTTGGGTGATGCCGTTGACCCACATCGAGGCGATGTACAGCACGGTACCGATGGTGGCCAGCCAGAAGTGGGTGTTGATCAGGGCGATGCTGTGCATCTGCTCGCGACCGAAGACTTTCGGGATCAGGTGATACAGCGAGCCGATGGAAATCATCGCTACCCAGCCGAGAGCGCCAGCGTGCACGTGGCCGATGGTCCAGTCGGTGTAGTGGGACAGGGCGTTGACGGTCTTGATGGCCATCATCGGACCTTCGAAGGTGCTCATGCCGTAGAACGCCAGGGACACCACCAGGAAGCGCAGGATCGGGTCGGTGCGCAGCTTATGCCAGGCGCCGGACAGGCTCATCATGCCGTTGATCATGCCGCCCCAGCTCGGGGCCAGCAGGATGACCGACATGGCCATACCCAGGGACTGTGCCCAGTCCGGCAGAGCGGTGTAGTGCAGGTGGTGCGGGCCGGCCCAGATGTACAGGGTGATCAGCGCCCAGAAGTGCACGATGGACAGACGATACGAATAGATCGGACGCTCGGCCTGCTTGGGTACGAAGTAGTACATCATGCCCAGGAAGCCGGTGGTCAGGAAGAAGCCCACGGCGTTGTGGCCGTACCACCACTGGATCATCGCGTCGGTCGCGCCGGCATAGGCCGAGTACGACTTGAACAGGCTTACCGGCATGGCGGCGCTGTTGACGATGTGCAACATCGCGGTCACGAGGATGAACGCACCGAAGAACCAGTTGCCCACATAGATGTGCTTGGTCTTGCGCTTGACGATGGTGCCGAAGAACACCAGCAGGTAGGTGATCCAGACGATCCCCAGGAGGACATCGACCGGCCACTCGAGCTCGGCGTATTCCTTGGAGCTGGTGTAGCCCATCGGCAGGGTGATCACCGCCAGGACGATGACCGCTTGCCAGCCCCAGAAGGTGAAGGCAGCCAGACCGTCGGAGATCAGGCGCGTCTGACAGGTACGCTGGACCACGTAATACGAGGTCGCGAACAGCGCGCATCCGCCAAAGGCGAAGATCACCGCGTTGGTGTGCAGCGGGCGCAGACGGCCGAAGCTGGTCCACGGCAGGTTTAGGTTGAGTTCCGGCCACACGAGTTGTGCGGCGATGAACACGCCTAGACCCATGCCAATGACCCCCCAGATCACCGTCATAATGGCGAACTGGCGGACCACCTTATAGTTATAAGCAGTCTGACTGATTGCTGTGCTCATGCTAGGGGTTCCACGGTTAATGGAGTTTTATGGGGCAAAAATCGGCGGCAAGTATGGAGAAAGCAGGTAGCCATTGCAACGCAACGTGCCGACGCGAATAGGGTTTCAGGGCCTTCCGCGAGCCGTTCGCAACGGCCTCGGAAACAGCTCTGGCAGCTTTTTGCGCAACCAGTTTGCGCAGCGCTAAGAAAGGATCGCCTTAGAGTTGTGACGGATGGCGACTGAAAGGCAGCTTAGCCCAGTTCAAGGAAATTGCAGGGCTATTGGTCGGCAGGTGCGACACTGGGTCGCACACTTATAAGGAGGGGCCGGCGACCGTGATTCGGTCGCCGGTAAAGCAGGGGTTACTTGTTTTCGCCCTGGCTCAGCTTGAGCACGTAGGCGGCCAGCAGGTGAGCCTTGTCGTTACCGAGGAAGTCACCCTGCGCCGGCATGTTGCCGCTGCGACCATAGCGAATGGTCTGCTGCAGTTGGGCAAAGCTGCTGCCGTAGATGAAGGCGCTGGGCTGGGTCAGATCCGGCGCGCCCATCACTGCCATGCCGGTGCCGGCAGGGGTATGGCAGGCGGAGCAGAGTGTGGTGAAGATCTGCTTGCCGGCGGCGACGTCGGCCTGCGCATCTTCCGGAAGGTCGCGACCGCCCAGTTCGGTGAGGACGTAGGCCGCGACGTTACGCACACCATCTTCGCCGATCATCGGGCCTTGTGCAGGCATCACGCCGACGCGGCCATGCATGATGGAGGTCTTGATGGTCTCCGGTTCGCCACCCCAGCGCCAGCTGTTGTCCGTCAGGTTGGGGAAGCCGTAGCTGCCCTTGGCGTCGGAGCCATGGCAGACCGAGCAGTTGGAGGCGAACAGGCGTCCGCCCATCTTCAGCGCGCGTTCGTCCTTGGCCACTTCCTCGATGGGCATGGCGGCGTATTTGGCGAAGATCGGGCCGTACAGCTCATCGGCACGGCCCATCTCGCGCTGCCACTGGTTGACCTGGGTCCAGCCATTCTCGTAGCCCGGCAGCAGGCCCTTGAAGTTGCCCAGGCCCGGGTAGAGCAGCAGGTAGCCAACGGAAAACACCAGGGTGCCGAGGAACAGCATGAACCACCACTTGGGCAGTGGGTTGTCATATTCCTCGATGCCATCGAAGGCGTGGCCCATGGTCTGCTCGGTCGGGTTCTTGTGCACTTCGCTCTTGCGGGTGGCGAAGATCAGCCAGAACAGCGCGACCAGCGAACCGACGGTCAGCAGGGTGATGTACCAGCTCCAGAAGGTGGTCATGCTTGGGTCCTCGAAACGGCGGGCTTGGGCTCATCGGCGAAGGGCAGGTTGGCCGCTTCGGCGAAGGCATCGCGGCGTTTGCCGCTGTAGGCCCAGAGGGTGACGGCGGTGAAGGCGATCAAAACCAGCGCAGTGCCTAGGCCGCGCAGGGTGCCGATATCGATAAGCTCGAACATGGCACTCACCTCTTGTTCTTCACGGCGGTGCCAAGCACCTGCAGGTAGGCGACCAGGGCGTCCATCTCGCTCTTGCCCTTGACAGCGTCACCGGCACCGGCGACATCCTCGTCGCTGTAGGGCACGCCTAGGGCGCGCAGGGCGCTCATCTTCTTGGCGGTGTCCTTGCCATCGAGGCTCTGCTCCACCAGCCAGGGGTAGGCGGGCATGATCGACTCCGGCACGACGTTGCGCGGGTTGTACAGGTGGGCGCGATGCCACTCGTCCGAGTAGCGGCCGCCGACGCGAGCCAGGTCCGGGCCGGTGCGCTTGGAGCCCCACAGGAAGGGGTGATCCCAGACGCTTTCACCAGCGACGGAGTAGTGGCCGTAGCGTTCGGTCTCGGCGCGGAACGGACGGATCATCTGCGAGTGGCAGCCGACGCAGCCTTCACGGATATAGATGTCGCGGCCTTCCAGCTGCAGCGCGGTGTAAGGCTTGAGGCCATCGACCGGTTCGTTGGTGACGTCTTGGAAGAACAGCGGGACGATCTGCGTCAGGCCGCCGATGCTGACCGCCAGGATCATCACCAGGGCCATCAGGCCGATGTTCTTCTCGAGAATCTCGTGTTTCATCAGTGGGCTCCTTCTACCGAGAACTGCGCAGCGGCTTCCATCTCGATGGATTTCGCGCTGCGTACGGTCAGCCAGACGTTCCATGCCATCAGCAGCATGCCGGCGAAGAAGATGGCGCCACCGATCACCCGCACCACGAAGCCGACATGGCTGGCTTCCAGCGCTTCGACGAAGGAGTAGGTGAGGGTGCCGTCCTCGTTCACTGCGCGCCACATCAGGCCCTGGGTGATGCCGTTGACCCACATCGAGGCGATGTACAGCACGGTGCCGATGGTGGCCAGCCAGAAGTGGCTGTTGATCAGACCCAGGCTATGCATCTGCTCGCGGCCGAACACCTTGGGAATCAGGTGATACAGCGAGCCGATCGACACCATGGCGACCCAGCCGAGGGCGCCGGCGTGCACATGGCCGATGGTCCAGTCGGTGTAGTGGGACAGGGCGTTGACGGTCTTGATGGCCATCATCGGACCTTCGAAGGTCGACATGCCGTAGAAGGCCAGAGACACCACCAGAAAGCGCAGGATCGGGTCGGTACGCAGTTTGTGCCAGGCACCGGAGAGGGTCATCATGCCGTTGATCATGCCGCCCCAGCTGGGTGCCAGGAGGATCAGCGACATCACCATGCCCAGGCTCTGCGCCCAGTCCGGCAGGGCGGTGTAGTGCAGGTGGTGCGGGCCGGCCCAGATGTATACCGCGATCAGCGCCCAGAAGTGGACGATGGACAGGCGATAGGAGTAGACCGGGCGACCGGCCTGCTTGGGCACGAAGTAATACATCATCCCCAGGAAACCAGCGGTGAGGAAGAAGCCCACGGCGTTATGGCCGTACCACCACTGAATCATCGCATCGGTGGCACCGGCATACAGTGAGTAGGACTTGGTCAGGGTGACCGGAATTTCCAGGTTGTTGACCACGTGCAGGATGGCCACGGTGAGGATGAACCCGCCGAAGAACCAGTTACCCACGTAGATGTGGCTGACCTTGCGCTGCATCACCGTACCGAAGAAGACGATGGCGTAGGACACCCAGACGATGGTGATCAGGATGTCGATCGGCCATTCCAGTTCGGCGTATTCCTTGGAGCTGGTCCAGCCCAGGGGCAGGGTGATGGCCGCGAGCAGGATCACCAGTTGCCAGCCCCAGAAGGTGAAAGCAGCCAACTTGGGCGCGAACAGCGTGGTCTGACTGGTGCGTTGCACCGCGTAGTAGCTGGTGGCGAACAGGGCGCAGCCACCGAAGGCGAAGATCACCGCATTGGTATGCAGCGGACGCAGACGGCCGAAGCTGGTCCACGGTAGGTTCAGGTTCAGTTCGGGCCAGGCCAGCTGGGCAGCGATGAATACGCCGAGTCCCATGCCGACGATGCCCCAAACCACCGTCATAATGGCGAACTGGCGAACCACCCTGTAGTTGTAGGCGGAACGGGTTGTTGTGTTCATGTCTGGGCTTCCATCCACGGTTATGGCAGAGCGGCCGATAACCGTGGCGGCCGCAGGCATGAGCAAGCCACGGACACCACGGATATCGACGCGAGGCAAGCATGAGCAAAGGGCCATCTGGGTTTATTGACGCCGGTCAATGTGAGCAGGGACTACCCTGGTTGTGGGACGAACCGCCGCAGGCAGCGTCTGGCACGCTGATCCTGGCGCACGGTGCCGGTGCGCCGATGGACAGTCCGTTCATGCAGGCCATGGCTGAGGGCCTGGCGGTGTGCGGCGTGCGCGTGGTGCGCTTCGAGTTCGCCTATATGGCGCAGCGGCGGGCGGACGGGCGCAAGCGCCCGCCCAATCCTCAGGCGCAACTGCTGCAGCAATGGCGCGAGGTACATGCCCAGGTGCGCCAACGGGTCGCAGGGCCCGTGGCCGTCGGCGGTAAATCCATGGGCGGGCGCATGGCCAGTCTGCTGGCTGACGAGTTCGGCGCCTCTGCGCTCGTTTGTCTCGGCTATCCCTTCTATGCCACCGGTAAGCCGGAAAAACCGCGCGTGGCCCATCTCGCCGAGCTGCGTACGCCGACGCTGATCATTCAGGGGGAGCGCGATGCATTGGGCAATAGGGAAACCGTTGAAGGTTACGAGCTTTCAGCGGCCATTGAGCTGCACTGGTTGCAGGCTGCCGATCATGACTTAAACCCATTGAAGGCATCCGGCTTCAGCCATCAACAGCACCTCCAGGCGGCAGTCGGAGCGATCGCTGCTTATCTTGGTGCAGGCTGAGAAAGAGCTTCGTCCACTTGACCGCTGCGTCTCTTGATGCACATTCATTCCGATACTTGTTCGTCGTGTCGTCGCTGCAAAAGCGGTTGCGCTTGACCGGTCGGTCACGCAATGTGACAGCTAAGTGTCCGGGGCCACTGCAGGGCGGCGCTGCAGGCTTTTTGCCTTCACCGCGCGCTGCGATGGCCAGTGAGTTTTTGCTGTGCCACGCAATGGGGCGGCGTCTCATGACAGAAACATTGCGTCGCACCATTTCGGTGCTTTTTGTTTGGGTGTTGTTGGTATCTATTTGAAATTAAAGGATTAATTTCGCTGGCTCGGGCCTTGCAGAGGATGCTGCAAGTCCGGGTGACAAGGAGTACGGCATGGCCCGCACCTTTTATGACGAGATGTACGACGCGAGCGGCGCTGTCCGCCCGCACTACCGCGAATTTGCCCGCTGGTTGGCAGAAACGCCGGACGATCTGCTGGCCCAGCGCCGACGAGAAGCCGACCTTCTGTTCCACCGCGCCGGTATCACCTTCACTCTCTACGGGGATGATCAGGGCACCGAACGCCTGATTCCCTTCGACATCATCCCCCGCTCCATCCCTGCCAGCGAATGGCGCGTTGTCGAACGCGGCTGTATCCAGCGCGTACAGGCGCTCAACCTGTTTCTCGCCGACCTCTACCACGACCAGCGCATCATCAAGGCTGGCATCATTCCGGCTGAGCAGGTGCTGGCCAACGAGGGCTACCAGATGGCCATGCAGGGCCTCGACCTGCACCGCGACATCTACGCGCATATCGCCGGGGTCGATCTGGTACGTGACGGCGACGGCAGCTACTACGTACTGGAAGACAACCTGCGCACCCCCAGCGGCGTGAGCTACATGCTCGAAGACCGCAAGATGATGATGCGCCTGTTCCCCGAGCTGTTCGCCGCTCAGCGCGTGGCGCCGGTGGACCACTACCCGAACCTGTTGCTCGATGCGCTGAAGAGTTCCAGCCCGCTGGACAACCCCACGGTGGTGGTGCTGACGCCGGGCCGCTTCAACAGCGCCTACTTCGAACACGCCTTCCTCGCCCGCGAGATGGGCGTGGAGCTGGTGGAAGGCGCTGACCTGTTCGTGCGTGACGACAAGGTTTACATGCGCACTACCGCCGGTGCGCGGCAGGTGGACGTGATCTATCGCCGTCTGGACGATGCCTTCCTCGACCCGCTGGCCTTCAATCCCGATTCGATGCTCGGCGTCGCGGGCCTGCTGTCGGCCTATCGCTCACGCAACGTGGTGCTGGCCAACGCCATCGGCACCGGGGTGGCCGACGACAAGTCGATCTACCCCTATGTCGGCGACATGATCCGCTTCTATCTGGACGAGGAGCCGATCCTCAAGAACGTACCTACCTGGCAGTGTCGCAAGCCGGAGGAGCTGTCCCACGTGCTGGCCAACCTGTCCGAACTGGTGGTCAAGGAGACTCAAGGCTCGGGCGGCTACGGCATGCTGGTCGGCCCGGCGGCGAGCAAGGCCGAGATCGAGAACTTCCGCGCGCGGCTGATGGCCAAGCCGGAGGCCTATATCGCCCAGCCGACGCTGTGCCTGTCGACCTGTCCTACCTTCGTCGAACGCGGCATCGCCCCGCGCCATATCGATCTGCGCCCGTTCGTCCTGACCGGTCGCGAAACCCGCCTGGTGCCTGGCGGCCTCACGCGCGTGGCACTGCGCGAAGGCTCGCTGGTGGTCAACTCGTCGCAAGGCGGTGGTACCAAGGACACCTGGGTGGTGGAGGACTGAGTATGCTTTCAAGAACTGCCTCCGATCTGTACTGGATGTCTCGCTACCTGGAGCGTGCCGAGAACCTGGCGCGCATGCTCGACGTCAGCTATTCACTGTCACTGATGCCGCAGGACGGTCGTGGCGATGGCCTCGATGAGTTGGCCATGCCGCTGTTGATCACCGGCACCCTGGACGATTACCTGGAGCGCCACGGCCCGCTGCACGGCGAGCGTATGCTGCACTTCTTTGCTCTCGATGCGAGCAACCCCGGCAGCATCTACTGCTGCCTGCAAGCTGCGCGCAGCAACGCGCATGCGGTGCGCGGGCGTATCACCGCGGACATGTGGGAAAACATCAACGCCACCTGGCTGGAGATGCGCGGTATCGCCGAGCAGGGCTTGGGCCGCTACGGCATCAGCCGCTTCTGCGAGTGGGTCAAGGAGCGCTCGCACCTGTTCCGTGGCGCCACCTTCGGTACCATCATGCGTGGCGAGGCCTATCGCTTCATTCGCCTGGGCACCTTCATCGAGCGTGCCGACAACACCCTGCGCCTGCTCGATGCGCGCTACGAAATGCTTGGCGAGGAGATCGACGAGCTGGAGGAGCGCACGGCGCGCAGTTACTACCAATGGAGTGCGTTGCTGCGCGCGCTGTCCTCGTTCGAGGCCTTCGCCGAGAGCTATCGCGGCTCGCCACGCACGCGCAAGGTCGCCGAACTGCTGTTGCTACGTCCGGACGTGCCACGCTCGCTGCGTGCCTGCATGGAAGAACTGAACCTGATGCTCGCGGGTCTACCCGGAGAGAACGGTCGTCCGGCACAGCGTCTGGCCGCCGAACTGGATGCGCGACTGCGCTACACCAGCATCGACGAAGTGCTCGACGAAGGCCTGCACGCCTGGCTCACCGACTTCATCCTGCTGGTACGCCAGCTGGGCAACACCATCCATACGTCCTACCTGGAGGTCGCATGAGACTCTCGATCAGTCACGCCACCACCTACCGTTACGATGATCAGGTACGCGCCAGCATCCAGTACCTGCGTCTGACCCCGCACGACAGCGAGCGCCAGCAGGTGCTCAGCTGGCAGCTCGACCTGCCGCGCCCGGTGCATGCCCAGCTCGACCCCTACGGCAACATCCTGCATGTGCTGACCCTGGACGAGCCGCACGAATCCATCGTCATCGGCGCCCGCGGCCAGGTTGAAATCGATGAGACCTGCGAAGCCGAGCACGAGCGTCATTCGGCGCTACCGTTTTTGCGTTTCACCCGCCTGACTCAGGCCGACGACGCCATCCGCGAATTCGCCGCGCAGCAGAGCAAGGCACGTACGGATCGCAATGGCTTGATCGACCTGATGCATGCGCTCAACGCGCATATCGCCTACCAGCCAGGCATCACCGAGGTGGACACCAGTGCCGCCGAGGCCTTCGCCGGTCGTCGTGGCGTCTGCCAGGACCATACCCATGCCTTCCTCGCCTGCGCGCGCAGTCTCGGTGTGCCGGCGCGCTATGTGTCGGGCTATCTCTACACCGACGATGCCGAGCACCTGGCCAGCCACGCCTGGGCCGAGGCCTGGGTGGGGGACGCCTGGTACAGCTTCGACGTGACCAATTGCCTGGCGCGCCCGGAGCGCCACCTCAAGTTGGCAGTCGGCCTGGATTACCTCGATGCCTGCCCGGTGCGTGGCATGCGCCGAGGCGGTGGTTGCGAGCAGATGCATGCGCAGGTGCAAGTGGCGCCGCTGCTGCAGGTGCGTCAGCAGTGATGTACCGATAGGCGCGTGCCGTAGGGTGCGCCATTTGCGCACCAGGCGCCTGGTGAAAGCGCCGGTGCGCCCAGCGCGCCTTACCTGAGTCGTTCCTACAGGCTAGGTGCCGTCAGGCACCGGGGAACTCTTTCGCTGCGCCATATGCTGCAGATAGTCGATCAGTTGCTCCAGTTCCATGGCGTTGAGCACCTGCTCGCTAAACCCCGGCATGCGCCCCTGCGGCCAGCGTCGCAGGCTTTGTGGGGCACGGATGTACTGGCGCAGGAAGTCGCCGGTGAAATATTCGGTCGGGCTGTGCGGAATGTTCAGGTCCGGGCCGAACTCGGAGTCGCCAGCGCCATTGAGTCGGTGGCAGGCCATGCAGTTCTTCTGATACAGGGCGAAGCCGGCATGGATTTCGGCGCTGGCGTCCACTGCCGGCAGCAAGGCAGGGAAGCGTTGTTCAACAGTGGCGAGCTGGCGAATCCGGGCGACCTGGAAGGGCCACTGCTCCGGGCCGATCTGGCTGGCGGCCGGATCGGTCCAGACCAGATAGAAGGGACCGGCGCTGGGCTTATGCTTGGCCAACGGTGGCCAGGGGCGTTGCGGATCCTCGATGGCCAGCCACGCTTTGGCACCCTCGCGAGCCAGCAGGGTGGCGGCCGGCAGTTCGGCAGCAAAGCCGTCGAGGGCCACGGCCTGCAGGTGGTCGCCAGCGGTTACGCCGTCCAGCAGGGCGCTTATGGGCACCGCTCGGTAACGCATGGGCTGCTTGTAACTCACGTCTTCGTCTATCTGGATGTCACGTGCCTGCGGATGACTGAGCAACTCGCTGCTGCTCCAATTGCGTTGTCCGCCGCTCAGATGTATTTCGAGCTGCGCAGCCTGCGCTGTGCCGCTCAGAACCAACAGTGCAAGCAGCAGAGCTCTCACTCCTGGGCCTCCAGCAGAGGTAGCAGATCGTCATAAGCGCCGGCATTGATCACCTGGCGGTAACCCAGGTTCTCCAGGCTTTGCTTGGCCAGTCCCGAGCGTCGGCCGCTGCGGCAATAGAGCACTAGGGGACTGTCCTTGTCCGGTGCGATGCTGGCGATCTGCGCAGCGATCTCGTCATGGCCGATACGAATGGCGCCAGGCAGGGCTCCAGCGGAAAATTCTTCGCTACTGCGTACGTCGATCAGCAGGCTGTCGGCCCGTTGCAGGGTGGCCAGAGCGGCAGCTTGATCGATTTCTTCAGCCTGGGCGCTAAGAAAGGTGAGCAGGCCGCTCAGTAAGATGAGAAAACGCATGTCCGGCTCCAGGGCAGGGGGCTTTTGCCTATCTTTGCCCGAAGTCAGCACGTCGTCCACAAGCAAGCGCCCGCCCTGCACTGAGCGCACCACGGCGTCGGCACAGCAGCGGGGAAGTATAAAGTCAGCTGACCAGACGGGTCAGATTGGGAAGGATCAGGATGATTGCCGTGGCGAAAAGTATTACGCCAGCCTGGCGATATTTCGGCTGTTTGAACATGGCCGCATGCCTTTTGTTGTTATGGGAGTGGCGTCGGGCGCCTGCATCACTGTCTGACAGTCGCTGCGTCACACCTGGGCGTTACTCTGATTCACCGTCCCGGCATGACCCGGCGACGGCTCCCTGTACCCGTTTTTTTGAACGGGTGTGGAGGTAACTCTAGGGCTGGCGTCACAGCTTCCTTAGATGGTTTGGTTGCTAACGAAGTACTGTTAGGAAGCTGAGGCTATGTACGAGGACCTCCGCAACAATGCAGGCCTTGAGGCAGACAGCTTGCTCGCCCCAGCAGCTGTCAATTCGAGCAAAGGACCGTTCGTCTGAGCTCAGCGGTCAATGGTGCTGAGCGCTTAGGTCATTGAGCGCTGATGTACCAGCGCTATGGTAGTCAGGCTCAATAAGAACAGGCGCGGCCGGTCTGTGATGTTCCGCCAGCGCCGTATCAGTCTCCGAGGACGCCATGACCGAAGCATATATTTTCGATGCGGTGCGCACACCGCGTGGCAAGGGCAAGAAGGACGGCGCGCTGTACAGCGTCAAGCCGGTTCAGCTGATTGCCGGCCTGCTCAATGCCCTGCAAACGCGCAACGATCTGGATACCAGCCAGGTGGACGACATCGTGCTGGGCTGCGTGACGCCCGTGGGCGATCAGGGCGCCGATATCGCCAAGACTGCCGCGATGGTCGCGGACTGGGACGTCAGTGTCGCCGGCGTGCAGCTCAACCGCTTCTGCGCCTCGGGCCTGGAGGCGGTGAACATGGGAGCGATGAAGGTGCGCTCCGGCTTCGAGGATCTGGTGGTGGTCGGTGGCGTGGAGTCCATGTCGCGCGTGCCCATGGGCTCGGACGGCGGCGCCTGGGTGATGGACCCGGAAACCAACATCCATACCAATTTCGTGCCGCAGGGTATCGGTGCCGACCTGATCGCTACTCTCGAGGGCTTCAGCCGCGCCGATGTCGATGCTTTCGCCCTGCGCTCGCAGCAGAAAGCGGCGCGCGCCAGCGCTGATGGTTCGTTCGGAAAATCCCTGATTCCGGTGGCTGACCAGAACGGCATCGTGCTGCTCGACCATGACGAATTCATCCGTGGCGACTCCACCCTCGAAGGCCTGGGCAAGCTCAAGCCCAGCTTCGAGATGATGGGGCAGATGGGCTTTGACTCCACCGCGCTGCGCGTCTACAGCCATGTCGAACGTATCGAGCACGTGCACACGCCCGGCAACAGCTCGGGCATCGTCGACGGCGCGGCGCTGATGTTGATCGGCTCCGCGGCCAAGGGCAAGGAGCTGGGCCTGAAGCCGCGCGCGCGCATCGTCGCCACGGCGGTGACCAGCACCGACCCGACCATCATGCTCACCGGCCCTGCGCCGGCCACGCGTAAGGCGCTGGCCAAGGCTGGGCTGTCCATCGACGACATCGATCTGTTCGAGGTCAACGAGGCCTTCGCCTCGGTGGTGATGAAGTTCATGAAGGACATGGGCGTCAGCGAGAGCAAGGTCAACGTCAACGGCGGTTCCATCGCCATGGGCCACCCGCTGGGCGCCACCGGTTGCGCCATCCTCGGCACGCTGCTCGATGAGCTGGAGAAGCGTCAGTTGCGCTATGGCCTCGCCACCTTGTGCGTCGGCGGCGGCATGGGTATCGCAACGATTATCGAAAGAGTTTGAGGCGGAGATAAGAAAAATGACTGACGCCATCCGTTACGAAAAAGGCCAGGACAATATCGTCGTCCTGACCATGGACATGCCCGGCCAGAGCGCCAATACCATGAACGCGGTGTACCGCGAGGCCATGGGCCAGATTGTTGACCGCCTGGAGGCCGAAAAGGACTCGATTGCCGGGGTGATCGTCACCTCGGCGAAGAAGACCTTTTTCGCCGGCGGTGACCTCAATGAACTGATCAAGGTCACCCAGGCCGAGGCCCAGGGCTTCTACGAGATGATCCTGAAGATCAAGGGCCAGTTGCGACGCCTGGAAACCCTCGGCAAGCCCGTGGTCGCGGCCATCAATGGCGCAGCGCTGGGCGGCGGCTGGGAAATCGCCCTGGCCTGTCACCATCGCATCGCGCTGAACGAGAGCCATGTGCAGCTCGGCTTGCCGGAAGTCACCCTCGGCCTGCTGCCGGGCGGTGGCGGAGTGGTGCGCATGGTGCGTCTGCTTGGCCTGGAAAAAGCGCTGCCGTACCTGGCCGAAGGCAAGAAGGTGCGCCCGGACGTGGCGCACAAGGCCGGCCTGATCCACGATCTGGCCAGCGACCGTGACGAGATGCTGGCCAAAGCGCGTGCCTGGATCGCCGCCAACCCGGCCGCTAAGCAGCCCTGGGACGTGCAGGGCTACAAGATCCCCGGCGGCACGCCGAGCTCGTCGAACGTGGCGCAGATGCTGGCCATCGCCCCGAGCGTGCTGCGCGACAAGACCAAGGGCTGCTTCCCGGCGCCGGAGAAGATCATGTGCGCCGCCGTAGAAGGCGCGCAGGTCGACTTCGACACCGCGCAGATCATCGAGGCGCGCTACTTCACCGAACTGACCTGCGGTCAGGTGGCGAAGAACATGATCGGCACCTTCTGGTTCCAGTTGAACGAGATCAACGCCGGCGGCTCGCGCCCGCAGGGCTATCCGAAAACCCAGACGAAAAAGGTCGGCGTGCTGGGTGCCGGCATGATGGGCGCTGGTATCGCCTACGTATCGGCAGCGGCCGGCATCGAAGTGGTGCTCAAGGATGTTTCCGTCGAAGCCGCGGAGAAGGGCAAGGCCTACTCGGCCAAGCTGCTGGACAAGAAAGTCGGCAGGGGCCATATGAGCGCCGAGCAGCGCGAAGCCTTCCTGGCGCTGATCAAGGCCACCGATAGCGAGGCGGACTTCGAGGGCTGTGACCTGATCATCGAAGCGGTGTTCGAGGATCGTGCGCTCAAGGGCAAGGTCACCGCTGCCGCCGAGGCCGCGGCGCTGAGCGACGCGGTGATCGCCTCCAATACCTCGACGCTGCCGATCACCGGCCTGGCCACTGCCGTGGCCAAACCGGAAAAGTTCATCGGCCTGCACTTTTTCAGCCCGGTGGACAAGATGCCGCTGGTGGAGATCATCCGTGGCGAGCAGACCAGCGATGAGACACTGGCGCGTGGCTTCGATTACGTCATGCAGATCAAGAAGACGCCCATCGTGGTCAACGACAGCCGTGGCTTCTTCACCTCGCGAGTGTTCGGCACCTTCACCAACGAAGGCCTGGCCATGCTTGGTGAAGGCGTCAGCGCGGCGATGATCGAGAACGAAGCGCGCAAGGCCGGCATGCCGGTTGGCCCGCTGGCGATCAGCGATGAAGTGTCGATGAGCCTGATGAATCACATCCGCCAGCAGACCATCAAGGATCTGGCGGCCGAGGGCAAATCCATCCCCGAGCACCCGGCCTTTGCCGTGATCGATCTGATGCTCAATGAGTACAAGCGTCCGGGCAAGGCGGCCGGTAGTGGTTTCTACGATTACCCGGCGGGTGGCAAGAAGCACCTGTGGCCCGAGCTCAAGGAGCGTTTCGAAAAGGCCGATGCGCAGATCTCGCAGGAGGACGTGCGCGACCGCATCCTGTTCATCCAGGCCATCGAGACGGTGCGCTGCGTGGAAGAGGGCGTACTGAAGTCGGTGGCCGACGCCAACATCGGCTCGATCTTCGGCATCGGCTTCGCCGCCTGGACTGGCGGTGCACTGCAATTCATCAACCAGTACGGGGTGAAGGACTTCGTCGCCCGTGCGCAGTACCTAGCCGAGCAGTACGGCGAGCGTTTCCTGCCGCCAGCGTTGTTGCTGGAGAAGGCGGCCAAGGGCGAAACCTTCTGAGGTGAAAAGTCAGGCGAGCTGCGTAGGGTGCGCCGTGCGCATCGAGAGCGCGTCTGCCGCACAAGCAGAAACGGCCCGCAAGGGCCGTTTCCATTTTGCTCAGTCTTCCAACTGGTCGCGGATCACCTGACCACTTTTGCCGTCGATGCGAAACTCGTAGAGGCGGCCATCCTGTTTCAGACCTTCGCCTTCCCAGTAGCCATCATTGTCGGCTTCGATCTTGTGCAGTTCGGTATAACCGGCTGCACGGGCTTTGCTCAGGGCGTCCTCGATGCTGATCCAGTCACTGCCGGGGCGATCTGCCAAGGCGTTACCAGCCAACAGGAAACTGCCTGCGAGCAGGGCGATCAGGTTGCGTGTACGCATGGTCTGGTTCCTCTTTCCGTTGAAGATACCTGGAGGAGTCTAGACCATCGCGACTTCACGCCGCCTGGCACCAGCCCTGGCGAATGCACACGGCCTCGTGGATCGCCAGCATCTCGCTGTGTCGGGTCGGCATGCGCAGGGTCAGCATGCTGCCGTCATCGAGTTGCAGGGCGGCTTCGGTTTCGAACTGCAGGCCGCCGTCTTGCATGTGGACATAGGTGACGCCGTAGGCGTCATGGCTGAGTTGGCTGTGCATGGCTGCTCTCCTGCGCTTGTATCAGCTCGGACGAACGTCGCGGGCTGCGGGGGCAACCTGCTCGGTACGGGCCGGGGCGGCGGTCTGGAAGGCGGATGCAGCGGCAAAGCTGGCGAGTGCGGCGTAGATGCTCATGATCGATTTCCTTCTGTGCAAGTGGGCAGGGCCCGATGACGAAATCATCCGGCAGGCGCAGCCGCTGCAGAAGTGAAAGGTATTTATGATGACTATCGAGCGTGCTGATAAGACGCTACGCGGCAGCCTTTGGCGGGAAACCAATGTTTGCGTGGTGAACGGTCATATGAGGGTTAAGTTATTGCCGGGGGTTATGAACATCCCTGTTCATGTTTTTATATCAGCGAGTGGCCAGAGCGTAGTTGCTCTGCATCCAACTATGATGATGCCTTTCGCTGCGGTTCATTGACCAGTTGGTGAGTGCCAGCATAGCCACGGTGCCGCCGATAATCATAAGGGGATAGGCTACCGTTAGTTCGGCCAGTGAATACTTCCAGGCCAGCGGCCGGCCAACGCCGAGAAGGGCCGCGTAGAACCAGGAAACACCAGACAGTGCGCCAGAAAAAATGGCCAGGTGACGCATGTTCGTTGACAGCTTGAGCAAAGACCCGGTTTTTTGCAGCGCTGGTAGTATCGAGTTGTGCAAGACCATGCCATTGAGGGTCAATAGCACGACAATACTGATCTTGGCCTGCAGTTTGGGGTTCATAAAGTACTGCATGCCGGCGCTGGACGCGTCTAGCGCAATGATGGCGATGCCACTGATCCATAGGGCGATAAGTGAGATGCCGACCACGCTTTTCAGATGTGCCAGATGTTCGCGACACTGTTTGGCGCCTTCACCTTTAAGCAGCTGCTTAACCATGGCGAGATCGCTGGTTAGTATCAAGCCAATGGCAACGCAACAGGCGATGAGGTGTATATAAATGATCCCTAGACGTAATAGTTCCATTGCTTCTTTGTTTTGGATTGCGGAAATTAGAAGGGTGTAAAGGTCCATGTAGATACCTCGGACTCTGCAAAAAATAAATAAAAATAGCCATGCGTCAGAGCATATTTAATTGGCACTGACTTTGTTTTTTGTGTGGTTACTGATCGCTAATCACTTTCTGGTAATTATGAACTGCAGAAAACCTCTTTTATCTGGGCAATAGCAAACCACCGACGCAATCTCTTGCAGTCAAGGAATCTTCCAGATTCGGGGGGCGATGGAGCGATGGACAGGGGTCGTGCTCGAGCCGGGGGAAGGCCCACGACTATGAGAGCAATGGTAAGCGCTGTAGTTCATTTTTTGATCAGCCGTTCGTCGTTCATAGGGCCTTGGGCTGTGACCTGTTGAGCATTTTTTAATCAATCCGGTCGCTCGGTGGGGCCTGACGTCTTGGCTCGCTCATGCGCTAACGGCGCCCGCCGGGGCGCGTTCGGCAGGTTGTCAAATTTTCTTGACGAGAGTCAGGTTCCTCTCAGAGCCTGGTATGCGGCACTTCTGTCGGTGTCCAGGGTGATGGCGCTATTTCATTGGGCTACATGATGTGTTAAGAAAAACGCACAAATCACCCGCCCGCGTGTTCACCACAGGAAACCTCATGTCACTGCGTATCTGCATCCTGGAAACTGACATCCTCCGCCCCGAACTGGTCGACCAGTACCAGGGCTATGGCCACATGTTCGAGCAGCTGTTCGCTCAACAGCCGGTCACGGCAGAGTTCAGTGTCTATAACGTGGTGGAAGGGCATTATCCGCCCGATAGCGAGAAATTCGATGCCTATCTGGTGACTGGCAGCAAGGCGGATTCTTTTGGCAGCGATCCCTGGATTCAGACCCTCAAGGAGTATCTGCTCGAGCGCTACAAGCGCGGCGACAAGCTGCTGGGCATCTGTTTTGGCCATCAACTGCTGGCGCTGCTGCTTGGCGGCAAGGCCGAGCGTGCCGAACAGGGTTGGGGCGTTGGCGTGCACAGTTATCGTCTGGCAGGCAAGCCCGAGTGGATGACCCCGGCTCTGGACGAACTGCAACTGTTGATCAGCCACCAGGATCAGGTCACCCGCCTGCCGGAGAAGGCCACGCTGCTGGCTTCCAGTGACTTCTGCCCGATTGGCGCCTACCACATCGAGGATCAGGTGCTGTGCTTCCAGGGGCATCCAGAGTTCGTTCACGACTACTCGCGGGCATTGCTCGATCTGCGCCAGCAGCATCTCGGTGAGCAGGTCTATCAGCAGGGCGTGGACAGCCTCAAGCATTCGCAACAGGGCAGTGCGGTGGCTGAGTGGATGATGCGCTTTGTCGCTCAAGGCAAGGAAAGCAAGGCCTGAGCCTGATTCGGTCCATGAAAAAGCCCGGTTTTCCGGGCTTTTTCATGCCTGCTGGGTGAGCACGAAGTAAGACGAGAGCTTTTCGCTTCTGCTTGGCGGTGGGCTGCTACGTTGCCGCTTGAGACTCTCGGCCAGGTCCAGGTGGTGAGCCAGTTTGTGGCTGCATTCGATATTGCGCGCCACGGCACCGGCCGAGCTTTTGCCAATACCGCCGAGCGCGAGCAGGGTGGTCAGCAGGGACAGACTGGCGAGCATCAGCAGGCGAGTGCGTTGGGTTCTGATCATGGCCGTTCCCTCATCCCTGCGAGAGCGCGCCGAGCAGGGCGGGCAAATAAGTGATCAGGCTTTGCAGTGGGCCTGGTTGTTCAAAGGTTGGAGTGCTTGGCTGCAAGGTGGCGTAACTCACGACCAGCACCGTCGAGGTGCTGACCAGGTACAGGCCGATGGCAGCGAGGGCGCCGTTGCGGGCGGCTTGAGAGAGGCGGGACATGTTCTGTGCTCCAGGTCAGGAGTGGGTGTGGGCACAGAATCGTCTAAGTCATTTCGATTGAATAATGGATGCTCTGCAGAGTAACTATCGATGGATTTGATAGCCGGCGCGGGTTGCCTGCTTGCTCTGGCACCCCGCGTCACGCTTCACGCAGATGCCAGCTCCTTGTCCATGCTGCTGATGCATTCGCTCATGGCCTGCTGACAACGCTCCATCAGCGCGGGCATGTCGTCCAGGCTCAGGCCGGCAGTAGGAATTGCCGGCAGCGAGCGAATCAGGATGCGGCCGCTGTTCCAGCGATTCAGGCGCATGGCTTTGCTGTAGTTGCTCACGCACACCGGGATGATCGGAACACCTGCCGTGATCGCCATCTGAAACGCGCCTTTCTTGAACGGCAGCAGGCCTCGGCCAAGATTGCGCGTACCTTCCGGGAAGACCCAGATCGAAGTGTCGCGATTGCGCAGGGTTTCGGTGGTGGTCAGCATTGCGCGTTTGGCGGCCACGGCATTGCTGCGATCGATCAGCACATTACCGGCTAGCCAGTAGAGCTGACCGAAGAATGGCACCCACTTGAGGCTCTTCTTGCCGATGCTCACGGTGCGCTCCGGTACCACACGGCCAAGCACATAGAGATCGAAGTTGGACTGGTGGTTGGCGATGATCACGCAGGAGCGCTGGTGTTCCAGCAGTGGGCGTACGTCGGTCTTCAACTTCAGGCGCAGCAGGCATAGGGCGGGCAGCGAATAAAGACGTGCGCAGAGGCGGCTGTTGTCGGGGTTGAACGGGCGGCACAGGCCGAGCAGCAGACCCAGCAGGCCGGCCAGGATGAAATGCACGCCCATCAGCAGCATGCGCAAGACGAAGAGCATTGGGGAGAACCGTCTAGGAAGGGGCGCGCAGTGTACGGGCGTTCACTCTGCCGGGCAATTGCTCGAAACTACCGCTTGGCGTGCGTAACGTCATGAATTGTCGCAGAACTTGTCGGTTTCCACGCCCATGCAGAAAGGGCGCCTCACGGCGCCCTTCAATGCTTACTCGGTCTCGGTTTTGGCCGGCTTACCCGGCAGTAGGCCGTCTGCTCGGAACATCGCCTTGATGCCGCGCAGCGCCTGGCGGCTACGGTCCTGGTTCTCGATCAGGGCGAAGCGCACATGGTCGTCGCCATAGTCGCCAAAACCCAATCCGGGCGAGACGCAGACCTTGGCTTCTGCCAGCAGCTTCTTGGCGAACTCCAGCGAGCCCAGGTGGGCGTAGGCGTCGGGAATCTTGGCCCAGATGTACATGGAGGCCTTGGGCTTTTCCACCATCCAGCCGATCTCGTGCAGGCCCTTGACCAGCAGGTTGCGGCGCTGACGGTACTGTTCGGCGATGTCGCGCACGCACTGTTGGTCGCCTTCCAGTGCGGCGATGGCCGCCACCTGCAGCGGGGTGAAGGTGCCATAGTCGTGGTAGCTCTTGATCCGCGCCAGGGCGCTGACCAGCTCGGGGTTGCCGACCATGAAACCAATCCGCCAGCCGGCCATGTTGTAGCTCTTGGACAGGGTGAAGAACTCCACCGCGATGTCCTTGGCGCCCGGCACCTGCATGATCGACGGTGCTTTCCAGCCGTCGTAGACGATGTCGGCATAGGCCAGATCGTGAATCACCAGCACATCGTACTGCTTGGCCAGGGTTACCACGCGCTCGAAGAAGTCCAGCTCCACGCACTGTGCGGTGGGGTTGGAGGGGAAGCCGAGGATCATCATCTTCGGCTTGGGGATCGACTCGCGAATCGCTCGTTCCAGCTCGGCGAAGAAATCCACGCCCGGCACCAGCGGCACGGAACGCACCTGGGCGCCGGCGATCACCGCGCCGTAGATATGGATCGGGTAACTGGGGTTGGGTACCAGCACGGTATCGCCATGGTCCAGGGTGGCGAGCATCAGGTGCGCCAGGCCTTCCTTGGAGCCGATGGTTACGATGGCTTCGCTTTCCGGATCGATCTCCACCTCGTAGCGGTCCTTGTACCAGCGCGAGATGGCGCGGCGCAGGCGCGGAATACCGCGGGAAGTGGAGTAGCCGTGGGTGTCTTCACGCTGGGCGACCTGCACGAGCTTCTCGACGATGTGCGGCGGGGTCGCCCCGTCGGGGTTGCCCATGGAGAAGTCGATGATGTCCTCACCGCGACGGCGCGCGGCCATCTTCAGTTCGGCGGTGATGTTGAAGACGTAGGGGGGGAGACGATCAATGCGCGCAAAGCGACGCTTGGCGTTATCAGCCATGGTTTCCTCGAAGTACGTAAGCGCCCGGAACCGTCCGAGCGACGTTGGCCACAGGTGTGGCCGACTAAAGATAAGGGCTGCCGAACTGCGCTGTCCAGCGCAGTTGCAGGCTAAAACAGCGAATCAGTCGCTTCAGCTCAACTCATCTTTCAAGCGCCGCAGCAAGGCACCCAGTGCCTCCACATCGGCGTCTTCGGTGCGCCAGGAGCAAAGGCTCAGGCGAAAGGCGGGGCGACCCTGCCATACAGTTGGTCCGAACCAGACTTCGCCGGACGCCTGGGCCGCTTGGCGAATGGCGATGGTCTGTTCGTCCGTATCGCCACGCACCAATACCTGGTTCAGTACAACCCGGTTCAGTACCTGATAGCCGGCGTTGCGCAGCGTGCTGGCTAGCTCTTCAGCCTGGCGGATGTGCCGATCGATCATCGCTTTCAGGCCAGTGCGGCCCAGGTGCGCCAGGGCCGCCCAGATGGCGATGCCTCGGGCGCGACGAGAGAACTCCAGTGTCAGGTTCTTCTGCGCATCCTTGCTCGCCGAGGCGTAAGCAGCATCGCTGTTCATCGCGGCGGCCAGTGCATCGGCGTCACGGCAGATCGCCATGGCGCTGTCGTAAGGGGTGTTCAGCCACTTGTGTCCATCGGTCGTCCAGCTATCTGCCAGCTCGACGCCCTCGAGCAAATGCGCTGAGGATGAGGCGCGTGCCCATAGGCCGAACGCGCCATCGACATGCACCCAGGCGTTGGCCTCGCGGGCGATGGCAATCAGTTCGGCAAAACGGTCGAACTCGCCGGTGTTGACCTCGCCGGCCTGCAATATCAATAGCGTGCGTTCATCCAGTTCAGGGAGTCGGGCCGGGTCGATACACCCGTACTGGTCCACGGGCGCATAGTGCAGGTGGTTCATGCCAAAGCCGAGCACGCGCAGGGCTTTCTTAACCGTGATGTGTGCCGTTTCTGCGAGTACGACGCGGATCTGCGGTGCGCCGAGCAATCCGTCACCGTCGAAATCCCAGCCCTGGCGTGCCAGCAACACGCGCCGTGCGGCGCAAATACAGGCTAGTGTGCAGGCGGTTGCACTGGTGCCAAATCCCACGGCGCTCTGATCCGGTAGCCCCAGTGCTTGGCAGACCCAGCGTCCGGCAACCTTTTCCAGTCGATCAGCGACTGGAGAGTTGTCGAAAGACGAGGCGCATTGGTCCCATGCCAGCACCAGGCGTTCGGCAGCTGCTGCCACTGGCAGCGTCGCGCCAATGACGAAACCGAAGTAACGCGCGGCATTACTTGCCACGGTGGCCGGTGAGCCAATCTCGTCGAGCTGGCATAGCACCTGATCGGCATCGCTGCCGTCTTCCGGCAGTGCCTGCTCAAAAGCGGCCAGGGCAGCGATGGCCTTGTCGTCGGGAAAGACCCGTTGCATGGCAAGACCATCCAGATAGACGAGGGCTCGTCGATCAGCTTCTGCCAGCAGATTGCGTTCATTCATGGGTTGTGCTCGGTAAAGGGCTGAGACCGTTTACCCTAGCCGAGACCATTGGAGCGCGGCATACACAGGCGCCAACGAAGGCGGCTGCTACAGTTGCCAGAGTGATACAGCCTGAACCGATACAGTGCACTGTATTGGCGGTACAGTTGCTCAGCCACCCAGCATGTCATGCATCGCAATGATCTGTTCGGCCACCTGAATCAGCTTCTGCTGGCGACTCATGGCCTGCCGGCGCATTAGCGTATAGGCCTCTTCCTCGTTGCAGCTCTTCATCTTCATCAGCAGGCCCTTGGCCAGTTCGACGCGCTTGCGCTCGGCCAGTTGGGCATCGCGCGCCTGGAGCTGGGCACGCAATGCCTGATCGCTCTCGAAGCGGGCCATGGCGACGTCGAGGATGGGTTGCAGGCGCTGGGCATGGATGCCTTCGACGATGTAGGCGCTGACGCCGCTCTGGATCGCCTGGCGCATCACGCCGGGGTCGTGTTCGTCGGTGAACATGACAATTGGGCGCGGTTGGTCACGGCTGACCAGTACCACCTGTTCCATCACGTCGCGGCCAGGGGACTCGGTGTCGATCAGGATAACGTCGGGGCGCACGGCCTCGACCCGCTCCGGCAGGTCGATGGTCAGCCCGGATTCGTCGATGACCTCGAAGCCGGCCTCGATCAGCGCGCACTTGAGGCGGCCGACCTTCTTCGGGGTGTCGTTGATCAGAAGGATACGCAGCATCGATGGCTCTCCCGGCGATTACAGGGCGACAGCCGGGCTGTCGGCCAGGGCGTGGAGGCGGAAGCTGCGCGCATACGCGGCAGGGGCGCTGCCGTCCCAGCAGGTGCCGTCCTGCAGGATGGAGCTGCGCATCTCACCCGGCACGGCAATTCCCAGCGCTGTAGCGGCTTCGCGGTACAGGGCCAGTTGCTGCACCTGGCGGGCCACGGCCAGATAGTCGGGGTCGTTGCGTAGCAGGCCCCAACGGCGGAATTGGGTCATGAACCACATGGCATCGGACAGGTAGGGCTGGTTGACCAGGCCGCCGGCATGAAAGCGCAACGGATGCTCGTCCTGCCAGGCGTGGCCGAGGCCGTCCTGATACTGGCCGAGAAAACGTGGGGTGATCGCCGAGACCGGCGCGTTGACGTATTCGCTGCCGCTGAGCAGCAGAGCGGTGCTGCGCTTGTTTTCCTCATTGTCATCGATGAAGCGTGCGGCGTCGAGCACCGCCATGATCAGCGCACGGGCGGTATTGGGGTTCTGTTCGGCGAAGGCGCGGGTGCAGCCAAGCACCTTCTCGGGGTGGTCCGGCCAGATTGCCTGGATGGTGGTGACGGTACAGCCGAGCTGTTCATCGACGGCCTTGGCGGTCCAGGGTTCGCCGACGCAGAAGCCGTCGATGCGCTTGGCCTCGAGGTGTTCGATCATCTGCGGCGGTGGCACCACCACGCTGTCGACATCGCGCAGCGGATGGATGTCCTGGCTGGCCAGCCAGTAGTAAAGCCACATGGCATGGGTGCCGGTGGGGAAGGTCTGAGCGAAGGTCAATTTTGCGCTGTTCTGGTGCACATGTTGATGCAGTGCTTCTCCACTGGTCACGCCAGCGCTTTGCAGCGTGTGCGACAGGTTGATGCTCTGGCCGTTCTGGTTCAGCCCCATGAGCACTGCCATGTCGGTTGCCGCTGCACCACCGAGGCCGAGCTGGACCCCATAGATCAAACCATACAGGCTATGGGCGGCGTCCAGTTCGCCGCTGAGCAGCCTGTCGCGCAGGCCGGCCCAAGAGGCCTGGCGCTGCAGTTTGAGGCTCAGCCCATATTTTTCGGCAAAGCCCTGGGTGGCCGCGACTATCACCGAGGCGGAATCGCTCAGGGCCATGAAACCGATGTTCAGCACGCTCTTTTCCGGTGCATCGCTGCCGCCGACCCAGGCCAGGGCGTCGCCGCGAGGGATATGCTGTTCGCTCATGTCACTTCCTTCATCCACGCATTAGGTTCCGAGCTGCCGGCTGATGTTTGCAGGGCTGTGCGGGTGGCCCACAAAAAAGGCGTCGTACCGATCACCGCCGTAAAGGGCCGAGTTCGGATACGACGCCGTTGTCGTTCGGGCCTTGTCCGTCGCCGGAGAGGCTCACTGCATGTAGAGAAAGCAAGGCATATGCCAGTGCGCGGAGCATGCGCAGTTGGATTAGGCGTTCAGCGCTCCAGCATCTGCTTCACGCTGCTTTGCGGTATCTGCTGCTTGCGGCCCTCACTATCGGTGAATTCGAGCATGCCGGTGTCCTTGTCCAGTTCCGGCTTGCCGTCGCTGGTGAGCATCTGGCCATCGGTGGTGGTGATGATGTACTCGCTGCTGCAACCGGCTAGGCCGAACAGGCACAGGGCTGCGATGATCCATGGCTTCATGACGTGCTCCTGAATGATTATCTGGGGGCTCCCATTTCAGAAGGTAGACGGTGGCGCACTGGCTGCAAGCCGGGTGCGGCAAAAGGCCCATGTGTGCGTGCATAAAAAAGCCCCGCACTAGCAGACTGTGTGAAAACCTAGCAGTCGGAGAGCAAGCTGAAGACAATGCCTCCATCATTCGATGGGGGCATTGTCGTTTATGGGCTACATCCAGGGCGAAGGTCGTCAGCAAAGCAGCCTGTTTCCTCCCACATTGGAGGAGCTGGTGCCGGAGGATCACCTGGTACGGGTGATCGAGGCCTATGTCGCCCGCCTGGATTTGCAGGCTCTGGGTTTCAGCAAGGCCGAACCACTCAAGACTGGACGTCCTGGCTATGATCCAGCGGATCTACTCAAGCTTTATCTGTACGGTTACTTCCAGCGCATCCGCTCCTCCCGGCGCCTGGAAGCCGAGTGCCAACGC
>NZ_FOXK01000023.1 GCF_900115695.1 Ectopseudomonas toyotomiensis
ACCAAGAAGATGCTGTTCGGCGTGTACTACGGCTATGCCGTGGCCGAACTGATCTATGGCCGAGACGACCGCTACATCACTCTGGACGCGATCAAGGTGCGCAACCGCCGTCGCTTCCGCTACGACCAGGACGGCGCGCTGCGCCTGCTGACGCCGAACAACATGACCCTGGGGGAGCCGGCCCCGGCCCCGTACTTCTGGCACTTCAGCACCGGCGCCGACAACGATGACGAGCCCTATGGCCTGGGCCTGGCGCACTGGCTCTACTGGCCGGTGTTCTTCAAGCGCAATGGCATCAAGTTCTGGATGATCTTCCTGGAGAAGTTCGGCATGCCCACGGCCAAGGGCACCTACGGCAAGAACGCCACACCCGAAGAGCAGGACAAGCTGCTGCAGGCTGTGCATGCCATTCAGGCCGACTCGGGCATCATCATCCCCGAGGGCATGCTGATCGAGCTGCTCTCTGCAGGGCGCTCCGGTTCCGCTGATTACCAGGCCAACCATGACACCTGGGACGCAGCGATCGCCAAGGTAGTGCTGGGCCAGACTGCCAGCAGCCAGGGCACGCCGGGGCGACTGGGCAACGATGAGCTGCAAGGCGACGTGCGCCTCGATCTGATCAAGGCCGATGCCGACCTGGTGTGCGAGAGCTTCAACATGGGACCGGCCCGCTGGCTGACTGCCTGGAACTTCCCGGATGCGATGCCGCCGCGCGTGTATCGCGTGGTCGAGGAGCCCGAGGACATGGACGCCCGCGCTAGCCGCGACGAGAAGATCTCGCGCATGACTGGCTACAAGCCGACCCTGGGCTACGTGCAGGAGACCTACGGCATCCAGCTGCAGGAGCAAACGCCACCCAATGGCGCCCAGCCACCTGCTGCCGAGTTCGCCGAGGGCAAGACGCCGCGCGACCCGGCTGCGGCCATGGCGCCGCGCCTGGCGCAGGATCTGCGAGCGGCTGTTGGTGGTTGGGGTACGCGCCTGCAGGAGATCTTCGAAAGCGCCACCAGCGTCGAGGATCTGCGCGAGAAGCTGCTGGCCGCTGCGCCCGAGCTGGGCATGGACGAGTATGCGGCGGCGATGGGCCTGGCCCTAGAGGCCGCGCACCTGGCCGGGCGCAACGACGTCCAGGACGAGCTTGCGGCCCGAGGTAACAGCTGATGGCCACCGCCGCCAGCTACGGGAGCCTGTCGTTTCGTGAGCAGATCGACTTCATGCGGGCCAAGCAGCCCGTGGTCGACTACTGGCGGGTCCAGGGCGCCGCGCATGATCAGAGCTTCGTCAGTGCCGGCGCGCATCGCGTCGACCTGGTGGCGGATCTGCACGCGATCATCAACCGCGCGATCAGCGATGGCACCACCCTGCAGGACTTTCGCGAGGACTACTTCGCCGTCCTGGACAACTACGGGTGGGAGCCGGATGGCGGCCGCGAGTGGCGCGCGCGGGTGATCTACGAGACCAACCTGCGCACCAGTTACGCAGCCGGCCGCTATGCCCAGCTGCAGGCGGTGAAGGCCGAGCGGCCGTTCTGGGTCTACAACCACAGCGATGCGGTGGAAACGCCGCGCGAGCTGCATCTGCTGTGGGACAGCCTGGCCATCCATGCGGACAACCCGTGGTGGCAGTTGCACTACCCGCCGAACGGCTGGGGCTGCTGCTGCTTCGTCACCGCCTATAGCCTGGATGAGCTGCAGCGCTACCTGGGCAAGAGTGGCCCGGACGAGGCGCCGGCCAGCAACGTGCGCGGCATCGTGTTCAAGGGTCAGGTGGTGCAGGTGCCGGAAGGCATCGACCCAGGCTGGGGCTACGCACCAGGGCGCAGTGTGTTCGGGCAACAGGTGCAAGGCGCCCTGGAGAAGACCGTCAGGCTGCCGGCCGAGCCGGCGGCGCGGATGAATGAGCAACTGCTGCAGCGCCCAGCAGTGACGGTGGCCCTTCGCGACGATTGGTCGAAGCTGCTCGATGTCGCATCCAGGGCGACCGGCCCGGTGGTCGATCGGCAACTTGTGGTTGGCTCACTGGCGCCGGCCGTCACCGAGGCAGCCGTGGCGTTGGTCGAGCTGCAGAGCCCGCTGGTGCGCGCAGGTACGGCGTTCGCCCGCAGTGTGCTGCAGGACGCTGCGGCCAGTGTCACCCGTGCGACCTTGACCCGCCTGCCAATCATCCTGGCTCGACCTGCAGCGGTGCTGCTAGACCCGCTGCAGCAGCTGCTGCTGTACGTGGCCAGCACTGGAGGCAGCGCGCAGCGTGAGGTGGTGCGCGTGGCGGTGGCCAGCACCGGGCCCAGCGTTGTGGGCGCAGCGATGATGAACACGGCGGATCTGACTGGCGATATCGCCGCCGGCACGCTGCAGCTGCTGGAGGGCTCGATCTGATGGCTGGGGTAACGCTGGAGTACGTCGCCGGTGATGCGCTACGCGCGATGCAGGCCATGGGAGCGGCGCTGGCCGACCCAACGCCGCTGCAGCGTGATATCGGTGAGCTGCTGCTGATCATCCACCAGCGGCGCTTCCGGGCCCAAGAGTCACCCGATGGGGCGGCCTGGCAGGCGCTGAGCCCCGGCTACCTGAAGCGCAAGCCCAAGAACAAAGACAAGATCCTGGTACTCGGTGCCGGTGCGGTAAGCCTAAGTGGTGGCCTGCGTTACCAGACCGACGGCGATGACCTGCTGTTCGGTAGCGACCGGCCCTATGCGGCCATCCACCACTTCGGTGGCAAGATCGAGCGCCAGGCACGCGCGGCTACGGTCTACTTCCGCCAGGGCAAGGGTGGCGAGATCGGTCGTCAGTTCGTGCGCAAGGACAAGAGCAACTTCGCCCAGGACGTGAAGGTGGGTCCGTACACCATCAACATGCCGGCACGGCCATGGCTGGGTACGTCACCCGAAGACGATGAGCAGATCCTGCAGCGAGTTTTGAAGTACATCAGCCAGTTTTCCGAGTGAAAATCTAAAACCGCCAGAAACGCGCCAGGAGGCCCTATAGGGCGTTTTACTGCTGGCGTTGTACTCAGCGCATCGAGCAGCGGCCTTGTCAGCGCGTTTTGGGCGTTTATAAACACGCCTGGGGGCATTGCCACCGACACCCTTGCCGTGTTCTCGTAGAAAAGGCCCCTCGGCATCCAAACCGAGGGGCTTCTCTTTTTCGGCTAGCCGAAAAGATTCCCGCGCGATACCGCCCCAATCTGGCGGTATGAACAAGCCAACCGCAACGCTGCCCATTCTGCCCGCCGGTCGTCACATCGCTCTCGACGGCCGCCCGGTGGAATTTACCGAAGCCATCCTGCAGGAGATCGTCGACAGCTACGATCCCGCCCTGCACGAGGCGCCCCTCGTCATTGGTCACCCGAAGCTCAACGGCCCGGCGTATGGCTGGGCCAAGAGTCTGGAGATGCGCGAAGGCATGTTGTTCGCCGAGCCGCACCAGGTAGTGCCCGAGTTCGCCGAAGCGGCCAACCGCAAGATGTACAAGAAGCGGTCGGCCTCGGTGTACCTGCCGGACTCGCCGGGCAACCCGGTACCGGGCAAACACTACCTGCGCCATATCGGCTTCCTGGGCGCCATGCCGCCGGCCATCAAGGGCATCCCGGATGCCGAGCTGAACTTCGCCGAGGACGATGGCGGTCTTGCCCTGGAGTTCGCCGAGCCGCCCTACGCCCTTACGGGGCTCACCGACATCCTGCGGCGCATGCGCGATTACTTCGTCGAGCGGGAGGGTGCCGAGCGTGCCGATCAGCTGATCCCGAACTGGCAGCTGCAGAGCATCGAAGAAGACGCTCGCCGCCGCGCCGACGACAAGCTGGGCGCCGGCGGCTTCACCTCATTCTCAGAACAACCCACCGAAGCTGGCGCTGAAGCCGCAGCGGCATCTGCCGCCGCTGCGGCCGAGCCCGACAACGCCCCCCCAGGAGGCGGCAAGGCCACGTCGGCGGCAGATGCCGACGTGCTCGAACAACCCACCCAGCAGGAACCAACCATGTCCGACGCTGAACGCGAAGAGCAGCTCGCCGCGCGCGAACGCAAGGTGGCCGAAAGCGAGGCGTTGATCGCCAAGCGTGAGGCTGACGAGAAACGCACCAACGCGACCGAGTTCGCCGAGGGCCTGGTGGCCCAGGGCAAGCTGCTGCCGCGCCAGAAACTGCCCATGGTCGAGCTGATGCTCAGCCTGCCGGCGGCGCCGCTGGAGTTCGCCGAGGGCGACCAGCAGGTGACCAAAGGTGGCGAAGAAGTACTGCGCGACTTTCTGGACAGCCTGCCGCCGCAGGTTGAGTTCGGTGAGAAGAGCCGCTCGACCGGTCGCGACCTCGATGTCGACGACGCCAACGCCATTGCCGCCAAAGCAACGGCCTATCAAACCGAGCAACGCCAGGCTGGCCGAGAAATCAGCATCAGCCAGGCGGTGAGCCATGTCACCCAGGGGGCGAAATGAACATTACTGGACTCACGACCGCATTCCGTGCCGGCGCAGCCATCCTCGCGCGCCGCATTCTCACTGATGGAACTGCTGATGGTGTAGCCATCCAGGCAGCCGACGGCAGTGCGCGCCTGCTAGGCGTTAGCACCGATATCGACAGCGACTCGGGTGAGGTCGTCGACGCAGTTCGCACCGGCCTGGCTCCGGTTCTGTATGGCGGCACCATCACCCGTGGCGACCCGCTGACGGCTGACTCGACCGGCCGCGCCATCGCCGCAACCCTTCCCGTCGCAGCTGACACCTACATCATCGGCTTTGCCGAGGTGAGCGGTGTGGTGGGCGATATCGGTTCCGTTCAAATTGCGCCGGGTCTCCTGGCCCTGTCCGCGTAAGGAGCAGCACATGAGCAAGGCATCGTTTCCGATTACTCCCGAGCTGACGGCGATCGCTATCGCCTACCGCAACAACCGCATGATTGCGGATGACGTCCTGCCGCGTGTGCCGGTGGGCAAGCAGGAGTTCAAGTACACCAAGTACGACCTGCGTGAAGGTTTCACCGTGCCATCCACCCTGGTCGGGCGTAAGTCCGCACCAAACCAGGTCGAGTTCTCGGGTACCGAAGTAACCAGCAGTACCGAGGATCACGGCCTGGATGCTCCGGTACCGAACAGCGACATCGAGAACGCGGCACCGAATCAAGACCCGCTGGGCCGTGCCGCTGAGCTGGTGAGCAACCTGATCCTGCTCGATCGCGAAGCGCGTACCAGCAGCACCGTTTTCAGCAACGCCAGCTATGCAGCAGGCAACCGCACCACGCTGAGCGGTTCCAGCCAATGGAGTGACGCTACCAGCAACCCGATCCCGGTGATCACCGATGCGCTGGACAGCGTGGTGATGCGTCCGAACATCGGTGTGCTGGGCCGGCGCACCAGCACCTGGTTGCGTCGCCACCCGAAAGTGGTCAAGGCCTACAACGGAACTGCCGGCGATGAAGGCATGGTGCCGATGCAGTTCTTGGCTGACTTGCTGGAGCTGGAAGCGATCTATGTCGGTGAAGCCAAGCTGAATATCGCTCGACCAGGGCAAGCCGCCAACCTGATCCGTGCCTGGGGCCCGCATGCGGCGTTCATCTACCGTGATCGTCTGGCTGACACGCAGAACGGCACCACCTTCGGCTTTACCGCTCAGTGGGGTGGCCGCATCGGCGGTTCGCAGTTCGACGGCGATATCGGCCTTCGCGGTGGCCAACGTGTGCGGGTGGGCGAGTCGGTCAAGGAGCTGATCACCGCGCCTGACCTCGGCTACTTCTTCGAGAACGCCGTCGCCAACTGACCGACCACCTGACAAGGGCGGCCGATCCGGCCGCCTGCGGAGTGCACCATGTCGAAAGATCAAGCCGTGCTGGCGTTCGTCGCCTACCACATTTCTGGCGGCCGCTATGGCGTGAAGAACGCTGCAGGCGAGCGCGTCGGTGAGTTCATTGGCAACAAGGAAGAAGCCCAGGCCGAGGCGGACCGGCTGATCAACGAGCAGGAGGCGCCGGCCGAAGATCCGATCGTCTTCGGCGGTGGCGAAACCGGCCTGAAGCCGCTCACCGAG
>NZ_FOXK01000011.1 GCF_900115695.1 Ectopseudomonas toyotomiensis
TGGGTACCGCCGGATACTGCCCCGGCGCCGGTTGCCATTCGCAGGCTGACAGAGGTCACCTGGCGTGACCTGGTGCAGACCATCGACGCGGCCAACCTCAACCTGGTGGATCAGACCACGGCCTTTATCGCCGCCCTGGCCATTAAGCCAACAGCCTTGTCGCTGGGTTTTGCGGTCGAGTCGCGCGTGGGTTCGGCTGCATATGTTCGTGTGGGCCCAGGGGACTTTTGCCCAACCGGGTTGCTGGTCGCAGGCATCTCTTCCACGGCAACCAGCATCCAGCTCGGCGCCCCTAACAGCCTGGACCTGGTTGAGGTGGGCAGCGCAGCGTTGATCGACAATGAGATTGTGCGGGTCGACGCGATCAATCTCGAAACGCTCAGCGTGACTATCGCCCGCGGCTGTGTGGATACCGTACCGGCTGCCCACAGCGCCGGGGCGCGGGTATGGTTCTTTGAAGACTATGTGGGCGAAGACCCCACCGAGTACTCCTCCGGGGTGAGCGTCCAGGTGCGGCTACGCACCGTCACCAGCTCGGGAACGTTGGCTCCCGAGTTGGCCGGTACCGACACGCTTGCGCTTATTGCTCGGCAGGCGCGCCCTTATCCTCCGGGTCAGTTCAAGGTCAACGGACAGAGCGCGCCTAGCGTGATTGAAGGTGGCATTACATTGACCTGGTCCCATAGAGACAGGCTCACGCAAGCTGATCAATTAATTGATACAAGCATCGGAAACATCGGCCCAGAGGCTGGGACCACCTACAGCGCACGCATAGTGCGTGTTGACACCGGGGCGGTACTCGCCAGTCAGACTGCGATCAGCGGCACATCTAGCACTCTCTCTCCCCTATATGAGGGGCAAGTGCGCGTTGAGCTTTGGTCTGTGCGGGGTGGCCTGGAGAGTTTCCAGCGACATAGCCATCAGTTCACTCTGCTGCAGCCGCTGGTGGCTCCCTCCAGCCTCAGCGCCACGTATTTGGAGTCCTAAGATGGGTGTGCGGCTGACTTGGCATAACAACAGCGTTGGTGATAACAACGTCGTTTATCGCAGCTCCACCCCGATCGACCCTGAGGCGCTGCCTGTCCCACTAGCCGTACTGGCTGCCAATCAGGCTAGCTACGACGACCTCAGTGCGGTGGACGGTGAGACTTATTTCTACAGGGTCGCTTTGGTGCGCGGCGCTTCGAGCGCGCTTAGTGATGAGCTTTCTTTTGAGGTTCTTCCGCCAGCCGTGGGACCATTCGGCCCCTTGGTTTCGAGTTTGGCTCCTGCGTGCTGGCTCAGGCTCAATGAGACTACCGGCGCCGTTGCATATGACAGCTCTGGCAACAATCGAAATGCGTCATATGCGGTCAGCGCCGAATCGTTGACATCCGCAGGGCTGCTGGTTGGTGATGATGATAAGGGCATCGTCTTGCCGCCGACGCTGACACCTCTGGTGCTGTCATCTGCCCCAGTTGCGTCTGGTGGTGATTGGACTTTTGGAGTAATCGTCAGGCCAACTTCGGTACCGCCGCAGACCGCTCTTGGGGTCTTGCTTCAGTTGGGCGCCAATGGCACCGGCTGCCCTGAGCTTGATGTTATCGATAGGTCCGGCGGTACCTTCGGCTTTCGTGTTATGGCCTCTGGTACCAGCCAGCTTTTTGCGTCTCCATCGAGTTGGTCATATGGATCGGCTGTGGTCGTCTACCTGCGGCAGAGCGCAGCAGGGCGGCATCTCTTTGTTAACGGCGCGGCGCAAGGGAACACAACCGGGCGGTGGGGCAGTTTTACTGGCACCACCCGGCTTGGCTTCTCACGTTTCGGTGCGGATGCCTATCCGCTCCCTTGCGGGCTAGATGAAGTCCAGTTCTACGGGGCGGCGCTTTCCGACGCTCAGATTGCTGAGCTAACGGATGCGGCGCTGGGCATTTTGTGAAATTCCTTTGCCGCATGTGAAACTATCTCCGCGCCTCATTTATCGCGCATTCGCGCCAGTTTTTTCGCGCGGCGCTACAGCTATGCTCGGGTCATGACTGCTCCCGACTCGCTGCACGATCTGCTGCTGGGCTTGCGTACCCCGGCTGTGCGTGACCTGGCCTGGGCGCTGTTCTCGCCACCCATGCTGGGTGAGACCCCGAAAGTCCAGCGTCATCCGCTACAGGCCAGTTGCTGGACGCGGCAACCGCAGCGGCTGGCTGACTGGCTCGTGCAGCAGGACAACGATGCCGGTGCCCTGCATGCCTGGCTGGCCACGAAACCGGTGCGCCGCCTCGGCCTCTATTACGAACGCCTGTGGCAGTTCGCCCTGCATGCGGCACCGGATGTCGAGGTCGTCGCCGCCAATCTGCCGATCCGCCAGAACGGCCAGACGCTGGGCGAACTGGACCTGCTGCTGCGCGACGAAGAAGGCGAACACCATCTTGAATTGGCAGTGAAGTTCTATCTCGGCACGGACGGCAGCGACACCGCTGACTGGCTCGGCCCGGGCAGTCATGATCGGCTCGACCTGAAACTGAGCCACCTCGCGCAGCACCAGTTACCCCTGTCTTCGCGCCGGGAGGCACGGGGAGCGCTGAACGACCTGCAACTGGGCGAAACTCGATCCGCCTTCTGGCTCGGCGGCTACCTGTTCTATCCCTGGCCCGACGACTCCCCCGCGCCTCGCGGCGCCACGTCCGAACACTGCCGTGGGCGCTGGCTGCACCAGCGCGACTGGAATGACTTCGCCGCGACAAAGCCGGGCGCGCACTGGCAGCCGCTACCGCGCCTGGCCTGGTTGGCGCCGGCTCTGGTGAGTGCCGACGGAGTCTGGTCCGATGAAATGCTCCAGCAATGGCTGAACACGCTGCGCCCGGAGGCTCAGGCGCAACTGTTGGTAAGACTGGAGGAGGATCATGCCGGGAATTGGCGAGAGGTGGAGCGGATCTTTCTGGTCAATGATCAGTGGCCAACGCGCTCGTAGCCGGATGCAATCCGGAATGCATGCGCCTGCAATCCCCGGATTTCATCCGGACTACGCTTGCCCAAGAGCAAGCGCTGTTCAGCGGCTGCGCTCGGTACGCCCACCGGAACGAGCCAGATACCCTGCGCCGCTTTCACAGAGCAGCGCATCACGCTGCACCGCCGGCAGGACGTCCAGGCCACCGCGCAAGGCGTAAACGCTGTAACCCAGTTGCGAGAGTAGAAACACCGCGCTGCTGCTGCGCTTGCCGCTGTCGCAGTAGCACAGGTAGGTGCGTGATCGCTCCAGCAGGCGCGCCTTCAGACGCAACAGCTGCAGCGGCATGTGCAGCGCTTGCGGCGCATGTGCCTTTTCGTACTCTTCCAGCAGGCGTACGTCGAGCCACTGCGCGCCCTGCGTCAGTAACCTGGCGCCCTCGCCCAGCGACACCTCGGCCACCACGGGTGCCTTGAGCAAGGCAAAGAAATCCTGACGATCCAGACGCAACACACTGCCGGCCTCGACCATGGTCACCGTGGCATTTCGCGGCCGGTCGGCAAGCAGGGCCTCCTCGCCGAAACATGCGCCAACCTCCAGCTCCGCCAGCACCTGGTGCTCGCTACCAGCACCTCGGATCACCTCGGCGCGGCCGCTTTCCAGAAAATAGCAGCAATCGCCAGTGGCACCCTCTTCGATAATCTGGCTGCCAGCCGCCAGCTCGATCTTCTGCAAGCGAGCGAGCATGCTCTGCACGTTGGCCGGCGGCACCTTGGCAAACAACGGGTTTTCCAGCAGCCGCTCCAGCCACTCGACATCGACGCCGCTCTGCTGCAGCGCCAGCAACAGGTCCTGATGGGCCAGACGCCAGGTCAGCAGGCGATCGAGCGTGGCACTGTCGATCATCAGCACGCTGACATCGCTCACGGCGCGGGCGTCATGTAACCGCGGCAGGCCGGGCGACAACGGGTGGCAGCTGATCTCGCTACCGGCCTGCACCCTCTGCGCTCTGCCCTCGGCATCCTGCAGCTGCAACTCGCCGGCCAGCAGATAGCAGGTCAGGCGCGCCTGATCCCCCCGACGAAACAGCAGTTGCCCGGCCAACAGAGGCTGCGGCACCAGCTGGCTACGCAACTCGCGCCATTGCTGCTCAGAAAGCACGTTGAGCGGCGTCAGGCTGCGCAGTTGTTCGGGGGTAAGGGGTTCGCTCATGAGGATTTCCAGGCTCCGCTGGTCAGACCTGAGTGTAGTCGGCGCTGGCACCCATCAACACCCGACGCCCTTGCAAGCCGCCAGTATGAATGAATATCAGCCGACTGCCGCGCGCAAGTTGACCGCTCTTGCAGAAATCGCGCAGCGCCATAAGCGCCTTGCCGGTATACACAGGCTCCAGCGGCACACCGCTGGCCTGCTCGGTTTCCAGGATGAACTGGCGCAGTGGCTCGTCGAGACGCGCAAAACCGCCGCGCGCGGCGTCGATCAGTTGGTAGCGCCGCTCCGACGCCCCGGCCTCGTCCAGCAGCCTGGCGACCTGAGTGGCGACGCCATGGTCGCTCGGTACGGCCTGCGCGCCGAACACGATGCGCCGAACATCACCCAGCAGCACACCGGCCAGGGTGGTGCCGGTCCCCGTAGCCAGCCACCAGGCATCGAAATCAGACCAGCCGATATCTGCCAGCTGCGCTTCGGCCATCGCCACCAGACAGCTGCAGCCATTAGCGCCCTGAAGGCCCAGACCGCCCTCGCCGATCACCTGGAAACCCGGATAGCGGGCGAGCCAGGGCGCCCAGAAGTTCGGCTGATGCCGCGCACGGTAGCCGCCGTAACCCAGCCAGTGCAGCGCCATGCCCATGCGCTGCAGGTCATCGACGGTCGGGGTCTGCTGCGCTTCACCACGCAACAGACCGACGCAGGAGAAACCGAAACGCCGGCCCGCCGCGGCCAGCGCATGCAAATGATTGGAGTGCGCTCCTCCCAGGCTGATCACCCCCGGCGCGCCAGCCGCAGCGGCCTGCTCAAGATAGGGCGCGAGCTTGAACCACTTGTTGCCAGACAGCAGCGGGTCGACAAGATCCAGGCGCAGGCAGGCGAGCTCGACGCCGGCAGCCTCGAGCCAGTCCAGTTGCAGAGGTTGTAGCGGCGCCCGCGGGCGCCAGGTGGGAATCCGTATTGGCAAGGTCAGCTGACGGTGCGCAGACGACTGCTCGCCTTGTGCCGCGCGCAGCAGTTCGAATCACCCAGAGTGAAACGGCTGGGCGTATCGACACGATCGATGGGAATGGCGCAGCGCTCCCCACTGGGCAAGGATGCATCGCAGCTGGGCTGCTGATAATGCGCCAACCAGTGCCGATACTGCTCTTCGGAAACGAAGCATTTGCCAGCGGCGTAGGCCATGGGATTGTCCTGATAGCGGGCGACATCCTGCAGGGGAATGGTCAGGTGCCCGGCGCCGGGATGGTACACCACGAACACCACGCCAAGCTTGGCCAGACGATCCAGCACCTGGTCACCGCCCTGACTGGCGAACGCATCGCGCTCACGCTTGAGGCGTTCGATTTCCGCTTGCAACTGGGCATCCAGCTCGTTGCGATAGGCCAGTTCGACGTCGCGTATGGCGATCTGTTCCTTGTACTCCGCCACGGCCGCAGCGACCTTGGCGCGCATTTCACCATCGTACTGCGCACGCAGGATATCGCCCTCGGTACGACCATGACGCTCGAGGGCACGCAGTTGTTGAGTCATTTCCTCACGGCTGCTCTGGAAACTTTCGGCCTGGGCGGCCAGTTGCGCCTTGAGGTTGGCGTTGAGCTCCTCCTGCTGGCGCAGTGCCTGATGCAGCCCATGGATCTGCGCCTGCAGATTCTTGCTCTGCTCCTCGCTGGCCAGTTTGAACTTGGCCAGTTCGTCTTCATGCTGCTGGGTCAGGCTGGTGATGCGCAGGCGCTGCTGCTGAATCAGCTGCGCGGTCTTGGCACGATGCTCATGATCCATCTTCTGCGCCAGTTGCTCGGCCACTTCCTTGGCCGGGTCGGGCGCATACCATTTATCTTCGGAAGCTACCTGCAAACGCTCGGCAACCACCGACTGGGCACTGTCATCCTCGATCAAGAGCCCGAGCTGATTGCGTTTGACTGCATCGCGCAGCAATACCAGATCGTTCTGTGCGGGGGCCAGGCTGGGGTCCCACAGGTGCATCTGATGCCAGGACACCGGGCACTGGCTGCGACAGGCCAGGCGAATCGGCCCGGCGCCAAGATCCGGACCACGCCCGGCACGTTCGGCCAGATGTTGCAGAGGAATGTTCCAGCCCTTGTCGGGGCGACCGTCCTCGTCGAAATCCAGAAAGAAGAATACCGCCGCCCTGACCAGCAGCCGCGGGTTGATCACCACGAATACCGCGCGCATCTGTTCGTCGGCGAACTCGGGCATGTTCACCACACCATCGAGCAAAGCTTCGAACTCAGGGAACATCATCTGTTTGCAGATACCGCGTTCACTGAAGAACATCACGGCTTCCACCATCTGCGGCTTGTTCTGCATGCTCATTGAGGACCCTCTGGACCAACCGGGAATACGCGCGCGCATAGTCGCGTGCCGGAGCAGCGCATACTCCGGCACTGATATCGTCCTTGATATCTGAGGCAAGTCTAGGGGAAAACCCGACCACAGCAATGTGACTGGGTTGGCACTCACTCTGCGAGCCAGGCCGAATAGACCACCGCTTAGCGCAAAAATGTGACAAGACCGGAAAGTACGAAAGCTGCCAGCGGCCCGGTCCGCCTGGATGCTTAACAGCCTGCCAAGCACAACTCGATCGGCGGATTCTTGCTTTTCACCCCTGCCTCACAAGCGGAATTTTGCCTATTTCAGCCAGTGCCATTGGGCTCATCCGCTCTAGACCGGTGGTCCGACATCCTGGCACGTCACCTGCTCTGGCACTTACAAGCTCGCGTGCCTGTCGCGCGGCCGGACTGATAAAAAAGACAAGAGGTCAGCCATGTTCCGCCATCACTTCACTGCCAACCCCTCATCGTTCAATCCGCTTCGCGAGTGCCTATCCCGGCGCCAGAAGACTGCCTGCACAGCACTGCCGCGTCCTTAGCTAAAAACAACAACAACGGAGAATTCCCATGCACTTAGCCAAGCGCCTTGGCCTGCTCGCCGCTGCCGCGATTTTGGCCAGTAGCCCCAACGCTCACGCCAACCCAACCTCGATCAACATCCTTACCGGCGGTACCAGTGGCGTTTATTACCCGCTGGGTATGAGCCTGTCCGAGCTTTACAGCGAGCGCATCGCAGACTCGAACACCAGCGTACGGGCCACCAAGGCCTCGGTAGAGAACCTCAACCTGCTGCAGATCGCCCGTGGCCAGTTGGCCTTCGCCCTGGGCGACTCCGTTGCCGATGCCTGGAAAGGCGATGAAGAAGCTGGCTTCAGAGCCCCGCGTGATCGCCTGCGCGCTATCGCCGGGATCTACCCGAACTACATCCAGATCGTTGCCAGCAAGGCATCGGGGATCACCCGCCTGGAGGATCTGCGCGGCAAACGTATTTCCGTCGGGGCGCCGCGCTCAGGTACCGAGCTCAACGCCAGGGCCATCTTCAAGGCCGCGGGTCTCAGCTACGCGGATATGGGCCACGTCGAATTCAAGCCCTACGCCGAATCGGTCGAACTGATCGAGAAAGGCCAACTGGACGCCACCCTGCAGTCGGCCGGCCTGGGTATGGCGGCGATTCGCGACCTGGCCGAACGCGTGCCAATCACCTTCGTCGCCATCCCAGAGCAGGTGGTGTCACGTATCGGCAGCAGCGCCTATCAGTCAGGCACCATTCCTGCCGGCACCTACAAGGGCCAGGCCAACGACGTGACGACGGCGACCATCACCAACGTCCTGGTCAGCCAGACCAGCGTTTCCGACGCCGTGGCCTATCAGATGACCAAGTTGCTCTTCGAGAACCTCGACCGACTGGCCGAAGCGCATCCAGCCGCCAGGGACATCAGACTGGAACGGGCGACCAGTGGCCTGCCGATTCCGCTGCATCCCGGCGCCGAGCGCTTCTATCGTGAGGTGGGCGTTCTCAAGTAGAGCGCCCCTCAGCCCTTGGCGGCGGCGAGAAAGGGCGCCAGGCGCTGCGCCATTTCCGCGCCGAGCGCCTGCAGCCCGCTCATCGGGCGCACCATCACCTCGAACTCGACGATTCGCCCCGAGTCGTCGAAGCGAATCATGTCGATGCCCTTCAACTCGCGCTCGCCAACCTTGGCGGAAAACTCCAGCACCACACTGAGGCCATCGGCAGTTGCCAGTTCGCGGTGATAGGCAAAATCCTCGAACACCTTGAGCACGGTATTGAGGATCAGATTGACCACCTGCGCGCCAGGATAAGGGGTGTGCGCCATGGGCGAACGGAACACGACCTGAGGATGCAGCAACTCGGGCAAGGCGCTCAGATCCTTGGCGGCGACAAACTGGTGCCAGCGTTCGAGGCTGGTCGCAGCAGCAGGTTGTAGCTGGGCATTGAGAGACATCGGCTTCTCCTTGTTGTTTTAAGGCCAGAAAGCAAACGCCCCGCACTGAGCGGGGCGTCGGTTCGATCAGAGTTCGGCCGCCAGGCGCGAGCCCTGGTTGATCGCCCGCTTGGCGTCGAGCTCGGCAGCGACATCCGCACCGCCGATCAGGTGCACACGCTGGCCGGCGTTTTCCAGACCTTCCTGCAGCTCGCGCAGCGGGTCCTGGCCGGCGCAGACGATCACGGTATCGACTGGCAGCACCTGCTGCTCACCACCGGCAATGCGGATATGCAGGCCGGCATCGTCGATCTGCACGTACTCGACGCTGTTGAGCATCTGCACGCTCTTGTTCTTCAGGCCGGTGCGGTGAATCCAGCCGGTGGTCTTGCCCAGGCCATCGCCGACCTTGGACTTCTTGCGCTGCAGCAGGAACACCTGACGCGCCGCCGGGTGCGGATGCGCCTCGATCCCTGCCACGCCACCACGCGCTTCAAGCGCGGTGTCGATACCCCATTCCTTCCAGAACTCGTCACGGTCGAGGCTGGTGGCCTTGCCCTGGTGCGTGATGAATTCGGACACATCGAAACCGATACCGCCGGCACCGATGACAGCGACCTTCTGCCCGACCGGCTTGCGCTCGAGAATCGCGTCCAGGTAGCTGATCACCTTGGCATGCTCGATACCCGGAATATCCGGCGTACGCGGGGCAATACCGGTCGCCAGGATGATTTCGTCGAAGCCTCCGTTGAGCAGATCGTCCACCGACACACGGGTGTTCAAGCGCACGTCGACGCCGGTGGTTTCCAGCTTGCGCTTGAAGTAGCGCAGGGTCTCGAAGAACTCTTCCTTGCCCGGTACACGCTTGGCCACGTTGAACTGGCCACCGATCTCGCCAGCCGCGTCGAACAGGGTCACGCTGTGGCCGCGCTCGGCGGCGACGGTGGAAGCCGCCAGCCCGGCCGGGCCGGCACCGACCACGGCGATCTTCTTCACCGCGGTGGTGGGGATGTAGTTCAGCTCGGTCTCATGGCAGGCGCGCGGGTTGACCAGGCAACTGGTCAGCTTGCCGCCGAAGGTGTGATCCAGACAGGCCTGGTTACAACCGATGCAGGTGTTGATCTCATCGCTGCGGCCTTCGGCGGCCTTGTTGACGAAGTCCGGGTCGGCAAGGAACGGGCGCGCCATCGACACCATGTCGGCATCGCCCTCGGCCAGCACCTGCTCGGCGACTTCCGGGGTGTTGATGCGGTTGGTGGTGATCAGCGGAATCGACACCTCGCCCTTGAGCTTGGCGGTGACCTTGGTGAAAGCCGCACGCGGCACCTTGGTGGCGATGGTCGGGATACGCGCCTCGTGCCAGCCGATACCGGTATTGATCAGGGTGGCGCCGGCCTGCTCGATGGCCTTGGCCAGCAGCACGATCTCGTCCCAGGTGCTGCCACCCTCGACCAGATCGAGCATCGACAGGCGATAGATGATGATGAAGTTCGGCCCGACCGCCTCACGCACGCGACGCACGATTTCCACCGGCAGGCGCATGCGGTTCTCGTAGCTGCCACCCCAGCGGTCGGTGCGGTGGTTGGTGTGGGCGACCAGGAACTGGTTGATGAAATAACCTTCCGAACCCATCACCTCGACACCGTCGTAGCCCGCCTGCTGGGCCAGCGCGGCGCAATTGACGAAGTCGGCGATCTGCTTCTCGATACCCTCTTCGTCCAGTTCCTTGGGCTTGAAAGGATTGATCGGTGCCTGGATGGCGCTCGGCGCCACGGACTTGGGGCTATAGGCATAACGCCCGGCGTGCAGGATCTGCATGCAGATCTTGCCGCCGGCCTCGTGCACGGCCTGGGTGACGATCTTGTGCTTCTCGGCCTCTTCCATCGTGCTCAGCTTGGCCGCGCCGGAATACACGCCGCCCTCCTCATTCGGGCCGATGCCGCCGGTGACCATCAGCCCGACGCCGCCACGGGCGCGCTCGGCGAAGTAGGCCGCCATGCGCTCGAAGCCGCCCGATTTCTCTTCCAGGCCAGTGTGCATGGAGCCCATCAGCGTGCGGTTGCTCAGCGTGGTGAAGCCGAGGTCGAGCGGGGCCAGCAGGTGCGGGTAACGAGCAGTCATGGAATTCTCCACATCGCGGTGCAGTTCACGGATTGCCGCGGTCCCATGGTCACGCGGTCGGTTATGGAGCCAGACGATAAAGAGGCTGCCAGCCATGCTCAATGATCAAAACTAACAAGATAATGATCAAAACTAGCAATAGAGGTTGGCAGCGCGGCTCGACCGACCTAACCTGCACCGCAACCAAACCGAAAAAATCCAATGCGCCTACTGATCACCCTTCTGCTCGCGCTCGCACTGCTGACCGGTCTTGGCAGCTACGCCCACTGGATCGCGCAGCGCCCCAGCAGCCATTACCTGTCCGACCTGCGCAGCCAGGTCGCGCTCGATATCGGCGAGCCCAGCACACGCGGCAACCTGCTGGGCATCCAGCCTGAACTGTTCGCCGCCGACTACCAGAGCCTCGCGCGACTGCGCCTGAAGCTGGCCGCCTACCTCGATCACGCCCGTGACCAGGGCATGCTCAATGAGCGCACCGTCGTCGTGCTGCCCGAACATATCGGTACCTGGCTGCTCGCCGTCGGCGAGAAGGAAGAGCTCTACCGCGCCACCGAGCGCCGTCAGGCCATGCACTGGCTGGCGGCGAGCAATCCACTGGATTTTCTCGGCGCACTGCTCAGTGCTGGAAGCGACGCGCGCCTGGATGACGCCATGTTGCGCACCAAGGCCAAGGCCATGGCGCGCGACTATCAGCAGCTGTTTGGCGATCTGGCCCGCGACTACCAGATCACCCTGGTAGCAGGCTCGATCGTTCTGCCCGAGCCCCGCGTGGAACGGGGTCGCCTCGAAGTCGGTCGCGGGCCGCTGTACAACGTCAGCCTGGTGTTCGATCAGGCCGGTAACCCGCAGGGCCAGCCGCAACGCCACGCCTTTAGTGCCGGCGCACTCGCCACCAGAGCGCCGGAAGCCCTTCAGGTGCTGGAGACCCCGGCAGGCCGGCTTGGCGTACTGCTAGGCGGCACTATCGAACAGTTCCAGGCGAAGGCAATCGATGGCGAGGCAGTAGAGCTGCTGGCCATGCCCAGCGATCTGGATGGCCTGACGGACGATGCCGACTTCACCGAACAGCTGCAGGCCCACGGCATTCGTGCGGGAGTGAAAGTCCACCTGCGCGGCCGATTGTGGGAGCGTAGCGGTCAGTCCCAGGCGCTCGCCTTCGATGCCGGACGCAGCGAACGAGGCGCTAGCGAGCGCGGTGCGCAACTGATCAATCTATGGCTATAAAAGCATCACGCGTTCGCCTCGGCGATCTCTCCGTCGGCTTTACCCAGGCACTGGCCGACGCACTGCGCGAACAGGGTCAGCGCCCCGAACCCCTGCTCGAACAATTTGGCCTGGATGCCGCACGGCTCAGCGAGCCGCGCGCACGCCTGTCGATCCCGCGCTTCATGCGCCTGGGCCATAGCGCCATCGCCCTATGCGGCAACCCCGCCCTAGGCCTCGACATGGGCCGTCACAGCCGCCTCAGCCAGGTTGGCCTGGCCGGCATCTGCGCCGCGCAGGCGCCTGATCTGCGCGAAGCGGCACGCACCCTGACCCGCTTCGAGCCGTTGTACGCCGCCAACTATCGCGGCCGTTCGGGCTTCAGCGAGGATGCGCGCGGCGCCTGGCTGCATTTTTATTCCATCAGTCCCTACAACGCCTACAACCGTTTCGTGGTGGACTCGGTGCTGGCCGGCTGGCAGACCAACCTGAGCCAGGTGGTCGACCGCCCCATTACCCCGGAAAAAGTCGAGATCGAATTTCCCGCACCGGACTACGGCGAACGCTACGAAGCGCTGTTCGGCTGCCCCGTCGAGTTCAGCGCTGGCGCCAATCGCCTGCGCCTGAGCAGCGAAACCCTGGCCCTGCGCAACCCACAACATTGCCCAGGCACCTGGCGGCACCTGCTGGAGCTGTGCGAACGCGAACTGGAACAGCTGACCCGCACACGCAGCCTGCGCGAACGGGTCATCCAACTGCTCGGCCCGCTGTTGCACGGCCACGAGCCGGACCTGCAGGAAGTGGCGCGCAGCCTGCACCTGCCGAGCTGGACGCTGCGGCGCAAGCTGGCCGAGGAAGGCACGCAGTTTCGCACCATCCTCAACGACACCCGCCGTGACCTGGCCACGGCCTATATTCGCGATACCGAACTGGCCTTCGGCGAGATCGCCTATCTGCTCGGCTTCGCCTCGGCCGAAGCCTTCCAGCGCGCCTTCAAGCGCTGGCTCGGGCAAACACCCGGCGACTACCGCCGCGCGCAACGCAGAGCGGGCTGATCGCACGGCAACCTTGATCGTCAAGCTCTCGCAACTTAGAATCCTTTTCATCCGCGTTTGCGGTCGCTTCTTACTCCTTTCATTCCGTGCCGGCCCGCCGCGCGCGCCAACGACCCCGCGAACATGTCCAAGAAATCCCGTTCCAGACTCTGGTTTCTCGTCCACAGCTGGCTGGCCCTACCGGTCTGGTTCTTCCTGCTGATCATCTGTGTCACCGGCACCCTGGCCACGGTCAGTCAGGAGATCGTCTGGCTGGCCAACCCGGACGTACGCGCCAGCAAACCGTCCGATGATGCGCAGCGCCTGAGCTTCGGCCAGATACTGGAAGCGATCAATCGCGCCGAGCCCGAGCTGATCGTGCAGTCCATCGGCCGCCCGGACGAAGATCACTTCGCCCTCACCGCGCGCGTCAGCTATCCCGACGGCAGCTCGCCGTTGCTGTACGTCAACCCCTATAGCGGGGCGATCCAGGGGGTCAGCCCGGAGTTCGACTTCCGCCAGTTCACCCGTGCCCTGCATGGCTGGTGGCTGGTGCCGTTCACCAACGGCTACAGCTGGGGCTGGTACCTGGTATCGCTGATGGGGCTGCCGATGCTGCTGTCGCTGATCACCGGCCTGGTGGTCTACAAGAAGTTCTGGAAAGGCTTCTTCAGCCCACGCCTGCGCATAGGCCAGGGCGCACGCATCTTCTGGGGCGACTTCCACCGCCTCTCCGGCATCTGGTCGATCTGGTTCATCGCGGTCATTTCCATCACCGGCATCTGGTTCCTGATCCAGGCGATTCTCGGCGATACCCACGTGTCGATTTCCACCGAAGGCGTGCCGCCAGTGGTGGCGCGCGAGGAAGTACCGCTGGCGCCGAGCGCTGCCGAAGTGCCGCGCATCAGCCTGGACGCCGCCGTACTCAAGGCCACCGACGTCATCCCGGGCCTGGAGCCAAGTTTCGTCAGCCTGCCGGGCTATGCCTACGGTCATTATTCGGTCTGGGGCCGCGGCTGGTATCCGCTGATGTTCCAGTCCGCCTCGATCAACCCCTACAACGGCGACATCGACGCTACCCGGCTGCTCAGCGACCGCTCGGGCCTGGAGTTCGTCACCGAGTCCATGCGGCCGTTGCACACCGGCGACTTCGGTGGCCTGTGGGTCAAGCTGCTGTGGTTCGTCTTCGGCCTGCTGCTGAGCATGATGGTGCTCAGCGGCCTGCTGATCTGGACCAAGCGCACCGCCCAGGCCACGGTCGCAGCGGTCAAGCGGCCGGCACGCGCCGCCAAGCCGGCCCCGATCGTCGCCACCCGTGAAATCTCGGAGAGTAGCCCATGAGCAAGGCCGCAATCGCCCCCGCCCCGTCCGCTCTGGGCCGTTTCTGGTACAGGTGGCGCTTCCACCTGAACGTGCTGCTGGTGCTGATCCCCCTGGGCTTCATGCCCAAGTATTTCCAGGATGTCGCGCTATTCCGCGGCGACAGCGGCCTCGGCGAGCGCGAGTTCGGCGAGGTCCAGGTCGGCCCCTGGAGTCTGCGCCTGGCCGAGTTTCGCAACCAGCCGCCGCAACTGGAAGGCCCGGCCGGCTATATGAAGAGTTTCAACGCCGCGCTGTGCCAGGCGTGCATCAGCCAGGTCAAGGTGGTCTACCTGCGCATCGGCAAGCCGCGCAACTTGCGCGCCGCCGGCGGGTTGTTCTTCGGCAGCCCCTACCGCATGGGCACGAGCATTCCCGTACCGCCACGCACCAAGCCCGATGCCGAGTTGTGGATCACCGCCGAGGGCTGGGACGGCACGGTGCATCAGGCATCCATTCCCCTGGCCGAGGCGTCGCCCGCCACCATCGCCTGGCTGAAACAACAAGGAGGCAAACCATGACCCAAAGCGCCCGCATCGGTCTGCTGATGCTCTGCACCGGCCTGTCCCCTCTGGCTCTCGCGCACAACCCGATCTGCGAATGCGAGGAGCACGGCAGCGGCGAAATCGTCTGCACCGGCGGTTTCTCCGACGGCAGCGGCGCCCCCGGCGTGACCCTCGACGTGATCAGCTACGACGAAGAAGTGCTGGTGCCCGGCAAGCTCGGCGAAGACTCCAGGCTCAGCTTCAAGCGCCCGGACGGCGAGTTCTACGTGCTGTTCGACGCCGGCCCCGGCCACGTCGTGGAAATCGACCACACGGAAATCGCCAGCCAATGACCACCCAAGTGGTACGCCCGGCAGGCGCCGGGCATGAAAGCCTGTGGGTGGCCGTCCTCAGCCTGGCGATCATCCTGCTGGCCGCGACAGTCATCAGCCTGCGTAGCGAGAGCCACGAGGAAGAAAGCGTCGCGGCCCATCAGATCGACGCCCGCCGTGATCTCAACGCCGCCGAGCAAGGCATCCATACCGAGCTGGTGGTGGCCTTCGACGAGATTCTCATGCTGCAGGATGAACTGCAGGCCCTGCCCAAGCCGCAGCAACTGGCCGAAGAAGGCATTCCACCCTTCACCAACGACGCCAGCACCGTCACCCGTGGCCACCATGTCTGGCAACTGCTGCAGGTCGGTGATGACCATGCCTACCAGGGCCTGAGCGGTGACAGTGCCGTCGCCGGCTCCTTCCTGCTGCTGCCAAGCGCAGCGGGGGCCGACATCTGGCTCAACCGCGCCAGCGATGCCAGCGCCCCGCACAACCTGCATGCCGATGCCCTGATCGCCGCCGGCTGGCGCCAGGTCGCCAGCCAATACGACGCCGGCGTCACCCGCCAGCATCGCCACTGAATATCGGAACCCTCTTCATGCCCTCTCGCTTCGTCTCCCGCCGCCTGCTGGCCAGCCTTCTGCTGAGCCTGGGCGCCGCCCTCGCCCCTGTGCTCGCCAGCGCCGACAACCACCGCCTGCGCATCGGCATCACCCTGCACCCTTACTACAGCTACGTCAGCAATATCGTCGGCGACCGCGCCGACGTGGTGCCGCTGATCCCGGCCGGCTTCAACCCGCACGCCTACGAGCCGCGTGCCGAGGACATCAAGCGCATCGGCGGCCTCGACGTGGTGGTGCTCAACGGCGTCGGCCACGACGATTTCGCCGATCGCATGATCGCCGTCAGTGAGAACCCGCAGGTGCCGGTGATCGAAGCCAACGCCCGCGTTCCTCTGCTCGCCGCCACCGGTCAGGCCGCACGCGGCGCCGGCAAAGTGGTCAACCCGCACACCTTCCTCTCCATCACCGCCTCCATCGCGCAGATCAACAACATCGCCCGCGAGCTGGGCAAGCTCGACCCGGACAACGCCAAGTTCTACAGCCAGAACGCCCGCGCCTACGGCAAACGCCTGCGCGGCCTGCGCGCCGAAGCGCTGGGCAAGCTGACCGACGCCAAGGGCAGCGAGCTGCGCGTGGCCACCATCCACGCCGCCTACGACTACCTGCTGCGCGAGTTCGGCCTGGAGGTCACCGCAGTGGTCGAGCCGGCCCACGGCATCGAACCGAGCCCCAGTCAGTTGAAGAAGACCATCGACCAGCTCAAGGAACTGGACGTGCAGGTGATCTTCTCGGAGATGGACTTCCCCTCCAGCTACGTCGACACCATCGAGCGTGAATCCGGCGTAAAGATCTACCCGCTGACCCATATTTCCTATGGCGAGTACACCGCCAGGAAATACGAAGAGGAAATGGCCCGCAACCTCGACACCGTGGTACGCGCCATTCAGGACGAAGGCGTATGACCGCACTCGAAACCGCACCGCCGCGCCTGCTGGGCCCCGGCATCGAATTCGCTGGTGTCGACCTCAACCTCGGCCGCACGCGGATTCTCGACAAGGTCAGCTTTCAGGTGCGCGCCGGCAGCGTGCACGCCCTGGTCGGCCCCAACGGCGGCGGCAAGAGCTCGCTGATCAAGACCCTGCTCGGGCAGATGCCGCACCAGGGCGAGCTACGCCTGCACTGGCCGGCCGCCCCCGGCACCATCGGCTACGTACCGCAGGCGCTGGAATTCGACCGCGGCCTGCCGATGACAGTGGACGATTTCATGGCTGCCATGTGCCAGCGCCGTCCGGCCTTCCTCGGCCTGTCGCGACGCCACGCGCCGGCCATCGAACAGGCGCTGGCGCGGGTCGGCATGCTGGATAAGCGCAAGCGGCGCATGGGCGCATTGTCCGGCGGTGAGCGCCAGCGCGTGCTACTGGCCCAGGGCCTGGTGCCCGAGGCGCAACTGCTGGTGCTCGACGAACCGATGTCGGCACTGGACGAACCCGGCGTGCAGGTGTTCGAGCAACTGCTGCGCGACTGGCGCCAGGCCGGCACCACGGTGCTGTGGATCGAACACGACCTGCAGGCCGTCGGCCGCCTCGCCGACCGTGTCACCGGGCTCAACCGACGCGTGCTGTTCGACGATGCGCCGCAACAGGTGCTGACCCCCGAGCGCCTGCTCGAACTGTTCTCCAGCCATCCGCGCCCGCAAGAGGCCTCGTCATGAGTTTCGAAGACATCCGCCTGGCGATCCAGGCCTGGGCCAGCGCCGGCTATTTGCCCGAGGCCCTGGCCTACGGTTTCGTGGTCAACGCCCTGCTCGCCGGCCTGCTGATCGGCCCCGTGCTCGGCGGTCTCGGCACGCTGGTGGTGGTCAAGCGCTTCGCCTTCTTCTCCGAGGCGGTCGGCCACGCCGCGCTGACCGGCGTGGCGATCGGCATCCTGCTCGGCGAACCCTACACCGGCCCCTACGGCAGCCTGTTCGGCTACTGCCTGCTGTTCGGCATCCTGCTCAACTACCTGCGCAACCGCACCGGCCTGGCGCCGGACACCCTGATCGGCGTGTTCCTCTCGGTGTCGCTGGCGGTCGGCGCCAGCCTGCTGCTGGTGCTCGCCGGCAAGATCAACATCCATATCCTGGAGAACGTGCTGTTCGGCTCGGTGCTGACGGTCAACGCCCAGGACCTCGCGGTGCTGGCGCTGGTCTCGCTGCTGGTGCTGGGCCTGGCGCTGCCGCTGTACAACCGCATCATGCTGGCCAGCTTCAACCCGCAACTGGCCAGCGTGCGCGGCGTCGCGGTGAAGCCGCTGGACTACCTGTTCGTGATGCTGGTGTCGCTGGTCACCGTGGCCGCGGTCAAGGTCATCGGCGCCATCCTGGTCGGCGCCCTGCTGGTGATCCCGGCAGCCGCCGCACGGCTGCTCAGCCAATCGCTGAAGAGCTTCTTCTGGCTGTCGGTCCTGATCGCCACGTGCAGCACCCTGGCCGGCATCTTCCTGCCGATCGCCCTGGAGCTGCCGGTCCCCTCCGGCGCCGCGATCATCATGATCGCCGGCCTCGCCTTCGCCCTCGCCGCCATCGCCCGCGGCACACTGCCTAGCCTGAAAGGGAACCTGGGATGAACCTGCAACGCCTCAGCCTCGCCCTCGCCGCCTGCGCCCTGCTCGCCGGACCGCTGCACGCCGAAACACAGCCCGTGCGCATTCTCGCCAGCCTGCCGATCACCTACAGTCTCGGCGCCAGCCTGCTCGACGGCAGCGTCGTGCAGCTGCAACGCGCCGCGCCGGCCAACCTGCCGGCCAGCCGCCAGCTCTCGTATTTCGCCGGCCGCGGCGCGGGTGCACTGGAGAAGGCCGCGCGAGACGCCGACGCGGTGATCGCCCTGCGTTCGCTGTGGCCGGACGACCCGCTCTACCCGCTGGCGCGGCGCAGCAATATCCGCATCGTCGAAGTCGACGGCGCGCGCCCTGTGGACGGCGCCCTGCCCGGCATCGCCCTGCGCAGCGACGGCGGTGACGCCCTGGCCAGTCAACCCTGGCTCAACATCAACAACCTGGGGCGCATGGCCGATGTGATCGCCGCCGACCTGAGCCGCCTGGCACCAGAGGCCAAACCACAGATCGAGGCCAACCTGGCGACGCTCAAGCAGCGCCTGCTCAAGCTCAGCGCCGCCAGCGAAAACCGCCTGGCCGAACTGGACAACCTCAGCGTGGCCAGCCTGTCGGATCACTTCGACTACCTGATCGACGGCCTCAACCTCGACCTTGTCGAGCTGAGTGTGGCGAAGGACGCCGAATGGACCGCCGAAACCCTGGCGCAACTGAGCGCCGATCTGCGGGACAACGACGTCGCTGCCGTGCTTGTCCAGCGCCAGCCGCCAGCCGATCTGGCCAAGGCGATCAGCGATGGCGGCAGCCGCCTGGTGCTGATCGAAGACAGCCAGGACACCCCCATCGCCGGGCTGGAAACGGCCATCGGCCAGGTGCTGGACGCCCTGTCGCCCTGAGCGAAGCTCAGCGCCTCTGCCCGGGGCCTGGGTAGCCCGGATGAAATCGGGGAATGCCGACAATGCCGCACCCCGGATTGCATCCGGGCTACGAGAGCGCGCGGCAGCCGCTTGAGCAGCGCCTCATCCGGATCGGACCAGCACCCGAACCTGTTTTCGGCGAGCGCAGCGCGCTTTGTACCGGCCCTTACAGCTCGGTAGCGTCCTCGTCGCCATCCACTGCGCCCTGCTCAAGGGCGCTCAGTTCCAGCAGTTCTTCCTGATAATCATCCATTACTCGACTCTCCCGCATGAACCGTTCAACGACGAAACAAGCTGCATGTTCATCAGGCTAGAACGGCGGGATGAAGGCAATATGACGAAAAGTCGCGGGCAGGTGAAATGGCCATCGACACTCACGAATCACGAAGAACAAGCGCTGCCTGCGCAGGAGAGGCTTTAGCCGCGATGACAAGCATGCAAAGCTCGCCGCCTGAGCACTTGCCACAGCGAAGCGGATGCACAAACGACGGCCAATAAAAAACCCGCTGATCTCGCGATCAGCGGGTTTCGTATATGGCGCAGCGGACGGGACTCGAACCCGCGACCCCCGGCGTGACAGGCCGGTATTCTAACCGACTGAACTACCGCTGCGTGTCGGTTGGACTTTCGTCCAGAAAACGTTTGAAGCGTTATTACATCTGATGGCGCCTTTGCAGACTTTGCCATCTCAAACCGATGAAACATCGATCTGGAAAATATGGCGCAGCGGACGGGACTCGAACCCGCGACCCCCGGCGTGACAGGCCGGTATTCTAACCGACTGAACTACCGCTGCGCGTCGGTGGACTTTCGTCCTTCTCTCTAAGGCTATGGTGGGTGATGACGGGATCGAACCGCCGACCCTCTGCTTGTAAGGCAGATGCTCTCCCGGCTGAGCTAATCACCCATGTGCCTTAGCGAGGCGCGCACTTTATGCAGGCGGCGATGCTAAGTCAACACCCTGCTTGAATTTTTTCTGAAAAAGTCGGGTTCACCGCCCACCTCATTCCATCTCTGTGCACAACTCGGCCGCACGCAACAGAGCGGCAGTGAGGCTGTGGCGCTCCCAATCGGCCAGCGCGGCGAAACGCTGGTTGAATTCCGGCGGCATCAACGACGGTGCCTGCTGAATCAGCTCGCGCCCGGCAACGCTGATCAGCAACCACTGGCGACGGCGATCCTGGTCATCGCGCTGACGCTGTAACAGGCCGTGCTCTTCGAGACGATCAAGCAGACCGGAAAGCGTCGCCGCCGTGAGGCTGACGCGGCTGCTGAGCACGCTGGCAGTCATGCGCGTCTCGCTGGCCAGCACCTGAAGCACCATCAGCTGCATGGGCGTCAGCCCACCAAAACGTGCCAGACGCTTGGCATGCACCTCCCCCGCCTGCTGCAGACGTCGCAGGGCCTGGAACAGGGGCATTTCAAAGGCCATGACAGATGACAAATCTATTTCATCAGGAACTTTTTTATCAGTCATAAGCACCAATTCATAACAACCAAAACTTTGACATGAAAGCATTATTTTGTTTTGGTGTAAAAGGCTCGACCACGAGCCACTCCCCAACGGCAACACCGGTAAGGAACTATGTGCGGAATAGCTGGAGAACTTCGTTTTGATCGACGCCCCGCGGACCTGGCGGCAGTCGAACGCATCACCCACCACCTGGCCCCTCGCGGCCCCGACGCCCACGGTTTTCATAGCCAGGGCCCCATCGCTCTCGGCCATCGCCGGCTGAAGATCATGGACCTGGCCGAAGCCTCGGGCCAGCCGATGATCGACAGCGATCTCGGTCTGTCCATGGTGTTCAACGGCGCCATCTACAACTACCCCGAGCTACGTGCCGAGTTGGAGGCGCTGGGTTATCGCTTCTTCTCCGGCGGTGACACCGAAGTACTGCTCAAGGGCTATCACGCCTGGGGCGAGAAACTGCTACCCAAGCTCAACGGCATGTTTGCCTTCGCCGTCTGGGAGCGTGACAAGCAAAGCCTGTTCATCGCCCGCGACCGTCTCGGCGTCAAACCCCTGTACCTGTCGCGTACCGGCGAGCGCCTACGCTTCGCCTCGTCGCTGCCGGCCCTGCTGCAAGGCGGCGATATCGCCAAGACGCTGGATGCCGTCGCTCTCAACCACTATCTGAATTTTCACGCGGTGGTACCGGCGCCGCGCACCATCCTGGCGGGCGTGGAGAAACTGCCGCCGGCCACCTGGATGCGCATCGACGCCGACGGCAAGATCGAGCAGAAAACCTGGTGGACGCTGCAATTCGGCCCGCAAGATGATGAAGCCGGCTACGGCCTGGAAGAGTGGCGCGAGCAGGTGCTCGATACCATGCGCGAAGCCGTGGCGATTCGTCAGCGCGCTGCCGTGGATGTCGGCGTGTTGCTCTCCGGCGGCGTCGACTCGAGCATGCTGGTCGGCCTGCTGCGCGAAGCCGGCGTGGAAAACCTGCTGACCTTCTCCATCGGTTTTCAGGATGCCGGCGGCGAGCGCGGCGACGAGTTCCAGTATTCGGACCTGATAGCCCAACGCTTCGCCACCCGCCACCACCAGCTGCGCATCGGCGAGCACGAGATTCTCGATCAGTTGCCGCAGGCCTTCCGCGCCATGAGCGAGCCGATGGTCAGCCACGACTGCATCGCCTTCTACCTGCTCTCGCGTGAAGTCGCCAAGCACTGCAAGGTGGTGCAAAGCGGCCAGGGCGCTGACGAACTGTTCGCCGGCTATCACTGGTACCCGCAGGTCGATGGCGCCAAGGATGCCTTCGCCGCCTACCGCGCCGCCTTCTTCGACCGCGAGCATGACGAATACGCGGCCTGCGTACAGCCCGCCTGGCTGACCGGCGACATGGCCGGCGAGTTCGTTCGCGAGCACTTCGCCATGCCCGGTGCCGACGCTGCGGTAGACAAGGCGCTGCGCCTGGACAGCACGGTGATGCTGGTCGATGACCCGGTCAAACGCGTGGACAACATGACCATGGCCTGGGGCCTCGAAGCGCGCACGCCGTTCCTCGACTATCGCGTGGCCGAACTGTCGGCGCGTATCCCCGCGCAGTTCAAGCTGCCTGACGGCGGTAAACATGTGCTCAAGGAAGCGGCGCGCAAGGTCATCCCCAGCGAGGTGATCGACCGGCCCAAGGGCTACTTCCCGGTGCCGGGTCTCAAGCATCTCGAAGGCGCCACCCTGGGTTGGGTGCGCGACCTGCTGCTCGACCCCAGCCAGGATCGCGGCCTGTTCAACCCGACCATGCTCGATCAGTTGCTGACCAACCCGCAGAGCCAGCTGACGCCGCTACGCGGGTCCAAGCTGTGGCAACTGGCGGCGCTCAACCTGTGGCTGAGCGAACAGGGCCTGTAACTCACGTGGAGCGGCCCTCGGGCCGCTCCTGCAGGATCAATGGTCGTAGCCCGGATGCACTCCGGGATTTGTCGCGACTCAATGACGATCCGGCTCAGACCGGACGTAGTGAACACGGACAGGGACTATTCCATGCGCTCCACTGCCTTCAATCAACGCCTGCTGCGCGGCCAGACACCCTCCTACGAGCGTCTGCAGGCACGCCTGGCCGAGGATCACACCAGCCAGCCCAGTCAACCGCAATCCATCCATTGCGGCTGGGGCCGCCTGCTGATCGGCCATACCTACCCCGACGCCACGGCGCTGGCCGAATCCCTGCTGGGCGAACAGCCCGGCGAACGCGATATCGCGCTTTACGTGGCCGCACCGCATCAGGTGCTGGCCCATGCGCCGCAGCAACTGTTCCTCGACCCCTCCGACACCCTGCGCCTGTGGTTCACCGACTACCGCCCAGCGCGTCGCAGCTTCCGTGGTTTCCGTATTCGCCGGGCGCAGAACGACGCGGACTGGCAGGCGATCAACTGCCTGTACCAGACCCGCGGCATGCTGCCGATCGACCCGGCCAAACTCACCCCCTACAACGAGGGCGGCCCGACCTACTGGCTGGCCGAGGACGAAGACAGCGGCGCGGTGATCGGCAGCGTCATGGGCCTCAACCACCAGCGCGCCTTCCGTGACCCGGAAAACGGCAGCAGCCTCTGGTGCCTGGCGGTCGACCCGCAATGCAGCCGCCCAGGCGTCGGCGAGGTGCTGGTCCGTCATCTGATCGAGCACGGCATGAGCCGTGGCCTGAGCTACCTCGACCTGTCGGTGCTGCACGACAACAAGCAGGCCAAGAAGCTCTACGCCAAGCTCGGCTTCCGCGAACTGCAGACCTTCAGCCTCAAACGCAAGAACGGCATCAACCAGCCGCTGTTCCTCGGCCCTGGCCCGCAGGCCGAGCTCAACCCCTACGCGCGCATCATCGTCGACGAGGCGCTGCGCCGCGGCATCGAAGTGCAGGTGGACGACGCCGAGGCCGGGCTGTTCACCCTCAGCCACGGCGGTCGACGCATCCGTTGCCGCGAATCGCTGTGCGACCTGACCAGCGCCGTGAGCATGACCCTGTGCCAGGACAAGCGCCTGACTCATCGCGCCCTGTCGCGCGCCGATCTCAGCGTGCCGGCGCAGCGCCTGGCCGGTAGCGCCGAAGACAATGCCACTTTTCTCGCCGAGCATGGCTCGGTGGTGGTCAAGCCTGTCGACGGCGAACAAGGCCAGGGCGTGGCGGTCGATCTGCGCACGCCGGGCGAAGTGCAGGAAGCCATCGAGCGTGCCCGCGTGTTCGACCAGCGCGTGCTGCTGGAGAGTTATCACGAAGGCCACGACCTGCGCGTGCTGGTGATCGGCTACGAGGTAGTGGCCGCGGCCATCCGCCGCCCGGCCGAAATCATTGGCGATGGCCGCCACAGCATCGGCAAGCTGATCGATGCGCAGAGTCGTCGCCGCCAGGCCGCCACCGGCGGCGAAAGTCGCATCCCCAAGGACGCCGAAACCCTGCGCACTCTGCACGGTGCCGGCCTCGACTACGACAGCGTGTTGCCCGCCGGTGAGCGACTGGCCGTGCGCAAGACCGCCAACCTGCACACCGGCGGTACCCTGGAGGATGTAACCGCGATCCTCCATCCGGCCCTGCGTGACGCCGCCATCAAGGCTGCGCGCGCGCTGGAAATACCCGTGGTCGGCCTCGACCTGCTGGTGCCCGCCGCCGACCAGCCGCATTACGTGTTCATCGAAGCCAACGAACGCGCCGGCCTGGCCAACCACGAACCGCAGCCAACCGCCGAGCGCTTCGTCGATCTGCTGTTCCCGCTCAGCCAGAGGCCGAGCTGACCCTTCTCCCCCGGCCCTTTCCCACATGCGGGAGAGGGGAAAACCCAACGCCGAGGAGCTTGCATGCAACAACTACCCGAACCCGATCTCGACTACATGCAGAAGGTGCTGCTGGAGATGCTTGCCATCCCCAGCCCCACCGGTTTCACCGACACTATCGTGCGCTACGTCGCCGAGCGTCTCGAAGAACTGGAAATCCCCTTCGAGCTGACCCGCCGCGGCACCATCCGCGCCACCCTGCGCGGGCGTCAGAGTGAGTACGAACGTTTCGACCGTGCCGTTTCCGTGCACCTCGACACCATTGGCGCCATCGTCCGCGAGATCAAGGACAACGGCCGTCTCGGCCTGGCGCCGGTGGGCTGCTGGTCGAGTCGTTTCGCCGAGGGCAGCCGCGTCAGCCTGTTCACCGACAACGGCGTGATTCGCGGCAGCGTGCTACCGCTGATGGCCTCGGGGCACGCCTTCAACACCGCCGTCGACACCATGCCGATCAGTTGGGATCACGTCGAACTGCGCCTGGACGCCTACTGCGCCACCCGCGCTGATTGCGATTCACTGGGCGTTTGCGTTGGTGATTTCGTCGCCTTCGATCCGCTGCCGGAGTTTTCCGAGAGCGGCCATATCAGCGCCCGTCACCTCGACGACAAGGCTGGCGCCGCAGCACTGCTGGCGTCACTCAAGGCAATTCGCGATCAGGGCCTGCAACCGATGATCGACTGCCACCCGCTGTTCACCATCACCGAGGAGGTTGGCTCCGGCGCCGCCGCGGCCCTGCCCTGGGATGTCAGTGAGTTCGTCGGCATCGACATCGCTCCGGTCGCGCCAGGCCAGCAGTCCAGCGAGCACGCCGTCAGCGTGGCCATGCAGGACTCCGGTGGCCCCTATGACTATCACCTGTCACGCCAGTTGCTGCGTCTGGCGGCCGAACAGGAAGTACCGGTACGCCGCGACCTGTTTCGCTACTACCACAGCGACGCGCAATCGGCGGTCACCGCCGGCCATGACATTCGCACGGCGCTACTGGCGTTCGGCTGCGACGCCACTCATGGCTATGAACGCACCCATATCGACAGCCTCAAGGCCTTAAGCCGCCTGCTCACCGCCTACATGATGAGCCCGCCGGTATTTGCCAGTGACGCCCAGCCGGCGCAGGGTTCGCTGGAGCGCTTCAGCCATCAGCTGGAGCACGACGCGCAAATGGAAAGCGATACCCGCGTCCCACCTGTGGACAGCCTGGTCGGGCAACATGATCGGGACGCTTGAAGGCTTCGGCGCATAAAGGCAAAGTGACGCAAAAGGACGACAGGGGAGCATCAGCTCCCCTTTTTCTGGCCTGCAGTCAGTGGCCAACCTTCGGGCCGTCGCCAAGCGACGTTGAACATGACCCCCCGGCCATTTCCCATGGCCCTCTGAGGTTCACGGATGCCTCGCCTTTGTCTGGCCTTATTGCTGTTCTGGCTCGCCTGCCCAAGTTGGGCCCTTACACCTGCGCCGCTGGATAGTGACGACCTGCGTCTATCCCTGGGCCCTTATACCGGTTATTACGAAGACGTGGACGGCACCCTCAGCGTCGAGCAGGTGCGAGCCATGGATGACGACGCTTTCCGTAAACCCGGCGGCGAGCACGCCAACCTTGGCAAGAACGCATCGGTGTGGTGGTTCAAGGTTCGGCTGGTCAATACGCTGGAGCATGAGCTGGGCGGCTATCTCGAAGTCAACTATCCGCTGCTCGATCGCCTCCAGGTTCACCTGATCGGCCCCGACGGCACGCATCTGGAACAGGAAAGCGGCGACAGCTTCGCCTTCTCCCAGCGGCCGGTACAGGTACGTAACTTCTGGTTTCCCATGCAGCTGGAGCCTGGCGTCAACACCCTGCTGATCCGCGTGGAAACCAGCAGCACAGTGTTCGTGCCGCTGTTCTTCGCCACCTACGGTGCCAGCGCGGCGGCGCAGGAGAACCTGATGGGCTTCAACGGCGCGTTCTACGGCGTGCTGTTCGCCATGTTCTGCTACAACCTGTTCCTCTACCTGTCGCTGCGCGAATCGGCCTATCTCTGGTACCTGGCCTACAACCTCAACGTCGGTCTGCTCGCGGCCTGCTTCGACGGCATGCTGTTCAAGTTGCTACCCGAGCACGTGGCCTTTCAGTCGGTCAGCATCTACATCCTGATGTACGTGCACTGCCTCACGGCGATCCAGTTCAGCCGCCATTTCCTGCATGCACGCCAGTATTTCCCGCGTCTGGACACCGGCCTGCGCCTGCTGATGCTGATCTGCGTCGGCTGTCTGCTGTCGGTGCCGCTGATCGGCTTCGCCGCCTGGAACATCCTGGCCAGCGTTACCGTGTCCCTGGTGTCGCTGATCCTGCTGCTGACCGGCATCTACGTGTGGCGTCGTGGCGTGCGTTATGGCTCCTACTACACCCTGGCCTGGGCCATCCTGCTGTTCGCCTTCATCCAGGCCACCACCGGCTCGCTGGGCCTGGAGGTGTTCGGCGTGTTCGGCGCCACGGTGGTGAAGATCGGCGTGACCATCGAGCTGATCACCCTGTCCATCGGTCTTGCCGACCGCATCAACCTGCTCAAGGAAGAAGGCTTCCAGTCGCGTCGTGCGGCCGAGCAGGCCGCCTTCGAGAACCAGGCCAAGAGTCGCTTTCTGGCCAAGATGAGCCACGAGATCCGCACTCCGCTCAACGGCGTGCTGGGCATGCTGCAACTGCTGCGCGAAACGCCTCTGGATCGCAGCCAGCGCTTCTACGTCGACACCATTTCCAGCTCCGGTAGCTCGTTGATGGCGGTGATAAACGACATCCTCGACTACGCCCGCATCGAATCCGGCAAGCTCAGCCTGGAGCAGATCGAGTTCGATCTTGAAGAGATGATTTCCGAAACGCTCAGCCTGTTCACCGGCCAGGCCCTGGACAAACGTCTGCGCCTCTACGTCAGCCTGGAAAACGGCGTACCCCGGCGCATTCAGGGTGATCCGACGCGGCTCAAGCAGGTGCTGATGAACCTGCTCAGCAACGCTCTGAAGTTCACCGCCGAGGGTCATGTGGCGGTCAGCGTCAGCCGCCGCAGTGACAGCCATGGCAGGCCGCATCTGGTGATCGCCGTCAGCGACAGTGGCATCGGCATCAGCGAGCAGGCACTGGCGCAATTGTTCGAATCCTTCGCCCAGGGTGATTCCAGCACCACCCGCCGTTATGGCGGCAGCGGTCTGGGGCTGGCCATCAGCAAGGAACTGGTGGAAATGATGGGCGGTAGAATCGAAGTGCAGAGCACCCTGGGCCAGGGCACCCGCTTCGCCTTCGACATGCCGCTGCTGGCCGAACAGGACACCTCCGACGAACTCAGCCGTCTGCTGGCCGGACGCACCGCCCTGCTCGCCTCGCTCGACGGCCTTGGTCTGGATGCCATGAGCCGCCTGCTCGGACGCTGGGGCATGCGTACCGAGCGCTGCCAGACGCCGGAGCGCCTGCAGGACTACCTGGAGGACTTCGCTGCGCCGCCGCTGCTGGTGCTGATGGCGCCCTGGCCTGGTGGCGTCAACCACTGGCTTGACTCGCTGCGGCCCAAGCTGCAGCCGCAGCAGCGCGTGCTGCTGGTCTGCCCGCCCGAGGCCTGCCAGCAACTGCCAGCGAGCCACGAACTACGCCTGCAACACCTGGCCCAGCCAGTGGCGATAAACGCACTGCGCCAGGCCTTGAACGGGCTGTATGAAGAACCCAGAGCACAGGTACATCAGTTGGTCAGAGAAATACGCAGCGACAACAGCGAAGCCCCCTGCATTCTGGTAGCAGAGGACAACCCGGTGAACCAACTGGTGGTTCAGGGCTTTTTAAAAAAACGTGGCTATAGCGTGCGACTGGTCACCGACGGCCAGGCGGCGGTGGATGAATACGGTCGAGATCCGGCAGCCGTGCACTTGATCCTGATGGACTGCGAGATGCCGGTGATGGACGGCTTCGAAGCCACCCGGCAGATTCGCCGCCTGGAGCACAGCCGGCAACTCGCTGCCGTACCCATCATCGCGCTGACCGCGCATATCCTCGAAGAGCACCGCCAACACGGCCTGGATGCCGGCATGGACGATTTCCTCGGCAAACCGCTGGACAGTGGCCTGCTCTACAGCACCCTGGAACGTCACCTCAAGCGGCCCGGCATGATGCACTGAGAGAACTCGCAGCACAGCGCCCTCTGGCTCTATCATGGGCGCCAATAACTGGAGTCACTCGTTGTGCTGATCCCCGCTGAGCTGCTGCAAGCCGACACCCTCACCGCCCTTATCGAAGACTTCGTCACCCGCGACGGTACCGATAACGGCGATGAAACCCCGCTGGAAACCCGCGTGCAGCGCGTACGCCGCGCCCTGGACAAGGGCGAGGCGGTTATCGTTTTCGACCCTGACAGCCAGCAGTGCCAACTGGCGATGAAGCGTGACGTACCCAAGGAATGGCTGGAGGCCTTGCAGCAATCGCTCAGTGATTGACCGTGTGCGCCAGCATCACCGATAGCTGGCACAGCGGCCGACCGCTCTCGGCCTGCCACTGATTGAAGGCGGCCTGCACGGCAGCCAGGTCTTTCAGACTGGTCGGCGCCTTGTCGATCACGCCCTGCGCCTTGAGCGCGGCGACCATGTCATCGGTAGGGACGAAGGTGTCCTTGCCCACCATACGCAGGAAGCGCGGCGCCGACAGACCGCCAAGCTGACTACCATGCTTGGCCAGATACTTCCACAGGCCGACGATATCGCTCACTGGCCAATCGGCGATCAGGGCGCCAAAAGAGAAATGGGCCGCAGGCCCAGTCTGATGCCCTTCTCCCTCAGGGAGAAGGTGGCGCGCAGCGCCGGATGAGGGACTGCCCAACAAGCGTCCAGCCCGCACATCGAGAATGAACTGGGCGTTGCGCGGCACGCTTTTCAGCTTGCCCAGGTGGCGAATCAGCCGCGCATCCTGCATCAGGTTCTCCAGGCGCTCGGCGCCCATCAGCACCACCTTCTCCGGATCGAAGCCGAAGAACACCTCCTCGAAGGCCGGCCATTTGGCGTCCACTAGGCTGTGCTTGAGGCCGGCGCGAAAGATGCGCAGGCTGATCAGCGACAGATAACGGTCATCGCTCAGCGCCCGCAGCTGGGCATCGCTGCGCGGCTGCGGCAGCATGGCCTCCAGCGCCTTGGCCGAGCCGAAACGGTTGAGGCAGAACTCGTGCAGCCACTTGTAATCACGCATGAATCGATCCCTTCATGAAACGGACGACGAAGCCTGCACGCAGTAAGCCCCCGAGTACAAGTCCTGTGGGAGCCCCGCCCCGGGGCGAAGCGATTTGCCTCTACGCATCAGACCTGAGCACATTCGCCGCGATGCGGCTCCTACAGCAAAGCGCCGCCCGCCTACTCTCACCCGCGCAACTGCTCGGCTGCCTGGCGCAGCGCTACTTCGGTGTCTTTCCAGCCCAGGCAGCCATCGGTGATCGACACGCCGTAACGCAGCTCGCCGGAAAGCGCCTGGCACCCGTCGAACAGGTGGCTCTCCAGCATTACCCCGCGCAGGCTGGCATCCCCGGCCAGGCGCTGCTCGATCACGCTGTCCAGCACCGCAGGCTGACGCAAAGGGTCCTTGCCGCTGTTGGCATGGCTACAGTCGACCATGATGCGCGGCGCGATGCCCTGGCGCTGCAGCGCATCACGTGCGGCGGCGACGCTGACGGCGTCGTGGTTCGGCGCGCCGTGACCACCGCGCAGCACCAGATGGGTGTCCGGATTGCCAGCGGTATGCAACAGCGCCGGGTGCCCAAGGTCATCGATGCCGAAATGCTGATGCGCATGCGCCGCCGAACGCATGGCGTCGCTGGCGATAGCGACGCTGCCGTCGGTGCCGTTCTTGAAGCCCACCGGCAGATCCAGGCCACTGACCATCTCGCGATGCACCTGTGACTCGCTGGTGCGTGCGCCAATCGCCGCCCAGCCAAGCAGATCGTCGAAGTAACCGGCGGCTATCGGCTGCAGCAGTTCGGTGGCCAGCGGCAGGCCGCGGGCGAGGATATCCAGCATCAGTTGCCGCGACTGGCGCAAGCCTTCGGCCATGTCGCCGCTACCGTCCAGATGCGGGTCGTACAGCAGGCCCTTCCAGCCCACGGTGGTACGTGGTTTTTCCACGTAGGCACGCATCACCAGCAGCAGTTGATCGTCGACCTGTGGCGCCAGCTCGGCCAGGCGCTCGGCGTATTCGAGGGCGCTGGCGCGGTCATGCAGAGAACAAGGGCCGACCACCACCAGCAGACGCGAATCGCGGCCATCGAGCACCGCGCGGATGGCGTCACGGTCGGCGGCAATACGTTCGGCAAGTGCGGCGGACAACGGCAGGCGTTGGCGCAGAACGGCGGGACTGGGCAGCGGCTGGGCGCTGCGACGGGCGATGGTGGTAACGGGGCAAGCGAGTTGAGCGGAGACGGATGCATTCATGATCTGGCGGTTCCTTGGCCGGCGCGGCCTGCGCCGCGCGGCGCTAACTGAGTGTTCGTTGCAAAGGTGTCAGGACGGTGGTGAGGCTGCTAAATCGCCAGTCGTAGCGGTAGTTGCGGTAATAACGGTTCATCTGTGAGTCCTCGATCTGTGGCCGTTTTTCGGCCGGAAAAAACAAAACCCCCGGTCGGGTTGCCGACCGGGGGTTTTCTGGAAAACGTCTCTGGTGGCGACCCTGGTGTCTCAGGCCGCCTGTGGGGTATCAGGCGCGCCTGTGGCTAAACCAATACCCAAAGAAATAATACGCTGCCGCCACAAGTGCCTGTGCACGAGCCAGCGCGGCGCGCGAGGCACCGGATTGCAGCATGGACAGGAGGTTGAGGCAGACGGACATGGAATTCTCCAAAGCGATGGCCGAACCATACTCCAGGCCTTTGCGGCCTGGCAAGCGTCGCGGCTAAAGCCCCTCCCACATGCGACGCGAGCCATGGGAGGGGCTTTAGCCGCGATGGCTTACAGGCTCATTACATCGAGAAAGCGCGGCGTGGCGCTGTCGTCGATCTTCAGGCTCTTGAAGTCGAACAGGTTGCGGTCGGCCAGCTGCGAGGGGTGCACGTTCTGCAGGGCGCGGAACATGATTTCGACGCGGCCCGGGCTCTTGCGCTCCCACTCCTGCAGCATCTCCTTGACCACCTGACGTTGCAGGTTCTCCTGCGAGCCGCAGAGGTTGCACGGGATGATGGGGAATTCCTTGAGCTGGCTGTAGGCCTCGATATCGGCCTCGGCGCAGTAGGCCAGCGGGCGGATCACCACGTTGCGGCCGTCATCGGACAGCAGCTTGGGCGGCATGGCCTTGAGCGTGCCGCCGTAGAACATGTTGAGGAAGAAGGTTTCCAGGATATCGTCGCGGTGGTGCCCCAGGGCCATCTTGGTCGCACCGATCTCGTCGGCATAGGTGTACAGGGTGCCACGACGCAGACGCGAGCACAGCGAGCAGGTGGTCTTGCCCTCGGGGATCTTCTCCTTGACCACCGAGTAGGTGTCCTTCTCGATGATGTGGTAGGCAACGCCGATGGATTCCAGGTAGGCCGGCAACACGTGCTCGGGGAAGCCGGGCTGCTTCTGGTCCATGTTCACCGCAACGATCTCGAACTTGATCGGCGCCACCTTCTGCAGGTACAGCAGCACGTCGAGCATGGTGTAGCTGTCCTTGCCGCCGGACAGGCAGACCATCACCTTGTCGCCATCCTCGATCATGTTGAAGTCGGTGATGGCTTCGCCGGCCAGGCGGCGAATGCGCTTCTGCAGTTTGTTCTGGTTGACCGAAAGGGTGCCCATGGTGCGTCGAAATCCGAGGGAGTGGGAACGAAAGCGCGACATTTTACGCACAATGGCGCCGCGCCCCTACCCCGACAGCAATGAAATGCTAGTCTCGGCCGATGAACGACGACCTCGACCCCAACCTGGACCTCGCCGAGCAGGTACTGCAGTTGCTGCAGGCAGCACCGGACGGCATTGCCGAATACACCCTGATCCAGCAATTGAAAGACCGCCACAGCGGCCATGTCCCCAATCTACCCCTGGCCGACAAGCTGGTGCTGTTTCGCACTCATTTTCTGTTGTTCAACGCACTTTATCGCCTGCGTGAACGGCTATGGCAGGAGCAAACGCACCTGCTCGAGATCAGCCCCCTGTGTATCCGCCTGCTGCCCTATCAGCCGGGCAACGCGGCGCTCAGTGAGCGCGACGCATTGCGTGACTACTATCTGGACATGAGCAACCTGCAGGGCACCGACGAACGCGACGTCGAGCGTCTGCTGACCAGCTTCTGGACGCGCATGCAGGGCGGCGAAGAGAAGCAGGCTGCACTCGAGTTGTTCGAACTGGCCAATGAACGGTCGCTCGATCTGCCGAGAATCAAGCAACGCTACCGACAAATGGTCAGCGAACATCATCCGGACCGAGGCGGCAGCACAGAGCGGTTGCAGTCGATAAACCTGGCCATGGAAATTCTTGAGCGCTATTACCGCTGACTTCTAGAGAGCGATTTGCTCTAAGGCCAGACACTACGCCTGCTCCAGGCCCTGCCTATACTGCGACATAAGGTCGCATAGATTTCGGCCTGACACCCGGTGGCGCTGTACATGCGTGCCGGGCGTTCGCTGGGGGGCGACCGTCATAAGAAAGAGGAGGTGTCTGGCATGATCCACCACGTTTGGGGGCTCTTCACCCATCCCGATCAAGAATGGCAAGAAATCCGTGGCGAGGAAGAATCCATCAGCCACATGTATCTGACCCATGTGCTGATTCTTGCGGCAATTCCCGCCATTTCAGCCTACATCGGCACTACCCAGGTTGGCTGGGCGATTGGTGACCGAGCACCGGTAATGCTTACCGAAGGCAGTGCGATGGTGATGACCATCATGTCCTATCTGGCGATGCTCGCTGGCGTAGCCGTGATGGGCGCTTTCATCCACTGGATGGCACGTACCTACGACGCCAATCCCAGCCTGACCCAGTGCGTCGTATTCGCGGCCTACACCGCCACCCCGCTGTTCATAGGAGGTCTCGCAGCGCTTTACCCGCACCTGTGGCTGGGCATGGTCGTAGGCACGGTCGCGATCTGCTACACCGTTTATCTGCTCTATGTCGGCATACCGACCTTCATGAACATTCCTGAAGATGAAGGCTTCATGTTCTCCAGTTCCGTACTGGCGGTCGGCCTGGTCGTGCTGGTAGCGATGATCGCCAGCTCGGTCATTCTCTGGGGCATGGGCATCGGCCCGGTCTACACCAGCTGATAGTCACTAGACGCTAACCCACAGGCCGCCTTCGGGCGGCCTTTTCGTTGCCATGCGCCAGAAAATTTGGGTTGAACCCTACGCGGCTACGACTGCCCGAGATTTAAAGGCAGTCACGCGGATGGTCACACCATGTATGCGAACCTCTATACCCTTCTCACCCGCCCGGACCGCGCCTGGACGGCAATTCGTCAGGATGAAAAGCGCAACAGCGCCAACTACCTACCCTACCTGCTGCTTTTCAGCCTGTTGCCGGCAGTTTGCCTGTTCATCGGCACTCATTGGGTGGGCTGGAGTCTGGTAGACGAAGAGCGCATTCGCCTGGAGGTCGCGAGTGCCCTGCAACTGAGCGGGCTGCTTTATCTGGCTACGCTGGTCGGCGTTTTCATCATGGGTTACTTCCTGCGCTACATGTCGCGCACCTTCGAGGCCAGGCCCACCTTCAACCAGTGCATCGGCTTCATCGCCTACGCCTGCACGCCCTTCTTCCTGGCCGGTATCGCCGCGCTCTACCCCACACGCTGGCTGGCAATCAGCGTCCTGCTACTCGCCTGCGCCCATGCCGCCTACCTGATTTATGTCGGGCTGCCTCGCTTCATGCGCATCGACAACCAACAGGGTTTCCTCTACGCCTCCTCGATGATTGGCGTGGGGCTGCTGGTAATCGTCACCATTCTGGTCAGCATGATCCTGTTCTGGACCTACACCCTGGAGCCGGAGTATCAGCGCACGGTGCAGCAGGACCAAAGCCGCGGCACGCAGGAACAACGAATGCAGGCGCCAGGGGACGAGTGATACCTGCGCTGGCTGTCGGCTTGCGGCATAATTCACGCTCAGCCTGCACCAGCGCCTGTCCATGCCCGAACAGATTCACGCCCGCGTCGAAGCCTGCTACCAGCAGGCCGAAACCTTCTTCAAGCAACGCTTTGCCCGCCCCGAAATCAGCTTCAAGCTACGCGGGCAGAAGGCCGGTGTCGCGCACCTGACGGAAAACAAGCTGCGCTTCAACCTGCAGCTGTACCGGGCCAACCAGGAAGACTTCCTGCGCCAGACGGTGCCGCACGAAGTCGCCCACATGGTCGCCCATCAGCTATTCGGCCCACGCATTCAGCCGCACGGCGAGGAGTGGCAGCTGATCATGCGCGGCGTCTACGAGCTGCCGCCGCATCGCTGCCACAGCTACGAAGTCGAGCGGCGCAAGGTCAGTCGCTTCATCTATCGTTGTAGCTGCGCGGATGGCGAGTTCCCCTTCTCGGCCCAGCGTCACGCCCTGGTCGCCAAGGGCCGCCGCTACTACTGCCGGCGTTGCAAGGTGACGCTGACCTTCAGTGGTGAGCAGCGTCATGAGTGATGGGGGAAACTCCATAACGCCTCGGTGCGCACGGCGCACCCTACGCCCGTATCGAAGTCCCGCAGGGTGCTCTGTGCGCACTGACATTGCCAGACAGTGAGCCGTTCGACTCAACCCAGCGCCTTAGCCCTCCTCAACGCCGCGATCTGTTCGGCGTCATAACCCAGCTCCGCCAAGACTTCGACGGTATGCGCGCCAACCGCTGCACCGACATGCCGTGGTGGCGGCAGCCCTTCGGAGAACTTCAGCGGGCAAGCCAGCTGCGACTGCGCGGGCAGCCCCTCACGCGGCACTTCGACGACCAGCCCGCGAGACTTGATCTGCGGATGCTGCACCGCTTCGGAAAGCGGCAACATGGGTTCGACGCAGGCGTCAAGCTCAGCGAAGACTTCGCACCATTGCGCGAAATCGCGCTTCTCGAACTCGATCTCGATCTCACGCTTGAGCGCGCGCTGATCCTCGGGCCTCTGCGACAGGCCGCGTGCTGCCAGTTCGGGACGGCCAATGGCGGCGCAGAACTGCTGCATGAATTGGGGTTCCAGGCTGCCGACGGAGAACCAGCGACCGTCGCGCGTGCGGTAGTAGTCGTAAAAGCTGCCGCCATTGAGCGCCTGGTTTTCCATATCAGGCTCGACGCCGGCACCGAGGTAACCAGCGCCCGCCATGCCATGCAGGCTGAAGGCGCAGTCGGTCATGCTCACGTCGACCTGCTGCCCCACGCCGGTGGCCTGGCGCTGCACCACAGCCGCGAGCAGACCGATCACCCCATGCAGCGAGCCGCCCGCCAGGTCGGCCAGTTGCACGCCGAGCGGCAATGGGCCGCTGTCGCGGCGCCCGGTGTAGCTGGCAATGCCGGCCAGCGCCAGGTAGTTGATGTCGTGCCCGGCGCGATCACGATACGGCCCGGTCTGGCCATAGCCCGTGATCGACACGTAGATCAGCCGTGGGTTGATCGTCTTGAGTGCCTCGTAGCCGACGCCCAGCTTGTCCATCACACCGGGTCGAAACTGCTCGAGCACGATGTCGTACTCGCTCACCAGCTGCCTGACTACCTCGACCGCTTCAGGACGCTTGAGATCGAGGGCGATGCTGCGCTTGTTGCGGTTGAGGTAGGCGTGGCTGGTGGAGGTTCCACCATCGTGCGGCGGCAGCACGCGCACCAGATCCATGCGCGTGGGCGACTCTACCCGCAGCACCTCGGCGCCCATGTCTGCCAGCAGCAGTGACGCGAACGGCCCAGGCAGCAGCGTGGAAAAATCGAGAACCTTCAGCGATGACAACGGGCCGGACATGGCGACTCCAGATTACAAAAAGTGGCACAGGGCGAATCAGCGCTCCCAGACGATGACAGCATCACCGGGCATAGCGGCAATAGCCTCGGCATAACGTACCTCCAGCACATTGCGGCGAATTTTCATGGTCGGCGTCATGCTGCCGTTATCCACCGTCCAGGCCTCACTGACCAGATAGAAATGACTGACGCGCTCGTGCGCCTCGAGCCTTTGATTGACTGCATGTAGATGCTCGGCAAGTGACTGGCCGAGCATCTCGCGTGGTTGCTGGCGGGCAGCAGGCGAGAGTTCGATCAGCGCCAGCGGTTGATCGAGATTGCTGCCCATCAGGCACACCTGCTCGACCCAGTGACTCTTGGCGATCTCGCCCTCGATGGGTGCCGGCGCCACGTACTTGCCCTTGCTGGTCTTGAAGATGTCCTTGACCCGCCCGGTGATGCGCAGGTAGCCCGCCTCGTCCAACTGGCCGCGATCACCTGTGTGCAACCAGCCATCCTTGAGCGTCTCGGCGGTCTTCTCCGGCTCACGGTAATAGCCCTGCATCAGCGTCTCGCTGCGCAGCAGGATCTCGCCGCTGGCGTCGATGCGTACCTGCAGATGCGGCATCGGCCTGCCCACGGTACCGAAGCGCACCTGCCCGGGGCGATTGAAACAACCGTAGGCGAAGTGCTCGGTCATGCCGTAGCCCTCGCAAATGGTCATGCCCAGGCGCCGGTACCACTCCAGCAGCCCGTTGGAAATCGCCGCCGCACCGGACACCAGCACGCGCGCACGATCCAACCCCAACCCCGCCCGCACCTTGCGCGCCACCAGCCACCCCAGCAGCGGGATACGCAGCAGACGCTCGAGCTTGTGCGCCGGCAACTTCTCCAGCACGCCCTGTTGAAAGCGCGTCCACAACCGTGGCACCGAGAAGAACACGGTGGGACGCACCTGGCGCAGGTCGCTGGCGAAGGTCTCCAGCGACTCGACGAAGGCCACCGGTGCGCCGCAGTAGAGGCTGTTGAATTCGACCAGGAAGCGCTCGGCGGCATGCGATAGCGGCAGGTAGGAGAAGAACTGATCCTGCGGCGTCATGTTCAGCTCCGCCGTGGCGTTGGCCGCTGAGAACGCCATGGCGTGGGCCGAGAGCATGACGCCCTTGGGCTGCCCGGTGGTGCCGGAGGTATAGAGGATCGACAGCAGATCCTCGCCGCGTTGCAGATGCGCGCCGAGCAGCGGCTCATGCGCCGCCAGCAAGGCCTGCCACTGGTGCTCGGCAGGCATGGTCGGATAGGGCATGGCGATGCGGGTGATATGCGCCGCGATACCGGTGGCCAGCTTGTCCGGCTCATCCAGCTTGCCAACCAGGATTACCTTGCAGCCCGCGTGCTCCAGCACGTAGGCGATCTGTTCCGGCGCCTGCAGCGGATACAGCGGCACGCTCACCAGTCCGGCGTGCTGGATCGCCAGGTCGCTGATAAACCATTCGGCGCAGTTCTTCGCCAGCAGCGCAACGCGCTCGCCCGGCACGCAGCCCAGCGCCAGCAGCGCACTGGCCAGGCGGCGCGCCTGCTCGTCGACCTGGCGCCAGGTGAAGTCATGCCACACGCCATTGACCGGCTGACGCAGCCAGACGGCATCGGGTTGCCGATCCAGCCAGTGGTTGAAGCGTTGCAGCGGCAGTTGCAATGGTTCGGTCATCGCGGCGCACCTGTTGTCGGTTGTTGTGCGGGGCCAGCGGCAGATCCCGGCATGGCGCCGGGGGTGTATCGATCAGTCGGACATTACAGGCCAAACACCCGGCGGGCGTTACCGTACAGAAATTGTGCCTCCACCTCGGCGGCCAGACCGAGTTCCTTGACCTGGGCCATGCAGCGGCTCAGGGACAGTTGGGGGAAGTTGCTGCCGAACAGCACCTTGTGCGCGCCGTAGCTCTGCATGTAATGCAGCAGCTGCGCCGGGTAATAACGAGGCAGATAGGCCGAGGTATCGATGAAGACGTTATCGTGCTTCCAGGCCACGCCGATCATCTCGTCCGTCCAAGGATGGCCAATATGCCCGGCGACGATGCGCAGCTCCGGGAAGTCCAACGCCACCTCGTCCAGATAGGGTACCGGTCGCCCGGTTTCCGACGGCAGCAGCGGGCCGGTATGGCCAACCTGAGTGCAGAAGGGAATATCCAGCTCGATGCACTTCACGTACAGCGGGTAGTAGCGCCGGTCGTTCGGCGGCAACTTCCACAGCCAGGGCACGATGCGCAGTGCCTTGCAGCCCAGCTCGTGCACGGCCCGCTCCAGCTCGCGCACGGCGGCCATCGGCTTGCTCAGATCGACAGTAGCCACGCCGACGAAGCGCTCGGGAAAGGCCCGGGTAAACTCGGCGATATCATCGTTGCTGAACACCCAACCCTCGGGGCGGCACCAGGCGGCCAGCATCAGCTTGTCGACACCCGCCTCGTCCATCAATGCGATGGTCTCCTCGGGACCGAGTCGCACATCCAGCAGGTGCGCACTGCCGGACTTCTCGAATAGCCGCGCCACTTCCGGCATGCGCTCGCGCAGTTGGCCACCGGCGGGCTGAGCCCATGCGTCAATCGCAAGATTCATATCCACTCTCCGTCAAACGGCCGCTACAGCTTCATACCGCGGCTGATGATTTCCTTCATGATTTCCGAGGTACCGGCGAAGATGCGCTGGATGCGCGCGTTCGCGTACATCTTGCAGATCGGGTATTCCCACATGTAGCCCCAGCCGCCATGCAGCTGCACACCCTCGTCCACCACCTTGCAGAGCAGCTCGGTGGTGAACAGTTTGGCCTCTGCGGCGACTTCTGCACTGAGCTTCTTCTGGTTGTGATCCATCACGCAGCGGTCGGTGAACACCTGGGCCACGTCGATCTGGGTGCGCATCTCGGCCACCTTGAAACGGGTGTTCTGGAAATGCGCCACCGGGCGGCCGAAGGCCTGGCGTTCCTTGACGTACTCGATGGTGGTCTGCAGGGCCGCCTCGGCGCCGGCCACCGCGCCACAGGCATTGGTCAGGCGCTCCTGGGCGAGCATGTTCATCAGGTAGAAGAAGCCGCCCTTGGCATCGCCCAAGAGGTTCTCCTTGGGCACCTTGACGTCGTTGAAGAACAGCTCGGCGGTGTCCTGGCTGTGCATGCCGAGCTTCTTCAGTTTCTTGCCGCGCTCGAAACCCGCCATGCCGCGCTCCACCAAAAACAGGCCCATGGCGTGCTTGTTGGCCGGGTCGGTCTTGGCTGCGACTATCACCACATCGGCCAGATAGCCATTGGAGATGAACACCTTAGAGCCGTTGAGCAGCCAATGATCGCCCTTGTCCACCGCCGTGGTGCGCATGCCGGCGAGGTCGGAGCCCGCTGACGGCTCGGTCATCGCCACCGCCAGGATGGTCTCGCCACTGATGATGCCCGGCAGCAACCGCGCTTTCTGCTCGGCAGTGCCGTACTCGGCGATATAGGGGCCGCACAATGCCGAGTGCAGCGGGATCATGAAACCCGGTTCGTTGATGCGCGCCAGCTCCTCGCACATGATCTGCTCGTAGCGAAAGTCCTTGAGCCCGGCACCGCCGTACTCCTCGTCCGCCCAGGGCAGCAGAAAACCCATCTCGCCGGCTTTGCGCCACACGCTGCGATCAACCACCCCAGCGGCCTCCCACTCCTCCTGATGCGGCACCACCTCTTTATCTAGAAACGCGGCGAAAGCGTCGCGGAACAGGTTGTGCTCGGTGTCGAAATGGTTGCGTTGCATGGGGCGGGTCCTCCGCTGTTGTTATGCCCTTGAGGTTAAGGGCCGCCCCGCCGCCTCTCAATGACCCATGCGCTCAGCCTCGGTTGACCCAATCGCTCGGTTGGCTTGCCCTGGCTGGGAGCAACTGCCTACCATCGACCACCCTCGCTTTCGGAAACCCAGCATGCGCGAACGCACCATTGCCAGCCACTTCGTCCGCGCCGCCCTGCGCGGTGCGGATCGCCAGGGCCTGGCCTGCGAGCTGATACTGCGTCAGGCTGGCATCCAGAGCGCCGTGCTGGTCGAGCCGCGCGCACGCATCGCCCCGGAACAGTTCGCCCGGCTGATGCAACTGCTTTGGGAAGCGCTGGACGACGAATACCTCGGGTTCGGCCGCCAGCCGAGCAAACGCGGCACCTTCGCCATGATGGGCCACGCCATCATCCACTGCCGCAGCCTGGAAAAAGCCCTGAGCCGTGGCGCGATGTTCTACGGCCTGTTTCCCGACGCACCAGGCATCAGCCTGCAACGCGAAGGCGACTGGGCACGCCTGAGCGTGGACGACAGCACGCTATGGGACCCGGATCATTTTCTGGTGGAGAGCCTGCTGGTGATCTGGCACCGCCTCGGCAGTTGGCTGATCGGCCAGCGCATCCGCCTGGAAGAAGCCACCTTCGCCTACCCCGAACCCGCGCATGCCGCCGAATACGAGCTGCTGTTCCCCTGCAATCGACGTTTTGCCGCCGCGCAAAACAGCCTGCTGTTCCACGCCCGCTACCTGGCGATGCCTCTGCTACAGGACGAACGCACGCTCAAGCAATTCCTGGAGCACTCCCCCGCCGACCTGCTGGCCCGCCCGGACAGCGGCGACAGCCTGATCAGCCAGATTCGTCGCCTGCTCGGCCGCGACTGCCGCACCTGGCCGGACCTGGAGCAGGTCGCCCAACAACTGCACACCAGCCCGCAAACCCTGCGTCGTCACTTACGCGAGGAAGGCACCAGCTTCCAGGAACTCAAGGACCATCTGCGCCGCGACCTCGCCATCTACCACCTGGGCCGCGACGAACTGGCGATTCAGGACATCGCCGAACAACTCGGCTTCTCCGAGCCCTCGGCCTTTCACCGCGCGTTCAAGAAATGGACGGGGCTGACACCAGGGGCTTATCGGGCACAGGAGGGATGAGCCAATTCGCTCAGCCATATGCGGAAACATTTGCATTGGCGGTCTGACCGATTATGCCCTAGATATTAAATTGATGACCTCAGCATCATTATCCCCCCCGGCAAAGGCCTGCCACGATGTTCACGACCAGACTGAAGCAAGAGTTAAAAGCATTGCGCGAAGAACTGTCGCTTTTCGAGCAGGTGCGCGACAGCCTCGACAAAGAAATGATCGCCGCCTCCCTCGACCCGCAGGGGCGCTTTCTCTCGGTCAATGCCAATTTCGAGAAAGAGATGCTCTACCGCGCCGATCAGATCCTCGGCCGCCCTCTGCTGGAGCTGATACCGAATCACCTGCGTAACCAGGACTTCTTTCACCGGGTTCGTCATGCCCTCGAACGCGGCGAACACTTGGCCGGGGTGATCCGCCTCAAACGGGGTAATGGCGAGGAGGCCTGGCTGCGCTCGATCCTACAGCCGATACGCAACAGCCAGAACCAACTGCAGTCCTTCTCGATCTATGCCAGCGACCTGACGCGCACCATCGAGACTTCACGCGAACATGAAAACCTGGTCAAGGCGCTGCAACGCTCCACCGCCGTGATTGAGTTCAATCTCGACGGTGAGATCGACACAGCCAACCAGCCCTTTCTCGACGCCATGGGTTATAACCTCGCGCAGATAAAGGGTAAGCATCACCGCATCTTCTGTGACCCTGCGATGGTCAACTCGCCGGAGTACCAACGCTTCTGGGAACAACTGCGCCGCGGAGAATTCGTTACCGGACGCTTCAAGCGAGTCGATGCCCACGGCCGGGAAGTCTGGCTGGAGGCGTCCTATAACCCAGTCACTGACGCTCAAGGCAACCTCTACAAGGTGGTGAAGTTCGCCACCGTGATCACCGACCAGGTCAACCGAGAAAGCGCCGTGGCCGAAGCCGCTGGCATCGCCTTCGAGACCTCGAAAGGCACGGACGATAGCGCCAAGAACGGCGCGACTGTAGTGCAGCAGATGCTCGATGCCATGCGTGAACTGTCCGCGCGCATGCAGGAAGCGGCACAGGGCATCGAGGCGCTGGACAAGCAGTCGCAGATCATCGGCTCCATCGTCAAGAACATCAGCAGCATCGCCGACCAGACCAACCTGCTGGCCCTCAATGCCGCCATCGAGGCGGCGCGCGCCGGCGAGCAGGGCCGTGGTTTCGCCGTGGTGGCCGATGAGGTTCGCCAACTGGCTTCGCGTACCAGTGCAGCGACGGAAGAAATCGCCCAGGTGGTCGGACAGAACCAGCAGTTGGCAGAACGCGCGGTCGAGCTGATCGACCGCGGCAAGACCCAGGCGGAGCGCGGCTTGGAGCTTTCCGCTCAGGCCGGACAAGTGATCGCCGAAATTCAGGATGGTGCCAAGCACGTGGTCAATGCGGTGGAGCGCTTTGCGACGCAGTTGTAATACCGCCGGAGCGCAGCATTGCAGCAGTAACGACTGCCGTCAGTCGTACAACCGCACCCTGAAGCAGGCACCGCCCCATTCGGAATCTTCCAGGCTCAATTCACCGTCGTAGCTTTCGACGATGTCTTCCACCACCGCCAGGCCGATGCCCTGCCCCGGATTCTGTGCATCCAGACGCTCGCCGCGCTGTAGCACCCGCTCACGCTGCTGCTGCGGTACACCGGGGCCGTCGTCCTCGATGGTGATCAGGCAACCGCCAGCCAGGGGTTGCAGCCTGACGCGTACGCGATGCAGGCAGAGGCGGTAAGCGTTCTCCAGCAGGTTGCCGAGCAGCTCCATCAGCGCGCCACGTTCCATGGTGATCTGACTGTGCTCGGGAACTTCCAGCGTCGCTTCGACGCGCTTGTCGCGGTAGACCTTGTCCAGCGAGCGGCACAAGCCGTCGAGCACCGGCCAGACCTGCTCGCGATGACGTACCAGGCCACTGCGGCGCAGGCTGGCGCGCTGCAATTGATAGCCAACCTGCTGACTCATGCGTTCGATTTGCGCCTGCATCAGTTGCGCCTGCTCGCGATTCTCGTGCTGAGCGGCGAGGGTTTCACCTATGCCTTGCAACACGCTGAGTGGTGTTTTCAGGCTGTGGGCAAGGTCTTCCAGTGAGTCGCGATAACGCTCGCGCTGACGCCGTTCGCTGTCGAGCAGGCGGTTAAGGGAGTTGGTCAGGCGCAGCAGTTCGCGTGGGTGTTCGTCACTCAGGCGCTGGCGGGTACCGGCCTCCACACCATCGAGCTCGTCGCTGAGACCGCGCAGACTGCGAAAGCCCCAGGTCAGGCCAAACCAGAGCAGACCCAGCAATACCAGTAGGGCGATGCCCAGCCAAAGTCGCAGCTGCCAGGCAAAGCCGTTGAACAGCCCCTGGTATTCGCGCGTCGGCTGCATGGTCACGATGCTCAGCGCGGTCTGGTCACCACGCAGCAAATCCACTTCCACGTCGTATACGAAATATTCCTGGCCGCTGTCGTCGCGAATGCGGATGAACTCGTGACCGCGACCATCGTAGCGTGGCAGGTAGCGCACCAACTCGTCGATGGAGGAACGTGAGCGCCAGATCATCTGGCCTTCACGGTCGAAGATGAAGCCCAGCAGGTGCGAATCGAGGTTGTCGAATTCCTCGTCGGGCATCTTGTCCGGCATGTGCAACTGGCCATCATGGATGCGCGCAGCAGATATCAGCGCAGCCGCATCGGAGGCCAGACGTTTCTCCACGGTCTGCTCCAGGGCCATGAGAAATACGCCCTGCAGTACGGGCATCAGCAACAGCATGAACAGCATCGCCAGTGCGGCACTTGCCAGCATCAGGCGCAGCCGCAGCGAACCGAAACGCATGCGCAGCTTGCGCAGAACGGCGCGCGTTCGACTCACTTGCAGCGCTCGTTGAACATGTAGCCCTGGCCGCGCACGGTTTCTATCGGTTTGCCGCCCAGCACCGCCTCCAGCTTGCGCCGCAAGCGGCCAACCAGCACCTCTATGACATTGGGGTCACGCTCGTCATCGCCCGGATAGAGCTGCTCCATCAGGCGTTCCTTGGCCACCACCTGCTGGTGATGCAGCATGAGGTACTCGAGGATGCGGTACTCGTAGGCCGTCAGTTGCAGCGACTGTTCATCCACTGTGGCCTGCTTGCGGTTGAGGTCCAGCACCAGCGAACCTGCCTCGATGGTTGACTTGGTGAACCCAGAGGAGCGTCGCAGCAGCGCGTTCAAGCGTGCTTCCAGCTCTTCGAACTGGAACGGCTTGACCACATAGTCGTCGGCGCCGCAGGACAGGCCTTCGACCTTGTCCTGCCAGTTGCCGCGCGCGGTGAGGATCAGGATTGGAAAGTTCTTGTCCTGGCTGCGCAGCTCACGGATCAGGTCGATACCGCTCATACCGGGCAGACCGAGGTCGACCAGGGCCAGGTCATGATTGAAGGACTCAGCTCGGTACAGTGCTTCTTCGGCGGTGCGCACGGCATCCACCACATGCCCGTTTTCACTGAGGCGAGTGAACAGATGGTGACGCAGCAACGCCTCATCCTCCACCACCAGCAATTTCATGAGACTCCCCCTTTTTCAGTTGTACGAAGGCCGGGCAAATCAGTCGGTGTGAAAACTACTGCGCTCGGCCATGCTGCGTTAAAACCCGGCTCAGAATGCTCATTTACAAGTCGTAAACTGCGCTTCTTCGCCGGCTTTATTCGCTGGTGCTCACCCTTCGGGCCAACCTTCGGTTGTTACTCCCGCTGGTCGTTGCGCCTTGCCTGACCTTCGCTCGCTGGTTTTCACTCGGACTGATGCCCGGCCTGATAACGCTAAGCCGCCATTAGAAGGCGAAGTTGGCGCCGAGGTAGAGCTGCGAACTGCTATGCAGATCCAGCGAACCAGCCTTGCCTTCGCCATGCGGTGCCATTTCTGTGCTGGCGTTGGTACGCATGTAACGATAGCCGGCTTCGATCGATGTATTGCTGTTCAGTTCCTGCAGGATACCGGCCTGCAAACCTGCAGCAAATCCGATGTCGCTGTCACGGGAGAAGCCGCGGCTCTCTTGCTCGAGTTTGACCAGGCCGGCGGTTACACCACCGAACAGCTTGGTGTTGTTGCTACCCAGCGGGACGAACATGTCGTAGCTGCCGAGCAGATTCTGCTGACGCAGTTTGTAGCCATTGTGACTGTCGGAAACATTCTCGTAAGTTGCGTAGTAGCGAGCATCGGCGGTCTTCTGGCCGGCACGGATACCCCAGGTACCCTCGCCATCGATCACTTTGTCCAACTTGGGATTGCCGAGGTTGGCATTCAGCGCGTTGGATTTCTGGATGTTGTTGTCAGTCTGACCCCAGGTCAGGCCGACGAAATTGTCGTTGGCCTGGGCAGCGGTTGCGCCCAGGGCCAGGCAGGTAGCGAATGCGATACGGTTCAGGGTGATTTTCATTGAATCGTTCCTCTCGTTGCAGTTTTGATCAACTCGGCAACAAGTCTGCGGGAAGACTACTGAATCCCTCCTGAACCCTCCTTGAACCTGCACTGAACGAGCGGCAGACAGCCTAGATACGCCGTACCAGAGCGCTGGCGAGGATAAATAACGTGGCCAGAACGCCGAGTAACGCCAGCCAGCCGGCGTGCTCCCAGACATAACCACCAACGTAGCCCACCAGGCTGGAACCAAGGTAATAGGCACACAGGTATAGCGCCGAGGCCTGCGCCTTGGCCCCCTGCGCATGGATACCGACCTGCCCGCTGGCAACCGCATGAGCCGCGAAGAAACCCAGGGTGAACAGCGCCAGCCCCACCACCGCAGCGCTCAGCCAGGGCGCAGCGCACAGGACTACCCCCAGCAGCATCAGACCGATGCCGCCATGCAACACCTGGCGAGCGCCGAAGCGTGGCACCAGGCGCCCTGCCCAACCGGCACTGAAGATGCCCAGCAGATAGACGGTGAACAGCAGACCGATCACCGTCGCCGACAGATTGAATGGCGCACCGGCCAGGCGAAAGCCGACGTAGTTGAACAGCGCGACGAAGCCGCCCATGAGCAGGAATGCCAGGGCGAACAGCACGCGCAGACGCGGGTTGCTCAGGTGCAGGGCGAAGTTGCGCAGCAGCCCACGCAAGGACAGCGGCTGAGCCGTGAAATGCCGCGAGGGCGGCAACAGCCAGAGAAACAGGCCCAATGCCAGCAGCCCGAGCCCGGCAATTCCACCAAGGGCCCAGGGCCAACCACCCAGATCACTGAGCAACCCCGCCAACAAACGCCCGAGCAGCCCACCCAGCGCCGTACCACCGATATACAGCCCCATAGCCGCCGGCAGCGCTTCGGGGTCGAACTCCTCACCGACATAGGCCATGGCCAACGCGGGCAAACCGCTCAGCGCCAGCCCCAGCAGAGCGCGCAGAATCAGCAGGCTGCCCCACTCCTCCACCAGTGCGCAGGCGACCCCCAGAACCGCTGCCAACCCCAGCGCCGCAGCCATCACCGGCTTGCGCCCCCAGCTCTCGGCCAGCGCACCGGATACCAGCAGGCACAACGCCAGGCTCAGCGTGGTCAGCGACAGCGCCAAGCTGCTGCTGGCCGCAGAAACGCGAAAGTGCGCCGCCAGCAGAGGTAGCAGCGGCTGCACGCAGTAGAGCATGGCGAAGGTGGCGAAACCGGCGCAGAACAGCGCCAGGGTGGCGCGCCGATAACCGGCGCTGCCACGGGTAAGGTGGGTAGCGGACATCAGGCAGACTCATGAAGCACGGCGCAGGTTCGGCCGGAGCAAAAGCTTAGCATGCTACCTATCACCACGACTGCCCATCGCAGCGGTTTTTCTCGGCGTCACTACTCCCGCAACTGCTTCAGACGCGCCTGCAATCCTGCCGACGTCTGCTCGCCTACCAGGCGCTCACGTAGCCTGCCATCGGCGTCGACAATGTAGGTCACCGGCAGTACGTCATTGCGCGGCAGCTCGAAGCGCGCCGCCGGGTCCTGCGCCAGCACGGTGAAACGAATGTCGAAACTGTCCGCGGCACGCTTGAGGTCATCGCCCTGCAGGGCATCGAAGTTGACGCCGATTACCCGCGCCGACTGGGTTTTCAGCTGTTCTTCCAGGGCGTTGAGTTCGGGAATTTCCGTGCGGCACGGCGCACACCACTCAGCCCAATAATTAATGACTAGCCACTGGCCATCCAGGCTCTCAGCCGTTACCTTTCGTCCATGCTGATCAAGGCCGTAATCTTCGGCACAAGCCGTCAGCAGCAGACCGGCGCAGATACCCATAACAGCCTTGCCGAAACTCCGGAGCCCTAAGCCCATGTACTCGATCCTCGTCCACCCGGGGTTGATATGACGCTGGATGCCCTGCGCCTGGAAGTACCGGACATCCGCGAGGACAACAGCGTATCGCCGGCGGAAATCGCTCAACGACTCGCGGCAGCTCGCCACCTGGAGCCGGAAAACGGCCTGCAACAAGTGCTGGGCCTGTTGTTTTCGCTCAATCGCAGCGCTCTGACCTTACTGGAAAGGCAGCGTGCGCTGCAAAACTTCAGTGATGAGTACCGCCATTACGCCAGCCTTGCCAATCGCCAGCATCCGCCAAGCACGCTGTTCGTGCGTTTCTGCGGCGAGTTGGCGATCGGCTTCAAACGCCTGCTGCTGCAAATCCTGCAGGGTCGCCAGCCGTCGATGCCACACCTGGCCTGGTGCCTGTACATGGCCCAGCATTTCCTGGCCCAGCAGTTGCTGCGCCACTACCAGCTGTACCAGGAGCCACCTGCAGCGCTCTGGCGCGACAGCCACTTGCTGTACTGGATCGGCGAGCATCAGCAGTGTCTGGACGAACCAGTGGCGGCGGCCTTCGAGCCGAAACCGGCCAGTACCCTGCGCGGCCTTTACCAGCAGATGCTGCTCTTGGCCCTGAGCAATCCCTTCCATCTCGACGAAGGCGAATGCCTGACCCTGTTCAGCGCGCTGGCACCTCTGGCGGCGCTGGCCAGATTGCAAGCCTGGGACGAAGAAGACGACGCCGAAGGCCCGATAGTCGATCTTAGCGAATCACAGGCCTGCCTGAGTTTCGAACAGCGTATCGAAGGCAAAGCCGCCAACCTGCGCCGCTTCGAACTGGGCGCGCTGCTGATCGCCCTGCATGAACCGGCGCCACTGCAAAGCATGCAGGAACGCCAGTTGCTCGAACGGGTACGCCAGCACTGGCTGGGGCGCCAGCAACGTCGCCATGAACGCGCCGAACTGGACGGGCAGTGCAGTCTGGTGGTGGGCCTGCCGGCCATTCATGCGCAATTGCTGGACAAGCTGCCGCAACGCACCGAGGCGCAGATTCTCGATGCCAGCCCAGGTGGCGCGCGCCTGCTGTGCAACGCCAACGAGGGCGGACAACTGCAGGTCGGGCAACTGGTTCTACTGCTTACCAATGGCACACCGACTCTGGCATTGGTGCGCTGGCGTCATCTCAATAACGAAGGCTTGCACCTCGGACTGCGCTATCTCAAAGGCCTGCCTCGGCCTGTCTGGCTGCGCCGCGCCCCCAATGCACAGACTCATCCAGGCGTGCTGCAGAGTACCCCGGCACCGGGCAACGGTTGGCACCACGGACTGTGGCTGCCCAACGGCCAGTTCAGCTCCGGCGAGCACCTCTGGCTGCAACTGGCCAGCGTGCATAACCAAGCGATCCTGCCGCTGCCCGACAGCAACCTGCAGACCTCATCGGTTACCCGTCACCCGCTGCGCCTGGCCTGATATGCGAAACTGCGACTCCAGTCACGCGGCCTGTCCGCCGAGTGCACAGTTTCGCCAGCAGGTGGCTGCTTATAATTCCTGGCACTCAAGTCTCACCCAGCCTGGAATTTCACCATGTCCCAAGCGCAAGACAAGCTGATTGGCTCCGTGCCCTCGCGCATCGTCGACGTCGCTCACCTGCTGGTCACGCCCTACGAGGGGCGCGTAGCCGAATACAACGTCGCCACCTGGCTGCAACTGCCGGGGCTGGCCAATCTGCCGGTGTCGCTGCTGGTGAGTTACCGCGACGGGGACAAGCGTCGCGAGGTGAATGTCGACCACGGCAAGGTCAATGCCCATGGCAAGATCCTGCTCTCCGGAATCGCTCGCATGCCAGTACGACTGAAGATCGAAGACATGCAGGTGCGCCTGCGCTCGGCGGTGCCGGCGCAGAGCCTGGTAGTCGAGGAGTTCTTCGTTCAGGCCGTCGAATTGGCCAACAGCGAGAGCCGCCAGGCCATGGCCTGAACCACAAATGCAACATCGAACCCCGCGCATCGACGCGGGGTTTTGCTTTCAGCCGGAGGAAACTCCAGGGCTGGGCGCGGCCTGCGGACTTGAATCGTCAGCGTCTGGCTGCAGGTTTTCGGCAGCCACGTGCTCGAGCAGCGACTCCGGCCAGCGTGCGAAGTGCAGCCCGGTGATTCGATTGAGCCGCGTCAGCGCTTCCTGCGGATCGCGTCGATGAAGGTGGATTACCCTGTTTTTTACCGTCATTACTGCCTGCGTCCTCAGCGATCCCTGCCCTGCTGGCAGTTCGATAGCAACTGACCTTGCAGTTGCTAGAAGTGTGCCAGGCCTTCTGTAACGTATTCATTGACGCCTGCCCCTGCGCCCAGATCACAGCAGGCCTAGGCAACGCCTGAAACTGACGTTTTTTGTCACCCCTTTTCGGCGCCTTCTCTCATTTACTGTCGCCCACAATGTCGCGCAAGTTTGCTCAGCCCTTTCCCGGTAACCAGTCCGCCAGACTGACTCCGAACTGCTCCTCGCGCTCCGCTTGCAGGCGCTCCAGTCCCTCGCGCAATGCCGGATACCAGGGTTCGTCGAGCTGAGCGGGCAGTTGCGACAGAGTCGGCAACGGCCACGGGCTGCACTCGAGCAACTGATGCAGGGAAAAATTGTGCAGATCACGGCACAGCACCCAGCCGCCGCCGCTGGCCTTGCAAGCCAGGTGCTCACGCTCGAGAAAGTCCATCACCTGGCTCCACTCGTCTTCCGGCAAACGCCAGCCAGCGCGCTGCATATCGCCGTAGTGCAGGGCCTCGCCCTTCTGCTGGCGCTTGAGCAACAGGCGCAACACCACCAGCAGAACCAGTCCCTTGGGGATGGGTTCGCGACGCCAGTGCCGTGGTTGCGAGAGGCCGTACACCAGCTCGGCGCCCAGCAGCACGATCAACCAGGACAGATAGATCCACACCAGAAACAGCGGCACCGTGGCGAAGGCGCCGTAGATCAGGTGATAACCGGGAAACAGGCGCACGTAGAGGCCGAACAGCGCCTTGGCCACTTCGAACAGCACGGCGCTGAACAAGCCGCCCAGCACCGCATGGCGCAAGGGCACCCGAGTATTGGGGACCGCCGCATAGAGCAAGGTGAAGGCCGCAATGCTCGATAGCAACGGCGTGAAGGCAAGCAGCGTCTTGGCGCCGACCACTGCGTCCGGACCGGAAATCAGCGACAGCGAGGCGATATAGGTACTGACCGCAAAACCTGCACCCAGTAACAAAGGTCCGAGGCTGAGAATCGCCCAGTACAGCAGGAAACTGGACATGCCGCGACGCGGCTGGCGCACCCGCCAGATCACGTTGAAGGTCTTCTCGATGGTTACCAGCATGAGGAAGGCGGTGACGGCCAGCAGCCCGACGCCAAACCAGGTCAGCTGCCGCGCCTGGGTGGTGAACTCACGCAGATATTCCTGCACCGTCTCGCCAGTGGAAGGTACGAAGTTGTTGAAGATGAACCCCTGGATGTCCTCGCCCACGCCCTTGAATGCCGGAATGGCCGAAAGCATGGCGAAGGTCACGGTCATCATCGGCACCACGGCGAACAGGGTGGTATAGGTCAACGCCGCTGCGTTGCCGGCGCCACGGTTCTCCACGAAACGCTTATAGAGACTCAGCCAGAACCCCAGCCAGTCCTTAAAACGAACCTGCATGACCTCTCCTTAGCCCTCAAACCTAAACAGACAGACAATACGCCGCGTGAAAAGGTCGCAGCAAAGCGGCCCAGCGGTTTGCGTGCATCCGCGCATCAGGCGGTTAGAATAGCCGCCACTTCAAGCCGGATGCGAGCCACCATGACCGACCTGACCCTCTACCACAACCCGCGCTGCTCGAAATCCCGCGGTGCTCTGGAGCTGCTCGAAACCCGCGGCCTGCAACCGCAAGTAGTGCGCTATCTGGAAACGCCACCCAGCGCCAACGAACTCAAGAGCCTGCTCGGCAAGCTGGGTATCGCCGCCCGCGACCTGTTGCGTACAGGTGAAGACGAATACAAGACACTGGGCCTGGCCAACTCCAGCTTGAGCGAAGCTCAGCTGATCGAAGCGATGGTCAAACATCCCAAACTGATCGAGCGCCCGATCCTCATCGCTGGCGACAAGGCCGTGATCGGTCGCCCGCCGGAAAAAGTGCTGGAGCTACTGGCATGAGCGCGCCTTATATCCTCGTCCTCTACTACAGCCGCCATGGCGCCACCGCACAGATGGCCAAACAGATTGCCCGTGGCATCGAGATGGCCGGCCTGGAGGCACGCCTGCGCACGGTGCCGGCAGTATCCAGCGAATGTGAGGCCGTTGCGCCGAGCGTGCCGGAGGACGGCGCCATGTACGCCACCCTAGATGACCTGAAGAACTGCTCGGGTCTGGCCCTGGGCAGCCCAACCCGATTCGGCAACATGGCCGCTCCACTCAAGTACTTCATCGATGGCACCAGCAACCTGTGGCTGACCGGCGAACTGGTCGGCAAGCCGGCAGGCGTATTCACCTCCACCGCCAGCCTGCATGGCGGCCAGGAGACCACCCTGCTGTCGATGGTGCTGCCTCTGTTGCACCACGGCATGCTGGTCTGCGGCCTGCCCTATAGCGAATCGGCCCTGCTCGAAACCCGCGGCGGTGGTACGCCCTACGGCCCCAGCCACCATGCGGGTGGCGACGGTAAACGCGCGCTGGACGAACATGAAATCGCCCTGTGCCGTGCACTGGGTCAACGCCTGGCGCAAACTGCCAGCAAACTGGAGCGCTGAACGTGGCCCGAGCGAAGAAGCCTCTGCCCAGCCTTGAATGGCTGGAGCCGCGGGTCAAACTCAGTCGAGCACTGAGCCTGTTCAGTTTCATCGCCCTGCTGACCCTGCTGCTGGTGTGGAACCTGGCCTTCGCCGATCTGCATGGCGCACGGGTCGGGGTTGTATTGGCGATCCAGTTGCTGCCGCTTGCACTGCTCGCCCCGGGCATGTTGCTGGGCAACGCCCGCGCTCATGCCTGGACCTGTTTCGTGGTCAATATCTACTTCATCCAGGGCGTGTTAGCGGCCATCGACCCGGCGCGTGCACTGTTCGGCGCGTTGGAGGCGGTGATCAGCTTCGGCCTGTTCTGCACGGCGCTGCTGTATACGCGCTGGCGCTTTCAGTACGACCGCAAGCTGGCCGGAGAAGTCTGATGCGCCTGGTGTTGCTGCCTGGCCTCAACGGCAGCAGTGCCCTCTTCACGCCCCTGCTCGAGACCCTCGCAGGCACCGACTGCTGGCCACTGAGCCTGCCGGAACAAGGGCCGCAGGATTATCCAAGCCTGGCCGACGCACTATTCGAGCAGCTTGGTACGACACCTTTCGTGTTGCTGGGCGAATCGTTTTCCGGCCCTCTCGCCTACCAGTTGGCCCTGCGCCAGCCCACCGGGCTACAAGGCCTCATCTTCGCCGCCTCGTTCCTGAGCAGACCCAATCCTGCCCTGGCCTTGCTCGCGCATCTGCCCATGCCCCAGGCCCTGGCCACACAGCCCTGGCTGCTGCGCGCCTTGTGCCTGGGCAAAACGGCAGACGAGCACGTCCTGCAACAGGTGCAGAGGGAAATTCGCCAGCTGGATCAAAGGCTGCTGCACGCGCGAATGGCGACGCTGGCCAGCCTGCAAGCACCGACGCAACCCGTGGACCTACCCTGCCTGCACCTCTGGCCGCAGCAGGATCGCCTGGTCGCAGACGGCGCTGCAAAACGACTGGCCCAGACTTGCGGCGATATCCGCCAGATTCGCCTGGATGGTCCGCACTTCATCCTGCAGACACAGCCAAAGCTCTGTGCCAGAGCAATCGCTGAGTTCATGCAGGGAATAGTCGCGAGCTAGACCGTAGCCCGGATGAAATCCGGGATTGTGTGTCAGGATTCGCGGATTGCATCCGGGCTACGCTCTTGCTGGCAGCTTGAGGCCCCTGCCCCCTACCAACCCAGGGTTTCCTTAAGGAAGGGAATGGTCAGCTTGCGCTGGGCTTGTAGCGAGGCCTGATCAAGACGTTCCAGCAGCTCGAACAACGCGCTCATGCTGCGTTCGCCACGGGTGAGGATGAAACGGCCGACTTCGTCGCTCATTTGCAAACCGCGACGCGAGGCGCGCAATTGCAGGGCGCGCAGTTTGTCCTCATCGGACAGCTCGTGCAGCTGGAAAACCAGCGCCAGGGTCAGTCGTGATTTGAGGTCGGGCAACTGAATCGGCAACTCGCGCGGCGACATGGTGCCGGCCAGCAGCAGGCGTCGACCGCTGTCACGCAGACGATTGAACAGGTGGAACAAGCCTTCTTCCCAGTCGCTGCGCCCCGCCACCGCATCGAGATCATCGAGGCAGACCAGCTCGCACAGTTCAAGGTTGTCGAGCAGCTCCGGGCCGTGCTGCACCACTTCGCTGAGCGGCAGATAGACCACCGCTTCGCCACGCTGCTCGAAACGCAGGCAGGCAGCCTGCAGCAAGTGGCTGCGCCCTACGCCCTCAGCGCCCCACAGATAGATCAGGCTTTCCGTCCAGCCGGCATCGGCCTCGCACAGACGCTCGACATAGCCCAGGGCCGCGGCATTGGCGCCGGGGTAGTAGTTGGCGAAGGTGGCGTCGTCACGCAGACGCACCCCCAGAGGCAGCTGGATAGGTTTCATGCAGGGCTCGGCGGTTCGTCAGAACCGCTGTTGGACTCTCCGTAAAGACCGGAAAGTTTATACAAATCATGAGCATGGCGCAGCAGAACCATGATCACCGCGGCGACCGGCAAAGCCAGCAGCACGCCGGTGAAGCCAAACAGCTGGCCGCCAGCGAGGATGGCGAAGATCACCGCGACCGGATGCAGGCCGATGCGATCACCCACCAGCATGGGCGTGAGGACCATGCCTTCAAGCAATTGACCAATCATGAAAACCACGCCGATACCGATCAGCGGATAGGGTTCGAGACCGAACTGGAACAGCGCAGCAGCCAGCGCTGCACCGATACCGACGATAAAGCCCATGTAGGGCACGATGCTCGCCAGTCCCGCCAGCACACCGATCAGCAATCCCAGCTCCAAGCCCACCAGCATCAGGCCAGCGGAATAGATGACGCTCAATGCCAGCATCACCAGCAATTGGCCGCGCAGGAAGGCGCCCAGTACTTCATGACATTCGCCCGCCAGCTTGACCACCAGCCCCTCGCGCTGGCGCGGCAGCAGGCGGCGCACCCGCTCGACCAGCACATCCCAGTCGCGCATCAGGTAGAAGCTCACCACCGGAATCAGCAGCAGGTTGCCCAGCCAGGCCAGCAGCGCCAGGCCTGAAGACGTCGCCTGAGCCAGCACCGCCTTGAGCACGTCGGTGGTCTTGCCGATGTTGTCGGTAAAGACCTGCTTGAGCTGATCGACCTGCAGCAGATCACTCTGCAGGCCCAGGTGCGACTGCGACCAAGGCAAGGCAGTGCCCTGCAGCCAGTCGAGCATCTCCGGCGCCAGTTGATACAGACGCACCAGTTGCCTCCCCAGCATGGGCACCAATACCAGCAGCAGGATCAGCAACAGCAGCGAGAACAGCGTGAACACCACCACCACACCGCCGGTGCGCGACAGGCGATGCCGCTCGAGACGATCGACCAGCGGATCCCCCAGATAGGCCAGCAGGATGCCGATCAGGAACGGGGAAAGAATCGGGTGTAGCAGGTACAGCAGCCAGCCGAGCAGAAACAGCCCAGCCATCCATAGCCAACGGGTGGAATCGGTCATGCTCGCGTCCTCGATGCGAAACGGGCCCGAAAGGCGCCGTGTGTAACTGGGCTGTGGTCTACCCGGCGCCAATTCTACCAGCGAAAGCGCAACTGATCGGTGCGCGGTTTCACCTGCGGAGCCTCGGTTGCACCCGTTTCAGCAGCCTCTACCGGCGCTGCGGCGTCGAGCGGTTCGCTGACCTCCTGGAGCTGAGCCAATGCCAGCTGCGCGCGCAGTTGCTCCGGGCTGGCACTGACCTGATAGACCAGGCGCTGGCCGTCGATCTCCTGCAAACGCGCGGCGAAGGGTTCGAGCAAGCGCTCCAGCGCCGCGAAACGTCCCAGGTCAGCACCTTCGATCACCAGCGTCAGGCTCTGCGCCGCGCCAGGCTTGACGACGAAACGCGGCGCCAGGCGCTCGGCCACGGCCAACAGCACTGCATCGGCCAGCGCAGCCTGATCGGCGCCCTCAGCCTTGCCCTGTTCACGCTCGTCGCCTAGCCACAGGCGCCAGGTAGCCTGCCAGTTACCGCTACCCTCGGTCGCCTGTACGGCCAGCAAGGCATCGGCGCCATAGCGCTCGGAGGCCTCACGCAGTGCCTGCGGATCGTTGGCCAGCAGCGTATCGGCGCTGCCCAGCGCCTGCTCGCTCAGGTCCGCCAGCGGCAGACGCAGCGGCAGACCACGATGCTGAGCCGCATCGCGCAGCAGCGCCGATGCACTCTGGCTTTCGCCAACCAGCTGGCTGCCTTCCGGCGATTCGTTGAGCCACCAGGTGAGGATGGCCGGACGGTTGGCCCCCCACAGGGCAAGGCCAGCCTGGCGCAGTTGCTGATCGGTACTGGCCGGATCGAACTCGACCAACAACGCGTCGCCTTCATAACCGTACTGGCTGACGATCTGTTGCGGGTCCTTGCGCAGGCCTTCCAAGCCGGCGCTCTGCAGCGCCTTGGCATCACCGGTCAAACGCAGCACCAGGGTCTGCAAGGCCTTCTGCATGGCCGCGTCGCGGCTTTCCGGCTGTTGATCCGCCACGGGTTCACGCACCTGATAAAGACCGGTAACCGGCGCGGCCAGTGCTGGCAGGCTCAGGAGCGACAGACAGAAGAACAGCAGGCGGATGGGCAAACGCATTGGGGTTGACTCTCGCAGGGGATGGCCGCGCGACGGGCAGGCACAAAGGTCTATACCTTAAACAGCCGCTCAAGCCCCGGCAACCAGAGCCGCTGCCCGCGACGAAGCGCATGCACGCGAGTGGCCGCTGCCGGGCAAGCCTGATAAAATCGCGCGCCTTCGCCAGCCGGTACGCGCGCCGGGCTCCTTGGATGAGCCCGCGCCACGTCGGCGCCTACACGAACTCCCATCCAAAGGCCCGGATCTATGAGCAAGCAACCCTCCATCAGCTACAAGGACGCAGGCGTCGACATCGATGCCGGTGAAGCCCTGGTCGAACGCATCAAAGGCGTCGCCAAGCGCACTGCGCGTCCGGAAGTCATGGGTGGCCTGGGCGGCTTCGGCGCCCTGTGCGAGATCCCGGCCGGCTACAAGCAACCGGTGCTGGTGTCCGGCACCGACGGCGTCGGCACCAAGCTGCGCCTGGCACTGAACCTGAACAAGCACGACAGCATCGGCCAGGACCTGGTCGCCATGTGCGTCAACGACCTGGTGGTCTGCGGCGCCGAGCCGCTGTTCTTCCTCGACTACTACGCCACCGGCAAGCTCAACGTCGACGTCGCCGCCACCGTGGTCACCGGCATTGGCGCTGGCTGCGAACTGGCTGGCTGCTCCCTGGTCGGTGGTGAAACCGCCGAAATGCCGGGCATGTACGAAGGCGAAGACTACGACCTGGCCGGCTTCTGCGTTGGCGTGGTGGAAAAGAGCGAAATCATCGACGGGTCCAAGGTCGTCACTGGCGACGCGCTGATCGCCCTGCCCTCCTCCGGCCCGCACTCCAACGGCTACTCGCTGATCCGCAAGATCATCGAAGTCTCCGGCGCCGACATCGAACAGGTGCAACTGGATGGCAAGGCCCTGGCCGACCTGCTGATGGCACCGACCCGTATCTACGTCAAGCCACTGCTCAAGCTGATCAAGGACACCGGTGCGGTCAAGGCCATGGCCCACATCACCGGTGGCGGCCTGCTGGACAACATCCCGCGCGTGCTGCCGCAAGGCGCCCAGGCAGTGATCGACGTGGCCAGCTGGAATCGCCCAGCCGTGTTCGACTGGCTGCAGGAACAAGGCAACGTCGACGAGCACGAGATGCATCGCGTGCTGAACTGCGGCGTCGGCATGGTCATCTGCGTTGCCCAGGATCAGGTCGAAACCGCCCTGGCCAGCCTGCGCGCCAGCGGCGAGCAACCTTGGGTTATCGGCCAGATCACCGAAGCGGCAGAAGGTGCAGCCCAGGTTCAGCTGAATAACCTGAAAGCCCACTGATGCCCTGCAATGTCGTCGTCCTGATCTCCGGGTCAGGCAGCAATCTGCAAGCGCTGATCGACAGCGTCGCCCACGACGGCACTCCGGCCCGCATCGCCGCGGTTATCTGTAACCGCGCCGGTGCCTACGGCCTGGAGCGGGCGAAACAGGCCGGGATCGCCACCGAACTGCTTGATCACAAGCAGTTCGACGGCCGCGAAGCCTTCGATGCAGCCCTCATCCAGGCCATCGACGCCCACCAGCCCGACCTGGTGGTGCTGGCCGGTTTCATGCGCATTCTCACGCCAGGCTTCGTTCAGCACTATGCAGGCCGCCTGCTCAATATCCACCCGTCACTGCTACCCAAGCACAAAGGCCTGCACACTCATCAACGGGCTATCGAAGCCGGCGACAGCGAACACGGCTGCAGCGTGCACTTCGTCACCGAGGAACTCGATGGTGGCCCTCTGGTCGTACAAGCTGTGCTGCCAGTCATGGCAGATGACACGGCCGAAAGCCTGGCCCACCGCGTGCATCAGCAGGAGCACCAGATCTATCCTCTGGCTGTACGCTGGTTTGCCGAAGGCCGCTTGCGTCTTGGCGCTCAAGGCGCAATGCTGGATGGCCAGCCACTGCCCGCCAGCGGCCACCTGATTCGAACCTAGGAGACTCTATGCGTCGTGCCCTGCTGTTCGCCCTGACACTGTTCAGCCTGCCCGCCCTTGCCGAGGATCTGCAGCCCTTCTCCGCCAGCTACACCGCGGACTGGAAGCAGCTGCCGGTCAGTGGTAGCGCCGAGCGCAGCCTCAAGCGCGAAGACGACGGCCGCTGGACCCTCAACTTCGAAGCCTCGATGCTGGTCGCCGGCCTGACCGAAGAGAGCACCTTCCGCGTCGACAACGGTGCCCTGCTGCCGCTGACCTACCGCCTCAACCGTAGCGGCCTGGGCAAAGGCAAGAAGGTCGAGCAGGACTTCGACTGGGAACAGAAGCAGGTCATCGGCACCGACCGTGGCGACGCTGTACGCTTCCCGCTCAATCGCGGCCTGCTGGACAAGTCGACCTACCAGGTCGCCCTGCAACAGGACGTCGCCGCCGGCAAGAAAAGCGTGAGCTATCAGGTGGTCGACGGTGACGAAATCGAAACCTACGACTTCCGTGTGCTGGGCGAAGAAGTGGTGCGCACCAAGGCTGGCCTGATCGACGCGATCAAGGTCGAGCGCGTGCGTGACCCCACGCAAAGCACCCGCAAGACCGTACTGTGGTTCGCCAAGGACTGGGGCCATCTGCTGGTGCGCCTGCATCAGGTGGAGACCGATGGCAAGGAATACCAGATCATGCTCAAGGACGGCACCGTCGCCGGCAAGCCGGTCGAAGGTCGTCGCGACTGATTGGCAAGCGCACAAAAAACCGGGCCAATGCCCGGTTTTTTATTGCCTGCTCCGGGCGCTGATGACAACGCCCGGCTGGTATCTCAGTCCTGGCTTACCGCGCCGATCTTGTGGATCGACAGGTCGGCGCCGTTGTATTCCTCTTCCTGACTCAGGCGAATGCCCAGCGACGCCTTGAGCAGGCCATACACCGCAAAGCCACCGACCAGCGCGACCACCACGCCCAGCGCAGTGCCGATCACCTGGCTGGCCAGGCTGACGCCACCCAGACCACCGAATGCTTCGAGGCCGAAGATGCCGCAGGCAATGCCACCCCAGATGCCGCACAGGCCATGCAGCGGCCAGACGCCGAGCACGTCATCGATCTTCCACTTCACCTGAGTCGCGGTGAATGCCCAGACGAACAGGGCACCGGCAATCGCGCCAGTGACCAGGGCACCGATCGGATGCATCAGGTCCGAGCCGGCGCAGATCGCTACCAGGCCGGCGAGCGGACCGTTGTGCAGAAAGCCCGGGTCATTGCGCCCTACCAGCAGCGCGGCGACGGTACCACCGACCATGGCCATCAGCGAGTTGACCGCCACCAGGCCACTGACGCCCTCGAGCGTCTGCGCACTCATCACGTTGAAGCCGAACCAGCCGATGATCAGGATCCACGAGCCCAGCGCCAGAAATGGAATGTTCGACGGCGCCATGGCCACCAGCTTGCCGTCGCGATAGCGACCATTGCGGCGCCCCAACAACAGCACCGCGCCGAACGCCAACCAGCCGCCCATGGCATGCACCACCACCGAACCGGCAAAGTCATGAAAGCCCGCGCCGAAGCGAGTCTCGAGCCAGGCCTGGAAGCCGTAGTTGCCGTTCCAGATCATGCCTTCGAAGAAGGGATAGACGAACGCCACGATCAATGCAGTCGCGCATAGCTGCGGGCCGAACCTGGCGCGCTCGGCGATACCACCGGAGATGATTGCCGGAATCGCCGCGGCGAAGGTCAGCAGGAAGAAGAACTTCACCAGACCGTACCCGTGATTCTCCGTCAGCACCGCCGCCGGCTCGAAGAAGTTGATGCCGTAGGCGATCCAGTAGCCAATGAAGAAATACGCCAGGGCGGAAATGGCGAAATCCGAAAGAATCTTCGATAGCGCATTGACCTGGTTTTTCTGCCGCACCGTTCCCACTTCGAGGAAGGCAAACCCGGCGTGCATGGCCAGGACCATGATTGCACCCAGCAGGATGAACAGGGTATTGGAGCCGTGGATCAGCGTGGCCACGGCACTGTTGATGTTTTCCATCGAGAAAGAAAACTCCGGAGGCAAAAGAAAAAGCACCAAACGAAGGCACGAAACCGAAAACACGCACCACAATGCAGCCAGCGCATGCAGCTCGCCCTCGAAAAGTGCCGTTTGGCGGCCCCAAAATGGCGCCACCAAAGATCGATTGATCGATGCTTATTTCTTGTTAATCAAATGGTTATGCGCGAAATTGACCATCCTGAGCCACATCGAGAAAGCCCCATCACAGGGCATTTCGCGACCTTCGCGCACCAGCAAAATGCAATCGCTATACCAAACACCAGACCGGTCACTTCACGACTATTCTTGCGGAACCCTCACGCTGCAGAGCACTCGTAAACAGTACATACCCAACGCAGAGGACTGCTCACCATGCCACGCAAAGCCGCTACTCCAAGCACCAAGGACGCCCTGCTGGATGAATTCCAGGCTCTGGTCAGCGACACCGAGAAGCTCCTGCAACATTCCGCCAGCCTTGCTGGTGAACAGGCAGAAGCGCTGCGCGATGACATTCGCAGCAGCCTTGACCGTGCCCGTGACACCTTGCACAAAGCGGAGTCCAGCCTGCGCGAACAGGGCAAGATCGCCGTCGACGCCACTGAGGATTACGTGCACAAGCACCCGTGGCAGGCGCTCGGCCTGTCGGCCGCTATCGGCCTGGTGCTCGGCCTGCTGATCAGCCGCCGTTGACAGCGCCCATGTCCAACGGCCCCTCGCCACGGCGCCTGGGTGCAGCCCTACTGGGTCTGCTCCAGAGCCATGTGGCGCTGCTGGCCCATGAACTCGAAGACCAACGCGACCAGGCACTGCGTGCGCTGCTCCTTGGCGGTTTGTGCCTGGCCTTCGCCCTGCTCCTGCTGATAGGTCTGTCCGCTCTGCTGCTGATCGTCTACTGGGATACCCACCGCCTGGCAGTCGCTATCGGCCTGTGCCTGTTCTACGGCTTTGGCCTGCTCGGTTGCGGCGCCTGGCTGCTGAGCAGTCTGCGCAACGCCGAACCGCCGTTCAGCGCCAGCCTTGAAGAACTGCAACGTGACCGCGAGCAACTGCTGCCATGACGCCGACCCTGCCTCCTGGCGCCTCGCGCCGTGAACTTCGTAAAGCCGTGCTGCGCATGCGCCTGGAAATGCATCGCCAGGAACTGCGCCATGAAATCCTGCAGATCACCCATCCACTGCAGCAGGTACGCGAGTACGGGCAGCGGCTGCGCAAAGGCAACGCACCATTTTTGCTCACTGGCGGGGCGCTGGCTCTGGCCGGGCTGCTTGGCCGCAAACGCGGCTGGCGCCGCTGGCTGCGCCTGGCGTTGATCGTCATCCCGCTGCTGCGGCGCGCGCAACATGGTACGCGCGGGCGTTCACCTTTGGTCTAGACCTGGGCTGGCCGCGATCTTGCTAGGTTGAGCCACTCTGCCACCATCTGGCGGCTCAACCGCTGCGCGCTAAGGAAATCCCAGGTGATCGACGGACTGCCTTTTGCCGTCTTCCAACCCTTTATCGACACCGCCACCGGCCGGATCGCGGGCGTCGAGGCCTTGGCGCGACTACGCGATGCCGAGGGCCAGGTGCGCTCGGCCGGGCCGCTGTTCGCCGACCCGAAAACACCGCCAGCAGCCCTGCGCCGCCTCGACCGCCAGGTACGCGAGGACGCCCTGCACCGCTTCCATCAGGCTCCGGCGGACTGGTTCCTCAGCCTGAACATTTCACCACGCTGGATCAGCCGCCTGCGCCCGGCACAGCCACTGCCCAGCCTGATACAACTGCAGCGCAGCGGTATCGACCCTGCGCGCATCGTCTTCGAGATCACCGAGCTGGGCGGTGCCAGCCAGCGCTTACCCGATGTGGTGGCGCGCTACCGCGACGCCGGCGCGCGCATCGCTATCGACGATTTCGGCGCTGGCTATTCGCAGCTCGACCGTGTGCTGGCACTGCAACCAGACATCCTCAAGCTTGACATGCGCCTGTTCCAGGAAGCCGCTCGCGGCGGCCCTAGCGGTGAAGTGGTCAAGGCGCTGGCACAGATGGCCGAAAAGACCGGTTGCTGGATCATCGCCGAAGGGGTGGAAACCGAAGCCGAGCTGAACTTCGCCCTGGAGTGCGGCGCCCGTTACGTCCAGGGGTTCCTGTTCGCCAGGCCGGAGGAAGAATTGTTCGCCAGCGACGCCTTCGTCGGCCGTTTCGCGCGTCTACGTGACAGCTACGTACAGCAGAAGCTCGCCGAGCGCGCGCGCCTGGTCAGCCTGCGCCAGCAACTGGCCGAATTGATGTCCGAACTCCGCTTCTGGGCCGAAAGCGGCGCCCCGGCAACGAGCCTTAACGCGCCGGACAATTATCCCTGGCTGTTGCGCATCTATCAGTGCGACCGCCATGGCACCCAGCTCACACCCAACCTGCAGTGGCACCAGAACATCTGGCAGGCCGACGACCGCTACCTTGGGCATAACTGGTCATGGCGCCCCTACTTCTATCAACTGCTGGCCGAAGGCTGGGAAGAGCGCCGCCTGACGCTCTCCACCACCTACCGCGACGCCACCACCAACCAGTACTGCCTGACCGCCGGGCAGTTCATCGACAATGGTCGTCGCCTACTGCTGGTGGACATCGACGCCGCCGGTTTCTGAGTACGCAGCTAGGCTTAGCAACAGGCTATCGGACTTCTCTCGGCACAGTCGAACAAGGCGCGCCTCGAGCCAGACGCATCTCGGATACATCCGTGCCCACAGAAGCCTCGCGCCGAACGGCTGAATGATCTGCCCCAGTCTTCGAGGCTGCGCTTATGCTCTGGCTAGCCCTGCGCCTGCTCACCCTACTGCTGCTCAGCGCCAGTGTGCTGGCCGCCGCATCCCCGACCTACCACGACGACATCGCTCCGCTACTGGCCAACCGCTGCCTGGTTTGCCACAGCGGCGCGCAGGCCCCGCTGGGCCTGCGCCTGGACAGCCTGGAAAATCTGTTGCGCGGCAGCCAGCGCGGGCCGGTGGTCCACGCTGGCGATGCCACCGGCAGCGAGCTGCTGCGCCGCCTGACGGGCAACAGCCAACCGCGCATGCCGCTGAGCGGCCCGCCCTTTCTCGAAGCCGCCGAGATCGCCATGGTCGAACGCTGGATAAACGCCGGCCTGCCAGCAGGCAACGAAAGCGTAACCCGGCCTGCCGCCGCCGTCCCAAGCCTCGACGAGGTGGTCGACTACCGCCACGTCGAAGCCATCCTGCTGCGCCGCTGCGCTACCTGCCATTCCGCCAGCGGCATGATGGGCGCGGCTCCCGAGGGTTATCTGCTGTCATCCTACGCAGCGACCCTGGCCAGCGGCGAACGCGCTCGGGTGGTGCCCGGCAACCCTGCAGCCAGCGAGCTGGTGCGGCGCATTCGCGGCCAGGCGCGCCCGCGCATGCCTTATGACGGCCCGCCCTATCTAACGGATGCGGAAATCGACCTGATCGAGGCCTGGATCGAACAAGGCGCACGCGATGTTGCCGGGCAGCCAGCACCCGTGCCGGTGGGTGCCCGAGTACGTCTGCATGGCCGCCTGGATGATGCCGGCAAGCTGGACGGCCTGGCGCTACTGATCGACGCACGTACGCGCCTGGACGATGCGCCGCGTCCTGGCGCCTACGTGCAGGTACGCGGCCGCCTCGATGCCGGCGGCCGCGTGCAGGTAGAACGTCTACGCCTGCGCTAACTGCTCGGCAGGCGCCTCACTCGGGCGATAGGCGGTGTGCACCACCTTACTATCGACATGATTGATGGTGGACAGGATCTGCGCGGCATCGGTCAGTGACGGCGCCATGGTCCAGCGGTCCAGTGCGTCGTTGCCGATGCGCAGCATGCCGGTATGGCTCAGATCGTTGAGGTCCACCACCGGGTCGACATCGTAGAAACCCAGGGCACGGCGCAGTTGTTCGATATCGGCGCGCACGCCGGTGAGAAACTGCCAGCCCGGACCGATATGGTGGCGCTCGACGTACTCGCGCAAACGCTCGGGGCTGTCCAGCTCCGGCTGCAGCGTCAGCGAATACAGGTGCACATCGCGCCCGGCGCGCTCGCCGAGCATCTCCTGCACCAGACGCAGGTTGGCGGTGGTAGCCGGACAACTGTTGCTGCACTGGGCATACATCATGTTGATCGCCACCACCTTGCCACGCACCAGGTCGTCGTAGAAGCGCACTTCACGCCCCTCGTGGGTCAGCAGCGGGACATTGGGAAACCGTGTACCGCCCACCCCGGCCAGCGGCGCAGCCGGCTGCTGCACGCTGCTGCCGGAGCGCCAGGCGGCCCAGCCGAACGCAGCGACGCCCAGCCCTGCCAGTACCCTTCTTCGCGTATTCATGGCAAACCTCCAGATGGCTCAGACGATGTCCCAACGCAGCATCATGGCGTGGTCTTCGTGGATCAGGTTGTGGCAGTGCATCACGTACTTGCCCTTGTAGTCGCGAAAACGCATCAGCACGCGAAGGACAGTACGATCAGAGATGTTGAATACGTCCTTGCGCCCCTTCTCATGCGCAGCAATCGCCACATTCTTGCCATTGGTGGTCTTGCTCAGCAGGCGGCCCTCCTCGAAATGGATATGAACGGGGTGATCCCAGCCGTCATCGACGCTGTACAGCTCCCAGATCTCCATGGCCCCCATCGGCACCAGGGCGCGCGGAGTATTGAGATTGATGAACTGACCGTTGATTGCCCACATGTTCTGTCGGCGCTCGAAGAGGAACTTGCGCACCGGCAGCGCCGCCAGCTGGGCGGTCGTCGGCAGCGGCGGCAGCGGCCGCAGATTGGCCGGCACCTGGCTCAGGTCCTGCTCCGGCGGCTCGCGGTCGACCACTATCTTCAGCACCCATTCGCCGGGTGCCACCACCTGATAGGGGCGACGGGTGTCCTCAGGGCGATGAGTCAGGCGGTTGGCCAGGTACAGCTCGGTGCCCACCGGGTAGCGCGAAAAATCCACCACGATATCGGCCCGCTCGGCCACACCCAGGCGCACGTTGGTCTGATTGAGCAGCGGTTTCTCCAGCAGGTTGCCGTCGTTGGCGATGTACGTGAAGGGCTGGATCACGTTGTTCGGCCGCACCAGGTAGAACTGGTAGAAGCGGCTCGGCCCACCGTTAAGCAGACGCAGGCGGTACTTGCGCCGAGCCACCCGCAGCACCGGCTGGATCTTGCCGTTGACTATGGTCTTGTCGCCGAGGATGCCCTCGGGGCTGACCTGGTCGTAGTAAAGGATGCCGTTGGGGTCGAAACGCCGGTCGCAGAAGCTCAGCGGGTAATCATAGGGGTGACTGGGCAGACGCAGGGCAGCCGGGTTGGGGTCCTTCTCGTTGCCCGAGTCGAGATGATCGAACAGCAGGAAGAAACCCATCAGCCCGCGGACGATGTTGGGCGCGGTGAAGTCCAGGGTATGGTCGTGGTAGAACAAGGTGCCAAGGGCTTCGCGGTAGTCGCCGATGCCATTCTGCAGCTCGTCATAGCCAGCGTAGATGTTGGAGTAAAGGTGGTCCTTGAAACCGCCTGGCGCGGTCAGGCTGGGCCCGGCCTTGGTGGGGCTGTAGTAGTCGCCGGGAAAGCCGTCACTCTCCGACCCGATGTGAGCGTTGTGCAGGTGGGTGCTGATCTCCGGCGTACCGAAACCGGTGTGGTTGGCCGGCAGGTCATTGTAGATGCGGCAGATCATCGGATGGCCGTAGTGCGAGTGCACCACCGGACTGAGCACGGACAGATCCGCAACGGCGGCCTGGAAGGTCCATACCGGTTGTGGTGGATAGGCTGGATTGAACACCCAACCCTCGCGCTGCGCCGCATGCAACTCGTAGTGCTCGGCCTGCGGGCCGAACTCGGCCCAGCGCTGATGCGCCGGCCGCCCGGCCTCGCCGGCGGCGGTGTTGGCCAGCTCGGTAGGCGGCGGATTGAGCGTGCTGCCGTAAAGCAGTGCGGGCTCATTGGGCAGAAATTCCTGCCAGGCAATGGTTGGCGGGCTAGGCGGTACAACTGCCTCGCTGCGACTGGGCGCCAGGATCAGCGGCGCCGCGGCCAGCGCAGCACTACCTTGAAGAAAACTGCGTCGTGATAGCTGCCCAGGCGGCGCCAGCTCTCCATCAGCGGGGCACACAGTGCCCTGTGCCTCGGTCGGGCCTGAACTGGGTGATATAGGTTTCATGCTGCATCTCCCCGACGCCCGACTGTCGCTCCTGCGTGCACGCGTTACCCCGTACACGGACGATATACGCACGTCGTCTGAAAAACGGTCGACTCGACTGAGGCCTCCAGGCCGAGACAACTACCAACGACCAGACAGCCCATAGGGGCAGCACGCCAGAGCGAGTCGACTCGGCTCCAGCAAGGTCGGTGCACGGGAAATAGGCAGATGAACAATGAAGGCGTGGCAACTGCGCCTCGCTGATACGGGGTGCATGGTCCGGCACAACGGCAAGCTGTCCATGACGTTCTCCCTAGCAACCTCTACTACCGGTATGCGGAGCCCTCTCCTTCACCACACACCGTCAAATAACAAGCAACCACAGGTGTCACTTAAGCTCGCCAATCGCAAAAAGTCAAATACACGTCACTTTATATAAATGACTCCAATATGCTCGATAAGCATATGCATAAAAGCCAATTTATTGACTAACCCGTTACTCATCATCCTTGCCTCGGGTTGCGCAGCGCTGCGCGAACGCCGAAGCTAGGAGGCCTGGATCAACTTGGCGAGGATCGGCCTTGGATTGGCACACCCTGCTCACCCGCGAACGTCTCGGTAAACCTGCGCCCAGCTCGGCAGAGCTGGGACGCAGTCCTTTCCACAAGGATCACGACCGCATCATCTTCTCCGGTGCCTTCCGCCGCCTGGGACGCAAGACCCAGGTACACCCGGTGTCGAGCAACGACCATATCCACACCCGCCTGACCCACTCCCTGGAAGTCAGCTGCGTCGGCCGTTCGCTGGCCATGCGCGTTGGCGAGATGTTGCGTGACGACCTGCCCCACTGGTGCACGCCGAGCGACCTGGGCATGGTGGTGCAGTCCGCCTGCCTGGCCCACGACATAGGCAACCCACCGTTCGGCCACTCCGGCGAAGACGCCATTCGCCACTGGTTTCAGCAGGCCGCCGGACGCGGCTGGCTGGATGCGATGAGCGATGCCGAACGCGGCGATTTTCTCAATTTCGAAGGTAACGCCCAGGGTTTTCGCGTGCTCACCCAGCTGGAGTACCACCAGTTCGACGGTGGTACACGGCTGACTTACGCCACCCTCGGCACCTACCTCAAGTACCCCTGGACGGCCCGCCATGCGGACGCACAGGGCTACAAGAAACACAAGTTCGGCTGCTACCAGAGCGAGCTGCCACTGCTCGAACAGATCGCCGCCAAGCTCGAACTGCCACAACTGGAAACGCAGCGCTGGGCGCGTCACCCGCTGGTCTATCTGATGGAAGCGGCGGACGACATCTGCTACGGCCTGATCGACCTGGAAGACGGTGTGGAAATGGAGCTGCTCGACTACACCGAAGTCGAGGCGCTGCTGCTCGATCTGGTAGGCGATGACCTGCCGGAGACCTATCGCCAGCTCGGCCCCAAGGACTCGCGCCGGCGCAAACTGGCGATCCTGCGCGGCAAGGCCATCGAACACCTGACCAACGCGGCTGCCAGCGCCTTCGTCGAACAACAGCAGGCCCTGCTGGGCGGCGGCCTGCAGGGCGATCTGGTCGAACACATGCATGGCGCTGCCAAGCACTGTGTGCAGAGCGCGAAGTTACTGGCGCGCGAGAAGATCTTCCACGACAAGCGCAAGACATTGCATGAAATCGGCGCCTATACCACGCTGGAAATCCTCCTCAACGCCTTCTGTGGTGCGGCACTGGAGCTGCACAGTGGGCGCGCGCTGTCGTTCAAGCACCGGCGTATTCTCGATCTGCTCAGCTACTACGCGCCTGAACCGGGTTGGCCCCTGTATCGCTCGTTCATGCGGGTGATCGACTTCATCGCCGGCATGACGGACAGCTACGCTACGGAAATGGCAAGGGAGATGACGGGCCGTTCGAGCCCGATCTGACGAAAAGAGCGCATGAAGAACCTGATTCGCAACAGTTTCACCTGGCATGCGGGCCCGCCGGCCTGGGGTCCGGCCGTGGTCGCCGGGCTGGGTTGTGCCTTGCCGCTGGTGCTGGGCCTGTTCACCGCTCACAGTGGTTTTCTCTGGGCCTCGGCTGGCGCCTTTCAGGCCGCACAGGCGAACCCGCTGCACCGCTTCGGCATGCTGCGCATGCTGTTGCTCACCGGCCTCGGTGCCTGCAGCGCCGGCCTGGGTTTCTGGGCCGCCAGCCACCCGCTGATCAGCCTGGGCATTTTCGCTGCTTTCGGCCTGCTGCTGGCCTGGCTGCAACGCTTCGGCAGCGAAGCCGGCAAGCTGGGTATCGGTCTGTGCATCTGCCTGTGCCTCGGCCAGGGACAATTCGGCATCGGCAATCTGCACAACCCTTATGCGGTGGCCATGCTGTTCATTCTCGGCGGGCTCTGGGTGATGCTGCTGGCCTTCGGCCTGCGTGGCCTGCACGGCCTGCGCATGTGGCCGTACATGCCGCGCTTTCTGGCCATTCTCAAGGTACTCAAGCGCCACGCGCAGCGCCTGCCTCGCCAGCAATGGCGTCTGCATGCCCTGGCCTGCATGCTGGCTTTTGCCGCGTCAGGGCTGATCGTCAATCTGGCCGGCCTGTCGCGTGGTTACTGGCTGACGCTGACAGTCATCACCACGCTACAGCTGGAGTTCCAGGGCAGCCTGGTGCGAGCGCTGCAGGCGAGCCTGGCCAGCCTCGCCGCCGCCGGCCTGCTGATCGTCTTCGGCCACAGCCTGCAAAGCCCCCCGACGATGGTCATGACCTTGCTGGTGCTGGTGATTCTCAGCCGCGCGCTGCAGGCCAATCACTACGGCTTGTTCGTGCTGCAGACCAGCCTGTGCTTCGTGCTCCTGGCCGAGAGCCTTGCTCAGGACTGGCACCTGGCGGAGGTGCGCCTGCTCAACGCGCTGATCGGCGTGGCCTTGAGCCTGACCGTGGCGCTTCTGGTCCATGGCCTGCGCCTGCAACTGAACAAACCGAGCAAAGCCGAGGACAATTCTCGGCAGCCTTTATAACGTTTCGGCAGATTCGCCCACTCTTCACTATGCTGTGGAAGCCTGCAGCGCCCGCAAGGAGTGAAGTGCGATGCTCAATACCGCCGTTCCCAGAGAACGCCGTTTCCCCCTGCACGTTCATATCAGTGTCCTGTTCACGCTTCTGCTGCTGTTCACCGGTGTCGTGCTGGGGCTGTTCAATTACCAGCAGACCAGCCGACTGATCTTCTCCAGCAGTTCGACACTCTTCGAGCGCATCCAGCACGACGTACAGAGAGATCTGGACAATACCTACCGTCCCATACGCCACCTGCTCAGCCTGCTGGCCCTGCACCCTGCCACCGAGGCCGACACGCTCGATGAACGCCTGGAAATGCTGCCGCTGTTCGTTCAGGCCCTGCGCGACAACCCCAAACTGGCCTCGATCTATCTCGGCTATGAGGATGGCGACTTCTTCATGGTCAGGCCGCTGCGCAGCGACATGCTCAAGCAGCGCTTCGACGCGCCGGACAAAGCGGCTTATCAGGTCTGGGCCATCGACCGCAGCAGCGCCGGGACCGACAGCGATTACCTGTTCTATGACGGCTCACTGAACCAGCTCAGCCGCCGGCAGAAACTCAGCGAGCCTTACGATCCCAGGCAGCGCGACTGGCTCAAGCGCGCGCGCGGCGATGGCGGACAGATCACCACCGCACCCTATCTGTTCTTCTCCACCCAGGAAATTGGCACCACATTGGCCAGGCGCAGCGGCCTGACCACCGTGATCGGCGCCGACCTGACGCTCGACGATCTCTCGGCCACCTTGGCCAGCCACCGCGTCACCCCCAACAGCCAGGTGGTACTCGCCGACAACGACGGCAATGCCGTGGCCTACCCCGAGAGCAGCCGCCTGCTCAAGGAGGTCGACGGCAAGGTATCGCTGGTCAAGGTCAGTGAACTCAATCCGGCCCTGGGTGAACTGCTGTCCGGCCAACTGAACGAACGAGACGAGGGCATCGTCGAACTGGCCAAGCAGCGTTGGGCCATGGCTCACCGGCACATTCAGGAGGGTGGCCCACAGGGGTTGCATCTGGCCCTGCTGGTGCCCGAGCAAGAGCTGCTGGCAGAGGCTTATCGCATCCGCTGGCAGGGCGCGCTGATCACTCTCACCACCCTGCTGCTGTGCCTGCCGCTGGGCTGGCTCACCTCACGTCTGGTGGTCAAACCGCTGCGCAGCCTGGTGCAGGAGGCGCAGGCCATCCGCCGTTTCGACTTCGCCCACCCGGCCAGCGGTCGCTCGCCGATTCTCGAGGTCGACCAGCTAGCGGTGTCGATGAGCAGCATGAAGGACACCCTGTCGAGCTTTCTCGACATCGCTGCCAGCCTCTCGGCGGAAACCCAGTTCGACGCGCTGATCAAACGCGTCATGGACGCCACCGTCTCCATCAGCGCGGCCCAGGGCGGCCTGCTTTATCTGCTGGACAATGACAGCGGCCGCCTGGAGCCACAGGGGTTGGTGATCGACGGCCAGAGCCGCAGCCTCGCCGATCTGGGCATCCACGGACTGGCCCATGACGATCCGACCTTACCCAGCTGGCTGCAACGTCCGGCCAGCGGCGGCGACAGTGTCGCCACCTCCATCGGTTTCGATCAGGCGGGTAAATTTCAAGGGCTGCTGTCGGCCATGGACAGTCCGCGCCTGCACTTGATCGCTGCCGGCCTGCATAACCGTCAGGGTGACACCGTTGGCGTGCTGGTACTGTTGCAACGCGATACCGGCGAGGATAACGAAAGCATGCTCAGCCCGGATCGCGTCGCCTTCGTCGACGCCGTCTCAGGCAGTGCAGCCCTGTGCATCGAGAGCCAACGCCTGCTGGCCAGGCAGAAGCAGTTGCTCGATGCCTTCATCCAGCTGATCGCCGGCGCCATCGACGCCAAGAGCCCCTACACCGGCGGCCACTGTCAGCGCGTACCGGAAATCACCCTGATGCTGGCCCGTGCTGCAGCCGAGAGCGACGCCCCCGAGTTTCGTGACTACAACCCCAGCGACGAGGAGTGGGAGGCACTGCATATCGCCGCCTGGCTGCACGATTGCGGCAAGGTCACCACCCCCGAGTACGTGGTGGACAAGGCGACCAAACTGGAAACCCTGTACGACCGCATCCACGAAGTACGCATGCGCTTCGAGGTACTCAAGCGCGATGCCTGGGTCGCCTATTGGCGTGGTCGTGCCGAAGGTGCTGAAGAAAGTGCACTGGCGGCTCTGCGCGACCAGCTGCTGAGCGATCTGGACGACGAATTCGCCTTCATCGCGCGCATCAATCTGGGTGGCGAAGCCATGGCCGATGACGACCAGACTCGCCTCAAGCAGATCGCCGAACGACGCTGGCTGCGCACACTGGACAATCGCCTGGGCGTTTCCTGGGAGGAAGCCAAGCGCCTGGAACACTCGGCCCCCAGCAGCCTGCCGGTGGAGGAGCCGCTGCTCGCTGACCGCCTCGACCATCTGATCGAGCGCGCCGACCAGGAGGTGATCGCGCCAGACAATCGCTGGGGCTTCAAGCTGGAAGTGCCGCAATACAAATTCAACCGTGGCGAACTGCACAACCTGAGCATCGCCCGCGGCACGCTGACGGCCGAAGAGCGCTACATCATCAACCACCACATCGTGCAGACCATCCTGATGCTCGACCGCCTGCCCTTCCCCAAGCATCTGCAGAATGTCACCGAGATCGCCGGTGGGCACCACGAGAAGATGGACGGCACGGGCTATCCCAAACGTCTGACGCGCGAACAGATGAGCCTGCCGGCACGCATGATGGCGATCGCCGATATCTTCGAAGCCCTGACGGCAGTGGATCGCCCTTACAAGAAGGGCAAGACACTGTCGGAAGCACTGAACATCATGGTCGGCATGTGCAAGGGTGCGCACATCGACCCGCAGCTGTTCGCTCTGTTCATTCGCGCAGGCATCTACCGGCGCTACGCCGAGCGTTTCATGCAGGCCGAACAGATCGATCAGGTGGACGAGCAGATGCTGCTGGAAAAAGCCGGAGCTCTGTAGGGGGCGCTCCGCGCACCGAGCTTCGATATCAGGTCAAACGCTGGGTGCGCGCGGCGCACCCTACCTGATGACTGGCGCCAGAGAGCCCGGCGCCGAGTAGCGATCAAGCCTGGTTGATCGGGTTTTCCGGGTACCAGACGTCCTGCAACGGGCTGAGTTCGAACTTCTCCAGTTCGTCACGGCCTTTCAGCCAGGCCTCGACGGCAGCACGCTGCTCCTCGTTGACCGAGCCACGCTTGGCCAGGCAGACCAGACCGAAGTCTTCGCCACCTACGTAATCCAGACCATTGCCGGCGATGGCCTGATCGAGGAACTGATCGACGAAATCGTCGAGGGTCTGGTCGCTCAAGTCGGCCTTGAAGTTCAGGGTCAGCTCGAAGCCCAGCTCCTGGAATTCATCGACACAGAGCTTCTTGCGCAGACGGCGGGAACGGTTGGTCGCCATGAAACAATCCTCAAAGGTAATAACGCGCGGCACTCTAGCAGTTTCGCCGCCAGAGCGCCTGTTTTGTATCGCTCTGCCGGCCCTTCGAACATGTTGAACGCCAGCTGTTTGCAGTGACTGTTTTTAACCCGGCGGGGCCGACTGCGAGCAGAATCTTGCGGCATAATGCCGGCAACTTTTCCCCGAGTCGGACTGTCGTTTGTCTGTCTCCCACGTCACTCCCGCCTGACTGCGGAAGGTTCCTGTCGATGATTCAGCGGTTTCGCCAACTGGCGCTGAGCGCCCTGCTTCTCCCCCTCGCCCTGTCCTGCCACGCTGCCAGCGCCGCACTCCCTGCCAAGGTCGAGCAGGCGCTGAAGGCCAACAAGATTTCCAACAACTCGCTGTCGGTGATGACCGTGCCTCTCGGCGGACAGGCTGGCGGCCTGCAGTTCAATGCCGATATATCGGTCAACCCGGCCTCCACCATGAAGCTGGTGACCACCTACGCCGCCCTGGAATTACTGGGACCCAACCATCAATGGAAGACCGAGTTCTATGCCGATGGTCCGCTGAAGGATGGTGTGCTGCATGGCAACCTCTACCTCAAGGGTGGCGGCGACCCGAAACTGAACATGGAGAAACTCTGGCTGCTGCTGCGCGATCTGCGCCTCAACGGCGTGCGCCAGGTTCAGGGCGATCTGGTGCTCGATCGCAGCTTCTTCGTTGCCCCGCAGTTGCCGGCGTTCAATGATGACGGTGGCGATGCCAACAAACCCTTCCTGGTAAAACCCGACTCCCTGCTGGTCAACCTCAAGGCGCAGCGTTTCATCACCCGCGCCGAAGGCGGCAAGGTGCATATCGCCATGGACCCGCCAATCGCCACTGTCCGTATCGACAATCAGGTTCGCGTGCTCAAGGCTGCAACCTGTCCGGCCTGGCCCGATATCCGCTACAACGCGGTGGAGCAGTACGACGGCACGACCCTGATCGTCAGCGGCCAACTGGCTGAAGGCTGCAGTGCGCAGACCTACCTGTCGCTGCTCGACCATCCCAGCTACGCCGCCGGCGCGGTACGCGGTATCTGGCAGGAGCTGGGCGGCAAGATTCTTGGCAAGGACCGTCTGGGCCCTGTTCCGGAAAAAGCCCGCATGCTGGTGCGCGCCTTCTCCCCGGATGTGGTGGAGATCGTTCGCGACATCAACAAGTACAGCAACAACACCATGGCTCGGCAGCTGTTTCTCAGCATCGGCGCACAGTTCCGTACAGAGGCCGACAAGGATGACTCCATGGCCGCGCAGCGCGTCATTCGCAGCTGGCTGGCCCGCAAGGGCATCACGGCGCCGCATCTGGTGATGGAGAATGGCTCCGGCCTGTCGCGCGCCGAACGCATCAGCGCACGGGAAATGGCACTGATACTCCAGGCAGCCTGGCGCAGCCCTTACGCTGCCGAGTTCCGCAGCTCGATGCCACTGGTGGCAATGGACGGCACCATGCGTCGGCGCCTGCAGCGCACACCACTGGTGGGTGAGGCGCACATCAAGACCGGCACCCTGAACAACGTGCGCGCCATTGCCGGCTACAGCCGCGACAGCAACGGTCAGGACTGGGCCGTGGTAGCCATCCTCAACGATCCGAAACCCTGGGGCGCTACCTCGATCCTCGATCAGGTGCTGCTGGAAACCTACAAGCAGCCAAAACGCTGACCACGCTGTAGCCCGGGGATGCAATCCGGGGGCTCTTTTGAACCTGAGCTCCGGATTGCATCCAGGCTACGCTGTCAGCGTGCAGTGAAACGCCAGGCGCGGTGGATCTTCGGGTTGCGGACGAAGTCCGGGTCCAGCGTCTGCGCGCTGATCTCTTCGACCTGATAGCGCGCCACCAGGCTCTCATCCAACTGGAACTTGCGGAAGTTGTTGGAGAAATACAGCACACCGCCACGAGCCAGACGCGCCATGGCCAGGTCGAGCAGTTCGACGTGGTCACGCTGCACATCGAACACGCCTTCCATGCGCTTGGAATTGGAGAAGGTTGGCGGGTCGATGAAGATCAGCTCGTACTCACCGCGATCCTCTGCCAACCAGGTCATCACATCGCCCTGCTCCAGGCGGTGCTTGTCGGAAAAACCGTTGAGCGCGAGATTACGCCGCGCCCAGTCCAGGTAAGTTTTCGACAGATCCACGCTGGTGGTGCTGCGCGCGCCACCCTTGGCCGCATGCACGGTAGCCGTCGCGGTGTAACAGAACAGATTGAGGAAGCGTTTGCCAGCGGCCTCGCGCTGCAGACGCAGGCGCAACGGCCGGTGATCGAGGAACAGCCCGGTATCCAGATAGTCGGTGAGGTTGACCAGCAGCTTGACCCCGCCTTCATTCACCTCCATGAACTCGCCCTGCGCGGCCTGACGCTGATACTGCTTGGTGCCCGTCTGGCGCTCACGACGCTTGATCACCACGCGACTCTGCGCCACGCCCAGCGCCTGCGGGATCGCGGCCAAGGCATCGAGCAGGCGTGCCTGGGCCTTGTCCGGGTCGATTGAGCGCGGCGCTGCATATTCCTGGACATGTACGTAGTCGCGGTACAGATCGACTGCCACGGCATACTCGGGCATGTCGGCGTCGTACAACCGGTAGCACTCGACGCCTTCGCGGCGTGCCCACTTGCCCAGCTGCTTGAGGTTCTTCTGCAGGCGGTTGGCGAACATCTGCCCGCCTTCGGACAAACGCGCCTGCTGTGGTGCTTCGCTCACCGGCTGTTGATCGTCCTCGCGCGCACGCCGCTCACCGGTAACGAACTGCTCGGTCTGCACCTTGATCAACAACAACTTGCAGGGCAGTGCGCCGTTCCAGAACGCATACTGCTTGTGGCTGCGCAGGCCCATACGTTTGCCCAGCTCGGGCGCGCCAGTGAATACCGCTGCCTCCCAGCCCAGGCAGGCCTGGCGCAGACGCTCGCCGAGGTTCTGGTAGAGGTACAACAGGCTGGCTTCGTCGCCCAGGCGTTCGCCGTATGGCGGGTTGCTGATCACCAGGCCCTTCTGATTCTGGTCCGGACGCGGCTCGAAACTGCCCAGTTCGCCCTGATAGATCTTCACCCAGTCGGACAGACCAGCCCGCTCGACGTTATTACGCCCAGGCTGGATCAGCCTTGGGTCGGCTTCATAACCGCGAATCCACAGGGGCGGCCTGGCCAGACCGGCCGCCGCGCGTTGCTCGGCCTCGGCATGCAGCTTCTTCCAGATCGCCGGCACATGACCGAGCCAGTTGGAGAATCCCCAGCGTTCGCGCTTGAGATTGGGGGCGATATCGGCAGCCATCAGCGCCGCCTCCACCAGGAAGGTACCCACACCGCACATCGGGTCGGCCAATGCACCGCCCTCGGCAGCAATGCGCGGCCAGCCGGCACGGATCAGCACTGCCGCGGCCAGGTTCTCTTTCAGCGGCGCAGCGCCCTGCTGCAGGCGGTAACCGCGCTGGTGCAGGCTGTGCCCGGAAAGGTCCAGCGACAGCACCGCCTCGCCGCGATCCAAACGCAGATGCACGCGCAAATCAGGATTGAGTTTGTCGATGCTGGGCCGCTCGCCACCGGCGGTGCGCAGGCGGTCGACGATCGCGTCCTTGACCTTGAGCGCGCCGAAGTGGGTGTTGTCGATCCCCGAACCGTTGCCGCTGAATTCCACCGCCAGGCTGCCGGAGGGCTCCAGATGGTCGCGCCAGTCCACTGCATGCACGCCGTCATAAAGCTCGTCGGCGTTGTTCATGGCAAAGCGCGACAGCACCAGCAGCACGCGGTTGGCCAGGCGCGACCACAGGCACAGTCGATAGGCCACCTCGATTTCGGCATGACCGCGGACCGCCGCCGTTTGCTCGCGCGCATCTTCCAGCCCAAGTCCTCTGGCCTCTTCCAGCAGCAGGCCCTCGAGCCCCTTGGGGCAGGTCAGCACGATTTCGTAACGATCAGACATGGATGTTCCACTGCCTATGGCAATCAGGGAGGTGCAGCGGCGCACCTCGACTCAAAATAAGTGACAAAAGGTCACAGCGCGACCCTTCGTCGGAATAAGCAAGCACTCTCATTTGCACTAGCAAAATGACGGCATCTGCGTGTACAGCCAGATACGACGGCGTCTGGCTGAAAGATGCTGGACGTATCTCCAGCGCCCTTATGGCCTCACCCGCATTTAGGTTACGCCCTTATGACAAATCGATCATTCACAGGCCCCAATGCATTCGTTAGAACACTACCTAAGGCTTTCGCTGCAACGGCGCAGGCACAGAAAGTTCGCCACGCCGGCAGCGGACTTTCGTAGGCAGAAGATTTCTGCCCGGCCTTGCCACAAGGCCAACGGGACATAACAGTCAACAGTGAGGGCAACACCCTATGAGAAGACTTAAGCGTGATCCGTTAGAAAGAGCTTTTTTGCGCGGCTATCAGTACGGCATCAATGGTAAATCCCGCGAACTTTGCCCCTTTACCCTACCTTCGGTTCGTCAGGCCTGGCTCAATGGCTGGCGTGAGGGCCGTGGCGATAACTGGGATGGGCTGACCGGCACGGCCGGTATTCATCGACTCAACGAACTTCACGCTGTCGGCTGATCAGGATCACACCCGACTTCACCATGCCGACCCCCTCCGGGCGGCGGGCGCAAGCCCAGGGGCTCCTTCGGGAGCCCTATTTATTTACGCGGCTTATTTACGCAGCGCGGCAATCGCATCCACCGCCTCGCGAATCAGCGCCGGCCCCTTGTAGATGAAACCCGAATAAATCTGGACCAGGCTCGCACCCGCAGCGATCTTTTCGGCAGCATGCTTGCCCTCAGTAATACCGCCAACGGCAATGATCGGCAGACGACCCGACAGCTCGCCCGCCAGCACCTTGACGATATGCGTGCTCTTGTCGCGTACCGGAGCGCCCGACAAGCCGCCGGCCTCATCCCCATGGGCCAGACCTTCGACACCTTCGCGGCTGAGCGTGGTATTGGTGGCGATCACCGCATCCATATCGGCGCCCAGCAGCGCTGATACCACCAGTGCGGTCTCTTCGTCACTCATGTCCGGGGCGATCTTGATCGCCAGTGGCACGCGCTTACCGTGCTCCTGGGCCAGATCCTCCTGACGACGACGCAGCGCCTCGAGCAACTCCTTCAGCGAATCGCCGAACTGCAAACTGCGCAACCCCGGCGTATTGGGTGAGCTGACGTTGACCGTGACGTAGCTGGCGTGGGCGTACACCTTGTCCAGGCAGGCCAGGTAATCATCCACCGCCCGCTCGACTGGCGTATCGAAGTTCTTGCCGATATTGATACCCAGCACACCCTTGAACTTCGCTGCCTTGACCCGCTCAAGCAGGTGATCGACGCCATGGTTGTTGAAACCCATGCGGTTGATCACCGCCTCGGCCTCCGGCAGACGAAACAGGCGCGGTTTGGGGTTGCCCGGCTGCGGACGCGGGGTAACGGTGCCGATCTCGACGAAACCGAAGCCGAGCTGGGCGAAGCCATCGATGGCGTCGCCGTTCTTGTCCAGCCCTGCCGCCAGGCCGACCGGATTGGCGAACTGCAAACCCATCACGTTTACTGGCAGGCTGGTCGGCGCCTTGGTCAGCAAGCCATTGAGCCCCAGCCGGCCACCTGCACCGATCAGATCGATGGACAGCTCATGGGAGGTTTCCGGGGACAGTTTGAACAGCAGCTCGCGGGCCAGGGAGTACATGATCAGGCTCAGCTCGACAGGTAGAGGGTTGGCAGCCGGCGATTATAGCCGCGCAGGCGTCGTCGGCGCGAGGCAAGCGCGCCAGATCAGTCCAAAGGGCGTAAACTCAACAGCTCGCCGGAGCTACTGAATTCCAGTACGAAGGAACCAAAGATACCGGCGTGAGTCAGATACGGCCGCAGATGGTGGGCCGGCAAACTGACGCGGCGCCCATCCCGGCTTTGCGCCATAATCCGGTTGGCCTGGCCACGATAGATGGCCTGCAATCGTTCGGCCGATAACGCAATATCCAGCACCAAGCTGGGCATGGAGGCACCCTCGCAAATGAATGCGGCTATTTTGCCACAGACCCGCAACGCGACAGGCACTCACGCGCCGCGCTACGCTATATGGGCAATAGCCATCCGCGTCTGCCACACTGCAGCAGACGCTTCAGGAGCGATCTGCCGGCCATGAGCCTGTCCGAATCCTCAACTCTCAGCAGCCGCCTGGCAGCACTGGCTCAGCGCATGGGCCTGCTCGGCCGTAGCTCACGACAGATATTCGCCAGGGCCAGCGCCCTGCGCCTGCCATTCAAACCGTTGCCGGCAGCGGTCGAAAGCATTGGTTGGCATGACGGCCCGCAATTGCAGCTTCTGCTCAACCTGCCTCGCGGCGCGCTCTCCGGCCCGGTACAGGAAGACAAAGCACAGGCCCATTGCGCACTGACTCAAGTAGTGGAAGCGCAAATGCAGCAACTGCAGTCTTTCGATCTGCGCCTGATCGACGGCTTCGCCTACCCTTGTCCTGCGCCAGGCTACGTGAGCTTCGAAGACTACGCAGCAAGCGAACACTGCAAGCAGGTGCGCATCATCAGCTACAAGGATTTCGTCAAAACCATCGGCCTGGCGTTGCCGCGTTTTCTCGCTGGCGAACCGATCGAGCTGCGTCAGGCCAACTGGCGTGGCTCGCGCACCTTCTGGTCAGGTGATGTGCAAGGCGAAGCCTTCGCTGGAGCAATCGCCTATGCGCGCAGACGCGAACTGGAAGTGCTGCTGCCAGCCAATCTGGTTCGCTATCGCTTGAATGAAGCGGGCCTGGACAACCTGCAAAAGCGCTATCACGTACTGGCCATGCCAGAAGCGGCTTGGAGCGACCCCAGCTTCATGGGGCTGCTACTGGACAACGGCATACCCTATGCACGCCTGTCGCTACTGAAGAAAGCCGGCACCCCAGAGTTCCTCCTCCTGCCCAAAGAGCATCAGGAAGCCACTGCGCTTGGCGAGGGACTGCGCCTGGCCGGCGCACCAGACGTGCCGAGCCATCTACGTCAGCTGGCCGTCCAGCCAACCTGAGCAGACTCACGAGCTATTCGTCGCAACCGCGCAGCAGACGCCCAATCATGTCCAACGAATAGCCACGGTAGGCCAGAAAGCGGCCTTGCTGAGCACGCTCACGAGCATCAGCCGGAAGCCGACCGGCAAACTTGCGCTGCCAGGTTTCACGCAACTGCTCGAACCAGTCGATGCCACTGTCACGCAAAGCCTGATCGACATCGCCACGCGCGAGCCCACGCTGGCCGAGCTCCTCGCGAATACGCAGCGGACCGTAACCAGCACGCGCGCGATAAGCGACGAAGCTTTCCAGATAGCGGGCCTCGGATAGCAAGCCCTCCTCTGACAACCGTTGCAAGGCCGTGTCGATCATGTCCTCGGGGGCGCCACGCTTGCGCAACTTGCGCGCAAGCTCGACACGCCCATGCTCACGTCGCGCCAGCAGATCCATGGCCGCCCGCCTGACGGCGAGCGGGTTATCCAGTACGACGGTCATGCTCTGACGGCTTAGAAGTCGACTTCAGCATCAGCCAGATCGGCAGCCGTGGCCTTGGCCGGAGCGCTGCTGACCAGCAACTTCTCGCGAATCAGACCTTCGATCTCGCGCGCCACTTCCTGGTTGTCTTCTAGGTACTTGGCCGCATTGGCCTTGCCTTGACCGATCTTGTTGCCCTTGTAGCTGTACCAGGCACCCGACTTCTCGACCAGGCCCTGTTGCACGCCGAGATCGATGATCTCGCCATTACGGTAGATGCCCTTGCCATAGAGAATCTGGAACTCGGCCTGACGGAACGGTGGTGCGACCTTGTTCTTGACGATCTTCACGCGGGTTTCGCTACCCACGACCTCTTCGCCTTCCTTCACCGCGCCGGTACGACGGATGTCCAGGCGAACCGAGGCATAGAACTTCAGCGCGTTACCACCGGTGGTGGTTTCCGGGCTGCCGAACATCACGCCGATCTTCATGCGGATCTGGTTGATGAAGATCACCAGGCAGTTGGCGTTCTTGATGTTACCGGTGATCTTGCGCAGCGCCTGGCTCATCAGGCGCGCCTGCAGACCGACGTGCATGTCACCCATTTCACCTTCGATTTCCGCCTTGGGCACCAGAGCCGCCACGGAGTCGACGATGATCACGTCAATGGCATTGGAGCGCACCAGCATGTCGGTGATTTCCAGCGCCTGCTCACCGGTGTCCGGTTGCGATACCAGCAGGTCATCGACGTTGACGCCGAGCTTGCCGGCATAATCCGGATCCAGTGCGTGCTCCGCATCGACGAAGGCACAGGTAGCACCAAGCTTCTGCGCTTCGGCGATCACCGACAGGGTCAGCGTGGTCTTACCGGAGGATTCCGGGCCGTAGATCTCGACGATACGGCCTTTTGGCAAACCGCCGATGCCCAGCGCGATATCCAGCCCCAGCGAACCGGTGGAGATGGCCGGAATGGCCTGACGCTCATGGTCGCCCATGCGCATGACCGCACCCTTGCCGAACTGCTTCTCGATCTGACCCAGGGCAGCCGCCAAAGCGCGCTTCTTGTTCTCGTCCATTACCATCCTCACGTATTAACAAGGGCCTCGAGGGCCGCCAACAACTGTATAAGTAGCCAGTATTATTCCACAGGGCAAGTCGCCCGCCTACCCCACAAGCGGATTTTCCTCCGCCAACAGGCGCAGAAGCCCTGCCAGAGCAGCCTCGACCGTTTGTCGGCGCACCTCATCGCGGTTACCAGCGAACTGCTTGCGCACACTGAAAAGACGCTCGCCATCGCCCCAGGCCAACCAGACGGTACCGACCGGTTTCTCCACGGAACCACCGCCCGGCCCCGCCACCCCACTGACAGCCACCGCATAGCGCGCCCCGCTATTGGCCTGAGCGCCACGCACCATCGCCTCGACCACCTCCTGACTGACCGCGCCGACGCTGACGAAAAGCTCGGCACAAACATCCAGCTGCCTGGTTTTCTGCGCATTGGAATAGGTCACGTATCCAGCCTCGAACCAGGCCGAACTACCCGGTATGCGAGTAATTGCCTCGGCGATACCACCGCCGGTGCAGGATTCGGCGGTACTCACCTGAGCAGCCCGCGCAGTCAGTGCCTTGCCAAGTTGCTCGGCCAGTTGGGTGATTCTGTCCATTTCCGCTCCTCTTCCTAGAGTGTCCAACCCTACACATCTTGAGCTGCCAGTGAAAACTGGGTGTGCCGTTAACTTTTCCCTATAACCACCGGCACGGCGCGCTGCTAATCGGTATCAGCAGCGATTCGGGGTCCACGCGATAGGCGAAGTATGGGAAGATTCCCGGCTTCGTCACACCCACCGCACGTAAGGCCCGGCATGACCGATCTCTCCGCTCACACCCCGATGATGCAGCAGTACTGGAAGCTGAAGAACCAGCACCCGGATCAGTTGATGTTCTATCGCATGGGTGACTTCTACGAGATCTTCTACGAAGACGCGAAGAAAGCAGCCAAGCTGCTCGATATCACCCTGACCGCACGCGGCCAGTCGGCCGGCCAATCGATTCCCATGTGCGGCATTCCTTTCCATTCGCTCGAAGGCTACCTGGCCAAGCTGGTCAAGCTCGGCGAATCGGTGGTGATTTGCGAACAGATCGGCGACCCGGCCACCAGCAAGGGCCCGGTGGAACGTCAGGTGGTGCGCATCATCACCCCCGGCACCATCAGCGACGAAGCCCTGCTCGATGAGCACCGCGACAACCTGCTTGCTGCAGTCCTCGGTGATGAGCGCCTGTTTGGTCTGGCCGTGCTGGATATCACCAGCGGCCGCTTCAGCGTGCAGGAGATCAAGGGCTGGGAAAACCTGCTGGCCGAACTGGAGCGCCTGAGCCCCGCCGAGCTGCTGATCCCGGACGACTGGCCGCAAGGCCTGCCCGCCGAGAAGCGCAAGGGCTCGCGCCGCCGCGCACCCTGGGATTTCGACCGCGACAGCGCCTTCAAGAGCCTGTGCCAGCAATTCAGCACCCAGGACCTGAAGGGCTTCGGCTGCGAGAACCTGACCCTGGCCATCGGCGCCGCCGGCTGCTTGCTCAGCTATGCCAAGGAAACCCAGCGCACCGCCCTGCCCCACCTGCGCAGCCTGCGTCACGAGCGCCTGGACGACACGGTGATCCTCGATGGCGCCAGCCGCCGCAACCTGGAGCTGGACATCAACCTCGCCGGTGGCCGCGACAACACCCTGCAATCGGTGATGGATCGCTGCCAGACCGCCATGGCCAGCCGCCTGCTGGGCCGTTGGTTGAACCGTCCGCTGCGTGATCGCGCGGTGCTGGAGGCACGCCAGGAGGCCATCGCACGCCTGCTTGATGGCTATCGCTTCGAAACGCTACAGCCGCAGCTCAAGGAAATCGGCGACCTGGAGCGTATCCTCGCGCGTATCGGCCTGCGCAACGCCCGTCCGCGCGATCTCGCCCGCCTGCGTGACGCCCTGGCGGCACTGCCCGAGCTGCAGCTGGCGATGACCTCGCTGGATACCCCGCACCTGCAACAGCTGGCCAGCAGCATCTCCACCTACCCGGAACTGGCCGACCTGCTGGCCCGCGCCATCATCGACAACCCGCCAGCGGTAATCCGCGACGGCGGCGTGCTGAAGACCGGCTATGACGCCGAGCTGGACGAGCTGCAGGCCATGAGCGAGAACGCCGGACAGTTCCTCATGGATCTGGAAGCGCGGGAGAAGGAACGTACCGGCCTGGCCAACCTCAAGGTCGGCTACAACCGCGTGCACGGCTACTTCATCGAACTGCCGACCAAACAGGCCGAATCCGCACCTGCCGACTATATCCGCAGGCAGACGCTCAAGGGCGCAGAGCGCTTCATCACCCCGGAACTGAAGGAATTCGAAGACAAGGCGTTGTCGGCCAAGAGCCGCGCCCTGGCCCGCGAAAAGATGCTCTATGACGAGCTGCTCGAGCGCCTGATCGGCCATCTAGCGCCACTGCAGGACAGTGCCGCGGCTCTCGCCGAACTGGACGTACTGAGCAACCTGGCAGAACGCGCACTGAATCTCGATCTGAATCGCCCGCGCTTCGTCGACGAGCCGTGCATGCGCATCGACCAAGGCCGTCACCCGGTGGTCGAGCAGGTGCTGACCACGCCTTTCGTGGCCAACGACCTGGATCTGGACGACAACCGCCGCATGCTGATCATCACCGGACCGAACATGGGCGGTAAATCTACCTACATGCGCCAGACCGCACTGATCGTGCTGCTGGCCCATATCGGCAGCTTCGTCCCGGCTGCGGCCTGCGAGCTGTCGCTGGTCGACCGCATCTTCACCCGTATCGGTTCCAGCGATGACCTGGCCGGCGGCCGCTCCACCTTCATGGTGGAGATGAGCGAAACAGCCAATATCCTGCACAACGCCAGCGAGCGCAGCCTGGTACTGATGGACGAGGTCGGACGTGGCACCAGCACCTTCGACGGCCTGTCGCTGGCCTGGTCGGCAGCCGAGCATCTGGCGCGCCTGCGCGCCTTCACCCTGTTCGCCACGCACTATTTCGAGCTGACCGTGCTGCCGGAAAGCGAGCCGGTGGTAGCCAACGTGCACCTCTCGGCCACCGAGCACAACGAGCGTATCGTCTTCCTCCACCACGTTCAGCCAGGCCCCGCGAGCCAGAGCTACGGCCTGGCCGTGGCGCAACTGGCTGGCGTGCCGGGCACGGTAATCAGCCGTGCACGCGAGCACCTGGCGCGCCTGGAAGCCACCAGCCTGCCTCACGACCTGCCACGCCAGGAACCCGGCCAAGCGCAAACGCCGATGCAGAGCGATCTGTTCGCCAGCGGGCCGCACCCACTGCTGGAGCAATTGACCAAGATCAATCCGGATGATCTGACTCCGCGCAAGGCGCTGGAGCTGTTATATACATGGAAGACGCAGATCTAACGTTCAATACAACAAACTGCTAGAATCGCGCGCAATTTTACGACCGCCCGGTTTACAGCCTGAGCCGCGGCCACAGACAGAGCGCCTGGCAGCCCTTCACAGAAAGGGCCCAGGCCGCCGCCCGAGGAGAGAATCAGACATGACCTTCGTCGTCACCGACAACTGCATCAAGTGCAAATACACCGACTGCGTGGAGGTCTGCCCGGTCGACTGCTTCTACGAAGGCCCGAACTTCCTGGTCATTCACCCGGACGAGTGCATCGACTGTGCCCTGTGCGAGCCGGAGTGCCCCGCGCAGGCGATCTTCTCGGAAGACGAGGTACCGGAGGATCAGCAAGAGTTCATCGAGCTGAACGCTGATCTGGCCGAAGTATGGCCGAACATCACCGAGAAGAAAGATGCACTGCCGGACGCCGAAGAGTGGGATGGCGTGAAGGACAAGCTGCAACATCTGGAGCGCTGAGTTCGCCCTGAAACACAAAGACCCGCCAAGTGCGGGTCTTTTACTTTCAGGCTCCGGGCCGACTGCCCGCCAGGCTGGCGCCACAAACAGCACGCGCAAAAAAAGGGGCGGCTTGCGCCGCCCACTTTTATTCCCTAATCCCTTTATTTCCCAACTCATCATCCTGATGAATCGCTTCTTGCGATGTTCCTGATCATCATCCTGATGACCTGTGCTTGTCCCTGAGCACGGATTCGATATTAGCCGCTACAGGATGCAATACAACCCGAGTGAATCACCCCCAAAAGGGTTCACACTCAATCCATCCATTCTTTATAAATCATTTAAAAACATACAGTTAACAACGCATTCAGGTAAAGAAAGCAGGATATCCCCCAAGCGTTCAGCACAAACACTGACAACAGCTGTAAGCAATGGCTTACATACCCGCACATAAAAAACCCGGCCGGAGCCGGGTTCATGATCGAAGCGAAACCTCACTGGAACAAGGCGTCGCTGGACAAGCCGTTCTTCTCCAGGATTTCCCGCAGACGCTTGAGCGCCTCAACCTGAATCTGCCGCACCCGCTCGCGGGTCAGGCCGATCTCCTGCCCCACCTCTTCCAGGGTACAGCTTTCATGGCCGCGCAGACCGAAGCGGCGCACAACGACTTCCCGTTGTTTGTCGGTCAGGTCGGAGAGCCACTGATCGATGCTCTGCGACAGATCATCGTCCTGCAACAGCTCGCAGGGATCGGTCGGACGATCATCGGTCAGGGTGTCGAGCAGCGTCTTGTCCGAATCCGGACCGAGCGAGACGTCCACCGAGGACACTCGTTCGTTGAGGCCGAGCATGCGCTTGACCTCGCCCACCGGTTTTTCCAGCAGGTTGGCAATTTCTTCCGCAGAAGGCTCATGGTCAAGCTTCTGGGTCAGTTCACGAGCTGCACGCAGGTATACGTTGAGCTCCTTGACCACATGAATCGGCAAACGGATGGTTCGCGTCTGGTTCATGATGGCGCGTTCGATGGTCTGGCGGATCCACCAGGTTGCATAGGTCGAGAAACGGAACCCCCGCTCCGGATCGAATTTTTCCACGGCGCGAATCAAGCCGAGGTTGCCCTCCTCGATCAGATCGAGCAGAGAGAGACCACGGTTGACGTAACGCCGAGCGATCTTCACGACCAGGCGCAGGTTGCTCTCGATCATGCGTTTGCGCCCGGCAGGATCGCCCTTCTGCGCCAGACGCGCGAAGTGCACTTCCTCTTCGGGAGTGAGCAAGGGAGAGAAACCGATTTCGTTGAGGTAAAGCTGAGTGGCGTCTAGCGCCCGGGTGTAGTCGATGTATTTGTGCTGCTTGGAGGGGGTGGCGTTTTTGGCCTTGGTACGTGCGACCGGTGCTTCCACCTCATCGCCCTGAACCTCGCCGAAAACGATGCCTGGCTCCATGAGGAGCAGTTCATCGTCGACGTCAAACTCCGGCGCTTCTTTTTTGATGAGAGCCATTGTTGTTGTCCCTAGCTGAGTTCGACAACAGACTCTGGCGGAACCGTCCTGGCCACACCTGAGCCCGTCCCTCCTACGTGATGGAACGGGTCAGCGACGGATCAACGACGTGGCAGATATTGCAGCGGATCGACAGGTTTACCTTGGCGGCGAATCTCGAAGTGCAGCTTCACCCGGTCGGCCCCTGTGGACCCCATTTCGGCAATACTTTGCCCGGCTTTGACCTGCTGCCCCTCCCGTACCAACAACCTGCGGTTATGACCGTAAGCACTTACGTAGGTATCGCTGTGTTTGATGATGATCAACTCGCCGTAGCCCCGCAAACCACTCCCGGCGTACACCACTGATCCATCAGACGCAGCTAAAACAGGCTGGCCTAATTGCCCTGCGATATCAATGCCTTTATTCAAACTACCGTTTGAGGAAAAACGACTGATTACTGTGCCCTCGGTTGGCCAGGACCAACCACTGGCCGAGCGACTCACTGGTGTTACTGGCGTAGTCGCTGGCGTGTTGGCTACCGGCGGGCGGGCGGGCTGAGTTGCAGGCGGCGCAGTCACGGCAACCGGCGGACGACTGGGTACCGGCTGAGTGACAACGGGCGAGGTGGCCGCAGGCGGCGTCGAAACGACCGGCTGACTGCTGGCCACCGGGCGGTTGTCGAAACGGATCGTCTGACCCACGCGGATCAGATAGGGATCGCGCAAACCGTTATGAGCAGCGAGTGCCTTCCAATCCCAGCCGAAACGAAAGGCGATCGAATAAAGGGTATCGCCACGCTGCACCACGTAGTGACCGTTGCGCACGGGCTGACGCTGAACCACCGGGGCACGACTCTGGTTCTGGCCACGGTCGACCACCTGCACGCCACCCGGTGGCGAACTGACGCAACCGGCCAACGCCGAGGCGGCAAGCATGGCGAGCGGCAGGCGAAACGCTGCAACTGCGCGGACTAGCACGTGAAGGACGGTGAAACTCACCCAACTGCTCCCTGAATGATTCCGGGTACGGCGCCCATTGTGCCGTATTTATTCGGTGCGACCAGTATCGAGCGCCTGACGACCAGCCAGCCACTCCAGGCCCAGCACCAAGGCGATACCGACGATTGCCAATACCACGGCAAGCAAGAGCTGTGGGTCCTGGCCACTGATTTCTGCAAAATGCCCCGGCAGCAGATTGCTCTGCAGCAGCGGCACCTGCTCACCTTTACTGTCGATACGCCAGCTCAGGGTCTCCTTCCAGGGCCAGACCTTGTTCAGCGACCCCAGCATCAGGCCAACCAGAAACGCCAGACTGAGGTCACGCCAACGTGATAGCAGCCAACTGAGCAGGCGCGCGAAACTGAGAATGCCAACCAGGCAGCCGCTGGCGAACACCGCCATGACCAGCAGATCGAGGTCCTTCACCGCCCCCAGCACCACCGAGTAGAGCCCGAGCAGAAGCAGGATGAAGCTGCCCGAAATACCCGGCAGAATCATCGCGCAGATGGCGATGGCACCAGCCAGGAACAAGGTCGGCAGGTCACTGCCCCACTGCATCGGGGCGGCAACGGTGATCCAGTAGGCGAAAGCCAGGCCAAGCAGAAAGCTCACCGCCCGGCTCCAGTTCCAGCGATTGATTTCTCGTCCGACCATATAGGTAGACACCAGAATCAGGCCGAAGAAGAACGACCATACCGGAATCGGATGATGCTCAAGCAGATAGGTAATCAGGCGTGCAAGCGTGAGAATGCTGGTCAGGATGCCGCACAGCAGCACCAGCAGGAAGGTCGCGTTGGCCATCTGCCAGGCGTCCCTGATACGGCCACGCAGTAGCAACAGAAGCGCTTCGGGAATGCTGGCGATGGAGCGCAGCAGTTCGTCATAGATACCGCTGATAAATGCGATGGTGCCGCCAGAAACGCCTGGCACCACATCGGCAGCGCCCATGGCCATGCCCTTGGCATAGAGCAGGAAATGTTTCTTCATGGATCCTTCCAGAGCAATGGAGCGGTCAGGCCAGCGGCCCATTGAGCAACGGCACGAAACGCACCGCATCGAGCACGTGACGGGAAAAACCACCCTCTTCACGCACGATCAGCAACAGTTGTTGCACATCACCGCTACCAACCGGAATGACTAGACGTCCGCCTGGGGCCAGTTGATCGAGCAAGGCCTGAGGCACTTGCGCGGCGGCAGCGGTGACGATGATGCCGTTGTACGGACCGAGCGCGTTCCAGCCTTCCCAGCCATCCCCCCAGCGAAAGACCACGTTGCGCAGCTTGAGTTCGGCCAGACGCTCCTTGGCGCGATCCTGCAGCACCTGAATACGCTCGACCGAAAACACTCGCTCGACCAATTGCGCCAGCACAGCGGTCTGGTAACCAGAGCCGGTACCGATTTCCAGCACCTTGTCCAGCGGGCCCGCAGCCAACAGTAGCTCGGTCATGCGCCCAACCATATAAGGCTGGGAAATGGTCTGGTTATGGCCGATAGGCAGCGCGGTGTCTTCATAGGCGCGGTGCGCCAGGGCTTCGTCGACGAACAGATGGCGCGGCGTACGGCGGATCACCTCCAATACCCGCGCGTTGGACAGCCCCTCCTCATAGAGGCGCTGGATCAATCGTTCGCGGGTGCGCTGCGAGGTCATGCCGATCCCGCTGCGCTGCATCTCGTCCTGTCCACGCATCAGAAGATGCCCTCCAGCCAGCCATCCATCGTTTCGAGGGCCTCATTGAACGTGCGATCAAGCCGTAGCGGCGTGATCGATACATAACCTTGCATCACGGCATGAAAATCGGTGCCCTGACTGCCATCCTCGACATCACCGGCGGCGGCAATCCAGTAACCTTCCTTGCCACGCGGGTTGACCACCTTGACCGGCGCCGCCGCACGCGCGCGATGACCGAGTCGGGTCAGCTGCACACCACGGATATGTTCCAGCGGCAGATTCGGCACGTTGACGTTGAGTACGGTACGCGGCGGCAGTTCGAGGCGCTCGTGCGCCTCCACCAGCTTGCGGGCGAAATAGGCCGCAGTCGGCAGATTGTCGGGCAGGCGCGAGAGCAGCGAAAAGGCGAACGCCGGCTTGCTCAGGAAACGTCCTTCGAGCGCTGCGGCGACGGTACCGGAATAGAGCACGTCATCGCCCAGGTTGGCGCCCAGGTTGATGCCGGAGACAACCATATCCGGCGTCTGCTCGAGCAGACCGTTGAGCCCCAGGTGCACGCAATCGGTCGGCGTGCCATTAAGGCTGATGTAGCCATTGGCCAAGGCCATGGGATGCAGCGGACGATCGAGCGTCAGCGCACTGCTGGCACCGCTCCTGTCTTCGGCAGGGGCGATCACCAAGCACTCGGCATAGTCGGCCAGCGCTTGGTGCAACGCAGCGATACCGGGCGCGTTCACCCCGTCGTCGTTGGAAATCAGAATTCGCATGGAGTATCCGTCTGCCCTGCTGGCACCAGATCGAGCAATTCGCGCACCACCACGGTGGCGAAACACCCGGCCGGCAGGACGAATGCAAGTTGCAGAATATCGGGTTCGGGATAATGCCATGACAGGCCGCCGATGGGGAGGCGCAGAATTCGCCGTTCGTGCGCCATGTCCGCCTTGATCAGCCATTGCACCAGTTGCGCGGCCTCATCGGCTACTTCCTGCTCCAGCTGTCGGGTCTCACCAGCGGTCGGCAAAGGCCCGTCGCCCCACAGCGGGCCGGTCGGATGCAGGTCAAGAATGGCCAGGCGCGGGTCAATGCGCTCGGCCTCGCCAGCCATAAAGAAACTGCGGCTGGCGGTGAAGGCCAGCAAGTCACCGATCTGCGCCTGATTCCAGGTGCCAGCAGCCACGCGCTTGGCCAACACTTGATTGAACAGGTAGCTGCGTGCCGAAGAGAGCAGTCGCGAGCGCAGGTTGCGCTGCACCGGCAACTCCAGGCGCGCGGCAAAATCGCGGGCCTGCTCGACATTACCGCCATCGAAGCCGAAGCGCTGCGAGCCGTAGTAATTGGGCACGCCTTGCGCAGCGATACGCTGCAGGCGCAGCTCCAGCGCATCGCGGTCCGCTTCGAGGGCTGTCAGGCGCAGGGTGAAACCATTGGCGGCATGGGCGCCGCGCTGCAGCTTGCGGTTATGCCGCTCACTGCGCTGGATCACCAGATCATCGCCCTGCGCGGCCGCCAGATCGGGATCGGCCTTGCCCGGCAGGTGCAGGCTGAACCACTGGCGGGTCAGTGCCTGACGATCCTTGAGTCCCGCGTAACTGACCGCCTTGAGCGGCAGGCCGGCAGCGCGGGCGATACGCCGGGCGGCCTCTTCGGTATTCAAACCACGCTTTTCCACCCATAGCCAGAGGTGCTCACCCTGGCCAGTGAGCGGGATGTCGAGCACTTCGTCGACCTGGAAGTCCTCGGCCGTGGCCTTCAGCACCGCGCGCCCACAGGCCTCGCCGTGGGCCCGCGGCCCGAGCAGTTGCAGCTCGTTCATGCCTTGACCAGCAGGGCCACGGCATGCACCGCGATACCTTCCTCACGCCCGGTGAAACCCAGCTTCTCGGTGGTGGTGGCCTTGACGTTGACCTGATCCAGTTCCACGCCGAGGTCTTCGGCGATACGCTCGCGCATGCTCTCGATATGCGGCGCCATCTTCGGCGCCTGGGCGATGATGGTAGCGTCGACATTGCCCACGGCGTAGCCCTTGGCCTGTACCAGGCTGAATACGTGACGCAGCAGTGCGCGGCTGTCGGCGCCCTTGAAGGTCGGATCGGTATCAGGGAAGTGCTTGCCGATATCACCCAGCGCCACCGCACCGAGCAGGGCATCGCTCAGCGCGTGCAGCAGCACGTCGCCGTCGGAGTGAGCGACAAGACCGAATTTATGGGGAATCCGTACGCCGCCGAGGGTGATGAAATCGCCTTCGCCGAAGCGGTGTACGTCATAGCCATGACCGATACGCATAAAGAACAACGCCCTGAAAAAGTCAGGGCGTGATTCTACATGCACAGGCCGCCGTAGGGTGCGCCGTGCGCACCGAGCGCTAGAGTTCACCCCGGTGCGCACAGCGCACCCTACGCCAACGCTCCGGCATGATGACGCAGGTGATCATCGATGAAACTGGCGATGAAGTAGTAGCTGTGGTCATAGCCCGGCTGCATGCGCAGCGTCAGTGGATGACCGGCGGCCTTGGCGGCAGCCTGCAATGCCTGGGGTTTGAGCTGGCCTTCGAGGAAATCATCACGATCACCCTGATCGACCAGGATCGGCAGTTGCTCGCTGGCTTCGGCGATCAATACGCTGGCATCCCATTCGCGCCAGCGCGAACGCTCCTCGCCCAGATACAGGGAAAAGGCCTTCTCGCCCCAGGGGCAGTTCATCGGATTGCTGATCGGTGAGAACGCCGATACCGACTGATAACGCCCTGGGTTCTTCAGCGCGCAGATCAGCGCACCGTGACCGCCCATGGAGTGACCGGCAATGCCGCGCTTGTCGGTGACTGGAAAATTGGCCTCGATCAGCGCCGGCAACTCCTGCACCACGTAATCGTACATGCGGTAGTGTCGCGCGAAGGGCTCCTGGGTGGCATTGACATAGAAGCCTGCACCCAGACCGAAGTCATAGGCGCCGTTGGCATCATCGGCCACGCCTTCGCCACGCGGGCTGGTATCCGGCGCGACGATGATCAGCCCCAGCTCGGCGGCCATACGCTGGGCGCCGGCTTTCTGCATGAAATTCTCGTCCGTGCAGGTCAGGCCGCTGAGCCAGTACAGCACTGGCAACTTGGCACCCTGCTCAGCCTGCGGCGGCAGGTAGACGGCGAATACCATGTCGCAGTTGAGACTGCTGGAGCGATGGCGATAGCGCTTGTGCCAGCCACCGAAGCTCTTGTTGCTGGAAACGATTTCGAGGCTCATGGGCATCTCCGTAGGGTGCGCCGTGCGCACCACTTGATCCTGGTGCGCATGGCGCACCCTACAGTCAGGTCACCCTGAACTCAGAAATGAATGACGGTACGAATGCTCTTGCCTTCGTGCATCAGCTCGAAGGCCTCGTTGATTTCTTCCAGCGGCAGGTTGTGGGTGATGAAAGTGTCCAGCGGGATTTCACCGCTCTGCGACTTCTCGACATAGCTGGGCAGCTCGGTACGACCCTTGACGCCACCGAAAGCGCTGCCGCGCCAGACGCGGCCGGTCACCAGCTGGAATGGTCGGGTGCTGATCTCTGCGCCGGCCGGTGCGACGCCAATGATGGTCGACTCGCCCCAGCCCTTGTGGCAGCACTCCAGCGCGGCGCGCATCAGTTGCACATTGCCGATGCACTCGAAGCTGTAGTCGACGCCACCGTCGGTCATCTCGACGATGACTTCCTGGATCGGCTTGCTGTGATCTTTCGGATTGACGAAATCGGTGATACCCAGCTCACGCGCCACCGCCTCTTTGGCCGGATTGATATCGATACCGATGATGCGCGAAGCCTTGGCCATCTTCGCGCCGATGATCGCCGCCAGTCCGATACCGCCCAGGCCGAAGATGGCCACAGTGGAGCCCTCGGTGACCTTGGCGGTGTTGAGCACGGCACCGATACCGGTGGTCACGCCACAACCGAGCAGGCAGACCTTCTCCAGCGGCGCCTCCTTGGGGATCTTGGCCAAGGAGACTTCCGGCAGCACGGTGTACTCGGAGAAGGTCGAGCAGCCCATGTAGTGATAGACCGGCTCGCCATTGTAGGAGAAGCGACTGGTGCCGTCAGGCATCAGACCCTTACCCTGAGTGGCGCGTACCGAGCTGCACAGGTTGGTCTTGTTGGATTTGCAGAATTTGCACTCGCCGCACTCGGCGGTGTACAGCGGGATCACGTGGTCGCCGACCGCCAGCGAGGTAACGCCCTCGCCCACCGCCTCGACAATGCCACCACCCTCATGGCCGAGAATGCAGGGGAACACACCCTCGCTGTCCTGGCCGGACAGGGTATAGGCGTCGGTGTGGCAGACGCCGGTCGCGACGATACGCACCAGCACCTCGCCAGCCTTGGGCGGCGCCACATCGACTTCGACGATTTTCAGGGGTTCATTCGGGGCGAAGGCAACGGCGGCACGAGACTTGATCATGACAGTTCTCTCAGGGGAGCGTGGACAATGACCGGCAGTCTAGTTCATGGCCCACACGAGATAATCACCAGAAGAGCAAAACATTATTGCCATACAGGGATAATATTAAGCCTCTTATGCAGGAGCCGGCCTGCCGGCGATTACGCTCGCATCCGGCTACAGGAGAAGGAGAATCGATGAATCGCTGGGAAGGACTCGACGAATTCGTTGCCGTCGCCGAATGCGGGCAATTCAGTGCCGCCGCCGAGCGCCTGGGATTGTCCACCTCGCAGGTCAGCCGCCAGGTCGCACGCCTGGAAGAGCGTCTGCAGAGCCGCCTGTTCTACCGTAGCACCAGACGGGTCGCGCTGACCGAGGCCGGCCAGTTGTTTCTACAACACTGCCAGCGCCTGCAGGATGCACGCGAAGAAGCGCTACGAGCAGTTGGCGATCTCGGCGCTGAACCCAAGGGGCTGCTGCGCATGACCTGTGCGGTGGCTTACGGCGAGCGCTTCATCGTACCGCTGGTCAACGAATTCATGGCGCGGCATCCGCAGCTGCGCGTGGAGATCGAACTGTCCAACCGTCAGCTCGACATGCTGCACGAGGGACTGGACCTGGCCATCCGCCTGGGGCGCCTGCAGGACTCGCGCCTGATGGCCATGCGTCTCGCGCCTCGAGAAATGTATCTGTGCGCTGCTCCCGACTATCTGCAACGCTACGGGCGCCCGCACTCGCTATCCGAGCTAGCCCGACACAATTGCCTGGTGGGTAGCAGCGACCACTGGAGCTTTGCCGAGAACGGTCGCGAAACCCAGGTGCGCATACAGGGTAACTGGCGTTGCAATAGCGGCCAGGCCGTGCTCGACGCAGCGCTGCGCGGTTTTGGGCTGTGCCAGCTGCCGGACTATTACGTATTGGAACACCTGCGCAGCGGAAGGCTGATCTCTCTGCTGGAGCAGCATCGCCCACCCAACACCGCAGTTTGGGCGCTTTACCCGCAGCAACGTCACCTTTCGCCCAAGGTACGTCAGTTGATCGACTCGCTGCGCCAGGGGCTTGGCCAACGCGCCGAATACCTCGATCACTCCTGAGATTCTGCAACAACCTTGTCACCCAGCTGAACGGTCATGGAATGTCACAAGCTGGGGCGAAACTTGAGCGAGGCGACCGCGTCACAATCCATGCACCCCGCCAAACGGGGCCTCACGAACTCAGTTACATGAGGACATGGTTATGCAGGTTCTGGTCAACAGTGGTAAGCACGTCACCTCCTCGATGGACTTCAAGGATGACATTCGCAGTCGCATCCGGGACAAGCTCCAGCGCTACGAGGACCACCTCACCCGGATCGAAATTCATCTCTCCGACGAGAACGCGCTCAAGAGTGGCCCACAGGACAAGCGCTGCAAGGTCGAGGCGCGGATGAAGGGACGCGATCCACTGACGGTCTCCCACGATGCCAGCGAACTGCAGCAGGCGATCGACGGCGCCATGAACAAGCTGACCAACGCGCTGGATCGCAACCTGGGCAAAGATGCCAAACGCTGGACACACTGATGCGACAGTTCTAGTTCAACGGTCTTGCGGCCATATGGACTGTAGATAATGCAAATCTTCCGGGCGGGTGACCTTGAGGTTATCCGCCCGGCCTTCGATGAGCCGGGGCGACTGCCCTGCCCACTCCATGGCCGAGGCTTCATCGGTCACTGCCACACCTTCTTCGAGCGCTTGCGCCAGTGCCTCGCGTAACGCCCCCAGGCGGAACATCTGCGGTGTGTAGGCCTGCCAGATCACGCTACGATCCACGGTCTCCAACACTCGACCATCGCGCCCGATACGCTTGAGCGTATCGCGCACCGGCACCGCCAGCAGGCCGCCGACCGGATCATCAGTCAGACTGTCCAACAGGCGATCCAGATCCTCAGGGGTGAGGTTGGGACGCGCGGCGTCGTGCACCAGCACCCAGTCATCTCTATCGGCACCACCGGCCAGTAACGACTCCAGCCCGGCCAGCACCGAGTCGGCGCGCTCACGCCCGCCAGGTGCACGGCGAATACGCGGATCACGCGCCAGTGGCAGCTGCGGCCAGAACGGGTCATCCACGGCAACGCATACCACCGCGCCCAACAGGCCGGGATGGTCGAGAAAACAATGCAGAGTATGTTCGAGAATGCAGCGGCCGGCGATCTGCAGGTACTGCTTGGGTCGGTCGGCGGCCATCCGCGCGCCGACGCCGGCGGCCGGGATCACCAGCCAGAACTTCGTGATCATTCGGTCAGCAGATAGAGGGTTTCACCCTCTTTGAGCATGCCCAACTCCTGACGCGCCCGCTCTTCCACGGTTTCCATGCCGCGCTTGAGCTCCATCACCTCGGCCTCGAGGATGCGGTTGCGCTCCAGCAACCGCTCGTTCTCGCCCTGCTGTTCGGCGATCTGCTGTTGCAGACGGCTGGCAGCAGCCAGGCTGCCGTCGCCAATCCACAGTCGATACTGCAGACCGACCAGCAACAGGATCAGCACGATAAACAGCCAATACGGACTACGCATGGAGCGGCTCGCAGATTGAGTCATCGGCATGGTAGGGGCTGCGTTCATGCTTGAAAAGAAGCCGTCTGATGAGTGACATGGGGTTTCGGTACCTGCATCCGTGCATTGGTTCCCAAGGATCGACGAAGCGTCCACGAAAAAGGCCATGCCCGCAATGACGCAGACTTTGTAGGAGCGGCTTCAGCCGCGAAAATTCTCGGATAAATCCGCTCCTACAGCATGCAGCACCAACGCTGGGATAACCACGAAAAAGGGCGACTTGCGTCGCCCTTTTCAGTCTACACGACGGTTAGCCGCGGAACTCGGCACGGCCCTTGTACGGAGCCTTGGCGCCGAGTTGCTCTTCGATACGCAGCAACTGGTTGTATTTGGAAACGCGGTCGGAACGGCACAGCGAACCGGTCTTGATCTGACCGGCGGCAGTACCCACGGCCAGGTCGGCGATGGTGCTGTCTTCGGTTTCGCCACTGCGGTGCGAGATCACGGCGGTGAAGCCAGCAGCCTTGGCCATCTGGATGGCTTCCAGGGTCTCGGTCAGCGAGCCGATCTGGTTGAACTTGATCAGGATCGAGTTGCCGATCTTTTCGTCGATGCCGCGCTTGAGGATCTTGGTGTTGGTGACGAACAGGTCGTCGCCAACCAGCTGTACCTTGGCACCGATCTTGTCGGTCAGGACTTTCCAGCTGGCCCAGTCGGACTCGTCCATGCCGTCTTCGATGGAGATGATCGGATAACGCTCAGTCAGGCCCGCCAGGTAGTCGGCGAAACCTTCACCGCTGAATACCTTGCCTTCGCCGGCCAGGTCATATTGACCATTCTTGTAGAACTCGCTCGATGCGCAGTCCAGCGCCAGGGTCACGTCGTCACCCAGCTTGTAGCCGGCGTTGGCAACGGCTTCAGCGATGGCGGCCAGAGCGTCTTCGTTGGAGGCCAGGTTCGGCGCAAAGCCGCCTTCGTCACCCACAGCGGTGTTCAGGCCACGGGCCTTGAGCACGGCCTTGAGGTGATGGAAGATCTCGGCGCCCATACGCAGCGCCTCGGCAAAGCTCGATGCGCCAACCGGCTGCACCATGAATTCCTGGATGTCGACGTTGTTGTCGGCATGCTCGCCGCCATTGATGATGTTCATCATCGGCACCGGCATGGAGTAGACGCCCGGGGTGCCGTTCAGATCAGCGATGTGCGCATACAGCGGCACACCCTTGGCCTGGGCAGCGGCCTTGGCGGCAGCCAGGGACACGGCGAGGATGGCGTTGGCGCCCAGTTTGGCCTTGTTCTCGGTACCGTCGAGCTCGATCATCGCGCGGTCCAGCGCCTGCTGATCGGTCGCGTCCTTGCCCAGCAGCAGGTCACGGATCGGGCCGTTGATGTTGGCGACGGCTTTCAGCACGCCCTTGCCCAGGTAACGGCTCTTGTCGCCGTCACGCAGCTCCAGCGCTTCGCGCGAGCCGGTGGAAGCGCCGGACGGAGCGCACGCGCTGCCGACGATACCGCCTTCCAGAATTACATCCGCTTCCACGGTGGGGTTGCCGCGGGAGTCGAGAACCTCACGACCCTTGATGTCGACGATCTTTGCCATTCTTGATAACGCTCCAAAGGTTGACGATAAGACGGCAGCAGCAGGCTGCACTGGGCCGCCGCTGCCGGAGGGCAGATCGACGGCTCACTCTGACTCACGGGTCAGGGGGATTTTTCTCGGGCGGCACTTTACCGGATTACGACCGGCTCAGGCAGTCTCGATTGGCGGAAAACTCTTGATCAGGTCATCCAGCTGCTTGAGCTGAGTGAGGAACGGCTCCAGCTTGTTCAGGCGCAGGGCGCATGGACCGTCGCACTTGGCGTTTTCCGGATCCGGATGGGCCTCGAGGAACAGGCCTGCCAGGCCCTGGCTCATGCCGGCCTTGGCCAGATCGGTAACCTGGGCGCGGCGACCGCCAGCAGAGTCGGCGCGACCACCCGGCATCTGCAGGGCGTGGGTCACATCGAAGAACACCGGATACTCGAACTGCTTCATGATGCCGAAGCCGAGCATGTCCACCACCAGGTTGTTGTAACCGAAGGAGGAACCACGCTCGCAGAGGATCAACTGATCATTACCGGCCTCTTCGCACTTGGCCAGGATGTGCTTCATTTCCTGCGGGGCGAGGAACTGTGCCTTCTTGATGTTGATCACCGCACCGGTCTTGGCCATGGCCACCACCAGGTCGGTCTGCCGCGACAGGAAGGCCGGCAGCTGGATGATGTCGCACACCTCGGCCACTGCAGCCGCCTGGTGCGGTTCGTGAACGTCGGTGATCACCGGCACACCGAAGGTCTTCTTCACTTCCTCGAAGATCTTCATGCCCTCCTCCAGGCCCGGGCCACGGAAGGAGGTGATGGAGGAACGGTTGGCCTTGTCGAAACTGGCCTTGAACACGTAGGGGATGCCGAGCTTCTCGGTCACCCGTACGTACTCTTCGCAGGCCTGCATGGCCAGGTCACGCGACTCGAGCACGTTGATGCCACCGAACAGCACGAACGGCTTGTCGTTGGCGATCTCAATGCCGCGAACCTTGATGATCTTCTGTGCCATGGATCAGACCTTCTTCGCTTTCTGTGCCAGGGCAGCGTTGACGAAACCGCTGAACAGCGGGTGACCGTCACGCGGCGTGGAGGTGAATTCCGGGTGGAACTGGCACGCGACGAACCAGGGATGGTTCGGCGCCTCGACCACTTCGACCAGCGCGCCATCGCCGGAACGACCAGTGACCTTCAGGCCAGCCTCGGTCAGCTGCGGCAGCAGGTTGTTGTTCACTTCGTAGCGATGACGGTGACGCTCGACGATCACGTCCTTGCCGTAGCAGTCATGCACCAGAGAGCCAGCCTGCAGCTGGCAGTCCTGAGCACCCAGGCGCATGGTGCCGCCGAGGTCGGAGCTTTCGCTACGCTGCTCGGTCGCACCGGTCGCGTCCTGCCATTCGGTGATCAGGCCGACCACCGGATGCGTGCTGGCCATGTCGAATTCGGAAGAGTTGGCGTCGGTCCAGCCCACGACGTTACGGGCGTACTCGATCACTGCCACCTGCATGCCGAGGCAGATACCCAGGTAAGGAATCTTGTTCTCACGGGCGTACTGCACGGTCTTGATCTTGCCTTCCACGCCACGCAGACCGAAGCCGCCCGGCACCAGGATGGCATCGACACCTTCAAGCAGCGCGGTGCCCTGATTCTCGATGTCTTCGGAATCGATATAACGCAGGTTGACCTTGGTACGGTTCTGGATGCCGGCGTGGCTCATCGCCTCGATCAGCGACTTGTACGCATCGAGCAATTCCATGTACTTGCCGACCATGGCGATGGTGACTTCTTTTTCCGGGTTGAGCTTGGCATCGACCACGCGATCCCACTCGGACAGGTCGGCACCGCCGCATTCCAGGCCGAAGCGCTCGACGACGAAGTCGTCCAGGCCCTGGGCATGGAGCACGCCCGGAATCTTGTAGATGGTGTCGACGTCTTCCAGGCTGATCACCGCACGCTCTTCGACGTTGGTGAACAGGGCGATCTTGCGCCGCGAGGACACATCGATCGGGTGGTCGGAACGGCACACCAGCACGTCCGGCTGCAGGCCGATGGAGCGCAGCTCCTTGACCGAATGCTGGGTAGGCTTGGTTTTGGTCTCGCCGGCGGTGGCGATATACGGCACCAGGGTCAGGTGCATCAGCATGGCGCGCTTGGCGCCCACTTCCACACGCAGCTGACGAATGGCTTCGAGGAACGGCTGCGACTCGATGTCGCCGACGGTACCGCCGATTTCCACCAGGGCCACGTCGGCATCGCCGGCGCCCTTGATGATGCGACGCTTGATCTCGTCGGTGATGTGCGGAATGACCTGGATGGTCGCGCCCAGGTAGTCACCACGGCGCTCCTTGCGCAGCACGTCTTCGTACACCCGACCGGTGGTGAAGTTGTTGCTCTTGGTCATCGTGGTGCGGATGAACCGCTCGTAGTGACCCAGGTCGAGGTCGGTCTCGGCGCCGTCGTGAGTGACGAACACCTCACCGTGCTGGAACGGGCTCATGGTGCCCGGATCGACGTTGATGTAAGGGTCCAGCTTGAGCATGGTGACCTTCAGGCCCCGCGCCTCCAGGATGGCCGCCAGTGAAGCCGAGGCGATGCCTTTCCCCAATGAAGAAACAACACCACCCGTGACGAAGATGTAGCGCGTCATGAAAAACCCTAGAAGTCTGCGTTTAAGCGGTCAGTGCCGCCGGGGAAAGCGAAGGAGCGCCATCAGTACGAACAATGGCAAGCTCGCCAAGCTCCCTGAGGGAGTCGGCAAAAGCTGTAGTAAGACGGGAGCGTAGTCTACCCGAAAGGCCTTACCAGCTCAAACCTTGCGCGCCGATAGGCGGCGACCAGTGCAGACGCACCCCGCCGGCCTGGATTTCTGACGACTGCGACAGGTTCGCCACCGCCATCAGCTCATCACCAGCGAACAGCAGCGGCAGCCGTGGACGCACGAATGCCGGCACGCGCAGCTCGTTGAGCAGACGCTTGAGATCACGCCTGCCACGCCCCGGCAGTAGCAGCGACTCACCGCCCTGGCGGTAACGCAAATGCCAGCGACCTTGCGGCAACTCGCCCTGTAGATGCACATGACCATTGTCGGGAAGTTCGACCGATTCGGAAAACGAGTCGCAGGCCAGATCGAGTGGATCCAGCGGCCGCAGCCACTCACCACTGAGCCACCAAAGCCGACCATCGGCACGGTGCAACTCGCCATCGGTCAGTTTCCAGATCGGTGCCGCATCCGTGGCGGCATCACGCAGGTCACACCAGCCGGCCCAGTGATCGCTATCGGGCAGGCGCGTCAGTGGCGCCAACCAGTGGCGCAGCAGATTACGCTGACGCGCATCGCTCAGCGCGCTCACTACCGACAATTCCAGAGACGGTAGAGTCAGCCAGGGGCATGCCGAAACGCCATGGGTAGCCGCCAGGTCCATCGCAGCCAACTCATCCAGCAATTGCTGAGTTTCACCCAGGTGCCTGGCGCTACGCGCGATATTTGCCGTGAACTGCGGCCAGCGTTCGGCCAGCAGCGGCATCACCTGTCTGCGTAGGAAATTGCGACTGAAACGCTCGTCGGCATTGCTCGGGTCCTCGATCCAGGTAAGGCCATGACTCTGCGCATATTCACGCAACTCAGCTCGAGAGCTGTCGAGCAACGGCCGAAACAGACCGCCCTGCCCCAACGACCGACTGGCCGGCATCGCCGCCAGCCCGCGTACGCCGGCACCGCGCAACAGACGAAATAACAGAGTTTCGGCTTGATCGTTGCGATGCTGGCCATTTAGCAACACTTCGCCCGGTTTCAACCGCTCGCAGAAAGCCTGGTAACGCGCGCTTCGTGCAGCCTGTTCAAGGCTGGCACCTGGCGTGACCCGAACCCTGACGACTTCGAGAGCAATGCCCAACTGCTCGCAGACACGTGCGCAATGTTCCGGCCAGGCGTCGCCGGCCGGCTGCAGTCCATGATGGACATGAATGGCAGAAATCGGCGGCAGATCTTCGCAGCGCGCCCAGTCGGCGAGCAGATGCAGCAGCACGCTGGAATCCAGGCCACCGGAGAAGGCAATACGCCAGGCAGGGGCCGTACGCCAGGGCTGCAGAGCCTGGCGCAGGCGAAGTTCGAGAGCAGTCATCATTCAAGCTTAAACAACAACGGGCCCGAAGGCCCGTTGATATATGCGTAGAAAAGACTCAGGCGATGCCGTAGCTCATCAGACGGTCATAACGACGCTTGAGCAGCGTCTCGGTGTCATGCTTCTGCAGGCTGGCCAGTTGCTTGGTCAGCTCCTGGCGGATCGACTCGGAAGCCGCCGCCGGGTCGCGGTGCGCGCCGCCCAGCGGCTCGGCGATCACCTGATCGACGATCCCCAGATCCTTCAGGCGCTCGGCGGTGATGCCCATGGCCTCGGCGGCGTCCGGCGCCTTCTCGGCAGTGCGCCAGAGAATCGAGGCGCAGCCTTCCGGCGAGATCACCGAATAGGTGGAGTATTGCAGCATGTTGAGCTGGTCGCAGACACCGATGGCCAACGCACCACCGGAACCACCTTCACCGATGACGGTGGCGATGATCGGGGTTTTCAGGCGCGCCATCACGCGCAGGTTCCAGGCGATGGCCTCGCTCTGGCCGCGTTCCTCGGCATCGATACCCGGGTAGGCACCAGGCGTGTCGATGAAGGTGAGAATCGGCATCTTGAAGCGTTCGGCCATTTCCATCAGGCGGCAGGCCTTGCGGTAACCTTCCGGACGCGGCATGCCAAAGTTGCGGCGCACCTTCTCGCGCACCTCACGGCCCTTCTGGTGGCCGATGATCATCACCGGCTGGTCGCCCAGACGGGCAATGCCACCGACGATGGCGGCGTCGTCGGAGAAGTGACGATCACCATGCAGCTCGTCGAACTCGGTGAAGATGTGCTGGATGTAATCCAGGGTATACGGGCGGCGCGGATGGCGAGCCAACTGAGCGATCTGCCAGCTGGTCAGGTTGCCGAAGATGCTTTCGGTCAGGGTGCTGCTCTTGTCCTGCAGGCGGGCAATCTCATCGCCGATATTCAGCGAGTTGTCGTTACCAACCAGGCGTAGCTCTTCGATCTTGGCTTGCAGGTCGGCGATCGGCTGTTCGAAATCGAGGAAATTCGGGTTCATAGTCATCCGTCTTGCGTCGACGGCCAAGTGGCCGGGGAGCTGTATCCATTAGGCGCCCTACCTTAAGGGATAGGACGCAGCGGGTCGACACCCGCAGGTGTCGATGCCAACACAAAGGGGTATTTTTCCCCTCTTGCATCAGCGGTAGTGCAAAAAGACGTTGTCGCGCCCGAACTGGTCACGCAATGCCTGAATCAAAGTGTCGGCCGGGTCGATTCGCCAGGCATCGCCGAATTGAAGCAAGGCGCGTGCCTCCTCGCCACTGTAGTCGACGGTCACCGGGCAAGCGCCTTTGTGCTTGCTGCACAACTCGGCCAGCCAACGGAGGCGATCCCCCTTGAGCGCTTCGCTGGCGACCTTCACCCGCAGGCTGTCGGCCAGGCCGGTACGCGCCTCTTCCAGGCTCATCACGCGCTTGGCGCGCAGACGCAGGCCACCGGAGAAGTCGTCGTTGCTGACCTCGCCTTCGACCACCACCAGCGCATCGTTCTGCAGCAGCGCCTGGTTGCTGGCGAAGGCATCGGCGAACAAGGACGCCTCGATACGTCCGGAGCGGTCGTCGAGGGTGATGAAGCCCATCTTGTCGCCCTTCTTGTTCTTCATCACCCGCAGGTTGACGATCATCCCGGCGATGGTCTGGGTGTCCCGCGCCGGCTTGAGCTCAACAATGCGCTGGCGGGCGAAACGGCGAATCTCGCCTTCGTACTCGTCGATGGGGTGACCGGACAGGTAGATACCCAGGGTGTCCTTCTCGCCTTTCAGACGCTCTTTGATCGGCAGCTCGCGGGCCTTGCGGTGGTTGGCATAGACGTCGGCCTCGGGCTCGGCGAACAGGCCGCCGAACAGGTCCATGTGGCCGCTCTCGGCGCTGCGCGCAGTCTGCTCGGCGGACTGCACGGCCTCTTCCATGGACGCCAGCAGCACGGCGCGGTTCTTGTCGACACTGGCCTGGTAGGCTTTGAGCTCGTCCTGATAGTACGGGCCGAGACGATCCAGCGCGCCGCTGCGGATCAAGGCTTCAAGGGTGCGCTTGTTGATGCGCTTGAGGTTGACACGGTTGCAGAAGTCGAACAGGTCCTTGAACGGCCCACCTTCGGCGCGGCATTCGACGATGGCCTCGACCGGGCCCTCGCCCACGCCCTTGACCGCACCCAGGCCATAGACGATGCGGCCGTCGTCGTTGACGGTGAACTTGAACTCGGAGACGTTCACGTCTGGCGGTTCGATGCGCAACTTCATGTTGCGGCACTCCTCCACCAGGATCACCACCTTGTCGGTGTTGTGCATATCCGCCGACAGCACGGCGGCCATGAACGGCGCCGGGTAATGCGCCTTGAGCCAGGCGGTCTGGTAGGAGACCAGACCGTAAGCGGCCGAGTGCGACTTGTTGAAACCGTAACCGGCGAACTTTTCCACCAGATCGAAGATGTTGCCCGCCAATTCAGCGTCAATACCATTATTGGCGCAACCTTCGATGAAGCCGCCGCGCTGCTTGGCCATTTCCTCGGGCTTCTTCTTGCCCATGGCACGCCGCAGCATGTCCGCCTGCCCCAGGGTGTAGCCACCCATGACCTGAGCGATCTGCATCACCTGTTCCTGATACAGAATGATGCCGTAGGTAGGCTTGAGCACCGGCTCGAGGCCGGCGTACTGATAATCCGGATGCGGATAGGACAGCTCGGCGCGGCCGTGCTTACGGTTGATGAAGTCGTCCACCATGCCGGACTGCAGCGGGCCCGGGCGGAACAGCGCCACCAGTGCAATCATGTCTTCCAGGCAGTCGGGCTTGAGCTTCTTGATCAGCTCCTTCATGCCGCGCGATTCAAGCTGGAAGACCGCGGTGGTCTCCGCCTTCTGCAGCATGTCGTAGGTTTTCTTGTCATCCAGCGGGATGAAGTCGATGTTGACCAGGTCCTCATCCGAGGCGCCATCGCGCTTCTGGATGCGGTGGACGGTTTCCAACGCCCACTTGATGATGGTCAGGGTGCGCAGGCCGAGGAAGTCGAACTTGACCAGCCCGGCCTGCTCGACGTCGTCCTTGTCGAACTGGGTCACCAGGCCGCCACCCTCCTCGTCACAGGCGATCGGCGAGAAGTCGGTGAGCTTGGTCGGCGCGATCACCACACCACCAGCGTGCTTGCCGGTACCGCGCACCACCCCTTCGAGTTTGAGGGACATGTCCCAGATTTCCTGGGCTTCCTCGTCGTTCTTGAGGAACTCGCGTAGCGGCTCCTCCATCTCGTAGGCCTTCTCCAGGGTCATGCCCACTTCGAAGGGGATCATCTTCGACAGACGGTCGGCCAGACCGTAGGACTTACCCTGCGCCCGGGCGACGTCGCGCACCACCGCCTTGGCCGCCATCGAGCCGAAGGTGATGATCTGGCTCACCGCGTTGCGCCCGTATTTCTCGGCCACGTAGTCGATCACACGGTCGCGGCCGTCCATGCAGAAGTCGACGTCGAAGTCGGGCATGGAAACCCGCTCGGGGTTGAGGAATCGTTCGAACAGCAGGTCATAGGCCAGCGGATCGAGGTCGGTGATCTTCAGCACGTAGGCCACCAGCGAACCGGCACCCGAACCACGGCCCGGGCCGACCGGCACGCCGTTGCTCTTGGCCCACTGGATGAAGTCCATCACGATCAGGAAGTAACCGGGGAAACCCATCTGGATGATGATGTCGAGTTCGAAGTTGAGGCGGTCGATGTAGACCTGCTTCTTGGCCTCGTAATCCGGCGTATCCTTGGGCAGCAGCACTTCGAGACGCTCTTCCAGGCCCTCGAACGAGGCGTGGCGCAGGTAGTCATCGATGCCCATGCCATTGGGCGTGGGGAAATCCGGCAGAAAGTATTTGCCGAGTTGCACGTCGATGTTGCAGCGTTTGGCGATCTCGACGGTGTTCTCCAGTGCCTCGGGCAGGTCGGAGAACAGCTCCCACATTTCCTCGGCGCTTTTCAGGTACTGCTGATCGGAGTAATGCCGCGGCCGGCGCGGGTCGTCCAGGGTACGACCTTCACCGATGCAGACGCGGGTTTCGTGCGCCTCGAAATCGCCCTGCTTGATGAAGCGCACGTCGTTGGTTGCCACCAGCGGCGCCTCGACGCGATCGGCCAGGGCCACGGCGGCATGCAGATATTCCTCATCGCCAACACGGCTGGTGCGCTGCACCTCCAGATAGAAGCGATCCGGGAACACTGCCATCCATTCACGCAAGCGCATTTCGGCCAGCGCTTCATCACCGGCCAGCAGCGCCTGGCCGACTTCGCCTTCACGCGCGCCGGATAGCGCGATGAGGCCCTCGGCGGCGTCCTTGACCCAGTCGCGCTGGATGATCACCAGGTCGTTGCTCTGCCCTTCAGACCAGCCACGAGAGATCAGTTCGGTGAGGTTGCGGTAGCCCTTGGCGTTCATCGCCAGCAGGGTCAGGCGCGTCAGCGGGCCGTCTTCCTCGGCGCTGGCCATCCAGATATCGGCACCACAGATCGGCTTGACCCCGGCGCCCATGGCCGCCTTGTAGAACTTCACCAGTGAGCACATGTTGCTCATGTCGGTGACCGCAACCGCCGGCATGCCGGCCCCGGCCACGGCCTTGATCAGCGGTTTGACCCGCACCAGGCCATCGACCAGTGAGTATTCGGTGTGCAGACGCAGGTGGACGAAAGCTTGGGTCATGGGCGGCCTTGCAGGTGAAAACGACAAAGCGCGGATTGTAGCCTAAGCGGGTCTGGCTGAGGGCCAGAGGTTCAGACTGTAGCGGCGATACAATCGACAGCTACAGGCTCGAGCAACGCGCGCACTGGTGCGAAGGAACGCCGATGAATAGGCGTCGGCCCCAGGCGCTGCAAGGCTTCCAGGTGAACGGGCGTGGGGTAGCCCTTGTGGCCGGCGATGCCGTAACCGGGATAGAGACGATCCATCTCGAGCATCTCGCGGTCGCGACTGACCTTGGCCAGGATCGAAGCCGCGGCTATTGCCGGCACCCGGCTATCGCCCTTGACCACCGGCGCACTCGGCACCGCCAGCTTTGGACAGCGATTGCCGTCGATCAATGCCAGTCTGGGTGTCACTTGAAGCCCTTCGACCGCGCGCTGCATCGCCAGCATGGTGGCATGCAGGATATTCAGCTGGTCGATTTCCTCCACCTCGGCGCGGGCGATGCACCAGGCCAGAGCCTTCTCGCGAATCTCGTCGAACAGCGCTTCACGGCGCGCCTCGGAGAGTTTCTTCGAGTCGTTCAGGCCGAGAATCGGCCGCGCCGGATCGAGGATCACCGCAGCCGTGACCACGGCACCGCAGAGCGGGCCACGGCCGACTTCGTCGACACCGGCGACCAGTTCTTCGACCAGGGTAAAATCGAGGCCCAACTGCATCAGCCACGCCCTGCCAGCTTGAGCACCGCATCGGCCGCCGACACCGAGGCATCGCGGCGCAGCGCACGGTGAATCACGTCGAAGCCCTCGGTCTGCACTTGCCCGCCGTCGATCAACGGCGCAACGGCCTGGGCCAGAGCCTCGGGAGTCGCTGCATCCTGAATCAGCTCAGGCACCAGCAGACGCTCGGCCAGCAGATTAGGCAACGAGATATAGGGGCTCTTCACCAGGCGCTTGAGGATGCGATAGGTCAGCGGCGCTACGCGGTACGCCACCACCATAGGCCGCTTGTACAGCAGCGCTTCCAGGGTCGCAGTACCCGAAGCGATCAACACCGCATCGCAGGCAGCCAGCGCTTCGTGGGATCGACCGTTGAGCAGCGTCAGCGGCAAATCACGCCCTGCCAGCATCTGCTCCAACTGCTCACGGCGCTCGGGGGTGGCGCAAGGCAGGAGGAAATGAATACCTGGGCGCAGTGCGCGCAGTCGGATCGCCGCCTCGAGAAACAGCTCGCCCAGACGCGCGACCTCGCCACCACGGCTACCCGGCATGAGCGCGACCACGGGCTCGTCCTGCGGCAGATCGAGCGCCTCGCGCGCGGCGGCACGATCAGCTTGCTGTGGAATCGCATCGGCCAGCGGATGACCGACAAAGCGCACCGGTACCTGATGTTCGTCGTAGAACTGCGCCTCGAACGGGAACAGGGTCAGCATCAAGTCGCAGGCTTCGCGAATCTTCAGCACACGCTTCTGCCGCCAGGCCCAAACCGAAGGACTGACGTAATGCACGGTCTTGATCCCGGCCCGGCGTAGCTTGAGTTCCAGGCCCAGGTTGAAATCGGGAGCATCGATGCCGATGAAAACATCAGGTTGCGCGGCAATCAGGTCGCGAGCCAGTTGCCGACGGCGGCGGAGCAACTCGAACAGACGGCCAAGCACCTCGACCAAGCCCATCACGGCCAGGCGCTCCATCGGGAAATAGGATTTAAGGCCTTCGGCTTCCATGCGCGCGCCGCCAACACCGATGAACTCGGCATCCGGATGGCGCTGCTTGATGGCCTGCATCAGGCCGGAACCGAGGATGTCACCGGACGCCTCACCGGCGACCAGTGCGACGCGAATAGGTCTGCTCATAGGTATCAGCGCGTGATGCCGCGCGTGGAGGCCTGAATCGAATCACGGAAAATCGCCACTTCCGGGAACTGAGCAGCGGACTCGGCCAGTTCGGCCAGCGCCTGCTCGACGGTCAGCCCCTGGCGATAAACCAGCTTGTAGCCCTTGCGCAGGGCGGCGATGGCCTCGGCAGAGAAACCACGCCGGCGCATGCCCTCGAAGTTCATGCTGCGCGCTTCGGCCGGGTTGCCGAACACGGTAACGAAAGCCGGAACATCCTTGCCAATCGCAGTGCCCATGCCCGAGAAGCTGTGCGCGCCAATGCGGCAGAACTGATGCACCAGGGTATAGCCGGACAGAATCGCCCAGTCATCGACCCAGACATGCCCTGCCAGGGCCGTGTTGTTGACCAGGATGCAATGATTGCCGATCACACTGTCATGGCCGATATGGGCATAGGCCATGATCAGGTTGTGATCGCCAATGGTGGTTTCGCTGCGATCCTGCACGGTGCCACGGTGAATGGTGACACCCTCACGAATCGTATTGTGATCACCGATCACCAGGCGCGTCGCCTCGCCCTTGTATTTCAGGTCTGGGGTGTCTTCACCGACCGAAGAAAACTGGTAGATGCGGTTGTGCTTGCCGATCACGGTCGGCCCCTTGAGCACGACGTGCGGGCCGATGACTGTACCCTCGCCGATTTCCACATCGGCCCCGACAATGCTCCACGGGCCAACGACGACGTCGTCGGCCAATTTGGCACTGGGATCGATGATCGCGCGGGGGTCAATCAAACTCATAGCTTGCGTTCCGCACAGATGATTTCAGCGGAGCAGACTTCCTTGCCATCGACAGTGGCGCGGCACTCGAATTTCCAGATGCTGCGACGATCGCTCAGGTATTTGGCTTCCAGCGTAAGCTGATCACCCGGCAGCACCGGCGAACGGAAACGCAGTTTGTCGGAGCCGACGAAGTAATACAGGGTGCCATCGGCCGGCTTCACGCCCATCATCTTGAAGCCGAGGATACCGGCAGCCTGGGCCATGGCCTCGATGATCAGAACGCCGGGCATGATTGGATGCTCGGGGAAATGACCGTTGAAGAACGGCTCATTGATGCTGACATTCTTATAGGCGCGAATCTGCTTGCCTTCGACGTCCAGGTCCACCACGCGGTCCACCAGCAGGAACGGATAGCGGTGCGGCAAATATTCACGAATTTCGTTGATGTCCATCATGTCCGGTTAAGCCTGTAAGAAAAGAAAAGAGCACGGTCACACCGTGCTCAGGCATCAGATGAGACGTTTGCCGTCTGGGTCACGGCGGCCAGCTGTTTTTCCAGCTCACGCAGTCGCTTGGCCATATCGTCCAACTGACGAATACGGGCTGCACTCTTCTTCCACTCGCCCGCCGGTTGCATGGCAGTGCCTGAAGAATAGGCGCCCGGCTCGGTGATCGAGCGAGTCACCATGGTCATACCGGTAACGAACACGTTGTCGCACACCTCGATATGGCCAACCATGCCCACACCGCCGGCGATCATGCAGTTCTTGCCGATCTTGGTGCTGCCGGAAATACCGCAGCAGCCCGCCATGGCCGTGTTGTCACCGATCTGCACGTTGTGCGCGATCATGATCTGGTTATCCAGCTTCACGCCATTACCGATCAAGGTATCGGACAGCGCACCGCGATCCACCGTGGTGTTGGCGCCGATCTCGACGTCATCACCGATGGTCACCCCACCGATCTGTGCGATCTTCTGCCAGACGCCCTTTTCGTTGGCGAAACCGAAGCCTTCGCCACCAATCACCGCGCCGGACTGGATCACTACACGCTTGCCGATCTGCACATCGTGGTACAGCGTCACGCGCGGAGCCAGCCAACCACCCTCACCGATCACGCTACGCGCGCCCACCACGCAATGCGCACCGATACTCACATCAGCGCCGATGCGAGCACCGCTTTCGATGACCGCAAAGGCGCCGATACTGGCGCTCGGATCGACCTGAGCATCACCTGCAACCTGCGCAGTGGCGTGAATGCCGGGAGCTGCCTTGGGCTTGCGGTCGAACACATGCGAAAGCTGGGCATAGGCCAGATAAGGATTGGCAACGATCAAGGCATCGCCAGCATAGCCTTCAGCATCGGCTGCGGTGAGCAACACGGCACCGGCCTGGGTCTGCACCAGAAACTTGCGGTACTGGGCATTGGCCAGGAAGCTCAATTGTTCGGGCCCGGCCTCCTGTAAGGTGGCCAGGCCCGTGATGACCTTAGCTTCGGCGCCACGCAAGGTGGCGCCCAGGCGCTCGGCCAGCTGGCCGAGGGTAAATGTCGCAGTCATGCTTAACGCATCTGATTCATGCGCTCGATGACCTGGCGAGTGATGTCGTACTGAGGTTTGACATCGATCACCGCACCGCGCTCGAGCACCAGGTCGAAGTTACCGTTCTTGATCACTTCTTCGACGGCCTTGTCCAGGTTCGGCTTCAGCTTGGCCAGCATCTCGCGGTCAGCGATGGCCTTGGCTTCGTTCAGCTCCTTGGACTGGAACTGGAAGTCACGAGCCTTCTGCTTGAATTCGAGCTCGAGGCGCTCGCGCTCGGCCTGCTGCATCTTCTCGCCGTCCTTGACCATGCGATCCTGGATACGCTTGGCGTCGCTTTCCAGGGTCTTGAGCTTGTTCAGCTGCGGGCCGAACTTCTTCTCGGCATCGACGGCGTAGCGCTTGGCTGCGTCCGACTCGAGCAGCGCCATCTGATAGTTCAGCACGGCCACCTTCATCTCGGCGAACGCCGGAGTGGCGATCAGGGCGGCGGTGAACAGAACCAGTTGAGTCAACTTACGCACAATGCACTCCTGCAACAAAACTGTTGGCTTTCTGTGAAACGAACTTAGAAGGTTTGACCCAGGGAGAACTGGAATACCTGGGTATCGGCATCATCCGGCTTCTTGATCGGCATGGCCAGACTGAAGCTCAGCGGGCCCAGTGCGGTGATCCAGGTCAGGCCGACACCCACGGAGCTGGCCATGCTGCTGAAGTCGATATCGCAGCTGTCGCTCAGCCTTTTCTGGCTGGAGCTGCAGTTGGTATCGAAGACATTACCCACGTCCCAGAACAATGCGGTACGCAGCGAGCGCTGATCCTTGACGAACGGCAGCGGGAAGAGCATCTCGACACCACCCTGCACCAGCACGTTACCACCGAACGGCAGCGGGTCCTGGTCCGGGTCGCGCAGGGTGCCCGGTTTGGCACCGCTACTCGGCGTACTGCGCGGCCCAAGGCTGCTGTCTTCGAAACCACGTACCGAGTTGAAGCCACCCGCGTAGTAGTGCTCGTAGAACGGCAGCTCAGCCGTGGAACCGTAGCTGTCGCCATAACCCAGCTGGGTATGGAAGCGCAGGGTGTAGTTGTCGCTGATCGGGGTGAAGACCTGACCACGGTAGTCGAGCTTGTAGAACGACAGATCGCTACCTGGCAGCGTGGTTTCCAGCACCAGGCTCTGCGAATGACCACGGTTGGCCAGTACACCACGGTTCAGGGTCGACTCGGACCAGCCGATGGAACCCTTGAAGTTCAGGTAGTTATCGCCCTCAGAGTCGATGAAATCAAAGATCTCGTCGACGGTATAACGACCGGTATCGATGGTGTCCTGCTGCACGGTCAGACCGTAGGTCAGACGTGCGGTTTCGCTGATCGGGTAGCCAATGTTGACACCTGCACCCAGGCTGTCGACCGAATAGCTGGATACGTCGACATCGAGCTCATCGTAGTCGGTGGTACGGTAGAAGGCGTTGTAACCCAGGCTGACACCGTCGACGGTCCAGTAGGGGTCAACGAAGCCGAAGCTGTATCGGGTCTGGTATTCGCTGCGGGTCAGGCCGATGCTGACGCGGTTACCGGTACCCAGGAAGTTGTTCTGGCTGATCGAGCCACCTAGGATCAGACCGGCGTTCTGGGCGAAACCGACGCTGGCGGTGATGGAGCCGGACGGCTGCTCTTCGACGCTGTAGTTGACGTCGATCTGGTCGTCGGTACCCGGTACCTGCGGGGTTTCGACGTTAACCTCCTTGAAGAACCCCAGACGCTCCAGACGCACCTTGGACTGGTCGATCAGGTAGGTCGAGGCCCAGCCACCTTCCATCTGACGCATTTCACGACGCAGCACCTCGTCCTCGGACTTGGTATTGCCGCGGAAGTTGATGCGGTTGACGTAGGCGCGCTTGCCAGGATCGACAAAGAAGGTGATCGAGACGGTGTTGTCCTCGTCGTGCGCTTCAGGCACGCCATTGACGTTGGCGAAGGTATAGCCTTCGTTACCCAGGCGGCGGGTGATCAGCTCGCTGGTGGTGGTCATGATCTTGCGCGAGAAGACCTGCCCTTCCTTGACCAGCAGCAGTGCACGCACGTCTTCTTCCGGCACCTTGAGGTCACCGGACAGCTTCACGTCACGGACGCTGTACTTCTCGCCCTCTTCGACGTTGACGGTGATGTAGACGTGCTTCTTGTCCGGGGTGATGGATACCTGGGTGGAGCTGATATCCATGTTGATGTAGCCGCGGTCCAGGTAGTAGGAGCGCAGGCGCTCGAGGTCACCGGACAGTTTCTCGCGGGCATACTTGTCGTCGTTCTTGAAGAAGGACAGCCAGTTGGTGGTCTTCAGTTCGAACAGATCGACCAGATCTTCATCGGAGAACACGGTGTTGCCGACCACGTTGATGTGGGAGATGGCAGCAACGGTGCCTTCGTTGATGGTGATCTTCAGCGCCACACGGTTACGCGGCTGCGGAATCACTTCGGCTTCGATCTCGGCCGAATAGCGACCCTGAGCGACATACTGGCGCTGCAGCTCGTTACGCACGCCTTCGAGGGTGGCGCGCTGGAAGATTTCGCCCTCGGCCAGACCGGACTGATTCAGGCCCTTGAGCAGGTCTTCTGTAGTGATGGCCTTGTTGCCTTCGATCTCGATGCCGGAGATGGAGGGACGCTCGACCACGGTAACCACCAGCACGTCACCATCGCGACCGAGCTGGATATCCTGGAAGAAGCCGGTACGGAACAGGGAGCGGGTGGCATCGACCAGTTGGCGATCATCTACCTGCTCGCCCACGTTGAGCGGCAGCGCGCCGAATACGCTGCCTGCGGAAACCCGCTGCAGGCCATTGACGCGTATATCGGAGATGGTGAAGGACTCGGCGTGAACTTCGGCGATCATCAATGCGGACAGTACCGCAGGTAGCAGCAGACGTTTCATGAAGTCCTTTCTTATTCCAACTGACGATAAAAACTGCCGCTTAAGCGACACTTCTTTTAAATCTCAAGAACGTGTTCAGCAATGCTCACAGGCGGCTGAGGTCGTTGACCAGGGCAAGCAACATGACCCCGATGACCAGACTGATGCCGATCTGCATCCCCCAACCCTGAACCCGCTCAGACAAGGGGCGACCACGCACCCACTCGACCAGATAAAACAGCAGATGCCCACCATCCAGTACGGGAATGGGCAGCAGATTGAGAACCCCCAAGCTAATACTCAGATATGCAAGGAATTTCAGGAAATCCCCCAGCCCTGACTCAGCTGAAGCGCCCGCCACTTTAGCAATGGTTATCGGCCCACTCAAGTTTTTTACCGAGAGCTCACCGAACAGCATTTTCTTCAGCGAATCGAGGGTCAGCAGGCTCATGGACCAGGTTTGACGCATGCCTTCGACAACGCCATCGAGCGGACCGTAGCGCACCTCGCGGAGCATCTCCGGCGGCCATTCGACGCCCTGCACGCCGGCGCCCAGGTAGCCACTGCGGGCCTCTCCTTCACCGCGCGATGCCAGAGTCAGCTGCACATCCTGCGTTTGCCCGGCGCGTTCGAAGCGCAACGTGACCGCCTCGCCCGGCAATGCCCGGACGCGATCGACCAGATCCTGCCAGTCGACCAGGGGCTCGCCATCGAGCGCCAGCAACCTGTCCCCTGCCTGCAGCCCTGAGGCGTGGGCAGGCCCCTTGGAATCGACCTCAGCCAGAACCGGCTCCAGCACAGGACGCCATGGACGAATGCCCAGCGAACCAATCGGGTCCGGCTCGTCGACGCCGCGCAGCCAGTTGTCCAACTGCACCTGTTTTGGCGTTTCGACGGTGGAGCCAGGCTCCAGCACGCGCAGATCGAGCGTACCGCTCTCGCCCAGACGCCTCACCAGCTGCAGATTGACCGCCGCCCAACCACTGGTGGCCTCGCCGTTTACCGCAACGATCTCTTGCCCCGCACGCAGCCCGGCCACTTGCGCCAGACTGTCCGGCTGCACCGCGCCGATAACCGGGCGCACCTGCTGACTGCCGAGCATGGCGACGAACCAGAAGAACAGCAGCGCCAGCAGGAAATTGGCCAGCGGGCCCGCAGCCACGATGGCGATGCGCTGGCGCACGCTCTTGCGATTGAAGGACTGCTCGACGAGCTCGGGGGGCACATCGCCCTCGCGCTCATCGAGCATCTTGACGTAGCCGCCCAGAGGAATGGCTGCAACCACGAATTCGGTGCCCTGGCGGTCATGCCAGCGCAGCAGCGGTGTGCCGAAGCCAACGGAGAAGCGCAGCACCTTGACGCCGCAGCGCCGGGCTACCCAGAAGTGCCCGTACTCGTGAAAGGTCACCAGGACACCCAGTGCGATCAGGGTGCCAACCAGCATGTACAACCCACTCATTTCACTTCTCCAGCTCTACGAGCCGCTCAAGTTCCAGCACACACCAGACCAATACGGACGTCATCAACGGCCAGCGAGCCACTGCCCAGCCAGCTCACGCGCACGGGCATCGGCCGCGAATACCGCGTCGAGCGCTTCGACAGCCTGCACCGGCTGGGCGTTCAACACGGACTCAATCATACGCGCGATATCAACGAAACGGATGCGCCGCTGCAGGAAAGCCTCGACCGCGACTTCATTGGCGGCGTTGAGCATCGCCGGCGCACTGCCGCCAGCCTGCGCCGCCTCCCGCGCCAGACGCAGACAGGGAAAACGCTGCTCGTCGGGGCGTTCGAAATCCAGGCGACCGACGGCAAACAGATCCAGAGGCGATACGCCCGAGTCGATACGCTCCGGCCAGGCCAACGCATGAGCGATGGGCGTGCGCATATCCGGATTACCCAGCTGCGCCAGCACCGAACCGTCGATGTAATCGACCAGCGAATGAATCACGCTCTGCCGGTGGATGACCACTTCGATCTGCTCCGGGCGGGCATCGAATAACCAGCAGGCCTCGATCGACTCGAGCCCCTTGTTCATCATGCTGGCCGAGTCTACGGAAATCTTGCGCCCCATCGACCAGTTCGGATGAGCACAGGCCTGCTCCGGCGTGACGCATTCCAGGTCGGCCAACGGCGTTTCGCGAAAAGGCCCACCAGAAGCCGTCAGCAGTACGCGACGCACACCGACAGTCTGCAGCCCCCGCGCATAGTCACCGGGCAGACACTGGAAAATGGCGTTGTGCTCGCTGTCGATAGGCAACAGCACCGCCCCGCTCTGCTTGACCGCCTGCATGAACAAGGCGCCGGACATCACCAGCGCTTCCTTGTTGGCCAGCAGCACCTTCTTACCGGCCCGCACGGCCGCCAGGGTCGGCTTGAGGCCTGCCGCACCGACAATGGCCGCCATTACGCAATCGACCGCCGCGTCGGCAGATACGGCGCACAGCCCTGCTTCGCCGACCAGCACCTCGGTCGCCAGCCCGGCGGCGCGCAGATTGCTCTGCAGCTCGAGCGCTGAAGCGTCATCAGGCACCACGGCGTAGCGCGGCCGATGCTGCACGCACAACACCTGCAGCTCTGCCAGGCGCGAAAAGCCCGTCAGCGCGAAGACGCTGTAGCGCTCAGGGTGGCGCGCGATCACATCCAGCGTACTGAGGCCAATAGAGCCCGTAGCGCCCAGCACTGTGACCTGCTGCACTGCACTCACAGCGCGCCCCAACCAGCGAGCCAGAGCAGTGCAGCGAACAACGGGATGGCTGCGGTCAGACTGTCGATACGATCCAGCACTCCGCCATGTCCCGGCAGCAGATTGCTGCTGTCCTTGATCCCGGACTGACGCTTGAACATGCTTTCGGTCAGGTCACCAACCACGGAAATCAGTACCACCACAGCGGCACCCGCCAGAGCCAGCAGCAGCCCACCAACGGACCAGCCTTGCTGCAGCCCGACCAGCAGGGTGATCAGCAGGCTGGCCGCAAGGCCGCCGTAGAGTCCTTCCCAACTCTTGCCCGGGCTGACCTTGGGCGCCAGCTTGCGCTTGCCAAAGGTCTTGCCGGAAAAATAGGCGCCGATATCCGCCCCCCAGACCAGCACCATCACCGCGATGATCAGCGCATTGGCCTGCGGCCACTGCTTGAGCAGGATCAGCCCTTGCCAGGCCGGCAGCAGAATCAGCAAACCAATCAGCAAACGCCCCGGCACACCGCCCCAGAGACGACTGCTATCGGGATAGGTCATTACCAGAAAGGTCGCGACCAACCACCACAGCACAGCCACCACCAGCAGCAGCGGGGCAACGACCGGCACCATGTACAGCAAGCCGAGCAACACGGCCACTGCAGCCGCATAGGCCACACGCAGCGACTGCGCCTCGAACCCTGCCAGACGGGCCCATTCCCAGGCCCCCAGCGTGACCACCGCACCGATGAACAGGGCAAAGGCACCGCCATCGAGCAGAAAAAAACCGCCCAGGGCGATGGGCAACAGCACCAGCGCCGTGATGATTCGTTGTTTGAGCATTAGGAGCGCGCCTCAGCTTCCACCTGCTCGCTGGTCTTGCCGAAGCGACGCTGGCGGGTAGCGAAATCGGCCAGCGCCTTGCGCATGGCCTCGTGCTTGAAGTCCGGCCAATAGAGGTCGGAGAAGTACAGTTCGCTATAAGCCAACTGCCACAGGAGGAAGTTACTGATGCGGCGCTCGCCACCCGTACGGATGCACAGGTCGGGCAAAGGCAAATCACCGGTGGCCAGACAACCCTGAAGCAATTGCGGGGTAATGTCTTCGGGCTGCAAATGACCTGCCTGCACCTCACGCGCCAGACGCTGAGCGGCCTGGGCGATATCCCACTGACCACCGTAGTTGGCCGCGATCTGCAAGGTGAAACGCCGGTTGCCGGCAGTCAGTTGCTCGGCTTCGCGCATGGCTGCCTGCAACTCGGGATGAAAACGCGAGCGATCACCGATGATGCGCAGGCTGATGTCGTTATCCAGCAGACGCCTGGCCTCACGACGCAGCGCCCCCAGGAACAACTCCATCAGCGCACCAACCTCTTCGGCCGGACGCTGCCAGTTCTCACTGGAAAAGGCGAACAGGGTCAGCACCTCGACGCCCGACTCGGCACAGACCTCGATCACCGCGCGAACTGCATCGACCCCGGCCTTGTGCCCAGCCACACCCGGCAACAGGCGCTTCTTCGCCCAACGGTTGTTGCCATCCATGATGATGGCGACATGCCGCGGCACCGCCCCCTGCTTGTTCTTGTCCATGTATGGGCGCCCAGCCGTCAGACGGCCATCAGGTCCGCTTCTTTGACCTCGAGCGCCTTGTCGACGTCACCGATGAACTTGTCGGTGATCTTCTGCAGCTCGTCAGCGGCGCGACGCTCTTCGTCCTCGCTGATTTCCTTGGCTTTGGACAGTTTCTTCAGCTCGGCCAGGGCATCACGACGCACGTTGCGCACGGCGACCTTGGCATCTTCGGCCACGCCACGCGCCTGCTTGGTATAGCCCTTGCGGGTTTCCTCGGTCAGCGCCGGCATCGGCACACGAATGGTGGTACCAGCGCTGCTCGGGTTCAGGCCCAGATCGGAGGTCAGGATGGCCTTCTCGATGGCAGCACTGAGGGTCTTGTCATGCGCGACGATCTTCAGGGTGCGCGCATCTTCGACGGTGATCGCTGCTACCTGATTGAGCGGCATGTCGCTGCCCCAGGCCGGTACCTTGATGCTATCGAGAATGCTCGGATGGGCACGACCGGTTCGAATGGAGGCCAGGTTACGCCCCAGCGCTTCCAGGGACTTGCTCATACGCTCCTGAGCGTCTTTCTTGATGTCGTTGATCATTGTGCATCCTCCTCGATCAGAGTTCCTTCGGCGCCACCCACTACAACGTTCAGCAGTGCGCCGGGCTTGTTCATGTTGAAAACCCGCAGCGGCATGTTGTGATCGCGGCACAGGCAGATGGCGGTCAGATCCATCACGCCCAGCTTGCGATCGAGCACCTCGTCATAGGTCAGGCGCTCGAACTTCTCGGCATGCGGATCTTTGAACGGGTCGGCAGTGTACACGCCATCGACCTTGGTCGCCTTCAGTACCACGTCCGCATCGATTTCGATGGCACGCAGGCAAGCAGCCGAATCGGTGGTAAAGAAGGGGTTGCCGGTGCCCGCAGCGAAAATCACCACCTCACCGGTCTTCAGGTGGCGCATGGCCTTGCGGCGGTCATAGTGATCGGTCACGCCGACCATGGAAATCGCCGACATGACGATGGCAGGGATGTTCGAGCGCTCCAGCGCATCACGCATGGCCAGGGCGTTCATTACGGTGGCCAGCATGCCCATGTGGTCGCCAGTGACGCGATCCATGCCGGCAGCCGACAGCGCCGCGCCACGGAACAGGTTGCCACCACCGATCACCAGGCCGACCTGCACACCGATACCGACCAGTTGGCCGACTTCCAGCGCCATGCGATCGAGCACCTTCGGATCGATGCCGAAATCTTCCGAGCCCATCAGGGCCTCGCCGCTAAGTTTGAGCAGAATGCGTTTGTAGCGAGGTTGGCGACCAGTTGTCTGCTGAGCCATTGCAAGTCTCTCCTGCGGCGATATGAAATTCTTGAGCAACGCGCTCGGGCGCTGCAATTATCCGGCACTTCGAACGTGCCGGCGACCTCAGGTTGCAAGGCCGTTAGTGCATTTGTTGCCCCTTATTCGGCAAAGAGGCTGCACGCGCAAGCGGGCAGCCTCTCTGGGACAACTGGCCGAACCGCCGATTACTGCTTGCTGGCAGCAACCTGAGCGGCAACTTCGGCGGCGAAGTCGGTCTCGGCCTTCTCGATACCCTCGCCCACTTCGTAACGAACGAAGGAAACGATTTCGGCACCGGCTTTCTTCACCAGGTCACCGACCTTGACTTCCGGATCCATGATGAAGGCTTGCTCGACCAGGCTGGCTTCGGCCAGGAACTTGGCGATACGGCCTTTGACCATGTTCTCGACGATGTTTTCCGGCTTGCCAGCGATCTTCTCGGCGTTCAGCTGCAGGAAGATTTCCTTTTCCTTGGCAACCAGCTCTTCGGAGACCTGATCCGGCGAAACAACGGCCGGGTTGGAGGCAGCAACGTGCATGGCAACGTGCTTGGCCAGTTCGTCGTTGCCGCCTTTCAGGACAACCAGAACGCCGATACGGTGGCCGTGCAGGTAGGCACCAACGGTTTCGCCGGAAACAGCGGCCAGGCGACGGATGTTGACGTTCTCGCCGCACTTGGCAACCAGGGCTTCACGAGCGGATTCGCGCGAGGCGATCAGCGGAGCGGCTTCGGTCAGGTTCTTCTCGAAGGCTTCGTCGATGCTTTCTTTGACGAAGGCTTTGAAGTCGTCCTGCAGAGCCAGGAAGTCGGTCTGCGAGTTGACTTCGATGATCAGGCCACGACCGCCTTCGACGCGAACGGCGATGGAGCCTTCAGCGGCAATGTTGCCAGCCTTCTTGGCAGCCTTGATGGCGCCGGAAGCGCGCATGTCATCAATGGCTTTCTCGATATCGCCACCAGCGGCAACCAGGGCCTTCTTGCACTCCATCATGCCTTGGCCAGTACGCTCGCGCAGTTCTTTAACCAGGGCTGCAGTAATCTCTGCCATCTTGAAAATCCTCTCGGTAGGTCTTCAACCATTCACCCGCGTGACGGGCGATCAAATCTGTGAGTGGCAAAAAGGGGGCTTAGCCCCCTTCTTGCACAGCGCGTAACGCTAGATGCTTTGCGTTACCGCTTAGCCTTCGGCGCTCTCGGCAGCCGCGGCTTCTTCGACGAACTCTTCAGTGCCGCCGCCAGCATTGCTGCGACCACGGATCACGGCGTCGGCCATGGCACCCATGTACAGCTGGATGGCGCGGATGGCGTCGTCGTTACCCGGGATGATGTAGTCAACGCCTTCCGGGCTGCTGTTGGTATCGACGATGCCGATAACCGGGATGCCCAGCTTGTTGGCTTCGGTGATAGCAATGCGCTCGTGGTCAACGTCGATAACGAACAGAGCGTCCGGCAGACCACCCATGTCCTTGATACCACCCAGGCTGCGATCCAGTTTTTCCAGATCACGGGTACGCATCAGGGCTTCTTTCTTGGTCAGCTTGGCGAAAGTACCGTCCTGGGACTGGGTTTCCAGCTCGCGCAGGCGCTTGATCGAAGCACGGATGGTCTTGTAGTTGGTCAGCATGCCGCCCAACCAGCGGTGATCGACGAACGGCGAGCCGCAACGAGCAGCTTCTTCGCGAACGATCTTGCCAGCGGAACGCTTGGTGCCGACGAACAGGATCTTGTTCTTGCCAGCAGCCAGCTTCTCAACGAAAGCCTGAGCTTCGTTGAACATCGGCAGGGTTTTTTCGAGGTTGATGATGTGAATCTTGTTACGCGCGCCGAAAATGTACTTGCCCATTTTCGGGTTCCAGTAACGGGTCTGGTGGCCGAAGTGCACACCGGCCTTCAGCATATCGCGCATGTTGACTTGGGACATGATAGTTCCTTGATAAGTCGGGTTAGGCCTCCACGTATCCCAGCTTCCAACCCTTGCGGGCACCCAGGAAACCGTGTCGATACGTGTGTGGGTTTGAGCTTTCGGGCTTAGTGCCCGTAAAGCGGCGCGTTTTATACCACACAAAGCCGGCTCAGGCTACAAAAGCTGGCAAACAACGCAGTAACGCCCCGCAGCGGTTGCAGCGCCTTTGGGGCTGGCACGGCGAAGCTGCTAATATATCGCCCTTTCCGTTCGTGCCCGAGAGCTTCATATGACCGTCACCATCAAATCCGCCGAAGAAATCGAGAAAATGCGCGTGGCCGGCCGTCTGGCCGCCGAAGTGCTGGAGATGATCGGTGAACACGTCAAGCCAGGCGTCACCACCGAGGAAATCGACCGCATCTGCCACGACTATATCGTCAACGTGCAGCAGGCCATTCCCGCACCACTCAATTACAAGGGCTTCCCCAAGTCGATCTGCACCTCGATCAACCATGTGGTGTGCCACGGCATCCCCAATGACAAGCCGCTGAAAGACGGCGACGTGCTGAACATCGACGTCACCGTGATCAAGGACGGCTACCACGGCGATACCAGCAAGATGTTCATGGTCGGCAAGGTCGCCGAGTGGGCCGAGCGCCTGGCCAAGGTCACCCAGGAATGCATGTATAAAGGCATCGAACTGGTCAAACCCGGCACGCGCCTGGGCGATATCGGCGAAGTGATCCAGAAGCACGCGGAAAAGAACGGTTTCTCCGTGGTCCGCGAATACTGCGGCCATGGCATCGGCGCGGTCTTCCATGAAGAGCCGCAGGTGTTGCACTACGGCAAGGCCGGTACCGGCATGGAGCTCAAGGAAGGCATGACCTTCACCATCGAGCCGATGATCAACCAGGGCCGCCCGGAAACCCGCCTGCTCGGCGACGGCTGGACCGCCATCACCAAGGACCGCAAGCTGTCGGCGCAATGGGAGCACACCGTACTGGTCACCGCAGACGGCTATGAGATCCTGACCCTGCGCAGCGACGACACCCTGCCGCGCACCTCGGCCTGACCGCGATCCGTAGGGTGCGCCGTGCGCACCATTGAAGCTTGTGGTGCGCATCGCGCACCCCACCTTATATAAGGAAGGCAACTGCATGCCGCAGATGGACCCCGAACTGTTTGACCGCGGTCAGTTCCAGGCCGAGCTGGCCCTGAAATCCAGCCCCATCGCTGCATTCAAGAAGGCCATCCGCGGCGCGCATGAGGTGCTCGATGCGCGCTTTCGCGCCGGCCGTGACATTCGCCGCCTGGTCGAAGACCGCGCCTGGTTCGTCGATCAGATCCTGCAGGAAGCCTGGAAGCGCTTCACCTGGAGCGAGGATGCCGACATCGCCCTGCTCGCCGTTGGCGGCTACGGCCGTGGCGAGCTGCACCCTTACTCGGACATCGACCTGCTGATCCTGCTCGACAGCAGCGATCACGAAATCTTTCGCGAGCCCATCGAAGGCTTTCTCACCCTGCTCTGGGACATCGGCCTGGAAGTCGGTCAGAGCGTGCGCTCGGTCGACGAATGCGCCGAAGAGGCGCGCGCCGACCTGACGGTGATCACCAACCTGATGGAAAGCCGCACCATCGCCGGCCCCGAGCACCTGCGCCAGCGTATGCAGCAGGTCACCAGCACCGATCAGATGTGGCCGAGCAAGCACTTCTACCTGGCCAAGCGCGACGAACGCAGAGCGCGTCATGCCAAGTACAACGACACCGAGTACAACCTCGAACCCAACGTCAAGGGCTCGCCCGGCGGCCTGCGCGACATCCAGACCGTCCTCTGGGTGGCACGCCGCCAGTTCGGCACACTCAACCTGCAGGCCCTGGTCGGCCACGGCTTCCTACTGGAGAGCGAATACGCCCTGCTCTCCTCCAGCCAGGAATTTTTGTGGAAGGTGCGCTACGCCCTGCACATGCTCGCCGGGCGCGCCGAAGACCGCCTGCTGTTCGATCACCAGGCCAAGATCGCTGCCCTGTTCGGCTATCAGGACGGCGACGGCAAGCGCAGCATCGAACACTTCATGCAGAAGTACTACCGCGTGGTGATGGGGATTTCCGAGCTGTCGGACCTGATCAACCAGCACTTCGAGGAAGTGATCCTGCGCGCTGGTGAAAGCGGCCCGGCCACGCCACTGAATAGCCGCTTCCAGGTGCGCGACGGCTATATCGAAGTCACCCACCCGAACGTGTTCAAGCGCACGCCCTTTGCCATCATCGAAATCTTCGTGCTGATGGCGCAGCACCCGGAAATCAAGGGTGTGCGTGCCGACAGCATCCGCCTGCTGCGCGACAGCCGCCACCTGATCGACGACGAGTTCCGCAAAGACATCCGCAACACCAGCCTGTTCATCGAACTGTTCAAGTGCAAGGAAGGCATTCACCGCAACCTGCGCCGGATGAACCGCTACGGCATTCTCGGCCGTTACCTGCCGGAGTTCGGCCATATCGTCGGACAGATGCAGCACGACCTGTTCCACATCTATACGGTCGACGCGCACACCCTCAACCTGATCAAGCACCTGCGCAAGTTCCGCTGGCCGGAGCTGGCGGAAAAATTCCCGCTGGCCAGCAAGCTGATCGACAAGCTGCCCAAATCGGAGCTGATCTACCTCGCCGGTCTGTATCACGACATCGGCAAGGGCCGTGGCGGTGATCACTCGGAGCTGGGTGCAGTGGACGCCGAAGCCTTCGCCCGCCGCCATCATCTGCCGGCCTGGGACAGCGCCCTGATCGTCTGGCTGGTGCAGCACCACCTGGTGATGTCCACCACCGCGCAGCGCAAGGACCTCTCCGACCCGCAGGTGATCCATGACTTCGCCCAGTTCGTAGGCGACCAGACCCACCTGGACTACCTCTACGTGCTGACCGTGGCCGATATCAACGCCACCAACCCCAGCCTATGGAACTCCTGGCGCGCCAGCCTGCTGCGCCAGCTCTACACCGAGACCAAGCGCGCCCTGCGCCGCGGCCTGGAAAACCCACTGGACCGTGAAGAGCAGATTCGCCAGACCCAGAGTGCAGCCCTGGACACCCTGGTACGCGGCGGCACCGACCCGGACGATGCCGAACAGCTTTGGAGCCAGCTGGGCGACGACTACTTCCTGCGTCACACCGCCACCGACGTGGCCTGGCACACCGATGCCATTCTCCAGCACCCCAACGATGGCGGCCCGCTGGTGCTGATGAAGGAAACCACCCAGCGCGAGTTCGAAGGCGGCACGCAGATCTTCATCTACGCGCCGGACCAGCATGACTTCTTCGCCGTCACCGTGGCCGCGATGAGCCAGCTCAACCTGAACATTCACGACGCGCGGATCATCACCTCCACCAGCCAGTTCACCCTCGATACCTACGTGGTGCTGGATGCTGACGGCGGCTCGATCGGCAACAACCCGGCGCGCATCCAGCAGATTCGCGAAGGCCTGATCGAAGCGCTGAAGAACCCGGACGACTACCCGACCATCATCCAGCGTCGCGTGCCGCGTCAGCTCAAGCACTTTGCCTTCGCGCCGCAGGTGACCATCCACAACGACGCGCAGCGCCCGGTGACCATCCTCGAACTGACCGCCCCGGACCGCCCCGGCCTGCTGGCTCGGATCGGGCGAATCTTCCTCGAATACGACCTGTCGCTGCAGAACGCCAAGATCGCCACCCTCGGCGAACGGGTCGAGGACGTATTCTTCGTCACCGACGCCAACAACCAGCCGCTGTCCGACCCCGAACTCTGTGCACGCCTGCAGGAAACCATCGTCCGCCGCCTGTCCGAGCCCAGCGCTCAACCGCAGACCCTGCAGATCAACATATGATTGCGCCGCCCCGCTTTCCGAAGTACGCGAGATAACGATGAATCCAGCCCTCGACCAGCTCCAGCCCTACCCTTTCGAGAAACTGCGCGAACTGCTCGGCAGCGTGCAACCGGCCGCCGACAAGCGTCCGATCGCCCTGTCCATCGGCGAACCCAAGCATCGCTCGCCTGACTTCGTCGGCCAGGCACTGACCGCCAATCTCGACAAGCTCGCCGTCTACCCGACCACGCTCGGCCTGCCGGAGCTGCGCCAGAGCATTGCCAGCTGGTGCGAACGCCGCTTTGGCGTGCCAACTGGCTGGCTGGATGCAGCGCGCCACGTGTTGCCGGTCAATGGCACCCGCGAAGCGCTGTTCGCCTTCACCCAGGCGGTGGTCGACCGCAATGCCAAGGGCCTGGTGGTCAGCCCCAACCCCTTCTATCAGATCTACGAAGGTGCGGCCTTCCTCGCCGGCGCCGAGCCGCACTACCTGCCGTGCCTGGAAGCCCACGGCTTCAACCCGGACTTCGATGCCGTGCCGACAGAAGTCTGGCAGCGCTGCCAGATTCTCTTCCTCTGCTCGCCAGGCAACCCCACCGGCGCCCTGATCCCGGTCGAGACGCTGAAGAAACTGATCGCCCTGGCCGACGAGCACGACTTCGTCATCGCCGCCGACGAGTGCTACAGCGAACTGTATTTCGATGAGGACGCACCACCGCCCGGCCTGCTCAGCGCCTGCGCCGAACTGGGCCGTAGCGATTTCGCACGTTGCGTGGTGTTCCACAGCCTGTCCAAGCGCTCCAACCTGCCGGGGCTGCGTTCGGGCTTCGTCGCCGGCGACGCCAGCATCCTCAAGCACTTCTTGCTGTACCGCACCTACCACGGCTGCGCCATGCCGGTACAAACCCAACTGGCCAGCGTTGCCGCCTGGAATGACGAAGCGCATGTACGTGCCAACCGTGACATGTACCGTGAGAAATTCGCTGCCGTGCTGGATATCCTCGCCCCGGTGATGGACGTGCAGCGCCCCGATGGCGGCTTCTACCTGTGGGCGCGCACACCGGGTGACGACACCCTGTTCACCCGCGACCTGTTCGCCACCGAGCACGTCACCGTGGTGCCCGGCTCGTACCTGTCGCGTGAGGTCGATGGTGTCAACCCGGGCGCTGGCCGCGTACGTATGGCGCTGGTGGCACCGCTGGCCGAGTGCATCGAGGCCGCCGAGCGTATTGCCCGTTTCATTCGCAGCGCCTGAGCCTCTGCAGGGCCTGTGGACGGGGCTTTAGCCGCGAGCCTCCGACTCCGTAGCCCGGATGCAATCCGGGGATAGCCGCTCATGGCTTCCTGGATTTCATCCGGGCTACACGCCTCTGCTGCACGCCGGCGCTGTAACACATCACAGCGACAGCCGCCGCCACGTCTGGACGCGACGTGGCATAATGGCCCGCCGTATTTCCCGGACCTTCCGGCACGCCACTCATCAGAGGAAGATCAATGAGTTACGTCCTGTATGGCATCAAGGCCTGCGACACGATGAAAAAGGCCAGAACCTGGCTCGATGAACACCAGGTCGACTATGCCTTTCACGACTACAAGAGCGTCGGGATCGACCGTGCAAACCTGGAAAAGTGGTGCAACGAGCATGGCTGGCAGACCGTCCTGAACCGTGCTGGCACCACATTCCGCAAGCTGGAAGACGCGCAGAAAGCCGATCTCGACCAGGCCAAGGCCATCGAACTGATGCTGGCCCAACCCTCGATGATCAAGCGCCCGGTACTCGACCTGGGCGACAAGACCCTGGTCGGCTTCAAGCCGGATAACTACCAAGCCGCGCTGGCCTGATCAACCTCACCCGATTTCGTTGCAAGGAACCCCCATCTAATGAGCACCTCCCTTTACAGCATCGCCTTTGGTGTTGGCACCCAGAACCGCCAGGGCAACTGGCTGGAAGTCTTCTACGCCCTGCCGCTGCTCAATCCGGCCAGCGAGCTGGTAGCCAAGGCCGCCGAGAAGCTCGGCTACCAGGGTGGCAATCAGGCCATCGCCTTCACCACCACACAGGCTGCTGACCTGGCCGAAGCTCTGAAAGGCGTGGACGCCGCTCAAGCGGCGCTGCTGACCCGTCTGGCCGAAAGCCACAACCCGCTGGTCGCCACCTTCCTGGCTGAAGATGCCGCGCTGACCAGCACCCCGGAGGCCTACCTCAAGCTGCACCTGCTGTCGCATCGTCTGGTCAAGCCGCACGGTCTGAGCCTGGCAGGTATCTTCCCGCTGCTGCCCAACGTGGCCTGGACCAGCCAGGGCGCCGTCGACCTCGGCGAACTGGCCGAGCGCCAGCTGGAAGCGCGCCTGAAGGGCGAGCTGCTGGAAGTGTTCTCGGTGGACAAGTTCCCGAAAATGACCGACTACGTGGTGCCGACCGGCGTGCGTATCGCCGACAGCGCGCGCGTGCGCCTCGGCGCCTACATCGGCGAAGGCACCACCGTGATGCACGAAGGCTTCGTCAACTTCAACGGCGGCACCGAAGGCCCGGGCATGATCGAAGGCCGCGTTTCCGCTGGCGTATTCGTCGGCAAGGGTTCCGACCTGGGCGGCGGCTGCTCGACCATGGGCACCCTGTCCGGTGGTGGCAACATCATCATCAGTGTCGGTGAAGGTTGCCTGATCGGCGCCAACGCCGGTATCGGCATCCCGCTGGGCGACCGCAACACCGTCGAAGCCGGCCTGTACATCACCGCCGGCACCAAGGTGAACCTGCTCGACGAAGGCAACGCCCTGGTCAAGGTGGTCAAGGCGCGCGACCTGGCTGGTCAGCCTGACCTGCTGTTCCGTCGCAACTCGCTGACCGGCGCCGTGGAGTGCAAGACCCACAAGTCGGCTATTGAGCTGAACGAAGCCCTGCACGCCCACAATTGATCCAACGTAGGGTGCGCCTTGCGCACTGCTCAGCCATGCGACTCAGTGCGCATGGCGCACCCTACGGGATAGGCTCCTCATGTCACCGATCTCCCCCTGGCGTGCCGACTTCCCCGGCATACTCGCCCTCGAAGCCGAAGGCCAGACCTATCTGGACAGCGCCGCCACTGCACAGAAACCGCAGGCGGTGCTGGACGCCCTGCTCGGCTACCTGGCCAGTGGCGTGGCCAACGTGCACCGTGCCCAGCACCTGCCGGGCGAGCGCGCCACCCGCGCCTTCGAGGCCGCACGCAGCAAAGCCGCGCAGTGGCTGAATGCAGCCAGCACCGAGGAGATCATCTTTACCCGCGGCAGCACCGAATCACTCAACCTGCTGGCCTACGGCCTGGAGCATCTGCTGCAGCCGGGCGAGCAAATCGTCATCAGCGCGCTGGAGCACCACGCCAATCTGCTGCCCTGGCAGCAACTGGCCAAGCGCCGCAATCTCGAGTTGCTGGTATTGCCGCTGGATCACACCGGCAGCATCGATATGCAGCAAGCGGCTCGGCTGATCGGCCCGCGCACCCGCCTGCTGGCGGTTTCGCAGTTGTCCAATGTGCTCGGGCGCTGGCAACCGCTTGCCGAGCTGCTGGCTTTGGCACGTGCGCAAGGCGCATTCAGCGTGGTCGACGGCGCGCAGGGTGCGGTGCATGGTCGCCACGATCTGCAGGCACTGGGCTGTGATTTCTACGTGTGTTCGTCGCACAAACTCTACGGCCCGGATGGCGTCGGCCTGCTGTATGGCCGCCGCGAAGCGTTGGGCAAATTGCAGCACTGGCAATTCGGCGGTGAGATGGTGCTCGATGCCGACTACCAGAGCGCGCGCTATCGCCCTGCTCCATTGGGTTTCGAGGCCGGCACACCAGCGGTTTCAGCGGTCATAGCCCTGGGCGCAGCACTGGACTGGCTGAACGGGTTGGATCACACCGCCGTGGCACGTCATGAAGCGGCCCTGCATGCCGAACTGCTGGCCGGCCTGCAAAGCCGCAACGGCGTGCGCCTGCTCGGCAAGCCGCAACTGGCACTGGCCAGTTTCTGCGTCGACGGCGTACATAACGCCGACCTGGCTCACCTGCTCAGTGAACAGGGCATCGCCGTGCGCGCCGGGCATCACTGCGCCATGCCGCTGATGAAAAGCCTGGGTCTGAGTGGTGCAATTCGCGTCTCGCTCGGCATGTACAACGATGGCGACGATCTGCGGCGGTTTTTCAGCGCCCTGGATAACGCTCTGGACCTGCTGCGATGAAATGCCGCCAACGGCTTTTCGTAGGAGCGGCTGGGCGGCATTCCGTTTCAGCCGCGAATATCGGCACCCGAACCATCGCGGCTGAAGCCGCTCCTACATGCTACGGGAGGCTCTCGCCATGAGCCTGGCAGTCGCCGCTCAGGAAGCACTGGCAGCCTTTGCCGCCTGCCCTGGCTGGGAGCAGCGCGCGCGCCTGCTGATGCAATGGGGCGAACGCTTGGAGCCATTGAGCGAAACCGAACGCGTCGACGAGCACCGCGTGCATGGCTGCGAGAGCCTGGTCTGGCTGATAGCCGAACAACGCGGTGAGCACCTGCACTTTCGCGCCAGCAGCGACGCCCGCCTGCTGCGTGGCTTGCTGGCCGTGCTGCTGGCGCGTGTCGAAGGCTTGCCTCGCGCCGAGCTGGCCAGTGTCGATCTGGTCGACTGGTTCAACCAGTTGGGGCTACAGAGACAACTGTCGCCATCACGCAGCAACGGCCTCAATGCCGTGCTGCAGCGTATGCGCGAGCTGGCTGGGTCCTGACGTAGGGTGGGTTAGGCGCCTGGTGGGTTACGCGGCGCACGACGATGACGGTGTCTGATAGTGTGACGTTTGGCGCCGCTAACCCACCCGAAGATCACGAACGCTCTTCACCATTTCAACAGGGTCACGTCACTAGTCGCTCTTGCCCCGCTCGCGCAACGTCAGACCGCGCAGAAAATTGCGCAGGATCTGGTCGCCGCACTCGCGAAAGTGCTTGTGACCCGGCGCACGGAACAGGGCGCCAAGCTCGGTCTTGGTCATCGGCAGATCAGCCGATTGCAGAATTGCCTGGATATCGTCGTCGCGCAGTTCGAAGGCCACGCGCAGCTTCTTCAGGATCAGGTTGTTACTCAGGCGCTTTTCTACCGGCAGACGCGGCCGGCTGTCGTCCTTGCCACGCTTGTAAAACACCAGGCCTTCGAGCACGTGCGCCAGCAGCACATCACTGCAGGAACGATACCCGGGCTCGTCCTCACGCAGCAGACAGGCCGGGATCAGGCCCGGCTCGACGGGATAATCCGCCAACCGGCATAGCTCTTCCAGCTTGCCATCGCTGACATCCAGCAAATAGCGCAAGCTGCGCAGTACATCGTTATTGAGCATGCAGAAAACTCTTGGAGGAAGGAGGTAGGCAGGTGCGGTTCAGTCCCGCACGGCCTGGGCCGAGGTGCTGGGTTTCCAATCATCGGCGTTACCGGAATTAAGCGCCTGCTGTAGACGCTGCAGGTCACCACGCTGGGCAAAGTCAAGCAGCCTGGCATTGAACACGCGCAACAGCTTGACGCTCTCAAGATCGTCCTTGCGAAACAGCAAGCGCAGCGGCTCGGTATTCAACTGCCGTGGATGATGCACGATTTTACCGCCATCTTCCGGAAACAAACGATTCAACATGGCATAGCCGACAGCGCGGTCCTGTGGATGCAGGTCGATGCGACCCAACTCCAGAAGACGAAAGCTGGTGTCCTCCTTGCCATTCTGCTCGACGCTCAGGCGGCCAGCCTGCAACGCCTCGTCGAACGCCGGGCCGTAGGAGTAACCCAGCGTCGTGCCGATGTGATACTTCAGCAAGTCCTCGACCGTGGTCCAGTCGAACGCCTGATCGCGACGATGGAACAGAACGATCTCCCCGCGTACCAGCGGGTCACTACAAATGCCGTAATTGAGCCGACTGGGGCTGCAGCTATAGGGCATGATCGCGTGCAACTGCCCCTGCTGCAGCATCAGTACGTTGCGGTCCCAGGGATGAAAGATGAATTCGACCTGGTAGCCCTCTTCAGCGAACACCGCACTGATCAGTCGCGCCAGAGCGCCACCATCACTGCGCTCCTGGTCGACATAAGGCGCCCAGTCACCGGTGCCGATACGCAGCTTCTGCGGCTCGGCCTGAACGGGCCCAAGGGCTACCAGCAAAACAGGTAGCGTCAGGGAGGCGAGCATCCGTGCCCAGCGTCTTCTCAGCGAGACGCAAAAAAACAGGTACGACACAAATCACCTCTGATACGGATCATGTTCGACGTCTCCCTGTCGACTACTGCAACCTCTCCCTTCGCCCAGCATAGTCAAACGCACCGCGCACGGGCGTTTTCTCAGGTTTTCGATTGGCGCTCTGCCGGACGACGGGCGCCAGCCACCAGTTTGTCTACCAGTTTGGCCGCAGCGGCCATGCCGAAGCTGGCGGTGACCATCATCACCGCGCCGAAACCGCCCGCGCAGTCGAGTTTCACCCCTTCACCGACGAAGCCCTTGGCCTGACAGACCGTGCCGTCCGGCTTGGGATAGCGCAGCTGCTCGGTGGAGAACACGCAAGGGACGCTGTAGGTGCGGCCCGGCGTACGCGAGAAGCCATAATCGCGGCGCAACAGGCTACGCACCTTGGCCGCCAGCGGGTCGTTGAAGGTCTTGTTCAGGTCGGTGACCTGAATCTGCGTCGGGTCGACCTGCCCACCCGCGCCACCGGTGGTGACGATCTGGATCTTGCGCCGTTTGCACCAGGCGATCAGCGCCGCCTTGGCCGGTACGCTGTCGATGCAGTCGATCACCCCGTCGAGCTGCTCGGTGATGTACTCGGCCATGGTCTCGCGGGTAACGAAATCCGCCACCGCGTGCACCACGCAGGCCGGATTGATGGCGCGGATACGGGCCGCCATCTCGTCGACCTTGGCCTTGCCCACCGCGCCTTCGATGGCGTGCACCTGGCGATTGGTGTTGGTGATGCAGACATCGTCCAGGTCGAACAGGGAAATCTCGCCGACGCCCGAACGCGCCAGCGCCTCGGCCGCCCATGAGCCCACGCCGCCGATGCCGACCACCGCCACATGCGCCGCTGCCAGTCGTTGATAGCCCTCCTGGCCGTAAAGCCGGGCTATGCCGCCGAATCGCTGATCGTCAGTACCCATCACACCCCCTGCAGGAAGGCGCACATTATAGAGATAGCACCCTGCCCACCCAAGCCTGCAGCACAGGTCAGCCGTCGGCCCGTCGTATCAAGCTGCATTTACCGCGAATGCGCCGTGCGGCCCTCCCTCATCCGGCGCTTCGCGCCACCTTCTCCCAGAGGGAGAAGGGCATCAAGGATGGCGTCGCTGCGCGACTTTCACGGTAATATGGCCGGCCTTCACGCTAGCCGCCGTACCGGAGCCGCAATGACCGCCACCCTCACCCCGACCCTGGAACTCGCCTTCGACCTGATCCGTCGCCCGTCCGTGACCCCGGTCGACGAAGGTTGCCAGGAGCTGATGATGCGCCGTCTGGCAGCCTGCGGCTTCGAGGTGGAGCGCATGCGCATCGAAGAGGTGGAGAACTTCTGGGCCAAACGCGGTGGCGACGGCCCGGTGCTGTGCTTCGCCGGCCACACCGATGTGGTGCCCACCGGCCCGCTGGACGCCTGGCAGTACCAGCCGTTCGACGTGCGCGTCGATGAAGACGGCATGCTCTGCGGCCGTGGCGCAGCGGACATGAAAGGCAGCCTGGCGAGCATGATCATCGCGGTGGAGCGCTTCGTCGCCGACTACCCGAACCACAAGGGCGCCATCACCTTCCTCATCACCAGCGATGAAGAAGGTCCGGCGCAGCATGGCACCAAGGCGGTGGTCGAGCGCCTGCGCGAGCGTAACGAGCGCCTGGACTGGTGCATCGTCGGCGAGCCGTCGAGCACCACCCTGCTCGGTGACGTGGTGAAGAACGGTCGTCGTGGCTCCCTCGGTTGCACCCTGACCGTCTATGGCAAGCAAGGCCACGTGGCCTACCCGCACCTGGCGAAGAACCCCATTCACCTGGCCGCCCCGGCGCTGGCCGAACTGGCCGCCGAGCACTGGGATCACGGCAACGACTACTTCCCGCCGACCAGCTTCCAGGTGTCCAATCTCAATTCCGGCACCGGTGCGACCAACGTTATTCCCGGTGAGCTGAAGGCGGTGTTCAACTTCCGTTTCTCCACCGAATCCACCGTCGAAGACCTGCAGCAACGCGTCACTACCATCCTCGACAAGCACGGCCTGGACTATCACCTGGAATGGGCGCTGTCCGGCCTGCCCTTCCTCACCCAGCCGGGCGAATTGCTCGACGCGGTGGCCGCCAGCATCAAGAACGTCACCGGGCGCGAAACCACCCCGTCGACCAGCGGCGGCACCTCGGACGGGCGCTTCATCGCCACCCTGGGCACTCAGGTGGTCGAACTCGGCCCGGTCAACGCCACCATCCACCAGATCAACGAGCGTGTGCTGGCCAGCGATCTGGACCTGCTCACCGAAGTCTATTACCAGACGATGGTGAAATTGCTGGCATGAGCTTGATCTGCCCCATCTGCCAAGCGCCGCTGATGCCCAGCGGCAACGGCCTGGCCTGCGAAAACCGGCACAGCTTCGACCGCGCGCGCCAGGGGTACTTCAACCTGCTGCCGGTACAACACAAGAACAGCCGCGACCCCGGCGACAACGCCGCCATGGTCGAGGCGCGCCGACGCTTTCTCGACGGTGGCCACTACGCACCGCTGGCCGCGCGCCTGGCCGCGTTGGCTGCCGAGTACAAGCCGGCGCGCTGGCTGGATATCGGTTGTGGCGAGGGTTACTACACCGAACAGATCGCCCGTGGCCTGTCCCATGCCGACGGTTATGCCCTGGATATCTCCCGCGAGGCGGTGAAACGCGCGTGCAAACGTGCTCCGCAGTTGAGCTGGCTGGTGGCGAGCATGGCGCGCGTGCCCTTGGCCGATGCCAGTTGCGACCTGCTGGCCAGCGTCTTCAGCCCGCTGGACTGGGCCGAGGCCAAACGCCTGCTCGCACCCGGCGGCGGCTTGCTGCGCATGGGCCCGACCCGCGTGCACCTGATGGAGTTGCGGCAGAAGCTGTACGACGAAGTACGCGACTACGACGACGAGAAGCACCTGGCGCTGATCCCGCCCGGCATGCACCTGGCGCATAGCGAGACCCTGCAGTTTCCGCTGCAGCTGACCGACGCTCAGGCCCGCGCCGACCTGCTGGCCATGACCCCACACGGCTGGCGCGCCAGCGCCGAACGTCGCGAAGCGGTGATCGCCGAACCCTTCGAAGTTACCGTCGCCATCCGCTACGATTGGATCGTCAAAACCCAGAGCCCACGCTCTCAGGACTGAAAGCCATGCGCCAACCCGATATCGAGATCTACCTGAAAGACGCCGAACGCGACGCCGTGGCGCAGTGGCTGGGCGAAGCTCTCGGCCCGTGCAGCGACTGGCAGCAGAAGGGCCAGACCTTCAAATGCAAGGCTGGCGAGGTGCCGGTGACCTGGCTGCCGAAAGCCGTAGGCAAATGGCACAGCCTGTATCTGGAAAGCGACGCCACGCCCTGGGACGACGACCTCGCCTGTGCCCGCGCCGCCCATGCCGCGCTCGGCGTGCAGGTGCGCTGTGCACCGGGTACCTGGGTAGAAGATGAAAGCGATGAGGAAGCCGATCGCTGGATCAAGGTCGATGCCGATGGCGAAACCGAGATCGTCTGGCGTACGGAATAAAAGCGGCCGCTTGGCGGCTATCTGATGACCCTCTCCCGCTCGCGGGAGAGGGTAAGTTGCCGACACGGGCGTTTGAATCGACAGCCCGTAGCCCGGATTCGATCCGGAGAAAGACCTACAACCCACTGAAAAAGAAACGACCGAACACGATTAGTACCCATGCGGCGTGCCGCGTTCGCAGAGGTTGGAGCCAGCAGGCAGTTTCGCGGTGTTCTCGGCCCTCTCCCCCAGCCCCTCTCCCATGAATGGGAGAGGGGAGCTACCCGCGAAAGCCGCCCTACGAAGTACAGCGTGCAGAAACAACAAGGCCCGTCATCGACGGGCCTTGTTGTATGTCGAGCTGGAGCTCAGACCGCGGAGACGTCTTCCGCCTGCAGGCCTTTCTGGCCCTGGGTCACACCGAACTCGACCTTCTGGCCTTCGACCAGGGTGCGGTGGCCGTCGCCACGAATGGCGCGGTAGTGAACGAATACGTCCGGGCCGCTTTCGCGCTGAATAAACCCGTAACCCTTGGAATCATTGAACCATTTGACGGTTCCCGTCTCACGATCTGCCATTACCAACTTCTCCAAACTCGCTATGTTTTTATTGTCCCGAAGGCGCTTTGACGGCTCGGTAAAAACGTTCTTCTCAGCGTTCGCCACCCCCGGCAATCGAGCATGGAGCAGGTCAAGCGATTCGCGTTCTTGCTGCAGCCGAAGGCCGAGTATAAAGCATGGATTGTGACTGAAAAGCACTTTTTCAAAACCGCCACGAACCCAGAAGATATGCGGGTTACAGCTTGTTTTATGGGCTTTTGACTAACAGATCGCGCAACTTCTTCGCCAGCCGCTGCACCTGATCAGGCTCCAGTCGATATGCCCAGTCACTGCGCGCACTCACCTCTGCGGCGTTGAAACCTTCACGCTCGCCAAGCACCAACCAATACTGCTCGCCCTGCTTGTACAACGCTCCTTCGAGCTTCTCCTCGGCAAAACCGTTGAGGTTGAACTGCAGCATCGGCGCCTGCTTGAAACCTATCTGCGCCAATGGCGCGGCATCGGCGAACTGCAGGTTGGAGAAGACCAGTGCGACACCATTGGCCGCACCCTCGAAGCTAAGTTTCTGCTCCTTGCGCAGCTCTGCGACAGCGAAGTTGTACTGCTGGGCATCGGCACGCGTCAGCGTGAGATTCTCACCATCGGCGTAGCGCAGCACCAAACTGGCGATGCGGGTGAACGGGATATCGGTGATACGCCGATCCAGCCAGTCCAGCTCACGCGTCGGCACCTGCAACTGCTGATCGATCAGCCAGACCTGATTCTCGCCGGCACGACGCACCAGTTGCCCGCTGCCTTGCTGAGAGGGATTACCCAGGCGCAGCCCCAGGTCGGGATGGCCATCGAAGTACAGCTTCAGACGCAGCGCCTGCTCATCGGCCCCGCCCTCCTCGGCCAGTCCCAAACGAGCATGCCACTGCGGGTTGGCAGTCTTGGCCTCCTGCGTGCGCGCCTCACGCAATGCCCGCAGCAGTTCGGCCAGCGCTTGCGGTGCCGCCGGGTAGTCAGCCTTGGCCGGCACCACCCACTGTTCGCCGCGTCGCTCGATACGCACAGGCGGCTGCCCCGGCTGCTCGATCTCCAAGGCCTGCAACGTACTCAGATAGCCCTGCTCGGCTGCCAGCCAGGCCGCCGACTCGACTTGCGCCGTGCTCTGCTGCTGGCTGCGCTGCACGGCCAGGTAACCCAGCACACAAAGCAGCACGATGATGATCAATGCGATCAGACCTTTACGTCCCATGATCTTTTCACCCTTGGATAGGAGGAAGCCACGTAGGGTGCGCCGTGCGCACCGATGCTTCCCGGCTGAACACACGGCGCACCCTACGGGCCTCTAGAAAATCAGATATTGGCGGAGGCACTTCAGCGGCGACTGTCGCGGCTGAAGCCCCTCCCACAACTGAACATCACGCGCGACGGCGGCGGCGCCACAACCACAGCGCCAACACGCCAAGGGTCAGCAGCGCCGGCACCAAAGCGATGTTGATGATCTTCAGCGTGCGCCCCAGCGCCTCGATATCGGCATTGAGCTGGTAGCGCACCTCGCGCAGCTCCTTGCGAATCTCCAGCTTCTGCTGGATAAAGCGCTGCAACGCGCCCTGCTGCTCCGGCGTCAGCTCCAGGTTTGGATCATCGCTTTGCTGCAGCGCCGCCAGTTGCTGCTCGGTCTCGGCCAGCCGTGCCTGCAGTGCCTGCTCCTTGTCACGGAAGCGCTGTTCAGCGGCGCGCTGCAATTCCTCGACCACCACGAATGGGCGGCTGAAGCGACCACGCGAACGCACGCTGATCAGCGCCTCGGAGCCGGTCAGGTTGTCCAGCGCGTTGATGGTGAAGCTGCCGTTATCCGCCCAGGGCTGCGGCATGCGCTGGCCAAAGAAGTCCTGCACCTGCACCCACATGCGATCACTGAGGATGTCGGTATCGGCCACGGCGATGACGTTGATGTTGTCGGCCTGCTTGAGACCATCCTTGCGCCCCTCGATGCCATCGGGGAAGGCGCTCTGCGCCGGCCCATCGATACGCGCGGCGATGGTGTAGCGCTCGCCGGTCGGCTCCAGCTCGCGGATCAGCTCCTCGGGGTTGCTGAGCATGGCGAAGCGCTGGGCATCGAACGGCATGGCGTACTCGGAGCTCTGCATCAGCGGAGTGAAGCGCGTCTTCGCACCTTCCAGCGGTTCGAGAATGCCGGCGGTGGCGACGGTGACGCTCTCCAGCCCGGCCGTGGCGATATCGGTCTGATCCAGCGCCTTGCGCGGCAGGCTCAGCCAGGCAGCGTGACGCACCGGACGCTGGCCCTGACCAAGGTTGACCGACATGGCGTAGGAACCGTCACCGAGCACCTTGTCCGGCACCAGACGCAGGCCCCAGGCCTTGAACAGCGACTCGATGTTCGACGCCCTGTCCACCGCCACCTCGCCCGGCATATCGCCGCTGTCAGCCTCGGCATAGGGGTCGACGAATACCATCAGCTTGCCGCCGCGCAGGACGAACTGGTCGATGGCGTACAGGGTCTGCTCGGGCAGGTTCTTCGGATGCACCAGCCACAGCACCGAGACGTTCTCGGGAATCTGGTCGACGTCACTCTTGAGCTGCTCGATCTGGAACAACTGGCGCACCTGCTCCAGCACCATCCACGGCGGCGTCGGCTGCCGCGCCATCATGTCGAAGCCGCCGGTCATCGGCAGCCCGGAGAGCACGCCCACCACTGGCAGCTCCGGCTTGGCCAGGGTCTGCACCAGGCGGCTCAGTTCGTACTCCAGATGCTCCTCCTGATCCAGGGCGAAGAACGGGATCACCTGGGTGTCGTCCAGGCCGTTGGTGCCGGCCAGGCCGAAGTAGATCGAGTCGCCGCCCTGCTGCAGCGGAATGCCCTGCAGACCGTATTGCGCGGCCTTGTCCTCGTCTTCGGAAAACGGCTCGGGGTCGATGATGTGCAGGCGTATCTTGCCGCCGGCCTGGGCCTGGTAGGCCTTGAGCATCTCCTCCACGCGCTGGGCGTAGGTGCGCAGCGCCGGCAGGTTCTTGGCCACCTTGTCCGAGTAGAAGAAGTACAGGTTGATCGGCTCGTCCAGCTCGCCAAGGATCTGCTTGGTGCCGTCGGAGATGGTGTAGAGCTTCTGCTCGGTCAGGTCCAGGCGCGCGCCGCCCAGACCAAGGCCGGCCAGCAGGTTGAAGGCGAGAAAGGCCACCGCGATCAGCAGCAGCCCGGCGCCGGAATAGATCAGCTTTTTCATGGGCGCATTCCTTCAGTCAGCTTTCTTCAGATCGATGACCACGGCGGTGGCGGTTAGCCAGGCAGCGATCAGCGAGAGGAAATACAGCAGGTCGCGCAGATCGATCACGCCCTTGCTGATGGCGTCGAAACGCACCAGGAAGCTCAGCGAGGCGATGGCGTCCACCAGCCACTGCGGTGCCCAGGCGAAGGCATCAAGGACCATGGGAAAGCCGCTGACGATGAACAAAAAGCAGGCGCTGACCGCGAGGATGAAGGCGATCACCTGATTCTTGCTCAGCGCCGACATGCACGAGCCGATGGCCAGATACGCCCCAGCCAGCAGCCAGCTGCCGATGTAGCCAGTGACGATGGCGCCGTTGTCCGGCTCGCCCAGGTAGTTGACCGTGATGATCATCGGGAAGGTCAGCAGCAACGCGATGCCGGCGAACACCCAGGCCGCCAGGAACTTGCCGGTAACCGCCTCGAAGCGGGTGATCGGCAGGGTCATGAGCAACTCGATGGAGCCGGACTTGCGCTCCTCTGCCCACAGGCGCATGGCGATGGCCGGCACCAGGAACAGATAGAGCCAGGGGTGGAAATTGAAGAAGGCCGACAGGTTGGCCTGGCCGCCCTCGAAGAAGCCGCCCAGGTAGAAGGTGAACACCCCGGACAGTACCAGGAAGATGACGATGAACACATAAGCCAGCGGCGTGGCGAAGTAGCTCGCCAGCTCGCGTTTGAAGATCACCGGCAACTGGGTCATGGCTGCTCTCCCCGGGTCAGCGTGCGGAACACTTCATCCAGGCGGCCGCGTTCCACGTTGAGTTCCTTGACCTTCCAGCCGCGTTCGGCAATCAGCGCATTGACCTGCGGGAAGATCACCTCGCCCGGCTGCGCCAGCACGCTCAGGCTGTGCTCGCGGGCGTTTTCCTCGACACCGGCGACGCCCGGCAGCGCCGCTAAGGCAGCCTGATCCAGCGCTTGATCAGCCACCAGCGTCACCGCCTGGTGGTAGCGCGAACGGCTCTCCAACTCCAGCGGCGTGCCATCGGCCAGCAGACGGCCCTGGGCGATCACCACGGCGCGGGTGCACAGCGCCGTAACCTCTTCGAGGATGTGGGTAGAAATGATCACGATCTTGTCGCAGGCCAGGCCCTGGATGAGCTGGCGCACCTGATGTTTCTGGTTGGGGTCGAGGCCGTCGGTGGGCTCGTCGAGGATCAGCACGCGCGGGTCATGCAGAATCGCCTGGGCCAGGCCAACGCGGCGCTTGAAGCCCTTGGACAGCGTCTCGATGCTCTGCTCCAGCACCTTTTCCAGCTCCACCTGCTCCACAGCGCGCTGCACGCGAAGCGTCTTCTCGGCGCCGCGAAAACCGCGCACCTCGGCGATAAATTCAAGAAAGCCACGCACCGTCATGTCGCCATAGCACGGCGCGCCTTCCGGCAGATAACCGATCTGCCGCTGGGCCTTGAGAGTCTGGGTCTGGATATCGCACCCGAGGATGCTCGCCGTGCCGGAGGTCGGCGCGAGAAAGCCGGTGAGCATTTTCATGGTGGTGGATTTGCCAGCCCCGTTGGGGCCTAGAAAGCCCAGCACTTCCCCTGGCTGGACCTGGAACGACAAGTCATCGACTGCCGTGTGCTGCGCAAAACGCTTGGTCAGGTTTCTTATATCGATCATGGCCTCTCACCGTCGCGAAGGGCACTGCGCTCAGCGAAACCATCGCTAAAGCGCAGGCCGCAAGAACGCCGGACGCGAAAAGCACACGCCCGGACGAGGGCAAGACCGTAGCAAAACTAAAAAGTTCAGTCAGCAGGTTGCAACAAGCAGTAAAAGGAATATAGCGTTCAGCAAACGGACAGCTTTATGCCAAAGCTGAACGCCCCACGGCGAAGTGCCGTATTGCCTACGGGTAACTCAGCTCATGGCTTGGGCGTTCATACTCCTAGCGCGCGGATCATAAAGCGTGTTCTGGCTGTTTTTTGAGCAGCCGCAACGAATGAGACAAAAGAGGAAGTCAAGCGAATACGTCCAAGGATCAGGAGCTGGCTGGTAATGCCATGATTTCAAAAAGAATTTTCCAGGGTGGTTATGACGATGGTGCGGAGTTAGATGGAAGGCTCTACTATCGGATTAGTACCGCTTTCCATCTAATCACTGTTATAGGAATCGCTCTATCTCTATGTACAACGCAATAAAAAAATATGCACCAATACTTTTCCTAAGCACAGCCACCGTGTCGGGTTTAAATTATTTTGAGTATCAAGCCATCATTCAAATCTCTCAAGCACAAACTGGCACCATCCCAACAAATCTGACTTCAGAAATTATTATCACAATTGCATTTCATCTTATTGCCCTATCAGTGTTGCCATTAGCCCTGTCTGCAAAAAATAGAACGCTTACCGCTTACGTGGCTCTGATCATCCTGGGCGGAATTTATATAACCTATATGACTGGAATAAATGCGGCGGGACCAGCAATAACCATTATCGCTTTTTGCTATTTGGCCTTTTACGGCTACTCAAAGGCCAAAAGTATTTACAGCTACTACCGAACCAAATAGAAAACGTGTTGTTTTCCTATAACAACTGGTTCAAACCGTTCGCTGCGCTCACTGGGACGGGCTAAAGCCCGCCCCTTAACCAAACGTTATGCAGCACAGAAGGAATTACGTCGTATATGGAATCGCTGCTAAGCATTTACATTGAGTTTGTTGCCAAGATTTTACGCAGACTCCACGTAACCGTAGGTATCTCAGGCATATCGGTTGGGTTTCAAGAAGAAGCACAGCAAAGCTTAGATCAGCGCGTCGCAAAACTTGATGCGGCGAGGGCTAATTTGGTTGATGGCATCCAAGCAATTGACCAACTCATGGCCGAAGCCCAGAAGAACAAAACAGAAATTGCCGAAGCGGCCCAACAAATCTCGCGCCTAAAAGCCGACAAGCAGACTCTCGCCGAAGAGCTCAGCGCTATAAAGTCTGTGGTTACTGCGGATGTTGACGCATTTCGAAAAATTGCGGGTGTTCCAACAGTGGGTGATATACGGCGCGAACGTCTTATAGGCTTCGCGAGTGGAATCACCGCATCACTAATAGCATCAGCTCTAATCTATGGCACAACTAAATTTTTCCAGAGTTTTGGGGCATGAGTGTAAGCCGCATAACAACTGGTTCAAATCGCTCGCTTCGCTCACTGGGACGGGCTAAAGCCCGCCCCTAACCAAACGTTATATGCAGAAATCTACCGTCATAGAAAACTTAAATGACTGATCGTCATCAGGAACATCAATGAACATAGAAGAAACACTTAGCGAAGTGAAGGAAATCAATTACACAACCTGGGAATCAGAGACAATAGTCATTATCTCCACTGCTTTCGCAGTAGCATCTTCAATCTTAACCGGCGTTATATTCCGCATCTGGCCACCGACACTCAACCCCCTCTTTTCCCCAGAAAATTTGGCACTTGCACTCTACACATTAGCTAGTGCCGGGTTAATTATATATATCGGCCTGCAATCCAGAAGAAGAGCATTATTAAACAAATTGCCATCCATAGATATAATAAAGCTCTGCAATCTTGTTAAGCTGTGCAGCATGCATGGCCAACAGGGTTACTCTGGAAACTGGCATACCACATCCACCGCATTTAACCAGCGCGCAATGGAGTCGCTATTTTCGCAGGGAATTTCACAAATTATCCCCGCGCACGATTATTTCTCTTACATGCTCTCAGAACGACTTATAGTCATTGAATCAATTACAGACAAAGGCTCAGACAAAAACCTAAACATTTTGTCAATTGCCATTTCAAAAAAAGCGCTAAAGCGCATAGAAATCTATGAAAAATCAAAGAATTGGTGAATGGGTTACACGCACCGATGTGTCTGCATATAACAATCGGTTCAAATCGCCCGCTGCGCTCACTGGGACGGGCTAAAGCCCGCCCCTTAACCAAACGTTAGAACTCATAAATATGAATCCGTCAGTACCGACATGGCAGTTATTTGAAGATCTCGCTCGCCGCATCTTGGAGGCGAACAACTTTAGCGTCACGAAAAACAACATCAGGGGGGATAGGGGGTTTGACCTACTGGCTGACTTTGGAAATGAGCGCTGGGCAATTGAGATTAAGTACTACCGCACGGCGCGCGCTCAGCCTTCCCTCATTGATGCTGCTGCTGTCCGCGTGGCGAGTAATGGGGTAGCCGCACGGGTTCAAAAAGGGATGCTAATAGTTTCTTGCATTCTTCCAGCAGAGCTAAGAGAGTCACTTGAGCAAAAATTCAGTATCACCTTTGTAGATCAGGTTGATCTGAGAGTCTGGTGCAATTCACATCCCGAACTTGCGGAGGAATTGGATGCGTTGTTAGAGGCTAGCCCAAGCGAGCCTCAGGCGACACGGCTAACACGTGATGATCCAATGCGAAGCAGTAAACCCCTTGGGGGCGTACCATCTCAAGTTCGCGACACGAGAGGAACTGAACTATGTCAGGAACTCAAAAGCATTAAAAAGGGAAAGGTGTCCTGGGCACAGTACGAAAAGGTATGCGAAAAAATTCTCAAGTACCTCTTCCCGAACGATCTTCATGGCTGGCATTCTCAAAAGCGAACCGATGACGGACTAAATCGCTACGACTATGTATGTCGAGTGAGGCCGACTACCGAGTTCTGGAAATTTGTCATCGACCACCTCGATAGTCGTTATGTGCTTTTCGAGTTCAAGAACTATTCTGGAAGAATAAAACAAGGGCAAATCCTCACCACTGAGAAGTACCTTTTGGAACGCGGTCTCCGGCGCATGGCAATTATCATGACCAGAGTCGGTGCAGAGCCTCATGCGGTTGCAATGACACAGGGAGCCATGCGCGAACAGGGCAAGCTGATGCTTATCGTAAACGACGAGAAGGTATGCGAGATGCTTCACATGAAGGAGCGCGGCGAAGACCCCACAGACTGCCTTTTTGAAATTGCCGATAACTTCTTGCTGACACTGCCCAGATGAGTTCTAACTACTCATTCCAGCGGATCGTCAAAATGCTGCGCATTTTGCCGTTCGCTGAATTCAAACGTTAGCTGCCCTCCGAATTAAACCATGCGCAAGGATGAGAGATGCCGCCTAGGACAAATGAATTTCAGAAGCTGGTGAAAATAATAAATAAGCATTTGGCACCAGCTGATGCAAAAATAACGGAATCAGCAATGATCTTTGATCGTGAGGCCGGTATAAATCGTGAAGTAGACATTCTAATTGAAACAAATGTCTTAAATTGCAATATAAAAATAGGTGTAGAGTGCACCACTACATCTAGAAAGCTAGATATAAAAAAAATTGAAGAATTAAAAGAAAAGCATAGAAGACTCGGAATTAATCAGAGCGTAGTAGTGGCAAAAAACGGATTTTCACAGACAGCAAGAAACTATGCAGAGATTAACAGCATTAAACTTCTTTCATTTAGCGCAGCTAAAAGAAAGGATTGGCTGCCTTTATTTGAGCACTTAAGGAGCCCTTACGTTTACGGCAGGACATACTTCATTAAATCAGCATCATTGAAGTACAGGCCAGAGACAACAGACGAAGGGTTTGACATGGATACAGAAACCACTGTGCTATTCCAAGGTAAAGAGCTAGCAGTTTTGGATTTCTGCAATCAACTATTTAGTGAAAGCCAAATAAGTAGAATTGCACACAAAGAGCTCAAAGAGAACGAGGAGAACGGCCAAGATCCTTGGGTTAGCGTTGGATTTTCTCTCGAAGAAAAATATGAATTCAAAAATAAAAACGGAAAAAAATCGCATCCTATAGAAATAGAAATGACATATGGCTACATTTCTAATTACCAAAAACTAGGCACAGAACAATTAGCATATGATGATCAATATGTTTTAGTTGGGAACACATCTTGCACTGATGAGAACAAACTTGCGCAGGCAGTATTTAGCGTAAAGAATGGAGCATTAAATGGGACTATTGAGTTTAACTCCTCGCTAATCCCCAAACCTCCAGCTTCGGGCAGCTAACAATGCGTATACGGACTCTCCCCACAAGCAGTGAGTAATAGCTTTTCGAACCTGCCGTCAGCGCGGTTGCACTCGTATATCCGGCCTGTTCTAGGCGCTATCGCCCTGGCCATTCTGTAGTTCGCACAGCGGGGGCCAAGCGTTCAAGCGATCACGTGGATCAGCATTGTTATCGGCCTTGTTCCGCTGCAGGACTCGCCTGTTCCGACAGTGCAGCTGTTCACCACAACCGCCAGAAAACCACCACGCCTTCCTTATCCACCGCCGTCAGGCGGTTTTTTGGTTGGTGGAGATTTACACCTCTCCGGCATCCGCATAGGACAGCTCCGGCTACCGACAGGGTTGCCCAGGAGCCTCGAATTCCCACTCTGACTGCGCCCGACGTCTTCGCTTTGACGCTATGCTCTCCCCGCTCATACCAACAAGGACGTAAACATCGATGGACTTCATTGCACGCAATTTCAAATGGCTGATGCTGCTATCCGGCGTTCTCACGGCGACCATGTTCTACGGCCTGTTCGCCCCGCAGGAAGCGCTGCAGTCGATGTTCGGCGTATCCTTCGATGGGCAGTTGCAATCCTTGGTCGTTCGCAGTTGGTCGGCGCTGGTCGGGTTGATGGGCCTGCTGCTGATCTATGGTGCGCTGAGCCCGAAGCATCGGGTTCTCTGTGCCGTCATTGCCGCGCTGAGCAAGGCCATCTTCGTGTCGCTGTTGCTTATCCATGGCCAGGACTACTTGAACAAGGCCGCGCCCGCCATCGCCCTGGATCTGCTGGTGATCGCCTTTACCCTGCTGTTCCTGCTGGCCGTGCAAAAGCGGCGCAGCGCTTGAGGCGAACCTCATGGGAATGATCAGGCATATCCTCTGGCTGGACTGCATGGCCGCTGCGAGCGCGGGCGTTGTGGTCCTGTTGCTGGCCCCCTGGTTGAGCGGCTGGTATGCCCTGCCCGGCGAGCTGCTGAGCTTCATCGGCGCGGTCAATATCGCCTACGCCTGCTTTTCCTTTTCGCTGGCGATTCGTGTGCGACGCGCCGAAGCGCTGATCAAGCTGCTGGCAGTGGCCAACGGATTCTGGGCGCTGGCATGCCTTGGCATCGCGGCGACCTTTGCCCCGGTGATGACGCTACCGGGGCTTTGCCATGTGCTCGGCGAGGCTGCGTTCGTGGGAGGCCTGGGCATGCTGGAGTGGAAATGGCGCAGGCAGCTGCTGGTGGCTGGCGAACAGGGCGTTTCGACTCAGCCTGTCGCGGACCAGTAGCCGTCACAGGTATTCAGGCGAAGATCCGGCGATGGCTGCTCAGGCCATCATCAGCCCTATCCGTCAGCGCGGTGAAATCGGTTCTTGCCCGCGTGCTTGGCCGCGTACATGGCCTGATCCGCACGTTTCAGCAGGTCCTGGCCGCCTTCACCGTGCAGCGGAAACAGAGCGGCGCCCACGCTCGCCGATATCCGCACCATGCTGCCGTCCAGATCGAACGGCTTGGCCAGCACATCCAGCACCTTGAGCGCCACCGTCTCGCAATCCTGACTGCCGTGCAGATTGCCTAGAACGATGCCGAACTCATCACCGCCGAAGCGTGCGACCGTGTCCGTGCTGCGCACACATCCTTCCAGCCGCCTGGCGGCCATCTGCAGTAGGCTGTCGCCAGCCGTATGACCGTGGCGGTCGTTGATTTCCTTGAATCCATCCAGGTCGATATAGAGCACGGCGCACAGCTGCTGCTGGTCGCGCACGGACTCCAGCGCCTGGTCGAGCCGCTGGTGGAACCTGACGCGGTTGGCCAGCCCGGTGAGGGCGTCATGCTCGGCGTCATGACAAAGGCGGGCTTCCAGGTGCTTGCGCTCGGTGATGTCCTGCGTGACCAGCACCAGGAACTCCGGGAGACCCTGGCGATTGCGGACGACGCTCGAGGCCTCGCATACCCAGATCAGCGAGCCATCCTCACGCCGATAGGTTTTCTCGATTTCCGGGGAAAGCGCACGAGCCTCGCTGACCAGTTGCTCGCTCAGGAAGCTGCGGGCGGCGGCAGCTACTTCAGCGTCGCTCAGGTCGAAAATGTTGGCGCCTTGCAGCGCCTCGGTCGGGCGCCCCAGCATGCGCGCGAACTTCTCGTTGACCCGCAGTATCCGCCCCTCGGGGCTGATGTGGGCGATACCCATGGCCGCCTGGTGAAAGGTGGCGCGAAACAGTGCTTCGCTGCCTTGCAGGGCATCGGTGGCTGCGCGTTGGCGAACCAGCATCAGCGCCAGCAGGCCAACGAACAGCATGACCACCAGGGTGACGCCGACCGCGGCCATCAGGTAGGTGGAGCGCCGCTGCAAGGTCGTGGCCATTTCCTCGTCGTAGGCGGTGGCCACGGTGATCATCAGGGGATAACCGCTCATGGTGCGGTAGCTGACGATACGGGCGACGCCATCGAACGCCTCGCCACTGTCGTGGAAATCATCGGCGCCTTGCAGCTTTTGCCGCTGGAACCAGGCCAGCGACTCGGCACCCAGGCCAAATTCGCTGCGTGCGCCGATCTTGCGCGCCCGTATCACGCCGTCCAGGCCGGCGAGCTCCAAAAGCCCTTGCGGGCCCAGATCGACCTGCTGGAAGAAACGCGTGACGTCCTCTGGACGCACGGCCATCACCACGACGCCGGCGAAGCTGCCGTCATCGCGCTCGATACGCAGCGACATGGGGATCAGCCAACGCCCGGAGACTCGCCCGAGTACCGGCTGATTGATGAACAGCTGATCGATACGGGCATCGCGCTGCGCCGTGAAGAACTCGCGGTCGGCGTAGTTGACCGGGCCGGTGTTCTGGCTACTGCTGACGATATCGCCCTGCTCGTCCACCACGCTGACGATGGTGAACATCTCCTCGCGGATCACGCCCTCCTCGACCCAGCGGCGCAGGTCGATGCCCTTGCCCTGTCGGCGGTACTGCTCGCGCACGAAAGCCGCCACCTGCTCGGCCGCCTTCAGCGCGCGGAACACCTGCTGCTCGAAAGCGATGGCCAGGCTGGAGTTGGCTTCCATTTCCGCAGCCAGCGCCTGCTCACGTTCGAAGGCGATGCGTTGCAGGGTGATCAGCCAGACAACGGCAACGAATACGCTCGCCAGAACGATCAGCAGGTTCAAGGGTGTTGCGATTCGAGGGCGTCGAGCGACGGCGTCATGCGCGTCGATCGGCGTGCTGGGCGGGGTCATCGCCTTGTTCTCCAAGCCTTTCACGGGCGGGCTGTTTTCTAGATGTTGGGCCTGGGTCTGTTGCCCTTTGGTTCAGCGTCGCGGGGCGTGATCCATCGCCTTGCGTTGAATCATAGGCATTGTTGCGCCACTGTGCTGCCATCATGCGGTAATGGGTTTTGCCCGAAAATCGAGCTTGCGGCAGACTGACGACCGACACGGCACCTCAGCCACATCACTTCGAGCCGAGCGGTATCTGCACTGCTCCTGCTCAATTTCTTCGACAACCGCCTGCCTTCGAGGCCCGCCTTGGAAACCACGGTCTTTCTCGCCGTCATCGCCGCCGCTGCCCTGCATGCCGGCTGGAACGCTCTGCTCAAGATTGGTCTGGATCGCTTCCTCACCGCCACGCTGATTCAGATCGGTGCAGGGCTGGTGGCGCTTTGCGCCTTGCCATTTGTGGCCCTGCCACAAGCCTCGGCCTGGCCGTGGATTGCGCTGTCGGCGTTGCTGCATATCGGCTACAACTTCTTTCTCGCCCGCGCCTACCAGTACGGCGACTTGGGCCAGGTCTACCCGATTGCGCGGGGCAGCTCACCGCTGATGGTCGCCCTGCTCTCACTGCTGCTGTTGCATGATGGGCTCGGTGCCCTGCAGTTGCTGGGTTTGCTGGTTCTGGTGCTGGGCATCTGGCTGATGGCGCTGCGCGGCGGCCATCACAAGGCGCCACAGGGAGCGATGCTGGTCTGTGCGTTGATGACGGCACTGTTCATCGCCGGCTACACCCTCAGCGATGCCATGGGCGCGCGCAACAATGGCGATGCGCTGAGCTATTCGCTGTGGCTGTTCACCGTCAACGGCGTGGTGATGGCGGTGGTATTGGCCATCAGCCGTGGGCCGCGCGCCTTCCTGCAGCTGGGCCCGCACTGGCGTGGCGGGCTGGCCGGAGGGGCGATGTCGATGGCGGCCTACACCATCGTTATCTGGGCCATGACCCAGGCGCCGGTGGCATTGGTTTCGGCCCTGCGCGAGACCAGCGTGGTGTTTGCCGTGCTGCTGGGGGTGGTGTTGCTCAAGGAAAGATTGCGACCGATTCGCCTGCTGGCGTGCGCGGTGATCGCGGCTGGTGTAGTGGTGATGAAGCTGGCGTAGGGGTTCGCGTTGCGACAAGTGGATTGCGAAAACACAACTGGTGGGCTGAAGCGGATCGCCGCCCGGCCCGCCCTACAAGGACATCTGTAGGAGCGAGCTCTGCTCGCGAACCTCAAGCACAAAAGCTTCGCGAGCAGAGCTCGCTCCTACCCGGTCCCCCAACGCAACCAGCAGGTCAGGAGGCAATCCGCACCATCGGGGCGGCCTGACTCGGCATTCTGATCGGGAACCCGAGCCCCGCTTTACGGTTCTGTTGATCAACGGGTGCTGAATCGTTGACCGTTTTTTCGTCATACGCTGCCTGCATGCTGGCCGTGCTGACTGCCTGGACGCGAGAGTTTTTGCCGGCCAGGCGGGCTTGCGGCACACTAGCGCCCTTCCCGAGCCACCGCTCGTTTTGCCACACAAGCAGAGTCCGTATGACCCGTTCCCCCTTCCGCCGCCTCGTCTTCGGATCGTTGCGCCGCCTGCTGTACCTCTGGGTACGCTCGGAAACCATCAACCAGTCCGCCTTCACCCTCAAGCTCGACCGCAGCAAGCCGGTGTTCTACGTGCTGCAGCAGCCCTCAGTGAGCGACCTGGCAGTGGTCGACCGCGAGTGCACCAAGGCCGGCCTGCCGCGCCCGGTGTTGCCGGTGGCGGTCGGGGAACACATCGAGCCCGCCGCCTTCTTCTACCTGACACCTGAGCCGGACTGGTTCGGTCGCCAGGACAAGCGCGGCATATCGCCAACCCTGGATCGCGTGGTCACCGCCCTCAGCCAGCATGCCGTGGATGACGCACAGATCGTCCCGGTCAGCGTGTTCTGGGGGCAGTCGCCAGACCGCGAAACCAGCCCCTGGAAACTGTTGTTCGCCGACAGCTGGGCGGTGACCGGGCGCCTGCGCCGGCTGGTGAGCATCCTGATTCTCGGGCGCAAGACCCGCGTGCAGTTCTCCACGCCGATTCACCTGCGCGAGCTGGTCGAGCAGGACAAGGGCCAGGAGCGCACCCTGCGCATGGTGCATCGCATCCTGCGCGTGCACTTCCGCAACCAGAAGGCGGCGGTGATCGGCCCGGACGTGTCGCACCGGCGCAACCTGGTCAAAGGCCTGGTGCACGACCCGATGGTGCGCCAGGCGATTGCCGAGGAAGCCGAACGCGAGAAGATCAGCCTGGAGAAGGCCGAAGCCCAGGCGCTGCGCTACGGCAACGAGATCGCCTCGGACTACACCTATACGGTGATCCGCTTCCTCGAACTGGTGTTGTCCTGGTTCTGGAACAAGATCTACGACGGCATCAAGGTTCACAACGTCGAAGGCGTGCGCGACATCGCCCAGGGCCACGAGGTGATCTACGTGCCCTGCCACCGCAGCCATATCGACTACCTGCTGCTGTCCTACCTGCTGTTTCGCAACGGCCTGACGCCGCCGCACATCGCCGCCGGCATCAACCTCAACATGCCGGTTATTGGTGGCTTATTGAGACGAGGGGGCGCCTTCTTCATGCGCCGCACCTTCAAGGGCAACCCGCTGTACACGGCGGTGTTCAACGAATACCTGCACACCCTGTTCAGCAAGGGTTTCCCGGTCGAATACTTCGTCGAGGGCGGGCGCTCGCGCACCGGGCGCATGCTGCGGCCGAAGACCGGCATGCTGGCCATCACCCTGCGCAGCTTCCTGCGCAGCCACCGCCTGCCCATCGTCTTCGTGCCGGTGTACATCGGCTACGAGCGCGTGTTGGAAGGCCGCACCTATCTGGGCGAGCTTCGCGGCGCGAGCAAGAAGAAGGAGTCGATCTTCGACCTGTTCAAGGTGCTCGGCGCGCTCAAGCAGCGCTTCGGCCAGGTCTCGGTGAACTTCGGCGAGCCGATCAAGCTGGCCGAATTCCTCGATCAGCAGCAGCCCGGCTGGCGTCAGCAGGAGCTGGGCCCGCAGTACCGCCCGGCCTGGCTCAACGACACCACCAACCGCCTGGGCGAGCGCGTGGCGCGTCACCTCAACGAGGCGGCGTCGATCAACCCGGTCAACCTGGTGGCATTGGCGCTGCTGTCCACCAGCAAGCTGGCACTGGACGACCGTGCCCTGGCCCGTGTGCTCGACCTCTACCTGGCCCTGCTGCGCGCGGTGCCCTACTCGCCGCATACCACCCTGCCAGACGGCGACGGCGCGGCGCTGATCGAGCACGTCAAGGGCATGGACCTGCTGGCCGAACAGAAGGACGCGCTGGGCAAGATTCTGTATCTGGACGAGCAGAATGCCGTCCTGATGACCTACTACCGCAACAACGTGCTGCACATCTTCGCCCTGCCGGCGCTGCTGGCGAGCTTCTTCCAGAGCAGCGCGCGAATCAGCCGCGAGCAGATCCTGCGCTACGCCGGCGCGCTGTATCCGTATCTGCAATCGGAGCTGTTCATCCGCTGGGAACAGAGCGAGCTGGAAGCCGTGATCGACCAGTGGCTGGTAGCCTTCGTCGAGCAGGGCCTGCTCAAGGTCGAGGGCGACGTATACGTGCGCCCGGCGCCGAGCTCGCGCCAGTTCGTGCTGCTGACGCTGCTGTCGCGCTCGGTGGCGCAGACCCTGCAGCGTTTCTACATGGCCATCGCCCTGCTGCTCAACGCCGGGCAGAACGCGATCAGCGCCGAGGAGCTGGAAGACCTGTGCACGGTCATGGCCCAGCGCCTGTCGATCCTGCATGGCCTGAACGCGCCGGAGTTCTTCGACAAGAGCCTGTTCCGCCACTTCATCCAGAGCCTGCTGGACCAGGGCGTGCTGCGCCAGGACGAAGCCGGCAAGCTCAGCCATCACCCGCTGCTCAGCGAACTGGCCGAAGGCGCCGCCAAGCGCGTGCTGCCAGCGGAGATTCGCCTGTCGATCCGCCAGGTGGCGCTGGATCGTAACGAGGATGAGCCGGCAGCGCCGTAATCGTAGGGTGTCGCGGGGCCGCCAAGGCCATGCGCACCTTCGAATCCCCATTGCCGAGGTGCGCACGGCGCACCCTACCCGTTAAAGCCTCGGGTGGATGTCGCTTTTGACATCCACCATCGCGGACGGACGATGCAACCAGACGAACCTGTCACGGTTTTGGCAGTCAGTCGATAAGCCACACACCGGCAGGAGGCCCTGGCCATGATCGATTCCCTGATGTTGAGCGCTGCACGCATCACCACGCTGGCGACTGGGCAGGTACTGACCAACGCCAGCGGTTTCTTCTTCCGCCGGGATCAACGGCTGTTCCTCGTCACCAGCCGCCACGTGATGCTCGACGAGCCGAGCGGCCATCAGCCGGACAGCCTACAGATCGAGTTGCATACCGACGCAGACAACCTGGCCAGCACCGTCAGCTTTTCCATCCCGCTGTATGACGGCGACCAGCACCTGTGGCGTCAGGGTATGGATGGTGCGGGCGAGATCGACGTGGCGGTGATCGAGCTGGATCAGGCCGCGCTTCCCGACAATGGCGCTTACCAGGCCTTCACCCCGCAGCACCTGCTGCAAGCCGACGAGCATGTGGAAATAGGCTCGACGCTGTTGGTGGTGGGCTTCCCGCTGGGCTTTCAGGACACCCTGCACCGCATGCCGGTGGCACGCCATGCCGGACTGGCATCGTCCTTCGGTCTGCGTTTCCACGGGCTGGGCTACTTCCTCACCGACGGGCGCACCCATCGCGGCCTGAGCGGCGCGCCAGTGGTCAAACGCGCCAGCGTCGATGGCGAGCTACCCTGGCATCTGCTCGGCATCCACTCGACACGCCTGCTCGGCAATCGCGACGAGGATCAGGACGAAGCCCTGGGTCTGAACTGCACCTGGTATGCCGATATTCTGATGACGCTGACGGAGTGAACATAACCGGATGCAACCCGGGAAAGCCGGCGTAGGGCGGACTCAGGAGCGAAGCGAACAGTCCGCCGGGCCATGCCCTCGTTCGACACCACGGCTCATCATCGGAACGCCAACGGCGTACTGCTTCCGAGCGGCCGGCGTCCCGGTACGCCCTACTCGCTACGAAACGTGGATGCCGGGGTCGGACCAGAACATCGCGGCTGAAGCCGCTCCTACAGGTATTCACCCGTCCCGTAGGAGCGGCTGGGCGGCATTGCGCTTCAGCCGCGAAAGATTCAGCTCACGAATGTCAGCGGCCCAATAAAAAACCCGCCCTGCGCATCACGCAGGGCGGGTTTCTTTACAGCGGTGAAAGCCTTACAGAGTCACAGCAGCCGGCTCGGGCTCGGCGGCCATTTCCACGTCCGGGGCGACTTCGATGTGCTGCAGCTCGAGACGCTCGCTGCTCCACTGGCGGATGCGGTTGGTCAGCGCCAGGTCGTCGTTGAGCTTCTGCCCGTAGGACGGGATGATCTCCTTCAGGCGCTCCTGCCACTCAGGGGTGGCGACCTTGTCGGCGAAGGCCTTCTCGATCAGGTGCAGCATGATCGGTGCAGCGGTGGAAGCACCCGGCGAGGCGCCCAGCAGTGCGCTGATACTGCCGTCGGCCGAGGTCACCACTTCGGTGCCGAACTGCAGCACCCCGCCCTTCTCGGCATCCTTCTTGATGATCTGTACGCGCTGGCCAGCATTGATCAGCTCCCAGTCGGCGTCCTGCGCCTCCGGGAAGTACTCGCGCAGCGAGGCCATGCGGTCTTCCTGGCTGAGCATCAGTTGACCCATCAGGTAGGTGCTCAGCGACCAGTTGTCCATGCCGGCGTTGACCATCGGCATGAAGTTGTCAGTGGTCATGCTGCTGAACATGTCGAGCAGCGAGCCGTTCTTCAGGTACTTGGTGGAGAAGGTGGCGAACGGGCCGAACAGCAGCACGTTCTCGCCGTCGATCACGCGTGTGTCCAGGTGCGGCACGGACATGGGCGGCGAGCCGACAGAAGCCTTGCCATAGACCTTGGCCAGGTGCTGGGCAACCACGTCCTGGTTACGCGTCATCAGGAACTGGCCACCGACCGGGAAGCCGGCGTAGCCCTTGGCTTCTTCGATACCGGACTTCTGCAGCAGCTTGAGCGCGCCACCACCAGCGCCGATGAAGACGAAGCGCGCATTGATGCTCTGCTCAGCGCCGTCCTTGGCCAGGTCGGCCACGGTGACACGCCAGGTGCCATCTTCATTACGCTGCAGATCGCGAACTTCGTGCTCAAGGTGCAGGCTGGCCTGCTGCTTGCCGATCAGCGAGTCGATGAGCTGACGGGTGATCTCGCCGAAGTTAACGTCGGTGCCGATGGCCATACGGGTGGCGGCGACCTTCTGCTGCGGGTCACGACCTTGCATGACCAGCGGTACCCACTGGGCGATCTGCGCGTGATCCTCGGTGAACTCCATGCCACGGAACAGGTTGCTGTGCTGCAGCGCAGCATGGCGCTTGCGCAGGTATTCGACGTTGTCGTCACCCCAGACGAAGCTCATGTGCGGGGTGATGTTGATGAAGCTCTTGGGCTTGCTCAGCACCTCGCGCTCGACCTGGGTGGCCCAGAACTGCTTGGAGATCTCGAACGACTCGTTGATGGCGATGGCCTTGCTGATGTCGATGCCACCGTCGGCGGTTTCCGGGGTGTAATTCAGCTCGCAGAACGCCGAGTGGCCGGTGCCGGCATTGTTCCAGCCGTTGGAGCTTTCGGCGGCTACCTGGTCGAGACGCTCGTAGATTTCGATGCTCCAGTCCGGCTGCAGCTCGTGGAGGTAGGTGCCGAGGGTGGCGCTCATCACGCCAGCGCCGATCAGCAGCACGTCGACGGTTTTCTCGGGCTCGCGGGGCTTGGAGCAACCGATCACGCTGAGACAAAGCAGCGTCAGCAGGATTTTCTTCATGGGATAGTCCAGTTCATCGCACGACGACAACAGCCGTGCAGGCAAGGTTTCGGGTAGCGGCCGTTTGGGCCGCACATGGGCGATAGCCGCAGATCTGCGGCGCGGCGGGAGGAAGGGTGTTTCCAGGCCTCTTGGCGGGCGTATTCCGATCGCGCCGCGTGCTGGAGCAATATGCGTGCCGCTGAAAGGATTCAGCAGTCCCTGTGCGGCTTTCTGCCACACAGCCGGAACGGGGCTGGCGGGAACTCGCCAGATCCACGGGAGGAGCCCCCTGGAAATGGCGGAATCCCGCCCGAATCAGGCCAGCAGCAGCGGCAACAGCAAGGCAGTGCCAATGCCCAGCAGGCTCATCGCCAGGGCGGCGAAGGCGCCGCACTCCTCACCTTCCTGCAAGGCGTGCGCGGTGCCGATGGCATGGGCATTGATACCGTAGCTCAGGCCACGGGCCGCGGGGTGATCGACGCCCGCCCAACGCAGCAGCAGCGGCCCCATGGCCGTACCGATCACCCCGGTGAGCATCACCATCACCGCCGCCAGCGAGGCGACGCCGCCGATCTGCTCGGCCACCGGCATGGCAATCGGCATGGTCACGAATTTCGGTGCCAGGCTCATCACCACGCTCCAGTCGGCGCCCAGCGCCCAGCCGATGGCCAGGGTCAGCGCCACCGACAGGACGCCGCCGGCCGTCAGGGTGATCAGCACGGGCCAGAACAATTGGCGGATGCGCTTGATGTTGTGCTGCAGCGGCACCGCCAGGGCTACGGTGGCCGGCCCCAGTAGCCAGGCAACGGGCTCGGCGCCAGCGCGGTAGGTGGCGTAATCCACGCCGCACAGCAGCAAGGTGGCGACGATCAGCGTCACCGATACCAGCACCGGCTGCAGCAGCAGCCAGCCGCTGCGGCGATAGAGCCAGGCGGCGATCAGAAAAGCGGCCAGGGTCAGGGCGATGGCGAACAGCGGATGATGAGTCAGCAGCGTCATCCCTTGCGCTCCTGACGGCGGATCAGCGTCTGCAACAGCCAGCCGCAGAACGGCACGGTGACCAGCAGCGACAGCACCAACGCCGTGGCGATCACCGGCAGTTCACCGAGCAGCAGGTCACTGCTGGTCATGATCCCCGAGGCCGGCACGGCCAGCAGCAGCGGCAGATATGGCAGCAAACCACCGGCGGCCTGCTGCAGCGGCTCGGGCACGGCGCCGCGCCACATCAGCCAGACCGAGAGCAGCAGCAGGCCAATGATCGAGGCCGGCAGCATCGGCAACAGCCAGTGATTGAGCGCCACGCCGAACAACTGCAGCAATACCAGCCAGAACAGGCCACGCACCATCATGATCTCGACTCCTCCTTATGGCGCCCCCGACGAAACAGCGGACGCGGCTCGATAACCGAGCGACCATACAACACACTGAGCCCTTGCAGGCCCTTGAGTGCATCTTCCAGCGATTTGTCGGCGCGCACGGCGAAGGCATCGAAGCCGCACTGGCGCATGTGCGCCAACTGGTCGCGCAGCACATCGCCCACCGCGCGCAACTCGCCGCACCAGCCCAGGCGGGTACGCAGCAGGTAGGCCTGGCTGTAGCCACGACCATCGCGAAAGCTGGGGAAGTCGATGGCGATCAGCGGCAGGCTGGCGAGAAAGGGCTGCAGCGCCTCCGGCTCGTCGTCCACCTGCAACAGCAGGCCATCGGCACTCATCGCCCTGCCCTGCAGCACCGCAGCAGGCTGCCGCTCGCGCCAGGCCGTCAGCGGCAGGATCAGCGGCGCGTCCCCTTCAGTGTCGAGTTGCCAGGGATCATCACTGACGATGCAGGCCTGGCCCTCGACCAGGCGAATCAGATTGTTCATGCCACCTCCTCGCGGCTGTACACGCTCGCCTTGAATGGCTCCAGGCCGATGCGCTGGAAGGTGTCGAGAAAGCCTTCGTTGACCTCTCGCTGATCAACGTAAGTACGCACGATGCGCTCGATCACCTCGGGCACCTGCTCGGCGGCGAACGAGGGGCCGATCACCTTGCCCAGCGCCGCCTGCTGTCCCTGGCTACCGCCGAGGGTGAGCTGGTACCACTCGCTACCGTTCTTGTCGACGCCGAGGATGCCAATGTTGCCGATATGGTGGTGGCCGCAGGCGTTCATGCAGCCGGAGATGTTCAGGCTCAGCTCGCCCAGGTCATGCAGGTAGTCGAGGTCGTCGAAACGCTGCTGGATGGCCTGGGCGATGGGGATCGACTTGGCGTTGGCCAGCGAGCAGAAATCACCACCGGGGCAGGCGATGATGTCGGTGAGCAACCCGGCGTTGGCCGTGCCCAGCCCCGCCGCTTCGGCCTCCTGCCATAGCGCGTAGAGGTCGGCCTTGCGTACATCGGGTAGCACCAGGTTCTGTTCGTGGGCGACGCGAATCTCGCCGAAGCCGTAGCGCTCGCTCCAGTCGGCCAGCGCCTCCATCTGCTCGGCGCTGACGTCGCCGGGCGGTGCACTGATGCCCGGCTTGGTCGACAGGACCACGCTCAGGTAGCCGGGCACCTGATGCGCCATGACGTTGCGCGACACCCAGCGGGCGAAGGCCTCATCGCGCGCCAGGTGGGTGCCGAAGTCGAGGTCGAGGGCGTCCTGCGGCACGTAGGCCGGCTTGTGGAAGGAGGCGGCGACGCGCTGGTACTCGTCCTCGGTCAGTTGCGCCGGGCCGTCCTTGATCGGCTGCCACTCGCGCTCCACCTCAGCGGCGAAGGCCTCGATGCCGAGGGCCTTGACCAGAATCTTGATCCGCGCCTTGTACTTGTTGTCGCGCCGGCCATGGCGGTTGTACACGCGCAGGATGGCCTCGACATAGGACAGACAGTCCTGCCAGTGCAGGCCTTCGCGCAGCGGCTGGGCGATGATCGGCGTACGCCCCAGGCCACCGCCGACCAGCACGCGCAGACGCAGTTCGTTGGCGGCGTCACGGTACAGCTGCAGGCCGATGTCATGCACCTGAATGGCTGCACGGTCCTGCTCGGCCGCGCACAGGGCGATCTTGAACTTGCGCGGCAGGAAGAGGAATTCCGGGTTGACCGTCGACCACTGACGCAGGATCTCGGCCAGCGGGCGTGGGTCGAGGTACTCGTCGGCGGCGACACCGGCGAAGGCCTCGGTGGTGATGTTGCGCACGCAGTTGCCGGAGGTCTGGATGGCATGCATGTCATGCTCGGCCAGCCAGTCGAGAATGTCCGGCACGCGTTCGAGCTCGACCCAGTTGAACTGTATGTTCTGACGCGTGGTGAAGTGGCCGTAACCGCGGTCGTACGCGCGGGCGATATGCGCCAGGGCGCGCATCTGCTTGGCCGACAGGGTGCCGTAGGGGATCGCCACCCGCAGCATGTAGGCATGTTTCTGCAGGTACAGGCCGTTCTGCAGGCGCAGCGGCAGGAACTCCTCCTCGCTCAGCTCGTCGGCCAGGCGCCGCTGGACCTGGTCGCGGAACTGGGCGACGCGCTCGCGCACCAGCGCGCGGTCATAATCGTCGTATTGGTACATGCCGGCAGGCCTCCTGATCACGGGGCGTCGACTATGCCTGCCGGGCGTGCACCGAAAACAGCGCCAGAAAAGCCTTAAAAAACCGGATCAGATGGATACGCCAGTGGCCGATGCAGGGCACTGATTGGCGTGGCGCGATGTCGCAGGGCGGTATCTGGATCGCTCGACATGAAGGCTCATGACCTCAGAAATGGCGCGGCCTGGCGGCCTGCGTGGCACTTTTCCCTGCGTTCGACGCAATCATCTGATCCGCTTTTTTATCGAAAACCTGAGTCTGTTTTGTAAACAGCCCCACTCGGATCATGGCGCCAGCCTGAATAAACGCCTGATGAGGGCAACGACATGACCGATCTGATCCCCGTGCGCGCCGTCGAGACCATCGACCCGGCCAAGCCCATTCGCCTGACCCCGGCCCAGGCCGGCGGCCCGATCCACACACGCAGCTTCACCGGGCGCTTTCGTAACCTGCGCCTGCTCGGTGCCGGCCTGCTGTTCCTGCTGTTCTTCGGCACCGCCTGGATCGATTGGAACGGCCGCCAGGCGGTGCTCTGGGATCTGGATAACCGCCAGTTCCATATCTTCGGCGCGACCTTCTGGCCACAGGATTTCATCCTGCTCTCGGCCATCCTGATCATCGCCGCCTTCGGCCTGTTCTTCATCACCGTGCTGGCCGGTCGCGTCTGGTGCGGCTACGCCTGCCCGCAGAGCGTGTGGACCTGGGTGTTCATGCGTGTCGAGCAGATCACCGAAGGCGACCGCGGCCAGCGCATCAAACTCGACGCCGCGCCCTGGTCGCTGCAGAAGCTGGCCCGGCGCAGCGCCAAACACGGCCTGTGGCTAGCGGTAAGCCTGGTCACGGCGATGGCCTTCGTCGGCTACTTCACCCCGGTGCGTCAGCTGACGGTGGACCTGGCGACCTTCGAAGTCGGTGCCACCACGGCCTTCTGGGTGCTGTTCTTCACCGCCGCCACCTATATCAACGCCGGCTGGCTGCGCGAGAAGGTGTGCCGCGACATGTGCCCCTACTCGCGCTTTCAGAGCGTGATGTTCGACAGCGATACGCTGGTCATCTCCTACGACGCCGCCCGTGGCGAAACCCGCGGCCCGCGCCGCAAGGACGCCGACTACAAGGCCGAGGGCCTGGGCGATTGCATCGACTGCACGATGTGCGTGCAGGTCTGCCCCACTGGGATCGACATCCGCGATGGCCTGCAACTGGAATGCATCGGCTGCGGCGCCTGCATCGACGCCTGCGACAGCATCATGGACAAGCTCGGCTATGCCCGCGGCCTGGTGCGCTACAGCTCGGAAAACGAGCTGGCCGGCGGCAAGACCCACTGGCTGCGCCCGCGTCTGGTCGGCTACGCGGCGATGCTGGCGGTGATGATGGGGGCCTTCGTCTGGGCCTTGGCCGAGCGCCCGCTGATCTCCCTCGACGTGACCCGCGACCGTGGTCTGTTCCGCGAGAACGCCCAGGGTCAGATCGAGAACATCTACAGCCTGAAGATCATCAACAAGACCCAGCAGCCGCGCAGCTATGCCATCGGCCTGGTCGGCGCCAGCGACTTCGAGCTGCACGGCCCGCGCACGCTGAGCCTGGCGCCAGGGGAGATTCGTGATCTGCCGGTAAGCGTCGCGCTGACGGCCACGCACAATGCTGCCGGGCCGCAAAACCTGCGCTTCGAGGTGCGCGACCAGGCCGATTCGCAGAGCCACGTCAGCACCCAGAGCACCTTCCTGGCGCCGCTGCATTGAGGCGCGGTAAACCGTGCTGTTCACTTAACGAAAGGTGGACCCGATCAATCCCCTCTCCCCTCCGGGGAGAGGGGGTAACGGTTGCACGGAGGTGTATTTAACCCTCTCCCCCGGCCCCTCTCCCATAAATGGGAGAGGGGAGCAAGCGTCGCGGCCCGAATGCAATCCGGGGCGATTCGAGATACGTCCCCCTCTACGAGGCACTGCCATGTCTGCCGCTCACCCCGTAAAGTGTTCGCCCATACCCTTTGCGTCGGTGAACCAGGACAGGATGAAACGCTACGAAAAATTTGCCGACGAGATCGCCGAGCTGATCCGTACCGGCGTGCTCGGCCCCGGCGAGAAGGTGCCCTCGGTACGCCATGCCAGCCGCACCTACGGCGTCAGCCCGTCCACCGTGTTCCAGGCCTACTACCTGCTGGAAGATCGCGGCCTGATCCAGGCGCGCGCCCGTTCCGGCTACTTCGTTCGCGAACACGCCAAACGCCCGCTGCACGAGCCTGAGCTGACCGCCCACGCCGCGCAAACCACCGAGGTCGACGTCAGCGAGCTGGTGTTCTCCGTGCTCGCCTCGCTGAAGGACCCGCACACCGTCCCCTTCGGCTCGGCCTTCCCCAGCCCCGACCTGTTCCCCCTGCCGCGTCTGGCCAAGAGCATGGCGCACGCGCTGCGCAGGCTCTCGCCGCACGAGATCATCGCCGACATGACCGCCGGCAACGCCGACCTGCGCCGGCAGATCGCCCTGCGCTACATGGTCAGCGGCGTGATGCTGCCGATGGAGGAACTGGTGATCAGCAACGGCGCCATGGAGGCGCTCAACCTCTGCCTGCAGTGCGTGACCCAGCCCGGCGACCTGGTGGCTATCGAATCCCCCACCTTCTACGCCTGCCTGCAGGTGCTGGAGCGGCTGCAGCTCAAGGCCGTGGAAATCCCTGTGCACCCACGCGAGGGCATCGACCTGGGCGCCCTGTCGGAGAGTCTGAAGCAACTGCCGATCAAGGCCTGCTGGTTCATGAGCAGCCTGCAGAACCCGCTCGGCGCGAGCATGAGCGAGGAGAAGAAGCAGGCGTTGTATGAGTTGCTGGTCGAGCACCAGGTGCCTCTGATCGAGGACGACGTATACGCCGAGCTGTACTTCGGCAGCCACCCACCCAAGCCGGTGAAGAGCTTCGACCGCGAGGGGCTGGTGATGCATTGCAGCTCCTTCTCCAAGAGCCTGGCGCCGGGTTATCGCATCGGCTGGGTGGCCGGCGGGCGCTATGCCGAGCAGATCGCCCGGCTCAAGCTGATGACCACCATCTCGCCGTCGGTGCCAGCCCAGGCAGCGCTGGCCGATTACCTGCAGCACGGCGGCTACGACCGCCACCTGCGCAAGCTGCGCCACGCCCTGGAAATGCAGCAAAGCGCCATGCTCGCCTCTGCCGCCCGGCACTTCCCCGCCAGCACGCGGGTCACGCGACCTTCGGGTGGCTACTTCCTCTGGTTCGAATTCCCCGAGCGCCTGGACTCGCTGCAACTGCTGCGCCTGGCGCTGGCCCAAGGCATCAGCCTGGCGCCGGGGCCGATCTTCTCCGCCAGCCAGGGCTTTCGCCACTGCGCGCGGCTGAACTACGGCCACCCGTGGAACCCGCGCAGCGAGCAGGCCATGGAAGTGCTCGGGCGCTTGGTGGCGGGGTTGCTCTGACGCCTGGTGCGCACAGCGCACCCTACGGATGACCTGCGCCACCTACGTAGGGTGCGCCGTGCGCACCGACTGATTTAAAGCGGGCACATCCTACGAGCGCTCTACTTCCACCAGTACTCTACCTGCACGCCGAAATTGGAGCCGTTGCGTGCGCTGCCGAAGGCGCCGTTCTCGGACAATGCCGAGCCGTCGGCCAGCAGGTTGGCGGCCTGCTGCGCGGCTCGGTTCCAGCTGGCGTAGGTGTAGTACAGGCGAATTTCCGGACGCTCCCAGAAACCGGGGCCCGATGGTGACCAGGTCGGCGCAATGGTGAACTTGGTCAGTTTGCGTGTACCGCCGGGCGCCTCGACTTGGTCGCGGCCAATCTCGCCGACCAGCTTGAACTGCTCGGTGAAGGCATAGCTGGTACGCCCGCCGATGGACAGCCAGTTCTGGTCCGCGCCATCCGGGCGCTTGTCCTTCTGGTAGACCAGCTGCACCTGACCGCCGAGGCGCGGGGTCATCTGGAAGTCGAAGAATTCCACCAGACGCCAGCTGCGGTTACTGCTGTCGAGCGTCGGGTCGCCGGTATAACCCAGACCGGTACCCGGCCCGCGCCCGTATTGCAGGGCGACGGTGTTGACCCCGCCGAGGAAGTCCTGCTGTTTGTGTTGTGCGCTCACCGCCCAGCCGCTGTTCGCGTCGGTGCTGTCCGGCTTGTCGATGTAGCTGACGCCCACTTCCAGCTCGCCGCCGGGGTTGACCTGGAAGCCGCCGACATTGAAATCGTGGCGGTTTATGTAGGGCTCCTGGTCGTAGTTGTCCTTGCGCGAGAACACGTAGCTGTACTTGAGGTCGCCGATCTTCATCTCGTCGATACCAAAACCAGTGGCGCTCTGGTTCCAGTAGTAGAAGTCGGTGATGTGGATGTCGTTACGCTTGTAGAAGCGGCGCCCGGCCCACAGCGAACCGCCATTGAGTGCCGGCATGTTGCTCCACTCGGCGTACATCTGGTTCATCCGCGCGAAGCCGTAATCACCGGTGAATTTCGGCGTATGACCGTACTGGTTGTAGAGCTGGGCCATGCCCTCGACGCTGATCACCGAGCCATCATCCAGGCGAAACAGGTCCTGGCGCAGGTCCAGTTCGATGTACTGCTCGCACTCGTTACCCAGGCGGTACTTGGACTGCGCGCCCGGTAACTGGAAGCACTGCTGTGTGCCGCCGGTATCCGCCCCGCCGATGCCGCTGCGTACGTAGCCGGTGAACTCGAGGGCCTGGGCCTGCGGCGTGGCGAAAGCCAATGCCAGCAGGCAGGGAACGCCGACAGAACAGGTGAGGGTTTGCTGTGTGGTCTTCATCGTTGCTCCTGATTGTTTTTATTGAGCGATGCTGCGGATTACCGCCGCAGCGGCGGTTCTTCGTTGTCTCGAGGAGCTGTAGCGCGGATGCAATCCGAGGGGGTTATTGGGCAGCCCCCGGATTGCATCCTGGCTACACGGCTAACCGAGCTTGAACTGGGCCACCTTGCTGTCAGTGGCCTGACGCTTTCCCGGGCGCAGGCGCTCGCCGCTAGTGGCGTCGAACAACAGCACGCGCGCCGGATCGAACTGCAGATCCAGGCTGGCGCCGGCTTGCGGCGCGGCGTCCGGCGCCAGGCGGCAGCACACCTTGGTCTGGTTGAGGCTGACGAACACCAGGGTGTCGGGGCCAGTCGGCTCGACCACTTCGACCTCGGCGCGCAGGCTCGGCTGCGCTGCAGCGGCGCCAGCCAGCTGAATCTGCTCAGGACGCACGCCGAGGATCAGCTCGCGCCCTTCCAGCTCCGCCGCCGCGCCCAACAGCAACTCGCAGCGCGCCTGCCCGGAGTCGAGCAGACCGAAGCACTGACCATCGCGCACCTGCGTGCGCAGCGGGATGAAGTTCATCGGCGGCGAACCGATAAAGCTGGCGACGAACTGGTTGGCCGGGTCGTTGTAGATTTCCTGCGGGGTGCCGAACTGCTGGATGATGCCGTCCTTCATCACCGCCACCTTGTCGCCCAGGGTCATGGCCTCGATCTGGTCATGGGTGACGTACACCGTGGTGGTCTTCAGACGCTGGTGCATCAGCTTGATTTCGGTGCGCATCTCCACGCGCAGCTTGGCGTCGAGGTTCGACAGCGGTTCATCGAACAGGTAGATCTTCGGCCGCCGCGCCAACGCTCGGCCCATGGCCACACGCTGCTGCTGGCCACCGGAGAGCTGGCCGGGCTTGCGCGCCAGCAGGTGCTCGATCTGCAGCAGCTTGGCCACGCGCGCCACCTCCGCCTCGATCTCGGCCGGCGGCAATTTGCGCATCTTCAAACCGAAGGCGATGTTGTCCTTCACCGTCATGGTCGGGTACAGCGCGTAGGACTGGAACACCATGGCGATGTCGCGATCCTTCGGGCTCATGCCGCTGATGTCGGCGCCGTCCACCAGAATCGCCCCGCCGCTGATGTCCTCCAGGCCGGCGATACAGTTCATCAGGGTGGATTTGCCGCAGCCGGAGGGGCCGACCAGGATCAGGAACTCACCGGAGTCGATGGCCAGTTCGATGTTCTTCAGGGTGTCCGCCAGGCCGCTGCCGTAGGATTTGTTGACGTTGCGCAGTTCGAGGGTAGCCATTTCATTTCTCCAATCTTGAAGGCATCAGCCTTTCACCGAGCCGGCAGTGAGACCGCGCAGGAAGTATTTACCGGCGAGGATGTAGACCAGCAGCGTGGGCAGCCCGGCGATCATCGCGGCGGCCATGTCGACGTTGTATTCCTTGGCCCCGGTGCTGGTGTTGACCAGGTTGTTCAGCGCCACGGTGATCGGCTGGGTGTCGCCGCTGGCGAACACCACGCCGAAGAGGAAGTCGTTCCAGATCTGGGTGAACTGCCAGATCAGGCTGACCATGATGATTGGCACCGACATAGGCAGCAGAATCCGCCCGAAGATGGTGAAGAATCCGGCGCCATCGAGGCGCGCGGCGCGCACCAGCGCCTCGGGAATGCTCACGTAGAAGTTGCGGAAGAACAGCGTGGTGAAGGCCAGGCCGTAGACCACATGCACCAGCACCAGGCCTTCGGTGGTATTGGCCAGGCCGAGCTGGCCGAGGGTGAAGGACGCCGGCAGCAGGATCACCTGGAACGGCAGGAAGCAGCCGAACAGCAGTAGGCCGAAGAACAGCTGCGAGCCGCGAAAGCGCCACATGGCCAGCACGTAGCCGTTCAGCGCGCCAAGCAACGTGGAGATCAGCACCGCCGGGATGGTGATCTTCACCGAGTTCCAGAAGTAGCCGCCGACGCCGTCCCAGGCCTTGACCCAACCTATCAGGGTGAACACGTCCGGGATCGACAGCAGGTTACCGCTGCGGATGTCGTCGGGGGTCTTGAAGCTGGTCAGCAACATCACCAACAGCGGCACCAGGTACACCGCGCAGGCCAGGATAAGGGTGGCGTGGATGGCCAGGCGGCTGAAGCTGAATGCCTTCCCTCGCGCCAGCGGGCGCGGTGCCATGCGCGCGTCGAGTACAGAATCAGTCATGGCGTTTGCCTCGCAGTTCGGAATACAGGTAGGGCACCAGAATCGCCAGCACCGCGCCGAGCATCAGCATCGCGCTGGCGGCGCCGAGGCCCATCTGGCCGCGGGTGAAGGTGTGGGCGTACATGAACATCGCCGGCAGGTCGGAGGCGTAGCCGGGGCCGCCGGCGGTCATCGAAGCGACCAGGTCGAAGCTCTTGATGGCGATATGCGCGAGGATCATCAGCGCACTGAAGAACACCGGGCCCAGGCTCGGCAGCACGATGCGCAGGTAGATGCTCGGCAGGCTGGCACCATCGACCTGAGCGGCACGGATGATCGATTGATCGACGCTGCGCAAGCCGGCGAGGAACAGCGCCATGACGAACCCCGAGGACTGCCACACGGCGGCCATCACCAGGCAGTAGACGACGCGATCCGGGTCCACCAGCCAGTCGAAGCGAAAGCCCTCCCAGCCCCAGTCACGCAGCAGTTTGTCCAGACCCAGACCAGGGTTGAGCAGCCACTTCCAGGCAGTGCCGGTGACGATCATCGACAGTGCCATGGGGTAGAGAAAGATGGTGCGGATAAAGCCTTCGCGGCGGATGCGCTGATCCAGCAGCACCGCCAGGAACACGCCGATGATCAGGCTGATGGCGATGAACAGGCCACCGAACACCAGCAGGTTCTGGCTCGCCACCCACCAGCGATCGTTGTCCCACAGCCGCGCGTACTGCTGCAGCCCGACGAAGTTGTAGCCGGGCATGAAGCGCGAGTTGGTGAACGACAGCAGGAAGGTCCAGCCGATGTAGCCGTAGAAGCCCACCAGCACGATGACCATGCTCGGCGCCAGCACCAGCTTGGGCAGCCAGCGCTGCAGGGCATCCAGCGGTGAGGCTTTGGTGATGACTGCGTTTGAACTCATGGTTGACTCCGTTGTTACGGGTTGCATGGTCGGCCCCCTCTCCCTCGGGAGAGGGTTGGGGTGAGGGGCAGCGGCGCACCGAAAAATCCGAGTTGCCCGTATCCCTCACCCCCGGCCCCTCTCCCAAAGGGAGAGGGGAGAAAAGCGCGGTGCGGCCGATCCCGTGGCGCGTGCCTGCGGGCATGCGCCAGGGATAGAAGGCTTGAAAGCGGCGGGTTGCCCCGCCCTACGGTAAGGGCCGGCTATGCGGCCTCGTCACTCACTGCACCGCCTGAATCGCCGCCGCCAGTTGCTGGGCGGCGCGCTTCGGGTCCGCCTTGGGATCGTTGAAGAAGTTGGTCACCACGTCGAACACCGCGCCCTGCACGTAGCTGGAGGCGGCCATGCCGTGGGCCAGGCTCGGCTGCAGACCGCCATCGGCGGCGGCCTCCTTGAAGTCGGCCATGGACTTCTGCGCGCAGGCGTCGAAGCTGCTCATATCCTGATCCATGCGCACCGGGATCGAGCCCTTGTTCTGGTTGAAGAACTCCTGGAACTCGTTGCCCATCACCGTGCGCGCCAGGTCTTCCTGGGCCTTGCGGTTGTCGGCATTGTTCAGTTTGAACATGGCCAGCGAGTCGATGTTGAAGGCGAAGCTGCCCTGGGTGCCGGGGAAGGCCAGGCACTGGTAGTCCTTGCCGGCGACCTTGCCGGCGGCAGTCCATTCGCTCTTGGCCCAGTCGCCCATGATCTGCATGCCGGCCTTGCCGTTGATCACCATCGCGGTGGCGCTGTTCCAGTCGCGTCCGGCGGCGTCGGCGTCGATATAGCCGCGCAGCTTCTGCAGGGCGACGAACACCTCGACCATCTTGTCGCCGGTCAGGGTGTCGCGATCCAGCTCGACGAAGGCCTTGCGAAAGCCCTCGGGGCCGAGAATGCTGAAGGCCAGGTCTTCGAACACGGTGCCGTCCTGCCAGGGCTGGCCGCCATGGGCGATGGCGATGAAGCCGGCCGCCTTGAGCTTGTCGGCAGCGGCGAAGAATTCGTCGAGGGTGGTCGGCGGCGTGGCGCCAGCCTTTTCGAACACTTGCGGGTTGATCCACAGCCAGTTGACCCGGTGCACGTTGACCGGCACCGCCACGTAGTCGCCCTGGTACTTCATCACCTCGATCACCTGCGGTGGCAGCAGGTCATCCCACTTCTGCTCGGCAGCGACGTCGTTGAGGTCGGCAAGCAGGCCCAGCTCGCCCCACTCCTGAATGTCCGGGCCCTTGATCTGCGCCGCGGCGGGCGGGTTGCCGGACACGGCGCGGGTCTTCAGCACGGTCATGGCCGCTTCACCACCACCACCGGCCACGGCGAAATCCTTCCATTTATGGCCCTGGGCTTCGACCAGTTTCTGCAGGGTATCGGCGGCGCGCTTTTCGCCACCGGAGGTCCACCAGTGCAGCACTTCGACTTCACCGGCAGTGGCAGACAGGGGCAGCAGAACAGCGAGGGAGATGGCACAGGACAGGCGAGAGATCGCTTTCATGGGATAAGACACCTTGTTGTTGTTATTCGCGAGCAAGTCGTGGTGCTTGCATTGCGAACGAGTCTACCCAGCCCCCAGAGCCCTGGGGGTAACAAAGGGTATTGGATAGTCACCAGGTCGTTACAAAGCGCCGCGAGCCGGTGACATGCAGCGCAGCGGCACGCGCGCTGCAGTTGTGCGGCGCGGCCCACGGCTGCACTCAACGGCTCTGGCGCGGCAACCAGAGGGTGACGCACAGCCCTCCATCGCGCAGGTTACGCAGGCTCAGCTCGCCGCCATGGCTATGTGCAAGGTTGCGCGCAATACCGAGTCCCATGCCGTAGCCCTGCTGCTGGCTGGCCAGACGGAAATGCGGCTCGAACACTTGCTCGAGCTTCTGCTCGGGCACGCCCGGCCCCTCGTCATCGACATGCAGGACGAACGCCTCGGCGTCGTCCTCGATGTGCAGGTGCGCGCGCTCGCCGTACTTCAGTGCGTTGTCCAGCAGGTTGCCAATGCAGCGGCGCAGCGCCAGCGGCTTGCCGGGATACAGATCACGCGCGGCACCATCGAGGGTGACGCGGCCCGAGCCGAGGTAGGGTTCGGTCAACCCATGCAGCAGGTGGTTGAGGTCCACCGGCTCGATGTTCTCGTGGATGTCGGTGTCCTTCACGCATTGCAGCGCGCCTTTGACCAGCAGCTCCAGATCGTCCAGATCGCGGCCGAACTTGCTTTGCAGGCTTTCGTCGTCGAGCAGTTCGACACGCAGACGCAAGCGCGTGATAGGCGTGCGCAGGTCATGGGAAATGGCGCTGAACAGCTGGCTGCGTTCGGTCAGGTAGCGGCTGATGCGTTCGCGCATGGCGTTGAAGGCGCGGGCTACCTCGACCACCTCACGGCCTCCGCCTTCGGCCACCGGCTCCACCTCGGCGCCCAGCGACATGTGCCGCGCGGTGCGTGCCAGGCGCTTAAGCGGGCGGCTCTGCAGATGCACCAGCAAGCCGATGAACAGCAGCAGGAAGGCCGTGGTCAGGAGAATGAACCACAGCTGCTGGGTCGGCAGGATGGGTTCCTCCAGGCTGGTGTAGGGCTCGGGCAGCAACGAGGCGATATACAGCCATTCGCCTGGTGCCAGTTGGATCTGCGTCACCAGCACCGGAGGATTGACCGGCTCCAGGGTCAGCGCGTAATGCGCCCAGGAACGCGGCAGTTCGTCGAGTTTCAGGCCGCCATTGAAGATGCGCAGATCGTCCGGGCTGACGAAGGTCACCGAAATGTCCGCGGCGCTGCCCAGCGCCTGGCGCAGCACTTCGGTCACCGATTCGGTCACAACCTGCTTACGCGGCGTGGTCGGCAGCAACTTCATCTGTAACGGTCGGTCATTGAGGCTGACCACGAAGCGCGTGCCGCCCATGCTGCGTAACTGATCGAGCACCAGCGGCCGGTAATTCACCGGCAGCGAACGGAAGTAACGCACGCTGGCCGACATCGAATGCGCCAGGCTGCGCGCCGTAGTGACCAGGCCTTCGAGCTGGGTGGCGCGTAGTTGCGACAGCCAGATCACGCTGGACAGGGTCTGCGCCGCGAGGATCGCCAGCAGGGTGAGCAGCAGCATGCGCCCGAGCAGCGAGCGCGGCAGCCAGCGCCGCGGGTTAACGCCCATCGCCTGCCTGCAGGCTGACCGTGGCCGCCAGTTGGTAGCCGCTACCCCGTACGGTGCGGATCAGCCGCGGCGGCTTGTCGGTATCGCGCAGGCGCTGACGCAGACGACTGACAGCCATGTCGACGATGCGCTCGAGCGGCATCACCTCACGGCCACGGGTGGCATTGCCGATGGTGTCGCGGTCGAGAATCTGCTGCGGGTGGTCGAGAAACAGCTTGAGCAGGGCGAAGTCGGCGCCGGACAGAATCACCTCCTCGCCGTCACGATGAAACAGCCGGTGACTGACCATATCCAGGCGCCAGTCATCGAAGGCCAGCACCTCGCCGCTACGCTCCTGAGTGAATTGCGCGCGGCGCAGCAAGGCCTTGATTCGCGCCAGCAGCTCGCGCGGGCTGAACGGCTTGCCAAGATAGTCATCGGCGCCCAGCTCCAGGCCGATCACGCGGTCGGCTTCGTCGGAGCTGGCGGTGAGCATGATCACCGGCACCTGGGCGAAGCGTTGGTGTTCACGCACCCAGCGGCACAGGCTGAAGCCGTCCTCGTCGGGCAGCATCACATCGAGGATGACCAGGTCGGCCGACTCCGCACACAGGCTCTGGCGGAAGGCGGCGCCGTCAGCCACGGCGCGCACCTGAAAGCCGACACGGCTCAGGTAGGTATCGAGCAGTTCGCGAATTTCCTGGTCGTCATCGACCAGCAGAATCGATTTGCCGGGCTGGCTCATGGTCCGCCACCTTTGTTGTTATGGCTGTGTAAATCCGGGGCTCTATCAAGGGTTCTCCCGGATTGCATCCGGACTACGTTCCGCCGCCTGTTGCAAGGCCACGCCGGCGCCGGTCAGGCCGGGGTACTCGGCCGTCACCAGCCACACCGGGATGCCGTCAAGGTAATGGCTCATGCAACCCTTGTCGCGGAAACTCTTGGCAAAACCGCTGGCAAGAAAACGCTCGGCGAAACGCGGCACCACGCCGCCGACGATATACACCCCACCGCGCGCGCCCAACGTCAGGACATTGTTGCCAGCAGCGCGGCCGAGCCAGCAACTGAACTGTTCCAGCACCTCGGCGGCAACGGGCTCGCCGGCCAGGCCTGCGGTAGTGATGGCCGCTGGCGTCGCGTGCTGCAAAGGCTGACCGTCCAGCTCACAGATGGCCCGATACAGCACCAGCAGACCATTGCCACTGAGCACGTCTTCGGCGCGCACGTGGCCCAGTTGCCGATAAAGAATTTGCCAAAGCTCGGCCTCACGCGGGCTGCCGATGGGTAGATCAACGTGACCACCCTCGCCCGGCAGCACCAGCCAGCGGCCATCGGCCTGCTCCAGCAGCGTACCGACGCCCAGACCGGTGCCGGCGCCGATCACCAAGGCCGGACGGTCTGTCTGCGGCTCGCCTGGGCATACCTGCACGCGCTCATGCTCGGCGATGCGGGTCATGCCCAGGGCCATGGCGGAGAAGTCGTTGATCATCAGCAAGCCGTCGATCTGCAATGCCTCGCAGAACGCCGTACGGTCGATACGCCAGTGATTGTTGGTAAAGCGGAACAGGTTGCCGCTGACCGGCCCGGCGCAGGCCAGGCATACCGAGCCGATGGACCCCGGCTGCAGCCCCTGGGTGTGCAGATAGGCGACGATGGCCTGCTCCGGCCCTTCGAAATCGGCGGTCGGCAGAACCTGCACCGCCTCCAGTTGCTCGTCACGCCACAGGGAAAAGCGTGCGTTGGTACCACCGATATCGCCGACCAGAGCCAGTTTCACGAGAACGTCTCCTGAGCGAAGGCCGTTCGCTGATCGGCAACTGCAGAAAAGTGAGGATGCATGGCATCGACTCCAAACCCGAATTATTTTTGTAGTTCAGACAACGCGCATCACAGTAAACCCGAAAATTACGCCTATCAACCCGCTCAAAGTTGTAATAACAACAATATTTAATGCCAGATCATAGCCCTCGCCTCGCACAACAGATTCAGCACCCGGCATGATCCCGGACAATATCTGCAGCCATCCTGCGCCCTAGACTCGGCCCTTTCCGAGTTCGCAAGGAGAGCAGCATGTCACCCGATATCGTCATCGTCGGCGCCGGCCCGGCTGGCCTTTGCCTGGCCCGCGCCTTGTCCGGGCACGGCCTGTCCATCGTGGTGCTGGAGCGCCAGGCCGAGCAGGCACTGGCCGAACCGGCCTTCGATGGCCGCGAGATCGCCCTCACCCATGGCTCGCAGGCGCTGCTCGAACGCCTCGGTCTGTGGGCGCGCCTGCCCGGCGAAGACGTTGCCGTACTGCGCGATGCCCAGGTGTTCAACGGCCCCTCGCTGTTCGCGTTGAAGATCCGCGCCGAACAGGCCGGCGCCGAGCGCCTCGGCCATCTGGTGGCCAACCAGGCCATTCGCCGCGCCGCCTATCAGGCCCTGAGCGACTGCGCCGATGTGCAATTGCTGTGCGAAACCAGCGTGCGCGCCATCGAGCAAAGCCAGAACGAGATGAAGCTGGTGCTGCAGGATGGCCAGGTGCTACAACCACGCATGCTGGTCGCTGCCGACAGCCGCTTCTCGGAAACCCGCCGCCAGCTCGGCATCGGCGCGCAGCTCAAGGACTTCGCCAAGACCATGCTGGTGTGCCGCATGCAGCACGAACAGGATCATCAACAGATAGCCTGGGAATGGTTCGGCTATGGCCAGACCCTGGCCCTGCTACCGCTAAACGGCCGGCAGTCGTCGGTGGTGCTGACCCTGCCACCGCGCGAGATAGAACGCCTGCAGAAACTGGACGAAGCGATCTTCACCCGCGAGATGCAGCAGCGCTTCGACCGCCGCCTGGGCGCCATGCAACTGGTCAGCAGCCGCCACGCCTATCCGCTGGTGGGCGCCTATGCGCGGCGCATGGTCGGCACCCGCTGCGCCCTGCTCGGCGATGCCGCCGTCGGCATGCACCCGGTCACCGCGCATGGTTTCAACTTCGGCCTGATCGGCGTGCAACTGCTCAGCGACGCACTGCTGGCCGCTCACGGCAAACGCCAGGACATCGGTGCGACTGCGCCATTGGCGCGCTACGAGCGCCAGCTACGCCTGGCCACCTGGCCGCTGTACCAGGCCACCAACCTGCTGGTGGAGCTGTATACCAACGACCGTTTACCGGCGCGCCTGCTGCGCGGCGCCGGCCTGCGCGTGGCGCAGGGTCTGTTGCCGTTGAAGAAGGGCATCGCCCGTCATCTGACCGCCCAAGCCTGAAACTCCCGCAAGCGCGCCGGACTCGGCGCGCAACCGGCCAACCTCATCTGATACGCATCAGACAGCAGTTTCTGAGTCTGTTTTGTTTTGCCCCGCCTCCCTACAGTTTCGCCACTCGCGCGGCTGCGCCCGCATCTGTATGGAAGGTTAACGCGATGCAATCTGCTGCTCCCCACCCGGCCTACAACTACAAGGTCGTCCGCCAGTTCACCCTGATGACCCTCTTCTGGGGCGTGGTGGGCATGTGCACCGGCGTGCTCATCGCCGCCCAACTGGTCTGGCCGGAACTGAACTTCGACACGCCCTGGCTGAGTTTCGGGCGCCTGCGCCCGCTACACACCAGCCTGGTGATCTTCGGCTTTGCCGGTAGTGCCCAGTTCGCCGCCAGTTACTACGCGGTGCAGCGCACCTGCCAGACGCGGCTGTTCTCCGACAGGCTGGCCGCCTTCACCTTCTGGGGCTGGCAGGCGACCATCCTGATCATGCTGGTCACCCTGCCCATGGGCCTGACCACCACCAAGGAGTACGCCGAGATCGAATTCACCGGCGCGGTGTGGATGGCCATCGTCTGGGTCGCCTACGGCATCGTCTTCTTCACCACCCTGACCCGCCGCAAGACCCGCCATATCTACGTCGGCAACTGGTTCTTCGGCGCCTTCATCCTGGTCATCGCCATGCTCCACATCGTCAACCACCTGTCGGTGCCAGTGAGCTGGTTCAAGTCCTACTCGGTGTATTCGGGCGCCACCGATGCCATGGTGCAATGGTGGTACGGGCACAACGCGGTGGGCTTCTTCCTCACCACCGGTTTCCTCGGGATGATGTATTACTTCGTGCCCAAGCAGGTGAACCGGCCGGTGTACTCCTACCGCCTGTCCATCGTGCATTTCTGGGCGCTGATCACCCTGTACATCTGGGCCGGCCCGCACCACCTGCACTACACCGCGCTACCTGACTGGGCGCAGAGCCTCGGCATGGTGATGTCGATCATCCTCCTGGCGCCGAGCTGGGGCGGCATGGTCAACGGCATGATGACGCTGTCCGGCGCCTGGCACCTGCTGCGCACCGACCCGATCCTGCGCTTTCTGGTGGTGTCCCTGGCCTTCTACGGCATGAGCACCTTCGAAGGCCCGATGATGGCGATCAAGACCGTCAACGCCCTGTCCCACTACACCGACTGGACCATCGGCCACGTACATGCCGGTGCACTGGGCTGGGTCGCGATGATCACCTTCGGCTCGCTCTATCACCTGATTCCGAAGGTCTTCGGCCGCGATGGCATGTACAGCACCGGCATGATCAACGCGCACTTCTGGCTGGCCACCATCGGCACCGTGCTGTACATCGCCTCGATGTGGGTCAACGGCATCACCCAGGGCCTGATGTGGCGAGCGGTCAACGAGGACGGCACCCTCACCTACTCCTTCGTCGAGGCACTGGAGGCCAGCCACCCCGGCTTCGTGGTGCGCCTGGTCGGCGGCCTGTGCTTCCTCACCGGCATGCTGCTGATGGCCCTCAACACCTGGCTGACCCTGCGCAGCCCGACCACCGAGCGGCACGATGCCGGAGACCCCGCCCATGCCGGCTGAAGCCTGGTGGATGATCGCAGTGATGGTGTTCTTTCTCGGCGTGCAACTCAGCCTGGGGCGCGGCAGCCAGCGCGACCTCGACGAGGCGACGATGCTGCCCTTCGCCGACGATCCCGAAGTGGCGCGCCGGGTCGAACGTGACACCGGGCGCAGCACCCGCGGCTGCGCCTGTCCCGGTACCTGTGACGGGCACTGCGAGCATCTCGGACGCCAGGAATTCTGAAACATTGGTCGCCATTTCTGGACAATGCATCCAGAAACGAGGCGCTGATCAGAGCCGGATGGCTACCTAGACTCGGGTTTCCTCAACCCGAGTCGGGAGACATCTCATGGTCGATCATTCCATTGCAGGCAAGACGGTACTCATCGCCGGTGGCGGCAAGAACCTCGGCGGGCTGCTGGCCCGCGATCTGGCCACGCACGGCGCCAGTGCGGTGGTCATTCACTACAACAGCGCAGCCAGCAAGGCGGAGGCCGACGCCACCGTGCAAGCAGTGCAGCAGCTCGGTGCCAAGGCCGTGGCGCTGCAGGGCGACCTGACGCGCGCCGCCGCCGTGGAGAAACTCTTCGCCGATGCGGTGGCCGCCGTCGGCCGCCCAGATATCGCCATCAACACAGTGGGCAAGGTGCTGAAGAAGCCTTTCAGCGAGATCAGCGAAGCTGAGTACGACGAGATGACCGCAGTCAACTCCAAGTCAGCGTTCTTCTTCCTCAAGGAAGCCGGCAAGCACGTCAAGGACAACGGCAAGATCTGCACCCTGGTGACCTCGCTACTGGGCGCCTACACCCCCTTCTACGCCGCCTACGCCGGTACCAAGGCGCCAGTGGAGCACTACACCCGAGCAGCCTCCAAGGAATTCGGCGCACGCGGTATCTCGGTCACCGCCGTCGGCCCAGGCCCGATGGATACACCCTTCTTCTACGGCCAGGAAGGCGCCGATGCGGTGGCCTACCACAAGAGTGCGGCGGCGCTGTCGCCCTTCTCCAAGACCGGCCTGACCGATATAGAGGACGTGGTGCCCTTCATCCGTCACCTGGTCAGCGATGGCTGGTGGATCACTGGGCAGACAATTCTGATCAATGGCGGCTATACCACTAAGTAAGCAACTGGAGATAGCCCGGGAGGTGGGCGGATGCGAACCCTGATTCTGGTGGTAGTTGGCCTGGCGCTGGCGGCCCTGGCATTGCGCTTCGCACCGGCGGCGCAGCGCACACTGGCTGTCACGCTGTTCACCCTGTTGTGGTTGGGCGTCTGCGCGCTCAATCTGCGCACCGGGCTTGCCCATGGTTATACCCTGGCCGAGGAACTGCCGATCCATGCCGTGCTGTTCGGCGTTCCCGCGGCTGCCGCCTGGCTCGCCTGGTGGTGGCTGCGACGAGCCGGTTGAACAGGTAGAACAATGGACAAACTCGAGCAGTACCGCGTTTTCCTGCAGATCGCCGAGATGGGCAGCTTCATCAAGGCGGCCAATGCTCTGGAACTGCCACGCGCCTCGGTATCGGCGGCGTTGCAGCAACTGGAAAGTCAGTTGGGCGTTCGCCTGCTGCACCGCACCACACGCAACGTGCGCCTGACGCCCGATGGCAGCCAACTGCTCGAACGCATTCGCGAGTTGCTGGCACTGGCCGAGGACATCGAGCAGAGCGCGCAAGGAACCGGCAGCCAGGTCAGTGGACGCTTGAAGATCGACGTGCCCAGCCGCATCGCCCGGCGCCTGATCGCACCGGCGCTACCGAACCTGCTGCGTCGCCATCCGCAATTGCAACTGCTGCTGAGTTCGACCGACCGCGCTATCGACCTGGTCAAGGAGGGCGTCGACTGCGTGCTGCGCGTCGGCACGCTCAGCGACAGCAGCCTGGCGGCGCGACAGCTGGGCAACCTGGCACTGATCAACTGCGCCAGCCCGGCCTACCTGCGTGAACATGGCGAGCCGCAGCAGGCCGATGACCTGGAAGGCAGCCACTGGATGGTCGGCTACGCCTCACCCACCAGCGGCCGCGAGATGCCCTGGGAATATGTCGACGACAATGGCGAGCAGTGCGAACTGCGCCCGGCCAGCCGCGTGATCGTCAATAACGCGGAGAACTACATCGCCTGCTGCCTGGCCGGCCTGGGCCTGATCCAGATTCCGCGCTTCGACGTGCAGCACCTGCTGGCTTCGGGCGAACTGCTGGAGGTGATGCCGCAGCAGCGTGCCGCCGCCATGCCGATCGCCCTGCTCTACCCGCACCGCCGCCAGCGCTCAAGGCGCCTGGCGGTGCTGATAGAGTGGCTGGAGCAGTTGATGGCGCCCCATCTGGAATGATTCAGAACCTGTTTATGTTCTGCCGCGCATCGAGGCGCTACACCCACTGATCATTGCGTTTGCGCTTGACCCGCAGCATGGTCGGCAGAATCAGCCCGAGCAACAGCCCGGCGCCGGCGATGCTGCCGCCATAGGCCATGTAGCGCATCAGCACCTGCTGCTGTTCCTCACCCAGTTGTGCCTGGGCATCGCGCAGCTGCGAACGGGTGGTGGTCAGCTCGGCATCCAGCGCGCCGCGGGCGGCCTGCAGCTCGTCGATGAGTTTCTTGCGCGAATCGAGGGTTTCCTGCATGCCTTGCACACGCACCTTCCAGGCGTCGTCGATGCCTTTGAGCTCAGCGCTGAGGTCGGCGACTTTCTGTTCCAGTTGCGGCAGGCGCTCGGCCTGGCCTGGCACCGACTGCAGGTCGCGGCTGGGAATCCAGACGCTGCTGCCGCTGGCGCTACGCACCTGGCTATAGTCGCCCTGGGTGCGCAACAGCTCCACTTTCTCCCCGGAAACCAGGGTGCCGACGATGCGGTAGCCATCGGTAGGGCCACTGCGCACGTAGGTATTCAGGCTGTCGCTGACCCAGCGCTGGTTGCCAGACGTTTCTTCGGCCAGAGACGGTTGTGCGCCGCCGAGCAGGCCACCGAGCAGCAGGCAGGCACTGAGAATGCGAGGTTGGAGTGGAGCATGACGAGATAAAAACATGGGGCGATCTTCACGTGGCAGTCAGACGAACCCGGCAAACGGGATGGACGTTGCCGGCCACGCGCTGAACAACACGCTCAAGCATGATCCAGGCAGAATCCGCGACGTAGACGCCACACTAGCGGCCAATAGCCATCTATTCCTGCCGGTACGGGCCGACAGCAGACAGACATTGGCCACTTGCCTGGAGTTCACTCCAGGCAGGAGATGGTAGATGGACGGAAGGTGGCGTCAGCCGTTGTGGCGCTGAACGAAGGTAGAGAAATCCGCCAACGGCATCGGCCGACCTAGCAGATATCCCTGGAACTGACTGCAACCGTTGTCCGCCAGAAACCTACGTTGCGCCTCGGTTTCCACGCCCTCGGCGATCACCGTCATACCCATGCTCTGCCCTAGCGCGATCACCGTGCGCACGATGGTTTCGCTGTTGGCATCGGTGAGCACGTCGCAGATGAACGAACGGTCGATTTTCAGTTTGCTCAGCGGCAGGCGCTTGAGGTGGCTTAGGGAAGAAAAGCCGGTACCGAAGTCATCCAGCGAGAAGCGCACACCATGTTCGACCAGCGCCGTCATCTTGCGCGTGAGGTCCTCCATGTCATGCACGATCAGCGTCTCGGTCAACTCCAGTTCCAGGCGCCGGGCATCGATACCGTGGCGCCCGATCAGGCCGAGAATTTCGGCGACGAAACTGTTTTGCGAGAACTGCTTCTGGCTGATGTTCACCGCCAGGCCCAGGTCGCCGAAGAGCGGGTCATCCTTCCACCGGCGCAGCTGCGCGGCCGTTTGCTCCAGCACCCACTGGCCAATGGGGATGATCAGCCCGGTATTCTCGGCGTGGTCGATGAACTCGCCAGGTGCCAACAGACCGCGTTGCGGGTGCTGCCAGCGAATCAGCAACTCGGCGCCGATGACCCGCCCGGCACCATTGAGCTGCGGCTGGTAATACAGCACGAACTGTTGCTCGCGAATGGCCGCGCGCAGGTCGCGATCCAGCTCCGAGCGCTCGGCGGTGTCGCTCTGCAGGATATGCAGGAGCAGAAAGAACAGCGCCATGGCAGCGAAGCCCTGCACCCAGGAACCGACGATGCGCACGTCGTCCGGCAGCGCATAGAGATCGGTGGGCCGCCAGTTGGACGCGGCCAGGGCGACGAACAGCAACAGGCAGAACAGGGACATGCCGTAACGCAGCCACATGGGCTCATCGCGGAAGGCCATCAACGCGCCGACAGCCACCGGTAGCAGATAGAGATGTGTCGCACGCGGCGCCATGAGGGTCGGCGGGTCGAGCAGCAGGGTCGAGGCGACGACGATGAGGATCAGCGCACCGAACAGAATGAGGTTGGCGCTGCGGGCCTGGTTGCGCAGCGTCAGGGCGAAGACCGCCACACCGCTGAGGATGATGGCCACATCCATGATGACGATGGCCCAGTAGCCGCGAGAGGAAAAGAACAGCCCCCAGAGCAGGCCCATCACGATCATCACCAGACTCGACAGCATGCGCATGCGCCGCTCGCGGCGCTGGCCTACCAGAGCCAGGTCTGCACCATGCCAGAGTTTGCGAACGCGCCTGCCGAAGCTCGAGAGTGATGGCATGGTGAAATCCTGATCCGATCACTTCATTCTTGAAGGTGCCTGGCCGAATGCAAGTTTCCGACGCAGCTTTTAACAGCCTGTTAATGCTGCCAGTGCGCCTCGCTGGCCAGCCGTTCGGCAATGAAGTCCAGCAGCAGGCGCATCGCCGGCAGCATCTGTCGACGGGTGCCGTACAGGGCATGGATGCCCAGCTCCGGCGGCCGGTAATCCGCCAGAAGCTGCACCAGGCGTCCTTCGCGTAGCAAAGCTTCGACCGAATACAGCGGTTGCAGGCTGATACCGGCACCCGCCAGCGCCGCTTCCAGCAGCACCATCGACTCGTTGGCGCTGAGGCTGCCGGACACCGAAACCGCACTCGCCTCCCCTCGATGCTCGAACTCCCACAGGCTGCGGCCGAAGTAGGCGTAAGCCAGGCAGTTATGTCGGGCCAGATCCTCCGGGCGCTGCGGTGTGCCGTGTCGCGCCAGGTAATCCGGGCTGGCACAGACCACCGAGCGGCACACAGCCAGGCGCCGCGCGATCAGATTCGGATCGAGCTGATTGGTAATGCGCAGCGCCAGGTCGATGCGCGCCTCCACCAGATTGACCGCTTCGCTGCCCACCAGCAGGTCGACGTTGACCTGCGGGTAACGCTCGATGAAGGCCTGCAGCGCATGCACCAGCCAGGCCTGGGCGAAGGACTGGCTGCAGGTGATACGCAGGGTGCCGCGCGGCGTATCGTCCACCCCCCGGCCGATTGCCTGCATACGCTCGGCCAGGGCCAACATCTCGCGGCACTGCGGCAGCATCTGCTCGCCGGCCGCTGTCAGGCTCAAGCGCCGTGTGCTGCGGTGCAACAGGCGCACACCGGACCAGGCTTCCAGCTCGGCGAGGTAGCGCGAAACCATCGCCCGCGACATGTCCAGCGCCTCGGCAGCGGCCGTCTGACTGCCCCGCTCCAGTACCTCGACGAACACCCGCGCCGCCATCAGTCGATCCATGATTCGCTCGATTCATGCAACAAATATGGCCAGCTTACGGGGATTTTCGCTCGACAGGTAGCGCATAAGATGCGCCGCACCCTATCTGCCTGGAGATCGTTCATGTCCCACGTCACCCGTTTTATCGCCGGCCTCGGCCTGCTCGCCGCTGCCAGCGGCGCCCTCGCCCAGTCGCTGACACTGGACACCTACAACCCGCGTGAAGCCGCTGTATTTCCTGTCAGCTCGACCCTGATCAGCGGCGAGAAGGACGCCATCCTGGTGGATGCGCAGTTCTCCAACGATGAGGCGCAGGAACTGGTCGAACGTATCCGCGCCAGCGGCAAGCGCCTGACCACCATCTTCATCAGCCATGGCGACCCGGATTTCTACTTCGGCCTCGACGTTCTGACCCGCGCCTACCCCGAAGCCAAGGTGCTGGCCACGCCGGCCACCGTCGCCTATATCGAGAAGACCCGCGCGCCCAAGCTGGCTTACTGGGGGCCGATTCTCAAGGATAGCGCGCCGGCCCGTACCGTTGTGCCCGGAGCCCTGCAGGGCAATCAGCTGCAGCTGGAAGGCCAGCGTATCGAGGTGGTCGGCCATGACCCGCAACACACCAGCCTGTGGATTCCCGGCATCAAGGCCGTGGTCGGCGGCGTGCTGACCAGCGCCAACATCCACCTATGGGTGGCTGACGCGCAGAGCGTCGGGGCTCGGCAAAGCTGGCTGAAGTCGCTGGATGAACTCGAAGCCCTGCAACCGACCAGCCTGGTGCCAGGCCACTACCTGGGCGAGCCGGCGATGGATCTGGCCGACCTGCGCTTCACCCGCGACTACCTGCGGGCTCTGGAGCAGGAACTGCCGAAAGCCAAGGACGCCCAGGCGCTGATCACGGCGATGAAGGCACGCTTTCCAGGGCTGCAGGATGACAGCAGCCTGGAGCTGAGCGCCAAGGTACTCAAGGGCGAGATGCAGTGGCCTTGAAGCGTTGCGCTGCCTGACGCGGCCACGTTAGCGCCCTTGTCGAACATCAGGGTCGCCTCCTGCCCTGATGGTCGCACCCGTGATGCATACGCCTGACAGCGTCTCTGACCTGTCGGGCGTTGCCGTTTCAGGACCGGCAAAACCTGTACAGCCCGCACAAGCGCCGGCGTGACTCGGCAGCCATTGCACGAACGTGCACGAAAGGGCTTGCAAAGAAGGGCAAACGGCTATACAAAAACTGTACACAAATAAACCTTGTACAGCTTTGGGTAAATCGACATGCCGTCCTACCGTGCTCCGCTGCGTGACATGCGCTTCGTGTTCGAAGAATTGCTCGACGCCTATACCCTGCTGCAAACGCTGCCCGAACAGCGTGAGCTCACTGCCGACCTCGGCGGCGCAATTCTCGAAGAAGCGGCCAAGCTGGCCGAGAACGTACTCGCACCCCTCAATGGCCCCGGTGACAAGCAGGGCTGCCAGTACGACCCGCAGACCCGCAGCGTGCGCACCCCCGACGGTTTCAAGGCCGCCTATCAGCACTTCGCCGAAGGCGGCTGGACGGCACTGGCCTGCACGCCTCGGTTCGGCGGCCAGGGCCTGCCCCACGTACTCAACATGCTGGTCGAGGAGATGACCTGCTCGGCCAACCTGTCGCTCGGCATGTACCCCGGCCTGACCCACGGCGCCATCAACGCCCTGACCAGCCATGGCACGCCCGAGCAGCAGGCGACCTATCTGCCGCGCCTGATAAGCGGCGAGTGGACCGGCACCATGTGCCTGACCGAAGCGCAGTGCGGCACCGACCTTGGCCTGATCCGCACCCGCGCCGTGCCGCAGGCCGATGGCAGCTATGCCATCACCGGCACCAAGATCTGGATCACCGGCGGCGAGCACGATCTGGTCGACAACATCGTCCACCTGGTGCTGGCCAAGCTGCCGGACGCACCGGACAGCGTCAAAGGTATCTCCCTGTTCCTCGTGCCCAAGGTACTGGAGGACGGCAGCCGCAACCCGGCCTTCTGTGGCGGCCTGGAGCACAAGATGGGCATCAAGGGCTCGGCCACCTGCGTGATGAATTTCGAAGGTGCCAAGGGTTGGCTGATCGGCGAGCCGAACAAGGGCCTGAGCTGCATGTTCACCATGATGAACTCGGCGCGCCTGATGGTCGGCATGCAGGGTCTGGGCGTGGCCGAAAGCGCCTACCAGATCGCCCTGGGCTTCGCTCGCGAACGCTTGCAGAGCCGCTCCATCTCCGGGCCCAAGGCCGCCGACAAACCGGCCGACCCGATCACCGTGCACCCGGACGTACGGCGCATGCTGCTGCGGCAGAAGGTGATGATCGAAGGCTGCCGCGCCCTCGCTTACTTCGCCGGCCTGCAGCAGGACATCGCCCACGGCGCCGAAGATGCCGAAACGCGCAGCCGCGCCGACGATCTGGTGCAATTGCTCACACCGGTGGTGAAGGCCTTCCTCACCGATGAAGGCTTCACCTGCGCCAACGAGGGCCTGCAGGTGCTGGGCGGCTCCGGTTTCACCGAAGACTGGGGGATCGAGCAACTGGTGCGCGACAGCCGCATCACCCGTATCTACGAAGGCACCAACGGCATCCAGGCGCTCGATCTGGTTGGTCGCAAGCTCGCACTCGGAGGCGGTCGCGCCGTGCGCGCGTTTTTCGCCCTGGTCGAAGGCTGGCTCAAGAACAATGCCGATGCCCCGCATGCCACTGCGGTGACCCAGGCGTTGAAGCAACTGCAGCAGGCCACCCTGTGGCTGGCCAGCGAAGGCAGCAAGGACCCGGAGCAGGCTGCGGCAGCGGCAACGCCCTATCTACGCCTGTTCGGCCTGACCAGCCTGGCCTGGTTGTGGTCGCAACAAGCCCAGCTGGCCCAGCGCCAACTCGATGCCGGCAGTTCGGAAACCCATTTCTATGCGGCCAAGATCAAGTCCGCCGATTTCTTCATGGCCCGCATCCTGCCAGAAACCGACGCCCTGCTCAGCGAGATCAAGGCAGGCAAGGCGACACTGATGGCCTTCACTGACGAGGAGTTCGCCGCCTGATCGCAGGCGGCACTGACAAGCTGCGCAATCCGACAACCCACCTCTCCCCTTTTTGGTTGTCGGATTTTTTTATTGGCTACCCGCGGCCATTCGATGGCCGCGGCCAACTGCAACTGCGGAGGGATGACTCATGGCAGCCCTGACATCACGCCTCTGTTCGGCCCTGCTGCTGACGCTGGCACTTGCCAGCACCTCGGTGCAAGCCAACAACCAGAGCGGCTGGCGTGAACAGCTACCGCAGGCCGAGCTGGTCGGCAGCGGTGATTTCAGCTGGTTCGGTTTCTCGGTCTACAACGCCAAGCTATGGAGCCCGGCGCAGCAGGTGGATTTCTCCCAGCCCTTCGCCCTGGAGCTGACCTACAGGCGCACCATCAGCCGGGAAACCCTGGTCGAAACCAGTCTCGACGAAATACGCCGGATCAACGGCCAACCCCTCGACCGCGAACAGCAGAGCGAGTGGACGCAGCAGATGAGCCAGGCGTTCGTCGATGTGAAGGATGGCACACGCATCACCGGCGTATTCCTGCCCGACCAGGGCTGCCGCTTCTACGTCGACGGCAAACTGCAGCACGTCATCGACGATCAAGAGTTCGCCCGCGCCTTCTTCTCCATCTGGCTCGATCCGCAGACTCGCAGCCCGAAGCTGCGTGCGGCATTGCTCGGCCTTAATCCGTGAGGTATCGCATGAAAGCCCTATTGATTGTGCTGAGCAGCCTGCTGCTGATCAGCTGCGGCCAGGTCCCGGTCGAACGTTACGCCAACGAGAAACCCGTGCTGGATCTGCCCACCTACTTCTCCGGGCCGGTGCAAGCCTGGGGCATGTTCCAGGACCGCTCCGGCGAAGTGATCAAGCGCTTTCACGTCGATATCCAGAGTCGCCGCGAGGGCGACAAGCTGATCCTCGATGAACGTTTCCTGTACAGCGACGGCACCCGCCAGCGCCGGGTCTGGACGCTGACGCCCGACGGTACGGGACGCTGGATCGGCACCGCTGACGACGTGGTCGGCGAAGCCATAGGCGAAGTGGCCGGCAACGCCCTGCGTTGGCGTTACCACCTCAACCTGCCGGTGGACGATACGACCTATGTCGTTTACTTCGATGACTGGATGTACCTGATGGACGACGACACCCTGATCAACCGCTCGGTCATGAGCAAGTTCGGCATCGAACTCGGTCAGGTCACGCTGTTCTTTCGCCGTGGCGCCGCTCAGCCATGACCCTGCACAGCCTGGGCAACGGATACAAGGCGCTAGTGATTGGCGCCAGCGGCACCATCGGCCAGGCCTTCTGTCAGTTGCTGCGCGCCGACCCCAACTGCGCCGGCGTACGTGAGCTGAGCCGTAGCAGCTCACCGGCGCTCGATCTGGAAGAGCCTGCCAGCATCGCCGAAGCCGCAGCAGCCTTGGCGGACGAAGGGCCGTATCAGTTGATCCTGCACACGGCCGGACTGCTACATCGCCCGGGCATAGCGCCGGAGAAAAGCCTGGCGGCGATCGAAGCCGATGCACTGCAGGCGATATTCCAAGTCAATGCGCTGGGGCCGGCTCTGGTGCTGCGCCACTTCCTGCCACTGCTCGACAAACAGGGCGCCATGGCCATGCTTTCGGCCAAGGTCGGCAGCATCGGCGACAACCGCCTCGGTGGTTGGTACGCCTACCGAGCGTCCAAGGCGGCGCTGAACATGCTGATCAAGACCGCCGCGATCGAGCTGGCACGCAGCAAGCCCAAGGCACGCCTGCTCAGCCTGCATCCCGGCACGGTCATCTCTCCCCTGTCGCAACCCTTTCGCGGTGCCAGTGCTGCGCGACCGGCCGAGCAGGCCGCCGCTGAAATGCTGCAAGTGATCGACGGTCTGGGGCCCGAGCACAGCGGCAGCTTCCACGCCTACGACGGCCAGCCCTTGCCGTGGTGACAGCAGTCAGGCAACGCGGCCTGGGCATCAGGGGCGAGGCTGGCCCGCGCCCTTGAGAAAGAACTGCTCGAGCACCGCCAGCGAACGCGCACTGGCGGCGCGGCCACGACGCTCGGCATCGACCATGCCATAGATCAGCGACACGAACAATTCGGTCAACAGCTCGGCGGTGATGTCGATGCGAAAGTACCCCTCCTGCTGGCCACGCAGGAAGAAGCTGTCCAATGCATCGGTGTAGGCGATCCAGCGTGCCCCGTCCTGGTCCGGGTCGAGACTGTCGGGGCGGTACTGGAAGATCATGAACACCAGCAACTCGCGGTGTCTGAGGTGATTTTCGATCAGGTTGCGCAATGCCTGCGCCACATCGGCGACCTGCAGGTCGGCGTCTTCGATCACCTGGTTGAGCGCTGCCTGACTGTGATTCATCAGGCGCTCGACCAGGCTGTCACGCGTGCCACAGAAACGATGCAAGGTGGCCTTGCTGACGCCCGCGGCTTCGGCCAGATCTTTCAGCGTCGCCCGCGGGCGATCGACGATGGCAACAGCCAGGGCCTTGAGCAGTTTTTCATCATTGGACATCGCAGGCCCTCCGCTTGAGCAGCGCGCATTGTGCAGAAAAAGTCCCCAGACTCAACGGGGACTTACAATTTTGCTCACAAAAGATCCATATGAGTCAATATTGACTCATTTTGACCAAGGCATGATCATTCGCGCCTTTCAAGGAAAATGGATCTCACTCCAGGTGACAGCATGAGCACAATTCGCGGACGTTACGTTTTTTCAGTGGTCGCTCTACTGGCGGCAATCGGCCTGGCCGGCTGCGACAAAGGCGAGCAAGGAGGGGGTGAGGCGCCACCACGCGAGGTCGACGTGCTGACCGTCAAGACCGAGCCGTTCACCGTGATCGCCGAACTGCCAGGCCGAATCGAGCCGGTGCGGGTCGCCGAAGTACGCGCCCGGGTCGCCGGCATCGTGCTCGAACGCACCTTCGAGGAAGGCGCCGACGTCAAGGCCGGCGACCTGCTGTTCCAGATCGACCCGGCACCGTTCAAGGCCGCCCTGTCGCGTGCTCAGGGCGAACTGGCCCGCGCCGAGGCGCAGCTGTTCCAGGCGCAGGCCACGGTCAAGCGCTACGAGCCACTGGTGAAGATCGATGCGGTCAGCAAGCAGGACTTCGATGTCGCCAAGGCTGCCCTGCAAAGCGCCCAGGCCGACAAGCGCTCGGCACAAGCCAGCGTGGAAACCGCGCGGCTGGATCTGGGTTATGCCGAAGTGCGCGCGCCCATTGCCGGACGCATCGGCCGCGCCCAGGTGACCGAAGGCGCGCTGGTCGGCCAGGGTGAAGCCACCCTGCTCGCCCGCATTCAGCAGCTCGACCCGGTCTACGCCGACTTCACCCAGCCGGCCGCCGATGCCCTGCGTCTGCGCGCTGCCATCGCCGATGGCAAGGTTGCCGGTGCAGCCGATCAGCCCTTGTCGCTGCGCGTCGATGGCACCGATATCGAGAGCAAAGGCACCCTGCTGTTCACCGATATCTCGGTGGATCGCAGCACCGGCCAGATCGCCCTGCGCGGCCGCTTCGACAACCCGCAAGGCGTGCTGCTGCCCGGCATGTACGTGCGCGTGCTGACGCCGCAGGGGCTGAACCAGAACGCCATCCTGGTGCCGCAGCGTGCCGTGCAGCGTGCTGCCGACGGCCAGGCCAGCGTGATGCTGCTGGGCGAAGACGACACCGTCGAGGTTCGCCAGGTCACCACCGGCGCCATGCACGGCTCACGCTGGCTGATCGCCGAAGGCCTCGCGGCCGGCGACAAGGTGATCACCAGCTCGCTGGCTGCCATCAAGCCCGGCGCCAAGGTCGTGCCGCGCGAGGAAGCTGACGCGCACGCTCCACAATCCCAGGCGCAGTAAGCCGGAGAGAACCCCATGTCCCTGTTTTTCATACGGCGCCCCAATTTCGCCTGGGTGGTCGCCCTGTTCATCTCGCTGGCCGGCCTGCTGGCCATCCCGTTCCTGCCGGTGGCGCAGTACCCCAACGTGGCGCCGCCGCAGATCACCGTCACCGCCACCTACCCAGGCGCCTCGGCGCAGGTGCTGACCGACTCGGTGACCAGTGTCATCGAGGAAGAGCTCAACGGCGCGAAGAACCTGCTGTACTTCGAGTCCACCAGCAACGCCAACGGCATCGCCGAGATCACCGTGACCTTCCAGCCGGGCACTGACCCCGAACTGGCCCAGGTCGACGTGCAGAACCGCCTGAAGAAAGCCGAGGCGCGCATGCCGCAGGCCGTGCTCACCCTGGGCATCCAGACCGAGCAGGCCACGGCGGGCTTCCTGCTGATCTACGCGCTGAGCTACAAGGATGGCGGCAAGAACGACAACACCACGGCGCTGGCCGACTACGCCGCGCGCAACATCAACAACGAAATCCGTCGCGTCCCTGGCGTCGGCAAGCTGCAGTTCTTCGCCTCCGAAGCCGCCATGCGGGTGTGGATAGACCCGCAGAAGCTGGTCGGCTACGGCCTGTCGATCGACGACGTGAACAACGCCATCCGCGCGCAGAACGTGCAGGTGCCGGCCGGCGCCTTCGGCAGCACGCCAGGTTCCAGCGAGCAGCAACTGACTGCCACCCTGGCGGTCAAGGGCACCCTGGACAACCCGGATGAATTCGCCGCCATCGTGCTGCGTGCCAACCAGGACGGTTCGCGCCTGACCCTGGGCGACGTGGCGCGCATCGAGGTCGGCAGCCAGGACTACAACTTCGGCTCGCGCCAGGACGGCAAGCCCGCCGTCGCGGCCGCCGTGCAGCTGTCGCCCGGTGCCAACGCCATCCAGACCGCCGAGGCGGTGAAACAGCGCCTGACCGAACTGTCAGTGAACTTCCCGGACAACGTCGAGTTCTCGGTGCCTTACGACACCTCGCGCTTCGTCGACGTGGCCATCGACAAGGTCATCATGACCCTGGTCGAGGCCATGGTGCTGGTGTTCCTGGTGATGTTCCTGTTCCTGCAGAACGTGCGCTATACCCTGATCCCGTCCATCGTGGTGCCGGTGTGCCTGCTCGGCACCCTGACCTTCATGTACCTGCTGGGCTTCTCGGTGAACATGATGACCATGTTCGGCATGGTGCTGGCCATCGGCATCCTGGTCGACGACGCCATCGTGGTGGTGGAGAACGTCGAGCGGATCATGGCCGAGGAAGGCCTGGCGCCGGTGCCGGCGACCATCAAGGCGATGGGCCAGGTATCCGGGGCGATCATCGGCATCACCCTGGTGCTGTCGGCGGTGTTCCTGCCGCTGGCCTTCATGTCCGGCTCGGTCGGGGTGATCTACCAGCAGTTCTCGTTGTCGCTGGCGGTGTCGATCCTGTTCTCCGGTTTCCTCGCCCTGACCTTCACTCCGGCGCTGTGCGCGACGATTCTCAAGCCCATCCCGGAGGGGCATCACGAGAAGAGCGGCTTCTTCGGCGCTTTCAATCGCCTGTTCACTCGTCTGACCGGGCGCTACACCGCGCTCAACGGCAAACTGGCGCCACGTGCGGGCCGCGTCATGTTCGTCTACCTGGGCATCGTGGTGCTGATGGGATTCTTCTACCTGCGCCTGCCGGAATCCTTCGTACCGGTCGAAGACCAGGGCTACATGATCGTCGACATCCAGCTGCCACCGGGCGCCACCCGTGAGCGCACCTCGGCGGCCGGCGAGGAACTGGAAGAATTTCTGATGGGCCGCGACGCCATCGAGACCTCCTTCCTGGTGCTCGGCTTCAGCTTCTCCGGCATGGGCGAGAACGCCGCCATCGCCTTCCCGCTGCTCAAGGACTGGTCGGAGCGTGACGCCACACAATCACCGGAGGCCGAATCGGCAGCGGTCAACCAGCACTTCGCCAACCTCGACGACGGCGCCATGATGGCCGTGCCACCTCCGCCGATCGAAGGCCTGGGCAACTCCGGCGGCTTCGCCCTGCGCCTGCAGGATCGTGCCGGCCTCGGCCGCGACGCCCTGCTCGCCGCGCGCGACGAGGTGCTGGGCAAGGTCAACGGCAACCCGAAGTTCCTCTACGCCATGATGGAAGGCCTGGCCGAGGCGCCGCAGTTGCGCCTGGTCATCGACCGCGAAAAGGCGCGTACCCTTGGTGTGAGCTTCGAGTCGGTGAGCAGCGCACTGTCAACCGCCTTCGGTTCCTCGGTGATCAACGACTTCGCCAACGCAGGTCGCCAGCAACGCGTGGTGGTGCAGGCCGAGCAGGCCGAACGGATGACCCCGGAAAGCGTGCTCCGGCTGCACGTACCCAACGACAGCGGTGGACTGGTACCACTGAGCGCCTTCGTCACCACGCAGTGGGAAGAAGGTCCGGTGCAGATCGCCCGCTACAACGGTTATCCGTCGATCCGCATCGCCGGCGACGCCGCCCCTGGCGTCAGCACCGGCGAGGCCATGGCCGAACTGGAGCGCATCGCCGCCGAGCTGCCGGAAGGCATCGGTTATGAGTGGACCGGCCTGTCGTATCAAGAGCGGGTCGCCAGCGGCCAGGCAGTGATGCTCTTCGCCCTGGCCATCACCGTGGTGTTCCTGCTGCTGGTGGCCCTCTACGAGAGCTGGGCGATCCCGCTGAGCGTGATGCTCATCGTGCCGGTCGGCGCCCTCGGCGCGGTGCTGGCGGTGACCGCCATCGGCCTGCCCAACGACGTCTACTTCAAGGTCGGCCTGATCACCGTGATCGGCCTGGCGGCGAAGAACGCCATCCTCATCGTCGAGTTCGCGAAGGATCTGTGGGAAGACGGCTACTCGTTGCGCGATGCCGCCATCGAAGCAGCACGCCTGCGTTTCCGCCCGATCATCATGACCTCCATGGCCTTCATGCTCGGCGTGGTACCGCTGGCCATCGCCACCGGCGCCGGCGCCGCCAGCCAGCGCGCACTGGGTACCGGCGTACTGGGCGGCATGCTCAGCGCGACCATGCTCGGGGTGATCTTCGTGCCGATCTTCTTCGTCTGGGTGCTGTCGCTGCTGCGTACCAAACCTCAGCAAACCGACAACCATCCCCTGCATAAAGCGGAGTAATGCGATGACCTCTCACCTCATGCTGCGCCCCGCTCTGCTGATCCTGGCCGTCGCCCTCGGCGGCTGTTCTCTGGCACCTCATTACGAGCGGCCAGAGGCACCGGTCGCAGCCGACTGGCAGGTGGCCGACGCCAATGGCACCCGCGCGCAAGCGCTGGACTGGCAGACCTTCATCGTCGATGCCGACCTGCGCCGCGCGGTGGATACCGCACTGAACAACAACCGCAGCCTGCGCCAGGCGCTGCTGGATATCGAGGCGGCGCGTGCGCAGTACCGCATCCAGCGCGCCGACCGTCTGCCGTCGCTCAATGCCAATGTCAGCGGCAACCGCCAGCGCTTACCGGCAGATCAGTCGCAAACCGCCCGCTCGGAGGTCACCAGCGTCTATCAGGTCGGCCTCGGCCTGGCCGAGTACGAAGTCGACCTGTTCGGCCGCGTGCGCAATCTGTCGGAGTCTGCACTGGAAACCTACCTGGCCACCGAGGAAGCGACCCGCGCCACGCAGATCAGCCTGATTGCCGAAGTGATCCAGGCCTACCTGACCCGCGATGGCGCGCTACGGCGCAAGGCGCTGGTGGAACAGACCCTGGACAGCCGCCTGGCGTCGCTGGAGCTGGTCAGCAGACGCCGCGAAGTCGGCGCCGCCACCGCCCTGGATTACCAGGAAGCGGTCGGCCTCGCCGAGCAGGCCAGGGCCGAGCGAGAAAGTACCGAGCGCCAGCTGCGCCAGGCGGACAACGCTCTGGCGCTGCTGCTCGGCACGCCAGACGCCGGGCGACTGTTGCCGTCGACCCCGCGCGACGAGCTGATGGTGCTGCAAGACATCGCCCCCGGCACCAGCTCGGAACTGATCGAGCGTCGCCCCGACATTCTTGCCAGCGAACATCGCCTCAAGGCACGCAATGCCGATATCGGTGCGGCCCGTGCGGCGTTCTTCCCGCGCATCACCCTGACCGGCTCGGTGGGCAGTTCCAGCACAGAGCTGTCCGGGCTGTTCGAGGGCGGCTCGCGGGCCTGGAGCTTCGCCCCGACGCTGTCGCTGCCGATCTTCGCTGGCGGCCGCAACCGCGCCAACCTGGATCTCGCCGAAGTGCGCCAGGACGCCGCCGTGGCCGACTACGAAGGCACCATCCAGACCGCCTTCCGCGAAGTCGCCGACGCCCTCGCCGCCACCGACACGCTGCGCCGCGAAGAAACCGCGCGGCGTGCCCTGGCCGAATCCAGCCGAGCGGCCGAAGCCCTGGCCGAAGCTCGCTACAGAGGCGGTGTGGATGACCACCTGCGCTACCTGGATGCCCAGCGCAGCAGCTTCAACGACCAGACCACGCTGATCCAGATCAGCACCGAGCGCCAACTGGCGCTGGCCGACCTGTTCAGGGCGCTGGGCGGCGGCTGGCAGCGCTAGCCGCCGCCCAGCGCCACAAACGACAAGGCCACGCACCAGCGTGGCCTTGTCGTTTTCGATCGAAGCGTATTCGACCTAACTAGCCCCCAGCAGATCGTTGGCGTCGAGCAGACGCCAGGCAATTTCCGGCCTTTTCTCCATGGCCCGGCGGATCGCTGCCGGGATGCTCTGCCGCGTCTTGCGACACAACCCCGGGTGGGCATCGAAATGCATGTGGATGCCGCGCATGCTGCGTACCTCGCCATGGGCTGGCTCGATGTGCAGGCGAATGCCCAACTGCTCGAGCATGCGTTGCTGCATGCGCTCAAGGTCTTCCAGGCTCTGCAGGTTTTCCAGGCGATCTAGCAGGCGCTGCTCCTCGCTGCGGGTCAGCAGCAGGATACGCGTGTCGGCGCCCGGCCTGTCCAGCAGCTCGTCGCGCTGGCAGTCGCAGGCACCCGGTGGGCAGGGAGTACGCAGGGGCAATGGTGAATTCATGGTCCTGATCATAGCCATAGCCATGCGCGCTGCCCATCCACGCCCATCGCTTGGCTTGCCTACGCTGCAGACTCCGTTAAGCTCACAGCATTTCCCCCGATGCAAGGATGAACACCATGCTGCGCCTCACCACGTTCGCCGCTGGCCTGCTGCTTTCGGCCAACGTCTTCGCCCTGTCCCTCTCCGACCTGAGCCAACAGGACGCCAGTGGCGGCCTCAAGGACGCGCTGATCCAGGGCGCCCAGGTGGCCGTCAAGCAACTGGGCACGCCCGGCGGCTTCAGCAACAATCCGGACGTGCGCATCGAGCTGCCCGGCAAACTCGGCAAGGCGGCCAAGACCATGAAGATGATGGGCATGGGCGCCCAGGTCGATCAGCTCGAAGCGAGCATGAACAAGGCCGCCGAGGCTGCGGTGCCACAGGCCCAGGCGCTATTGGTCGACGCCGTGAAGAAGATGACCGTGGCCGACGCCAAGTCGATTCTCAGCGGCCCGCAGGACTCGGCCACCCAATACCTGAACAAGAGCAGCCGCGAGCAGATCCGCGCCAAATTCCTGCCCATCGTCAAGCAGGCCACCGACCAGGTCGGTCTGGCCCAGCAGTACAACGCATTCGCCGGCCAGGCCGCCAGCTTTGGCGTGGTCGACGCCAAGAGCAGCACGGTGGAAAGCTACGTCACCGAACAGGCACTCGACGGCCTGTTCGAAATGATTGCCAAGCAGGAAGCCAGCATCCGTCAGAACCCGGCCGGTGCCGCTACCAGCCTGGCTAAGAAAGTATTCGGCGCGCTCTGAATACCCTGGCGGCGGATGTTCTCCGCCGCCATGCTAGGCGAATGGCAGCGTCACCCGCACTTCCAATCCACCCTCCACCCTGTTGCCCAGGGTCAGACAGCCGCCGTGCTCCAGCACCATGGCGCGCGCAGCCGACAACCCCAGGCCGACCCCGCCAGTGTGCTTGTTGCGTGAGGCCTCCAGACGGTAGAACGGCGCGAATACAGCCTCCTGCTGCTCCACGGGAATACCCGGCCCACGGTCGAGCACGCGAATTTCAACACCCTCGTCATCGGTCTGCAGCATCACCTGCGGCTCACGTCCGTATCTGACGGCGTTCTCCAGCAGGTTGACCAGCATACGTTTGATCGCGATCGGCCGACCGACATACACCTGGCGCCTGGGCACCTGAATCGCTACCTCAACGCCGGCATCCTTGAAGTCATCGATGATGGTATGCAGCAACTCACTCAGGTCGAAAGCTGTCGCCGTTTCGAGGCGAGCCTCGTCACGAAAGAAATCCAGCGCCGAGTTGACCATGGCCTGCATTTCATCAACGTCGCTGAACAACTTCGCCTGCTGCTCCGCATCCTCGATGAACTCGCCCCGCAGCCGCATGCGCGTCAGCGGTGCGCGCAGATCATGGGAGATGGCCGCCAGCATCTGCGTACGATCATCGAGAAAGTGCCGTAACCGCGACTGCATGGCATTGAACGCAACGATGACCTGACGGATTTCCTGAGGCCCCTCCGGGGTTATCGGCGGCGCCCTGAAGTCCACGCCGAAACGCCGCGCACCCTGCGCGAAGCGCTCCAGCGGAGCAGCCAGATAGCGTGCGGCCACCAATGCCACGATGAGGGTCGAGGTCATCATCAAGACCAGATACACGAGACTGCGCGGCACCCTCTCCAGCCCCCAGACGCGTGATGGTGTGGAGAACTCCATCCAGCTGTCGTCGGACAGTTCGATCATCAACACGTAACGGCTTTCGTCACGCGGCGACGGCCAGTCCTTCGGCTCATAGGCCTCGATCCTGGCCTGCGGCCGCTGCAACAACTGCTGCAACAAGTCAGAGCCGTAGCGGAAAGCAGCGTCATCGATCGCCGGAAGCTGAGCGTCACTGTGCTGCCGTAACCATCGGGCGTTGAAGGCTTCATCGCCAGCGGCATCAGCCGCCTTCTGCCGCTGCTCGGGCGGTAGCGCATCGGCAATCCGGGCAATGCTGGCCATGCGCTCCATCAACCCCGCCTCCAGCAATGGCGGTCGTGCCCATACGCCAGCCAGCAGACTGAACAACGCACTCAGCAGCAAAGCGGTCAGCATCGAGGCCAGGGTGGTCAGGGCGATCCAGCGTGCGACGGTGTCCCGCGTCAGCCAGCCACCACCCTCGAGGCGCGCCAGCCATCTCATCGTTTCACCACCACACTGGGCGTGAAGAGATAACCGATATGACGGATGGTACGAATCATCGAACTGCGCGAGGGCTCGGCGTCGAGCTTGCGTCGTAGCCGGCTGACCTGCACGTCGACGCTACGATCGAAAGCGTCATAGGCTTCACCGCGCGCCATGTCGAGTAGTTGCTGACGACTCAGTACACGCTGCGGATGCTCGGCGAGCACCAGCAGCAGTTCGAACTCGCCAGCCGAAAGCGGAATCAGGACTTTGTCCGGTGAGCGCAGCTCGCGGCGGGTCACGTCGAGCTGCCAGCCAGCGAACTCCAGGACCGGCCGTGGCCGCTCATGCAGTACGCTGCGTACCTCGCCTGTACGGCGCAACACCGCCCGCACCCGCGCCAGCAATTCACGGGCATCGAAGGGTTTGCTCAGGTAGTCGTCGGCGCCCAGTTCCAGCCCCACTACCCGGTCACTCAGCTCGCTCATCGCCGTCAGCATGATGATCGCCATCGAGTGCTCGCTGCGCAGGCGCTGACACAACACCAGGCCACTGTCGCCCGGCAGCATCACGTCGAGGATCACCAGATCCGGCAGTTGCCGCTCGAGCGCGCGCCACAGCGCCTGTCCGTCAGTGGCAACGTCCACGCTATAGCCATGCTGTTCGAGAAACTTCTTCAGCAGAGCAAGAACTTCGGTGTCGTCGTCCACCAGCAACAAGCGACTCACGGCCAGCACACCCTCAATGCGTTTGTGAGCGCCTATCTAAAACCATCGAACGCCTGCCGTCATATATTTCAATCCGGCAATAAAGCTTCGTGTTCGCAACATTGCGGACATTCCCAAGCAAAAATGCCTTGGCAGCCTCGGCGCAGTTTCCTATCGAGGTGTTCCGCATGTCCGTCACAACATTCGCATCCCCTGCCGCGCGTCCTATCACGCTCGCCATGACCATGCTGCTGGCCAGTGGTTGTGCCAGTAACCCAGCACCGGTAATCGACTCGGCGGGCTGCATCACCACGCCGGACCAAGTGGTGAACGACCCAGCCGAATCGATCAACCGCGGCATATTCGTGGTCAACCGAGCGCTCGACGACTACCTGCTCGCCCCCGTTGCACGGGGTTACCGACAGTTGCCTGACTTCGCCCAGAGCGGCGTGCATAACTTCGCGGCCAACTTCGGCGAGCCGATGGTGTTCATCAACGATCTGCTGCAAGGCAACCCCAAGCGCTCGATGGTCACGGCCACACGCTTCATTACCAACAGCACGGTGGGGGTAGTGGGGCTGATCGATGTGTCGAGCCGATTTGGCCTGGAGCGTCACCGAGCCGATTTCGGTCAGACCTTCGGCGTGTGGAATATCGCCGACGGCCCCATCGTCGAGCTGCCGCTGTTCGGTACGTCCAACCTGCGCGACGCCACCGGGCGTGTACTGGGTTTTGCCATAGACCCGTTCGGCAGCAACAGCGATACCCTGGATACGCTCGGCACCGTCAGTACTGTCGGCGGCACGGTCGACGGTCGTGCGCAGCGTCTGCCCATGACCGACGCGCTGCAACGGCAGCCTGACTACTACGCGGCCCTTCGCGATACCGTGGCCGAACGCCGCGCGCAGTTCGTCGCGGAAGGCAAGCTCGGCGCTGCACTGGAAGCGCCCGTTAACTGCGAAGCGGAAATGGTCGATGAGCAGAACTGAAGACTCACTGCTGCTCTATCAGCGGATCAGGAATCCCGACGCGCTATCGCTGCATTGCCGGGAGGTCGATTTGCGTCTGAGCGATGACCGCCGCCATCTGGTGCTCAGTCGTTACGTGGAGCTGTACGTCAGCGAATGCACGCAATGGGAAATGGTCAGCCATCACCAGGTCAGGCTAACTGATCTGCTGCGCTGGATGATTCTGCACAGCCAACGCTTACCGCCCCGGGCTAATCCCGACGGGTGAAGCACTGCAGCCTTATCAACTCGCAGGACGCAGCCAAGTGGCCGGGTAGGTGCCGCAATACCTGCCCATGCCAATCTCACGCTTCATCAGACGCAGCAGAGTCTGTCCAACGCAGGCCTGGCGAAGAAAAAGCCCTGCATGTAGCGGATACCAAGCTCGATCAGCGCATCACGCTCACCAACACTTTCGATGCCCTCGGCGATGATGCGGATGCCCAGGCGCTGCGCGACCAGCACGATACCGGCGACGATGGCCTGGCGCACCGGGTCCTGATCGATGCCACGGGTCAGGGCCATGTCCAGCTTGAGTACGTGCGGCTGAAACTCGGCCAGCAGATTGAGCCCGGAGTAGCCCGCACCAAAATCGTCGATGGCGGTGGTGAAGCCCTGCTTGCCGTACTCGGCGAAGATCCGCTTGAGGTGCTCGGCATCATGGATCTGCTCGCCCTCGGTCACCTCGAACATCAGCCGCTCGCGCGGGAAGTCAAAGCGCTGCGCCGCTTCCAGCGTGGCACGAATGCAGGTCTCGGCGCGATACACCGCATTGGGCAGGAAATTGATGCTGAGCAGGCAATCCGGAATATCGAGCAACCCGAGCTTGGCGGCCTGCTCGATGGCCTTGACCCGGCAGGCCTGATCGAAACGGTAGCGGTTGCCATCATTGACCCGTCCGAGCACTTCCGCGGCGGATTCGCCATTGCAGCCCCGCACCAGGGCTTCATAGGCGAACGGCCGCTGCTGCTCGATATCGACGATCAGTTGAAAAGCCATTGTGAAATCGAAACCCAGGGCCTCGGCGTTACGGCATTCGGCGCAACCCACAGCCCGAAATGGCTGAGGAAAGATGCTCTGGCTGACAATACCCATAGGCGCTTCCTTATAGAACAAGACGTGGAGACTTCCCCATTTGTCAGCCTAGTCAAAAGCGGAAGGAAGCCACCTGTTTTTCCAGCGACAACGCCAGTTGCTGCAAACCTTGCGCAGTACGCGATGTCTCGGCCACTGCCTCACTGTTTTCCATCGACATCTGTGCGATACGCTCGACATTGCGCGCCACGTCCTGACTAGCGACCGTCTGCTCACGCAGCGCCATGGAGATCTGATCGACCACACCGACCACGCTGGCGGAAGCCTGGCGAATGGTGACGATGGCATCACCGGCCTGACTGGCCTGCGCCACCCCGCCGTTGACCTGCTGCACACCGACTTCCATATTGCTCACCGCACTGCGCGTGCCCAGTTGGATCTTCTTGATCATCTCGGTGATCTCCTGGGTCGAGTTGGCGGTGCGCTGCGCCAGCAGGCGTACCTCGTCGGCTACCACGGCGAAGCCGCGGCCCTGCTCCCCGGCCCGCGCCGCCTCGATGGCGGCATTGAGCGCCAGCAGGTTGGTCTGGTCGGCGATTTCCTTGATCACGTTGACGATCGAGGAGATCTGATCCGAATGCTGGCCGAGCTCGGCGATCTGCGCCGCTGCACCCTGCACCGTGTCAGCGATGCGCTGCATGCTGGCGAGGGTTTCCTGGATCACCGCACCGCCCTCGGCCGACTGCCTGCCCGAGTCGCTGGACAGCCCATGCGCCTCGTTGGCGTTCTCGGCGACGTGATTGATGCTCACGGTCAGCTCCTCCACCGTCGCCGCCATGCTCGAAGCAGCCTGCGACTGCTCCTGGGTGGAAACCGACAACTGCGTGGAAGCACTGGAGATGTTCTGCGCAGCTTCAACCAACTGCACCGCGCCGGCACGGATCTGCCCGATCATCTCGCGTAGCCGCTCCTGCATGGTGGCGAAAGCATCCAGCAGCACACCGATCTCGTCACGGCCGGCCCGCTCGATATCCGAGTCGAGGCGCCCTTGGGCAACATTGCGCGCCACCTCCACCACCTGCCGCAAACGCCCGGCAATACTGTGCGAGAGGAGGAAGGCCACGCTAATGGCGAGCACCGCAGCGATCAGCCCACCGACCAGCAAGATCACCAGCGACTCGGACTTGGCAGCATTCATCGACGCCGTGCGCTGCTCCAGCAGTGCACGCTCCTCACTCTGGATCTCGCTCAAGATGCGGCGCATGGCGTCCATCTTGACCTTGGCGCCACCTGACGAAACCCGGTCGATCAGGGCATCGAAACGCTGCGTGCCGGCGCTCACCTGGCGGCGCAATTCCAGATTGCCGTTGATGTCTTCACCCAGCCATTGATCATGCAAGGCCTGCAGTTCACTGAGGCGGCGCTGCTGAGCAGGATTGTCCCTGGTCAGTTGGCGCAGTTGCGCCATATGCGCCTGGAAATCTCTCTCGCCGGACTCCATAGGGCCGAGAAACTGGTCTCGCCCGGTAATGACGAATCCCCGCGCACCGGTTTCGATATTGATCAGGTTGGCCAGCAGATCGGCAGATTCGTTGATCACGTCATAGGTGTGAATATTCAGCCGCACCGCACGCTCGACCTGGTCGAAGCCACGCCAGGTGGACAGCACCAGCACCAGAATGATCAGCAGAACGACACCGAACCCCGCGTACAGCTTCTGGGAGATGTTGAGATTGGCAAGCATTGGGAGACCTCTGAGTCGTCAGGAATGAACGGACAGAGGTGCGTCATTCGACTGCACCGACTGGCACTGCGCCATTATGCATATCGATACAATAATTGTACAAATAAAATACCATGTACAACTACAAACAGATCCTGACATCCGGAAATGAAAAGCCCCGCCGGGCTTGTGGCCGGGCGGGGCTGCCTAGTACTACTGCCTATCTGGCATGGTACGGGTGAACCTGAGGCGCGCATCTATACGTCAACTGCTGTTTCTTGCCGCCATGCTGCACGCTCAAGAAACCTCGACAGGGATCTCAGCAACCTCCTCCATGACTTGGGCGGGAAAGAACAGCTCGAAGCGGGTTACCCCATCGACACTGCTCACCTCGTACCGGCCCTGATGCAACTGCATGATGGTCGCCACGATGGAAAGCCCGAGGCCATTGGACTGAGCCGAACGCCCACGGGAGGCATCAACGCGAAAGAAACGCTCGAACAATCTCGGCAGGTGCTCGGCCGCTATCGTGTCGCCCTGGTTGATGACAGCAAAGCTAACGCCTACGTCAGAGCATTCGGCGCGAATGAGCAACTCCGAGTCAGGAGCTCCGTACTTGATAGCGTTGGCACAGAGATTGGCTAACGCACGCCGCAATAGCATCGGCTCTGCCCAGACGCGCCCCACACCCTCCGCCCGGATGGAGATGCCCACATCCGCCGCAGGCCCCTCGAAGTAGCTGGCGACCCGATCGATCTCGTCGCCAACGTCCAGACTTTGGCGCTGTAGCAATGCTGCGGATGGGTCGGTGCGCGCGAGAAACAGCATGTTGTCCAGCATACGTGCCAGACGCTCGAGTTCTTCGACATTGGAGGCCAGCAGCTGCTGGTAATGCTCCACACTACGATTCTGCTGCAAAGCGACCTGAGTTTCGCCCAGAAGGTTGTTGATCGGCGTGCGCAGCTCATGGGCCATATCCGTGGAAACCTGGCTCAGCTGGGTGAAACCCTTGCTCAAGCGTTCAAGCATCGTATTGAACGCGTCGATCACCGGTCGCAACTCCAGGGGTGCATTGCCCTCATCGAGACGCTGGCTGAGATTGCCAACACCGATCTTCTGAGCATGCCGAGCCAGTCGATGCAGTGGTCGAAGTCCACGATGCAGCAACACGTAACCAAATACGGCAAGCACCAGTGCGGCAATCCCGGCCAGGACGAGAACCGTCAGCCTGTAGTTGGCGAGCACCGTAGTACGCTCACTCATCAGCCGCCCGGTAATCACTTGTAGTCGGCCCAATTCGCCAGCATCGATAGTCGCCGCAAGCGCGGACATCGGGATACCGTCGATGCCGGGCAAATGATGTACGTCCACCAGTTCCAACGAGCGCTCGGTCTCTACCGGAGGTAGCGCCGGAACCTGCAGCTGCCCCGGGTTGATCAGAAGCAGCGGCGGCTGCCCCGCTACCCCTACAGCCAGCACGGACTCACGATTGCCCAGCATGTTCTCGAACAGGGTTGGCTTGGTTCTGATCAGCTCCAGCGTGCTGCTGTCGCTGAGAAAACTGCGCAACTGCTCGACGCGATAAACCAATGCGGCATCGTCACGGCGTATGAGCTCACGCTCAAGCCCTCGATACAGTGCTATGCCCAGGCTCGTCAGCGCCACAAAAGCCAGCAGTGCGAACAGTATCGCCAGCCGTAAGGTCAGCGACTGACGGTTCGACAACATCCGAGCGAGCACATTCATGGCTGAGTATCGAAGCGGTAGCCGATGCCCCGCACGCTATGAATCAGCCTGTTCTGGAAAGGCTCATCGACCTTCATGCGCAGCCGCCGCACAGCCACATCGACGACGTTGGTATCACTGTCGAAGTTCATGTCCCACACACGTGAAGCGATCAATGTACGTGACAGCACCTGCCCTTGATGAGTGACGAACAGATGCAACAGGGCGAACTCCTTGTTGGTCAACGCAAGGCGCACGCCACCACGGATGACGCGGCGCTTCAGGACATCGATCTGCAAGTCATCCACCTGCAGATGCTCCTCCTCGCGGGTAGGCCCGCGCCTGGTCAACGTACGCAAACGAGCGACCAGCTCGGCGAAGGAAAATGGCTTGATCAGGTAATCGTCAGCCCCCAACTCCAGCCCCTTGATACGATCGACCACGTCATCACGAGCCGTGAGAAACAGTACCGGAGTGTCCGCCTGTTGCCGCAGACGACGTAGCACCTCCCAGCCATCCATCTCCGGCATCATGACGTCCAGCACGATGACGTCAAAAGCGTTTTCCAGAGCCAGGTGCAGGCCATCGGCGCCATTGCGCGCCAGACTGACAGAGTACCCCTGCTCCTGCAGGCCATTGCACAGGTAGTTACCTGCCTTGAGTTCATCTTCGACGACGAGGATGTTCATCAACTTTTACCTGCTCACACACTTCGAACAAAATGCGCTACATCAGCCTGCCTGGGAGTGACGGATGGACAGGCCGGATGTAGGAGCACTCTAATCTCAATTGTCGTTGCTGCAACCACTGCCCATCACCTGATACTCCAGCACGTGCTCACGCCCCTGGTGGTCGAGGTAATGCAGCTGCGCCGGCCCCACACCGCATTGCTTGGTTAGGTCGGTAGAGGACAACACCCGGTCGATATCCAGATGGATGAAGAATCCCGTCTTGTCATGGATCACCGGAGCCGCAGTTTGTGTAGCAGCCATTGCCGAGCCAGCAGCAAGCAACATGGCGAACGCGAGTAGATAGCGTTTCATCGGAAGGTACCTATTCACAGTTTACGGCCTGCGGCCTGCAGAATCAGATCAGCAACTTCCTGGGCATGAGAAACCAGGGACAGGTGACTCGACGGCAACTCAATGGTGGTCGCCCCCATGCGCTTGGCCAGAAAGCGCTGCAGATCCGGGTTGATCGTCTGATCCTCACTGGATACGGCGTACCAGGACGGTTTGTCATGCCAGGCAGCGACAGTGGTACGCCCAGCGAACAACGTCTTGGCGATGGGCTGCTGCACGGCAAACAGCGTCAGCGCCTTGTCATGTGCAACGTCGCTGGCGAAATACTTGAGAAAGGCGTCCTGCTTCAGAGTCAGAAAACCATCATGCTCCTGCACACCTGCCCGCACTGGCATGGTCGGGTACTGGGCAGACAGCGCCACGAAATCCTCATTGGCGTCCGGCGCACGTGCGGCGACGTAGACCAGAGCGCTGACCTTCGGATCGACGCCCGCCTCGCTGACCACGGTGCCGGCGTAGGAGTGACCGACCAGAACGGTTGGGCCATCCTGTTGATTCAGCACCCGCTGCGTAGCAGCCACATCGTCGGCCACGGACGTCAGCGGATTCTGCACCGCCGTGACATTCAGGCCAGCAGCCTGCAGGCGGCTGATCACCTCAGACCAACTGGAACCATCAGCCCAGGAACCATGCACCAGCACCACATTGTTAGCTTTGACCGGCGTGACCTCGCTCGCCATTGCAGTACCAGCGCTCAACACCAGCAGCGTGCCAGCTGCCAGTAGTAGTCTGCTCAGTTTATTCATCTTCATATCCTCGTCTTCGTCATTGATGTAAACCCTGCCACCCGTCATGGGTGGCCGACGAAACAACGATATAAAGCGAGCACTGACTTGCCCCTGACATTCCGATTACAAATCTGTAATGCAGATCTACTGGAACTCGTGAATGATCGCCTGGCATTAAAAAGCCCCGCCGGGCTTGTGGCCGGGCGGGGCTTTCGGTTGCCGTTGCCGATCAGGCGCAGGCGGCTTGCATCTGGCGATGCGTGTCGATGAGGTGCTGCACCACGCCAGGATCGGCCAGCGTGGAGATGTCGCCGAGGGAATCGTATTCGGCGGTAGCGATCTTGCGCAGGATACGGCGCATGATCTTGCCCGAGCGGGTCTTCGGCAGGCCCGGAGCCCACTGAATAACGTCCGGTGTGGCGATCGGGCCGATCTCCTTGCGCACCCAGTTACGCAGCTCCTGACGCAGTTGCTCCGATGCTTCCTCGCCCGCATTGAGGGTGACGTAGACGTAGATGCCCTGCCCTTTGATGTCGTGCGGTACACCGACCACTGCAGCCTCGGCCACTTTCGGGTGGGCGACCATGGCGCTCTCGATCTCGGCGGTGCCCATGCGGTGGCCGGAGACGTTGAGCACGTCGTCGACGCGGCCGGTGATCCACCAGTAACCGTCTTCGTCGCGGCGCGCACCGTCACCGGTGAAGTACATGCCACGGAAGGTCTTGAAGTAGGTGTCGACGAAGCGGTCATGGTCGCCGTACAGGGTACGTGCCTGACCCGGCCAGGAATCGATGATCACCAGGTTGCCTTCGGCAGCACCTTCGATGATGTTGCCCAGGTTGTCCACCAGCGCCGGCTGTACGCCGAAGAACGGACGTGCAGCGGAGCCCGGCTTGAGGCCATGGGCACCCGGCAGCGGGGTCATCAGGCAGGCACCGGTTTCGGTCTGCCACCAGGTGTCGACGATCGGGCAACGGCTCTGACCGACGTTTTCGTAGTACCACTGCCAGGCTTCCGGGTTGATCGGCTCACCGACCGAACCGAGCAGACGCAGGCTGGAACCGTCGGCACCTTCGACCGCGGCCTTGCCCTCGGCCATCATGGCGCGAATGGCGGTCGGGGCGGTGTAGAGGATGTTGACCTTGTGCTTGTCGACGATCTTGGCGACGCGCGAAACGTCCGGATAGTTCGGTACACCTTCGAACATCACGGTGGTAGCGCCGTTGGCCAGCGGGCCATAGACCAGGTAAGTGTGGCCAGTGACCCAACCAATATCGGCGGTGCACCAGAAGACTTCGCCCGGACGGTAGTCGAACACGCGTTCATGGGTCAGCGAGGCGTATACCAGGTAGCCGCCGGTGGTGTGCAACACACCCTTGGGCTTGCCGGTGGAACCAGAGGTGTAGAGGATGAACAGGGCTTCTTCAGCGCCCATTTCCTTGGGTGCGCAGACGCTGCCTGCCACCTTCATCAGGTCTTCGTACCAGATGTCACGGTGCTGGTTCCACTTGATTTCGGAACCGGTGCGCTGCACCACGATGACCTTCTGGATGCTGCGGGTCTCGGGGTTGGTCAGGGCGTCGTCGACGTTGGCCTTGAGCGGAACTTTCTTGCCGCCACGCAGCCCTTCGTCAGCGGTGATCACCACCTTGGACTGGCAATCGATGATGCGCCCGGCCAGTGCCTCCGGCGAGAAACCACCGAATACCACGGAGTGGATTGCGCCGATCCGTGCACAGGCCAGCATGGCCACCACGGCTTCCGGGATCATCGGCATGTAGATGGTCACCACGTCGCCGCGGTGCACGTCCTGGCCGCGCAGGGCGTTGGCGAACTTGCACACTTGTTCGTGCAGTTCGCGGTAGGTGATTTCCCGGTGCTCGGACGGATCGTCGCCTTCCCAGATGATCGCGATCTGGTCGCCGCGCTCTTCCAGGTGACGGTCGAGGCAGTTGTAGGAGACGTTCAGGGTGCCGTCGGCGAACCACTTGATGTCGACGTGGTGATCGTCGAAGGTGGTCTGCTTGACCTTGTTGTAAGGCTTGATCCAGTCGATCCGCTTGCCCTGCTCGCGCCAGAAACCCTCGGGGTTGACCACGGACTGTTGGTACATGGCCTTGTAGGTGGCCTCGTCAGTGAGGGTCCGCGCGGCCACTTCGGGACGCACAGGGTAAAGAGACGCAGCACTCATGAAATCACCTCGACGGGGAGTTGTTTTTGTATGGTGCCTTTTGTATCCCCCGACCCTTCGTGAGGCCATTCGACCATGGTCTTACCGCTCTAAGACCATGGTCTCGAGGCCCTGCCTGGCGCATGCCGAGCCAATTCGACAGCGTCATGGATATGTCGCGACGAAGCAAAAAAGCCCGGCACAAGGCCGGGCGCAGAGGTAGACGCGGTATCGACGGCTGCCTAGCTCATCCCCAGCCAGTTCGGCAGCGCCATGGAAACGGCCGGGATGTAGGTAATCACCATCAGGAAGCTGATCAGCAGCATCAGCCATGGCAGCGCGGCGCGGATCACCGCCGTCAGTGGCATGCCCGTCACCGCCGAGGTGACGAACAGGTTCAGCCCCACCGGTGGCGTGATCAGACCGATCTCCATGTTCACCACCATGATGATGCCCAGGTGGATCGGGTCGATGCCCAGCTGCATGGCGATCGGGAAGAGGATCGGCGCCAGGATCAGGATGATCGCCGACGGCTCCATGAAGGCACCGGCGATCAGCAGCACGATGTTCACCACCAGCAGGAACTGCCAAGGCTGCAGGCCCAGATCCACCACCCAGGCAGTGATCTGCTGCGGGATCTGCTCGGTGGTCAGCACATGGGCGAAGAGCATGGCGTTGGCAATGATGAACATCAGCATGATGGTCAGCTTGCCGGACTCCAGCAGCACCTTCGGGCACTCGCGGATGGTCAGGTCCTTGTACACGAACAGGGCGACGAAGCCGGCGTACACCGCCGCCACGGCCGCAGCCTCGGTCGGGGTGAACATGCCGGTGTAGATACCGCCGAGGATGATCACCATCAGCAGCAGGCCCCAGAACGCTTCACGCGCAGCACGCAGCCACTCGCGGAAGCTGGCACGCGGCAGTGCCGGCAGCTTCTTGATGCGCGCGACGATGTAGATCGCGATCATCAGCACCAGGCCGAGCATCACGCCCGGGATCACCCCGGCCATGAACAGCTTGCCCACCGACTGCTCGGTGGCG
>NZ_FOXK01000018.1 GCF_900115695.1 Ectopseudomonas toyotomiensis
TTTTACGCGACTCATGTCTAGTTATCCGTCCCTGTTTTACGGTGCCCAAGGTCACAAGCTGCGTTATGCTTTTGCATACGCGCGGACATAGCCTCTGGGCGCTTGGGGCGCTGACGATTGGGGTTGCCATGGGCATCCCAGCGTTCCGGCCAAAGCACCTGGACAGTAAGGCCGAGAGCCTTGGCGATTACGCGCTCCATACGTGGGTAGGGCGTGCGCTTCACGTTCTTCAGGGCTGGCCCTGTGACGTGCTGCTCGCGCGCCAGCTTCGCCAGCGACGTGCCCTTGGCCCGTAGCTGGAACTTGATCCACTCCCAGCGCAGTGCTGGGTCAGATGGGATTTCCGCTGTGTTCATGTCTTGATCCATACCACCTGGCGGGGTGGCGTTTTCGGGATGTTTAACGTGCCTTACGACATAAACATAACCCATAAACAGGATCTGTAAAACTGTTTTCGAGACTTTCTTTTCTCGAAAACGGGCCTCGCAACTGAATACGGTTTTAAGGTCTTATAAATCAATGGGTTACGAAGAAAAGAAACAAGGGAAAGCGTCTGGCGAGGAACTTTCTTTTCCGTATACGGGAATGGAAAGCCGAATAGCTGCCGTTGCAGATCTGTACGAATCCCGAAAACAGGCTGCCGCCACTGCTCAGGTTGCTCTTTCGTCTCTGCAGCGCTGGATATCTGGCGATGGGATGCCTGCCTTTGGCTCCGTTGCCCTTCTAGCCTCTGGAAAGGGCATATCCCTGGACTGGATTGCGACAGGGCGAGGGGAAATGTTCATGGAGACTAGAGCGCAAGAAGCGCCAGTGGCAGAAAGCGATGCCTATGCCTATGTCCCTCTGTACGACGCCCGCTGCAGCGCAGGCAGTGGCGCCTGGAATGAGCGCAGCCGCGTACTGGTGAACCTGTCGTTCACCCGCTACTCGCTCCGCAAGAAGGGTCTGACGCCCGCTAATCTGGCATGCTTGCGCGTAGACGGTGACTCGATGCTTGGGCTGCTCGATGACGGCGACACCGTCATGATCGACCTGAGCCGCAACGCGCTTGAGGGTGAGGGTGTCTATGTGGTCATGCTCGATGACCATCTCTATGCCAAGCGCCTGCAGCGCCAGTTCGATGGCTCGGTGCTGATCATCAGCCACAACGCCGCATACAAAGATATGATGGTGCCCAGGGATCGCCTGGCCGAGCTGCACATCATCGGCCGCGTCGTCTGGGCCGGTGGCTGGATGGTCTAGAGAAGTGACGGGCAGGGAAGCCCGCTCTGCCGCCTCAAACGGCAGTGCCAAATCCCCCTGTGAAATCCTGCCGTTTCCGTGTTCGCGAGTTTTGGCACTGTTTCACCACCCGCCGCGCTGCTCACCCGCCTGAACCCCGCGCCCCGCTTGGCCGTCCGCCATCCCCCGGCCTTATCCGGCTTCTTCCGACGCGCTTCTTGACCTGTGCCAATACTCCCACTAGCTCACATCAGGCGAAGATCTTGCCGGGGTTCATGATGCCATTGGGATCGAACACCGCCTTGACCGCTTTCATGCAGGCGATCTCCGCCTCGCTGCGGCTGTAGTGCAGGTAGTCGCGCTTGGTCATGCCCACGCCGTGCTCGGCGCTGATCGAGCCGTTGTACTTCTGCACGGTCTCGAACACCCACTGGTTGACCACCGCGCACTTGGCGAAGAACTCGTCCTTGGACAGGTTCTCGGGCTTCAAGATATTCAGATGCAGGTTGCCGTCACCGATATGGCCGAACCATACCACCTCGAAATCCGGGTAATTGGCTTCGACGATGGCATCGATATCCTTGAGGAAGGCCGGCACCTGGCTGACGGTGACCGAGATGTCGTTCTTGTACGGCGTCCAGTGGCTGATGGTTTCGGAGATGTATTCGCGCAGCTTCCACAGGTTCTGCAGCTGCTGCTCGCTCTGACTCATCACGCCGTCGACCACCCAGCCCTGCTCGACGCAGTACTCGAAGGTTTCCAGCGCCAAGTTGGCCACTTCCTCGTTACTGGCTTCGAATTCCAACAGAGCATAGAAGGGGCATTCGCTTTCGAACGGCGCCGGCACGTCGCCACGACCGAGCACCTTGGCCAGTGCCTTGTCGGAGAAGAACTCGAACGCGGTCAGGTCGAGCTTGCTCTGGAAGGCGTGCAGCACCGGCATGATCGAGTCGAAATCAGCGGTGCCGAGCACCATCGCGGTGAGGTTCTTCGGCGCGCGATCCAGGCGCATGGTCGCTTCGACCACAAAGCCCAGGGTGCCTTCGGCGCCGATGAACAGCTGGCGCAGGTCGTAACCGGTGGCGTTCTTGATCAGGTCCTTGTTCAGCTCCAGCAGTTCGCCGGTACCGGTCACGACCTTCAGCCCGGCCACCCAGTTGCGGGTCATGCCGTAGCGAATCACCTTGATCCCGCCGGCATTGGTGCCGATGTTGCCGCCAATCTGGCTGGAGCCCGAGGAAGCGAAGTCAACCGGGTAATACAGGCCTTTCTCCTCGGCGAACAGCTGCAGCTGCTTGGTCACCACGCCGGGCTGGCATACCGCTGCACGGTCGTATTCGTTGAACGAGAGAATCTGGTTCATGTAGTCGAACGCCACCACCACTTCGCCGTTGGCCGCTACCGCTGCGGCCGAGAGGCCGGTACGGCCGCCGGACGGCACCAGGGCAATCTTGTGCGCGTTGGCCCAACGCACGATGGCCTGCACCTGCTCGATGCTCTTGGGGAAGACGATGGCCGAAGGCGCCGGGGCGAAATGCTTGGTCCAGTCCTTGCCATAGGCCTCGAGGGAATCGGCGTCGGTCAGTACCTTGCCGGGCTCAACCAGGGTCTTCAGCTCTTCGATCTGGGCAGGGGTGGTCATCTACAGAACTCTCAAAGGATTCATGGTCGCCCTGAGAACCATTCAGGTCGCAACCGAGCATTGAAAAAGGCGAACATGCTAGCATACGCACCCCGTGAATCGAGCCATGCGGCGATCTACGGGCGCTGGCTGAGTTTCTCGGCCCTTCCCTGCAAACATCCCTGGGACAACAGGTACTCCGATGAGCAAGACCTCTCTCGACAAGAGCAAGATCAAGTTCCTTCTTCTCGAAGGCGTCCACCAGAATGCCGTGGACACTCTGAAGGCCGCCGGCTACAGCAACATCGAGTACCTCAAGGGCGCGCTGTCAGGCGAAGAGCTGAAAGAAAAGATCGCCGATGCGCACTTCATCGGTATTCGCTCGCGCACTCAGCTGACCGCCGAGGTCTTCGACTGCGCGAAGAAGCTGGTAGCCGTCGGTTGCTTCTGCATCGGGACCAACCAGGTCGACCTGGACGCCGCCCGCGAGCGCGGTATCGCCGTGTTCAACGCGCCCTACTCCAATACCCGCTCGGTGGCCGAGCTGGTGCTGGCCCAGGCCATCCTGCTGCTGCGCGGCATCCCCGAGAAGAACGCCTCCTGCCACCGTGGCGGCTGGATCAAGTCGGCGGCCAACTCCTTCGAGATCCGCGGCAAGAAGCTGGGCATCGTCGGCTACGGCTCCATCGGCACCCAGCTCTCGGTACTGGCCGAGGCCCTCGGCATGCAGGTGTTCTTCTACGACACCGTGACCAAGCTGCCACTGGGCAACGCCACGCAGATCGGTGACCTCTACGAGCTGCTGGGCCTGTGCGACATCGTCTCCCTGCACGTGCCGGAGCTGCCGTCCACCCAGTGGATGATCGGTGAGAAGGAAATCCGCGCCATGAAGAAGGGCGGCATCCTGATCAACGCCGCGCGCGGTACCGTGGTCGAGCTGGATCACCTGGCCCAGGCGATCAAGGACGAGCACCTGATCGGCGCGGCCATCGACGTGTTTCCGGTCGAACCCAAGTCCAACGACGAAGAGTTCGAGAGCCCGCTGCGCGGCCTGGATCGCGTGATCCTGACCCCGCACATCGGTGGCTCCACCGCCGAAGCGCAGGCCAACATCGGCCTAGAAGTGGCCGAGAAGCTGGTCAAATACAGCGACAACGGCACCTCGGTGTCCTCGGTCAACTTCCCTGAAGTGGCCCTGCCGGCGCATCCGGGCAAACACCGCCTGCTGCACATCCACGAGAACATTCCGGGCGTGATGAGCGAAATCAACAAGGTGTTCGCCGACAACGGCATCAACATCTCCGGCCAGTTCCTGCAGACCAATGACAAGGTCGGCTACGTGGTGATCGACGTCGACGCCGAGTACTCCGACCTGGCGCTGGAAAAGCTGCAGCACGTCAATGGCACCATCCGCAGCCGCGTTCTGTTCTAAGTCGGAGCTGCTGCGCGCCGGCGATACGGCGTTGGGAACGACCTCGGAGATGCTCATTTACTGACGTAAACTCCGCTCTCCTCGGTCGCTCCCGCCTTTTCTCGCTCTAGCTCGCGAGCCCCGGAGCTATGTAGAAATGAACAAAGGGAGGCTTCGGCCTCCCTTTCTCATTCCGTAGGGTACGCCGCGCGCACCACCGTGCCCCGGATTGCATCCGGGCTACCTCAATCCCGCTCCAACCGCGCCAATTCGGCTGCTGCTTCGTCCAACTGCGTTTCGTTGAACACCTTCACCCCGGCTCGTTTCAGCAGGGCAGCAGTAACCCCTTCGCCCAGCACTCGCACGCCACTGAAACTGCCGTCGTAGTTTTCCAGATTGCCACACGAAGGGCTGCGCGCCTTCAGCAGTGCCAGGCGGATGTCGTGCTCGCGCACCAGCGCCAGCGCCTGTTCGGCGCCTTCGACGAACGCAGCCGTGACATCCTCGCCCTCGATCGTCAGTACTGGCAGCCGACCATCCAACACCGCACCACCCTGTCCATCGCGAATTTCCGCAGGCGGACGTGGCGTCGGCAGGCCACCGGCCACCTCCGGGCACAGCGCCACCACTCGTCCTTCATCCAGCCACCTCTGCAGTTGATCGAAAGGGCCGTGAGCACCGCCGTCATAACGCACCCGATGCCCGAGCAGGCAGCGGCTGACCAATATCTTCTGCATTGTCCTCTCCATGACTGTCGCCAGACAGCCCGCAGGCCTCAGAGTACCGCGCCACCTCGACGCCTGAACCAGCCGGTCAATGACAGTCGCTCGCGGGTGGCCGGCAGCACTTCGTGAGGCATCTCGGAAGATAGAAACAGCGCCAGTGTGCCCGCCTGGGGCAGTACGTCATGCTCCCGGCCATCGGCCAGATACAGGCGCAACGCCCCGCCCTGCTCGGCCTGCCAGTCCTCGTTCAGATAGAACACCGCCGACACCGTGCGGCGGTCGTCATCGCGAAAGCGATCAAGATGACGCTGATAGAAGGCCCCCGGTGCATAGCAGGCGAAGTGGCATTCATAGTCTTCGAGCCCCAGATAGAGCGACTGGTTGAGCGCCTGACGCAAACCGTCCATCAATTGCAGATACTGGTCACAGGCTTGGCTCTGCCCAGGTTCCAGCCATTGGATGCGATCGCCGCGAATCCCTTCCTGCACCTGCTGCATGCCCCCACGACCAACGCTGGCGGCATTGAGTTCGCCGTTCTGTGCACGCATACGGCACTCGGCGGCCAGTTCGCGGGTCAGAACCTCTGGGGCGAACAACGCCCGTTGCGACCAGCCCTGGCTGGCAAGGTCGTCGATAAGGCCGGAAAAGAGGTCTTGCAGGCTGGATTCGGTCATGGCGGCGATTGTATCAGTGGCATGTCGTGACTCGACAAGCCTCCACCAGCCACCGAAAATAACCGGCCGCAGCACCCAGCGGCCGGCCAGGAAAGTTTGCCAAGGAGTTCTCGATGCGCGTTCTGTTTGCCCTGTTGCTGATTGGCCTGACCTTGCCGGCCCTGGCAGATGACCACCTGCGCCTGTATCAGGCTGCCGGCTGGCCGCAACAGCGCGAACATTTCAACCAGGCGCTCGACGCTGCTCAGCAGCGCTACCGCAGCACCCTGCCACCGGCGGTGTTTCAGGCGTTGGTGGATAACAGCAATCGCCGCTTCGCCGCTGCCGCCATCGACCAGCGCGCGCAGTACAGCCTGGGCATGGAGCTGGCCGACCCGCAGCCGGCGCTGGCTTTCTTCGAGTCCGCATTGGGCCGCAAGATCGTCGCCGCCGAGACGCTGGCCACCCGTAGCGACCAGTTGGCCAAATATGCCAACGGCCTGCCACGCACCGAGGCCGATGCCACCCGGCGCCTGCTGATTCGTCACCTGGCCCAGGCCATTCCGGCCAAGGAAGCGGGGGCTGAAGTCAGCCTGGCGCTGGCCGGCGTGGCGGCCGACAGCCTTAGCCAGATGATTCCCGGCCTGCTCGGCGGCAGCCAGGCTCAAGGGTTGCTTAATGGCCAGCGTGAGCGCCTGATGACGCAGATCGAACAGGATCTCGACAACACCCTGCTGCACGTCTATCGCGAGCTGAGCGACCCCGAGCTGGAGCAGTTCGTCGAATTCGCCCAGTCGGAGGCGGGCAAAGCCTATTACCAGGCTGCCCTGCAGGCGCTACGCGCAGGCCTCGCAGTAGGCATGAGCAGCAACGAGCTGGCGCCGGCGCCGCAGGGCATCTGAGGCGCCTACCGAGTCCTGGCACAAACCTGCGCGTAGGGCGGTGCTCAGGAGCGAAGCGAAAAGCCCGCCTAACGTTCAACGTCCCGGCGTACTGCTTCGCGACGGCTGCATGGATGCAGGAGGTAGAGCGACGCAGGAGGCCAAAGCCGAGTACGCCCTATGCCAATCGCTCGCGCAGAAAGTCGAAATAGTGCTTACGCAACGTCTCGTTCTCGTTCGCCAGGTGATGGCGGGCGTCTGCCAATCGCAGAATCTGCGGCTGATGGAACTTGTCCTGCAGCACCTCGAGGTTGTAGCGCCAGTCCACGGTCATGTCCGCCTCACCCTGAATGATCAGCGGGCTGTGCGTGCTGCGCCCGGCCGCTTCGATATGCGGCACCCATTTGGCCAATGCCCCCACCCAGGCAGTCGGCAGACTGCGCGGCTGCAGGGGATCGAGGTTGTGCACGAAGTCGATGAAGGTGGCGTCGCTGGAGTTCTCGCTGAAGCGCCGCGGAATTTCCCGAACGAAGGGGCTGAGCATTCGATAGCTGAGCTTCGACCAGGCCCAGGCGCGCGGCCGCACCAGTGGCGCCAGGAGAATGCTCTGCCCGAGCTCCGGGCGCTTGCCGTCGGCGAGCAGATAATCCAGCAGAATCGCCCCACCCGTACTCTGCCCACAGAGATGCCAGGGCTGCGGCAGCCCCAGCTCGCTGGCCTGCTCGAACAACCCGCCCAGCACCTGCTGATACTCGGCAAAATCACCGATGCTGGCGCGCGCACCGCTGGACAGGCCGTGCCCCGGCAGGTCGCAGGCGAGCACGGCAAAATTCATGCTCAGTGCCCAGTCGACCACATGTCGGTACAGGCCCATATGGTCGTAATAGCCGTGCAGCAACAGCAGGGTGCCCTGCGGCTCGGCCGGCGCCCACAGCTGCACGGCGATCTGGTAGCCGGCGGCATTGAAGCTGCCGAGGCGGTTGTCCAGCCCGGCGAAACGCGCTGCCTGATCGAAGCCGTAGAAGCTTCGATAGGCCTGCAGCGCCGGCAATTCCAGGTGCGCTGCGGCCAAGGGTCGCAGCAGCGGGCGCAAGTGATCGGGCTGAAACGGCTCTGACATAGGGCTTTCCATAGGTTGCAGGATGCGCGCGGACGATCCCGACGACATCTCCTCGAATGCTGCGATATTCAGCTGCCCGGCGCATCGTGGCAAGCTACACGCCCTTTTTCGCCCGGCCCTCCCCATGCTCCGCCTGTCCCGCAAGAACCTGCTCATCGCCCTGCTCGCCCTGTCCTGGCTGGCCGGCATGGCGCTGGCCTACCGCTGGTTCGAAACACGCTACCTGCGCACCTTCGACGAGCGCGCAGCGGTGTTCTCCGGCGCCGAACTGCAGCTACCCACTGAACTGAGCGGCCCCGGCGCGATCCGCCTGGTGCATTTCTGGGACCCGGCCTGCCCATGCAATGTCGGCAACCAGCAGCACCTTGCCGAACTGATCGAACACTACACGCCACAAGGTGTGCAATTTCACGTCGTGCAGAAGCCCGGCAGCCAGGGCCGCCTGCCCGCCGAACTGGCCGCACTGCAACCCATCGATGAGCTGCCCGGCAGCACCAACCTGCCAGCCAGCCCCGCGGTGGCAATCTGGGACAAACAGGGCCAGCTGGCCTACTTCGGGCCTTACAGCGAAGGCCTGGTCTGCAACTCGAGCAACAGCTTCATCGAGCCGATTCTCGAAGCCCTGGCCGCAGGGCGCCGGGTCGACGCCAGCAACACCCTGGCGGTGGGCTGCTTCTGTGAATGGTCCGCGCCGACCAGCAACTGACGAGGCCCGAGCAACGTAGGGTGGGTTAGCCGCCTGTCGCGCTTACCGGTCGATTAGCCCTGTTTGACGCGGCGTAACCCACCATCGGCGCAATACGAGCCACCGCCTGGTGGGTTACGCGACGTACCACCTCCGCGGCGTTTGTCGATCCTCCTCCAGCGTCGCTAACCCACCCTACGAACGCTCTTCAATCGCCAGTCGATCCGTGGCGCGATACCAGACCGCGCGGCGTCCCGCCCTGCCAGCGACGAAACGCGCGGTAGAACGGCGACAGCTCGGCGAAACCGCAGGCCCGCGCCACGTCGCGTACACCCAGCCCCTGATCGAGCAGGCGCAACGCGCGCAAACGGCGCACTTCATCGTGAAGCGCACGAAAGCTGCTGCCCTGCTCACTCAGCGCCCGCTGCAAGGCACTGCGGTTGCTGCCCAGAGCCTGGGCACAGGTTTCCAGGCTACAGGTCGCACTGCCCAGGTTGATCTCCAACCAGTAGCGCACCCGCGCCAACAGCTGGTTCTCCACCAACCCTGCCAACTGCTTCTCGGCTTCTTCGCTGAGCACCTCGAACAATCGCGGGCTGGCGCTGCGCGAAGGCCGCGAGAGCAGTGCACGCGGCAGAATCAGCACATCGTGCGGCCTCGAGAAACGGGGCTCGACACCCAGCAGGCGGCGATGCTCGGCAAGCTTGCGTGGCGCCCGGTGGCGAAACTCGACGCCTATCAATGGCAACTCGCCGCCAGCGGCCGACGCCAGCATCTTGCTCAGCAGCACGGCCAGGCACTCCATCTGCTGACGTAGCGAGCCAACCTGGCGATAGTTGAGATCGATCACCAGGTGCGCCTCGTCTCCCTGCTCCTGCAGTCGCGCGGCAAAACCGCCGGAGAGGATGTGCTGGAAGCGCACGAAGGCTTGCAAGCCCTGACGCAGGTCCCGAGCCGCCAGCAGCAGATAGCTGACCACATCCATCGGCCGTGGCTGCATGACCTCGCCCAGGTGCAGGCCGATATCGGCGTCACCGCTGATGCCCTCCAGCGCCTGCCAGAAGCGCGGCGCATTGTCGTGCTCCTCGCGTGCTTCCAGCAACGGCGCCGCCAGGGCTACACCAGCATAGGCCCGACGGTAGGTGTCGGTCGGGTCGAGCCCCAGCGCCGCCAGGGCCTCGTAGAGCAGCCGGCGCAGGGTCGAGGAATGAGTGAGGGCGACGAAGGCGTTATCAGCCATGGCGGTTCCGGGCAGCTATTGACCATAGACTTTCAGTCTTGAGGCATATGGTCAATGCCGACACCCGAGCGCCTGAGCAAAATGCCCGCACGCTTGCTCCACAACAATAAGGATCGCTGGATGAAACGTTCCCTGACCGCCCTTGCGCTGGTGATTGCAGCCGCTGCTGGCGGCCTGACCTGGTACCTGCATGACAAGCAACCGCAACGCGATGGCGAGTTGGTACTCGGCGCGCTGCAGGCGCCGGTCACGGTCGATTACGACGAACGCGGCGTGCCGCACATCCGCGCCGAGAATGAAGCGGACATGTACCGCGCCCTCGGTTTCGTCCACGCCCAGGATCGCCTGTTCCAGATGGAGCTGCTGCGGCGCCTGGCGCGCGGCGAACTGGCCGAAGTGCTCGGAGAAAAGCTGGTGCCCACCGACCGCCTGTTCCGCACCCTGGAAATAGGCCGCCACGCCGATGCCTACGCCGCCAGTCTGGAAGCCAACAGTCCGTCCACCCAGGCGCTGCAGCACTATCTCGAGGGGGTCAACCAGTACCAGGCCAGCCGCCCAGGTCCGCTGGAGTTCGACCTGCTGGGCATCGAGCCACGCCCTTTCACCATGGCCGATACGCTCAGCATCGCTGGCTACATGGCCTACAGCTTCGCCGCGGCCCTGCGCACCGAACCGGTGATGACCCATATCCGTGACGCCCTGGGTGCGGACTATCTCGAGTTGTTCGATCTCGACTGGCATCCGCAGGGCGTGCTCGGCACCTCCCTGGCCGCAGGCGACTGGCAGGATCTTTCCGCCCTCGCTCAACTCAGCAACAGCGCCCTGGAGGGCACCGGCCTGCCACAGTTCGAGGGCAGCAACGCCTGGGCTGTTTCCGGCAGCCGCACCGCCAGCGGCAAGCCACTGCTGGCCGGTGACCCGCACATTCGTTTCTCGCTGCCGGCGGTCTGGTACGAGGCGCACCTGCAGGCGCCCGGCTATGAACTGTATGGCTACCACCACGCGTTGATCCCCAGCGCCATGCTCGGCCACAATCGCGACTTCGCCTGGAGCCTGACCATGTTCCAGAACGACGACCTCGACCTGATCGCCGAGCGCGTCAATCCGGATAACGCCAACCAGGTCTGGTACCAGGGCAACTGGGTCGACCTCGAACAGCGTACGGAAACCATCCGGGTCAAAGGTGCCGAGCCGGTGCAGATTACCCTGCGCCGCTCGCCGCACGGGCCGATCATCAACGATGCCCTGGGCCAGACCAGCGGCAACACGCCGATCGCCATGTGGTGGGCCTTCCTCGAAACCGACAACCCGATGCTCGACGCCTTCTACCAACTGGGCCGCGCCGACAGCCTGGACAAGGCCCGCGCCGCCGTCGAGAAGATCGAAGCACCCGGCCTCAATGTGCTCTGGGCCAGTGCCAGCGGTGATATTGGCTGGTGGGCCGCCGCCAAGCTGCCGCTGCGCCCGACCGGGGTCAATCCGACCTTCATTCTCGATGGCGCCAGCGGTAACGCGGACAAGCTCGGCTATCACCCCTTCAGCGCCAACCCGCAGGAAGAGAACCCGGAGCGCGGCTACATCCTCTCGGCCAACTACCAGCCCGTACCGGCCAGCGGCATCGAAATTCCCGGTTACTACAACCTGCCTGATCGCGGTCAGCGCCTGAACCAGCGCCTGAGCGACGCCTCGGTGAAGTGGGATACGCAGAACAGCCAGGCGCTGCAGCTCGACCCCGGTACCGGCTATGGGCCGCGCCTGCTGGCGCCGATCCTCGACGAGCTGCGAGCGGCAGCGACGACCGATGAGGAGCGCGCACTGGCGGAACAACTGGCCAAGTGGAATGGCGACCACACACTCGATTCCGTGGCCGCCACCCTGTTCAATCAGCTGACCTATCAGCTTGCCCGCGAAGCCATGGCCGACGAGCTGGGTGAGGTGTTCTTCGACAGCCTGCTGCAAACCCGCGTGCTCGACACTGCCCTGCCACGCCTGACCGCCAATGCCGACTCGCCTTGGTGGAATCGCCAGGGCAGCGAGCAACGCGAAAGCCGCGCACAGATCGTCGCCGACGCCTGGCGCGCCAGCCTGACGCATCTACGCAGCGTGCTCGGCAATGATGTCGATGCCTGGAACTGGGGCCGCGGTCATACCCTCACGCATCAGCACGCACTTGGTCAGCAGCAGCCGCTGACCTGGCTGCTGAACGTCGGCCCGTTTGCCGCACCAGGCGGCCATGAAACACCGAACAACCTCTCGCACAAGGTTGGCCCGGCGCCCTGGCCCGTGGTCTATGGCCCATCGACCCGACGACTGGTCGACCTGGCCGATGCCGACAAGGCGCTGGGTGGCATTCCCGTCGGCCAGAGCGGCGTGCCGTTCGACGCGCATTACGGCGATCAAGCGGCGCCCCATGTGGCCGGCAAGTATCAGCCACAGCACCTGAGCGAAGCCGACGTCAAAGCCAACAGCCAGGGCACGCTGAAACTGCTGCCACGCTGAACAACCATCCAGCGCCCTAGAACAGCGTGGTGCGTCATCGGTGCATCACGCTGCACGCTGGTGCACCGCGGCGCCGCAACTGGCGCCGCAGCCCTCGCCCGTGGGCCTCAATCCCAGCGAAATAGCACCTTCCCGCTCCGGTAATAAAATTGGCACACGCCCTGCATATGCTAAGGCAATCCCAGTTTCGGGGACCTTGGTACAGGCAGGCCGGGGAATCCCCTTCTTTATTCGACGCCACCGCGCGTCATGTGTAACGCGCCGCTGCTCTGCCAATGAGCACGGCGCCACCCGTTTCGGGGACCTTGGTACAGGCAGGCCGGGGAATCCCCTTCTTTATTTGGGACGCAGCGTCAGGCGCGCCCGCCAACGTCCATCCTCTTGCGCACCGCGCCACTCCCCGTCCAGCGGGCGGGGTGACACCAGCACCAGCAGCAGATCCCGTCCGTCGCGCTCCACGCGCCAGTTCACCAGCCCCAGCGGCAGTTTCAATTGTCCCTCACGCACACGCCCGTAGGCATCCTCGTAGCGATACACCAGGGCGCCGTCGACATGTTCGGCCTGCGCCTGCGGCTCACGATTGAACCAGAGCTGTAGTCCCTGCTCCCAGGCCTCGGCATCCTCGATACGCAGACGTGGTGGATCGAACACCCGGCCGATCATCATGCCGACGAGAAAGGCGATCAGCATCACCGATGCCACGAAACGCCAGCGCAAACGCGGCCGTGGATCTTCTGGCGGCGTAGAATGGCGCTCGTCCCAGCGCTCGGAGTGTTGCATGTTCCACGTCATCCTCTTTCAACCGGAAATTCCGCCCAATACCGGCAACATTATCAGGCTGTGCGCCAACAGCGGCTGCCAGCTGCACCTGATCGAGCCGCTGGGCTTCGAACTGGACGACAAGCGCCTGCGTCGGGCCGGCCTGGATTATCACGAATACGCCACCCTCAAGCGCCACCCGGACCTGCAGAGCTGCCTCGACAGCCTTGGCCAGCCGCGCCTGTTCGCCTTCACCACCAAGGGCTCGCAGCCGTTCCACGAGATCGCCTACCAGCCCGGCGACGCGTTTCTGTTCGGCCCGGAAAGCCGTGGCCTGCCCGAGGACGTACGTAACGCGCTACCGCCGGAGCAGCGCGTACGCCTGCCGATGCGCGCCGGTTGCCGCAGCCTGAACCTGTCCAACACCGTGGCGGTGACCGTGTACGAGGCCTGGCGGCAGAACGGCTTCGCTGGCGCCGACTAAGGCCGCGAGCGGACACAAAAAAGCGCCCCGAGGGGCGCTTTTTCACGCAGCTGAACCGAGCACTTAGTGAGCAGTGGTTTCGCCGGCTTGCTGCATGCGCTGCAGCTCCTGGGCGTACAGCGCGTCGAAGTTCACCGGCGACAGCATCAGGGCCGGGAACGAGCCACGGATCACCAGGCTGTCCAGCGCTTCACGGGCGTACGGGAACAGGATGTTCGGGCAGAAGGCACCGAGGGTGTGGCTCATCGAGGCAGCGTCCAGCCCCTTGATCAGGAAGATGCCGGCCTGCTGTACTTCAGCGATGAAGGCGACTTCTTCGCCGTTCTTGACTGTCACCGACAGGGTCAGCACCACTTCGTGGAAGTCGCCCTCCAGGGCCTTCTGGCGGGTGTTCAGATCCAGACCGACGCTCGGCGTCCACTCCTGACGGAAGATTTCCGGGCTCTTCGGCGCTTCGAAGGACAGGTCCTTGACGTAGATGCGCTGCAGGGAAAATTGCGGATTCTGCGAATCGGCAGCGGCTGCGCCGCTGTTGGCTTGCTCGGTCATGGCGTTTGCCTTCCTTAACGTTGAGGTTTCAAGCGGGGCTCTGCAGCAGGGCGTCGAGCTTGCCGGCGCGCTCCAGGGCATAGAGGTCGTCACAGCCACCCACATGGGTGCTGCCGATCCAGATTTGCGGCACCGAGGTGCGGCCGGCCTTGCGGGTCATCTCCGCGCGGATGGCCGGCTGACCGTCGACGCGAATTTCCTCGAAGTCCACCCCTTTGCTGGCCAGCAGTTGCTTGGCGCGCATGCAGTAGGGGCACCAGTCGCTGGAGTAGACGACCACGCTGGTCATGTCACTTCACCAGCGGCAGGTTGTCGCCGCGCCAGGTGGCGATGCCACCGGACAGCTTGGCGGCGGTAAAACCGGCTTTCTTCAGCTCGCGGGCGACGCTGCCGGCATGCTGACCCATGGCGTCGACGACGACGATGGTCTTGGCCTTGTGCTTTTCCAGCTCGGCGACACGTGCCACCACCTTGTCGTAAGGGATGTGCAGCGAATCGACGATATGTCCGGCGGAGAAGTCCTTCTGCGCGCGCACGTCGAGCACAACGCCCTTGTCGCTGTTGACCAGCGCGGTGAGCTCGCGGCTCGACAGGCTCTGCCCGCCCTTGCGCATTTCGGTGACGATCAGCAACACCAGCAGAACGGCGAACATTCCACTCAGTACGTAGTGGTTGATGATGAATTCAATCAGGTTGGCGAACATCTATATGGCCCAGGACGGTAAAATGCCGGCCAGTATACACAGCCCCACAGGTCGGCCAAACCCCGTCTGGCAGTGACGCGCCAGGCGCTTGGCCCTAAAATGCCGGGCTGTTTCATTGCCCCCTCAGACGCAGAGCGAGCCAGTTCAATGAGTGCCACGCCAAAACCCTTGGTTCTGATCATCCTCGACGGCTTCGGTCACAGCAACAAACCCGAGTACAACGCCATCCACGCCGCCAGCACGCCGGTCTACGACCGCCTGCGCGCCACCTACCCGCACGGCCTGATCTCCGGCAGCGGTATGGACGTCGGCCTGCCGGACGGGCAGATGGGCAACTCCGAAGTCGGCCATATGAACCTCGGTGCCGGCCGCGTGGTGTACCAGGACTTCACCCGCGTGACCAAGGCGATTCGCGACGGCGAATTCTTCGATAACGCCACCATCAACCAGGCCGTCGACAAGGCCGTGGCCGCCGGCAAGGCCGTGCACATCCTCGGTCTGCTCTCCGATGGTGGCGTACACAGCCACCAGGATCACATCGTCGCCATGGCCGAACTGGCCGCCAAGCGCGGCGCCGAGAAGATCTACCTGCACGCCTTCCTCGACGGCCGCGACACACCGCCGAAAAGCGCGCAACCGTCGATCGAGCTGCTCGACGCCGCCTTCGCCCGCCTCGGCAAGGGCCGCGTCGCCAGCCTCACCGGCCGCTACTTCGCCATGGACCGCGACAACCGCTGGGACCGCGTCGAGCAGGCCTACAATCTGATCGTCGACGGTGCCGGCCAGTTCAACGCCGCCAACGCCGTGGCAGGCCTGCAGGCCGCCTACGAACGCGGCGAGAGCGACGAATTCGTCAAGGCCACCACCATCGGTACACCGGTACAGGTCGAGGACGGCGACGCCGTGGTGTTCATGAACTTCCGCGCCGACCGCGCCCGCGAACTGACCCGCGCCTTCGTCGAGCCTGGTTTCAAGGAGTTCGAGCGCAAGCGTGCACCGCAGGTCGGCTTCGTCATGCTCACCCAGTACGCGGCGAGCATTCCGGCCCCCAGTGCCTTCGCTCCGGAAGCTCTGACCAACGTGCTCGGCGAATACCTGGCGAAGAACGGCAAGACCCAGCTGCGCATCGCCGAAACCGAGAAATATGCTCACGTCACCTTCTTCTTCTCCGGCGGCCGCGAAGAGCCGTTCGAGGGCGAAGAACGCATCCTCATCCCCTCGCCGAACGTCGCCACCTACGACCTCAAGCCGGAAATGAGCGCGCCAGAGGTGACCGACAAGATCGTCGATGCCATCGAGAACCAGCGCTATGACGTGATCGTCGTCAACTACGCCAACGGCGACATGGTTGGCCATACCGGCGTGTTCGAGGCAGCAGTAAAGGCCGTGGAAACCCTCGACAGCTGCGTCGGTCGCATCACCGAGGCGCTTGAGAAGGTCGGCGGCGAAGCGCTGATCACCGCCGACCACGGCAACGTCGAGCAGATGGAAGACGAGTGCACCGGCCAGGCGCACACTGCCCACACCTGCGAGCCGGTGCCGTTCATCTACGTCGGCAAACGCCCAGCGCGCATTCGCGAAGGTGGCGTGCTGGCCGACGTGGCACCGACCCTGCTCAAGCTGATGGGCCTGGAACAGCCGGCCGAGATGACCGGCAAGACCATCGTCGAGCTGCAGTAATCGGCAGAAAACAAGAAACGCCCCGCGCCGTGAGGCCCGGGGCGTTTTTTTTGCCCGGCGGCGCGGGCATACTAGGCCTCAATTCGCCCTCCGGTGTCGCCTCGCCCATGCTTCGCATCCTTGCCCTGATTCTGCTCAGCAGCCTGATCGCTCCGGCCATCGCCGATCAGCGCGCCGATACCCAGCGCCAGCTGGAAGCCGCGCGCCAGGACGTCGCCGAGCTGAAGAAGCTGCTGGAGAAACTGCAGCAGGAGAAATCCGGCGTGCAGCAGCAGCTGAAGAAGACCGAGACCGAGATGGGCGACCTGGAAAACCAGGTCAAGGAACTGCAGCGCGAGCTCAAGGGCAGCGAGCAGGAAATCCAGCGCCTGGATCAGGAGAAAAAAAAACTCCAGGACGCGCGCACTGAACAGCAAAGGCTGATCGCAATCCAGGCCCGCGCCGCCTATCAGAGCGGCCGCCAGGAATACGTCAAGCTGCTGCTCAACCAGCAGAACCCGGAAAAATTCTCACGCACCCTCACCTACTACGACTACCTCAGCCAGGCGCGTCTCGAACAGCTCGCCGCGTTCAACGAGACCCTGCGCCAATTGGCCAATGTCGAGCAGGAAATCAACAGCCACCAGGCCCAGTTACAGGCGCAGAAAGCGGGCCTGGATGAGCGCCACGCGCGGCTCGCCGAAGCGCGCAAGGAACGCCAGCAGGCACTGGCCAAGCTCAACCGCGACTTCGCCACCCGTGATCAGCGGCTCAAGGCGCGCCAGCAGGAACAGGCCGAGCTGGGTCGTGTACTGAAGACCATCGAAGAAACCCTGGCCCGCCAGGCGCGCGAGGCCGAAGAGGCGCGCAAGCGCGCCCTGGCCGCGCAGCAGGCAGAGCAGGCTCGGCCAGGCCAGCAGCCCAGCCAGCCAAGCGGCCCGTTGGTGACATCCGGAGCCGTCTACGGCGGGCCTTTCGCCAGCGCACGCGGCAAGTTGCCGTGGCCGGTCGATGGCCGATTGGTAGCACGCTACGGAACCCCTCGCGGCGGCGACGCTCGTACTAAGTGGGATGGCGTACTGATTGGTGCGCCCGCTGGCAGTCAGGTACGCGCCGTGCATGGTGGTCGCGTGGTATTCGCCGACTGGTTGCGTGGCGCCGGTCTGTTGGTCATTCTCGACCATGGCAACGGTTATCTGAGCCTGTATGGCCACAATCAGAACCTGCTCAAGAGTGCCGGAGACGTGGTAAAGGCCGGCGATCCCATCGCCACCGTAGGTAGCAGCGGTGGCCAGGAAACATCGGCACTGTACTTCGCCATTCGCCAGAACGGTCGCCCGAGTGATCCGGCACAGTGGTGCCGCGCGCAGGGATAACCAAGTTTTTGAAAAACGTAAGCGAGGCCGGCAAGACAAGGCAAAAACGGTCGAAGAAGCGGAATTTACGAGCTGTAAATGAGCATTCTGAGGCCGTTTTTAACGCAGTATTGCCAACGCAGGTAGTTTTTCAGCAGCCTGGTGGCGCCTAATTTAACTAGGAGTTGTCTTCATGTCTCATCGCTTCCGCCCCACCTGCCTGGCCCTGGCCCTCGGGCTGCTGCTCGGCGCTCCAGCCCTGCATGCCGCCGAGCCTGCCCCCGCGCCAGTAGCAGCGGCGAGCGGCAAGGCTCCACTGCCGTTGGATGATCTGCGCACCTTCGCCGAGGTGATGGACCGCATCAAGGCAGCCTACGTCGAGCCGGTAAGCGACAAGACCCTGCTGGAGAATGCCATCAAGGGCATGCTCAGCAACCTCGACCCGCACTCGGCTTACCTCGAACCGGAAGCCTTCGCCGAGCTGCAGGAAAGCACCAGCGGCGAGTTCGGCGGCCTGGGCATCGAGGTCGGCATGGAGGATGGCTTCGTCAAGGTGGTCTCGCCCATCGACGACACTCCAGCATCGAAGGCCGGCATCCAGCCCGGCGACCTGATCGTCAAGATCGACGGCCAGCCGACCAAAGGCCTGTCGATGATGGAAGCCGTGGACAAGATGCGCGGCAAGGCCGGTAGCAAGATCGAGCTGACGCTGGTGCGTGATGGCGGTCGCCCGTTCGACCTGACCCTGACCCGCGCGGTGATCAAGGTGCGCAGCGTCAAGAGCCAGATGCTCGAAGACGGCTACGGCTATCTGCGTATCTCGCAATTCCAGGTCAATACCGGCGAGGAGGTCGGCAAGGCGCTGACCAAACTGCGCCAGGACAACGGCAACAAGAAACTGCGCGGCCTGGTCATGGACCTGCGCAACAACCCGGGCGGCGTGCTGCAGGCAGCCGTGGAAGTCACCGACCACTTCCTCAAGAGCGGCCTGATCGTCTACACCGAAGGCCGCCTGGCCAATTCCGAACTGCGTTTCAACGCCGACCCGGCCGACGCCAGCGAAGGCGTACCGCTGGTGGTTCTGATCAATGGCGGCAGCGCCTCTGCTTCGGAGATCGTCGCCGGTGCGCTGCAGGATCACAAACGCGCGGTACTGATGGGCACTGACAGCTTCGGCAAGGGCTCGGTACAGACCGTGCTGCCGTTGAACAACGACCGCGCGCTGAAGCTGACCACCGCCCTGTATTTCACGCCCAACGGCCGCTCGATCCAGGCTCAGGGCATCGTCCCCGACATCGAAGTGGCGCGTGCCAAGCTCACCCGCGAGCAGGACAGTGAAGGCATCAAGGAAGCCGACCTGCAGGGCCACCTGGGCAATGGCAACGGCGGTGCTGATCGCCCGAGCAAGGCTGCCCAGGCAGCACGCGCCGAACGCCCGCAGGACGACGACTACCAGCTAAGCCAGGCCCTCAACCTGCTCAAGGGCCTGAGCGTCACGCGCGGCAACTGAGCCAGCAGGCCATACGAAAAGCCCGGACAAATGTCCGGGCTTTTTCTTTGGCGAAGCGCGTAGGGTGCGCCGTGCGCACCGAGGCTGGAACCAGCGTCACGGCTGGTGCGCGCGGCCTAGGCGGCCCCGCGACATTCTACGGTTTTACAGATAGTTCTCGGTAATGTCGTCGATGAAGCCTTCGCTGCGCAGCTCATCCAGCGCCTTCTGCAGACGCTGCACCACCTCGTCCGGGGTATCCTTGTTCAGCGCCAGGTACAGCTCGGCTTCCCTGAAACGCAGCACGGTGTTGAGACCGGTAACGTCTTCCTGCTTGGCCAGATAACGACCCACCGGGTCGGTGGTGGCCCACAGGTCGATTTGCCCGCGCACCAGCTTCTTCACGTTCTCCTGGTCGCGCAGGGCGTTGATCGGCTCCAGGCCCTGGCTCTCCAGATTCTGGCTGACCGCATCGTTCTTGTAGGCACCGATACGATATTTGGCAGCATCCTGCAGACTCGACACCTTGATGTCGTTACCCGGCGCGGCGAGCAACACCCAGCCGGTCTTGGCGATCGGGCCGACCCATTTGAACAGCGGCTTGCGCTCCTCGGTATAGGTGGTGGAGAACAGCCCGTAGTTGGGTTTGTCCAGTGTCAGGCGATAGAGGCGATCCCATGGAAAACGCAGGGTCAGGGTGTAGTCGATGCCGGCACGCTTGAACATCTCGCGCACGATGTCGGCACTGATGCCATCGATACCGTCGTCACGGGCGAAGTTCTTGTCGTCCACCGCCATGTTGAAGGGCGGGAAATTCTCGGTCAGCAGCACCACCTTGTAATCCTGCGGCAACTCCGCGTACGCGGAACCGCAGAGCATGAACAAGGTGACAAACAGGCTTTTCTTCAGAGTATTCAGCATAAGACGTACCGCTCGCATGATTTTGGTTATGGCTAGCGACATCCTTGCATGGGCCTGAGCCCGGTCATTGGCACTCAGTGGCTTTGCCATCCATGGCAAGCGACCGGCTCGTGGCCGGTCGCGTGTTCGGTGCTTACAGGTAGTTGTTCAGCGTCTCGTCGACAAAGCCTTCGGCGCGCATCTGATCCAGCGCTGCCTGCAGCTTGGCGACGATCTCGTCAGGCATTTCCTTGTTCAGTGCCAGGTAAAGCTCGGCACTGTCGAAGCGCAACACGGTGCGCAGACCGGAGATCCCCTCCTGCTTGGCCAGGTAGCGGCCGGCAGGATCACCGGTGGCCCATAGATCGATCTGCCCGGCCATCAGCTTGCGGGCATTTTCCTGGTCACGCAACGAGGTGCTGTGCTCCACCCCCTTGTCGACCAGATATTCGGAGATGGCATCGCCCTTGTAGGCACCAATGCGATACTGCTTGGCCTCATCCAGATTGGCCAGGTTGATCGAACTGTCGCCCTTGGCCAGCAGTACCCAGTCATCAGGACCGATCGGGCCAACCCACTTGAACAGTTGCTCACGCTCCGGCAGGCGCGCGGTGACGAAAACACCGTAGTTCGGTTTTTCCAGCGCCAGCTTGTAGATACGATCCCAGGGGAAACGCAGGGTCAGGCTGTACTTGACCCCGGCACGCTTGAACATCTCTCTGACCACATCGACGGCGATGCCATCGATATTGTCTTCCTGAGCGAAGTTCTTGCCGTTGATCGCCATGTTGTAGGGCGGGAAATTCTCGGTCAGCAGGACCACGCTGTAGTTCGGGTCCACTTCGGCGCGCACCGCGCCAGCGAGCACCACAAGGGTGCCAGCGAACGCGATTAGCAGACGTTTGAACATGACATTTCTCTTTCTATGAAAAGGCAGACCACCTCAGGATAACCGCCACGCCCTCCCCGGCCCAGCGATTACTGGCAGTGTGCCTCAGTAGCGCGCCTCGATACTCCTCAACGCCCCCTCGGCCCGCAGCGAGTCCAGTGCACTTTGCAACTTCTGCACCAGCTCGTCAGGAGTCTGCAGGTTGAGCGCTAGGTAGAGATCAGCGGTGTGCAGATTCTGCACCACCTTGAGGTTCTCCAGGCCCTCCTGGCGCGCGACGAAACGCCCCGCCTGATTGGAGGTAACCCACAAGTCGATCTGGCCCCTTTCCAGCTTCTTGACGTTCTCGCTGTCACGCAACGCCGTCTGCACTTCCAACCCGCGATCGAGCAGGAACTGGGTCTTGGCGTCACCTTTATAGCCACCAATACGATAACGCCGTGCGTCGTCGAGACTGTTCAACTGGATCGAACTGTCACCCTTGCTGAACAGCACCCATTCGTTCCTGGCGATCGGCCCCACCCACTTGAACAGCCCTTCGCGCTCTGCGGTACGCGCGGTGGAAAACAGCCCGTAGCCCGCGTCATCCAGCGTCTGCTGGTAAACACGCTGCCAGGGGAAGCGCAAGATCTGCTGGCACTGGACCTGAGCACGCTCGCACACCGCACGCAGGATGTCGGAGCTGATGCCGGTCACGCCATCGTCACGGGCATAGTTGGTGCCGGCGACCGACATGTTGAAGGGAGGCAGATTCTCCGTGAGCAGCACCAGTGGTTCAGCGCGCGCGAGGCTGAGACCACACGCCAGGGCCAGTATGGTCACGAATCGAAGAAGGAACATGGGGACTCCGTGTCGGAAAGTTCGGCAAGGGAATGCCATCCGCCAGAAGCAGAGGCATAGGATTCAGGAATGGTGGGAGATTTTAGCCGCATCGCTGGCACTTTGCCGTCGACTCGCCCGCAGCTTTCGTTACAGGCTCTGTCGAGCGATCAACGGGCCACGAGCGTGACCCGAACAGACCGGAGCCTTAGCGCACCACGATACCGCGACTGGCCAGGTAGGCCTTGGCTTCCGGCACGGTGTACTCGCCGAAGTGGAAGATGCTCGCGGCCAGCACGGCATCAGCCTTGCCTTCGAGGATACCGTCGGCCAGGTGCTGCAGGTTGCCGACGCCACCGGAGGCGATCACCGGCACGCGCACGGCCTCGCTGATGGCGCGAGTCACACCGAGGTCGTAGCCACTCTTAACGCCGTCCTGATCCATGCTGGTCAGCAGGATCTCACCGGCGCCCAGCTCTTCCATCTTGCGCGCCCACGCCACGGCATCCAGGCCGGTCGGCTTACGCCCGCCATGGGTGAAGATCTCCCAACGGCCCGGCTCACCCGGCGCAGACACACGCTTGGCGTCGATGGCGACGACGATGCACTGCGAGCCGAAACGCGCGGCAGCCTCGCCGACGAACTCGGGATTGAACACCGCAGCGGTGTTGATCGACACCTTGTCGGCGCCGGCATTGAGCAGGTTGCGAATGTCCTGCACGGTGCGCACGCCGCCACCGACGGTGAGCGGGATGAACACCTGGCTGGCCATGCGCTCGACGGTGTGCAGGGTGGTGTCGCGGCCGTCGACGCTGGCGGTGATGTCGAGGAAGGTGATCTCGTCAGCGCCCTGCTCATCGTAGCGGCGAGCGATCTCCACCGGATCACCGGCGTCGCGGATGTTCTCGAACTTGACGCCCTTGACCACGCGGCCGTTGTCCACGTCGAGGCAGGGGATAATGCGTTTAGCCAGTGCCATACGGAGCTCCCGTAGGGTGGGTGCAACCCACCGATAAAGATTGCGTCAATTGCGGCGGGTTTCACCCGCCCTACGGTTCAACCCTTGAAGCTGTCGCAGAAGGCCTGCGCCTCGGCCACATCCAGGGTGCCTTCGTAAATCGCGCGGCCGGTGATGGCGCCGATGATGCCGGGCGAGCGCGCCAGCAGCAGCTTCTCGATATCACCCAGGTTGTGGATGCCGCCGGAGGCGATCACCGGAATGCGGCTGGCAGCGGCCAGCGCGGCGGTGGCTTCGACGTTGCACCCCTGCATCATGCCGTCTTTGGCGATGTCGGTATAAACGATGGCGGACACGCCGTCAGCCTCGAAGCGCTTGGCCAGGTCGGTAGCCTGCACGCTGGAGACTTCCGCCCAGCCGTCGGTGGCAACGAAGCCGTCCTTGGCATCCAGGCCGACGATGACCTTGCCGGGGAAGGCCTTGCACGCCTCGGTGACGAACTCAGGCTCTTTCACCGCCTTGGTGCCGATGATCACGTAGCTGACGCCGGCACGCACGTAGTGCTCGATGGTCTCCAGAGTACGGATACCGCCGCCGATCTGAATTGGCAGGGTCGGGTAGCGCTTGGCAATGGCGGTGACCACCTCGCCGTTGACCGGTTGGCCTTCGAAGGCGCCGTTCAGGTCGACCAGATGCAGACGACGGCAGCCACCCTCGACCCACTTGGCAGCCATGCTCACCGGATCATCGGAGAACACCGTGGAGTCTTCCATACGGCCCTGACGCAGACGCACGCAGGCGCCGTCCTTCAGATCGATAGCGGGGATAATCAGCATCGGTTGAACCTGCTCAAGTTTGAATTCGGTAAGGCGCTCAGCTCTTTTCGAGCGCCCAGAGGTCGCTCTCGATGCTTTCGAACCTGTCTTTCAGGTGCGCCTGCACATCGAGAATCGCCTTGTTGTAATAGTGCGGCGCCAGCTCGCGGGTGATCTGGTCGAGGACTTCCTGCACTTCGAAGGTGCCCAGCTGCAGCTCGAAACGTTCGTCGAGAAAGCGCTTCAGCATCAGCAGCGCGGCCTGCTCCTGGGCAGGCTCAAGCGCGAGACTGGGGACCTTGCTGCGGGCCATTACCAGCGCCCATCCCAGGCGGCGAAGTTCTGCAGCAGCTGCAGGCCATGGGTATGGCTCTTCTCCGGGTGGAACTGCACGGCGAAGCGCGAGCCCTCGGCCAGTGCGGCAGCGAAGTCCTTGCCGTAGTGGCCGCGACCGACCACCTGCTGCGGCTTGCCGGCCTCGATGTAGTAGCTGTGCACGAAGTAGAAGCGTGCGCTGTCCGGGATGTCGTGCCACAGCGGGTGCTTGACTGCCTGGCTGACCTCGTTCCAGCCCATGTGCGGCACCTTCAGGCGCTCGCCGTCTTCGTTCAGATCCTTGCCGAAGAAGCGCACCTGACCGGGGAACAGGCCGATGCAGTCGACGCCGTCGTTCTCCTCGCTGCGCTCGAGCAGCGCCTGCATACCGACGCAGATACCGAGGAACGGACGGTCGGCGCTGACCTCACGCACCAGCTCATCGAAGCCCAGGCGCCTGATCTCGGCCATGCAGTCGCGGATCGCGCCGACGCCGGGAAACACCACGCGGTCGGCCTCGCGGATCACCTTGGCGTCGGAGGTCACCAGCACGCGGCCGGCGCCGACATGCTCCAGCGCCTTGGCCACCGAGTGCAGGTTGCCCATGCCATAGTCGATTACGGCTACCGTCTGCATTTACAGACAGCCCTTGGTCGACGGCATCTGCCCGGCCATGCGCGGGTCCAGCTCCACCGCCATGCGCAGCGCGCGTCCGAAGGCCTTGAACACGGTCTCGATCTGGTGGTGGGTGTTGTGCCCACGCAGGTTGTCGATGTGCAGCGACACCAGCGCGTGGTTGACGAAGCCCTGGAAGAACTCCTGGAACAGGTCAACGTCGAAGTTGCCAACCACCGCGCGGGTGAACGGCACGTGCATCTGCAGGCCCGGGCGACCGGAGAAGTCGATCACCACGCGCGACAGCGCTTCGTCCAGCGGCACGTAGGAATGGCCGTAACGGGTCATGCCCTTCTTGTCGCCAATGGCCTTGGTAAAGGCCTGGCCGAGAGTAATGCCGACGTCCTCGACGGTATGGTGGTCGTCGATATGCAGATCGCCCTTGCACTCGATATCGAGGTCGATCAGACCATGACGGGCGATCTGGTCGAGCATGTGCTCGAGAAAGGGCACACCGATATCGAAGCGCGCCTTACCGGTGCCATCCAGGTTGATCGAGACCTTGACCTGGGTCTCCAGGGTGTTGCGCTCGACGAATGCCGTACGTTCGGCCATCACCAGCTCCACGAATTACTAACGGAAAAAGGCCAGCATTATAGGCGTGCCGGGGCGGCAACGGCTACCGGCGATGGTCGGACGGGCAGAAACGAAAAAGCCCGCGCAGGCGCGAGGCCTGAGCGGGCTTTTCCACAAGCACGGCGTTACTGGAACAGCACGACGGTCTTCTGCAGGGTGATCCACACACCCCAGGCCAGCGGGATACCCACCACCAGCCAGGCGGCGACTGCCACCGGCTTGCTCGACGGATCAGCCGACCACTCCAGCTCGCTCGCTGCCGGCGCCGACTTCTCGCCATGGGCGCGCTCGGCGGCCAGCTCGGCCTCGGTCATGAAGTACTTTGGCGCCACCGGACGCACCAGGGAGTTGCAGATGAAGCCCAGCACCAGCAGACCGGCAAGGATGTACAGAGTGATGTCGTAGGCCGCAGCCTTCTCCACTCCGATGCTCAACTGGTACTCGCGCAGGTAGTTGACCAGCACCGGGCCAAGCACACCAGCCACCGCCCAGGCAGTCAGCAGGCGACCGTGGATCGCGCCGACCATCTGCGTGCCGAACAAATCGGCCAGGTAGGCGGGCACGGTGGCGAAGCCGCCGCCGTACATCGACAGGATGATGCAGAACGCCAGCACGAACAGCGCCAGGCTGCCCAGGTGACCGAGCATCGGCACCGAAGCGTAGAGCGCGAAGCCCAGCCCGAAGAACACGAAGTAGGTGCCCTTGCGACCGATAAAGTCCGAGCAGGAGGCCCAGAAGAAGCGGCCACCGATGTTGAACAGGCTGAGCAGACCGGTGAAGCCCGCAGCGATGGCGGCGATCTCGACCAGTTGCGCGGAGCTGAGCTCGTTGAAGGCCAGGTCGACACCGATCAGCTTGCCGGCGAAGACTTCCTGCAGCAGCGGCGAAGCCATGCCGATGATGCCGATACCCGCCGACACGTTCAGGCACAGCACGGCCCAGACCAGCCAGAACTGCGGGGTCTTCCACGCGGTGTTCACGTGTACGTGACCCTTGGTGATCATCGCGTTGTTGGCCTTGGCTGTCGGCGCGGTCCAGCCTGCCGGTTTCCAGCCGGTCGGCGGTACGCGGTAGGACAGCGCACCACCCATCATGAAGATGAAGTAGATCACCGCCATGACCACGAAGCTCTGCCACACGCCCACGCCTTCAGCCGACGCGAAGTGATTCATCAGGATTGCCGCCAGCGGCGCACCGACCATCGCACCACCGCCGAAGCCCATGATCGCCATGCCGGTGGCCATGCCGCGCTTGTCCGGGAACCACTTGATCAAGGTCGAAACCGGCGAGATGTAACCCAGGCCGAGACCGATACCACCGATTACCCCCGAGCCCAGCCATAGCAGCCAGATCTGGTGGGTATAGATACCCAGCGCGGAAATCAGCAGACCGCCGCACCAGCACAGCGCGGAGACCACGCCCGCCTTACGCGGGCCAGCATGTTCCAACCAGCCACCCCAGATGGCAGCCGAGCAACCGAGGAAAACGAAGAACAGGGTATAGATCCAGCCGAGCATGGAGATCTGCCAGTCGCAGTTGCTGGCGAAGATCTGCTCGAAGAAGCCCATTTCCGGGGCACAAGCCGTGGCAGCGGTGATACCGACCGCCTTCGACAGCGGCAACCAGAATACCGAGAAGCCGTAGGCCATGCCGATACACAGGTGAATGGCGAGAGCGGCTGGCGGAACCAACCAACGGTTGAAACCGGGGCGCGCGATGATGCGCTCCTTGGATAGAAATGCGGGCTTCGCCACATCGCCGTCCAATACAAAGGCGTCAGTCATAGAGTAGGTCTCTTCTTATGGTTACGAGCAAGCAAGGGCAATCGCATAGACTCGCCGAGGTAAAAGCTTGCGGAGAGTAGCACCAGGGCGCGACAAATCGCCGCGCAAGAAGTCAATTTTTATCAATTTATGCAGATTTTTTGCTTTTTACGCAAAAACCCAAAAGATCTCATCTATTGCGTGATAGACGGCGTCGATACAACTGCCAATCCACTGCCCGGCGCAGCTGCGGGGAACCGCTCGAACCTATTCCAATCCAAGCTCAAGCCGATCCCTGCTCAGCGCCTCAAGCGGGCGCCTGGACATGGCGCCATGACGCTATAATCGGCAGTCTTCTGCACACCGCCATTCCAGCTCTCGAAACCAAGGACCCGTTCATGAAAGCGTTAGGCAAGATCCTGGGCCTTTTCTTTCTCGGCTTGCTGCTGATCGTAGTGGCGCTGCTGTTCGCCCTGACTCATCTGTTCGACCCCAACGATTACAAGGACGAGATCCGCCAGATCGCCCGCGACAAGGCCAACCTCGAGCTGCAGCTCAGGGGCGACATCGGCTGGAGCCTGTTCCCCTGGCTGGGTCTGGAGCTGACCGACGCCACCCTGGCCAGCGCCGATACCCCGGACAAACCTTTCGCCGACCTGCGCATGATCGGCCTTTCCGTCCGCGTGATGCCGCTGCTGCGTAAGGAAGTGCAGATGAGCGACATCCGCGTCGACGGACTCAACCTCAACCTCCAGCGTGACGACAAAGGCCATGGCAACTGGGAAGGCGTTGGCCGCCCGGCCCAGGCCAGTGCGCCACAGCAAACGCCCAGCGAGCCGGCGCCGAGCGAAGAAACGCCGCCGAGCCAGCCGAGTGACAAACCGGCCGGCCAGCCGGTCAAACTGGATATCGACAGCCTGACCCTGAGCAACTCGCGCATCGACTACAGCGACGCGCAGAAAGGTCAGCAATTCACCGTCGAGAATATCGAGCTGAAAACCGGCGCCATCCGCGAGGGTGCCAGTATCCCGGTCAAGCTCAGCGCCTTCTTCGGCACCAATCAGCCAGTGCTGCGTGCACGCAGCGAGATTGAAGGCCAGCTACGCTTCGATCGCGCGCTCAAGCGCTATCAGTTCGAAGACCTCAAACTGGCCGGTGAAGCCTCGGGCGAGCCACTCAAGGGCAAGACCCTCAACTTCTCTGCCCAGGGCCAACTGCTGGTGGACCTGGCTGCCAACGTAGCCGAGTGGAATGGCCTCAAGCTATCGGCCAACCAATTGCGCGCCCTCGGCGAGATCAAGGCGCGCGAACTGGGCGAGGACGCCAAGATCTCCGGCGGGCTGTCCATCGCCTCGCTCAACCTGCGCGAGTTCCTCGACGGCATCGGCGTCGAATTGCCGGCCATGCAGGCTGGCGATGCCCTTAACCAGTTCGAGCTGGTCAGCCGCCTGAACGGTTCGAGCAAGGGCATGATGTTCGAAGAGCTCAACCTCAAACTCGACGGCAGCAACTTCACCGGCAAGCTCGGCGTGGCCGATGTCAGCAAGCAGGCACTGCGCATCGACCTCAAGGGCGACAAGCTCGACCTCGATCGCTACCTACCGCCCAAAACCCAGGATAGCGCCGCTGCCGCGCGCAAGGCGGAGGTCAAGGACAGTATCGCCGGCGCCGGCAAGGACGGCTCCACCCCACTGCCCAACAAACCCACCCAGCAGGCCTGGAGCGACGAGAAAGTGCTGCCGGTGGACCAGCTGCGCAAGCTCGACCTGCAACTGGCGCTCAGCCTCGCCCAGCTAACCTACGACAAGCATCAGCTCAGCGACGTCAATCTCAAGGCCAATGGCCGGGGCGGTCTGATCACGGTGGAAGAGGCGCGCGGCAAACTGCAGGGCGGCAGCTTCGTCGGTAGCGGGCGCATAGACGTCCGCCAGGCCGAGCCGATGCTCAGCGTGGAAAAGCGCGTCAGCCGCATGCCGCTGGAACCACTGCTGAAGAAGGACGATCAGCCGTCGCCGATCAAGGGCCTGCTCGACCTGGATGCCAAATTCAACACCCGCGGCAACAGCCAGAAGGCCTGGATCGAAGCGCTCAATGGCAACGCCAGCTTCGTCCTCAACGACGGCGTGCTGGTCGACGCCAACCTCGAACAGCAACTGTGCCGCGGCATCGCCACCCTCAACCGCAAGGCGTTGAGTAACCCGCCAACCGGCAAGGACACCCCCTTCCGCGAACTCAAGGGCAGCCTCAGCGTGCGCGATGGCGTCGCCCATAACCCGGACCTCAAGGCCCAGGTGCCGGGTCTGGCAGTCAGCGGCAACGGCGACCTCGACCTGCGTGTGCTCGGCCTCGACTACAAGGTCGGTATCACCTTGGAAGGCGACCAGCGCGAAATGCCGGACCCGGCCTGCCAGGTCAACGAGCGCTACGTCGGCATCGAATGGCCGCTGCGCTGTCGCGGCCCGCTGGAGCTCGGCGCCAAGGCCTGCCGCCTGGATCAGGACGGCCTGGGCAAGATCGCTGCGCGCCTGGCCGGCAACAAGCTGACCGAGAAGCTGGAAGAGAAGCTCGGTGACAAGGTCAGCCCGGATCTGAAAGACGCACTCAAGGGCCTGTTCAACCGATGAGCCCCGAGCAGTTCAACGGCGCCGTGCTGGCCTGGTACGACCAGCACGGGCGCAAGGATCTGCCCTGGCAGCAGAACATCACGCCGTACCGTGTCTGGGTGTCGGAAATCATGCTGCAGCAGACCCAGGTCAGCACCGTGCTCGGCTACTTCGACCGTTTTATGGCCGCATTACCCACGGTACGCGACCTAGCCGAAGCTCCCGAGGATGAAGTACTGCACCTGTGGACCGGCCTGGGTTACTACACCCGCGCGCGCAACCTGCAGAAGACCGCACAGATCGTCATGCGTGAGCACGGTGGCGAGTTCCCGCGCAGCGTCGAGGCGCTGGCCGAACTGCCCGGCATTGGTCGCTCCACCGCCGGCGCCATCGCCAGTCTGAGCATGGGCGTACGAGCGCCGATCCTCGACGGCAACGTCAAGCGTGTGCTGGCGCGCTACGTGGCGCAGGAGGGCTACCCAGGCGAGCCGAAAGTGGCCAAACAGCTGTGGGACGTGGCAGAGCGCTTCACCCCGCATGAACGCGTCAACCACTACACCCAGGCGATGATGGACCTCGGCGCCACCCTCTGCACACGAAGCAAACCCACCTGCCTGCTGTGCCCGGTGCGCAGCGGCTGCCAGGCGCATCTGCTCGGCCTGGAAATCCGCTACCCGGTGCCCAAGCCGCGCAAGACACTGCCGCAGAAACGCACGCTGATGCCGCTGCTGGTCAATCACGCCGGTGACATCCTGCTCTATCGCCGCCCCTCAACCGGGCTATGGGGCGGACTGTGGAGCCTGCCGGAGCTGGACGACCTCTCCCAGCTCGATGAACTCGGCAGACAACAACAGCTCCAACTCGGCGAGCGCCGCGAGCTGGAAGGCCTGACCCACACCTTCAGCCATTTCCAGTTGGCCATCGAACCCTGGCTGATTGAGGCAACCGAACAGCCGGGTCGCGTGGCCGAGGCCGACTGGCTCTGGTATAACCTCGCCACCCCGCCGCGCCTGGGCCTCGCCGCCCCGGTGAAGAAGCTGCTCAAGCGCGCGGCGCAAGTCATTACCGCCGGAGAACCGACATGACCCGCACCGTGCTGTGCCGCAAATACAAACAGGAACTGCCCGGCCTGGATCGCGCGCCCTACCCCGGCCCCAAGGGTGAAGACATCTTCACCAACGTTTCCAAGCAAGCCTGGGACGAGTGGCAAAAGCACCAGACCATGCTGATCAATGAGCGTCGCCTGAACATGATGAACGCCGAAGACCGCAAGTTCCTGCAAGCCGAGATGGACAAGTTCCTCTCCGGCGAGGAATACGCCCAGGCCGAAGGCTACGTACCGCCGAGCGAATAAGACGTAGGGTGCGCCGCGCGCACCAGGGCATCTACAGGGCGGTGCGCACGGCGCACCCTACCCTCACGAACCTAAGCGCCCGAAATAATTAAATATTTTTCAAACCCGCGCTTGACACTGATCCTTCAAATCCGTCTAATAGCGCCCCGTTGGCCCAGGTAGCTCAGTTGGTAGAGCAGGGGATTGAAAATCCCCGTGTCGGCGGTTCGATTCCGTCCCTGGGCACCATGAATAGCAAACGAAGAGCCTCAGCCATGTGCTGGGGCTTTTTGCTTTCTGTCTCCGGCAATTTTCGTGTGCCATTGTTTCGCCTGCGCGACAAGCAACTGTAACCAGGCGACACCTGCAACCCGGCGACCCTCTATCGCCCAGCAAACGGCTTGGCGGTCACGGAAACGCTATGCTAGCTTGGCCGCCAGCCAGGACGGCCCGCCGTACGCCGGAGTGCATTCGAAGAAGAAGAGGACACCACCCCATGGCCGAGGCGACGCCCGCGCTGGAAATCCGCAACCTGCACAAACGCTACGGCGATCTCGAAGTGCTCAAGGGTATTTCACTGACGGCCAAAGACGGCGACGTCATCTCCATTCTCGGCTCTTCCGGCTCCGGCAAGTCCACTTTCCTACGCTGCATCAATCTGCTGGAAAACCCGCATCAGGGTCAGATTTTCGTCGCTGGCGAGGAGCTCAAGCTCAAGGCCGCGAAGAATGGCGATTTGGTTGCTGCCGACAACAGGCAGATCAACCGCCTGCGCAGCGAGATCGGTTTCGTCTTCCAGAACTTCAACCTGTGGCCGCACATGAGCGTGCTCGACAACATCATCGAGGCGCCGCGCCGCGTGCTTGGCCAGAGCAAGGCCGAAGCCATCGAGGTGGCCGAGGCGCTGCTGGCCAAGGTCGGCATCGCCGACAAGCGTCATGTGTATCCCAACCAGCTTTCCGGCGGCCAGCAGCAACGCGCAGCCATCGCCCGCACCCTGGCCATGCAGCCGAAGGTGATCCTGTTCGACGAGCCGACTTCGGCGCTCGACCCGGAGATGGTACAAGAAGTGCTTAATGTGATTCGCGCGCTTGCCGATGAGGGTCGCACTATGCTGCTGGTGACCCATGAAATGAGTTTCGCTCGCCAGGTTTCCAGTGAGGTGGTGTTCCTCCACCAAGGCCTGGTCGAGGAACAGGGGCCACCCGCCCAGGTGTTTGACAACCCCAACTCGGCACGCTGTAAACAATTCATGTCCAGCAATCGCTAACACGGAGCAACATGCATGCAGAACTATAAGAAGATCCTGCTGGCCGCAGCCGCTACCCTGGCTTTCGGCACCAGCGCTGTCGCAGCTGACAAACTGAAACTCGGCACCGAAGGCGCCTACCCACCCTTCAACCTGATCGACGCCAGTGGCAAGGTCACCGGCTTCGACGTGGAAATCGGCCAGGCGCTGTGCGCCAAGATGCAGGCCGAGTGCGAAGTGGTCACCTCTGACTGGGATGGCATCATCCCAGCCCTGAACGCCAAGAAATTTGACTTCCTGATCGCTTCGATGTCGATCACTGAAGAGCGTCAGGCAGCGGTCGACTTTACCGAGCCCTACTACACCAACAAGCTGCAGTTCATCGCACCGAAATCGGCCGACTTCAAGACCGATGCCGGCAGCCTCAAAGGCAAGGTGATCGGTGCGCAGCGCGCTACCATTGCCGGCACCTGGCTGGAAGACAACCTGGACAAGGTGGTCGACATCAAGCTGTATGACACTCAGGAAAACGCCTACCTCGACCTGGCTTCCGGCCGTCTCGACGGCGTACTGGCTGACACCTTCGTCAACTGGGAATGGCTCAAGAGCGACGCAGGCAAGGACTTCGAGTTCAAGGGCGACCCGGTATTCGACAACGACAAGATCGGCATCGCCGTGCGCAAGGGCGACCCGCTGCGCGAGAAGCTGAACACCGCTCTGCAGGCCATCATCGAAGACGGCACCTACAAGCAGATCAACGACAAGTACTTCCCGTTCAGCATCTATTGATGACCTGACGGCATTGCGCCGCCCAATGGGCGGCGCAGTTGCCCGAGCCCTCCGATGATTTTCGAACTCCACGGATTCGGCCCCGCCCTGGCCGCCGGCACCCTGATGACCATCCAACTGGCGCTGTCCGCGCTGGCAGTGGGTCTGGTGCTTGGCCTGCTCGGTGCGCTGGCCAAGACTTCGCCCTACAAGCCGCTGCAGTGGCTCGGCGGCAGCTATTCCACCATCGTGCGCGGCGTACCCGAATTGCTCTGGGTGCTGCTGATCTATTTCGGCACGGTTGGCCTGATGCGCAGCCTGGCCGACCTGCTTGGCGTCGAGAGCCTCGAACTCTCCGCCTTCGCCGCGGGCACCATTGCCCTCGGCCTGTGTTTCGGCGCCTACGCCACCGAAGTGTTCCGTGGCGCCATTCTGGCGATCCCCAAGGGCCACCGCGAAGCCGGCATGGCACTCGGCATGTCCAAGGCGCGCATTCTCTGGAAGTTGATCCTGCCGCAGATGTGGCGCATCGCCCTGCCCGGCCTGGGCAACCTGTTCATGATTCTGATGAAGGACACCGCGCTGGTGTCGGTGATCGGCCTGGAGGAGATCATGCGCCGTTCGCAGATCGCCGTGACCGCCAGCAAGGAGCCCTTCACCTTCTACATGGTCGCCGCCTTCATTTATCTGGGCCTGACCGTTCTCGCCATGATCGGCCTGCATTTCCTCGAGAAGCGCGCTAGCCGCGGCTTCGTCCGGAGCGCGTCATGAACTGGGAAGTCATCATCAAGTGGCTGCCGCGCCTGTCCGAAGGTGCGCTGCTGACCCTGGAGCTGGTGGCCATCGCGGTCGTCGCCGGCCTAATCCTCGCACTGCCGATGGGCATCGCCCGCGCATCCAAGCACTGGTACGTGCGTGCCCTGCCCTATGGCTACATCTTCTTCTTCCGCGGCACACCGCTGCTGGTACAGCTGTTTTTGGTCTACTACGGCCTGGCGCAATTCGACGCGGTGCGCCAGGGCCCACTCTGGCCCTACCTGCGCTCGCCGTACTGGTGCGCGATCATCACCATGACCCTGCACACCGCCGCCTATATCGCCGAGATTCTGCGCGGCGCGATTCAGGCCGTACCGCCCGGAGAAGTGGAAGCGGCGCGCGCGCTGGGCATGTCGCGGGCCAAGACCATGTTCTACATCATCCTGCCGCGTGCAGCACGCATCGGCCTGCCGGCCTACAGCAACGAAGTGATCCTGATGCTCAAGGCCAGCGCCCTGGCCAGCACCGTGACGCTGCTGGAGCTGACCGGCATGGCGCGCACCATCATCGCGCGCACCTATTTGCCGGTGGAGATATTCTTTGCCGCAGGCCTGTTCTACCTGGTCATCGCCTTCGTGCTGGTGCGCGCCTTCCGCCTGCTGGAGCGCTGGCTGCGCGTCGACGCCTGCCAGGGTCGCTAAGCCAACCGGGCAGCCCTCTTGATGTGGGCCGCCTGGCCCAACCAGACGCATACGCACGATGTCCGAGCCCATCCTTACCTCTGGCGATCTGCTCGCTCGCTTCCAGGCCCTGGACAGCTTTCTTCTGCAGCATCAGGCGCTCTGGCGCCCTCGGCCATTTCATTACCTGCAACTGCCATGGGAGAGCAAGCTACCAGAGCTCGCCGCCTGGCTGCGCAGCCGCTCCCTGGAGCAGGCTGAAGCCAGCGACAACAGCCCCTTCGCCCTCTCTGCACCAGCCCCCCTTCCTGAGCTGGCCCACCAAGCGCAAGCGCTTAGCCAGCTGGGCGAGATTCCATACCTGGACAGTCCTCCGCGTGCGCACACCTTCAGCGTCGATGTACCTGGCAGAAAGCTGGCGCAGATCCAGGCCTTCGCAAACCATCTGCAGTTTCGCCAGCGCCCCACGCACTGGCTCGACTGGTGCTCCGGCAAAGGCCACCTAGGTCGCTGGCTGACCCAGAATGACCAGCACCTGACCTGCCTGGAGCACGATCCAGCACTGATCGAGTCCGGTAGCGCACTGAGCAAACGCCTGGGACTGGCTGCCGCACACCTACAGCAGGATGTGCTTGCCGATGATTGCGATCAGTGCGTGACGAAAGAACATACCCCGGTGGCCCTGCACGCCTGTGGCGACCTGCATGTCCGCCTGCTGCAACTGGCCAGCCGCAACGGATGCCCACAACTGGCGGTTGCGCCCTGCTGCTACAACCGCATCGCCGGCCTGCAATACCAAGCGCTCTCGACTGCCGCACAAGCCTCCGCCTTGCGGCTTTCACGCGACGACCTCGGCCTGCCGCTGAGCGAGACCGTTACCGCTGGCGCGCGCGTGCGCAGACAACGCAATCAGTCGATGGCCTGGCGCCTGGCTTTCGATCTGCTGCAACGCCAGCTACGCGGCATCGATGAATACCTGCCAACGCCATCGCTGCCCAGCGACTGGTTGAGCAAACCGTTCCCCAGCTTCTGTCATGACCTCACCGAACTGCGTGAAGTGCCAGCGCCTGGCGAGCAGGACTGGCCGGCACTGGAAGCTCGCGGCTGGCAACGCCTGGCCGAAGTGCGCAATCTGGAGTTGCTGCGCAACCTGTTCCGCCGGCCATTGGAACTCTGGCTGCTGCTCGACCGCGCCCTGTATCTGCAGGAACAGGGCTACGAAGTGAAGCTGGGCACCTTCTGCGATTACCAGCTGAGCCCGCGCAACCTGCTACTACTGGCCGAACGTGCCTGAGTTGCACACAGAAGCTGTGGATAACTCTGTTGATCCTTTCTGGGCAAATGCGCCAAAGCCACTTGGGAATTGCCTCGTAGACATCTGATCATTTTTCGAACAGCCTTCGAAGCCCTAGCAAAAACAATAACTTGCGAAAAATCGTGATCCAGCGCACAGAGCCGGTGCACGGCTATCGGATACGCCTTCTCTTTGTGCATAAGCCAGAAGCTGCTGATAGCCGAGCCCGGAAAAACCTGGCTCGAAGGTGGCTTTACTCAGGCCGATGAATGGATATAATGGCGGCCCTTCAGTGCCGGTATAGCTCAGCTGGTAGAGCAACTGACTTGTAATCAGTAGGTCCCGGGTTCGACTCCTGGTGCCGGCACCATCTAATATCAGGGCCTGCTTTCATGCAGGCCTTTTTTGTTTTTGCTCCTGCCCACATCCGTCGCTTGTTCATTGCACTTACCGCACTCGGCTCGTGGGTATGGCGAAAGGTTACATAGCGAGGTTATGAGCAGATGCGCATTCTTGTTACCGGCGGCGCCGGCTTCATCGGTTCGGCGCTGATTCGCCATCTGATCCAAAGTACCGAGCATCAAGTACTCAACCTCGACAAGTTGACCTACGCCGGCAACCTGGAATCGCTTGCACCCGTTGATGACAACCCGCGCTACCGCTTCGTCCAGGCGGACATCGCCGACAGCCCTGTGGTTGCGCAGACGCTGGCCGAATTCCAGCCCGACGCCATCATGCACCTGGCGGCCGAATCTCATGTCGACCGCTCCATCGATGGCCCAGCGGCCTTTATCCAGACCAATATCGTCGGCACCTACAGCCTGCTGGAAAGCACCCGCGCCTATTGGCTTGGCCTGAGCGCAGAACGCAAAGCGGCCTTTCGCTTCCATCACATTTCCACCGACGAGGTGTACGGCGACCTGCACGGTGTCGATGACCTCTTCACCGAAACCACTCCCTACGCGCCCAGCTCGCCTTATTCAGCGAGCAAGGCGGCGTCCGACCATCTGGTCCGTGCCTGGCAGCGCACCTATGGCCTGCCGGTGTTGATCACCAACTGCTCGAACAACTACGGCCCCTATCATTTCCCCGAAAAGTTGATCCCACTGATGATCCTCAACGCGCTGGCGGGCAAACCGCTGCCGGTGTATGGCAACGGTCAGCAGGTGCGCGACTGGCTGTATGTGGAAGACCACGCGCGCGCCCTGCTCAAGGTGGTCAGCGAAGGTCAGGTCGGCGAGACCTACAACATCGGCGGCCACAACGAGCAGAAGAACCTCGATGTGGTGCGCGCCATCTGCGCACTGCTGGAGGAACTGGCGCCACAGAAGCCGGCTGGTATCGCGCGCTATGAGGACCTCATCACTTACGTGCAGGATCGCCCGGGCCATGACCTGCGCTACGCCATCGACGCTGGCAAGATCGAGCGCGAGCTGGGCTGGGTGCCGCAGGAAACATTCGAAACCGGCCTGCGCAAGACCGTGCAGTGGTACCTGGACAACCTCCACTGGTGCCGCCGCGTGCAGGATGGCAGTTATCAGGGTCAGCGACTCGGCGCACTCTAAGGAGCAGGAACAATGAAAGGCATCATCCTCGCCGGTGGCTCCGGCACTCGTCTGCACCCCATTACCCTCGGCGTGTCCAAGCAGCTGCTGCCGATCTATGACAAGCCGATGATCTACTACCCGTTGTCGGTGCTGATGCTGGCCGGCATTCGCGAGATTCTGATCATCTCCACTCCCGAAGATCTGCCCAACTTCCGCAAGATGCTCGGTGACGGCAGCCAGTTCGGCATCGAACTGCAGTATGCCGAGCAACCTTCTCCCGACGGCCTGGCGCAAGCCTTCCTGATCGGCGAGTCGTTCATTGGTGACGACTCGGTGTGCCTGATCCTCGGCGACAACATCTTCCATGGTCAGCATTTCACCGAGAAGCTACTGCGCGCAGCCACCCACGACAGCGGTGCCACGGTTTTCGGCTACTGGGTCAGCGATCCCGAGCGTTTTGGTGTGGTCGAGTTCGACGCCGCCGGCAATGCGCTGTCGATCGAGGAAAAGCCGGCAAAACCCAAGTCCAGCTTTGCCGTGACCGGCCTGTACTTCTACGACAACGACGTGGTGCAGATCGCCAAGGCAGTGAAACCCTCGCCACGCGGCGAGCTGGAAATCACCGATGTGAACAACGCCTATCTGGCCCGTGGCGACCTGCGCGTTGAGCGCTTCGGCCGCGGTTTCGCCTGGCTCGACACCGGAACCCACGACAGCCTGCTCGATGCCTCGCACTACGTGCAGACCGTGGAAAAGCGCCAGGGCCTGAAGGTCGCCTGTCTCGAAGAAATCGCCTATCAGCAGGGCTGGATCGACCGCGACAAACTGCTCGCGTGCGCCAAGGCGCTGGGCAAGACCGGCTACGGTCAGTACCTGTACAAGCTTGCCGAGGAACTCCCATGAAGGTGATTACCACAGCATTGCCGGAAGTGCTGATTCTCGAACCCCAGGTATTCGGTGACGAACGCGGCTTCTTCTACGAGAGTTTCAACGCACGGCGCTTTGCCGAAGCCACCGGGGTAACCCGCGAATTCGTCCAGGACAATCATTCGCGCTCCGCCCGCGGCGTGCTGCGCGGCCTGCACTATCAACTGCAGCAGGCCCAGGGCAAGCTCGTACGCGTCAGTGCCGGCGAGGTCTATGACGTCGCGGTCGACGTACGCCGCAGCTCGGCGAATTTCGGCAAGTGGGTCGGCGTGCATCTGTCCGCCGAAAACAAACGCCAGCTGTGGGTGCCGGAAGGTTTCGCCCACGGCTTTCTGGTACTCAGCGAATACGCCGAGTTCCTCTACAAGACCACCGACTACTACGCCCCCGCTCATGAGCGCTGCATCCGCTGGGACGACCCACAGGTGGCCATCGACTGGCCGCTCGACGGTCTGTCGCCACAACTCTCCGCCAAGGACCAACAGGGCCTGAGCCTGACCGACGCCGAGACCTTCGCATGAAGATTCTGATCAGCGGCCATACCGGCCAGGTCGCCCGCGAACTGCAACTGGCCCTGCACCAGCACGAACTGATCAGTCTCGGCAGGCAGGCATTCGACCTGTCCCGCCCGGACAGCCTGCGCGAAATCATCCTGCGCGAGCGGCCGGCGCTAGTGATCAATGCCGCCGCGTACACCGCCGTCGATCAGGCCGAACAGGAGCGCGAACTCGCCTTCGCCATCAATGCCGAAGCGCCGGGCGCCATGGCCGATGCCTGCTTCGAGCTGGACATCCCGCTGATCCACTACTCCACCGACTACGTCTTCGACGGCAGCAAGGCCACCCCCTACCGTGAGGCCGATACGCCACACCCCTTGAGCATCTACGGTGCCAGCAAGGCGGCCGGCGAACAGGCGCTGCGCATCAGCGGCTGCGACCACCTGATCCTGCGCACCAGTTGGGTCTACTCGCAGCACGGGCGCAACTTCCTGCTGACCATGCAGCGCCTGCTGCAGGAGCGCGAAGAGCTCAGCGTGGTCAACGACCAGATCGGCGCGCCGACCTGGGCCGGCAGCATCGCCAGCGCCACCGCCGAGCTGATCGACAAGTGGCAGCAGGGGCGCCATCACTGGGGCACCTACCACCTGACCTGTCAGGGCGAGACCAGTTGGTTCGGCTTCGCCAGCGCCATCGCCGAGCGCCTGCGTGCAGCCGGCAAACCCTGCGCCAGGCTACGCCCCATTCCCAGCAGCGAGTACCCGACACCGGCGCAGCGCCCACTCAATTCGCGCCTGGATGGCGAGCGCCTGGAGCAAGACTGGCAGGTTCGCATGCCGGACTGGCGCACAGCACTGGATGCCTGCCTGCAACGCATGAACTGAAGGCCCTGCGTTTCATCCGCGCGGCCAGTGCGCATCACCGGCCACGCGCTTAACGTGCATAATGCGCCGATCATTTCTGCACGGTTTGCCATGAGCACGAACACTGCCACTCCCCGTCGCCTGCGCTGGCGCAGCCTCGTGCTGTTGGCGCTGCTGCTTGCGCCACTGCTATGGCCCGTTCACTTCCTGGCCGAGCGCTACTACCGCGAAGTGCTGATCGAACAGAACCGGCAAACCCTCGATCTGTATGTGGCCAACCTGCTCGGCACGCTGCGCCGCTACGAAGTACTGCCGCAGATTCTTGGCGATCTGCCGGGCCTGCGCGCGGCCCTGCATGCGCCTGAAGATCCGACCGCGCTGGACAACGCCAACCGACTGCTGGCCCGCGTGAAGAGCCAGACCGGCGCCGACGTGATCTACCTGATGAACCCGCGCGGCGTCACCCTGGCTGCCTCCAACTGGGACAAGCCCGACAGCTTCGTCGCCGGCAATTTCGCCTTTCGCCCGTATTTTCGTGAAGCATTGGCCGGGCGCCTGGGGCGCTTCTTCGGCCTGGGTACAACGTCCGGCAAGCGCGGTTACTACTTCGCCTATCCGGTGCGCGAGGACGACCACAATATCGGCGCACTGGTGGTCAAGGTCGACCTCGATCACACCGAAACCCTATGGGGCAACACCCCGGAGCAACTGCTGGTCACCGACACCAATGGCGTCGTCATTCTCACTTCACGCCCGGACTGGCGCTTCCACGCCAGCCGTCCGCTGGACCGGGTCGAGCAATCGGCCATCGCCGCCAACCAGCCCTACCCGACCCAGGCGCCGCCCCTGCTCGATATCGATCCCAACGCCTGGCTGACACAAAGCCGCTCCCTGGAAGAAACCGGCTGGACGGTGAGCATTCTCGCCCCACGCATCCTCCTCGACCGCCCCGTGCGCAGCGCCGTGGCCGTCGGGGCAGCCGCCCTGCTGGCACTGCTGTTGCTGCTCGGCCTGCTGATCCTCCGTCGCCGTCATTACTTGGAACGCATTGCCCTCGACGCACGCGCCAAAGCCGAACTGGAGCAACGCGTGACTGAACGCACGCAGGACCTGGAACTGCTCAACAGCCGCCTCAAGCAGGAAGTGCTCGAGCGTGAACAGGCTCAGCAGGAGCTGGTGCGCGCTCAGGACGAGCTGGTCCAGGCCGGTAAACTGTCGGCGCTCGGCACCATGAGTGCCAGCATCAGCCACGAACTCAACCAGCCGCTGGGGGCGATCCGCAGTTATGCGGAGAACGCCAGTACCCTGCTCGATCACCAGCGCAGCGACGATGCCCGCGCCAACCTCAAGCTGATCAGCGAGCTGACCGAGCGCATGGCCTCGATCATCACCCATTTGCGCGCCTTTGCCCGCCGCGACCGCCACGCGCCGGAGCGGGTTGCCCTGCAACCAGCGCTGGACGATGCCCTGGCGCTGTTGGCCAAGCGCCGCCGGGCCATGGACGTGGAACTGATTCGCGATCTGCCGGACGCCACCCTCTGGGTCCAAGCTGGCGAGACGCGGTTGCGTCAGGTGCTGGGCAATCTGCTCGGCAATGCGCTCGATGCGTTGATCGATAAAGCACCTCCACGGCGCATCTGGATCAGCATCGAGCATCAAGCCGAGCACCTTCACCTGCTGCTGCGTGACAATGGCCCCGGCTTCTCGCCCGAATCACTGGCGCGCGCGCGTGAGCCCTTCTTCACCACCAAGACCAGCGCCCAGGGCCTAGGGCTAGGGCTGGCCATCTGCGACAGCCTGGTGCGCGCGCTGGACGGCGAACTACTGCTGGCCAATCATCCATCCGGTGGTGCGCTGATCACCCTGCGCCTGCGCCTGGCCACCCCCGGCGTCAACCTGCAACCCTCAGAGGACCCTTCGCCATGACCAGCGACAGCGCCATCGACAGCCGCATTCAGGTACTGCTGATCGACGACGACGCCCATCTGCGCCAGGCACTCAGCCAGACGCTCGACCTGGCCGGGCTCAAGGTCCTCAGCCTGGGCAATGCGCAGGGTCTGGCCGCGCGCATTCCCGCTGGCTGGCCAGGCGTGGTGGTCAGCGATATCCGCATGCCCGGCATCGATGGCCTGCAACTGCTGCAGCAATTGCGCGAGCGTGATGCCGAGCTACCCGTGCTGCTGATCACTGGCCATGGTGACGTGCCGCTGGCCGTACAGGCGATGCGCGCCGGCGCCTACGACTTTCTGGAAAAACCCTTCGCCAATGATGATCTGCTCGACAGCGTACGCCGCGCGCTGGAACTGCGCCGCCTGGTGCTGGACAACCGCAGCCTGCGTACGGCGCTCAACGACCGCCAGCAACTGTCCAGCCGCCTGGTTGGCCAGTCACCGGCCATGCAACGCCTGCGCGAACAGATCGGTGCACTTGCCAGCATCGCCACCGATGTACTGATTCTCGGCGAGACCGGCGCCGGTAAAGAGGTGGTCGCACGCGCCCTGCACGATCTGTCCAACCGTCGCGAAGGGCCCTTCGTCGCCATCAACGCCGGCGCACTGGCCGAGTCGGTGGTGGAAAGCGAGCTGTTCGGCCACGAGGCCGGCGCCTTTACCGGCGCGCAGAAACGGCGCATCGGCAAGTTCGAGTTCGCCAACGGCGGCACCCTGTTCCTCGACGAGATCGAGAGCATGAGTATGGATGTGCAGGTCAAGCTGCTGCGCCTGCTGCAGGAACGCGTGGTCGAGCGCCTCGGTGGTAATCAGCTGATCCCACTGGATATCCGCGTGATCGCCGCGACCAAGGAAGACCTGCGCCAGGCCGCCGATGCCGGGCGCTTCCGCGCCGACCTTTACTACCGCCTCAACGTTGCGCCGCTGTCCATCCCGCCGCTGCGCGAGCGCGGCGAGGACGCCCTGCTGCTGTTCCAGCATTTCGCCGAAGGGGCGGCCGCCCGCCACGCCCTGGCGCCACGTGAACTGCAACCGGGGCAGCGTGCGCTGCTGCTGCGTCATCCCTGGCCAGGCAACGTACGTGAGTTGCAGAACGCCGCCGAGCGCTTCGCGCTGGGCCTGGAGCTGGCGCTCGACAGCAACGCGCCAAACCTGCCACCGGTCAACGGCGGCCTCAGCGAACAGGTCGAAGCCTTCGAGCGCGCCCTCATCGCCGCCGAGCTGAGCCGCCCGCACGGCTCGCTACGCAGCCTGGCCGAAGCCCTGGGCGTGCCGCGCAAGACCCTGCACGACAAACTGCGTAAGCATGGGCTGAATTTCTCCGGCGCTGGCGGAAGCTCGCCAGAGGACTTCGACTGACTGGCGGCAAACCGCCAAATCCGAACGTAACGATAGGCCGGGGAGCGCTTCGAAAGGCCCGCGCCGCGATTGGCCAGAAGCCATCAAGACCTCTGGCCAAGGGCTTTTGCGCACTTGTCATGCGCATGCCACAGAGGTCTGGCACAAGGGTTGCTCTAGATTTGCCCCAAGCGAACCCACAAGTACAAGTCCAGGCCTCGCTAATGCCTTCGGCGTTTTTCTCCAAGCCGCCTAGACTTGCTCTTGTCCGTTCGTCAGCTGCGCCCCGGCGCAAATGCGATAAACACAACAAGAGGAAGCATCCGCATGTTCAAACTGACTGCCAAGGCGCTGGCTTGCGCCCTGTCCCTGTCCATCGCTGGCGTGGTTCACGCTGCCGACCCGATCGTCATAAAGTTCTCCCACGTGGTTGCCGAGCACACCCCGAAAGGTCAGGGTGCCGTGCTGTTCAAGCAACTGGCTGAAGAGCGTCTGGGCGACAAGGTCAAGGTCGAGGTCTACCCGAACTCCTCGCTGTTCGGTGACGGCAAGGAAATGGAAGCGCTGCTGCTCGGCGACGTCCAGATCATCGCCCCGTCCCTGGCCAAGTTCGAGCATTACACCAAGCAGCTGCAGGTATTCGACCTGCCGTTCCTGTTCGACGACATGGCTGCAGTCGATCGCTTCCAGAAAGGTCCGGAAGGCCAGAAACTGCTGACCTCCATGACCGACAAGGGCATCACCGGTCTGGCCTACTGGCACAACGGTCTGAAGCAGCTGTCGGCCAACAAGGCGCTGCTGGAGCCGAAAGACGCCCGTGGCCTGAAGTTCCGCGTACAGGCTTCCGCCGTACTGGAAGAGCAGTTCAAGGCCGTGCGCGCCAACCCGCGCAAGATGAGCTTCGCCGAGGTATATCAGGGCCTGCAGACTGGTGTGGTCAACGGTGCCGAGAACCCCTACTCGAACATCTACAGCCAGAAGATGCACGAAGTTCAGAAGTACATCACCGAGTCCAACCATGGTCTGCTGGACTACATGCTGATCACCAACACCAAGTTCTGGGAAGGTCTGCCGGCTGACGTACGCGACGAGCTGAACAAGATCATCGCCGAGGTCACCGTCGAGGTGAACAAGCAGGCTGACGCCCTCAACGAAGGCGACAAGCAGCGCATCGTCGAAGCAGGCACCACCGAGATCCTGACCCTGACTCCTGAGCAGCGCGGCCAATGGCGCGATGCCATGCAGCCGGTATGGAAGAAGTTCGAAGGCGAGATCGGCGCTGACCTGATCAAGGCCGCGCAAGCAGCCAACCAGTAATAAGGCCGGAGAGCCGTAGGGTGGGCAGAGCGTCGATGCTCTGACCCACCACGACGCCCGCGACGGGCGTCGATCAACGCTGTAACCGGTGGGCCGGCTACCGTCCCACCCTACGCCCTTTCCATTCGGGAGAACCGACCATGAACGCCTTGCGGCGCGTCTGGGAGCACTTCGAGGAAGGCTTCATTGCTTTCCTCCTGGCGGCCATGACGCTGATCACTTTCGTCTACGTGATCCTCAACAACTTCTACACCCTGTTCTATTGGCTGGGTGATGCCTTCGGCGGTAACGAGTTTCTGCTCGCTATCGGCGACTCCATTCTCGACATGGCTCAGGCGATGACCTGGAGCAATGCCCTGACCAAGGCCCTGTTCGGCTGGCTGATCTTCTTCGGCCTGGCCTACGGCGTGCGTACTGCCGGCCACATCGG
>NZ_FOXK01000039.1 GCF_900115695.1 Ectopseudomonas toyotomiensis
AACACGCGGGTCAGGTAGGTGCCGCCTGATTTCTTCGGTACGCAGCCGTACTCTTCCTCGGCCGACTCGATGTTTGGGGCGTTCTTGTACAGGCCATCGCGCCAGGCCTTCTCGGCCTCGGGTGACCACTCCTGCCCGGTGACGTAGCAGATCCTCTTGTACAGACCCTCGGCGATCGCATCGTCCAGGGTGATGCGGTGGATGCTGTAATCCTTGCGGCCCTCGCGGGCGTCCTGGATGTAGGTGTTGAACGGGTTGTCCACGCCGTTATGGGTGCTGATCAAGCGCACCTTGTTGCCCCACATGGTCAGCGCCAGGGCAGCTTTGAGCAGCTCTTCCAGGGATTCATGGAACGCCGCCTCGTCGATCACCACATCGCCCTGCAGGCCGCGCAGGTTGCTCGGGCGCGAGCTGAGCGCCTGGATCTTCCGCCCCGTTTTCGGGAAGCGGATCATGTAGGTGAGGATCTCTTCCTTCTTGCCTTCGTCCCAGAAGGTTTGCTCGTAGACGTCAGCCTCGGCCATCTCGTTGAAGGCCTTGGCGAACAGCGCGCAGGCGGCGATGTACTCCAGCGCCATCTCCTTCTTGCTGCCCACGTAGAAGGTGTTGCAGCCACCACGACGGCGTGGCTTTGCGCCCTTGACCACGTTGCGACCAGCCTCGGCCCAGGTCAAACCAGTCCGGCGAGACTTCTCGCCGATCATGATTTGGCTTTCATCTTCGAACCATCGCTGCTGATAGCCCAGGAACACGGGCTCGTTTGCGGCTACAGCCTCGGCGATGTCCTGGGGCACGTCGACGCCGTGCAGCTCCATCTCCTCTGCGAGATCAATCTTGCGCGGCGCGCTGGTGGCAGTGAGGCCCTTACCCAGGTTGGCCGTGGTGGCTTGCATGGCCATCAGGCTTTCCCCAGCAGGATGCGGCGGATGCGCTCTTCGAGCTGCTCGCTCATGCCGTCGCTGCCACGCTGTTCTTCCAGGCGCTGCTCCTGCTCAGCCAACAGCGCCTCGCGGGCTTCACGCTCGATCGCCTTGCGCTCCTCGCGGCTGGCCTTGCTGGCCTGCAGCACGTCTTTCGCGGCGCGGGCCAGCTTGCGCACGTCGTCGATCGTGGTCTCGTCGTCGATCTGCGCGCCCAGGGCGGCGTGCGTGGT
>NZ_FOXK01000009.1 GCF_900115695.1 Ectopseudomonas toyotomiensis
AGTTGGTTAAGCCTTTCGTCTCAACCGAGGCGCGCATTCTACAGCAGCCTCTCTACCTGTCAAGCTGTTTTTCGATTTTGTTTCCGGAGAAACTTCTTTCTACTCAACCACTTGCGCCTTCGATCAGAACTTCTTCTCTCCAGCGGGAGGCGCATTCTACAGCGTTCAAAACCGCTGTCAACCACCTCTTTCAAACCGCTTTCGATCCATTCGACCGAAACTTCAACAGGATCAAACCACCACCCCGTCGACCAGCGCGCATTCTACACGCCAGATCCAGCTTTGCAAGCCCTTCACTCAACTTAACTTATTGATTAACAAGCAGTTTTTGAAGCGCTTCATCGCTGAAGTGGCGCGCATTCTACCGCCAGCAGAATGCGCGTCAAGCTTATTTTGCAGTTTTATTACTCGGCCTTGAGGGTGATGCGCGCAAAGGCCTTCTTGCCAGCCTGACAGACATGGGTCGAACCCACCTTGAACAGGAAAGCGCGATCAACCACCTCACCATCAACACGCACGCCACCCGAACCCAGCAGATCGCGAGCCACGGCAGCATTCTTGACCAGACCTGCCTTATTAAGGACGGATGAGATCGGCATATCTTCAATCGAGGTCAACTCAACCTCGGGCAGATCTTCCGGCAGCTCGCCATCTTTCATACGGTTACCAGCGGAACGGTGAGCATTGGCCGCAGCCTCTTCACCGTGAAAGCGCGCCACGAGTTCTTCGGCCAGCTTGATCTTGATGTCACGTGGATTGGCGCCCTGCTCGACATCACGCTTGAACTGCTCGATCTCTTCCATGGAACGGAAGCTGAGCAGCTCGAAGTAACGCCACATCAGCGCATCGGGCATGGACACCAGCTTGTTGTACATCACACCCGGCGCTTCCTGGATACCCACATAGTTGCCCAGCGACTTTGACATCTTCTTCACACCGTCGAGACCCTCCAGCAACGGCATGGTGACGATGCACTGCGACTCCTGGCCATAGGCGCGCTGCAGCTCGCGCCCCATCAGCAGGTTGAATTTCTGATCGGTACCGCCCAGCTCGACATCAGCCTTCAGCGCTACGGAATCATAGCCCTGCACCAAGGGATAGAGAAACTCGTGAATGGCGATCGGCTGGTTGCTGCTATAGCGTTTGTCGAAGTCATCACGCTCAAGCATCCGCGCCACTGTGTACTGCGACGTCAGACGAATGAAATCGGCAGGCCCCATCTGGTCCATCCAGGTGGAGTTGAAAGCCACCTCGGTCTTGGCCGGATCGAGAATCTTGAAGACCTGCTGCTTATAGGTCTCAGCATTATCCAGAACTTGCTCACGGGTCAGCGGCGGACGAGTAGCGCTCTTGCCGCTGGGGTCACCGATCATTCCGGTGAAATCCCCGATCAGAAAGATCACATGGTGACCGAGCTCCTGAAACTGACGCAGCTTATTAATAAGCACGGTGTGACCGAGATGCAGATCCGGCGCGGTAGGGTCGAAACCCGCCTTGATCCGCAGCGGCTGACCACGCTTGAGCTTTTCGACCAGCTCAGCCTCAACCAGAACCTCTTCTGCACCGCGCTTGATCAGCGCCAGCTGCTCTTCGACCGACTTCATGACAGAACCCGCAACTACTGGAAATTGAAAGGGAACCAACCATACAAGATCGCGGACTAATTACAAGTTTTGCCCAGGGTAAGCGCCCTGAGCGTCCGTTCGGCATGTCAAGGGTTGCCCCAAGCCGATTTTGGTTATATTTTATACAGTTAATGCATATTCCAAGAAAACGCCTCACGCCATGACGCAAAATATTCCTAAAGCCCCGCCCTACCCTAAAAGCCATATCCTGGCTGCTAGCGGTGTAGCTGCGCTGCTGAGCCTGGCTCTGCTGGTGTTTCCTTCGCGTGAAGTCGAAGCGCAGAAAACCTTTCTCGATCTGGATCTCGGTAACGATACCGAGCAGGTGCTGCAGGAAAAGGATGACCTCCGAGCGGGACTGCCAGTGCCTGGTGCCGCTTCGCCCTTCGCCAAGATCGAGCAAAGCGCGAACACCGCCGAAAACAGCGCAGAAGACGCTGACGAAGATCTCCTAGAAACAGCCGACACCACTCCTCCTTCCGACCCCAACCACCACAACATCACGGTCAGTAATGGCGATACGCTTTCTACCGTGTTCGCCAAGGTCGGTCTGAACGCCAATGATCTGCATGAAGCGCTCAATAGCAGCAAGGACGCCAAGCAGTTCAGCCGCCTCAAAGTGGGCCAGGTGCTGGACTTCGAATTGAACGAAGACGGCAAGCTGAAGAGTCTGCAGAGCAAGCTCAGCGATCTGGAAACCATTCGCCTCAGCCGTACCGACAAAGGCTTCGATTTCCAGCGCGACCAGGTCAAGCCTGAGGTGGTCACCGCATACAGCCGCGGCGTGATCAACAGCTCGCTGTTCCTTTCCGCCAAGCGTGCGGGCCTGTCTCATAGTCTGACCATGGACCTCGCCAACGTGTTTGGCTACGACATCGATTTCGCCATGGATATTCGCGAAGGCGACGAGTTCGAGGTGATCTATGAAGAGAAGGTGGTGAACGGCAAGCGCGTTGGCACCGGCAACATTCTCTCGGCGCGCTTCACCAATCGCGGCAAGACCTATACCGCCGTGCGCTACACCAGCAAGCAAGGCACCACCAGCTACTACAATGCCGATGGCGAAAGCATGCGCAAGGCATTCATCCGCACGCCGGTGGACTTCGCTCGTATCAGCTCGCGCTTCTCCACTGGTCGCAAGCACCCGATCCTGAACAAGATCCGCGCACACAAGGGTGTCGACTATGCTGCGCCACGTGGCACGCCGATCAAGGCGGCCGGTGACGGTCGCGTGACGCTGGCAGGTCGTAATGGAGGCTACGGCAATACTGTGATCATCCAGCACGGCCAGCGTTATCGCACCCTTTACGCACACATGCAGGGTTTTGCCAAAGGTGTGCGCAACGGTGCGAACGTCAAGCAAGGCCAGATCATCGGTTATATCGGTACTACCGGACTCTCCACCGGACCGCACCTGCACTATGAGTTCCAGGTCAACGGCGTACACGTCGATCCGCTCAGCCAGAAGCTACCGATGGCCGACCCGATTGCAGCGAGCGAGAAGCAGCGCTTCATGCAACTGAGCAAGCCGCTGATGGCACGCATGGACCAGGAAAAGGCCACCATGCTAGCCGCCAACCAGCAGTAAGCCGTGCCCCTCTATATTGGCGTGATGTCCGGCACCAGCCTGGATGGGCTGGACATCGCGCTGATCGATCAAGATCAGCGCCCTCATCTGCTTGCCACCCTCTATCGCCCCATGCCAGAACAGCTGCGTAGCGACCTGCTGGCGCTGTGCACCTCGGGTGATAATGAACTGGCGCGCGCAGCCATTGCAGAACAGCGCTGGGTCGAACTGGCCGCTGCCGCTATCAACGAACTCCTGCAGCAACAGAACCTGACCGCGCAGCAGATTCGCGCCATCGGTAGCCATGGCCAGACCGTGCGCCATGAACCGGCGCGCGGCTTCACCATCCAGATTGGCAACCCGGCATTGCTGGCCGAGCTTACGGGCATTTGCGTGGTCGCAGACTTTCGCCGTCGCGATGTGGCTGCAGGCGGTCAAGGGGCTCCCCTGGTCCCAGCCTTCCACCATGATCTGTTCGGCAATAGCCAGCGGCAGGTCGCCGTGCTCAATGTCGGCGGTTTCAGTAACCTCAGCCTGCTTTCACCCGGCCAGGAGGTTCTGGGATTCGACAGCGGCCCTGGCAACGTTCTGCTCGACGCCTGGATTCAGCATTGCCAGGGCCTGGCCTATGACCGTGATGGTGCCTGGGGAGCCAGCGGTACCGTCCACCCGGAGCTATTGAAACGGCTGCTGAGCGATCCCTTCTTCGCCACTCAGGGACCGAAGAGTACCGGTCGCGAGCTGTTCAATCTCGACTGGTTGCTTGGCCATCTGCAAGCATTGCCACAGTTGGCCGGCGAAGACGTTCAGGCGACCCTGGTAGAACTCACTGCGCGCAGTGTCGTCAGCGCCTTGCGCAACGCGCAAGCTCACACGGACGCTCTGCTGGTGTGTGGTGGCGGCGCTCACAACGCTTGCTTGATGAAGCGTCTGAACGAGATGCTGGCAGGAACCGAGGTCAGCAGCACCGCGACTGAGGGTGTAGACCCGGACTGGGTCGAAGCCATGGCCTTCGCCTGGCTGGCACATTGCGCACTTGAAGGCACTGCTGGCAATCGCCCGAGCGTAACCGGCGCCAAAGGCCTGCGCGTGCTCGGCGCCATCTACCCGGCCTGAAAACGAAAACGCCGCGCATCGAGCGCGGCGTCTGTCATCAGGCGGAGCATTCAGATCGAGAAGGACGACCCGCAACCACAGGTAGTGGTGGCATTGGGGTTCTTGATCACGAAACGCGAACCTTCCAGCCCTTCCTGATAGTCGACCTCCGAACCAGCCAGATACTGGAAGCTCATGGCGTCGACCACCAGACTCACGCCTTCACGCTCGACGATGGTGTCGTCCTCGGCCACGTCCTCATCGAAGGTAAAGCCGTACTGAAAGCCCGAGCAGCCGCCGCCCGTGACGAACACGCGCAGCTTCAGACGCGGATTGCCCTCTTCATCGACCAGGTTCTTCACCTTGCTGGCCGCGCCTTGGGTAAAGTGCAAGGGGGCAGGGGTGAAGGTTTCGACGCTCATTCTGGACTCCCGGCGCCATGCGCCATACTGCTTTGGGCGTGCATTATCCGCTTGCCCGACGAAATTGGTCAACTATTGCTCGATTTCCAGCGTAGCGGGAAGCTCGAGTGGCCGCTCACCATCCTTGAGGTGACAAAGGCGCCCCTCGATCTGCGCCCCCATGGCCATCTCCATCAGGCCGTAATGCAGGTTGCCGCGAACCCGTGAGCGTGAACCCAGCTCAAGATGGCTGCTGGCGAACACATCACCACTCACCTCTCCATCGATCACTATATGGGGTGCGCGTATCTCACCTTCAACCAGGCCGCCTGCACTTACACGCACCAGCCCTTCGGTAGCCAACAGATTACCGGTGACCCGACCATCCACTTGCACCGCGCCCTGAAAGCGCATGTCGCCCACCAGCTCGGCGCCAGCGGCAATCAGGCTGGTCTTACCGCTGAAGCGCTGCAAGTCGGGTTTGGTCTTGTCTTTACTCCACATGGGTGGCTATCGCTCCTGATTTTATCCATTCGAATGTACGGCTCAGCGGTTTGTCGCCCTCGACCTCCGCCTGAACCTTGACCTGACGCGGCTCGAAGCCCTCAGGTAGTTGTAGCTCGCCGAAACGCCCCGCTTCGGGGAAGGACTGGAAGTGCTTGAAAGAGAAGGCAATGCTGCTCTCGCTGACCTCGTCGGACAGCGCCGCCAGCTCCAAGGTGGCCGGCTTACCGTCCTGCAGTCCTTCGACCGTGACACGCAAACGCCCCTGCAATGCCTCATCACTGGTACCGACTCGGCTCATCAGCAATTTGTAGCGGAATCGCTGCGGCGCGTCCGTGGCTTGCAGCTCAAAGGCGCGAATACGAATGCCTTCACGACGACTGGCAGGCGCCAACACGCCTTTATAGAAGGCCAGATCCTGCTGCTGCTTGAAGATCTGCTCCTCCAGCAGCTTGATGGTGCGGCGATTCTGCTCCATGGCCTGCTGAGTGACCTTGTCACTGCTGCCGACCACAGCCAGGCGCTGGCGCAACAGCTCCAGTTCCTGCTCCTGTTCGGCAACACGGGTCAGCAGTGCGTGCGTATCCTCGGGCGTCCGCTGAGGCTGCACCTGTGGCCAGTACCATCCCAGGGCAAAGGCCGCCGGTACGGCGAGTACCAGCAGCAGTTGCAGCCAACGCCGTCTGCGCTCACGACGCGGATCGCTGAGGCGGACCTCCCAGCCCGGTATCACGGCAGCAGGGCCGCGTGCGACAGGCCGAGACGCTCGTCGAGACCGAAGAGGATGTTCATGTTCTGCACCGCCTGGCCGGAGGCCCCCTTGACCAGGTTGTCGATCACCGAGAGCACCACCACCAGGTCGCCGCCCTGCGGACGGTGCACGGCGATGCGGCAAACGTTGCCTCCGCGCACGCTACGGGTTTCCGGGTGGCTGCCCGCAGGCATCACATCGACGAAAGGCTCGCCAGCGTAACGCTTCTCGAACAGTGCCTGCAGATCGACCGAGGCATCGGCCACGCGCGCATAGAGGGTCGCGTGAATGCCACGAATCATCGGTGTCAGGTGTGGCACGAAGGTAAGGCCGACATCGCTACCTGCTGCCTGGCGCAGCCCCTGGCGAATCTCCGGCAGGTGACGGTGGCCCTTGACCGAGTAGGCCTTCATGCTCTCGCCGGCCTCACAGAACAGCGAGCCAACGCTGGCACCACGGCCGGCACCGCTGACGCCGCTCTTGCAGTCAGCGATCAGGCTGCCGGCATCGGCCAAGCCGGCTTCCAGCAATGGGATCAGCCCCAGCTGAGTGGCGGTCGGGTAGCAGCCGGGTACGGCGATCAGGCGCGCAGTCTTGATCGCCTCACGATTGACCTCGGGTAGACCGTACACCGCCTCGCTCAGCAGCTCGGGAGCCCCATGCGGCTGGCCGTACCACTTGGCCCACTCCTCGGCATCCTGCAGACGGAAGTCAGCGGAGAGGTCGATCACTCGCGTGCCCGCAGCGAGCAACTCACCAGCCAGCGCATGGGCCACGCCGTGCGGGGTGGCGAAGAACACCACATCACAGGCGCCCAGGGTGGCGACATCCGGCACGCTGAACGCGAGTTCGGGGTAGTGGCCGCGCAGATTGGGGTACATCTCGTCGACGCGCAGGCCGGCCTCGGAACGGGAAGTGATCACGCTCACCTCTGCCTGCGGGTGTTGCGCCAGCAGACGCAGCAATTCGACACCAGTGTAGCCCGTGCCGCCGACGATACCGACCTTGATCATCACATGCCCCTTTGCAAAAGCGATTGGAAAGTTGCCGATGATAAAGCCGCATCGGCCAAGCTCCAACCGCGGAGGTGACGCAGACCGTCAGCTGCCTCTACTATCGAGGCCATTTTTCAGCGCGGGAAGCGAAAATGCTCTATCTCTGGCTCAAGGCTCTGCACATCATCGCCATGGTCTGCTGGTTCGCCGGCCTGTTCTACCTGCCGCGTCTGTTCGTCTATCACGCCATGAGCAGCGATGCCGCCAGCCACGAACGCTTCTGCATCATGGAGCGCAAGCTGTATCGCGGCATCATGATCCCCTCGATGATCGCCACGCTGGGCCTGGGCATCTGGTTACTCAGCCTCAATTCGGCTTACTACTTCACGCAAGGCTGGATGCACGCCAAGCTCACGCTGGTAGTGGCGCTGGTGATCTATCACCACCTCTGCGGCGCTCAGCTCAAGCGCTTTGCCCGCGGCGAGAACAGCCGTAGTCACGTGTTCTATCGTTGGTTCAATGAAGCGCCGGTGCTGGCCCTGCTGGGCATCGTCATCCTGGTCGTCGTCCGCCCCTTCTGAGGAGTTCGCCATGTCTCTGCCTGCCCTGCTCGATCAACGCCTGCGCCTGCCTCTGGTAGCTGCGCCGATGTTTCTGGTGTCCAACCCGGCGCTGGTCAGTGCCTGCTGCAACAGCGGCATCGTCGGCAGCTTTCCGGCGCTGAACCAGCGCGAGAGCGCCGGTTTCGCCGCCTGGCTCGACGAGATCGAAGCCAGCCTGGCGAGCAACGCCGCGCCCTATGCCGTCAATTTGATCGTGCATAACAGCAACCCACGCCTGCAGGCGGATCTGGCCATCTGCGTCGAACACCGCGTGCCCATCGTCATCACCAGCCTGGGCGCGGTGAAGGAAGTGGTCGATGCGGTGCACAGCTACGGCGGCCTGGTGTTCCATGACGTGACCACCCGCCGCCATGCCGAAAAAGCTGCCGAGGCCGGCGTGGATGGCCTGATCGCCGTGGCAGCCGGCGCTGGCGGCCACGCCGGGACCTGGAGCCCCTTCGCCCTGCTGGCCGAGATTCGTCAGTTCTTCGACAAGACCGTGTTGCTGTCCGGCTGCCTCAACCACGGCCACGAAATTCTCGCCGCGCAGTTGCTCGGTGCCGACCTGGCCTATATGGGCACCCGCTTCATCGCCACGACCGAGAACAATGCATCGGCCGATTACAAGGCGATGATTCTCGAAGCGCGGGCCGCCGACATCATTCACACACCCGCCGTGTCCGGTGTACCGGCCAGCTTCATGCGCCAGAGCCTGGAACAGGCCGGCTACGACCTGAAACAGCTGCAGAACAAGGGCGATATCAACTACGGCGAGAAGCTCAAGCCGATGGATGAAGAAGCCAAGGCCTGGAAAACCGTCTGGTCGGCCGGCCAGGGCGTCGGTGGCATCGACGACCTGCCGTCGGTGCAGGAGCTGGTGTCGCGACTCGACCATGAATATCGCGCCGCACTGACACGTAGCCAAGCACTGGGGCAACGCTGGCCGCGATGAAGCGTCGCCATCTGCTGGGCCTGGGCGCGCTCGGTCTGCTCGGCGGCTGGGCGCTGCGCCCAACTGATCGAGGCCGCGAGCATGACGCCTACTTCGCCGAGCTCAACCGGCAGCTGCAGCGCGATGGCGAGGGCATCCCCACCCTGCTGCTCGACCTCGATCGCCTCGACGCCAACGCCGACCTGCTGGCCGTAAGACTGGGCGGTCACCTCCAGCTGCGCCTGGTGGCCAAATCACTGGCCAGCACCGGCCTGCTGGAATACCTGGCCAAGCGCCTGCAGACCCAGCGCTTCATGGTCTTTCATCAGCCGCAATTGAATCGCCTGGCCAGGAGTTTTCCCCAGGCCGACCTGCTGCTTGGCAACCCCATGCCGGTTGCCGCTGCGCTGAACTTCTATCGCCAGCTTGCGCACCACCTGGATTTCGATCCCGACCGCCAGGTTACCTGGCTGATCGACAGCCAGCAGCGCCTGATGCAATACGGTGAATTGGCCAAGGCGCTGGGGCGACCGCTGCGCATTGCGCTGGAAATCGACGTCGGCCTGGAGCGCGGCGGTTTCGCCACCCCGCAGGCGCTGGCTCAGGCGCTGCTGCAACTTCGTCAGCTGCCGGCACTGCGTCTGCAGGGGCTGATGGGATATGACGCGCATGTCGCACACAGCCCGCCCTGGCAGAATCAGTTACGAGCATTCAGCGAGACCGATGAGCGCTATCGACTATTCATCAGCAGCGCTCAGGGGTTCAGCGATCTTTGGCCAGCAACGCCGCTGCTCAACGGTGCCGGCAGCCTGACCTACCTGCTGCACAGCCAGCAGGAGACTTCGCTCAAAGAAGTCGCCGTCGGTTCCGCCCTGCTCAAGCCCGCGGAGTTCGACACGCCACTGCTCAAGGAGCATCAGCCAGCGCTGTGGATCGCCAGCCCCGTACTCAAGGTGGTCGACGGCGCCCTGCCCTACCTGCAACCGCAGCAGCCTCTGATCAGCGCCTGGAACCCCAACCGAGAGAACGCCTACTACCTCTACGGCGGTCGCTGGCCGGCACAGCCCGTCTCACCGGCCGGGCTCGACTACGACGAACTCTACGGCCGTAGCGCCAATCAGGAGCGCCTGGTGGGTGGTAAAGGCACACGACTGACGAGCAACGATTGGGTATTTCTGCGCCCCGCGATCAGCGAAGGTGTGCTGGGCGATTTCAGCGAAATACGTCTACTACGCCGCGGCCAGCTGGTCGGCCGCTGGAGCACAATAGGCGACAGCTGAAAAATAGCCATGAGCGGCGCTTCAGGCCGCTTGTATATTGGCCTCGCGGCACTCTAGGCTTATGCCTCGCTTGCTGCTCAACGGGCACTTCGCTCCCCCACTTCCCGCCGACAAGGAAGCTCGCATGAATCAACCGCGTTACAAGATCGTGTTCGACGGCCAACTGATGCCCGAGGCATCGTTGGAAATGGTCAAGACAAACCTGGCCCGCCTGTTCAAGAGCGACCTTGCCCGTATCGACAGTCTGTTCAGCGGAACGCCGGTGGCGCTCAAGCGTGATCTGGGCGAAGGCGAGGCGGAACAGTACCTCAACGCTCTGCAGAAGGCAGGGGCCAAGGTGCGCAAGGAGCTGGATCAGGCCGCCAGCCTGAGTCTGGTGCCAACCGAAGCCGAAACAGAGCAGGCCGTGGACGCGGCCACGCCGCATATGACCTGCCCCAAATGCGGTCATGAGCAGGCCAAGGCGAGCGAGTGCTCCGCCTGCGGCATCATTATCGAGAAATACCTCGCGCGCCAGGCACAGCTGGCCGAAGCCGCTCCGGCCCCAGCCCCTGTCGCAGCGGCTGCATCGCCCTATGCACCGCCACAGGCAAATGTCGCCGAGCAATTGCCGCAGTACTCCGAGCTCAAGGTCCTCGGCGTCAACGGCCGGATCGGCCGCGTGCGTTACCTGGGCTGGCTGATGGCGATGACGCTGTGTTTCATCCCGATCATGTTGATCGGTACCGGCATTGCCGCGATGTCCTCGACCCTGGCCATGTTGGCGCTGGGCATCGTCAGTATTGCCGCGGTGGTGATCGGCATCTTCATCGGCGTACAGCGTCTGCATGACATCGGTTGGTCCGGCTGGCTGCTGCTGGTGCACCTGATCCCGGTGGTCGGCAGCGTGTTCGCCCTGCTGATGCTGATCATCCCGGGCACTCAAGGCGCCAACCGCTACGGCCCACCACCGCCCCCCAACAGCACTGCAGTCAAGGTACTGGCCTGGTTGTTCCTGCTGGTACCAGTGACCGGTATCGTCGCCGCCATCGCCATTCCCCAATATCAGGGTTATGTCGAGCGTGCCGCCGAATATCAGGAGCAGTAATTCCCGACCATGCGCAGCTATGCATTGATCACCGGAGCGTCCAGCGGCATTGGCCTGGCCTTGGCCGAAGCCCTGGCACGCCGGGGGCGCAACCTGATCCTGGTGGCGCGCCGGCGTGATGCCCTGGAAAGCATCGCCTGCGAGTTGGCCCAGCGCTTCGGCGTCGAAGTGCTGTTTCGTCTCTGCGACCTGAGCGAGCCGCTGCAATTGTCCGGCCTGCTGCTGGAGCTGGAAGAAGGCCAGTGGCATGTCGATCTGCTGGTGAACAACGCCGGCCTCGGCTGCGCCGGTCCGTTCCTGGAGCAGGACTGGAGTCGCGAGCTGGAGCAGTTGGAAGTCAACGTGCTGGCGCTGACCCGCCTGTGTCACGCACTTGGTCAGCGCATGGCCGAGCACGGCAGCGGGCAGATTCTCAACGTCGCCTCGGTCGCGGCCTTCCAGCCCGGCCCCTGGATGAGCAGCTACTACGCCAGCAAGGCCTATGTGCTGAACTTTTCCGAGGGGTTGCGCGAAGAGCTGAGAAACCGCGGTGTGCGTGTGTCAGTACTTTGCCCCGGTCCGACCCACAGCGCCTTTTTCCGTGCAGCGCAGATGGACGTCACGCGGATTGCCGGCAGCAAGCTGATGATGAGCGCCGAGGAAGTGGCGCTGATCACCGTGCGTGCATTGGAAAAGAACCGCGCCATCATCATTCCCGGCTGGCGTAACCGCCTGCTGGCCCTGAGTCCACGCCTCGCGCCGCGCTGGCTGGTACGCAAACTCAGTGCTCGCCTGACCCGCCCCTTCACTGGCGCCTGACCGGGTACTCAGCCGGCATTGACCGTGCGCCCATCGGCCCACTCTCGCAACGCCATCAACCGCTCGGCCATTACCACCGACAGCGGCGCGGTGCTCTGCAGTGCGCGCAGCAGCAACCCCTGATCGACCGCCTGCTGCTGCGCCTGACCAGCGTACAGCGCGCTGACCACTGCCTGCTCGATCTCGGCACCCGAGTAGCCCTCGCTGGCAGCAGCCAGCTGCGCGAGATCGAAGTTGCCTGGTTCCAGTTCACGGCGTTGCAGGTGGATACGGAAGATGTCGGCCCGCACCTCGGCACTGGGCAGGTCGACGAAGAACAGCTCGTCGAAGCGCCCCTTGCGCACCAGTTCCGGCGGCAGACGGTCGATGGCATTGGCCGTGGCCACCACGAACACCGGTGCCTTGCGCTCGGCCATCCAGGTCAGCAGGGTGCCGAGCACGCGCTGGCTCACGCCACCGTCGTGGTCGCCACTGGCCAACCCCTTCTCCACCTCGTCCATCCACAGCACGCAGGGCGCCATCTGTTCGGCCAGACGTAGCGCCTCACGCAGATTACGCTCGGTCTCGCCGAAGAACTTGTTGTACAGGCAGGCGAAATCCAGACGCAGCAGCGGCAAGCCCCAGAGTCCGGCCACGGCCTTGGCCGCCAGGCTCTTGCCCCCGCCCTGTACGCCGACCAGCATCACGCCTTTCGGCGCATCCAGAAGCTTGCCTTCGAGAAAGCCGGCCTGACGTTCGGCCAGCCATCGCTTGAGGTTGACCAACCCGCCGACTTCTGCGAAGCGCGCAGTGTCGTATTCGAAGCTGAGCACACCCTCCAGATCCAGCAGCTGAAACTTGGTCTTGTTCAGCTCCGGGATGTCTTCCTGGGTGATCGCGCCATCATCGCAGATCACGTTGCGCGCCAGCGCCCGCGCCTCGGCATGACTGAGGCCGCGCAGGTTCTTCACCACCTGCTGCAAGGTACGGTTGTCGGTGCGCACGCGTGCGCCGCGATTGCCTTCGCTCCAACGCGTCGCCTCGTCACGCACGATGCTCAGCAGCTCGTCTTCCGACGGCAGCGCAAGACTGAAACGAGCCGCGAAACGCTGTACTTCGGCAGGCAGCTTGAGCGCATGCGACACCAGCACCAGCGTCGGCTTGTGCGCGGCCTCGCTCATGGCGATTTCCTTGAGCAGGCGCACCAGCCTGGGGTTGTCATCGAGGAAGGGATGCAGGTCGCACATCACGTAGAGGTTCGGCTGCGGATCGACCTTGATCATGCGCAGCGCCGCTTCGGGCTCCAGGGTCGGTGACTCGTCCACTGGTGCGCCGCCGAAACCCAGACGCTGCAGGCCCTCGGTCACCGACCAGGTGTGCAGACCGAGGCCGCGCTTGATCGCCAGGCCAGTCAGGGTCTCCAGCACGCGCAGCTCGTCCCAGGACTCGATCACCACCAGCTTGACCTTGGAGTCCAGCACCAGTCCAAGATCATGAATATCGTTCTTCAACACCGACTCCTTGTGAGATTTGGCCAGCCAGGCACGCAGGGTTACCATCCGCGGTTTCACAGAATCGAGAACTTACAGCATGGACCGCCTGAACACGCAGATCGTCGCCGGAGGCATCACGCCGTGCAAGTGCTGAAAGCGCGTTGCGTCACAGTATCCATGGCCATCGCAGCCGGCCTGCTGGTTAACCTGCCGGCCGTTGCTATCGAAACCATCAGCGACCCGTTGCCCGGCGGCGCTCAGGGCCCCGAAATGGTAGTGATTCCGGCTGGCGAGTTCCGCATGGGCGATGCCAGCGGTCGCGGCAATGACAACGAGCGGCCGCAACGATCGATTGCTTTCGATCAACCCTTCGCCATCGGCCGCTACGAAGTCACCTTCGCCGACTGGCAGAAGTACGCCGACGCCAACCAGTTGCCCATGCCTGACAACGAGGGCTGGGGCCTTTCGGCGCAGCGCCCGGTGATTCATGTGTCCTGGCGTGACGCTCACGCCTACACCCAGTGGTTGTCACGCGAGACGGGCGCGCGCTATCGCCTGCCGACCGAAGCCGAATGGGAGTATGCAGCGCGCGGAGGCAGCCAGAGCTACTACTGGTGGGGCGAGCAACTCGACAGCAGCGAGCAGGCGCCACGCGCTCACTGCCGCGGTTGCGCCAGCTCGCGCCTGTTACGCAACAAGACGGCAGCCGTCGGCCAGTTCCCGGCCAATGGCTTCGGCTTGCACGACACTGCGGGCAACGTCTGGGAATGGACGGCCTCGAACTTCACCCAGCGCTTCGACGGCAGCGAAACTCAGAGTGCCGGCCTGCTCGACAATAGCCCGCGCGTGGTGCGCGGCGGCGCCTGGAACAGCGGCCCGGTCTACCTGCGCAGCAGCATGCGCGACCTCAAACAGCCGCATCATCGCGACTATGCGCTGGGGTTTCGCGTGCTGCGCGAGTTGCCCTGAACGCGGACGACCTGGCGACTTTGCAGTAGACTAGCGCTGTTGTTACCTCTGGAGGTGCCCCATGGCCAGCGAACGCCAGTATTCCCCCGTCGACCGCCTGCTGCTGCAAGCCGATGCCGCGCTGCGCACGCTGCTGCCATTCAGCGGCGCGTCGAGTCGCCCCTCGCCTGCCATCGTGCAGAACGAGACCGAGCTGAGCAGTGAGGAGTCGCGCCACGTCGCCGGCCTGATGCGCATCAATCACACCGGTGAAGTCTGCGCCCAGGCGCTCTATCAGGGCCAGGCGCTGACCGCCAAGCTGCCGCAAGTGCGTAGCGCCATGGAGCATGCGGCCGATGAGGAACTCGACCACCTGGCCTGGTGCGAGCAGCGCATTCGTGAGCTGGGCAGCCAACCCAGCGTGCTCAACCCGCTGTTCTACGGTCTGTCGTTCGGTGTTGGCGCCGTTGCCGGGCTTGTCAGTGATCGCGTCAGCCTCGGCTTCGTCGCCGCCACCGAAGACCAGGTGTGCAAACATCTGGACGAGCACCTGGAGCAACTGCCCGAGCATGACGCCAAGTCGCGCGCCATCCTCGAGCAGATGCGCATCGACGAACAGCAACATGCCAACAGTGCCCTGGCGGCGGGCGGTGTGCGCTTCCCGGCGCCGATCAAGTTCGGCATGACCTTGCTGTCGAAGGTGATGACCAAGAGCACCTACCGCGTCTGAAACGAACGAGGGCGCCATTGGCGCCCTCGTCATTTTCAGCGAACCTCAGCCCAGTTCGACGATTTCGTAATCGTGGCTGATATCGACGCCGGCACGACCCAGCATGATCGAGGCCGAGCAGTACTTCTCCGCCGACAACTCCACCGCCCTTTTCACCTGAGCCTCTTTCAGTCCACGGCCCTTGACCACGAAGTGCAGGTGAATCTTGGTGAACACCTTGGGCTCCTCGCCTGCGCGCTCGGCGTCGAGGAACACTTCGCAGCTTTCTACCGGCTGACGGCCCTTGCGCAGAATGCTGACCACATCGAAGTTGCTGCAGCCACCGAGGCCGATCAGCAGCATCTCCATCGGTCGAACACCGAGATTACGACCACCGGCATCGGGCGGACCGTCCATCACCACGGCATGGCCACTACCGGACTCGCCGAGGAACAGAGCTTCACCGGCCCATTGCACACGCGCTTTCATCGATATTGGCTCCCAGAGTGGAAAAGTTCGGCAGATTAACACAGGCAGGCCGCGATCCGATGTGCGCCGAATGCGCGAAAGTTCCGCATAGTTACGTTACCCAGGTCGCAAAAAACTACCTAGTCATAGTATGTCTGTTAAGCTGGCGTCGGAATGCTGGCACACTTGGCCGGATAACAAATAAGAAATTGCCGTTGGACAAAGGCCTTCACTTTTCATATTCGGGACTCGGGCATGGTTGCTATTACCCTTACACCAAAAATCAAGAACCTCGACAAGCTTCTTGCGCATTGTCATCGTCGTCGTTACACAGCCAAAAGCACCATCATCTACGCAGGTGATCGCTGCGAAACCTTGTTCTTCATCGTCAAGGGCTCGGTCACCATCCTGATCGAGGATGACGATGGCCGTGAAATGATCATCGCCTATCTCAACTCTGGCGACTTTTTCGGCGAGATGGGCCTGTTCGAGAAGGATGGTTCAGAGAAGGAACGCAGCGCCTGGGTTCGCGCCAAGACCGAATGCGAAGTCGCGGAAATCAGCTACGCCAAGTTCCGCGAACTGACCCAGCAAGACCCCGAAATCCTCTTCGCCCTCGGCAGCCAGATGGCCGAGCGCCTGCGCAATACCACGCGCAAGGTCGGCGACCTGGCCTTCCTCGATGTCACTGGCCGTGTTGCGCGCACCCTGCTCGACCTGTGCAAGCAGCCGGACGCGATGACCCATCCGGATGGCATGCAGATCAAGATCACGCGTCAGGAAATCGGCCGCATCGTCGGCTGCTCCCGTGAGATGGTCGGCCGAGTGCTCAAGTCCCTGGAAGAGCAGGGCCTGGTACACGTCAAAGGCAAGACCATGGTGGTCTTCGGCACACGCTGAACAGCCCCAATAGAAAAAGCCGGCTTGATTGCCGGCTTTTTCATGCGCGTTATTCCGGGTCCGTACCGATCACTGCTGGTCGCCCACGCTCGGGAAAGAATAGACGCTGCAATTCGCTACCCGGACTTTCCGCCCTCATGAAAGCTTCTCCGACCAGGAAGGCATAGACCTGGTTGATCTCCATCAGCTCGACATCAGCGCGATTGAGAATGCCACTTTCGGTCACCACCAGGCGATCACGCGGAATACGCGGCAGCAGATCGAGGGTGGTTTCCAGGCTGACATCGAAGGTGTGCAGGTTGCGGTTGTTGATCCCCACCAGTGGTGTGTCCAACGTATTCAACGCCCGCTCCAGTTCGGCGCCGTCATGCACCTCGACCAGCACGTCGAGGCCGACGTCCTTGGCCACCGAGGCCAGCTCGGCCATGCGCACGTCATCCAGGCAGGACACGATCAGCAGCACGCAGTCGGCGCCCAGTGCGCGGGCTTCGACGATCTGGTACGGATCGACCATGAAGTCCTTGCGGATCACCGGCAACGCACAGGCCGCGCGGGCCTGTTGCAGGTACTGGTCGGCACCCTGGAAGAAATCGATATCGGTCAGCACCGACAGGCAGGTGGCGCCACCCGCCTCGTAGCTGCGGGCGATATCCGCTGGCACGAAGTCGGCGCGCAGCACGCCCTTGCTCGGCGAGGCCTTCTTGATCTCGGCGATCACGGCCGGTTGCTTGCGCGCCGCCTGCTCGAGCAGCGCACGAGCGAAGCCACGCGGTGCGTCGGCACTGCGCGCAGCAGCCTCGACCTCGGCCAGGCTGACCTGAGCACGGCGCGCCGCGACTTCCTCGAACTTACGGGCGACGATCTTCTCCAGTACGGTTGGCACGCTCACCCTTCGTTCTCCTGTTTGAATACCGCGGTAAAGGACACCAACTCTTCCAGCTTCTCGCGCGCCAGGCCGGTGTGCAGGGCGTCATGCGCCAGCTGCATGCCTTCGCGCAGGCTGCTGGCATGGTCAGCAGCATAGAGCGCCGCGCCAGCATTGAGCACGATCATATCAGCGGCTTTCTGACCGTTGTCGGTCTTGCGCCGGCCGAGGGCATCGTGGATCAACGCCAGCGACTGCTCGGCGTTGTCGACGGTCAGGCCGATCAGGCTCTGACTCTTGATACCGAAATCCTCGGGCTGGATGCGGTACTCGCTGACCGTGCCATTCCTGAGTTCGGCAATGAAGGTCGGCGCAGCCAGGCTGATCTCGTCCAACCCATCCTGCGCGTGCACCACCAGTACGTGCTCGCTGCCCAGACGCTGCAGCACTTCGGCCATCGGCCGGCACAGCGCCTGGCTGAATACACCGATGACCTGATGCCTGGCACCTGCCGGGTTGGTCATCGGGCCAAGCATGTTGAAGATGGTGCGCAGGCCCAACTCGCGGCGCGGACCGATGGCGTGCTTCATCGCCCCGTGATGAGACGGCGCGAACATGAAGCCAACGCCCACGCTCTCGACGCAGCGCGCGACCTGCTCGGGTTTGAGCCCCAGGTAGACGCCAGCGGCTTCCAGCAGATCGGCGCTGCCACTCTTGCCGGAGACTGCGCGGTTGCCGTGCTTGGCCACCTTGCCACCGGCCGCGGCGACGACGAAGGCCGCGGCGGTGGAGACGTTGAAGATGTTCATGCCATCGCCACCGGTGCCGCAGGTGTCGACCAGCCGCTCGGCGTCGATGACCACCGGTGCGGCCAGCTCACGCATGACGCTGGCGGCACCGACGATCTCGTCGATGGTTTCGCTCTTCATGCGCATGCCCATGAGGAAAGCGCCGATCTGCGCATCGGTGCACTGACCGGTCATGATCTCGCGCATCACCGCCTGCATTTCCTCGGTGGTCAAATCGAGCTGGGCGACGATGCGGCCCAGGGCTTCCTTGATATTCATGCGCGCACGCCTCCGGTCTGCTTGAGGAAGTTGGCGAACAGTTCGTGGCCCTGCTCGGTGAGGATGGATTCGGGGTGGAACTGCACGCCCTCGATGTTCAGGGTCTTGTGGCGCAGGCCCATGATCTCGTCGACCGAGCCGTCTTCATGCTGGGTCCAGGCGGTGATCTCCAGGCAATCCGGCAGGGTTTCGCGCTTGACCACCAGGGAATGATAGCGGGTCACGGTGAGCGGGTTGTTGAGGCCGGCGAACACGCCCTTGTCCTCATGAAACACCGGGCTGGTCTTGCCATGCATCACCTGGCGCGCGCGCACCACATCACCGCCATAGGCCTGGCCGATGCTCTGGTGGCCGAGGCAGACACCCAGGATCGGCAGCTTGCCGGCGAAATGCAGGATGGACTCGATGGACACCCCCGCCTCGGTCGGCGTGCAGGGGCCGGGCGAAACGACGATGCGCTCGGGCTGCAGAGCCTCGATCTCAGCGATGGTCAGTTCATCGTTACGAATCACGTGCACGTCGGCACCCAGCTCACCCAGGTACTGCACGACGTTGTAGGTGAAGGAGTCGTAGTTGTCGATCATCAAAAGCATGGTACGGCTCCTCTTATTCCTGGGCCTGGACGGCAGTCTGTTCGGCGAGCGCGACGGCGCGGAACATCGCGCGGCGCTTGTTCAGCGTTTCTTCCCACTCCAGCGCAGGCACCGAGTCGGCGACGATGCCGGCGCCGGCCTGTACGTGCAGCTCGCCGTCCTTGATCACCGCGGTGCGGATGGCGATGGCGGTGTCCATGTTGCCGTTCCAGGCGTAGTAACCGACTGCACCGCCATAGACGCCGCGCTTGACCGGCTCCAGCTCGTCGATGATTTCCATGGCGCGAATCTTCGGTGCACCGGACAGGGTGCCGGCCGGCAGGATGGCGCGCAGGGCGTCCATCGAGGTCAGGCCCTTTTTCAGCTCGCCGGTGACGTTGGAAACGATGTGCATAACGTTGGAATAGCGCTCGATGACCATCTTCTCGGTCAGTTTCACCGAACCGATTTCCGAGACGCGTCCGGTGTCGTTACGGCCCAGATCGATCAGCATCAGGTGTTCGGCGACTTCCTTGGCATCGGCCAGCAGGTCTTCTTCCAGCGCCAGGTCGGCCTCCTCGGTGGCGCCACGCGGACGGGTGCCGGCGATGGGCCGCACGGTGACCAGGTTGTCCTCGACGCGCACCAGCACTTCCGGCGACGAACCCACCACGTGGAAGTCGCCGAAGTTGAAGAAGTACATGTAAGGCGTCGGGTTGATGCAGCGCAGCGCGCGATAAAGGTCAATCGGTGCAGCCTTGAACGGGATCGACATGCGCTGGGAAATCACCACCTGCATGCAGTCGCCAGCCAGGATGTAATCCTTGATGGCGCTGACCGAGCGTTCGTAATCCTCGCGGCTGAAGCTGGAGCGGAACGCCGGCTCGGCACCTGCCGGCTTGTTCAGGTCCACGCCCAGGCGCGGGGTGAACGGCTGACGCAGCTTGTGCAGGATGTCCTGCAATTGCTGCTGGCCACGCTCGAAGGCATCGCTTTCAGCCGGATCGGCCAGGACGATGGCGTGCATCTTGCCGGCCAGATTATCGAACACCACCACAGCATCGGAGACGTTGAGCAGGATGTCCGGCGTGCCCAGCGCGTCGGGATTCACTCCGGCAGCCAGCTTGGGTTCGACGTAACGCACGCTGTCATAGGCGAAGTAACCGACCAGGCCACCATTGAAACGCGGCAGCCCGGCGATGGTCGGCACCTTGTAGCGCGCCTTGAACTGCTCGACGAAGGCCAGCGGATCGGCGCACTCATGACGCTCGACCTCGACGCCGTCGGTGGTGACCACGACCTCATGACCCTGCACACGCAGCACGGTACGCGCCGGCAGACCGATGATCGAGTAGCGGCCCCACTTTTCGCCGCCCTGCACGGACTCCAGCAGGTAGGAGTTGGGCGCATCGGCCAGTTTCAGGTAGATCGACAGCGGCGTGTCGAAGTCGGCGATGGTTTCGCAGGCAAGCGGAATGCGGTTGTAGCCTTCAGCGGCTAAACGCAGGAATTCTTCATGGGTCATGATCAGCCTCATGGCTCGGGGTAAACGGTCGGGTGCAAACGGGCCGCGCGGCGGCGGCAGGACGAGATCAGGCGCGCCAGCGCCAACGGGCCAGAGCCTTGATCACTTTCATCCAGAGTTTGCAGCTAACCACCACGGTGCGATCTCGACAGGCGGGGGAATAAGGAGAGCGGCCACGGTAGCGCAGCCGCTCGGGCTAAGCAACTATCAGAGCAACTCGGCCAGGCTATCGACCACCAGGCTTGGCCGCTCTTCAGCAATCGGCCGGCCGTGGTTGTAGCCGTAACTCACGGCGATGCAGGGCACCGCGGCAGCGCGCGCGGCCAGCACGTCGTTGCGCGAGTCGCCGACGAACAACGATTGCGCCGCCTCCACCCCAGCCAGACGCATCACCTGCAGCAGCGCCGCCGGGTCAGGCTTCTGCTGCGGCAGGGTGTCGCCACCGATGATCCAGCGGAAGTAACCGCCGAGGCCGACCTGCTCCAGCAGCGGCGCGACGAAGCGCTCCGGCTTGTTGGTCACCACGGCGAGCTCGACAGCCGCTGTGCTCAGCGCTTCGAGCAGCTCGTGCACGCCCGGGTACAGCGCGGTCAGGTTGTGGCAGTCGGCATAGATATCAAGAAAGCGCGCCAGTGCCTCTTCCGTCTCGACCTCGCCCACTGCAGCGTGATCCAGGCCGCCTGCCAGGGCACGGCGCACCAGCACCCGCGCGCCGTTGCCGACCCAGTCACGGACTCTTTCAACGCCAGCCGGCGCGCGCCCCAGTTCGACCAGCGTGCGGTCGACCGCTTCGGCCAGATCCGGTACCGAGTCGATCAGCGTGCCGTCCAGGTCGAACATCACCAGGCGCGGCAACTCACCGCCACACAGCGCGCGCAGCGGTTTCATCCACGCACCTGGGCCAGTTCGGCGCGCATGGCGTCGATCACGGCCTTGTAGTCCGGCTGGTTGAAGATCGCCGAGCCGGCGACGAAGGTGTCAGCACCTGCTTCGGCGATCTCGCGGATGTTCTGCACGTTGACGCCACCGTCGATCTCCAGGCGAATCTCGCGGCCACTGGCATCGATCAGCGCACGGGCCTCACGCAGCTTGTCGAGGGTACCGGGGATGAACTTCTGCCCGCCGAAACCGGGGTTGACGCTCATCAAAAGGATCATGTCGACCTTGTCCATCACGTACTTGAGCACGTCCAGAGGGGTGGCCGGGTTGAACACCAGGCCAGCCTTGGCGCCACCCGCCTTGATCAGTTGCAGCGAACGGTCGATGTGCTCGGACGCTTCCGGATGGAAGGTGATGTAGGAAGCGCCGGCCTCGATGAAGTCACCGATGATGCGATCCACCGGCTTGACCATCAAATGTGCGTCGATGGGTGCAGTGATGCCGTACTTGCGCAGCGCTGCACAGACCATCGGGCCGATGGTCAGGTTGGGCACGTAGTGGTTGTCCATGACATCGAAGTGGACGATGTCCGCCCCGGCGGCGAGTACGTTGTCCACTTCCTCACCCAGACGGGCGAAGTCGGCGGAAAGGATCGACGGGGCGATGGCGAAGGGTTGCATGGCGCACCTCTAAGGGCTTTGGTCACGGTGGCGCGCATTGTAGCGGCTGTAGAGCCTTCAATCGACCGGAGCCAGCTTCGCGTAGGGTGCGATATGCCGAAACTTTGTCCACCATGGGCCGGCAGCGGCGCAGTAAGAAAGGTGGACAAGCTTCGCGTTGTCCACCCTACGCACTCGCGCAATAGCGACCTGATTCAGATACCGCCGAGGCAGAGGTACTTGATCTCCAGGTACTCATCCAGGCCGTACTTGGAGCCTTCGCGACCCAGCCCTGAAGCCTTCATACCGCCAAATGGCGCCACTTCGTCGGAGATCAAGCCGGTATTGATACCGACCATCCCATACTCCAGCGCTTCGGCGACACGGAAAGTACGACCCAGATCGCGGGTATAGAAGTAGCCGGCCAGGCCGAACTCGGTGTCATTGGCCTGGCTCACCACCTCGGCTTCGTCGCTGAAGCGGAACAAAGGCGCCAGCGGGCCGAAGGTCTCTTCACGGGCCACGCGCATATCCGCAGTGACACCGGCGATGACCGTAGGCTCGAAGAAATTCCCGCCCAACGCATGCTCCTTACCGCCCTGCAGCACCTTGGCGCCCTTCTCCAGCGCATCGGCCAGATGAGCCTGCACCTTGGCCACAGCATTGCCGTCGATCAACGGGCCAATGACGACGCCTGCTTCATCACCCGGGCCAACCCGCAGTTTGGCCACGGCCGCGGCCAGTTTTTCGGCAAAGGCGTCATAGACGGCCTCGTGCACATACAGGCGATTGGCGCAGACGCAGGTCTGCCCGGCGTTGCGGTACTTGGCCACCAGCGCGCCTTCGACCGCGGCATCGAGATCGGCATCCTCGAAGATGATGAACGGCGCGTTGCCACCGAGCTCCAGCGAGAGCTTCTTCAGGGTCGGCGCACATTGCTCCATCAGCTTGATGCCAACGCCGGTGGAGCCGGTGAACGACAGCTTGCGCACGATGGGGTTGGCGCACAGCTCGGCGCCGACTTCGCGGGAACGCTCGGCATCGGCCGGCAGTACGCTGAACAGCCCAGCCGGGATGCCCGCGCGCTCGGCCAGCACAGCCAGCGCCAGCGCACTGAACGGTGTCTGCGGCGCCGGCTTGAGCACCATGGCGCAGCCAGCGGCCAGCGCCGGGCCGGCCTTGCGGGTGATCATCGCCGCCGGGAAGTTCCAGGGGGTGATCGCCGCGGTCACGCCAATGGGTTCCTTGGTCACGATCAGGCGCTTGTCCGGCTGATGACCGGGAATGGTGTCGCCGTAGACACGCTTGGCCTCTTCGGCGAACCACTCGATGAAGGATGCCGCGTAAAGCACTTCACCACGGGCCTCGGTCAGCGGCTTGCCCTGTTCGGCCGTCATGATCCGCGCCAGGTCTTCCTGATTGGCCAGCATCAACTCGTACCATTTGCGCAGCCGCGCCGCGCGCTCCTTGGCCGTCAACGCACGCCAGGCGGGTTGGGCAGCCCGCGCCGCCTCGATGGCCTGACGGGTCTGCGCGCCACCGATGTTCGGTACGCTGCCCAGCGACTTGCCGTTGGCAGGATTGAAGATTTCAGTCACATCGCCATTGCCGGCGTCGCACCACTGGCCGTCGATATAGGCCTGATGGCGCAGCAGATCGGGATCGTTCAGTTGCATGATTGTCTCCTGTTGCCGAGATCACCCCCTCGGCTGAATTAGGGATGGAAGGCCTCACTCAGCGGGCGGCAGATCCTTGGTAAAGGTCTGGTCGTTCTCGCCACGGAACATCCGTGCCCCATAGATCAGCGCGCACAGGCCAACGCCAATGGCGAAAGCCCAGCCGGCGCCCTTGATCGCCAGCACCGCACCGATCACCCCGGCGATACCCAGGTCGCGCTGGCTGCGTGCCTCCATGATGCCCAGGCGCACACTGACGTAGCCCTGGATCAACAGGGTCAGCGCCAGCGCAACGCCGAGGATCGGCTGCACCAGCGTGACCACCGGCAACAGCAGCAGACCGGTATTGGTGCCCCAACGGAACGAGCCAACCCCGCCGTAGATCGATTTCATCGCCTTGGCGCCACCCTTGAAGCGTTCGGTGATCACCACCTGCATGGCCGACCATTGCGGGCCACACATGGCCACGTCCGGCCCGAAGATGCTCATGAAGGCATTGCGCCCACCGAAGATCAGGTGCGAGCGATTGGGGTTGAAGTCGACCTTCTCGTCACGCCGTACATGGTCAGCTTCGCCGAGGATCGCCCTGGCGCCGAGCACGTCGCCGAACACCACCAGATAGGCGGCGAACACGGTGGGAATGGCGGTGACGAACATCATCAGTGGCGGCATGCCGAGGCCGAACACGGTGTATTCGTTCCACAGGGTGACGAAGTCCGGCTGGCTGATGCCCCACTCGATGCTGGGCCAGGGTGCCTCGCCGAAAATCGGCGCGACGATCACCGCCAGCAGGATGATCGGGAAGATGCCCAGCTTGGCGAAGTTCCACCAGAAGCGATTGCGCTTCTTCAGCTCCTGGAAATGGATGGAGAACACCAGGTAGAAGGCGATGCCGATGGCGATGGAAATGGTCCAGGGGAAGCTGTCGAAACGACCGCCTTCCTTGAATACCGTCACCACCGCGCTAAGGCCAGCGCCCATGATGATGCCGGCCTTGAGCGCCGAGGGCACCAGAGACACCACCTTGCGCGCCATGCCCGTCATGCCCAACCCTATAGAAAACGCGCCCAGCATCAACTGGAAGGCAATCAGCGCATGCACCCGCTCCGGGCCCTCCGGAAACTGGCTGCAGTAAGCCATCAGCAAAGGAATCGCCGGGGTGATCCAGCCCGGAACCACGGGGTCACCCAGCAGGTGGTGGGTCAGATACAGCAGACCGTTGAGCATGACCACCGCCAGCGCCACCTCGAAGGGCATGCCGAGAAATTCGGTCATCAGCGGAATCGCCGCCAGGTCCACCGCACACATGAGCAGGCCCTGCATGTAGTCGGAGATCTCGAAGCGGTAATGAATGAAAGGCAGACGCACCTTGAATGGCCCCACCGGCCAGTAGGGGGCTTCCACACCAAGGTCTTGTTGATGCAGTTCGGACATTTGAGTCACCCAGCTTTATTAGAGTTGTATTTCAGCCGGCCCCAGCACGCTGGGGCCTTTCATCTTCGTTGCGGTAATCAGTAGGCAGCGCGGTAGATCTGTTCGATGTCGCCAGCCGTCAGGCGCCGCGGATTGTTGCGCATCAGCCGGTCGATCTTGCTCGCTTCCTCGGCCATGGCCGGGATGGCGTCTTCCGGCACGCCGAAGCTGCGCATGCCCTTGGGAATGTCGACGCTGGCGCACAGTTCGGCCATGGCCTCGACGGCCAGGTCGGCGGCGGCCTTGTCGCTCAGGCCATGCGTTTGCACACCGAGAGCAGCAGCGATCTCGGCCATGCGCTCGACGCAGGCCAGCTTGTTCCAGGCCATCACGTAGGGCAGCAACAAGGCATTGCTGACGCCGTGAGCGATGTTGAAGCGTCCGCCCAGGGGGTAAGCCAGCGCATGCACGGCGCCCACGCCAGCATTGCCGAAGGCCATGCCGGCCATCAGGCTGGCGGTGGCCATGTCTTCGCGAGCGACCAGATCCGCCGGGTTGGCATAGGCCTTGGGCAGCGCCCTGGCGATCAGCTTGATGGCGCCAATGGCCAGGGCGTCGGTGATCGGCGAGGCGTTCACCGACAGATAGGACTCCACCGCGTGCACCAATGCATCGACGCCGCTGGCAGCAGTCACGCCGCGCGGACAGGTCAGGGTCATCAGCGGGCTGACCAGGGCCACATCGGGCAGCAGGTAGTCGCTGACGATGCCCTTTTTCAGTTGCGCCTGCTTGTCGGAGAGGATCGACACGTTGGTCACTTCCGAGCCGGTGCCGGCGGTGGTCGGGATGGCAATCAGCGGCGGCCCCTTGCGCTTGATCTGATCGACGCCGAACAACTCTTCCAATGCACCGTCATGGCCGACATAGCCGGCCACGGCCTTGGAGATATCGATGGCGCTGCCGCCACCGACGCCGATCAGACCGTCGTGACCGCCGTCGCGATAGACCTTGGCGCAGGCTTCGACGATAGCGATCTCCGGCTCCGGCTCGACACCGTCATAGATGCCATAGCGGCGCTCGCCGAGCTGCTTGAGGACATGCTCGACCGTACCGGACTTGATCAGGATGGTGTCGGTGACGATCAGCGGGTTGGTGATATTCAGTCGAGGCAGTTCGAGCGCCAGTTGCTCCACGGCACCCTGGCCGGTCAGCAGCTTGTTGGCGATCTTGAATGCGGCAGTGTTCATCAGCAGGCCCCTTATGCGTTGTTGTGCTGAGCGGGTTCGGGGCTTGCCATAGCCATTCCTGTGCCAGCTCGCCGAAAGCGGCGTGGTAGAAGGCTTGCGTCGATTTGTCACAGCACCCTGCGGGCTGCGCTTGATCAGAAAACCAATCAAAAGACCGTAATTCGATCCATTTTCCAATCAACCCTGTTCCCAGCGCTTCATCTTCTGCACCAGGGTCGCCTGGCTCAGACCGAGCACCTTGGCCGCTTCGCGGGTGGTCTTGTGCTGCATCAGCGCACGGCGGATGAGACGCCGCTCGAGGTTCTCCACCTGCTTGCGCAATGGCAGCAGGTCGTCTTCGCTGGCGTCGCTGCGGGCGATGCGCATCTCCTCCGGCAGGTCGAACAGCTCGATGCGTTCACCACTGCAGGTGACCACCAGGCGCTCGACCAGATTGATCAGCTCACGGATGTTGCCGGGCCAGGCGTAGTCGGTCAGTGCATCGAGCGCTTCGAGTTCCCAGCTCAGCGCTCGACCATAACGCTGGTTGAACTCGGCCAGGTAGAAATCCAGCAGCGGCTGAATTTCCTCGGGGCGCTCGCGCAGCGCCGGGATGTGGATCGGCACCACGTTGAGTCGGTAATAGAGGTCGGCGCGAAAACGCCCCTCGGCGACCATCGTACGCAGGTCGTGGTGGGTGGCGGTGATGATGCGTACGTCCACCTCTTTCAACTCCAGGCCACCGACCGGAATGAAGCGGCTCTCCTCGATCACCTTGAGCAGCTTGACCTGCAGCGGCAGCGGCAGATCACCGATCTCATCGAGAAAAACCGTGCCCTGGTGCGCCAGCTCCAGCAGACCGCGCTTGCCCTTGCTGCCGGCGCCGGTGAACGCGCCTGGCACATAGCCGAACAACTCGGCCTCGATCAGATTCTCCGGCAGCGCACCGCAGTTCAGCGCCAGAAACGGCTGCGCCGCGCGCGGGCTGCTCTTGTGGATGTACTGGGCGATCAGAGTCTTGCCGACGCCGGTCTCCCCCTGCAGCAGCACCTTCACGTCGCTGGCCGCGACCTGCCGCGCCTGCATGAAGACTCGCCCCGAAGCGGGCTTGTCGGCGACCGGGGAGGCATCGAGCAGATCGTCACGCTGCCCGGCATGCAGCCTGGCCGTGCTGTTGCGCAACTGCTTCAGCTGCTGCAACTCATCGCGCTCGTGCTTCATGCGCAGCAGCTCGGTCATGTCGCGCACGGTGCTGACCACGTAGCGCACGCGGCCATCGGCGGCGAAGATCGGCGTACCACTGACCAGCAGGCGCTTGCCCTGGCTGACGCTCTGCATCAGCGACAGCGCCTTGCCTTCCTTGAGCACACGCAAGGACACCGACTGCGAGATCACGCCCTGCTCTACCAGCGCCTGCATGTGCTGGCCGACGACATCCTCGGCACGCAGCCCGGTCAGGCGCTCATAGGCACTGTTGACCTTGAGGGTGATGCCATCGGCGTCAGTGATGTAGACGCCATCGTGCAACGCGTCGATCAGCTCACGAAAACCGGGATCATCGAAGTCCATCTGGCCGCCTTGTTACGAAGGAGAAACTACACATTCTACGCCCGGAAATGAGCAAGGCCCCGCCGGTTTCCCAGCGAGGCCTTGAACATGCAGCTACGGCGATTTATTCCGGCGTCGAAGTTCGCAGCTTCTCGCTACGCCCACGCAGCCACTCCAGAGTCAGCAGCAGCAACACCGAGAAGCCGATCAGCAGGGTCGCGGCGGCGGCGATGGTTGGCGACAGGTTCTCGCGGATGCCGCTGAACATCTGCCGTGGCAGGGTGGCCTGCTCGGGGCCGGCGAGGAACAGGGTCACCACCACTTCATCGAACGAGGTGGCGAAGGCGAACAGTGCACCCGAGATCACGCCCGGCGCGATCAGCGGCAGGGTCACCCGGCGAAACGCCGTCAGCGGCGAGGCGCCGAGGCTGGCGGCGGCGCGCACCAGGTTGTGGTTGAAGCCCTGCAGCGTGGCCGACACGGTGATGATCACGAACGGCACGCCGAGCACCGCGTGTACCAAGATCAGCGACAGGTAGCTGTTGCCCATGCCCAGCGGGGCGAAGAACAGGTAGCTGGCGACACCGATGATTACCACCGGGACGATCATCGGCGAGATCAGCAGGCTCATCACCAGCGCCTTGCCACGGAATTCGCCACGGGTCAGACCGATGGCCGCCAGGGTACCGAAGACCATGGCCAGCAGTGTGGCGGCCGGGGCGATGATCAGGCTGTTCTTCAGCGAGCGCATCCAGTCGGCGGACATGAAGAAGTCCTCGTACCAGCGCAGCGAGAAGCCCTGCAACGGGTAGACCAGGAAGGTGCCGGAGTTGAACGACAGCGGCACGATCACCAGCACCGGCAGGATCAGAAACAGCAGCACCAGGCCGCAGAGAATGCGCAGGCCGTAGTACCAGAGGCGCTCGACGGGTGACATGTAGGGGCTGAGCATGAGTTTTACTCCAGTGAGCTTTCAAGCTCCCCTCTCCCGCTTGCGGGAGAGGGGTTGGGGGCGCCCGGCGTAGGGGAGAGGGTTGAGTGAACAGCCACCCTCTCCCGCCCTTCGGGCACCCTCTCCCATAAATGGGAGAGGGTCATCAGATGGTCTGCTGCGCAGACCGCTTTTAGCCAAGCCTCAGCTTGCTGGCGCCAACCAGCCAGCTGTACACCACGTAGAGCACCAGGGTCGCGGCCAGCAGCAGGCCGCCGAGGGCCGTTGCCATGCCCCAGTTGATGGTGGTGTTGGTGTAGAAGGCGACGAAGTAGCTGATCATCTGGTCGTTCGGACTGCCCAGCAGTGCCGGGGTGATGTAGTAGCCGATGGACAGGATGAACACCAGCAGGCAACCGGCACCGACACCGGCCAGGGTCTGCGGGAAGTACACCCGCCAGAAGCTGGCGAACGGGTGGCAGCCAAGCGACACCGCCGCCCGCATGTAGCTGGGCGAGATGCCCTTCATCACGCTGTAGATCGGCAGGATCATGAACGGCAGCATGATGTGGACCATGGCCACGTACACGCCGCTGCGGTTGAACACCAGTTGCAGCGGTTGCTCGATGATGCCCAGCGATATCAGCGCACTGTTGATCAGCCCGCCGGACTGCAACAACACGATCCAGGCCGCCACCCGCACCAGAATTGAGGTCCAGAAAGGCAGCAGTACCAGAATCATCAGCAGGTTGCCCTGCCGCGTGGGCAGGTTGGCCAGCAGGTAAGCCAGTGGGTAAGCCAGCACCAGACAGATGGCGGTTATCACCAGACTCATCCAGAAGGTACGGGCGAAGATGTCCAGATAGATGGCCTGATCCGGCGTGGCCTTGGCCAGTTCGCCGAGGTCGTCGATGCGGTGATCGAGCGCGGCCAGCAGGTAATAAGGCGTTACCGACGAGGCATTGCGGCGGATCACCTGCCAGTAGGCAGGGTCGCCCCAGCGCTCGTCCATATCGAGGAAGGCCTCTTGGTAGGACGCCGGTTCCTCGCGCAGCGGCAGCTTGCGTGCGGTGCTGCTGACCAGGCTACGGAAGCCCGCCAGCTCCATGTTCAGGCGCTTGGACAGATCGCCCAGGCTCTGGTTGCGCCGCGCTTCGAGCATATCGCCGGCAATCGCCCGGTACGCCGCCTCATCCGGCAGGCCACGGCCATCCCAGGCAGCAATCGCCTCGACGGTGCGCGGCAGGCTGCCGACCACTTCCGGATTGTCCACACTGCGCAGCAGCAAGGCGCCGATGGGCAGCAGAAAGGTCAGCAGAAGAAACAGCAACAGCGGCAGGATCAGCGCCTTGGATTTCAGGCGATTGAAACGCTCGGCACGAGCCAGTCGCTGCTTCAGGCTCGGCCCGGGCAAATCATTGGCAGGCAGTACGGCGGCCATGGACAACTCCGCAAGCAAGAAAGAAATTCAGACGGCCCCGCAAAGAGGCGGGGCCGGATAGGCGACTTAGCGCGCGGCCCAAGCGTTGAAGCGCTGCTCCAGCTGCTCGCCGTAGTCAGCCCAGAAGGTCACGTCGATGGCCACCTGGTTGGCGATGTTTTCCGGGGTGGTCGGCATCAGGTTCAGACGTTCCGGCGCCAGCAGCTCGATGGCCTGCTTGTTGGCCGGGCCGTAGGCGATGTTCTCGGAGTAGGTCTTCTGCGCTTCGGGTTTGACCGAGAAGGCGATGAATTCCTTGGCCAGCTCCACGTTCTTGGCACCACGCGGGATGGCCCAGGAGTCGAAGTCGTAGATGCCACCGTTCCACACCACTTGCAGGTTGCTCTCGGCTTGCACGGCCGCGATACGACCGTTGTAGGCCGAGCTCATCACCACGTCGCCGGAGGCCAGGTACTGCGGCGGCTGGGCACCAGCTTCCCACCACTGGATATTGGGTTTCAGTTCGTCGAGCTTCTTGAACGCTCGATCCTGACCTTCCTTGGTGGCGAGCACCTTGTACACGTCCTTGACCGGCACACCGTCGGCCATCAGGGCGAACTCCAGGGTGTACTTGGCGCCCTTGCGCAGGCCACGCTTGCCCGGGAATTTCGCCACATCCCAGAAGTCGGCCCAACTGGTCGGTGCAGCGCTGAGTTTGTCGGCGTTGTAGGCGAGCACCGTGGACCAAACGAAGAAGCCCACGCCGCATGGCTGGATGGCGCCTTCGATGAAGTTGGACTCATCGCCGAACTGGGCAGGATCGAGCTCCTCGAACAGACCTTCGTCGCAACCGCGAGCCAGTTCCGGCGACTCCACCTCCACCAGGTCCCAGCTCACGCTGCGGGTGTCGACCATGGCTTTGACCTTGGCCATTTCACCGTTGTATTCGCCGCCCAGCACCTTGTTGCCGGTTTCCTTCTCGAAGGGTTCGTAGAACGCCTTGACCTGCGCCGCCTTGTTCGCGCCGCCGAAGGATACCGCTGTCAGGTCCACCGCCAGTGCCGGCATGGCGCAGCTAACGCCCAGGGCCAATGCCGCTAGCTTCAGGGATTTCGTCATTCTTATCAGCTCCTCTGTGTTACGGGGTAAAGGTGAAGCACTGCGCGAAGCGCTCACTCGGCTTGGAGTGGGTCGAGCGCGCGGACATGCTCGACAGACCAGCCGAGCGGAACCAGGTCACCAACCGCCAGCTGCGGATCGAGCTCGGCCACGGGTTGCTTGACGTAGAAATCGGATTTGCCGCAGACCTCCATGCGGATGCGCACGTGGTCGCCCAGGTAGATGAACTCGGCAATGCGCCCGGAGAAACGGTTCGGGCAGGCCTCGCTGTGGCCGTTGAGGCGGATGCGCTCGGGGCGGATCGACAGGCTCACCGCCTCACCCACGGCGCCGACGTTGACCGCCGTAGCACGCACTTCTTCACCCCGCGCCAGGCGTACCACGCACTGTTCGCCATCGCGGCTGACCAGCTCACCAGCCAGACGATTGTTCTCGCCAATGAACTGGGCGACGAAGGTGTTGTGCGGCGCTTCGTAGAGTTCGCGCGGCGGCGCGATCTGCTGGATCTCGCCCTGATGGAACACGGCTACGCGGTCGGACATGGTCAGCGCCTCGCCCTGATCGTGGGTGACGTAGACCACAGTCACGCCCAGGCGCTGGTGCAGGTGCTTGATCTCCATCTGCATGTGTTCGCGCAGTTGCTTGTCCAGTGCGCCGAGGGGTTCGTCCATCAGCACCAGTTGCGGTTCGAACACCAGCGCACGGGCCAGGGCCACACGCTGCTGCTGACCGCCGGAAAGCTGGCCGGGGTAACGGTTGCGGAAGCTGTCGAGCTGCACCATCGACAGCGCACGCTTGACCCGTTCGCTGATGTCGGTACGCGACATGCCGCGCACGCTCAGCGGGAAGGCCAGGTTCTCGGCAACGGTCATATGCGGGAACAGCGCGTAGTTCTGGAACACCATGCCGATGTCGCGCTTGTGCGGCGGCAGTTTGTTCAGCGAGCGGCCATCGAGGAGGATCTCGCCGGCAGTCGGCGTCTCGAAACCGGCCAGCATCATCAGGCTGGTGGTCTTGCCGGAACCGGATGGGCCGAGCAGGGTCAGAAACTCACCCTTGCGGATATCCAGGTTGAGGTCTTTGACGATCAGCGTTTCGCCGTCATAGCTCTTCTGCACGCCACGGAAACTCACCAGTACATCGTTTGCCATCACACCACACCCTTGTTCTTGTCTCAGGCCGATGACCCAAGATTAGGTCGGCGAGACAGGGTGAAAAATCGGGCGGGATGACAAGCTGATATCAGGCGCGAGGAGAATCTCGTGTAGGGCTTGCCCTACAAATTCCGAGTAGGCATCTCGGGCATCACGCCCGTAGGGTGTCACGGGGCCGCCTAGGCTGTGCGCACCAATATTCCGCCTCCAAGGCGTTGGTGCGCACGGCGCACCCTACAGCAACCGGTGCTCCATCGCGTAACGCACCAGATCGGCCATCGAATGGACGCCGAGCTTCTGCATCAGGCGCGCCTTGTGCGTGCTCACGGTCTTGTTGCTGATCGCCAGGTGCAGGGCGATATCGTTGACGCCCTCCCCGCGCACCAGACGCTCGAACACCGAAAACTCGCGTTCGGAAAGCTGCGCGTGGGGCGGGCGCGAATCAGTCAGGCCGACCTCGAAGACCATGCGGTCGGCCAGCGCCGGATCGATATAACGACCACCGCTGGCCACCTTGCGAATCGCAGTGATCAGCAGCGCCGGGTCGCTGTCCTTGGTCGCGTAGCCGGCAGCGCCAGCCTTGAGCGCACGCGCCGCCATCTGCGCCTCGTCGTGCATCGACAGCACCAGAATCGCCGGGGCCTCGGTCAGCGCGCGGATACGCGGAATGGCCTCCAGACCGTTGATGCCGGGCATGGAGATATCCAGCAGCACCACGTCGCAGGGCGTGCGACGCAGCACCTCGATCAGCTGCTCGCCATTGCAGGCTTCGCCAGCCACCTCGAGATCACGTGCCATGCCGATCAGTTGCTTGATGCCTTCCCGCACGATGGTGTGGTCTTCGGCCACCAGTACCCGAATCACGCTGCGATCTCCTCTTCCAGATTGATGCGCGCGCACAGGGTAGTGCCCTCGCCCGGCTGACTGTCAATCTGCAACTGGCCACCGAGCATGAGCATGCGCTCCTGCATGCCGACCAGGCCGAAGGATTGCCCGGGCTTGCGCAGCGCCGGATCGAAGCCCTTGCCATCGTCGACCACCGACAGACACAGGCTGCCGCCCTCCTGCCACAGACGCACCTCGACGCTATGCGCGCCAGCGTGGCGCATGACGTTGGTCAGCGCCTCCTGAAGAATGCGGAACATGCCGATGGCCTGGGCATCCGGCAGATGCGGCAGGTGCTCCGGCACCTCGACCAGGCAAGGAATCTGCGTGCGCTCCTCGAAGCGCCGCACTTGCCACTCGATGGCCGAGGCAATGCCGGCATCGAGAATCGGCGGCCGCAGCGCCGTGGCCACATCACGCACCAGCTGGAACAACTGCGCGATCAGACGCTTCATGCTGGCCAGGCGCTCGTCCAGCTCGGGCATCTGCCCGGCGCAAACCAGCTCGCACATCGCCGTCTCCAGCTTGAGCACGGTCAGCACCTGGCCCAGCTCGTCATGCACTTCGCGGGCGATGCGCGCCTTCTCTTCCTCACGCACGCTTTCCAGATGCGCCGACAGTTCGCGCAGGCGCGCCCGCGAATCGGCCAGCGCAAGCTCGGCCAGCTTGTTCTCGGTGATATCCCAGAGGATGCCGTCCCACACCACTCGGCCATTGCCCAGCGGACGCGCGGTGGTACGAATGTCCGCCCACAGCATCTCCTGCTCGGCGGTAAGGATGCGCCCCTGCCAATACCAGTCGCTCTCGCCTTCCAGCGCCAGCGTCTGGCTGTTCAGATAGCTGCTCAGATCCTGCGGGTGCACCAGGCTGCGAATGCCGCGCTCCTCACGCTGCAGCTCCTGCGCCGGCCAGCCGACCATTTCCTGACTGGCCTCGCTGATGTAGGCAAAATTGACCACCGCTCCCGGCCCGGCGCGCTCCAGGCGAAACACCAGGCCAGGCACGTTGCCAGCGATGCCCTTGAAGCGCGCCTCGCTCTCCTCCAACGCGGCACGCGCACGGCGGCGCTCGGTAACGTCACTGAGAAACACCACCAGGTACTCGGCCTGGCGATAGCGTAGAAAACTCAGCGATACGTCAGCCGGCATGCGGCTTCCATCGGCGCGCAGGCAGTCGACCTCGAAGCTGGGTGAACCCTCGTCCTGCTCGCGCACGCGCTTCCACAGGTTGAGCCAGCGGTCCATATGCAGGCCGGGCTCCAACTGACTCAATGGCTTGTCCACCAGCTCACCAGGGGCGTAGCCGAGCATGCGTTCGGCAGCGCGGTTGGCGTAGCGCAGGTGACTGTCCCAGTTGACCCAGAGAATGCCCACCGTGCTGTGGTCGATGGAGAACTGACTCAGGCGCAATGCCTCGGCGGCCTGCTGGTGACGATCCAGCTCGCCACGTGCGCCCAGCAGCCCTCGCTCGAGCAAACGCGTCTGCTGTCGTTGCCGATAAAGCGCGGTTGCCCCCAGCATCAGCAGCAGGCCGAAAAATAGCGCGAGCGTCTTCCAGAAGCCGACGAAATCGGTGGACTGCGGATAGCGCAAAGGCATCCAGGTGTCGCGCAATTCCTCCAGCTCGCGAGCCGGCAGTGTCTTCAGGGTCTGATCGACGATGCCGGACAACAGCGCTTGATCGCGGCGCGTGGCCAGGCGCAGGAGCTGCGGCAAACCGATATCGCCAACGATGCTCAGGCTGGAGAAACGTGATTCGCGCAGCAGCAGGCTGAGGCTCGCCTCGTCCAGCACCGCATAGCTGACCTCCTGATTCAGCACCAGCAACAGCGCCGAACGCTCCGAAGACGTCGCCCGCAGACGCAGGTTGGTATGAGTACGCTCCAGGTATTCGGCAGCCTGGCTCGGCGAGCGCAGGGCGACCATCTGCTCCAGCGGCAACTGATCGAGATCCACCGCACCATTGCCGCTGCGCTCGCCGACCACCAGGTGCGGCACGCGCAGGTAAGGCATGGAGTAATGCCAGATGCGCAGGCCGGCCGGCGTCTGCTGCAGGCCTGGCGCCAGATCCACCTCGCCCGCACTGGCGGCACGCTCCAGGGCCTCCAGATTCGGATACAGGCGCCAGTCAGGCGCGACGCCCATGCCTTCGAGCAGACGCTGCATCAGCTCGACATTGGCGCCCGTCAGCTGCCGGTTCTGGCCACGCAGAACCCAAGGTGCCTGCTGGATCAGGCCCACGCGCAGCACGGGATGCTCCTTGAGCCAGGCGCGCTGCTCGGCATCGAAAGCCGGGCGCAATGGCATGCGCGCGCTCTCCGCCCAAGCGGTGGAAACAGCCAGCATCAGCAGCAGGGCGAGGGAACGAAGAAGGGAATTCATGCACGGCGAATCCGGTGACGCGATCCCCTACCTTACTCCAGTCTTGCGCCAATCGCCTGACAAAAGCGGAGCCCGGCATTAGGCTCTGTAGCAGACGATCAGGAGCCTCATCGATGCGCCTTCATTCACTAGCACTGCTCGGTTTCTGCCTGCTCTCCTGTCCCGCCGCCTGGGCCGAGGAGCCGCCCGAGAATGCGCCGGCTGATAGCGCCGACGCCCCCGCAGCGAGCGAACGTCCTCTGTTGCCCGAACGCAGCGTCAGCGACGCGCAGACGCTGGAGCAACGTCTGGACAAACGTGAGCAGCAGATGCTGCAGGCCGGCGCCGAAAGTTTTCTCGCCCTGTGGCTGCCTGCCAACGTCGGCGAGCCCAGTGGTGCGGTGATTCTGCTGCCCGGTGATGTGGAAAACGCCGACGGCGCCGCCGCGATCGGCCCGCTGCGGCGCAAGCTGCCCGACGCCGGCTGGCACAGTCTGAGCCTGACGCTGCCGGACCCGGACGGTGACCCGCTGCCACTGCGCACTGCCGCCACTGCAACAGCGGCACCGCAAAGCGATGCCCCCACTACCGAGAGCGCCCCTGCCGCCGAAAGCCCGCCTGAAGCGGCCGTAGCCGAGGCTACACAACCAGCCGACAGCGGCGCGATCAGCCGAGAGCAAAGGCGTCAGGCGCATGTCGAGCGGGTGATGGCCCGCATCGATGCCGCCATCGCCTTCGCCAACCAGCAGCAGGCCAAGGAAATCGTCCTCCTAGGTCATGGCAGTGGCGCCTACTGGGCTGCGCGCTACCTGAGCGAGCGCCAGCCGGACAACGTGCAGAATCTGCTGATGGTGGCAGCCGAACTACCTGCCGGCTTTGCGCCGCCACTGGATGAGATGGTCGCGCAGCTGGCCGTGGCCACTGGCGACTTCTTCTACAAGGACCAAGCCACAGACCGCATGGCTGCGTTGAAACGCCTGCAGGCGAGCAAGCGAGCCAAGCTGCCCACCTACATACAGGTATCGATGAAAGCCCTGCCGGGTAACCTGGATGTTCAGCAAGAGCAGCTTTATCGCCGTCTACGTGGCTGGTTGACGCAGCATATTCGCACCGCAGGCAGCTAGCAGTCCGTTGAAACTACCTGCTAGCGAATGCCTCGGCGCTGGCGAATCAGCGCGTAGGCCTGATGCAGTTGGCGCGTGGTGTCGGTGGCTTCACGAATGCGCTCAGGCGAGGCGCCGGAGCCGGCCAGTTTGTCCGGGTGATGGCGGCTGAGCAGGCGCCGGTAGGCGCGCTTGATCTGCTCAGGCTCGCTGCCTTCATTCACGCCCAACAGCCGCAGCGCCTCCTGGTAACTGCCGCCAGCCGGTGCCGGCTGCTGACTGCGACGCGGCGCGTATTCCTCGCCCAGGCTATCGAGCCGGGTGCTGTCCCAGCCGAGCCACTTGCCCCAGAGCAGAATCAGCTCATGCTCACTGGCCGATACCCGTCCATCGACCCAGGCCATGCGCCAGCAGGCCCGCAGCATGGCATCGGCGAGCTCACGCTGACGCTGCAGCGGCGTACGCAGGTTGTCACGCCCGGTCTTGCCCCGGGCGAAGGCCTCGATGGCACGTCGCTGAGCCGCAGCGTCCAACCCCAGCCTTTGCATTTCCGAGCGAGCCTGCTGGATATGGCTCTGCACCACCCGACCGTCACTCTTGGCCAGACGCCCCAGCATCAGAAACAGCAGGTCGTCATCCGACGGCGCCGCACGACCGCCCAGACGCTCGCGCAGATTGTCCCAGCCATGCAGGCGCAAACGACGATCCAGCACCTGCCCGAGCAGACCGCCCAGCAGAGCACCTGGGATGCTGGCCAGGGCGAGCCCGGCCGCTGCCCCGAGCATGGTGGCCGGCCACAACACCTAGCGTGCCTCCTGCAGCAAGCGCTCGACTTCGGCCAGGCGCTCGTGCGTACCGACATCGATCCAGCAGCCACCATAATGCTCGCCGCTGACCTGCCCGGCCGCCATCGCCTCACGCAGCAGCGGCGCCAGCTTGAAGGCGCCGGGTTGAGAAGAGCCGAACAGACGCGGATGCAGCACGGCAAGACCGCTATAGGTCAGCCGCTCACCCATCGTGCCGCTGTCCTGCACCTGGCCGGCCGCCAGAACGAAGTCGCCCTGCGGGTGATGCGCCGGGTTATCCACCAGCACCAGATGCGCCAGACCGACGAGCGGCTCGCGTAGCGCGGCGAAGGCGTAGTCGGTGAAGATATCGCCATTGACCACCAGAAATGGCTCTGTACCCAACAGCGGCAGCGCCTTGAAGATGCCGCCACCCGTTTCCAGCGGCTCACCTTCGGGGGAATAGACGATACGCACACCGAAGCGCGAGCCATCGCCGAGGTAATCCTCGATCTGCTGGCCCAGCCAGGCGTGGTTGATCACCAGCTCGGTGAAGCCTGCAGCAGCCAGGGCGCGTATGTGGTACTCGATCAACGGCACGCCCGCCACCTGCACCAGCGGTTTGGGCGTATGCAGCGTCAAAGGACGCATGCGCTCGCCCTTGCCCGCCGCCAGAATCATCGCCTTCATGCACGTGCCCCTTCATCTTTCGCCAGGCTGGCGAACAGCTCACCCAACTCGGCGAGCTCCGGCCGACGTGCCAGCACAGCCTCTATATAAGAGAAGAAGCGCGGCACGTCGCCGAGGTATTTGGGCTTGCCATCGCGGTGGCAGATGCGCGCGAAGATGCCGATGACCTTGAGGTGGCGCTGCACGCCCATCAGGTCGCTGGCACGCAGAAAGTCTTCGAACGATGCCTGTAGCGGAATACCCGCCGCCTTGGCACGTTCCCAGTAGCCGTGCAGCCAGGCCTGCACGCGCGCCTCGGGCCAGCTGAGGAATGCATCCTTGAACAGGCAGGTGATGTCATAGGTGACCGGGCCGTTGACGGCATCCTGGAAGTCCAGCACGCCGGGGTTCGGTGCACTCTGCATCAGGTTGCGCGGCATGAAGTCGCGGTGCACCACCACCTTGGGCTGCGCCAGGGCGCTGTCGATCAACAGGCGACTGATACGCTGCCAGGCGACCTCCTGCTCGGGTGTAAAGGTAAGCCCCAGGTGGCGTTGTACGTACCACTCGGGAAACAGTTGCAACTCACGACGCAGCAACGCCTCATCGTAATGCGGCAGATGGCTGTCGAGGGGCAAGCGCTGCTGCAACAGCAAGGCCTCGATGGCATCGTCGAACAACTCGTCGGCATTGTGTTCGTTTATCACGTCCAGATAGGTCTGGCGGCCCAGGTCATCGAGAATCAGGAAGCCCTGCTCAAGATCGGCAGCCAGCACCTGCGGCACATGCACACCGGCGCTGGACAGCAATGCCGCGATACGCACGAAGGGCTCGCAGTTTTCCTGAGGTGGCGGCGCATCCATCAGGATCAGGCTGCGCTCACCGGCCTGCCAACGAAAATAGCGGCGAAAGCTGGCGTCGCTGCTGGCGGGAGTGAGCTCGGCCTCAGGCACCACTCCCCATTCGCGAGCTGCGAAGAGAGGGGGCAGTTGCTCGGCGAGCCAGGTTTGCAGCTGTTGCAGTCGTACATCGTGTTCAGACATCAAGGGGTCTCCGACGGCGCTAGCCGTTGCGCGGGTCATGCTTTATTATCCAGCATCTTTTTCAGCCCATCGAGAGGCGTGCGGCCCCTGGGCCGATAGCGCGCAGGAAGCCCGGACTAACAAGATGGCAGTAAAATACCCCGCGTTCCGCAAGAAATTCCCGCTGCTGGTCACCGGCAGCCTCCTGGCCTTACAGCCTGCGTTCAGCCTACAGTCCTTTGCCGCCGAGCAATACGATTGCCAGGCGTCGCCCACGGGCGGCTGGGCCTGCGCGCCGAAATCAGCGGCCAGCGCCCTGCCTCCGCGCCCGGTGCACAGCCGTGATGCTGTCAGCACCAGCGGTGCCACCAGCGAGGCGGTAGCCAAGCAGGATGCCGCCCCGGTGCTGGTCACCGAGAGCAAGGGCCGCGCCCTCGCTTCGCGCAGTCCCGATTACAGTCACTTGGACTGGGTCCCGCGCGATAAGTTGACTGCCGCGCAACTGGCAGAGGCCGGTCCTTACTGCGCAGGCGCCTACGTCGAGCCGCTGCGTCCGGGCATGGATGACACCACGCCGCTGGACGAGTCGCCGATGTACGTTTCCGCCAAGGCCTCGCGCTTCGAGCAGGAAAAGCAGATCGCCACCCTCGCCGGTGACGTCGTCCTGCGCCAGTCCGGTATGCAGGTCGAGGCCGACGAGGCCAGCCTGCACCAGACGGAAAACCGTGGCGAGCTGGTCGGCAACGTACGCCTGCGCGACAAGGGCATGCTGGTGGTCGGCGACCGCGCCGAACTGCAACTGGATAACGGCGAAGCCCGTATCGACAACGCCGAATACGTGATGCATCAGGCTCATGTGCGCGGCAGCGCGCTCTACGCCAAGCGCGAAGAGACCGCGATCATCCGCCTCAAGGATGGCACCTATACCCGTTGCGAACCGGGCGACAATGCCTGGCACCTGAAGGGCAACAACGTCACCCTGAACCCGGCGACCGGCTTCGGCACCGCGACCAACGTGACGCTGCGGGTCAAGGACATTCCGGTGTTCTACACCCCATACATCTACTTCCCGATCGACGACCGTCGCCAATCCGGTTTCCTGCCGCCGAGCATCGGCACGTCGAGCAGCAACGGCTTCTCGCTGCAAACGCCGTACTACTTCAACCTGGCGCCGAACTACGACGCCACGCTGTACCCGACCTACATGGCCAAACGCGGCCTGCTGATGGAAGGTGAGTTCCGCTACCTGACCGAGAGCAGCGAAGGCCAGATCGGCGCGGCCTACCTCGACGACAGCGAAGACGAGCGCAAACTACAGTCCGAGTACGAAGATCAGCGCTGGATGTACAGCTGGCAGCACAAGCAGGGGCTGAACTCGCGCCTGCTCGCCGAAGTCGACTACACCGACATCAGCGACCCCTACTACTTCCAGGATCTCGATACCGATCTGGGCATCGACAAGCAAACCTACGTCGACCAGCGCGGCACGCTGACCTATCGCGGTGACAGCTATACCGCACGCCTGAACGTGCATGCATACGAACTGGCCAACATCACTGATGTGACGCCGTATGACCGTCTGCCGCAGATCACCCTGGACGGCAAGCTGCCGTTCAATCCGGGTGGCCTGGACTTCACCTATGGCACCGAGTACGTGCGCTTCGATCGCAACCTGCGCTCGGGCTTCTTCGTCGACAAGGATGGTGTAACCGGTCGCCCGCAGGACCTCTGGTACGACGAGCGCCTGACCGGTCTTAACCGCGCAGACGGCGAACGCCTGCACCTGGAGCCGGGTATTGCCCTGCCGCTGAACTGGAGCTGGGGCTTCGTCAAGCCTCAGGTCAAGTACCTGCAAACGCAGTACCAGGTAAACCTGGACGGCCAGGGCAAGGCGGATCTTGCCAGCGCAACAAACGACCCCCTCAACCCGAACAGTCAGTGGTTCGGCGTCGACTACAATCGCTCGCCCAACCGCGGCGTTGGCCTGTTCAGTGTCGACAGCGGCCTGTATTTCGACCGCAACACCCAACTGTTTGGCAAGGACACCCGTCAGACCCTGGAACCGCGTGCGTTCTACCTCTATGTGCCGGAAGAAGACCAGACCGATATCCCGGTATTCGACACGGGCGAGCCGACGTTCAGCTACGCCTCGCTGTGGCGTGAAAACCGCTTCAGTGGCAAGGATCGCATCGGTGACGAGAACAAGCTGTCGCTGGGTGTGACCAGCCGCTGGATCGAGTCGAATGGCTTCGAGCGTCAGCGTTTCAGCATCGGCCAGGCCTTCTACTTCGAAGACCGCAAGGTACAGCTGCCGGGCATCGACTACCGTGCCCGCCAGGAAGCCACCGCCGACGTCTCGCCTTATGCGCTGGAGTACCTGTATCGCTTCAATCGCGACTGGCGCTTCTCCTCGACTTTCAACTGGGATCCGGACCAGCACGCCACCCGCTCGGGCAGCGCAATGTTCCATTACCAGCCGGAAGCCAATCCGAACAAGATCGTCAACTTCGGTTATCGCTATCGTAACGACACCGTGCGTTATGACCGTGACAGCGGTACCTGGACGACCAACCCGGACTACGGTAGCGAGACCCTTGCCGACGGCTCGCCGAACCCCAACTACATCAAGAACTACTACAAGATCGACCAGCATGACTTCTCCGTCATCTGGCCGCTGGCTCCGCAGTGGAGCCTGATCTCGCGCTGGCAGTACGACTATGGCCGCAACCGTACCCTGGAAGCCTTCGGTGGTTTCGAGTACGACAGCTGCTGCTGGAAACTGCGCCTGATCAACCGCTACTGGATCGATTACGACGAAGTCAGCCTCGACCCATCGCGCAACGACGAGCCGGACCGCGGCATCTTCCTGCAGATCGTCCTCAAGGGCCTCGGCGGCGTTGTTGGCAACAAGGTGGAATCTTTCCTCGACCAAGGCATTCAAGGTTACCGTGAACGTGAAGACCAAGCTTTCTGATCGCCTGCGCCCCCTGCTATTGGGCGCAGCACTGCTGGCAGCAATGGCTCAGGCCCAGGTTCGCCCACTGGATCGCGTCGTGGCCATCGTCGACAACGACGTGGTCATGCAGAGCCAGCTCGACGCTCGCCTGCGTGAAGTACAACAGACCATCGACAAGCGCGGTGGCGCCCTGCCTCCGGAGAACGTACTCAGCCAGCAGGTGCTCGAACGCCTGATCATCGAGAACATCCAGCTGCAGATCGGCGACCGCTCCGGCATTCGTATCACCGACGAAGAGCTGAACCAGGCCATGGGCACCATCGCCCAGCGCAACGGCATGAGCCTGGAGCAGTTCCGCGAAGCGCTGGCTCGTGATGGCCTGTCCTATGCCGATGCCCGTGACCAGGTGCGTCGCGAGATGATCATCAGCCGTGTGCGCCAGCGCCGCGTGGCCGAACGCATCCAGGTCACCGACCAGGAAGTGCAGAACTTCCTCGCCTCGGACCTGGGCAAGATGCAACTGTCGGAAGAGTTCCGTCTGGCCAATATCCTGATTCCGGTTTCCGAGGGCGCGTCCTCCAACGAAATCCAGGCCGCCGAGCGGCAGGCGCAGGAGGTGTATCAGCAACTGCAGCAAGGCGCAGACTTCGCCCAACTGGCGATTTCCCGTTCGGCCAGTGAAACCGCGCTGGAAGGCGGCGAAATGGGCTGGCGTAAAGCCGGTCAGCTGCCGCCGCCGTTCGACAACATGATCAGCCAGCTGAGCCCGGGCGAAGTCACCGAGCCGGTGCGTACACCGGGCGGCTTCATCATCCTCAAGCTGATCGAGAAGCGTGGTGGCGATACTCAGGTGCGTGACGAAGTGCATGTTCGCCACATCCTGATCAAGCCCAGCGAGATTCGCAGCGAAGAAGAAACCCGTCGCCTGGTCGAGCGCCTGTATCAGCGCATCGTCGATGGCGAAGACTTCGCCGAACTGGCGAAGAGCTTCTCCGAAGATCCGGGCTCTGCGCTCAATGGTGGCGACCTGAACTGGATCGACCCCAACGCGCTGGTGCCCGAGTTCCGTGAAGTGATGAACAACACTGCCAGCGGCGAGCTGTCCAAGCCGTTCAAGAGTCCTTACGGCTGGCACGTGCTGCAGGTCATGGGCCGCCGCGCCACTGACAGCAGCGCGCAGTTCCGCGAGCAACAGGCCGCAAACCTGCTGCGTAACCGCAAATACGACGAGGAGCTGCAGGCCTGGCTGCGCCAGATCCGCGACGAAGCCTACGTCGAGACCAAGCTGTAATAGCGGTATCGTCCCAAAAGCCCGGCCAAATGCCGGGCTTTTTCGTTATTGGCCCGGCAGCGTAAACTGACGCCCCAGCCCGCACAGAGAGCGACCATGACTGCGCAGCACTGCTTTGCCCTCACACCTGGCGAGCCCGCCGGTATCGGTCCTGATCTCTGCCTGCTGCTGGCCCGCCAGGCGCAGCCAGCGCCTCTGGTCGCCATCGCCAGTCGCGAGCTACTGGCAGAACGCGCTAAGCAGCTGGGGCTGAATATCGAATTGCTGACCGTCGGCCCGCAGCGATGGCCAGACAGCCCCGCAGCGGCTGGCAGCCTCTACGTCTGGGACACGCCCCTGGCAACGCCTGCCATACCCGGCAAACTGACGCCCGCCAACGCCGCCTACGTGCTGCAGACCCTCACCCGCGCAGGCCAAGGCTGCCTGGACGGAACATTTGCCGGGATGATCACGGCGCCCGTACACAAGGGCGTGATCAACGAAGCGGGTATCGCCTTCTCTGGCCACACCGAATTTCTCGCCGAACTGACCCACACCCAGCAGGTGGTGATGATGCTGGCGACCCGCGGCCTGCGCGTGGCGCTGGTCACCACTCACCTGCCACTGAAGGATGTCGCAGCAGCCATCACCGCCGAACGTCTGGAGCGTGTGACGCGCATCCTGCATGCCGATCTGCAAAGCAAGTTCGGCATCGCCGAGCCGCGCATCCTGGTGTGCGGGCTCAATCCGCACGCAGGCGAAGGCGGGCATCTGGGACGGGAGGAAATCGAGATCATCGAACCGACGCTGCAGCGTCTGCGCAGCGAAGGCATGAACCTGATCGGCCCGCTGCCGGCCGACACCCTGTTCACCCCCAAGTATCTCGAACATGCCGATGCCGTACTGGCCATGTACCACGACCAGGGCCTGCCAGTGCTCAAGTTCAAGGGCTTCGGTGCGGCGCTCAATGTCACGCTGGGCCTGCCGATCATCCGCACCTCGGTGGATCATGGCACTGCCCTGGATCTGGCCGGTACCGGCAAGGTGGACATCGGCAGCCTGCAGGTGGCACTGGAAACCGCCTACCAGATGGCCGCCAGCCGCCCGGAATGAACCACTGAGACCACGGCCCGCGCCCGCGGCGCCATTCGCTGGTAGACTGTGCGACTTTCTTTTTTGCATCCAGCCTCGAGCAAAACGCCTCGAGGCGCTGCGCGGAGCCGTACATGTCCGAATACCAACACCGCGCGCGCAAGCGCTTCGGCCAGAACTTCCTGCATGATGCCGGGGTGATCGACCGCATCCTGCGCGCCATTCGCGCCAAGGAAGACGAACGCCTGCTGGAAATCGGCCCAGGCCAGGGTGCCATTACCGAAGGGTTGCTCGGCAGCGGTGCGCAGCTCGACGTGATCGAACTCGACCTCGACCTGATCCCCATCCTGCAAGGCAAGTTCGGCGACAATCCGCGCTTTCGCCTGAATCAGGGCGACGCGCTGAAATTCGACTTCGCCCGCCTCGAAGCTGCGCCACGCAGCCTGCGCGTGGTCGGCAACCTGCCCTACAACATCTCCACGCCGCTGATTTTCCATCTGCTGGACAACGCGCCACTGATTCGCGACATGCACTTCATGCTGCAGAAGGAAGTGGTCGAACGCATGGCCGCCGGCCCGGGCGGTGGCGATTGGGGGCGGCTGTCGATCATGGTGCAATACCACTGCCGCGTGGAGCATCTGTTCAACGTCGGCCCTGGCGCCTTCAACCCGCCACCCAAGGTCGACTCGGCCATCGTCCGTCTGGTGCCGCATGAAACCCTGCCGCACCCGGCCAAAGACCATCGCCTGCTCGAACGCGTCGTGCGTGAGGCCTTCAACCAACGCCGCAAGACCTTGCGCAACACGCTCAAGCAGTTGTTGCCCGCCGATGCCATCGAAGCGGCAGGCGTCGACGGCAGCCTGCGCCCCGAGCAGCTGGATCTGGCCGCCTTCGTCCGCCTGGCCGACCAGCTGGCCCTGCAGCCTTCGGCCGAGCAGGACTAAACTGCAATCACGCCCAACGGATCATGCGCATGTCCGACCCTCGCTATCAGATCGACGTCAGTGTCACCACCCGCTACCTGGCTGCGCAGTCGCAGCCGGAGCAGAACCGCTACGCCTTCTCCTACACCGTGACCATCGTCAATAACGGCGAGCTAACGGCCCAGTTGCTGTCGCGTCACTGGGTCATCACCGACGGCGATGGCCGCGTGCAGGAAGTGCGTGGTGCCGGGGTGATCGGCCAGCAGCCGCATATCGCTCCCGGCGCCAGCCACACCTACAGCAGCGGGACGGTAATGGCCACACAGGTCGGCACCATGCAGGGCAGCTACCAGATGCTCGCCGAGGACGGCAAACGCTTCGACGCAACCATCGCGCCGTTCCGCCTGGCTGTACCGGGAGCCCTTCACTGATGGCGGTGTATGCCGTCGGCGACCTGCAGGGTTGCCTCAAACCGCTCAAGTGCCTGCTCGAGCAAGTGTCCTTCGATCCCGCACAAGACCAGCTGTGGCTGGTCGGCGATCTGGTCAACCGCGGCCCGCAGTCGCTGGAAACCCTGCGATTCCTCTACTCCATTCGCCATGCGATCACCTGTGTGCTGGGCAACCATGACCTGCACCTGCTGGCTGTCGCGCACAATATCGAGCGCCTGAAGAAGGGCGATACCCTGCGCGAGATTCTCGATGCGCCGGACCGCAACGATCTGCTCGATTGGCTGCGCATGCAGAAACTGGTGCACCACGACGCCGAACGCAAGGTGACCCTGGTACATGCCGGCATCCCGCCGCAATGGACGCTGAGCAAGGCACTGCGTCGCGCAGCCGAAGTCGAAGAAGCGTTGCGTGACGATGCCCGTCTACCGCTATTTCTCGACGGTATGTACGGCAACGAACCGGCCAAATGGAACAAGGAACTGCACGGCGTCACCCGCCTGCGGGTGATCACCAACTATTTCACCCGCATGCGCTTCTGCACGGCAGATGGCATGCTGGATCTGAAGAGCAAGGAAGGCGTCGGCAGCGCACCGCCAGGCTTCGCCCCCTGGTTCAGCCACCCGCAGCGAAAGATGCGCGGCGAGAAGATCATCTTCGGTCACTGGGCAGCGCTGGAAGGCAACTGCACGGAACCCGGCCTCTACGCGCTGGATACCGGCTGCGTCTGGGGCGGTGCGATGACCCTGCTCGACGTCGACAGCGGAGCACTTCACCGCTGCACCTGCCCCAAGGCATAAGCGCCCGAGGCGCACCACGAATCCAAAGGTCTGCGAACATGAGCGAATTCAAGCGTATTTCCCCACAACAGGCGCAGGAGCTGCGCACCCAGGGCGCCGTCGTGGTCGACATTCGCGACCCGCAGAGTTTCGCCAATGGTCATATCAGCGGCTCGCGTCACCTGGACAACCACTCGCTGCATGATTTCATCAGCCACGCCGACCTCGACGCGCCATTGATCGTCTCCTGCTACCACGGCAACTCCAGCCAGGGCGCCGCAGCCTACCTGGTCGGTCAGGGTTTCTCCGAGGTGTACAGCCTCGACGGCGGTTTCGAGCTATGGCGCGCCACCTACCCAAGCGAGACCGCGCAAAGTTCCGAAGAATAAATTTCTTCACGCGGCAAGCCGCGTCCGCTCTGGCCTGCCGCCACTTCCCGACGTACGGTAACATCCCGTTATCGTTGTCTCGCCCTTGACGCTCTGCAGAACGAACTATTCTGTTACTCAGGCCATCCCACTGAAGGTAGAGCCGGCAAACCGGCATCGGGCCATCGGTAACGACTTTTAGGTTTTGGGGGATTGTTCCCGACTTCTTCGGAGCCGGAGTTACCCAGCACCTGCACGCACGACCGATCCCGAGCCAGCTTTCAGCATCGAGCGAGGTGAAGTCATGAGCATTTTCAGTCACTTCCAACAACGTTTCGAGGCGACCCGCCAGGAGGAGTACTCGCTGCAGGAGTACCTCGAACTGTGCAAACAGGATCGCAGCGCTTACGCCACTGCGGCCGAGCGCCTGCTGATGGCCATTGGCGAGCCGGAACTGCTGGACACCTCCAGCGATTCACGGCTGTCACGCATCTTCTCCAACAAGGTCATCCGCCGTTACCCGGCCTTCGCCGACTTCCATGGCATGGAAGAGTGCATCGACCAGATCGTCTCCTACTTCCGCCATGCCGCTCAGGGCCTGGAAGAGAAGAAGCAGATTCTCTATCTGCTCGGCCCGGTGGGCGGCGGTAAATCCTCGCTGGCCGAGAAACTCAAGCAACTGATGGAGAAGGTGCCCTTCTACGCCATCAAAGGCTCACCGGTATTCGAGTCGCCCCTGGGGCTGTTCAACGCCACCGAGGACGGCGCCATCCTCGAAGAGGATTACGGCATCCCACGGCGCTACCTCAACTCGATCATGTCGCCCTGGGCCACCAAGCGCCTGCAGGAATTCGGCGGCGACATCAGCCAGTTCCGCGTGGTCAAACTGTACCCGTCGATCCTCAACCAGATCGCCGTGGCCAAGACCGAGCCGGGCGACGAGAACAACCAGGACATCTCCGCCCTGGTCGGCAAGGTGGATATCCGCAAGCTGGAGGAATACCCGCAGAACGACGCCGACGCCTACAGCTACTCGGGCGCGCTGTGCCGGGCCAACCAGGGCCTGATGGAATTCGTCGAGATGTTCAAGGCGCCGATCAAGGTGCTGCACCCGCTGCTGACCGCCACCCAGGAAGGCAACTACAACAGCACCGAAGGCCTCGGCGCGATTCCCTACAGCGGCATCCTGCTGGCCCACTCCAACGAGTCCGAGTGGCACAGCTTCCGCAACAACAAGAACAACGAGGCCTTCATCGACCGTATCTACATCGTCAAGGTGCCCTACTGCCTGCGCGTGACCGACGAGATCAAGATCTACGACAAGCTGTTGATCAACAGCTCGCTGGCCAGGGCCCATTGCGCGCCGGACACCCTGAAGATGCTTGCCCAGTTCTCCACCCTGTCGCGCCTGAAGGAACCGGAGAACTCCAACATCTACTCGAAGATGCGCGTCTACGACGGCGAGAACCTCAAGGACACCGACCCGAAAGCCAAGTCGATTCAGGAGTACCGCGACAGCGCGGGTGTCGATGAGGGCATGAACGGCCTGTCGACCCGCTTCGCCTTCAAGATCCTGTCCAAGGTGTTCAACTTCGACCCGCACGAGATCGCCGCCAACCCGGTACATCTGCTGTACGTGCTGGAGCAGCAGATCGAGCAGGAGCAGTTCCCTGCCGAGGTGCGCGAGCGCTACCTGCGCTACATCAAGGAATACCTGGCGCCGCGCTACATCGAGTTCATCGGCAAGGAAATCCAGACCGCTTATCTGGAGTCGTACAGCGAATACGGGCAGAACATCTTCGACCGCTACGTGCTGTACGCCGACTTCTGGATTCAGGATCAGGAGTACCGCGACCCGGAGACCGGCGAGATCCTCAACCGCGTGGCGCTCAACGAGGAGCTGGAGAAGATCGAGAAACCGGCCGGCATCAGCAACCCGAAGGATTTTCGCAACGAGATCGTCAACTTCGTGCTGCGCGCCCGCGCCAACAACAACGGCAAGAACCCCACCTGGCTCAGCTACGAGAAGCTGCGCGTGGTCATCGAGAAGAAGATGTTCTCCAACACCGAGGATCTGCTCCCGGTCATCAGCTTCAACGCCAAGGGCAGCAAGGAGGATCAGCAGAAGCACAACGACTTCGTCAAACGCATGGTCGAGCGCGGCTACACCGAGAAGCAGGTGCGCCTGCTGTCGGAGTGGTACCTGCGGGTTCGCAAGTCTCAGTAAGCCCTACCCGGCGCGCGGCGCGCGCCGTGTCATTCGCTGCTCGCCCGTGGCCACGGGCGGGCAAGAACCTGTTCAAAGTCTCGCGAGCTAGAGCGCTGCCAGGCGAAAACAGGTGAGGACCGGTCGGAGTCGCGTTCGACTTTACGAGCGATAAATGAGCAGTCCGAAACTGTTTTCAACGCAACAGGGCCGACGCGCAGCAGACTCTGAACAGGTTCGAAGGAGATGTCATGAGCTACGTGATCGACCGACGCCTCAACGGCAAGAACAAGAGCACGGTTAACCGCCAGCGCTTCCTGCGGCGTTACCGTGAACACATCAAGAAGGCGGTGGAGGAAGCCGTCAGCCGACGCTCCATCACCGACATGGAGCACGGCGAGCAGATCAGCATTCCCGGTCGCGATATCGATGAGCCGGTGCTGCATCATGGCCGCGGCGGCAAGCAGACCATCGTCCACCCCGGCAACAAGGAATTCACCACCGGCGAACGCATCCCACGACCACAAGGCGGCGGTGGTGGGCGCGGCAGTGGCAAGGCGAGCAACTCCGGCGAAGGCATGGACGAGTTCGTGTTCCAGATCACCCAGGAGGAATTCCTCGATTTCATGTTCGAGGACCTGGAGTTGCCCAATCTGGTCAAACGCCACCTGACCGGTGCGGAAACCTTCAAGACCGTGCGCGCCGGTATCAGCAACGAGGGCAACCCCTCGCGCATCAACATCGTGCGCACCCTGCGTTCGGCCCACGCACGGCGCATCGCCCTGTCTGGTTCCAGCCGCGCCAAATTGCGCGAAGCCAAGGCCGAACTGGAGCGATTGCGCCGGGAAGAGCCGGACAACTTCGGCGATATCCAGGCCATTCAGGAGGAAATCGAACGCCTCAGCGCGCGCATCCATCGCGTGCCGTTCCTCGACACCTTCGACCTCAAGTACAACCTGCTGACCAAGCAGCCCAATCCCAGCTCCAAGGCGGTGATGTTCTGCCTGATGGACGTCTCCGGCTCCATGACCCAGGCCACCAAGGACGTGGCCAAACGCTTCTTCATCCTCCTGTACCTGTTCCTCAAGCGCAATTACGACAAGATCGACGTGGTCTTCATCCGCCACCACACCAGTGCCAAGGAAGTGGACGAGGAGGAGTTCTTCTACTCCCGCGAAACCGGCGGCACCATCGTTTCCAGCGCCCTGAAGCTGATGCAGGAAGTCATGGCCGAGCGCTACCCGATCAACGAGTGGAACATCTATGCCGCCCAGGCGTCGGACGGCGACAACTGGAATGACGATTCACCGGTATGCAGGGATATATTGATCAACCAGATCATGCCGTTTGTGCAGTACTTCACCTACGTCGAGATCACCCCACGCGAACACCAGGCGTTGTGGTTCGAGTACGAACAAGTGGCCGAAGCCTTCGCCGACAGCTTCGCCCAGCAGCAACTGGTGTCCGCCGCGGACATCTACCCGGTGTTCCGCGAACTGTTCCAGCGTCGCCTGGTGAGTTGAGGGCCAAGCCATGAATGCCAGCAGCAGAAAGCGCGAGCCGATCTCCACCGGATCGGAGTGGACCTTCGACCTGATCCGCCAGTACGACAAGGAAATCGCCCGCATCGCCGAGCGCTATGCGCTGGACACCTACCCCAACCAGATCGAAGTGATCACTGCCGAGCAGATGATGGATGCCTACGCCTCGGTGGGCATGCCGCTTGGCTACCACCACTGGTCATACGGCAAGCATTTCCTTTCCACCGAAAAAGGCTACAAGCGCGGGCAGATGGGCCTGGCCTACGAGATCGTGATCAACTCCGATCCTTGCATCGCCTACCTGATGGAGGAAAACACCATCTGCATGCAGGCACTGGTGATCGCCCACGCGTGCTACGGCCACAACAGTTTCTTCAAGGGCAACTACCTGTTCCGTACCTGGACGGACGCCAGCTCTATCATCGATTACCTGGTGTTCGCCAAGCAGTACATCATGCAGTGCGAGGAGCGCTACGGCATCGATGCGGTGGAGGAGCTGCTCGACTCCTGCCACGCGCTGATGAATTACGGCGTCGACCGTTACAAACGCCCCTACCCCATCTCCGCCGAGGAAGAACGGCGCCGGCAGAAAGATCGCGAAGAGCACCTGCAGAAGCAGATCAACGACCTGTGGCGCACCATTCCCAGGAACGCAGACAAGGGCAGCGAGAAGGACAGCAAGCGCTTCCCGGCCGAACCGCAGGAAAACATCCTCTATTTTCTGGAAAAACACGCGCCCTTGCTGGAGCCCTGGCAGCGCGAGGTGATCCGCATCGTGCGCAAGATCGCCCAGTACTTCTACCCGCAGCGCCAGACTCAGGTGATGAACGAAGGCTGGGCCACCTTCTGGCACTACACCCTGATGAACGATCTATACGACGAAGGCCTGGTCACCGACGGCTTCATGATGGAGTTCCTGCAGTCGCACACCAGCGTGGTCTACCAGCCGCCGTTCGACAGCCCCTACTACAGCGGTATCAATCCCTACGCCCTGGGTTTTGCCATGTACCGCGACATCCGCCGTATCTGCGAAAACCCCACCGAAGAGGACAAACGCTGGTTCCCGGACATCGCCGGCAGCGACTGGCTGACCACGCTCAAGTTCGCCATGAACAGCTTCAAGGATGAGAGCTTCATCCTGCAGTTCCTCTCGCCCAAGGTGATTCGTGACTTCAAGCTGTTCGGTATTCTCGACGACGACCAGAAGGACGAACTGCTGGTGCCGGCCATTCATGACGAACCGGGTTACCGCACCATCCGCGAACTACTCGCCGCGCAGTACAACCTGGGCAACCGCGAACCCAACGTGCAGATCTGGAACATCGACCGCCGCGGCGACCGCTCGCTGACCCTGCGCCATCAGCAGCACGACCGCAAACCGCTGGGCGACTCCACTGGCGAAGTACTCAAGCACCTGCACCGGCTGTGGGGCTTCGACATTCATCTGGAGGTCTGCCAGGGCGACCAGCTGATCACCACCCAGCATGTACCACCACGCGGCAGTTCGGAGAACGACAGCGAATACCCGAGGCTGGACCTGATCATTCCGCCGATTTGATCGCCTGCGCGCTCGACACGTTCTTCGGTATCCTCTGCGCTCAGTGGAGGAATATACATGCAGATCTACAAAGTCGGCGGCGCCGTGCGCGATCGCCTGCTTGGCCGCCCCGTCAGTGAAGTGGATTGGGTCGTGGTCGGCGCCAGCGCCGAGCAGATGCTCGAACTCGGCTACCGCCCGGTGGGCGCCGACTTTCCGGTGTTCCTGCACCCGCAAACGGGCGAGGAATATGCTCTGGCCCGCACCGAGCGCAAGAGCGGGCGCGGCTATGGCGGTTTCACCTTCCACGCCAGCCCCGACGTCACCCTGGAACAGGACCTGATCCGCCGCGACCTCACCGTCAATGCCATGGCCGAGGACGACCAAGGTAACCTGATCGATCCCTATAACGGCCAGCAGGATCTTGAAGCCCGCGTCCTGCGTCACGTTTCCCCGGCGTTCGCCGAAGATCCGCTGCGTGTCTTGCGCGTGGCCCGCTTCGCCGCGCGCTATGCGCCGTTCGGCTTCAGCGTCGCGCCAGAAACCCTGATGCTGATGCGTGAGTTGGCCGAGTCAGGCGAACTGGCCCACCTCACCGCCGAACGCAGCTGGAAGGAAATCTCCCGCGCCCTGATGGAGCCGCGTCCAGACGTGTTCGTCCAGGTGCTGCGCGACTGCGGCGCGCTGGCCGCCCTGCTGCCGGAAGTGGACGATCTGTTCGGTGTGCCACAACCGCAGGCACACCATCCTGAAATCGATACCGGCGTGCATGTGCTCAGCGTGCTGCGCCAGTGTGCGGAGCACGACCAGCCGCTGAACGTGCGCTGGGCCAGCCTGCTGCATGACGTCGGCAAAGGCCTGACGCCCGAGGATGAGTGGCCGCGGCATATCGCTCACGAGCAAAAGGGCCTGCGCCTGATCCAGGCGATCAACGAACACTGCAAAGCACCCCGTGACTGCGCCGAGCTGGCAATGCTGGTCGGTGAGTTTCACACCCATGGCCATCGCGCGCTGGAGCTGCGCCCCTCGACGCTACTGGAACTGCTGCAACGCTTCGACGTGTTCCGCCGCCCGCAGCGCTTCGCCGAATTCGTCGCCGCCTGCGAGATGGATGCGCGTGGTCGCCTGGGCCTGGAGCAACGCGACTACCCACAGGGCGCCTACCTGCTGGGCGCCGCCGAGGCAGCACGGCAGGTACCGGTCAAACCGTTACTGGAGAAGGGATTCAAGGGCGCCGAGTTGGGCGAAGCGCTCAACCGCGAGCGCCTGGGGGCACTCAAGGCCTATAAGGAACAGCAAACAACGGGGCCCGGATGAAATCCGGGATAGCACCCGACGCAAGTCCCGGGTCTCATCCGGGCTACAACCGCAGGGTGTCGCGGGGCCGTGCGCGTACCGGTAACCGTGGTGCGCGCGGCGCACCCTACAAAGGCCTGGCCGCAGCCAACTAGACCGAATGCGTCTGCAGCAGCTCTGCCGGCGTCAGCTCGGTGCCACGCCACTGGAAAGCCGCCGGCCATAGCTGCTGATCGATCTGCGCCGACGCCCATAACTCGGCGAAGGAACGGCCAGCCACCGGGTGCTGCAGCTGCGGCGCCAACAGTGCCAGCGGCCAGAGCACGAAGGCGTTCTTGAGAATTTCCGCGCGCGGCAGGATCAGGCCGTTGAAGTTGCCGACCTGTTCGCCATACAGCAGCACGTCGATGTCCAGCGGCAAACCCTTGCGGTCCGGCGCGTAGCGGCCATTGTCGGCTTCGATGAATTTCAGCCGGCGGTCCAGCTCCAACAGCGGCAGCTCCGTCTCACCGACCACCACCAGGTTGAAGAAGTTACCGCTCTTGATTCCCACCGCATGGCTCTCGAACACCGGCGAGCAGCGCATGTCGCTGAGCAGCCCCGCCAACGCATCGAGACCGGCGGTGAGGTGAGCCTCGCGCTCGACATTGCTGCCGAGGCCGAGAAAGACCCGAGTCAGAGGCATCCGCGCTCGATCTCCACGCCCACGCCACCGCGAGCGGCTGGCACCGCGCCGGGCTTGGTCAGCTTCAGACGCATCCAGGGAATGTTGAACTCTTCCATCAGGGTCTGCACCAGGCGTTCGGCGAAGGTCTCGACCAGAATGAACTGCGACTCGGCCGCGAAGGCCTGGATGCGCGTGGACACGCTGGCGTAGTCGAGCGCCAGGTTGAGGTCATCACCGGCGGCGGCGGGGCGGTTGTCCCAGGCCATCTGCAGGTCCAGGCGCAGGCACTGGCGAATCTCGCGCTCCCAATCGTAGGCGCCGATCACCGTGTCGACTTCCAGCCCCTCGATAAATACTCTGTCCACCCGCACTCTCCGCGCCACGACAAGGGCGCTGCACCTCGTTAGAATCGGGCCACCCCATGCCCTGGAATGGCCACCATGTTCTGGCTTCTGGCAATCCTTGCCTACCTGCTCGGTTCGCTGTCCTTCGCCATCCTGCTCAGCCGCCTCGCTGGCGGGCCAGACCCGCGCGCCAGCGGCTCGGGCAACCCCGGCGCCACCAACATGCTGCGCGTGGCCGGCAAGAAGCTCGCTGTGATGACGCTGATCGGCGACCTGCTCAAGGGCCTGCTACCGATCCTGATCGCCAAGCTGCTCGGCCTCAGCCTGCACCAACAGGCCTGGATTGGCCTGGCGGCCGTCGTCGGCCATCTCTACCCGCTGTACTTCCGTTTTCGTGGCGGCAAGGGCGTGGCCACTGCCGCCGGCATGCTACTCGGCCTCTACCCACCGGCGGCCTTGCTCGCCCTGGCGGCCTGGGCCCTGGTATTTCTGCTGACCCGCACCAGCTCGCTGGCCTCGCTGATCGCCACACCGCTGACGCTACCGCTGCTGGCCTGGCAACAACCGGCGGCCCTGCTGCCGGCCTGCGTACTCACCGGGCTGATTGTCTGGCGTCACCGCAGCAATCTGCGCGATCTGTTCGCCGGCCGCGAGCGGCGTTTTTAAGCAACCGGTCGGACTGCAAAGCGCGGCTGAAGCCGCTCCTACAGAGCCTCGACTCGTTAAATCGCCGGCAGCGACTCCATCGGCCAGCGCGCCTGCACCTTGATCGCCAGATCCTCATGCTGCCCGGCCAGTAAACGCTGGCAACCGGCGTAGGCGATCATCGCGCCGTTGTCGGTGCAGAAACGCGGACGCGCGTAGAACACCTTGCCCTTCATTTCACCCAGCATGCGCTCCAGATGCTCACGCAGCGCCTTGTTGGCACTCACGCCACCAGCGATGACCAGGCTTTTCAGCCCGCTCTGCTTGAGCGCGCGCTTGCACTTGATGGTCAGAGTCTCAACCACCGCCTGCTGGAAGGCCAGCGCGATGTCGCGGCGGGCTTGGTCGAGGTCGTCACCGCTGTCGCGGCATTGCTGCCAGGTATTGAGCGCAAAGGTCTTGAGGCCGCTGAAACTGAAGTCCAGCCCCGGGCGATCGGTCATCGGCCGCGGGAAGACGAAGCGCCCCGGCGTGCCCTGCTCGGCCAGCCTGGCGATTTCCGGGCCGCCCGGATAATTCAGCCCCATCAGCTTGGCGGTCTTGTCGAAGGCCTCACCGGCGGCATCGTCCAGCGACTCGCCAAGCAACTGGTACTGGCCGATGCCATCGACTCGCACCAACTGGGTGTGGCCGCCGGACACCAACAAGGCGACGAACGGAAAGGCTGGAGGCTGCTCTTCCAGCATGGGTGCCAGCAAATGACCTTCCATATGATGCACGCCGATGGCCGGCACGCCCCAGGCAAAAGCCAGCGCCTGGGCGCAGGAGGCACCAACCAGCAGCGCGCCGACCAGGCCGGGGCCTGCCGTGTAGGCCAGGGCGTCGATATCGCTGGCCTGCTTGCCCGCCTCACCCAGCACCTGGCGGATCAGCGGAAGCATGCGCTTGACGTGATCGCGCGAGGCCAGTTCCGGCACTACGCCGCCGTAGACGCGATGCAGGTCGATCTGGCTGAACAGGGCGTCAGCCAGCAGGCCGCGCTCGCTGTCATAGAGCGCGACGCCGGTTTCATCGCAGGAGGTTTCCAATCCCAGTACGAGCATGGAGCTTGAGCCTTGATTTGCCGCGTGGAACAAAGGCGCGCATGATAAGCGCCGCCCGGCGGAGCGGCCAGCGCTTTTCGATCAGAGGCCTTTGCATTCCTCGGCTCGAGGGGGTAACATCCGCAACCCTTAAAAACCGACGCAACCCGAGCCATTTGCCGGGAGCGCGTTGAACACCGGTAATTAACGAAGGTACGACCTGGATGCCAGCCGTCAAAGTTAAAGAGAACGAACCCTTCGACGTAGCCCTGCGTCGTTTCAAGCGCTCCTGCGAAAAAGCCGGCGTACTGGCTGAAGTCCGTAGCCGCGAATTCTACGAAAAGCCGACCGCTGAGCGTAAGCGCAAGGCCGCTGCCGCTGTTAAGCGTCACGCCAAGAAAGTGCAGCGCGAACAGCGTCGCAGCGTCCGCCTGTACTAATACCGTACACGCAGCGCTCGAATGCCCGGCCCTGGCCGGGCATTGCATTTGAAAGACTCCGCCTCGCACCTTAGCGAGTGAGCGGAGTTTTTGCTTTTCTACCCATCGTTGTCCCGCGCTTGCGCCGGGCAGTATGCTGAGCGCCTATGGCCGGCCTGATACCGCAATCCTTCATCGATGACCTGCTCAACCGCACCGACATCGTCGATGTGGTGAGTTCGCGCATCCAGCTGAAGAAGACCGGCAAGAACTACAGCGCCTGCTGCCCGTTCCACAAGGAAAAGACCCCCTCCTTCACCGTCAGCCCGGACAAACAGTTCTACTACTGCTTCGGCTGCGGCGCCGGTGGCAACGCCCTCGGCTTCGTCATGGACCACGATCAACTGGAATTTCCCCAGGCGATCGAGGAGTTGGCCAAACGCGCCGGCATGGACGTGCCGCGCGAAGAAAGCGGCCGCGGACACAAACCCAGACAGCCGGTCGACTCACCGCTCTACCCGCTGCTCAATGCCGCCGCCGAGCACTATCGCCAGGCGCTGAAAAGCCATCCGCAGCGCAAATACGCGGTGGACTACCTCAAGGGCCGCGGCCTGACCGGCGAAATCGCCCGCGACTTCGGCATCGGCTTCGCCCCGCCCGGCTGGGACAACCTGCTCAAGCAACTGGGCGCCGACGCCCTGCAGCAGAAGGTCATGATCGACGCCGGCCTGCTGATCGAGAACGCCGAGAACGGCAGGCGCTACGACCGCTTCCGCGACCGCATCATGTTCCCCATCCGCGACAGCCGCGGCCGGGTGATCGCCTTCGGTGGCCGCGTGCTGGGCGACGACAAACCCAAGTACCTCAACTCGCCGGAAACCCCCGTGTTCCACAAGGGCCAGGAGCTCTACGGCCTGTACGAGGCGCGCAAGCACAACCGCGATCTCGACGAGATCATGGTGGTCGAAGGCTACATGGACGTCATCGCCCTGGCCCAGCAAGGCCTGCGCAATGCCGTGGCGACCCTGGGCACGGCCACCAGCGAAGAGCACCTCAAGCGCCTGTTCCGCATCGTGCCCAGCGTGCTGTTCTGCTTCGACGGCGACGCTGCCGGGCGCAACGCCGCCTGGCGCGCCCTGGAGTCCACCCTGTCGAGCCTGCAGGACGGTCGCCGCGCGCGCTTTCTGTTCCTGCCCGAAGGCGAAGACCCGGACACCCTGGTGCGCGCCGAAGGCACCGACGCCTTCCGCGCACGCATCAACCAGCACGCGCAACCGCTGGCCGACTACTTCTTCCAGCAGCTGTGCGAAGAAGCCGACCCGCGCTCACTGGAAGGCAAGGCACACCTGGTGACCCTGGCCGCGCCGCTGATCGACAAGATTCCCGGCAACAACCTGCGCGCCCTGATGCGCCAGCGCCTTAGCGAAATCACCGGCCTTTCCGGCGAAGCGCTGAGCCAGGTCGCCAGTGCACCGCGCAGTCACGCGCCGAGCACCACCAGCCAGGCGCCCAGCAGCGATTACCCGGATTACGGCGACATCCCCGACAGCGCCTACTACGACAACCTGCCGGACGTCGGCGGTTACGAGCAGCCCGCACCGCCCCAGCAGCACTACGAGCGCAGCAACGAAGGCGGTAAGGGCAGCTGGAAAAAAGATGGCGGCGGCAAATGGAACAAGAAGGGCAAGGGCGATTTCGCCCCACGTGCCCCGCGCACTGCCGTGAGCGTCGAATCACCGCACCTGATCGCCCTGCGCACGTTGCTGCACCATCCGCATCTGGCGCAGAAGGTCGAAGATGTCAGCCATTTCGCCGACGAAAACGACACTTACGCTCAGCTTCTCGTGGCCTTGGTCGGTGCCCTGCAGAAAACGCCCAACCTGCGTTCGCTGCAACTGATCGCCCGCTGGCACGGCACCGAACAAGGTCGCCTGCTGCGGGCGCTGGCGGAGAAGGAATGGCTGATCCAGGGCGACAACCTTGAACAGCAGTTTTTCGACACCATTACTACACTTGCAAATAGTCAATCGCAGAGGCGGCGTGAAAAGGCGCTCCGCAGCATCATTCATAAAAGCCCCAGCGAGCTCACAGACGAGGAAAAGACATTGCTCAGAGAGCACTACAGCCTGACCTCCTCGCAGAGCAGCAAGTCCCCAACTGGCGCCTAAAGCCAAAACCGAGGTATAATCCTCGGCTTGTTTTCAGCCCGCCAAGACCTTCAGTGGATAGGGTGTTATGTCCGTAAAAGCGCAGCAGCAATCTCGTATCAAAGAGTTGATCACCCTGGGTCGTGAGCAGAAGTATCTGACTTACGCAGAGGTCAACGACCACTTGCCTGAGGACATTTCAGATCCTGAGCAGGTGGAAGACATCATCCGCATGATCAATGACATGGGGATCCCGGTACACGAGAGTGCTCCGGATGCAGACGCCCTGATGCTGGCCGATGCCGACACCGACGAGGCTGCAGCCGAAGAAGCAGCTGCTGCCCTCGCCGCCGTCGAGACCGATATCGGCCGCACCACTGACCCGGTGCGCATGTACATGCGCGAAATGGGCACCGTGGAACTGCTGACCCGCGAAGGCGAGATCGAAATCGCCAAACGCATCGAGGAAGGCATCCGCGAAGTCATGAGCGCCATCGCTCACTTCCCCGGCACCGTCGACGGCATCCTCGCCGAGTACACCCGCGTCACCACCGAGGGCGGCCGCCTGGCCGAAGTCCTCAGTGGCTACATTGACCCGGATGACGGCAGCGTGCCTGACGAAGCCGCCGCCCCCGTTCCCGTCAAGGAAGGCGCCGCCGCTGAAGAAAGCGACGACGAAGAAGAAGACGAGAGCGGCGACGACGAGGAAGAAGAAGGCGATGGCGGCCCGGACCCGGAAGAAGCGGCTCGCCGTTTCACTGCCGTGGCCGAGCAGCAGGACAAAGTCCTCAAGGCGCTGAAGAAGCATGGTCGTGGCAGCAAGCAGGCCACCGAAGAGCTGGCCACCCTGGCCGAGCTGTTCATGCCGATCAAGCTGGTGCCCAAGCAGTACGACGCCCTGGTCACCCAGGTGCGCGACGCCCTCGACCGTCTGCGTGCGCAAGAACGCGCCATCATGCAGCTGTGCGTGCGTGATGCGCGCATGCCGCGTGCCGACTTCCTGCGCCTGTTCCCGGGCAACGAAATCGACATGGACTGGGCCGCCGACCTGGCCAAGGGCAAGGCCAAGTACGCCGAAGCCCTGGGCAACCTGCAGGGCGACATCCAGCGCTGCCAGCAGAAGCTGGCCGATCTGGAAGCCGAGTGCAGCCTGAGCCTGGCCGAGATCAAGGACATCAACCGGCGCATGTCCATCGGTGAAGCGAAAGCTCGCCGCGCCAAGAAGGAAATGGTCGAGGCCAACCTGCGTCTGGTCATCTCCATCGCCAAGAAGTACACCAACCGCGGCCTGCAGTTCCTCGACCTGATCCAGGAAGGCAACATCGGCCTAATGAAGGCGGTGGACAAGTTCGAATACCGTCGCGGCTACAAGTTCTCGACCTACGCCACCTGGTGGATTCGCCAGGCGATCACCCGCTCGATCGCCGACCAGGCGCGCACCATCCGTATTCCGGTGCACATGATCGAGACCATCAACAAGCTCAACCGCATCTCCCGTCAGATGCTTCAGGAAATGGGCCGCGAGCCCACTCCGGAAGAGCTGGGTGAGCGCATGGAAATGCCCGAGGACAAGATCCGCAAGGTATTGAAGATCGCCAAAGAGCCGATCTCCATGGAAACCCCGATCGGCGACGACGAAGACTCGCACCTGGGCGACTTCATCGAGGACAGCACCATGCAGTCCCCGATCGACGTAGCCACGGTCGAAAGCCTCAAGGAAGCCACTCGCGAAGTGCTGGCCGGCCTCACTGCCCGTGAAGCCAAGGTCCTGCGCATGCGCTTCGGTATCGACATGAACACCGACCACACCCTCGAGGAAGTGGGCAAGCAGTTCGATGTCACCCGTGAGCGTATCCGCCAGATCGAAGCCAAGGCGCTGCGCAAGCTGCGCCACCCGACGCGAAGCGAGCATCTGCGCTCCTTCCTCGACGAGTGATACCAGAACCCCCGGCCCAGGCCGGGGGTTTTGCTTTCTGGGCCGTGCGCCCGCTCACTCGCCAGCCAAAGGCAGCGCAGACGCTGCAATCAAACTGCCATCCCGGCAATGGCCGATCTACACTACGACGATACTGATCGCGAAACGAGGCCGTTATGCCCCGCTTGCCGGCCATTGTGCTGTTGTGCCTGGCGTACTGGATGACCCCGGCCCTAGCCCTGACACTCAACGAGGACGAGCGCACCTGGCTGGCAGCACACCCCGAACTACGTCTGGGTGTCGATGCATCCTGGCCCCCTTTCGAGTTTCGTGACGAACAGGGTAACTATCACGGCCTGACCGCCGCCTATGTACGGCTGATCGAAGAGCGTCTTGACGTGACGCTGCAACCCGTCGAGCCCAGCAACTGGAGCGCGATACTGGAGCAGGCGCGCATGGGCCAGGTCGACCTGCTCCCCGGCGTGATGTCGACACCCGAACGCCGGGAATACCTGATCTTCACCCGCCCCTACCTGGACTTTCCCATCGTCATCCTCGCCCGCAACGGCGGGCCGCAGCCGAGAACGCTCAATGAGCTGTACGGTTTGAAGATTGCCGTGGTGGCTGACTACGCCCCGCACGAGCTGCTGCGCCAGCAACACCCCGATCTCAACCTGCTGCCGCTGCGCAACGTCGCCGCCGCCCTGCAGGCGCTGGCGACCAACCAGGTCGATGCCATGGTCGGTGATCTTGCCTCCAGCGTCTGGAGCCTGCGCCAGCTCAAGCTCGACGGCGTCTACATCAGCGGCGAGACGCCCTATCGCTACCAGTTGGCCATGGCCGCCCCGCGTGACCAGAGCATGCTGGTCGGCATTCTCGACAAGCTCTTCGCCGAGCTCAGCGCCGAAGAAATCGCCGCCTTGCAGGAACCCTGGGTCGGCAGCGTGCTGGACAAACGCAGCGTCTGGCACGAAACCCTGCTCTACGGCCTGCCAGCCCTGCTCGGCCTGCTGGCGGTCATCGCCATCATCCTGCGCATCAACCACCGCCTGAAACGCGAGATGCGCAACCGTGAAGCGCTGGAGCAGGAACTGCGTAACCGCGAGCAGCACTTTCGCGACATGGTCGAAAGCCTCTCGGCCATCACCTGGGAAACCGAGTCCAGCGGGCTCACCTACACCTATGTCTCGCCCCATGCGGAAAAATTGCTGGGCTATCCCCTGCACGAATGGCTGGAGCCCGGCTTCTGGCAGTGCCACCTGCACCCGGACGATCACCAGCGTACCCTGCGCACCTGCCTGGAACAATGCTCGGCCGGCAACGACCACGCCCTGGAATACCGCCTGCTCGCCGCCGACGGGCGCACGGTGTGGGTGCGCGACATCGTCACCCTGCTGCAACGCGACGACCGCCAGGTGATTCGCGGCGTGATGGTCGACATCAGCGACGCCAAGCAGACCGAGCAGGCACTGCGCCTGTCGGAGCAGAAGTTCGCCTCGGTGTTCCAGCAATGCCCGGACATCCTGATCATTGCTCGACGCGTCGACGGTGTACTGCTGGAGGTCAACACCGCCTTCACCGAACAGACCGGCATCAGCGTCGAACAAGCCATCGGCAAGACCGCCACCGAACTCGATCTATGGGGCGTGCCTGGCATCGGCCCGAGCTTGCTGCTGCGTCTGCAGGACGAAAGCCTGCGCAACCTGGAAATGCCCTTCCGCCGCGCCGATGGCAGCCTGTTCACCGGCCTCATCTCGGCCAGTCAGTTCATGCTCGACAACACCCTGGCACTGGTTGTGGTGGTGCGCGACATCAGCCAGCTCAAGAGCACCCAGCAGCAACTGCAGATTTCCGAAGAGAAGTTCGCCAAGGCCTTCCACGCCTCGCCCGATGGCCTGCTGATCACCCGTCTGCGCGACGGCCTGCTGGTGGAGGCCAACGAAGGTTTCAGCCGCATCACCGGCTACAGCCTCGGCGAGATTGCCGAACAAAGCACCCTCAGCCTGGGCATCTGGGCCGACCCGAAAGATCGTGAACGCCTGGTGCAACGCATTCGTGAGCAAGGCAGCGTGCGCGACCTGATCGCCCCGGTGCGCACCAAGAGCGGCCAGTTGCGCCTCTGCGAACTCTCCGCGCAGCCGCTGCCCATCGGCGGCGACGAGTGCCTGCTGACCATCGCTCGCGACATCACCGAACGCCAGCAGATGCAGGAAGAACTGCAACAAGCCGCCACCGTTTTCGAAAGCACCGCCGAAGGCGTGTTGATCACCGACCTCGAACAGCGCATCACCGCGGTCAACCGCGCCTTTACCCAGATCACCGGTTACAGCGAGGCCGAAGCTCTAGGCCAGCGTCCCAACCTGCTCTCCTCCGGCCAGCACGACAACGCCTTCTACGCCGCCATGTGGCACAGCCTGGCGGCCAACGGCCACTGGCAGGGGGAAATCTGGAACCGGCGCAAGAACGGCGAGCTGTACCCCGAATGGCTGACCATCAGCGCCGTGCGCAACTGCGATAACCAGATCACCCACTTCGTCGGGGTATTCGCCGACATCTCCAGCCTCAAGCATGCCCAGGCACGCCTCGATCATCAGGCCCACCACGACCCGCTGACCGGCCTGCCCAACCGCCTGCTGTTCGAGAACCGTCTGCGCAGCGCCCTGGATGGCTCACGCGCCGACGACCAACTGGGCGCCGTGCTGTTTCTCGACCTCGACCGCTTCAAGCAGATCAACGACAGCCTCGGCCACCCGGTCGGCGACCAGTTGCTCAAGGCCATCGCCGCGCGCCTGAAACTGCAACTGCGCGATATCGACACCGTCGCCCGTCTCGGCGGCGACGAATTCATCATCCTGCTGCCCGGCCTGCACCAGCCGCAGGACGCCGAACAGGTCGCGCAGAAACTGCTCGAATGCTTCCGCGCACCGTTCCAGCTCGACAACCACGAGTTCTTCATCAGCGCCAGCATCGGCATCAGCCTCTACCCCAAGGACGGCCTCGACGTCGCCACCCTGGTCAAGAACGCCGACGCGGCCATGTACCAATCCAAGGCCAAGGGCCGTAACCGCAGCGAGCTCTATACCCGCTCGCTGACCTTCCAGGTCAACGAACGCATGGCCATGGAACAGGAACTGCGCCGCGCCCTGGAGCGCGACGAACTGTGCCTGTACTACCAGCCCAAGCTCTGCCTGCGCAGCCAGAGCCTGGTCGGCGCCGAAGCGCTGGTACGCTGGCCGCACCCGGTGTTCGGCGACATCCCGCCGGATCGCTTCATCCCGGTGGCCGAAGAAAGCGGGCTGATCCTGCCGCTGGGCGACTGGGTGCTGGAACAAGCCTGCCGCCAACTGCAGGACTGGCAGGAAAGCGGCCACGGCTTCGGCGCCCTCTCGGTCAACCTCGCCGGCGCCCAGCTGCACCAGCCCAGCCTGCTGCCGCGCATCAGCGCACTGTTGCAGCAATACAACCTGGCGCCGGAGCTGCTGCAACTGGAGATCACCGAGAACTTCATCATGAACCAGGCCGGCGAAGCGCTGGACATCCTCCACCGCCTCAAACAGCTCGGCGTGCAACTGGCCATCGACGACTTCGGCACCGGCTACTCCTCACTCAGCTACCTAAAGCGCCTGCCGCTGGACGTGCTGAAGATCGACCAGTCCTTCGTCCGTGGCCTGCCGGACGACCCGCACGACCTGGCGATCACCCGCGCCATCATCGCCCTTGGCAACAGCATGCAACTGACGGTGATCGCCGAAGGCGTGGAGACCAAGGCCCAGGAACTCTGCCTGGCCGCCGAAGGCTGCCTGCAAATCCAGGGCTACGTGGTCAGTTGCCCGCTTTCCGCCGAGGCCTTCACCCGGAAATTTCTCCCACCAGGTCAAGCGGTTGGCGCTGGCGAGAGCGCGCCGGTATAATCCGCCGGCCTTCTGGGGGCCTATAGCTCAGTTGGTTAGAGCAGAGGACTCATAATCCTTTGGTCCACGGTTCGAGTCCGTGTGGGCCCACCACCTTCAAAGCCGCGCATTGCGCGGCTTTTGTGTTTTTGCACACCTCAAATGGAACCACCCTCCTCACTCGCCGCTACGCCTCCACGCTCTGAGAAGCTGCGCAGCCATTGCCTACGAAAAATGTAGCCCAAGAGCCACAAGAAACGATTACCAGGCGTATCCTGTAGCCCACGAGACACAATAATTGATTCAGGCTACTTGTATAGCTGTAGCCCACGAGCTACATTTTTCGGCAATACTTCGATTTTTGACGCCCAAGGGCTACAAATGACCTCTCTTTACGACGTTTCGGAAATGCTGAAACAGGCGCGCGGTGACGCGAAACTGAGCCAGGAAGCGCTGGCCAGTCGTGCTGGCGTCTCGCGCACCACCGTAGCCCGTATGGAAACCCTGGCCAAAGGCGATATGAGCGTCTCGGTGCTGGTTCGCCTGCTGGAGGCGGCAGGCTACGACCTGAAGCTGGTCAAAGCCGGGCATCAACGCACGGTTGAAGACATCCTCGACGAGCAACGCTCAGGGAGTGCTTGAGCATGATCCTCGACGTCCACGTCAGCTCACGGCGGGTGGCCAAGCTCTATCGGGAGCGCGATGAATATGTGCTGAAGTACCTGCCGGGCACAGTAGCGGAAGACTTCGTCAGCCTGACGATGCCGGTACGGGAAGAAGCATGGCGCTGGCCGCGCGACCTTTTCCCGTTCTTCCGGCAGAACCTGCCCGAGGGGTATCTGCTGGGCGTCATTCGCGAGGAATTTGGCCCGCTACTCGATGGTACCGATCTGTCACTGCTGGGGGTGGTGGGCGGCACCGGTATCGGCAGAGTCTCGGTCACGCCAGCGGGTGTTCAACCCGGCGTCGATATGGCGCCGCTGGAGATAGAACACCTGCTCAAAGCGGAAAACACCAGCGAACGGTTCGCCGCACTGGTGCGGCAATACGCTCGGGTCGCCGTATCGGGGGTCGTGCCAAAGTTCATTGCCACCGACACCGTCGCCCCTCGGGAGCCGCTGGGCAAACCGACCCTGCGCACCGGCTTTCACATCATCAAGGGCTCTGACGAAACTACCCCTTTTCTGGGCTTCAACGAGTTCTACACCATGCGCGTACTGGAGCGGCTGAATGTCGTGCCGGTCGCTGCCTGCCGCATGTCTGACGACGGCAAGGTCCTGGTAGTGGATCGCTTCGACGTGGACGAACACGGCATCCCCCGCTACGGCGTCGAGGATGCCTGCGGGCTGCTGGGTTTACCGCCCCATGAAAAGTACGCGCCCACCACCGAACGGGTGTGGAATGCCACACGCGCCTATATCCCCGCTGACCGCTTGCAAGCGCAGCGCGAGCACCTGGGCTGGCACCTGCTGACCAACTACGTGGTACGCAATGCCGACTGCCACGCGAAGAATATCGCGCTGTTCTACTCCTCCCGATCTGACGTGCGCTTCACGCCGGTCTATGACCTGGTGACCACTCAGGCCTACCCGCGCTTTGCCAGCAACCCGCCTGGCCTGTCCGTTGGAGGCAGGCAAACCTGGACACCGGGTCGATCCCTGGAAACCTTCTTCAAGGCCGTACTGGGCATTGCCCCGAGCAAATACGCAGCCATGCTCGAGCAACTCTGCGAGTCCGCCGTAGAGGTCGGTAAGGAAGTCATCGAAGCCGCGAAGAACGAACTCGCCTGGCGCGAGGTAGCCAAACATATGGTGCACGCCTGGAACGAAGGCATGGAAACAGTCCGCAGCCCCAAAGCCGCCGCACACTTTCGTGGCCTCGATAGCGCCATCGAAGACGCCGGCTTCTCCGGCCCGCGCAAACCTGAACGCAGCAGAGAAGTGATTGGCCGCTCCGAATTGCTGGCGAAGAAGCGCTGACCAGCAAGCGACACGACAGTCCAACGAACATCAGGTGAGAAGACGGTGAGCCAGATAGCCATTATTCGGCTCACCAAATGAGCCGAATAGGTGCGCTAATCGGCTCATGAACAAAAACTCCTGCCAAATGACCCCGGCCTGGATCGGACAGCTATCTTGTCGGGCGCGCTCAGCCCTGCGCAATGCCCCCAAACCTGGCGTAACCGTCTAGCGGCCATAGGACAATGGTCGCGATCCCCTTGAGCGATTGAAAGCAATTAGCCATTATCCAGATCAGTGCCAGGCAACTGGATTTTGGCACGCCTGCTCGCTCGTACAACGAGCGCCACTCAAGCGGCTTTGCTCACGGAAGAAAATATGGACGTAGGCCTCATTCTTCGCCCGCTTATAGACAGCCTGCTCTGGCTGATCCCAGCAGCCCTGCTGATCGGCCTGCTCAAATCGCCCTGGGCCAAGGGACAGATCGGTGAACTGCTGGTGCGCCTGTTCGCCCATTGGCAGTTGGATAAGCAAACCTACCGCCACCTGCACAACGTCACCCTGAACACGCCGGACGGCACCACGCAGATAGACCACGTATTCCTCTCGCCCTACGGCATCTTCGTGCTGGAAACGAAGAACATGAGCGGCTGGATCTTCAGCAGCGAGAAGCAGGCGCAGTGGACGCAGAAGCTCTACAAACGCAGCATCAAATTCCAGAACCCGCTGCGGCAGAACTACAAGCACCTCAAAGCCCTGGAAGCCACCCTTGGCGTTAACCCCGAGCACCTGCACTCGGTCATCACCTTCGTCGGCGGCAGCACCTTCAAAACCGAAGTACCGGCCAACGTGACCCAGGGCATCGGCTTTATCCGCTATATCCAGTCATTTCAGCAGCCGGTATTCAGCGAGGCTGAAGTCGACGCCATGCTGCACGCCCTGCAAACCGGCCGCCGCGCGCCAACCCTCGCTACGCACCGCGAGCATGTACAGAACCTTAAGCGTCGAAGTGATCCGACAGCCGAGCGGCAGTTTCCGAAATGCGGTAATGCGCTGCTGGTTTGCAGCGTGAAGATAGGGCCAAAGGCGGCGCAGCAGTTTTGGGGATGCTCCGCGCCCCAAAATGTCGGCTCCGGCAAGTTACCTAAATACCAATCTCGGTAAAAAACTTAGTTACCCCCAATTATTCAATACACCTACATGCAAAGGAAAAATGAATGGAAAATCATCAAGAGGATGATTCAATCACAAGCAACACAGCAAGACTTATTGAATATGAGATCCACGGCTTATATGGACTTTACAATCACAAAATCACACTTAATCATATAGACGGTGTCACAATCGTACACGGCCCAAATGGAGTAGGAAAAACCGCACTCCTAAAAAGCATTAGCAATTTATTTAGCTGCGACTATGACTCTCTAGCCTCAATTCCTTTCTCGCAAATCAATGCACGCTTGAGTACCGGATGGGAGATAGTCGTGAAGCGAGTAGGCGTATCGGTTTCACAACTGGTACGTCGAAAGCACATGGGTCACCGCCTTGAAGTCGAAATAAAAAAAGACAAGAAAACACATGCTTCCCATAACTTCTCTGAAGAAGTGAATGTAGGTGGTCGAATTCCACCTTGGTACAATAGAATTGCACCTGGAGTATGGTTTGACGAACGCACCGGCGAAGAAATAAGCCACGACGAGATAGATGCCTTTCTGCACCGACCAAGCAGATCAAAGGAGAAGCGCAGGAATATAGAATCAATAGCTACAATACTTAAAACAGTTAGCGTTCACCTCGTAGAAACAAACAGACTTTACAAACCAATACAAGCCAATGAGTGGGGTAAGAAAGGCACAAAATTGGTTTCTGCAGTCAACGACTGCTCAGCGAAACTAGCTAACAACATCGGGACCGCTCTGAAAGACTATGGAAAACAATCTCAAGAGCTAGATCAGTCATTCCCTCATCGGTTTATTACAAAGTCCGCAAAGCCCCTAGAGCTCCTTGACTTAAAAACCAGACTCACCGAGCTAGCAAAACAACTTGAGAACTTAAAAAATCTAGGAATTCTAGATTCAGAAAACTTTCAATCATTCAACATTCAAGTCCTAGACCATGTAGACCCTCAAAAACTCGAAATCATGAGTCTATACGTTGAGGATAGCGAAGAAAAATTAAAAGCTTTTGAATCACTAGCCGACAGAACCGAGCTCCTTTTAAACAGCCTTAAAGACAAATTTAAAAACAAGAGAATCCGGTTAAGCAAAGACAAAGGCCTTTACGCTGAAGGCCCCGGAGACCTTGAAATACCACTAGACTCACTGTCATCTGGAGAGCAACACGAAATCGTCCTGCTATACGAGTTACTATTTAAGGTATCCAAAAATACCTTAGTACTAATTGACGAACCCGAGCTATCCCTCCACGTTAATTGGCAGAAAGCTTTCTTACCGGAGTTACTATCCATATCCAAGGTTTCTGATTTTTACTCAATAGTAGCAACACACTCCCCGTTCATTGTGGGTGGTCGGGACGATTTAATGACAGCCTTGGATGCGAACACCGATGAATCAATGGAATAAGAGTGTCGGAGATCTCATTGCGGAAATAAAGATGATGCAGACCGATTTCAAAGGTTTTTTCTGGCTTGTCGAAGGCCCTAGTGATATACGCTTTTTCGAATGCCGGCGGTACAAGGGAGTTGCGCTGGTTGCTGCCGGCGGGAAAAAAAATGTGATAGAAACTGTTACTGCTCTTACGCAAGACCCTGTAAGTTCTAAGCTCGTCGGCGTTGTAGATGCTGACGTAGACTGGCTGAAACCAATCGAAAATCGCCCATCAAATATTTTGTCAACTGATCCTCGCGATCTTGAGGGGCTATTGATCAGATCTAGATCATTGGACAAGCTACTGAGCGAGTATGCTGCCCCTCAAAAAATTGAAAACTTTGAAGCAAAAACTAAAAAAACAGTACGCGAATACGTACGAGATGTTAGCGAAAAATTCGGAAAAATAAGAGCAGCCAACTTACTTCACAATGACATTTCTTTAAAGTGCCTAAAACCACAAAATTTTATTCTCCCTAACAAATGGGATTACGATTTAGATAAGGTATATGAATTTTGCGTATCACGTGGCGCAGCAGCTAGCACAGATGAGCTCAAAGCACTTGTAGCAGGCCTGCCCTGCACAGACGCTTGGAACTATGTCAGAGGGCATGATGCGATAGGAATTCTAACTGGTGGCCTAATGACAGAAATTGGCCGCGGAGGAAGAATAGATAACTCAAGAGTTGAATCAGCACTCCGAATAGGAATAGAAGATGAAGAATACAAACTCAGCTATATTAGCCAGCAACTAAATCACTGGCACCCGACTGACACAAAAATAAATCAACACACCTAAAACATACTTACACAGCACAAAGATTATTAATACAGTTACAACCCAACAGCAAAGGCCAGGCATTGCGTGGCCTTTGTTACCTTCCATCACTCCCAAAACATCAAACAATCGAAACAACTGGAGAAAGACCACGATTACTTTAGGCTGAAACGATTCGCTTGCACAAAACTGTGCATGATCGGGTCAGCGCACACCTGATTGCCGCCATCAGAATGGCGGTATGAGGTAGCCCGTTGCTGCCCCCTGCCACGTAAACGCAACATTTTTCCCTGAACCTTTGCCCTTATTGCCCAGTCGGCTTTAAGTACCGTCGTGCTTCGCGGCGCCAGCAAAGGATGCGTGTTATGCGAGACCGCACCAGCAGGATCGCCGTTTCATCGCCGCACCTCGAACAGCTATGGCAACGCTACCAACGGGTGCGCGCTGCCAGTGAGCGGCTCTGTGAGCCGCTGGAGGCTGAAGATTATGTGATCCAGAGCATGGCGGACGTCAGCCCGCCGAAATGGCATCTGGCGCATGTCACCTGGTTCTTCGAGGCTTTCGTGCTGCAGCCCTTTCTGCCGGGCTATCGCCCGCTGGATGAGCGCTACGACCATCTGTTCAATTCCTACTACAAGACCCACGGCATGCCCTTCGAGCGGGCGCGGCGCGGGTTGTTGTCGCGGCCGACGGTAAGCGAGGTGTACGCCTATCGCAGCCATGTCGACCTGGCCATGGCGCAGTTGCTCCAGTCAGGCGGCGACCTTGCCGACGAGGTGCTGCAGCGGGTCGAGCTGGGGCTGGAGCACGAGCAGCAGCATCAGGAACTGCTGTTGATGGATATCAAGCACATCCTGGCGCAGAACCCGTTGCGTCCGGTCTATCGTCACGACCTCAAGCCGGGCAACGCGGCGGCCGGCGAAATGCGATGGGTCGAGTTTCCCGCTGGGCTGCGGCATGTCGGCCATGCCGGCGATGGCTTTGCCTTCGATTGCGAGCGGCCGCAACACCGGGTGTTCGTCGAGGCCTTCCAGCTGGCCAGCCGGCCGGTAAGCAATGGTGAGTATCTGCAGTTCATCCGCGATGGCGGTTATCGCAGCACGGCGTTGTGGCTGGCGGACGGCTGGGACCATATCCAGCGCGCCGGCTGGCAGGCGCCGCTGTACTGGCAGCGCGATGGTGACGACTGGCTGGAGCTGACCCTGGGCGGCCCGCGCGAGTTGGATCTGCATGCGCCGGTCTGCCACCTGAGCTATTTCGAGGCCGAGGCTTTCGCCACCTGGGCGCAGGCGCGTTTGCCACGCGAAGAGGAATGGGAAGTGGCCGCTCAGGACGAACCGCTGTGGGGCAACTTCGTCGAGAACGATCACCTGCAGCCGGTGGCGGCGGGCGCGGGTGATGGCCTGCAGCAGCTCTATGGCGATGCCTGGGAATGGACGGCCAGCGCCTACCGGCCCTACCCCGGCTTTCGGCCGCTGGGCGGCAGCCTGGGTGAGTACAACGGCAAGTTCATGTCCGGGCAGATGGTGCTGCGTGGCGGCAGCTGCGCCACGCCTGAAGACCACGTGCGCCCCACCTATCGCAACTTCTTCTACCCCACGATGCGCTGGCAGTTCTCCGGCCTGCGCCTGGCCAAGGAGCTCTGAGCATGGCATTGGCAATCCGTACCCACGAACAGTCGATCAGCCCGGAACTGGAGTCGCTGCGCGAGGAAGCACTGCGTGGCTTCGCGGCCAGCCCGAAGGCGATGTCACCGAAGTTCTTCTACGATCATCGCGGCTCGCAGCTGTTCGAGCTGATCTGCCTGCAGCCGGAGTACTACCCGACGCGCACCGAGGAAACCATTCTGCGTCTGGCGGCGAGCGATATCGCCGAGCTGGCCGGGCGCAACGCCAGCCTGGTGGAGCTGGGCAGCGGCGCCAGCCGCAAGATCCGCCTGCTGCTCGAAGCACTGCGCCCGGCGCGTTACCTGGGCATCGATATCTCCCGCGAGTTTCTGCATAGCAGCACCCGTCGCCTGGCGGCCGACTATCGCTGGCTCGACGTGCACGCGCTGTGCGCCGACTTCAGCCAGCCCTTGAAGCTGCCCGCCGAGGCGCTGGGGCAACGGCCGTTGGCGTTCTTTCCCGGCTCCAGCATCGGCAACTTCGACCCGGATCAGGCCCGCGCCTTTTTGCGCAACCTGCATCAGGCACTGCCGGCAGGCAGTGGCTTGCTGATCGGCGTGGATCTGGTCAAGGACCGCCAGGTGCTGGAGCGCGCCTACAACGATGCGGCCGGGGTGACTGCGCTGTTCAACCTCAACCTGCTCGAGCGCATTCGCAACGAGCTGCACAGCGACATCGACCCGCGCCGCTTCCAGCATAGGGCCTTCTACAACGAAGCCGAGTCGCGCATCGAGATGCATCTGGTCAGCCGGCAGGCGCAGCGAGTGCGCATCGAGGATCGCGTGTTCGACTTCGCCGCTGGCGAAACCCTGCACACGGAGAATTCCTACAAATACACGCCGAGCGGCTTTCGTGATCTGGCGGGCGCATGCGGCTTCGCCTCGGTCGCCATGTGGCGCGACCCGGCGCAATTGTTCAGCGTGCATTTTTTGCGGAGGGAATGAGGGGGCTTCGCCAGGGGCGAGATAAGCAAATTGCTGCGTGATCTTCTGCCCTCTCCCCCAACCCCCACCCTGTGCCCCAGCCCTTCGCAGAGCTCAGGTCGCGACAGCGGGCGAAGCAGTGCTTCGCTGTTTCCGCTGTCGCCCCGCAAGCGGGTGAGGGGAGCAAAGCGCTTTCGACATTAGTAGGCGAGCGCGCTCGGGACAGGCCTCAGCGTTTGGCGATGATGTACACCGCGTGGACGATGCCGGGGATGTAGCCGAGCAGGGTGAGCAGGATGTTCAGCCAGAACGCGCCGCCGAAACCGACCTGGAGAAACACGCCCAGCGGTGGCAGCAGGATGGCGATGAGGATGCGGATAAGGTCCATGCGGTACTCCTTTACATTCCATAAGGGGTACCTGAACAGACTGCGGCTGGCGCCTTGCAGTTCACTCGGGGCGACCAAGCCAGCGGCAATACTGAGAACCAGACGCTGGCGCCGCCAGGGATATGACCTTAGTCTGGCGCCAGGATGGAAGCGCCCAGTATGTCCGAACAATCACCACAAGAACGCATCATCGTCGCCGACGATCATCCGGTTTTCCGCGATGGCCTGTGTCGTATCGCCCAGCGCGTCTTCCCCCAGGCGTGCGTTGTGGAAGCCGGAGACATGGATGAAGTGCTGAGCCTGGCGCAAGCCGGCACGGCGCCAAGCCTGTTCATGCTCGACCTGCTGTTCCCCGGCCAGTCGCCGCAGGCCATCAGCGCGCTGCGCCAGACCTTTGCACGCAGCTCGATCGTGATCGTGTCGATGGTCGACAACCGCGAGTTGATCGATGAAGTGATGGCGGCAGGTGCGGACGGTTTCATCGGCAAGGCGACGCCGCCGGATGAAATCGCCGATGCCTTGCTGGCCGTGCGCGCCGGGGAGTTCGTCCTGACCCTGGGCCCTGCCGGCGTACCGGCCTTCGCCGAGGACCGTCATCTGCTGGAGCAACTGACGCCACGTCAGCAGGAGGTCTTGCGGCTGGTGGTGCGTGGTCTGTCGAACAAGGAAATTGCCCGCGAGCTGGCGATCTCGCCCTTTACCGTACGCATCCATGTGTCCTCGCTGCTGCGCACGCTGGACGTCAGCACCCGTGCCGCAGCCGCCGCCAAGGGAGCCAAGGCCGGGCTGGTGTGAGTATCACGCGGTCTTGAGCTTGAGTTTCAAGGCCACCAGCAGCGAACGCAGCTCGGCGGGCTGCACCGGTTTCGACAGGATCGGAATTTCGCTGTCGCCCACCTGCTCCTGCACACGACGCACGTCGTGCCCGGTCATGATGATCGCCGGTACCTTGCGCCCACTGCTGCGCCGCACATGCTGGATGCAGTCGGCCCCCGACGCTTCGGTGCCGAGGTCGAAGTCCGTCACCACCAGATCGAAATGCGCAGAGGCATCGGGCAGCGTGCTGAAGGTGGCGACTTCGCAGCCCCACTTCTGCAGCAAGGTGGCAGTGGCCAGCAGTACGTTCTGGTCATCTTCGATCAGACACACACGCAAGCCATCGAGCATGCGCGGCGCCTGCAGGCTGCTGCCCTTGGCGGAGGACATGGCGCGCGGCGCCTCGACGCGCTGCAGGCCGTCGATCACCGCCCGTGTGCCGCGGGCCTCCACGGAGTGAATGCTCACACGCATGTCCATCAGCGTGCCCAGGCGCCTGACGATGGCCAGGCCCAGGCCCATTCCCTCGACGTCGCTGTCTCGCTCCTGGCGCACGCGGTAGAACTCCTCGAAGACGCTGTCGAGATGGCCAGCGGCGATGCCGCGGCCCTTGTCGTAGATCTCGATGGCAATGCCTGGCCCACGACGGCGGCAGGCGATCAACAGCGGTTTGCCCGGCGCGTATTTCAGGGCATTGGACAGCAGGTTCTGCAGCATGGTGGTGAGCAGCACCGGGTCGGCCCGCACATGCAGCGGCGGGCAACGCAGGCGCATCTCGACCCCGGCCCAACGCGCCGCCTCGGCATTCTGCTGGATGAATTGCTGCAACAGGCTGCGCAGCTCCAGCGACTCCAGTTGCGGCACCACCTTGCCGCTGTCGAGCGAGTACATATCGAGAATCGTGCGGAATAGGCGTGCGACGCTGTGCAGTGATTTATCGATGTTCTCCACCAGGCGCCGCTGCTCGGTGCCCAGGCTGCTGTCGCGCAGGCAGGCGGTGAACAGGCTGATGGAATGAATGGGTTGGCGCAGGTCGTGGCTGGCCTGGGCGAGAAACTGCGACTTGGCCCGGTTGGCCGCCTGCTCGGCCTCGGCCGCCTGGCGCGAACGCTTGAGCAGGGCGTGCATGTAGGCCGGCGCCAGCAGGGTGGTGAGCAGCAGCGTGACGATCAGGTAGGGCTGCGATTGCCAGTGTGCCGACAGGCTGGCGGCCACGCTCAGCGACAGCAGCGCCATCAGGGTGGCCAGCAGCAGGTAGCCGGAACCGTAGCGCAAGCCATAGCCGATGGTGACCCACAGCAGAATCGCATAGACCGGCAGCATGGCTGCGCCGCCAAGCGCCATGGTCACCGCGATGCCGGCGTAGTCGGTGAGCATGGTGATCAGGCGGCGCCCACGATGGTTACCCGGACGCCGCCGGATATCGAACCAGATCAGCGTGGCGACGACGCTGAAGACGCACTCCAGGAGGAAGATCTTCCATACCAGCGCCGGGTCGATCAGCGACAGATGGTAGAGGATCACGATGTAGCAGGCCGCGACCGACATGAAGATCATCCGCACCCCGGCCTGGGCGCGTTCGGTGTCATACGCGGCGAAGACAGTCCCGGACATGACGTTTCCCTGCTGATTACAGCTCATGTTGTGGTGTCGGCACCTTAGGCCGGAGCTTGCGGCCGGCGCAAGGAACTGGTTGGCAGGCAAAGAGGCACTAGTACACCCGTACTATTTCGTGCGCCCCCAGCCATTCCTAGAATCCGGGCAACGCCTCGGCACTGGGTCGGGGCCCGGTCATAGAAGGGAATGTCTGATGAACATCAAAGGAACCCTGGGCGTCCTCATGAGCGCCACCGTGCTGGCCTCGCTGAGCGGCTGTCTGGCGCAAAACACGCAAACCCAGGGGCTGCAGAATACCCAGCTGGCCAACGATCCATGCGCGCCGAGCGCGACCAGCAACCTGATCGCCACCGGGCGCAGCCTGCTGGATATGGCCAACACGGTGCTGGAGACGCAGCAGAGCTTCAACGGCAACACCGCGACCTATGCCAAGCGCATGGAAGTTGCGGAAAACGCGCAGAAGGTCAACCAGGGCCACAACGTGCTGAATAACGTCGAGAACCTGGCCGGTGCCGGCCAGCAGCCCTGCGTGCCCGCTGCACCTGCCAACGCAGCACGCTAGCCGGCCCTCAAAGCCGCACGTCGAATTTGTCCAATAGCAGCTCGGTCGGTATGTCGGCGCTGACCAGCTGGTTGCGTCCGCGCTGCTTGCCGCTGTACAGGCGACGATCAGCAGCGCGGTAGAGCTCGGCGGCGCTGCGGCCGTCCACGGGCCAGGTGGCCAGGCCGAAGGTGGCGGACAGCGCGATCTGCTCACCGTCGTACTCAAGCGGCTGTTCGGCGATCTGCTTGCGCAGTTTGTCCACCAGCGGGTCGGCGCCGGTGCTGTCGGTATGACGCAGCAGCAGGCCGAACTCCTCCCCACCCAGGCGACCGAGAAAATCGGTCACGCGCAGGCGCTGCTGGAGGATCTGACAGATGTGCTGCAGCGCCATATCGCCCGCCTCGTGCCCCCACTGATCATTGACCTGCTTGAAGTGATCGACGTCGAGCAGCACCAGTACCAGATGTCCGTTGCTGCGCTCGGCCTCCTGGATGCTGCGTTGCAGGGCGTGCTGGAAGCTGCCGCGGCTGGCCACGCCAGTGAGCGAGTCGGTCTGCGCCAGGCGCTGCAGCTCCTCATAGGCCTGCATGCGCAAACCGTCGTAGATATGCACGAACACCAGGATCAGCACACCACACAGGGCGGCGTTGCCCAGGTCGATCAGGCCGTGTGTGTCCAGGGTCAGGTGGTTGTCGGCGAAGTACAGCAAAAGCCCGGCGCCCATGAACGGCGCGGTGAGCAGGAAGGCGCGCTGCTTGCCCAGCAGCAGGTAGGCCAGCAGCGGGATCATGTACAGCCAGACGAACGCCGCCGCTGAGGCGTCCGGCATGACGATGATGTAGAGGATGAAGCAGAAGGTCGGGATCAGGTACAGGTAGATCCACAGGTACAGATGGCGAGCGCGTTCGATGCGCCAGGCGCCGAACAGCAGCAAGGCGGTGCACAGCACTTCGAGGATGGCGAAGGGGTAGTTGCCGGCCAGGGCCTGCAGCACGGCAAAGCCGCCCAGGGTCAGGCCGGTGGCGAGCAGGATGGTGCGCATCAGCTTGCGCTTGCCCGATTCGCGCAGCCCTTCGCAGTGCCCTGCGCCTACATCCCTGTGATCGTTATAGTTGCCGTCACTCATCTTGGTGCCCAGCGCTGCCGCCCTCAGCGGTGCGCAGCCCCCCGCTGCGCACCATCAGGCAACTATAGACGGCCTTGCCTGTTTTACACCGCGTAACCCAGCACGCGCGGCAGCCACAGGGCGATTTCCGGGAAGATCGCCACCAGTAGCAGGGCGCTGGACATCACCAGCACGAACAGCAATGCCCAGCCCACGGTCTGTTCCAGGCGTATCTTGGCCACCTCCGCCGTGACCATCAGGTTGATCGCCACCGGCGGGGTGAACTGGCCGATGGCGATGTTCATCGCCAGCAGGATGCCGAACCACACCGGGTTCCAGCCGAAGTGCTGCATCACCGGAATCAGGATCGGCATCAGGATCAGGTAGATGGAAATGGCATCGAGCAGCATGCCGGCCAGCAGCACGGCGAGCATCACCAGCGCCAGCAACACCCAGCCGTTGTCCGACAGCGAGATCAGCCATTCGGCCAGATGACGGAAGGTGCCGAGCATGGTGCCGGCCCAGGCGAAGATGCCGGCCAGGGCGATGATCAGCATGACCACCCCGGAGATTACCCCGGCCTCGCCACACAGGCGCCAGAGGCTGCGCCAGTCCAGCTCGCGGGTGACGAACAGGCCGATCAGCACGCCGTAGGTCACGCCGACCACGGCGGCTTCAGTGGGGGTGAACAGGCCGCTGCGCAGGCCGCCGAGAATCAGCACCGGGGCGAACAGCGCCGGCAGCGCCTGCTTGAAGCTCTCGCCCAGCGGCGGACGCTCGCCCTGCTCCGGCGACTCCCAACCGTAGTGGCGCGACAACAGCCAGGCCGGCAGCAACAGCACCAGGCCGGCGAGAATGCCGGGGAACAGGCCGGCGGCGAACAGCGCGCGCAGGTCCACGCCTGGCACCACGATGGAGTAGAGAATCAGCGCGATCGACGGCGGAATCAGGATCGCCGTCGAGGCCGAAGCGGCGATCAGCGTGGCCGAGAAGGGTTTGGGATACCCCGCCTTGGTCATGCTCGGCAGCATCACCATGGCCACGGCGGCGGCATCGGCCGGGCCGGAGCCGCTCATGCCGCCCATGATCAGGCACACCAGCACCGCGACCATGGCCAGGCCGCCGTGACGCGGGCCGATCAGCGCCTGGGCGAAGCGCACCAATCTGAGTGCTACTCCGGCTTTCTCGAACACCAGGCCGGTGAGGATGAACAGCGGAATGGCGATCAGCGGGTACTTGGCCACGCCGTTGTAGGTGTTGGTGCCGAGGGTGGCGAGCATGTCCGGCGACAACCCGGCGATGATACCGATGGCCCCGGACAGGCCGAGGGCGAAGGCCACCGGCACACCGAGTGCCAGCAGCACGGCGAAACTGAGGATCAGCCAGAGATCAGGGCTCATCACTGATTCTCCCGCGCAGGCGATCGACGGTCATCTGGGTCAGGCGCACGAACACCAGCAGCGCCAGGATCGGCAGCCAGATCACGTACCACCAGTTGGGCAGGCCAAGGCCGGGCGACTCGGAATCCCACTGGAATTCCTCCCAGGCGAACTGGCCACCGAACCAGCACACCAGCCCCAGCACCAGCACGCCGGCCAGCCACTGCAGCAGGATCAGCGGCGTGCGCAGGCGCGGGAACAGGCGCTCGAGCAGGCCGATACGAATGTGTCGGTTGCTGCGCATGGCCACCGAGGCACCGGCGAAGGTGAGGATGACCAACAGGAACACCGAGATTTCCTCGGTGAAGGCGAAGGATGCATCGGTGAAATAACGCACCACGACGTTGGCCAGGCTGATCAGGCTGATGATCACCAGGGCCAGGGTGGCGAGCACGCGCTCCAGCGGCGCGTCGATTGGCTTGCTCATAGGAACCTCGAATGACCGGAGCAATGCGCGCCAGTGGTGACGCCCCTGCCCTCTCCCCCAGCCCCTCTCCCGCATGCGGGAGAGGGGAGCAGAGCGGGCTGCGGGACATCCATCACTACGCCCCGCAGTGTGGGCTTCCGGTCAGATAAAACGAATCAGGGCTGGGCCACGGCCTTGCGCGCGGCGTCCATCAGCGCATCGCCGATGCGCGGTGCCCATTTCTCATGCACGCTGGCGGTGGCTTCGACGAAGGCCGCGCGCTCGGCGTCGCTCAGTTCGATCACTTCCACGCCGCGCTCACGCACGTCGACCAGGCGCTGCGCCTGAGCGCCACGCGACAGCTCGATCTCCCACTTGCCGGCGTCGATGGCTGCCTGGCTGAGCAGCTCGCGATCTTCCTCGGGCAGGGATTTCCATACGCGCTGGTTGACGGCGAACACCAGCGGGTCGGCCATGTAGTCCCACAGGGTCAGGTACTTCTGGCCAACCTGGTCGACACGCGCCACGTCGAAGACCGACAGCGGGTTTTCCTGGCCGTCCACCGCGCCGGTGGTCAGTGCCGGCTTGGCATCGGCCCAGCTCATTTGCGTGGGGTTGGCGCCAAGGGCGGTGAAGGTGTCTTGGAACAGTGGCGAGCCGACCACACGGATCTTCAGGCCGGCCATATCGGCCGGGCTACGAACCGGCTTGGACGAGTTGGACAGTTGGCGAAAGCCGTTCTCACCCCAGGCCAGCGGCACGATGCCGCGCTGTTCGATGGCGGCGAAGGCCAGCTTGCCGGCTTCACCCTGGGTGATGGCGTCGAGGTCGGCATCGTTCTTCATCAAAAACGGCAGGGAGAACAGGTTGAGTTCCGGCACCTGCGGCGACCAGTTGATGGTCGAGCCCACGGCCATGTCGATCAGGCCGGAGCGCATGGCAGAGAATTCCTTGGTCTGGTCGCCGGCGACCAGTTGCGCATTGGGGTATACGCGCAGGGTGATGCGCCCCTCGGAGCGCTCGTTGACCAGATCGGCCCATTTCTGCGCGGCCTGGCCCCAGGGGAAGGCGTCGGAAAGTACGGTGGAAACGGAGTATTCACGCGCCTGCGCGGTGGCGCACAGGGCGGTCAGCGCAGCGCCAGCGGCGAGCGCGGAGAAGAGTCGTTTGAGTTTCATCGGGGCGTCCTTGTATGGATCTTGGTCATTGTCGTTGTGGCACCGGCAAAGCGGTGCGGATCCAGCGGCGAGCGGATGGCTCGCCTGGCGCGCCTGGTCGGCACGCGAAAGGGACACGGCAGGTGTCACGGCTGCCGGGCAGGCCTTGTGGGCGATCGGCAGGTGCCGGCGGGTTACGCGCGGCCGCCCAACTATTCCAGAAGCGCGCGGCGAATGCCATTGTCTGATGACTGTTGACGTTGCCCGGCCTGATCGGCGCTGCCCATAATCACCGGCATCTCATTTTCGGACAGTCCCCATGGCCATTTCCCGCGACGACCTCGACCAGCACGGCCTGATCATCGGCGTGTCGCCCGAGCGCTTTCGCGCGGTAGCCATGCCGCTGCTGTTCGATCACCTCAATGCTCAGTGCGAGGGCACCATCGCGGTCAATCGCCAGGCGCGCATCGTCTGGATCAACGACAAGTACGCACAGAAGGTCGGCATCGCCGATGCGCGCACGGCGCTGGGCAAGGAGATCGAGGAAGTGCTGCCGGCCAGCCGCCTGCGCGAGGTGGTGGAAAGCGGCCAGCCGAGCATGCTCGACCTGATGGCCTTCGGCAGCGAGCACTTCGTGGTCACCCGCATTCCGCTGCGCGACGAGGATGGCACCCTGGTCGGCGCGCTGGGCTTCGTGCTGTTCGACCGCGCCCGCCATCTCAAGCCGCTGATGGCCAAGTACGCCAACCTGCAGACGCAACTGCTCGCCACCCAGCACGAGCTGGCCAAGGCGCGTCGGGCGCGCTACACCATCGCCGGTTTCATCGGCGCCAGCAATGCAGCCAGTGAGGTAAAGCGCCAGGCCCGCCGTGCTGCGCAGCTCGACTCCACCGTGCTGATCCGCGGCGAGACCGGCACCGGCAAGGAGCTGCTGGCGCAAGGCATCCACAACCTGTCGCCGCGCGCCAACGGGCCATTCGTCGCAGTCAACGTCGCGGCAATTCCGGAAACCCTGGTGGAGGCCGAGCTGTTCGGCACCGCGCCCGGCGCCTTTACCGGCGCCGACCGCAAGGCGCGCATCGGCAAGTTCGAAGTGGCCAACGGCGGCACCCTGTTTCTCGACGAGATCGGCGACCTGCCGCTGCCGTTGCAGGCCAAGCTGCTGCGGGTGCTGCAGGAGCAGGAGGTGGAGCCGCTCGGCTCCAACCAGGTCAAGCCGCTTAACGTGCGGGTGATCGCCGCGACCCATATCGACCTGGAAGCCAAGGTGGCCGCCGGGCAGTTCCGCGATGACCTTTACTACCGCCTCAACGTGCTGGCCCTGCGCGTGCCGCCATTGCGCGAGCGTGCCAGCGACATTCCCGCACTGATCGAGCACCTGCTCGATGACCTGGCCAACCGCTCCGGCCTGGCACCCATGGAGCTGACGGACGATGCCCTCGCCCTGCTCTGCGCGCAACCGTGGAAGGGCAACGTGCGTGAGCTGCGCAACCTGCTGGAGCGGGCGCAGCTGGCGGTCGATGGGCGGCTGGATGGCGAAGCCTTGCGCGGTTTGCTGGTCGACCCAGTCGCACCGAGCGAGCCAGCGCCCGCTGTGCCAGTGGTGACGAGCATGGCGCAGACGCTGGCCGAACAGCTGGCGCAGGCCGAGCGCCAGGCGCTGCAGGCGGCACTGGCGGCCTGTGGCGGCAATCGCCAGTTGGCCGCCGAGCGCCTGGGGATCTCCCGCGCCGGGTTCTACGCCAAGCTGGCGCAGCATGGGCTGGGGCGAAAGGGCTGAGCACTTCGCAGAGCGTGTTGTAGGAGCGGCTGGGCGGCACTCCGCTTTAGCCGCGATGCTCCCAACAATGCTTCGCGGCTGAAGCCGCTCCTACAAATACCGTTGTCGGCTGCGCGTCCATATTTATGGAATTCTCTCCAAATAAATCCAAGAAACTAGACTAAGTCCAGAAAAATGGACACTTATCTACATCCGACCTACCTGCCCTGCACTCGGCACGAAAGCCTGAAATCCCCTGCCCACAAGCCTTCCCGCCCTATCGACCAAAGTCTCACCCCAGCCTGGCACGACTCTGGCTCTATATCCGGCAAAGGCGCGCTGCCGCATCCGCGCCTTCCCGATAAAACGGCCTCGAGCCGCTAGAACAACAACAAAAGGAACCACCCATGGGTACCCTCGGTATTCTGATTTCCCTCGCATTGTTGATGTACCTCGCCTATCGCGGCATCAACGTCCTGATCCTCGCCCCACTGCTGGCTCTGCTGGCGTTGCTGTTCGCCGGCGATATCGCTCTGCTGCTGCCCACCTACACCCAGGTGTTCATGAAGGCCATGGGCGGCTACGTGATCCAGTTCTTCCCGCTGTTCCTGCTCGGCGCCCTGTTCGGCAAGCTGATGGACGATTCGGGATCAGCGCGCGCCATCGCCCACGGTATCGTCGCCAAGGTCGGCAGCGAGCGCGCCATCCTGGCTATCGTACTGGCCTGCGGCATTCTCACTTACGGTGGCGTATCGCTGTTCGTGGTGGCCTTCGCCGTGTACCCGATCGGTGCCGCACTGTTCCGCGAGGCGGGCATTCCCAAGCGTCTGATCCCCGGTGCCATCGCCCTCGGCTCGTTCACCTTCACCATGACCGCGCTGCCCGGCACGCCGGCGATCCAGAACGCCATTCCCAACCCCTTCTTCGGCACCGACGCCTTCGCCGCGCCGGGCTTGGGGGTGATCGCCGGCCTGATCATGTTCGGCCTCGGCACCTGGTGGCTCACCGTGCAGTCGCGCAAGCTGATGGCCGCGGGTGAAGGCTATGGTGAGCACCGCGACGACCCGGTCGTCGAAGAGCGCCGCGACATTCCCGGCTTCTGGCTGGCGCTGCTGCCAATCTTCGTGGTGATCGCGCTGAACTTCCTGATGGCCAAGCAGATTCTGCCGGCGGTAGATACCAGCTACCTGGCCAAGCCGGAATACGGCGGCCTGCAGGACGCCAAGTCGCTGATCGGTATCTGGTCGATCATCGTCGCCCTCAGTGCCGCCATCGTGCTGCTGATCGCCCTGCACTGGAAGCGCTGGATGGACCTGAAGAAGAGCGTCAACGATGGTGCCTTCGGCTCCATGCTGCCGATTCTCAACACTGCCGCCGAGGTGGGTTACGGCACAGTGATCGCCTCCTTGGCCGGCTTCGTCATCATCCGTGACCTGGTACTGGGCGTCTCCAGCAACCCGCTGATCTCCGAAGCGGTAGCGGTGAACATCCTCGCCGGTATCACCGGCTCGGCCTCCGGCGGTATGTCCATCGCGCTGAAGACCCTCGGCGCGCAGTACCTGGAAATGGCCAACGCCGTCGGCATCAGCCCCGAGCTGCTGCACCGCGTCGCCGCCATGGCCTCGGGCTGCATGGACACCCTGCCGCACAACGGCGCGGTGATCTCGCTGCTGGCGATCTGCAAGCTCACCCACCGCGAGTCGTACAAGTTCATCTTCGTCAACACCGTCGCCTTCCCGATGGTAGCCCTGGCCGTGGTGATCACCCTGGGCACGCTGTTCGGCAGTTTCTGACGGGCCTGGCATGGCGCCCTCGGGCGCCATGCTGCCTGTACACCGTGTTGTTCAATCGCTTTCGAGTACCCGCAATGAGCAAGATCATGACCGCCGCCGAAGCCGTGGCGCGCATCCCGGACAACGCCAACCTGGCCACCGGCGGCTTCGTCGGTATCGGTTTCGCCGAGCAGATCGCCATCGCCCTGGAGCAGCGCTTCATGGCTGAACAGGCGCCGCGCGATCTGACCCTGGTGTATGCCGCCGGCCAAGGTGACGGCAAGGGTCGCGGCCTCAACCACCTGGCTCATGAAGGCCTGGTGCGCCGGGTGATCGGTGGCCACTGGGGCTTGGTGCCGGGGTTGCAGAAGCTGGCGGTGGACAACCGCATCGAAGCCTACAACCTGCCGCAGGGGGTGATCTCCCAGCTGTTTCGCGATATCGCTGCCGGCAAACCGGGGCAGCTGTCGCGGGTAGGCCTGGGCACCTACGTCGACCCGCGCCATGGTGGCGGCAAGCTCAATGCGCTCACCACTGCCGATCTGGTGCGGTTGATGCCCATCGATGGCGAGGACTACCTGTTCTACCCAACCTTCCCGATCAACGTCGGCATCGTTCGCGCTACCAGCGCCGACCCTGACGGCAACCTCAGTTTCGAGCGCGAGGCGCTGACCATCGAGAGCCTGGCCATCGCCATGGCCGCGCGCAATAGCGGCGGCCTGGTGATTGCCCAGGTCGAGCGGGTGGTCGAGCGCGGCTCGCTCAACCCACGGCAGGTGAAGATTCCCGGCATCCTGGTAGATTGCGTGGTGGTGGCCGAGCCGGCCAATCACCAGCAGACCTTCGCCACGTCCTATAACCCCGCCTTCGCCGCCGAAACCCGCGTACCGGTGGACAGCCTGACCCCGATGCCGCTGGACGTGCGCAAGCTGATTGCCCGTCGCGCAGCGCTGGAGCTGAAAGCGGACGCGGTGGTGAATCTCGGCATCGGCATGCCCGAAGGCGTCGCCGCAGTGGCCGCCGAAGAAGGTGTGATCGAGCGCCTGACGCTGACCGCCGAGCCCGGCGTGATCGGCGGCGTGCCGGCCTCGGGCCTAGACTTCGGCGCGGCGAGCAACCACAGCGCTCTGCTCGATCAGCCCTACCAGTTCGACTTCTACGACGGCGGCGGCCTGGATATCGCCTTCCTCGGTCTGGCCCAGGCCGATGCGGCGGGCAACCTCAACGTGTCCAAGTTCGGTAGTCGCCTTGCGGGGGCTGGCGGTTTCATCAACATCAGCCAGAACGCCAAGCAGGTGGTGTTCGTCGGCACCTTCAGCGCCGGTAAGCAGGACATCCGCATCGAAGACGGCCAGTTGCGCATCATCGAGGACGGCGAGTTGCGCAAGTTCGTCGCCGAGGTGGAACACCGCACCTTCGCCGGCCGCCTGGCCGCCGAGCGCGGCCAGCCGGTGCTCTACGTCACCGAGCGCTGCGTGCTGCGCCTGACTACCGAAGGGCTGGAACTGATCGAAGTGGCGCCGGGGGTGGACATCGAGCGCGACATCCTCGCGCGCATGGACTTCGCCCCCATCGTCCGCCAGCCGAAGCTGATGGACGCACGGCTGTTCCGGCCCGAGCCGATAGGCCTGGCGCAATGCCTGGACTAGCGCAAGGACAATCTTTGAGCGTGAACTCACGGGCCTGAACAGGCCCGTTTTTTGCCAGAAACTTATCGCGAATCGTAGGGTGGACCACGCTTCAGCAGTCCACCATGGGCAGCCGGCGCGAACACCCCAGGTGGAAATGAACAGCGCTTTCCACCCTAGATCCGTTCACCCAGCTTATGCCGCGCGGCATACAGGCAGATCATCTCCATCGCCAGGGTCGCGCCGGCCAGCGCGGTGACCTCGGCGTTGTCGTAGGGCGGCGCCACTTCCACCACGTCCATACCGACCAGATTGATGCCGCGCAGCCCGCGCAGGATCTCCAGCGCCTGATGGCTGGAAAGGCCGCCGCACACCGGTGTTCCGGTGCCGGGGGCGAAGGCCGGGTCGAGGCAGTCGATGTCGAAGGTCAGGTACACCGGATGCTCGCCCACCCGCGCGCGGATGCGCTCGGCGATCTGCTCCGGCGTGCTGCGGTGCACCTCGCGGGCATCGAGCACCTGGAAGCCCATCACGTCGTCGTTGGTGGTGCGCAAGCCGACCTGCACCGATCGCGCCGGGTCGACCAGGCCTTCACGCGCGGCGTGATAGAACATGGTGCCGTGGTCGATACGCTTGCCCTCCTCGTCCGGCCAGGTGTCGCTGTGTGCGTCGAAGTGGATCAGCGCCAGGGTGCCGTGTTTCTTCGCATGGGCCTTGAGCAGCGGGTAGCTGATGAAGTGGTCGCCGCCCAGGGTCAGCAGCGCGCTGCCGGCCTCGAGAATGCGCGTGGCGTGCGCCTCGATCAGCGCCGGGGTGTCCTGCGGCGTGCCGTGGTCGAAATAGCAGTCGCCGTAGTCGACGCAGGCGAGCACATCGAAGGGGTCGAACTCCCAGGGAAAATGCCGCGCCCAGGCCGACTGGATCGACGCAGCGCGGATCGCCCGCGGGCCGAAGCGGCTGCCGGGCCGGTTGGTGGTGGCGGTGTCGAAGGGCACGCCGCTGATGGCCAGGTCCACGCCGGTCAGGTCACGACTGTAACGCCGACGCATGAAGCTGGTGATGCCAGCGTAGGTGGGTTCGGCGGCGGTGCCGTAGAGGCTGGCGCGGGTGATGGCCTGGTCGTTATCGAAGGCTTGATCCATGGTCGGGTACTCGTTCGGTGATGTTCGCGAGCAAAGCTCGCTCCTACAGACTCAGTACTGGCTGCGGAAAGCTGTCCACAGGCGGGTGCGCTGACGCTGCTCGCGCAGGCTCAGCACCTGCTCGGCGAACAGGCGCTCGCGCACGGCTTCGGGCGGGTAGATATCCGGGTCGCCGCTCACCACCTCGTCCAGCAGGGGCGTGGCGGCGTGGTTGGCGTTGGCGAAGAACAGTTCGTTGGTCAGCTCGGCGATGGCTTCGGGCTGCAGCATGAAGTCGATGAAAGCGCGGGCATTGCCCGGATGCGGCGCATCGGCGGGAATGGCCATGGTGTCGAACCAGATCAGCGTGCCTTCACGCGGAATGCGGTAGAGCACCTCGAAGGGTTGCCCGGCCTCGGCAGCACGCGCAGCGGCCATGCCGGCGTCGCCAGTGTAGGTCAGCGCCAGGCAGGTCTCGCCCTTGGCCAGATCGTCGATCTGCCGGGCATTGCCGATGTAGCGCAGGTTCGGTTGCAGCGCCGCGAGCAAGGCGCTGGCCGCCTCCAGATCGGCGCCTTTGGCGCTGTAGGGCGGCTTGCTCAGGTAATTGAGGGCGATGGCGATCACCTCCTGCGGCGAGTCGAGCACGGAGATACCACAGTCCTTGAGCTTGCTGGCGTACTCGGGCTTGAACAGCAGGTCGAGGCTGTCCAGAGCCACGCCGGGTAGACGCTGCTCGACAGCTTGCTTGTTGATCGCCAGGCCCACCGTGCCCCAGGTGTAGGGCACACCGTACTGGTTACCGGGGTCGACGCTGGCCAGCTTGGCCAGTAGTTCGGGGTCGAGGTTGCCGGCGTTTTGCAACGCCCCCACCGGCTGCATCGCCTTGGCCTGGATGGCACGCGACAGGCCGCTGGAAGCGGGAAAGACCACGTCATAGCCGCTGCCGCCGGTCATCAACTTGCTCTCCAGCACATCGGTGCTGTCGAAGGTGTCGTATTTGACCCGGATGCCAGTCTCGGCCTGGAAGCGCGCGAGCGCCTGCGGCGCCACGTAGTCGGCCCAGTTGTACAGGTTAAGCTGTTTCGGCTCCGCCATCAGGGGCGTGGCGACGGCCAGGAGCAGCAGGCTTGCAGCAAGACGCATGGTTCTATCCTCGGGCAGACTTGGTTGGCCGTGCCTCTCTGCTGGAGGCTGGGATGTCTGCATCCTGCGCCCGGCGTTGCTTCGGATAAATACGAAGTGTTCTACTTCAACATTGACAGCTATCAATGTATGGAGCCCGCATGCTCAGCCAACTGCGCGACCTCGACCTGCAACTGTTGCGGCTGTTCGTCACCGTGGTGGAGAGCGGCGGCTTCAGCGCCGCGCAGGGTGAGCTGGGCATCGGCCAGTCGACCATCAGCACGCAGATGGCCAAGCTGGAAACACGCCTGGGCTTTCGCCTGTGCGAACGCGGCAAGGCCGGCTTTCGCCTGACGCCCAAGGGCGAGCAGGTGCTGGCCGCCACGCGCAAGCTGTTCGCCGCCATCGAGACCTTCAAGGGCGAGGCCCAGGGCATGGCCGACAAGCTGCTCGGCGAACTGCGCATCGGCCTGTCCGAAGCGTTGTCGGACGAGGTGCTACAGCGAATCGGCGAGGCCATCGGGCGTTTTCGCCAGCGCAACCAGGCGGTACAGATCGAGCTGGTCAGCGCCATGCCCGCCGAGCTGGAGCGACGTCTGCTGCAGGACCAGCTACAACTGGCCATCGGCTATTTTTCCGGCAGCCAGACGGCTCTGGACTATCAGCCGCTGTTCGACGAACGCCAGCGCCTGTACTGCGGCCGCCAGCATCCGCTGTTCGACCGGCAAACGCCGAGCGCCGATGACCTGCAGGCCTGCGACCGCGTGGTGCATCCCTATCGGTTCATCGCTGCCGACGAACCCTGGCAAGGCGGCAGCAGCAGCGCGCGCTGCGAACAGGTCGAAGGCAGCCTGGCGTTCATCCTCTCCGGTGCTCACCTGGGCTATCTGCCCGAGCACATCGCCCTGCCCTGGGTAGAGCGCGGCGGCTTGCGCGCGCTGCCCGGCAAGTGGGATTTCACCGTGCAGTTTCGTCTGGCCAGCCATCGCGGCCATCCCGCCAGCGAGGCGCAGAAGGCCTTCGCCGACGATCTGCTGGACGCGTTCGGCGAGTGACGAGGCGCGAACCCTGCACCTGCTGAAACATCCGGGGTCTATAGTGGTTGTTCCTTCCTCACCACACCTTCTGGAGTACACATGAGCAAGACCTACAACGTCGCCGTGCTGATCGGTAGCCTGCGCAAGGCTTCCATCAATCGCAAACTGGCACTGGCGCTGGCCGACCTGGCGCCGGCCTCGCTGAACCTGGAAATCCTCGAGATCGGCGACCTGCCGCTGTACAACGAAGACGCCGATGGCGATACCGCTCCGGCCTCCTATGCGCCGTTTCGCAGCAAGCTCAAGGCGGCCGATGCGGTGCTGTTCATTACCCCCGAATACAACCGCTCGATACCGGCGCCGATGAAGAACGCCATTGATGTCGGCTCACGCCCTTATGGCCAGAGCGGCTTCAGCGGTAAACCAGGCGCCGTGCTCAGTGCCTCGCCGGGCGCCGTTGGTGGCTTTGGTGCCAACCATCACCTGCGCCAGTGCCTGGTGTTCCTCGACGTGCATGTGCTGCAGCAGCCGGAGGCTTATCTCGGTGGCGCCGGCAACTTCTTCGACGAGAACGGCGTACTCAGCGACGGCATCAAGCCGTTCCTGCAGAAGTTCATCGACGCCTATGCCGCCTGGGTAGCCAAGCAGGCCTGATACCGCGCGCCGCCCACCGGGCGGCGCTTCACTATGCCGATATGCCCTCATCTGCGACCTGAATGACACTGGCCACTAGACCGACCGGTCTACATAATCCAGGCCATGACCAAGACCACTCGCGACAAACTGATCGACGCCATGATCGATGCCCTGCAACGCAAGGGTCTGCATGGCGTTGGTTTGAACGAACTGCTGGCCGCCGCCGATGCGCCCAAGGGCAGCCTTTATCACCACTTCCCGAACGGCAAGACCGAACTGGCCGTGGCCGCCATCGAGCGTGTCGGCCAGCGCGCCGAGCAGGCATTCGCTGCGCTCTTCGAGCGTCAGTCCGATCCACTCGATGCGCTGACTATCTGGCTACAGGGCGCGCTTGGCCAGTTGCAGGAAAGCGCCTTCGAGCGCGGCTGCCCGCTGGCCACCGTGGCCCTGGAAAGCGGTCCGCAGGATCATGAAATTCGTGCAGCCCTGGCCAATGCCTTCACCTCCATTCGCCAGGCACTGCAGCAGCAACTGCAACGTCACGGTTACCCACAGCCAGAAGGGCTCGCGGCCTTGTTCGTCGCACTCTACGAAGGCGGTCTGCTGCAAGCGCGTGTCGCCGGCAGCAGCGAGCCGCTGAAACAGGCCGTCGCCACCCTGCTCCACCTGACCCGCCAGCACCGCACGGAGTCCCCGCCAGCATGAACACAGCCATCCGCCGCGAAACCCTGCCCCTGCTCGCCCTCGACGACTACCAGCTGGCCGCCACGCGCTATCACGCCGAGCGCCCCCAGGCGCAACTGCTGATCGCCGGCGCCACTGGGGTGCCGCAGGGGTTCTACCGGCGATTCGCCGAGCATGCGGCCAGTCGCGGTTTCAATACCCTGACCCTGGACTACCGCGGCATCGGCCAATCCAGGCCAGACAGCCTGCGTGGCTTCGAGATGGAGTATCTGGACTGGGCCCATCTCGACCTGGCCGCGGCAGTGGATCAACACCGGCACGCCGAGCGCCCGCTGTTCATGGTCGGCCATTCCTTCGGCGGTCACGCCTTTGGCCTGCTGCCCAACCATGATCAGGTCGCCGGCTTCTACACCTTCGGTACCGGCGCCGGTTGGCATGGCTGGATGCCTAGGGCCGAACAGCTTCGCGTGCTGGCCATGTGGCGAGTGATCGGCCCGCTAATGACGCGCTACAAGGGCTACCTGGCCTGGAGCAAGCTGGGCATGGGTGAGGACCTGCCGCTGGGCGTGTACCGCCAGTGGAAACGCTGGTGCCGCTTCCCGCGCTATTTCTTCGACGACCCGCAGATGCCGGGGCTGGCCGAGCGCTTCGCTCAGGTGCGTACACCCATTGTGGCGCTCAACGCCCTGGACGACCTGTGGGCGCCACCCGCCTCGCGCGATGCCTTCATGGCTGCCTACGTCAACGCGCCCTATCGGGCGCGCACGCTCGACTCGCAGGCCGAGGGCCTGGGCGCGATCGGTCATATGGGTTATTTCCGCCCTGCGGCGCAGCGTCTGTGGGACGAGACGCTGGACTGGTTCGAGCAGCTGCACGCCGAGCGCCGCGCGGCCTGACCTCGTAGGGTGCGCTGCGCGCACCAGCCAAGGCGGGCACAGGCATCGGTGCGCGCGGCGCACCCTACGGAGAGGCTGCGTCGCTGCAGCAGCGATCAGCTGCCGATCACTCCGCCGTCGAGGCGGGTCACCAGCACGGTGGTCGAGCGCGGGCGGCTGCGGCCATCGCTGGCCGGGTAGCTGAGGCTCGGGTGCTGGATATTGGCCCACATCGCCTTGCCGTCCGGGCTCCAGGCCAGGCCGGTGATCTCGCAGCCGCGCGGGCCGACCATGAAGCGGCGCACCTCGCGGGTAGCGGGGTCGGCGCAGAGCATCATGTTGCAGCCCATGCCCTGCATCGGCGCCTCTTCGTCGTCATAGTCGGTCTGGATCCACAGCCGCCCAGCGGCGTCGAAGGCCAGACCGTCCGGCGAGGAGAAGATGTCACCGTTGACGGTGCCGGTGAGGTTGGCCGGCATTGGCTCGCCGCCAGCAGTCCGCGCGCCCCTGGCCTCGCCGGCCAGGAGGAACAGCTCCCAGGTGAAGGCGGTGGCGGTCGGGTCGCCGCCCTGCTCGTTGAAACGCAGGATCTGCCCGTGCAGGTTGTGCGGACGCGGGTTGGCGGCGTCCGTGGGCTGCTTGTCGCCACGGCCGTCGTTGTTGGTCAGGGCGACATAGACCTCGCGGGTGCCGGGGTGCACCGTGGCCCACTCGGGGCGATCCATCGGCGTGGCGCCGGCGCGATCGGCGGCGGCGCGGGCGTTGAGCAGCACCTCGGCCTGGCTGGCGAAGCCGTGCTCGGCGCTCAGGCCGTTCTGCCCGTGAACCAGGGCCAGCCACTGGCCGCTGCCGTCGGCATCGAAACGCGCGGCATACAGCGTGCCTTCGTCCAGCAGATCGCGGTTGGCCCGTGGATTGGCGGCGTCGAAGCGCCCGCTCGGGACGAACTTGTAGACGTACTCGCCGCGGGCGTCGTCGCCCGAATAGAAGGCCATGCGCCCGTCCTCGCCGAGCGCCAGCGCCGCGCACTCGCGACTGAAGCGGCCGAAAGCGGTGCGCTTGATCGGCTGCGCGCCGGGGTCGAAGGGATCGATCTCCACCACCCAGCCGAAACGGTGCGGCTCGTTGACATGGCCGCCGTGGGGCTGGTCGGCATAGGGCGTGGCGTCGAAGCGCGCGTCGGCGGTTTCCCAGGCGTAGTTCTTGCTGGTGCCCTCGGTGGCCAGGCCGTAGCGCTTGTGCGACACACGACGCTGGTAATCCTGTTGGTCGCGATTGATGAAGTAGTTGTGCCAGTTCTCCTCGCAGGTGAGGAAGGTGCCCCAGGGCGTGACACCGGTGGCGCAGTTGTTCAGGGTGCCGAGCACCGTCAGGCCTTCGGGGTCGCTGGCGGTCTTCATCATCTCCAGCCCGGCCAGCGGCCCGGCCAGGCGCATTGGCGTGAGCATGCTGATGCGTCGGTTGTAGGGCGAATCCATGACTCTGTGCCATTGGCCGTCCGAGCCTTTTCTCACCTCGATCACCGAGACGCCATGGGCGGCCTGCTCCTTGCGCACCTCGTCCAGCGGCCGCGGTCGGCTCTGATCGATCACCCCGGACGGATGCAACGGCGGGTTGACGTACTCGTGGTTCATCACCAGCAGGCCACGATCCTCTTCGCCCTCGAAGGCGAAGAAATTCATGCCGTCATGGTTGTCGCCGGCCTGCTTGAGCTGGGCCTGCCAGTCGTCGCTGGCGTCCGGACGCCAGTCCGTCGCGCCAGGCTCCACCGCATCGCCCCAGGAGAAGAACGGCACGGCGCGGTAGCCCGGTGGCACCAGCACCTGGTCGAACTGGGGATCGAACTGCAGCGGCACGCTGGTGAAGTTCAGCAACGGGCTGGCCGACGCCTTGCTACAAGCGGCCAGGCCGCCACCGAAGAAACCCAGGGCGGCCAGACCCAGGCCGCCCTTGAGCAGGTTGCGCCGGGTGGGGTCGATCAGCGTCGCCAGCGACGGGTTGGCGCTGGGGTTGATCGACTGGTCGTCGTGGGCTTCGAGGCGTTGGTGAAAGTCCTGCGGATCGTGCTTCATCGAGCTTCTCTGTGCTGGCTGGTGTTCCCGGATTGCATCCGGGTCGGGGATACGCGGTTAAATGCCCCCTCTCCCTAACCCTCTCCCCAGAGGTGCGAGGGGACTGATGGTGCGCGCGTCGGCCGGCTGCGTATGGGCCAGGTTCTGTTGCGCTGCGTGGTCATTCGATGCGGTAGGTGAAGGTGTTCCTCACGCTCTCCACCACCACGGCGCGGCCATCGATCACCCTTGGCTGGTAGCGAAAGCTCTTCGCCGCGCTCAGCGAGGGGCGGACGAACAGTGGGTGGCAGTCGGGTTCGGCCTCGGGGTTTTCCACCCGGCCCTGCTCGTTGACCCGGTAACGCACCGTGCACTGTCCTTCGAGGCCTTTGTCCAGGGCGCGCTGCGGATAGGCCGGGGCCTGCTTGGCAATCGGCAGGAACTCGCGGCTGGCGGCGGCCGCAGCCTCGGCCTGGCGCGCGCGTTCGGCTGCCGCAGCCGCCTGCTGACGCTCGACCTGTTCGCGCTGCTCGGCCAGGCGCTGCTGCTCGAGCTGCTCGCGGGCCTCGGCCTCGCGGCGCTGGTGCTCCTGTTCACGCCGCTGCGCCTCGCGCTGGCGTTGCTGCTCCTGTTCAAGGCGCTGCTGCTCGGCGCGTTTGCGCGCCAGGGCGGCCTGTTCCAGACGCTGGCGTTCGATGGCCGGATCGGGTTGCGCCGGCTGCGTCGGCTCGGGAATCACGGCAGGCGGCTCCGGCGGTACCGGCGGGGCCAGGGTCAGCAGTTGCAGCTGCACCGTGCTGACCTGCGGCGCGAGAGGCTCGCCGATCTGCCAATGGGCGAGCAGCAGTGCGCCCAACCCCAGGTGCAGGGCCAGGGTGGCCGCCAGCGCGCCGCAACGACGGCGCCAGTGCACGGACGGCACGAACGGGCGTCGTATGTCGTGCTCGGCGGGCAGGGTCAGGCTGCTCATTGCGGCGCCTCGGTGATCAGTCCCAGGCTGCTCACCCCGCCCTGCTGCAGGGCGGCGATACCGGCCACCACACTGGCGTAGTCGGCGGCCTGGTCGGCGCGGATGTACACCTGGGTGTCGCCCTGCTCGGCGACCAGTTGCGCCACTCGCGCACTCATCACCGCCAGGTCCACGGCCTGCTCGCTGGCCGCGCCCAGTTCGGTGTCCAGCTCGCTGCCGAGGTTCCAGTAGTAGCTGCCGTCGGCCTGCACCGACAGGGTGAGGATGCGCTGCTGGTTATCGCTGGGCAGCGCCTCGGCGGCCACCTTGGGCAGCTCGATATGCACCCCCTGGGTGAGCATGGGCGCGGTGACCATGAAGATCACCAGCAGCACCAGCATCACGTCAATGTAGGGCACCACATTCATCTCGGCCTTGGGGCCATGCTTGCTCTGCGGCCTGCGCATGACGTTCCCCTCAGGCCGCTACGGCGACGCGGCTGGCGCTGCTGTGCAGCCTGCGCTGCAAGCGTCCCTGCAGCTCGTTGCCGAAGCTGTAGTAGCGCGCGCCGAGGCCTGCCACGCGCGCGGAGAAGCGGTTGTAGGCGATCACCGCGGGAATCGCGGCGAACAGGCCGATGGCGGTGGCGATCAGCGCCTCGGCGATGCCCGGGGCGACGGTGGAGAGGGTGGCCTGCTGCACCTGCGACAGGCCGATGAAGGAGTTCATGATGCCCCAGACGGTGCCGAACAGGCCGACGTAGGGGCTCACCGAGCCGACCGTGGCGAGCAGCGGCAGGCCCTTTTCCAGGCGCTCCTCCTGTTCGGCGATGGCCACCAGCAGGCTGCGCTCGACCCCTTCGATCACCGCGTCGGCGGCAATACCGGGCTCGCGCTGCAGCTGCAGGTACTCGCCGTAACCGGCCTGAAACAGCTGCTGCACACCAGCGTCCTGATCGGCTTCGGCGGCGCACTCACGTTGCAGCTGGGCCAGCTCGGCGCTGCCGCGAAAGCGCTGCAGGAAGGCTTTCGCCTCGCGTTCGCTGCGGCGCAGCACGGCGCTACGCTGGACGATCAGGTACCAGCTGACCAGCGACGCCAGCACCAGGCTGAGCATCACCGCCTGCACCAGCAGGCTGGCCTCGCTGACCAGGCCCCAGACGGTCATCTGTTCGAGTGAACTGTGCATCTTCGACTCCTTGCTTGCTGCGCCCGCCATGGGTGGCGGGCACTCTCTTTATTGCTACCCGGAGCCCGGACAAAATCCGGGCCGTGAAAAGCGTTCACTCCAGGCCCAGGGCCTCGGCCACTGCGCTCCAGGGCAGGTATTTGTAGTTCTGCCGGCCTTCGGGCATGCGCTTGCGGCCGTCCTGCACCACCAGCATCCCCTGACTCCAGGGGCCGCCGAGGTTGGCCGAGGTCACTTCCAGGCCGTCGGTTTCAGACACACCGTCGATGCCGCGCGCGGCGTCCAGGCCGATGCGGAAGGCACCACGCACGGCGTACGGCGCCTGGCCGTCGAGCACCACGTAGCTGTCGTTGCCCTGGCTGGAGATCACCAGGTAGTCGCGCTGCGCGCCCTGGTAGAAGGCCAGGCCCTCGATATCGTCGTGCACCACCTCGCCGACGCCGATCACCTGCTGCAGCTCGGCCGGTGCTTCGGCGCGGGCGTCCAGCACCCAGACCGCGACATCCTCCTCGCCGACGAACAGGCGCTGATTACGGTCATCGGCGACGCAGCCTTCCGGCTGGCTGGCGACCTTGAACTGGCGCGCCAGCGTGGCCTGCACACGGCCGCTGCTGCCGTCCAGGCGGTACTGCAGGAAGGTGCCGTCCTTGTCGTTGGCGATGGCGTGAATGGCGCCATCGGGTTCCTGGAACAGGCACAGGCCGTAGATATCGGTCAGCTCGGTCGGCGCCTGGCCAAGGTCGCTGAGCTCGCCACTGGCGCGGTCGATGGCGAAGAAGTGCAGGCTGTTATGGTCGCGATTACTGGCCACTGCCAGATCGACGCGCTGCCCGCCAAGCTCGAAGCCGGCACGCAGATCGACATTGTTCATACGACCGACGCGCAGGTCCTGCAGCTGCCTGCCCTGCAGGTCGTACACCAGCAGGCCGCCCTGTTTGTCGGTGCCCAGCACGCGGCTGCGGCTCGGCTCCTGCGGATGCAGCCAGATCGCCGGGTCGTCCGCCGCGTCGCCCAGGCTCGGCACCTCGTCGGTCTGTACCAGCGGCGTCAGCACCGGCAGCGGCCTGGCCAGCGCCGGCGCGGCCGGTGCCCAGTCGAGCTGGGCGCGGTACAGGCCGTTATCGCCGCTGATCAGCAGCTCCAGGCCACCCTCGACCGGCCGCGCGCCGAGGCGCTCCGGCTCGTCCAGCCCTGTCAGCGGCAGCGGCGTCTCGGCGCGCCAGCCTTTACCTTGGTGGGCGTAACGGTGCAGCACACCGGCCTCGGGATCGAGGGCGAGCACCCCGCCCGGTACCACCGCCATGCCGGCCATGGCCTCGGCGATATCGCCGAACGGCTGACGCAGGCCAACCGGCTGGCGGATCAGGTCATCCTCGGCGCCGGCGGCATAGGCCCACAGGCCGACGTTCTCCTCGTTGACGTAGAGCAGCTCGGCGCCATCATCCACGCGGCAATGCTCGCTGGCCGGTGGCAGACTGAGGCGCCGTACCAGGCGCGGCTCGGCCAGCGGCTGCAGGGCCTGGGCCACCAGCCACTGCTCGCCGATGCCTTCTTCGCCGACCAGGAACAGGAACTGGTTGTCGGCCGCGTCGCGCGACAGGCACAGGCCGTCCACCTTGAAGCTGGCGCGCGGCAGGTACACCGGCTCGCCCCAGCGCCGGTCGGCGCCGCGCAGGGCCACCAGCATGGGTTGCTGGCGATCGATGTCGACGCTGGCCAGCAGCAGGCCCTCGGCATCGCTGCGCTGGTCCAGGGCGCCGAAGCGCCCGGGCAGGTGGGCCAGCTTGGTGCCCTGCTCGTCGAGCAGGTAGAGGCCCTGCTTCTCGCTGCTGAGCAGGAAGCGTGCGCCCGGCCAGAACGAGGTTTCGCTCAACAGCTGCAGGTCTTCGACGGCGATCTCGGTGGCCGGCTGCCAGGCCTGTGGCGCCAGCGGCGCAGTCTCGACTGCCGCGGGCTGGGCCTGGGCAGCCGGCGCCTGTGGCTCACAACCAGCGAGGCTCAGGACACCGGCGAGCAGGCCGAGGGCCAGGGGAGTGGGAGAAAAGACACGGTTCATCAGAGGGGCGATCCTTTTACGGGTCGCCCTGCGCTACCCGGCGGGCGCGCAGGGCAGTGCATTAGAAGTGGGTGAAGGTCAGGCCGAGCTTGTAGGTCGGGCCGTATTCCTCGTACTGGGCGTTGTAGCGACGGTTGCCGGTATAGAGGTAATAGGACTCGTCGGTGAGGTTCTGCGCCTCGAACTTGAGCTGCAGGTTGTCGCTGAGGAAATACCCGGCGCTGAAGTCGACGAACAGCTGCGAATCGGCATAGAGGTCGTGAGCCTTGTCGTCCACCGCTGCCACTTCGGCCAGGTACCTGGATTTGTAGTTGGCCGCCAGGCGCAGGCTGAGCTTGTCGCTCTCCCAGCCCAGAGTCAGGTTGCCGACTTGGTCGGACTGGTTCGGCAGATCGATGCTGCGCTTGCTGCCCTGACCTTCGATGCGCGCATCGGAGCGGCTGAAGGTGGCGTTGGCGCCGAGTAGCAGGCCGTTCCAAGGTGCCGGCAGCCAGTCGAATTTCTGCGAGTAGGCCAGCTCGATGCCGTACAGCTTGGCGCTGGCGCCATTGGCGAAGGTGTTGGCCTCGCTGAAATCGGCCCAGGCGCCGCTGCCGGCCAGGTCCGTGGCGTAGACGAAGTTGTCGATGTCCTTGTAGAAGGCGAAGGCCGAGACCACCCCGGCGCGGCCCAGGTAGCGCTCGATGCCGAGGTCGAAGTTGCTCGACTCCAGCGGCTTGAGATCGGGGTTGCCGAAGCTGGCCTCATCGCCATCGATGACGAAGCCGGGTGCCAGCTGGCCGAAGGTCGGACGCACCACCGAGTTGGTCCAGGCGGCGCGGATCTGCGTGTGGTCATCGAGCTGGTAGCGTGCGTGCAGGCCCGGCAGCCAGTGGTCGTAACGCTTGCGGCTGCTGATCGACTCATAGGCGTCGTCGCGCAGGCCGGTGCCCTTGGCCTCGAACTCGGTGCCCTCGTAGCGCATCCCGGCGATAAAGCGCCAGTCGTCGATGTCGACGCTGTTCATCAGGTAGGCGGCGTTGATGTCCTCGCGCATCTTGAAATCGTTGATGCGCGACTCCTCCTCGTCGTAGAAGTCAGCCTTGTTCAGCCCGGCGAGCAGGCGCTCGATGGCCTTGGCGCTGATGCCCGGGCCGAAGCGGCCGAGACCGTAGTCGACCTCACCCTTGACGAACTGGCCGAGGTTGAGCTGCTCGTCCGTCAGGCCGAAGTCGCCCAGGTCTTCGTAGACCCACGCCTCCAGGTCGTTGTCCTTCTTGCGCCGGCTGAGCTTGCCACCGAACTTGGCCTGTGCTGCATAGCCGCTCAGCTCGTAGTCGCGGGCCAGGTCGAGCTTGATGTTCTTTTCGGTGTCGGTGGTCTTCTGTTTCTCCCACTGCACCTCGTCGAGGGTGAAGTTGGCCGGGTCGTAGAAGGCCGAGCCGATGGTCAACTTCGGCTTGCGCGTGCCGCCGAAGCCGACATCGGCAAAGTCTTCGTTGCCCTCGAAAGTGGCGCCGGCGATGCCTTCCGGGGTCTTCTCGCTGGCCTTGCTGTAGCCGAGCTGGCCACTGACCGTCCACAGGCCCAGGCTGCGCTCGCCGCCGAACACGTAGGACTGGATCTGCTGGGTTTCTTCGCGGCTCTTGAGCTCACGCCAGCCTTCGGCCTCGCCGCTCTCACCGGGCAACTGCGCGTCGGCGAACTCGACGCCGGCGGCGTTGCGCGTTTCCGTGTCCTTGTAGCGGCTGTAGAGCGTGCGCAGGTAGTAGCTGGAGGCGTCGTCCGGCTTGTAGTCGAAGTTCAGACCGAAGCCGGTGCGCTCGCGGCGGATGTCGTAGGCGCGCTGCTCCAGCTCTTCGAGCCGGGCACCGTCGCTGAAATCCCAGGCGCCGCCGGTTTCCACGTTGTCCGAAGCGAAATCGCGTTTTTGCCAACTCAGCGCCGCAGCCACACCGAAGTTGTCGATACCGTCGCCAAGACTGAAACGCTCGCTGATCGCACCGGAGAATTTCGGACTGGTCTGGCTACTGTTGTCGTCGTAGCTGGCCTCGCCGCTGAGGGTGTAGAAAAGCCCGTCGTGGTCGAAGGCCGAGAGGCTCTCGACCTGCACGGTGCCGCCGAGGGAGTTGGCGTCCATGTCCGGGGTCAGGGTCTTGACCACCGACAGCGACTGCACCAGCTCGGACGGCAGCACGTCGAGGGCCACGGCGCGGCGGTCACTCTCAGGCGACGGCACCAGGGTCCCGTTGATGGTCACGGCGTTGAGATCCGGGCCGATACCGCGCACGCTGACAAAGCGGCCTTCGCCCTGGTCACGCTCCACCGACAGGCCGGGAATGCGCTGCAGCGCCTCGGCGGCGTTGTCATCCGGCAACTGGCCGATGCCATCGGCGTGCACCACGCTGGTGACGCTGTCGGAGCGGCGCTGATCCTGCAGCGCCTTGTCGATGCTCACCGCCTGGCCGACCACCTCGATGTGCTCGAGAAGCACTGGCTCCTCGGCCAGGACGACGGTACTGGCGGCGATGGCCAACGCCAGGGTGCTGATACGAAAGCCCGCATGGCGGGTGCTGCTGTGACCTAGGCGCATGGCCTGCTCTCCCCAAGAGTGAAATCCACCGGCACGGGGCCGGCTCGCTGGAGGCGCAAGCTAGGTGGGGCGAATGACGCTTCTGTGACAGCCCTGCAGCGCATGCGGTGAAATACCGGGTTTTGTCGGCAATATCCGCAGCAGATGAGCCAAAATGACCTGACGCAGCACAGCTCAGAGCCCGATGGGCGCCTGCAACGAGCCCGGCGCTACAGGTGCGCGCCCCCAGAGTCGGTGCGCGCAGCGCATCCTGAGCAAAAAAATCGTGCAACTGACCTGAGCCAAATCGACCTCCCCCGCTGCAACCAAAGTGTCATGAGCCTCTGTTCTGCTGGCCGTCATTGAAGCCTGCGGAGCCCGCCCGATGCCGCCCCTGTTGAAACTGCATGCCTGGAAACTCGCCGGCCTGTTACTGCTGGCCAACCTCGGCCTGCTCGCTCATCTGATCGCCGGCCATATCAAACCCACCAGTGAATGGAACTGGACCGATATCCTCGGCGAAGGTGGCTCGGCGCTGCTGGTGCTGCTGTGGATCGGCCTGCTACTGAAAAGCCGCCCGGCCGGGCGGGTGACCAACCTGCTGTTCTGCGGCCTGGCCTGCCTGTTCTTCTCGCTGTGGATGGATTCGGTGGACGAGTTCGTCCAACTGCCGGCCAGCGTCCACTGGGACAAGTGGCTGGAGTCCGGACCGATGCCGGTAGGCTTCATTCTCATGACCCTGGGCATCTACCACTGGCACCGCGAGCAGCTGGCGATCAGCGCGCAGATGGAAAAGCGCGAGCGGCTGTTCCGCGAACACCGCCTGTTCGACAAACTCACCCCACTGGGCGGCGCCGAGTACCTGCGTCTGCAGGTGCAGCAGGCGCTGCAGCAGAGCCACGAACAGGGCCAGCCCCTCGCGTTGGTGATTCTCGATCTGGATGGTTTCGACCGCCTCAATCGCGAGCATGGTCATGCCGAGGGTGACCTGGTCTTGCAGAACCTGACCCAGCTGTTGCTGCTCAACCTGCGTCGTCAGGATCTGCTCTGCCGTCTGGCCGGCGATCGCTTCGTCGCGCTGCTGCCAGGCACCGGCGCGCAGCAGGCGCAACAGATCGCCGGCGAGCTGCAGGATGCCGTACGCCACCTGGCCTACCGCAGCAGCCGCAACGGCGAACGCCTGTATCTGTCAGCCGGCGTGGCCAGCGTGCTGGCCCAGGACGAGGATGGTGACAGCCTGCTCAGGCGCCTCAACCTGGCCCTGGCGCGCGTCAAGCAGACGCCCGCAGCCAAGCGCGCCTGAGGAAGACGCCATGGCCGTCAAGGGCAGTTGGTACGAACGCGACAGCCGCTTCATCGCCGCCCACCATCAACCGGCGCTGTTGCTCGACCTGGCCCTGGCGCGCGAGCTGGACAGCCATCGCCTGCTGCGCGGTAGCGGCCTGTTTCACGAAGACATTCTCAGCGGCCAGGCGCGCATCAGCCCGCAGCAGTTCCTGCAACTGATCGACAACGCGCGACGCCTGCTGGATGCCGACGACAGCAGCTTTCTGTTCGGCCAGCGCCTGCTGCCGGGCCACTACGGTGCCGCCAGCCAGGCCCTGCAGCAGGCCGCCGACCTGCAACAGTCGCTGGAGCTGCTGGTGCGTCTGCGCGCCCTGCTCAGCCCGCTTTTGGCGCCACGCCTGCTACTCGACGAACAGCGCGTCTACATCGTCTGGCTGGATGCCTGCGGCTGCGGCGAGCAGCGACGATTCCTGCTCGAGGCGAGCATGACCGCGCTGGCCTCGAGCAGCCGCTGGCTGGCTGGCGAACGCCTGCCCTGGCAGTTCGAGTTCGCCCATGAGCAGCCACGCTATATCGAACAGTACTGGGTACACCTTGGCGAGGACGTGGCGTTCGCGCGCCAGGTGGACATGATGAGCCTGCCACGCGAATACCTGACCCGTCCCTGGCCCGGCGCCTCGCTCACTGCCGGGCAGGTGGCCGAACAACAGAGCCTGGCGCAACTGGAGGCGCTGGGATTTTCCGCCAGCCTGCTGGATCGCCTTTACGACCACCTGCACGAGCAGATTCGCGAGACACCGAATCTGGACAAGGTGGCGCACGCTTTCGCCATGAGCCCCGCTACCCTCAAGCGCAAGCTGGGCAAGCACGACAGCCACTTTCAGGAACAGCTCGACCTGGTGCGCAAGCACGTGGCGTTGTACCTGTACCGGGTAAAGGGCTACAGCAACGACGAAGTGGCCGCCTACCTGCAGTTCCACGACAGCACCAACTTCCGTCGCTCGTTCAAGCGTTGGACGGGCCTGTCGCCCAGTGCGCTAAGGCAGTTGCTGGGTTGAGATCGCGCCGATCAGCGTAAAAGTCCGGCACGCGCGGCGCGCACTAGGTGGGTAATGCGAGGGAGGATTGAATGAATGTGGGCGAGCGCCCAAAAAAGAAAACCCCGCGATTGCGGGGCCTTGCAGACTGTTGTCCTGACATCCTTGATCTGCTCACCATCCTGGCGGCTGTCCAGCGTGTCCCTGTTCGTCTAGGCGCTTCCTGCGCTGAATCCATGTACAGCAGAGTACGCCCGTACCTGATCGACCGACAGTGGCGAAAATCGTGACATCGTGTAAGCCATGGCTTACACGAATTCTCCCTCTGTCAGCCGCCTGACTTTGCTCGGGCCATTCCAGATTGGGAGAAAGCATTTGGCCATGTTTTTTGTGACGTACGTCTTGCTAGACTGCATCTTGTCCTACAAAAACAACAGACTCCGACAACGGCGGTCACTGGGGCTAGAGTATGCGCGCAGTCACCTTGCTTCTTGGTTGCCTGGCAACCTGCATCAGCAGCTTCTCCCTGGCCAATGGCCAGACCCAACTGGGCGACGTCAAACAGGCCATTGCTCAGGCGTTCTGGCAGGATCTTTACGGTAATGGCGGCACCACGCTCTATTGCGGCCAGACCTTCGCTCGTGAAAGCGGCACCCTCACTGCCAGCCCGATCTACAGCAGCAAGCAGCTCAAGAGCGCGATGCGCTGCGTCACCGACCGCCAATGCACCATCATGAACCCGCGCTATCCGTACATCGTCGCCGACCTGCACAACTACTACCCGGCGCTGAGCCGCGTGGAGCTGGCACGACGCAATGCCCAGTTCGCCGAACTGGCCGATGACATACCGAGCAAGTTCGCCGATATCGGCTGCGATCTTAAAACCAGCTTCCAACTGGTGGAGCCGCGCGACGAAGCCAAGGGCAATATCGCCCGCGCGATCTTCTACATGCACATCGAATACGGTTTGCCCATCGTCGGCCTGGTGCCAATGTACAAGGCCTGGCACCGCATGGACCCGCCGGATGCCGAGGAAAAGACGCGCAACGACAAGATCGAGGTGCTGCAGGGCACGCGCAACCGCTTTATCGACGATCCGTCACTGGTGGATCAGCTGATCACTGATTGAGGTCTCGCTGCTTTCGATATCGCGACGCCGCTCCGTAGGGTGTCGCGGGGCCGCCTAGGCCGTGCGCACCGAATCTGTCTGCTGAACTACAGCGTGCTTGGTGCGCACAGCGCACCCTACCAATCGCCCTACGCTCTGCGCTTATGTAGCGAACGCAGCTTGTAGCGGTCGCCGGGATGGATCAGCCGCGCGTAGCTGATCAGGTGATCGTCCGACCAGGTGCGGCGAATCACGCTCAGGCAGGGCATGGCCGGATTGATCTGCAGCAGCTCGGCCGTGCGCGCGTCCACCAGTACCGCTTCGACCACATGCTCGACATCCGAGATCGGGCAACTGGCGACCAGCACCTCGTTGGGCGTGACCTGGGTGAAGTCGCTTTGCAGGTAATGCGGCACCCAACGCGGGTTGACGAAGCGATCCTCGAGCTGGATCGGCAGACCGTCCTGCAGGTGCACGAGGATGCTGTGAAACACCTCGGCGCCCAGGCGCAGCCCCAGGCGCAGGGCCACTTCGTCATCGGCGGCGATGGCTTCACAGCGCACCACTGCGTTGCTGTAGGCATGACCGCGGCCGCGCACTTCGCTGGCGATGTTCATCACCTCGTGCAGCGGCGACTCGGCCTTGCGGTCGGTGACGAAGGTGCCGAGCCCGGCCTGGCGCACCAGATAGCCCTTCTGCACCAGGTTCTGGATCGCCTTGTTGGCGGTCATGCGGCTGACGGCGAAATCGCGCGCCAGCTGTTCCTCGGGTGGAATCTGATGATTGACCGGATAGGCGCCGCCGTGAATGCGCTCGAGGAGGAAATCCTCGATGGCCTTGTAGCGCGGGGTGGGACTGGTCACGGCTGCTCCTTGGATATGCCCGGTGCGCGGATGATAGCGGAGCTTGCGCCGCGCTCCCACTTGCGGGGGCGGGCGCAAGCCAGGCGTATCAGCCTACCGAGGGCAACATGCCGACCGGCAGCAGCGGCGTCAGCACACGCTCGGCGAGCAGAGCGTCGGCCGCGGCGATGTCCGGGGCGAAGAAGCGGTCCTCGACGTAGTACGGCACCTTGGCGCGCAGCGCCTGCCGCGCCTGTTCCAACGCTGGGGTGCTCTTCAGCCCTTCACGGAAGTCCAGGCCCTGGCAGGCGCCGAGCCATTCCACGGCCAGCACGCCACGGGTGTTGGCGGCCATGTCCCACAGGCGCTTGCCGGCAGCTGGAGCCATGGAAACATGGTCTTCCTGGTTGGCCGAAGTCGGCAGACTGTCGACGCTGTGCGGGTGGGACAGCGCCTTGTTCTCGCTAGCCAGTGCCGCGGCAGTGACCTGGGCGATCATGAAGCCAGAGTTGACCCCGCCATTGGCCACCAGGAACGGCGGCAGCTGCGACATGTGCTTGTCCATCATCAGCGAGACGCGGCGCTCGGACAGCGAGCCGATCTCGGCGATGGCCAAGGCGATATTGTCGGCGGCCATGGCCACCGGCTCGGCGTGGAAGTTGCCGCCGGAAATCACCTCCCCTTCGGCGGCGAACACCAGCGGGTTGTCCGACACGGCGTTGGCCTCGACGCCGAGCACCTCGGCAGCCTGACGCAGCTGGGTCAGGCAGGCGCCCATGACCTGCGGCTGGCAGCGCAGCGAGTACGGGTCCTGCACCTTGTCGCAGGCGGCGTGGGAGCGGCCGATCTCGCTGCTATCGCCGAGCAGGTGACGGAAGGCGGCGGCTGCGTCGATCTGTCCGCGCTGGCCACGGGCGGCATGGATGCGCGCATCGAAGGGCGAGCGCGAACCCAGCAGCGCTTCGACGCTGAGCGCGCCGCAGACGCTGGCGGCGGCGTACAGGTCCTCGGCCTCGAACAGCCCGCGCAGGGCGTAGGCGGTGGACACCTGGGTGCCGTTGAGCAGGGCCAGGCCCTCCTTGGCGGCCAGGGTCATCGGCTCCAGGCCGGCGATGGCCAGCGCCTCGGTGGCCGGCAGCCATTCACCCTTGTATCGCGCCTGGCTTTCGCCGAGCAGCACCAGCGACATATGCGCCAGCGGCGCCAGGTCACCGGAGGCCCCCACTGAGCCTTTCAAAGGAATGTGCGGGTAGACCTCGGCATTGACCAGGGCGATCAACGCGTCGATGACCTTGCGGCGAATGCCGGAGAAACCGCGCGCCAGGCTGTTGATCTTCAGCAGCATGATCAGGCGCACCATTGCGTCATCCAGCGGCTGACCGATGCCGGCGGCGTGGGACAGCACCAGCGAACGCTGCAGCTTTTCCAGGTCGTCGTTGGCGATGCGGGTCGAGGCCAGCAGGCCGAAACCGGTGTTGATACCGTAGGCGGTACGGCCCTCGGCGATGATCTGGTTGACGCAGGCAACGCTGGCCTCGATAGCCTCATGGGCGGCGGGGTCCAGACGCAGTTGCACGGGTGCCTGGTAGGCGGCGCGCAGGTCGGCCAGGGTCAGCTGGCCGGGTTTCAGGTTAAGCGTATTCATGGAATCTCTTTCCTCAGCCGATCATCGGCAGGTTCAGGCCCTGCTCGCGGGCGCAATCGATGGCGATCTGGTAACCAGCGTCGGCGTGACGCATCACGCCGGTGCCCGGGTCGTTGGTCAGCACGCGGGCGATACGCGCGGCGGCTTCGTCGGTGCCATCGCAGACGATGACCATGCCCGAATGCTGGGAGAAGCCCATGCCCACGCCGCCGCCATGGTGCAAGGACACCCAGGTGGCGCCGCTGGCGGTGTTGAGCAGGGCGTTGAGCAACGGCCAGTCGGACACGGCGTCGGAGCCGTCGGCCATGGCCTCGGTCTCGCGGTTGGGGCTGGACACCGAGCCGCTGTCCAAGTGGTCGCGGCCGATCACGATGGGCGCGGACAGCTCACCCGAGCGCACCATCTCGTTAAAGGCCAGGCCGAGTTTGGCGCGCAGACCCAGGCCGACCCAGCAGATACGCGCCGGCAGGCCCTGGAAGCTGATGCGCTCGCGGGCCATGTCCAGCCAGCGGTGCAGGTGGGCGTCGTCCGGGATGAGTTCCTTGACCTTGGCGTCGGTCTTGTAGATGTCCTCGGGGTTGCCGGACAGCGCCGCCCAGCGGAACGGGCCGATGCCGCGGCAGAACAGCGGGCGGATATAGGCCGGGACGAAGCCGGGGAAGTCGAAAGCGTTGGCCACGCCCTCCTCTTTCGCCATCTGGCGGATGTTGTTGCCGTAGTCGAAGGTCGGCACGCCCATCTTCTGGAAGTCGAGCATGGCCTGCACGTGCACGGCCATGGACTGCTTGGCGGCCTTGACCACGCCAGCCGGATCGGTGGCTGCACGATCCTTGTATTCGGCCCAGGTCCAGCCGATCGGCAGGTAACCGTTGAGCGGGTCGTGGGCGCTGGTCTGGTCGGTGACCATATCCGGGCGAACACCGCGCTTGACCAACTCCGGCAGGATCTCGGCGGCGTTACCCAGCAGGGCGATGGAGATGGCCTTGCCTTCAGCGGTATACTTGGCGATGCGCGCCAGGGCGTCGTCCAGATCAGTGGCCTGCTCGTCGACGTAGCGGCTGCGCAGACGGAAGTCGATGCTGCTCTGCTGGCACTCGATGTTCAGCGAGCAGGCACCGGCCAGGGTCGCAGCCAGCGGCTGGGCGCCGCCCATGCCACCCAGGCCTGCGGTCAGCACCCAGCGGCCTTTGAGGTTGCCGCCGTAGTGCTGGCGACCGGCTTCGACGAAGGTTTCGTATGTGCCCTGGACGATGCCCTGGCTGCCGATGTAGATCCAGCTACCGGCGGTCATCTGCCCGTACATGGCCAGGCCCTTGGCATCCAGCTCGTTGAAGTGCTCCCAGCTCGCCCAGTGTGGCACCAGGTTGGAGTTGGCGATCAGCACGCGCGGCGCGTTGCTGTGGGTCTTGAACACGCCGACCGGCTTGCCGGACTGCACCAGCAGAGTCTCGTCGTCGTTCAGGTTGGTCAGGCTCTCGACGATCTTGTCGTAGCACTCCCAGTTGCGCGCGGCGCGGCCGATGCCGCCGTACACCACCAGCTCCTTGGGGTTCTCGGCCACGTCCGGGTCGAGGTTGTTCATCAGCATGCGCAGCGGCGCTTCGGTCAGCCAGCTCTTGGCGGTGAGCGTGTTGCCGCGCGGGGCGCGGATTTCGATGTCGCGGTACTTGGTCATTTGCGGGCTCCTGTGGAGAACGAGTTAAGGGTGGGCGGTCAGAGCCAGCCCAGAAATTGCGCGAGGTAAGCCAGGGGGATGGCCAGCAGCAGGCTGAGCAGGGTGCGCAGCAGCCAGATCAGCAGCAGGTGGCCCAGGCTCAGGGGAATTCGCGTGGCCAGCACGCAGGGAATCGATGCGGAGAGAAACAGCACGCTGCTCACCGAAACGATGGCGGTGACGAACTTCACCAACACGTCGGCGTCCTTGAGCAGCATCGCCGGCAGGAACATCTCCGCCAGCCCGGCGGACATGGCGCGGGCCACCTGCATGGGTTCATCCAGGCCGAACATCCAGGTCAGCGGGTAAAGCAGTACGCCGAGGGCATCGAACAGCGGGGTGTACTTGGCGGCGAGCAAGCCGAGCAGACCGACAGCGAGAATGCTCGGCAGGATGGCGGCAGTCATGCGCAGGCCATCGACGAAGGTTTCGCGCAGTGCCGAGCCCAGCGACGGCGCGTTGCTCGCCTGCTGCAGGCCGGCGCGCCAGGCGCTGCCCAGACGGCTGTCACCGGGTTGCAGTTGCGCCTCGGGCTTGGACTCGGATGGCAGACGTGACAGCGGATAGATACGCGCGCTGATCGCGGTGACGGCGAATGTCACCGCCATGGCGCCCCAGAAATACAGGTTCCACTGGCCCATCAGGCCCAGGGTCTTGGCGATGATCACCATGAACGGTGCCGACACGGTGGAGAAACCGGTGGCGATGATCGCCGCCTCGCGCACGCTGTAATGGCCCTGCTGGTACATGCGGTCGGTGATCAGCAGGCCCACCGAGTAGCTGCCGACGAAGGATGCCACGGCGTCGATCGCCGACTTGCCCGGCGTGCGCCAGATCGGCCGCATCACCGGCTGCATCAGCACGCCGATCAGCTCCAGCAGGCCGAAGCCGATCAGGAACACCAACGCCAGCGAGCCCAGCGGCACGATCAGCGCCAGGCTGAGCACCAGCTTGTCGAACAAAAACGGCAGCATGCCCGGCTGATACAACGCCTGCGGGCCGAGCTGCAGCAGATAGGCGACGCCGATCAGCAGGCCGAACACCTTGAGCACGCTGAATACGCTATGGGTCAGGCTGCGCCGCCAGCTGCCGTCGAGCCAGGGCGCCAGCGCACCGTAGAGCATGAACAGCAGCGCCACGCCGATCACCAGCGGCCGCGCATGCAGTTGCAGGGCGCTGGCCGCATGGTCGAGAAGGATGGTCGAACGCCCGGCGATCTCGAACGGCACGAAGAACAGCAGCAGACCGATCAGGCTGTAGCCCAACAGGCGCGCCAGGGCGCGCGAGCGCGACACGCCGGCGCTCAACGGCAGGGACTCAGACATGGCGCGACTCCTGGCCGCGGCGGGCGGTGGTGAACATCGGGTATTCCTCGTAATTGTTGTTGTGCGAGAAAGCGCGGTTCTTGCCTGCTCAGAGGCTGAGCAGATGGATCAGCCGCGCCGCCACCTTGGCGGTACGGTTGTCGATGTCGTGTTCGGGGTTGATCTCGGCCAGGTCGGCCAGGCGCACCTTGCCGCTGGCCTTGAGCCGTTCGAGCAGCGGCTCCAGCAGTTCCAGGCGCACGCCACGGGCGGCCGGCGCGCTGACGCCCGGCGCCTCGCAGGCCGGCAGCACATCGATATCGAGGGTCAGGTAGAGCGCGTCGCAGCCGGCGGCGAAGGCGTCCAGCTCGGCGCCGATGGCATCGAGGGTCGACTCGCGAATTTCGTGATCCTCGCGCACCAGCACGTTCAGCTCGGCTGCCTTGGCGAACAGCGCGCGGGTGTTGCTGGCGCGGCTGACGCCCAGGCAGGCGTAGCGGAACGGCCATCCGCGCGCGGCGCATTGCTCGGCGATCTGCGCGAAAGGGGTGCCGGAGGAATGCACATGGGCCGGGTCGCGCAGATCGAAATGGGCGTCGAAGTTGACGATGCCAATCTTCGGCGCAGGGTTGCCGGACAGGTGTTCGGCCAGACCCGACCAGCTGCCGAAGGCCACCTCGTGGCCGCCGCCTATCACCAGCGGCAGGTGGCCGGCATCCAGCAGCGCACAGACGTTGCGACCGAGGCGAACCTGGGCCGCTTCCAGGTCGCCGTCCTCGCAGGTGACGTCACCGGCGTCATAGGCCGGCGCCTGACGATGCCAGGCCAGGTTGGCCAGCGCCTTGCGCACGCTCAGCGGCGCAGCAGCCGCGCCGACACGACCATGGTTGCGGCGTACACCCTCGTCGCAGGCGAAGCCGAGCAGAGCCATGCCCGGCTGGCTGTCTTCGGCCAGCGGCTGGATACGTTGGTGCCAGCGCGCGCTGTCGGTTTCAGGATCGATGCGGCCGGTCCAGGCGCTCATGCAATGACGGTCAGCGTGCATAAACCACTTCTCCATTGAATACGCGCTGGCGCAGGCGCCCGGCCTGCACCGCATAGGCCAGTTCGGCCGGTTGCTGGATATCCCACAGGCACAGATCAGCAGGCGCGCCGACCTCGATTCGCCCCAGGTCGAGGCGGCCGAGGGCGCGGGCAGCCTGGGCGGTCATGCCGCTCAGCGCTTCGCGCGGGGTCAGCCGGAACAGCGTGCAGGCCAGGTTGGCCATCAGCGTCGGCATGCAGATGGGCGAGGTGCCGGGGTTGGCGTCGCTGGCCACGGCCATGGGCACGTCGTAGCTGCGCAGCAGCTCGATGGGCGGCAGCTGGGTTTCGCGCAGCACATGGAAGGCGCCGGGCAGCAGCACGGCGACGGTGCCGGCCTCGGCCATGGCGCGCACGCCGGCCTCGTCGAGGTATTCGATATGGTCGGCCGACAGCGCACCGTAACGCGCGGCCAGGGCGCTGCCACCCAGATTGGACAGCTGCTCGGCATGCGCCTTGATCGCCAGACCATGGGCCTTGGCCGCCTGATAGATGCGCTCGCACTGTGCCGGGGAGAAGCCTATGCCTTCGCAGAACACGTCCACCGCATCGGCCAGGCCTTCAGCTGCGGCGGCCGGAATCATCTCGTCGCAGACCAGGCTCACGTAGTCGTCGGCGCGGCCGGCGTATTCCGGCGGCAGCGCGTGGGCGCCGAGCAGCGTGGTGATCACCCGCACCGGGCGCAGCTCACCGAGACGACGCGCTACGCGCAGCATCTTCAGTTCGTCGGCGACGGTCAGGCCGTAGCCAGACTTGATCTCCACCGTGGTCACGCCATCGGCCAGCAGCGCATCGAGGCGCGGCAGGCTGGCGGCGATCAGCTCGTCCTCGCTGGCCGCGCGAGTGGCGCGCACGCTGCTGAGGATGCCGCCACCGGCGCGGGCGATCTCTTCGTAGCTGACGCCCTCCAGGCGCTGCTCGAACTCGCCGGCGCGGTTGCCGGCGTAGACCAGGTGGGTGTGGCAGTCGACCAGGCCGGGGGTCAGCACCCCGCCGCGGCCGGCGCAGGCGGCGCCCTCGGCACGCGCCTCGTTGAATTCGCCTGACGGCCACAGGCCGGCGATGCGCCCGTCCTCGACCAGCACGGTCATCGCCTCGTCCAGCTGCACCAGGCCATCGAAGACCTGCACGTCGCGCCACAGCTGTTTCGAAGTTGATTGCGTCGGCATGGGATTCTCCCTGCTTGTTTTGTATATACAATATGAGTGGTTCGATCGGCCGTCAAGCCATGCCGGCTCGTCTGACCAGATGGTCATCCGACGGCGAGCGCTGTCCATTCAACGAGCGAAGCCCCTGACACAGAGCCGCTACGACTATCAGATAGAGACTGCGCGCCGGCGCAATCAATAGCTGCCATTCGTCGCCTCATGATCATGTATATACATTTGGAGAAAGCATGCCCTGCACCCTGCTCGACCTCGCCACCGCCCGCGTCATGCCCTGGAAGAACGGCGGCGGCGAAACCCTGGAACTGGCCATCGCTCCGGCAGGCGCCGGGCTGGAGGATTTCGCCTGGCGCATCAGCAGCGCGCGGGGCTGCGCCTGCAGCGGGGCGACGGCGGCGTCGAGGAGCTGCATGCCGGCGGCGCGGTGGCGGCGTTTGCTGGCGAGGAGGCGATCACCGCGGAGCTGGTAGACGGCCCGGTCGGCGACCTCAATCTGATGACTCGCCGTGGCGCCTGGCGCCATCGCCTCGCCCCGCTGCGGCTGCATGGGCGGCAGGACGTGGAGAACGATGCCGAGGTGATGCTGCTCTGGTGTCAGGCTGGCGCGAGCATCGAATGCCGGCTGGCGAATGGCGAAAAGCGGCTATTGGAAATCGGCCAGGGGTTGCTGCTGGAAAGCCTGCCCGGCCCGCTTGCGCTGCATGCCCAGCAACCCGCCCTGCTCTATCTGGCCTGGCTGTGGCGCGAGACCAACGGTAGCTGAGCGGTCATCAAACCTTAACCCCGCGCCGCCAGCATCGAGCCATTGCTGCCACTAGGGAGAATGGCCGATGACCGCCAATGCCGATGCCTTGACCGTCGAACCCTCGCTGCCGGCCACGCGCCAGTGGCTGTCCTGGTTGCTGGTGGTGGCGCTGATCTACCTGCTGCTGGCCGGCGTCGGCGCCATCGGCGACGGCTTCAAGGCCGCCACCGGCAACAACGCCCGCGAACTGTTCGCCTTCGCCACCAACCCGCTGGTCGGCCTGATGATCGGCCTGGTGGCCACGGCACTGATCCAGAGTTCCAGCACCGTGACCTCGATCATCGTCGGCATGGTCGCCGGCGGCCTGCCGATTCCCATCGCCATTCCGCTGATCATGGGCGCCAATATCGGCACCTCGCTGACCAGCACCATCGTCAGCCTCGGCCATATTCGCAGCGGCGAGGAGTTCCGCCGCGCCTTCTCGGCAGCCACGGTGCACGACGCCTTCAACATCACCGCGGTGGCCATCCTGCTGCCGCTGGAGCTGCTGTTCCAGCCACTGCAACGCTTGTCGGAATCGCTCGCCGGCCTGCTGGTCAGCGATGCCAGCGTCGACATGAAGAGCGTCAACTTCATGAAGACCCTGCTGTCGCCAGCCTCCGACCTGCTCGCGGGCAGCGTCAGCTGGCTGCCAGGCGCCGTGTGGAGCGGCGTCGCGCTGATCCTGATCGGCGTGGCGATGATCCTGTTCGTGGTCACGGCCATCGGCAAGGTCCTGCGCAAGGTGATGGTCGGCCGCGCCAAGGACATCATGCATGCCAGCGTCGGCCGCGGCCCGCTGTCGGGCATTGCCTCGGGCAGCGTGATCACCGTGCTGGTGCAGTCGTCCTCGACCACCACGGCGCTGATCGTGCCGCTGGCCGGCAGCGGCGTGTTCAGCCTCAAGCAGGTCTACCCCTTCACTCTCGGCACCAATATTGGCACCTGCGTCACCGCGTTGCTGGCGGCCACCGCGATCACCGGGCCAACCGCGGAGCTGGCCATGCAGATCGCCCTGGTGCACCTGCTGTTCAACCTGCTGGGCATCCTCATCATCTACGCCCTGCCCTTCCTGCGTGGCGTGCCGCCGATGATCGCCGAGGGCCTGGCCACGCTGGCGCAGCGCAGCAAACTCTACGTGGCTGCCTATATCGCCGGCGTGTTCTTTGCCCTGCCCCTGCTGCTGATCGGCGCCAGCCAGATCTGAGCCCTGCCAAGGAGTTGCCATGAGACGCGAACAGAGTCGCCACGAAACTCAGCAGCGCATCCACGAGCTGCGCGAAACCCTCAACGAGCTGGAGACGCAACTGGCCGGGATGGAAGCGCAGGAGCAGGCCCAGCACCAGCAGATCGATCACCTCGACGACTATATCGATGCCGTCGACACCAAGCTCAGCAGCCTGCAGCTGTTCTGGAACTCGCTTAAACAGGAATGGCGCAAGCCCAAGGCGTGATCCCATGACAACCCGACTCTCTCTCGCCAAGACCCTGCTCGGCGGCCTCGCCGTCAGCCTGCTCAGCGCCTGTGACGAGGCGCCACCGCTGACTTCGGCCGCGGCCGAGCTGCACATCGACGGCTCCAGCACGGTGTTTCCGCTGAGCCGCGAGGCGGCGCGACGTTTTGAGCGCACGGTCGGGGGCAGCCGTATCGCAGTGGACTTCTCCGGCACGGCAGCCGGCTTTCGCCGCTTCTGCGCCGGCGAGACCGACATCAGCAACGCCTCGCGGGAAATCAATGCCGAGGAACTGGCCCAGTGTCAGGCCAACGGCATCGACTTTCGCGTCGTGCCGCTGGCCATGGACGCCATCGCCGTGGTGGTCAATCCGGCCAATACCTGGGTCGATGCCATCAGCGTCGAGGAGCTGAAGAAACTCTGGTCGCCGGCCGCCGAGAAGAAGCTCAACAGCTGGCGCGACCTGCGTCCGGACTGGCCGGATGAGCCCATCGTGCTGTTCGGCCGCGGCCAGGACTCCGGCACCTACGACGTCTTCACCCAGGCCATAGTCGGTGCCACGCACAGCAGCCGGCAGGATTACCAGGCCAGCGAGGACGAGGAGTTTCTCGCCAAGGCCATCGCCGCGGAGCCCAATGCCCTGGGCTTCTTCGGCATCGGCGCCTACCACCGGCACTGGGACGAGCTGAAGCTGGTCGCCGTCGACGCCGGCAACGGCGCGATCTTTCCTACCCTGGAGACGGTCGCGCAGAACCGCTACCAGCCGCTGACCCGGCCGCTGTTTCTCTACGTCAGCCAGCGCAGTCTGGCGGACAAGCCGGTGCTGGACAGCTTCCTGCGGCACTACCTGGACGGCCTGCCCGGCTGGATTCACTTCACCGGCTATATGCCGCTGGCCCGCGACAGCTACCGCAGCAGCCTGGAGGCCCTGAGCAAGGCGCCCTGAGGCTGTCCCGCAGGGCGCCGCGAGGCTGCCTGGACAGCAGCACGCGCGGTGCGACCCTCCCCCATGACCGCGGAGGCTAGTAGCGCGACGGCACCAGCATGCTGTCCGGTACCGGCATGCGCAGATAGTCCGGGTTGTAGACCCGCGCCGGCAGTTGCACCTGTGCCCGCGGCACCGTCTGGTAGGGAATCTGACTGAGCAGGTGGGCGATGCAGTTGAGCCGTGCGCGCTTCTTGTCGTCGGCCTCCACCACCCACCAGGGCGCCTCGGGGATATGCGTGCGCTCGAGCATCACTTCCTTGGCCTGGGTGTAGGCCTCCCAGCGTCGCCGCGACTCCAGGTCCATCGGGCTCAGTTTCCACTGCTTGAGCGGATCGTGAATGCGCGCGAGGAAGCGGCGGTTCTGCTCGTTGTCGGTGATGGAGAACCAGTACTTGATCAACAGGATGCCGGAACGCACCAGCATGCGTTCGAACTCCGGCACCGAGCGGAAGAACTCCTCGTACTCGGCATCGCTGCAAAAGCCCATGACCTTCTCGACGCCCGCGCGGTTGTACCAGCTGCGGTCGAACAGGACCATTTCCCCGGCGGCCGGTAGGTGCGGCACGTAACGCTGGAAGTACCACTGGGTGCGTTCGCGGTCGTTGGGCGCGGGCAACGCCGCGACCCGGCAGATACGCGGGTTGAGGCGCTGGGTGACGCGCTTGATCACCCCGCCCTTGCCGGCGGCGTCACGGCCCTCGAACAGCACCACCACCTTGAGCTGGTTGTGCACCACCCAGTCCTGCAGCTTGACCAGCTCGCCTTGCAGGCGCAGCAGCTCGGAGAAGTAGGTGCGCCGCGACAGATCACCCGGTTGTAGCGGTACGCCGCCCTCGGCGCGGGCGATAAGGCCATCCATGCGCGCATCGTCCAGCTCCATTTCCAGTTCCTCGTCGAGGCTGTCCTGGAATTCGGCCTGCAGCAACTGCTCGTAGGCCTGTAACGAACTGTGCATCTGATCGGTCATGACCGCTCCTCGCTGACTGGATTGCCCGGCTGGGTCGCCCCAGGCTAGCGAGCAGCAATGACAGGGGCGTGAACGGCAAAACCCGCCATGTAGGGTGCGCCGCGCGCACCGGGGGGCTCACGGCTCTGCCCCGGATTGCATCCGGGCTACGAAGCGACGCGATATGGCATTGGTTGCACCTCGCACCAGAGGCCCAGAACGCAAAAGCCCCGGCACTGGGGCCGGGACTTTCGGGTGGTGCCGGAGGCGCTTAGAACTGCGCGGCGTCGAGCAGGTACAGCGACTCGCTACCGGCCTTGACCGACGCACTCAGCGAGTGAATGCGCGGCAGCAGGCGGGCGAAGTAGAAGCGTGCGGTGCCCAGCTTGCTGGCGTAGAACTCGTCCTGCCCTTCCTTGCCCAGCGCAGCCCTGGCCATCAGCGCCCACATATAGGCATAGGCGGTGTAGCCAAACACGTGCAGGTACTCCACCGACGCCGCACCGATCTCGTTGGGGTTGCTCTTGGCACGGTCCAGTACCCAGGCGGTCAGCTCATCCAGGTTCTGCACGGCAGCTGCCAGCGGCTTGCTGAACTCGTCGAGACTGGCATCGGCCGAGGCGACGAAGGCCTTGATCTCGTCGGCCAGGTGCTTGTAGTAGCTGCCGCCGCTGCCGACGATCTTGCGCCCCATCAGGTCCAGCGACTGGATGCCGTTGGTGCCTTCGTAGATCTGGGTGATTCGGCAGTCGCGCACCAGCTGCTCCTGGCCCCACTCGCGGATGAAGCCGTGGCCGCCGAAGATCTGCTGGCCATGCACGGTGGTTTCCAGCGCCATGTCGGTGAGGAAGGCCTTGGCTACCGGGGTCAGCAGCGCCACCAGCTCGTCGGCGCGCTTGGCGGTGTCCTTGTCCTCGCTGTACTTGGCGGTATCGAGCTGCATGGCGACGTAGCTGGAGAAGGCACGACCGCCCTCGTTCAGCGCCTTCATGGTCAGCAGCATGCGGCGCACGTCCGGATGCACGATGATCGGGTCGGCGGCTTTGTCCTTGGCCACCGGACCGGTCGGTGCGCGGCTCTGGATGCGCTCGCGGGCGTACTCGATGGCGCTCTGGTAGCTGCGCTCGCCCAGAGCCAGGCCCTGGATGCCAACGCCCAGGCGCTCGTAGTTCATCATGGTGAACATGGCATTGAGGCCCTTGTTCACTTCACCGACCAGATAACCGGTGGCGCCGTCGAAGTTCATCACGCAGGTGGCCGAAGCCTTGATGCCCATCTTGTGCTCGATGGAGCCGCAGCCGAGCGCATTCTTATCACCGAGAGAGCCGTCGGCATTGACCATGACCTTGGGCACGATGAACAGCGAGATGCCTTTCGGGCCCGCCGGCGCGTCCGGCAGCTTGGCCAGCACCAGGTGGATGATGTTTTCGGTCAGGTCGTGCTCGCCACCGGTGATGAAGATCTTGGTGCCGCTGATCTTGTAGCTGCCATCTGCCTGAGGTTCGGCCTTGGTGCGGATGATGCCGAGGTCGGTGCCGGCGTGCGGCTCGGTCAGGCACATGGAGCCAGCCCAGACACCGGCGTACATGTTCGGCAGGTACTGCGCCTTCAGCTCTTCGCTGGCGTGATTGAGGATCGACAGGCAGGCGCCGGCAGTCAGCATCGGGTACAGGCCGAAGGACAGGTTGGCCGAGTTGACCATCTCCTCGACCTGGGCGCCGATCACCTTGGGCATGCCCATGCCGCCGAACTCCGGCGAACCGCCAACACCGACCCAGCCACCCTCGGCGTAGGTCTGGTAGGCCTCGGGGAAGCCGGCCGGGGTCTTCACCGCGCCATTATCCCAGGAGCAGCCCTCTTCGTCACCGCTACGGTTCAGCGGCGCGATGCTGCCGGCAGTGACTTTGCCAGCTTCTTCCAGAATGGCACTGGCGGTATCGGCATCGACCACCTCGGCCAGGGCCGGCAGCTCGGCCCAGAGCTTGGAGACTTCGAAGACTTCATTGAGCACGAAGCGCATGTCGCGCAGGGGGGCTTGGTAATCGGCCATGACACATCCTCGGAAAAACGGACTTACGTGAGAGGACCGAGTTTACTTGAACAACTTTACAGACACATAGGGTCGTGTTGTGACCATTAATTCACTGCAGGTCACTAACTATCTGATTGACTGAGGGCAAGGAAAACCCCTGCTGACCGCTCGTCTGCCAGTGCAGCTATTCGCGCCCGGAGGCCAGCTTCACAGCCCCGCGACGCTGGCCAGCGCTACGGATGCAATTGCGCCCGGCCGCCTTGGCGCTATACAGCGCCTTGTCCGCCTCCTTGATGACTTCCTGCGGGCTGCGCTGCTCGGCCTGACGCTCGGCAACGCCCATGCTCACGGTCACCGACACCTCGCTGGCGGCCTTGCCGGCCCGGCGCTGCTTGCCTTCACGGTCATCACGCGGGCGGCTTTGCGGATCACGCAGTTGCATGCGGTACTGCTCGATGGCCAGACGCACTGCCTCGATGTGCGGCAGGGATTGCTCCACGCTCTTGCCGGGAAACAGCAAGGTGAACTCCTCACCGCCATAGCGGTAGGCCTTGCCGCCACCGCCAACCTTGCGCAGCTGACCGGCGACCAGGCGCAGCACCTGGTCGCCGACATCATGGCCGTGGGTATCGTTGAATTTCTTGAAATGATCGACGTCGACCATGGCGATCACATACTCGCGCCCCAACCGCTGCAGGCGCTCGTTGAGCGCCCGCCGCCCAGGCAATCCTGTGAGCTCGTCACGGAAGGCCATCTGGTAGGCCTCGTGCGCCACGGCAGCCACCAGCATGAGCATCACCATGCTGATCATCACCTGCAACGCGTTGGCCAGGATGAACACCTGCGGCAACATCCACAGCAGACCGCACAGCCCCACCAATTGCGCCGCATGCAGCGGCCTGGGCTTGCGCAGGTACTGCACTGACAGAGCGATGAAAGCGAGCAGGAACGCCAGATAGACCAGTTGTGCCAGGTTCATCCAGGCGCCGTGCAGCGACGGCCAGTGAATCTGTGCCAGCCAGTCGGCGATACCCTGTGGGTAACGGCGCGCCAAGCCGAAAGCCACTGCGCTGACTGCCAGTAGCACCAAGGCGCGGGCGAGCATGTCCTGCGCCAGGTGCGAGCGCTCCTCCCAGCAACCGTAGAGGGCGTAGAGCAGCGGCAGCAACAGGCAGATCAGGTGAAAGACCAGAGCCGCATCGTCGCGTATCTGGCCATTGTCACGGAAGTGATCGACCTGGATATCCAGCAGGAAGTAGCCGACATACAGCGCCAGCAGCAGAAACACCTCGCGCTGACGGCCATAGACCAGACAGAACGCACCGCCGAGCAACAACAGCAGCGTCGGCAATACATTGAACAGGGAGATGAAGAACTCGCTCAGCACTGGCAGCAGAGCAGCCACGATCCCACCGGCCAGCAAAGGCAGCGACGAGAAGAAGTGACTGAGGCGCAAATTGGCCGGACGGATCACGCTGACATCCTGGGCGAGAGATGAAGGCATTCTGCCTGCTTCGCCTGTTGAAAACAGCGACAGGATGCGACATTCCCTTCAGTACCCGGCGCAAAAACGACAACGCCGCCCCGAGGGGCGGCGTTGCGGTTCAACCGATCAGGACTTAGAAGCCGAGCGCGAAATGCTCTTCATCCATCTCCATCAGGTTGTTGGCACCGGACAACATAGCTTCGACGTGCGCGCGGGTGCGCGGCAAGATACGTGCGAAGTAGAAGCGCGCGGTCTGCAGCTTGGCCTTGTAGAAGGCCTCGTCGTCAGTACCGGCAGCCAGCTTCTCGGCAGCCAGACGCGCCATGTCGGCCCAGAAGTAGGCCAGGCAGGCGTAGCCGGAGTACATCAGGTAGTCCACGGAGGCGGCACCGACTTCCTCGCGATCTTTCATCGCGGCCATGCCGATCTTCATGGTGATGTCGCCCCACTCCTTGTTCAGCTTGGCCAGAGGCTCGACGAATTCCTTGACGGAGTCGTTGCCTTCGTTGGCCTGGCAGAACTTGTGCACGATCTTGGTGAAGTTCTTCAGGGCGCCGCCCTGAGTCATCAGCACCTTGCGGCCCAGCAGGTCGAGCGCCTGAACGCCGGTAGTGCCTTCGTACATCATGGAGATGCGGCAGTCGCGCAGGTTCTGCTCCATGCCCCACTCGCTGATGAAGCCGTGGCCACCGTAGATCTGCATGCCGTGGGAAGCGGCTTCGAAGCCCACTTCGGTCATGAAGGCCTTGGCGATCGGAGTCAGGAAGGCCAGCAGTTCGTCGGCGGCTTTCTTCTCTTCTTCGTTCTGGCTGTGCTGAACGATGTCCACCTGCTTGGCGGTGAAGTAGACCATGGCACGGTTGCCTTCGGCGAACGCCTTCATGGTCAGCAGCATGCGGCGTACGTCCGGATGCACGATGATCGGGTCAGCGGCTTTTTCTGGTGCTTTCGGGCCGGTCAGCGAACGCATCTGCAGACGCTCGCGAGCGTACTTGATGCCACCCTGGAAACCGACTTCGGCATGGGCCAGGCCTTGCAGCGCGGTACCCAGACGAGCGGTGTTCATGAAGGTGAACATGCAGTTCAGGCCCTTGTTGGCCGGGCCGATCAGGTAGCCGGTGGCGCCGTCGAAGTTCATCACGCAGGTGGCGTTGCCGTGGATGCCCATCTTGTGCTCGATGGAGCCACAGGAAACGGCGTTGCGCTCGCCTACGCCGCCTTCGGCGTTGGGCAGGAACTTCGGCACGATGAACAGCGAGATACCTTTGGTACCAGCCGGTGCATCGGGCAGGCGGGCCAGAACGATATGGACGATGTTGTCGGCCATGTCGTGCTCACCAGCGGAAATGAAGATCTTGGTGCCGGAAACCTTGTAGCTGCCGTCGGCCTGCGGTTCGGCCTTGGTACGCAGCATGCCCAGGTCGGTGCCGCAATGCGGCTCGGTCAGGCACATGGTGCCGGTCCATTCGCCGGAAACCAGTTTGGTCAGGTAGGTGTGCTTCTGCTCGTCGGTACCGTGAGCACCAATGGTGTTCATCGCGCCATGGCTCAGGCCCGGGTACATGCCCCAGGACCAGTTGGCCGAACCGACCATCTCGCTGATGGCCAGGCCGAGGGATTCCGGCAGCCCCTGGCCGCCGTGCTCGACGTCATGGGCCAGGCTCGGCCAGCCGCCTTCGACGAACTGCTGATAAGCCTCTTTGAAGCCGGTCGGGGTCTTCACGCCGGATTCGCTCCAGGTGCAGCCCTCGGTGTCACCCACACGGTTCAGCGGCGACAGCACCTGCTCGCAGAACTTGGCGCCTTCTTCGAGGATGGCGTCGACCATGTCCGGAGTGGCGTCCTGGCAGCCAGGCAGGCTCTGGTAGTGCGCTTCATAACCCAGCAGTTCGTCACGAACGAAACGAATGTCACGCAAGGGGGCCTTGTAGTCAGGCATAACGGTAAACCTCTGCGGTGGATTCCTAGTAGTTGGGGGTGACCGTCTTGGCGGTCGCTCTCGGGATCACTCCCGGCTGCCTGGCCACGAGGCTGCGGCCGAAGCAATCAAACAGGCGTTTGAAACATACGTTTACGCCACCCCCTTGTCAAGCGCTGCCAATCGGCCGGCTACGCGACCAGATCGATGCGAGGCTCCGGCGCTGGCAACTCACCCAGACGCCGATACAGATCAAGATTAGGCGCTGGCGGTAAAGCCTGCTGCGACTGCTCGGCGGGCTGCTCATCCGCTTGCCTGGCTTCTTCACGTGCCTTGCGCTGCTCGACGGCGTTGGTGGCTTCCTCTCGCCGCTGCTCGGCCAGTTCAACGCGCGCCTGCGCCGCCTGCGCCTGAGCCAGAGCAGCTACACGCAGGTCCTGCGGGGAAGGTTCGATGGGTGCGAGTGCTGCGCGCAGGACGATTTCCATCTTGCGCAACGTCGCTTCGGGATCATTGGGGATTGGAGCGGTATCGATGCTGACTTCGCCGGAAACGGCGTAACGCTGCCCATCAGGACCGCGCTTGAAACTGTAGGTGGGCGCACCGGCGTATTGCCCACCAACGGCCGCGTGCGCCTGCTCGTGGGTGCGCACCTCGCGGTCACGTTGCACGAGATCGGCGATTTCCAGCTGCTGCTGGCGCTGCTCCCGGGGACTTGGCTCGGGCTCGCCTGCTGGCGTCGATGAGTTGGCGTCGCGATCCGCCTCCTCTCGACCGGAGGCAGCGGAGTCGGCCTGTTGCTCCTGTGGCGCGGCGACAGGCGCCTGGTCGGCACGGGCAATATCAGGGGAAACATCGGACGACAGCGGTCTCGCCGAACTGGCGGACGGCGCGGGAGTGAAAGGTGGCAGACTACTGCCGATCTGCATGAGCGCCCTCCTGCCCCGCCGCTGGCCGCATTCGCGCGGCCGGGATGAGACGACTTAAGCGCGGGTATCGATCAGGGTGCCCAGGACCTCGTCAGCCGTGTCGACGACACGCGCATTGGCGCGCACTTCGTTTTCACCGACACGCAGGGCGACGAGGCTTTCAGTCAGGTCGGGACGGCTACGCTCGGCAATCTGTGAGCTCGGGTTGACCTGATTCTGCGGCGGGGTCTGCGTGGCCTGCTGAGACGGGTTGATGGTGTTGCTGGCGATATCAGCGGCTGCCTGTTCGACACGGCGTTGCCCGGCCTGAATACCGTTCAAACCCGAATTGAATGCATTGGCGGAGATTTCCATCAGCAGCCCCCTGAGGGATGTAGAACCTAATGGCAGGTATTGAAGCAGAAAACGGCTAAAAAACGTACAGGCAAAAGGCTATGGTCACTTTACTGTTTATTACCAGTCTGCCAACAACTCGAGATTGAGGTGCTCCGCCACCGCCGCAGCCGTCGCTTTGCCCAGGTGCGGCACACGCCCCAGGCAAGGCGCTGGCAGCCGCTCGCTGAGGGTGGCGAGATTGTCTTCCAGGCGTGAGGTCTTAGGCTCGACGATATTGGCCACCCAGCCGGCCAGCCTGAGTCCGTCGCGCTCGATGGCTTCGGCACTGAGCAATGCATGGTTGATGCAACCCAGGCGCACACCCACCACCAGAATCACCGGAATGCCCAGCGCCATCGCCAGGTCTGACAGGTTTTCCTCGCCGGCCAGCGGTACACGCCAGCCGCCTGCGCCCTCCACCAGAGAGAAGTCCGCGCCCTTGGCCAGGATCGCCCGTACCGGCGGCAGCAAGCTGGCAACATCCAGTTTGACGCCCACTTCGCGCGCCGCCAGGTGCGGGGCAATGGCCGGCTCGAGGGCCAGCGGGTTGACCTCGTCATAGCGCAGCGGCAACGAACACTGGGCGAGCAAGGCCAGCGCGTCGTCGTTGCGCAGCCCATCGGCGGTTCGCATGCAACCGGAAGCGACCGGTTTGGCCGCTGCGGTGCTCAGACCCTGCTGGCGAGCCGCATGGAGCAGACCAGCGGCAATAGTGGTCTTGCCGATTTCGGTATCGGTTCCGGTGACGAAGTAGGCTTGGGTCATCTGATCCACCGTGGCAGCGAGTTCTGCTCGCGAAGCTTGTTGGCGAGCGCGGCTCGTTCCTATGAAGGTTTCTGTAGCACGCCGAACACCACCTGGTAGGTTGCCGGCAGTCCTTGAGGCTGACGAAAACGCTCGTAGGCCTCGATCAGCGCACGAATGCGTGAGCGCCCGGTCAATCCGCCCGGTCGCCCCGGATTGAGGTTATGCGCGCCGAGCTCCTTGAGCGAGGTGGTCAGGCTGCGCAGATCCGGGAAATGCAGCACCTCGGCCTGACGCTGTAGCGTCAGCGGCTGCAAGTCACTGGCCGCGCACAGCTGCTGGTAATCCTCGAAGCGGCGAAAACGATTGACGTGGACGAAACCATCGACCGCCAGCCAACTGTCACGCAGCTCCTGCAGGGTACCGACGCACAGGCTGGAGAACGCCAGCACACCACCGGGGCGCAACACCCGCTGCGCTTCGCTCAGCACACGCGGGAAGTCAGCACACCATTGCAGCGCCAGGCTGGAGAACAACAGCTCGACGCTGTCGCTTTGCAGCGGCAGAGCCTCGGCATCGCCAGCGATGAAATGTGCAGCACCGCCCTGCGGGCGGGCGTGGCGCAACATGCCCTCGGCGATATCCACAGCCAGCCCTTCGCCTGGTGCATAACGCTTGGCCAGGGCGCGGGTGAAATAGCCCGTGCCGCAGCCCAGGTCCAGCCAACGACGCGGCTGCAGCGAGGCCGGCAAACGCGCCAACAGCTGCGTGCCGACGTTGCGCTGCAACTCGGCCACAGCATCGTAGCTTTCCGCCGCGCGGGAAAAGGACGCCGCGACTTGACGCTTGTCCGGCAACGCCGCATCACCCTGGGGTGCGCTGTGCGCACCAATGGATTGGTAAAGCGGGTCCATGCCATGTACCCCACGCAGCTCAGACATCCTTGGCCTCGCGGATGAAATCGAGCATCAAGGCCGCCAGAGCATCCGCCTGGTCAAGTACGAAGGCGTGACCACAATCTTCCAGCACGTCCACCTCACCCGTTGGCAACAGCGCCAGCAGCGCATCACCCGCCGCAGCCGGCACCAGCGCATCCTGCTCGGCCAGCAGGTGCAATTGCGGCCCGGTGAAAGCCGCCAGCGCCGCGCGATTATCCAGACTCGCCAGCAAGCGCAGCCCGGCCAACAAGGATGGCTCGTCGCTGGACGGCAGATGGTTCTGCAGCTGTCGTGACAGACCGCGCGTGTCGGCGCAGCCTTGGGCGCAGAGCATGGCGAAACGCTTGAGCGTAGCGCCGGCGTTCTCCTGGCAGCCCTCATAGAAGGCTGCGTAAGTCTGCGCCGGCATTGCCGTCGGCCAGGTAGCGCTGGCGACGAAACAGGCGTTACTGGCCAGGGTGATCAGGCCACGACAACGCTCGCCGCGACGTGCCGCCAGGGCAGCGGCCAACATGCCGCCGAGCGACCAACCGGCCAGCCAGCAATCATGTGGCAAACGCGTATCCAGCTCGTCGAGCCAATCGGCCGCTGCCGCACTGCTCAGGCGCGGCAAGGCCGACACCTGTACCTGCATATCGCCACCCAGCGCTTGGGCCAGCGGTTGCAGCAAGGCGCCGTCCAGGCCCCAGCCCGGCAATAGAATCAGCGTCTCACGCATCGGTCTGCACCTGCGGCCAGCACTCGGCAAGCGCTTCGAGCAGCAGCTCGAGCTGCGCATCGCTGTGCGCAGCGGACAGCGTCACGCGCAAGCGGGCACTACCAGCAGGCACGGTCGGCGGGCGGATGGCGCCGACCAGCAGGCCGCGATCCTTGAGCAGCGACGAGAGTTTCAGCGCCCGCGCGCTGTCGCCCACCAGGATCGGCTGAATCGGCGTGGGGCTGTCCATCAGGCTCAGGCCGATTTCGGCGGCGCCCTGACGAAAGCGAGCGATCAACCGCTGCAAGTGTTCGCGACGCCAGCTTTCACTGCGCAGCAGTTCCAGGCTCTGCAGCGTGGCGCAGGCCACCGCTGGCGGCTGACTGGTGGTGTAGATGTAGGGGCGGGCGAACTGGATCAGCGTCTCGATCAGCTCCTCGCTGCCGGCGACGAAGGCGCCGGCGGTACCAAAGGCCTTGCCCAGGGTGCCGACCAGCACCTGCACGTCATCCTGGCCCAGACCGAAGTGCTCGACGATGCCACCGCCGGTGGCGCCCATTGGGCCGAAGCCATGGGCGTCATCGACCATCACCCAGGCCTGCGTGGCGCGCGCCTCGGCGCACAAAGCCGGCAGATCGGCCAGATCGCCGTCCATGCTGAACACGCCATCGGTGACCACCAGACAGTTGCCCGTAGCCTTGCGCAGGCGGTTGGCCAGGCTCACCGCATCGTTGTGCAGGTAGCGCGAGAACCGCGCGCCGCAGAGCAGGCCGGCATCGAGCAGCGAAGCGTGGTTGAGACGATCCTGAATTACGCTGTCGCCCTGGCCAAGCAGCGCGGTGACGACCGCCAGGTTGGCCATGTAACCGGTGGAGAACAGCAGAGCACGTGGCCTGCCGGTGAACTCGGCCAGTGCTTCTTCAAGTTCATGGTGCGGCGTGCTGTGGCCGATCACCAGATGCGAAGCACCGCCACCGACGCCCCATTTTTCCGCGCCCTGCTGCAGGGCGCGAATCACCTCGGGGTGGTTGGCCAGGCCGAGATAGTCGTTGGAACAGAAGGCCAGCAGCTCCTGATCGTCCGCGCGCACCTGCGGCCCCTGCGGGGTCTGCAGCAGCGGGCGTTGGCGGAACAGATCGGCGGCCTGACGCTCGGCCAGGCGGCTAGCGAGATCGAAACTCATGCACGTTTCCCGTAGGAGCGAGCGTCGCGAGCGAAAAACCAGGGCAGGAGGTCATTCGCGAGCAGAGCTCGCTCCTACATAAAAGGAATCAGGCCGAAGCGGCGTTGTAGAACAGCTTGGAATCGCGCTGCTCGACCAGCGCCTGCTCGATGGCCGCCTGGTGCACCTCATCGGCATGCTCTTCGCGCTCTTCGGGTTTGATGCCGAGGCGCTTGAACAGGGCCATGTCCTTGTCCGCCTGCGGGTTGGCGGTGGTCAGCAGCTTCTCGCCGTAGAAGATCGAGTTGGCGCCGGCCATGAAGGCCAGGGCCTGCATCTGCTCGTTCATCGCCTCGCGGCCAGCAGACAGGCGCACATGGGATTTCGGCATCATGATGCGCGCCACGGCCAGGGTGCGGATGAAGTCGAACGGGTCGACGTCCTTCTCCTCGGCCAGCGGCGTGCCCTTGACCTTGACCAGCATGTTGATCGGCACGCTTTCCGGGTGCTCCGGCAGATTGGCCAGCTGGATCAACAGCCCTGCACGGTCGTCCACCGACTCGCCCATGCCGAGGATGCCGCCGGAGCAGATCTTCATCCCCGCCTCGCGCACGTAGGCCAGGGTTTGCAGGCGTTCGCCGTAGGTGCGGGTGGTGATGATGTTGCCGTAGAACTCCGGCGAGGTATCGAGGTTGTGGTTGTAGTAGTCCAGCCCCGCTTCGGCCAGCGCCTGGGTCTGCTCCTGGTCGAGACGGCCGAGGGTCATGCAGGTTTCCAGGCCGAGCTTCTTCACGCCTTTGACCATTTCCAGCACGTAGGGCATGTCCTTGGCGGACGGGTGCTTCCACGCTGCGCCCATGCAGAAGCGCGTGGAGCCGATGGCCTTGGCCTCGGCGGCGGCCTCCAGCACCTTCTGCACCTCCATCAATTTTTCCTTGTCCAGGCCGGTGTTGTAGTGGCCGGACTGCGGGCAGTACTTGCAGTCTTCGGGGCAGGCGCCGGTCTTGATCGACAGCAAGGTCGACACTTGTACGCGGTTTGCATCGAAGTGCTGGCGATGGACGGTCTGCGCCTGGAACAACAGATCATTGAACGGCTGCTCGAACAGCGCGCGAACCTCGGCGAGGCTCCAGTCGTGGCGGGTGGTGATTGCAGCGGTTGCGCTCATCTGAGAAGTCCTTCGACGCTTGGTGGCATCTGTTGTCAGGCCCACAGGGGGCATTCAGGCTTTGGTCATCATATGTGGCGATTGGATGCTGTCAACCACGACAAAGGCACGGGTTTACATCTGATCAAATAACAATCAATAGAACTTATGTCATGGCACAAGGCCAAATGCTTACCCCTCCCACAGGATGTTCTGCATGCAGGTTGAAGGTTTCTTCGAAGGGCTCGGCGAAGCGCTGGGCCGTGCCATCCGTTTCATCGTCGACATGCTGTCCGGCGTGCTGGGCGCCATGGCCGATGCCATCGACGACTTTCTCCATGGCCTGGCCAGGGCCATTGGTATGGACGTGTCGATTTTCAGCATCATCCTGCTGATCATCGGCCTGCTGTTTCTGTTCAGCGGCGCTCGTTCGCTGTTACGCGGCTCGATCATCGGCGGGGTGATCTGGCTGTTTCTCGGTCTGATCGTAATGGGCTGGCTCATCCGCTGACGCTGACTAAACTTCAGGCACCACTGCTCATGGACGAGCTGCCATGCCTCCGTGTGACCTCACCGTTCCGCAACGCCTTGCCTGGTTACGTCAAAGACGCCATTGCCAGCTCTGCGACGAAGCCACCGATCACCCCACGCACAGCATCTGCACGGCTTGCGAATCCGAACTGCCCTGGCTCGGGGCTCATTGCCAGATCTGTGCGGTGCCATTGCCGGCACACGGCATGATCTGCGGCGCCTGCCAGAACAAGCCGCCAAGTTTCAGCCGTGTGGAAGCGCCCTGGCGCTATGCCTTTCCCGTCGACAACCTGATCACCCGCTTCAAGCATCAGGCGCAATGGCCGCACGGTCGTCTGCTCGCCGAGCTGCTGGCCGAACACCTGCGCCATGCCTTCGATGAGGGCCTGCCCCGCCCCCAGGCGCTGCTGCCGGTGCCGCTGGCCCGCAAGCGCCAGCGTCGACGCGGATTCAATCAGGCACAGATGCTCGCCGACTGGCTGGGCGCCAGCCTGAAGCTGCCGGTGCAACATGAATGGCTCCAGCGCCGCGTCGATACACCCGCACAGCAAGGGCTGGATGCCGCAACGCGCAAGCGCAATCTGCGTCAGGCCTTCAGCCTGGACCTGCAAGCCAAGGTCACTGGCGCTCATCTGGCGCTGGTCGACGACGTGCTCACCACCGGTGCCACGGCGGGCGTGCTCGCCCACCTGCTGCGTCGCGCCGGCGCCCTGCGCGTCGATGTGTATTGCCTGGCCCGCACGCCACGACCGGGCGATGGCTGACTTGACGCGCCAGGCACAGTCACGCACCGTGCCCAACATACTCCCTGGCCACGCCTGACTCATGTCGCAGCTCGATTCCATCGCCCAATTGCTCAGCCGCCGCCCGAAACGCCTGGCGCTGCTCGAGCAGATCGCCGAACAAGGCTCCATCACCCGCGCTGCCAAGGCCGCCGGGCTGAGCTACAAGGCCGCCTGGGACGCCATCGATGAGCTGAACAACCTGTCCGAGCAGCCCCTGGTCAGCCGCAATGTCGGCGGCAAAGGTGGCGGTGGCGCACGCCTGACCCCCGCTGGCGAGCGCCTGCTGGCACTGCAACAACGCCTGCAGGCGCTGCAGGTGCAACTGCTGCAGGCCGCCGGTGACGACGCCGACCTGGAGCTCCTCGGCCGCCTGATGCTGCGCACCAGCGCGCGCAACCAACTGACCGGCCGTGTGCGCGCGATTCACGCCCATGGGCACAACGATCTGATCGACATCGAACTGCCCGGCGGCAGCCGGCTGCAGGCGCAGATCACCCATGACAGTACGGAAAACCTGCAGCTGAGCGAAGGCAGCAGCGTGGTCGCGCTGATCAAGGCTGGCTGGCTGGAATTGCAACCACTACAGACTCCCCGTGCAGAACAGCACAACGCACTCGAAGGCCGTATCGAACAGATTCTGCCGGCCAACGACGGCCCCAGCGATGTGCGCATCAGTCTGCCTAACGGTCAGACCCTGTGCGCCCTGCTCGACTCCGCTCGCCTGGCCGAGCTGGGCCTACGCGTCGGCGATCCGGTGCGCGCGCAGTTTGCCGCCAGTCAGGTGCTGCTCGGCACACAGCTATAGGGCGGGTGCACCCCGCTAATAACGCCAACGGCGGGTTACACCCGCCCTAGGTTTAGCGCAAGCCGGTAGACTGGGCGCCCACTCACGCGGAGTCGCTCATGAGCCATCCTTTTTCCACCCTCACCCCGGATCTGGTGCTCGATGCCGTGGAGAGCCTTGGCTACCTCAGCGACGCCCGCGTATTGGCACTCAACAGCTACGAGAACCGCGTCTATCAAGTCGGTATCGAGGACGAAACGCCGCTGATCGCCAAGTTCTATCGCCCGGACCGCTGGAGCGATGCGGCGATCCGCGAGGAGCACAGTTTCAGCGCCGAGCTGGCCGAGCATGAGGTCCCGGTGGTAGCGCCGCTGGAGCGTGATGGCGAGACGCTGTTCGAGCACGGCGGCTTCCGTTTCGCCCTGTTCCCGCGCCGGGGCGGTCGCGCACCCGAGCCGGGCAACCTGGATCAGCTGTACCGCCTCGGCCAGTTGCTTGGACGCATGCACGCCATCGGCGCCAGCCGTCCTTTCGCTCATCGCGAAACCCTGGCGGTGGACAACTTCGGCCATGCGGCCCTGGCCTCCCTGCTCGACGGCGGCTTCGTGCCGCGCAGCCTGCTGCCCGCCTACGAGTCGGTAGCGCGCGATCTGCTTGCCCGCCTCGATGAACTGTTCGCCCGCGTGCGCTATACGCCGATTCGCCTGCACGGCGACTGCCACCCAGGCAACCTGTTGCACCGCGACGACGCCTTCCATGTCGTCGACCTCGACGACTGCCGGATGGGCCCTGCCGTGCAGGATCTGTGGATGATGCTGGCCGGCGAACGCCATGAACGCCTTGGCCAGTTGGCCGAACTGGTCGACGGCTATCAGGAGTTCCATGATTTTGCCGCCCGCGAGCTGCCGCTGATCGAAGGCCTGCGCGCCCTGCGTCTGATGCATCACAGCGCCTGGATCGCCCGCCGCTGGGACGACCCGGCCTTCCCCCTGGCCTTCCCCTGGTTTGCTGGCGAGCGCTACTGGGGCGATCAGATTCTGTCGCTGCGCGAACAGATGGCCGCACTGGATGAAGAGCCGCTGCGACTGTTCTAAGGCGCCATCTCGATGCCGTCAGGTAGGGTGCGCCGTGCGCACCGCGGACTACCCAGGCGGCTGCAAGGGTCAGCCATCTCCCAGACCAGCGCGAGACTGATCACCAGGCAGCGCAGCGCGCCGACCGATACAGTTGCACACGCCGCGTAAAGTTTGCCTTACGAATTTGCCGGCACTTCGGTATACGGAAAAAGCTGAACGAACAGACAAGGCGGCGGACAGAACGCTAGAATTTCGCGGCAACCGTTAGCTGCCTAACCAAGGATTCTCGATGGCTACCGCCAACCCGCAACGCGGGTACGTTCTGGGCCTTACCGCCTACATCATCTGGGGCCTGTTCCCGCTCTACTTCAAAGCCCTGCAAAGCGTCCCGGCGATGGAGATCATCGTGCACCGCGTGCTCTGGTCCGCGCTGTTCGGTGGCCTGCTGCTGCTCGTCTGGAAGCACCCTGGCTGGTGGCGCGAGCTGCGCGACAATCCCAAACGCCTGGCAGTGCTGGCCGGCTGCGGGCTGCTGATCGCGACCAACTGGCTGGTGTACGTGTGGGCGGTAAACAACGACCGCATGATCGAGGCCAGCCTGGGCTACTACATCAACCCGCTGATCAACGTGCTGCTCGGTCTGCTGATTCTCGGCGAGCGCCTGCGCCGCCTGCAATGGCTGGCGGTCGCCCTGGCTGCGCTGGGCGTGCTGCAGCAGCTTTGGCAGGTCGGCAGCCTGCCCTGGGTGTCGCTGGTACTGGCGCTGACCTTCGGTTTCTACGGGCTGATTCGCAAGCAGGCGCCCGTGGCAGCACTACCCGGCCTGGTGGTGGAAACCTGGCTGCTGGTGCCGGTAGCGCTGGCCTGGCTGGCTCTGCACCCTGCGGCGATGAGCAGCCAGGCAAGTTTCTGGACCAGCAGCGAAGCACTGTGGTTGGCCGCCGCCGGGCCGATCACCCTGGTGCCGCTGGTGTGCTTCAACGCCGCGGCTCGGCATCTGCCCTACACCACGCTGGGCTTCCTGCAATACCTGGCTCCGACCCTGGTACTGCTGCAAGCCATCCTGCTGTTCGATGAGCACTTCTCACCGAGCACCCTGCTGGCATTCGCCTGCATCTGGGCCGGGCTTTTTGTATACAGCCTGGATATCTGGCTGAACCTGCGCAAGCGCGCCAACGCTTAACCCGGCGGTGCGCACGGCGCACCCTACGATTCCGCGCAGAGCATCCTTGTAGGGTGCGCTGCGCGCACCGGCTTCTCTTTCACTGAACAAAAAATATCCATCCACCGCCAGGCCGCGCCAGCCTTGGGGCGGCGCCTGTCACCCCCGGCTTATCCACAGATCCATCCCCGGCATTTGTGCACAAGACATTGATCCTGTTGAACTTTTAGCCAGCCAATGAAAAACCCCGGGGCACTAAGCTGTGCGCCGGGGTTCCCCAGTTTATCCACAGGCTGATCCACCTATACCGGGGATATCAATCCTCGGCGCGCAGGTTCAGCTCCACCATCAGATCGTCGGCCAGGGTCTCCAGACGCGCCTGCAACTGCTCCAGGGGCAGCGTCTCCGGCACGGCCAGCAGCGCTTCGGCGGTGAACAGCAGTTCGCCGCTCATCGGCGCCGGCGCCACTTCGGTCAGCAGGTTCTCCAGGTTGACGCCCTGCTCGGCCAGCACGCGGGTGATGTCGCGGACAATACCGGGGCGGTCGTTGCCCACCAGCTCCAGACGAATCGAGGTGAAACGCCCACCCGGCTCGCTACCGCTGGCCGCCAGCTGCACGCGGATGCCCTGGGTGCTCAGCGCTTCCAGGTCCTTGATCAGACCGCCGTGCGCCTCGGCCGGCACGTCTACCCGCACGATCCCGGCGAACTGCCCGGCCATGCGCGCCATGCGGCTCTCCAGCCAGTTGCCGCCGTGCGCGGCGACACAGCCGGCCAGACGCTCCACCAGGCCGGGCTGATCCGCGGCAATCACTGTCAATACCAGATGATCCATATACGGCCTCTCTCATTCATGTAGTGCAAGGGTTTCAATTCTGTAGTGCCAGCCAGTAAGTCAGAAACTGCTCGTCGCGCACATAGCCCAGGCGTTCGTACAGACGCTGTCCGGCCAGGTTGGTCTTCGCTGTCTCCAGTTGCAGGCCACAGGCCCCGCTGGCTTCGGCATGAGCGCGCGCCGCATTCATCAATGCCTCACCGACGCCCATTCGACGGGCGGACTCGTGCACATACAGATCGCTGAGCAGCCAGGCCGGTTCAAGGGCCAGTGATGACTGGAAGGGGTAGAGCTGGACGAAGCCCAGGGCGAGGCCCTGCGCGTCACGCGCGATGAGCAGTTGCGAATCACCACGTGTCAGGCGCTCGCCGAGAAAGACGGCGATCTGCGCCTCGGCCTTCGGCACCTCGTAGAAACGCAGGTACCCGGCAAACAGACGGGTGAGGTCCTGAAGATCGGCAGTTACGGCGACAGATACCAACATGGCAGGCTCCAACGGCTTGGCCGCAGTATAGGTGAAGGTGGCGTAGGCTATATTCGGCCCGTTGTCAGTATCCCGCGCAATTAATCGTGTACGTTTTTGCATATCTTATGAAACAATAGCGAACTTTTTTGAACACAACGCGTACTACTCGTGACCGTAACTAGTCTTTTGGTCGCGGTCTGACGTATACCCACTGCATTTCCCCGGAATCTTGATGTAGTATGCCGCGCCACGGACTACAAGACGGCCAGACCGTCTCCGACGAGCCTCTCTGAAAGCGCAGGCGTTGACCCGCAGGTCGTTTTCAGAGGTGCCCGAAGCGGCGATTGAGTAAAGCTCAGATAGTGAGGCAAGTGATGACTGAACGCGTTCAAGTCGGTGGCCTGCAGGTCGCCAAAGCCCTGTACGACTTCGTGAACAACGAAGCCATTCCCGGTACCGGCATCGCTGCCGACAAGTTCTGGGCCGGTGCCGCTGCGGTCATCAAGGACCTGGCGCCTAAGAACCGTGCCCTGCTGGCCAAGCGCGACGAGCTGCAGGCGCAGATCGACGCCTGGCACAAGGCGCGCAAGGGCCAGGCCCATGACGCCGCCGCCTACAAGGCCTTCCTCCAGGAGATCGGCTACCTGCTGCCGGAGCCGGAAGACTTCCAGGCCACCACTGCCAATGTCGACGAAGAGATCGCCCGCCTGGCCGGCCCGCAGCTGGTGGTGCCGGTGATGAACGCGCGCTTCGCCCTGAACGCTTCCAACGCCCGCTGGGGCTCGCTGTACGACGCGCTGTACGGCACCGACGTGATCAGCGAAGAAGGTGGCGCCGAGAAGGGCAAGGGCTATAACAAGGTACGCGGCGACAAGGTCATCGCCTTCGCCCGCGCCTTCCTCGACGAAGCCGCGCCGCTGGCTGCCGGCTCGCACGTCGATTCCACCGGCTATGCCATCGTCGGCGGCAAGCTGGTCGTCGCCCTCAAGGGTGGCAGCAACAGCGGCCTGCGTGACGACGCGCAACTGGTCGGTTTCCAGGGCGAGGCCAGCGCGCCGATCGCCGTGCTGCTCAAGCACAACGGCCTGCACTTCGAGATCCAGATCGACGCCTCCAGCCCCATCGGCAGCACCGACGCCGCTGGCGTCAAAGACGTGCTGATGGAAGCCGCGCTGACCACCATCATGGACTGCGAAGACTCCGTCGCGGCCGTCGATGCCGATGACAAGGTGGTGGTCTACAAGAACTGGTTGGGCCTGATGAAGGGCGACCTGGCCGAGGAAGTGTCCAAAGGCGGCAAGACCTTCACCCGCACCATGAACCCGGACCGCGTCTACACCCAGCCGGACGGCTCCGAGCTGACCCTGCATGGTCGCTCGCTGCTGTTCGTGCGCAACGTCGGCCACCTGATGACCAACCCGGCCATTCTCGACGCCGAAGGCAACGAGATTCCGGAAGGCATCCAGGACGCGCTGTTCACCAGCCTGATCGCGGTGCACAACCTGATCGGCAACACCAGCCGCAAGAACACCCGTACCGGCAGCGTGTACATCGTCAAGCCGAAGATGCACGGCCCGGAAGAAGTCGCCTTCACCAGCGAAATCTTCGCCCGCGTCGAGGATGTGCTGGGCCTGGCCCGCAACACCCTGAAGGTCGGCATCATGGACGAAGAGCGCCGCACCACCGTCAACCTCAAGGCCTGCATCAAGGCTGCCAGCGAGCGCGTGGTGTTCATCAACACCGGCTTCCTCGACCGCACCGGTGACGAGATTCACACCTCCATGGAAGCCGGCGCCGTGGTGCGCAAGGCCGCCATGAAGAGCGAAGCCTGGATCGGCGCCTACGAGAACAACAACGTCGACGTCGGCCTGGCCACCGGCCTGCAGGGTCGCGCACAGATCGGCAAGGGCATGTGGGCCATGCCGGACCTGATGGCGGCGATGCTCGAGCAGAAGATCGCGCACCCGCTGTCCGGCGCCAACACCGCCTGGGTCCCCTCGCCGACCGCCGCCACCCTGCACGCGCTGCACTACCACAAGGTCGACGTGTTCGCCCGTCAGGCCGAACTGGCCAAGCGCACCCCGGCTTCGGTGGACGACATCCTGACCATCCCGCTGGCCAAGGACACCAGTTGGTCAGCAGAAGAAATCCGCAACGAGCTGGACAACAACTCGCAAGGCATCCTCGGCTACGTGGTGCGCTGGATCGACCAGGGCGTCGGCTGCTCCAAGGTGCCGGACATCAATGACGTCGGCCTGATGGAAGACCGTGCCACTCTGCGCATCTCCAGCCAGCTGCTGGCCAACTGGCTGCGTCACGGCATCGTCACCGAGGCGCAGGTGGTCGAAAGCCTCAAGCGCATGGCACCGGTGGTGGATCGCCAGAACGCGGGCGACCCGCTGTATCGCCCGATGGCCCCGGACTTCGACAACAACGTCGCCTTCCAGGCCGCGCTGGAGCTGGTAGTCGAAGGCACCAAGCAGCCCAACGGCTACACCGAGCCGGTACTGCATCGCCGTCGTCGCGAGTTCAAGGAAAAGAACGGCCTGTGATTCGGGCGCTGCTCGAATAGAAAACCGCCCTCCGGGGCGGTTTTTTTATGGGAAGTCGCGGCTAAAGTCTCTCCCGCAGCCCTGTAGCTCGGTTGACAGCCTGGCTACAAGTTTCGCCAGCAGCCTTCATGCAGTCCCAAAGCACCCTACTTAGGTGCAATGGGCAATCCGGCCGGCCAGGGCCACACTGACAGCATCCCGAAACTGCGAGGCGCACGCCCATGAGCAAGGCCGACGCGATGGCCGATGCGGGCAAGACTGCGGTGCTGCAGAACATCCACGGCACCATGGAGTTCCTGCAGAAGTTCCCGCCCTTCAACCAGATGGACACTGCTCACCTGGCATTTCTGGTCGAGCACTGCCAGCTGCGTTTCTATGCCGAGGGCGACTCGATCATCAAACCGAGCGATGGCCCGGTCGAGCACTTCTATATCGTCAAGCAGGGCCGTGTGCACGGCGAGCGCCCGCACAGCGCCCGGCGTGGCACCGAGACCACCTTCGAGATCACGGCCGGTGAGTGCTTCCCCCTGGCGGCGCTGATCGGCGAGCGCGCCACGCGCACCGAGCACCTGGCCGCCGAAGATACCTTCTGCCTGCTGCTGTCCAAGCTCGCCTTCGTCAAGCTCTTCGCCGTCTCCAACCCGCTGCGCGATTTCGCCCTGCGCGGGGTCAGCAGTTTGCTCGATCAGGTCAACCAGCAGGTGCAGTTGCGTGCGGTGGAAACCCTCGGCGCGCAGTATTCGCTGGATACCCGCCTGGGCGAACTGGCCATGCGCCAACCCATCGGCTGTGCGCCGCAGACGCCGTTGCGTGATGCCGTGCGCATGATGCATGAGCAGCACGTAGGCAGCATCGTGGTGCTCGACCCGGCCGCTAGACCACTGGGTATCTTCACCCTGCGCGACCTGCGCCGGGTGGTGGCTGACGGCGTCGATCTGGCCCAGCCCATCGACAACCTGATGACGCCCAACCCCTTCCATCTGGCGCCGGATGCCAGTGCCTTCGATGCCGCCATCGCCATGACCGAGCGGCACATCGCTCACGTCTGCCTGGTGGAGCACGAGAAACTCTGCGGGGTGATTTCCGAGCGCGACCTGTTCAGCCTGCAGCGCGTCGACCTGGTGCATCTGGCACGCACCATCCGCCATGCCGGCAAGGTAGAGACCCTGGCCGGGCTGCGCAGCGACATCCGCCTGCTGGTCGACCGCATGCTCGCCCACGGCGCCAGCTCGACGCAGATCACCCATATCGTCACCCTGCTCAACGACCACACCGTATGCCGGGTGATCGAGCTGACCCTCGAGGACATGGGCGATCCGGGCATCCCCTTCACCTGGCTGTGCTTCGGCAGCGAAGGCCGCCGCGAGCAGACCCTGCACACCGATCAGGACAACGGCATCCTCTTCGAGGCCGAAAACGCCAGTGAGGCTACTGCCATCCGCGAGCGCCTGCTGCCGATCGCCCGCGAGATCAACCAGCGCCTGGCGCAGTGCGGCTTTACCCTGTGCAAGGGCAACATCATGGCCGGCAACCCCGAGCTGTGCCTGTCGCGCGAGGAGTGGTCGCGGCGCTTCGCCGGCTTCGTCCTCGAAGCCACGCCGGAAAATCTGCTGGGCTCGACCATCTATTTCGACCTGCGCGCGATCTGGGGCCCGGACGAAGGCTGCGAACAGCTACGCGAGGAGCTGCTCGGACGCATCGCCAACAACAGCCTGTTCCAGCGCATGATGGCGGAGAACGCCCTGCGCCACCGCCCGCCGGTTGGACGCTTCCGCGACTTCGTGGTGGCCCGTTCGGGCGCCGACAAGGACACTCTCGACCTCAAGGTGCAGGGCCTGACGCCCTTCGTCGACGGCGCCCGTTTGCTCGCGTTGGCCAATGGCATCAGTGCGGTCGGCACCCTGGAGCGCCTGCGCGCGCTGGTCGCCAAGGGCGTGATCGAGGCCCTGGACGGCGCCGCCTATGAAGAGGCTTACCACTTCATTCAGCAGACGCGCATGCAGCAGCATCAACTGCAGGCGCGTGACGAGCTGCCCTACTCCAATCGGGTCGACCCCGACCACCTCAATCATCTGGACCGGCGTATTCTGCGCGAGTCGTTCCGCCAGGCGCAGCGCCTGCAGAGCAGCCTGGCCATGAGGTATCAGCTATGAGCAAGTTCACCTGGTTCACTGGCCGTGGCCCGGCCCTGACCCAGCAGCAACTGCAACGCCGCGAGGCCTTGAGCGCTCCGGCAGCGTTCGACGAACGTCCGCTGCACCAGCAGCGCTTCGTCGTCCTCGATCTGGAAACCACCGGTCTGAACATGCGCCGCGATCAGGTGCTGGCCATCGGCGCAGTGGTGATCGATAACGGCGCCATCGACTTCGCCGAACAGTTCGAATGTACCCTGCACCGCCCCGATCACCAGGCCAGCGCCAGCACCCTGATCCACGGTATCGCCCCCAGCGAAGTGGCCCGTGGCGTGGAGCCAGCCGAGGCACTGCTGGATTTCATGGAGTTCGTTGGCAGCAGCCCACTGCTGGCGTTTCATGCCGAGTTCGACCAGCGCATGCTGGCTCGCGCGCTGCGCCAGAGTCTGGGCTATCGCCTGCAGCACCGTTTCTTCGATGTCGCCGAAATCGCCCCGCTGCTGTGCCCACAATCGCGCATTCGCCAGGGCGGGCTCGATGAGTGGGTCGCCGAATTCGGCCTGCAGGTGCACCAGCGCCACAACGCCAGCGCCGACGCCCTGGTGACCGCTGAACTGGCGCTGATGCTGTTCAGCAAGGCACGCCGTCAGGGCATCGACAGTCTCTGCGAGCTGGAGCGCCAACTGGCTAGCCAACGCCGGCGTCAACACGCCATGTAGCATCGCGCCCCTGGCCACCACAGCGTAATCGCAACGCCTCCTTGGCCCTGCAAGAAAACAGTTCACCATCCCCCGGTGCGCACGGCGCACCCTACGAATTGGCGTGCGCGTAAGGTGCGCCGCGCGCACCAACACTTTCGGCACTGTCCACGTGCCCTACAGCACGTAGGGAGGATGGCACTTCACCCTAAGAAAGGCCTAGAGGTCACGCATCAGCAGCCCGTAGTTCAACTGCACATCTGCCGGCAGTGGCAGGTACAGGACGTGGCCATCGCCCGGCGCCACTTGCTGCGCCTGCCCCTGTGCATTCTGCAGTTGCTCCAGAGTGAAGCGCAGGTTGCCCTGCGGGGTCATCAGCTCCAGCCCATCGCCCACGGCGAAACGATTCTTCACCCGCACCTCGACCAGTTCGCCACGGCGCTCGCCGGTCAGCTCGCCGACGAACTGCTGACGCTCCGACACCGAGCTGCCGCGCTGGTAATTCTGGTATTCGTCGTGAACATGGCGGCGCAGAAAGCCCTCGGTGTAACCACGATGCGCCAGCGATTCCAGGCTGCCGAGCAGGCTCGGGTCAAAGGGTTTGCCGGCCAGCGCATCGTCGATGGCGCGGCGGTAGACCTGCGCAGTCCGCGCCACGTAGAAGTGGCTTTTGGTACGCCCCTCGATCTTCAGCGAGTGCACGCCCATGCGCACCAGCCGCTCGATGTGCTGCACCGCGCGCAGGTCCTTGGAATTCATGATGTAGGTGCCGTGCTCGTCCTCATAGGCGGCCATTTCCTCACCCGGACGCCCAGCCTCTTCGAGCACGAAGGCCTGGGTCGTCGGTGCGCCCTGCCCTAGCGTCGGGTCGACCACGCGGACGATCTCGCCCAACTCGTTCTCATTCGCGGGCGTGGCCTGGTATTGCCAGCGGCAGGCGTTGGTGCAGGTGCCCTGGTTGGGGTCGCGACGATTGATGTAGCCCGACAGCAGGCAGCGCCCGGAATAGGCCATGCACAGGGCGCCGTGGACGAACACCTCCAGCTCCATGCCCGGCACCTCACTGCGGATCTCCTCGATCTCTTCCAGCGCCAGCTCACGCGACAGGATCACCCGCGTCAGTCCCTGCTGGCGCCAGAACTCGACGCTGGCCCAGTTCACCGCATTGGCCTGCACCGAGAGATGAATCGGCATCTGCGGATAATGCTGACGCACCAGCATGATCAGGCCCGGGTCGGACATGATCAGCGCATCCGGCGCCATCTCAATCACCGGCGCCAGGTCCTTGAGGAAGGTCTTCAGCTTGGCGTTGTGCGGAGCGATGTTGACCACCACGTAGAACTGCTTGCCCTGCGCGTGCGCCTCAGCGATGCCAAGGGCCAGGTTGGCGTGGTCGAACTCGTTGTTGCGTACGCGCAGGCTGTAACGCGGCTGCCCGGCATACACCGCATCGGCGCCGTAGGCGAAGGCGTAGCGCATGTTCTTCAGGGTGCCGGCTGGCGACAACAGTTCGGGGAAACGGGGCATGACCGCAAGCTCGAAAAATCAGGGCTGGCGATTCTATGCAGGTGACAGGCGTGGATATTGACCTGGGTCTATCGGGCGCTGAAAAGCGGCCGAGTCAGGCACCATCGGTGAAGAGTCGGTGCGCACGGCGCACCCTACAGTGAAAGGCGTTCGCAAATAGGGAGTGGCCGCCCAGGTCACGCGCACCGATGCGCTTTCGGCCAGGGTGCGCTGCGCGCACCACCCCCGTAACGCACGGATAGCGCTAGCGACACACCTGACGATACAGCGCGTCTTCCTTGTCGATACGCTTGAGCTGGGCCAGCTGAGGCTGTTTCTTCTCGTCCAGCGGCAACAACTCGCCGGTTGCGCAATTGAGCAGATGGGCGCGATGCGAAACGTGGTCGATGTGCTGCTTCTCGAAGCGATAGAGCATGAACTCGGCCACCGGTGCGTCCGCCACCTGCTCGCGCACGACGCTCTTGCTGTCGAGCACGGTGAAGGCGGTGATCATCGGTACGAAGTAGCTCCACGGGCGCCAGAATACGTGGCCCGCTTCGGTCGCGACCACGACCGACTCCTTGGGCTGGCGCGCCTGCTGATGCTCGAACCAGGAATACTCGTAGAACACCTGATAACCCAGCATCCCCAGACCACCGAACAGCGGCACGATCCACTTCGGCAGTTTGTTACGCGTCAGTTTGCGCAGCAGCAGAGCGATACCGGCAGCGCCGAGCCCCGCCACCACGATGGCAAGCAAAGTCCACAACATATGGTTGTTCCCGAAAAAAGACGGGCCTCCAGTGGAGGCCCGTCTGTCAGACCCTGGACCATCGACAGATGGCGTCAGGCCAGGATTATGCTTAGTGGCTCAGAGCGGCACCAGCACCTTTGGGGGTACGTACGCTTTCCACCAGATCCTGGATTTCCTGCGGCGGCTCGGCGGTGACCATCGATACGCCGTAGGCCACGGCGAAGTTGATCAGGGCGCCGACGGTACCGAAGGAAGCCGGGGAGATACCCATGAACCACTGGTCCGGGGTGTTTGGCAGCATGTTGGTCCCCGGAACGAAGAACCATCCCAGGTAGGTGAAGATGTACAGCAGGGTGATCACCAGGCCGGCGACCATACCGCAGATCGCACCCTTGTCGTTCATGCGCTTGGAGAAGATCCCCATCATCAGCACCGGGAACAGGGTCGCCGCGGCGATACCGAAGGCCAACGCCACCACCTGTGCGGCGAACCCTGGTGGATTCAGGCCCAGGTAGGTCGCCAGCAGAATCGCGCAGGCCATGGAGATCCGCGCTGCGCGCATTTCCCCCTTCTCGCTGATCTTCGGATTGATCAAGGTCTTGATCAGGTCATGACTGATCGCCGAAGAAATCGCCAGCAACAATCCCGCAGCCGTCGACAGTGCCGCCGCAATGGCGCCCGCCGCGATCAAGCCGACCACCCAACCAGGCAGGTTGGCGATCTCCGGGTTGGCCAGAACCAGGATGTCGTTGTTCACGGTCAGCTCGTTACCGCTCCAGCCACGCTCCTGAGCGGTCGCGGTGAAGGCCGGTGCAGCATCGTTGTACATCTGGATGCGACCGTCGCCGTTCTTGTCTTCCCACTTGATCAGACCAGTCTGTTCCCAGTTCTTGACCCACTGCGGACGCTCGTCATAGGACAGCGCCGGAGCAGAAGCGCCTTCCGGATAGATGGTGGTGACCAGGTTCAGACGCGCCATCGAGGCAACGGCCGGAGCGGTGAGGTACAGCAGAGCGATGAAGATCAGGGTCCAGCCAGCCGACCAGCGTGCGTCGGAAACCTTCGGCACGGTGAAGAAGCGGATGATCACGTGCGGCAGACCGGCAGTACCGATCATCAGCGACATGGTGAACAGCACCATGTTCAGCTTGTTGTCGATATCGGCGGTGTAGGCAGCGAAGCCCAGGTCACGCACCACTTCATCGAGCTTCTGCAGCAGCGGCACGCCGGACTCGACGTGGTCACCGAACAGGCCCAGCGGCGGGATCGGGTTACCGGTCAGCTGCAGGGAGATGAAGATCGCCGGGATGGTGTAGGCCACGATCAGTACCACGTACTGAGCGACCTGGGTGTAGGTGATACCCTTCATGCCGCCAAATACGGCGTAGGCGAATACCACCGCTGCTGCGATCCAGATACCAGTGGAGTTGCTCACTTCGAGGAAGCGCGAGAAGGCAACACCGGCACCGGCCATCTGACCGATCACGTAGGTCACGGAGATGATCACCAGGCAGATCACCGCAGTCAGGCGCGCGCCACGACTGTAGAAGCGATCACCGATGAAATCCGGCACGGTGAACTTGCCGAACTTGCGCAGGTAGGGTGCCAGCAGCATCGCCAGCAGCACGTAGCCGCCAGTCCAGCCCATGAGGAAAGTGGAGTTGGCATAGCCGCCGGCGGCAATCAGGCCCGCCATGGAAATGAAGGATGCAGCGGACATCCAGTCAGCGGCTGTCGCCATGCCGTTGGTGACCGGATGCACACCACCGCCAGCGACGTAGAACTCTTTGGTGGAGCCGGCACGCGCCCAGATGGCGATACCGATGTAGAGCGCGAAGGACGCGCCTACGAACAACATGTTGATGACGAATTGGCTCATGACCACTTACTCCTCGACGCCAAATTCTTTATCGAGTTTGTTCAGTCTCCACGCGTAGTGAAAAATGAGCCCGATAAAGAAGAGGATGGAGCCTTGCTGCGCGAACCAGAATCCGAGGTCGGAACCGCCGACGGAGATTCCCGCGACCATCGGGCGCAGAATCATGGCGAATCCGTAGGAAACCAGCGCCCAGACAATCAGGCTCCAGGTGATGAGCCGCACATTGGCCTTCCAATAGGCCGCGGCATTTGTTTGTTCAGAAGTCATAGACGCCTCCGGTTATTGTTATTCTGATGCAGCTTCAAGCTAGCAGCAGGCCAGCACCGACCGACAGATAGACATTGGTATTAGCCGCATCGCGACGTTTCGTGGATTCATTGCAAACGCTGAAAACCCTAGTAGAGAAGCGTCATCTTTCAAGCGATTCACTGCGATAAATCCGCATTTGATAATGATTCTCTAAAACACTAGAATCCCGGGCCCTCACCTACCCCCGGCCCAAGGATTCACACCATGCGACGCCTGGTCGTACCGCTCCTCGCCCTGCCCGCTCTCACTTGCCACAGTGCCTTTGCCAGCACCGATAACGACACACCGCTGGCACTGGAAGAAATGCAGATCACCGCCCCTTCGGAACAAGCCGATGGCCCGGTAGACGGCTATCGGGCCACCCGCTCGGCCAGTGCGACCCGTACCGATACGCCGATCCATGAAATCCCACAGTCGATCAGCGTGGTCCCGGAACAGGTGGTGCAGGACATCGGCGCGGTGCGCCTGGAAGATGCGCTGGACTACGCCGGCGGCGTGGAGCGCGGCAACAACTTCGGCGGCCAGGGCCTGACCGAATTTCTGATTCGCGGCTTCAACAGTCAGGAGTTCTACCGCAACGGTTTCGCCGTCAACCGTGGCTACCCGAACATGCCCGACGCCAGCACCATCGAGCGCATCGAAGTGCTACGCGGCCCGGCGGCCATGCTCTACGGCCGCAGCGATCCTGGCGGCACCTTCAACATCGTCAGCAAGCAGCCACAGGCCGAGCGCCGCACCGTACTGGGTAGCCAGGTCAACAGCGAAGGCCTGCGTCGTGGCACCCTCGACACCACCGGTGCCCTAGACGAGCAAGCCGCCTTCACCTACCGCCTGAACCTGGTGGCCGAGGGCGGCGACAGCTTCCGCGATGATGTCGAGAGCGAGCGCTACAACGTCGCCCCAGTGCTGCGCTGGCAGCTCAACGAGGACACCTCCGTCACCCTCGAAGGCGACTACCTGCACAACCGCCACCCGCTCGACCGTGGCGTCACCCGCTATTCCAACCAGAACGGCAAGCTGCCGCGCGACCGCTTCCTGAGCGAGGAGTCCGCCGGCAAGCTGACCAACGAGAACGCCAGCACGCAACTGCGCATCGAGCACCTGCTCAATGACAGCTGGACCCTGCGCGGCGGCGTGCAGTATCTCGATGGCAAGATCTACGGCGGCGCCGTGGAGAACAACAGCAACGCCTACACCGGCTTGCCTGCAGGCGCCAGCAGCGTCGGGCGCAACTACAACGAGCGCTGGCTGAACTGGAATGACGTCAACGCCCAAGCCAACGCCGAAGGCAACTTCGACCTCGGCGGCTTCGCCCACACCCTGCTGGTGGGCGTGGAGTACGACAAGTTCAACTACAACTCGCTGATCATCCGCTCGCCGGGCGGCGGCGCTTACCCCATCGACCTGTACAACCCGGTGCACGGCCAGCCGCTGCCGGCGCTGACCCGTACCACCACGCATGATGCCGAAACGCTGGAGTCCTACGCCTTCTACCTGCAGGACCAGATTGCCCTGACCGAACGCCTCAAGGCGCAGGTGGGTGCGCGTATCGAGCGCTTCGAGCAGAGCTACGAAGACAAGCTCACCACCAGCGGTGACTGGGATCAGGCGCACAACGCCGTCACCCCGCGCTTCGGCCTGATCTACGACCTCACCGACGAGCTGGCGGTTTTCGCCAATACTTCGCGTTCGTTCAAGCCCAACCGTGGCGCTGACCGCCTGGGCAATGCCTTCGACCCGGAAAAAGGTGTCGCTCACGAGGTCGGTATCAAGTACGACATGGCCGATCGCGACCTGAGCCTGACCGCCGCGCTGTTCCATATCGTCAAGGAAAACGTGCTGACCAGCGACCCGCTGGATAGCACGCGCAGCGTCGCCGCCGGTGAAGTACGCAGCCGTGGTTTCGATATCAACGTGGCCGGCAATATCACTCCGCAATGGCGGGTTATTGGCGGCTATGCCTACGTCGACGCCGAAGTCACCGAAAGCACCAGCGCCACCATGCCGGCAGGCTCGCGCCTGGCCAACGTGCCACGCCACAGCTTCAACCTGCTCGACACCTACGAGTTCGACAGCGGCACCCTGGCCGGCCTTGGCCTAGGCGTTGGCCTGAAATACGTCAGCGAGCGTCAGGGCCAGACCAGCAACAACACCTTCGACATGGACGGCTATGGCCTGGTCGACCTGTTGGCCTACTACCCGCTTACCGAGAACGTGCGCCTGAACCTCAACCTCAACAACGTCTTCGACAAACACTACGAAGAACGCGCCTGGAACGTCTGGAGCTATCCGGGCGAGCCGCGCACGCTGCAGGCGGGGATTTCGGTCAGCCTGTAAAGAGAAACGCCAGGTGGGCGCCACCCACCTGGCGTATGACGTTGTAGCCCGGATGCAATCCGGGACTTTTGTAGCCGCCCAATCCTCGGATTTCATCCGGGCTACGAGATCGCCTCACCACTCAAGCACGCCTTCTGCCGCACCTCGGTATATCCCTCCTGACATGCCTGTTGTTGAATCTGCCAGCGACGAAACAACCCGGCAATCCGCCGCGCCAGCAGTTGCCCGGCACGCGCCTCCTCGCGCAAACCGATATGCCCGCTCATGCCCGATACCACAGGCGCATGAAGCCCAGCGCCAACAGCAGGCCAACCTGGCCCAATGCCGCGCATAGAGACAGAAAGGAACGCAACGTGCTGTTTTGCGCCGCGTCCTGAATGCCGGTCAGCGTGCTCCAGAAGCCCTCCGGCAGCACCATCAGGCTCAGGCTGGCCAGCGGTTTGCCGGTCAGCAGCAGGCCGTCGATCAGGTTGAACCAGCCACAGAACATCAAGCCGATCAGGATCATCACCGCCACCACCAGGCCGAGGCCCAGGCAGGCGGAAAATTGCATGAGAAGACGCATGGGATCACCTCCAGAGAAGGGGCGCGACACTCGCCGCGCCGATTGGATTCAGGCTTGCGCAGCGCTGCGACCGACGCCGTACCAATCCAGTTTGCGGGTCAGCACCATCACGCTGCCGAGTACGCCGAACACCAGCAGCGAGCCCATCAGCAAGGCGTAGTCTTCGGCATTGAGCAGGCCGTAGAGCATGGCGTACAGAGCGGCCAGCAGGCTGCCGAAGCCCAACCCGCGCCGCCAGCTGTGGAGCACGAAGCTGACGTAGAAGCCGATAAGGCCGACGCAAGCGCTGGCTGACAACGCATAGGCCAAGGCGAAGTCCAGATGCTCGGAGAGCGACAACAGCAGCAGGTAGAACAGCGCCAGCGACAGGCCGACCAGCGCGTACTGCACCGGGTGCACAGCCAGGCGCTTGAGCACTTCGAAGAGGAAGAAGGTGGCGAAGGTCAGGGCGATGAACAGCAGCGCATATTTGATTGCGCGATCGGTCTTCAGGTACTGATCCACCGGGTCGACGAAACTCACCCCGAAGTTGCGCCCGAACAGATCCTGGCAACGGTCAGCCCCCACGCAGCCGCGCAATGCCTCTTCCAGATTGGTGGCGAAGAAGCTGGTCTGCCATTCGGCGCTGAAGCCCTTGTCAGAGATTTCGCGGCGGCTCGGCAGGTACTCACCGACGAAGCTCGGGTGCGGCCAGTCGGAGGTCAAGTTGACCCGGCTATCACGCCCCACAGGCACGATCGACAATTGCTCGGTGCCCTGCAATTTGAGGTCGAAGGCGAAATCGAGGGTCTGCCCACCCTGCGCGTCCAGAGCGGGGAGCGGCGCATGCACACCGGCGCCGAAGTTATCGTCAGCACTGCCTGGCGCGAAGCTCAGGGTCTGGCCATTCAGACGCAGTTGCAGGTCGTTGCTGATGCCACGGATATCGCTGATGCCGACCGAGAGGAAGGGTTTCTCGAAGCGGTAGAAGCCCAGCTCGTCACCCAGCCCCAGGCGCGCCGGCAGGCGGAATTGGCCGCTGACCTGGCTGTCACTGCGGTACAGGCGCGCTTCATAGATGCCACGGGCACGCAGCTCGGTACCCACCTGACCTTCAAGCACGAAGCGCTCCGGAAGGAAGTACAGGCGACCGCGACGCTGACGCTCTTCGCTATAGCGCTCACCGGTCTTCTCGTTGGTCTTCCACTCATGGGTGGTCTTGATATACGGCAGCACCAGGATCGGCCCGGTGATCTGCTGGCGGTAGCTGGAGCTGCGGGCGATATCCTGCAGCACCTCATGGCGCAGGCCTTGGCGCTCGTCGACCAGGCCATCGATCATCAGCAGGGGAATCATCAGTAGCAGAATCAGCAGGGCAATGGCGCCCAGCTTGAAGCCCAGGGAACGGGTCATGGTACGGCTCTCCGTAGCGAGTGAAGGTACGGCAGAGTCTGGGCAGGGGCGGTGGGAGGCGTATGGGGCGAGCGTGGAGATTGTGTGGAGAATGGGTGAAAGAGAAAGGGCGCCGATTCGGGGCGCCCTTTCTAACTGCAATGCGGCATAAGACTGCTCCCGCGTGATGGATATCCGGATCAGCTAATACGGCTGGCACCTACGCGATCGGCACCATCTTCGGCTACACGGTTCAGGCCTACGCGGTCAGCACCACCTTCGGCTACGCGGTTCGGACCAACGCGATCAGCACCACCTTCAGCTACGCGGTTCAGGCCCACGCGGTCAGCACCACCTTCGGCAACACGGTTCGGACCAACGCGATCAGCACCATCTTCAGCTACGCGGAAACGCTCCAGAGTACGTTCGGCACCGCCTTCGGCTACACGATTCACGCCGACACGATCTGCGCCACCTTCAGCGACTACAGGGGCTGCGGACTGTTGAGCATTGATCTGCGGCAGGGCGAAAGCACTGGCGGACAGGGCGGCGATGACGAGGCTGGCGAGGATTTGCTTTTTCATGTTCGTTCTCCTGAGAGGGGTGAGTAACTGGCTACGGTTGCCATGTTACGCACGCCCCAGAACGGCAAAAGGCACATCTCGGGATAGTGACAATCGACGCTATCGATACCTGAAAAAGTGCTTATCGATCAGACAGATAGTTGCCACAGGCAGCAGAACAATACCGCCCTCGCCTTTCATCCACCTCAGTACTCCAGCCGGTGAACGGCACTAGCATCTGTATAAAAAACCAGTGAAACTTTGCAGCATGCTCAGCCTCGACGCCCCCGAACTCTATTACCTGGCCAATTTCCGCAAGGCCCTCGCCTGGCTCGACGCCCATCACCGTGACCTGATGGATGACGTCGAGCACGCCTTCGTCGCGGACTTCCCCCAGGTGCCACTGCCCGCCCAAGCGCTGCTGGTACGTCTGGTGATGCGCAAGGGCGTGCACTTTCGTGTCAGCAAACTGCGCTATGCCGAGATCGGCGACATCCCGACCGCTGCCGCTCCGCTGCTGGAACTGGGCTGGCTGATCGACTGCGCCGCACTGAGCTTCGACGAACTCGGCGCCCTGCTGCTCAAGGACGAACTTACCGCGCATTTCGCCAGCGACCTGCCAGGCGGCAACCTGAAGAAAAGCGAAGTGCTCGACCATCTGCGCGAGCTGCACAGCGAACCGCGCAGCCTGGCCGACTGGTGCCCGCAGTTGGACGAGCGCCTGCTGAGCCTGGCCATCGGCCCACTGTGCGACCGCCTGCGCCTGATGTTCTTCGGCAACCTGGCGCAGGACTGGTCGGAATTTGTGCTGGCCGACCTGGGCATTTTCCGTTACGAGCAAGTTCCGATCACCCCAGGTTCGCGCGGCTTTCGCCATCGCCAGGACGTCGACGACTACCTGCACCTGCGCACCTGCCGTGAGGCCTTCGAGGCGGGCATGGCGGTTGCCGAGGTGCTGCAGCAGCTCGGCGATTTCAGCAGCGACAGCGCCCATATCGGCGAACGCCACCAGCGCCTGCTGCTGCAACTGGCGCAGCATCTGGAACGTGCCGGTGAACTGGACTCAGCGCTTGCGCTGTACCGCGACACCCGCGCGGTAGGCTCGCGGCAACGGCAGATCCGCGTGTTGGAGCGCCTCGGCCAGGATGCCAAAGCATTAGCGCTGGCCGAACAGGTGATCGCGGCGCCGCACAACGCCGAAGAGGCGCAACTGGCCGAACGAGCCCGCACACGTCTGCGCAAACGCCTCGGCCTGCCGCCAGTAGCCAAGGCGGCGAAGCTGATCGAAGATCGCCTCGACCTGCGCCTGCCGCGCGCCGCCAGCGTCGAACTGGCCGTGGCCATGCACCTGACCGAGCCGGATGCGCCCGTGCATTACGTGGAGAACACGCTGATCTGCGGGCTGTTCGGCCTGCTCTGCTGGGAGGCGATCTTCGCCCCGCTGCCCGGCGCCTTCTTCCACCCCTTTCATACCGGCCCGGTGGATCTGCACCGCGCCGACTTTCACGCCCGCCGCGCTCCACTGTTCGCCGCCTGCCTGGCACGCCTGGACGATGGCAGCTATATCGACGCCATACGCCGCACCCACGCCGAGAAATTCGGCATCCAGTCGCCCTTCGTGTTCTGGGAGCTGCTCGATACCGGACGCCTGGAACAGGCGCTGGCCTGCCTGCCACCGGCGCACCTGGGCGCCTGGTTCCGCCGCCTGCTGGCCGACATCCGCGAAAACCGCGCCGGCATGCCTGACCTGATCCAGTTCTGGCCCGCCGAGGGCCGCTACCGGATGATCGAGGTGAAAGGCCCCGGCGACCGCCTGCAGGACAACCAGAAACGCTGGCTGGCCTTCTGCGCCGAGCACGGCATGCCGGTCAGCGTCTGCTACGTGGAGTGGAGCGATTGAGCCTGCGCATCGCAGTGCGCGAGCTGTGCGAGTTCACCGCCAAGGAAGGTGACCTCGACCTGCGCTTCACCCCCTCACCCACCGCACAGGAGGGCATGGCCGGGCACGCCACGGTGGTGGCCCGGCGCGGCCCGGATTACGTTTCCGAGCTGCCACTGATCGGCCAGTTCGAGGGGCTGACGGTCAGCGGCCGCGCCGATGGCTTCGACCCCGAATTTCGCCTGCTGGAAGAGATCAAGACCCACCGCGGCGACATCTCGCGCATCCCGGCCAACCACCGCCTGCTGCACTGGGCGCAGGTGAAGATCTACGGTTGGCTGCTGTGCCAGGAACTGGGCTTCGAGGAACTGGATCTGGCGGTGGTGTACTTCAACGTCATGACCCAGCAAGAAACGGTATTCCGCGAGCGCCACAGCGCCGCGTCGCTGGGTGAATTCTTCGCCCTGCACTGCCGCCGCTATATCGATTGGGCGCGGCAGGAACAGGCGCATCAGCAGGCACGCAATCAAGTACTGGAGAGTTTGAGCTTTCCCTACGGCGAATTCCGCCATGGCCAGCGGCAACTGGCCGAGGCTGTGTATCGCGCTGCGCGTGACGGCCATTACCTGCTGGCGCAGGCCACCACCGGCATCGGCAAGACTCTTGGCACCCTGTTCCCGCAGCTCAAGGCCATGCCCGGCCAGCAGCTCGACCGCCTGTTCTTCTTGAGCGCCAAGACGCCGGGCCGGCGCCTGGCACTGGATGCCCTGCAACGCCTGCGCGAACCAGAAACGCCGCTGCGCGTGCTGGAACACGTGGCCCGCGACAAGGCCTGCGAACACCCGAGCAAGGCCTGCCATGGCGACTCCTGCCCGCTGGCCAAGGGCTTCTACGACCGCCTGCCGGCAGCGCGCAGTGCGGCGCTCAAGGAACGCTGGCTGGATCAGCAGGCCGTGCGCAATATCGCCATCGCCCACGGCGTGTGCCCCTACTACCTGAGCCAGGAGCTGTGCCGCTGGAGCGACGTGGTGGTGTGCGACTACAACTACTACTTCGACCTCGGCGCCCTGCTGCACAGCCTCACCCTGATCAACCAGTGGCGCGTCTGCCTGCTGGTGGACGAAGCGCACAACCTGGTGGAACGCGGGCGCGGCATGTACAGCGCCGAGCTGGATCAGGCGCGCTTCAAAGCCATGTGTCGCGACGCGCCGAAACGCCTGAAAAGCGTGCTGGAACGGGTCGACCGCCACTGGGATCAACTGCACCGCGAGCAGGAGGTGCCCTATCAGGTCTACCCGCTGGCGCCGGACTTGCTGCTCGCAGCCCTGGGCAAAGCCGTCAGCGCCATCACCGACCTGCTTACCGACCAACCGGAAGGCAACGCTGGCGAACTGCTCAGCTTCTATCTCGACGCCATGCTGTTCTGCCGCCTGGCGGAAAGCTTCGGCCCGCACTCGCTGTTCGATATCAATCGCGACGAGGCCGGCAACGGGCGTAGTTATTCGACCCTGTGCATCCGCAATATCCTCCCGGCGCCCTTTCTCGGCCCGCGCTTCGAGGACGCCCACAGCGCCACGCTGTTCTCCGCCACCCTCAGTCCCAGCCACTACTACCTCGACCTGCTCGGCCTGCCGGAAGAGACCCAATGCCTGGACGTGGCATCACCGTTCAGCGCCGAACAACTGCACGTGCAGGTGGTGCGTAACCTGTCCACCCGCTACCAGCACCGCGACGCCTCGTTGGCGCCGATCTGCCAGTTGATGGCGCGCCAGTACGCCGAACGCCCGGGCAACTACCTGGCCTTCTTCAGCAGCTATCAATATCTGGAACAGGTACTACAGGAGCTGCGCCGCGATCACCCGCAGATTCCGGTATGGACGCAGTCACGCCAGATGGACGAAGCGGCGCGTCAGGGCTTTATCGAGCGCTTCCAGATCGGCGGCCGCGGCATCGGCTTCGCCGTACTCGGCGGCGTATTCGGCGAAGGTGTCGACCTGCCCGGCGAACGCCTGATCGGCGCCTTCGTCGCCACCCTCGGCCTGGCCCAGCTCAACCCCATCAACGAAGAAATCCGCCAGCGCATGGACGCCCTGTTCGGCAATGGCTACGACTACACCTACCTCTACCCCGGCCTGCAAAAGGTCGTGCAAGCCGCTGGCCGGGTAATCCGCACGCCGGAAGATCAAGGCGTGCTCTACCTGATCGACGACCGCTTCGCCCGCCCGGAAGTACGCAGACTGCTGCCGACCTGGTGGCAGGTTGAGCTGCTGCGCTTGCCCGTCACGCTGCCTTTGCTGGAAAGCTGACAACACGCACCAGATCAGGCGCCCGGCAGCTGCAGGATGACCTCCACGCCGCCCTCGACATTGCCGATGCGCAGCTCGCCGCCATGCAGCTCGGCCACTTCCTGCACGAAGTTCAGGCCAAGCCCGGTGCTCTTGCGGCCCCCATTGGGGCGCGGCAGGGAGTAGAAGCGTTCGGTCAGACGTGCCAGGGCGTAGTCGGGTATGGCTTCGCCCTGGTTGAACAGGCGCAGGACGATGCGCTCGCCATCGCGCTCGGCGGCGATGCGGATATGCCCGCCGGGCGGAGTGAAGTCGAGGGCGTTGTCCAGCAGATTGGCCAGTGCCTGGCGTAGCAGGAAGCGCTCGCCGCGCAGGCTGAGGCCTGCTGGCACAACCTGTTCAATCTGCAGGTTGGCGGCGGTGATACGCGCCTGCTGCGCTTGCAGCAGCTCGCCCACCAGCGGCGCCAGCGGCACTGCCACGCGCTCTTCCAGACCTTGACGCTGCTCCACTTGAGCCAGGTGCAGCAGGCGTTCGATCAGGTTCTGCAGGCGCGCGCTTTCCTGCTGGATATTGGCCACGAACCGCTGGCGCTGCTCGACCGGCATGTCGCCGTCGAGCAGTTCGGCGGCGCCGCGGATGGCCGCCAGCGGGCTCTTCAGCTCGTGGGTCAGGGTGTGCACGTAGCGCTCGACGTAGGCCTTGCCTTCCAGCTCGGTGCGCATACGCTCCACCGCCTTGGCCAGTTGCCCCAGTTCGCCGCCGCGCACAGTGGGCATCTCGGCGCGTTGGCCCTCGCTGACAGCCTGGGCGTAGCGAGTGAGCTTGCCCAGTGCGGCGCTGAGCCACCAGGACAGCCCCGCACCAATCAACAGGCCAAGGCCGATCAACCCGGCACCGAGCCAGCCAAGACGCGTTTGCGAGCGCTCGATATAGGGCTGCAGGGTGCGGTTGGGTTTGGCCACCGAGACCACGCCGATGATTCGCTCGCCGTCCTTGATCGGCGCGGCGACATACATCACCGAAGAGTCGGGATCGTCCGGGTCTTCGCGGGTCGAGCGGGCGCCGTACTGGCCGCGCAGGGTCAGCAGCACATCGTTCCAGCGCGAATAATCCTGGCCGACCGCCAGGCCTGTGGAGTCGAGCAGGACGATGCCCTGGGCGTCGGTGACGTAGATGCGGTGGTTGACCTCGGCCTTGGTCAGCCCCCAGATGCTGGCCTGCGGCTGGCGCCGGCCATAGGCTTCCAGCGCTTCGTGCAGACGGCCTTGGCCGAGGGTGCCGGCCTTGACCTCGTCGCGCAGGATCTCGGCCAGCAGGTTGGCGGTATCGACCAGGGTTTCCTCGGTGCTCTGGCGTACGCCGGGGCGAATCTCGTCCATCACCGTGCTCAGCACGAACCAGCCGGCCAGGCCAACGAAGAGGAAGTAGACGAGGAAGATGCGCACGCCCAGTGGCATGACTCAGGCCTCCGGTTCGAAACTGTAGCCCAGCCCGCGATGGGTCTGGATCGGCTCTTCGCTCGGGGCGATGGCGCGCAGTTTGGCGCGCACACTCTTGATATGGCTGTCGATGTTGCGCTCGTAGCCGGCCTCGCTGGCCACGCCGAGGGCATCGAGCAATTGCTCGCGCGAATAGACCCGGCGTGGCTGACCGAGCAGCGTGCGCAACAGGCGAAATTCGTGACGAGTCAGACTCAGGGCTTGGCCATGGTAGTGAATGCGAAAGGCGGCATCGTCGATCTGAAAGGTGCTTGGCGCGCTGGCTGCTGGTGCTTCGCGCGGCGCCACGCGTTTGAGGATGGCCTTGACCCGAGCGGCCACCTCACGCGGGCTGAAGGGTTTGACCACGTAGTCGTCGGCGCCGATTTCCAGGCCCACCACACGGTCGATCTCCTCGCTGCGTGCGGTGAGGAAGATCACCGGCACCTCGGAGAAACGGCGCAGGCGCTTGCACAGTTCGAAGCCGCTGATATCGGGCAGGCCGACATCGAGAATCGCCAGGTCGAAGGTGCCGTTTTCCAGTAGCGTCAGCGCCTCGCCGCCCAGGCTCGACCAGTGTGTGACGAAGCCTTCGGCCTGCAGGGCATAGACCAGCGTATCGGCAATCGCGGCTTCGTCTTCGACTATGAGTATCTGCGGCATCGGGCGTCCTGCACCTGTTGGGCAACGGCGGCAGACTGCCGGGGGCCGGATCATGCGTCAAGCGGGCGATAGCGTAAGACTGGGGCAAGCCGCCAAAGGTGCCACCCTACGCGACAAGTGCCGCTGCGACTGCATGGAGGCAGGAGGTAGAACGAAGCAGGATGCCAGAGTCGAAAGCGCCTCCCGCAAGGTTTTCGCTCACCTGTCGCCCGGATGCGATCCGGGAAATCGTGCCATTCGTTCCCTGGATTGCATCCGGACTACGCGTTCAGGGAATCTCACCGCGGATGTACTGCTCCAGCTGACGGATCAGGTCGGCCTGTTCGGCAATGGTTTCCTTGACCAGGTCACCGATGGACAGCAGGCCGATCAGTTCGCCCTCGGCCAGTACCGGCAGGTGACGCAGACGGCGCTCGGTCATCAGCTCCATGCAGTACTGCACGCTGTCACGCGGACCGACGCTGATGACGTCGCTGGTCATGATTTCACTGATCTTGGTGTTGAGCAGCGAACGCTCGGCCAGCGCTACCTTGCGCACGTAGTCACGCTCGCTGACGATGCCTACCAGGCGCCCGCCGGAGAGCACCACCAGTGCCCCGACACCCTTTTCGGCCAGCACACGCAAACCGTCGAGCAGCGAATCCTCACGGTCGACGCTGTAAACGTAGGCATGGGCTTTATTGCGAAGAACTTCTGCGGCGGTTTTCATGCTGGCGACTCCTTTTGTTGTTATCCGTTTTTAGCAGAGTTGGCCGCCGCGGTCAGCCTCACTCGAGGCTGAATCGTCCAGTATTCTGCGCCAGCCCTTCGCTGCCTCGGCGCAATTGCTCGGCGGCGCTGCTCACGGCCTGGGCGCCGTCGAGCAGTTGTCCGGCGGCCTGATCGACCTGCTGGATGTTGCCACTGACCTCATCGGCGGTGGCCGCCTGCTGCTCGGCGGCCGTAGCGATCTGCGCCAGGCGGTCGCTGACGCGTTGCACCGAGTCAACGATGTTCTGCAGTTCATCACCCATGGCCAACACGCTGCCGATATCGCCGTCGGCCTGGCTGCAGGCTTCTTCCATCAGGGTGACCGACTGACCAACCACGCGCTGCAGGTTGTCCACGGTCTGGGCGATTTCCTGGGTCGAGTCCTGGGTGCGTTTGGACAGCGAGCGCACTTCGTCGGCAACCACGGCAAAGCCTCGACCGGCCTCGCCCGCGCGCGCCGCCTCGATGGCGGCATTGAGTGCCAGCAGGTTGGTCTGCTCGGCAATACCCTTGATCACCTCGACCACGCGGTTGATCTGCTGGGTCTGATCACGCAATTGCTGCAACGCTGCGGCGCTGTCGCCGAGACGGCTGCTGAGGTGGCGCATGCTGGCGCTGGTGCGCTCACTGCGCTGGTTGCTGCTCAACGCCACCTCGCGGGTCTGCTGCGCTTCCACCGCTGCCTGCTCGCAGCTTTGCGCCACGCTCTGCGCGGTGGCGGCCATCTGCGTCGCGGCGGTGGCGATCTGACTCATCTGCGCCTGCTGCTGTTCGACGGCGTCCAGGGCATCACGCGCCTGACCACCGAGCAGTTGCACCGTGCTGTCCAGTTGCTGGCTTTCGCGGTTGACGCCCTGCAGCGAGTCGCGCATCTGCTCGACCGCAGTATTCAGCGCCTGGGCGATGGCGGCCAGGTCATCACGGCCGTTGACCTCCATGCGCACGCGCAGGTCGCCGTCACGCAGACCACGCGCAGCTTCGATGATGTTGCTGGTGCTGATGCGGATCGAGGCGTTCAGGCATATCAGTACGTACATCGCCAGCAGGGTGAGCGCGATGAAGGCGCCGATCACCTGGACCATCGAGTGCAGCGCCTGCTGCCGGTAATAACCGAGGCTGGCGCTGAACTGCTGATAGAGCGCTTGCTGCAGGCCCTGCAACTGGCTCTCCAGCGCCTCGACACGCTGTACGAACTGCTCGGGCGTGAGCGCCATGGGGCTGGCCTCGAACATGTCGCGGTCGATCTGGGTGAGGAAGTCGTCGAATGCCTTGAGCGAGGCGTCAAAGGGCGCGCTCAGCTGGCGCATGGCCTGCGGCGCCTCGCGTGACAGGGTGATTTGCGCCTTGACCAGTTGCGCCCGCTGCTCGTCCAGGCTGCGGCGCAGGTCGCGGATCAGCACCCGGCTCTGCAGGGTGAAATGCTGCGAGACCACGGCGCCATGGCCCTGAGCGGCGAAGGTGCCGAGCTGCTCGAGCAGACGCGGCATGATGTAAGTGATCTGCTCCATCATCAGGTAGGTGTCGAGGCGCGGATCGAGAATCAGGGTGCTGTCGGTCGCCACCTGCTCACGCAGAGCGATCAGCGACAGCAGTGCCTTCTGGTAGCGTTCCAGCGCGTCGGGCAGGGCCACCTTGGTCAGCCCTGCAGCTCGCAAGCCGTCGCGTTCGCCCTGCAGGGCCTGGAAATGCTGGCGCGCCTGATCACTGATCAGCTCGCTCTGCAGCGGCTCGGCGGCCTGCTGCAAAGCCTCGTCGAGCCTGGCCTCGCGCTGCTGCAGCAGCCCCTGCGCGGCATTCTCGGTGCCTTTCCAACGCGCCAGCAGGGTGCGCTGGGCAATCAGCTCATGCTGCACCTGCGCCATGCGCTCCAGCGCTTGCGCACCTTCCACCTCGAAGTCCACGGACTGCAGACGTGACAAGTAATCACTGCTGATGACCCACAACGCGTATCCGAGCGGAAGCGCGAACAACAGGAACACCAGCTGAAACTTGTGGGCAAAACTGAAACGCTGCAGCAGCCGTACACCCGGCTTGAGTACTCCCGTCATAGCGACACCTCAACGACCTAAAGGGCCTACAGGCCTGGCAAAGAATTGCATATAGCAAAAAGCAGGCCCGGCGCCCCTTGGGGCAAGGAAGTCGATACTGGGCACTCTCGACGAGTGTAATGGCCAATGGGTATCAGCCTTTTCCGAAATGCGACAATTAACTCAGCATTGGGGACGATCGCGGGTGTAACGCTCGGCCGGGTCCACGGCTGCACCAAGATCGCGCATGGCGCTGGCACCGATCAGCAGCGGATAGCTGAAGGTGCTGCGATCCGTCAGGTTGACTTCGATGGTGCGTTCCTCCTCGCCCAGGCAGATCGGCATCTCGATCACCGGACGCTGCGAATAGGCGACTTCCTTGATCTCGGCGTCACTCTCTTCAGCGCGCTTCTTGATCTCGGCGATGCGCACCAGCGGGTGTTCGTAAACCGCATCTTCGGCGCCATCGACGGCCAGGCGGAAGCGTACCCAGTCTTCACCGTCGCGTTTGAAGGGTTCGATGTCTTTGGCCGATAGCGAGGCGGTCATCGCGCCGGTGTCCATCTTGGCCTTGAGGGTCTGGCCCAGAGCAGGGAGCTTGATCAGTTCATAGCGGCCGTAAAGGTCCGGTTGTTCATCGGCCATGGTCGGCAGAGTGATGGCGGCGGCCAGCAGGAGCAGAGCGTATTTCAAGGTCAGGTCCTCTCGTTTGCGGTAACCGAACCTACGACTGCCAGGCGCCTGGCATGTTCCCCTGCAAGAATGACAAAGCATTACTGGCGGGTTCGCTGCTGAGGCATGCCGCTCCAGAGTTCGTCCAGGTTCTCGAAACCCCAGGCCGCCGCCGACTCGCGCCCGACGATACGATCCTGAGCCGTAGGTTTGCTCAGATCGATCACCACCGGCGGAATCTGCACCTTCGATTTGACCAGAAAGAATGCCTTGACCTTGGGCACCAGCAGCGACTTGGCATTCTGCTCCAGCACCACTGCCAGACGACCGCTTTCCAGACGCACCAGCGCTCCAACCGGATAGATACCGACGGTCTTGACGAAGGCCTGGAATACCGCCTCATCGAAGTGTCCCTTCCACTCGGCCATCTTACGGATCGACTCGGCCGGGTCCCAGCCGGGCTTGTAGGGGCGGTTGGAGGTGATGGCGTCGTAGACATCACAGACCGCGCCCATCCTGGCGAACAGGCTGATCTGCTCGCCCTGCAGGCCGTGCGGGTAGCCGCTACCATCGACTTTCTCGTGGTGATGCAAGCAGACATCCAGCACCAGTGCGCTGACCTGCTTGCCAGCCAGGAGTATCTCGCCGCCGGCTTCGGGATGGCGGCGCACTGCCGAGAACTCCGCGTCGCTGAGTTTACCGGGCTTGTTCAGCACGTCCGGGTCGATGGCCATCTTGCCTACGTCATGAAGCAGCCCGGCGAGGCCGGCCTCGCGTACCGCCCCCTCACCCAGACCAAGCTGCCGTGCAAGGGCGATCATCAGTGCGCAGACCGCCACCGAGTGCATATAGGTATATTCGTCGGCATGTTTGAGTCGCGCCAGGCTGATCAAGGCATTGGGGTGGCGCATCACCGAATCGGAGATTGCCTCCACCAGCGACTCGGCCTGTTCGAAATTCAGAGCCTTGCCCATACGCGCATCGCAGAACATGCTCAGCACTGCCTGCTTGGAACGGGCACAGAGCTTGGCGGCGCGTTCCAATTCAGTATCCATCGATGCACTCAGCGCAGTGCTACGGGGCAGCGCCGCCGCCATCAGCGTGGCCTCGACCTCCTTCTGCGCCTCTGCCTCGGTACTGACAACGGCACCGGCCTCGACATCCAGGCCCTTGCTGACGTCGATCCACACTTCACCGATGCTGCTGGCCTGGATGCGCTGCAGATCCTGCGGTGAGTTGAGGAGAAATTTCGACTTCCAGAACGGATGATCCATCCATGATCCGCAAAACTCCTGGACGTACATGCCGATGCGCAGATCGGCTACCGCAATGCGTTTCAACATCGAGATAATCCAGAGCAGGTTGGCGGGAGGGTTCGAGCACATACCTCAAATGTTCGAACAATCCCCTTACATTCCACACTGATCAGCATCAAGGCTGCCGCGAAAAATGGCCATAGGCCACTAGTCGCATTTTTGAGACAAATTCTTCAGATGCTTATGATGGCCCCTTCGCGCCCGCCAAGGAGTTGATATGCGTCCCCTGCTGACCGGCTTAGTCAATATAGTCCTGCTGTTGAGCAATACCTTGCTGCTGATCGGTCCCTTGCTTCTGATTGCCCTGGCCAAGTTCGTCCTGCCTGGCCAGGCCGCCCGCGACAGTTGCTCGCGCGGGGTAATGTGGGTGGCCGAATTCTGGGCGGAGAACTGCAAACGTATCTTCGCCCTGCTGACGCCGACACACTGGGACATCCGCGGCAACGCCGAGTTGCGCAGAGACCGCTCCTACCTGGTGATCAGCAATCACCAGTCCTGGGTCGACATTCCCGCCCTGGTGCAGGCCTTCAACCGCAGGACCCCCTACTTCAAGTTCTTCCTCAAGCAGCAACTGATCTGGGTGCCCTTTCTCGGCCTGGCCTTCTGGGCGCTCGATTACCCCTTCATGAAGCGTTACTCCAAGGCGTTCCTGGACAAGAACCCGCACATGAAGGGCAAGGATCTGGAGATCACCAAGGCTGCCTGCGAGAAGTTCAAGCGCCTGCCGGTCACCGTGGTCAACTATCTCGAAGGTACCCGTTTCACTGCGGCCAAGCAGGCGCAGCAGCAGTCGCCCTACCGCTACCTGCTCAAGCCCAAGGCCGGCGGCGTGGCGTTCGTACTCGCGACGCTGGGTGAACAGATCGACGCCGTGCTGGACGTGACGCTGGTGTATCCCGGCAGGCAGGTGCCAGGGTTCTGGGCACTGCTCAGCGGCCAGGTGCCGAAGGTGATCATGGATATTCAGACACTCGAACTCGACCCGGCGCTGTGTCAGGGCGATTACGAGAACGACCCGGCTTTCCGCCTGCAGGTGCAGGACTGGGTTTCGGACCTGTGGCTGGCCAAGGACAAACGCATCGAGCAGTTGCGCAGCGAAAAACACGACTGACCGTCGGCACCGCACCGGGCATCGTTCGGATTTCCGAATACGCCCGCACGCGATGGTCGGAAGAGCGAACGAGCAACAAATGAAGACAACCTGAAGTTAAAAACTTAATTCATACAAATCAAATAGTTAATGAATTATCGAAGCCCTCGAACACGCTGGCACACAACCTGCTCAAGTCACTGCAGGAATGCAATAGACCTTCCATGAGCAAAGTGGCGCACCCCGCCATCACAACAACAACATCGAGGATTCGATTCATGCGTACCTTCCACCGTGTACTGAGCGTGGCCATTGCCGCCGCCGTCCTTTCCACCCCGGTAACCGCTGCGGAACTGACCGGCACCCTGAAGAAGATCAAGGACAGCGGCACCATCACCCTGGGCCACCGCGACTCGTCCATTCCCTTCTCCTACTTCGGCGACAACTCGCGCCAGCCGATCGGCTACTCCCATGACCTGCAGCTGAAGGTGGTCGAGGCGATCAAGCAGGAACTGGGCATGCCGGACCTGAAGGTACGCTACAACCTGGTCACTTCGCAGACCCGCATCCCGCTGGTGCAGAACGGCACCGTCGACCTGGAATGCGGCTCCACCACCAACAACATCGAGCGCCAGCAGCAGGTCGATTTCTCCGTTGGCATCTTCGAGGTGGGCACCCGCCTGCTGACCAAGAAGACCAGCGGCATCAACGATTTCGAAGACCTCAAGGGCAAGAACGTGGTGACCACCGCCGGTACCACGTCCGAGCGCCTGATCAAGTCGATGAACGCCGAGAAGAAGATGGGCATGAACGTGATTTCCGCCAAGGATCACGGCGAGTCCTTCCTGATGCTCGAATCCAACCGCGCCGTCGCCTTCATGATGGACGACGCCCTGCTCGCCGGCGAAATGGCCAAGGCCAAGAAGCCGGATGACTGGGCCGTGGTCGGTACCCCGCAGTCCTTCGAAATCTATGGCTGCATGGTGCGCAAGGGCGATGCCGGCTTCAAGCAGGTGGTCGACAAGGCCATCAGCGCCACCTTCGCTTCCGGCGAGATCAACGACATCTACGCCAAATGGTTCCTCCAGCCGGTTCCGCCGAAGGGTCTGAACCTGAGTTTCCCCATGAGCGACGAGCTGAAGAAGCTGATCGCCAACCCGACCGACAAATCTGCAGAACAGATCTGACGGTGATGCGCCGCCATGCTCACAAGGCGTGACGGCGCGGGGACTCCGGGGAAGCCAGCGGCTTCCCCTACCTAATTCCTGACGAAGCCGAGACCGTCCGCCCAGGCGGAAACGGGCAGCTGTTGCCCGCCTTACGCTTCGCCATCGTCGCCGTACCCAGGATCTCGCGAGCCAGAGCCCACTTTCAACGCAGCAGGGCCGACGCGCAGCAGATCCTGTCCTCACGAGAGGGTATCTGTAATGAATTACAACTGGGACTGGGGTATTTACTTCAAGTCCACCGGCATCGGCAGCGAAACCTACCTGGACTGGTTCATCACCGGCCTGGGCTGGACCATCGCCATCGCCCTGGCCGGCTGGATCATCGCCCTGGCGCTGGGCTCGCTGCTCGGCGTGATGCGTACCCTGCCGAACCGCTGGCTGTCTGGCCTGGCCACCGCCTACGTGGAAATCTTCCGCAATGTGCCGCTGCTGGTGCAGCTGTTCCTCTGGTACTTCCTGGTGCCGGACCTGCTGCCCGAACCACTGGAACTGTGGTTCAAGCAGGATCTCAACCCGGCCACCTCGGCCTATCTCTCGGTGGTGGTGTGCCTCGGCCTGTTCACCGCCGCGCGGGTCTGCGAACAGGTACGCACCGGCATCGAGGCGCTGCCCAAGGGGCAGACTGCCGCCGCTTACGCCATGGGTTTCCGCCTGCCGCAGATCTACCGCAACGTGCTGCTGCCGCAGGCCTTCCGCATCATCATTCCGCCGCTCACCAGCGAGTTTCTCAACATCTTCAAGAACTCTTCGGTGGCCTCGTTGATCGGCCTGATGGAGCTGCTGGCGCAGACCAAGCAGACCGCCGAATTCAGCGCCAATCTGTTCGAGGCCTTCACCCTGGCCACGCTGATCTACTTCACCCTGAACATGAGCCTGATGATGATCATGCGCATGATCGAGAAGAAGGTTGCCGTGCCCGGCCTGATCTCCGTAGGGGGTAAATGATGGATTTCAGCGAAATCATCCCCGCCCTGCCGGGCCTGTGGGACGGCATGGCGATGACCCTGCAACTGATGGCCCTAGGCATCCTCGGCGGGGTGGCACTGGGCACTCTGCTGGCCCTGATGCGTCTGTCGCACAGCAAGCTGCTGGCCAACATCGCCGCCACTTACGTCAACTACTTCCGCTCGATCCCTTTGCTGCTGGTGATCACCTGGTTCTACTTCGCGGTGCCGTTCATCCTGCGCTGGATCACCGGCGAGGACACCCCGGTGGGCGCCTTCAGCTCCTGCCTGGTGGCCTTCGTGATGTTCGAGGCGGCCTACTTCTGCGAGATCGTCCGCGCCGGCATCCAGGCCATTCCCAAGGGTCAGATGGGTGCCTCCCAGGCGCTCGGCATGAGCTACGGCCAGAGCATGCGCCTGATCATCCTGCCGCAGGCCTTCCGCAAGATGACGCCGCTGCTGCTGCAGCAGAGCATCATCCTCTTTCAGGACACCTCTCTGGTGTACACCGTGGGCCTGATGGACTTCCTCAACGCCGCCCGCTCGCGTGGCGACATCATCGGCCAGCCCCATGAGTTCCTGATCTTCGCCGGCCTGGTCTACTTCACCATCAGCTTCGCCGCCTCGCGCCTGGTCAAGCTTCTGCAAAAAAGGTTAGCCGTATGATTTCCATCCAGAACGTCAACAAGTGGTACGGGGACTTCCAGGTGCTGACCGATTGCAGCACCGAGGTGAAGAAGGGCGAAGTGGTCGTGGTGTGCGGACCGTCCGGCTCGGGTAAATCGACCCTGATCAAGTGCGTCAACGCGCTGGAGCCGTTCCAGAAGGGTGACATCAACGTCGACGGCACCTCCATCGCCGACAAGAAGACCAACCTGCCCAAACTGCGCTCGCGCGTCGGCATGGTGTTCCAGCATTTCGAGCTGTTCCCGCACCTGACCATCACCGAAAACCTGACCATCGCCCAGATCAAGGTGCTCGGCCGCAGCAAGGAAGAAGCCACCAAGAAGGGCCTGGCCCTGCTCGATCGCGTCGGTCTGGCTGCCCATGCGCACAAGCATCCTGGTCAGCTCTCCGGCGGCCAGCAGCAGCGCGTAGCCATTGCCCGTGCCCTGGCCATGGACCCGGTGGTAATGCTGTTCGACGAGCCGACCTCGGCGCTCGACCCGGAGATGGTCAACGAAGTGCTCGACGTGATGGTGCAGCTGGCCCAGGAAGGCATGACCATGATGTGCGTGACCCACGAGATGGGCTTCGCCCGCAAGGTCGCCGACCGGGTGATCTTCATGGACGCCGGGCAGATCGTCGAGGACTGCCCCAAGGAGGAGTTCTTCGGCGACATCAACGCCCGCTCCGAGCGCGCCCAGCAGTTCCTGGCGAAGATCCTCCAGCACTGACCTGTCGCGCCTGACGTAGCCCGGATGCAATCCGGGCTACACATCCACATATCTGGCCAGTCTGGGGAGGACTATGATGCAATGCCTGCCCGCCCCTTCTCGCGCCGATCTGACCGTGAAACCGCGCCTGCTCCGTCACCTGTCGCTGATTCTGCTGTTCCTGCTGCTGGTGCTCGGCTGCGGCTACGCCGCCTATCACATCAGCGACCGCGCCGGCATCCGCGCGCTGGCCGAGAACGGCGAGCGCCAGCTGGAGCTCAACGCTCGCGCGGTGGAAAGCGAAATCACCAAATACACCTACCTGCCCAGCCTGCTGGAGCTGGAAGGCAACGTCTCGCGCCTGCTGCTGGCGCCTACGGCCTATCGCCGTCATCACGTCAACATGTACCTGCAGGGCCTCAACGAACGTAGCGGCAGTCTGGCCATCTACGTGCTCGACCCGGACGGCCGGGTGATCGCCACCAGCAACTGGGACGAGGCCGACAGCTACCTCGGCGAGGACCTGTCGTTCCGCGCCTACTACCAGGACGCCATCAAGGGCCGCCCGGGCCGCTTCTACGGTATCGGCAGCACCACCGGCGAGCCTGGCTACTACCTGGCTCATGGCCTGCGCGAGGGCAATCGCATCATCGGCGTGGCGGTGGTCAAGGTGCGCCTCGACGCCCTCGAGGAGCGCTGGCAACGCGCGCTGCTGGAGGCCTACGTCAGCGACGAGAACGGCATCATCATCCTCGCCAGCGATCCGATGGTGCGCCTGAAGTCTGTGCGTCCGCTCGACGATGCAACCAAGGAGCGCCTGGCGCGCAGTCTGCAATATCACTGGGCGGCGCTGGAAGAACTGCAGCTGTTCAACCGCTCGCCGCTGGATGAAGGCATCGAACAGGTCAGCTTCGCCACCGCCGGCGTGCCCGCCAACTATCTGCTGCAGACGCGCCGCCTGGAAGACACACCCTGGCACCTGACCCTGCTCAGCCCGCTGCAGGAACAACGCAGCGCGGCCATGAGCCACGGCATGCTGGCGGCCGTGGCGGCGGCCCTGCTGGCCTTTCTGCTGATTGCCTGGAACGAGCGGCGCAAGGTCATCGCCACCCGCCTGGCCGCCCGCGAGGCGCTGCAGGCGGCCAACGACGAGCTGGAACGCAAGATAACCGAGCGCACCGCCGACCTGCAGGCCAGCAACGAGCGCCTGCAAGCCGAGGTGCGCGAGCGCCAACAGGCCGAGACCACCCTGCGCCAGGCCCAGGACGAGCTGGTGCAAGCCGGCAAGCTGGCGGTGATCGGGCAGATGTCCACCAGCATCGCCCACGAACTGAACCAGCCGCTGGCAGCACTGCGCACCCTGTCCGCCAATGCCGTGCGTTTTCTCCAGCGTGGCGCCCTGGATGTTGCCAGCAGCAATCTGCAGAACATCGCCGAGCTGGTCGATCGCATGGGCAAGATCACCGCCAGCCTGCGCGCCTTCGCCCGCCGTAGCGGCGACCAGGGCGAGGCGTCGCTGCAACAGGCGGTGGACGCGGCGCTGCTGCTGTTGCATCCGCGCCTGCAGCGCACCCGCGTACAGATCCACCACGCGTTCACCGAGACGCGCCTGAATATCGAGCAGATTCGCCTCGAGCAGATCCTGGTCAACCTGATCAGCAACGCCCTCGACGCCCTGCAGCCGCAGACCGACCGACAGATCTGGCTGAGCGGTGCCAGCGAGGCCGAGCATTACCAACTGGAGGTGCGCGACAATGGCCCCGGCATCGCCCCGGAGACTCGCGCGCACCTGTTCGAGCCCTTCTTCACCACCAAGCCGGGTGAGCAGGGCCTGGGGCTCGGCCTGACCCTTTCTGCCAGCCTCGCCGCCGCTGCCGGCGGCAGCCTCACCGTGCGCCATCCCGAGGAAGGCGGCACCGCCTTCGTCATCAGCCTGCCCTACCCGCGAGAGCCACAAGCATGAGCGACCGCCTCACCGTCCTGATCGTCGAAGACGATCCCCATGTGCTGCTCGGCTGCCAGCAGGCCCTGGCGCTGGAAGACATCCCCAGCATCGGCGTCAGCAGCGCCGAAGAAGCGCTGGCGCAGGTCGATGCGGACTTCGCCGGCATCGTCGTCAGCGACATCCGCTTGCCCGGCCTCGATGGTCTGGCGCTGCTCACCCGCCTCAAGCAGCGCGACGCAAGCCTGCCGGTGGTGCTGATCACCGGCCACGGCGATATCGGCATGGCGGTCAGCGCGATGCGCGACGGCGCCTATGACTTCGTGGAAAAACCTTTCTCCCCCGAACGCCTGGTAGACGTCGCCCGCCGCGCTCTGGAGCAGCGCAGCCTGGCCCGCGAGGTCAGCGCCCTGCGCCGCCAACTGGCCGGGCGCCAGGCGCTGGAGCAGCGCATCATCGGTCGTTCGCCAGCCATGCAGCAGTTGCGCGAACTGATCGCCAACGTCGCGGACACCAACGCCAACGTGCTGATCGAGGGCGAAACCGGTACCGGCAAGGAGCTGATCGCCCGCTGCCTGCACGATTTCAGTCGACGCCAGCATAAGCAGTTCGTCGCGCTCAATTGCGGCGGCCTGCCGGAAAGCCTGTTCGAGAGCGAGATCTTCGGCCACGAGGCGCATGCCTTCACCGGCGCCGGCAAACGCCGCATCGGCAAGATCGAACACGCCGACGGCGGCAGCCTGTTCCTCGACGAGATCGAGAGCATGCCGATCAACCTGCAGATCAAGCTGCTGCGCGTGTTGCAGGAGCACAGCCTGGAGCGGCTTGGCTCGAACCAGTCGATCACGGTCGACTGCCGGGTGATCGCCGCAACCAAGGCGGATCTCGGCGAGCTGGGCAAGCGCGGCGAGTTTCGCAGCGACCTGTATTACCGCCTCAACGTGGTGACTCTGGAGCTGCCACCGTTGCGTGAACGCCGCGAGGACATCGCCCTGCTGTTCGAACACTTCCTGCAACTGGCGGCGCTGCGCTTCGACCGCGGCGTGCCGGAGCTGGATCGACACACCCTGGCGGCGCTGACCGCCCACGACTGGCCCGGCAACGTGCGCGAACTGCGTAACGTTGCCGAGCGCTTCGCCCTCGGCCTGCCTGTGTTCAAGAAAAGCGGCCAGACCGACAGCAACGCGCTGGGCTTCAACGAAGCCGTGGAGGCCTTCGAACGCAACCTGCTGGGTGCGGCCCTGGAGCGCCACGCCGGCAACCTCAGCCAGGCGGCGCAGGCACTCGGCCTGGCCAAGACCACGCTGTTCGACAAGGTGAAGAAGTACGGGCTGTAACCACTGCTCCCGCGGTAGGAGCGGCTTCAGCCGCGAAAAAGGCGAACCCGGAATGGCCTCATACCATACAAAAAGGGAGCCCGCAGGCTCCCGAAAGACGACGCCAACAACTGCGCCTTTGCCGTGAAAGGTAGCGGCCTGGGACTAAGCCCAGGTCACGCCGCACTGAAGGTCTTGTGCGGGTCGATGACGAATTTCTTCGGCACGCCAGCATCGAACTCGCCGTAACCACGCGGCGCATCGTCCAGGCTGATCACCTGCACACCGACCACTTCGGCGATGTTGATGCGATCCCACATGATGGCCTGCATCAGCGCGCGGTTGTACTTCATCACCGGCGTCTGGCCGGTGTGGAAACTGTGCGACTTGGCCCAGCCGAGGCCGAAGCGAATGCTCAGGGAGCCGATCTTCGCCGCCGCATCCACCGCGCCCGGATCTTCGGTGACGTAGAGGCCGGGAATGCCGATCTTGCCGGCTACGCGCACGACACCCATCAGCGAGTTGAGGACCGTGGCCGGCGCCTCCTGCTGGGCACCGGCATGGCCGTGGCCACGCGCTTCGAAGCCCACGGCATCGACCGCGCAATCCACTTCCGGCTCGCCCAGCAGATCGGCGATCTGTTCGTGCAAGGGGGTGTCCTTGGACAGGTCGGCGATTTCGAATCCCTGAGCCTTGGCATGAGCCAGGCGCGTTGGATTCACGTCACCGACGATCACCACCGCAGCACCGAGCAGGCGCGCCGAGGCGGCAGCGGCCAAACCGACCGGACCCGCGCCAGCGATATACACCGTGCTGCCCGGTCCGACACCGGCAGTGACCGCGCCGTGGTAGCCGGTGGGCAGGATGTCGGACAGGCAGGTCAGGTCACGGATCTTTTCCATGGCCTTGTCGCGATCCGGCAGCTTGAGCAGGTTGAAGTCGGCGTAGGGCACCAGCACGTATTCGGCCTGGCCACCGGTCCAGTCGCCCATGTCGACGTAACCGTAGGCGCCGCCGGCACGCGCCGGGTTGACGGTCAGGCAGACACCCGTGTGCTGCTCCTTGCAGGAGCGGCAACGGCCACAGGCGACGTTGAAGGGTACCGACACCAGATCACCGATCTGCAAACGCTCGACGTCGCGGCCCTTCTCGATCACCTCGCCGGTGATCTCATGGCCCAGCACCAGGCCGACCTGCGCAGTAGTACGGCCACGCACCATGTGCTGGTCGGAGCCGCAGATATTGGTGGAAACGACTTTGAGGATGACCCCGTGCTCGATCTTCTTGCCGCGCGGGTCCTGCATTTTCGGGTAGTCGATCTTCTGCACTTCGACCTTGCCCGTACCGAGATAAACCACACCACGATTACCAGACATGCGTAACTCTCCTTTCTTGTTGTGGACACAAGACGCGACCGATTGGCCACGCTGCCTTGCACTGGAGCTTGTTGCGTCTGTTGCCGGAAACCGCCATTGAAACTTGGCAGGGCGGGTTCCGTAGGGTGCGCTATGCGCACCGATGTTCTTGCATTGACTGCCGGTGCGCGCGCACCGAATAGCGACCGTAGGGTGGGCCGGGCGGCGTTCCGCTTTAGCCCACCGAAAAGACCTGTGGGCTGAAGCCCACCCTACGCGGCTGCAATTGCCCTCAAGCGTTGAGCACCACCGTGCGGTTGGCGTTTAGGAACACACGGCGGTCGATGTGGTAGCCGACGGCGCGGGCCAGCGTCAGGCATTCGATATCGCGGCCCTTGGCGATCAGGTCTTCGGGGTAGTGGGCGTGATCCACCGCCTCCACGCCCTGGGCGATGATCGGCCCCTCGTCGAGGTCATTGTTGATGTAGTGCGCCGTGGCGCCGACCAGCTTGACGCCCTTCTGGTAGGCCTGGTGGTAGGGCTTGGCGCCTTTGAAGCCGGGCAGCAACGAGTGGTGGATATTGATTGCCCAGCCGTCCAGTCGGCGGCACAGCTCGGGCGAGAGCACCTGCATGTAGCGGGCGAGCACCACCAGTTCGGCGCCGGTGTCCTCGATCACCTGCAGTACCTTGCGCTCTTGCGCCGGCTTGTCGGCCGGATCGAGCGGGAGATGGTGATAAGGAATGCCGTGCCAGCGCGCCAGCGGTTCGAGATCCGGGTGGTTGGACACCACCGCCACCACGTCCATGGCCAGTTGGCCGATGCGCTGGCGATAGAGCAGATCGTTCAGGCAATGATCGGCCTTGGATACCATCAACACCACCTTGGCGCGGTAGCCCGGCGGGGTAAGCTCGACCTGCATGTCGAAGGGCGCCAGGCGCTCGGCCACACCAGCACGGAAGGCGGCCTCGTCGAAATCCTGCGGCTGACGGAATTCGACACGGATGAAGAAGCGCGAGGACAACCGATCATCGAAGCTGTGATGCTCGGTGACGTAGCAGCGCTGTTCGAAGAGAAAGCGCGTCACCGCGTCCACGGTGCCGAGCACGCTAGGGCAATGAGCGGTGAGAATCCAGGTGTCAGGGGTGCGGCTCATGGTAGGGGCTCCGCTGAATGGCTCCCCTCTCCCATTTATGGGAGAGGGGCTGGGGGAGAGGGTAAAGCGGCCCTCTCCCTAACCCTCTCCCGCAAGCGAGAGAGGGGACGGTTCGCGTGCGGCTCAGGCCTCGACCGCCAACCCATACTCGGCACTGGCATCCTGCAGCCACAGCCAGAAGTAGTCGGCGAAGCTACGACGGATCACCAGCTCCCAGGTCTCCTCGCCAGTGTGGCGAATCACCAGCTGGGACTTGGCGAACACGGTGCCCACCGCCTTGCCCACCGGGAAGTTGCTCGGATGCACGTCGTAGCTGGTGGACTTCATCAGCAGCTCGCGCACCTTCGGCCCGGACAGCTCCAACAGGGTCTGCCCGCCGCTGACGTTGACCACCGAGAAGTGCTGACCGTCCAGCGCCGCACGCAGTTTGCGCTCGACCTCGAACTCGCTGCCGCCAGGCACGATCAGCAGCCACTCGTCCGGGCCCAGCCACTGCAGCGAGGTATCGCCGTCGGCGACCAGAGTCAGCGCCACCGGCAGCTCCAGACCCAGGGCCTTGTGCACGCCGCCAGAGAAGGCGGTGTCGCGGGCGTCGCCACGGATCACCAGGTGACCGCGCAGCTTCTTCTCGCGCAGGGTGATGCCAGCGTTCTTGCGGCCCTTGCCGACCAGCTCATGCAGGCCGGCGTGGTGCAGCGGCGATTGCCCGGCGATGTCGGCGGGGCGTTGTTGGTAGACGTTGACGTTAGACATTCTGGCGATCCCCTTTCGGGTCATAGAACACGGAGCTGCAGATTTCGGCTTCGATCACGCTGCCATCGGCCAGCGGCGCGAACACGCGCTCGCCCATGCGCTTGAGGCCGCCTTTGACCACCGCCATGGCGAAGCTGTAGCCCATGGCCGCGCTCATGTAGCTGGAGGTGACGTGGCCGACCATCTGCATCGGGATGGACTGTTTCGGATCGAACACCAGTTGCGCGCCTTCCGGCAGCACCTGGTTCGGGTTGACCGGTTTCAGCCCGACCAGCTGCTTGCGGTCCTCGCGCAGGCAGTCGTCGCGGTTCATGCCACGCTTGCCGATCCAGGAGAAAGGTTTGGTGCGACCGACGCACCAGCCCATGTTCAGATCGTCCGGGGTCACAGAGGCATCGGTGTCCTGGCCAACGATGATGAAGCCTTTCTCGGCACGTAGTACGTGCATGGTCTCGGTGCCGTAGGGAGTCAGGTCGAACTCCTTGCCGGCTTCGATGATCTGCTCCCACACGCCCAGGGCGTAGTCGGCCTGCACGTTCACCTCGTAGCTCAGCTCGCCGGTGAAGGAGATGCGGAACACCCGCGCCGGCACGCCGCCGACCAGGCCTTCCTTCCAGCTCATGAAGGGGAAGGCGTCCTTGTCCAGGTCGATGTCGGTGACCTTGGCCAGCAGCTTGCGGCTGTTGGGGCCGGACAGGGTCATGGTGGCCCAGTGGTCGGTGACCGAAGTGAAGTACACCTTCAGCTCCGGCCATTCGGTCTGGTGGTAGATCTCCAGCCATTCCATCACCCTCGCCGCGCCGCCAGTGGTGGTGGTCATGACGAAATGGTTGTCAGCCAGGCAGGCAGTGACGCCGTCGTCGAAGACCATGCCGTCTTCCTTGCACATCAGGCCGTAGCGCGCCTTGCCCACGTCCAGCTTGGTCCAGGCGTTGGTGTAAACGCGATTGAGGAACTCACGGGCATCCGGGCCCTGAATGTCGATCTTGCCCAGGGTGGAGGCATCGAGGATGCCCACGCTGTTGCGCACGGCCAGGCATTCACGAGCTACGGCGGCATGCAGATCCTCGCCATTTTTCGGGAAGTACCAGGGGCGCTTCCACTGGCCAACGTCCTCGAACTCGGCGCCGTTCTTCACATGCCAGGCCTGCATCGCGGTGTAGCGCTTGGCATCGAACAGCTCGCCACAGTGGCGACCGGCTACAGCGCCGAAGGTCACCGGCGTGTAGTTCGGACGGAACATGGTGGTACCCATCTGCACGATGCTGATGCCCATCGAGCGCGCGGCGATGGCCAGGCCGTTGATATTGCCCAGCTTGCCCTGGTCGGTACCGAAGCCCAGTGCGGTGTAGCGCTTGACGTGCTCGACCGACTCGAAGCCTTCACGCGTTGCCAGCTCGATGCCGGCCGCGGTGACGTCGTTCTGCAGGTCGACGAACTGCTTCGGCGCACGCGCCGTGGACTTGTCGTGCGGCACCTGGAACAGCGCCAGCATCGGTTCTTCCTGACGCACCTCGGCCTGTGGCAGGCTGCCACTGACGGCCTTGTAGCCGGTATCGGCAGCCGCCTTGGCGCCCGCCTCGAAGCCATTGGCAAGCACGTCGCCGAGGGCGAACACGCCATTCACCGCACCGGCGTCGATGCGCTGCTGGATGCCGTTGCCCGGCCCGGGCACGAAACCGAGGATGTCGTCGCGCCATTCGGGGCGACCACCCAGGTGCGACGCCAAGTGCACCACCGGGCTGTAGCCACCGGAGCTGACGATCAGGTCGCAGTCGAGCACTTCACCAGGGCTGGTGACCTTGTGTGCCTTGGCATCGATGGCGCAGATGCGCGCACCGGTGACGCGCTTGCTGCCACGCGCCTCGACCACTGCGCTACCGGTGAGGATGCGCACGCCACGCGCACGCGCTTCCTCGACCCAGCTGCCGCGCGGGTTGCTGCGCGTATCGGCGACAGCCACCACCTTGCGCCCGGCATCGAGCCAATCGAGCACCACGCGGTAGGCGTAATCATTGTTGGTCGACAACACCAGTTCCTGCCCCGGCGCCACGCCATAACGACGCACGTAGGTCGACACGGCGCCAGCCAGCATGTTGCCGGGTACGTCGTTGTTGGCGTACACCAGCGGCCGCTCATGGGCGCCACTGGCCAACACCACACGCTTGGCACGCACGCGGTGCATGCGCTGACGGGCCTGGCCCATCGGCGCAGTTTCACCGAGGTGGTCGGTCAGACGCTGGTGGATGGTGAGGAAGTTGTGATCGTGGTAGCCGTTGACCGTGGCGCGGGGCAGCAGGGTCACTTCCGGCATTGCCTGCAACTCGGCGATGGCCTGCGCCACCCAGTCGGCGGCGGGCTTGCCGTCGAGGGTCTCGCGGGTATCGAGCAGGCTGCCGCCGAACTCTTCCTGTTCGTCGGCGAGGATCACCCGCGCGCCGCTACGGCCAGCAGCCAGCGCGGCGGCGAGACCGGCCGGACCAGCGCCGACGATCAGTACGTCGCAGTGCTGGTTGAGCTGGTCGTAGATGTCCGGGTCGACCTCGGTGGGCGAACGGCCTAAGCCTGCGGCCTTGCGGATGTACTTTTCGTAGGTCATCCACAGGTTCTGTGGATACATGAAGGTCTTGTAGTAGAAACCGGGCGGCATCATGCCGCCGCCAACCTTGCCGAGGATGCCCATCAGGTCGGTGTTGACGCTCGGCCAGCCATTGGTGCTGTTGGCCACCAGGCCGCTGTACAGCGCCTGCTGGGTGGCGCGCACGTTGGGGATCTGCGCCGCCTCGGTGGAGCCGATCTGCAGCACGGCATTGGGCTCTTCCGCGCCCGCAGCGACGATGCCGCGTGGGCGCGAGTACTTGAAGCTGCGGCCGACGATGTCGACGCCGTTGGCCAGCAGCGCGGCAGCCAGGCTGTCGCCGGCGAAGCCCTGATAGGTCTGGCCATTGAAGGTGAAGCTCAGAGCCTGGCTGCGGTCGATGCGACCACCCTTGGCAAGACGATTGACCTGGCTCATGCCGTTACTCCTTCTGCCACGGCTTGCTTGTCGGTGGCCCCGGCTGCGGTGACCGAAGGCTTCTCGCCGACCTTGTAGGTCTCGAGGATCTCGTAGGTCACGGTGTGGCGGGTGACGTTGAAATACTTGCGGCAACCGGCCGCGTGCACCCACAGCTCGTGGTGGATACCGCGCGGGTTGTCGCGGAAGAACATGTACTCGCCCCACTCTGCATCCGTGCAGGCATCGGGATCGAGCGGGCGAGCGATGTGCGCCTGGCCCTTGGCGTGGAATTCCTCTTCGGAGCGCAGTTCGCCACAGTAGGGGCAGAAGATGTGCAGCATATTGGCCTCCTGAAACGCTTCCCCGCTCGCAGATGCCAACGGGGTTTATCTTGCCTCCCCTCTCCCTTCGGGAGAGGGGCTGGGGGAGAAGGTTTTTGTCTCCCCTCTCCCACTTGTGGGAGAGGGGTCGGGGGAGAGGGCATTCGGTGTGAACCGCAACGCCCTCTCCCGGCCCTTCGGGCCACCCTCTCCCATGAATGGGAGAGGGTCATCAGCTTTGCGCTACGCGCGCTTTTAGTGAGCCACGGCAGCGGCGCCGTGCTCGTCGATCAGTGCGCCGGTGTGGAAACGGTCGATGGAGAACGGCTTGGCCAGTGGATGCATTTCACCCTTGGCCAGGCTGGCGGCGAACACGTGGCCAGAACCTGGCGTGGCCTTGAAGCCACCGGTACCCCAACCGCAGTTGAAGAACAGGTTGTCCACCGGGGTCTTGGAAATGATCGGGCATGCGTCGGGGCTGGTATCGACGATGCCGCCCCACTGGCGGTTCATGCGTACCCGCGAGAGCACCGGGAACATCTCGACGATGGCCTGCAGGGTGTGTTCGATGGTGCCGTAGGAGCCGCGCTGGCCGTAGCCGTTGTAGCCGTCGATGCCGGCACCGATGACTAGGTCGCCCTTGTCCGACTGACTGATGTAACCATGCACGGCGTTGGACATGATCACGCTGTCGATGATCGGCTTGATCGGCTCGGATACCAGCGCCTGCAGCGGGTGGGACTCCAGCGGCAGGCGGAAGCCAGCGAGCCCCGCCATATGCCCGGAATTACCGGCAGTGACCACACCGACGCGCTTGGCACCGATGAAACCCTTGTTGGTCTCGACACCGATCACCGCACCGTTCTGCTTGCGGAAACCGGTCACCTCGGTGTTCTGGATCAGGTCGACGCCCAGGGCATCGGCGGCACGCGCGTAACCCCAGGCCACGGCGTCATGACGGGCGACGCCGCCGCGACGCTGCACGGTGGAGCCCATCACCGGATAACGGGTGTTCTTGCTGCAGTCGAGGTAGGGAATCTCCTCGGCCACCTGCTTGGCATCCAGCAGTTCGCCATCCACGCCGTTGAGGCGGTTGGCACTGACGCGGCGCTCGGCGTCACGCATGTCCTGCAGGGTGTGGCAGAGGTTGTACACGCCACGCTGGGAGAACATGACGTTGTAGTTGATGTCCTGCGACAGACCTTCCCACAGCTTCATGGCGTGTTCGTAGAGCTGCGCGGACTCATCCCACAGGTAGTTGGAACGCACGATGGTGGTGTTGCGTGCAGTGTTGCCACCGCCGAGCCAGCCCTTCTCGACCACGGCGACGTTCTTCACGCCGAATTCCTTGGCCAGGTAATAGGCCGTGGCCAGGCCGTGGCCGCCACCACCGACGATGACCACGTCGTACACCGGCTTGGGCGTCGGGTTGCGCCACATGCGCTGCCAGTTCTCATGGTGGCTGAACGAGTGCTTGAACAGGCCGAAGCCGGAATAACGTTGCATGGGCATGCTCCAGGGTTCTGCTCCCCTCTCAGCGTTACGCGAGAGGGGCCGAGAGAAAGGGTTGGCTTAGCGATACACCGGGTAATCCGCGCACAGCCCGGCCACCAGCTTGGCCACCTGCGCCTCGACGTCGGCATCGCCGAGGTGATCGAGGATGTCGCAGATCCAACCGGCCAGCGCCTGGCACTGGGCGACCTTGAAGCCGCGGGTGGTGACGGCCGGCGTACCGATGCGGATGCCCGAGGTCACGAACGGCGATTGCGGGTCGTTGGGCACGGCGTTCTTGTTCACGGTGATACCGGCACGGCCCAACGCAGCGTCAGCCTCCTTGCCGGTCAGGCCCTGCTTGATCAGGCTGAGCAGGAACAGGTGGTTGTCGGTGCCGCCGGACACCACCTCGTAGCCGCGCTCGATGAACACCCTGGCCATGGCCTGGGCGTTGTCGATGACCTGCTGCTGGTAGGCCTTGAACTCAGGCTCCATGGCTTCCTTGAAGCACACCGCCTTGGCCGCGATAACGTGCATCAGCGGGCCACCCTGGGCGCCGGGGAAAACGGCGGAGTTGAGTTTCTTCTCGATCTCTTCGTTGGCCTTGGCCAGGATCAGGCCGCCGCGCGGGCCGCGCAGTGTCTTGTGCGTAGTGGTGGTGACCACGTCGGCAAAGGGAATCGGGTTCGGGTACAGACCTGCTGCGACCAGGCCCGCCACATGCGCCATATCGACGAACAGTAGCGCGCCGACCTTGTCGGCGATGGCTCGAAAGCGCGGGAAGTCGAGGGTCTTGGAGTAGGCGGAGAAGCCGGCGACGATGATCTTCGGCTTGTGCTCCACGGCCAGGCGCTCGACCTCGTCATAGTCGATCAGCCCGGTGGCGGTGTCCAGGCCGTACTGCACGGCGTTGTAGAGTTTGCCCGAGGACGACACCTTGGCGCCGTGGGTCAGGTGGCCGCCGTGGGCCAGGCTCATACCGAGGATGGTGTCGCCGGCATTGAGCAGCGCCAGGTACACGGCGCTGTTGGCCGAGGAACCGGAGTGCGGCTGGACGTTGGCGTAGTCGGCGCCGAACAGCTGCTTGGCGCGGTCGATGGCCAGTTGCTCGACCTTGTCGACGTACTCGCAGCCACCGTAATAACGCTTGCCCGGATAACCTTCGGCGTACTTGTTGGTCAGGCCGCTGCCCTGCGCTTCCATCACCCGCTGGCTGCAGTAGTTCTCCGAGGCGATCAGCTCGATGTGCTCTTCCTGACGGCGTTCTTCCTGATCGATCGCCGCGAGCAACTCGTCGTCGTAACCCTGAATCTGATCCTGCTTGCTGAACATCTCGACTCTCCTGCAGCGCCTATGGGCGGCGGTCTTGGACGGGCGGGCCAGCAAGGCCCTGTGCAGCGATGGTAGGGCCGCCCCTGCCCCCTCAAATGCCTGCCAACGCCGCGAGAGCATTCGTTTGCGACATGGCCTTGTCGCAATCAGGCGCGTCGCGGGTGCGCCGCTGGTTTGCACACAAATCACGGGGATCAAGCTGTGGATAAGCCGTGCATAGCGCGTGTCGCCCCAACAACTGCAAGGGTTTCCTGGCAGCGCTCATTTCCTGATCGATATCAATCAGTTAACAATGCAGAGAATGCACAGAAGCGGTGGACTAGCCTGTGGAAAAGCTGTCAGCAGATGGCTGCCGCCCTCGCCAGCTCTGCACGTGAGAGCGCTGTTCGATATCCATACACGCACGCCGGCTCCCTGGCTTATCCACCAGCGACATGAACGAGAGGCGGGATCGGTTGGGGATATGCACAGAAGATGTGGATGAAACTGTGCATAGGCTGTTCGACAAGGGCGCGCGCCCAGAGCCACCGCGGCCTGTCGGGATACGGCTAAAAATCGAACAGGATCAAGGAGATAGATCAGGCTTGTGCACAAATACTGTGGGCGGCGCTGTGCATGGCCTGTGGAAACATGGCGCCAGGCAAGGGCCCATGGGGCTCCGGCGCCAGCGCCTGCTATTTGCTCAACGACGCCTTACGGCTTGAGCTTGCCAGCACAGCTGCTGGAGGCATTCACCAGACGCTGCTGCATGGCAGGGTCAGGTGGGGACTGGCGGCTGATTTCCTGCAATTCAGCTTCACTGAATTCCTGGCTGACCTTGGTCGCGGCACAGTCGCAATAAGCGCGCAATTGTGGCTCCTCGTAGCCTGCCGGTGCGCCAGCGATGCACTGCTGAACGAACTCGGTCTTGGCATTATCCGACCACTCGGCGGCGGCAACGGGCAGCGCCACGGCCAGCGGCAGGGCAAGGGCAAGGGCGAGCAGGTGACGATAAGTCATGGGAAACTCCTTCTCTTGATTGCGGAGAGCGGATCGACTGCCGCCCTCTGGTAAGTGTGAACCCCGCTGCAAGCCCCAAGTTCCATCTGCGAGCCGAACGGTTGGCCACGAACCGACCCGGCAGTACGCTTCAGCGCAACAACTCGTCGCCGCGACGGACGCCTGACCGCCAGCCGCAGGTTAAAGTGAGCGCTTTGTCGGCAGACCCGCCGGCAGGTTTTTCAGAAGGAACGCGCCAATGCCCGACAATGCCCAGCAATTCGCCAGCGACAACTACTCCGGCATCTGTCCCGAAGCCTGGGCCGCCATGGCCGAGGCCAACCAGGGCCACCAGCGCGCCTACGGCGATGACGAATGGACGGCGCGTGCCGCCGACCACTTCCGCCGCCTGTTCGAGACCGACTGCGAAGTGTTCTTCGCCTTCAACGGCACCGCCGCCAACTCCCTGGCCCTGGCCTCACTGTGCCAGAGCTACCACAGCGTGATCTGCTCGGAGACCGCCCACGTCGAGACCGACGAGTGCGGCGCGCCGGAGTTCTTCTCCAACGGTTCCAAGTTGCTGCTGGCCGAGACCGAGAACGGCAAGCTGACCCCGCAAGCCATCCGCGAAATCGCCCTCAAGCGTCAGGATATCCACTACCCGAAACCGCGCGTGGTCACCCTCACCCAGGCCACCGAAGTCGGTACCGTGTACCGCCCGGAGGAAGTCCGCGCCATCAGCCAGGTCTGCAAGGAACTGAATCTCAACCTGCACATGGACGGCGCGCGCTTCTCCAACGCCTGCGCCTTTCTTGGCTGCAGCCCGGCGGAGCTGACCTGGAAGGCTGGCGTGGACGTGCTGTGCTTCGGCGGCACCAAGAACGGCATGGCGGTAGGTGAAGCCATCGTCTTCTTCAACAAGGATCTGGCCGAAGACTTCGACTATCGCTGCAAGCAGGCCGGCCAGTTGGCCTCGAAGATGCGCTACCTGTCCGCGCCCTGGGTCGGCATCCTGCAGGATGATGCCTGGCTCAAATATGCCAACCACGCCAACCGCTGCGCGCAGCTGCTGGCTACGCTGGTCGAGGACGTGCCCGGTGTCAGCCTGATGTTCCCGGTGGAGGCCAATGGCGTGTTCCTGCAACTGTCGGAGCCGGCCATCGCCGCCCTCACCGCTCGCGGCTGGCGCTTCTACACCTTCATCGGCGCCGGCGGCGCGCGCTTCATGTGCAGCTGGGATACCGACGAAGCCCGCGTGCGCCAGCTGGCCGCCGATATCCGTGAAGTGATGAGCGCCTGAAACGCCATAAGCCCCACGAGTGGGGCTTATGGCTAAGTAGCCCGGATTTCATCCGGGCTACAAACCTTCATGGCGATCAATAGTCGATCGCCACATCCCCTTTCGGCACACTGCAGCACGACAGGATGTAGCCCTCGGCGACGTCCTCGTCGGTGATGCCGCCGTTGTGCTCCATCTCCACTTCGCCCGCTGTCTTCATTACCTTGCAGGTACCGCAGATGCCCATGCCGCAGGCCTTGGGAATATGCAGGCCGAGTTTGGCGGCAGCGGCGTGCACGGTTTCGCCGGGCACCACACGAATGCTCTTGCCAGTGCTGGTGAACTCCACCTGGTGCAGGTCGGCCAGCGGCACATCCGGCGCATCGGCCGCCTCGGCAGCCAGCTCCTTGACCTCGGCGCGAATCTCCGGCGGCGTCGGGCCGAAGGCCTCCTCGTGGTAGCGATTCATGTCGTAGCCAGCCGCCTCGAGCAGGCGCTTGATGGCGCTCATGTAGGGCGTCGGGCCGCAGCAGAAGATTTCGCGATCAAGATAATCCGGAGCGATGAGCTCCAGCATCGGCTTGTTCAGGTAACCGCGATAACCCGCCCAGGCTTCACCCAGGCCGTGCTTCTCGCAGATAACGTGCAGGCTGAAGTTGTTGATGCGCGCCGCCATGTGCTCCAGCTCGCGCTGGTAGATGATGTCCTTCGGCGAACGAGCGCTGTGCACGAAGACCATGTCGACATTGGCGTTGGTGTCGTAGAACCAGCGCGCCATCGACATCACCGGGGTGATGCCGACACCACCGGAAAGAAACAGCACCTTGTCGGTGGGAAAATCGATGGCATTGAACAGGCCTACCGGCCCATGCACTGGCACCTCGTCGCCTTCCTTGAGGTTGTCGTGCAGCCAGTTCGATACCTTGCCGCCCGGCACCCGCTTGATGGTAATGGAGAAGCTGTAAGGCACCGAAGGCGAGCTGGAGATGGTATAGGAGCGCATGATCGGCTGGCCGTCGATCTCCAACTCCAGGGTGACGAACTGCCCGGGTTTGAAGAAGAACAGCACGGGCTGGTCGGCCATGAAGCAGAAGGTGCGCACGTCCCAGGTTTCCTGGATCACCTTGACGCAACGCACCAGATGGCGACCGTTGGTCCAGGTCTGCGTCGTAACCGGATTGAGGAAGGCATTGGTGGTCATGAACGGCTCTCCACGCGGCCGGATATCGGCCCATATGCGGCGGATTGTGCGAAAGGCTGCCGGTCGTCATTTATCTACCAGCGACATCCGCATGCTTATCGCGACCTGCCCGATAGCACGGGGCCTGGCGCGTCGGAAACAAATCTGGCCATGTCGCCCATGGATAAGGTTTTACCTGTTGCCGGCTCCACACTCCGCTCACCAAGCATGCACGCCCATTGCAGGCAGCAGCGAACGATTGAGACCTTGCGGCACATACCGTATCAGCCACTATTTCCGGCAGGCGCGAGGCGCCCGCCAATGAGGAGCCACCATGGACTGCACCCAAAACCTGAGCCTGGGCGACCCGCTGGAACCCGTGCGCAAGGCCACCGCACAGATGCTGAACGAACGCGACCACAGCTTCTCGCTGCCGCAGCCGTTCTACAGCGACGAACGCCTGTTCCAGGTCGACATGCAGGAGATCTTCCACAAGGAATGGCTGATCGCCGGCATGACCTGCGAAATCCCGGCCAAGGGCAACTTCCTCACCCTGCAGATCGGCGATAACCCGATTCTGGTCATTCGCGGCGCCGAAGGACAGATCCATGCCTTCCACAACGTCTGCCGTCACCGTGGCTCGCGCCTGTGTGTCTCGGACAAGGGCAAGGTCGCCAAGCTGGTATGCCCTTACCACCAGTGGACCTACGAGCTGGACGGGCGCCTGCTGTTCGCCGGCACCGAAATGGGCGCCGACTTCGACCTCAAGGACTACAGCCTGAAACCGGTGCAGTGCAAGACCGCTGGCGGCTACATCTTCATCTCCCTGGCGGAAAATCCGCCGGCCATCGACGAGTTCCTCGCCACCCTGGCGCATTACATGGAACCCTATGACATGGAGAACACCAAGGTGGCCGTGCAGACCACCCTGATGGAAAAGGCCAACTGGAAGCTGGTGCTCGAGAACAACCGCGAGTGCTACCACTGCAATGGTTCGCACCCAGAACTGCTCAACACCCTGCTGGAATGGGATGACGTCACCGATCCGCGCGCCAGCCAGGCGTTCAAGGATCAGGTCGCCGAATGCACCACCCGCTGGGACAAGGACAAGATCCCCTACGCCCACGTCAGCTTCGGCCTGCGCAACCGCATCGTGCGCATGCCCCTGCTCAAGGGCACCGTATCCATGACCATGGACGGGAAGCAGGGCTGCAAGAAACTCATGGGCCGCATCACCGACCCTGACCTGGGCTCCATGCGCATCCTGCACCTGCCGCACTCGTGGAACCACTGCATGGGCGACCACATGATCGTCTTCACCGTTTGGCCGATCAGCGCGCAGCAAACCATGGTCACTACCAAGTGGCTGGTGCACAAGGATGCCGTCGAAGGTGTCGACTATGACGTCGCCCGCCTGCGCCAGGTGTGGGATGCCACCAACGACCAGGATCGCCGCCTGGCCGAGGAAAACCAGCGCGGCATCAACTCTACCGCCTACCAGCCGGGCCCGTACTCGAAAACCTACGAGTTCGGCGTGATCAACTTCCTCGACTGGTACAGCGAGCGCATGCTCAACAACCTCGGCGACACCCCGGCGCAATCGCTGCGCCAGGTGGCGGGCGAGTGATGACGCTCAGCCTGCTGGTGGTGATCGCGCTGGCCGCCTATGGGCTGCTCGCCTGTAGGCCACAGCGCGGCTGAAGCCGCTCAACACCTAACGGCGCCCCAACAAAAAGCCCCGCCAGATCGCTCTGGCGGGGCTTTTCGTTTACAGCCGAGGCGAGTCGCTAAGCGTCAGGCCTTGTTGGCTTTCTTGGCAGCGCGGGTGCGCTCGCCTTCGTCGAGGATCTTCTTGCGCAGACGGATCGACTTCGGCGTCACTTCGCACAGCTCGTCATCCTGGATGAACTCCAGCGCCTGCTCCAGGGTGAAGCGAACCGGCGGTACCAGGGCGATGGTTTCGTCCTTGCCCGAAGCGCGCATGTTGTCGAGCTTCTTGCCTTTGGTGGGGTTGACGCCCAGGTCGTTGTCACGGCTGTTCAGGCCGACGATCTGACCGTTGTAGATTTCCTGGCCATGCTCGACGAACAGCTTGCCGCGCGCCTGCAGGGTTTCCAGGGAGTAGGTCAGGGCCTTGCCGGTATCGATCGACACCAGTACGCCGTTCTGACGCCCAGACATGCTGCCCGGCTTGACGGTGTCATAACGGTCGAAGATCGAGGTCAGGATGCCGGCGCCGTTGGTCAGGGTCAGGAACTGGTTACGGAAACCGATCAGACCGCGAGCCGGGATGTTGTATTCCAGGCGCACGCGGCCTTTGCCGTCCGGCGACATGTTGGTCAGGTCGCCCTTACGCAGGCCCATTTCTTCCATGACCTTGCCCTGGGATTCCTCAGGGATGTCGATGGTGACGTTCTCGAACGGCTCCTGCTTGACGCCGTTGACTTCGCGAATGATGACTTCCGGACGGCCAACGCCCATTTCGAAACCTTCGCGACGCATGGTTTCGATCAGAACCGAGAGGTGCAGCTCACCACGGCCGGAGACCTTGAACTTGTCGGCGCTGTCGCCTTCTTCGACGCGCAGGGCCACGTTGTACAGCAGCTCCTTGTCCAGACGCTCCTTGATGTTGCGGCTGGTGACGAACTTGCCTTCCTTGCCGCAGAACGGCGAATCGTTGACCTGGAAGGTCATCGAGACGGTCGGCTCGTCAACGGTCAGCGGCTTCATCGCTTCGACGTGGTTGATGTCGCACAGGGTATCGGAGATGAACAGCTGGTCCATACCGCTGACGCAGACGATGTCACCGGCGGTGGCTTCTTCGACATCGACGCGGTGCAGGCCGTGGTGGCCCATCAGCTTGAGGATACGGCCGTTACGCTTCTTGCCGTCGACGTCGATGGCAGTCACCGGGGTGTTCGGCTTGACCTTGCCGCGAGCGATGCGGCCAACGCCGATGATGCCGAGGAAGCTGTTGTAGTCCAGCGCGGAGATCTGCATCTGGAACGGGCCGTCGAGGTCGACGTTCGGCGCCGGCACGTGATCAACGATGGCCTGGTACAGCGGGGTCAGGTCTTCGGCCATGGCGGTGTGGTCGAGACCGGCAATGCCGTTCAGGGCGCTGGCGTAGACGACCTGGAAGTCGAGCTGCTCATCGGTGGCACCGAGGTTGTCGAACAGGTCGAAGATCTGGTCCATGACCCAGTCAGGACGCGCGCCCGGACGGTCGATCTTGTTGATCACGACGATCGGCTTGAGGCCGGCTTCGAAGGCCTTCTTGGTCACGAAGCGGGTTTGCGGCATCGGGCCGTCCTGGGCGTCGACCACCAGCAGTACGGAGTCGACCATCGACATCACGCGCTCGACTTCGCCACCGAAGTCGGCGTGGCCGGGGGTGTCGACGATGTTGATGCGGTAGTCGTTCCACTTGATGGCGGTGTTCTTGGCCAGAATGGTGATGCCGCGCTCTTTTTCCTGGTCGTTGCTGTCCATCACGCGCTCGTCGTTGAGCTCGTTACGCTCAAGGGTGCCGGACTGACGCAGCAGGGCGTCGACGAGGGTGGTTTTGCCATGGTCGACGTGGGCGATGATGGCGATGTTGCGCAGATTTTCGATCACTGTGTGTATCTCGATCAGAGGATTCGGTGTGTCGCCCAGCCTGGACGACGAATATGAAGAAAACTGTTTCAGCAAGCTGAATGGGGTGTCACCGCTGGCGAACGGTCGGGAGGGCGATGGCGGATACTTCCGCCATTGAGCCCCGGCGTTCTATGCCGGACGATAAACGCGCACATTGGCATGTCCCTCGCTCAGCAGATGGTGGGCATGCAGACGGCTCATCACGCCCTTGTCGCAATACAGCAGGTACTGGCGATTCTCATCCAGTTCCTTGAATTTGTTGTTCAGCGCATAGAACGGCAGCGCCTGCACTTCGATGCCTGGCACGTCCAGCGGCTCGTCTTCGGCGGCATCCGGGTGGCGGATATCGATGACGATCTGGCCGGCCAGCGCTTCACGTACTTCCTCGACCTGCACGTCCTTGCCCAGCTCGTCGATCACGCGGTCGATGGGCAGTTGGGTGGCGCGTTCGAGGGCGCGTTCGAGGATGGCCATGTCGAACTGCGCCTCCTCGTGCTCGATGCGGTAACCGCGTGCCTTGGTGGTCGGGTTGACCGAGATCACGCCGCAGTACTCAGGCATGTTCTTGGCGAACTCGGCGGTGCCAATGCGCGTGGCAGTGTCGATGATGTCCTGCTTGTGGCTGGCGATCAGCGGGCGCATGACCAACATGTCGGTGGCCGAGTCGATCACCGCGAGGTTGGTCAGGGTCTGGCTGGAAACCTGGCTGATCGCCTCGCCGGTGACCAGCGCCTCGATCTGCAGCTTTTCGGCGACACGGGTGGCAGCGCGCAGCATCATGCGCTTGAGGATCACGCCCATCTGGCTGTTGTCGACCTTGCCGAGAATCTCGCCGACCACTTCCTCGAACGGCACGCTGACGAACAGCACGCGCTGCGAGCGGCCGAACTTCTGCCATATATAGTGCGCCACTTCCATCACGCCCAATTCGTGGGCACGACCGCCGAGGTTGAAGAAGCAGAAGTGGCTGACCAGGCCGCGACGCATCATCTGGTAGGCCGCCACGGTGGAGTCGAAGCCACCGCTCATCAGCACCAGGGTCTGCTCCAGCGAGCCCAGCGGATAACCGCCGAGGCCTTCATGACGGTTGTGCACCACGAACAGGCGCTGGTCGCGAATCTCCATGCGCACTTCGACGTCCGGCTTCTTCAGGTCAATGCCGGCAGCGCCGCACTCGAGGCGCAGGCGCGAACCGACATGACGCTCGACATCGATGGAGGAAAACGCGTGCTTGCCACCGCGCTTGCAACGCACGGCGAAGATCTTGCCCGGCAGCTGCTCGGCGTAGTGACGCTTGCAGTGCTCGGTGATGTCGTCCAGATCGCCCAGCGGGTATTCATTGACCTCGAGGAACAGACCGATACCCGGCGTGTTGCGCAGGCGTTCGGTCATCTCGGCAAGCAGCTTGGGATCGTCCAGATCGGTTTCGACCTCGAGGTTGTCCCAGACACCGGTCACCCGCAGTTCGGGGTCAAGATCGCGCAGCACGGAGCGAATGTTCTTCCCCAACTGGCGGATGAACTGCTTGCGCACCGGGCGGCTCTTGATGGTGATTTCCGGGAAAACTTTGACGATGAGCTTCATGAATAGGCCGCCCACTTGGGGGACGAAAAAACAGGGGCGCGGATTATAGCGGAAATTGTTCAAGCTTTGACCAAAAATACTGCACCAACCACACAGCGCACCAAAATGGATCTTCATCGAAATTAAAGGCCCTTAAATGGTGCAAATATTCCTGGCGAATTACCGCGCAGACGGCGCAGCACCTGAGTTTCGCGGCTTCTGCCCAATAAAGGGCACTGGCATGCAATTTGCTCCCTTGTGAGGCAGGTCGCCCTGGAGGACTATCCCGCCGGGCTTCACCGCATCTTCAAGGCTTATCGATAAGAGCCTTTTCCACCTGGAGGACAACATGTCTAAGGCTGTTCAACTGATCAAAGAACACGACGTGAAGTGGGTAGACCTGCGCTTCACCGACACCAAGGGCAAGCAGCACCACGTGACCATGCCGGCCCGTGACGCCCTGGACGAAGATTTCTTCGAGCACGGCAAAATGTTCGACGGCTCCTCCATCCATGGCTGGAAAGGCATCGAAGCCTCCGACATGATCCTGATGCCGGTAGACGATACCGCCGTTCTGGACCCGTTCACCGAAGAGCCTACCCTGATCCTGGTCTGCGACATCATCGAGCCGAGCACCATGCAAGGCTACGACCGCGACCCGCGCTCCATCGCCAAGCGCGCTGAAGAGTTCCTCAAAGGCACCGGCATCGGTGACACCGTATTCGTTGGCCCGGAGCCCGAGTTCTTCATCTTCGACGAAGTGAAGTTCAAGTCCGACATCTCCGGCTCGATGTTCAAGATCTACTCCGAGCAAGGCTCCTGGATGACCGACGGCGACGTCGAAGGCGGCAACAAGGGCCACCGTCCGGCCGTCAAAGGCGGTTACTTCCCGGTTCCGCCGTGCGACCACGACCACGAAATCCGTACTGCCATGTGCAACGCCATGGAAGAAATGGGCCTGGTCGTCGAAGTGCACCACCACGAAGTGGCCACTGCCGGTCAGAACGAAATCGGCGTGAAGTTCAACACCCTGGTCGCCAAGGCTGACGAAGTTCAGACCCTGAAGTACTGCGTACACAACGTCGCCGACGCCTACGGCAAGACCGCCACCTTCATGCCGAAGCCGCTGTACGGCGACAACGGCTCGGGCATGCACGTGCACATGTCGATCTCCAAAGACGGCAAGAACACCTTCGCTGGCGAAGGCTATGCCGGCCTGTCCGAAACTGCTCTGTACTTCATCGGCGGCATCATCAAGCACGGTAAGGCCCTGAACGGCTTCACCAACCCGTCGACCAACTCCTACAAGCGTCTGGTTCCGGGCTTCGAAGCTCCGGTGATGCTGGCCTACTCGGCTCGCAACCGTTCCGCCTCGATCCGCATCCCGTACGTTGCCAGCCCGAAAGCCCGCCGCATCGAAGCGCGCTTCCCGGACCCGGCTGCCAACCCGTACCTGGCCTTCGCTGCCCTGCTGATGGCCGGTATCGACGGCATCCAGAACAAGATCCACCCGGGCGATGCAGCCGACAAGAACCTGTACGACCTGCCGCCGGAAGAAGGCAAGCTGATCCCGCAGGTTTGCGGCAGCCTGAAAGAAGCCCTGGAAGAGCTGGACAAGGGCCGCGCGTTCCTGACCAAGGGCGGCGTGTTCTCCGACGATTTCATCGATGCCTACATCGAGCTGAAATCCGAAGAAGAAATCAAGGTGCGTACCTTCGTACACCCGCTGGAATACGACCTGTACTACAGCGTCTAAGCCAGTCTGCGCCGCCTCGTGCGGCGCTCTCGAAAGCCCCGCCCGGCCCTGCCTGGCGGGGCTTTTTCATGGGCACTCAGCGGCACCATGCCCTGTAGGAGCGAGCATCGCGAGCGAACCTGGCGACCTGAAGAGCTTCGCTCGCGACGCTCGCTCCTACGGCAGATCCGAGTCCACTTTTTGTAGCCAAACATCACAGCCATGGCGCCCTGCGCTTGCCAGGAACCGCCAGCAGTGCAAGGCTTAGCGCATCATCCGCGGAAGGATCGGCCCATGCGCCCGTTACTCGCCTGCCTGCTGCTTGCCCTGGCCTTGCCGGCCAGTGCGCAGATCTACAAATACATCGACGCCAACGGCAATACGGTCTTCACCAACCAGCCGCCCGATGGCGCAGCAGCCGAGAGCGTCAACCTGCCGCCAACCAATACGGTAGAGATGCAGACGCCCAGCATTCCTGCAGACACCAGCGGCGACACCTCAGCACAGAGTGCGGCCCCTTACTCCGTGTTGAGCCTCACCGGTATCCCGGATGATGAAGCCATGCGCGCCAACAACGGCACCTTCGTCGTCGGGGTGAACATCCAGCCACGCCTGCAACCCGGCCACCAGCTACGGCTGATTCTCGATGGCGAGCCATACGGCCAGGCCAGCAATGTACCGAGCCTGCAGCTGACCAATGTCGAGCGCGGCGAGCACAGCCTGGCGGTGGCAGTGGTCTTGGGTGACCGCATCATCCAGCAGAGCGCCACCGAAACCTTTACCGTGCAGCGCATCAGCGTCAACAGCCCTGCCCGTCCACCTGTCACGCCACCGCGTCCGACCCCAAGACCTGCGAACTGATCACGATGCGTACACTGCTGCTCTGCCTGCTGTTCATCACCCAAGCAGCTTCGGCTCAGGTCTATACCTATATCGATGCTGAAGGTAACCGCGTTTTCACTGACAAACCGCGCAGCAGCAATGCCGAACGGGTGATGCTCGCGCCATCCAACAACGCGCAAATGAGCCAGCCCCAACCCACGGTGCGCATGGCCCCGCCACCTGCGGTAAGCAAACCGACCGTGCACTATCAGGTGCTGCGCATTCTCGTGCCGGAGCCGGACGCCTCGATCCATAACGGTTCCGGCGACATGATCGTCACCCTCAACAGCGAGCCGGGCCTGCTGCCCGGCCACAGCTATCGGTTGCTGCTTGATGGCGAGCCCCAGGGTGAGACAAGCCGCAGCCCGGTCTTCTCCCTGCAGCACGTCGACCGCGGTACGCACCAACTGGTGGCAGAAATCATCGACTCCGCTGGGCTCATCGTCGAACGCACGCCAGCACAGCCCTTCCACATGCACCGCATGACCCTGGCGCAGAAGCGCAAGATCAATCCGTGCAAGAAGGATGAATACGGCGTTCGCCCCGAATGCCCGCTGAAAGACAAACCCAAGGAAGAGGTCAGCATCCTTCCCTTCTTCTGAATTCGATCGCACCTTAATGGTGCAATCTAGCGCACCACCTCCTAAGCTCTCCCTGTTTTGGGTCGCTTTTCCCCGCCCTGCTTCACCGCAGCACCACCAAAACCTGGCAGACCGCACAAATAATGCGTCTTTTCGGGGCCTTGGTTTGCTTCTTGCATTTTCCTGCCCATTGCCGGAAAGCACTGCCTATGACCATCAATGACGCGCTGCACCGCCTGCTACTCGACAACCTGACCACCGCTACCCTGCTGCTCAACAGCCAGCTGTGCCTTGAGTACATGAACCCGGCGGCGGAAATGCTCCTGGCCGTCAGCGGCCAGCGCAGCCATGGTCAGTTCATCAGCGACCTGTTCACCGAATCGCCAGAGGCGCTGTCGTCGCTGCGCCAGGCGGTGGAGCAGGCACATCCGTTCAACAAGCGTGAAGCCGTACTGACCTCGGTCACTGGCCAGACGCTGACCGTGGACTACGCCGTCACCCCACTGTTCAGCAAGGGCGAAACCCTGCTGCTGCTGGAGGTGCACCCGCGTGATCGCCTGCTGCGCATCACCAAGGAAGAGGCGCAGCTGTCCAAGCAGGAAACCACCAAACTGCTGGTGCGCGGCCTGGCCCACGAAATCAAGAATCCACTCGGCGGCATTCGCGGCGCAGCACAACTGCTGTCGCGCGAACTGCCCAACGAAGAGCTCAAGGACTACACCAACGTCATCATCGAAGAGGCCGACCGCCTGCGTAACCTGGTCGACCGCATGCTCGGTTCGAACAAGTTGCCGTCGCTGGCCATGACCAACGTGCACGAGGTGCTCGAGCGCGTTGCCAACCTGATCGAAGCGGAAAGCCAGGGCAGCATCACTTTGGTGCGCGATTACGACCCGAGCATTCCGGATCTGCTGATCGACCGCGAGCAGATGATCCAGGCCGTGCTCAATATCGTGCGTAACGCCATGCAGGCCATCGCCGGGCAGAAGCACGACATGGGCCTCGGGCGCATCAGCCTGCGTACCCGCACCCTGCGCCAGTTCACCATCGGCCACACTCGCCACCGCCTGGTGGTCAAGGTCGAGATTATCGACAACGGCCCCGGCATCCCGCCTGAGCTGCAGGAAACCATCTTCTATCCCATGGTCAGCGGGCGTGCCGACGGCACCGGCCTGGGCCTGGCCATCACCCAGAACATCATCAGTCAGCACCAGGGCCTGATCGAGTGCGAGAGCTATCCCGGCCACACCGTATTCTCGATCTTCCTACCGCTGGAACAAGGAGCGCCCACGCCATGAGCCGCAGTGAAACCGTCTGGATTGTCGACGACGATCGTTCCATCCGCTGGGTACTGGAAAAGGCCCTGCAACAGGAAGGCATGACCACCCAGAGTTTCGACAGTGCAGACGGTGTACTCGCCCGCCTGACCCGCCAGCAGCCGGACGTGATCATCTCCGACATCCGCATGCCCGGCGCCAGCGGCCTCGACCTGCTGGCCCGCATCCGCGAACTGTACCCGCGCCTGCCGGTGATCATCATGACCGCGCATTCGGACCTGGACAGCGCGGTAGCCAGCTACCAGGGCGGTGCCTTCGAATACCTGCCCAAGCCGTTCGACGTCGACGAGGCCGTCTCGCTGGTCAAGCGCGCCTTCCAGCACGCCCAGGAACAACAAAGCCTGGCCGCGCCCGCTGCACAGGCGCGCACCCCGGAAATCATCGGCGAGGCGCCGGCGATGCAGGAGGTGTTCCGCGCTATCGGCCGCTTGAGCCATTCCAATATCACCGTGCTGATCAACGGCGAATCCGGCACGGGCAAAGAGCTGGTGGCGCACGCCCTGCACCGCCATAGCCCACGCGCAGCAGCGCCGTTCATTGCCCTGAACATGGCGGCAATTCCCAAGGACCTGATGGAGTCCGAGCTGTTCGGCCACGAGAAAGGCGCCTTCACCGGCGCGGCCAACCAGCGCCGCGGGCGCTTCGAGCAGGCCGATGGCGGCACCCTGTTCCTCGACGAAATCGGCGACATGCCGGCCGACACCCAGACGCGCCTGCTGCGCGTACTGGCCGATGGCGAGTTCTACCGCGTCGGTGGCCACACCCCGGTGAAGGTTGACGTGCGCATCATCGCCGCCACCCACCAGAACCTGGAAACCCTGGTACAGGCCGGCAAGTTCCGTGAAGACCTGTTCCACCGCCTCAATGTCATTCGTATCCACATTCCGCGCCTGGCCGACCGCCGCGAGGACATCCCTACCCTGGCTCATCACTTCCTCGCCCGCGCCGCGCAGGAACTGTCGGTAGAACCCAAGCTGCTCAAGAGCGAAACCGAGGATTACCTCAAGCACCTGCCTTGGCCGGGTAACGTGCGCCAGTTGGAGAACACCTGCCGCTGGATCACCGTCATGGCCTCAGGCCGTGAGGTGCATGTCGACGACCTGCCACCGGAGCTGCTGACCCAGCCGCAGGACGCCGCACCAGTGACCAACTGGGAGCAGGCGCTGCGCCTATGGGCCGACCAGGCCCTGGCACGCGGCCAGTCCAACCTGCTCGACAGCGCCGTGCCGGCCTTCGAGCGCATCATGATCGAGACCGCGCTCAAGCACACTGCTGGCCGCCGCCGCGACGCCGCCCTGCTGCTGGGTTGGGGTCGCAACACCCTGACGCGCAAGATCAAGGAGCTGGGCATGAAGGTCGACGGCGGGGATGACGACGACAGCGACGACTGATCCCGCCAGCATTACGAAAAAGGGCATCCCATGGGATGCCCTTTTCATTTCCCCGGGTTGCATCCGGGCTACGACGCTTGTCTCCCCTCTCCCGCTTGCGGGAGAGGGGCCGGGGGAGAAGGTCTATCCGGTAACACCGAATCGAATCGCCTGAACCACCCTCCCCCATAAATGGGAGAGGGGGCAGATCGTGCAAATCACTTGCCTCTGACTCAACCGCGCTGCGCGTTCTTGATCGAGATCTGCGTATTGAGCGTCCAGAAGTCGTAGAGCACGCCGATCAGGAACAGGCCGCCGGTGAACAGATAGATGATCCCGGTGATCCACTTGCCCTGGTACATGCGGTGCACACCGAACACACCGAGGAAGGTCAGCAGTATCCAAGCCACGTTGTAGTCGGTATCGCCGGCGGTAAAACGCAGGTCGGCCTCGCGATCCATCGAAGGAATCAGAAACAGATCGATGATCCAGCCGATGAAGAACAATCCCAGGGTGAAGAACCAGATGGTGCCGGTGACCGGCTTACCATAGTAGAAGCGGTGGGAACCGAGAAAACCGAAGATCCACAGCAGGTAACCAATCAGCTTGCTGTGCGTATCCTGTCGTTGCATGGCGAACTCCTTGTGCGAGATGCAGCTATGACGCTGCGCTCCTAGTGAAGGTTTCATCTGCAATGAGGCAGCGCAATACAAGAATGGCTTGATAGCTGTACGACGCCCATATACTGTATAAAAAAACAGTACAGATATCGACTGCCATGCAACTGATCGAAAAGCTCACCATCCTCGCCGACGCCGCCAAGTACGACGCCTCCTGCGCCAGCAGCGGCGCACCCAAGCGCAGCTCCAAGGGCAAGGACGGCATTGGTTCGACCAATGGCATGGGCATCTGCCACAGCTACACGCCGGACGGTCGCTGCGTGGCATTGCTTAAGATCCTGCTGACCAACTTCTGCCTGTACGACTGCCAGTACTGCATCAACCGACGCTCCAGCGACGTGCCGCGTGCGCGTTTCACGCCCGAGGAAGTGGTGACGCTGACCTTGGACTTCTACAAGCGCAACTGCATCAGCGGCCTGTTCCTAAGCTCCGGCATCATCCGCTCGGCCGACTACACCATGGAGCAGTTGATTCGCGTCGCTAAGCTGCTGCGCCAGGAGCACCAGTTCCGTGGCTACATTCATCTGAAGACCATCCCCGATGCCGCGCCGGAACTGATCGCGGAGGCCGGGCTGTACGCCGATCGCCTCAGCGTCAATATCGAGCTGCCGACCGAGACCAGCCTGGTGCGCCTGGCGCCGGAAAAGAACGTCGGCAGCATTCACCAGGCCATGCACAACATTCATCTCGGCGAGCGCGAGGCCAAGGAAGAACGCCGCGCACCACGTTTCGCCCCGGCCGGGCAAAGCACGCAGATGATCGTCGGCGCCGATGCCACTGATGACAGCACCATCCTGCACAACGCACAGAGCCTGTATCAGGGCTATCGCCTGCGCCGCGTCTATTACTCGGCCTTCAGCCCCATCCCGCAGAGTCCGAAGACCGTGCCGTTCGAGGCGCCACCGCTGCTGCGCGAGCACCGTCTGTACCAGGCTGACTTCCTCATGCGCGGCTACGGCTTCAGCGCCACGGAGCTGCTGGCCGGCCCCGGCAACCTGGCACTGGATATCGACCCCAAGCTGGCCTGGGCCCTGGCCAATCGCGAGCAGTTTCCGGTGGACCTGAACCGCGCCGACGAGTCGCTGATCGCCCGCGTGCCCGGCATCGGCGTGCTCAGCGCCAGGCGCCTGAGCGCGCTGCGGCGTGAACGGCGCATCCGCTACGAGGACCTGACCCGCCTGCGCTGCGTGCTGGAAAAGGCCAAGCCCTTCATCGTCACCCAGGACTACCGACCGCCGCGGGCCGAACACGAGTCCGTGGTGCTGCGCCAGCAGTTGCGCGACACCCCGGCGCAGATGGCGTTGTGGTGATGCACAGCCTGCGTTTCGACGGCACCTTCGCCACCTGGCGCCAGGCCGCGCGCCGTGCCCTGCTGCAGGGCCTGGCACCGCACCAGTTGCAGTGGCTGGACGAAGAAGCGGCGCCTGGCCTGTTCGACCAGCCCGCCGAACGCGCGCCGGAGCCCAATGGCCGCCTGCGCGTCTCGCCCGAACTGCTGGAGCTGCTGGAGAGCGCTGCACAGTACCGTGGTGAGGAGCGCTGGAGCCTGCTCTACCGCGTGCTCTGGCGCTTCGTGCAGGGTGAGCGCAGCGCCGTGCTGGCCGGCGACCCCGACGGCAGCGAGCTGCATCGCCGGCTCAAGGCGGTGCGGCGCGAGGCCCATCACCTGCATGCTTTCGTGCGCTTTCAGCCGAGCAAGGCGCAAGGCGCGCCGGACTTCGTCGCCTGGTTCGAACCGGCACACGACATCCTGGCCTCGGCCAGTGGTCACTTCGCCGAACGCCTGGGCAAACACAGTTGGCTGATCGCAACGCCGCGCGACGGCGTGTACTGGGATGGCCAACACCTGCAGCACGAGCGCCGCTGCCCGGCGCAATGGCAAGCCTGGGCACAGCAGCCCGGGGATGACGGTCAGGCCCTGTGGCGAGCCTATTACGGCAGCACCTTCAACCCGGCGCGGCTTAACCGCACGGTAATGCAGCAACATCTGCCACTGAGATTCTGGAAGCACCTGCCAGAAGGCCCGCTGATTCCGCAACTGATGAGCGAAGCACGCGCCGGCGCGCAGCGCGATGGCCAGGCATTGGTGCTGGCCGGCAGGAAGGGCAAACGCATCGCCCAGATAAACGAAGGGGACGCAGCGCGTCCCCCGTCAGGCAGCGTCAGCGGAAGCGACGCCCCGGATCTTCCTCGCTGACCTCCAGCGCCAGGCCCTGGGCCATGCTGGTCAGGTGATCGCCATCGGTTTCCGAGCCGAGCTTGATCATCAGGCGCAGGTCGTTGGCCGAGTCGGCGTAGAGCAGCGCATCTTCGTAGGTGATCTCGCCCTGGGTGTAGAGGTTGTACAGCGCCTGGTCGAAGGTCTGCATGCCCTGCTCGGTGGAGCGTTTCATCAGGCCCTTGAGCTCGTGCACCTCGCCCTTGCGGATCAGGTCGGCGGCCAGCGGGGTGTTGATCAGCACCTCGATCACCGCACGACGGCCCTTGCCGTCCGGGGTGGGCACCAATTGCTGGGCGACGATGGCCTTGAGGTTGAGCGACAGGTCCATCCACACCTGGTTCTGCCGGTCGGCCGGGAAGAAGTTGATGATGCGGTCCAGCGCCTGGTTGGCGTTGTTGGCGTGCAGGGTGGCCAGGCACAGGTGGCCGGTTTCGGCGAAGGCCACGGCGTGGTCCATGGTCTCGCGGGTGCGCACCTCACCGATGAGGATCACGTCAGGCGCCTGACGCAGGGTGTTCTTCAGCGCCACTTCGAAGGACTCGGTATCGATGCCCACTTCACGCTGAGTGACGATGCAGCTCTGATGCTGGTGAATGTATTCGATCGGGTCTTCGATGGAGATGATGTGGCCACTGCTGTTCTTGTTGCGGTAGCCGATCATCGCCGCCAGCGAGGTGGACTTACCGGTACCGGTGGCACCGACGAACAGCACCAGACCGCGCTTGGTCAGCGCCAGCTTCTTGAGGATCTCCGGCAGCTTGAGGTCATCGATGGTGGGGATATTGGTCTCGATCCGGCGCAGCACCATGCCCACCAGGTTGCGCTGGTAGAAGGCGCTGACGCGGAAACGACCGATGCCGCGGGCACTGATGGCGAAGTTGCACTCATGGTTCTCGGCAAAGTCGCGGCGTTGTGCCTCGTTCATCACACCCAATACGGTCTCGCGGGTCTGCTCCGGCGACATGGCATTCTTGGTCACCGGCATGATCTTGCCATTGACCTTCATCGACGGCGGTACGCCAGCGGTAATGAACAGATCGGAGCCGCCTTTTTCGACCATCAGGCGCAACAGTTTTTCGAATTCCATCGTCGTTCTCGCAGCTTCGTGTGCAATACCGTTCGGCAGCCATCTGCCGAATCATGGGAGCGAGCTCTGCCCGCGAACAGGGTGACGCCAAAAGCGTCGCGAGCAGGGCTCGCTCCTACACCTGTTCCTAGAAGTTTTCCGGGCTCTTGGCCTTCTCGCGCGCGCTGTCGCGGCTGACCAGCCCTTTGGACACCAACGTCTTCAGGCAGGCATCGAGGGTCTGCATGCCCAGCGCGCCGCCGGTCTGGATCGCCGAGTACATCTGCGCCACCTTGTCCTCTCGGATCAGGTTACGGATAGCCGGCGTGCCGATCATGATTTCGTGTGCCGCTACGCGACCGCCGCCGATCTTCTTCAGCAGAGTCTGCGAGATCACCGCCTGCAGTGATTCCGACAGCATCGAACGCACCATCGACTTCTCCTCGGCCGGGAACACGTCGACCACACGGTCGATGGTCTTGGCCGCAGAGGTGGTGTGCAGGGTGCCGAACACCAGGTGACCGGTTTCCGCGGCGGTCAGTGCCAGGCGGATGGTTTCCAGGTCGCGCATCTCGCCCACCAGGATGATGTCCGGGTCTTCACGCAGCGCCGAGCGCAGGGCTTCGGAGAAGCCGTGGGTGTCGCGATGCACCTCACGCTGGTTGACCAGGCACTTCTTCGACTCGTGGACGAATTCGATGGGATCTTCGATGGTGAGAATGTGGTGGTACTTGTTGCTATTGAGATAGTCGAGCATTGCCGCCAGGGTGGTCGACTTGCCCGAACCGGTAGGGCCGGTGACCAGCACCAGGCCGCGCGGCACGTCGGTGATCTTGCGGAACACTTCGCCCATGCCCAGGTCTTCCATGGTCAGCACCTTGGACGGAATGGTACGGAACACCGCACCGGCGCCACGGTTCTGGTTGAAGGCGTTGACCCGGAAACGTGCCACGCCCGGCACTTCGAAGGAGAAGTCGGTCTCGAGGAACTCTTCGAAGTCCTTGCGCTGCTTGTCATTCATGATGTCGTAGATCAGCGCGTGTACCTGCTTGTGATCCAGCGGCGGCAGGTTGATGCGGCGTACATCGCCGTCGACGCGGATCATCGGCGGCAGACCCGCCGAGAGGTGCAAATCCGACGCGCCTTGCTTGGCGCTGAAGGCAAGCAGCTCAGTGATATCCATGGGACTCCCCAATTACAAGCAAGCAGGTAGAATGCCGCGAACGCAACGGCCAGGCTTATAGAGCGCAGGTAATGTCCACGATAGCAGAGAATATTGCAAAGGTCGGAGCGCGCATCCGTGAGGCGGCGCAAGCCTCGCAACGTAATTTGACGGATATCGGCCTGCTCGCGGTGAGCAAGACCAAACCGGCAGCGGCCATTCGTGAAGCTCATGCGGCTGGTTTGTGCGATTTTGGCGAGAACTACCTGCAGGAAGCGCTGGAAAAACAGGCCGAACTGAGTGATCTGCCCTTGATCTGGCATTTCATCGGCCCCATTCAGTCGAACAAGACCCGGCCTATCGCCGAGCATTTCGACTGGGTACATTCGGTGGATCGCCTGAAAATCGCCCAACGCCTCTCCGAGCAGCGCCCCGCCCACCTGCCGCCGCTGAATATCTGCCTGCAGGTCAACGTCAGCGCTGAGGACAGCAAATCCGGCTGCAGCCCGGAAGCGCTGCCAGAGCTGGCCAAGGCTGTAACCGCCCTGCCCAACCTGCACCTGCGTGGGCTGATGGCGATTCCCGAACCGACCGACGATATCGCGGCGCAACATGCTGCCTTCGCCCACTTGCGCCAATTGCGTGATGACCTGGCGCTGGACCTCGATACCTTGTCCATGGGCATGAGCCATGACCTGGAGGCCGCCATCGCTGAAGGTGCCACCTGGGTTCGCATCGGCACCGCCCTGTTCGGCGCCCGCGATTACGGCCAGCCCACTCACTGAATGAAGGATTTTCTGCAATGAGCAACCCGACCATCGCCTTCGTCGGCGCCGGCAACATGGCCGCCAGCCTGATTGGCGGCCTGCGCGCCCAGGGCGTCGCAGCCAGCGCCATCCGCGCCAGCGAGCCCGGCAGCGAACAACGCGCCCGCCTGCAACAGGAACACGGCATCGCCACCTTCGCGGATAACGGTGAAGCCATAAAAGGCGCCGACCTGATCGTGCTGGCGGTCAAACCACAGATCATGAAAGTGGTGTGCCTGGATCTGGCGCCACACCTGGCTCCCAATCAGGTGATCATCTCCATCGCCGCCGGCATCAGCTGCGCCAGCCTGGAAAACTGGCTGGGCCAGCGCCCAGTGGTGCGTTGCATGCCCAACACGCCGGCGCTATTGCGTCAGGGCGTTTCCGGCCTGTTCGCCAACGCCCGCGTCAGCGCCGCACAGAAAGCCCAGGCCGAACAGGTGCTGAGCGCCGTAGGCCTGGCCCTGTGGCTGGACGACGAAGCACAGCTCGATGCGGTGACCGCCGTCTCCGGCAGCGGCCCGGCCTACTTCTTCCTGCTGATCGAGGCCATGACCGCGGCCGGCGAACAACTCGGCCTGCCGCGCGAAACCGCCGCCCGCCTGAGCATTCACACCGCCCTGGGCGCCGCGCGCATGGCCAGCGAGAGCGATGTGGAGGCCGCCGAACTGCGCCGCCGTGTGACCTCGCCGAACGGAACCACCGAGGCGGCGATCAACACCTTCCAGGCCGGCGGCTTCGAAGCGCTGGTACAACAGGCACTGAACGCCGCCGCCAATCGATCGGCCGAACTGGCCGAACAACTGGGTCAATAAAGGAAGCACACATGTCCGGACTCATCGAAGCCCTGATCTACATCATCCAGACCCTCGGCAGCCTGTATCTGCTGATCGTCCTGCTGCGTTTCATCCTGCAACTGGTGCGCGCCGACTTCTACAACCCGTTGAGCCAGTTCATCGTCAAGGCCACGCAACCGCTGCTGACGCCCCTGCGCCGCGTCATTCCGGGATTCGCCGGGCTGGATCTGGCCTCGCTGGTGCTGGCCATCCTGGTGCAGCTGCTGCTGATGGTCATCACCCTGACGCTGATGGGCTACAACGTCGGCGGCTTCATCCTGCAACTGCTGGTGTGGTCACTGATCGGCGTGACCTCGCTGTTTCTCAAGGTGTTCTTCTTCGCCCTGATCATCAGCGTGATCCTGTCGTGGGTCGCCCCGGGCAGCTACAACCCCGGCGCGCAGCTGGTGAATCAGATCTGCGAGCCGCTGCTGGCGCCGTTCCGCAAGCTGCTGCCGAACCTCGGCGGCCTGGATATCTCGCCTATCTTCGCCTTCATCACCATCAATCTGATCGATCGCTTCGTGATTGGCGGCCTGGCGGCCTCCACCGGGCTGCCACCGATGCTCAGCCCCTTCCTCTGAGAGCCTGTTCAAAGGCTCGCGAGCTAGCGCGATGCAAGGCAAAAACAGGTGAGGAAGCGGAGTTTACGAATGATAAATGAGCATTCCGAGCCTGTTTTTAACGCAGCAAAGCCGACGCGCAGCAGACTTTGAGCAGGTTCTCGGCATGAGTTTCTACCGCTGGGATGGCGAAGACCTGATCCTCGACTGTCACCTGCAGCCCAAGGCGAGCAAGGACGAGTTCGCCGGGCTGCAGGGTGATCGGTTGAAGATCCGCCTCACCGCCCCACCGGTCGAGGGCAAGGCCAACGCCCATCTGCTGGCCTTTCTAGCCCAGGCGTTCGGCGTGGCCAAGAGCCAGGTGAGCCTGGAAAGCGGCGAACTCAATCGACACAAGCGCCTGCGCATCCGCACACCACGTAACCTGCCAGCGATTCCCGGCTTGCAGAACCCCTGATGACCATTCAGCCGCCATACCCGACCACAAGGCGGGACTGTATAAGCAGCCAATTGACGGCCGCCCTGTACCTCGCATAATGCAGGTTATTCCCGCGAATGCCGTGCTTCCTGGCGGCAACACCAACTGAACAATCACGCAGCCCCAGCAAGTGGATGAACTTGCCGAGAGGAGAGCCAGGATGAGCATGGAACGTCTCAGCCAGCAGGTTGACGCCTACGTCGCCTGGAAACGCGAACTGATGCGCGAGATCACGCGTTATCGCAGCTGGCTGGAACACAATCGGCTCAACTCCGAGGCCGTTCAGGCAAAACTCGAACGCGCGCTGAAGATCCTGCGTACCGATCACATCACCCTGGCCTTCGTCGGTGAGTTCTCACGCGGCAAGACCGAGCTGATCAACAGCCTGTTCTTCTCCGAATACGGCCAGCGCATGCTGCCTTCGCATGCCGGGCGTACCACCATGTGCCCCACCGAGCTGTTCTTCGACCCGCGCTCGGAACGCCCCTACATTCGTCTGTTGCCCATCGAGACGCGCACGGCCTCGGCCAGCGTCGCACAGTTCAAACGCATCCCGCGGCACTGGGTGAACATCCCGCTGGATACCAGCGACCCGGCCAATATGGCCCTGGCTTTCAGCCAGGTGGCCAAAACCAAATCCATGCCGGTGGAACAGGCGATCCAGCTCGGCTTCCACCCGGACATGCTCGAAGGCACCGGCAAACGTGGCCAGGTACTGGTGCCGGCCTGGCGCCATGCGATGGTCAACTTCGACCACCCGTTGCTGCGCCAGGGCCTGCGCATTCTCGATACCCCCGGGCTCAACGCCCTCGGTAGCGAGCCGGAGCTGACCCTGTCGATGCTGCCCAATGCCCAGGCGATCATCTTCCTGTTGGCCGCCGATACTGGCGTCACCGCCAGCGACATGAGCATCTGGCAGCAGCACATCCGGCAGCTCGACGAAGACGCCCAGACCAGCCTGTTCGCCGTGCTCAACAAGATCGACGTGCTGTGGGACGACCTGGCAGGCGAGACCTTCGTGCAGAACGCCATTGGCCAGATCCAGAGCGCCACCGCCAAGCAATTGGGCATCGCCAAGCAGGACGTACTGCCGCTGTCGGCCAAGCAGGCACTGTTGGCCAAGGTGCGCAGGGACGAAGAGCTGCTGGCACGCAGCCAGATGGCTGGTCTGGAAAACCTGCTGTGCGAGCGCATCGTCGCACAGAAGGAACGCCTGATCGAAGATAACGTGGTGCGTCAGGTGCTGGCGCTGGTGAACAACAGCCAACATGTGCTCAACCTGCGCCTGGAGAAAGTCAGTGAGCAGTTGGCCCTGCTCGGCAACCATCAACAGGACAACGGCCAGCTGCTGTTCGAGCTGACCGCCAAGACCAAGGAAGACCACAGCCTGCACCACAAACGCCTGCTCGGTCTGAAGACCAACCAGCGCCTGCTGCAGCGTCAGGGTCAGCTGCTGCGACACGCCGCACGCGCCGAACGCCTGGAGGAACACCTGAGCGAGGTGCGCCGCAATCTCACCGGCAGCTGGACCACCCTGGGCATCAACCAGGCCATCCTGCATTTCTTCCGCGCCATCGAACAGGATCTGCACAACCTGCAGCACGAAGCCGACATGGCCAACAAGATGGTTGCAGCCATCTATCGTCGACACAACGAAGACAATCCGCTGGGCGGGGTCGACGCGCCGCAGTTCAAGATCCAGCGTTATCTGCGTGAGCTGAAGAAACTGCAGGAAAAGGGCGACCAGTTCCGCCTGCACCTGAAGACTCTGCTCACCGAGCAGCGCAGCCTGACCCGACGCTTCTTCGCCACCCTGGCCCAGGAAGTGATCGGCCTGCACCAGCGCCTGCGCCTGGACGCCGAGCAATGGGCCGCCGATGCGCTGATGCCGCTGATGCAGCACACCCTGGAACACAAGCAGATGCTGGAAAGCCACATGCTGCGCCTCAAGGCGCTGGCCCAGGAAACCCAGCAGACGCGCAAACGCAGCCTGCAACTGGCGCGCTACCGGGAAGAGCTGGAACAGCAGCTGGCCCTGGCCAGCGACATGCTGCGCGTGCTGCGTCGTCCGGCACCGGTGCAGCGCCAGGGCAAGGTGGTCAGCCTACCGACGGCGGCGCGCCCACAAAGCCTGTAGAGCGGAGCGGGCGCCCAGCTCGCTTGCCGCTCGGGTCGGTGCTCTTTAGACTGGCGCCCTCCTCCGATTCATTAGCAGCGCCTCAATGCCCACTGCATTTCCCGAAGATTCCGTCGGCCTGGTCAGTCCCCAGGTGTTCCGCTTCAGCGAACCCTTGGCGCTGGCCTGCGGTCGCAGCCTGGCCGAGTACGAACTGGTCGTCGAGACCTATGGCGAACTGAACGCCGCGCGCAGCAATGCGGTGCTGATCTGCCATGCCCTGTCCGGCCATCATCACGCCGCCGGCTACCACAGCCCGGATGATCGCAAGCCCGGCTGGTGGGACAGCTGCATCGGCCCCGGCAAGCCCATCGACACCAACAAGTTCTTCGTCGTCAGCCTCAACAACCTCGGCGGCTGCAACGGCTCCACCGGCCCGAGCAGCGCCAACCCGGCCACCGGCAAGCCCTACGGCGCAGACTTTCCGGTAATGACGGTCGAAGACTGGGTGCACAGTCAGGCGCGTCTGGCCGATGTGCTCGGCATCGAGCAATGGGCGGCGGTGATCGGCGGCAGTCTCGGCGGCATGCAGGCCATGCAGTGGACCATCAGCTACCCCGAGCGTGTGCGTCACTGCCTGGCCATCGCCTCGGCGCCCAAGCTGTCGGCGCAGAACATCGCCTTCAACGAGGTGGCGCGCCAGGCGATTCTCACCGATCCGGAATTTCACGGTGGGCATTTCCAGGAACAGGGTGTGATCCCCAAGCGCGGGCTGATGCTGGCGCGCATGGTCGGCCACATCACCTACCTGTCCGACGACGCCATGGGCGAGAAATTCGGTCGCGGTCTGAAGAGCGAGAAGCTCAACTACGACTTCCACAGCGTCGAGTTCCAGGTGGAAAGCTACCTGCGCTATCAGGGCGAGGAATTCTCCGGCCGTTTCGACGCCAACACCTATCTGCTGATGACCAAGGCGCTGGACTACTTCGACCCTGCCGCTGCGCACGATGGTGATCTGGCCAAGACTCTGGCCGTGGCCAAGGCGGACTTCTGCGTGATGTCCTTCACCACTGACTGGCGCTTCTCTCCCGCCCGCTCGCGGGAGATCGTCGACGCCCTGACGGCGGCGAAGAAGAACGTCTGCTACCTGGAGATCGATGCGCCGCAGGGCCACGACGCCTTCCTCATGCCGATCCCGCGTTACCTGCAGGCATTCGGCAGCTATATGAAGCGAATCGAGGTATGAGCATGCGAGCGGATCTGGACATCATCCAGGAATGGATCGCCCCGGGCAGCCGTGTGCTCGACCTGGGCTGCGGCGACGGCGAGCTGCTCGCCTGGCTGCGCGACAACAAGCACGTGGCCGGCTACGGCCTGGAGATCGACCCGGACAAGATCGCCCTGTGCATCGAGCGCGGCGTCAACGTCATCGAGCAGAACCTCGACCTGGGCCTGGGCAACTTCGCCAGCAACAGCTTCGACGTGGTGGTCATGACCCAGTCGCTGCAAGCGCTACACTACCCGGACAAGGTGCTGGCCGAAATGCTGCGGGTCGGCAAGACTTGCATCATCACCTTCCCCAACTTCGGCCACTGGCGCTGCCGCTGGTACCTGACGACGAAAGGTCGCATGCCGGTGTCGGACTTCCTACCCTATACCTGGTACAACACCCCGAATATCCACTTCTGCACCTTCGAGGACTTCGAGCGTCTCTGTCACGCCCAGGGTGCCCGTGTGGAAGAACGCCTGGCGGTGGACCGTGACCATCGCCATGGCCTGGCAAGCCGCATCTGGCCCAACCTGCTGGGCGAGATCGGCATCTACCGCATCAGCGGCGCGGACCTCTCCGTCCACCGCGTCGCGGTCTGAACGAGGAGAACATCATGCGCCGCATCATCCCCTTCCTGATCGCCCTGTGCCTGGCCCTGCCGGCCGCCGCCGAGCGCAAGCAGAGCTTCGGCGAGCTCGACGTGCACTACAGCGTGTTCAACTCCAGCTTCCTGCAGCCGGACATCGCCAGCGCCGCCGGCCTGGTGCGCAGCAAGACCCAGGGCGTGGTCAACGTTGCAGTGCTCAAGGCCGGTAAGGCCAGCACCGCGCTGGTCAGCGGCCAGGTGAAGAACCTGCTGGGGCAGAGCACCGCGCTGACCTTCAGGCAGGTCACCGAGAGCGGCGCCATCTATTACCTGGCACAGTTCCCCTTCTCCAGCCGCGAGATTCTCAGCTTCACCCTCGACGTACGCCAGGGCGACAACACGCACCGCATCACCTTCAATCAGGAAATGTTCCCGGATGACTGACTTCAAGGAACTGGTGCTGGCCAGCCATAACGCCGGCAAGCTCAAAGAGTTGCAGGCCATGCTCGGCGATGCGGTGCGCGTGCGTTCCATCGGTGAGTTCAGCCAGGTCGAACCGGAAGAGACCGGCCTGTCGTTCGTCGAGAACGCCATCCTCAAGGCGCGCAACGCCGCGCGCATCTCCGGCCTGCCGGCGCTGGCCGACGACTCCGGCCTGGCGGTGGATTTCCTCGGCGGCGCTCCTGGCATCTACTCGGCGCGCTATGCCGATGGCCAGGGCGATGCGGCGAACAATGCCAAGCTGCTCGCCGCCCTGAAAGACGTGCCGGACGCCGAGCGTGGCGCCCAGTTCGTCTGTGCCCTGGCGCTGGTGCGACATGCCGACGATCCGCTGCCGATCCTCTGTGAAGGCCTGTGGCACGGCAGCATCCTGCACGAAGCCCTTGGCGAGCACGGCTTCGGCTACGACCCGCTGTTCTGGGTGCCGGAAACCGCCTGTTCCAGTGCCGAACTGCCGGCCGAGCAGAAGAACCGCCTCAGCCACCGTGCCCGCGCCATGGCCCTGCTCAAGCAGCGCCTGGGGCTGGCATGAGCGATACCACTGGCGGGAGTTTCCTGCTCCCGCCCCTCGCGCTCTATATCCATATCCCGTGGTGCGTGCGCAAATGCCCCTACTGCGACTTCAATTCCCATGCTGCCGGGCCGACGCTGCCTGAAGAAGAGTATGTAGACGCGCTGCTCGCTGACCTCGATGCCGACCTGCAGCACGTCCATGGCCGTCCACTGACCTCGATCTTCTTCGGCGGCGGCACCCCCAGCCTGTTTTCCGACCGCGCCCTGGGCCGTCTGCTGGAAGGCGTCGAACGGCGCGTGGCCTTCGCGCCGGATATCGAGATCACCCTGGAAGCCAACCCTGGCACCTTCGAACAGGCCAAGTTCAAGGGCTACCGGGCATTGGGCATCAATCGCCTGTCCATCGGCGTGCAGAGCTTCCAGCAGGCCAAGCTCAAGGCGCTGGGGCGTATCCACGATGGCGACGAGGCCATTCGCGCCGCCGATATGGCGCGCGCTGCCGGCTTCGACAACTTCAACCTCGACCTGATGCACGGTCTGCCGCAGCAAAGCATCGAAGACGCCCTGTTCGACCTGCGAACCGCCATCGCCCAGACTCCCACGCACCTGTCCTGGTACCAGCTGACGATGGAGCCGAACACGGTGTTCTGGAGCCAGCCGCCCGAGCTGCCCGAGGACGATCTGCTGTGGGACATCCAGGAAGCCGGCCAGGCGCTGCTTGCCGCCGAGGGCTACGCGCAGTACGAGGTGTCCGCCTACGCCCAGCCCGGCAAACAGGCGCGGCATAACCTCAACTACTGGACCTTCGGCGACTTTCTCGGCATCGGCGCTGGCGCTCACGCCAAGCTGAGCACACCCGCAGGGCGCATCCAGCGCACCTGGAAAACCCGCCTGCCGAAGGACTACCTCGACCCGGCCAAGGCATTTCAGGCCGGCGACCGCCTGCTGGAAGCCGACGAGTTGCCCTTCGAGTTTCTGATGAACGTGCTGCGCCTGACCGAAGGCGCGCCTGCCGAGCTGTTCAGCCAGCGCACCGGCCTGCCATTGCAGCAACTCGAACAGGCACGCCGCGAAGCCGAACGTCAGGGTCTGCTGCAAGCCGACGAAACTCGGCTGGTCGCCACGGCCAAGGGCCAGCTGTTTCTCAATGATCTGCTGCAGCAGTTCCTGGCCTAGGGTCTGTACGAAAAGTCGCCGAGCCAAGGTCAGGCGATACCGATGGCGGCCCCGCAAAAACAGGTGAGGAACGGACTGGGCTCGCACTCGAGTTTACGAGCTGTAAATGAGCATTACTCACTTCGTTCGCCCTCCGGGCCGCGCTGAAGCGCGTTAGCTGCAAGCAGCTTGCCGAACTCGTTTTTAACGAAGCATCACCGAGCACAGGCACTTTTCGGACAGAGCCTAGATCACCCCACAGCGCAACAAGAATCCGTTAGGCTTAGGCGCTTCGCTCGCGCAGCCCTGATGCCGCTGCGCTGACCGTTACGCCTGCCAAGGAGCCTGAATGGATCTGCTACTGGACCTGATCGTCACCCTCTCGCGCTGGAGCCGCAGCCACCTCGGCGATATCTCCCTGGCCATCATGGCCACCCTGCTGGTGCTGTTCGGCCCAGCCATCAACGCCTGGGTTCAACGCACCATCGGCAACCTCAATTTCGTCCTGCGTACTCTGCTGTTCGTGGTGTTCTGCGCGGTCGGCTACGGCCTGGCGATCGTCTTCCTCACACCCTGGCTGGCCAAGGGCCTGGCGCACTTCAACAACTACACACTGGCGCCGGTGCTGATCCTGATCTTCGTGGTGATCGGCATATTGGCCGACAGGAACTAGGGTGACCGCGGAGCGCCATTGCAGTTGCGGCAAGAAGAACTGATTTCCCTTGTAGGAGCGGTGTCAGCCATGGACATTGGCTTTCGCGGCTGAAGCCGCTCCGTATGGCGAGGGGCGAACCGCTGTTTCTACAGCACGAACTTGGACACTTCGCTACCGATCTGCCGGCCTAGCGCCTGCAGGTTGGAGGCTGCTGCCGAGGCGGCATGGCTGCTCTGCGACATCTGATCGCCCATGGCGCGGATGTTCTCGGTATTGCGGTTGACCTCCACGGTGACACAGGCCTGCTCTTCCGCCGCCGAGGCGATCTGCGCAGCCATGTCGTTGATCTGCCCGACCGCATCGGTGATCTGCTGCAACAGGTCACTGGCCGCCTGGGCATCAGTCACACTCTGCGAAGCCTTGGCTGCGGCGTTGTCCATCACCCCGACTGCCTGGCGGGTGGCGTCCTGCAGCACCTGGATCATCGCCTCGATCTCGCGGGTCGACTCATGGGTGCGCTTGGACAGCACGCGCACCTCGTCGGCCACCACCGAAAAACCACGGCCGTGCTCGCCGGCACGCGCCGCCTCGATGGCCGCGTTGAGGGCCAGCAGGTTGGTCTGGTCAGCGATGCTGGCGATGGTGGAGAGAATCGAGCTGATCTCGTTGGAGTGGCGGTGCAATTCATCGATGATGCGCCCGGCCCCTTCGACTTCTTCAGCCAGCAGGGCGATGGACTGCTGGCTGCGCTCCACCTGGCGGCGCCCTTCCACACTCAGGCTGACCGAATCCACGGCCTGACCGGAGGCGGTCTCGGCATTGTGCGAGATTTCCTGTGTGGCGGAAGCCATCTGCGTCACCGCAGTGGCCACCAGGTGCAGCTCGGACTGGTGCTGCTGCACGTGCTGGTTCTGCGCTTCAGCATCCTGCGCCACCTGTCCGGACTCGTTGCTCAGCGCCACGGCAACCTCGCGCAGGCGGGAAATGATGCCGTGCAGCTGCTCGATGAAGCGGTTGAAGCTGCTCGATAGCTGGCCAATCTCGTCATTGGAGTTGACCGGCAGGCGCTGGGTCAGGTCACCATTGCCTTCGGCGATGGCGTTGAGGTTGTGACGGATCTGCTCGAGATCACGGAACAGCACACGGCCCAGCAGAGCCAGCACCAGAATGGCGACGGCCAGCATGCCGGTACCGATGATCAACTGCACAGCGAGCTGCTCACGCACCGGCGCGAGCACTTTTGCCTCATCCATGACCATCACGAAAGTCCATCGGGTATTGGGGATCTCGACGGCGTACAGCAGGCTATCGGTGCCCGCCACCTCAGCCTCAGTGAGACGACGCTGTTGCACCAGGGCCTTGAGCTGCTCGTCAGCCAGCGCTGGCGAAAAGTCGGCTGCCGACTTGGTGCGCCACTCCTTGTCGGGGTGCGCGATCATCTGTCCGCTTTGATCGATCAACAGCGCGTAGCCTTCGCCAGGGATGCTCAACTTGCCGATGGTCTCGGTCAACGTATCGAGCGTCAGGTTGGCGCCGACCACGCCAATCAGCGTGCCGTTACGACGTGCCGGGTAGGCGATGGTCACCACGTAGGCGCCATCGGTGAGCGATACGTAAGGGTCGCTGATGAACACATCGTTGTTCTTCTCGGCGCCCTGATACCAGCCGCGCTGGCGCGGATCGTAGTTCTGCAGGATCACCGTCGGGTCATTCTGCAGCATCTGTCCATCGACGGTGCCGATGTAGGTGATATTGAAGGCGAAGGTCGCCCAGGTCTGCTGCAGCAGAATGTGCGGGGCGATCTGCGGCTGCTGCACCAGGCTGCCCGCAGTGGTCTTCACGGCGTTGATGCGGTCGTTCATCCAGTTGCCCAGGTTGACCGATATCGACTGGGCGAAGCCGTCGATATCCCGCCGCAGGGTGTCATTGACGGTCCGGTCCAGGGAAGAAACGCTCTGCCAGATCAGCACAATGCTGACCAGCGATAACAGCGCCGCCGCCGTCAGGGTGATTTTCAGGCGCAGCGGCCAATCCTTGATATTCATGCACAGGACTCCATCGATGTCAGGCTCGAGCAGACACCTGTCGTTGAAAGCCAGATCCGTGAGCAAGCGACGCAGCGCGGAAGCGCGAGCCCCTGAGCGGGCTTTCAGCACAGAGCGTTATCACCGGGATCTGGGAAGCGGTTATGGGGTTGCCCGGGAACCTGGCCAGTTCTGACGGGCACACGCAGGTAATAAGCGACCGCACGACGGAAAACGTGAAGCCGAAAGCGTGCAAAACCGCTTAAAAGCACTGAGCTAGAGGGGTCTCTTAACTACGGCGCTGGATCTACTGAGCACCTCGCTCAGGACTGCAGCCAGCTCAGCACGCGCTCAGCCAGTTGTTCGGGCGTGTGCCGGGTGGAATCCAGCCGCAGCAGCGGGCAGCCCAGATGGCGGGCCATCCAGGTTTCGTGCATAAGCAGGCTGCGTGTGTGCAGGTCCCCCTGCTCGTAGCCGGCGGCCCATTGCAGGAAAGCCAGGCTCTGCCCGTGCATGTCACCTCCTGGCAGAATGCGTTCAGCGTAGCGCTGCGCTTCACGCTGCCGCAGTCGGCGCATGCGCTCCCGGTCGTCCAGGCGCAGGAACAGGGCATGGCTGAACGAAGGGATCAGCGCCTCGCCCCAGCTGCACAGCGAACCACTGAGCACCCAGCTGGGCGCCTGTGCGCTACGCTCGCGGATCAGCCTGACGCGCTCCTCGGGCGGCCGCTTGTGCTGATAGGGCGGCTCGCTAGGCAGCCAGTAGAAATCGTCGGTATCCAGGTGCAGCCAGCCATTGCGCTCGGCCAGCGTGCGGGCCAGCGTGGTGGTGCCCGAGCCGGATGCCCCGAAGATATGTAACCGAACCTCCATGGATGTCCCTCTCCTCGAACAGGATTTCATCATGATTCGCCCCTACCATCCCACAGACAGCGACGCGCTACTCGACCTCTGGCTGAGGGCCTCCCTCCAGGCCCACGACTTCGTGCCGGAGACGTTCTGGTACGAGCAGCTACCCGCCATGCGCGAGCTTTATCTGCCGCAGGCCGAAACCCTGGTGCTGGAGGAACAGGGCCAAGTGCTCGGCTTCGCGTCGCTGCATGAACAGCGCCTGGCTGCGCTGTTCGTCAGCCCAGACGCGCAAGGCCGCGGTCTGGGTAGTCAGCTGCTGGACGAAGCCAAACGCAGGCGCAACCGCCTGGAACTCGGCGTCTACCGCGCCAACACCCGGGCAGTGGCCTTCTACCGGGCAGGCGGGTTCGTGACGCTGGACGAGACGCGCGACCCGCACACCGGCCAGCCGGAGCTGACGATGCGCTGGTCGCGCCAGTGACGACGGTTCAGTTACCTTCGCGGCGCAGCGCCTGCGGGGTGAAGTCGCGCGGAGTCAGCCTGGCGTTGAAGTCGTACATCTTCTCGTTGTTATCCAGGCCGTCAGCGAAGTAGCGGCCACCCTTGAGGTCGTAAATGGTCTCCAGGGTCGAGCCGAACATCGGCACGTCGTAGTAGCTGATCGGGTGGGCCTCCTGCAGACCGATCAGGTTGCCGTTGCGGTCATACAGGTCGACAGCGAGGATCTGCCAGCTGTCTTCATCCAGATAGAAGCGGCGTTTGCCATAGGGATGGCTGAAACCGGTACGCAGATCCGCCTCGACCACCCAGACGCGGTGCAGCTCGTAACGCAACAGCTCGGGGTTGATGTGCTTGGCCTGCAGGATATCGGCGTAGGGAATGCCGCGCTGGTGCACGGCATAGCTGTTGTAGGGCACCAGCATCTCGCGCTTGCCCAACAACTGCCACTCGTAGCGATCCGGCGCACCATTGTAGGAATCCACCTGGTCGGCGGTGGCCATGCCATTGGTGTCAGGCTGCAGGGTGTCGTAGGCAAGCATCGGCAGGCGGCGCACACGGCGCTCGCCACGGTTGAAACGCCAGGCCTTGCGAATCGCCAGCACCTGATCGAGGGTCTCCTGCACCACCAGCGCCGAGCCAGCCAGCTTGGCTGGAGCTACCACCTTGTACTTGTAATAGAACAGGGTGTTGTCCAGGTCCTGCGGGGCGACGCCGTCACGACCGTAGACGAAGTAGATGTCGCGTTCGAGCTTGAGCAGGTTGTAACTACCGTTGCTGAGCACCGCCGCCTGATTGGTGGCCATGCTGATCTGGTCGCCGCGATACCGCATGACGTGGTTCCAGATCGCCTCCTGGCCGTTCGCCGGCAGCGGGAACGGCACGCCGGAAGCAGCGCCCTGAACGCCATTGCCACCGGCAATCAGCTCGGCATTGAGGGCGTTGAAGCGAGTGGCGTCGTAGATGCGTTGTGGCGCGGCCGCACTGCGCCGGGTCGGGAATACGCGCAGATAGAAACTGGGGTTCTGCTGCAGCAGGGTCTTGAGGCCGACCGGCAGCTGCTGTTCGTACTGCGCCAGGTTCTGACTGTCGACCCGGTACAGCAGTTTGTCGTCAGCATAGGGATCAGGGTGATGCATGCCCGGCTGGTAATTGGCCGGCGGCGTGGCCAGGCCGCCCGTCCAGGCAGGGATGGTGCCACTGGCATTACCGGCACGCTCGCCACCAAGCGGTGTCAGCTCCTGCCCCAGACGCGCGGCCTGGCTGGCATCGACCTTGGCCTGGGCCTGAAACGCCAGGGCAGTCAGCAGAAGAAGGGAAACCGATCTCAACACAATGCTCTCCTCGCGGCGCCTGCAAGCGGTGCCGCTATTGTCCGCGCCCCTTGTAGGTGCGCTTGTCTTTGTTGTGTTCTGAGAGCCTGCTCACGGCCTCGCGAGCTAGAGCGATACAAGGCAAAAACAAGCGAGGAACGGCCGGGGTCGCGGGCGACTGTACTTTTGTACATGAGCATGACTCGCTTCGCTCTCCCCTTCGGGGCCGCACCAGAGGCGCGTTAGCCGCAAGCGGCTTTCCGAGCTTGTTTTTAACGCAGTAGCGCCGACGCGCAGCAGATCGTGAGCAGGTTCTGAGGTGAGGCGCCGTCCTGGCCGTCGGGTTATCCCGATCTGATCGTGCATCCTGCCGGTTCTAATCAAACGCTTGTCGCTGGGTGAGTCAGTCACTCCTGACGCTGGAACTTCAGATCCCACACGCCATGGCCGAGACGCTCGCCACGACGTTCGAACTTGGTCACCGGACGCTCCTCGGGACGCGGCACGTAGGTGCCATCGGCCGCCAGGTTGCGATAGCCCGGCGCGGCATTCATCACCTCGAGCATGTGCTCGGCGTAGTTCTCCCAGTCGGTGGCCATGTGCAGTACACCACCGACCTTCAGCTTGCTGCGCACCAGCTCGGCGAAAGCCGGCTGGACGATACGGCGCTTGTGGTGCCGCGATTTGTGCCAGGGGTCGGGGAAGAACAGCAGCACGCGATCGAGGCTGGCATCGGCTACGCAGTCACGCAGCACCTCCAGCGCATCGCAGCTGTACACGCGGATGTTGCTCAGATTCTGCGCCATCGCGCCGCTCAGCAACGCACCGACGCCGGGTTTGTGTACCTCGACGCCAATGAAATCCTGCTCGGGTGCGGCAGCAGCCATCTCCAGGGTGGAGTGGCCCATACCGAAACCGATCTCGAAGGTGCGCGGCGCACTGCGACCGAACACCTGGTCGAAATCGCGCAAGCCATCTTCCAGCTCCAGGCCGAACAGCGGCCAGCCCTTGTCGATGCCGCGCTGCTGGCCTTCGGTCATGCGCCCGGCGCGCATCACGAAGCTCTTGATGGTACGGCGCTGGCGACCGTCTTCGGTCAGTTCGGGCTGTTGGGTATCGGTCATGCTGGGCTCTTGTCGAGTGTTTTACGACTCTGCGGGCTGAAGCCCTGCATTCAACGCAGCAGGGCCGACGCGCAGCAAATCGTCATCCTTAGTTGATCAGGCCAGTCAGCGGCGACGACGCACTGGCATAAAGTTTCTTCGGCATGCGACCGGCCAGGTAGGCCAGGCGGCCAGCCTCGACGGCATGCTGCATGGCCCGCGCCATCAGCACCGGATTCTGCGCTTCGGCGATGGCGCTGTTCATCAGCACGGCCTCGCAACCCAGCTCCATGGCGATGGTGGCGTCGGAGGCAGTGCCCACACCGGCATCGACCAGCACCGGCACGTTCGATTCTTCGAGAATGATGCGCAGGTTGTACGGGTTGCAGATACCCAGGCCCGAGCCGATCAGGCCGGCCAGCGGCATCACCGCGATGCAGCCGATCTCGGCCAGTTGGCGGGCGATGATTGGATCGTCGCTGGTGTACACCATGACGTCGAAGCCGTCCTTGACCAGCACTTCGGCGGCCTTGATGGTTTCGATGACGTTGGGAAACAAGGTTTTCTGGTCGGCCAGCACTTCCAGCTTGACCAGGTTGTGACCATCGAGCAGCTCACGGGCCAGGCGGCAGGTGCGCACGGCCTCGACGGCGTCATAGCAACCGGCGGTGTTGGGCAGGATGGTGTACTGGTCCGGGCTGATCACGTCGAGCAGGTTCGGCTCACCCGGATTCTGGCCAATATTGGTGCGGCGCACCGCCACAGTGACGATCTCGGCGCCGGAGGCGGCGATGGCGTCACGGGTCTCGTCCATATCCTTGTACTTGCCGGTACCGACCAGCAGGCGCGACTGGAACGTACGACCGGCCAGGGTGAAGGGCTTGTCGCTGCGAACTTGGCTCATGGAATACTCCTCGTGAGGTCAACCGCCGCCGATGGCGTGCACCACTTCCACCTGATCGCCCTCGGCGAGCTGGGTGCTGTCGTGCTGGCTGCGTGGAACGATGTCCTGATTGAGCTCGACCGCCACACGGCGCCCGGTCAGATCGAGGCGAACCAACAGGTCGGCGACGCTCTGGTTATCCGGCAGTTCGAAGGGTTCACCATTCAACTGGATACGCATGACGACTCGGTCACAACTGGAAAGAGGGCCGGCATTCTAGCCCGTTAACTGGCCACGACCAAGGCTAAAAGGCGCCATTCGTCCTCATTTCTGACGCCAGGGTCAGGCCAGCTTCCAGGCGCTCAGACCCAGGCACAGCCAACCAACGAGGAAGGCGACGCCGCCGAAAGGCGTGATCATGCCGAGCTTGCCGATGCCGCTGAGGGTCAGCAGATAGAGGCTGCCTGAAAACAGCAGGATACCCAGGGTGAAGGTGCCACCCGCCAGGTTCACCAGCCGTCCAGGCGCATGCATCGCCAGCAGCCCGACGCCGAACAGGGCCAGCGCGTGAATCAACTGGTAATGCGTACCGGTCTGGAACACCGCCAGATATTCGGGCGTCAGCCTGTGCTTCAGGCCATGGGCCGCGAACGCGCCCAGAGCGACACCAGTGAAGCCGGTGAATGCGGACAACAGCAGCCAGAGACGGGCCATGGAAACTCCTGAATAAATCGATCTGGACGCAGTTTAACCACTGAGGCCGAAGGAAAAATGGTCGCTATTGTCACACCTGCGCCCAACCCTGTGGTTCCGCAGGAACTGACTCGGCACTTTTTTGCTGCCCGCCGTCCTTGGTTGCAATCCTTCGGGCCGTCGCAAAGCGACGTCAAAAAATTGCTCCCGGCATTTTTTTGTTTTAATAGCGCCTCATCTGATCGTTGCGAGACCCCATGCTCCGAGCCCTAACCCGCCGCCTGCTGAAACTGCTGCTCTGGCTGATCCTGGCCAGCGTGCTGCTGGTGCTTGCTCTGCGCTGGGTACCGCCGCCCGGTACAGCGCTGATGATCGAGCGCAAGATCGAATCCTGGAGCAGCGAACAACCCATTGAACTGAAGCGCCAGTGGCGCCCCTGGAAAGAACTGCCGGATCACCTGAAGATGGCGGTGATCGCCGCTGAAGACCAGAAATTCGCCGAGCATTGGGGCTTCGACGTCGGCGCGATTCAAGCGGCGCTGGCACACAACCAGAGCGGCGGCTCGCTCAGGGGCGCCAGCACCCTCAGCCAGCAGGTGGCGAAGAACCTGTTTCTCTGGTCCGGGCGCAGCTGGCTGCGCAAGGGCCTGGAAGCCTGGTTCACCGCGCTGATCGAGCTGCTTTGGCCGAAGGAGCGCATCCTCGAGGTGTACCTCAATAGCGTCGAGTGGGGTGATGGCATCTTCGGCGCCGAAGCGGCCGCACAGCATCACTTCGGTGTCGGCGCGCCCTACCTCAATCGCCAGCAGGCCAGCCAGCTGGCAGCGGTGCTACCCAACCCGCTGCGCTGGAGCGCCGGCCGACCGGACGCCTACGTCAATCGTCGCGCCGCATGGATACGTCAGCAGATGACGCAGCTGGGTGGCAGCCACTACCTCAACCAGCTCAAACCGCAGCGCCCCGATTGGTGGCCGCGCTGGCTGTAGAAACCGCCAGCTGACGCTGCCGCAGTCGGTGCGCACGGCGCACCCTACGGTCGGAACGCCGGACGGCGTAGGGTAAGGGATATTGATCAACGCGCTAGCGGTGAGGCGAGAACGCACGCTTGGGCACCGCATGCAACAACGCGACGTCGTCACCGCGCAGATGCACAGTGAGCCCCCATTGCGGATAGACCCAGGCCCGGCCTTCGGTCAGCTCCAATGTCAGGCGTGGCTGCCCGAGACTGGCGGCCAGGCGTTCGCTGGTCAGCGAATCGGGCGCTTGCAAACTGAGGCTGGAGATGGCAAACCCAGCCATCTGCTCGGCTAGCGACTCGCTCAGCGGCAAATCGGCATCACCCGCCTTCACCCCCTGCGCCGCCATCAGACTGTCGCGCTGCTCAAGGCTTAACCTCACCTCCGCCTCGAGCAACCACTCGCCCTCTTCCCCGTCGAGCGACGCACGATAGAAAAGCCGTGCGCCGTCCAGGCGCGGCGCCAGCCACAGCTCGCCTGGCGCCAACGCCCGTACCTCACGTAGCGTCAGCTCGTCTTCGGCCAACGGCTGCAGCAGCGCATCGCGCCACTGCTGCAGATTGGCCAGTGGATGCACCTCACCGCTGCGCATCAACCAGGCGCCCCAGGCGAAGAACAACACGGCCACAGCCACGAATACCAGCAAGTGCTGCGCTTTCAGAGGGGGTTTGTTCAAGGCTATTGCTCCAGACAGCAAAAAGCCGCACCAGGGTGCGGCTTTTCGGGGTAACGGCAGGCTCAGGCAGCAATACAGCCCTTGAGCTTGTTCATCGCGTTCTTCTCGAGCTGACGAATACGCTCGGCCGACACATTGTACTTGGCGGCCAGGTCGTGCAGCGTTGCCTTCTCCTCGGCCAGCCAGCGCTGGTAGAGGATGTCGCGGCTGCGCTCGTCCAGGCTTTCCAGCGCTTCGTGCAGGTTGCTGCTGGAACTGTCGCTCCAATCGGCATCCTCGAGCTGACGGGCCGGGTCGTAGCGGTGGTCTTCCAGGTAATGTGCAGGCGACTGGAAGGCGCTGTCGTCGTCAGCATCGGCTGCCGGGTCAAAGGCCATGTCCTGGCCGGTCAGACGACTTTCCATCTCGCGCACTTCGTGCGGCTCGACGCCCAGGCTTGCGGCCACAGCGGTGACTTCATCGTTGTTCAGCCAGGCCAGACGCTTCTTCTGGCTGCGCAGGTTGAAGAACAGTTTGCGCTGGGCCTTGGTGGTGGCCACTTTGACGATGCGCCAGTTCTTCAGGATGAACTCGTGGATCTCGGCACGGATCCAGTGCACGGCGAAGGACACCAGACGCACGCCCATTTCCGGGTTGAAGCGCTTGACTGCCTTCATCAGGCCGACGTTGCCTTCCTGGATCAGGTCGGCCTGGGCCAGACCATAACCGGAGTAGCTGCGCGCGATATGCACCACGAAACGCAGGTGAGCCAACACCATCTGGCGGGCGGCCTCGAGATCCTGCTGGTAGTAGAGATTTTCGGCCAGTTCACGCTCCTGCTCGGGCGTCAGCAGCGGAATGCTGTTGACCGCATGCACGTACGCTTCCAGGTTGGCGCCTGGAACCAGAGCATGAACAGGTTGCAAGGAAGTGGACATTCGAATCCTCCGATTCACGAAACTCGTGCAGTGTAGCACTGTGCTATCTGATGCAGGGCCTGTGGATAAGTTCCCTGAGAGATAGTCAATATCAACCAAAACAATGACTTGTCAGCTTGCGTTCAGCCTTGCCGAACAGCGCCCTAACGGGGTGCAAGTTCGTTCAGATGACGCGCCACTGCCAGCCAGGCGCCAATATAGCCCAACAGCACGGCGCCAAGCAGCAGCGAAAAACCGTCGGAAGAAGGTACGCCACCCAGCGCGAAATCGCTACCGTAAAGGCCGGCCAAACGTACTACAGCATCGTTCAACCAATCCAGCCCGAAGGCCAGCAGCAACCAGGCGAAGATGCCTGCGCCAAAACCGTACAACGCGCCCATATAAAGGAAGGGACGGCGTACATAGCCATCGGTTCCACCTACCAGCTTGATCACCTCGATCTCGGCACGGCGATTCTCGATGTGCAGGCGGATGGTATTACCGATCACCAGCAGCAGCGCCAGGATCAGCAGCAGGCTGAGGCCGAAGACAAAACGATCACCCAGTTTGAGAATGGCGGTCAGACGCTCGACCCAGACCAGATCGAGCTGCGCCTGCTCCACCTTGGGCAGCTCCGCCAGGCGCTGGCGCAGGGCCTCGAGCTTGGCCTTGTCGACTTCCTTCGGCGTCACCAGGACCACGCCCGGCAGCGGATTCTCCGGCAGCTCCTTGAGCGCCTGACCCAGACCCGACAGCTGCTGAAACTCTTCCAGTGCCTGTTCGCGGCTGATCCACTCGGCATCGGAGACATCATCCATCGCTGCGATCTGCTCGCGCAGCGCCTGGCCATCACGCTCGCCAGCGGACATGTCGAGGAACAGGGAGATCTGCGCCGCACGCTGCCAGGAACCGCCGAGCTTCTCGACGTTGTCCAGCAGCAGCGACAGGCCCATGGGCAGGCTCAGCGCCACGGCCATCACCAGGCAGGTGAAGAAGCTGCCGATGGGCTGGCGCGCCAGGCGGCGCAGGCTGTCGACCAGACTGGCACGATGACTTTCCAGCCAGGCATGGAACAGCGTGCGGAAATCCGGTTCGTCGGCCGGGCCGTCGACCACCTTGTTGCGCGGCGCGGCGCCGACACGTTCGGCCGGTTGCGGCGTGGGCATCTTCGATGCACTCATCAGGCAGCCTCCCCGTCACCGATCAGGCGACCGCGTTGCAGGGTGAGCATGCGCTGGCGCATGCGCGCGATCAGCGCCAGGTCGTGGCTGGCGATCAGCACTGTGGTGCCCAGCTGGTTGATGTCTTCGAACACCCCCATGATCTCGGCGGCCAGCCGCGGGTCGAGGTTACCGGTGGGCTCGTCTGCCAGCAGCAGGGCCGGCCGGTGAACGATGGCGCGGGCGATGCCGACGCGCTGTTGCTGACCGGTGGACAGATCGCCGGGCGACTGCGCCGCCTTGTCGCTGAGGCTGACGCGCTCCAGTGCGGCACCGACGCGTTTGCCGATTTCCGGCTTGGACAGGCCGAGAATCTGCAGCGGCAGCGCGACGTTGTCGTACACGGTGCGGTCGAACAGCAACTGGTGGTTCTGGAACACCACACCGATCTGTCGGCGCAGGAAAGGAATCTGCGCGTTGGTGATGGTCGACAGGTCCTGCCCGGCCAGCAACAGCTTGCCGCTGGTGGGCCGCTCCATCGCCAGTAGCAGACGCAGCAGCGTGCTCTTGCCGGCTCCGGAGTGACCAGTGACGAAGAGAAATTCGCCAGGGCGAACGCGGAAACTCAGTTCGTGCAGCCCGACATGGCCATTGGGGTATCGCTTGGCGACCTGCTCGAATCGGATCATCCGCGCTCACGCTCCTCGAAGAGTGCCTGGACGAAGGCTTGCGCCTCGAACGGGCGCAGATCATCGATACCCTCACCCACGCCGATATAGCGAATCGGCAAGCCGAACTGCTTGGCCAGGGCGAAGATGACGCCGCCTTTGGCGGTGCCATCGAGTTTGGTCAGTGCCAGACCGGTGAGGTTCACGGTCTGGTTGAACTGCTTGGCCTGGTTGATGGCGTTCTGCCCGGTGCCGGCATCGAGTACCAGCAGTACTTCATGCGGCGCGGTTTCGTCCAGTTTGCCAATCACCCGACGGACCTTCTTCAGCTCTTCCATCAGGTTGTCTTTGGTGTGCAGGCGTCCGGCGGTGTCGGCGATCAGCACGTCGATGCCACGCGACTTGGCGGCCTGCACTGCATCGAAGATCACCGAGGCCGAATCGGCACCGGTGTGCTGAGCGATGACCGCGATGTTGTTGCGCTCACCCCAGACCTGCAGCTGCTCCACCGCAGCGGCGCGGAAGGTGTCGCCAGCGGCGAGCATGACCTTCTTGCCTTCGAGCTGCAGCTTCTTGGCCAGCTTGCCGATGGTGGTGGTCTTGCCCACGCCATTCACGCCTACGACGAGAATCACGTAAGGCTGTTTGGCAGTGTCGATGACCAGCGACTGCTCGACCGGCTTGAGCAGGGTCACCAGTTCTTCCTGCAGCGCCTTGTACAGGGCACCGCTGTCGGCCAGTTCCTTGCGCGCGACGCGCTTGGTCAGGTTGCCGATGATCGCGGTGGTCGCCTCGACGCCAACGTCGGCGGTCAGCAGGCGGGTTTCCAGATCGTCGAGCAGGTCATCGTCGATGGCCTTCTTGCCGAGGAACAGGCTGGCCATGCCCTCGCCGAGGCTGGCGCTGGTCTTCGATAGGCCTTGCTTGAGGCGGGCGAAGAAGCTCGGTTTTTCCTGAGTGGCTGGCGCAGCAACGGGAGCTGACGCAGCAACCTCGGGCAAAGCTTCGACGACAGGCTCAGGCACGAGCGGCGGCGGCTCAACGACAACTGGGGCGGCAACCAGCGGCTCAGGCTGTGGTGCTGGAGCAGGCGCGACCTCGGCCACCTCCGGCTCGACTACCGGCAAGGCTTCCGGCGCAGGCTCAGGCGTCGAAGGCTCCTCGGCAGGCGCCTGAGTAGCAGGTTGTTCGAAGGGCGCGGGCTGAGCAGGCTCGGCAGCGGCCTCTGCCGGTTTCTTGCGCCACCAGCTGAACAGGGATTTCTTTTCTTCGGTCACAGGCGGGGTCTGCGCGCCAGCCTCGGCCGGCGACTTCTTGTCGTCATTGGAACCAAACATGGGTCGCTTGCATCTCAGGGGAGCGAACGCTAACAGGCTGTAAAGCCTTGCCGCGCCGCCCCGGAAAAGGATGGGGTATCCTAGCACCTCTTCGCCCGTCGGCGGTACGACCGCCCAGGCTATCCGACAGGTCAGACTTTCGATGAATGCCATTGCCCGCCGTTCCCTCGGCCTGCTGTTCGGCGCACTCTGCGTGCCACTCGCAGCCTTCGCTTCCCCCGCTCAACCCACTCACGAATTCAAACTGGACAACGGCCTCAAGGTCATCGTCCGTGAGGATCACCGCGCTCCGGTGGTGGTTTCGCAGATCTGGTACAAGGTCGGCTCCAGCTATGAGACGCCCGGTTCCACCGGCCTGTCCCATGCGCTGGAACACATGATGTTCAAGGGCAGCGGCAAGTTCGGCCCCGGCGAAGCCTCGCGCATCCTGCGCGAACTGGGCGCCGAGGAAAATGCCTTCACCAGCGACGACTACACCGCCTATTACCAGGTGCTGGCCAGCGACCGCCTGGGCGTGGCGCTGGAGCTGGAGGCCGACCGCCTGGCCAGCCTGAAGCTGCCAGCAGACGAGTTCGCCAAGGAAATCGAAGTGATCAAGGAAGAGCGCCGTCTGCGTACCGACGACCGCCCCTCTTCGCTGGCTTACGAGCGTTTCAAGGCCATGGCTTACCCTGCCAGCGGCTACAGCATCCCCACCATCGGCTGGATGGCCGACCTCGACCGCATGCACATCGACGAACTGCGTGCCTGGCACCAGAAGTGGTACGCACCGAACAATGCCACCCTGGTGGTGGTCGGTGACGTGACCGTGGATGAGGTCAAGAACCAGGTACAGCGTTACTTCGGCGACATCTCGCGCGGTGAGGTGCCCACTGCCAAACTGCCGCTGGAACTGGCTGCGCCGGGCGAACGCCGCACCACGCTGCACCTCAAGACACAGTTGCCGAGCCTGATCATGGGCTTCAACGTGCCGGGCCTGGCCACCGCCGAAACACCACGCCAGGTCTATGCCCTGCGCCTGGCCGCCGCGCTGCTCGACGGCGGCTTCAGCGCTCGCCTGTCCACCCGCCTGGAACGTGGCGAAGAGCTCGTCTCCGGCGCCAGCGCCTGGTACAACGCCTTCACCCGTGGCGACAGCCTGTTCATCCTCTCGGCCACGCCCAACGTGCAGAAAGGCAAGACCCTGGAGCAGGCCGAAGCCGGTCTGTGGCGCGAGCTGGAAGAGCTGAAGAAAGCCCCGCCGTCCGCCGCCGAACTGGCCCGCGTACGCGCCCAGGTCATCGCCGGCCTGGTGTTCGAGCGCGACTCGATCACCAGCCAGGCCACCAGCATCGGCCAACTGGAAACCGTCGGCCTGTCCTGGCAACTGACCGATCAGGAGCTGGCCGAGCTGGAGGCCGTGACCCCAGCCGACATCCAGCAGGCTGCCCGTACCTTCTTCGTTCGCGACCGTCTGAGCGTCGCCCACGTACTGCCCGAAGAGTCCCGCAATGAGGAGTCCCGCCCATGAAGACTGAGCAACGCCGCCTGGGCCTGCTCGGCCTGATCCTGTCCAGCGCCCTGGCACTGGGCGCCTGCGCCAACCTGTCCGACAGCACCCTGACTGGCGATGCCGCCAAGCTGCAGTCGCTGGCTGCACTCGACGGCAAGGCGCCAACGCGCCGCACCCTGGATATCCAGACCTGGCAGACCGCGCAAGGCGCCAAGGTGCTGTTCGTCGAAGCCCATGAGCTGCCGATGTTCGACCTGCGCCTGACCTTCGCCGCCGGCAGCAGCCAGGACGGCGGCGTGCCAGGCCTGGCCACCCTGACCAACGCCATGCTCAACGAAGGCGTACCGGGCAAGGACGTTGGCGCCATCGCCGCCGGATTCGAGGGGCTCGGTGCCGAGTTCGGCAACGGCGCCTACCGCGACATGGCGGTGGCCAGCCTGCGCAGCCTGAGCGCGCAGGAGCAACGTAAGCCGGCACTGGCGCTGTTCGCCGAGGTGCTGGGCAGACCCACCTTCCCCGCCGACTCACTGGCACGGATCAAGAACCAGCTGCTGGCCGGCTTCGAGTTCCAGAAGCAGAACCCGGGCAAGCTGGCTAGCCTCGAGTTGTTCGAGCGCCTTTATGGTCAGCATCCTTACGCTCACCCGAGCGACGGCACGGCGCAGACGATCCCGGCCATCACCCGCCAGCAGTTGCAGGCTTTCCATGCCCGCGCCTATGCCGCCGGCAATGCGGTGATCGCGCTGGTTGGTGATCTGTCGCGCAGCGAAGCCGAGGCCATCGCCAATCAGGTATCCGCCGCCCTGCCGCAAGGCCCGGCCCTGGCCAAGATCGCCCAGCCGCAAGCGCCCAAACCGGGCATCAGCCATATCGAGTATCCGTCCAACCAGACCCACCTGATGATCGCCCAGCTCGGCATCGATAGGCGCGACCCGGACTACGCTGCGCTGTACCTGGGCAACCAGATCTTCGGCGGCGGCGGTTTCGGCACGCGCCTGATGAGCGAAGTGCGCGAGAAGCGCGGCCTGACCTATGGCGTCTACTCCGGCTTCAGCGCCATGCAGGCGCGTGGCCCATTCATGATCAACCTGCAGACCCGCGCCGAACTGAGCGAAGGCACCCTGGCGCTGGTCAAGCAGCTGCTCGCCGACTACCTGCATGACGGCCCCACCCAGCAGGAGCTGGACAACGCCAAGCGCGAGCTGGCCGGTAGCTTCCCACTGTCCACCGCAAGCAATGCCGCCATCGTCGGCCAACTTGCCTCGATGGGCTTCTACGATCTGCCGCTGAGCTATCTGGACGACTTCATGCGTGACGTGCAAAGCCTGAGCACCGAGCAGGTCAAGGCGGCGATGGCCAAACACCTCGATCCCGAGGCGCTGGTAGTGGTCACCGCCGGCCCGACGGTAGCGCAGAAGGAGCTGCCGCCGCCCACCGACCGCCCGGCCGAACTGCCCAGCGCGGTGCCCCACTGATGCGTGGTCGCACACCACCAAAACCGACCGCCAAGGCTCACGGCGGCCAGGGTCAATTGCGCATCATCGGCGGCGAGTGGCGGTCGCGGCGCTTTGCCTTCCCCGACGGGCCGGGCCTGCGCCCGACCCCGGACCGGGTGCGCGAGACGCTGTTCAACTGGTTGGCACCCTATGTCGAGGGCGCCCATGTGCTCGACCCTTTCGCCGGTAGCGGCGCGCTGCTGCTCGAAGCGCTGTCGCGCGGTGCTGCAAGCGGCCTGGCCTGCGACCTCAACCCCGCGTCGGTGGCCGCGCTGCGCGGGCATCTGACGACGCTGCAGTGCAGCGCCGGCGAGATTCAACTGGGCGACGCCCTGCAACTGCTGGCACGCCCGGCGCCGCGGCGCTTCGATATCGCCTTGCTCGACCCGCCGTTCCATAAGAATCTGCTGCAGGACGCCTGCAATCTGCTGGAAGCGCAGGGTTGGCTGAGCGACGACGCCTGGATCTATACCGAAAGCGAAACCGCGCCTTCGACGCTGGGTCTGCCCGGCAACTGGCGTCTGCACCGTGAAAAACATACCGGCCAGGTGCATTACGCGCTGTGGCAAAGAAGTTCATCGCAGGAGCCAGCGTAGTCCGGATGCAATTGGGAGCGCTGTCCCTGAATTTCATCCAGGCTACGTTTTGGATAGACCATACCCATGACGCCATTCCAACCCGCCTGGTGGCTCCCCGGCCCACATCTACAGACGCTGTGGAACCCCTTCTGCCGCAAGCCGCCGCAACTGGAACGGCAGCGCGAGCGGCTGTGGCTGGACGATGGCGATTTTCTCGACCTCGACTGGCACGGCCCGCATGACGCCCATGCGCCGCTGGTATTGGTGCTGCATGGCCTGACCGGCAGCTCTAGCTCGCTCTACGTGCTCGGCCTGCAACAGGCGCTGGCTGCACGCGGCTGGGCCAGCGTGGCGCTGAACTGGCGCGGCTGCTCCGGTGAGCCCAATCTGCTGCCGCGCGGCTACCACTCCGGTGCCAGCGAGGATCTGGCATCGGCCGTGGCCCACCTTCGCGCACAACGGCCGATGGCGCCGCTATTCGCCGTTGGCTATTCGCTGGGCGGCAATGTGCTGCTCAAGTACCTGGGTGAAAGCGGCGGGCAAAGCCAACTGCAAGGCGCAGTGGCGATCTCGGTGCCCTTTCGTCTGGATCAGTGCGCCGACCGTATCGGCCTGGGATTCTCGCGGGTGTATCAAGCGCACTTCATGCGCGAGATGGTCGCCTACGTGAACAACAAGCAGCGCCTGTTCAGCGAACAGGGGCAGAGCGAGCGCCTGTCGGTGCTGGAGCGCCTGGGCCCGCTGGACGGCATGCGCACCTTCTGGGACTTCGACGGGCGCATCACTGCGCCGCTGCACGGTTTCGCCGATGCCCACGACTACTACCGGCGCGCCTCCAGCCGCTTCTACCTGGGCGACATTCGCACGCGCACGCTGATCATCCAGGCCGAGGACGATCCCTTCATCTTCCGCCACAGCCTACCCGACGCCAGCGAACTGGCCCCCGGCACCGAGTTCGAGCTGCATGCCAAGGGCGGGCATGTCGGCTTCGTCGAGGGTACTCCGCGCCGGCCAGGTTATTACCTGGAACGGCGTATTCCGCAGTGGTTGGCAAGCCTCGGATAATCGCGGCTAAAGCCCCTCCCACGAATGCCGTGCGTGAGGTAATCACCCCAGCACCTGTTCCAGCGGCACATGCAGGCGGCCATACAGTGCCTCGACCGCATCGCGCGCGGAGGGTGCGATATAGCCGCCCTCCAGCGCCAGCACCTGGTAGATGCCGCGGCGCAGCATGTCCTGGCTGAGGTTGTCCGGGCTGGCGCCAGCCGTGCAGAGAAAGCGCACCCAGGAGGTCATGATGATCCAGGCGTTGAGCGTCAGCGCCTCGATCTGCGCCGGTGTCATCAACAGGATGCCGGCCTCGACGAAGCCTTGGTAGATCGACTGCGCCCCCACCAGGCAGCGCTGGGCGAAGGCGCGGTAACGCGCGGCCAGCTCGGCGTCCGACTCCAGCAGGTGCTCTAGGTCGCGGTGCAGGAAGCGGTAATGCCACATCGCCGCCAGCAGCGCCTCCAGATAGAAGGTCTTGTCCTCCACTGTCAGCGCGCGGCCCTCGGGGCGGCGCAGAAAGCTGTCGACCTGCGCTTCGTACTGGGCGAACAGCTCGGCGATGATCATCTGCTTGTTGCGGAAGTGGTAATACAGATTGCCCGGCGAAATGCCCAGGTGCGCGGCGATATGGTTGGTAGTGACGTTGCGCTCGCCCTGGCCGTTGAACAGGGCCAGGCTCTCGGCAACGATGCGGTCGCGGGTCTTGGGTGGCGCCATGACGCAGCTCGATCTCGACTTCAAAATTGGCAAAGGTACAGGCGAAACAGCCGAAGTGTTACCCCCCGATGCATCCCCCAGGCCCTGGCAGGCCTTTGGTTAGGGTGCGCCGGGGACGGCGTCGCGGCATCCTATTTGACACATTAGAGTAATTGCTCTAAAAATCCAGTTCAGCCCATGCAGCCCGCTGGAACGTCGAGGAGAAACCAATGGTCGCCGACATCGCCTACCTGCAGCAAAACCAACAGCAGATCAACCAGCTGGACGCCACCTTCGCCCTGCAGCGCACGGCCTTCGCCGCCAACCCGATGCCCTCGGCCGAACAACGCATCCAGTGGCTGAAATCCCTCAGCGAGCTGCTGACCGAGCAACAGGATGCGTTGATCACAGCGATCTCCGCCGACTTCAGCAATCGCTCGGCCGACGAGACCCTACTCGCCGAGCTGATGCCCAGCCTGCATGGCATCCATTACGCCAGCAAACGCATCAGAAAGTGGATGAAGCCTTCGCGGCGCAGCGTCGGCCTGCAGTTCATGCCCGCCGCAGCCAAGGTCATCTACCAGCCGCTGGGCGTGGTCGGCATCATCGTGCCGTGGAACTACCCGCTGTTTCTCGCCATCGGTCCTCTGACCGGCGCGCTGGCGGCCGGCAACCGGGTGATGATCAAGATGAGCGAGTCCACCCCGGCCACCTCGCAACTGATCAAGGATCTGCTGGCCCGCGTATTCCCCGAAGATCTGGTCAGCGTCGCCCTGGGCGAGGCGGAAGTCGGCATGGCCTTCTCCAAGCTGCCGTTCGACCACCTGCTGTTCACCGGCGCCACCAGCATCGGTAAGCATGTGATGCGCGCCGCCGCGGAAAACCTCACCCCGGTGACCCTAGAACTGGGCGGCAAGTCGCCAGCCATCGTTGCCGCCGACGTGCCGCTGGAGCACGCCGCCGAGCGCATCGCCTTCGGCAAGACCCTCAACGCCGGGCAGACCTGCGTGGCACCGGACTACGTGCTGGTCCCCAGGGATCGTGTCGAGGGTTTCGTCAGCGCCTACTGCGAGGTGGTGCAGCGTTTCTACCCGGCGCTCAAGGACAACCCCGACTACACCGCAATCATTAACGAGCGCCAGCTGGCCCGCCTCAACGGCTACCTGCAGGATGCCGAGGCCAAGGGCGCGCGCGTCGTCGCACTGTATCCCGAGGCCCAGGGCAGACGCCTGCCGCAAAGTCTGGTGCTCGACGTCAACGACGAGATGAAGCTGATGCAGGACGAGATTTTCGGCCCGCTGCTGCCGGTGGTGCCGTATGACCGACTGGAAGACGCCTTCGCCTACGTCAACGCGCGGCCCCGGCCGCTGGCGCTGTACTACTTCGGCTACGACAAGCGCGAGCAACAGCGCGTGCTGCACGAAACCCACTCCGGCGGCGTGTGCCTGAACGACACCCTGCTGCACGTGGCGCAGGACGACATGCCGTTCGGCGGCATCGGCCCCTCCGGCATGGGTCATTACCACGGCCACGAAGGCTTCCTGACCTTCAGCAAGGCCAAGGGCGTGTTCATCAAGCAGCGCTTCAACGCCGCGCGGCTGATCTACCCACCCTATGGCAAGGCGATCCAGAAGCTGGTCTACAAGCTGTTCGTACGCTGAACAACGCGGGCAGCGCCCGTTCTACGCCTGGTGATAAAAACAATGAACGACACCACCCTCAACGCGCCGCAGCTGTCGCGGCGCAACCTGCTCAAGGTCGGCCTGCTGGGCACGGCGCTGCTCGGCACCGCCGGGCTGACCGCCACCCTCAGCGGTTGCTCGGCCAGCACGCCGACCAACGGCTACCTGATCCTGCGCAGCAGTGACCTGCCCTTCCTGCGCGCACTGATCCCGGTGATGCTCGACGGCGCCGTCAGTGCCGAGCAGATGCCGCAGGCCATCGACGGCACGCTGAAGAGCCTCGACACCAGCCTGGCGCACCTGTCGCCGGAGATGCTCAAACTCACCGTGCAACTGTTCGACGTCCTCGCCCTGCCCATCACTCGCGGCCCGCTGACCGGTGTGTGGGGCAGCTGGGACAACGCCAGCGCCGATGACGTGCGCAACTTCCTCGCGCGCTGGCAAAACAGCAGCCTGAGCCTGCTGCGCATGGGCCACGCCTCGCTGCTGCAACTGGTGATGATGGCCTGGTACAGCCGCCAGGAAGCCTGGGCGCATTGCGGCTATCCGGGGCCGCCTACGGTCTGAAGACGTGTCGCGGATCCCGTAGGGTGCGCCGTGCGCACCGTAAAACAGGGTTGAGCCTCGGTGCGCGCAGCGCACCCTACCCACCCTGCCTCGCTCGCGGTGAATGACAAGAAGAGAGCCTGAAATGCCTGTACCCGATTTGTTCAAACAAGGCCTGGCCAGGGGCTGGAAGACATACGACGGTTCGCGTCTGGAAAACGACCTGACGCTGGAAGCCGATGTCGCCATCGTCGGCAGCGGCGCCGGTGGCGGCACCACGGCGGAAATCCTCAGCGCCGCCGGTTACAAGGTGCTGCTGATCGAGGAAGGTCCGCTCAAGACCAGTGACGACTTCAAGATGCGCGAGGCCGATGCCTACCCGACCCTCTATCAGGAAGGCATCGGCCGCATGAGCAAGGACGGCGCCATCACCATCCTGCAGGGCCGCGCCGTTGGTGGCACCACGCTGATCAACTGGACCAGCAGCTTCCGCACACCGCCGCAGACCCTGGCACACTGGGCCGAGGTGCACAGGGTGAAAGGCCACGACGTCGAGTCCATGGCGCCCTGGTTCGAGAAGATGGAGCAGCGCCTGGGCGTGGCGCCCTGGGCGGTGCCACCGAATGCCAACAACGAGGTGCTGCGCAGCGGTTGCGACAAGCTCGGCTATCACTGGGCGCCGATCCCGCGCAACGTGCGCGGCTGCTGGAACCTCGGTTATTGCGGCATGGGCTGTCCGACCAACGCCAAGCAGTCGATGCTGGTCACCACCATCCCCGCCACCCTCGACGCCGGCGGCGAGCTGCTCTACCTGGCGCGCGCCGACAAGCTGCTGATCGAAGGCGACCAGGTGGTCGGCATCGACTGCCTGGGCATGGACGAACGTTGCGTGGCGCCCAACGGCAAGCGCATCCGGGTCAAGGCGCGGCACTACGTGCTGGCCGGCGGCGGCATCAACACGCCCGGCATCCTGCTGCGCTCCAATGCGCCAGACCCGCACCAGCGTGTCGGCCGGCGCACCTACCTGCACCTGGTGAACTTCTCCGCGGCGCAGTTCGAGCAGGTCATCAACCCCTTCTACGGCGCGCCGCAGTCGGTCTACTCGGATCATTTCCAGTGGGACGACGGCGCCAGCGGGCGCCTCTCCTACAAGCTGGAAGTGCCGCCGCTGCAACCAGCGATGACCGCCACTCTGCTCGGTGATTTCGGCCGCGAGAATGCCTTGCGCATGGCGCAACTGCCGCACACCAACGTGATGCTCGCCCTGCTGCGCGACGGCTTCCATGAAGACAGCGCCGAAGGCTGCGTCGAGCTGCGCGGCGACGGCAGCCCGGTGCTCGACTACCAGATGACCGACTACACCTGGGACGGCGTGCGCCGCGCCTACCTGACCATGGCGGAAATCCAGTTCGCCGCCGGCGCCAAAGCGGTGATGCCAACCCATGCCGATGCACGTTATGTCGGCAGTTGGAAGGAGGCCCGGGACATGATCGAGAACCTCGACCTGGCGCTCTATCGCACACGTCTGGGCAGTGCTCACGTGATGGGCGGCTGCGCCATGGGCGAGGATACGCAGCAGGCGGTGGTCGACAGCCTGGGCCAGCACCATCACCTGGCCAACCTGTCGATCCATGACGGTTCGCTGTTCCCCACCAGCATCGGCGCCAACCCCCAACTGTCGATCTACGGCCTGACCGCCAAGCTTGCGACGCTGCTGGCCGAGCGCCTGAAAAGCCCGAGCTAGACGCCACTGTCCTGGCATGGCAGAACGCAACGCAGGCCGTGGCTTGGCCGCTGGCATGCGCTGCGCTACCATCCGACTCCTTTTCGACCCGCCAGGACGTCCCGATGAATCGAGTGTTATACCCCGGCACCTTCGACCCCATCACCAAGGGCCACGGTGATCTGGTCGAACGCGCCGCGCGCCTGTTCGATCACGTTATCATCGCCGTCGCCGCCAGCCCCAAGAAGAACCCTCTGTTTTCCCTGGAGCAACGCGTCGAGCTGGCCCGCGAGGTGACCAAGCACCTGCCCAACGTCGAAGTGGTGGGTTTTTCGTCGCTGCTGGCGCACTTCGTCAAGGAGCAGAACGCCAATGTCTTCCTGCGCGGACTGCGCGCAGTATCCGACTTCGAATATGAATTCCAGCTGGCCAACATGAACCGCCAACTGGCGCCGGATGTGGAAAGCCTGTTCCTCACGCCGTCGGAAAAGTATTCCTTCATTTCTTCGACCCTGGTGCGCGAGATTGCTGCCCTGGGCGGCGATATCACCAAGTTCGTCCACCCCGCCGTTGCCGACGCGCTGAACGAGCGTTTCCGCAAAAGCTAAGCAAGATCGACTTTTAGCAGGAGCCCCGCCCCGGGGCGAAGCTGGTCTGGCGCGCCCAAGATTCGCGGCGGGGCGCCGCTCCTACAGAGAGCGGCGCCTAACTGACCAGCCTCATGGCACAAGCCGCACCAATCCGGCACAATTTGCAGCATCAAAGCCCGTAAAGTGTCGAAGCCTGCGCTTCGACAGGAGTTGCCCCATGTCCCTGATCATCACCGACGATTGCATCAACTGCGACGTCTGCGAACCCGAGTGCCCCAACGGCGCCATTTCCCAGGGTGAGGAGATCTACGTGATCGACCCCAACCTGTGCACCGAATGCGTTGGCCACTACGATGAGCCGCAATGCCAGCAGGTGTGCCCGGTGGACTGCATCCCGCTCGACGAGAACAACGTCGAGAGCAAGGATGAGCTGATGCAGAAGTACCGCATCATCACCGGCAAGGTCTGACGCTTCCGAGGGGCCAGCGGCCTCCCGCTTTCTCCGCGCCCGTTGTGCCCCCCTTGCCCGAGCGAGGCTGTTAAGCTTCCAGCTTCCTTCAGCCGCCTCTGGTAGATCGCATGTTGCGCAAACTCCTGCTATCGACCCTGCTGCTCGGCGCCAGCCTGCTGGCCCATGCCGCCCCGCAACAACCCGCCATTGCCACCGCTCACCCCGCCGCCACAGCCGCTGCGCAGCAGATGCTCGACGCCGGCGGCAATGCCTTTGACGCCGCCGTCGCCGCCAGTGCGGCCCTGGCCGTGGTCGAGCCCTACGGCTCGGGCCTTGGCGGCGGCGGCTTCTTCCTGCTGCGCACTGCCGGCGATACACCAGGCTATGACTTCCTCGATGCCCGCGAACGCGCACCGCTGGAAGCCAAACCGAATCTCTATGTCCGCGATGGCAAGGTGCAGCGCGAGCTGTCGCTCAATGGCGCGCTGGCTGCCGCCATTCCGGGGTTGCCGGCAGCGTTGGTCGAGCTGGCCGAGAAGCACGGCCGCCTGCCGCTGAAAACCAGCCTGGCACCGGCGATTCGCCTGGCCAACGAGGGCTTCCCGGTCGATCGCGTCTACCGCGAGCGGGCGACCTGGCGCCTGGCTGCGCTGCGTGACGACGCCGAAAGCGCCAAGCTCTTTCTCGACCAGGGCGAAATCCCCGCCGAAGGCCATATGCTGCGCCAGCCCGACCTCGCCACCTCCCTGCAGGCGCTGGCCGAACATGGCCGCGCGGGCTTCTATACCGGCCCGGTGGCCGAACGTCTGGTCACGGGAGTACGTCACGCCGGTGGCATCTGGACGCTCGATGATCTGCGCGAATACCGTATCGCCCGCCGTGAGCCGCTGCGCTTCGCCCTCGAAGACGGCCGCGAGCTGATCAGTGCCCCACCACCCTCGGCCGGTGGCATCGCGCTGGCGCAGAGCCTGGCGATGTTGCAGCAACTGCCTTGGCGCGAGGCCGAGCCGGTGCAGCGTGTGCACTATGTGGTCGAGGCGCTGCGCCGTGCCTACCGTGACCGTGGCCTGCTCGGCGACCCGGACTTCGTCAAAAATCCAGTAGAGCAACTACTCTCGCCTGGACACCTGGCTGTACTGGCCGGCAGCATCGACCCCGAACGCGCCACACCCAGCACCAGCCTGCCGCCGGCCGGCACCTGGCACGAGGGCGACCACACCACCCACTTTGCCGTGCTCGATGCCGAGGGCAACGCGGTGGCCGCCACCCTGTCGATCAACCTGCCGTTTGGAGCGGCTTTCACCGTGCCCGGCACCGGCGTACTGCTCAATGACGAGATGGACGACTTCGCCGCCGACGTACAGGGCGCCAACGCCTACGGTCTGACCGGCAGCCAGGCCAATTCGATTGCCGGAGGCAAGCGGCCGCTGTCGTCGATGAGCCCCAGCTTTATCGAGAGCAGCGACGAATTCACCGCCTTCGGCACTCCCGGCGGTAGCCGTATCCCCAGCATGGTGTTGCTGTCGATGCTCGAGTACCTGGACGATCAGCCCATCGCGCGCTGGCCGGCGGTGGCGCGCTACCACCACCAGTTCCTGCCCGACGTGATCGAGCATGAGCCGGATACCTTCAACGATGAGCAGATCGCCGAGCTGCAACGGCGCGGCCATGAACTCAAGCGCCTGGACCGGCAGTACGGCAATCAGCAGGTACTGTTCTGGGACAAGGTCAGCGGCGAGGTGAAGGCCGCAAGCGATCCTCGCGGGATTGGTACGGCGACGCCTTGAAGCGCAGCGCCCAAATGTGGCCATAGCCCGTCAGAAGAAAGCCGGGGGTATCGAGGCCCACAAGCCCCGGATTTCATCCGGGCTACGTCTTGTGTCAGGAGAGCCGGATCAGGCTCTCCTGCTCCTCACCGAACTTGCGCAATTCGCGGAACAGCGCCTGCTCGCTCCCCAGCATCAGCACGTTGCGCAGGCTCTGGAAGATGCGGCTGACATAGCCCAGGTCGTTCATCAGCGAGCTGGTCTGCAGGCCATCAAGGTGGCCGTCGCGTACCTCGGCGAACAGACGCTGACGAAACCGCGCATCGAAGCTCGCCGCCTGCTCATCCAACCAACGCAGGCGTGACTGCCACATTTCGTCAGGCATGTCCGAGCGTGCCAGCTCACGCACCTCATGCAAGGTGGCGAGCAAATGGCGACGCAGTTCCACATAGGCATCGCGCACCGCCGAGGGTGGTGCGTCCAGATAATGGCCAAGGTTCTTCTGCAGGTGCTTGGCGTCCTTGACCGCATCCACCAGTTGCAGCGCCGCCAACTGGCAACTGACCCAGAACTGCTGATGCGCTTCATCCATAGGCAGCTCCATGCGCCCCATGAAGCTCAGCAGATCGCCATACACCCCCTTGATATGGAATTGGTACAAGTGCTCCGCGTCGAAGCCGCCCTGCGTGGGCTTGGCCTGCAGCAGTTGCTCATCCGCGTGAGCGCGCGCCAACTGATCAACCGGCAGATAGAGTGCATGGCAGATCACCTCCAAGCTCAAGCGACCCAGGTGCCCCAACTCCTGCACCACCGCGCCGGAAGCGGCATCCACCGAATCCAAGGCGCGCTCATTGAGGTAGCGCGCACGAGTTCGCTCGGGCTCGGCGACTTTCTCGCTCGCCAGTTCGGTGATCAGTACCTGTGGCTCGCTACGTTCCGGCAGCCAGCGGATCAACAGCAACGCCAGGCGCCCCTGCAGCGGCCAGAACAGCGCGACGCCCATGGCATTGAACAGGGTGTGGAACATCGCCAGCTGAATAAGGCTGTTCTCACCCAGGCCCATCGGTTCGGCCAAGGTGTGAACCAACCATGTCAGTGGGCCGAGCAGACAGAAGGCGAGCGTGCCGGTGGTGATATTGAACAGCACATGGGCCAGAGCCAGACGCTGACCGCTACGATTGCCGCCCAGCGAGCCGACGAAAGCGGTGGTCACGCTGCTGCCGATGTTTGAGCCAATGGCGATGGCCAGACTCTGACTCAGCTCCAACTGGCCGCCCGCCAGCGCCGCCAGGGTCAGCATCAGCGTGGCGTGGCTGGACTGCAACACTACGGTTATCGCCATGCCGATGGCGGTGAACAGCAGCGCCCCGCGCCAGCCGCCCTCCTGATAGCCGGTCATGTCCAAGCCGTCGCCGAAGCTGGCGAAGCCGTCCTTGATCTGATCGATGCCGAGGAAGATGAAGGCGATGCCCAGCACGATGCGTCCGGCCGCCTTGCTCCTGGGGCCGAAAAAGCCGGCCAGCACACCGAACACCAGCAATGGCAAGGCCAACGGGCTGAGGCTGAGATTCTGCCCCGCCAGCGCCAGCAACCAGATACCGCTGGTGGCGCCGAGGTTGGCGCCGAACAGAATGGCGATGCCGCCCGCCAGCTGAATCAGCCCGGTGCTGATGAAGGCGATGGTCAGCAGCGACACCAGGGTGCTGGACTGCAACAGCAAGGTGCCGCCAACGCCGAACAACAGACTCTTGAAGGCAGTGGACGTGCTGCGCCCGAGTATCTGCTCCAGCTTGCTGCCAGCCAGTTGGCGCAAGCCCTCTTCCAGGCACTGCATGCCGAACAGGAAGATCGCCAGCCCGGCGCAGAGTTGCAGCCAGCCCTGGCTGAACCAGAACGAGGCGATCAGCCCCATTACCACCAGCAGCACCATCACCCAGCGCAGGTACTTCATCACCACCGCTTCTTCCTTTTCTCGGCGTTCAAACGCAAACGGCCCCTCGCCTTCATGGAGAGGCGAGAGGCCGCGACAAACGGATTACAGCGAATCAGTCTTGCTTGTAGCCGCTGCTGGTGCAGCCCAGGCAGCGTACGAAGGCTTCTTTGCCCGGCGCTACCACGAGGGACTGCGCTGCCTCGCCGACGTTGCCACCCAGCGCGGTGAATGGCAGGCTGACGATGAAGGCTGCAGCACCGATCGCAGTGGCGCCGATCAGCAGGGGGCGGGCGATGACCAGATCACCAATCATGGCATAGCCCTTGGGCGCCTCGACGGTGTACAACGGATCACCGCTGGCGTTCTGCTGAACCACTTCCGCTTGCGCCGATAGCGCCAGCAGGCCAGAGGTCAGCGCCAGGACAACGGCGGAAGTGCGGAACGCTTTCATGGATCGATCCTTCAGATTATTCGGGAAAGTGCCAGTAACTATAACAGCGCATTGATAATTGTCAGCGTGACGGACGTCAATCGCCGTGAAAGGCATATTCCGGCTTTTTCGGCACGTATGGACGAAAGAATGCCAGCATGGCCGCCAGGTCGGCTTGCTCGTCACCAGTTGGCTGGAAGGTCGGACCGATCACCACCCGTCGATTCTGGTAATCCAGCGCACCCAGCACTATGGGTACACCCGCGCCCAGCGCGATATGGTAGAAGCCCATCTTCCAGCGCTCGACCTTCTTGCGCGTGCCTTCGGGCGACAGCACCAGAATGAACTCGTCATGCTCGCGAAAGGCCTGAATGGCCTGTTCGACGGTGTTCAACTTGCGGTCCCGGCGAATCGCGATGCCGCCCCAACTGCGCATGAGGCCGCCGAAGGGCCAGCGAAAGATGCTGTGCTTGCCGAACCAGCGGGCGTTGAGGCGCAGTACGAACTTCAGCGCAATGAAGATCACGAAGTCCCAATTGGACGTGTGGTGGGCGCCGATGGCGACGAACTTGTCGAGCTTGGGCAACTCGCCCTCGATACGCCAGCCCATGAGCTTCAGCACGCTGCGCCCCAGCCATTCGGCGGCCGGATTGCGTGGCAGGTAGTTACCGGACATCGATCAACCTCGGTGTTTCTTATTCTTTTGGCAGTGTGGTCTTGCTCAACGCTGGCACTTGGGACAGTAGACACTCGCGCGCTGTCCCAACTTCACCTCACGCAACGTAGTGCCGCAGACCTTGCAGAACTCGCCGCCGCGACCATAGGCGAACAGTTCCTGCTGGAAGTAGCCGGGCTGGCCATCCCCGCCGACGAAGTCGCGCAAGGTGGTGCCGCCACGCTCGATGGCATGAGCGAGGATGCGTTTGATCTCCTCGGCCAGGCGCAGGTAGCGCGCCCGCGAGATCGAACCGGCCTCACGGCGCGGATCGATACCGGCGGCGAACAGCGCTTCGGTGGCGTAGATATTGCCCACGCCGACGACCACGGCGTTATCCATGATGAAGGGTTTGACCGCCATGCTGCGCCCGCGCGACATCTGGAACAGGCGCTCACCCTCGAACAATCCGCCCAACGGCTCAGGGCCGAGCTTGCTGAGCAGTTCGTGGCGCAGCGGGTCTTCGCTCCATAGCAGCGCGCCGAAACGCCGAGGATCGGTGTAACGCAGGGCCAGGCCCGATTCCAGCTCGATATCCACATGCTCATGCTTGGCTGCGGCCAGGCCACACTCGACCAGACGCAGGCTGCCAGACATACCCAGATGACTGATCAGACTGCCGACTTCGGCCTTGATCAGCAGGTACTTGGCGCGGCGCTCGACGCACTCGATTCGCTGGCCGGACAGGCGCACGTCCAGGTCTTCTGGGATGGGCCAGCGCAGACGGCGCTCACGCACGATCACGCGGCTGACGCGCTGACCTTCAAGATAGGGGGCAATACCACGGCGGGTAGTTTCGACTTCGGGTAATTCAGGCATGGCAATACGACAGGAAAACGGCGGTGCGCCACCTTAGCAGGAGCTACGCAACAAGCGGTAGGGTAAGCCGCCTGCCCGCTCAGTTGCACGGCGGCGCATCCCCACGAAGACTCAAAGCACCGCTAGATCGCGGATGCTTTCGCGCAGGTTCTCGAAGTCATACTCCGACAACCCCAGATACTCGAGAATCGGCTGCGCGATGTGCTGCCACTCCATGTCGATGGCCTGCCCGCCCTGCACGCGATGCGTCTCGCAGATATGCTCGGCCATCTTGAGAATGCCCAGCAGCGTCTTCAACTGAGCGTCACGCCCCGAGTCATCGCTGAAGATCGACAAGGCGTTGTGGTGGTTGGCGATGACCTCGCAGAGGTGCTCCGGCAGGCGCCAGGAGCGCGCGGTGAAATAGCCGACCACGGCATGATTGGTGGTCAGCAGACGGTTCTCGGTATCGACCACGCGGCGCTCGTCACTGGCACTGGCATAGGCTTCCTCCAGCACCTGCATGTAGTTGGGAAAGCGCTTGAGCATCAGCGGAATGCCGCAGTCGTGGAACAGCCCAAGGCTGTAGGCTTCGTCGGGCGAGTGATAACCGAGGCGCTTGGCCAGGGTCAGGCAGGTCATCGCCACGTCCTGGGCACTGTCCCAGAAGCGGTTGAGCACCAGAATCGCTTCGTCGGTCAGTTCGCCTTTGATCGACTGCGCATTGATCAGGTTGATCACGGTGTTGCAGCCCATCAGATTGACCGCCTGCTGGATCGAAGCAATGCGGTTGACCAGGCCGAAGTGTGGCGAGTTGACGATCTTCAGCAGCGCGCCGGACAGCCCCGGGTCCTGACTGATCAGCTTGGCGATGCTGCGCAGATCGGGGTTGGGCATGATCTGTTCCATCTGCAGATCGACCATGATCTGTGGTTGCGGCGGTACGCTGATCCCCTGCAGGACTTGCTGGATCTGTTCGGCGGTAAGTTCGTAGGTCATGAAAGAGGGATCGTGCAGGGTGAGAAGTAGCGCACAGTCTAGCCAAAGCACAGGCCAGCCCGCAGTCGACTTTTGTAACCGCCGGCCCCGCGTGCAAACCGCTATAATCCCGCTCTTTTCCCCGCGGAGCCCGAACTCATGTCTTCCCTGCCCAGTCTGCGCCTGAAAGCCAACGCCGACCGACGCCTGCGCGCCGGCCACCTGTGGGTGTACAGCAACGAGATCGATGTCGCCGCCACCCCGCTGCATGGTTTTGCCGCCGGTGACCAGGCTGTTCTCGAAGCCGCCGGCGGCAAGCCGCTGGGCATCGTCGCCATGAGTCCGAACAACCTGATCTGCGCGCGCCTGCTGTCACGCGACGTCAAGCACGTGCTGGACAAATCCCTGCTGGTGCACCGCCTCAACGTCTGCCTGTCGTTGCGCGAACGCCTGTTCGACAAGTCCTGCTACCGCCTGGTGTATGGCGACTCCGATCTGCTGCCGGGGCTGGTGGTCGACCGCTTCTTCGACATTCTGGTGGTGCAGCTGGCTTCGGCCACCATGGAGGCGCACAAGGACGACGTGCTCGCCGCGCTGATCCAGGTGTGCAAGCCCAGCGGCATCCTGTTCAAGAACGACTCCAGCGCGCGCGACGCCGAAGGCCTCGAGCGCTATGTGGCGACCGCCTACGGCGAGGTGCCGGAGTGGGTAGCACTGGAAGAGAACGGGGTGAAATTCGAAGCCCCGGTGATCGAGGGGCAGAAGACCGGCTGGTTCTACGACCACCGCATGAACCGCGCACGCCTGGCGCCCTACGTCAAAGGCAAACGCGTGCTCGACCTGTTCAGCTACATCGGCGGCTGGGGTGTGCAGGCTGCAGCGTTCGGCGCCAGCGAAGTGTTTTGCGTGGACGCCTCCGGCTTCGCCCTCGACGGCGTGGAGCGCAACGCCACGCTCAACGGTTTCGCCGAAAAGGTCACCTGCGTGGAAGGTGACGTGTTCGCCGCCCTGCGCGAACTGAAGTCCGCCGAAGAGCGCTTTGACGTGGTGATCGCCGACCCACCCGCCTTCATCAAGCGCAAGAAGGACATCAAGAACGGCGAAGCGGCCTACCGACGCCTTAACGAAACCGCCATGCGCCTGCTGAACAAGGACGGCATCCTGGTCAGCGCCAGCTGCTCCATGCACCTGGAAGAGGACAACCTGCAGAACATTCTGCTGACCAGCGCCCGCCATCTGGATCGCAACATTCAACTACTCGAGCGCGGCGCCCAGGGCCCGGATCACCCGGTGCACCCGGCGATCAACGAGACCCGCTACATCAAAAGCCTGACCATGCGTCTGCTGCCCAACAGTTGAGCAACCTGCACCTGCCGAGTGCGTTTCGGCAGGTGCCTCTTTCCCCCTCTCGCTGTTACCTCCCCCCACACCCGCCTCGCATCTCGCCCAGCATCGACTAGGCTTCAACCTGCATAGCTGAGCGCTATCAGCCGACCACCGGTTAACTGGCTTGCTTATTGCTTTTGGCTATCAACATAACGAACGCTCCCCACGAAGGGGGCGAATCGACTCAGAAGTTGGAGCCTTGGCCACGAGCTGACTCCATATTGCCGATAGCGGGGAGGACTATGACTGCGCAAGCTGGGAACGACGCGTTCCTGCGATTCACCAACGTCAAGAAGACCTACGATCACAAGACCCTGGTGGTCAAGGACTTCAACCTCAACGTGGCCAAGGGCGAATTCATCACCCTGCTCGGCCCCTCAGGCTCAGGCAAGACCACCTGCCTGATGATGCTCGCCGGCTTCGAGGACGTGACCAGCGGCGAGATCCTGATCAACGGCCGCAACGTCACCAGCATCGCCCCCTACGCTCGCAACATCGGCATGGTCTTCCAGCAGTACGCGCTGTTCCCGCACATGACCATCCGCGAGAACCTGGCCTACCCACTGAAAATCCGCAAATTGCCCAAGGACGAGATTCGCGCCAAGGTCGAGGAGTATCTCGCCCTGGTCGAACTGCAGGCCTTCGGCGGCCGTTACCCCGCCCAGCTTTCCGGCGGCCAGCGCCAGCGCGTGGCCCTGGCCCGCGCGCTGATCTTCGCCCCGGACATCGTGCTGATGGACGAGCCGCTCGGCGCACTGGACAAGAAACTGCGCGAGCAGATGCAGTTCGAGATCAAGCGCCTGCATGAGCAGCTCGGCTTCACCGTGATCTACGTGACCCACGACCAGACTGAAGCGCTGACCATGAGCGACCGCATCGCCGTGTTCAACAACGGCGTGGTGCAGCAATGCGCCGCGCCGCACGTGCTCTACGAACGCCCAGCCAACATGTTCGTCGCCGACTTCATCGGCGAGAGCAACAAGCTGCCCGGCGTGATCGAGGCGGTCGAGGCTGATCGCGTCCAGGTGCGCCTCGACGATGGCGGCCTGGTCAGCACGCTGAAAGCCAATTGCACCGAAGTCGGCCAGGCCACCACGGTGTCGGTACGCCCGGAAAAGCTCAACTTCACCGACCGCCTTGGCGACGCCGGCAACCAGGTCAAGGCCCGCTTCGTCACCCGCCACTACGTCGGAGAATACATTCGCTACCACTTCGAAACCGCCAGCGGCAGCGAGCTGGTGGTGAAGAATCTGAACGACAGTTCAGCCCCGCAACTCAGCGCTCAGGAAGAGATCGCCCTCGCCTGGCTGCCGGAAGACAGCCAGGCCCTGGACCGATCAGAAGTGCCGAAGACGCTCTGACCCCACAACTAGTAGAAGCAAATGGAGCACAGCAATGGCTAGATCACTGACTACCAGCTTTTCCACCTTCGCCCTGGTGGCGGCATTGGGACTCACAGCGGGCAACGCCACAGCCCAGGACAGCCTCACCGTGGTGTCCTGGGGCGGCGCCTATGGCGCGGCGCAGAAAAAACACGTCATCGACCCCTACCAGGCAGAGTCCGGCGTCAAGGTATTGTTCGAGGATTACTCGGGCGGCGTCGCCGAGATCAAGGCCCAGGTCGAATCTGGCAACATTCAGTGGGACGTGGTCGACTTCGAAGTGATCGACCTCGAGCGCGCCTGCTCCGAAGGCCTGCTGGAAACCCTCGACCACAGCGTGCTGCCGGCCGGCATCGACGGCACCCCGGCCGCCCAGGACTTTATCCCCGAAGCCCTGGCCAGCGAGTGCGCGGTGGGCAATATCGTCTGGTCGGTAGTATTCGCCTACAACCAGAACACCATCGGCGGTACCAAGGCTGCCAGCATTGGCGACTTTTTCGACACCGCCAAGATCCCTGGCAAGCGCGCCATGCGCAAACGCCCACAGGTGAACATGGAATGGGCACTGATGGCCGACGGCGTCGCGCCTGAGGAAGTCTACGAAGTACTGGCCACCCCGGAAGGCCAGCAACGCGCCTTCGACAAGCTGGCCAGCATCAAGAAGGACATCGTCTGGTTCGACTCCTGGTCGCAGGCGCCACAACTGCTCAATGACGGCGGCGCGGTGCTGGTGCAATCGGCCAACGGCCGCTTCTACGACGCCATCGTGCAGGAGAAGAAACCCTTCGAAATCGTCTGGGATGGCCACGTCTACGACCTCGACGCCTGGGCCATCGTCAAGGGCACCAAGAAGAAGGACCTGGCCATGGAGTTCATCAAGTACGCCACCGGCTCCAAGCCCCTGGCCGGCATGCCGGACGTGGCCTACGGCCCGACCCGCAAGTCGTCCATGCCGCTGGCTGACCAGAGCGCGACGCCGCACCTGCCGACCGCTCACCTGGACAAAGGCATCCAGGCCGGCTCCGAGTTCTGGGCTGACTATGGCGAGTCGCTGGGCGAGAAATTCAACGAGTGGCTGTTGAAGTAAACGCCATCAGCTCCCCTCTCCCACTTGTGGGAGAGGGGTTGGGGGAGAGGGTATCGGCCTCACCAGATCCCCTTGATTGCGCTCGGCGGGTTACGCCGCGCCCATCACTCGCATCGCCTATCTGGCCAGGCGTCATGCGCGGCTAACCCGCCTTACAACGGATCGGAGTCATACCTTGTCATCCCTGACCACCAGCGAAGCCGGCCAAGCCGCCAGCGCCCGTCGCAAGAAACGCCTCGCCGCCTTTCTCTTCGTGGTGCCGCTGCTGCTGTTCATCATCGTCACCTTCGTCGCCCCGATTGGCAGCATGCTGTGGCGCAGCGTGTATCACCCGACCGTGGCCGAGCTGATTCCGCAAACCCTGGCCGAGCTCGAACGCTGGGAAGATCACAAACAACTGCCGGACGAAAAGACCCTGCAGGTATTCGTCAGCGAACTGCACGCGCTCAACGAGCAGCGCCTGTCCGGCAAGCTGTCCGAAGAGTTCAACCGCGCCTATACCGGCATGTCCAGTGTGGTCAAAGCCACCGCGCGGCGCATCGGCCGGATGGATGCCGAAGCGCTGTCCTCCGAGGGGGTCGAAGCCCTGCTCGCCAGCCATCGCAACTGGAGCAAGCCCGAGCTGTGGTACGCCATCGAGCGCGCCGGCAAGGTCTACACCTACGACTACTACCTGACGGCCCTGGACCTGGAGATGCACCCCGACGATGGCATCCAGGTGCGCCAGGACACGCAGATCTACCTGCAGCTGTATTCCAAGACCCTGAACATGGCGCTGGTCATCACCCTGCTCTGCGCCCTGCTCGGCTACCCGCTGGCCTACTACCTCGCCGGCCTGCCATCGAACCGCGCCAACCTGCTGCTGGTGCTGGTGCTGCTGCCGTTCTGGACCTCGCTGCTGGTGCGCACCACCTCATGGATCGCGCTGCTGCAGACCAATGGCGTGATCAATTCCACGCTCATGGGCATCGGCCTGATCAGTCAGCCCTTCGAGATGCTCTACACCTCGTTCGCCACCGTGGTGGCGATGACCCACATCCTGCTGCCGTTCATGATTCTGCCGCTGTACAGCGTGATGCGCGGCATCGACCCCAGCTACATGCGTGCAGCACTCAGCCTCGGCGACAAACCGATCCCGGCGTTCGCCCGTATCTACTTCCCGATGACGTTGCCCGGGCTCAGCGCCGGGGCGCTGCTGGTGTTCATCATCTCCGTGGGCTACTACATCACCCCGGCACTGGTCGGAGGTACCGACGGACAGATGATCAGCAACATCATCGCCTTCCACATGCAGCGCTCGAACAACTGGGAGCTGGCCGCCGCGCTGGGCTCGCTGCTGCTCGGGCTGATCCTGTTGCTGTACTGGGTGTACGACCGCTTCGTCGGCGCCAGCAACATCAAGTTGGGATGACGAGACAATGAAGATCCCTGCCTACTACGGTTTCTGGCACCATCTCGGCAACTGGCTGCTCAAGGTCAGCTCCTGGCTGGTGCTGCTGTTCCTGATCCTGCCGATCCTGGTGATCGTACCGCTGTCGTTCAACGCCGAGCCCTTCTTCAGCTTCACCGAGGGCATGCTCACGCTGGACCCCGAGGCCTACTCGCTGCGCTGGTACCGGGAGATCTTCAACGATCCGAAGTGGATACTGGCGATCAAGAACAGCTTCTTCATCGGCATCCTCTCCACCATTCTGGCCACGATTCTGGGCACCTGCGCAGCCGTAGGCCTGGCGCGCGACGAGATGCCGCTTCGCCGCTTCATCACCGCCCTGCTGCTATCACCGATGATCGTGCCGCTGATCATCACCGCCGCTGGCATGTTCTTCTTCTACTCCAACCTCGGCCTGGCCGGCGGCTATCTGGGTGTGATCCTGGCCCACGCGGCGCTCGGTACGCCCTTCGTCATCATCACCGTCACCGCCACGCTCACCGGCTTCGACTACAGCCTGGCACGCGCAGCGCTGAATCTCGGCGCCACGCCAGTACGCGTATTCTTCGACGTGATCATGCCGCTGATCCGCCCCGGGGTGATTTCCGGCGCGCTGTTCGCCTTCATCACCTCCTTCGATGAGGTGGTGGTCATCCTGTTCATGGCTGGCCCACAGCAACGCACCATTCCGCGGCAGATGTTCTCGGGCCTGCGCGAGCAGATCAACCCGAGCATCCTGGCCATCGCCACCCTGCTGATTCTGGTGTCCATCGCTTTGCTGGTAACCATCGAACTGCTGCGCCGCCGCGCCGAGCGGATGCGAGGGATCGAGATACCGGACTGATACCCGCCCCGAAGGGCGAACATGACGCAGAACACTTCCCCTGTTCGTCCGAAGCCCATCACCTTTATTATCGGCGGCCTGCCCTGCCTATCCACCAGCTTCGAGCACGACACGCCCTGACCATGGATGCAACCCGAGACGTACATGAGCAGCGCCTGGTGGAGCAGGAGCATGCTCTGCTGTTCGAACGCCCGCATGCGGGGTCGCGCAAACCCTACGAACGGGACAAGCCACCGCCCCATGTGCTGGAAGACCGGCGCATCCTGCGCGCCATTCGCTACATTGAAGCCCACTTGGACCGGCCGCTCTCGCTTGATCGTCTGGCGGCTCGCGCCAGCCTGAGCACCTTCCACTTTCAGCGCCATTTCCGCGAGGTAATGGGCGAAAGCCCAAGCGAATACATTCGTCGCACCCGCCTCGACCGCGCGGCGATTCACCTGTTGATCTACCCGGAGTCGGTGCTTTCCATCGCGCTGTCCGTTGGCTACTCCAGTCATGAGGCCTTCATCCGTGCCTTCCATCGCCAGTTCGCCCTGACGCCCACCCAGTACCGTCAGTTCGCGCGCCAGGCCAGCATCCCCGCCACAGCTGAGGAACATCGTCGGGCAAGCGAAGTACAGATCACTCACCTTCCCGATCTGGCGCTGCTGAGCATGCGTTTCTACGGCAGCTATGCACGAGTTGCGGAGCACTGGCGACACTTTGCCGAAGAACTGCAACGTATCGGCTATCCATTGGATAACGCCAGGGCCATCGGAGCCATCACCGACAACCCGGAGATCACCCCCAACGACCTGGTGCGCTACGACTGCGCTGTGGTCGATCTCGGACTCCCCATCGGTGACGCCCCACTGAGCCGAATGAGGCTGCCAGCCGGACGTTACGCCTGCCTTCAACACCGAGCACCCTACAACCAGGTATTCGCGGCCTATCGCACCCTCGCCGTGGCCTGGCCGGAAAGCTCCGGTGAGCGTTTTGTCCCCCAGGGCGGCTATGAACTCTATCGCCAGCCCCCCTGGTCAGGTGATGCCACGCAATGTCTGGATATCGCCCTCGGCCTGGAGAGCTGAGGCAAACACCGCAAGTTCTATCAAGCTACATCCAGGTCACACGACCTAGGCTTCCTCTTTGTCTTCGGCCTGATGCAGATCACTCAGGCCTGGGCAGCCGTCTCCCAGAAGGAAGCTGATCGCCATGCGTGTTGCCACGAGCCTGTTGTCCGTCGCCTTGCTGGCCGCCGGGAATATCCTCACCAACTCGGCTCTGGCAGCCGTAGCGCCGGATGCTGGTCAGACCCAACAAAGTCTCGACCAGAAGCCTCTGCAGTTACCCAAGCGTCAATCCATAGACATCAATCTGCCCGACTCACCCGGTGATCAGGAGCAAAGCGCTGGGCCGAGCCTGCAAGTCACAGGTTTCGTCCTCGAGGGCAACAGCGCCATCCCCAATGAGCAACTGCTGACGCTGCTCGATGACCTGAACAATCGCACCCTCACACTTGGCGATCTGCAGGGCGCCGCCAATCGCATCACCCGCTTCTACCGCGAACGCGGTTACCCGCTGGCACGCGCCTATCTGCCCGCCCAGGAGATCGATGGCGGCATGGTTCGGATCGCTGTGCTCGAAGGCCGCTACGGCCAGGTGCAGATCAACGACCAGGCCGGCCTGGGTGGCAGCGCCCTCGCGCCCCTGGCGGCACTGCAAGCCGGCGATGCGGTGCAGGCCAGGCCGCTCGAACGCAGCCTGTTGCTGCTGCAGGACACTCCCGGCGTCGAGGTGAAGTCCACCCTGCGCCCCGGCACCAGCACCGGCAGCACCGACCTGCTGGTGAATATCGAGCGCGCACCGCTGCTGTCCGGCTCCATCGACGCCGACAACTACGGCAACCGCTTCACCGGTCAGTACCGCCTTGGCGGCACACTCAACATCAACAGTCCACTGGGACTGGGTGACCGTTTGACCCTGCGCGCCATGGGTTCGGACGAAGAACAGAATTACGGCCGCATCGCCTATCAGCTACCTGTCGGCCCCTGGTCGACTCAGCTCGGCGTGGCCTATTCGGACATGGACTATGAGCTGGCCAAGGACTTCGAAGACCTCGATGCCCATGGCAATGCACGCATCGCCAGCGTCTTCGCCCTGCAACCACTGATGCGCTCGAGGGATTTCAACCTCTATGTGCAGGCCCAATTCGACGACAAGCGCCTGCAGGACGACATCGACCTGTTCGACCAGCAGAGCGAGAAACGCTCGCGCGTGGTCATCCTGACGCTCAACGGCAACAGCCGTGACACCCTGCTCGGCGGTGGCATCAACAGCTTCGCCCTGGCCTGGAGCCAGGGCAGCCTGAACCTCGACGATGCCACTGCGCAGCGTATCGACGACCTCACTGCCGGCACGGCCGGCCGCTTCCACAAGCTCAACCCCAGCCTGGTTCGCCTGCAACGCCTGAGCGAGCGCTTCAGCCTCTATTCCCAGCTGCAAGGCCAATGGGCCGACGGCAACCTCGACAGTTCGGAAAAGCTCTACCTGGGCGGCGCCTACGGTGTACGCGCCTACCCGCAGGGCGAAGCCTCCGGCGACCAAGGCTGGCTGGCCAATCTCGAGCTGCGCTATGCGCTGACCGATGCCTGGCAGCTCAGCACCTTCGTCGACCATGGCCAGGTGCGCCTGAACAAGGACAGCTGGGCCTCCGGCGAGAACCATCGCAGCCTTTCCGGTGCCGGCCTGGGCGCACGCTGGGCGGCCCACGGCTGGCAGGTCAGCGCCGTGACCGCGTGGAAACTGGGCAACAGCGAGCCGCAGAGCGATGTCGACCGCAGCCCGCGCGTATGGGCACAGGTGGTGCGCTTCTTCTAACGCTGCAAACCCTTGATGGTTACACCGCAGGCCGAAACGCAGCACTCCGCAGCCAGACGATTGATAAGGGGACATCCATGAACCGCAGCTACGCTCTAATCTGGAACCACGCCCTGGGCGCCTGGGCCGTCGCCCATGAACACGCCCGCAAACGTGGCAAGGGCGCCGGTGCGGTATTGGCGACAAGCCTCGTACTGGCCGGCTCGACCTTCGCCGCCGACCTGCCCACTGGCGGTCAGGTGGTCTCCGGCAGCGGCAGCATCAGCCAGCCCAACGGCCAGCAGATGGTCATCGATCAAGCCAGCAACAAGCTGGCCATCGACTGGCAGAGCTTCGACATCGGCAGCGGTAACAAGGTGACCTTCAACCAGCCCGGAACCGACTCGATCGCCCTGAACCGGGTGCTCGGCGCCGACGGCTCGAAGATTATGGGCCAGCTCGATGCCAATGGCCGGGTGTTCATCATCAATCCCAACGGCGTGCTCTTCGGCGCCGGGGCGCAGGTCAACGTCGGCGGTCTGGTGGCTTCCACCCTGGATCTGTCAGTGAGCGATTTCGAAGCGGGCAACTACGCCTTCAAGGGCAACGGCAGCAACGCTTCGGTCATCAACAATGGGCGCATCAGCGCCGCCGATGGCGGCAGCGTCGCCCTGCTCGGCGGCACGGTCAGCAACAACGGCGTGATCGTCGCCAACCAGGGCACGGTGGCCCTGGCCGCTGGTAATTCGGTCACCCTCGACTTCGCGGGTGACGGCTTGCTCAGCGTACAGGTCGACGAGGCGGTGAAGGACGCGCTGGTGGAAAACCGTCAGTTGATCCAGGCCGACGGCGGCAACGTCATCCTCACCGCCAGCGCAGCCGATGCGCTGCTGCAGACGGTGGTCAACAACGAGGGCGTGATCCAGGCCCGCACCCTCGGCGAGAAGGAAGGCAGGATCGTCCTGCTCGGCGACTTCGACGGCGGCACAGTGCAGGTCGCCGGCACCCTGGATGCCAGCGCGGCGGATGGCGGCAATGGCGGTTTTATCGACACCAGCGGCGCCCATGTGCAGATCGCCGCGGGCACGACCGTCACCACCAAGGCCACGACCGGGCAAACCGGCACCTGGCTGATCGACCCGACCGACTTTACCGTCAGCGCCGGCAGTGCCAGCCAGACCCCCAGCGGCATCGGTGCCAGCACCCTCAGCGCCAACCTGCAGAACACCAGCATCACGCTACAGACCGTGGCGGGAGGCAGCGAAAACGGCGACATCAACGTCAATGCTGCCGTGAGCTGGAGCGCAGATACCACGCTGACGCTCGATGCCCACGGCCGCATAAACGTCAACAAGGACATCACCGCCAGCGGCGACAATGCAGCGCTGGTGCTGGCCTACGGCAACGGTTACAGCCTGAACCAGGGCGCCCGCGTCACCCTCTCAGGAGGCAATGCCGGACTGAGTCTCGGCGGCGTCGACTACACCCTGATTCGCGACCTCAGCGCCCTGCAAGGCATTTCGGGAAACGGTCACTACGCGCTCGCCATCGACCTCGATGCCGCTGCGACCAGTACCTGGAACGCAGGAGCCGGCTTCGCTCCCATCGATGGCTTCAACGGCACCTTTGCCGGCCTCGGGCACACGGTTGACGGTCTCTTCATCTATCGCCCCAATAACGGGGTTATCGGTATGTTCGGCCTCACGGCAGCCACCATCCGCGACCTGACCCTCTCCAATGTTTCCATCACTGGCATTGGCACGGTAGGAGGCCTAGTGGCAAGGCTGAGCGGTGGCACCATGACCAATACCCATGTCACCGGCCAGGTATCCTCGCTGGGTGATCAGGTCGGCGGCCTGGTGGGCCTGAACGATCAAGGCTTTGTTAGCCAGTCCTCCTCCACAGCGACGGTCAGCGGGGCGAGTGAGGTAGGCGGCTTGATCGGCCGTAATCGTGCGGCCTCGGTCACGGACGCCTATGCAACGGGAGCGGTAACCGGTACGGGTGATGCTATCGGCGGGCTGATCGGCAGCACCGTGCAGGGCACCACATTGACCAATACTTACGCCAGCGGCCGAGTGACCGGCACTGGCGGGCTGGTGGGGAACGTTGACGGCTCCGGCGCCACGGTCACCAACAGCTACTGGGACATGGACTCCACCGGCCAAGCAAGCAGTGCAGCCGGCACTGGTATCGACTCCACCAACGCCCGCACCCAAGCCACCTACGCCGGCTTCGACTTCACCAACACCTGGGTGATGTTCGAAGGCGATACACGACCCATGCTGCGCGGCGAGTACTCGACGACCCTGTTCACGCCCCACGCCCTGCAACTGATGGCGCTGGATCTGTCAGCCGACTATCGCCTGGGCACCGACCTGGATCTCGGTGCCGCGCTTGCAGCAGGCGGTAATGGCTACTACGGCGATGTATGGGGAGTGGCTGGGTTCAAACCAGTGGGCAACTCCAGCACCCCCTTTACCGGCTCGCTGGATGGTCAAGGCCACCTGATTCGCGACCTCAGGATAAATCGCGCAAACGAAAGCGAAGTGGCATTGATCGGGCAGACAGCCGCCGGGGCGCAGATTCACGACCTGGGACTGGTCGGTGGCAGCGTTCATGGCGGATTCAATGCTGCCAGCCTGGTAGGCATCAACTACGGCGGCATACTGAGCGACCTTCATACCAACGTCACCGTCAGCTCCACTGCACGCGGTGCTGGTGGCTTGGTGGCACGCAACCGGGACAACGGCATCATTCGCAACAGCTATGCCACTGGCGATGTAAGCGGCGCGGAGAACGTCGTAGGTGGGCTGACCGGAGAAAACTGGGGCCTGGTAGAAAATTCCTACGCCACGGGAAACATCAGCGGTGTCGTAATGACCGGCGGCCTGGTGGGTGCCAACACCGGCACCATCCGCAATGCCTATGCCACCGGTCAGGTACAAGGCACAGAGTATGTAGGTGGTTTGGCCGGTTATAACGGCAGCCTGATCGAATACACCTACGCCACTGGCAGCGTGACCGGGGTGACGTCCGTAGGGGGGTTGGTAGGCAATATAGCAACCGGACGCGTAGCGGACTCGTTCTGGAACACCGACACCTTCACCGGTCCCGGCGCGGGCAGCATTGGTGGTGTTGCGACTGTGGAAAATCTACGCGGCCTGGATAGCACAGCGTTACGCGACGCCTCCAACTATGCCACCTGGAACCTGGCCACCAACGGCGGCAGTAATGCAGTCTGGAGGATCTATGAGGGGCATACTGCGCCACTGCTGCGCAGCTTCATGCAGAGCGTGACCGTCACGGCGACGGACATTGGCAATAAAACCTACGATGGCCAGAACAGCGGCACCAGCGGATACACAACGGACCTTGGCGATACCCTGAATGATGATCTACTGCTTGGTAGCCTGACCTACTCCAGCGCCTCGCAGAACGCTGGCAGCTACAGCACCACCGATGGTGGTCTCAGCCTGGACGGGCTGTATTCGGGTCAGCAGGGCTACGACATCAGCTACGCCGATACCACCCTGACCATCGACAAGGCCGCGCTCGCCGTCACCGCCAACGACGCCAGCAAGACCTACGACGGCCTCGCCTTCAGCGGCGGCAATGGCGTCAGCTACAGCGGCTTCGTCAATGGCGAGGATGCCAGCGTGCTCGGCGGCAATCTTACCTATGGTGGCAGTGCTCAGGGTGCAGTCAATAACGGCAGTTATGCTATCAGCGCCCATGGTCTGACCTCTGGTAACTACGCCCTTACTTTCGTAGACGGCACCCTGACCATCAGCGGCCAATCCCAGGGCCAGCCGAGCAACCCGGCGGTAGAAATACCTCAGGCCTATAGCGATATTCTCGCCGCCACTCAAAGCGACCCGGATAGCGAGGCGAGTGCTCCGTCATTCAGCCCAGACGAACTCTATCGAATCGCCGATAGCGGCATCCGGCTACCGGAGGGCCTTGACGGCGCGTCGCGAGGCAATTGATCACTGCATCACCCCACCACCCCGAATCTGACGGATCACCAGCGATGGTGACCGTCAGCAGCCTTTCCCCTGGCGCCTACTGCGGCGTAGAATCGAGGTATTTCCCGCCAGGCATCCTCCGGCGGGCCTGTGAGCCCTGGCCGCGCGAACGGTGATCCCGTCTCGTCATGCAGCCCACGACACGCGGTGACCTGCCGCCCACGACGCTCACCGCCTATATAACCGAATTAGCCGCAGGATCATCGTCATGCCTGACTACCGCTCGAAGACCTCTACCCACGGCCGCAACATGGCCGGCGCCCGCGCCCTGTGGCGCGCCACCGGGATGAAGGACGAAGACTTCAAGAAACCGATCATCGCCATCGCCAACTCCTTCACCCAGTTCGTGCCCGGCCACGTGCACCTGAAGGATCTGGGTCAACTGGTCGCCCGCGAGATCGAGAAGCACGGCGGCGTGGCCAAGGAATTCAACACCATCGCCGTCGACGACGGCATCGCCATGGGCCACGACGGCATGCTCTATTCGCTGCCGAGCCGCGAGATCATCGCCGACTCCGTGGAGTACATGGTCAACGCCCACTGCGCCGATGCCATCGTCTGCATCAGCAACTGCGACAAGATCACCCCCGGCATGCTGATGGCCGCCCTGCGCCTGAACATCCCGGTGGTGTTCGTTTCCGGCGGGCCGATGGAAGCCGGCAAGACCAAGCTGGCCAATCACGGCCTGGATCTGGTCGATGCCATGGTCATCGCTGCCGACTCCAGCGCCTCCGACGAGAAGGTCGCCGAGTACGAGCGCAGCGCCTGCCCGACCTGCGGCAGCTGCTCCGGCATGTTCACCGCCAACTCGATGAACTGCCTGGTCGAAGCCCTGGGTCTGGCACTGCCAGGCAACGGTTCGACCCTGGCCACCCACAGCGATCGTGAACAACTGTTCCTGCGCGCCGGTCGCCTGGCCGTCGAACTCTGCCAACGCTACTACGGCGAAGGCGACGAGTCGGTACTGCCACGCAACGTCGCCAGCTTCAAGGCGTTCGAAAACGCCATGACGCTGGACATCGCCATGGGCGGTTCGACCAACACCATCCTGCACCTGCTGGCTGCAGCCCAGGAAGCGGAGATCGCCTTCGACCTGCGCGACATCGATCGACTGTCGCGCAAGGTGCCGCAGCTGTGCAAAGTCGCGCCGAACATCCAGAAGTACCACATGGAAGACGTGCATCGCGCTGGCGGCATCTTCTCCATCCTCGGCGAGCTGGCGCGTGGCGGCCTGCTGCACACCGAAGTGCCCACCGTGCACACGCCGAACATGGCCGAAGCCATCGCCCAGTGGGACATCACCCAGACCCAGGACGAAGCGGTTCATCACTTCTTCAAGGCAGGCCCTGCTGGCATCCCCACCCAGACCGCGTTCAGTCAGAGCACCCGCTGGCCGAGTCTGGATGATGACCGCGAGAATGGTTGTATTCGTAGCGTCGAGCACGCTTATTCCCAAGAGGGTGGACTTGCGGTGCTGTACGGCAACATCGCCCTCGATGGCTGTGTGGTGAAGACGGCCGGCGTCGATGAGTCGATCCACGTCTTCGAAGGCAACGCCAAGGTCTTCGAAAGCCAGGACAGCGCGGTCAAGGGCATCCTCGCCGACGAAGTGAAGGAAGGTGACATCGTCATCATCCGCTACGAAGGCCCGAAAGGCGGCCCGGGCATGCAGGAAATGCTCTATCCGACCAGCTACCTGAAGTCCAAGGGGCTGGGCAAGGCCTGCGCCCTGCTCACCGACGGTCGTTTCTCCGGTGGTACCAGCGGTCTGTCCATCGGTCACGCCTCGCCGGAAGCTGCAGCAGGCGGTGCCATCGGCCTGGTCAACGATGGCGACAAAATCCTCATCGACATCCCCAACCGCAGCATCAACCTGCTGGTGAGCGATGAAGAACTGGCCGCCCGCCGCGCCGAGCAGGACAAGAAAGGCTGGAAGCCTGCCGCACCGCGCACCCGCAAGGTGACCACGGCACTCAAGGCCTATGCCCTGCTGGCCACCAGCGCCGACAAGGGCGCGGTGCGCAACAAGGCGATGCTGGACGGCTGATTCGTCAGCCCACACCAGAGAAAAGCCCGGCCTGGTTTGCCGGGCTTTTTGTTGACGGAAGGTTTTGCATCCGACGCTGATCGCCAGCAAGCTGGCTCTTACATCCATGCTCAGGAGCCCATCATGCGTATCGGCCTGATCGCTGACACCCACAATCTGCTGCGCCCCGAGGCGCTGGCAGCGCTGCAAGGCGTCGATCATCTGATCCATGCCGGTGATATCGGCGGGCCGCACATCCTGACCGAACTTGAGCGCGTCGCGCCGCTGTCGGTGGTACGCGGCAACAATGATCAGGACAGCTGGGCCGACGCCATCCCCGAGCGCCAGACGCTACGCTTCGGCGCCATCGCCCTGCATGTGCTGCACGACCTCAAGCAGCTGGATATCGACCCGACTGAGCAAGGCATCGACGTGGTGATTGCCGGGCACTCGCATAAACCACAGCATGAAGAGCGCAACGGCGTGCTCTACCTCAACCCCGGCAGCGCCGGGCCACGGCGCTTCAAGCTGCCCGTCGGCGTGGGCATCCTGCATATCGACGACCAGACGGTCCGGGCCGAGCTGATCACGCTACAGGCCTGAAGCCACCCTACGCGCTGGCCAATCGCGGTAAAGCGGCTCACGTAGGGTGCGCCATGCGCACCGCGGCGACTGCGAAGGGCCCGGGTGCGCACGGCGCACCCTACCCTTGAAAAACACCCTCAGCGAGTCCATCTAAGCTGGTACAGCCTTTTCCCCGCCTGATGGAGAACCCCATGACCCTCGACGAGCTCAACGCCATTGCCGGCGTGACCGCCAAACCCGATGTCGCCACTGCCGACTTCGTCTACAACCACACCATGATCCGCGTGAAGGATCTGCAGAAATCCCTCGATTTCTACACCCGTGTGCTGGGCTTCACCCTGCTGGAGAAGAAGGACTTCCCCGATGCCGAGTTCAGCCTGTACTTCCTCGCGCTGATCAACGACAAGTCGCAGATCCCGGCTGACCCGGCAGCTCGCCATCAGTGGCGCAAGTCGATCCCAGGCGTGTTGGAGCTGACCTACAACTACGGCACCGAGAAAGACCCGGAATTCTCCTACCACAGCGGCAACAGCGACCCACGTGGCTTCGGTCACCTGTGCGTGTCGGTGCCGGACATCAAGGCGGCCTGCCAGCGCTTCGAAGACCTCGGTGTGGACTTCCAGAAACGCCTGACCGACGGCCGCATGCGCGACATCGCCTTCATCAAGGACCCGGACGGCTACTGGGTCGAGATCATCCAGTTCACCGAAGTGATCTGATTCTCGCGTCCGCGACAAACGAAACAACGAGGGGCTGCCTCCAGCGAGGCAGCCCCTCGTTCGTTGCGGGGTTCAGCTGACGCCAACGTAACGGTCCGCCCGGTGATTGATCGCCAGCACCAGATTGAGCATCACCGCCCCCAGCACCGAGAGCAGCACCTTGTCTGGCGACACGACGAAGATCGCCGCCAGCACGATGCTCGCATCGATGGCCATCTGCACGGTCCCCGCACGGAAACCGAAGCGCTCCTGCATGTACAGCGCGAGAATGTTCACCCCGCCCAGGCTGGCGCGGTGGCGGAACAGCATAAGCAAACCCAGCCCCATCGCAGCGCCACCGAACAGCGCGGCATACACGGCGCTTAGATGGGCGAAGGCGACCCACTGCGGCGTCAGCTCGGCCAGTAGCGAAACCAGCATCACCGCGCAGCCCGTGCGCAAGGTGAAAGCCCAGCCCATGCGCCAGATGCCCAGCAGGTAGAACGGCAGGTTGACCAGGCAGAACACCAGACCGAACGACCAACCAGCCTGGTAGTTGGCCAGAAAGGCGATGCCGACGGTTCCCCCCGTCAACAACCCCGCATGGGCGTAGAAGGCGATGCCCAATGCCACCAGAGCGGTACCGAACAGCAGGGCCAGCGCATCTTCCCAGAGTGGATGGCGCACGAAGAGTGCAGCGACGGCGCTCGGGCGCTCGTCGACGGGTGATTGCTCAGTCATGACAGAACCTGCATCAGGATGCACGAAAGAAAATTACGGCAGAGGCAAGGCAAGGCAGTGGCCATCACGGCGCGCCAGGGAATCTGTCTGGCGGCAGAGATGGCCGGAACGCCAGGCAGGATTATGCGCCGCGGCGCTCCCACACTTCGAAGGCGTAGAACGGTGTCTCGGCCGAAGCCGGGTGCTCGAGGCTGGAGGTCATGCGCCAGGTAGCCTCGTCGACCTCAGGGAAGAAAGCATCGCCTTCAGGGTCGAGGCCGACACGCGTCAGGTACAGGCGATCAGCCTGGGCCAGGCCCAGCTCATAGAGCTGCGCGCCGCCGATCAGCATCAGTTCCTCGGCATTCTCTTCACGTGCCCAGGCGTCGGCTCGTTCGATGGCCTCTTCCAGCGTCGCGAATACCTCGGCACCTTCCAGGGTCAGGCCCGCCTGGCGACTGACCACGATGTTGAGCCGGCCCGGCAATGGCCGACCGAGTGAATCCCAGGTCTTGCGCCCCATGATGATCGGCTTGCCGAGCGTCAGCGCCTTGAAATGCTTGAGGTCCGCCGGCAGGTGCCAGGGCAGTTGGTTGTCGCGACCGATCACGCGGTTGTGCGCGAGCGCGGCGATCAGGGAAAGGGGTAGAGTCATTTTCATGAACGCGAGCATAGCAGAGCGTCCTGCGCACCCGCAGCCCACCTTTGGCTTGCCGAGTGGCACACAGAACCGTCTAGGCTTGGACCTCTGTAGCAGAATCGTCACCCTTGTCGGTGCAGGCTTGGGTTTCCATCCCCGTGCAAGGAGGTACCACCATGTTGACCACACCGCTTCGCAGCTGGCTGCTCTGCGCCGGCCTGTTGCTACCGGCCCTCGGCCTCGCCGCGCCAGCCAAGCCCGACAGCGTGCAGGCCGCCATCGACTGGGCGCAACAACAGCCTTTGGCGCAGAAGGGCGAGCCCCATGCCGACGCCAGGCCACTGATCATCGCCCACCGTGGCGCCAGCGGCTACGCCCCCGAACACACCCTGGCCGCCTATGCCCTGGCGGTTCTGCAGGGCGCCGACTATGTCGAGCCGGACCTGGTGATGACCCGCGACGGGCAACTGGTGGCCCGCCACGACAATGAACTGGGCCTGACCACCGACGTGGCGCAGCGTCCGGAGTTCGCCAACCGCAAGCGCACCCAGACGGTGGATGGCGTCAGCCTGGAAGGTTGGTTCAGCGAGGACTTCAGCCTGGCCGAACTCAAGACCCTGCGCGCCATCGAGCGCATCCCGCAGGTGCGCCCGGCCAATACCCGTTTCGATGGCCAGTTCGAGATCCCAACCCTGCAGGAGATCATCGACCTGGTGAAAAGTCTGCAGCTCAGCCAGCAGCGGGTCATCGGCCTGTATCCGGAAACCAAGCACCCGACCCACTTCCAGCAGATCGGCCTGGCCATGGAGCAGCCACTGGTCAAGATCCTCAAGCGCAACGGCTACAACAGCGCCAAGGCGCCGGTTTACATCCAGTCCTTCGAAGTGGAGAACCTCAAGACCCTGAGCCGTCTGACCCAGGTACGACTGGTGCAACTGCTGTGGACCGAGGGCCAGCCCTATGACCAGCAGGTGCTCGGCACCGGCCTGGGCTACGCCCAGATGATCACGCCCAAGGGCCTGAAGGCCATCGCCCGCTACGCCAGCGGCATCGGCCCGGAGAAAGGCATGATCATCCCGCGCGACGCCGCCGGCAACCTGACCACGCCCACCAGCCTGGTGCGTGACGCCCATGCGGCCAAGCTCAAGGTCCATCCCTACACCTTCCGCGCCGAGAACGCCTTCCTGCCCACCAGCCTGCGCAACGGCAGCGAGCCGGCCGAACGTGGCGACATCGAGGCCGAACTGCGCGCCTTCCTCGCCACCGGCGTCGACGGCCTGTTCATCGACCAACCGGACATCGCCGTGCGCTTGCGCGAACAGCGCTGATTCGCACCGGGGCGGATCAGGGGTTATTCTCAACCCCTGATCCGAACGACGAGACGCCGCGTGACAGACGCCTCCTCCCCTACGCCCCTGCAACGCCTCTGGCTCAGCGAGACCATTCGCCTGCGTGAGGAACACGCCGGCCCGCTCGAAGATGCCGAGGCCAATCGCCTGGCCCGCGCCGAGCACGGTGACCTGGCCCAACGCATCCAGCATCGCGCCCTGCACCTGGCCCGTCGAGATGGTCAGTGGCAGGCGCTGTTGCACTGGCTGCAGGGCGCACGCCTGGCCGGTGGGCTGCTGGCACTGCTGGCCCTGCTCAGCGGCTTCGGTCTGGCTCTGGCCGCGTTGGGTGACGGGCGCCAACCCGTCAATGTGTTCTGGGCGCTGGGCAGCCTGCTCGGGCTCAACCTGCTGATGCTGCTTGGCTGGCTGCTGGGTCTGCTGCTGACCCGAGACCGCCCTGGCGCGCTCGGTCGCCTGTGGCTGTGGCTCAGCGAAAAGCTGGCGCGCGACGCCAGCGCCGCGCAGTTGGCCCCGGCCCTGCTGCTGATGCTGCAACGCCAACGCCTGACCCGCTGGGGCCTGGGTCTGATGGTCAACGGCCTGTGGACCCTGGCCATGCTCGCCGCGCTGACCACCCTGTTGCTGCTGCTCGCCACCCGCCGCTACGGTTTCGTCTGGGAAACCACCATCCTCGGCGGCGACACCTTCATCGCCCTAACCCAAGCCATAGGCGCCCTGCCTGCGCTGCTCGGCTTCAGCCTGCCGGATATCGACGTCATTCGTGCCAGCGGCGACGCCGCCATCGCCAGCGAAGCCGCCCGGCAGAGCTGGGCCGGCTGGCTGGTTGGCGTAGCGCTGGTCTATGGCCTGCTGCCACGCCTGCTGCTGGCGCTGCTGTGCCTGTGGCGCTGGCAGTCAGGCACGCGCAGGCTGCGTCTGGACCTCGACCTACCGGGCTACAGCCTGCTGCGCCAGCGCCTGCAACCGGACAGCGAACGCCTCGGCGTCTGCGACCTGGCCCCCGCCGCGCTGCATCAGCCGCAAGGCGGCGCCAGTACCCAAGCCGGCAGCGGCGCGCTGCTGCTCGGCATCGAACTGGACGAGCGTCGCCCCTGGCCGCCGACACCGCTACCCAAGGGCGTGGCCGATGCCGGGGTGATCGACAGCCGTGAACAACGCCGCCAGTTGCTCGAACAACTGACCCGTTTCCCGCCCCAGCGCCTGGCCATCGCCTGCGACCCACGCCGCTCGCCGGATCGCGGCACGCTGGCGCTGCTCGGTGAACTGGCGCGTTGTGCGAGCGCCACGCGCATCTGGCTGCTGCCGCCCGCACCCGGCGAATGCCTGGACAGCGCGCGCCTGACGGACTGGCACCAGGCCCTCGGCACGCTGGGACTGCCCCATGGCGACACGGCGCCGCTGAACTGGCTGGAGAGCGGACATGATTAGGGAACCGCAGGCACATGGACTTCATGTAGGAGCGAGCTCTGCTCGCGAAGCTTTTGCCGTTTGCCATGGTTCGCGAGCAGAGCTCGCTCCTACCGCAATGCACGCTCTGCTTCCGGGCTACTCGGCCGAGGCCACGCCATGAACCCGCCGCTGAAACTCGCCCTGGTCGGCCATACCAACGTCGGCAAAACCTCGCTGCTGCGCACCCTGACCCGCGACGTGGAGTTCGGCGAAGTCTCGCCGCGCGCCAGCACTACTCGCCATGTCGAGGGTGCGCGACTGTCGGTAGACGGCCAGGCGTTGCTAGAGCTGTACGACACCCCCGGCCTGGAGGACGCCATTGCCCTGCTCGATTACCTGGAACGCCTCGACCGCCCCGGTGAACGCCTGGACGGCCCGGCGCGCCTGGCCCGCTTCCTCGACGGCAGCGAGGCGCGCCAGCGCTACGAACAGGAGGCCAAGGTGCTGCGCCAGCTGCTGGCCTCCGACGCCGGCCTGTATGTGATCGACGTGCGTGAGCCGGTGCTGGCCAAGTACCGCGACGAACTGGCGGTGCTGACCATGTGTGGCCGGCCGCTGCTGCCGGTGCTCAACTTCGTCGCCAGCGTCAGCCACCGCGAAGGTGAATGGCGCGAAGCCCTGGCTCGCCTCGGCCTGCATGCCCTGGTGGCGTTCGACAGCGTGGCACCACCGGAAGATGGCGAACGACGCCTGTACGAAAGCCTCGCCCTACTGCTGGAGCGTTCGCGCCCGCAGTTACAACGCCTGATCGAGGATCATGAAGCGCAGCGCCAAGCCCGTCGCCAGGCCGGCAACCGCCTGATCGCCGAGCTGCTGATCGACTGCGCCGCCTGCCGCCGCAGCGTCGCCGCTCAACCGGTGCTGGAACAGGGCGCCATTTCTGAGCTGCGTGATGCGATTCGTCAGCGCGAGCAGCGTTGCGTCGAGGCCCTGCTGCGCCTGTATGCCTTCCGTAGCAGCGATGCCAAGGCGGCCGACCTGCCTCTGCTCGATGGCCGCTGGGGCGACGACCTGTTCAATCCGGAAACGCTGAAGCAACTGGGCATCAAGGTCGGCGGCGGCATGGCAGCGGGCGCGGCCACCGGCGTTGGTGTCGACCTGCTGGTCGGCGGCCTCACCATGGGCGCAGCTGCCGCATTGGGCGCAGTGATCGGCGGCAGCGCGCAGACTCTGCGCAACTACGGGGAAAGGTTGAAGGGAAAGCTCAAAGGTCAGCGCGAACTGACCGTCGACGACGCCGTGCTGCGCTTGCTCGCCCTGCGTCAGCAGCAACTGCTGGCGGCACTGGATAAACGAGGCCACGCCGCCATGGACGCCATCACCCTCAGCGCCCCGCAGGATGCCCTGTGGCGCCACGGCAAGCTGCCCGCCCCGCTGAACGTGGCACGCGCCCATCCCGAATGGTCGTCGCTCAACCCCAGCGCACGTCTGGAAGAGGCCGAGCGCGCCGAACAGGTGGAGCGTTTGTGCAGTGAAATCGCCATGCAAGCGGTGGGCTGAAGCCCACCCTACGTTTGGCGGCGATACACACCTGTAGGGTGGGCCGGGCGGCGCTCCGCTTCAGCCCACCAAAGCCCACCTTACGACCGCTCGCACTCGCCCGGTCTCAAACCGCCACCGGCGCCTTGATATGCGGGTGCGCTTCGTAGCCGACCAGTTCGAAGTCCTCGAATTTGAAGGCCAGCAGATCCTTCACCTCGGGGTTGAGCTTCATGGTCGGCAGCGGCAGTGGCTGGCGGGTCAGTTGCAGGTCGGTTTGTTCGATATGGTTGGCGTACAGGTGGCAGTCGCCGCCGGTCCAGATGAACTCGCCCGGCTGCAGGTTACACACCTGCGCCACCATCAGCGTCAGCAGCGCGTAGCTGGCGATGTTGAAAGGCACGCCGAGGAAGATGTCTGCCGAACGCTGATAGAGCTGGCAGGAGAGCTTGCCGTCAGCGACGTAGAACTGGAACAGCGCGTGACATGGCGGCAGCGCCATCTGCTCGACCAGCGCGGGGTTCCAGGCCGAGACGATCAGGCGACGGGAGTCCGGGTTCTTCTTGATCATCTCGATCAACTTGGCGATCTGGTCGATGGACTCGCCATTGGGCGCCGGCCAGCTGCGCCACTGGTAGCCGTAGACCGGGCCGAGGTCGCCGTTCTCGTCGGCCCACTCGTCCCAGATGCTGACGCCGTTTTCCTTCAGGTAACGGATGTTGGTGTCGCCCTGCAGAAACCACAGCAACTCGTGGATGATCGAGCGCAGGTGACACTTCTTGGTGGTGACGATGGGGAAGCCATCGGCCAGGTCGAAGCGCATCTGGTAGCCGAACACGCTGTAGGTGCCGGTACCGGTGCGGTCTTCCTTGAAGGTGCCGTGCTCGCGCACGTGGCGCATCAGGTCGAGGTACTGTTTCATCAGGCGGCTCCTTGTACGGGCTGGCGCTTGTAGGCGTAGGCGATCAGGCCGATGCCACCGAGGATCATCGGCAGGCAGAGGATCTGCCCCATGGTCAGCCAGCCCCAGGCCAGGTAGCCCAGCTGGGCATCCGGCACGCGGACGAACTCGACGATGAAGCGGAACACGCCGTAGCAGGCGGCGAACATGCCGGACACGGCCATGGTCGGCCGCGGTTTGCGCGAATAGAACCAGAGGATGGTGAACAGCGCCGCGCCCTCCAGGGCGAACTGGTACAGCTGCGACGGATGGCGCGCCAGTTGCTCAGGGTCGGTGGGGAAGACCATCGACCAGGGCACATCGGTGGCCTTGCCCCACAGCTCGGCGTTGATGAAGTTGCCGATGCGTCCGGCGCCGAGGCCGATGGGTACCAACGGGGCGATAAAGTCCATCAGCTCGAAGAAGCTCTTGCCGTTGCGCTTGCCGAACCACCAGGTCGCCAGCATCACCCCGATCAGGCCGCCATGGAAGGACATGCCGCCCTCCCAAACCCGCAGGATCTTCGCCGGTTCGGCGATATAGGCGGCAAAGTCATAGAAGAACACGTAGCCCAGACGGCCACCGAGAATCACCCCCATGGCCACCCAGAACACCAGGTCGGACAGCTTGTCCTTGGTCCAGGTCGCATCGAAACGCTCCAGACGGCGCGATGCCAGTAGCCATGCACCACCGATGCCGACCAGATACATCAGGCCGTACCAATGGATTTTCAGGGGACCAAGGGCGATGGCCACCGGGTCGATCTGCGGATAAGGCAGCATCCAGGACTCCTTAAATGAAAAAACTCAGACCCACGCTGAACAGCAGCAGGGCGAACAGACGCTTGAGTAACAGTGGCGACAGGCGATGAGCCAGACGCGCACCAAAACGGGCAAAGAACATGCTGGTCACGGCGATGCCCAGCAATGCCGGGAGATACACGAAACCGACGCTCCATGGCGGCAGATTCGGATTCCCCCAGCCGGTAAACATGAAACTCAGCGCGCCGGCGATGGCGATCGGCAAACCACAGGCCGCCGAGGTTGCCACCGCCTGCTGGATCGGCACGCTGCGCCAGACCAGAAAGGGCACGGTAAGCGAACCACCGCCAATGCCGAAAATCGCCGAGGCCCAACCGATCACCCCGCCGGCTACCGTCAGCGTCGGCTTGCCTGGGACACCGAGACTGGCCTTGGGTTTCAGGTCCAGCGCCATCTGCGCGGCAACGATGATGGCGAAGGTACCGATGATCTTCTGCAGCAACGGCCCCTGGATCAACGCCGCCGTCATGGCCCCCAGCGCAGCACCCAGTAGGATGCCAATGGTCAACCAGCGAAACAGCGGCCAGCGCACCGCGCCCTTGCGATGGTGCTCGAGCAGCGAATTGATCGAGGTAAAGACGATGGTCGCCAGGGACGTTCCCACTGCCAGGTGAGTGAGGATTTCCGTTGCCATACCCTGGGCGGTGAAGCTCAGCACCAGCACCGGCACGATGATCAGACCGCCGCCCACGCCGAACAGGCCAGCCAGCACACCGGCAGCCGAGCCCAGCACCAGGTAGAGCAGCAGCTCCATCGACACCCCCAAAAACAAAGCGGCATGGTAGCGGAAATGCCTCCTCAACGGCACACGGATCGACGGAACGGTTGCCGCCCTTGGCTGAGCTCGCTAGCCTGCCAGACTCCGCCATAGGAGGAATGCGCATGTGCCTGATCGTCTTCGCCTGGCAGCCCGAAAGCCCGACGGTGCTGCGCATGGCGGCCAATCGCGACGAGTTCTACGCGCGCCCCAGCGCCGCATTGAGTGAATGGCCGGATGCACCTGGCGTATTCGCCGGTCGCGATCTGCAAGCTGGGGGTACCTGGCTCGGCGTTACCGCGCAAGGCCGCTTCGCGGCGCTGACCAATATCCGCGACCCCAGGCAGAAAGCCGGCCCCCGTTCACGCGGCGTGCTGACAGCCGACTACCTGCTGGGTCAGGAGTCCGCGCCTGCCTATCTCGACAGGATCATGCGCGACGCACAAGAGCATGCCGGCTTCAACCTGCTGTTGGGCGACCGCCATCAGCTCTGGCATTTCAATTCTCAGGAAGGCCTGCCTCGGCAATTGCAGAGCGGCATTTATGGTATGTCCAACGCCGACCTAGACACGCCGTGGCCGAAGCTGCTGCGTGCCAGAAATGCCCTGAGCGATAGACTCGAAAGCGAGGATGAAGCGCTACTGGAGCTGCTGACCGATCGCAGCCAGCCGGCCGACCACCTGTTACCGGACACCGGCGTCGGGCTGGCGACGGAGCGCGTGCTGTCGAGTGTCTTCATTACCACGGCCACCTATGGCACCCGCGCCAGCACGGTGCTGAACGTCTGCCGAGACGGGCGTTGGAATATCACCGAGCGCAGCTTCGGCCCGCATGGTGCCTTGGTGGGCGAGGTCGCGTTACGCGGATAGCTCGGATGCGATCCGCGGCAACGCCGCTGATGGGATATATCCCCTGAGGTAGGAGCGAGCTCTGCTCGCGAATCAGGCCTGGATATTCGACGCCGGGTTGATCACCCGACCGAGCCCCAGATTGCGCAGCGCCAGGTGCAGGGTACTGTAGATCAGATGCGGGTTGTCCATGGTCATCACCTGGCCGAGCAGCTCCTTGGCCTTGCTCTGGGTCACCTGACGCAGCAGCCATTTCACCTTGGGCAGGTTGGTGGCGTTCATCGACAGCGAATCGAAGCCCATCGCCAGCAGCAACACGGCCGCCGCCGGGTCACCCGCCATCTCACCGCAGATGCTCACCGGCTTGCCTTCGAGGTGCGCGTCGTTGACCACTTTCTGCAAGGCCTGCAGCACCGCCGGGTGGAGGAAATCGTAGAGATCGGCCACACGCGGGTTGTTGCGGTCGACCGCCAGCAGGTACTGGGTCAGGTCGTTGGAGCCGACCGAAAGGAAATCCACCTGGCGCGCCAGTTCGCGGGTCTGATAAACGGCGGCCGGGATCTCGATCATCACGCCGATAGGCGGCAGCGGCACATCGGTACCCTCGTCACGAACCTCGCCCCAGGCGCGGTGGATCAGGTGCAGCGCCTCTTCCAGCTCCTGCGTGCCGGAAATCATCGGCAACAGGATGCGCAGGTTGTTCAGCCCCTCGCTGGCCTTGAGCATGGCGCGGGTCTGCACCAAGAAGATTTCCGGGTGATCCAGGGTCACGCGAATACCGCGCCAACCCAGGAAGGGGTTCTCTTCCTTGATCGGGAAGTAGGACAGCGCCTTGTCGCCGCCGATATCCAGGGTGCGCATGGTCACCGGCAACGGGTGGAAGGCCTGCAATTGCTCGCGGTAGGTGGCGAGCTGCTCCTTCTCGCTGGGGAAGCGCTCGTTGATCATGAACGGCACTTCGGTGCGGTACAGACCGACACCCTCGGCGCCGCGCTGCTGGGCACGGGCAACATCGGCGAGCAGACCGGTGTTGACCCACAGCGGCATGCGATGGCCATCGAGGGTTTCGCAGGGCAGCGCGCGCAGAGCGTCGAGCCCTTCGGTGAGCTGGCGCTCCTCCTCGACCACATCGGCGTACTGCTTGCTCAGCAGCTCACTGGGGTTGGTGAAGACTTCGCCGTGATAGCCATCGACGATCAGCTTGATGCCGTCGATCTTCGAGTACGGCAGGTCGACCACACCCATGACCGTGGGAATACCCATGGCGCGGGCGAAAATCGCCACGTGGGAGTTGCCCGAGCCGGTCACCGAGATCAGACCGACCAGCTTGCCTTCCGGCACCTCGCCGAGCATCGCCGGCGACAGTTCCTCGCTGACCAGGATGGTGTTGTCCGGGTAGACCAGCGTGGTCTTGCGCTCTTCCTGCAGATAGGCGAGCAAGCGGCGGCCGAGGTCGCGCACATCGGAGGCACGCTCGCGCAGGTAAGCGTCATCCATCAGCTCGAAACGATTGACGTGGTCGAGCACCACCTGGCGCAAGGCGCCTTGCGCCCACTGGCCGGTACGAATGACCTTGCGCACCTCGTTACCCAGTGCGGCGTCCTCGAGCATCATCAGGTAGACGTCGAACAGCGCACGCTCTTCCTTGCGTAGCTGAGTGGCGAGTTTCTCGGACAGCTCCTGCATGTCCTCGCGCACCCAACCCAGCGCTTTGTCGAACAGCTCCAGCTCGGCAGCGATGTCATCGACACTGCGGTCTGGAACCACATTCAGATCAGCCGGGGGCAGCACCACGACAGCAGTACCGACCGCTGCCCCCGGCGCACCCGGCACGCCGACGAACTTGGCCTCCTGCACGCCCTTGCCCTGGCGCCCCAGGCCGCGAATCGAGCCGGTCGCCTCGGCATGGGCGATAACGCCGGCGAGCTGCGCGCTCATGGTGACCAGGAAAGCTTCCTCGCCTTCGTCGAACTGGCGGCGCTCCTTCTGCTGCACCACCAGCACGCCCATCACCCGGCGATGGTGGATGATCGGTGCACCGAGGAAGGAGGCATAACGCTCCTCGCCAGTTTCGGCGAAGTAGCGATAGCGCGGGTGGCTGGCGGCGTCTTCAAGGTTCAGCGGCTCTTCGCGGCTACCGACCAGGCCGACGAGGCCTTCGCTGGGCGCCATGCTGACCTTGCCGATGGAGCGCTTGTTGAGGCCGTCGGTGGCCATCAACACGAAGCGGTTGGTTTCCGGGTCGAGCAGGTAGACCGAGCAAACCTGGCTGCCCATCGCTTCCTTGACCCGCTGCACGATGATCGACAGCGCCGCCTTGAGATCCTTGGCAGCGTTTACTTCCTGGACGATCTTGCGCAGCGTATTGAGCATGCTCGATTGGGGTCCGTATCAGTCGCGCACTATCAGGCGCGGGGCGAGTTCCTTGAGCGCGCGGCGGTAGACCTCGCGCTTGAATGTGACCACCTGGCCCAGCGGGTACCAGTAGCTGACCCAGCGCCAGCCATCGAACTCGGGCTTGCCGGTCAGGTCCATGCGTACGCGGTCTTCAGCCCCCGTCAGGCGCAGCAGAAACCACTTTTGCTTCTGCCCGATGCACAGCGGCTGACTGTGCGTGCGCACCAGACGCTGCGGCAAACGATAACGCAACCAGCCGCGGGTGCAGGCGAGGATCTTCACATCCTGCTCTTCGAGCCCGACCTCTTCATTCAGTTCACGGTAAAGCGCCTCTTCCGGCGATTCACGATCATTGATGCCGCCCTGGGGAAACTGCCACGCATCCTGGTTGATACGCCTGGCCCAGAGCACCTGGCCGACATCATTGGTCAGGATGATGCCGACATTCGGGCGGAAACCATCAGAATCGATCACGGCAAGCAACCTCGTACACGCAAGTTCCGGCATTGTTCCACAAAGCCGGCGACAGCAGCAACGCGGGTTTAGGCGCTGTTTGAAAGCCCCGGCAAAGCGGCTATTCTGGCGCGCCTTCCCTTTCTACAGAACAGGTAACGAACCGTGCGCTTGGCCCTTTTCGATCTCGACAACACCCTGCTGGCTGGCGACAGCGATCACAGCTGGGGCGAATTCGTCTGCCAGCGCGGCCTGGTCGACGCGGCCGAGTACCTGGCGCGCAACGATGCCTTCTATGCCGATTACTGCGCCGGCAAGCTGGACGTGGTGGCTTATCAGAATTTCAGCCAGGCCATTCTCGGCCGCCACGACATGGCGCAACTGGCGCAGTGGCATCGCGAGTTCATGGCCGAGGTGATCGAGCCGATCATCCTGGCCAAGGGCGAGGCACTGCTGGCCGAACACCGCGCTGCGGGCGACAAACTGGTGATCATCACCGCCACTAACCGCTTCGTCACCGCGCCCATCGCCGAGCGCCTGGGTGTGGAGACGTTGATCGCCACCGAATGCGGTATGCAGGACGGCCGCTATACCGGGCAGATCACCGGCATGCCGTGCTACCAGGGCGGCAAAGTGACCCGCTTGAACGAATGGCTGGCGGAGACGGGGTACAACCTCGACGACGCTTACTTCTACAGCGACTCGCGCAATGACCTGCCGCTGCTTGAGGCCGTGGCCAACCCGGTGGCGGTCGACCCGGACGACGTGCTGCGCGCCACAGCTCTCGAACGCGGCTGGCCGGTGATTTCGCTGCGTTGAGAGGGATCGGCATACTGCTTCGCGACGACTGCATGGATGCAGGAGGTAGAGCGACGCAGGAAGCCAAAGCCGAGTACGCCCTACGCTGAGGCCGTGTACCAGAACCACGTGCGGTCGCCGGACGTAGGGCGGCCTCGCGAGCGAAGCGAGCAGCCCGCCGATCTGCTTAGACCGGCTTGGCGCCCATCAGCGCCATGATGGCGATCAAGAGCAGCAGAATCAGCCCGGCATAGATCAGGCACAGACGCTTGAGCGAAGTCGGCGCCGGTGTATCACCCAGCGCACGCCAGACCGCCAGGCGACCAGCCAGCAACAAACCGAGCAGCATCATCAGCACATAGAGGATGCTGCCCAGCAGCAGCCAGGTCTGTCCCAGCGGCCAGCCGGCGGTGTCCACCAGCCAGTAGCCGGTAACCGGCAGGCTCAGCGCCAGCACGGCGAATGCCGGGAAGCTGAACAGCAGGGTCACGCGCAGCTTGCGCGCCAGCACGGCTGCATCGCCACCGCGCTGCGCTTTGAGCAGCATGACGCCATGGGCGATCAGGCCGAGCAGCAGCAACACGCCTGGGGCGCTGTGGAGGATGCGAACCAGCAGGTAGTGTTCCATCAGGGGCTTCCTTGATTATCAGGCGATTACGCAGGGCGGCGTACACCCGCCCTAGGGTTCGAAGGTCGTGTTCAGCCCAGAAACAGGCGATAAGCCGGGTTGTCGCTTTCATCCCAGTAGGGATAACCGATGGCATCCAGCGCCGCCGGCACCAGATGACGTTCGTTCGCCGGCACCTGTAGCGCTGCCAGTACGCGACCATCGGCAGCGCCGTGATTGCGGTAATGGAACATCGAGATGTTCCAGCGCCCGCCCAGTTTCTGCAGGAAATTGAACAGCGCACCCGGCCGCTCGGGGAATTCGAAGCGCAGCACCATCTCGTCACCGACACCGGCGGCATGGCCACCTACCATATGGCGGATATGCAGCTTGGCCAGTTCGTTATCGGTCAGGTCCAGCACCGGAAAGCCCTGCGCGCGCAGGCCCTCGACCAACGCTTGGCGCGGGTCATTCTCCGGATGGGTCTGCACACCGACGAAGATGTGCGCTTCGCGGTCGGTGTGATAGCGATAGTTGAATTCGGTGATCTGACGCTTGCCCACCGCCTCGCAGAAGGCCTTGAAGCTGCCCGGCTGCTCGGGGATGGTCACGGCGATGATCGCTTCGCGCTTCTCGCCCAGCTCGGCGCGCTCGGCCACATGGCGCAGGCGGTCGAAGTTGACGTTGGCGCCGGAGTCGATGCCCACCAGCACTTCGCCATTGGCGCCCTGGCGCTCGACGTACTTCTTGATCCCGGCCACGGCCAGGGCGCCGGCCGGCTCGGTGATCGAGCGGGTATCGTCGTAGATATCCTTGATCGCCGCGCAGATTTCGTCGGTGCTGACGGTGATCACCTCATCGACGTGATGCTTGCAGAGATCGAAGGTGTGCTGGCCGATTTGCGCCACTGCCACGCCATCGGCGAACAACCCGACCGTCGGCAGCACCACACGCTCGCCAGCCGCCATCGCCTGCTGCAGGCAGTTGGAGTCGTCCGGCTCGACGCCGATCACCTTGATTTCCGGGCGCAGGTACTTCACATAGGCCGCGATGCCGGCGATCAGGCCGCCGCCACCGACCGGCACGAAGATGGCATCGATATGCCCCTGGTGCTGGCGCAGCACTTCCATGGCCACGGTGCCTTGGCCGGCGATCACCAGTGGGTCGTCGTAAGGGTGGATATAGGTGTAGCCCTTCTCTTCCACCAGCTTCAGCGAATGCGCCAACGCCTCGGGGAAGGCGTCGCCGTGCAGCACCACCTTGCCGCCCCGCGAACGCACGCCCTGCACTTTCAGCTCCGGCGTGGTGCGCGGCATGACGATGGTCGCTTTCACCCCCAGGTGCTTGGCGGCGAGAGCCAGGCCCTGTGCATGGTTGCCAGCCGAGGCGGTGACCACGCCGCGCGCCAGTTCTTCAGGGGACAGTTGCGCCAGCTTGTTGTAGGCGCCACGAATCTTGAACGAGTACACCGGCTGCAGATCTTCGCGCTTGAGCAAAATCTGGCTGCCCAGCCGCTCACTGAGCTGGCGGGCGGGTTGCAGCGGGGTTTCCACCGCGACGTCATAGACGCGCGAGGTGAGGATCTTCTTCACGTACTGTTCGAGCATGGCGATTTCGCAGGCGGTCGGGCTTTGAGAGGACTGCCGAGTCTACCCCAGCGCCGCGCCGGGCGACCATACGAAACGCACGGGTTTTAGGGGCAGACACCTCCCGTCATCAAGCCATTTACGGCTATAGCAAGTCACTTGCGGCTATAATTCGCGCCTTGTCCTCCCACCTTCCCAGGCATTCCCCCGCGATGAACCAGGATCAGCTGAAACAGGCCGTGGCCCAGGCCGCCGTCGACCACATTCTCCCGCGCCTCGACAGCAAGAGCATCGTTGGCGTCGGTACCGGCTCCACCGCCAACTTCTTCATCGACGCACTGGCCAAGCACAAGATGGACTTCGATGGCGCCGTCGCCAGCTCCGAAGCCACCGCAGCCCGCCTGAAGGGCCATGGCATCCCGGTCTACGACCTCAACAGCACCGCCGAGCTGGAGTTCTACGTCGATGGCGCCGACGAAAGCGACGAACACCTGCACCTGATCAAAGGCGGCGGCGCGGCGCTGACCCGCGAGAAGATCGTCGCCGCCGTGGCCAAGACCTTCATCTGCATCGCCGACGCCAGCAAGCTGGTGCCGGTGCTGGGCGCCTTCCCGCTGCCGGTGGAAGTCATTCCGATGGCGCGCAGCCATGTGGCGCGCGAGCTGGTGAAGCTGGGCGGTGACCCGGTGTACCGCGAAGGCGTGCTGACCGATAACGGCAACGTCATCCTCGATGTACATAACCTGTCGATCACCGACCCGGTGAAGCTGGAAGCGGACATCAACGCCATCGTCGGTGTGGTCACCAATGGCCTGTTCGCCGCCCGCCCGGCCGACCTGCTGCTGCTCGGCACCGCCGACGGCGTGAAAACGCTCAAGCGTTAAACCGTAGCCCGGATGAAATCCGGGGCAGACTCAGCGGAATGTCCCGGATTTCATCCGGGCTACGGAGCCTGTCAATGCACCGCCTACTCGAGCAGGCGGCGCAGTTCCTCGCTGATCGGCATGGGTTGAAAGGCACTGACCCGTGCCCGCCCGGTGTTGCCGATGGGCACCCAGATGCGCGAGAACAGCAGCGCCGCCAGGATGCGCGGCATTTGCCCAAGCACCTCACGCATATCCCCTTGTTGCCAGCCGGCCCACAGCATCAAGTAATGTGAACGTGCATGTAGCCATGGGCGACGCTGGGTAAGGATGTGCGCCCGCTCCAGCCAGACCAATGCTTCGGCGCTGCGGCGAGCACGCAGTTCTTGTTGCGCCTGAGCGAAAGCCTCGTCGATGGCGGCTTGCAGTTTCATGTTCATATCGCCCTCCTTCATTTGCGCAGCAGGCGCAGGCCGTTGAACACCACCATCAGGCTCACGCCCATATCGGCGAACACCGCCATCCACATGGTCGCCTCGCCTGCCAGGGTCAGGGCCAGGAAGGTCGCCTTGATGCCCAGGGCCAGGACGATGTTCTGTACCAGGATGGCGTGGGTCTGCCGCGACAGGCGAACGAAGGCCGGAATCTTGCGCAAATCGTCGTCCATCAGTGCGACATCTGCCGTCTCGATGGCCGTGTCGGTGCCGGCGGCGCCCATGGCAAAGCCGATCTCGGCCTTGGCCAGGGCTGGCGCATCGTTGATGCCGTCGCCGACCATGCCGACCACCCTGCCCTGTGCCTGACGCGCCTCGACCCAGGCCAGCTTGTCGGCTGGCAACAGGTCGCCGCGTGCCTCGTCGACACCGACCTGTTCGGCAATGGCCGCGGCGGTATGGGCGTTGTCACCGCTGAGCATGCAGGTGCGTACACCCAGTTCGTGAAGTTCGGCGACCGCCTCGCGACTGCTCTGGCGCACCGTGTCGGCCACGGCGAAGAGCATCAGCGCGCGCTGTTCGTCGCACAGCACCACCACGCTCTTGCCCTGGCGCTCCAGTGCCTCGAGGCGCTGCTCCAGTTGCGCCGAGCAGAGTCCGAGGTCTTCGACCAGGCGGTGGTTACCTATATAGAGAAGCGTGCCCTCGATCCGACCTTTGCTACCCCGCCCTGGCAGTGCCTCGAAATCCTCGACACCGTGCAACGCCTGCCCCTGCTCTTCGCCACGCTGGGCCAACGCCCTGGAAACCGGGTGATCCGAGCGCGCGGCCAGGCTCGCCGCCCAGGCGACGTGCAGCGGTTCATCCACTTCCAGCAAGTGGAGGCTGTCGGTCTGCACCGGTTTGCCATGGGTCAGCGTGCCGGTTTTGTCCAGCGCCAGCAGAGCCAGGTGCCGGCCGTTCTCCAGATAGACGCCGCCCTTGATCAGGATGCCCTTGCGTGCGGCGGCCGCCAGGCCGCTGACGATGGTCACCGGCGTGGAAATCACCAGCGCACAGGGGCAGGCCACCACCAGCAGCACCAGGGCGCGGTAGACCCAGTCGAGCCAGGCGCCACCGATGACCAGCGGCGGCAGCACGGCGACCGCCAGGGCGAAGGCGAAGACCACCGGGGTATAGATGCGCGAGAACCGGTCGACGAAGCGCTGAGTCGGCGCGCGCGAGCCCTGTGCCTCCTCCACCGCATGGATGATGCGCGCCAGCGTGGTGTCACGCGCAGCCGCCGTAACGCGAAACTCCAGCGAGCCCGCCTCATTGATGGTGCCAGCGAACACCGAGTCGCCCACACGTTTTTCCACCGGCAGGCTTTCCCCGGTGATCGGCGCCTGATTGACCGTCGAGCTGCCGCCGACCACCTCACCATCGAGGCTGATGCGCTCGCCAGGACGCACCCGCACCACCGCGCCCAGCCTGATAGCCTGCACGTCGAGCTCCTGCCAACTGCCATCGGCCTGCTGCACGGTAGCGCGCGGTGGCGCCAGATCCATCAGCCCGCGTATGGCATTACGCGCCCGATCCAGCGAACGCGCCTCGATCAATTCGGCCAGGGTGAACAGGACCATCACCATCGCCGCTTCCGGCCACTGGCCGATCAGCACCGCGCCGGTCACGGCGATGCTCATCAGGGCATTGATATTGAGGTTGCGGTTCTTCAGGGCGATCCAGCCCTTCTTGTAGGTGTTCAGCCCGCACATCAGAATGGCGGCAACGGCGAGCAGTGCCACCAGCCAGTCGGGGCCAAGCCCGGCGAAATGCACGACTTCCGAAGCGGTTGCCACCCCACCAGCCAGTACCAGTGGCCACCAGGGCTTTTTCGCCGGTGCAGCAGCCGGCTGCTGCGCAGTGCGATCATCTTCGACCTGCGGGGTGAACCCCAGCGCGCGGATGGCCGGCAGCACCTGCGCCAGCATGCCTTCGTCATGGCTGACGGTGAGCACGCGCTGCAGCAGATTGAAATGCAGACCGGCCACGCCAGGCAGGCGACCCAGCGCGTCGCGAATCAGGCGCTCTTCCGTGGGGCAATCCATCTGCTCGATGCGTATACGGGTATTGCACGCGCCCGTCAGCGCAGCGTCCGCTGGCTGCGGCACGGCCTCGTGATTGTGTCCAGTGTGATCGTGGGCATGCTCAGGGTGAGCAGGTGGCTGTTGGTGCGAGTGATCGCAGCAGCGGCTCATGGCAAATCTCCGTCAGGTCTCTGTTGCCGAGTACACACCCTGTAGTCACTATAGGGTCAAGCACTCACGGAGCGATCCCATGAAAATCGGAGAATTGGCGAAAAAGGCCGGCTGCCAGGTAGAGACCGTACGCTACTACGAACGCGAAGGTCTGCTGCCGGCGCCCGCACGTAGCGAAGGCAACTACCGCCTGTACGGCGCCCAGCATCTGGAACGTCTGGTGTTCATCCGCAATTGCCGGACGCTGGACATGACCCTGGAAGAGATTCAACGACTGCTGGCCCTGCGCGACTTGCCCCACGAGAGCTGCGCCGGCATCAACAGCCTGGTGGACGAACATATCGAGCATGTTCAGGCGCGCATCGACAGTCTGCAGGCGCTACGTGATCAACTCACCGAGTTGCGCGACCGTTGCAACGGCCCCAAGGAGGCGGAAGACTGCGGCATCCTGCGCCAGCTCAACGTCAGCGGCGGTGTGCAACCGCTACCGGACGATGGCCATACCCATGTCGGCAAGAGCCACTCGCATTGATGAACTACGCTTGCTGAACATCGCTGCGGCATACCGCCGAGTGCTCGGGGAGAAATGAACATGTCTGGAAAGTTCGAGCTGAAGAAGGCCAAAGACGGCCAGTTCCACTTCAACCTGCTGGCGACCAATGGCCAGGTCATCCTCAGCAGTGAGATGTACAAAGCCAAGGACTCGGCGCTTAACGGCATCGAGTCGGTGAGGAAGAACTCACAACGCGAGGGCGCCTTCGAGACCAAGACCTCGAGCAACGACAAACACTACTTCCTGCTCATGGCCACCAACGGCCAGGTGGTCGGGCAAAGCCAGATGTATGCCAGCGCCGCCAGCTGCAAGAGCGGCATCGAGTCGGTGCAAAAAAATGCACCGAGCGCGGTGATCGACGACCAGACGAGTTAGTCGCCCTGCTTCCTGAACACATAGAACAGGTTCGGCTCACTGATCAGGTACAGGTTGCCGTCGTCATCCGTCGCCACCCCCTCGGCCTGCGGCACGCTGCGCTGCAGGCCATGCTGGCCACGTAACAGCGACAATGTACTGATCGGTTTGCCTTCGGCATTGAGTTCGATCACCAGGCGCGACTCATCCGACAACGCCAACAGATGGCCGGTCGCCGTATCGAAGTCGAGACTGGAAAGGTCGCGCACGAACAAGCGCGCATCGCGCTTTGGATCGGTATTGACCTGCAGCGCCAGTGGCTTGCTTTCGTCGACATGAGGGAAGCCGAGCACCTCGAAGATGCGCACCGGATCGCGCTCCTTGGCCACCAGCAGACGCTGATTCTTCGCATCGTAGGCCAAACCCTCAAAGCCCTTGTTACCGTTGCGCCCGATACCCAGGGAAAGTTGCTGGAAGTCGGCTGCATCAAGCGCGCGCGTGGCATCGTCGATGCGCACCTTGACCAGGCGCTGCTCGCGCTCATCGGCAATCACATAGGTGCCGGGCGCCACATATTCGATGGCCTCGGGATCACCAAAACCTTCGAGATCGATGGTGCGCTTGAGTTCGCCCTGCAGGCTGATCTCGATCACCTTGGCCGGCTTGTTGGTGACGCTGAACAGGCTGCGGCGATCCGGATCATAGGTCAGCGCCGACACATCGCTGATATCGGCAATGGGCTTGGCTTCGATCACCACGCGGTAGTCGCCCAGCCACAGCGACTGATCGCGCCACTGCGCACCATGCTGCCACTCCTGCACGGAGAACCAGGCTCGCTCGAACAGCCGATACTGCTGGCCCAACACGGCGCCAAGCAACAAGACGAAGAACAGCAGATAGAGCCAGGGGTTTATGGAGAGCAAACGACGCATGATGAATTTCTCTGACTACCACAGAAAAGCCCGCCACGGGCTTAGCGTGGCGGGCAGCGGTGAAATCGCGATCAGTTGATCAGCTCGACGCGATCGACATCGATCTCGCGGCTGTTGAAGTCCTTGTCGACTTCACCGGTCAGGCGCACCTTGGCGGTTTCAGAGACTTTCTGGCCCGGCCAGTCTTCGTCGTCGATTTCGACCTGGATGGTGCCGGTGGCGTCCTTGAACTCGTAGAGTTCGTCCTGCAGGCGCTTGACGATCTGACCTTCCAGAACAACATGGGTGTCGTCAGCAGCCTCCAGTGCAGCAGCCACGGTGGTGACCTGCGGGGTGGCGCCAGGGCCGGTGTAACCGGTGGCGAAAGCAGCGGAGCTGAGCAGCGGCAGAACCATCAGAGCGAGAGCGGTACGTTTCATGGTGTGAACCTCGTTGTTCGTAAGTGACGGGCTCAGATTAGTGCCGCTAGCTGAAGCCAGACTGAATCGCGGCTTAAGCCAAACTGAATCCGCCACTCCACTCAACTGGGATCCGGCTGCGCCTTGCTGAAGACGTAAAAAAGATTGGGCTCGGCGACGATATAGATATTGCCTTCTTCGTCCATGGTCACGCCCTCGGCCTGCTTGATGCCTTGTTCCAGACCGTTGAGACCGCCGGTAAGGCTGAGAAAGCTGACCGGGTGACCGCTACGATCCAGCTCCAGCAGCATGCGCGACTCATCCGACAGCACCAGTGCGTGACCGGTACGCGAATCGATACTCAGCGAAGAAATATCGCGCATTCCCAGATTGCCGTAGTTGAAAGGCTGCATCACGCCAGCAGCACCATCCTCGCCAGGAAAAGGCAGGCTGAACAAGCCCATCGGGCTACGCTCCTTGCCCAGCATCAGGCTGCTGCTGCGCGCATCCCAGGCAACGGCTTCGAAGCCCTTGTTACCCGATTCGGCAAAGCCCAGGTCGAAGCCGGGGAAATCGGCCGCATCCAGCTCCAGGTCATCGTCATGCAGGATAAAGGTGGTGAGCTGACGTCGACGCTCATCGACGATGGCCATGCGCCCGTTGTCCATCATTTCCACCGCTTCCGGATCGGAGAAGCCCTTCAACTGAATACGCCGCAACACCTCACCCTCACGCGAGAGTTCCACCAGCAGGGGATTCTTACCCGTGACGGTGAAGAGAGTGCCGGTTACCGGGTTGTAGGTCAGCCCCGAGGTTTCATCTCGTTCCAGGCCAGACAACGCCTTGGCCTGAATCACCGCACGGTAGCCAGGCAGCCAGACGCTGGACAGGCGCTCGACCAACGGCGTATGCCCCTCCTGCCACCAGAACAGGACGCGATCATCCAGATGCAGGGTTTTTACGACCGTGATCACGGCGAGCACGGCTATGCCGGACAACCAGTAACGGGGGCGGGAACGGAGGGAAGGCATCGGCGACGGCTCGGCTGCTTGATGGCGATCCGACATCCGATGTCTGGAAGAGTTCCGCCGCCTGAAGAGGCAGCGGTCAGAGCTTATAGCACGGTACTGGTGAAACTACTGTGACCGACCAACTCCAGCACCAACTCATCGCCCTTGCTCAGCGCACCAACACCGACGGGCGTGCCGGTGAGGATCACGTCCCCCGGCTGCAAGGCGAAGTGCCCGGCCATGTGCTGGATCATGCTGACGATGGGGTTGAGCATGTCGCGGCTGTTGCCGTCCTGGCGGGTTTCACCGTTGATCACCAGGCGAATGCCGATATCGGCCAGGTCCTCGATGGCATCGCCGGGCACGAAGGGCGCCAGCACGCAGGCGCCGTCGAAACTCTTGGCGATTTCCCAGGGATAGCCCTTCTCCTTGAGCTTGGCCTGCACGTCGCGCAGAGTCAGATCCAGCGCCGGGGCGAAGCCGCTGATGGCATCACGCACTTCCTCAGCGTCCGGTTTCTTCGACAGCGGCTTGCCGATCAGCACGGCGATCTCCGCCTCGTAATGCACCGAGCCACGCTCTTCAGGAATGGCAAAACCGCCATCGAGCGGCACCACACAGGAACCCGGTTTGATGAACAGCAAGGGTTCGCTGGGCACCGGGTTATTCAGTTCCTTGGCATGCTCGGCGTAGTTGCGGCCAATGCAAACGACCTTGCCGAGGGGGAAGTGGACGGTGGTTCCGTCGACGTACTGGTGCTGATAGCTCATCGTTGCCTCTCCAAATCAGATTCACATTCGAAAGCGTCACGAGCCTAGGTCAGGCAAGGCGGCGGGGTCGGGAAAAAGCGGAGTTGGCTGGTGCCAATGAGCATTTTTCCCGACTTCGCCAACGCAGCATGGCGGAGCGCAGTAGCTTTCAGGTGTAAGCGCGCGGCAGATTTGGCACTGCCTTGCGCTATGTTTGGCACAGGCTGGCCGCGCCGCAGGTCGAGCGTTTTGCACTCTGATTGGCATACGCCCCCCCTCAGACCGCTGCCATCGGGCGGATATCGATGGTGAGGCCGCTCGCAGTTCCGCGCACCTGAATGAATGAGCTACCGGCAGGCATTTCGACCTGCGCCCCGTTAGGGTAAGGCCGAGAGACCGGCAGGTTGCACATGACCGGGCGCCCGAGAACACCTCCGAACAGCAGCCCAGCCGCGCCGTCGAACCGGAGCGTTATGTCAGCGCGGTGCCCGCCGTAGAAGAACTCATCTATGGTGATCTGCAACTCCTCAAACATCGCGGGCGGTTGCCAGTCCAGTACAACATCACGCCAAAGCCCGATGGCGTCATTTGTATCGCTCTCGTGCAAAGGGACCGGGGCCAGTTGTACCCAGTCACCCTCATGGCTTGTGCCAACCGACATATAGAGCCGTCGTGTGTCCACGTCGATGTAGTGGAGTTGCAGCGCGCTAGGGACAGTGGCAGGTGGGCCGCTCCCTTCGATGATGTGCGTTACGTTGTCGCCAGCCATTTCAGGCCTCCTTCACAAGATAGTTACCCTGGCCGTCGACCAGGTAGTTACCCAGGCCATCGACCAGGGCTCCTTCGGGCATATCTCCACCGCCGCCATGCTCCAATGCCTCAATGCGGCTGAGCAAACTGGCTAGCTGGTTTTGAATACCCGTCATATGTCCCGCAGTGACCGGCGCGTAGACCAACGCCCCAGCAGGCCAGGATTGCGCTACGGTGCCTTCGGCTCCGCGCACCAAATTGACGCTACCGCCAGTGGTCCCGACGGCTACGATGACCTCGGCAACTTGCGATAGCGGATTAAAACTGCCGGTAATGACCAACGTACAGCGGTCCCCATTCGCTAGCCCAAGTCGTGCTAGCGCGGGATTGGGGATCGGAAGAGCCGTACCGCCCGCTGGCAAGTCGGCGCCTAGAACATAGGCCCAGTGATTGACGAATTTCATAGTCACACCCAGCAAACAGGATTGATGGCGTCCCGCACGTTTTGCCCGGTTATGGGGTTGTGCGAGCCGAACAGATGGTTAAGTGCTCCACTTCGAGAAACTGAGCCCGGCGCTATGCCGCCGCGTGTGGCGACCTTGCCGATGGTGGTTCGGTCGCTTACCCCTGGCCGCTTATCACGCACGGCCAGCGCAACCATTTGCGAGCTGTAGCGCATAGGGACGATCTCGAATGCTCGGCCAACAAGCTCAGGCTCCGTAGTTCCTGCCAGGATTACGGGTTGCCATGTGACCCAGTTCGTCCTGATACCGCGCCCTGCATAACTGCCCCCAACCGCGACGCTTTCGGCGCCTGGGGCGCTGCTTGATACGCTCGATGAAAAAACCTCGACTCCATCTAGCAGGATCGTTTCGGTGCGTGACGCCGAGTTAGATGACGATGATGAGCGCTCCTCGACTGCACCGTTAGCAGGCCCGGCCACCAGTGCCAAACTGGCCTGGTAGCTCGCGCTCATACTGGCCTGTACGGACATAACCACTCGGCTGGTTTCAACCCCGGCGTCCAGCAACCGAATGGTCGTGATAGAGCTTGAAGAGCTGGAGTAGCTAGCGTTCAGCTGATAGTTGCCGGGCGTGATCAGTTCATGCCCGCCTGGGTGCCCATATGGGTTATGGCGTGTAACTGCTGGGGATGACGACATAGAACTGTCCAGCGCCGCGCCGAACGTATCCTCGACAGTTATCGCCACACGAATCTCTGCCACATTACCGGCGTCATCGTAGTACGCCCCAACCAGTCGGCCGGACTCCCGGTAGCTCCAACCGCCTGGTTCCTGGTCCAGGTAGGAGGGGGTGTTGCCCACTGACAGAGAACCGCCATCTTCCCCTCCGATCCCTGTCCACTCAGCCGGGCCGCTGGCTGTCTGCTCCCAGCGCACTGCCATCGCAGCAGATAGTTGCCGCCAAGCAGGCCGGGCTGGATTGCTTGCCGTGCCGATCACCTGTGCGGGGGTGCAGATGCATTCGTACTCCCCACTCCATTCGCCCTCTACCTGCGATAGCCGCAGCTCCCATAGCTCAACAAGGGGAATCCGGCACGGCGCGAACCACGCGGGATCGTCATTGACGGACTGGGGATTGCGTAAGTACGTAGCGACAAGCGCACGGGTGCCGTCCGGCATAGCGTCCACCACTACATATCCATACGTGCCCAGAGGGAACTGGTTTGGAGCGTAGCTACCGACCAGCGTCATGGTCACATGGACTGCTTCAAGCGCACTTCTGTCGCGCCCAAAAACCAGGCTATTCAACCTCAGCTGGGAAATGCCAGATACCATGCGCACCAACCAGTTGCGCTCGCCCCCGTGGACGATCCAGCTTGCGCTGTTGAGGCGCTGGCCATAGAGAACGCGAGCTACGGGGCTTAGCAATACCTCCGGCAGCCAGGTCATGCCAGCGGCTGCATCAGCTGATTGCTCAGCCTCGGTACGCTCCAGTTCCCCGGCTCTCGGGTCACGAAAACGAACAACATCACCCGGCAGCGCAAAGGCAGAGGGGCTGACCATATTCTCCCAATAGGCAGGCGCCAACAGGTGTTGGCTGCCGTTAGCCAATTCCACGCCGACCCTGACCTCTCCAGCCGCAGCAGGCAGGGACATGAGTCCATGCCACGGCCAGCCCAGAAGCCGAAGGCGGCCAGGTATTTGGTCAGCAATAGGTTGATCAAACATCAGTCGGAGGCTCCTTAAATTCGAACAGCACCTCGTCGCCGTTGCCGTCCTCCACCGTCAAGCGCTGCAGGGGTTGCACCTCTATTACCAGTAGAAACTCACTGCTGTAAAACTGCGTCTTCCTGCTGAAGTATTCGCGGCTGTTCTCCTTTTCGGTGAACGGTCCTACAGCGCCGCCCCCAACTGCTTCGGCTTGCCGTGGCTCTCCGACCCCACGGCGGGCCGGCAGTGCGCCGCGAGGCTCTAACGCTTCCAGGTCGCCTTTGCGGCTGCTCGCACTACCTGCGACGGCGCGCAGGTCTGTTCTTACTTTCTGGCTAATATCGAGTGTCATCACAGCTCCAGTGGGTCAGCGGGAATTGCGACCTGGTATTCAGCGGTTATCGAAACCTTGTGTTCGTCGCGCAGCGTTTCGGGGATTTCCGGTGCAGTAATGGCGAAGCGGCGCGGGTACGGCTCTTGCCCCACGTTGTTGTCGATCATCGAGTAGTTACCCGCGAAGCCGTCCCGCTCTTCATCAAAAGGTGGGCTGTTTGAACGCCCTCCAAGCTGCGTAGACAAGGCGGTCACACCGCCAGAAATGGGCGGCGAGGTAGAGTGAGCAGGCATCACCAGCAGGTCGCTACTGCCGCCACCACCGTCCATGATTGCGACGCCAATAGCGGTGGCGGCCATACCACTGTCCAAGTCGAAGGTGTCATAGAGTCGGCGGCACTTACCGATGCCGAACGCGCCCTGATCATCCAGCTCTATGGTGTGGATCAGGTCTAGACCCAGCGCCATGCTGGTCAGCGTTTCGAACATGAGCGTTGTGGTGCGGCTGGCCTGCCAGAGCTTTACTCGGCCCTGCTGTAGGGTGCAGGCACCGGCAAGCAGCCGGCGCTCATCCTCTCGGGCATCCTCATGACCACTGGAGCCGTCCGAGAAAACGCCACTTTCCCACTCGCTGGCACGGTCGCGGCCAACTTCAAAACTGAAGCTCTCCCGCGATACATTCTCGCCTGAGGTCGCGACACCGGGTTGGTGGACCAGTCGTAGCGTGTACGTCTCGGTGACGCTCTGGCTCCAACGTCGGCCAGCTGTAAATGAAGCGGCAAGCACCAAGTCTGTAAACTTGTTGATCCACGGCAACGGCGGGTTGCAGTAGACCCCGGTGGGCGGCAGCATCGTGTAGCTCCCCCCCAGCATGGTCTGGCCGCTGCTCTCAACGGCCGCCCGGATCATGTCCCTGTCTGGCAACTCGGTGGTGTCAGCGCGATAGCTACAAAACCCCTGCAAACCACTGAATCCAGCCATCCCTGGATGAACCCAGCCATAGCCTCTATTCAACTGATGCAACCGGGGAAAGCGAACGGTGAAGGTGATCTCCACCACGTTGATCATCTTGGAAACATCGCCCAGCTCGACCTTCACGCTGCCGTCGAGCGTTGTGTCAAAACCAAAGCGAAAATGGGGCGTCTCTGCGCGCTGCCAATCAGTGATGCGAATGTCGCCCAAGGCCGAACAGTCCATGCTGGCCGGGCGGCTGGAGAGGCGCTCCAGGGCGTAATCCCACCGGCTACGCCCCTCGACAGCATCGAAGATATCGGCCGACCACAACCCACCCACTAGCGCGTCGATCTGCGCGACCTCCATGGCGCCAACACGCTGCTGCAGGGCATCACTGCATTCGCATATCAACAGGCGCGAACGCGGGTTGAGTTTGGGCAGCGTGATACGGCCGGTGAATCGCCGCGATATCAGGCGCCCCCCGAGACTCTCGCTGATGTAGTCGATGGTCACGGGCCGGCCATACCAGTCCTCGCGACGGAATACACCATCGAGCATCAGGGTGAAGTCGGCCAAGCCGGCCACACCTTCCTCCCGGTCAACCTTCACCGTGCCGACCAGCCTATGACTGAGGTCAACGCCATCGATACGCACACGCAGGCGCCAGCGCCAGGCCAAACCGAGCGGGAAACTGTAAGGGACGCCGGGTTGCGGCTGCTCGCCAACAGGCTCGACGATGACGCTATCGGGCAATGTCGGCCATGTGATCTGTAGCTCGCCGGTCTCAGGATTGGGGCCGACCTGAACAGGCGCCTCGCTCGACGGCGCGTAGAACATAGCGAGCGGTAGAGAAGCGAGAGGGGCGGCGCCAATCATCAGACTTGCTCCGCAACCAGGGACCAGTTGTAGCGGCCTGAGGCTTGGTCGAACTCGCTTACAGGGCCTTCTGTAGAAACCAGCAGGCGCGGCAGGTAGCAGAAGCGATAGCGCACGGCGCCGGTTACCGCCGCAAGCTGGGCGTTGCCTTCACCTATCACCAGGGTGGTCTCGATCCATTGGTCACCCAACTGGGCCAACGCCCACGGCGCCTCGTCGGTACGCCATGCGATACCTGGAGGCAGCTCAATACTGGTTGAGGCTGACTCGATGCCACGGGGTTTGACGCACAGCAGCTCCAGGTGCTGCGAGTAGTCGAGCAGGTCAAGTCCGGGGTCTAGCTCGCCCGTACCGGCAGCCGTGGTGCGCCACTTGCGCCAGTGGGTGAGCTTGACGCCCGTACCGCCCGAGAGCCTGGCAAGCGTGCTACCGCCTATAGGTTCGTAGTTCTGCCGGATCGCTCCAGCGTGCTTAGAGATGGCGACACCGCCGAGCACCAGGGCCAGAGGGTTCATGGCGTGCCCCCGAGCTTGCGACGCGCATAATGCAGGTCATCGGACAGACGCCGTACCTCGCTCGGCGCGCCCTCCAGCGCATAGCTGCCGCCCCAAGGCATGGCCAGGTTAATGGGCTGACGCTCGCCTACACGGTCGAGCGATTGCGGGAAGTCGGGGAAATCCGGGAGGTTGACGGCGCGCTGTGGCAGATCACCCGTGCTGTTGAGGTACTCCAGATTGGCCGCGCCCAGGCGCTGAGCGGCCCAGGCGTTTACCACGAACTCGCGGCGCGAGGCAGCCAGCAGCACGCTGTCACTGGTCGGGCTGCCAGGGCCATCGACCCAGCCTCCGGCTGCACGTTTTACCGGCTCCGTACCGAGCACCTCGGCAGCCTTCTTGTCCGCCTCGCTCAGCGCCTTGCCGTCCGTGCCGACGTAATTGACCGGAATCACCATGTATTGCTTGAGGCGTTCGGCCAGTGCCTTGGCTTGCTGTTCCAGGTATTCGGCCGACTGCTCAAAGCCGGTGAACTCGATATTGATGCGCTTGAACGCCTCGGCCTGGGCTAGCAGGTCATCCATGCGGACCTTGATTTCGTCAACGCGCCCTTGAGCGTCGATCCGTTCAACGTCCGCAGTCACTTCATCCAATCGAGCAGCCTCATCGGCTAGCTTTGCCAACTGTTGTGCAATACCAGCAAAGCCATAGGTGTTGGCTCCGGCCTGCTGCAACTCACGCAGCACCTCGGCGCCAGCGCGGGCTTGGCGAATGGCCTCCTCAGTGTCACCACGTTGCAGCGCCTGACGTCCCGCCGCCTGCGCGGCTGTAACGTCGCCAAAGGTGGCTGGCCCCGTGTCGGTCGGCGCGCGCATATCCTTGACGAGCTGATCGAACTCTTTGGCCAGCTCGGCGCGGGCCTTCATAGCCGCCTGGGTCTTTTTGTTGGAAGCGTCCAGCGCCTTGGCGGCCTCGTCGTAGGCGAGGATTTCCTTACCCAGCGCGTCCTGAATAGATTTCAGGTTGTCGGCCTTGATCTTGGCCAGGGTGTCGGTATGGCGGCGCTCGGCGGCTTCGCGCTGTGCGTGGGCGTTCTGCAGGCCCTGCAAGGCTTCACGGTACTGCCGCGCGGTGCGCGCCGATGCCAGGGCGTCCGGGCTTACCGTGCTGATGTCTGTGTGCTGGCGGCTCAGTAGCTCGGACTGCTTGCGGTAGTGTTCCTCGGCAAGGCGAAGACGCTCGGCGTAGGCCTGGCGCTCCGTTTCGGTCATGCGTGCAACACTGGCCGCAGGCATTACCACAGTGTCAGCGTATTCCACCGTGCGGGTAATGGTGTCCTGCAGCGCCTGCTCGTAATCGCGCTGGCTTTGGGTTAACTCCTGGTTCTGTTTGTACAGGTCATACAGCTCAGCCAGGTTGCCGCCCGTCCAGCTCACCACGCCCAGGGCCAGGCCGCCCTTGGCCAGCTTGGCCACGTCGGCCAGGGTGCGCAGCTTGGGGATCAGCGAGGTGGCGGCGGTGCCTACGGTGCTCATGCCTGTTGCGGCGGCGCCTGCGGCGGCTGGGGTGGCGGCCATGTGGCCGAGAAATAGGCCGAATGGGTTGCGCAAAGCCAGAATTACCGCACGCATGCTGAGCAGACTGCTCACCAAGAAAATTAGGCCAGCGGTTATGTTCCTGATCGGAGATGGCAGAGCATTGAACGCATTCAATGCTTCAGTTGCCCCTTGGACTAAAGGCAGAAAGGCGGTGGCGGCTTCGCCCAGTTGCAACTTCAGCTCACCCCAGCTCGCATTAAATCTATCCAGCTCGGCCTGGGGCGTGGCGGCCATCTTTTCATAGGCAGCATCGAGCGCGCCGCTGGCGTTGCCCATGGCTTCGACCTCGGCCTTGAGACCGGCCATGTTCTGCGTCAGGGCCAGCACGGCGGTACGTGCTTCCACATCCGGCAGGATCTCGCGTAACGCCGCCAGGCCCAGGTTACGGCTGGCGATATCCTCCAGCGTCGCGGTCAGGCCACGCCACTCGATACCCAGCCCGGCCATGGACTTGGCGGCTGCTTCGCCCGGCGCCGCCAGGGCGTTGATGGCCCCTTTGAGTGCGGTGGTGGCTTGCGGCGTGCGGATGCCTGCCTTGGTCATCAGGGCGATGGCGGCGGCAACTTCGGAGAACTCCACACCTGCCGCCTTGGCAGTGGGCAGGGTGTCGCCGATGTAGCTGGCCAGCTCGGGGAAGGTGGTGACACCGTCACGCACGGCCAGAAACAGCTGGTCATAGCGCAGGCCGAGGTTATCGATGCCCTCGCCGTAGGCGTTGACCACTGCCAGGCCACCGCGCACGGCCGTGGCGGTATCGGTTACGCCGGCCACGGCGGCGCGGGTGGCCAGCTCCAGGGTCTGGATGCTGTTATCCGGGCTGACGCCCGAGGACAGGATGTCGTAGAGCGCCGCCGCCGACTGCGCCGCTTCCTTGCCCATGGCCTGGCTGAGCTGGCGCACGTCGGTGCTCAGGGCCTGGAACTGCGCCTGGTTCAAATCGGTAATGCTGTTGACCTCGCCCATGCGCTGGGCGAACTGGGCATAGAACTTGAGCACCGCGCCACCGGCATAAACCATGGCGCCCATGCTGGCTGCAGCAGCGCCCACCTGCAGGCGGGCCTGGGTCAGGCTCTGCGCCCAGCCATTGGTGCCTTGTTCCAGCTCGGCCACGCGCTCGCGCAGGCGCACCTTGGCCTGGGCCAGCTCGGCGCTGGTCAGTTGCCCGGTGCGGGCCAGCAACTGGTACTGGCGCTGCAGTTGGACGATCTCCCCGCGAATCTCTCGGTGCGGGCGAACGCCCAGTGCATCGCGGGCACCAGCAATACGCGCCTGCTGGTCGGCGGCGCGGCTGGCCTGTGCCATATCCGCCGCTAAACGCTTCTGCTCGTTGCTCAGTTGGTTGGTGTCGACGCCCGCATTCTTGAGCGCGGCCGACAGTTGCGCGAGCTGGCCTTTCTGGCCTGCGATGGCCTGCTCCAGGTTGCGCGCCTCGGTCGTTGCTGCGCGGTAGGCGTTCTGCTGGTCGCGGGTGGGCTTCTCGGTGCGGATCAGTTCGTCGCGCAGCTCACGCACGCGCTGGCGCGTTGCATTGAGCTGTGCCTCATTCTGGACTAGGCTTGCCTGCAGGTCGCGAAAGGCGCCGATCTGTCCCAGCGGCTGGCGCAACTGGTCGACCAAGGCTTTATAGCCGGCCTGGAAGGTCTGCAGAGTGCGCCGGCCCTGGTCGGCATCGACGGATACTGAGAGACGGACATCAGTCATGAAACTTCACCACATTGTCTTCCTGGTCGTATTGGCACTGATGGTTCTAGCGCCAACCTTTCTCTTGAAAGGCATGGCCTATGCCCTGGTAGTGCTGCTGGTACTTTTCGTGCCGATCACCATCGCCAGTTGGTTCGTGCCTCGTAAGCGGTGATCTTGTGAAAGCCTTCCCGCTGCTCGGCCTGCTGCTCTGCCTGGCCATGTTTCCGCGCTTCACCGCCTCGGCTCTGGCGCTCACCGTGCTGGCCGGCCTGGCCATCTGCCTTGTGGCGCTGTTCCTTAGCGCCCTGTTTGCGCCTTCTCGGCCGCGCTAGTCGCTTCTTCCAACGCCGCCAGGAACGTGCCCCAGGGGTACGTCCACACCTGGCTGTGCCCGTGCCGGGTCAGTGCGCTGGCGTTTCGCTCAAGTCGCTGGAGAGCCTTTCGAGGATCTGGCGCCCGGCGCTTTCGATCCGATCCCGTAGGCCGAAAAAATCAGGGTTCACCTCCCGGCAACCGTCGAACACCAGGCGCAGTTGGCTGGGCGTCAGGCTCTCGGCCTGGCCCGCCGGCAGGTCGGTCATGACGTACAGGTCGGCCAGGCTGACCTCCTGCAGCAGGGTGTCGTCTACCGGATCGTGCCCGCCCTCGGCGGTGCGCTTCATCCAGGCGCGAATCTCGCCCACGGTCAGCTCGCGAACGGTCACCGCCAGGTTGGGCAATTGAATGGTTTTGCTCAGGGTCATGCTCATGCGTGCAGGCTCCAAGGCCGGGCCGTTGCGGCCCGGCGTTATGGGTGGTTACAGCCAGGTGATGCTGTAGAACGGCGACTCGCCGGCCGGGGCGTTGGGATTTGCCAGCACCTCGCCCTTGGCCAGCAGCTTGCCGGGGTTTTCGGCATCGATCAGTGCCAGCTCTTCGGCGGGAGGTGCCTTCCAGCGGTACACGCGAACGATGCAAGGGCGGTTGCCCTCGGCTTCGTTGATGCCGTCAAACAGCAACTCGTACTCTTCGCCGGCCTCGACCAGCGGTTCGATACGCTTGGCCGCTTTGCTGACGTAGGCGATGGTCGCCGGAGTCGCTTCGGTAATAACCGTGCTGTCAGCGGGCACAGAGACACCGGCCGGGGAGATGCGTACAGCCGCCAGCGGAATTTCGCTGCTGTCACTAGCCTTGGTCAGCACGACACTGCCAGCGCCAGGGAACTCGGTCGGGCTGAGCATGCCTGGTGCGAGCACAATTTCTTCGCCGCTGACGGTTTCAGACGCAACGTCCACGACCTTGCCCTGCAGGGCCATGGCCATGTTCTCGTCCGTCCACTCCTGCATCTGCACGTCGAGGCTCACGCCGTCCGGGGTGTCCAGGGTCGCCAGGTTGCCGCCACCAGGCTTACGGTGCTGTTTCCACACCTGCTGGTTGTTGCGGTGAGCCAGCTTCAGCGTCTCGACGTCACCGAGGTCGCGAAACAGCGCGGCGGTAATACTGTTACGGCGGGCATGCACGATGCCTACGCCCTTGAATACCTTGGGTGCTGCCATGATCAGTTCCCCTTCACACGTTCGCCGACCTTCAGGCGGTCAACGATGATTTCGGCATCGCGCTCGGAGACGCTGATAGTTGCGTCCTTGCCGTGCAGTTCGCCCTTATGGCGGTGGCCCCCCTCGCGGGTGATCTTCACCTTGACGGTCTTGGCCTGTTTGCCCGCTTCGGCGGGAGTCTCGGTAGTGCTCATGTGTCCTCCTAGCGGACGCGTGGGTGTTGGAACTTCACCGGCCAGGTGATCACCCAGCCGGCTGTGCCTGCCGCATCGAGCGCGGCGTTGTAGAGGTTGGCGCTGCGCACGTCTTTGGCATTGATGCTGTCCTGTAGCGCCAGGCCGCAGCGGCTGGCCGGCAACGCGGCCTGCAGCACGCCGGCCACCTGCAGAACGTTGAGGGCGCGGGTGTCTTTCTTGCCGTTGTCGCCGGCCAGCACCACCACCACGACCTGGCCAGTGGTGATCAGCTCGCCACGGCCGGTGACCTCGAAGCGCAAACCCTCCAGGGCAATGCGGCAGGCGCGAGCGGCGGTGGCGTAGCGCTTGAGGTCGGCCGGGGTGAAGCGGCCGCCATGCAGCGCCACTTCCACTTTCTGGCCGGCCTGCTGGTAGCACTGTTCGGCCCATTCCTTGATGCCTTTCAGCACCTCGTCGGCGGTGTACTCAGTCACTTGCGATGTCCTCCAGGTAGTCCTCGACCAGGCCCACCACGTCGTCCAGGTCTTCACCCTCCAGGCCGAGTAGCTCGCGCTGCTCTATGCCACGTTCAGGGTCGCCGTACTGGTGGGTGGCGACGTAGACCAGCGGGCTGCCGATCAGCGCGCTGTCGCCTTCAACCTGGTGCGTGATGCTGTCCAGCAAGTGGCCATCGCCTTGCAGCAGGCTCTGGCCGCTGTGCCGCGTTTTAGCGTATTCGGTCGACCACTCCGGCCAGGGCAAGCCGGCCGGGCTGGTCTTATCGACGGCAATGCGGCGGCGCGTCTGGCTCTCGACCTCGGCGCCGATAGCCTCCAGCAGCGGCGTCGTGTCGAGCTGGGCCAAGCGCTCCAGGCGTCCAACCAGGCGCGGATCAGCCAGCAGGTTGGTACGAATGCCCGCGCCGCTCACAGCAACCGCCCGAAGCGCACGGGTTGGGCTTCAAACCATGCGTCACCGCTGGTTTCCTGCTCGGGCGGGGTGGCCAGACCGAGCGATGCGGTGCCAGCGGCCACGCGCTTCAAGTAGTCGACGGCATCCTCATAGCGCTGGCGTTTGTCCTCGGTTAGCTGGCCACCCTCGGACGACATGCGGTACAGGGCAATATCGCCACAGACCCGCACCAGCACGTCTGGCACCTGCGGCAGCGGCAGGCGATGTTTCACGCCCACATAGCTGTCGATTTCGGACGTGGCGGCGGTCAATGCGTCCTCAACCACGTCCGCATCGATATCGCCGTCCTGGTCACGGTCAGCCACAAGCAGCACGGCGTCCAGGCCGTACTGCTTGATCAGCGCCTCAAGGGTCGCGTAGGCCATGGTTATGCCTCGCCGTCCTGCTGCGCGGCCGGTTGCTCGCCGGCTTGCTCGTCCTGAGCGGCAGGCGTGTCAGCCTCGGCTTTGTCAGCCGCTTTTGCGGCTGGCTTAGCGGCTGGCTTGGCCGGCGCTTTTGCAGCGGGTTTGGCACCGGCCTTGGCTGCCTTCGGCTTGGCCGGCGCTGCCCTGGTCGGCTTGGCCGGGGCCGACTTGGCACCTTCCTGGGCGGTGTTGCTGCCAGTGTCACCAGGCTCCGAGCCGCCACCTTGGCCAGCACTCTGCTGCGCCGGGCCAGGCAGTTCGCCATCGATCAGCTCGACGGTAAGCACCGGGTCGGCCTGGAGCTTTGCCAGCATGCTTTCGGTGAAGCGCTCGGCCGGGTGGTCGGTGGCAAGCCGGGGGTGGCTGATGCCACAGCGCCGGTAGCCGTCCCGTTTTGACTTGATACGAACGATCATGGCGGCGCCCCCTTAGACCAGCTCGTCGCATACGAACAGCTCGGCCGTGCCGGCCCATTCGTTGCCACCGTTCTCGTCCTTGACCAAGAGCTTGCGTGCCTGCGCTTCCAGTTGCGGCGGCACGACCAGGAGCGTCGGCTTGATCTTCATCGGGCGGCCGCCATCAGCGGTGAAGCCCTGCATGGCAGCGCGGGCTTTGCCGTAGTTATCGCCAGTCAGCGGTTGCTGAGAGGCGTAGGCCATCTGCCAGAAGCCAAAGCCGGCGTTGCAGCGGTAGCGCACGCCATGCACGTAAACGTCATGGTTGAACACATGGTCGCTGTTGTTGGGATCGGTCTTGCTGGTGATCTCGGGCTTGGTGCGTTCCTGGAAGATCAGCGGCTTGATCGCGCGCGTGGTGTCCAGCAGGAACCAGGCCGGGCCGGGGTCAGCGGCTGGCACGTCCATATTGCTGACCGAGGTCACGGCGCCAGTGCCATCGGTGTTCTCGTAGACCGGGTGTTCTTCGTCGAAGAAGTTCTGGCCGTCGTAGCAGGCGGTGGTAAAGCCTGCCTTGAGCAGCTCGAAAACCAGCGACTCGGGGTGGTACGCAGCGGCGCGGCCCATCTCGGTGAACATCGGCATGAACACGCCAGCCAGGTCGTCCTCGACCTTGTCGCGCTCGATGGTGACGGTGCCCTCGAACTTGCGGTTTTTGATGGCGTAGCCGTGCGCCGCCATGTCCTTGAGTACGCGGGCACCGATCCACTCGCGCAGGGTCGGGAACTGGCCCAGCCACGGGTAGATGTTCTCGCTGGTGGAACTGGGCACCAGGGTGGCCACCTTGGCCCACTGGGTCGTTTGCTGGGCGGCTGCCAGCGCCTTCTGGTACTCGGCGCGGTAGCCGGCGAACAGCGCGGCCAGCAACGCGGGGGTAATGGACACTGCCATGTTATTGAGCCTCGCTGATGTGTTTGCGGTATTGGTCGTCGCTCATGCCGAACATCCGCGCGGCTTGCTGCTGCTCGGCGTTGAGCGCGGTTTTGTTCTGCTCGTCCACCTTGCCTTCGGGCACGACCGTAGCCGTCACCGAGGGCGCCGCTTTGACGAACTCGCGGAAGCGTTCCAGGCCGCCTTCCTCCTGACAGGCCGCCAGGTGGTAGCCCTTGGTGGCCGGGGTGATCTTCCCGGCGTTGAGGGCCGCGTCGATTTCGGTGTTGATGGCCTTGTCATGCTCGGCCTTGTCGCGCTGCTTGAGCTGCTGTTCGGCGTTGAGGGCGCGCTGCTCCAGGGCGTTGTAATCGAGGCGCGGCACGTACAGATTCAGTGAAGGCACGCCCTCGGAGTTGAGGGCAGCCTTTTCCTTGGCCGCCGTCAGCGCGTTGATGGCAGCGACGGCGTCCTCTTCCGTCGCGGTTTCAGGCAAGCCCAGGGCTGCCCGGATGGCTGCTGCGAGCATCGGGATGTTCTCCGTGGTGGGTTGTTCGGCGTTGAGCGCCTTGGTCAGCAAGTTCGGCTTGTTGACCAGGCCAAAGCTGCTAAAGCGGTGGATGCGGCCGGTGTCGTCGTAGGTGAAGACCGGCGAGATGTAGCGGTACTCGCGCTCGGCGATGGCATTGCGGGCCTTGGCAGTCCACTCCACGCGGGCCTCAATGGCGCCGCGCTCGTTGATGCGGTACTCACGCGCCCAGCCGGATGCCGGGGCGTCTTCGCCTTGCGGGGCTTTCAGCTCGGTGGCGTGTACGTAATCAAACGGCAGGTCAGCGCCTGCGGTGTGCGCCTTGGTGGCTGCCAGCACCTGGGCCGGGTCATACGACCAGGTGCGGCCATCGCGGCCGGTCACTGTCGGGCCAGGCGGCAGCACCTCGACCCACTCGGGCACGTCGGCGCTCAGCTCGAAACAGAGGGCTGTGGAGGTGGTGCGATTGAGTGCGGCGGTTTGAGTGTTCATGCCGCCATGGTCGGCGGCATGAGGGGGGCGGGATTAGGGGACGGGTGTCAGTAACTGCACAGGCTTTCAGTCGTCATCGTTACTGTCGGCTTTTGGCCAACTAATCGAGACTAAGTTCGCTCCGGTGATACCTGAGCGCCCCTCACGAGCATTGATCTCCATGATCACATGCTTGATACCGAACGCCCCGTCCTTGAGGATGCTGATCTGCTGCTCTGAAAGCACTCCAGGAGCCGCGTCGACCATGAGCTGCCGGCCGTCAGCAGTTCTGGTTACAGCAAAGCGATAGGTGCCGCCGAACACTTTGGGGAACTTGACCTCGTTGATTTCAAACTCGCCATCAAGGCGAATTTCTTTGGCCTGGACGCGTGGGGTCGGCACGATCTCAGCGGCGCGCGCGCCAGTAATGATGGATTGATCTGCGATTTTGATGTTGTCCTCAGCCTTCAAGCGTTTGGATAAATCACTCTTGAAGTCATCCAACGCCTCATGAGTCTTTTTCAGCTCTGGCTGCTGTGTCAGTGCTTTGGTCACCATCTCCAAGCGTTTGGTTTCTTCTTGGGAGAGCGTGACAGTGGTTTCCTCACCATGCAGTCGCTCTTTCGTCTGCAGCCAATCCTTCCAGCCGACAGACGTTGTCAGCATGGCCCCAACGGAAACCAGCAGGATGAGTACCTGTTTGCCGTCCATTTTTGAACTCTTCACGATCTCGTTCAAAGCCTTGCCCAATTCAGTGATGAATTCGGTGCTGCCTTTCTCAATGACCACAACCAATTCCAATTGGTCACGATCATCTTGTTTCAGCGCTCTCGTATCCTCTGTCTGGTATTTGGCCCGACAGTAGATGCGATAGATCTCCTTCTGTAGCTCAAGGATGGGGGGCATCACCCTGGTAGGCACGGTGCCGTTGAAGTCCTCCCCCTTGATGGTCAGCCGAAAGACTGGCCAGCCTTCAAAGCTGATCTGAGCAGTCTCGCTAATCTCACCGGCAAGCGCCTGCTGCAGCGCTGTCCATGCTTCCTGTTCGTTCTTGATCGTTATTTTCTCAACAGCAGCCATCGGGCCTCCCTGGTCTATTCGGGCACTACAGATCGTTAATCCTCACCGATTTGCAGTCAAATAGCCATTAGGCAGCCACGCAGGCCGCGTTAGACCGGCGTTAGAAACTGTTTTCGAGCCTCACCCCTAGCCGTGGTAGCCATTGACCGCCGCTCGTTGCGTGGCGGGCCGTTTTGGCGGGGTCAGCTTTCGGCCGATACTGCGGCCTCTTTCTCTTCCAGGAGCTGCTGCGCCCTGGCCAGCCGGGACACCTTGCCGGGGTTGTACGCCCAGCCAGGCTCTACGCCTTTCGGCACGCTGACGACCTGGCCCGTCCGCTGGTTGACGTATTCCTGCATGCCCAGGTCTGGCGCTGTAGTGGCGTAGCTACCGGACGCCTGCAGGCGCTCGGCCTCGCGGCGGCTCACCTGGCGAACCCAGCATTTGCAGCCCCACCCGTTTGGCGGGAAGTGCGTCTCCCACCACGGGTCATCGGCGCGCAGCAGGATGCCGGCCCAGCCCACATGCTCGGGGCGGTGCTCTCGGCTCGGGCCGAGGGAGTACAGCAAGTAAGGGTGCGTCCTGGTCGTGCGCTCGATGCGCTCCCACTGGCCGGCCGCATGGGCCTGGCGCAGGTTCACGTCATAGATGGTCTTCAGCCGTCGCGGGCTGCCCAACTGCACCTCGCTCGTTTCCCCGGTCAGCGGGTCAAGCAGTTCGCCACGGCCCCACCAACCGAGCTTCTCCAGGAGCGGCTGCAGGTCGCGCTTGAACTCTGCGAAGGCCTGGCCACCCTCGATGGCCTCGTCCACTGCTGCGCGGATCGCCTCCAGGATGTCCAGGCGCATGGCCTTGGCCACCGTCCATGCCGTGGCGTGCTCTTCCTGGAACACGTCACGGTGATCGAAGCCCACCCGGTAGCCCTTGGCGCGCAGGTAGTCGAGCGCTTCCTTTGGCACAGGGACGGGCAGCGGCTCACGGGTTGGCCCGGTCATAGCTGGTCGCTCACGTCGCCCTTGGCGCGGGCCTTGAACGTGGCCAGGGCCAGGCGCTCGATCAGGGCGCTGTCGTCCATCTGGTCGAGCAGGCCGGCCAGGCCGGCGCGGAACTCGTCGAAGGTTTCAACCTTTTGCGCCAAGGCTTGCACGGGATCGAGCACGGGTTTCATCACCGGCACCCAGTCGCCAAGCTCGTCGGCCACCAGTTCGTCCAGCTCGTCACGCGTCGGCTGCTGCTCAGCGTTGAGCGCCTTGTGCTTACCGCAGGCCGGACAGGCGCAAGGTGTTTGCTGATGGTTCAAGGCCAGCGGCTGCATGGAATGCTGCGGGCGCAGCACCTGGGCGCCAGACTGGGGCGCAGACAGGCCGAACTTGTCCAGGATGGCCGAAGCCTCTACCGGCAGCCCTCGGTCAATGAATGGCCCCAGGGCATCGGCCAGCGCCTTCAAGTCCTCGGCCTCGGTCACCTGCAGGACGATGCGCGGGTAGCGATCCTGCGGGCCGTAGTTAAGGTCGATAAAGGTTTGCACCAGGTCGCGGTTCAGGGTCGCGGCCAACTGCTTGGCATCGGCGCGCAGAATGTCCATGCGCACTTCGTTATGCACGTTGGCCTGGCTCTGGCTAGACCCATCATCGGTGGTCATGGTCTGGCCAAGCACGCCCTTGCTGATCTGCTTGTCCAGCCATTCGGCCATGCGCTCGAACAGCTCGGCACCGCCTGCTGCGTTGGCGATTTCCTGGAACTCGATCTTCATGCCTTCCGGCATCACGGCTGCGGCATCGGCAGCGAGCTGGGCCACGGCGCGGCGTAGTACGGCGATATCGTCAGACTTGGCACCCGGCCCATAACGACCAATGCGCAGCGGCATGCCGTATAGCTCGGCAAAGCGCATCCAGTCCTTGAGGCCGAACGCCTTGCACATGAACGACACGGCCACCAGGCGCGCGACGCCGCCACGGATCGGCAGGCCTGACTTCAAGCGCGGTTTATGGACGATCAGCTTGCCAGGCGGAATCTCCAGCCCATCACCGCCCTCGCTGCGCAGTTGCAGGCGCTGGCCGGTGACCTTGTCGAACTGGAACCAGCGCGGGTCGCGGTGCTCATAGCGGGTTGGCCAGAACTGGCCGCCGATCAGTTGCCAGATAGGCTCGGCCACCGAGAAGCCCTTGCCGATGGCATCGAGCAGGTCATCGAGCATGTCGCTGAACTCGGGCGCCTCGACCAGTTCGCGCACAACGTCCGCCAACTGCTCGTCGTGCTCGTCCTCGCTCGCGGCCTCGACAACGACCGGCAACCCGGAGACGGCCCGCTTGCGCGTGCCCAGCACGGCGGCATAGTGCGGGTCTTTCTCCTCCATTTCCTCGGCCAGGGTCAGGTAGGAGTAATGGTCGCCCTGGGCGGCGGCATTGAGGATCGAGCGCAGGCGCGCCGGGTCGAGGGTGGCGGAGACAGACTCGACCGTCCAGGCTTGATAGACGCCCGTAGTGCTGGCTTGCACCAGCTCCTGGAGCAGCTCGGTTTTGTGAATCGGCCGGCCCTGGGCGTCCACGATCACGGATTCAGCCATTACCACACACCTCCCACGTTGCGGCCACCGCTGAACGTGTCGTCATCATCGAATGAATTGCTATTGCTGGAGCGCACGGCCTCATAGCCGTACTGCTCGATGTCCATGCGGCTGGCGAAGCGGGCCAGGGCGATGGCAATACCGGCGTCGCCGTGGCGCTGCGCCGCGCCTTTTTCGTTTGTCCTGGACTCGGGGATTCGGGCCACGCCCTTGACCATGCGGAATGCGCGCAGGTCGGCTATCACGTCACGATCCGATGGCAGGTCGTACAGCGTTCCGTCATCGAGGTCAGCCTTGAGGCCGGGCATGTTGTCTCGATACCAACCCTCGGTAAGCATTACCTGGCTGATGCGGTTGTGGCCGTACTGCACGGCCGCCGCCTCGGCCAGCGCCTGGCCATTGCCCCGCGCGTCGTTGGCTCCGGCCATGAAGTTAGGCAGGCGGTCGACGATGTAGAACAGGATCTGCTCTTGTTGCTTGAAAGGGACGTTTCGCAGCTCGACCATGAAGGGCGGTCGCTTGCGGCTGTCCTGCTCCTGGAGCAATGGCACGATCACAGAAAGGTCGCCGCTACGGGCGAAGTCCATACCGTAGAAACTCCAGGCACCGGCCGGCAGTTGTGCCAAAAGCGGTGCTAATTCACGCTCGCACCAGGCCAGGCTATCAACCAGCCGTAAGGGCTCGGCGATGACTTCATACCCAACAGGGTAAGAGAGCCGCAGCACCGGCACGCTGGAACGGCTCCGAGCTTCCAGGATCGCAAGACTTAGGAAGGTGCCACCGCCCTGGCTTGGTACGCAGTCCAGTTCCTCGTCGGCAGCGTCGCTGTAGTAGCTGTAAACGTCCTTTACCCACTCCAGCTCTTCGGCCTCGTCCCAAGGGATGCCTTTGCGCAGGCAGACGCGCTTGTACAAGCCATCGGCCACTGCCTCTTTGAAGGTGCAACGGAACAGCGCCCCCTTGCGCTTACCGGCCCGTATCTCATCAATCAGCTCGTTGAACGGATTGTCGGTGCCGTTGTGGGTACTGATCACATGCACCTCACCGCCCCAGATGAGCAGCGCCAGTGCAGCCTTGAGCAGTTCCGCCAGGTCGGAGTGGAACGCCGCCTCGTCGATCACTACCACGCCCTGGCGGCCCCGCAAGTTGCTTGGCCGACTGGTCAGGGCAACAATGCGATAGCCCGAGGGGAACGTGATGGTGTAGGTCTTGATGTTCTTATCTGCGTCCTCGTCGTGCCAGATAGCTTCCTCGATCTCGCCCGCCGCATAGTTGAACGCACGCGCCCACATGGCGCAGGCCTGGATGTATTCAACAGTCATGTCCTGGTTGTAGCCCAGGTAATAGACGTTCATGCCCCCGGCCACCGTGGAGCTGGCCGCGACCAACACGTTGTCGGATGCCTCCGCCCAGGTCAGGCCGATACGGCGGCTTTTCTCGCCAACCTTGAGGGGCGCCCGCAACTTGACCCAGCGCTGCTGATACGGGAGCAGGACGACTGGCACGCCGGGCACCCGGCCGCCCGAAACGGCCTCATGCAGTGGCGATAGCTTGTGCTCGATGTTGGCACTCACGATGCCACCCCGAGAATTTCTCGGCGGATCGCCTCGACAGTTTCGGCATTGAGGCCGCCTTTCTTGGCGATCTTTTCGACCTGCTCAGCGGCAGCCTGGGCCTTTGCCCGCACCTCGCTCTGCCACTTCTTCTGCACGACAGAGGCTCGGCCCAGCTCGGCCACTGCCTTTGCCACCTTGGGTAGGTCGAACTGGCCATCCTCGGCCAGCAGCAGCTTGAACAGATGTTCCTGCACCAGGCGCATGAGCGCTTCGTTTACTGCGCCTTCTTCATCCGGTGCGGCGGCTACAACCGCGCGGGCCTGCTCGCTGGCCATCTTGAGCGCAGACAAGCGCCCCTCGAAGTTCTGGCCATAGGCGTGCAGCGCCGACTTGCCAATGCTGTAGCCGCGCTCGGCCAGCTCGGCCGAGAGCAGCTCATAGCCCGAGAAGTTGTTCTCGATCAGCGCCTGGTCAAGCCAGGCTTTTACCTCGGCCGGTAGCTGGCCGACCTTGCTACGCGGTGGCATAGGTTCACCCTCGCGCCGGCCGGGCGATGCCCGGATTGCACTCGATGGTGTACTCAGCGATGTCTACGCCGTAGTGGGTCAGGCCTGTAACCCAGACGCCGCTTGGCTGTTTGTCGATGGTCACCAAGCTACGGTCTTTGAGGTAGTCCAGCTCGCGGCGTACTTCGTGCTGGGTCGCATCGCTGTAAATGCCCTGGATGGTGGAGAGCACCAACGCTTCATGCGGGTCTACCGGGCGTGCGTTGTTGAGGGTGAGCAGGATGTACCAGCGCATCGACTCACGGCGAATCTTGGCGGCATCGATCATTGTTTGGCTCCTTTCATCTGGACGACTTCAAGTTTGTCCCGTAGCCCGTCCAGCTTGGCTTCGATCACTGTTTGGTTGCGCACGTAGTCCTGGCGGTGGACGTAATGCAGGGGCAGTTCGGCCTGGAAGCGCAGGAAGTCGCGCTCCAGCTCAGCCAGCTTGGCAATCTCTTTTTCCTGCGAGGCGAAGCGCTCACCCAGGCGCTTCTCCATCTGGCTCAGCAGCAGCTTGACCAGGCCGAATACCAGCGAGCTGAAAATGCCTAGCAGCGTGATGGCCCAGGTCACGGCCTGCGTAAAATCCATCACCATCAGTTGCCCTCCACGGCGTCGATCAGAGCGTCCAGCTGCGCCGCTGTGTTGCGGCACTGCTCGGCGTACTGGATGTGATGTCCCAGGAGAGCGGCCTGGCTGATGCCTGAGTCGAGCTGCTCAGCGGCTCGGGCTTGGGCGACTTGCGCAGCAGCTCGCTCGGGATCTGCGGCGGCGGGCAAAGCAGCTGGGGCTCTGGCTCCGGTGGATTCGTCCCACACGCGGACAAAGCCAGCAGTGAACACGCAAGCAGGCAGAGGCTTAGGCGGCGCGTCGAGCGCCTCCCGGTAAAGGTCATTGACACGGGCAATCTCCCCAGAGAGTCGGTCGGTGGTTTGGCGGTGTTGGCGTTGTTGCTCGGCCAGGTCTGACGCGAGTTTGTCGTTGCGGGCCTGCTCTTCCTGCAGGCGTTTTGCGGCGGCTTTGGCACTTGCTTCGGCAGCGCGGGCGCGAGCCAGCTCCTGTTCCTGGTACTCGCCGCGTAGCTTCTCCAGGGCTAGGGCGCCCTTGGTTTGGGCAGAGTCGTAGCCGTGGCGGTAGGCGATGTAATTGATGGCCAGACTCAGGGCGGCGAAGAACAACACGGATAGCAATGGACGCGTGGCCAGCCAGGTCATAGGCCCACCTCGCACAGTTCGCGCTCAGCCGCCCGGCGCTTGACTAGGCCGCCAAGCTGGCGACCCTTGGCATACACCCAACGGCTCAGCTCCGCGCAGGCTCCAGCCACGTCGCCAGCATTGAGCTTGCGCAGCAGGGTCGAGCGCTCGAAGGCTCCGGCGCCGACGTTGTAGACGAACGACCCGAGGGCGGCACGGCGGGTGTCTGGCTGTGGATTGCGGCTCAGGCGGTCAACTGCTGCGATGGCCTCACCGAGTTCGGCGGCCAGCAAAGCATCGCACTCGGCGGCAGTGCGGGTCTGGCCCAGCGTTACCCCGGCTGTGCTGCCATAACAGATGGTGGGGATGCCTACGGGGTCGAGGTAGGCAGCCAGGTTGCGCCCCTCGTAGTAACCCACCAGCGGCAGCGCAATGGCCATGGCGCCACCGATGACGCGCGCTTTCAGGCTCATGCAGCCCCCTTGCCGACAACGGCGCGTAGCTTGGCGATGGCCGCATTGCCGACCTCAGGGGCGGATTTGGTCACGCGCCGTGGCTTCGGAGAGGCATCGCGGCGCTGTGCGGCCGTCGGCTTCTCGCGCGCCTGTTCTTCCCGGCCAGCTCGGTGGCGGCGGTAGGCGGCTACCTTAGACCAGGCGCTATTTACGTGCTCTTCAACTAGAGCGCGCCAGTCTGCCGGGCAACGTCCCATCAGCCACTGGCGCCCATCGAGCGACGGCTCGGCAAGTACGGCGGCAGCGTATGCGTGGGGGCTGGTGAGAGTGCTGGGGTCTAGAGTGTTCATGCCGCTATGGTCGGCGGCATGAGGGGGCGGGATTAAGGAACGGGTGTCAGTAACTCAGTTGAACAGGTCGGGCGTTGACGGGACTGCTAGCTCGGGCAGGCGCTTGAGAATGCGCCAGATATGGCGGTCGCTGAGCTGGTAGGTGCGGGCCAGCTCATTAACAACGGTATTTGCACTGACACCCTCGCGCGTCGCTTGTTCAAACTGGCGATGAATCTCGGCATCGCGCAGCGCGATCAATGCGGCATCGCACTTGGGTATGTAGATCGTCTCGCGCTCGCTGGCATAGCGCCCGAGCTTCTCGGCCGCTTCCTCGCCAACGATCTCGGCCAGTGCTGCCACGCGGGCCTGGCCATTGCGGCCAACGCCCTGAGCAAAGAACCAGGACGTGCCGCCCAGCTCGGCTACAAGCTTCATCGTTGCAGGCAGGCCGACGACCTCGGCAATGCGTTGCACGGTCGGCGGCAGTAGCGCGCGGGCCTGTTCCAGTTTCATAGCGTCCGCCCGTGACGCTTTGCGTCCAGGGCCAGCGCAGTGATGATGCCGCGCAGTTGCTCGCCGTCGCACCACTCCAGGCGCTCGACCTGGTACATGCGCTCGGCCAGGGCATCGGCATAGTCCCAGGGGCGCCCGGCCTCGGCCAATTGCGCCTCGATCTTGCCGACCAGCTTGGCCCGCTCGGCTGCAGGCTTGGGCTTGGCGCGCCCGGTCGACGCCTTGGGCTTGAAGCCCAGGCGCTCCAGCTCGACCAGGACGCGCCCGACTTGGCGTGGCGTCAGGTCTTTGGACGACTCGACGCCGACCGTGCGTTTGAGAATCGCGCGGTAGGTGTCATCGTCCAGGCCGAGCTGGCGGCGGGCGATCTGAATTTTCGTCTTGCCTGTGCTCATACAAGGTTCCTCGGGTCGAGTGCCGCGCGCAGGGCAGCAGGGTCGCGGCGGGCCATGTTGGCCACGTAGCGCACGGCCAAGGTCAAGCCTTCCTCGACCTGCTCGAAGCCTCCGGCCAGGCGGATGCACTCCATGTCGTCGCGGGTGCCGGCGTACGTCTCCCACTTGAACGTCTCGGCGCCAACGTCCGCACGATGCTGGGCATCACGCTCGCGTTTGCGGCGCTGCCGGGCCGTATCCTGGGCGCGGACTTTCGCAGTTCTGGGCTTCTTCTTTCTCGTGCTCATGTGTGGCTGCTCATCAGTACCGGGCTACCACGCCCGGCAGACCTTCGCCCCTAGCGGGGCTAGGTTTCGCTTAGGTCAGGGCCAGTTGTTCTTGGCCAGCTACGCCGTGATTGAGTCGCACGCCGCTGGCTGCCCTGATGCCTGCTGTAGCATCGCTAATAGCCCGCTGACTCAAATCCTTGGTGCTGCTGTTGCGGTCGATAGGCTTGCCGGTGATCAACTCGGGGTGGTGCTTGAGCATGTAAGCCTCGGTCGCAGCTGATGGCGCGGCGCCTGCGAACTGCAGCACCTCTTTGCGCACAGCCCACACCCAGCCGTCGCAGAACTGGTCGGCCCGCTTGGTCTTGTTGGC
>NZ_FOXK01000014.1 GCF_900115695.1 Ectopseudomonas toyotomiensis
CTAACCCATACTAATTGCCCGTGAGGCTTGACCATATAACACCCAAACAATCTGCCCTCAAAGCAGAGGGTGTCGATGGTGAAGTCGACAGAAAGCCGAAAATTTGCAAGAACTACAAAGCCTCTATCACGTATCCAAGGGATAGCGCCTCACCGCGAGATCCCAACCGAATTGCTTGACGACCATAGAGCGTTGGAACCACCTGATCCCATCCCGAACTCAGTAGTGAAACGACGCATCGCCGATGGTAGTGTGGTGCTTCACCATGTGAGAGTAGGTCATCGTCAAGCTCCTATACGAAACCCCAGATCGCTAACGCGGTCTGGGGTTTCTTCTTTGGCACGCGGAAACAGCTTACGTAATCGAGTAGGGTGCGCTGCGCGCACCGACAAGGACGCGGTCACAGCGGTGCGCGCGGCGCCCCCTGCGATCGATCCGCTGACGCTTCGCGAGCAGAGCTCGCTCCTACAGGTCATCAGCACTCGCCTCAGATTTAAGTATCTGCTCGCTATGGTCGTCTTGTTCTGATGAATCACAGGCTATCAATACGCGACTTCCTTCTGAATGATCTCGATTGATAACTCCTGATCCTTGCGATCCAACCAGACGTGGCGAGCACTAAGGCATTCTCCTATGCGTCAATCGAGTCGTATCACCTTCCGCTCCACCTTCCGCATCAAGATCAGTGATCGAGAAAGCGACACGCTGATCGGCTATGCGGGCGATGTTTCCGAGTGCGGGATGAAACTGCTGAGCGATACGCCGGTGGAGCCCGGAAGTGAGCTGAAGCTGCGTGTGCGCATGCGTGATCGTGAGGGAGAGATGCGTCAGGTGGATGTGAACATGATCTGCCAGTGGTCGCAGGAGAATACCCGCACGGGCTTCTTCGAAGCCGGGCTGGCCTTGCAGGAGGAGGCGGCCGAGTACGTCCGGCTGATCGAAGGCATGCGCAAGCTGCGCAAGGAAAAGGCTTAGGTGGGAGTATGGCGAGGTGATGAAGGCGATCGTTCTGGCGTGACTGTCTTCTTTCAGGGTAGGCGTGGTGGATGCGAAGCACGCATCCACCTGCGTGTTGAAACCTTGGCCAATCAGCCCAGAGTGCCGAGGATATTGATGCCAACTCGGTCCGGGATCTCGTTCTGCGACAGTACATGCAGGCCGGGGCTGAATACCCGGGCGTAGCGCGCCAGCAGCGGGCGTAGCTGCGGCATCACGGTAAGGATCGGTGGATGGCCGTCCTTGCGCAGTTTCTCCTTCACTACCGGCATGGTGTTCTGCAGCTGATTGAGCAGGCTGGGTTCTACCGGGATGTTGTCCAGGCTCACCGGGCCGGCCTGCTGGGCGATGGCCAAGGCATTGAGCAAGGTGTTTTCCAGCGCATTTTCAAGAATGAACACCGACAGCTCCTGGCGCTCGCCGGCGATCATGCCGACGATGCTGCGGCGCAGCGCGTAGCGCACGTCCGAGGCCAGCAATACCGGGTCCTTGGTCGATTCGCTGGCTTCCAGCAGCGTCGTGGCGATGGTGACGATATCCTTGAGTGGCACCTGCTCCTGCAACAGCTGGCGGTAGACGCGGTGTTGCTGGGTGTAGCTGAGCTGACTCTTCAGGCTCTCGGCCAGCTTCGGCGCCTGCACCTGCAGACGCTGCATCAGATGATCGACGTCGTCGTGCTTGAACACATCGGGTAGATGCTCACGGATGACCTTGTTCAGGTGCGTGGCGATGACGCTGGCACAGTCGATCACCTGGTAGCCGAGATTCAGCGCACGCGCCTTGTCTTCTGGCTGGATCCACACCACCTGCATGCGGTAGGCCGGGTCGACACCGAGAATGCCGTCGATCTCGCCATAGAGCTCCGGTGAGGGGATAGCCATCATGCGATCGGCATGCAGCTCGGCGCTGTCGATCTTCTCGCCATTGATCTGGATGCTGTACTGCGAGGCTTTCAAGCGCAGGCTGTCGCGGATATGCACTTCCGGCAGCAGGAAGCCCAGGCTTTCCGACAGGGTCTGACGTACGCCGCGCACGCGCTGGGTCAGAGGTGCGCCGGCGGCTTCGTTGACCAGGCCGACCAATTTGTAGCCCAGCGACACGGACAGACGCTCGACCAGCGGGATGTCCTCCCACACCATGTTCTGCGCACGTTCCTGTTCCATCGCCTTGCCCAATGCTTCGACCTGTTCGAGGCTGGCGGCTTCAGTGGGTGGGCCGTTGCGCGAGACCATCCAGGCGATGAACGCCACCAGGGCGGCGAAGCTGATGAACGCCAGGTGCGGCATGCCTGGCACCAGCGCCAGGGTGAACAGAATACCGGCCACGGTATAGAGCAGTGCCGGCTGGGCCAGCAACTGACGGTTCACCTGCTGGGTGATGTCCGAGGATTCGTTGATCCGCGTGACGATGATCGCTGCTGCAGTGGACAGCAGCAGTGCCGGAATCTGCGCCACCAGGCCATCACCGATGGTCAGCAGGGCATACTGCTGGAAAGCCTGGCCTGCACCCAGGTCGTAGACGAACAGGCCGATGGCGAAGCCGCCGAACAGGTTGATCAGGAGGATCAGAATGCCGGCGATGGCATCGCCACGGACGAACTTCGAGGCGCCGTCCATGGCCCCATAGAAGTCGGCCTCCTTGGCCACTTCCGCACGGCGGCGCTTGGCTTCGTGCTGCTCAATCAGGCCGGCATTGAGGTCGGCGTCGATGGCCATCTGCTTGCCCGGCAATGCATCGAGGGTGAAGCGCGCGGTGACCTCGGAGATACGCTCGCCGCCCTTGGTGATGACGATGAAGTTGATGATCATCAGGATCACGAACACCACCAGGCCGACGATGAAGTTGCCGCCGATTACTACCTCACCGAACGATTCGATGACCTTGCCCGCGGCCCCCGTACCGGTGTGCCCCTCGAGCAGCACGACGCGGGTGGAGGCGACGTTCAGGCACAGGCGCAGCAATGTGGTGATGAGGATCACCGTGGGGAACAGGGAGAAATCCAGCGGGCTCTTCGATGACACGCTGACCAGCAGCACCAGGATGGCCATGGCGATGTTGAAGGTGAACAGGGCATCGAGCAGCACCGGTGGCAGCGGCAGGATGACCATGGCCAGGATCGACAGGATCAGCACCGGAATACCGATGCGGCCGCTGCGGAAGGTGGGCGCGAGTTGCTGCAGTAGGTTCATGAATCAGCCCCTGTTGGCCAAGCTGTCGGGAATCGGGAGGTTGCTCGCCAGTTCTGGCTTGCTTCTGCGCCCCTGGCGCCAGGCCTTGAGCTGCAGGATGTAGGTCAGCACATGGGCCACCGCGGTATACAGCGGGGCCGGGATCTGCTGGTTGATTTGGGTGGTGAAGTAGATGGCGCGTGCCAGTGGTGGAATTTCCACCACCTCGAGTTCGTGCTTCTTGGCCATCTGACGCATGTACAGGGCGGTTTCATCGACGCCCTTGGCCAGCACGAAGGGAGCGGCGGCCTTCTTGATGTCATACTTCAGCGCCACGGCGTAGTGCGTCGGGTTGACGATGACCACGTCGGCGTTCTTGATCACTTTGCTGATCTGCCTTTGCAACATCTGCCGTTGCAGCTGCTTGATGCGCGCCTTGACCTCGGGGCGGCCCTCCTGATTCTTGTGCTCCTCCTTGCGCTCCTGCTTGGTCATGCGCATCTTCTTGAGGAAGAAGTAGCGCTGCAGCGGGATGTCGATGAAGGAGAACACCACGAAGATCAGCATCAGGCACAGGGTCAGGTTGAAGGTCAGGTCCAGCGCCGCCGAGATCGCCTCGAGCACGCTGCTGCGCTGCAGGGCGACCAGGTTCGGGAGGGCCGCGCGCACCAGAACGTAGCCGACGCCGAGCAGCACCAGTACCTTGAGGATCGATTTGAGCAGTTCACTCCAGTTCTGCGCCGAGAAGATCCTGCCGAGGCCGGTGATGGGATTGAGCTTGCTGAGCTTCGGCGCAAAGTTTTTCGCGGAAAACACCCAGCCGCCCGGCACCAGCGACAGCGCCACCACCAGTACGGAAGTGAGCAGCAAGGGTGACAGCAGTTTGATGAACACCAGCATGTTGTAGCCAAGCAGGGTGTCGAGATCATCCAGGCCGATCTCGCTGTGGCCGAACTGGATATAGGACAGGCGGAAGCTGTCGCTGAGCCCTTCCAGAAAAAGCCCGGCGCTGAACTTGAGGATGAACAGGGTGGCGATCAGCGAGATGGTGGTCGACAGGTCCTTGGAGCGCGCGACCTGGCCATCATCCTTGCTCTTTTTCAGTTTGTGCGCGGAGGCTTCTTCCGTTTTCTCCTGGCCGCTGTTCTGCTCAGACATCGCCGCCCTCGCGCAGAATCACGCCGATGCCGTTGAGCAGCTCGCGGGTCAGGTGCAGGTAGCTGTCGGGCAGGTTGGGCAAGGTCAGATAGATGCACAGCAGGCCCATCAGAATGCTGATGGGAAAGCCCAGGGAGAACAGGTTCATGGCCGGCGAAATGCGGTTGAGCAGGCCGAAGCAGAACTGCACCAGGGTCAGGCAGAACACCACGGGCAAGGTGACCAGCACGGCTGCTGCCAGCACCCAGGCGAAGGCCTGCACGAAGCTTTGTGCGCCCAGGTAATGCAGGCCGCTGCCTACCGGCCAGAACAGGAAACTCTGGTACAGCACGCTGACAGTGACCAGGTGGCCGTCGATGGCGAAGAACAGCAGCACCAGCAGGATGAAGTACAACTGGTAGATGATCGAAGACGACGACACGCCGTTTACCGGGTCGTTGTAGCGCGCCATGCTCATGCCCATCTGCGTCGACACCACTTCACCGACCAGCATGAAGATGGTGAACACCAGTTGCAGGGTCAGACCCAGCAGCACGCCGAAAGCGATCTGCTCCAGTGTGGTCATCAGGCCTTTCAGTGACAGCGGATCGATCTGCGGTATGTCTGGCAGTGCTGCGCCAAGGGCTACGGTCAAGGCCAGGGCGAGGAGGATACGCACGCGCACCGACACCGCCTTGTGATTGAACAGCGGCGCCATGCTGAGCAGGGCAACGATGCGGCAGAACGGCCACCAGTAAGCCTGCAGGCTGGTCAGATACTGGCTGGCATGCAGCACGGGTTCGGACATGCGTCAGCCCACCAGATGACCGGCCTGCTTGAAGGTTTCGATGAACAGATCCCCCAGCGTGCGCAGGATCCAGTGGCCGGCGAACAGCAGCATCGCCAAGGTGATCAGCAGGCGAGGGAGGAAGCTGAGCATCTGTTCGTTGATCTGCGTGGCCGCCTGGAAAATGCTCACCAGCAGGCCGCCGAGCAGGCTCGGCACCACCAGCACGCAGACGATGATGCCGGTGATATAGACCGCATGAGCCACCAGCTCGGCGGCGTGTTCGGGCGTGAGCATCGCGAAGCCTCGCTAATAGGGCTGAATACTGGTGGTGAGGGTGCCGACCAGCAGCGTCCAGCCATCGACCAGAACGAAGATCATCAGCTTGAACGGTAGCGAGATCATCATCGGCGAGAGCATCATCATGCCCATCGCCATCAGTACGCTGGCCACCACCAGGTCGATCACCAGAAAGGGCACGAAGATCATGAAACCGAGTTGAAAGGCGGTCTTCAGCTCGCTGAGCACGAAGGCCGGCAGCAGCAGGGAGAAGTCCAGTTGGGCCAGGTCTTCGGGCATTTCCTCGCCGGCCAGGGCGACCAGGGTTTCCAACGAGTTCTTGCTGGTCTGCGCCAGCATGAACTGGCTGATGATGCGCTTGCCTTCGCCCAGACCCTGTTCGAGGCTGATCTGGTCGGCCTCGAAGGGCACGTAGGCCTCGGTATACATCTCCTGCCACACCGGGCGCATCACCAGCAGGGTGAGGCACAGGGCGATGCCGACCAGCACCGGGTTCGGTGGGCTCTGCTGCAGGCCGATGGCCTGGCGCAGGATGGCCAGGACGATGATGAAGCGGGTGAAGCAGGTCATCATCATCAGCATGGCCGGGAGAAAGCCCAGCAGCGTCATGATCAGCAGGATCTGTAGCTTGACGCTCAGGGTCTGGCCATCTTCGCTGTCGTTGAAGTTGAACAGGGTGATGTCGCCGCCGGCCGCCTGGGCTAGCAACGGGCAGCACAGGGCTGCCAGCAGCAGGCCGGATTGCAGCAGACGGCGCAGCATCACACGCCCAACCCGCTGAGGCCGCTACCGGACAGCTCGACGATGCGCAGGCCGTAGTTGCCGTTCATCACCACCACTTCGGCCTTGGCGAACAGCGCGCCGTTGACCTTCACGTCCAGCGGTTCGCCGGCCAGCTTGTCGAGGGCGATAACGCTGCCGGCGTCGACGTCCATCAGCTCCTTGAGGGTGATCTCGGTGGAGGCCACTTCCAGGGTGACGTTGACCGGGATCTTGCCGAAGAAGCTCAGATCCTGCTGCGGCAGGCTGGCAGGCGCTTGCTCCGGGACGGAGTCGCTGACGGCCTCATCGAGATTGAGGCCGGCGTCATTGATCAGGCTATCGAAATCGTTATCGGAAATGGGGCTGCTCATGGGGTCTTCACGCTCTCAAGAGAAGTCAGGAACAAGGAGCCGTCGTCTTCGAAGATGGCACCGCGAAACAGCTTCTGCTGGTTGATCTGTACATCGCAGCGCTCCAGCAGGCGCATCGGCAGGATGTCGCCGGGGCGCAGGGCAAGCACTTGCGACAGGGGCATCTGCAGGCTGGCCACCACGCAGTCCAGACGCACCGGCAACTGGCGAATCTGATTGAGCGAGTTGCCGCTCTGGGTCATGGGGGCCGGTGTTGCCAGGCGGCTGGTCAGCTCATCGACCAGCTGCGTATCCAGATAGATGAAGATCGATGCCTGGCTGCCGGTGATATGACTGGTGAAGTGGAACTCTGCCACGTACTCCCAGGCCGCTTCTTCATAGGTGTTGTCGTAAGGCTCGAGCTTGCCGAAGGTCTGGCCGGCGAGAATCGAACGGGCGAACAACTGGGTCACGTCCAGACCCAGACGCGTACGCATGCGCTGCTCCGAGGTACTCACTGGCGGCGCTTCATGGTTGGGCAGGCAAGTGCCGCCGTAGTAACACTCCAGTGCTTCGGTCAGCAGGGCGCGGTCCATGGCGAAACCGACCTTGCCCAGCGTCGAGCGATAGAGGCACTCGGCATCTTTATTCACGTGCTCGTGAACATCGACTCGCAGCAGTTCAAGATTGATCCGATAGTTACGCAGAAAGTAGTCACTGATAATTCGCGGGTACTTACTGGAGAGCTCGCGAATATAGTGGGGAATCTTGTGGTAATGCCGGCCAAGTTTCTGCGGTTTCAACCGGGTCAGACTGTCGGCGGGCACGCCATGAAGGACTTTTTTAATCCCGGTCATGTTGTGGGCTGTATTCCTGGTTGTAACTGCGTGTGCACCATCGAGTGCATTCGATGGGCGTGCAGAGGACGTTTTGATATGCCGGCGGGCGTTGGCAGCAGTGCCTTGGCCATGGCGTCGAATTCATCCGGGAAAAGCGCGCAGGCCCGTGATGACGAGGAGGAGTCTAGGCTGAGGGAGGGCGAGAAATTAAATCAATAGATATCAAATGCTGTTTTTGATAGCGGCTTGCCAGCATTGATAGGAAATAACAACAAGTAATTCGGCGAATTTCTGTGCGCTTGTTAACGTTCGCGCCGTGATCCGTTGCGCGTATATAGAGCACGCCGCCAAGTGCTGCCGAAGTTGACCAATACAAGCGACGGAAAGTTTCGAAAGATTAAGGGGCCACGTGAAAAAAATCTGTCATCTGTTTGGCAGTTTTGTACACAGGGTCGAATGCCGCCGCCGGGCTCATGAAAGACATCGGGTGATTTACCTTGAAGCATTCAACTCAAACGGTAAGTTACGCCTGCGACGAGTTGTTCAATGAACAACTGGGGCAGCAACATATAGTCGTGATCGGTCAGGCCGATGCGGCCAGCGAGCGCCTGTTGACCGGTGGTTTGCTGCGCCAGGGTTTTCAGGTACGCCGCTTCGCCAGCTGTCTCGAACTGGACCCGCGGGCACTGGAAAGCGCCAGCCTGGTGCTGGTGTTCGTCAGCAGCCTGGCGGGCAACACCCTTTATGCACAGGTAGGCGCCATCCTGCGTCAGGTTGGCCGCGTCGGTGTAGTGCCAGTCGTGGAATATGCTGACCAGGAGAAGGCTGCCGCGTTGCTCGAACTCGGCTGTGTCGACTATCTCCTAGCACCGTTCAGCGAAGCCCAGCTCAGTGCGCTGCTGCGCCGTCAGGAATCGGCCAGCGCTGGCGAAGAAGGATTCGTTTCCTGCTCGCAGGCTGGTCGCCGTTTGCTGGCCATGGCCCAGCGGGTTGCCATGACTCGCGCGCCCATTCTGATCACCGGCGAGACCGGCACCGGCAAGGAGCTGATGGCGCGCTACATCCACCGCTTCTCGGCGCAGGACGATGCGCCGTTCATTGCGGTGAACTGTGCGGCGATCCCCGAGCAGATGCTCGAATCCATTCTCTTCGGCCATGAGAAGGGTGCCTTTACCGGTGCAGTTAGCGCTCAGCCAGGCAAGTTCGAACTGGCCAATGGCGGCACGCTGTTGCTTGACGAAATCGGTGAACTGCCACTGGGCCTGCAGGCCAAGCTGTTGCGCGTGTTGCAGGAGCAGCGCGTCGAGCGTCTGGGCGGGCGTCGAGAAATCGCCTTGGACGTGCGCATCATCGCCGCCACCAACCGTGACCTGCAGCAGGAAGTGGCCGAGGGCCGCTTCCGTGCCGACCTGATGTTCCGTCTCGATGTCCTGCCGCTGCATATCAGCCCGCTGCGTGAGCGCAAGGAAGACGTGCTGGCCTTGGCGCGTCGCTTCATTCGCCAGTACGCGCCGCAGGACGCGCGCCACGAACTGCTCACTGAAGATGCCTGCCGCGCGCTGCTGGCGCATGACTGGCCGGGTAATGTGCGCGAGCTGGAGAACTGCCTGCAGCGCGCGCTGATTCTGCGCAATGGCCTGTACATCCAGGCTCAGGACCTGGGCCTGAGCGTACCTGTGAGCAGCGCGGCAGAGCAGGCGCCACGTCTGCAGCCGCAGGCGCTCGAGGGCGGCAAGGCCGCCTTGCGCGCCAGCGGCAAGTGGGCTGAGTACCAACACGTGATCGACACCATCCGCCGTTTTGGCGGGCACAAGACCAAGGCCGCCGAAAGCCTTGGCATGACCCCGCGCGCACTGCGCTATCGCCTCAACGCCATGCGCGAGCAGGGCGTTCAGATTCCCGTCTAGGAGAAGCAAAGGATGAATTCGATTAGCCAGGTGCAGCAGGACCTGCTGGGCCGTATGGAGCAACTGAAAAGTCTCAGCGAAGCGACGCCGATCAAGCCGGCGCAAGCCTTTGCCGTACAGCCTGGCGAGCCCGGGTTTGCTGCGGCTTTCGACAATGCGGTGCGTGCGGTGGACGCGCAGCAGCACCGTTCCGGCGAGCTGATGGCAGCCGTGGACAGCGGGCAGAGCGATGACCTGGTGGGGGCGATGATCGAGAGCCAGAAGGCCAGTGTTTCGTTCAGCGCGCTGATGCAGGTGCGCAACAAGCTATCCAGCGCTTTCGACGACATCATGAAGATGCCGCTGTAAGCGGATCGGGGACTGACGCGTGCTGCAGACCATAAGAAGCAAGCTGCCTGAACACGGGCTGAAACTCGATCCACGCATGACCCTGATCGGCCTCGCGCTGATCGCCGCCTTGCTGGCGGTTGGTGTGGTGTTCTACCTCTGGCGCGACCAGGGCTCGTTCCGTCCACTGTATGGCAGTGGCGAGGCCTATCCGGCAGCCGAGGTGATGCAGGTGCTCGACGGTGACGCGATCAGCTACCGCCTGCATCCGCAGAGCGGTCAGGTGCTGGTACGCGAGGACCAGCTTGGCCGCGCGCGGATGTTGCTGGCGGCCAAGGGCGTGCAGGTGAAGGTGCCGGCCGGCTACGAGCTGTTCGACAAGGACGAGCCGCTGGGCACCAGCCAGTTCGTCCAGGATGTGCGCCTCAAGCGCAGCCTGGAGGGGGAGTTGGCGCGTACGGTGATGGCGCTCAAGGGCGTGGAGGGTGCCCGTGTGCACCTGGCGCTGCAGGAGAGCAGCTCCTTCGTGGTCGGCAAGCGCGAGCCGGGCAAGGCCTCGGTGATGCTGCAGCTGGCGCCTGGCTACAAGCTGGCGCCGGAGCAGGTCAGCGCCATCATCAACCTGGTGGCTGGCAGCGTGCCACAGCTCGATGCCGGCAATGTCCAGGTCGTCGACCAGTACGGCGCACTGCTGTCGCGCGGTATCGACACGCTGGGCGGCCCGGTGCAGAACTGGCAGGTGGTCGACGACTACCAGAGCAAGGCCGTGGCCAATGCCGAGGCGGTGCTGGCGCCGGTACTCGGCGGCGGTAATTACCGTATCAGTGTGTCCGCCGATATCGACTTCAGTCAGAAGGAAGAGACCTTCCAGTCCTACGGCGAGACGCCGCGCCTGCGCAATGAAGTGCTGCGCGACGAGAGCGTGCTCGACCAACTGGCCCTCGGCGTTCCCGGCTCGCTGGCCAATCGTCCGCCGCAACCCGCGCCGGAGCCGCCTGCCGATCAGGCGCAGGCGGGTGCTCCGGCGGAGCCTGCCAACCAGGCGGCGACCTCGCTGCGCAAGGAGTCCAACCGCCAGCTGGATTACGACCAGAGCGTCACGCACGTCAAACATGCGCCCTTCAGCCTGCGTCAGCAGAGCATCGCCGTGGTGCTCAATGCCGCTGTGGCGCCAGAGGGTGGCTGGACGCCCGAGGCGCGCGAGGAGCTTACGGCCATGGTCAAGAGCGCGGTGGGCTTCAATCAGGCGCGCGGTGATCTGCTGACGCTGAGCGTCTTCCCTTTCACCGATGCCGGTATCGGCAGTGCCGGAGACGAGCTGCTGCCCTGGTGGGAAAACGCCAAGGTGCATGATCTGGCCAAACTCGGCGTGTTCGCCCTGATCAGCCTGCTGCTGTTGCTGATGGTGGTGCGCCCTGCGGTACGCAGCCTGAGCCAGCGCAGCCAGCCTGGTATGCCTGTGGCGGTCGAGGGCGACGACCAGCTGGCGCTGCACGCCGAACGCGCGGCGGAGCGCCTGCTGGCGCGTGTTGGCGACGATGCGCCGGGCGCTACCGTGCTCGGCGAACTCAGCCCCCTGTCGGAGATTCGCCTGCCGGCGCCCGGCTCGGGTCTGGAGCTACAGATCGAACACTTGCAGATGCTGGCCAAGAACGATCCCGAGCGTGTCTCGGAAGTCATCAAACAGTGGATAGGGCGTAATGAACGAGACCTCAACCCAGCCTGACGGCCGCGGTGGTTCCACCGCCAAGGAAATGCGCCTGCGCGTGCAGAAGCGCTCGCTGAGTACGTCCGAGCAGGCCGCCATTCTCATGCTGAGCATGGGTGACGAGATTTCTGCCGGCGTGCTCAAGCACTTCTCGCGCGAGGAAATCGTCAGCATCAGCCAGGCGATGGCGCGGCTGTCCAACGTCAAGCAACCGATGGTTTCCGACGTCATCGGCCGCTTCTTCGAGGACTACAAGGAGCAGAGCAGCATCAAGGGCGCCTCGCGTGGCTACCTCGACGGCATGCTCAGCAAGGCGCTGGGCAGCGAAATCACCCGTTCGCTACTCGACAGCATCTACGGCGAGGAGATCCGCGCCAAGATGGCCAAGATGGAGTGGCTCGACCCCAAGCAGTTCGCCGCGTTGATCGCCAAGGAGCACGCGCAGATGCAGGCGGTGTTCCTCGCCTTCCTGCCGCCGGGCATGGCCAGCGAAGTGCTCGAATGCATGCCCAAGGAGCGCCAGGACGAGCTGCTGTATCGCATCGCCAACCTCAACGAGGTCAACAGCGATGTCATCGCCGAGCTGGAGCAGCTGATCGAGCGCAGCCTGGCCGTGCTCAGCACGCAGGGCTCGCAGGTGCGCGGGGTCAAGCAGGCGGCGGACATCATGAACCGCTTCAAGGGTGATCGCGGGCAGATGTTCGAACTGTTGCGCGCCCATGACGATCAGTTGGTCGAGCGCATCGAGGATGAAATGTACGACTTCTTCATCCTCTCGCGGCAGAACCAGGACGTGCTGCAGGCGCTGCTCGAAGCCGTGCCGCTGGAAGAGTGGGTGGTCGCCCTCAAGGGTGCCGAGCCCGAACTGGTGCGTGCCATCACCGGTGCCATGCCCAAGCGCCAGGCTCAGCAGATGGAGTCGATCAACCGCCGCCAGGGCCCAGTGCCGTTGAGCCGCGTCGAGCAGGTGCGCAAGGACATCATGGCCGTGGTCCGCGAAATGTCGGCCAGCGGCGAGCTGCAGGTGCAGCTGTTCCGCGAACAGACGGTGGAATGAGATGACGGTCAAGGTAATCAGCGGCGACGCCCGCCCGTGGCGCGCCTATCGCTTCCCCCCGCGCAGCAGCCAGCCAGCCGTGGACTGGAGCGGCGATGCCGCCGGCCTGCAGCGGGCCATGGCCGATGGCTTTCAGCAGGGCATCGAAAAGGGTTACCAGGATGGCCTGCAGCAGGGCGAGGAGGCCGGGCGTCAGGCCGGCTTCGAGCAGGGCCGCGACGAGGGCGTGAGGCTCGGGCGCGAGCAGGGACGCAGTGAAGGCCGTCGCGAATTCGAACTGGCCGCTCAGCCGCTGCAACAGATCAGCGAGAAGGTCGAGCAGTACCTCGGTGAGCTGGAGCACAAGCGTCGTCAGGAACTGCTCGAGCTGGTGAAGAAGGTCTCGCAGCAAGTCATCCGCTGCGAACTCACGTTGCATCCGACCCAGTTGCTGGCGCTGGTCGAGGAGGCCCTGACCAGCATGCCGGGTGAGCCCGAGGACGTGCAGGTATTGCTCAGCCCCGAAGAATACGCGCGGATCAAGGCGCTGGCGCCGGAGCGCGCGGCGAACTGGAAGCTGGTGGCCGACGAGCGCCTGGCACTGGGCGAGTGCCGCGTGGTCACGCCGCAGGCCGAGGCTGACGTGGGTTGCCAGCAGCGTCTGGATGCCTGCATCGACACTCTGGCCGAACATCTGCATCTGACCGAGGCCTGATCGCGCATGCTGGATTACAAGCTCGACGAAGCGCTGCGCTCGCTCGATGGCGTGCAACTGGCCAAGGTGGCCGGGCGTCTGGTGCGGGTCTCCGGCATGCTGCTGGAGAGCCTCGGCTGCCAGCGCAGCACCGGCCAGCGCTGTCGCGTCGAGCAGGCCGACGGCAGCCTGCTGGATGCGCAGGTGGTCGGCTTCAACCGCGATATCACCTACCTGATGCCGTTCAAGAAGCCGGTCGGCCTGGCCGCCGGCTCGCGGGTGTTCCCGGCCAAGGACGAAGCACTGCTGCAGATCGACGAGTCCTGGTTAGGGCGCGTGGTCAACGGCCTCGGTGAGCCGCTGGATGAGCGTGGCAAGTTGAGTGGGCGCGACCCGTTGCCGGTCGAGCTGCCCAGGGTCAACCCGCTGCGCCGTCGTCCGGTGGAGGCCGCGCTGGATGTTGGCGTGCGCGCCATCAATGGTCTGCTGACCCTCGGCAAGGGCCAGCGCGTCGGCCTGTTCGCCGGCTCCGGGGTGGGCAAGAGCGTGCTGCTGGGGATGATCACCCGGCAGACCAAGGCCGATGTGGTGGTGGTCGGGCTGATCGGTGAGCGCGGGCGTGAGGTGCAGGAATTCATCCTGCATTCCCTCGGCGAAGAAGGGCTGCGCAAGGCCGTAGTGGTCGTGGCACCGGCCAACGAATCACCGCTGATGCGCCTGAAGGCCACCGAGCTGTGCCACAGCATCGCTGCCTATTTTCGTGATCAGGGCCAGGACGTGCTGCTGCTGGTCGACTCGCTGACCCGCTATGCCATGGCCCAGCGCGAGATCGCCCTGGCCCTCGGCGAGCCGCCGGCGACCAAAGGCTATCCGCCGTCGGTATTCGGCATGCTGCCGGAGTTGGTGGAAAGCGCTGGCAACGGTGAGAGCGGCAGCGGCAGCCTCAGTGCCATCTACACCGTGCTGGCCGAAGGCGACGACCATCAGGACCCGATCGTCGACTGCGCGCGGGCGATTCTCGACGGCCATATCGTGCTGTCACGGCGCCTGGCCGACGTCGGCCACTACCCTGCCATCGACATTTCCGCATCGGTCAGCCGCTGTATGAGCCAGGTCGGCGAGGCTGCGCATCTGGCGGCCGGGCGGCAGTTCAAGGAGTTCTACAGCACCTTCGAGAAGATCAAGGAGCTGATTCCGCTGGGCGGCTACACCCCTGGTATGGATGCCAAGACCGATCGCGCCGTGCAGCTGGCGCCCAGCCTCGAACGCTTCCTGCGTCAGGAGGTCGGCAGCGGCGCCGAGCTCGGCGCCAGCATCGCCACCTTGCAGAGCATCATCAAATGAAAGAACAGCTGGAAGTGCTCGGCCGTCTGGCCAGCCTGCGTGGCAACCGTGTGCAGCAGATGCTCGGGCGGGTCAGCTATCAGCAGAACCTGTGTCAGCGTTATCGCAACAACATCACCGGGCTCAGCCGCTTGTGCGGTTTCAGCGTACCGATGACCACGCCGCTGCAGCGCGACAACCAGCAGCGCTACAAGGCGACGCTGTACAAGATGGTCGAACTGCAGCGCCGCGAGCTGGCGCTGGCCGAGGAGAACCTGGCGCGCATTCAGGGCGAGCTGCTGGCGGCGATGCGCAGCGAGAAGGTCATCACCCAGTTTCTCGAGGGCAAGATGGGCGAGTGGCAGGATCTGCTTGCCCGTCAGGAGCAGAAGATCCAGGATGGCCTGGCCGCGCAGGCCTGGTGGCGAGCCCAGGTCGGTTAATTTTGCACGACGCGTTTAAGTTCTTGCCGCGCCCGGTCGCTCTTAGGCCATAACACCACGCGAGTTGGATTCGAATCATGGAAATCAGCAGGCATCTCAAGCCCAGCCTTAACCCGGCCAGCGACGCTCCGGCACAGGTACAGAGCGCCCGTGCGCAGTCGAGCGGCAATGCTCGTGCGAGTGTCAGCCAGGAGCCGAGTCTGGAGCAGCTGCAAGACGCCTTGCGCAGCCTCCCCGAAGTCGACCTGGACAAGGTTGCCCAGCTCAAGGCGGCACTGGCCCGCGGCGAACTGAGCAGCGATCCGGCCGCGTTGGCCGGCAGCATGCTGACCTATCACAGCGGTAGCGATGCGTGACCACCGCGCGTGAGCAACAGCTGCTGCTGGTCGTCGAGCAGGACCTGGAGCAGGACTGCGCCGACTATCTGGTCCTGCGCGGGCTGATGCAGGAGCTGTATCAGCAGTTGCTCAAGCGCGACAGTCAGCAGATCGATCTGCTCAACGAGCAGATCCTGCCGCTGGTCGATCAGGCCAAGGCCCGAGCCGAACGCCGCAGCAAGGTACTGGCGGCCTTTGCGCTGGGCAGCGGTCATAGCGCGATGCAGAAGCTGCTGGCGCGTTATCCGCAGGCCCAGCGCAATCACCTCATCCACACCTGGGAGCAGCTCGGCCAACTGGCCGGCCAGTGCAAGCGCCTCAACGAGCGCAACGGCAAGCTGCTGGCCATGCACCACGAGATTCTCGAACAGCTGCTCGGCGAGCCGGGCTCGGCGCAGTTGTACGCGCCGCAGCCGTATTGAGTGACTTCGCCTGCGCTGGTTGTTGTTGGTGGGCTGAAGCGGACCGCCGCCCGGCCCACCCTACGTCCCTGCAGCTCATGTCCAGGTCTCAAAGCGCCTGCCACGCCGTGCTAGACTCGCGCGCTTTCGATCCGTGGTGATTTCCTTCCGTGCCTCACGCCGCTCTCGCCCATCCGCCGCGCTGGCTGACCAATGCCCAGCTGCATCCGCAGCCTTCTGCCGGTGTGCGCGACTGGCTGTTCAACGAGGATTCGCTGACCCGGCGCTTGACTGCGTTGTCCGCTGACGGTTTCTCGGTAATGCCGTTGCAGGAAGGCTGGCAGCGCCTGCGCGTTGACGAGTGTGCGCTGCTTGGCGTGGCCGACGGCAGCCAGGGTTGGGTGCGTGAGGTGTACCTGCGGGGGCACGGTCAACCCTGGGTATTCGCCCGTAGCGTTGCCGCGCGCAGCGTGCTGGAGGGTTCCGGGCTGAATCTGGCGGAGCTGGGCAGTCGCTCGCTGGGTGAGCTGCTGTTCAGCGACCGGGCCTTCGATCGCGGCGAGTTGCAGGCCTGCCGCTATCCGGCGGCCTGGCTGCCGCAAGAGGTGCGCGAAGAGCGCCTGTGGGCGCGGCGCTCGTGCTTCAGCCGTGGAGCGCTGGGTGTATTGGTCGCCGAGGTGTTTCTGCCGGCGTTCTGGCAAGCGGCAGGTGTCGAGGCGTAGGCACCATCAGCGATCCGCGCGTCTGTGACGGTGGATGAAAAAAGCGTCGACTACGCGCCCCGATCCACCCTACGCCACCAACCCTCGTATAATCCGCGCAACCTGCACGGAGACGCTTTGATGTACACCCGCCTGCTGCAATCGACCACCCGCCTGCACCCGCGCGCCTGGGACTTCATTCAGCTGATGCGCCTGGACAAGCCCATCGGCATCTATCTGCTGTTGTGGCCGACCTTGTGGGCGCTGTGGGTGGCAGCCGAAGGCGTGCCGAGCGCGAAGAACCTGTTCATCTTCGTCGCTGGCGTGATCCTGATGCGTGCCGCGGGCTGCGTGATCAACGACTACGCCGACCGCAACTTCGACGGTCACGTCAGCCGCACCAGGGCGCGTCCGCTGGCCAGCGGCAAGATCAAGCCGCGCGAGGCGCTGGTGCTGTTCGCCGTGCTGGTGGCGCTGAGTTTCGTGCTGGTGCTGTTCACCAATGCCACCACCATCTGGCTGTCGTTCGGTGGCCTGGCCCTGGCTGCCTGCTATCCCTTCATGAAGCGCTACACCTTCTACCCGCAGGTGGTGCTCGGCGCGGCCTTCTCCTGGGGCATGCCGATGGCCTTCACCGCCGAGACCGGCAGTCTGCCACCTGAAGCCTGGCTGCTGTACATCGCCAACCTGCTGTGGACCGTGGCCTACGACACCTACTACGCCATGGCTGACCGTGAGGACGATCTGAAGATCGGAGTCAGGTCCACCGCCATTCTGTTCGGCGACGCCGACCGGCTGATCATCGCCATCCTGCAGGGGTTGACGCTGCTCTGCCTGCTGCTGGCTGGCGCACGTTTCGAGCTGGGCCTGTACTTCCATCTCGGTCTGCTGGTGGCCGCTGCCTGCTTCGCCTGGGAGTTCCACGTGACCCGTCGTCGCGAGCCATTGGTGTGCTTCAATGCATTCCTGCACAACCACTGGGCGGGGCTGGCGATCTTCGTCGGGATCGTGCTGGATTACGCCTTAGGTTAAGTGCTGCCGCGCATCTGTCATATCGCTGCAATAATTCCGTTATCTAATGCGCGCAGACAGTTGAACGAACCGAGGCAGGACCATGGTTGGCAAGAACATCCTGATCGTCGATGACGAAGCACCGATCCGCGAGATGATTGCGGTGGCCCTGGAGATGGCCGGTTACGAGTGCCTGGAGGCGGAAAACACCCAGCAGGCCCACGCCGTGATCGTCGACCGCAAACCCGATCTGATCCTGCTCGACTGGATGCTGCCCGGCACCAGCGGCATCGAACTGGCCCGGCGCCTCAAGCGCGACGAGCTGACCAGCGATATCCCGATCATCATGCTCACCGCCAAGGGTGAAGAGGACAACAAGATCCAGGGCCTGGAAGTCGGCGCCGACGACTACATCACCAAGCCCTTCTCGCCGCGTGAGCTGGTGGCCCGCCTCAAGGCTGTGCTGCGTCGTGCCGGGCCCAGCGACAGCGAGGCGCCGATCGAGGTCGGCGGGCTGTTGCTCGATCCCATCAGTCATCGTGTCACCATCGATGGCAAGCCGGCCGAGATGGGCCCGACCGAATATCGCCTGCTGCAGTTCTTCATGACTCACCAGGAGCGTGCCTACACCCGCGGCCAACTGCTCGACCAGGTCTGGGGCGGCAACGTCTACGTCGAGGAGCGTACCGTCGACGTGCACATCCGCCGTCTGCGCAAGGCGCTCGGTGATGTTTACGAAAACCTGGTACAAACCGTGCGCGGGACTGGGTATCGTTTCTCCACCAAGGGTTGATCGCTAGCGCGGTGTTTCTGCGCCCACGTTCTTCTGACAAGGATGCGCTCCATCGTGAATCAAGACTGGCGTGGCGCCGTGGTGCGCCGCCTGTTGCTGCTGGTTGGCGCCTGCCTGCTGCTCGGTTTCATCACCGGTGAATATGCCTGGGTGCTGGCCGTGGGGCTGGCCATTCATCTGGGCTGGACCCTCAGCCAGCTGCTGCGCCTGCACAAATGGCTGCGCGAGCACAAACCCGACGAGCCACCGCCGGATGGCTACGGCCTGTGGGGCGAGGTGTTCGACAGCATCTACCACTTGCAACGCCGCAACCAGAAGGCGCGTGGCCGCTTGCAGGCGGTGATCGACCGTGTGCAGGAGTCCACTGCCGCCCTCAAGGATGCCGTGGTGATGCTCGACAGCCAGGGTAATCTGGAATGGTGGAACCGCGCAGCCGAGACCCTGCTGGGCCTGAAGACGCCGCAGGACAGCGGCCAGCAATTGGCCAACCTGGTGCGCGACCCGCGTTTCAAGGACTACTTCGAGCGTGGCAACTATGCCGATGCCCTGGAGATTCCTTCGCCGATCAATGATCGCCGCCGCTTGCAGTTCCATATCACCCGCTACGGCAATCGCGAGCACCTGTTGCTGGTACGTGACGTTACCCGTCTGTATCAGCTGGAGCAGATGCGCAAGGATTTCGTCGCCAACGTCTCCCACGAGCTGCGTACGCCGTTGACGGTGATCGCTGGCTATCTGGAGACGCTTCTGGACAACGTCGAGGCGGTCAATCCGCGCTGGCTGCGCGCATTGCAGCAGATGCAGCAACAGGGGGCGCGCATGCAGACCCTGCTCAACGATCTGCTCCTGTTGGCCAAGCTGGAAGCCACCGATTACCCGTCGGACAATCAGCCCGTGGCGGCCGACCTGATGCTGCTGTCGATCAAGAACGATGCCCAGGCATTGTCTGGTGAGCAACAGCATCGCATCAGCCTGGAGGCCGATCCGCATCTGAAGCTCAAGGGCAGTGAGGCCGAGCTGCGCAGCGCTTTCTCCAACCTGGTGTTCAACGCCGTGAAGTACACCCCGGCCGGAGGCGATATCCGTATTCGTTGGTGGTCTGACGAGAAGGGCGCACACCTGTCGGTCAGCGATACCGGCATGGGCATCGAGGCCAAGCACTTGCCGCGCCTGACCGAGCGCTTCTACCGGGTCGATTCGAGCCGTGCCAGCAATACCGGTGGCACCGGGTTGGGACTGGCTATCGTCAAGCATGTGCTGCTGCGTCACCGTGGCAATCTGGAGATCAGCAGCGTTCCTGGCAAGGGCAGCACCTTCACCTGCCATTTCGCCCCGGCACAGGTGGTGCAGCGCGCGCGCTGAGTGCTTGCATTCGCCGCGATGAAGCTCCAACCTCTAGCGATCTTTGGCCAATCCGAACCTTCATGGACCCCTCCACGAGTCTCCCCGCTTCTGCCTACTTTGCCGATTTCGGCCTCATGCTGTTCGCCCTGTTCCTGGTTCTGCTCAACGGCTTCTTCGTCGCCGCGGAGTTCGCCATCGTGCGTCTGCGCGCGACCAAGGTCGATGCCCTGGCCCAGGCCCACGGCTGGCGCGGGCACATCCTGCGCACCGTACACAACCAGATGGACGCCTACCTCTCGGCCTGCCAACTGGGCATCACCCTGGCCTCGCTGGGGCTTGGCTGGGTCGGTGAGCCGGCCTTCGCCGAGCTGCTGACGCCGCTGCTGGTGGCGGTTGGTGTGGAGTCACCCAAGCTGATTCACGGTATCGCCTTCTTCACTGCGTTCTCGATCATTTCCTACCTGCACATCGTCATCGGCGAGCTGGCGCCCAAGTCCTGGGCGATTCGTAAGCCGGAACTGTTGTCACTGTGGACGGCAGCGCCGCTGTACGCCTTCTACTGGCTGATGTACCCGGCGATCTTCGTGCTCAACGCCAGTGCCAACGCCATCCTGCGCATCGCCGGACAGGGCGAGCCGGGGCCGCACCACGAGCATCACTACAGCCGCGAAGAGCTCAAGCTGATCCTGCATTCCAGCCGTGCCACCAGCGACAACGACCAGGACCTGCGGGTGCTGGCTTCGGCTGTCGAGCTGGGTGAGCTGGAGGTGGTGGACTGGGCCAACTCTCGCGAGGACCTGGTTTTCCTGGAGCTCAACGCCAGCCTGGATCAGGTGTTCACCACCTTCCGCCGGCACAAGTACAGCCGCTACCCAATCTTCGACGAGAGCAAGGGCGAGTTCGTCGGCGTGCTGCACATCAAGGACCTGCTGCTGCACCTGTCGCTGCTGGAGATGCTGCCGTCAGCGCTCAAGTTGGCGGATCTGATGCACCCGCTGGAGCGCGTCAGCCGGCACATGCCGCTGTCGCAGCTGCTCGAGCAGTTCCGCCAGGGCGGCGCGCACTTCGCCTTGGTCGAAGAGGCCGACGGCAAGGTGATCGGCTACCTGACCATGGAGGACGTGCTCGAAGCACTGGTCGGCGATATTCAGGACGAACACCGCAAGGCCGAGCGCGGCATCCTCGCCTACCAGCCGGGCAAGCTGCTGGTGCGCGGCGACACGCCGCTGGCCAAGGTCGAGCGCCTGCTCGGTGTCGACCTCGACCATATCGAGGCCGAAACGTTGGCCGGGTTGATCTACGAGACCCTCAAGCGCATGCCTGACGAAGAGGAGGTGCTGGAAACCGATGGCCTGCGCATCATCGTCAAGAAGATGAAGGGGCCCAAGGTGGTCCTGGCCAAGGTGGTCAAGCTGGACTGAATTCACTGGGCGCCCCGTTCTGCAAAAACAGCCAATACAGACTGGCCATTCGGTCAGGTTTTTCTCGCCAAATCCAGGCCCGTTCAGGGCCTGTTCAGTTTCGCGACCGTTCATCAGGTTTGCCGAATCACTCCCTGCATCGACAGTCTAGGTACTTGCGTCCCACCTCCGGTGGGCGGCGTTATCTACTCATTGCCAAGGAAATCGTCATGCAGCTGTCCAGCATAACCCCCAAAGCAACACTCGCCCTGTGCCTGGCGGGCGCCTCGCAGGCCTATGCAGACTCGGTCACCGACCCCATCTCGACCTTCGGTGTCATCGCTTCGCACAACCAGTACAAACTCACCGTGGACGATGAAAGCGATAAGGAGCGCCTCAATCAGGGCGGCCTGTTCTACCACTTCGGTAACAAGCTGACCGGGCAGGAAGGCTTCATCTACCAGGCGGGGATCGAAGGCCAATACCGTGACAAGGACGATGTGGAATACAAGTCCGCGCGTGCCGATATCGACCTCGGCCTGCGCGCCGCGTTGAGCACCAACAACTATGTCGACGTGATCGTCGGTGGTGGTTACGACTGGGGCCGTATCGAGCAGGACGACGTCGGTCCGTTCGACAGCAACGTCAAGCTGACCAGCAAATCGCCCTTCGCCAAGGCCGGGCTCGGCTACAACTACCTGACGCCGGACTACACCCTGCGCCTGGAAGTGGGTGCGCGCTATTCCATCAACTCCGAAGCACGCCTCAAGGTCGATGGCGAAAGCGACTCCGTGGACCTCAAGGACAAGGTCAATCCCTACGGTGAGCTGACCATGCTGTGGAACAAGGGCATCAACAACCTGCCGATCAGCACCAGCCTGTACTACACCCAGACCCGCTATGAGCTCGACAGCAACAGCGCCGTCGCCGAGCGCAGCAAGCTCAAGCAGGAACAGGTAGGCCTGCGCGTTGGCCTGGCGTTCTAAGCTCGCCCAACAAACCGCCCGCGCCGTCGGGCGGTTTTCCTCGATACAGATTCCCGCTGCGCTGCAACGACGTGAGCACAAGTGAGTGTCTTCCTGCTGTGCCGCCAGACCGAACCTCTGGTTGGCCTGCCGAGTCGCTTCTGGCCAGCTGTCGCCCGATCCAGTAGGGTGTGATCCCGCCCCTCCCCCTAAGAAGAAGTGTCAGCCGTGGGGCAGGCGTGGAGAAGGTCGCCTCGAAGTGATCGAGCGTACCTGAACCCTTCTGGATCAATGGTGACGGTCAGCGGGCCGTCGCGTCGTTTGTGTAGCGAGGAATCACAGCATGAGTGCACCAGTCGTCATCGTCGGCACCGGCCTGGCCGGCTACAACCTGGCCAAGGAGTGGCGCAAGCTCGACACCCAGACGCCTCTGCTGCTGCTCACTGCTGACGACGGCCGCTCCTATTCCAAGCCGATGCTGTCCACCGGCTTTGGCAAGAACAAGGATGCCGACGGCCTGGCCATGGCCGAAGCCGGCGCCATGGCCGAGCAGCTCAACGCGGAAATTCGCACCCATACCCGTATCACCGGTATCGATCCGGGTCATAAGCGCTTGTGGATCGGTGAGGAAGCCGTGCCATACCGCGACCTGGTACTGGCCTGGGGCGCCGAGCCTATTCGCGTCCCGGTAGAGGGCGACGCTCAGGACGCGGTGTTCCCGATCAATGACCTGGAAGACTACGCGCGCTTTCGCAGCGCCGTGGCTGGCAAGCGTCGGGTATTGATCCTCGGCGCCGGGCTGATTGGTTGCGAGTTTGCCAACGACCTCAGTGCTGGCGGCTATGAGGTAGAACTGCTGGCGCCCTGTGAGCAGGTGATGCCGGGCCTGCTGCATCCGGCAGCGGCCTCTGCCGTACAAGCCGGCCTGGAAGGTCTGGGTGTACGTTTTCATCTCGGCCCGGTGCTGGCCAGTCTTGACCGTCAGGGTGAGGCGCTGCAGGCGACGCTGTCCGATGGCCGCCTGATTGCGTGCGACGCGGTGGTCTCCGCAGTTGGCCTGCGTCCGCGCACCGCGCTCGCTGCGGCAGCCGGTCTCGACATCAACCGTGGGGTGATGGTCGATCGCCAGTTGCGCACCTCGCACGCCAATATCTACGCCCTGGGCGACTGCGCCGAGGTCGACGGCCTCAACCTGCTCTACGTCATGCCGCTGATGGCCTGTGCCCGGGCGCTGGCCAAGACCCTGGCTGGTGAGCCGACGGCGGTCAGCTATGGGCCGATGCCGGTGACCGTAAAGACGCCTGTATGCCCGCTGGTGGTCTCGCCGCCACCGCGTGGCAGCCAGGGCGAATGGACGGTCGAAGGCAGCGGCAGCGACATCAAGGCGCTCTGCCGCGATGCTTCCGGAGCACTGCTCGGTTATGCGCTGACCGGCGCCGCCGTGCAGGAGAAACTGGCACTGAACAAGGAGCTACCGGCGCTGCTGGCGTGATTGCCTGCCGTTCTGTCGGATACGCCACGAAATTGCCTGGTTAAAGTGGCGGGCGAGACTGGCGCAGTGCGATGCGGCATGCCATTCTCCCAAGGGTCTGCCGCAGCGCAGAGCTGTTGCGGCGCCTTGGGCGCTGTTCTGGAAGGACAGCACGGACACAACAACAAAAAACCGTCAAAGAGGCATTTATGCGTAAACCGGAACTCGCCGCCGCCATCGCCGAAAAGGCTGATCTGACCAAGGATCAGGCCAATCGTGTACTCAACGCTGTACTGGAAGAAATCACCGGTGCACTGAACCGCAAGGACAGTGTGACCCTGGTTGGCTTCGGTACTTTCGTCCAACGCCACCGTGGCGCCCGTACTGGTAAGAACCCGCAAACCGGTCAGCCGGTGAAGATCAAGGCCAGCAACACCGTCGCCTTCAAACCGGGCAAGTCCCTGAAAGACGCGGTCAACTGAGCCCGTTACCCGGAGCCGTTCGGCTCCGGGTTCCCCCTGCGCAGCCATGCTGCGACATTCGCTGATACAGCCATGCTTTAGACAGGCTGTAGTCCTGCAAGAAAACCACTACAATGCGCGGCCATCATCTTCGATCACGAGGCCCTGTGCATGAAATTCCGTTTTCTCCTGTGGATGCTGGGCCGCCTGATGGCCAAGGCCAGTCGTGAAAACCCGGCGTTCCGCCAGCAGCTCGAAGGTCGCGATATGGTGTTCCAGTTGCACACTCTCGACGGCAAGGTGGCCCGCCACTTCACCGTGGCCGGTCAGCGCGTGACCAGCAAGCGCGGCACTGCCACGGATCCGGCCTTCGCCATTGGCTTCAAGGATGGCGCCTACGGCTTTGAAACCATGACCGCGAAGAACAAGCAGCTGGCCTTCATGCAGGGCATCCAGAACAAGGATATCCAGATCCAGGGCAACCCGGCGCTGGTCATGTGGTTCCAGGGCCTGACCAAGTACCTGATGCCGAAGAAGAAGACCGAGGCGCCGAAAAAGGCCGCCTGATCGGCACTGATGCGCGTCGCGGCTGGCCGCGACGCCGCGCTTTGGTTAGGCTGCCAGGCACGTCCCTGTGGAAAGCCCGACCATGCGTCTTTTCCTGTTACCCCTGCTATTGCTGGCCGCCACCACCGCACGGGCCGAGCCAGCGTCTGCCAAGGCCTTGTTACCGTTGTTCGAGCTCGCCGGTATCCATCTGCTGTGCGAACAGAGTGCGCCGTTGGTGCAGCGTGGCCAGGATGAAACCGAACAGAAGCGCCTCGCTCAGCTCTTCGCTGGCGAGGCCTTTTGTCTGGACCTGGCCCAGCGCGTCGCTGCCCGCTTCGATGCGGCGCAGGGCGAGCAGGCCCGTGAGCGTCTCGACAGCCCGTTGGCGCAGCGTTTCACCGCTGCCGAGCGCGCCGTCGGTGAGCAACCCGAAGGCTTGGCTGAATACCGCCAGCGCCTGCAGGAGCAGCCGCCACGAGGTGCGCGTCTGGAGTTGGTCAAGCGTCTCGACGCTGCCGCGCGTACCACTGAACTGGCCAGCCTGCTACGTTACGAAGTCGGCAAGACCCAGGCATTGCTGGCGCTAAGGGCGCGGGGCGAGAACCTCAGCGAAGCCGAACTGCAGGCGCAGACGCAGACGCAAGCCAACGCCATTCGCCAATCCAGCGAGCTGGCGGTGGAAAGCTTCATGTTCTATGCCTACCGGCAGATGCCCAGCGATCAGCTCGCCGAGTATGCGGCACTCTACGAGCATCCCAGCGTCAGCCAGCTGCTTGCCATCAGCCTGGAAGTGGTGCCGCAGCTATTCTCTGAACGTCGTGAACAACTGCGCCAGGTGGCAGGCAAGCCATAGCGCGGCCCGGAACGCCGGCCGCGAACAGCCTACCGCTCGCTAGCAACTATGCCAGACGGTAGGCAGCGCCTCAGGGGCAGGGCGTGAGAGCTGCAGCCGCTCAGTGCGGCTGCTGAAACTGCGCTGCCAGTTCACGCAAGGCGACCTCGGCGCTCAGCACCTTGCTCACCGCGTCCTCGGCTTTTTCCCGGGTCAGCCCCAGGGCGTCGAACAGCTCATCAGGAATCTCGTTCTGCGGCCCGGCACCGATACCCCGATTGCGCAGCAGGCTGACCGCCAGGCACACCAGATTGGGGAAGGCTGCGCTGTCGCCGGCGTAGGACGGATCGTGCTGAAAGCGCAGAGCGCTGGACAGCTCTTCCGGCATATCCCAGTGGCGCATCAGCCAGGCGCCGATCTGCTCGCGGGTGATGCCCAGCAGGTGCTGCTCGATATGCCCGGCAGGCAGGTGCGGGTTGACCTCCAGGTGACGGCAGATCAGCGAGAAGTGCGGTGGGAACACGTGCGCCAGGACCAGGTAACCGAAGTTGTGCAGCAGACCGGCCAGGTAGGTCAGGCCGGCTTCCGGGCGCTGTGCGCGCGGCATGGCGCGGGTCAGGCCCTCGATCACTGCAGCGGTATAGATCGCTTGCTGCCAGTAAGGGGTGGCGTGCTGCGGCTGATCCTTGGGCAGGCTCAGAGTCTTGCCCAGCGCCAGGCCGAGAGCCAGGTTGATCACCAGGTCGAAGCCCAGCACGCGGACGATGGCATCTTCCACCGAGCGGATCTTGCCGGGCGCGGCGTAGTAGGGCGAGGCGGCCCAGCTGACTACCTGGGCCGCCAGCGCGGGATCGGTTTCGACCACGCCGGTGATGTCGTCCACCGTGGCATTAGGGTCAACGCGCAGCTTGATGATCTTCTGTGCGGTTTCCGGCAGCGGCGGAATCTCGATGGTTTCTTCCAGACGCTGCTGGATGCGGCGTGCGGTGAAGGCCTGCACGGCTTGGGTGATTTCCGCGCGGTCATCATGGGGGCGATCGAGGTTCGGTTTGATCGCGCTGACCGGCTCACCGAAACGCGCCGCGCTGGCCTTGCTCAGCAGGGCCTTGAAGGCCTCCGTGGGGATCTCCAGCAACACACCAGGCTGGCCGGACTCGATCAGCAGACTGGGCACCTGCAGCAGGCGCTCTTCGTAGAGGCAGGGCGAGCTGGTCAATGGCGGCAAACCCGGCAGTGCGGCCAGATTGTGCTTGCCCAGCATGCGCTCCAGGCGTTCCGGCTTGACCGCAGTGAGCTGGCGCCCAGTCAGTTCGGCCAGGCGCGACAGATCGAGCATGTGGCTACGCGGATAGAGCACCAGCAGGGCGCCGATGGCATCGTCCACCAGCACGGCCTGCAGGCGCGCCTCGCTTGGCTGACCCGGGCGCTCCGCGCGTACCTGATAGGGCACGGCGAGTTTCTCCAGCAGTTGCACGATCACGGCGGGCGCTTGTGCAGTGGCGTTGGCGGCGAGGGCGGCTTCAGTCATATCGATATCCAGCGTTGGCGCATGTGCCCCGGAGTATAACCAGCGAGGATTTGCGCAAAGGTTCGTGGCGACGGTTGTCCTGTGAACAGGTTCACACTTGACCGTATTGCTGGCCGTGACGCAACCAGCGTTCCAACAATGGAGCCACATGTTGTGGCCAATGTTCCAATAGTGCCTGCGCCGCGTCGCGCACGGCGGGCAGGAGGTCGGCATCACGCATCAGGTCGGCGACCTTGAATTGCAGCAGACCGGTCTGCCGGGTACCGAGCATTTCCCCTGGCCCCCTGAGTTCGAGGTCCTTCTCGGCTATGACGAAACCGTCGGTGGTCTCGCGCATGATCGCCAGGCGTTCGCGCCCGAGTTGCGACAGAGGCGCATGGTAGAGCAGCACGCAATGGCTGGCGGCGCTGCCACGTCCGACCCGGCCGCGCAGCTGGTGCAACTGGGCCAGGCCCAGGCGCTCGGGGTTCTCGATGATCATCAGGCTGGCATTGGGCACGTCGACGCCGACCTCGATCACCGTGGTGGCCACCAGCAGTTGCAGCTTGCCCTGCTTGAACTCATCCATCACTGCGGCTTTTTCGGCCGGTTTCATGCGCCCGTGGATCAGCCCGACGCGCAGCTCGCCCAGTGCCGCAGAAAGCTCCTCGAAGCTGGTTTCGGCGGCCTGGCAGGTGAGCTCTTCGGATTCCTCGATCAGGGTGCAGACCCAGTAGGCCTGGCGTCCCTGCTGGCAGGCATTGCGCACGCGCTCGACGACCTCGATGCGACGGCTGTCGGCGATCACCAGGGTGTTGACCGGCGTGCGCCCTGGCGGCAGCTCGTCGAGGGTCGAGGTATCCAGATCGGCGTAGGCACTCATCGCCAGGGTACGTGGGATGGGTGTGGCAGTCATGATCAACTGGTGCGGGCTCAGGCGCCCGTCGATGCCTTTCTGGCGCAGGGCCAGCCGTTGCTGCACGCCGAAACGGTGCTGCTCGTCGATGATCACCAGGGCCAGGCGCTTGAATTTCACTTCGTCCTGGAACAGGGCGTGGGTGCCGACCACCATCGGGCAGCCGCCGGCAATCTGTTCCAGCGCGCTAGCGCGAGCCTTGCCCTTGAGCTTGCCGGCCAGCCAGGCGACATCCAGGCCAAGCGGCGCCAGCCATTTGCTGAAGTTGAGAAAGTGCTGTTCGGCGAGGATCTCGGTCGGCGCCATCAGCGCCACCTGATAACCGGCCTCCAGCGCCTGCAGGGCGGCAAGGGCGGCAACCACCGTCTTGCCGGCGCCTACGTCGCCCTGCACCAGGCGTAGCATGGGCTCGCTTTGCGCCAGGTCGTAGGCGATCTCGGCACCCACGCGCTGCTGCGCGCCAGTCGGGGCGAAGCCGAGGTTGGCGAGGTATTGCTGTGGCAGCTTCTTGGCCGGCGGCAGGGCCGGCGCTTGCTGGGCGCGCACCTGTTCACGCAGACGCTGCAGGGACAACTGATGCGTCAGCAGCTCTTCGAAGGCCAGGCGATGCTGAGCCCAGTGGCGACCCTCGGCAAGCTCTTCGACATCGGCGTCCGGCGGCGGCCGGTGCAGGTAGCGGATGGCCTCGTCCAAAGGTGCCAGGTGATAGTCGCGCGCCAGTTCGTCAGGCAGCCAGTCGGGCAGGCTGCGTGGGCCTAGGCGTGCCAGTGCCTGCTGGCTGAGCTGACGCAGGCGCTGTTGGGTCAAACCTTCGGTAGTCGGGTAGATGGGCGTAAGGCTCTGCTCCACCGGAGCCGGCTCGTCGCCGCTCTGCGCGCGGTATTCCGGGTGGTAGATTTCCAGGCCCGTGGCGCCGGGGCGTACTTCACCGTAGCAACGCAGGGCGGTGCCGCGCTTGAGGCCGTCCTTCTGCGCCTGGCTGAAGTGGAAGAAGCGCAGGCTCAGGGTGCCGCTGCCATCCTGCAGGCGCACCAGCAGGCTGCGCCGCCGGCCCATGACGACGTCGGCACCGGCCACGATGCCCTCGACCACTGCATCCTGCCCCGGGCGCAGCGCGCCGATGGGGGTGATGCGGGTGCGATCCTGGTAGCGCAGCGGCAGGTGGAACAGCACGTCCTGCAGGTTTTCCAGGCCGACCTTGGCGAGTTTTTCCGCCAGTGCGGCGCCCACGCCCTTGAGCGCGGTGACCGGGACTGTCGCCAGCTCGCCCACGTTGACCTCAGGCGCTCTTGGCCTGCGGGCGGGCCACCGAGCACAGGCGGATGGAGTCGGCCAGCACCTCGATGGCGTTGGGGCGCGGGAAGCTGGCGCGCCAGGCGATGGCCACGGTACGGAATGGTGTCGGTGCAGTGAGCGGACGTACTTCGATCACGCCTGGCGCGTAGTGGTGGCTGTCCACCGCCGAGAACGGCAGGATCGACACACCAAGACCCGAGGCGACCATGTGACGAATGGTTTCCAGCGAGCTGGATTCTACCGTGGTGTGCTTGGCATTGTCCTCGCCGCCCTTGCGCAGCGACGGGCAGGCTTCGAGCACCTGATCACGGAAACAGTGGCCTTCGCCGAGCAGCAGCAGGCTCTTGTCGTTGAGCAGCTTGGCATCGATGCTCTCCAGCGCCGCCCAGGGGTGGCCGGCCGGCAGCAGGGCGTAGAACGGCTCGTCGTAAAGCGGCTTGGTCAGCACATCGGCTTCCTGGAAGGGCAGGGCGATGATGATGGCGTCCAGCTCGCCGGTGCGCAGCTTGTCGCGCAGCACGTGAGTGAAGTTCTCTTCGATGTACAGCGGCATGTCCGGCGCGACCCGGTGCAGCTGCGGAATCAGATGCGGGAACAGGTAAGGGCCGACGGTGTAGATCGCGCCGATCTTCAGTGGCGCGGCCAGCTGGTTCTTGCCGGCCTGAGCCAGTTCGCGAATGCCCTGGGCCTGCTCCAGCACCTTCTGTGCCTGGGTGACGATGCCTTCACCGACCGGCGTCAGGCGTACGGCGCTCTTGCTGCGCTCGAAGATCAGCACACCCAGTTCGTCCTCCAGCTTCTTCACGCCAACCGACAGGGTCGGCTGGCTGACGTGGCAGCGTTCGGCAGCGCGGCCGAAATGCTGTTCCTGGGCGAGGGTGACGATGTACCGCAGTTCGGTGAGGGTCATAGTGTTTATCCATTAAGTTGCCGACAAGCATAGCCTTTGCATACGAATGAACCAACCGGGCTACACTGCGCCTTTGCAAAAATGTCATGGAGAAAAGCATGTCGGGATGCAACAGCCTGCTGATTGCCGGGTGTGGAGATGTCGGTACCCGCCTCGGCCTGCGCATGGCCGCACAAGGCTGGCGCGTGATGGGTATGCGTCGCAATGTGGCTGCGCTACCGGCCGTCATCGAGCCGCTGGCCGGTGACCTGCACGCCGATGCCTGTCCGCCGGATTGGCCGCAAGGGCCGCTGGATTACCTGCTGTACTGCGCAGCCGCCACCGAGCACGACGAGGCCGGCTACCGCGCTGCCTATGTCGATGGCCTACGCCGCGTGCTGAGCTGGCTGGCGCAGCATGGCCAGCGCCCGCGCCGCATCCTGTTCGCCTCCAGCAGCGGGGTATACGGGCAGCAGGACGGCGAGTGGGTAGACGAGGATTCTCCTGCCGAAGCCCAGAGTTTTTCTGCGGTGATCATGCGCGAGGCCGAGCGCGTCGCGCTCGACTGCGGTTTGCCAGCGACCACGGTGCGTCTGACCGGCCTCTACGGCCCCGGCCGCGAGTGGTTGCTGGGGCAGGTGCGCGGTGGCTATCGGGTCAGCGAGACGCCGCCGCTGTATGGCAACCGCATTCATGTCGATGACGCGGCGGGGCTGTTCGCCACGCTGTTGCAGGCGGACGCCGCTGGCGTGCCCTTGGCCGATTGCTACCTGGGTGTCGACGATGAGCCGGCGCCGCTGCACGAGGTGGTAAGTTGGCTGCGTGAGCAACTGGGCGTCAGTCACTGGAGCGATGAGCAGCGCGTGCGCCGCGCCGGCAGCAAGCGTTGCAGCAATGCCCGCGCCCGTGCGCTGGGCTGGGCGCCGCAGTATCCGAGCTACCGCGAGGGCTATGCGGCGATCCTCGCCGAGCGCTGAAATGGACGCCAACAGCTTGCTGGCCAAGCCCTGGCTGCCGGGCGTCGAGCTGTTTCACGCCGACTTCTCCGGGCAGGCCTTTGGCCGTCACAGTCACGATGCCTTTGCCATCGGCGCTATCGTGCAGGGTGTCGGAGGCTACCAGTGCCGAGGTCAGCGCTATGCGCTGCCTGCCGGCACCCTGTCGCTGATGAACCCCGAAGAGCCGCATACCGGGCACGCCGAATCGGCGCGTGTGGTTTATCGCATGCTCTATGTCGAGGAGTCGCGGCTGCCGGCGCTGCTCGGGCGCAAGCGCCTGCCCAATGGCTTCGGCACGCTCAACCCGGATGACGACGGCCAGGTCTCGACAGGCCTGGCACGGCTGGCCGGCGAGTTCGAGCGGGGCGATGCGCTGGCGCTGGAGAGCGAACTGCTGGCGCTGTTGGAGCTGGTCTTTGTCCGCCACGGCGGCTTGCGCGAGGCGCGACCGGCATTTCGTGACAGCGGGGTGACGGCGTACCTGCGTGATTACCTGGAAGCGCACTACGCCGAGGCCGTCAGTCTGGAGCAGCTGGCCGCACTGGTGCAGCGTCACCCACGCCACCTGATCGAAGCCTTCCGCCGTGCCTATGGCGTGCCGCCGCATACCTATCTGCTGCAGCGCCGAGTGCGTGAGGCCAAGCGTAGGTTATTGCAAGGCCAGGCCCTGGCCGGTGTCGCACTGGACCTGGGCTTTTATGACCAGGCGCATTTCAATGGGGTGTTTCGCCGTTTCACCGGGGTCACTCCGGGGCGTTTTCGTACGCTGGCGACGGGTTGAGGCCACTGCACTGCAGCACGAAGTCGCGGCGCTGCGCCAGGCTCATTCGCGGTACCTCGATCAGTCGATAACCGGCTTCTACATAGACTTCGCGCATCACCGCGCAGGTCCGTTCGGCCTCGGCCGCATCCTGGCGGCGCTCGTGGTCGTTGCGGTAGATCTGCGGCCAGTGCGGCAGCAGGAAGACCTGCCTCTGGTAACGCAATTGGCGCACCGCCTGTAGCAGATGCTCGCCGACCGGCAGGTCGTTCAGGCGCAGGTAGCCGATGATATCGACCAGGCTGCGGTCAAAGAACACCGGCCCTTTCCTCGTCAGCGCCTGGCGGTGAGCCCTGAGTTCCCACGCCAGCATCAGTTCGGCGAACAGCCTCGGGTCGTGCCAGGGCAGGCCCAGGCCGGCGATGGCTTGCTGATCACGAATGATCTCCCGACCGGCTTCCTCGACGACGTTTTGGCCCTTCTGGGCCAGGGCTGCCAGCAAACTACTTTTGCCGCTACCGGGGCCGCCGGTTAGGGCATGGAAAGGTGGGTGACATGACATACGCTGGGCTCCTCTGAGTTTTTTCCAATACATCGACACTGCCAGTTGCCGAAACTGCCTCCGCCAAACGGAGGTTCCATGTTCGCGTTGTTTCTACTGGTGGCCGGTACTCATTTCGCGGCCTTGCTGTCGCCTGGGCCGGACTTCTTTCTGTTGATTCGCACCGCTCTGGCCAAGGGCCAGCGCCAGGCCGACGGTTGCGCCTGCGGCATTGCGCTGGCCAACCTGCTGAGCATGCTGCTGGTGCTGTTCGTCATGGCGTTGTTACCCGCCGAGGGCAGTTGGCTGTGGCGCTGCTTGCAGGTCGTCGGCGGGCTGTATTTCGCCTGGATCGGCCTGCAGGCGCTGGCCTCGCGGCGAGATCTGGTCCTGCCGCAGGGTGATCAGCTGAGGCTCGGCGGGGTGTGGAAGGGCATGCGTCAGGGCCTTCTGGCCAGCAGCCTCAATCCCAAATTGCCGCTGTTCTACGCCGGGCTATTCGGGGTCTTGCGCGAGTCGGCAATGCCGGCATGGGGGCTGGGCCTGGCGATGCTATGGATGACCCTGGTGGTGCTGTTTTGGGATCTGGCGCTGGTGCGCCTGCTCGATCAGGCGCGTTGGCGCAGTTGGTTGCAGCGGCGCGTGAGCTGGCTGGATCGCGGTTGCGGTGGCCTGTTGCTTGCGCTGGGAGGCTGGCTGTTGCTGGGGGCTCTATAGCGTGGCGCCGCTCCTGCCCGGAGGCGGCGCCTGCTGATCAGCGGCGCTTGAGCAGCCAGCGCTGCGGGCCGGGCTGGTACTCGGGCATCTCGTCGAACTGGGCGCGGTTCTGCGCTTCGAAGATGCGCAACTGATTGCCTTCATGCACGAACAACCAGGGGCTACCCTGATCACCGGCTTGCAGCCAGAGACTGTCATGTTCGCCGCTCATGGCCGCGCAGTCGCCTGCCAGGCACAGGGCGAAGCGTTCGGCGCCGGGCAGGCCTTGTACCTGCCCGTCGCTGTTGAAGCGCACCAGGCCGCCCTGGCCCAGACCTTCCTCGATCAGCCAGTCGCCGCCCAGGTAGTCGCGATATAGCGCCTGCTCGAAGCTGCTGCCCAGTGGCTTGGGTTCGTTGGAGCTGTTGACGCGGGCGAAGTGCTGCTCGGGCCAGTATTCGCTGGCGATCTGCAGCAGTTCGCCGTTCTGAATGGCGAGCTGCTCGTTGTAATCTCCGTAGAAGGTCACCTGCCAACGCCCCTCTCCGGCACCCTGCAGCCTGCCCTCGGCCAGCTCGAAGCCGTTGCTGTAGCTGGCCTGCTGTCGTTCGGGGGTGATCTGCCATTCGAGGTTGGGGCCGTAGGCGAGCAGGGCTTCGCGCAGGCGACCGCTCTCGCGGGCGGCATCGATGACTGCCTGGTTGATCCAGGTACCGCTCGGGTCGTTGTTCGGTGTGCTGGCGCAGGCGCCGAGCAGGGCGCCGCATAGCAGCAGAGGAAGCAGACGCATGGCGATCTCCATGCCGGGGAAGGGCGAGCGGGGCCTGCTGCCCCGCTCGAACGACTTACTCGATGACCAGAATAGCGTCCATTTCCACCTGCGCACCGCGCGGCAGAGCGGCTACGCCGATGGCGGCACGCGCCGGGTAGGGCTGCTCGAAATAACGGCCCATGACTTCGTTGACCTTGGCGAAGTGCGACAGGTCGGTGAGAAAGATGTTCAGCTTGACGATGTCCTTGAACGAACCGCCGGCGGCTTCGGCGACGGCCTTGAGGTTCTCGAAGACCTGCACGGTCTGTGCTTCGAAGCCCTCGACCAGCTCCATGCTCACCGGGTCCAGCGGAATCTGGCCGGACATGTAGACGGTGTTGCCCGCCTTGATCGCCTGGGAGTAGGTGCCGATGGCGGCGGGGGCCTTGTCGCTGGTGATGACGGTCTTGCTCATGAATCGCTCCTTGTGAGAACTGGCTGGGTCAGCCTACAGACTGGAAACAGGGGAATTGTGTCAGGCGCGTACTCGGGTGATACGCATCACGCCCTTGAGCGCGCGCAGTTTCTTGATCACGCGGGCCAGGTGCACGCGGTCATGCACGCTGACCACCAACTGCACCACGCTGATACGGCCGTCGCGTTCGTCCATGCTGATCTTCTCGATGTTGCCATCGGCGGCATTGACGCTGCTGGCCAGCAGAGCGATCAGGCCGCGCTGGTGTTCCAGCTCGACGCGCAGTTCGACGTTGAATTCGCCGGTGACATCCTTGGCCCAGTTGAGCTGGATGCATTTTTCCGGATTGTGGCGGATATCGACGATGTTCCGGCAGCTCTCCATGTGCACCACCATGCCCTTGCCGGCAGACAGGTAGCCGACGATGGGGTCGCCCGGAATCGGCGTGCAGCACTTGGCGTAGCTCATCACCAGGCCTTCGGTGCCGCGAATCGCCAGCGGCCCTTCGCTGCTCGGCAGGGTTTCGTCGCCACTCTCGGCCAGCAGGCGGCGGGCGACGACGTAGGCCATGCGGTTGCCCAGGCCGATGTCTTCGAGCAGGTCCTCGATGACTTCCTGGCGGTATTCGCCGAGTACCGCCTGTACGCGCTCGGGTGCGATCTTCTCCAGGTGCGTATCGAAGCTGGCCAGCACCTTGTTCAGCAGGCGTTCGCCGAGGCTGATCGATTCCGAGCGGCGCTGCTGCTTGAGGGCATGGCGGATATGCGTGCGCGCCTTGCCGGTGACCACGAAGTTGAGCCAGGCCGGATTCGGCCGGGCGCCCGGTGCGGTGACGATTTCTACCGTCGAGCCACTTTCCAGTGCCTGCGACAGCGGCGCCAGGCGCCGATTGATGCGGCACGCGATGCAGGTATTGCCGACGTCGGTGTGCACCGCGTAGGCGAAATCGACCGCGGTGGAGCCCTTCGGCAGCTCCATGATGCGGCCCTTGGGCGTGAACACGTAGACCTCGTCGGGGAACAGGTCGATCTTCACGCTTTCGATGAATTCCAGCGAGTTGCCGGCGCGCTGTTGCAGCTCCAGCACACCTTTGACCCATTGGCGGGCTCGGGCGTGGTTGCCCTTCGGCGCTTCGTCCTCGTTGGACTTGTACAGCCAGTGCGCGGCGATGCCGTTGTTGGCCATCTCTTCCATTTCGCGGGTGCGGATCTGGATCTCGATGGGCACGCCGTGCATGCCGAACAGCGTGGTGTGCAGCGACTGGTAGCCGTTGGCCTTGGGGATCGCGATGTAATCCTTGAAGCGGCCGGGCAGTGGCTTGTACAGGTTATGCACGGCGCCGAGCACGCGGTAGCAGGTGTCGACCTTGTCGACGATGATGCGGAAGGCGTAGACGTCCATGATCTCGTTGAACGCCTTACGCTTGCCGCGCATCTTCTGGTAGATGCTGTAGAGGTGCTTCTCGCGGCCGATCACTTCACCTTCCATGCCTTCGCGTTGCAGGCACATCTGGATCGATTCCTCGATCTTGGCGACGATTTCCTTGCGGTTGCCCCGAGCGCGGCGCACGGCGGCGCGGATGCGCTCGGAGCGCATCGGGTGCATGGCCTTGAAGCCCAGGTCTTCGAACTCCACGCGCATGTTGTGCATGCCCAGCCGGTTAGCGATGGGTGCGTAGATTTCCAGGGTTTCCTTGGCGATGCGCCGGCTCTTCTCGTGCGGCATGGCATCGAGGGTGCGCATGTTGTGCAGGCGGTCGGCAAGCTTGACCAGAATTACGCGGATGTCGCGGGCCATGGCCATGGCCATCTTCTGGAAGTTCTCTGCCTGCGCCTCGGCCTTGGTCTCGAAGTTCATCTGGGTCAGCTTGCTGACCCCGTCGACCAGTTCGGCCACGGTTTCGCCGAACTGCGCGTTGAGCGCTTCCTTGGCGATGCCGGTGTCTTCGATCACATCGTGCAGCATGGCGGCCATCAGACTCTGATGATCCATGTGCATATCGGCGAGGATGCTGGCCACGGCCAGCGGATGGGTCACGTAGGCTTCGCCACTGCGGCGGCGTTGGCCATCGTGCGCCTGTTCGGCGTAGAAGTAGGCGCGGCGAACCAGGTTGACCTGGTCATGGCCGAGATAGGCCGAAAGTCGGTCGGCGAGAGCGTCTATACCAGCCATGGGGTATTCCCCTCATGACCGGTTTGGCTACACGCCGCGCAACTTCGACCCGGCATCATCGACTTACAGAGGCTCGTTGGCCTCTTCCTCGAAGGCAGCGAACAGCGGTTCTTCTTCGACGATGTCTTCTTGGGCGATCACTTCGTAGTCCACCAGGCCGGCAGCGATTTCGCGCAGGGCCACTACGGTGGGCTTGTCGTTTTCCCAAGCCACTTTCGGCTCTTTGCCGCCGGTGGCCAGCTGGCGCGAACGCTTGGTCGCGAGCATGACCAGTTCGAAGCGGTTATCAACGTTGTCCAGGCAATCTTCGACGGTAACGCGAGCCATGGTGTTCCTCGTAACTTGTGCGGATAAGCTTGGCCCGAGCGGGCGAGCGGACTGAATAGTCTAAAAAATCACCAGCGACAATGGAAGCGCTGTTTTACGCCAGCAGTTCGCTGAGCAGCCCGGCATGGCGCTGCTGCTGTTGTGTTTGCGACAGCTGGTTGCTGCGGAAGATGGCTTTCAGGTCGCTCAGGGCGTGGTTGAAGTCGTCGTTGATCACCAAGTAGTCGTATTCGACGTAGTGGCTCATCTCGCTGACGGCCTCGCGCATGCGCCGTTCGATGATCTCGCCGCTGTCCTGGCCGCGGTTGGTCAGGCGGTGACGCAAAGCTTCCTGAGTCGGCGGCAGGATGAAGATGGATTTGGCCTGTGGCATCAGCTTGCGCACCTGCTGCGCACCCTGCCAGTCGATCTCCAGGATCAGGTCGAAGCCCTCGGCCAGGGTCTGCTCGACCCACTTCTGCGAGGTGCCGTAAAGGTTATCGAAGACCTGGGCATGCTCGAGAAATTCGCTGCGTTCGAGCATGGCGTTGAACTGCGTATGGTCGACGAAGTGGTAGTTGACTCCGTCCACCTCACCTGGACGCATGGCGCGGGTGGTATGCGAGACCGAGACGCGAATCTGCGCCTCGCTGTCGATCAGGGCCTTGACCAGGCTGGTCTTGCCGGCGCCGGAGGGTGCGGAAACGATGTAGAGGGTGCCGGTCGTGGTGGCCATGAAAAACGTCCTGAGAAATCTTGCGGAATTTTAAAAGCGTAGCGAGCGACGGCTAGGCAAGGCGAAATCAGGTGAGAAAGCGGAGTTTACGACTGTAAATGAGCATTTCGAATCTGATTTCAACGCGGCATAGCCTAGCGCAGTAGTTTTTACTCGATGTTCTGCACTTGCTCGCGCATCTGTTCGATGAGCACCTTCAGATTGACCGCAGCCTGTGTGCTGCGCGGATCGAAGGCCTTGGAGCCGAGGGTATTGGCCTCGCGGTTGAGCTCCTGCATCAAAAAATCCAGACGCCGCCCGGCAGCGCCGCCGGCCTTGAGCACGCGACGCACTTCGCTGACATGGGTACTGAGGCGATCCAGCTCCTCGGCCACGTCGCTCTTCTGCGCCAGCAGTACCAGCTCCTGCTCCAGGCGTTGCGGGTCGAGCTCGGCCTGCATCTCGGCGAAGCGGGTTTCGATCTTGGCGCGCTGCCCGGCGAGCATCTGCGGCACCAGCTCGCGCAGGGCGGCGACTTCGTCGAGGATGCTGTCGAGGCGCTCGTTGAGCAGCTTGGCCAGCTCGGCACCTTCGCGTGCACGGCCGGCCTTGAGTTCACCCAGTGCCTGGTCGAATAGCTTCAGAGCGGCCGCGTTCAGCGCCTGCGGGTCGGCCGAGTCGGCCACCAGCACGCCGGGCCAGGCCAGCACTTCCAGCGGGTTGAGCGGGGCTGGTTGCTGGATCAGTGCGGCGACCTGTTCGGCAGCGGCAATCAGTTGGCGGGCGCGGTCGGCGTCGACCTGCAGCGGCTTGCCGGCACTTTCTTCGGCGAAGCGCAGGGTGCACTCCACCTTGCCGCGTGACAGCCCCTGGCGCAGCGCTTCGCGCACCGCGCCTTCGAGGTCGCGGAAGGCTTCCGGCAGGCGCAGGTGCGGCTCGAGATAGCGGTGGTTGACCGAGCGCAGCTCCCAGCTCAGTGTGCCGTGAGCGGTTGCCTGCTCATTGCGGGCAAAGGCCGTCATGCTGTGAACCATGGGATACCTCGTGGAAGTCGGCTCGAAAAACGCAGGATTGTAGCTCACGGCACCTACCCATTTCATGTGCAGGCGATCAGGTCTGCCATCTGCTGGCGCCAATTCGGCGTGTCGCCTTGCTCGGGCGCCCCTATAATGCGCACTGTTTTCACTTAATGAAGTAGGTATCGCTCGATGAAACGTCCCAGTGGCCGCGCCGCCGATCAGTTGCGCTCGATTCGCATCACCCGCAACTACACCAAGCACGCCGAGGGCTCGGTGCTCGTGGAGTTCGGCGATACCAAGGTGATTTGCACCGTCAGCGTCGAATCCGGCGTGCCGCGCTTCCTCAAGGGGCAGGGCCAGGGCTGGCTGACTGCCGAATACGGCATGCTGCCGCGCGCCACCGGCGAGCGTAACCAGCGTGAGGCCAGCCGCGGCAAGCAGGGCGGGCGTACCCTGGAAATCCAGCGCCTGATCGGCCGTTCGCTGCGTGCAGCACTGGACATGACCAAGCTGGGCGAGAACACCCTGTACGTCGATTGCGACGTGATCCAGGCTGACGGTGGCACCCGCACCGCCTCCATCACTGGCGCCATGGTGGCGCTGATCGATGCCCTGAAAGTGCTGAAGAAGCGTGGTTCGCTCAAGGGCGAGCCGCTCAAGCAGATGATCGCAGCGGTGTCGGTCGGCATCTACCAAGGCGAGCCGGTGCTGGATCTGGACTACCTGGAAGACTCCGCCGCCGAGACCGACCTCAACGTGGTGATGACCAATGCCGGTGGCTTCATCGAAGTGCAGGGTACGGCCGAGGGCGCGCCGTTCCAGCCCGATGAGTTCAACGCCATGCTGGCACTGGCGCAGAAAGGCATGAACGAGATCTTTGAACTGCAGAAGGCCGCTCTGGTCGACTGAAACCCGAAACGAGCAAGGAGCACCAGGATGAATGACGATATGCAAAACCCGCTTCCGACGCCCAGTCAGGAGGCGCGTCAGTGGGCCATGTTCTGTCACTTCGCCGCGTTTCTCGGCCTGGTGTTCCCCTTCGGCAATCTGCTTGGCCCGCTGATCATCTGGCAGATCAAGAAAGACCTCGACCCCTTCGTCGATGCGCAGGGCAAGGAAGCGCTGAACTTCCAGATCAGCGTGGCATTGGCCGCAGTGGTCTGTTTCATTCTGATGGTGGTGGTGATCGGCTTCCCGCTGCTGATGCTGTTGGGCCTGGCGGCGCTGGTGTTGACCATCATCGCGGGTATCAAGGCCAACGAAGGGCAACCCTATCGCTACCCCTTCAGTTGGCGTTTGGTGAAGTAAACCTGCATGCAACAAAAAGCCGGCGATCAGCCGGCTTTTTCATACCTGTTGCCTGTCGATCAGATGCTGAGAATCCAGTCGTAATCGACGATCAGCGGCGCATGCTGGGAGAAGCGCGGCTGACGTGGCAGGCGTGCGCTGCGCACACTACGGCGCATGCCCGGAGTGAGCAGCTGGTAGTCGAAGCGGTAGCCCAGGTTGAGCATTTCCGCTTGCTCGTTATCCGGCCACCAACTGAACTGGTCACCTTCGCGGCTGACTTCGCGCAGGGCATCGACATAACCCATATTGCCAACCACCTCGTCCATCCAGGCGCGCTCGGGCGCCAGGAAACCTGGTGATTGCTGGCAGTCACGCCAGTTCTTCACGTCCAGCTTCTGGTGCGCTACATGCAGCGAGCCGCAGTAGATGTACTCGCGACGCTTGCGGCGTTGCTTGTCCAGATAATGGGTGAAGTCGTCCATGAACTTGAATTTCTGATTCAAGCTCTCGTCACCGTCCCGCCCGCTTGGCAGCAGCAGGGTGGCGATACTTACCTTGTCGAAATCGGCCTGCAGGTAGCGCCCGTAGCGATCGGCCATCTCGAAGCCGAGGCCGCTGATCACCGCCTTGGGTTGCAATCGCGAGTAGAGCGCCACGCCACCTTGGCTGGGCACTTCACCGTCGCATGCATAGAGGAAATAACCATCCAGTTGGAAGGCTTGGTCGTCCATTTCAAAGGCGGAGGCACGGGTGTCTTGCAGGCAGATCACGTCGGCATTCTGGGCTTGCAGCCAGCTGAGCAGACCTCGCTCGGCCGCAGCCTGAATACCATTCACGTTCACACTGATGATCCGCATAAATGGCCCCCAAAAACACGTGCGTGTATGATACCCGAGCTCACCTCATTTAGCTAAATCCGTGCCGTCCGGGACTTTTCATGCAAGCGTACCAGCGCGATTTCATTCGCTTTGCCATCGAACGCGGTGTTCTGCGTTTCGGTCAGTTCACCCTCAAGTCCGGGCGTACCAGCCCTTATTTCTTCAATGCCGGCCTGTTCGACAGTGGTCTGGCGCTGGCTCAACTGGGGCGTTTCTACGCGGCGGCCATCGTCGATAGCGGGATCGACTTCGACGTGCTGTTCGGCCCGGCCTACAAGGGCATTCCGCTGGCTGCGACCACTGCCGTGGCGCTGGCCGAGCATCATCAGCGCGATCTGCCCTGGTGCTTCAACCGCAAGGAAGCCAAGGACCATGGCGAGGGCGGTACCCTGGTCGGCGCGCCGCTCAAGGGCCGTGTGCTGATCGTCGATGACGTGATCACTGCCGGCACCGCAATCCGTGAGGTCATGCAGATCATCCAGGGGCAGGGCGCTCAGGCTGCCGGCACCTTGATCGCGCTGAACCGTCAGGAGCGTGGTCAAGGCGAGCTTTCCGCCATTCAGGAAGTCGAGCGCGACTTCGGCATGCCCGTAGTGAGCATCGTGTCACTCGAACAGGTACTGGAATATCTGGCAGGGGATGCTGAACTGAAGCAATATCTCCCGGCTGTCGAGGCCTATCGCGCCGAGTACGGAATCTAGCCCTAGCACAAGGTCGTCCTATGCCTGCACCGCTCCTGACCCGCTGTACGCTGCTTTGTAGCCTGCTGCTGCCGTTGTCGGGGGTGGCTGCCGAGCTCTATCGTTATGTCGACGACAAGGGCGTGACAGTGCTCAGCCGCCAGGGCGTGCCGCCCGAGTTCATCGGCAAGGGGTACGAGGTACTCAATGATCAGGGGCGCGTGCTACGGGTGATCCCGCCAGCCCCTACGCCCGAAGAGTTTGCCCGTATGCAGGCGGACAAGGCGCGTGCCAGCAGCGATGCCCAGTTGCTGCGTCTGTACACCAATCTTGACGATGTCGACCGTGCCCGTGAGCGCAAGCTGGCCGAGCTCGACAGCGTCACCAGCGTCGCGCGTGGCAATCTGCAGTCGGTGCGTACTCAGCAGGCCAACCTGCAGAGCCAGGCCGCCGACCATGAGCGTGCCGGGCGCCAGGTGCCGGAACATTTGCTGGCGCAGATCAACAACCTCAAGGAAGAGCAGCAGCGCCTGCAGCGTGATATCGCGCGTTACAAGGAAGCCCGCACTCAGGCCGAGGCCGGTTTTGCCGCTGATCGCGCGCGCCTGGCCGAGCTGTTCGGCGAGCCGCAGAAAAAGCCTTAGGGCTCAGTCATTCAGCCTTGCGGCTGAGTGTTCTCGAAACTCTCGATCTTTTCCCTGAGCCACTGCGGCAGCGGGGCGCTGCTGCGTGTCGCACCGTCGGCGTGAACATAGACGATTTCGCCGCTGGTCAGTAGCTCGCCGTCGCGCCAGATGCCGAGCGCAAAGGTCAGGCTGGATCGGCCCAGACGCGCGCTGCGCACGCCAATCTGCAGTTGATCGTCGAAGCGCGCCGGGGCGCGGTATTCGAGCAAGGTGCGGATGGCGAAAAAGTCGCCGCCGTCCTGTGCCAAGTCACCCGGATAGGCGACGCCCAGCGCGCGAAAGTATTCGGTGATGGCAACGTCGGCGTAGGTCAGGTAGTGGCCATTGAAGACGATGCTTTGCGGATCGACTTCGGCCCAGCGCACGCGCAACGCGTGGAGGAAACTGAACTGGCTGAGTTCGGGCAGGCTGCTCATGGGCGTTCCTTATCAGGGGGGCTGGTGAGCGTGCATGTTGAGGAGGGTTGCGGCAAGTTCGAGTCGGTGTGCGGATGGCTTGCGATAAGACTGCTCGATGGTCGGTACCGGGGTACGTACCAACTATGGATTGCCCTGCGCTTGCCGGGCCTACCCTAGGGGCACCAGGCTTTGGTTTGTACTCGTTTATCTGAAGAGGGCGTGTGGAATCTTGCCCTCTCCCGCCCTGCGGGCACCCCGCTCCGCGCCCCGGCCTGATCGCCAGCGATCAGGCGCTCATCGGCGCAGGAAGCAGTGCTTCCAAAAGCGCGCCTCTTCGCCCCGCAAGCGGGAGAGGGTCATCAGAAGGCCGCGTGGCGGCCGCTGTCTAAGGGCGTTTGCGGTTGCTGATCATGGTGCCGTTGCCGATATCGGTGAAGATCTCCAACAGCACAGCATTGGGTACACGGCCATCGATGATGTGCGAACTGGTCACGCCACCCTGCACCGCTTCCAGGGCGCATTTGATCTTCGGCAGCATGCCGCCGTAGATGGTGCCGTCGGCAATAAGATCGTTGACCTGCTCGGTAGTGAGGCCGGTGAGCACCTCACCCTGCTTGTTCATCAGGCCAGCGATGTTGGTCAGCAGCATCAGTTTCTCGGCCTTCAGCGCCTCAGCCACCTTGCCAGCGACCAGGTCGGCGTTGATGTTGTAGGACTCGCCGCCCGGACCGACGCCGATGGGCGCGATGACCGGGATGAAGTCGCCCTTGACCAGCATGTTGAGCAGGTCGGTGTTGACCCCGGTGACCTCGCCGACATGACCGATGTCGATGATTTCCGGCTGGGTCATCTCAGGGGTCTGGCGGCTGACCGTGAGCTTCCTGGCGCGGATCAGGCCGGCATCTTTACCGGTCAGGCCGATGGCGCTGCCGCCATGCTGGTTGATCAGGTTGACGATGCTCTTGTTGACCTGGCCACCGAGCACCATTTCCACCACGTCCATGGTGGCGGTGTCAGTGACACGCATACCGTCGATGAAGTGGCTCTCGATGGACAGGCGCTTGAGCAAATCACCGATCTGCGGGCCGCCGCCGTGCACCACCACCGGGTTGATGCCGACCGCCTTCATCAGCACGATGTCGCGGGCGAAGCCCTGCTTGAGCTCCTCGCTTTCCATGGCGTTGCCGCCGTACTTGATCACCAGGGTCTTGCCGACGAAGCGGCGAATGTAGGGCAGGGCTTCGGACAGTACCTTGGCAACCTGGGCAGCGGCGTCACGCTCGAGGGTCATGCAGGGGCTCCTGGAACAAATCGGTCAAAAGGGCAGTTGCAGGTCGGGGGCGACCTTGAGCAGTTGGGCGCGGAACACATCCTGGATACGCTCCAGCTCTTCCTGGGTGTCGGCCTCGAAGCGCAGTACCAGCACCGGCGTGGTGTTGGACGCACGAATCAGGCCCCAGCCCTTGGGATAATCGACGCGTACACCGTCGATGCTGGTGATGTTCGCCTCGCCCCACTGGCCTTCACGCTGCAGGCGTTCGATCATGCCGAACTTGGTCTGCTCGGTGACCTTGATGTTGATTTCCGGCGTGGAAATGTCGCTGGGGAAGGCGCTGAACACCTGCTCGGCGTTGCGTTTTTCCAGGCTGAGGATTTCCAGAAGACGGGCAGCGCTGTAGATGCCGTCGTCGAAACCGTACCAGCGCTCCTTGAAGAAGATATGACCGCTCATCTCGCCGGCCAGCAGGGCACCGGTTTCCTTCATTTTCTTCTTGATCAGCGAATGGCCGGTCTTCCACATCACCGGGCGACCGCCGTAGCCGCTGATCAGCGGGGTCAGGCGACGGGTGCATTTGACGTCGAAGATGATGTCGGCGCCGGGGTTGCGCGAGACCACGTCCTTGGCGAACAGCATCAGCAGGCGGTCGGGGTAGACGATGTTGCCGGTGTTGGTCACCACGCCGACGCGGTCACCGTCGCCATCGAAGGCCAGGCCCAGGTCGGCGTTTTCCGCTTTGACGCGGGCGATCAGGTCGACCAGGTTCTCCGGTTTGCCCGGATCCGGGTGGTGGTTGGGGAAGGTGCCGTCCACTTCGCAGAACAGCGGAATCACGCTGCAGCCCAGAGCTTCGATCAGTTGCGGGGCGATCACGCCAGCGGCGCCATTGCCGCAGTCGACCACCACGCGCAGTGGCTTGGCCAGGGCGATGTCGTCACGAATGGTCTTGAAGTAGCGCTGCAGCACGTCGACCTGCTGCACGCTGCCGACGCCTGTGGCCAGGTCGTTGTTGTCCAGGCGCGTCTTCAGCGCGAGGATCTGTTCGTTGGCCAGGGTGTCGCCGGCGATGATGATCTTGAAGCCGTTGTAGTCCGGCGGATTGTGGCTGCCGGTGAGCATCACGGCCGAGCGGCCTTCCAGCACGTTGGCAGCGAAGTACACCACCGGGGTCGGCACCATGCCGATATCGGTCACTTCGCAGCCGCAGTCGAGCAGGCCCTGTACCAGTTGCTGCAGCAGTTCCGGGCCGGAGAGGCGGCCGTCGCGGCCAACGATGACCTTGGGCTCGCCCTGGGCCAGGCTCTGCGAGCCGATGGCGCGGCCAATCCAGTAGGCATATTCGGCGGTCAGGGTATCGCCCACCACGCCACGGATGTCGTAGGCGCGGAAAATGTCGGCGGGAAGTTTCGGGGCGCTTTGGCTAGTGCTCATTGCGGGGCTCTGCTCCAGTCCCAGGAGATCCTGGTCTTCATCGAGAATGTCGATATCGAGGATATCGGTGTCCTGAAACAGCGGGTCGACCAGCTCGGCTGGCTTGGCTGCCGGCTGAGCGGCGGGTGCCGCGGCTGTTCCTTTAACGGGGGTACTGCTGCCTTCAGCGCTACTGCGGCGCGGCAATCGTGCCAGGCTCTGGGCCAGCGCATCGAGCACCGGCAGGCTGAGGCTGAAGGCTTTGACGTTCTTACCGGCGGAGAGTTCTTTGAGCATTTGCCCGAGTTGCTGGGCGTCGAGATTGACGCGCCGCTGCAGCGCGCCCTGCACCAGAACCATGCCGATCAGGGCACCGCCCAGTGCAAGCAGGAACGCGAGACCGAGCAACGCTGGAGAAATGCTGCCTTGAGCCAGGCCGGGGCCGGGGGTGAAGCTGATCTTCCAGTACGGATTGCCGGTGGCGAAGGTCTGCGCGGCGGCTGCGTCGCCTGCCTGGCCGCGCTGTAGCAGCACCTGCGCTGGTGTGTTGGCGAACTGCTGCACCAGCTGCACCTGCCCATACTCGGGCGGGAGCGCCGGCATAGCTGCGAGTAGCCGCTGCAGGTCGAAGGCCAGCAGCAGCGTACCCTGGGCCGGCTGATTCTCACTCAGGCGCAGGGCCACGGCGCTGTAGGCCAGCCAGCGCTCACCCACGCGATAGGCTTCGGTAGCGGGTTGCTGGCCGCTTTCAGTACGGCGCAGCATATCCAGGCCGGCGAAGTTCATCGGTGCGGCGCGAGAGGTGTTCTGTACCGCTTCGCCGCGGCGATTGAGATGGGCATCGATGACGCCATCCCAGTAGCCCAGGCGCCGTTCGACTTCGCTGACCCGCAGGTTGTCGCCGCTTTGCAGTGCTTGCAATAACTCCGGGTTGCGCGCCGCGGCGAGGCTGTCGGCCTGCAATTGCTTGAGCGCCTGTTGCACGGCAGCGGCCTGGTTGCTGCCAATGGCCTGTACCAGCTCTGCCTGGCGTGCCTGGCTGCTGCTGTTGTCGGCAAACCACAGCAGCGCGGCGCCTGCGGCCCCGCCGATCACGGCGGCCAGCAGACCGGGTAGCAGGGGGCCCAGTGAGGGGTTCGCCGTCTTGCTCTTGGGCTTGCTCGGCACCAGGCTGGCAGCCGTGTCGGCTTCCTTGGCGGTACGCTTGAAGAGTTTCACGTAGGTGCTCCTCGGCGGGTCGTCCTGTGGGGTATATGAATCAGTGGCTACCGGAGTGGCCGAAGCCGCCGGCGCCACGTTGGGTCTCGTCGAACTGCTCGACCAGCTCGAAGTGGGCCTGCACCACAGGCACCAGCACCAACTGCGCGATACGCTCGCCGATGGCGATGGTGAAAGGCGTCTGACCACGGTTCCAGCACGACACCATCAGTTCGCCCTGATAGTCCGAGTCGATCAGGCCGACCAGGTTGCCGAGGACGATGCCGTGTTTGTGGCCCAGACCCGAGCGCGGCAGGATCATCGCGGCCAGGCCAGGGTCGCCAATGTAAATCGACAGGCCGGTGGGGATCAGCACGGTCTGGCCTGGCTCGAGGACGATCTCGTCCTTGAGCATGGCGCGCAGGTCGAGGCCGGCGGAACCGGGTGTGGCGTATTGCGGCAGCGGGAATTCCTGGCCGAGGCGGGGATCGAGGATCTTGGCTTGCAGAGCGTGCATGGTCAGTTCTTGTTCAGTCGTTCGGCGATAAGGGTGATCAACTGGCGGGCGATCTTGCCCTTGCTGGTCTGGGCGAAACTGGTTTGCTGCAGCCCACGGTCGATCACGGTGATGGCGTTCTCTTCACTATTGAAGCCGATGCTGGGGTTGGCCACATCATTGGCGACGATCAGGTCGAGATTCTTGTCGCGCAGCTTGCGCGAGGCGTATTCGAGCAGGTTCTCGGTCTCGGCGGCGAAGCCCACGCTGAACGGGCGATCCTCGCGACCGGCGATGGTGGCGAGGATATCCGGGTTGCGCACCATTTGCAGGAGCATCCCTTCGCCACTGCTGGGGTCTTTCTTCAATTTGTGCTGGGCTACCACTTCCGGGCGGTAGTCGGCCACCGCGGCGGCGGCGATCAGCACGTCGCAGGGCATCGCCGCTTCGCAAGCGGCAAGCATGTCGCGGGCGCTGACCACGTCGATGCGGCTGACCCGGTCCGGCGTCGGCAGATGCACCGGGCCGCTGACCAGGGTCACGCGCGCGCCGGCTTCGGCGGCGGCCTCGGCCAGGGCGAAGCCCATCTTGCCGGAGCTGTGGTTGGTGATGTAGCGCACCGGGTCGATGTTTTCCTGAGTCGGGCCAGCGGTGATCAGGATATGCAGGCCATCGAGCGCCTGGCGCTGGAAGCAGTCGGCGGCCAGCTGGGCCAGATCATTGGGTTCGAGCATGCGACCGAGGCCGACATCGCCACAGGCCTGGCTGCCGGATGCCGGGCCGAACAGGCGCATGCCGCGATTTTGCAGCAATTCGAGGTTGGCCTGGGTGGCTGCGTCGCGCCACATGGCCTGGTTCATCGCCGGAGCCAGAGCAATCGGCGCATCGGTAGCCAGTACCAGGGTGGTCAGCAGGTCGTTGGCCACGCCCTGCGCGAGGCGCGCGATAAGGTCGGCGGTGGCAGGAGCGATGAGGATCAGATCGGCCCAGCGCGCCAGTTCGATATGGCCCATCGCCGCTTCGGCGGCCGGGTCGAGCAGGTCGAGGTGCACGGGATGGCCGGACAGGGCCTGCAGGGTCAGCGGGGTGATGAACTCGCGTCCGCCCTGGGTCATCACCACGCGGACTTCGGCGCCTTGATCCTTGAGTCGGCGAACCAGTTCGGCGCTCTTGTAGGCAGCAATACCGCCCCCCACGCCGACGATGATGCGTTTGCGATACAGCCGCTGCATAGGCCTGCCTTTTATAAACCGGTGGATGTGCGCCACGTGACCAACGCCTCCCCAGGCCGGCCCCGTGTAAAAAGATGGGCTACGATAGCACAGCGCCCGCAGCGGAACAGCGGGCGCCTGGCTCGACATGGAGGTGCCCTATGAGCATTCGCGACTGGCCCGCGGCGGAGCGTCCGCGGGAAAAACTCCTGGCGCAAGGCGCTGCCGCGCTGACCGACGCCGAATTACTGGCAATCTTCCTGCGCACTGGCGTGGCCGGTTGCAGTGCGGTAGATCTGGCGCGCCGGCTGCTCGCCGAGTTCGGCAGCCTGCGTGCGCTGCTGGAGGCTGATCTGCCCGGCTTCAGCCAGCACCTGGGCCTGGGGCCGGCCAAGTACGCACAGCTGCAGGCCGTGCTGGAGATGGCCAGACGGCATTTGGCCGAGCGGCTGCGCCGCGATTCGGCGCTGGAAAGCCCGCAGGCGGTGCGCGATTACCTCAAGGCGCAGCTGCGCCACGAACCGCATGAGGTGTTCGGCTGCCTGTTTCTCGATGCCAAGCACCGTGTGCTGGCCTTCGAGGTGCTGTTTCGCGGCAGCATCGACAGCGCCAGCGTCTATCCGCGGCAGGTGGTCAAGCGAGCGCTGGCCAACAATGCCGCCGCCGTCATTCTTACCCATAACCACCCATCGGGCGTGTCGGAACCTAGCCAGGCCGACCGCGTACTGACCCAGCGGCTCAAGGATGCTCTGGCGCTGGTCGAGGTGCGCGTGCTCGACCATTTCATCGTTGGCGATGGTGAACCGCTGTCGATGGCCGAGCTGGGCTGGATGTAGCTGGTTCGGGTGTAGGGTGGGCTTCAGCCCACCACGATGGCGCCTTATGGTGCGATCTGCACCGAGGCAAAATTCTGCCGACCGAACGGACTGACCTTATAACCCTCGACCTTGCTGCTGAGCAACGCGAAGGCGGTCGGGTGGGCCAGCGGCAGCCACAGAGCCTGCTCCTGAATGATCTGCTGCGCCTGGTGATAAAGGCGGCTGCGCTGATTCTGGTCGCTGCTGGCCTTGCCGTCCGCGATCAGCTTGTCCAGCGTTTCGTCGCAGTAGCGGGCGAAGTTCAGCCCTGACTGCACCGAGGCGCAGGCGAATTGCGGGGTGAGGAAGTTATCCGGGTCGCCGTTGTCGCCAGCCCAGCCCATGAACAGCAGGTCGTGCTCGCCGGCTTTGGCGCGGCGGATCAGCTCGCCCCATTCGATCACGCGAATTTCGGCGTCGATGCCCACCTTGGCCAGATCCGCCTGCAGCAGTTGCGCGCCGAGGCTGGGGTTGGGATTGAGCAGGCTGCCGCTGGGGCGGGTCCAGATGGTGGTCTTGAACCCCCCTGCCAGACCAGCCTCGGCCAGCAGGGTGCGGGCCTTGGCCGGATCATGCGCATAGCCGGGCAGTTCGCTGGCGTAGCTCCAGGTGTTCGGCGGGTACGGGCCATTGGCCGGCTCGGCGCTGCCCTCGAACACGGCCTTGACGTAGCTGGCCTTGTCGAAGGCCAGGTTGATCGCCTGGCGCACTTGCGGTTTGTCCAGTGGTGGATGCTGGCTGTTGATGCCGACGAAGGCGGTCATGAAGGCGGCGGTCTGTGCGCTTTTCAGCTTGGTGTCGCCGGCGATGGCCTGTACGTCCTGCGGTTTCGGCGACAGGGCGATCTGGCATTCGCCGCGGCGCAGCTTCTGCAGGCGCACGTTGCTGTCTGGGGTGATGGCGAAGATCACCCGGTCCACGCCCGGCTTGCCGGCGAAATACTCCGGGTTGGCGCTGTAGCGCACGGCGGCATCCTTCTGGAAACGCTCGAAGACGAACGGGCCGCTGCCGATGGGCGCGCTGTTGAGCTTCTGCGGGTTGCCGGCAGCCATTAGCTGGTCGGCGTATTCGGCGGAATAGATCGAGGCGAAGCCCATGCTCAGGGTGGCGAGGAAGGTCGCATCACGGCGGTTCAGGGTAATACGCACGCTATGCGCATCCGGCGCCTCGACCTTGGCGATCAGGCTTGGCCACTGCATCGACTGGGCGTGTGGGTAACCACTGGCGGCAACCTTGTGCCAGGGGTGCTGCTCGTCGAGCATGCGCTGGAAACTGAAGAGCACGTCCTGGGCATCGAGAGTGCGGCTGGGCGTGAAGTCGGCGCTGTGGTGAAATTGCACGTCGTCGCGTAGTTTGAAGTCGTAGATCAGGCCGTCTTCGGAGATCGACCAACTGCGCGCCAGGCTCGGCAGCAGTTTGCCCTGCTCGGCGTCGAACTCCACCAGGCGGTTCATCAGCATGTCGGCCGAGGCATTGGTGGTGGTCAGCGAGTTGTACTGCACCACGTCGAAACCCTCCGGGCTGGCTTCGGTGCACACGCTGAGGGTGGCGGCCTGGGCCAGGATCGGGGTGCACAGTAGAGTAGCGAGCAACAGGCGCATGGTGAAGTCCTCATTCCTGGCGTGAACGGCAAGCTTGCAACCCTAGTCGATTTGCCATGCACTGAATACCCGACCGAGGCGACGAGCGGTCAAATCTTGATCAGGCCCCAACGGGCCGGCCCCCGGCGGGTCAGCTGGCTCGGGGTTGGGTTTTATCCTGCGTTTTTCCTTGTTGCTCCCAGGGCTTTCTGGTATAAAGCAGCGCTCTTTTCTAGGGGCCCGGTTCTTGCGCTATCCAGTGCGCCCGGTAAGACCCTCGAGAAACGCGGCGCCGAGCGCCAATGACATTGAGTTTAAGCGGCCAACCCATGCCGGGTTGGGCATGTGGTTTTAGAGGGCTGAGGCATGTCGAGAGTCTGTCAAGTTACCGGTAAGGGTCCGGTAACCGGGAACAACATTTCCCACGCAAACAACAAAACCCGTCGTCGTTTCCTGCCGAACCTGCAGCACCATCGCTTCTGGGTCGAGTCCGAGAAGCGCTTCGTGCGTCTGCGCGTATCTGCCAAAGGCATGCGCGTCATCGACAAGCGTGGCATCGACGTAGTGCTGGCTGAGCTGCGCGCTCGCGGCGAAAAGGTTTAAGGAGAGAGTCATGCGTGAACTGATCCGTTTGGTGTCCAGCGCCGGTACCGGCCATTTCTACACCACCGACAAGAACAAGCGCACCACCCCCGACAAGATCGAAATCAAGAAATTCGATCCGGTCGTACGCAAGCACGTGATGTACAAGGAAGCCAAGATCAAGTAATTGATCGGCTGCCTGGCAAAGAAGCCCGCCCTAATCGGCGGGCTTTTTTTTGTCCGTGTTTTCCCCTCGGACTCGCGCCTGCGCAGCTCATTTGCACGGGTCGGTTGGCGCGGCTATTGGTCGCGCATTTTTTTTGCGCAACTCGCTCACCTGCGACTTACGTCACACAACACCTCGGTTTAGACTGCGCCGTTGCCGTGGAACTGACTCATCCATCAGCTTTTTGGTGGATGTGGGTACATGGGGTTCGGGCATCCTCCGTTCGTCATTCGCCCAGAGGCTCGCATGACCGCTTCAGCTCATTGTGTGGAAGTCCTGATTGCCGAGGCGGATCCCTGGACGTCCAACCTGTTGCAGCAACTGGTGCTCGACGTGTGTGGCGATGCCCGTGTGCTACAGGTCAGCGATGGTCAGGCGGCTCTGGCGCGCTGCAAGCGGCGCTTGCCCGATCTGGTGATCGCCGATGGCGAGCTGCCGGGGCTCGATGGCCTGGAGCTGCTGCGCCAGTTGCGCCGTCACCCGCGTACACCGGCGCTGCCGTTCGTACTCATCAGCGGTCGCCTGGATGCCAGCAGCGTGCGCGCCGCGCGGCCGCTGGCACCCAGTGCCTATCTGGCCAAGCCCTTCAATGCCGAGAGTCTGCGTCAGCGCCTGCGCACATTGTTGCCCGCGCCTGCGGCCGCGGTGGCGGTGCGTCAGCCGCTGTTGCTCAGTGAGCTGCGTGACTATCTCGATACGGTGCGCGAAGAGGGGCAGGGCGCGCCGCTGCTCAGCGATGTACGCAATGCCGTGAGCCAGGGGCTGCAGGCCGGCGAGCAGGACCTGGGCGAGCTGGAGGCGGTATTCGGCAGCGACCCGCAGATCACCGCGCTGCTGATCGCTGCCGCCAGCACCGCCGCGCAGCATCAGGGTGTGCCTTGTCATACCCTGACCCAGGCGCTGCAGCGCCTGGGTGTGGCGCGCACGCTGAATCTTGTGCTGGGCTTGGCGCTGCAGCGTAATGCCCAGCTGCGTGACCTACGCCTGGCAGAATTGGCTGCGCATACCTGGCAGCAGGCGCGACGCAGCGCCGAGCTGGCGCGCTGGCTGGCGCTCGAACTGAAGCTGGACGCGGAGCTCTGCTATACCGCTGGTCTGCTGCACAATTTGGGCGAACTGTCCCTGCTGCGCAGCCTGCAGGACTGGCAGGAAGCGGGTGGTGAACTGAGCAACGAGCAGATCGACGATGCGATGCTGCGCCGCTCGGCGAGCTTCGGTTCGGCCCTGCGTATCCGCTGGCGATTGCCGTTCGGCCTGCGAGAGCTGATCGCAGCGCTCTATGGCCTGGGCAGCGGCGTGTTCTCGCGTGAGGCGCTGGTGCTCAACCTCACCGGTCTGTTGCTGGCCCTGCCGAACAACGAGCTGCCAGCCAGCCTGGTCGAAGCGCGCTGCGTGCGCATGTTGCGCCTGGACCCGGCGCTGCTCGAGCGCGTACCGGTGGCGCTCTATCAGGCTTCCTGAGTGTCGTGGCGACGCGCGTCGTCGGCCAGTTTCCGCAAGGGCTGCGGGCGGCCAACGAAGTAGCCTTGGGCATAGTCGATGCCCAGGCGGCGCAGGCAGTCCAGACTGGCCTGGGTCTCGACGAATTCGGCGACGGTGAGCAGGCCCAGTTGCCCGGCGATCTGGCGCATCGAGCCGACCATGGCCTGGTTGATCGGGTCGTTCTCGATACCGCTGATAAAGCTGCCGTCGATCTTGAGGATGTCCAGCGGCAGGTGACGCAGATAAGCGTAGGAGGCGAAGCCGCTGCCAAAATCGTCCAGGGCGACTTTCAGCCCCTTGCTGCGTAGTTCCTCGATCCACTGGGCGGAGACGCCCAGCTCACCCAAGGCGACCATTTCCGTCACTTCGATGCAGAACTTTCCGGGCGGTAGACCCTGGTGCTGCAGCTCATTCTGCAGCAAACGGTGGAAGTCGGAATCGAGCAGAGAGTTGGCGCTGAGGTTGACGTTGACCTGAGCCAGCTGCGCCAGGTGCCGTGGGTTGGCGGCCAGCCAGGCGCATAGATGCTGGACGACCCAGCGGTCGATGGCGCCGAGAAAGTCATAACGCGCCGCTGCATCGAGAAATTGCGCCGGGCTGATCCACTCGCCACTCTGCGGATCGCGGTAGCGCAGCAGGACTTCGTAGTGCAGGCCGGCAGTGGCACTCTGCAGCGCTTGTACCGGTTGGTAGAACAGCTCGAAATGACCGCGTTCGCAGGCTTCACGCAGGCGGGTTATCCACTGCAACTGGCGTTGATGTTCGAGCAGCGCGCCATCTTCCGGGTTGAACTGGCACACGCGATTGCGGCCCTGGTGCTTGGCCAACTGGCTGGCGCTGCTGGCCCAGGTCAGTGCGGTCTCCCAGTCGCGTACGCCAGAGCCGAGGGCGAGCAGGCCGATGCTGGTGTGGAGACGAAAGGGGCGCCCCTGCCAGGTGAAGACGAACTGTTCGACCGCCCGGCGCAAGGCCTCGGCCTGCTTGAGGGCGGCCTCGTCATCGACTTCGCGCAGCAGCACGGCGAACTCGTCACCGCCGACGCGGGCCAGCTCGGCATGGCGCGGCAACTGGTGCGCGAGCTGGGTTGCCAGTTGCCTGAGCAACTGGTCACCGGCGGAGTGGCCACAGAGGTCGTTGACCTGCTTGAAGCGGTCCAGGCTCAGGTGCAGCAGATGGCTGAAGCGGCGCTTGGTGTTGCCGCCCAGAGTTTCCGAGAGCAGCCTTTCCAGTTCGCGGCGGTTGAGCAGACCGGTCAGCGCGTCATGCGCGGCCAGCTGTTGCAGGCGCTCCTCGAGCGCGCGGCGTTCGCTGAGATCGACCACGATGCCTTCGATGCGGTCTCGCTGAGGGCGCAGATGCAACGACAGGTAGACCCACAGTGGACGCTGTTTCAGGTCGTACAACTGGCATTCGCAGGCGACCGTGCCGGCCTCGGTGTCGAGTTGCTGCAGCAGCTCGCGCCACTGGGTTTCACCGAGCAGTCGCTGTAGCGGCAATCCGACCAACTGCACGGCCGGTGTATCGCTGCCGAGCAGGCGTGCCAGGCTTGGGTTGGCTTCCAGCAGCCTGCCGTCGTGGTCACAGCGGAAGATGCCCTCGCCGCTGTGGCGAAACAGCGCCTGGTACTGCTCCAGGTTGTCGATGGCCTGCGCCTGGCTGCTCAGCAGCACGCGGCGCACGCGCTCCAGCTGCTTGTCGAGCAGGGCGCCGAACAGCAGCATGCTCAGTGCCGGCAGGTAGGCGTAAAGCGCATAGAAACCGGCGGGCAGCGGAATCAGTCCGGCGCGGCTCAGCGGCACCAGCAACATCAGCACCAGTGCGGCGCTCCAGCACAGCATGTATCCGGGGGCGTAGGGGCGGCGCTGGTAGACGCCGAGGATCATCAGCAGCAACTGATACAGCCCGGTGGCCAGCGTCAGCAGGTTGAGGGTCTGGTAGGCGTGGGGATGGTCGACGAAGACGCCGCCGATGCTGACCAGCAGGGTGGCCGCGAACAGGGCATCGCGCAGCCAGCGCAGACGTCCAAGTTTCAGGCCCAGGGCGCTGGCGATGAACAGCGAGCTGAAGATCATCATCCCGGCGGTGGGTAGATTGATCAGCAATTTGGGCAGCAGCGTCCACTGCGGCCAGAGCAGGCCGGCAATGTTGTACAGGCTGGTGTTGTATAGCGCCACGCACAACGAGGTGAGGCTGAAGTAGGCCAGTTGCGCTTCGCGCAGGGTGCTGAACTTGACCAGATAGAACAGTGCCAGGGCGAGCAGGGCGCCGATCAGCAGGCCGCTCTGTAGCCAGCTGTAAGCGATCAGTTGTTGGCCTTGTGCGGCGCCGACCACCTGCAACGGCAGGTTGATCGCCGAATGACTCTGCACGCGCAGCAGCAGGCTGTGCGGGCCATCGTCCAGGCGTGGCAGGTTGAGCAGAAACTGTGGATAGGGCTCGCCACGTTCGGCGAATGGACGTTTTGCGCCGCTGTACAGTGGCCCGAGCGACTGCTCGCCATCGAACAGCCAGACCTCCAGATCATCGAGGAAGGTCTGGCCGATGATCAGTTGCAGGCGTTCGGCTGGCGGTGTCTGCAATTGCACGGCGAGCCACCAGGCGCTGCGTGTATAGCCGATGCGGGCGGTACCCTGAACCTGGCGGCCCTCTTGCGTGATGCGCTGCAATACCTCGCTGGCGCTCAGTTGGCCGCTCGGATCTTCCAACAGCAGGCTGTGCTCGATGCTCACCGGCGCGGCCAGATCGGCAGCGCTGAGCTTGAGCAGCGGCAGCGCACTGGCCGCCCAGGCCGGCACGACGCAGGCCAGGCAAAGCAGCAATATCAGTGAGCGAAGCGGTCGAAGCATCCTGGGCGCCTCATGGCAACTACGAGGGCGCCGAAGTCCGGTGGACGCTGTCGGGTCTGAGGAGCGGTCGGGCGCAGGGCAATTCTAGCCGACTACTGGCGCGATGATTGCGCTGCGAGTCTCATCCGTCGGGTCGCGCGACGACGAATGGCTGCGCCCCCTTCAGCCATGCTCAGGCAGTCTGCGCGCGCTCCTCGCCCGTCTTTTGACGGCGCGTCCAGCGATTTGCCCGGGCGAAGGTACCGAAGTCGTTGAAGCGAACGCCCATCTCGCGCATCACCCGGTGGGCGAAAGGCACGGTCAGTTGGCGGATATAGAACGGCTCCTTGACCACGAAATGGTGGATCGCATGACTGCTGCCGAAGTTGAAGCAGAACGCCTGCAGCGGCCACAGCCACCAGGGGTTTAGCACCTGGGTCTGCTGGATCACGTTGCCTGGTTCGACGTCACCGTAGTAGTGCATGTTGGAGCTGACGAAGTGCAGACAGAAGGTACGCAGCACGTTGGGCCCGACCAGCACCACCACGGCGACGTTCACCACCTCCATCACGTTCAGGGTGCCGGCCGACCAGGCGATCGGAGCACCGAGCGCAGCACCGGCCCAATCCAGCAGATGGAAACCGAGGAACAGGTACCAGGTCGCCCAGTTGAGCAGTCCCAGCGGCGCGTAGACCTTCAGCGTGCGGGTAAGGATCAGCCTGCGGTGCTCGGGATTCTTCGCCCGCAGCCAGCGAATCAACGAACTCATCATGTTGTCGCCGACCATCAGCAGGCGCGCGATGCCCCAGGGCTCGCCGTTGGTGATGGCGCGCTCTTCCATGTCGGCTTCGCTACCGGACACCTTGTGATGATTGAGATGCAGATGGCGGCGTACCCAGGGGTTGATGGTGCTCGGCCGCGCCAGCCAGACCAGCGCCAGCATCAGGTTGTGCGGCAGCGGCCGCTTGCGGAAGTACATCGAGTGGATCAGGTCGTGCTCCAGCTCGTGAGTCAGCGAGGCGAAGAAGGCATTGAGCAGCAGGCACGCCCACCAGGCCAGGTAGCCGCCGATGTACAACGCCGCCGAGCCGAGCATGCCGAGCAGTGCGAAAGCGAGAATACCGGCGCCGAGCGCGTCCTGATGTCGCAGGATCGGGTAGCGTTGGCGCAGGGCGTTGCCGTGAGCCATCACCTGTTCACGGATATAAGCGGCGCGTTGCTGGTCATTAAGGCTTGCGGGAGAGGGCGACATGCCGACATCCTCTTGTTATGGGGTTGTGACTTCACTGTGCTGTGACGGTCGTCAGAGCGCCCGACCGTGCACGCCAACCTGCCTACCGGATACGCCAATCTGCATGACCGCCGAACCCACCACCCTGGCCAGCTGGACCCGCGCCCTGCGCAAGCAGCTCGATGCCCTCGGCCTGGACAGCGCTGCGCTGTGCCGCGAGGCGGGGCTCGCCCCGGCAGTGCTCGACGACCCCAACGCGCGCTGCCCGCTGTCGGTCACCACGCGCCTGTGGCAGCTGGCGGTGGCCGCCAGTGGTGACCCGGCGCTGGGGCTGAAGACCTCTCAGTTCGTCAGCCCGACCACCTTCCACGCCCTGGGTTATGCACTGATCGCCAGCAGCAGCCTGCGCGAGATGTTCGAGCGCATCGTGCGTTACCACCGGGTGGTCAGCGATGCGCTGCAGCTGGAGTTGCGCGAGCTGGAAGACGTCTACGAATTTCGTTTTCGCGTACCGCCAGGCAGCCCAGCGCCCGCGCCCGAGGCGCTGGACGCCTTTGCCGCGATCTACGTGCGCAGCTGTCGCAATCGCCTGAACCGGGAGTTCTCGCCGCTGCTGGTGCAATTGCAGCGCCCGCAGCCAACCGACCCGGCCCCCTGGCAGGCGGTATTTCGCGCACCACTGCAGTTCGATGCCGAGGAAAGCCTGCTGCGCTTTCCCCGCGCCGCGTTCGAACAACGGCTGGACGACGGCAATCCGGAGCTGGCCGAACACAACGAGACGGTGCTCAGACGCAACCTGGAGCAACTTCAGGCAGCCAGTTGCAGCGAGCGGGTGCGCAGTTGCCTGGAGGCTCAACTGCCTGATGGCGAGCCCTCCGCCGAGCGTATCGCCCAGGCTCTGCACCTGAGCCTGCGCAGCCTGCAGCGCCACCTGGCTGAAGAGGGCACCAGCTACGAGGCGCTGCTCGGCGAGACGCGCCACGCCCTGGCGTTGCGGCATATGCGCGACCCGCGCTGTTCGATCAGCGAAATTGCCTATCTGCTCGGCTTCAGCGACAGCAGCAGCTTTGGCCGAGCCTTCAAACGCTGGACCGGTCAGACGCCGAGCCAATACCGCGACGGATTCAACAACGCATGACCCAGTACGATCTGATTCTGGCCGGGGCCGGCCATGCCCACCTTGGCGTGTTGCGCCGCTGGGCGCTGGTGGAGCGTCCGCCAGGCCGCATCGGCTTGCTCAGCCCTGGCCCGGAAGCCTGGTACGCCGGTATGCTGCCGGGGCTGATCAGCGGCCGTTTCAGCCCGGCAGACTGCCGTGTGGAGTTGCAGCCGCTATGCCGAGCGGCCAAGGTCGAGCTGATCGAGGGCGAGATCGCGTCGTTCGATGCCGATGCCCGCATCATGCAACTTGCGGATGGCCGTAGCCTGCAGAGTGAGTGGCTGTCGCTCAACGTCGGTGCCGGCATGGCCATTCCACCGCAGCAGGGCGATGGCATGCAGGTGCTGGCTGCCAGGCCCATCGAACGGATGCTCGAAGGCTGGCAGCAATGGCAGGCCGAGCCACGGCGCATGGCGATTCTCGGTGGTGGGGCCGGTGGTGTGGAACTGGCCCTGGCGCTGGCCGGCAAGGTACCGGCGCTGGCGCTGTTCTGCGGCGGAACCCTGCTCGACGGACTGGGGCCGGGGCTGCGGCTGCGCGCACTGGGGCATCTGCGTCAGCGCGGCGTGCAGGTGCGTGAGCATTGTCCGATCGGCCGTATCGAGGATGACTGGCTGCTCAGTGGTGACGAACCGGTATGGCGCGGACGGCGCCTGCTGCTGGCCAGCGGTGCACGGCCCTGGCCGTGGCTGACGGCGAGCCAACTGGCCAGCGACGCAGCCGGATTCATCGCCATTCGTCCGACCCTGCAGTGCGAGTCCCATGCGCAGATCTTCGCTGTCGGCGACAGCGCCAGCCTCGACGGCATGCGCCGCAGCGGGCGTTTCGCAGTGCGTCAGGCGCCGGTACTCAGCGCCAATCTGCAGGCCGCGCTGCAGGGGCGCCCGCTGCGCCAGTATCGGGCGCAATGGCAGAGCCTGGCCTTGCTCGCCACCGGCGATGGCGGGGCGCTGCTCGGTTGGCACGACTGGAGCGCGGGCGGGCAGTTGTACGGGCATTGCAAGGACTGGCTGGACCGGCGCTTCGTCAAACGCCATCGCATGGTGGGGTAGCAGGCCTGAAAACCTGGGCTACGGCTGCACGGGTGCCGGAGGCCAGAGCCGAGGTTGTTTTTCAACAGCCTGCTAATGCCACTGAGTTAAGTGTCGATACAGCGAGTGTGTAGGCGCTGCGCTGCGCTCCGGTGCGGATTTTCTGCCAAAGGCAGCTATGGAAGCCTTGTTGAGCCTGATTGGGCACTGCCTAAGTTCATGGCAGGTTGCTACCAAAGTTTTATGGTGCTGGCGCTTCCAAGCTGCTCGAATCCCGGTCATCGTGCCCGGCCTGCATACGCTTATTTTTCGTCGGGCCTGTCGTACACGTAGCCTGCTGCCCAGGTTGCGTGGGATATTCAAGGAGAGAACCCGCCGTGACCCCGTCCGCCTACAGCGCCTCGCCGCGCACCAGAACAAGAACTCTGAGGTCGGTCATGCAAGCTGCCTTTGTCCGTTCACCTGTTGCCTGTCTCCTTCACGCCCTGGGGCTGGCTGCATTGATGCTGGTCTACCAGCAGGTGCAGCTACCGTCCTATGTCAGCGTATTGTCTTTCCTGCTGCTGGCGCTGTGGCCCTGGCTGGGACCATGGCAGCGTCGCGACGACAGTTCGCCTGCCGCTCAGCAAGTCGCCGGTACCGACTTCGTCGAGCTCAGCCGCGGGCTATCGCGCCACACCTGCCACAACGCGCTGTCTGCAGCCAAGGTGGCCCATGCGGTGAAGCACCTGGCCGGTCGTCTGCAATCGCAACTGACGGCGGTGCAGCAGGTCAGCCAGGCCGCCGAGGCCATCACCCACACCGAGCAGGACAGCGCCGCTCGTGCCGAGCACACCTTGACCGCAGCCCGGTATGTGCGAGAAGCCAGCGCCAACGGCCAGGCCGAACTCAATCAGGCCATCGCGCGCATGCAGCAGCTCAGCGCGCAGACCCTGGCCAGCCGTGAGTTGATCGATGGCTTGGGCAGTCGCACCGAACAGATCGAGCAGGTCACCCAGGTGATCCAGTCCATCGCCAGCCAGACCAACCTGCTGGCGCTCAACGCGGCCATCGAGGCGGCGCGTGCCGGTGAGATGGGCCGCGGTTTTGCCGTGGTCGCCGACGAGGTGCGCAACCTTGCCGCGCGCACCGCCAGCGCCACCGAGGAAGTCAGCCAGATGGTCGCCGATATCCGCCAGCAGAGCACGGCGGTGGTTACCCATATCCAGCGCCAGAGCGTCGAGCTGGAGCAGGCGGCGCAGCAGATCGAGACGGCCGGCAGCCGCTTGCACGGCATCGCTGACCAGGCCGAGGAGGTCGAGCAGCAGGTGGCGCAGATCAGCGCCGGCACGGCGGACAACCACCAGCGCCTGGCCAGCCTGTCGGCCGCTGCACTGCAATTGCAGGACGACGTGCAAGGCAGCGAAGGGCAGACGCGGCAATTGGCTGATGCTGCCGAGCAACTGGTCGGCCAGGCCGAGACCGTCAGTGAGCAGCTCGCCGAAGTGGGTCTGGATGATTACCACCAGCGTGCCTATGACCTGGCCCGTGAAGGCGCCGCGGCCATCGCAGCGCAGTTCGAGCAGGACCTGCAGGCCGGGCGCATCGGCCTCGACGATCTGTTCGACCGTCGCTACCAACCAATCGCCGGCACCCAGCCGCAGAAGTACCGCACCCGCTTCGATCAGTACGCCGACCAGGTGCTGCCGGCGTTGCAGGAGCCCTTGCTCAAGCGCCATGAAGGGCTGGTGTTCGCCATTTCCACCACCCCGGAAGGCTACGTGCCGACCCATAACGCCGCGTTCAATCACCCGCCCAGCGGTGACCCGGCGGTAGATGCGACGAAGAGCCGTGGCAAGCGCCTGTTCAACGACCGCACCGGCATCCGCTGCGGTAGCCACAGGCAGGCACTGCTGCTACAGACCTACATGCGCGATACCGGCGAGCTGATGCACGACCTGTCGGTGCCGATCATGGTGCAGGGCAAGCATTGGGGCGGTTTGCGTCTGGGCTATCGGCCGGAGCCTTGAGTTGTTTGCGTTCTGGCTGAGCGCCGCTTGAAAGCTGGTGCGCATCGCGCACCCTACGATCTGGCCTGAGCCATGGCTAAGCGTGAGCGGTGGATTGTTTAGTGGGTGCACAACCAAGCGTATGAAAAACCCGATTTAACGCACCTCAAACCCTGTGCGACGCTGCCAAGCCATGATCTCCCTGGCCTGCCAAGTCCATGTTCTGCTGTACCGCGCTCCCGCGCGGCGGCGCTTGTTGGAGCGGCTCAACCCGCTGCTGACGATCATTCTCGCCTTCTGGGCGCTGTGGCATTGCCGTCACGCCCGCCCGCCGGACGTCGTCCCCGCCCGCTGAATACCGATGGCTGCGCCATGCCCGCAGCCGCTGCTATCACCTTGTCTGCCTGTGCAACCTGTTCAAGAATCGAACGGGCCGTGCGGACACCGAGCGCCCAACTGGCGCAAGCGAGCGCAACATGACGACTTTCGCCCCCGTGCAGGAAGCTCAGGACTTCCTGACGAACAATCCCGATATCGAGCTGATCGAGCTGTTCATTCTCGATGCCAATGGCGTGCCGCGCGGCAAGTTGCTACACCGCGAAGAACTGTTGGCGCTGTACCAGAGTGGCCGGCCGCTGCCGAGCACCATGCTCGGCCTGTCCATCCAGGGCGAGGATGTCGAGGACTCCGGCCTGGTCTGGGAGGTGGGCGATATCGATTGCCGCGCCTATCCGCTGCCCGGCAGCCTGGTGCGCCTGCCCTGGCGGCAGATGCCCACCGCTGCCGTGCAGGTGTCGATGCACCCCACCGAAGGCCTGCCGGCCACACCGGCCGATCCGCGCCAGTTGCTGATCCGGGTGATCGAGCAGCTCGAAGCCGAGGGCTATTACCCGGTGATGGCCTGCGAGCTGGAGTTCTACCTGCTCGACCAGAAGCCTGATGCCGAGGGTCGCCCGCAGCCGGCACTGGATGCCGACGGTGGCCGCCCGCGGCAGACCCAGGTCTACGGTCTGCGCGAGCTGGAGCAGATCGAACCCTTCCTGCGCGACCTCTATGCCGCCTGCAAGGCACAGGGCATTCCCGCGCGCACGGCGATTTCCGAATATGCCCCCGGCCAGGTGGAGATCACCCTGGAACATGGCCCGGTGCTGGCAGCGATGGATCAGGCGGTGCGCTACAAGCGGCTGGTCAAGGGCGTGGCGCACCGTCACGGGATGCAGGCCTGTTTCATGGCCAAACCGTTCGACCACCTGGCCGGCACCGGCATGCATATGCACGTCAGTCTGGCCGATGCGCAGGGCAACAACCTGTTCGCCAGCGAGCTTTCTGATATCAGGCAGGGTGCCGGCACACCGCTGCTGCGCCAAGCGGTCGGCGGCATGCTCGCCAGCCTGCTCGACTCGCTGCTGCTGTTCTGCCCCAACGCCAACTCCTACCGACGTTTCCAGGCCAACAGCTATGCGCCGCTGGCGCCGACCTGGGGCGTGGACAACCGCACTGTGAGCCTGCGCGTGCCCGGTGGCCCGGCCCCCACTCGGCATGTGGAACACCGCATTTGCGGTGCTGATGCCAACCCCTATCTGGCGGCGGCGGCGATTCTCGCCGGGATTCACCGTGGCATTGCTGATCGCCTCGATCCTGGCGCACCGGTGGAAGGCAATGGCTATGCCCAGGCCAAGACCCTGTTGCCGACCGAGTGGCTGGCTTCGATCCAGGCGCTGGAGCGCTCCGACTGGGCGCGCGACGCCTTTGGCGCGGACTTTCTCAAGGTCTTTCTCGCGGTCAAGCGTGCCGAGTATCGCCAGTTCATGGGCGAGGTTGGCGAGCAAGATTGGCGCTGGTACCTGAGCAACGCCTGACTGAACAGCATCGCGGCTAAAGCGGAGTGCCGCCCAGCCGTTCCTACGAAGTGTGCACCCCATGTAGGAGCGGCTTTAGCCGCGAATTCTCCGGATTTACTGGTGCGCACGGCGCACCCTACGGCGGAAACCGCCACAAGGATTTTGCAATGAACACAATCAAGCAACCCGTCAAACCCGCCGCCGAGCGCGCGCCTTCCTACTACTCGGCCTCGCTCAATTTCGAGACCGACTACCCGACGCTGCAGGGCAGCGTCACCGTCGACGTGGCCATCATCGGCGGCGGTTTCACCGGCATCGCCACCGCCGTGGAGCTGGCCGAGCGCGGCCTCAAGGTCGCCGTGGTGGAAACCAACAAGGTCGGCTGGGGTGCCAGCGGGCGCAACGGTGGCCAGGTCACCGGCAGCCTGTCCGGCGACGAGGCCATGCGCAAGCAGATGCGCAACACGCTGGGCGATGAAGTGGATGATTTCATCTGGCACCTGCGCTGGCGCGGCCACGAGATCATCAAGAACCGTGTGGCCAAATACGGCATCGACTGCGACCTCAAGCACGGCCATCTGCATACCGCGATGAAAGCCAGCCATATGGACGAGCTCAAGGCGACCTACGACGAGGCGCTGCGCCGCGGCATGGGCGACGATGTCACCCTGCTCGACGCGGCTGGTGTACGTGCCCAGCTAAGCAGCGATCTTTATTGCGGTGCCCTGAAGAACACCCGCAACATGCACCTGCATCCACTCAACCTGTGCATCGGTGAGGCCAAGGCCGCCGAGAGCCTGGGCGCGCTGATCTTCGAACATTCCGAGGTGCTGGATATCGTCCACGGCCCGCGTCCGGCAGTAGTCACCACGGGCGGGCGCATCGAGGCCAAGCAGGTGCTGCTGGCCGGCGACGTCTATCACAAGCTCGAACAGCGCAAGCTCAAGGGCCTGATCTTTCCGGCCATGGGCGGCATCGTCACCACCGCGCCGCTGGGCGACCTGGCGAAGGAAATCAACCCGCAGGACCTGGCGGTGTACGACTGCCGCTTCGTGCTCGACTACTACCGCCTGACCGCCGATGGCCGCCTGCTGTTCGGCGGTGGTTGCAACTATTCCGGGCGTGATTCGCGCGATATCGCCGGCGAGCTGCGCCCGTGCATCGAGAGCACCTTCCCGCAGCTCAAGGGCGTACAGATCGACTACCAGTGGAGCTGCGCAATGGGCATCGTGATGAACCGCATCCCGCAGCTGGGCAAGCTCTCGTCCAATGTCTGGTACTGCCAGGGCTACTCCGGTCATGGCATCGCCACCACCCACATCATGGGCGAGATCATGGCCAAGGCCATCACTGGCGATCTGGAGCAATACGACACCTTTGCCGCCTGCAAGCACATCAAGGTGCCGCTGGGCGACCAGCTCGGCAACCCGATGCTGGCGGCGGGCATGTGGTACTACCAGATGCTGGAAAAGCTGCGCTGAAGCGCAGGGGATGACCTGGGTGGTAGCGATTGGCGGCAGTCGTGCTCCGTTCAGGTCATCGACGTAGAGATGATTGGAGTCATTTCTAAAGCGGCCTGACTCTTACATCAGGTATCTGCAGGCCTCGGGCGTTTGTAAGCCATACCAACAGAGCGCGGCGCGGTATGAACGAAGCCAAACTGCGCGTACAGGTCTTGTGCTGGCCCATCCGCAATAAGGCTCACGTAGCCGCTTTCCGGCACATGGGTTTCGATGAACCGCAGGATTTCGCCCATGATGCGCTTGCCGAGGCCCTTGCCCTGATGCTCCCTGAGAACGGCGATGTCCACGACTTGAAAGAAACAGCCTCCGTCACCGATCACGCGGCCCATTCCCACGGGTTGGGCGCCATGCAGGATTTGCACGGCAAAGAGGCTGTTAGGTAAGCCCCTTGCGGCGGCCTCATCGGTCTTTGCGCTAAGGCCAGAGCCAACTCGAAGCGCTTGATAGACCTGAACGGATGGCGTTTCTAACAGGCAGGAGTAAATGCTCAATGGAATCTCCGAATCAGAGGAATTCTTGTCGCGCCAGTTTGAACCCAATTAGAGAGTGCAGAGGGTTCATTGAGCAAATCGGAGCCCCCCAGTAACGCCTGCTTTTTTCGATCCTGCCAACTGTCGTCAATTCGCATGCCATCTGCTTCGGCGCCATATGGCGTTGAGCTTTGGCGTATGCGCTCGGCTCACGGGTGGCTTGCGCCGCTGTCCCGCGACGTTGCCCTGTGATCGGGATGCCCGAGCAGTGGTGCCGTCGCCGTGCCTGATTCTCGCTCGGCAACGAAGGTCGCCGGCGGTGAGCCATCGGCGTTGAGCTGGAGGATGCGCTTGGGCCGGCCCTGTTCGTCGAAGAACACCTGGCCGAGGCCGGCGCTGTTCCACAGGCGTTCGCCCGAGCGGCTGCGGTCGGGGATCAGCGGGGTGACGCGCATGCGCCGCCGCTTGGTCAGCCAGTTGAGCGGTGACCAGGGCGCGTAGAGCCAGCGGTTGAGGCGATCGAACCAGTCCAGCAGCTCGGCCGGAAATTCGTTCTTGATGCCGCTGCTGGTGATTTGCCAGATGGTCGGGCTGGCGCGCCGGTGGCGGATGCTCACGCGGTAGACGAAGGAGTAGTGCACGTCGCCGGAGAGGATGACGAAATCACCCGGCGTACGCGAGTGGCGAAAGATGTTCATCATCACGCTTGCCGCGCCGCGATGCGCCATCCAGTTTTCCGCATCGACCATCAGCGGGTGGCCGGCATAGGTGAACAGTTTCTGGATGCCCTCGATCAGTTTCACGCCGAACATCGGCGCCGGCGAGACGATGATGCAGCTGGGGTGATCGAGCAGCGCCTGCTGAAAGTCGCACAGCGCTTCCCAGTCCATCAGCCCCGAGGGTTTCGACAGGTGCCCTTCGCTGCGCCAGCGGCGTGTACGGGTGTCCAGCACCAGCAGCGCGGGCGTGGTCGGCAGCACGTAGTGCCACTGCTCGAAATGCAGCAACTGGTCGATCAGTGCGTCCTGCGCTGCAGCCTGCAAGTGATGGTTCTGACGCTGCTGCAGCAGGTCGGCAAAGGCCTGCAGCGGCTCATCGAATACATCCGGGTTGTTGCCCCAGCCCTGGCACAGCAGATAGGCGAGCAGGGCGTTGCCGATAATGCGCTTGGAGAACGGATGGCCATAAGCGGTCTGCTCCCAGCGCGCAGAGAGGTTCCAGTCATCGGTGACGTCGTGGTCGTCGAAGATCATCAGTGTCGGCAGGTGGGCGAATACCCGCGCGACCTGGCCGAGGGTCTGGCGGAAGGCGTCGATGCGTTCGCGGTCACGGGCGTAACGCTGCTGCTGTTCCTCGTCCAGCGCTGGCTGCTCTTCGCTGATCAGCGTCCAGGGCAGCGGCGACCAGACCAGCAGGTACATGGCGATCATCTCGGCGAAGGTCACCAGATGATTGTCGGCGCTGCTGCTGGTGAAGACCGGCTTCTCCACGCCGCCGAAGAATTTATCGCGCAGGGTCTGGTTGCTCTTCACCGCTGGCAGCAGGTCGGCGCGTTGGTAGTAGCCGACCGGGTTGGCGTAGAGCGCCTGGCTGTCCTCGACCACGGCACCGTCGAGAAACTCGTCGAACAGGCCGAGGCGGGCGATCAGTTGATGAATGGCGCACAGCATTGGGCCGGCGACATCGTCGACATAGACCTGATCACCGCTCATCAGCAACAGCGCCGGGCGCTGTTTGGCTTCGGGTTGACTTGCCAGCAGGCGGTCGGCGCAGAGCAGGCCGTCATCGGCGGCGTGGTGTGGCTTGCGACAGGAACCGTGGAGCAGGTGGTCGACACGTGAGCGCAGGACGAAATCGGCATGCTCGGCGCCGTCGTGAAGCAGGTGCGGCGCCCAGTCGCGCATGCCTTGCGGATCATCGTCGTCGAGGATCTGCAGGTCATAGGCGATGCGTATATCTTGCGGCAGCACCTGCGTAAGGGGCAGGTCGATCAGTTGTAGCACGGCGTGCTGGCCCAGCGGCAGTTGTTGGCAGTGTTCGTCCAGCGCATGCGTCTGCGGCGCCAGGCCCTCGGGTTGCAGCCACAGTTGCAGGCTCAGCTCGCGGCTGGCCACCAGCCACAGCACCAGGCGACCTGGCTCCAGGCGGCGCAGAAGCGGGCCGGCGAGCACATCGGGCAGCGGAGCGGGGGCATTGTCTGGCATCGGTGCGGTACTTCCTGCAAGAAAAACGACAGGGGTTGGACAGTGGCAGGACGCCAGCGGTTCAGGAGGCCAGCTGGCGCAGACGCTCGAAATCGAGAATTTCGATCTCACCGTAGGTGAGCTGCACCACGCCCTGCGCCTGCAACTCCTTGAGGATCTGGTTGGTGGTCTGGCGTGACAGCGAGAGCATCAGCGCCAGCTGTTCCTGGGCCAGGTGCAGAATCCGGCGCGGTTCGCTTTCACCGTAGTTCTCAGCGATCAGCAGCAGCCGTCGGGCCAAGCGCGGCGCGGCGGGTAGCAGGCTCATGTCTTCCAGGGTGAGGAAGGCCAGGCGCAGCTTGTGGCTCATCAGTAGGGCGAAGTCGCGCCAGTACTGCGGCTCGCGTTCGAGCAGCGCGAGCAGGTCGTGCTGGGGCAGCAGCAGCAGGGTGCTGGCGCTTTCGGCGAAGGCATCGTGGGTGCGTGGCAGGCCATCGAACAGAGAAATTTCGCCGAACCAGTAGGGCGGCTCGACCAGGGTCAGCAATGCCTCCTTGCCGTTTTCGCTAACCGCGCCGATACGCACTGCACCTTCGACTACCGCATACAGCCCGCTGGGTTTTTCGCCGCGGCGAAACAACCGCTGGCCGGCATCCAGGCGTTGCACCTGGGCCATTTCCAACAGGCTCTGGCTCAGCGCTGGGGGCAATGCGGCGAACCAGTGACCCTGGTTCAGCTGGCTGAAGTAATGATGAGGATCGGCCATTGCGGCTCCTGTGAGGTTGCGCGGCGGTGCGGCGATCCCTGCCATTGTCGGCTAGCCGACAGTGCGACTGGCCAAGGTGGAGGGATCATGTACGGGCCCGTTTCACACCTGAGGACGATAATAATGAAAACCCTCGTCGATCACCTGGCGCAATATGCCGCCTACCATCGCGACCGGCGCAATATCGCCAGCCATTTCCTCGGCATCCCGATGATCGTGCTGGCCGTCGCCGTGCTGCTGTCGCGGCCAGGTTTCCATCTCGCCGGCCTGTGGCTGGCGCCTGCCACGCTGGTGGCGCTGGCGTCGGCGTGGTTCTACCTGCGTCTGGACACCCGTTTCGGCTTGCTCATGGCCGTGCTGCTGGGGCTGTGCCTGTGGGCCGGTGCCAGCCTGGCGGTCGCTTCCACTGCCCTGTGGCTGACGGCAGGCATTGGCCTGTTCGTGGTCGGCTGGGTCATCCAGTTCATCGGTCATTACTACGAAGGACGCAAGCCGGCCTTCGTCGATGACGTCATGGGGCTGGTGATCGGCCCGCTGTTCGTGGCCGCTGAACTGGCTTTCCTGCTCGGCCTGCGCAAGGAAGTCGAACATGCCGTGGTGGAGATCGCCGGCCCGACCTGCATCCGCGAGAAGAAGGCGCTGGCCTGAGCAAGCGCTGCTTCTGCTATCTGTCGCGGCTGAAGCCCCTCCCACGGTCCCACTGGAGTGTGGGAGGGGCTTCAGCCGCGAGCCTTTCTAGAACATCTCCATCCACTGCGCCGTCATCAAGCGTGCATGACGATCCACGGTAATGGGCGCGAAGGGACGACCGGAGACGCTCTGCAGGGTGTTGCTCTGGCTGTTCATGTCGGCCAGCGCGGCACGCAGGTAGCTCCAGCGCGTCTGCAGCTTGGTCACCTGCGGGGCGGATTGGTCCTCGATTGCCTGCAGCTCGCTGTCGATGGCGGGCAGCAGCAGGCGTTCATCCTGACCGAGGTAGGTGCCGGGTTGCTCGCGAGCGATCTCGAAGGTACCCAGGTAGGAGCGGCTGAGGTATTGCACACAGAGGTACTCGACCTTGGCCGCCAGCTCGCTCTCGCCTTCGGCGCCCGGCAGGGCCCGGGCCGTGCTGAGGAAGTCACGCAGGGCGCGGCTGAGGTCCTCGGGGAAGCGCCAGGGCACGTTCTCGTCACCGGGGCCATAGGAAACACCGTTGCGCAATTGGGTAACGAGGGCCTGATGCGCGCTGGTGAGTGCGGCGCTGCCCTGCGGCAGGCTCTGCATGGCACCGGCCAGCGCGGCGAGGTCGGCTTCCAGGCGCTGCTGATGGGTCTTCTGGAAACCTTCGCCACGTAACAGCATCAGGCTGCTGGTGGCGCGGCTGGCGTGTACCTGAATCTGTTCCTGCGGGCTGACGGCCTCGGCGAAGGCCACTGGCGAGAGCCCGACGAAGAGTCCGAGCGACCAGAAAAAAGCATGGCGCAACAGTGCTTTACAGCGCATCCGGGGTGCTCCTTGTTATTGTTTTGAGCAGGTATGCAGTGGGGCAGCGTCAATGACGCAGCGCCAAGACTACTGCGTGACGCGCTGCAGAGCATGACCCGAAAGAGTGATTTCGTCGGAAATCGCTACCGTTCAGGTGCTGTTCGCCAGATTGCGCAGGTACTCGGCGGTGAAAGCGTCGGCGGGGAAGAAGGTTTCCAGTGCCAGTTCGGCGAGGGTCACGTCATTCGGGGTGCCGAACACCGTGATGGTGCTGATCAGGCTGAGCACACCTTGTTCGCTGTGCAGTTGCAGCGGCACCAGCACGGCGTCGCTCGGTGGCGCAGGGACTTCAGCCGGCGCCGGATAACCGCGCAGCTCATCGAGCAGGCTGAACAGGGCTTCGTCGCCGCTGATTTCGGCGTCACGCTGCAGGCGCATCAGCAGGTGTGCGCGCCACAGGGCGAGGTTGGCGATACGCGGTGCCAGGCCTTCGGGGTGTAGCGACAGGCGCATCACATTGAGCGGCGGGCCGAGCAGAAAGTCCGGCATGCCGGCGAGAAAGGGGCCGACCGAGGCGTTGGCTGCCAGCAGGTTCCACTGTCGGTCGATGGCCAGCGCCGGATAGGGTTCATGGGCCTTGAGCAACTGTTCGATCGCCTGGCGGGCTGGAGCCAGCGCCGGGTCGCTCAGCTCGTGCTGGCTGTACAGCGGGGCGAAACCGGCTGCGCTGAGCAGCCGATTGCGCTCGCGCAGGGGAATCTCCAACTGCTCGGCGAGATGCAGCAGCATCTCGCGGCTGGGCTGCGCACGTCCGGTCTCGACGAAGCTCAGGTGGCGGGTGGATATCTCCGCCTCGCAGGCGAGGTCAAGCTGGCTCAGGCGGCGCCTTTGGCGCCATTGGCGCAAAAGGGCGCCGGCGGTCTGGGTATTGTTCATGGCCAGCACGATAGTTCAGTCAGGTCATGTCGGCCATTACCTGGCAGGTAATCGACGCGCTGCTGTTTTCGGCGAAATCTGTAGGCCAGGCACCACTCCGGTGCCCCTACGGAGGATTCGCCATGAACGCACTGCAACCCACCCCGGTGCTGCGCAACGCCCTCTTGCTCGATGGCCTGCTCAGCGGTGTCACCGGTCTGCTACTGGTCTTGGCGGCCGGCTGGCTGGGCGCCTTCCTCGAACTACCGCGCATGCTGTTGCTGGTCGCCGGTAGCGCCCTGCTGCCGTTCGCAGCGCTGCTGGTGTGGTTGTCCAACCGCGCCGAAATCAGCCGCCAGGCGATCTGGGCGGTGATCGCGGTCAACGCGCTGTGGGTGATCGACAGCCTGCTGGTACTGGTGATCGGCTGGGTGTCGCCGAACCTGTTCGGCTACGCCTTCGTTATCGCTCAGGCGCTGGCGGTGGCGCTGCTGGCCGAGTTGCAATGGTTCGGCCTCAAGCACTCGCAGGCTGCCGCCGTTTGATGGTCAGGTTCAGAGACCGCGCAGCGCCAGTTCTGCCCCAAGCAGCAACAGGCCGATGAAGAACCAGCGCTTGAAGCGCTCCGCGCTGATACGTTTGCGCAGCCACTGGCCGCCGGCCATGCCCAGCAGTGCGGGTACCAGGGCGAGGGCCGATACGCCCAGCACCGCCGGTTGCAGCAGTTCACCGCTGTGACCGAGCGCTGCCGCCAGAGCCAGGGTGGAGACGCTGAAGGACAGCCCCAGGGCCTGAACCAGATCGTCCTTCTCCAGGCCGATGGCCTGCAAGTAGGGCACGGCGGGAATCACGAATACACCGGTAACCGCGGTGATCGCGCCGGTGAGCGCACCGATCACCGGGCCCAACCAACCTTCCTTCGCGCGTTCCACACGAAAGTGCACCTTGGCCAGGCCAAGCAGTGCATAGACCACCAGGGCGACGCCCAACCAGCGGGTCGCGCCGGGCAGGTCGAGACTCTGCAGTACAGCGGCGACCAGCAGCGTGCCGAACAGGATGCCCAGCAGCATCGGCCACAGCCGGCGCAGCATCGGCAGTGGGCTGCGACCGTCGCACAGCTGCCAGATGTTGGTCACCATCGACGGGATGATCAGCAGCGCGGCGGCCTGCAATGGCGCCATCACCAGGCCGAGCAGACCGACGGCGATGGTTGGCAGGCCAAGGCCAACCACACCCTTGACCATGCCGGCGAGCAGGAAGGTGACGAGGATCAGGAGCAGGTGCTCAGTCATCGAGCTGCCCCCTACTCGTGGATCGCGCGGCTGTCGGCCGGCGCCTGTTCGCGCTCGTGCATGCAGTAGTCGCGTAGCACCTGGGCCACGCGCAACCGATAGTGACTGAAGACCTCCTCGCGTCCTGCCGTCTGTGCGCGCCGGTGTTCCTCGCGCTGGCGCCAGGCCTGGATCGCGGCTTCGTCCTGCCAGAACGATAGCGACAGGATCTTCCCCGGCTGGGTCAGGCTCTGGAAGCGCTCGATGGAAATGAAACCCGGCTGCTCGGCGAGCAGCGGGCGCAACTCACCGGCGAGGTCGAGATAGTCCTGCTGCTGGTCTGGCTTGGCCTGAACTTCGAAGATCACGGCGAGCATCGGTTTCTCCCTGGCTGGCTCTGGCTGAAATTGCCTGCCAGTATCCATATTTACTGCACGCCATGTTTCGTCATGAGGTGAACTATGGAATACGCACCGGGTTTCAGTTCGATTGCCGCGCTGCTCGCCGATGCCGGGCGCGCCAGCATGGTCTGGGCGCTGATGGATGGCAGCGCGCGGCCGGCCGGCGAGCTGGCCTTGTTGGCGGGGCTGTCGCCTTCGTCGACCAGCGCGCACCTGGCCAAGCTGGTAGAAGGCGGCCTGCTGGCGCAGCAACGCCATGGGCGCAATCGCTACTACCGCCTGGCCGGGCCGGAAGTCGGGCAACTGGTCGAGGCTCTGGCCAGTGCCGCGCTGGCCGCGCAGCCACGGCAACCACGCGCGGTGCCGGCTTCACGCGGTACTCCGCAGACCATGCGCGAGGCGCGCACCTGCTATGACCATCTGGCCGGCGAGTTGGCGGTCGGCGTGTTCGCGCGCATGCACGCGGCTGACTGGCTGAGCGAGGAGGGCAATGCACTGCAACTGACGGCAAGCGGCGAGCAGGGGCTGCAGGCGTTGGGGATCGATCTGCACCAGGTCAACCGTCAGCGCCGCCAGCGACTCTGTGCCTGCCCGGACTGGAGCGAGCGCAAGCCGCATCTCGGTGGTGCGCTGGGCGCGGCGTTGCTGGGTCTGTGCGAAGGCGAGGGCTGGTTGCGGCGCAGCACGGGTTCGCGTGCGCTGCAGGTCTCACCCCAAGGGCGTAGGGCGATCATGGCGATCGCGGCTCCGTAGAGTGGGCTGAGCGACGATTCGTTTCAGCCCACCAAACAAAGGTTGAGCTCTGAGCGGTGGGCTGAAGCCCACCCTACGTACTGCCGCCCGGCCCACCTTACGAAGAGCTACACCTGGGCGCTGACCGGCTTGCCGCCCTTGGGCTTGAAGTACAGGGTGGTGCCGCGGGCGAGGTTGTCCAGGCTGACGTGATCCTTGGCCACCTCGGCCTCGATCAGCTCGTCCTGGCCCTCGACCTTGAGGGTGATGCGGGTGATCGCGCCGAGCAGACGAATGTCGCGTACCTCGCCGGCCTTGTGCTCCGGGCTCGGTTCGCTGGACAGGTCAACCTCGTGCGGGCGGAACAGCACGTGGTGATCGTTGCCGACGTAGAGGCGGTTGGCGTCACCGAGGAAGTGGTAGACGAAATCGCTGGCCGGATACTCGTAGACTTCGGCCGGCGTGCCGATCTGCTCGATCACGCCCTTGTTCATCACCACGATGCGGTCGGCCACTTCCATGGCTTCTTCCTGGTCGTGGGTGACGAATACGCTGGTCAGGTGCACGTCTTCGTGCAGGCGCGCCAGCCAGCGGCGCAGCTCCTTGCGCACCTTGGCATCCAGCGCGCCGAAGGGTTCGTCGAGCAGCAGCACTTTCGGCTCCACCGCCAGGGCGCGGGCCAGGGCGATACGCTGGCGCTGACCGCCGGAGAGCTGTTCGGGGTAGCGATCGCCAAGCCAGTCGAGCTGTACCAGGTTGAGCAGTTCGTGCACCTTCTGCTGGATCACCTCTTCACTCGGGCGCTGGCCCTTGGGCTTCATGCGCAGGCCGAAAGCGACGTTGTCGAACACCGTCATATGGCGGAACAGCGCGTAGTGCTGGAACACGAAGCCGACGTTGCGATCACGCACGTCGTGGTTGGAGACGTCCTCGCCATGGAACTCGATGGTGCCGCTGTCCGGGGTTTCCAGGCCGGCGATGATGCGCAGCAGGGTGGTCTTGCCGCAGCCGGACGGGCCGAGCAGGGCGACCAGTTCGCCGCTCTGGATGTTCAGGTTGATCTCGTTCAGCGCCTTGAACGCGTTGAAGTTCTTGCTGACGTTACGGATTTCGATACTCATGTTTTATTCCTCGCCAGCACTGGCTTTGCGGCGGTTGATACGGGATTCGCTCCACTGCTTGAGCAGCAGGATGAACAGCGCCAGAAGCAGCAGCAGGCTGGCAACGCTGAAGGCGGCGACGTGATTGTATTCGTTATAGAGAATCTCGACATGCAGCGGCAGCGTGTTGGTGTAGCCGCGGATGTGCCCGGAGACCACCGAAACCGCGCCGAACTCGCCCATCGCCCGCGCGGTGCACAGCACCACGCCGTAGATCAGGCCCCATTTGATATTGGGCAGGGTCACGTGCCAGAACATCTGCCAGCCGTTGGCACCGAGCAGGCGCGCGGCCTCTTCCTCCTGCGTGCCTTGTTCCTGCATCAGCGGGATCAGCTCGCGGGCGACGAAGGGCACGGTGACGAACACGGTGGCGAGGACGATGCCGGGCAGGGCGAAGATGATCTGGATGTCGTGCTCGCGCAACCAGGGGCCGAAGAAGCCCTGGGCGCCGAACAGCAGCACATAGATCAGACCGGCGATTACCGGTGACACCGAGAACGGCAGGTCGATCAGGGTCACCAGCATGCTCTTGCCGCGAAACTCGTACTTGCTCACGCACCAGGCGGCGGCCACGCCGAACACCAGGTTGAGCGGCACGGCGATGCCCACGGCGAGCAGGGTCAGTTTCAGCGCGCTGATGGCGTCAGGTTCGAGGATCGAAGTGACGAACACGCCGACGCCCTGTTTGAGCGCCTCGGTCGCCACCACGAACAAGGGCAGCAGCAGGAAGAAGGCGAACACCAGCCAGGCCGAAACGATCAGCAGGCGGCGGCCCAGGGCGTTGCCACGGCGTGCGGCATTGTTGGCGGCACTGGCCGTCAGGGTTGCAGATGACATGCCTGGCTCCTCAAGAACGGCTGATGCGACGCTGCAGCAGGTTGATCAGCAGCAGCAGAATGAACGACACCACCAGCATCAGCACACCGATGGCGGTGGCGCCGGCATAGTTGTACTGGTCCAGCTGCACCATGATCAGCAGCGGCAGGATCTCGGTCTTCATCGGCATGTTGCCGGCGATGAAGATCACCGAGCCGTATTCGCCAACGCCACGGGCGAAAGCCAGGGCAAAGCCGGTCAGCCAGGCCGGCAGTAACGCCGGCAGCAGCACATGGCGAGCCACCTGCAACGGCTTGGCACCGAGGCAGGCGGCGGCTTCCTCGACCTCGCGGGGGATGTCGGCCAGCACCGGCTGCAGGGTGCGCACGACGAAGGGCAGGGTGACGAAGGTCAGCGCCAGGGTGATGCCCAGCGGGGTGTAGGCGATCTTGAAGCCCAGGGCCGTGGCGAACTGGCCGATCAAACCGTTGGGCGCGTAGAGCGCGGTCAGGGCGATACCGGCAACGGCTGTGGGCAGGGCGAACGGCAGGTCGATCATCGCTTCGATGACCTTGCGACCGGGGAAGGTGTAGCGCACCAGCACCCAGGCCAGCAGCGTGCCGATCACGCCGTTGATGATGGCAGCGAGAAAGGCGGTGCCGAAGCTCAGCTTCAGGGCGGCCAGCACGCGCGGTGAGGAAATGATTGCCCAGAACTGATCCCAGGTGAGCTGGGCAGCGTGGACGAACATGGCACCCAGGGGAATCAGCACCAACAGGCTGAGGTACACCAGGGTGTAACCCAGCGTCAGCCCGAAGCCGGGTATGACGGGGGAAGTGCGGCGAGACATGCAAGCTCCTTGGTAGGGCGGGTGGAACCCGCCACTGGCTGCGACGATCTGGTGGGCCGTGCACTGGTGCGCACGGCGCACCCTAAGGGCTACTGCGCCTGGTAGATCTGGTCGAAGATGCCGCCATCGTTGAAAAACTTCGGTTGCGCGCTCTTCCAGCCGTCGAAGTCAGCGTCGATGGTTACCAGCTTGAGCTGCGGGAACTGCTTGGCGAACTCGGCCGCCACCGCCTGGTTGCGTGGGCGGTAGAAGTGCTTGGCGGCGATACGCTGGCCTTCCTCGCTGTACAGGTAGTTGAGGTAGGCCTCGGCGACCTTGCGGGTGCCTTTCTTGTCGACGTTCTGATCGACCACGCTCACCGGCGGTTCGGCGAGGATCGACAGCGAAGGCGCGACGATCTCGAAGTTCTCTCCGCCTTCTTCCTTGAGCGCCAGGAAGGCCTCGTTCTCCCAGGCCAGCAGCACGTCGCCGATGCCGTTGTTGACGAAGGTGATGGTCGAGCCGCGGGCGCCGGTATCGAGCACCGGGACGTTCTTGTAGAGCTTCTCGGTGAAGGCCTTGGCCTCAGCTTCGCTGCCATACTTCTGCTGGGCATAGGCCCAGGCAGCGAGGAAGTTCCAGCGCGCACCGCCGGAGGTTTTCGGGTTCGGGGTGATCACTTCCACGCCCGGTTTGACCAGGTCATCCCAGTCCTTCAGGCCTTTCGGGTTGCCCTTGCGCACCAGGAACACGATGGTCGAGGTGTAGGGGGTGCTGGCGTCCGGCAGACGCTCCTGCCAGTTTTCCGGGATCAGCTTGCCGAGCTTGTACAGCTCGTCGATATCGCCGGCCAGAGCCAGGGTCACCACGTCGGCGCGCAGGCCGTCGATAACCGCGCGGGCCTGCTTGCCCGAACCACCGTGGGATTGCTGGATGGTCACCGCTTCGTTGCCCTGGGCCTGCCAGTGCTTGTTGAAGGCGGCGTTGAATTCGGTGTACAGCTCACGGGTCGGGTCGTACGACACGTTGAGCAGGGTTTGTGCGGCGGCCACCGGGCCGGCGATCAGACTGCTGGCCAGCGCGGCCAGGGCAAAACGACGAAGGGACATGGTGCAGCTCCTAACTGTGAAATTCTTGTGTTGGCGTATTGGGTGTCAGGCGGGGCGATCTTTCTCGAGCCCTCTGGTGGTCCAGTCGGGCCGCATCATGTTTCAGCTGTTCTTGGTGCTCGGTTGTTGCAGGCGAATCTTTTCCTTGCGCTCGATCTGCACGACCTGGCCGTTGTGCACGGTGATTTCCACCGAGCCGAATTTCAGGCCATGCAGGGCGGTCTGAATCTCGCGCAGGATGCTGGCTTCATCCTGGCCTTCGAGGTTTCTCAGCGTCGCGGTCATTTCCAGGCTCCTTGTGAATAGGTCGCCACGGCGGCGGTATGGAGTACCGACGCTGGCGTGGAGCGGATAGTAGAGAGGCGGAAATATTCTTAAAAATATTGTTTAAGAACATTTATATGCTTTTTGGAAATATAAGGCGTCGTGTGTTTGCCTTGAATTTTTGGAATAAGCAAATAAGCTCTTATTCTTTTTGTAATTAATTCGTACTGCCTAGACTGACGCCATTCGATTGAAGGAGGCGCCGTGATGGGCAGCGAAGCAATCCGTTATCTGATCCTGCCGGGTTGGCAGGGCTCCCCCGAAGAGCACTGGCAAAGCCATTGGCAGCGCAGCCTGCCGAACAGTGCGCGTGTGGAGCAGAAGGACTGGCTCCACCCGCAACGTAGCGACTGGGTCACCGCGTTGAACCAGGCAGTCGCCGACGATCCGCGTCCGCTCATCCTCATCGCCCATAGCCTGGGCTGCGTGACGGTGGCGCATTGGGCCACGCAGGCACCGGTCGAACTGCTGCGCCGTGTGCGCGGCGCGCTGCTGGTGGCGCCGGCCGATGTCGAGCGGCCGGGCTGCCCCGAGGCGCTGCAGAATTTCGCACCGATGCCGCGTGATCTGCTGCCCTTTCCCAGCCTGCTGGTGGGTTCCGACAACGACGCAGCGGCCAGCGCCCTGCGCGCCATGGAGCTGGCGCGGGCCTGGGGTAGCGAGGCGGCGATTCTGAGCGGTGCAGGGCATATCAACGTGAAGTCCGGGCACCGTTACTGGGAGCAGGGCTTCGGTTATCTGTATCGCCTGCAGAGCCGCATCGAACAGCAGTCGCGCTTGCGCGCCTGAGACTGTCATTGCTGCACCACCTTTCTCATCGCGGCGCACCCTACGGCGTGCATCGGTCTTGACGTAGGGTGCGCCATGCGCACCGGGTATGCCGCAATTGTCGGGCATCTGGTAATCGCCCCGGATTGCATCCGGTCTACGAGACAGGGGCATCTGCGTGTGCTTGGTGCGCGCGGCGCATCCTACGGTCGACCGGATCGTTTGTCCCGCACCCTACGGCGCGAGTAGCGATACCGACTTGATCTGCGCCCAGATCGTCTGTTCGGCATGAATGCCCAACTGATCGAAGGAGTAGCGGGTGATCCGCGCCAGCAGGCGCTGCTCACCCAGGCGCAGGGTCAGCAGCATCTGCGCATCGAGCGCCTGCCAGCTTTCCACCGTCGCCTGCAGCAGGTTGAGCAGGCTGCAATCCTCGGCGCGATTGAGCGCCAGGCTGACGTCGCGTGCCTTGATTTTCACCCTTACCCGATGCCCGCTGGGCAGCGCCGCATGGGGCAGGCGCAGGTACGCTTCGCTGCCAGGAAGGCTCAGTTGCAGCAGGTCGTAGTCGCCGTCGTGAGCGCAGACCTGGCCGTCGATCACCGCCTCGGCATCCTCGTCGCTGGCGAAGGGCAGGTCGGCGCGCAGCAGTAACTCCTTGAGCGGGCCGCTGGCGCGCACCTGGCCTTCGTCGAGCAGCACCAGATGATCGGCCAGGCGCGTCACCTCGTCCGGCGCATGGCTGACGTAGAGCACGGGGATGTCCAGTTCCTCGTGCAGGCGCTGCAGATACGGCAGCACTTCCTGTTTGCGCTTGAGGTCCAGCGAAGCCAGCGGCTCGTCCATCAGCAGCAGGCGTGGGCTGGTCACCAGCGCGCGGGCAATACCGACGCGCTGGCGTTCGCCGCCGGACAGCGCCGAGGGCATGCGTTCGAGCAGATGAGCGATGCCCAGTAGCTCCAGCGCCTGATCCAGCGCCACCTTGCGTTGCGACGCGGGGATGCGCCGCTGGCCGTACTCCAGATTCTTGCGCACGCTCAGGTGCGGGAACAGGTTGGCGTCCTGAAACACGTAGCCGATGGCGCGTTTGTGCGCCGGCAGAAAGAAACCGCGCTCACTGTCTTGCCAGAGCTCTCCAGCCACCTGCAGGTAGCCCTGCTGCGGGCGATCCAGCCCGGCGAAGCAGCGCAGGCAACTGGTCTTGCCCGAACCGGAATGGCCGAACAGCGCACTGATGCCGCGTCCGGGCAGGTCGAGGTCGACATCCAGGGTGAAGCCCGGATGCTTGACCAGAAAGCGCGCGCGAATGCGTCCATCGTCGTGGATGGCAGGTATCGGTGCCTTGCCGAACCCGAACATCACAGTGCCCTCATCCGGGCATTACGCCCGCCGTACAACGCCAGCAGAACGATGAAGGAGAACGCCACCATGCCGCCGGCCAGCCAGTGCGCCTGGGCGTAGTTCATGGTTTCCACGTGGTTGTAGATCTGCACCGACACCACCTGGGTCTTGCCGGGGATATTGCCGCCGATCATCAGCACCACGCCGAACTCACCGATGGTATGGGCGAAGCTGAGAATGGCGGCGGTGATGAAACCAGGGCGGGCCAGCGGCAGCACCACGCTGAAGAAGGTATCCCAGGGGTTGGCGCGCAGGGTGGCGGCGGCCTCCAGTGGGCCGCGACCGATGGCCTCGAAGGCGTTCTGCAACGGCTGTACGACGAAGGGCAGGGAATAGAAGATCGAACCGATCACCAGACCGGTAAAGGTGAAAGTGAAGGTGCCGAGACCAAGGCTCTGCGTCAGTTGGCCGAAGAACCCATTGGGCCCCATGCTCACCAGCAGGTAGAAGCCGATCACCGTCGGCGGCAGCACCAGCGGCAGCGCGACAATGGCACCGACCGGGCGCTTGAGCCAGGACTCGGTGCGCGCCAGCCACAGCGCGATGGGGGTACCGATGATCAGCAGCAGCACGGTGGTCAGCGTGGCCAGCTCCAGGGTCAGGAGGATGGCGTCGAGGTCATTCTTGGACAGCGGCATGCAGGGATTCCGGAAGTGGCGAACGTAGCCCGGATGCAATCCGGCTACGGCAGTTTATAGCCGAACGATTCGATCACCCTGGTCGCTTCCGCGCTCTGCAGGTACTCGACCAGTGCCGCAGCGGCCGGATTGTCCGCGCCCTGCTTGAGGATCACCGCGTCCTGCTTGATCGGGTCGTACATGGTGTCCGGCACGATCCAGGCCGAGCCGCTACTGACCTGGCCGTCCTTGTACACCTGCGACAGCGCGACGAAACCCAGCTCGGCATTGCCGGTTGAGACGAACTGGTACGCCTGGGTGATGTTCTGTCCCTCCACCAGCTTGGCTTTCACCGCCTCGCTCAGGCCCAGCTTGTCCAGCACCTGCATCGCGGCCAGGCCGTAGGGCGCGGCCTTGGGATTGGCGATGGACAGGTGCCTGAACTGGCCGGCTTTCAGCACCGCGTCGGTGCCGTCGAGGTAGCTGGCATCGGCTGACCACAGCACTAGGCTGCCGATGGCGTAAGTGAAACGCGAGCCGGGCACTGTTGCACCTTCGCTCTCCAGCCTGGCCGGCGTCGTGTCGTCGGCGGCGAGCAGCACATCGAACGGCGCGCCATTCTTGATCTGTGCATAGAACTGCCCGGTAGCGCCGAAGGACGCCACCAGCTTGTGCCCGGTGGCCTTCTCGAACGCGGGCGCGATGGCCTGCATCGGTGCGGTGAAGTTGGCGGCCACGGCGACCTTGACCTCGTCGGCGATGGCGCCGCTGGTGAAGATCAGGCTGAGGGCGAGCAAGCTGTGCTTGAGAGGCTTGAGCATGGAGATTCCTGTCGAGTGCAGGTGTAGGGGCCATTGTGGGTTGGGCAATCCTACCTCGTTATGTTTTTTTGTATATAGCGCTATTGCGGACTGTTTCCATGCACGATCTTCGTGCGCACCATCTGCGAAGTTGAGCGCCTGCTGCTCGATGGCTAGCGCGTCACTGGTCTGGAGCTGCGTCAGAACGGCCAGTGGCGCACCTAGCGGTGCACCCGCGAGACCATCCTCTATGCCTGCGTGCCGTGCATCATGATTGGCGAGAAGGCGGCCGATCTGATTCGCCAGGGCTGAGCCCGGCTCAGCTCGTCTTGCGCTTGCCTGAAGACAGGCGCGAGACACCCAGCAGGACCAGTGCCAGGCCGGCGATCTGGTACAGGGTGATGGCCTCGCCGAGCAGCACCCAGGCGGCAAACAGTGTCAGCACCGGGCCCAGGTTGCCGAACATGGCGGCATGGCTGGCGCCCATGCGCTGCACGGCCAGGGCCAGCCAGTAGATCGGCAGCACCGTCGACAGCAGCGCCATCAGTGCGCCGTACAGCCATACCTCGCTCGGCAGGTTCGCCAGTTGCGTCGGGTCACCGCTAATGGCGTAGTGGATCAACACCATGATCGCCGAGGAACCGCCGGCCAGTCCCGCCAGGCGCATCGAGCCGACCCGGCGAATCACCACGCCGGTGCCCAGGTAGTACAGGGCGTAGGTCACCGCGCTGGCGAACACCCAGGCGGCACCCAGCAGGATCTGCTCGCTGTCGCCCTCCACGCGGATGTCATGTACCAGGGCGATGCTCAGGCCCAGGTAGCACAGGCCCAGGGCGAGGAAGGTGCGCGGGCCCGGCCGCTCGCCCAGCGCCAGCATCTGCAACAGCAGCACCAGCGTCGGGTAGGTGAACAGGATCAGCCGTTCCAGCCCGGCGCTGATGTACTGCAAGCCGTAGAAGTCGAACAGGCTCGACAGGTAGTAGCCGAGCATCCCCAGCAGCAGGACGTGCGCCCAGTCCTTCGCCGACAAGCGCGCTTGCCCGATGCCCCGGCTCAGCCACAGCAGCCAGGCGAACAGCGGCAAGGCCAGGCCCATGCGCAGGCTCAGCACGGTGATGGCATCCACCGGCGCGGCGGCATAGCTGAGTTTGACGAAGATGGCTTTCAGGCTGAAACCGGTGGCCGAGAGCACGGCGAACAGCACGCCGTTGTCCAGGCTGCGCCGGTACGAGGCGGTCAGAGCATTCATGAGCGGGGCTGCGGCAGGGGAGTGAGCTGTTATTCTGAGCGGAAAGCTACACGGCCAGAATCGCAATTTCACGAAGATGGCTTTCTGATTTGGAGAAGGCTTCATGCATTTCGACCTGCCCGACCTGCGCCTGATCGCGGCGATTGCCGCCACCGGCAGCCTGAGCAAGGCGGCGGCGACCTTCCCCGTCGCCGTGTCGGCGGCCAGCACCCGCCTGCGTCTGTTCGAGGAGCGCTGCGGGCTGACGCTGTTCGTGCGCAGCAGTGACGGCATGAGCCTGACCCCCGCCGGCCGCTTGGTACTGGAGGCCTGCCAGGGCGTGCTGAAGGAGGCCCGCCAGCTCAGCGACACCCTGCAGGAACTCAACGGCGAGCGGCGCATCACCCTGCGCCTGGCGGCCTCCACGGTGGCCAACAGCACCTTCCTGCCGGCGGCGCTCGGGCCGTTCCTGGCCGACTACCCCGAGGTGGATCTGCAACTGGCCGAGTACAACAGCAAGGACGTGCTGAAAATCGTCAGGGAAGGCAGCATCGACATCGGCGTTTACGACGGCAACCTGGCCACCGATGACCTGCTGTCGCTGCCGTTTCGCAACGACCGCCTGGTGCTGTTGGTGCCCCATGGCCATGCGCTGATTGAGCAACGCCCGGCCTCGCTGCGCAATGCACTCAACTACCCCTTCGTCTGCCTGCCGGCCGAGCGCGCGATGCAGCGTTTCATCGAATACATGGCGGTGCGCAATGCCTTGCCGCTCAAGGTGCGAGTACGCGCGCCGAGCTTCGATGCCATCGCCCAACTGGTGGCGCAGGGCGTTGGCGTGTCCATGCTGCCCGAGGTAGCCGCGACCCGCTTCGCCCAGGAACTGCCGGTGGCGGTGGTGATGCTGGAAGATATCTGGGCCACCCGCGAACTGCGCCTGTGCGTGCGCAGTTGGGAGTCGCTGTCGTCCCATGCACGGCAGCTGGTCAGCTATCTCTCGCCCGAGCGGCCAGCTGGCGACAGCATGGGTGCGTGACGAGGTGGGAGGGGCTTTCGGCTCTGGCATCCTGCTTCGCTCTACCTCCTGCATCCATGCAGTCGTAGCCGCGACAGTTGCCGCGCAAGCACCTCCACCGGGCATCACTTGAAGAACTGGCTGGGCGTGGTGCCGAACTGCTTCTTGAACATGGTGGCGAAGGCGCTGGGGCTGTCGTAGCCCAGCTCTCCGGCGATGTCGATGATCTTCTCGCCCAGGGCGATACGCTCCAGCGCCAGCAACAGGCGCGCCTGCTGGCGCCACTGGCCGAAGGTCATGCCGGTGCCCTTCTGGAACAGGCGCTGGATGGTCTTCTCGTCCAGGCCCAGGCGGGTGCTCCAGTCGGCCAGGGTGGAGGCGTCGCCAGGGTCGTTCTGTAGCGTGGTGCAAATCGGCTGCAGGCGCGGGTCGGCCGGCTGCGGCAGGTGCAGCGGCAGGGTCGGCAGGATGCGCAGTTCATCGAGGATCAGGCGCATCACCCGTGCCTCGCGGGAGTCGTCGGCGTAGGGCTGGGTGATCGCCACGGCGGCGCGGATCAGTTCACTGAGCAGCGGCGAGATGGCCACGGCGCGGCACTCGGCGGGCATATCCGCCAGGCTGTCGGGGCGCACGAAGACGCTGCGCATTCGCACGCTGCCGATGCAGCGGATCGCGTGCACCTGGCCGCAAGGCATCCAGATACCGCGGCTCGGTGGCACCGTCCACTGATTCAGCGCCGAGGTCACCACCATCACCCCGGAAATGGCGTAGATCAGCTGGTGCTTGTTGCGGTGCGAGTGCGGCTCGATGATGGCGTTGATCGGGTAATCGGTGGCGCTGCTGCTGACCAGCCAGGGGGAAGCGTCGATCTCGGCCAGCAGCTTGTCAGCTAAGCGCATGGATGTGCCTTTTTTGCGAGGGTTGCTGCCCTGTCTTCGTGAGACAGGCGATTGGGCGCAGCCTAGCATAGCGCCGTCCCTCACCTCGTCCGGAAGCTTCAAGCATGTCCAGCAGTCCTGCCGCTACGACCCTGGCCGGCGCCTCGCCCATCAGTCAGGCCAGCCCTCTGGTGATACGCGTGATCGGCGCCTGCGCCCTGGCGCACCTGATCAACGACCTGATCCAGGCGGTGTTGCCCGCCATCTACCCGATGCTCAAACTCAACTACGGCCTGAGCTTCGCCCAGATCGGCCTGATCACCCTGACCTTCCAGCTCACCGCCTCGCTGCTGCAGCCTTGGGTGGGCTACCACACCGACCGCCATCCCAAGCCCTGGCTGCTGCCCGCCGGCTCGTTGTGCACCTTGGTCGGCATCCTCATGCTGGCCTTCGTCGGCAGCTTCCCGGCGATTCTCCTGGCCTCGGCGCTGGTGGGTATCGGCTCGTCGACCTTTCACCCCGAAGCGTCGCGCATCGCCCGCCTGGCCTCGGGTGGGCGCTACGGCCTGGCACAGTCCACCTTCCAGGTCGGCGGCAATGCTGGCACCGCCTTCGGCCCGCTGCTGGCGGCGGCCATCATCATTCCCTACGGCCAGGGCAACGTCGCCTGGTTCGGCCTGTTCGCCGCCTTCGCCATCGTCGTGCTATACGGCTTGAGCCGCTGGTACCGCCACCACCTGACGCTGTTCAAGCTCAAGCAGGGCGGCGTGGCCACCCACGGCCTGTCGGCAGGGCGGGTGAAGTTCGCCCTGCTGATCCTGGCGCTGCTGGTGTTCTCCAAGTACTTCTACATGGCCAGCTTCACCAGTTACTTCACCTTCTTTCTGATCGAGAAATTCGACCTGTCGGTGGCCAGCTCGCAGCTCTATCTGTTCCTGTTCCTCGGCGCGGTGGCGGCCGGCACCTTCTTCGGCGGGCCGATTGGCGACCGCATCGGGCGCAAGCAGGTGATCTGGTTCTCCATCCTCGGCGTGGCGCCGTTCTCCCTGCTGCTGCCGCACGTCGACCTGTTCTGGACGGGCGTGCTGAGCATGGTGATCGGCTTCATCCTGGCCTCGGCGTTTTCCGCCATCGTGGTCTTCGCCCAGGAGCTGATGCCGGGCAACGTCGGCATGATCGCCGGGCTGTTCTTCGGCCTGATGTTTGGCTTCGGTGGCATCGGCGGGGCGCTGCTCGGTTATCTGGCGGACATCCACGGCATCGAGGAGGTGTTCTTGATCTGCTCCTTCCTGCCGCTACTGGGTATCCTCACGGCTTTGCTGCCGTCGCTCAAAAAACAGTAGCCGCTCACCACCTGCAAGTAAGGACAGCCATGATCACCTGCTATCTGCGCTATATCGTCGACCCCTACAAACTCAAGGAATTCGAGCACTACGCGAAGCTGTGGATTCCGTTGGTAGAGCGCTTCGGCGGCACGCACCACGGTTACTTCCTGCCGTCCGAGGGCGCCAACGACGTGGCCCTGGCGCTGTTCAGCTTCCCCAGCCTGGCCGACTACGAGCGTTATCGTCAGGATTCCTTCGCCGACGCCGAATGCCAGGCGGCCTTTCGCTACGCCGAAGAGACACGTTGCATCCTCAGCTACGAGCGCAGCTTCTTCCGGCCCGTATTCGACTAGGGCGACGCATGCCTGTGGTGGTGAGCTAAGCGACTCGTCGCCATACGCTGGCCAGCCAGGGTTGCTGGTCGCGTGGCAGGCCGGCGGGGCGGTAGTAGTGCTCCAGCTCGACGAAACCGGCCGCCGTGAGCCGCGCGCGCCAGCGTTCGAGGTCGTGGTAGCTGCCGTAGCGCGGGCCGTTCCAGCCTTCCTGATTCTCGCCGCGTGGGTTGGAGCTGAACAGCACACCGCCGGCCTTGAGCGCCGCATGCAGCTCGCCGAGCACGCGCGGCAGCTCCTGATCGGGCACATGGAACAGGCTGGCGTTGGCGAAGATGCCGTCGAAATGTCCGGCCGGCAGGTCCAGTTCGAGAAAGCTCTGCTGCCACACCTCGCAGCCGCTATCGGCACGCGCCATGGCGACGAACTCGGCGCAGCCATCGAGGCCGACGGCGGTATGGCCGAGGCTGCTGAACGTACGCAGATCCCGCCCCGGCCCGCAGCCGAAATCGAGGATGCGCCAGGGCTTCTCGCCCTCGATATGGCGCAGCAGCGCGGCGATGTTCTGGCTCACGTCGTGGTCGCGCGTGCCCTCGCGAAAATCCTCGGCGCTGCTCTGGTAATGGGCCAGGGTGAGGGCGCTGATCTGCGCGAGTTCATCGGGGCTCAGGGGCATGGTGAGGTTCCGGCAAAAGAGCGCATTAAAACCCTTTGGCGGGGCGCACGGCCAGAGGCGGCGTGGTCCTTGGTCGGTAGCCAATGAACCTGCGTACCGCTTGCACAGTCCCATTTCCTGAGGGGTGTAGACCGGCTGTCAGCAGCCGGGCGCCCACAATCAAGGAGATAACGCGATGGTTACGCACTACAAAGTCTCTGGCCACCTCGCCTGTGGCTCTCATGGTGAAAAGCTGCCCGCCACCACCGAGCTGGCCAAGGTCAAATGCCGCAATTGCCGCAAGACCGAAGTGTTCACCGAAGCTCGACGTAACGCACGCAATGCCGCGCGCCGTGCCGCCCGCCGCGAAAAGGCTGCCCGCGCCGTCAACGACTGGCGCACTTCCTGGGAGGCGCGTCTGGCTGCCTTGCCAGGCCCGCAGCGTCTGCCGCGTGGTTTCGGCGACCAGGCATTCGTCTAGCCTGGATATTGGCGGGAGGAACGACCTCCCGCATCCGCCCGCGCTGCCAAGACCTGTAGGAGCCGCGCCCCGCGGCGAATGGAACCGGCAACTCGATATTGCGATACGGCCGCAGCCGTCTTCGCGCCGGGGCGGCGCTTCTACAGTGACCGAACCAGGCGCGGCACCCGGCGTTGTCCAGTAAGGCGCTCGTGTGCGTCTGACGCCTGGCACGGTCCAGGGCGCGATCTGCGCAACAGCCTGTTCCCGGGTTTGCCCCGTAGCGGAGCTTTCCCGTAGATTGGCCGGCTTACCTCGTCCGGCACTGGCCGGTTCTGCCTCGAGATTTTCGCCGTGTCCGCTGCTCCTGTTTCCGTTTACCGACTTCCCGGTTTCCTGCCGTTTCTCATCGCTCGCATCGTGGTGGTGTTCGCCGTTCAGATCCAGGCCATCGTGGTGGCCTGGCAGGTCTACGACCTGACGCGTGACCCGCTGTCGCTGGCCTATGTCGGCCTGGCCCAGTTCATCCCCATGCTGGTGCTGCTGATGCCGGCCGGCGACCTCATCGACCGCTACGACCGCAAGCTGATCCTCATGCTCAGCTGGCTGGTCGAAGGCCTGTGTGCGGCGGCGCTGCTGTGGTTGTCGCTGAGCGAAGCGGCCGTCAGTTGGTATTACGCGGTGCTGGTGCTCTACGGCTGTGGCCGCGCCTTCACCGGGCCGGCGCTATCCAGTCTGCTGCCGCAGATCGTGCCGCGCGAGCGCCTGGCCGCGGCCATCGCCGCCAACAGCATGATCATGCGTGGCGCGACCATTTCCGGCCCGGTGATCGGCGGCGGCCTGTACGCCATCGGCGGTGGCGGGCTGACCTATTCGGTCTGCCTGGTCTGCTTCCTCGCTGGCTCCGCACTGCTGCCGCTGGTACCGGTGCGTTACGCGGAAAAGATGCAGGCGCTGGAAGCCACCGCCTGGACGCGTTTTACCGCTGGCATCCACTTCATTCGCACGCGGCCGATCATCCTCGGCACCATCTCGCTGGACCTGTTCGCCGTGCTGCTTGGAGGCGTGATCGCGCTGCTGCCGATCTACGCCCAGGAAGTGCTGGAAGTCGGGCCGACGGGGCTCGGCCTGCTGCGCAGCGCCATGGCCATCGGCGAAGTGTCGGTCGGTTTGTACCTGAGCATGAAGCCGTTCAATCGCCATGTCGGCCTGGTGATGTTCGGTGCGGTGGCGCTGTTCGGTGTGGCCAACCTGGTGTTCGCGCTGTCCAGCCTGTTCTGGCTGTCCTTCGCCGCGCTGGTGGTGGCCGGCGGCGCGGATATGGTGAGCATGTACATCCGCTCCTCGCTGGTGCAGTTCTCCACCCCGGACGCTATGCGCGGCCGGGTCAACGCGGTGAACATGCTGTTCATCGGCTCTTCCAACGAACTGGGCGAGTTCCGCGCCGGCACCAGCGCCGCCTGGTTTGGCGTGGTGCCGGCGGCGCTGATCGGCTGCGCCTGCACCCTGACCGTGACCGGCGGCTGGATGCTCGGCTTCAAGAGCCTGCGCAAGGTGAATCGCTTCGAGGATGCGTCGCCGAGCAAGGCGGCCTGAGCGCTGGTGTCGCAGCTTGACGTGGTGCGCACAGCGCACCCTACGGGGTAATCGTGTAGGGTGCGCCGCGCGCACCGCCCCCACCCAGCGCCAGATCGGATGCAACCGTAGCCCGGATGAAATCCGGTGAAACCTGCAGCAGAAGACCCCGGATTTCATCCGGGCTACGAAGGTGCATCAGCCCAAGCGCAATAGCGGCCGCAGCTTGAGCCCAAGCACAATGCCCACCAGGCAGAACAGGCCGAACACCCAGCCCGACGCCGCGCCGGCCATCACGCCGGACAGCAGCGTGCCCACGGTGCAGCCCAACGCCAGCAGGCTGCCCCAGCCCAGCAGCACGCCGCCGAACAGGTCGCGCAGCCAGTCGCGCGGTGCGCCGCTGCTGGGACGAAAATCGCCGGCGGCCAGGGCGCTGGCCCAGGCCGCGATCACCAGGCCGATGACGAACAGGCCGTTGTTCGACAGCAGGGTCTCCTTGACCGCCGTGGCGCAGCCGGAAAAGCCGTCCAGTCCCTCCAGACGTTCGGGCAGCCAGCCCAGGCTGTCCGCGCCGGTACGCGCCAGGCTGCCCAGTTCGGCCGTCACCCCCAGCGGCGCGACGCGAAAGTAGGCCAGCACCGCCAGCCCACCGATCAGCACGCCGCCGACCCAGGCCGGCCAGCGTGCGCCGAACAGCAGCGACCATAGCCTCTGTGTTTCGGAAGGTGTGCCCGCCTGGCGATAACGCAGCAGCCAGGCGGCCAGCGCACCCAGCAGCGCCAGTTGCAGCAGCAGCGAGCCGCCGTAACCGAGCCGGCCGGGCAGCCAGAGCACCGGCGCTTCCTGCAGGGCGGCCAGATACAGCGGGTTCCAGCTGAGAAAGCCGAGGGCGAAGCCGAGCAGCGCGCCGCCCAGCGCGGCCAGCGAGGCGAAATTGCCCTCGCCGAGGCGATACAGGTGCGCGCTGATGCACGAGCCGGAAATCGCCATGCCGAGGCCGAACACCGTGGCGGCCAGAGCCAGCACCCAGCTCAGCGGACCGATATGGGCATCCGGGGGCAGGCGCCCGCCGCTGGGGTCGGGCAGGAAGGCGCCGAACACCGCGTGATAGCCGAGGGTGCCCACCGCCAGGGCGGCGAGCAGGCCGAGCAGGCCGTCCGGTATGCGGCGTTCGACGAAGTCGCGGGTCACGCAGAAGAAGCAGAAGCGCGAACGCTGCAGCAGCAGGCCGAACAGCGCGCCGCTGGCCAGCGAGTAGCTAAAGGCGCGGCCTTCGTTGCTGCCGTCGGCCAGCTGCCAGATGAAGGCGAGCAGGGCTATGGCGATCACGCCAGCTGTGGCGATGGGTAGCGTTGCGCGAGGGGAGGCAATGCTGGCGGTCATGGGTTGTCCTTGCCCGACGAAAGCGGCCCCGGTGTTTAGGCCGGGGCTGTGTTTTGCGTGACTGGCGTTTGTTTTGCAGGAGCGGCTGCGGCCGCGAAACTCGCGGATAAATCCGCTCCTACAGGAGGCATCAGCCTTCATAGCGATGGATCGGTGAGGCGTGATCCACCCTACGCCTGGATCGGTTCAAGCCTACTTGCCACCCCAGACGGTGCCGGCCACGTTCACCACCGGCACGCCCACGGCGTTGCCGTATTCGGTCCAAGAGCCATCGTAGTTGCGCACGTCATAGCCGAGGATTTTCTTCAGGGCGAACCAGGTGTGGCTGGAGCGCTCGCCGATGCGACAGTAGGTAATGATCGGTTTGCTGCCGTCGATGCCCACCGCGGCGTAGACCTTCTTCAGCTCTTCAGCCGATTTGAAGGTGCCGTCAGCAGCCACCGCCTGACCCCAGGGCACGTTCACCGCGCCAGGCACGTGGCCAGCGCGCACGGCCAGCTCCTGCACGCCCTGCGGGGCGAAGACCTTGCCGTTGTATTCGTCCGGCGAGCGGATATCCACCAGTTGCACGTCGCTGCGCTTCTCGGCGGCGGCGAGTACGTCCGGGAGGAAAGCGCGCAGATCCTTGTTGGCGGCTTTCACCGTGACATTGCCAGCGCTCGGCGTGCTGGCGCGGCTGTCCAGCTGACGGCCTTCGGCCTCCCACTTGGCGCGGCCGCCGTCGAGCAGCTTGACGTTATCCACGCCGTACACGTCGAACACCCAGGCACCCCAGGCGGCGAACCAGTTGTTGTTGTCGCCGTAGAGGATGGTGGTGCTGTCGTCATTCACCCCGGCCTTGCGCAGCAGTTGCTGGAAGGCTTCCTGGCTGGCGATGTCGCGGCGTACCGGGTCGACCAGGTCGCTGTGCCAGGCGAAGTTGACCGCACCGGGGATGTGCCCGCGCTCATAGACGCCGGGCGCCACGCTGACCTCGATGATGCGCACCTTGGGATCTTTCAGGTTCTTTTCCAGCCACTCGGTGCTGACCAGATAGTCGCTGGCGGCATGCGCCGTGACCGTTTGCAGCAGGGCGGCGGCGGCCAGCAGGCCTGCGCCCAGGAGAGTCTTGATAGTCATTTTCTACGACCTTTTGATGGTTGGCAGTGTTCAGGCTAGCTAGCCTTCTTCGATGCGAGATACCGCTTTTTTCTATGCATATTCCCTGTGGTTCGCTCCTCCTTGTCAGCTGTACAGCGACGGCTGCGGGCCCTGGCCGCTGAGCAGCCAGTGGCCGAGGTCGCGCACCTTGTAGTCGATGGGATCGTGCAGGCTGTGCACGCGTACGTTGCGCCAGAAGCGGTCGAAGCCGTAGCGCGAGCTGGTGGCGCGGGCACCCATGGCTTCGAAGATCTGGCTAGTGATATCGAGGGCAGCTCGCACCGCCACCACCTTGGCCTCGCTGATGGCCAGCGCCACCTCGGCGCGTTCGGCGGCGGTCAGCGCCGGTTTTTCCCAGGCGCTCTGCAGGCGTTGGGCGGCGTGCTCGGCCAGGGGCAGGGCGCTGCGGTAGCGCAGCCACAGTTCGCCATAGCGTTGCTGGATAAATGGATCGTCGCTGGCAGTGGCCACGCCGGATGCCGGCCAGGCGCGGCTCTGTTCGCGGGTGTAGCGCAGCGCTGCATCCAGCGCGCCCTGGGCGTTACCCAGGTAGAGCTGGGTGAGGATCAATTGCGACAGGCAGGCGCGCAGCGTGGTGCGCGGGCTGGGGCCGACCGGGCCGAGCAGCTCGCTGGCGTCGACGAACACCTGCTCGAACTGCACCGTGCCGCTGTCGGTCTGGCGCTGGCCAAAGCCGTCCCAGTCGCTGTTCACCGCCAGCCCCTCGCGCTGGCTGGGCAGGACGATGAACACGCGATCTTCCGGGTTCTTGCCGCGCGGTGCGCTGATCACCAGCGCATCGGCGCCCAGCGCGCCGGAGCAGAACGACTTGCTGCCATTGAGCTCGTAATGTTCCTCGCGTGGGCTGAGTTTGAGGCCGGTGTCGCGGCCGTTGGTGGCGTTGCCCCAGAACCAGCGCTCCTGCACTGTGCAGCTCAGCCAGTGGCGCTGCTGATCGGGGTTGCCGAACAGCAGGATGGTCGCCACCTGCAGGTGCTGGAAGGCGAACAGGTGGGCCAGCGAGCTGTCCACTGCCGCCAGGTAGCGCACGATGCGGTAGATCTCCGGCCAGGCCACGCCCTGGCCACCGTACTGCTGCGGCACGGCCAGGGTCAGCAGGCCACTGTCGCGCAGCAGTTCGCGTTCGGCCTGGGCGCTGCCCCCAGCACGATCACGCTCCACCGCGCTGGCTGCCAGGCGCCGGGCCAGGCGTTCGACCTTGGCCGTGCGGCTGCCGAAGTCCACGGGGAACAGGTGCGCGGCGAACAATGGTTCGTCGCGCAGGCTGGGGTGCAGACGGGCTTCGGCACTCATTGCGGGCTCCAGATGCTGACTTCGCGAGCATCCACCGAGGTCGGCAGCAGGCTGGCGCCGTAGAAGGCATCGGCAATCTTCTGCTGCTCGGCGAGGCTGTCTGGTTGCACCAGGCGTACCTGGTAGCTGCGCTTGGCGTTGGCTTTCTCGACGATGGCCGGGTCGAGGTTGCCCCACAGCGGGCCGAGGATTTCAGCCGCCTGGCGCGGGTTGGCGCGCAGCCAGTCGCCGGTCTTCACCAGCTCGGCGAACACGGTCTGCAGCACCTGCGGGTGGCTCTTGGCAAACGTGGCGCTGGTCAGGTAGTAGCGCTGGTAGTCGGCCAGGCCCTTGCCGTCGGCAAGGATGCGCGTCGGCAACTGTTGCTGGGCGCCGCTGAGGAAGGGCTCCCAGGTGACCCAGGCGTCCACCTTGCGGTTCTCGAAGGCGGCGCGGCCGTCGGCCGGGGTCAGGTAGGCCGGTTCGATATCGCTGAACTTCAGGCCGGCCTGCTGCAGCGCAGCGATCAACAGGTAGTGCACACCGGCCGCCTTGGTCACAGCAACCTTTTTACCCTTGAGGTCGGCCAGGGTTTTGATCGGTGAATCCTCGCGCACGATGATCGCCTGCGCGCTGGGCGAGGGCGCTTCCTGGGCGAAGTAGGCGAGGTCGGCGCCGGCGGCCTGGGCGAACACAGGCACGGTGTCGGCGACGTCGGCAGAGAGGTCGATATTGCCGACGTTGAGCGCTTCTAGCAGCGGCTGACCGTTGGGGAATTCGTGCCAACTGATGGTGATGTCTTGGTCGGACAGTGCCTTCTCCAGGGTGCCCTGGCTCTTCAGCAGGCTGATCAGCGTGGAGGATTTCTGGTAGCCGATGCGCAGTTGCTCGGCGGCCTCGGTGAGCGGGGCGACGAGCAGGCCGATGGCAAGAGAGGCGGCGATCAGTGTGCTGCGTTTGGAATGGGTCTTGGACATGGCGGCTCTCGATACGAACACGTGCCGGCCATGAGATTGCGGCGGATCACGCGTACTTCAGTGTTGAGGGAAAGAAGTCCGGTGATCCGGTGGAGAGAAGCTAGACGATCTAAAAAATAGCCAACAAATAATTTTTGGGAATTAGCTTAGGCGCATATCGGCCCGAAACATCGGCCATTCGAGCGAACGTAGTGAAGCCCGGGACGTCGGCTGCTCGTTATTGTGTAGGGCGGCCCGGTACGCCCTACGAGCCTCAATCCATTTCCATATATTCTTTTTTGTTACTACAAAGTGAAAAATAATTCTTTTTAGGGATTAACGCTCGTCTCGTAGATTAGTCACCAGCCGACAGCGGACCACCGCATCGGGCCCGAATCAGGGGCTCTTAGAACCTGTTCACGGTCTCGCGAGCGAGAGTCAGGCAAGGCGAAATCAGGCGAAAAAGCGCAGTTTACGAGTTGTAAATGAGCATTTTGAGCCTGGTTTCAACGCAGCATGGCCGACGCGCAGCAGATCGTGACCAGGTTCGTATGCCAATCCGCCGAGACCAGCGCCATGTCCGCTGTCCTGCCGAGCCCCTGTGCAGTGCCAAAACCTAAAACAGCACATACAGCACCTGGAGCATCGAGCATGAACAAGTCCAATCTGGCGCTGGCCGTCGCCCTGGCCGCACTGGCCACCGAAGCGACCGCCGCTGGTTTCATCGAAGACAGCAAGGCCAGCATCGGCCTGCGCAATTTCTATTACGACCTCAACAACAAGAACACCGCCAACAACAACGGCGAGGCGCAGGAGTGGGGGCAGGGCTTCATCTTCAATTACAGCTCCGGTTTCACCCAGGGCACCGTCGGTTTCGGCCTCGACGCTATCGGCTTGCTTGGCGTCAAACTGGACTCCGGCGGCACCGCGAGCAAGGCCGGCCGTGATCGCACTCCCGGCCAGCTGTTCCCGCTCGATAGCGACGGCAGCGCCGTGGACGACTACAGCAAGGCCGGTGTGACCGCCAAGGTACGCCTGTCCAAGACCGAGGCGCGCATCGGCACCCTGCTGCCGAAGCTGCCGGTGGTGACCTTCAACGACGGCCGTCTGCTGCCGCAGACCTTCGAAGGCGGGCAGATCACCTCCAACGAGATCGACGGCCTGACCCTGACCGCCGGCCAGCTGGAAAGCACCAAGACCCGCAGCTCCACCGACGACATCGCCCTGCGTATCGCCGGCGCCACCGGTGACGCCGACACCAACAAGTTCTACTTCGCCGGCGGCGACTACAAGCTGACCAAGGACCTGACGCTGCAGTACTACTACGGCAATCTGGAAGACTTCTACAAACAGCATTTCCTCGGCCTGGTGCACAACTGGGCGATCGGCCCAGGTTCGCTGAAGACCGACCTGCGCTACTTCGACAGTGGCTCCGACGGCAAGAATGGCAGCGCCTCCGGCCGTGCCGATGGCTACCGCAGCGCCGGCTACTGGCGTGCCGGCGACAGCAGCACTGGCGAGGTCGACAACCAGACCTGGAGTGCGCTGTTCACCTACACCCTGGGCAGCCACTTCGCCAGCCTGGGCTACCAGCAGGTCGAAGGCGACAGCGCCTTCCCGTTCCTCAACCAGGGCGGCGGCAGCTCGTCCTACCTGATCACCGACCGCCAGATCGGCAAGTTCCAGAACGCCGGCGAGCGCACCTGGGTGGCCGAGTACGGCTATGACTTCGCCAAGCTTGGTGTGCCGGGCCTGAAGGCCAGCGTCGCCTACCTCAAGGGTGACAACGTCGACTCCGCCAACGGTGACCTGAAAGAGTGGGAGCGCGACTTCCGCCTCGACTACACCCTGCAGGACGGTCCGCTGAAAGGCCTCGGCGTGTCCTGGCGCAATGCGACCCAGCGCGGCAACGTCAGCACCGACGCCGACGAGAACCGTTTGATCCTGAGTTACACCCTGACGCTGCTCTGATCCACTAACCCAGTTGTGACATCTCCTGACCGGCTCGCCAACGGGCCGGAAGGTATTTCATCCAAGTGAGGAGATGACCATGAAGAAGAATGCCTTGCGCGTTGGCCTGGCGGCCCTGTTCGCCGCCTGGTTGCCAGCCGCCGTACATGCTGCACCACCGAAAGAAGTCCGCCTGGACTACGCCTACTACGCCCCCACCAGCCTGGTGCTCAAGCAGCAGGGCTTGCTGGAAAAAGCCCTCGCGCCGCAGGGCATCGCCGTCAAGTGGGTGTTCAGCCAGGGCAGCAACCGCTCGCTGGAATACCTCAACGGCGGTAGCACCGATTTCGCCTCCACCGCCGGCCTGGCCGCCGTGCTCAGCCGCGCCAACGGCGCACCGATCAACACCGTCTACGTCGCCAGCCGCCCGGAATGGACAGCGCTGGTGGTGCCCAAGGACTCGCCCATCCAGTCTTTGGCCGACCTCAAGGGCAAGAAGGTCGCCGCCACCAAGGGCACCGACCCCTTCCTGTTCCTCCTGCAAAGCCTGCAGAAGGCCCGGCTGGACAAGAACGCCGTGGACATCGTCCACCTGCAACACCCCGACGGTCGCGTCGCTCTGGAGCGCGGCGACGTGCAGGCCTGGGCCGGGCTCGACCCGTTGATGGCGGCCAGCGAACTGCAGGCCGGTTCGCGCCTGCTGTACCGCAACCGCGACTTCAACAGCTACAGCGTGCTCAGCGTCACCGAGACCTTCGCCAAGGAGCAGCCCGAGCTGATCCAGCAGGTGATCGCCGCCTACGAGCAGGCGCGCCAGTGGGCCATCGCCAACCCCGATGCTCTGGCCCAGTTGCTCGCCGACGAAGCCAAGCTGCCGTTGGAAGTGGCCAAGCTGCAACTGTCGCGTACCGACTTCAGCAACCCGCAGCCGGGCGCTGAACATATCAAGGCGCTGAAAGCCTCTGCGCCCATCCTGCTCGACGAGCAACTGGTGCGTCCGGGTACCGACGTGGCTCAGGTGGTCGACCAACTGAGCCAGCCGCAACTGGCCGCTCAGGTGATCGGCAGCAACGTGGCCAAGGCGGGGAACTGACCGATGGGCGCGCTCAATCTCGTCATCGGTCGCTGGGCCGAACGGCTTCCAGGCTGGCGGCCGGCACTGACCGACCTGCGCGGTTGGGTGGTGCCCCTGCTGATTCTGGCTCTGCTGGAAACCCTGGTGCGCAGCGGTGTATTGCCCGCGCACCAGATGCCTGCGCCGAGCCAAGTGGCGCAAACCCTGTACTTGCTGGCGCAGAGCGGCGAGCTGTGGCGGCACCTGAACGCCAGCCTGCTGCGCGTCGGCGCCGGTTTTGCCATCGGCGCCGCGCTGGCCATCGTCATCGGCACCTGGGTGGGCCTCAGCCGCCGCGCCGAAGCCTATCTGGAGCCGACCTTCCAGGCGTTGCGGGCGATTCCCAGCCTGGCCTGGGTACCGTTGCTGCTGCTCTGGTTGGGCATCGACGAAACGCCGAAGATCGTGCTGATCGCCCTCGGCGCCTTCTTCCCGGTGTACCTGGCGCTGCTCGCCGGCATCCGCAATATCGACCGCAAACTGGTGGAAGTGGGCCGGCTCTACGGCCTGTCGCCGCTGGCGCTGGTGCGCCGCATCCTGCTGCCCGCTGCGCTGCCGAGCCTGTTCACCGGCCTGCGCGGCGCGCTCAGCCTGAGCTGGATGTTCCTCGTCGCCGCCGAACTGATCGCCGCCACCCGTGGCCTCGGCTACCTGCTCAGCGACGGCCGGGAAACCTTGCGACCGGATCTGGTGATCGCCGCGATCCTGCTGCTGGCGCTGCTCGGCAAACTCAGCGACAGCCTGCTCAAGGCCTGGGAAACCCGCGCCCTGCGCTGGCGCGACAGCTTCAAGGGCGGGGAGGGCGGAGCATGAGTGCGCTGCTGAAACTGCAGAATATCCACAAGGCCTTCGCTGAGGTACGTGTGCTCGAAGACGTCAGCCTGAGCCTGGCCGCTGGCGAAGTGGTCAGCCTGCTCGGCCCCTCCGGCTGCGGTAAAAGCACCCTGCTGCGCATCGCTGCCGGGCTGGATCAGGATTATCAGGGAGGGCTGGAGCTCAACCCGCTGCTCAACTTCGGGCGTGGCAGCGGCATCGGCGTGGTGTTCCAGGAACCCCGGCTGATGCCCTGGCTCAGCGTGGCGCAGAATGTTGGCTTCGCCGATGGCTGGGTGGCTGACGACCAGTGGGTTGAACAATTGCTCCGTGACGTCGGCTTGCACGGGCGTGGCGAGGCGCTACCCAAGCACCTCTCTGGCGGCCAGGCCCAGCGTGTGGCCATCGCCCGCGCCCTGTACGGTAAACCGCAGGTGCTGCTGCTCGACGAACCCTTCAGCGCAGTGGACGCCTTCACCCGCATGAAGCTGCAGGATCTGCTGGTGGCGCTGGCTGCACGCTACGAGATCGCCGTGCTGCTCGTCACCCATGACCTCGACGAAGCCTTCTACCTCAGCGACCGCGTGCTGATCCTTGGCGGCACACCAAGCGGCCTGCAACGCGAACTAGCCGTCCCCCTGACCCGTCCCCGCGACCGCCGCTCGGCCGAACTGGCCTACCTGCGTGGCGAGGCGCTGACTGAGCTGTACCAGTCACACGTGCTGTAAACGAACTCTTCAAGGTGGAGTACTTTTTCGGGCCGTAAGGCCCGATTTTTTGCCCGTGTCGCGTGCATCGATGCGGCGTAGCCCGGATGAAATCCGGGGGCTCTTCCTATGGGGCTGTGGGGGGAGTGCATGTATGAAACCGATAATTCCACTGCTGTGGACCTTCAATCTTGAAGGTCCATCGACCTGGTTATATAGCGATGCCTTTCAGGAGGTTTGAATGATCAGAAAAATAGGGATAGCCCCATTCTGCCGATCAGAAACAACAGCAAAATCAGGAAAAAGATACGGATGAATCCGCTTCCATAACGCAGTGCCAGGAAAACGCCTGTCAGAGACCCAGCGATATTGCACAGGCCTACGATGCCACCTGCCAGCCATAACACATTGCCTGATGGCGCGAAGAACAGCAGCGCCGCGCTGAACGTCCCCAAGTTGATGAGCTTGGCGGAAGCCGAAGCGTTCAGGAAATCAAAACCGAAGAACCTGACGAATACAAAAAGCAAAATACTGCCACTGCCGGGGCCGAATACGCCATCGTAGAAACCGAGTAGTGCACCGAAGAATATGCCGAGCAGAATTTCTCGCCTGCCATGTTGCAGGTTGCCTTGGTGTTGCCCAAAGTCCTTCCTGACAAAGGTATGGATGGCCATGGCGATCAGGAGCACAAAGACGGCATATTCCATGAGTGCTTTGGGAATGAGCGACACCGAAAGGGCGCCTAGGAAAGAAAATACGAAGGCAGAAATCATCGTGGGTAGCATGAGCGTCCAGACGATATTTATTCTTCTCAGGTAGCCCGAGATAGACGAAATATTTCCCAGTAATACCGCCAGTTTGTTCGTGCCGAACACGGTGGCCAAACTATGTTGCGGTAATGCATGCAAAAGTGCAGGCACTTGCACAAGGCCGCCACCACCAACTGCCGCATCAATCAGTCCACCGCAGAACGCAAAGAAACCGAGTGCAACGATGACGTACTCAAAACTCATCATGCATTTCCCAGTTTGGGGATATTAGGGGCGGTGACATACAGGGCTATCCATTTACAGGTAAGGGTGTGGGTATTTAAACGGACGTCGTCATGCGGTTAGCGCATGGTGAAGTCCACGGAAGGCATTATCCTTAAAGGAATCGCATATTAAATGCGGTGCTTGCTCAATACGGCTGAGTTGGCTCGACAACGCTAAGTTGGTTGAGTGCGCTGAACAAGTAACTTATAGTTAGTTGTCTATTCACTTTTAGTGAGCGGTGTTGCAATGGAATTGTCACAGCTGAAAATGTTCAAGGTGGTTGCCGACCACGGCAGCATCGTACAGGCCGCTAAAGTGCTGCACTGCGTTCCCTCGAATATTACGAATCGCCTCAAGCTCCTTGAGCAGGAGTTGGGGGTGGCGCTGTTCATTCGCAGAGGTCGAGGGCTTGTCATCAGTCCCTCGGGCGAGTTGTTTCTCGGCTATGCCAATAAGATTCTGGCAGTATGTCAGGAAGCTAAAAGAGCACTCGCCACGGATGCAGTGCCCTCTGGTGTGCTGAAGATCGGTGCTATCGAGTCCGCAGCCACAGGGCGATTACCGATTTTATTATCCAAGTACCATCATCTTTATCCCGATGTGCAGATGCAATTCAGCACCGGAACATGGTCTCAATTAATCAATGATGTGGTAGGGCATAACCTGGATGGTGCAATCATCGCAGTCAATACAATACATCCAGATATTGCTCAGGTGGAGGTCTATAAGGAACCGCTGGTCATGATTGCATCTCCCTCTGTCGGTGCAATATGTGCGCCACAGGATTTGGAGCAGATGAACATATTCATGTGGCCTGAGGGGTGCCCGTATCGACGTGCACTTGAAGGATGGCTGAATGAGCACCACGTATCGACTGCCATCACCAGCATCGCCAGTTATGGAACCATCCTCGGTTGCGTCAGTGCCGGGGCAGGCGTTTCCCTGGTACCTGTAGGGGTTTTCGAACAGTTCAAGAAAATTGGGAATATCAGTGGCTATACCTTTAGCCAGTTATCGCCTGTGCAGAATTATTTCGTATGGAACAAGCATGTTGGTTTTCACCGAGCCAAGGATGCATTTGCTGAGCTGCTGCAGAATGAGTTCAAAAGGCTATAAATCTGGTGGTGGAACTGGCCGCCCGCTACGAGATCGCCATGTTGCTGGTCACCCATGACCTCGACGAAGCCTCCTACCTCAGCGACGCACGTGCTGGCCCTTCGTAGCCCGGGTCCAGACCTCTCCATAACCACCCACAAATTCTGTTAACAGCGCTGTGGATAACCTTTGCAAAAGCCCTCCGCGCCTAGCATTCAAGCGGGCCGTAGCAGGCCGTTCAGTTTTTGCCCAATGACGCTTTGCTGGCGTTATCGCCAGGCGGAATATCGCTTTTAATCAATCACTTGGCTGGGGTTTTCAACAGCAGGGCAGGGTGCGGGCGGGTTACCGGGCGTCGTGCACAGAATCTGGGGAAAGTGCTGTGGATAAGATGCGGGAAAACTCGCCCAGGCCAGGTGGGACAAGGGCTGCGCGGCGATGGTGATTTTTCGTGCGCTGTCGCGCGGCGGTCATGTTCTGCGGCTATAGTGGCCGGTCGATTTTGTCCACCATGGAGCCCTTCGATGTCCGAGTCCCCTGAGCGTCTCGCCCCGGTCAGTCTGCTGCAGGCTTTCTGGTTCTGGCTAAAGCTGGGGTTGATCAGTTTCGGAGGGCCGGCGGGGCAGATTTCGATCATGCATCAGGAGTTGGTGGAGAAGCGCCGCTGGTTGTCCGAGCGACGCTTTCTGCATGCGCTGAACTACTGCATGTTGCTGCCCGGGCCGGAGGCGCAGCAGTTGGCGACTTATATCGGTTGGCTGATGCACCGCACCTGGGGTGGAGTAATTGCCGGGGTGCTGTTCGTGCTGCCGTCGCTGCTGATTCTGGTCGCGCTGTCCTGGGTCTATCTGGTGTTCGGCGACGTGCCGTTGGTGGCGGGGATCTTCTATGGCATCAAGCCGGCGGTGACGGCCATCGTGGTGCAGGCGGCCTGGCGTATCGGCGGGCGGGTGTTGAAGAACGCCTGGCTGTGGGCCATCGCGGCGGCGGCTTTCGTGGCCATCTTCGCGCTGCGGCTGCCGTTCCCGCTGATTGTGCTGGGTGCGGCGCTGGTGGGGTATATCGGCGGGCGACTGGCGCCGCAGCACTTCGCGGTCGGCGCCGGGCATGGCGAGAAGGGCGGGGCGCATGCGCCAGCCTTGATCGATGATGAGACGCGCCTGGCGCACACGCATTTTCGCTCCAGCCGCCTGGCGCTGATCCTGTTGGTCGGCGTGCTGCTCTGGCTGTTGCCTATGGGCCTGCTGACCCTGGCGTTCGGCTGGCAGGGCACACTGACGCAGATGGGCTGGTTCTTCACCAAGGCGGCGCTGCTGACCTTTGGCGGCGCCTATGCGGTATTGCCCTATGTGTACCAGGGCGCCATCGACCACTACGGCTGGTTGACGCCCCGGCAGATGATCGATGGCCTGGCGCTGGGTGAAACCACGCCGGGGCCGTTGATCATGGTGGTTGCATTTGTCGCCTTCGTCGGTGCCTTTGGCCAGCCGCTGTTCGGCGGCGATTCGGCCTTCGCCAGTGGAGCGCTGGCGGCGGTGCTGGTCACCTGGTTCACCTTCCTGCCGTCGTTTCTGTTCATCCTCGCTGGCGGGCCGCTGGTGGAATCGACCCACGGGCAGTTGAAGTTCACCGCGCCGCTGACCGGGATCACCGCTGCGGTGGTTGGCGTGATCCTCAATCTGGCGCTGTTCTTCGGTTATCACGTGCTCTGGCCGCAGGGCTTTGCCGGGGCGTTCGACTGGGTGTCGGCGTTGATTACCCTTGGCGCGGCGTTGGCTCTGTTCGCTTTCAAGCGCGGGGTGATCGAGACCATTGCAGGGTGCGCTGTAGTCGGGCTGGTGGCGCATCTGTTGGTTTGATGGATAGGTTTGGCATCGCTTGGTGGGTTACGCGGCGCGCCAAGTTTGTACGTGGCTGTGGTAGCGGTGTTTTGCGCCGCTAACCCACCCTACGGGTATGCGTTCATGCAGCCGCAGCCGTGAGGCCTGGATAAGTCGCCGCTGAAGCGCCTCCCACAGGGCTGACTCCACTGCATCAATACGATTTCTTTACGCCTCGGCATTGGGGCGCCAATCGAATTTTTACGGCCTGCCTTTCGACAATGCTCGCGAGCGGATTCCCCGCATCGTGGAGCTTTGGACATGAACGCAATCGATGGTGTGTCGCTGATCCTGGTGGTCGGCCTCTTCGCCTACCTGCTGTCGGCGCTGCTGACTGCCGGACGTGGTTGAGGAGGCGGCCATGCACGACTACGACTGGCTGCTGCTGGCGGCCTTTTTCCTGCTGGTGCTGGCACCGGCACCCTTTCTCGGGCGCTATTTCTACCGTGTGATGGAGGGCCAGCGCACCTGGCTCAGCCCGCTGCTGCAGCCGGTAGAGCGCCTGTGCTATCGCGTGGCTGGCGTCGACCCTGAGCAGGAGCAGAGCTGGCGCGGCTACTCCTTGGCGCTGCTCGTCTTCACCCTGGTCTGCCTGCTGGCGCTGATGAGCATTCTGCTGCTGCAGGGCGGCTTGCCACTCAACCCGCAGCAGGTGGCGGGAATGAGCCTGCCGCTGGCGTTCAACACGGCGGTGAGCTTCGTCACCAACACCAACTGGCAGGCCTACAGTGGTGAGGCGCAGCTCAGCTACTTCAGCCAGATGCTCGGCCTTGGCGTGCAGAACTTCGTCAGCCCGGCGGTGGGCCTGGCGGTGCTGGTGGTGCTGTGCCGGGGTTTGGCGCGGCAGTCCAGCGACCGTCTGGGCAACTTCTGGGTCGATATCACCCGCGCTGTGCTCTACGGCCTGTTGCCGCTGTGCCTGGTGCTGGCCGTGCTGCTGGTGTGGCAGGGCGTGCCGCAGAACTTCAGCGATTACGTCTCGGCCACCACCCTGCAAGGCAACGAGCAGACCCTGCCGATGGGGCCGGCGGCCAGTCAGATCGCCATCAAGCAACTGGGCACCAATGGCGGCGGCTTTTTCGGCGTCAACTCGGCGCATCCGTTCGAGAACCCCACGGCGCTGAGCAACCTGCTGGAGCTGGCGTCGATCCTGCTGATCCCGGCGGCGCTGGTGTTCACCTTCGGCCATTACGTGCGTGACCTGCGTCAGAGCCGGGCGATCCTCGCCAGTATGCTGCTGCTGTTCGTCATCGGCCTTGGTGTCTGTGCCTGGGCGGAGTTGCAGCCGAACCCGGCGCTGGCGGGGCTGCCCATCGAGCAGGTCGGCTCGCTGGAGGGCAAGGAGGCGCGCTTCGGCAGCTTCGCTTCGGCGCTCTGGGCGACCACCACCACGGCGGCGTCCAACGGCTCGGTGAACGCCATGCATGACAGCTTCAGTGCCCTCGGCGGGCTGGTGCCGCTGGTCAATATGCTGCTCGGCGAGATCATCTTCGGCGGCGTCGGCGCGGGCCTCTACGGCATGCTGTTGTTCGTGCTGATCGCGGTGTTCCTCGCCGGCCTGATGATCGGCCGCACCCCAGCCTACCTGGGCAAGAAGCTGGAAGCCCGCGAGGTGCGCCTGCTGGTTGCCACGTTGCTGGTGATGCCGCTCGGCGTACTGGTGTTCGGTGCCCTGGCGGTGAGTTTCGCCGGGCCGGCGGCGTCCATCGGCAACCCTGGCCCGCATGGCTTCAGCCAGGCGCTGTATGCCTACGGTTCGGCCACCGGCAACAACGGCTCGGCCTTCGCCGGCTTCAGCGCCGACACCCCCTACCACGACCTGATGCTCGGCCTGGCCATGCTGCTCGGGCGCTTCGGCTACATCCTGCCGGTGCTGGCGATTGCCGGCAGCCTGGCGGCCAAGCGCGCCGCGCCGCAGGGGCAGAACAGCTTTCCCACCCATGGGCCGCTGTTCGTCGTGCTGCTGACTTTGACCATCCTCCTGGTGGGTGGCCTGACCTTCATGCCGGCGCTGGCTCTGGGCCCGCTGGCCGAACACCTGGCGTTCTGAAGGAGAAACCGTGATGAATGCCCCCGTAACGGCGCAACGCAGCGCCCAATCGTCCAGCAGCCAGCCGCAGACCGGCCTCGGCGCGCTGTGGCGCCCGGCCCTCAAGCAGGCCTTCGTCAAGCTCGACCCACGGCAACTGGTGCGCTCGCCGGTGATGCTGGTGGTGGAGCTGACGGCGCTGGTCACCAGCGTGCTGTGCTTCGTCCCCAGCCCTACCGTCAGTACCGCCCTGGGTGTGCAGATCGCCCTGTGGCTGTGGTTCACCGTGCTCTTCGCCAACTTCGCCGAAGCATTGGCCGAGGGCCGTGGCAAGGCGCGCGCCGACAGCCTCAAGTCCGGCAGTCAGGGCTTGATGGCCAGCAAGCAGGTCGGCGCGCAGTTCCAGTCCGTCCCTGCCAGCAGCCTGCGCAAGGGCGATGTGGTGCGGGTCGAGGCCGGTGAGCTGATCCCTGGCGACGGCGAGGTGATCGAAGGCGTCGCAGCGGTCAACGAAGCGGCGATTACCGGCGAGTCCGCGCCAGTGATCCGCGAGTCTGGCGGCGACCGCTCGGCGGTCACCGGCAACACTCGCCTGGTCTCGGACTGGCTGCTGGTGCGCATCAGCGCCGACCCCGGCGAGTCCACCCTCGACCGCATGATCGCCCTGGTCGAAGGAGCGCGCCGGCAGAAGACGCCCAACGAAGTGGCGCTGGATATCCTGCTGATCGGCCTGACCCTGATCTTCCTGCTGGTGGTGGCCACGCTGCAGCCGTTCGCCCGTTTTGCCGGTGGCGATCTGCCGCTGATCTACCTGGCGGCGCTGCTGGTGACGCTGATCCCCACCACCATCGGCGGCCTGCTTTCGGCCATTGGCATCGCCGGCATGGATCGCCTGGTGCGCCTCAACGTCATCGCCAAGTCCGGCCGCGCCGTGGAGGCGGCCGGCGACGTGCACACCCTGCTGCTGGACAAGACCGGCACCATCACCTTCGGCAACCGCCGTTGCAGCGCCATGGTCAAGGCGCCGGGCGTGGCCACCCCGGAGCTGGCCGAGGCGGCGCTGCTGGCCTCGCAGGGCGACGACACGCCGGAGGGCAAGTCCATCATCGAATACCTGGCCTCGTTGCACCCGATGGCGGTGCCCGAGCGCAGCGGCATGACCCTGATCGCCTTCAGCGCCGAGACACGCCTGTCCGGCGCCGACGTGAACGGTGTGGCCTACCGCAAGGGCGCGGTGGACGCCGTGCTGGCCTACCTCGGCCTGGGTCGTAGTGATTTGCCGGCGCCGCTGGCGCGCGAGGTGGAGAAGATCGCCCAGAGCGGCGGCACACCGTTGCTGGTGGCCGGCAATGGTCGCCTGCTCGGCGCCATCCACCTCAAGGACGTGGTCAAGCCGGGCATCCGCGAACGCTTCGCCGAGCTGCGCGCCATGGGCATCCGCACCGTGATGGTCACCGGTGACAACCCGCTGACCGCCGCCGCCATCGCCGCCGAAGCCGGTGTCGACGACGTGATCGCCGAGGCCACGCCGGAGAAGAAGCTCGCGCGCATTCGCGCCGAGCAGGCCGAAGGCAAGTTGGTGGCGATGTGCGGCGACGGCGCCAACGACGCCCCGGCATTGGCCCAGGCCGACGTTGGCCTGGCAATGAACGACGGCACCCAGGCCGCTCGTGAGGCCGCCAACCTGGTCGACCTGGACAGCGACCCGACCAAGCTGATCGACGTCGTGCAGGTGGGCAAGGAGCTGCTGGTGACGCGCGGCGCGCTGACCACCTTCTCGGTGGCCAACGATGTGGCCAAGTACTTCGCCATCCTCCCGGCGTTATTCGCCGGCATCTACCCGCAGCTTGGCACGCTCAACCTGATGCAGTTGCACAGCCCGCAGAGCGCGATCCTCTCGGCCATCGTGTTCAACGCGCTGATCATCGTCGCGCTGATCCCCTTGGCGCTGCGCGGCGTGCACATCCAGGCGCTGGACGCCGGCCAGTTGCTGCGGCGCAACCTGCTGATCTACGGCCTCGGCGGGCTGGTCGCGCCCTTCGTCGGCATCAAGCTGCTCGACCTGCTGCTGGTGGGGTTGGGCTGGGTGTAAGTGCGTTGTTTGAACGTTCTGTAGGAGCGGATTCATCCGCGAAATGGCCGGGCACGATGCCAAGACAATCGCGAATGAATTCGCTCCTACACAAGCAACGAATCGATATCGGAGATTCATCATGCTCGAACATTTTCGTCCCGCCATCACCACACTGGCTTTCATGACCTTGCTGGTCGGGGTTGCCTATCCCTTGACCGTCACCGGCGTGGCGCACCTGGCTTTTCCCGATCAGGCCGCTGGCAGCCTGGTGCGCGACGACGCCGGCCAGGTACGCGGCAGCCGCCTGATCGCCCAGTCCTTCGACGGCGATCAATGGTTCCAGCCGCGCCCCTCGGCAGGTAGCTACGCCACCGTGGCCAGCGGCGCCAGCAACCTGTCGGCCGGCAATCCGAAGCTGTTTGCCCGCATCGAGCAGGCCAGCGCCGGCCTTGCCGGTGACACGCCAGTGCCGATGCAACTGGTCACTGCCTCGGGCAGCGGCCTCGATCCGCACCTGTCACCTGAGGCCGCCACCTGGCAGGTGCCGCGTATCGCCCAGGCCCGAGGCATGGCCGAAGCCGAGCTGCTGCGCCTGGTCGAAGCGCACACCGAGCGCCCGCTGTTCGGCCCGGCTGTGGTCAATGTGCTGGCTCTGAACCTGGCGCTGGTCGACAATCCATCCACTTCTTCCCAGTGACGAGTGTTCGATGAACGACAGCCTGCGCGCCGAAGCGCTGCTCGCCGACCTGCCCCGCGAAGGCCGTGGCCGGCTCAAGGTGTTTCTCGGCGCGGCGCCGGGCGTGGGCAAGACCTACGCCATGCTCCAGGCCGCCCATGCGCAACTGCGCCAGGGCGTGTTGCTGCGCGCCGGGGTGGTGGAAAGCCACGGCCGCAGCGAGACCGAGGCGCTGCTGCTGGGGCTGCCACAGCAGCCACCGCTGCGCCTGCCGTATCGCGGTCTTGAACTCAGCGAGATGGACCTCGACGGTCTGCTCGCCGACCCGCCCAAGCTGGCGCTGGTCGATGAGCTGGCGCACAGCAACGCCCCCGGCAGCCGCCACGCCAAACGCTGGCAGGACGTGCAGGAGCTGCTTGCAGCCGGCATTGACGTCTACACCACGGTCAACGTCCAGCACCTGGAAAGCCTCAACGACCGCGTCCGCGATATCACCGGTGTGCAGGTGCGCGAAACCGTGCCCGATTGGGTGCTGCAGGAGGCCGACGAGATCCAGCTGGTCGACCTGCCGCCGCGCGAGCTGCTCGAACGCCTGCGCGATGGCAAGGTGTACATGCCCGAGCAGGCGCGTGCGGCCATCGACGCCTTTTTCTCGCCGACCAACCTGACTGCGCTGCGCGAGTTGGCCATGCAGACAGCCGCCGCGCGGGTCGATGCCGACCTCGACCAGCGTTACCGTCAGCTCGGCCAAGCCGCGCCCAGCGTGCTCGGGCGCCTGCTGGTTGGCGTTGATGGCGATGGCGAGGCCGAGCGCCTGGTGCGTCACGCCTGTCGGGTCGCCGAGCGGCGTCATCTGCCCTGGTCGGTGGTGCACGTGGACGGCCGCCAGGCCATGGACGAGGACCAGCGCGGCCGCCTGCAAACCGCGCTGCGCCTGGCCGAGCGCCTCGGTGGCGAGGTGGTGACGCTGCACGGCGACTCGGTGGCGCGCACGCTGCTCGACCATGCCCGCGAGCGCCGCGCCAGCCTGATCCTGGTCGGCAGCAGCACGCGACGCCTACGTCGGCGCTGGTTCGGGCGTGGCCTCGGCGAACGTCTGTTGGCCGCCGGTGCCGGGCTGGAAGTGAGCGTGCTGGATGCGGCGGCTGATCAGCCACGGGCTGGCCGCCGTGCGCGCATCGCCCCGCGCTGGCGCGACTACCTGCTGGCCGCACTGGCGACTGCCTGCGCCACGCTGATCTCCCTCGGCCTGGCGCGGGTGCTGGAGTTGCCGAACATCTCCCTGGTGTTTCTCGCCGCTGTGCTGCTGGTGGCGGTGCGCAGCAGCCTGGGACCGGCGCTGGCCTGCTCGGGACTGTCGTTCCTGGCCTACAACTTCCTGTTCATTCCGCCGACCCTGACCATGCAAATCCAGCGTCAGGAGGACGTGCTGACCCTGCTGTTCTTCCTGCTCATGGCCGGGCTGACCGGCAACCTGGCCAGCCGCCAGCGGCGCCAGGTGCAGGCGCTGCGTCAGGCGCAGGGCGAAACCACCGCGCTGCTGGAGCTGTCGCGCAAGCTCACCGTCGCTGCCGACCGCCAGGCCGTGCTGGCCGTTGCTGAGCAACAACTGGGCGGCTGGGCCGAGATGCAGCTGACCCTGTTGTCGCGCTCGGCGGATGGTCAGTGGCAGCATGAGGGTGGTCTGCAGGCCGAGTTGCCCGATGCTGAGCGTGCCGCCGCCGACTGGGCCTGGCAGCACGAGCAGCCAGCGGGACTTGGCACCGACACCCTGCCCAGCAGCCGCTGGTGGTGGTGGCCGCTGTGCGGCGAGGAGGGGCCGCTACTGTTGATTGGCCTGCAGCGCGTCGACGGCGCGCCGCTGGCGGACGGGCGCCGACGCCTGGTCGCCGCCCTGGGCCAGCCGCTGGCGCAGGCCCTGGCCCGTGCGCAATTGGCCGAGGAGCTGGAGGCGGCGCGCCTGCACGGGCAGACCGAGGAGCTGCGTAGCGCGCTGCTGGCCTCGGTCTCGCACGACCTGCGCACGCCACTGACCGCCATGCGCGGTTCCATCGACAGCCTGCTGGCGTTGGGCGAGGCGATCCCCCTGGCTGATCGTCGTGAACTGCTCGAAGGCACCCGCGACGAGGCCGAGCGCCTCGACCGCTATATCCAGAACCTGCTCGACATGACCCGCCTCGGCCACGGCGGGCTCAAGCTGGCGCGCGACTGGGTGGCACCCAGCGACATCGTCGCCAGCGCCCTGCAACGCCTGCGCGCGGTGCTCGCGCCGCTGCAGGTCCAGTGCGTGCTGCCACCACAGCCGCCGCTGCTGCACGTGCATGCGGCGCTGATCGAGCAGGCGCTGGTCAACGTGCTGGAGAACGCTGCGCGCTTCTCACCGCCTGGCGGGCGTCTGTGCGTGGCGCTGGAGTACGACGAACAGGAGCTGCGCTTCGTCGTCGCCGACCAGGGCCCTGGCATTCCCGAGGCGGAACGGGCGAAGATCTTCGACATGTTCTATACCGCAGCACGGGGTGATCGCGGTGGCCAGGGCACCGGCCTGGGCCTGGCGATCTGCCAGGGCATGGTCGGCGCCCATGGTGGTCGCGTCACGGTGGGCGAGGGCCTCGATGGCCGTGGCGCCAGCCTGATCCTGCACCTGCCGCTGACCACGCAACCGCAAGCCGCCGAGGAAGACTGATGAGCCAGGGGCCGAGCATTCTGCTGATCGACGACGAAGCGCAGATTCGCAAGTTCCTGCGTATCGCCCTCAGTGCCCAGGGCTACCGGGTGCTGGAGGCGGCGAATGGCGAAGAAGGCCTGGCCCAGGCGGCGCTGCACAATCCGGATGTGGTGGTGCTCGACCTCGGCCTGCCCGATCTCGACGGCCAGCAGGTGCTGCGCGGCCTGCGCGAATGGAGCCAGGTGCCGGTGCTGGTGCTCTCGGTGCGTGCCAGCGAGGGCGAGAAGGTACTGGCGCTGGACGGCGGCGCCAACGACTACGTGACCAAACCCTTCGGCATCCAGGAATTTCTCGCCCGCGTGCGCGTGCTGCTGCGCCAGGGCCAGGGGCGCGAAGCACTGCCGGCGAGCATCGCCTGTGGCGCGCTGAACATCGACCTGGCCTATCGCCGGGTCAGCCTCGACGGCGCCGAGATCGCCCTGACACCCAAGGAATACGCGGTGCTGGCGCTGCTCGCCCAGCACCTCGGCCGGGTGGTGACCCAGCAGCAACTGCTGCGTGATATCTGGGGGCCAAGCCATGTTAGCGACAGCCATTACCTGCGTGTGGTGGTCGGCCACCTGCGGCAGAAGCTCGGCGACGACCCGGCCGCGCCGCGTTACCTGATCACCGAGGCCGGTGTGGGTTATCGCCTGCGCGAGCCCGCCTAAAGTACCAAGGCTAGGCGCAAACGATCTCGATGCTGCAGGCCGTTCTCGAACAGCGGCTCGGGGTAGTGCTGCGGGAAATAATCCGGCTCAACCGCCACCACGCGAAAACCGGCGCGCTGGTAGAAGGTCAGCTGGTGACCGAATGTGCCGGTGCCCAGCTCCAGGCGCTGCGCCCCGAGCTGCCGGGCCTGGTCGATGGCGTGACGTAGCAGCAGGGCGCCGATACCCTGACCCTGGTGTTCGGGCGCCACGGCGATGTTCATCAGTTCCCAGGCAGCGGCGGTCATGGCCTTGATCACGTAGACGCCGATGATCGCGTCGTCCAGGCATGCGACCACGCAATGACCCTCCTGCAGATAGCGGGCGATGACGCTGGGGCTGGGGTCGGCCTCCAGCAGCAGCGCCATCGGTACCTGTTCGCTGGGAACCTTGTGCAGGCTTGGGGTGGACATGACGAACCTTCCTCGAATAGCTTTTTGGTTATAAATAAATCATTATTTATTCTTTTTATTTCGATTGGTTCCTGAGCATAGTGAGCGCCACGCAAGCTACTGCCAAGGAGCACGATCATGACCATCCGTCTGGGCGACATCGCCCCTGACTTCGAACAGGATTCCAGCGAAGGCCGCATTCGATTCCACGAGTGGCTGGGCGACAGCTGGGGCATCCTCTTCTCCCACCCGGCTGACTTCACGCCGGTGTGCACCACCGAACTGGGCTTCACCGCCAAGCTCAAGGATGAGTTCGCCAAGCGTGGCGTCAAGGCCATCGCCCTGTCGGTCGACCCGGTGGATTCGCACATCAAGTGGATCGACGACATCAACGAGACGCAGAACACCGCGGTCAACTTCCCGATCATCGCTGATGCCGACCGCAAGGTGTCCGACCTCTACGACCTGATCCACCCCAACGCCAACGACACCCTGACCGTGCGTTCGCTGTTCGTCATCGACCCGAACAAGAAGGTGCGCCTGACCATCACCTATCCGGCCAGCACCGGGCGCAACTTCCACGAGATCCTGCGCGTGGTCGACTCGCTGCAACTGACCGACAACTACAAGGTCGCCACCCCGGCCAACTGGCAGGACGGTGAAGAGGTGGTGATCGTGCCGTCGCTGAAGGATGAAACCGAGATCGCCCAGCGCTTCCCCAAGGGCTACCGCGCCGTGAAGCCCTATCTGCGTCTGACGCCACAGCCCAACAAGTAAGGATCGAGCATGCATGTCGTATTGCTCTCCGGCAGCCCTGCGGCGCGTTCGCGCACCGAGCTGCTGCTGGATTACGTACGCCAGCGCCTGGAGGCGCAGCAGGTGGAAGTGAGCCTGCTGCGGGTGCGTGATTTTGCCGCCGAGGATCTGTTGCATGCGCGCTTCGACAGCCCGGCTGTCCGCCAGCTGCAGGCCGTGGTGGCCAGCGCCGATGGCCTGGTGGTCGGCACGCCGGTGTACAAGGCATCGTTCACCGGCGCGCTGAAGGTGCTGCTGGACCTGCTGCCCGAGCGTGCCCTGGCGCACAAGGTAGTGCTGCCCCTGGCCAGTGGTGGCAGCCCGGCGCACCTGCTGGCGGTGGACTACGCCCTCAAGCCGGTGCTGGCCGCGCTGAAGGCGCAGGAAATGCTCTCCGGCGTGTTCGCCGTGGACAAGCAGATCGCCTACCCGGAAGGGGACAGACCCGCGCAGATTGACGACGAGCTGCGCGAACGCCTCGACGAGGCACTGGAACAACTGGGCGCAGCCCTGGCGCGACGGCCGAGGCCGATCGACCCGAACCTGCTCAATGACCGGCTGGTGAACGCCCGCTGGAGTATCTGACACGGGCTTTGCCCGACTGTAAGCCCCGTAATACCCCGCCTTACTCGCCCGCCAACGGGCAAGCAGGTAGCCAACCAAGACATCACCGCAAAGGGAGAGCGCCATGCGCACCATTACTTTGCGTCGAAGCCTGGTCGCCCTGTTTGCCGCGGCCATTTCTTTCGGCGCCATCACTCACGCTCAAGCCGAGACATTGCGTATCGGTTATCAGAAATACGGCACCCTGGTACTGCTGAAGGCCAAGGGCACCCTGGAAAAACGCCTGGCCGAGCAGGGCGTGGAGGTCAAGTGGACGGAGTTCCCGGGCGGCCCGCAGTTGCTCGAAGGCCTCAACGTCGGCTCCGTGGACTTCGGCGTTACCGGGGAAACTCCGCCGGTCTTCGCTCAGGCGGCTGGCGCCGACCTGCTCTACGTTGCCCATGAGCCGCCAGCGCCAAGTGGTGAGGCGATCCTCGTGCCGAAAGACTCGCCGATCAAATCGGTGGCCGAGCTCAAAGGCAAGAAGGTCGTCCTGAACAAGGGTTCCAACGTCCACTACCTGCTGGTGCGCGCGCTGGAAGATGCTGGCCTCAAGTACGGCGACATCACCCCGGTCTACCTGCCGCCGGCCGATGCCCGCGCCGCTTTCGAGCGAGGCAGCGTCGATGCCTGGGTGATCTGGGATCCGTTCCAGTCCGCCGCCGAGAAACAACTGCAGGCCCGCACCCTGCGTGATGGCACTGGCCTGGTCGACAACCACCAGTTCTACCTGGCAACCCGCACCTATGCCGAGCAGCACCCGCAGGTGATCGGCACGCTGGTCGAGGAAATTCGCGGTGTTGGTGAGTGGGTCAAGGGCAACCTCGACGAAGCCACCAGTCAGGTCGCGCCGCTGATCGGCCTGTCCCCGGAGATCACCCGTCAGGCCGTCGAGCGCCAGGGTTACGGCGCGCAGTTCATCAGCCCGGAGGTGGTCGCGGCGCAGCAGAAGATCGCCGACACCTTTACCGAGCTGAAGCTGATCCCCAAGCAGCTGACCATCAAGGATGTGATCTGGACACCGCCGGCCAAGGTGGCCCAGGCCCAGTAGTTCCCAGGCCCGGATGTGTCCGGGCCATGCCGACGATTTCCTGCAAGGAGACAACTCCATGAGCCTCAATATCTTCTGGTTCCTGCCTACCCATGGCGATGGCAAGTACCTGGGCACCGCTGAAGGTGCGCGCGCCGTCGACCACGGCTACCTGGCGCAGATTGCCCAGGCGGCTGATCGCCTCGGTTTCGGCGGCGTGCTGATTCCAACAGGACGTTCCTGCGAGGATTCCTGGCTGGTGGCCGCTTCGCTGATCCCGGTCACGCAAAACCTGAAGTTCCTGGTCGCGCTGCGTCCGGGGATCATTTCGCCGACCGTGGCCGCGCGCCAGGCGGCGACCCTGGATCGCCTGTCCAACGGCCGTGCGCTGTTCAACCTGGTGACCGGCGGCGACCCGGACGAGCTGGCCGGCGATGGCCTGCATCTATCCCATGCCGAACGCTACGAGGCGTCCGTCGAATTCACCCGTATCTGGCGCCGTGTGCTGGAAGGCGAAACTGTCGACTACGACGGCAAGCACATCCAGGTGAAGGGCGCCAAGCTGCTCTACCCGCCGATCCAGCAGCCGCGTCCGCCGTTGTATTTCGGTGGTTCATCCGATGCGGCGCAGGATCTGGCCGCCGAGCAGGTCGAGTTGTACCTGACCTGGGGCGAGCCGCCTGCTGCTGTGGCCGAGAAGATCGCTCAGGTGCGCGCGAAGGCTGCTGCGCAGGGCCGTGAAGTGCGCTTCGGCATTCGCCTGCACGTGATCGTGCGCGAGACCAATGAGGAGGCCTGGGCTGCGGCGGATCGCCTGATCAGCCACCTGGATCAGGACACCATCGACCGCGCCCAGGCCTCGCTGGCGCGCTTCGACTCGGTCGGCCAGCAGCGCATGGCCGCCTTGCACGGCGGCAAGACCGACAACCTGGAAGTGTCGCCGAACCTCTGGGCCGGTGTCGGCCTGGTGCGCGGCGGCGCCGGTACCGCCCTGGTCGGCGATGGCCCGACCGTGGCGGCGCGGGTCAGGGAGTACGCGGAGCTCGGCATCGACACCTTCATCTTCTCCGGCTACCCGCATCTGGAGGAGTCGTACCGCGTCGCCGAGCTGCTGTTCCCGCACCTGGATGTGGCCGCGCCTGCGCGTCCGGAGAGTCGCGGTTATGTCAGCCCGTTCGGCGAAATGATCTCCAGCGATATTTTGCCGAAGGCGGCTTCGGCGAGTTGAAAAGCGCCCTCTCCCCCAGCCCCTCTCCCGCAAGCGGGAGAGGGGAGCCGAACCGGACTCCGGACGAACCAGCGGCGCCGATCAGCCCCCTCTCCCATTTATGGGAGAGGGTTGGGGAGAGGGCATATGTAGCCCGGATGCAATCCGGGGGAACACAGACGCTACACAAGGTTTTCGAGGCAACCATGAGCAACACGACCCTTCACAAACTGGCCCTGCGCGCCGCGCCCTGGGCCTTGCCGCTGGGGCTGCTGGCCGCCTGGCAGCTGGCGGTGGCCAGCGGCTGGTTGTCCAGCCGCATTCTGCCGGCGCCCAGTGCGGTGCTCGCCGCCGGCTGGGCGCTGCTGGCCTCCGGCGAAATCTGGCAGCACCTGGCGATCAGCGGCCAGCGCGCCGGCATCGGCTTCGCCATCGGCGGCGGTATCGGCCTGCTGCTGGGCTTTATCACCGGCCTGTCGAAATGGGGCGAGCGCTTTCTCGACAGCTCGGTGCAGATGATCCGCAACGTGCCGCACCTGGCGCTGATCCCGCTGGTGATCCTCTGGTTCGGCATCGACGAGGCGGCCAAGGTGTTCCTGGTCGCGCTCGGCACGCTGTTCCCGATCTACCTCAACACCTACCACGGCATCCGCAACGTCGACCCGGCGTTGGTGGAGATGGCGCGCAGCTATGGCCTGTCTGGTTTCTCGCTGTTCCGTCAGGTGATTCTGCCCGGCGCGTTGCCGTCGATCCTGGTTGGCGTACGTTTCGCCCTCGGCTTTATGTGGCTGACGTTAATCGTGGCGGAGACCATCTCTGCCAGTGCCGGCATTGGCTACCTGGCGATGAACGCCCGCGAGTTCCTGCAGACCGACGTGGTGGTGCTGGCGATCCTGCTCTATGCGGTGCTCGGCAAGCTGGCCGACGTCGCAGCCAGAGGTCTTGAGCGCGTGTGGCTGCGCTGGCATCCGGCCTATCAGACCAAGGCAGGTGGCCAATGACCGCATTGCACAGCATTCGCCAGGGCGTGCCCCTTGCGATCGAGAAGATCGAGAAATCCTTCGGTGAGCGTCAAGTGCTCAAGGGCATCGACCTGCATATCCCGGCCGGCCAGTTCGTCGCCGTGGTCGGCCGCAGCGGCTGCGGCAAGAGCACCTTGCTGCGCCTGCTGGCCGGTCTGGATCAACCCACCGGCGGTCAACTGCTGGCCGGCAGCGGCTCGCTCAATGCCGTGCGCGAAGACATTCGCCTGATGTTCCAGGACTCACGCCTGCTGCCTTGGAAGCGAGTGATCGACAACGTCGGCCTGGGTCTTTCCGGCGACTGGCGCAAGCAGGCCGAGGACGCCCTGGCGGCGGTCGGCCTGGCGGATCGTGCCAATGAGTGGCCGGCGGCCCTTTCCGGCGGGCAGAAGCAGCGTGTGGCGTTGGCCCGTGCATTGATCCATCGGCCGCGCCTGCTGCTGCTCGACGAGCCGCTGGGTGCGCTGGATGCGCTGACCCGCATCGAGATGCAGCAGCTGATCGAACGCCTGTGGCAGCAGCATGGCTTCACCGTGCTGCTGGTCACCCACGACGTGGCCGAGGCGGTGGCCGTGGCGGATCGGGTAATCCTCATCGAGGACGGTCAGATCGGCCTCGACCTCGATGTGCAACTGCTGCGCCCGCGTCCGCATGGCTCGCCGCTGCTGGCTGCGTTGGAAGCGCGGGTGCTCGACCGGGTGCTGGCGCAGCCGGAATTGCCGACGCCACCGGAGCCCGTATCACCTCTGCCCACGCAATTGCGTTGGGCGCTGTGAGGCCGTAGCCCGGATGTAATCCGGGGCGGCTCAAGAATTCCCCGGATTGCATCCGGGCTACATCAGTGGACCATCAGGAGAAACACCATGACCATCAAAGCCATCAACGTGCGTAACCAGTTCAAGGGCAGCATCAAGGAGATCGTCATCGGCGACGTGCTGTCGGAAATCGATGTGCAGACTGCCGCCGGCATCGTCACGTCGGTGATCACCACCCGCTCCGTGCGCGAGCTGGAACTGCAGGTCGGCAGCGAGGTGATCGCCTTCGTCAAATCCACCGAGGTGTCCATCGCCAAGCTCTGACGCTCTCGCATGGCCCCGGCCGCAATGGCCGGGGCAAGCTGCCTTGCGCCTTTCGGTTCGCCTGGCCGGGCGACATGCCTTATCCTTGCGGCCCCACGGCCGATCAGCGTCTGCGATATCCGTTATAAGCAGATAAGAAAAAGATATTTTTCGGCTATATATCTTTTCTGCAGAATCGAGCCATCAAAACGCCTGCGTGCAGGTTTCTCTGTCGATAAGGATGCCTTAGATGCTGAAGAAGATCGTTCTGGCCACCGTGGCCAGCGCCACCCTGCTGACTGGCTCGCTGAGTCATGCCGCCGCCGATACCCCATTCCATAATGCCTCCTACGACATCGCCCGCGAGCTGTTCGGCGAGATCAACCCGCTGTTCGTCGAGCACTGGAAGCAGCAGAGCGGCAAGGAAGTGAAGATCATCCAGTCGTTCGCCGGCACCTCGCGTCAGGCGCAGGACATCATCCAGGGCAAGAAGGTCGACGTGGTGACCTTCAACCAGGTGACCGATGTGGACATCCTGGCCAAGCGCAAGCTGCTGCGCGAGGATTGGGCCGAGCAGTTCCCCAACAACAGCTCGCCGTACTACAGCACCACCGCCTTCCTGGTACGCGAAGGCAACCCGAAGAACATCAAGAGCTGGGATGACCTGATTCGCGATGACGTGAAACTGGTATTCCCTAACCCCAAGACCTCCGGCAACGCCCGCTACAGCTACCTGGGCGCCTGGCTGTTCGCCAACGAGAAGTTCAATGGCGACCAGGAGAAGGTCAAGGCTTTCGTCGGCAAGCTGCTGAAGAACGTCGAGAACTTCCCCACCGGCGGCCGTGGCGCCACCGTGGCCTTCGCCCAGAACGGCCAGGGCGACGTGCTGCTGACCTTCGAATCGGAAGTGATCAACATCGCCAAGGGTGACGAATTCAAGTCTGCCAACCTGGAAATCGTGGTGCCTGAAGTCAGCGTGCTGGCCGAATTCCCGGTAGCCATCGTAGACAAGGTGGCTGACGAGCGCGGTACCCGCGAGCAGGCCAAGGCCTTCCTCGACTTCCAGTACAGCAAGGACATCCAGCAGCTGCTGACCCGCTACAACTATCGCGTGCACAACCCGGAAGTGGTCGAGGCGACCAAGGCGCAGTTCGCTCAGGTACGCCTGATCAACCCGACCGAGGTGCTGGGCAGCTGGGACGAGATCACCGCCAAGCATTTCGACAACGGTGGTATCCTCGACCAGCTTCTTGCGACTGGGCGCTGATCGCGTCCTACGCGAGCATCGTAATGGTCCGTTGGCCGCCTTATTGGCGGCCAACTGCATTTGTAGAGCCGAGCTTTTTCGTGAGTAAACCGACGCTGTTCTTCCTGCAGACCCCGCTGCTGCCTGGTTTCGGCCTGAGCTTCGGCGTCAGTGTGCTGTACCTGTCCCTGGTGATCCTGCTGCCGCTGTCGGCGCTGCTGCTGTACGTCAGCGACATGACCTGGGCGCAGTACTGGTTCGCCATCAGCGATCCGCGCGTGGTGCAGACCTACAAGGTGACCATCTCGGCGGCGTTCTACTCGACCCTGGCGGTGCTGGTACTGGGCCTGCTGCTGGCCTGGATCATCACCCGCTACGACTTCCCCGGCCGGCGCATCGTCGATGCGCTGGTCGACCTGCCGTTCGCCCTGCCAACCTCGGTCGCCGGCCTGACCCTCGCCGCGCTGCTGGTGCCCAACGGCTGGATCGGCCAGTGGCTGGGCTTCAAGGTGGCCTACGCCTATGCCGGTATCGTGGTGGCGATGGTGTTCACCAGTATTCCCTTCGTGGTGCGTACCGTGCAGCCGGTGCTGCAGGATCTCGGCTCGGAATACGAGGAGGCCGCGCGCACCCTTGGTGCCAGCCGCGTGCAGACCTTCCGCAAGGTGATCCTGCCGACCCTGGCTCCAGCACTGGTCACCGGTGGTTCGCAGGCATTCATTCGCAGCCTCGGTGAGTTCGGCGCGGTGATCATGATCGCCGGCAACATTCCCTACCAGACGGAGGTCAGCTCGCTGATGATTTTCGTCCGTCTGCAGGAATTCAATTACCCGGCGGCGGCGGCCATTGCTTCGGTGATCCTGCTTGCCTCGCTGACTCTTCTGTTCCTCCTGCAGGTTGTGCAGGGGCGTCTGTTCGCATGGCAACGGCAAGGTCGATGAAAAAACCTCAGGATTGGCGCCAGTGGGCGCTGGTAACCCTCGGTCTGTTGGTGGTGGCGCTGATCCTGCTGGTGCCGCTGGCATTGATTTTCAGCAAGGCGCTGGCCGGCGGGCTCGACCTGCTGTGGAGCAATCTGAACGAAGACTACATGCTCCACGCCATCGGCCTGACCTTGCTGGTGGCGGTGCTCACTGTGCCGCTGAATCTGTGCTTCGGCATCTGCCTGGCCTGGTGCGTGACCCATTACGACTTTCGCGGACGCAAGCTGCTGACCACCCTGATCGACATTCCCTATGCGGTGTCACCGGTGGTCGCCGGCCTCTGTTACCTGGTGGTCTACGGTCTGGAGAGTTTCATTGGCCGCTGGTTCTACGATAACGGCATGCAACTGATGTTCGCCTGGCCGGGCATCGTCATGGTCACCGTGTTCGTCACCGCGCCCTATGTGGCGCGCATTCTGATTCCGGTGATGCAGACCCAGGGGCAGGACGAAGAAACCGCCGCCATGTGCCTGGGCGCCAGCGGCTGGCAGATCTTCCGCCGTATCAGCCTGCCGAAGATCAAGTGGGCGCTGCTGTATGGCGTGGTGGTGACCAACGCCCGTGCGGTTGGTGAGTTCGGCGCGGTGTCGGTGGTGTCCGGCAGCATCATCAACCAGACCCTGACCCTGCCGCTGTTGGTCGACCAGCTCAACAATGACTACAAGCCTGCGGCTGCCTTCACCGCCGCTGGTCTACTGGCATGCATGGCGCTGCTCACCTTGTTCCTGAAAACCTTCATGGAGTGGCGTCAGCGCCAGCTGATGCAACGCGCCGAGGCCTGATCGCCGTTATGTAGGAGTCCGCTTGCGGGCGCTCAACGTCCCTGGTTAATCGTCCGCAAGCGGGCTCCTACGATGTCTGTCGCGTTCAGTCGTCTGCGACCTGCACCTGATTGCGACCACCATGCTTGGCCGCATACAGCGCCTTGTCGGCGCGCTCGCGCAGTTGCTCGGCTTCACTGTGCACATCGGTGCCGGCGATACCGGCACTCAGGGTGCAGGAGAATTCGCCGCCATCGGCGATGAAGCGCAACTCGGCGAAGCGTTCGCGAATCTCGTCGACGATCTGCTTGGCCTGTTGCGGGGTGCAGTCCGGCAGCACCGCGAGAAACTCCTCGCCGCCATAGCGCCCCAGACTGTCGACCCGACGCAAGCGCTGGCGCAGCAGGTTGGCCAGGGCGCGGATGACGTTGTCGCCGGCGGCGTGACCATGTTCGTCGTTGACCCGTTTGAAGTGATCGATATCCAGCATCACCACACTGGCGCGGTCGCCGCTGCGTAGCGCGCGCTCCAGTTCGATCGCCACCTGCTCCTTGATATCGCCATGCTTGAGCAGGCCGGTGAGGCTGTCGCGCGCCAGGGCATTGGACAGCAGACGGGCGCGCTGAGCGCGGGAGAACACGGTGGCGACCAGGGCGTTGTCGGAAATCGGTTTGGTGACGAAGTCGTCGCCGGCCTTGATCAGCGCATTCATCTGCTTGCCGATATCGGTTTCCGCCGACAGGTAGATGATCGGGATGCGCAGCCAGTCGTCGTTGCAGCGGATGATCTGCGCCAGCTCAGGGCCAGTGCAGTCCGGCATGTTGACGTCGAGCAGCACCACCTCGGGATTGAAGTCGCGCAGGTGCTCGAAGATCTGCGCCGGGTCCTGAAGAAATTCCACCAGCATGCCGGCATCGCGCAGCACCAGGCTGTAGCGGCTGGCCAGATCGCGGTCGTCGTCGACGATCAGCACCCGGTAGGGCTCGCCGCTTTGCTGGGCGAAGCAGCGTTCCAGGCGGCTTTCCAGTTGCGGAATGTCCACCGGTTTGGCGAAGAAACCCAATGCCCCGGCCCGCACTGCCTGCAACTGGGTGGCGAAGTCATCCTGGTGGGTCAGCACCAGCAGCGGCAGGGGCACCTCAAGGCGCTGCTGCAAGCGTGCAGCGTAGTCCAGGCCGCTGCAGTCTTCGTTGGCCAGGTTGACGTCGACGATCAGCGCGTCCGGTATCTGCTGCTCCAGGGCCGCATCGAGACCGGCGATGGAGTTGAAGTGCTCGGCCTGATAGCCGAAGTTGTTCAGCGTCAGGCGCATGTTTTCGCCTACGGCTATTTCATCCTCGAGGATATAGATGAGCCGGGACTCGGTGTCTCCACGTAGCGCCTGTGGTATCTGCTGCTGCACTGCGCCGGGTGCCTCGTTGCTGGAGGTCTGGTTGCCCAGGCGTTGCAGCGCCACGATGAATTCGCCGAGTTCGTGCTGCAGACGTTGCTGGTGTTCCAGCCAGCGTTCGGCCTGTTGTTCCAGCTCCCGGGCTTGCTGGCCGAGCTGTTCGAAACCGAAGGTGCCGGCACTGCCGGCCAGGCGATGCAACTGGTCGCGTAGCGCCTGCAACAGATGCCTGCGCTGCTCGTCGCCGGCCTCGAGCAATTGTTCGCCCTGTTGCGTCAGTTGCGGCAGCTCCTGGCGCAGGCGTTCGGCGAATTGCTGGCCGAGCTGCTGCAGGCGCTCTTGCAAAGTCTGAGGAATGGCGTTGCCGTCGTGTTTATCCATGGCGTTGGCTCCAGATCTGCCGGATCTGGGCGGCGAGTTGCATGGGATCGAAGGGTTTCACGATCACGTCGAGCGCGCCCAGACTGCGGTAATGGGCCACTTCGCCGGGCTGGACCTTGGCCGTCATGAAGGCTACCGGCACCTCACCGATATCCACCAGTTCGCGCAGCCTCTCCAGCGTTTGCGGGCCGTCCATGCCGGGCATCATCACGTCGAGCAGGATGAAGTCGGGCGCGAAGCCTTGTACCTGATCGAGCGCTTCCTGGCCGCTGGCGCAGCTCAGCACCTGGAAGCCGCCGACGGCTTCCAGAGCGACCTTGGCCACGGCCTGGATCGAGGGGTCGTCCTCGACGTGAAGGATGCGCTTGAGCTCAGTCATGGCGGGTCTCCTTGGCGGGTAACAGGCGGTTGAGCATGTGCAGGAAGTGTTGTCCATCATTGCGCGATTTGGCCAGTGCCGCGCTCACCCCAGCCAATTCATGGCCATCCATCTCGCTGGCCGAGAGCACGGCCACCGGTAGTCCCGGCCGCTGGTTCTGCAGTTCGTCGAGCAGCTCCAGGCCGTTGCCGTCGGGCAGGCCGAGATCAAGCAGAACCAGATCGAAAGGCTGCTCGGCGAGCAGGCGACGCGCTTCGGCGAGGCTGTCGGCAGGAACGAATTCGGCCAGCTCACGGCCCTGTTCAGCGACCACCAGACGCAGATCGTGATCGTCCTCCACGTGTAGCACGCGTGGACTCTGCGGCAAGTGCTGCAGGGCCTGGGCGAGGCTGCCGAGCAGGCGCTGTGGGTCGATCGGCTTGCTCAGCCAGTCCAGCGCGGGCACCCCATCGAGGGCCAGGCGGCCTTCTTCGCAGGCGGCCGATACCACCAGAATCGGCAGCTCGCGATAGCGCGCGTCGGCGCGCAGTTCTTGTACCAGTTGCATGCCGTCACCGTCCGGCAGGCGCAGGTCGAGGCTGATGGCGGCGGGTATTTCCTCGCGCAGGCGGGCGCGTGCTTCATCCAGGCTGTGAGCCAGACGCACGCGATAACCGGCGTTTTCCAGCAACTGGCGCAGCAGGTTGGCGATGTCCGGTTCGTCCTCGACCACCAGCAGGCTGCGCCGGCCGTCGCTGGTCGCGGGCAGGGCGGCTTCGGCCAGCGTGGGCAGCTCGAACCAGAAGCAGGCGCCCTGGCCCTCTACCGAGTCGAAGCCGATATGCCCGCCCATGCGTTCGATCAGCTCCTTGCTGATCGCCAGGCCCAGGCCGGTGCCGCCCTTGCTGCGGCTGTCACTGGCGTCGGCCTGGGAGAACTTGCTGAAGATGCGCTGGCGAAATTCGGCGGCGATACCTGGGCCCTGGTCGCTGACCTCGACGCGCACGCGCGCGCCACGGCCTTCGGCGCGCAGACACACCTCGGCGCCGGGCGGTGAGTACTTCACGGCGTTGGAGATGAAGTTGGCCAGCACCTGTTGCAGACGCATGGCGTCGACCCGTACGCGGGCCGGCACGCAGTCGAGCAGGCGCAGCTTGACCTGGTGGCGGTCGGCATAGGCCTGGTTGCTGTCCAGTGCTTCCTGGAGCTGGGCGGCAAGCGTGTAGGGTTGCAGGTCGAACTGCATCTTGCCGGCCTCCAGCTTGTCCATGTCCAGCAGATCGTTGATCAGGTGGCTAAGGCGCTGGCTGTTGGCCTGGGCGATGCCCAGCATGGTGCGCATGCTTTCCGGTACCGTGCCCAGTGCGCCGCCATTGATCAGTCCCAGGGAGCCGGCGATGGCGGTCAGCGGGGTGCGCAACTCGTGGCTGACGGTGGAGACGAACTCGCTCTTGAGGCGCTCGATACGCTTGGCCTCGCTCTGGTCCATGGTGGTGCCGGTGATGCGCAGCGGGTAGCCTTTGTCGTCACGCTGGATGTAACCGCGCAGCAGCACCGGCAATTCGCTGCCGTCGACACGTAGCAGGCGACAGTCGATGGTGAAGTTGCTGGCGCCTGCGGACAGCGCCTGTTTCAGACGGGCGCGCGTTGCGGGCAGATCGTCCGGGTGCACCAGGTTTTCCCAGGCCCAGGGGTCATCGGCAAAACCCGGCGGGCCCTGCTCCGGATAGCCGAGCATCTGCCAGCCGTGGGCCGAGGCGAAGAAGCTGCCGGCCTTGACGTCGATGTCCCACCAACCGTCATTGCCGCCCTTGAGCGCCAGTGCAAGGCGCTCTTCGCTGCGGTGCAGCTGTTCGGTGATGCGCTCGGCCAGCTGTTGTATCTGCTCGCGGCGCAGGCTCAGGCTGCTGATCAGAAAGAACAGCAACAGGCTGATGCAGACGCCCAACGCCAGCAGTGAGCCCTCGCCGCGGTGGGCGGCGTCGAGAAAACCTGGGGCGTAGTGAAAATTCAGGTACCAGCGCTGGCCGAACAGTTCCAGCTCTCGTTGGGTGTCGGCAGGCGTATCGATGGCGTTGTCAGCGCTGCTGTAAAGCAGGTCGGCGGCGGCCATATCGGGGCCGGCGTAGAGCTCGAACTCCAGGTCGCGTTGGCGTGCACCGAGGATGCCGTGCATCAGGTCGTGCGCGCGGTAGGGGCTGTAGGCAAAGCCGCGCAGCGCGGCCAGGCGCTGCTCGGGAGTGTCCAGCGGTTGGTCGTTCCGGTACACCGGGGTGTACAGCAACAGTCCCGGTTGGACCTTGCCGTGGGTTTCCTGCACCAGCGTGACGCGGCCGGAGAGACGGCTCTGGCCGCTGCGTGCGGCGCTGAGCATGGCGGCCTGGCGCACGGGTTCGGACAGCATGTCGAAGCCGAATGCGGCCAGGTTGCGTCCGGCGAAAGGCTCGATATAGCGGATGGCGCTGTACTGCGTGCGCTCGCCAAGCGGGCGCACGCGGAAGTTGGGGTAGCCCTCGGCACGCATCTCGGTTTCGAAGGCGTGCAGCTTTTCGGTGGGCAATACCTGGCTGAACCCCAGGCCCTGGATGCCCGGGTAGCGTTCTTCCAGGTTCAGACGACGTGCGTAGGTGCGCCAGTCGTCGCGACTGACCGCTTCGCTGGCATCGAGCAGGGCGGCGGCGCCGAGCAGGATGCTTTCCTGGTTATGCATGCGCTGGATGATGGCCTCGCTGATTTCGTCGGCAAGGAGCCCGAGCTGGCGTGAGGCGGACGCGCTCTGACTCTGGCGCAAGCTGTCCCAGGCCAGCAGCGTCGTGCCGAGCGCCAGTGCCAGCACGCCCCAGGCCAGCAGATTGTTGCGGCTGAACAGCTGCCCGAGCAGTTGCAGGCGCAGCGTGATGTTGTCGCTCATGGCTGCACCCCGACTTGCGGCAGATCCAGCCAGAAGGTGCTGCCTTGTCCCTCCACGGAGTCGAAGCCGATACGTCCACCCATGTGTTCGATGATCTCCTTGCTGATCGCCAGGCCCAGGCCTGTGCCGCCCTGGCGGCGGGTGTCGCCGGCATCGGCCTGGGCAAATTTGCTGAAGATGCGTGGCTTGAAGTCCGACGCGATGCCCTGGCCCTGGTCACGTACGCTGATGCGTACCCAGCCGTCCGTGGGCACGGCTGCCAGCTCCACGCTCTGTCCGGCGGCGGAAAACTTGGCGGCATTGGCCAGCAGGTTAGCCAGCACCTGCTCCAGGCGCTGGGCATCGGCGCTTACCTGGCAGTCGATGCCCGGCATTAGCAGCAGTTGCACCCGGTGGTGTTCGGCATAGGGCTGGTTGCTGCGCAGCGCCTGCTCCAGCAGCGGGCGCAGGGCCAGCGGCTGCAGATCGAAGCGCATCTTGCCGGCGACCAGCTTGTCGATGTCCAGCAGGTCGTCGATCAGCTTGCGCAGGCGCTGGCTGTTGCTCTGGGCGATTTCCAGCATCTGCTGCATCTGCTCCGGCACTGCGCCCAGGGCGCCGCCGTTGATCAGGCCGAGTGAGCCGGCGATGGCGGTCAGCGGCGTGCGCAGTTCATGGCTGACGGTGGAGACGAACTCGTTCTGCAATTGCTCGCCGCGCTTGCGTTCGCTGATATCGCTGATGAAGCCGTGCCAGAGCGTTTCGCCGCCAGGCAGGCGCTGCGGTGCGGCACGCCCCTCGACCCAGAGCGGACCGTGCAGCGGATGCAGGACACGGTATTCCTGATGCCAGGTGCTCAGGTTTGCTGCCGAGCGGGCGATGGCGGCGTGCACCTGTGGCGCGTCATCCGGATGCAGGCGGGCGAGGAGTGGGCCGGCATCCTCGCTGACTTCTTCAGGCGTGCAGCCGTAAACGTCGCGGATACCGGCGCTGGCATAGGGGAAGCAACTGCTGCCATCGGCGCGCAGCAGATACTGGTAGACCATGCCCGGCAGCTGTGCGGCGATGCGCTGCAGGCGCAGGCGTGCCTCTTCGCGCTGGCTGAGATCGTTGGCCACCAGCAGGTAGCCTTGGAGCGGCTGGCCTTCAGCGCGGATCGGCGAGAGATTCAGGCGCACCGGCAGGTGCTGTCCGTTGCGTGCGCGCAGCTGCCCCTCGGTGCTCTGCGGCCCGCTGCTGCAGGCAATGCACAGGCGCTCGTACTGGCCTGGCTCGAGCAGCAGCTGCGGCAGGTACTTGTTCTCCAGCTCAGCGGGCGAATAGCCCAGTAGCTGCTGCGCTTCGTGGTTGCTGCGCAGTACACGGCCCTGTGGGTCAAGCACCAGCACTGCGCTGCCGGCGTTGTCCAGCATGGCCTGGTGCATGGCGCTCTGTTCGGCCTGGCGACGCGCCTGCAGGCGCAGCTCGAACAACTCGGCGGTCAGTTGTGCCAGGTGCTGCAACTGAGCGCGTTGGTGGTTGTCGAGGTGGCGCGGCTGGCGGTCGATCACGCACAGGGTGCCGAGCGCCAGGCCCCGGCCGTCGTGCAGCGGCATGCCGGCGTAGAAGCGGATGTGCGGGTCGGAAGTGACCAGCGGGTTGTCGCGAAAACGGGCGTCATCCAGGGCATTGTCCACTTCCAGTGGCGCGTCGGCAGCCACCGCATGGGCGCAGAAGGCCAGCTCGCGTGCGGTTTGCTCGGCATCCAGGCCAACCCGGCTCTTGAACCACTGGCGCTGGGCATCGACCAGCGAAATCAGGGCGATAGGGGTGTCGCAGATCTGCGCTGCCAGCGCGGTGATGTGGTCGAACATCGCTTCGGCCGGGCTGTCGAGTAGTTCCAGAGCGTGCAGGGCGGCCAGGCGTTCCTGCTCGTTGGCGGGGATCGGGGCTTGGCTCATGACGCGTTCCCTGTGATCGGTAGTTCGAACCAGAAGGTAGCACCTTGGCCTGGGGACGAGTCGAAGCCGATATGGCCGCCCATGCGTTCGATGATTTCCTTGCAGATGGCCAGCCCGAGCCCGGTGCCGCCCTGTTGCCGGGTGTCACCGGAGTCGGCCTGGGAGAACTTGCTGAAGATGCGCGGTTTGAAGGCTTCCGGTATGCCGGGACCGCTGTCCGACACGCTGACGCGCAGGACCTCGCCGCAATGCTGCAGACGCACCTCGACGCTGGCGCCCACTGGCGAGAACTTGGCGGCGTTGGACAGCAGGTTGGCCATTACCTGGGCCAGGCGCTGGGCGTCGACCCGCACCTGGGCATCGCCCTCGACCTGCAGGCGCAACGCCACCTGGTGCTGCTCGGCATAGGGCTGGTTGTGCAGCAGCGCCTGTTCCAGCAGTGGCTGCAGTGTACGTGCCTGCAGGTCGAAATGCATCTTGCCGGCCACCAGTTTATCCATGTCCAGCAGGTCGTTGATCAGGGCGCTGAGACGCTGGCTGTTGCTATGGGCGATGCTCAGCATCTGGCGCATGCTCTCCGGTACGGTGCCGAGGGCGCCGCCGTTGATCAGGCCGAGCGAACCGGCGATGGCGGTGAGCGGGGTGCGCAGCTCGTGGCTGACGGTGGATACGAATTCGTTCTTCATCTGTTCGGTGCGCTTGCGCTCGGCGATGTCGCGGATCACCGCGATAAAGCGGCGCTGCCCCTGGTGGCTGATCTGCGACACCGCCAACTCCATGGCGAAGCGCTCGCCGCTCTGGCGCAGGCCCTCCAGCTCGCGGACCTTGCCCACTACCCATGCTTCGCCGGTGCGCAGGTAGCGTTGGATGTAGCCGTCATGGGCATCGCGGTAGGGGGAGGGCATCAGCATGCTGACGTTGCGCCCGGCCACTTCGCTTTGCCTGTAGCCGAATATCGCTTCGGCCGCATGGTTGAAGGTCTCGATACGGCCCTGCTCATCGATGGTGACGATGGCGTCGACCACGTTGTCGAGCAGGGTGCGCAGGTAGTGCTCGCGCTCACGCACCGCGCGCTCGGCAGCGACGCGGTCGCTGAAGTCCTGGATCTGCGAGACGAAATGCACGGGCCGCCCCTCGCCGTCACGCACCAGCGACACGCTGAGCAGTACCCAGAGCGTGCGTCCCTGCTTGTCCAGGTAGCGTTTCTCCATCTGATAGGCGTTGATCCGCCCGGCCAGCAGATCGGCGACGTTCTGCCGATCGGCATCGAGATCGTCCGGATGGGTGACCTGCTGGTAGGTGCAGGCCAGCAGCTCCTCGCGTTCGTAGCCGAGCATGCGGCACAGCTCGTCGTTGGCCTCCAGCCAGCGGCCGTCGGGGCCGACCAGGGCCATGCCCTGTGGTGCGGTATTGAAGGCATTGAGAAAACGTTGCTGGCTCAGGCGCAGTTCGTCCTCCATGGCCTGGCGCTCGCTGATGTCCCAGATGAAGCCGTCGATCCACAGCAGCCTGCCGTGGCTGTCGTATTCGCCACGGCCCTTCTCGCGCACCCAGACGTTATGGCCATCGGCATGGCGCAGGCGGTAGGTGAGCTCGAAGCTTTCCTGGCGTTCGATAGCTTCGCCGGCGCGGTAGGTGATGGCCAGGTCGTCGGGGTGCACGATGCTGGAAAAGCTGCGCACCTGGTTGTCGATGAAGTCGCTGGCTGGATAGCCGCTGAGGTTGGCAATTTCATCGCTGACATAGCGCATGCTCCAGTCGGCGTCGTTGGCGCAGCGATACACCACGCCAGGCAGGTTGGCCACCAGGCCGCGGAAGCGGCTCTCGCTCTTCTGCAAGGCGCGGGTGGCCTGTTGCAACTCGCTGATATCGCTGGCGATGCCGAGAAAACCGGTGATCTGCCCGTTCTCGTCGAACATGGCGCTGACCGTGAGGTTGACCTGGCGCAGGCTGCCGTCCTTGTGGCGGTAGGTCCACTGGCGGGTTTCCGGGTCGCCGCCGCGGGCGTTGTGTACGAAGACTTCGAAGCCTTGAATAGGCTGACCTGCCGTCTCGCTCAGCTCGGCGGCGCGGGTCTGGATTTCGTCCGCGAGATGAAACATCGCCGGAGTCTGGTGTCCGATCATCTCCTCGGCGCTGAATCCTAGCAGGCGTTCGGCGCCGGAATTGAACAGGCTGATGGTGCCGCTGGTATCGGTGGCGATGATCGATACCCCGGTGGCCGAGTCCAGCACCGCTTGCAGATAGGCGCGTGCCGCGCGCACGGCGCGTTCCTGCTGCTGGCGTTCCAGAATGGCGCCAACCCAGCGGGCGAACAAGCCGAGGAAGTCACGGTCGGCGTCATCGAATGGTTGCCTGCGTCGCTCGGGGTTGGCGAAGGCCAGGGTACCGAAAGGCTTGCCGCCCACGCGCACGGCGGTGCCGATATAGCTTTCCAGGGCGAATTGGCGATAACAGGGGTGGCGCCTGTGCGGCGAGTTGGCCATATGGGGGATGGCCAGTACATCGTTCTGCTGCAAGGCCAGGCTGCAATAGGTGTCACCCAGTTCGAACTGCTGGCCGTCGGCGAGGGCGCCGTCGGGAGATACCTGCACCAGCACCTGGTACTGCTCGCCTTCGATACGGCTGATGATGCCCAGCGGCATGCCGAAATGTTCCGCGCCCAGGCGCAGCGCCTGGCGCAGTTGCTCGGTGCGGCTCAGGTTGGGCAGCGCGGCGATTTCGTTGAGCGCACGCAGCGCCGCCTGCTGGCGCTGCATCAGGCGCTGCGTGCTGCGCCGGGTGCTGCGTAGCAGAACCAGCAGCAGGGCCTCGGCGCCGCACCAGGCGAGCAGCCATTTGATCACCAGCCAGCGCTTGTCGCTGCGGTGCAGGTTGAACTGATCGCTGACGTCGTGCCAGATCAGTGCGACCGCCAGAGGCGCTGCGCTGGGGTCGTGACGTTGCCGGTAGCTGCTCAGTGCCACCTGATTGACCAGATAATGGCGTTCGCCATCGTCCAGCAGGCGCACGCTATCGCCCTCGCTCGGGGCGGGCAGTCGCTGTTGCTGTTGCCAGGCCAGGACCTGGGGCCGCGAATGATCCATCAACTGCCAGCGCTGGGCATCGCCGGCCAGGCCGCGAAGTTCTTCGCCGCTGTCCGAACTCAGCAGCAGGTCTTCGCGCAGCAGCAGGGCCACACCGCTGTCGAACTCACGGTCCAGTTGGGCGAGATCCTCGAGCACGCCCATGGCCACTTCGATGGCGCCGACCTGTTGGGGCCCGTTGTTGCCTTCGGCCAGCAACGGGGCGATGGCGCGCATGCCGACGCTGCCGCGGGTCAGGCCCAGACCGGCCTGGCTCCTGGCGCTGCGCAGCGCTTCCAGCACCATCGGGCGCCAGCCAATCTGCAGATCGCCAAAGTGCTCGGGTTCGTGCACGCGCAGCAGCACCTTCACGTCTGGCGCCAGGTGCACGTACAGCCGAAACGGCTGGTGCGCTTGCAGGCTGCGCCAGCGCGGCGCCAGGCGGGTGTAGAGCTGGCTGCGGATGCTGGCCAGGCTTTGTAGATCGCTCGCCGGCAGGGCGTGAGCCTGGCGCACCAACTCTGTCACCCAGGCGTCGGCAGCGATGGCTTCCGCCAGCAGTTGCGTGCGTTCCTGCAGCCCATGCTGGGTGCTGTTCAGGGCCATGCGCTGGATGTCTGCCTGTTTGCTGATCTGCAGTTGCCAGAGCGCTTCGCGCTCGTTCAGCGCCTGGCGCCCGAGAAAGGCGAAGAACAGCGCCAGGCACAGGCTGCCACCGATGACTATCCAGCGGCCGGCGTCCCGGCCACTGGCGTTGAATTGACCGAACCAGCGATTACCCAGCCTCGGTTTACCCATTCGTCGCGCCTCAGCTGAGCCCGGCCAGGCGGCGCAGGCGTTGTACTTCCTGGCTGTCGGCGCTCTGCAGTTCGGCGCTGGCAAGGCGCATGAGAATGGGCTCGCGGCGCGTGTTGCCGGGAGCCAGGCCGTAACAGGCGCCGATCAGTTCACGTAGCCCGATGGGCAAACGCCAATCTGCCTTGAGGCGGCTGGCCAGTTCGCCGCTGTATTGGCGCAGCGCTTGTTGCACTTGTTCCTCGCTCAACGGCAGACCGCGGTTGCGCCAGATCTGCGCCTGTTGCAGCACGGCCAGCTCGCCCATGCGTTGCAGCAGGGCGGCGCTGTGCAGGGGTGTCGGGTCCAGCTGGCAGGCTTTGGCCAGTGCATCGACCCTGTGCTGCAGGTACAACTGCGCCTGTAGCAGGTTCTGGCCCAGGGTTCTCAGGTCGGCGTCCTGCAGGCTGGCTGCCGGGCGTAGCGCCAGGCCCTGAATCAGATTCAGGGCGGTGGCCGAGCCCAGTCGGCGCACGGCATCGGGCAGGCTGACGCAAGGCTGTCCGGTGCTGTTGTAGAGGCTGCTGTTGGCCGCAGCGATCAGTCGCGCCTGTACGGCTGGGTCCTGCTGCCAGTGTTCGCCGAGTTGCTCCAAGGTGCTGGGTGCTGCCGTGGTGTCGCGCAGTTGCTGAAAGAGTTCGTCGCGCAGTGGCAGATCGATCTCCTCGTCGGGCAAGGCACCGAGATGGTGAAGAAAGTCCTCGTCGTTGGCTGCCGCCACGTGAGGTCCATCATCTTCGGGTAACAGGCTGCGCAGGCAGTCCAGAACCTTGGGCACCTGGAAGGGTTTGCTGATAAAGGCGTTGATGCCCAGGGGGCGCACCTCGAGCACGCTGTTGCGATCGGCGCGCGCGGTGATCATCACCAGCGCCACGTCACGGTCCTGGCTGCGTACCGCCTGCAATAGAAGAGTGCCGCTGCCGTCCGGCAGGTTCCAGTCGGCGATCACCAGTTGCGCCGGTTCGCGCTGCCAGGCCGAGATGGCGTCTGCCACGCGCACCTGGCAGTCGACGCGAGCACCGGGGCGCAGGCTCAGTACGATCTGCTTGAGCAGATCGGCGATCCAGGGATCGTCTTCGAGAATCAGCACGCGCATGTTCAGCTCCTGGTGCTGGACTGACTATCCTTCGCTTCGCTCAGTGCAGTGGCGTCGACGGCTCTGGCTACAGGTTGCGGACGGCCGAAGTGGTAGCCCTGGCCATAATTGCAGCCTAGCTCGCGCAGAAAGGCGGCTTGAGCGGGTTGTTCGATACCTTCGGCGAGAACCTTGAGGCCCAGGCTCTTGCCCAGGGCGATCACTGCGCGGGCGATGGCGGCATCCTCCGGGTCGTCAGGCAGGCCGCGCACGAAGCTCTGGTCGAGCTTGAGCTTGTCCACTGGTAGACGCTTGAGGCGCGCCAGGGAACTGTAGCCGGTGCCGAAGTCGTCAATGGCCAGGCGCACGCCCAGGGCGCGCAGGCTGATGAGCAGTTTCTGCGCTGCATCCGGGTCTTCCATGATCGCGCTTTCGGTAACTTCCAGCTCCAGCTGCTCGGGCGGCAGGCCTGTTTCTGCCAGTACCTGTGCCACTTTCATATCGAGTTCGCCGCGGCTGAACAGGCGGCTGGAGACGTTCACCGCAACGAAACTCAGCCCACAACCTTCGGCGTTCCAGCGCACCATCTGGCGGCAGGCCTGTTCCAGTACCCAGGTATCGATGGCGCCGATCATGCCGTTGTCTTCGGCAATCGGAATGAATTCGCCAGGAGCAATCAGCCCACGTTGCGGGTGCTGCCAGCGCACCAGTGCCTCCATGCCCACCTGGCTACCGTCACCCAGGTCATGCAGCGGCTGGTAGTAGACGCGCAGCTCATGGTTGTCCAGGGCATGGCGCAGGCTGCTGGCCAGTTCCACGCGTTGGCGGGCGTAGTCAGTCAGCTCCTGCACATAGAAGGCGTAGCCCTCGCGGCCGCTGCTCTTGGCCTTGAACAGCGCTGAGTCGGCGTTGCGCAGGATCTGTTCGACGCTATCGGCGTCTTCGGGGAACAGGCTGATGCCGATGCTGGCGCCGATGTAGAGCTCGTGGTCGTCGAGGCGAAAGAACGTTTCCAGGCTGCGCAGCAGGCGTTGTGCAAGCTCGGCTGCCTGAGCAGCGTCGGCGCAGTTTTCGCTGAGCAGACCGAACTCATCGCCGCCCAGCCGGGCCAGCGTGCAGCCACTGGGCAGGCCCTGCTGCAGGCGCTCACCGACACCCTTGAGCAGCAGGTCGCCGACGTTGTGGCCGAGGCTCTCGTTGATGTGCTTGAAATGGTCCAGGTCGATCAGCAGCACTGCGCCGCGCAGTTCCTCGATCTTGCTGCGCTCCAGTGCATGGGCGACGCGCTCGGTGAACAGCAGGCGATTGGGCAGGTTGCTCAGCGGGTCGTGGTGGGCCAGGTAATCCAGCTCACGCTGCGAACGCTTGAGCGCAGTGATGTCGGAGAACACCGCCACGTAATGGCTGACGCGCCCCTGCTCGTCGTGGATGACGCGGATGCATTGCCATTGCGGGTAGATTTCGCCGCTTTTGCGCCGGTTCCACACTTCACCGCTCCAGGCGCCACGGTTCTGCAGGGCGTGCCATAGGCTCTGGTAGAAGGCGGTGTCATGGCGGCCGGATTTGAGCAGGTTGGGGTGCTGGCCGAGGATTTCCTCGCTGCTGTAACCGGTGATGCGGCTGAAGGCAGGGTTGACGTGCACGATGCTTTGCTCGGCATCGGTAACCAGTACCCCTTCCTGGGTGGCATCGAACACCGCTGCGGCCTGGCGCAGGCTGTCGTCGATGGCGCGTTGCTGGGTGATGTCGCTGGCGATGCCGATGAAGCGCTGCGGTTGGCCGTTTTCGTCACGCAGCAGGCGGCCGCGCGAGTGAATCCAGCGATAGCTGCCATCGGCATGGCGCAGGCGATAGATGTTTTCGTAGTGCTGTTCGCTCAGCTCGGCGTTGAGTGCATGCAGCGCGCGCTCCATGTCATCCGGATGCAGGCGCGCGGCCCAGTCTTCGCGGGTATCGCCCAGGGTTTGCGGAGTGAGGCCGAGGAGCCTGGCGTAACCTTCGGAGAAGAACACGCGGCGTCTGGACACGTCCCAGTCCCACAGGCCATCGCGCGTGGCATCCAGCGCCAGGCGCAGACGCTCCTCGTTACTGGCCAGTTCCAGGCGTGCACGTCGATACTGCAGGGCATGGCGGTGCAGCACCAGATAGAGCAGCGAACTGGTGAGCGCGACGAAGAACAGACCCTTGAGAGACTGCACGCGCTCCTGCTGCGCCACGGACAGGCCCAGGGCGGTCAACAGATGGTCGCTGAGAAGTATCCACAGAGCGGCGAGCAGGAGGTAGCCCAGGGTCAGGCGCAAGGCGGCGATGTCGATACGCATGGGCAAGCGGCAGCGCTCCCTGTAAATGCTGGCCAGTATAGATGCTTCGCTGCTGAAACATTCTCATCTAAAAGACCAACTGGTTTTCTGGCATGGGTCAGGGATAATGTGATCAGGTTCGTCCTTGTAGGACAAGCCGCGTTCCCCCTTCAAGAGGCAACAGCGCCCATGTGGTACAACGGTTTACTCGACCTGTCGGTCTGGCAGCTGGTGGCTGCGACCTTGCTGATGACACACGTGACCATCGTCAGCGTGACTGTCTATCTGCACCGCTACTCTGCGCACCGTGCACTGGAACTGCACCCCGCGCTCAAGCATTTCTTCCGTTTCTGGCTGTGGTTGACCACGGGTCAGAACACTCGCGAGTGGACCGCGATTCACCGCAAGCATCACGCCAAGTGCGAAACCGTGGATGACCCGCACAGTCCGGTCATCAAGGGGCTGAGCACCGTGCTGCGCAAAGGTGCCGAACTCTATCAGGAAGAGGCGAAGAACCAGGAAACCCTGCGTATCTACGGCAAGAACTGCCCGGATGACTGGATCGAGCGCAATGTCTACAGCCGCTACCCGATTGGCGGCGTGACGCTGATGGCGATCATCGATCTGGCGCTGTTCGGCGTGCTTGGCATGACCGTCTGGGCGATCCAGATGATGTGGATTCCGGTATGGGCCGCAGGTGTCATCAACGGTCTTGGCCACGCTGTCGGCTATCGCAACTTCGAATGCCGCGACGCCGCCACCAACCTGGTGCCCTGGGGTATCCTGATCGGCGGTGAGGAGCTGCACAACAACCACCACACCTATCCCAACAGCGCCAAGCTGTCGGTGAAGAAGTGGGAGTTCGACATGGGCTGGGCCTGGATCAAGCTGTTCAGCTTCTTCGGTCTGGCTCAGGTGCAGCGTGTTGCCCCCATCGCCCATCGGGTCGAGGGCAAAGCCAGCCTGGATATGGACACTGCCATGGCCATCCTCAACAACCGTTTCCAGATCATGGCGCAGTACCGCAAGTTGGTGATCGTGCCGTTGGTCAAGCAGGAAGTAGCCAAGGCCGACGAGTCCGTTCGTCACCTTTTCCGCCGTGCAAAACGCCTGCTGTCACGTGAACCGAGCCTGCTGGAAGAGCAGCATCACGCGCACATCGCCGACATGTTGGCGCAAAGTCAGGCACTCAAGGTGATCTACGAGAAGCGCCTGGCGTTGCAGCAGATCTGGGTCAAGACCAGCAGCAACGGCCACGACATGCTCGAAGCCATGAAGCAGTGGGTACACGAGGCCGAGGTCAGCGGTATCCAGTCGCTGCGTGAGTTTGCCGAGCAGCTCAAGACCTATTCGCTGCGACCATCCAGCGCGACTGCCTGACCGCCGCTCGTTACAAGCAAAGGCCCGCCGAACTGGCGGGCCTTTGTGTTTGTCCAACAGCTCGCACTATGCTCATTTCAATGCGAGGCGAAGGACGGATGGCCGCTGTAATGGACGATCAAGGCAACGCTGTTTCCGAGTTGGAAGAACTGACCTTGGCTCTACTGCACAGCCGTGCCGAAGTAGAGCGCCTGGGCGCGCGCGAACAACTGTTCAGTAGCCTGCTTGGTAGCGTCAATGCCGTGCTCTGGGCCTTCGATTGGAACGAGCAGCGGATGATTTATGTCAGCCCTGCCTATGAGCGCATCTTCGGTCGTTCCGCCGCGCTGCTTTTGGCCGATTATGGCGAGTGGCGCAACAGCATCTATCCGGACGATATCGACTACGCCGCCGAAAGCCTGGCCAAGGTGCTGGAAACCGGCGCGGTGGAGTCTCGCGAGTACCGCATCATTCGCGCTGATGGCCAATTGCGCTGGCTCAGCGACAAGTGTTTCGTCAGCCCCCGGCTGGGCACTGAGCCCGGCAGTGTGATCGTCGGTATCGCTGAAGACATCACCGAGAAGAAGCGCCTGGAGGGCGAGCTGCATCGCCTGGCTACCACCGATGTACTGACTCAGAGCAGCAACCGGCGGCACTTCTTCGAGTGTGCCCGTCGCGAGTTCGAACATGCGCGCAAGTTTGGCAGCCCGCTGGCCTTCCTGTTGCTCGATCTCGACGACTTCAAGAAGATCAATGACCAGTACGGCCACCAGGTCGGCGATGAAGTGTTGCGGCGTCTCGCGCATTGCGGCAGCAATGCCCTCAGGCGCGGCGATCTGTTCGGGCGTATAGGTGGTGAGGAGTTCGCGGCGCTGTTCCCCGGCTGTGAGCAGGATGTGGCTTTGCAGGTGGCTGAACGACTGCAGCGTGAGGTGCAACGCCTCAGCTTTCGCCACGAGGGCACCAGCTTCGGCATCACCGTCAGTCAGGGGCTGACCAGTCTGCTGGCCACTGATGTAAGCCTCGATGCGCTCTATGCACGTGCCGATGCAGCGATGTACATGGCCAAGCGCCAAGGCAAGAATCAGATCGTTCTTGGCTGAGGTCCTGGCGATTTTCCGCCTGGGAACAGGTTCTCATAAGCGGAAATTTGCCTATCTTGATTGTCACTACATGGTCACTGCGCTGCAGGAAAAATGTAACCTGTTGTTCTAGAGGCCCCGCAGGCCTGCTATAAGGAACTGGCGCGTTATCTGCATAGGCATCCGGCAGATGCCGGCCAGGATGTCGGCGCACAATAACAACGACGAGAGAGCATTCACCATGCACCACTCTGCCCGCCTTATTTCGGTCACCGCCCTGGGTTCGCCGTTGTTCTGTTCTTCCTGAGTTTTTCACGTATCCATTCGAGCCTGGTTCATACCCTGTCCCGGCTTGTGGGTGCGTATGCCCCATTCGTGCCGGCCAGCCTCTTCGTGCCGAAGTCTGCGCCGGACGATGCGTCACCTTAAACACACTGGAGAGAAACATAATGAGAAAGACCTCCCTGGCACTGGCTGTAGCCGCCAGCACCCTGGGCCTGAGCCAAGTCGCCTTCGCCGACCTGGTCGGCGATACCAAAGTCAGCCTGGAAGCACGTAACTTCTATTTCAACCGTGATTTTCGTGAGGGCGCAGGTCAGTCCAAGCAAGAAGAATGGGCGCAGGGTTTCATTCTGCGCATGAACTCTGGCTTCACTGAAGGCACCGTTGGCTTTGGTGCTGATGCCATTGGTATGTATGGCTTCAAACTGGACTCTGGTGATGGCACCGCAGGCAGTGGTCTGCTGGTCCCTGACCGTTCCTCAGGTGGTTCTCAGGACAATTACTCTGGTCTGGCTGTAGCGGCCAAGGCCAAGGTTTCCAACAGCACTCTGCGTGTTGGTCACATGCAGTTCAAGAACGCTGCAATCGCGTCCAGCGATAGCCGTCTGCTGCCGCAAATCTTCCGTGGTGGTCACCTGGTTTCTCAGGAAATTGAAGGTCTTACTCTGGATGCGGGTTACCTGGATGAGGTAAATAACCGCAACTCGCAAGACTATGAAGACATGACGCTGAACACTTACTCGTTCAGTGGCATTCAATTCAGGGGTTTGAATCAGAGCAACGAGTTCATCTTTGCTGGTGGTAACTACAAGCTGACCAATGATCTGACGGCTGGTTACTACTATTCCAACTTGGAGGATATGTACAAGCAGCATTCCTTCAATCTGGTGCATGTGCTGCCCCTGGGCGACAAGCAGAGCCTGAAGACTGATCTGCGTTACGCTCGCTCCACTGATGACGGCCAAAGCAATGTTGATAACAAAGCCTTCGGTGCCATGGTTACCTATGCACTGAGCGGCCACTCCTTCGGTATTGGCTATCAGCAAATGGATGGTGACACCGGCTTTGCCTATGTCGGTGGTACCGATCCGTTCCTGGTCAACTACGTTCAGATCGGTAACTTCGCTGCCAAGGACGAAAAATCATGGCAGGCTCGTTACGATTTCAACTTCGCTTCCATCGGCATCCCTGGTCTGACCTTCATGACCCGCTACCTGACCGGTGACAACATCGATCGTGGTGCTGGCGTTTCCGAAGGCCGTGAATGGGAACGCAACACTGACATCGCCTATGTCTTCCAGGAAGGTGCACTGAAGAACCTGGGTCTTCGCTGGCGCAACGCTACTATGCGCAACAACTTCAGTCGCAACATCGACGAAAACCGTCTGATCGTCAGCTACACCCTGCCGCTGATGTAAGACCAAAGGTTTTCGGGAGGCTTGCCAAGGCCTGATGTCTCGAAAAACTGACTGAAAATGCCCGCTCCCTTTGGATGCGGGCATTTTTTATGGGCGACTGGTGGCGGCTCAGCGTGAGTTGTCAGCTGGCGCTGCCGAGGTGGCAAGAATGGCGCTGGCCAGTGCCATATCGTCGGCGTCCTGCAGTTGGGGGTTGGCGCTACGCAATTGCTGCATTGCCGCTTCCAGATGCGGGCCGCGGATTTCGCCGTTACTGGCGACGAAGCTGCTGGCATCCTCTTCGGCCGCCGCAACCAGCTTGCGATCCTTGAAGGTCAGATAGGTCGAGGCGGTGGTTGCGCCCGAGGAAAGAATGTCGCGCAGCAGGCCATCGGCTGCTGCAGTCTGGGCGATCAGGCAGGCACTGAACGCCAGTGCGGCACGGCTCGTTACACGCATGATGAAACTCCTTTAGGGTGGTTCCTCTCCTAGGAGTCGCGCAAACTGCTGGTGGTTCCTTGCTGGCGATGGCCGGTTGCCAGGCCGGTCAGTTGCTGAGCTTGCGCGCCCTCTGCTGATGACGCCACCAAAGCAGCGCCGAGAGTATTGCCAGTGCGCTGAACAGCAGAAACTGCCAGACCCAGGGCAGTTCCGGGAACAGGTAGGTCAGTGCACCGACGACGACGGCCACCAGGCCGATCCACAGCAGGTAGCCCCCGGCGCCGAATACCTCGAGAATCAGCAGCAGGGTGGCCAGGGCCAACCAATCCCAGAACGACAAGTTTTGCAGGTAGGTGATCATGGGAAGACGCGGCTACCCATACTCAGACTGTTAGCTGATCGCCCTTCGGTGTACATCGCATAGACTCCATTGCCAGATCAATCAATCTAAGCACAGTCGCCTGGGCTCTGCCGCCGACCCCTTCGCAAGGCGGGCAGATGCCGGGCCATCCATGGGAGCCAGGGCATGTTTGCGCGTTCGTTGATGGCGTTTTTGCTTACCGCCCTGTTGCTGGCAGGGCAGGGCGCCGTGGCCGATGAGCTGCTGAATACCCTGCACCATGTAGCGCCGCAGTTGGAAATGCGAGCGTTGCAAGGTGCGCTACAGGCGCTGCGATGTGCCGAGCGTGAAGGCGCGGGTGGGACCAGGCGGTTGGCGGTGATCGATTACTCGTATTCCTCGCTGGAGCGGCGCCTATGGGTTTTCGATCTGACGCACAGACGTCTGCTGCAGCGTGAGTTCGTGGCCCATGGTCGCCAGTCCGGTGAGTTGTTCGCCGAGCGCTTTTCCAATCTGCCCGGTAGCCATCAGTCCAGCTTGGGTCTGTTTCGCGGTGGTGAAAGCTACAGCGGCCGGCATGGGCATTCGCTACGCCTCGATGGTCTGGAGCCCGGCTTCAATGACCAGGCGCGTGCCCGGGCGCTGGTAATCCATGGGGCTGATTACGTGGCGCCGACATGGGCGCAGAAGTATGGCCGCATGGGGCGCAGCCTGGGCTGTCCGGCTGTGCAGCAGGAGGTGATTCGGGTGCTGGTGGATCAGCTCAGGGATGGCCAGTACCTGTTCGCCTGGCATCCGCAGATGAGCGATGACCGCTATCGCGACTGCGCGAGCATCAGCGTTGCTCGCTCTGCGGAGTGACGCGCAACACTTCCTCGATGGTGGTCAGCCCTGCCGCGACCTTTTGCGCGCCGGACAGACGCAGGCTGCGCATGCCGTCCTTGAAGGCGGCGCGGCGCAGGGCGGTAAGGTCGGTGTCGGCGTTGATCAGTGGCTTGATGGCATCGTTGATCAGCATGATCTCGTAGACGCCGGCACGGCCTCGGTAGCCGGTTTCACGGCATTCGAGGCAGCCGACGGCATGGTGCGCCTGGGTCGGCAATGGTGAGCTCCAGGGCCGGGTCAGGCCGTTCCAGGTGTCTTCGTCCAGTTGCACCGGTGCCTTGCAGTGTGGGCACAGGGTACGCACCAGGCGTTGCGCCATGACGCCGAGGATGGTGGCCTTGAGCAGGTAGTGCGGCACGCCCAGTTCGAGCAGGCGGGTGATGGCGCTGGGGGCGTCGTTGGTATGCAGGGTGGACAGCACCAGGTGGCCGGTCAGCGCCGCCTGGATGGCCATTTCGGCGGTTTCCAGGTCGCGGATCTCACCGATCATGATGATGTCCGGGTCCTGGCGCATCAGTGCGCGTATGCCGCTGGCGAAGTTCAGGTCGATGTTGTGTTGCACCTGCATCTGGTTGAAGGCTCCTTCGATCATCTCGATGGGGTCTTCGATGGTGCAGACGTTCACCTCCTCGGTCGCCAGCTGTTTGAGCGTGGTGTAGAGCGTGGTGGTCTTGCCCGAGCCGGTAGGGCCGGTAACCAGGATGATGCCGTTGGGTTGGCAGGTCATGCTCTCCCAGCGGCGCAGGTCGTCAGGAGAGAAGCCAAGCTGATCCGGGCTTTTCAGCAGCACTTCCGGGTCGAAGATACGCATCACCATCTTCTCGCCGAAAGCGGTCGGCAGGGTGGACAGGCGCAACTCCACTTCGTTGCCATCCGGAGTCTTGGTCTTGACCCGGCCATCTTGCGGCTTGCGCTTCTCGGCGATGTTCATGCGGCCGAGGTTCTTCAGGCGGCTGACCACCGCCATGGTGACCTGGGCGGGGAACTGGTAGACAGTATGCAGCACGCCGTCTATGCGAAAGCGCACGGTGCCCTGCTCGCGGCGCGGCTCGATATGAATATCGCTGGCGCGTTGCTGGAAGGCGTACTGGAACAGCCAGTCGACGATGTTGACGATGTGCGCATCGTTGGCGTCCGGTTCCTGATCCTGGGCGCCGAGGCTGAGCAGTTGTTCGAAGTTGCCGACACCGCTGATCTTCTGGTCGGTGGCATTGGCGCCGCTGACCGAGCGGGCCAGTCGATAGAACTCGGTGGTGAAGCGCTGAATATCGCTGGGGTTGGCTACCACGCGCTTGATCGGACGCTTGAGCACGTGGATCAGGTTGGCTTCCCAGCTGTGCACCAGTGGCTGGCTGCTGGCGATGGTCACGCTCTCGCTGTCCACGGCCACGGCGAGAATCTTGTGACGCTGGGCGAAGGCGTAGGACATCAGCGGGGTGATGGACGGAACGTCGATCTTCAGCGGGTCGATGCGCAAGTAAGGTTGCCCGGCGAAGTTGGCCAGCCAGGTGGTGAGGGTTTCCAGGTCGAGTTTCTTGCCCGGCCTTTTTTGGTCGTCCACCTGCTGTGCGGCGAGAAACTCCAGCGGGTGCTGGCTATTGTTCAGCGAGCTGCGACGGATCGCCAGGCACTGCTCAGCCACATCCTGATCGACCCGGCCCTGGGCCACCAGCTCACGCAGCAGATCGCCAAGATCCAGTACACGGTCAGGGGCGGTAGCGGTGAAGGCGGACATGCGGGCTCCTCGGGTCGGCCTGAACAAGGTTAGCAGGCCGTTTTTCAACGGCCTTTCAGCCCGGCTAGGATGCCCGAAAAGCGGCACAAGGGCGAAGGCTCATACGTGACGGAGTAGCCGCTTCAGGCCACCTCCGTCACCAGGCCGTGATCCAGGTGTTGCCAGGTCACCTCCCATACGCAGACCAGGCCTCGCAGTTTCTGCGCCAGCACCCCGGCTCGATGCAGCGAGATGCCGGGCAAGTGCAGGCTGATGTGCAGGTCATCGTGCAGGCGTTCCATGTGCAAGGCTTCGGGTAGCAGCTGCAATTGGGCGAACAGACCGAGCAGTCGGCACAGCACGTCGGCTTCGGCGTCGGTGCGCAGTTGGTATTCGACGTAGGCATCGGGACGATCCTGCCAGGGATCGCGGCGGTTGTGGGCGGCGGGGAACGGAGTGGTATCAGGCATGGCGGCAGCTCGGGCAGGTTTTGCCTAAGTTTCCGCCTTCTATCGGCAAAAGTTCTGCCTGTTTTTCTGTGTTTATGGGTGTTTGATGGATAGAATTTCCCAATTTCGTCATTAGTGGGGATTTTTTATGTCCGTTTCCCTGGATGCCTACGATCAACGCATTCTTGCTCTGCTACAGGAGGATGCGGGTCTCTCCACGGCGGAGATCGCCGAGCGTATAGGTCTGTCGCAGTCGCCGTGCTGGCGACGTATCCAGCGTCTGAAGGAGGAGGGGGTGATTCGCAAGCAGGTTACCCTGCTCGATCGCAAGCGCATCGGCCTGCATACGCAGGTATTCGCTCAGGTCAAACTCAACGCCCATGGTCGCTCCAACCTGACCGAGTTCGCCGAAGCCATGCGCGAGTTTCCCGAGGTGCTGGAGTGTCATGTGCTGATGGGCGCGGTGGATTTCATGCTGCGCATCGTCACCCGCGATATCGAAGCCTATGAGCGCTTCTTTTTCGAGAAGCTGTCACTGGTGCCCGGTATCCAGGAGGTGAACTCGATCGTTGCTTTATCGGAGATCAAGTCCACCACCAGCTTGCCGCTCGCCTAGCAGGCCGTTGAAAAACGTAGGCGAGGCAGCCAGTGCAAGGCAAGAACAGCCGCAGCAATGGCAACGCAGGTAGTTTTTCAACGACCTGCTAAGGCTTGATCACCACGGGTTTGGTCTGCTCCACGTTGCGTTTGTCGGGTGGCGTGAGGCCCATGGAGACGTAGATGCTGGTCAGTTGATCCACGCCCATGTCGGCCGGGCGTATCCATGTCTCCGGTACGTAGAGCAGGCCGCCACCGACTGGAATCGGCGCGGTGGGAATTAGGATGGCGCAGTAGGCGCGGCCTTCCAGCTCCACTGTTTCGGAACTCGGGCGCAGGGCTAGCACCGCTGCGCCGTCGCCGCCGAAGAAGCACCAGACCGGGGCCATGGTGGTGATATCCGGGTTCTTGTTCTTGTCCAGCAGGCCAACGAAGCGATCGGCCAGGTTGTAGAAATTACCGATCAGCGGGGTGCGCCGCAGGGTGCGATCGATCAGCCAGGACAGCGGACGACGCAGGCCCAGTTGCACGGCCAGACCTAGTGGGTAGAGGCTGGCCAGCAGCACCAGGCTGCCCAGCAGATAGGCCATGTAGCCGTTGCTGGAGAAAGGTTGGCCGAGGGCGGCGAACACCTGGCCGATGAGGGTCGAGGGGCCGACCAGGCGATTGAGCAGGCTGAATATCCAGGCGAGCAGTGCCAGGGTCAGCGCCAGTGGTAGTAGCGCGAGTAGACCAGTCAGCCAGGTGGTAACGAGGGATTTCAGGCTGCGTCTGAGCATGTAACGATTTCCTTGACGATCGTGGCGGTGACTTTACGCCAGGCCCGGCAATTCTGCGCAGCCATGTGTGTGCTGGGTTGGCGAAATGGCTACAGCACTTTTCGTCAGATTGTTTCGTGCAAAAAAAGCCCGGCACTAAGGCCGGGCGGAGTGGGTACACGAGGTACCGAAGTAGCATCGTTCGGTTGAACCCTTACATGCCGAGCATGTTCGGCAGCGCCATGGAAACGGCCGGGATGTAGGTAATCACCATTAGGAAGCTGATCAGCAGCATCAGCCATGGCAGCGCGGCGCGGATCACGGCCGTCAGTGGCATGCCCGTCACCGCCGAGGTGACGAACAGGTTCAGCCCCACCGGTGGCGTGATCAGACCGATCTCCATGTTCACCACCATGATGATGCCCAGGTGGATCGGGTCGATGCCCAGCTGCATGGCGATCGGGAAGAGGATCGGCGCCAGGATCAGGATGATCGCCGACGGCTCCATGAAGGCACCGGCGATCAGCAGCACGATGTTCACCACCAGCAGGAACTGCCAAGGCTGCAGGCCCAGATCCACCACCCAGGCAGTGATCTGCTGCGGGATCTGCTCGGTGGTCAGCACATGGGCGAAGAGCATGGCGTTGGCAATGATGAACATCAGCATGATGGTCAGCTTGCCGGACTCCAGCAGCACCTTCGGGCACTCGCGGATGGTCAGGTCCTTGTACACGAACAGGGCGACGAAGCCGGCGTACACCGCCGCCACGGCCGCAGCCTCGGTCGGGGTGAACATGCCGGTGTAGATACCGCCGAGGATGATCACCATCAGCAGCAGGCCCCAGAACGCTTCACGCGCAGCACGCAGCCACTCGCGGAAGCTGGCACGCGGCAGTGCCGGCAGCTTCTTGATGCGCGCGACGATGTAGATCGCGATCATCAGCACCAGGCCGAGCATCACGCCCGGGATCACCCCGGCCATGAACAGCTTGCCCACCGACTGCTCGGTGGCG
>NZ_FOXK01000021.1 GCF_900115695.1 Ectopseudomonas toyotomiensis
CAGGATGTGCTCACGGGTTTGCGGCATCGGACCGTCGGCAGCCGAGCAGACCAGGATCGCGCCGTCCATCTGGGCAGCACCGGTGATCATGTTCTTCACGTAGTCGGCGTGACCCGGGCAGTCAACGTGCGCGTAGTGACGAATGTTGGAATCGTACTCTACGTGGGCAGTGTTGATGGTGATACCACGAGCCTTCTCTTCCGGAGCGCTGTCGATCTTGTCGAAGTCAACGCGAGCGGAACCGAAAACTTCGGAGCAGACACGGGTCAGAGCAGCGGTCAGAGTGGTTTTACCGTGGTCAACGTGACCGATGGTGCCAACGTTGACGTGCGGTTTGTTACGTTCGAATTTTTCCTTAGCCACGACAGTAAACCTCTTACTTAAAGGGCGGGATTAGCCTTGTTTTTTAACCAGCGCTTCGACGATGTTCGCCGGAGCCTCTGCGTACTTGGAGAATTCCATGGAGTAGCTGGCGCGACCCTGGGACATGGAACGGACGTCGGTAGCGTAACCAAACATCTCGCCCAGCGGAACTTCGGCACGGATAACCTTACCGGACACCGAATCTTCCATACCCTGGATCAGACCACGACGACGGTTCAGGTCACCCATCACGTCACCCATGTAATCCTCAGGAGTTACCACTTCTACCTTCATGATCGGCTCAAGCACCTTACCGCCACCCTTCTGGGCCAGCTGCTTGGTCGCCATGGAGGCAGCGATCTTGAACGCCATCTCGTTGGAGTCGACGTCGTGGTAGGAACCATCGAACACGGTAGCCTTCAGGCCGATCAGCGGATAGCCGGCAACAACGCCGTTCTTCATCTGCTCTTCGATACCCTTCTGGATCGCCGGGATGTATTCCTTCGGAACCACACCACCTACGACTTCGTTGGTAAACACCAGACCCTCGGTGATGTTGCCCTTGTCGTCCACGTCCGGAGTCGAGAAACGAATCCAGCAGTGACCGAACTGACCGCGACCACCGGACTGACGAACGAACTTACCTTCGATCTCGACAGCGTCCTTGGTGATGGTTTCACGGTAGGAAACCTGCGGCTTGCCGATGTTGGCCTCGACGTTGAATTCGCGCTTCATGCGGTCAACGAGGATGTCCAGGTGCAGCTCTCCCATACCGGAGATGATGGTCTGACCGGTTTCTTCGTCAGTCTTGACGCGGAACGACGGGTCTTCCTGAGCCAGCTTGCCCAGTGCGATACCCATCTTCTCCTGGTCAGCCTTGGTTTTCGGCTCTACAGCTACCGAAATGACCGGCTCCGGGAAGTCCATGCGCTCGAGGATGATCTGCTTGTCCGGATCGCACAGGGTTTCACCGGTGGTGACGTCCTTCATGCCGATCAGAGCCGCGATGTCGCCAGCGCGCACTTCTTTGATCTCTTCACGCTGGTTGGCGTGCATCTGCACCATACGACCAACGCGCTCTTTCTTGCCTTTCACGGAGTTGATGACCGACTGGCCAGACTCCAGAACGCCCGAGTAGACGCGCACGAAGGTCAGTGTACCGACGAACGGGTCGGTAGCGATCTTGAACGCCAGAGCCGAGAACGGCTCGTTGTCGTCAGCATGACGCTCGTCGTAATCGCCTTCGGCGATTTCATCTTTCGGCTTGTCGGCCAGATCCGGGTGAATGCCCTTGATCGCAGGGATCTCGGTCGGAGCGGGCAGGAAGTCGATGACAGCATCGAGAACCAGGGGAACGCCCTTGTTCTTGAACGAGGAACCGCAGACAGCCGGCACGATCTCGCTCGCCAGAGTACGGGCGCGCAGACCAGCCTTGATGTCCTCGGCCGACAAGTCACCTTCTTCAAGGTACTTGTTCATCAGCTCTTCGTTGGCTTCGGCAGCAGCCTCAACCATGTTCGAGCGCCACTCGTTGGCCAGGTCTACCAGCTCGGCAGGAATCTCTTCCTCACGATAGGTAGTGCCCTTGTCGTCTTCGTTCCAGTAGATAGCCTTCATCTTGATCAGATCAACCTGACCTTCGAAGTTCTCTTCTGAACCGATGGCGATCTGAATCGGTACCGGGGTGTGACCCAGACGGTTCTTGATCTGACCGACGACGCGCAGGAAGTTGGCACCAGCACGGTCCATCTTGTTCACGTAAACGATACGCGGAACGCCGTACTTGTTGGCCTGACGCCATACGGTTTCGGACTGCGGCTCAACGCCCGAAGTACCACAGAACACTACGACAGCGCCGTCGAGTACGCGCAGCGAGCGCTCTACTTCGATGGTGAAGTCAACGTGACCGGGGGTATCGATGACGTTTACGCGATAGTTGTCGTACTGACCAACCGAACCTTTCCAGAAGGTGGTGATAGCAGCAGAAGTAATGGTAATACCACGCTCCTGCTCCTGAACCATCCAGTCGGTGGTCGCGGCGCCATCATGCACCTCGCCCATCTTGTGGCTCAGGCCTGTGTAGAACAGGATCCGCTCGGTAGTGGTGGTCTTGCCCGCGTCAACGTGGGCACAGATACCGATGTTACGGTAGCGGTTAATTGCTGTATTACGAGCCATAAAGCCCTCGCAAGGTTAGTGGAGCCGGAATTAGAAGCGGTAGTGCGAGAAAGCTTTGTTGGCTTCAGCCATACGGTGCACGTCTTCACGCTTCTTGACAGCAGCGCCTTTGCCTTCAGCAGCATCCAGCAACTCACCAGCCAGACGCAGAGCCATGGACTTCTCACCGCGCTTGCGCGCGTAGTCCACCAGCCAGCGCATAGCCAGGGCGTTACGACGGGAAGGACGAACTTCGACCGGAACCTGGTAGGTAGCACCGCCTACACGGCGGGACTTGACTTCGACCAGCGGAGCGATGGCGTCGAGAGCTTTCTCGAAGATCTCCAGGGGATCGCTGTTCTTGCGTGCTTTGACAGTGTCCAGAGCACCGTAAACGATGCGTTCGGCCACGGCCTTCTTGCCGCTTTCCATCACGTGGTTCATGAATTTGGCGAGGATCTGACTTCCGTATTTCGGATCGTCCAGGATCTCACGCTTTGCTGCTACACGACGTCTTGGCATTGATAAGCCCTCAAACGGTCTTCAGGTTAGCTCGGGACCAACAGCGAAAGCCGCGCCCGACCTTACTCTTATCGACTCAACTAAATAAAAAGGATCAAGCAGCCTTATTTCGGACGCTTGGTACCGTACTTGGAACGACCCTGCTTACGGTCTTTGACGCCGGAGGTATCCAGCGAACCACGCACGGTGTGGTAGCGCACACCCGGAAGGTCTTTTACACGACCGCCACGGATCAGCACGACGCTGTGCTCTTGCAGGTTGTGGCCTTCACCACCGATGTACGAGGAAACCTCGAAACCGTTGGTCAGACGCACACGGCATACTTTACGCAGTGCCGAGTTAGGTTTTTTCGGCGTAGTGGTGTACACGCGAGTGCACACGCCACGACGCTGCGGGCAGTTCTGCAGCGCAGGCACGTCGGATTTCTCGACGATACGCTTACGCGGCTGACGTACCAGCTGGTTGATAGTTGCCATCTACTAGCTCCACTGTTGTCTTTCGACGCTCACAAATAAAGATGGCAGAGCACAGCGCCCTGCCAAATTTAGGGGTGCATGAGTCTAAAGAGACTCAAACCCCCAGTCAAGACAAAGCCCCGCTGGCAAACCAGCGAGGCTTCGACTCAATTTCCGCTGGAGTTCAGCGCTTCGGTCAGTGCGGCTTCCACCTCACTGGCGCTGACTCGTACCGGCTTGTCTGCATCACGCTTGCGCTTGCGCTCGCTGTGATAGGCCAGACCGGTACCGGCCGGGATCAGACGACCCACGACCACGTTCTCTTTCAGACCCCGCAGGTAGTCGCGCTTGCCAGTAACCGCCGCCTCGGTGAGGACGCGAGTGGTTTCCTGGAAGGACGCTGCCGAGATGAACGACTCGGTGGACAGCGACGCCTTGGTGATACCCAGCAGTACGCGGGTGTACTTGGCGACGAACTTGTCCTCTTCGGCCAGACGCTCGTTCTCGCCCAGAACCTGGGTGAGCTCCATCTGATCGCCCTTGATGAAGGACGAATCGCCGGACTCGCTGACTTCGACCTTACGCAGCATCTGACGCAGGATGGTCTCGATGTGCTTGTCGTTGATCTTCACGCCCTGCAGACGGTAAACGTCCTGGATCTCGTTGACGATGTACTTGGCCAGCGCGCTCACACCCAGCAGACGCAGGATATCGTGCGGATCGCTCGGACCGTCGGAGATAACTTCGCCGCGGTTCACTTGTTCGCCTTCGAAGACGTTCAGGTGACGCCACTTCGGAATCAGCTCCTCGTACGGATCACTGCCATCGGTCGGGGTGATGACCAGACGGCGCTTGCCCTTGGTCTCTTTACCGAACGAGATGGTGCCGCTGATTTCCGCCAGGATCGAAGCTTCCTTCGGACGACGGGCTTCGAACAGGTCGGCAACGCGCGGCAGACCACCGGTGATGTCGCGAGTCTTCGAGGTCTCTTGCGGGATACGGGCGATAACGTCACCGACCGCGATCTGCGCACCGTCAGCCACACCGACCAGGGCGTTGGCTGGCAGGAAGTACTGAGCGGGAACGTCGGTACCCGGCAGCAGCAGTTCCTTGCCGTTGGCATCGACCATCTTGATGGCCGGACGAATGTCCTTGCCAGCAGCCGGACGATCCTTCGGATCGAGAACCTCGATGTTGGTCAGACCGGTCAGTTCGTCGGTCTGGCGCTTGATGGTGATGCCCTCCTCCATGCCGACGAAGGTCACGGTACCCTTCATTTCGGTCACGATCGGGTGGGTGTGCGGGTCCCACTTGGCGACGATGGCGCCAGCGTCGACCTTGTCGCCTTCCTTCACGGAAATCACGGCACCGTACGGCAGCTTGTAACGCTCGCGCTCGCGACCGAACTCGTCAGCCACAGCCAGCTCGCCGGAGCGGGAAACCGCTACCAGGTTGCCGTCCACGCGCTCGACGTGCTTCAGGTTGTGCAGGCGGATCGCACCACCGTTCTTCACCTGGACGCTGTCGGCAGCCGAAGTACGGCTTGCAGCACCACCGATGTGGAAGGTACGCATGGTCAGCTGGGTACCCGGCTCACCGATGGACTGCGCTGCGATAACGCCGACCGCCTCACCGATGTTGACCTGGTGACCACGGGCCAGATCGCGGCCGTAGCACTTGGCGCAGATGCCGAAGCGGGTTTCGCAGGTGATCGGCGAACGCACGACTACTTCGTCGACGCTGTTCAGCTCGATGAACTCGACCCACTGCTCGTCGATCAGGGTACCGGCCGGGACGATAACGTCCTCGGTGCCTGGCTTGAACACGTCCTTGGCAATCACTCGACCCAGTACGCGCTCACCCAGCGGCTCGACGACATCGCCGCCTTCGATGTGCGGCGTCATCAGCAGACCGTGCTCGGTACCGCAATCGATCTCGGTCACCACCAGATCCTGCGCCACGTCGACCAGACGACGGGTCAGGTAACCGGAGTTCGCGGTCTTCAGTGCGGTATCCGCCAGCCCCTTACGAGCACCGTGGGTGGAGATGAAGTACTGCAGAACCGACAGACCTTCGCGGAAGTTCGCGGTGATCGGCGTTTCGATGATGGAGCCGTCCGGCTTGGCCATCAGACCACGCATACCGGCCAGCTGACGGATCTGGGCGGCGCTACCACGAGCACCGGAGTCCGCCATCATGTACATGGAGTTGAAGGACTCCTGCTCGACGGTCTTGCCTTCGCGATCGACAACCGGCTCTTTCGAGAGGTTGGCCATCATCGCCTTGGACACTTCATCGTTGGCCTTCGACCAGAGGTCGATCACCTTGTTGTACTTCTCGCCCTGGGTAACCAGGCCGGAGGCGTACTGCGATTCGATTTCCTTCACTTCCTCGGTGGCGGCGTCGATGATGCGCGCCTTCTCGTCCGGGATGACGAAGTCGTTCACGCCGATCGACACACCGGAGATGGTCGAGTAAGCGAAACCGGTGTACATCAGCTGGTCAGCGAAGATGACGGTGTCCTTCAGACCAACGGTGCGGTAGCACTGGTTGATCAGCTTGGAGATCGCCTTCTTCTTCATCGACTGGTTGACCACGTCGTAAGACAGGCCGGCCGGTACGATCTGGAACAGCAGCGCGCGGCCGACGGTGGTGTCGACGATGCGGGTGTTCTTGGTGATCGAACCATCTTTCTCTTTGATGGTTTCGTTGATACGCACTTTCACGCGGGCGTGCAGGGACGCTTCGCCGGCGCGGAACACGCGATCGACTTCCTGCAGGTCGGCGAATACGCGACCTTCGCCCTTGGCGTTCACGGCTTCACGGGTCATGTAGTACAGACCCAGTACAACGTCCTGCGACGGCACGATGATCGGCTCACCGTTGGCGGGCGAGAGGATGTTGTTGGTCGACATCATCAGCGCGCGCGCTTCGAGCTGGGCTTCCAGCGTCAGCGGCACGTGAACGGCCATCTGGTCACCGTCGAAGTCGGCGTTGTACGCGGCGCAGACCAGCGGGTGCAGCTGGATCGCCTTACCTTCGATCAGTACCGGCTCGAACGCCTGGATGCCCAGACGGTGCAGAGTCGGTGCACGGTTGAGCAGGACGGGGTGTTCGCGAATCACTTCAGCGAGAACGTCCCACACTTCCGGCAGCTCGCGCTCGACCATCTTCTTCGCAGCCTTGATGGTGGTCGCCAGACCACGCATTTCCAGCTTGCCGAAAATGAACGGTTTGAACAGCTCCAGGGCCATCTTCTTCGGCAGGCCGCACTGGTGCAGGCGCAGGGTCGGACCCACGGTGATCACGGAACGACCGGAGTAGTCCACGCGCTTACCGAGCAGGTTCTGACGGAAGCGACCTTGCTTACCTTTGATCATGTCGGCCAGCGACTTCAGCGGACGCTTGTTCGAGCCAGTGATGGCGCGACCGCGACGGCCGTTGTCGAGCAGGGCGTCGACCGCTTCCTGCAGCATGCGCTTTTCGTTGCGCACGATGATGTCCGGCGCGGACAGATCGAGCAGGCGCTTGAGACGGTTGTTACGGTTGATCACGCGGCGATACAGATCGTTCAGATCGGAAGTCGCGAAGCGGCCACCATCCAGCGGTACCAGCGGACGCAGATCCGGCGGCAGAACCGGCAGAACGGTCAGCACCATCCATTCCGGCAGGTTGCCGGAGTCCTTGAAGGCTTCCATCAGCTTCAGGCGCTTGGACAGCTTCTTGATCTTGGTCTCGGAGTTGGTCTGCGGAATCTCTTCACGCAGGCGGCCGATCTCGTGATCCAGGTCGATGGCGTGCAGCAGCTCACGCACGGCTTCGGCGCCCATGCGCGCGTCGAAGTCGTCACCGAACTCTTCGAGGGCTTCGAAGTACTGTTCGTCGTTCAGCAGCTGACCCTTCTCGAGGGTGGTCATGCCCGGATCGATTACGACGTAGCTCTCGAAATAGAGCACGCGCTCGATATCACGCAGGGTCATGTCCATCAGCAGGCCGATACGGGACGGCAGCGACTTCAGGAACCAGATGTGGGCAACCGGCGAGGCCAGTTCGATGTGCGCCATGCGCTCACGACGAACCTTGGCCAGCGCCACTTCAACGCCGCACTTCTCGCAGATCACACCGCGGTGCTTGAGGCGCTTGTACTTGCCGCACAGGCACTCGTAGTCCTTGACCGGGCCAAAGATCTTGGCGCAGAACAGGCCGTCACGCTCTGGCTTGAAGGTACGGTAGTTGATGGTTTCCGGCTTTTTAACTTCACCGAACGACCACGAACGGATCATCTCAGGCGAGGCCAATCCGATACGGATGGCGTCGAACTCTTCGATCTGACCCTGGTTTTTCAGCAAATTCAGTAGGTCTTTCAAGGCCTTTCCTCCTGGCGGAGCGGGCAGCGGGCTGGACTAGCCCCGCTGCCGATTCACGTCGTGTTATTCGGTTTCCAGATCGATATCGATGCCGAGCGAACGGATCTCTTTGATCAGTACGTTGAAGGACTCGGGCATGCCCGGCTCCATACGGTGATCGCCATCCACGATGTTCTTGTACATCTTGGTACGGCCGTTCACGTCGTCCGACTTCACGGTCAGCATTTCCTGCAGGGTGTAGGCGGCGCCATAGGCTTCCAGTGCCCAGACCTCCATCTCCCCGAAACGCTGACCACCGAACTGCGCCTTACCACCCAGCGGCTGCTGGGTAACCAGGCTGTAGGAACCAGTGGAACGGGCGTGCATCTTGTCGTCCACCAGGTGGTTCAGTTTGAGCATGTACATGTAGCCGACGGTGGTCGGGCGCTCGAACTGGTTACCGGTACGACCGTCGAACAGGCGCATCTGGCCGCTCTCCGGCAGATCAGCCAGCTTCAGCATGGCCTTGATCTCGGTTTCCTTGGCGCCGTCGAACACGGCAGTCGCCATCGGTACACCGCCTTTGAGGTTCTTCGCCAGCTCGAGGATCTCGGTATCGGAGAACTCGTCGAGGTTTTCCTGACGGCCACCGATCTCGTTGTAGATCTCGGCGAGGAACTTGCGCAGCTCGGCGATCTTGCGCTGCTCTTCGAGCATGCGATTGATCTTCTCGCCCAGGCCTTTGGCCGCGAGGCCGAGGTGGGTTTCGAGGATCTGACCGACGTTCATACGCGACGGAACGCCCAGCGGGTTCAACACGATGTCGACCGGCGTACCGTTGGCGTCATGCGGCATGTCTTCGACCGGCATGATCACCGAGACCACACCCTTGTTACCGTGACGACCGGCCATCTTGTCACCCGGCTGGATGCGACGGCGGATGGCCAGGTAAACCTTGACGATCTTCAGTACGCCCGGCGCCAGGTCATCGCCCTGCTGCAGCTTGCGCTTCTTGTCTTCGAACTTGTCGTCGAGCATCTGACGGCGGTCGGAGATGTAGGCCTGAGCCTTCTCCAGCTGCTCGTTCAGGGCGTCGTCGGCCATGCGCAGTTTGAACCACTGGCCACGCTCGAGACCGTCGAGGAACTCGTCGGTGATCGCGGTGCCTTTCTTCAGACCAGCGCCGCCTTCGGCGATAGCGCCAACCAGAGCGGAACGCAGACGCTCGAAGGTCGCGCCTTCGACGATGCGGAACTCTTCGTTGAGGTCCTTGCGGATCTCGTCCAGCTGCATCTTCTCGATGGACAGGGCGCGCGAGTCGCGCTCCACGCCATCACGGGTGAAGACCTGCACGTCTATGACGGTACCCTTGGTGCCAGTCGGCACACGCAGGGAGGTGTCTTTAACGTCAGACGCCTTTTCACCGAAGATCGCACGCAGCAGCTTCTCTTCCGGCGTCAGTTGGGTCTCGCCTTTCGGGGTGACCTTACCAACCAGAATGTCGCCCGGGCCGACTTCGGCGCCGACGTAGACGATACCGGCTTCGTCCAGTTTGTTCAGGGCAGCTTCGCCAACGTTCGGGATGTCAGAGGAGATTTCCTCTGGGCCGAGCTTGGTGTCACGCGCCACACAGGTCAGTTCCTGAATGTGGATGGTGGTGAAGCGGTCTTCCTGAACCACGCGCTCGGACAGGCAGATGGAGTCTTCGAAGTTGAAGCCGTTCCAGGGCATGAACGCAACGCGCATGTTCTGACCCAGCGCCAGTTCACCCATGTCGGTGGACGGGCCGTCAGCCATGATGTCGCTACGCGCCACCTTGTCACCTTTGCTCACCAGCGGACGCTGGTTGATGCAGGTGTTCTGGTTGGAGCGGGTGTATTTGGTCAGGTTGTAGATGTCGACACCGGCTTCGCCAGTTTCGACTTCGTCATCGTTGACACGCACCACGATACGGCTGGCGTCGACGGAGTCGATCACACCACCACGACGGGCCACGACGCAGACACCGGAGTCACGGGCGACGTTGCGCTCCATGCCGGTACCTACCAGCGGCTTGTCGGCACGCAGGGTCGGCACAGCCTGGCGCTGCATGTTCGAACCCATGAGGGCGCGGTTGGCGTCGTCGTGCTCGAGGAACGGAATCAGCGAGGCAGCGACGGAAACGACCTGCTTCGGCGAAACGTCCATCAGGGTGACGTCTTCCGGTGCCTTGACGGTGAATTCGTTGAGGTGACGTACGGCTACCAGCTCATCGATCAGCTGCCCCTTGTCGTTCAGGGTCGCGGATGCCTGGGCGATCACATGGTCGGCTTCTTCGATGGCGGACAGGAACACGATCTCGTCGGTGACCTTGCCTTCCTTGACCACGCGGTACGGGCTTTCCAGGAAGCCGTACTGGTTGGTGCGGGCATAGGCCGCCAGGGAGTTGATCAGACCGATGTTCGGACCTTCAGGAGTTTCGATCGGGCACACGCGACCGTAGTGGGTCGGGTGTACGTCGCGGACTTCGAAGCCTGCGCGCTCACGGGTCAGGCCACCTGGGCCGAGTGCAGAGACGCGGCGCTTGTGGGTGATCTCGGACAGCGGGTTGTTCTGGTCCATGAACTGCGAGAGCTGGCTGGAACCGAAGAACTCCTTCACCGCTGCCGCAACCGGCTTGGCGTTGATCAGGTCTTGCGGCATCAGGCCTTCACTTTCGGCCATCGACAGACGTTCCTTGACCGCGCGCTCTACACGCACCAGGCCAACGCGGAACTGGTTCTCGGCCATCTCGCCGACGCAACGTACGCGACGGTTACCCAGGTGGTCGATGTCGTCGACGATGCCCTTGCCGTTACGGATGTCGACCAGGGTCTTCAGTACGGCAACGATGTCTTCCTTGCTCAGCACGCCCGAACCTTCGATCTCGGTACGACCGATACGACGGTTGAACTTCATGCGGCCAACGGCGGACAGGTCGTAACGCTCGGCGCTGAAGAACAGGTTATTGAACAGGGTCTCGGCAGCATCCTTGGTTGGCGGCTCGCCAGGACGCATCATGCGGTAGATCTCGACCAGTGCTTCCAACTGATTGGTAGTACTGTCGATCTTCAGCGTGTCGCTGATGAACGGGCCGCAGTCGATGTCATTGGTGTACAGGGTCTCGAAGCGAACCACCTGCGCCTTGGCCATCTTGACCAGCAGGTCGGCGGTCAGCTCGGTGTTGCACTCGGCGATGATTTCGCCGGTAGCCGGGTGCACGATCGCCTTGGCAGTGGTACGGCCAATGACGTAGTCGAGCGGAACTTCCAGCTCCTTGATGCCAGCCTTGTCCAGCTGGTTGATGTGGCGAGCCGTGATACGACGGCCCTGTTCCACGATCACCTTGCCGCTGCCGTCCTTGATGTCGAGAACGGCGACTTCGCCGCGCAGACGCTGCGGAACCAGCTCCAGGCTCAGGCTCTCGCCCTTCACATGGAAGACGTTGGTGTCATAGAAGGCATCCAGTACTTCTTCGGTGCTGTAGCCCAGCGCGCGCAGCAGGACGGAAGCCGGCAGTTTGCGGCGACGGTCGATACGCACGAATACCGCGTCCTTCGGATCGAACTCGAAGTCCAGCCAGGAACCGCGGTACGGAATGATGCGAGCGGAGTACAGCAGCTTGCCCGAGCTGTGGGTCTTGCCACGGTCGTGGTCGAAGAACACACCCGGCGAACGGTGCAGCTGGGACACGATCACACGCTCGGTACCGTTGATGACGAAGGTACCGTTCTCGGTCATGAGCGGAATCTCGCCCATGTACACTTCCTGCTCTTTGATGTCCTTGATCGCTTTGTTCGACGATTCTTTGTCGAAAATGATCAGGCGCACTTTCACGCGCAGCGGCACGGCGAAGGTCACGCCACGCAGGACGCACTCCTTGACGTCGAACGCCGGCTCGCCCAGGCGATAGCCGACGTACTCCAGGGCGGCGTTGCCGGAGTAGCTGATGATCGGGAATACCGATTTGAAGGCCGCATGCAGGCCGATGTCGCGGAACTGTTCCTTGCTCACCCCTTGCTGCAGGAATTCGCGGTACGAATCCAGCTGGATGGCCAGGAGGTAAGGCACATCCATGACATCCGGCAACTTGCTAAAGTCCTTGCGGATACGTTTTTTCTCAGTGTATGAGTAAGCCATCAGCGTTCCCCAGCTTGGTCACCTGCTTGTTTGGCCAGCGCCGGCGGCGGTGACCAGAAAATCGTGCAAACCCTCGGTTTGCAACCGCCTCTCGGGCGGGATCTTTTCGGCTCCAGGCCGGCTGTTGAACAGCCAACCTAGAACGGAAAAAGGCCGGTGGCAAAAGCCACCAGCCATCAGCCTTGTGCGAGTCGCTCGGGCTGTAGACGCAAGGTACGAACTTACTTGAGCTCGACCTTGGCGCCAGCTTCTTCCAGCTTCTTCTTGGCGTCTTCAGCAGCTTCTTTGGTCAGACCTTCAGCGATGACCTGAGGAGCGGTATCAACCTTCTCCTTGGCTTCTTTCAGGCCCAGACCGGTCAGCTCGCGAACAGCCTTGATCACGTTCACTTTCTTGTCGCCGGCTTCAGCCAGGACAACGTTGAACTCGGTCTGCTCTTCGACAGCGGCAGCGGCAGCAGCCGGGCCGGCGGCAACAGCGGCAGCAGCGGTAACGCCGAAGGTTTCTTCCATCGCCTTGATCAGCTCAACGATTTCCATAACGGATTTCTGGCCGATAGCTTCGATGATTTGCTCGTTAGTCAGAGACATGACTATCAATTCCTGTATTGGGGTGACGGCCTACGCGACCATCAAATTAAACGTTTGATTTCGAAAGGGCTCACGCTGCCTTAGGCAGCAGCAGCTTCTTTCTGGTCGCGAATGGCTGCCAGAGTGCGAGCGAGTTTGCTGGTGGCGCCTTGAATAACGCTCATCAGCTGGGCGATGCCCTCGTCGCGGGTCGGCAGACTTGCCAGTACGTCGATCTGGTTTGCTGCGAGGTACTTGCCCTCGAACGCAGCTGCCTTGATCTCGAACTTGTCCTGACCCTTGGCGAACTCCTTGAACAGACGAGCAGCAGCGCCCGGGTGTTCGTTGGAGAATGCGATCAGGGTCGGGCCTTTGAACACGTCGTTGAGCACGTCGAACTGAGTGCCTTCAACGGCGCGCTTGAGCAGGGTGTTACGCACAACTTTCACGTACACACCAGCTTCGCGGGCCTCTTTACGGAGTCCGGTCATTGCGCCGACGGTCACGCCACGGGCATCAGCCACGACAGCGGACAGACCGGCTTTGGCAGCCTCGTTGACTTCAGCGACGATGGCCTTCTTGTCTTCGAGTTTAATTGCCACGGGTTTACTCCTGGTTTTTACCGTATCGCCGAACCGGAGTTCGGCGGCGTTTTGGTGTCTGATTCGGTAACGAATCGGGAGCACCATCTGCGTAGGCCATCAGGCGAACCTGACATTTAAAACGCGAGTCACCTACGGTCTTGGATAGCCCCCGCCAGGCAGGGACCCCAATCTTTCAAAGCCGGCAGCCCATGGCTACCGGCCCAATCACTTACGCGTCGAGCGAAGCCTGATCGATGATCAGACCCGGACCCATGGTGGTGCTCAGGGTCACGCGCTTGACGTAGATACCTTTCGAGGTCGACGGCTTCAGACGCTTCAGGTCGGACAGCAGGGCTTCCACGTTCTGCTTCAGCGCAGCGGCTTCGAAGCCGACCTTGCCAACGGAGGTGTGGATGATGCCGTTCTTGTCGGTACGGAAACGCACCTGACCAGCCTTGGCGTTCTTGACAGCGGTAGCGACGTCCGGAGTAACGGTGCCGACTTTCGGGTTCGGCATCAGACCGCGCGGGCCCAGTACCTGGCCCAACTGGCCAACGACGCGCATGGCGTCCGGGGAAGCGATGACCACGTCGTAGTTCAGATCGCCTGCCTTCATTTCGGCAGCCAGATCGTCCATACCAACCTTGTCAGCACCGGCAGCCAGAGCAGCTTCAGCGCCCGGACCCTGGGTGAACACGGCAACGCGTACGGTCTTGCCAGTGCCGTTCGGCAGAACGGTGGCGCCACGTACAACCTGGTCGGATTTACGCGGATCTACACCCAGGTTCACGGCGACGTCGAAGGACTCGGTGAACTTGACGGCAGACAGCTCGGCCAGCAGGCCGGCAGCTTCTTCGAAGGTGTAGGCCTTGCCGGCTTCAACCTTGGCCGCGATGGCCTTTTGGCGCTTGGTCAACTTAGCCATTACACACCCTCCACGTTCAGGCCCATGCTACGAGCGGAGCCGGCGATGGTGCGCACGGCCGCATCCAGGTCAGCGGCAGTCAGATCAGCCTGCTTGGTCTTGGCGATCTCTTCCAGCTGAGCACGGGTAACGGTGCCTACTTTGACGGTGTTCGGACGAGCGGAACCGCTGGTCAGGCCGGCGGCCTTCTTCAGCAGTACCGATGCCGGGGTGCTCTTGGTTTCAAAGGTGAAGCTGCGGTCGCTGTAAACGGTGATGATCACAGGAGTCGGCAGACCAGGTTCCATGCCCTGAGTCTTGGCGTTGAACGCCTTGCAGAATTCCATGATGTTCACGCCGTGCTGACCCAGAGCGGGGCCGACGGGTGGCGACGGGTTTGCCTGACCGGCTTTAACCTGCAGCTTGATATAAGCCTGAATCTTCTTAGCCATTAGCTACTCCAATTTCGGGTTCGAACGCCTGACGGCTCCCCGAGGTTACTTACGCATTTATCCCAGTGACGACAAAACCCCGCAGCCTAAGGCTGCGGGGTGAGGGATGCTTATGTCAGTTATGCCTTCTCGACCTGACTGAACTCCAGCTCGACCGGGGTGGAGCGACCGAAAATGGTCACAGCAACCTGGATGCGGCTCTTCTCGTAATTCACTTCTTCGACCACACCACCGAAATCGGCGAACGGGCCATCGACAACTCGTACCATCTCGCCCGGCTCGAACAGCGTCTTCGGCTTGGGCTTGTCACCACTATCGGCAACACGACGCAGGATGGCTTCAGCTTCTTTCTCGGTGATCGGCGCCGGCTTATCGGCCGTACCACCAATGAAGCCCATGACGCGCGGCGTATCCTTGATCAAGTGCCAAGTCGCCTCGTTCATTTCCATCTGCACCAAAACATAGCCAGGGAAGAACTTGCGCTCACTCTTGCGCTTCTGACCATTGCGCATCTCGACCACCTCTTCAGTGGGAACGAGAATCTCGCCAAAGTCATCTTCCATACCAGCCAGCTTCACGCGCTCGATGAGCGAGCGCATCACATGCTTCTCGTAACCCGAGTAGGCATGCACGACGTACCAACGCTTAGCCACGAGACACCCTTAACCAACAATCAGGGAAACAAGCCAACCGAGCAGGGAATCAAGCCCCCACAGCAGCAGCGCCATCACCAGGACCACCGCAACCACGATCAAGGTGGTCTGCATGGTTTCCTGACGGGTCGGCCAAACAACCTTACGAATCTCGACGCGCGCTTCCTTCAGCAGCACCGCGAACGCTTGACCACGAGCAGTCTGAAACGCCACGAAAGCAGCAACAGCACCCAACGCAACCAAGCCCAGAACGCGATACAGAACCGGCTCAGCAGAGAAGTACTGATTACCGACAACACCCACAGCAACCAGGGCAGCGACAACCAGCCACTTGACCAGATCAAAGCGAGAGTCTTTGGCTTCAGCCTTAACATTCATTCGAGAGGATCCTGTGAAAGACACGCCAGATTCGTTAGAAAATGGCAGGTCAGGAGGGAATCGAACCCCCAACCTGCGGTTTTGGAGACCGCCGCTCTGCCAATTGAGCTACTGACCTAAAGCAAAATCAGGCCGACCATTATGCCGGCCTGAGAGGAACAGATCAACCGATTACTCGACGATCTTGGCAACCACGCCAGCACCAACGGTACGGCCGCCTTCGCGAATCGCGAAACGCAGACCATCTTCCATGGCGATCGGCTT